>NZ_CP182500.1:5320000-6105623 GCF_048282685.1 Paenibacillus sp. JJ1722 | reverse complement strand
AGACGTCACTCCTTTTAAATCCTGACATTTTACCGAATTAAGCTGCAGAGAGCTGCTCTCGGCGCTTCGGCAAAACGCCTAAATCCCAAAAATGTTGTTGAAGGCCATAAAAAGACATACCGCCGCCTAAATCATGCGGCAGTGTGGTGAGAGAACGCAGCACAAAATGACCCTGAAAAATAGCTAATGGAAATTCCGCTGCTGATCAGCAGAAGAAAGGCGATATTTCTCAGGAGGGAATGTGCGGCACGATCCGTTCTCTTGATCCCGCAGGCCAAAACGGGACTGCAATATGTCGAAATCAAATGAAAAATGTAGAATATATCCCCAGAATCCCGAATCCGCACAAAAATAAAAAGATGGATAAATTGAACTTGTTCACAACTTTATCCACAGGGTGTTGATAATATGGAGGGTAAAACAACATATTCACATTCAAAAGTAATATCATCATAGCAAAAGAAGCCTTGTATTTCAATGACTGGTGGTTATTTATCCACAAATTCAATCTGTTGTGTACAATTTTTATTCACAACACAAGATATTGTTTATAATTTGTTCAGTTTTCGACAATAACTCTTTTTTACTCTAAAATGTTATGCACAGGTTATGACCATTTAAATCACAATTCAGTTCTTTTTGTGGATCTGTGTATAACAGCCGTTGCCTTTTGGTCACAGAGGCTTATTTTTCTGTTGAAAATTTCCGGTAACGTTTCCGACATTATTTTTGAACGAACCTGATAACGTCGATCTGAAAATAGGATGGATTCAAGTTACAGAATGAATAAATGTAAAAAACCGTTTTTGGAGGAGCGAAAACTACAAATAGAATGCTGATGATGGAGGGAGAGGTGAAAGAAGTTTTATGAAGTAAGGGGATAAAAGAGTGAAGTGAGTGAGCGGGAGGAAGGGGAGGAGGCTTCCTGAATGCGAAAAAGAGGGAGAGGATTCACAAGTACATTGACTTTGCCCGCTATTTGTGGTTAAATGTACAAAGGTGTTTTTTGTGGAGATTGCTACGTTAGGTATATTCCATATAAAACGTATTCCTTGTAAGGAGGTGCAGCACAATGAGACCGACTTTCAGACCGAATGTCAGCAAACGTAAAAAAGTTCACGGCTTCCGTAAAAGAATGAGCACGAAGAATGGCCGTAAAGTTTTGGCAGCTCGTCGCCAAAAAGGTAGAAAAGTATTGAGTGCGTAATGCGTGCATAAAGACCACTACGGTGGTCTTTTTTTTCATAATTGAGGTATTCAGGGATCGGATTCCTTCTTTTATTGTTGTAAAAAATGTAGTGAAAGAAGAGGGAGAAGTCCAGCATCCTGTCCTATATTAGATGAAGCTTTTGAAAACGGATATAAAATAAGCGAGATTACCATGTTGGAATGTTGTCCATACTTCTTACTATATAAAAGGTAAAGGTTAGCTTACCGACATGTGTAAAAGAGATGAGCAAGGAGAAGCGCCGTGCAAAAAAAATTGCGTCTACGAAACCGGGCGGACTTTGGGCGCGTATACCGCCATGGCAAATCTTTTGCCAACCATCAGTTTGTGGTGTACTGGTTCCGCCGCAGAGAGGTAGAGCAGTTCCGCGTCGGAATTTCGGCCAGCAAGAAGATCGGCAACGCAGTAGTTCGCAACCGGATGCGCAGAATCGTTAAGGAAATTGTGCGCCATCATGAGCATGAATTGGTGGAGCAGATTGACCTGATTTTTATCGTTCGTAAGGGTGCGGTTACAATGTCGTATCAAGAGCTGGAGAAAAGCGTGCTGCACGTTCTACGCAAAGCCTCGCTGCTCAAGTCTTCACGCCGATAGTCAGTATCTTTGTCCTACAGGATATGGTATGATTTACGTTGGAATGGATTGGTTAAGAAAGGGGTTATGAAGTGTCGCGTTTGAAGACTCAACGAGGAAAATGGTTCCTCCTGATTGCCTTATTGGCACTTGTTGCTGTGCTGTCCGGATGTGCTCAGACGGCCCACAATTCTTACACGACGGCAGACTTGGCCAATGGATCGTTTTGGCAAAGATATGTCGTTTACTGGTTTTCGTATGCGTTAGATACATTTGCCCAATGGTTCTCTGGAGAGTATGGCCTGGCCGTACTGATTCTGGTGATTATCGTGCGAACCATTATTTTGCCGCTTACACTCAAGCAAGTACGTAGTTCCAAAGCTATGCAGGCCATTCAGCCGCAATTAAAAGAAATTCAAGCGAAGTACAAGGATACGCCTGAAAAAGTCCAGCAAGAGACGATGAAGTTGTTCCAGGAAAATAAGGTCAACCCGATGGCTGGCTGTCTTCCTTTGGTAGTACAGATGCCAATTTTCATCGCGCTTTATAATGCCATTTATTATAACTCGGCATTGCGGGATCATGACTTCTTGTGGCTCCAGTTAGGTAAACCGGATCACTTGTTTATCCTGCCGATTTTGGCAGCGATTACGACTTTTGTCCAAACCTGGATGATGATGAAAATGAATCCGACGCCGCAGCAGGGACCAATGCAATTTTTGCTGTACGTCTATCCGGTGCTGATTCTGTTCATGTCGTACAACTTCCCATCCGCTTTGCCATTGTACTGGTTCTACAGTAATATTTACACGATCATTCAAAACTATTTCCTTTATCGGAATAAGGATAAAGAAGCAGCACTGGCGAATGTGAAAACAGCCAGTCTCGCGAAAACAGGTTCCTCCAATAGTAAGAAAAAAAGTGGCAAAAACACGAAGGGGGCTAAAAAGTCGAGATGACCAAAGTCGTGACATCAGGAAAAACCGTTGAAGATGCTGTAAGACAAGGACTCTCCCAGCTGGGAGTAAGCCGTGAACGGGTAACCGTAAGCGTGTTGGAACAGCCGTCAAAAGGATTCCTGGGGTGGCTCGGGGTCAAGAAGGCGAAGGTGGAGCTTACGCTGCTCTCTGAGCCGTCTCCTGAAACCACACACGCGGCTGAACCTCATGTATCGGCTCAAGCACCTTCTAGCGTGGGACAGGCTTTATCAGAAGAAACTGGGCCTGTTGCACAGGAAGCACAGATGAACATGGGAGCACCTTCGGGACATATAGATCCTTATGAAGAGGCGGTGCGTTTCATCCGTGAAACAGCAGCAGGAATGGGATTGGACGTTAAAGTTGATGTCCGCCACCGCAAGGATGAAAGTACACTGGATATCTCCGGTCCGTCGCTCGGTATGTTGATCGGCCGCAGAGGACAGACATTGGATGCATTACAGTACCTGACGAATATCGTTGCCAACCGTCATTCTGACAAATTCATCCGAATTGTGCTGGATGCCGAGCAATTTCGTGCACGTCGGCAAAAAACGCTGGAGGATTTGGCAGATCGGTTGGCGAACCAGGCTATTCGTTATGGCAAGGAAGTGGTACTGGAGCCAATGCCGTCACAGGAGCGGAAGCTGATTCACGCCAAGCTCCAACAGCATGCGCTGGTTAGAACATACAGCAAGGGGGACGAGCCCAATCGGCGCGTCGTCATTGCTAAAAAATAATCCGACGCAATGGCTCTCTGCAAGATGCAGAAGCCATTGCTTTTTTTCTTATATTTCTCGCTGAAACGGCTGCCGTCCTTGATGAAGGACGGCAATGTCGTTTCTACTTGATAGGAGGTAGAAACTTTATGCTGAGCGATACTATAGCTGCCATTGCAACGGCTGTCGGCGAGGGCGGCATTGCGGTTGTACGGATCAGCGGTCCAGAAGCGGTCATGGAAGTGGAGGCATTGTTCCGTAGTAAAACGCCTCTAAGCAAGGCTCCAACTCACACGGTACATTATGGACATATAATAGATCCTCAAAGCCAGGAAAAGGTGGAGGAAGTTTTAGTTACAGTGATGCGGGCCCCACGCTCTTTTACGACAGAAGATGTCGTAGAAATCAGCACTCATGGCGGGGTCGTAGCCGTCAAACGGGTGATGGATTTACTATTGCTGCAAAATATACGTCTGGCTGAGCCAGGTGAATTTACGAAACGTGCTTTTTTGAATGGTCGTATTGACCTGAGTCAGGCGGAGGGTGTCATTGACTTGATTCGTTCCAAATCAGATAAAGCTTTTTCGGTGGCTTTGAAGCAGGTGGATGGACAACTGTCCCAGAATATTCGTCGCTTGCGTCATGTTTTGGTGGAGACACTTGCTCATATTGAAGTGAACATTGATTATCCTGAGCATGATGTTGAATCTTTTACATCTGACTTAATCAAGGATAAAAGCAGTCAGGTCATGACGGAAATTGATCGGCTGCTGCATACGGCGGAGCAGGGAAAGATCTTGCGTGAAGGGCTGACCACAGCGATTGTTGGAAGACCAAATGTGGGAAAATCATCACTGCTGAACACATTGGCTCAGGGCGAGCGGGCAATTGTGACCGATATTCCGGGCACAACCCGTGACGTTATTGAGGAATATGTGACGATTAATAGTATTCCGCTCAAGCTGCTGGATACAGCTGGGATTCGTGAAACGATGGACGTAGTGGAGCGGATCGGAGTAGAACGTTCGAGAACGGCGGTTAGTGAAGCGGATCTGCTGCTCATCGTCATTAACGCCAACGAACCACTGCATGAGGATGAAATGGCATTAATGGAACAAATCCGCGGTAGACAAGCGATTGTCATTATGAATAAAATGGACTTACCGGCCCAAGTAGACCGGGATTTGTTGCTGCGTTATGTTCCCGAAGAGCTTATCGTACCGATGTCTGTGAAGGAAAATGAGGGAGCGGACCGACTGGAGCAGGCTATATCGAATTTATTCTTTAGCGGCAAGCTGGAATCAGCGGATATGACATATGTCAGCAACGTACGGCATATTGCTTTGTTGAAGAAGGCGCGGCAATCGCTGGTAGATGCCTATGAAGCCGCTGATCAATTTGTTCCGATCGACATGATCCAGATTGATGTAAGGCTGGCATGGGAGCATTTGGGTGAGATTGTAGGCGATACTGCGCATGATGCGCTAATAGATCAAATATTTTCACAATTTTGTCTGGGCAAATAGAACTTTCAAGCATGGCTGATATAAGCCTACTATCGTTATATATACAAGAGCATATTCGGCGTGAAGACCGGAATGTATAAGGAGGTAAGAAAGGTATGGGTTACCAAGGAGGCGACTATGACGTAATTGTCGTAGGCGCGGGCCATGCGGGCGTAGAATCAGCCTTGGCAGCAGCACGGATGGGCTGTCGCACGTTGATGATCACAATTAACCTGGATATGGTCGCTTTCATGCCCTGCAACCCGTCTATTGGCGGTCCTGCAAAAGGGCATGTGGTGCGAGAAATTGATGCACTGGGCGGCGAAATGGGTCGGAATATCGATAAGACGTTTATCCAAATGAGAATGTTGAATACTGGTAAAGGTCCCGCGGTTCATGCATTGCGTGCACAAGCAGACAAGTTCTCTTATCAGCATACGATGAAGGAAACGATGGAAAAGGAACCGAATCTGACCTTACGCCAAGGTATGGTTGAAGAGCTGATTATGGAAGACGGTCATTGCGTAGGTGTAATTACGAAGACGGGCACAGAGTATCGAAGTAAAGCAGTTGTCCTGACCACAGGCACTTATCTGCGCGGAAAAATCATTATGGGCGAGCTGATGTATGAGAGTGGTCCGAACAATCAACAGCCTTCGTTGAGATTGTCTGAGCATTTGAGAGAGCTGGGTTTTGATCTGGTTCGATTTAAGACAGGAACGCCGCCACGTGTGCATAAGGACACGATTGATTTTAGCAAAACGGAAATACAACCGGGTGATGATCAACCGAAGTTCTTTTCCTATGAAACGAAGTCTTCAGATAATGAACAGCTTCCTTGCTGGCTGACATATACTTCAATAGAAACGCATCAGATTATTAATGATAATTTGCACCGTGCACCCATGTTCTCTGGTCTGATTGAAGGAACGGGACCACGTTATTGCCCATCTATTGAAGATAAGGTGGTACGTTTCAGTGATAAGCCTAAGCACCAAATCTTTTTGGAGCCTGAAGGTAAAAACACATCTGAATACTATGTTCAGGGCTTGTCCACCAGCTTGCCAGAGGATGTGCAATTAGCTGTGCTGCGTTCGATTCCGGGGATGGAAAAGGTAGAGATGATGCGCAATGGCTATGCTATCGAATATGATGCAATGGTACCTACGCAGTTATGGCCTACTTTGGAAACGAAGAAAGTCCCAGGCTTGTTCACAGCAGGTCAGATTAACGGTACTTCCGGTTACGAAGAAGCTGCAGGTCAAGGGATTATGGCAGGGATTAACGCAGCTCGCAAGGTGCAGGGCAAAGAGCCTGTCGTATTGGACCGTTCGCAAGGCTACATTGGGGTTCTGATCGACGATCTCGTGACGAAGGGTACGAATGAGCCTTATCGCTTGCTGACGTCGCGTGCAGAATACCGTCTGTTGTTGCGTCATGATAACGCCGACCTGCGATTGACTCCGATCGGGCATGATATTGGCCTAATTACGGATGAACGATACGAGCGCTTTTTGGATAAAAAGCAAAAGGTAGAGCAAGAGATTGAACGTTTACGCTTGGCGAAGGTTCGTCCGGTTGATATAAATGAGATGCTGGAGCAAGGCGGATCTGCACCAATACAGGATGGCAGTAATTTGTTAACGGTGCTGCGTCGACCAGAGATCAGTTATGCGCAAGTAGCACAAATCTCACCTTCACCTATAGCTCTAACTGAGGAAGAACAGGAGCAGGTGGAAATCCAAATTAAGTATGCGGGCTACATTGAAAAGCAATTGATGCATGTTGAGCGTCTGCAAAAGATGGAGAAGAAGAAGCTCCCAGAGGATATTGTATACAGTGAAGTTCAAGGACTGGCCATTGAAGCCAAGCAGAAACTTGAAAAGATCCGTCCGATGTCGATTGGCCAAGCATCCCGTATTTCGGGTGTAACTCCTGCGGATATTTCCATTTTGCTGGTTTATCTGGAGCATTATAACCGCGTAACGGCAGCAAGGGGATCATAATGGACGCGATACAACAGCAATTTAAGCAGCGGCTGGCAGAGCATAGTATTGTGATTAATGACAGTCAGTTAGAGCAGTTTGAAACATATTACCGTGTGCTGGTTGAGTGGAATGAAAAAATGAACCTGACGGGTATTACTGAGCGTGATGCAGTGTACACCAAGCATTTTTATGATTCTCTTTCCCTGGCCTTTTATGTACCGTTAAAAGATGTGGAAAGCCTAGCTGATATTGGATCAGGTGCAGGTTTTCCGGGCATTCCTTTGAAAATATGCTTTCCGCAGATTCAGTTGACTATTGTAGACTCGTTGAATAAACGTATACAATTCTTGGCACATGTGGTAGAACAGTTGGGTCTGGAAAATGTTGAACTGATTCATAGCAGGGCAGAGGAATTGGGGCGTAAACCAGGATACCGCGATAGCTATGATCTAGTGACAGCTAGAGCTGTTGCTCGTCTCGCAGTATTGAATGAATTTTGTTTGCCGTTTGTCCGTGAAGGAGGACACTTTGCCGCGATGAAGGGCAGTGATCCTACAGAGGAAATCAAGGAAGCTTCCTACAGCTTGAAAGAGCTAAAGGGAAAAATCAAACATGTTCAGGCCTTCCAGCTACCTGTTGAAGATGCAGCCAGACATATGATTATTATTGAGAAAAGAGCGGCTACACCACGAAAATATCCACGTAAGCCGGGTACTCCTTTGAAGACGCCGTTAGTGTAAATGTTTGAAAGAAAGTGAATGTTTCACGTGAAACATTCACTTTTTTTATGGCTGATAGACTCTTTACATAAAAGACTCTTTGCTATCATGCGTTCTTGTTTACATTTGGGGAGGAAGATGGATGATAGTTATCAAAGAGGATGCATAATTTATTCTCTTATCCTTCCGAAAAGCTGGTAGAGACGATAGGATTATGGCTGGAAAAGTGATAGAATAGAGATAATCGTTTTAATGTAAGTTGACTGCTCCTGTACCCATGAATTCAGATATACATATAGGGGAGTGGGACAACAAATGTCAGGGGAGTACGTGGAGTGTACCCGCTTACGGCGCTGTTTCATATAAAAGGGTCTACGATCCGCGTAAGGAACTGTTTTTCACGAAGCGCTGTTAGTATGGTGCTATTATGAAATTAGGTGGTATTATACGGAATGAAAGAACAATTTTCCAAGCTATTTGGTTTGACGGAGCGATCTACTGGGGACGAAATAAAACAAATTCCAGTTCGGGATATTGTCAGCAGTCCTTATCAGCCCCGTACCATATTTGACGACGAGAAGATTGATGAGCTATGCCAGACCATTAAGACGCATGGTGTAATTCAACCGATTGTCGTTCGTTTCCGTAATGGACAATATGAGATTATAGCAGGGGAACGTCGTTGGAGAGCTGTCACCAAGCTGGGTATGGAAACTATTCCAGCCATTGTTCGTGAGTTTAATGATTCACAAGCTGCATCCATCGCGTTGATTGAGAATCTTCAACGGGAAGGGTTAACTGCGATTGAAGAGGCTGTAGCTTACCAAAAGCTGATTGATCTACATCAGCTCACCCAGGAAAGCCTCGCTCAACGACTTGGTAAAAGCCAATCCACTATTGCTAACAAGATACGGCTGCTTCATCTGCCGGAGAGAGTGAAAGAGGCTCTAATGGAACGGAAGGTGTCCGAGCGTCATGCTCGTGCATTATTGTCATTAGAGACCGAAGAACTACAGTACAAGGTTTTAGATGAAGTCATTGCCAAAGAACTCAATGTGAAGCAGACAGAGGCACGAGTTGCCTTTTATAAACAAGTATCCACCAATAAGAAATCGAAGCGGATTTCCTTTACCAAGGATGTCCGGCTTGCGCTGAATACGATACGTCAATCCATTGATATGGTGTCTGGCTCAGGCTTGGATATCAAAACCAAGGAATCTGATCATGAGGATCACTATGAGATTGTCATTCAAATTCCCAAACGTAAGTAAGGGATGAAGCGTACAGGCGGCAGCAATTGCCGCTTTTTCTGTCTAACGCCGAATAAAACCGCAGCATACTCAATTCTATTCTGAAATTGCCGTTATCCGTAAGTTAAGGACTAAGTAACGTCTCCATAGAGCATTTTGCAATCATGGAGTGTAGCAGGATTCCGATTAAATTATGAGGTGAATGAAGTGTCAAAAATAATAGCCGTAGCCAATCAAAAGGGCGGAGTAGGCAAAACAACTACTTCCGTTAATTTGGGCGCCGGACTTGCTTCCCTCGGCAAAAGGGTATTGCTCGTGGATATCGACCCGCAAGGTAATACAACCAGCGGTGTGGGTATCAATAAGGCGGATGTGGCAAATTGCATTTATGATGTACTCATTAACGAGGTTGATCCTAGCGAAGCTATTGTCAGTACACAGGTTGAAGGATTAGATATTATTCCGGCAACCATTCAGTTAGCAGGCGCGGAAATTGAACTGGTACCGACCATTTCTCGTGAATTGAGATTAAAAAGATCGCTTCAACTCGTTAAGCATAATTATGATTATATTTTAATTGATTGCCCGCCATCGCTGGGTATTTTGACGCTCAATTCATTGACGGCTTCCGATTCAGTCATTATTCCAATCCAGTGTGAATATTACGCATTGGAAGGATTAAGTCAATTGTTGAATACCGTGCGATTAGTGCAAAAACATCTGAACACCTCATTGCAAATTGAAGGTGTGTTGTTAACCATGTTTGATGCCCGCACGAACTTGGGTATTCAGGTGATTGAAGAAGTGAAAAAGTATTTTCAAAGCAAGGTTTATCAGACGATTATTCCACGCAATGTGAGACTCAGCGAAGCACCATCACATGGCCAGTCCATTATTACGTATGATCCCCGTTCCCGTGGGGCAGAGGTATATATTGAGTTGGCAAAGGAAGTGGTATCTTATGAGTAAACGGTTGGGAAAAGGACTTGATGCACTCATTCCCTCCCTTACAGTCAATGAAGAGGATAAGGTTGTTGACATTCCGCTCAGCCAGTTGCGTGCGAATCCGTACCAGCCTCGAAAAACGTTTGATGAAGAGTCCATTAAGGAATTAGCCGAATCCATTCGTCAGCACGGTGTTATCCAACCCATTATTGCACGTAGTGTATTGCGAGGATATGAAATCATAGCCGGGGAAAGACGTTTTCGGGCTTCTCAATTTTGTGGGAATCCGACTATACCTGTAGTTGTTCGCAATTTTACGGATCAGCAGGTGATGGAGATTGCCCTGATTGAGAATTTACAGCGTGAGAATTTGAATGCAATGGAAGTGGCAGTAGCTTATCAGGGATTAATGGATCAGTTTTCTTTAACTCAGGAAGAGTTGTCCATGAAAGTGGGAAAATCACGTTCTCATATTGCCAATTTCCTTCGCTTGCTCGCATTGCCTGAAGAAGTTAAAGATCATGTTTCACGTGGAACATTGTCTATGGGACATGCTAGAGCTATTGTTGGGCTCAAAGATCCAGACATGGTGAAACAGTTAGCACAGCAATGTATTGAACAGCAGTGGAGTGTTCGCGAACTGGAGGAAGCTGTACAGCAGTTGGATCATAAGCCTGGTGAGGCGAAAGCCAAAACAAAGGTACGAAAAAAGGACCCCTATATTGACCATATGGAAGAGTCCCTGCGTGAACGCTTTAAAACAACTGTAAAGATCAAGCACAATAAGGATAAAGGCAAAATTGAATTGAATTATTACAGCCAGCAGGATTTGGAAAGATTACTGGAGCTATTACAGTAGTTTGTTGAAATATGGACATGTCTCCTTGAGCAAAATGGAAAGTGAGATATGTCTTTGCTTTGTCTGGAATTGCAGGAATTAGAATGGTTTTGATGGATAAACTAATAGCCTTGTGTTATTTGTTTCGCTGTTCTCAAACGTATAAAATATAAGTATGCAGTAACATGATTTTTGAGGTAGAGGAGTAGAAGCAAGCATATGGCTGAATTGAATGGACTAATCATGGAACAGCTTGCCGGAATCGTTGCAGGGATCGTGCTTATTTTGCTCATCCTGTTGATTGTTATTATCGTGCAGGGTGCAAAGCTGAAGAAGATGCGGCGAAAGTATGAAACCATGATGGCAGGCAGCGGTGTCGAGAATTTGGAAACGCTGCTGATTGATTTGAAGGTACAGATGGATACGATTGAGGATGAGCAGGAAACCCATCGTGCAAGTATGAAATCATTACGTAGTAAACTGGCTGGCTTGAAGGGACATATAGGTATCAAACGTTATAATGCCTTTGGTGAGAGAGGAAGCGATTTAAGCTTTTCCCTGGCTATTGTAGACGACAATCAGGATGGTATGGTATTAACCGGCATTTATAACCGAGATGGCTCATATGTGTATGCCAAGCCTCTAGAAGCGGGACAATCCACCTATTCCTTATCACCTGAAGAAAAAGAAGCCGTTACTCTTGCGCAGCAAGCAGGACAGAACGGTAATGCCACTCCTTAATTGCGGAGTATAGGCTGCCAGCAATGATATCTGATAATTTCATTACCAAATTTAGTCTCGTATTTTGCAGCACGAAGTATTCCATGAAGCCGCCGACGTTAACGATACCAGTTAAATGGATATCGCCGACCGGCGGTAATTCTTTATTTACACCTGCTCCAGGCTTGAGAGGACCATCTGAAACCTGAATGCATCCAACGCTGGAGGTTTGTCCAAGACATGCATCTATACCAATGATATAAGGCTGTTCATATCGGGCTTGTATGCCATTCAGCGTCGTTTGCAGGTTCATAGCATGTACAGGCTCCTCTAATGTACCGTATAGGTTAAACAGAGGGCTTTTGTAGCGTGATAAATGCGTACCTACGAGCGGACCCAGGCAATCTCCAGTAGAACGGTCGGTGCCGATGCAAATAATGACGATATTTTGCAGACTCGGCGCCTGATGCAGATGGAACAGCAGACGATGGATGATGGCTGATTGGATCCCGGGGTCTGTGTGTGATATTTTTAAGCTTAGGGGTTCTTGCTCCGGAATGAAGTCAGATGGATGAGTCATGGAATCTTCCTTTCGCTCTGTAATGGAGTGTGAAGGTTGCGCTCGCTGTACCTTGGAGAATAACAATTAGCCTGCGGGTAACATTTATTCTCAAGATAGTAGCTAGTATATGGATAAACTTGTGCTTTTATACTCGAGGAAGTAGATTATTCATAGCCATATGTTTGAAGTCAGTAGATAAGCTTATATAGTAGGAAATAGAATTCGGGAAGCAGGAAGAGTAGTTCCCTTTTTTAAGGAGGAGTACAGGATGACCTTTATGCATTGGCTGGAGGGCGATTCAGGCACAGAAGAGGTAGTGAAGGGTGCTATCCACTTGAAGGATATCGTATGGAAATTCATTACAGATGGTGAGATGTGGTCGACCTTTTTGTTTGTGATTTTGAAAATTGCAATTATTTTCATTATTACACGTATCTTTATTCGAGTTATTAATAAAATTATAGATAAGTCAATGCAACAAAAGGGAGATAACGGCAGATTCCGATTGAATACAAGGCGGTTAACGACCGTTGGGGAATTGCTAAAAAATGTAACCAATATTGTATTCAATTTCATCTTGATTATGCTGGTGCTTTCTCAAATGGGTATTAATCTTGGTCCTCTGATTGCTGGAGCTGGAGTGCTTGGATTGGCCGTTGGTTTTGGGGCACAGAGCCTGGTTAAGGATGTAATTACTGGATTCTTCATTATTTTTGAAGATCAATTTGCCGTAGGAGACGTCATCCAGACAGGTACTTTCAAGGGTACGGTGGAAATGATCGGGCTGCGCACAACCAGACTGGTGAGCTGGAAAGGTGAGGTGTACATTTTACCGAACGGCTCAATTACAACGGTAACAAACTTCTCCATGTCCAACGCGTTGGCGGTAGTGGATGTGCCAATGAAGGCCGAGCGTAGTCTGGAGGAAGCAGTTGGTTTGGTAAAACAGGCAATCCAAGGCATTGAAGAGTCCAATGTACAGATACTTAATATACCAGATGTGTTAGGGGTTCAGTCCATGACTACCTCAGAGTATATTGTGCGTGTTGTGGCAGAATGTATGCCAAATACAGGGGCCGTGGTAGAGCGTGATATTCAGAATAACATCAAGAAGGCCCTAGAGGATGAGGAACATCGTCAGGTCGCCTTGGAGACGGCGATAACCCTAGAAAAAGAAGATGAGCAAGGAATAAAAGGGGGAGAGAAGGGTGGAGCGTAAGTCATTTGAACTAGGGGACATTGTACAGATGAAGAAGCCTCATCCGTGTGGAACGAATGAAATGGAAATTATCCGCATGGGGATGGATATTCGAATCAAATGTGTCGGTTGCCAGCATAGTGTGCTGATTCCGCGTGCCAAGTTCGAAAAGAATATGAAGAAAGTGCTGCGATCAAAGGCCAACGCCGACGATTAAAACACGGAAGCGAATTGAGCCAAGAAAGATGAATGGCGATGAACCAGAATCAGCTTGCGTCACAGTTGCAATGATGATATAATTATCCTTGCTGCGGAAAGGTACCCAAGAGGTCTAAGGGGGCTGACTCGAAATCAGTTAGGCGTCGCAAGGCGTGCGTGGGTTCGACTCCCACTCTTTCCGCCACTAACTTCATTTAATAAACCAATCTCTTACGTCTGTGACGTAGGAGATTTTTTGTTTATGGGAGATATTTTGAAGGTATATATGCGGCTAACGTGTCCACGAAGTAAAGAACTTAGAAGGGATTTATGCTTTTTGAAAGGTAAGAATCATATTATTAAAAAAAGTACGCGCTATCCCAAAGTGGATTAGCGCGTATTTTCTGTGCTTTGAGGGACGTACTGAATGATATCTTCAATACCAAATGTTTGTTCCAAGCCGTGGCTACGGGCGATTTCGTTTATCGCATTTAAGATATTAACCAAGGTTTCCAACTTAATGGTTTTTGTATCGCCACTTGCTAAATCAAGAATTGTAGCAGGTCTTGTTTTCGACTCCACCGCGATCTTGTTACGTGTAGCTCCAATCATTTCTAGTGTTTCACTCAATTTAAAATGAATTTGACTCACGTTAATGAGCCTCCTTAAGAAAATATTGTGGGTTACAAAATTACTAAATTAGTTATTTGTATTATATCCTACACTACCTATATCGTAAAACTTTTTTCGTATATCCTATTGACATACTACTCACCGAGTAGTACTATTTTTTATATTATATTACTAATAAAGTAGTACTTATTAAGTTTTATTGGTTTTAGGTTTACATACTTTTGCTCCATATTACTTGGAAAGAAGGATAACTTTATTTTCATTAGGAAAGGGGAAACGATGTATGAGTAAATCGTTGGCATTGGAGTGGGCTTCGATGGTATACGGGCCGTATGATTTGCCGCATATGTATGAGATATTCGAAGGGGTTCTATATAAAGGATGCTACTTCTTCTATCTGGACAATGGTGTGCTATGTCTGCGTCAGGTACGCAAGTTGGAGCAGCTGGCACACACACATTTGTTCATTGATGGTGACAGTGCAGGATTACAACTGGCAGAGGGGATTCGGCGTGATTTGATGGAGGTAGTATCGGACATCATCAGATACTGGAGAGACAAAAGCGGACTTACTTTCCTGTTCGATGAATTGCTGTGTCTGCGAGAAAGGGGAGACATACAGCTCGACCTTGTAAAAGACAAGGGTTAGTTTGTTCCTTCTGAGAGATATCATTACAGCAAAAAATGCTCCTGACAGCAGAGAAACATTGCCGGTAGGAGCACTCTTTTGTTATAGCTGGTTAGGCGGGTAATGATAGCGTTTTGTTTTTTTTGAGCCAGAGATCATCAGAAGGATCGCTGCAATCAAATGGAGAGCCCAGCCTACAAAGGGTATCCAGGCCAGCAAAGAAGTGAGTACTCCCCATACAGAGCCGTAGATCGCCTCCTGATTGCGTAACGACAGGATAAGTGTTACTGCATGCAGGACAAGCATAAATCCCAGAGCCGAGTAGCCGCTCCCCATGACAATAGCTCCCCCCACAATCGGTACGGCAAGCACCAATTCGAATATACCTGATATCCACTTTAATATTCGAGAATAGCTCATCTTTAAACCTCCGTAGATAGTAGGTCTTTGTACTTGGATATATTCTAGCAGAAGGAGCTGAATTAATCTGCATTTTACCAGGATATGCAAAAAGTCCGATAATGCAACAAAGGAGGACCACAAAGGTCCTCCATCGTAGGCGATACATTTTTAACAGGATACGATCTGTCCAATCACATCATGAAACTCGGTGTACTGACCAGCAATACCGTGTTGAAAAGACAGTGTCCTTTTACACAAACCTAACGCTTCTAATGCCCGGAATGGATCTCCTAACAGTTTGTCCGGCTACGTCGTCCAACGGAACCACACCTCTCTGTTGTATCGCCTAATCATAATATGGCCAGGATTCCGAGGAAATATACATTAGTGGACACGGGCTTTCGTTTTTTTCTTCCATTTGCGATTATGGTTGGCGGTTTTGGGAAAAGAATCGCCTCTTTCCAGCGTTACTTGCTGCGGGTTTTGGATTTCAGTATGGAAGCTCTTTTCTCCGACCTCCATGTATACGCCGTCGTTTGGGACCTTATCTCCTGGTTCGAACTCAGTCTTTTCACCCATGCGATTGTGCCTCCTTAGATAAATGAATTTGGACTGCAACGGTTATTGTGCGCTGTCTTGAACAGAAACATGCGAAACCGGGTATACAGATACTGAGTGAATCAAATGATTTCCTTTATATATGCGAAATTTTTGATATGCTATAAAATTGTATAAAGCTTATGATATGCAAGTGTTTTAGCCGTTTTAGGCTTGTGTATTGAATTTGTAGGTTGCATTCAGTTGTTGGATTTGGTAAACTGTTTTAGTGCGAGTTTAGGCTCGTTCCTTGCTCTCAACTGAGATTGAGGGCCTTATGTCCATAAGGAGGTGTAAAGAATGCGCAAATATGAAGCGATGTATATTATTCGTCCTGACATTGAACAAGAAGCTGTTCAAGCGACAGTCGATAAATTCCAAGGTATCATCTCTAACGGCGGTGGCGAAATTACGAGTCACGATGTAACTAAACGCCGTCTTGCGTATGAGATCAAGAAATTCCGTGATGGTTCTTTCGTTCTGGTAAACTTCACAGCAGAACCTGCTGTTGTTACTGAGCTTGAGCGTATCATGAAAATTTCTGACGAAGTAATTCGTTATCTCATTACGAACGACGTAGCTTAATTATTGTACGTGATTATGTAATGAACAACGCTCAAAGGAGGGGATTGGATTGTTGAACCGTGTCATTCTGATCGGTCGCTTGACCAAAGATCCAGAGCTGCGCTATACACCATCTGGTGTAGCAGTAACCCAGTTCACCCTGGCTGTAGACCGTCCGTTTACGAGTCAAGGCGGCGAACGGGAAGCGGATTTCTTGCCGATCGTAACCTGGCGTCAGCTTGCTGAAACATGCGCTAACTATCTTCGCAAAGGTCGTTTAACGGCTGTTGAAGGCCGTGTTCAGGTGCGTAATTATGAGAACAATGAAGGAAAACGTGTATACGTGACTGAAATTGTAGCTGATAATGTGCGTTTCTTGGAATCTAACCGCGATGGCGGTAACGGTGGCGGCAATAGCGGTGGAGCTGCGCGTGAGGAGTCTCCTTTCGGAGGCGGTAACAGCAATAGTGGACGCGGGAATAATAACTCGCGAAACAATCAGGATCCTTTTTCCGATGACGGAAAACCGATCGATATTTCGGATGATGATTTACCATTTTAATTGGGAAAGGACTGACAAAGAATGGGCTTCAGACAAAGAGAAGGCGGAGACGATAACAAAAGACCAGCTCGTCGTGGTGGTCGCAACAAACGTCGTAAAGTATGTTTCTTCACTGTGAACAAAATTACTCACATTGACTATAAAGATACAGACCTGCTTAAAAAATTCATCAGCGAACGTGGAAAAATTCTTCCTCGTCGTGTGACTGGAACAAGTGCGAAATATCAACGTATGTTGACAATCGCTGTTAAACGTTCCCGTCAAATCGCATTGCTTCCTTACACTACTGAATAGTAGTGGGTGGAAAAAAGAGACGTTCCCGATCCCGGGAGCGTCTTTTTTCGTGATTTTTTATATTGACAACAAGTGCCATCTATTGTAACTTACTAATAATACAATCCATGTTTACCCATAAACCATAGTATACCTTTTAATGGCTTGTGAAATTGCAAGCTCCCCAACTCGCCAGAGTAAACATTTCGGCCTTCTGAAATGTTATTTTATATTACATGAAATCTTGTTTTTTTGTCATTTTCCACAAGTAAAATTCATAAACTTTACATAAATAGATATTTTGCATTTTTATATTACATAAAAAAAGATATTGACGTGATATTATTTTACACTTAAGATAAACCTTAATAAAAATGTAATGGTTGTTAGCGCACGAAATTGACCAGAGGTCTAAAACACGTGTTTACGCTATTAAGACAGTAAGGAGGATGTGCAACTTCATTTTCAAACCTCAAGCTTTAACGAATCACCGCAGGAATGAGACAGGCTGTTAAATAAAGAACCGACTAAGGGGGATTAACAGGATGATGCAGACGAAGAAATGGGTTTCTTTGCTTATGGTGCTTACGATCGTTGGTGTTCTGTTTGCAGGATGTAGCGGGGGTGCTAATGAGGCACAGCCACAGCAAGGCAATGCGGATAATAAAACAGAGGGAAATGAAGGAACTGCACCCGTTACGGAGGGCGTTATCAAAGCGACTGATCTCACGCAAAATCCTCCGGGAGCCACTAATCGGAAAGATAACATTGTAGTAGGTATGACATCACCTAAAGGGGTATTTAACCCGCTATTCTGGCAAACGACTTACGATTTATATGTAGTCAGAACAGTATTTGATTCCTTCTTACAGGTGAAGGCGGATGGTACATATGAAAATAGTTTGGCTGACAAGGTTGATGTATCGCCGGATGGTCTAAAATATACATTCCATCTGAAACCAGGCGTGAAGTATAGTGACGGTACCCCAGTAACAGTGAAGGATTATGCTTTTGTCCTCAAGGTACTGCATGATCCAAATTATGACGGAGAAACAGATGTATTATCTTTTAAGATTAAAGGCGGTAAAGAGTATCACGATGGCAAGGCGAATGATATCTCTGGTATCAAAGTCATTGATGATAACACAGTAGAGGTAACCGTTACAGAAGCAACAGCGTATACAAAGGATTTTCTGGGTGAGCAATACTTCATGCCAGAAGCTTATTATGGAAAAGGATTCAAAAAGGGTAACCTGGACAGCATCAAGGCACTTAATAACAAGCCAATCGGCTCTGGTCAGTATGTACTGAAGAGCTTCTCCCCGGGTCAACAAGTCGTATTTGATGCGAATCCAAACTATTTCAAAGGCGCACCAAAAGTGAAGTCAGTTATTTTCAAAACAACAACAGAAGAAACAAACCTGTCTATGCTGCAAACAGGTGAAACGGACATGGACAACATCACAGTTACTGAAGACAATGTAGAGGAATTAAAGGCGTTGGGCTTCTTGGACGTGAATATTATGCCGACAAACGGCTATGGATATATTGCGTTTAATCATAAGGAAAAGAAATTTAAGGACCCTAAAGTACGTCAGGCTCTAACGATTGGCTTAAACCGTAAGGAGATTGTGCAGGGCGTGTATGGTCCATATGCGAATGTTATTAACATTCCACAATCTACAGAATCTTGGTCTTATACGGATGAAGGTATCAACAAATATGAATTTGATACAGCTAAGGCGAAGGCTTTGCTGGATGAGGCAGGCTGGAAGGTTGGTGCTGACGGAATTCGCGAAAAGGACGGAGAAAAGCTGACCATTAACTTCTCTGCGACTGCTGATAATCCAGTAGTAGAGGCCTTGCTACCGATCATGTCCAATAACTATAAGGAGCTAGGCATCAAGCTGACTTCCGAAACTTTAGATTTTAACGCCATTATGGATAAAAAGGACACAGGCAAGTTTGATATGTTCTTCGCGGCTTGGGGCTTAACTCCAGACCCGGATACAACGACTTTTATTTCGAATGGTGCACAAAATGATATCGGCTATTCCAATAAGAAGGTCGATGAACTAACGCTTGCTGGTAAGCATGAACTGGATCAAGAGAAACGCAAACAGATTTACAAACAGCTCTATCAAGAGCTGAATAAGGATCTACCAACTATTTTTATGTACCAACGCAGAGATATGTGGCCAGTTAATGGACGTGTATCCGGCTTGGAAATTACACCATACAAAGATTTTGAGTTCACCCTGCATAACGCTCAGATCGCTCAATAAGGGTTGCCAAACGTATGCTCAGCTCTCACGAGCTGGGCATATCACTTTATTCGTCTGGAGGAATGAATATGAAGCAGTACATTATTCGAAGACTGCTGCAACTCATCCCCACACTTATTGGCATATCCATTATCGTATTTGCGATTTCAGCCATGGTGCCGGGTGATTATATTACAGCCAAGCAGAACCCGAATATGACGGCCGAAAAGGCGCAGCAGCTACGACATATCTACGGGCTGGATAAACCGGAATACCAACGCTATTTTATATGGGCCGGTAATATGTTAAAGGGGAATATGGGGGATTCATTACAGCATAAGCAGCCGGTAACGAAGGTCATTGGCAATTATGTATGGAACTCATTTATTATCGCTTTTTTTAGTCTTATTTTTAGCTGGCTGATTGCGGTTATTGCAGGAGTATTTTCAGCCAAGTTTCAATATTCGTTATTCGATAAGTTTGTCACATTATTCATTTTCTTATGTATGTCGCTGCCTTCATTTTTTATTGGTCTATTGGTCATCAAAATATTTGCCCTGGAGTGGGGGATTCTCCCGGTTGGGGGCATGACCACAGCAGGGATGGAGCCAGGCTCATGGGCTTATATGGTGGATGTTCTCAAGCATATGTTCCTGCCGACACTCGTACTTACGATGCTGAGCACAGGAAGTCTGACCCGGTATTTCCGTACAGGCATGTTGGAGGTCATTCGTCAGGATTATATTCGTACCGCACGCGCCAAAGGCTTGAAGGAACGTACGGTTATTTTCAAGCACGCACTGCGCAATGCACTGATTCCAGCCATCACACTACTTGGCTTCGAGCTTCCGGCCTTATTTGGTGGGGCGATGATTCTGGAGAAGGTATTTGTGTGGCCGGGTGTGGGTCAGGTCTATCTGGAGTCGATTAGTATGCGGGATTATCCGTTTATGTTGGGCTTCACGATTTTCTTAGCGTTACTTACGCTTATCGGTAATTTGCTCTCTGATGTATTGTATGGCATGGCAGATCCAAGAATTCGCTTGAAGTAGGAGGGATACTATTGTCCGCAGAAACAGTCACGATTGAAACGAATCAAAAGGCGGCGATCCGTCCTGAAGCGTCTCCATGGAGAATCGCCGTTCGCCGTTTTAACCAAAACCGTCTGGCTTTGGCTGGTCTCGTTATATTAATTCTGATGGTTATCATTTGTAGTTTTGGACCGATGATTTCACCTTATCATTTAGATGATTACAAGCTAGCTGACAAAAATTTATCGCCTAATGCTAAGTACTGGCTTGGTACAGATAAGTTTGGTAGAGATATTTTGCTGCGTACAATGCTGGCCGGCCGTATTTCCTTGACGGTGGGACTGGTCGCCACGTTTATTTCGGTCATGATTGGAGCGACGTTGGGTGCGCTGGCAGGGTTTTATCGTAAAGGCGTGGATACGGTTATTATGCGGATTGCCGATATTTTCATGGCACTCCCTACATTACCGCTGCTTATTATTTTAGGTGCTGTTCTGTCGGATTTGAAAGTCGATCCGTCGAATCGCATTTATTTTCTGATGCTCATTATCGGGGTCTTGAGCTGGACTAGCTTGTCCCGTCTGGTCAGGGGGCAAATTCTTACGCTGCGTGAACAGGAGTTCATGCAGGCGACGGAAGCGCTAGGCTTGAGAGACCGTCGCAAAATATTCCGACATTTGCTGCCGAACACGATTCCTACCATTATTGTTACGGCTACGCTTGGAGTAGCGGGTGCGATTATTACAGAATCTGCGCTCAGTTACTTGGGAATCGGCGTTGTGCCGCCCACACCTTCGTGGGGGAATATGATATCGGCTGCAAATAACCTAATTGACTTCCGCAAACGGCCTTGGATATGGGTCCCACCGGGAATGTGTATTCTAATTACAGTTGTAGCGATTAACCTGATTGGCGACGGTTTGCGTGATGCGCTGGACCCTAAAATGAAGAAGTAGGAGACGAACGTTTATGGAAAATGCTTTGATTGAATTTCGTAACCTGAAAACCCACTTTCATACCTCTAACGGAACTGTCAAAGCGGTCAATGACGTCAGTTTTAAAATTCGTGAGGGTGAAACGCTCTGTGTGGTAGGAGAATCTGGTTGCGGTAAGAGTGTAACTGCGATGACGATGATGCGGTTGATTGATTCTCCCCACACCTCAGACGGACAAATCTGGTTTGAGGGCAAAGACCTCCTAAAACTCAATAAAGGTCAAATGCAGCAAATTCGCGGCAATGACATCTCGATTATTTTTCAGGAGCCGATGTCTTCTCTGAATCCCGTGCTTACGATTGGGGAACAGATCACGGAGCCGTTGCTGATGCATACATTAATGAGTAAAAGAGAAGCACATGCTCGGGCAATTGAGCTGATTAATTTGGTGGGGATTTCACGTTCAGAGGAAATATTTCATTCCTATCCTCATGAATTGAGTGGCGGTATGCGCCAGCGGATCATGATTGCCATCGCATTAAGCTGTAATCCGAAGTTATTGATTGCGGATGAACCAACAACGGCACTGGATGTTACGATTCAGGCACAGATTCTGGATTTAATGCGGGATTTGAAGGATAAGCTTAAAACGTCCATTATGCTCATTACGCACGACTTGGGTGTCGTGGCAGAAATGGCTGATTATGTGGTCGTTATGTATGCTGGAAACGTCATTGAAGAGGCGCCTGTCATTGAGCTGTTTAAAAATCCGCAGCATCCATATACTCAAGGCTTATTAAAGGCGAAGCCCGTCATTAATCAGAAAATGGATCGACTGTATTCCATCCCAGGACAGGTTCCAAACCCAATTGAGTTGGGGGAAAATTGTCATTTCCATGATCGGTGCTCCCACTGTATGCAAATCTGCAAGGATCAGGCTCCTCCTTTGAATGAAAAGGAGAATGGTCATAAGGTTGCCTGCTGGCTATATGAGAAAGAAGGAGGGCAACGGATATGAGCGAGCCTTTGATTCAAGTGGAAGGGCTGAAAAAGTATTTCCCGATCACAGGCGGGATTTTTCAGCGTACTGTCGGACATGTGAAAGCAGTCGATGATGTATCCTTTAACATTCATAAGGGTGAATCCTTTGGTCTGGTAGGAGAATCGGGTTGTGGCAAAAGTACGATTGGACGCACGATTCTTAGATTGATGGATAAGACAGAGGGATCGGTACGATATAAAGGCGAAGACTTGCACGCGTTAAACAAAGAGCAGATTCGTGCGCTTCGTCCGAAGTTGCAAATCGTCTTTCAGGACCCTTTTAGCTCACTGAATCCGAGAATTAAGGTCGGTGAAGCCATTGGTGAGGCGTTGCTGGATCACGGGTTGATTGATCGTAGTGAGCTGCGGAAGAAGGTCAATGAAACGCTGAATATTTGTGGGCTATCCTCGTATCATTATGATCGGTATCCGCATGAGTTCTCTGGCGGCCAGCGTCAGCGGATCGGGATTGCAAGGGCTTTGATTTTGAATCCTGATTTTATTGTGGCTGATGAGCCGGTATCTGCTCTAGATGTGTCTATTCAGGCCCAGATTATTAACTTGTTAAGTGATTTGCAGCAGGAACGCCAATTGACCTATCTGTTCATCTCGCATGATCTAAGTGTAGTCGAGCATCTGTGTAGCCGGATTGGTGTGATGTATCTGGGTTCAATGGTAGAGCTTTCCTCCAAGGAGGAACTGTTCAGTAATCCGCTTCATCCGTACACAAAGGCGCTGCTATCGGCAGTACCGATTCCCGATCCCACGATCAAGAGACAACGGATTGTGTTGAAAGGAGACATCCCATCTCCGGCCAATCCGCCTTCAGGATGCAAGTTTCATACACGTTGTCCTATGGCAGAAGCACGTTGTAAAACAGAGATTCCGGTATACCGCGATGCGGGCGATCAGCATTTTGTAGCCTGTCACTTTGCCTAAAATATATAATTAGGAAGCAAAATATCCGTCATCCTGAAAGCAGAATTGACGGATATTTTGGCGTGGAATACAAAAGGTAAAAAAATTGTATCTTTTTTTCGAAAAATTGCAGACAAAATGGATTTTTCATCGTCTAATAAAGTATGGAGGTTATTACGATGATGAAAAAACATTGGTTACGTTGGGCTATTGTCGTCCCGGTACTTATTATATTGATTTTTATTACGCTTGGACCCCGCCTGTTGATCGGAAAGCCGAATGTGGATGCAGAGGCTGCGGTGCTGATGGACATGCATACTGGGGAATTACTGATGGATGTGAACGGCGATACGCCTATGCCTTCCGCAAATATGTCCAAGCTCATGACTGAGCTATTGGTGCTGGAGGATATTCGGGCCGGACGGTTAGGCTGGAATGATGAAGTGCGAATTAGCCGTTACGCGAGTACGGTGGGCGGTGTGAATTTGTCCCTCCGGTATGGTGAAAGGATGACCGTATCCGAATTGTTCCAGAGTATGGTTGTGTATTCAGCGAATGATGCCGCTGTCGCGTTAGCGGAGCGTTCAGCAGGGAATGAATCAGCTTTTGTGAAGCGTATGAATGGAAAAGCTGCCCAAATCGGGTTGTCATCCGATAGTCGCTTCAGCAATGCCTCTGGAGCAGGGCAGAGTGAATTGGGGCCGAATCACCCTGAGGATATTCGGGGAGAAACGAAAATGACAGCAAGCGACACGGCGAAGTTGGCCTCCTATTTGATTACGTCACACCCGGAGATTTTGAGAACGTCCAGCCGTACGCAGATGGAGTTGAAGGATAAAGGCATCTACATTAGTAATACGAACTGGATGCTGCCTTCCTTGGCTGGACCGTACTCTTACGCGGGAACGGACGGACTGAAAGCAGGATACACAAGCGATGCTGGATACTGCTTCACGGGTACAGCTGAGCAGCATGGAAGACGGCTAGTTGCTGTGGTGTTGGGTGCACCGAGCAAGGAGGAGCGTTTTGAGCAGACACGGAGGTTGTTCGATTATGGTTTTGCCCTGTCGACTTCTTTCCCCGTGCGACTGCAAAATTTGGTGAAACTGGCCCCGCATTAAGGGGGAAAATGATTTTGAAAGCTACATAGGATACGAATATAAACATGAATTGGGGCTTTGACCGTGAGGTCGAAGCCTTTTTTGGCATGAATTTGAGAAGCTGACCACGCCATGATACTTTTGACAACAGGGTAGCAGACCTTTTATGCTTTGAGGGGAAGTTTTCGCTTCATGTGGGACCAATTCGGTTTAATGAAGAGATGGGATTTGTGACGGAAAGAAGGAAGGTACCTGTTATGGAGAGAAGACATAAGAGAAGGACCAGTGGAAAGCCCAAAAAGAAAAAGAGGTTTACCGCTCTATATATTTCATGTATTGTTTTATTTTTGATTGCAGTGGGAGGCTACCTATTCCGCAAACAGCTGACACTGGTGGCTTTTGATTGGTTTGTATCACCGACGTTGGAGAGCAAGCTGGAGAAATCCTATCAGCCGCGACAATCCGGTGAACAGCAGCAGCAAGAGACAGTAGCTTACCGTAAGGAGCCCTTTTCGGTGCTGTTACTGGGTACAGATGAAAGGCCAAATGAAAAGGCGCGTGGTCGTTCGGATACGGTTATGTATGCAGTAGTACGGCCCGCAGACTCGCGTGTGCTTTTGATTTCCATTCCAAGGGATACGTACGTACAGATTGTCGGACATGATCCGAATCGCGATGGCGAGGATGATTTTGATAAGTTGGGGCATGCTTATGCGTTCGGAGGCGCAGATATGTCCATGGCTACAGTAGAGAAGTTGATGGAGCATAAGGCCGATTATTATGCTACGATTAATTTCCAGGGTATTCAGGAGGCGGTGAACGCAGTGGGTGGAGTTGTGCTTCCCATCGACAAGCCCATTGAGAATAAGAATCCGCTGCATATCAAGTTCCGTATTGAGGCGGGCAAGCCGCTTTATAATGGTGAGGAAGCCATGTATTATGTTAGATATCGGGAAGATAGCGACTTCAACCGTACAAAACGGCAGCAAATTTTCTTGAACGCTATGGCCGATAAGCTGCTGAATATCAACGGAATTACCAAAATCCCGGAGCTGCTCGATATTATGGGAGCCAATTTCAAAACCGATATGGAACCTACTTTTATTACTGGGCTTGGCAAGCAGGCTATTTCGCAGGGGAATCCACAAATTTCAAGTTTTACGATTACGGGGGAAGGGTTCAAGAAGAAGGGCCTGTATTATGACCGGGCTAATGAACAGGAACTTGAATATGCCAGACTTATGATTGCGAACTGGCTAGATTCCGATACAACCCCGCAGACGCTGAGGCTTCCCGACAAGCAGGACATTCAGTGAATAATCAATTGATTTATATTTGATTTTGAGGGGGATTCGTTTCTCATGAACATCGCTTTTTTCTTGCTTCCCAAACAGGAAGTTGCTTGTGTAACGGCGGATGCTACTTTACGGCAAACGTTGGAACGGATGGAATATCACCGTTTTACAGCGGTTCCTATTTTGGATAAAGAAGGTAGATATACAGGTACAGTTACAGAAGGTGATCTGTTGTGGCATATGAAAGAGTCCGAGGGGAAAATCACCTTTGAAAACGCTTCTAAGTTTATGCTTAAGGACGTTCCGTTGCGGGTTACGATGAAGCCCGTATCCATTGACGCGAACATGGAGGATTTAATTAATTTGGCGAAGGTACAGAATTTTGTGCCCGTCGTAGATGATATGGAACGGTTTATTGGCATTGTACGTCGCAGCCAGATTATTGAGTATTGTGAAAAATTTGTGTCCAGGGAATCGCTTAATACTTCAAGCTAAAATAAGCAGCAAAGCTGGTCCGAAAATAACGATTTACCTTATGGGGTAACAGTTATTTTCAGAATAGGATATGCTATAATGGAGAATAAAGCTTTTTCAGAGGGGTGTGACTCTTCATCATATGCCTAAAGAAATGGATGTAGTTAAACGAGCCAAGGTTATTGAATGGCTTAAAACAGAGGTGCTTGACCAAGTCTCCCGTCTGTTTAAGGCGATGTGGGAAGGCAGTACAGCCCGCATTGGTGATTGTTTGGCGAGTTTGGTGATGAGCAGTTATATTTTGGGGAGGCGCCTTGGAGTGTCTTACCGTGAATTGGATGATCTACTCATCGACAAGCTAAGAAAGCACAGAAAAGAAGGACACCAGCTGGAGGATTGGTATCAGGACATTTCCGCACTGGAAGAACATATGCGTAAGAGGTGAAAACGTTGAAATTCCGCTTGGCAACTGTAGCATGGAGCGTCATTTATTTGCTTCTGCTGCTGACTCTATTGACACCATTAAGAATCATTACCGTATTTTTGCTGATTGTGCCTGGCGCTGTATTGTTTTCATCGCTGCCTTTCAAAGGATTTCTGGTCCACGTCATACCGGTGCTGTTAATTATAGCGCTACTCGATGTGTATTCGCTGCTCCCTGCGATTTATTTTCTGATTCCTTCAATAATGATGGGACGGATTTATAAAAAGGGAGGACCTGCTTTTCAGGCGTTGATGACCGGAATGGGCATTATTTTAGCCGAGTTGTTGGTTGTTCTGTTTATCGCTACGTATTCTTTTGGGTTTGATCTTTCGCAGTACCTTCGTGATCAGGCCGCGATATCGGCAAGTATAGTACAGCAGGTTTTGAGTGCTAATCCGATGTTTTCGAACATGAATTGGACAGCGGAGGATACGCAGAAACTCGGTACAATGCTGATTGGAAAAATTCCGTATGTGCTGATCATGACCTCGTTCATATTGGCGGTGATTACGCATGCTTTGGCACGTCCGGCATTGAGCAGTCTCGATGTACCGGTACGCAAAATGAAGCCTGCTCGCGAGTGGAGGCTACCGCGCGCGCTGATCTGGTATTATCTGCTGGCAATTGTAATTGAATGGATAGCAGGGTCTTCCGATAGCAGCTGGATTCAAATGGTTTCCATTAGTATGCTACCGCTGATTCATGCATGTTTTATTATCCAGACGATTGGTTTTGTATACTTCTGGACGCATAGCCGTAAAATGAGCCCGGTGATTGCGTTGCTGCTGTCGCTCGTCGTTCTGGTGTTCCAGCCGCTCCGCATTATAGGTATTATTGATTTGGCCTTTCCGCTGCGTGAAGCTATTACAAGATCAAAGAAATAGGGTGAACAGTCATGCCTAAATTTCTACAAAAACGCTGGCACGGCTATCAGACGGTCTGGGCGTTTTTACTGCTGCTGGTGCTTGTCATATGTATTTCCATGTACAACTGGGAACTGGGTGTGATAGGACTGCTGCTGTCATTCTTGCTCGGCGGGCTGATGCTGAAGACGGAATTGGATTTTCGTCGGGAACTGAATCAATATATCAGCGGTCTTTCCTTCCGGATCAAGCGGGTGGAAGGGGAAGCGATTAGTACATTGCCGTTCGGCATCATTTTATACAGTGAAAATCGAACGGTAGAATGGCACAATCGGTTTGCCGGGGAGATGTTCGAGGAGCAATCACTGATTGGTGAGTCTCTTCAAGATTTGTTTCCTCAACTCGCAGGTGCTCTAAGCACCAAGAAGGAAACAAAGGAGCCTGCTCGTGAGCTGAAGGTGGAGCTACAGCATGATGAGCGTCATTATCAGTTTCTGATCGTGCCCGATGAGCGTCTGATATATTTGTATGAAGTCACGGAGTTGGCGGTGCTACGCAAGCAGTATGAAAACGAGCGGTTGGCGCTCGGTATCGTCATGCTCGATAATATGGACGAGGCTGCTCAGGGAATGGACGATCAGCAACGCACCGCGCTTATTGCAAAGGTGTCAAGCGAGATTACATCTTGGGCTAATCAGTACAATATTTATTTGCGTCGATTATCTTCTGAGCGTTATCTCATTATGCTAAATCATAAAGCGCTTCAGGAGCTGGAGCAAAGTCGATTCGTCATTCTGGATACCGTAAGGGAAATGACGGCGGATTTAAAAGTACCAATGACACTGAGTATTGGCTTGTCCTTCGGTGCAGAGAGCATCAAGGAGCTAGGCGAGCTGGCCCAATCCAGTCTAGATATGGCGCTTGGACGTGGGGGCGATCAGGCAGCAGTGAAGGCGGGACAGCGCCTGTCCTTTTATGGAGGCAAGTCCAATGCTGTCGAGAAGCGTACCAGGGTGCGTGCCCGAGTCATTGCACATGCGCTGCGTGACCTGATGCAGGAGAGCGACCGCGTCCTGATCATGGGACACAAAATACCGGACATGGATGCATTGGGAGCGGCCATCGGTGTGTGGAAGGCTGCGGCACTTTACAATGTAGAGGCACATATCGTACTGGATAAATCCAATCCGTCTATCGACCGAATGATGGAGCAGGTAAACAAGGATGAGAAGTTATCGCAAGCGCTCATGACGCCAGAGCAGTCGCTCCAGCTGATGACTGAGCACAGTCTGCTGGTCGTGGTGGACACGCATAAGGCCTCAATGACGATTGAGCCGCGTCTGGTGCAAACGGCCAGCCGGGTGGTGGTTGTCGACCATCATCGTCGGGGCGAGGAATTTATTAACGATTCGGTTCTGATCTACTTGGAGCCATATGCGTCATCGGCCTGTGAGCTGGTGACCGAGCTGCTGCAATATATCCATGAGAAGGTCCAACTGACACCGCTGGAGGCAACATCACTGCTGGCGGGGATTACGGTGGATACCAAGCATTTTTCCCTGCATACAGGCTCGCGTACATTCGAGGCAGCCGGCTTTTTACGGCGTAGTGGGGCAGATACAGTAATGATCCAGCGCATGTTAAAAGAGGACCTGGATGAATATATTGCTAAGGCGGAAATTATTAAGCATGCTAAAATGATATATGGGCATATCGCAATTGCGGTAACTGAGCCCGGACAGAAAATACCGCAGCTCCTGATTGCTCAGGTGGCGGATTCATTACTCAATATGACGGATGTACTGGCCTCCTTTGTGGTCAGTGAACGTCCTGACGGCCTGGTGGGGATCAGCGCCCGTTCACTCGGACGCATGAACGTACAGGTCGTCATGGAACGGCTAGGCGGCGGAGGACATCTGACGAATGCGGCGGTTCAGCTGGATTGCCCGCTGGAGGAAGCTAAGCGCAGAGTGGTCGACGTGCTGGCCGAAATTGATGGGGAAGAGGGGTTATTTGAATGAAAGTGATATTCATTAAAGATATGAAGGGCCAAGGCAAGAAGGGGCAAATTAAGGAAGTGTCGGACGGTTATGCAGCGAATTTCCTGTTGCCGCGTGGTGTTGCCCGTCCAGCGACAGAAGGAAATATGAAGACGCTGGAAAATCAGAATGCTGCTGAGGAAAAGCGCAAGCAAGAGGAAAAGGAAGAGGCTCAAGCGCTCGGCAAAAAGCTGGAAGAGACAACGATTCAGCTCAAGGCGAAGGCTGGTGAAGGTGGACGGCTGTTCGGCGCGATTACAAGCAAGCAAATCGCGGAGGCAGTAGCTAAAACTGGCATCAAGCTGGACAAACGCAAAATTGAGCTGGAAGAACCGATTCGTACGTTGGGCGTGACTCAAATGACCGTTAAGCTTCATCCTGAGGTCAAAGCTACGCTGAAAGTACAGGTGACTGAAGAATAATTATGGGCGGCGAATTTTTTGATCGGATTCCTCCGCAAAATCTGGAGGCTGAACAGGCGGTTATCGGGTCTATTTTGCTCCAGTCTGAAGCACTGATTACCGCAATGGAGCGGGTGCAAACCGAGGACTTTTATGATAAGGCTCATCAGATGATTTACGAAGCAATGATTGAGCTGGGTGAATCCGGACAGCCGATTGACTTGGTTACGCTGACCTCGAAAATTCAGGACAAGGGACAGCTAGAGGATATCGGCGGTGTCAGTTATCTGGCGAAGCTGGCTCACGGGGTGCCAACAGCGGCTAACGTGGATTACTATGCCCAGATCATTGAAGAAAAAGCGATGCTTCGTCGCTTGATTCGTGCAGCTACACAGATTGTGAGCGAAGGCTATAGCAGTGGCGAGGATGTCGCTGGTATGCTGAGCGATGCTGAGCGCAAGATTATGGAGATATCCAACGGGCGCTCAGGTAGTGGCTTTATTGCCATCCGCGATGTCGTGATGGAAGTGTTTGACCGCGTTGAATTGCTGCATCAGAACAAGGGCAATACGACCGGGATTCCGTCCGGGTTTGTTGATTTGGACAAGATGACGGCGGGTTTCCAGCGCAATGACTTGATCATTGTGGCCGCCCGTCCATCCGTAGGTAAAACAGCGTTCGCTCTGAATATTGCGCAAAACGTTGCAGTTCGGGCAAAAGAGACAGTAGCCATCTTCAGTCTGGAGATGTCGGCCGCTCAGCTCGTGCAGCGGATGATTTGCGCCGAGGCCAATCTGGACGCGAACGTCATGCGGACAGGTGAATTTAAAGGCGACGACGATTGGGCGAAGCTGACGATGGGCATTGCAGCCTTGTCAGAGGCGGAAATCTATATCGATGATACGCCCGGCATCACTGTGGCTGATATCCGTGCCAAATGCCGCCGTCTCAAGACGGAAAAGGGACTGGGTATGATCGTAATCGACTACTTGCAGCTTATTCACGGACGAGGCAAAGCAGGCGAGAACCGGCAACAGGAGGTATCCGAAATTTCACGGACATTGAAGCAAATCGCCCGTGAGCTTGAAGTGCCTGTAATTGCCCTCTCCCAGCTGAGTCGGGGTGTGGAGCAGCGTCAAGACAAGCGGCCGATGATGAGTGACTTGCGGGAATCGGGTTCTATCGAGCAGGATGCTGATATCGTGGCGTTTCTGTACCGGGATGATTACTATAATCAGGAAACAGAAAAGAAGAATATTATTGAGATTATCATTGCCAAGCAGCGTAACGGCCCGGTCGGTACGGTAGAATTGGTCTTTCTCAAAAATTATAATAAATTCGCTAATTACGAGCGTGCCCATTCGGATGCGTTCGCCGGATAACATATTAGTATCATTAGAAAAGGCTCTTTCGACGCGGATTTCGCGATCTCGAAAGGGTCCTTTTTTATAGGGTTCACGTATTTTCATATAAGGAATGAAACTCTCAATTACGAACAATACTATTTTCATGTAATATAATGTTCGCTTTTTATTTGACTTTAAAAAATGGTGCTGTTACACTTATAGTGCTGCTTCAACGCAGTGGGGAGAACAATACGCCCGGGGCTTTCCGAACCTACGGAATGTCTGCGACGGACGTTTTTTCCTGCTGTCCGAGAACGCTCCATATCTGCTCGCTCAGGCGGTTGAAGTCGGATATGCGTAGTGTGTCAGCTCAAAATCAGAGTGTCTGTGGGCACTCCACGGAGGAATGAAACATGTCAACTGTAGTCGTTGTGGGAACACAATGGGGAGACGAAGGCAAAGGTAAAATCACGGACTATCTGGCGGAAAGCGCTGAAGTGGTGGCCCGTTACCAAGGCGGAAACAATGCTGGTCATACGATTCTCATTGACGGTAAAAAGTACAAGCTGAGCCTGATTCCATCCGGCGTTTTTTATGAAGATAAAAAGTGTGTTATTGGCAACGGCATGGTAGTAAATCCAGCCGCTCTTATTGAAGAAATTACTTACATTCATGATAATGGCTTTTCCACAAAAAATCTGGTCATTAGTGACCGTGCACATGTGATTATGCCGTACCATATGACGCTGGATGTGCTGGAAGAAGACCGCAAAGGTCCTAACAAAATTGGTACTACCCGTAAAGGGATTGGCCCTGCTTATATGGATAAAGCTGCACGTAACGGTATTCGTATTGCTGATTTGCTGGATGCAGAGGAATTCGAAAAGAAGCTGCGCCACCAAACGAAAGAAAAAAATCAAGTGATTGAACAAGTATACGGCGGCGAGCCGCTGGACGTAGAAGAAATACTGAAACAGTATCTGGAGTATGCTGAATTTATCCGTCCTTATGTAGGAGATACGTCTGTCGTGTTGAATGATGCGATTGACGCAAATCAAAAGGTACTGTTCGAGGGTGCGCAAGGCGTTATGCTCGATATCGACCAAGGTACGTATCCGTACGTTACGTCCTCCAACCCGTCGGCTGGTGGCGTATGTATTGGTTCCGGTGTGGGACCGTCCAAGATTCAACAAGTCATCGGTGTAGCTAAATCGTACACAACTCGTGTAGGTGATGGACCCTTCCCAACTGAGCTGAACGATGAAGTCGGCGATTACATTCGTGAAACAGGTCATGAGTACGGTACGGTTACAGGTCGTGCTCGTCGTGTTGGCTGGTTTGACAGCGTCGTTGTGCGTCATGCCCGTCGTGTCAGTGGGTTAACGGGTCTTTCCCTGAACTCGCTGGACGTATTGACTGGCCTGAAAACGGTGAAAATTTGCACAGGTTACAAGTACCGCGGCGAGGTGATTACGCATTATCCGGCTAGCCTGAAAATGCTAGCGGAATGCGAAGCGGTATATGAAGAAATGCCAGGTTGGAGCGAAGACATCACTGGCGTGAAAACGCTGGAGGAACTGCCTGAGACTACACGCAATTACGTACAACGCGTGTCTGATCTGACAGGTATCCCAATTGCTATTTTCTCGGTTGGGCGTAATCGCGATCAAACAAATCAGGTGCTTCCGATTTATTTGTAGGACAAGAATGATATAGCTATTGATACATGTTCAAGGAGAGAGGCTGTTAGCAGCCTCTCTCTTTTTTTTATTCTGTGAAGTGTTAAATGGTTCCTCCCCCTTTACATAATCTTATCTTCCTTGTCGATTTGTGATAACAAACCCTCTCTATAATCCAAATAGAAAAGAGATTCGGACGTCTAGACGTCTTGAGAGGGATGAATTATGAACTGGTATCTTCGCTCACTCGGCACACGCAAAATTGTGGAATTCATCGTGCTTGTCATTTTCGTCATTTTTTTCCTGGGACCTCTGACCAATCTTCTCCTTTTGGCGGTTTCGGGAAAATGGCAGTATCCTGCACTGCTCCCGCAGAGCTTGTCACTGGAATGGTGGAAGTTTGTACTTACCCAGGATGATGTACTCAGCTCGATTTCCCTATCCTTCTTGATTGCGATTACCGTTACGGTCTGCTCCATTATCGTATGTATTCCTGCTGCTTATGCCTTCGCACGAATTTCTTTCCCGCTCAGTAAGTGGTTTCTTTTCTCATTCCTGCTTACGCATGCTTTTCCGAAAATGGGTTTGTATGTGTCCATTGCCGTACTATTCTACCAATTCGGGTTGATGAACACCTTTGCAGGTATTGTGCTTATCCATATGGTAAACACGCTCATGTATATGACCTGGATTCCTTCCTCTGCCTTCCGCAGCGTACATCGTGCACAAGAGGAGTCAGCGCGGGATGCTGGAGCCGGACCATTCCGGGTGTTTTGGAAAATCACCTTTCCTATGGCGTTGCCCGGCATTGTGGTCGCCTCCATCTTTACCTTTCTTGCTTCACTAGATGAAGCACAGGGGACACTCCTTGTCGGGACACCGGACTATAAAACAATGCCAGTCATCATGTATTCCATCATTGCTGATTATCCGAGCACAACGGGCGCTGTTTTCTCTGTCATTCTTACTCTGCCAACGATCATTCTGCTATTGGCAGCCAAGCGTTTTGTAAGTGCGGATGTACTGGCGGGCGGATTTCAGGTGAAATAACGTAATTGGTCAAAAGAGGAGTTTGCAAAATCCTGAAAAAGGAGCCTAAGCTAATGCCCATTCAATTATCCATTCAAGAGTTAACCAAACGCTTCAAGACAGGAGACGGAGTCAAAGGCATTTCGCTTGACGTGATGAAGGGAGAGCTAGTGACACTGCTGGGACCTTCCGGCTGTGGTAAAACAACCGTACTTCGCTCCATTGGCGGCTTTTTGGACCCGGACAGTGGCGACATTCAGATTCAGGGTAAAAGCGTACTCAAGCTGCCGCCCGAAAAGCGTCCAACGGCTATGGTGTTCCAAAGTTATAATTTGTGGCCGCATATGACCGTGTATGACAATCTGGCTTTCGGGTTGAAGATTCGAAAGGTGAAGAAGACAGAAATTGATCGTCAGGTGAAGGAAGCGCTAGCGCTGGTTCGGCTAGAGAGCGCAGAGCGTAAAACGCCGGGACAGCTCTCGGGCGGTCAGCAGCAGCGGGTAGCACTCGCTCGGGCTCTGCTGCTAAAGCCTGATGTATTGCTGCTGGACGAGCCTTTTTCCGCGCTTGACGCTAAATTGCGCATGGAGATGAGGGAGGAGCTGCGGGATATCCAGACCCAGACGGGGATGACGATGGTGTTCGTCACCCATGATCAGGAGGAGGCGCTGTCCATTTCCGACCGAATCGTCGTTATGAATGCGGGCCGAATTGAGCAGCTTTCTTCACCGCAGGAGATTTATGACAAGCCACAGTCACTTTTTGTAGCGGGTTTTATTGGCCGTATCAATTTATTAAAGGGGGTGAGCACAGGTCGCAGTGTCTCTGTCAGCGGAATACCGTTTGCACAAGAGCATGAATACACAGGTGAATCCATGGTTGGTGTAAGACCAGAGGATATTGTTCTGACGACGGAAGAAAATGGTTCTCTCGCCGGAACGATCAGACAAGTGATGATTCTCGGGCATTATGCGGAAGTTTCGCTGGATAGCGGTACCCATCATCTGAAAATGTTTGTGCCGCGTGAACGAGCGGTCGAGCTGCGCAGTGGAGAGCACATCAGATTCAGCTTCAGTAAAATTGCTACTTTTCCAGCAGCACAGTGAAGATTCACGATCAACCTCTATATCGCATCAATGTCCATCACGAACGCATCATCTGGTGATGCTGCGAACTTGTGCAACTATCTAAAGGAGGCAACAACGTGTTTGGGAAAAAGAATATGGGTCTGGTTTTGGCAGGGGTACTTAGTTTATCGTTGTTGGCTGGCTGTGGAAACGGCGGTAATACCGCCACGGCTACAGGGGAAGCCAAGTCTACAAAAGCGGGAGCCGCTACGGGAACGACGGAAATTTCCTTGTACACTGGAGGGTCCCTGAATGTCAAAGAGCTGTGGGAAACGTTAATCAAGGATTTTGAAGCTAAAAATGATCACGTTAAGGTCAAACTGGTGTATTTGCCAGCAGGGACCGGAGGCGCATCTACACTGGATCGTCTGATCGCAGCCAAGAAAAGCGGACAAACCGATACAGATATCGACCTGTACGAAGGCAGTCTGGATGACATCACCAAAGGGGTAGGCGAGAAACTGTGGGAAACGGTGGATGCTGCCAAGGTTCCAAATTTGAAGAATGTTGATGAAACGTATCTCAAGCAAGTCAACAATCAGGCCATTCCATACCGTGCCTCTTCGGTTGTACTTGCCTATAACAGTGCAAAAGTAGCGACACCTCCGAAAACAGCCGACGAACTGTACACGTGGATTCGTCAGCATCCGGGCAAGTTTGCCTATAATGACCCGTCCACAGGTGGATCAGGCAGCTCATTTGTGAACACGGTTATCTATAATTTCCTTCCGCCAGAGGCGATGAACAGTGATGATCCGGCAAATATGAAGAAATGGGATCAAGGCTTCTCACTGCTCAAGGAACTGGGCCCTTCAATGTACCAAAAAGGAGTCTATCCTAAGAAGAACCAAGGTACGCTTGATATTTTGGCAAGTGGAGAGGTAGACATGGTTCCAGCCTGGTCTGATATGGCACTCGAACAACTGGCTAAAGGGCTGCTTCCAGACACGGTGAAGCTGACACAGATCGACCCTGCTTTTACAGGTGGACCCTCTTATCTGATGGTTCCTTCGCTTTCCTCCAAAAAAGAAGCAACTCAGGAATTCTTGAATTATATACTGACGCCTGAAGCGCAAACGGTGGTTATTAATAAAATGTACGGCTATCCGGGGATTAAGTGGAATCTGATGCCAACGGAGCTGCAAGAGAAATTTAACAGTGTATCTTCTGGATACCGCAGCTTTAACAGCGGAGAACTCCAGCAGGAAATCTACAAACGCTGGCAAAGTGAAGTAGCGGGCGGTTGATCATGAGTCCATTGTCCAAAAGGGGGATGCTGGGGCTTGCCCTGGTCATCCCGTCTTTTCTCATTTTGCTGGTCGTCGTTATTATTCCGATTCTCTATGCCGTGAAGGAAAGCTTGATTGATCAATATGGAACAGGCTACGGACTGGCCAACTATATTCGGCTGTTCACGGAACCTGCCATGCGTAGAAATATCATGTATACCATTAATATCACGTTAGTCTCGACGGCCCTTACTCTGGTCATCAGCTATGCTTTGGCGGTTTATCTGAGATTTGGTAAAGGGGTTGTCGTGAAGTGGATAGGCCGGCTGTATTTTATTCCGATGTTTGTTCCCGGTGTAATTGCAACGTATGCGATCATTACTATGTATGGTAATCACGGTTGGGCTGCACGTCTTTTGCTGCCGCTTGGCATTGAAACGATTCCGAGGATTATTTATGACTACAAAGGGCTGGTGCTGGCTAATTTGTGGTTCAACATTCCGTTCGCAACCATGCTGCTCAGCTCGGCACTTGCCAGCATTCCAAACGCTGTCGTCGAAAGTGCCAGAGATGCTGGAGCCAGCACAATACAGCTGTTTGGGCGCTTTATTTTACCCCTTTCCTACAAAACGATGTGGGTTGCGGTGACCTTCATTTTCATGGGAATCATGGGCAGCTTTACGGCTCCCTTCCTGATCGGTGCCAACTCACCACAAGTGCTGGGTGTTGCGATGCAGCAGGTGTTTTCCAGCTATCAGGAGACGCATACGGCCAGTGCAATGGCAGTGTTTATGTTTTTACTGTGTTCTTTTATGGGCTACTTTTATATTCGGACAATGGTGAAGGATGCGGATGCCAGCTAGACCGCCGTTATACACTAAGGAGGTTACAGGGATGAACAGCCAAGCAGAGGTGAAAATTACCGGGTTTAGTGGGCGAACGTGGGAAAAGGATCTGCTGGATTGCGGTTATCGGATTGCCTTACACAAGGCCGAGGTTGAGCTCAGTCCGGGAAACGGATTCCGGTTTACATTTTCCATGCCAGAAGACGGATATGCGGAGCTTGATCTGTTCGCCAGATCAGACAGTGACTGGGCTGCGACAGATCGAGAATCTGCTTTCGTACGTCTCTACCTGAATGAAGCCTATAATCAAGATGTCATTTTGTACTATGGCAGCAGTCAGGGAGTGTACACCCGTTTGTTGGGGTATCTAAAAGAAGGCGATTATGAGGTCTATGCCGAATTCCGCGAACTGGAATCGGCTCCGCTTGTATCTCGAGCATGGATCGATGGGGTTGAACTGCGCTGCGTGGCTGATTCCTCTCCAAGATCGCTGATTTATCGCCATACCCCGCTTTTATATGGCCGCAATCTGTCACATCCCTATGAGAATCGCTTTACGGATACACCGCTTGTTTTGTTCTATTCCATAGAAGTGAACGAGGGGAAGACGGTCATCGAATTCCAAATGATGTTCAGCCATGAAGATGAGGGAACGCCCGCGCCGCTACTTATGAGCAAATGGGGAAGAACCACCGATATCGAATGGATGTACCGCGTCGAGCTGGATGCAGGGGGCAATGTTCTGGAAGCTGTTTTTCAAGGGGCACATCATATTACGACTGCGTTTAATGGCAATTATGATCTGGGCGGGCATCCTGTTCTCCAATCCGCAACAACCAACGGAAACTTTAAGGATGACATTACATCGGACTATCGTTTTATGCTACCGCCTGCTTTCCAGTGGAAACCAGAGGAAGAGCCGCGTGAGGCCGTCATGAGCCGTTTTCCTTTTGCCTATCAGGTCACCGGGTGGGAGATGGAACGTCAGCAGGAGCTGGAAATGCCATCACAGGCGTCTTCCATTACACTTGCACACCAGCGTAGCTATGTGTTTATCCAGACTTCAAAACGTCCCTTACGGGATTCAGGCAGAGAATTGTATCCAGGGCTCAAGCCTGGCTTCAATCGGCGCGAGGAAGATGCCTGTGTCGATGTCCAGCTTCGCCTTCACGGCTCGGAGCAGTGGTATTCGTCCTGCCATCATGATCTGAGACTCGGGGAATTTAGAGCCGCTTATGAGGGTGCAGAGTCACATTTTTCTACCACGGTCAAGCTGTCTGGAGAAGCTGTGCTTGAGGATATAGCTGAAATCAGGGCCGTATTGCTGGAAGGCGGTGCGGATAGCATGGAAGTAGCCGGACTGTGTGCCTTTACGTTAAACGAGGATAACCTCCCGCAGTTTCCAGGTATTCGTACAGACCGGGTGATTGAGCTGACGCGGCTTCAACCCGTGGGTGTTTTGTGGGCGGCAGACAAAGACAGGTCAGGTGATGAAGACCATACTGTGAATGATATGGTGAAACATGTTGTGGATGAACCGTCTAGCCAGGATGGGGAGTCATGAGCAGACTACTGTATGTGGAAGGAACGGTCGACAGAACCTGCACCCAGAGCCATATTACGTACTCTTTTCATATTCCACAGCCGACTGAAACGATACGTATTCACTTCTCTTACACGCCCAAGTTATTGGAGGATCAAGAGCAAGCACGAGAAATCATAGAGGAAAGCATGAGCAAATACGGATACGACGAGCCGGGGCATTCATCCGATCTATGGAAGAAGTATATACCGCTGCAAAATTTATTAACGCTGTCTGTCGATGATCCTCTCCGTCACCGCGGAAATGCGCACCGTCCCGAGATGCAGCAGGAGCATTGGCTCGGTTCGTCTGCGGCTTCGCCGGGATTTCTTGCAGGAGATCATCCGGTGGGCATGTGGCGGATTACGGTCAGTCTGCATGCCGTTGTGACCGAGACGCTTGCCTACCAAATTCATGTATTGGGGGAGGAAGCAGCATATGCTTAAATGGATTCCAGCTGAGCTTCACACCCATACGCTTCACAGCGACGGCAAGCAAACACTGGAGGAGCTGGCCCAAAGTGCAGCCAATCTCGGGCTTGAATGTATCGCTATGACGGATCACAACACGCAATCGGCACTTGCGGATCAGGAACGGGTTCAGCGGCAGTTCGGTCTCCCGATCATTTCAGGAATGGAGTGGACGACCTTTTACGGGCATATGCTGACGCTTGGGGTTGACCGCTTTATCGACTGGCGTGTGCTGGGACCAGATGACATCCATGAGGGGATTCGGCAGGTGCATGAGCAGGGAGGCATTGCAGGGATTGCCCATCCGTTCAGGATCGGAAGTCCGATCTGCACGGGGTGCTTTTGGGAGTACACTATTCAGGATTGGCATGAGGTGGATTATATAGAGGTCTGGTCAACGCTTATGCCATCTATTAAGCGGGATAGCCAGCGGGCGTTTGCCATGTGGACCGATTTGTTGAATCAGGGGTATCGCATCACTGCGGTAAGCGGTCGGGACTGGCATGTATCTAAACCAGATGATGCGCTTCCGGCTGTTACGTATCTGGGTGTTCATGATGAAGCAGAAGAGCGAGAAGGTTTAGCAGGCCGGGCAGTTGAGGCGATTCGCCACGGTTCAGTGTCAGTTACGATGGGACCGTTACTGACGATGTGGGCACAGATTAAGGGCAGAGAAAATCGTTATCACATCGGCGAATATATAGAGCTGACTGTAGAGGATTCACTATCGGTGACGGTTCAATTGGATGTGGAAGCAAGAGCATCCCATTATAACCTCAAGCCTCAGAATCTTCGTCTTCTGCTGACAAGTAGTCATGGAATATGCTCCGAGATTCAGATCCCTGCTCAAACAGGAGAATATACGCTGTCATTGCAAGATCCGCTAGGAAAGGGCTGGATAAGAGCCGAGCTTTACGGCTGCATGGAAGACTGCGTGATGATGATTGCTTTTACGAATCCGATTTATATGGCTTAACACAATAGAAAGGCTGGGCTTCGGACGGTGTCAACAAAACAAGAGAACATAAAGCAGCTTATAGAAGAATATATGAAGGTTAATCAAATGGGTCCGGGGGATCGGCTGCCGTCAGAAACTGCACTTTCCCAATCGTTTCGTGTCTCGCGTACGACGCTAAGGGGAGCTATTCGCCAACTGGAATCGGAAGGTAAGCTACTAGTAAAACACGGGAGTGGCACGTTTGCTACTTGTCCGCTGCCGAGTATTCCAAGCTCGCTGGACCGCCTGTACAGCATCGGGGACATGATTCGTTCGGCAGGGTTACGGGAAGACGAGCAGCTGGAATCCATTCAGAGAATTTCGGTTTGTCCTCCTGATATTGCCGAACAGATGAGATTTTCCGAAAATGAGCCCATGATTGCCCTAGAGCGTACACGCACTGCCAACGGAGAGGCTGTAGCCCACTCTATAAACTGGATGCCAGAGAAATTAGCCGGTCCCATTCTGGAAGGTGACTCTTTTTCAGGCTCACTTTTTCAGAGTCTTGAGTTCAAGGCGGGGGTGCGAATCGTCGGAGCGTATTCCGAGCTTACCGTTCCCAACTATGACGACGCACATATGACACGTCTGCTGAAGGATCCGCAGGCTACGGTATTACTATTGAAGCAGCTTCACTATGATGAAATGAACAGGCAGGTGCTGTATTCTCTGGATTATGTCCGCAGTGACATTTTCCGTTTCTGGGTGCGTCGTACGCGCTGATTCAATCAGAATGTGGCATCTTCTATTGAATTGTGCTAGTTTTACATATTCCATGGGTTAAAAATCGTCATATCTCGTCAATACTGATCTATATGCACTTCATGATGATACACACATGGCAGGATGCGTATAAGGAGGTAACGGGATATGAGGTGGCTTGGATGGCTGCTCAAAAAAGGAATGACGGTGGTGTTGGTTAGCGCACTAACGCTGGCAGTGACAGGTGTAGTCGTTAATGCTTATGTTCAATCGCTGCTGCGGCAGTTTAACATTCAGCTCGATCATCAGCCCATATGGGGATTGGGTTGGCTAAAAGGCAGTGCGGGTACGGACCAAAGCACAAACACGGGGAAGAACAAGACGACGGGAAGTGGCTCGGGAAGTGTAACACCGCCTGATGATGCGTTGCCTGTCATGGGACAGGGCTTAGAAGAAAGCGGGAGTGAGGCTGGTGGCGTAGCCAATGGCAAGGTATCTCAGGAGGGGGCCACGTCGGCCGGAACATCAGGCAACGAGTCACGGAAGCAGGCAGAAGGTACAGCTACACCCGAAACGAGTATTGAAGGCCATGATTTAGTGATTACGCCCGACCATTTGACGGAGAAGAAGAACAACTTACCAGCGGCACAGAAGCAGGAAATTTTTGCGATTCTGATGAATAAGCTGCCGCCGGAGGAGATGCAGAAAATATCAGCTGCGATGGAAGGCGGTCTCACCGAGCAGGAGCTTCAGGATATTCAGCAGGTGCTTGCGAAGTATTTGACCAAAGAGGAATATAACAAGCTGATGGATTTGCTTAAATGAGTATTTTGCAAAATCTTGAATAATAAACGATGAATTCATGGGAAATGTTTATGCTCAAAATAGGACTATAGAATCCGCGCCATGCGCGGATTTTTTTGCGTGTCAGGAAGGAATTGGAGTGTAGTTGAATTCTTTGTAAAGGCTATGTTAAAGTAAACAGTGTTGTGAAAAGGTTAAATTTTTGAAACCTTTTACGCAACTATGCAATGGTAGATAGCGACTAATATCATAGATGCTTGTGAATACGGGCTAGGTTCATAATGTGAAAGACCAATAACGAACGCATTTATATAGAGATAAGATATGCTGAAAAGGAGAGAGTCATGAAGGTTTTGAGGGAGCAGGATTCACCAGACAGCAGGAATGCAGACTCAAACGTTGCAGACAAGCCTGCTGTGGAAGCGGGGAAAATAGCAAAGTGGTGGAGCGGTCGGAGAAAATGGTTGAGCTGGACGGCAGGCGGTGTGGTGATTGCAGGCAGTCTTATTTTTGCGAGTAATCAGTATGTCGGGGCTAACACAGTTCCTTATTATAAAGTGTATGTAAAAGGCGTCGAGGTCGGGAATATCTTGAATGAGCAACAACTTAAACAGCTGTACGCAACGAAGAGCAAACAATATAAGGACAAGTATCCCGGCGTCGATATGGTGCTCAATACGAGCGCGGTAACGACAGGCATTGAGAAGGCATATAAGGCGGATATCGACAGCGCGGCCACGCTAAAGAAGCTGGACGGTATGCTGACAGCGTATGCCAAAGGGGTAGAAGTGAAGGTCAACGGTCAGACGGTTGGCATTGTAAAGGACAAAGCGACTGCACAAGCGGCTTTAAAGCAAGTACAGAAGAAGTACACACCTGTGGGTGAGGGTACATCTACAGGTATCAAGGGGCTGGTTCGCAAAACATCCGTGGGCAGCAGCCATGCGAGTGCTAGTACTAAAACCCCTAAAGCATGGCTGGAGTCTGCCGGTATCCGTGAGAAAATCGCGTACGAGCCTGTGAAAGCAGACCCGAACAAGGTGCTGACGGAGGCAGAAGCAGTCAAAGTGTTGACTGAGGGGCGTGAGGCTCCTATCACGTATACAGTGCAAGAAGGCGATTCTTTGTCGTCGATTGCAACTAAATTTAATATGACCGCTTGGGAGATTAAGCAGAACAATCCCGGCTCGCGTGAGCTGTATTTGCAAATTGGGGACGAATTGAAGCTTACTGCTCCGAAGGCTCCGGTTACGGTCCGAACAGTAGAGAAGGTCGTCGAACAGATTGCCATCGAGCCTGAGGTTGAGATTCGCCAGAGCGATGAACTGAAGGCAGGAGTTACCAAAGTGGTCAGACCGGGACAAGCAGGTCTTAAAGAGATGGACTATCGTTTGACCAAGGAGAACGGTGAGGTCGTGCAAGAGGAATGGCTCGGTCAAAAGGTGCTGCAGCCGTCTGTTACTGAGGTGGTTCTCAGAGGAACGAAGGTCGTGGGAGAAGGCTCAGGACAGTTCGCTTGGCCGGTGTCCGGCGCATCGATGTCGAGTAGCTTTGGCGCACGTTGGGGACGTATGCATGAGGGTGTGGACTTGGTCGGTAGTGCTGACATTCACGCATCAGATGAAGGCGTGGTATCATTTGCAGGTCAGCAGAATGGATACGGCAATGTTATTATGATCGATCATGGCAACGGCTACCAAACCGTGTACGGGCATTTGAGCAGCATTGGCGTTCATGTAGGACAGGTGGTTCAGCAAGGCGAGTCGATTGGGGTCATGGGGAACACAGGACGCTCGACCGGAACGCATCTGCATTTTGAAATTCGTAAAGATAATACGCCACGCAATCCAATGACGTATTTAAGATAGATTGGATATTTATAGCGAGAGTTACATGATTTATGAGAATCAAAGGGAAAGGCCATGTTTTTCTGCATGCTTAACATTAGGTGCAGGCATGGTTTTTTTCTGCGTAAAGAAAAGGGTCTAGAGAAGTAATGGAATGGCTCACGGGTATGATAGAATAGAATAAACATCTTATAGGTACTGACAAACGTAAGTTAATTATAAATTATGATCCGTGAAGAGAGGTGAACGCTATATGCAGGGAACGATTCTGGTAGTGGATGATGAACAGCCAATCGCTGATATTTTAAAATTTAATTTGGAAAAAGAGGGCTACCAGGTGATTTGCGCCTTCGATGGAATCAGCGCGGTGGATATCGCGGTCAAGCAGCAGCCTGACCTGATTCTGCTGGATCTGATGCTACCGGGCATGGATGGCATGGACGTATGCCGCGAGGTACGTGGGCATCAGCTCCAGACGCCGATTATTATGCTGACCGCTAAGGACGGCGAAATCGACAAAGTGCTGGGGCTGGAGCTGGGCGCGGACGATTATGTGACAAAGCCGTTCAGCACACGGGAATTGCTGGCACGGGTGAAGGCACAGATGCGCAGACAGCAACGCGGCGGGGCAGGCACGTCGGAAAGCCGACCGCAGGAGGATAAGCAGGGGCTGCGCGTGGGCGACCTCTTTTTTGATACGGATATGTATACAGCTTACAAAAACGGAACACCGCTTGACCTGACGCACCGTGAGTATGAGCTATTGCACTACATGGCGAAGAATGCCGGAAAAGTCATGACGCGGGAGCATTTACTCCAGGCGGTGTGGGGCTTCGAATACTACGGGGATGTGCGGACAGTGGATGTGACCATTCGGAGGTTGCGCGAGAAGATTGAGGAGAACCCGAGCAAGCCGGAGACCATCCTGACACGCCGTGGCCTTGGATATATCGTGAGCGTGGGCAAAGGTGGCCTGCGGGCATGAGATGGCTGTCTTTCTTTCGTACCATTCATGCAAAGCTGATTATTATCTATGTGCTGCTTATCTTGGTGGCCATGCAGCTGATTGGGGTCTACTTTGTCAGCTCGATGAAGAACTCTCTCACGAGTAATTTTACGCAGGATTTGCAAGCACGGGCGGAGATGCTGTCCGTGCTGGCGGAGCAGGATCTGAGTGGCAGTGACGGCAAAATGGAAGAAGACAGCGTGGAAAGCCTGCGTGCACGCGTGAATAATTTGTTTGATTTCAGCGGCGCGGAAATTCAGGTGCTGGATGCCAGCGGCAAAGTATTAATTACTTCTCAGGGTTCACACGCCGATTATGTCGGACGCAAAAATACGCAGACAGTGGTCAGCCGCGCACTCCAAGGTATCCGTGATAACGAGGAATACATGGTGGACGAGGATAATGTCCGCAAGAAGGTCGTCGCCAAACCTGTTATCAGCCAAGGCAAGATTGTCGGCGCGGTGTACATCGCCGCTTCGATGACCGAGCTCTACGATACGATGAAACGCATTAACAATGTGTTTCTTTCAGGTATGCTCATTGCGCTCGCGTTGACGGCTGTGCTGGGCGTGGTATTGGCCCACACGATTACGCACCCGATTAAGGTGATGACACGTCATGCAACGGAGGTTGCCGAGGGCAAATTCGACCAGCAGATGCCTGTATTTGGTGATGACGAGATCGGCAGGCTCAGCGTGGCCTTTAACTATATGACAGGCCGTCTGCGTGAGGCGCTGTCCCAAAATGAAGAGGAGAAGGAGAAGCTCTCCTCCATCTTGACCAATATGAGCGACGGTGTGGTCGCTACTGATGACAATGGCCGGGTCATTCTGGTCAACCGTCGGGCCAGCGCCATGCTGGGCGTAAACGAGAACGAAATGACTGGCAGGCATATCGCGGTACTGCTGGGGATCGACCCGGAGGAAACCGAGGCCCTGTATAGCGGCTCTTCGGCCTCCACGCTCTTGCAGCTGGAGCCAGCCGGTCAGGATGAACCCATCGTTATCCGTGTGACATTCACGCCGATTCATCGGCGGGAATTTGGCATTACGGGAACGATTGCCGTGCTCCAGGACGTGACGGAGCAGGAGGAGATGGAGACGACACGGCGGGAATTCGTAGCGAATGTATCACATGAGCTGCGCACTCCGTTGACGACCATCCGCAGCTATGCTGAGGCGCTGGATGACGGCGCGATGGCTGAACCGCAGCTCGCGGAGCGTTTCGTGGGCGTGATCCGCAACGAGACAGAGCGTATGATCCGGTTGGTTACGGATTTGCTGCATCTGTCACGGCTCGATTCCAATGAGGCACCTTTGCGGATGCAGCCTGCAGATGTGATGGAGATGCTGGACGAGGTCGCAGATCGGTTTTCTTTTCAAATGAAGCAAAAGCACATTCGCTCAGGGATGTTCGTAGAGCAGGGAATCGGTAAAGTCGTGATCGACCGGGACCAAATTGAGCAGGTGTTGGACAACCTGATGTCCAATGCGCTGAAATATACGCCAGATGGCGGGAGTATTCGGATCGAAGCTCGCCGCAATAGTGAGGGGATGCTATCCATTTCGGTACAGGACACCGGGATTGGTATCCCCAAAAAAGACCTGGACCGGATTTTTGAACGGTTTTATCGTGTAGACAAGGCGAGATCGCGCAATATGGGCGGCACGGGACTGGGACTGTCGATTGCCCGGGAAATTGTAAAGGCGCATGGGGGCCAGATTTTTCTGGAGTCGGAATACGGTCAGGGAACCTGCACGACCTTTACGCTACCCATGTCGAGTGAAGGGAGGGAAGCACAGTGAAGGAACGTTTGAAGTCCTGGACGCTTATTTTGCTGGTTGCTTCCAGCCTGATACAGACTTATTTTTTGATTTACCGCCTTCCGGGCAGTGATTCTGTACTCACTTCAGAGACGAACTATGTCAAAACCGAAAGCATGGGGCAGGAGAAAAAGATTGAGAACCTCGTGTTTCCTGATAAAATGCTCATTCACCAAGGTGAGAAGAAGCATACCGTTTTTTATCCGGGTGTTACTTTTTACGATTTAATTTATACACGGCTGGAAAGCCGAAGCTTTAACAACTTTCAACGTCGAAGTATTCAATCGGCAGACTGGGCGCGGATTCGCAGCGAAAATGAAGGCATCGAATTATCTTTTTCAGGCGGGGTCCCGGTTTCATTACTGGAGCGGGTCATGCGTCTGACGCCGGATTCGGTGTTTCAGGGAGAGACGATTAACCGCATCTGGATCTATATAGATGAAAAGAATGCCAAGCCGCACGCGCTCTTTTTCAGTGCCAGAGGCGATGTGGTGTATGAGGCGAACCAGTTCGATATGACGGTAGAGGACATCCGGCAGCATGTGAATTTCGGTAAAAATGCCCCGTTGTACGAGCTGGTGGATAATCAGTACTACATTCCCGTGAATGACCTGGAAACTACACAGCCTGTGGTGTATGCCGGGTTGTTTACGACGGAGCAAATGCAGCGGAATTTGTTTTTCGATCCGGGGATTACGCGCAATATTCAGGAAAAGGATGGCTCCCAAATTTATACGGACAGCAAGCGTAGTCTGCAAATCAAGCAGGAGCAACGATGGATGAGCTATACCGATCCCAGTGCGCCGGGGGCGGGTGGAAGCAGTCCGATTAGGGATGTGCTGGCCGCGGTTGATTTTGTGAATCAGCATGGTGGTTGGGATGCTTCGTATCAGCTGAAATTGAAGAGCAGTGATGAAAATCGTACAACTGTGATGTTTCAGCAGTATTATGGTGCTTATCCAGTGCTGGACACACCATCGTTCCGCTTTGGTACGATTTCGCTGCAAATCCAGCAGGAAACGGCTTCTGTCTATGAACGTTCGTTGCTGTATCTCAAGGGAGGAGAACAATCCTCGAAAAAGGTTATGCTGCCGGGCGGCGAGCCCTTGAAGAAGCAACTGGAGACTGTAGGCAAAGGGAAGACGATTCGAGATCTGACTCCCGTATATCAACCGGAGCTGACCAATGATGGATTGAAGCTTGCTCCTGAATGGCGCGTTACGCTCAGTGACGGTTCTGTTGCTGAGATTCATGCTGTTCCTGTAACGATAGCATCCAACGCAACACAAACAAAGCCAGACCGTGAGACAAAGAGGTGACAGGTAGGGGGAACGGGAATGGATTGGAGCCGCGCTAAGAACGTATTGATTTGTACATTTTTGCTGCTCAATGTGGTATTGGGTTACCAATTGTGGCATGATGCGCAGGAAACGGCAGGGCCGAATCTGGATTTTACTTCATTGGATGAAAATACGCAGCGTTTAATGGAAGAGAAAAGCATTCAGGTGCTGGCTCCGATTCCCGGTGATACCCCGCAGCTGCCTAAACTTTCTTACACATACGTTCATAGTGGAGAAAAGGATGATCGTGTGCAGCTGGTGAAGCCGGTGGACAGCAAACTGGTATTCACCCATGACGCGCTAGTTGAGGCATTGGAGCCACAAATCAAGGATATCGATAACTTTCAGTACGATCCGCTGGATGTTCAGGAGGATTTGGCATCCGGACAAGCAGATGCTTTTGTGCTTCATCCGCTGGTTCAGGGCAAATGGCCGCTATTTAATGTGAAGCTGGCTCTGTTTTACAGCAATCAGAAGATTACAGGGTATCGCAAAATTAAGGTCGATCTCCAGCCTTCGGATGAGGCAAAGAAAATGCTGCCTGCGTCCAAAGCACTGGCAAGGCTGATCGATGGCTATTTGCCGCGTGACTCGATTGTGAAGGATATCCGGCTCGGTTATTACGGACAGACCTTTAACTCCGATAGCCAGGTGGCTGCCCCCGTGTGGCGGTTTATGCTGGACAACGGGAAAGGTGTGTATTATGTGCAGATGAACGGAGATGTCATTAGTCCAAAGACAGAACATACAGAAGGGTCTTGAACAGATATGGGGATTTCATTTACCGTGCTGTCGAGCGGTTCGACCGGCAACGCTACCGTTGTGCGGAACGAAGACACGACATTGCTCATCGACGCAGGTCTCAGCGCGAAGCGTATTGACGAATTGCTGAAAGAACGCGATCTGAGCGGAGAAGAGTTGGATGGTATTTTGGTCACGCATGAGCATTCCGATCATGTTAAAGGACTAGGCGCCATGGCGCGTAAATATAATTTACCTATATATGCTAACGAGAAGACATGGTTTGCCATCAGTAATGCTGTTGGGCAAATTGCAGACGATAACCGCAGAATATTGGAGACAGGCGCAACGCGGGAATTTGAGTCATTACGCGTGGAGTCTTTTGGCATATCCCATGATGCGGCTGAGCCTGTAGGATATAGCTTTTATGATGGGGCAGAGAAGCTCAGTGTAGCCACCGATCTCGGCTATGTCAGTGACAAAGTGAAACAGGCGATATCAGACGCGGATGTATTGGTGCTGGAGTCTAATCATGATGTGGAAATGCTGCGTATGGGGCGGTATCCGTGGAACATCAAGCGCCGTATTCTCAGCGATATCGGTCATTTATCCAATGAGATGGCGGGCGCGATTCTTAGCGAGCTGTTGACAGGCCGTACGAAGCGAACGTATTTGGCACATTTGAGCCGCGACCACAATATGATGGAACTTGCGAAGTTGACTGTACGTGGGGCGATGGAAGACCGCGGCTGTTTTTACAAGGACAGTGAATTTCGATTGTGCGATACGTACTATGATCGTCCTACACCTTGGGATAAGGTAAGTGAGCCATAAAGCTGTCCAGCTCGGCGGCTTTGCGTTCTACCTCTTCACGGGTCACTACGCCTTTGTCCACCAGTAGTTCAATCAATGTACTTAGCGCCAGTGTATTGCGGTAATGCTCGTCTTTCAAATCCGCAAGCTTGGCAGCCATGCGAACTTCATCCATAGCCGAACGATGTGAATTCATCATATATTCCTCCTGTAAAAATATTTTAGAAATGGCGTGCAATGAGCTTGGTTCTGCCTGTGGTTTTGTTGGGTGCTGTGATACAATAAAGCTAACAACGGAAAGCTTTCTGAAGGAAGGCTCTCATCGAAAGTATAGGCAGCTTTAAGCGGACGGGAACAGGCCAGAACGTCTCTATGAGACGATCATTTTGTAATAGAATAGAAGACTTGTTACTATTGTAGTCCATTGGTTTGGAAATCATTCCTCTTTTTTCCTCTATTCGGGGTCAGATTCGGCGTGTATGCTAATTTATGAGATTCGGTTGCTTAGGAAGGCACCATTTGTGGTGATTAATAAGTAGGCCGGAACGATTGGTTGCTGGATTCCGATGATAAGGGATATTCAATCCATTTGAGATGTTCAACGGAGCAGGTTCTCTGTAGCATAGGTTGGCGCAAGCCCGAATAGCCCTAATTTTTTAGTGAGTGTCGGTGCATGACAACGAAGGGGAGAGGATTAGCATGGGCTTGTTTGAGGACGATTTTTATTCAACAAAGGTATCCACACGTGCGGCTAAAAAAATGGCATTTAAGGCGCGCCGTGGAGGACGTGGACGTTGGCCACACAGGAAGCGTGGAGTAAGTCCGGTGCAAGCTGCTGTCATTAGCGGTGCAGTCAGTGCAGTGGTTGCTGTGCTTCTGTTCAGCTTTATTACAGGCCTGCCCTCCACTACGGCGGTAACGGGAGCCAGTCACTATCCCTTGCGGCAAGCAGCGGGTGATCCGTATGATCGGATTGTGCAGGCGGCAGCCAAGGTGCGCCCAGCCGTCGTCAGCATCGTGAATCTGAAAGAGGAAGATGGTAAAAGCACGGAACAATCCGCGCTTGGATCGGGTGTCATTTTCCGAGTGAGTTCAGGCAAAGCCTTCATTATGACAAATAACCATGTGGTCGAAGGATCAGATGATCTGGATATTGTAACGGTAGACGGCGTCAGAAAAGAGGCAAAGCTGATCGGAAAGGATCGCATTAGTGATATCGCTGTACTCGCAGTTGACGATAAAGGCATTAGCACGGTAGCGGATATCGGCGACTCCAGTAAACTTCGTCTGGGTGAGACGGTCATTGCTATTGGCAATCCGCTTGGCCTGGGAGACACGCTTACCTCCGGTATTGTGAGTTATACGAATCGCATCATTCCGATTTCCATTAACCAGGATGGCGTATATGACTGGGAGCAGCATGTGATCCAGACCGATGCGGCGATTAATGAGGGAAACAGCGGCGGAGCGCTGGTCGATCTGGACGGACGTGTGATCGGCATCAATACGATGAAAATCGCTGATACTGGTGTTGAGGGACTTGGTTTTGCCATTCCCGCCAATGAGGTAATGAAGACGGTGAATGAACTGGTTGAGGACGGCAAGATCACCCGCCCTTATCTGGGGGTATACACGGTGGACCTCAACAATGAATATGCACCGCTGGATGAAACTCAGCGCAAGGAGCTCAAGTTGCCGGACAGCGTGAAAAATGGGGCAGTCGTTCTGGAGGCCCATGGTCCTGCCAAGGAGGGTGGCTTGAAGCTGAACGATGTCATTACAGCGTTTGATAGCGAACCGATTAACTCTACCCTTGATTTACGTCGCTACTTGTACGATAACAAGAAGATTGGCGATGAGCTGAAAGTTACTTTTTACCGGGCAGGCAAGGAAGAAACGGTGATGTTAAAATTAACAGATAAGCCGGAAGGCTAAGGTAACTTATAGGCTTAACTATAAAAAAAGGCGTTCACCGGCTCATTTCCGGGAACGCCTTTTTCGATCTTCTGCTGAGCCTTTGATTAGGATGTCGTTCCCGTTACACGGGTTCCGCTCTTGGTGATCTTGTATGTCACCACATCGCCGCTCCAAAAATGGAACTTCAGCGTGACTTCACCATCTTTTACACTATTAAAAAATTCAGGTAGCAGCTTGATGCCATTGGCATCATAGGCAGGGGCAAAAGTATTGCCAAACTCTTTATAAGGCGTCCAATCCTGTGGACCGGCATTGCCACCATTGGTATAAACGGCTTCCATCGTGGCGAGCTGGCTACCGTGGAATTCTGTTGGAATAGTAAAGGCTTGTGTAGTCCCTTCGACAGCGCTTAATTTTGGGGTATCATACACGACTACTTTGAAGTTCCAGTCTGCCCCCTTGTTAAACTTAGCGGTAATGACGGCATTCTCCCCATATTTACCGGAAGTGGTCAGGCTGGTGAGCAAGCTGGCTTTTAAGGTTAATGTATCTCCGCTCAGCGTATAGTCGGTGCCCTGTGTCAGTTGCCTGTTGTTGACACTGAGTGTTTTCAGCTGATTGCCATTCAGGTTTAAGGTGACCTTGGCATCCTGAGCAGGAGTGCCCTTCTTCAAGTGAATGAGGTCACTGGCTGCATTGGAGGAACGCCCTTTTAGACTGGCTTTAATAACATTAAAGAGCTCAGGATCAGACCATTTGTACGTTGTGCGGTTAAAATGCTGGCCGTTATCCCAGAGTATGCCTGTTATTTTCTTCTCTTTCATGTAATAGGTTAAATACTCGAAGAATTTCAGCTTTTCGCCTTGTTCAATAACGCCTGTATTTTTATCGAAGCCGAGTAGACCGAATTCACCTACAATAACCGGAATACCTTTGGCTACAAAGGTGTTATAGACGTTATCAAAGGTTTGGATGATATCGTTTTTAGTATCTTTATCAAAAGTAGTATGGCCCGCAATATTTACACTGAAAGGCCAATAACCATAATAGTGGACGGTGGCAATCAGATTGGGATCGTTCAGCTTGATTATCGTGTTGTACAGTTCGTTGATTTTGGCCTGAGCAGGTGCGGTGTCCAAGCCAGGCAGAACAAGGGGACGAGTGGCATTCTTACCGCCAGAGGCGCGGACAATTTTATGGAAGGATACATTCAGTTCTTGGAGCATCTGATTCATTTTCGTTTCATCCGTAGTCCCTCCTTCGGAGAAACGGGGTTCGTTAATGCTTTCGAACATCAGCTTGTTAGGCTGATCTTTAAAGCGCTGGGCAATTTGTGTCCATAATGCGTTATAGCGAGCCAGCACCTCATCATGTTTGGGCTCCATATTGCTTACCCACGTCCATGAATCATGATGGACATTAATCATGACGTACAGATTGGCATCCAGCGCCCAGCGAACAACCTCTTCCACACGGTTCATGTAGGCAGACTCAACGGTATAGTTCGGTGCTGCTCCAATGTGTTTATCCCAGGTGACCGGGATGCGTATGCTTTTGTATCCCTGGGCAGCAATTTGCTGGATCAACGCCTGGGTAATACGCGGATTGCCCCAGGCTGTCTCATCCGCCCCGACAGCATCCAGAGAATTCCCTAAATTCCATCCAGGCTGCATGGCTTCCACATACGATTGCATGCTGCTCGCAGCCGCAGCTTGTGGTGCTTGTCCGTCAGATTCGGCAGCAGCGGCAACGGATGCGAACGTAGATAACAATAAGGTGATGGCAAGCGTCAACGACAGCAATGAAACGGGTCTTCGTTTTAACATAACAGGCCCCTTTACAAAGTTATTTTTGAAAGCGCTTTCTAATAAAACACTACCACACTATTTGAATATGGAATACCTGTATAATTCATGTAAAAATCATGTGTTAATTAGATATTTTAATTTTGTAAGCGTTATTATTGAAAAAATACAGAAATGAGTGTAGAATCTATGGCCCTACGTGGATTGTAGTATAGCACCGGATTTGTAAATACAAAAGAAAGAAGGAGATGAATATGAATAAGTGGGACACGGAAGAGGCCATTCGACGCTGGGATATGCATGCAGGAAACTTTACTGCCAAGTACACGGAGGAAGGAGATCGATCTCGCGAAGTACTGCTAAACCCGGCATTGCAAGCCTGTATGGGACCTCTCGGGGGCAAAAAAGTGCTGGATGCCGGCTGTGGCGAAGGCTATCTAAGCCGTAAAATGGCCAGGGCGGGTGCGTTGGTAGAGGCTGTCGATTACTCGACAGAGATGCTGAGGCTAGCCAAAGAGCGAACGCCGTCAGCATTGGGAATTACATATCACCACGGCAATCTGGAAAAGCTGGAGATGTTCGGGGACCAGAGCTTTGATCTGATCGTGTCCAATATGGTCATACAGGACTTGGCTCATTATGAGCAGGCGATTGCCGAAATGCAGCGATTATTAGTTCCAGGAGGCCGCTTTATTTTTTCTATTCTGCATCCGTGCTTCCAGACGCCACAGAGTGGTTGGGTGAAGGATGAGACAGGGAAAAAACTATATTGGAAAGTGGATCAATATTTCAACGAAGGCCCATTGGAGCAAGCGATCCCTTATGATCAGGAAGAAAAGTTTTTGTACTTTCACCGTACGCTGAGCAGCTATGTGCAGACCATTATTGAGGCGGGTTTGCTGTTGGAAGGGATGGTCGAACCCAAGCCGTCTGCCGAAATGTTGGAGAAATATCCCCATTTTCACGAGGACCTGAATGTCACTAATTTTCTTATTTTTACAACCAGACGTCTGGGGTAAAAAGCAAGCCCTTTTCTTTCCGCGTCAAGTGTGGTAGAACAAAAGAAGGCGGTTTTGGCACATCTACAACAGGAAGAGCTTCAAACGGAAAGGGATGCAACTGGAATGTACGTGGTATGTAAAGAGCATGTGGAACTGGCAATTGATATGTTCGTCGATGAATACGAGGATGCACCGGATGTCGTCGATCTTAAGGAAACGAAATTTTCGGATTGGGACCCTCCAGTGAAGTGCAAGGAATGTGAGAACAAAGCAGAGTTTTTGGTCGTCTAAAAAACAAGCACGGGCGTTTCGGGCAGAAACGTCCTTTTTGTATACCAGAATTTTTGCAAAAATACCCCATACATAGAGCTATATTTATTCCCATCACGTGCTGAGACAGGAGTGAACGATGGATGGACCCTTTGCTGCATTCACTATTTCGTCCGCTTCAAGTCAATGGAAGTGATCTCTCCACGTATTATATCGAACAAAAGCCGTCTGCTGCGCTGAAAGCTTACGTGGCCTGTTATTGGGAGTCCGGTCCGGCTAATAGGGTAGTAGAAGAGAATCTAGCAGCTTCGTGCGAAGACACCGCTTTGTTAAGCTTGCCGCATGAAGAAACCATGGAGCGGGTATTACCTGACGGCTGTACGGATATTCTATTTGAATACGACCCGGTGAGTAAGCGTCAGGAACTCTCGTACTGTGGGACATTTACGCAACCGTTTGTGTCTGCCAGACAAGCAGGGTCCGAGACACGCATTTTTGCGGTGCGATTTTTTCCCGGTGGGGCACATTATTTTCACGGTATGCCGACTCATTTGTTTACAGGTGGTAATTATCGCTTGGAAGATCTCTGGCCCGAAAGCATCGCTGTGATAGGTGAGCGCATTATGGAAGCGCAGAATTTCAATGAACGGGTGCGCATAATGGATGAGTATCTTAACCAGCTTCTGCTGCGCCAACGCACGAACGATTGTGACCTGATGAAAAACTTGCTGCATCGCATCTTTGTGAGCGCTGGGAGTGTGGGGGTTAAGGAGCTTGCGGAGCGTGAGGCGATCAGTGAAAGACAGCTTAACCGCAAGTTTGGGCAATGGATCGGAATCAGCCCCAAAAAGTTCAGTGAGGTCGTCCGCTTCCAGAGCGTTCTACACAGTATTCAAAGCGGCGGGGATCTGGATTGGACGGAGTTGGCATTGAAGCACAGCTTTTTCGACCAGGCGCATTTAATCCGCGATTTCCGCAGGTTTTATGGAGATTCTCCGCTTACTGCGGCTAAGGATTTACGGAAGTTGTCCGATTTTTACAATACACGCCCAGAGGCTTCGGCTATACTCAAAATATGAATAAGAATGGCAAAGGAGAGATGTGAATATGAGTGGAACGCTGCAAGTTCGCGATCATCTGCTGAATGAGCTAGAGACCGGAGTACGAACGGGGGAAGCCTTGATCCGTAAAATACGCCCAGAGGATTGGGGCTTTCGCCCGCAAGACAATTTTCGCTCGCTGCTGGAGTTAGTGCATCACTTTGTGCTTATTCCTGCTTCGGATCTTGCGATAATGCAGGAGAAGTCTGAGGGTGAAGTGGGAAGCATTGAAAACAGCCTGTCCGGGGTGGAAGATCCCGAGCGCTTGGCTGCGACTTTCAGGCAGAATTTTGAGGCTTATAAGGCTTACATTCTTTCGCTTAGCGAAGAAGATTATCTGAACCGTTCGACGAAGGCTTTCTATATGGAGCACGGACATTTGCAGGTTCAATGGCAGATTGAGACCTTGACCCACGTATTCCATCATCGTTCGCAGATTTATAATTATTTGAAGCAACTGGGACATGAAGTGAGCTTTTTTATGCTGTACGCTTGAGTATTGTTATAAAAGGTTTGGAGGGCACCTGTGCGGTGCTCTTTTTTGGTTTTATTTATGGTTTTTATAGGGTGGCATGACTTACTTGAACGCCCGTGAAACTTCTTTACTAACCCGTCTGAGAATGCCGATTTGCTCCTCATTCAATCTGCTGGTCAACGCAACAAACTCATCTATCGCCTCTTGCCGAATCGTTTCGTCTTCAGTCATATGTTCTTTGGAAAACATTAATTCACTGATAGACACGTTTAAGGCAGTTAACACTTTCTCCAAGGTATCAATCGAAAAGTTTCTTTCGCCACGCTCTACCGATCCAATATATGCATCATCTAATCCTGAAAGTTCCGCAAGTTGTTGCTGTGTTAGTCCCTTAGCCTTCCGAATCGTTCTAATTCTTTCTCCAACCGAATTCCGTAATTTTGTCATATTAACCACCTCATAACAAGCTTATGGAAGATGAAGTGTAAAAGTCAGGTAGAAAAGAATTATTCAATTCTTTTTTGTTGTAACTCAACTAAAGCAACAATATTTTTTGTTATAGTAGTAAGAATTTCGAGCTCTGTTGTTTCTCTTGAATTTATGAGTAACATAAGTTCGTTTATGATCTGTTTTCGATCCGTATTTTCATCGAATTGAAAAAGTTCAAAGGCTGGAACGTTTAATGCTAGAATTATTTTTTCCAACGTCTCCAATGAAATATTTCGATCTCCACGTTCTACTCCACCCATATAACTGTAATGAAGTCCTGCTGCTTCTGCCAATTGTTCCTGTGTCCATCCTTTAGCTTTTCTTAGTTCTCGTATTCGGTTTCCGACACTTTCTGGTAAACTCATGTAATCACCTCCACTTAAGGTTAGAAGAGGAGAGAATATCGTTACAGACCATCTTATACAAAATAAATACATATAAAACTGTACTTTTAAGTACTATTTATATTGACCTCCTTTTTCACTTTCTATACAATTGGTTATGAATGGAAATACAAGGAGGGGCTACTCTTGAGAACTTCTATCCTGAAATCACTTAAACCGGACATCATTGTTGAAATGTTAGAGATGGCTGTGGTTTTTGAAAATTGGAAAAAGGTGATGGAGACGGCAGATATTTTGTACCAATGTGTACAGCGTATCTATGAAGAACGGCAGTATCATAAAGCAATGAAGTTATCCATCCCGCATGTCAATTTAGAACGTCCGTTGGTATACTATTTTGGTTTCAGTCACCTGATGTGTGGAATGGCTCACCAAAACCAGGGTGCATATGAGCAGGCAAGGGAGTGCATCTATAAGTATGCTGAGCTGGGGTGGATGGAGGATTTAGAGAAAGAAGACATTCAGGTTGTCGAGGAATTCAGGTTTTTAGCCAAAACTAATTTATATGCAGTAGATATTTTGTCTGGAAATATAGAGCTTGTCGAGGAATACGTAGCCTTTTTGCAGGATAATCTAGAGGAAATATTACCGGGGCTGAATACTATATTACAGGCAGCGCTTATGTATCATTTGGATGTAGGGGATATTTTACATACGTTTGCAGAGCAGATTGATGAATTCGGGAGTTATGAAGACGCGAAGAGCATATCTTACTATTATAGCTACTGCTATCACTTGGCTTTATACTATCGGAATTGTGGCAGATTACAGGATGCAGTGGGAATTACTGTACGGGCGATGCAACTAGCCGATCAGTCGGGTAACGATCGTAATTTCAAGAAATGTACAGCATTGTTTGAATCATTACGGGAGTCAGCGACAGCGGAACAAATCAGCCAATATCGACAGATGCTAATGCAGAGTCTTGATGAATACGAAACGGATAGGCATTTCATTGTGAAGAGCGTAATGGATAATCCGCTATGACCTGAACAGGGAATAGGCTCGTAGTGGAGAGGAAATAGATAGGTAAGAGGAGTTTCAGGTGCTAAAATAACTATGTTAAAGGTATGTTTTTAAGTTAGGGATCGTAAATACGATTTTACATTATTATTCGACATAGATAGGGGTATGGAATTTGTTTATTCAGCTTATAGGTGTGGGCAAGTTAAAAGAGAAGTATTTGGTCATGGGAATTCAGGAATATGCCAAACGGCTAGGGCCATACATCAAGTTTCAAATGATTGAGGTAGCGGACGAAAAGGCTCCCGACACACTGAGCGAAGCGGAGGTTCGACAGGTCAAGGAGCGAGAGGGAGAGCGCATCCTTGCTCATGTGAAAAGCGAAGCACATGTCATTGTACTCGCCATCGACGGCAAACTGTGGAGCTCGGAAGAACTCGCAGAGGAATTGGACAAGCTCGGCACTTACGGCACAAGCCATGTTGTCTTCGTCATTGGCGGCAGTCATGGTCTCTCTGACGAAGTCCTCCGCCGCGCCCAGCAGAAGCTGAGCTTCGGACGGATGACCTTGCCACATCAGTTGATGCGATTGGTGCTGGTGGAACAGATTTATCGGGCGGTGAAGATTAATCGAGGGGAACCGTATCATAAGTAGGGCGAAAAGTAGAATTGTCAAGGCAGTGTGCATTTTCTACTTAGTAGAGATGGAAAGTATTTAAACGAGATAAATTATAGTTTGGAAATCCCGATCGTGACCGATTGGGATTTTTTGTTTGAAGGGATAAATTACCACAATTTTATGATAAAATGAGTTTCAGATAATCACATAAACATGTGCAGGCAAATTCCTTCCAGTAATTTTAGTATGAGAACGCTAGATAATTATATGTAGGAATTTTAAGATTTAAATATAAGGTAATGAGCAAAAATATTTAGGAGGAAACTTAATGTATTTAAAGAGTTTAAGAATCAGCAACTTTAGAAAATTTGGTTTTGAAAACAATAAAATAGAATTTGTTGATGCAAAGAGTTATCAGGAACAGATAAAGAGTAAGGAAATAAATATAGCACCAACTACTACGTTATTAGTTGGAAAAAACAATTCTGGTAAAACAACAATTATTAATGCATTAGATAAACTAATAAATAAAAATGGTGCTTTTAAAGCGAATGATTTTAATTATTCATATTTAAAGGGAATATTAGAGCAGTATGAAAAGTATACTGAAAAAGTTGTTACCCCATATTTACAATTTAATATAGGTATTGGAATTGAAAATCATAGCAATGATTTGATTACTAATCTTGTCCCTTTTATGGTTTTAGATGATTTAAATAAGTCTGAATTAGAAATAATTGTAAAATTTGAGTTGGAAGATGAAGAGACTTTTATTAGAGATGTTAAAAAAATATTTACCAAGAAACCTGAAAGTATTAAATTCAAAAAGTTTCTAGAATTAATTGATGAGACACGATTTAAGATTAATTATTACAATACTAATGGAGAAATCGTTAACAAATTTAATATCAGTAATTTGATTGAATTGAGAGCAATTAAGGCTAATAATATTGAAAATGAGTACAGTCTTTCGAAAGCGTTTAGCACAATTATTAAGTATCGTTTTAAAACATTATTTGAAGAAGGAGAAGAAGAGCTTGACACAAACTTGAATGTTATGAATACGAGACTTAAAGATATAATTGATGAAAAACATACAAAAGGTATAAATGCATCTTTAGGGAAAATTGAATCAGTAGATAAACTAAAAGTATCATTAAGTGCAGATCTAACTTTTCAAAAATTGATAAATAATTTAATCAAGTATGAATATATAGAACAAGATAGCAATATTCCAGAGAATCAATTTGGATTAGGATATACTAATTTAATGATGATTATAGCGGATTTAATTGACTACATGGAAAAGTATCCGGAAGATTCCTTTAACAGTAGAGTAAACTTAATTTCTATTGAAGAGCCTGAAACATTCATGCATCCACAGATGCAAGAACTGTTTATAAAAAATATAAATGATGCAATAGCGTCCCTACTGGAAAGTAAAAATAAAAATGTAAATAGCCAGCTGATAATTACAACACATTCATCACATATACTGAACAGCAAAATTCATAACGGTAATACGTTTAATCACATAAACTACGTAACGGTAGTCGATCATCATACTCATGTAGTAAATCTACATGATAATATTATCTTACCTAAAGAAGATTCGAATAATAAGGATAAGGATAAGGAAAGAGAGAACAATCTTAAATTCTTAAAAAAACATATTAAGTACAAAGTGTCTGAGCTATTCTTTTCTGATGCCATAATTTTTGTTGAGGGAATAACAGAAGAGACTCTTATTAAGTATTATATTGATCAGACAGAAGGATTGAAAAAATACTATATATCCATTTTCAATATAGATGGAGCGCACGGACTTGTTTATCATGAATTGATAAAGTTGCTGAAAGTTCCAGCGCTTATAATTACAGATCTAGATATAAAAAGAGAGAAAAAAGAAAAGGAAACATTTGTACAAATTAGTGAGATAAATGATAGAGTAACAACCAATAAAACAATTAAGAAATATAATAATAGTTCTGATAAACTGGTGAATTTGCCTAAAAATTTTGAAATTAATAACTTGTATTTAGCATATCAGGGGTTGATAGAGGGATATTATGCAACAAGCTTTGAAGAAGCGTTTATTCTAACAAATTATAAAAATCCTCTGGTTAATAATGTATTAAAAAAAATGAAGCCAGAAATTTACCAAGAGATTTTGGGTGAAGATACTAGTTTTGATAAAGTTAAAGAAAATTCGTATAAGCTTCAAAGAAAATTATCAAATAATAAAAGTGACTTTGCTAATGAATTGCTCTATAAGTATATAACAAGCGATATAGAAAAACCCTCTTTACCCGAATATATAGAAAACGGATTTTTCTGGTTAACTAAAAAATTGGAAGGGGAGAAGTAAGATGAGTTTATCAATTATATCTCCATCTAATCGAGATAAAGAAAACCAGTCATTATATGCTATTACTGGCTCTATAGATAATAATGAAAGTATTATATTTAATTCTGGTGCTGGTGCTGGAAAAACATATGCCTTAATTGAAAGCTTGAGATATGTAATAAAAAAGTATGGAAAGACTTTAAGAGAACATAATCAAAAAATTATTTGTATTACATATACAAATGTTGCAACAAAAGAAATAAAGGAAAGACTAGGGAATTCAGACTTAGTATTGGTTTCAACAATACATGATAGAATTTGGGATCTTATAAAAGATTACAAAAAAGAGCTGGTGATAATTCACAAGGAAAGATTGCAAGAAAGTATTGATAGTTTAGAACGAGATCTAAAAGAGAAATATGTGAAATTTCAAGAGTTAGATGCTGTGGAAAAACAAAATTTTATAAAGATAATGTTAGATAACAGAGAATTATATTATAAAAATTATAACTCTAACGCAGCTGGATTAAGAAATTCATTTCAAAATATATTGAGTGATTTCTCTAAAACACTAAATAACATTGCAGAATTTAAGAATTTAGCAATGACTATATACAAAATAAACGATTACAATAATTGTAAACAGAATATTGATTTAAATGAAAAAAAATATAGGTCAGTGGTGTATAACTCTATGTATAACAGAGATCAACTACATAAGATGAGAATTAGCCATGATACTTTGTTAGAATATGGTCTGCAGATAATAGAGAATTATGATCTTCTAAAGCAGATTATTGTTGATAAATATCCTTATATTTTTATCGATGAGTATCAAGATACTAATCTAAATGTAGTAGTAATTATGAATTATTTGCAAAATTATGCGAGGAAAATTGCTCATAGCATTTTCATTGGATACTTCGGCGATACTGCTCAGAACATCTATAACTCGGGTGTTGGTAGAAGTATAACTGAACTTCATTCAAACTTAATTTCAATAGACAAGGAGTTTAATAGAAGGTCCACAAAAGAAATTATTGAGGTAATAAATAGAATTAGAAATGATGGTATGAAACAAGTATCAATCTATGATGATTGTGAAGGTGGCAGCGTAAAGTTTTATACCGGGAGTTGGAATGATATAAATGACTTTATAAAAAAGTATGAACATCAATGGGAAATAACCTCGCAAAATCAACTACATTGCTTAGTATTAACAAATGAAACTGTTGCGAAGTACAGCGGTTTTGAAAACATATATAACACATTTAAACAAACCAATAAATATAGTGGTAAAAACTATGATCTACTTAATACTGAACTTCTGAGTAACGATTTAATAAAGCTCGGTGAAATTCCAAGATTATTATTCAAAATAATACAATTAAAAAGTAATCTTAATAATCCAAGTACTCCACTTATTGATATTTTGCAAAATAATATATATGAAGATATGAACATTATAGATTTAAGAGTACTAATCGAATTATTGAAACAAAATAAAGGGGAAACAATAGGAGAATATATAGAAGCAGTTTCATTAAATTATCACAAAGATGATAAATGCGAAAAATATATGAAAGTAATAGATACAATTTTTGACTTTGAAAGTGTCTCAATTGATTTATTTAAAAATCTTCTTTTAGAAAAATTATTCCCAAATATACCAGACGATGAAATAGATAATGCAAACGGAATTATACAGAGACTACTGGAGATTAATTTGTATGAATTTGAATTGTGGTATAAGTATGTTTTAAGCAAGCATGATGGTAATATAATTTATCATACTTATCATGGGACAAAAGGACTCGAGTTTAAGAATGTTATCATTATTATGGAGAATGCTTTTGGTAGAACTAATAATTATTTTAATTTCTTTTTTGAAAATTACATGATTTCACAAACTTTAGAAGATGAAAATAAACAGAAATTTGAACAAATACAAAATTTGTTATATGTTTCTTGTTCTAGAGCAAGAAACAATTTAAGAGTTTTATATATTGATGATATTTCCAACTATAAAATTAATATTGAAAAGATATTTGGAACGACAGATCAATTTAAAGAGGTTTACAATCAAAGCACTTCATTATAAAACATTATTCCTATGACCGAAAATGGATTTGAAAGAAAACAGTCAAAATGAGGCCTTCTCACGATTAAGAGGAAGGCCTATTGTTTTTTGTAGACTAGCGATCGATTTAGAGTCTAATTTTGACCTATAGATGTTACGCTGAACCGTATCATAAGTAGGGGCAAGTTTTTTGGAGAAAAACTCGCAGGAGCCTGTATTTTCAGCATGATAACTGTAGGAGTGGGTTAGGTCACACTCCGGTCAGAAAGGTACGTAAATACCCTTCTGTGAAGTTTTTACACAGTATAACGATTGGGGAGTTGAATATATTACGAGATATAGCAATCTCTCCTCTTCGACTATACTTCTTATTATTAGATTTAGCTAAGTCATCATAAAAGCCTCAGGTTATTTAATTTCCTGATGATAACTCTTCTGTATTAATTATGAATGTTTCTCTATCTTTAACATCAATTTCATTGACAACTTTGTATACTCGATTATTACACAAGGAATCTATTTGGAATTGAATAATCACAATGACTTCTATCGGGTAGGTACGCTTCGTTCAAACCTTTATTCAGAGTGATGAGAAGCTCAAGTCATATAATTACCTAAGGTTCAGAAAAAAGGGGCTAGCCTCGCTTTCTCAGGTAATACAGGTGGTCTTTATAAGTGGGATGTCGAAAACGAGTTTTTATGCCTGATACGCTTAGAAAATTTAGATGTTTGGGAATTGAACGCAAGACATAGTCGTACCTAAAAAGAAATATTATTGCACACACTTAAGAGAAGAAGGGGATTTAAGGGGAAGATTAAAATATAATTGAAATAAGTGAAAGTATAGCGGAAACAATCAATTTTATTAGATGTAGTATTGTTCATTTGAAATAAATACATATTCTGTCGTTAACTAATCCTACTTTACGTATTTAAATATTATTTGAATATAAGAGGGAAATCTGCGGAGAGAGAGGGGAAAAGGCAATGCCGACAATGGCAAACTCATCAATACCAGCTCCAAGAGAATGGAATGAATTTGAGGATATAGTTGCTAGTTGCTTACGGATACGCTGGGAAAATAAAAATTTGAGTAGAATTGGAAGAAAGGGACAAGTTCAACACGGTGTTGATATTTATGGCAATGATGATTTAGGAAGAAAGGCAGGCGTGCAGTGTAAACTAATAGAAGGGGAATTAAACTTGAAAGTTGTAGTCTCAGAGGTTTTAAAAGCTGAAAATTTTGTTCCTTATCTGGACATATACTACATAGCAACAACAGCATCTCGTGATGCTAAACTCCAGAGAGACATACGTATGCTATCTGAACATCGTAAAGAGGAACATAAATTCCCCATACAAATGCTGTTTTGGGAAGATCTTATTCAAGATTTAGCAACTGATCTTATGGAACTAAATAAGCATTACCCGGAATTGAATTTGAGAACGGACATTGAAAAAAATAAAAGAAGATCAATTCAAATAAACAATAAGATTATCAAACTTTTTTTAATTTCAGTTTTATTAATATTGTTATACATTTGGCAACCCGTTTTTATAAGAGATGTACTAAATTACAGTAGTATTATCTTGTTTGAAAATCTAGTGGGTTTAATTTTATACTCTATTTTAATTGGTTTTATAGTTATTGTACTAAGGATTAGCGATTCTAAATTTAATAAAGAAATAAAAGAGAGTTACCAGCCCAAAATATATGAGTCAAAAGAAAAGACGCCCATATCAACTAAAGTATTTGATGATAACTTTTTAGATAATGGGGAGTGGAGAGTTTTGCGTGAAGTACGCATTCTGAACACTACTGGCTATGATATAAAAAATATTGTAGGCAAGGTAATTTTTTATGATAATCATTATAAAGTAGATGAAATCCCCTTTATTGAGGATGTAATTCTATCACGAAAAGGTATAAGAATTGATAAACTTGTTGAGCATAAAAAGGAAGCAAACTGGAATGAGTTCCATACCGAGATTATCTCCATGGAGTCAAATAAAGGGCCAGAAAAAAATATCAAGATTTATGGGACATACATTATAAGAACTCATTTCTTGTTACTTAATCGGTATAATTATATAAGGGTTTTTGGTAAACGCATTTTGCCTTATGAAATCACCTGGCTTAGGAGTGCAGGTAATGATTTATGGGACAGACTAATGTTTATGCCATCCAGTTGGGGTGCAACAGGCATTAACAAGGGTTTATTTTGGATTCGTTTAAGAAGGCGTCTCATGCAGGTAACGGCTATTCTTTTGTTAGTATGTTGTTCGGCTTATACTATAGGTAGCTTTATCATTATGGTTATTAAGTTAGTAGTATGCTGGTATAACTTAGCTACTGTATATTTTTAAAGCATGTTTGTTATTTTTAAGAGGTAAATTGTTGATCGTTGTTAAAAATTGTCCCTATAAGATACGAAGCTGGAGGCGGAGTAATTCAAATCTAGCATGGTGACCTCATCGAGAACGAGCCCTGTGACTGGAATAAGTAGCAGCTCGCTAAAATTAAAGCAAAATCAAGAAAGGCAGAAGACTAAGGCTATGTAATTTAAAGATTGACTATCCTTTATAAGCAGGGTTATTCCAAAGACTTGCCGTTACAGCCAGGGCGGTGAACCGTATCACAAGTAGGGCGAAATTTACTCTACTCTATTTAGACTTTATCAATGATACATATGGAGGGATGACCTTGAGATACAGCGAGTACATTCGCCTGAAAACAGGTAGATACCAATCTGTAGGGTATGAATAAGATAAAATGAGACGAGTCCTGCGGATGCGGGGCTTTTTGGTGTGAGTGAAGAAGAAAATTGGTCAGCGACTTATCACATATTAGGGAATAAGTGGGCGTGTTATACTTGACATTAACTTTGCTTAACATAGTACCGGAAGAGGTGGAAACATGTAAGTCTTAGCCGCAGAATACAATATTCGAATTATCCCAATAAAATATAACGCAGCCTGCTATACGTTCGATATGGCCGGTTGCCGGGATACGTATAGCATCGCTTGTGTTTACGATAAGGAGATTAACGGCGATGAACTTAACATGGGACTTGGAGAGTCTGTATTCCTCATTCCAGTCGGAGAAATATCAAAAGGATTATAAACATGCAGCAGAGCTTGCAGATGAACTTGGTGCGAGGGCAAAGCTTCATTTACACACTCAAGAGAAGGCTGCGATTCTAACGGAAGATTTTCTTAGGCAATATAATGCATTCAGGAGCGTGTATCTGTGCTTATTCAGCTATGCAGAACTGGTATTCAGCATTGACAACGGGAATACAGAAGCTGCAAATCAGATGGATGTATTGGAAGAAATGGCCGCGGGTTCCGAAGAAGCTCTAGCAAGTTTCAGCAAATGGCTGGCAAGCATGAGTGGGGAAGAGCTTGATACTATTATTGGCTCGGGTGAGTATGTGGGTCGGCATGCTTTTTATTTGCGTCAGCTGCAGCAGCAGTCAAGGTATTTGCTCAGTGAAGAAGCTGAGACAGTCATTGCCCGGATGCAGCTTACCGGCGCCAAAGCGTGGGAGAGGCTGTACATGAAGATACAGTCTACCTTGCGTGTAGAGGTGGAGATGAAAGGGGCAGCGCATCAGCTGTTTTTGACGGAGCTGCGCAATCTGGTGTACGACCATGATTCTCAGGTTAGGCAGGCGGCATATGAAGCGGAAGCCAAGGCTTGCCGCAGTGTTGCCGAACAGAGTGCGGCTTGTCTTAATGCGGTGTGTGGAGAGGCGATAGGAATCTATGAGCTAAGAGGGTACAAATCGCCGCTGCATAAAGTACTGGAGACCTCACGTATGGATCAGGAGACGCTGGAAGCAATGCTGCAAGCGATTAAGGAGAGCCTGCCTGCCTTTCATCAGTATTATCTTCACAAAGCAAAGCTTCTGGGCCACGCAGGACCACTCCCTTTCCATGATATCTTTGCTCCGGTTGGCGATGATTCTTCCGTCAAAATTAGCTATCCGGAGGCACGAGAGCTTATTGTTGCCGGGTTTAACTCGTTCAGTACAGAACTGGGTGCGTTCGCCCGCAAGGTGTTCATCTCCAGATGGATCGATGCGGAGTCACGGGCAGGAAAAGGGAACTTTGGCATGTGCATTGATATCGCACCAATCCAAGAGAGCCGGATTATAACCAGCTTCACCGGGAGCTATATGGATGTTGGTGTACTGGCGCATGAGATTGGTCATGCCTACCATAGCAGCTGTCTTGCCGGAAAGACTATGGTCAATATAGATTATCCGATTCCGATTGCCGAGACGGCGTCGATCTTTTGTGAGGGTCTGATTAATCAAGAGTTACTGCTGAGTGCATCGGAAGGAGAAGTCTTGCCGATCCTGGAGCGGAGCCTCTCGGATGCCGGTTATTATATCGTTGATTTCTATGCCCGTTATCTGTTTGAAAGCCAGCTTTATGAGCATAGGAAATCAGGCTCGCTAACGGTGGAAGAACTGAACAGCCTGATGCAGGATGCCATGTCTGCGGCCTATGGAAGCAGTATTGACCCGGATTCTATTCATTCCTACCAGTGGGTTAGCAAGGCTGGTTATTATATGACAGGCAATGAGTTTCTGAATTTCCCGTATTCGTTCGGGCTGTTGTTCTCTAAAGGGCTATTCGCGCAGTATAAGAAACGTGAAGGCGGATTCGCCGAGCAATTTCAAGCCTTCCTGGCCGCCAGCAGCACCACCATGGTTGCAGATGCCGGGCAGTTAATGGGTATCGATGTGCGTTCACCAGAGTTCTGGAGGGATGCGCTGGCCTTGATTGGGGAAGATATTCAGCGCTTCGTTGGGCGTTCTGAAAAATAATAACAACAGGAAATGACAAGCATTTAGTAAACTTGCACATGCACAATGTCATTAAGATTAACTCAAAGACAGAGCTGGAATAAGAATGGAATACAATACACTGTTAAAAGCAGTGAAATCTTATATAATTGAATGGTACATTGGTAAGCTCTCTAAGTTGGGGAGCTTTTCTTTTTGTCTTTAGATGACAGGGTGAGAGCTTTATAATAGTAATTACAGATGATAATGGGGGGAGACTCATGAATAAACGGCAAGATATTTTAAATGCTTGGATTACGATCGAGCAGTTATCCGAAGGTTCTATTAATAAAAAAGAAAAATCGCTAAAGCTCATACATACAATGGAAGAGGATTGGAATCAGTTTTTTTCAGACTTTTTAATGAAGCAAAAAGAACAACAAGATGTATCAGATAAGTTCTTTAAGAAATCGGGCTTAGCATTTTATTTCGATATTTTTGATTTTCAAGAAGTTGTTGAACTATTGAGGGAGAAATACAAGATTGCTAAAACCTACGAGGAAGTTAGTAAATCTGACAAATTCACCTTCTCTATCTATTTTGATAACGAATTGAATTTTCTAGCAGACAAATTGTTTTATACAATGAGTGGTTATATCCGCCAACATGGTGAATTACCGAAAGATTTTTTGAAAGTTGAAAACGTATTTAGAGAAGATTTAAACAGCAAATTTGAAGAAGGTTTTCATACCACCATCTCTGAGCTTTTTCATAAATATCATGTTTCCGCAGAAAATTTCCGCTATGCATTTGTGAAAAACCTGGATAACGGAGATGTAAATCTACATTCGTTCTTTATTGAAGATCTGAACAAAGCAAAGACAATCATTAATAAAAATTTGGATCGATATTTTAATGGCTTTTCGGGACATAAGCACAATCTGGATGGCAATAAAGAGTCCGTTCATTATAACCCCCGAATTTTCGAGAAAACTATTTTACAACCTAAGTTCTATCCACTCGGGCGGTTCCCAAGTAATCCTGGTTTCGCGCTTTCATTTATGCAGCAGGTTGCGGTGAATCTAGCTTTAATTGATAAAAATGATATTCGTAGTGTCAATGGCCCACCAGGAACAGGGAAAACAACACTGTTAAAAGATATTTTTGCTGATTTAGTCGTACAACAGACAGCGGAAATTGTGCAGATTCCTGATAAAAGGATTAAAGGGAGTCTGGTTTATTGGAAAGATTTTAAGCTTGGTGTTTTACCACACTCCATTTCAGATAAAAACATTGTTGTTGCAAGTTCAAACAATGGGGCGGTCCAAAATATTGTTAAAGAGTTACCAAAGAAAGAAACGATTGCGGGCGATTTTCAAAAGCTACTAGATGAAGCAGATTATTTTAAAGAGGTTTCCAATTCTAAATTAACCGGTGAAGGTTTTGGACAGAATCGCGAGATTAAAAGTGAGCTTTTACATGAGGAAAATTGGGGTGTGTTCTCGTTAGAGGGCGGCGCGTCAACAAACATGAACAAGTTACTTTTAACCATTGAAGCAATCGAAAAAGATTTAGAGGATCATGATCAAGCGAATACAGGTGAAAGTGTATATCAAGAATTCTCCCGTCTGTATGCTGAATTAAAAATCGAAAGAGATAAAATGCAAGACTATAGCGAGAAAATGTATGCTCTTCGAAAATTAAAAACCAAGCATAAAGAGCAAATGTTTGCATTTGAACAAGAAGAAAAAAAGAAACGAACAGATTTAATCTCACAGGAAGAAGAAGCGAGACGTGAACTAGAAAGACTGGGACAAGAAATTGAAAATCTCCAAGAGGGTTGGCCAAATGCTTCTGTTGAGATAGAAAACCTAATTGATCTACAAGCTCAAGCTAAAAGGAATTATGACGTAGTTACTTCTCAAAAGCCAAGTTTTTTGTGGCTTCAGAAAATATTTAATAAGGCAAAAGTTGAGCAGTACTTCAAAGATCTAAATAATGCGAATGATCATTTAAATGATCTATCTAAACAAAAAACGAAATGGTTAAATGACCGTAGACGACTCGAAAATAGGTTAAGGGAAAATGTTGCGAAAAGTGAGTATGTTCAAAAACAAACTCAGGACACAAGAGCTAACTTCGATCGATGGATGATCAAACAACAAAATGGTTTTAAAAAAGTGGAACGAGAAATTGTATTGTTAGAAAAACTCAAGTATCAAAGTGGCATTAAGGAACCAGATTTTTCACAATCGTATGATGAGCTACAAAAGTCTAATCCATGGTTTACAGTGAAATTCCGTAAATTACAATCAGAGCTATTTATTTCAGCTTTAAAAGTTAGAAAGCAATTTATGTATGAAAACAGAAGGAATTTAAAAGCCGCGAGAAATATTTGGAATAGGCAGTCTGAATACTTGGGAAAAGAGAATGGACAGCAGCTAATTTCAGAATCATGGAATTGGTTGAATTTCACGATCCCCGTTGTCAGCACTACTTTTGCTAGTTTTGGTCGAATGTTTAAAAATCTTAATGAAGATTCAATAGGTAATCTGTTTATAGACGAGGCGGGTCAAGCACTGCCACAAGCTAGTGTGGGTGCCATTTTTAGAAGTAAAAAGGTTATGGTCGTTGGGGATCCATCACAAATAAAACCCGTAATGACTCTAGGTTCAAATGTTTTAACTTTAATTGGAAGACACTATGAAGTCGATGAGAAATTTGTTTCTGCTGATGCGTCTACTCAAACCATTGTGGATGCCACAAGTCAATATGGTTTCCAAAAAAATGAGGATGAATGGATTGGCATACCCCTTTGGGTACACAGACGCTCGAACTATCCGATGTTTACGATTTCAAATGAAATTTCGTATGAGGGGTTGATGGTACAAGGTAAATCAGCAGATGAGGCACAAGGGAAATCACAATGGTATGATTCAACCGGTAAAGCAAATGACAAATTTGTTAAGGAACAAGCTGACTTATTGAAAAAAATGATTGATAAACGTTTGCAGGAAGATCCGGATTTAGCGGATGAAATCTATGTGATCACCCCATTTAGAAATGTGGCTTATAAGCTTGCCCAGGTTTTAGATGAGATTAAATTCACAAAACGAGAAAACGGGAAGACAACGAATATTGGTACAGTTCATACTTTTCAAGGGAAAGAAGCCAAAGTCGTCTACTTTGTTCTTGGAGCGGACTCTGATAGCAGTGGGGCAGCAAGATGGGCTGTCTCTAATCCCAATATGATGAATGTTGCAGCGACGCGAGCTAAAGAAGAATTTTATGTGATCGGCGATAAGAAATTGTATGCCTCGCTCGGTAGTGAAGTGGCAAATAAAACGATGTCAATTATTGACGACTATAACAATAATAAGGTCGGGAATGATGGTTAGGCGAAGTTCTCCAAGTTGGAGTAGATTCGAAGGGGAGTTTCCTTTAATAGTATATTAATTATATTTTAATCTGGAGAAATCACTCAACATAAATGTAACTCGTTGCCTTTATCCTCTGTCTATGAAAAAAGATCCTATCTCAAAACCCAACTCCTACCCGCTCTCCCGATTTCTATGCTTTAATAAAATGAGCAGTATCAACAAGAAGCGTTGAAAGTGGGATTCTATGAAGCGACTAACGATTGGCCTGTTCGCCCATGTGGATGCAGGTAAGACAACTTTTGCGGAACAGCTGCTGTACCATACGAACAGTATCCGGTCGCGGGGGCGGGTGGATCATCAGGATGCGTTTCTGGACAGCCACGACATCGAGCGGGCAAGGGGTATTACGGTGTTCGCAGATCAGGCGGTAATAGAATATAAAGGAGATAGCTATTACTTAATAGACACGCCCGGACACGTCGATTTCTCCCCGGAGATGGAGCGGGCGATTCAAGTCATTGATTATGCCATCCTGATTGTAAGCGCAGTTGAAGGTGTCCAGGGTCATACGGAGACGGTCTGGCAGCTACTGCGCAAGCATCGGATTCCGACGTTCTTCTTTATCAACAAGACGGATCGGATCGGTGCGGATGCAGGCAGAACCGAGGCGGATATCTGTCAGCAGTTGACGGGGGAAGTATGCTGCATTACACAGAGCTTCGCTGACGGCATAGTCGGCGAGCCGCTGCGGGAGGCCATGGCGGAGCGGGACGAAGCCTTGCTGGAAGCATTCCTGGAGGGGAGAGAGAATTCCGGCTTCTGGCTGGAGGCCTTGCAGAGGATGATAACGGCGGGTCTTCTCTTCCCCTGTGCTTACGGCTCTGCGCTTCAGGATACAGGCGTCATTGAATTTCTGGATCAGCTGCATCTGCTGACAACAACCACTTATGACGAGAATGCTTCGTTCCAGGGGCGGGTTTATAAAATTCGGCACGATGCAGGCGGAGCGAGACTCACGTTCATTAAGGCGCTGGGTGGTCGGCTGAAGGTGAGGGAACAGCTTAGTTACGATAGTGGCGGGCTTCAATATGACGAAAAAATTACGCGGATCTTCTTGTTTAACGGCCTTAAATCGCAGCCGGTGGAACAAGTGGAAGCCGGCGATTTGTTTGCGGTTGCCGGCTTGTCCGCCGCCGAAGCCGGACAAGGCCTTGGGTCGATATCAGACAAGTTAGCTTACGACTCGGAGCCGACGTTACAATCGAAGGTATTATTCGACAATTCGATACATGTACAGAAGGTGCTCGGTACTTTTCGCACGCTGGAGGCGGAGGAGCCGTCCCTGAACGTCGTTTGGGATGAGAAATTGCAGGAGATTTCTATCCGCGTCATGGGATTGATTCAACTGGAAGTGCTAGAGCAGCTTGTTAGAGAGCGGTTTGGCTTTGCTATCTCTTTTGGACAACCGGAAATCCTGTATAAGGAAACGATTCAATCGGCTGTGAAAGGGTACGGCCACTTCGAACCGCTCAGGCATTATGCGGAAGTGCATTTGCTGATTGAACCGGGAGCAAGGGGCAACGGCATCATGTTCGATAGCAGGTGTCATGCCGATGAACTGAATATCAGCTATCAGAATCTGATTCGGAATCACCTCTATGAACGGGAGCATCACGGACTGCTGACCGGCATGCCGGTCACCGACGTGAACATTACGCTGCTGAGGGGCCGCGCGCACAAAGAACATACCCATGGCGGCGATTTTCGTGAGGCTGCCTTTCGAGCACTACGGCAGGGTCTGGAGAAGGCGGACAACGTGCTGCTGGAGCCCTTTTACGATTTTAAAATCAAGGTCGCTATCGATGAAATGGGCAGGGTGCTGTCCGATATTCAGCGTGCTTCAGGTACTTTTAATCCGCCGCAGACAACCGGAACGCAAGCGGTGGTCACGGGCAGGGTGCCTGTATCGACTTTCATGAACTACAGTGCCGAATTTGCATCCTTTACGCATGGACGAGGCAGTATCCGCTGCGTGTTCAGCGGCTACGACCGCTGCCATAATACGGAGGAAGTCATAGAGCGGATGGGCTACCGCAAAGAGGCAGACCCACTGTATACATCCTCCTCTATCTTTTGCGCCAAAGGGGCGGGTTACTCGGTGCCATGGGATGAGGCGGAAGCCAAGATGCACCTTGAATTAGAACCTTAATCGCACACATTTCCAGGATTCAGGCGAAAAGTAGGTAGATTTAGGACGAACAATTTTTATAATGGAAATAAGATATATATTTTATAGGGCTAAGGGGCGATTGTCATGGAACCGACGCATGAAATACAGGCGCTGGCGGCAGAAATTGCTGATGTGGCTAGGACGTCCTTTCGCACTCTTTTTGAAAATGGTGAACGTTACTATTACTGCACGCTATTCACTTCTGGAGAGGGACATGCGCCAAGCATCTCCGCCTGGTCATGGGAGGCCTTGGAGAGGGAAGCGGCCAGGCAAGGAGACGAAAGTGACACGCCGGGGTCAACGATTGCGGAACTCATCAAATGGTCCTATACCGATTCACCCTATTGTTGTTTCAGGGATGAGGACTTCGATGATGTTAAACAATTGTTTATGAGGCGTCCTTCTATTGCGGAGCTTGAAGCTGATGAATGGAAGCGTGAATTTGATTCGAGGCTGAAGGCCATGGAGCTGGCGATGCAAATGCTCGATGATGAAGGCGCGTTTGCCTTGAATCAACCGCGAGAGTCTGTATGTGTCCTTGTCGAGGTTATGCCGCCGGATGAGATCAATACCGAAATCGCCCTACGTTTGAATCGGGCGGAGTCTCCGGCTATGCGAGCATGGCTGGCGGAAGCGGCGGAGTAAGGGCGTTCGCGTTTCTTGAGGGAGAGTTGTAAAATGCCTAATCATCAAGCGGTTTTTGGCGTGCGTATGTCCCATTCGCACAAGCACGCAGCCCGCCCCTGGCGTAAACTGAATTATAATCAGTGAGCGAGGTGAACTTCCATGGCACAATCGAAAGAGATGCGTGCACGGGCTAAGAAGTTTCAGGGCCGTCCGGTCTGTGTCACCCTGCACAGCGGAGAGACTTACGTCGGCTACATCACCGACGCTAATTATGGCGGGTTAGTACTTGCCAGCGCCGGAGTCCCCCCACGCGCTTCTTCCGGGAAGCAAGACTCCCGATCTCTCAAACGCAGAGCTGGTGCGCATGCCCCGGGCGTCCGTCTCGGCAACCGGAAAAGCGGCGCGCGTAAGCCGTCTGGCCGTTCGCGATCCCGCAAGCCGGACGCCAAGGTGTCGGCATTCCTGCCGATGATGGGCTCGCTGTTAGGCGGCCTTGGCGGCTCCACTGCAGGCGCAGGAGGGCTTGGCAGTATGCTCGGCGGCGGCCTGCGGCTGTTCGGCATGATCCAGAAATTTGTCCCGGTCGTGAAGATGGGCTACGGTATGATCAAGTCCATTCGTCCGTTTCTCGGCGCCGTTAAAGGCTTGATGCCCCCGGCCAGTCCGGCCACGCCAGATAACGAATAATCGTGTCCCTGTGAACTTTAAGCCCCCATTGAGTGGTCAAAGGGGGCTAGCCCACACCATCACTTTCTAACAAGAATAAAAATGATCACGTTCTTTGTCATTAAATTTGCCAAGTTTCCGTATCCTAACAAATTCGTGTTGGCCCCATATGGATTCCTTTCATATGCATTTTTTGTATGGTAATCTAAGGTGGTCCAGGGGACCTTAAGAGAAGCTACAATGAAAGATTAATTAAAGATACATATCATTTTAAAGAGGTACGACCCATAGAAAAAATAATAAAATTGCTGGATAAGCAAACAAAGGAAACCTGGCTATGGTCAACAGGAGGGTTCAAATATGTGGTTTGGGAAGAAAGAAACGCAACTAGATCGGATAAAAAACAAACTGAGTCAAGCCATGCGCAAAGACGCCGATTTCTCGGTGTTTGGAGCATCCTCACATCAATATAGGGTTAAAGAGAAGCTTACAGCAAAAGAGCTGGCGGACTGGCAAGCCCACAATCAGGTCACACTTCCTGAGCCTTACGCGCAATTTTTAACGAAAATCGGCAACGGTGGCGCTGGCCCCTACTATGGAATCTATTCAATTGAAAAGGCAGCTTCCTATACCGAGCGCCAGGCACTCCTTGCCAAATCCGTTCTGCATCCCGGGATGACGAAAGAGGAATGGAACCATCTGATTGAGCCCCTGACCAAGGATGAGGACATTCCCGATGAGGAATACGACGAAGCCTGTAATAAGGTGCTGGGCGGCATGTTGTGCATAGGCACCCAAGGCTGCGAATACGACATGTATCTTGTACTTGAAGGGAAATACAGGGGGAGAATTGTGTACACCTCCGATTTTCATCCCGATCATCCTTTTTTCTTTGTCTATGAAGACAGCTTTCTGGACTGGTACGAGCGCTGGCTGGATGAAATTATTCTGGATTATGATATCGGGTGGTTTGGTAGTCGAATGCCGGGTGATGAGAATGCGCTGATCCAGATTTATCAGAGCGCTCCAAACGAAGAAATCCAAGCCAAAGCGCTTGATGGAATGTTCAAGTTTAAGAAAGTCTCTCAGCCAACCCTTGCTTTTTTGAAAAATATTGCGGAGCAAAGCCCAAAAAATCGGACCACAGCCATTTGGCTCATCTGCAAAACTTCTTTTGACACGGGTAGGAAATATCTTCTGGAGCTGTTGCAATCGGATAAACATGAGGATTTTCTGCAAGCTTTACAGATTCTGCATGCTTCCAGTAAAACTGTGAATTTAACAGAGTTTATTCCAGTGATCTTGCAAAGGCTTGACAGGATTCACGACCCGGAAACGTTGCGTTATGCAGGGTATATCTTGGAGGATTACGGTGCGATTACTCTCCAGAACTTTGCGCCTTTCTTGTGTCACGCTGACCCGAAAATGCAAACCACTGCCATCTATGCCGCGCGCAGTTGCGAAAACAAGCTGGGAAGCTGGCAGATTATTGAACAGATGTTGATGGGGGGCGGCCCGCAGGTTCTGAATAACTTAATTTTATACTGGGGCATTATCCCACATGAGAAGTTGCTGCCTTACTATAAGGCGGTATGGCCGCAATATAAAAGCAATCCGAATTTCAGAGAAAAATTTATCGGTTGTTTGCGAGAACTGCATTTGCCAGATGATTATTTCGACAAAGACGAATCGTGAAGAAGGTGTACATGAACCACCCCAAGGTTGTCTCCTCCATTCATACAGAGGTTTTGTTTTCCATAAGCATGAATAAGAATGTGGACTAAATGCTAATGCTTGATAGAATATCATTCTATATTGTTGTATTCAGGATTTTATTAAGGCGGATTGGGGAGGTAATTATGGGAAATACGGATAAGTTTGAAATGATAGCGAATATATATGACACTTCGGAAAGAATTCAAATTGCAAAGGCATCATCTGATGCCATTCGTGAATATGTAGTTGACGCTAATAGTAAGAATGCTATTGATTTTGGGTGTGGAACGGGTCTTGTCGGAATGAACTTGTTAAACGATTTTAATTCTATGCTTTTTCTGGATACTTCACAAAACATGATTAATCAAATAAAACAAAAAATTACTGATCTTCATATTCATAATGCAGATACAATATGCTTTGATTTTGAAAAGGAAGGTCTATCGGATCTTCATGCTGACTATATTTTTATGGCTCAGGTTCTGCTCCATATTCATGATGTTGAATTCGTTTTATCCAGATTATTTGATGTTCTAAATGAGGGAGGACATTTACTAATCGTAGATTTTAATAAAAATGAAAAAGTAGTTTCAGATATAGTTCATAACGGATTTAATCAAGAAGAGCTGGCTGACATTATGACTAAAATAGGGTATAGAGATATTCAATCCAAAACTTTTTATAATGGAAGTAAAATATTCATGGGACAAGATGCATCTATGTTTATTCTTGATTCTCGAAAATAAACTTTTAGGCAGAAATCAGCTCTCGTTATAGTCGGGATTCTAAAATACAACGAAATAAAAGGCCGCCCCTTATGAGACAGCCCCATGCTTCTTGTACAGTCCGAAATCGGATTTACGAGGAAGCCGAAAAAATGCTAAAACGCTACTGACATCCCGTTGTCAGTAGCGTTTTTGTATATTAGGAGCATGCGAATAGCGCAGTGTTTTGGAGATAGGGCGACCTTTCTCAAATCTTATCATAGAGGTGGAATTTATTTATGAGCAATATCAATTGGGAAGTGGATGCGGACCACAGCTCCGTTGAGTTTTCGGTAACGCATTTAATGATTAATAGAATCAAAGGAGTATTCGAGCATTTCCAAGCGATCTTGAGTTTTGACCCCAACGATTTAACAACCATGGGTATTCAGGCTTCCATAGACGCAAATAGTATCACAACTCGCCAATCGCAACGAGATGAGCACCTGAAGAGCGACGACTTCCTTCATGCAGCCAAGTATCCAACCATTACGTTTCAAAGCACCAGCTGCGTCCTTGCTGGCGAAAGACAATATGAACTTACGGGCAATCTAACTTTACATGGAGTAACAAAACCCATCACTTTTCATACCGTTTTTGAAGGATTAAACAAAGACCCTCGCGGCCGGGAACGTGTAGGATTTCATTCAACAGCCAGTATCGAACGCAATGAATTTGGCTTGACATTCAACTCGCATCTGGAAAAAGGCGGGATTGTTGTCGGGAATGAAGTGAGAATCGAACTTTATATCGAGGCAATTAAAATAGTAGATTAGCGGTCCTAAAGGCCATCCTTTTATCGGGATGGTCCTTATTCAAAAACTTGCCGCTACAAAAAGATGCCTTGGCGGCCTCATGTTGAGCCTTCCAAGCCTCCATCCGATTGATCTGGCTTTTAGCATAGCTTGGGGGGGATAGTTTTATCAACCTGCGTTATCCGACAATACATGGCCATTCCTTCTTTGGTTAGATGAGGCAGTATAAGGCTCCATAGGATGGACAAGATGTTTTTGGGATTTGGAAGAAACTTTTGGAGAAGAATTATTTCCTGTGTGCCATACATATTTATCGATAGTAAAGAAATAGCCAAATCTTCATATTGCCCGGCATATAATTCTTCTTTCATAATTCCTTTATTAACAAACCCCTTAAATATGTTGGTAAAAAGCGTATAGAAATCATTAACAACCTTAATTTGCATTTTAGCTATCTCCGGATATAACTTAGGCAATTCTGTAAAACTGGAAAAATAAAAGAAATATTTTTTACGGAATTCATTAAGAATTAAAAACTGCTGATTCAGCCCTTCGATAGAAACCTCCGCTGAGAAATTTAAGTTTTGGTATTCTTCATACTGCATTGCCATAACACCAATCATAAGATCATGTTTTTTTTTGAAATAGTATGTCAAATTACCAGGACTTATATTTAACGCATCGGAAATATCCCTCAATGTTACATATGCATATCCTTTTTTATTAAATAATTCAATTGAAGTCTCAAGGATCTTATCCCTTAAATTAATATCCATTTCTATCTCCTTTAGAGCGTTTGTGCTATGCACTTGAAATCAAAAGCATTATATCATAAATTGTTCCTTCAAGCCGAAATAAGTAGCTTGATTAAGAATACGGAAGAATTCGAGAGATAATTTGCGAAAATCCTCAGCCAAGAGTGCCATTCCCAATAAAGACCAGAGTTGAGTTGCTGTATTTGCAGGAATATACTGATTTTAGTACACGTGTACTAAAATTTTTCTGAATAATTATTGAAGGGAGTGAACCCCTTGCAAGAAATCAGAAAGAGACCTAAAGTTCACAATGCGATTGAACAGGATACAGAAGCACGCTGCTTATTGATTGACTGGTTTGAAGAAAAACTATCAAATGGAGGCAAGCTATGAATCCATTACCTATTGACATTAACGAAAGAAGTAATCACTTTTATGAACTTACTTGGAAAGAAGTACAGATTCCTATGAGAGACGGGAATTATCTCGCCGCAAATCTTTATCAGCCTAATGTGGATGGGAGTTTTCCAGTAATCATGACGATGTGTCCGTATGGAAAGGATCTTCATTTCTCTCGATTTGCTCCTGCTAATCCAACAATCGCAATAGAATATACACACTCGCAGGATAAAGGGCCCTTAATTAGTTGGGAAACACCAAATCCTGAATTTTGGGTGCCGCAAGGCTATACTGTCTTGCGAGTAGATGAACGTGGTATCGGTAATTCTCCAGGAAGGCTGGATATATTATCAAATTCTTTGAAGAAGGATTATTATGATGCAATCGAATGGGCTGGAACGCAACCATGGAGCAATGGAAAGATAGGACTGCTGGGCATCTCCTATTTGGCTATGAGTCAATGGGCCGTGGCATCCGAACAGCCTCCTCATTTAGCTTGTATCATACCTTGGGAAGGTACAGTAGATTATTATGCAGAATTCTGTTATCCGGGCGGAATCCAGGCGAACGGTTTTCTTTCATTCTGGTGGAAGAACGGAGTTTTGGCGCATCAATACAATCCCGATGGAAAATTCTCGGAAGAACAATTGCAAGCCAATCGCACTGATTTCCCGGAGATGGTAAAAAACAATCCATTACGTGATCAATCGTGGACGAATCGATTTTCTGATTTGAGTAAAGTAGAGGTTCCTTTATTATCCGCAAGCAACTGGTTTAGCGCCGGAATGCATACCCGTGGAAATTTTCTGGGTTTTCAGAATGCGGTATCAGAGCACAAGTGGCTTGAAGTACATATCGGGAGCCATGTGGGTGCATTTTACACCGCTCAGGGTCGGGAACTGCAGAAAAAATTTCTGGATTATTGGCTTAAAGGAATCGATACTGGCATAATGAGAGAACCGAAAGTAAAGCTTGCCATCCCTCGCGGAGGCAATAACTACACATGGCGCTACGAGAACGAGTATCCGCTTAAGCGCACCCAATGGACCCGCTTTTACCTTGATGCAAGCTCGAATTTGCTTTCGCAAGAGCCTCCGCAAGCCAAGGCCCAGCTTTGCTATGAAGGCGATAAGGAGTGCGAGTCAAAGCACTGGGCGAAGCCTTTTATGGTGAAAGAATTCTCGAGAGAGGAAAACAATTCAAAGCGTGTTCTGTTTGAAACCGATCCGTTTGATAACGAAACAGAAATTCTCGGGCCTATCAAACTCCGTTTGTGGGCATCGTCAACTACAGATGATATGGACATTTTCGTATCTTTGCGAAATATTGACTCACTAGGCAATGAGGTCGTTAACTCAGGAGCACTAACAGAGAAATTTCCAATTAGCCAGGGCTGGCTGCGCGCTTCCTTACGTAGAACTGATGATGAATTATCTACGGAGTATAAGCCTTATTACACCTTCGATGAGTTTCAAAAGCTGGTTCCAGGAGAAGTCTATTGCTTGGATATTGAGATATGGGATAGTGCAATTGTTGTAGCTAAAGGGAACCGATTGCTCCTGGAAATTGGAAGTCAGAATCAAAGTGGCTGCGCACTGCTGACTCAGACGGGGGATGACAGGGTATGGGATGCAGACATTACTCTATATACAGGGGATGAATTTGATTCTTATTTGTTGCTGCCGATTATACCCTAACTGAGTTCAAGTTGACATGCTTCCCAACGCCCATGTTCCCTCAGACAGAAGGAAGTTGGAGAGAATATTCCTTTGGATCGGTGACGATTTATGTATACCAGTAAGTTGCGAGCGCCAGAACCGTAACATAAATAGCGGCAAGTTTTTTGGGGAATAATGAGATAGAAGGAGAGATGGAAATGCCCTATATCGTTGATTTTAATAATGTGTCTACGGTTGGTTTAGAGTCTTCACCTGTAGTAGAAGCGCTTGCTGGTTTGCGTGCTAATGAAGCCCGTTACTTTATGAACAAATACAAGCATGAATTTACGGTTGTGTCAGCTAGTGAAAGTCAGGAGACCCTAGATTATGTGAACCGAATTCTGAAAGAGCGTGATATTGAGTTTGCGGCCAAACCTTTAGAAACGTCACGTTTTCAAGTGGAAAATATTAAATTTGCTTATGTCTTTTATGAGGATGGTCTTGAGGTCAACGTCATGTATACGGTTGATGACACTAAGAAGCGGGCCGTTGGGTTTAAGCTTTCTGAGGGGATGGAGGTACCAAAGGAGCTAGAAGGGAAGTTTAAGTTTGCTAGGCAGAAGTCAAAACTAGCTGGAACAATTCGGGGTTCGTTTTTTGTAATTAAAGGAGAATACTAAAGTAGGCAAAAGCGCAATTGGAGAAATCGGATGTAAATCAGCTTCCGATCTCTCCGCAAACATGATCATGACTTGAATTAATTATCTTTGGAGTGTCGTTCACCCACTTGGTACTCATTCGCATGTTCAAACATATATTTCACTGTTACGGGATCTTGGCCCGTCAGCTTCTTGAAGTCGTCCGTAAATATATCCATTTTTCCTAAGCGAATAGCTTGTCCAAAGGTAACCATATCTTCAGAAGAGAAGGGGGCTTCGGAGTCCTCTGCAAATTTGCCATCCGTTGTTCTGGGAACACCCATGGCATCAAATATGGCGTAGTTTTCTTCATCCGTGATCTGCTTGTAGGTAATATGATGACCCGTTACTTCATTTCCAATCTCGATAAAGTCGGACATTGTTATTAATTCAGGACCATTTATATTTAATATCGCCTCATGATAATTGCTTGCTGCTAATGCATAAGCGACAGCTTTTGCACAATCTTTCCGTGAGATATAGGCCATCTTGCCGTCACCCTGGTTATTTTTCAACACGCCGTCAGACTTCACATAGGTGAAGTAATTAGTAACCATAGCTTCCGCGTATTGCGAATTACGCAGGAAAATATAATCTAACCCGACACTTTTGATATAATCTTCTGTATAGACATGGTCCAGTTTTTCAACACTTGGATTGGATTCATCCGCCGCGTTAACCAATGAAGTATAGATGATTTGTTTTACACCAGCTTCTTTCGCCGCATTGACCACGTTTTTGTGCGCATTTTGGCGTTTTACCCCCACAAAAGGCATGGAGATTAAAGCAAGTTTATCTGCATTAGCAAAAGCTTCTGCAAGACCGTCTATTGTATTGAAATTGGTCACATGCGTTTCAATACCTTGTTCTGCATACCCTTGTAAAGATGCCGGATCATATGCACAAAAAATAATTTGGTCTTTTTCTACTAATTTCAATAAAAATTCAGCCGCTTGTCTGCCCAGATTGCCATCCACACCCGTTAATAATAACTTACCCATGTTTGTCGTCACTCCTTGCTGAAATGAACTATACTTATATATTATGTGAAAAAAATAACAAAGTATAATACAAAAAACTTATGGGCTATTGCTAAAACGAATTTTGTATTTGTTGCAGGAATGAGTATAATGCTGGATTAGAATTATTTTTCAAGTAGCCTATTTCGATTTTAAAAGTATGGTGTGAACCTTGTATGGGAATGAGTCGGACCTCTTCTTTCAGGTCAGCAAGATCATAGTTATCTGGGAAAAAGCCAATTAAATTCTCTGTGATGATATAAAACAGCTTTGTTTCGACATCGTCTGCGGTTCTAAGGATGTTGGGCTGGTAACCATCTTCCATGGCATGTTGAATCATTAAATAATAGGAGTCTCCAATAACCATTGGATTCAGCATGACAAGCGGATACTTATATAATTCTTCCTTTGAGATGGACTCAAAACTGAAGAGGGGATGTTGTTTACTTACGGCCGCGCAGTATCGTCCGCTATATAATGTATGGGTTAGGATTTCTTCTTTCCCTTTAAACTCTGAGTCAAAGGCAATGGCTACGTCATGTATTCCTTTTTGCAGATACTCAGCGATATCCTTTAGCAATACTTTATTTAATTCAAGTTTAATCTTTGGATGATTTTCTTTAAATGAAGGGATAAATTTTAATAAGCTTTGGATATCTGTGATTGTAGCATATTCGATACTCAATAGCTGGGTATTATATTTTTGAAAATTTTCCATGCTTGTTTTCATATGATTATATTGCTTCCAGAGCACGACGGCCTCTGCATAAAACAGCCATCCCGCTTGGTGGGCTCAATCGGAATTTGTTTTCTATCAATTAACTGAATGTTGAACTCATTCTCAAGTGAGGCAATTTGTTGGCTAATCGTAGTTTGCGATACAAAATTCTTCTTTGCTGTTTCTGTGAAGTTTCTACATTCAACGAGATCTATAAAATATTTTATCCTTTTTAGATTCATGTTTACCTCCAATTGTATGGAATTTATTAAAACTTACGTTCCCGCCATAAATTCAAGCCAGCATACCCTAATGTTAATGGCAAACTGGCGGTTCATAATTGGAGGTAATGTGAGCACCATTTACTTCAGTTTCTTCTTTACCGTCTCCCCTTCAATCAACACGGGCTGATAATAGGTGTGGTTGCGTAGATCCTTCTTCCCTTGCAGTTTCTTAATAACCCAATCGGCGGCATCACGTCCCATTTGTTCCTGTGGGTGTGTTAATGTGGTTAGCTTGATGTTTGCATTTTTGGAAATATAGGAATTATCTTGACCAATAATGGATATGTCTTCGGGAACAGATATCCCAAGTTGTCTGCATACATGTACAACTTCTAATCCTACCTCGTCGTTATAGCAGACAATTGCGGTTAACCCGTCTCTTTGTTCGGTAAGGAATTTTTTTAAGTTGGCGGACAGGTCCTGCTTCGTCTCTGTATAGAATGAGAGCACTTGCTCTGGGTGAAACCGTAATTTGGCTTCTCCAAGCGCTTTGATATAGCCCTTCATTCGATGCTTTCCTTGTAAATCATCCATTTTGGCAATGATACCAATGTGTGTGTGTCCGTTAGCAATCAATTCTTTTGTTGCCAGATAGCTGGATTGTACGTCATCGAGACAAAAGAAGGGAACTTCCAACTCTTCATAATAAGCATTAATCATGATGAACGGAACATCCTGCTCCTTGAACGTCAAATAGTAAGAGATATTGGGATTATATAGATTGCTCTTCGTAGGCTCAATGATCAAGCCATCCACACCAAAGGACAACATCATCTCCAAAGCTTTCTTTTCCTGTGCGACATCATTATTTGTACTAGCTAATAGCAATGAATAATTATCTTCATTCAATCTAGCTTCAATCCCGCGAATAATAGAAGGGAAGATGTAATCGGAAATATAGGTCGTGATGACTCCGATGGTTTTATTACTGGAATTCCCGCCGGTTTTTGATCGGAATTGGTTGCTGACATAGGTGCCAGATCCTTTTTCACTTCTTAAAAAGCCCTCGTTGGATAGTTCTAAAATTGCCTTTCGTACCGTCTGGCGACTAACTTTATACATATCCTGCAAAGCCGATTCCGTTGGAATTTGTTCTCCTACGCTGTATGCTCCTGATAGAATGTTGCTTTTTATATCCTCAAGGATGACCTGATACTTTGGTTTCACTTTATTCCTTCTTTCCTGGTTGTCCTAATACCAATTTACCTATCCATAATATTTGTATGTACATATTTTAGCATAATTATGAACTTATTATAATCCATTGCCCAACATGCAGTAATACTAAAGGAAAAATAGAGAAACATTCAATTCGTAAGAATATTTGTAGGTATAACTATGTATTCTTGTTGACAAATGTACGAACAAAAAATATACTAAGGTTGTAAATTAAAGAAAGCGCCTTCTTTCAATTATTGCGATTATAACAGTTGTTCAGAGAGAGGAGTCACGTGAGCATGGATCAAGACATTAAACAAGCGATTACTAAGGGAGAAACCTCACTTGGTATCGAATTTGGATCCACACGTATCAAGGCAGTGCTGATTGATCATCATTTTGAAACAATCGCATCTGGAAGCTATGAGTGGGAAAATCTCTTGGTAGACGGATATTGGACGTACAACTTAGAGAGTATTATTACGGGTCTACAAGAGGCTTATAGCGAAATGAAGCAAGAGGTTGAGCGAAAATATGGAATCACCCTTCGTACCGTTGGTTCTATAGGATTCTCTGCAATGATGCACGGATATATGGCTTTTGACAGCAAAGGTGAGTTGCTTGTTCCGTTCCGGACTTGGCGGAATGCGACAACCGGTGTTGCGGCAAAAGTGTTAACTGATAAATTCCAATTCAACATCCCTGAGCGATGGAGTATTGCTCACCTGTATCAAGCTATATTGAACGAAGAGCAACATGTCCCTCAAATTGATTTTATGACGACGTTAGCTGGATATATTCACTGGCTGCTGACTGGCAATAAGTCCATTGGCATCGGAGATGCTTCGGGTATCTTCCCAATTGATGAGACTACACATGATTATAACGAATCGATGGTTAAGCAGTTCGATGAACTCATTGCAACCAAAGGTTACGATTGGAAGTTAGAAGGAATTCTCCCTAAAGTTTATATTTCAGGCGAGCAGGCAGGTGTACTAACCGCCGCGGGAGCCAAAATCTTAGATAAATCCGAAGATTTACAACCAGGTATTCCGCTTTGTCCTCCAGAAGGTGATGCGGGAACAGGGATGGTCGCTACGAATAGTGTGAGGAAACGGACTGGCAACGTCTCTGTGGGAACCTCGGTTTTTGCCATGCTTGTATTAGAGAAGGATCTTTCAGCGGTATATCCGGAAATTGATCTGGTGACTACACCGAATGGTAATCCGGTCGGAATGGTTCATGCCAACAACTGTTCAAGTGATCTCAATGCTTGGCTGGGATTGTTCCGTGAGTTCTATGAGGCAATGGGGCAAAAGGCTGATCCAAACCAATTATTCAGTGTGTTGCTGAACAAGGCATTGGAAGCAGATCCAGATGGCGGCGGTTTACTCAGCTATGGCTATTTGTCAGGGGAGAATATCACCGGAATAGAGAAAGGCCGGCCATTGTTTGTCCGCTCCCCTGAGAGCCGTTTCAATTTGCCCAATTTCATGCGGACTCATCTTTTCACTGCGTTTGCTGCTTTGAAAATCGGAATGGATATTTTGACAAAGAAAGAAAATGTCGCAATTGATAGCATACTGGCTCACGGTGGTTTATTTAAAACCCCTATCGTCGGACAAAAAATCGTTGCGGCTGCCATGAATGTCCCAGTATCAGTGATGTCAACAGCTGGAGAAGGCGGGGCGTGGGGTATTGCTATTCTGGCTTCTTACATGATGAACAAGGCTCAACAAGAAAGTCTGGAAGACTTCCTCGACCAAAAAGTATTTAGAGATGCTGAGGGGCAAGAAATTTCTCCTGACAGTTCCGACGTTAAGGGATTCGAAGCATTCATGGAACGCTATACACAAGGTCTAGCGATTGAACGGGCTGCTGTAGATAATCTAGTGGAAAACTGGAGGGATTGACGTGTTAGAGCAACTGAAAGAAGAAGTATATCAAGCCAATCTGGATTTGCCTAAACATGGACTCGTGAAATACACCTGGGGTAACGTAAGCGCTGTTGATCGTGAGAGCCGCTTATTCGTTATCAAACCTAGTGGTGTTAGTTATGACACGATGAAACCTAGCGATATGGTGGTTGTTGATTTTGATGGCAATGTTGTTGAAGGAGAAATGAGACCTTCATCAGATACACCGACTCACGCCGTGCTTTATAAGCATTATGCAGAGATCGGCGGTATTGTACACACGCATTCAACTTGGGCGACCATTTGGGCTCAAGCAGGCTTGGATGTACCTGTAATGGGGACTACTCATGCAGACACCTTCTATGGTTCTGTTCCTTGCGCCCGTTTCTTGACACAAGAGGAGATTGATCGTGGTTACGAAGCGGAAACCGGCCGTGTCATCATCGAAACTTTTGAGCAGCGCGGGCTGGATATTTTAGCAGTGCCGGGTGTTCTGCTTAAGGGTCATGCTCCCTTCACTTGGGGGAAAGATGCAAAATCGGCAGTCATGAATAGCGTCGTGTTGGAAGAAGTTTCGAAAATGAATTTATTCGCACGAGAATTGAATCATTTTGCTGAAGAATTGCCGCAACGCATTCTAGATAAACACTATTTACGCAAACATGGGAAAGACGCGTACTACGGGCAAAAGTAATATAAACTAAAAAATTATGAAAAGAGGATGAATGATGTCAACAGTAGGTACAAAACAGTTCTGGTTTGTCGTAGGTTCACAACATCTGTATGGAGAAGAAGCATTAGCAGAAGTCAAAGCACACGCACAAGAAATGACCGATGCCTTAAATAAGAGTGGCGTTCTGCCTTATCCGCTTGTATTGCAGGATCTGGCGGTTAGTGCGGACAAAATCACCAACCTCATGAAAGAAGTCAACTATCGTGACGAGGTTGCCGGTGTCATCACTTGGATGCATACCTTCTCGCCTGCAAAAATGTGGATTCGCGGTACTAAATTGCTGCAGAAGCCGCTGCTTCATCTTGCCACACAGTTCAATGAAAGCATTCCTTGGGCTACGATTGACATGGACTTCATGAACCTCAACCAGGCAGCTCATGGTGACCGTGAATATGGATTCATCAATGCCCGTCTGAAGAAACAGAATAAAGTGGTCGTAGGTTACTGGGAACGTGCAGAAGTGCAGAAGCAAATCGCAGAGTGGATGGATGTAGCGGTTGCTTATAACGAAAGCTTCAATATCAAAGTTGCCCGCTTTGGTGACAACATGCGTAACGTTGGCGTTACGGAAGGCGATAAGGTCGAAGCCCAAATCCAATTTGGATGGACCGTTGACTACTTCGGAATTGGCGACCTCGTTCAGTACGTCAATGCTGTGAAAGAAGAAGAAATTGATGCTTTGTTCGCGGAATACTCCGAACTTTATGAATTTGATTATGGTACTTACAGCAAGGAAGCTTGGGAAGCCAGCGTAAGAGTGCAAGCAAGCTATGAAATTGCCCTTAAACGGTTCCTGGATAATGGCGGTTATACTGCCTTCACTACGAACTTCGAAGACCTCTATGGTATGAAACAGCTTCCTGGTCTTGCCGTTCAACGTTTGATGGCACAAGGATACGGCTTCGCCGGTGAAGGGGACTGGAAGACGGCAGCGCTCGATCGCCTGCTTAAAGTAATGAGCCATAACCAATCCACTGGCTTTATGGAAGACTACACCTATGAATTGGCGGCTGGTCAGGAATCGATCCTTCAATCCCATATGCTTGAAGTTGACCCAACGTTGGCAAGCAACAAGCCTAAAATCATCGTTTCACCGTTAGGTATCGGCGATCGTGAAGATCCAGCCCGTCTGGTGTTTGACGGCAAGGCAGGAGACGGTGTAGTTGTTTCCATGGCTGACTTTGGCACGCATTATAAACTGCTGATCAATGAGGTTACTGCATTTGAACCGACAGTTCCTGCTCCAAATCTTCCAGTGGCCCGTGTACTGTGGAACGTGAAGCCAAACTTCCAAGATGGGGTTAAAGCATGGATTGAGAACGGCGGTGGTCACCATACCGTGGTTTCCTTGAATCTAACCACAGACCAAATTGTTACTTATGCAAAACTGGTTAACCTGGAATACGTAATTATTAAGTAACTAGAAGATAGTCATCTACTAAAAGCATTGGGTCAGTCCTCAGGACCCAGTGCTTTTTATTAGTTTTCTAAGAATGTATAGATATGGGAAGTTGAAGTGGGCAGGGTAGGGAGGCGAAAGTTTGATTCATGAGAGTAAGTTTAAGCGGCTTGAAAGTGTTCGTGGTCTTGTTCATGAAATGCTTGTTACTACAGAGAATACTTCCATGAAACAGGAAGCTTGGGTTCATCTTTCTGGGGTATCCAATTTTGCTTCAATGCTTGCTATGAGAAGGGAACAAGATGTGGAGATCGTTGCAATCGCGGGGGTGCTGCACGGTTTCTATTTTTATAAAACCGGAATTAAGGACTTCCCTGGTCCCAACAGTGCAGATGCTGTAAGACCTATTATACGTAGCACCCAACTCTTTACTGACGAAGAGCAGCTTGTCATTCTAAGGTCGATCTTTTATCAAGAAGATAGGTATCAAGTCCATGGACCATGCGAAGAAATTATTAAAGATGCTATTTTATTGCAGATGTACTTACAGAATACGGGTGACAATTTATCTAAGGCGGCTATACATAAACTAAAAAATGTGTTTGTTGAATTAGGGATTTCGGTCGAACATGTGGAAGCGGGATTCAACGTTGATACGGAAACGATAAACAGTAACGCTGAAAACAGACGTCTTATGCTAGCTGATTTTGCAGAAATGTTTGCAGGACAAAACATTATTGGCGTCCCGGAAGATGAACGTTATCGGGAAATTTGCAAGTATTGGCCGGACTCTGATATTTATAAAGTACTGGAAGGCAATTGGTGCGCTGCATTTGTATACTACTGTTGTATGCAGGTTGGAATTCTACTGCCCATCCGATATCCGAACTGTATGTATCGATTAGCTGGGGTTGGTGCGTGGTTGGATTGGGCCCAGCTGCCTGAAACAGAATTTTTTTATCACGATAAACAAGATGGATTTGAGCCAGCACGTGGTGATATTGTCGTTTATGAGAAGCTTCTATCGGATGATTCCCACGATCATATCGGAATTGTTCTAGGTTGTGATGACAACAAAATTTTGGTCGCAGAAGGTAACAAAGACAATAAGAACTACTCCAGTGTTTTATACAGGGATAGAGGTCATTGTATTCTCGGATATATCCGCATAGACAACGGCTATCATTTTCATTTCAGTGGGGAATATACACCGATCCGTTAAATATAATGTCGGCCGATATAACGAGACAATAGGATTCTCCTTAAGGTAATCATTTAATTCATAAGGATGTGATACTATGTCCAATTTACCAGCTACGAAAACGAAACTGGTTATCGTTGAAGGTATACCTGGCTCTGGTAAATCCACATTATCTAGACACATACATGACATGTTAAACACACATCAAATAGAATCCGAACTATTTTTAGAAGGGGACTTACGACATCCCGCTGATTATGAATCGGTTGCATGTATGCCAAACGAAGAACTTGATCAGCTTCGATCAATCTATTCCGAGGCGTTTCATTACATTGATCCGTTTATATCTTTGAATGGCAACGACTCTTTAATCGCCTATGCGCTTGCGCAGCAATCAGCTCAAAATGAAATTCCTTCTAGTTTGTATGAGGAAATTCGGCGTTATGAAATCTACGATGGAGTACCTGTAGAAAAGCACTGCGAGTTGATGATTCAACGTTGGAAGTCTTTTGTTAAAGATCAGCGAGAAAAAGAAAAGTTGATGATACTCGAATGCTGTTTTTTACAGAACCCAGGGTGTGCATTACTCGCCCGGCATGATGCTGGAGAAGATCGTTTTATTCAGCATGTATTACAGATTGCGGAGAAAATGCAGGAGTTAAATCCAATTTTGTTCTATTTGAAGCAACCAAATGTGCGTGAGACGATTGAGCGAGTTAAAACAACGAGATCTCAAGAATGGTTAGATTTCGCGATTTGGTACCATACGGAGCAAGATTATGGAAAGAGGAAGGGTTTGCACGGGTACGAAGGATATATTCAGTTCCTTGAACATCGACGTGAGCTAGAATTGCAAATCATTGAGCAACTCCCTTTTCAATCATTTATTATGGATAACTCCGATTATGCTTGGGAGAATCAACAACAGACCGTTTTGAATATTATGATGAAGTATTTATAAACCGTGAAGCTCATTCCAGAAAACGTTAGTGCAATTAGAAAGGGCCTATCCCGTAAAGACATATTTTACCGAATTATTCATATACATGGACTGTTGATTCGATCATTGGAAATCTGTACTCTACATCATTTGCTTCTAAACGCTTTTTTGGTGTCTGTTATTATTGCTAGTAAGTGAAGCTCAAATAATACAGCGTGTTGAGATCAATTCTTATTATTTCTGCAAAGAAAATTCTCACTTTTTAGCAGAAATGATTTATAATTATCAGATAATAGACAATATAATTTTTAAAAGATTATATTTTAGTTATAATAGAGACAGAAAAGATATGTTCCTGAGTGGAGCCTTGCTTCTTGTATCATCTAAGCAGGAGGGCCTGCTCTTTTTTGCAAATATAAGAGATAAGGAAGGTTTTTATGAATAGCATTCAGAAAAAAACAGACATTATCTTAATCGGTGCCGGAGTCATGAGCGCGACTCTGGGATCATTGCTGAAAGAGTTAGCACCGGAGTGGGAAATTCAAGTGTTTGAGAAACTCGCAAACGCGGGAGAAGAAAGCTCTAACGAATGGAATAATGCAGGTACAGGCCATGCTGCACTGTGCGAACTGAACTATACATCCGAGAAAGCTGACGGATCTATAGATATTCGTAAAGCTGTAGACATTAATGAGCAGTTTCAGCTTTCAAGACAGTTTTGGTCTTTTCTTGTAAACAGCAATTTGATTCGTAATCCACAGGACTTTATCAAACCAATACCTCATATGAGTTTGGTAACAGGAGAGAAAAATGTATCTTTTTTGAAAAAAAGGTTTAAAGCGCTTTCAACTATTTCTCTGTTTCAAGGCATGGAATTTTCTGATGACCCTGAAAAGCTGAAGGAATGGATTCCGTTGATTATGGAAGGCCGTACATTGAATGAACCAATCGCGGCAACCAAAATCGACTCTGGAACAGATGTCAACTTTGGTGCTTTAACACGCATGTTGTTTGAGCATTTAAAAAGTAAAAACGTCGACATCAAATACAAGCATAGTGTAAAGGATATTAAACGTGCGAGCGACGGCTCGTGGAAAGTCAAAGTCCATAATCTGGACAACGGTAAAATCGAATACCATAATGCCAAATTTGTCTTTATCGGTGGTGGGGGTGGAAGTCTACCTTTGCTACAACGAACTGGTATTCCTGAGTCCAAATATATCGGGGGATTCCCGGTAAGTGGACTATTTATGGTATGTAACAATCCTAAGATTGTCGCCCAGCATCATGCAAAAGTATACGGTAAAGCTAAGGTTGGTGCTCCTCCCATGTCTGTTCCGCATCTGGATACAAGATACATCGGTAACCAAAAAGCACTGCTATTTGGGCCGTTTGCTGGCTTCTCACCGAAGTTCTTGAAAACGGGCTCAAATTTGGATTTGATCGGTTCTGTAAAACCCAATAATCTCATCACGATGTTGGCCGCAGGCGCAAAAGAGATGGCATTGACCAAATATCTGATCCAGCAAGTAATGTTATCGAATGAAAAGCGTCTGGAAGAATTACGCGAGTTTATTCCGAACGCCAAAATCGAGGACTGGGGGATTGTGGTAGCGGGTCAACGTGTGCAGGTGATCAAAGATACGGAGGGCGGTAAAGGAACACTTCAATTTGGTACGGAGGTGGTTAGTGCCGCTGATGGTTCGGTAGCTGCACTGCTCGGCGCTTCTCCGGGTGCTTCTACTGCTGTTCACGTTATGCTGGAAGTATTGGAAAAATGCTTCCCACAACATATGGAAGAGTGGGAACCAAAAATAAAAGAGATGATTCCTTCTTATGGGGTGTCACTAGCGGAAAACCCAGAGCTTTACCAAGAAATTTACGATTCCACAACGGAGGTGCTGGGACTGGGCGAAAAAGAACCGCTTCATCGTTAATTTTTGCATGGCTGGTAACTGGATCATCCCACTACTCTTTAATAAAATGTGCAGTAATCTTACGATATATTTTAAAGTTGAATAAATAACAACACCAAGCGGTGGGAAGGAATTCCCCACCGCTAAAATGCTTGCTTAACAATACAAAATTTTGCAATCCTTCTGCATTTTCGGTGTCTGCTACAGTGATCACAGTAATTATGTAGACCGCTATAGGCTCTATTCAGTTCCAGTTGTCCAATAAACTGGTGCAGCGGATTGCTACCCCGGCTTGGTTAAAACGCAGATGGGCGGAGAAAAGACAGAGCTGTCGGTGGAGGATGTAGCGAAAATGGCGGTCCGACTGGCGACCCTGCCGGAGGATGGTCCAACGGGCAGATTCTATTACATGGATGATCAGCTTCCAGGGTAAAGCATTTATATTACATTTGTGCGGTTGGACGGATTACGATTTCGTTCACATCAATATCGGCCGGTTGTTCAATTGCGAATCCAATTGCGCGGGCTACCGCGTCCGGTGTCATGGCTAGTTTATCCCGGATGGCAGCGAGTTGATCTCTCAATGCGGGATTGGTCATACCCTCCGTGAAATTCGTCTGCACAATACCAGGCGAAATGATGGTCACGCGCAGCTTGTCACCAGCCTCCTGGCGCAACCCTTCTGAGATGGCGCGCACAGCGAACTTCGTACCGGAGTAGACCGACTGGTTCGGCACAGTCTTATGTCCTGCTACAGAAGCGATGTTCACGAAGTGTCCGGAACCCTGCTTATGAAAGATAGGCAACGCTGCGGCTATACCGTACAAAACGCCTTTAATGTTGACGTCAATCATGTCCTCCCAGTCCTCGACACACAGATCTTCGAGAGGGGAAATGGGCATAACGCCAGCGTTGCTGACGAGAACATCCAGCTTCCCGTACCGTTCGCAAGCCAAATTAACGAGGTTGCACAGATCCTCGCGCCGTCTCACGTCAGTGCGTGCATAAACAGCTTCGCCACCTCCATTTGAAATGCGTGTCGCCAGCGCTTCAAGGCGATCCGCTCCGCGCGCTCCAAGCACGACTTTTGCCCCACGCTCGGCAAGCAACAGTGCTGTTGCTTCTCCAATTCCGCTGCTTGCACCTGTAATCACGACGACTTTGTTCTCTATTCTTCCTTCCAAATGCATAGCCCAATCCCTCTTCCTCTAATCTATTTGCCTTAGGCCCTTTGTTGGCCTTGCAAGTAAATTTTAAGTAGAATTCGATTGAGACAGGTAGACCGATCAAGTCCAATTCTTGCCTAATCCTATTCGGCGTGCATATAATTAGCACATCAATATTAGCGTTCAACGGAAAGGACGGTGAAGCATGAATGATTTCGTCTCCTCCCCCCTCTGATATTTCTACGAATCTACAAGAACTGATTCATTTAATTCATCAACATGCGTCTTCGGATGGTACGTTTGTCTCGTCTGTGCCAGGACTTTATTTCAGACGTGCAAGCGATGTGTCCGAGCTGAATCATACGGTCCATATGCCCTCCCTGTACGTGGTTGCACAAGGCTCAAAGACAGCAATGCTGGCTGGAGAAAACTATGTGTACGATCCAACAACTTACATGGTCACATCAGTTCAGCTTCCCGTAACTGGTAAAATAACTCAGGCCTCGTCGGAGCTCCCTTATCTAAGTCTTCAATTATCCATTAGTCCAGACGTCATTTTGGATATTATCAAGAAGAGTCCTCCTCAATGTAACGTAAAGACTGGACGCGGCATACTGGTGAGTCAATTTGACCCTCTGCTGCTTGATGCGCTGCTTCGGCTTGTCAGACTTTCGGATACGCCTGCGGATATTCAGTTTCTTGCGCCGCTTATCACGCATGAGATCCTTTATCGTGTATTACAAGGTGAGCAGGGAGCTTTAATCAGGCAATTTGCCGTAGTTGGTAGCTATGCACATAGCATCTCCAAAGCGATCCATCTGATAACCCGCGATTACTCTAAGCCTCTTGTGATCGAAGAATTGGCGAAGGAAGTAAACATGAGCGCCTCTTCCTTACACAAGCATTTTAAAAAAGTAACAGCTATAAGTCCTCTCCAGTATCAGAAGGCCATTCGATTGCAGACTGCACGCCGCTTACTGCTCTCGGAGGGATTGGAAGCCGCCACTGCAGGCTTTCGCGTTGGCTATGAGAGCCCATCACAGTTCAGCCGGGAATATGGACGCATGTTTGGACGTCCACCGATGAGTGATGTTACACATTTGCGTAATTCCCTTAGTGTCTCAGTTGATTGAGAGTTTCTTCGGGTGATCCGTGGAGGATGCCCAGAGGCAAGTTGTCTTTGGTCTGGTCAAAGAGGATATATCACACCAACGGAAGTTCGTCGAGCCGTTCGTAAATCAACAATCCTTTCTCTTTCGCCACCCTTACCATTTCATCGGCACCCTGAGAAGGTCCTCCAACTCGAAGCACGGCGTTACAGCAATCAAGCAGGCGAATGGAAGACGGATGAAAGATTCTGTTAAAAGTCTCGTCTCCCAAAGCAGTGGAACCAGCTGTCGCGATAAGGGGCAAAGCATACCACTCCCCCAGCACCGGCATATGACCAGCCTCGTAAACTTGAAGAGCAATTTCATTCATGTAGTTGACGTTCTTCTCAATTAATACATGATCATCATTCGTTCCAGATCGATACGGGCCTGCGATAAGGATATGAAGCGGTTTCGATTTCACTTTTAAGAGACCCTTGATCTGAGCGTATTGGAGCAGCATTATTGTCTTGGCGTCACGAATCTCGCCGCTTTCGACCATGTTTAGCACTTGAGCAAACGGAAGTTCCATTACTTCAATGTTTTCCTGCTCCTCCTCAAGGCCACCACCGTCACCCGTTGTCATATCTTCACTATACTCGGCTACATAGAAGTGCAGGATTTCGGTTACGGAGCCCGGTGACATATAGGCCTCGCCAACTTTCTGCACACGGTCGATACGGTATCCCGTCTCCTCCTCCGTCTCCCGAAGAATACCTTCTTCCGGTGTTTCTTTATCGAGTAGTCCTGCACAGGTTTCGATAAGCATCCCAGTTTCATTGCCGTTCCGATAAGTAGGCATCCGGAACTGTCTGGTCAGTACAACGGTTTGTTTGTGCTGATTATAGAGCAGGATCGTTGCGCCGTTGCCGCGATCGTACACTTCACGGGATTGTGTCTCCCATTGTCCATTATTTTTTTCAAACTCGAATGTGACCTTATTTAAGATGTACCAGTTATCCGATAGAAGCTCCTCTTTTACAATCCGTACTCTTGGGTGATACTGTTGTGACTTCATCTCATTTCCTCCCTAGAAAGATTCCGTTCTCTTTAGTCATTTCGAGAGTTCCGTTCTGCTGCAGAAGCCGATTGACGTGGTCTCGAAACTTGTCAATAGCCGCTCCGACAAGTCGCTCTCTTGCGTTCATCGGAGTCGAGATTATATATTCGATCAGGGGTTCCGCTTCGTCGACCAACAAACAGTCCTCGTATCGAAGCAACCGAAGATCGGAAAAGCAAGAAGACAGCAAGTCCCCTCCGTTATCCAGGTGGAACCGTTTAATAGCATGATCCAACACATGAAGCTCAGGATCGAACGAAACCGCCAAGTGTTCGACCTCTTGTAGGTGTTGAGTGCTCATTGTAGAGGTGCATACTATACCTCCTTGCTTTAAGATACGGTGCATCTCGCGGATTGCTCTAGGGATGTCCGGCACGTGGTACAGCATGTTGTTAGCGATAACCATATCGAATTGCTCTTCATGGAATGGGATCTGTTGCGCGTCAACAGATAAAAACTTAAACTGCGGATTGTTGCTTCCCAAGCGACAACGTGCTTCTTCCACCATCCCGCTTGACATATCGGTAAGCGTGATACGCCAGCTGCTTGGAATTCGTTCGGCGTTTCTTATCCAAAAGGTCCCGTCGCCGCAGCCCAACTCGAGAATGTGGGCTCCCGGTTGGACCTCCAGTTGTTCAAAGATCCAACGATGCCAGCCTTGGGGATTTGTACTGTACTTGTCGTAAAGATGTATCCGCGTTTGCAGGCGGTTCGCCGTCCGATATTGCTCCCCCCAATTTTGCTCACTCTGCACGGTTTGAATAACATCCGCCAAATGGTTCCAATCGGAGCCATAAGCCGACATTTCCATAGCATCTCGTATTGCATGTACTACGTGCTCTGTATGAGCAATTTTCTTTTGTAAAACATCGAGTTGTGCTTGCAACGAGTGTCTGATCTCTCCGTTGGATGGCGACTCTGCATCTAAAATGTCCATTATTGTTTGAAGCGATAACCCTAGATACTTCAACATCTGAATTCGCTGTAGTCTTTCCATATCTTTCATGTTGTACAGTCTTATGGATCCAGTGCGATGACCTCCTGGACTCAGAAGTCCAATTTGGTCGTAATATCGCAATGTCCTGACCGTTATCCCTGTACGTTTGGCAAGCTGTCCTGTCGTCAGATAGTTCTCTTTGTCCATCCATTGCTCACATCCAATTGATTGCTCTAGCATGTCGTTCTCAGTCAGTATAGCAAATGACGTAACGTCACCTTCAAGAAAAATTTATGCAATAAGAAACAAGAGAAAACCACCCTAGCAAAAGGTAACTTGGTAGTTAGTCACGAATATCATGTAATAAAAATTCATCAGCTCTTCATGGAGGCTACTATGAAAACTTTCATTTACATGGTGAGACATGGCGAATCACCGAAGACGGAAGGAAATGAAAGAACAAGAGGTTTGACTGATAAAGGCAAGTCAGATGCTTTTCAAATAACTGAATTATTGAGAGGAGAGGGGATCGAGGTTTTCGTTTCAAGTCCATATCAACGGGCAATCCTAACCATTCAAGAATTAGCTCAATGCTCAGGACAAGAAGTTTTAATATTCGAGGATCTTAAAGAAAGAATTTTTTCTAGTGAAGATAACCGAATCCCCGATGATGAATTATTCCCTTTGTTAGATAAGTCATTTTCTGATCCCAACTTTGCTTTAACGGGAGGAGAGTCTAATGCAGTTTGTCAGAACCGAAGTATAACAGTCTTAAAGGAATTGCTAAAAATCTACCGAGGACAGAAAGTCGCATTAGGCACTCATGGAGCTGTAATGACTTTAATGATGGAGTATTATGACAAGCAGTATGATTTGAATTTTTTACTACACACATCCAAACCAGACGTATACAGAATGGAATTCAATGATCAGGAATTAGTTGAGGTAAAAAGATTGTGGAACATGCCGTAATAGTTTGTGAGGAAAAGGTATAAGGACTATTCTTCAAAGAGAGACCACCCTTAAAAAAGGGATGGTCTCTCTTCAAAATTTTTCTTTTATAGCTATTGCGGTGAACCGTTAAGCAAATCTTCAGCTATTTTTACCAGGTCTTCTTTGCTCAGCGGGCTGTCCTGGTTATCAGATATGTTGTAGTGTAACCGTCTTTTTTCATCGAGCCATCCCAGTCGATTTTTTCCTACCTCCAAGGGCTTGCTTGTTTCGCTTGCTCTGATGTAATAGGCCTTGGTTCCTTTAATCATCAGTTCCTCAGCCGAATCCTGTTCATTTTGCATCACGGTCGTCTTTGTGACTTCGGGAGCGTATTTGGTGACGGCGATATTTACATAGTCATTTCCTCTCGCATACCGGGCGAGGGTGAAGTCTGACTTGTCCCAGCTCAGCTTTTGAATAAACAGATTTTCACCTTTCGGTGCAGCTTTAGCCTGTTGCGTCAGTTTATCCGTTAAAGCCCGATATTCCTCTTTGTTCATCATCCCAGGATATGCAGCGACTGGGTAGACGTATCCGAAATCAAACCGGTAGCCATTCGGCAGATGAGTGGGACTATGCAACAGCGGAGCTTCTGTCCGCTTGATTTCATCCTGCAGACTGCTGAAGCTAGAAAGTTCAGTCGGCTTGTAGGCAAACAGGACGGGATTAGACGAATTTTGTTGATTCATAGAATCGTCCTTAACGTAATAGGCGGCATACTCTCCAGGCTGTAGACGGTCTGTCACCTCTTCGTTCCACTGTGTGTAGGTGGTTGTATACGTTTTGGAAGCGTCCGTTTCGGCAGGTGTTTTGGCGGTATTTAATACGACATCGCCTTTACTGTTACGGAATTCCAGATATTGCGAAGCGGCGTATCCAGTCACAGAGACGCCCAATACAAAAAGCAAGATCATGATAGGAGCGGTGATGCGCGGCTGAAGACGCATTTTTACAATGAGTCCCTTTTTGGATTTCGCCTTTTGGTAGACCTGTTCCATCACTTTATCAGAGACGTCAAAAGCTTGGATTTTTAGGACACTCTCTGGTTCTGTCAGCATGTCCATGTTTTTTAAGCCTCTGTCTTTTAGATCGGTGTATTTCAGGCCTTGTTCCTGAGTTCTGTCTTGTAATTCACGCATTTTGGGTCCTCCTCTATGGGCTCCATCATTTTTTTGAGCTTTGTTTTTGTTCTGCCGTATTTTTTCTTGATCGCTTCCTCGCTTTTGTTCATAATTTCCCCGATTTCTCCAAACAATTTTTCTTCAAAAATGCGCAACACCAACAGGTTTCGCTCCTCTGCATTCAGTTGGTCCAATGCCCGGCTCAGCGGTTCACTGAAAAGCTGACGTTCCATAACCTGCGCAGCACTGTCTGAAGTCATGTTAGTTGAGGTGAACAGGGTCATTTTAAATTTGCGCTGTAGTTTCTTCCTGCGAATCAGGTTTAGGCAGTGATGATAAGCCATTTTATACAGCCAGGAGGAGAAGCCCACTGTGGGCCTGTACATACTAATTTTCTCGAAAGCACTAACGAAAATATCCTGTACAGCCTCTTCCGCTTCCTGCTCACTGCCTAATATCCGCCAGCAGTACACAAAAATCTGACGCTGATACTCCTTTACAATGTAGGCGTAATCCTGGATCTCGCCAGCTTGGACCCGTTTAATTCTATATTCGATTTCCTCATTCAAAGATTTAGGCACCCCCTCTGATTAAAAAGAAAACTATATCTGTATAACAAATGAAGAGGACCGAAAGGGACACCTTTTCTAAAATTTTTTTAAGTATTAATCAACTCTCTAAGAGAATACGATAAAGCAGAACAATTATCACCAACGTTGTTGATTTCATAGAGCTTGAATTTTTATTGTGGAAATAAATAGAATGATAAAATATACCTATCAAAAAAGTGAAAATAGATTGTAAAGAAAAAAGGAGATGGAAAATGGGGTTTTATGATAATAGGGGAGTCCAGATGGTGGTTGCAATTTTATTTTGTCTGCTATGGAAAAATACTCTTTATGTAATTATCTCTAATGTCTTGATGTGGATTGTATCAGTACCTATGTGGTGGCTGCTAGTTGAACGTGTGAAAACAGACCAGGGTGCTGAAACTTTCATTTCGTCATTACCATTCATTGTATTGTTATACATATTTACTGTATTGCTACCCGAAATTTCAATTGTTCTATTCAGACATTACATTTTTAATAAGTTTAGACGTCGCAATAGTAAGTAATCTCTGAAACGATTCGGGAGTACTTTTTCAAAATCGCACGGAAGTTACTCATCGAGAAATAGAAAATATGAAAGAGGTATTCCAAGAAGAGTAGGCAAGCTCGTAAAAAAATATGAGAGGATACAGTTTCTTATGAATGAAAGTACTAAGAAATATAATTTTGATAATATGATACGTTATCTTAATGATCAAATGGAGTTACTACCTAACTTAGAATCAAAATACATGGGATTAACAATGCCTTTTCCTCAACAAACTGCGTTACGAAATAGGATTATTGAAAGTATTGAAGCATTAATAAAATACGATCAGGATGTTTGTATTGCTGTTCATTGGAATCAGGCTGATGATAGATCAATTGAATATAAGAAAATAATTTTAATAGGGAATGATTACTTGCATCTTAAGAGAATCATTGATTTTATGGAAAGACAACACATTAAATTGAATATCAAAGACACCTGTATACTCTACAGAGAATGTACTGCTGACTTGAATATTCATTTGAAAGGCAATCATTCTAGAATAACAAGTTTAAATGACCTATTTGCAGGAGTCGAAATTCATATTGATCATATTCAGGCTGGAATGGGATATAAATACGAAAATAAACAAGTGGATGAAGATATTATTCATTATTGTTGTCATAAAGATGATGAGGAAGGAAAGGAACTTGGATATCAATTATTTATCAAATCGTTAGATTACTTTTCCAAGAAATTATTAGCTGAAGGATTTGTATTAGGGTATCCTGCTGTAGATTCTAAAATTAAAATAATGAAAGCCTCTTGTACAATGTGTTTTTATCGAGATTATTATTATATTAGTGGAGCACATATATCGCTCAAAAACGCTATGCTGAAAGCAGATTGGCAAATATGCGAACCACTGATGCAGATCCATATGACCTGTAACAAGCTATATTTCGAAGGAAACTCTTTTTTTAGAGAGGTAGAAAATATATATATATTCGAGGACAAAGAGGATTGTAAGTTATCATTTAAATCTAGACTTTCCACAATCATTGAGATTCTAGAAGAGATGTATGACCATAAAAAAGATGTTTTGGACTTCCATATGAAATTGGACAGCTTTGTGCCAATTGAAGATGATACTCAGTTGAAAGAAAAATTTAAAGTCATTTATGATATCGATAAGTGGAAAGATGAATTAAATGATCAAGAGATAAACTCGGCAATTCCGCCCGTATAGCTAACGATAACCATCGGCTATGCTGGGCGGGATTGCCTCACCCTCTTTAATGCAGCGTATCTTCTACTTATTCCCTTTGCGTACCTTTAACAGCTTACCCTTTACGGTTGTATTCTTCATAATCTCAAGCACCAGTGGACCTTTACCATTCAGAATCTCAACATCTGTCGCATAATCCAGAATCGTAATGATCCCGATATCATCTGCGGTGACTCCGTCAAGCTTAGCGATGGTCCCCACGAAGTCGACAGCTCTAAGTTTTTTCTTCTTACCGCCGTTAAAATTCAGCTTCATAATCTGTTGGTTTAGTTGCTCGCGCTTATCTTTTTTGAGTGCGGTTTTTACATGCAGTTTCTGCTCAAAATCTTCTCTACGGAGATCAACAGCCTCTTCTGAGGGGGCCTTTACCTGCGGAATCGCGAATCCAATATATGCTTCAATATCAGCTAATCTTCTGCCATCCTTAGGAGTGATGAGGGAAATGGCTTTCCCCGTTTTGCCAGCACGTCCCGTACGTCCTGTACGGTGAACATAGCTTTCCTTCTCAAGGGGAATATCGTAGTTAATGACATGGGTGATATTCGTGATATCAATCCCTCTGGCGGCAACATCTGTCGCGATCAAGTAACGGAATTGACCCCTTCTGAATGCATTCATTACCTCAAATCGCTCGTCTTGCTCCATGCCACCATGAATGCGATCACATGGATATTCGAGATCAGCCAATGCTCTGAATAATGTATCTACATTCTCCTGCGTACGACAGAAAATAATGCAGCTGTCAGGATTCTCAACAATGAGCAGATCTTGCAGTAGTGCCAGCTTGTCTGACTCCTTCACCTGAATAAGAGAGTGATCAATTGTGGCGGTCGTTATACCAGTTGCTTTAATCTCAATTCTAACAGGATCTTTCATATATTTACGTGACAGTGTGGCTACATCCTCAGGGAAGGTAGCGGAGAATAGCATTGTAACCCGGTCACTAGGCAGCGCTTGAATAATCGACTGGACTTGCTCGATAAAGCCCATATTCAGCATCTCGTCAGCTTCATCAATCACGAGATGGGCAATCCGATCTAACGATAGCGTGCCTCGTTCAATGTGGTCCAGTACACGTCCTGGCGTACCTACAGCCACATGCGTCCTTTGTTTTAACTCAGCCTTTTGGATATGAAAAGGATGTTTTCCATAAAGGGGTGTTGCTTTTATCCGCTTAAAGCGTCCAATATTCGTGATGTCTTCGGTGACCTGTAACGCGAGTTCACGGGTTGGCGTCAGGATTAAAGCTTGGGGCTTATTCTCATTCCAATCTACTAGCTCACAGATTGGAATACCATATGCTGCTGTTTTGCCGCTACCTGTTTGCGATTTGGCGACAAGATCCTTCTTCTCAAGCGCAACAGGAATAACTTCCGTTTGAATCTCTGTTGGCGTCTCATAGCCCAAGCTATTGAGCGCTCTTACAATTTCTTCACTTAATGCGTAATCTGTAAAATGCTTCTGACTCATTTTCAACCTCTTCTGCGCTGTATTTGAATACCAATACATATATAATGTCATCGTGTATCGAACTTATACTCATCTAGTATACTCTATATCCAGGCTTACTCTAATACATATCCATGTTACTGTTTGTCTAATCGTATCCTTGGAGCGTTTAACGAAGGGCTCGTCCATTTTCTCGTGTATGGTATCTGATGTGTTGGTCGACTGAGCTATTTCGCAATTTAACGACCAACAAACTTTACCCCATATGGATCTACGTTGAACAATTTCATGGAGAATTACTTATCTTCAATTGTATCGGCATTTCCATATCCGCATGCGTGAAAACATGTGTTACGCATAAAGGGCACCAATTAGGTGCCCTTTGAACTGCCGTTAGCGCGGAAAACCGTATCAAAAGTATTGTTACGATGAAAAGTGAACCCAATCTCTCCCTTGGACAGCATCCATTTTTTTAAAGAAAATTTGAGCGCGTTTATTCTCAGTAGAAGTTATCCAGGTCATATGAGCATATCCATAATTTTGTGAGTACTTTTGACATTCTAAAAAAAGCTGTGATTCTACTTCTGTATCTCTAAATGGTTCCAATACAAATAGGTCGTTCATAACGGTGATTTTGTCTGCTTTCATCGTGCTAAAGGTAAAGAATAATGTAGCAAAGCCGATTAATTCTCCATTTTGTTCCGCCACAAATTGTATACCGTTTTGCTGCTCAAAAAGGGTTTGAATCAAATTATGAATTTTTTCGATAGGTGGCCTAGGGTTTTGATAAAAACCAACGATGTATTCATACATTAACTCGGTTAAATTGTTTAAATCATCAGGCTTAGCGTTTCTTATTAAAAATGACATTAGATGTACTCCCTTTTCATTAGTTTTGAATTAATATACATCATAAAGTATATATATTCAAAATTAAGATCAGTGAAAGAATCTTTTGAACTCATGTAAATGCGAAGAAGTATGTAATATGGGCGCAACAAAGGCTGCCGAGAAAATGTATCCGGCAGCCTTTGTTGCGCTGAGGGACATGTGCGTCGAGAATACACCCATTCGGTAAAATTGAATTCACTCCGAATTACTTAAGAAGTGTAAGTGTCACCTCTATCGTGTTATCAATAAATGATCGTTCTGGACGAGACTTTATCATTACGGTTAGTCCAATTAACGATACGACTAGCGCCTGTGATACAGCCTTCGCATTGAGCCCGATCTCGAGCTCACCTGATTGTATACCTCGTTCAATGGTTTCTTGAAATATAACCGATAGGTACATTTGATGTTCCCTTGTAAGAATTTCAAACTTCTCATCATGGGGTGCAAGTTCAACCATTGTATTGATGCAAAAGCATCCTTTTCTAGGGTTTTCTGTATATTCCTCATCGACCACACCTTCAAAAAAAGCTCGAAATGCTTCTTTTACAGATGGTTTGCTTTGAAGCTTGGCTCGGATCAGAGAAGCACGGGACATCATGTATTTGCGCAGCGCAGCTTCGAACAATTCTTTTTTTCCTCCAAAAGTGGAGTATATACTAGGTCGTTGAATTTCCATTCTGGAAGTTAAATCACTCAGTGAGGTAGCTTCATATCCCTTCTCCCAAAATATTTGCATTGCTGCATCTAATACTTTATCTTCGTCAAATTCGCGGATTCGTCCCATAATCAATACCTCTCATTGCTCGTAATTTTATTCTTAACTCAATAGCTCTGATCATAATTGTCAGGGTTTTTTATTTGCGTACCAATTAGTATGTTATTATCTTATAATTAGCCCGTTATATTGTCAAATGCAGATTGGTTTATCGCACCAAGGAGATATCAGTATGAGGATAAATCAAAGTATTTTTACTATATTTATTGACAGTATTCTTTTTAATGAGTTATATTTACTGGGAAAAATATATTACCGATCGGTATGATATTTTATCGGTATTTAATTGCATACAAAGAAAGCTATTAGAATAGGAGAGATGGACCATGGAGATAGGTATTACTTCGTTTGTAGAAACAAAGCCTGACGTCCAGACAGGTGAAGTGATAAGTCACGCACAGAGATTGCGCGAAGTTGTTGAGGAAATTATCCTTGCTGATCAAGTGGGACTTGATGTGTTTGGGGTAGGTGAGCATCATCGGCAGGATTATTCGGCATCTTCACCAGCAATTGTGCTGTCAGCGGCTGCAGCGCAGACGAAACGGATTCGGCTGACCAGTGCAGTCACAGTGCTTTCTTCAGCTGATCCCGTTCGCGTTTTTCAGGATTTTGCTACGCTGGATGGTATTTCGAATGGACGTGCGGAGATTATGGCGGGCCGAGGTTCCTTTATTGAATCTTTTCCACTGTTTGGCTATGACTTGGAAGACTATGATGAGCTGTTTGAACAACATCTGGAATTGCTCCTTAAAATACGGGAGTCCGAAAAAGTAACCTGGAAAGGCGGACATCGGCCAGCGATTAACAATTTGGGTGTGTATCCACGGCCGGTTCAGAATCCTTTACCGATATGGGTTGGCAGCGGGGGCAGGCAAGATTCTGCTATCCGTGCAGGTCTGTTAGGACTGCCCTTGATGTTGGCGATCATTGGTGGAAATCCGATGAATTTTGCACCGCTTGTACAGCTTTATAAGAAGGCAGCAGCGCACGCTGGTCATGACGAATCGCAGCTTAAGGTTGGATCGCACTCGATAGGATTTGTTGGAGAGAATAATGAACGAGCTGCAGATACATATTTCCCTTCTACGATGGCAGGTATGAATAGATTAGGCAGGGAGCGGGGCTGGGCGCATTATGATCGTTCTAGCTACGATGCCGCGCGCAGCTTTGAAGGTGCGCTGTATGTTGGCGATCCTGAGACTGTTGCCCAGAAGATCATTCACCTTCGCAAACATGTAGGTGTTACACGCTTTATGCTGTATGTTCCGTTAAGTACAATGCCGCATGCCGAGGTGATGAAAGCCATTGAGCTGCTGGGAACAGAGGTAGCACCCCGAGTTCGGAAGGAAATAGCCCAGTGGGAAGCGGAGACGGAGAAAAGATTATAAAAACCAAATATAGGAGTGATTCACATGGATTTTGAAAATCGTTTGTACCCAGAATTTAGGTCGGTAATTGCACAATTTCCTGGATTTCAACTGGAAGAAAATTTAGAACTGAGCAGAAGCTATTTGTCGAGTTCTCCCATTGAGCAGTCGGAGCACGTACGCACGACAAGCCGGATGATTCCGAGCGTAGCAGGCGAGATATTAGTCAAAATCTACGAACCTGCCCAGCGAACTGACGTTAGGCTTCCGGCCATGCTGTGGATTCACGGGGGAGGCTATGTGATGGGGCATCCTGATATGGACGATGCTTTGTGCGAACGCTTCGTGCAGGCGGCTAAATGCGTCGTCGTATCGGTCGATTACCGACTTGCTCCCGAGCATCCCTACCCAGCTGCCATCGATGACTGTTATGCCGCTTTGATGTGGATGACCGACGAAGCTGAGCTGCTGGGCATCGACTTAGATCGAGTCGCAATTGCCGGAGCAAGTGGGGGCGGCGGTCTAACCGCAGCACTTGCTTTAATGGCTCGTGACAAAGGCGGGCCAGCCCTCATCTTCCAAATGCCGCTGTATCCGATGATCGATGACCGTAGTATTACGGCGTCAAGTCATGAGATTACGGCCGATAACGCACCATGGAACCGGAAGAACAACTTGGCGGCCTGGAACATGTACTTGGGGGATCGCACTGAAGACACCGAGGTGTCGCCATACGCTGTGCCGTCGAGAGCGAAATGCTTGGCTGGGCTACCGCCGACCTATACGTGCATAGGCCAGCTCGATCTGTTCCGAGATGAAACGATCGAATATGTAGCACGCCTTGCCCGAGCGGGGGTGGACGTCGAATTCCATCTGTATCCCGGCACATTCCACAACTTTGAGGGGATGGTTCCGCAAGCAGAAGTAAGCCAACGTGCTAGCCAAAGTTATGTAGATGCAATTGCACGAGCCCTTAATTCTTAAACTATTAAATGGGCAGTCTCCAAAGTGATATGCTTCCAAAAAAGTAGACAGGTTAAATAATAAAACTTGCTACTGTAAGGGGAGCATATCACTTTTTGCAGTAATCTTTTTTGTCGTTTGATACGAGGCTAGATTTTAACCGAAACGATGTGTTAAAGGAGCATCAGGTGTTCAGTCGCCCCGCAATGATGTAAAGTTTTTCGGGTAAAATCTTTACTTTTACATGTAGCGGATAATAACCTTTCATTCTTATAATTGGAAATGTAAGCGATTTATTTAGAGGCGAGGATATTAAAAAACTATACGTATGAGGAGGAGATTGTATGTCGAAATTTAAAGTGGGCAAGTTGGTAAGCAGCTTGGCGTTGGCGGGTGTGTTGTTATCATCAGTTCTGATAAACCCGGCTAGTGCCAGTATGGCGAACGGTGGCAAATTCCTCGGGAATATCATTGCTGGAAGTGTCCCTGCAAGTTTCGGAACGTACTGGAACCAGGTGACGCCAGAGAATTCGACCAAATGGGGGTCGGTTGAAGGCAGTCGTAACAACATGAACTGGTCGCAGGCGGATACCGCCTACAATTATGCCCGTAACAATGGCTTCCCGTTCAAGTTCCATACATTGGTATGGGGTGCTCAGGAGCCAGGTTGGATTAGCGGACTGTCGGCTGCTGATCAGAAGGCGGAAGTGACCCAGTGGATTAAAGCAGCAGGTCAACGCTATCCGAATGCGGAGTTTGTAGATGTGGTGAATGAGCCCCTGCATCAGAAGCCATCCTTCCGCAATGCCATAGGAGGTGACGGATCGACCGGATGGGATTGGGTCATATGGTCATTCCAACAGGCCAGACAAGCTTTCCCGAATGCCAAGCTGATGATTAATGAATATGGAATTATCAACGATCCCTCGTTAACCGACCAATATGTCAATATTATTAATCAGCTCAAGAGCAGAGGCCTGATTGACGGAATTGGTATTCAATGCCACCAGTTTAGCATGGACACTGTTTCAGTTAACACGATGAACACTGTACTGAACAAACTGGCGGCAACAGGATTGCCAATCTATGTGTCGGAACTGGATATAACTGGCGACGACAACACCCAGCTTGCCAGATACAAGGAGAAATTTCCGGTATTATGGAAGCATTCCGCGGTGAAGGGAGTTACGCTCTGGGGATACATTCAGGGGCAAACCTGGATATCGAATACACATCTGCTGAACTCGAACGGCACGGAACGCCCCGCGCTCCAATGGCTGAGACAATATGTGCAGAGTTAAACTATAGGTGGCACTTAAAACCCAACAGATGCGAAATTTTTCCAAATGTCTGGGCTGGGTAGATGTTTATTTGACGAAGTCTTGGCTGAAATGTTATACGCCCAAGGCTTCTTTTTATTTAGCTTAAACCTAACGTATCAAAACCTAATCCAACTCAATTAGGCTTACATACCCAATCCATAACTTTAACCCACTTGAAATAAAACCGTCTGGACGGTATAGTAAAGAGGGGTGATCAATATGAATACAACTAAAAAAACATTAAAAAGAGAATTAATTCTTAAAGCGGCCTCCATGATTGTGCACGAAGAAGGAGTAGAGAAGTTAACGTTAGAAGCGGTGGCTAAGAAAGCGGGAATAAGTAAAGGAGGATTGCTTTACCATTTTCCGAATAAGGATGAATTGGTTTTGGGAATGGTTGAGCAACTATCGACCAGCTTTGTCTCCGAATTTAATGAGAGAGCAGAAAACGATATGCATTCCAAAGGAAGATGGACTCGCGCTTATATGAATACATCATTTTCTGGCGATCGGAATGCAAGTGACCTGTATACCGCTCTTTCAGCAGCACAGTTTACGAACCCTCAAATGCTAAAGTTACTTCAGGACGAGTATGAGAATATCCAAAACAAAATTGAAAACGACGAATTGGATCCCGTTCGTTCCACGATAGTCCGATTAGCTATAGACGGCTTGTGGTTTGCCGAAATGTTTGGGCTTGCTCCTCCTAATGAGGAAATGAGGCAAAAAATGATGGAAGAATTGAAGACATATATAAAGGAGAATGAATAATGGCTTATCTTTTCTTGGCAATCTCTATTGTTGGTGAACTTATTGGAACTTCAATGCTTAAAGCTTCAGAAGGTTTTACCAGATTGTATCCGACTCTATTCACAATTGTTGCGTTTGTGATCTCTTTCTTCTTTATCTCTCTATCCCTTAAGACGCTTCCTTTAAATATGACTTATGCCATCTGGTCAGGTGTAGGGGCTGTTGCTACAACGCTTATTTCAGTATTGATTTGGAAAGAAAAAATCAATACAGGAAGTATCGCAGGTATTGCTTTAATTGTTATTGGCGTGGTGGTACTGAACCTATTTGGTGCAGGACATGGTGAGGCAAAAGCTACAACAGAAGCAACTAGTCCAATCGTTCAAAAATGAGATAAAGATTTTCGGACCGAGGATATAAACACGCTTGAAGGCATAAGGGCATTCGTCGAGAAAGTTCTTGTGCCGCACGGCGTGAGGGTATGAATTTTTAGTCATTTAAATTTTTTTGATTGAATTGCAGATATAATAAGTCTATAATGTCGATTGTAGGGTGTTTCATATTTACCACCATACGGAAGCAAGGTGTAGATATTAGTAGACTTTAAAATCTAATTAGTAGAAGGGAAGTCTAATTAATGACCCAGTCTTTATTTGATCCCGAAGTATGGAAGGCTGCTTGGATAAACGATCCGGAAGCTGGTGTAAATCGAATGCTTAGAGCGGGAACGGTACCGGCTCATTCGTTTGATGATATGGCAAGGGCAAGAAGCTTCCACAAGCAGGCATTTAATGAAGAGGGAATAAAAAGAACAGCCAGAATTATGGGATGGCTAAGGACACAGGGAGTTACCATTAAAGACTCCTCTATCCTAGATATTGGTGCTGCCTCGGGTGTCTTCAGTATTCCTTTTGCAGAGGAAGGGGCAAATGTTACTGCCGTTGAGCCCTCAGGACCGTTGACAGCCTTAATGGAAGAGAGTATTAAGCCATCGATAAAGGAAAACATTAAAATCGTACGGGAACAATTTGAGGAGTTATCTATTGAGACGAACGGATGGCAAAACAAATTTGATCTGGTGTTTGCATCCATGTGTCCAGCCATTTTCGGTTGGGAAATGGTAGAGAAGGCGCTCGCCTGTGCCAGCCAGTTTTGTTACATCAGTACGAGTGCTGGGCCTAAGGAGCATAGTCTGATTCAGGAATTGCGCCCTGTAGTCGGAATAAAAGAGGACCTAGTACAAACGTCAGATATGGCATATATCATCCAACTATTAAATATATATGGCTATTCTTTTCAAACCCTGATTACTCGTGAAACCCAAACGGTAATGATGTCGGTGGACGAGGCGGTAAAACATACATTAGGCTGGTTCTCATTCTTCGGGATGCCGACAGATGAACAGTCATTACAGAAGGCCGAAACTTATTTAAGAAGGACGTACGCAGGAAAGAGAATTCCTGTCCAACAAGGGGGGCGCTTTGGTAAGGTTTTGGTCCGTATAAAGAATCAGCACATGTATTAATCGTTTTGTCATGTAGCTTCTATTTATTCCCCTTGCCCTTCAGAATCTCAACGTCTATTACATAATATAGACACAAGAGCATTGTGGGGAAAATGTATTCAAAATAAGAGCCCTAATGAAGGGAAGAACCACTTCATTAGAGCTCTGGAGATTTACTACGACTATGGATCACTGCCAGTTTGTGTGAAAGAATCCTGCTACATCACTTCGTTCATAAGTATGGGCACCAAAATAATCCCTTTGTGCTTGCAAAAGGTTAGCATTCGAAATGCCTGTCCGGTAACTATCGTAATAAGTAAGTGAAGCACTTAAACAGGGAAACGAAGTGCCAGAATTAATACCCTCACAGACAACTTTTCGTAATCCTTTTTGATACTCTTTAACCTTTTCAGCAAAATACGGGGCGATTAATAGATTAGCCAAATTCGGCTGTTCTTGATATGTTTCGCTTATTACGTTTAAGAATTCGGCACGAATGATGCAACCACCACGGAAAATAAGGGCAATATCCTTTAAAGGTAAATTCCATCCGTAAAGTTCAGAAGTCATTTTATATTGTATAAATCCTTGCGCGTAGGCACAAATTTTACCCATATAAAAAGCTTGTCTAATGTACTCAATCCACACATCTTTATCTAAACTTCGCTGATCAATCCCTGGTCCTGTTAGAATATTTTCTGCATAAACTCGTTCTTCTTTTAAAGAGGAGATGTAACGGGCAAACAATGACTCTGTAATAATGGATGATGGGATCCCATTGTCAATTGCTTGAATGCTTGTCCATTTACCAGTGCCCTTTTGCCCTGTTTTATCAAGAATCACATCAATTAGTGGTAAGCCTGTTACATCATCCTTTTTCCGTAAAATCTCTGCTGTGATTTGGATTAAATAACTTTTTAGCTCCCCTTGATTCCATATTTCAAAGATATCAGCAATTTCATTCACAGATAAACGTAACCTTTTTCTTAAAAATGTATAGGTTTCTGCGATTAATTGCATATCTGCATACTCGATTCCGTTATGTACCATTTTTACAAAGTGACCGGACCCTTTTGGACCCATATAAACACAGCAAGGGTCTGCGTCCACTTGGGCTGCTATTTTTGTTAGAATAGAAGCTGCCTTTTCATATACGTTCTTATCTCCACCAGGCATGATCGAAGGTCCATTTAAAGCCCCGACTTCGCCGCCGGAAATACCGATTCCTAAATAACCGATTCCTTTTGACTTCAATTCATCATATCTACGTTCCGTATCTTTGTAATGGGAGTTACCACCGTCCATAATCACATCGCCTGCTTCAAGGAAGGGTACTAATGTACCTATTACCGAATCGACCGGTTTGCCCGCTGTTACCATAAGGAAGATTTTTCTTGGAGTTTTTAAGGAGTAAACAAAATCTTGAATTTCGTAGTAGGGATGGATAGAGTGACCTTCACTTTTTTTAACAAGATCATCCGTTAAATCCCTCGTATAGTTATAGACAGCGACTTGCTCACCCTTACCAGCCATGTTTAAGGCGATATTACGGCCCATTACCCCTAAACCAATGACACCAATTGTGTTGGACATTTTTTCTGCTCCTTTTATTTGAAATGAATAGGCCGTAGATCCTCACTTATAGGCTTAGAAAATTCTAAGGGAAATAAGTGGGGGATCTACCGCCCGGGAATCATGGTTTAAACGAATAAACTTAGTACTAAAATAAATCCTAATCCAGCTACAGAAATGATGGTCTCAAGCAATGTCCATGTTGCAAATGTTTCTTTCATACTTAAACCAAAATATTCTTTAAACATCCAGAAACCAGCATCGTTAACATGTGAAGCTATTAAACTACCCGCTCCCGTTGCAAGCACAACTAAAGCAAGATTAACGTCGGATTGTCCTAACATCGGAATAACTAAACCAGCGGTTGTTAAAGCTGCAACAGTTGCAGAACCTAAGGAAATACGTAATATTGCAGCGATGATCCAGGCAAGCAAGATGGGTGATAATGTAGTTCCATTGAATAATTCAGCTACATAGTCACCTACGCCGCCATTAATCAGTACTTGTTTGAAGGCGCCGCCACCCCCAATGATTAAGAGCATCATCCCAATATGAGTAATAGCAGTTGTACAAGATGCCATTACATTTTTAATTGGAATTTTCCTTGCTATTCCCATGGTGTAGACAGCTACCAGTAAGGAAATTAACATGGAAGTTGATGCATCACCAATAAAACGGATCGCTGCTAGTAAACTACTATCTTCAAAGCCCATTGTTTTTTGAAGCAAAGTAATAACCGTAGCAATAGACATTAAAATAACAGGAAGCATTGCAGTAAATACACTGATGCCAAATCCAGGAGTTTCCTCGGATTTAAATACTTTTTGTTCACCTAAAGAGGCAATATTACCCGTTTTCGTAAATGATGCAGGTACGAGTTTTTTGGCAAGCTTAGTAAACACAGGTCCAGCTAAAATAACAGTTGGAATGGCAATAATGAAACCGTAAAGTAAAACCTCACCAAGGTTCGCGCCATATTCACCAGCAATAACTGTTGGCCCTGGATGTGGAGGTAAGAAACCATGTGTTACGGATAAAGCTGCAACCATCGGAATACCGAGATATAAGATAGAAACCTTTAATTCTTTTGAAATGGCAAATATGATTGGAATTAACAATACTAATCCTACTTCAAAAAATAACGCCACACCGATAATGAATGAAGCAGCTACGACTGCCCATTGGATATTTTTTTCACCAAATTTGTCTACGAGGGTCATGGCAATTCGTTGAGCACCGCCAGAATCAGCGATCAACTTACCTAACATCGCTCCAAGTCCAAAGATTAACGCTAAGTGACCAAGGGTTCCGCCTAATCCGGCTTCGATGGTTTTGACAATTTCCTCTAATGGCATTCCAAGTGCTAAAGCGACGCCGAACGATACAATGATTAATGAAATAAAGGTATTCAATTTGAAGCCCATGATTAAAACTAATAATGCTAAAATTCCAATCGCTACGATAACTAATGGCATTGTAATTACCCCCTGCTTTTTATCTTTTTAGTGTTTAATTAAGCTTCTTTGATAATTGGAAATCCGTGTATAATCGTCTTCTAATACTCTGGATAGATTAATGAAAATCGGCAGCAATTTCCTATATTCCTTGGTCGCTTCTTCTTTTGGTGTATGTTTGTTGGTACTGCCAACCATTTCAGAAACGACTTCAAAGGACTGGATTTGTCCGGTAGCATACAGGCCTAAAATACAAGCTCCTAAACAAGAACTTTCGTAGCTTTCTGGAACGACGACTTCAGATGCGAATATATCGGACATCATTTGCCGCCAAACAGCTGACCTTGCGAAGCCTCCAGTAGCTTGGATTCGGGTCACAGGACCGTCCATACATTCGGTTAATGCTAAAAATACGGTGTACAAATTGTAAATGACTCCTTCTAGGGCTGCGCGAATCATATGTTCTTTTTTGTGTGCCATCGTTAAACCGAAGAATGAGCCACGTACGTCTGGGTTCCATAATGGCGCACGTTCACCAGCGAGGTACGGATGGAATAACAATCCGTCAGATCCTGGTCTTACACGTTCAGCAATCTTGGTTAGTACATCATATGGATCAATTCCTAGTCTTTTCGCTGTTTCCACTTCTGATGAGGCAAGTTCATCACGGATCCAGCGAAGGACCATCCCGCCATTGTTCACCGGCCCCCCAATAACCCAGTGCTTTTCTGTTAAGGCATAACAAAATATTCTTCCCTTTTCGTCTGTCTGAGGCTTGTCTATAATGGTTCGAATGGCACCGCTTGTCCCGATTGTGACGGCAACTTCGCCTTTTCGTATCGCATTTACACCTAGATTAGAAAGGACTCCATCGCTAGCTCCAATGACAAACGATGTTTTTGGATCGATCCCCATCTTTTTTGCTAAATCTGAATCACAGTTGGTAAATATTCTGGTTGTTGGCACGAGCTCAGATAATTGAGAAGGGGTTATACCAGCAATTTTTAATGCTTCTTCATCCCAATCTAATTTTTCTAGATTCATCATGCCCATGGCAGAAGCTAGGGAATAATCCACTACATATTGATCAAAGAACTTTTTAAAAATATATTCTTTAATTCCGATATACTTTTTAACCTTGACAGCGGTTTCAGGAAGGTCATTCACAATCCAAGCTATTTTTGTTAAGGGTGACATGGGGTGAATGGGTGTTCCTGTTCGTTTATAGACTTCATGGCCATTCAGCTCATCTTTTATTTTATGTGCCCACGCTTCACTGCGATTATCTGCCCATGTAATACAAGGCGTCAGTGGGCGGTCATTTTCATCCATCGCAATGACACTATGCATGGCACTGCTAAATGAAACAAACGATAGCTTTTTTTGTGAGTGATGTTTCATTATATTTGAAGTGGCTTGCAGAACAGCCTGAAAAATCTCTTCTGGGTTTTGTTCAGCTGTTGCTATATCCGGTGTATAAAGCGGGTATCCAATATTCTCTTGTTGGATGACTTCGCCTTTTTCGCTAAATAGAACGGCTTTCGTACTTGTGGTTCCGATATCTACACCTAACATATAGTTAGTCATTTTGTTGCACGACTCCTTTAGATAGCATTTGTTGTGACATCCATAGGTCTTCTACTTTACCTTGAACATCATCAAAGTTTTCATGTAAAGACTTGATCATGAGGTCTCTATCTTTTGCTTTGATTGCTTCAATATAAAGTTCGTGATTGTTTATAATCCGTGTAAAGTCTTCATACTTTTCTTTAAAACGCATACGCATCGACAAAAGAATGAGACTTTCCATAACAGGCTTTAAATTATTCCAGATCATCAGAATATGCGAATGATTGACTGCACGAATAATCGTTTCATGGAACAAGACATCTTGATATGAAAACTCATCAGCATCACTATATTTAACGGCGACTTTCATCATTTCGAGTATTTTACTAAGTTCCTTCGCCAAATCATTAGTGTCCATCTTTACAAGACGTTCAAATACAAACGATTCTATGAGCAGACGGACATCATAAATTTCTTCTATTTCTTTTTCTGATAGGCCAATAACAACGGCTCCCATTCTTTCTAATCGAATGATATTTTCGGATGCCAGTATTTTTAACGCTTCACGAATGGGTGAGCGACTTACAGTGAAATCAGCAGCTAGTTTATTTTCGGATAATATGGTACCGCTTTCAATCCCGCCAGAAATAATGCGCATTCTAAGCTCGGATGTTACGCGATCACCAGCAGAGGCTTTTAAAAGCCATTTGGAGGGATATAGGAATTCTGATTCGACCATCATTTCACCTTCTCAATTAATCAAGTATACTTGTATACAGGTATTATAATCTGAAATTTTAAATTTGCAAGCGTATACATTAAATTTGTTTTGTAACGCCTCGATACATAAAATGAAAATTGCATATTAAGACATAGATCCTGTTTGGATCTTCTCATATATAATGCTAGACTCAATACTGATTTCATCTATAGGTTCCAATTGAAGTTCGGATTTTTTGTTCAAATGCACAATCAATTTCGTCTGTTCTTCAATATTTTTAACGTGCGGCAATCGATATAATGAAAGCGTAATCAAAAATTACCCGGGGGGTTAGACAGATGGAAGGATTGACGATCAGTTGGATAGGAGCTCTGGCAGGGCTGGCTATTGCAATTATTCTGATATTAAGAAAGCTGAATCCGGTTTACGCTTTATTTTTGGGTGCTATTGTAGGCGCTTTATTGGGCGGAGCCAATCTGGAGCAGACGATCAGCGTGTTAATAAGCGGTACGCAAAGTGTGATGGGGACGGTCATTCGTGTGCTTGCCGCAGGTGTATTGGCAGGTGTAATGATGGAATCCGGGGCAGCGGAGACGATTGCGCAGGCTATTGTAAAGAAGTTCGGCGGCAGTAAAGCGATACTCGCACTAGCCTTGGCGACGATGATTATTACGGCGGTAGGTGTATTTATTCCCGTTGCCGTGCTGATTGTGGCACCTATTGCATTGTCGGTCGGTAACAAAATGGGGATTTCCAAGCTGGCGCTCCTGTTGGCTTTGTCTGGAGGCGGAAAAGCGGGGAACATCATCTCTCCAAATCCTAATACGATTGCAGCGGCGCGCGGATTTAATCTGGATTTAAGCCACGTGATGTTGGCAGGAGTGGTTCCTGCGATATGCGGTTTAATCATGACTGTTTTGGTGGCATCTATGTTGAAAACCAAAGGTGTGAAGGTGTCCGACCAGGATATCATGGACAGTGATGTCGATACATCGAAATATCCAGCGTTGGGACGGGCAATTGTAGCCCCGCTGGTAGCTGTTATTTTGCTGATGATTAACCCGATTGGTTCTATTTCCGGTATTGAAGCACTTTCGAGTTTCAAGGTAGATGCGATGTACATTTTGCCGATCGCTGGGATTGTGGGTATGCTGGCCATGGGGCAAGGGCGTAATATCTTAAAGTACTCGGCCTCCGGTTTAAATAAAATGACGGCGACTGTGCTGATTTTGATCGGTGCAGGCGGGATTGCGGGTCTGATCTCTGCTTCCAACTTGTCTGCTCAGGTGGTTGGCCTGATTGAAGCTTCGGGAGTTTCCGGTACATTTTTGGCACCGCTTGCAGGTATTCTGATGGCAGCTGCTACGGCGTCCACCTCGACGGGCGTTATTTTGGCAACAGGCTCGTTTGGGGAAGCCATTCTGAACATGGGAACGGCCCCACTCGCTGCAGCTGTGATGGTGCATACAGGAGCTACAGTCATTGATTCCTTGCCGCAGGGCAACTATTTTCACGTCACGGCAGACAGCATGAAAATGAGCATTAAACAACGGATGGGCTTGATTCCTTACGAAGCTATTGTGGGTGGAACGATGGCAATTGTAGCGACAATCATGTATGGATTTTTACTTTAATATTCACGATGGGGTGAGAAGATGAGAGAGAAAACGTTTGTGCTGGCACCAGATTCTTTTAAAGAAAGCATGACGGCTAAAGAAGTATGTATCGCGATGGAGAAAGGACTGCGTAAGGTCTATCCGGCGGCGAATTATGTCCACGTACCGATGGCGGACGGCGGTGAAGGAACGGTGCAGTCACTGGTGGATGCGACAGGCGGACAGATTCGTTATATCGAGGTGACAGGACCGCTTGGAGAACCTGTAACTGCTGCATACGGCCTGCTGGGAGACGGCACCACAGCGGCAATCGAGATGGCATCCGCCAGTGGAATCCATTTGGTGAACAAGGATAACAAAAACCCGTTAAAGACAACAACCTACGGAACAGGGGAGTTAATCCGTGAATGTCTGAACCAGGGAATTCGAAAAATTATCATCGGCATTGGTGGAAGCGCGACGAATGATGGCGGTACAGGAATGGCGGAAGCGCTGGGCGCCAGATTTCTGGATACAAAAGGCAATACTCTTCCGCGCGGCGGCGGTAGTCTGGGCGAGCTGGCCAGTGTTGATATTTCATCACTGGATGACCGCTTGCCGCAGGTACAATTAATTGTAGCCTGTGATGTGACAAATCCGCTGTGCGGAGAGCATGGGGCATCTCAAGTATTCGGGCCACAAAAAGGGGCGACTCCGGAAATGGTGCAGCAATTGGATGCCAATCTTGCTCATTACGCCGATGTGGTGAAGCAGCAGCTGGGCAAGGATGTGCGCGATCTCCCAGGCGCAGGCGCAGCAGGTGGATTGGGTGCGGGCTTATTAATTTTCACTCAGGCGGCGCTGCAAAAAGGCATTGAAATTGTGATTGAATACACCGGTTTAAAACAAAAGCTCGCCACTGCCGATATCGTTTTGACGGGGGAAGGCGGTATTGATTTTCAGACCAAATTCGGTAAAACTCCTTATGGAGTAGCCCAGGCGGCAAAACAGTCTGGTAAAAAGGTCATTGCGGTCGCAGGTTATATCGGGGAAGGGATCGACACGTTGTACAAGGAAGGAATAGATGCGGTGTTCGGCATCGTACCGGGAGCCTCGGAGCTCGGTAAGCTGCTGGCCGAAGGGCCGCAAAACGTAGAGCGTACGTGCGAGAATATCGCAAGAGTACTTCAATTCAGCGAGAAATGAACAGATGGAGAAGCGGGCTATAAATATAAAACGGCATCATACAAATACGATATAATACGAGCACTCGCCTGTAATCCCGAACTTAGCCAAAGCAGGATTGACTAAGAAATTTGGGAGTGATGGCGAGCGGAAATATGGTATTACTGGCGCATGGCCTGGCGTGATACAGCAGTTCATTGATACAGTGCCAATAAGCCGTGCGTAAGCTCAAAAAGCTGAAGGAGATTCCGGGGATCTTTACCGGTTAAGGTATGGATGCGCTTCAGGCGGTATTGCAGCGTATTTCGGTGAATATTTAATTCATCTGCGGTAAAGGAGACACTGCCGTTATGGTTAATAAAGCTTCGCAGCGTATCCAGCAAATCCACAGTATCTTCCAACTTGCTAACCAGATAGATCGTGTTCGTCAGGTTCGTTTGACTCAATTTGACCAGAAATTCGACTTCCGCAAAAGAAATTTTTTGCACAGGCGGGCGCAAAGCCAGTAAAACATTCATAGCTGACTTGGCTTGCATATAAACATCCGCAATGTTGTGCTCTTGTCTGCTGACCGTAACCAGCACATCGGGATGGCTGCGCACAAGTGGCTCTAGCAGTTTGTCTGTCGGTTCCTGATTTTGTATTAGGATGAGATAACAGTCTTCCTCCATACGAAAGGATGGATGCTGCATGAATATATTGGACAACTCGGCTAAACGAGCTGGATCAGCAGGCAGATATTTTACATATACAGCCGAAGTTTTTAGAAGCAAATCTATGTGATATTGAGCTGCTTCTTTTTTTATTTTTTGCGTGTAGGCTCCCTGATGATTTAACAGCATTTCCAGCACAGACTTTTTGCGGTTGGCTTCGTGGGCCAGATGCTCCAAGGAGATGCGCTGTTCAATCAGGAGAGACACCGTAGTTTTAACAATATTGCAGAAAGGACGCACTTCATCAGGATTGCCTGAAATACCAATGACACCAACTAACTCATGATGAATGACAATCGGTTCATTGGTTCCCTTTTTCTCATAGTGGCCGTCCTGCCACACTTCAACCATTTTCCCAGTTTCGAGCGCCTGAACAGCGCCTTGGTGAATGGTTCCGATTCGTTCACTCTCGCCGCTGCCAATGATGATGCCGCGTTCATTCATAATATTGATATTGTATGGAATATCCTTCATCATTTTGTCTACGATGTCTTGAGCTTGTTTTTCGGAGAGCTGAAACAAAATCCGGATTCCTCCTTTATCTATAGTGATATAGCGTATTTTAATGTATCACCTTAATGAAAGGGTTTTCAATTTATTGTGCATCTGAACAATATGATAAGGCAGGTTGTCGAACATGTCAGTCAATTTTATCATAGGTGTGAAATTGCAGCGTATTATGATAATCCATTAGACGATGGTTATATATTTTTGTATTGAGTGTAATCTAGAGTATAGTTGTACGCAAAAAAAACAGGGCTCATAGGAGCACCTGCTTTTTGTCTATCCTTTTTATTGCCAGCCACGCTGTCTAATGACGGACCTCGCGGAAGCTGTAGATAATATCATGTAGCTCTTTCTTAAAACGACTATATTTAGATGCGGGCGTATATCCGAGCACCTGATAATAATCATTTTCGGTCTCAATAATCGCCACATGGGTGACATAATGGTTCACATCTTTTTGTCCTTTAATCGTAAACTCAATGGCAGGATATCCATGAATCGTTGTGTTAGATGAAGGTCCTACAGTAGAGAGATTAAACTCTTTGGTCATGTTGTATTGAATTTTCTTTGTGTAGTGCTGGAGAGTTACATTGCCCAATTCCTTTTTCGAATTGGATACTACCGCAACGGACTTTTGAATGTACGGATTAAATATCGCAATCTCTGCTTTTCCTTCACGGTCTGGGTCTGTTGACCAGTCCAATGGGGCCGTGATTTGAAATCGTCCATCTTTACTTACATAGCTTTGTTCTTTCTTGTTCACCGGAGCTTCAGGAGGCACGTAATTGTTTGCCAGTATAAAAATAGCATTTACAAACGAGGCTCCCAAGATCACCATTGCGGTAAAAAATATAAAGAGCGAACGTTTCATTGTCTTTTTGTTAATCGGCTCTAAATCCCGTACCTTTACAACATATGTACCTGCAGCTAAATCACCAATTCGTTGTCTTGATGCAGTTACTAACACACTGATACCAGCAGGTATCCCACCCATTAGCAACGGATTGGTGTCTATGAGTCTGAGCAGCGTACGAATGAGTGATTTAAGAAAACCAGGAGGCTTTCCTTCCCCGTTAACCACCTTAATACGAAAAACGAACTTACCCAGCGTATAGCCTGTGTAACCTTCCAAAAGCAAATAATAGCTGAAGAAAGCAATAAGCAGAATACAACGGGTTGCAATCGCTAAAGGCAAAAACCATCTGTCCGTTATTTGAATGACAGAAATAAAAAAACAAATATACCCGATTACAAAAAACATGCAATCAAAAACTGTTGCTCCCCACCGTCTAAACAGAGTAGAATTCCCGTATGTTTTTGATAACGCCGCCATCCTGTTTGGATCTACCCCATAATTTTGACCATGCTGAATGTACGTCTGTCTTGAAGTTTCCTGCGGATTGTGTGATATGTGCTGTTCGTCCAAAAAATACACCTCTTCTTAATAATTGAAAACACACTCCTTATATTAACGGTCATTTTACAATCCATGTTTAGGAAAACATTCTATAAACAAAGAAATTATTATAAATATCCCTTCCTCTCATTGAACCGCATTCAGGCGCTAGTAGAGCCAGAGAAGGCACAATCCTTGCGGTTGCTTGAAAAAGCAGGCTTTCGGCAAGAAGGGCTCCTCTCCCAATATGAATTTACGTTAGGGAAATATGATGATCTTTACATGTGCGCATTGGTCAAATCAGAGTATATCAATCGTTCTCAGAAATGATAGATGTAGGTGAATCAAGCGGGAGAGCTTGGATTCAGCGGCATACCCATTTCATATTGCTCAATGGGGTCTTTCGAGAGACCTATTTTTTGGATAAAGCCTTCAAGAGAGTCATTGTCAGACAGACAGATGTACACCTTCTCAATCTTTTGGATCTCTGCTGCTCTATGAAGGAGGGCGCATCCTAATCCTTGGTTGCGATGCTTAGGATCGACCCAAAGAAAGTTGATTTTACCCTTAGCACTCATGCTCACCATGCCGAGGCACGTTTGATTTACTTCGTAGATGCCGAGAAAAGCTTCCTGTGTACTAGTGGCGTAATAAGGTGTGTCACTTTGCCAATGGATGTGGCAGTCGATAAGGGTCTTTCGAAAAGCTGCGATGTCATCAAATGTAACTTCCTTAAGAATATACGAAGATGAGAGGGCAGCGGGTGGGGTGGAGGGCAGAGTGCCGTTGTAGTATTTCAGCGTATAGCGTGGCTGATAGCCTTGCTTTTCATATAATTTGACGGCCCGATGATTATCCTTGATGACTTCGAGCCATAGCTGCTGGCAACCCGCGGAGATGGCTGTTTGTTTATGTAATTCCAGCAACTTGTTGCTAATCCCCTGACCACGGTAAGCCGGGGCGATGCATAGCGTGCCGCAACGCATGGTCTTGTACCCGTCGAACTGCCGGACACCGCCAAGAATTAAGCCGATCGGTTGATCCTCATCCATGGCAAGGAAAGAGTGATTCCGTGTATTACCCTCTGGACCAAAAAAACGTGCTGCGAAATCGTCCTGATCCGTGGTCAGACGAATGGAATAATCCGAGAACCCAAGCGAAAATGCTTGGAAAATGTGTTCCATACTGACGTCATTGCATCTCACATAGGTGATCACCGTTATTCCCCCTAGAAATTCATACTATATTTGGATTATAGGGAATTAAGGGAGCTCCATCAATCTCCCGCTGAAAATAAAAAAACCCCTTAAAAAAGGGGATTGGTGCTGGGTGTTGTAGGGTTGCAATTCGTGTCGCTAAGATCAGGATTGGTAGAGAGGTCACGATAATGGTTGAGCTTATATTCAATAATTTTTTGGGTTTCCATCAGTCTGGAAATTTCTTGTTGAATCTTCTGATTATGTTTCTCAAGTAAGGAGTGTCTGATCGGAATGGTGCTGTTGCCTTGCATCGAAAGTTCTCGATAATGCTTCATTTCCTCTATAGTCATTCCAGTAGCTTTTAATCGGGTTAAAAAGATAATCCCCAGAATCTGATCTCTACTGTAGAACCTGTGTCCGTTAGCCTTTCGTTCTGCATAAGGCAGCAAGCTAATTCGCTCATAATAGCGTATAGTATCTTCTGTTAAACCTGTTAGTTCTGCAGCTTGACTAATAGAGGTTATGGTCTCCGGAATTTCCTGCAAAGTATCCCACTCCTTAATTGTAACGATTACCAAGGCACTTCTCCATTCGAGTCGAAAAACCCTCCTGACGGCCCGTCATTATTTAAAGTGGCTAAACGAACAACGACAGCAGCAGCTTGTTGTACCGAACCCGGTCCTGTAAAGCCATTTAAGTCAGTGGCGGTAAAGCCAGGGTCAGCCGAATTAATTTTGAGAGGTGAGTCTTTGAATTCTTTGGCAAGGGTGACGGTGAACATATTAACCGCTGCCTTGCTGCTATTGTAGGCAAGCAAATTAAATTGTGCATGCTCATGCTCAGGATCGCCATTATAGGTTAACGAACCAAGGCCACTCGACAAGTTAACGATTCTACCACAAGGAGATTCTTGCAATAAAGGTAGCATGGCTTGCGTCACGGCGACCAAACCGAAAAAGTTCGTTTCATACGTTTCTCTTAAATCGTTCAAAGAGAACTGACTTGGAGGAGTGGCTCCTCCTAAAGATATGCCGGCATTGTTGATTAGTACATCAAGGGAACCGAATTCTTGTTTGATCTGTTGGACTGCGGAATCAATCGTACTTTGATTCGTCACGTCTAACAAAATCAATCGGGCTTCTACTCCCTCATTAGCCAACTTAGCCACCGCTTCCCGGCCGCTCTGCTCATTCCGTGAGCCAATCAGGATTGTAAGACCCATCCCCCCCAATTGTCTGGCTGTTTCATACCCGATGCCTTTGTTGGCCCCAGTAATAAGAGCTGTTTTCCCAATAGTCATGAGCGATTCCTCTTTTCATTATTCTTGAATTTGGCGGCCACCATGCTTTAAATGTACTACTTGGAGTATACTTAAAGTCAACACAAAACCAGCAAAAATATAGCTCGAAATGCCCTGGACATTCTTTATTTTGGAAGATGGGAGAATGGAATGAATAAAAGGCAAATGGAAATTTTACGCATGTTGTTAACTGAACCGGACCGGTTGTGGTTAGCGCAGGATCTGGCGGATCTGACCGACTGCTCTGAAAAGACGATCCGCAACGATCTGAAAGTAATTGAAGATTATATCGTCAAGCATTCTGATGCCAATCTGGTGAGAAGGCCGGGACGCGGCATTTATCTGGAGATGGGTGAAGCGGATCAGAATGAATTGTTCCATCGACTGTATGCGGACGAGAGTACAGCCCAACATGAGTCGGATGAGGAAAGGGTGCTGCATCTCGCCTATCGGCTCTTGATGAATGCCAAGCCTGTGACCATCCAGGATCTAGCTTCACAGTATTATGTGAACAAGACGGTGATTCGTAGAGATATGGAGAAGATCGATGGCTGGCTGCACAGCTTTGATCTGGCCTTGATTACCAAGCAGCGCGTTGGATTGACCATTCAAGGCTCTGAGAAAAATAAGCGCATCGCTTTGGCGCGGATGAACCAGCTGATTGACAGTCCTGAGTTAACAGGACAGATGATGCGCAAACAGTTTGAATCGCACGAGATTATAACCATAAATCATGAATTAAAAGCATTTCAAAAACGCCATGAGCTCAGCTTTACTGACGAAGCTTTCGAAGCTCTAATGCTGCATATTCTCTTAATGGTCAAACGAACCAAGATGGGACAACCCATTTCGCTCTCCAAGCAGGACATTGCCTTTTTGCAGGAGAGACGCGAATTTACATGGGCTACGTCTTTTTTGCAGCAGTTGCAAAAGTTGTTTGCTGTGCCTTTTTCCAAGGAAGAGACGGCGTATTTAACTCTGCACCTGCTTAGTGGGAAGTTCCGTTACCAGCAGGAGGGAAGAACAGGAAAACAAGGTGAGCTGGCAGATAGTCACCCGCTTTTGCCTGAGTTGATTGAGCAGTTAGTTCGGCGGATGTCCGAGCTGAATATGATTGCCTTTTCCAAGGACAAGATGTTACTGAAAGGGTTGAATGTCCATTTATATACGACCCTGAACCGTCTTCAATATGGGTTGACCGTGTCCAATCCTATGCTGGCCGAGATCAAGAAGATGTACCCCTACATGTTCGACCGAGTTATTATTACACTGGAAGAGGTGGGGAAATGGATCCGGCTATCCTTCCCCGAGGAGGAAGCGGCGTATTTAACGCTGCATTTTCAGGCTTCTGTGGAGCGATTGCACCAGAAAGAGAGTCATCCCCAGAGAGCCATCATCGTGTGTCACATGGGCATCGGTATGTCCCAACTGCTACGCACCAAGGTGGAACGTAAATTTCCGGCTGTACATGTGGAGACAACCCTTTCCAAAGCAGAAGTCCAGGACTATCTGGCAGCCCAGGAGGTGGATCTCGTCATTACCACTGTAGATCTCCCAGAGATGAACATTCCGCACATTCTCGTCTCTCCCTTGCTGGATGTCAAGGACGAACGTCGACTGGAGCAAGTGATCCGACGACTGGATGAGCCGGAACATAGGGCAGCAGAAGAATCGGTATTTTTTAAATATACAACACCTTTTTTGGTCTTTCCCCAGCAGGAAGTGCAGCATCCGGAACAATTGATCTCCAAGCTGGCGCAAATACTGGAGGACAAAGGATATGTGGAGCCTGGTTATGTGGACAGCGTACTGGCGCGAGAAAAAATGTCGGCCACGACGATTGGGGGAGGCATAGCCATCCCGCATGGCGGTTCTGAGTGGATAAGGCAGTCCTCCATTGTAATCGCTACCTTGAAGCAGCCGCTTACCTGGGGAACCGAGAAAGTAGAGCTTGTGTTCTTGCTTGCGGTCAAACAGGATGGGCGGGAAGAAATGCGCCAGTTATTTAAGGAATTGTCCCTGATCAGTGAGCAGCCTGCTTTGGTTCATGCCTTATCTAAGGAGACCGATGCGATGAGATTATTAGGGAGAATGAAGGGATAAACTAAAAAAGCTGTGCTCTGGAACAGGACTTATAGATAAGTCCTGTTTTTTGCCGGTATAATTCCGTTTTTCCGAAAGTTCCGGTAAAAAGTTCGTCCGATAACAGCAAGATAGGCGTTTATACTATCAATGTAAGCGGAAACAACAGAGAGAAGGGGAATGACTATGAAGATATTGGCGATTACCTCATGTCCTAACGGAATTGCACATACGTATATGGCAGCTGAGAATCTGCAAAAGGCAGCAGCAAAGCTGGGCATTGAGATGAAGGTCGAGACACAAGGATCCATTGGAGTCGAAAATCAACTGACCGAGCAGGAGATCCGTGAGGCAGATGGCATTATTATTGCAGCGGATAAAACGGTAGTTAAAGACCGCTTCGTCGGCAAAAAACTGCTGGTCGTTGGCGTACAGGATGGGATTCGCCGTCCGGAGGAATTGATCCAGCGGGTGATGAAGGGGAATGTGCCTGTATACCAGGCAGAGTCGCGTTCTGCCGAAAGTAGCTCACAGGAGAACAAGCCGAAACAAAATCCCATCTACCGCCACTTGATGAACGGTGTATCCTATATGGTACCCTTCATCGTCATTGGAGGATTGCTTATTGCCATTGCGTTGACGATTGGCGGTGAGAAGACTCCAGGCGGTTTGGTTATACCGGACGGTTCATTCTGGAAGACGGTTCAGGATATCGGCTCAGCTTCGTTTACCTTTATGATACCGATCCTCGCCGGATTTATCGCGATGAGTATTGCGGATAGACCGGGGCTTGCACCAGGTATGATTGGCGGATTCATTGCTGCGAACGGCAGCTTTTATGGAAGTGAGGCGGGGGCTGGATTTATCGGCGGCATTATCGCTGGTTTCCTGGCCGGTTATGTTGCACTTGGGATTCGGAAAATCAAAGTTGGCCGAGCATTACAGCCGATCATGCCTATTATAATTATCCCTGTATTGGCATCTTTAATTGTAGGATTAATCTTTGTCTTTGTGATTGGTGCTCCAGTCGCACAATTGTTTGAAGCTTTAACAGGTTGGCTTGCAGGTATGCAAGGTACAAGTTCAATTCTATTGGCATTGATTCTAGGTGCGATGATCTCCTTCGATATGGGTGGACCTGTGAACAAAGTCGCTTTCTTATTCGGTTCGGCTATGATCGGCGAAGGGAATTATGAAATTATGGGCCCGATCGCCGTTGCGATTTGTATCCCGCCAATTGGGATGGGACTTGCAGCGATGATCAACAAACGTAAATTTGCACCTGAAGAACGCGAGGCTGGGAAGGCAACATTCACGATGGGTTTGTTCGGTATTACCGAAGGTGCGATTCCATTCGCGGCGCAAGATCCACTGCGTGTTATTCCCAGTATCATGGTAGGGTCCATGGTCGGCTCTGTCATCGCCATGTTGGGAAATGTAGGTGATAAGGTAGCTCACGGTGGACCGATTGTAGCTGTACTTGGTGCAGTGGACCATGTGCTTATGTTCTTCATCGCCGTTATTGTCGGCGTAGCCGTATCGGTTGTCCTGGTAAGCTTGCTGAAAAAGGATATTGCAGCAACTGTAACTTCGGATGCTGCTGGGGAAGCGATGCCTGGACATTCCACCGCAGGGGCTGGACAATCTGCGATTACTACAAAGGCCGCTGCGGAGTCATCTGCATCAACAACTGTCACAAATAACGGGCCAGCCGTTTCTCCACAAGCGATTCACATTGAGAAACTGACGGATATTGTAACGATGGATCTGATTAATTTGGATCTGGAAGGAACGACACGAGATGCTGTGGTTGATGAAATGATCGGAGCACTTGAGAGAAATGGAGCCGTAAGCTCTGCCAGTGATTTCAAACAGGCGATATTAGCCAGAGAGGAAGAAGGCTCCACAGGCATCGGAATGAATATTGCCATTCCTCATGGCAAATCGGAAGCGGTCCTGAAGCCAAGCGTGGTCTTCGGCATCAAGCAGGGCGGTGTTGACTGGAATAGTGCAGACGGAAGTGAAGCAAAACTGATCTTCATGATTGCCGTACCGCGCAACAGCAAGGAAAATGCGCATCTGAAAGTACTGCAGATGTTATCGCGTAAGCTGATGGATGATCATTTCAGAGAAGCGCTCCTGGCGGTTAAAACGAAGGAAGAAGCATATCAATTGCTGGATCAGGTGCATTAATTCCAAGCGATAAGAACTTGAATCAAAAAAAAGAGGCTCCCGAAGTTTCAGCCGGGAGCCTCTTTTCTTGAGAAGGTCTTTGCGTAAGTCAGCGGCGTTCACCGCGTGATATAAGTATGATGCCGAGAAATACAAAGCCTGCACCAGCCAGATGAGCCAATGAGAAGGATTCACGGAGGATGATATAGGACAGCAACAGTGTACTGACGGGAATACAACCCCGTGAGGATAGGCTGCTTTTTTCACAACAAGATATTGTGTTCCATGATCATCTAGGTTTGAGCCATGTAATCGCTACATAAAGTCAAAAAAATAACGGATTACGTGAAAAAAGACGGGCGAGGTGTAGGTCAAGCTATCCACCCGACTTAAATAGCTTTTTTTCAAAGCATCGAACTTGTCATCATCGCCGATTAATAAATCCCGCTTCAGCACGGAAACCGTTAAGCTACCGAAGAAACCGCTCAAGCTGATCAGCATGCCGAAAATAATTCCAAATTTCAGGTCAAACGGCGTCAGATAGGGATAGATAAGATAGGAAGCCGCTATGGTTACGGGAAAAGCGAATGCAAAGCCTTCCCAAGTTATATTGGGATTGGATGTCGGGACGATTTTCCGCTTTCCGAAATAGAGTGATGCTAGATAGTGTACGACATCATTGAGCTGCGTCAGTACCACTAGAAAAAGTACAAGTTTTGCTCCGTATTGCGGCGTAGCAAACTGAAAATAGGCCAGATGACTCAACCCGAAAACCATCAGCATGAGCCCCCATTGGGTCGAACTGACACTGCGCAAAAAACCAACCGTTCCTTTGTTGATCAATCGCGGGAGCGGTAGCAGTAAGAATACATAGATAGGGATAAAGACAATAAACATTCCGTACCACCCGATATAAATCCAATAAAATTGTACGGGAATCGCTAAGTACGCCCATAGAAACAATCTGCGATCAGCTTTTCTGGATCTAATCATGGAAAAGTATTCTTTTAGCGCAAAAAAGGTGAGTGCCATCAAGGAAAGCAGTGAGACGATCGGATTGAAAAGAGTTGCCAAGCAAAAGATAAAGAACATACCCCACCATGTCTTGATGCGAAGCCCAATAGCTGCATAGTCTTTGTCTGGCTGTGTTTTGACTACCACTATATAAATCAGATGGATGACCAATAAGGCTGCGAAAATAAGGATTAACGTTAATAGCGAACTGTCCATTACCACTCACCAACTTATCGCGAAATAGGATTCCATTAAGGTTCCTATGTTATTATGAAGGAATAATTCAAACTTGATAAGGGGAAATTTCGTAAATGGTAGCAGATCAATCCGTCTTTATCTTGCTTACGAATACGGGAACGTTTCTTACGAGAGTCATTAAAAGCTATACGAGAGCGCCATACAATCACGCCTCCATTTCCTTCAACCGGGAACTTTCGGAGTTATACAGCTTCGGGAGAAAGACCCCTAATAACCCTCTGGATGGTGGTTTCGTGAAAGAGGATATTAAGACAGGTACATACAGCAGATTTCCGAATACAACATGTGTTATCTACGAGCTTCAAGTAACCGACCGTGAAGTTGAAAAAATGAAGCGAGTTTTACATGTATTTATCCGAAGTCGTCAAAAATATATGTATAACTTACTGGGTTTGATTGGTATTGCACTCAAAGAACCAGTTGAGTTCAGTAATTCTTATTTTTGTTCGCAATTCGTTGCGGAAATTTTACAGCGATCCGGCATAAAAATATGGAACAAGTTGCCCGCTCTTGTTACGCCAGACGATTTTCGTCAAAGTGATCGATTCCATTTGATCTACGAGGGGAAATTGAGCGAGTATGATCCTCAAGCTTGAGGATCAGCACCGCATTACTTAAACCTCTTCCGGCACAATTACCTCAATATGACGCGGTAAAATACCAAGCTCGATAGGCAAAGACGGCCCTTCCTCACCATCTACATTCGTACTGACCGGTTCTGCAGAGCTGACACTTACATGCTTTGCGGTAAAGTAAACGATATCACTATGATCCTTCAGGTTGCCTAAAAATAAGGATATGCTGGCCGTCACGGTGTTCAATATATTGAGGTTTTTGAAAATAAAGCAGTGAAGCAGACCATCGTCAACAGCCGCATCGGGCGCCAGTTTCTCGAATCCGCCAACTGAATTGGTCAAAGTAGCCAAAAAGAGTGGGGATTTTCCTTCCCAGATATTGTCATCGTAGCGGACGATAAGTGAGTGGGCAGGATGGCTGATAAGCTCTTTCATGCCTTCTTTGAAGTAGGCAAACGTGCCAAACATGGATTTATCGTCTGATGATACAGCTGATAGCGATTCAGCAAGCGAACCTGTGGCAACAACATTGGCAAACATTCGGCCGTTTAAGAGACCCATATCTACGTTTTTCACGCGGGTAGAAGTCAGTGTACGGATCGCCAGCTCGGGACTTAGCGGAATTTGCAAGGCACGGGCAAAATCATTGACTGTCCCCAGGGGAATGACACCCAGTCTTGGACGATGGTCTTGATCAATGAAACCGTTGATTGTTTCGTGAAGTGTGCCATCCCCGCCGATGGAAACGACTAGGTCACAAGCTTCCTCACACGCATTGACGCAAAAACGAGTGGCGTCCAGTTCCTTTGCCGTCTCTTTAACCGTAACAACGTATCCTTGATCACGTAGAATTTCTTCTACGCTTCTGACATGTTGGAGGGATTCCTCTTTGCCGGAAGAGGGATTTACAATAATCATAGCTTTCTTCATATACATGTTCCTTTCTCTGGGGAAAGTCTGGGTTACCAACTCTTACCCGAAAAGCAGACCTTTAGACTCTAGATTAGACATGTGTTATATTTTTAGTTACTATATAAAAGTGAATACAATTTGAATGGAGGATTTCATATGAAAATTGCATTAACAGGAGCAACGGGGCAACTGGGTTCCATCGTGGTAGATACGTTGCTTACATCTGTCTCCGCAAACGATCTTATTGTTAGCGTAAGAAATCCAGAAAAAGCAGAGAACTTACGGTCTCGTGGTGTTGACGTTCGTCATGGCGATTTTGATAAACCGGAGACGCTGGATCAGGCGTTTGCTGGAGTAGATCGACTGCTGATTATATCCGCAGACGGGGATAATGATACTAGAATCCGTCAGCATAAAGCAGCTGTTGATGCTGCTGTGCGTGCTGGAGTAGGCTTCATCGTTTATACTAGCGCTGCCAATGCCGCTGACAGCACTCTATTCCTTGCGCCCGTACATCGTATCACGGAGGAGTTCATTCGAGAGTCAGGTATTCCTTACTCCTTCTTGCGTAATAATTGGTATCTGGAGAATGAGGCAGGCACGATCCAATCCGTACTCGCGGGGGCTCCTTGGCTAACCTCGGCAGGGTCCGGTAAAGTAGGTTGGGCTACCCGCGCAGATTATGCGCAAGCAGCTGCAACCGTTTTGTCTGGCGAAGGGCATGAGAATACAATATACGAGCTCTCCGGTAAGCCGATTACCCAAGAAGAGTTTGCAGCGGTACTTGCTGAGGTTCTGGGCAAAGACGTTCCTGTACAGCAGGTGGATGATGCTACGTATGCCGAGGTTATGCTCGGTGCGGGAGTCCCGGAAGGTGCCATCCCTATTGTGGTCGGTATTCAACAAGCAATTCGTGAAGGAGCCTTGGATGTCGTAAGCAACGACTTCGAGAAGCTGTTGAAACGCCCCCTTACGCCGCTTAGTCAAGGAATTAGTGAACTGATCAAGCAAACCCAAGCATAATAAACGTGCCGTAAAAAAGGATGCTGCCTAGGAAGACAGCATCCTTTTTAATTACATGTTTACCTCTCGGCATTTTCAGCAGACAGAACGCTTACATATAAGATACAACAATACTCAGATTAGTTTCATCGATGAGTGGAATCGTGACGGATTATCCAATATACTTGTAGGGAACTCCAAGGAAGACTTGGAGCAAGCTTGGTCTATCAAGGAAGCTTAGCATAGCAGTAGAATTTGAAAATGAATGGAGTACATAATACCATGTCTAATTTACCAAATTGTCCTGAATGTAATTCAGAGTACACTTATGAGGATCGCAGTCTTTTCATTTGCCCGGAATGCGCTCATGAGTGGTCTACCGAGTCAGAAGCAAGCAGTGAAGACGTAAAGGTTGTTAAAGATGCGAATGGTAACATCCTGCAGGATGGTGACTCTGTAACTGTCATTAAAGACCTTAAAGTGAAGGGAAGCTCATCCGTCTTGAAAATCGGCACCAAAGTAAAAAACATCCGTCTGGTGGATGGCGATCACGATATTGACTGCAAAATTGATGGTTTTGGAGCAATGAAGCTAAAATCGGAGTTTGTAAAAAAGAATTAAAATGTAAGAAAGGAGAAGCCGAGGGCTTCTCCTTTTTTATTTACAATGGTGCTAACCATACGGTTCCCGTTCCCCTGTACACATTTACCAGCCCTTCGCCGGAAGCAGCCGAGCCCATTTTGGTTTTCCCGGATTTTTCGACGGTGAACTGTAAGGTATTGGACCACATGAGGGCAAAGTTACCATCCACCTTCAGCACATCATTTTGCAATTCTATAACGACCGCTTCCTCAGAAGGGATTGGAGCTTGAAGTGCCAGAACTCCTTTTCCGCGGGCGCTTAAATTAAATAACCCTTCTCCACCCAGTGCAGCAGAGGAAAGATTACTACGTGCAACGACGGAAATGTCCAGCGTCGTGTCACAAGCCAAAAACAAGCCGTCTTCGATGGCAATATCATCATTGTCGACATCAATAAGCCAAATATATTGGTAAGTAGGCTCCAGCATAATGGTACCCGTGCCTCTATAGTGTGGTTTAATGGCACCTGTTCCCGTTACAGCACCGGACACCAAGTTTCGCATTAAGCCTCCAACGCCTTTTACACCAGTAGTCATTTCCATGCTACCCACAGTATATTGCATGGCTCCCGCCTTCATCATAATCTCGCTATTGTTGATTTCGATCATGAGCTGTTTGCGGCGCATATTACTTTTGCTCATATAGTAATTGTCTTTCGCAGCCATAACCGAGGTAGAACTCAAATCTGTTATGTATTCTAGTACCGTAAATCCACCTAATTGGTCAGTCATGGCAACATTGCTGTTATCCTTTAAATTGTTAATGACAAAAGCCATAAATGTATGTGCCTCCTTGTTGTATTCATGTTGTGGGGATGGGAATCTTCTTTATTCCATAAAATATTCGACAAAGAGACTTCTTTTCCTGCGGCGAATCTGGACACTTCCCTTGGCTGGTTTTCAGACTCAAAAAAGGAGAGCTTGAAAAAGATGTGAAAAAGGTTCAATATAAAGATATCGGTTTTTAAAATGATTGGCTTCGAAAGCAGTCGTATGAGAATGAGGCATGAAAATAGGGGGGAGAACAAGTGGAGATAGGTATAAGCACATTTGTAGAAACAACGCCGGATACCCAAACGGGTGAGGTTATCAGTCATGCACAACGAATACGTGAAGTGGTCGAGGAGATTGTGCTTGCAGATCAGGTAGGGCTGGATGTGTACGGCGTGGGGGAGCATCATCGTAAAGATTATGCGGCATCTGCTCCGGCTGTTATCCTCGCTGCTGCAGCAGCACAGACCCAACGAATTCGGTTAACCAGTGCAGTTACGGTGCTTTCATCGGATGATCCCGTACGTGTGTTTCAAGATTTTGCTACACTGGACGGTATTTCGAATGGACGAGCTGAGATTATGGCAGGCCGGGGCTCTTTTATCGAATCGTTTCCGTTATTTGGGTATGATTTGGATAACTACGATGAATTATTCGATGAAAAGCTGGAGCTGTTATTGAAAATACGAGAATCCGAGAAAGTTACCTGGAAAGGCGGACATCGGCCGGCAATCAACAATTTGGGTGTGTATCCGCGTCCAGTTCAAAATCCTTTGCCCGTATGGATTGGGAGTGGGGGCAATCAGGAATCTGTGGTTCGTGCAGGCTTGCTCGGGTTGCCGCTGGTTCTGGCGATTATTGGGGGTAGCCCTGTACAGTTTGCCCCGTTGGTGGAACTGTATAAAAAAGCCGCTAGGCATGCTGGTCATGATGCATCGCTGCTTCCGGTTGCATCACACTCGCATGGTTTTATCGCAGAGACTACTGAGCTGGCAGCGGATAAGTTCTTCCCTTCCACTCAGCAGAGCATGAATGTGCTTGGGCGTGAACGTGGTTGGGGCCCTTACACTCGTTCCAGCTTCGATGCCGCACGCAGCTTTGAAGGAGCGTTGTATGTAGGCGATCCCGATACGGTTGCCAAGAAAATCATTCATCTGCGTAAACAGGTAGGCATTACACGTTTTTTGTTGCACGTGCCCGTCGGTACGATGCCGCATGATGATGTCATGAGAGCTATTGAGCTATTGGGAACAGAGGTAGCACCACGGGTTCGTAAAGAGATATCCAAGTGGGAATCCGAGAGTAAATAAGCGGTTACCTCATAGATAAAAGAGAAAGGAGCAGGCCATGGGGGTGAGGTCGCTCCTTTTTTGGGTTCTAAAAAACTATATGCGAGCTGATCAGATCATTTTTTATTTGGTCCGTTTTTTATGCGCAATACGTTTTTGCAATAAAGTTTTGCCTTGTTTTAGTCTCTTAGGTGTTGCAGGAACTCTGCGCAAAATAGGTTTCTCTTGGGTTGCTTTGGAAGGCAATGTCATGCGGAGTGTGGATGATGCAGGTTTTCTTTGACTGCTGCTCGTTACAAAGTTGATGGTGTAGTCCAAGACGAACGGACTAACTGCGATTCTCCGCAGTCCCACGCTTCTACAAGTGGTACAGCCTGTATCCCAGCACCAATTGAAGGCATTTTCAGGAACTTGAGTGAAATATGAACCCCGCCATTCGCGTCCAAAATCATCTTCAGCGTAATAAAAGAACGTATTACCTCCTGCGAAGCCGCTCCAAACCTGAATAGTCTGTCCGGGGTTAACACGGTACCAGCCTGCTTTAGAGTAGTTAACAGGAGTACAGCTGAAGTCCGGGTAGGCAAAGACTACAAAGATAGCTGCACTAGTACTGTTGCGAAAATTGAGCCCCATTGTCGTCACTTCTTTCCTCATATAGTAATTTACAGTGTATCCTATGAGAATTTTGAAAGAAGGGAACGGATAGGAGTCTCTTAATCGCTGAAATTGAACCATTTGCTGATGTCTATTTTGTGATGTTCATGCATAGATCGCCATTCGTTTGATTCTGGTTGATAGGTATAATCTTTTTGCCAGGTCATGATGTTTTCCACGATTGCCCGTATGGAAGAGGCGATATAGGAGACTTCCTGATTCGTCATCATGGGATGGAGCGACAGACGCACCCAGCCCGGTTTTCGAGATAAGTCTCCCGCATGGATCAGGTCTGTCATTTGTTTAGATGTTTGCTGGTCGATGCCCAGCAAATAATGTCCGTAGGGGCCTGCACAAGAGCATCCGCCCCGGACCTGAATGCCAAACCGATCATTCAATAGTTTCACAATCAGGTTATAGTGAATATGGCCGACAACGAAAGAAACGATTCCCAATCGTTCTTGGCTGCCTCCTCCTAAAATGTGTAGCCCTGGTATGGTACTCAAGCTCTTTAGTAATAGAGATGTCAGTTCCTTTTTGCGCTCCAACAGACGCTTCTGTCCCATCTGTTCTTTTAGCCGAATGCAGAGCGCGGTTCGAGTGGCTTGTAGAAAGGCAGGCGTCCCTCCATCCTCACGGGCTTCAATATTATCTTTATACTCGTATCCACCCCAAGGATTGGTCCAGTTAACTGTGCCCCCTCCGGGCTGATCTGGAGCACAATGGAGGCACAGCCTCGAATCCATAATTAAAACGCCGCTTGTACCGGGTCCCCCAAGAAATTTGTGGGGTGAAAATACAATCCCGTCCAGTTTCTCAAGGGGATCTGTACGGTGCATGTTGATCTCGGCGTAAGGTGCGCTTGCCGAAAAATCAACGAAACAAACGCCACCATGTTCGTGCATTTTGCGGGCTAGCTGGTAAATCGGCACTTCGAACCCTGTAACATTGGAGCAAGCGGTAAAGGCGCCGATTTTGATAGGGCGATGCTGGAATTGAAGCAGCAGTCGTTCGAGATGAGTTGGATCGACAATTCCGCCGGGACCCGGAGGAAGACACACAACGTCTCCAATGGTTTCTGCCCAGGAAATATGATTGGAGTGGTGCTCCATGTGTGTAACGAAAATAACGGGACGTTCTTTTTCGGCGATGGGGTAGAGGGGCTTTAATTTTTCATGTATTTTCAATCCTAGCAGTCGCTGAAGCTTATTCACTGCACCTGTCATACCGGACCCGGCAAACAGGATGATATCATGTTCATTGGCATGAACGTGGCTTTTAATGATTTGTTTCGCTTCTTCATAGGCTTGGGTCATCAGAGTTCCTGTCAAATTAGACTCCGTATGCGTGTTCGCCACAAAAGGGCCTAATTCATTAGCTATTTTCGACTCGATGGGTCCATACAGACGGCCGCTGGCTGCCCAATCCGCATAAATCAGCTTTTTTTGCCCATATGGAGATTCAAAGGTCTGGTGATATCCGATTGTACTTTCACGATACCTTTGGAAATAAGCCTCGTTAGAAGGCTGATACCTACAATTACTGCTTCCAATTCGAGCCATGAGCATACGGCGCCTCCCAAGTCGTTCTGTCTTCTTAGGGTACGTAGGTAGGCCCGAATAGGTTAAAAAAAATAGGCGAGTGTCATCATTTAGTCACAATAAAGGCCTCATCCAACAGCCGGATAAGGCGCAAGTTTATCTTATATAAACAACTGCATATCGGATTCGAGCGCATCTTTTAAATACGTTTTGGCCTCGATAATTTCCAGTTCAGGTATAAATTCTTCCGGTTTAAAGCCCATAATATCGACCGATAGCTTACAAGCATAAAATTTCACATTTTTCTTCCGTGCTCCTTTCAAGAAATGAATGAGCTTCGGGGCTTCGTTATCTTCGATCATTTCCGTCAGCATCAGCTTGCCAAGGCCGCTAAAATTCATTTTGGATAATGGCAACTCTTCGGGTCCTTTTGGAGTCATCCAGCCCATGATTTTTTCATAAATCGTCTTGTCCTCAAACGTCATCTTGTCAGGATCACGAACCAGAAATAGTCCCCAGAACGCAAAAAACATCGTCACGTCCACGTCCAATTCCCGCGCTGTATTTGCCAGAATCAGTCCAGCCATTGCCTTATCATAATCGCCGCTGAACATAAGCAGATTCATCCTTTTATCCACAATTCCCGCCTCCATTACCAACAGATATATTCAGTATGGATTTGGGAATGAGAAGTATGCCCAGTTCACATATCGCTCACAATTTATGGAGTGGGTGTTGGCAAGAATTTTTAGCGTTGTTTTTCATGTGGAGATAAAGGGCCGGATGCTTTCTTTCAGTGAAGTGAGCGGACCACTGATCAACTGTTCCAATTCATCCGACGTGGAGCGCGTATCTATTTTGCCCAAAAACCCAAATATCCAATTTTTGATTTGGGGGTCTTGACGGAGGGAGACGGATCTGCCTGTAAGCTCGGTCAAAGCTGCTGTTAAATCTGAAAAGGTCCAGGGACTGGAGGAGACAAATTCATATTTCTTGTTCTTATGGCGGTCTGGGTCGGATAGCACTGCTGCGATCCCTCTGGCAAGATCCCAACGCGTGACGGTGTTAAATTTCCACTCTCCAGGGTAAATATCGAGTGCGCCCTTCGCTATGGCGGCGTTCAGGTCGAGAGTTTTGACAAAATCGGTATATAATGAATTCCGTAGAAAAGTGTAAGGAATTCCGGTGGTGCAAATGGCGTGTTCTGTAGCCAAATGCAGATTGGAGAGGGGGATAGAGCTGGCTTCAGAAAAGGCAAAGCTGGTGTATAAAATGTGTTCTACTTTACATTTTTTAGCTACTTCTATGATATGAGTATGTTGACGAATACGAATCGTATCGTCGGGATGTGAACTTGAAATCAACAACAGTTGGGAAGCACCCGCGAATGCTTGCTCAAGCGAATCGGGTTGATCGTAGTCACCTAATCGTACTGTAATTCCCTGTGCCTCATAGTGTTTTCCGGTTTCAAGGTGGCGAACACAAGTGGTAATTTCATGAGGTGAGACTTTTTGAAGGAGCTGTTGTATGATTAGGCTCCCCAATTGACCATTGGCTCCAGTAATAACGATCGACATGGAATATCATCCTTTTTATACAAATGGGATTTTAGTTTAGGACTTAACCAATTGAGTAGAAAAGCCGTTACGTCCTCTTTAATTTGTTGAGCAGGGAAAGGAGCTGCTTCAATTCCTGATCATTCAACACCTGCATTTTTTCCGCAATCCTCTGCCGGTTTTCGGGTAAATTACGCAGCAGAAGGCTTTGCCCTTCGCTTGTTATAGAAATTACCGATTTTCTACCGTCCATGGGATGGCCTTCCCGGCGAATGAATCCTTCGTTTTCGAGCGGGGTGAGCAGCAGGCTAATATTTGATTTGGTGACACCGATCCTTTGGGCGAGCACAGATGGGAGAATTGTACCTCCTTCCTTCATGATTTCAACCAGAATTCGAATTCTGGCTCCATTGGTTCCCTTCGAATGCCAGTATTTTTCTGAGACATCAACTAATCCGGCTGTCGTTTCCACCAGTGAAAAGAAAACCAGAGAATGCAGCGGCAAATCAAGTACGTAATCCTGTAGGTCTTTCAAACGATCACCACCATAAATGTAGTTAAGGGCTTAACTAATATGAATTTACTAAAGTTAGGTAGTACTTGTCAAATTAATTTTTCAGCGCTGATAAGCGAATTTCAAGGTCGCTACCGCTGTTGTATCTGTTTGCACCCACCGTTACCAATGTCATATCTACAAACCGCTCCTATTCTGTATAATCTCAAGGGAATTCAAGACATAAGCCTGAGATCGGGAGGATCATGAGAAAGTGAGTATAGACAACAAATATAAAGCACTTGAACTGGAAAAGCCGGGCATCTACGAGCTGGAGGGACTGGAAGTCGGGGTCACCTCTAATTGCAACTTCAAGTGTGATTACTGCTGCGCGTATCAGCGGAACGATGGGCAATGCATTAGCAGCAAAGAGGTCATTGATATTATTGATGACATTCCAACGTTAAAACGTGTGCGACTGTCCGGGGGAGAAGTGACCTTGAAGTATGAGGATTGTCTGGACATTGTGGCTCACTGCTCAAGCAAGGGCATCGCTACGCAGCTCAATACCAATGCCAGCTTGCTCAGCCCTGAACGAATTGAGAAACTACGTGATGCAGGACTTTCCAACATTCATATTTCTTTCAACTTCACGGATGCCGATAAATATGCAACCTATTATCATGTTCATCCTCGCATGTATGAGAAAATCGTTCAAAATATCCGATTATGTACCGAAGCCAAGCTGGAAACGGTGCTGGAGACGTTGCTGTTTGCGGAGACGCAGAACAACATGCCAGCGATTAGCGAAAAGGTATATGAACTCGGTGTGCGCATCCATGAAATCCAAAACAGCATTGTGATGGATCATACGAACTGGAATGCTATTTCCACCAAGGAAGCGCTCGTTCGTTCCGTTCATGACCTGATTGCACATAAGAAAGATGATACTGTGTTGTATTTCACCTGTATGGACCGTTTTGCAGAAGCGCTGGGCTTCAAGGAACAGCCTGGTGTTTATTTTTCCAACTGTGTTGACGGTAAAAAACAGCTCCATCTTCACGGGAACGGGGACATCCTGATTTGTGAGCTATGCCATCCTGTGGTCATCGGCAATATTTATAATGGAACATCCTTAAAGGATATTTACAAAAATAAACCGAAGCAGCTTCAGGAGTTTCTCGACAAACTGCCTTGTCCTGCATATGATGCGCTTTTTCCTGTAGGAAGCAAGTAAATATGATTTGAGATTGTGAGGCTATAAGCATCTACCACCCTAACAGTCAGGGTGGTAGATATCCTTCATATAACTCCATGAGTCCTTTATCAATGATTTTAATGAAAGGGTTTACATGTTAAAATACAAAAATATGATCTTCTTATGAAAGAAGGAGTAGATATGAAATATAGAAATGTAGGCAACAGTGGTCTTAAAATTAGTGAAATCGGTCTGGGTAGCTGGTTAACGTACGGTACAGCTGCCGAGCAGGAAGCAGCTCATACCTGTATTGCCAAAGCCTTTGAACTCGGGATTAATTTCTTTGATACCGCGAACGCGTATAACCGGGGAGAAGGCGAGAAGGCTATGGGAGCTGCCTTGAAGCCTTATCGAAGAGAGAGCTATGTGTTATCTACCAAGGTGTACTTCCCTATGGATTCTGGTCCCAATGACAGGGGACTGTCACGCAAGCACATTATGGAGCAATGTGAAGCGAGTCTGAAGCGTCTTGGCACGGATTATATCGACATGTACTTCTGTCATCGTTATGATTCGGGTACTCCTTTGGAAGAGACGCTGCGAGCGCTTGATGACCTTCAGGCTCAGGGTAAGATTCTGTACGCTGCTGTCAGTGAATGGAGTGCTGCCCAGCTCACGGATGCCTATGGGATTGGAAAAAGGCTGAATTTGCGGCCACTGATTGCCAATCAGCCAATCTATAATATGTTCGAACGTTATATCGAACATGAGGTACTTCCCGTATCCGGGCAGGTAGGTATCGGCCAAATTGTATTTTCGCCTCTGGCCCAAGGTATCCTCACGGGTAAATACAAGCCTGGACAACCTTTACCGACGGGCAGCCGCGGGGCTGATGCCTCTGTCAATAATGTCATCAGCAGTTACATGAACGATACCGTTCTAAACTGTGTCCAGGAGCTGGATAAGCTGGCGAAGGATTTGGGTATTACCCTGTCACAGCTCGCGCTTGCCTGGATTCTGAGAGAACCGGGTATCAGCGCTGCACTCATTGGGGCCACTAAACCGGCACAAATCGAAGAAAATGTAAAAGCAGTCGAAGTGACGCTGCAACCGGAGACATGCGCGGAAATTGAGCGGATTCTCAAGCAAGCAGAGGGGTTTGAACCTTTGCGTTAAGCATTCTAGCCTCTGTAGAGGGGAACCATTAATAAAAAAGTCTCGCTCTTCCTGTCCTTAACAGAGAAGAGCGAGACTTTTTAACTTGCTTCAAGCAGGGCATAAATACCTGAAACCACACTAAATACAATCCCGCTTACTAAAACAAGGATTTGCTTCTTACTGAGATCCAGCGGATCAAAAAAGATAGGCAACAGCCATTTTAGGCTGATGACAGCCCATAAGCCCTCCAGTAACCCTAGCAGCAACACCTTTTGTCCCCAGTGAAACTTCATTTGCGGTGTTAGCGGATCTTCAAGAAACAGGTCACCTGAAGTATGGAGATTCCAAGAAACAATAACTACGAATATAAGGAGAGTTAATAGGGTTGACATAATATAGGTGATATCTTTTTTAGCCTTTTTCGTGAGTTTCGGCGATCTTTTAAACTCAGGCAAGCCAATCAGGAAAAAGACGATTCCTACGATAATAGCCACGCCTACAGAGGAACCGAGTATGATATTGGCTACGATGCCGATGCCATTGATGATTAATAATAAAATAAGCTCTCCCCCTTTGGGGTTACGATGATAGTTATTTTATTGTACACATAGGAACGAAAATGCTCAAATATTTGGAAAAGCCCCAGCGCTTTCGCCTGGGGCTTTTTTTTGCTTTTTGCCGATTACAATGCTGATTTAATGACCTTTTTATAATACAGGATGGATAGTATCCCGAAAATGGAATATAAGGCGGTGTACAGTACCATAACGATGATCATAGGCATCCAAATTTCAGTTCCAAACAAGAACCAGCCGGATTGAACGGCAAAATAGCTGTGTGAAAGGCCAATTACTAGTGGAATGCCGAAGTTAAAGAGTTGTTTTATTTTAATGCCTCTAAGCAGGTCATTTTGGGTGAACCCTAACTTTCTTAACACGGTGTAATTGGCTTTTTCGTCTTCGCTCTCATCCATTTGCTTAAAATAAAGGATGCAGCCTGATGTAATGAGAAAGGTCAGTCCTAAAAAGCCAACTACAAACATGATCACTCCCATGTTCCGCTTCTGATTGCTGCTCATTTCAAGGCGTGATGTTTGTTGATCATTAAAATTCGCAGCTGCAAAGAGACGATCGGCTTCTTTGATCTGTTCTGCATTTATCATATCAATTCCAATATATAAGGATGATTTCTTTTGAATCTCAGGATTTGCATCTTTCTTTAACCGCTCAAAGATAGTTTCGTCTACAATGACAGTGGGTAATCCACCGGCTGTGAAATAGTAGGGAATCACGTACTCCTTTTTTAGACCCACATATTGTTGGTGTATGACTTCCTTATTTCCCTTCAAATCCAATGGACCTGAGTTTTTCAAGGACATGAATTTCTGTAACAAATCATTATAGCCTGTTAAAATCGTTTGGCCTGGAGATACATCCGTACCCTTCACAGATTGATCGCTTATGACAGGCAACGTCATGGAATTCGCACCGATATTTAATCCTTCCAGAGGAGTGTCCATAATTTGCGCTGTGTTCACGCTGACTTGAATAACTTCAATTTTCTTTTCACGATACTTTATGTCATGCTCCTGAAGTAACGTTTTGAATTTCTCCGCATCCAGTACATTCGTCATTGCAAAATGGGAAGGCACATTGTCCTCAGCTGCTTGATCCGCAGAATAATAGGCGATATAGCTTAAGGAAAGTAAACCGATGGCAAGTGCTGATACTGTTGTAATAATGGTCAACAACAAAGCATTGGATTTCATGCGGAACATAATGGATGAGAGAGATAGCACCTCATTAATGTTCAAATAGCCGCCTTTACTTTTTCTGATGATATTGGAAATAAAGCAGATAGATCCTTTATAAAAAAGGAGTGTTCCGATGATGACAGAGCCCAAAATAAACACCATAGCCATAAATAACTCATTCATGGATGTAAAGTCTCCACCAAACAATTTGGAAGAAACATAGTATCCTAGAGCGATGAATGAAACTCCAATGATCCCGATGATCATCTCATAGATCGTTATTTTCTTGATTTTCCCTTCGGTGGTTGAGGATACTCTGAACAAAGACAAAATACTCTGTCTTTTGATAAAAGAATAATTCATGAGCATGATCAATAGGTAGATGATACCAAAAACGATGAGTGTTTGAGTCAGTGCTTGGTTAGAGAAATATAAAGTGGCAATGGCTTCGACGCCCGTCGTCTTAAATAAAATCATGATCACTAATTTGGAAAAGGAAAATCCAACCCCAATTCCGATGAATAGTGAACTGAAGTATAGAATTAAGTTTTCAGCACTCAGGATGCGAAAAATTTTATTTTTAGTCATTCCGATCAATTGAAATAGGCCAATTTCTTTGCTGCGTCTTTTTATAAAGATATTATTAGCATACAAAAGGAAGATGCAGACAATGGCGACCAGTAAAACGGATGCTGCCCGTATGGAAGCTGCACCTTTAACAGAACCCTTCACTTCGTCCATGGAGGGATCGTATTGTAATGTGACGAAAGCGAAATAGAGCGCAACACTGAAAATGAGAGCAAAAACATAAAGGTAATAATTTTTCAGGTTTTTCTTCAAATTTTTTAGAATGAGCAGATTAATGTTCATATTGGACCCCGCCTAAGACCCCTTGGGTTTTCATGATATCCTGGAAAAAGCTTTGTCTTTCCTGCTCGCCTTTGTGAAGCTGCGTATACATTTGCCCATCTTTAATAAAAATGACTCGACTGCAATGACTGGCTGCGACAGGATCATGCGTGACCATAATAATGGTGGCCTTGCGTTTTTGATTTAACTGGCCCAGCTTATTTAGTAAATCGGAAGCCGATTTGGAATCTAGCGCACCCGTTGGTTCATCGGCAAAAATAATACTGGGCTCATGAATAAACGCTCTGGCCGCAGATGTACGCTGCTTCTGTCCACCCGAGATTTCATTGGGGTATTTGTCCTTGAGCTCATAAATTCCCAGTTCTGTAGCTACTTCCTGAAATTTTTGGTTGGCTTCTTTTTTAGGCGTTTTGGTGATGGATAAGGGTAAGAGAATATTCTCCTTCACGGTTAGCGTATCCAGCAGATTATACTCTTGAAAAATAAAGCCTAAATGCTTTTTGCGAAATTCAGCCAGTTGCTTTTCTTTCATTTTCGTCATTTCGATATCATTGATTTTAATGGAGCCTTGGCTCACTTTATCAATGGAGGAAAGAACATTCAGCAGTGTGGTTTTACCTGAACCGGAGGCTCCCATAATACTGACAAATTCCCCTTCTTCAATGACGATATCTATTCCCTTCAAAACCTCCTGCATATTTAACTTATTACCGTAGCTTTTATGAATTTTATGGGCTTCTAAAATATTCACTTCGATGCACTCCTTATTGTTCTTGTAGCCTTATTATAAAAATAGAGCCGATGTTTTTCCTTTGATTGGGCGAACAATACATAAAAGCATGTGACATCTCTGTCACATGCTCACCATGCTCACGAAATCATTTCGTTTGGGGAAAATTAAAGTGAAGGTTGTACCCACGTTCGGTTTGGAGTGCATATCTATATGTATGAGCAAGGACTGTGCTGCCTTTTTCGTTAAATATAACCCCATACCCGTTGAAGTATGATCAGAATGTTGGGTTGTGGAGGTAAAACCTTTCTCGAAAATACGGGGTATATCCTTCGGATCAATACCGCGCCCAAAGTCTTGGACCTCAAGCTGTATTCGATCCCTTTGTACATAGCTGTGAATGATAATATCACTGGCATCGCTATATTTGATGGCATTGGTTAAGAGCTGTCTGATGATAAAAGCCAGCCATTTGGCATCACTCAGCACTTCCATGTGCTCCAATTGGATGTCAAAACCGATCCCTTTTTGGATGCACCATGACTGTAGTGCTTTGATCTCTTTAAAAACAAGAGATTTTAAATCCACTTGCTCGACATACAGATCATTTTCAATAAAGGATATGCGTTTGTGATGGAGCTGTTGATCCAGCAGTAAGTGAATTCGTAGCCATTCATAGGTTAACTGAGCTTTTAGGGGCTTATCGTCCAACCGCTCAATCATCAAATGCATGGTGGTCAAAGGTGTTTTTACCTCATGAATCCAGGATAATAATTCATCTTTTTCATGTTCAAGTGTCAATTGATTTTGCGAGATGATCTGTTGTAACCGTACGGTCTGGTCAGTGATTTTTTGTTCAATGATTTGCTCAAACGGACTCTCCGGTTCGCCTATACCCGTTAGTTCAAGAGGGCTCTCCCATTCTTCTAGTGTGGTATAGAATTTGGTTTCCTTGGGATAGCGAATGATTAAAAAAACCAAGAAAATCATCATAGATAAGAAGACGATATAAAGAATCGGCATTAACGGAATTGCTGCATCCACATAAGCAATGAACAGGATCAGGAATTGCTGACACACAAACAGTAGAATCCAGCTCCGCCTCTCTATAAGATATTTTTTAATCATAGGCAGGTGCCTCTTCTGTAGCCATATAGCCTTGCCCGACTTTCGTTTCAATGAAACGGCCCAAATCCAGCTCGTCTAATTTTTTACGCAGGCGGTTCAAGTTGACGGTCAGGGTATTGTCGCTGACAAAACGTTCATCATCCCAGAGGCTTTTAATTAATTCCTCTCGTGCGACAATTTTATTTTTTTGTTCGATCAGCAGCTTCAAAATAAAAATCTCGTTCTTGGTTAATTCGATGGAGTCAGCCTCATTGGCTACTACATTTTTTTCATAATCGACCGTCGCTCCACGCCATGTTCTCAGAGAGACAGGTTCTGTATTGTAATTATATACGCGGCGGAGTGTCGCCTGTAATTTTGCAATGAGTACATCAAAATGAAACGGTTTTTGGATAAAATCATCCGCGCCAAGCTGCATCGACATCACCATATCCGTAGGATGATCCCGTGATGATAAGAAAAGAATGGGCACGTTAGAGTGGGATCGAATCATTCGACACCAATGAAACCCATCAAATTTCGGCAATTGAATATCTATCACGACCAGGTCAGGCTTTATCGTTGTGAATTCCTGAATGACTTTATTAAAATCCTGGATGCCATACACATCATAGTTCCATTGAGTTAACCGATCCTTCATTTCATGGAACAAAGTTTCATCATCTTCAATTAGTAGGATTTTGAACAACGATTTCACCACTTTAACCTTTTTTTAGGATTTTGCAACTCCCCTTTTATAAAGTGTATAGCAAAAATTGTATATGTGCTACATGTGTGGATTCAACTTGATACTGCGATAATCTGCTGTTAATAGTTGAGGTTTATAGTGGGGTTTATATTGACTATCTCATATATGTTAAAGGATGGATGCAATGATGGGGATTCACACGTATTTTCGGTCGCTAAATGAGCTGGAGAGAATCATCCGTTGTCCGGGTAAGTTTAAATTCGAGGAACACAGCGTATCGGCACATTCTTGGAAAGTAGTACAATACGCTAAAACGCTGGCTGATATTGAAGAGAGAAATGGTGTCAGTATTGACTGGAAAAAGCTATACGAGATTACGAGCAGTCACGATTACGGGGAAATTTTTATTGGAGACATCAAAACGCCTGTTAAGCATTCCTCTAAGGAACTACGATTATTAATCCAGCAGGTCGAAGAAGGTATGATTGAGTATTTTATTGAAGAGAATATTCCCGAGGATTTTAAAGCTATTTTTCGCAAACAGTTACGGGAAGGCAAAGATAATTCAGTAGAAGGTTTGATCCTTGAAGTTGCTGACAAGATGGATCAGGTGTACGAAGCATTTGCCGAACTACAGCGGGGAAATACTGAAAAAGAATTTATAGTCATGTACCGTAATGCACTTGTGAAAATCAAGAATATTCAATTACATTGTGTTGATTATTTTTTGGAAAATATCTTGCCCGATATGGTCAAGGAAGAAACGCCTTCATCCATTGATATCAAAAAGATTACGGAAGAAGCCTTAGCTCTGTAAATGAATTTCTCTACCGTCCAGAAGCTACTGAAGCGCTTCTGTTCATACATAATCATAGTTTTATTTGTAATAAAGTAGCTTCTATATGAAAATAAAGAGCAATAAGGGCAGTTGATTGAACTGCCCTTATTGCTTTTTTGGGGTTGGAAAAACGGAGGGCTAAGCGTATTCCTTAAACAATTTATTAAGGTATAAGAATATTAGTTATTCCGAAAAAGGATTTGGGAAATTCGTTTTCGTGGCAGCATATTGTTCCTTGGTGTTGCCGATTCCCAGTTCGCCGTTTTTGTTATATCCCCAGGACCAGACCGTCCCATCGGCTGTCAAAGCATGGGAGTGGGTTCCTGCTGCACTGAATGCTACTACATCGGTTAGTGGCGTGTTTGTGTCATCTACAACTTGGGATGGGACTTTAACAGAAAATACATCGGTCCCGTCACCTACCTGTCCCTCATTATTGGTTCCCCAGCCCCAAAGAGTTCCATCATTTTTAAGTGCAAAAGTTTGAGTTTTGCCTGCTTTCAGTCTACTTACATTGGAAACATTGATCAATACGGGTGATCTTCTAAAAGTAGAGGTTCCATCCCCAAGCTTTCCAGAAGTGTTACTCCCGGAAGCATATACTTCTCCGCTGTTCGTTAGTACATAAATGCGGTCAGCTCCGGCAGTAAAAGTTTTGATATCATCAATTCGATATTGAACAGGGGTAAGCTGGTCTTCTTTGTCATCCTGCCCCATTGCGCCATCATAACCACGTCCCCATACCCATAGCTGATTATCTTTGTCTAAGGCTGCACCAAAGCTATCGCCAGCGTCAATGGCTACAATATTCTCCAAACCTTGTACCTGCACAGGCTTAACGGAAAAGGCGGAAGCTCCTTTTGTGCCAATGCCCAGTTGGCCAAAGTTGTTTTCTCCGTAGGCCCACACGGTTCCGTCATTTTTGAGCGCAAGTGTGAATTGACCGCCTGCCCTCACTTCCTTCACATCATTAATATATTTGTTTTTAACAGGCTCATTTACAAAACCCTTTTTAATCCCTGTTCCTAGCTCCCCGTAACCTGCAAAGCCCCAAGACCAGATGGTTCCGTCTTTTTTGAGCAAGGTCGAATGCAGAGCACCGGCATCAATCATAGCGATATCAGATACATGGGCCTGCACCGGACTTGTTTTATTATTCCCTCCGCCAGCGCCCACGCCGAGCTTGCCATTACCGTTACTTCCCGTTGCATAAAATGAAGATCCATCTTCCATGGCCAGGAAAGCGTTAGTGGTCCCTGCCGAGAGCAAATGGTCGTAATTTACAGTAGAATCAGCGCTTGCCGTAATAGAGCTTCCTACTAAAAGTGTTGATGCAGCGAGAGCTACCAAACTGAGTTTTTTTAACATATAATTGCACACCTTTCAAAATGTAATGGATAAATACAGATTAAAGAAACCAAATTGTTCCTGTCCGCGTCTTAATAGTGAACATATTCTTTAAACCAGATTAGGGAGGATCACTTATGAAAAATAGAGTTTCTGCCCTTGTCCTTGTCTTGCTTGCGGCAGCATTACTGCCTGCATGTTCTACAACAGAATCGGCTACGCCGGTTAACGAATCTAATGGAGCGGTGGCTCAATCTATTTTTGACTTAGACCGTCTGGAAAGCACAACGGTATACACAGGGCGTGCCAAAATCGAAAGTATTGAAAGAATTGAAAAAGAAGTAGAACAACCCTTAGCAGCCCCTACCATGAACTATTTGATCCGATTTGAACAGCCTGTTCAATTTGCTAAAGAACTACCCCAAAGTGATGATCCAACGGAAAAACCTATCCAAGCGGTCTATATATCTGTCCCAGATACACATATTTATAAGCAGATGGATGGTCAGCGGAGGCAATTAATCAATCCAGCACAATTACAAGCGGGGCAACCGATTGAAGTTTCTTATCTGTACCCTGTAACACCTGTTTTCCTGGCATTGGAAATCGTTGTGCTGGATGATTTATAGAGGAGGCCGGTAAGGCCTCCTTACTCCTATACAAGCACGTTATATCATAAGGCTTAGGTGATATTAATGAGTTTTACCATGTTGTAGATATAACGTGTTTGCTCATACTTAACCATAGTGCCTGCAGAGTTCTTAACTTGAATACCGGACGAGCCTCCACCATCAAGAAGAATGGCTTCAAAGCAATCCTGTTTAATAAAATAATTGCGAAGTTGTTTCAGTGTCGCATTTTCATGAACAACCAGGTAGACCTGCCAAACATTATTTACGACCTTGAAGCCCAGGCCAGTTCGCCCGGTGGAATCGGTGTATCGCAACGTTCCGTTCAAATCAAATTTTTCAATATCTTTTAAATCCTCAAGCCATGCTTCTTCCTCTTTCTTCAGCGACAGGCTACCGCCGCTAATAATAGACTTATACGTAATCGAAGTCCCCATTTGTTTTTTGAGATCCGTCACACTTGAAGCACGGGTAATCCCTATTTTCGTTTTGTTGCTCTCCGTGTATACAAATGCTGTACCACGGCTATTCCCTTTGGCATTCGCCTTAGTATCATGGGTATTATTAGGTGTGACCGCGATAGACAAACACTCGGTCGGCGCCTTTGTTGTGCTGATTGGGTTAAAGAAGCCCCCATTAATCCCGTAATCGGTTTGCTGTGTGATCCGGCTTCGAATATTTTTATTTTGAATATTCGAAGCTGGCGTGATGATAACATGGAAACCATCGGACGTTTTGGTGTAAGAGTAGTTTGCTGGCATGTTAAACCTCCAATTGGATTATTTTGAAACCGAATCTCGCGCGATAATTCGTTTCTCATATATATAGGAAATTTACAGCTGCCTCTTACAACCCGGAAATCAAATTTTTCTAAAAAATTTTGAAATAGCATATACAAGACAATGCTTGACTTCAAGTTAACTTTAAGTAGTAACATACGGAATGTGACGTAGTGATTAGGAAATGCGATGACTATTCTGATAATTTAGGAGTGATAAAAATTGAAAAAGAAACAACTGGGTAACAGCGACCTTCAAGTATCTGCACTGGGTCTGGGCTGCATGGGAATGTCCGAATATTACGGTGAGTTGAATGATCAGGAGTCGATCAAAACGCTTCATCGTGCGCTGGAGCTAGGGATAAACTTCTGGGATACTGCCGATGTCTACGGTGTGGGGAAAAATGAAAAACTGATTAGCCAAGTCCTGCGGAGCCACCGTGACGAAGTCGTATTGGCCACTAAATTTTCCATTATGCGCGGGGAAGATGGCGCATTTATGGGTGTAAGTGGCCGTCCTGAATATGTAAAAGAGGCATGTGACCGCAGCCTGCAAAGACTGGGTGTAGATGTGATTGATTTGTACTACCAGCACCGTGTCGATCCGAATGTACCTATCGAGGAAACGGTTGGCGCGATGAGTGACTTGGTTCAGGCGGGAAAAGTCCGCTATTTGGGGCTGTCCGAAGCTTCTCCTGGGCTCATTCGACGCGCTCACAAGGTACATCCGATTACAGCGCTGCAAACGGAATACTCCTTATGGAGCCGGGAAGCGGAAGATGAAGTTATACCGACGTGTAAGGAGTTGGGTATCGAATTTGTGGCCTACAGTCCACTTGGACGCGGATTTTTGAGCGGGCAAATTCAGAAGTTTGATGATTTTGCAGAAGATGATTTCCGTCGCTCGGTGCCACGTTTCCAACCTGAGAATTTCCAGAAAAATCTGGACCTCGTGCAGCATGTTAAGGACCTTGCTGCCCAAAAAGGGGTCAAACCTTCTCAACTGGCGTTGGCATGGCTGCTTGCGCAGGAGGGAATTGTACCGATTCCAGGAACCAAGCGGGTTACGTATTTAGAGGAAAATGCAGGTTCCATCGATGTTGTTTTATCCACACAGGAAATGGAAGCTATTAACGCAATCATTCCAAAAGGAATGGCAGCAGGCCTTCGTTATCCGGCAGAGCGGATGCCGAATTGGCAAGCTGAATAATTAAGATAGCATATTAATCCCAAAACAAAAGCCGTCCTTTACGCGGATCGGCGCGAAAGGCGGCTTTGTGGGTTTACATATACAGTTAAGGACGTGGCTTGAAAATGCCGAAAGGACGTCCGACGGGCAGGAATGTACGGTCAAAATGAGCATTCAGAACGGCAGCTCCTGTACCGTACAGTGAGAGTAGACCAATGCCCATTTCAGCATAAGCGGCAATGGTATGGAATATCTCTGGTGCAACGCCGAATGCATCGAAGCTAAGACCGAGGAACAGAAAATCAATCAACACAAAAATAAAAAATAGAACCTTATGCGTCTCCATCGCTCCAATGGTCATAAAGAGCGTAAAGATGAGATAGCCCGCAAAGGCAAAGCCGAGCTGCTTGCCGTCTACAGCAGACGCCAGCTCAGGGCCGAATACGCCCATTTTAATCATCCAGCTACTAGCTACGGCTAACCAGAAGAAGGCGTAAGCACCAAATGCCGTCATGCCGAAGGTATTGTTATGTTTTGCATCCTGAATGGAGGCAAACAGCTGCGCAAAAGCACCGAGAAATATAGCCCAAGGGATGATGAAGCTTAAGCCTTCGGTGAGACCAAGCTTTTGGGATGAAGCCACAAGCGTTACGATAGCCAAGCCAAACAGGCCGATCGCACTCGGATCGGCCGTTATGATTTTTACGTTAGAATGAGATTCGTTTTGCATGAAAAAATAGAAGCCTCCAATAATGTTCAAGTACGCGTCAATCTGCCGATGCCAGAATCACACTGACATATTGTAACGGAAACCGACGTACTCGCATAGTAGGTAATTCATAAAATTTCTACCGATTGCGGTTGCCTGTATTGACGTTATTACGCCCGCCTTCAATACTGACTGATTTACCTCTAGTATCTGTGATGTTGTCCTTAATTTCATTGGAGTTGGAATCGGTGACCCGTATTCCTATATTGGAGAACCCGGAGTATGTGGTCATCTCGTTACCAATAACTTTGTTGTTGTTTGCGTCAGCAAGGCGAATGACTGCCTCTGGAGTAAGTGAGGAATTGGTTTGAATAAATTCGTTGTCGGTAAACGTATTGCCATCCGATTGGACCAAAAGACCTTGCAGGGATGCATTTTTTACAGTATTTCCGTATACATTGTTACCTGTTGCTCCAGTCAGGACAAAGATCCCGCGCGGGTAATTTTCAATCACATTATTGTTTACAGTATTGTTGGCGCCATTATTAGGGATGCGAATGCCTGCGTATCCATCAGATTGATGGGTCTTGTTAATAATTTGGTTCCCAGTGACTGTCGTGTAGGTTGCGCGTGATAAATTGATTCCACTGCCGCCGCCCGAATTGGTAATCTGGTTATTCGTAATTTTGACGTTGCGGAACTCGCCTGCCGGAAAGCTCTCGTGTCCAGTGGCAATAGCATGTCCATTATTTCGGTCAAAGCGGCTGTTGGTAATCTCTGAATCTCTCGTTCTGCGAAGAAGGGCTCCGATCGTTGTATCGCAAATTTCCACGTGATCCAGCGTGAAGTGAGAGACGGCCATTTCCATAATAATACCGCCTACCTGACTTTCGCCACGGGCTTCACGGTTGGCACGGTCTGCATCAATGGTGAGATTAGATAACTTCACGTCTAGTCGGTCAGAATTGTTTCGTAGAATCGGATCGCCAACGACGTATTGGCTTTTAGACCCTGTCTTTTTGAAAATCGTTTTTCCCATTCCGTCACCGTTCAGGCTAACCCCGGCATATAAACGAATAGATTCGTCAACCAAGTATGTTCCTTTTGGAAAATAGACGGTTCCCTCCATTCCTCGGTCGTAGAAATACTTTAATGCATTCTGAATTTCCTTTGACTGTGAGGAATTCGAGTTGGCTTTAACGCCAAAATCCTTGGCATTAATTACATTGTCCGCAGCTCGGGCTACATGAATGTCTCCTGTAGAATTTTGAATAACGAACGCAATGATGGCTACGAGTAAGAAGCTAAACCTGACCTTCCGATTAAAGATATTTGACATGATATATATTCCTCCTAACAAAATAGTTGAATTAATTACATAATTACCCTTTATATTTTCGGTCAAAATGGGTTTTATTTCAAGTACAGTGTGTGACAGCCTATTTTCTGTGGTCCGAACCCCGAGTCTGTCCGAAAGGGTGTCTCCAAGGGGGGCGTATTTATAACAGCTGGGACATGCCTTTTTGTGACATAAATCTTGGTTTCTAGCAGAGGTAGCGGCCCACGCAGAAGGGGATCTGGATGCATATGCATACTGTATGCGCAAAAACCCAAAAAGATAAGAGGGATGACTAGTGCCTATTGGAAAAATGAAAAAGCATAAAGAAATGTTGCAACATCCCGTTTTGCGTTCGCATTTACCTGAAACCCACTGGTTTACGGATTCAAGGACCTCGCGGATGCTGAATACTTATTCATCGGTCTTCATAAAACCCAATCACGGGAGTGGTGGCAGCGGGATCATCCGGGTCAAGAGATTGAAAAAAGGATATGAGGTTCGTAGCGGTTCAAGTCGAAAGTTTGTTGGATCTCGTTTTGTCTTAAAAGCAATTAAGTCATACCGGAAATCCAGACATCGGTATTTGGTACAGAAAGGACTTCGGTTGGCTAAGTACCACGGGTCGATTTTTGACACCAGGATATATTTACAGAAGCCAAGGGGGAAATGGGTTATTTCCGGGGTGGCTGCCCGTGTCGCGGCACCTCATAAGTATGTTACCAATTATCTTAAAGGAGGGCATGCAGTATCCTTGCATCGAGTGCTATTCAGCCTTTTTAAGCACAACCGCGCGAAAGCAGATGCCTATTTTCGTAGAATCTCCAAACTATCCGTCATTATTGCCAAAAAGATCAATGAACGGCATCCGGTTCGCGAATTGGGGGTTGATATTGCCATAGATAAAAAAGGTCATATTTGGATTATCGAGGCCAATTCACACCCAGGACATATGCTATTTACTCAATTTCCCGATCCTACTATGATCAACACCATCATGAGAAACAAGAGTCTTATTCGAAAGTAGATTCCATGCACGTTATTTTTAGGGGAGAAGGAGAAAGTTTCAATGAAAAAAACAAAGCAACTTAGAGACTTGGTCAATTCACAAAAACCAGAGTTTATCATGGAGGCTCATAATGGTCTGTCAGCCAAAATTGTGGAGGAGGCAGGATTTAAAGGAATTTGGGCCAGCGGGTTATCCATCTCTGCAGCGATGGGAGTAAGGGACAACAATGAGGCCTCCTGGACGCAGGTTTTGGATGTTTTGGAATTCATGAGTGACGCTACCTCTATCCCGATTTTGTTGGACGGAGATACGGGGTACGGCAACTTCAACAATGCAAGGCGCTTGGTGAAGAAACTGGAGCAGCGCCATATTGCGGGGGTATGTATCGAAGATAAGCGGTTCCCCAAAACGAATTCTTTCATTAACGGTCAAGAGCAGACTTTGGCTGATATCGAAGAGTTTTCCGGGAAAATTAAAGCGATGAAAGATACGCAGACGGACACGGATTTTACGGTGGTGGCCAGAGTAGAGGCATTTATTACCGGGAGTGGGCTTAAAGTGGCGCTGCAGCGGGCGGAGGCATATCGAAAGGCAGGAGCCGATGCCGTATTTATACACAGCAAAAGATCGGATGCCGCAGAGATTGAAGCGTTCATGAAAGAATGGGCTGGAAGATTGCCAGTAGTGATCGTGCCTACCAAATACTATACGACTCCAACCATCAGGTTTCAGGAGATGGGGATTAGCCTTGTGATTTGGGCAAACCATAATTTGAGAGCATCCATTCAAGCCATGAAACAATTATCTGGCCGAATTTATCGGGATGAAAGCCTTGTTCATGTCGAAAAGGAAGTCGCAACCCTCGAAGAAGTATTCCGGCTTCAAGGGGTCGAAGAGCTGCAAGCTGCGGAAAAGAAATATCTTCCATCGTCAGAACCGGATTCGGGTGAGCGCGTATAATGGACACGAAATTGTTAGGAGAAGAGCTGAAAAAATTAGGATTTACCTTTTTCAGCGGTGTTCCATGCTCCTTCTTGAAAAGCTTGATCAATTATGCCATAAACGAATGCGATTATGTTGCAGCGGCTAACGAAGGGGATGCGGTCGCCATTGCATCCGGAGCTTATATAGGGGGGAAGAAATCGGTAGTCCTTATGCAAAATTCGGGGCTGACCAACGCTGTTTCGCCATTGACCTCCCTTACTTACCCTTTTCGTATTCCTCTGCTTGGATTTGTCAGTCTGCGCGGAGAACCGGGGATACCTGACGAGCCTCAGCATGAACTGATGGGCCAGATTACAACGCAAATGCTGGATTTGATGGATGTGGAATGGCAGTATCTCTCCAAGGATTTAGAGGAGGTAAAAAATCAATTGATCCAGGCTAATGAGCAAATTGCCCGGAATCGCCCGTTCTTTTTTGTCGTTAAAAAAGGCACGTTCGACAAAGAGCCATTGAAAAAACAGCAAACCTCCATCCATTTAAATCAGATCCGGCAGCATGGTCGTGCGAATCATCAAATGCCTACGCGCTATGATGCATTATGTGCGATTAACTCCATGAAAGACAGCCATACCGTCCAGCTCGCAACAACTGGTAAAACTGGGCGCGAACTATATGAAATTGAAGATGCAGATAACAACCTGTACATGGTAGGTTCTATGGGGTGCATCGGTTCTTTTGGACTGGGGTTAGCTCTGAGCCAACCAAGCAAAAATATTGTCGTGATTGACGGAGACGGATCTCTGCTGATGCGTATGGGGAGCCTGGCAACCAACGGGTACTACCATACGGCCAATATGATTCATATCATGCTAGATAATAATGCCCATGAATCAACAGGCGGGCAAAGTACGGTATCGCATAATATTGATTTTATAGATATTGCTGCTTCCTGTGGGTATACAAAGTCGATTCTTGTTCACAGTCTCGAGGAACTAAAAGTCTTTTTACAAGAATGGAAAATGAATAGAGAACTTACGTTTTTGTGCCTGAAAATATCCAAGGATTCCAAGGATCAGCTTGCTCGTCCGCATATGAAGCCTCACGAAGTAAAAGAACGTCTGCAGCGTTTTATTCATAACGATCCTTTGAAGGGCAAGGAAGTGGGCGGTTCATGAGTTCTGTCGTCAAGAAAAACATTTTGCTTACCCCTGGGCCGGCAACGACTACAGAAAGTGTGAAATGTTCACAGGTCGTTCCGGATATTTGTCCTCGTGAAGCCGAGTTTGGCCAAATCATGGAGTACATTTCTACAGAACTGACCCGGTTGGTTGCTGACCCGGATGATTATGCGACCGTATTGTTTGGCGGATCAGGTACTGCAGCGGTGGAATCCATCATCAGTTCGGTCCCGAATCACGATGCAGTAATCATTGTCAGCAATGGGGCCTATGGAAAACGGATGTGCGAGATAGCGAAGGTTTATGGGGTAGATTATCTTGAATTCAAAAGTCCCCCCGATGATGCGATTGATTTGGCTGAATTAGAAAGGTGTATCCAATCTTCCGAACGCACTGTCTCCCATCTGGCCGTCGTACATCATGAGACGACAACTGGCCTGCTTAACAAGGTGAAGGATATCGGAGAATTGTGCAAAAGATATCAAATCGACATGATCGTGGATGCCATGAGCTCATTTGCGGCCGTTCCAATTCAATTGAAGGAAATGAACATTGCCTACCTGGCGGCAAGCTCCAACAAAAACTTACAGGGAATGGCCGGGGTTTCGTTTGTGATCGCCGAAAAAAGCAAATTGGAGAATTTGAAAGGCCAGAAACCAAGAAGCTATTATTTGAATTTGTATGCTCAATATAACTACTTTGTGGAACATGGGCAGATGCGGTTTACTCCCCCAGTCCAAACCTTATATGCGCTTAGACAAGCGATTGAGGAATTAAAGCAAGAAGGGGTGGATAAAAGGTACGAAAGGTACGCGACATCCTGGAAAACCTTAATTAACGGGTTAGCCCGGTTAGGCCTAACCTATATCATTCCCGAAGAGCATCATTCCAAGATCATTACTTCCATTCTTGAACCTCATTGTGCAGGTTATGATTTTCAATCTATGCATGATTATTTTTATAGCAAAGGCATGATGATTTATCCCGGCAAGCTAGAGAAGCTAAATACGTTCCGGATTGCCAATATAGGTGATATTACGTATAAGGAAATGGAGTTATTTTTGGAATTGCTTGAAGGCTATCTCAGTAGCATAAAATGCGGATGAGAAAGGTGGAGTTCCCATGGCATCAGGAGCAAAAGATAAGTGGTACAAATATTTGTTATTGAGAAGGTATGCGTCTCTGAGGTCTTATGTCCCCGAGACGAGGCTCCTGGATAGGCATAATTTCTCGAAACTTCTCTCCAAGTACGTGCATGTTATTGTGAAACCGGTGTGGGGGAGTCGTGGACGGGGGATCTTCCAGGTCTCCTGGTTAGGAAACCATAAGTACATCGTACATTACGAGAATAAAAGAGTTTTAGTAAGGGGTAGAACCAATACGTATCATTATATTAGAAGAAAAATCGGGAACGCCAGTTATATGGTTCAACGCAGAATTACCCGTCCGACCATCAACAAACGCCCTTTTGATATGAGAGTCATCATTCAACGGAGAACCGGCTCACCTGTATGGGTAGTCACAGGGAAGGTTATCAAAGTTGCAGGCAAAGGTTATATTGTTTCCAACAATACACGGAGTAAGGGAACTTTACTCAGTTTTAAATCCGGCATAAAACAATCTTCTGTTCGGCACCTGTCTGCCAGTGCCCTAGAGTCCCGTATTAATCGTGTTTCCATCCGTTCCGCGAAGAGATTAAGTAATTTTTTTCCGGGACATCGTATGTATGGACTGGACATTGGAATAGACCGGAAAGGACGTATCGGGATTATTGAGGCTAATCTTTATCCGGCAAGGTCCCATTTCCGTAAGTTGAAGGATAAAACGATGTATTACCGCATTACGGATTACAAAAATGGATAACATAAATGAAAAGGTGGCTCTGTATTCATCAGAGTCATCTTTTTCTCATACAGTTTCTAAGTTGGGAGTTTTAGTCATGGGACAAGGATTATTAAATGGTGTTACCACGGGATTTGTGATAATATTTACACCTATATAGAATGAGGAAGTGACATAGTGATTAATATAACAATTCCAACTCCGGATATCACAATTACCAAACAGGTTAACCCTGAGCTCAGCCATATTTACGGATTTACCGACTTTCACCTGATCCCTAGAGATAAGGCTGGTATCTTTATGTTCTACAACACACAGGAGGAATTGCTGTTCGTTGGTAAAGCAAGAAAGCTGAGACAAAGAATCAAAAAGCATTTTGAAGATACCGTATCGCCGATCAAGGACAAGCGGAACGAAGTAGCGATTATTGAGGTTTGTATTGTGGAAGATGCTGTAGAGCGAGAAATCTATGAAACCTACATCATCAATTCACAAAAGGCTAAATATAACGTCGAAAAAGTGTTTTTTAAATAATGAAGTAACTTCCGTATGAAAAAAAAGAGCAATAAGTCGCAGTGACTGTACTGCCCTTATTGCTTTTTTGTATTTCTGCATTTTAGATCCTTCCAGAGAGGGGCCGTGGTATGAACAAAACAGATCGTTTGCTAGCGATCTTGCTAGAGTTGCAGCGTAAGGATATTTTACGAGCCGAGGATTTGGCAGCCATATTCGAAACGAGTGTGAGGACCATCTATCGGGATATTCAGGCTCTAAGTGAATCGGGTGTACCGATTGTAGGAGCACCGGGCATTGGATATTCCTTGATGGAGGGGTACTTCCTGCCCCCCCTGAGCTTTACCGCAGAAGAGGCTGTGGCGTTGCTAATCGGAACGGATTTTGTCGAACAAAAATTTGATACAGACTACGGTATCAAGGCGCAAACCTCCCGCAGGAAGATTGAAGCCATATTACCGGAGAGCGTTCGCAGGGAAGTTTCCCGGGTGCGTACGACCATCAGACTGCTCGCGGTGGGTGAAGGGGTAAACCATAGCGAGAAAACCTGTTTGGAAACGTTGCGTCTCGCAGTATTGGAAAAACGGAAAGTACAGTTTGGCTACTCCAAGAGAATGCCAGAGGCTGACGGGAATCGTCAAAGTGTGCGTGTGGTCGCTCCTTATGGTCTTGTACTGCTCCGTGGTTCTTGGATGTTAATTGGGCAATGCGAATTGCGACAGCAGCTTCGCCATTTCCGTCTGTCACGTATGGACAAGCTTATCGTGCTGGAGGACAGGTTTCAGTTGCCTGTCGATTTTCATTTGCAGGATTACAAGCAAACCGATGACCGTCATGTAACTGTTCGCATATTAGCACGTTCAGATATCGCAGATAAGGTGAAGGAAGCGAACAACTTTTATATGGAGGCCATAGAGGAGCGTGCAGATGGACTGCATGTACTCTTCCGCGTCAGACAGCCAGAGGAACTACTGCAATGGATACTTGGATGGGGCGCGGATATGGTTGTGCTGGAGCCTGAGTCGCTCAGGGAGCGGATACGTGTGGAAGTGGAAAAAATGTTGAAATGCTACTGACATAATGCTGTCAGTAGCATTTTTGTATAGTAAAGCTACTTTGATAGAGAGGGGCAATTATTAATATATGAATACAACTGAAACATTGCAGCGTTTCGAAGAAACGGCACAACACTATCTTCTTGAATTGGACAGCTTTAGCTTGGAGGAACTGCAATACACACCTCAGGAGGGTCAATGGTCGCTTGGACAAATGTATCTTCATTTGGTGAACTCTGCACTGTATATGCATCTTAAGAACATTGATCTTTGTCTACAGCCTAATGGGGAGACAGGAGTTAAAACGGAGGCAGGCACAGCCATTTTTAATCTGGGGAGCTTTCCGCCAATGCGTATCCAAGTTCCACCATCCCCTCAGTACACTCCCCAACAACCCACTAGCAAAGAAGAAATTGTGGAGGGATTAAACGTCGTGATCCGCAAGATGAGAGAGATTGAGCCGACCGTTGGGAAATCAACAACGCTGTTCACCGTCTCTCATCCCAGTTTTGGTGCGTTGAATGCTGGAGAGTGGTTTGAGCTCATTGAGATGCATTATCGTCATCATCTTTTGCAGAAGGAGCGCTTGAAGCACGCAATAGCCGATTAATCGTCTCCCGACGCAGCCCAATAAACTGGCCGATTTCCTCCTGCGTCAGCACGTCCGTTAACGTGGCGGGTGCGATGTAGGAGTGGAACCAGCGTTGGAGCTTCCGAAGCTTCTCGGCAGGTGACACCTCGGTGAGCTGGTCAATTCGTTGCTGCATCATGCGTAACTTGTCCTGTAGCTGCAAAGCGATAGCCCGACATTGAGCCGGATCTTGCTCCAGCGCCTGATACCATTCTTTTTGCGACAGAACCTCGACCTCAGAGGTTACCAACGCCACCGCTGTACCATAATAAGGATTGGGGCTGATCAGGGAGTGGTGCGGGATGATTTCATCGGGCACAATCACATTAACTAAAATTTGCGAGCCGTCTTCATGGACTCGGACAATTTTTAACAAGCCGCTCTTTAAGTGATATAAAGGGCCGGATTCTCCTTGTCGAAATAAGGTCTCGCCTTTGTTTAATATCATGAACGTAAACAGCCTCCATTCCATGTATTCCAGCTTTTAGATGAACCCGCCATTGACGCGGATCGTTTGCCCGGTAACCCACTGTGATTTGGCGCTGACCAGGAACTCAATCACATCAGCGATATCTTCCGGTTCGCCGAGCCGACCCATAGCATTCATTTTTTTCATGCCTTCGATTTGCTGCTCGGTTTTTCCTGCTTGGAAAAGCTCGGTGTTCACAGGACCGGGAGCCACAGCGTTGATCGTAATTTGCTTGCTTCCGAACTCTTTGGCTAGCTGACGGGTAAATTGCTCCACTGCGCCCTTGGTACCTGCATATACGCTATAGGCCGGGAACATTTGTCCGATCACGGATGTAGACAGGTTCACGATTCTTCCGTAGTTCTCCATATATTTCATGGCTTGCTGACATGCAAAGAAAGTGCCTTTTACATTGAGTGCGAATTGTTTGTCAAAATCAGCTTCGGTCACCTCAGCCAGAGGTTGGGTGATCATCAGCCCAGCGTTGTTAACCAGAATATCCACTTTACCGAATTCAGCAATCGTATTTGTAAATAATGCTTCAATATCACTCATTTTGCCCAGATCAGCGTGAAGTGCAATGGCTTTGCCGCCTTTTTGAAGAATGCTCTTCACGACTTCTTGGGCTTTGTCCGGACTGCTGGCATAATTGATGACTACATTAGCGCCCAGATCAGCCAGTTGCTCGGCAATGGCACGTCCAATCCCTCTGGAGGACCCGGTGATAATTGCTGTTTTTCCGTCCAAATGCTTCATATGTGTTTTGTCCTTCTTTCCTTTATCTATTTTAAGTGATTCCTTTTTCTAAAAGCATCCACACATCCGAAAACTCCTGATTAATCACGGGACTCTTCCATTCGTAAGCATGAGCGGGATGATGAAAACGGGCTGTGGCATAGAAAAGGGTACGCGCCAGTTGGGCTGGCTGATCCGATGTGATGTCCCCGCGTGCAATGATATCAGCGAGCTGATCCACAATGTGGGCGATATGCAGGTCGATTAAATCAGCGGCTTGCTCGGTGACCCTCGTATACATCTCAAACATTTCCTCGTCGTCGCGGGCATAATACTGCTTAAGTTCGACTAAGGTCTGTATATATCGTTTTAAATGTGGCGTTCCCAGTATAGATGAATTCTGACAGACCTCCGTTAACGGGCCAATAATCTTTTCATTCAGCCATTTTTCGGTCACGCCTTCAAGAAGCTCGGCCTTACTTTTAAAGTGTCGGTAAATGGTGCCATGACTTACTCCCAGTACTTTGGCAACATCGGTCACGGAGGTTTTGGCTACACCAAAACGTCTAAGGGTGTCTTCTGTAGCGATGAGAATCTGTTCCTTGGTTAGCACATCTGAGGATTTTTCCATAGGGACACGGTCAAGTGCCGTGTGAGTCACCTCCTTGAAGTCAGGATAACACAAAGAGTATCAAATGACAAATATTCATTTTTGTCATTTGATACTCTTTTTTTAAAGAATCCAAAGAAGTGAACGGAAAAATTACAATAGCGATTCGATGACAGGATCAATGGCACAGGGCTCGGTTGTTACTTCAAATCTTCCTTTTACATGGCCATCGCGATCGACCAAGAATTTAGAAAAGTTCCACTTGATACCGTCGCCAGCGTATATTTCTGGATACTTATCCCGCAGGAAATCCTCCATCCATTGACCGTCTTTGGTCTGGGTATCGAAGCCTTGAAACGGTGCCTGTTGGGTCAGATATTGAAATAAAGGATGAGGAGATGAGCCTCTTACATCCGTCTTCTCAAATAGCGGGAAGGTTACTCCATGGTTCATTTGACAGATTCCCTGAACCTCCGAATGGCTACCCGGCTCTTTTTCATTGAATTGGTTACAAGGAAACGCAAGGATTTCAAAACCTTGTTCCCTCCGTCTTTCGTAGAGCCTCTGCAGATCAGCGAATTGACTGGAGAAGCTACACTTGCTGGCTGTGTTTACAATGAGGAGAACCTTTCCTCTGTAATCTGAGAATTCAATCGGCTTCCCGTTAATTGAGGTTGCCTGAAAATCATAAATAGACATATTAACGTTCCTCCTCACGTTATTTTTTAATACATCATATATCCAGAATTATTATTGGTCTAATATATTATTGGAATCAACTTTATAGGTATTTGCAATAACTTCGTCATGCAAAGAACACTTTGTTCATTTCTCTCTTGAAATCAAAGAAGACTCGCCTTAAAGAAAGTAGGAGATTTGCCTCTTTCATAGCAAACTGTGGCATTCGCCGTTACCAAGATAGAATATAGATGCATATTCATGTAATGTGTGCAAAAACCCAACAGAATCGAGGGATATTCGTGCCCATTGGAAAGATGATTCAATACAAGGAAATGCGACAACATCCCATTTTACGTTCTCACTTGCCCGAAACCCGCTGGATCAGTAATGCAAGGACTTTACGGATGCTGGATACCTATCGCACAGTCTTCATCAAGCCTAATTATGGGAGTGGAGGAACTGGCATCATACGTGCGAAAAAGCTGGGGAGGAAATATGAGATTCGTTGTGGCTCCAGTCGCAGAGTCGTTAGATCCCACGCCGTAAGAAGAGCAGTTAGAACCTATCGGAGACCTCATCGCCGTTATTTGGTACAGCAAGGACTTAAGTTAGCCAAGTACAAAGGTTCCATTTTTGATGCCAGAGTGTATATGCAGAAGCCGGAATCGGAATGGGTCATTTCAGGAATAACCGGCCGTGTCGCTGCACCTCGAAAAGTCGTTACCAACTATCGGAAGGGAGGACATGCGGCGCCGTTGTCCAAAGTGCTTTTAAGGGTCTTTAAAAATGACAGAACAAAAATGAAAGAGATTCTGGACCAGATCACCGAGCTTTCTAGAATCATTGCCGACACGATAGATACAAATCATCCGGTTCGCGAGCTGGGCATCGATCTTGCTATTGAAAAGAGCGGTCAAATCTGGATTATCGAGGCCAATCCGCATCCCGGACATATGTTGTTCAGGCAGCTCCCCAATCACAAGATGATTCGCAACATTTTGAGAAACAAACGTCGTATTCATCACTAGGATAAAGTTTGTGAAATCATTCATTGATAAGAAAAGAGGAGAACGCCCAAGCAAAGATGCGGGAGCGTTCTTCGTTTTTTTTGTTAAATGACTGACGGATTTAAGACGAAGCTTTTATGTTAAAATGTGTCCGCCATCCACATGAAGGACTGTTCCGGTCACAAACTGATTTTGAATCAAATAAATTACACCTCGTGCAACATCCTCGGCAAGTCCAACTCGCTTCACAGGAAGCTTATGCGCGATCGTATCATAGAATTGATTGCGCGTATTTTCAGGCATTTTGCTGCGTGAAGGTGTATCAATAATGCCGGGTGAGACGACATTCACGCGGATGGGAGCAAGCTCTAACGCCAAGGTTTGACCAAGATTCGAAACCGCTGCATTCACAGCACCGAGCGCAGAGGAGCCAATCATCGGCTTGTATGCCACCACTCCTGAAAATAAGGTAATGGAACCCTCGGTTGAAAGTTGGGAAGCTCCGTATTTAGCTGCATAATACTGGCCCCAAAATTTGTTTTCGAATAGCTTGCGGGCTTGATCCGTCTCCAACTGAAGGAATGACCCACCTGAGGTTTCTGCCGCGCTAACGATAAGATGATCATAGGGGCCGACTTTTCCGAAGAAGGATTTTACCTGCTGCTCATCTGACGTGTCCAGCACATGTATTGCAGCACGAGGGCCCAGCATTTCTTTGGCCTTGTGCAATTTATCCTCCGAGCGGCTGGCGATTACCACTTCCGCTCCAAGCGAAATGACTTGCTTAGCTGTTTCTAAACCAATACCTGAGCTTCCACCAATAATGACAATCTTTTGGTTTTGCAAATGGATTCCCTCCTAGTGTTCCTCTGGATTTGTTAATCATGTAATACGGCTTGTAGATGTATATCAAGATCAGTAATAAATTTAGGTATATTTGGATTTTTAATAACATCGTAGCACGCAAAGCTTTTCAAAGGCTCCATGCCGAGAAATGTATGTGCAGAATGCAAATGCCTGAGTGCGGCTTCTAGACTAGCGCCATTAAAAAATTGATTTGGATCATTAAAAGCTTTTTCTGGAGCGTTCCAAGTCGTGGAGAACATATATTTCTTGTCGGTTAATAAACCTCCGCTACCATATTCATGAGCACCCGTGAAGAATACACCGTAAGCATAGACTTCATCCATATAAGTCTTTAATAATCCAGGAACGCTGAACCAATAGATAGGGGTTTGGTAAATGACTACATCCGCCCATAAAAATTTTTCTTGTTCTTCGCTGAGGGTATAGCCATTTTGAACAGACGTTGTTTTGATTTTGTTCTCTTCACTTAAGAGACGCACCATATTGTCCATCAATGTTCGGTTCAATTTCCCTTCAGACGAATCATATTTTTGATGACCGTTAATGATTAGTATATTTTTCATCTCTTCACCTCCTCGTATTAGAGAAAACATGACTTGCTACACCGATATTGTATATGTAGTAAGTTTATTTAGGGAAGTAGTGATATTTAATTCATATAGTTTCCTAAATGGAACTATTGTGATACCATTGGGTTTAACAGATATTTTTGGAGGAGTTCCTATGCACGCCCAAGAACCTATTGAATTGACCAAAGGAATACCAGGTAAGCCGTGTCCTATTGCCCAAACACTTGATTTGATCGGAACGAAATGGACTTTTTTAATCATCCGCGACCTTCTTATCGAAGGAACACTGAGATTCAGCCAACTTCAAAAATCCATGAAGGGGATTAGCCCCAAAACGCTTTCCCTACGCCTGAAGGAACTTGAAGATAACGGCCTGTTAGAAAGAAAGGTATATGCCGAGGTTCCCCCGCGTGTTGAATATTCGTTAACGGAAAAAGGGAAGCGACTGGAAGGTGTTTTTATTGAGCTGAAGAGATTTGGCTTAGATTTAAAAGCAGATCATTGAGGGACATGACGCAGTATTCCAAGGTATCGTTGAGATGAACGATGCCTATTTCTTATATACAAAAAAGGAAGCGTTTACTATAAAGTTCACAGAAAGTTCACTTATGTGGAGGTTTTGACTATTTATATAATTACCAAGGTACACAGAAGGGATGATGGAATTGCCAACAACGAAGAAAGAAGATTTTTATTTTGGTTTAATGATGTGCTTGGGGATGGTCGTATTCATGACATTTTATAATCTATATACAAATGACTTGATTGGCACAATATCTCTAAAAGTAATGTTTCTGCAATTTATTTTATGTTTTATCATTGCTTTCGTATTGGAATTATTTATTGTCGGCCCACTAGCAAAGAAAATAGCCTTCTCATTACCATACGACAAATCTAAAAAGGTATTTGTGATTCTGTCCCTCTCATGCTGTATGGTCATTGGAATGGTTCTCTGTATGTCACTTTATGGATTGGGGACAGCTTACTTTTTTAATGGTCTTTCGGGAGACTCATTATTTAAAAATTACTTGTCTTTAGTTTGCAAGAATTTTATTTTTGCTTTCCCTCTGCAGCTCTTAATTGTAGGGCCGCTTGTTCGGTACTTATTTGTTAAATTCGTGAAAGGTACACGAATTGCGGTATCTCTAAGCTAAAAAACGTAGTCAACGACGGTATACGATAGCTCAAAAGCCGCCTTCTGTCTGAGAAGGCGGCTTGTTTTTACGCAGAAATCCCAGTATTTTTACAGCGTTTGTCCGCTGTCCACCGTAATAGTCTGGCCTGTCATGGCTTCCTGTTCCAAAGCAGAGCAGATCATGCTAGCAATATCCTCGGGCGTGGAAATGTGCTGTAGGAGCAAATGAGGAAACAGTTGCTTCATTTGTTCTTCCCTGCCTGCCCACCATCTTGTCGCTACGGCTCCCGGCACGATGCAATTGACGCGAATATCCGGTGCCAGTGCTCGTGCTAAAGATTTGGTCAGCCCGTGGACGGCCGCTTTGGATACCGCATAGGGAAGAGAGGAACCTAGCCCTGTTTGCCCTGCTATACTTCCCAGATTGACGATAGCTCCTTGTTTACTACGCTTCATAAAAGGAGCTACGGCTCTGGCGCAGTAAAACATGCCTTTTACATTTACATCAAATAGATCATCCCATACCTCTTCCGTGGCTGCCTCCAGATCATCCATAGGAATGTGATGTGTAATGCTAGCGTTATTCACGAGTATATCAATCGTACCAAATTGCTGGACAATCTGATCAACCATAGTTCGAACTTCCTGATCTCGGGAAACATCTGCCTGTAATGCGATAGCACGTCCGCCTTTTTCAAGGATCATACGTACAGTTTCCTCAGCATCGTTTTTAGAGCGGGAATAGTTTACGACTACCGTAGCTTTTCGATCTGCCAAGGCCATACATACGGCTCTCCCAATTCCTGTACCTCCACCTGTAACCAGTGCTACTTTTTGATGTAAATCCATATATATTCGCTCCTTCCCATCCAGTTCATTTTGCGTCTGAAAAATAATATGATCTGATATGTATCATTGTAGAAGATGTATTGTGTTCTGTATAATTGAATTAACTGAATTTACAATTCAATAAAATTGAATTAATTGTGCATATAGGAGTTTGAGAATGGACATTAAAACACTCAAAACATTTCAAATGATTGTGAATTACGGGAGTTTTATTCGTGCAGCGGAAGAGTTGAATTATGCACAATCTACCGTGACGATGCAAATACAGAAGCTGGAGTCCGATATGGGAATTCAACTGATCGAACGGGGCAAGAAAATAAAGTTAACTGAAGCGGGCAGGATGTTTTACGAGCAAAGTCTACATATTGTAAAGGATATGGAGCAATTGCAGGAAAATATGGACAATCTGCAAAGAGGAACCGCAGGCGACCTTCGTATAGGAGTGACCGAACCGACTGCCAGTTACCGACTACCAGAAATTTTAAAACGATTCTTAACCCATTATCCGAACATTCGAGTTTCTGTTGAGTTTGGGAATACCCCTACTCTAAGCGAGCGTGTTCTCAAGGGGGATATTGATTTAGCGCTGTGTTCCGCACCGGATTTGGGCACAGAGCTATATTTTGAACCTTTATTTAGGGAGAAATTTGTAGTTTTAATGCCTGAAAATCACCCGCTTGCGGAAAAAGAAAACATTGGGCCGGAGGATTTACAGGGGCAGCGGTTGCTTATTACGTCGGCCACCTGTCCATATCGTCGCAAACTTGAAATGGTCATGAAGGAATATGGAATAACCATATTAAACACGATGGAAATTGGCAGCATGACGGCTCTGAAATTTTATGTGGAAAGCGATTTAGGTATTGCACTTGTGCCACAAATTCTGGTCAGTTCTGTCCCGACAGAAACAGCGGTGAGGGAGTTAAGCGGCAGCCTGATCGATATGACCTTCGGCCTTCTTTGCAAAGCAACAGACTATCCGCTAAAGCCGGCAGGTTCAAGGCTATACTCTGTGTTGAAGCAGGAGCTTGGGGAGTTGCCTGGGAGCATTAAGCTAGAGTAGCGAGTATGCAGGGAGTTGTGTTTTCTGCCACCTTATGATGTAAATGCAGTACGGTATAAAACCGACTGCAATAGGCAGTCGGTTCGTTGTTTACTTTTTCTTAATCGGAATCCAAACTTCACTTCGGTAGTCTTCAGCATGTGAATCGCCCATAGTATACACTTCCAGTTCCGGGCCGCCTGAATGCTCATAATTACTGGCAGGGAACCATTCCTGAAAAATTCTTTGCCATACCTTTTGGATCGAGTGAGGCATAGGGCCGATGGATGTAAATACTGCCCAGGTTGAAGCCGGAATGGTTCTGGCTTCTAATCCGCTGGAAGCGGCTACGTCCTCGCTGCCTTCTGCGGCAATCAGGTACGTGAATTTCTCTTCCCCATGCTTGAAATCCAAACAAATACCGAGGATATCGTCGCCTGTTCCCAAGGCATGAATCTGATCCGATGTACCATCCGCATTCAGTTCGTTCCAGAATTTTGGGATTTCTCGAAGATTATCGCCGTTCTTAGTGGTGACTTGAATGGACTTGCCAATGACCGTAAAGGCCGCCTTCTCTATAATTTTGTAATCCATTTCCTGATCTCCCTTCAACGATAAATGGAAGGTGATGCGTGGAAAGGCTTTCAGGTTTACCCCAGGGCTTCTGGCCTCAGAGGGCGAAATACCGTGTACCCTTCGGAACGCTTTAGAAAAAGATTCGGGGGAATCATATCCGTATTTGAACGCTACATCCAGCACCTTGGCGGAAGAAAGACTCAATTCCTGAGCAGCCAAGGTCAATCGACGTTTGCGCACATATTCTGCAACCGTAACGCCGGTTAGCATATGAAACATACGCTGAAAATGGAAAGGAGACGAGTAGGCTGCCTTTGCAATTTCATCGATATCGAGTGGCTGCTGCATTCTCTCTTCCATCAGATCCAGTGCGTTCTTGATCCGAAGCAACCATTCCAACCGCATCACCTTCCTTAGTTGTAATCATATCATTAGGAGTATCTGTAATCCTGTCTTTGCGTGCTCTTGTTGAACAGGTTCTGTCGCCTAGTTTAATGTGGCTTGTACTTTGTTTCAAGATATAATTTCGCGCTAAAATTTTGGAGAAACCATGTGCCTGCCCCCTTGTGTTCATAATTAAAATTTGGGACAATGGAAGAGGCGTTTAAATAGCGCAGATTACTTAAACATGCTATGATGCAATGATGGTTGAGACGAATGGTGCGTGCTTAGTTTCATATAGAGGAAGACGAATTTGAATGTTTTGAAAAGAGGATCGAACATGAAAAAAGAATCCATTTATGGATTAACGCTAGATCAATTGACAGCATGGCTCATCGAGCATGGACATAAGAAATCCCGGGCATTGCAGGTATGGGACGCATTGTACCGGAAGCGGGTTACTGATTTTGCAGCGATGGCAGAGGTTCATGAGGATTGTACTCGCCTGTTGGCCGAGCATTTTTCCATTGAAACACTTGAAGAACACGTGAAGCAACAGTCAGCAGACGGGACGGTTAAGTTCTTGTTCCGGCTTCAGGATGGTAATTTGATTGAGACAGTATTGATGCGGCATAAGTTTGGCTTATCCGTATGTGTGACTACGCAGGTAGGGTGTAACATTGGGTGCAGCTTCTGTGCGAGCGGATTGTTGAAAAAGAGCCGTGACCTGTCCAGCGGTGAAATTGTAGAGCAAATTATGAAGGTCCAGCTGTATCTGGATCAGGAACGACCGGGCGATCAGGTCAGTCATGTTGTTGTGATGGGAATTGGCGAACCGTTTGATAACTTCGTGAACCTGTCCGATTTCATTCGGGTCATTAAGGATCACAAAGGGCTAGCGATTGGGCCACGGCATATTACCGTTTCCACAAGTGGACTGGCTGATAAAATCATTGAATTTGCAGATTCCGACCTGCATGTCAATTTGGCGATCTCCCTCCACGCTCCGAATAATGAGATTCGTACTCGCATTATGAAGATCAACCGGGCGATTCCGATTGAGAAACTCATGCAGGCGATTGATTATTATTTGGACAAAACAAATCGTCGGATTACGCTGGAGTACATCTTGCTGAAGGATGTTAATGACGGTAAGGAGCACGCGCTCGAACTGGCTGAGCTGGTGGGCCATCGACGTAATCTGGCCAATGTAAACCTGATTCCGTACAATCCGGTGGATGAGCATAGCCAATACCAGCGGAGTGAGTCGGAGTCGATTACTGGCTTCTATGATGTTCTGAAAAAACAAGGCATTAGCTGTAGTGTTCGGCTGGAGCATGGAGTCGATATTGACGCGGCCTGCGGGCAGCTACGCAGCAAGCAAATCCGCAAGGATGCCAAGGGTAGCCGCAATGCGGAGCGCGAAGCCATTAGTTAAATACACAAGCGTACTCTCTAACAGGAGTACGCTTTTTTATATCACGAGCCGCAGGGCGAAACGTTACCCGAAAATGTGAAAATAGTCACGTAATAGTTGCTGCTTTTACGTTATAGTGAGTGGTTAGTGGAGGGGTTATATGGCTAACGTAATTTCGAATGTGGCGCTCGTTCCGGGCATTTATGTGATGAAAATAGAGGGAAAGTTTAAAGGGAACATGGGGCAGTTTTACATGCTGCGCAGCGGGACAGGTTACCCACTGCTGCCCAGACCCATCAGCATTTATGATATCGGGGAAGAGAGTATTTCCTTTTTGTACCGGGTTGTTGGAGAGGGGACAAATTTGTTTTCCCAATTACAGCCTGGTCAGGAGATTCATTTAGAAGGACCTTTCGGAAACGGTTTTCCGCAGGTAGAGGGTAGTTTGGCTTTGATCGGCGGTGGCATGGGTACAGCTCCGTTGCTGTTGGCTGCAAAGTATTACCCGCATGCGCACGTTTATTTGGGGTTTGCACAGCAAGCCTTCGGGGTTGAAGCGTTCGAAGCTGTGGCGGCATCTGTGCAGGTCAAGGTAGGGGGAAGCATCGTCGAACAGGTTGATCCGACGCTTTATGCAAATATGTTCTCCTGCGGGCCAACTCCGATGTTGCAAGCACTCGCCATGAAAACGGTGGATACGTCATCCCGTTTATATATTTCAACTGAAAGACACATGGCCTGTGGTATTGGCGCATGTTTGGGCTGTACGATGCGTACCCGTGGAGGCAATCGAAGGGTATGTAAAGAAGGGCCTGTATTCCCGGTGGAGGAGGTGGAGTTTGATGATCTCCATGGTGTGTAATATTGCGGGTGTACCATTCAAGAACCCGATCATCATGGCTTCCGGTACGTTTGGATTCGGACGTGAGTATGCGGAATTTTATTCTCCTGAATTATTGGGTGGTATCGTCGGCAAGGGACTGACCCTGCATCCGAAGGCTGGTAATACGGGATCACGAATACATGAGACAGCATCGGGCATGCTCAATAGTGTGGGGCTGGAGAATCCGGGTGTTGCCGCCTTTTTGAAGGATGAGCTGGATGACATGACACGCTGGAACACGGCTGTTATTGCCAATGTGGGCGGCTCCAATCTGGAGGAATACGTTCAGGCCGTAGCGATGATTACGGAAAACGCGCAAAAGCGTCGCACGATGAACCGCAGAGGCGTTGATATGCTGGAATTGAACATTTCATGTCCCAATGTGAAGCAGGGTGGAATGCAATTTGGTATCCAGACGGAGGTAGCACGGGAGGTTGTGCGTCAGGTGCGCAATGTGACGGCGCTTCCGTTGGTCGTCAAGCTGTCTCCAAACGCAGAGAACATCACACAGATGGCCGTTATGTGCGAGGAAGAAGGCGCAGACGGAGTTTCGCTGATCAATACATTTTCTGCAATGAAAATAGATATACGCCGGCGTCGCAGTGTCTTCGCCAACACGTATGCTGGTCTTTCCGGCCCGGCAATTAAACCGATTGCCTTGCGCATGGTTCACCAGGTGGCACAGGCGGTGTCGATTCCGGTGATCGGGATGGGCGGGATTAGCTCGGTGGAGGATATTATTGAATTCACCATGGCAGGGGCCGCTGCCATTCAGGTGGGAACGTACAATTTTGTTCATTTACATGCAGGGGCTGAGCTGGTACATGGCCTTGAACAATGGATGCAGCGGGAAAAGGTGCAGTCATTGGATGAGATACGGGGAATTTTGTGAATTTGGAACCTTTTTGCATACACTAATTCATATAGAACCGGCTTGTCTTTAAAAGACAAGTCGGTTTTATTTATTTTACTGAAATAGCCAAGCATCAACTAGTGGTTAATATCGCACTTGTTCAAGATGAACGAAATTTGATTTTCCAGCCGATGAATGGCTTCCTCGGACGCCTGGTCGTTTGCACCTTGTTCCTGAAGCGCGCAGAGCTTGCAGAATAAGAAGGAAATTGTCAAACGATGTCGAATATCAAGGGAATATAGGGTCAGAGATAAGCTCTTCTTCCTAATGGGGAGCTTAACAAAAAAGCTAGGTGATGGGGTTGCGATTAAAAAGTAAGTCGAAACCGAGACGACAATTCAAGGTTTCGCTACAATTCATGATTATTATTTTGGTTGTTTTAGTTATCATTATTTCTTTAATTATATCCTTGCTTCTCATTCGTAATTTCGTGATTAACAAGCATTTTGATAATACGAAGGAAAAACTTTCGGGTATTGCCAAGATGGTTGCTAGTGACAACGATGTTATTCGTAATGTTGAGCAGGGAGTTCCTGTGAAGCAGATCCAAGACTACTCGCTTGGAGTCATGCACAACGTTAATGTGGATTTCGTTGTCATTTTGAATCACGATTTAATTCGGCTATCTCATCCGGATGCAACGATGGTTGGCAAACCGTTCTCTGATTTGAATGATGCCAGAAGAGCACTATCCGGTCAGGGACATTTTTCTGAGAATATAGGTATTTTGGGCAAAGGTTACCGATATTTTACGCCGATATTTAATCAACAGCATGAGGTCATTGGCATTGTATGTGTAGGGCTGACCATGAGAACCCTAAATCATGATTTGATGCAGGCGCAGTATACCATTTTTGGGGGGCTGATGCTTGGGCTCTTTAGTGGAGTTCTGGGCGCGATCATTCTGGCTCAGAAAATCAAAACGATTTTATTTGGGCTTGAGCCGCAAGAGATAGCGACACGATTGCGCGAAAAAGAAATTATTGAAAATGAGGTCGCTGAAGGAATTATAGCCATTTCGGCTGACAAGAAAATTATGCTCATGAACAAAGAAGCTCAGGCCAAGTATCAACTGGCAAACCAAGAGATGAAAGCCCCGATTGGCGAGCAGCTAGATACCAACTTTTATAACGTGCTCTTCAAGAGAGTGTTTGATGATAAAAAGAAAATCAAGGATCGCTCATTTTATGTGAATGGTATAGAAGTCATTGCGACAGTAACCCCTATATATATTGAAAATGAGTTTTTTGGGGCAGTTGCAACGCTGCGCGACCAATCCGAGATGATCCATCTCAGCAACCAGTTAAGTGGTACAAAATATTATATTAACTCCCTTCGCGGACAGACCCATGAATTTATGAACAAAATGCACGTAATATCCGGCCTGATTGAAATGAGGAAATATGCGGAGGTCAGTCAATATATTCAGCAGCTAAATCACCGGTATCAAGATGAGGTAGGCTTTTTGACTGAGAGAATTAAAGTTCCGGCATTAGCAGGTTTTATTATGGGTAAAATCAATGAAGCACGCGAACAGAATATTTCGGTTCTTCTTGCAGAAAGCTCGGATGTCTCTAATGTGGAGATGCAGGATATCGTTCATGATGTCATACACATCCTGGGTAATTTTTTTGACAACGCCATAGATTCCATCTTACAAAAAAAAGAACCCGGCAAAATTGAGCTGAAATTGAATTATGAGTGTGAGGGAAATGTATTCATTTTGAAAGTGAAAGATAATGGTATGGGGATTGATTTTGAGATGCAAAAAAGGATATTCGAGCATGGCTTTTCAACCAAAGGAGAAGACAGAGGCTACGGCTTGAATCTGGTTAAAACCATGGTGGAAAATCATCAAGGAATCATTGAGCTTGATAGCCAACCGGGTCTCGGAACAAGTATATATGTAGAGTTGCCCTGTACATTGGAGGTGACAAATGAATGAAAGTTCTAATTGTTGAGGATGATCCGATGGTTGCTGAGCTCAATCAACAGTTTATCGAGCGCATGGACAATTTGGATGTTGTATGTAAGGCAGATACCGTCAAGAAAGCACAGGACTGCCTTCAAAAATGGTCACCGGATCTGGTATTACTGGACGTTTATTTACCTGGAAAAAGCGGATTAACTTTATTATCACATATGCAGGAGCATCAGTATCATGCTTCAGTTATTTTAATTACGGCTGCAAAAGATATTCAGACGGTGAAGGAAGCTGTTTTTTATGGTGTTGCAGACTATTTAATTAAGCCCTTTACATTCGAACGCTTTAGACTGGCTGTTGAGAAAATCCAGCGTCTGGCCACGGTGATGGAGGAAGGGAACGGAATTAATCAAGCTGTTATTGACCATTATTTTAATAAAGAAGAGCATGCGGGTGTGGAAAAGAAAAAACCTGTTGAACATCCATCGCATAATCTACCGAAAAACCTATCTAAAAATTTGTCCAAACTAACCATGACCACGATACTGAAGAATATTCAAGAGCTGGACGGACCATTCTCGGTTGAAACATTAGCCAGAGAAGTGGACTTGTCCCGTATCACGGTAAAAAAATATATTCAGTTCCTGGTGGACGATGGCTTTCTAGTTGAATCGATAGAATACCACAAGGTTGGCAGGCCGCTAATGCTCTATCAGTTGAATCCTGATATAAAAGAACCGCCATTTCCGATGTAATCTGGAAATAGCGGTTCTTTTTTGTTCAACAAGAGTACCGAGCTTCCTAATTATTTCATAGAGAGAACAGGAAGTGGGACTAGGTTATCCGAAGAATGAGTTGTAACGATATCATGGAAGTTGTCGTAGCTAGTTTCAATCATGTTGGATAACGCCGTAACGGTATTCGAGCCAGCATGAGGCGTTACCAAAACTCTTGGATACAGCTCCACAAGCTTCTGGATCGTTGGGTCCGGGAGCATTTGCCATGGTTCAAATGCTCTAAAGAATAATTCATCTTCTTTAGGGAAGACATCCGTAGCGAAGCCTTCCAGATGGTTACTGAGCAAAGCGTCCAAAATGGCTTGGTTATCTTGTAATTCTCCACGTGAGGTATTGATGAGAATAGATCCCTTTTTCATTTTTGCCAAAAAGCTGGCGTTAATCATTTTGTCGTTCTGTCCCGGCAGATAAGGAACGTGCACACTAACGACATCACTCTCTGCCAGTAATTCATCCAAGGTCGTGAATGGAATGACTTCCTTGGCCGCATCTGATTGGTACACATCATAACCAATAACAGAGGCTCCCAATCCTTTAAACAATTTGGCCTCCGTCAGACCAATGCGACCAACCCCGATAATCCCAACTTTACAGTTATGGATCTCTTTGCTGAATGTATGCTCATCCACAATAAAATTTTTGAACGAGCTTTTGGTAGTCATATAAGCGGTGTGTCGGAACAGCATCATTGCTAAAGTTAGGGAGAGCTCGGCGATGGCATTCGGAGAGTAGGATGGCACGCGTGCCACCTTCATTCCGAATTCGCTGCAGGCATCCAAATCAATGTGGTTGATTCCGACTGTTCTGGTGAAAACATATTGAATGCCGTATTCATTGAATTTTGTGATATTTTCCCGATTGGCAGCACAGTTTCCTCTTAGCAAAACGGCATCGTGATGCTGTGCCAATTCTGCATTGCTGGTGGTTAACAACTCTTCTACTAGCGTTAGTTGGAAGTTATATTTATTGAGATCCTGGAAATAGGGTTTCTCATAAGAACGGACACCATAGCAAATGATTTTTAACATGTTGTTTTCCCCCTGATTTAGAAAATTCCAATTTTATCAATGACATTGAGCGTAATGATCCACACTGGAATCATGACGACAGAAGTGATAGTAGATAGAAGCGATGCATTAGAAGTTAATATGGCTTCCTTATCAAAACTGATGGCATAGGCTGCGGCTACGGTAGCTGTAGGAGTAGCCATCATGATGACAATAGTAGCTAAAGCGACAGAATCGACTGACAGAATATGGGATACAGTCAACAAAGCCAGCAAGACGATGTTAACAATAGGAACAAGCCAAACCTTAACTATGCTGTAATACCAAGAGGTCTTATCAGTAGCTGCCGACTTGAAGCTGATCTCCCCCAATGTCGAGCCAATCGATAACCAGGCTAATGGAGAAGCTAGTCCAGCTAGGTAGGTCATGGGCTTGAACAGCCAGACAGCGGTTTGATCAATTCTTAGAAAGGCGAACTGCTGAATGGCCCCATCCTCTGTAGCTACACTCATCTGTGGCAAATAACCTTGAAACAACCAAACAAACAAGCCTAGAAACGTGGCGATAACGATGGGATTCAAAAACATGGTTTTGAGATTTTTAAGCTCCATTTTCAAGCCGCTCATTTTGATATAGCCATAGGAGTATAAGAAAATGCGGTACCCTATGTTAAAAATGGAACTGTACATCACTCCGGTAGGACCGTAAATGGCTCCGACAATTGGAATTCCGAAGAAAGTAGTAGAACCGAAAATGGTTAACACCCGCAAAACATCCTGTTTATCCTTGTTGTAGCTCAGGAAGAACGGTTTAGAAATAAAGATGAGAATAATATAAATTAGAATTCCCCATATTAAAACATTCATTCCTTGTTTTAACATTGTAGGATTAATATCCTGCATGAAAGAATTAAAGGCTAGTGCTGGTAGAGCCACGGTTAGAACAACCTTGGATAACATCTTTCCTACTGCTGCGTTAAAAATCCCCTTCTTCCGACAAAAGAAACCAAGAAGGATAATAAAAACGGTGGAAGCGATAGAACTGAGAATTTTGTTATCTGTTAAGGTCGCTGTAATCATTTCTAGTAAAGACATAGATAAAACCCTCTCTTGTACCTTTTTTCACATAAATGACGATGCAGAATGTGACGATGCAATTCCCTGATCTTTTGGCCAAAGTGTTGGTTTGCACTTTTATAGTAAAATGACTTTGTGAAAAAAAGAACAATATCTAATTAATTTAACTTATGAAACTAATTTAAAAAATTTATACGTTACATCAGATGGCAAATGAAACGAGAGGGGACGTCTTCACGGAATGATTATTTCTTGGCTTTGTGAGTGCTCATCAACTTCCGTGCTATAATGTAAATCATTAAACCCCACTTGATTAGTGGGTTAAATAGAAAAGACGAGCAGGAGGGGTCACATGAACCCGATACAACATATACTGGACGAATTTCAGCTGATCGTGCTGGACGGCGCAATGGCGACCGAGCTGGAGCGTCATGGACATGATCTGAACGATAGCTTATGGTCAGCTAAAATCCTCCATGAGCATCCGGAGTCGATCAAGCGTGTACATAGAGATTATTTTGAAGCTGGGGCAGACTGTGCGATTACTGCGAGCTATCAGGCTACCGTTGAAGGCTATGTTAAACGGGGCCTAAGCGAAAATGAGGCGCTGGAACTGATTCAATCATCGGTGCGGATTGCTGTGCAGGCACGCGATGAGTTTTGGGCTGACGTGACGGCTACTGCTAGTCAGCGGCATCGTCCCAAGCCGCTAGTCGCGGCCTCTGTTGGCCCTTACGGGGCGTTTTTGGCAGATGGGTCAGAGTATCGCGGCGATTACAAGCTGAGCGAGGAACAGCTAGTGGAGTTCCACAGGCCGCGTATGAAAGCTCTGATTGAGGCGGGTGCAGATATTTTAGCTTGTGAAACGATACCCTGTCTGGTTGAAGCCAAGGCCATCGCCCGATTGCTGAAGGAATTCCCAGGCACGTATGCCTGGATCAGCTTTAGCGCAAAGGATGGGCAGCATATCAGCAATGGTGAGTCTGCCGCTGCATGTGCTGAGTGGCTGAATGGGCATGAGCAAGTGGCCGCTGTAGGAATCAATTGCACTTTGCCGAATTTCGTTCCATCGCTTATTCACGAAATACGCAGTCACACGGATAAGCCTGTGGTGGTATATCCCAATCTGGGGGAGGAATATGACCCGGTCAGCAAGACATGGCACGGCAGCACTTGTACAGAGACATTTGGACAAAGTGCCCGCCAATGGTATGAAGCGGGAGCTCGTCTGATTGGCGGCTGTTGCCGGACTCAGCCGCTGGATATTGAGGAAATAGCATCATGGACGAGAGATGTATAAACGAGGATAAGCGTAGCGTAGGGATAAAGGTTATCTATAAGAGGTAACTCGATGGCCCGAAAAAGAACAAGCAGGCTGAACCAAGTTGTGCTCCAGCAATGGAGCAGCTTGGTTCAGCCTGCTTTGTTGACTACCTACGCCGATCCGGTCAGCTTTCTGCCAAACGTTCCAGCAGCGCGTCCCCATTGCGGCTCACCCGAATATGGGCAAAATGTGCGTTCTGTTCTACAGTACGTCCGGTTCCCTCAGGGATGAAATAATTCTCAATACCGTACAGAATACGAGAACCATACCATTGTCCATTTAGAACGACCTCATGACTGGTAAGTTTTTCACCATCTTGATATAGGCGATCCGCGACGTATACTCCTTGGCTATCTGGTGTGAGAACGACTTTGACCTTGCCTCGGCTCCATTCCTCCTCCTGAAGAGGGGTCTTGGAAGGCGGGGTAGATATGTCGTAATTCAGTGCCACATAATCGCCTTGCAGCAGGGAGCGCGGGTCTATAGGAGCCAGTTTGAGCTTAATTGAAGCCCCTGTGGCGAGCAGGGTTTCACTTCTCGCCGTCTGATAGCCGATGATCCCCAGCTGTAGCACGATGACAATAGCGATGAGTAACGGGCTTAAGCGCATGAAGCTAAAGCTGCGGTGGTCGGCATCAAATGCTGCTTTGCCGCTATGGGCCATTCGCCGATCCGCCCACCAGGTCAAGCCGAGTGCAATGACCCCTAGAAGCGCCAACGTAAAAGACTTATACAGTAGCGTCCACAATAAATCATAGTATTTGAAGCCGATAAAAATAAACCAGAAGACAACGCTCATGAGGGTCTCCGATTTTTGTTTCAGACGGGCAAAGGCAAAGATCATCCCGGTAACGATAACAAAATAAAAAATGTTAATGAACATATAAGAGTGTGGAATGACATCCTCGAAAAACGTCGCCCAAAAAAGGAACAACAAGCTGAAAAATAATGAACTATTCCGCAGATGTTCTTTTAACTCCGTCTTGAATTTAAAGTAACTTACCCCATATAACACGGCATTGACGATGAAAAGAGAGAAGATGATGAACTTATAGGTCCAGTTCCAACCATCCCACTCCTGATACTGCTGAAATAAAATGGTCGCCAGATTCAGGTTTACAAAGGTGTAGGCAAAAAACAACTGCCTTTTCCCCTTGGAGCGAAACCATCCAGCGATGGAAACGATCAGAAATAATACCGAAAGCAGCGACTGATCTGACCATAGAATGGCCGCCAAGCCTGTTATATAGCTGATGGTCAGCAGTGTATAACGTATTACCGAATCCAGCTTGGATTCCGGTATGACAATCATCAAAATCATAAGCAGCAACGACACAACCAACAGTACATATTCGGTGTGGTTTACATTCGTGCTAATCATAATCAATCCGATGAGAGATATACTACCGATCAGCACTCCAACCACTTTGATTACACGGGATACGGTTTTGCTGATCCATTCACTGCCATGTTCCTCGGGAACGGTCGTCTCAGTCTTTGATGTACTAATGTCCGTTATCCCTGCTTCCGGCGGTGTTTTTCCCAAACGATTCAAATAACGGAAAAACCACACGTTACCCGTCAGCAGCAGCGCCACAAAAATCAAACCAAACACAAAAAACAGAGATGAGGAGTACGCCTCTGCCAGCTCTATAAATTTAAAGACAGCAAACGCTGAGAGCGCCAATGCATTCAAGGTCAGTAGCGTTTTATTCAGTCGCACCTTGATAAATATATAAAATCCTAAAGCAATCACAGCGATATACGGTATATTCATGACCAGCCCATACCCATCAAATGCAAAAGAGTTGGTCATCGCTAACATGGCTATATGAAAAACAGTAAAGCTCATATATTGTAGTGGAGCAGAGCGTATACGATGAAGGAACGCCAATAGAAACAACACCAGATTGACCAGTGCGAACACTCCGGCAATCGACAATGATCGAAGTTCGCTATAAGGCACACTTTGCATCGTAGGGTAAAAATAAAGCCACAAACCAAGTTGAATCAGTACATAAGACAGCATATAAAAGGGATTGTAGCGAGTAATCCAGCTAAGTAGCAGAGCCGGCACCGACCAAATGAAAAACAATCCGTAGCTGTCCGCATGGGAATTGTAAATTTGACCGAGCAATGCCACGGAAACGCCAAAGGCTATACAGCCAGCCACCAAAAACATATTAGACAGAAAAGCTTGTTGGCCGGGAACAGCACGTATCCGTGCAAATACAAAAGACAAGCCATAGAACAGAACAACAAGCGCAGCAGCAAGTACAATCTTGGATGTCCGATCCAGTCCGCCCCAATTGGAGGCGAAAAAATAAATAATTGCGGCCAGTATCAGTGAGATGCCCAGCAGATAGCCCGTACGTATCGCATTGAATCGCAGCATGGATTTCACGTACCTTTCCTGTTGGTTTGAAGCCTATTATAGCGTTGAAAGGGTTCAGAACCAAGTGTAAGTTAGGATCAGGTCATAAAAAGAGAGCCACCGTATACGGCGGCTCTCTTTAACGTTACTGGATTCCGACTAAGCGTTGACGGTACGAATCTCTTGCCGGGACTGATGTCGGAAGCGATACTCACGCGGTGGAATCCCTGCCGTTTTCTTAAATGCCTTGGAAAAGGTGGACATATCGGTATAGCCGATGGACTGGGCTATGATCGACAAATTGTAAGTTGTCTGCTCCAGTAATCTTTTGGCTTCGTTAATCTTGAGGTTTTGCAAATACTTGGCGGGAGAGATGAGGAAGGTGGAATGGAACTTACGTGAAAAATGCGCACGATCCACACCTACATGCTCGGCAATTTGCTCAATCGTAACACGGTCACAATAATGCATTTCAATGTAATCTTTCCCCTGCTGGAGCCAATAATCAGAGCATACAAAGTTGCGCAGCACGTCAGATGTGTTGCGGGACAATTCCTCGAAGATCTGGTGCAGTGTAATCAAGCGGGCCAGATCGCTGCCTTGTCTGCTGTTGTCGTGTACGATGGAAAACAGGTTGGAGATAAGTCCGAGGATTTCCTCGCTCACTGCGTTAGCCATAAATGGCGTAGAGGGATTAATTCCGATCCGCTCCAGCAATGCGAGGGACTTGGGTCCCTCAAAGGCAATCCATACCTTTTGCAACGGGTGCTCCTGATCGGTGTAATATTCATGGGCAAGATGCGGAAAAAAACAGAATAAATCAGACTTTTGGACACGGTAATTCTGCTGCTTATAAATAAACTCAGCCTGACCTTCAAGTACAAAAATCAAATAAAAATAAGGAACAGCCTTGGGACCGACATGGCAGCTTGTTTTCGAAATATCCATACCAAGTCTGACTGGCCAAATGGCGCTGGATTTTTCCAGTTCGGTAGCTGTGAAATAATGGTCTTCCACGATGTCGAAGTGATCTTCATTTTTTGCTCTTTTCATAACTTGTCACCTCTCCTTTGGTGGAGATAAGGGAATTTTGATTTTATTGTATATAAAGGGAAGCGTAATTACAAGTTAATTCATTGGAATTAAGGGTTATATAATTAAAACTAGGTATGCCAAAGGCTCCATGGCCGGTTTGAGACGAGCCATGGAGCCTTTTAAGTTCTGTATTATGAGATGAAGATTAGCCTACATTTATACGTTCAGGATTCCTTCTTTTGGAGTAACGTTAAAGGCTTTCGCCAGATCGGCCAATTCCTGATCCGTAATTCGTTGCTGAATATCATGGTGAGCAATGAGCATATAAATTTGCGCCGCTTTTTCAATCGTTTCAATCAGGCCAAACGCTTCATCAATGGAGCTGCCCGTTCCGAAAATGCCATGATGAGGCCATAATACAGCGTGATGATCCTTCATTTTTTTAGCCGTTTCGCGGCCGATTTCGCTGGAACCTGGTACCATCCAAGGGATTACACCAATACCGTCTGGAAAGACGACAATACATTCGGTACACATTTCCCACAGCGTTTTGGTGAATTGGTTTTCGTCCAGACTATGAATGAAGGTCATGGCAATAACATGGGTGGCATGATTATGAATCACAACACGATGGTTAGGATCGACCTTCAAGCGCTCAATGTGGCCCATAAAATGGGAAGGTAACTCACTGGTAGGCACTGCGCCATGTTTGAGGCCCCACAAGACTTCCAATTGCTCACCATCCTGGGAGACACGAAGGACTCCTAAGTTAGCTTCTGGATCTGCAATTACGTTTTTAAAATATTTTCCTGATCCGGTGACGATAAAATATTTACCAGCCAGTTCATTCACTGGGAAAGCAGGTTTAATCGTCCGAATGACCTGATGAATATCTATATATTTTGCAACCTCAGCTTCATCCAGAATATAGCTTACATTACCTCCATTGCGTTCATCCCAGCCGAATTTCCACATGTTTTGTGTAATTTCCGCCATCTCGCGAACAAATGGGATATCCAGTCCCGATTTGCGTTCTTTTTGATTCTCCAGCACAGTAGTCATGGATAATCTCTCCCTTTGTATGATATGAATATAAGCATTATCAGTGCAGTAGTTACCGTTTCAGCAGTACCTGTTGTTCATAGTTTTTTACTTCGGCCAGCCATTCCTCACGAACAGGAACGCCGTTTTGAGCGCAATAGTAATCCCATATGGCACCAAACGGATACGATTTAAACTCTTCGACCAGAGCAAGACGAGTGGTGAAATCCCGTTCCTCTTCCGCCTGCTTTAATGCTTCAATCGGTTCGAGCATAGCGCGAAGCAGCGCTTTGATCGTGTTGCGTGTTCCGATGACCCATGCTGCTACATGATTGATACTGCCATCAAAGAAATCAAGACCGATATGGGTTCGGGAAAGCAATTCACCGCGAACCAGCTCACGGGCAATGTCCAGCAATTCGTCGTCCATCGTCACGACATGATCACTGTCCCAACGAACCGGTCTGCTGACATGGAGCAATAATTGATCGGTGAACATCAGCACAGAGGACAGTTTGTTCGAAATGACTTCAGTTGGATGGAAGTGACCAGCGTCGAGACAGATAGATTTACCGCGTGTCAGGGCGTAACCCATATAGAATTCATGTGAGCCCACGACATAGCTTTCTGAGCCGATGCCGAACAGCTTGCTTTCAACCGCATCGATGTTGTATTCCTCGCTGATTTCCTCGCTAAAAATTTCGTCCAGCGCATCACGCAGACGTTCTCTTGGAGCCAACCGATCAACCGGAGTATCTTTATAGCCATCCGGCATCCAGTGGTTTGTGACACAGGGCTGACCGAGTTCTTTGCCAAAATGCTCTGCAATCCTGCGTGATTTTTTGCAGTGTGTGATCCAGAAATCGCGGATTTCCGAATCCTTGTGACTCAGTGTGAAGCCGTCTTCCGCTTTGGGATGGGAGAACAAAGTTGGATTAAAATCAAGCCCGAGCCCTTGCTGTTTGGCCCAGTCTACCCAGTTCTGAAAATGGCGTGGCTCCAGTTGATCCAGATCCACTTGTTCTGTGGTGTCCGCATAGATTGCGTGCAGATTGACCTTGTGTTTACCCGGAATAAGCGATAGAGCTTTTTCTAAATCCTGACGCAACTCATGCGGCGTGCCTGCTCTGCCCGGGTAGCTGCCCGTTACGGCAATCCCCCCGCTAAGCTGTTTGTCTTTGAACAGAAATCCCTGAACATCATCTCCCTGCCAGCAGTGCAGTGATATTTTGATTTGTGAAAGCTTCCGTAAAATGTCGTCAACTTGAATACCGTGGCGGGCATACAGCTTTTTCGCTTCGTTATAACTAGCTTCAATAGCTTCATTCATGGCTTTACTCCTTTATTGAGATATCTGAATAGAGGATGTTGCTTGTATCTTGAGGCGCTCCCAGCGATCCAGGAGTTCTTGCAAGCCTTCCACCGATTTCGGCTCATATAGCCGAGTCGGAAAGGAGCGGGCGATGGTTCGGCCAGCAGCTTTGAGATCTTCAAGAGCACCAGAGCTGATTAATTGCACGACAATATTGCCGATGGCCGTAGATTCGGAAGGACCTGCCTGAACCTCAATTCCCAAGAGATCGGCTGTTAGCTGACATAGTAACTCGTTGTTAGCGCCTCCGCCGACAATGTACAATCTGGTAATCGTTTCGTCTGTTAAACGTTGCAGTTCGTGTAAGGCATCGCGGTAGCTTAAGGCCAGACTGTCGAAAATACAGCGGGCGAGTGAACCCGGCGTCTTGGGGATGGGCTGGCCTGTTTCTTCACAGAATCGCTGGATTTCAAGGGTCATACTATCCGGGTTTAAGAAGGATGACTGGTTACAGAGGACGAGACTGACAAACGGTGTCTCTGCTGAAGCCAGTTCGGCCAATTCAGCAAAGCTATGTGCGGAACCGCCCTCTCTTCTAACCTCTTGAATCATCCATAACCCCATAATATTTTTCAGAAAACGGTACGTACCGTAAGCGCCCCACTCATTGGTGTAGTTCGCCTGCATGGCTGCCTTGGTATTCAAGGCTTGGGATCGTTCCATTCCCAGTAGTGACCACGTTCCGCTGCTAATATAAGCCCAAGATTCTTCCCGCTGTGACGGAACACCTGCAACAGCCGATGCAGTATCGTGAGTAGGAGCAAGAATGATCTGACAGTCCGGAAGATCATATTTTTGAACAAGCTCCGGCAAAAGAGAACCCAGAACCTGTCCAGGCTCGGCAAGCTCTGAAAACTGATTGCGTCGCAGTTGGAGCAGGGATAGCAGGTCTTCATCAAACTCTCGGGTGTTCACGTTGAGAAGCTGCATCGTGGACGCATTCGTCATTTCATTGATCATGATGCCTGTCAGGCGATAGTACAGATAATCGGGGACCATCAATATTTTATCTGCCTGGGCAAGCTGTTCCCGATCATGGACGAACAGTTGATACAGGGTATTAAAGTTTAGTTCCTGAATGCCTGTTTTCTCATACACAGCCTCTCGACTGATGAGCTGGTGCAGCCTGTCGGGCGCATGGAGGGTACGTGCATCCCGGTAAGCGTATACCTCATGAATGCGGTTTCCTTTCTGATCAAGCAGTACGTAATCTACAGCCCATGTATCAATGCCGAGCGTACAGGAGTGAATCCCCGTCTGTTTAGCTTTTTGCAAGCCCTGAATAATCTCATTCAATAGTTCGTCGATATTCCAGTAATCGTGTCCGTTTTTTTCGGTAAAGGAGTTGTTGAAACGGTGAAGCTCTTGCAAGTGTAGCTGGTCACCTTGCAGAGTTGCACTTACGAGCCTTCCGCTTGAAGCTCCAATATCAACAGCAAGATAATTATTCATACCCAATCTCCTTGCATGGATAAAATACTGGCAGCCTGAAAGTCTGCCTTTTGCTTTCTTAACTAACTCCATACTACTTCCGTTTTTCTTTGTAGTCAACATAAACGGAAGTATAATTTGTGGTTTTATTTTTGTTTTCTAAAATTATAATTAAAATTAAATGTTGTTTTGCATGTATTTTTGTTTTTTATCTGTTTTCTACAATCAGGATTATGCAAAGTCCTTACAATATATATACCTTGAACAAAGGTCGGCTTGATTTACGATATTCCAATTGTGGAAGGTTCTCCAAATGCCGCTGTCTGTATGAAAAATAGTCTTGAAACCGCCCGCCAGAGGGTGTAGTATACAAGATATCAATTTCATATGACTCGTATAATATTGGGGATATGGCCCAGAAGTTTCTACCGGATGACCACTGTAATCGTCCGACTATGAGTGATAGCGCATCGGCTTTGGATGAATGCGGGCATTTATTTGTGCGCCAATCCGTCAGGGATTACAACCCCAAGGACAGGCTTCACTTGAGAAACAACTCAAGGGAGCCTGTCCTTTTTTTGGTTTTGGCAGGTTTTATACTATTTTAAAGTACAGAAGGAGCGATACTCGCATAATGAAAGCTTTGGAGGAACGTATTCGTCAAGAGGGACAAATTTTATCTGACACCGTATTAAAGGTAGATTCATTTTTGAATCATCAGGTAGATACAGCATTAGCATTGGAGATTGGTAAGGAGTTTGCACGCCTTTTCGGCAGTGCTCCGATCACCAAGGTGCTTACAATTGAAGCTAGTGGTATTCAATTTGCTATGGCTACTGCTATTGCCTTGGGGGTCCCTTTCATTTATGCGAAGAAAAAGAAAGCAATCACGCTGAATGAGCAGGTATACTTCGCAGAGGTTCATTCGTTCACTCGGCAGGAAACCTATCAGGTGAGTATTTCCCAAAAATATCTCCATGCCAGCGACCATGTGCTGATCGTAGATGATTTTTTGGCTACTGGCGCAGCATTGGTCGGACTTACGGATATTGTTAAGGAAGCAGGAGCGGAGTTGGCCGGGGTTGGCTGTGTGATTGAGAAGAGCTTCCAGGAAGGTCGTGGACTGTTGGAGCAAAGAGGCATTGCCGTACGTTCTCTTGCGCGTATCGCTTCCATGGCACCAGGCGAGGTTCATTTTATAGAGGAAGCTGGCGTGGTGATTCCTCCCGTTAAGGAGAATGTGGGATGTTAAGTAAACAAAAGTTATTCGCGCTGGGCTTCCAGCATGTCATGGCGATGTACGCTGGAGCAATTGCTGTACCTCTAATTGTAGGGGGAGCATTGCACCTGACACCAGCCCAGATGGCTTATTTGGTGGCTGCCGATCTGTTCACTTGCGGGATTGCTACGTTATTACAGATTATGGGCACACGCTTTTTCGGTAGTAGACTGCCTGTCATTTTAGGCTGTACGTTTACGGCAGTAGGGCCCATCATCGCGATTGCTTCGACCTCAAATTTAGCGACAGCGTATGGTGCAATTATTTTGTCTGGTATATTTGTGGTGTTAGCAGCACCGTTGTATGGCAAGCTGCTACGCTTTTTCCCCACGGTGGTTACAGGTTCGGTCGTTACGATTATCGGTCTATCCCTTATTCCGGTGGCGATGAACAATGTAGCAGGGGGCCAGGGCAGTTCGGACTTTGGACAGCCACGTAATTTACTGTTGGCGTTAGTCACACTACTGGTTATTCTGCTTGTGAATCGGTTGGCAAAAGGCTTTTTGCGCTCGATTTCCGTGCTTATTGGTTTGTTCGCGGGCACAGTGGTTGCTTATGGAATGGGAATGGTGCATTTTGCTCCCGTGGCGGAGGCCTCATGGGTGAGTGTTGCACAGCCGTTTTATTTTGGTAAGCCAGAGTTTAGCATTATGGCAGTTTGTACGATGATTATCGTCAATATTGTCAGCATGGTCGAGTCAACGGGCGTTTATCTGGCAGTAGGCAAAGCGATTGATCAGAAGGTGGAGCAGAAGCAGATCGTCAATGGTCTGCGTTCCGAAGGACTTGCGATTATGCTTGGGGGTATTTTTAACGCGTTTCCTTATACAGCTTTCTCGCAAAATGTTGGTTTGATTTCACTCACGCGCGTCAAATCGCGAAACGTTATTTTTGCTGCGGGCGGTATCATGGTTGTTCTTGGTTTGCTTCCTAAGCTGGCTGCCTTAACGACAGTGATTCCTAACGCTGTGCTGGGCGGGGCGATGATCGTCATGTTCGGCTCGGTCGCTGCATCAGGCATGTCTATTTTGTCAGAAGTGGATCTACGGAAAGAAAGCAATCTGCTGATCGCAGCATGCAGCATTGCCGTGGGCCTAGGCTCTGCCGTTCTGCCGCAAATGTTCGACCAGCTGCCGAGCTTTGCTAAAATGCTGTTGCAAAATGGCATCGTTTCGGGTTCGATTACAGCGATTGTCTTGAACATCGTTTTGACAAGAAAACAGGGCGAACCGGTCAAAAGCGTGACGGTTCAGGAGGTTCCACAGAAGGTTTGATGATTAGGAATAAATAAACCCTTGCCGTCTGGGGACATATAGATATTGACCCTGTCCGACTGTGCAGTGGCGCTAAAGTTAACTCTTAAGTTGATTTATTTACTAGAGGAATTTGCTAGAGTAGTGGGCGAGGTCGTGGTATAATTTACCTTATGGATTTTGAATAGTGGTGGATGTTTTCGGACTACGGTGCAGCTTCCCGAAAGGGGGTGAAGCCGATGGTTACACTTGTGTCGTGCTACGATGTGGTGCGTTGGATGGTTACGTTACTAAGCCTGGTGTTTAGTATTCGTAAACTTTATCGCTGGCTACGTCGAAAATTTCGGAACAAGCGAAAACCCACCGCGTAATTAGGTTGGCCCCTAACGGTGGGTTTCGTTTGCATTAACATTTAGTTATGCAGCGCGCCGTGGTGGTGATCCACAGCCTTTCAAGTCCTAAGAGTCTTTGCCGTTGGCGCGGCGAAGACTCTTTTTAGTATACGGACACGATGATTATCTATATACCTAATTTTAGCACGTTCATTTCGTGCACGCAATGAATAGACATCACCTTCATTCTCGCCACATCGTTCAAATTTAAATTATTGTGCAGCATTTATTGACAAGCCTGTGACAACAAAATAAGATCGTAATGGAAAGAAATAAAGGAAGAAAACAGGTGTGAGCCGGACGACTCTATGTACGAGGTTTTGTTGAGACCATGTAGATGGTTGTTGAGCGTGTTCACTTAAAAGGGAAGTTCGGTAGATTCCGACACGGACCCGCCACTGTATACAGGCATCAGCAGGATACTGCTGGAGCTTTCAGAACAGCCACTGGAACTGTGAAGAACCGGGAAGGCCTGAAAGATGCGCCTGGAGTCAGGAGACCTGCCTGTTTTGACATCACTGTCAGACCCACGGGATGCTGGGGAGGTGGTTAGGCGTGCTGCATACGGAATGTCTGAAACCGATCCGATCCCTTCTATGTTTTTGGAGTTGGCTTCGAGGTGAGTTTTGACATTTTATAATGAAAGCATTTCTGACTGCTGATCAAGTGGTCCGGAATGCTTTTTTCGCGTTTTGCGTTAGGTTTATATGATTTTACAAGATAGAGGGGGATTCATTGAATGATTAGCAATCGTAGCAGGCGTTCATGGTTGATATGTACAGGGGTGATGCTGTTGCTGGCAGTTATGGCTCTTTCGGGATGTGCCAGCAATAAGACGTCGGATAGCTCCGGCAAGGGTGAAAACGCGTCAGCACAACAAACAGCGACAGATAAAAAGCTGGTAATGGCGTATACATGGAAACCGTCAGGCGTTGACCCGCACGGAGATAATAGCTGGGATGTGATGCGATCCGGTGCAGGTGAGACACTGGTACGTTTGAATGAAAAGCTGGAGCCTGTGGCTTGGCTGGCAAAGGAGTGGAAGCAGGATAGTCCTACAGTTTGGACGTTCAGCTTGCAGGATAAAGTCACTTTTCATGATGGAAAGAGTATGGATGCAGCAGGTGTAAAAGCGTCTTTGCTGCGCTCTATCGAGAAAAGCCATCTGGCGAAGGATTTACTGAATGTGAAGTCCATTGATGTAAGCGGCCCGCTGGCTTTGAAAATCACGACAAACCAGCCGAACGCGGCGCTGGTGTCCAATCTAGCTGATCCATCGACAATTGTACTGGATGTGGCATCGATGAAAGATGAGCAGAGTTACCCAGCGATGACAGGCGCCTTTAAAATCAAAGCGTTCAACAAGGACCAATCGTTGGTCGTAGAGCGTTATGACGGATATTGGGGCGAGAAGGCACGACTGGCTGAAGCGACGATGAAGTTCATTACGGACGGGAATTCGCGTCTGATGGCGCTGCAATCCGGCGAGGTGGACGTAGCGACGGATATTCCGGTTGATAATGCAGAGGTACTGAAAAAGAATGACAAGCTACAAGTGCTGTCGGCTCCCTCCTTGCGCACCCATATGATCGTGTACAATATGGAATCGCCAGTATTCAAGGATGCGGCGAACCGTAAGGTGGTGGACAGCCTGATTCCACGCACATCGATTGTGAGCGCCGTCATGAGGGGCTTCGGTACGGAAGCAAGCAGCCCATTCCCGAGCATTCTTCCCTTTGGTAAAGTTGAGCGTAAAGCGCTGGGGGGAACGGCAGAGCAGCTGTTGACGAAGGATGGCTGGCAGAAGGACGCCCAAGGGACATGGACTAAGCAAGGCAAGCCGTTCGAGGTTACGCTGCTGACTTTCCCTCAGCGTCCGGAGCTCTCTGTTATGGCTGAGGTCATCCAAAGCCAATTGCTGAAAGAGGGAATCCAGGTCAAGATTCGCAAGGTGGAAAATATCGACGAGGCGTTGACCAAAAACGATTGGGATTTTGCAATGTACAGCATGCTTACTGCTCATACAGGAGAGCCGCAATATTTTATGGACATGTTTTATTCTTCGAAAAGCGAAGCCAATGTAAGCCGGTATAGTTCCAAACCGCTAGAGAGTATTCTTAACAGCTTGAAGCTGGCGAAGGATACAGCGCAGCGTAATGCTGTGACACTACAAGCGCTGGATATCATCAATGCGGATTTGCCACAGTCGTTCATTGTGCATCCTGATAATGTGTTTGGTGTGAAAAAAGGGGTGGAGGGTTTTACACCCCATCCGATCGAGTATTACTACATTACAGCGCAATCTGATATTACGGAATAACGAGCTGCGTATCCTATGATTCGTTTTATACTGGAACGTGTGGCGCAGCTGCTCATCATTGTATTCGTTGTATCCACGCTGACTTTTGTACTGATGCGGCTCGCTCCTGGTGACCCTGCTACTATTTTGCTCACCGCGCATAATGTCCCTGCCTCTGAGGAGGCGTTGACGACGCTACGGCAGGAACTGGGCTTAAACGAGCCGCTTCATATTCAATATGTGAACTGGCTGCGAGATGTGTTCACGGGGCATTGGGGCACCTCGTATGTATCCAAGGAATCCGTGCTAGCCGAACTATGGAACAGACTGCCTGCTACTGTGGAGCTAGCTGCTGCGGGCTTTGCCGTCATGACGGTGCTTACGCTGGGGCTGGGACTGGCTGCCTCGCTAAAAATCAGCGGCCCACTGGATCGTCTGGGCAGGCTGTTTGCCCTGCTGGGATCGTCGATTCCCTCTTTTTGGCTTGGTTTTCTGTTGATCTATCTATTCTCCGTTCGCTTGGGCTGGCTCCCATCCATGGGAAGGGAGGACTGGACACATCTAGTGCTCCCAGCGCTGACTCTTGGCGCAGGTTTGGGAGCGGTGCAAGCCCGTGTACTGCGCGCTCAAATGCTGGAGCTGGGTGACCGGAATTTTGTGAAAGCAGCGAAGGCTCGAGGCTTTTCACGTATGCATATCCTGTTTTTTGAGATATTTAAGCATGCGGTTCTGCCTATGATTACACTGCTAGGTACCAATCTATCATTTATGCTGGCAGGTAATGTCATCGTCGAGACCATTTTTTCATGGCCGGGGTTAGGTAAGTATTTTATAGATGCGATTACCCAGCGAGATTATCCGGTGATTCAGGGGTATGTTATTTTTGCCGTATTTTTAATTGTAGGTGTTCAGTGTTTGGTGGATTTGGTCCAGACGGCGATAGATCCGAGGCTACGTTTGCGTTAAGGGGGAAGCTGAAAATGAAAAAGATACGGCTTTCCTTTCAAGGGAGCTTGCTGGCAGGAGGCGTACTTTTTGGTCTGATCGTGCTGCTTGGGTTATTGGCTCCATGGGTCGCTCCTCATGATCCTCTTCAAGTGGATCTTTTGAACCGTCTGGCACCACCCAGTCGGAAATATCCTTTCGGTACGGATCATCTGGGTCGGGATGTGCTGTCACGGCTAATTTACGGGATTCGGACGAGCGTGCTAATCGCATGTGCAATTACTGTAGCTACGTTGTGCTTCAGTCTGCCTATAGGGTTGCTCATTGGTTATGTGCGTGGACGTGTAGATCAGCTGATCATGCGGGGAATCGATGGCGTATTGGCTTTTCCTGATATTATTTTAACGGTGGCAATTGTGGGCATTTTGGGCCCGGGTTTTGTTAACATGACCCTTGCGATTATTGCGGTACGGTGGGCGGGCTATGTCCGGTATATCCGTAGTCTGGTTCAAAAAGCCTGTCAGGAGGACTACGTTCGGTATGCCCGTTTATCCGGCAATTCACACGTACGTATACTGAGACGTTATGTATTGCCACAAGCGTTGCCACAGTTGTTGGTTTATGCGGTATGGGATATCGGACGCGTGGTGCTGATGATCGCTGGGCTATCCTTTCTTGGACTGGGTGTACAGCCACCCAAGCCAGAGTGGGGCGTGATGCTGCATGATGCAACCTCATATTTTCAGGTGGCTCCGCATGTCATGATTTTCCCGGGCTTAGCGATTATGCTATTCGTACTTGCCTGCCAGCTTTTGGGCGACCGCTTTTCGGAAAAGGGGGCGGCCAAATAGTGGGAGATCAAATAGCCCTTGGGGGCAAGGATACGATAGAACAAGTGGCAGGGCGAAAACCGTTGTTACACGTGGAACATTTGGAAATCTGCCGCACAGGCGTAGGAGCAAGCGGAAGTGGGAGCAAACCACTGCTGCGGGATGTGAGCTTTTCCATATATTCAGGGGAGATTGTGGCCCTGACCGGACCGAGCGGATGCGGCAAGAGTCTGACCGCACACGCAATCGCAGGCATGCTGGAGCCAGGTATCGGTGTTACGCAAGGGCGTATCTACTATAACGGGGAAGACATTCTCCCGTTCCAGGAACGGCGCTGGCAAAGGCTGCGCCGAGAGGATATTGCCCTGCTCATTCAACAATCGCTGAGCGGGTTGAATCCGATCCGGACTGTCCGCGCCCAGCTGATGGATACGCTTAGACTGCACGGGCGGCGTCGGATGCCGCACGACCAGATGGAGCCGGGGCACGCTGGTGCTGCCCCATCCCACACTGCACCGCAGCAAGTCCACCCGCTGAGCGTGCTGCCACGGATGCGGCAGATGCTGATCCGTGCCATGGAGATAGCCAGAGGAGGCGCTACTCCAGTGCGGGAGGCCTATTTGCGCTCTCTGCTCCGCAAGGTTGGGTTTGCAGATCCTGAGCATATTTTGTCGTCATATCCTTTTGAACTAAGCGGAGGCATGTGTCAAAGGGTGCTGCTGGCTGCAATGTTAAGCTCAGGTCCGAGCCTCTTTATTGCCGATGAGCCTACTACGGCGTTGGATGTTATCAACCGCGACAAGGTTTTGGCATTGCTGCAACAATTGAGAGAAGACTTTGATCTCACCATATTGTTGATTTCACATGATCGCCAAGGTATGAGCCGCATAGCAGATCGAGTGTTGGAGATGAGCCCGGAAGGAAGGATGCACCAGTGATGCTGGAATTGAAGAATTTGACCAAAGCATACCCTGTCCGCAAACGGAGAAAAGGCTGGTTCAGCACGCAAGATAGCGAGCAGGCCGTGAAGAAGGTGAGTCTGGAGTTACGGCAGGGGGAGTGTCTTGGATTGGTTGGAGAAAGTGGAAGTGGCAAAAGCACGCTGGCACAATGTATTCTAGGGCTGGAGTCGTTGACCTCAGGGGAGATTTGGCTGGATCATCAGCCTATACATTTCGAAAAGACGAAGGACGTTCAGCTGTACAAGCGAATCCAGTTGGTTGCACAGGATTCGTCCTCCTCATTGCATCCTCGTATGACCATTCGAGATATTTTAATGGAGCCGATCCACAACTATTTTCCTGAGCTAAAAGCGCAGGCGCTGGATATTTGTCTGTCTCTATTGGAATCAGTAGGAATGGAGGCTGACAGTCTGGAAAAATACCCAGCACAGCTGAGTGGCGGGCAAAAACAGCGGGTATGTATTGCCCGAGCGTTGGCGGTGGAGCCGGATATTATCTTGTTCGATGAATCGATCGCCAATCTGGATACGACAACGCAGTCTTCTGTACTGGACATGCTCAAAAGAATGCAGATGGAACGTCAGTTGTCCTACCTATTCATCACTCATGATCTCCAATCTACTCGTCAGTTTTGTGATCGAGTTGCCGTCATGGTTCAGGGGGAGATCGTGGAAATCTTTAAGGAATGGGATGAAGACTTGTTACAGCATGAGTACACGCGTACTCTGTTTCAAGCGTTGGAGAATTAAGCCATAAATTTAATATTATACAAATTTAAAATAAATAAGAGGATTGCTTGTCGAATATTGTTGACAAAATAGAAAGTGGTACCTATTCTAAATATGATTATGATAATCATTATCACATATATAGAAAAGGGGAAATACATTGATGTCCGTTCGACACCGCAAGACTGCCACCCTTATGTTGGTGGCGCTCCTCTTATTATCCGTTGTTTTGGGCTGCGCGAAGCAGGAAAACACCCCTGCATCCACCTCTACTGACGGAGCTGCCAATGAAAAGTCGATCACGCTATCGTGGCCGCGTGACATTGGTACGATGAATCCTCACGTATACAATCCTTCCCAACTTTTTGCACAATCCATGGTTTATGAGCCGTTAGTCAGCTACAAGCAAGGAGGCAAGCTGGAGCCTGCTTTGGCTGAATCCTGGACTATTTCCAAGGACGGCAAAATATATACGTTTAAGCTGCGCAAAGGTGTGAAATTTTCGGATGGAACGCTATTTAATGCGACCATTGTCAAAAAGAACTTTGACGCTATTATGAAAAATGAGAAAACGCACAGCTGGCTTGGTATAGTAGGCGTTCTCGACAAAACTGAAGCTGTAGATGACAGCACCTTCCGAATGACGCTCAAAGAGCCATACTACCCAGTGCTTCAGGATTTGTCTGTCGTTCGCCCGTTCCGTTTTCTGGGTGAAGCTGGGTTCCCGGATGATGGAGATACGTCCAAAGGAATCAAGAAACCTGTAGGTACAGGACCTTGGATGCTGGATGAATACAAGCAAGATGAATATGCAACCTTTAAGCGTAATCCGAACTATTGGGGTACTGCACCGAAGGTGGATAAAATTACGGTAAAAATCATTCCCGATGGCGAAACCCGTGTAATGGCCTTTGAAAAAGGCGACTTGGATCTGATTTATGGAGAGGGTGTCATTAGTCTGGATGCTTTCAAACAGCTTCGCGACACGAATCAGTATGTTACCACGCTGTCCGAGCCTGTCGGTACAAGAAGCCTGTTACTCAACTCATCCAATCCCAAGCTGGCAGACCTTCGGGTACGTCTGGCACTCCAGCATGGCTTTAACAAGCAGGCAATGGTGGAAGGTGTAACCTCGGGGCTGGAGGAAACAGCGGATACGGTTTTATCCAAAAACTATCCGTATACGAATGTAAACTTACAGCCTGTTGGCTATGATGTGGAAAAATCCAAATCGTTGCTGGATGAGGCTGGCTGGAAGCTGCCCGCAGGCGGTACAGTACGGGAAAAAGACGGACAACAGCTGGATTTTGAGCTGATTTTTGATAAGACTGATCCGATCCAAAAGGCGATGGCTGAAACCGTTCAGGCTGAATGGGGAGAATTGGGTGTCAAAGTGAACCTGACCGGACTGGAGCTGACGGTTCAAATTAAGCGCCTTAGATCCAACCAGTTTGATCTGTACTTCTGGTACAACTATGGTGCGCCTTATGATCCGCACTCCTTTATTAATGTCATTGCCAAGAAGAGCTTCGGAATTTCCGAGGTGCTGAGTGCCCTTCCGATGAAGAAAGACCTGGATCAGCAAGTACACGAAGCGCTCTCATCGACAGATGAAACCAAGCGTCAAGAGCTGTATGCTTCGATTCTGAAGACGCTTCAGGAGCAATCTGCCATTGTGCCTATTTCTTATATTAAGAAAACGGCAGTGTACCAGAAAAAGATTACAAACTTTGTATTCCCGGCTAATCGGGATGAAAATCCGTTTGAGGGAATTGAAATCGGAAAGTAGCTGAAGCCGATAGGTAACGGTAGTTTACAGGATAGGAGGACAACTCATGATCAGCTATATCGGGAAGCGAATGGTAGCGGTCATTCCTATTGTTCTCTTTGCCACCCTCGTTACCTTTGCACTGATTCATATTTCACCAGTTGATCCGGCCGAGGCCTATTTGACGGCTGCTCATATTTATCCTACTCCAGAGATTCTGGAGCAGAAAAGACATGAGTTCGGGCTGGATCAGCCTTTGCTGACGCAGTATATGCATACACTTCAAAGAATCAGTCAATTGGACTTTGGTACTTCGTATCTGACCAACAAGCCGGTGTGGGATGAGGTCAAGGTTCGGCTGCCCGCCACTTTTGAATTGGCTGTGAGCAGTATGGTGCTATCTATTGTGGTGAGTATTCCACTGGGCGTGCTGGCGGCGATGCGTAAAAATGGATGGATCGACATGCTTAGTCGAGGAATTTCATATTTTGGCGCATCTATACCCCAGTTCTGGCTGGGATATTTGTTAATCTTCTTTTTCTCTGTCCGATTGGATTGGCTCCCTGTAGAGGGGCGAGGAACGTGGCAGCATCTGGTGTTGCCCACGGTGACCCTGTCGCTGGTTCTGATTGCTTTATATACGCGCCTGCTGCGTTCCAGTGTGTTGGAGCAGCTTCAGGAAACGTATGTGCAGTATGCCAGAACTAGAGGGATTCGTGAGCGGGTAATCATGCTCAAGCATGTACTGAAAATTGCCATTGCTCCACTGATTACAAGTCTGGGTATGAATCTGGGCAAGCTTCTGACCGGAACAATTATTGTGGAGCAGGTGTTTTCATGGCCCGGGTTTGGCCGTTATTTTGTGGAAGCGATTTTTAACCGGGATATTCCCGTCATACAATGCTATGTGTTTTTGGCGGCATGCCTGTTCATCGTATGCAATTTGCTCGTTGATCTGGTGCATTTGTATATGGACCCCCGAATTTCATCGAAGGGACGAGCAGAGCAGTGATGATAAGGTTGCGTACAATGTTCAAAGGTCAAAAGGTAATCGTGGTCTGCTCTGTCGTACTGGCTGCTCTTTTTATCATTATGGCGCTAGCTCCTTGGCTGGCTCCCCATGATCCGGTTAAAGTCAATTTACTGCACAAGCTGGAGGGACCTTCGAAAGAATACTGGCTGGGGACCGATCATTTGGGTCGGTGCAATTTATCCCGGTTGCTGTATGGAGCGCGGATTTCCCTCGGTTTTGCGACATTAATTTTCCTGTCCTCGCTTAGCATCGGCGTTGTGGTCGGGTCGCTAGCAGGTTATGTGGGCGGCTGGGTCGATAGTGTGTTGATGCGGTTTTGCGAAGGTATTATGGCGTTTCCGAATTTGGTGCTTGTGCTGGGCATTGTCGGTATTTTTGGGCCGGGCCTCATGCAGGTGCTGCTTGCCTTAATGATGGTGCAGTGGGTGTATTATGCCAGAATGTGCCGCAATATGGTCGTCAGTCTGAAAGAACGGAATTTTATAGCTGCTGCAAGGATTAGCGGGTCCTCCTCAGGGGCCATTATCCGGCGGCATATTATTCCGAATGTGCTGCGGCCGATTGTGGTCATTGGTACGCTGGAAATGGGCTGGGCGATCATGGATATTTCCGCGTTGTCGTTCCTTGGTCTAGGCATTCAGCCGCCGACTCCCGAATGGGGAGCGATGATTCATGAGGGAACGGGATACATACGCAGTCATCCGGAATTAATGATCTATCCGGGGGTTATGATTCTGGTGGTGGTGATGGCCTTCAATATATTGGGGGAGGCGCTGTCCGACCGATACGGAATTGCCAAACGTCAGTAAAACGGGAGTGAGTTACAACGATGGACGACAGGGAGAAGGTGCTGGAGGTCAGCGGCTTACAGGTGAAGCTCAAAACCGGTGCCGGGGCGGTATCTCTGCTGGAGCCAACTCATTTTGAGCTGAAAAAGGGACAGGTACTGGGTCTTGTCGGCGAGAGTGGAAGCGGCAAAACGGTAACCTGTAAAGCGTTGCTCCAACTGCTGGATCGCCAGACGATGGACGTGGAAGGTAGTGTCCGTCTGAACGGGCGTGAGCTGAACGGAATGGTGGCCGAGGAGATGCGCCGTATTCGGGGCAAGGAAATCGCGTTTATTATGCAAAATCCGATGAGCGCTTTTACGCCAGTGTATACGATCGGAGCTCAGTTTATGGAAACGGTCCGCACGCACACCGGATTAACCAAACGACAGGCCCATGAACTTGCCATAACGGCTCTGGAAAATATGAATCTGCCCGATCCGGCCAAGCTGATGAAGCGGTATTCGTTTCAGTTGAGCGGCGGGATGTTGCAACGGGTCATGATCGCCATTTCCATGTGCCTGCGGCCAGCAGTAGTTATTGCGGATGAACCAACGACGGCGCTCGATGTGGTCAATCAGCTACAGGTGCTAAGAGAGCTGGATCGCTTGCGTACGGAATACAATACGTCCATTTTGCTGATCTCGCATGATCTGGGCGTCATTTCCCAATTGGCGGATGAAGTGGCTGTCATGCAGCAGGGTCGTATTGTTGAGCAGGCTGAGGTCCATCAGTTATTCGATCACCCGCAGGATGAATATACGAAAATGCTGCTGCATGTCAGACCCAAGTTGTCCATTCGGGGCATAAATCAGGTAGGTGGTTAGTCGCCTGTTCGACGGTTACACTTTCAAAAGGGGAGCGAATGCGCATGCTACAAGTGAAGAAAGTAACTCATAGCTATGGAAGGCGCAAATGGCTGGGCCGCTCTGAACCACGTCCTCCTGTGTTGGCTAACGTTTCGCTTACTATAGAAAGTGGGTTTTGCCTAGGCTTACTTGGTACCAGCGGAGCCGGTAAAAGCACGCTGGGCAAGGTTATTCTGGGGCTGGAGAAGCCGCAGGAGGGTCAGGTGCTGTTCCAGGGACAGGACATTTATAATGCGAGCCCCCAAGTCCGCAGGGGGCTGCGACGGGATATGCAGGTCGTATTTCAGGACTGCTACTCTGCTGTAAATCCCCGAATGACCGCCGGGCAGATTATTGGTGAGCCATTGGACAATTACGAACGGTTATCGGTGCAGGAACAAAAAAGAACGGTCGAAAGCCTGCTGGAACGGGTCGGCCTCAAGCCGGAAGATCGGATTAAATATCCGCATCAATTCAGCGGCGGACAATTACAGCGGATCAACATTGCACGGGCGATTGCGCTCAAACCAAAGCTGATCGTGCTGGATGAGTCCGTCAGCAGCCTCGATATGGTTCACCAGATGCATATTTTATCCCTGCTGGGAGAACTGAAATCTTCGTTTGGATTGTCATATCTGTTCATCACGCATGATATTCGGGCGGCATATGCCATCTGTGATGGCATTGCTGTGATGGAGCAGGGAAGATTGATTGAGCGCTGTGATGAGAAGGATCAGATTTTTGAATCTGCTCATCCGGCTGTACGACGGTTGATCTCGTCCATTTTGCCGGAACATCCAGCAGAGCGTTTTCCGCTTCATGGATAACAGTGGACCCGCAAGGGTCCTTTTTTTGTGCAACATATGGATAAATAATCGAAATGAAATTTACTTGTTGTATTATTTGAATAACCCGTTATAATATAAAATCATAGTAAATTACTTGGATATTAAAAAGGGGATGTCATATATGAAGAAATCTGCTTTGGTAGCAGCGATTGGCCTATCTCTTGTGTTATTAACGGGTGCCTTGAGTGGATGTTCCTCGAAGGATGCGGCATCGGGGGATAAGGTAATCTATGTCGGCACACAAAATGACTACCCTCCGTTTGCTTTTACGAATGAAAAAAACGAGCTGACCGGATACGATGTGGAAGTAGTCAAGGAGATCGACAAGAAGCTGGACGGCTACAAGTTTGAGTTTGTACCTTCTGGCTGGGACGGAATTTTCATGGCGCTGGAATCGAACAAGATTCAGGTCGTAGCAGATGAAATCGCCAAAAATCCTGAGCGCGAGCAAAAATATTTGTTCTCGGATGAATCCTACTTTCAAGCACAATCCGTCATTGTTGTGAAAAAAGGCAGAACGGATATACACTCTCTCAAGGATTTAGAAGGCAAGAAGGTAGCCGCATCAGTAGGCGACTCCTACACACAATTGCTGGAACAATATAATGCGAAGAATGGGAATAAAATTATTTTGAAATACAATGATACAGGCACTTCGTCCGATAACCTTCAAGACGTACAAAATGGCCGGGTGGACGCTTATGTGAATGATCCAGTCATGACGGCTGCTACGATCAAGAAGGAAGGTTTGCAGGTCGAAGCGATAGGTGATCCTGTGCAAACGGATGATATCAATCTGGTGTTCAAAAAGGATAAGCAGGGCGAAGAGCTGAAAGCTAAAATCGACCCGATTATTAAAGAGTTGAAAACGGACGGAACACTGAAAAAATTGTCTGAACAATGGACAGGTGGGGAATATATCCCGCAGTAACAACAATGTAAAGGGTAAAGTGAGGTTCCTATGGAAAAGCTGTTTGACCTTGATTATATGCTGAAAAGCCTTCCCCGGATCGTTGAGTATCTACCCGTTACGCTATGGATTGCATTTTTGTCCATGCTGCTGGGTACGATTATCGGGTTGGCAACGGCGTTAATTCGGATATACAAGGTGCCTGTCTTGGCGCAACTGTCTACGCTGTATGTCTCCTACATCCGGGGAACACCGCTCATTGTGCAGCTGTTTCTCGTATATTATGGAATACCCAAGTTTTTATATTATTTTCAGAGCGAATACGGTTTCTTACAGCAATTAAATATCTACGTGATTCCACCCGAGGTTTTCGCATTGTTGTCATTTTCACTAAATCTCGGGGGTTATCTGTCGGAGACGTTCCGGGCGGCGATTCATTCAGTCGACCGGGGACAATTTGAGGCAGCTAATTCCATCGGCATGAGCCAAACACAAATTATGCTCAAAATTGTATTGCCGCAGGCGTTGACGGTGGCTTTGCCCAATCTGGGAAACACGCTGATCAGTACGGTGAAGGATACGTCTTTTATTTTTATGATCGGTGTCGTCGATATGATGGGACAGGCTAAAATTATGGGCGCGCGGGCGTTGGCTTTTTTTGAGGTATATGTTGCGGTGTCCCTGATTTACTGGTTGGTGTGCATTATTATTGAGCGCGGGCTTGTCGTGCTGGAGAAGCGTATTCGAATTTACGAAAGAAGTGAGTAAGAGCATGATCAAGCTTCATCAAATTCATAAGCATTTTGGGCAGCATCATGTGTTGAAGGGCATAGACCTGACGGTAGGCAAGGGAGAAGTTGTAGTCATCCTGGGCCCAAGCGGATCGGGGAAGTCCACGCTGCTGCGCAGCATTAATTTTTTGGAACAGCCAAACAGCGGAGTCATTGAAATTGACGGTGTAAAGGTCGATGCCGCCAAGGCAGGAAAAAAGGACATTCTCGGACTACGGATGGCAACGGCAATGGTATTTCAGCAATATCAATTGTTTAAAAATTTGAATGCACTCCACAATGTGATGATTGGTCTGACCAGTGTGAAAAAGCTGGATCGTAAGCAGGCGAGGGAGATCAGTGAAGGCATTTTGGAAAAGGTCGGGTTAAAGGATCGTATGACCTATTATCCTGCCCAGCTTTCGGGTGGACAGCAGCAGCGAGTTGCGATTGCCCGTGCTTTGGCACTAAATCCGCAGGTGTTGTTGTTTGATGAACCGACATCCTCACTTGATCCTGAACTGGTGGATGAAGTGCTGTCCGTGATCCAAAAGGTGGCGAGTGAAGGCAATACGATGATTATTGTCACGCATGAGCTTGGTTTTGCGAGAGATGTAGCGGATCGGGTTGTGCTGATGGAGCATGGTGTGATCGTGGAGCAGGGACCCGTGGAGCAGTTTTTCACCAATCCGAAGGAAGAACGGACACGGCAGTTTCTGGGCAAAGCGTTGGTACAGAGAGCGCCACAGGAGCAGCCTGTATCCCCATAAAAAGTACGTGGATGGGTTATAGGTATGTACAACGCTGTAGACTTATTGCACTTATAGTAAAAAGCACGTTAGACAAGTCGCAGGAGGAAGGAAGGCCCGCGCTTGTTTGTCGTGCTTTTTTGGCGCCTCTTATCCCAAATTCTTTTCCATTGCAAAGTAGCTTATCACACTTATTCATGATAAATTCTAAGAACAATACAGTGAAGATGTAATCGGGAAGGAACATTGGCATATGAAAAAGGTTTTGTTCATTAATACCGGAGGGACCATTTCTTCCTCTTATCAGGAAAACGGCCTGACACCGACCCAATCGGCTGAAAATATTTTGGCGGAAATTCCGGAGCTGAAGGAGATTTGCGAGATTGATGCCCATAATCTGATGAGCATTGATAGCACAAATACACAACCAGAGGATTGGGCTTCCATCGCCCGGATGGTACATCGTTCGCTCGATCAGTACGACGGCATTGTCATTGCACACGGTACGGATACGATGGCTTATACGGCTTCAGCCTTGAGTTTCATGCTGGGAACCGTAGACAAACCCGTCGTTGTGACAGGTTCACAGGTTTCCATTTTGGCGGAGCACAGCGATTCCAAAAAAAATGTAATTGACTCATTCCTGACCGCATGTGGCGAGGTGGCTGGGGTTTTTGTCGTGTTTAACGGCAAAATTATCAATGGTAGCCGTAGCTCGAAAATCAGAACACGCAGCTATAACGCCTTTGAGAGTATTAACTATCCGTACATTGGCCTCGTGGAGAACGGTAAGGTGGTCTATACGGAGGGCGTATTTGCAAATCGCAGTACCGTTCGTCATCCATACAACGACGGGTATGCTTCCGAAGTATTTCTGCTCAGGCTGATTCCGGGTACGAATCCGGCGATTTTCGATGCCATTCAGGGCTTGGGCTATAAAGGTATCGTCATTGAGGGCTTTGGTATGGGTGGCGTCCCTTTTAAAGAAAGAAGCCTGATCAGTAAAATCGAGGAACTGATGAAGGACGGTATGAGTATTGTCGTGACTACTCAATGTCCTTATGAGGGCGGGGATTTGACGATTTACGAAGTGGGGCAAAAGGTACTGGAGAAGGGTGTTATTCCGGGGTATGACATGACAACGGAAGCGCTGGTGACGAAAATGATGTGGGCGTTGGGGCAGACGACCGATCCGGCCGGGGTAGCCAAGATTATGGCAACGAACTACGCAGACGAAGTTTCCCTGCCTGCGGATACAGCTTCCTTATAGGAAGCTGATTTCCGTAGATACCGGGTTAACGCTGGCCTTGCCCCAGTCTGCTTTTAATCTCAATAGCCACTTTCAGCGCTTGTACAGCCGATTCCAGTGGAATCAGGCTTTCCGAATGTCCACCAAAACATTCAAGTGCATGATCCAAACTTTTTTCGTATGGATTGGCAGATTCGAGGTTGATTTTTTGCTGTCCTGATGCGGTATACTCATATAATGCGGTAGGTATAAGATCGTTTTCGTCGCTTTCATGAAATACCAGCTTGGCCTTTTCGAAATAAGCTTCATAGGCCACTGTGAAGGGGTAGCTTCCCGGCATGTGGGATGAGGCGATGACTTCTGTGAATGTATCCCGATGCTGAAAGTAAGCACGAACCTGTGCTTGTTCAGGATGGGTAACTTCTGTACCCCAGACTGTAAATGGATCACAGGGGCCTAATAGCCAGGTCAGTAAATCCAGTTCATGAATCATGAACTGAGTAGGGATGGAGCTTAGTCCAAGATCCCCCCACAGAGGAGGCGTTTCTCTTTTCAAAGATAAGGAGATAAGCTTTCCGTACTTCTGTTGGCGGTATGCCTCATACAGATAGGTATAGGCGGGATCAAACTTAATGAACTGGTTGACCAGAATCTTTTTGCCATATTGCTCCGCAGCTTGTTGCATAAGAAGAGCGTCTTCGAGATTAAAGCAAACGGGTGTTTCACAAAATACATGCTTACCGTGCTTTAGCGCATCCACAGCATATGACCTATGCAGGTGGGAGGGCAGGCATAGATCGACGATATCCACGTCTGGATCCAGCAGAATATCCTCTATATTTTGTGTGACTTCTACGTTTAGCTCCTCTTTCAGCTTTTGCAGCTTGGTTTCGTTCCTTCCAAATACCATGATTCTGTTTACCTTGGGATGGTTGTTTAACAATGAGGCATGATATGCGCCGAATCCCGTCCCCAATATTCCAATATTCATCATCCATTACACCCCTTTACTTCTATGATACACACCTATTGCTGCCAACAGGGTGTCAACAATCTTTGCATCATCTTTTCAATTCGGGTTAACCATCTATTGTGGAGGTATGATTGTGAGACTGCATCGTTTAATCGCGATTTTATTATGTATCGAATCTAGAGGGAGAATGAAGGCCAAGGAATTGGCGTTGGCACTGGAAACCTCTGTACGCTCCATTTACAGGGATATCGACCTCCTGGCTGAAGCCGGCGTTCCGATTGTTACCGCATCCGGACCGAAGGGCGGAATTTATTTAATGGAGGGTTATACGGCGAACCTGAAACAGTTGAATGGCGGGGATGTCATTCAGTTGTATTTAACAGGGATGGGCATTTATACAGGCGGGCCCACCGAATCGGGTTTGAAGTTAAAGAATGCTCTGCTCAAACTGGAACAGACGATGCCAGACCCGTATCAGTCCGATATTAAGAAAGCCAAAGCACGGTTTTATTTTGATGATACGCCGTGGTGGACGGAACGTATAGCCATTCCTTGTCTTGAGGCCGTGAGAGCTGCAGTGTGGGGGTCCCATAAAATAACCATTCAATATGAGAAGGCTGACGGAATCTGTTCTTCCCGTCATGTGCATCCCTATGGACTTGTGGTGAAAAAAGGAGATTGGTATCTCATTGCCTTCTGTGAAGTTGGGCAGGAGATTCGGACCTTTAAATGTGAGCGAATCAAGGAGGTTCAGCCGTCTGCGAAAGTGTTTGAGGTTCCGGTCGATTTTTCGCTGGAACATCATTGGATGAGGCAAGAAACCGCGTTTAAGCAGCTTTGTACAGAGAAAGAATACTATCCCGTTCTGATCCGAACGAATAAGAAGCAAGCGGGAATTATAGCGAAAAGAATGGAAATCATCCAGTCTGTACAGGAAGGCAGTCATTTCATTCTAAAGGTCAACATGTATAGTTATGAAGCGGCTTGTCGCGATGCTATGGATTGGATCGGTAGGGTTGAAGTTTTGGAGCCTGCAGTACTCCGACAGTTTGTGAAGGAAGAAATTAACCGACTCCAGAGGATATATGGATAAATGATTAAAAAAACACCTGCCTAGGGCAGATGCTTTTGCTTGTTAAGTCCAGGCCCAGAGAAATCCGTCACGATCCCAGGCAATTCTACCACCATGAAGCTTGCGGAATGCTTTTTTGATTTCTTTTTCCAGAGATACATGACCATGCTCGCTTATAAACACATACTGCTCTCCATACTCAGAGCGTACATATGCAATTGCATCTTCTTGTTTCAGGGTGCCCACTTCACGGATCTGCGCGACCATCCATTGTGCAATCTCTTGTTCTGTTGTAGGGGTGTTGTCCATTTGTCGTATCCTTTCCTGCGTACCGATTGGGTGTAGCTGTTCGGCTCACCTCCCCGTAGTATACGGCAATTCGGAGAATTATTGAATTTTTTGATATAAATTTACTTGAGCGGTTGGCTAAGTGGGCTTTCTTTTGTATAATTAAGGGAATATTCACGGGAATTTTCTTTTTTTGTATTGTAATCATGCAAGTAATCCCTGGGGGTGCCTGATTTGAAGGAAACAACCACAATTCGCGCAGAGCTGGAGCAGTACATCAGACGAGAAGGAATTACGATTAGTAAGTTTGGGGAGAACACAGGTATTAATGCAGGGACGATCAGTGCCATTATTAACGGTAATCGTCCGATTGCGATGCTGCTGTTGGATCGGATTGGTGCAGGCATGGGGCTTGAAGAAGGGAGCCTCTATGAGTTATACATTGATGAATTTATACGGAATACGGCACCGAATTGGCGACGGGTTCGCCCCTTTTTGCATCGCTGTGCAGAGCTGAACAAACTGGATTGTATTAAGCAAGTCGTGGAGTTTATGATGGACTATCTCATATACGCCCCAGCTTTGTTTGAGACAGCAGAAGAATTATTCAGTGAAGGTAAGTTCGAGGCTGCGGCAATTATTTATAAAAATGTTTCGGAAAGTGAAAAGTACCAACATTCAGAGCGTCTGGCGCTCTGCCAATACCGTTTATTTACGATTGCCGTTGGCGATGACCAGGACGAAAACTTATGGGCAGCCACACATTTCGAAAGCTTTGTGGACCGACTGGGTGAAGCAGACCAACTGGATGCCTTAAGAGACTTGGCCAATACCTATGCCTCCTTGCGGCGTTGGGATAAAGTAGAATGGTTTGCTGAAAAAATGGCTCAAAAAGCCAAGGTACAATACGAGCAAAAATACGGAAATACCAGAAGATCGGAGCGTGGCAAGGAACCTAAGGGTCCTTTGTTTATGTATATTGTATACTCTTATGTGCTGCGCGCCGGGGTGTGGGATGAGCGCGGGGATTATCAGAAGGCGCTGGAATTTGTATCCCTATACTCTGATTTGAGCTGGGTGCAAGAGGATACGGAAGAAGCTCAGCGTTTGAAGGCCCTTTGTAGCAACTGGGCTGAGGCCAACGGGTATTTATATCAATTGATGTCCGGCAGCCTGGATGTGATTCCACAGTATGTAGATTATTTGGAAAAAAACGAAGGTGAAATTCTGGTGGGGCTACATAAAATTATGGTAGCGGCCAACCGTTATGATTTTAATGTAGATCATGTACTGCAGCGCTTTGAAAAACAAATTGAGGCATTTGCAGATCAGCATGTCAAGGTAGGGACCTATACGGAGCAAATGTCAGCAGATCTCTATGCACGATTTTTGGCAGAGATGGCTTGTTATGATCTCAACAAACATCGTTATTCCAAAGGTATGAAATTCCTGCTCGAGAGCCTTTCCTATTCCGTCGTGCTGAATGGTAATCCTGTCACAATCAAATGTGTAGGATTATTTGAAAAGTTTCGGCATACTGCCACTTCTGAGGACAAAGAGGAATATAAAAACTTACTTGGAGAGGTAGAGTACATCCATGATAAAAAAGATCGTTTTTTCTCTGCTCGCATTTAATGTTTTTGTCCTATTGAATTTTTCACCCGTTCCCCCCCCTATGGAAGATCCTAGCGACGTCCACAGCCATGGGCTGGGGGGATGGGCTTTTTCATCCCTTGATACATCTACCTGAAAAGGTCTAGATTGTCGTAACCCAAAAGGTATCCTCTTATGAAGAAGAGGATACCTTTTTTTGATGTGGAAGTGCATTTGAAGGAGCACTTTTGCCGTCAAGAGTGGGGAGTTGGAAGTTGAGCAGGCGGAAACCAGACATGACGCAGATCCACCCAGCCCTGACTGTTAAAAGATACACCGCGCACAGAAGGAAGATAGGCCGTCTGAACGGGCTTTTCATATAAAATATGCAGCTGGTGCTCATCCATGAGCCGAGTTTCGATATGTTCAAATTGCTGCGCCCTAACAGTATGATCGGCCTCCCGTGCAATTTCACGCAGCAGTCTTTCGATATCCACACGGCTATGAGGCTCCACATGCCCAGATACATTGAGATACAAGTCAAACAGGCGTAATTGCTCATCACGGTCACGAAAGAGAGAAAAGATGATTAAGTCTGACTCCATACGGATAGATGAGCTTTTGAATTCATTCATAGATGCGGCCACGATGTTACAGGTATACCCACAGGATTCGAGCTGAGCCGCAACCCGGTCTGCGTCCGCTTTATACTCGGGAATGGTAGCAATTTGTAGTGCCGCCAGTGGTTCATAAGAATCGTTAGATGAATCCACTGCTGGAGGAAGGGAGCGATGATCCAGACATGCTACAATGCGGGCACGTATTTCTGGGTTGCGCAACGGTCCATCCTTGTGTGTATTACATGTGATAAATTTGCGTACCGAAGCCGCCGAGTGAATCTGGCTCCATGCGGTATCCGTATCTCCCGCTGATACGGGATTATGGATAATGTGAAAAGAAGAAGCGGTGTCTTCCGTATCCGACGATTCCAGCTTAGTCGCCCACGGGAGTTGGACAATTTCCACTCGGTCCAGATGAGCCCGGCCTTGAAAATAAGGTGCGAAAGCCTCCAGTGTACACAGGCTTTCGTTCATTTCCGTGACTTTGAATGCCCCTGTACCGATAGGGCGGATGCCAAAGGCGGCCTCACCCACCTGATTAAGCTCACGCGGCACAATCGCAGCCCGGCTGGTACACAGGAAGGATAGAAATAGCTCGTTCGGCTCTTTTAGTACGAAGCGTACCATCGTCGGGCTCAACGCCTGGACGTGCTGAATTTGCCGGACGATAAAATGATAAAGTCGCCTTCCCGGCGCCCGACTCAGTCGCTCAAAGGTATAGACGACGTCTTCAGCGGTCAGTATTTTTCCGTTATGAAACAGCACTTCTTTACGTAGGAAAAAGGTCCACTGTGTACGAGTGGCGTCCACCTCCCAAGCGTGCGCCAATCCCGGCAAAATCTCACCGCTTTCGTTCGCCCGGCGGGCCAGGCCATCAAAGACGTGGCTGGATACGAAGGACTCGGCGAGCCAGTTCAAGTACAACGGGTCCAGCGTATAGAGTTGCTGGCGAATAGGCAGACGCAGCGTGTCGATCTGCTGCTGATCACTGCGCACCTCCGCGTGATGCCCAAAATAATTTAGCAGCCAGCCTTGCAAATGCTCCTGCATGGTGGAGGAGCGTGAATGAACTCGGATCTCATCCAGCGCGCGTTTGATATCATGGCGGTCTATGGCTTGCATCATGGATTGCACGGCAATGTCTTCCGGCTGAATGAGGAAGCGCAGACTGGAGCGGCGGCCTCTGCCTCGGCGGGGAGTCCATTGTATCCAGTCGTGCTGCTCCATTTTCTGAATGATCATCAAGGCGTTGCGGTGAGTACAGTCAAAAATAGCCGCCAGCTCATCCAGCGTCGTCTCTATGGTATGGTTTTCGTCCTTGTCGTCAGCTGCGTGTGAGTGAAGCCGTAAAAATTGGGCATGGAGTTTCATTCAAGGTTGCTCCGTTTCCCCTATATTTGATTAAAAGCGTAGCCACTTTTATAAAATAGGAAATTTTGTTTGAATTAATTTCTCTTTATCTTCTTATTTTATCATCTACAATAAGGGTTATAAAGCATATTTGTGGAGGTATTTACCATGCATGACAAGATGAATGGAACGTCTTTGCCGAAAACGTCGTTTCTGTCCGCCTTTGCTGGCGCAATTGTGTTGGCGCTGGTTCATCAATATCTGTTTTACGGACATGGGCTGGGCGTGTCTATGCCAATTTTTGTTATTGTGTTTTACGCCTATATGTATGCCTTTAATCGAGATCGTTTCCAGTTAGGATCATGGATAGGGCGTTTACTGTTTGTGATCATTTTCATGCTGGCATTGACATATGCGCTGTTCAATAATCCGGTCCTATATGTGTTAAATGCGCTGGCGATATCTGCTCTGATTAGCGTACATATGGTGCTGCTGTTTGGGGAGAAAAGGCATGGCTGGTCGGAACCCGGTATTATTGGTCAGGCGTTAAGCCATTGGTTTTATCAAAACTTTCGTCATATCGTGACCCCGTTTCGGATGGTTAAGACAGTAGCCCTTCGGAATGTGAAGGATGAGCGTAAGCGTGTATTGGGCAAAGTGATAATCGGTTTGCTTATTGCCTTGCCGCTACTGTTCATCATCATATCTTTGCTGGCTTCGGCAGATGGGATGTTCGAAAAGCTGTTATCTGGTATACCCGATTGGATCGGCACACTGTCCTTTGGGAGTGGCATGCTGCGGCTGATCTGGACCTGCTTTTTCACCTTCTGTTTCTTCTGCTACTTGTGGGGATTTGTACAGCCTGCTCCGCGTAATACGCAAAGAGAGACTCAATCATGGCACGGGTTAAATGAGCGCACGAATGGTCCAACCACCGAGTACGATGGTCATTCTTCAGTGATGATTGACCGACCAACGGTGCCTTACCACGAGCCGGTCGCGATCAAGTTTGATCCTGTAATTACCGCTACGGTGCTGATTGTCATGAATTTGGTGTATGTTGTGTTCGTTGTGTTGCAGTTCGGATATCTGTTTGGTGCATGGGAAGGTGCTCTGCCCGAAGGAACCTCGTATGCTGAATATGCGAGAAGAGGATTCGGGGAGCTGGTTATGGTAACAGGTATCAACTTTGTGCTGATGATCAGTGTATTGAAGTGGACTGAATTTGGCTCAGGTATAGTGCAAAAAATGAACAGCGGCCTGCTGTACATACTCGTGGGTTGTTCGGGTGTGATGCTGTACTCGGGATATACCCGGCTGGTTATGTACGAAGAAGCATACGGCTATACGTACACCCGCTATTTGGTACACGCGTTTATGATTTTTCTGGGCTTGCTACTGCTTATTGCAGCTGTGCGCATTCATTTCCGTCAACTGCCGTTGGCGAAATATTATATTGTACTCGCTCTGGTCGCCTATGTCGTCGTGAACTATGTGGGCATTGATATACGGATTGCTGAAAATAATCTCGAACGGTATCGTACGACATCGGTGATAGATAAGGAATATTTGAGTGAGCTATCGGCAGACGCGATTCCGCTGCTGATTGACTTTAGTCGTAAGGAACATGGATCACTAGATGAGTTTTTACAAGCCCGTTTGACGAGCATGACGAGAGAAGAATCGGCTTGGCCTGAATTCAATTGGGCAAAGTATCGAGCGCAACGGGAATTGCACGACTATATTTTGGAATGAGAGGTGTTTGGGAATGATCGGAACAGAGACGGTACAGGGTATGGTATTGGAGCTACAGGATGAAATGTCACAGTATCAGCATCAGTTTGGGGTAAGACGAAACCATTTTCTCGCGGAGGCTATGTCCTACGGAATGAGTGAGGAGGAATGCCAGTCTTATGCTATCCAGAGTATTGGTCCGGTCGTTCCCGTCGCCTATATGCCTACGTTGGCCCCCGGCAAAACCCGACCGCTCAGTCCAATGTTGGCAGCGCGGTACCGATATGCGGGGGATTGGAAGGACATCGACGAGCATCTGCTCCTACCAGATGAAGTGCTGCGGATCGCAGGTACAGAGCAGTTCCGCAGCTGGATCAGCGATATGCGGAATTACTGGGTGGAATCGGCTCCATACCGATTCGGGGATGATCGTCTTTCGCTGCTGTCGGTTGCGAGCGAGGAAGAGGGTCACTTTTCCATGCTCGTCTGGAAGGAGCCTGGTGAAGAGCCTGAAGTATGGACGTATGCTTTGCAGCATGAATACCGATTCAGTCATCTGCTCCATTGGTTCAAGTGGCTGAACGGGCGCAGTGAAGAATGAGAGGTACAGATGATGAAAAAGAATCGTAATTGGGTCGTGCTATTTATCGGCATCGCTCTGATGATGGGGGCAGCAGACTATTTAACACAAGCTAAGCCTACGACTCCTCCTGAGCTTATCGTTCCAACCGTAATCAGTGAAGAAAGCCTTCAGTTGTGAGAATGAAGTTAATTTTTTGTAGTATTACGTTGTTAAAGTAAGCCGGAATTCACCCTAATAGTTGAGAGGGAATTGAGGCCAACATCAATGAATGTGGAGCCATTCAGATGTTCAAGCGACTCCGTCATTTCCTCTACAGCTTATATTCAGGGGGAATTTCAATGGCTAGAAGTGCAAGTACTTACGCGTCTGTAATTGACGGTTTTAAGGTAGAAACGAACAAAAAGTATTCGCCAGTAGGTGGAACGAAGTGTAATATTTTTGCACAAGATGTGATGTCTGCGATGTCGGCTTCCCTGCCAAGTGGCTTAGCCAATCAAATGGCTGATGCTTTACTGAATAAAAAGGCGCCGGGCTGGGACTCTGTAACCTTTCAGGATGCTCAAAAAAGAGCAAATCTAGGGTATCCTACCATCGGTATCAAAAAAGCGGATGGTCATGGTCATGTAGTCGTTGTCAGACCAAAGGGTTCATCGATTACGATTTTGAAAGAGGTACAGGTTGCTCAGGCGGGGACAAAAAATTATAACAGTAACACTATTAACTACTCGTGGGTGGCAGCAGATTTGCCTGGAGTGAAATTCTACACACACGACTAATTGGATTCGAGATATCGGCAATCTAATGACCCTGGAAGCAGATCCATTCGATCTGCCTCCAGGGTCGTTTTTTTATTTCGAAACAGAATGTTTAGATACAATGAACGCTTTGCCTGGCTTGATAAAAGCAACAGCATAGCCATTGGAGAAGGAGGAGGATTCCACTCTGTACTCAAGTTTAGTCAGCAGTTGTCCCTGACGATTGATGTAACCGAATTTGCCGTCTGAGACGGATGATTGTGTTTGTTTACCGACTAAAGCAAGGCCTTCTTTGAACGGAGTAGTAACATCATATTTTTGTTGATATTTAATGACTAGCGTTCCGTTTTTATCAATAAATCCGACTTCGTTTTTTGCATTTTTCACACTCGCCAAGCCTTCACTAAAATCCTGGGCATCCGTAAATTTAAAGGGAATCGCGACTTTTCCCAGTTTATTGATGAATCCCCATTTTCCCTTGGCATTTTGGACTGGAGCCAATCCTTCCGAGAAGTCTCCACCGGATTTATATTGAGGAGGAATGACTTCTTTCCCTGCTGTATTGATGTACCCGTATAGCCCTTTGCTATTCTGAACAATAGCCAAGCCATCCGAGAAACCACGACTGTATTTATATTTATAAGGAATCGCTAGTTGACCAGAGGCATTCACAAAACCGATCTTGCCGGTGTTAGGGGCGTAGGCGAGGGCCAGACCGTCTGTAAATACATATTCTGACTCCCCATTTTCTTTAAAATGAGAAAGAATTTTTCCCGTTCGATCTATAATTGCATTTTCTTTGGTGTCTGCTATGGTTACCTTTGCTTTTCCTTCAGAAAAGAAATTGGCTTCGGTATATTGGCAAGGGATGACCAGTGCCCCTTTGGTGTTAATGTATCCATAGAGATTGGTTTTTGTATTTTTGACTACGGCTCGCTGCTCATGAAAATCACCAATGGGTTTAAGCTCGGCGGGAAGTGAGAAAGCTTTCTCTCCTTTGGAATTGTAATACACGAGGTTTCCAGCAGATGTTTCAGCGGCTAATAAGCCATCATGAAAAGCACCATCGCTCAGCGGGCGAGCAACGTTGTAATCCAGAGCAGTTTTAGAAACTTCAATGGTTGTTGTGCTGGATGCGGCCCAGCCTGTTCCAATAACGGAGAGGCTAGTAACCAGAATCAATGCAGCTAATCCTAACTTTTTTAACATGCATAAGCTCCTTTGTGAGTTGACTTTTTAACTTCAGGCTTCGAAAAATCTTACCCTCATACGTAAGGTCTTCCATAATATAGACGATAAAAATGTAGGAATGTTTCTTGATATTCTAAATTTTTCTAATTTTCAGCACATGAGAAAGCCCTGCTTCCAAGTATGACACTTGCTATTCTCATCTCTACTCATCTCTTCTCACCCCAGCTATTCTTTGGCTACGGAGGGGCTATCAAGTTACTCCGTAAGCTCATGTTAGCATTTTACAGAATCGAATAACATATCATTTGGCAGAACCTCTTATAGTGAAAATCGATTACTATTGAGAGATTAAAGATAAGAGATCACGTTCATTTTCAAGAAAAAAAGTGAAGAAACAGTGTCATTTTAAAAAAAGTCTATACATATAAATTAAATGTATAGACAAATCAAAAGACTGGATTTATAATTACGCTGTAAACGTTTTCTAGTACTTAACATCCAATCAGACCTTGAAGGGAAGGAATAATCATGAAGAAAATTTTACTGGCTTGCAGCTCAGGTATGTCTACAAGTTTGCTAGTTACTAAGATGCAGGAATATGCTAAGTCCATTGGGGACGAGGCTGAAATTTGGGCAGTAGGTCAAGATCAGGCGGCAGAGGACATGGCTAAGGCTGACGCGGTATTGATTGGCCCACAAATGAGCTTTCTGAAAGGACAACTGGAAAAGGAAGCTGCTCCATATGGTATTCATGTAGAAGTGATCGACATGATGGCCTACGGAATGGTTGACGGTAAGAAAGCCTATGAACAGGCCGTGAAGCTGGTGGAACGCAAAAATGGATAAAGTCAATATAGCTGAACTGACGGAAGAGCAAATTAGTTTCCAACTTATTCTTCATAGTGGAAGCGCTCGCAGTAAAGTAATTCAGGCGCTGACCGAGTACCGAAATGAGAATGTAGAAGGTGCGGACGAACTGCTCAAACAAGCCAAGCAGGATTTACGTGCTGCGCATGATATCCATTTTCAAATGGTTAAGAAGGAAGCGGGAGGTACCCAAACTCCTTTCTCGCTCCTTCTAATGCATGCCGAGGATCATCTGATGTCCACGGTTACCATGAAGGATCTGGTTCTAGAATTGCTGGAGCTGTTCAAATCCAGAAATTTATAACGAAACATATAAGTATGTGAAATTTGGGACATGAAAAGCTTGCAACCCTATTGATGCAAGTCACTTCGCGGGGAGGAATAGGCTTTGTTTGAAAAATTAAGCCGGATACTGATACCTATTGCCGGTAAACTGAACAACAACCGCTATCTTACTGTACTGCGTGATGCATTTATGCTGTCATTTCCATTAACGGTTTTTGGCTCCATTATCGTCGTTATTATCAATCTGCCGTTTCTAAAAGGGTGGATGGGCGACGGCAATTATGCGACTTTTAGCAGTCTGCTGAACATTGCGCCTAATGCCACATTGAATATCATGACCTTATTTGTAATCGTCGGGATTGGGTATTACCTATCTCGAAGTTATAAGGTCGAGCCCATATTTGGCGGCATGATTGCGTTGGCTAGTTTCTTGATGCTCACCCCGTTTGTGCTGACACAAGAAAGCGGTGCCACGATTGCTGGTGTCATTCCGGTTGATCGGATTGGTGCCAAAGGCATGTTCCTTGGTATGATCGTCGCTTTTATTGCGGCAGAGATATACCGAAAGGTGACGCAACGAAATTTTGTCATTAAAATGCCTCCAGGCGTTCCGCCGGCAGTTGCCAAATCATTTGCCGCTTTGCTTCCGGCATGTATTACATTGGGCATATTTTTGATCATTAATGTTGTAGTTACACTGACCCTTCATAATAACCTGCATGATCTGATTTATCATGCTGTACAGGCACCTCTGGTGCATTTGGGCAGTGGCATTATACCTACATTGATTGCTATTTTCTTTGTTCAGCTTTTATGGTTCTTTGGGCTTCATGGTCAAATTATTATTAACTCGGTTATGGACCCAATCTGGAATACGCTGGCACTTGAAAACTATGAAGCGTACTCCAAAGGAGCAGAACTGCCGCATATCATCACCAAGCAGTTTGTGGATATTTACACCGTAGGTATCGGTGGTACAGGTATGACACTGGCTGTCGTGCTTTCGATTCTGATCTTCCTGAAGAGTAAGCAATTGAAGCAGGTCAGTAAGCTGGCCCTTGGACCGGGTCTGTTTAATGTCAACGAACCCGTCATATTCGGTCTGCCGATTGTGATGAATCCGCTTATTTTTGTTCCATGGGTTATTTCTCCAATGATCGTTACGCTGATTACTTACTTTGCCATGACCACCGGGATTGTGCCGCCGCCAAACGGAATACAGGTTCCTTGGACGATGCCGTTGTTCTTTAGTGGAATGATGGCTACGGGCTCCCTGATGGGTGGCGTGCTGCAGTTGTTTAATATGGCTGTCGTCTTTGTCATCTGGTTCCCGTTCCTGAAAATTATTGACCGGATGAACGTTCGTAAAGAGCAGGAAGAGGAGCTTAGCCAAGCAGCCATTGCTGGTAAGGATCAAACTGTTGGAATGTAATGTGGATAAGCTGCTAGATTAGCAGCTTATTCATTGCAAAAGAGAGAGGAGTAGAGCTGTGAATCATACCGAAATGAAAGATACAGAGCAGCAAACCATTCAATACCGTTTTCCATCCGACTTCTGGTGGGGCTCATCGGCTTCGGCTACCCAAACAGAAGGAACCGTGGAGGGAGACGGCAAAGGACCGAACATTTGGGATTATTGGTTTGAGCAGGAGCCGAACCGTTTTTATGACGGGGTTGGACCTGGCGAAACGTCCCGTTTCTATACCCGTTACAAAGAAGATATTGCACTCATGAAAGAGCTTGGTCACAACTCTTTCCGGTTCTCTATTTCCTGGTCGCGTCTGTTTCCGGCAGGGAAAGGTGCAATAAACCAGCAGGCGGTTCAATTCTATAATGCCGTCATTGAAGAGTTGCATCAGGCGGGTATTGAGCCGTTTGTGAATTTGTATCATTTTGATTTGCCGATGGCTTTACAGGAAAATGGAGGCTGGGTGAACCGGGAGACGGTCGAAGCTTACGTGGATTACGCTAACACTTGCTTTGAGCTATTCGGGGATCGTGTAGCCAAATGGTTTACACATAACGAGCCGATTGTCCCGGTGGAAGGCGGCTATCTATACGATTTCCACTATCCGAATGAAGTGGATTTCGGTAAAGCCGTACAGGTGGGATATCATACCCTGTTATCGAGCGCCAGTGCTATTAAGGCTTACAGAGAAGGCGGTTATAAGGGCAAAATCGGAATTATTTTGAACCTGACGCCAACTTATCCGCGTAGTCAGCATCCGGCAGACGTGCAGGCTGCTGAAATATGCGATGCGTTCTTTAACCGTTCCTTTTTAGACCCATCTGTGACGGGAGAATTCAATCCTTTGCTCGTGGAGCTGTTACGCCAAGAGGGATATGTACCAAGCATGGAAGACGGAGATCGGGAGATCATACGCCAGGGCACTGTGGACCTGCTGGGGATTAACTATTATCAGCCACGCAGAGTTAAGGCTCGCGAAAGTCTGCCGAACCCGGATGCGCCTTTTGTGCCGGAACGTTTCTTCGATTATTACGTCATGCCTGGTCGCAAGATGAATGAAATGCGGGGCTGGGAGATTTATGAGAAAGGCATTTACGACATTCTGACCAATGTCAGAGAAAATTATGGCAACATTGAATGCTTCATTTCGGAAAACGGAATGGGCGTTCAAGGTGAAGAAAAGTTCAGAGATGAACAGGGCATGATCCGCGATGACTATCGCATCGATTTTATCCGTGAGCATCTCAAATGGGTCCAACGAGCGATCTCAGAAGGCTCCAATGTGAAGGGCTATCACTTATGGACGTTTATGGACAATTGGTCCTGGACGAATGCTTATAAGAATCGCTATGGTTTTGTGTCTGTCGATCTTCAGGACGGTGGCAAGAGATCCGTTAAACAGAGTGGGCACTGGTTCAAACAGGTGATCGAGAATAACGGATTCTAAGGTGGTCCTCTGGACCGCCTTTTTTTCTTCATCATCGTCAAAGAACTGTGCTGTACGCCGCTGGTGAGAAAGTATAATGTTCGGTATACTTACTTATACCGTAATACCTTAACGTCCCGCCTGCAGAACAAAAGGAACCAGCGCTACCGATGTTTTGGTAAAATGCTGACATAAAACAATTTTTAGTACAGGTGGTAGACAGATGAACAAATACGAGCGGATTGCACAAGAGGTCAAAGAGCGGATTATGAATAAGACCTATAGCAGTGATGATCCGATTCCCGATGAGATCTCACTGGCAAAAGAGTTTCGTGTAAGTCGGATGACGATTAAGCGGGCATTGGACACATTGGTGATGGATGGGTTGCTGAATCGTAAAAGAGGACACGGAACCTTTATCGTCAAATCAGTTCACAATGGCCCTGTTAACGTTGTCGTAAATGAAATGCTGGGGTTAACCAACGTACTGCGCGGGAAAGAGATCAAAAATAAAATCGTCGCCTTTGACGTTCAATTTCCATCCGAAGAGGTAGCGACCCATCTATTTATTGATGCCAATTCTCCTGTATATCATGTGATCCGTCTGCGTGTCGTGGAGGGTGAGCCCTACGTTATCGAGCGCACATACATGCCCACGAAGCTGATCAGCGGTATTACAGAGGAGGTGCTGTACGGCTCGGTGTACAAACATATTAAGGAGGAGCTGGGACTTAATATTGTCGGTTCACACCGTACCATCCGGGCATCCAAGTCGACGGAACTGGATCGTGAGCATTTGGACTGCGCAGCGGATGATCCAATCTTGGAAATTGAGCAGGTGGGTTATCTGGATACAGGTATACCATTTGAATACTCGTTCTCGCGGCATCGGTACGATAAATTTGTGTTTACCACAGTGAATCGAATGCGTTGATTAGTAAAAAAATAAGCATAAGGGTTCGAGCTACATATTCTCGAATCCTTATGCTTTTTTGTGTTTACAATAAGTTTAAGGGAAAATGAGATGCTTTATTTTTTACAATAAGCAATAAAACTTTCTATCCATTGTATGGTTATAGTTTCGCGTAAAATAGCACCATCTAATACAAGATAATCGCCAAAATTATCACTATCAAGAGGAGGAATAGTTTCATAACGTTCTTTATTTTTGCGTAAATGTTCCAGCCTATCTTGATGTTGAAGCAGCTGATGTTCCAACAAATATAATCGGGTTGTTATATCCAGATGATTAGAAAAATACATTCTCAGCCTAAACACATCTTTGGGAGTGGGTTCAATAGGCTCTGCTTTTTTTAGCCATTGTAAAAAATCTTCTTTGCCATTCTCCGTAATCGAATACAATTTTTTTTCTAAAATTTCTCCGCTAATTTGGATCTCGTAGACGATAAGTCCCTCATTAAGCAGTTTTTTTAATTCTGGATAGATCTGACTATGCTTTGCAGTCCAAAATTCGCCTAAATCTTTACTGAATTCTTTACCTATATCATAACCAGTCATAGGTTCTTTATTTAACAAGCCCAGAATGGCATATTTTAAAGTTCTCATAAGGCACTCTTCCTAACATTTTCGTCGTTTATTGGTTAAGTATAACATATTTAGCGAGTCCACAATAAGATTGATATATTATTGAAAACATATTTAATAAAACATATAACTACATACATGTTCCTGTTGATATATTACAAAGCACGTGTTAATATTATTTCGAAATATGTGAATGATTTCACAATACAACGACGAGGGAGAAGAAGATCTCAGTGGAACTTACAAAAAAGAGATGGATTATTCTGATTGCAAGCTGTTTTATTAATCTGTGTATTGGATCAATTTACGCGTGGAGTGTATTTTCTGCCCCAATGGCAGAATATTTGAGCAGCGTCACAGGACTTAGTTTAACACCGGGGAATTTGGCTATTGCATTTACGATTACAAATTCGGTAGGTCCTATCACGATGATTTCAGGTGGCTGGATTAATGATCGATTCGGGCCCAAGAAAGTGATCTTTGTAGGGGGCTTGCTATTTGGAGGCGGTATGATTTTATCAGGATTTGCAACATCTGTAGGTTACCTGGTATTGGCTTACGGTATCGTACTCGGCCTAGGAACGGGAATGGTTTACGGATGCACAATTAGCAACTCTATTAAGTTTTTCCCTGACAAAAGAGGATTAGTTGGCGGTATAACAACGGCTGCTTATGGAATAAGCTCAGTTATTATACCTCCTATTGCCAATAGTTTAATCAGTAGGTCTGGTGTGACATCAGCATTCATTATCATCGGTATAGCATTTCTTATTATTGTATGTGCTGCTTCTTTCTTCATTGAGAAATGTCCATCTGACTTTGTTCCTGCAGGATGGACACCCAAGACTGTAAATGTTGGCCGTTCTATTCAGAACGACAAAGACTGGAAAGGCATGCTCTCAAGCCCTCTGTTTTATATCATGATCTTGTTATTAATGTGTGGTGCTTTTGCCGGACTCATGTGTACATCACAAGCTTCTCCTATAGCTCAGAAAATGATTGGTATGTCTGCGGCAGCCGCTACGACAGTTGTTTCCGTATTGGCATTGTTTAACACGGGCGGACGAATCGTTGCAGGCTATATTTCGGACAAAATCGGTCGAATCAATACCCTGGCTTTTTCTTCTGTCTTTTCGGTCATAGGGCTCACATTGCTTTATTTTTCAGGCGAAGGTAGTGTGTTGACATTCTATATTGGTATTTCAGTTATTGGTTTATGTTTTGGTGCACTGATGGGGGTATTTCCTGGATTTACTGCCGATCAGTTTGGTGTGAGAAATAATAGTGTGAATTATGGAATTATGTTTATTGGATTTGCAACAGCAGGATACTTTGGCCCATCGATTATGAGTCATGTTTACAGCACAGACAGTAGCTATCAGAGAGCCTTTGTCATTGCGGCCGTACTTGGCATAACCGGACTTGTCCTAACATTTGTATATAAGTTCACTACCCGAAAAAATCAGAAGATGGCTGTGGATATGAATCAGAAAGCTATCAATTAACCCATAGCAATAAATACAGATAAGGAGCATGAGATCATGCAAAGAAAATATCCCAATCTATGTAAACCAATTACAATTGGAAATGTGACTTTCAGAAATAGAATGTTTGGCTCTCCTATGGGAGGTACAGATATTACAGCTGACTGCACTATTGGACCGAAATCTACAGCTTTTTATGAATTAAGAGCAAAAGGCGGTGCTGCGTCAGTTACGGTCAGCGAAGTCGTGGTTCATCCTGAGACGGAAGCTTCCCATATGTACCATCTGGATCTGGGGACAGTAGATTCTCTTGCTAGTTTTACCTATACTGCAGACGCTATTCGCCGTCACGGGGCAATTGCCAGTGTGGAATTGTCTCATTCTGGACAGTATGCAGGAACTTATCTGACTGACAAAAATAAGAAACAAGGACTTGCTCAGTGGGGACCCAGTCCAGGAGTACGTCCAGACGGCAGAGAAGTAAAGGAACTTACGCAAGAACTAATTGCTGACATTGTAGCAGCTTATGGTAGATGTGCTGGACTGGCCAAGAGAGCAGGTTACGAAATGATTATGGTTCATGGCGGACATGGATGGTTAATTAATCAGTTTTTTTCTCCTTATTTCAACCGCAGAACAGACAAGTATGGCGGATCTTTGGAAAACAGGGTGCGTTTTGCACAGGAGGTTCTTGACTGTGTTCGTAAAGCTGTGGGTTCTGGCTTCCCAATCGAGTTTAGAATGAGTGGCTCAGAGTTATTTGAAGGCGGCTATGGTCTGACAGAAGGTATAGAAATTGCTAAATTAATCGAATCAAGAGTCGACTTGCTTCATGTATCTGCAGGAACCTATCAGACAGGATTTGGTATCACACACCCTTCGATGTTCTTGCCTCATGGAAGTAATGTTTATCTTGCAGCAGAGATTAAGAAGCATGTAAGTGTTCCGGTTGCAACGGTCGGCGGATTAAATGACCCGGCACAAATGGAAGAAATCATTGCCAGCGGTCAGGCGGATGTTGTTGAAATGGCTCGCGCACTGCTTGCTGATCCAGAGCTTCCAAGAAAGGTGATGAGCAACCGCGACGAGGACATTATTAAATGTCTGAGATGCTTCACCTGTATGGCAGAACGTGCAGAAACATCCACAAGACGCTGTACAGTTAACCCATTAATTGGTCGTGAGATGGATGGAACAGAAATTTACCCTTCCCCTAATCCACGCAAGGTTTTAGTAGCCGGTGGAGGCCCAGGCGGGCTTTATGCAGCTCTTACTGCAGCCAAACGCGGACATAAAGTTATTCTATGTGAGAAGGCTGACGAGATAGGCGGTATTTTGAGGGGAGAGCAGGCGATTCCTTTTAAATATGAGATGTATGAATTAGGTGTTACTCTCGGAAAGCTGGCTAAAGACGCTGGCGTTGAGATCCGTTTGAATACACCTGTTACTAAAGAGTATGCAGAGAAAGAAAATGCTGATGCGTTAATTATCGCAGCTGGTTCCGCAGCAATTGTTCCTCCAATTCCTGGATTGAATGGTGATAACGTAGTCATTGTTAATAACTACTATCTGGAGAAGGATAGGGTCAGCGATAGCGTAGTCGTATTGGGAGGCGGTCTGGCAGGCTGTGAAGCAGCAATTCACCTTGCCCAGGAAGGTAAGACGGTTCATCTGGTAGAGATGAGAACGGAGCTGGCTCCGGATGCTAATATTAGACATCGTCCGATTATGCTAAAAGAAATCGAAAAGAATAACATTCAGGTTCATTTAGGATTTAAAGGGCTGAGTGTTACACAAGAAGGTGTTGCTTGCGCTGATCAAAATGGTGAAGAACATTTTGTTCCAGGTACTTCAGTTATTTGTGCGCTTGGACAACGTCCAAGAAGAAACGTAGTAGATGAGTTAATTGATTGTGCACCTTATGTTGCACAAATCGGAGATTGCGTTAAGGCATCTACTATCACGACTGCAATATATCAAGGATATCATGCAGCGCTTGATATCTGATTATCTGCGACTCACTATCATTGCCCGGCATGGGACACTTCAGGAGTCTAAGAGAGGTACTCGAACATAGCGGTTCAACACAAATTGCACAGCTCCTGCAAATGGGTACAACATTGCGCAAGAGCTGTGCGATATTTTTTTAAGGATTAAGGCAATATTCCAAGTGTGAAAGTTAATTGCCAAGCAATCTTACTTCATGCACCGTCGGGGTATACCAGTTGTTCGGGTTATTGAATAGCACTGCATTTACAAGGTTGATTCGCACGTAGCGAGCTTGAAAATTGACTTTGTCACTGGTAAAACCATACGTGGTATTACCTGTACGATCAATCGTGGAGTAGTTAACTCCATCCATGCTGTATTCAATTTTATATTTGTAATACGCTTCAGATCCTTTGTACATAAACCATGAAATATCCACTTCGCTGATGGTCTTGGTACTGCCTAAATCGACCTGCCACCAAGCGGGCCAGGATGCGGAGGCAGCCTTCCACGAGGTTTGGGCGTTGCCGTCGTTCGCCAGTGAAGCTGGAGAACTGGATGCGGCTGAGCTAGCAGTCGCTGTTTTGCCCTGTGCGTGATTCACAAGGGACGGCAGGATTACTGTGCCTGTCGCAGCATCCAGATCCCAGCTACTGTACCAGTTCAGGGTTGCTGTTTTGTTGGAGTCATTCAGAGTTAGTGGCAACCAGATGAATTTGTGGTCGCTCAGATTGAGCGGATTCCAGCGATCGCCCATATAGATGTAGCTGGTTCCTGCGCTACCTGTAATCGTGGCGATGGAATGGATTTGCGAGCCGTAAGCCGCTGGATCACCGAAGGGTGACAGAGCAGACCAGCTTCCAGTCATGGAACTGGCGGTTGCGTAAGCACCCTGATTCGGATACCAGCCAGATGCCTGCGAGGTGAACAGGTAGTAGATATTGTTCTTTTTCACAACAGCAGGAGCTTCGCGATAGCCATTTTCAAAAATCCAGCCAACGAACGACTGCACGCCTGTATAATCGGCTGTCAGCTTGAAGATCGCCATCGTATCGTTGGCACCGCCATTTTTACGGGAAGCTGTAATAAGGTAGCCGCTACCGTCCGTATCCGTGAACACCGTCATATCACGAGACTCGTAATTCAGTGGGCGGAAGCTGCCTTGGTAGGCAAAATTTCCGTCGGGTGTATCGCTGGTAGCGACGGCTACACGACCTAGTGAGTAGTCCGTGCCATTTTCATAGTGCGCCCATAGTACATATTTTCCGGTGGTTTTGTTGTAGATAACTTTGGGACGCTCGATTTTGCTCGAATTCAGCTCAGGGGCGGAATCTTTGGTGAGAATACTGCTGCGGAAGGACCAATTTTTCAAATCGGTTGAGGTATATACGTTCACTTTTTCAAATTTCCAGTTTTCGGCGTGCTCGCCGTACCAATAATAAGTAGAACCTACTTTTAGAATATTACCGCTGTTCGCCTGAATCGGGTTACCTGCGGTGTCTTTCCAATCCGTTCCGTTCGTAATGGCTGTGCTTGCTGTTGCGCTCAGGGATAGTTCAGCATTGGCGACGTCCAAGCCATTCAGCGCTTGGTTTACCTCGGTCCCGTAGGTTGCTTGCGTAACGCCTCTTATATTGGCATGTGCTGTGTCGGGTTGAAGACCCGCACTGGTCACTGCGAATAGGATACAAATCCATGCGGCTAACCATTTGCTGCTGTTGATCCACTTCACGATATCATCTGCCTCCTTTAACACGGATAGGATGGGTCGGAATGGCTTGTCCGGCACCTCATCTTCGATTTTATCCTAATTGGAAGCGTTTACAAGTGGAATAAATTGAAGTCTTTAGCATGGTGAAACTGTTGTTACGAGAAAGGACAAATCTGATCACTGCATACAAAATAGGTATATAGATATTTGAAACTTTGGGGAAAGCTCGTCAGTTATGTGGGAAGCGTTTGTAATTGTGCGTTTTGTCATTGACACGTTCACATTATTTTAAATTTAAAGTGACTGGAATCACATAAACGGTTACTTTATGTGGGTATACTTGCTTTAAATTGAGGGTTACAAATGGGACATATATTGAAATACCCTTTGTTATCTTATTTTGGAGAGAAGAGGGATACAAAGATGCTAAGTGAGCAAACCATTGCAACGATCAAATCGACTGTACCTGTTTTGGAGGTACACGGAACTACAATCACCAAGCGTTTTTACCAGATGATGTTTGAGGCCCATCCCGAGCTTCTCAATATATTCAATCACGCGAATCAGAAGCAAGGACGTCAACAGGGAGCGCTGGCCAATGCTGTATACGCGGCTGCACAGCACATTGACCGTCTGGAGGAAATTCTTCCGGTGGTACGCCAGATTGCACATAAGCATCGCAGTTTGGGAATTAAGCCCGAGCATTACCCTATCGTCGGAAAATATCTGCTCGCTGCGATCAAGGACGTACTGGGAGATGCGGCTACAGACGAGATCATTGCCGCATGGGCCGAGGCCTATGGTGTGATCGCTAATGTATTTATAGACGTGGAAGCTGAAATGTACAAGGAGGCTGGACAGCAGCAGGGAGGCTGGTCAGACTTTAAGAGCTTTGTTGTGCAGAAAAAGGTTAAGGAAAGCGACCAAATTACGTCCTTTTATCTGGTGCCGCAGGATGGACAGGTGTTGCCTGAATTCGAGCCCGGACAATATATCAGCTTAAAGATGGAAATCCCGGGAGAACATAATACCCACATTCGTCAATACAGTCTTTCGGATGCACCGGGCCAACCTCACTACCGAATATCTGTAAAGCGAGAGGATGCTGTAGAGTCCCGTCCGGCAGGTAAAGTATCCGTGTATCTGCATGAGCAGGTGCAAGAGGGCGATGTGCTTCAGGTATCTGCACCGGCGGGTGATTTTACGCTGGATCGGGCAGATCGCAGACCTGTCGTGCTGATCAGCGGCGGGGTCGGGCTAACCCCGATGGTCAGTATGCTGGCTTCCTTGGTGAAATCTGCTCCGCATCGGCCTATCACTTTTGTCCACGCAGCAGTCAATGGGGATAACCATGCTTTGCGTAATGAGGTGGAAAAGCTGGTCGCCACACATGCACAGGCTGCAGTTCGTTGGTGTTACAGCAGACCAACGGAGCAAGATCGGCTGGCAAAGGCTTTTCACAAGGAAGGCCGTTTGGATCTGGCCTGGTTGCAATCCGTGATACCGGAGCGTAACGCACAATATTACTTTTGCGGCCCTGAGGGATTCATGCAATCGGTATACGGCCTGTTGAAGGAGTGGAATATCCCTGCTTCGGATATCCACTATGAATTCTTTGGCCCTGCCAGCGCATGGGAAGCAGAAGCACAATGACACAATGAGACATCAAAAAGACGAAGGATAGTTATCCTTCGCCTTTTTTTCGATGATTACAATGGGAAATCCTGCTCATTGGGTACTACTTTTCAAAGTGCGCTCCTGTTTTCATAACAAGGGAGTACGCAAAAATTCCATACCTTGCGGCATATATGGGCGTAAAGCCTCCGGAATACGGATTGAACCGTCCTCTTGCTGATGATGCTCCAGCAACGGAATCAGAATCCGGGGCGAAGCGACCGCTGTGTTGTTGAGCGTGTAACAATATTTCAGCTTGCCGTCCGCATTGCGGTACCGGATGTTGGAGCGGCGCGCCTGGAAATCAAGCAGCTGGGACGACGAATGTGTCTCGCCGTAAGCTTGGCGGCTGGGCATCCATGTCTCAATGTCCACCTGCCTGTAGGTTTTTTGCGCCATGTCGCCTGTACAGACAGCCATCTTACGGTAGGGCAGCTCCAGCAGTTGAAGCAAGTCTTCCGCATTGCGCGTAATTTCCTGAAACATCTGCTCTGAAGCATCCAGGCTGGCTTCGCAGATGACGACCTGCTCAACCTTGGCAAACTGGTGCACACGATACAGTCCGTGCACATCCCTTCCGGCCGAGCCGACCTCATTGCGGAAGCATACGGACACGGCAGCCAGCCGAATCGGGTCGGTAACATCCACGATCTCACCGCTGTAATACGAGACCAGTGGCACTTCCGAAGTGCCTACAAGCCACTGATCCTCACCTGTGATGCGGTACGTCTGATCCAGTCCGAGCGGGAAGAAACCAGTGCTGCGCATGGCCTCTGCACGTACCATCAGCGGAACATCCAGCAACTGGAATCCGCGTTCAGTCAGCAGATCCACCGCAAGCTGCTGCACAGCTCGATGCAATGCAACCCCTGCTCCCGTCAGATAGTAGTTACGGGTACCGGCTGTTTTGACACCCCGAGGGACGTCGATTAGCTTATGAAGCTCACCGAGCGTCATATGATCCTTTGGTTCAAATCCGAAGTTCGGAACCGGCCCGACCTGCTCCAGTTCAACATTATCCTCATCCGATCTCCCCCATGGCGTATCTGGCGATACGATATTAGGCATCAGAAGCAAGAGTTGTTGAAACTGTTCCTCTACTTCCTGTTGCGGGGCTTCCAGAAGATCTAGTCGTCCGTTAATTTCTTTGACCTGCCGCTTTGCCACTTCTGCCTGTTCACTCTGGCCGGCATGGATTAGCGCGCCAATATCCTGACTACATTGATTACGCTTCTGCCGAAGTTGTTCCACTTCCTGAAGTAGCTGTTTTCTCCGATCATCCAGGGTCAACAGCTCCGCGACCGATACCTGTATTCCTTTGCCGTCTGCTGCCGTCTGAACTTGTTCTTGATGCTCTCTGATCCATTTGATATCCAACATGACACCGCACTCCTTTTCGGATAAAAATACAAAAAGCGCCCTCATCCACATGGGACGAGGAGCGCTTTGATCTCGCGGTGCCACCCAAATTGACCGGACAGCATGACAGATGTCATGACTCTCCAATCCACTTTGCTCCGCTGTAACGGGCGGGTCCGGTTTACTTAGGTACATATCGCCATATCCTACGCTAACGTATGGTCCTTGGCGTAAACGCCTCCGAGTTGGATGCTCTTCACAGGCATAATATCGTTTGCTTTTTTGTTAGTATACGGATTTTTGGCAGGGTAATCAAGGGCATGAGTCTGCACATTGAATTAATTCCTTTTTTCATCGTGATCTTTCCAATAAAAATAAATACACAGCGTAATTAAAATAAGTGGAAATAAGTAAAAGGCATCATTATAGCCTACAGAATGGCTGACTCTCAAATCGTATAAAAGCCAAAACATGGACATGCTTGCTATCAAAGCTATAGTGCCACTTATTGAATACATGTATATCTCCTTTCAATTTGGATTTCATGTTTGCGAAGGGGAAAGGTAGGCTTTATTTCATATGTATATCCATTCTACTTCATCTGCGATCATGAAACTGGAAGAATATATAAGTAAAAGCCCCAATTTAACGTCCAAAATGGGCTATAGTCTCTATAATGCCTTTTTAATTTCATGTAAAATGTAATGATTACCAAAATGGACAGCGATGGAGGAGAACATGGAGGATTTTAAAGATCGTTTACATACGATCCGCCAAGAACAGAACAAGCTGCTCAAGGAGTATCAAACATTAATCGCGGACTATGAAGCCTCAGATATCATTCTGGAGAATGAGGTTCTGCGAAAAAAGTTCGAGGATTATCAGGCTCGCTGCATTCACTTGGAAGAGCGAGTACGACATATTGAGCAGGAAAATGGAAAGCTGCGCACTGCGCTGACGGAGCAAATGCTGAGTGAAAAGGCGAATATGATCCGCATTTCGCGTGAAAAGCTGGAGACCTATTTTGCCTCCAGAACTACAGAAGGGGAAAATCGGCTGACAGCCTTTGAATATGGGGCTAAAAACCGGGTGGACCAGCTTATTCAGCAAACTACGCATGAGCTTAAAGAAGATCAGGACGAGATTCTCGCCAGATTACGACTGTTCTCAGAGGAGATTCGTGACCGAATCATGGAGCAACGCGGGCGGTTTCAGGAGGCCGAGCGCAAATTGCTTCATCAGACGGCAAGCGAGTTCCAGCAGTTCGGAGAAGAAGAGATCAGCGAAGAAACGATGCAGAAGCGCATGAAGCAAAATCAGTTTGAAATGAAGCTAGGCTTGAACTGGATCAACAAACTGGGGATTTTGCTCATTATATTGGGTGTGGGAGCCGCTTTTAAATACTCATACTCGAACTGGTTTACAGGAAATATGAAGGGCGTGGCCTTCTTTCTGCTAGGAGCGTTGATGCTGGGCGGCGGGGAGTGGCTGTACCGCAAGCAGAAGCAGACCTTTGCGCTCGGTATTTTGGGCGGCGGTATTTCTGTGTTGTACGGATCGATTTTTTACAGCTACTTTTTGTTAGAAATCATAGGAATGTATACAGGCATAGGCTTATCCGTACTCGTTACGGTGACCGCTGTGCTCCTGTCATTAAGGTATGAATCCCGAACGATATGCTCTTTTGGTTTAGTAGGGGGATATCTCCCGCTCTTTTCCTATATGGCAGCGAACGGACTGGAAGGGAACGCCGTGTATATCGCCATGGGCTATTTGTTCCTGTTAAACTTGCTGATTCTGCTTGTATCCTTCCGCAAACGGTGGGTCGTCGTGCAATATATCAGCTTTTTACTTAATACGCCCTTGATGATTGTGCTGGCGTGGTTATCGGAAAGTGCCGTAGCGAGCATGCTGTATGCAGTCATTACATTTGCGATGTACCTCGGGATGACGCTGTGGGTGCCGTTCCGTTTAAAATCAAAACTGTCATGGCTGGATTTCTCCCTTTTGGCTCTGAATACAGTCGTGAGCTGTTCCGTTCTGTATTCTCTGTTCGGCGATGCAGGCCTGGATGATTATAAAGGCTTGCTGGCTCTCGTCTTTTGCTTGGTGTACGGGGGTCTGGGACAATGGGTCCGTCGATATATTCCAGAGGAGAAACAAACCAAAATATTATTTTATGCGACTTCGTTGACCTTTGCCATCCTTATGGTGCCGTTCCAGTTTGGAGTTAGATGGTTATCCATGGGCTGGTTGATCGAAGCGGTTCTTCTTACATTATATGGGCACCGTTACCGGTTGAAGGAATTGGAACGAGCTGGCTGGGGCATTTTATTACTGTGTCTGGGCGCATTCTTTTTCGTCGATTTCCCTATATATCTGTTGTCAGGATTTGAGACAGACTATTTTGGACTCAAATATACGCTCATTACACTGGGAATGTTGATCGTTACCGTCTTCTATGCGATTCAATTTAGCCGTCCGAATGCTTTCAAAAACAATCGTTTGTACGAAATGCATATCATGCAAGGATTTAAATATGTAGCTTTGGTGAACGTGTATTTCTACCTTTTGTATGAAGCCGGGCATTGGTATAACATCGTCTTATCCGACGAGTTTGTCCATTACACCTTGTACAAAGTGTTGTTGTACACCTGCGTATCGCTGGTGTTGGCTTATTTCCTGCCTAAGGTGAGGTTGCTGTATGATCGGGTGATTAAATACTACAGCTTGGCGTTGTACGTCATAGGCTACGCGCTGGCACTGGTGATCACCGTAACGGTTCCAACCTTGCATGAAAATTATGCACAAAATACGGCTGCTGATTATGTGGCGTTAGTGGTACTCGCAGCCTTTAATGTGCTGGTATTCTTCAGCAGCAGGGATTTTCTGAACGCACTGATGACCCGACATTATAGAAGCAATGAGTTGTATCCGGTCATTATGGGTGTATATTTGCTGGGTATCATAACCGCCTTTCTTGGAGTTCAGTTCCGCCTGGGGGATGCTGGTCTTGTGTTCAGTCTGGTGTATTTGCTGCTGGCCATTTTGTATATTGTATACGGCTTCCTCAAGCGAGTGGTCTACATTCGCAGATTTGGATTGGGCTTGACCTTGCTGTCGACAGGTAAGCTGCTGTTGTATGATCTGCACCTGTTAACGACGGGGAGCACGATTGTAGCCTACTTCTCTTTTGGTGTTGTACTGTTGGCGATTTCGTATATTTATCAAAAAGTATCTAATCGCATGGGAGAGACCATAATAAAGAAGGATGTTGAAGAAAATATGTAGTTTTCTGTTGTATTTTGTAGATACGGAACATTATGAAAATAAATCCGGTAATAGTGAAAAATTATGCATGACCTTACATCCTACTTACGCTATAATGAGTAAAAATTATTTATGTGCGCATGCTCATGTTTATGCGTAAGTAGAGAGAATGAGGGGGATATAATGAATTTGAGCAAGGGGCAGAATAGCCTGTCTGATAAAAATGAACGCTTCTCGTCTGCTGGATTCATATTGGCGGCGATCGGGAGTGCGGCAGGACTAGGTAACATATGGAAATTTCCGTATATTACAGGACAATATGGCGGAGCTGCATTTTTCTTATTGTTTATTGTCTGCCTGTTGCTTGTTGGTTTGCCTGTACTTTTAGCAGAGCTTGCGCTTGGTCGTGCAGGTCGAGGAAGTGCTGCTTCTGCAATGGTAAAAGTAGGCGGTCATCCGATTTGGGGCAAGATGAGCATCATGTTTGTTATCGTGCCTTTTGTTATCTTATCGTTCTATGCCATTGTAGGAGGCTGGACACTGCATTATGCCGTAGAGGCATTTAGCGGAAATCTGTTTTCAAATAATGATTTTGCTGGACAGTTCGCTTCTTTTTCCTCCGGGTATGCGCCGTTGGTTTGGCTGTTAGTTGTTTTTGCATTTACAGCAGTCGTGGTTACTCTTGGGGTATCAAACGGGATTGAAAAGTTCAATAAAATTTTGATTCCTGCCAAGGTCATCCTGTTGCTCGTGTTGATGATTAACGCTCTTATGCTGCCAGGCTCTGGTGCGGGCGTATCCTTCTTTCTGAATCCCGACTTCTCTAAGCTAAGCATAGAGTCTGCATTGGTTGCTTTGGGACATGCCTTCTTCTCACTCTCACTGGGGATGGGGATTATGATCACGTACGGTGCGTACGTGGATCGCCGTCAATCGCTGGGTGGAGCCATGCTGGCAGTTGGTGGCGGAGATTTAATCTATGCGTTTATCGCAGGTATGATTATTTTCCCTACAACCTTCTCCTTCGGAATTAACCCAGCTCAAGGACCATCGCTGGTTTTCATTGCTTTACCGGCTGCTTTCTCGGCAATGCCTTTTGGTGCATTCTTCGGCGGTTTGTTCTTTGTACTGCTGGCGGTTGCTGCATTAGGTTCTATGGTATCCTTGCTGGAAGTTCCAGTAGCCTATGTCATGGAGCGTATGCGTTGGAGCCGGGTTCGCTCTGTTATCGTCGTATCGGTCCTGTGCTTGATGCTGGGCGTCCCTTCTGCATTGTCCATGGGCCTGGTGCCGGAATTAAAAGTGGGGGATAAATCATTCTTTGATTTCGTAGACTTCACCGCTTCCAACATCTTCTTACCGTTAGGCGGTTTGTTGATTGTTATATTCACAGGTTATTACTGGAAGACTGCGGCTGAGCATGCGAACATCAAACCCTTCTGGTTCAACGTGTGGTTATTCGGTCTTCGGTATGTTGCACCGATCCTGATGTTGTTGGTCTTCCTTCATACCTCAGGTATCATCAAATTTTAAGAGCATAGAATACTAATAAAAAGGCATTTTCTTCCTAAGGGAAGAGATGCCTTTTTTTGTATATCTATCAGTGGTTACCTAACTGTGGAAAGGAATGATATAATAAAAACATTGTCATTAATTTTAACTTCATTGAAATCATTACGATTATGAAGTTTTATATAATGAATGAAAAGGCTACAGGGCATCGCACAGACGATGTGCAGGAGAGGGAAAGGGCAGAAGAGCATTGAAACAGACAGGGAGCTTGAATTTGCAAGAAGGACGGCGGCTGAAATGAAGTCTAAACAATTGCCGTCACAACGTCGTTATATGCCAGGTTTGGATGGATTAAGAGCGCTGGCGGTCATCGCAGTCATTGTGTATCATCTGAATCCGGATTGGTTGCCGGGTGGTTTGTTGGGTGTAGGCGTGTTTTTTACTTTGTCGGGGTATCTGATTACAGATATTTTGGTGAGTCAGTGGGATACATATCATAGTTTTAAAATGAAAGATTTCTGGTTGCGTCGTGCCAGAAGGTTGCTGCCTGCCATGTTGACGGTTGTGGCTGTCATTGTCCTGTGCTCGTTGCTTTTCGATCCGTCGCGGCTAACGGCCTTGCGCGGAGATGTACCTGCCGCATTGGTGTATATGAGCAATTGGTGGTTTATCTTCCATCAGGTTTCGTATTTTGAAAGTTTCGGCCCACCTTCTCCGCTCGGGCATCTGTGGTCGCTGGCGGTGGAGGAGCAGTTTTATATCTTATGGCCTTTACTGCTGGCGCTTGGGCTAAAATTCATGCCCAAGCGTATTGTGCTCGCAGGCTGGGTGACTTGTCTGGCGTTAATATCTGCACTCCTGATGGCAGTGATTTACGTACCAGGAAGCGACCCGAGCCGGGTGTATTATGGCACGGATACGCGCGGATTTGCTCTGCTGATCGGTGCGGCGCTGGCCTTGGTATGGCCAAGCGGCAAACTGAAAGAGCAAGCTTCTCCTAAGGCGCGTATGCTTCTGGACAGCATCGGTGCAATAAGCTTGCTGCTGCTTTGTCACTGGGCGTGGGCCTCGAATGAATATGACCCATCTCTGTACCGGGGCGGCCTGCTGGGCATAGCTTTGGTCACTGCTATTGTGGTCGCAGCGTTGGCACATCCGGTAAGCCACCTTGGTCGTCTCCTTGGAATCAAGCCGCTACGCTGGATTGGAGCCCGTTCCTATGGACTGTATCTGTGGCATGTTCCGGTTATTACGCTAACGACGCCTCAAGTAGATACCGATGGCGTGCATGTGATGCGTATCATTTTACAATTGCTAGCTACCGTATTGCTGGCGTCTCTCTCATTTAAATATATCGAGGAGCCGATTCGCCGTGGAGGATTCCGCCACTGGATCACAGAAATCCGTTCAGCGGTTCGTAGACAGGCGCGGTGGAGATGGATGCCTACAACTACAGCGGCTGTGCTTTTTGCAGGTATTCTCGTGGGTACCGTCCACCTGTACGTGGCGTCTCCTGACGCAACGATTCAGGCAGCATCAAGTGATGAGAAGCCAGTCGCAAAGGCAAAGGCGATGCCGCCGCTTCACGGAACGGTATCCGTGGCTTCCAAGGAGCCCAAAGCCATCAAGCTGCAAGGGTCCGAGGGCAGCAAGGTGCAGATCCCAGTCCCGTCTCAAGCCCAGACGCCTAAAAACACGGCGGTCCAGGCTGGTACTACGGACGATGTTACGAAACCGTCGGAACCTTCGGACAAACCCAAAAAAGCTACGCCTATTACAGGTGATGGGTCGAGTGTGACCGCCATTGGAGACTCTGTCATGTTGGATGTACAGTCGTACATTCAGGATTCCTTCCCGGGAGCTGTTGTAGATGGACGGATCGGCCGTCAGATGGCGGAGGCGCCTGCCGTACTGGAGCAGCTAAGACAGAACGGACAGCTGGGTAAGACAGTTATTATTGAGCTGGGCACGAACGGCGCTTTCACCAAGGATCAGTTAGCGAATTTGCTGGCCAGTCTGAAGGATACGAAGCATATTATACTCGTGAATACCCGTGTGCCTCGGCCGTGGGAGAGTATTGTGAACAAGCATCTTGCCGAAGCAGCGTTGCAGGACCCGCGAATTACAATGATTGACTGGTATGCAGCTAGCTCTGGTAAAAATTCATATTTCGAGCATGACGGAGTACATTTAAAACCTAGTGGTGCTAAAGCTTATGCGTCCTTGTTGGCTCAGGCCTTAACGAAGCAATCGTAATAAACTGCAATGATACTCATAAATTATGCAAATGCAAGACAAGAAAGCCACCAGGAGTAGGTTGTCCTCTGGTTGAAGTGCATCCCTAAATTTTCATCGGCTAAACCTAAGGGTTTTTCCCATGTCCATTCTAAGGTGTGTACATCAACCCTGATCCGGTGGTTTTTCTTATTTTAGTGGGAGGTACATAAGCTAATGGAAAAGGGCTATTCACATAGTAGGACAAGAGAACACCGCTTGAAGAGGAACAGAAAAAGACTAATTTTACTTGCTATTATATTATTTGTGGCAGGCTGTATTACTTTCATTGCGATAAAGGTCTCAGATAACCAAACACATGCGCCAACACAGGAGCTTGCTAAAAAAACAGATTCCGTATCCAAGGACTCATCAAAAGGTAAAGTAAATGCGGGGGCAAATGGTAAAGCAGTCTCTCCAAAAAGCGACCCCGAAGTAGAAGATGGTGCCTTTGTCGAAAAATATTTAAAACAGCAAATGCTAGGGCAGATGCCCGATGGAGCCGATGGTAAAAAAGTGGCCTACTTATCCTTTGATGATGGTCCATCCGTGACGGTAACACCTAAAATATTAGACATTCTGAAAAAACAGAAGGTCAAGGCAACCTTTTTTATCGTAGGAAAAGAAGCCGATGAAAATGAACATACCAGGAACATTATCAAAAGAATTGTTAAAGAAGGTCATGCGATAGGAAACCACACGTACTCTCATAATTATAAGTATTTATATCCTAACAAGCGGGTAAGCACGGACCATGTTATGCAGGATATTGAGAGGAACAATAAGGTGTTAAAAAGTATTCTGGGGCCAGAGTTCACCACAAGAATGATCCGGTTTCCGGGGGGCCACATGACATGGAATAGCAGAGATCCACAGGGGATGGCTGCTTTGGATAAAGTTTTACATCAAAAGGACTATCATCAGGTAGATTGGAATGTATTAACGAAGGATGCAGAGGGGAAATCCAAGAAGGCACCGGCACTAATCAACCAGTTTATAAGGTCAGTCAAAGGTCGTGAAAAAGCCATCATACTCATGCATGACACCTATGGTAAAGAAGAAACCGCAAAAGCGTTGCCTCAAATTATAGAATTCCTAAAGAAACAGGGATATGAGTTTAAGGTTATGAAGTAGGATATGTTTATATGTAAGAAAAGGACGGGGCTGATGGCCACCGTCCTTTTTGCAATTAAGGTTTATACTTCGCGTGTTTAGATGCGTTCTGCTTCACCCATCGCCTGAATGAAAGCTCCGATACCTTTGGGATCGTTGGTTATAATCGGCTCGCTGATATAGTAAGCGAAGGTGCCATCCCGACGATCTTTACCACCCAAACCGCTTACTTGCACCGTTTTGTTCAGATTCACGAGTCCTTCTTCAGTAATCGTGATAAATTCATCGATAATTCCCTTACGGATAATTTCTGCCTCTTGACGATATTGCTCTGGCAGATAGCCTTTGCGAACGCCCTTGGCAATAGCATAGAGAATCATGCAGGAAGCAGAGGCTTCCAGATAGTTGCCTTTCACATGGCCCAGGTTGAGCACTTGATAAAAGACACCACTTTCTTTATCACGCACTTTCAGCAGGGCTTCCAGTGTTTCCGTCAGCATATCAATCAGGACGGGACGGTCTGCATGATCCTCTGGAATATAGTCCAGCACGTCAACGAGTGCCATAACGAACCAACCCATCGAGCGTCCCCAGAAATTTTTGGAGCAGCCTGTTTCCGGGTTGCACCAATGCTGCTCACCTTTCTCATCCCAGGCATGGTAGAGCAGGCCTGTTTTAGGATCACGTGTATGTTCATAGCAGAGCTTGAATTGCAGGGTCACATCGTCAAACTCTGACGGATCTCCGAATTCACGGATAAATTCAGCGTAGAACGGGGCACCCATGTACAAGCCGTCGAGCCAAATTTGATACGGATAAATTTGCTTATGCCAGAATGCGCCTTCGCTTGTGCGCGGGTGTTTTTCCAGCTGACTGCGTAATTGGTAGGCAGCCTTCTTATATCGTTCATCTCCTGTAGCACGATACAGAGAGAAGAGCAGTTTGCCGTTATTCACATGGTCAATATTGTACTCATCTACTTTATAGCGCTGAATAACGCCATTTTCGTCAACAAAATGATCCATATGTTTCTTTATATATTCCATATACTTGGGATCGCCTGTCAGTTCGCCAACCCATTCCAGACCTCTGTAAATGACGCCGTGGTCATATTCCCATTTTTCGTAAAATTCTGGACTCCGTTGTAGAACGGAATCGCTCATACGTACTGCCCAAGAATCTGTTTTTGTAGGACTGGTTGTTGGTTGTGATGTTGGATTTGCCATGATACAGTCACCTCTTTAGTAAATGTTTAATCTGTATTTGTTATTGTTATTACATAGACGGAGTGTGTGTTTTAGGGTCAACAGGTTTGTTCTTGAAGCCCACGTTATTGTTGCCCCAGCACCGATCGTAATGGAAACCTGTCAGTTCCTCGAATACCTTTCGTGCTTCCGGTTTGGCTGATTTCATGGAGCCACCGTTTTTGAGGCGGTCAATTTCGGCGATTAGCTTCTTGTGGCTGTCGATATCCAGCTTCATCACGACAGACGCAATCATACCGATGATCGCGAGAACGATGGTACCGACCACGAGTACATAAAAGATGGCGTGCTGAGCAGCGACTGGCTGACTATCAGCCCCGGATACAAAGCCAAAATGCTGTAATACCCAGCCAAGAATGAAGACGACAACGGCCCGCACCATTTTTCCGGCAAAAGTCATCATACCTGCATAAATACCTTCCCGGCGACGGCCAGTCAACGCTTCATCCACATCGGCAAGGAACGTGTATTGATTCCAAGGGATGTAGTAGACGCCCCCTGTACCAAGTCCCATGAACAGTGTGATGACATATAGCCATACCATCGTATTAGAGGCTCCCGTTATATAGAGCAGGCCATAACCTGCTACGCTGAAGCAAACGACAACGAGTGCGGCGATAAAAGGCATACGGAACCCTTTACGCACACAGAATTGGATGAAGAAATAGGTAGAAATCAATTGAATGACAGAGTTAAAGCTGTTCAAATTGGATACCATCTCCGAGCTTTGGAACAAGGAGAAGACAATAAAGTACGTAAAAGCAGAAGTAAACAGCCACTCAGCTGAAAAGCCGCCCAGGTACATCCCGAGATGATGACGGAACGTCTTGACTCGGAAGGTAGAGGAAATGTCGATAAACAACTTTTTCATCGAATCTATAAAGGAAAGCGGAGCTTCACCTTCCAGTTCCTTTTGCAGTTCCTCACTTGGACGTTCCCAGGAGTTTTTATACAAGAATGCCATCGCAATCAGCAGAATAGCTGCAAAAACGAGACCGGTATAAAAGAAAGGCAATGGAGAGTCTTTGCCATACTCAGCAATAAAACGACCAGGGATAAAAGCAGCCGCAAAATTGGCGATTTTGCCAAACATGGCCTTCCATCCGGTCAATCTGGAGCGTGCGCCGAAATCTCGGGTCATCTCTGACGCTAGTGCTTCATACGGCACCATGACAGAGGTATACACCAGTTCAAACAGTACGTACGTACTCAGGTAATACCAGAAGCCCAACCCATCTACCCAAAGCATCGGATACACGAGCATCAGCGGGATACCCATCATGATGAAAAAGCGTCGTCTGCCAAATTTACGGCCCAAGCGGGTCCGGTGAAAGTTATCGCTGATAAAGCCCATGATCGGATTGCTGACTGCATCTATGATGCTGGCAACAGAGAAAATGGCCGCGGCCTGAACGGGAGACAGTCCGCAAAAGGTTGTATAAAAGTACATTAACCACGCACCGCTAATAGCAAGTGCGCCACTTCCCAGCATGTTACCGCTTCCATAGGCGAGTGTATGTTTCAGTGTGATTCTTCGTTCCATGATCTGTTCACCTCATATTTTGTCTGGTTATGAGGACAATCACCGGTCGCTATATTATGCAGAATTGTCTAAGTTGGTAGATGGGCCAGGGCGTCCTGATTAGGCGGGGCTTTTAACGTGCCCCTATATTTTTTCCGCTCGGAGTACCCGAGCCGATCAGATCGCTTCCTTTGGCCAGCTTAAGGAAATCACCTAGCTGGATGGAACCGTCTGCACTTCGAGTGATAGAAGGCGTGAGACTAACAAAGTCGTCTGCACTGACTACCAGACCTTTGGCATTTGTCGATTTTTTGTTTTTCCACCAAACGCTAGAGTTGTCTTGATCTGTACCGCTTGTTTTGTCACTAGCGCTTCCCTCAAAGGAAAGATTGTTTATGAACACGTGATCACCCTTGTCAAAAGCAAAATTACTTTGTCCATTGTCCCACGAAGTATTATTGGTCAACGTAATGCTGCCGGGGTTGCTATTGTAGGTGAAGCCGTGTTTTTTGTTCTGGAAAGCAATGCTGTTTTTCACAATATGGTTGACTTTGATTTTGTCTCCACCCAGCTTAAATCCGTTGCCGTCGCTGTTCGCGGTAGACGTTCCATCTGAGGTCTGCCCGTTGTGGTGGGCCACACTGTTCAAAATGGTTACTTCGCCGATGGGACCCGTTTCGGTTTTGCTATACAAATCCCAGCCATCGTCTACGTTGTACGCAGCCAAGCAGTTATCAAACACATTGCCTGATCCTACAGTTAATTTAGCCGCGAAGCCATCGGCATCCTCACCATTATCGGGATCAGCGTTATCGTGAGAGTAAGAATTCAAAATCAAATTGTTCGAAGGCCACTCACTAGTGGAAGCGTTAGGCGAGTAACGTCCAAGCTGGAGTCCAGTATCCCGGTTGTGGTGGGTTTCCACGTTTTCGATTCGGTTATTGCTGCCGCCGATATAGATACCATTATCTCCGGCACCCTTTACTTCAAGGCCCTTTACTAGCCAAAAGTCTCCGTTAAGTTGAAGTCCACGATTGGCTGAACCAAAGGCTTGAGCAGAGAAATCAAGTACCGGCTTTTCACTACCGTAAGCGACCAACCCTTTGAGTGAGCCGTTATTGCCGCTGTTTTCACGCTGAATTGTAATCGTTGAGGAGTAAGTGTAGTTACCACCGCGCAGATAAATAGTTTTACCAGGAGCAATTTGTGTAAGTGCTGCTTCGAGCGTGGTAGGACTGGATATTGTACCCGGATTGGACACGTTACCATTTGGCGACACATACAAATCTCCTGCCGCTAACGTTGTGGAGACAGCTGTTGCGTCGGTTGTACTAACTGCCTTTTCTGTGAGTGCAGAAGAAGGGATGTCGTTGGATGACGTATCTGCGTAAGCGGTTCCAATAAGACAAGAAGAAGCGAAAACAAAAGAAACACCGAGCCTTAGAGCGTTAAATCCGTTTTTTGGACGATCATTTCGTTTAAACATGTAATTTCCTCCTTATTTGAGCTCATATTTTAAAAGAAGATAGCATCTATAAAAGTGACTCATGCTGTCTTTCCACTAAAAACAGGACACCTCCTGGGGGGACAGATTGATCTACCATTAGTCCAAAACGCTCTAAGAAGTATATGCACAGTGTAATATATGTTAACGTTTGCATCAACAGTTTTTTACTGTTTTTTTGATATTGTGAAAAAAAGTTCACACTTTTGTTTCAACTAAAAATGCAATTTTGCCAGACTGGGAAAATTTGATTATACTTAAACATTATACATATAATAGGAATGAAAACTGTGAGAAAGGGTGGGTTTAGTGCATGGAGAGTGGAAATCATTTGACGGATTCAACTGTCGAACAATTGCAGGAAAAGCAGCCACGAGTGAAAAATGAGATGATCGATTGGCTTAAGGCCATTATTGTAGCCATTGTGCTCGTGTTCATTATACGTTGGCTATTATTTGCGCCATTTATTGTTGAGGGAGCGTCCATGGAACCGAATTTCAAGACAGATGAACGAGTGGTCGTGAACAAGGTGATTTACGATTTTCGTGATCCTAAACCGAGTGAGGTTGTTGTATTCCATGTGAGAAAGGAACAAAAAGACTTTATTAAGCGTGTTATTGGAGTAGCTGGAGATACGATTCAGTATCAAGGAGATCATCTTTATGTGAACGGTAAGAAAGTAGAGGAGTCATACATTCAGGGAGCTATTCAGGATGCGCACGCCAAGGGAGAACTATATAACAATGTCGATTTTCCAAATGGAACCATAACCGATTCCAAGGTACCTGAGGGTTATATTTTTGTGATGGGCGACCACCGCAATAATAGTAGGGATAGTCGTGCTATTGGTTTTGTTTCTATTAAAGATATCGTTGGCCGTGCGGATGTGATTTTTTGGCCGGTGGATAGCTCGCAATGGGTTAAGCATAAATAATATAAGAGCGCCTAAGAGGGGGGGGATTCCTCACTTAAGGCGCTTTTATTTTATAACCTCATTATATTTTTTTCGTAAACGGGTCAGGCAGCTTGCGCCAATCCTGCTCCATTTCTTCAGGGGTCAGCAGTGTCTCATCCAGGGTGCGCTCGATTTCTTCCCGGTTCATATCGATACCAATAAATACGAGTTTGGTCACCCGGTCACCATACTTTTCGTCCCAGTCAGGTGTCTTTTCGAAATCTTCGCCAAGATAGTATTGGCGTTCTTCTTCAGTCAAGGCAGATACCCACAGTCCTGCGCGTGCGAATTGTTTGGAGCTACCCGCCTGACTGAATGTAAAAGCAGTGCGGTTCTGCGTGGCGAGCCACACCAATCCCTTGGAACGTACAACCTCAGCAGGCCATTGAGCCAGCCATTTCAACAAACGTTCAGGATGAAATGGGATTTTGCGCTTGTACACAAACGAAGCAATGCCATATTCTTCTGTCTCCGGTACGTGCTCTTCTTTGTTCATTTCCTGTATCCAGCCTGCCGCCTGACTAGCTGTTTCAAAATTGAAGCGATGCGTGTTCAAAATCTCTTTTGGGTCCACCTTACCGTACTCGGAACGGATGATTTTGGCGTTTGGTTGAATGCCGCGTAACGCTTTTTCCAGTCGTTCCAGCTCTTCTGGGGATACCAGATCGCATTTATTAATGATCAGCACATCACAAAATTCCACCTGTTCTATGAGCAGATCAACGATGCCGCGTGCATCCTCTTCTGCCACTTCCTGTCCGCGATCCCTGAGGGAGTCCCTAGAGTAGAAGTCTTTCCAAAATTCCGGTGCATTCACGACGGTGACCATAGTATCCAGTCGGGTCAGCTTGGTCAAATCAATTCCATTTTCCTCATCTACATAACTGAAGGTCTGTGCTACCGGAATGGGCTCACCTATACCCGTGGACTCGATAAGAATATAGTCAAACCTTTTGTCGAGTGCCAGTCGTTCTACCTCTTTTAATAAATCTTCCCGCAGGGTACAGCAGATGCAACCGTTGGACATTTCCACCAGCTTCTCATCCACACGAGATAATCCTCCACCGTCACGAACGAGATCAGCATCAATGTTTACCTCACTCATATCATTGACAATGACGGCTACCCGCAAGCCTTCCCGGTTATTCAGCACATGGTTCAGCAGTGTGGTTTTGCCGGAGCCGAGGTACCCGCTTAGTACCGTGACCGGTATTTTCTTTTCCAATTCCATAGCGTTTGCCAACGTAATCACTCTTCCCTTCGAAAGTATCATGAAATGTCGAATGTGCTGTAGTGGTATCATGCGAGATAGGAAAGCAGACGTGCTTTCTTTGCCTTTCTTTAATCGTAATAATTACGAATAGTAAAATTAGTAAATCATTATTAAGAGGAATTGTCAAGGAAGGTAAGGTCACCTGATAAGAACTGTATTAATTTTCAAATCGATAAATAATTAAAATTTTAGGTAATTTGTACGATAAAATAAGTATCCATGATGGAACAGATTCGGCTTAAGTTGTATAGAGTTGTGACGGCATGGCGTCAGATTAGAGAGGACGTATCCAATACATGCGGACAATAGGAATAGGCACAAAAATTAGTGGTATGGTGATCGGCATTTTGATAGTGTTGTCTGTCGTGATCGCTTATGTGGCTACTAGCCGAATGCAGGAGGGTATTGAGGCTTTTGCTACCGAAAAGGCTAAAAATGACTTGAATATGGCAACCCGCCTAGTGGACTACAAGTATAGCGGGGCATGGCAGATCAAGGACGGGCAATTATATAAGGGGAGCCAACGGATTAACAATAATGAGGAAATCGTCGATGAAATTGGCGAGGCAACAGGCGATACAGTGACTTTCTTTCAAGGGGAGCAACGGGTAGCGACGAATGTCATGCTGGAGGGCAAACGAGCTGTAGGCACGAAAGTATCGGAGAAGGTGGCTACCGTTGTCTTAAAGCAGGGTCAGCCCTATTATGGTCAAGCGGTAGTAGTTGGCAAAACGTATCAAGCTGCGTACACACCCATCCGCAGTGCGGACGGTGCTGTGATTGGCATTCTGTATGTAGGTGCATCGCAATCGATCATTGACGGGATCATTAGCGGGTTTATCCGCCAGTTTATGATTGTAATTGTAATTGCTATTGCGGTGTCGCTAGCCGTGATTCTCTGGTACATGAGCAGGGTAAACCGCAGGCTGGGCCGTGTAGGCCAAGCGCTCGCCAAGGCAGGTCAGGGAGATTTTACTTCTGTCCTGCTTGACCGGAGTGGAGATGAGCTTGGGCGGCTGAGTGTCAACTATAATGAAATGCGAGAAAATTTGAGCATTTTGATTTCCGAGGGCATGCATGCTTGTGGAGCGGTAGCCGATTCAACGGGGCGGCTTGCTGTCATTGCTGAAGCATCGACCAGGCAGGCCAATAGGATTGCAGACACCATACGGCAGGTTGCAGACGGAGCCGGAGCGCAGACCCGAAGCGTGTTGGAAAATCAGACGGCGATGGAAGAGATGGCTCAGGGCATTCAGAATGTCGCGGAAAATGCTTCTGAGATTGCGGAAGCTGCTATCTACTCCAAGCAGCAGGCGGAGGCAGGAGCGGAAACGGCGCGCCTCACGGTGGAACAGATGGGGGAGCTGCATTCGTCCATCCAGCATACGGAGGCTCTGATTCAAGCGCTTCACCGTCAATCAGGTGAAATTACCGGAATCATGCAGGTTATTCAGGAAATATCTGAACAGACGGGACTGCTGGCGCTGAATGCCTCTATTGAAGCTGCTCGCGCAGGTGAGCAGGGACGAGGATTCGAGGTTGTAGCATCCGAGGTGCGGAAGCTAGCAGATCAATCGGGAATAGCCTCCCGCCAAGTGGCGCAGCTTATCCAAAACATTGATGGAGATGTACAGCGCTCGGCAGAAGCGATTGGACATGTGGTAACGCATGTGGACAGCGGGCTGCGGATGATGAACGAGACACATGACAGCTTCGAACATATCGTAGAAAGAAGCACTCACATTGCGGAACGGATCGAAAGCATGGCAGCAACCGCAGAACAAATGTCAGCAGGTGTGCAGGAAGTTACCGCTTCTGCTACTGAAATTATTGTCATCGCCCGCAGGACGAGCGGCGGCTCACAGGAAGTATCGGTTGCAGCCTCTGACCAGATGGAAGAGATTAACCGTCTAAATACCTGCTCTGCTGACCTACAGCTTGCTATGGAAGAGATGCTGAAAGCGCTAGGCCAGTTTAAGGCTTAATGAATACTGTACAGAAGTCATGATGGATATCACGAAGACAAGAGGACTTGCGCGAACAACACGCAAGTCCTCTTTTTTGTATCTGGCTTCGAATACTTGACTCAGCCTTTGACGGCTCCGGCGACGACGCCTTTGACAATGTATTTTTGCAGAAAAATAAATACGATAATGGAAGGCAGCACAGCCATTACCATCGCGGTCATGGCATATTGCCAGTCTGACGTATACTGTCCAACGAAGGTGTAGGCGGCCAGCGTCAGCGTTTTGGTGCTGGGTGAGCCGTTGACCATGAGAAGCGGAAGCAGAAAATCGTTCCAAATCCACATCACGTCGATAATGACAATGGTGGCGGTGACTGATTTCAGCAAGGGGAAAATCACGGAAAAGAAAAGCCGGAAGCCCGAGGCTCCATCGATTTTGGCGCTTTCGTCAATCTCAGCCGGAATACCTTTCACGAAGCCGTGATAGATAAACACTGCCAGCGGTGCGCCGAAGCCCCAATACAGCAAGCCAAGTCCCCAAGTGCTGTCTGCCAGATTTAAGTCTTTCGCCAGTCGCAAGACAGTGAGCATGATGGACTGAAACGGGATCAGCATCGGCATAATGCACAGCATGTAAATCACGGAGCTCCATTTGCTTTTGGTTCTTGCCAGCTTGTAGGCCGCGATGGAAGATATCAGCACGATACCTGCCAGGCCGACGACGGTAATAATGGTGTTATTCAGAAATAAGCGTGGATAGTCAATGAATTTCCATACGTATACGTAGTTATCCAGCGAAAGCTGCTTGGGCAGCGCAATGACGTCGGTCATGACCTCAGCGAAGCTTTTGAACGAATTGTTAATGGCGAGAAACAGCGGGTACAAAAATAACAGTGATAATACAATCATGCCCGCTTCTAGCAAAATACGTCCCGTACGGCTGCGTTGCATCAGGCTTCAACCTCCCTGCGTTTGAAAATAGACAATTGAATAATCGTAATGATCAGGACTGCAACGAATAAAATCAATGCTTTGGCTGTTCCGTAGCCATACAGATTGTTCTGGAACGTGTCCCGGTAAATATCATACGCAATGCTGTATGTCGTACCTCCCGGTCCACCGCCGGTCAGAGATAAAATGACGTCAAACACTTTGATCGAGTTGGTCAGTGCCATGAAGACTGAGATCGTAATGGAAGGTGCGAGCATCGGTAGAATAATACTGAAAAATCTCCGAATCGGCCCCGCGCCATCAACAATGGCAGCCTCTTTTAGATCCTCTGGCACAGATTGTAAGCCTGCAATGTAAATGACCATGTAAAAGCCAATGGATTGCCAGATCGATACTGCCAAAATGGAAACAAACGCGAGCCCTTCCTCACCCAGCCAGCTCAGCTGGAAGATACCCCAGCCTGTACTGTGTCCCAGTGACTCAAAGCCTTGCATGAAGATGAATTTCCATATAAAGCCGACAATCACGAGACTGAGGATATACGGGATAAAGAAGGCCGCCCGCAGCCAAGCCGAGCTTTTCAGCTTCATATCGAGAACGAGCGCCAGCAAAATGGCCAGCACATTCACCAATACAATGTACAGGATGGCATACTTGACGGTAAACCAGGCTGCATGTGCAAAATTGGCGTCCCCAAGCAGGATTTGCTTGAAGTTATCCAAACCTACAAATTTCGGATGTTTGGATATGCCGTTCCACTTGGTCAGGGAATAGCGTATCGTCATCAAAAACGGAATATAAAATGCAATCGTAATGCACAAGATTACGGGCAGTGTGAATAAACCGAATTCCAGTTTACTACCCTTGTCGCCCCAGGTTCCCCTTTTTTTCAGCATAACGCACCTCTTTTTCTCAACATTTTCCGCTCTTTCGCTCCAAGCTGTTTAAGATATAATGAAAGTATAGGATAGCCCCTAGGGCCGGACCAATGGATTTAAGAAAACAGTTGAGGGTAAAAATGTGTACGCTTTCAAAAGGGGCGGTTATCATGATGTCAGAGCGCGTAGGAACGATTCTTCGCTCCATGTGGAGGAGGATCACGCAAAAATTAGTGAACAAACTCATTCTTCTTTTTACCTCGGTGATTATTCTGGTGGTGGGCTCACTTACAATTATTTCCTATCAGATGATTGAAAAGGAGTCGGTTAACCATAGCATCGCCAGCACGACCAATAATCTGCTGCTGGTCAATCAGAATTTGGAGGATTACTTGGAGGGAATGCAGCAGTTGGCTCTTCCACAGCTACGTTATAACGATATCATGAACGCGATTGCCAATGAGAACCGGGACTATGCTTCGCGAATGGTCATTGAAGATTACTTGCGCAGCATGTTTTATTCACGTAATGATCTGGAAGCGATCTATCTGTACGTGGCGGACCGACATCAATACTATGTGGTTACCAGGGAGACGTACAACATTACGGTGCGCAAAGGAATAAACACGGATATTCCCAAGCTTCCTTGGTATAAAGAGGCGATGGCTAGTACCACGAACGAATCATTTCAATCCTTTGTAGGGTCCCGTTCTGATATGGGCTATGTGGCGCCACAAGCCAGCTTTATGGCATACCATCGAGTGCTGAGGTCGATTGCATCCCGTCACCCGCAGGCGGTGCTGTCCTTTTATTACAATACGAGCGCCGTGGATGAAATCATGCAGAACATCCCACTGGGCAAAGGGGACCAATTGATGCTAATGAGCCCTAAAGGGGTTCCCTTTTATGTGAATAGCTTTCCGCTCTATGAGCGGATGCGTGATTCCGGAGTGTTGGCACAGATCGGCAAGGGAGGAAGCGGGCGAGTAACGTGGTCAGATAGCAGTGGCAATCAGGAGTATTTGGTCGTCTATGATGCTGGTGAAAAAGATGGGTGGCAGCTCATCAAGCCCATCCCATACCGCCAGATTTATGAAGCAGCTACGACAACACGGAATTGGAGCTATGCCATCGGGGCTTTATTTTTAGGTGTGTCTATTATATTAGTGACACTGACCTCGAACGCCATTACCCGACCTTTACATAAGCTGTCCACCCAGATGAAGCGGTTTAGCACCGGAGATTTTGGAGCAACAGCTCCTGTGAAGGGACATGACGAGATTGCATATTTGTCGCTGCATTTTAACGAAATGGTCCAAAGAACCGAAGAACTTATTAATGAGCGCTATCGCATGAAGCTGGTCGAAAAGAATGCCATACTCAAGGCGTTGGAGGCTGAAATTAATCCTCATTTTCTGTACAATGCCCTGCAAGCCATATCCACACAGGCATTAAAGCGGGAGATGTTCGACATGGCGGATATGGTGGATGCATTGGCCCAAACGTTGCGGTATTCCATCAACGGCAAGGATATCGTAGTTGCCCGCGAAGAGCTCAAGCACATTGAACGGTATATAGGTCTGCAAAAAGCAAGGTTCGGGGCGAGACTGCGGGTCGAAGTGGTATGGGAGGAAACGCTGATGGAGTTGCCGATCCCGAGATTATCTGTGCAGACGTTGGTGGAAAACGCTATCAAGCATGCGTTGGAAAAAGTATCAAGCGATATTCTGATCGTCATTTCAGCCGAATCGAGTTCTACAAATGCCACAATTGCAGTCAGGGACAACGGACCTGGAATTTCAGAGGACAAGCTGAGAATGGTGCTGGATTCATTCCATGAAAAATGGGAAGAACGGGAGAGCGAGCATATTGGTTTGAAAAATCTGAACACACGGCTGAAGCTTTTGTACGGAGATCAGGCAGGATTATTCATACTTACGGATGAAACGGGAACGGAAATGAGAATGCAAATTCCCCGGGGAGGAAGTAGTCATGTATAACGTATTGATTATTGACGATGAAGAGCCGTTGCGCGAAGCCATTCGTATTATCGGGGACTGGGACCGTCTGGGCATCGAACATATTTATGAGGCGACGAATGGAAGGTTGGGACTGGAGCTGTTGGGTCAGCACCATATAGATGTGGTGATGGTCGATATGAAAATGCCTGAGCTGAACGGTATCGAATTTCTTCGTGCGATCGAAAAGGCATATCCCCATCTGCTGACGATTGTCATTAGCGGCTACAACGACTTTGAATTTACACGGCAGGCGATTCAATCCCGGGTGGTGGACTATCTGCTCAAACCTATCAATCGTCAGGATCTGAACCAGGCACTGCGCAAAGCAGTGGACATTCTGGAAAGCCGAGAGCAAAGCAAAAACAAGTTCATTAGCCAGAACATTACGCTGAATATGTCACTGCCGAAGCTGAAAGAGAAGCTATATTTGTCCATTTTGGACGGTAGCTTTAAAAGGCAGGCCAATACGGCGTTGCTCCCATTGATCGGAGCGGATCAGAAGGGGAATCGCTTTGGGGTGATCGTGCTGCGGCTGCTGAACAGGGATGAGATTCGCAGGACGCGTTTTCATGGCGATGCCGATCTGATGGATTTTGCCGTGACCAATGTGTTAGCTCAGACGTCAGATGAACGGTTGAGTTGTTTTAGCTTCTCCCATCCGCGACGGGAGCGTGAGGTCGTTTCGATCTGTACCCTGGCCCCAGGACAAGAAGAACATATGGCCTTACTATTGGCACAAGTGACACAGAAGGCGGTGGCCAACCTGCATGGGCTGTTCAGCATGGTGGTAGCTGCCGGATTGGGTAAGCTCTGTACAGATGTATTGGAGCTAGCGTCTGCTTATATGGATGCCAAGACGCTTATCCACAGTACGGATGTGTTGAAGCTGGAAGGGGAGTCCATTCTTCATATAGTGCCACGGCAAATGGGAATGCTAGAGGAAATGTCATGGACAGAGCGACTGTTGTCGATCCAAAAGGATGCTCAGACAGGTCAAGCAAACCGGGCAAAGGTACTGCTGGGCGATCTGCTGAAACAATTGGCATCAGGCCCTATTTTCCGTTTACAGGATGCGGATCGAATGATGAAGGAGTTCCATTTTTTACTGAGAGAAGCTGCGATTGAGTTGGGTGCGTCTACGTCAGCGTTGAATCAAGATGGAGCTTTGGAAGATCTGGAGCAAGTGGGGGAAAGCGATTTGTCTGCTGATTTTACGAGCTTTGTCCACTACGGTCAGAGATTGAATCGAATGCTGGAGCTTTACATTGCTGGGGTCCAACATGCTCAAGCGGGGAACCAGCCCTTTGACATAACGGACATCAAAAGGCACATCGACCGTTATTATTTTGAGGATATCAAAATTTCGTTTTTTGCCGAAACCTATTTTTTGAGTCGGGAATACCTGATGAAGCTGTTCAAGCAGCAGTTTGGTTACGGTATTCACGAATATGTGCAGAAGGTTAGAATGGACAAGGCGAAGGAGCTGCTGGGTGATTCTAGCCTGAAAATACAGGAAATCTCGGATATGCTTGGCTACAAAGATAAAAATTATTTCAGTAAGGCTTTTCGTAATTATTATCAGGTGTCACCGTCTGAGTATCGCGTAAGCCTGCAATAAACCACTTTTTTACCCTTAACGCTTCACTAATCTGCCTTTTTAAATTGGAGTATATTTTTTAGAATGAGCGCATGGACGTTGATCACAAACAAATGGGGGAGTATCCATGTTAAAGAAGATGATGGCGTTATCCGGCAGTTTGCTTTTGACGGTCGGTTTGTTGAGCGGATGTGGAAGCAGCGGCGGCACGGATGCGTCGAAAGAAAGTGCTGGCGGCAAAGAAGATTTGAAAACGGTTACAATAAATATGTTCACAGCCTCACCGGAGTATACCGATGCTTTTAACGCGTATATCGAGGAGTATAAGAAGGTCAAACCTAACGTGAAGATTAATCTGGAGATCATGCAGGCAGACTACAACACGATTCTGAAGTCGAAAATAGCCTCAGGTAGTACACCGGATGTATTCCAAACGACGGCAGGAGGCGACATTGACACGTATGCGGATTATAGCGCCGATCTGACCAATGAGCCACTGGCAGCAGCCATGACGGATGCTGTTCGAGCGAATATGAGTTCCAGTGACGGTAAAGTGCTGGGATTCCCGGTGAAGGGGAACCTGTTTACGCTGATTTACAATAAGGATTTGCTTACCAAGGCTGGGGTAACCTCCCCGCCGAAGACGATTGCAGAAATGCAGGATGCGGTCACCAAGCTAGAGGCGAAGGGCATTACTCCATTTGCCAATGCATATAAAGAGTGGTGGGTATGGAAGCATATCTTCCAACACTATGTAGATGCTGCTGCGCAGGATGCGGGCGTGGAACCGAAGCAACTCGTTAGCGATTTTATCGCAGGCAAAGCAAAAATCAAGGACTACCCAGTGCTGTACAACAACTTCTTTAACTTCATTGATTTGACGGTGAAACATGGCACAGATAAGCCGCTGGAACGGGACAGCAATGCGGAAGTAAGTGATTTTGCATCCGGAAAAGCTGCGTTTATGACGGGTAAAGGTGCGTGGGATGAGGAAGCAATCAAGAAAATTAATCCTGATCTTAAGATTGGCATCATGGGATATCCGGTGAGTGACAAAGCTGATCAATCGGTCATCATTACCGGTGCAGATCAGGCGCTGCGTATCAACAAGGATTCCGAAGTATCGAAGGAAACGATTGAATTTTTCAACTGGCTGTACACTTCGGAATACGGCAAGAACTGGTTCTCCCAGGTAGCGAAGGTGATTCCTCCAATTAAGGATGCACCGCTTCCTGATCTGGAAATGCCTAAGGAAATGGAAAGCATCTTGAAAACGTCGAAGTCCGGTGATCTGTCTGTTAACTACTCGCTGGATACGTTCCACCAAAAATTTGGCGAGCTGATGCAAGCATATATCAGCGGTAACATGAATAAGGATCAGGCGGTTGCAGAGATTGAGAAGGCATGGGTGCAATTAGGTTCAGCACAATAAGATTGGTTCCGCAGAGGCGTCCGTAAGGGCGTCTTTTTGTGTTATAGCTAGGAGGCCGAGAGTGCGTAGACAAAAAAATATTTAATAATATTTAAATATTTACTTGCAAAAAGTTATTGAGTTGTGGATAATAGGTTGTGTGCAATATATCTACAACATACGACATACATAATGACTGCAAGTTGCAAATGTGAGAGATCCCCTTTGGAGGGAATCTCTTTATTCCGTTTGGACTATGCCGATCATGTTTATAATAGACCGTGTAATTTGGAACGCATTTTCATTGATGTGGTAAAGGTAAAAAGGAGATGAACGTTTTGACGAATTCGTTGTTTACACCGTATACACTGAAAGATTTGGAATTAAAGAATCGTGTGGTGATGCCCCCGATGTGCCAATACTCGGTGACAGCCAAGGACGGGATTCCGAATGATTGGCATCATGTTCATTACCTGAGTCGGGCTATTGGAGGTACGGGCCTGATTATTATAGAAATGACAGACGTGGAACCAGATGGACGGATTACAGATTATGATCTGGGTCTTTGGTCAGACGAGCATGTCCCAGCTTATAAGAAGCTGGTTGATGGCATTCATGCGCACGGGTCCAAGGTAGGCATCCAGATTGCTCACGCGGGCCGTAAAGCTGAGGATGCAGCTGAGCCAGTTGCTCCTTCGGCCATTGCATACCCGGATGCGAATTATAAACAGCCACGCGCGCTTACGACGGAGGAAGTCCGTGGCATGGTGCAGAAATTCGCAGACGCTACCCGGCGTGCAGTTCAAGCGGGCGTGGATACGATTGAACTTCACGGGGCACATGGTTACTTGATTCACCAATTCCATTCGCCAGTTACGAACAAGCGAGACGACGTGTATGGTCAGGAGCTATCCCGTTTCGGTGTTGAGGTTATTCAGGCTGTACGTAAGCAAATGCCTGCGGGTATGCCGTTAATCTTACGCATCAGCGCGGTGGAATACGTAGATGGTGGGTACGATGTGGATCATGCCATTGAGCTGAGCCGTGCATATCAGGCGGCAGGCGTAGACGTGATCCATGTTAGCTCGGGCGGGGAAGGCCCTGCTGGCGTCAGAAAGCCGGGCAACTATCCGGGCTATCAAGTGCCGTTCGCACGCCAAATCCGCGAAGCACTGAACATCCCGGTGATCGCTGTCGGTGCACTGGATGATCCAGCCTTGGCGCAGTCCGTTATCGGCAACGAGGATGCCGATCTGGTCGCTGTGGGACGTGGATTGCTGCGCGATCCATATTGGGCGATTCATGCAGCAGTGACGCTGCGCGGCGAGAAGCCTTCCATACCTGAACAATATCAACGTGGCTACTGAGGCCTAAGTAATCCCCACGTTGTTTATATATAAACAAGGCACCTGCAACGAAGTGTACGCTTCGTCAGGTGCCTGTTTTGTTTTATGGACAGATGGTACAGTGTAAGCAATCTTACACGTAGTAGTGGTTATATTTTGTATACTTGTATTATTTAGTGATTAGGAGGTTTGAAAGTGGATTATATTATTGAAACGAAAAAGCTCCGCAAACAGTTTGGGGGGGCTGTAGCCGTAGACGACATATCCTTACATGTGGAGCGTGGCAGTATCTACGGTTTCCTCGGTGAAAATGGAGCTGGTAAGACAACCACTATCCGCATGCTAATGAGGCTAATTGAGCCTACAAGTGGGGAGGTTTTTTTATTTGGCGAGCGGCTGGAGAAAAACTATCCTTCTATTTTCTCGAAAATAGGTACAATTATCGAAACGCCTGGTTTATACGAAAATTTGAGCGCACGCGACAATCTAAGAATTTGCTGTATGTACATGGGGGTACAGGACAACGGAAGGATAGAACGTACCCTAACCACGGTAGGATTAGAGCATACCGGGAAAAAAAAGTTTAAGGATTTTTCCCTAGGAATGAAGCAAAGATTAGGGATTGCGAGGGCGCTTGTTCATGACCCTGAGTTGCTCATATTGGATGAGCCGACGAACGGACTGGACCCATCTGGAATTAAGGAAATTCGTCAGCTATTGAAGCGGTTGTGTGAGGAGAATGGGAAAACCATTCTTATTTCCAGTCATATCTTGAGCGAAATTCAGCAGTTAGCTACACACATCGGGATTATACATAATGGAAAGCTGTTAACAGAAGATCGTTTGAGTCAGTTGGAGGAAGAATTTGAACAATACACAGACATAAAAGTACACGATGCAAAAGCAGTACAAACGTTTCTGCAAGAGCACATGGGACAGCAGCTTCAATCTAATGTGATATCCCCACAAGAACTAAGAATTCATAGTCCGATCGAAAATACAGCCACGTTAAATAAACAGTTAATAGATCATCAGTTTTCAGTCTATGAGATACACACCTCAAAACAGACGCTAGAGGAGTACTTTCTGACTCTCATTTCAGGAGAGGATGGGCGACGTGATTAGAGCAGAACTTATCAAACTTAAAGGCTCTAAAGCCTTCTTGTTGAGTTATATTATATTGCTGGCTGTTGTGCTGTTGGAATTTGCGACGAGCGCTATTTTTTACAGATATTCAATTGATAAACGGGGTTGGACTTACTATTTCGAGGGCATAGTTCTCTTCGTCAATGTTGCAGCCGGATTTATCAGTTACTACATATTAACCGGTCATATTTTTGCAAGAGAGTATCAGGAAAACACGCATCTATTTATGTTTACCACGCCTGTCACCAGGGTTAAATTTTATTTTAGTAAATTGATCATTATTTATGGATTTATTATTGTATCCTTATTTCTCGTTCTGTTTTTGTCTGCCTTATTAGGCATGTCTATTACAGATCGACCTTTAACGATGGCTATCTGGGTATACCAAATCCAAGTGTTTGCTAAAATGTGTGTGATGCATGCGATGTTAATCCCAATCGCCTCTTTTTTTGCTATACGCTGGAAGAGCATCATGGTGGTTGTACTCGTAGTTTGTACTGCTATATTTTTGAATTTTATATATAAAAGTGAATGGTACCCTTGGATTGTACCCTATCTCTTATCTCCTAATGAAAGAAATGCGACTATACCTACCAATGTTTCAATAGCATGGCTCAGCTTATCCGTGATCTTTCTTCTTGGATTGTCTTTATCCATATGGACATATCAAAGAAAAGACTAAATGGAGAGTTTTTGAGAGGAGGGTTACTATGCTTGACCTGTTTAAAGCAGAGTGCTTGAAGCTGAAAGGAACTAAAATTCTTTGGTTGAGTGTAATGATTTTAGTATTAACCATTGTTTTAGAATTTTATAGTTACGCGGGTAGTTCCAAGTATTCCATAGATCGTGATGGTTGGAATGACTACTTTATGAGTGTTGTTATTCTTATTAATTTTCTGACCGGTTATATGAGCTACTATATTTTGACCTGCTATATCTATGCAAGAGAGTATCAGGAGAAGACCCATATTGCACTGTTTACAAACCCGATTCGCCGGACTCGTATTTACTTCAGCAAACTACTCGTTATTTATATGTACATCGCTGTTAGCCTACTGATGGCATTTGTGCTATCTACAGTATTGGGTACGTTTATTACAATCAGACCGCTAACCTTTGAAATCGTTATGTATCAGCTTGGGGTATTTGCTAAAATGATTCTTATGCACGCTATGCTCATCCCGATCATCACGTTCTTCGCTATTCGTTGGAAAAAATTTGTACCCGCCATTATTGGGATGTGTACGGTTATGTGCTTAAATTTTGTTTTGGTTAATACACCGGGGAATACCTTTTATCCATGGACAGTGCCGTTATTGTTTTCTCCCCATGGACAAATGGGCAGAACATTCACGTATGTTCCTGGAGGGGTCATCAGTATTTGCTTCATTTTTGTGCTGGGTCTTTTTTTGGCGTTGAGAAGTTATACTCATATAGAGAAAAAGTAGAATGTGCAAGCAGAAAAACAAGGATGGTAGTCCGCATAAGGTTGGTTGAATGAAGCTGTAAAATGTTGTCGCTAAAGGACGGATTTGCGTGCTATAATTCCAGTAACAACAGAATGGCTTAGGTGGGCGGTCGGCTAAGTCTCCCGGAAGGGAGGTGATGCCTGTGGAGGTTAAGGATGCTCTGACATTAATGATGATGTTCGGCACGCTATTAGTAGCGTTGATCGGATTAATCGTTACGATTGTTATTGCGTTGAACCAAAACAAAAAGAAATAGACCGCCCTGGACAAGGGAAAACGGTCTATTTCTAATAGAGCTAGCCCTGTTCAGCCGACCGCTCTTCAAAGCGGCTGTTGCCAAGAGTAGGGATGTTACCAGCATCCTTGCTCTTTTTTAGTATATCCTTCTATCATTTATTTTAGCACAATTGAATAATCGATGTAACTCATTTGGTGAAAACTTTAACTTCCTTTGGAGCGAGGGTCACGGTGATCGAACCGTTGTTGATCTGAATGGAGTCGTTGCTTAATTGGTTGGTCAGGCGAGTGCCGTTGGACAGATTGTCGAAGTTGCCAATCGTGCGGGTTTGACTGCTCCAGGAGTTGTTGATAAGTACGATGGCCTCGTCTCCATTTTTAGAGCGCTGGAAGCTGTAAAAGGAGTCGTCTACCCACTTTTCCTTTTGGCTCCCGTTTTGCAGGGCAGGGTGGCTGTTGCGCACACGGTTCAGCTTAGCGATGTACTGATACAGATCATGATTGGCGTTAAACACAACGTTTTCCCGGTTGGCAGGATCATCTCCGCCACTAAAGCCTTGCTCGGTGCCTTGATAGATGATAGGAATCCCGCGTGAGGTCAAAGTAAAGCCCAAGGCGGCCTTGAGCTGAGGCCATTTGTCATAGTTAGCACCCGGCTTGCCAGAGGCGTCATTCAGGAAACGTTTTACATCATGATTGTCGATAAATACGCCGTTGGTCTGGGCATCGCGATAGTGACGATCATCTGAGTAGCGTTCCTTGATTTTCCTCATAGATTGATCGTGTCCAAACACATCCTTGATTGTATAATACATCGGAAAATCCAGTGCGGCATCGAGATACCGGGTGTAATCACCCACATAAGCAGGATCGCCACTGTAAATTTCACCGAGAGTGAAGGTATTGGCGGCCTGGTCAAAATCCTTCAAAAACCCTTTGGGTACATGCTTCACAGTGTCCACCCGCAGTCCGTCGACCCCCGACTCGTTCAGCAGCCATTTGATCCAGTTTTTGAGTTCATTCGCTGTATCTGGGTTGTCCTGATTCAGGTCGTCCAATCCGGCAACGTCACCGTTTTCGATTTTCCACTGATTGTTTGAGTTGTAGTCTGCTCCTGTGATGTCGCCATTGTGATGATACCAGTCCGCTTTGTCAAAAGGAGCCTTGGCGATGCCGTTCCCAGGTTGAAAATCGCCAGTGTGATTGGGAACTACGTCCAGCATCACAGCGATATTTTTGTCGTGTGCCTTACCAACCAGCTCTTTGAACTTGTCCATGGTACCAAGATGCCCGTCTACCGCATAAAAATCATACGTATGATAGCCGTGGTAAGCGTATTCGCTCTTTTGCATCGTTACCGGAGTAATCCAGATGGCGGTAAACCCCATATTTTTAATGTAGTCGAGTTGGTTAATAATCCCTTGAAAATCGCCACCATGCCACTTGCGCTGATCGTTGTTGTTGGAATTGAAGCCACCGTAATTATCGTTGGTTGGATCTCCGTTGCTAAATCGGTCTGTCATGATAAAATAAATGCTCTGTTTGCTCCAGTCTGTGTTGAGGGGAGTGGGCTTGGAGAGGGTACCTAGATCTATAGGAGTGAAGGCGCCCGAAGGCGCCCCCGTTTGAATAGTTACTTCAACTCCGTTAGGGTTGGGTACGTACGTAGAAGTGCCTACGTTTAAGGATGCACCCGAAAGTTCCACTGTTTGGATAGGTCCTGCAACTTCGTTAAGGTTGGTTGTGTAGGTGGAAGTCCCTACGCTGAGGATGCTCCCCGAAGGTGCCCCCGTTCGGATAGTTCCTGCGGCTCCGTTAGAGCCGGGCGTGTAGGTAGAAGTTCCCGCGCTGAAAAGGTAGTTCTTCGTGTTATTGCTGTCCCAGCTGTTATTGCCGTCATTAAAAGCGGCTTCCAGTTGGGAGGCAGACCCGATATCGACGGTAATTTTAGCATAGCCGCTAATCTCGGCATCCTGCATTTTCACACCGGGTACGGCAGTCCAGTTTCCGCCAGCCGGGCGGTAGTGAATGTAAGGCGAGTTAAAGCCTTTTTTGTAGTATACCGTTACCTTATTAGTTGTACCGCCGCCATCCCCGGGAACCGTGCCCGATGGAGCGCCTGATGTGATCGTTCCCGCATTGCCGCTGTTACCGGGCGTGTAAGTAGAAGTGCCCGTGCTGAAGGAGTAGTTTTTGGTGTTGTTGCTGTCCCAGTTGTTATTACCGTCATTAAAAGCAGCTTCCAATTGGGAGGCAGACCCGATATCGACGGTAATTTTGGCATAGCCGCTAATCTCGGCATCCTGCATTTTCACACCAGGCGCAGCAGTCCAGCTTCCGCCAGCCGGACGGTAGTGAATGTAAGGTGAGTTGAAGCCTTTTTTGTAGTATACCGTTACCTTGTTGCCTGTACCGCCACCGTTATCGCCGGGCTTGGCCTTGTTTACGATATACTGTTTGAATCCACTCATCTCACCGGTTGGTGAGCCGTCGTTGTTGACGAGATTGTTGAGGCGTAAAAGTGTAAAGCCGTGATAACCGAACTTTGTGATTTTTTCTTCGATTTTTTGAAAGCCGCTACCGCCTGTTGGGAGTGCATTTTCACCATTTAGGCGAACACCCTTGGCATTAGCGATCGAGGAGACAGTATCTACTAATGTGGACGGCAAGGAATAATTTGGTGCTGTACCACTGTCGTTCATCTCCAGAGCAGTAAAGGTCAAATCCAGATCCGCATCTTTGAACTTCTCGATGAGACGGTTGTAATCATAATACCCACCTGCTTGCTCTGTGCTGTGAGGCATAGCAGGATTGTTCATCTGCCAGTGCAGACCGGAAATCTTGGCTCCGATACGGACACCGAACACGGAATCGAAGTTTTTGTGTGCAGCAGCTCCGATGACGCCCAGATGCTTCTCAAGCACGCTTTGGTACCACGACAGAAAATCCTTCCCATACGTGGAAGTATACCCGCCGTTCGTGTAAAATCCGTCCCCGTCGGTCGGTGGATTGATTTGGCCAAGGCTGCTCAGCTTGGTACCCCAGGCTGCATTAATCTTGTCCATTGATCCATACTTTTCATTCATGGCCGTGCGGAACGCATTTTTGGCTGTTTCAGTGTAGGCTTGGAATTTGCCCCGTGCAGGATAACTCCATCCCGCTGCCGGATAGTATGAAGGATATCGCAATTCTCCAGAGGGCCCACCGCTTAAATAAATTTTGGGAATGATGCTTTTGTAGCTAGCAAAGGTTTGAGCAAATGAGGCATACAGCTCGTCATATTGTTTACCAGTCCCGCTCCATAATGGAGAGAGGGCTTCGTTATTGGCAAAACCGCTTTCGTCCTTGAACTGCATTTCATCTGCACTGCCCTTGCTAGACAGCCAGCTTGGTAGCGGGATGTTGCAATCATCCCCCACATTTCCCCCACACTTATGCGTAGAGATAATAGGAACCCACTTCAATCCCACTTCTTTTACGGCATCTGCATAGGTCTTGTAGTAGCTCCAATCGAACTGGTTATCTCCTGCGCTCTCCACATGGCCCCACCAGACGTCGGTGGTAATGGCATACACACCGTTACTTTTCAGCGTTTGCAGTTGCTTTTTGAATGCACCCCAGTCACTGATTTTCGCCAGCGGCCCCATGACAGAAGCCTGAAAATCATCAGCAACCGCTGCGCTTGCCGTATTGGAGGGTGAGCCAATAAAGGCGGTCAGAGATAGCACAATGCTTAATAGCATCAGGCACCCTTTTTTCCATAGACTTCGATACAAGGTCAAACCGATCATCCTCCCCAAAGCATAGTCTAATTCGACAACATTTTGTAAACGTCTACAAAAATAGTATAAAGCAAGCGGTTGCATAAAAAGAAGAATTTATTGCACACTCAGGGTGGACAAATATGACATTTTACGTAAGCAACCGTGTGCTTAAAAGTATTCAGACAAAAAAATAAGGCATAGGTCTGAGTAAGACGCATGCCTTTTAGTGATGTGCGAGCCAATGCCAGTATAGGAGAAAGTGAACCTAAGCGTATAAAAGCCTTGTTCCAGTCTGTATGAAAGTATTGCCGAGGCAGCTTGTTTAATAGTTGCTTACTTAATAAATAGGACGATCCTTCTGGTCGGAAATGCCGCTTTTACGGTAGAAATACGTATTGATCCGATCCCGCCATTCTTTGGCATGCTCTGCCTGATGCTCCAGCCGCTCCAGCACCTGTTCATACATGGCAGCATTCAGTTGCTCATACAAACTGATCTAGATGTCTTTGAGACGAGTGAAGTTTCCACGTTTTACACGAATCTGTCCGAAGGAGTGTATTCACTAACGAGTAATATATATTATGTGAAATTGAATATAATTGACAGACATTTCTCTCAGAAATAGCTTACTTGGAAGGTGTCAGCATGATTTTCCATTAGGATGCTGATATCACATAAGTGAATTTTTTTTTGAATCAAATTCATTTTTAGAGTTTCTTAACAGGCTAATCTTTTTAATTGTAGTATTAAGCTGATTCATTGAGTTGTCTAACTTATCTAATTTTTCTCCTAGAGTCTTCAAAATGTACCAAAGAAGAATAAAACATAGTGAAACGGGAAATCCAACATTTGTAATCAGTGAAATCATTGCCTCTACACTCATAGATATCTTCCCTTCAGAAGAGATTTTGAAATTATAGAAGCGTCTCCCTAAGCTTGTTTGGATTGAATCCGCAGATAACTGTTTCTTTACCAGATCTCTTTATGATTGTGTAGGGTACGCCTTTAATTTCACGAAGTAACTTGAGATCATTTATATTGGTAATATCAATGTCAGTAAAATTGATCTTGTTTTCCCCCATCCACTCCTTGATTTTTTGGCAAAATATACAATTTGGCTTTGTGTAGATAAGTACCTCATTTAACATTTACCTTTCTCTCCCATCGAATTAAATTAGCAAGGGGGTACCCGGATTTGAACCGGGGATGAAGGTTTTGCAGACCTTTGCCTTAGCCTCTTGGCTATACCCCCCAAACTTAATTGGTGTTTGATAAGTAAAGTGATAGTAGTTTTAAAAAGTACAACCCCAAATAGTTTCTATTTTTTTAGGTTGTTCTATCAGTCCGGTGCCCCACTTTATTAAACATAAAATATTTTGGAGGCGATCCTGTTGGAAGAATTGCACGCTTGGAGATCAAGACATCATAATTTTAAAATTGAACTATTAAAGCTGAGCAAAAAAATAGAGGAAACTGAAAATACTAGTGATATTTTGTTTTACCAGGAGATATGTGAGAAATATGCTTATCATCTTAAAAAAATTGAATCCGCTTGCTACGATAAAGTAGGTGTCACAATTTGTGGTTGTAACTTTAATCCTGAACATTGTACGGATTAGTGCTCCTTTTCTTTGTCAAGTAAATAAACCGTGAATTACATTTATATGAGTTGAACTCTTAAAATTTAGATTAAACGGATGGGCACAATAGTGTTATAGAAGCGAGAAGGCCGCTTTTAAAGTATTACCTGCGAGCCTTCTGCCCTGATTATAGGATTTAATTAAGCGATATTAGGAAGGAGGAAAAGGGGCATATCTAACTGAGTAGTAGTACTTATAAGTTCAGCTTAAATCATATAGCGAAACTCCGCTTCCTCTTCGGAAGCGGCTTTTTTCATTTCTCAAAGAGCTAACGCCCATAAACATTTTATTCAAAACCTGAACCAAATGTTTTGTTTTTTAGTTAACCACAAGTGATAAATATTCAAAGCTTTTAAATTTCTATTTTTTGTATATTATTATTATGGATTTTTATATATACCAATTAAATACTAAATTGTAATATTAACAACCGTGTAGAATAACTAAACCTTTTTACGTCATTTTATTGATTGGGGGTGTGCGAAAAGTTTTTTTTCAGACCACTTTCAGTCTGTCTTCTTCACTCTCTCAAATATTCTCAATACTAAAGCCTTTCACAAGGTTTTTTAACAATTTTTTTAAAAAAACATCTTTTTAGACATTTATGGTTGTGGTTTCGCCAAGTTGTATCACTTTGATTAAACATACTGTTTATTTAGGAGGGAAATTATGAACTCTTATATACTAAATTTTACTGAAATTGTTAGCATTCTTTCAAGAAAAAAAATTATAAATGAGTTTTTGAATGACCCAGAGCACTATGCTTTATTCAAGGAAAGTATTATGTTGCCATCTGATGCTAATAATAAGGAACTAGATGAAAAATTCAAACAATTCTTTTTAGAACTTCGTTTTACAACCTATATATCATCCTTGATACATTATGCTTCGATAGATTTTGACAAGAAACAAAGAAGAATCCGAAAAAGAAACGTGTTAATACCGGAAGAGGATTCACACAATCTTTTTAAGGATATATGTACACAATATGAATTCTTGAAGGATAAGCGAACAGCTAAGATAGAAGATGTGGTAACGAGTTCAAAGCTACATAAAGCGATAAGTTTATTAACGGAAAAAGAAAAAAGTATTTTGAGCGCTTCATATGTTATGAATTGTTCGGACACTGAAATTGCTAAAAATAATAACGTATCACAGCAGGCCGTTTCAAAAACAAGAACTAGAGCATTAAAAAAACTCAGAGATTTTTTGGCGTAAAATGGATTAATATATAGTGCTGCAATCAAAAAGTTCCCTAAATATATTCGCGAAATAGGGGGAAATCGCTCAAAGTAGAACATTGCAATCTTATAAAAGAACAGTATCAGTCCAATCTATATGATCAATGGCATCAATCCTCAATACTCTCGGGAAAAATAGAGCGAGCAATTCGTTATATGAAGGGGAGAGAAGCAGTGAACTCTTTTATCGATCTAATTAAGAAAGCACAACAAAGAGACGCACGAGCAATAGCAACTATTATTGATAAATTCAATCCCAAAATTCAAAAATCTCTTACACAGACAAAACCTCAAGATCGTAATGACTTAAGACAAGAAGTAAGCTTAAAATTAATCGAGGCAATCTATAGATATGATTTGAAATCAGTGCCTGGTTTTTGGGAATTTGTAAACAAAAAAAATGAAGAGACAGATAATTAAGTCTGGTGCTGTAAGCCGGGACTGTCTTGTGAGAGTGGGATATCAAAACATATTGCAATTAAGCGACCAGTCGCCTGAAATCTATCGGCGACTGGTTATTTAGTTTTGTTTGAATGCGAGTTAAGTTAGTAAATAGCGTGATGTATATATCAATTCATTCGCATTATGGTTTAATAATAAACCAAATATGTTGAATAAATGGTAGATAAAACCAAAATTATTTTTTAATTCATGTTAAATATAACCTAATTATTCTGGAAAGAGGCGACTTAAAACCATCTATAAAATGTGAATCATTTACCGCCGTTTTATCATGGTTTGGGATTAATTGACCAAGCGAGTATTATTATCACGAAAGAGAAGAGGAGCACAAAAATATTCAGTCCAATCCCCCACCATGCATACATTTTGGATCGCCTTGTAAATAGTGCTACAATTCCCGAAAAAATTCCTAGTACTGGTATGCTATATAGTGCTTGAGGAAGAAAAAAAGAAGAGAGAAATAAATAGTTAATATTCAATTCAACTAATGAAAAAATACCGCACAAGAAAGATATCATTCCTGTTATGGGGTGTAAAAGGGTTCCCTTTTTATTTTTTATGAATGCCAATTCCATAACTCTACCTCCCCAACTTTTATTGTGCGCACCATTTTATTACTTTTAAGTTTTTTTAGTTCTTCAGATGGCCCTGTAACGACGATTCCATAAGTGAGTATTCCATTTTTCTTTATATAATCCAAACGTTTAGAGAAAGATGTATTCTGGTAGTTTGGAAAAGTTGATATTAGCTTTTGTCGCTGAGCCAACTGTTCGACAATTTTAAGAAATATAGGTTGAATTCCTTGTTCAGCAACCTTAGCTCCGAAAAATGGAGAAAATAAATTGGTATCAGAATGCGTAGGGTACCCCAAAGGAATTATTTGTTCACTATTTTGTGAGTTTTCCACTCCTGAGTTTACTGCAAGCCACAGAGTATCAATACTTTTGGGGAGCTTGTGTTCCACTTCTTGGGGAGAGTACAAATCATCGAAAGAAATGTACAATTCGGCGACAGACCCAGAAGGCAAACCGTTTAAAACCTCCCACTCCTTATTTTTATCAAAATTCAGGTTGTTACTCGGGAAAATGAAATGATTCTTATTTGACTCAGATACAGGTATACTTGTTTTAGATTGCCGTTCCACAGCAGAAAATTGTTTCATTGTGTAATGCACATTGATTGCCTCAGAATTAAGACTTTGCTTCCCAACACGTTTTAAAGTGTTAAAATTCGCATCCATAGAAAAAAAACCAATTCTAGTATCAAACCCTTCTTCTAGCATTGTGTTAGGTTCAGTTACGTAGATTAAATTTTTAGTGGTGTCTAGTAAGTCGTTAGCTCGGTTCCCTGTTCCGTAATATAAATAGGAACAAAGTGTTAGAACAGGTACAATTAAAAGTAAAATGGTTAGAACAATGAGGATTGTACTTATCTTTGCTTGGTATTTTGCTAATTTTATAATGCCCTTTGAACCTTTTTCTTCAAAGTGTAAAGTGGTCCCTAGATCTAAATTAGCTTTTTTAAACAACTTATTGTATTCATCATTAGTCCCCTCTTGATCTTCTTTAGGTGTTAAATTACTATTAATACTTTTTTTATCGAGAAATTGTTCGTTATCCTTCTTCATGTAGTATGCCCCTCTTTTCAAGAATCGTTTTTAACTTTTTCCTCCCACGATAAATATGACTTTTTAAAGTATTAAGATTTAACCCCAACACCTCAGCTGCTTCGTGCATTTTGAGTTGATGTAAATCACATAAAAGGATGGCTTGGGATTCTTTTTCGGGTAGAGTATGAATTGATTGTATTAACTGCCTTAATTGATCACGCTCTATGAACTGATTTTCCGGAGTATTGTTATCCAATAATTCTAGTCCCTGGATTTCTTCAATAAGCGCATTTTTTTTGTTTTTTCGTCGTGTGAAATCAATAAATGCATGGTATCCAACTTTAAATAACCAAGCCTTAATATTTCCAATTTCATTATCCTCAAGATGTAAAAAGGCTCTAAAGAAAGTTTCTTGGACTAGTTCCTCTGCAACGAAATGATTACAGGAGAGGGAAAGCAGATATTTATACAAGTCGTTAAAGTAGCTGGAGTAAAGAGTTTCTAGGTTCATTCTTTCCTCCTTTCACTACAACCACGAATGAAGACAGGAAAAAGTTGCAGTAAATAATAATTTACTGATGAATTTTAAATTTATTTACATACCGATTGTTGTGACGGTCCCAAAGAAATAAATATTAAGCTTATGGTCTGGTCATGTGAAATAAAGTTACCAAAATACATTTGTGTAGATGAATCTCGATTTATTCCTCCTTCATCATAGCACAATCGAAATAGCTCAATTTGAATTCCTTAAACGGTAAGAGTGAAGAAAGATCCAATGATTAAATGATGGATTGCCAAGCCTAGTGCAACAACTCCTCTGTAAATCGTTCGTGATTGATTTTCCAGTCCAGATATTGTTGGGGAGGTTGTAGATGAGGACGAACATGCTCCAGTATTTCATCTGTAATTTGAGTAAGATCACTGCCTTTAGGGAAAACTTCTTGAAACAAATCGTTTGCGTTCTCGTAGATACTTGTTGCCATGAAGTAAGAGTCTGAAATAGACCTGAGGTGGTGGATCGCTTCGAGGCTCGCGTAACAAGCAAAACCCTTTTCCCCGAGGGGGGGGAAGTAGCCGTAACGCTTTGAAACATTCCGGAAGAGTACTAGAAAGCGACTACGCCAAAGGTAATCTCCATGAACAAGGTCTATGAGATCCGGCACTTTTATCGCGGTTTACAGACGCATCTTCAGTTTGATGAAGGTAGCTAAGCAGTTTTTACTTTTCCCACGACTGGGTATTACCGTATCCAGTTCCCAGTACCAAAGGTTCCTCAAGAGCATACTTCTTTGACGCGCTCCTGAATTGACTTCCTATCCCAAACTTCCCACGTTTCTCTGTCGGTTGTTTCCGTTTGCCTCTGTGCCCTAGCATCTAAGGAGACACTCGTCAACACACCAGCATACAGCTTGCGCTAGAGCGTCAGGCCATGGGCCATTTATTCCAGTAGGTGTCGCACTCTATAATTACAATCCGTCATATAATAATTTTTAATTTAGAGTATTCGGTGATGAAGGTAATTTTTATTAGAGGCTAAATTCCACTGTGGCCAAGTGCACTGCTGTCCATTTATCATAAGTAATGAAAAGTGCGAAGTAGCGAAATTTGACTAGAATTTAGACACGGGGAATGGAGACACAATCAAACTTGGTTGGGGGGTGTCCATGAGTTAGTTTTTAAGTCCTCCGACTGATAATTATTCAAGGTGAAGGAAAAGGGATTGCCCAAGTAGCGAGAGGACTGGGAGTCTCGCAACAAGCTGTAAGGAAATCTTTTAAAAAAATTACAAAGATCAGCAGAGGCCCTGAATAAATAGTAGGGAAAGGTACCTGCTCTTATTCTGCTTCTGCTTCTTCTAAAAAAGAAAGTACCCTTTCTATAAGGAAATATCCCCTTCAAGTTTACTCTTTCCTCATGTGACATAAGGTTTTTTTGAGTGTCTACTTGAAAGGGATAGTACTATTTTAGGAAGTGAAGATATTTATACAATTTTTAAGTATTATCTATTAGCATCCTTCGAAATAAATGATAATGGCATTAGCTATAATATAATATTGAGTTCTATATCTGCGAGCGCAGTTCTCGAGAATCCCATCGCATTCGCAGTTACCTTCACCGAAATTTGCCCAGCAACGATCATGTGCTACGCAACATTCATCTAATTCGTTAATGGGGGCGCCCCCACCTCTAGCCATATTGTATCCACAGTTTTTGCCACAATGCTGATAACCACCAGGAGCACAAAACTCCGTAGGATCCCAAGCAGTAGTAATTTTACTGTTAGTTTCTCCGGGGGTGTATGTCTCGTCATGAAAAGGTGGAGTTTCCACATCTACGTCTAGATCAACTCCATCATAAGGTGAATTAGTGACGTGAGTTCTCCCTTTTTTCACATCTAACTGTTTCAATTCGTTTCCCTCTAAAATATCTACACCAAGGGAGTAAGTAACTTCTGTACTGTCAACTTCATTATAACCAAAAGCATGAAATACTAATTTCTTATCTTCACTAATGAAATAAATCATTTTCCCTACATTTAATTTTTTGTTTGTTGTATATAAGTCACTCACAAAAGTAGCTTTGATTTTTAGGTTTTCAAGAGAAAATTTCGAATACTCTGTATCAATTAATTTTGAAATTTTCTTATAATCAGGGCTTTTTGTAAGCTCTGATAAAAAATCGGTTGTTTCGATTATTGTCATAGGTCGACCATTAATTATATTCATCATAACTGTATACACTCCTCTAAATTTGAAATATAAAAGCGGATAACGCACAAATCTTATCAAAAGCTAATCATTAAGGTGAACAGCCACATGAATAAAAGACCTGCTTGTTGTTAAACACGCGAAATGTTGCTGGGCAGTCAGGCCCGGAACCACAGCATTTAGGCAGTTGGTAACAGCCGATTTCTGCTTGAATCTGCACTTGCTTGGAAGCATTTGTCTGAGTAGTTTGCTTTTCATTCATAATTTAATTTCTCCTTTCTATTTAATTTGTTACAACTATAAAAGTGAGTTATGTACTAGATATAACAACCCAATATTTATTAATTTAAGACGAATGGAGTTCGTTTTTTTTGAAATGGATAATTCCCAATCACTTTAGTGATGGGAAGTTGATAGAGTATTCAAAGCTCAGACCGTCCCAATGATTCAAGAAGAAGGGAAAGCTGTTGCCTAAGTGACACGTGAACTGGGATTTCCGCGAACACGTTGTATTGTTGGGTTGCCGAATACTGGAACTAATCTTTGCATGCATCAATACCGCTTCCAGTGCCCGGTTGCAAAGGGGTAGTAGCAAATCTACCATTATCTCATTAAACTGGGATTGACGTGTCTGAAAAGACTGTAGCCAGGATCATGAAGCAACTGGGTATGAAATCCAGGATCGTGAAGAAATACAAAACGACAACGAATTCCAAACATCAGATGCCCGTCCATGAAAAATACCTGAACCAGCAGTTTTCTGCTCAAACGTCGGGGGAAGTATGGATGATGGATATCCCCTATAGTTCCACCGATGAAGGATGGTGTTACCTGCCCAGCGTCATGGATCGTTTCACAGCATTTTAAAAAAGGAACTCGTGTATTTGGAGCATTTCAAAACGAGAGAGGAATATATAAGTTTTACTTGGAGTTCTACTGCTTGAGGGAGGGAGTTCCTGAAAATGTAAGAAACATACTTTCATAAGACTATTTTACAGAAGTTTTGCGGTGATGAGAGCAACTCATGAACTGATTCTCTTGTATGATTGTAATTATAGCTATATTTCACACTAATCAGGTCATGAGTCGTTTTTTCTTAGCAGGCGATAAGTTTTCAATTTTAGATCAACTTATCCAAAGCTCTTTAACAAATTCAGCATTCCGTTTCCTTCTATAGCTGGATTTCCAAAGAGCAGCGAACTGCTTTTAATTAATTGAGCATAAATTTCTGGTTCAGTAAGATCCCTTTTGAATAGGATTCTGCCTTCTTCGATGATCAATGCTAATGCACCAGCAACGAAAGGGACTGCCATAGAAGTACCACTAAAAGAAGCATATTTATTATTAAGGAATGTGGAATATATGTCTTCACCCGGAGCGACAATGTCCAGTTGTTCGTTTTTGTTGGAAAATTTTGAAATTAATTTTGTTGCTCCGATAGACCCAACTTCTATCACTTCATTGTAAGCACCGGGATATCTATATTCCCGATCACTCTCCCCATTTCCATCATTTCCGGAAGCAGCGACTATAGACAAGCCGTGTCCCACTGCATAGCGGATAGCGTCATGCAGAAGAGGATTGTCTTTTTTGGTACCCAAAGACATTGTCATAATGTTAACTCTTTCTCCGTTGGGCCCTCTCCATAATATTGCGTAGTAAATAGCCTCAATTAAATTATTAATATCTCCATCTCCGTCATTGGTTAACGTTTTTAAAATGAGAATGCTGGCTCGTGGGGCAACTCCAATGTTAAATTTTTTATTGTTAGCTGCAATAATTCCTGCAACATGAGTCCCATGTCCATTGCCATCCTGATAGTTATGCGGATCATTGTCATAGTCTGAAGTGAAATTTCTTCCACCAATGATGTTGTTTTGTAGATCTTCATGCTTCATATCTATTCCGGTATCCAACACAGCAATGACAACATTAGATCCAAAAATATTCCGCTTCCAGAACTGTTCAGCATGAATTATTTCTAAACCCTTGTTTTCTTTGTTTGTAGCAGTTTTAATGTTATAGTTTGGTAATCCTATCGATTGTATTTTCACTCTATCTCACATCCATTCTCTTTTGTTAATTAAGAAAGTGTCAGTGATATTAAAAAATACAACTAAAGTTTTGAAATTAAAAGTCGGTCATTCAAAGAACGTGTAACAGAAGCTCTGACATTGAGGCATGCATTACACTCACCCCCAGAGCACACGTGCTCATTGATAAAACTCAAAGTCAAATAGTCGATGTCCCGTAAGGGCAACTGCTAGGATAATGCTCAATGGATACTAAAAAAGATGACTCCTGATGAATTCAGAAGTCATCTTTTCGAAACCTGAAGAGTCTTGGTCAAAACCGGTCGCCCCTATATGAGATTCAGTTCAGGTAAAACACGGTGTATTTCCAACAACTAATCACTTTTTATCTGATACTTTTAAATCGGATGCTGCTAAGAGTGGGGATGTTATCAGTATCTTTAAGTTATCATTGTTCTATAAAATTTTAATTTCCATGGAAGCCGAGGCAGCTTGCTTAATAGTTGCTTGCTTAATAAATAGGGCGATTCTTCTGGTCGGCAATGCCGCTTTTACGGTAGAAATACGTATTGATCCGATCCCGCCATTCTTTGGCATGCTCTGCCTGATGCTCCAGCCGCTCCAGCACCTGTACATACATGGCAGCATTCAGTTGCCCTCGTAGACTAACCCATGTGTCTCGGAGATGGGCCGCACGTTCTGCACCTTCAAAATGGGTATCATAAATGTGCTGTATGACAGTTTGGCCGGAGTGGAGCAAGTGTGTATAAGGAACATGGTGAAAGAATAAGAGCAGCTCATCCGGGCAGGTGTCCGTAGATTCGTAGATATCAGTATTGGGAGAAAAATATTGTCCTGCATAGCCCGTTCCGGTTGCGGTCGTGCGATCTACCCCGATCCCCCTGCAATCAGCAAAATGGTAGGTGCCCCACATGGAATATTCGTACCCGTCTACATCCGGCCCATAGTGGTGATCGGGACTGACCATCCAGCCGACCCCGAGAGGGGCGGTGTAGGATTCGTAGACATTCCATGAATCGAGCAGCATCTGCTTAAGGGTAGAAATTAAATCTGTGCCGCCGTCGCTATTCCCTTGTCTGCCAAACGTCAGCCGAACCCACTCATCAGCGATTTCGTCTGCGGACAGATCCGGGTCCCATGCCAGCCGACCATAGCCATAAAGATTGGATTGGGCGAGCAAATGTCCGGTCCAATTGGTGTCTGCACCAATATTGGATACAGCGGCTATTCCATAGTTGGTATGCTTGGGAGAATGCAGAGCGCCACTCACGATACGCTTGATGGTGGAGCCTTTTCCTTGGGCGTAGGTGTCAAAATCCAATACTTCCTTCCATTGGGGAACAAGGTAACATAGATGTTTCTGTTGCCCGGTGTACTCTTGCGCAATTTGAAATTCCAGCAGTATCTGAGTGGATTCCAGCGCACCGAACAGGGGGGAGACAGGCTCCCGCACCTGAAAATCCATGGGACCATTTTTGATCTGTAAAATGACATTTTCCCGAAATAATCCATCCAGCGGTTTAAAATGGTCAAAGGCTGCGCAGGCCCGATCCGTCTTGCGATCGCGCCAGTCCTGCTTGCAGTTGTAGACAAAGCAGCGCCAAATCACACGTCCGCCATAGGGCTGCAACGCATCTGCCAGCATATTGGCTCCATCGGCGTGATGGCGCCCGTAGCTGAACGGTCCAGGCCGATTTTCGGAATCGGCTTTGACCACAAAACCACCCAGATCAGGAACGGCGGCGTAAACTTCCTGGGCTTTGGTCTGCCACCATTCAGCTACAGCTGGTTCCAGGGGATCGGCGGTGGTTAACCCACCGAGCTGAATAGGACTGGCATAGTTAATGCTCAAGTAGATCTGTATGCCATAGGCGCGAAATACCGCAGCTACTTTAGCCACATCCGGTAGGAATTTATCTGTAATCAGCTCGGTCTCTACCTGATGGACATTCACGTTGTTAATGGATAGTGCTTGAATGCCTACAGAAGCGAGTAGACGGGCATAGTCTCGCAGGCGCTCCATATTTGTAGTAAAGGCATTATTATCATAGAAAATAGAGCCACCCGCATACCCGCGTTCAATACTACCATCCATGTTATCCCAGTGATTGATCATGCGGATGGAATTAGCAGGGTTGGATAATTGGTCTAGAATGGGGACGTGCACTGATTCGGTGGTGGGCTTCAACTTCCCGTCTAGTCCTCCCTGCAGGTAGCGCAGCAGATGAAAGACTCCGTACAATACGCCTTTGGAGGTCTGCCCCGCGATTGTAACGTACTGTCCCTTGATATCATCGTTACCGTGCGAAGCTGAATATGCCGGATCTGGCATCTCTATCCCGCGAATTCGGTAGCCTTCTGCGCTCACTTCTGCCTGTTCTTTTGCGCTGAATCGTTCTGCGACCAAAGGATGCTCTGGGAACGTACCCAGCGCAATGAATGGCGTATTCACAGGAACGGCGCTGATCTTCGGCTGCTGTCCAAACATAGAGGTCAATCCGTGCTGAAGCTCACTCGCAGCCGATTGAAGCACTTCATCTGTCCCATGGACCACGATGACCCTGCACCAAGCGGGCAGCTTTTCTACCTTACTATTGCGGCGGTAATGCAGCCAAGCCGCATAGCCGCTCTCTTTTGGCATATCCATAAGCTTGCTCATATTGGAGCCTCCTTTTGGGCAGGTGAAGATGATCCTCAGACATGCTGTTCCTGATCCTGACTCATATGCTCAGGGAGAGTCAGACGGTTGCCCTTGCCTTCATACAGCCACAAAATAGCGGTAACTCCGCGCGGATAATATTTACTACCGTGAGCAATACCGGAGAGTATCTGATCGCTCCAGCACCAATAGGATTCTTCAGGGTGAAGGAGCCATGAGGCATGGGCAGCGTCTGCGGCCTGCCCAGCTTCTTCCCAAGGCAGCTCCAGCAACTCGCGGGCAATAAACTGTGACAGATAGATTTTGCTCAGCCAGGAGTTGTTACTGGTCGAGGACAGCTTCCAGCCTCCGTCTTCAAACAGGCAAACTCCCGGTACCAGTACAGTTTCCAAATGACGCCGCAGTGCTTGGATATATCCACCGAACCGTCCATCAGGCTTAAGCGCAGCCTCACATCCTGTAAAATAAGGGAAGATCAGCCCCTCAATGGCAGGAATAATCTGCGAGTCATTGCCCTCCTTAATAACTGCAGGAATATAGCCTTTGTCTGTCATATGTGCTGTGATCGCTGCTGCGCATTTGTCCGCCTGTAAGCCAGCCTCCTGTGAGAGGGAGTTAAGCCCTTTTGAGGCAAATATCTTTTCCAGTGCAACATATACTGCCCAGCATTTGCTGCCTAGATAAATGTTGTTGCGAGACTGACCCAGAGATACGTCCAGACTGTCGTAGGTCGTAATTTCCGCGCCTCCCCGGGTTCTAGAGCTGTCCAAGCCCATCAAGCCGTTTCGTTGTGCCGGGTCGGGGTGATCCCGCCGCAGCATGCTTTCGAAGCAGTCACACAAGACAGGCAGCATACGTGTCGTAAATGACTGATCCTGTGTCTGCTCGATATATACCGTGGCACAGCAAAGCCAGTTCACCAGTTCCTCATGGCTCATGTAAGAGAAGCAGTCGTCAATCCCAGCCAGCTCATAACAGGAGTACCCCTGCCGGGAGAACACGTTTGCGACGCCCATATCATGCGTAAACGTGATACCACCGGTATAGGTCTGTTCCTCTCCTGGAAAGCGTACCTCATCCCGATAGCTGTACCTTTGGACAAACCACTCCAGCTCGTTGCGTACCGTCCATGGATTTAAAATCAATTCATAGTAGAGCTGATCTGCCGTCAAATCGAGTGTATTCATCATCCGATACTCGCCTTCGTTCACAACCCAGATCGGTTCTCCGTCCGCTTGGTGAATAAGCAGTTGGGTACTGCCATAGTAGCTGTGGATCGCCTGAGCGAGCATAAATTCCTGATCCGGGCTCAGGTCGGCCGACTCCATCCAGCGATTAGCCTGAACACAGGCTGCGGTCAGGTCTGAAAAATGCTTCAACGCATAGCTTCCCACGTCTTCAATATCCTTGAACAGCTGGGTATAGTAATACGACGCTTCGATGCCTGTTGTCACAATGCCGCCACGATAGAAGCATATGGCGAAGGAATATGTGCGCTTCTCACCTGCGGGAACGTCCATCAGAAGCGCACCCGTCGCGCCCAGGCCAAAGGATAAATTCTCGGCCATGGTCTCCCCAAGCAGCTTCTCCATTGCAAATCCGCTGGCAGGTACCGCTTCACTGCTGTTGGTCACAATGGCTGTGCTGCGTCCTTGGCCGATGCCTGTAAGTCTTTCTTCTAATTGGGTAGAATCAGTAGCGTCCCTGCGCGGATCTTCTCCTATAATGCGTATGCCGCTATACGGATCACTGCCCTGATATCCGAAAAAAGCTCTTCGCGCTGCAGTCCCCAGTGTGTTATCGACGGTTAGCTCGGCGAATACCGCCGGGACCAACGCTGCCCGCAGCTCATCCATACCCGCGGTTCCCGGCTCGGGCACTGGGCGAACAGGAGAGTACAGCCGGAACGTCAAATCGCCAGCCTGCCATGTATCCGTTCCTGCTTTTAGCTCACGGGTAATGTCTGAATCGGCAAAGGGCATAAGCTGCGGTTCAGTTCGTTTACCCTTTTTCTCCACGTCGTAGCGGGCACTTTCATCATGTGTGGATGTAAAAAAGGGAAGCGCCTCGTATACTCCGCCATCTCTGGATTGCAGCCCGATATATACATTTTCATCGGCAGGCTTGCCCAGCTCCAAACCAAGTCCGCCGCGATTGCCCTTAAACCCAAGCGTAAAGCTGGAAAAAGACCCGATAGGTGCATGCTGTGTGTTATAAAATATATTTTTCGACATATAATGAAACCCCTTTCATGATAAAGTTTAACTTTGAGTAACTTCACTTAGAGCCTAGCATGTCATGTGGTGGGGAACCATTGTCAAATCGCTCAACTATTTATCCAAATCGCGCTGAAAGCGATATACTGGAGTATATCCATGCAAGTAAGCCAGGAGGGAAAACATGTCGACATCACGTTTACCGAAGCGCCCCCATCATCCAGACCTTACAGTTGCCAGAGAGGAATTCTTTTTTCCCGATGTGCGAACCACAGTCAATTTGTTTGCTATTCATACACGAAGTGTCGGAAGAGAGTGGAGCTATCCGCTACACGAGCATCCTCAATATGAGATTAACATCGTGCTTGCGGGAGAACAGATCATGGTTGTGGATGGTCGCAGCTATACCCAGCGACAGGGTGATCTGGTGCTGCTGCGACCGGGGATTGTCCACTCCAGCCATAGTAACGGAGAGGGATTTACGTATTTTTGTATGCATTTCGATATTGATGATAAGCTGTTTCTCTCGCTCCTGAGTCGTCTGGAGCAGGTGCTGTTTCCAGCTGAAGGAACAGTGGCAGGGCAGATGGGACCAGCGCTGGGCAAGTTGCTCGATCTTTCAGCGCCGGAAGACATAGGAGTAGGTAGTGATTCGGTGGCAAAGCGAATGCGGATTCAATCTGCTGTGTTTGAACTGTTCGCAACGTTATGGGAGGCTGTATCCAGTGAAGCGGCCCATCTGCCGGGGCGTGGATATGTGCAGGCAGAGCTTGCCCATCAGATTGCCAGTCGTCTTCAGGGCAGAGTGAATCAGCCTTATGGACAGGCCGGCTCGGTGGAAAAGCAGGATGGGATCGAGGGGATTTCATCCGAGCTAGGTATTAGCGTGTCCCATTGTAATCGTGTATTCCGTAGCGTTTTCGGCGTATCTCCCCGTGTATATCTATCCGGGCTTGTGCTGCATGAGGCCAAGTTGCTGTTGGCTGATCCGCAATGGTCGGTGCAACAAATTGCCGATATGCTCGGCTATGGGGATATTGCGCATTTTAGCAGACAATTCAAGCGCTGGTCGGGCCAATCGCCGACATCCTATCGCAAAAGCACGGTGCAGGAAAGCCTATTCGAATAAAAATAAGTATGTCTTTAAAATAGTTATGATATAATCCTTATAAAGGAGCTGAGAATAATATGAATTTACATAATCAACGTGTCGTCGTGATTGGCGGCAGTGCAGGTATAGGGCTGGCAACAGCCATAGAAGCAGCAAAGCAAGGGGCAAGCATTGTGATCGCTGGGCGTTCCGCAGAAAAACTGGAGCAGGCGAAGAAGGTCATCCCTGCCGAATCGGTGGAAACCTTCCAACTGAATAATCAGATAGAGGAAGAGGTTCAAGCGTTTTTTGAAAAAGTTGGAGCATTCGACCATCTGTTTACACCGGGTGCCAGCTACACGCGTGGTCCGATCACGATAGATACGGAAAAGGCTAAAACCCCGTTCGAAGGGAAATTCTGGCCGCAATATTTTGCTGCCAAGCATGCGGTACCGCATATCTCCAAGGACGGCTCGATCGTCCTTATGTCCGGGGCTTTCAGTCAACGACCGATGGGGTTTGGTGCTACATATGGAGCGGCTAACGGCGCGATTGAAAGTTTGGGCAAGGCGTTGGCAGTAGAATTGGCCCCAGTACGGGTTAATGTCGTATCCCCTGGAACGATCAGGAGAGACGGCCCTGAGGGTGAGCAGCGGGCACAGGCTTTTGAGGAATACAAGGAAGTAACCTTGCTCCGTCGAGTGGGGTATAATGAGGAAATCGCACATACTGTGTTGTATCTGATGACGAACAAGTTTACCACCGGAAGCGTGCTGTTCCCAGATGGCGGTTATACGCTGATCTAATCCGACAGGCAGGAATCAATTTTTAAACAAAAACCGGTTCAACACCATACAAAGTGTTGAACCGGTTTTTTTATGATAACAGGCTTGCCTCTTGCAACTCTTTAGCTTTGCACATCTAACCCTTTATATTTTCGCAAAATACGTGGGTAAATCACTTTAGACCCGATGCATACCATCGCCAGCATGGCGAACAGCAAACCGCTCCACAGCGTCCCATGAATCCCCGCTCTGACCATAAACCACCCCCCTACCAGCGAGCCCAGTGAGACCCCTAGGTTAATAAACGAGATATAAAGACTGTTGGCAAACGCGGGAGCTTCTTTGGCCTCATCAATCACCCAAATCTGGGCGACAATCAGTCCGCTGGTATGAACGGCCCCCCACACGATAATGATGAAGAGCGTAGGGATAAATGAGGAACTGATCCCGTACAACAGCAAATAGGTGCCCCCCAAGGCTACTGGATGAAAAAGAGCGGTGCGTACCTTATGCAAGCCCATGAGCTTGCCAGCCAACAGATTGCCGAGCATTCCGCCGATGCCGAAAATAATAAGCAGAAAGCTGATAACATTGCTGCTCATCCCTGTATTTTGCCCCAAATATTCGGCAGAATAGCTATACACCGAGAACATGGCTGCAAAAATAAAAGTAGCCGCCCCGATATTGAGCCACAGCGATACCTTACGCAAAATGCCAAGCTGCTTCCGATAGGAGGACATTTCGGCTTGTCGTGTATCCGGCAGCATAAATAAAATACCGATCCCTGCAATCCCATTCGCTACCGCAGTAAACCAGAAGGAGGCCTCATATGAAAATTGATTGGCGATATAAGCCGTAATTGGAATACCGAGTACCATTCCCATGCTCGTGCCGAGGAAGGCTTTGGCGGAAGCTTGCGTTGCTTTTTCCGGGGGATACAACGCAGTGGCGGCGACAAAGGCAAGCGAGAAATACACCGGGTGAAACAGAGCCGGAATGATACGTAAAATTACTAGTAGATAAAAGTTGGATGTATAGGCTGACAGCAAGCTTGTTATGGCAAAAACAAACAACGACATTGTCATGATTCGCTTGCGGTTAAACCTGGACATCCATAGCACCATGAAGGGACCGAACAGCGCGATGATCAATGCAAATGAACTGACAAGAAACCCGGCCTGGGCTGCCGTAATATGAAAACGTTCAATGATGACTGGCAAAATGCCAACCACACCGAACTCGATCGTGTATACACCAAATAGGCCAAGCGCAATGAAAAGCAGGGGCTTACTATATTTCATTAGTTTCATTCCTTCTCCACTTCTTCCTGCTTTACGTCCTTGATTTTGCGTGCTAATATTTCATTAAATCATAAAATAATAAGGCGATATTCGGAATAATACATAATAATAATTGTGTTTTTGTAATATCACCTTGGACTTAAGGAGATGGATTTGATGGATCAAGTGGATCATAAAATTTTGTTGTGTCTACAAAACCAGGCGCGTATCTCCATGACCGAGCTGGGTAAGGAGGTTGGGCTTTCCCAGCCTGCCGTAACGGAAAGAGTGCGGCGCATGGAGGATAAAGGTATTATCGCCGGGTATCGTGCCATAGTTTCACATGAGAAAGTTGGAAAGCCGATCATGGCTCACGTGCTCGTGCATACGAATCAATGCAATTCATTTGTTGAGTTTTGCCAATCTGCACCCGAAGTCATTGAATGCCATAGAATCAGCGGTGAGCAAAATTACTTACTGAAAGTCATGGTTGAGTCTATGCTCCAGCTGGAGCAGTTCGGGGATGAGTGTGGAAAGCACGGGCACTCTACCACGTTAATTGTCCTGTCCTCGCCTGTAGACCATAAACATGTAACCCCCACTTTATTAGACCCTATTTGAGCTACCGTAAATGGCTTGGCAAAGCTCAGTTGTAAACGGACCTGACATCCCTTCGAATGCTGTATTGGTAAAGGCGACCACACTAAGTCTTAGTGTGGGATCAACGAACCACGAATGGCCGTAAGCTCCTCCGAGTCGCCACGTTCCGGGTGATTCTGCTGTTCCACTTTCGTCGGGATTTTGGAGTACGGTGAATCCTAGTCCAAAGCCCCGCCCCGGCCAGCCTGCCAAGGGAAGGTTCCCGGTCTGGATGGTGCCCATTTCACGGACCCATTCCTCTGAAAGTAACGGATTGCCGCCGTTTCGCAGTGTTTCCAGCAGCCGCAAGAAATCTTTTGCGCTGCCAATCATACCCGAGCCACCAGAGTGGAAAGCCGTGGAATCAAAGGCTCGTGCAGGCTGAAAACGAAGTCCTGCGGTGCCTTCAAAAACCTGCGCAACCTCAAGCTCACGCATCCGCCGGGGTTCTGATATATCGTTGACATAAGGAGCCGCAAGCCGTCCAGCATCCGCGACCGTGAAACTGGTGTCGTGCATACCGAGAGGTTCTGTAACGAGCTTTTTAACAGCTGCATCAAGGGTTGTGCCACATACACGGCTAATGATCGCGCCTAGCACATCAGTAGCAATCGAATATCCCCATGCTTTACCCGGTGCATATAACAGAGGCACAGAAGCCAAACGTTGCAAGTTCTCTTCCAGCGTAAGATTTGAAAAATCCATGCCATCTGATACGCCTGCACGATGATAGGGACCGCCGCCTTCTTCCTCTAAAAAGCCATAGGTCAACCCGGCAGTATGTGTCAGCAATTGGCGTACTGTAATGGAGGGCTGCTCACCACTGATTAATCGGGGGCGAAAGTCGGGCAACCAGCGTTCAATAGATTCATCGAGCTTAATCAATCCTTGGGCTGCCAAAACCAAAGCCGCAGTCGATACAATCGGTTTGGATACAGAAGAAAGCCGAAATAAAGCATCCTCATGCATAAGACGTTGTTCTTCTCGATCAGCCAGCCCCGCCGCTCGGACATACACGGGTGAACCATCCATATATATCATGACGACTGCGCCGACCAGGCGCTTCTCGGCAAGGGTTTGATCTATAACTGCATTTACACGTCCGTCCAGACCAGCTTGTATCGCAAAAACTCTATTATCCAAACTCATAAATATCTCATCCTCTCTATGATCCAGCGGTTATCGCTTGATGGAACTTAGTTTACAGGATGGGAAGGCGACATTACATAAGGTAACAAAGGTGTTCAGTGAGTATTAACGTTAAAATAAAATTATATTAAAAGAATGGCTTTGGATTTAAATGAATGGGGTTTTACAAAAAGTTATACCGCGTTTTACAGTGGCTTTTTAAGTTGAGATACGTTGAAAATAGGTGGTAAAATTTACAACAAAGGGGGTTTTATTTATTGAGGCTTGTATCGCGTAATAAGTTGGCTTGCTTGGTTGTCCTCGGAGGGATTTTGACTGTAATTGCTACAGGTTTTGGAGGGGATAAGGAACCTTATAAACTTCCCGATAAGCCCAAAGAGGCTGCTGTCTCGACATTTTCAGAATATATGAACGCTTCTATGAGTCGCGATTACGATAAGATGCTTTCACTGTCTGATGATTATCGCTTTAAAACAGAACAGGCACGGCTTAACTTTCTAAAAGCTCAGGGAACACCGATTGATTATCGTATCGTGTCTGTGGATGATTCTAACCCTTCCAAGATTGTTGTTTCGTCGGTAACGAAGTATGAGGATATGGAGTTACCTTCCATTAAACATGTTCTTGCTTTTGAGGAAGGAAAGTACAAGCTACAAATGAGAAATGTTGTGATCAATATGATTCCTTCATCACCTGACTACAGAACGATCGAGTACGAGCCTGAGAAGGTAGACAATATTTTGGAAGATAATTTCAAGTGATTTTAATTTTTCAATTTTCTAATCATACGGTCCAAAGCGTATCCAATGAGATACCAGAAAACTAGTGTAGTGAAGTAAACAATGGCTATGGGGATGTCTGCCTCTCGCACAAATCGAAATGATTCATACATCCAAACCAACGGACTAATAATAGCTAATAGTATATTATAGTCGTCGCACCTCGTAATATTTACAGTAATAACTAGACATGAGATTAGGACCAGCCAAAAACGAAAAGATTTCATTGCCTATACCTCCGCAAGAGTATTTGTTGTTATAGACGAATAAAAAAGCTGAAAGTAGCATTTATTCCAAATTTATTTATTAAAATGTATTAAAAAGAACGATATTTCGAACCTATTTACTTGTCACGATTTTTAGACGTACGGTATTCGTGTGGTTTTGAGTGACGCTGGATTCTTTCAGACTTTTCGATTTGTGATATACTCTCGATATATGAATTGTATGGGATGGTGATGACTGAATGAATCGTACACACGACCTAGGCAAGCTAATCAAACTAACTGGAGATAGAGCAAAACTGGACGCTAAAGCAAATGGCACATATATTGTCTACAAAACGCCGGATGGTCAATTTGTTAAAGAGTACAGTAATGGTCAAGTCGAACGAATTAAAGAACAGGATATTTTATCATGAGTGAGCCGTCAGCAGCTCAGATGGCGTGATTGTATTGGAATCAGATAGTGAAACGATAAAACACCATGTGGCGTTGTTACCGGATTGGGTTAAAATCATTGATAGTTACTTACAAAATAAAAATACTGATCAAGAATAAACCGACAACTGTATGATTCAGTGATCGGTTTATTCTATATTTACATCGTATTGTGTCCACAATGTCAATTCGATGTGTATTGCACCTCAAAATGGGACCCGTTAGTAATAGACTGTTATTATTTTTCAATAGACTTTAGCAAGACGATGAACAGCATCTGATCGTAGCGGCTTCTTCGGATTCTTTTTCTCTACACTTTTTTCACTGGACGTAACACTGCGTAGCCGTATCCTTCTGGGAAATGTCGCTGATAATCCTGCTTCGTTTCCTCATCCCATTCATACCCCAGGCTGCTAGGGTCAAAGTTCCAAGCCTTCTCCTCCACCATTCTCATAACGTCTCCATTGTTTTTTAAATAATTAAAGGGCGGGTGAAAAAACACCAGGTAATCTGATTCGGGGATGTCCCGGCACTTCATTCCTGCGGGAATCTCTCCGGCATAGTCAGCGGCGACCGGTATTCCATAGAGATAGCCCTTCTGACCATCCTGATAGAACCAGCCCGCAGTTTGGCCCAATTGTTCGGGAAGCTTGAGATGAGACATGCTTTCCAATGTTCCGCAAATTTCATCACAATTGTGACCGTTTCTCCAGAAATCACCGTAGTTTCGTGAAGAAGTATCCCAAATTCCAATAAATTTGTGTGCTGGTATACGCTCGATTTTGACTTCAGCTTCTTGCAAATGATCCTTAACCATCTTATCCCGCTCCTTCAAATGGTAATGATAAGGAGAGAACACCTCAACGCGAATGGCCAACGGGATAGGTCGGGGCTCCTTCTGGTATACAGCCGGAGTTACCTCAAACGCTTTTACAAATGCCCGTGTAAAAGCCTCCTGTGAAGAAAACCCATACTTTACTGCAACATCGAGGATGCGGACATTGCTATCCCGGAGTTCCAGTGCAGCACGGCTAATCCGGCGCATCCACACATAATCCCTTAACGTCATTCCTGTAAGAGAATGAAACTGTTTTGTACAGTAGTAAGGGGAGTAGCCTAACTGATTGGACATTCTCAACAACGAAGGTGCTGAAGTAAGATTATTATCAATCCAATCGATCATGAGCTGGACCATTTCGTTCCATTCGTACACGAGGGTTCCCTCCTTTCGACTCCATCTTAACAGCCGGAATACAGGAATATTTGACTTGAGTTGCATGCACTCTTTTGTATTCATGAAGCTTTAGTCAAGGGCTATGTTAGTCCTTGTTGTCTTGTTCTATTTTACTCCTCTACATAACGGATATATGGGCGTTGAAGGTACCTTTGATCAGACACGAAATAATATTGTTTGCCTATAACCAGAGGAGGGATCACAGACTTTGAGGAAATATATAATTCTTTATATTCACTTCCGTTAGAAGCATCTCTCTGTATGACCAAGTAATCATCTGTAGTTTTAACTAATTTAGCGGTTTCTGCTGAGTGATGACCTGAATAATAATAAATCCAGCTGAAAATCAGTGAAAAAAATATAATTCTTAAAATAGTTGCAGCCGTTTTATTCTTTGTAATCAACATTCGCGCAAACCTCCTATAATCCATTCTTTCATTTTATGTATGATTGGTTAATTAACCTGTTTATGTATATTGTAAGGTGTATGATCGGTTGACGAAAGTAACTTTCACACAAAAAGCCTATCTGCCAAAACAACGGCAGATAGGCTTTTATAACATAAACGTCCACTATACTTCGTGTTTATACGCAGTCTGTGCCTCTACATTACAATTGCACCGACCACATATTCCCTATTATCAGTTATCCCTACGCTGACGTGCGCGGGCTTCGCCGCCTTTACGGCCAGCTTCTTCCCTGCTCATTTTCCCGTCGCTATCACTCTGGTCTGAATTGCCACGGGCTTCACCGCCCTTGCGTCCGATTTCTTGATAGAAGTCCTTGCCATGATTTTTGGAAGTGGCTTCGCCACCTTTTTCGCCAATCTCCTGATAAAATTCTTTGTCGTGATTTTTAGCAGTAGCTTCTCCACCTAAACGTCCTGCTTCTTCGCGACTCAGTTTGCCATTTTGGTTGTTGTTAGCCATGTTCAATCACTCCTCATCGAATTTTAGTAAAGCGTGTTCGTGTATCTATTAACCTTCATGTCAGGAATTAAACATGTCTACTTTTTTATAGAAGCTGGTAAATAGCTGGATATATCCGCCTCGATCAGCGTTCCCATGCTTCTGTGTTCAATTGTTGCTGGCGGGTAAATAATGCCGGATAAATGAACAAGCTGAGCAGCACGCTGGTCAAAATAGCAGAGGTCATGGTAGTAAATACGATTAGCAATTGCAAACGCACGGCGGCAATCGGATTGGCACCTGCGATGATTTGTCCGGTCATCATGCCGGGAAGCTGGACAAGCCCCAGCGTTTTCTGCCCCTCAATGGTTGGAATCATACTGGAACGTATGCAATCCTTGAGTATAGGGAAGATGGCTTGTCTAGGCGTGCCGCCTAGCGCCAGAATGAGCATGATTTCAGGCTTGCGCAGCAGAACTTCCGACTTGAGCCGGGACACCAGCAGGCTGGACAAAATCATGGAGCTGCCAATGATCATGCCGCTAATCGGAATCATATATCGGGCTGTCGCCGGAATAATATGCAGGCCAATCAGGAACGCCTGCGTAACGATTTCCACACACAGCAGCGTCAGGAATGACTTCCACATGAGACCGGGGATAAATCGTCCTTTGCGCGCAACATTTTGTGAGGCTACGGTAATCATGAGCAGAATGAATAATACGATAAATCCGTAGCTTTGCATCCCAAAAATCAAATGCAATACATATCCAATCGCCAGCAGTTGAACCGATGCTCTGATCGTAGCGATGATAATGTCTCGGTCCAGACCGAGTTTGAAGGATTTGGACATGACGATGGCGATAAATACAAAACCGAGAGAGAGAATCAAGGCAACAATCGTCATACCCATTCTCCTGCTACAAACCTGCGGGTCTCACTATGCTGTGGAGTATTAAAAAATGTCTCCGTATCCGCTTGTTCTACCAGTCTTCCGTCGATCATCAGCCATGTCTCGTGGCCTACCCTGCGGGCTTGTTCCATATGATGCGTAATCCAGATCATCGTTGTTCCCTCTTCTTTGTTCATTTGCAGCAGCAGTTCCTCAACCTCTTTGACCGAGGAGGGGTCCAGTGCAGAAGTAATCTCATCCAGCAGTAAAATATCCGGGCGGTTCGCGAGCGTCCGCGCCAAGGCCAAGCGCTGTCTTTGTCCACCGGACAGTTCCTGCGCCTTTTGTTCCAACAGATCGTGGGTGAGTCCTACGCGTTCCAACAGGCCGGCAGGATCATCCAGCACTGTACCGTGCAGCCGTTCTACGGTTTGGAGATTGTACAGGACAGTTCCCTGAAGCATGGGGGCATCCTGAAAAACCAATGCTACTCTCCGTCTTAGTTCAGGGATCTCCCACTCCGATATCGGTTTGCCGAGGACACGGATGTCCCCTTCATCCGGTGTCATTAGGAGGTTGCACAGTGAAAGCAACGTGCTTTTACCAGACCCCGATGGACCGACCAACGTGGTGATTTTGCCGGGGGAAACTTTTGCCGTAATCCCGTTCAGAACAGCACGTTGCTGTCCAGACCCGGCGAAATATTTGATAATGTGATTGAATTCAATAGCTGGAAGTGGCTTGGATTCCATAGATATAGCTAGCTCCTTTGTAGGGGATCGAGAAAGGGATCAGATCCGTTCTATGATCTTATTTTTTTATTATATCAGTAATCACTGCTATGCTCTTCTATAAAGGTTCAATGCAGGCCGGCTGTTGTAAACGGCATCTTCTTTGTATAAACTAACAGGATTAGTTAAAATAGAATCTGGATCAATTCTGTATAGGTATAAGGAACCGGATTACATAGAAATTCGATGAAAGGAGACAGGATGATGTCACCTAGAAACGGAGTAAAGTTGCAAGATATCCTGCGGGCTGCCGAGGACATTGCCAATGAACAAGGGATGGGGGATGTCACGCTCACCACGCTGGCTCAAAAACTCCACATTCGCCCTCCGTCCTTGTATAACCACGTGAACGGATTGAACGGACTGCGCCAAGTACTGGCATTGCACAGCCTCGAACAGTTGGAGGAAGCTTTGATGAGCGCAGCGGTGGGTAGAGCGGGCGAAGATGCGCTGACCGCTATGGGGAAGGCGTATATGCGGTATGCTCGGGAGCGACCCGGTTTGTATGAAGCGATGCTGTATGCAACAGATCGAAATGATACCGAAATGAGGCAGGCTGCGGATCGCGTGGCCGAGCTGGTCATTACCGTCCTGTCCAGTGGTTATGGCTTCAAGGAAGAAGATTGCATTCATGCAGCGAGGGGATTCCGTAGTCTGCTTCATGGATTCGCCTCGCTTGAACAAAAGGGCGGCTTTGGTTTACCTGTGGAGGTGGACCGGAGTATTGAGGTGATGATGGCTACCTTTTTGGCAGGTCTGCGTGTGCGGCAAAAGCGAGATGTCGAGCTTACCAAAGAAGTCTGATTTCAACCTGATGCAGCTAACATGATTGCGTCGCAGACCCGAAGGGTAGAATACATCTGTATAATGTAGATGAGAGACTGCGAATACAGGAGGGGTATGAGTGAACGTACTGGTGATTGGTGCAAATGGAAAAGTAGGCAGACATCTTATCCGTCTATTGGGGCAAAATGAATCGCATCGCGTAAAGGCGTTGATCCGAAATTCGGATCAGGCCGAAGCGCTTGAACGTTTGGGAGCAGAAACGGTGGTAGCTGACCTCGAAGGGGCGGTTGGCGAAATTGCCGCAGCTATAAAAGGCAGCGATGCTGTCGTATTTACAGCAGGCTCCGGTGGGAAAACAGGTGCAGATAAAACGCTGCTTATCGACCTGGATGGAGCGGTCAAGGCGATGGAAGCCGCCGAACAAGCAGGTATCCAACGCTTCGTTATGGTCAGCGCCCTACATGCAGAGAATCGAAAGAAGTGGCCCGAATCCATTAAACCGTATTATGTGGCGAAGCATTACGCTGACCGCCTGTTGGAAGCGAGCAACCTAAACTACACGATTCTTCGCCCGGGTGGCCTGACGGATGATGTGGGCGCCGGCAAAGTTGCTACCGGTGAGGAGCTCACCAGCCAGACCATTTCCCGTGAAGATGTGGCGGCAGCGGTGGTAGCAGCGCTGGAGGAACAGCAGACGTATCATCGTGCAATTAATCTGGTGTCTGGCAGTACGCCTATTGCTGAGGCAATCAGGCTGTAATTACGGATGAAGTTGTTGCACAGAGGACGCTTATAAATGACAAAAAAGCGAGAAGACGGCCATCCATGGTCATCTTCTCGCTTTAATAATTTTACAGCTTGGTTGGATCAATTCCTTTTGGGAATGTTTCTTCAAAGCTATGCTTTTTCTCGTATAAGTTGTACCAAGCTTCTGCGATGATATCTGGATCTCCTGCCGTACCAGCTTGTATGAAAGTGCCGATTGAAAGGTGTCCTACAAAAACTCCTTTTTCTTTCAGTTCATTATGCAGGTTAGTCGCATAGTTTCGAAGGCCGGACATCACGATACCACCATTCCCAAGACTGGGCAAAGGGAACATGGCAGATATGCCCGTTGTAAATAGAATCGCGCCTGAACCATTGCTGATCATGTCAGGCAATACTTCATTGACGGATAGAACTGCAGGAAGCACAATGCTGTTGACTTGTTCCAAGACGCTTGCGGGCGTTGTTTCTAAAATATCTGTGAAATTACTCCATCCTGCATAAGGACTGAATTCGAGTACATCAATACTGCCTAAGTCTTTTTTAGCAGCCAGTAAGGCTTGTTTTAAAGCGTTCAAATCCGTAATATCCGCGACATAAGAGCGCGCTACAATATTCAGGCTTTTTAGTTCATTTGTGATGATTTCCAATTTTTCTGTATTACGAGAAACTAAAGCTACCTTAAACCCTTGCGCCCCGAATTTTTTCGCGATAGATAAACCTAACCCGAGTCCTGCACCAATTATTGCAATAGTTTTCATCTTATATGAACTCCTTATTTGTGGTATATTTTAAAGCAACATATGTTGTTTTAGTAAGTATAAGCCCGCTTAATATATGGAACAACCAACAATTAAATGAGAATGTTGTTATAGAAACAAAAATTGAAATGTGCCAAATAAGGAGGGCAGAACGTGGGGACAAAAGTAAAAAATATGCGAATGACACATACAAAGAGATCGTTGATTAACGCTTTTGTTAATTTAGTGAATGAAAAGGATTTTGAAAAGATAACAATAGCAGATCTAACAAAAGGGGCCCAAGTGAATCGTGCTACATTTTATGCACATTTTAATGATAAGTACGAAATGTTGGATTACATGATTGACGACTCTGCTTCGAACGTCATTGAAAAACGAACATTAGGAGTAGTAGAGTTCGATCAGGACACCATAAATCAACTCGTTCTAGCAGTATGTGACTTTCATCAACAACCGAAAATTCAATGTCGTCGTAGCTATTTAAGTCTTGCGCCTCTGTTGAAAGAAAAAATGTTAATTGAGCTGAAAAAATATTTAGTGAAAAGTTTAGATAACATATGTACAGACTCAGAGAAGAGTTTTTATGTACCTATTTATGCCAATATCATACATGAGGCTGGTTATTTATGGGCATCTGGAAATACTCCGTTTGATAAAGAGGAAATAGCCAAGAAGGCTTCGTTATTAATAACAGGAGGAAAAGGTTAATTCTTGTTGTGAGAGGCATCCCCGGGGGCAGAGTCCCGGGGATGCTTTTTGCTGTTTTCTCAGTATGATCGTCCCCGTAGCAGTTCCAGCTCCAACTCCGGCTGAATAGCAGCAAAAATATTTGCTTAAAACTAATTATATTATTTATAATACTAATATGATTAGTTTATAATTAAGACAAGGAGATGAGCTAAAATGCGTATTGTTCAGGTGCAGCATGTGTATCAATTGACGTTTATGCCCCGGCTGTTCCCAGTGAACTGTTATTTGGTGGAGGAGAAAGAGGGGCTCACCTTGGTAGATGCCGGATTGCCATACAGTACCCGTGGTATAGCGCAGGCTACGGCGCAGATCGGGCAGCCGATTATTCGAATTGTACTTACCCATGCCCATGGGGATCATGTGGGTGCGTTGGATAAGCTCAAGGCAAGGTATCCTGACGCGCAAGTGTTCATTTCAAGGCGGGACGCACCGCTGCTACAGGGCGATGTATCGTTGGAGGCAGGAGAACCGGATACTCCTATTCGAGGCGATGTACCGAAGCATATCCTTACCCAGCCTGACGTTTTACTGGAGGATGGGGATCATGTAGGTTCGCTGTTGGCGATCAGCGCACCAGGACATACGCCGGGCTCGATGGCATTTTTGGATACTCGTACCCGTGCGTTGATTGCAGGCGACGCCTTCCAGACCCGAGGTGGTATAGCGGTATCGGGAAGGCTTAAGCCGCTGTTTCCTTTTCCGGCACTGGCTACCTGGAACAAGGGAATTTCGCTGAAAAGCGCCAAAAAGCTGGTGAGTTTCAATCCATCTTTATTAGCTGTCGGTCACGGTAACATGCTGAAGCATCCACAATCTCAGCTGGAAAGGGCGATTATGGAGCTGGAACGACAAACTTCAGTGTGATGATTCGGTATTCAGCCAACATTCAGCCAGAACTCACAAAGTCCTAAGCTAAGGCAGATACAATATGGGAAAATAGAAACAGAGAGAGGTGCATCGGATTTGAACGTTTGGAAAGCGAACGGTCTGAAATATATACTTCTATTTAGTCTCATATTGTGTGCTGTCGCTAGTGTCGTTTCGTTATGGAGTTATTCAGGTAGTTCTGCGTCCCAGTCTGCGGCTGTTAGACAGGGCCCATCCGGCGGGTTCGGAGGAGGAAGCGGACCTGGTGGAGGTATGGGAGGACCGGGGCAACCTACCAACTCCTCCACTGAGGGAACATCGACATCGGGTGACAAAGGTACAACGGCCGGGAATGATACGTCTTCGGGCGGCAGTGGTGTTGCCAGAGACGGACAGCACAGAGGCCCCGGTGGCATGTCTGGTAACGGATCTGGTATGGGCGGTCCTGGCGGTGGTATGGGTGGTGGAAGAAGTGGCAACTCCTCATCTGCTTATGCTACTCCGCTGGCGATTTTCGCCGCTTTGTTCTTCGGTGCATTCGTGTTTATTGCATACCGTTTTCGGGCTCGTGAATGGAAGCTCGGGGAACGTAATCGGGGACTGATGCTGTGGACAGTGCTGGGTGTGGGGTTCTTTTTAAGAATGGCGATCGCCCCATGGATCTCGGGTCATATGGATTTAATGCTATTCCGGAACTGGGCTACGACAGCAGCGGATAGCTTATCGGGCTTTTACACGAACGGATCAAGTGATTATCCGCCGTTCTATATTTATATTTTATATGTGATCGGTCAAATCGGCTCTACGGATGCTTTCAGTCCCTACATGTCCGTACTGCTGCGGCTTCCCAATATATTAGCCGATATCGTGACAGCGTACATGCTGTACCGGTTGGCAAGCAAACGGGTCGGCTATGGAATAAGCCTTGGATTGGCTATATTCTACGTGTTTAACCCAGCTGTATTTATCAATTCGACCTTCTGGGGGCAGGTGGATTCTTTCTTTACTATGCTGATTGTGGGCATGATTGTGCTGCTTGTGGAAAACCGGGTCGGCTGGTCAGCCGTATTGTTTACGGTAGCCGTATTGATGAAGCCGCAGGGAATTATTTATGGGCCTGTTTTGTTCTTTGAGCTGCTGAGACAACGTAAAATACAGCCTTGGCTGTTGTCCATTGGCGGTGCTGTTGTGACGACCATTCTGGTCATATTACCATTTTCGTGGGGGCAGGAGCCGTTATGGCTACTTGACCTATACAAGGGAACGGTCGGCGAGTATCCGTATGCTTCGGTGAACGCATATAATTTCTTTGCACTGATCGGTGGCAATTATACGCAGGACACTACAACATTGTTCCTGTTCAGTTACCATACATGGGGTATGATCTGCATTGTGCTGGTGACTCTGTTTACGTGGTGGATGTATATCCGCAGTCGCAAACCACAATTTGCAGCGGCAGCTGCACTGGTGCTCATTGCAGGTGTATTTACCTTCGCTTCCAGCATGCATGAACGGTACTTGTTCCCTGCGGCCGCGTTAGCTGTACTAGCGTATCTGCATTTGCGGGATCGCAGATTTTTGTGGCTTGCGGGTGGATTCAGTCTTACGATTTTCCTAAACACCTTCGATATTTTCTATAGCTCCAATTCTCGGGATCAATACGGTATTATTTTGTGTGTGACATCATTGTTCAATGTGTTGTTGTTTGGGTATTTGGTCAAAGTAGTGTGGGATTGCTCCAAATCGACCACGATTGAGACTGCTCCTTCCACAGACAGAGTTTCGCCAGAACTTCCTTCAGCGCGGCCTGCATGGGGAGCGTCTTCCCAAAGTGTGAACACAACAATTGATAGTTAGTGGAGTATAAAATACGGTAAAAACCGCCCTTTAACGAAATGGAAGTGGTTGATAGATCAACTACAATCCATAAGTTAAAGAAGCGGTTTTTTGTTGTCCTCATGTTAGAGTAACATTGTATCTATGTGTCTCAATCCATATATTCGTTCAGTTTCTGTACATCGCAGATGGTAATCTCTCTTGTACCCTTGCTATGAATAATCCCCAGCTGTTCAAATTTTCCGAATTTGCGACTGATGGTTTCGCGGGTGACACCCACATAATTAGCCATTTCCTCGCGTGAAAGGGGAAGGTTTATTTTAATGTAGGAACCATCCGGCTTGCCGTATTTATGTCCAAGCTCAAGAATCATGTAGGCGATGCGGATTTCCGGGTCTTTGGTAGCTAGGCTTTGAGCCAGGTTTTCGGTATGTGCCAAGCGTTTAGTAATGGTTTTGAGCAGCTTCAAAGAGATATCGGGATTGTCGCGGATCAACTGCTCCATATCATCCTTGGTGAGCATACAAATATCAGTATCTTTTAAGGCATACGCACTAAAGTTACTCAGCTCATCGCTGTTAAAAATATTCAACTCGCCAAAAAAATCACCAGTTGTCAGAATGTGCAGAATTTGCTCCTTGCCCTGAGGCGTCATCTTCAGCAGCTTGACATGCCCGCTTTTAATAATGTACAGCGTATCGGAAGCCTGCTCCTCCACAATCAAGGCCTCGCCTTTCTGATATTTTCGGTGTCGGATCATGGAGCTGACCTTACACAAATCTTCGCAGGACAAAGAGGAAAAGATAGGCACTTTGCGGGCACAGGGCTCCTTTTCGCACTGGCAGGGGCAGGACATCTCATTCACATTCATTCACTCCATTCATAAACCGGAAACTACAGGTTATAGCGCATGGTTGTTATTCTGTATCATCTATTGGGGCAAAATGACTTTGATCCTCACCACAGACTGGACAAACCCAGTCTTCTGGAAGATCCTCAAACGCTGTACCGGGCATAACGTCTTCATCGGGGTCACCGATAGCAGGATCATAAATGTATCCACAGGGCTGACATACATATTTTTTCATCTCTAGTTCTCCTTGTCATTCAAAATTTTTGTAAACTCTGGTGCGTCCGGTTTGAGTCCCTGCATGATGGCTGTTTTGTATGTTAGTGAAGCAAGGGCATCTCCAAAGCCAATCACGCCGCAGATAGAGCCGTTTTGTATGAACATACGTGTATAAGAAGCTTGATTTTTAGTAATCAGGCTGGTGTCGCAGACTTGTTCATCTACTAGACCGATGGAAAAGAGAGGAGATTCATAGCAGTTCGAAAGGGTTACAGGGAGGGGACGCTGATAGCTGACGGATGCGCCCGCCATATTAGCGCCTGCTATTTTTCCCTGCTCCATTGCGCTTTCCCATAGCCCATCTACTCTACTCTGAAATTCGGCTGCATCACCTGCTGCATAGATATTGGCGGAGCTGGTCTCCATCTGCGCATTCACCAGAATGCCTTGTCCAATATCAAGGCCGATTTGGCGAGCAAGCTCCGTATTCGGTACAATTCCGATAGAGTACACGACATGCTCGCAGGGGATAACAGAGCCGTCCTGTAGTTCCACACCTTCTACGTGATCTGTGCCTTTAATACGTTTTACGCCTTGCCCAAGGAGTACTTGAGTACCCTGTTCGGTCATCCGATCGGTCAAAATAGCGGAGGCCTTTTCATCTAGCTGACGGGGGATAAGCCGATGCGAAGCTTCCAGTATGGTTACAGCATATCCTGCTTGCTGGAAGGACCAGGCGGTTTCCACGCCTTGAATACCGCCGCCGATGATACATATCCGGTCTCCCTGTCGCAATTCCGCTTTAAGGCGATCCGCATCTTGTCGAAAACGGATATTGTGAACGTTCCTTAGAGAAGCCCCATCTAGCACAAGCTTACGGTTGTGAGCTCCTGTACACAGCAGTAGCTTGTCATAAGCAACGGTTTGTCCATCTATTGTTTTGATAGTACAATCCTCTGGATGTATCTCGGTTATCTTGATGCCGGAATACACATGAATTCGTTGATTGGCAAACCATTTTTCCTTTTTGATCAGGATTTTGTCACTGTGCAAATCAGTGAATAGTCCCTTGGAAAGTTTGACTCTGTTATACGGAAAGGATGCTTCCTCCCCGTAAATAGAAATTTCGGCCAGCTCATCATGATCTCTAATCGCTTTTGCCGCGTTGACGGCGGCGACACTGCCTCCGATAATAACGTAATGTTGGTTACCCATTCAGTATCTCTCCTATTCGCTATACGCTACTGTGTTTTAAATAACACTAAGCAGTAGATCTGAGACAAATTCAGCGGCATTTTTAATTTTTTTCACTTTTTCAACTTCTGTAGGAGAGAAACGAATACGCACCGGGAATTCCACATGGGTCATACCCGTTGATTTGATTACATCTGAAGTGCTTTGGACCTTCATATTAGTACCATTCAAGTAATCCTGTACAACTTCAATGGCTTCCCCGCTCCAGCCGTAGGAACCAAAGGCAGCAGCCAGCTTGCCTTCCAGATTCATCTTTTGCATTTGTTGCAATAGGTCTTCCAATTTGCCTGTCATGTCGGCATATTTGGTAGAGCTACCGACGAAAACAGCATCTGCTGAGGCAATACTATTCAATATTTCCGTTCCATCCGCTTTATCCACGTCCCATAGCTCCACCTTGATTTGGTTCTCCAAAAAGCAGTCCTTCAGGATGTTTGCCATTTTTTTAGTGTTATTTTTCAGGGTGGCATAGACAATCGCTACTTTTTTATCCTCCTTGGTTTCGGTACTCATAGAGGCGTACAAATCAATAAACTTGGCAATATCATGTCGGATCGCGAAGCCGTGGGAAGGTGCAATCATCTCAATTTCCAGATCAGCAACAGCTTCGATTAATGTGCGGACATATCTGCGATGTGGATGAATAATAGCCTGGTAGTATCCGATAAAGTCCTCGGTGATATCAAAACCAGCCTCATCAGCAAATAGATGCTCTACAGCCACGTGTGTACTGAAAATATCGCAAGGGAACAAGATTTTATCTTCTATACAATACGTAATCATGGTTTCTTCTGTATGCAGATAAGGAGTTTCTTTGAATAGCAGCGTTTTGCCTCCAATGTCCAGTTGATCCCCATCCTTGATTACGAGGAAGTTGCGATGCTGAAGCTTGTACATTTGTTGAATTTCCGGAACGGCAATCTCAGTGCAGACAATCGTAGCGTTCGTTGCCTTGGAAGCAAGTGCCGCCAATCCGCCCGAGTGATCTGGTTCCGTGTGATTGACGATGATATATTGAATATCCAATGGATCGATCAATTCGGTTACAGCTTCGGCAAATTCTCTACCGAACGCCATATCTACGGTATCCACAATGGTTGGTTTTCCAGTTTTCAATAGATATGCATTATAGGTTGTACCCTTTGATAGTAGAAGACGATGAAAGGGAACCTCACGATTATCAATTTTTCCTACCCAATAAATATCCTTTGCCAGCTTGAATCCAGGCTTCATATGGAATAACCTCCTGCTTGTTTTGTTTATCTAACACAATTTGATTCTAGTTGGATGTGTCGATGAAAAAGATGATTGAAATCAAATTTTTAAATATTTTAAAAGTATTTTTACTTAAATTTAGTTTTGTGATTGCAATCACAAGGCGAGCGAAATAATCCAATACAATAAAGGTATTAATCCATCTTAAGCAAATTTAATTTCAAACAGGAGCGTGAACTAATATGAAAAAATCAAACCTCATTCAATTTCAGGAATATAAAGAAGCTGGGTTTACAAAACGAATTGTGCATAAGGAAGCCGACAATGTAATTTTTATTCTCAACTTTACTCCTAATGCCGAGCTACCAACACATAATCACCCAGGAGCGAATGTATATTTGCTTGTTCTTGAAGGCAGCGGGACTGTAACTGTGAACGGCGAAGCAACGGAAGTTGTCCAAGGGGATATCATTCATGTTACGGGAGATGAGCACTTTTCCTATCGTGGTGGTGCAGAGGTGAATTCCAGCCTGCATGTGGTGTTGACCAAAACGCCAAGTGAAAGCTATGCGCAAAACATATAAAAGAGGACACAGCAGCAACATGCTCATAAAAAAAAAAGAAAATAGTTATTTTTTTTCACTCGTATTGATAATGAATATCATTATCAAATTTTAAGGAGAGGTGTTAATAGCCAATGCAGACAGTAGATTACAAACAGGTGCCAGGGCACTGGATATTAGCAAGTCTCGGTAAGCGCGTGCTTAGGCCCGGAGGGTTAAAAACAACACGTTGGATGATAGAGGGACTTGACGTAACCGGGCAGGATGAGGTTATTGAGTTTGCCCCCGGATTGGGTATAACTGCCCAAATCACACTGCGGCTTAATCCCCGTCGTTATATTGCGATTGAACAGAATGAGAAGGCGGCTTCTATTGTAAAAACGTATGCAAGCGGAGCAAACCGGGAAGTTATTATTGCCGATGCTGAACAGGTTCCGTTGCCGGATGCCTCTGCGACGGTGGTATATGGGGAAGCCATGCTGACGATGCACACAAGAGCCAAGAAAGCGCAGATTATTTCGGAAGCCAGGCGGCTTTTGAAAACGGGCGGGAAGTATGCTATTCATGAGATGTGCCTTGCTTCTAACCATATTGAGCCTGCGCTCAGAAAACAAATTTACAAGGATTTGGCTACAGCCATGAGAGTTAATGCGACACCGTTGACGGTGTCAGAGTGGGAACAGCTGCTGAAAGAGGAAGGCTTTAAGGTCGTTAAAATCTATACGGTTCCCATGCACTTATTGCATCTGCCACGTATCATTCAGGACGAGGGCTGGTTGAGATTTGGAAAAATCGCCTTTAACCTTATGCGTAACCATGCTGCCCGGACAAGGGTTATGGGTATGCGCAAGCAGTTTGTAAAGTACGCCGACCATCTGCAAGCGGTCAGTATCATCGCTGAGCGATAGCCTGAATTCACGAATAAGAGAATAATAAAAGCTTTTTACGCAATAGCAAAAAAGGAGACGAACCCCTATTCAGGGATTCGTCTCCTTTTTGTATATTTACTGCTTTGGCTTGGCTGCTGGAGTGCGCATGCTTTGCACCCCTCTATTCGTCATATAATAGGTATAACGAAAATTTCCAATTTCTGATGTTTTACATTACCATATTGACTGAGATCATTGGAATAGTTAACTAAAATAATAAAATAGGCATACTTCAAAAGGAGGAAGCGTGTTATGAAGCTGCATCGAGCCATTGTGGTGGATGATGAAACCTTTACTCGCAAAGGGCTGCTTCAACTCATGGATTGGCAAGCCTGTGGTTTTGAAATCGTAGGAGAAGCTGATAACGGTGAGGATGCGCTGGAGCTAATCAGCCGTATTCACCCGGACCTGGTCATTACCGATATTCGTATGCCTGTGCTGGACGGATTAGAGCTGATCCGGTCTGTGCTCGAACAGAGTACAGAACATCCCGCGTTTATTATCTTAAGCGGTTATAGTGATTTTGCTTATGCGCAGCAGGCAATCCGCTATGGGGTTCATGATTTTATGCTTAAGCCGATTGATGAGGGTGACTTTTCGGCTACACTGCGCAAGCTGAGTGAAAGACTGCATCGTGAACAACAGAATGCACAACGATATCAGAATCACCATGCAGGTGGGCTGTTAGAGACTGTGATGATGAACCCAGTGGATGATGTAGTGGTGACACAGTGGGAGCAGCAGCTGCGGCTTGGGGAAGCCACGTATATGTACTATGTACTCGTCGAGCTGAATGACCAACATCCCTGGCGCTCCGGTGACGATGGTGTCATGCTATCACTTTTTCAGTTCAGGGAGCTTATAGAGCAAGCGCTTCATCGTTTAATGGATGGTAAGTACCCTCTCTATGTTCATGAGCATCGTAACCGGATTGGTCTTATCGTACCGGACTTCTTTTTGGGGTGTTTTGAAGGCAAGGTCGAAGTTTTTATGAAAGCGCTACAACGAGAGATAGAGGGGATGAAGACACTAAAAGGTCAGCTGGGAAGTCGGGTTTTCGTTTATGCAGGAAAGCCTGTGAATCGGTTGCAGGATATCCAGCAGTCCTACGCCTGTGCAAAGGAAGCAGTGCTCCATAAATACATTTATGACAATAGCGGTATTGTTGTATATCTACGGGAGGGAATGCCACCACTTCACTATAAGACCATCCCTCAGGACGTACTGGATCGCTTGACGGAACAAGTTGAGGAACTGCGGTTGGATGAGCTGCGTGTGGCCGTGGATTATTTATTTAGCAGTTTTCGGGAGGAGTGTTATGCACCTGAGGCTATGAAAATGAGTCTGCATCAATGCTTACTTAGTATCGTTCGGGTCATTCAAAACATGCAGGGAGATGAGCGCTCACTTCAGTCACTAGAACCGATGATGAACTGGCAGGACATGAACCTGTCCCTCGGTGAACTACAGCGATTGTTTACAGCTTTTGCAGAGGAAAGTGGAAGGTATATTGGGGTTCTGCGCAAGGATTGTCAGCAAGGAGGCATCCAGCACATCCGTGCTTACATTGAGCAGCATGCCGCCGAGAATATAAGCCTGAAAAGTATTGCGGCTCGCTTTTACATGAACCCGGTATACCTCGGTCAATTGTTCAGGAAAACGTATGGTGTGTACTTTAACGAATTTCTGCTGAAATTGCGTGTTCAGGAGGCGAAACGCTTGTTGCGGCAGACGGATCTGCGGATTTATGAAATTGCTGAGCGCGTGGGCTTCGGCAGTTCAGACTATTTTGTTACCCAGTTTGAAAAGATGGCGCATGCCACACCAAGCGAATACCGCAACAGCCTGATTGTTGGCAACGAGTCAGAGAGGGCCGGCGAATGAAGATGCTGAGAATGACTCTTGATCATGTACGACTGCGAGATAAAATGCTGCTGCTTTATTTTCTCTGTGTTTTTACGCCTGTAGTGCTGACCAATCTTATTTTTTACCATGTCACCTCGCAAAACGTGAAGGAACAGCGTATGCAGGATATTTCGCGCGCACTGGAACAGATTAAAATTGAATTTTACCGTGAATTTGAAGATGCGATGGAAATCTCGTCTATCTTTTATACTGATCATCAGCTCAATGAGGTATTGGAAGAAACATATCCCCACCCTGCTGACTATATCGCCGCTTATGACTCTTATTTACGTCATATCTTGAACAACACTTACAGTCCTGCATACCATTCCGTAGGTGGAATTACGATCTACACAAATAATTCAACGCTGCTGAATTCCGGGGGAATCAGCTTTATAGATGAGGGAGTCAGAAGTTTGCCCTGGTATACCAAAATCTCGCCTGGACGCCAGTCCAAGCCTATATTTGTACGTACCGATGACAGCACAGGTGAACAGATGTACCCTTTTAGCCTGATTCGGCGGATGAACTACTTTTATTCCCAAAATGGTCGTGAAAAAATACTGAAAATAGAACTGCGAATGTCGTCCATTCGGGAGATTTTCAATAACCTGAATTTGCAGGGAAGTCTCTTTCTGCTGAACGAACGAGGGGGAATCGAATATACAACGGACCCCAAAGTGGATATAAACCACAAACATGTAGCCTATAACACTCTCAAGCTGCCCGAGGACACGATGGAGTTCAAGACGAATTATGTGCTTACGAGCAATCTGAATGGCTGGAGCATTGTGGCTGCGGTATCGAGAGATGCAGTGCTGTATGAAATGCAGGAATCTCGCAATTTTGTGCTCTTGTTAACCTGTGTAAATATGCTGCTGCCTACATTAATCATTATTTGGATTACACGTTCGTTGAACGTGAGGATTCATCGTATTTTAAAGCACATGAAGAAGGTGAAAAACCAGCATTTTGAGCTGATTCGCGGTACAGAGTCGCGAGATGAAATCGGGCAATTAACAGGTGAGTTTAATCGGATGACGCTGAAAATAAAGCGACTGATTAACGATGTCTATATGGCCGATATACAGCGAAAAAATCTGGAAATTCAGCGCAGACATGCTCAGTTGAATGCACTTCACAGCCAGATCAACCCGCATTTCCTGTTCAATGCGCTGGAGACGATTCGCATGCGGAGCTTGATGAAGCATGAGGATGAGACAGCGCGCATTATTCATAACATGGCACGGATTTTCCGCAATTCGCTGGTGTGGAACAAGGATCGGGTTACTTTACGGGAGGAGCTGGAGCTGATCCGTTGTTTTCTGGAAATCCAGCAATATCGCTTTGGTGAGCGAATACAGTACGAAGTGCAAGCGCGCTCTGAAGACCTGGACAATCTGCTTCCCAAAATGGTCGCGCTGACACTGGTTGAAAATGCAAGCATCCACGGCATTGAGCCGCTAAAGCATGGGGGACGCATTGAGATACATTTTGAGCATGAGGAAGGACAACTGATTCTAACGGTTCGGGATGATGGGGTGGGCATGTCTGAGGAACAGGTACAACGCTTATATGGTTACATGCAAAGGCAGGAAGAAATGGGTGAGCGTATAGGTCTACAAAATGTCATCTATCGTCTTAAACTTTACTACGGGAGCCGCTTTGAGCTTGCTATTCGCAGTGCACCCAGCGAGGGTACAGAGATTCGAATTAGGATTCCTGCGGATCGGGAGTGAGGTGGAGAGCAGTACCTATTTTGCTTTGAAGGACCTTTACCTATAGTTTTCTAAGTAACACCTTTAGATTGACAGGTGAACGAAATGAACGGCATTTTATAAAATGAAAGTGCTTACAATTTAGGGCGTACGGGATTCTCAGTGCTTGAGGTACGTGCGCACGATATTCACACACAATCGACAAAAGAGGACGAAAGGGGAGGGTCTGGCATGACAAGCAAAAGGTTCGGAATCATCACTCTGGTAATGGTTATGATGGCGTCTATGATCGCTGCTTGCTCAGGGAGCTCGGGCAAGGAGCCGGCGTCAGGAGATAGCAAGGAGAAGGTCACATTCACGTATTTTAATGCCACTGCGGGGAGGGACATTAATACCAAAGAAACGCGGATCGGCAAAATCCTGGAGGATCAGACGGGGGTAAACTGGAAGCTGGAGCATTTGGTGGGTGATTCCAATACGAAGATCGGTACATTTATTGCCAGTAACGATTACCCGGATGTGATAGTACCGGATGGCACGATCGATAAGCTGCTGGATGCCGGGGCTTTTATTCCCCTGAATGATTTGATCGACAAGTATGGACCGAATATTAAGCGTGTATATGGACCGTACTACAACTTGATGAAGGCGGAGGATGGGAACATTTACTTTCTGCCGCTCAGTGCGGTGGTAGGCGATTATTTACCTGCACCTAACTTAGAGCAAGGAGCCTTTTGGGTGCAACGCAGGGTATTAAAAGAAGCGGGATATCCAAAAATCAAAACACTTGACGAGTATTTAGCCCTGATTCGTAACTATGCGAAAAAGCATGCAGATGAGGGATTGACTGGGTACCTGGCGTTAACCACGCAGGATAGGTTTTATGCTCTTACGAACGCACCGATGCATCTGGCAGGCTATCCGAATGATGGCGGCACGATTATTGATATGAAAACACACCGGGCCATGGATTATGGAGATATGGAAATCACAAAGCGGTATCTGAAAGAGCTAAATCAGCTCAATGTAGAAGGCCTATTTGATAAATCGTCCTTTGTGGACAATTACGATCAATATCTGGCGAAGCTGACTTCGGGTAAGGTGCTGGGCTTTTTCGACTACCGCTGGCAGGCGGGGCAGGCCCTGAATAATCTGCAGGAGGCTTCCAAGCAATCGGGCAATGATGATATGGAGTATATAGGGCTGCCTGTTGTATACGACCAGAATATAAAGGATCAGTACATTGATCCGTCGTCATTCGTTAATAACCGAGGCATAGGAATTACGGTCAGTGCCAAGGACCCGGTACGTATCATCAAATTTTTTGACAACCTGCTGACCGACGAAAACCAGGTGTTATCCAACTGGGGAATCAAGGGAGAAACCTATGATGTAGATAAAAAAGGACGCTTTTACCGGACTGAGGAGCAAATTAAGCAGACTGGTCAGGACGCGTTCCGCGAATCATTCGGGTTCAAATATTTTGAATACAGTTGGCCGCGATACGGTAGCGGTTCTACCCTGCCTGACGGCAACTCCGTTGGTGCCGGACGGCAGCCGGAGGTTGCGCGTATGTCCTACACCGAGGGAGATAAAAAGCTACTAAAAGTCTATGGTGTAGAGTCCTTCTCGCAAATGTTTTCCGCACCAGACGAGCGCCCATGGTATCCGGCCTGGAGTATCCCAATTGCTCAAGGTTCACCTGCGCAGCTCTTCCAGCAAAAGAAGGGGGACCTGCAGCGCAAATATTTCCCGCGTTTGGTGCTGTCTGCACCGGAGCAGTTTGATGCGATTTGGAGTGAATACACTACTGAATTTAACAAGCTGGATGTAAAGGCGTATGAGGAGCTGATCACGAAGGAGGTTGCCAAAAAAATCGAGAATCCCGGTAAAAAATAAAGGAGGAAGCAGCTATGGGCCACTCGTCACCACCAGCAGTCACGATCTCCCCGGATCAGTTGCCGCCCTCGCGGCGAACCGGCTTTAGGGGATTTATGCACAAGCTGAATCAGCAACGGGCACTGGTATGGATGTCCGTCCCTTTTTTAATCTGGCTGTTTATCTTCAAGTATTTGCCCATCTGGGGCTGGACAATTGCCTTTCAGGATTTTAAGCCTGCCCGCAAGTTGCTCGATCAGCAATGGGTCGGATTAAAACATTTCCATTTTCTATTTCAGGATGAACACTTTCTGCGGGTCATGCGCAATACGCTGGCGATGAGCTTTATTAATCTGGTGCTGGGCTTTGTCACCGCTATAACATTAGCGATTTTGCTGAATGAGCTTCGCCAGCTCGTATTTAAGCGGGTGGTACAGACGATCAGCTATCTACCGCATTTTATTTCGTGGGTGGTCGCGGCTAGCATCATCAGTACGGCGCTGTCTGCGGATGGCGGCATCATCAATGAGGTGCTGATGTGGCTGGGGTTGATTAAAGAGCCTATTCTGTGGCTGGGCGAGGGAAGCTATTTTTGGGGCATTCTCGGTGCATCGGAGGTATGGAAAAATGTCGGCTGGAACACCATCATTTATTTGGCCGCGATGACGATGATTGATCCCTCGCAGTATGAAGCGGCCGAGATGGATGGAGCAGGGCGTTTTCAGCGAATTTGGCATGTGACATTACCCGGATTGAAGCCTGTATTTATCATCCTGCTCATTATGAACATCGGCAATCTGCTGGAATCCGGCTTTGAGCCGCAATACTTACTGGGCAACGGTATGAACGTGGATTACTCGGAGAATCTGGATATTTTCGTGCTGAAATATGGGATCCAGATGGGTAATTTCTCGCTTTCCATTGCTGCGGGGATGTTCAAAACGGTGGTCAGCTTCATCTTACTGTTTAGCGCCAATCATATTGCGAAGCGGTTAGGGGAGGAGAGATTGTTCTGAGAAAAGAGTGAGTTATGGTGGGGGGACGGCCGCTTCGCGTGCGGATTGTTCTTCCGATCGCTGTTATCCCCGTATTCCTTTTTATCATAAAACATTAGAGGCTGGAATCCGGGGCTAGCTTATGCTTACGATGCGAGCTTTCCTCTGGAAAGCTTTTAGCCGAACGCTCCGCTTCTTCAGAACAATTCCGCCCGCTCCGCTGCTACCCGCCATAAAGTCACTTTTTTAAGAACTGAGGGTAGGGGCAGGGGAGAGCTTAAGGAAGGGGCGTGCTCATGCATACTACAGGTGCAAGTCAGTGGATTTTTAGCAGGCTGCTTCGCTGGCCTTACAACTTCTAATTGCCACTAATAATCAATAAGAGTCTGCTCAAATAGCTACTCAGATTTTTACTCGAATTCCTATCATTGTAGCCACTAATATAACCGTTTCAATTAATAGCACCAGCAGCTTCAACAATATTAATCGTATGAATTACAAGGCTGGGTGCTTAAGCTATTTTTTAGAAAGGAGCGGAAGTCATGGGCAAAGGGAAGGCCGTACACGGGCGATTTCGGGCCCCCTCGGATCGAATTTTTGATGCGTGCAATATCGTGTTTATGCTCTGCCTGATGGTGTTCACGCTGTATCCGTTTTTAAATACGCTGGCGGTTTCGTTGAATGAAGCGAATGATTCGATTCGGGGCGGGATCTATTTGTGGCCGCGTGAATTCACGTGGAGTAATTATGAATATGTGTTCAAGGAAGCGACGATTTTCCATGCTACGCTGATTTCTGTATTACGTACGGTTGCGGGTACGGTGACCTCTGTGTTTTGCTGCGCGATGGTGGCGTATACGATCAGCCGGCCGGAATATGTGCTGCGCAAATTTGTTTCGATTGCTTTTATTTTAACAATGTATTTTAGCGGTGGATTGATTCCGAACTTTCTCCTGATTCGTGAGCTTGGGATGCTGGGGACTTTCTGGGTGTATGTCGTGCCGGGATTGATCGGGGTGTTTAATGTGATTGTCATTCGCTCCTTTATTGAGGGATTGCCGGAAGGGATTTTGGAGTCGGCGCGTATTGACGGGGCTGGGGAGTTTGCCACTTTTATGCGCATCGTTTTGCCGCTGTGTGTTCCCGTACTGGCGACGGTGTCGCTGTTTACAGCGGTCGCGCAATGGAATTCCTGGTTCGATGTGTTTTTGTACAATTCGTCATATGAGCAATGGAGCACTCTTCAATATGAGCTGATGAAAATACTGCAAAATTCCAACACGTCTGTTAACACTCAGGACTATGCGAGCCAATTCGCTGGTTCGGAAAATCTGGCGAAGTCGGTCACGCCTACCTCGATTCGGGCCACGATGACGATTGTCGCTTCAGTGCCTATTATTTTAGTTTATCCTTTTTTGCAAAAATACTTTGTGAAGGGTATGACCTTGGGAGGTGTCAAAGGATAGTAACTGAAATCCAATGGTGCCCAATACGAATTCAAAAAATTTGAGTGCGGGAGGGATTGCTTTGCGGCCATGTTGGGTTAAGCCTTTTTGTCTGGTGCTGGCTGGAGCGCTGTTGTTATCGCCTGTTGGTTGGTGGGGAGCGTCTGTAGCGAAGGCAGCTACGTCTATAGAACATTCCCCGCCCGTTGCGGATACGGTGCTGTCAGCGGGTGATATCCATAAGACCATTGGAACGTATGGATTTGAGCAAGGAAACAGCGATGGCTGGAAGCCTCGGGGAACTTATACCCAAATTGCATCCGTCACGGAAGCAGCATATGGCGGCACGCACAGTCTGAAGGCAACCGCCCGCACAGCGGCTTGGAACGGGGCGGAGCTGGATGTGAAGTCGCTGTTGCAGCCGGATGTAGAGTATGAAATTAGTGGCTATGTGAAGCTAGATGGTCATTCTGCGGTTCCGAGCATGGTTAAACTTACAGTGGAGCAGCAGCCGACAGGTGGGACTACGACATGGAAGACGGTAGCGCAGACGGAGACGGCGGATACATCGTGGATCAAACTTCAGGGGAAATATACTTTTACCGGGGGGATGGATGCATTGAAGCTGTATGTGGAAAGCTCGAATCCCGCGCAGGCCTACTATGTGGATGAGGTAGAAATAACACAGGTATCGAAGACGCCAACGGAGCCGGCCAATGGTATCGTATCCGGGTTTGAAGATGGTACGGCTCAAGGATGGGTGTCCCGTATGGGAGCCGAGACCGTGCAGGTTTCGAATGCCGATGCACGAACCGGCTCATACAGTCTGCTGACAACAGGCAGACAAAAGACATATGCCGGCCCCAAGCTGGATGTGACTGCTACGATGCAAAAGGGCAGCCGATATACGGTCAGTGCCTGGGTGAAGCTGGCGCTGGGTGAGCAGCCTGCCAAGGTGAGGCTCAGCATACAGCGTGATCACCAAGGGGATAGTGCGTATGAAACTGTTGTAGGCGACACGGCTACTACGACAGGGGGATGGATGCATTTGTCTGGTACGTATACGCTTGCGCATGATGCAGACACCGTTTCTATGTATTTGGAAACGGCAGAAGGAACGTCTTCCTTTTATATGGATGATTTCGAGCTGTCACTTGTACCGCCGCTGGCTATTGAAAAGGACATTCCTTCTTTGCATGGATTATATGGGGGACAGTTTAGCATTGGCACGGCGATTGAAGCTTTCCAGACCGAAGGGGCTTACGGAGAGTTGGTACAGAAGCATTTTAACAGCGTCGTTGCAGGGAATGCGATGAAGCCAATCTCCTTACAACCGTCCGAGGGACAGTTCCATTGGGAGGAAGCAGAGCAAATTGTGCAGTTTGCTAGACAGCATGGACTAGAGATTCGCTTCCATACTTTGGTGTGGCATAACCAAACTGGAGATTGGATGTTCAAGGATAAGAATGGACAGCCGATGACGCCGACTGCTGAGAATAAAAAGCTTTTGCTGGATCGGCTGGAGACGCATATTCGCGCTGTTGCAGCCCGATATAAAAATGTCATCACCGATTGGGATGTGGTGAATGAGGTCATTGATCCTGATCAGCCGGATGGCATGCGCCGCAGCAAGTGGTATCAGATTACTGGTACTGATTATATTGAAAAAGCATTCCGTGTCACGAGGGGAGCGGCGGGCCCGAACGCACGACTATTCATTAACGATTACAACACACATGAGCCGAAGAAACGGGATTTTCTGTACAATTTGGTACGTGATCTGCTCGCTAAAGGCGTACCGATTGACGGGGTAGGCCACCAATCGCATATCCGCCTGGAGTTTCCCGCTATTAGCGAGATTGAGCAGTCCATAGAAAAGTTTGCTTCGCTTGGTCTGGATAATCAGATTACCGAGCTGGATATGGGTCTTTATTCCAATGACACAGATCGCTATGAAACGATTCCAGAATCTATGCTGATCCGGCAGGCTCACCGCTATCGGGCGCTGTTCGATATGTTTTCAAGGCAGCAGAATCATATCAGCAATGTGACGATTTGGGGTACGGATGATGGAAATACGTGGCTCAGCACGTTTCCGATAGCCCGGCTGGATAAGCCGCTACTATTCGACGAACGGTTAAAGGCCAAATATGCCTATTGGGCACTTGCTGATCCGTCCAAAGTCCCGCCGTTGCCAGCGGGGAATAACCAATGAATAGTTTGAATGAAACAGAGGAATAGAGCTGTTCAAAAGGAGAGCTGGAGCTATGGCTACCTTACGCTATACGAATCCGGTTGTCCCCGGATTTTATCCTGATCCGAGTGTGATACGCGTCGGAGAAGATTATTACATGGCGGCAAGCTCGTTTGAATACATGCCGGGCTTGCCCATTTTTCATAGCCGAAACCTGACCGATTGGCAGCAGATCGGGCATGCGTTGAACCGGCGCAGTCAGATTGATTTGTCCACTCGCAAAAGCTCGGAAGGCATATATGCGCCCACACTGCGCTATCATCAAGGTGTTTTTTATCTGATTACGACAGATGTGATGGGGATAGGTAATTTTTATATCACATCTGTGAACCCCGCTGGGCCTTGGTCAGACCCGATCTGTATTCCTTACGGGAATATAGATCCGTCTCTGCTATTGGATGACGATGGGAAAGTGTATGTGACCGTACAATCCGGGGCAGATGCCGAGTCGCATATTATCCAGTATGAGATTGATATCACTACAGGTCAGGCATTGACAGAGCCTATAGCGATTGCTCACGGGGATGGCGGCGTATGGACCGAAGGGCCGCATCTGTATCACATCGGCAGCCACTATTATTTGCTCTGCGCATGTGGCGGAACGGGGCGTGATCATCGAACACTCGTGTATCGTGCGGAGGGCCCTTACGGTCCGTTCGAGCGTATGACAGAGCCGATGCTCACGCATAACGCTCTCCCTGCACATCCGATTCAGAACACAGGTCATGCCGAATTGGTTGAGGACACTCGCGGGGACTGGTGGGCTTTTTTTCTCGGTGTCCGTCCGGTGGTGGACATCGAGCCTGTGGCTGACCGCTTGGAGGCTGTCGAGCCTCAGGCTGAGGTACCACCTTCGTATAGCGTGCTCGGACGCGAAACCTTTCTGGCCCCCGTCCGCTGGACAACGGACGGATGGCCTACGGCTGACAACAACGCAGGCACGGTGCAATTGCACATGTCTGTAGACCGTCAGCCATTCAGTCTGGCGGAGCAGGCTCGCCCGCCTGCTTCTGCGCCGCTCGCGCCTGCAAAGCGTCATAGCTGGCGCGATGACTTTGGTGGTCAGCGGCTGGACTTCCGTTGGGCTGCTCCGCGCAGGCTGTGTGAAGCCTGCATCAGCCTGGAAGCGCGCCCCGGATGGCTAACGCTCATCGGCAATCGCCACACGCTGCTGGACGAAGCGCCGAGCGTATTCCTCGGCACCCGGCTGCGGCATCATCAGATCGCCGTCCGTAGCCGGCTTTATTTTCAACCACAGCATGAGGGCGAGGAAGCCGGCCTTGCGGTACGACTTAATGAGCACGGTCACTTTACGCTGGGTATTCGTCGGGATGGAGAAGGCAACATGCTTACTGTAGTGGTCTCGGTCGCAGATCAGGGAAAACGAACCGAATGGGTCTCTGTACCGCTGGCGGCTCCTGATATACCAAGCGGTGAAGGTATGGAGCTTCGCATCCTATCCGATGCGTATCATTTCGCCTTATCTTATGCTGTGCGTCCAGGCAACTGGGTACCGCTCGCTACGGTTCCGGCTTTTGTAGTCTCATCTGAAAGCAATGGCGGTTTCACGGGAGCGCTGATTGGCATGTATGCTGTATCGACCGTCGCTGTAGATGAACCGGTATCTGTCGCCGCGACTCCCGCATACTTTCAATATTTCTCCTACGATGGCTTGGACTATATAAGCCATATAAGCCAAACCTGAAGAATAAACGTCCAAACGGTGTAGATAGGAAAGTCGCCTTATACAAGCATAAAAGCAGGCTGTCCTTCACATGTGACATGTAAAGGACAGCCTGCTTTGTTATCGTAAAGGAATTACATTTTTATTCCAAATTGGCGTGTTGGCCAAACATAGATTTGGAGGTCAGCTTGCGCAGCTCCATCGTTCTGAGTACCAATGCGTCACCGTATAACAGCAGGGTTTGCTCAAACAATGAGCCCATAGGCTGAATCGTTTGGTAGTCCTTGTTGGACGGGTCCTTGGCCGCACCAGGCAGCTTGACGATGATATCGGCCAGTTTGCCAATGGTGGAACCCGGGGAAGTGGTTAGAAGCGCCAGAGAGGCCCCAAGTTTCTTTGCTTTTTCTGCCATGGAGGTCAGGCTTTTGGTTTCACCAGAGCCTGAACCAATAATGAGTAGGTCGCCCTCGCCCAAACCAGGAGTTACGGTTTCCCCGACCACGTAAGCTTGAATCCCCATATGCATCAGCCGCATCGCCAGCGAGCGAATCATGAACCCTGAGCGGCCCGCACCTGCCACGAATACCTTATTCGCAGCGGCGATGGAGTGGATCAGCTGCTCCGATTCTGTATCACTGATCAATTGTGGAACCAATTGCAGCTCCTTGAGTACCTCGGATAAATATTGAGAGGTTTCCATTGGGATTAACCTTGTTTGATGAGCTGTTGCATTTGGGAAGCTACAGCCTTTTTGTCGTCCTCGCCAGTGATACCACCGCCGACGATAACCAGATCCGGTTGAGCCTTCACGACCTCAGCCAAGGTGCTCAGTTTAATACCGCCAGCCACGGCAGTTTTGGAGTTTTTCACGACTTTTTTGACGGTTTGCAGTGCTTCGAACGGGCTCTGTCCTTCAGCTTGCAGATCGTAGCCTGTATGCACACAAATGTAGTCAACGCCCAGAGCGTCGATTTCTTTCGCACGTTGCTCCAGGTTTTTAACACCGATCATGTCCACCAGGATTTTTTTGCCGCCTTGTTTTTTCGCTTCTTCTACTGCACCTTTAATTGTCGCATCTTCAGCTACAGCCAAAATCGTAACGATATCTGCACCAGCCTCGGAAGCTTTTAGCACTTCATAGCCCCCTGCATCCATAACCTTCAGGTCAGCCAGCACTTTCAGATTCGGGAATGCTTCTTTCATTGCTTTTACTGCATGAAGTCCTTCATTGATGACAATCGGCGTACCGATTTCTACGATATCAATATACGACTCTACTTCTTTTACCAATGCAATACCTTGCGGGATATCTACTAAGTCTAAAGCCAATTGAAGTTCCATGTTATTAACTTCACTCCTTAAGTGAATTTATATTTTGATGAACAGGTACATGCTCTGTTGAGTATTACTCTATACTTTGGTTTCATGTACAGGTTTGATTGTAAGGCCCCGATATCCGATTGAAAAGTACGCACTAATTCGTAACGTAGTTACCCCGACGATACTATAGCATCATAAAAACCATTCATGAGAGAGCCTGCATTTTGTCTTCTTTAGCATTATTTCTATAAGGGGAGTCGATTATTCGTAACCAAGGATTTTGCAAAAATCCCATAAGCGACTTCCAATGAACAAGATATAGATCGAAATGGTTTAGTTCGTCTATATCTTGCACTTCGGAGCGACTGGAATCGAATTTTGCAAAATCCATAACCATACACAGCAATGTAAGGTTGCAAAAAAAAGAAGGTAGCGATGATTAAATTGACTTCAAGTTAGGTTTTGACTATATTTGTAATATACTGGTATGCAAAAAATGGAGGCTAAGAGCATAACTACCCTGAAGAGTAGCCGCTGTGCTAAGGGGTAATCGCAATTTTCAGGATAGGGAGGCGGGTTTTAGTGGAAGAGGTCCTGAACCAAAGGGAAGCCATTTATTTGTTGTCGGACAGCCACGAACTCGATAAAGCTTGTGAGTTGTTTAGAATCAGCTACACACATAATGATTGGGATGAAGCGAACAAAGTAGCAGATTATCTGCATACGTTGGCTGAAAGCCTGTATCACACCCAACTGAGAAATGCTGCAGACGGCAAGTATGAGACATTGGACACCAAACACCCGCTAGTGTTTTATTATGCTTACAGTTATCTGGCGAAGTCTATTTACTATCAGAATATGGGAAAGTATGAGGAAGCCAGAAACTATATTATGAAGTATAGCGAAATGGGCTGGTTTATGGGGCTGGATCAGAGCGGTCACGAAGAAGTAGAGAGATTCCGTTTCCTCGCCAAGGCCAATTTATTTACGATTGAATTACTTTCGGGGAGAAGGGAACTTTTGCCTGAGTACGTTCAATTTCTTCACGACAATGAAGAGGAGCTACTTCCAGGATTGGTTGGTATTGCCGAAGCGGCTAACTTGAATAATTGGAATATAGACGACCTGCTGAACGATTTTGCTGATGATATTAAGATATTTGAAGGTTATGAAGATAGAGCAAACCGCGTATATTATTTAAAACTGGTCAACCAATTGGCCATTTACCATTTCAAGAAGAAGCAATACTCTGTTGCCTTAAATTATGTCCTTGATTCTCTGCAATTCTCTGCCAGTGTAGAAGCGGATGCCGATTTCAGGACATTGGTTGCTCTGTTTGAAACTTATCGAGATTTGGCAACACCATCACAGCAAGAGCAATACCAAACCATTTTATTAAGGGGGCTTCATAATGAAAAAGGCATTAATCTCGGTAACTATGGTCTTGGCGTTTCTTAGTATTGCTCTTCCAGTGGGAAATATTTTGGGAGGGTTAGACCCTGTGTTTCCTTCAAATCATGGTGTTTTTTCTTATACTGCTTGAGTTTCAGATTTAGACCATCAAGCCCGATAGGGCTTTTGTACATAAAGGGAGCACACTTTTACGCATTTTGCGATCAGTGTGCTCCCCTTTTTTATCCCAAGATTTATTTTATGGCATACGAAGTCAGGTCATTGGCCAGATGTTGCATCGTTTCACTCGCCTTTTGCATACGCTCCATCACTTCAGTGAAGGAGCCTACCAGAGTCGCCTGCTCCTGAGAAGAAGAAACAATTTGCTCAATTTCCTGCTCCATTTGACGAATGGAGTTTTGTACATCCTTAAGGGCTCCTTCAATATCGACCGTTGCCTTTTTGGATTCTACGGATAGCTTGCGCACCTCTTGAGCGACGATACCAAAGCCTGCTCCTGCTTCTCCTACACGTGCGGCTTCGATCGCTGCATTCAATCCAAGCAGGTTGGTCTGATCGGAAATTTCCTTGATGAACACAGCTACCTGATTGATTTTACCCGAGTTTTGTACGGCGATTTGAGTGTTTTTCAAAATCTGTTCACTGGTTGCCTGAAGCTCCTCGGAATGAGCCGCTACATGCTGTACCATATCAATGAGCTGCTCGGTGATGGAGCGATTCTCGGATACGATTTGATCCAGTTGATTTTTGTTAGTCAAATTATAAGAGGCCGCAAATGCTGCGATGACTTCACCTTTCTCGTCAAATACAGGGATACTGATCATATCAAGAGGAAACCCTAGAATTTCAGCAGGAATGTGGGTCAGGCTGGCCTCACGTCCATTTTTAAGCATGGCAAAATCTTTATAGTCCTCGAGCAGCTCCGAGCCTGTTTCAAAGCCGAGATCCATACCCTCCGATTGGGTATACATAAGGACATGAGTGCGGTCGAAGAGAGCAAGGGTCACTTTCTCACGCATAATCTGTTGTATGTAGGGAATGGCTGCAATTAATGCATCTATTGTATTCAAATAGATAACCTACCTTTCTTTACTAGATATATTTTTTATAGTCTCGTATATAGTTGTCGGTCTAAAGACGGATAAAAGTTATAAAGATATTGAAAATTTAAAGGGAAATGAAAGCTTCAGAAAAAAAGGCATACCGTTTCCATTACGGAACGATATGCCTTCTATTTAATCTTAACGTGTCAGTGCTGTGTATAGGTAGTTCACTTGCCGCGTTGCTCGAACAGTTGTGCGATTTCCACAATAACCTTGGTAGCAAGTACCATGTTGTCCACCGACACATATTCAAACTTACCGTGGTAGTTCTCCCCACCTGTAAAAATATTCGGTGTAGGCAGTCCCATGTAGGATAGCTGTGAACCGTCTGTACCGCCACGAATCGGCTTGATAATAGGTTCGATATTCAGCTTTGTCATTGCTTCATAAGCGACATCGACGATATGCTTGACTGGCTCTATTTTCTCTTTCATGTTGTAATACTGATCTCTCAGCTCCAGCGCAATACGGTTTTCTCCATAAGCGGCCTGCAGCTCTTTGACTACATTTGTTAAATAAGCTTTCCGGTTTTCAAAGCTCTCGCGGTCAAAATCACGGATAATATAGTATAGCTTAGCTTGTTCTGCCGTGCCTGTAGACTCCAAGAGATGATAGAAGCCATCATATCCGTCTGTATATTCCGGGGCTTCGTTTGCAGGTAACCGACTATGCAGCTCCATAGCGATTTTGGCAGCGTGGATCATTTTGTTTTTAGCCGTACCGGGATGCACATTCACACCGTGAATGGTAATATGGGCGGCTGCGGCGTTAAAGCTCTCATACTCCAGTTCTCCGAGCGGTCCGCCGTCTACCGTATAGGCATATTCAGCGCCAAAAGCGGCTACATCAAAGCGTTCCGGTCCTCTTCCAATCTCTTCGTCCGGTGTAAAAGCAACGCGAATTTTGCCATGTTGAATTTCTGGATGGTCAATCAGGTAGTGGATAGCTGTCATGATTTCTGCGATCCCGGCTTTGTTGTCTGCACCGAGCAGGGTGGTACCATCTGTTGTGATCAGGGTGTGGCCTTTATATTGAGTCAGTTCGGGAAACTCACGTGGAGAAAGAACCACACCAAGCGAAGCATTCAGCGTGATATCGCCCCCATCATAGTTTTCCGTCAATTGCGGCTTTACCCCTGCGCCAGTCAGCTCGGTAGCCGTATCGAGGTGAGCGAGGAAACCAATGACGGGAACCTCTTTATCCGTATTGGAGGGAAGGGTTGCCATCACATAACCATGATCATCAATGGTTACGTCTGTCATACCAATGGCTTTCAATTCGCCCACCAAAAGGTTGCCCAATGTGAGCTGTCCGGGTGTAGTGGGGCAAGTGTGGCTGCTTTCATCAGATTGGGTATCTACCTGAACATATGTAGTTAGGCGGTCAATCAGTTCCTGTTTCATGTGTGTATCCTCCTTGGTGTCATTTCTATTATGGTACGTATTTTATCATGATTAGGCTTATAATATGAAAAAAATGGTTGACCCTTTTCGGAATGACGGGTTGTGTTGCACAGGGGAGACGAGTAAGATAATAGTAAAATAAAAGTAAAAATAGAGTAAAACCATTAAAGGAGTCTGCAATGCCTACGTTAAAAGATATCGCCCAGGAGGCAGAGGTTTCGATATCCACGGTCTCCCGAGTGCTGAATTATGATGAAACACTGTCTGTATCAGAGGAAACGCGACGTAAAATTTTTGAGGTTGCCGAGCGCATGAAATATACGACGGTTAAACGTAAAAATGGCGGTATTGGTCGTCAGCCCCGCAAGAAGGCAGAGGGACCCATCCGGTTGGGTATGGTGCACTGGTTTAGCGCGTACGAGGAACTGGAAGACCCTTATTATCTGTCTATCCGGTTTGGCGTGGAAAAAGAGTGCCGCCAAAGCGGGGCGCAGCTGGAGCGTATTTTCAGAAGAGAGGACCTGACTGCGCTGAAGGCGTCATCCGAAGGGCTACATGGGCTGATCGTGCTGGGGCATTTTAGCAGCGAAGAGGTAGAACGTATGCTGGAACTGCCCATTCCTTGCGTCTTTCTGGATCATCCGGTAGAGCGAACAGGGGCAGACTATGTGGTCATTGACCTTGCTCACGCTGCGGCTGATGCACTGGATTATTTGATGGGCGCAGGCCATCGTCACATCGGATATGTAGGTATGGGCAAGGATGAGCAGTCCCATGATTCCGAACGAGTCGAGTTAGATGCCCGCTATGAGACGTTTTTGCGGTATCAGGAACAGCACAGGCTGTGCACGTCGGATGATATTCATGTGTGCGGCGGAACGGCGGCAGACGGCTTCCGTGCGATGGAAGCGGCTATTCTGGCAGGAACAGAAAGCCTGCCTACAGCCTTCTTTGTCGCGAGCGATTCGGTGGCTATTGGGGTGTTGAAGGCGCTGGAGCAGCATCACCTTGCGGTGCCGGAACGTATCTCAATTGTTGGCTTCAATGATATTCCGACAGCGGAATATTTGACCCCATCTCTGTCAACGGTCAAAACGCACACCGAACTGATGGGAGAAACGGGCGTTCAGCTCTTGCTGCATACAGTACGCAACGGTGCAAACGAGGTGGGGCGCAAGGTCATCATTCCGACCGAGCTAATGATTCGCAACAGCAGTGCACCGCTACATACCGATACCAAATAAAATCGGCGTTATTGTTTTGGACAGCCCCGGCTTACCGGGGTTGTTTTTTTGATATAAAAAGATACAAAAATGGATTGACAATTACCTTGTAAATGCTTACATTGAACATATATTTATTTTACTAAGTTTTACTCGTTATTTTTACTTAAATATTTTACTATGGTATAAGAGTGGAAAATAAAAGGTTGAGGTGACTGCCCATGCGTACCATTTTGCCGTTGAATGACCAATGGTTTTATCTTCCTGAATATGTCGAGAGAGAAGTAAGTGCAGGCATTGATGCAAGTCGGTATGAGCCAATTCAGCTGCCGCACACCAATGTAGAGCTTCCGTATAATTATTTTGACGACAAGGCATTTCAGTTTATTTCTACGTATAAAAGAGAGTTGAACATTCCGGCAGATGCCAAAGGTAAGCGAGTGTATGTTGATTTTGAAGGAGTCATGACCTATGCCCAGGTATTTCTAAACGGGGTAAAAGCGGGGGAGCATAAAGGTGGATATACACCGTTCAGCGTTGAATTGACCGAACTTGCCGAATATGGCGGCCCCAATGTGCTCACGGTCATTGTCGATTCCACGGAACGGGACGACATCCCTCCCTTTGGGGCAGTCATTGACTATCTGACCTACGGCGGTATTTACCGCGAAGTGCAGCTACGAATAGTGGAGCCTGTACACCTCGGAACGGTATTCATTCAGACACCAGAGCCGCTTGCGGCAAGCAAGACGGTGCACGTGGTCGTGGAGCTGGAGGGTATCGGCGATCAGGAGGACGACTTGACGGTCGCGCTGCAATTGCTGGACGGAGCGAGCGTGAAGGCGGAGACCGAGCTGGCAGCGATGACGGCGGCGGAAGTAACGCTGGAGCTGAAAGAGCTGGGCGGCCTGCAACTTTGGGATATAGATGATCCCAAGCTATATGAAGCGAAGCTGACGCTGCTACGAAGCGGAGAAGAGTTGGATCAGGTGACCGTGCGCTTTGGCTTCCGCGAGGCCGAATTTCAGCCGGACGGTTTTTACTTGAATGGGCGGAAGATCAAGCTGCTTGGCTTGAACCGTCACCAGTCCTATCCGTACGTTGGCTATGCTATGCCTAAAAGAGCGCAGCGTCGTGATGCAGATGTGCTCAAGGAGGAGCTGGGGCTGAATATGGTACGGACATCCCACTACCCTCAGTCCCGTCATTTTCTAGACCGTTGTGATGAGATCGGATTGCTCGTTTTCGAAGAGATTCCGGGTTGGCAGCACATTGGCGGTGAAGCGTGGAAGGAGCAGGCGGTGAGGGACGTAGAGGACATGATTGTCCGTGATCGTAATCATCCCTCCATTGTAATCTGGGGGGTACGAATTAATGAGTCGCAGGATGACCATGATCTGTACACGCGTACCAATGAGCTAGCACGAAAGCTAGATCCGACCCGTGCTACGGGTGGTGTGCGTTATATTGTAGGCAGTGAGCTATTGGAAGATGTATATACGATAAATGATTTTGTTCATGATGGTGGGCACAAAAAATATTTGGCTAAGGAAATCCGCAATTTTGATACGTATGACGATACAGAAGGCGTAGATGGCGAAACGACAGGCTTGCGCCAGCCGTCTCTCGTTACAAAGCTGGATCATCCGGTCCCTTATCTGGTAACGGAATATAACGGGCATATGTACCCGACCAAGCGCTTTGACCAGGAGGAACGGGTAATGGAGCATGCACTGCGCCATACGCGGGTCCAAAATGCTTCCTATGCCGATGAGGGCATTGCCGGGGCGATTGGTTGGTGTGCTTTTGACTATAACACGCATGCTGATTTTGGTTCCGGTGATAAAATCTGCTACCACGGTGTCATGGATATGTTCCGCCTGCCTAAATTTGCAGCGAGTGTGTACCGGAGCCAGAAGAACGTCGAACAGGAAATCGTTATGGAGCCGGTCACTTACTGGTCGCGTGGTGAGCGGAATATTGGAGGCATCGTGCCGCTGGTTGTGTTCACCAATTGTGATGAGGTGGAGTTCATCTACGGTCATGAGCGCAAAGGTGTTTATCGTCCGAACCGAGAGAAGTACCCGGCGCTTCCTCATCCCCCTGTCGTGATCGACGAGCTGACAGGCCACTGGGGCATGAAGTGGGAAGACGCTGTATTCATTGGATACGTAGATGGGCAAGAAGTGACCCGCAAATACTATTCACGTAATCCGGTGCCGACAGAGCTGCGGGTAGCTGCAGATGATATGGTGCTGGAAGTTGGCGATTGGGACGTAACCCGAGTAGTAGTGGATGCGCTGGACGAATACGGCAACGTCTTGCCGTTCTATGCAGATCCAGTTTCGGTGGAGGTCGAAGGGGTGGGTGAATTGATCGGTCCTTCAAGCTTATCCCTAATTGGTGGACGCATTGCATTCTGGATTCGTACGAAGGGGGAGGCTGGACAAATTCGTGTGAAGGTTTCTGCGCCTTCCCGTTTCGGTCCGCAGGAATTGAGCATTCACGTGCAATAAGGGAGCAAAGGCAACATATAATCCTACTAGCCGCTTGTATACCGTTTGAGACTTCCATTATTTAAAAAAGGAGTTGTCCGCAGATTCTGAAAGGGATCTGAGAGGGCAACTCCTTTTTGGCATAGCTTAGGGTATGTTAATCTATCAGTCTTTTAAATTGTGTCTTATTACTGAGTCACTTAACGTTACGCTCATAGATTGGAAGCATAGAATACACTATCAAACGCAAGGGAGGTGAGTTTTATGGCGATCCTTTTACCTTCGCAAATCTACAATCTCGCTGCGGGTGTGGGTAAATCCTTTTTTGAAAATTTGAAAGGCGGTAATAATGCTACAATTACCGTGAATAACACGGGTGCCAATCCGGTGGATCTGGTTGTTACACGTGTCAATGCTCCCGTGATCACGTATGTTATCCCGGCAGCCAATAGTCTGACGTTAGAAGTGGCTTTGTTGCTGGTAGCTGCTCTCCAAGCTACTCCAGCTGGAGCTGTGACAGGCACCATCCAAATTGCTACGGCTGATTTTTAACCTGTAACGACCTGACCCTCTAACTCTAGCTTTGCCGTATGGCAAGGTTAGAGTTTTTTTGTTTGAAATTTTCTGAAACTTTTTTCATATTGTGCCGATATATACATATAGCATAGCAAACAACAACATCGAAAAGGAGTACCCTGTATGAGCTTTAGCAATCCAGTTTTACGTGATGACATCTTTTTGCGCGAAGATGAAAGAGAAGCTAGTGAACAACGCATGACCATCGGAGGAACGGTGAACAAAACGTTGCTTCTGCTGGTTCTGCTCATCGTCTCTGGCAGCATTACCTGGTACATGACCTACGAGGGAACCGTAGAGGTGCTATCCTTGCTGACGGCAGGATTTATTGGTATGGCAGGCGTAGCACTTGCGATATCCTTTTTTCCAAAAACCGCTCCATTACTCTCTCCTGTATATGCGATTCTGAGTGGTTTTGCTTTGGGTGGCGTTTCAGCTTTTATGGAGTATGAGTACCCTGGAATTGTAGCCAATGCCATTTTGCTGACCGTGGGTATTTTGTTCTTAATGCTCTTTATGTACACACAGCGAATCATCAAGGTGACACGCGGCTTTATCTCATTCGTTGTCCTGTGTACGATGGCAATTTTTCTGGTGACGCTGGTTGATTTTATTTTGAACTTTTTCGGTATGAATGTTCCGTATATCCATGAAACGGGTTGGCTGGGTATTGGTATTAGTTTATTTATCGTGATCATTGCAGCTTTGAATCTGCTGGTTGATTTCAATTTTATTGAAGAGCAAGCAGATCAAGGTGCACCCAAATATATGGAATGGTATGGTGCTTTTGCATTGCTGGTGACTCTAGTATGGCTGTATGTACGGATTTTGGATCTGTTGGCCAAGTTCAGTAAGAGGGACTAAGTGCAGGGTGAGAAGAAAAGGATGGCTGAATGCCGTCCTTTTTTGTATTAAATAGACGGTTTAAAAATTGCATTTTACGTTAAATACATAGAAGTTGGGTAAAACATAAAGACAGACAGGAGAGGAGTGAGTGTATGTATCAAGTGGTGCTGGTTAGGCATGGAGAAAGCGTGTATAACCGACAAAACCTGTTTACGGGCTGGACGGACGTGGACCTGACTGAACAAGGGACTCATGAGGCCATTGAGGCGGGACGTATTCTCAAGGAGGCAGGATATACGTTTGATTTGGCATTTGCCTCTGTGCTAAAACGATCTATCCGCACGCTGTATCACATCTTGGATGAGCTGGATCATCTGTGGATACCTGTGCAGAAGTCATGGAAGCTGAATGAACGCCATTACGGTGCTCTTCAAGGGCTTAGCAAGCTGGATTCCGCCGTGCAATACGGCGAGGAGCAGGTTCATATCTGGCGGCGTAGCCTAACAGTGCGGCCACCCATGCTGGATGAGAAGGACGAGCGGAGTCCGCATCGGGAAGAGCGTTATCGCAATATTAAGCCAGAAGAGCTGCCGCTTGGGGAAAGTCTGGAGGACACAGTGCATCGGGTCGGTGAGTTTTGGAAGCAACGGATTGTACCTTTGATTCTCAAAAAGGATCGAGTTATCATTTCTGCACATGGTAACACTTTGCGGGCCTTAATCAAGTATATGGAGAATCTGGACGAAACCGCATTGCTGGATTTGAATATTCCCACAGGCATTCCCCTGGTGTACGAGCTGGATGAGCATATAGATCCCATACGGCGCTTTTATCTCGGTGATCCGAGTCATGTAGAGGCTAAGAAGCAGGCTGTGGCCAACCAAAGCAAGGTAACGGAGTGACTTTCCATACACAAAGAGGACAGGGCGATTCCTCGCATCCTGCCCTCTTTGTGTTGGGTATAGATTAAGCGTTCGCTTCTTCTTCTGTTTCCTGGCTGTCTTCCTCTGCGGGAAGTGCCCACACCGATACACTGCCGGCACGAACGGGAAATATGCCGTAGCCATCCTGCTCAATCTTTACGGTATGATCGTGACGCCCGGTCAAATCTATCCATTCTTCCGCTGCATGTTGTTTGCCTACGAACATGCGCTTTTCTCCGTCATTTGCGTTGGTGATCACCACAGCACATCCGGAGCCTTCCAGCTCAGGCACGCCTTGACGAACCCATCCAATCGTATGGGGATCATCGAAATAATCTTTTTGCTCACCATAAGCTTTATGGTATCGGGCATATAGAAGCGGGTCTAGCTCAGCCTGCTTGCCTTTGACGGGCGTTTGTCCCTGGATGCCGTAGTAATCGCCATAGAATACGCAGGGATAACCGTCCTTGCGCAGCAAGATAAGTGCATAGGCGCTGGGCTTGAACCAGTCCTCCACCCAGGATTCAAGCGCTTCATGCGGCTGGGAATCATGATTATCGACAAAAGTAACCGAGTTCAGGGGATGGGTATGAACAAGCGTATCCTCGAAAATGGTGCTTAAATCGAAATCCTTGCCACCCAAGGAAGCGCTATGTAGTTTGTAGTGGAGGGATACGTCAAATAGGTCGATTTTATAATCAATGGTATCCAGGAACTTTTGACACGATTCCAGATCCGGTTTCCAAAACTCGCCTACCATATAAAAATCCTGTCCGCGTTTTTTAATCATTTCTGTAGCAAACTCTCGTACAAATTCATGATTAATATGCTTGATTGCATCCAGACGGAATCCGTTGCATTGCAGAGTATCTACCAGCCATTTGCCCCAGCGGATCATCTCTTTGCGCACATCCTGATGATTATAATCAATATTGGCGAACATTAAATAATCATAATTGCCGAATTCATCATCTACATTTTCGCTCCAGCTTTTATTTTTACCTAAAATACGATAGATTCCTGTCCGGTCCTGGCTTGCATCGTAATCGGTTCCGTTAAAATGTTCAAAGTTCCATTGAAATGTGGAATACTGACCTTGACGGCCGGGGAACGTAAATTTAGTCCAGCCCTCGATATCAAAGGGCTCGGAAATGACCTCATTGCGGTTATCCGGATTGACCTCGACGACCTTGAACACTTCGGTTTCATCCGCGCCAGCCTTATGGTTCATAACCAGATCGACATAGACGGCCACACCGTGGCGAACGCAGGCGGCAACAGCCTCCAGCAGGTCTTCCCTGGTTCCGTATTTGGTGCGCACCGCACCTTTTTGGTCAAATTCGCCCAGATCATAAAGGTCATAGACGCCGTATCCCGTATCCTCGGGCGATTGGCCTTTGGTGACAGGTGGAATCCATATCGCGTCAATTCCTTTGGCTTTCAGTTCCGGCGCCAGGCGGGTAAGCTTCTTCCAGTGAGAACCGTCAGCTTCGACATTCCACTCGAAAAATTGCATCATCGTATGGTTCCTTTTCATGTGCGTCCCTCCTTCATATATAACAAGTTACCCACCAAGTGAGGGGGGCTAAACGTCAGACGGTCAATATGATGCTGAATGAAGAACAAGGATCGCTGTATAACGTATGCTAAATCATTAAAATTTGTTATACCTAAGTGTTCCCAACGACTCGGGTAGCTAGAAAAGGGAACGTGAAAACGGTAAAATGAATCTAACTTAACAATAGTTCGGGTTTTGGTGAAAACCGTAAAGCACGAGCAACAGAGGAAAGGAGGGGTGGACGTGACAGAACCGCAGCAGAACAAGGATGAAGCGAGCAAACCGCTGATTAAAAAATGTACGTATTGTCAGGAAATGAAACCTTTAACGGACTTTCAGCGCAGAACGGGTCGCCGGGCTGGTCCTTATTCACGGCGTGGTCCTTGCCGTTCCTGCCGAGGGTTGGCCCCGGCCCCGCAAGAACGTGCGGCTACGTCCGCTCCTTCCGGCGAGGAAACGAACCCCTCGGCTGCTCCCGTGACGCAGCATAGCCTTGAAGCAAATACGGCTGCGCACAGCCTGGAGGCGCCACTACCTATGGAGGCACAACGCCCCCGCAGGAAGCTGGTCACGGATAAAGCGCGTGAGCGCCACCGGCAACGGGTTCGGCATCTGCTTAGCAGGCTGAAGCCTGCGGATACCCGGGCATTGCGGCTCAATCGCAATGGCATGATTCGGCTAAGAGGCAAAACCGACCAGGGGAGACGCTGGCATCAAGAGATTGAGCTTGATCTGGCCATGACCCTGGTCAGAGAGCGTATGGCGGTGATTGTTAATCCATACACCGTGCGCAGACTGTATAGCAACAAGGAATTTCGTCAATATGTGCTTAAGCGTGACCGCTATACTTGCTTTTTTTGCGGAGACTACGGTGACACGATTGATCATTTACTGCCTCGGGCAAAAGGGGGGCACACGACGCCGGTCAATTGTGTATGTGCTTGCAATGAATGCAATCAAGTTAAGGCTGCCCGCGATGTAGATGAGTTCATTGAATCTGGTGTGCCGCAGCCGTCTCCTGATGATTTCGAAGCACCTGATAATCCTGATACTTCTGAAGACACCCTACGTACGTAGGGCGATTCTTGGAGCGTAGGTCCCTTAGTACAGTTCTACTTCAAAGCCGGATTCCTTCCAGGCTGTTGTTCCGCCTTCGATAAAAGCTACATTGGTAAAGCCCATCTGCTGGAGTGTATAAGCTGCCAATGCAGCTTGTCCGCCTGCCCCACAAGTGGTGATAATCGGGCGGTTGCGGTCACGTAGACGTTCGTCACGCAAATCCTGTGGAACCTCCAAGTCAGCGCGGATGGGCAGCATGCCCAATGAAATATTGGCGCTTCCGCGAATCAGACCGCAAGCGCCTGCATCATGGGAGTCCTGTACATCGATAACGAATGTATCAGGATTTGCCCCCATTCGCTGACGTGCCTCCTGTGAATCAATGCCTTGAACGTGCTGTCTCGCCTCTTGAACCATATCTCCAAATGTTTTAGCCATCGTTTTAAACCTCCGTATGAATATATTTTGTGTTATTTTCATATTATCGAACTGAAACGTACGCTCTCTATTACCCTCCTCTAGCATAAAATGACCCTTTTTTTAAGGGAAACTTGGACAAAAATCGAGCTTATTCTAATTTTTATCTAAAATAACAATAAAAATTTTGCAGAAATTTGTGCAAATTTAAAATTTCTTCGACGATTGTGTTGTGAAAGGTGTAATATAGAGGTATAGGGTTCCGTTTCGGCCTGTTGTAGTCACGAAGGAGCGCTTCGTGGGATATTCCGCAGCAGTAACAACAGAATACCGTCTAAGCAATATACAATTGGCATCTGCGATAAATCAGTCTTGCCCTTTAGGGTATAGGCCGGTTTTAGCTGTGCTTCTTGCATGTTTAAGGGCGTGAATTCAATGCACGTTTTATTGCTAGAGTTTATGGATACAGGTTACGAGAAAGGAATGGACTTCTATTTTCACAGTAAAGGAGGACGTTCACGCATGTCTGAAAACCAACAAGAGGTGGCAGTAACACAAGAAGCTACCAAAGAGTCTCGGGATGTATTGGACCAATTGATGAAACCGGAGGTTCAGCAATCGCTGACCGTGCTGGTAGAAAATCTGCCCAAGTTGACTGAGATGGTTACTTTGATGACCGACGCTTATGATGTAGCTCGTAGTCTGGCGACTGACCCTGTCTTTATCGGAGATATGAAAAGCTCCATGGGAGAGTTTGTGAAGCCTGTTACAGTTTCGGCTAAAGGATTGGCTTCTGCTGCAATTGAAGCAAATGACCGTGTACAAACTACGGACGGCAGCGTAGGTCTGTTTGGCCTGCTCAAAATGCTTAAAGATCCGAATGTACAAAAAACGCTGCGTTTCAGCCAGGCTTTCCTGGATATTCTGAATGAGCGCCAACGCGAAAGCAAATAATTACCTGATCAAGAACGGAGGATGGACATGTCGAAGCAAATTTTGATCTTGGGCGGCGGATACGGCGGATTGCTGGCCGCTCTTACAGCACGCCAGCATATGGACGCTAGCCAAGCAACCATTACAGTGGTTAACCGCTTTGCGTCGCACCAAATTATTACGGAACTGCACCGTTTGGCGGCAGGTACAATTGCTGAAAAAGCTGTTGCGCTTCCTTTGGAAAAACTGCTGCGTAACAAGGAAATTATCCTGAAAGTGGATACTGTTTCCGAAATCAAGCCTGACGATAAAAAAGTAACCTTGGCCAGTGGCGCTACGTTGAGCTATGACGCTCTCGTTATTTCCCTGGGCAGTGAAACGGCTTACTTCGGTATTCCAGGACTGCAAGAGCATAGCTTCACGCTGAAATCAGTGGCAGAAGCCAATCGCATTCGCGCACATGTGGAAGCTCGTCTGGATGCTTACAAGCAATCCGGTAACCAAGCGGACGCTACAATCGTTATCGGTGGTGGCGGTCTGACTGGCGTTGAGCTGGTGGGCGAATATGCTGACAAATTGCCTGCAATTTGTCGCGAAAAAGGTATTAACTACGAAGATATCAACTTGTATTGCGTAGAAGCTGGACCATCTATTTTGGCAGGCTTCCCTCAACCACTGGTTGATCGTGCAGTAACAAGCCTTGAAAAACGTGGCGTTCAAATCGTAGCGGGTGTTCCGATTACAGAAATGAAAGCTGACGAAGTTCTCTTGAAAGACGGACGTTCGATCAAAACGAACACACTGATCTGGACAGGCGGCGTACAAGGTAATGCACTGGTTGGCGCATCTGGTATTGAAGTAAACCGTGGTCGCGCAACTGTGAATGGTGCGCTGCAATCGACTTCTCACGAAGACATCTTCCTCGCTGGCGACAGTGCAGTGGTGTTCCCGAGTGAAGGCGAGCGTCCATACCCACCAACTGCACAGTTGGCTTGGCAAATGGGCGAATTAGTTGGTTACAACATCTTCGCTTATTTCAACGGAGCGAAAATGGAACGCTTTACACCAGTATTCTCCGGTACACTGGGCAGCTTGGGCAGAACAGACGCGATTGGTACTGTAGGCGCGAATGGCACCCAACTGAAAGGCGCTGTAGCCACTTTGATGAAGGAAGGCAGTAACATCCGTTACTTGTCCCACATCAAAGGACTTTTTGCATTGGCCTATTAATATTTCTTACATTTTATATGGTTCATTGGAAGAGAGCGCTATTCAGCGCTCTCTTTTTTGTAGCTTTTCTTTTCGACACTAGCGATACTCACGATTCATTAGTCTTAATTCACTTTCATCTTCGCTAACTCCGCCACCTGTGCAGGGGGGAGCGCACCTTCAAATATACTCAGCTCATCAATAGATCCTTTGAACGCAGGGTCCCACCAGTTGACACCTAAGCTGAATGATCCAGATTTAGAGGTAAAGACATCTGGAAATCCTGAGCCGGTAAATTGAATCTTTCCATTCACATACACGGCTAACATTCCACGATCTACAGTGAAGGCGAGATGTGTCCATTCATTTGTTTTGATCTTTAGGCCGGTACTGCCAGTATACCAAGATGAGCTGCCGGACCAGACCATTGTGTTATCCTTCTCAGGTCCTCTGGGCAAAAGGCTAATCCAGTGATTACTATCCATAGCTCCAAAGAAAGTTGGTGTATGCAGAGTCAATTCGCTTGGTTTTACCCACAGTGACACGGAATATGCTGAGCTGGATATGAGTCCTTCAGGCAGAGCAATGCCCGACTTTCCATCAAGGACTACAGCTTGGCCTCTTACGCCTTCAGCGTAGGACACACTCCCTCCCTGGCGATCGATTCGGTCACCGATAACTTCGCCATTAGCAAAAGCATCTTGCTGATCCTCCAGATTATTTTCAAACGTGTATGACGCAGTCAATGTTGCCTTCTCATAAGGGGATACCGTGATGTTAAAAATTTTGTCCCGACTACGTTCTCCCTTGGTAATGGTAGCTGTCAAAGTGGCAGATGCAGCCTTTTCTCCGATTCCTGGACGCTTGATTTCACCTGTATCCGTAATGACGCTTTGGTCTGAAGTTTTCCAGGTAATCCGGGATTGCCGACTGCCTTCCTTCGGAAGATTCAGGCTAGCCGTCACCCGACTTGTATCGCCAAGATCTAATTCACGATACACACTGTCCACTACTGTCGTATCGGTCATATCAGGGAGCTTGCTGCCCCAAGCCATCTCACCTTTATTCGATAAAACTGTAAACGCCAGGATGTATTGATTCGTAACCTGATCCCATTGTCTTAAGAACACCCCATCCAATACAGCACCATCCAGTGTTAATTGGATATTCGAATCCCCCGACTTGCGCCATGTTCCTTGCACATCGCCTTCAATGGTATGATCTGCTTTAAGCTGAATGAATTGCGTATTCTTGATCGTAGCCGAAGAATCACTGCCATGATTAATATATTGATAATCGCCAATGAATTGTTTCTCATCTGGCTTTGTAAGCGTCTCGCCACCGTAACGATAAGGAGCTACGACGGGCCAGTCCTCCTGATTCATGAACATTTGGTGTACACGCAGCTCATGTGTCTCCCCCTGATGAGGGAATCGGGTATGAAAGACGACAAACATTTGTCCAGTAGCAGGATCGGTGTATACAGAATTGTGTCCAGGGGAAACATAGCCGTAGCCAGTGCCTGTACCGAGGTCACCTATTTTACTATCGAACAAGAAATTACCTATTAACTTGTTGCCATAAGTTATATTTTTGGTGTTTGCCGGCAGAACAGCATTCTGCCCTTTGGCATCTTTATAAGGTCCTGTCGGACTCTTGGAACGGAATAACCTCATGTTATACCCTCCGTCCGCTGCAAGGCCACCGTAGGTTACATACAAATAGTAATAACCCGTCTCCTGGTTGTATTCAATATACGGACCTTCCCCTGACTCACCGTATCCACCTGCGATCTTGGTGCCAAAATAACGATCAATGAGCCGACCGTCTTCTGTAGTTCCATCTTTCCCTGGGTACATGGGTTTGCCAGTTGCTTTATCCAGCTCCAGTAAAAATATTCCCCCGGACCATGATCCATACGTCATCCACAAGCGACCGTTTGCATCGTAAAAGACGCTTGCATCGATTGCATTTGGGAACATCCGATTCGCATAAGAACCATCGGTATTAAACCATCCTGGTCTGGGCCCCTCAAGCTTGCCTTCCTTAATAAGTTGTTGAATCGGCGTATTTGTCCATTTTTTATCTACCTTGCTATCTTTATCGAAAGCAGTCTCCTTCGTAAAACCAGTGTGTATAATGGTATCCACATATTGATATGGACCCTCGATTTTGGGTGCAACTGCAATGCCGATCGCGGAACGAATGTAGGTGGAAGATGCACTATAATAAATCATATATGCCCCTTTTGTCCCATCCTCATTGACATAATGCTCATTCCAAAATACATCGGGCGCCCATACCGAGAATCCTCCCTTACTATCCGCATCATTCTCACCCGCCCAAGCGAAAGATCCGGCCAGATTCTTCGATAAATCCCCGTAAAGTGTGTTCCCAGGCGTGGTGTAACCGTTTGCAAAAGAAGTCCAGTTTGTAAGATCTTTTGACTTCGCCGCAGAGATATGTGACCCAAATACATAATAAGTGTCACCGTCTTTGACAATGGAAGGGTCATGAACCGATACATTAGAGAAGGTTGGCGCATCCTGCTTTTTGTTTTGGTCTGGCACTGTTGCCGCCGCGTCTATTGCACCTAATGGTGCGCTTGCGATTGCTAATAATAATGTTAGTGTTATTGCAATGCTTTTCCTGACTTTACGTTTAACAAAACTTCTCATCATACACATTTGCCCCTTTCTAAATTGGAATACAGTGATATATTCTGCTTTCATTGCTAAATACCTTTCTATTTATAAATATTATTAATGTATTTATGAATTATATGGCTATAAGGAAGGTTTTAGCATCCAACACCGAGATATACCTGTAAGGTGAATCCTCATTATTATAGAGTGAGCCAACTGGATGGTATGATCTTTATTTAGGTAAAAATTATAAATTATGGTTGACGTTATGTTTTTGTGAGGATAAGCTAGTTATGAAAAATAAGTCGTAAGAACTGTTACTTGAACAAATTTTTGTTTTAGCCTAAACGCTAACAAAGGAGAGCATTATGAAAATCAGACTGTTGGTCTGCCTTATGATTGTACTAAGTTTTGCTACTACAAACTCGAATTTGGCATCGGCTCAAGATCATACCCCCATACACTTGAAGGTCAATGATCATTACGTTTTATACACCTACCCTGCATCCCCCTTTGTGGATAAGAAGGGAAGGCTGCTTATACCGCTCCAAGTGGCTGAGGATATACTGGGCGGTAAAGTAACTTATAATGCAGCGAACAAAACCGCTTCTGTTGATCTGTTAGACCGTAATGTAACGGCAACGATTGGATCACCCGATATATCGGTTAACGGCGAACCCATGACAATGGACACAGTCCCTATCATGCTAAGTAATGCAATGTTTTTACCGGTATCCATTTTGTTGAAAGATACAGATGCGAAGATGGAGTGGGATTCCAAGCGTGGCTTATTGAAGCTAAGGCATGATAGCTTTACGGAAAGTCCAGTTCTTATGAGGTTTAAGGGACAAGACTTGGCCCAAGTCATTGATGCGAATGCATTTGATCTTACATCCTTTGATTGGGATCGAAAAAAAGGGGTATTAAATATTTATGCTATGTACGAGAGTGGCTTATCACCTGCTTCCAGGCAAATCGACTTTAATCCTCTGATTGTGTATAGCAAAGGAACCTATAGTGTAAATCCTTATTCTAAACCCAGTATGTTTTACAAAGTGAAAATCACCACTCCTGGTAATTTGGTTTATACAAGAAATATAGATACGACCAATGCGGATAAAGATTATGTAAAATATATTACTTCCGTAGGAAGGTTGATTAACTGATTGTTCGGATTTCTAAAAATTGCAGTTATGAAAAAGAAGACAGGGAAGCTATTTTCCTTGTCTTCTTTTCTGTCAAGAAAGTCTATTTTTAGACTTCCTCTTATTTCTAGTATTTATTCAACTTAGTAGTTGAATGTCGCTAGTGTGCTATTGTTTTCGTTCGAATGAACAACACCTTTTACACGTGATACATTTTTATTTCTAATGTCTGAAATAATATCTTCTTGGATTCTATTTTTTTGGTAGTAAGTTAGACTGTTCCAATCATCGGCTTTTACATAGGCATCCACAGTGACTTCACTGGAGTCGCCCTTTACACTAAAATCGATGGAAACATTATTGTATTTGCGATCAAAGTCGCTGAGCAAAACTCTTTTGATCTCACTGAGATCAATCTTTGTAGACAGTTTCTCCAGATCCACGTTTCCTTTGCTATCGGATTCAAAGGTTGCAAGTTTGCTTCCATTATTGGAGTTTTTAACGGTTCCTTCAATATCAGCATCTTTAAAGGTTTTCAAAATATCTTCCGAAATATCTTCAAGATAAGATTTTTGTCTGCTACTCGAAATATCGTTCCATCTACTTTCTGTCAACTCAATGGTCACAGTAATATCGTTTTTATCACCTTTCAGGGTGATGTCTGCATTGGCGTTATTTGTATCGCGATAGTCTCTATTCAGTTGACGCTCAAGGTCCTTCAAAGTATCGGTGCTACTTTTACTGGCTGTATCTTTTAGCGTCTGATTGTCTTTTTGCAGTTGAGCGATGGTAGCATCTTTCGTCGTGTTTGCTGCTTTTGCTGTGTTGAGCTCTTGAGTCAGCGTCGTAATCTGGTTGTTCAACGCCGTAACTGTAGATTGATCAATCGGAACGCCGTTGTCGGCAATGACTACGCGTTTGTTTGTACCATCCCATGTTACCTTTTTATCCAAAGCTGTACCTGCCAGCTTCAGTGGGATATACGTTACGCCATCCAGCAGGAACGGTTCTGTTTTGGCATCATAAGGAACCTCGGTTCCGTTGTAGATGATTTTGATATTGTTATATACTGCTTGGATCGGCTTAGTCACTTGTGCGGCATATGTGGATTGGCTGAAAAGAGCCCCGGATATGGCCAAGGCGGATACGGCAGTGATGATGACAGGTTTTTTGATAGATTTCAGTGATTTCATTCGTTGGTCTACCCCTTTATTTAAGAATTATAGCCTGGTTCATAGACTAGAGTAACATTAATGCCTACAAAATCCAACAGGTTGGAGAGTCATTATGGGTTGTGCTTATATTGGTTAGACGCAACAGCAACCGTAAAAGTTGCCCTGTTTGCGCAAAAGTTTTTCCAAAAGTATCCGAACAACACAAAACAAGCCCGCTGCACAAGACAGCGAGACTTGTTGGTAAAACAGTGCGTCGAGGTTATCCATTCAGGATTATTTGCCGTCCTTCAGTTTGCCTGCTGTTTCCTGAAGATGGCCTTTGGCCTTATCCAGTTTACCTTCGGCTTGAAGGGACTTATTATTGGTAGCGTTCCCGATTTGGTCCTTGATTTCACCTTTGGCTTTGTTCACATTACCTTTGATTTTATCGCTAATTCCGTTATCCTTCATGTTGTAGCCCTCCTTATGTGATCGAACTTTCATTCAGCATGCTGTAGTTAGTCATTACCCGAGTGAGGGTAATACGAAACCAGAGGCTGTATATCACAGACGGGGGTATAATGTTGGATACGGGTTAAATCAGAACGTGAAGTGGGGAGTGAGCGCATGCTCAAAATTTTATTGTTTATTCTCGTTATTCAAATTATTTACGTATCGGCGTATACACTGCGCATGATTCTGACGCTGAAAGGACAGAAGTACATTGCTGCGCTCATTAGCACCGTGGAAGTTACGGTCTATGTGTTGGGCTTGAATGTTGTGCTTAAGTACCTGGATCAAGTGGCAAGTCTTGCAGTATACGCCATTGGCTATGCATTGGGCATTCTTATTGGAGCATGGATTGAGGAAAAAATAGCGCTTGGTTATGTCACTGTTAAGGTGATCAGCAATGAGATCAATGGAGGAATTGCCAATGCGCTACGGGACAAAGGATACGGTGTTACAGCCTGGCTGGGCAGTGGACGTGATGGAGAGCGCCTGGTGATGGAAATTTTGGCTAAACGGAAAAACCAGAATAAGCTGTATCAGTCCATTCTGGAGCTGGATCCTAAGGCTTTTGTCATTACGGTAGAGCCGAAGCAATTTCATGGCGGCTTCTGGACCAAGGCTATCCGTAAATAAACATTTTGGTAAATTGCGCATATTTTTTGGACGTTAGAGCATATTAATACCCGGACAGGTGGAAATTAACAGTAAGCCGACAGGGGATATTACCCTATAAAAACCGAGGGGGGATATAGATGTACAGACGCCAGGCCCCGGAAATCATTCCAGAGGAAAATACGGCTATTTGGTCGTGTACAAACGAGGGTTGCAACGGTTGGATGCGAACGGATTTCACCTTTTTGAACGAGCCTGCTTGTCCGCTTTGCCAAGCCTCGATGGGGCAAGAAATGCGGATGCTGCCGATTCTCAATCGGGCGGGCAATTCCTTTGTCGCCCAGCGCTCCTAATCCAGGATTTTGCAAAATCTACAATTGAATGTGAGTACGATGATCACACTGCAGAATTTATGAACGTCAAAAGCCGCTCCAGCGACATGCTGAGCGGCTTTTGGTTGTGGAACATTGAGAATAGCGGTGACCTCTCCCCAAGTAAGGTATGCATTGATCATGGTCTCTCAATGGGCTGCACGGAATCACGATATACAATATGTCCCTGCACCAGGACTCGACCAAAGCGGCTGCCGGGATGGCTTATTTTTTTCATCATCGAATCAATCGCGGTACGTGCCATCTGCTCGATGTCTACTCCGACCGTGGTCAGTTGCGGAACAATAAGAGTGGCGTATACATCGTTGTCAAAGCCGACCACAGAGCAGTCTTCAGGTACGCGGTATCCCAGACCAATGAGCTTATGCACCAGATTGTGAGCGACCTGATCGCAGTTACATACAAAGGCAGTTGGTAGCGGCTGAGGAAGCTCCATTTCAACATAAGTACCTTCGTCGTCCCGGTCACTGAGCACCCACTCGTTACGGAGGGGCAACCTGTGCTCCAGCAAGGATTTATAGTAGCCGAGGAAACGATCCTGAATACTACTGGTGGAATAGATATTACCCACATATGCAATATCCCGGTGTCCCTGGGCGATCAAATAGTTGGTCAGCTCGTAGGCTCCGTAAAAATTATCCGTCACCACGGAGTCGATATCGGCATGCTCATCATAAAAATCGAGAAACATTTTGGGTAGGTCCATGGTTTGTACAAGCTCAATATATGGCTTGCTCACTTGGCCCAGGAGAATGAAGCCGTCCACCTTGCGGTCGTAATAGATACGTGGCAGATTAAGCTGTTCTTCGTCTTCGCGATGGAGGATGTGAAGGATGCCGTAGTAGCCGTATGGCTCCAGTGCCCGTGAAATTTGCTGGTAGATGTGCAGATAAAACGATTGGCCAGGGCCGGTAAAACGTTCAGGGATGACAACACCAATGTTATAGGTGAGGCCCTCCTTCATGGACTTGGCAACGGTATTGAAACGATAACCCATTTCTCCTGCGAGCGTCTTAATACGCTCTTTTAGCTCCTCGCTAACCCCATCCTTGTCATTGAGCGCCTTCGACACGGTCACGCTGCTTACTCCCAGCTTATCTGCAATATCCCGCATCGTTACGTTGCTCTTCATTCCTGTTCCGCCTTCCAATTTTAAAAAGATAAGCATTTTGCCTAAATCCAAAAGAATGGATGCAAAATGCTGGGGGAATATATCAGTAGCTTAGCCGCCTGTACAGATACAAAGACTTAGCAGCAAAGTTGTCTTGTAAAGATACAAAGACTGGCAGCATGGCTGCCCATAGACAACTGTTAGCCTGCGGGTAACAGTTGTTCTATGGATAGTATACATGGTTCCGCAAGCAGGATAAAGCCTGCGGCTTATGTCCGCTGGGAAGGACGGGAGTGTGCTTGCAATAGCGCTTCATTGTGATGAATTAGCTCACGACGAACAGCGGCGCTGCTGAGAGAGCGCAACGGGTCGGATGGTGTATTGAAGGTGTAGTCCTCCAGTCGAGCGATGGTGGTCGTCGCTACGTGGATACGGGTATCACTGGATGCGTAGTAAATAAAGACTTCATCTTGTTCGTTAACGACTGCCCCATTGCAAAAAATAACATTCGAAACGTCACCCACACGTTCCTCATCATAAGGAGCCAGAAAGTGCCCGCCGGGCTTGGCGATGACGCGCGTAGGGTCTTCCAGACTGGTGGCAAAGGTATACAGCACATACCGCAGCCCAGCGGCCGTATTGCGTACCCCGTGAGCGATATGAATCCAGCCGCGACTGGTTTTGATCGGGGCAGGGCCCTGACCATTCTTGGCTTCGTACACCGTATGATAACAGCGCTCATCAATGACGGTTTCGTGTTCAATCACGGGTTGTGTAATATCTTTGCACAGGCCGAAGGCGATGCCTCCGCCCGAGCCGGTGGAAATAAATCCGTCCTGGGGACGAGTATAGAAGGCGTATTGACCGTCCACAAATTCAGGGTGCAGGACAACGTTGCGCTGCTGTGGGGACTGGGTAGTGATGTTGGGAAGCCGGGTCCATGTACGAAGATCACGAGTACGGACCAGTCCGGCCTGAGCGACAGCACTGGAGGTATCGTGAGGTGGTGCGTCAGGGTCTTTTTTCTCTGAGCAATAAATACCGTAAATCCAGCCGTCCTCATGCTTCACCAGCCGCATATCGTACATATTTGTTTCTTCTGGGTCGATATCCTCCCATACTAGGGGGGCGTCAATGAATCGAAATTGATCAATGCCGTTATCGCTCTCTGCTAAAGCGAAAAATGATTTTCGATCCAGTCCCTCGGTACGCGAAACAAGAATGTATTTTCCTTCATGATAGATTGCCCCTGGATTCAATGCCGCATTTACACCCAGCCGCTCCATGAAAAAGGGATTAGTTTGCGCATCCAGATCAAACCGCCAGTGAAGTGGAACATGATGGCGTGTGAGCACTGGATAGAGGTAGCGTTCGTAGATACCACTATAAAAGGTAGTTTTAACCTCATTGGGGCGTGTAATCAGTTCCTCTTGCTGCAACCGCAGCTCATTGTATTTGCTATGGATCATTGGTTTTCCATCCTTTCTAGCATTTCTATGCAAAATCGGCTGTTGTGATAAGGGCACTTCCAGGGTCCTGCAATCTCTCTCGCATCAGGCTTACCATCCGCTTGAACTGACCAGAACCATTCGCCTCCGGGGCGCGGATCGATGATATATTGCCGGGTATAGGACCATAGATTTTTCACAATTTGCAAAAAACGTTCGTCTTTTGTACGTTGAAACGCATTGTAAAAACCAACCATCCCCTCGGCCTGTACCCACCAGATACGTGAGGTGTCTACTCGCTCTCCTTCCCGCTCATTGATGAGCGATCCGTCTGGCTGAACAGCGCGCTCTGCTACCGCATTGGCAATATCCATCACCATATCCACGTATTCTGACGGGTAATAACCCAGCACACTCATAGCGTCCTCAATCAACCAGCTGGCTTCGATGTCGTGACCATATGAGGTCAGGTCAAGCAGAGAGCGCCATTCACGGTCGAAGAATACCCCCAATCGTCGGGCAGAAGCATCGTAAACACGATGATATAAAATATCCAGTACGTTCGTCAGCGCATTTCGAACCTCTTCATTTGGCCAGACGCGCAGCAATTGGGTATACGCCTCCAAAACATGAATATGCGTATTCATGGTGATATGCGCGGTAACCCCATTTTCGCTGAGTAGCTCATTAGGCTGCGTGTTCCACAAGCGGTCATATTGTTCGCCGTATGCCTGTCGGGTGCGATCATATCCTTTTTGCTCCAGCAGATGGAACAGCTCCATAGCTAGTGGTAATGCATTCGGGTCGTCTGTGGCACGTGCATACTCTGCTATCGCATAGATCGCAAATGCCTGCGCGTATACATGCTTGCACGTGTCCACGGGTTGCCCGGTGTAGTCCACCATCCAGTACATTCCTCCATGTAATGGATCAAGCAGGTGATTCCGCAGGAATGTGAATGCATGTCGTGCGGCTTCTGCATAGGTATTTTCCCTTGTTACACGGGCAGCCGCCGAGAATGACCAGAGTAGCCGTGCAGTGGCAATCCCGCCTTTGTCGGCTTGGTTATGAGTGTGCAGATCCACGTCCACCTCGCCGTAAAACCCACCGTGTGTCTCATCCTTCAGTCCAAGCCAGAATGGGAGTATGTGCTCCTTCCATTCCTGTCTAATTTCGTCCAGTAATGTTTCCAAGAGACAAAGCCTCCTTCGGAAAATGAATTATTAGGTTATCGTTAACTTTACAGGATTATCATATCTAGCTGTTTGTAAACTGTCAACCATGCTAAATTGGTGTTTTTTTATAAGATGTGACCCATTCCACTTTACAAAAAGAATATTGCAATTGACATAGTAAGCGCTAACATAATAAAATGATTTTGTTACTTTAACGATAACCTTATTCGAAAACAACAGGAGGAGTCGTCTCATGAAGTTGTCCAAGGTTTTGATGTCATTACTATCCGTGGTTTTGTTAGCGGGGCTGTTTACTGGCTGTACCTCAAAGAAGGATGAGCCAGCTGCCAGCTCTGATCCGAAGGGTGTGGAAGGTGAAATTACGGTTATCACACAGCGGACTGATATTGTGGATACCGTATTTCAGGATTACGCCAAGGAATTTAACAAACTTTATCCGAACGTGAAGGTCAATTTTCAGGCATTGGCCGATTATGAGGGTCAAATTAAAATCCGTATGGGGACCAGGGATTATGGAGATGTTTTGCTGATTCCTGGCAGTATTCCAGTTGAAGAGCTGCCCAACTTTTTCGAGCCGCTGGGTACTTATGAGGAGATGAAAAACAAGTATACCGGCCTTGAAGAACGTACGGTGGATCATAACAGCTACGGTATTCCAATTGCGATGGTTTACTCTGGTGTGATTTATAACAAAAAGGTGTTCAAGGACGCAGGAATCACGCAGCTTCCCAAAACACCGGATCAATTCCTGACAGCGTTACAGCAGATTAAGGACAAAACCAAGGCAGTGCCGCTGTTTACGAACTATGCCTCTGGTTGGGCACTGACCCAGTGGGAGTCTAGTCTGGCAACATTGGCGGGTACGAAGGAATATGTGAATGTCACACAACCGAATACAGATGACAATTTCACGAAAGGCCAGCCCCACTATGAACTGTATAAGGTCCTGTACGATGCAGCTAAAAAAGGCCTGATTGAAAAAGATCCAACGACTACGGATTGGGAGACCTCCAAGGCGGATCTCGCTCAAGGCAAAATCGGTGCGATGGTACTTGGCTCTTGGGCGATTGACCAGATCAAAAGCACAGCTCCTAACAAGGAAGATATCGGTTTTATGCCTTTCCCGACGAATGCCTCGAAGGTACTTGTACCGCTAGCGGGTGATTTTAATCTCGGTATTAACGTAAACAGTGAAAATAAAGCGGCGGCCCGTGCTTGGGTGGACTGGTTTACCGAAAAGTCCAACTATGCTGTAGAGCAGGCAGGCAGTATTAGTCCGCTGAAGGGTGCCCCAATGCCTAGCATTTTGAAGCAATACGAAGATCAGGGAGTCGTTTTTGAAACGCTTACTCCGTCTCAAAAAGGACAGGAAGGAATTGTTGATAAAATAGACAAAATGGGCGAAATTGGTTTGTGGCAGCCTGATTTCAAGAAACGCATTATTGAGGCAGCGGTTGGTAACCGCCCGGAATCGTATGACGCCATTATGAAAGACCTGAACGATGCATGGGTGAAGGCGCGTGCTGAAGTGGCTGCAAAGTAAGCAAAATAGCCATCTGAACTGACGAAAAAAAGGATCGACGTAGCAGTCGATGGACGGATAGCCAGGAGGTGCAGCATGTTAAAATTTTCGAATCTCAGCTACTCCAAACAAAGATTGGCGATTATTGTTGCCTTTTCATTTATTCCGCTAGCGCTGCTGATCACTTTTGCGTACTTGCCGGTGATCAATATGTTTAAATACAGCTTTTCGGACTGGAACGGCTATAGTAAGCGTCTGGAATATGTGGGTTTTGAAAACTATATCAAAATCTTTACCGACCCCGAGTATTTCTCGGTGTTTAAGGTCAGTCTGTATTACTTTGTAGCCACGTTTGTACAGATGGGTCTGGCCCTTTATTTTGCAACCATTCTCAGCTTTCAGACCTGGTTTAAAAATTTCTTTAAAGGCGTTTTATTTTTTCCTTCCCTAATGAACGGGGTGGCCATTGGTTTTATTTTTCTTTTCTTTTTTAAGCCAGACGGCACGCTCGATACCCTGCTTCAGGCAGTGGGGCTGGGTTCGTATGTCAAGCTGTGGCTGGGCAACCCGGAGATTATCAATATTTCGCTGGCTGGCACGTCGATCTGGAGATACATGGGCTTTAACTTTATTGTGTTTCTGGGTGCGATTTCTTCCATATCCAGTGATTTGTATGAAGCAGCCGATATCGATGGAGCCAACCGCTGGCATCAGTTCCGCTCAATTATTTTGCCGAGCATCAAGCGGATTTTGCAGTTGAATCTCATCTTGGCAATTAGCGGTGCGGTCAGTGCATTCGATATTCCGTATATTATGACCGGTGGCTCCAACGGTAGCGAAACATTCGTCATTCAAACGCTTGATGTGGCATTCAAATACAGCAAGGTCGGTTTGGCCTCGGCGATGGCGGTTGTTCTGCTGCTGATCGTAATCGCTGTTACGCTGCTTCAACGGTTGCTAATTCGGGGAGAGGAGGACTAATCATGTATAAGCTGAAAATAATACTGGCTAGCAGCATCAAGTATGCGGCGCTACTACTAGGTGCGTTCATTGCACTGCTGCCGATTGTCGTCATTTTGTTTGCATCTTTGAAGACGAAGACTGAATATGCGGCAACCAGTCCTCTGACTCCCCCCGTTAACTGGCTGAATTGGGCTAACTATACCAAAGCCTTTATTAACGGAAATATGCTGACCGGATTTGTGAACACAGCTTTTATCCTGTTGATTTCGATCATCGGAGCCACGTTAACGGGTTCCATGATCGCGTATATTTTGAACCGTTTTAAATTTAAGGGCAAAAGTCTTATGCTCGGAGCGTTCCTGCTCGCGACCCTCATTCCGGGGGTAACGACACAGGTATCGACATTTCAAATTATCAACAAACTGGAGCTGTTTAACACGCCTTGGGCGGCGATCTTGCTGTATTTGGGAACGGATATTATTGCAGTGTATATTTTTCTGCAATTTCTGGATTCCATTGCGGTGGCGCTAGATGAATCAGCCATGCTGGATGGGGCCTCCTATCTGACGATCTACTGGCGCATTATCTTGCCCCTGCTGAAGCCTGCCATTGTGACGGTGATCATTATCAAAGGCGTTAATATTTACAACGACTTTTACACCCCGTTCCTGTATATGCCCAAAACAAGCCTTCAGGTTATATCGACGGCGCTGTTCAAGTTTAAAGGGCCATATGGCTCGCAATGGGAAGTTATTAGCGCGGGCATTATCATTGCCATTATTCCGACGCTGATTGCGTTTTTATCATTACAAAAATATATCTATAACGGATTCGCGCAGGGTTCAGTGAAATAGAATAACGGCGAAATAGAAAAATGATGAGATCAAGTATCTCGGTGAGAGGAGAATATACGTATGAGTAAATTGAATGTGGATTTGGATGTAGGTGACGTACGAATTGTGGGAGAAAGTCTGTCGAAAATGCCGTGGCAGGATAAGCCGGAAGGTAGCGAGGCTCCGGTGTGGAGGCATACTGATAACCCAGTCATTGGACGCAATCCGGTGCCGGGTATTGCCCGTATTTTCAACAGTGCAGTAGCTCCGTATGAGGGACGGTTTGTAGGGGTATTCCGGGCTGAAACGATTAATGGACGTCCGCATTTGCATCTAGGCTGGAGTGACGACGGGTTGGCTTGGGACATTGAGACAGAACGTCTGCATTTGGTCGATGAGGAAGGAAGCGATTACCAGCCTAATTATGCTTACGATCCGCGTCTGGTCCGCGTGGAGGATACGTATTATATCATCTGGTGTACAGATTTTTACGGTGCAGCGTTGGGGATAGCACAAACAAAGGATTTTAAAAGCTTTGTACGATTGGAAAATCCGTTCCTGCCGTTTAATCGCAATGGTGTGCTGTTGCCCCGCAAGCTAAACGGAAACTTTATGTTGCTATCCCGTCCGAGCGACAGCGGACATACACCGTTTGGCGACATTTTTCTAAGTGAAAGTCCTGACTTGGTCTATTGGGGCAAGCACCGTCATGTCATGAGCAAGGGCGGACAGGGCTGGTGGCAATCGGTAAAGATTGGCGGCGGACCGGCCCCGATTGAGACGACCGAGGGTTGGCTGATGTTCTACCACGGGGTGACGGGCACGTGCAATGGGCTGGTATACAGTATGGGCGTAGCCGTTCTTGACCTGGATGATCCGTCTAAAGTTAAATATCGTTCCTCGAATTTCGTGCTGACCCCGGAGGAATGGTACGAAGAACGGGGCTTTGTGCCGAATGTGGTGTTCCCGTGTGCTACGCTGCATGATGCGGACACCGGGCGGATTGCGATTTATTATGGAGCCGCTGACACGTATGTAGGTATCGCATACACGACAGTGTCTGACATTATGAAGTATGTTATCGCAACGGATGAAGTGGTCGCAGACGACCGTGAGTCGGGCCGGATGTAGGAGGAACTTGAATGCCAGAGGATATGTCTTTACAGCAATTGCAGTCATATATGGGGAGTAACCCGAAGCCGCCGGACTTTGACGCATACTGGGAACGGGCATTACAGGAGCTGGAGCGGCAGCCGCTTGATTATACACTGGAGCCTGCTGATTTTGTCTCTCCGATGGTGGAGTGTTACCATCTATATTTTACTGGAGTGGGCGGAGCGAAGGTTCATGGGAAGCTGGCTCGTCCTAAGCACCTTACGGAACAAGGTCCAGCGTTGGCCATGTTTCATGGATATTCCTGCGACAGTGGTGACTGGTTCGACAAGGTGAGCTATGCGGCACACGGATTCACCGTGCTGGCTATGGATTGCCGGGGGCAAGGAGGGCTATCAGAGGACAATTTGCAGGTTCAAGGAACGACGGTTCGCGGCCATATCATCCGGGGGATTGACGACCCGGACCCGGATCGGATGTATTACCGCAATGTATTTTTGGATACCGTGCAGACGGTACGCATTCTGATGTCTATGGAGCAGGTCGACCCTGAACGGATCGGCACATTTGGCTGCTCCCAGGGAGGGGCCTTAACGGTTGCCTGCGCTGCATTGGAGCCACGTGTCCGTATGGCAGTTCCGGTATATCCATTTCTGTCGGACTATAAAAGAGCTTGGGCGCTGGATGCCACTACATCTGCATATGAAGAACTGGTTTATTATTTTCGTTGGTTTGATCCGAATCATATGCGCGAGGAGGAGCACTTTCACCGACTAGGCTACATCGATATTCAACATTTGGCAGATCGTATTCGTGGTCGTGTGTTGTTTGTGACAGGGCTGTCGGACACCATCTGTCCACCCTCCACGCAGTTTGCGGTGTACAATAAAATCGTATCAGACAAGGAAATACTCCTGTATCACGAATACGGTCATGAGTATCTACCCTATCTGTCGGATCGTGCCATGAGCGAATTTTTGCGGCTGTAGGGGGTTGAACTTAGCCACAGGCTCCTTTATAGTAATAGCTATAACCTTCGTGAATGCGTAATAAATGAATGCCCCATTTGTATAACCTCAATAATATGGTTTGAGGGTCTCTACCAGGAACCGATAAATCCTGATTACAAAAAGTGTACGTCTTGTACATTTCTTGTGGTCAGGATTTTTTTGCGTAATACGAGGGAATTTACATGACAGCAAAGGAGCTAATGTAATGAACTTCAAAGTAGTTATTTTAACGATTGCGACCTTTACGGTGGGTTTGGTAGAGCTGATTATCGGTGGCGTGCTACCCCAAATTGCGCAGGATTTGAATGTCTCCGTAAGCACGGCAGGACAGCTTATCATGATCTATGCGCTCGTGTATGCTATTGCTGGGCCAACTTTGTTGGCGTTGACCGCCAAAATTGAACGAAAACGACTGTACCTGTGGTCGATGTTTATCTTTATTCTGGGAAGTCTGCTGGCCTTCTGGAGTCCGAATTATGCGGTCTTGTTTGTATCCCGTATCGTTACCGCTGCAAGCGGGTCGCTGATCGTGACATTGTCACTGACCATTGCAGTCAAAGTGGTGTCCAAGGCTTATCAGGCCCGTGTCCTTGGTGTCATCTCCATGGGGGTTAGCTCCTCCATCGTTCTAGGTATTCCAGCCGGGGTGCTGATTGGAAATGCGTTTGGCTGGCGGGTGCTTTTCCTGATCATTGCCTTGTTGACGGTCGTTGCTATGATCGTTATCAACTTGTTTATGGAGCGGATTCCGACGGAACATGTTGTGCCTATGCGCGATCAGCTGAAATCCTTAAAAAATGTTAAAGTCATCAGTGCTCATCTGGTGACCACGCTGACACTGGCGGGCCATTACACGTTATATGCGTATTTCACTCCATTTTTAGAAAATATGATGGGCTTAAACGCTTCGTGGATTAGTGTGGCCTATTTTGTCTTTGGGCTGGCGGCAGTGAGCGGCGGATTTATTGGCGGCTCTTTGGCAGATCGGTTCGGCACAGCGAAAAGTATTCTAGTCGTCGTAGGCGTGTTTATCGCCGTGATGTTCTTGCTGCCATTCTCAATCCACTCGATTTATGTATTTGCGCCACTACTGATCATCTGGGGCATACTGAGTTGGGCCTTGTCGCCCCCGATGCAAAGTTATCTTATTGAAAATGCACCCGAATCGGGTAGTATTCAGCAAAGCTTTAATTTCTCCGCACTCCAGGTCGGGATCGCTCTCGGTTCTGCCCTGGGAGGAGTAGTGATTGAGAATAGTGAATCTGTTGCCACGAACGCTTGGGTGGGTGGGGCATTTGTGATTGTTGCTTTTGTCTGCGGCGTATTTTCGATTACCAGAGCGGGGACATCGCAGGCTGTCAGAGGGCACCACTCTGTTTCATAATTCGCTGAACCATCGCCCTCTTTTATAATGCGAGCAAACATGTTATACTACACACAATTATGAAGAAGGAGGTGAGGTAGGTGAATCACGAGATGCTGAACAACCGTATTAGCCAGCTGCCGATTGCTATGGCTGGCATTGTTCATGCTTTTCCATACAACGGGAGAAGTCTGTCCAATTTTAATCATACGGTTGTAAACATCGCGAGAAGACGCCTACCTTAACTCGAACGGATTGCTGTATCTTCCGAAGAGTCGCGGGGTTGCTCCTGCGGCTCTTTTTGTGTTACCCAGGTAAGGGTCTTCCTAAATAAAGGAGAGCCTGAACATGTATATAGTAAACGGTCAACAATTGAAAAAATACCACGCTGCCAATCTGATTTTGGATGGTGCATCGTTTGATATCCATACAGGAGAAAAGGTGGGACTCATCGGCCGCAACGGAAGCGGTAAAACCACCCTATTACGCCTAATCGCACGTTTGTCCCGCCCGGATGAAGGGCAGCTCGTCATCGCCAAGGATACGAAAATCGGCTATTTACCGCAAATTCCGGCGGAGTTTGAGAGTTTTACTGTGTACGAAACGCTGGCTTACGCCTATCGTGAGCTGAAGGATTGCCGCAATCAGATGAGCACACTGGAACGGGAAATGTCAGATCCGGTTGTGGCAGCAGACGTAGGCCTTCTGGAGAAGCTGCTGCAATCGTATGCTGCCTTGCAGGAACGGTTTGAGCGCAACGGCGGCTATGAAATGGATGCAAATATTGATCAGGTAGCGGATGGTCTGCGTATTCCCAAAGGAATGTATACGCGCAGCTTCGGCTCGCTGTCAGGTGGAGAGAAAACAAAAATAGCGCTGGCATCACAGCTCATCGGGCGGCCGGATTTGTTGCTGCTGGATGAGCCGACCAACCATCTGGATTTGAAGGGGCTGGAATGGCTGGAGCAATTTTTGCAGGGCTACACAGGTACATGTGTGGTTGTGTCCCATGATCGTTATTTTCTGGATCGGGTCGCCGTTAAAATGATTGAGCTTGAGGATGGCGAGGCGTTTACGTATTATACGAACTACAGCGGCTATGTTAAGGAAAAGGAAGAACGATTGCTACTGCAATTTGAAGATTATAAGGAACAGCAAAAGCGGATCAAAAAGATGAAAGAGGCCATTCGGCGTTTTGAAGAGTGGGGGCGCAATGGCGACAACGAAAAGTTTTTCAAAAAAGCAGCCTCCATTCGTAAGGCGTTGGAGCGTATGGAGCTGGTGAAGCGGCCTGTATTGGACCCGCAGGGGGCGGAATTTCACTTAAAGCTGGAGGATCGTTCCGGTCGCCGGGTGCTACAGTTTGAAGAAATCGTTAAAGCCTATGGAGAGCATCAAATATTAAACGGGGCAACGGGCAGCCTGGAATTCGGTGAAAAGGTGGCCTTGCTGGGCGATAACGGTTCAGGCAAAACGACGCTGCTCAAGCTGCTGCTTGGTCAGGAAAGCGCGGATGCAGGCTCGGTCCAGTGGGGTGCGCGCGTGGAGTATGGATATTTGGCGCAGCAAGAGAGAGAACGGAATAGCCGGGCGACTGTGCTTGCTTACTTCAAGGAGGAAGCAGGGGTGGAAGAAGGTGAGGCACGCGAGCTGCTAGCGAAGTATTTGTTTTACGGTGCCGATGTGTTTAAGCCCGTGAGCATGCTGTCCGGTGGCGAATGGTCCCGCTTGCGGCTGGCGTTGCTGGTCATGAAAAAGCCAAATTTGTTGGTGCTGGATGAGCCGACGAACCATCTGGACATTGACTCACGCGAGGCGCTGGAGGAAGCGTTAGACACCTACACGGGAACGGTACTGGCGATTTCACATGACCGCTATTTTGTGAATAAGCTGGCAGGACGCGTGTGGGAGCTGGAGGCTGGAAAGCTGACCTTTTATCTGGGCAGCTTTGATGAGTACCGAGCGAAGAAGCGGGAGCTGGAAAACGCTCGTCTACAGAGCGAGGGGGGTACCGGGACGCGCCCGACATCTGCAAGCAGAGCCGCATCCGGTGGCGGCTCAGGCTCGGGCACAGCTGCACATTCCAGTGCAGCGAGCAATGGCACGGGGCCGGCTGCGCATACGGGAGCGACTGCGGGAGCCGATGCGAGCCGTGCACGCTCAAATCGCTTGGGCTCGCCCGCTGCCGGGTCTGGAGCCCGCGAAGCGAAGGCCGCGAAGCCATCACGCACGCCCGCTGCATCCAGCGAGCGGTTGGAGCGGGCCATCGCCGCCAAAGAAGCAGAATTGGCGGCGGCGGATGCCGAGCTGGAGCTGCTCGGCACAAGCGGCGATACGATCCACATGGCGGAGCTGTGGGATGCGCGTGAGCGGTTGCAAGCCGAGCTGGACACGTTGCTCGGCGAGTGGGTTGAGCTGGAGTAGGTGACAGGCTAGTAGTTACTGGCTAGAAAACAGTTTATTTTATATAGAGGGTAGCCCTGAGGTAGAACGTTTACTGAAGGGCTACCTTTTTTGCAGTGAAAAGACAAAGATATCATCACAAAAATTAATGACCATTAATTAAGATAAATGGTATTGATATATTATTATTATTATATTTTACATATAAAGAAAGTTGTTTGCATTTCGCAACATATGATACTTTTTAAATTGAATAAATAATATGATTCATTGTTAAATGAAGTTTGTGTTATCCATCATGATCTTACATATCAAATGCACGCGTTGGAACTATGTTGTGATTTGTTATGGATGGAGGGAATAGTATGTCGGACTCCTTACTAGAGGTCAGTCAGGTAACGAAAAAAATGGGAAAAAGGCACTTGTTAGACCGTGTTTCTTTTAAGCTTCAGAAAGGGAAGATCTATGGATTCATCGGACCTAATGGAGCTGGTAAAACTACAATGATGCGAATCATGACCGGATTAATGCAGCCAACCAGCGGTTCTGTAAAGATAGCCTCATATGATGTACAGACGGATCGGGAAAAGGCGCTGTCCAAGGTGGGGGCTATTATTGAATCTCCGGTTTTTTTTGATTATATGACAGGCAGGCAGGTTTTGCGCAATTTGTCACGGTTACACTTTGAGATTGCGTCCTCAGATCGGGAGACACATATTGAAGAGTTGCTTACAAAGGTGAGGCTGGAAACACGGGGAGATGACAAGGTGAAAACCTATTCGCTGGGAATGAAGCAAAGGCTAGGTATTGCGCAGTCCATGCTGGGGACTCCTGAGCTTTTATTGCTGGATGAACCGTCCAATGGGCTGGATCCTATGGGAATGCAGGAGCTGAAAGATATTGTGCTTCAGCTACGTGATTCAGCGAATTATGCCTTTTTTATCTCCAGTCATTTGTTGGATGAACTGCAACAGATGTGTGATGAACTCGTTGTTATCAAAGAGGGCAGGCTAGTTTGGCAGGGACCTACTGATCAATTAGTAGAGGACGGCCAACGGCTAGAGGATGCTTTTATGGGATTGATGGGACTATGAAATCATTAATATACAGCGAGTTCGAGCGATTGTGGAGACGGAAGTGGTTCTGGCTCATGGTATTATGTACACCGATTCTAGCCTGTTCGACAGGAGTATATTTTTTGCGCACGATGAAGGTTCCTGTAGAGGTATTATCCTTAAACTTTGTCGTTACTGGTCTGCGTGAGAATTTGTTTTTAGTATGCAACATAGCTGTGGCTGCTTTAGCTGCTGCTGTATACACAGAGGAATTTCGAAGCGGGCAACTGCGGTTGTTATTTATGCGCCGATTTACCCGCGGGCAGATTTTCTGGAGTAAACTGCTGGTTTTAAATGCTACTATTTTGTTTCTTCTCATTGTATTTGCAGTATCATCGCAGGTGATCGTTGAAGTATGGACTCTTTCCTATGATGTAAGTGATGCGGGGTTGTCCGGATCTCAAGGACTGCAGATGCTTAAATACTATGGTTGGGCGCTTGCCTCATTATTAGCAATAAGCTCCTTTTATTGTTTTATCGCTATGTATAGCAAAAGTGTAACGTATGCTATCGGTGTTTGTATGGTTTACAATCTGGGCTCTTTGTTGTTTGATTCATTGTATTTAAAATTGGTCTCTTTTGTTTCTCATATCCCATACCTATACAATGTGATCGCATTTATGATTATTCCATATATGCAGCATACAGGATTAGATAGATCCTTAATCGGGAATTCGTCTGTGGATAGGGCGATTATCACCGTGGTTAGTCTATATCTTATCTTTTTTACTTGGGGTGCATACCGCCGTTTTGTGACTGATGATTATCTGTATTAGGGGCATCCGTAGCCTGAACATCATAAAAGTAAAAGAAAGATCCAATCGACCGCTTGAGGGTCAGTTGGATCTTTTATCGTTTCTTTTCCATAAGGGACGGGTATTAATTGTCTAGTCCCGCATAGATTGACATAGGGGAAAAGGAGGTATGAGCATGTGGAGTTGGGTCAAAAAGCTGTCTACACTGGCGGCGATCCTTTTGTTGGCTGTTTTTGTAAGCGCATGCAACAAGGGCGATGCTTCAGGTAAGGTGAAAATTGAATTTTTTCAAAACAAGCCGGAGGCCAAGGGTTCATTCGATAAGCTAATCTCTCAATTCAATCAGGAACATCCCGGTATTGAAGTGACACAGGTCAACCCGCCGGAGGCAGAGACCGTGTTATTGACCCGGGTTGTCAAAAACGATGTACCTGACATTGTGGGGCTTGGGGCCACAGATACCTACTCCATTTTGGCACAAAGCGGTATTTTTACGGATCTGGCGAATACAGAATTGCCACGTACGATTGACCCGATTTACCTCAAAATGCTTAAGGATGTGACCGGGGTCGATCCCGTGTATGGAATTCCTTATGCTGCGAATGCGAATGGTGTGATGTATAACAAAACGCTTTTTAAGGAAATGGGATTACAGGTGCCTAAAACGTGGGATGAGCTGATTGCAACGGCGCAAAAGATCAAGGCTGCTGGGAAAATCCCGTTCTATTTTACATATAAAGATGATTGGCAAACGAACCTCCCCTTTAATGCGCTGGGCCCGAATCTGGTGGGCATTGATTTTTTCCTGCAACGGCGTGAAAATCAGGTCACCTTTCAGGACAAGTACCGCGAGGTTGCTGAAAAGCAGCTGGAGCTATTGAAATACGGACATGGTGATAATTTTGGCAAAAACTATGCCGACGGTAATCGTGCCTTCGCTAACGGGCAGGGATTGATGTACATTCAGGGCTCGTGGGCCATATCTGAAATTCGCAAAGCCAACCCGAAAGTGGAGCTTGGTTTTTTCCCATTACCGACAGGGAATGACGAAAAGGCGGTCAAACTGGTGTCCGGTATAGATACGCTCTTGGCCGTATCGGAGAGCACTCCGCATAAAAAGGAAGCCGAGGAGTTCATTGCCTTCTTGTTGAAGCCGGAGAACAGCAAGCAATACATTACAGAGCAAACGCTGTTTTCGGCGGTGAAGGGAGTTACGCAGGATGATCCGAGTGTGGCGGAGCTGTTGCCTTATTTTAAATCGGGCCGCGTCATTGATTTTGCCGATCACTATATTCCCAAAGCGGTCCAATTGAATTCTATTGTGCAGGCCTTCCTGCAAAACAGAGACATCGACGCTTATCTGGCCAAGCTAGACAGTGAGTGGAATAAGGTAGCTAACCGCCGATAGGAGAGGAGGAGGAGACATGAATAAGCGACTAACGACTTTTTACTGGATGACGGTGCCGGCGGTGCTATTGTTTTTTGTATTTTTGACCTTGCCTGCCTTGCAGGGCTTTTATTATTCGCTTACGAACTGGAACGGCTTTGGTCATCAGTATCACTTTGTCGGGTTTAAGAACTATATTAATTTGTTTCAGGACGACAATGTGGGGAACGCTTACTGGTTTACTTTTAAATTTGCGGTTGTGGTTACCATTGCGACTAATATCCTTAGTTTGCTGATTGCGCTAGGGCTGAATGCTAAAATACGGTTTCGTAACTTTTTCCGCGGTATTTATTTTCTGCCTAATATTTTGAGCGTGCTAATCGTGGGTTACATATTCAATTACTTGTTCTCGAACGTGTTTACGATTTGGGGGCAAAATTTAGGTATTACCTCATTGTCGACGAACATTTTGGGCAGTGAACAACTGGCTTGGGTGGGGGTTGTCATCGTAGCTGTATGGCAGGGGATTGCCTTTAATACGATTCTCTATCTGGCCGGGCTGCAAACCATTCCGACAAGTCTGTATGAGGCGTCCAACCTGGACGGTGCGGGTAAATGGCGCGAATTCTGGAGCATTACCTTTCCGTTAATTGCCCCGTTTTTCACGATTAATATGGTATTGGCGATGAAAAATTCCCTGATGGTGTTCGATCAGATCGTGGCTTTGACGAATGGCGGGCCGGGACGAGCCACCCAGTCGATTTCCCACCTGATATACACCGGGGGATTTAAAGGCGGAGAATTTGCTTATCAGTCGGCTAACTCTGTTATTTACTTTATTGTGATCGCGATCATTTCCATCTTACAGCTGCGATTCCTCCAGAGAAGGGAGATGGATAACTGATGAAAACAAGCAGACGTACCAACTGGCCTGTGCTGTTTCTGGTAGCGTTGGGGACAATATTTATCCTGTTTCCCCTCTATATGACGGTAACGATAGCACTTAAAAATCCCGAACAGATGGCGCACTCCGCCTTTGCCTTTCCGACCGAGCTGCATTGGGGAAATTTTAGTCGTGCAGTAGAAATGACCAACTTCTTCAGCGCTTTTCAGAACAGTGTGATGGTCACGACATCGACGGTCATATTGACTTTGCTAACCAATTCGATGGTCGCTTATGCGATTGCCCGTAATATGCAGCGACGCTTTTTTAAGGGATTATATTTTTACTTTGTGAGCGCCATGTTTATACCGTTCCCGATCATCATGCTGCCGATTGTAAAACTGGCCTCGGGCCTTCATATGACTAATCTGTTGGGTCTCATTATGCTGCATACGGTGTATGGTTTGGCGTTTAATGTTTTCGTGTATGTCGGTTATATTCGTTCCATTCCGGTGGCATTGGAAGAGGCAGCCACGGTAGATGGTGCGACGACATGGGGTACTTTTTGGCGCATTATATTCCCGCTGATGGCGCCGATTAGTGCTACGGTGGGAATTCTCACTTGTCTGTCCACATATAACGACTTCCTGCTGCCGCTCATTATTATTAGCGAAGCGGAGCAATATACGCTACCGCTCGTCCAGTATGTATTTCAGGGGCAGTTCAATACCGACTTTAATCTGGCCTTTGCCTCGTATCTAATGGCCTTGCTGCCGATGATTATCGTTTATCTGCTGGCACAAAAATGGATCATCAACGGCGTTACGCAAGGCTCTGTGAAGTAAGGTGGGGATACAACAGCTTCAGGCAGACTGTGCTTTACTAGACAAATAAAAAGGGGTTCCCTATACCACGGTTCACACAGGTATAGAGGACCCTCTTTTTATAGCATTGCTATTTGGATGCTTCGCTGTTGCTTGTCAGAGGCTGTAAGGGTACGGTTGTCTCTGCTTCCGGGTCGTCCGTTGTATAGTAGAACATATAGATAGAAGCTTCCTTCCCTTTGAAGTTCTTGTAGACATCCACTGCCTTGTTATTGCCATCTCCGGCGAAATTGGCTGTGATCGGCTTGCCGATAATCCGTTCTTTACCCAGGCCAATATGTGTCTGGTTAATCCCTCCAAAGTGAGCGTCCTCGCTTTCGGTTTCTACGAATAAGTCTGATCCCTGTTTGTAGTAGGTCCACTTCACAGGATAGCCACCGATTTGCGTCGTTAGCGTCTGCTTTTGCTCAGAAATATCAGTTAAACGCTGTGGCGTTTTGTCGTCCGAATGGGTCGTAACTTTGTATTTGCCTGTAAAAGTAATAGGACTATCCTTGGTAATCACAAGATTGGACGGCCGTTCAAAACGGATTGTGTTCAGATCGTGTTCCTGATCAGGTGATGACCAACGACTACCCTCTAACGTTGTGCCGTTCACAGAAAGTAAGTACTTTTGATAAGGTAACATGGCGAATTTCTCCTTGCTTCTGATCGTGACACGGATTTGCGTAGGTGTGACAATCATTTGTTCTAGCAAAACATTTGGATTGCCTTTCTCCAGTGGGATATTCAGCACACTTTTAATCGTCCCGCTTTCCATCTTCTTCTTGCTTAGCTGCAGATCAAAGTTTATGGGTTCATGTATACTTTTCTCAGTTTGTGCATATTGCAGTTTGAAAGCAGTCTGTCCTTCCGGTATATCTGCTTTAGTAAAATATTGCTGTGCGGTATACTCCCCGTTATCTCCGGGTTTGCCAAAAGCCCCTCCAGGCTGCGACATCACTGGCTCGCCGCCTCTGTAAGCAACAATTTGCGGATTATCCCATCTCTTGGGCATCGACGAATCGAAGGTAATTGCCGAGGACAGCATCAGCTTATCCTTCCCTTGTTCAAATACCTGCACTTTCATATCTTGTAAGCCATTACGATCCAGCTTGAACGTCTGCATCTGAGACGATGTGATATCGAGCGGCAATTCCAGTTCTTGAACGCTGGTGAGCTCAATATGATCTACGTTCAGCCGCACGTTCTCTGTTTCTTGCTGCGGTGTCCAGTCACTTTCAAAGTACCCGTTGTACCGTTGATTTTTCGGGTCCCATTGCTGAAAGTTATATTCCCCTGCACTGCTTTCCCCCGCAGCACTTTTTAGCGATACGCCTTTGACATTCCAAAACTCGTTCTCTGCTCGTTTTCCGACCTCCAAGCTGTACAGAATCACGGTCCGGTTCTCATCGACAATAGCGGTATGTAGCGTCAGCTTCACTCCGTCTCTGGTTACGGATTGCTCCAAGGGCTGTCCAAGGTCTTGATTTAGTGCCGTCTGAATGCCGCTTCTTCCGTGCAGTAGATCGCCCCAATTATAGTGGATGGCGGCATAGACGGGAACGGCAACGAGAAGTGCACTCAGAGAGGCGGCGATAGCTATTTTGCGCCAATTTCTGTGTCGGTGGGGAGTGAATGAATTGGAAGTGTCGGTTAGCGTAGGGGCAGTATGCCCTGTCTGTTCCATCCGGTTCCACATCTCATCGAAGTCAGGATAGGCCATTTCCGAATCATCATTTAACTTGCGCTTCAATGCCTTTTCTATGTTGTTCATAGTTCTCTCCTTCCATCTCGGGAATTTGTACACCTGCATCCCGCAGTATTTTCTCCATTAACTTTAGTCCTTTGTGAGTCCTCGATTTGACGGTTCCCAGCGGAATTTCCAGCAGTTTGGATATTTCCGCCAGCGTGAAATCATGCATATAGCGGAGTGTCAGCACAGCGCGGATTTTGGCTGGAAGACGATTCATATAAACGGCCCATTCCTCTGCCGATTCGCGTTCTTCCACCAGCCTGTCTACAGGCTTACCTTCCACCCCGCTAAATAGATAGGGATTAGCCGATACCTTCAAATGCAGGCTTTTCTGGCGTTTAAGGTAATTCAGACAATGATTGACCGTAATCTTCATAATCCAGGCTTTTAGTTGTTCGATCTGTTCACGATTGCTGCGAAACAGGATGATAAACACTTCCTGTGTTAAATCCTCTGCATCCGATGCATTATGTACCATGTAGTAGCAGGTTCGGTATACATCTCGTTGATACAAATCAAACAACTCTCGATTACTCTCCAATGATGTGCTCTCCTTTCTCGTGCAGTTTATCTATATAACAACTGAGGTCCTCAAAAGGTTCATTTGGTTGCGAAAAGTAAACCGTCTGCTTCAAATGTACCATGATGTATCTATGTTGTTTGCTCATCTATGGATAAGGAAGTAGCAATAAACGAAAAGAAGCCTGTAAATCTCAAAAAATGCAGATTTACAGGCTTCTTACATTTTCCGAAGCTAGAGCTTACGGAATGAACATTCCTTCACGCGAAACCGCGTTAACGGATTAGCTTGCGGACCTACTCGCTTAGTCAACCAGTCGTACTAGCGTTCTTCCTTGCGAGCGGGCTGCAAGGATGTCTTCGAGCGCGCTTGGCAGGTCAGCCAATCCGACTTCGCGCTCAACGAGCTGCTCCAGCCGCTCCGGCTTCCATTCGCTGCCGAGTCGCTTCCAGATCGCTACGCGGGTGTCGTATGGGCAGAAGACAGAGTCTATGCCCAGCAGACTTACGCCCCGCAAAATAAACGGCAGCACCGTCGTAGGCAGCTTGGTGCCTGCCGTCAGGCCGCTCACGGCTACAGAGCCGTTGTAGGCGATTTGGCTGAGCAGCGAAGCGAGCGGCTTTCCGCCTACAGGATCAACAGCCGCTTGCCAAAGCTGCTTGCTCAGCGGGCGGATGCTCTCCGCACCGTCGTAGACCTCCTCGCGGGAAATGACCTCGGCTGCTCCGAGCGCCTTGAGGTAATCGTGAGCATCAGCCTTGCCACTGCTGGCTACGACATGATAGCCTCTCTTGTTCAGCAGGGCAATGGCTGCCCCGCCTACGCCGCCCGTCGCTCCGGTGACGAGTACCTTGCCCTGCTCCGGAGTAACGCCGTTTTGCTCCAGCCGATATAACGACAGGGCTGCGGTGAATCCAGCTGTCCCGAATATCATCGCCTCTCTCGGCGTGAGTCCGTCTGGAAGTGGAACCACCCAGTCCGCAGGCACACGTGCATATTGGCTGAATCCCCCGAATTGAGACACACCCAGCCCGTATCCGGTAACGAGCACCGCTTGTCCTTCGCTAAAGCGGCTATCCTCCGAAGAGACGACGGTTCCCGAGCAATCTATGCCTGGTACGAACGGATAGGATTTGACAATATTTCCATCCTTGTGGGCAGCAAGCCCATCTTTATAATTGATGCTGGAATAAGCGACACGAATCAATACTTCTCCAGCAGGTAAACTGCTAGCTTCCAGAGAACGTACCTCTGCTTGAACTTCACCGTCCTGCGTCTGATCGACGACAAGAGCTTGAAATGATTGAGTCATCTGTAAAAGCCTCCTTTATTACCTTTTAACCCTATGAATGTCCTATATATTCCATCTTTAATTCACAAATTATGCTTAGGAAGCATACAACAATCTTCACAACCTGTCAGCGGCAATGCTCACAGGCTCGTATTCTATTATACTCTTTAGCTCATAATTACGTCGAAAAGACCAGATTCCTGGTATATTCTTGCAATATTCTGTTTCAATAAAGTTCGATAATCAATTATAAAGAGAGTGATAAATGAATTCTTACGCATTTTGCAAATCATTTTACGTAAACGGGATGTATTTTCAGAATGACTGTGCTAACATACCTTTTGATCGTTAAATAAATCTATGAAGAAAGGTGAATGAATGACAACCAGAGCACTAAAAAAAGGTTCGGTATTGTCCGAAGCTAAGGAACTGAATTTGTTCCGTTTAACATGGCCTATTTTCCTTGAATTGTTTCTGTTTATGCTAATGGGGAGCGTCGACACGTTCATGATCAGTTCTGTATCTGATAATGCAGTGTCGGGTGTGGGCGCGTCCAATCAAATTATTTCAATTGCCATCCTTGTACTGGAGGTTATCGGCAACGGCGCTGCTATCGTCGTAGCTCAATATATCGGTTCTAAGAAACTAGTCGAAGCGGCCCAGGTTACAGGTACGGCCATTACGTTGAATTTGATGGTAGGTCTTTTACTTAGCGTAATTTTTCTTGTATTTGGTACGCACATGTTGCAATGGCTGAATGTCCAGGGTGAGATTCTGGCTTACGCGGAGTCGTATATGAGCATCGTCGGGGGTGCCATTTTTCTTCAAGCATTGATTAATGCGCTGGCCGCGACCATTCGTACACATGGTTTTACCAAAGAAACGATGTATGTATCGGTTTTTATGAACGTGATCCACGTGGTCGGCAACTATGTTTTGATTTTTGGGCATTGGGGAATGCCTGCACTTGGAGTAGAGGGTGCTGCTATTTCTACAGTAGGTAGCCGCTTTATTTGTCTCTTGATCTTCTTCTGGCTGATGTACCGGGTCACTGAGGTTCGTGTCGAGTGGAAATATTACGTCCAACTGTCCAAAAAGTTCATCTCTAAAATATTGCGCATTGGTGTACCATCCGCGCTGGAGTCCATTATGTATCAGTCGTGTCAGCTCATCTTCACACTGTACGTGACTTATCTGGGCGCAGAAGCAATGGCGACACGTCAATATGCGAATAATATTTCAAGCTATATTTACTTGTTCAGTATGGCAGTCGGTATGGGTACGGCTATTGTGGTAGGAAGGCTCGTGGGAGCCAGACAGAAGGATACTGCCTATAAACGTGTACTGACCAGTGTGAAATGGGCGTTGCTCGTGACCGTGATTATTGATGCGGTGGTCATCTTTTTCCGTGTTCCCTTGCTTGGTTTGTTCACGGAAAATCCTGAAATTATTCGTTTGGGAGCACAGGTCATTTTACTTAGCATTCTGCTAGAAACTGGTCGGACAACGAATATCGTCATTATTAACTCGTTGCGTGCTGCTGGAGATGCGAAGTTCCCGGTCTTTATGGGCCTGATCTCCATGGTCTGCATGAGCTTGCCGCTTGGTTATCTGCTTGTGTTCAAGCTGGACATGGGGCTCGCCGGAGTGTGGCTGGCGATTGCTGCTGATGAATGGACTCGTGCTGTCATCATGTATGCCCGCTGGAAAAGCCGGTTATGGGAAAAACATGCGCTGGTCGAGCACGATACACCAGATCAGTCTGCAACGCCCGTTCCAGCACACTGATCCGAGCAGTATTTATGGTTACGTGGAGGCAGTTCAAGAGAACATCTTGAGCTGCCTCTTTTTGCTGCTGGAGAACCATACTTCTACACGGTGGCACGATAGGCAACTTTGAAGTTCGACTTATATCATAATGGCATTCATAAATAGAAGTATGGTAAATTTACTAAAAAAAAGATATACTTTTGTTGCACTAACGCAGTACATGAAAGACAAGGAGTGTACCGATGAAGAAGCCGACGATTGAAGATGTTGCCCAGAAGGCAGGAGTGTCTAAAAGCACTGTCTCGCAATTTCTGAACAAACGATATAAATATATGAGCGACCAGACCAGAGACCGGATTGCCGAGGTTATTCAAGAGCTGAACTATCAGCCTAACGGGCTGGCCCGCAGCTTGAAGCAAAACCGGACGTTTATGGTCGGGGTCATTGTAGCCAACATTGACTATACCCTTTCGATCCAGTCTATCCGTGCGATTGAGGAGGAATTGCAGCGTTTTGGCATTCAGGTGATCATTTGCAACGCCGATGAAAACCCGGACAAGGAGGGCCAATATATTGAGATGCTCAAGGCTCGGCAGGTGGACGGCCTGATCATCTTCCCGACAGGCAAGCATGCAGATATTTACAACCAGCTCATTCGTGAAAAGTATCCGTTAGTGTTTTTGGACCGTTTGGTAGACGGGGTGAATACGCGCAGCCTGCTGCTGGATAACGAAATGGCGATTAAGCTGGCGATTCAGGAACTTGTGGCTCACAAACATGAGCGAATTGCGCTGATTACTTTGCCCCTTGGCTTGAATCGGATTACTCCACGGGTGGAGCGGCTCAGCGGATACAAAAAGGCGCTGGAGGAGCATGGCTTGCCATTTCGAGAAGAGTATATGCGCAGTGTGCCGAGAGAAGAAATCCAGCAGACACTGAAGGAGTTGTTCCAGCTGCCAGAGCCGCCGACTGCGCTGTTGGCCGGGAATGATATTGTGCTAGCAGAAGCGCTGAAATATGTGAATGCCCGTCGTATACGCATTCCGGTGGAGTTGTCTATTATCGGGATTGACGATGCGGAGTTTGCCCATATTTACAATCCGCCGATTACGACTATTACACAACCGATTGCGGATATGGGGAAGCAAGCGGCAAAGACGCTGCTGTCCAGCATTGAGGAGGGCGGCGAATCGGTTCCGATTATCTACCGATTTGTACCGGATATTAATCGGGGAGAATCCGTCAAAACGCTGTAGACGAGCAATGTGTCATGTATTATAAAAATAGCCCGTATTCCTTTGTACGATCTGAGTATGCGTATGCTGCTCAGATCGTACAAACGCGAATACGGGCTATTGGAAGTTAAGGCTGACTTTGGATTCGGCCTTGTTGAGCTTGCGCTAATAGCGGTGAAGGCTATGCGGGGAATAAAACCGGATTAATTCGTGCTGGCGCTGAGCAAAAAGGATTCCAGCTCGGCTCGTGTCGGATAGCCGTCCATATCTCCAGCTGACATGACAGCCAGTGCGCCAAGGGCATTACCGCGTTTGACGGCCTCTGCCAGGGGCAAGCCCTCCAGTAGCGCGCTGATAACACCTGCGGCAAATCCGTCACCCGCGCCTACGGTATCAACAACATGCTCTACGCGAAAGCGTTTGACGTATCCCTCAGCATCTGCGGATTTGTAATATGCACCTTCGGTTCCCAACTTGATGATGACCAGCGAGGTACCTCGGTCAAGATAGAAGGAAGCGATATCCTCCGGTGAGGTGTAGCCTGTCAATATTTTACCTTCATGAATGCCGGGTAGAAGCCAGTCGCACCCCTCAGATGCTTCGTTAATCGCCTCCACCATCGTTTGCGTGTCAGGCCATAACTTGGGTCTGAGGTTCGGATCAAAGGATACGGTTTTGCCAGCCTTTTTCATAAATTGCCGCGCATGTCGTGCGAAATCACGGCACTCAGGGGAGAGGGCGACAGAAATACCTGTAAAATGCAGATGGCGAGCTCCGGAAAAGTAAGCCTCGTTAAAATCAGCGATGCTTAGTGTGGAGGCGGCGGAATGTTTGCGAAAGTATTCCACCTCTGGGTCCCCACTTGTAACTTTGGATTTAATCAGCATGCCGGTAGAGTGGTCTTTGGTAAACATGACGTTCTGGGTGTCGATCCCTTCTTGACGTAGCGCACTAGCAATGAACTTGCCGAACGTATCCTCGCCGAGTTTGGTCACGAGTCCCGCCCGTAGACCCAAACGCGCCAAACCGGCTGAAACATTCGTCTCTGCCCCGGCCAACGCTTTGGTGAATGAACGCACCTCATCCAGAGAGCCTGCTTCATTGGCATAAAACATGGCCATCGGTTCTCCGAAGGTAACAGCATCCAATGTTGCGGTCATTTGTATTCCTCCTTATGTTTAGTAAACTTAATCCGTAAGCGCATGCACCAACTGAATAAATTGAAATTATCACATAAATCGGTTTTTCACAATGATGAAGTTGATATATTTGCTAAAAACTTTTTGGGTAATATAGATAAAAAAATCGATTCTGTTTATCAAAAGGTGAAAATCGTGTAAAACTTCGTGTGTATTAAGGGTTTTTCTAGGAATAGTGAAGTTTTGGGTTGACACCCTCTTAGATAATTATTACAATTCTAGCTAAGAAGTAGAGTTAGAAACCGCTTTTATAACAATTCCGTTGATAAAAAAGTTTATCTAAACAGGAGGAATGTTTTTATGGAAATGCGTTATTCAACTCATCCCGAACATGCCAAGCATTTTACGACTGAAGAGTTGCGTCAGCACTATCTGATCCAGGAACTGTTTGTACCTGAGGAGGTAAAGTTGGTCTATACGCATGAAGATCGTGTCATTATCGGGGGCATTTATCCCGTGAATAAATCTGTTGCACTGGAAGGTAACGATCAAATCAAAGCGGAAACTTTCCTGGAGCGCCGCGAACTGGGTATTTTTAATGTCGGGGGCAGCGGTACGGTCAAGGTGGACGGTGAAACTTACGAGCTGGCCACAAAAGACTGTCTCTACGTAGGTAAAGGTGGCAAGGAGTTGATCTTTGAAAGCGATTCCAGTGAAAAGCCTGCAAAATTTTATATCGTTTCGGCCCTGGCTCATACCACATATCCGACGACAAAGCAGTCTTTTGCCGATGTACCGTCTGAAAGTCTGGGTTCGCAGGAAACAGCCAACAACCGTACGTTGCGTCGCTTTATCCATGATGAAGGCATTCAAAGTTGCCAATTGGTTATGGGGATGACGACGTTGGAGAACGGCAGTGTGTGGAACTCCATGCCGACACATGTTCATGACCGTCGTATGGAAGTGTATTTCTACTTTGAACTGGATGAGAATGCGAGAATGTTCCACCTGATGGGTGAACCGAACGAAACGCGCCATCTGGTGATGAAGAATGATGAAGCCGTTATTTCTCCACCTTGGTCTATCCACTGCGGTGCGGCTACGGGCAGCTATACCTTCATTTGGGGCATGGCCGGTGAAAATAAAACATACAAAGACATGGATCAGGTTGCCATGAGCGAGTTGCGTTAATCCGATCAGTGTGTTGGAGCGTATACCTGCAAGCGGCTGAGGGTACATGATCATCCCATTCGTGGAAAGGATCAGGAACATGACGAAAAAGAAAGTTTTGGAACATATCACTTCAGTAGGTGTCGTCGCAGTCATTCGGGGAAACACGGCGGAGGAAGCATATCTAATGTCTAAAGCCTGCATTGAAGGCGGCTTGGATAATATTGAGCTTACATTTACGACGCCGGATGCGGATCAGGTCATTCGAAGATTGAGAGACGAATTTAAAGATCGGGCAGTGATTGGTGCAGGAACGGTATTGGAGTCACTGACGGCGAGAATTGCTATTCTGGCCGGAGCAGAGTTTGTCGTGAGTCCTTCTTTTGAAGAAGAAACAGCGAAGCTGTGCAACTTGTATGCGATTCCTTATATGCCCGGCTGTATGACGCTAAATGAGATCAAGGAAGCCATGAAATTGGGTAGTGATGTCGTGAAGTTGTTCCCAGGAAGTGCGATGGGGGCGGACTTTGTTAAGGCCGTCAGAGGTCCAATGCCTCATGTACAGATTATGCCAACCGGTGGCGTTGATCTGGACAATATGGAAACCTGGCTGCGTAATGGATGTGTAGCCGTGGGAATTGGGGGTAATTTGACGGCTCCAGCCAAGGAAGGTCGCTACGACTTGATCACAGAAAATGCAGCACGTTATGTAGCTAAATATAAGGAAGTACGCGCAGCGCTGTAGGCTTCAGGAAATATAGGTTTTTATACTAATTTGTGATGGAGGCGTAGACATGGGTCTGGACAATTTTTCATTGGATTTTTTCAGTCTAAAAGGTAAAACGGCGATTGTAACAGGAGGCAACAGTGGTTTGGGTCAAGGGTATTCCGTAGCTTTGGCCAAAGCGGGTGCAGACCTGTTCATTGTAGCTAACAATGATGATTATGAAGAAACAAGACGTCTGCTCGAACCTACAGGTGTGAAGGTTGTCTTTCATGAGGCGGATCTGACGCAAAAAGAATCCATTAAAAAAATTGTAGAAGAATGCGTCAATGAATTCGGTAAAATTGATATCCTTGTAAACAATGCAGGTACGATTCGTCGCGCCCCTCTGCTCGAGTATAAAGATGAGGATTGGGACGCTGTTATGGAGATCAACCTGAATGCCGTATATCATCTGAGCCAGGGAGTGGCAAAGGTGATGGTAGAGCAAAAAAGCGGGAAGATTATCAATGTCGCTTCTATGCTTGCTTTTCAGGGTGGCAAATTCGTTCCGCCGTATACAGCGAGCAAGCATGCGGTAGCTGGTTTGACCAAGGCATTTGCGAACGAGCTGGCAGTTCATAACGTTCAGATTAATGCGATTGCGCCGGGTTATATTGCTACGGCAAATACAGCTCCAATCCGTGCGGATGAAAGTCGCAATCAAGAAATCTTGTCGCGTATTCCTGCGGGTCGTTGGGGCGATCCGTCTGATTTGATGGGAGTTGTGGTTTTCCTCGCCAGTCAGGGTTCCGACTACATGAACGGTCATATCTTGGCGGTGGACGGCGGCTGGTTGGTACGTTAAGCAGCGCTGGTCGCATCGAAGTTTATGAACTGAAAGCTGCCTCCAAAGGAAACTATCCTTTCAGGCAGCTTTTATTTTTTCAATGAAGCTATATGGTGAACTTGAAGACTTGGGGCGCTGTGTCGATCCGTCCTATGCATATGGCACGAATGCCTTTATAATTTAATGAGATAAAAATTGCTAGGCTCCAGCCGTACACTTGGTTGGAGCCTTTGAGCATAATACAGATGGATTGGAGAATGGAGAGATGAGTTCACAGCAACACCAACGAGCTTTGGTATACAAATCTTTGTGGCATGCCGGTCCTTGGGTGCTTGCCGTAGGGATCATTCTGGTAGGTGCCAATCTGCGCGCCTCGATTACCTCGGTAGGACCTCTTATCGGTTTGATTAAGGATTCTTTGCATATTTCGAATACACTGAGTGGCCTATTAACGACATTGCCGCTGCTGGCTTTTGCCCTGTTGTCGCCTTTTGTAGCCAAACTGTCGCGCCGCTTCGGGTCGTCTCTTGTTATTTTTGCAGCCTTGCTGTTGTTGACCGCAGGTATTGTGGTGCGCTCAACGCTGGGGGTGACCGCATTATTTGTCGGGACCGCCATGTTGGGACTGGCTATTGCCGTGTGTAATGTGTTACTGCCCAGTCTGATCAAAGAGGAGTTTCCTCGCAACAGCGGACTAATGACCGGCGTATACTCAGTATCCATGAATGTGGTCGCAGCAACCGCATCTGGCCTGAGTATACCGCTGGCTATAAATGGAGGTATGGGCTGGCGAGGTGCTTTGGGAATATGGGGGATTGTGGGTGTCGTAGGTATTTTACTCTGGGTGCCCCAGCTCCTTAAGGCACGCAAAACAGCCAATAAAGCGGCAGTGTCTGCCCGAACCGTGAATGTATATACATCGTCTTTGGCTTGGAAGGTGACGCTGTTTATGGGGCTGCAATCTGCTCTGTTCTATGTTCCTGCCGCCTGGTTTCCAGAAATGATGAGCGGACAGGGAATGGATTCAGAGACTGCGGGATGGATGCTGTCTGTGCTGCAGTTTTCGCAAATGCCATTTACCTTTATTGTGCCTATTTGGGCGGCACGGGTGAAGGATCAGCGGGTATTGGTTCTGATTATGGCTGTGCTGTATTTTATCGGTCTGGGTGGATTTCTGCTTGGAGCTACACAGTGGAGTGTGATTTGGGTCATTTGTATCGGTATAGCGGGTGGTTTTGCTTTCCCGTTAGTGATGATGTTCTTTAATTTGCGGACGCGGACACCACAGCAGGCAGCAGAGCTGTCTGGTATGGCGCAATCCTTTGGTTATTTGCTAGCAGCGACCGGGCCGACACTGTTCGGTTATTTGCATGATGCGACACAAGGCTGGACAATTCCGCTGCTGCTGCTCTTGTGCCTGAGTGTTCTGCTTATGTTTATAGGGCTGGGTGCAGCCAAGAAACGATATGTCGGAGGCGAGGTGGATGATCAGACTGCAATTTGATGCAGACGGTTACAGTGTGATCTGTAGTGCAGGTCGTGTTATGTTGTTGGCTAAAGAGTTTGCGCTGTTGCGCTTTCTGTACGATAACCGGAATCAGGTGTTCACCCGGGAACAACTGCTGGATCGTGTGTGGCCGCTGGAGTATCCGGTGGAGCGTACGGTGGATGATCATATCTACAGATTGCGCAAAAAACTTAAATCATGGGATGTGCTCCGTATTCATACGGTCAGAGGGTATGGCTACAGCTTGACCTTGACTGACGTGCAGCCACAGAATCATCCGTCCTTGCACGATCAGGAGGTGCAGGACGCCGTACATGGACTATTCCGGAAATACCAGCTGTTGGGGCAGGGGAACTCCATCGTAGCGTTGGCTGCCCAGCAGGAGCAGATGGGTTTTGAATTGTCTGTCTTTTATCAAATGTATACCCGTTTTGTACAGGCGGATGTTTCCTGGTTCTTGGAGCGGGAGGACTTTACACGCGCAGACCGATTGTATTGGATGCTGCTGCTATATATGTGCACAGCAGGGGTGACGGATGAGGGGCTTGCTCTATGTGAGTGTGCGCTTTCCAGCAGGCTGCTGTCCAGTGATCAGGAACGGGAATTACGCATTCTCAACATCCTGGAGGCTTATGTGGAAAATGGAAAACCTGAACGCGCACAGGAAGGTCTACCACTGACCTTGAGGGTCATGGAGCGGGATGATCTCGATAAATTTGTGATGCCTGTTGCACTGATGGAGATGTACATGCATCTGGCTTCCAATCATATGGAAAAGGCTGCGGAACTGTCTGATCGTCTGGAAGGCATGCTGTCGGAAGCTCCGTATTTGCGCGAACTGGGCCGTTATCGCATGATGCGCGGACTTATGCTTTTACGTACTGGAGATGTGGGCAACGCCGAGCGGCTCATGGATGAAGGGCTGGGCACCCTTGATATGGCTAAACAGGAATTGCTAAAAATCAAAGCGATCTGCCAAATCCGCAGTTTTTTGAAGCTTTGCGGCTCCTATCCCATGCTGGAAGAGAAATATGCGGCTCAATATGATCGGCTTGACCGGGATAACAGTTTAACACTGCATCGTCCAGCGCTAAGGCGCTGGTTGGAACAAACACTTTCTGTCGTCTGATGTTTTTAGCTGTCTGATTTTCCTCTGATATAGACCCGCTAGAATGTTCTTATTGCTAAAGAAGCTGAAAATGAGAGCAGGGTGAGTAGATAATGAAGGAAAAGAAAGAACTGCAATCCACGCCTAGCATTTGGCGCAATGGCCGTTTTCGGCGGATGTTTGCAGCGCACACGGCTGCTTCCTTTGGCGATTGGTTTGATGCTATCGCCATTCAGGTGCTTGTTGCCTATCGCTGGGAAGCCGACCCTATGATGATTGCACTGATTCCGGTAGTGATGGCCCTACCGGGTCTGCTGCTGGGTTCCATCGCGGGCACGTTAGCCGACCGGGTACACAAGGCCAGGCTGATGATCGTCTGCGATGCAGCTATTGCCTTATTGACGCTGGCCATCCTCGCCGTCCCGGGCCCGGCGTGGCTGCTGCCTTTGCTTGGTCTGCGCGCGGCGGCTGGCGTATTCCAAATGCCTTCACAGCAAGGCTTGACCCGCACGGTAGTCACCAGCGACGACCTATTTCGGGCAACCTCGCTGAATGGGTTGGTCAATCAGGCCTCCAAAGTGGCAGGGCCATTACTGGGTGCTATGACCTTGACTGTGTTGTCCCCCCAGGCATGCATTATTCTCAATGCATTGCTGCGTCTCTGTTCCGGCCTGCTGCTGTGGCCGCTGCGCGGAATCGGTCCGGCGCTGGTCAGCGCAGACCAACAAGCTGTTGCAGCCGAGCAGCAAGGAAAGTCGGCTGCGCATACAGCGCCTGAGGCTGATGAAGCTAAGATGCGGGAGGAGCATGTCCGCGCATCTCGTTTTTTCAACCAATGGCGTGAGGGCTGGGCGTTCTTATGGCGCAGTCGAATGCTTTTGCATACGCTCATATTCGGACTTTTCGGCTTAATCGCCATTCTCATGATCGACTACCAGTTCCCTACATTGCTGCGAGTGCTCGCTCCAGGTAATGAATCGCTGCTTGGCTGGCTGGTTTCAGCCATTGGGGCTGGCGCCGTCGGCTGCATGCTTGTGCTTAATCGCTTGAATCGCATAAGCGCAGGCTGGGGGCTCGGTGGTGGATATGTGCTGGTTGGCGGAGCTATTGCTGCTTTAGGCTGGGCGCAACCTGGAACTGGATTGCCTGTACTGCTTATGATCGGGGCTGTGCTGGGCGTGGGCAACGGCCTGTACATTATCACCCAGAACTATATATTACAAGCCAAAACCCCTGCTGATATGGTAGGACGCGTCTTTGGTATCCAAAGTACCGTGATTGGAGCAATCATGGTCGTTTCACCGCTTGCCGGAGGAGTATTGATCCGAATAGCAGGGGCGGGCACGGCTTTTGTCTGGATCGGAATGACTGTTGGAATCCTGGGTTTGACGGGACTGCTGCTTCAATCTGTAATTTGGCGCGAGTCCCTCGCCGATTCTAGCCTGACTACGGAGCAAAATGCAGACCTTGCGTAGTCGATCTTGCGCAATAATTTGCTTTGATTTTCGTCATTTATATTTTTAGCATGGGAGAGATCATGATGACTCAACAAACTTCATCCTCTGAGCCTGTGGCACGGTTACTTGAAGGATCACGGGTATACTTGCGTCCCGTTAACGTAGAGGACACCGAGCTATACTATAATACATTGTTCGATCAGGATGTGCGGCGGCTGACAGGCACACAACGCAGCTTTACCAAGGATCAAATTGCCCGTTATATTGAAGCTAAAGGACAGGATGCCTCAAGCCTGCTGCTGTTGATTGCGCTTCGCGAAGGTGATCGTGTCATTGGGGATATTGCCTTGCAGGATATGGACAGCCTGAACCGCAGTGCCAACATCCGTATTGCGATCAATGAGCAGGGAAATCAGGGGAAAGGCTACGGCACCGAAGCGCTTGTACTCATGCTGGGTTACGGATTTGGTATCTGTAATCTGCATCGGATTGAGCTGAATGTATTTGATTTTAATGAACGCGCCATTCGTTGCTATGAAAAAGTAGGCTTTCAGCGCGAAGGTGTGCAGCGGGATGCTTTATTCTATAATTATGAATACCATGATTCGATTCTGATGAGTATGCTGGACCACGAATACCGCGACCACTATGTGAAAAAAGCAGAAAATTGATTCAATACGTTTACACGGGTTTACAGAAGAGATATAATTAAAGGATAAAGTTGCTTGTTTGCGCAAGTATGACCGACAACATCAAATGAATATATGAATTACCGGAGGAGCCTGTCACCAAGGCTCCTTTATGTCTTTTTTAGGGGAACCTGTGCTGTATCTCGGGTTCCCCTTTTTATTTTGCGAGTTGTCCGTTAAGGTCAGACACATATTTTGCACGTTTGTTTAGCATTTTATGATTATTAGTTTTCTTCAATATCGTGAATTATGCGCAAATAAGTTCAAGGATTAAACCAAAGGAGGTTATCAGCCTATGCAATTTATATTGTATCTACTGCTGATTCTGTTGTTCACAAAAGTCGCGGGTCATGTGTCTGTCAGACTCGGTCAACCAGCGGTGTTGGGAAAGCTGATCGCAGGAATTGTCCTGGGTCCAGCCGTATTGGGATGGGTTCAGAATGATTCGCTGATTCATAATATGTCTGAAATCGGCGTGCTGCTGCTGATGTTCATTGCTGGACTGGAGACGGACCTGGATCAACTTCGACGTAACTGGAAGCCTGCGGTAGCTGTGGCGGTTGGAGGTATTATTTTACCGCTAATTTGCGGTTTTGGTGTAGGGGAAGCCTTTGGATTCTCGGTGCATGAAGGCTGGTTTCTAGGAATTATTCTGAGTGCTACCTCTGTAAGCATTACGGTACAGGTACTCAAGGATATGAATAAGCTGAATACCCGGGAAGGCTCGACCATTTTGGGTGCGGCAGTGCTGGATGATGTGCTTGTCGTGGTGCTACTAGCGGTAGTAATGAGTATATTCGGTATGGGTGGAGAAACTTCGCTGGGACTTCTTGTTGGCAAAAAGCTAGTTTTCTTCGTAGTAGCTATTCTGGGTGGCTGGTTCGTTGTTCCGTGGATTATGAAAATACTTGCTCCACTCAAGGTGACTGAAGCAGTCATCACGACTGTGTTGATTATTTGCTTTGGGTTTGCGTATTTTGCGGATATGTTGGGGATGGCAGGTATTATCGGGGCTTTTGCGGCCGGGATTGCCATTGCACAAACCAGCTTTAAGCACGTCGTAGAAGAAAAGGTGGAGCCCATCGCTTATTCCATCTTTGTTCCTGTATTTTTTGTCAGCATCGGATTAAATGTTTCCTTTGAGGGAGTAGGGCAGCAGCTCGGATTTGTTGTTGTTTTGACACTGATTGCGCTGGTGACAAAGCTAATCGGGGGAGGTCTCGGGGCGCGGCTGACGGGCTTCGATAACCGTTCTGCCCTTGCGATCGGCTCCGGGATGATATCTCGCGGCGAGGTCGCACTTATTATTGCAGCTACCGGTCTACAGACGGGTCTGTTGGCACAGCAATATTTTACATCGGTGATCATTGCCATCATTCTGACGACCTTGGCTTCGCCTCCGATTCTCAAGCTGTGTTTTAGCGATAAGAGGGAGACTTCCGCTCACGATATAGAAAAGAAGGTCAGCACTGACAATTCATAACGAGAGTATCAACAGGTCATAACAAAAAGACCCTTCGGGTTCAGCTTCTCATAGCGTGCAGCATGAGAGAATGGGCGAAGGGTCTTTTTTATGCTAAATGTGCTGCAAGAATAGGGAAATTAGGATTCGGACACCACTGTGAAACGTTGGTTCAGATGTTGCGGTTTTTCGATTTCGTCCACTACGGCAACTGCATAATCTTCATAGCTGACATAGCTTGCACCTTTGGAATTAACCAACAGAGTGTCTTTTCCCACTTGGTAAGAGCCTGTACGTTTGCCCAGTGCAAATTCAGCGGAAGGACTAATGAAAGTCCAGTTCAGGTCGCGGGTACCACGCAGAATTTCCAGGTTTTTTCCTTGGTTATTTGCTGTAGGGTATACGAAATCCGGGAAGCCAGGAGTATCTTTTACCAAAAGTGTTTGGGATTCGTCAGTGAACAAGCTGCCTGCACCACCTACGACAATTAGGCGAGTACCGGATACATTACGCAGGGCTTCAATCAGTACGTTACCTGCATCGACATGCAGATGCTCTTGTCCGAGTGGAGCGGCAAAAGCATTAACGACTACGTCAAAACCTTTCAGATCATCTGTTTTTAGATCAAAAACGTCTTTTTGTACTACAGTAGCACGGCTTTCCGTTACTTTAGCCAAGTCACGGACGATTGCGGTTACTTCATGTCCTCTGTCTAATGCTTCTTTTACGATATTACTTCCTGCTTTACCGGTTGCACCAATAACTGCAATTTTCATAATAGATAGCCTCCTATAAATATGATGTGGATGATTCATTAGTTTGATCGTAAGTGTACCTGGTACATTTACGAACTTTAACATGTAACTATTATAGTTACAATATAAAATAAAAGTCAAGCTCTTCTGTTGGGCAAACTAAAGTCCTCCGATTGGAAAGAGAGGAACTCGTTTAAATATATAAGGTGAAACTGAATGAGCAAACTTAAGCCATATTGGATATATGTAGAGCACAGATAAGAAAGGAAGAGTGAAACGATATGATTAAAAAAGTACAGCTTGAACCCGCAGCACAGAAATTTGCAGATGATAATGCCAAGCCTCCGTTTCTATATGATTTGGGTCCTGAAAAAGGACGTGAAACGGTCAATGAGGTCCAATCCGGTCCAGCAGACAAACCCGCCGCAGATGTAGAAGATCTAACTATTCCAGGTGGGCCTGGCGGCGAGGTGAAGGTCAGAATTGTTCGCCCACAACAAGTGACAAGCGATCTCCCGGTCATTGTATATATTCATGGAGCAGGCTGGGTATTCGGTAATGCCCATACGCATGATCGTCTGATTCGTGAATTGGCAGTCGGCTCACAGGCGGCAGTTGTATTCCCGGAATACAGCTTGTCACCTGAAGCTAAATATCCGACGGCAATTGAGGAAATTTACGCGGTCGTTCAATGGGTGGCGCAGCATGGGCGCGAGCATGGATTGAAGCCCGATACGCTGACGATAGCCGGAGACAGTGTCGGCGGTAACATGACCGCGGCCGTAACGCTGCTGGCCAAAGAACGCAGTGGTCCTTCCATCCGGCAGCAGTTGTTATTTTATCCGGTGACGGACGCTTCCTTTGACACGGAATCATACCAGGAGTTCGCCACAGGATATTTCCTGAGCCGCGAAGGAATGCAATGGTTTTGGGATCAATATACGACGGATCCCAACGAACGAGCGCAGATCACGGCGTCCCCGTTACGTGCCACCACAGAACAGCTCAAAGGGCTACCGCGTGCGCTGGTCATTACAGGCGAGGCCGATGTGCTACGCGATGAAGGTGAGGCCTATGCGAACAAGCTGCGTGAAGCGGGGATAGATGTGACCGCTGCACGCTTTCAAGGCATCATCCACGACTTTGTGATGCTGAACCCATTGTCGGAAACAGCGGCCAAGCGCGGTGCGATCACGCTCGCTACCTCATGGCTGCGCCAAGGGTTTGAGGGCTAGATTAGCTTCAGGCTGAGAGGATAGCAGCGATCGTGCTGGGTAAAGGGGTACAGTTAGAGCATAACAGTAAGGGCAGAAATAAATCGGATCTGCATGAAGCCAAACACGCTTTACAGACGAGCGAAGGAATACGAAGCGAGTATGTAAGGAAGCGCCTCCCAGTTCATGTCTGGAGGTGCTTCTTTTGGTTCTGTATATATAATTCTAGTTGCGTTTACCATATAGTGGTTTTCTATTCTTGCCTAACTTACCTAATTTTCCAGGTGATTTTATAAAGCTGAACTTCCCTAATTTAAAATTGGCCTTTCTTTTTTTCGCCACTAGAGTACGTCTTGACTTAGAGGCACCTTGGGTACTATCTACAAGGTTTAGTGTGTAGTTTTCGAAATTACCAACATTAATCTCATCGAACCCCACACTTCTACAGCCTTGACCTTGGCAACCTGCTATCCAGCATCTTGTGAAAGCCTCTCTAGGAACATCTGTGTAGAAACCACCACCCCACCAATTACCAAAACTGTCATGTCCATAGACATAAAAAAATTGGTTTGCTGCTGATCCAGCTACAAGAAGTGCGCGTCTACCGGGTTCTATACGGTACCACCCTCTCTTAGCATAGGTGATAGGACTACAACCAGAATCATAGTATCCAACAGCAACCGAAATAGGGTTAGGTGTACTGTTACGAACATAAAAACCCATTCTATTCACTCCATTCTTTGAAAGATTAATATTAATTTATGCGAGTTTTTCGAATATGAAATAGACATATGGATGATTAAAAAGCACAAAAAAGAAAGCAATATCTCAATGTTTTTGTGGTAGGGAAGTAAAAGAGGCGGGAGTAATCGAGCGCACAGTTGGGGATGATGGGGAGCTCCAACCACAATATCCCAGGAACCTGGCAGATGTGGCAGCCAATAGAGATGATCCATGGATGTTGTTTAGAAATAAAGGCACATATGGAGTATAAAGGGGTATTCTTTTGAAACCGCTTCACCTTCGTCGAACAGAGTGATAATATAAAATTTGAACGAGTTTGACCGACATTCAGCTTTAAGGGGGATATCCATGCCATTTCAGGGACAACGCATTTTACCTGCAGCTAAGCATATGAAGCAGCTGGAGGGTATTTTGGACAGCTCTTATGAGTATGCGGTTTTTCTGGATACGCATGTAGCGCAGCTGCGCAACCTGTACCAGATGGCTAGGAGTCGCAACAAGCAAATGCTTCTGCATGCCGACCTGGTGCAAGGCTTGAAGAATGACGAGTATGCGGCTGAATATTTATGTCAGGAAATTAAGCCGTTTGGGATTATTTCGACCCGATCCGGGGTGATTGCAACCGCTAAAAAGAAGGGGATTCTTGCTGTGCAGCGGGTGTTTCTGCTTGATACGATTGCGCTGGAAAAAAGCTACGCGCTGGTGGAAAAAACACGACCTGATTATATTGAGGTGCTGCCCGGTGTTGTTCCACCGATGATTAGGGAAGTCAGCGAACGCACGGGCATTCCTATTTTGGCGGGCGGACTTATTCGCACCCCAGAGGATGTGGAAGCGGCGTTGGCTGCGGGAGCTACAGCAGTTACGACCTCCAATAAACAACTGTTCGAGCATTATAAGCAATAGCTTTTATTTGAATCAAGTGGGTAACAATACATAAATATGCAAGGAGGCTGGGAAACGATGGAGCAATACATTCTTGCCTTGGATCAGGGCACAACCAGTTCGCGGGCCATCTTGTTTGATCGGCAGGGAAAAGTGGTATACAAGGCACAACGGGAGTTCCCACAGTATTTTCCCCAGCCGGGGTGGGTAGAGCAAAACGCAAATGAAATATGGAGCTCTATTTTGGCCGTCATCGCCTCCTGCTTGTCGGAATCAGGTGTGAAAGCCAGCCAAATTGCCGGGATTGGTATTACAAACCAACGGGAAACCGTAGTGGTGTGGGATAAACATACGGGTCTGCCTGTATATCATGCGCTGGTCTGGCAGTCACGGCAAACAGCCGGGATCTGCGAGGAATTGAAAAGCCGTGGATTTGATCATATTTTTCATAGCAAAACGGGACTACTCATTGATCCCTACTTTTCTGGCACCAAGGTCAAATGGATACTCGACAACGTCGAAGGGGCACGAGCTCAAGCGGAGCGTGGGGATTTGCTGTTTGGTACGATTGATACCTGGCTAATCTGGAGATTGTCCGGTGGTAAAGCACATGTAACGGACTACTCCAATGCGGCCCGCACACTCATGTACAACATATATGAGCTAAAATGGGATGAGGAGCTGCTGGATATTCTCGGCGTTCCTGCGTCTATGCTACCAGAGGTGAAATCATCTTCTGAGATATATGCGCATACGGTGGATTATCACTTTTTTGGGCAGGAAATCCCTATTGCCGGAGCGGCGGGCGATCAGCAAGCAGCTCTATTCGGTCAGGGATGCTTTGACAAGGGCATGATTAAAAATACATACGGTACGGGATGCTTTATGCTGATGAATACCGGAGATGAACCCTGTGACTCGGAACATGGACTGATTACGACCATTGCATGGGGGCTGAATGGTCAGGTAAAGTATGCGCTGGAGGGCAGCATTTTTGTAGCTGGGTCTGCTATTCAGTGGTTGCGTGATGGGCTGCGCATGTTCCGCGAGGCCAAAGATAGTGAAGCGTATGCGGCGCGTGTGACCTCGACGGAAGGGGTATATTTTGTCCCGGCCTTTGTAGGTCTAGGCAGCCCGTATTGGGACAGTGACGTGCGCGGCGCGACATTTGGTTTGACGCGGGGAACGACCAAGGAGCACTTTATACGAGCGGTACTGGAATCGCTGGCCTACCAGACTAAAGATGTCCTAACTGCCATGGCGAGCGATTCGGGTGTACCTGTGCGTTCATTGCGTGTAGATGGAGGCGCAGTGATGAACGAGTTCCTGATGCAGTTCCAGAGCGATATTCTCGATCTGCCTGTAGAACGACCTGCTGTGAACGAGACAACTGCACTCGGTGCGGCGTATTTAGCGGGACTGGCAGTCGGGTTTTGGAGCAGTCTGGATGAAGTCCGGGGATATGCGCAGAGTGATCATACCTTTACTCCGTCCATGAGTGAGGACATGCGGACTGAGCTTTATGGTGGCTGGAAAAAGGCAGTTCATGCCGCAATGGCGTTCAAGTAGAGACGGTTTTGCGATAGAAGGGAGCCATCTGGCAACAGGCAGATTTCCCTTTTCATAGCGTACCGTGTGTGCTACGATATAGATAAGTTAATACTCGTCAGGAGACTTGGAGAGACCATGAACCGCTCGGCATCCGCCGCAGCGATGTTCGTGGTCTTTTTTTGTACCTTATGATGATTCGGTTGGCAGATTGCATCGTGAATATATACAAAGCTGGAGGGATAAATGATGGGAGAACAGGGATTTGCTGCGCAGGAGAGAACCGCTGTTTTGGAACGTATGGGACATGAGCATTTGGATATTTTAATCATTGGCGGCGGCATTACAGGGGCGGGTATTGCGCTGGATGCGGCGGATCGTGGTTTGAAGACAGCATTGGTGGAGATGCAGGATTTCGCAGCGGGTACGTCCAGTCGCTCGACCAAGCTAGTGCATGGTGGTCTTCGTTATTTGAAGCAGTTTGAAGTTAAGATGGTAGCCGAGGTCGGGAAGGAGCGGGCAATCGTATTCGAAAATGGTCCACATGTGACCATACCCGAGCGTATGCTACTTCCTTTTCACAAGGGCGGCACGTTTAACGCATTCACCACCTCTGTCGGGCTGCTGGTATATGATTTCCTTGCTGGTGTTAAGCGTAGTGAGCGCCGCCGCATGCTGGACATCCAAGCTACACTAGAGCGCGAGCCTTTGCTGAAGCGTGATGGACTGAAGGGAAGCGGCAGCTATGTAGAGTACCGCACAGATGACGCTCGCCTGACGATTGAGGTCATGAAGGAAGCTGTTACACGAGGGGCGCTGGCGGTGAACTATGCCAAGGCTGACAAGCTGCTGTATGACGAAGGACGAATAAGCGGTGCAAGCGTAACGGACCGGGTAACGGGAAAACCATACGAAATTCAAGCTTCGCTGGTTATTAATGCAGCCGGACCATGGGTAGACACGTTACGGGAAATGGATCGCTCCAAAGAGGGCAAGGTGCTTCGCCTGACGAAAGGTATTCACCTGGTGTTCGATGCTGAGCGCTTTCCGCTCAAACAGGCAGTGTACTTCGATACACCGGATGGACGCATGGTATTTGCCATCCCACGTGATGGAAAAACCTATGCAGGTACGACCGACACGGTGTATGAGGGGGATACGGCGCATCCCCGGATGACCGCCGAAGATCGGGCCTATGTGCTTCAAGCGATCAACGGAATGTTTCCGGATGTAAAGCTGACTGTTACGGATGTAGAATCCAGTTGGGCAGGGGTACGGCCGCTCATTTATGAAGACGGTAAAAGCCCTTCGGAAATTTCACGCAAGGACGAAATTTGGGAATCCCGTTCAGGTCTGATCACGATTGCAGGCGGCAAGCTGACGGGCTACCGGAAAATGTCCGAACTCGTCGTGGATCGTGCGGTACAGGAGCTGGGGCGCTTGCATGGGCAGAGCTTCCGGGCATGCCGCACCAGACATATCCCGATTTCGGGTGGCAGCGTAGGAGGCTCAGCGGGCTGGGACGCGTACGTAGGTAAGCAAACCGCAGCAGGTGTTGCGCTCGGCCTGTCGCCGGATATAGCTAGAGCATGGGCTACCCGCTATGGCTCCAACACAGAGCGATTGTTTGCCATAGCGGCACAGAGCATGAAGGAGGCTAACGAGAAGGAAGCGGCGCTGCCTGTGGAAGTGCGTGTCCCGCTCCTGTATGCGATGGAACAGGAAATGACAGTGACACCGTCTGATTTTTTTATACGCCGAACTGGGGCTCTGTTCTTCCAGATTGACGAGGTGAAGCGCTGGAAACAGCCCGCCATCGCATGGATGTCCGAACATGCAGGCTGGGGCGCCGCGCAAGAACGACAATATACGGCTGAGCTGGATGCTTACCTGTATGAAGCTGTAACGCCTGTAGAGGTAGAGGTGAAACCCGGTGACGTTAAAGCTATTTGAGGCCGCGAGGGATATATATCCTTGAGCCATCCATTGCTTTGAGACATGGACTGAAAGCAAAGAAGCAGCGATTCTTCATAACAAGAGAATCGCTGCTTCTTTGTATACAGATGGCTTACAGCATCAAGTGGAACAGGAACGGGGCAGCCGCCAAGGTAAAGAGAGCGGCGAGCACCATCGAGATGCTGGATATCGTCCCCGTCAGCGAACTGAACTCGAATGCTTTGGAAGTGCCTGTACCATGAGCACCGGTACCGAGCAGCACCCCACGTGAGACTTCATTTTCGATACGGAACAGCTTTACAATCATCGGACCGATAATAAGACCGCTCAATCCGGTCAGAATAACGAATACAGCCGTGACCGTCGGATTGCCGCCAATCGTTTGCGATACATTCATCGCAATGGGCGTCGTAATGGAGCGAGGAATCAGGCTGCTAAGCAGCGAAGAATTCAGGTGCATCCACTTGGCAAGCGCCATGGAGGACAACACGGCTACAACAGACCCAGACAGCACGCTAAGCACGATTTGGGTCGCATGTTTTTTTAACACAGGGAAATATCGGTACAAAGGGACAGCAAATGCAATCGTAGCTGGCTGTAGCAGCATGGACAGCAAGTGAGCGCCCGAATTATAAGAACGGTAGTTCACACCCGTCAGCGTTAAAATCAAAATGATAACAATAGGTGTAATGAGCAATGGAGACAAATACACCTTGGGTAGTGTGCGGTACATGCGTTTGGCCATCCAGTAAATAGCGAGTGTCAATACAATACATAGAAGACCGGTCATGATGATTTATGCTCCTTTCGTTTACCAAGCAGACTAGCGACCATACCTGTGCAGGCCATCACCAGAAAGGTGCCGAGCAACACGACCAGCATAATGCTCATACCATCGTGTTCCAGCATCGGCCAATAATTCATAACGCCGACAGCGGAGGGGATAAAGAATAATAGCAGCTCGGCCAGCAACCAATTTGCACCAACTTCAATCCAGCTTAGCCGGACCAAGCCGGTTTGCAGCAGAATAAAAAGGATCAGCATACCAATGATACTACCGGGTACAGGCAGGTGGAGCCAAGAGACTACCGCGTTCAGGATGAGCGAAAAGGCCATCAGGACGGCGATCTGGAGGACACCGCGTATGAAGCTTTTCATATATAATGGCTCCTATCTTTGAGATCGGTTATTTTCAAACTGTAATGAAATTTTACATCACAAGCTTTCATGAGTAAAATGCATATAAAGAATGTAATCTATTCCGTTTGTCTATGGGAGAAGGTGTAGCTTTGGATATCCGACATTTACAATACTTTTTGGAAGTCGCGCGGTTGCGTAGCTTTACAAAGGCAGCCCAGAGCATGTTTATTACCCAGCCGACGATCAGTAAGACAATTAAAAGTCTGGAAGATGAATTGGGGGTCGCTTTGTTCGACCGAATTGGCAAAAGAATCGAACTGACGGACGCGGGAAAGGTAATTGAGCTTCAAGCACAAGCGATTGTAAAGTCCTTTCAAAGCCTGTCCTCGGAGCTGAGTGATTTGATGAACTTGAAAAAGGGACATATCCGTATTGGCCTGCCCCCTATGGTCGGATCAAGCTTTTTTCCGCGTGTCATTGGAGAATTCCATAAGGCATATCCTGATGTGACTATTCAATTATTTGAGGACGGAGCGAAGAAAGTGGAACAGGACGTAGAAGCCGGGGCATTGGATATCGGGGTGATTGTGCTGCCTGCGGTTGGAGATATGTTTGAGACATTTCTGTTTGTGGAGGAAAAGCTGAATTTGCTCGTTCATCCTACGCATGCATTGGCAGAGTGCAAGGAGGTACCGTTATCTGCGTTGGCGGAGGAGGCGTTTGTACTGTTCCGTGAGGATTTTACGCTGCATGACCGTATCATTGCGGAATGTGTTCGTGCTGGCTTTCAGCCGCGTGTAGTCTACGAAAGCTCACAATGGGATCTGATTAGCGAAATGGTTGCTGCAAACCTGGGAGTAGCGCTGTTGCCGGAGGCCATTTGCCGAGATCTGGATTCCGAGCGCTTGCGTGTTCTTCCATTGGTGGACCCCGTCATCCCTTGGCATTTGGGGATGATCTGGCGGAACGATCGTTATCTGTCCTTTGCCGCCAGAGAATGGATATCGTTCACACAACAATTGTTGCGGACGGAATATGGCGGGAAGTAGTCAGTCAGCGAGAAGGTGAGTACGATGCAGATGTGTACCGAAGAAGGACGAATACTGCTTACATCATAAAAAAGCTGCCCTAAGGGGCAGCGATGTAGCTTGCTTCTATGAGTGTGTTTGGTTTATTGCACGCTTGGTGTGAAGGTACTTGTCCATAATACGGTCAAGTCTGGAGGATTTGTCCAATACACGTTCATCTTTTAATCCGTGTAAGTCAGCCATGCGATTCAGTTCACGGCGTTCTTTTTCCATGAGTTTTTCCAATTGTTCGAGGTTCACAAAGCCCACCCCCCATGTCGATTGTAAGGCATGTCTCCACTAGCGGCAGAAGTTTTTTTGATAACGATGTTATTTCCATTTTACCACTTTTTATTAACAATAATCCAGCTTTCCTGACATTTAGCGACTAATATTTATGGTTTTGCCAGTTTCACCTGATTGCGTCCTGAACGCTTAGCTTCATATAATGCCTCATCTGACTTTTCCAGTAAGTGCCTCGATGCAATGACAGGTGAACTGCCTGCTCCAATGGATACGGTTAGAGAGATCGAGGTTCCGTCATTCAAAAGAAAACGTTCATTTTCCACAGCTTTCCGAATCTTTTCGGCAAAGCTTGCTGCTTTCTGACTATCGCAATTTCCAATCAGAATGGCAAATTCCTCTCCGCCTTTACGGGAGGGGTACGCCCTCGTTGTAGATTCCCGGATTAACAGCATTCCTAATTGGCTTAAGACGGTATCTCCGTTCAAATGACCATACGTATCATTAATATTTTTAAAGTGGTCAATATCCAGCATCACGAGTCCAAAGGGCTGTTTTGTAGTCTTGGAAGTATGAAAGACCTCTTCAAATAGCGCATCGAAAGCACGCGGACTGTAGAGTCCGGTTAAATGATCCCGATTTGCAGCTTCTTCCAACAGATGAACAGCCCGTTCTGTTTTTTTGATATGGGACATCATAAAATAAGTGAACAGGCCGCCAAGTAACTTAACGGTTGTGATTATTATCATAGATTCATTATCAGGAGGATTAACCACATAGAAAGTAGATAACAGCGACACTATAGCAGCTCCAAGCACGGCCGACATCCACTTGCGGAGTGTTAGGCTTTTTTCTCGAATAAAGATAAGTGAAATGCCCAGTGTCATGAAGCAATTGACGGTAGCAGTCAGAGAAACATCTGTCCAACCACCTGTGATGTAAATACGGTACAGGCTTATGATCAAGGTAGTCAGCAGACCGGATATCGATCCTCCCATATAAACAGAAATGATAATCGCCAATTGGCGCAGATCGACCACAAAGTGCCCACGGATCCATAAACCGGTCATCATTAACAGAATGCCAAACAGACCCAGCATTAAACCGTTCATTACCCGATAAATGAATACATGTTTTTTTAGGTAACGCTCATATTTCCGGAAAAATAAATTTCCAAAGAATAAGAAGCTTGTTAATAACGCAAAATTGTTAATTAATTCTTTTAACATATCCCTATCCTTTATGCTGAAATGAGAGTTGTAGTATCGTGGGGAATAAAGCAAAAGGCCTCGTTTCTATATTTCGGTAAAAAGTAGGCATGAGTGAATACCAATCGACCACAAACGATTCTTATGTCCCTTACGTTTCGTTTATCTACGTGGTACAGTGAAAGGACTATGACCGGAACGGGTGATCGTATGAAGGAACCAATTCACATATCGGTGCGTCCACTTGTGGAATATGTGCATCGGAGCGGCAGCATTCATAGCGGCTTTCGCTCGAATAGCAGTATGCTCGAAGGAACTCGCGTGCATCAGGTTATCCAGAAAGGTTACAAGGAGCATGACCGCAAAGAGGTACATTTACGTACAGAAATTTCGTATAAGGACGAATTGTTTATCATTGAAGGTCGCTGTGACGGACTGATTGAGCTGGATGGCGTATGGACGGTTGATGAAATTAAATCGATCTCTTTGCCCCTCGAAGATATTCAGGGTGACGGTCAACCCGTACACTGGGCACAAGCATTTCTGTATGCCTATATGATTGCTCATGAGGAACAACAGCATTCCATGCAGGTCCAGCTTACTTATGTACAGGCACACAGTGAAGACATTCGCCGATTTAGGCGCGAGCTATCCTTTGCTGAGCTGGAAGCTTTCGCACAAGAGATGATTGCTGGTTATGCACCGTATGCATTCCTGCTGAGAGCACATGCGGAAAAGCGGGATGCCAGCATTGCTATGTTGAACTTTCCCTTTGACACGTATCGTTCGGGTCAGCGAACTCTCGCGGGTTCGGTGTACAAGACGATTGCCGAAGGGGTTAACCTGTTTGCCAAAGCACCTACAGGTATTGGTAAAACGGTATCCACCTTGTTTCCTGCGATCAAGGCTATCGGTGAGGGGCAGGTTAGGCGAGTATATTATGTGACGGCTCGTACCACGACTCGGGCAGCAGCCGAAGAAGCTTACGCCAGAATGCAGGCCCAAGGGCTGCACATGCATGTGGTGACTTTGACTGCGAAGGATAAAATTTGCTTTAAGGATGAAAATGATTGTGATGCTGGATCATGCAGCATGTGCGAGGGCTATTACGACCGGATCAACGGTGCGGTATCCGATATTTTGGCGAATGAGACGTTAATGACCCGGGCGGTGATTGAGCATTATGCGCGCAAGCATAAGGTATGTCCCTTTGAATTTTCGCTGGATGTGGCGTATGCCTCGGATGGTATAATCAGTGATTATAATTATGTTTTCGATCCACGGATTTCTTTGAAAAGATTACTGGAGGAGCACAAGCGAAAAGGTGTCGTACTGGTGGATGAGGCGCATAATCTGGTAGAACGCGGTCGGGACATGTTTTCGGCGGAAATTTTGAAATCTTCTTTTTTGGAACTGAAACGAGAATTTAAGTTGCTAAGCCCAGAGATTGCTGCGGCTGCGAGTGCAGTGAACGCACATATGATTATGCTGCGCAAGCAATATGCAGATACAGGAAAAGCAGTGGAGACAGCAGCACCGCAAGAGGTGCTGGAGCTGTTGGCGCCTTTTGTGGAAGCAGCTGAACGTGAACTGGTGACGGGGGGCAGTACAAGCCACGCAAGCGGTGAGGGTACGGCTTATGCATTGCTTCTAGATACGTATTTTACCGCTCAGAATATGCTGCGCATTGCTGCTTTATACGATGAACGATACGTTACTTATGTGGAAGCGGGGCGCAGTGAAGTGAGGGTCAAGCTGTTCTGCCTCGATCCTTCTCACTTGCTGGGACAAGCTATTAAGGGCTACCGCTCAGCCATTTATTTTTCCGCAACGTTGACACCGCTTGCTTATTACCGGGACATGCTCGGAGCAAACGAGGAAGATTATACGTTACAGGTTCCTTCCCCCTTCCATCAGGAGCAATGGGATGTACGTCTGCTGCCGCTCTCCATCCGTTATCGGGATCGTGAGCGTTCCAAAGGGGCGATTGCGGATATGCTGGCTGCATTGGTTGTAGAACGGAAAGGAAATATCCTTGTATTTTTCCCGTCCTATCCATATCTGCGTGAGGTATATGAGGAGTTCATGCTTCGGGACGTGTCCGCAAATACGTTGGTACAAAGTCCGGGGATGACCGAACCAGAGCGGGATCGATTTCTAGAGGCTTTCCAGCCTGGGCAAGAGCACACCTTGCTTGGCTTTGCCGTACTGGGTGGTGTGTTTGCTGAAGGTGTCGATTTACCTGGGGATCGCTTAAATGGGGTAGTGATTGTCGGCGTCGGCTTGCCGCAAATTGGAGCAGAGCGGGATGTGCTGCGGGATTATTTTTCCGAACAGGGACGGAATGGTTTCAACTATGCGTATGTATATCCAGGGATGAACAAGGTTCTTCAGGCAGGTGGCAGACTTATTCGCACAGAGCACGACGAAGGATTGCTGGTTCTGGTAGATGATCGTTTTGCCAAGGAACCGTATGCTTCTTTGCTGCCAGACGAATGGAAAAGCTACCGTCTGACGGAACAAGCGGGATTAAGGAAGGAATGGATAGACTATGAACTTTAATTTTCATAATGACTCCATACGCGGGGTGCTGCGTAGCTTTGGACATGAAGATGCCGAAGTGGATAATATAGAGACTTTTGTGACATTTGCGCGCTTGGCTAACGGTATTTTCAGAGAAATGGATACCGATTTTAGCAAGTTGGGGGCTTCTCAGGGCCGGATTATTGTTCTTAGCCTGTTGCATTGCCATTCGCCGCATCGCATGACACCATCAGAGTTGGCGGAAAAAGCTGATGTGACGCGTGGAACCATGACGGGGCTGATCGACGGATTAGAGCGAGATGGCATGATTGAACGTGTGGCTCATGAGAGTGACGGGCGGATGGTGACTGTCGGATTAAAGGAGGCAGGACGAGAGCTGTTAAGTAAGATAGTCCCTTATTATACGAAGTTGATTCGGTCGTGTATGTCTGAGTTTACGCCGCAGGATCATAAGATGATGAAGGGTTTACTGGGAAAAATGAAAGGCGGTTTTGAGCGGTCCTTGCCGAAATGCTGAATTCCTAATATAAGGAATAAGGAATAGGAGAGAGAACATGTTCTTTTATACAGATGAGGTCTATGAAGCCCGTGATTTTGGATCAATGGATGCCAGAGAAGGCGAGTGGAGAAATTGCGAGTTTACCCGATGTCGCTTTCGGGGTGTGGAGATGAATGAGTCCCTCGTGGAGGGCTGTACTTTTGTGGACTGTGATTTTACCGGAGCCATTCTGAATGCATCTCACTACAAGGAGTCGGCTTTTACCAATTGTTTGTTCACCAGCGCCAATCTGTTTGTAGTCCGGTTTGATAACTGCAAGCTGGTAGGTTCAGATTTTGCAGGGGCGAATATGGATGGTATCACAATTACGGGCGGAGACTGGTCTTATACGAATTTGCGTCATGCAGATTTAAGAAAACAAGATTTGCGAAAAATACGATTCAAGGAAGCTGACTTATCCGAATGCAATTTGGAAAAAGCAGATTTGCGGGAGGCGGATCTTACCCGAGTAAGACTGCACAAAGCCCATCTTCAAGGAACAGACCTGCGCGGTGCGAAGATGGATGGCGTGAATTTTAAAGATCTGGACATCACTGGAGCCAAGCTGGATATCGAGCAGGCAGTAGCGGTAGCTCGCTCCTATGGAGCCAAGGTGGAAGGCTAAAAAGCACGGGATACAGGAGCTGTCTCGATCTGCAGTACCCCGTGTGGGTGAAATGGATGATTGACTTGAATTTGAAGGACTTAATCTTTAGTGGATGCTGGCAGTAGTGGAATTGCTGCTTCCGGGTCCCGGTTTGGCAAATGATCAACTCCCACAGGTTCCAGAGGCTGCTGTGGAACCGTCCAGTTGCGCGCGATATCTGCCGCAGTTCGCTGCTCCAGCAAGCGTTTGGCTACTTCATAACATTGATCGACATGCCGATTGCCAATGGTTCGCATAGCAGTAAAGCCAATTGCCGCGGCTAGCCCTTGCCCCAGAAGGGGGACAAACTTGCTAACCTGCTTGGTAGCGATGCGAATGCCCATTTTTTGCAAAATCTGCACGATGGCTTCACGAGTAATGAGTCGCCCGATCAGCTTGCTGCCAATTGAGGTGATGAAACCATACACCATGGATTTTGTTTCTGCGTCCAGACCTTCCAGCTGCTTCTCAGATAATCCGAATTTTCCATTAATGGCTGGCAGTAGCTGCATCAAAATGCCAACATCAGCAAGAACGTCAGCCCCTGGAACTGGAACTAATACCGCTCCACCTGAAGCCGCAGCCCTTTTCGTCACCATGGATTTACATTCTTTACGGATCTGCTCCAACTCTTCTATTGTTCGGGCTGTCATATGCATCTCTCCTTCATACGCTTCCGATTAGGACCCACGATTCTACCCTGTTATTACACACATTTCTACCTTTCTTAAGCATGGAGTAAGCAAAAAATCCCTGATTCACGCACTATCCCACATTTACTCCTGTGAAGCGATCAGGCATAATGAAGGATGGTTGCCGATAAGAACAAGCCTGTTTTACGGGGATAAAGGAAGGAAGAGACAGATGAGTCAGACAAACGTTTATTTTAATCATGATGGTGGAGTGGATGATCTAGTATCCCTGTTTATGCTGCTTCAGATGGAGCAGGTTCATTTGACCGGAGTATCGGTGATTCCAGCAGATGGTTACCTGGAGCCTGCGACGGATGCCAGCCGTAAAATTATTGATCGTTTTGGACAAAATAAAGGGCCTGTGGAAGTCGCAAAGTCTAATTCACGCGGTAAAAATCCGTTTCCTGCCGCTTGGCGTTTACATTCCTTCTATGTGGATGCATTACCCGTACTGAATGAATCGGGGCGTATGGAAGCACCGCTTTCATCCCTGCCAGCTCATCAGCATCTGATCGAAAAGGTACGCGGAGCTGAAGGTAAGACGCTGTTGCTATTCACTGGACCGCTAACCGATCTGGCGCGAGCGCTGGATGAAGCACCGGATATTGAAGCAAAGATTGAAAAGCTGGTATGGATGGGTGGCACCTTTGAAAAAGGGAATGTAGAAGAGCCGGAGCATGACGGCACAGCAGAGTGGAATGTGTTCTGGGACCCAGAAGCGGCATATCGGGTGTGGCAAAGCGGCATTACGATTGATCTGGTAGCGCTGGAAAGCACAAGCAAAGTGCCATTAACTCCAGCAGTACGCAATCGTTGGGCTGCGGAGCGCCGATATGAAGGCGTGGATTTCTTGGGCAATTGCTATGCAGGATGTCCTCCGCTTGTTTATAGCGAAACGAACTCAACCTATTACTTGTGGGATGTACTGACCACTGCATCCGTAGGACGCCCGGACATTGTCAAGAAAAAGACGGTGCATTGCAGCGTTATCGCAGAAGGCCCAAGTCAGGGCAGAACGGTGGAACAGGCAAGTGGACGTCCTGTGAACCTGGTATACGATACAGATCCAGAAGCCTTTTTTACGTATATGGCGGATTTGGCCAAGCTGGCTGCTCCCAAACGTTACTAAGTCTGGCTATGCACAAACGTGCGGCATAGAGTGATCATACTGCCTAGTGACACGTACCCATAACATAAAGCCCGTGACGTTATGCGTCACGGGCTTCTATTATAGGATATGCCATATCATCACAAGCTAATCTCTGTTTTAGGCAGACTCCTGGTATATTTTCAGGGTGAACTGGAGCGTTATCTCCGTCCCGCTACCAGGTTCACTGCTCCCTGTCATCTTACCGTTCATTCGTTTTAATAGATGTTTGGTAATCTGCCAACCCAAGCCTGGATTTCCATATGAGAGAGAGTACCCACGGTCATGTTCAAGCCACAATTTCAATTTATTTGGAGATATACCGATTCCGGTATCCTTCACCTTTAATTCCAGTTCAACCTCAGGTGCATCGGTCACGGATTGGGTGGTTGCAGATAAAGTGACAGCTCCTGTGCTTGTAAACTTCACTGCATTATCTACCAAATTAATCAGCATACGGCGAATTTTAGCTTCATCCCCGATAAAAATAGGCGAGCTGGTGAGATTCCAGTCGAGCTTCAACTCGAGATTCCGCTGCGCGGCTACCTCTGTATACAGGCTCAATACATTTTCCATCATCGTTCTCAGATCAAACGGATCTTCAATATCATCAATCTGCCTGGATTCCATAGTGCTGTAATCCAAAATATTACTCAATAACGTCATGAGCGAGCGACTGCTCGACTCCATGATGCTCATATATTGCTGTTGTTCCTCTGTTAACTCCGTCGTCAGCATGAGATCGGTGGCTCCCCATATTTCGGTTAGCGAAAACCGAATTTTATTACTCAGGGAAGATATCAAATCCAGCTTGCTCATAGAAGAGATTTCAGCATCTATCTTGTCTTTCTCCAGTTCTACCACATAACCCAGAAATACAGCCATAGCCTGAAGGGCCTTCAGTTCGGATTCTGTCAAATGTACAGATGGCGCGTCCAAGATACAAATGGTTCCGTAAGCCTGACCATTTTTCATGCGAATAGGGATTCCTGTAAATGAGTGGTTTCCAATGGTTTTAGTCACATCTAAATCACATGTGTGCGGGTGAATAGTTGTTTCTGAAATCGTGAGGTGATCGGCAGGATGGTCCAACACCAGACTACAATAGCTAAGCTCAAAAGGGAGCACATCCCCTTCCTTAATGAGCACCTCTTCCCGGTTAAATGAATCTACAATCACATTCGTAATGCCGTCATTAGCGGCAATAAAAATGGTGTTTACATATAAAATACCACTTAGCACATCAATGACATGCGCGGTAGCCTCTTGAATACTATTATAAAAACCTGTAGGTGAAGTAATCATGTATCTCCAATCCTGATGCAAAGTGGTGGTTATCCAAAACTCTAGCAGTTTGTGTATCCCATTCCCGATCCTCTGAATGTGTTTTTGGAGCGTATCATTAATTATACATGATTATTTCATTATAAACCGATCTTTCTACTTCCATTTACCTATTCGCTTGCGCAAACCTTCATTTCTTAGGTCTAATGCTAGCCTTTCTTGGAGAGTTTTTGTTTATATCATTACATATTCACGAAAAAATGTGATTATTTTCATTCTATTTTCATAAATTCATATGTAATCTCATGATATGAAAATTGTGTAATAAAATAGGAGGATAGAACCAATAATATCATGTAAATATTCTATATAATAGGTTCAGAGGTGGAATTATGAATAGACTGGAAGCCCTAGAACACTTCCATAAGACCTATGCGGAAGATGTATTGAACCAGAAATTACATCAAGCAGCGTATTTGTATGAACAAAGAAAAGATGAGCTCATTTTTTCTTTTATTCAATCCTTTCAATCGATCTGTCTGCAAGCCCATTCCGGAGAAGTGGCCAAGACAAGGATCGGATACATTACTTATTCTATGAGGCGCACGTATCTGATGGATCGCAACTATAACTATGTCGTCGAAGCCTATGATAAAAATTGGTTCTTTGATCCTCAACCTTGTTATGGAATCTATGATGCAGGCTGGGTATTCAGCTTTTTAGCAGAAGTGGAGGATGAATTGAATCGGCTTCGAAAACCCTATATGAATAAGATTTTTCAGCCTGATGTGGAGCGATTTGTACTCCAGGCTACAGGGGAATTCCATCAATATATTCTGAAATTAGCGAAAGATGCTATTCAGCAGGCTGTACATTTACCTGAATTCAAGGCGTTGAAATGTGAGGACGATTTGGAAGTAAGAATAGGGGAGTATAAAGGAATCAGTGAGGTGGTGTATTCAACAGCTTATGGAGTACTACATGATTCAACAGGATAATCGTATTACGGAGTATATGTATCCAGTAGAGACGAATCGCAGGCAGTTATTGGAATGGGCAGAAAGCTCATCATGTACTGATGAAGAATCTATTTTACAATTTTATGTATCAGGTGATGCGGATTATATTGATTTTATAGAGCATCCGGTATCCATCGTTTCTGAACAACTAAAGGAAATCTTTGATATATATCAATCCGGATTAAGCTGGAAGTTGGTTGTTTTTGCCGATATGCAGCGAATGCAGCAAACAAGGTATTGGCTGGCAAATCCACCTAGCCTGATGTGTTTATCACCACGTAGTGAATATCATAGGGACGGTACACTGAAGAAAATCATTCTAGATGAATATGCAGTGGAGAATCATAAAATATTCAGGGTTCAGGATGCCAATCATCATATCATTGTAGACCTCGATGTGGCTGAATGTATTTTGAAGTTCAATCTGGCAGGCTTGAAATTACAAAAGGTCGATACAGAGGGGCCATCTATACAAAGGAGAGTCTAAGAATGAGTGAGAGCTATGTAGTGGATGGGGCACAGATACATTGCAGCTATGGAAGTCATACGGGAAGATTTAGTGTTTCAGCTAACAGGGGGATTAGTATTGGCGACAAACTGCAAGGGAATATTCAGGATTTTCACCCGCAGACGCATATCCCTTCTTTCGGAATGTGCCGTAGTATGCATAATCCTACAGTCTCTTCTGCTAACAAAGGAAATTCCGGAAAAATCATTCCGCTGCCCTGCAAACCGAGCGTTTCTATGCCTTGGTTGAATGGGAAAAAGGATGTATACGTAGATCAATCTCCGGCTCTTATGAGCTGCTCCACGAACTTATGCATGTGGTGTGGAAAAATCTCGTTCACCACAGACGGGCAGGAATAGTTAACAGATTGTAGGATTTGCATCATATGAAAAGCAAACGGGGGGAGTAAGATGGGACTGGCAGGAACTATGCTGACTTATGGAAATATTAGAGTGAATGCACCGTATGAAATTATCAGGCTGCTTGATTTTGAATTGACACAGAAGATAAATGAGCACGGCAAGGTGTACATCACTGCTCTCATACCGGATGAGGATCATGCAAAGTATGATGGATTAGCTTACGATGAAGATGTGCTAGAGGTATATGAGACGGATAAAGAGCGAGGGACAGTTAGCATCTTTAAAGGAATTGTCACCAATATTAGAATTGCATTCAAAAATGGCGTATATCACATGTACATAGAGGCTGCCTCTTTTACATATCTGATGGATCAACAACGGAAAAATCGTTCGTTTCAAAATAGCAACTTGACGTATTATCAACTGTTCCGCAAACTCATGGATACCTATCCACACGGGGATTTTATTGACCTGACGGACAGCGATCAAAAGCTGGGCGGCTTTACTATCCAGTATGGGGAGAGTGATTGGGAGTTTCTAAAAAGAATGGCCTCTCGTCTGCAAGCTGGACTCATTGCCGAGATCACATCCGTGTTCCCGAGACTATGGTTAGGTACCTCGAAAGAACAGGTGAAAGGTGAACTGCGCAGCATTAACTTTTCCCTCCAAAAAACAAAGTCAGGTCCAGAATATACATATGCTGAAGTGGAGGATACGAAGCGTTTTGAACTTGGGGATGTCGCCGTGTTTCAACGAAAGCATTGGGTTATTGATCAGATTCATGCAGAGATGAAGCAAGGCATCATGACATATGGCTACGTTCTCGTTCCGGAAGCAGGTATTCCGAGGGAGGCTATACATAACCCGTTAATCAAAGGTACCTCTATTGAAGGGAAAGTCATTGAGTTAGATGGTGAAAACGAATCCGTTAAACTTCACTTGTCCGTGGATTCTATGCAGTCCAAAGTTGAGGGGTGCTGGTTTTCTTACCCCACCATGTATACCAGTGATGGAATCGGTTGGCATTGCATGCCCGAGCTAGGGGATCATGTTCATTTGTATTTTCCATCCAACAAAGAAAAGGAAGCTCGTGTGGTTCAATCCCTGCGTAAGAGAGACTTCAAAGGAGATGAAATCAGCAAGCCGTCAAGAAAGCTATTTCATACCAAAACTCAAAAAGTGGCGAGATTCGACGACAAAGAAGTGGCACTTTCCACCCAAAAAGAAAAGATACTTGTGCGCTTAAATCCAGCTTCCGGTATTCACGTGTATAGTCATCACGATCTTACCTTTCACGCTGATACAGACTTGGTGCTGCATGGCAAAAAGGTACAGATGACCGCTACTCGCGAAATATCTCTGACGTGCAAAAGCAGTTATATCCGAACTGATGGAACGCTTCATATCAAGGCTAGTAAGCTCATAAAAAATCAGGTGCCTGATGCAGAGCTGAAAGCCTATAAATCCCTAGTTCAAGAATTGAAAGGGAAGGGATATCCGCAATGGGTACAGGACTTGCTGCTTCAATATAAAACGGACTACTACAAGGCCGTGGCAGCCGGGGACAAAAAGGGGGCCAAGGAAGCAGCGGCCAAGGCCAAGCAATTGCGTCAGCAGGTGGCAGAAATAGATCGTATGCCTGCCTGGGCCAGAGCGCAAATGCATGAATACACGTCCCAGTGGTGGGAAGCGTACGGTGCAAATGACAAGGCCAAGCAAAAGCAGATGCATCTTCTCGCGAACCAGTTGCGTGACAATGTGCTAATCAACGAGCTGATTCGTGGTCATTCAGCCAAATCCTATCTAGATGCGAATCGGCTGGAGGAGCTGTCCGGACAATACGCAGATGCGGCCCATAAGCTGACCATCGCCGATCAAAAGGCTATTGCTAAGGAAGCTGCCGCCTTGCGGAGTAAGTATGGCGTGAACAGCCTGCTTGCCAGAGATAATTTGAACAAGCTTGCCAAGAAGTATCCAGACAGCTTCTCGTACAAGCTTCCAGCTACAGGCGATTGGGATAAGGAGCTTAACGCCGCTTTGCATGATTTTGCGAAAAAATACGGCCTGGAGAATAAGGGCTATGGTCGTGATGTGCTCGCAGTGTACCTGCATCAAGTAGCCAATGGTATCCTTCCATGGCCTAAGGTTAGCAAGGCTGCAACGCCAACAATTCCAGCAACGACAACAACGAAAACGGAACCGGGCAAGAAGCCGCCGACTACTCCTGAAAAGCAGCCGAAGGAGGAACCAAAGCCTACTCCATCCAAAAGTTCTGCCGAGGAAAAAAGGAAAGCAATTGTAGAATTCGCTAAGAAGTTTTTAGGCAAGATTCCTTACTGTATGGATACTAAAATTACAACGATGAAGCTGGACCCCAACAATCCACCTATTTATATGGACTGTTCTGATTTTAGTTCCTCGGTGTACTTTACCATATTAAATGTGCGTATAGGCGGTACTACAAGCGATCAAATCCATCGGGGAACAGAGGTTGACTACAAAGCTTTACGATCCAGTGGGGATTATAAAAATTTGAAGTTAGGTGATTTAATCTTATTTGATTGGGGGAGTGGGGGGAAAACCAAATTCAAAGTAGATCATGTAGGAATATATGTGGGAGATGGAAAGTTCATTCACGAGCATGGTAATGCACAGACTCTTGCTGAAATGAAAAAGGACCTCAAGCCATCTCATAATGTAACAATAGATAAATTAAACACAAATTGGGGAAAAGGTTATGGTCTTATATATTCAAACGTTATCGCAATTAGACGTATTATACAAGATGATGGCTCAATAATTAACAAATAAGAAAATAAGAAAATAAGTAATAGCTTAAAACATCATAATAATATTTGATTCCAAGGTATTCTCAGGAGAAAATAGTACTGCCCCGTTTAGCTAGGTAGGCTTTATTGAGAACGGAAGAGGGAGTGGTAAGAAAGTGAATTTTATAGAAATCATATTGATTGTTACTTTTGTAGCCATTATATCGGCATGTAGTGGGTTTAAAGGAGAGGAAGCTTTCCCGTCTCCTCACCCCCAAGAAATATCATCACACAGGGTCACACAAGATAATAGAAATGTTACTGAAAAAGAAGCACGGTGGCTTTTAAATGGAGAAGAAGACCCATATCCGACTCAATTTTTGACCAATTTAGATGATCCTACAGGGAAGACCTATATACGAATCGATGACTTGGTAGATGCGATGCAAACTAAAGAAGAGCGAATAAAATATCGCGGCTCCCAAGTAACTGTCAGTAGAGTATCAAATGATGGAAGTCGAATGGCGATCGTAAGGACAATCTCTGATGTGGAAGAAGGGGACGAAAAACACATTCTTGAGGTATATGATCTGAACTCAGGAAAAAAAGAGTCCGAGTTTGAACTGCCTTCAACGTCTTACCCTGTAGTCTCTCCTGATTTAAATAAATATCTTTATGAGTTGAATGGGCAAGTGTATTTATATGATGCAGTAAAGAGGAAAACGACAAAAATAGACATTGGGAAACGTAAAATAGATTTAGGTATCATTAGTTCAGGATTATTTTCTCCAGATGGCACTAGATTCTGTTTTGAGGAAAATGACCAACCAGGCATCATTATGCTGAATCTGTCCGGTATTAGTGGAGTAAAACGTTTACTTACAGGGTCTATGGTTTCGCTTTTGCAATGGGATCAAGAAGATAAATTAATTTATACAATTTCTGAAGAGGACGACAATTACACAAAAGATGTCTATTCATTTGATATAGAGAGCGGAGAAAAAAGGTGGATAACTAAAAGTACGGCACCATTTATACTATCCCCTGATCAAAAATTGGCGCTGTCCGCAGAATACGAAGCATCAAAAATGTATCTGGTTCATCTGAGCGATGGAAGAAAGGAGGATATATCCTCTTTTACTAAAAACCAAGGAATAAGCACGGCTCCAATACAGTGGATCGAAGCAAAAACCAATTATATGAAGTATAGCAACAAGGTTAAAGTGAAAAGAATTACTGCCTCTTCTACGCTACCTGATCAGGGTATTCGTTCTTTTAATGTGGACAATTTAACGGATGGAAATTATTCAACCTCTTGGTGTGAAGGAACCAAGGGGGGCGGAGTAGGGGAAACGGTAACTATAGATTTGGGTTCAACTCAAGAGGTGAGAGGTATAGATATAACCGATAACTTCATGTGGGTTAATAATAAGTATTTAGACGTAAGTAAAATCAAAAAAATGAAACTTGATTTTTCGAATGGGCAATCTGAAGTGTTTGAGGGCAGTGAGGCACGTTTCAAATTTGATGAACCTATACGGACTTCTTTCGTTAAGATTACCATCCTGGAAGTGAAAAAAGGCGCGGACTTCCCAAATACATGTATAGGTGAGCTGAAGTTATTGTGATGAACAGTAGAAAACGGAAAAAAACTGCAGTATGGATAAGTAAAATTACGTTATTGGTCATGATCTTTTCCATGCTATGCGGGTGTATACAATCGAATGAGGAGCAAAAAGTAGGACAGGAGCGGAATGAAACTTATGCTTCTGTCTCTCAGTCCAAGAAACCTCCTCCAACAAAAAGGGCTGTAAATTGGTTGCTCTTTGAAGCGGAAAATGAAAACATGCCTGTGGACTATCTCGTTGATATGGATGATCCTACAGGCAATACGTTTATTGATACAACTGATATTATTGATCGGTTGTACGCAAGTGAGAAAGAGGATTTCCCTAGAAGTGAGCTGGAAATAATGCGATTTTCTAGTGACGGCAGGACTATAGCAGTGAGCAGATATACACATATGATAGATTACAGTGCCATTTTTATTTATGACTTATCCACATATAAAAAGTTGTATGAATTTAATATACCTGATAGGGAATACGTCGTAATATCACCGGATTTAAGTAAATGTGTGTACACCGATAATGGAGATTTTTTCCAATACAATATTCAGGGACGAGTCACTCAAAAACTATCTATTTCCAACTATACTGGTTCGGAAGAATCTATTGGATATAGTGTGTTTTCTCCTGATAGTTCAAAATTATGTATTGAAGATAATGGTACTCTATATATTTTTGATCTGATGGCGAATAAAGAGGTTCAACGAATCACAGTGACCAAGGCAATGCAGGTTTATCAGTGGCTTTATAATAATAAGATAGTTTACCGTTCTTATGATGACGAAAAGTGGTACATGTTGAATTTAGATGACGGAAAGAAGAGGATGTTGGCAGAATTCTCTGAGAACCCTGTTTTAACTTTAGATAACCACAGGGTTGCTTATGTGAATTCGAAGGGTGAAATGCAACAACGAAACATCCAAACAGGTTTGCCTATAAAATACTCCAATCTATTTCACAGGATAGGCTATAACGTGTCCCCTACACAATGGATACAAACAACAACGGATTTAATGAAATATCGAAAAAGTATCCCGGCACGGAAAATCATTGCCTCTTCTACACTTCCAGACCAAGCAGGAAATTCCTATGCTGCCCAAAACATCATGGACGGAGATGCGAGTACAGCCTGGTGTGAAGGAGTTAAAGGAGACGGGATCGGGGAGTGGATCAAAATTGATTTCGGCTCTATGCAAGAACTGAAGGGGTTTGAACTTTTTAATGGTTTAGCCAAGTCATCCAAAGCTTTCCAATCAAATAATAGAGTTAAACGAATGAAACTGGAGTTTTCAAACGGGCAGACCAGGGTGATAGATAATGATTTTATAAGAAACGAATTTCTTGATAACCCCATTCATACCTCTTTCGTGAAAATAACGATTGAGGCCGTAGAGCGAGGAACTAAATATCACGATACCTGTATGTCGGAGATACGATTCTTCTAGCATTTCTAACAAAGGAGAAGACATATGAAATGGAAAGAACCAACGTTTGGTGCAACCCCTATGTTGAAAGCTTTAACAACCGCTAATGCGCACAGGAAGGCAAAGGCATTTGATCTTGCAACAGAACAGAAAAAACAAAAACTAAATTACCCCGACTGGGCCCAGACCTGGCTGCGTAAATACAAAGAAGATTGGTATATTGCTCAAGCCAATGGTGACGAGGTTGGTATGCGTAAAGCGCAAAAGCTGGCAGAGGGGCTGCGAAGCAAATTACGTGAAATAGCTACGTTTCCCAAATGGGCTCAAGAGCAAATGCAAAAAGAAACTGTTCGTTGGATGACTGCGGAGGCAAGCGGAGATATCAGGGAAAGACTGGCTGCTGAGAAAGCGGGACGAGCTATTCGCGAGAAGCTAGGTTTGATCGATACGAGTACTAAAGCACCACCGGAAGTACCCGTTACCACCGAATCGAAAGATGAACCTACAAAAACGAACGTAAAGACTCCGGCTGGAAAATGGATACCTGCTGAATTCCAGTATAACGGTAGTTCTGAAGCTGAGAAATATTTCAAAAAGCGTTCAAAAAAATTTATTAAACAAAAATGGAATCAGGAAAAGCTGCACAGTTTGTGGGAAGCTACAAAAAGCATACAAGAAACGTATCATATTCAGATTGATCCACGTCTTTTGTTAGCTATTATTATTCAGGAAGGGACGGGAAGCTTTAATACGAGTAGTACAAATCGAGCAGCCGATGGTCAGCATGGTGTCGAGACTAATTATGCAAAGGATTTGGTGAAGGCACATAATTTAATATTTGGTAAAATGTTGGGATACATTTACTATGGTGAGGAATTTAGACAAGTTGTAGTTAAAAACAACAACTTGGAGGGGATTAAAGGTAAAGGTGATATATATCAATACTGCAATTGGATAACTCCGATTGTAAGAATGAATTCGAAGAGAGTAGATTGTGGGCCGTATGCTGGTCATGGTACATGGGGTGAAGATGTAAAATCCATTTATAACAAACTAAGTAATAAAGAGGCCGATAATTATGACTTATATCTATCAAGTGTGAGTAAAAGCACAGCTCAAAATATTGCTAGCTCAGAAGGTATAAAACTTCCTGCTATTACCTTCAAGGCACTCCGAAATGCTCAAGATAGTGGTGGTAATGAGATTAAAAAGTGGACGGTAACGGGCGAACGATAAGCTAAAATTCGAAAAGAGGAAAAGAAGTGTACAAGCCAAGTTACGGTTATTTTATTATATTGATTTTTTTGGCTTTAGGAGTAACCGCATGTAGTCTTTCAGATATCAATACTTATAACAATGGGAAAACAGCTACTGCTAAAGCTAAGCAAGAAAGCTCTAGCTACTATCCAGAGAAAGGAACAAACAAAGCCAAAAATGTTGTATCTGCCGATCCAAAGCCCCTTCAGGATGAGGACTTCACAATATCATATCGGTCGCACAAAATTGATAGGAATACGGATATTAAAGAACTTATCCATAAGTGGGGTTACAGTGAGGGATACGATAGCTTCAATCGAGGATATATTAGTGGGAATGGAACCTACCGAAGATGGAACTTATCTTATCCTAACTATGAAGATTCAGAAATTCGATTTGTAGTTCTATCTAAGATCGAATTTGAAGGGGAGGAACTGGTGGATGGTGAAAGCTATTTAGTAGCCGTGAGTTTGGAGAATCCCAAGTTTAAAACAAAAAGAGGCTTGAAGATCGGTGATACCCTTGGCAAAGTACTACAGCTCTATGGCAAACCGAGTACTGTAACAAATGGGAGTCTGCTTTATTCCAAGAATGGCTTACATTTGAGGATTCAGTGGGATACTAAAACAGAGAAAGTAGATAATATTTTTATCGAATATAACATGGAGAAATCCGTAAAGCAGCAACGTAGTGCTGATTATGTAGAAGAGGATGCTCAGCCCGACCCTGATCTAGAACCATATACTATTCAAAGGGAACAATCATTTACCACCACTCTTAATGGATGGGGAGATGTAAAGTTTATATCCACTTTAAAAGATGAGGATACGAATGATCTGATACACGCAAAGTTTTTTTTGGAAGTTAACAGTGACAAAAATGTGGAAAACAAGATCTTGTACGAATTCCCCGAATTTTATGGTAACAAAGGTAGAATGATCGACAGGATCAAAGCAGTAAGTTTTAAGGATTTGAATCAGGATGGACGTACAGATATTGTTATTATTGCTGATTATATCACCGGAGTTAATGCACACGGAATAGAAACGCTACCTGTCGCGGGGATCTACTTTCAGAAAAAGGACAACACATACACTACCTTGCCTGAATTGGATAAGAGTATCAATCAAACAGGCCACAATCGGACGCTTCAAAATGTCATTCAATACGTAAGCAAACAACGAATAAACGTACAGTGATTAATACAAAAAGGGAGTTTTTTGAAATCAACTTTATAAAACAAAATAAAATACTATTTTTAATATTGTTATTTAGTCTGCTATTGAATGGATGTTCTGAAAAGCCTACGAATGAGAAGAAACAGGCAGTTGAGCCCATCAAACCTAGCACTCAAGTGATAGAGCAAAAAGCTGTGATTAAACCAGAGCCTGCTGCTCAAAAACAAGATCAAAAAAGCAATATTGTTACTCCAATGAATAAAAGAAGTAGTGCTAGGGTTACAGATTCTGACACATTGGATGAGTTTATAAAGAAGATTCAACCCAAGGATGAGCACCTTCAGAAAATATTAAAAGCAGATTTGGACCTTGATGGAAAGCTGGAATACGTACTCGCTTTTGGATTAGAAAAAGAGGAAAATGACAACATATTTGTAGTCCGTGAGGATGCTGGCTATCATATCATTGGTGAATTAGAGGACCCCATTATAGTTGCGCATCTTAATACAGACATAAAAATTATGGAATTAGATCAAACAGAACAAAAATTTATTGTAGTATATTCAACTAGCGAAGTGAATGAGGCAGAAGGTTTCTCTATTTATGCTTTGGATCATAATCGAATTAACAATCTGAATTACAATTATCCAGAAGCAACAGGGCAAGGAAGCAGGAAGCTAGAGGACATTAATAAAGATGGTGTTTTTGAAGATGTGAGTTACTACCGTTTTCAGGATACTCAACAACATACAATCATGACGTATCAGAAATTTGACAGGACTGGACCAGAAAGATCAGAAGTATTATATGGAAATAAAGATAAAAAATTTGTATACCCTACGGTTCCTAAAGATATTATCCAAAATTATTTGGAAGATCATTATCTTATGAATCGCTTTTTGATACACTTGCCTGAAATGGCGGAATTCACTGCGTTGTCAGCAAGCCCGAAAAATCATTTTGAAGATATCATAGATTTTTCCGCTATGGACTATACAGGATTAGACTTGAATGTAAAAGAGATTGCTTATGAGGCTAATCAGCGGGTGTTTTTGGTAAAGAGTAGCTCAGAAGAAGAGGAATCAAACCAAGGACTTCTATTTACGTTAGAAAAGCAGTCAGGCAAGTGGAAGATTATGAGTATAGAGATGAACGATAAATTGTAGAAAGTGTGATATGCAGCATGAATTACTTGAAGTACGGGCGAGCTTCTTGCATCCTATTACTACTCATTTCCTGTGTAGTGCTAAATGGATGCATGAAGGAACAGGATTCTCCAGCAACTGAAACAAATCATGCGCTTTCTCTCCAAAATGACGATAAAACGATTTCCTATTCGAAAAAGCTGGACACGTTAGTGAAAAAACTTCATATAGTCAACAATGAGAATATGGATTATGATGTCAGACAAAACAAGCTTGAGGAGTTCACACAGGAATTTAATTTGTTGTTAAACGAGCCAAAAAGTGTAGAGATGAAGGATGGAGAATTAGTAGAAAAGTTTGATAACAAACTTACTGTGATAACAAAATCGTTTCCGTTAAAAAGCGGGCAGCTAAACGTTAGGGTTATGAATTATAGAGCACCTAAAACGCTGACAGGTACGATCGGAGATAAATACACATTTATTCAGTGGTGGAGTATGAAGCAACTTGTGCACGCCCAGATGATTGAGGATGGCGGGCCAGAATTGGCTACAGATTTTGTGGTTCGAGATTCAGAGCACGGAATGCAGTTGTGGTTAGGGGGATATGTTTCCATATATCATCCAGATCCCGTATTCGTTGCTTTATGGGAGTTGTCTGGACAAAAGTGGACGCAGAAAAGCATAAATGTAGGTAAGATGAAGCTCCCAGATACGTGGGAACTGAACAAGGATATGAATGAGCCTATTATTATCGAGAGTCGACAACATGATAGCATGAGTATCGGAGTTTTAGACCACGATGATGGTTTCTTAATAAACAGTGATGATTCTGAACAGAACTTTATCATTGAGTTCTCCAAAAGCGGGGAAGTCCGTATTGATTCCGAATATAGCACCGCCTTGAATACTCATAGTGAACGGCAAAGCTATGAACTCATTCAAGAGGAATATTCAAAAAATGGGATCGTGATTAAATACCCTCAAATTATAAAACTCAAGGATATTGCAAAGCAGAAATCTTTAAACAAAATTCTTAAGGCTGATGCTTTAGAAGGATTACAAAACTATGCGGATTCCAATTCTGGAGTCCATGTCGAAATTGATTATGAGATCAAACGACAAAGTGAACGATTCTTGAGCGTTCAATATACGGGTATTCGTTATGTGAAGGACGCAGCCTATCCTAGTCATATGTTTTATACGACGAACCTGGATATGAAGCAGGCTTCAAGAATAAGGTTGAGGGATCTGGTAAAGGTCGAGAAACCTTTTATTGAGCTTATAAAAAGCGGGAAGATTACAGCTGTTCAGCCGGAGCAACAAGGATTAATCGGTGATTTCACAAAAGATGATTTGATTCAATTGTTAACAAATGCGGATGTAACCAAAGGTTCGCCTGTGGAAGCAGGAATAGAATCATTTAGTTACCTCACAAGTGATTCATTAGGAATTAGTATTCCTGTGGCTCATGCAGTAGGGGACCATGCAGAGTATGAGATTCGTCTTGCGCAAATTCCAGATAATATCAAGCAAAATAAGGAACTATGGAGTGAGTTAAGTTTAGTTGTGGATCAGTCTGTTTCCGATGTTGGTGGTGGGAAATTGGATACTGACCAATATGAAGTTGCAGAGTCGCAGTCTTTTCAAACTACTCTCGAAGGCTTTGGGAAAGTAAGGTTTGTATCCACATATGGGTATCCGGAAGGTCTTCGTAAATTTTTTTTCTTCCTATTGGATGACCAAGGACATATTCTATATCCATTCCCTGATTTCTACGGGAACCGTGAGTGGGTTGCACGTTACGGAGGAGTAGAAGCAGTGGCCTTCAAGGATGTGAATAAGGATGGATTGAAGGATGTTATCATCATTGCCAATGTTGACAACGGGATTCATGGACCTGGTAGAGTTGATGAGTTCCCTATGGCCAGCATATATTTTCAGAAAAAAAATAAAACCTTTACCACGCTCCCTGCATTAGATCAGGCTCTCAACGATCAGGGACATAATCAAACCATTAAAGATGTCATTCAATACGTAAGCAAACAACGGATAAACGTAAACTAACCGACATAGAGGAGCGGTAACATGGGATATCCAATCATCAAGTATAATGGAACGGTTTTATCTCTTAAAAATCCGAAAGTTAAAGTTGTACAGAAAATGAATGAGCATGTGAAAGTCTTTTTGACAGGTGTGTTAACGGGTGCCCAAATGGAAGAGTACACAGATCATATGGAGGCAGGGGCGAAGTTAGTCGTTTCTTATGTGAATGATGATCAAAAGCAGAGTGTATTATTTAGGGGATTAGTCACGCAGTTCAGAATCAAGTTGGTGTCCAATGTAGCCTATTTGGTTGTCGAGGCCCTCTCCTATACAAGCCAGCTGGATGAAGTGCTTCATAGACAATCCTTTCAAAATGTGAAGATGAAGGTGCAGGCATTACTTGAACATGTACTCAAATCCTATCCCAAAGCCAATTGTACGAGCCGCTTAAAAGATCAGCTTTTACAGGAATTTACGATGCAATTCGACGAAACGGACTGGTCGTTTCTAAAACGTATAGCGTCTCGGCTTGGTTGGGGACTAATACCTGATCCGATTGGAGAAAAACCTCAGTTTTATTTTGGATTACCGGATGGTGTCAATCAAGGGGAGCTAAAGCAATATAACTACTCGATGACCAGAAAAACCAAACCAGGAGCCAGCAAGGATGACAATCTTTTATATTATAAAGTGCAAACGACAGGGGCTAGAGATGTCCTGCTGCAAATTGGGGCGGAGGTTAAATTTAAAGGGAAAGCTTTATACGTCCTGCAGTCTGTTGCGTTTATACGACATAGTGCTTTGTGGCATGAATATGTGCTGACTACAGCGGATGGAATGAAACAGGATTTGATTGTAAATGAAAGCATTCGTGGTATCTCGTTAAAATCGAAGGTTATTGGAATCGAGCAGGATCATGTGAAGGTTTTCTTTTATGAAATGGATAAGGTCAAGCCGAATGTCAAGGAAACCTACGCTTTCCCAACGGCTACATTTTATACATCGGAAGGGAATACAGGATGGTACTGCATGCCGGAGCTATTTGATTTTGTAGACATTTACTTTCCGACCGCTAAAGAAAAGGACGCCATTGTAACTCACTCGATCCGCAAGAGATCCAAAGGGGGCGACTTTATTCAGGACCCGTCCACGAAGATCTTTATGACCAAGTACCGCAAAGCTATTATTTTTGAGAAAAATGAAATTTTAATCACGGGGAACGACGATGAAGTGGTGATTCGACTGTTGGATGACCACGGCATCGAATTGCGGAGTAAAAAGGACATCCGTGTTAAGGCTGATGGAAATTTGGTATTCAATGCGGGGAACACAATTCAGGTCACCGCGAAGGATGCTATCGGTTTAAAATGTAAAACGAGTTTGGTAGAAATGGATGGTAACATCAAAATGACTGGAGAAAAGATAAAGACGCAATAACTAATCCATCGTGAGAGGGTAAAGAATATGGCTAAAGTAACTACAGGAGCAATCGTGAATGAGAAACCGCCTACCCAAGAAGATATGATTCAAGAATGGAAACGTAAAATTAGCAAAGGAGAATATCCTTTTATTCATGTAACTAAGCATAGCACCAAAGGTGAAGAGCGCTAAATATGACTAACGACGACTGGAAGAGGCCCCTAAGGGGCCTTTTCTGCAATCATGGTTCAATATTCTAATTCTTTTTAGGATTCCTACTATCGATGAACCAAGCAGGTCCTAATACATCTAGGACTTCTTTTTTTTCAAAATCGTAAGCGATGGATATCGAGTGATCTTCATGTCCTTTTATATAGCCGATTAGATAAATCGTGTTATTAACATAGCTACCTATATAGTCATAACTCTTAAATATGAAATCTGCCCTATAGTATTCCTTAATGTACTCTTTTCCAATAGGTATGCCTGTCCGAACGATTTCTTCCTTTTTGGCATTCGATGCGTACTGCATGTAATAGAAAACTCCTACCAGAATGACAAGTAATATAAAGACAAAAAGCCATAATTGTTTCTTTTTCAAGTTGAATTAATCTCCTTAGAATTGGAGTGAATATGCTACACGCTTTCTTAGGAATAAGGAGCATCCTCATCTATAACCCTACTATTAATAAACCAATAACAAACCAACCCGGTCCAGAAACCTTGATCACTTCATTAGTTTAATAAGTGTAGTGAATGGTAATTTTGCTGTTCCCGTGACCTCTAATATAGCGTAGTTTGTAGTGGATAAGGTTGATGCCGATGGGAGTTGCGACATCTATAACTCTTTTTCTTGAGGTACTGAGAAACCGAATCCTGTCAGAATAAGCGGCGTCATAGAAATATTAGACACAACTTAAAAGGTATGTTCATTTACGTAATCTTCTCCTAACATACAGCTATAAAGTCCTAAACGTTATTAGGTAAGAACTATCACCAAAATACAATCCTCTCCGACTTTGTCCTCATTTCTGTTCCGATTGATACTCGAAATAAATATAATACATTATAATGATATTGCTTCCTGAGAATGGAAGAGTGAACTTATTTACTGAATAAAGCGAATCTTATTTTATGGAACAGATACGTCCTTCTTGGGATCCTGACTATCGATGAACCAATCCGGTCCAGTTACGTAGAGTACCTTTTTTTTCTTATAGTCGTAATTTAGTGAGATTATCTGACCCTCATGCCCTTTTATATAGCCACGGAGATAAACGGTAGAGTTAACGTAACTGCCAATAAACTCGTTATTTTGGTAAATAAAATCGGCATTATAATACTTCTTAATGTATTCTTTTCCGATGGGTATGCCAGATTGAACGTATGCTTCTTTTTCTGTATTTGCTGTATATTGCATGTAACAAAAGATTCCGACAAGGATGGAAAGTAATATAAGGATGCTTCCCCAAACCTTTTTCTTCTTCAAGTTGTATTCTTCTCCTTATTATCCCCTTTTATATACCCAGGAACATTATTGCTTTGTTTGTTAATAATAGAATAGATCATTATAGCCAATATAAGGATTAGCTCAATACAACCTCTAAAAATTATGTTCATATACGCAAATTTCTTCTAACATCCAGTTACAAAGTCCTAATCGTTATTAGGTATGAACCACGACCAGAAATGCAGTAACCAACGACTTTATACTTATTTTCACCTTCAACTATACCGCAAGTAAACAGGAAGTATTATAATGATTTCACTTCCTTAGATTGGAAAAATATATTCTTGAACTGGAATGAATCATATATGCTTTTTTTTGCATACAAATCTTGATTTTTAAAATGGTGGAACATTCTTTTTAGGGTATCGACTGTCAATGAACCAATCCGGTCCGGTTACACTAAGCACTTCTTTTTTTTCAAAATCGTAAGCAATAGATATCGATTGACCTTCATGCCCTTTTATATAGCCGATTAGATGAACCGTATTATTAACATAGCTCCCTATATAGTCATAACTCTTAAATATGAAATCAGCCCTATAGTATTTTTGGATGTACTCTTTTCCAATAGGTATACCTGCTCTAACGGCTTCTTCTTTTTTTACATTTGATGCGTACTGCATGTAATAGAGAGCTCCTACTAGGATGAAGAATAAGATAAGAGCAGTAACCCAAATTTTTTTCTTTTTCAATTTTTGATGCTCCTTTTTTGAAAGTATCAACTTTTTCTAACTTTATAATATATTAGGTGATTAGACAAGGTGGGGTAATAGTTGCAGTATATTAGCGAAAAAACATACTGGAAGATAGCAGATGAGGCTTACCTATTGGATATTGATCCAAAGACTTATAAAAATGAAGATATTCCCGGTTGGAAGGTTGTTGATTTAGACGAGAAACTATTACATGACACGAACGGTTCTGGATTTGATGCGACCGTTTTTCACAATGAGAATAGCAATCAGGTGATTATAGGATATAGGGGAACTGAACCAGGGGGAAGACCAATATGGAGTAGAGCGATGGACATAGGAACGGACATTAGCGATGTTGTGGGCGGACGAGCAAAAACTTTAAATCAAGTTCACGATTATTATGCCAATAATCAAGAAGAGATAAAAAAGCTCCCCCCACAGGTACAAAGCTCATTTCAACATTATGAAGCCCAGTATCAAGATAATCAGTTTACAAAAGCCCAAACACTGTATGACGAAGTGAAGAAGAAGTACCCCGCTTCCGAAATTTCTACGACAGGCCATTCTTTAGGCGGTGCAGAAGCAGAATATATTGCAGTGAAAAATGGTTTATCATCCGTGAGTTTTGCTGCTCCGGGTATTGTACATTTATTGCCTGAAGATCTTCAAAAGAGGGTGAAAGCAGGAGAATTCAAGAAGACTAATGTGGCTTTTGCCCATCCCGGAGATAGCGTTGGTGGGGGAGCTACTAAAGCTAATCAACATGTGGGGGAAACGTATCATATTGGGAGTGATTATAAGACTGCCAATGCGGCCAAGTTTACTATTCCTGTTTCAGTTCCACTTAAAAAAAATAATGAATTAAGAGATCTTATTTTTGGTCCTCAATGGTCCCCAATTGTTTTTGTCCCGGTTACGCTGCCTATGATGCAGCAAGATGCATTCACCAAATTCTATAATTCTGTATTAGGTGGAGAGAACACTCATAGCATGGGAAACTTTACGTTTGATGAAAATGGCAATATTAGCAATCCACTGTACACCATGGACGGTCAATTGGTGGAAGGCAATCCACGGGTGCAGGCGTACGAGCAAATGCTGGCTGCGCGAGCAGAACTCAAGGAAGTCATGGGCGACCTGGTTGAACGCTACGGTGGACAAATGGGTGCTTTCGGGCAGTTTGCTGCTACTACACTGGGAGTGAATCTGATGGGAGAAGGACAGCAAAATGGTCGCACCCATGGTGGGGCATATTTTGTGGGCAACAAAAATGGGGGCACAATTCAATTAACACCTGAGGAGCTAAAGCATGCGGCTAACCAGATGCGTTCCAGCCTGCAAGGGTTCTCTAGCGATACCCGAGCATCCATCCAGTTATTTCAGGCTCATATCGGGACAAGTGAAAGTCAGTCTTTGACCCCAATTGCGCATAGTGCAACGGCAACGCTAGATCGGATTAATCGCTGGTATCAGGAATCAATTACGGAGATAGCAGAATATATAGATCGCAAGGGTCAGGAATTCACGATGGTGGATCAGTAAAAGATCAGCTGTAAGAACACAATAGGGGGCAAAAGAGATGGGCAGAATATCTTTGAGTCTGGGGGATCTGCGAAGGGCTGTACAGCAATGCGAACAGCTAAAGCAAAGACTTCAGCATCAGGAGCAGCAGATGAGAAATATATATGGTCGTCTGCAAGACTGGAGGGGCGAATCGGCTGCTGAATTAACACGTAAAATGGAGACGTTTCTCCAAGGCACAACTGTACGAATACAGGAATTGGACGATCATAAAGAGCAGTTGAAACGTTATATTCGGAAAATGGAAGAAGCTGATCGGCGTGAGGAGAGACGCAAACGGGCTGCACAATGGTGATGTAGAGCTCAACCATTAAGTCAGCTACATAACATAAAAAACCGCACAACCGCTAGGGGACTCCCGCGGGGTATGGTTAAATGCGTTTAAATAAAACTACATATATAGTAGAAGAAAAAAATATTCTCCCAGAGTGGTAACGATAACGACTTTGTAGTCTACTTTAATTTTCCTGCGGGGAATATAGCAGTGTTCGGAAACTTAAGGGTTAGACGAAAAAGTGTAAAAATGTTGAAAAGCTACAAAGTTCGACATATTGTTCGCTTTTTCGCATCATATGTTATTAGATTAGGGATTTTTGTTTGCTATTTATCGTATATTTATGTATAATCTATCGTGTTGAAAGATTGATTGTACGTAATATGCTGATGAGGGTGGGTTCATTGACGCTGCTCGACAGTAACGAAAGCAAGAAGCGGATGTGCCAGATTTACAATGAAGTTTCAAAGGAACTGTTCGGCTTCGGGACCACGCTGCTGCGGGCCACCGTTGAGAACAACATTGTTACCTTTGTGGCGAAGCACCGGCGTTCTCCACGCTCGGCGGCATTGGAAGTGGAAGCCCCCGGCTTGAAGCTGGAAGTGGATTTCCGAATGTCCATGCTGTACAAGAAGAGACTTCGCGAGAAGCTGATTGAGGATATGGAGCTCGATATAGAAGCTTTACTGCGCGATTATGATGCAGCAACGCAGTGGGCAATTACGAACATCATACTGAAAGAATCCTAATAAAATTGGATATTCGGCTTTTCGCTTCGGATCTATCTGAGGGGAGAACCTGTTATAACGCGCAGCGGGATCAACTTATTCTTTGTTTACGAAGAAAAGTATTCTTGTTTTACAAGAGTACTTTTCTTTTTTGTGTCATAAGGTGTGCAGAATAAAAAAACAGGGGGAGTTTCATATGAAAAAATGGTTTAAAGGATTTATGGCTGTGACCTTGGCATCTGTGGTACTGGCAGGTTGCGGCAGCAATGCTACTGGCGGGCAGACAGATGGAAAAGATGGCTCAGCTGATGGGAAAAAGAAACTAGTTATTTCAACATGGGGCTTTTCCGAGGACTTTTTTAACAAAGAAGTGTACGAGCCTTTTGAAAAGGAACATAACGTTGACATCGTAGTCGAAATTGGAAATAACGCAGAACGGCTGAACAAAATCAGTCAAGGTAGTACAGACGTCGATCTGATTTATCTGTCTGATTATTATGCTCAACAGGGAATTCAACAGGGATTGTTTGAGAAGCTGGATCGCAGCAAGGTGCCGAACCTGAACCAAATTTATGACATTGCCAAAGCACCGCTGGGTGAGGAGTATGGTCCTGCTTATACAGTTGGGCGTCTCGGTATTGCCTATAATCCGGAGCTGGTGAAAAAGAATGTGACCTCTTGGGCTGACCTGTGGGGCAGTGAGTTCAAAGGAAACGTGACTCTGCCGAACATTACGGCGACTGCCGGACCAATGATGGTAGATGCAGCCTCCAAAGTAGCGGGTAGTAAGGAGTTTAATGAAGACCAAGCCTTCGGAAAACTGAAAGAGCTGAGTCCGAATATCGTTAAGTTTTATAGTAAAACGTCCGAGTTCGTGAACATGTTTAGTCAACAAGAAATTGCGGGCGGTCCGATCATGGAAATGTACTTCAAAGATTTGCAGGCGGCTGTGCCAGGAGCGAAATTTGTAGCTCCTAATGAAGGTGCTTACGCAGTAATGAACACGATTAATGTAGTGAAAGGCTCCGACCAGAAGGAGCTGGCTGAGGAATTTATCAACTGGCAGCTGAGCAAGGAAGTTCAAGAAAAATCCGCCAAGGCAAAGGTTGATTCCCCGGTGAATACGCAGGTGGTACTATCTGGTGCGGATACAGAGGGAATTACGTACGGTGCGGATGTAGTGAACAAGCTGACCAAGCTGGATATGAAGTTCGTTAACGATCATATCAAGGCATGGACAGATCGCTGGAACCGGGAAGTTGCACAATAATGAAAAAGGTCATACTAGATGTAGATACGGGTATTGATGATGCGTTGGGTATTTTACTAGCGGCCAAAAGTGGTCAGCTGGATATTCAAGCGATTACTACAGTATGCGGTAATGTTTCACTTAAACAAGCAACATTGAACACATGCAAAATCCTCGACCTTTTGGATAGACCGGATATTCCGGTTTATCGGGGGGCAGAGGCTCCCTTAATACGTAAAGGTCTGCACGAGCACCGTGTCCATGGAGAAGACGGCATTGGAGGTGCATTGAGTGGAGTAGTACCAGCCATGTCTGCGTCCGAAGGTTTTGCACCGGATATCATCATTGATACCGTGATGGCTCACCGGGGGGAAGTGACGCTCATTTGCACCGGGCCGCTCACCAATTTGGCACTGGCGCTGCTGAAGTGTCCCGAACTGACGGATCACGTCCATGAGGTCATTTTTATGGGCGGTGTTATTCACGGGTGCGGCAATATTACACCTGTAGCGGAGTACAACATGTATGCTGATCCTGAAGCCGCACGAATCGTATTTCATGCAGGATTTGGCCGGTTGATACAGGTGGGACTGGATGTAACACGGAAGGCTCTGCTGACTGCGGATCATATTGCTCGTCTGACCCGCCCAGCAATTCGTAATTATGTAGCTGAAAGCACGGCCGTTTATACCAAGCGTTATGAAGAACGCAACGGGGTAAAAGCGTGTGCGCTTCATGACCCGCTTGCCGTGGGTGTCGCGTTGAATTCGAGGTTAGTAAATACCTCGCTGTTGTATGTCGACGTGGAAACCTCGAGTCGCATATGTGATGGACAAACAGTGGGCGATGTACAGAACCGCCTCAATCATAGCCCTAATATGAATGTGTGCGAACAGGTGGACAGCGAAGCTTTTCTGGAGCTGTTTATCCAGGTGCTGAATAAGGAATAACATTTTGATAACCGCAAGGAGCTACCCATGAAGAAAACATACTTGTATTGGCTGCTGCTGCCAGGTCTGCTCTTTCTGGCGGTGTTCATGGTCATTCCGATTGTGTTGACGATCGGTTCGACCTTCGTACAGAACAGCTCATTCACCCTAGAAGGCTATCTCCATTTCTTCAAGGACCCTTATTTTCTGAAAATATTGCTGACTACGCTGGAAGTCAGTGTCGTAACGACACTTGTGTGCGTATTACTCGGCTTCCCGACGGCTTATTATATTTCGCAAAAGGCCCCGCGTCGTAAAGGGATTTTGCTAGCGCTGGCTATCTTCCCCTTGTTGACGAGTCCGGTGGTGCGGTCATTCAGTTGGATGGTCATTCTGGGTCGCAAGGGGCTGTTAAATAACGTGCTCATCGGTTTAGGACTCGTGGATGAGCCGCTGAATATTTTGTATACTCCGGCAGCGATGATTATTGGTCTGGTTCATTTGTTTTTACCGCTGATGATTATTTCACTGATTGGTGTACTCGAAAATATCGACGGTGATCTTGTTCATGCTGCTCAGAGCCTCGGGGCCTCCAGATTTAGCGCATTTCGTAAAATCGTATTTCCGCTGTCTGTGCCGGGCCTGATCATTGGAAGCATTCTCGTTTTCGTGGGCAGTCTGACTGCATATACGACACCAGCACTACTTGGAGGAAAACAGCGGGTTATCGCTACATTTTTGTATCAGAACGCGATGACGCTAAACGACTGGTTTTTAGCTTCTGTTATTGCAACAATTATGATTGTTATTACATTTATCGTGGTCGGTCTCTTAAATAAGGCGGCCCATAAACTCAATCCGAAGGGGTAGGTGGATATGCGGGAGAAACATTACGGACTAGGCTTCTTTAGCCTGCTGGTCTTCATCTTTCTGCTCGGTCCGCTGTTGATCATATCGGTCACTTCTTTCGAGCCGGGCACGGTGTTAAAATTTCCTCCGCAGGGCTTTTCTTTGCGCTGGTATGAAAATATTTTTGAAGTGGATTTGTTTATGTCCACGTTCAAAACGTCCATTGTCGTTTCTCTGCTAGGCAACATCTTGGCACTGTTGATCGGTATGCCTGCCGCCTATGCACTTAGTCGTTTTTCGTTTCGCGGGAAGGATGCGCTGAATGCTTTGTTCCTTTCCCCGTTGCTTATACCGGGTATTGTTCTTGGTTTTACACTGCTGCGCTATCTGATCATTGTTTACCATTTACCAGTATATGCTGGACTATTGATCGGACATACGGTGATTATGCTGCCGTTCATTATTAGAGTCATTGCATCCAGTTTGTCTAACTTTGATTTTGCGATTGAGGAAGCAGCGCTTAGTTTGGGGGCTGGACGGCTGGAAACCTTTTTCAAGGTGGTTCTGCCCAACATCCGCTCAGGTATTATTGCGGCTATCCTGATTGCCTTTCTGGAATCATTCAACAATGTCGACATTTCCGTCTTTATGACAGGACCGGGCTTCAGCACCCTGCCCATTCAAATGCTGACTTACGTCGAAAATTATTTTGACCCGACGATTGCGGCGATTTCGGTTATGCTGATGATTTTGACCGGTATCCTGATGTTCTTGATTGAACGACTGATGGGATTGTCTTACTTCACTAAAAGGTAATGGAGGCTTCAACCTTATGGCACTGCTTACTCTGGATCGCGTATCGGTCGCTTATGACAACCAACTGATCTTGCAGGATTTCGATTTGCAGCTCGAACGGGGGCAATTGCTCTCGCTGCTCGGACCGAGTGGTTGTGGCAAAACGACCACACTTCGTCTCATTGCAGGATTTCTCGAAGCTAAACAAGGAACATTTTTGTTTGGCGATAAGGATTATACTCGGGTTCCGGTAAATAAACGGAACTTCGGCTTTGTATTCCAAAGTTATGCACTCTTCCCGCATTTGTCCGTTTTTGATAATGTTGCATTTGGTCTGCGGTTACGCAAGGTAAAGGAAGATGATGTAAAGCGCCGCGTTATGACCATGCTGGATACGGTTAGCCTGGGGGGATTTGAAAAACGTTTCCCCGGTGAATTGTCAGGCGGACAGCGTCAACGTGTTGCGATTGCGCGAGCGCTTGTGATTGAACCCGATCTGCTGTTGTTTGATGAACCTCTGAGTAACTTGGATGCTAACCTGCGTGTAAATATGCGTGTGGAAATCCGCCGTATTCAACAGGAACTGGGCATCACTACCGTATATGTATCGCATGATCAGGAGGAATGTTTTTCGATTTCTGACCAGGTTGCGATTATGAATAAGGGGAACATCGAACAATTAGATGCTCCATCGACCATTTTTAAATATCCGACGACCGAATTTGTCGCCCGTTTTATTGGGTTTAATAATTTTCTGAGTTTTGACGAGCGTACTGAAGAAGGGGATTGTATTCGACTGAATACAGGCGATCTTTCGTTCGGCGTAGCGCGTAATCAGGGTACTGCTCAGCCGGGTGCTCGTCAGGGCGCTATTCGCCCGGATGATTTGGTCATTCGAACAGAAGGCAACGAGACAGGGGAAAATGAGCTTCCCGGTATTATTAAGGTAAGTACTTACCTGGGGCGTAGCTATCAGTATGTGGTAGAAACGGCGAAAGGCAACTTTACGGCTAATCAGGAAATGGATACGCCTTACCTGAGTGGTCAGCGGGTTACCCTGCATTTTCCGGCAGATAAAATGGTGCTGGTCCAATAATCAGCGGGTTCGATGAAGGAGATACATCATGCGTGCAGACAAAATGATTTTACAAGTTAAGGTGTATAACAGTTACTACAAGACGTTCGAAGAAGGTAATGTAGCTATACTTGGCGGTAAGTTTATGTATATCGGTCAGCGTGGTCTGGAGTCTTTTGAGGTGGCTGAGATTGTAGAGGGGCATGGGAAATATATGATTCCCGGCCTGATTGACATCCATTTGCATATCGAAAGCACAATGGTGACACCGGCAACCTTTTCCTATGGGCTGATTCGCAATGGGGTAACGACGATTGTACCGGAACCGCACGAAATGGCGAATGTTTTCGGATTGGAAGGCATTCAGGAAATGATGGAAGCCAGCAAAGATTGCGTGGCTGATATGTTCTACGGTATTCCAAGCTCTGTCCCGGCAACGCCGCTCGAAACCTCAGGAGGCGAGATCGGTATTCCCGAGATTGATGCGCTACTGCAAACCGGCGAAATGATCTGCCTGGGTGAAATTATGAACTATGTGGATGTCATTCGTGATCCGGAAAGCAAGACGAATCGCATCTTACGCCATGTTCGTGAGCATTACCCGGAGCTGATCATTGAAGGCCATACGCCGCAGCTGCTTGATCTGGACCTGCATCAGTTGATCTATGCGGGAATAGGCTCGGACCATACTCACCAAAGTATTGAAGGTATGAAGGCGCGAATGGCTGCCGGAATGTTTATTGAAATCCAGGAAAAATCGATGACCCCTGAAGTGATGGACTATCTTATTCAGGAAGATGTGGCACAACATTTTTGCTTCGTAACGGATGATGTGATGCCAGACTCTTTCGTAGAACGAGGGCATCTGAACCATATTGTAAGTAAAGCTATCGGAATGGGCATGAAGCCTGAGGATGCCATTTATGCAGCTACGTTTACTCCTGCTGCACGGATGCGAATGCATGACCGCGGAACAATTGCACCGGGAAAAATAGCTGACTTTGTACTGCTATCCGATCTTGGTCAGTTTGATGTGGAGCAAGTCTATAAGGACGGACTCAAGGTATTCGATAAGTTCGAGGAATACCATCAAGCACCGATAAAAAGCCGCTTCCCCGCCCATTTTTATCAAAGTGTGAAGCTCAATCCGCTCACGGAGCAGGATTTTACGGTAAAGATGGATGTAGCTGATGGCACACATCAATGTCGTATTATGATGGTCAAGGATGGCTCAACTTTTACGAGCGAACGGATTGCACCTGCACATGTGGAGCAGGGTGAACTGGTATGGGAACATGGTGAACATGGACTCATCGCTACGTTTGAACGGTATGGAAAGAATGGCAACCGTGCTTACGGTTTGATCGGGGGAGATACGATTAAACGTGGGGCAGTGGCAACCACCTATTCGCACGATAACCATAACTTGCTGGTCGTAGGGCATAACAAGCAAGATATGATATTGGCTGCGAATACGGTTTTATCCAGCCAAGGTGGCTTTTGCGTAGTTGAAAATGGCAAGGTGCTGTCCCATTTGCCGTTAACCGTAGGCGGGATTTTAACAGAAGGACCGCTGGAAATGGTTGCAGCCCATGTGAAGGAGCTGCGTTCAGCCTTGTTGTCGCTGGGTTACCGCCATTACAATCCAATCATGTCGCTGAGTACGCATTCTTTGCCGGTCAGCCCGGCCCTGAAAATTACCGATCATGGTCTGATTGATGTAAATGCTGGCAAGGTTGTATCCTTAATCGTGGAACCTTCAGAGATGCAAGAATAATAAAAGAGCCGACCCTCTTACGGGCCGGCTCTTTTTTGTCGTGGCTAGGTATGAGGTAGTAGGTTATGGACTTTGGACTTTGTCTACAATACAGATACTTTAGCAGACAAAATTAACATCTTCTTTACTCCTATTGATGTAACCTATGTATAAAAGATAAATAAGTCTTGATTGTGGATGTCCTATTGCATATAGAGTTTGATTTACAATCAATTCACGTAATCTTCATGATTAAAACCGAATAAAGACTTGAAAAACATCGACACAGTGTTATAATTAAAACAGGATTTAGATTAAGTCTAAATTAATTAATAAATATTTATTGGATTCACGCATGGGATTTTGAAGAAAATCAGACACTACTGTTAACGAGTATCCAAGCTTTACACCAACTATATTTTGAATGAAAACGAGAGGGGATTTTAACATGAGTACATTAAATCATACGAACGCACCTACACAAGAGGCCATTCAAGAATTGCACAAGGCATTGAATCGTCAGGTAGCTACCTGGTCTGTATTGTACACGAAATTGCATTATTTTCACTGGTATGTGAAAGGACCTAAATTCTTCACACTGCATGCTAAATTTGAAGAACTTTACAATGAAGCAACAGCTAATCTAGATACGATTGCTGAACGTTTGTTGGCTATTGGTGGCCGTCCGGCTGCGACCTTGAAGGAGCATTTGCAACTTTCAGCTATTCAGGAGTCCGCAGGTGAGCAGACAGCTGACGATATGGTGAAGTCCGTTGTTGCTGATTTTAAAACCATCACTGTTGAACTGGCTAATGGGATGGAAGCAGCGGAAGCAGCACAGGATAAAGCGACAGAGGATCTTCTTAACGGCTTGAGAGAAGCAATGGATAAACATATCTGGATGCTGAGTGCGTATTTGGGATAAGATATTGGGATATATTTCCACGTATATGGAGATCAGGTGAACAAGATACACATCCCGTTGGTTCCACTCTGCCACTGGAGTATAATAACGTGAAGGCGTGGAAGACCACAGGCTCTTGAGTCATAGAGTTGCCGGGATGGGGTGTGTGTTATGGAAGTGAAACAACAGCTTTTGCATGAAGCGGAGCAGTTTATATATACATGTTATGAGGAGCTGGGCCGAAGCCGCGATGAAGCGGAAGCCCGGCTTCTTCATATTCGTCACGACATAGAGACAACTGGAACGTATGATCATACGTACGAAGAGCTGGAGCACGGAGCACTCATGGCTTGGCGCAATAGCAATCGTTGCATCGGGCGCTTATTTTGGGACAAGCTTTTGGTCAGGGATGCGCGGGGCGCGTCAGATGCGACGGAGGTGGTCTGCGAGCTCCTGGAGCATATGCGCATAGGAACGAATGGCGGTAAAATTAAGCCAACGCTTACTGTATTTCGCGCCTCCAAGCCGGGGCGGCCGAATATCCGCATCTGGAACCATCAACTCATTCGTTACGCTGGATATGAAACCGATCAAGGGATCATCGGGGACCCGATCTCGGTGGATTTTACCAATGCTTGTAAAGATATGGGCTGGCAAGGAGCGATGACTCCTTTTGATATTTTGCCACTGGTTGTGGAAGCAGGCGGGCGGCCTCCCGAGCTATTTGATATTCCTGAGCATTTGGTGATGGAGGTAGCCATTGAGCATCCAGAACTTTCGGGTTTCGCTTCCTTGGGATTACGTTGGTATGCCGTGCCTATGATTTCGGACATGACGCTGGAGATTGGCGGTATCATCTATACGGCGGCTCCCTTTAACGGCTGGTATATGGGAACAGAAATCGGCGCCCGTAATTTTGCGGATACCTTCCGCTATAATATGTTGCCACAGGTGGCTAAGCTGATGGGGCTGGATACGACGAGTGAAACAACGCTTTGGCGTGATCGGGCGCTGGTGGAATTGAATATTGCTGTGCTGCATTCTTTTAAAAAAGCGGGAGTCAGCATTGTCGACCACCATACCGCAGCGGCACAATTCAAGCTGTTTGAGGAACGGGAGGCCAAGGCTGGGCGCGCACTGACAGGCAATTGGACATGGCTGATCCCTCCGCTATCCCCGGCGACAACGCATATTTTTCATAGTTCCTACGATAATCGGCTTGTGAAGCCGAATTTCGGAGTTCAAGAGAAGCCGTATATGTCGAGACAGGCTAATACAGCATCAGATGCAGTGCTTCAGCAGAAGCGCCAAGGTTGCCCTTTTCATTCCGGATAATGATGGGAATGACCTAATGGCTGGATTAGGATTCCAGCTTATCCCATGCAACGATAAAAAGGGTAGCCAGTGGCCCTATTAATAGGGAGAGCAGAAACCAGTTTAGCCCGCTCCGATTTTTGGACTGTGCCAAGCCGGCATTAATCAGGGCAAGCGTTCCCCAGCCTATATAATAATCTTCTGACATGGTATTCTCCTTTGTAAAAAGGTATAATATCGTACTGTGTATGGTATGAACACATCCATGATTTCATAAGTTTAAAGTAAATATAACTTTATATATCCTGGTTTGAGGAGCGAAGCTAAGTTGGAAAGATATCAGGCAGAGCGCGTTGTCGCTGAGCTTTTGGAACGGGCTGCTATAGGTGTGACAGTTAAGCTGGAGAAACGTTTTCCTGGTGGAAGGCTGATTGGGGGCAAATATGCCATGAATGCTCACGCTATTACCATGTATACGGACGTTATTGAAACACAGTGTTTACAAATGTTCGGCAGCGTTGATCGAGTTGAGGAGTATTTTACGGTTGTGCTTGCACATGAGATCGGGCACGCCGCCGATACGGAATTAGTGGACCTCTCCGATGCTTTGGAGCAAGAGAGCGGGATAGGGACCCGGCAACGACTTGCGCTGCAAATTGAAGAAAACGCATGGAATTATGCGCTTAGATTGGTGCCTGAAATAGAAGCAACGTTTATTTCTGCCGTAATAGACGAGTCCTTGCTGGCCTATCGAGTCCCGGTTATGGAGCATTCTGACATTGCGTAACGATGATGATCCGAGAGCCGTCAGGCTCTTTTTTTGTTGATAATAACAGACGGATCGGCAGGATTATCTAAAGGAGTAGCTTTTTAAGCTGTGACACGCGTCCCTGGGATAGTTCGAGCATTTCGGCTAATTCTTTTTGAGATACATTAGGATGCTCCTGCATGAGTTGTTTTAGTTTATTCAGGAGATCATTCTGATTTCTGTAACTCCTTCTTTTCTTGGGCTGGACAGGACGGGATTCACTCAAATGACTGGAAGGATTATCGCTCTTCAGATTTTCAATACAACTTTTACATATCAGATGATCCCTAAAATAGCTCAAATGATCTACGGCACCACAAAAATAGCAAGAAACCCCCGTATACTTGCGAATCATCAGTCCCTCTGGGGTAATAAAAAAATCGAGGGCATCTCCAATATTAATATTCATAGAATTGCGCAGCTCCTTGGGCAGCACAATGCGGCCTAAATGGTCTAATGGCCGTGTCATTCCTGTGTTCTTCATCATTTTTCCCCTTTCCTGAAATGCGCTTATAGTTGTAGGAATTGTATGTATATATGCTGGAAGTACAAAGCGCTTATATTACAGTTTGTTTTGGTATAGCTCTGCTGAAAAAAAAGCTCCGGCATGACGAACAATTACGTCTGCCGGAGCATTGTACAGCCAATGAATCTAAGATGTCGTGTCGAATTACTGTGGGTTGGTTGTCCAAATACCGGCTACTTTTAATTGAACCCGTGGAGGCAGTTTCAATGCGGCTAATGTCAGATCGGCCAAATCTTGCGGTTGAAGCATGCGATCTTCATCACCAATAGGCAATCCTGCATTTGCCGCCAGTTCTGTATTGACAGTGCTTGGAGTCAGCGCGGTAACGCGAATGTTAGATTTGCGAACTTCCTGCATCAGTGCTTCCGTGAAGCCCATCAAAGCAAATTTGGATGCGCAATATGCCGAGCCTGTTGCAAAACCTCGTTCTCCTGCCGTCGAGGAAATATTAATAATGTTTCCGCTTTTTTGTGCCAGCATGCTTGGAAGAGCAGCATGTGTGACATAGTAGGTTCCCATCAGGTTTACGCGAATAATACGTTCCCACTCTTCGGGGTCCATATCTGCGACTGTGCCAAAGGTAGCAATGCCTGCATTGTTGATCAAAATATCGACAGCGCCCAACTCGTGTTCCAGTGAAGCTACAGCGGCAGCGGCCTGTGCGCGATCCGATATATCTGCAACAGCACTCACCACTTTCACACCGTATGTACTCCCCAGCGAATCCTGCAGCTTTTGCAGGTCAGTCAATGTTCGTGAGATTAATCCCAGGTTAACGCCTTCCTTAGCTAAAGTTTCGGCAATTGCTTTACCGATTCCTTTGCTGGCTCCTGTAATAATGGCTGTTTTATTCTTAAGTTCCATCCAGTCTCCTCCTTTTCACTCCATAACGTGGTTGTGCATGTGAGCACATGGTTACATTATACAAGGTTAAACTCATTGAACCAAACTTCGCCTCTGATGAGGTATTCATCTAGAGGTCTCCTATTTGGAAATATTAATATCCCCTGAGGTGGTTTCTGCCTTTATCACGTTCACACTACCGGGAACAGATTCGGGAGTATCTATACTCCCAGAGTCAGAGTGGACATTATAAACACCTTTAAAATCGGGAGCTTGTTTAATCTTCACGTCACCAGAATCAGCATTCACTTCCAAGTTGGCTACGGCACGTTGCGTAATATTTGTCTCCCCTGAGGTTAGGGAAATAAGGCCATTACCGCTATAATCGCGGATGGTAACATCGCCAGAAGTAAGCTTCAACTCCATATCTGCTGCAAGCTGACTGGCTGTAAAATTGCCGGATGTTAAATTTGCGATCAGGTGGGTACTTTGGAGGTTTGTAATCTCGGCAGTGCCTGAAGTAGCGGTGATGGAAGTATTCTGCACGGAGGCATCTTGAAGTTTTACATTCCCTGAATGTGCATCTATCTGTAGGTCAGTTAGTGTTTCGCCGGAGGGCATCTCTACGGTAATCGTTTGATCCACATCAGGGGTGATCGAAAGGAATGACAAGGAAGGGGCCGGCTCCGATTGAATCGTAAGCTTACCGTTCTCAATTTGGGCATTATGAATCTGGTCGGCTACTTTTGTCTGAACTTCTCCACTAATGCGTATCGTACCTTGGTCGCCAGAGCCGGGAGTAAACAAAATAGAGACATCATCAGAACTGTCCACTTTCAGCTTCTGTAACTGACCACGTGTGAACGTCCATTTTTTGTTAATCGCAGTTGTTTCCTTCATGACTTGTTGACTCCATGGGGCACCGTAGGCCACCATTCCGGCTGCGCCGATGACAATGCACAGACCTGCTGCAATAAACCACTTTTTATTCATGTTGTTAGTAAGCTCCCCTCAGGGTAGTCTGATTCCATTTCCAGTATCGTACTGTGCCCTTGACCATAAGGAGTAGGAGATAACGTACTCCAGGCAGCAGCAATAGACCTATACCCGTCAACGTGATAGAGAAAAAGAATTTGGCCGGGTAAAAGGTGCTGTTTAGTGCATAATCAGTAACGGCGAGAAGGGGGGCTGCAATGAAGCTGACCGATAGCACGGTCAATGAAGCCCATACTGCCCATAGGGTAGCCATAATCGGGATGGAGATTAGCAAATTGAGAAACAGTAGCCCTAAGAAAGTAAAAAGATTGCGTGCGAAGCTTCCCTGACGAAGCGGAGGAGAAGCGTTCCAGGCTGCATTGGGATCATCCAACGCTTCTCGGGCAATATCCTCCGGGTTACCCAGTTCATTGGCAATCTCACTTTCGCTTTTGCCATTAACCAACCCGTAGTCAAAATGCTGGCTCAAATCACTAAGCAGCTCATTGCGTACCTCTGCAGGGAGAGGAGAAAGAAGCTGCTCTACCTCTGTAAGAAACTGTTTTCTATTCATCGGAATTCCCTTCCTCCAGTAGGCTTGCGACATGATGGACAAAATCATTCCATTCCCGCGTAAGTATTCTTGTATAATGGCTTCCAGTATCAGTCAGCCGATAATATTTGCGGGGAGGTCCCTCGGTCGATTCCTGTAAATACGTTGTGCAGTATCCTTCTGATACCAGACGGCGGAGCAATGGATATAGGGCTCCCTCAGCTACTTCAATATGACGGGAGACGGCTTGAGCCAACTCGTAGCCATAACGGTCTCTGCGTCCAATTAGAACTAGAACGCACAGTTCCAGTACCCCTTTTTTGAATTGGATGTTCACATTCACGAGCGGTGCTCCCTTCCTGGATGTTATCAATAATTCATAGGTGTCGTTCGGAATAAGGGGAAGAAACGTGTGTTTGTGCATAATTTGTCACGGGTACTAATTATAGAACAGTAGTCAGGTATAATTTAACATCATGTACTGATTAATGCAAGGTACTAAATTTTTAATAATAAAATATTTGTGCCAAAATGGGCAGATTTTCTTTCTTGGAGGCTTTATTGAATAGCGAATGTTGTAGAAAAAAGTATTTTTATTTGGAAATTACTCGAAATATGGCTGGGAGCACAAATAGGATGCTACTTTAATTTCATTCATTAAAATGATAGATTGTAAAGTATTCAATAGGGTTAAATATTACTTTTTATGAAGAGGTGGGTAAAGGGTGGATTGGAAACATTGGTATATGGAACTGGAACAGGATGATGAGTCTTGGGATGTATCTGAGGAGATTGTTCTGCGTGGTGTAGTACATCTTAATTTTTGCGGGCAGCCCTCGGAAGTAGAAGTCGAATTTATCGTGGGGGCTGACTCCGAAGAACAGGCACAGACTATAGAAGAACCTACACAGTTGCAAAAAAACACATGGGAGCAGTATATGGAATATTCGTCAGCTATTCATCCTCAAGTGTTGGAGTCCATACACCATCATTATGCTGGCATAGTGGAAAAGTACCGGAATGCTTACAGTATATGGGGAGAGGACCCAGATGAATATGCGCCTTATGTGGAGCGGCCGGAACAATTGCTGGATCGAATACAGCTTGTGTCTATACTGATTTCCGACTCATCGGCAAAGGATGAACTGTATTTGAATTTTAGTTGCTCCTGGGATCAAGAACATGGCTTAGGCGTACATATGAAGCAGATGAAAATGGAGCATATTCAAGGCGTTTATACATTATATGACCTAGAATAAATCCCCCTTCCCGGCTTTTACCAAAAAGGGCCGGAAAGGGGAATAGGATATGGTGAAATGATGGTGCGATTCGATACGATAAAAAGATTAGTTGGATACAGCCAATGCAGCCCGGGCTGCTTGAGCCGCTTGTACCATTAGTCGCAAGGCGGCGATAGATTCCTCCTTGGTGCGGGTTTTCAGACCACAGTCCGGATTAACCCAGAACAAATCTGATGGCAGTACGCGCAGAGCACGCTGGATCATGCTTAGCATTTCAGATACATCGGGGATGCGCGGACTGTGGATATCGTACACGCCCAGACCGATGCCCTTGTCGTATACCTGATCTTCAAAGCTGACAATCAGTTCTCCGTGACTTCGCGAAGTTTCAATAGATATGACGTCGGCATCCATATCGGAGATGGACTGAATCATATGCTGAAATTCGGAATAGCACATGTGCGTATGGATTTGGGTCGCAGGTTCAACGGTGGCCGTGGTCACAAGGAAGGCTTGAACCGCCCAGTCCAGATAGGCTTGCTGTTGTTCTTTTTTCAGTGGAAGCCCTTCACGAATTGCAGGCTCATCGACCTGAATCATGCCGATGCCCGCTTGTTCCAGTGCCTCTACCTCTGCCCGTAATGCCAGAGCCAACTGTAAAGCAACTTGACTACGAGGAATATCGTTACGTTCAAAAGACCAGTTCAAAATGGTCACAGGGCCTGTAAGCATTCCCTTAACAGGCTTGGAAGTTAACGATTGGGCGAATGCCGTTTCTTCCACGGTCATGGGCTGATCGAAGGAAACGTCTCCGTATATAATCGGCGGTTTAACACAGCGGGAGCCGTAGGACTGCACCCATCCGTTTTGCGTAAAAGCAAAGCCGTTCAGCTTTTCGCCAAAAAATTCAACCATATCGGTCCGCTCAAATTCTCCATGAACAAGCACGTCAATGCCAATGTCCTCTTGAATATCAATCCATTCCTTAATTTGCTGTTGGATGAACGCCCGGTATTGCTCGGCTGACCATTCTCCTTTGCGATAGTGCAGGCGGGCCTTGCGGATCTCGGCGGTTTGCGGGAAGCTACCAATGGTCGTCGTAGGCAGTGGAGGCAACTTCAGCTTATTTTGCTGAATCTCACGACGCTCGGCGAAAGGAACGCTGCGTGACAGAGGCTCTTTTGCCAACAGGTCGGCCAGATCGGCAGCTGTCTGTACGCGTGCCGCTGAACTGTTGAAACGGGCTACCGCATCCGCACTTTGCTCAAGCTTGGCGAGTGCGGAAGGATCGTGTTTGCCAAGTGCAGCCGTCAGGACGGCGATTTCCTCCAGCTTTTCATCGGCAAAGGCCAGCGCTTGCACCAGCTCCTTGTCCAGCTTGTGCTCTGCCTCCAGACTGACTGGCACATGCAGCAGACTGCATGATGGCTGTACGATAAGCTGTGCGGCAGTGGTTTGTTCTGCTAACTGACCCAGCAGGGCAGCCACAGCGTTCAGGTCGCTTCGCCATATATTGCGCCCGTCAATAACCCCAGCGCCCAGCGTTTTTCCTTTAGGGAAGCCATGCTGCAATATATGCTGAAGATTTTCGCCATCATCATACACAAAATCAAGACCCAATCCCTGTACCGGAAGTGCGGACAGACGCTCATAATGGTCCAGGCTGCCAAAGTAGGTTTGCAGCATTATATTCAAGGAGGGCGCAGCTTGAGTCAAAGCTTCATAGACTTCCTGAATAATGTCCAAATCCTCTGCCGGGAATGAGGTGGTTAGGACAGGTTCATCGATTTGGACCCACTGAACGCCTTCTGCCGCTAGTTCAGACAGGATACGGGTGTACAGTGGCAGGAAGCTTCGTACGATGGTGGCCAAATCCTTACGATCATAGCCTTTGGATAAGGTAACGAATGAATAGGGGCCGATGAGGACCGGTTTCCCATCAATGCCTAGTTCTTGTTTTGCTTCACGATAAGCCTGTAAGGGTTTATTTTCAGTGAACACCGGGACTGCGTTTGCCAATTCAGGAACGATGTAGTGATAATTGGTATTCATCCATTTGGTCATTTCACTGGCGGTTGCTCCCTTCTGTCCACGAGCGATCCCAAAATACACGGACAGAGGAACCGGACCTGCGGGACGATGGTTGAACCGTTCGGGTACCAGACCGAACATTACAGATGTATCCAGCATGTGATCGTAATAGGAGAAGTCTCCGACAGGAATGCGATCAATCCCCTTGTCACGCTGCTTGCTCAGATGCTCCAACCGTAATCTTTTCATCTCCGTCTGCAGTTCGCTTTCGTTAATGCTGCCGTTCCAGAAGCGTTCCAGTGCTTTCTTCCATTCCCGGTTTTCGCCGATACGCGGATATCCCAGATTACTGCTAATCAAGCCGGACAATTCAGGCCATTCAATAATGGACATGTACTTTTCCTCCTAGTGGGTAGCTGTTTTATTTTTACGTACCAAAAAAGGCATTCTTCCCCCAGAGTTAAAAATAAGTAGGGGAAAGAATGCCTCCGTGATTAAAAAATCAAAAATACGGCGACTGCTCTTAACACCTCCCTATCTTCCGTAGGTACTTGCGATGTTGTTAAAATAGGCAGGTCTCCTGACTTACGGATCATGACTCTCAGCATTCCTTCCCGGTCTGTGGACCAGTGGATATATGAACAGCTGAAAGTTCCCCGTTTACAGTGGCGGGACCGTGCCGGATTTGCACCGGCTTCCCTTTTAAGCCTGATCTGAATAGAACAGACACCTATCTCCAAGCTATGCGGTTAAGGTATGACGAATAATTATGCACTCGTATACTTGTTCACCATCATAAGTGAAACTTACAGGATGCGCAATAGAAACTCCAATGGAAACAGTTAGCTATATGAAAAAAAGACAAGCCTTACCCATGATGGGGACTTGTCTTAGATATATAGCATCTTGCCGGGTAAACTTCGCGTTAAGCCAATGAAACGGTATAGCCTGCCTGAATACTGGCTTTTACATCTACCAGACGCTGGTTGCGACTGCCCCGGAAGGGAAGGGTCAGGTCCTTTTGCTGTTCTACAAAACGACCATCCACAATCACATCGCACAAAAGCGCTAGCTCCTGTCGCTCCTGATCTGTGAGTAAATCTTCATAGACAAAGCCAGTATAAGCCCACACGGTTCGGTCGGGACAGGCCTCGCGGAAGTCACGCACAAATTGCGAGCATTCTGCTGCTGAGAAAAACGGATCTCCCCCGCAGAGAGTCAGTCCGTCCAACAACGGATTATCCATGATGTCACGAATGACTTCCTGTTGTCGTTGGGGTGTAAATGGCTCACCTGCACGGAAGCTCCACGACGCTGGATTAAAGCATCCGGGACAGGCATGACGGCAACCGCTAATAAACACGACAGTGCGCAGGCCGTATCCTTCGTTCAGAGATTCCGGAATGTAGCCACACAAATTCACTTATGTTTCACCCGGTCTCGAACTTCTGCCTGTTTTGCAGCATTAAAGCGAACGGTATAATCTCCTGTCAGATATCCGGTTACCCGACGTAAGCGCTGAAAGTGTGTATGCTCCTCATCTGTGCCGCATTGGGGGCAGCTTGTCCCGATAATCCCTTCATAACCACATTCCGTACAACGATCCACCGGGTGGTTGATAGAGAAATAGCCGATGTTCTGATGCAGCGCGTACTGAACAATTTTAAGAAACGCATCCGGGTTATTCCGCGCGTTACCATCCAGCTCGATGTATGAAATCGCACCAGCGTTGCAGAGGTTATGGAACGGAGCTTCCAAGCTGATTTTACGAGCAGCCGGGAGCGTATAATACACGGGAATATGAAAAGAATTCGTGTAATATTCTCGATCATTTACCTCAGGGATAATCCCGAAATCACGTTGATCCAGCAATGTGAACTTGCCCGACAGACCTTCGGCAGGCGTAGCGAACAATGTAATATTTAAATTGTGATATTCACTCATTCGATCGCAATACACGCGCATGGAAGTGATGATTCGCTGTGCCTCGCGGTATACGAAATCATCCTCCCCGTGGTGTTTCCCGTATAGTGCCTTCATGCACTCAGCCAGCCCGATGAACCCGATCGAAAGCGTACCGTGCTTTAGTACGCTTCCCACCTTATCATCTGGCGCCAGTTGTTCTCCACCTTCCCATACCCCTTCGCGCATCATAAAGTCCGAGGCTTTGGCCGGTTGGCTGGTCTGGATTTGATAGCGATGGATTAGGCCATCCACCGCAATGCGCATAACTTCTTCCAGTCTCGCATCAAAGCGATCACGGTCAGGTGTCAGGCGTTTGCCTGTGCAAATACCATACTCAATGCCAAGCCGCACCAGATTAATGGTATTGAAGGAGAGATTTCCCTTGCCACTCTGCCGGTTTCTACCGAAACGGTCAGAAATGGTGCGGGTACGGCAACCCATTGTCGCTATAATGGTATCCGGGTCATCAGCACGGTAAAAAGGCAAGTTGAAGGTGGCATCCACATTCACAAAATTGGGATACATCCGTCTGCTAGAGCATTCTACTGCCCGTAAGAACAAATCATAATTGATGTCGCCTTCTGCCTGGTTGATTCCCTCTTTGCATTGGAAAATATGCTGCGGAAAAATAGGAGTTTCCCCGCTGCCCAAGCCGCGAATAGTGGCCTCCAGCAGCGATTGAGTAACAAGCCGTCCTTCAGCAGACGTGCACATTCCGTAATTCAGTGAAGTGAATGGAATCTGTCCACCCGCCCGACTGCTCATGGTGTTCAGGTTATGAATGAGCGATTCAGCAGCCTGCCGGGTTTCCGTTTCCGTTTCTTCGCGTGCGAATGCGTATGAACGAGGGCAGACTTCTTGCAAATGGGGATTGGCCATATGTAGTTCGTCGTCAGACAGATGGGATTCTATCTCTTCCTCGAACAACCGAAGTCCTTTCCGCAGATGTTTGCGGAAGGACCGGGCAACGTATGGGGCAAGGTCCCAATCTATTTTGTTGGCGGAGACACCTCCGAATTGGCTGTTTTGCTGAGATTGGAAAATAATGGCGACCAGTGCCATAGCGGACATAATCGTTTGCGGTGTGCGCACAGAGCCGTTGCCTGTATTGAAGCCGTCTCGCAGTAAACGACCAAAAGGGATAAAGATACAATTCGTAGTTCCGAGCGCATATTGGTCCAAATCGTGAACATATACATATCCGTGGTCAATCGCGTTCGTCAGTTCAGGCGGAAGTACCCGCAGGCGCGCATACCATTTGGCATACTCGGACCCAAGCTTGCTCATTTTGCCGCTGAACGATTCTCCATTCAAATTTGCATTCTCCCGCAGCATGTCCAGATCTTGTGCCCCAATGACCCGCTCGCCGATGTCGTATAATTGATGTTCCTCCAGCACCTTCATCGTAAAACCCTCCATATAGTAAAATATATATATTTTTCACAAAAACAACATATTGATGATATCTTGTGTTAACCAATTGTTTCGATCTATATATTGTATATACGTATACATTGAGAGTATGTGACTATTGTCACATTGGTAGGAGCGGGCAGCATAAAAAAGCCAGATACAGAGTAAGGGACACATCCGCGGATATGCACCTTACTCTATATCTGGCCATCGTAGTTGCGATGAAAATGATAGGCTTGCGAGTACATAGTATATGATCTTGGGATATTGTTTTGGGAAGGTTTAGAGTAGCTTTTTCAACTGGGACACCCGGCCTTGGGAAATATCTAGCATTTCGGCATATACTTTTTGTGGCAGGTTCGGGTGTTCCTGAATCAGCTTGCGTAGCTTTTTTACCATTTCACCTTGCTGCACTCTAGATTGCTTGGGTTGCCAGGTTGTATTGGTTCGGGTCGGCTTAGAATCTTCTTGAGCCTGGATAGCATCGGTGCTTGTGGCATGCACATTTTCATCGGTCTTTAATACCTGGATGCACTCTGCGCAAATAAAGCTGTCGCGAAAATAAGTTAAATGATCCACTGCGCCGCAAAATTTGCAGGAGACACCGGTGTATTTTCTTAGTACAAACCCTTCTTCATCTACGAAAAATTCAAGTGAATCACCGATATTGATATCCATTGTAGTGCGCATTTCCTTAGGGAGTACAATCCGCCCCAATTGATCCAGAGGCCTTGTCATTCCGGTATTTTTCATTAGCGCTTCCTCCTTCAGTGATATATCCTGATTATACCAAAAAATATTATTTTTAGCTTTGTATATTGAAGGTAAAATACAACTTTTTTTGTCTTTATGCTGCGGTCTCTCTTTCAAACAGTATAGGATGTTTTCGGTATTGTTGCCGGGGTACCCCTTTTTAGCTATGATATATTAAAACGCTTTCATAAAAGTACTTTTTATCATCTTAATTAAGCTAAGGAGATGACGGATATGAGTCATGAAACAACGGGTATCGAATATTTATTTCAAGATCCGAAGATTCATCTGGATGAGCGTGTACGGGATCTCGTTTCGCGACTAACCTTGGAGGAAAAGGTTGAATCCATGTTGCAATACCAGCCGGCCATTGACCGGTTGGGAGTCGCAGCTTATAAGCACGGTACGGAAGCGGCACACGGGATAGCGTGGTTAGGTGAGGCGACTTCATTTCCTCAGCCTGTAGGATTGGCATGTACTTGGGATACGGAATTAATGCGCCTCATCGGCTCTGTTATCGCAGATGAGGCACGTGTTTACTATCGTCGTGATCCAAAATTAAACGGTCTGACCCTGTGGGCACCTACGGTGGATATGGAGCGTGACCCGAGATGGGGACGCAATGAGGAAGCTTACGGCGAAGATCCGTATTTGACGGGAGAGTTGTCAAAGGAGTTAGTCAAGGGGATACAGGGGGATCATCCGGTATATTTGAAAGCGGTTGCCACTTTAAAACATTTTCTGGGTAACAACAATGAAGTGGACCGGGGAATCGGCTCCTCCAGTATAGATCCACGAAACCTGCGAGAATATTACCTAAGAGCCTTTGAGAAGCCTTTTACGGAAGGCGGCGCACAGTCGATGATGACTTCTTACAACCTGATTAATGGAACGCCTGCTACGTTATATCATGGGGTTAACGATATTGTCAGGGACGAATGGGGGATGGACGGCTTTGTTGTAAGTGATGCGGGTGATGTCATGGGGATTGTCAACGATCATCAGTATTACGATTCCCATACGCCTGGCGTGGCCGAATCTATTCGGGCGGGAATTGACAGCATTACAGATGATGCAGAGCTCTCCAAGCAGGCGATTCGAGAAGCTTTGGCGCAAGGAACGCTACAAGAAGAAGACCTGGATCGGGCATTGTTCCATACGTTCCGTGTCCGTTTTCGTTTGGGGGAATTTGATCCGGCGGCAGACAATCCTTATGCCTCAATCGGAGAGGAAGCTCTCCTGACAGAGCAAGCCCGTGAATTGTCGTTGCGTGCGGCGAGGGAGCAGATCGTATTGCTTAAAAATGAGCATGAACTCTTGCCTTTGAACCCTGCCCGGTGCGGCAAAGTAGCGGTCATTGGTACGCATGGCAATGAGGTGTACCGCGACTGGTATTCCGGTACGCTGCCCTACCAGGTTACACCGCTGGAGGCGATTCGTGCCAAGCTGGAAGGCGAGGACGCAAAGGAACGCGTCGTGTACCGTGACGGTAAGAATCGTGTGACCTTGACGGCGGTGAATGACGGAGCGAAGCTCACAGTCGATTCTTCCGGTGAGATGCGCCTGTCCCAGGATGGAGAGCCCACAGTATTGACCATGACGGATTGGGGCTATGGCAGTGTGACGTTACATGATGAGCATCTGGGTACTTACGTGACGAGTGATGAGGAAACGCTCCGTGTTACAGCTGATGAAGCGTATGGCTGGTATGTCAAAGAGGTCTTTGGGCTGACTCCTGTTGGACAAGGAGAGCATCTGTGGACAACATGGAATGGCAAACCAGTGATTGCCAGAACGGAGGGCTCATTAAAGGTAGTGGAGGCTGAAAAATCTGCACTTAACGCTGTAGAGAGTAACGCCTCGACAGTTTTAGGACAGAGCCACACATTCCAGGTAGAGACGGTGTCAGATGGTTTAGCGGAAGCGATAGCCGCTGCGCAAGCGGCAGATACAGCAATTGTATTTGTTGGAAATCACCCGCTCATCAATGGAAAGGAAGAGAATGACCGTCCAGGCTTGGAACTGGCAGCTTCCCAGCAACGGCTTATCGAGGAAGTGTATCGCGTCAATCCGAATACGATTGTGGTTCTGACGGGCAGCTATCCATTTGCCATCCCTTGGGTTCAGGAGCATATTCCAGCGATCGTATACACGTCTCATGCGGGACAAGAGCATGGTACAGCAATAGCGGATGTGTTATTTGGAGATTACGCGCCAGCGGGGCGTTTGAACATGACCTGGGTTCAGAGCGAGGATCAATTGGGCGACATCAAAGATTACGATATTATTCGCGGCGGTCGTACCTATCAATATTTTGAAGGTGAATCCTTGTATCCGTTTGGCCATGGATTGACGTATTCGCCTTTTGAATATAATGACCTGCGTACGGATGCCCCAAAGGATAGCGTAAAATCTATTGCTGCACTGGATGCCGTGGATACGCTCCAGGTGTGGGTAGAGGTGACGAATCGGGGTGTAGCTGCTGGTGAAGAGGTTGTACAACTCTATGTACGGCCCGGTGCCTCACGAGTAAAGCGACCACTGAAGACATTGTGCGGTTTTCAACGTATTCGCTTAGACGCAGGTGAGACGCGAACGGTTTCCTTTACGATTCGGATGAAGGATTGGGCGATTTGGGATGTTACACGGGATTGCTATTGCGTTGAAACGGGGGAATATACACTGCTGGCAGGCGCTTCCTCAGCGGATATTCGGTTGGAGCACCCTGTGTACGTTCGTGGCGAAGTTATTCCACCACGCCAAGCCGGACGAAGTATTCGCGCTGAAAACTTTGATAATTGCTCCGACATCGTACTGGATGAAAGCAAGGAGCAAAGGGAGGCCTGTGTACGTCCGCGCACACCTCAACGTTCCGGTTGGATTGCCTTTCATGGCGTAGACATGGATACGGTGAGTGTGGTCGAGCTTCAGTGTCGCGTGTCAGGCAACAGTAGCGATGCCACAATTGAGCTGCGTTTGGATGCACCGGACAGCGAAGCTGTGGCACGTGTGAACGTGGGCAATACAGGAGGGGCGCAAGCATGGGTTACGCTTTCGGAAGCGGTACATTCAGTCTCTGGCACACGTGATGTATACCTGTTGTTGAGCGGGGAAGTGCGGCTAGCTCATTTTACTTTGGGCGCTAATGCTACAGAGGATTCCGGCTTTCAGGCTTGAACTTACTTCTGACATCACGTACAATGCATTCAACGAAGTTTCTACAGCTTAGGGGTGTCATCTCATTTGAATAGTGAAAAACGACTACGCACCGCAACGCCCAAATGGCTTGGGGTGGCGGTAAAGGCGCTTGTCTATTTGGAAAAGCACGGAGAACTCTGTGCCAGCGGTTCTATTGCCCGTTCCATTGACTGCGAAGTCACTTTGGTGCGCAGGGTGCTGACGCGACTTGTACAGGCAGATTTGATTGCAGCACGCGAAGGTCGTGAGGGAGGCTATGTGCTTACCCGTTCGGCCGACCATATTACACTTGCCGATATATACCACGCCATTGAAATATGTGATCCGATTTTCCCGGGTATGATGCATGAACCGGAAACCAATCCTTTTTGTGAGGAGTTGGCGATAGCCGTATCCGAAATTTTAGCCGAGAGCGAACGACGTATGCTGGAAGTATGGGGGTCCCATACGCTGGCTTCGCTTGCCAATCGTACATCACTCGTGGTGGGAAAATGCAATCATAATGAAGATTCAAAATGATAATAGCCGATACGACTCTCAAAAGAGGGTTGTATCGGCTATTTCTATGAAATGGTCATGCCTCAAATTATGTTTCATATGAGCAAACCCGGTTACGTCCTGCATTTTTAGCTTCGTATAGTGCTTTATCTGCCTGCTCCAACAGGGCTGCCCCGGACATATCTTCCCCGGTACCAGGAAATGTCGTCACACCGATGGACACCGTGACCTTAAGAACAAGACCATCCGCTAAAATAAACTCGTGCTGATTTACTCCACTAAGAATCTGATTAGCTATTCGCAACGCTTGCCGAAAAGCACAATTTGGCAAAAGCACGGTGAATTCTTCCCCCCCGCTGCGGGTGACTACATCATTAGGACGACATTTTTCCATTAGAATCTGCCCAAGCTGGCGCAGCACTGCATCTCCTGCCGCATGCCCATAGGTGTCGTTGACTTCCTTGAAGTGATCAATATCCAACACCAGTACAGATAAGTGCTCATGACGTTGACGAGCTTGAGGGAGCTTCTCTTCCAATGAAAACTCAAGCTGTCTTCTGTTGCTTAAATTAGTGAGATGGTCTGTGTAGGAGGTATGCTCCAGTCGAAGTAATAGCTCATTGGATGTGTTGATAGATTCAGCAATGAGGTACAGAAGACATCCGCCGATCATGGATATGAATAATTGGAGCGGATAAACATGCAGAACATCATCAAGATTCTTCAAATTAATCATAAGGGAACAGAATATAATGCCCATAGCAAAAACGTTCATAATCATCAGCTTGGGTAAACGTGACCAGGACAGATGTGACAATAAAGCGCACCCCAGCCCAACGAGCATCATAAAAATAGCGCCTACGATGGCTTGAGTGTTGATACCAAACAGCAATAATCTACCTACACATATAAATAGGGTAGCCATGAGCGTTGCTGGGGCGCCGATGTACGTTGCGGTAGCTACGATGGCCAAATGACGAAGATCGGCAATCGTATTAAATCCTACTGGAATTGAATAGTACATCATAACAATGCCATAGCACCCAAAAAGGCCGCCTCCGATCCAATGTATCTTACGCTTCAAGGTGTGCAGACGGATTTTATATCTTTGTGATATGAGGCCAGTTATGTACAAAAAGGTGACAAGGATACAGGTATTTACAAAAAACGTACTGAACAAGATGCTAACCCTCCCGAGAGGCATATTTCTTCATTTTATCAAAAAAACTGACATTAAGCTTGAAAATGAAGAATTTATTGAAATTTATTACGCTGATGCGCTTATAACGTTTCGTTCACGTGTTTGGTGCATAACTGGGAATAGATTGAGCATACTCCAAAGATACAAGAATAAGGAAAAATAGGCGGTATCTATTGCTGCCTTACTGGAGATGAGGTTTGCTCATGATTCGCTATCCCTATCGCAAACATAATAAAAAGTCGGGTGCGGACAAGAATAATGAAAATTCTTCACGTTCTTTAAAAATCGATACTTGTTTGGAAACCAACTTGCAGCAAATTAAGAAATTGACATCAGATAGCCCAGACTTTCTGATTCGCCGCTTTAAATTAGGGCTGAGGGCGGATGTTCCCGCCGCTATTGTGTTTCTGGATAGTATGGCTAAAACGGATACGGTGAATGAACTCATCATGAGATCCATGCTTAGCCGCCCATCTGCTGAAGTGGCTGCTGAGGCGAAGAATGCAGAAGCGCTGTACGCAAGAATACAGAGTCATGCGCTTGCACTAGGAGAAGTGAAGGACTGCGATGATTGGAATTCCATGATGGAACAACTGTTAGTGGGGGACACGATCATCCTATTGGAAGGCTGCGAAAAAGCCATTGCGTGCGGCACACGTGGGGGAGAGACACGCGCAGTCAGCGAGCCAACAACACAGACAGTCGTCAGAGGACCGAAAGAGGGATTTGTAGAATCCCTGTTCACGAATATTTCTCTCGTCCGGCGACGGATTAAAAGCTCCGATCTTACACTGGAGATGTTCCAAGTGGGAAGCACGTCCCTCACAAATGTGGCCATGCTCTACATGAAAAATATTGCAAATCCACGTGTCGTAGATGAGGTTCGTAAACGGGTAGAAAGCATCAATATTGACGCTGTATTTGAGTCCGGCATGGTTGAGGAGATGATACAGGAAAATCACTTTACACCATTCCCGACGATTTTTAACACGGAAAGACCGGACACCATTAGCAGCAATATTATGGAGGGTCGAGTGGCTCTCATTGTAGACGGGACTCCGTTTGTACTGGTGATGCCTACAATATTTGCCCAATTTTTTCAGAGTTCTTCGGATTATGAAGAGCGTTACGATATGGCGACTGTTGTTCGGCTCATTAGATATATCAGCTTCATTATTCTTATTCTGGGGCCTTCTCTCTACATTGCCTTAACAACATACCATTATGAAATGATACCGACTCCACTACTGATCAGCATATTGGCTCAGCGGGAATCCGTTCCTTTTCCGGCATTTCTAGAGGCGTTTATTTTGGAGATTACCTTTGAGATTTTGCGTGAGGCGGGTATTCGAATGCCGCGTGCGGGTGGTCAAACGGTATCCGTTATTGGTGCGCTTGTGTTGGGTCAAGCGGCCGTGGAAGCCGGAGTCGTCACCCCGCTGCTCACAATTATAGTAGCCCTGACAGGAATAGCCAGTTTCGCAATCCCAGCCTATAACATGGCAGTGGCCGGGAGATTGTGCCGGTTTATTTTCATGATACTGTCAGCGTTTATGGGGCTATACGGCATTACATTGGGGCTGATTGCGTTGATTGCTCATATGAACAGTCTAAGTTCCTTCGGGGTGCCCTACATGGCGCCTTTCAGTCCTTTTGTGCTGGAGAGTCAAAAGGATGCCGTATTGCGACTCCCATTTTGGATGATGAAGAAACGTCCTAAAAGCATAACGTCTAAGAACCAAAAACGAATGAAGGATGGAAGCGGGAATTCCCCTTCTGATAAAACCACACCGATGCAGGAGGGGGGCAATCAGGGTGTATCAGGGGAAGAGGAATGAACAAAGGGCAGTAACCTTTAAGGGGAGTATAGGGAGACTGTGTTTGGTCCTGTTACTGTTCGCTCCCTTGTTATCCGGTTGCTGGGATTCTGTGGAGTTAAACCAGAGAGCAGTAGTAGCGGGGATAGGAATTGATATGGTTGGGGAGTCAGATTACGAAGTTTCCCTACAGGTGATCGTGGCAGATGAAATCGCCGGAGCCAAAGCGAGAGGAGATACTCCTGTCGTTTTGTATCGGGAAAAGGGAAAAAATCTGTTTCAAGCGCTCCGCAGAGCCTCACAAAAGGTTCCGAGGATCATTTCTTTGGCGCACACCAAACTGGTCGTTATTGGTGAAAAGCTGGCACGGGCTGGAATCGGCGATATGATGGATTCTTTGGAAAGGTCTACAGAAATCCGGTTGCCGGTGAAAATGCTGGTGGCACGCGGTAATACTGGGAAGGATGTACTGGCAATCATGACCGCGATCGGCCGTATTCCGGCCAATGATATTTCAGGAAAGCTGGAAACATCGGAGCGTTTGTATGCCGGGGATTACGCGGTGACTATCGACGATGTCATTCGCAGCATGTCTCATAAGGGTGGCGGTCCTGTGCTGACGGGCATAGGGGTCAATGGGAATTTGGAGCAGGCTGCAAGCAAGAACAATGTGGACAATATTTTACCGAAAGCCATTGTTCATATTAACGGAATGGGGGTATTCCAAAAGGACCGGCTTGTCCACTGGTTGGACGATGACCAGGCCATTGGACTGTCTATGATCAACAACAAGGTGAAAGGTGCCCAAACAACACTGAGCTGCGGTAAGAATAGGGAAACCATTGGCATCGAAACCTTGTTTTCTGCAACCAAGATACACACTCGGATGGAGCAAGGAGAGCCTATTTTTGTGATTAACTTAAAACAGACCGGGGCAGTACAGGAAGCCGAGTGCTCGATTAACTTACAGAGTCCGGAGGCGATGAAAAGACTGCAGGAGCAATGGACAGAGGAGACGAAAAAAGTAATCGCTTCAACAGTCAGAGACATTCAGCGTACCCGCAGCGATGTAATAGGCTTTGGCCTTGCGCTGGAGAGGAGCCATCCCCAACAATGGAAGAGGCTCTCTCACGATTGGAGCCGTTATTTTGCGGAAAGTACCGTTCGTATTCAAGTGACTTCTATACTGAAACACACTCAGTCGCGGACTAACCCATATTCCAAGGGGGAATCAGACTAGTGAAAAATAGAACAAGGAGGGAAGGCCATGAAAAAAAGGGTACAGATAGGTGCAAAAGAGATGATCTCTCTTATGGTGTTGTTTGAGATGGGTACATCCATGATGTCTATTCCCGGAAGGAATGCGGGCAAGGATGCGTGGATCGCCATCCTCATTTCCACAGTTTTGGGGGCAATGCTTTTTGTATGCTATGGCAGCCTTCACCGACGCTTTCCCGACTTGCTCATGACACAGTACTGCAGAGCCCTTTTGGGCAAGAAAGCAGGGAGTGCGCTTGCTTTTATATATATCGTGTTTTTTCTTTACGGCGGAGCACGGGATCTTCGGGACACGGGGATCCTGATTGCCGACCGGACACTTCAGCATACGCCGTTGACAGTCATTTGTGCCTTAATGATTGGACTTGTAATGTATGTGGTGTATTTGGGAATCGAGGTTGCAGGCCGGACGGCCATCATCATGTTGATTTTGCTACTGTTGCTGGGCCTAGCCACGAATATATTAATTTTGTTGGCAGGCATTGTAGATGTGGGCAATATATTGCCCATAGCCGAGCATGGCTGGCAGCCGATATGGCAAGTTGTTTATTCGCAAGCCGTGATGCTACCGTACGGCGAGATGGTTACGTTTGCGATGATTCTTCCCACATTAAAAAAGGGCTATCGTGCCAATGGGGTAGGGGTCTCTGCTATATTGTTCGGAGGGCTGCTCCTATCTATTGTTACACTGTCCAATGTGCTTGCACTGGGAGAGGATGTGTTTAAACGGGCGACTTACCCGCTACTCTCGATGATCAGCAAGGTCGAAATATCTGATTTTATCGACAGAGTCGATGTCATCGGCGTTATGAGCGTTATTATCTTTGATTTTTTTAAAATTTTCATCTTCTATTATGCCGCGGTTAAAGCCGCAGAGGATGTATTGAGAATGTCATACCATAAACTGATCCTGCCATTTGGGATTATCATGTTAGTCTCTTGTGTATTGATGACACTGAGCTATCAAGATCACCTTCAAACAGGCGAGTTAGTGCTGAAATGGCTGTTTCCGATATTTGCCGTGTTTTTTCCTATCTTGCTGCTAATCGTGTCGTGGCTGAGAAAGACCCGGAATAAAAAAGGAGAGGAAAATGTCTCATGAGACATCGTCTTGCCGACAAAACATACATCAGTACCGGTAAAATGCTCATTTTGATGTTCGATTTTATTCTTGGAAATGCGGTCATTATTAATATGGATAATGAATATGAACGGAATACATGGATTGCCACTTTGAATTTGGACGAATGTCCCTCATCTATGTCCATCCATTATTTGCTTGCGTTTTCCCTTGTTTGTTCTTTCTGATGACTCTCTTGCGGAGAATCAGAGGAAGAAGTAGAAACTTTGAGGAAACGTGACCATTGTGAGAACAGGAAGCGAAATGCGTTTCCTATTGGCTTTTTGCCCACATTTATAAAGAACACTATAAGCATTCCTGCCAGGACGACATATTCCGATGGTCGCATAGTGCGAAAAGCCAATGAAATAGGCTCCCAAGGATGATGAGCGCCGAAAAGCCATTTTATCGATATACTTGTTCCGAGCGTAAGCATCATAAAGAGAATGAATATCCACAGTATTTTCATAAAATATTCCTCCAATGTGTATGGGCTGAGATGTACCATGTATACATTGTGTTGCAAAGCCGTTCAATTTATCCGATCCCATTGACTTGAAATAAATTAAGATTTATACTTATTCTAAGTTGATCTTTATTGTGATTGTAATTTTGTAATTAATATAATCTGCGTTGGTTAAGGGAGATGCGGTATGAGAACTTTAAATTTAACTTCGCAGCGCCAAGCGGTATATGATGTGGTTCGTGAAGCCCACGATCATCCTACTGCGGCTGATGTTATGAATCGGTTGATGGAGCGCGGATATAATCTGGCCTATGGAACAGTATATAATTCCCTACGTTATTTGACGGATAAGGAATTAATCCGTGAATTGAAGCTGGGGGAAGCTGCTAGTCGTTATGATGGACGGATGGACGATCATCAGCATATTATTTGTCAGGTATGCGGCCGAGTAGATGAAGTAATGAGTGAAGTCCCACATGATTGGATTGACACGGTTGCGCATGAAACGGGGTATAATATTGCCCATGCCCATGTCGTATTCGGAGGAGTGTGTAAGGAATGTCAAAGCAAGCGAATCAGATAACGAATCGTTTCAAAGTGGCTGACATGCCTAGACGGGTGAAGGGCAGTTGGACATCGATGTTAGCAGCTCCCTCTACACCTACGGTGCAGACCGTTCCCTCCAATGAGCCTTTGTATTGTCCGACTACACGTCGTATCATTCTGATCAGTTCGGTACCGGGTGTAGTTCATGGGTTGGTGCGTACGTTGTCAGATGCGTGTTTTGATGTGATGGTTTTTCATCGCTGGGAGCCTGAAGTGCAGCGTCATCTGGGAAGCGATTTGTTGATTTACGATTTGACCGCCACCGAACCACAGAGTGAATTACTGGATATCCGCAATCGTCTTGAGGTAGAACATATGAAAGACACACCGGTTATGTATGTGGTACAGGATCGGATGTCTGTACATGCGCATGAGCTGCTTCCTTCGGAAGAGGTGCTGGTGTGGCCGCTGGCTGCCAATCATATGGTGCATGACATTGAACGGATGATTGTACGCCATCCTGCCGCTTCCCGTCAGGTAGCGCAAGCCAGCCGTCGTACGGTATTCAAGGACATCTGGATTGACCGAGATAAAATGCTGGTATATAAAGAAGAGAGTCAATTGAATCTGACTAAAACAGAATACGATTTGCTGCTGAAGCTGATTGATGCTCAAGGCAAAGTGATCTCCCGCGAGCAAATGATGCACGATATCTGGGAGACGGATTTTGTAGGAGGCAGCAACGTTGTAGATGTGCATGTCAAAAGTTTGCGCAAGAAGCTGGATGATCGACCTGCAGAACCAGAATATATTGCAACCGTAAGAGGTGTAGGATACAGATTGGCAGATTGAACTAAAAGCTATGAATACCGATGAATTTCCGCCGGATGGAGACATTCGGCGGTTTGTATATGATTCCATGAAGAAACTGACATTAGGTGTGACGGTTGACTTTATCCGGATATATACACTACAATCGGTAGTGTGAGGTGCTTCTTATGAAACGACTGAATTTTAAAGCTGGCGAAACCGGGCTTAACCGATTTTTCGGACCTCTGGAAGCCAAAATTATGGATATTTTATGGTCCACTTCGGATCGGAGTATCAAAGAAGTGCAGACCGCGTTGGAGGGGGATCGGGACTTTAACTTCAATACGGTAATGACCGTGATGAACCGTTTAGTGGAAAAGGGAATACTGAGTAAGAGTATACGTGGGAGAACGTCTTTATATCGTCCAGTATTAAGCAGGGATGAGTTCATGGATGAGCAATCCAAGGGACTGAGTCACGAATTGGTTGATGAATTTGGTCCGCTTGCTGTCAATCATATGATTGATGCTCTGGAGGTGGCCGATCCGAAGTTGATCGAACGTCTGGAACAAAAAATTAAACAATGGAAAAAGGATATGTAGACGATGTGGAAAACACGTTCTAAATTACTGTTTACAGCAGGCGCCTTGATTTCGGGTTTCGCCCTTATACAGATGGGTATGTACGCCGGGCAGCATGTTTTCGGCTGGAAATTGAATTATAACGTGTTTCAAATATGCAGAAGCTTGTTGCAGCACTACGGAATCGGCTATATGGTGGATGCACTCAGCGGGCTGGTTCTCGTTACCTTCACTATCGCCGGAGGAGAAGCAGTCAGACAGTGTATGGCTACCAGGGCAGCTTTTCGCAGACTGCACCGAATGCGTGACCTGCCGCTGACTGAAGCACTGGGTGAGCGATATCGTGAACTCGGGACCGATCGGATATGGGTCATTGATTATCCTAAGCCAGCCGCCTTCACCATGGGATTATGGAAGCCACGTATTGTATTGTCCTCTGCACTATTGTCCGTACTGGACAAGCACGAGGAAGAAGCGGTCATATACCATGAAGCCTATCATATGAAACATTATGATCCGTTGAAGACCTGGTTGCTGCAAGTGTGTGCTAAACAGCTATTTTACTTGCCGGTTCTGCGTCACATTACCAATCATTATAAGACGGCCCGTGAAATTTTGGCTGATAACGAAGCGATTCATCGAGCCGGTTCACCAGTTGGGATTGGGAGCGCATTGCTCAAGCTTCTGAGTATGACGCCTGCCAATACTCGCCTGGTAAACTCCGCCGCTTGTTCCTCGTTTGCAGAAACGTCCATTAATTATCGTATTTCACGTATTTTAGACCCTCAGCAAGAACCTGTCATTCAAATGCCTTGGCGTTCGATTATGTTTTCCAGCTATGTGCTAGTGATGCTGACACTTATGTTCGCACTGGCGCTAATCTAGTTGGATAAGATGTTTCCTACGGGTGGCGCTTTTCGCGCTCCCGATTCTCGATGTACAATACACTACATTATGTAGTTTGTTACAGGATTTTTATACAACTTAAAAGGAGATGAGCAAATGAATCAAACGCTTATGAATATTGGATTGTTGTTGGTACGAATCTTTACAGGGGTTATTTTTATCGTTCACGGTGCACAAAAGTTTCAGGGATTAGACGGAACCTCTGGCTTCTTCCAAAGTATCGGACTCCCTGGTTGGATGGCCCCTGTGGTCGCTACGGTTGAGCTGGTTGGAGGAATTGCACTGGTTCTGGGTATCGGAACACGAGTGGCTGGAGCGGCATTGACCATTGTTATGATTGGTGTATTGCTAACCGCTAAAAAAGGACAGCCTTTTGGCTCGATTGAATTTGATCTGCTGATTCTGTTCACCAGCCTTCAGCAAGCGCTTGTCGGTGGACGTTTTCTGGCAGTGGATCAGTTATTTGGCCGTAAAAAGGCTGAAAACAGTAACGTACAGGTCTAAATGTTCATATAACCGCGTCCTTAGTCTCATAGGGCGCGGTTTTTGTTTTTCTCCTTTGTGAAATTTTATTGTAAATCATTTGTTACTTTCAACCGATATAACTAACACTGAATGTAATTCAAATATATCGTTTTATGAGCAAAGGGGAAAAAACATGGGAACAACGCGAAAGAGAAAAACTATATGGACACTCAGGAACAAGCTAAGTTTAGGCTTTTTGCTTGTTTTGCTGATTCCGAGCTTAAGTATTTCCATTGCGACCTATAAATCATCATATAATGCTATGGAAAAACAGCTCTACAGCAGTGCAAATCAGGGTGTAGCGACGGCTAACTCGATTATTGAATATGCAATCGCCAGTAAAATTAAAGATGCGAAGTATTTGGCGGAGCGTCTGGACGCCTCAATGATAGATGGTCGAAACAGCCCATTGATTCAGCCCAAACTGATTCAATACAAGGGCTTGCACGAAGATGCGACGGATATTTTTGTTGGAACACCGGACGGGCTGATGATTCGGGGGGTGCCCAAGGAGGACGAAGGGACATTTGATCCTCGCACACGGCCATGGTACATCGAAGCGATGAAGCAACCCGGTAAGGTAGCGATCACCCCTGTTATCATAAATTCATCGGGTATTCCTGTTGTGGTGGTATCTCAGACGCTTTCCGACCAGTCCGGGGTTATCGGGATTTCTCTAAATCTGGAAAGTGTACGCAAACTGGCCTCCATCAAAGTCGGCCAGGAGGGGTATATCATCATTTTGGATCATACGAAAAAATTTGTAGTCCACCCTACGGCTAAGCCGGGTACATCTCTTGATGCAAGCTTTATAAATGATATGTATGCTGCGCAGAGCGGGCAGTATACATATGTGTATGAAGGCCAAGAGAAGTACCTGAACTATGTAACGAATAAAGATACCGGCTGGAAAATAGCAGGTACCTTCTATCAATCCGAGATTAGCGATGCCACCGCTGCCATACGTTATGTAACCATTTTTGTGTTGGCTGCCTCATTGGTGATTGCGCTTATCGCGATTTTCCTGATCACCCGTTCTGTTCTGGTACCGATTCGTAAGCTGCAAAAATCAGCAGAACGAATCAGTGAAGGAGATTTGACGGGCGATTTGGAAACTGGAAAAACGGATGAGGTAGGCGAATTGTCTTCTCACTTCCAAACTATGGTCGATAGTTTGCGCACGATGATTCGAAGCGTACACGAAACGACAGATCGGGTAAGTTCTTCAGCGGAGGAGCTGGCTGCGGGTGCAGATCAGACGACCCAAGCGATTGAGCATGTCACCATTGCTATCCAGGAAGTAGCTGTGGGCAGCGAACGTCAGGTGCAGAGCGTCAAGCACGGCTCTGTACATATGGAGGAGCTTGCTCAGCAAGCAGCGAACGTATCCGAGCGTATGGTGGGCGTATCTGAACATGTGAAGATGAACGCCGAGTCGGCTCAGGAGGGTAGCAAGGCTGCTACGCAGGCTGTACAGAAGATGCATGACATCGACGAGACCGTTAACGATCTCGGACAAGCCATGGACTCCCTGAATGAGCGCTCCGGTGAAATCGTGAATATTATCAGCGTTATATCCGGTATCGCTAAACAGACCAATCTGTTAGCTCTGAATGCGTCCATTGAGGCCGCACGCGCTGGGGATCATGGTAAGGGATTTGCCGTGGTCGCTACGGAGGTGCGTAAGCTAGCTGAGGAATCAGCGAAATCGGCTACCTTGATCTCGGAGCGCATTGAAGCGATGCAGGTGGATATGAATCATGCTCTGGGTGCTATGCATCAAGCGCGGACACGGGTGACGGAAGGCATTGATTCGGTAACCACGTCTGAGCAATCCTTTGCGGAAATCAGCCAGGCCGTGGAACGAGCTATGGAGCATATCAATGACATTACCGGAGTGACTCAGGAAATGGCACGGGGGACTGTAGGTGTCGTAGATATTATGAGCGATATCTCCCACATTTCGGACGAGGCAGCGAGCAACACCGAGTCGATCTCAGCGGCAGCTGAGCAACAGCTCGCTTCTATCGAGGAAATTGCTTCATCTACAGCGGACCTGAGCCAAATGGCAGAGGAATTGCGCGAACTGGTTGGACGTTTTCAGGTTGAAGGAAAATCCTAAAATGATAAGAAGCGCCCGGATACAGGAGGCTATACTCCGTATCCAGGCGCTTTTTTTAATGTTTTTAGCAAATTTTTGGTTTGCAGGGTTAGAAGTTAACGTTGGAAGGACTTGCGGCGATCCAGACGGAAACGGACATCCCGTGAGCTGTCGGAAGGACGCAGCGAACTTCTCTGAAACATATTGTTCAGAATCAGTGCGAAAATGACTAACACTGTACCATATAGTTCAAAACGGCTAATAGCATAACCTTGGAAGTACATGAGTACCAGCGTGGTAATCGGTACAAAGTTAATAAATAGAATTCCGTTCAGTGGAGACAGCTTTCGGATTCCGGCATTCCAGCTAAGCAGGGCGGCTAGCCCTGGAAGCAGGATCATAAAGCTCATTTCGTATTTAACTGACCACACAGCCTGCCAGTCTGGTACCACAATCCAGTTGAAAGCAGAGGCAAATGTGACGACTACGAAGGAGACGAGAGTTCCGAGCAGGCAGGTTAGAGTTGAATACCGAAGAGTAGACCATCCTGCAAAATGGCTGCCTCCCATGGAATATACGACCCATCCGACGACGCCTACGAAAATAAGCAGCAGCGGTAGTAAATGTTGTCCGGCAAGCGTGAAAAAGGTCCATTTTCCGTTCGTGATCACTAGTAAAGCCCCAGCCAGCGCAATCACCATGCTGATTAGTGTATATTTCGGAGGCATTTTACGGGTCATGATCCACACCATCGCAATGGAAATCATCGGCATTAGAACTTCCATTATAGAGGCTACGAGAGTACCTGCTGCCCCCATCGCGTGCTGCCCCTGGAAAACGGCCATATTATAAATGGTGAATCCCATGGTCCCGAAGAATAACAACGTCTTACCCTTGCCCTCAAAGCGAAATGCAGTCCGTCCCTCTTTGAGCCACAATAGCACGACTAAAATGAGTGTAACCGATAAATAGCGCAAAAATGAAAAGTACAGTGGATTGATATGTTGTAATGCAATGTGCGAAACCGGAAACATCGCCCCCCAGGACATACTGGCGATTAGGCATAATAAAGATCCGGTCATGATTTGTCTGTTCATGGTGTACAAAAGCTCCTCCTTGCCGGTCTCAGCGGACATATCTTATGGACACATCATAAAGGATAGGAAGCTGTTGGTAAAATGATTGAAAATAAACATTATGATCATTTAAAATGATAATAAGTGACAAGGCGCGTCAATTTTGATGGCCCATTGTCCTTCACAATAAGGGGGAGCAGTAGTGGATCTGAACGATTTAAACATTTTCCAGACGGTGGCTGCGCATGGCAGTGTCAGCAAGGCTGCAGCCGAGCTTAGCTATGTCCAGTCCAATGTAACGGCCAGAATCAAGCTGCTCGAAAAGGAACTGCAAACGCCTTTATTTAATAGACATAAGCGGGGAATGATCCTCAATGCCGAGGGCAAGCGTCTGCTGCAATATACGAAAAGCATTTTATCGCAATTCGAGGAAATGAAACATGCGTTTCAGAATACCTCTGCACCTTCGGGGGTGCTGGAGATTGGCATTGTAGAGACTGTCATTGCCCTCCCGGCCATTTTACATGCTTACTATAGCAAGTACCCGGATGTCGAGTTGTCCCTCAAGGCCGGGGTTACAGAGTCTCTGGTGCAGGAGGTTGCAGAAATGCGGCTGGATGGAGCTTTTGTGACCGGGCCGGTGAAGCATCCGCTGATTGAACAGTTTGATGTATTTCAGGAAAAGCTGGTCCTCGTATCCCAAGGAGATGACTTTTCTGTTGAGGATCTTACAACCCGTCCACTCCTGCTGTATAAAAAAGGTTGCGGCTACCGGGGACGGCTGGAAACCTGGCTCAAGATGGAGGGGATTATTCCCAAGCAGATTATGGAGTTTGGGACATTTGAGACAATTATCGGCAGTGTGGCGGCTGGTATTGGAATGACCGTTTTTCCCGAATCTTCGATCAGCGGGCTGGTGGCTCAAGGCCTTGTCTGCGGTCATGCGATGCCTGAGCCGTACAATGAAGTAACAACGGTGTTTATCCGGCGTAAGGAAGCCTTTGTTACCAGTACTTTGCAGTCTTTTATAGACGAGATTATCACTCAGACAGAGGCGTAGCTTTATCGCTGGGGCTCGGTTACAATGAGAGGGATTTGATCTCATTTTTCTTCCTGAAGGAGGGCTATTATGTTTACAATATATCCGGCGGCTTCCCGATTCAGCTTCGATAAGGGCTGGCTGCGGGGGAGTCACAGCTTTTCATTCGCGGAGTATCAGGATGAGAACAATACAGAGTTTGGTCCTATGCGTGTCTGTAATGACGATGTCATCGCACCGGGACGGGGATTTGGGGCGCATCCGCACAGTGATATGGAGATTGTTTCGATTGTGCTGTATGGGGAATTGCGTCATGAAGACAACCGTGGACATGTAGCGGTGACCCGTTTTGGAGGCATTCAGCGAATGTCAGCGGGCCACGGCATCATTCATACGGAGCACAACGCTTCACAAACGGAGGATGTCAGTCTACTGCAATTGTGGTTTAGCCCGCATACGAGAGGCCTGAAACCGTCATATGAGGCTACAGCGTTCAATCCTGAGCGTCTTCACGGTCAGCTTCTGCCTGTCGTTGCCGGAAAGCGCGTACCAGGCACAGAGGGTGAAATAGCTGCAATCAATCAGGATTTAACGATTTATTTAAGCAAGCTTCAGCCTGGAGAGCAAGTAGAATTCACACAGGCCGAGGGTCGGCGCGTGTTCCTATTCGTCATCGAAGGCTCGCTGCGTGTGAACGGTGAACATATTCTGCAAGGACGCGATTCCGCTCGTATTGAGCAGGAGCCGAAGCTCTCACTGAAAGCAGAAGATTCTGTTTTTTATATGTTGATTGATTTGCCCTAAAAGGAGGTGCGCACAATGGCGCAGCAGGAAACATGGCTGATCAAGCATGCCGTCACGGGACGTAGCTTTGCTGACAGCCGCAAGCAGGTTTTCGATTGCCATTTGGAATCGGCGGACGGCGTGTTTCGCTTTACGCTTCAAGGACTGTCGCATGAGACGGCGGAGGCGATTGTGCGTTATAGCGGGGAGTTGAACGTATTTCGTTTTGTAACGCCGGTAGACGATGGACCCGTGGTGAAACATTGGTATTACGTCACCCCGGTAAGCGTGGAATATCATGATCAGACAGATGAGCTTACGTTCAAAGCTAGTTCTGAGATTGAATACCATCCCGAGGAGTATTGGGGAGATTAATCATTCCTTTATCATAAATTTTCAGATTTGTACTGGATTTCAGAAGGCCCTGCATCATTGCAGGGTCTTTTTGTTATCTGTTCAACATGTTGAGTTCATTGGATACATAATCCTTTGCAGGCTGGTACATCCTATATTTCATATTATCTGTTCGGCTCATTCGTAAAGGGGGAATAAGGATGAAGAAAGGGCGCTTTCCCAAGTTGCCGAAGCCGCCGTGGAGCCGGCGAGCGATTCCAGCCGCAGACCGCAAGACACGAAATTTCAATGTGCCTAAAGGACTGCCTGAGTCTTCATGGCTGGAACAGCCGCTGCGTAGCAGTGTGGAAGACAATTTGATTGCTTTGCGTGATATTTTCAAGGATTGCTCTGATATCGTCTATCGAGAGCTCATGATTTCCCCTGAACGCAAAGGGTTATTGGCTTATTTTGAAGGTACGGTAAAATCGGAGGATTTGCAGGACCATATTCTGCGGCCTGTCATTCTGGGCATGATGCTCAAGGACCCTGAAGTGAACGGCAAATTGGAGCCGCTGGATGAAACTCGTATCTCCATGTCCCAGACCAAAACGATGGACGAATGGAAGATGGTATCGGCAGCGATACTGGACGGCAATGCCGCCTTGTTTGTAGATGGCACGCCTCGTGCGTATATTTTTAGCGCCAAGGGGGGTGTCCGCCGTGGAGTGGAGGAACCGCAGACCGAATCGGTTATTCGTGGACCGCGTGAAGGATTCACAGAGACACTTCGCGTCAATACGGCACTGTTACGTTTCAAATTGAAAACCTCCAAGCTCAAGATGTACAGCATGACCATCGGAACAGAAACTCAAACGAGCGTCGTCCTTACTTATATTGAAGGGATCATAGATCCAAAACTGGTGGAGGATGTTAAAAAAAGGCTTAGCGATATTAAAATTGATGGTGTTCTGGAGACTGGATATATTGAGGAACTGATTGAGGATCACCCGTTTTCGCCGTTTCCGCAAATGGAATACACCGAACGCCCGGATACCGTCACTGCGCAATTATTGGAAGGACGTTTTGCTATTTTTGTAGACGGAACGCCCTTTGCCCTGATTGGGCCAGTCACGATGTGGCAGATGATGCAAGCGAGCGAAGACTATTACGAGCGCTTTTTTATCAGTAATATGGTGCGCTGGATTCGTTTTCTTTTTCTCATATTGGCTCTCTTTCTGCCTGCATTATATGTAGCGGTGACGACCTATCATCATGATATGCTGCCGACGACGCTTATTTTGAGTATTGCGGCAGCGCGTGAGTCTATCCCTTTCCCCGCTTTGGTGGAAGCACTAATGATGGAAATTTCCTTTGAAGCGTTACGAGAAGCGGGGATTCGTCTCCCCAAAACGGTCGGTCAGGCTGTCAGTATCCTTGGAGCGCTAGTCATCGGTCAGGCCTCTGTACAAGCAGGGATTGTATCGGCCCCGATGGTCATTATTGTGTCGCTCACAGGTATTGCGTCGTTTACCATCCCACGTTTTAACTTTGCCATCACAGTTCGTCTGCTACGATTTCCAATTATGCTGATGGCGGGATTATTCGGATTGTTTGGGATCATTATTGCGACAACGCTGATTGCTACGCATCTAACCAAGCTAACATCGTTTGGTGTTCCTTATATGAGCGGATATAGCCCATACAAACATATGGATCAAAAGGATATCGTCGTTCGTGCGCCTTGGTGGAAAATGACTAAACGTCCTTCCTGGATTGGTAAAGACAACAACAAACGAGCGAAGGAAAAGATGAATGGATCGCCTACAACCGAGGAGGGATGGTGATGAAGCCCAAATCCGATGCACAACAAATACGTAAAGCGGCTGTGCTCTGTTGTCTGCTGCTTTGTTCTGTTCTTTTGGGAGGATGCTGGGATCGCCGTGAAGTGAACGATGTGGCCTTTGTGATGGGTACGGGTCTGGATAAAGAAGGCGATCAATATCGGGTAACGATGCAAATCGCTTTGCCCGGACAACTTGGATCTTCGGGCAGTACAGGAGGAGGGGGAGGTACAAGTGGTACGAAATCCTACTACCTGGAGTCCAAAACAGGCCCAAGCTTCCGGGGAGCAAGCACCGAGGAACAGCGTGCGGTTTCGCGAACGCTGAATTACTCCCATCGACGGGTGCTGCTGTTCGGTGAGACGCTGGCGCGGGAAGGGATTAACAAAATGATGGATGTACTGGCGCGTATTCCGCAAAACCGTCTGTCTTCCCTGGTTGTTATTACGAAGGGATCAGCGATGGAAGTGCTTCAGGCAGATGCCCCGATTGAGCAATATCCGGCAGAAATGGTGCGTGAGCTCAACTATTCCTATATGAAAAAACCTCGTTCTGTTAAGCTGCTGATAAATTCCGTCCTGCTGGATGGTATTGACCCGGTGGTGCCGGTGATGTCTCTGGTGAAGAATGGCCCCTCTAATCTTAAAGACAAGAAGACAAATATTCAGGTCGATGGGCTAGCTGTATTTCGGAAAGACAGGTTAACAGGGATTATAGATAACCACCTCAGTCGATTCCTGCTTTTGGGTATGGAGCAAGCCAAGGAGACAGAAATATTTATCCACCCTCCCAAAGGTAGAGGCTACATATCTGTACACCTCATCGAAAATAATGTCCATATCAAGCCATATATTCGTGGGAACGATATTCGCATGACCGTTCATATGAACTGTAACGGGAATGTGAAGGAAAATGAGACGGATTTCGATATTTCCAACGAGGAAAATTTGAAGTGGCTGGAACAGCAGACAGCCGAGGAAATTAAGAGGGAGCTGGGAGAGGGTGTCAAGGTGATCCAGCAAAAATATCACTCAGACGTACTTGGTTTGGGCCGGGCTATTATTACGAGTCATCCGGATGAATGGGAATGGATTAAACCTCAATGGGATCAACTGTATCCCAAGGTGGAGGTCACTATAGATCCGGTCGTGCATATTGAAAATATCGGTGCGGTCACCAAACCATTCGGGGTCAAAAAGGAGCAAATCCAGAATGAATAAAGTATTTCTATTACCTTTATTGCTGGCTATGCTCTTCATGTATCTGATTGACCGCAAAAGTATTAGGGATGCACCTGCCGTCAATCGCTGGATCTCACGCGTATTGTATGTCATTAGCATTGGTGTCTGGATTTACGGAACATCAACGAAGAGCACTGTTTATGTGGCTACATGGCTGGCCCGTTTTATTGACATGTGGCTCCCCCCTACGTTGTAAATCGTGTAATGGATGCCTGCGGGCAAAAGGAGGATGTACCTGCATGAGACAGTTCACAACCAGACAAATCGTGCTGCTTGGTGTATTGATGGAGGTCGGTATTACCCTTGTACATGCTCCGGCGCAGGCAGCAGATTACGCGAATCAACATGCCTACTGGACCTGTGTAATTGCAGCTATCGTGCTATGCTTGCCGATCTGGGCCATGTTGAGACTCAAGCGGCGTTTTCCTGATCAGGACCTGATGCAGGCCATGGTGAGCTCTCACCCTGTGCTAGGACGTATGCTGCTTGCAGTCTACCTTATTTTATTTCTGATCATTTTTGCACGGGATTTGAGAGTTATCACGGATTTGGTGGAGGTTGTACTTTTGCCGCTGACTCCGATTGTTGTCGTATCTCTTATTTTGCTTTTGACTCTGGCGTTTATGGCCAAAGGCGGAATAAGCACCATCGTGAATATGACCGAGATTTTTGTACCTTTGTTGATTCTGACGCTGCTGACCATGCCGCTTTTTTTCGGGCGTAATATGGATTTTTCGGTATTGAGACCCTATTTACATCCGGAAGTAGATGGAGTGATCAAGGGCAGTTGGCGCATGCTGGGATATATGGCCGATATCATGATGGTTCCCTTTGTGATTTCTGGGAAGAGCTATAATGGGCGTAGTGCGTGGTATGGGCATTTGCTCGGAACCGCATTTCTGACCATGCTGATGTTGCTGTCGGAGTTGGTTATTGGTGTTCCTATCTTGTCCCGGCTATTTTATCCATCCTATGAACTAGTGCGTCAATTGCAGCTAACGGACTTTCTGGATCGGTTCGACTTGTTCGTGGCCGCACTGACTGTACCGACCTTTCTTACGAAGATTGGGGTTGACCTGTACGTTACCAGTTTGGCAGTAAAGCGTATGTTTGCCCATGCATGGGGAAGTCTGATGGTTTGGCCCGTAGGTTTGTTGGGTTACGTCTGTTCGTTTATGCTGTTCTCCAACATCGTGCAAATTTATGATTTCAGCCGGGAGTGGACCGCGGTGATGATCATTTTTTTTGTTATCATGCCCTTGTTGCTATGGATGTTGCTCCGACCCAAATCTAAAGGGAGAGGCGGAGATGATAAGGCATCTAACGGAGAGCGGGATAGCAGTAGTCAGAAAGAAAGCCAGCATGGAGGCAGAACAGGACACGACCACTTATAAGATTACTGTATTTATCGGAAAAGTAATTCTTATTTGTCTTTTACCCCTCTGATTGTATACTTGGTAGAAAGAAATACGACTTCTACAAGGGAGGCAACAGAATGGCACAACGCATGGCAGGTAAGAGAGTCGCTCTTGCTGGTCCCCGTAAAGCAGAAGAAATGGCGCTGCTAGTTGTGAAGATGGGGGGTGAGCCAGTACAGCGCCCGGCCCAGGGCACCGTTTTTTTGGATGATATCGAGCTGCGCAACGCTGTTGTATCGTGGGTGAAGCACCCTCCGGACTGGTACATCTTCACGACAGGTATGGGGCTGGATGCCCTGTTTGATATGGCAGAGGATATGGGCGTGGCCGAACAGATCATGGAGTTGCTGCAATCTTCCAACATTGCAGCGCGGGGCTACAAGACGGTCAATGGACTCAAAAAGCGTGGCTTTACGCCAGCAGTACGAGACGAGGACGGAAGTTTGATCGGATTGACAGGAGCTTTCGCCCCATACGATCTGAAGGGGAAGGAAGTACTGTTGCAACTGCATGGCGATCCAGCTCCACGGTTGGTAAAGTGGCTGGACGAGCAGGGGGCAGTGACCCGCCAGGTACTTCCTTATAAGCATATCCCACCTGAGGAAGCAAAATTGCAGGCGTTACTGGAGGATGTTATCCATCGTAATGTTGATGCTGTTACGTTTACAAGTGGTCCGCAAATCCGATTTTTGGCCCAATATGCCAGAGAGCAAAATCGAATCGAGGAGTTACTGGAAGCTTTTCGTGAGGATGTGATTGCTGTATCCGTAGGGAAGGTGACTGCACAGTCCATTGTGGAAGAAGGGATTGATCGAGTCGTGTTTCCAACCGAAGAGCGCATGGGCGCGATGATGGTGGAGCTGGGCAAATATTTTGAACATAACGATTCGGTGCATGGCTGTGGTCTGAAGATCGTGAATGGTCATTGAAATGAGATAGAAATTATAAATGCAGTATGCTAAAAAATGAACTTATATTTTGGGATACAGAGTAAAATAAAGATAAGGGCCTACGAGGTCTTTATCTTTTTTTGTTGGACATGCATCGACAAAGATTTTTGTTATAGCGAAAATGTTTATCTAATATAATGAATAAGTTTCGATGCATGATACTTAGGACAGGAGCTGAGACGTTAATGAATTCTATTTGCGTATTTGCCGGGTCCAGACCTGGACATTCATCGGTATATGTTGAGGCTGCAGGCAAGCTGGGGGAAGCCATGGCTCGCCATCATATCCGTCTGATCTATGGTGGCTCTAGCAGGGGGCTGATGGGAGAGGTGGCGGATGGAATGCTGGCGGGTGACGGTCAGGTCACTGGCATTATGCCCACCCTGTTATTTGATGCAGAGATCATTCATCGGGGAGTTACCGAATTTATTGAGGTAGCAAGCATGCATGAGCGTAAAGCGGCAATGAGCGAGATGGCCGATGCGTTTATCGCCCTTCCGGGTGGCTTGGGAACCTTCGAGGAGCTATTCGAGGTATTGTGCTGGGCGCAAATCGGGATTCATCGCAAGCCGATTGGGCTGCTGAATGTGAATGGATATTTTGACCCGTTAGTAGAAATGGTGCGTCATAGCGTGCAAGAAGGGTTTACCGGGGCTGAGCATCCAGCGTTATTAAGTATCTCTGCGGACCCGGACGAATTGCTACATATGTTAAAAAATAAAGCAGAGAACTTGAAATAAAGCGTTTTTCGTGCTTGCACAACTGATTGAGGCAAGGTTATGATAAGACCCATAATCAAATAGCGGACAGACAAGGTGCCTTTGCGGTTGAGCAAAGGGTAACAGGGAATCGGGTGCAAATCCCGAGCGGTCCCGCCACTGTAAGGAAGAGGATTTTTTAAAATGGTCACTCGTGAAAAACGGGGAAGACGAAAGAATCCGTTGATGCCAAGCCAGGAGACCTACCTTGATCTGTATGCACCGTTAACCTTCGCGGAGAGGATGGGTGTACGAAATCAGGAAATCAGGCACACGTTGCTTTTTCCATGTTGGCTAGAGGTTTGCGTGGATTTGAACGTGCAGCAGCGTTTGAAGCGTAAACAGTCAGATGGAAAACAACGGCAGGCTGGAGGAAGACAAATAGTGTCTTCTTACGCTGTTTGTTCGTCTGATGAGAGATGCGTACATAGAAACCCCATCCGGGCAGGATGGGGTTTTTTCGAGTTACACGATGTGCATAAATCATTGAAATAGATAGCATAGCTGCCCTGAAAAGGATGAATAGGAGGAGCACGATGAGCCCATTAGGAAAATTGCTGGTGATTGGATTTGGACCAGGAGATATGGAACATATCACAAAACGGGCGCTGGATGCGCTGGCCGAAAGTGAGGTCATTATCGGCTACAATACCTACGTTGATTTGATCCGTCCGTTGTTGAACGGACAGGAGATTGTACGCACAGGAATGACAGAGGAAGTGAGCCGTGCACAGGAGGCGGTTCGCCAAGCAGAGATGGGCAAGAAGGTAGCTGTCATTTCCAGTGGAGATGCGGGAGTCTATGGTATGGCAGGGCTGGTGTATGAGGTGCTGATGCAAAAAGGCTGGCGACGCGAGGACGGGGTTGAGGTAGAAGTCGTACCGGGGATCTCGGCTATTCAGTCCTGTGCATCACTGTTGGGGGCGCCAGTTATGCATGATGCGTGCACGATCAGTCTGAGTGATCATCTGACCCCATGGGAAACGATTGTGAAGCGCGTAGAAGCAGCGGCTTCGGCCGATTTTGTGATTGCATTATACAACCCGCGCAGTGGTCGGCGTACCCGCCAGATTGTGGAGACGCAGTCCATTTTGCTGCGTTACCGCGATCCGCAAACTCCAGTCGGGTTGGTGAAAAGTGCTTATCGTGAACGTCAGCAAGTTATTGTAACGACGCTGGAAGATATGCTGAACCATGACATTGGGATGCTGACGACTGTAATCATCGGCAATTCCTCGACGACAGTGTATGACGGCTTGATCGTGACTCCGCGCGGATATCAGCGCAAATACACATTAGATGCGACCGAGCAGGCACTCAAGCCGCACCAGCGTCTCCGCACGGAAGCGGAGCCGTGGTCGCTGGGCGCACAAGAGGATACACCGCAGGCAAGCGCAGCCCCGACTACGCCCGCTGGACCCTCCGCGAGCGGCGCTGCGGTTGCGACGCAGGCACGCCCGCAAGCGATGGCTGCCGTGCAGGCAACGAATGCTGTGCAAACCGGCGCAGCCCCAGCATCGCTGGCGGCAGAGGCACTAAGCCGCCTCGCTGTCGGCGGCAAGCTGCCTGGCGCAGCCAACGCTCGCTGGAGCGGGCAAGCGCCTACCGCCGAGAGCACCGCCGGAACGTCAGCGGTGGCCGGAGCGGGGGCTACGGCTGGAATGGCGACAGGCGGCTTTGGCAAGCCTGCGCTGTTTGAGGTGGGCGTTTCCCCGGGTGTGGGAAACAAGAAGTTCACCGCTCGTCAGATGGCGCTGCTCGCCGAGGTAGCGGGTGATGACGGCGAGCTGGAATACACGCCAGATCATCAGATCGTGCTGCGCGTGCCGTGTGCAGACCCCGAGGAACTGGTCGGACGGCTGCGGGATGAACGATTCATTGTCATGCCGATTGGCGATGTGTTTAAGGTGAAGGCGTGCGACTTCTGTAATATGGAGAAGGATGACGCTGTACCTGTGGCTGAGCATCTACAGGTTGTACTTGGCGGATTACAGGCACCCAAGGAAACGAGTATTGCATTGAACGGATGCGGTATGGCTTGCTATGGAGCGGTGCTGGAGGATATCGGAATCGTCTATCGCAAGGGAGGATACGATCTCTTCCTCGGCGGCAAAAAATTCGGCCGCAATGCTCATGCTGCTCAGCCTGTAGCGGAAGGAATTCCGGGTGATCAGATTACTGATATCGTGGAGAACGTCATTGCTGAATATAAGGAAAAAGGGCATCCGAATGAGCGTTTTCATAAATTTTTTAAACGTGTAGGTGTCGTTGCGGGTTTCCGGCATGAAGATGCACCAGCAACGGTAGAAGTGAATGCGGTTTGTGGTGATTAATGGAATGAAGGCCTGATGAACTGGATACAAGCATATATATAAAATAGGGCGTCATGCAGGTTATCCCTATTAAAGAGGAGGAAAAAACAGCAGTGGATGCAATATTGTTGGTTGGACATGGAAGTCGGGACCCGGAGGGGAACCAGGAGCTGCTGGAATTTGCACAGGCAGTGGCAGACCGGGTACCGGATATGTGCGTGGAAACCTGTTTCTTGGAGTTGGCACGTCCCAGCATTGCTGAAGGGATGCAAACATGTGTGGAGAAAGGGGCGACGCGTGTCGTTCTTATTCCGATTATCTTGTTCGCAGCGGTACATGCCAAAATTGATATTCCGATGGCTATTGACCGGGCAAAAGCAAAATATCCGCAGGTGGAATTTGTATACGGACGCCCGATTGGCGTTCACGAGAAAATCGTCAGCATTCTGCAAAGCCGCTTGAAAGAGGCCCGTCCGGTTGCGATTCCAGCGGGAATGAATAGCGCTGTAGAGGCATTTCCCGAGGTATCCGACGAAGAAACGGCGGTACTTGTGTTAGGACGCGGAAGTAGCGATCCAGATGCGAACAGTGACTTTTTCAAAATCACCCGTATGCTGTGGGAGCAGCTTTCTTATACGTGGGTAGAGAGCAGCTTTATCGGTGTGACGCAGCCTTCTTTTCCCGATGGATTGGAGCGTTGTGTACGATTGGGGGCCAAAAAGATTATCGTGCTTCCCTATTTTCTGTTCACGGGTGTGCTGATTAAGCGCATCGGAGAAATGACCCAGGAATTTGCCGAGGCTCACCCTACATTACAAGTGGAGATGGGCGGATATTTTGGTTTCCATCCCCAATTGATTGAACTGGTGCTGGAGCGAGCTAAGGAAGGCTTGTTTGGCAAGGTTACAGCCAATTGTGATAACTGCCAGTTCCGTCTGGAGGCGCAGGAGCACCACCATCATCACCACGATCACCATCACGATCATGATCACCATCATGAGCATGAGCACGACCATGAACATCATCATCATGCACATGAGCACGATCATCATGATCACCATACACACAGCCACGATCACACTCATGAGCATGTCCATGCTCACAGCCATGATGACCATGATCACCATCACGAGCATTCACATACGCCATCTGTAGTGAACGGAAGCGGGCAGGTGAAGGGCTCATGATATTCATGCTATGCGGAACGAGCGACGCTCGGGAATTGGCGCTGCAAATCCGTGACAATGGCTTCAACGTATTGACCTCGGTCGTAACCGAAAGCGCGGCAGCCAGCTTGTCCGAAGTGGGACTAGACGTACGTACAGGCCGAATGACAGCCGATGAAATGGCTGCAATGATTCGGGAGCAGGGAATACTGGCCGTCGTTGATGCCAGTCATCCTTTTGCAGAAGAAGCACATGCGAATGCGATGACAGCCGCTCGCGTATCCGGAGTTCCTTATATTCGCTACGAGCGAACGGGACTGGTATATGACAATCATCCGTTGCTCCACATCGTGTCTTCCTATGAAGAGGCCGCATTAGAAGCGAAGCAACTCAAAGGCTCTGTAATGCTTACGACAGGCAGTAAGACGCTCGGCACGTTCACCAAGCATTTACTCGGAGACCCGGAGATTCGTCTGGTTGCACGCATGCTGCCGCGCTTGGACAATATGGAGAAATGCAGCGAACTGGGCATGGAGCAAAAGAATATTATTGCCATGCAGGGACCCTTTTCCCGCGAGATGAATGAAGCATTGTACAAGCACTATGGCACGACCGTGATGGTCACCAAGGAAAGCGGACGCACGGGAGCAGTGGATGAAAAGGTTCAATCTGCATTGGAGCTGGGGATTCACGTACTTTTGATTTCCAGGCCGGAAGTGGAATTTGGCACAGTATTTGATCATTTCGACGGAGTCATCGACGCACTGCGTATAGACAAAGAGGAGTCTGTGCTTTAAGACATAAGCCTATGAAGTTGGTCGGTCCAGTCAATCCGATGAATTCAGAACGATTTCTGGCGTGTATTTAAAATATAGTCATCTTAAAATGTGCAGTTTTTGTGTAGAGGTGTTTGTAACTCCTTAACATGAATGTCATTTTCCCTATATAAGACGAACTTGAAAAATGAACATAAAACGGAGTAGTCGGAATGGTGCTGTACAAGCGTAGCGGTCGCTTTTGTCCCCGGATTTCTACGCTGATCATAGGTTTTATTCAAGGAATCCGGGGGCGGTGGCGATGGGAAGCACCATCCGACTGCGTAGTGGAACAATAGGTAACTTTAATGTTCTAAGCTAATTTAATTTTCTAATTTTCCATAAGGGAGTGGTCGATACGATGGATTTTAAAACAGATTTCAAACCGCTAACGGTACAGCCGCAGGAGATTGAAGGCAAAAGCTTCGAGATGATCACAGAAGAACTGGGAGAGCATCCTTTTACAGCAGAGCAATATCCCGTTGTACAGCGTGTCATTCATGCATCTGCTGATTTTGAGCTGGGCCGCAGCATGGTGTTTCATCCAAAAGCGATTGAAGCCGGGGTTGCAGCTATTCGCGCAGGACAGCAGGTAGTGGCGGATGTGCAAATGATTCAAGCTGGGCTGAGCAAGGATCGTATCCGTCAATTTGGTGGGGATGTGCATGTGTACATATCTGACCCTGACGTCATGGAAGAAGCGAAAAGGCTGAATACGACACGCGCCATTATTTCGATGCGCAAAGCGATTCAGGCGGGCGAAGGCGGTATCTATGCCATTGGTAATGCACCGACAGCGTTGTTGGAGTTAATTCGTCTGGTGAAAGAAGGAGCGGCTAAGCCCGGACTGGTAATTGGCATGCCCGTAGGCTTCGTCTCGGCGGCAGAATCCAAGGACGAGCTGCGCAAGCTGGATATTCCGTTCATTACGAATATTGGACGCAAGGGCGGCAGTACAATTGTCGTAGCAGCATTGAATGCGATCTCCTTAATGGCTGTCCGCTAGATGCGGTTGTCCGTTTGCTGTATCATGAAATGAATTGGAACATGATCAGCAGAAGAGGTTAAGGAGGAATTGGCATGGAAAAGGAAGCGGCGTCCGTCGACAGGCCCAAACGGATGAAAAGCGGTGAAGCTCCCGCACCGGACAAGCCAATGCGGTCAGGCTTTACGACTGGAGCTTGTGCGGCTGCAGTGGCCAAAGGAGCGGTACAACTACTTATCACGGGCATTCCGCCGAAGGAAGCAGTGATATCGCTGCCCGCGGGCTTTGATCATGCGTTTGAGCTGATTGAGCCTGTGTTGGACGCGGACGAAGCTTCCTGCACGACGATCAAGGACGGTGGCGATGACCCAGATGCCACGCATCAGGCGAGAATTAGCGCCTCTGTTAGCTGGCGCGAGGAGCCGGGCATTGAGTTGGACGGTGGCATCGGCGTGGGGCGGGTAACGAAGCCCGGTCTGCCTGTGCCTGTCGGGGAAGCAGCGATTAATCCGGTGCCGCGCCGGATGATTACGGAGGCTGTGACAGGCGTGCTTGAAGAGCACGGATCGGCCAAAGGTGTCCGTGTCGTCATCAGCGTACCGGACGGTGAAGAAATTGCCAAGAAAACGTTGAACGGGCGACTTGGCATTCTTGGCGGTATTTCCATACTAGGCACGCGTGGTGTGGTCGTTCCGTTTTCTACGTCAGCTTATAAAGCCAGTGTCGTGCAGGCCATATCGGTTGCGCAAGCGATGAACTGCCAGGAAATAGTCCTGACCACAGGTGGCAGCAGTGAAAAATATGCCATGCAAATGTACGATCAGCTGACGGAAGAAGCCTTTATTCAGATGGGGGATTTTGTCGGCTTTGCCATTAAGCACGGGAAACGGCTGGGAATGAAAAAGATTATTCTCGTCGGTATGCCCGGCAAGCTGTCGAAGGTAGCTCAAGGTGTCATGATGGTTCACTCCAAGAGCGCACCGGTGGACTTTGGCTTTTTGGCTGAGGTCGCGCGTGAAGCAGGTGTGGACGAGTCGCTTGCAGCGGCAGTGGCAGAGGCGAATACAGCTACGCAGGTGGCAGATATGATGACCGAAGCGAATGCGCTGAGCTTTTTTGAAAAGCTGTGTACCTATGGATGTCAGCATTGTCTGGACCATGCAGGTGGTGGAATTGTCGTGGAAATGGTACTGGTAACGATGAAAGGGAACGTGCTGGGGAGGGCGAGAGTCGGTGAGTAGAGTGATTCGTGTCATTGGTATCGGTGAAAATGGAGCGGCAGGTCTGTCGCAGGAGACGCTGGAGCACATTGAGCGTGCCGACCTGCTGGTTGGTGGAGAACGCCAGCTAGCCTTTTTCAAGGCATTCGCAGGGGAAAAACGAACATTAAAGAGCGGCTTATCTGCCGTGGTAGAAGAATTGGGACGGTTGCGAAATGACAAGGATATTGTCGTGCTTGCGTCAGGCGATCCGCTTTTTTTTGGAATTGCAGGTTATTTGTCTGCCAAGCTGGGGGCTGAACATCTGGATATTTTGCCGCATCTCAGCTCGGTTCAGCTGGCGTTTGCGCGTCTCGGTGAAAGCTGGCAGGATGCGGTGCTGGAAAGCGTACACGGCCGTCCGATGACCGGATTGGCGCAGCGGATCGACGGACAGAACAAGGTCGCGCTGCTGACGGATGACCGAAATCATCCCGCCACAGTCGCTGCCTATTTGCTGCATTATGGCATGACGGAATATGATGCCTTTGTCGGCGAGCATTTGGGCGGACCGGATGAGGCGTATCAGCATTATACGCTGGAAGAGATGGCACAGAGAACGTTCCAACCATTGAATGTGGTTATTTTACGCCGCCGTAAGGGCGAAGACGTGCCTGCAATTCGTCGGGGATTTGGCTTCGAGGATGCGGAATTTCACCAGCGCAAGCCGGAAAAAGGGCTGATCACGAAGCGTGAAGTACGCGTATTCAGCTTGTCCGAGCTGCGTCTGACCGAACGAAGCATCGTATGGGATATCGGCGCAGGCTCCGGCTCTGTAGCGGTGGAATGTGCGCGGCTGGCCAGGTATGGGCAAGTATTTGCCATTGAGAAGAATGAAGGCGATCTGGCTAATGTCGAAGCAAACAAAATCAAATTCCGTACCGATTTCCCGGTCATTCATGCCAAAGCGCCTGCCGGATTGGAAGATCTGCCAGACCCGGATGCGGTGTTTATCGGTGGGAGCGGGGGAGAATTGGCTGAGCTGATTCGTCTGTGTGCTTCCCGTCTACGTAAGGATGGACGAATTGTAGTGAATGCTGCAACGATTGAGACGTTGCATGACGGTATGAAGGCGATGCAAGCAGCAGGACTCGATACTTCGGTGACGTTACTGCAAACAGCGCGTAGCAAGCCGATTTTGAATATGACTCGTTTTGATGGACTCAATCCGATATATGTTATTACAGGACAGCCGGTGGTGGACGTGGCTGATGAAGTAGCAGGGGAGTAAGCTGGTAATTCAAGAGGGGGAGAGAGACAGCATGAATACAGCGGCAACAGGAACACTTTACGGCGTAGGCGTGGGGCCGGGTGATCCCGAGCTGATTACAGTCAAGGCGTATCGCATGATTCAGGAATGTGCAGTTGTGGCTTATCCGAAGAAACGCCGGGGAGGTAAGTCGTATGCTCACGAGATCGTGGAGTTGTACGTCAACCCGGAGGAAAAGGAGATGCTGGGACTCATTTTTCCAATGACCAAGGACCCGGTTGTACTGGAGCGTGAATGGAACAAAACGGTGGTTGCTTGCTGGGAGGCACTGAGTCAAGGCAAGGATGTAGCCTTTGTCACAGAGGGAGACCCTAATCTGTACAGTACCTTTATTCATTTGGCACGGCTCATGAAGGATCTCCATCCTGAGGTGCCGATTGTATCTATTCCGGGCATTTCGTCTGTGTTGGGGGCGGCGGCAGCGCTGGAATTGCCTTTGGCAGACGGAGATCAGCAGGTCGGTATTATTCCGGCTACGGATGATCGGGAAGCGATGAAGCGGGCGATTGAGAATCACGATACGGTCGTGTTTATCAAGGTTGCCAAGGTGCTGGATTTGATTTTGGATGTGCTGGATGAACTCCATCTTGGGGACCGTGCTTCTGTCATTACCAAGGTCACTTCTCCTTATGAAATGGTATGGCGCAACGCACGTGAGCTGCGCGGACAGGAACTTGAATATTTGAGTTTAATGGTGGTGAGCAAATGACGTTGGAGCCCAAAGTATATATTGTAGGAGCAGGTCCCGGCGACCCGGAGTTGATTACTGTCAAAGGCTCCCGGATTCTACGCACGGCCGATGTGGTATTGTACACGGATTCACTCGTGAACGACGAGTTGATTGCCACGGCCAAACCAGAGGCGCAGGTACTGCAAAGCTCAGGCATGGACCTGGAGCGGCAGGTCGAGATCATGAGCGAGGCTGTGCAGGCTGGACGCAGTGTAGCTCGCGTACATACAGGCGATCCGGCAGTGTACGGTGCCATTTTGGAGCAAATGGTGTTGCTGAAGCAGCGCGGAGTAGCATACGAAATCGTGCCGGGCGTCAGCTCGGTCTTTGCTTCTGCGGCCGTGTTGGGTGCAGAGCTAACTGTGCCTGACCTGACGCAGACCGTCATTCTGACGCGTGCCGAAGGCCGTACACCTGTACCAGATCGGGAAAAGCTGCGTGATTTGGCTTCCCATCACTGCACAGTGGCCTTATTCCTCAGCGCAACGCTGGCGAAGAAGGTAGTTGTTGAGTTTCTGGCGGCAGGCTGGAGCGAGGACACGCCTGTAGCGGTTGTACAGCGGGCGACCTGGCCGGATCAAAAGATCGTACGCACGACGCTTGCCCAATTGCCAGCTGATCTGCGTGCAGCAGGCATTACGATGCATGCCATGATTCTGGCAGGCTGGGCGCTGGACCCGGGACTGGTGGACAAGGATGCGCATCGTTCCAAGCTGTACGACAAGTCGTTCACCCATGGCTACCGGAAGGGAGTGAAGTCCGGTGAGTAATCCATTTGCCGCTGTGGCGATCACGAAGCATGGAGTGGAAATGGTTCGCAATTTGGGAGCCAGCTTTCCGGGCACGGATGTGTATTACATGTCCAAGTTTGAGCGTGGCGACGAGCAGGAGCGTGGCATTCAGTTGTTCGAAGGCTCGGTCAAGCTGATTTTGCCGGATTTATTTAAACAATATAACGGTATTATTTTGTTTATTTCTCTCGGTGCAGTAGTTCGTATGATTGCACCAATTTTGGTGGATAAAAAGGTAGACCCAGCGGTAGTTGTCATTGATGATCGAGGCGAGCATGTCATTAGCGTATTGTCTGGCCATTTGGGTGGCGCCAATGAATTGACCCGCCATGTAGCGACTGTACTAGGCGCACGTGCTGTAATCACGACTGCATCAGACGTGCAGGGCACGATTCCGGTGGACATGTTTGGTCGGGAATTGGGATGGGTGGTCGATAGCTTCGACAAGGCCACTCCTGTGAGCGCCGCTGTTGTGAACGAGGAGCCTGTTGCGCTCATACAAGAGACAGGCGAACGGAACTGGTGGCGTTATGACAAGCCTGTACCTGGACATATCAAGGTATATGCTTCGACGGCAGAAGCATTACAAGAACCATTTAACGCCGCGTTGGTCGTGAGTGACCGTTTATTGGAGCCGGAGGAAGAGGAGCAGCTTCTTTCTAATGGCGTGCTGTACCGTCCGAAAAGCTTGGTGCTTGGCATCGGCTGCAACCGTGGGACTGCATTAGAGGAGCTGGAGGCGGGTGTGCTGGACACCTTGCAAGAACTGCGTTTGTCCGTGAAAAGCGTACGGAATATTGCCACTATTGATCTGAAAAAGGACGAAGAGGGCTTACTTGCTCTTTGCGCCAAATACGGTTGGGAACTGGTGACGTATACTCCGTCAGAGCTGAATACGGTGCAGCTTCCCAATCCATCGGAAACCGTCTTCAAATACACTGGCGCATATGGGGTCAGCGAACCTTCAGCCTTGTTGTCTTCTGGTGCAGACCATTGGCTGCTGGAGAAGAAAAAAAGCGGCAATATGACGTTGTCTGTAGCGCGGGTTTCCTATGACTGACGTCATGAAGCAGGCTGCTGTACAGTCTGATCCATCTGCCGCTACGCGCAGAAGCCGTATTGTTGTTGCTGGCACAGGCAGCGGCGCAGGCAAAACGACGGTTACCCTCGGGCTGATGAAGGCGTTCGCCGATAGCGGCCTGCGAGTGCAGGGTTTTAAGTGCGGACCGGATTATATTGATCCGACCTATCATACTGCCGCGACCGGGACTTCTTCCCGTAATCTGGATTCATGGATGACCTCACCAGATACGGTGCGTGAAATCTTTATCCGTGCTTCTGAAGGCGCGGATATTTCCGTGATTGAAGGCGTCATGGGGCTGTATGACGGCAAGGACCCGCTCAGCAACACCGGCTCGACCGCTGAGATCGCCATGCTGACGGACAGCCCTGTATTGCTGGTGGTCGACGTGCGCAGTATGGCACGAAGCGCCGCCGCTATTGTGCTCGGCTTTCAGCGCTTGGAGCCCAAGCTGCGCATTGTGGGCGTAATTGTGAATCGCTGCGGTAGCCAAGGGCACTATGGCATCGTCAAAAAGGCGATTGAGCAGGAGTGCGGCATCCCCGTGCTCGGCTGGTTAAAGCGTGATGACGGGCTGGATATTCCCGAGCGTCATCTGGGTTTAGTACCTGCTGTGGAACGCGGCGAGCTGGAGCCGCTTTTCCAACGGGCGGCAGAGCTGATCCGCGTGGGTACGGATCTGGATGCACTGCGGGCATTGGCAGATTCGGCTCCGCCGCCCAGCCCGCCTGATCACCCATTATTTTCCCCAGATCGGCTTCCATCAGTAGGGCATGAAGCTGATACCGGGGGACGTCCCGTCATCGCCGTCGCCAGAGACGCGGCTTTCAATTTTTACTACTCGGAAAATATGGATTTGCTACGTCAGGCGGGAGCGGAGATTGTCTATTTCAGTCCTCTGGCGGGAGAACGCGTACCTGAGCAGGCAAGCGGCCTATATCTGGGCGGCGGTTTCCCCGAAGAGTTTGCCGCAGATATCGCTGCAAATACAGGCTTTTTGGAAGATATCCGCAACGCGGTGAGCCGGGATATGCCAGTATTCGCCGAATGCGGCGGTTATATGGTACTGGCACGGACACTTACGGATCGTATGGGTAATGCCCATCACATGGCCGGGGTTATTCCGTCGGACGTCCGCATGCAAGAGAAACGGGCCGCACTGGGATACCGGGAAGCAACCGCTTTGCAGGATTGCTTGCTGCTGGAGGCTGGAGAGACCATTCGGGGACATGAATTTCATTATTCTGTCATGCACTATGATGAATCATCCGTCCCCTACTCCTACGCCTATCAAACCAAGGGGATGCGTGGTCTCCAGAGCGAGGGCTATGCGAAAGGGAACCTTTTGGCAGCCTACACGCATGTTCATCTCGCTTCTCTTCCCAAAGCGGCAGCACGCTGGGTTGAACAATGCCGGGCTTACGGTCAATAGTTTTGCAAACGAGTCCACTACTTCATAAAAACGAAAAAAAGCCGATTCCCCTAAAGGGTCCGGCTTTTCTAAATATCAATAGACTTAAACCTTACATAGTTTGGAAGCGTATACATTACTTTTTTGGTGATTCGCTTACATGAGCTTTTTCAGTTGGGAAATCCTTCCCTGACTCACACCAAGCATGGAGGCGAGTTGTTTTTGTGAAGATGCTGGATGTTCTTCCATAAGCTCTCTCATTTTCTCCAAAATAACGTCCGTGCGCTGATAAATTTTTTTCATATGCATATTTTGCTTAAGTGGGGATGAATGGGTTTCAGTCGCTGTGACCGGAAGTAAATCTTCCGTTTTCATCGAGGCTGCACATTCATCGCAGATAAACTGATCTTTAAAGTAGGTGTTGGTATCAACCGCACCGCAAAAAATACAGTTGGTTGATTTGTACTTACGGAGCATGAGTGTCTGGTCTTCAATAAAAAACTCTAATGGATCGCCGATGTCAATCTCCATCGTCATGCGCAACTCTTTAGGTAGCACAATTCGCCCCAAGCTGTCCAAGGGCCGGGTCATTCCAGTCCTTTTCATTCATGCAACCTCCCCGGTTTTTTAAGATTTATAGAATGTATAAGGTTTGAGGCAATTCTTATCAATTCTATAACCGCAAGCATAAATTCTTACAAAAAGCGGCCCTTTATTGTTAATCAAGCATGGACGCACTTTTTTTCTTACGAGTATACCATAAACAGGCCGAATCGCCATCGTTCAGATTTATAAATTTTGAATAAGTTTATCCCGAGCGAACATATATGCTATAATCTTCTGCTAAAGGATTTAATAGGCCGTCTGTAGAATTATTTATATATGCCGTAGCTCGGACAATGATGGCGGTGTTATGGGAAATGGATGAGGGCCAAACGGAATTTTCTGAGCGTTTTGACCCCACAAACAAGAATAAATGACACGGGTCCCGCCTTTAAAGTCCTTATATACAAGTCAGGCAAGGAGGATTTATCATGGAAAAAAGAAAAGCATTGTTGTTAGGAGATTATTCATATCCGGAGTTTCACCCGCTGCAAGGGGTGGACGAAGAGATTAGCCATATTTTACAGGATTGGATGACCGTACAATGCAGTGAGAATCGTAAAATGCTGCTCAAGGAAAATCTAACCCCATTCGATCTATGTATCTCGTACTGTGATAGCCGCAAGGAGGTCCTGTCTCCTCAACAAACAGCAGGATTGCTGTCCTATGTTAGCGGCGGGGGTGGATTGCTTGTGCTGCATAACGGAATCACATTGCAAGGACGGTATGAAATTGCACAATTAATGGGGGCGCGTTTTTTGCGGCATCCGGCTGCCGGACCGCTTTCCTTCAAAGTAACGGCGCCGGATCATCCGATTATGGAAGGAATCGAGCCGTTTGAGATCCAAGAGGAACCGTATCGTTTTGACTTTGATCCATTCACTGAAAAAACACTACTGATGGAATATGAACACGAGGGCGAGTGGTGGCCGGCGGCATGGTCACTGTCCTATGGCTTGGGTCGGGTCGTCTATTTGATGCCTGGACATAATCAGCCAAGCTTCCAGCACGAGGGATACCGTAAGCTGCTGCTTCAGGCTGCCAAGTGGGCTGGACGCTTTCCAGGTTAAACATAGATCATTCCATTCATTGAGGAAGGGGAGTTGCGAGCTTTATGCGGCTCCCCTTTTCAGGTTATACTATAGGTAATCACAGGTAGGGGAGGATATATTATGAGCGATTTGTTCAAAAAAGCCATCTCATTGGGGTGGGGCCTCACCGTTGTCAGCAAAGAAAAGGTGGAGAAAGCCGTCGAGGATCTCGTAAACCGGGGAGAACTTGCGCCCTCGGAATCCAAAGCGCTGGTCGATCGTCTGATCGAACGAGGGGCAGAGGAACAGGGACAATTCAAAACAGTGATCCGCGAACAGGTTAGCCGCATTTTGCAGGAGCTGGAAGTACCTACCGAAAATGATGTTACAAGTTTGGAGCAACGTGTGGCATTGTTGGAAAAACAGGTAGCGGAGCTGGAAAAAGAAAAGGCGGCGCTTACGGGTTCGAGCGACGCTGAAGAAGCGAACCGGCTGGATTAAAATGGCGGTTCGTATGAAGCACGCCGGTCGTTACCGGGAAATTGCCATGGCGCTGGCGCGTCATGGCTTTGGCTATATGGTGGAAGAAATGGGACTGTTCCAGCTGCTGTCATTGCCTCGCAAGTGGCTGACGAGAGAAACTCCCGAGTCCAAAACGTTAGGTGAACGGATTCGACTTGTGCTGGAGGATCTGGGGCCTGCATTCATCAAGCTTGGACAGTTGGCAAGCACACGTGCTGACCTGCTGCCGGAGCCTATTATCCGTGAGCTGGTTAAGCTTCAGGATCAGGTACCGCCGTTTTCATCTGAAACGGCGCGTGGCATTCTAGAGCAGGAGCTGGACACGTCATTAGAGGACATACTGGTTCGTTTTGACGATGTTCCGCTGGCCGCTGCTTCGATCGGGCAAGTGCATTTGGGCAAGCTGCACAGCGGCGAAATGGTCGCCATTAAAATCCAGCGTCCTGGCGTTAATCGCATTATTCGGCGAGACTTGGACATTTTGCGGGAACTGACCGCTATGGCAGCCAAGCGCTGGGAATGGGTAGAGCGGTATCAGCTTCGCCAGATGGTAGAGGAGCTGGGGAGATCGCTCATTCAGGAGCTGGATTACAACCATGAAGCCCGTAACACAGAGAAGATTGCGCTCCAATTTGAGCAGGACCCACATATCTATATTCCGAAAATATACTGGGATCATACCTCTTCCCGTATACTGACCATGGAGTTTCTAGACGGAACTCACTTGGGTAGTCGTGAAGAGCTATTACGCCGTGGATATAACTTGAAAGAACTGGCGCAGCGGCTGGTGAACAGCATGCTGCATCAAATTTTTATGGAGGGTTTTTTTCATGCCGATCCCCATCCGGGGAATTTACTCGTTCTGAAAAATGGCAGTCTCGCTTATTTGGACTTTGGCATGACGGGAAGGCTGAGCGAAGAGATGAAGAATCATCTCGCTTCCCTCATTATTGCCCTGATGCGCAAAAATACCGATGCCATGGTTCGGTCTATCGAACGTTTGGGTCTGGTCGAACCGGACACCGACCTGAATGCGCTGCGTGCCGATCTGGACAAGATACGCGAAGATTACTCAGACGTTCCTTTCTCACAGGTCAGTATTGGTGATGCTTTGAACGACCTATTTGGCGCAGCGCAGCGCCATCGGATTGGTTTGCCGTCGGACGTCCTGTTGCTAGGCAAGGCGTTGCTGACACTGGAGGGGGTCGTGGAGCATCTGGACCCTGATCTCAGTATTATCGCTTTGGCTGAGCCCTTTGGTAACAAGCTGTTGAAGGAACGCTTCAGTGGTCGTCGTATCCGAGGCAAGCTGCTGGGTGGTGCAACCGAGCTGGTGGAGACGCTGATGGAACTGCCAGGACAGGCGAGACATTTGGCCTCGATTATCAGCAAGGGCAAGCTTAAGCTGGAGGTTACTGTGCCGGAGCTGGAAATGCTTCTGCGCAGGCTGGATCAGATCAGCAACCGCCTGTCATTCAGTATCGTGTTGTTAGCGTTCAGCATTATTATGGTCGGACTGATTATCGGTTCATCGCTGAATCATCAGGCGACCATGCTGTGGAATGTACCTGCCATTGAAATCGGCTTTGTTGTAGCTCTCTTAATGGTTGCCTTTTTACTGTATTCCATTTTTAAATCGGGAAGGTTTTAGATACCGACCAGGAAGGAGGGGTTATGGATACACATAAGATGAATAATCTCCTAATTGCAGATGTGCCATGGCACCGCCTGACTACTCCTTATGGTAGGGGCACGGAGTTGCCACAATTGATATCCAACGGGGAGTACGCAGCAATTGCTGATCTGATAGAGCATCAAGGCACACTGTGGCAGGTTACGCCATGGGTGTTACTTTTCTTATTGCGTAATATGCATACGAGAAATTCGGATGATATCACGCTGAGTGAGTTGGAACTGTACCATGCGGTTGTTGGAGCATTGGACATGGAAAATGCACAGGAGGATTCACAGAAGTCTGTGGAATCTCTAACCATGCTGCTGGACGAAAAATATCTATGGCCGGCAGACAGCGATCCAGAAGAAGATGAACTGGAGTGGGAAGAGGAAGAAGCACGCGGTTATGATCCGGTAGCTTTTTGGAGTTATTATGACTATAGCTATCGATTATTGAAGAAAGCACTGCCTGACTTTGAAAGCCTACTTCAGCACCATGCGGACTCGGAGATTGCTGAAACCCTATCGGAGCTTGTACAGAAATTGCGGGGATTTTAAAATAATAAAAAAACGAATCTATCGAGCTATGACTGGAAACTAATCTTTTGCTAAGGAGTGATTTTAGTGGCAAAAAAATTAGCTGATATACATCGAATACGTCTCCTAAGTCTCCTTCGTGATATTGGGTTTGAACCATCAAAAGTTACTATAGAAAATAAACAGGGGGAAACTGAGGTTATTGATTTAGAGTCCCCGTTACCGAAAGGGTTGCAAGCTGTTTTAAATTCCCGAGGCAGCCTAAGTAAGGAGCAATTACTTGAGATCGAAGAGAGTGTTAAACAATCCAGAGAGGATTGGGATTAGAGGGGGTATTTATTTGATACGAATGCAGCTATTGCCCTTCATAGGCTTGACTCATCTTTGGATAGAGTGATACGACAAGCTGAGGAAGATAAAGAAAATATTTTCTTTTCTGTTATAACTCAGTCCGAGTTTATAGCCGGGTTGCCCACTGATACTGACTTAGATTCGATACCTTTTCTTGGCGGGGAATTTATTGCAGTTAATTCAGAGATCGCAGTTAAAGCGGGGCGTATCAGAAGAGAACAAAAAGATAAGTTTGCAAGAAAGCTCAAGACCCCAGATGCATTGATTCTTGCGACAGCCATTATAAACCAATTGGTACTGGTTACTGCGGATCAAGATTTACAGTTCGCGGAGTCTGAGTATGAAGTTAAGGTGATAAACTTTAGCAGGTTAGCATCTTAGTAATTGCGAAAATTTTAATTATAAGAAAACGAATAAGATGAAGATAATGATCGATATTTCAAGGAAATAGATGATTTCTTTCTGTAAACAGCCTTTTAACTCATTCGTCTCTGCGAATTCCTTACGTTATAATGATGGACTGAATGTAACGGACCGGGTTCGTTTGAGAGAGACGAGCTGAATGATAGGAGAGCCTTGGCGATTGGCAGCTGGACGGATGCCCGAAACACACGGGTTGCGAGTCAACACGCTACTCTCTGTAAATATAGGAGGCTGGAACGAGACAGTATGAATCTTAGACAACAATGGTTCGGTAATATCCGGGCCGATATACTTGCGGGCATGACTGTGGCGCTAGCACTAATTCCTGAGGCGATTGCCTTCTCGATCATTGCGGGGGTCAATCCCATGGTCGGACTGTACGCCTCCATCTCGATGGCAATTGTCATCTCTTTTGCAGGTGGACGTCCGGCGATGATCTCGGCAGCGACCGGGGCCGTAGCTGTATTGGTCGTTGGCCTGGTGAAGGATCATGGCGTGGAATATCTGTTTGCAGCTACCATTTTGGCAGGAATCATTCAAGTGCTGCTGGGTGTTTTGAAAATAGGTCGCTTTATCAGCTTTATTTCGCAGCCAGTCATGACCGGATTTGTGAATGCGCTGGCCATCCTCGTCTTTATGGCGCAACTCACCCACTTTCATGGAGCTAATTGGATCATGTACGCGATGGTAGCGGGGACGCTACTTATTGTGTATATTTTACCGAGATTTGTGAAAAGCATTCCTGCCCCATTGACGGCAATCATCATCATGACGATCATTACGTATGTATTTGGATTGAATGTGAAAACAGTAGGAGATATCGGTACACTAACCAGCTCGCTGCCTTCATTCCATTTGCCGCAAATTGAGTGGTCGTGGCACACTTTGCGGATTTTGCTGCCGTATTCCTTTACGATGGCACTGGTTGGACTGCTGGAATCGCTGCTGACAGCCAGTATTTTGGATGAAATGACCGAAACGAAAAGCAATAAAAACCGGGAAGCCCGCGGACAAGGGATTGCCAACTTTGTAAATGGCTTTTTTGGTGGTATGGGTGGCTGTGCCATGATCGGACAATCCGTCATTAATGTCAGCTCAGGCGGAAGAGGGCGTTTGTCCACTTTTACGGCTGGGGTATTCTTGGCCTTTCTGCTGCTCGTGCTTGGCGGGGTTGTAAAGGAAGTGCCAATGGGCGCATTGGTGGGAGTCATGTTCATGGTGTGTATCGGAACCGTGGATTGGAAATCGCTGCGAAACATTGCCAAGGTTCCGAAAGCAGATACGTTAATTATGGTAGTCACGGTGATCATCGTGGTGGCTACGCATGATTTGTCCAAGGGCGTGATCGTGGGCGTACTGCTGAGTGCCCTGCATTTTGGCTGGAAAATGGCTAAAATCCGCATCAGCGCAACGGAGAACAACGATGAAAAGGTGTACCATGTCAGGGGGCCGATGTTTTTTGCTTCAACGACTCATTTTGTCGATCATTTCGAACCTTCGGATGATCCAGAACGTGTCGTTGTGGACTTTAGCCATTCTCATATTTGGGATCACTCCGCGGTTACTGCCATCGGCAAGGTGCTGCAAAAGTATACGAAATCCGGCAAATCTATTACCCTGCAAGGGTTAAATGAGGAAAGCCGTTTAATTATAGAGAAGCTCGGCGGTCCTGTAGTTACAGAGCCACTCGTGTGATGAATCGTATAGCATAAATCAAAGCTTGAAATGAAATTTATTCATTTCAAGCTTTTTTTATTTATTTCTGAAAGAAAACAACACTTTTCTTCCTAAATCATAGATAATTATGACAAATTTTCGTCAAAGTATTGACGTAATAATTGGGCAGGAATACAATCATTGTTATTAAGCAGAGCAAATACATAGGAATAATTGAAAATCGAAAGGTATGCACATATGAACTTAGACTGGGAGTTTATTGTAGAGAGCTTGCCGTTATATGGAGAAGCTATGTGGCTGACGTTGAAGATCGCCTTTTTTGCTATTCTATTTTCACTAGTCGTCGGTTTGCTGTGCAGCACAGTACTGTATTACAAGGTAAGGGGAATTAGCGGCATCATTGTTGCCTATATTGAGCTTTCCCGAAATACGCCGCTGCTTGTACAGTTATATTTTCTGTATTATGGGTTTACGAAAATAGGTCTGCATATGAGCGAAATGACGTGTGCCATTGTGGGCATGACCTTTTTGGGCGGGGGGTATATGGCTGAGGCGTTCCGTGGGGGAATGGAAGCAGTGAGTAAAACCCAGACGGAATCCGGGCTGAGTCTCGGGCTGTCCAAGATACAACTGGCGAGATATGTTATTTTGCCACAGGCTTTTGCCATCAGTGTTCCGTCTCTGGGAGCGAATGCGATTTTTTTGCTCAAGGAGACTTCCATTGTTGGCGCCATTGCTTTATTAGATCTGATGAATGTGGCAAAAGACCTGATCGGCATGTACTACAAAACAACAGAATCACTAATTCTGCTGGTATTGGCATATCTCGTCCTGCTTTTACCTTTGTCGATACTGCTGACGTGGGTGGAAAGGAAGGTGCGATATGCTGAATTCGGGGATTAATGTGCTCTTTGAAGGTTCCAATTTCGAGCGTCTATTAGGGGGATTACTCGTTACGCTGGAGATTGCGCTACTTTCCATTATTATCGGTACTCTATTAGGCATTTTGATGGGGTTGCTGCGCACCTTAAAATCAAGACCGATTCGGTTTGTGCTGAAATTATATTTGGAGACATTCCGCATTATTCCAATTCTGGTGTGGTTGTATGTCGTATATTTTGGATTTACTCCTTTGTTGAATGTGAATATCAGCGGGGAATTGACGGCAATTATCGTATTCAGCCTGTGGGGAGCGGCCGAGATTGGTGACATCGTTCGTGGTGCATTGGAATCACTGCCCAAGCATCAGGTGGAATCCGGGCAGGCACTGGGACTGACATATAGACAGTTATACCGCCATGTGCTCATTCCCCAGGCGGTGCGCCGAATGCTTCCCGGTTCTATTAATCTGGCGACACGGATGATCAAAACCACTTCATTAGTGGTGCTGATCGGTGTAGTGGAAGTGGTCAAGGTCGGACAGCAGATTATTGAGCTCGGTGTAATCAAAGCGCCCTCGGCATCCTTCTGGGTGTACGGCTTTATTTTCATATTGTATTTTCTCGTATGCTATCCGTTATCCAGACTTTCCAAAAGATTTGAACGCAGATGGCAAAATTAGCAGGATGGGGTGGGTGTCATGGGAGAGGCTGTGGAGGTTTTACTCGAAATTCGAGGGCTGCACAAAAGCTTCGAAGACCGAAAAGTACTGCAACAGATTAATCTGGATGTAACGAAGGGGGAAGTCGTGGTCGTTCTCGGTCCTTCGGGATGTGGAAAAAGCACACTCCTCCGATGTCTCAATGGTCTGGAACCAGTCCAGAGCGGAGCTATCCGTTATAGAGGGCAGGACCTGACAGATAAGAAAGTGAATTGGCGCGAGGTGCGGCAGCATATCGGAATGGTGTTCCAGAACTACGAATTGTTTCCGCATATGACGGTCTTAGAAAATATATTGCTCGGCCCGCTTAAAGTTCAGCGGAGAAACAAGCAGGAGGCACTTGAGCAAGCGGAGCAGCTATTGGAGCGAGTGGGTCTGCTGGATCGCAAAGATGCGTATCCGAGACAATTATCAGGCGGGCAAAAGCAACGGATTGCGATTGTGCGCGCCCTGTGTATGAACCCGGAAATTATGCTCTTTGATGAAGTCACCGCATCCTTGGACCCGGAAATGGTCAGAGAGGTGCTGGATGTCATGCGAGAGCTGGCACAGCAGGGCATGACCATGATTATCGTGACGCATGAAATGGGATTTGCCAAGTCGGTAGGAGATCGTATCGTTTTTATGGATCAAGGACAGATATGTGAAATGACTACACCGCAGCAATTTTTTACCCAACCGGAAACAGAGCGTGCCCAGCACTTTCTGGATATATTTCAGTACGAAACGATATAAACAGGGGGATGAATACAGATGAGAAAAGGAATGAAGTTCACGACGTTATTACTGGCTTTAAGCTTGCTGCTTGTTGGTTTGGCGGGATGTGCAGGAGGCGGAAATACCAACGGTAGTTCAGGCTCGGCTAAATTTGCTTCGATTGAGGACATTAAAAAGAATGGCAAGATTCGAATTGGTGTATTTGCAGATAAGCCGCCTTTTGGCTACGTGGATTCGGAAGGGAAGAATCAAGGCTTTGACGTTTACATTGCGAAGCGGTTTGCCAAAGATCTCTTGGGTGACGAGTCCAAGGTGGAATTTGTCCTGGTGGATGCTGCCAGCCGGGTCGCCTATTTGGAATCCAACAAGGTAGATATCATCATGGCTAACTTTACGGTGACGGATGAGCGTAAAGAAAAAGTCGATTTTGCCAATCCATATATGAAATTATCCTTTGGCATTGTGTCACCTGACAGCGCTCCAATCACCACGATTGACCAATTGAAGAATTCGGAACAAAAGCTGATTGTCGCAAAGGGAACGACGGCTGAAACCTATTTCACGAAAAATTATCCTGACATCAAGCTGCTTAAATTCGATCAATACACAGAGATTTTCTCAGCCCTCAAAGACAAACGCGGCGCCGCCATTGCCAACGATAATACAGAGCTGATCGCCTGGGCCAAGGCCAACCCCGGCTTTACCGTAACCATCCCGGCCTTTGGTGGTCAAGATACAATTGCACCCGCAGTAGCAAAGGGAAATAAGGAGTTGTTAGACTGGATCAACAATGAGCTGGCTACATTAGGCAAGGAAAACTTTGTGCATCAAGCCTACAAGGACACATTGACCTCTGTTTATGGAGAAGGCTTTACAGATCAATTGGTTGTAGAGGGCGGCAAAGTGGATTAATCATAGTATAAGTTGTTGTTTTACCATAAAGAAGCGTTGGGACAACAAGCCCAACGCTTCTTTAATATGGGGAAAAGAGGGCCTTAGCAACCTCTTATTTTGTCATGGAAATGCCCACTGGGCTAATAGTAATCCTCATTCTCATGTTACAGTCTCACTGTCTCTCAATTCCATCTTCAGGAATGTATTCTATAATATCAGCGAGAGTAATAGCCCTTGTAAATCTTCGTTGGCGGGCAAATCTATTCAAAGCATCAAGTATATGGACAAGTGTTTCTAATTCAAGTCTTTTGGTTTTGCCATTTACCATATCTATTACAGTAGCTGGACGTATTTTTGCTTCTACGGCCAGTTTATTTCGGGAAATATCAAGTTCTTCTAGAATATCGCCAAGTTTAAAATGATATCTATTTTGAATCTCCATAATTTAGATTCTCCTTTTGTTTCTTAGTACAAGAAAATCATAAAATCTATTGAAGTTTTACTTTAGAAGTAATAGAATAGAACTTCAGAAGTAAAACTTGTGGTATGAATTCCGGTTTTTCGAGTGAATAGTTGTTAGTTTTCTTGCTTTGAATAATTAAAATCATAAGAGGGAGCTAAATCTAAATGAACAAAAGTAATTTTGAAAAAGTAAGTGTCATTCTTGGTCCCTGTGATCTTCCGCATATGTATGAGCTTTTTAAAGGCTATCTGATCAAGGACCGTTACGTCATGATGATCGACAATAGCGTGCTTACTCTTCGACATGTAAAAAAGGAAAGAAATCATTCGCATCTATATGTTGATGGTGACACGGGAGGAGTTCACTCTTGCAAGGCATGTACAACGTGAAGACATAGATGTGATTACTGAGTTGGTCGAACGATTGCGCAACATGGATGCATTAAGTTTTCTTACAGATGAATTGTTATGGAATACATGTCGGGAAGATATAGACTTTGATTTAGTTCGGAATAAAGGACTATGAAAATGGCGAACGTAAATCTGATTCGAATTTTTGTTCTCGTTTTACTTATATAATGTAACACAGAAGCGTAAAAGGGTGAAATGAACACCGTCCTAATAAAGATACATACTCTACCCAAAAGCTCTTGCATGCTAGTAGATTTCATTATATAATCTTAAATGATAATGATAATGAGAATCATAATCATTACTAACAGTCTTTAGGTGCATGCTCCCAATATGAGCCTAAGTGAATAGGATGGTGATGTGCACATGGCTAAAGCAGATGTGGCAACTGCCAGAAGACAGCTTCGGAGTCCGAACAAGGTAACTCGCAGACGAGCTTTGAGAACGATCAAAGCTGCGAAACGGGCAAAGTAGCAGGTTCCAAGTTAACTGCAAATGGCAATACCAGTGTCAAATTTTTCAGTCTCCTCGTTTTGATATTGCACCTGCTTTCCTGATGGTGGTACACAGGAAGGCAGGTGCCTTTTTTTGAATGATATGAAAAAGCGCCAGACGGGTATCGAACCGTTCTGGCGCATTATTTTTTATAGATATGAAAAACAATTTTATTTCTTTTGTGCAAACAGCCATTCAATCATATCCTGATTTTGCAGAGCCGGAACCCAGGAGAAGTGTCCTGTAGGTTTGATAATCCCTGCTTCGTATTCAGTGAAGTGAATGAGGTTTCCGTTTTGTGCTTTAATGGCAGCGACCATTTCTTGCGAGTTTTTAGGACTTACTGTGGTGTCGTCTGCAGCATGGAAGGCCCAAATAGGAACGTTTTTCAATACCTCGACGTGTGTAGGTTCAACAGGCGCGTACATGTTAACGGCTTTTTCATAGTTGGTCAAACCGGCAATCGGCACACCTGCGGCGAACAAGTCAAGATTTTTCTCCAACAATCTCCACGTCCCCATGGCTCCTTGAGAAATACCAACAATATAGATTCGGTTGGTATCGATCGGGTATTTTAACGCCGTTTCACGTACCAAATCGGCTACAGCGCTGTTGCGTGGCTCATCCGCCCAAATGAATTTATGCTCCAGGTCAATCGGGCTTTGTGGAGCGATTACGAAGGATGGGTGTTTGGCTTGCTGCTCAGGAGAAGCCCAAGTAACAGCTCCGGCATTTGCCAGCAGGTTTACTCCGTTTCCGTCGCCACGTTCGCCGTTTCCGTGCAGAAACACAACCAGAGGGTAGGTTTTGCCGGGCTCTACTTTAGGCTCAAACGTAAAGTAGTTCAGCTTGAAGCCTTCTTTATTTTCAAAGGTGTTTTTTTGGAAATCGTCCACGATCGGTGTAATTTTATCCGTTGCTTTTACAATCTGTGCAGAGGCTGGGATAACTATTTTCTTTGAAGTTGCAATATCTTTCTTTTGACTAATCGTATAATTCAACGTGTTGATGCGGTTAACTGCGCTTGTTGCATCGTAAGTAAGGGTACTTGCATTTTTATCTTGCGTATCCAGCTCAATCACGACATATTTACCATGAGTACTGCGGTTGGTGATGGCTCCAGTATCATTGGTATATACACCGGTTACGGTTCTGTCTGTATATACATCATTGAGTACAGATTGAACCTGAAAGCTAGAAGTGGATAAGGATGCCCCGTCAATATGGGTGCTGTATTTCAGTACAACAGCAGAAACGACTTCGCCCAAAGGCTGTACCTGAGTAAGCAGGGTAGCCTGTGGCGCTGGAACATCAGTTGCTGCGGCAGAGCTGGAGGATGGGAAAAAGATCGTAAGCAGGAACACGAAAGATAATAAAACAAGGGCAAAACGTCTTCTTTGCATGAGATTAATCTCCTTTGGTGTCATTTTTTAAAGCGCTTACTACATATTCGGGATGGTTGACTGTTTGCTGTGGAATTCATACAAATCAAAAAAAAGGCAAACTCCGGGTACACAAGTGTACTCGGGTTTTGCCTTTTCAGTAACAATCCCACTTGAAGGATAGCACCTTCATTGGAATCTGACAAGTGAAAGCGCTACAATTTTGGATGTTTTTTATAAAAAATTCTACTTTCGCAACTTAGAATTTTGCAAAAATCCATTGAAGAGATTTGTAATCAGCAAATAGATAGATCGAAAAGATTGTATTCGTCTATGACAGGAAGATAAGAAACCGAGGCTTTTCAACGGGAATGTTGTGGTATATAATCTCCTTAACTTAACACCGTTAACTTATATAACGATGTTAATAAAGGAGATGAAATCATGAACCAATATGATGCTATTGTCATCGGTGCAGGACTGGGTGGCTTGTCCTGTGCAGCAAGACTCTCCGCGCTCGGTTACCGAACAGCTGTTTTTGAGAGCCACACTCTGCCTGGCGGTTTCGCAACTGAATTTACAAGAAAGGGCTACACTTTTGATGTCTCCTTGCATGGTGTCGGTGGACTCGGGGAAGGCAGCTTCGGTCGGATGTTAAAGGACTGTAATGCGGACCAGCGAATTGTTCCTCTCCGCAAAAAGCACCCTTACTCCATTCGTTGGGAAGGGCAGACCATTGATATTCCGTCCGATGTTCAGGAGTATGTGCAGCTCCTCAAAAACATGTTTCCTGCTGAGGTGGCAGCCATCGATAGTCTATTCGCGGGCATTCGCCGTTTTGAAACAGGCTTCTCTGCTTGTTCTTCCCTCACTTCCTGGCGCAAGGCGGCTGGCCTGCTCAAAGCAGGAACCTTCTTCCGCTGGACGCAGATGACTACCTGGGAAGCTGTAAGCCAATTCGGGTTGTCTGACCGATTCACGGAATTTTTCACCGCGCTGTGGGCCTATTATGGATTGCCTCCAAAACGGCTTGCTGCCGTGTATTTTTTCATTCCCTGGATCGGCTACCACATGGAGGGGACGTATTACATTGAGGGAGGCGCACAGGCTTTATCCAATGCACTGGTTGACGCTATTAAGTCAGCGGGAGGAGAAGTTCATCTGCGCAGTCAGGTATCTGAGATTATGCTCGAACGCGGTAAAGCAGCTGGTGTCCGTCTGAAAAAAGGGGATGTATATAAAGCCAACTGGATTGTGTCTGGTATCAGTCCCCATCATACCTATGGCCGCCTACTGGAAAACTATGATGCTGCCCGTCGTGAGCTGGAAGCTGTCAGCAGTTTGGAGACTGGCACGTCTCTCACCCAGCTATATCTGGGATTATCATGTGAACCCCATAAGCTTGGCATCACCGAAGAAGACTTAATCCTACGTAATGAGCCGGATTCGGAGACAGATTATGAAGTTATGATGAGCGGCCAGTACACTAAAGGCAACTGGATGCTCACGAATTATAACGCTATGGACCCTAAGCTCAATGAACCGGGGAAGGGTGTCATTGCAATTACATTTTTGGACAGATTGGAGAACTGGCCTGCCGCACGTCCCGAATATAAAGCCAAAAAAGAAGCCGTGACAGAGCAGATACTGGGATGCCTAGAACAGCTGTATCCTGGTTTTCGCAGCAAGGTAGTGGTGGCCGAGTTGGGCACACCGCGCACGATGCAGCGTTATACCGCTAATCCCGACGGGGCCGTTTATGGCTACGCACAAACGGTCCGCCAGTCCGGCATAAAAAGACTGAAGCACAAATCAGCAGTAGACCGTCTGTCATTGGTAGGGGCGTGGACACAGCCTGGGGGCGGGTTTCAAGGGGCTATGAACTCGGGTATAATGGAAGCTGATCGTATCGCCGCCAAATTGGGGTAGGCAGAAGGGGCAAGTACATCTACTCATGAAACATATCAAACGCCGAGAACGTGAAAGCAGTGAGATCCGCCGGAAAATCATTGAGGCCGCCCGGTCGCTTTTCCTGAATCAGGGGTATGCCGAAGTCTCCATGCGCAAAATTGCGGATCAGATCGAATATTCACCAACGACTATTTATCATTATTTTGCCAATAAGGAAGCCGTTGTCCGTGAACTGCTGCTAGAAGGAAATACCTTGTTCCTGCAGGCTCTTCTGCAGCGTGTGGATGAAGCACAGGCAGCGGGATTGAATACGCTGGACACATTGAAAACGGTATCTGATGCGTATGTTCGTTTTGGAACGACTAACCCGGAATATTACAACATCCTGTTTATCAGCAACCTGGAATCTGTAAGCTTGGTCAGTCTTATAGACAGTGGGAGTTTTAAAGGCTTTGAGCTGCTTGAAGCGGGGCTCAAAGCTGCTATGGAGGAGGGCTGCATCATTCAAGGAGATGAGCACCTGATCGCCAGATCCGTATGGAGCATGCTGCACGGATTGACTTCTTTGCTCCTGAATTTTGAACTTCCTATGGCAAAATCCAATGATGAATTGATCGCATTCACTATAGATACTTTCCTCAAGGGGTTAAGCCGCTGACGCAGCGGCTAACTTTCTTTACCTCACACCACTGTACATGCGAATCCGCATACAACCATTCCGAAAGATTAACGAAGTTCCAAATCTGAAAGCTGCTTAAGCACGGCTTCAATACGACGTTTATCTTTTTTGAGCATAACGAGCTGCAAAGAAGCAAGAAGCAGATCTGAGATATTGGCCCAAGCGTCTGCTTCCAGAGCGGGAAGAAGATCCCGATGAATCATAATATCCAGCGCCTCGGTTGCAATTTTTTGATGAAGCTCGCTATCGGATAGCCATTCAATCAACTGCTCAGCTGTAGGACGGGAGTGAGCGAAAAGTATTGCCCAGCCATCCACCGGATGATTGACCTTATCCCGCATCCAGTTAATGATCTGTGGTGAACGAAAATGTTGTAGCTGCCCATTAGCGGTGTATCCTTCTAATTTGTCTTCTGCGACCGAATGCTGTAGCAGGTGATTGCAAACACATACCAAGCCTTCCTGCTCGGGTAGGCAACGGGCGCTCAGATAAGCACGTGTGGACGCAAATGCACCCTTAGCATGTAGGGTATTGTTTTGCGCTAAAGATGTCCATGCTTGCGCGGTTTCCGGTTCCCACAAGGAGCGGACCCAATCAGCAGCCCCAATCCTCGCAGTCTCCCCTAACAAAACGGCCCAAGTAGAGAATGGAACCTGGCTATGTTGAATGTTCTGCCAGTGCTGCTCCCAGGCAAGAAAAATATCCTTTGGATCATAGGCTTGAAAAGCCTGCAACACAGCAGGATAATCTACGCCATGCATGGTGGTGTAATGGATTAGCGTCTCCAACGACTGTGCATCCTCCAGCTTCATCGTGCAAAACATGTTCAACCAGCGTTGCCACAGTTGCAGTGGTGGGCTGTTTAGCTGAATGCCATGCTCATCGGTCACTTTAAACCAATCCCATAGCCATAGCCCGTGCAAGGTGAGCATGGTGTCTATATAGGCGGGTAGATTTTCCGCGAGCAGCGTGAACTGATCCAGCTCGTGATGATAGCAGAAAACCGCTGGCTCTGTTGCGGATGTTGCCATATCAAGCAGTATCGGATCACCCGCACCATTATAATTAAGGATCAGATATCGTTGCTCGTCCGCTGCTGAGTCGGTATCTTCCCCATAGGATGTAAAATAGCCAATATACTCATGATTCCATCCAAACTCTCCTGTGATATCGTCTAGGATACACTGCTCTTGTTCAAGATCCTTGCTGTTTTTATATGAACACTCTGGTCCATCAGCTACAATACAGTGTTGGGGGAGACACCATAGCAAATTTAAGCTGCCACACCGCTTTATCAATTCAGACAGGGAGGCAGGCAAATGCATCTGCAGCCGTTCCTCCAGCTCAGTTAGTTCACCTGTAGAAATCCCTTCCGTCCATTGGTATACCACATCAGGCATCCCACTTTGTCTCAGACGATCAACGACTTGTTCCAGTTTTTCTAAGGTTTGTGTAAAATGTACTGTCATTCGTATTCGCCCTCCTCTTACTCTACAACCCGGCAATGCTCTTTTTGCAAGAATGATAAAATTTCATCACGAAGTGCTATCGCTTTGGATTCATAAATGATCGCCACTTCGCGTCCATATGCATAGTTAAAACGCACGTATCCGCCAAGAGTCTGAAGAAAAGCCATGCAGATATGCTCATTTTCAATCCATAGATTTGAGTTAAAATGCTGTTTAAATCGCTGAGCCAATGCTTGTAAGGATGCCGGAGCAAAATTCAGCGCCTGATCGCTCGGATTGGCTGGATTGTAGGCCTCGGCCGTATCCAGGGGACTAAACAGTAGGAATGTAGCGGTTTTGTCTTGGCTGACAGGTTCGAAATAACGGGGGAATGGCTCCATTCTTCCAAATTCATCCTGTAGTATATGTCCTAATGTCTCTGTGAATGGAACTTGAACATCTAAAGTCTTCGTAGTAATGATCTCCGAGTGTCGTGGCAGCCACATTAAGCCTTCAACCTGAGGGTGAATCGCTAGGAAGTCACCATCTATGGAACTGCCAATGACCACGCACTCGCCCAGCTGCTGTGCTGTAATTGGGCAGTTATCATCATGCGTCCACAGTTCGTAATCCGTATAGGATTGCAATAGTTGAGGATCAGGCATTTCAATTATCAGCAGGCCACAATAGGTGCCCGGCCCGTAGCGGGTGAGGAATGCTACATAGGGAGGTGGTAAAGTTATTCCATAGGTATGCTCAATATTTGTCAGTTCATCGGTAGCCACCGGTGTGTGCTGTGTGGAAACCCAATACATGTAGAATACACCTGCTTTCCGGCACTCTATCTATAGGGATAGAGCCCAAAAGTAAATGAGAGATATGCTATAATCAGGAAATAAAATAGTTATAGATTAGTCTATCTTAATTTCATAGGAACTACAATTTGTGAGGGGACGAAGGAGGAACACATCTTATGACATCAGGGGTACAAGCCTACATAGATCCAATTTTTGAGGCGATTGATGAGGCGTACGCTTCTGAGCAAAAGCGCATCGCCGAATTCCAAATCAAAAGTGTCCTTCACGAAGGGATTCATGAATACTTAAAAGTTACCTGTAAGAAGGATGGGCTGTGGGTGGATACCTACGAACCGTTTGATTGGGATCATCGTAGACCGGATACGAAAATTTCTGGGTTTACAGATGGGGTAACATTGCAGCAGGTACAGGACGAATGGATGCCTGTGTTTAGGGAACGGATAGAGGCTCTGTTTAAGTCGAAAGAATTTAGTTCCATGTTCTTTCGTTATCGGCTGGAATTTCATCTGGAAGTAGTCTTGGAGAATAAGGCTAGTCATTTTACATTCTCACTCCTGAACGAAGATAAGCGGCAGCAACTGTTAGCCACTATCCAACAGTTTGTAGAGCAGAAACTCAACCCCTCTAGTAAAGCTGTGCCGAAGGAAGAGGACGATTTTTTCTTAGTAAGGCACTTGCTTGATCCTCATTTGTACCCTGTAAACGCCCAGTGGATGAATGAGCTGCTGAATCGAATGGATGCCAAAGTGAAGGTCAGCCGCAAGCGTGAGGAAGCATGGAGGTATCAGCTCAGCAGTGGCTTGAAGCATTGGGCAGAGGATGAATTTTTGGCCAATTATACAGATCGGGAAAAAAGCTATGGGCTGGATTATAAAGTGAAGCCCGATATTCTCCCTTCGGAAATTCCTGCGCCAGCCATGGAGATGCTCCTGCTTACCGCGATGCGGGTGGGCTCGACCGATGCCGATGCACGGCAGAAGTATTTGGAGATTGCTGCACAGCTAGGCTCGGAGCAGGCTTCCGTGTGGCTTGAGAGCGGATCAGGAAGCATCCCAGCGTTATATACAAGTGAGCGAGTCATCTGCCAAGCCAATGATATTTTGCAAACGCTGGAGGTTCAGATTCGTTCAGAGGAAGAAGAGAGTTATAGAGAAGCACTCGTATATTTATGCGATATTTTAAGAAAGGGCTTTACCAAGGAATATCGGATGAAGTTCAAAAGCAAGGTGAAAAACTACCTGCCTGTACCCAAGTTGGCTAAATCTACGTTACATCGTTTCTTCGCCAATGCACTTGAATACCCTGCGCTGCATCCGTTGCTGGCTGAATATGCTGAGGTCGTGATGGAAGAGTTCAAGTGGTATAACGATGTAGAGCCCGGTGAAAAGTCGGCGATGCCGGGAACCTATGCGGTGATGGGACTGGGCCTAAAAGGAAAGAACTATTTCCCATTAGTGAATCGTTATATGAAGCTGGTGGACAGTGAACATCAGTCCGTACAGGACGGTTACGCCGCTGTATTTGCTGACGCACACGGACTGACACCGGACACGATCCCCGTTTGGACGAGGGTTCTACTGGCAGGCAACGAGTCTGCCAAACCACTGAAGTCATCCAGAATCGAAACTGTAGAGCAGGCACAGGTACTGGTGGAGGAGCTTGAGAAGCTGGAGGACTATGAACAAGAGGTGCTTGTTTATCGCATATGGGGTGGCGCGAAGAAACTAAAAAACAGCCTGAAGCAGGCTGCCCCTGAGGTAAAAGAGCTGCTGGAAACGCTTATTCCATAAAAGCATCATATTCATGATAATATCGCAGTCCCTGCGCAATGCGTTCAATATCCGGCTCGCTTCCGCTGTGGCGTAACACTTCAATGACATCCTGTACAGTCGCCACCTCCAACCAAGATTGCACGTGATGGTCTGGTAGAGATGCAGGTATACTTTCATCACGATGATTGGTGACGGTGAGACCGGCATCCTCCAGTTCCCACAATTCTTCCTCGGGGATGATGTAATAGGTAGAATTGAGCGGATTACTTTGAACACGTTCCAGATTGGCAAATACCCATTCATTGATCTCTGTTTGGCCAACGGCACGAATCAATGCTTCAAGGCTGTCAAAAGTTTGTATGCTCATGTATGGAGGCCCCTCCCTTAGTCGCTGGCTTATGCTGTAGCTTTTGTAATATTCTCAAGATGGCCTGTCGATTCTTCGCATCCTTAATGTACTTGGGAATGGAATGGGAAGCCGTACGCATCATACCGGATGTAGGCTTTTCTCGCAACTCGGCAGAGATATAGGAGAGCAGGTAATTCAGGTGTATCCGGTTAAGAGCCCAGACAGGTTTCCCCCGGTAGTAATCAAGGAAGTACAGCTGAAGCTGGAAAATAGGGTCTTTTCCGTTTTGGACCACGTCTGTATGCCATTCGTGTGATTGAACACGATGCACCGGAACCTGATTGCGTGTCTCACAGTGCGGACAGTTTATATTCGTATTTTTATGGAGTTTCGTTCGGTCATCATGGATTTCGATATTAAAATACCGCTCGCAATGGTTGCATACGCCGCGTGCATAGAATGTATAAGATTCTGGCTGCTGATACGTGTAGTAACAATGAGAACATCGAACGACGTAATGACAGTCTTCCTTTGAGTTGGAAATAAAAGCTTGGCCCTGACAACGGGGACAGTGAACAGCTACTTGTTCTCCTCTCCGGATCACGGCGCTAAAGTCATATTTATATCCATGTTCATCTTTGAAGCGCTTTTGCTCCATATTCGTTCCTCCTTTTTCGAAAAGAGCGTAAAAACGTACGTTTTACGAGTCTTATGTTATAATATTCCTCAACAACAGAATGGCTTAGATGGGCGGTCGGCTAGTCTCCTGTAAAGGAGGTGAGGCCTGTGGAGGTTAAAGACACCCTAATGTTGATGATTCAATTCGCAACGTTGGTGATCCTAATTCTTTCCTTCCATAAAAAGAAATAGACCGCCCTCGACAAAGGCAAGCGGTCTATTTCAATGATCATCCTTTGACACGGCTACCGCCCTTAAAAGCGGCTGTTGCCAAAGAGTGAGGATGTTGACGCATCTTCACTCTTTTTTTAGAATATACATCTTATTCCCATTTTAACACTTGAAAATGGCCTTTTCAATGCGCCGAAGGGTGAAAAGGTGAATAGGACGTGCAAAAGGAGAGGGCGAACATGAGCATTTTTACAGGGCTGCAACGTCCGCAGTTTCAGGCTTATTATGATGAGGTTTTTCTAATAGAGCATCGTTTTAAAAATGGTATGGGCTTTCCGCCTTCTTATATAGATTATGTCAAAACTCTTGGTTACGGGCGACTATGTGGCTTATGGAACATTCATATTCCTCTTGGCGATCACCCGGATTCATGGCTTCATCGTTATCATAACTGGCGGGCCTGGTTTGATGATTTACTGGAATCGGAAGAGGTTCTACAAGAAGCGGCGCTGGAGCCAGATGGTTTTCCGGAGCTTTTGGAGCATGCGGTTCCCTTCGCTTCCAGTGAAGGGAATGACCTGCTGATTTGGGATATTCAATCGCCTGATGAACGGGGAGAATTCCCAATCTATGCTTTGAATCTATGCACATGGGGCAATTTTCGGTATGCAGCCTCGGATTTATATAGCCTCGTCGAAGCGTTGGTGGATGGAGAGCGCGTGAAGTCGGTATTGGGGACAGAGCGAACACCATTCCCGTATACGTTCGAGCCCTTTTAGCAGCGCAAATAACCACCTTGGCATTCAAACTTCAAGGTGGTTATTTGCGCTGCTATTCTTCTGCTAGTGGTCTTCATATTGGGCTAAATATCGCTGTACCAACTCATATCCAGCCACGCCCATTACAGTATATTGATTATATTCTTCCAGTTCCAGATTGCGTATATATTCATCCCCGCAATACAGATGGCCCGCACAATTAAAATATTTTAGCTGCTGTTGTTCCTCGGATAGAGGGCGCTGATCGATAATAGGCCATACTCCCTTCGTCAGATTTTGGGTGGCGGTGAATATAACTTCAAATCGGCCGCGATAATTTGTGAACGGAAGATATGTCTTTTCACCCTTGTACGCTTGATTCTGGCCTATGGATAGAACCCCGAAGGAGAACGCTTTTTTGAATCTACCATACAGTGCGCAGATCACCTGACATACCGCAAATCGGCCGTCATGCATGGGGATAACAAAAATATCGCCTTCCCGATGCTTGATTCTTTTGAACACCATCGTCAGGCCAGCTCTTCCTGAATGATCTCTGTTTTTAGACCTTTAGCGTTGGTAATCGTAATGCTGATCGCATCATAGCCGTTCCGCTTCGCATCTTCAAAATCGCATCGTTCGCCGTTGATCAGCTCTAACTGTCCATTCTCATCCACATCGTCTGCAAACTCGTCATCCCAATCAACATTATAAAAAGCGGTCAAGCTTACCTCGAAAGTATCTTCACCATCTTCGTCCAGATAGGGCAGCAGGGGAGTACGATTGTTCTGCTGTTCCTTGGTATAAACTTCGCATAGCAGAGCATCGTAACCATGGCGGGTTCCGTCAAAAATCACGATCTGTTCACCTGTGACTGCCTCTTCTGCAATAATGAGTTGGGGGGCAAATTCAGTTCCAGTGATCAGCTCGTCCATAAGTTCTCCATAATAAAAAATGTGGAATTTCGTATGTCCTGCCTGTGAACGAAGCGTACCTGTCCACTCCTGCTCGACCCATGCCTCTGGGTTTTCGGGTACAACCCAACCTTCTAAATAAGCCGGTCCCCAATTAGGGTTATGTATTTCTGTCATCAGTAGGCCTCCCTTTCTGCTCGTTGAGTCGTTCAATTACCTGATTAAAAAACGTTGTAAAGTCTGTTGCCACCAGATACAAATGTCCACATTCGTCCTGCTCTGCAATATCATAGTTCAGTTTGTCATCATAAGCATGAAGATGTGTGCGGTCCCAGTAGTACACATACGGGGTGTATTCATTACATATTAGAACGTAAAAATTGTCGCCCGCATCTGCACCAATCAACAAAGCGTTCTGGACATGATTGATTTCATCCAGAAATTCATCATTAATCGCTAGAAGGTCATGATTTTTGTTGGATACCTCATATCCGAAAAAACAAGTCAAATCAATGTCTCCGTTATCCACGCGATCGAAGGGCACATTGCAATAAAAAGGGGCGGCTACATAAAAACCGTTATATTGTGAAAGAAAACGTGTATAGCCAGCGGGCAATATATGCTGTATCTGTTCCTCCAATGCCGCGATCTGGGCAGGCGAAAGCCCTGATTCAATTGCGAATGACATCAACAACCAGCCTCCTTGATCCTAGTAAACCATAGACCTCTTTTTGGAAATGAGAAGACGCAGCGGTGCATCGTTTGTGAGATCATGTCATGGATAGGGTGACGATTTTGTTGTCCTCATCCACATCTACCTTCACATTCACTCCCAGCTTGTCCTTAAACAGCTTACTGATATTGATATAGTCATCCTTTACCGCACGGCTTGATCTACCGGTCGTGCGAGTCATCCCAGCGGTGATGATGGAACGGACGTATGTTTTATCGAGCTTGGCTTTGGGATTATAGGTATAAATAATCTGTTCCTGCTGATTGTAATAATGGGTTAATTCCGTGTAGTCGTTAGCATTCTCATACTGCTTTTCCTCACGCACATACTCAGGATGGTCCATGGTGTAGTGGACTCCCCCGTCCAGAAAAGGATTTTCCTTGGAGGGTCGGAGTTCATATTGTCCATACGCCAGTTGAAACAGATACTCTATGCCTGAGCCCTCCGCCTGATAGTAGAGCTGACGATTGTCCCCTTTTTTATCTATAGCGGTATAGCTGCTGATTAAAGGCCAGGCATCATACTTTTTATCCTTTACCTCAATGGCAAGCTTGTAATGTACAAGCACCTTTTCATTTTGAAATAATCCAAAGCTACTCATAATAAAATAGGCAGGCACACATATAATCCCGATAATCAATATGAATATAAATATTCTTACACGCATAAGTAGAGTGATTCTCCTTTGGTTGTCGATTATGTGGACAGCTCCCGTTTGGCAGATGCACCGAATTCTCATGCTGCGATAATTGCTTCAGAGCATGTTGTGCGAAAGGCATGCTTTTATGTGCGCGAAGCAGTGCAGAAGCGGCCTCCTTGACTAAGATATATGTATCACTGCGGATCAACTCTCATGTCTGTAGTTCGATAAAGCTTCTTCCCGTCCGCCACCCTCCAGCAGCACCATAACCGCATAGGAGATCGTATCAATCCAATCGTCGAGGGTGTTGATCTGCTCTACGGTCAGTAGGTTGTTTCGCTGCAGCATACTATCAGGATACAATGCCCATGCCCGTGTATATTGGCAAATCCCCCACAGAGCGGCAATCAGCTCCCGTTCTACGGATGGTTTCTCCAACTCATCTGCGAGAACTTCAATGATGGTCATCAGTTCATGGAAGTTGTCCTCGATCAGTTCTCCCTGAAAGGGGCGGAGCATCCCTAGAAATCCGTTTTGCATTTTGGGATGCTCCAGATCATCGTGAATAAAAGAATGACAACGTAACAGCTCGCGAGCCTCCTGTTTATTCATTCAGCTCCTTAATCTCTGCGCGGATACCTCTGCACAGAAAGCTACCTGACAGTCCCGACAAGGCATCGATATCAACGACCATGTCTGCTTCTTCATAGCGGAAATCAAGCTGCAAGATGATGTTTTCTGTTTCTACAGGAGTTAATACATGCTCTTTGGTTTCCAGAAATGTAAAAGTCACTGCATAGCGTGGGACGTCTTTTACTGGAGCTTCAGGGATTACAGGTGCCTCAGCCGAAGGCTCCAGATCCGGTGATTTAGGGACAAGCACGCTAGCGTAGGATAGCTCAATCGTCAGCGTAATCTGGTCTTTCGTCATATTAGCAGCTGTAATTCGGTCATAATGAAAGGGAGGGAAATAGCCGAGCTTCTCGACAATGCTGTCTGCTCCTTGAATAGAAACGGTTGGAGAGAAAGCCAGTTCCAGTCCGATGGATCCTGCCAGTTGGTCTTCATATTCTGGATTGATACGTACAAGGGCTTGTTCCGGCTCTACTTTCAAAATCGTGCCTATAAAATACTGTTTGCCATGGATCAGAACAATATCATGCGGAACGAACGGCAACGCTCCCCCGGCTTGATAATGAATGAGATATTCGTTCTCTTTTTTTTCAACCTTTTGAACTTGAATTTGCATAAATTGCAGCCTCCTGGGGTTAATGGTATGACGGATTGTTTAAGTGTGTGGTAAAGGGAACGGAGTCCACGTTTGAAAAACATACTTCATATCCGGGGTATCCTGTTCGAGCATAAATGGAAGAATATCCATAATAGCGCGTGCTTTACTGCCAGCATAAAAGTTACGCGAGCTGTGTAGCAGCTTGTTTGCCTTTAACCACTGGCTCAGCTTCATCATAACGTCTTCGACGATTGCTTGGTCGATACTTTCATAAACGTCCTGACGGATTGAAACGAGCATGCCGCAATGATTAGAAGATTGGCACATGGGGTCATTGGACAAAAGAATGTACACTTCCGGCGTTGTCCCTTTGTTATAGGATGATTTGATACTGGGAGCCTCGATAGCTAGCATCAACGGAATCAATTCATCATCGGTAACAATACGAAGCAACTCCTGCTTGTCCCAGCGAATCTTACCGTGTTTGGCCTTTTTAGCCCCGGATTGATAGACTGACACACGGGTATTGCGGATTCCTGATATATTCAGGAGCGTTTCAAAACAATCGAACAGGTTAGTAAAGCACTCTTCGGCAAACAAAGTGTGCTTCTCCGACAAGGAACCGGTCATTATGAAATTATAATGCAGGTTGTTAACCACAAGCATCCATCCTTTATTCATGAATTACCAATTCATATACCATAATATATGACATGAAGATCGAATTCACCTTTTACATTGACTGTGGTACTGTTCATTAAAATCGTTTGGAAACCAGTTCAACTTCGCGTATACTAGGAAAGTCATAGATGGAACGGGCCTGAGCCGCATTGCGGTCGTATGTTGGTTACATGAACAGATTCAACGATAACGGATAAGCTCCCTTCCTGAAAAGGGGAGAATGAGAACCGATACAAAAATGGGAATTCTGAACTATGGAACGATAGATGTCATATGGCACATGAACCTATTTTACGTGACACATATTGAATACAGAAAAAGGAAGTGAATACCACTTGAAGAATTTTGCAGCATTAGGCGTAGAGCAGCATTGGGTAGAAGCCTTGAAAGAACAGGGAATTTCATCCCCAACTCCTGTACAGCAGGAGTCGATTCCACTGTTGATGGAAGGTCAGGATGTTATCGCCGAGGCACATACGGGAACAGGGAAGACGCTTGCGTTTTTACTGCCGATTCTACAAAAGCTGAATTTGGATAAGCGACACCCGCAGGCGCTCGTGATTGCACCTACGCGTGAATTGGCGCTCCAAATTACAGAGGAAGCCAACAGATTGGCTGCGACGGAGCCAAGTTTGTCTTTACTGGCTGTTTATGGAGGACAGGACGTAGAGCGTCAGCTTCGTAAACTGAAAGGCGGCGCACAACTGATTATTGGTACACCTGGGCGACTGCTGGATCACCTGAGACGTGGCACGCTGGATCTGGGTGGCATTAAAATGCTGGTCCTGGACGAAGCCGACCAAATGTTACACATGGGCTTTTTGAACGATGTGGAGACGATTCTTCAGGAGGTTCCTTACCGGAGACAGACGATGTTGTTTTCCGCTACGATGCCAGCTGGTATTCGCAAGCTGGCTCGTGTATATATGAACGAACCCGTGGATGTCAAAGTGAAATCCGCTTCTTCCGTTCCGGTGAGCCAAATCCGTCAGGTCGTTGTGCAAACAACAGACCGTGGTAAGCAACAGGCATTGGTGGATATGCTGAATACGGATCGTCCGTACTTGGCTGTTATTTTCTGCCGTACGAAGCGCCGGGCTGCCAAACTGAACGAAGAGCTGCAAGAGATGGGCTTTGAGAGCGGTGAGCTTCACGGAGATTTGTCCCAGAACAAGCGGGAGCAAGTGATGAAGGCGTTCCGGGAAGCGAAACTCCAATTGCTCGTAGCGACTGATGTAGCTGCGCGCGGCCTGGATGTAGAAGGCGTCACGCATGTCTTTAACTATGACATGCCGCAGGATGCCGAAAGCTACATCCACCGCATCGGGCGTACCGGCCGTGCCGGAGGCAAAGGCGTGGCAGTGACGCTCGCTACGCCAAGAGATGTTCCAGAGCTTCGGAACATCCAGAAAGTTGCTGGCGTCACATTCACCAGCAGTGAGGGCGGCGGACAGCGTAGACCTGCTTCCGATACGGCTGATCGACAGGATCGAGAACGCCGTTCGGGCAGAAACGACCGCCGTTCCTACGGCGGCAACGACTCCGGCGGCGGACGCCGGGGCAGCGGCCGCGAACAGGCGGGCCGTCGTGATGCCACAGGCGGCGAACGTCGTTCTAGCCGCGGCAGCAGCGAGCGTGGCGGATATGACCGCAGCAGCAGTGGTTCTGCACGCGGAGGCCAAGGCCGCTCGGCAGGACAAAGCAGCGAGCGTGGCGGATATGACCGCAGCAGCGGCGGCGGTTCCGCACGCGGAGGCCAAGGCCGCTCGGCAGGGCAAAGCAGCGAGCGTGGCGGATATGACCGCAGTAGCGGCGGTTCCGCACGCGGAGGCCAAGGCCGCTCGGTAGGGCAAAGCAGCGAGCGTGGTGGATATGACCGCAGCAGCGGCGGTTCTGCACGCGGAGGCCAAGGTCGCTCGGCAGGACAAAGCAGCGAGCGTGGTGGACAAGCCAAAGGCGGCCCGCGTGGTGGTCAAGGACAAGGCGGCCGTCGCGGACGGTCCAGATAGATAAAACAGGAGTATTCTCATAGAATACTCCACTATGGTTATCATAATAGCCCCGGGGAGGCTCATCTTCCGGGGCTATTGTAATCTTCACCCATAACGCTTGAAGGAGCAGCACCATAAGATGACATGATCAGCGGAGCTACCTTGAAATAAATGATCAGCGTTCAGGATACATTTTTCAAAAGATAAATTTGGAGGGGTTATACATCATGCAGGAACAGGATATGGGCAAGCGCGCCATGGTCTCAGCATGGATCAGCCTGATTAGCAACATCCTATTAACCGGCATTAAAATTATTACAGGACTTATGTTCAACAGCAAGGTGCTGGTGGCCGATGGTGTGCATAATGCCGGGGACGTGATTGCCTCTGCAACGGCACTGGGGGCGATGCGCATATCCAGCCAGCCGCCGGATGAGGATCATCCTTATGGTCACGGCAAAGCAGAAGTGATCGGTGCAAGCGTGGTGGCGGTCATATTGTTTGGAGCGGGCATATTTATCGGCTATCATTCGATTGCAGCACTGTTCGAACCGATGCCACAGGAGCATATACTGGCATTGGTGGTCGCCATTATTTCCTTGCTCTGGAAACAGTGGTTGTATATCTACACGATTCGTATCGGGAGAGCGGCCAATAGTCAGGGTCTTATTGCAACGGCAAAAGATCATCTCGCTGATGTGTACGCCTCTGGGGCTGCTGTACTGGGTATCGGTTTGGGGCTGATTGGGGAGCACTGGAGCATTTCAATCTTATCCTACGGCGACCCTATTGCGGGATTCGTAGTGGCATTGCTAGTTCTGAAATTGGCGTGGGAAATGGGCCGTGAATCCATAGATGTGCTTATGGAAAAAGCGATTGCCACGGAGGAAATTGAAAGCTACGCCGCAGCCGCACTGAGTGTAGCCGAGGTTCAACGTATTGACCGTATCCGTGCCCGTGAGCACGGACATTATATTATCGTGGATATCCGCGCTTCAGTGGATGCCTCTTTGACGATTCAGCAGGGACACGATATTATCCGACTGATTAAGGGGGCTGTCATGAAGCAGGAACCGCGGGTTTATGAGGTGCTTGTCCATTTGAATCCATGGTATCCAGACGACCACTAGAACAGACGACGCGAATTGACAGATAACTTGCAGGGAGGGTATGCTTTTAAAAGCCGAACGATGATGAATAAAAGCGAGGTTACCCGAAAATATGCGAAAATTTTTAAAATGGTTAGGCATTTCTGTGACTGCGGCTGTTCTTTTAGTGGGCGGATATTATACGTATTCTATATATCATTTTACGAACCAAATTTCGGTTGCTTCCGGACAGGATTCGAAATTCAAACCGCAGGCACAAACTCAAACCAATGTACAACCAGTAGAGGTATCGCTCCCACCAGAATGGGATGGGTCAGAAAGAGTGAATATTCTGCTGCTAGGCGGCGACTCCCGTGGAGAGGATTCAGGGCGTTCTGACTCCGTTATGGTTGCTTCTATTGATCCGGTTACGAAAAAGGCTACACTTATGTCGATTCTTCGTGATACGTACGTCAATATCCCAGGTCATGGGCAAAGTCGATTGAATGCTGCTTTTTCCTACGGTGGACCGGATTTGACCAGACAGACCGTGAGCGACCTGTTGGGGATACCGATTCAATATTATGTATATACTGATTTTAATGGCTTTATTGCGTTGGTTGATTCTGTGGGTGGTATTGACCTGGATGTCGAAAAAGATATGCACTATACCTCCAAGGCAGATAAACACCAGTTTGATATTGATTTGAAAAAGGGAATGCAGCACATGGACGGTAAAACAGCCTTGCAATATGTACGCTTCCGTCATGATGCGACTTCCGATTTTACGCGTACGGAGCGGCAACGCAAATTCATTACCGAGCTTGGCGGTAAAATTCAGTCAACCTCATCTCTAATCAAACTGCCAAGTATTTTAAATAGCATTTCTCCTTATATTGAGACGAATCTCAGTACTACGGAAATGCTGCAATTGGCTTCATTGGGCTTTAATATCGATGCAACAACAGTAGCGAAGCAGCAAATCCCACCAAATGAATTGGTACGCGGGGAAACCATTAAGGGTGCGCAGGTGTTGGGTGTGGACGAAAGAAAGCTCAAGCGCTTCATACAGAATCTTTTTGAACAGGAGAACAAACCTGTGACCACGACGGTGGATGCTGCAACCACGATAAATGATACTCCATAACCCTCGAAAGCAAGCGAAGTTCGTACGATGACGTACAACTTTGTTTGCTTTTGTGTTTATTTGGGTATAACCTTGTATATTTTGTTCCAAAAATATATCGTATCTATGAAGAACGTATACTCAATTGTGTAAAGAGAAGGGGAATGTGGTGTGGAAATAACTCCGGCATGGAAAGACCGATTCAAGAAGTTTTTTCTGAACAACAAGTTTGTGTTATTCCTGCTGGTACTGCTGCTGATCGGCTTGAATATCTTGGTGCTTACCAAAATTTCATACATATTCACACCTGTCATGGTGCTGCTGAAAACGATAATTCTCCCTGTCATTTTATCCGGCGTCTTGTACTATCTGTTCAATCCGTTGGTTGATGTACTGGAGCGTAATAAGGTGAAACGAATATACTCCATTATTGTACTGTTTTTGCTCATTATAGGGGTTATTGCGATTGTGGTTACATCGGTGGTACCTGTAATCCGCGATCAAATACAGGGGCTTATCCAGAATTTCCCTGCCTATAGCGAGCAAGTACAACGACAATTCGAGAAACTGATCGGCAGCGATTTTGTAAACCAGTTCCAGAACACCATTCAAATTAATCCATCTGAGCTGGCCTCCAAAGCTTCTGAAAAGTTATCTAGCTTTATTAATAATGCATGGACGGGCGTGGGCAGCTTCTTGGGCGTGGTTACAGAAACGGTACTTGCGATTGCCACGGTTCCATTTATTCTGTTCTACTTGCTAAAAGATGGACACAAGCTGCCACAGTTTATCCTGAAAATGCTCCCGCCTATGTTTCGTAAAGAAACAGATCGCATTATGACTGAAATGAACCATCAGGTCAGTTCCTATATTCGTGGGCAGATTATTGTCAGCTTCTGTATTGGGGCGCTGTTGTATATTGGTTATCTAATCATTGGATTAGACTACTCTCTGACGCTTGCAGTCATTGCATCCTTTACGAGCGTTGTCCCCTACTTAGGTCCCGTTATTGCCATTACACCTGCGTTAATTGTAGCCTTGGTCACCTCACCGATTATGCTGCTCAAGATGGTTATCGTATGGACAGTCGTACAGCTCATTGAGGGTAAATTTATTTCTCCACAAATTATGGGCAAATCTCTTCGAGTACATCCGATCACGATTATCTTCGTTATTCTGACCGCAGGCAATTTGTTTGGTGTGGTGGGAATTGTACTGGCGGTTCCGGGATATGCTGTCTTGAAAGTAATCGTTACACATCTGTATAGTTTCTTTAAAAAGCGTTCGCATCTCTATGAGGCGGATAAAGAGAATGCAAGTCTTTACGAAAAATAAACTTTTTCACTATAAAATTGATATGGGTCCCCCTTGGGTAACTGTGGCTACGCGTGCTATAATTAATGCCTATCCTTATTCCAAAATAGAAAGGTCAGACTTTTATGATAAAACTCAGCATTCTTGACCAATCTCCGGTATCGGAAGGCATGACGCATGCGCAGGCATTACAAAAGACCGCTGAGCTTGCTATAGAGGCGGAACGCTTGGGTTATCATCGCTTTTGGGTATCAGAGCATCATTCTGCCGCAAATCTTGCAGGGTCCAGTCCGGAGGTACTGATTTCACATCTGGCCGCCCGGACTTCAACCATTCGAGTGGGGTCGGGTGGTGTGATGCTGCCTCATTACAGCGCTTATAAAGTAGCGGAAAACTTTCGTGTGCTGGAGGGGTTGTATCCGGGACGCATTGATCTGGGTCTGGGACGAGCGCCTGGAGGAATGCCCATTGCTACCAGAGCTCTGCAAGAAGGCAAAATGCGAGGTGGCGTAGATCTATACCCTGAGCAGTTGGATGACCTGTTAGCTTATTTACATGACAGCACAGGCAATGATCACCGTTTCGGTTCGCTACAGGCGATGCCGCTCATAGAAACTGTACCGGAAATGTGGTTGCTCGGCTCCAGCGGTGATAGCGCAGATCTGGCAGCCGAGCGTGGCGTGGGCTTTGCGTTTGCGCAGTTCATTAACGGTGAAGGTGGCACAGGGGCTATGAAGGAATACCAGGAAAGCTTCCAGCCTTCCCAGCATAGTGACCAACCGCGTTCGCTTGTTGCCGTATTTGCGATCTGTGCGGACACCGAAGAGGAGGCGAATCGGTTGGCTTCCAGTATGGACTTGTCTCTTGTACTATTAGAGCAGGGAATGCGCTCCGCTGGAACACCTTCCGTCGAAAAGGCACTGGCGTATCCGTATACGCCGTTTGACCGGATGCGTATTCGTGAGAATCGCAAACGTATGGTGGTCGGTTCGCCCGAACAGGTGAAGCGTCAGATTGAGCAATTAAGTAAGGACTATAATGCACAGGAGATCATGGTTGCGAGCATTATTCACGACTTTGATGCCAAAATGAAATCTATACGTCTCATGGCTGAAGCATTTGGACTGTCTTCTGTATAGTCATAATGCGATTCGCCGGATTTAAAAGATCACAGCTTCGAGGAGCTGTGATCTTTTTTTGAATTTTTTGAGGGAATATTGGATGATATGCACTGTATGATATAGGAAATAAACCAGTTAACACTTGATAATGATTATCAATATCTTTATTATATAAAGATAGAATGAAGTTTTGATGAAAGTCGTGCGTTAAGCCCGTGACTATATATATTGGATAAGGGAAAGGGATGATTCCAAATGTTTCGTCTGAAAACGGCAAATCTGGATATTGCTTATGAAGATCGATTGATTGTAGAAGATCTGAACGTAGAAATACCGCAAGGGAAAATCACAGCCTTGGTGGGCGCAAATGGTTCTGGCAAGTCCACCATTCTGAAGACGATGGCTCGCATCATGAATCCTAAGGGCGGCAGTGTTCTGCTTGACGGTAAATCCATTCATAAGCAATCCACCCGGGAAGTAGCTAAACAGCTGGCTATTTTGCCACAAAATCCGACTGCACCGGAAGGATTAACCGTGACGGAACTGGTATCTTACGGACGTTTTCCCTATCAAAAAGGCTTTGGTTCCATGAAAGCGGAAGATCGCAAAATGGTAGAGTGGGCCATTCAAGTAACGGGAATGAGTGAGTTCCACGATCGTCCGATTGATCAGCTTTCTGGCGGTCAGCGTCAGCGTGCTTGGATTGCTATGGCGCTTGCGCAGGATACGGATATTTTGTTTCTGGATGAGCCGACGACATTTTTAGATATGGCGCATCAACTGGAAGTGCTGCATTTGCTAGAGTATCTGAATACTTCGGCGGAGCGCACCATTGTTATGGTCGTACATGATTTGAACCATGCGGCCCGGTATGCTCAGCATATGATTGCGATCAAAAAAGGGAAGGCCGAGGCGGTAGGAACTCCAACTGAGGTTATGTCTCCTGATGTGCTGCGCGAGGTGTTCGGGATTGAGGCGGATATTGTAACAGATCCTCGTACGGGTGTACCGCTCTGTCTTCCATATGCTTTGGCTGGACAGCCAGCGGTAAGCCAAGCAGTAAAGGAAATGAATGTGGAAGAGAAGCAACCCGTGGGTTCTGTTGCCGAGCGACGTGATGCCAGACCACAAGTAGCGGCAAGAGGTTAAAGGGGACATACCATGAGACCACTGGATTACAATCAGCTTGAGCAATTAGCGAAAATAGTGAGAGTCACGCCGGAGGATGCAGTATATTCCGGCCCAGTGGCGGAATGGCTTGAACCAGAGAAGCTCCGCTCTGTAATGGAGTACTATAGCGATCTTCTGCGTGCTGAAGACGATTTGACCGCAGCTGTTTATTTTGTGAACCAGTTGCGTGGCCTCGTGTTTGCGCAGCATTTTATGGTGTCTCTGTGTGAACGCCGTCTGGACCTGTCCGTTTCCAATCTCAGATTTCATATTTGTTATGAAGGTCAATATCCCTCTATTAGCCTCCAGGTCATCGACCTAACAGAGCTGGACAATACGCGGAACAATGGGGATGACCATTCTTCCGGACAGGCTCAGCAAGCGTTACGTGACTTTTACAGTTTGCAGATGCGGCCCATATTGGAGGCAATAGCTGCAGTGGGGAGCGCATCTATTGGGCAAATGTGGGGACAGTTTCCGTTGACATTGCTGTATTTTAAGGATAGAGTACAGCCATCGTTGACTGATCCTCAGGATGTGGAGCGCTTTGAACAAGATTATATGTATGTGACACGTGAGCTGGAGGGAGAGGTATTCGGGCGTAAAAGAAATCCGTTTACGGTTCGTCTCATTGAATTAGACAATCCTTACCGCCCCGGTGAAAATACCTACATGAAACCGTCCTGTTGCCAATATTACAAGACAGGTGGAGGCCAGCGGTATTGTTATGCTTGCCCAAAAATGTCCGCTTCCGAACGCGAAGAACGCAGACTCGAAGTGATGGCATCACGGTAAAGTCACTGTGGATGTTGGCATGTCCGTCACGTTTTGGTTAAAATAGGTTATGTAACCTAAACCAAGCGACACGAAGGAGGATGCTGTATGTCTGTCTATTCACATAATGCCGTAACACCAGCGAATCAGGAGGTTTCTCTGGATACTTACACCGGTAAGGTGCTGGTTATTGCGAATACCGCCAGTAAATGTGGACTTACCCCGCAATATGGGGATTTGCAAAAGCTTTATGACGAATATAAGGATCGGGGATTAGTTGTATTAGGATTTCCTTGCAACCAATTTGGCGGTCAGGAGCCGGGCAGCAGCGAGGAAGCGGCTGAATTTTGCCAATTGAATTATGGGGTTAGTTTCCCGATATTCGCCAAAGTGGACGTCAACGGACCGGATACAGCGCCTCTGTTTGAATATTTAAAAAAGCAACAACCTGGAGAACAGGAAGATGGGACAATTCAGTGGAATTTCACGAAATTCATTGTGAATCGTGAAGGTGTACCTGTGGGTCGTTTTGAACCGAAGGAGTCACCAGAAGCGATGAAAGCAGCTATTGAGCAATTGCTATAGTAGCTTCGCTTTAATTCCAACGTATATGTTTAAAAAGGGTCTGATTTCCGGAATGTCTCCGGGAAACGGACCTTTTTTGTTCTCTACATATGCATTTGTCTAAGGTGTGTTGCGTTATGTGAAGGTCGATTCCAAGGGCATAATCAGGAGGCTTACAGGGAAAACTGGATGGAGCAAAGAAACATTTCAGCAAACGACTGAACTCGTATATCCTTTCTTTTTTAAATGTGGACAAATTGTGAATATCTTAAAAAGCTATTGTAATGTGAAAAATATCACACTATAATAAGCACATGAAGTGAAATAAATCACAAACGCTAACGAGCTGTTTACGTGAAACTATTCACAATTATTATACATTTTATGCCCACACACCAAGGAGGAATTTAACATGAAAGTAGCAGTTATCGGATGTACACACGCAGGCACGGCAGCTATCGTCAACACAGCTAAATGTTATCCAGATGCCGAAATTACCGTTTATGAGCGTAATGATAATATTTCATTCTTATCTTGTGGTATTGCTCTGTACGTAGGTGGTGTCGTCAAAGATCCGCACGGACTGTTTTATTCGTCTCCAGATCAACTGGCTGACTTGGGTGTAGAGACCAAGATGCTTCATGAGGTAACGAGTGTGGATACGGCAGGCAAGACGCTGCATGCACGTAATCTCCAAACAGGTGAAGAATTTACAGACACATTTGATAAATTAATTGTGACTACAGGATCATGGCCCATTATTCCGAAGCTGGAAGGCATTGAACTTGATCATATTTTGCTCTGTAAAAACTATAATCATTCGAATGATATCATTGAGAAAGCCCAGCACGTACAGAACATTACAGTCGTCGGAGCAGGATACATTGGTGTTGAACTGGTAGAAGCGTTCCAAATGAACGGTAAAAATGTAACATTGATCGACAGTGCTGATCGTATATTGAATAAGTATTTGGACCATGAGTATACAGACCGGATTGAAAGTTCCCTGAAGGAGCACGGCATTAAGCTGGTACTTGGCGAGACGGTGAGTCGTTTTGAGGGTACGAACGGTAAGGTAAGTAAAGTCGTGACCTCTAAAGGAGAATATGAAACAGAGCTTGTTATTCTCTGTATCGGTTTCCGACCTCAAACGGATCTGCTCAAAGGTCAGGTAGATATGTTGCCTAACGGTGCGATCATTGTGGATAACTATATGCAAAGTAGCTGCCCGGACGTGTTTGCAGCAGGTGACAGTTGTGCAATCCGCTATAATCCGACAGGCAAAACGGCTTATATCCCTTTGGCAACCAACGCAGTTCGTATGGGTACGCTGGTAGCACGTAATCTGGTACAACCAACCATTGCCTACATGGGAACCCAAGGAACTTCGGGTATCAAAATTTACGAAGACAATATTGCAGGAACAGGCATGACGGAAGCGGCGGCAACGGACGAAGGCATGACTGTAGAAGCTGTAACCATTGAGGACAGCTACCGGCCTGAATTTATGCCAACCTCCGAAAAGGTATTACTGAAAGTGGTATATGAGCAGGAGACACGGAGAATTTTGGGGGCACAAATTATGTCGAAGGTGGATTTGACGCAATCCATTAACACGCTATCCGTAGCCATTCAAAATCATATGACCATTGACCAGTTGGCCTTTGTCGATTTCTTCTTCCAGCCACATTATAACAAGCCTTGGAATTTCCTGAACGCAGCAGGTTTACAAGCATTGCCTACAATATCCGAACGGAACCCAGTTACTGTATAATTCGGTTTGTCTGTGACATTGTTCATAAGTTTGTCAACAATCTGAGACGTATGGACGAATCCTTATAGTACAATATAGAGTAGCATAAGGATTAGGGGGTAAGTAGCTTATGGATTTGTTTTATATCCTTTTTCTTGTAGTCGTAGCGCTGGTAGGCCTCGGTGGAGTTATTTGGTTCTTGAGAGCAGTTGAAAAGGAAGAATACAACTAAATGCAAAGCGCGTAGTAGCGCAGTAGATGTAATAATACAGAAAAGACAGTCCTTTTTCCAAGGGCTGTTTTTTTAATGCTTGATAAAGTGATTTTTTTCACAAACATAATCACTGATTTTAAATAAAATATGAAAGAAGAACATTTTAGTGAAAAGATATTAAAGGAGCGGGGACATATGGCGAGCTATAAACCGGGGCAAATTGCCGAAAAGACGGTGGAAACAGGAGTGGCCAAGGCGAACAACCCGTGGACTGTGGCGGTGGTACTGGGATTTTTGGCAGGTGCATTTATTGCACTCGGGTTTTTGCTGGATATACGTGTTATTGCAAGTGCGCCTAAAGAATGGGGAAGCATTGCCACCTTTATTGGAGCTGCGGTGTTCCCTGTAGGTCTGGTATTAGTTTTGATCGCCGGCGGAGAATTGCTGACCGGCAATATGATGGCGGTTCCTTTGGCGAGATGGGCAGGACGGATTAAGACAGGGGCCATGCTTCGTAATTTGGCGATTATTACGCTCAGTAATTTTGCGGGTGCGTTATTCGTTGCTTTTTTCTTTGGCCATGTGCTGGGTTTGACAGAAACGGGTCCTTACCTGGACAAAGTGGTGGATATGGCAGGACATAAGCTACATGAAAGCTTTTTGCAGTCTTTTATATCGGGTATAGGATGTAACTGGCTCGTAGCACTGGCTGTATGGCTGGCTTATAGCACAGACTCAATTGGCGGCAAAATTATGGGGATTTGGTTCCCGACCATGGCCTTTGTCGCTATTGGATTTCAGCACGTTGTTGCCAATATGTTTCTCATTCCGGCGGCTATCTTTGCAGGCCACTTTTCATGGGCAGATTATGTTATGAACTTCATTCCGGTCTGGCTGGGGAATTTGGTAGGAGGTAGCCTGTTTGTGGCTGGAGCCTACTGGTTGGCCTATTTGAAAAAGCCTCAAGCCAACGCACATCCAGTGAATGAATCTCCAACTACTTCTTCGGTTGCACATCAAATCCGTTGAGTGATCCTGCTTAATTACGGCACTTTAAACAGCAATAAACAAAGCAAATCCGCCATGACAGGCCCGGGGGAACGAAACCTGTCATGGCGGATTTTTTTTGGGAGTGGTCCATGATTTGGCATGGAGGATGAGTGTGCTCTCGTCCCATAATGCCTTGATCTCTTTTACCCTCGGTAAGATATGATGAAACAGGATGTCGAAAAAAATTATGATTCTTAAAAAAATCCGTTTTGCTCTATGCAGCAGACGGATTTTTTTAATATTTTGGAGAGCGGCTGTGTGGGAAAATCCTTCTCTTGCCATAGGTCAAAGCTGTGGATATGATAAGAGCAGTGTAATTTTTGGAAACGGTAACGGAAAGGAGCATCAACACTATGGATCATCGCAATAGCGCGCCTCCTGAGGCCACGCTTCAACAAGACTTACAAAGGGGACAGCGGATGACGGAGCAGCAGGACGGTATTTTTCCAGCTGTATGCCCGTTAGATTGCCCGGATACGTGTGGGCTCCTGCTTCACAAGGAAAATGGAAAGATAGTCAAGGTCACTGGGAACCCGGATCATCCTATTACCAAAGGCGCTATTTGTAACAAAGTTCGCAATATGACGGAGCGGGTATATGATCCTGATCGGGTGCTCTATCCGTTGAAACGTATAGGCCCCAAAGGAGAAGGGAAGTTTGAACGAATTAGCTGGGAGGAAGCGGTCGATACCATTACAGGTCGATTCAAGGAGCTGATACGTACGGACGGATCGGAATCTATTCTCCCCTACAGCTTTTATGGCAATATGGGCGTATTGAGTGTGGATGGAATGGATCGCCGATTTTTTAATGCGCTGGGTTCAAGCCAACTGGATCAGACGATTTGCAGCGTGGCTGGGAATGAAGGCTGGGCATCCGTTATGGGCTTTAAGGGCGGCACCAGCCCGGAGGACACGGAGGATGCAGACCTCATTATTGTGTGGGGTGGAAATGTCATTAGCACCAACATGCATCAGGTCGTTTTGGCTGAGAAGGCACGTAAAAAGGGTGCTAAGGTGGTCGTTATTGACGTTCATCGCAACCGGACGGCGCAATGGGCGGATTGGTTCATTCCGTTATATCCGGGGACGGATACGGCGCTCGCGCTGGGTGTTATGAATGTGCTGTTCGCTCAGGGACTGACGGACGCCGAATTTTTACATCGCTACACGGTAGGCCATGAGGAACTGCGCGAGCATGTTAAGACATATACACCAGAGCGAGTTTCGCGGATTACCGGCGTGCCGGAAGCAGATATTATCCGTTTAGCGGAAATGTACGGAACTGCGCGAGCAGCGTATATCAATATAGGTAATGGGCTTCAGCATCATGATAATGGCGGTATGAACGTACGTGCGGTTACATGCTTGCCTGCGCTCACTGGACAATGGCTAAAGCACGGCGGGGGAGCGTCACGCTCTAATGGCGCTTATGGCAAATTTAACGGCGCCAATCTGGCGCGTCCTGATCTGCGACAGAACCCGGATGCCCGGGTGATCAACATGAACCGGATCGGAGAAGCGCTGCTACAGAAGGAACAGCCGATTAAGGCGTTATTTGTATACTGCAGTAACCCGGTAGTTGTAGCTCCCGATTCGGAACGGGTGACTGAAGGATTTGAACGAGAGGATTTGTTCACAGTCGTACATGACCTGTTTCTTACGGATACGGCCCGTTATGCCGATATTGTGCTGCCTGCAGCGTCTTCCTTTGAGGGTACAGACCTATATAAATCCTACTGGCATCACTATGTCCAGATGCAGGAACCCGTCATTGCTCCACTCGGGGAAAGCAAAAGCAATTATGAGCTGTTTAGCCTGCTCGGACGGGCTATGGGCTTTGACGAAGCTGCCTTTACGGAAAGTGAAGCGGACATGATCGCAGGCGCGCTGGATAATCCAACGAACCCTTATCTCAACGGTGTAACCTTGGAAGCCTTAAAGAAGTCACCTTTTGTAAAGCTTGATATGTCGCCAAAGGCCACTTATTTGGATCGTCTAACCACGCCTTCAGGCAAGATTGAGCTATATTCGAAAAAAATGAAACAAGCAGGTCTGCCCGCGATGCCTTCATATGTGCCGCTGATTGAAGGGTATGATGGAGAGCATCGACCGCAAGCGGACGAGCGGTTTCCATTAATGTTTATTTCACCGCCAAACCATAATTTTCTGAATTCTACTTTCGCTAACTTACCCAAGCATCAGCGGCTGGAGCGGGAGCCCTTGCTACAAATTCACCCGGAGGATGCTCAGACAAGAGGCATCGCGGATGGGGAACCGGTTACCGTATGGAATGATCGGGGGACGTATGAGCTGAAAGCCAAAGTCACCGATCTGATGCTGCCCGGTACAGTGATTAGCCAGGGATTATGGTGGGAAGGCAAAGGACGCAGACAGCGTGCCAATGTGTTAACCTCTGATCGGCTGTCGGATATGGGACAGGGGGCTACTTTCTTCTCAACGGTGGTGAATGTGAAGCGCCAATGAGATAATGCCATTTATGGCGTCAGATGCAAAAGGAGAAACAAAAGATATGAAATGGTTGGAGTCTTATCCGAAAGAAGTGAAAGTGTTTCTCGTTGCTAGCCTGATTAATTCCGCTGGAAGTTCATTGATGTGGCCGTTGGTCAGCATGTATGTGTTTGACGAACTGAACCGTAGTATGGGAGATGCAGGGATTGCGATTTTAGTGCAGTCTCTGGGCGGAATTTTTGGTCAAGTGCTGGGCGGAGCCCTCTATCATCGTATTGGAGCCAAAAAATTGATTGTTGGCTCACTGGCGATGAACGCGCTGGGACTTCTCACGCTTCCATTTACCAGTGGTCATTGGGTAGCGTTTGTCATCATGATGGGCTTTATCGGCTTTTTTAATGTCGTATCTGTGCCTGCGATTCAGGCCTTTGTAGGTTTTCGTTTCGCTGACCGTCGTGGAGAGCTGTTTAATATTATTTATGTCGCTAACAATATTGGGGTTGCAGTGGGTACGGGATTGAGTGGCGTTCTGGCTGACCTTTCCTATCAGCTCAGCTTTGTGATGAACGGGGTGACTTCTGCGGTATTTGCCGGGTTCTTCTGGTCTTATCTAAGCAGGGTAGATCGGGAAGAGGGAGAAGTACAGCTCAGCAAGTCCGTGAAGAAAAGAGAGGAAATACCAGCTCGTTTGCTGTTTCGTGATACCAGATTGTATCTCTTTGTGGGGGTAGGCTCGCTTTTTTTATGGTTCGGCAATTCGATCTGGAATACAGGAGTGTCTCCCCATATTATTGAGCAGGGCTTGCCTAAAACGATGTATGGGTTACTATGGACGCTGAATGGTATCCTTATATTTGCCGCACAACCCATTATTTTTTGGATAAAACGACTGTACGCTCATCACGCTTCAGCGCAAATGACATGGGCCGGAGGATTTTATTTGGCGGCTTATATTGTCATGCTGGGCACACAGAACTATACTGGGATGATATTCGCTATGGTTCTGGCGACCCTGGGAGAAATGCTGATTGCACCTGCGGTTCCAGCATTCCTGTCTGATCATGGAGGTCGGGGTGCACCCTTTTACATTGGGCTTGTGGGGGGTATTGGCGCAGCCGGACGGGTAATGGGGCCTTATATTATGGGGAAGTTGTATGATGGCGGTGGGTTACCGCCTACACTTTGGCTGGCATCAGGCGTAGCGGTGTTGTCGATCCTGTTTTTCGTCCTGCATAGCTGGTTGAACCGTTTCCGGCATCATTCGGATACTTTGGATACTACGACACCCAAGGTAGATGTTCCCAGTTCTTAAGTCCTAATAAAAGTGCAGTAATATGCTGTAATTATGGTACAATAAGTGACGAATGGTTGTAGTTATTGCTTCAGGAAAGCCTTCACAGGAAGGATTGAAAGGAATTGTTTACAAGTCAACCCTTGACAATACGTCATTCGGAGATGAAGGATGCTCCTGATCTGATTGCGCTGGATGAATTGGTATGGAATGAACGCACGGCTCCCGCTTCGCTGTCCTGGAAGTCGCGCGGAGAGTTTCTGCGCAATACGCCTCCAGGCTCTCAACTGGTCGCCATCGAACAGGAAGTACTCTGCGGGTATATTGGATTTCGTTCTCCAACGCTGTTGGCTAGTAATTGTCATGTACTCGAAATAAATATAGCTGTACATCCAGCTTATCATCGTAAAGGTATTGGGACGGCGCTCATGAACTCCATGAAGGACATTGCAGCTGCCGAGGGCATACGCAAGTTGAGTTTGCGTGTACTCTCATGCAACACGGAAGCCCTTATGTTTTATGAAAAAAGCGGTTTCGCGATTGAAGGACGTTTGCATGAGGAGTTTTACATAGCAGGCCAATTCGTGGATGATGTGTTAATGGCCTATTTCTTAAAATAGGCGGGAGGCTACAGACAGTAATATTCGGTTTTATGCCCGGCCTAAACAAACAACGCCGCAGACCTGATCAGGTCTGCGGCGTTGTTGTACATCAATATTACCGAAGTTGCTTCCATTCATTTTGGAGCATACCATACACTGCGTGGTTCATGTAGCCGTCGGGAAGCAATTCCGCTTCGCGTACAATGCCTTCGAGCACAAAGCCCAAACGTTCTGGAATACCGCGGCTGCGGCGGTTCGTAGTTGCGCAACGGATTTCGACCCGATGCAAGTCCAGCTCCATCAAAGCATATTCAACGAATACGCGGCAGGCGCTGGTCATAAGACCTTGTCCTTCGTACCCGTGTCCAAGCCAGTATCCGATGCTAACGGAGCGGTGAGTCCAATTGATCTCATGGTAGCTAATGATGCCAGCAAGCTCGTTGTCTATCCAAATTCCGGCGGTCAGACTACCGTTCTCTGCGGCTTGTTTCAAGGCGCCCTGCACGAACTGCTCTGTGTGGCTGATTTCCGTGGTAGAGTCTACCCATGGAAGCCATTGACGCAGGCGGTCACGGGACATTTCGATCAGCTCAAACAGAGGCTGCACATGCTCCTTGGTGAGCGGCCGAAGGACTGTGCGTTCGTCCAACGCATATGTAAACATGATTGATCCCCTCTTTCACTCGGAAAATCGCTAAACCAGCCAGTCTAGCATTTAATCCCATGCTACCTTATTCTGCGAGAGTCGTCAAAAGGGAGAGGAAGCTTCAAATTCTATAGGTCCCACCCGGAACCGTTCATGCTCGTATACATATTTCAGATCCAAATCCCCTACAAATTCGCTTGGGGATACACTGCCAGATACAGTGGCTTGCAGAGGAAGTTGTTCGGCATCATACATTACGACAGAGCTAAAATCGAGATGCTTTGTAAATTGGGCTGGATCATCGTAAAATACTGATGCTTTAGGGTCCATCGTATGTGTAGCACCGTCAATCGTAACAGCAATATGGACCTGGCGGTCGTGATCACGTAGCTCCACTGAGCTGTGTACGCGCTGGGACACAGCATCTGCTGCCGATTCGACCGCATATTCTTCCATCGTGCGTGCGTTAACAATATGCAACTCCTGCAATTCGACACCCGTTCCCGAGGCACGCGTGAGGATTACGACGGCTTCACGGACACCATCCCCGTTCACATCCCTGTAATATAATTGTGGTGCGGTGGAGATATCTGCCGAGCCCGACCATCGGAATGTGCGGAGTTGCTGACCGATTTCCAGTACAGCCGAATGGAATAATCCCTGTGACGGATTAACAGCATATAAGCGGACGGATGAGTCTTCTGGAGCGCTGGCTAGCGGACGAGATTGTACGATTTCGTTCACCGGGTCCGGTGAAGGATGGCCGGAAGTCATGACGGAAGAGGACAAAAGCATAGACAGCAGGATCACAATGAGCAGCTTAAACACGGGTGGGTCTCCTTTTCCGGACAAAATAAAAGATATATACACTATAACGAATTTATTTGCCGAAAATGTTAACTCTTTTTCATAACTTGTCACTTTTTTTGCTGAAGCGAGCATAAGGATTTTCATTTTATTGAGTTATGCGGTGTGAAAGGGTATATTTAAGGGAACAGGTTTTACACAGATTATACGGAAGAAAGGTTGATTAGCGTGGAGAAGCCGATCACTCCCCCCAATTTTATTAAAAATGTTATTGAAGAGGATTTACGTACGGGTAAGGTAAAGGAGGTTGTTACACGATTTCCGCCTGAACCTAACGGATATTTGCATATTGGACATGCCAAAGCTATCTGGATCAATTTCTCGCTGGGAGATGAATTCGGAGGACGCACAAATCTGCGTTTTGACGACACCAATCCGGCGAAGGAAGACACGGAATACGTGAACTCCATCCAGGAGGACGTGAAGTGGCTCGGTTATGAATGGGAGGAAAAACATTTTGCCTCCAATTATTTCGAAGAAATGTACAAGCGTGCCATCCTGCTGATCCAAAAGGGTAAAGCCTACGTGGATGATCAAAGCGCGGACCAAATCCGTGAAACTCGTGGCACACTAACCGAACCGGGGCAGAATAGCCCTTATCGGGATCGAAGTGTTGAAGACAATCTGAAGCTGTTTGAAGAGATGCGTGCAGGCAAATACCAAAATGGTGAAAAGGTGCTGCGTGCCAAAATTGATATGGCTTCAGGAAACATTAATTTACGTGATCCGGTTATTTACCGCATTTCACACACAGCACATCACAATACAGGCGACACATGGTGTATCTATCCAATGTACTCCTATGCTCATCCGCTGGAAGATGCGATTGAGGGAGTAACGCACTCGCTCTGTTCGCTGGAGTTCGAAGATCAGCGCCCGCTGTACGATTGGGTTGTAGCTGAATGCGAGATGGAAAAGGTACCGCACCAATACGAATTTGGACGGCTGAACCTGGCTCAAACCGTAACCAGCAAACGTAAGCTCAAGCTTCTGGTCGATGAAAAGCACGTAGATGGTTGGGATGATCCGCGTATGCCGACGATTTCCGGTTTACGTCGTCGCGGCTACACGCCGGAGGCCATCCGCAGCTTCGTATATGAGACAGGCATTTCCAAAGCCTACGGAGTCATCGATTTGCAGGTACTGGAGCATTTTGTACGTGAGGATTTGAAGCTTAAGGCACCTCGCACCATGGCAGTCATAGATCCGTTGAAGGTGGTTATCACAAACTATCCTGAAGGACAAGTTGAAATGCTGGAGGCGGAAAATAATACTGAAAATCCGGAACTCGGTACACGTCAAATTCCGTTTTCCCGTGAAATTTATATTGAGCGTGAGGACTTCATGGAAAATCCGCCGAGCAAATACTTCCGTTTGTTCCCTGGTAATGAAGTACGTCTCAAGCATGCTTACTTCATTAAATGCAACGATGTGATTAAGGACGCAGACGGAAATGTAACGGAAATCCACTGTACCTATGATGTAGAAACCAAGAGCGGATCAGGCTTTACTGGACGTAAAGTGAAAGGCACAATCCACTGGGTAGAGGCTACTCAGGCTGTACCTGCCGAATTCCGTTTGTATGAGCCTTTGATTAACGCAGAGGACACGGAAGAGATTGAAGAGGATGCATCGGAAAAAACATTCCTTGACCAATTGAATCCGAACTCTTTGGAAATTGCTCATGGCTATGTCGAGCCGAACATGAAAGAAGCTCAATCGCAGGACAAGTTCCAATTTTTCCGTCATGGTTATTTCAGTGTCGATCCGAAGCTTTCCAAGCCGGGTGAGCCTGTATTTAACCGTGTTGTTTCGTTGAAAAGCTCTTTCCAATTGCCTAAGCAATAGATTGTTGGAAAGTGTGGGAGAGATGGTAGCTTCGTGCGACCAAGTTGAAAAGGAGTCTGCCGTCGGCAGACTCCTTTATTTTACGCATGCACACTCTTTATCCATGATCATTGACTTGACGATACTCTATTGTCTTTGCTAACAAGCCAGAAGGGAAGAGGGGATAGCTCATTCCTCTAGTGTTGTTAAGGGGCTTCTTCTATTCGTTAGTGCCCGCTGGCAGTCCTGGCTGATAACCGTTCTTGTACAGCATATACCACATGATAGCGAATCCCACAGAGCCAAGTAGGGCGAAAAAGACCCCTGCATGGTACATCATTTCTCCGCCAAAGTTCTGGAATAGCCAACCTCCCGCAAAACCTGCTACGATACCGGATATACCACTCCAGGTCAAGGTATATACGGCCTGTCCGGATGATCGGTATGCTGCAGGGGTAAATAGGACGGTCAACTGGGTGCCTACATAGAAGTATCCACCGAAGGTGACGCAATGAAGTGCCTGAATGAACACGATCTGAATCGGGTCTGTGGCCAGAGCCATCAGTTCCCACCGTAAGGCAAACAGCAAACTGACGAGTGCCAAACAACCGACCATCACGGTCATTCTTTTCTTCAAGAAGCGATCAAACAGCAAAAATACAATAATTTCGAATACCGATGACATAAAAACAGCAAAACCAAGCATCTGTTTGGACCCACCCAGTTCGGTGATATACAGGGACATAAAGGCGCTGTTGATCGAATTCGGGATGGATACAAGGATGCCCAATAAAATAAAGGATATAAAGTATCCGTTCATTAAAACGCTGCCAAAGCCACGCAAATGAATAGTTGCTGTCTCCACAGTGCTTTTCAGTGGTGGGATCGACAAGGTGCAGATCAATGCAGCCAGAAGAAGTACCGTAAAGATGGTGGATATGCTGGATATCCCCGTTTGGTCAATAACTATGCCAGCAACTGCTGCTGTCACAGCCCAACCGAAGGAGCCCCATATACGGAATGAACCAAATTTCCGGTCTGTGCCCTCAATATAGCTGAGAATTAGGCTGTTGCTTTGCGCAAATAAAGGGCTTTGGAAAAAATAAAAACCAATCATCGCCACATAAATCATGATATACGTATGGACATGAAATAAAGCTTGTAGCAATGACAAGGTACCTATAATCATAAATAGCAGAATACGTCGGAGGTTACGGCTTCGGTCGCTTGTATAGCCCCAAAAAGGGTTCGCGAATACGGATACAAAAGGTCCGATAGCCATCAGACTCCCGATCTCCAGCTTGTCCATGCCGATATCTTGCAGATACAACGGGAAGAAGCTGGAGAAAATGACCATAGCTCCATATAGAAAAAAATTATACAGTTTTAAGGAATATAGAGGAGTCTCTTGAATTTCTCTCTTTTGCAAGACAAGCCATTCCTTTCTTAGCCCGATAGAGAATTGCGCATCGATGCCGATCTGTGGGAGGTTCTTTATTCCAATGTATCATGTGTTGAAAGGGTTAACAAACCAATAAATTAACAATTATGTAATAATTAAATTTTGTTCAAGAATTCATATGCATATTTGCAATTGTTTTCAGAAAAAAAGGAGGATTTATTTGTGAAAGTGACTGGGATTATCGTCGCAGGAGGACGTTCCAGCCGAATGGGACAGGACAAGGCTCTGCTTGAGATTGATGGAGCTACTGTGCTTGAACGGACGTATACTACATTGCAGCAGGCGGCCCAGCGGGTTGTAGTAGTCACTCGTGACAGCCAAGGATATGGTCTGAGTGGTATGGAGACAGTGCCAGATGTTTTTCCGGGTATGGGGCCCTTGAGCGGTATCCATGCAGGATTATCTGCATCTACTACGGAGTGGGGGATGGTTGTCGCTTGTGATATGCCCTTTGTACAGCCAGAGGTGCTGCATGACCTGCTCGTTGTAACTGAGAAATGGACGGAGTTGCAAGGGACGACGGAACCAGCATTGCAAGCAGTAATCTCTTCTATGGATGGACGTATACACCCGTTGCTGGCTGTGTACCATCGGAGCGTGCTGCCGTCTGCCGAGGAATGTTTGCGCAGTAGACGGCTTCGTCTCACCGATTGGTTGGACAAGCTGAACGTTCGTTATGCGACGGTAGAGGATTTGCCGCGGGTGAGTGAAGACATGTGGCATAAGGCCGCGTTCAATATGAATAATCCGCAGGACTACGAGCTGGCGTTAGAGCAGTTGAAGCATAGTGTACAACAGAATACGCAGAACGTGAAGAATTTAAAGGAAATACGAGAGGATTAGAAACGTACAAGCTTCCTGCGCGAGGACTATTTAGGAGAGCAAATACTAGAGAAATATGATGGACTAAATTTGGGGGAATATAATTATGCTGGAAGCTATTATCCATGCTGTTTTATTAGCGCTGGGTTTGATTTTGCCTTTGGGGGTACAGAATGTATTTGTGTTTAATCAAGGGGCGTCCCAGTCGCGGTTTCGCAATGCACTGCCTGCTGTCATTACAGCGGGTATCTGTGATACAATCCTGATCACGCTTGCGGTTGGGGGCGTGTCTCTTATTTTGCAGCAATTTCTATGGCTCACGAACGTACTCTATGCAGCGGGCTGTTTGTTTCTGCTGTATATGGCCTGGACTCTATGGAGGTCGAAGGCAGCTTCCTCAGGAGAAAGTCAGGCGATGCGCCCGAAACGACAGATGATTTTTGCCGCTTCGGTATCGCTATTGAATCCACATGCCATACTCGACACTGTTGGGGTAATTGGAACCAGCTCCCTTCAATATGACGGCGGGGAACGCTGGGCCTTTGGTCTGGCTGCCGTGTCCGTATCTTGGATATGGTTTATCGGTCTGGCAACGGCGGGGCGTCTCGTGGGACGTATGGATTCAGAAGGGAAGTTTGGGACTGTGCTCAACAAAATATCGGCACTGATTATTTTAGGCCTGGCGATGTATATGGCGATAAATTTTATTACCAGTATGTGATCCAAGCCTGGTTAGAGGAAAAACTTCAAAACAGCGAATACCCCGCTCAAAGCAAAGGGAACACCGATCAAAAACAGCATAAAGGCCAGACAGCCAGCACCATTTATACCGCCTGCAATTCGGGCGTCCCGAGGGTTGGATGGATTGTATAATACCTTAATTTTGCTGCCAACCCGGTTGAGGCTTAGGTTGGTGCTATAAGGATTCCAGAATTCTACGGCTTCACCTGAAGCTGTATAGAAGCGTACCTTTAATCGGCGGGTGTAGCTAGTATCTACCGGATCATCTCGGTCAAAGGGAACGACATCAATATCTACTTCGATATGCGCATCAACGATTTGCCCCTTGGTACGGACCCAGTGGCGTTTACGATAACGATGACGACGGATCGTTCTGGATCCCAAATAGATGAGTAGCAGTCCAATCAAGCTGAACAATGGCATCAGCAGATCGGAGCTAAAATGAAACCAATACACATTGAAATCAATTGAGATGATAATCTACTCCTTTAAACAAAGCGATAATCAATATATCGGACTTTTTTTAGAAACAGTTTAATTCTTCCATAGAGATAACGGCAGAGCTGTATGGAATATAAAAAGATCCTACTTCACCGGGAAGTGGATCTTTTTAATAGCTGCGAGGATTACTTTTTGCTCGATAGGGACATATCAAAATCAACATCCTTGATAAATTCGATAACCTCACCATTAGGGCTGTGGACTAATGCATTTGTTACAATCAGAGGAGGTTCCCCAAGTGTAAGTTGATTGGGTTCCACAAAGGTTCTTGCTCCGTGGGCAAGGGCTTTTTGATATATTTCATCTACATTGTCTACGTAAAATGCCAAGTGTAATAAAGCCCCGTGAGCAATCTCTTGCTCGGATGAAGCTTTTTTTCCTTGGGCAGGAATGACAGCATCATTATCAAAAATTTCGAGACAGGTTCTCTGATCGGGTGAGATCAGCATGGAAGCCTCTTGAATTCGAAAAGACGGAAGACTCCAGTGATGTCCTCTTTTAAATCCCAATACCTTGGTATAAAATGCAATGGTCGCTTGATAGTCACGGGCTTGTATGGCAACATGCGCTAGTCCCTTTACGCTCATTTCAGATCCTCCTTATATGTAAGTGAACCTTATTATATGAATAATTATGTGGTGCTTATATATTTAAAGTAAGGTTTTTATACTATATTAATTATTAAATAAAAGTTAATTTGGGTGAAAAATATTATTTTTTAAATTCAGGTTAGGAGGGCTCGATATGCAGCATCACATTGACGATATAGATTACAAAATCATGAAATTGCTACAGCATGACGCTCGGATAACTATTTCCCAAATCAGTAAAGAAATCTCGATGTCACAGCCGTCTGTTAAAGAAAGGATAACCAAGCTTGAAGAACGAGGGATTATTTCTGGATATAGCACCGTATTTAATTTACGGGAAATGAATCGAGGGACGACTACATTTATTCTAATAAAGACAGAACATTGCCAAGAGCTGGTTGAATTTTGTAGAGAGGCGAAGGAAGTCACCGATTTATTTCGCATTAGTGGGGAATTTAATTATCTCATTAAGGTACAAACCGCGTCGGTAGAGGAAATTGCAGAGCTTCAGGATTCACTAGTCAAGCTGGGTCCTTCGAAGTCGCATATTTGTATGAAAAATATACTGGAAAACAGGGTTCTGCTGTAAGCAACTCGGAAAAGCTCATATTTGGAATATAGAGCATTCGGAATAACTGCTTTGTGAAATGAAAATAAGCGAATATTTAGATGAAATAAAAAAAGTGACGCTGAATTACAACAGCGTCACCGTAATGCCTTGCTCCAGACGTTTCACGTCCTGGAGCTCGATCTTCCCGGCCATGGCGTGCAGAGCTGCCGCTGTGCCGCAGGCCGCTCCCTGCCGTAGCATGGCCGGGAGATCCAGCCCTGTCGCCGCGCCGGTGACCAGTCCGGCGACCATGGCGTCACCGCTGCCGAGCGCGCTGACAATGTCCGCGTCTGGCAGGCTTACGCGGTAGCGCGCATCGCTCGTTACCGCCAGCGCCCCGCGCGCGCCGAGCGAGATGACGGCCAGCTGCGCTCCGGCTTCCAGCAGCTTTGCTGCCGCCGCTTCAGCGGCATCCGGGCGCGCTGCGTCGATTCCCGCAAAGTGGGCGGCCTCGTCCTCGTTAGGCTTCACGAGGTCGGGCTTTCCGCGCAGCCCCAAGCGCAGCGCCTCCCCGCTCGCGTCCAGCGCCACCCGCGCGCCGCGTGCCTTCGCCAGCGTGCACAGCTCGGCGTACAGATCGGGTGGGCAGCCGGGTGGCAGGCTGCCGGAGAATACGACCCAAGCCGAATCCTCGGCAAGGGTCTCGATTTTGCGCCGCAGTGCGGCTAATTCAAGCGGCCCAATGGTCGGTCCGCTCTCAATCAGCTCGGTCTGCGTGCGCGCGGACGGGTCGAGCACGGTAATGGCGAGACGGGTCTCCCCATGTGCCGTTTCAATGAAATCGGCGCTTACGCCTTCTGCGCTCAACCCGTCAATGAGTAGCCGTCCGGTGTGCCCGGCAGCAAACCCGGTCGCTCGTACAGGCTCGCCTAGCGTGCGAATGACGCGAGCGGCATTCACGCCCTTGCCGCCCGGCACCGTGAGGCCGCCTTCAATGCGGTGGACGGCATTCAAACCGAAGCCTGCAACCGTGTAGATTTTATCCACAGCCGCGTTAAGCGTTACGGTGGTAATCACAAGGCATCACTCCTTTAAGATCAGCAATTTGCAACATTTGATGCCATTCGCTCATGCTAAGATATCAGCTTTAATCCCAATGCTGCGGCAAGAATCATGGCGATGAATAAAACACGCAGTACGCTTTTTTGTTCACCGTACAAGAACATGCCTGTAATCGTGCTGCCAACCGTTCCGATGCCTGTCCATACCGCATAGGAAGTTCCCATAGGCAAACTTTTCATGGCATAGCTGAGTAGAGAGAAGCTAAGAACAAAGGATAAGACCATAAGCACTAAGGACTTCCAGCCTTTGCCCACCGTAACGCCCTTCATACCGATGACTCCTAACACTTCCGAGCATCCCGCGATAACCAATGCAATCCAAGCCATTATGCACCACTCCCTTCCTGAACATCACGGTCGGTAACTAACTTCAAGCCGACCACACCTGCCAGCAAAAGGGCAATTAACAGCGTTTTGGACCATTGAAACGGTTCCCCAAATAGCAGCATTTCGCCTACGACCGTTCCCCCTGTCCCCAGTCCGGTGAATACAGCATATACCGTGCCTACAGGCAAACGCTTCGCAGCCTTCATGATCAAATAAAAGCTGGCTACCACAGCCAGCACGGTTACAGCCCAGGTGAGTGCGGAATCCGCATGCTTCAAACCCGATACCCATACGACCTCAATCAGGCCGCCAACAAAAACGTAAATCCAACTGCGATTCATGATGAATGTTCTCCTCAAAAATAGATTTTATAAGTTCGACAGCTTCACGCTTCATGAGGTGAGGTTAACGTAATCCCACGCCAAAAAATAGGCCATGCAGCGTTCAGTCTTCGGTGGTAGTTGATGCTTCCACTGTACAGTAGCTCCACCATGATTCCGTCCACCAGTGTCATGAAGGCTAAAGCCACATCCACTGGCTCCATATGCCCAAAGGGTTCCCGATCCCGTGTATTCCGGAGGCGGCGAGTTAATTTTCGCTCCATTTTATCCAGAAAAGGATTAACAATATCCAGCACCTCGTGATACAACGATACAGGCGGAAAGAAGGAAAAGCGAAGCATAAACTTGGCTGAGTCGTTGCTTTCATATTCCTGTCCCATCCAAAACAAGAAGTCATGCAGGGTATGCTTAAGCGGCTGATCTTTACGTTCCGTAAAGTATTCGAAAATACGTAAATTCTGCTCTTGAAAAGCGTACCTCGCCACCTGTAGAAACAGATCCTCCTTGCCTTGGAAATGCGCGTATATAGACGGTTTTCGGATACCGACCTCAGCGGCAATACTGCTCAAGGAGGCTCCCTCATACCCATTGGTGGCAAACTGAAAAAGAGCGGCCTTTCGAATCTCTTCCATCCCCATTATTTTCACCTACCTAACGTTCGTTAGTTTATTTTTACACGAAAAAAAGTAAGTGTCAACCCAGCATCATTGCGTTTTGTATAAAGCTTTTCTTTGGATTTTTTTTATCAACATTTTAATAAAAAAGTGGGAAGAAATAAGGGGCTCATGTACAATATAATGAAGAATACCTGTCAAATGCAGTCCACTGGAAGTGAGGTTAGTTATGAGGCGAAGCTTACTGGCCGTATTGATCGCGGCTATGGTGTTTATTATTTATTATTTTGGCTTGTTTAATTACATCGGCAAAAATGAAGGAACTGTCATCAGTATTTTTTCCACTCTGACAGTGATCTCCATCAGTCTGATTATTTTTACGGAGAATCGTAATCCCTCCACCACGATGTCCTGGATTTTGCTGCTGGCATTGCTGCCAGTCGTTGGACTTCCTCTTTATTTTTTGTTTGGGCAAAATGTATTCAAGCGTCGCAAGTATGACAAAAAGGCATTGCGTGACCAACAGGCTTACGACCGCATTGAAAAGGATGCTTTGCGAGTCAAACGGGATCTGACCTGCTTTACAGATGAGCAGCAGCAGTTGATGCGTTTGGCCCGCAGACTGGCCCGCTCCCCGATTTATTTTGCGACAGAAACTCAAATTCTGAACAATGGAGATGAAACCTTCTCCACTTTGCTGGAAGAACTGCGCAAGGCGCAGCATCATATCCATATGGAATATTACATTTTCCGGTCGGATGATATCGGTACCAGCATTCAGAAGATTTTGATCGAAAAGGCCAAAGCGGGTGTTAAGGTTCGGTTTATGTACGACGCGGTGGGCAGTATTCAGTTGTCGAAGTCATTTTTGAAGGAAATGAGAGATGCAGGAGTAGAGGTCGTTGCATACGGTGGTGCTCGGATCTTGTTTTTCTCCAGCCGGGTAAACTATCGTAATCACCGTAAAATTGTAGTTATCGACGGTAATATCGGATTAATTGGTGGACTAAATGTAGGGGATGAGTATCTCAGCCGCAACAAAGCCTACGGCTTTTGGCGTGATACGCATATGATTGTGAAGGGCGAAGCTGTGCGGACGTTGCAGCTTATATTTTTACAGGATTGGCTTCACATGACGGGCGAGTCGGTGCTCGATAGCGAATATCTGTCTCCCAATATTGAACCCATTACGGATGGAGGCGTGCAGATTATTGCCAGCGGCCCGGATAATGAGCGGAGAGTACTTAAAAATCTCTTTTTCTCCATGATCACATCTGCCCGAAAATCAGTCTGGATTGCCACTCCTTATTTTATCCCGGATGAAGATATCCTGACTGCCTTACGGATGGCTGCCTTGTCCGGGTTGGACGTGCGTATTCTGTTTCCCGCAAAACCGGATAAATGGCTACCGTTTCTCGCGTCTCATTCGTACTTCCAGTCGTTGCTGGAGGTTGGAGTCAAGGTATATGAATATGAAAAAGGGTTCCTCCACTCCAAGCTCCTCATCATTGACGGGGAAGTTGCGACCATCGGGACAGCCAATATGGATATGCGTAGCTTTCATTTGAATTTTGAAGTTAACGCTCTGTTAATTCAAACGCACAGTGTGCAGCAGATGGTAACAGACTACGAACGAGATTTGCACTCTGCCAGTCTGATCGTACGCGAAGAATTCATGAAAAAACGTCTGTTCAAACGTTTGATGGAATCACTCGCGCGGCTGCTTTCACCGCTGCTGTAACATAAACGAATTCGCTACAGCAGTATCCCGTAGTTAAAATGTAGTAAAGCCTAAAATATCCTGTAGACGGTATATAATATCTTTCCAAAATGTTGAATGATCCTCGTAAGCTGCTAGATCCAAACTGTATTCAGCCCCCTGATTATTCCATAGCTTATCAAAATAGGCCGCAACCTGTCGGGTCAGCTTGCTGTCCGCCGGAGCGGCCACCCACAATTCATTTTCCAGATTCAAATCATCCAGATTACGGGGGGTCAGATTGGTAGAGCCACCCCAAATGATATGCTCTCCTTGTGCCTTGGCGATATAAATCAGTTTGGTATGGAACTGCTCATGGGTGGTATGATACCAGCGAATTTGAATGTTCCCGCCCGATTTATCGGACAACTCCTGGGCAACCGGACGATTGGGGATGCCGATTTTTTCCTGACCAAACGCGTTTTCATTGGGGTCCAGCAGCAATTGGATGTTTACACCGCGCGCAGAGGCATCCAGCAGGCTGTTCAATACTTTGCGGTCAGCCAAATAAAACATGCCCATATGAATGCTGTCACCTTTTTTCGTCTGCGCAATGCCATCCAGAACTGAGGTGTACACCTTGCCCTCAGTTAGATATTTGATCCGGTAGCTGTCCTTACTCGATGGAACTTTGGGTTCGGCTTGTGGTGTATAGGCAGGAAGCTGCCCACCGCCCGAAAAGTCCAACACCGCCTGCTCTGTTTGTAAAATGTCTCCGATGATAGGCCCCTTCACCTCCAGCGCTACATTGGAGTGATAGGCGCTCGCGTCGTGCACGTTGCCTGTAGAAATGAGCGCTGTCTGTTCGTTGGCAACCAATTTTCGGTGATTGGCCTTGACGTTTAACAGCTTAAGATAGGAGCGAGCCGTTACATCAGGTCCGTCACTGGCCATCAGGTTGGGAATCCAGCCTGTGCCCTGCTGCCCGAACCATTGGAAAAAGGTACGCCACACTGCCGAATATATGGGGGTGGAGTCCCGCAACGGGTCTACATCGGTCTGCACCACTTGAATCCCTGCTCGCTTCATATTCTCCAACAAAGGATTGGGGGCAGAATTATAGTTGGTATTGACTTCATCTGTAATGAAAAAGATAGGCATATCCGGATGAGCTTTCTTTTTGGCAATAAGATGCTCGGTCATTTGTGCGCTGACTTGGGGGAAGTGCTGACCTTTATGCTTATAGTCATTGAACAGAAACAGGTCGATGACGATAAATTGTTGGGCTTCATCAATGATCCCGAGCATACGATTCAAAATTTGTCCTTCATGCTGTGCAGTGCTTCCATCCCCGGTCGGATAGGTCAAATCCGTCCAGAAGTTTACCTCATGGGTTGAATACTCCTGACTCTCATAAGAGACGAACGGAGGCAATGGTTTATGGGTCTGATACAGCATGACGGCAATCAGCCAGAGGATAAGTACCAGAATGGCGATTTTAAGAGTACGGCCCTTTTTCCCGGTTTTTCTTTGATATTCCGGCACAGAATGCAGCGGATCACGTGTAGTCATATGACGATCAACTCCTCAATTGAATACTGCATTCCATTTTATCGTGCCGGAACATGCAGTTTTATGATGGGATACTGTCAAGTTATTAACGCAAGTGTGCAGGATTGACGCGGATACTGAATGGAATGAAATGGAGTATGTTTTACTATTCATTGAGGACATATGTCCTTTATAGAGAGTCTGCCCTATACTTTAATATATAGAAAAGTCATTTACATGGGGAGAATAACGATTTATGAGAGGAATCTTGTTTGCTTTTCTGGGAGGAGCTTGTATTACGCTACAGGGGGTAGCGAATACACGGATTAGTCAGGATATCGGTACATGGCCGGCGGCCACTGTTACTCAGCTAATAGGCTTTATTTTGGCAGCATTAGTCTGGATGTTTACAAGGGATGGTAATGTAGCTGAAATGAAACAGGTAAAGCCAATGTATCTTTGGGGCGGTGCCTTTGCAGCTATTATTATATTTAGTGAAGTCACGGCAATCCAACATATTGGGGTTACGTTCACGATCTCGGCGTTGTTGATTGCGCAGTTGTGTTTAACCTTCTTGGTAGATATCAAGGGATGGTTCGGTATAGTGAAGCAAAAGATGAAACTGCCACAATTTATAGGTATTGGTATGATGATCGCGGGTGTAATTATTCTGAAGCTCTAAAATAGAATTTTAACTTGTAAAGAAAGCTTAGTATGTAGAAATTGAAGGTGAGCTTAGGAATGAGAGAAATTCAGGATCAAGAGCAGCTAAAATATTTTTTGCAGCTGCATGAGTTGGAATCCATACTCTACGAGCCACTACATCCTTATTTGTCGTTGCATCGTTTGGAGCAAGGGGAAAGGCTCTGTTCACAGGGAGACTCCATCGAACATCTATATATACTGGTGCAGGGCAAGGTCAAGATTTATACCAGTTCTACAGAAGGGAAGACCCTGATCCTTTGCTTCAAAACACCGATCGAGGTCATAGGAGATGTTGAATATATTCGGAGTAGTCACGTTATCAACACAGTAGAGGCAGTGTCTCCGATCTATGTGATCGGTATTCACCACCAATGGATGAACAAATACGGCAGAGACTATGCTCCTTTGCTGCAATTTCTATTGGATATTGTCACGCGAAAGTTTTGCCTGGACTCCGACTTTTCCAGTTTCAATCTCATGTATCCGGTGGAAGTCAGGCTGGCGAGCTACCTGCTATCGGTTTCTTTTGACGAATCGAATACGGCTTTTCATGAGGAATTACGTGCATCTAGTCTGGTAGATGTGGCGAATTTGATCGGAACCAGCTATAGACATCTCAACCGTGTCATTCGCAAAATGATTGAAGATGGATGGGTTGAACGGACCAAAGGTTACATTGTCATTCGGGACAGAAAAGGTTTGAGTGAACTGGCAGGACATAATATTTATGAATCATTGTAATAGGAGCATTTAGGATAAAGGCAGAAGAATATCAGGGATCATCAAGGGAGAGTTAAAATATGTTATTAGGAATTGTATTGGCGATTATCGCAGGTGCCTTGGTCAGTCTGCAAACGATATTCAATAATAAGGTGAATGAACGGACAGGATCGTGGGCCACAACAACATTGGTGCTGGGAACAGGGTTCTTGGCTTCCTTACTCGGGAGTCTTATTTTTGAAGGGAAAAATACATTTGCTTTACAGCATATGCAGCCGTGGTACTGGTTCAGTGGCATGATTGGTGTCGGTGTTGTGTTCTGTCTGGTACAAGGAATGAAGCGACTTGGCCCGACCTATGCGATCTCCATTGTATTGACGGCGCAATTAGGTACCGCCCTGTTGTGGGATTCGTTAGGATGGCTGGGATTAGAAAAGATTCCGTTTACCTTTAATAAGTTGATCGGAGTATTGGTCATTATCGGTGGTATTCTCGTATTCAAATTTGGACATGGGCGTACGAAGGAGCAAGCAGAAAGCATTTCATCTGTACCTGATTCGATGAAGGGATAAAGGAGATTGTAAAGACCTTTATCTTGCTGGGATAGGGATTGTCCTTTCGAATAGGCATTTTGCAGAAAAGCGGCAGCTCAATTAGGAGCGGCTTTTCTGTAGAGTTTCCGAAAGAAAAAATGTTCACGATCGTGTATATATTTTTCCATCCATGATACAATGAAAGTATCTTAAAATAGCCACATTAAGGGCTACGATATTTGATATAAGAGACGATAAATAGATCGGTTACCGTGTTCGGGAACGGTCTTATTTGTGCTTCTTGAACTTGATACAATAAACAGAGTGACTTTGGATGAGGTGGAACATAAATGAGTAGTACAGAAAATGAAAAAGGAGCACCTGACGGTTTTAATAGATCCGGCTCTTTGTTACCTGCCGCACGGACAGGCGAACGGAAGATTGAGCACGTCCGCCTTTGTTTGCAAGAAGATGTGGCCGGACAAGGCATCACCAGCGGGCTAGAGCGATATGCCTTTAAGCACTGCGCTCTGCCGGAGTTGCATTTTGACGAGGTTCGTCTGGATACTACCTTTTTAGGACAGGCTGTACGAACACCGCTACTTATTAGCTCCATGACAGGCGGCAGCGCCGAGACAGGAGCGATTAATGAGCGATTAGCAGAGACAGCGGAGAGACGCGGCTGGGCGCTGGGCGTCGGTTCGGTACGGGCTGCGGTGGAAAGGGAAGAATTAGCTTCAACCTTTGCGGTTCGCCGTCTAGCACCCAGCATCCCGGTCCTTGCCAATCTGGGCGCGGTGCAGCTGAACTACGGATTTGGCGTGGACGATTGTCGCCGTGCAGTGGAAATTGCCGGAGCAGATATGTTGGTGCTGCATTTGAACGGATTGCAGGAGATTTTCCAGCCCGAAGGGAATTTGGATTTTAGCGGCCTGCTTCAGCGCATCGAGGAGTTGTGTCGTCAGCTTTCAGTGCCTGTAGGAGTGAAGGAAGTAGGCTGGGGCATAGATGGCGAGACGGCATCGAGACTGTATGATGCGGGTGCTGCCTTTATTGATGTCGCTGGCGCAGGTGGGACAAGCTGGAGCCAAGTGGAGAAATTTCGTAATCCTGATCCTGTGCGTCGTGCCGCAGCGGAGGCGTTTGCGGATTGGGGAAATTCAACCGCTGATTGTATCGTGGAAGTTAGAGCTGCTCAGCCACATGGTGCTCTGATCGGTAGCGGTGGACTGAGAGACGGTGTCGATGCAGCGAAGGCGCTCGCTCTGGGGGCTGACATGGCAGGCTTCGGGCGTTCTTTGCTCGGTTCGGCGGTTGCCTCCAGCGAAGCACTGGAAGCACGCCTGGAGCAGGTGGAGCTGGAACTCCGAACGGTCATGTTTGGGATTGGGGTAGATGGAATAGAAGGGCTTAAAGACACGACTCGACTAAGAAAGAAGGTAAACGGATGAGCGGACTTATTACATTGGTTCCGATGAATGCGGAGCAATATGATCGATTTGAACAACGCTCGCTTGCCGACTATGCGGATGAGAAAATCCAAGCAGGTACATGGACGGTAGAAGAAGCACCAGAACGTGCGGCAGAAAGTTTTGCTCGATACCTGCCACAGAGGCTAGACACACCTCATGCTCACCTGTATATGTTGATGTTTTCCGATGCCGGGGGGCAGAGTCAGGAGGAAGCTGGCTATATCTGGTTCAATATTACGGACGGCGCGCAAGGAAAAGAAGCTTTTCTACTGGATATTCTTGTATACGATTCATACCAGGGGAGAGGTCTAGGTACGCTGGCGATGGAGGCTTTGGAAAAGGAGGCTCGCAGACTGGGAGCTGTCCGCATCGGTTTGCATGTATTTGGGCATAATGAGCGAGCTTTGCATGTATATCGCAAATCGGGATACCGGGTTACGGATATCCAGATGAGCAAAGAAATCTAAATAGGGATATAGCAAAATCCTGAATTTCATAACCGTATGCTTGCCGCGTGTATAGGTTCTCATATATAATGTGGGTTGGTAAACTAACGGATGGCATAACGCATATTTTATATAAACGGGAGTTGTTCTGATTATGGCTTTAAAAGCGGGGATTGTGGGCTTGCCGAACGTGGGCAAATCAACACTTTTTAACGCAATAACGCAGGCGGGTGCGGAATCCGCAAACTATCCATTTTGTACGATTGACCCCAATGTAGGCGTTGTTGAAGTACCAGACGAACGGCTGGATAAGCTGACCGAACTGGTTGTGCCGAATAAAACGGTGCCAACGGCATTTGAATTTGTTGATATTGCAGGACTTGTGCGCGGTGCGAGCAAGGGCGAGGGTCTGGGTAACAAGTTTCTGGCTCATATTCGTGAAGTGGATGCGATTGTACATGTGGTACGTTGCTTTGAAGATGAGAACATTACCCATGTGGACGGCAAAATTGACCCGATCAGCGACATTCAGACCATTAATCTGGAACTGATTCTGGCGGATATCGAAAGCGTAGACAAGCGTATTGAACGTTCCCGCAAAAACATGAAGGGTGGCAACAAGCAGTACACCCAAGAGGTTGAAGTGCTGGAGCGGATCAAGGAATCGCTGTATGCTGATAAACCGGCGCGTAGCTTAGAATTGTCGGATGAAGAACGGTTGATTGTACGCGATCTTCATTTGCTTACGATGAAGCCTGTATTGTACGCAGCTAATGTCAGCGAAGATGGCGTAACGGAAGCTGACAGCAATCCATATGTGCAAAAGGTACGCGATTTTGCCATAGATGAAAATGCAGAAGTGGTGCCGATCAGCGCCAAGGTAGAATCTGAAATTGCTGAGCTGGAAGGCGAAGACAAGGCGATGTTCCTTGAGGAGCTGGGATTAGCTGAATCCGGATTGAACCGTCTGATTAAAGCAGCTTATCGCTTGCTGGGCCTGTATACGTATTTCACAGCAGGTGTGCAGGAAGTACGCGCTTGGACTATTCACAAAGGAACGAAAGCACCGGGTGCTGCGGGCGTAATTCATACGGATTTTGAACGCGGATTTATCCGTGCCGAGGTTGTATCCTACAACGATTTGGTCGCTGCTGGTTCGATGAACGGGGCTAAGGAACGTGGTCAGCTTCGTCTGGAAGGTAAGGAATATGTAGTGCAGGACGGAGACGTTATGCATTTCCGTTTTAATGTTTAATATATAATTTCCAGAGTACAATGCTCGATTCGGATATATAAAAGACGATGATTCAATGTATGTGTGTTCTGAAATGTGCTAGATTATGTGGTCGCTGCCTATATTAGGGCGGCGACTTTTTATTGTATTGCATGTTGTGTGGATTTTTGCAAAATCCTAAATTAGTCAGTATTTCTTGTAGCTAATTCATGAATTAGTTGGTATAATAAAGAGCTGTAGCCAGTGAAATTGAAGCTGGTTTCATATTAATTTAACTGAAGAGGTGAATCGCTTGTTGGACCGATTGCAATCATTGGCGGACCGCTACGATAAACTGAGCGAACTGCTCTGCGATCCGGATGTAGCGAACGATAGCAAAAAACTTAGAGATTATTCCAAAGAACAGTCTGATTTACAGCCTGCTTATGAAGCATATACCGAATATAAAAATGTCGTTGAAGAGCTGGAAGCTGCAAAAACCATGCAGGGTGAAAAGCTGGACGACGAGATGCGTGAAATGGTCAAAATGGAGATTGATGAACTTAGTGTTCGCAAGCGGGAGCTGGATGAAAAAATTCGTATTTTGCTGCTGCCGAAGGACCCGAATGATGATAAAAACGTTATTATCGAGATTCGTGGTGCAGCGGGTGGTGACGAAGCGGCACTGTTCGCAGCTGACTTGTATCGGATGTATACTCGTTATGCCGATACCCAAGGCTGGCGTGTAGAGCTGATGGACGCAAACATGAATGATCTCGGGGGCTTTAAAGAGGTTATTTTCATGATTAACGGCCGTGGTGCATACAGCAAAATGAAATTCGAAAGCGGAGCACACCGCGTACAGCGGATTCCGACGACGGAATCAGGTGGACGTATTCATACGTCGACATCTACAGTATCCGTTATGCCTGAGGCAGAAGAAGTGGATATTGAAATTTCCGACAAGGATATTCGCGTGGATACGTTCTGTTCCAGCGGTGCAGGCGGGCAGTCCGTTAATACGACCAAGTCGGCGGTGCGTGTGACACATATGCCTACAGGTATTATGGCAACCTGTCAGGACGGCAAATCCCAGAACTCCAATAAGGAGAAGGCGTTGCAAGTTTTGCGTGCCCGTATTTCGGATATGCTGCGTCAGGAAGAGGAAGCCAAATATGCAGGCGAGCGTAAGAGCAAAGTAGGTACTGGAGACCGCAGTGAGCGTATCCGGACCTACAACTTCCCGCAAAGCCGTGTAACGGATCATCGTATTGGACTAACTATGCATAAGCTGGACCAGGTGATGAACGGGGAGATCGAAGAAATCGTATCAGCGCTCACGATTGCAGAGCAGGCTGATTTGATGGAACAAGAGGTTTAAGTTTTGGGGAACGAACGCGATTGTGTGTATCGGATGTCGCCGGAACGGAACATGAGTGTCAGAGAAGCCTTAGTTGAGGCTTCTTCTTTTTTAGGAAGCTGTGGTGTTCTGGAGCCGCAGCACAATGCCCGCTTACTGCTGGAGCATGTGCTCGGGTTGGAAGGCACGGCGTTTTACGCTGCTCTGGGTGATTCGTTCCCTTCCTCCGTCAAGGAGGCGTGGGAACGGATTATAGCCCGCAAAGCTGCGGGTGAACCGGCGCAGTATATTATCGGACGGCAGGAATTTTATGGCCGCCCGTTCGCGGTTTCGCCGTCGGTGCTGATTCCGCGCCCCGAGACAGAACTGCTCGTCGAGGCGATACTCCAGCACGGCGACCGGCTGTGGCCAAGCGGCGCTCCGCAGGCGCTCGACATCGGCGCAGGCAGCGGTGCGATTGCCGTGACGCTGGCGGCTGAGCGACCGAGCTGGCGCGTGGCGGCAGGGGATATTTCGGCTGCCGCGTTAAAAGTAGCGACTCATAATGCTGCTGCGAACGGCGCAGCCGTAGAATTCCGCGAGGGCGATCTGCTGGCGCCGTTCGTGGGAACGGCGGTGGACATTCTCGTGTCCAACCCGCCGTACATCCCGGCTGCTGACATCGCTGGCTTACAGCCAGAGGTACGCGACCATGAGCCGCGGATGGCGTTGGATGGTGGTCCTGACGGGCTCGGCCCGTATCGGGCAATGCTGGAACAGCTCGGACTCCTTCAGGCTCCGCCGCGGCTAATCGGGTTTGAGCTGGGGATGGGACAGGCCAGAGACGTGGCTGGTCTGCTGGCACAGGCAGGTCATTGGAAGAACATTATAATCGTTCCTGACCTTGCAGGGATCGAGCGACATGTCCTAGGTGTCTCGGAGTAGTGCTGCATTTTCTTTTTGCGAGTCTTTCCTTTAGAATAAGAGGAGTATGACCGAGAAACGGCTCAGGGGGAAATCATGCTTCAGAAATTGAAAAAAATTGACGGTCCGGTTATCTTTATTCTGGTTTTGCTCATGGCGATTAGTATCATAACGGTATACAGCGCAGGTAGGGGCCCTACGAACTTGGCAGAGCACGGCAATGACTACCAGAAGATGATCGGGTATTATATATTGGGTTTTGTGGCGATTTTGGGTTTAGCGATGGTCGATTTTCGGATATTCATTAAAAAAGCCTTGTACGTATATGGAGGCGGAATATTCTTGTTGGGTCTCGGATTTTTTGGCGGGACGGTTAACAACTCTCAGGGCTTTTTGAAAATTGGTGGCTTGAATCTTCAGCCTGCTGAGGTATTCAAGCTGGTCCTTATCGTTTTTCTGACTTATATGCTGATCAAAAAGCGCAAGAGCAAGCTGTATTTTATTCAGGATGTTCTTCCGGTCGCACTGGTGAGCTTTGTCCCGTTTGCCATGGTTATGGCACAAAATGACTTGGGTAATGCGCTCGGTTATATTGTCATCGTCATCGGTATGCTATGGATTGGTAATGTGAAGGCATCCCATGCGTTGATCGGATTCATAGTATTTGCAGTCGCTGTTGGCGGCGGGATCAAAGCTTATATTTCGTTTCACGATGAGATTGATTCCTTTATGAAGGGGATTGGCCGTAGTCACTGGGTTGAGCGTTTGGACCCTTGGTTGGTACCGGAAGAGGCAACCGCGAAGGCGTCTTATCATACCAAAAATGCCAAGCTGGCGATAGCCTCTGGCGGGATGATGGGCAAGGGCTTTTTGCAAGGAACCTCAGTACAGTCCGGGCGTGTTCCTTATACGTACGCGGATTCTATTTTTGTGGTCGTAGCGGAGGAATTTGGCTTTGTAGGCTCTTCAGTGCTGCTATTGTTATATTTTATTTTGATTCACCGCATGATCCTGATTTCGCTGGAATGCCGGGATCGCGCCGGACCGTATATTATTGTCGGGATTGTGTCCATGTTGCTGTACCAGATTTTTGAGAATATTGGTGCGTTTCTGGGCATTATGCCGCTTACGGGGATTACGCTCCCGTTCATAAGTTATGGTGGTACCTCGTTGCTTATTAACATGGCTAGTATCGGCTTGGTTATGAGTATTAAGGTGCACGGCCAAGAGCTGGAGGATGATCTGCCACAGCCTTCCAGACTAAGCTTGACGAAGGCGAAAAAAGCCTAGTACAGGTGGAATGTGGCTAGATAATGATTGGTATTTGTGTGAGTTGAAACGGTGCAACGAGAGAGTCCAGATTGTGAAATCTGGGCTTTTTCATATTCCTCGGTGAGGGTCAGAAGCTTGGTGTAGCATGATTTGAGGGTATTTTTGAAAAAATCTGTAAAGTGGTCCTGAATCTTTTACAAGAATCATAGGTTTAGACTCTCCCAAACCGGACAGACTGATAGACATGATAGAGTTTGGGTTTGGGGGAGACGAAGATGAGAAATTGGATCAAGCAAGCTGCAATGATACTATTTTGTATTTCGATATTAATGATGTCTTGGGAAGGTCAAAAGACGGATGCTGCTATGACCACTGGAACAAGAGGAACCTTAGCATCAGGAGTAGCTACAACAGGGCTGAATGTGATTCCACATGACTCCATTCGACTGCGTATTTTGGCCAATTCGGATCGTCCGGAGGATCAGCTGGTTAAACGCGAAATACGGGACGCTATTGTACAGCAGATGAATGCCTGGGTGGGTGAGCTGGAAAACCCGCAAAGCTTAGACCAAGCGAGATCATTGATTGATGCTCATTTACCTGAAATTGACCGTTTGGTAGGTATGGAACTGGCTCGTCGCGGCATTGCGTATGATCATCAGGTGGAACTGGCGAGCGTACCTTTCCCAACGAAAATGTACGGTGGTCTTGTCTACCCGGCAGGGAATTATGAGGCACTTCGGGTTACGCTGGGGCAAGGAAAAGGTCAAAATTGGTGGTGCGTGCTGTTTCCTCCGCTATGTTTTATTGATGCAGGCAGTGGGGAAGCAACGGCACAAACTGTATCAGCAAAAACGAATCACGGAGATAGTCGGACGAATGCTACTGACAAGGAGCCGGAAGTACGTTTTTTTCTGTGGGATGCACTTACGGGACTGTGTAACTGGGTGAGTGGTTTGTTTGCCTAAACGTTGAGGAGTGTAAGTTTCCCCATATGCTATAATGGAGCTTACGATAGATATACACATGGCAGAGCCAAATGAACTGATCTTTCAAAGTAGCTTTATGGGGATCAAACGAAATCACTGGCCTGTATGACAATAAGATATGGGATGATCTGATATGAGCGATAAATCGAATCAAATGCAAGACTTGCGCGGAGAATTTGTGCAAAAGGAAAAACCTGAGCAAAAGCTAGATGAACAGGGAATTCGCGAGCTGAAGCAGGCATTGAAGTCTTCCCATACACAATGGTGGGATGTAAGATGTTTGGTTCCTGTGAGCAACACTGACGGGGATGTTTCTGACGAAATTTGGGATGAACAGGCTCGGATTGCGGCGGAAAAGGGCATACGCGAGGCCGCCTTACTCCTCCAAGCTGGAGAGACGGTAGCCTTTCCTACGGAGACCGTGTACGGCCTGGGGGCCGATGCGCGTAGTACAAAAGCGGTGGAGGCGGTATTTGCTGCCAAAGGACGCCCTTCCGATAACCCGCTCATTGTACATATTTCTGATGTTGATCAATTAGAGGGTATGGTAGCAGAAATAAACGATACAGCCCGAGCGCTGATGAATATGTTCTGGCCGGGACCACTGACTCTCGTATTGCCGGTAGTGCCGCAGGCACTGTCATCGCGTGTGACAGCCGGGCTGGACACGGTTGGTGTGCGCATGCCGGATCATCCGATAGCGCTTCGTTTGATCGCTGAAGCGAGTTGTCCACTGGCTGCGCCAAGCGCCAACCGGTCGGGAAGACCCAGTCCCACCCTTGCACAGCATGTGCGGGAGGATCTGGAGGGCCGCATCGGCGGCATTTTGGACGGAGGTCCCACGGGGGTGGGGCTGGAGTCCACGGTAGTGCAGGCGGGTGACGACGGAACCGTCACCATCCTGCGCCCCGGCGGCGTGACGGCTGAGCAGCTCGCTGCGGTTGCTCGCGCTGTCGTGCTGGACCCGGCGTTGGCCGCTACGCCCGGGGAAGACGCGGACAGCCCGGCGCCGCGCTCGCCAGGCATGAAGTACACGCACTACGCGCCGCGAGGCCGCTTGAGCGTGGTACAAGGCCCGTCGTCCGTTGAGGTGACGGGCTGGATTCGCGCCGCGCTGGCGGAGGCTTCCGCGCGCGGGGAGCGCACGGCAGTGCTCGCGTTCGACGAGCATGCCGCCGGCTACGCCGGAGAGCGCGTCTACACGTTAGGCAAGCTGGACGCGCTCCATGAGGCAGCGCAGCGCCTGTACGGCGTGCTGCGCCGCTGCGACGAGGACGGCGTCACCTACATTTTGGCGGAATCCTGTCCGCCGAAAGGATTGGGAGACGCCGTCATGAACCGCCTGCTTAAAGCGGCAGGTCACCGAATCGTCCGCTTGTAGCTTCTGTCGAATCAGAGCCTCTTATATTAAATTTTCCTCCCTCCTCATCTCGGTATTGGGTACTTTCAGTGTATGCTTGTACTGATTTCCCCCTTGTCCGCATAACGTGTACAAGAACAGACGGATAATGGAGGGATGGAGTATGCTGGCAGCCTCTGCCCATGCCGGGCAGGTTGTAACGATTCTGATCATGGCGGTAGCGCTAGGAATGGATGCGTTATCGCTGGGCGTAGGGATCGGCATGAAGGGGATACGCCTGCGAGACGTGCTGCGCATCAGTACTGTTATTGGCTTTTTTCACATTCTGATGCCATTGCTGGGAATGTTCACAGGCCATTATATGAGTTCTTTATTAGGTCATGTGACGGCCTACTTCGCAGGGGGGTTACTCATCCTTTTGGGCGGGCATATGGTGTATAATTCCTTTAAAGGGGACGGCGTACAGGTATTGGATCATCGTTCGCCTTTAGGCCTTTTGCTGTTTGCACTTGGGGTGAGCGTTGACTCATTTTCTGTAGGAGTGTCACTAGGTATGTTCCAAAGTGATCTGGTGCTGTCCGTTTTGGCGTTTGGTTTTTGCGGGGGAGCAATGGCGATGTTGGGTCTGCTGCTGGGTCGCAAGGTCAGCCGCAATCTAGGAGATTATGGAGAAGCAGTGGGCGGTGCCATTTTGCTGGCATTCGGCTTTATGTTTATGTTTTGATTTTAGCGTAGACAGTGTAAAATAAATGCAGGATTATAGTAAGGGATTAGAACTATAGTAATCCTCTGTTTATATATTTTTTTAACATACGGGGGGTGAAAACGTTGAAGAATATCTTATTCGTATGCACAGGGAATACCTGTCGCAGTCCAATGGCTGAAGGGATGCTGCGTAAGTTGGCTGCTGAGCATGGGCTAGAACTGGAAGTACGTTCTGCGGGAGTAGCCGCGATGGAAGGCACGCCGATATCCCGACATGCAGAGGCGGTTCTACGTGATCATGATATATCCGATCAGATCACTTCAACCTCTTTGAGCGACGGGCTTGCCGGGTGGGCGCATCTGATCTTAACCTTGACGCAAGGACATAAACAGCACGTAATTCAGCGCTTTCCCCAAACGGCGGGCAAAGTATTTACGCTTAAGGAATATGTGGAGAACCGGGATGCGGTGTTGAATGATGTACAGGAGTTGGATAGTTTATATGCTTCACAGCAGTTGATGGCTTCACTCGGACAAGAGCTATCGGCGCAGGAGCGTGAACGAATGATTGAATTACACCAACGGATTCCGGGCTTTGATATTTCTGATCCGTTTGGCGGTTCGCGAGAAGATTACGATGTCACAGCTGCGGAAATCCGTACGGCACTGCATAAGCTGCTGGACAAGCTAAAGGCATCTTCCGAATAAAATTGGTATTACTCATCTGTTTTGTACGGAATCTGTTGATTTTCGGCGGTTAATCCGTTAAGATAAGGTGGAAAAATGAGAATCCGATGTAACTGGCGACAAAAGTGGGATTAACCACGATGGAGCATCGGATATACGGCCGGTCGCCTGGGCAAAAGAGCAATTCCACATAGGTGTGGACTGCTCTTTTTTTCATATACAAGTTATGCCAGATTTTTAGCTGAGAGTTGATTCCATTAAAGATTCTTCCATTTTTTCTGCTCGAAATCTGAAACATCGGCTATAATATAGTCAGATTGTGATCAGGAGAGAGTGTGTTGAACTTGGGGCATGAGACCGTGCCTAGTCTCTGAGAGGCTGTTCAACCAAAGGAGGTTCCAATGGTGGAACAATTAGATCATGAGATTCCGCTGGAAGCACAGACCACTTCTGTCGTGCGGGAAATCGCAGAAGCAGCCAGTCTCAAGGCTGGTCGCCTGCTGGTTATCGGCGTTAGCACAAGTGAAGTGGCTGGAAGTCGGATTGGTACGGCGGGAGCGCTCGATGTGGCTCAGCAACTGTTGTCTGGAGTAGAGTCTGTTCGCAGGGAGTATGGCTTTGATGTGGCGTTTCAATGCTGTGAGCATTTGAACCGAGCGCTGGTCGTTGAACGGGCTGTGCTGGAGCGATTGGGACTGATGGAGGTTGCAGCTGTTCCTGTTCGTACAGCAGGAGGCTCTATGGCTACCGTCGCCTATCGTTCTATGAGCGACGCGTGTTTGGCGGCGAACGTGCAGGCTCATGCCGGGATAGACATCGGCGAAACGCTGATTGGCATGCATCTGCGACCCATTGCTGTTCCGTTTCGCCCAAGCCTTCGCTGGATTGGCGAAGCACGTGTGACAGCAGCGTTCACCCGTCCTCCACTTATTGGCGGACAACGGGCGGTGTACAGTCTGGAGCAAGAAGTCGGCGGAAACTGCGATTAGCATTTGGCATGGCGGCATGTTTGTACTAATCTTTTTTGCATTGATGATGAGGTACCCAACAGAGGAGCAGGCGTTTGCTTGTATATCCGACAATTGACTATGGAGAGGGAGTAATCAATCATGATGGAACACCTGCGTAAAAGTGACCCGGCAGTGATGGAAGCAATGGGACTTGAACTGAAACGACAACGCCACAATATCGAGCTAATCGCATCCGAGAACATTGTCAGTGAAGCAGTAATGGAAGCTATGGGCTCCGTGCTGACGAATAAATATGCTGAAGGTTATCCGAACAAACGCTACTATGGTGGCTGTGAGCATGTAGATATCGTTGAAGACATCGCACGTGACCGCGCGAAAGAACTGTTCGGCGCCGAGCATGCTAACGTGCAGCCTCACTCTGGAGCACAAGCCAACATGGCGGTGTATCTGGCAGCTCTCAAACCTGGAGATACTGTACTGGGTATGAATCTGGCGCATGGTGGCCACTTAACACACGGAAGTCCGGTTAACGCTTCCGGCTTGTTGTATAACTTTGCTGCCTATGGTGTACGCGAAGACAACTTCCGCATCGACTACGATGAAGTGCGCAAGGCAGCCTTCAAGCACCGTCCTCGTCTGATTGTAGCTGGCGCGAGTGCATATCCGCGTACTATTGATTTTGAAGCTTTTGCTTCCATTGCCAATGATGTAGGTGCTTTGTTCATGGTGGATATGGCACATATCGCAGGTCTTGTGGCAGCGGGAATTCACCCAAGTCCAGTTCCGCATGCCCAATTTGTAACAACAACGACACACAAAACGCTGCGTGGTCCGCGTGGGGGTCTGATTCTGACTCGCAAAGCATGGGCGCAAGCGATTGATAAAGCTATTTTCCCTGGTACTCAAGGGGGGCCACTGATGCATGTGATCGCGTCCAAAGCGGTTGCTTTGGGTGAAGCGCTCCAGCCATCGTTCAAAACCTATGCGCAAAACGTAGTCCGCAACGCACAGGTGCTGGCTGAAACACTGCTGGCTGAGGGGATTAACATTGTATCCGGTGGTACGGATAACCATCTGATGCTGTTGGATACGCGCAATTTGAATATCACAGGTAAAGAAGCGGAGCATGTATTGGATTCCGTGGGCATCACGGTCAATAAAAATGCGATTCCTTTTGACCCGACCAGTCCATTCGTAACAAGCGGAATTCGTATTGGTACACCTGCTGCAACATCTCGTGGTATGGATGAAGAGGCTATGGTCAAAATCGGTAAAATCATTGCTGAAACCCTTAAAAACCCGAAAGATGATACTGTATTGTCCAAAGCAAGCCAAGCGGTTGGCGAGTTGACAGACAAGTTCCCGATCTATCCAGGAACTCAATACTAATTCATCGATATTCATAATCTTTATGTTAAAGGCTGTTTTCCTTCCATAAGCCGGAGGAGAACAGCCTTTTTTTGCTTCCGAACGACTCGAAACATACATTTTTGGGTAATAAGCGATTACAGTAAGGGTTTATGCGCGCTTTCCTTCATGATCTACGACAAAGGAGTGATTGCATTGAGTCAAAGAAAATCCGCGCAATTATTGCAGCAACTCGTATTTGTGGGACCGATGGCGTTGTTTTTCGTCTTGATTATGGTCATTCCGTTCCTGCTGGGGCTGTATTATTCCATGACGAACTGGGATGGAGTATCTGAAAATATCCGATGGCTCGGACTAGGGAATTACGTTCATATTTTTAGGGATGATCCAGATTTCCGTAATGCGTTCTGGTTTACGGTCCGGTTTACCGTATGTGGTGTCATTCTGACAAACCTGATTGGCTTTTTCCTAGCCTATGCACTTACCAAACCGCTGCGTACCCGTAATGCACTGCGAACTGTATTTTTTTTGCCCAATATGATTGGCGGCTTGCTGCTCGGTTTTATCTGGCAATTTATTTTTGTACGAGGCTTTTCTGCGGTAGGAGAGGCGACAGGGCTTTCCTTTTTTAAACTGCCGTGGCTGGGTGATGGGCCAACTGCTTTTTGGGGGACTGTCATTGTGTTTGTATGGCAATATGCAGGTTATCTCATGGTTATTTACATATCCTCGTTAAATAATGTCCCGCATGCCCTTATTGAATCGGCCCAAATCGACGGTGCGAGCCGAAGACAGATTTTGCGTCATATTGTAGTGCCACTTATTATGCCAGCGGTGACCGTCTGCTTGTTCCTGGCGATATCCTGGTCCTTTAAAGTATTTGAGTTGAATTTGGCTCTCACGAAGGGGGGACCTTTCAAGTCGACAGAGTCTGTAGCGTTGGACATATATAATGAAGCGTTTACAAATAATCGACTTGGATTAGGGACTGCCAAAGCTATGATTTTCTTTGTGGTCGTTGCGATCATTACCAGCATTCAGGTGCGTCTCACGAAGAAAAAGGAGGTCGAAATGTAATGGGAAAAACGTCAAACTATCGTTTGGGCACATGGGCTGCTGAATTATTGCTTATTGTGATCGGGTTAATCTTTCTGGTTCCGTTCTATTTTTTGCTCGTAAACTCCGTTAAATCCTTTGGCGACATTTTGGCCCATTCCGCTTCGTGGCCGACAACCTTCCGTTTTGAAAACTATGCTAACGCCTGGAATAAAATAAACTTTCCCACAGCACTGGGGAATTCACTGATTGTCACGATCGTCAGTAATGCGCTTTTGCTGCTAATCAGCTCAATGGCCGCTTACCAGATGGTTCGGCATGACACTCTTTTTAATCGTTGCCTATTCGGTTTGCTTGTGGCTGCGATGGTAGTCCCTTTTCAATCAATTATGTTGCCGCTTATGGAAGTGTCCAACGTATTGAGCTTGAACAACAGTATACCGGGACTGATCTTATGTTATCTGGGTTTTGGAGCGCCTTTGTCCGTTTTTCTTTTTCATGGCTTTATTAAAACGGTACCTATTGAGATCGAGCAGGCGGCAAGGGTGGACGGTTCATCCCGGTACGGGGTGTTCTTTCGCATCGTTTGTCCACTGCTGCTGCCTATGTTCGTAACCGTACTTATTTTGAACACCTTATGGATCTGGAATGACTATCTGTTGCCTTCACTCATTTTGAATGTTCCAGAGTTGCGCACCATTCCGATTGCAACCTATATGTTGTTTGGTCAGTACACCAAGCAATGGGATTTGGCGCTGCCAGCACTGGTATTGGGGATCGCGCCAGTTGTTGTGTTTTTTCTGGTGATGCAAAAATACATCGTTTCTGGCATTGCAGCCGGTGCGGTCAAAGGCTGATGGGAGGGATAACCGATGAAAAAAACAGCGTTACTTGTCATCTCCTTGATGGTGCTGCTCGCATGTACACTTGCAGGTTGTGGAAATACGAAGGCTCAACAGAGTGAGACGAAAACGATACACATTTATCAATTCAAAGTAGAGATTTCGGAACCGCTAAATAAGCTGAAGGCAGAATATGAAAAAACGCACCCTGGCATCAAGCTGGATATCCAATCTGTCGGTGGTGGTACGGACTATGGTGCTTCGTTGAAGGCTAAATTCGCATCAGGCGATCAGCCGGACATTTTTACAAATGAGGGCTACCAGGACCGCGATACGTGGCTGGAGTACTTGGAGGATTTGTCGGATCAGCCATGGGTGAAGGACCTGGACGATTTTGCTCGTAAGCCGATGACGGTTAACGGTAAGATTTATGGACAGCCTATGAACCTAGAAGGATTTGGTTTTGTTTATAACAAGGATTTGTTCAAAAAAGCGGGCATAACCAAATTGCCTCAGACGATAGATGAACTGGAGGAAGCAGCTAAGCGACTGAAAGCAGCAGGGATTATACCTTTTGCTAACGGGTATGCGGAATGGTGGGTTCTGGGAAACCATTTTATCAATATCCCGTTTGCCAGACAGCCGAACCCGGAAAGTTATGTTGCAGATTTAAACAAAGGGACGGCTCGCATCCCCGGTAACCCCGTGTTCGATCAGTGGGTGAAGTTGCTTGACCTGACTATAAAATATGGGAACCGCAATCCGCTCACGACGGATTACAATACACAAGTGACACTGTTTTCGACAGGTAAGGCTGCTATGATGCACCAGGGGAACTGGACGCAACCGCAAATGGATGGAATTAATCCTAACTTGAATTTGGGTATTCTGCCTGCTCCTATAGACAATGATCCCTCCACAGGAGGTAGACTCGCTGTCGGAGTAGCCTCGAACTGGGTGGTCAACAAAAATTCGCCTGTGAAGCAGGAGGCAAAAGAATTCCTCAATTGGTTGGTCACATCAGAAACAGGCAAGCATTATATCACCAAGGAATTTAAGTTTGTTCCCGCCTTCAAAAGTATCACGTCCAGTGACGAGACGACAGGCGATCTAGGTGCAGAAATATCTCGGCACGTGAGGGAAGGCAAGATATGGAGCTGGAACTTCCAACGCTTCCCGAAGGGGCTGAATCAGGATTTAAGCAGTAGTATGCAAGCCTATATTGCAGGGGTTATCACGAAGGATGAAATGCTTCAGCAATTTCAGGGAGCATGGGACAATTTGAAGTATAGATAAAAGAATAGCGCTGCATGAGGATGCAAAGGGGATAGGTCGGGCAGGAAGCTTAAAGTCCACAGGCTTTGACGGTCAAGTGCCGTCAGGGCCTTTTTGATGTGTTTTTATGTGACGAAAGTCACACGTGAAGTGGTCTTAATAAGTATTTTACATGTCATATCTTTCCCTTGACAAAAGGTTGCGGTGGCAGGTGTTAAATCAATCAAGGGAATGTTATAATAAACAGGATTTACAGGCACGCATTGCATCTGTGCTTATTTGGTTTGTACAAATAGGTTACATAGATCCTTTCGACTCAGGATAGTTCGATATGCTGGCGCGAAAGAACGTGACGATAATACCGGAGGGAATATATTATGGCGAAACTGGTGGTTTGCGATCACCCTTTGATCCAACACAAACTTACATTTATCCGCGATGTGCGGACAAACACCAAGGATTTCCGCGAGCTGGTGGATGAAGTAGCAACATTGATGGCTTATGAAATTACACGGGATATCCCGCTGGAAAGCATTACGGTGCAGACACCGGTTGCTGAGACAGAAGGTAAAGTGATTTCAGGACGTATGCTGGGTCTTATTCCGATTCTGCGTGCAGGCTTGGGTATGCTGGATGGCGTAGTAAAGCTGCTGCCTGCAGCAAAGGTAGGCCATGTGGGACTGTTCCGCGATCCTGAGACGCTGCAACCCGTAGAATACTATACGAAGCTGCCTACAGATGTAACTGAGCGTGAATTGATCGTGATTGATCCGATGCTTGCAACGGGGGGCTCGGCAATTGCGGCGATTGATGTGTTGAAAAAGAGAGGTTGCACTCAAATTAAAATGATGAATCTGATTGCTGCTCCTGAAGGAGTCAAAGCTGTGCAGGATGCGCATCCTGATGTAGACATCTACGTCGCTGCATTGGACGAGCGTCTGGATGATCATGGATACATCATTCCAGGTCTTGGTGACGCGGGAGACCGCTTGTACGGAACCAAGTAGACTGCCTTTGGCGGTTCGGCAAAATCTATGGACGTTATGACAGGTCATTTTTCTGAATAATGGAAGATCTGTGAAGCGGACATTTATTATGAAAAGGGGTTCAACAGAAAATGTCCAAAATCAAAGTGATGACAATTTTTGGTGTGCGTCCGGAAGCGATTAAGATGGCTCCTCTTATTTTGGAGCTTCAGCGTCACCCGGAGCATATCGAGTCCGTGGTATGCGTTACGGCTCAACATCGCCAGATGCTTGATCAGGTTCTGGAAGTTTTCAATATTCACCCTGACTATGATCTGGACGTAATGAAGGATCGCCAGACACTGAATGAAATCTCCATGCGGGTACTTCAAGGTCTGGAACCTGTATTGCGTGAGGCCAAGCCCGATATCGTGTTGGTTCACGGCGATACGCTGACCACTTTCCTCGCCAGCTATGCAGCCTTTATGCAGCAGATTGAAGTAGGGCATGTGGAAGCAGGCTTGCGGACGTGGAACAAGCTTTCTCCATATCCTGAAGAAATGAACCGTCAGCTCACAGGCGTGCTGTCTGATCTGCATTTCTCGCCTACTTCTTTATCGGCTGGAAATTTGCGGAAGGAAAATAAGCCTGAATCGCGAATATATGTTACAGGCAATACAGTAACTGACGTATTTCAGTATACGGTTCGCCAGGATTACGAGCACCCCGTACTGGACTGGGCTCAGGGCAAACGCCTGATTCTTATGACAGCACATCGCCGGGAATCCCAAGGGGAACCGCATCGTCAGATTTTTAATGCGGTTAAGCGAATTGCGGATGAGTTTGAGGATATCGCTATTGTTTACCCGGTTCATCCGAGCCCGGCTGTGAAGGAACCTGCATTTGAGATTTTAGGCAACCATCCGCGTATTAAGCTGATTGATCCGCTGGATGTTGTGGATCTGCACAATTTTTACCCACATACACATCTGATCCTTACGGATTCCGGTGGGCTTCAGGAAGAAGCGCCTTCGTTCGGAGTACCTGTTCTGGTGCTGCGTGATACGACTGAAAGACCGGAAGGAATTGAAGCGGGCACCTTGGAACTGGTGGGTACGAGTGAAGAGAACGTGTACAATCGGACCAAGGCACTTTTGACAGATTCCGCGTTGTACGAATCTATGAGCCAAGCAGCGAATCCTTACGGCGATGGCCAAGCATCAGTAAGAATTGTCAATGCGATTTTGCACCATTATGGTGTTCAATCCGAACGCCCTGAAGAATTTCACACAATGTTCACAAAAGGTGTTCGTCCGATATAATTATTCTTTACAAGGCAAGCATACAGTTAAACTGTACGGTTACCAAGGGATACAGCAATTTAAGATGCTTTGTCGTTTGATTTTATACTTTAGGGCACTAAAATATCTCAATTGACAAAGTATCTTATATTTAAGTAAAATGGACTGGAATTGCAGGGGTGACATGGAAAAGTGGTCAAACCTTCCAAGCAAAACAACAACCGAAATAACACCGGAAATGCCTTTAAGGCTATAGGACTGGTGAGCGCGATCGGCATTGATTTGGCGATATGCACACTGGGTGGTTTCTATGCAGGAAAATGGCTTGATGCCAAACTTGGTGGCTCCGGAATTTGGATTGGCGTAAGCGTTCTCGCAGGCTTGGTTGTAGGCGCATTAAGTATTGCCCTTGTGATCGGAAAGGTACTGAGGGATAACCATGAATGAGATGACCCGTATGCAAAAAATGTTATGGATCGTAGCGCTTGGTATTATGGCTCTGTGTTTCCTGGTCTCCGCCTTCATGCCCCAACATCGTGACATTGCTCACGGAATCATTCTGGGAACGGGAGTAAGCTGTCTAAATGTGCTGTATATGGCCTACAAAATTCGACAGGTTGCGAGTGCGGCCGCCGGTGAAAGAAAGAAGAGAGTGTTTGGTATTGGCTTTGGCGTTCGATTAGGGACCTCAATTTTGGCAGTGGTGCTGGCGATAGAATTTCCGGCCTATTTCCATGAGATCGCTGTAATGGCAAGCCTGGTGACTGGGCAATTTCTTCTGTTAATTATAGGCATCATATTCGCGCTTCAGGAAAAATGATGGCTCAACTGAGAAAGGGGTGAGAAAACATGTTGCATGAATCACCGATTATCCAATTGGGCGGGTTTAACATTGACTTGTCCGTCATTATTATGCTTATTGTGACTTGTGCGATTGTATTTGGACTGGCATTTGCTGCAACGCGCAATTTGTCTGTGGACAATCCAAGCAAGTTGCAAAATTTTATGGAATGGGTCGTAGAATTCGTTCAAGGACTGATTACCAGCACGATGGATTTGAAAAAAGGGAAGCCATTCCTCTCCTTGGGGATGACGCTGATCATGTTCATTTTCGTGGGGAATATGCTGGGCTTACCGTTCGGGATTGTGACCGAATTCGATAATGCGCAAAGTGCCCAAGTATTTGGACATGAAATCATTCCAGTCAAAGAAGCATTAGAACAAGCACAGGCGTCTCACCCAGGCGAAGCTGCCCATGTAGGCATCAGCTGGTGGAAATCACCTACTGCAGATGCAGGGGTATCTATTGGACTCGCTTTAATGATCTTTGTCCTGGTTCATTTCCTGGGAATCTTCCGCAATACCAAAGCTTACTTCAAGCATTACGTTCAGCCATTTCCATTCTTTTTGCCAATTAACTTGATTGAGCAGTTCTCAAAACTATTGACACATGGTATGCGTCTATTCGGTAATATTTTTGCCGGCGAAGTTTTGATCAGTGTTCTGCTGAAATTGACAGCACTTGGTGTAGGAGGCTGGATTGCTTCCGTATTGGGACTCGTTGTTTGGCAAGGATTTAGTATCTTTGTCGGCAGTATTCAAGCGTTCGTCTTCACGATTCTGACGTTTGTATACATTTCGCAGTCCATTGACACGCATGAAGAAGAGCATTAGACAAGCTCGTTTTCCGGTTTTTAGTTAAGTTCAGGAGTACGCTTCGCTCTTAACTGCAAATACATGTACAATATAAATACACATCACTAAGGAGGATTTTTAAAATGGGAGTTTGGGCATATATCGCAGCTGCAATCGCAGTAGGTTTGGGCGCTTTGGGCGCAGGTATTGGTAACGGTCTGATCGTAAGTAAAACAGTTGAAGGTATCGCTCGTCAGCCTGAAGCAAAAGCAACGTTGCAAACGGTAATGTTTATCGGTGTAGGTCTGGTCGAAGCCCTGCCAATCATCGGGGTCGTTCTGGCATTCATTTTCTACGCAGGTGCTTAATTGAATGGAAGCAAGGTTTGGCGGGGAAGGCACAGCCATCCGCGCCTTCTTTGTTCGTTTGAACATGAAAGATCCAGAACCGACGTTCACCGGAAAGGAGTGACTTCAATTGAGTTTAAATTGGACAAGTATCGTTTTCACAATCATTGCATTTTTGATCTTGTACTGGTTACTGACGCGTTATGCATTCGGCCCTCTCTTTTCCGTTATGGAGAAGCGGCGTCAGCTTGTATTACAGCAAATGAATGAAGCGGCACAGACGCGTGAACAGGCTGCTGCTTATGTTGAGGAGCAAAAGCAGGCTCTCCAGCAGGCACGTAAGGAAGCGTACGACATTATCGAGCAGTCAAAACAAACAGGTAACAAACAAGCGGAGCAAATTATTGTTCAGGCTAAAGACGAAGCTGTCCGCCTGAAAGACGAAGCTGTTCGTGAAATCACAAGCGAGCGTAATAAGGCGGTTGCCGAACTGCGCAGCGAAGTGGGTAAAGCTTCGGTACAAATTGCTTCCAAACTGATTCAAAAGGAAATCAAGGAAGACCAAGTCCAGGGAGAGCTTGTCGACCAATACCTTAAAGAGGTAGGAGGCAAAGCATGAGCCGGGATACGGTAGTAGCCAAACGGTATGCGAAAGCTTTGTTTGAAGTGGCAGAGCAGGAACAGACAATTATGGAAACCGAGCAGGAGCTACGTGCTTTTGTAGAGGCTGTATCGGGGGATGCTGAAATCCGTAAATTCATTAATTCTCCTAACATTACGGAAGCGGTCAAGCTTCAAGTTCTGGCTAACAGTTTTGAAGGCAAGCTTTCTGCCTCGCTAATTAACACGATCAAGCTGTTGATTCAGCGTAGTAGAGCAGATTTGTTCGAATCTCTCCTTGCCGGATACCTCGATATTCAGGCATACAAGCTGGGAATTGCTCATGCAAAGGTGTATTCGACTTATGCTTTAAGTGATCAGGAAAAAACAGCGGTAGCCGAGGAATTCGGAGCCCGTGAACATAAAACAATCCGTGTGGAAAATATAGTGGACCCGAGTCTACTGGGCGGATTGAAAGTGGTTATCGGCGATACACTGTACGACGGCAGTCTGGCCGGCAAGCTGGATCGTCTCGAGAAATCCTTTAACAGACGAGTATAGAAGATAGGGGTGAACACACTTGAGTATCAAACCTGAGGAAATCAGTTCATTGATTAAAAGTCAGATTGAACAATATAAAAATGATATCGAGGTCGTTGAAGTCGGCACTGTTGTTGAAGTCGGCGACGGTATTGCCCGCGTCTACGGACTGGAAAAAGTTATGGCCGGTGAATTGGTTGAATTCGACACTGGCGTATTGGGCTTGGCGCTCAACGTGGAAGAAAGCAATGTCGGTGTTGTTATTTTAGGTCAATTCTCCGACATTCGTGAAGGCGGTCAAGTAAAACGTACAGGTCAGATCATGCAGGTCCCTGTAGGGGAAGCATTGATCGGACGTGTAGTTAACCCACTGGGACAACCAGTAGACGGTAAAGGACCGATTGCTACAACAGAATTCCGTCCGGTTGAAAGTCAGGCTCCAGGCGTTATGGCCCGTAAATCGGTACATGAGCCTATGCAGACGGGGATTAAAGCTATTGATGCGATGGTTCCGATTGGTCGTGGTCAACGTGAGTTGATCATCGGTGACCGTCAAACAGGTAAAACTTCTATCGCAATTGATGCAATTTTGAACCAAAAAGGTAACGGCATGAAATGTATTTATGTCGCTATTGGTCAAAAACAATCCACGGTAGCTCAAGTTGTTGAAACATTGCGTCGTCACGGTGCGCTGGAATACACGATTGTCGTTACGGCATCTGCTTCCGAACCATCACCATTGCTGTACATTGCTCCTTACTCTGGCTGCGCCATGGGTGAGTATTTCATGTACAAAGGCGAGCATGTCCTTGTAGTTTATGATGACTTGACTAAACAAGCATCAGCTTACCGGGAACTGTCCCTGTTGCTGCGTCGTCCACCGGGTCGTGAAGCATATCCGGGTGACGTTTTCTATCTTCACTCTCGCTTGCTGGAACGTGCAGCGAAGCTAAATGATGAGTTGGGCGGCGGATCACTTACCGCATTGCCGTTCATCGAGACACAGGCTTCCGACGTTTCTGCATATATTCCAACCAACGTTATTTCCATCACGGATGGACAGATCTTCTTGGAAGCTGACTTGTTCTATGCAGGGCAACGTCCGGCGATCAACGTAGGTATTTCTGTATCTCGTGTAGGTGGTTCAGCTCAGATTAAAGCGATGAAAAAGGTAGCAGGTTCCCTGCGTCTGGATCTTGCTCAATATCGTGAGCTTCAAGCGTTCTCCCAATTCGGGTCCGACTTGGATAAATCCACAAAAGCCCGTCTGGATCGCGGCGCACGCATGATGGAAATTTTGAAACAAGGTGTTAACCAACCGCTTGCTGTAGAGCAACAAGTAGTGAGCTTGTATACTGCTGTAAAAGGCTTCCTTGATGATATCCCTGTAGCGGATGTAAAACGTTTTGAAAAAGACTTCCTGTCTTTCATGGTGTCTGACCATCAAGACGTGCTTCAATCTATCCGCGACACGAAAGACTTGGTTGCTGATAACGAAGCGGCTTTGAAGGCGGCTATCGAGAAATTCAAAAAATCATTCGCCACGTCGGTTTAATACATTGGAATTTGCCTGTTTATGATGAAAGATGTACTAAGGAAGCGTGCCCTCCGGGTTTTGGCTTCCTTGGCATGTTTTACCCTCAATAACAGGCCCTTTAACATATGTCCGGCTGGATTTGAATCTTACGAAGTGCTTGGACTTGGCCCAAGCTAAGGGATTGCTTACGAAGTTAGCTTTGGCTTTGCTGGAGCTTAAAGGTGGTGAAATCATGGCAAAAGGTATGCGCGAGATTAAACGTCAGATTAAAAGTGTGCAGAGTACGAAGCAGATCACGAAAGCGATGGAAATGGTCGCTGCATCCAAGCTGAGAAAAGCTCAGGAGAAAGCGGAGTCGGCTCGTCCTTACTCGGAAAAGCTTAAGGAAGTTGTGAGTAGCATTGCTTCTGGAGCGAATAACATCAAGCATCCAATGCTGGAAACGCGTCCGGTTAAAAAGACTGCTTATCTCATCATTACATCTGATCGTGGTCTGGCTGGTGGTTATAACGCCAATATTTTACGACAGGTTACGCAGACGATTTCTGAACGTCACCGTTCACAGGATGAATTTGTGATTTTCATCATTGGACGAAAAGGACGGGATTATTTCAGACGTCGTGAATTTCCTATCGCTGAATCGGTAACAGATCTGTCGGATACACCTGCTTTTGCAGATATCAAAACAATTGCAAGCAAGGCTGTACAAGGCTTTGAACTTAAAGAATTTGATGAGCTTTATCTATGCTATAACCGCTTTGTCAACGCATTGACTCAAATTCCAACAGTTGACCGTCTGTTACCAATGGCAACACCGGATTCAGCTACAGCTTCATCCTCAATTAACTATGAGTATGAGCCTTCACCAGAAGGAGTGCTGGAAGTATTGCTGCCGCGTTACGCGGAAACGCTCATTTACGGCGCTTTGCTGGATGGTAAAGCTAGTGAACTGGGAGCGAAGATGACGGCGATGGGATCTGCTACGAAGAATGCTTCCAAGTTAATTGGTGAGCTTTCCTTGACCTATAACCGTGCTCGTCAAGCGGCTATTACCCAGGAAATTACGGAAATCGTTGCAGGGGCAAGCGCTCAGTCTTAATCAGGCTTGTTGCGACTGTTTTATAGCAGGGTCTACACTATTATGATAAATTGCGGGCGCAAAACAAATCAGAGTGGTTCGGATTTGCGGCTGTGCAAGCTTGTAGGAGGGAAACCAAAAGATGAACAAAGGACGCGTAGTGAGCATCATGGGTCCGGTTGTCGACGTTGAGTTCGAACGTGGACAACTTCCGGAAATCCTGAATGCCATTCATATTGGGACTGTGCTGGAGAGCGGAGTCAAAATTGATCTGACGCTCGAAGCTTCAAAACATCTAGGTGACAACCGTGTGCGTTGTATTGCCATGTCTTCCACAGATGGTTTGGTTCGTGGGGCTGAAGCCATAGATCTGGGAGCACCTATTTCAGTACCTGTCGGCGAAGCTACTCTTGGACGCGTATTTAACGTGCTTGGAACGCCAATTGATAATGGTGCTGATATGAGTGAAACGGCTAGAAATCCGATTCACCGTCAAGCTCCTTCTTTCGATGAGCTGACAACTCAAGCAGAGATGCTCGAAACCGGTATTAAAGTTATCGACTTGCTGGCTCCTTATGCTAAGGGTGGTAAAGTCGGATTGTTTGGTGGTGCTGGTGTAGGTAAAACCGTAACCATTCAAGAATTGATTAACAATATCGCTCAGGAGCATGGTGGTATTTCTGTATTTGCGGGTGTAGGTGAACGCACACGTGAAGGAAATGACTTGTACCATGAAATGAGAGATTCCGGCGTTATCAACAAAACAGCGATGGTGTTCGGACAAATGAACGAGCCTCCGGGTGCACGTTTGCGTGTAGCTCTCACAGGTCTGACGATGGCGGAATACTTCCGTGACCAAGAAGGCCGTGACGTGTTGCTCTTTATTGATAACATTTTCCGCTTTACTCAAGCAGGTTCTGAGGTTTCGGCCCTGTTGGGACGTATGCCTTCAGCAGTAGGTTACCAGCCTACGCTGGCTACTGAGATGGGTCAATTGCAAGAACGGATTACTTCTACTAAAAAAGGTTCTGTTACTTCCATTCAGGCGATCTATGTGCCTGCGGATGACTACACTGACCCGGCTCCTGCTACAACGTTTGCCCATTTGGATGCTACAACGAATCTGGAACGTAAAATTTCCGAAATGGGTATTTACCCGGCGGTTGATCCACTCGCATCAAGCTCCCGTATTTTGGCTCCAGACGTTGTGGGTGAAGAGCATTACAATGTAGCACAAGGGGTAAAACAAATTTTGGCCCGCTACAATGAGCTTCAGGATATCATTGCCATCCTGGGTATGGACGAGCTGAGTGAAGAAGATAAAATGTTGGTGGCACGTGCACGTAAAATCCAGCGTTTCCTTTCTCAACCTTTCCACGTTGCCGAAGCATTTAACGGCTTCCCAGGTAAATATGTGCCGGTTAAAGAAACTGTACGAAGCTTCAAAGAAATTTTGGAAGGCAAGTATGACCATCTTCCAGAAGCGGCTTTCCTTTTTGTAGGAGCCATCGAAGAAGCAGTTGAAAAAGCTAAAACGTTGTAAACAACAGGCAAAGAATAGCCGAGCCTTACGAAGTGAGCTGTCTGCGGACAGCTTCCAGGAGGGATTCAAGTGAGCACGTATTTACTAGAGATTGTGACGCCGGAGCGCCTGGTTTATACAGAACAGGTAAACAGCATCAGTGTTCGCGGCTCGGAAGGCGATCTTGGGATTTTACCTGGACACCTTCCCTTGGTCACTCCCTTGAAGATTGCACCGATACGCATTAAAATCGGTGGTCAAACCGAAGTGATCGCGGTCAATGGGGGCTTTCTTGAAGTCCGCAAGGATAAAGTGGTCATTTTGGCTGAGAGTGCGGAACGTTCCGAAGAAATTGATGTGGAGCGTGCCCGTGCGGCAAGGGAGCGGGCAGAACTGCGGCTCCAGAGCAAGCAGGAACAGATAGATCATCATCGGGCGGAAGTAGCTCTGCAACGGGCGCTTAACCGTTTAAATGCTACAAGCATCAGAACCAATAAGAATTAATATTGGATTTTAAGTGGAATTTTAAAAGGGTTCGGCATAGTATACGGATGGAACGACAAGGAGACCACTTCATAATTTCTGCCAAAGAATGTCCGGTAGAAGGTGAGGGAGAACCTTGCTTCCTTCGATCACTGTGATCGGGCCCTTTTTTAGCTGTTATTACCAAATATACAGTCCTATTTCTTGCCCGGCTGCTAGGTATTTAGTACCTTTTAAATTCACGAAACAGAAGTGATTAATCACATTTTGTCGAAATAAATGTCCTGAAAACAGAAATAGCACTGGCATATTAGGCGTTCGCCGAGTATTATAAAGAAGTCTGTGACGCAGATGGGAGGAATTATGGTTGAACGGGAAACAGCAATTGGCTGAACAGCTAAGTCAATCGGCGAGTATGACCGCGCTGATCTCCATGATCGTGTCGCTCATCTGTATAGCGTTAGCTTGGTGGGCTTTACAGAGTTTTAAGCTGGATTTGTTAATCCGGCAACCCAAAGGACCGCAAGGCAGATTGCTACACTTGTTTCTTGCTATAATTTTGGGACAGTTGGTTTCTGGGTTCCTGTTGAGCTACATTTCTTGGAGTCAGATGCTCTAGAATTTGTTTTAACATGAAGTGGGCGGGTTATATGACCTTATGACTGTGTCTCTGCGGGAATTGTCGAATAACATCGCGTCATATTGTTAACAATGGTAAACAAAAGAACCATACATGTATAGCTGGCTGAATCAGTCAGAGTACAATGGTCGTCAAGTACAAAAAACGCTTGTATACTTGTTTTAATCAGTGGTATGATGGCAGTTAGGGTATTAGTAAAATCTTGTTTTTTTATGTAATGAAAAAGCAAGGCATGAAAATAGCGGAATATGTTCTTTTTTTCCAGAATGGAAAAGGGAAATGACGCGCGGAGGGAACCATAGATGAGCAAATTTATCGTCCGCGGTGGCAACAGATTGACCGGGAGTGTCAAAGTCAGCGGAGCCAAAAACTCAGTTCTGCCGATCATCGCCGCTTCTCTGCTAGGAGAAGAAGGAGAAAGTGTTATTATTGATGCACCTCCTCTAGACGATGTGATGACCATTAACAAAGTGCTGGAGTCCTTAGGAGCAGGCGTTACATACCAAGATGAGGTCATTCGTGTTGACGCGCGGAAGATAATTTCCTGTGAAGCCCCTTACGAGTGGGTTAGGAAAATGCGCGCATCATTCTTGGTTATGGGGCCGCTGCTTACACGTTTGGGACGTACAAGGATCTCGCTTCCAGGCGGATGCGCAATCGGAACGCGACCAATTGATCAGCATTTGAAGGGTTTTGAGGCATTGGGCGCGGAGATTAGCCTGGGCCAAGGTTTTATTGAAGCTAAAAGTAACGGGCGTCTGCGTGGAGCTAAAGTTTATTTGGATGTAGCCAGCGTAGGAGCAACCGAGAATATTATGATGGCCGCTACTCTTGCTGAGGGCGTAACTACCATCGAGAATGCTGCTAAGGAACCTGAGATTGTTGATCTCGCAAATTTCCTGAATGGAATGGGTGCCAAAGTACGCGGTGCGGGCACGGGCGTTATTCGTATTGAAGGCGTTGAGAAGCTGCATGGTGTAAAACATACGGTCATTCCCGACCGGGTAGAAGCAGGTACTTATATGGTTGCTGCTGCGATCACAGGCGGGAACGTATATGTAGAAGGCGCAATATCCGATCATTTAGGACCGGTTATTTCCAAGATGGAAGAAATGGGTGTAACCATTCAACCTGATGAGAACGGAATTCGTGTCATTGCAGATAAGCCGTTAAAGGCCGTTGATGTTAAAACATTGCCTTATCCTGGTTTTCCTACCGATATGCAGTCTCAGATGATGGCACTTCAACTTGCCGCTGAAGGAACGAGCATTATTACGGAAACCGTGTTTGAAAATCGTTTCATGCATGTGGATGAATTTCATCTCATGAATGCGGAAATTAAGGTTGAAGGTCGTTCCGCCATTGTAACTGGTAATGCTAAGCTGACAGGTGCGAAAGTAACCTCTACAGATTTGCGTGCAGGTGCTGCGTTAATTCTGACCGGACTCATTGCGGAAGGTACAACGGAGGTATCCGGCGTACATCACATCGATCGCGGTTACGTTCATTTGGCTGAGAAGCTGACTGGATTGGGAGCGGACATTTACAGAGTGACCGTGGAAGAGTCCAAACTGAATCATTCGCCCAGTACAGAGCGCGTAATGCCAGAAGAGACGTCGGGAAATCTGTTTAAGAAGATCCAGCCTTCCCTCGCCTAAGCTTTAACGTATGTCGCTTCATGTTGCATAAGTATATTCTTGAACAATAAGGAACCAAGTCCGAAAGGGCTTGGTTTTTTTGTTGTTTGCAACCAGTTTTTTTCATTCTTTCAGTTCTCTTAAAACGGTTCTATCAAAGTGGACGACTTCATATGATTGAAAATATCTGCTGGAGTATATCTGTACTTCCAGCCGGACACTTAGCCCTTTGATGGAGGTTTCAGCCTATGAAAGATTCACAGGTTCGCATCCGTATACCCATTCATCATCCTAAGGAACATCGCCAGGCTTCACTTGCGGAGGAAGGTTCTGGCTCTATAGCTACTTCGTTACAAAAAAATAAGCTTATGCAACAGCAGCCGGACACAAGAGGTACATTGCCGATTGGCGTCAAGCCCAATCGGCGTACAACAGCCGTGCCTTCCGCTGTGAACTCCGTTGATACGGCTTTGCCTATTGCTGGAGCAGCGGTCCATGACACACGCGCTGCAAGCCCGCTGCAGGTGCCGCTACCGCACCTGCGTCCTTCCGCCGGGCGTGCCCCGCGCTGGGGCAGCCGCCGCCCATGGCTGCCATTCGCCGCCATGGCAGGGGTGCTGGTGCTTGCCATGGCTGTGCCCGCGCTAATGGCGTGGCCTCGCCAGACGGCGCAGCAGGTGCCACCGAGCAGTCGCACGGCAGCACCGGCTGCACCTAGCGTAACGGCAAAGGGCGGGACGCCCGTCACGCGCCTGCCGGGTGTCCCGCCGATACCGGCGGTGCCCGCTGCTCCAACGCGCAGCGTGCCGGTGGTGGCAGAGCCGGACGTGCGTGTGTACGTCACGTCTACCGGTCGCACGGAGACGTTACCGCTGGAGCAATACATTGTCGGCGTAGTAGCCGCCGAAATGCCGCCCAGCTTCGAGGGCGAGGCACTGAAAGCGCAGGCCATTGCCGCGCGTACCTTCATTGCCCGGCGTTTGCTGGCTGATGACACCAGCGGTGCCCCGGCGGGAGCAGATGTGACGGATACTGTTAAACATCAGGCTTATATCTCTAAAGCTAAACTTACTAGAGAATGGGGGCACTCTGGTAAATCCGCAGAGCTGGCTAAAATTCAGCAGGCCGTACGAGACACCAAGGATACGATCATGGTATATGAAGGCAAGCCCATTACGGCCTCTTTTTTTTCTACTAGCAATGGCTACACCGAAAATTCAGAGGATGTATGGGCGAAGGCAGTGCCCTATTTACGAAGTGTGTCAAGTCCATGGGACAAGCAGTTGGCCCCACGTTATACAGAAACCGTCACACTGAGTCGTCAGAGTGTGTTCGATAGATTGGGGTTGAGTCGTACTGCGATAGCTGCTTCTACTGGAGGAGGGAGAATGCCAGAGATTCGTATACTCTCTAAGACAGAAGGACATCGCATCAAGAAGATTGAGGTTGGTGGTTCAATCTTTACAGGGCCGGAAATCCGTAACAAACTGGGGCTGCGTTCGGCTGAGTTTACGTGGAAGGCTGAAGGGGATCGGATTGCTATAACAACCTATGGTTATGGTCATGGTGTTGGTATGAGTCAGTGGGGAGCCAATGGAATGGCCAAGGAAGGTCATACTGCCACTCAAATTCTCCTTCACTATTATACTGGCATTTCTTTTGCGCAAGCCTCTCGTATTCTAAGTTAGTAAATATTTCGAAACTTTGAAGTATAAAAGAGTTGCACCCGGTAACACTGGTTACTGAGGTGATGAGCAAATGAATGAACAAAATAAAAACCAGAACCAAAACCATGAAGAAACACCCAAAACCTTTCAGGGTGGAAGAGCTTCACGGCCGTCTTCGTGGAAAAAGCTGTTGTCCAAAAGGTGGGCATACCCGGCAGCCTACATTGCCGCAGCAGCCATTATACTAACCTTAGTGTGGGTCTATCAGGATGCCAGCCAGAAGTCTTTCAAACCTGACCCAGCTAGTCCATCGGTACAAAGCACAAGTGCAGTGAACACCGATGTTAACGGACAACAGCCAGAAAGCGTGGAAGTAGTTGCCCAGTCGGAAAATATCGCATGGCCAGTAGCAGATGCTGGCGCAGTACAGGTCGTAAAGCCGTTCTTTGATGAGAACGCGACCGCTGATGAGCAGGCGGCAGCTATGGTAGAGTACGATAAAACATTTACCGCTAACACTGGGATTGATCTTTCCCGGGCCGACGATCAGGCGTTTGAAGTGAGAGCCGCCCTGAGTGGCAAAGTATCTCGTGTGGAACAACATCCGCTGGTAGGTAGTGTCGTAGAAATCACGCATGATAATAATCTCAAAACGGTGTACCAAAGCTTGAGTGATCTGAAAGTAAAAGAAGGCGATCAAGTGAAACAAAACGATGTGATTGCTTCAGCGGGTCGTAACGAGCTTGAAAAGGATTTGAAAACACATCTGCATTTTGAAGTGTATCAGGATGACAAGCCTGTAAATCCAGCTGGTCTGCTTCCTAAAAAATAAATTTGGTCATGGCTTTGCATGCAAAGCGGGGAATCCACATTCCCTGCTTTTTTCTTGTGTAGTTTTTGTGCATAAGGTAAACATAAGCTGCTTTTGCCAAATAAATAGGCCTTCGGAAGCATGTCTTCCCGCCAAACCGCGAATATATAGGCACGCTCCTCATATAATGTACCAAACTATCCACAGTAGGGAGGCGGGAGCGTGCACGATTACATCAAGGAACGGACCATCAAAATCGGTCGCTGTATCGTGGAAACAAGGAATACGGTCCGTACGATTGCCAAGGAATTTGGTGTCTCCAAGAGCACGGTGCATAAAGATCTGACCGAACGGCTGCCTGAAATCAACCCGGATCTTGCCGATCAGGTGAAGCACATTCTCGAATACCATAAATCCATCCGCCATCTGCGGGGAGGAGAAGCGACGAAAATTAAGTACAAAAAAACGAGTGGCAAACGAAGGGAGATTCTCGTTTCTGGCAAGTCCTAAAAATATATAGTGAATTGGCTGGCAAAGCCATTGAATCAACCCCCTGAAGTATGATATGTTAAAAGATGGTACAAGACGAAAAATGACATGTAACCGTAGGTTTATACATATATTTGCCGCTTCTTGTCGAATCTTAGCTTTTTAAAATATCACTTTGGGGGCCTTTTTAATATGTTCAGTAATGATATCGGTATCGACCTCGGTACGGCCAACGTGCTTATCCACGTCAAAGGGAAGGGGGTTGTTCTTGACGAACCTTCCGTTGTCGCGATAGAAAGCGATTCAAAAAGAGTTCTGGCTGTCGGAGAGGAAGCGCGCCGCATGGTGGGACGTACTCCTGGTAATATCATAGCCATCCGTCCATTACGTGATGGTGTCATCGCCGATTTTGAAGTAACAGAAGCGATGTTAAAATATTTTATCAATCGGGTAGGGGGAAAAAGCTGGTACAGCCACCCTCGTATTCTAATTTGTGCGCCGACGAACATTACCTCAGTGGAGCAAAAAGCGATTCGTGAAGCGGCGGAGCGTAGCGGGGCCAAGGAAGTATTTTTGGAGGAAGAGCCAAAAGCGGCTGCCATCGGAGCAGGAATGGATATTTTTGAGCCTAGCGGCAACATGGTAGTGGATATTGGTGGCGGAACGACTGACGTTGCAGTCCTCTCTATGGGGGATGTCGTAACAGCTTCTTCCATTAAAATGGCAGGAGATAAATTTGATACAGCCATCATGAAATATGTAAAAACGAAGTACAAGCTTCTGATCGGGGAACGTACGGCTGAGGATATCAAGATTGCTATCGGAACCGTGCATCCGAGCGGACGTCGTGCAGAGATGGACATCCGTGGACGGGATATGGTATCCGGATTGCCTAAAACGTTAAGTATTTCTGCGGATGAAGTGCAGGATGCGCTTAGAGATCCTGTATCGGCGATTGTTGCTGCGGCCAAGTTTGTATTGGAGCAGACCCCACCGGAACTGTCAGCTGATATTATTGACCGTGGTGTTATTTTGACTGGTGGCGGCGCCTTGCTTAGCGGATTGGACGAGCTGCTTGCTGAAGAACTGCGTGTTCCGGTACTGGTTGCCGAAGATCCGATGCATTGTGTTGTTAAAGGTACAGGAATTATGCTGGATAATTTGGATCATGTGGTTAAGAAAAAGTTCTAATCTGCCGATAGTGACTATAAGAGACTCGTGTGCGGTTAGACAGGTTGCCTAGCATTTTGGCTTTCGTGTATCCGCGCGAGCATATGATTTTAGCAGAGTATAGGATTGGGGTGCACGATACATGTTGAGAGGTTTATATACTGCGGCCGCCGGATTGATGACACAACAACGACGCCATGACACTGTGACGCAAAATATTGCTAATATGAATACGACGGGATACAAACAGGAGAACAGTGTTCAGCGTTCTTTCCCCGAAATGCTTATTTCCATGACGGGTGGTAACCCTGATAACCCGGACCGTACGGTCGGCAAGCTCAATACTGGCGTTTTTGCTGAGGAAAGCCTCTCCCCTTACATTCAGGGAGCATTAAAGGACAGTGGACAAGCGACGGATTTTGCGATACAGTCCAATATTAATGTGAACGACCCAGCTACTGGTCAACCTATGGCTTTTGATCAGGCAGGGAAATTCATCAATGCTAACGGTGAAGTCACCTACCGTCCAGAAGCATTTTTTACGGTGCGGGACAGTAATGGTAACGTTCGTTATACACGTGATGGACATTTTCAAGTAAATGGAGCGGGAGCATTGCTTTCATCGACTGGCTCAGCGGTGCTGGATACGAATGGAAACCCGATTCAATTGACGGGGGCTGTCTCAGAGCTTAAAGTAAATGAGCGGGGCGAATTGGTAGATAGCCAGTCCAACCAGACATTGGGAACGACGCTCGGTATTAGTGTCATTGATCGTCCGTACCAGCTCGTTCGTGAGGGCAATGGAAATTTTCGCCTGAATGATACTGACGGTGCTACAGCTAGAATGATGACTGCTAACGATGCTGTATCCGTTCGTCAAGGTTATCTGGAGGTATCTAATGTAGATGCTTCACAGTCGATGGTGGATATGATGGCTGCGTTAAGAGCGTATGAGGCGAATCAGAAGGTAATTCAATTTTATGATAAAAGCTTGGACAAGGCCGTTAATGAAGTAGGCCGTGTATAACAGGGGGTAAGTGATGAACAACTCCATGATTGGCGCAATGGTATCTATGGCCAGTGTGCAGCAGCGTTTGGATTTAATTGCCGATAATATTGCTAATATCAATACAGTGGGTTATAAGAGTAAACAGGGTTCCTTTGAAGATGTATTGGCCAATGTGCAGCAACAGCCTTCAACGTATCTCCAAAATGGACGGGCCATGCCGCTCGGCTATAATTTGGGCTACGGAGTTAAAACGGCCGCAATCATGAAAAATATGGAGCAAGGTCCGCTCAAGGAGACGGGACTTCCTACCGATCTGGCGATTCAAGGTAATGCCATGTTTGAAGTTCAGGGAAATGGGCAAAAAGCTTGGACCCGTGACGGTAGCTTTCATTTTGTTCCTGATCCGAATGATAGTGCGACGATGATGTTGACCACTGCTGAAGGTTATTCCGTGCTGGATAACAATGATGTTCCTGTGACTGCTCCAGCGGGTTCCAAGGTGGCTATTAACTCGGATGGCGAATTGCTGATTCGTGCTAATGGAACTGGGGCTCCGACAGTTGGTCAGAGAATCAAGCTAATGGATGTACAGCGTCCAGAAGGACTGGAACAGCGGGATGATAACCTATTCGTGTTGTTGAATGGTGTAACAGAGGCAAATGTATTCGGAGCTGCAGGTGTGGCAGGTGCTGTTCCAGCGGACGTATCTTTGCGTTCCGGTTATCTTGAGGAATCTAATGTGGATTTAGCGGGCGAAATGACGGATATGATGCAAGTTCAGCGGATGTATCAAATGGCGGCACGGGCATTAACTTCTAGTGATACGATGATGAACCTGGCCAACAATCTGAGGGCTTAAGGATTTGGTGATGAAAGAAGAACAATCTGATTCCCGTCCGGTGCCTGAAAAGACGAAGTCCCGCTGGCGTACTGCTCGTTATTTCGTAGTTCCGTTGCTGCTTCTGTTCTCGCTGTTAGGCGGCTTAATTGCAGGATATGTAATTGTAGGTAAGCAAGGGTTGTCAGGCGTATTCGAATGGAAAACCTGGCAGCATGTGATTGATCTTATATTTGCGCCTTAGTTTACTTTAAATGAGTGGGGGCGGGAAAAGGTCGCTCCGCGAATGATTTGATCTTACGATCGCTATTGCAGCGGGATTTTCTTATTTGATAAATTATTCAGATGTAAAAATCCCGTTGCAAAGGCGAACGCTCGCGCTTCTCCAGATTCAAATCCTTCGCTCCGCTGCTACCCGCCATCAGGGCCACTTTTATTAAAATAACCCCCCGCAATTTGTGTGGGGAGTATAGCATAACAAAACCCTGTGCCAGTGGCGCAGGGTTTTGTTATGCCTAAATCGTGCTTCAATGCAGCACGTCTTTTGGAACGCCAATGTAGGCTATCATAGAGGCCTTCGGTTGTTTCACTGCCCTTCACGGCAAGCGAGTATTATTGAAGCGAGGCTTTCCTTTTGAGCCAAAAGTAACTCGGCGGAGGGGATGGAATCGTTCTGAAGAAGCGATAGCGTTCGCCTTTAACCTCGGATTTTACCTTTGAATTCTTATACAATGAAAAAATCCGAGGTTAACAGCGATCGGAAGAATGATCCATCCCCGTAGCCCTTTCCCCCCCTTGACTCAAATGAAACTTCGCTTCACCCCCATAATAGGAGCACCCAATATGGTACTTCCGCGTAATTTTCTTTTTGTATCTGATAACTGTATAATGATGGGGAAGTTTATAACACTGCGGGGTAAAACCAAGCACGGGCAAAAGGGCTTCTTCGCGCCTCAGGTTGCATAACCGGCGGAAAAAGCCCCTTATCTCAACCTCCACTTCTGCAGTAGGTGAAGGATATCTAACATTGTTGCCGCCAAGAGCTGTTTTTATGCAGCGCAGGCGGGGTAATATTATGCTTGCAGTAACTCATGACTGATACAGAGTCAAACCTGCAAGCGGGAGGAGTTATTAAGGTAAATGGACAAATTGCAATTGGATGTTAATCAAATTCAGGAGATTATCCCACATCGAGCGCCATTTTTATTGGTGGATCGTATTATTGAGCTGGAGGAAGGGAAAAGAGCAGTGGGCATTAAAAATGTAACGATGAATGAGCCTCATTTCATTGGACATTTTCCGGGGTATCCCGTTATGCCTGGTGTGTTGATCACCGAAGCACTGGCTCAAGTTGGGGCTGTCGCATTACTGCATCTAGAGAGCAATCGTGGCAAAATCGGGTTCTTGGCAGGGTTGGATGGTTTCCGTTTCCGTGGACAGGTGGTTCCTGGGGATACGCTTACGCTTGAAGTGGAAATCACTCGTTCCAAAGGCGCATTTGGCAAAGGGAAAGCTACGGCTAAAGTAGGCGATACGGTAGTAGCTGAGGGCGAAATTATGTTTGCTTTATCTGACCCTCCCCAATAAATAAAGCTCTGCCGACATAAGCACGACGTCTGAACTGAGTGCATGTGTACATAGAAATCCTGTTTTGACAACCCAAAAATGGAGAGGGGAAATTCCGTATGACGCAGTTGAGTAAAAAAGCATTAGAAGGCATTGAGAGCTGGCTGCAAGACCCTTATATTGATGAAGAGACCAAACAGGAGTTGCGCGCATTGGAAGGCAACGAGCAGGAACTGGAGGATCGCTTTTACAAAGAGCTGGAATTTGGTACAGGCGGTCTGCGTGGAGTGATCGGGGCAGGAAGTAACCGGATGAACCGTTACGTCATTGGACGTGCGACTCAAGGGCTGGCTCGCTATATTTTAGAACAGCATGCTGGTAAAGAAGGCAAACCTTCGGTTGTCATTGCACATGATTCGCGTCATTTTTCACCAGAATTTGCTCTGGATGCAGCTTTGGTGCTGGCAGGCAATGGTATCGTGGCTAAGTTGTTCCCTTCCTTGCGTCCAACGCCACAGCTTTCGTTTAGTGTACGTCATTTGGGAGCCAGTGGAGGGATTGTTGTGACAGCGAGTCACAATCCTCCTGAGTACAATGGATACAAGGTATACAACGATGAAGGGGGTCAGCTTGTTCCTGATCAGGCTGAACAGGTAATTGGTTATATCCGTGAGGTTCCTTCTTTTGCCGACATTCGCAGTCTGACACGTGAAGAAGCTGAGGCACAGGGATTGTTGGTTTGGCTTGGAGAAGAGGAAGATGAAGCGTTTGTAGATACGGTAGCCAGTGTGAGTGTGAACCGTGAGCTGATTGCAGCCGGACCTGGCAAAAACTTCAAAGTTGTGTTTACACCTCTCCATGGTACTGGAAATGAACCGGTTCGTCGTGTGCTGAAGAAGATCGGTTTTGAACAGGTGCATATAGTGCCTGAGCAAGAGCTGCCAGATGCTGAGTTTTCGACTGTCAAGTCGCCAAACCCGGAAGAACGTGATGCGTTTAAACTGGCAATCGCGCTGGGTGAGAAAATTGGTGCGGATCTGTTGATCGGAACAGACCCTGATGCTGACCGTATGGGTGCAGTTGTGAAAAACCGTGATGGCGAATATGTGGTATTGTCCGGTAATCAGTCTGGCGCGATCATGGTTTACTACTTGTTGAATCAGCTGAAAGAAACAGGCAAGCTTCCGAATAATGGGGCGGTTATCAAAACCATCGTAACCAGCGAAATGGGTGCAGTCATTGCCGAACATTTTGGAGCAACTGTGTTTAACACGCTAACTGGCTTCAAGTATATTGGCGAGAAAATGAACCAGTTTGACGAAACTGGCGAGTACACCTACCTGTTTGGCTATGAAGAGAGCTATGGTTATTTGGCAGGGAATTATGCTCGCGATAAGGATGCTGTCTTGGCGGCTATGCTGATCGCTGAAGCTGCTGCTTATTACAGCACACAAGGTAAGACGCTCTATGATGTTTTACAAGAGCTGTATGAGCAGTTTGGCTACTTCCTTGAGAAGCTGGAGTCTCGTACCCTTAAGGGTAAGGATGGAGTGGCACAAATTCAGGGCAAAATGACCGATTGGCGTAGCAACGCGCCTCAAGAGATTGCAGGCGTGAAGGTAGACAAGGTACTGGACTACTCACAAGGTCTGGACGGACTTCCACAGGAAAATGTACTCAAATTTTTACTGGAGGACGGTTCGTGGTTTTGCCTGCGCCCTTCGGGAACGGAGCCAAAAATCAAAGTATACTTTGCGGTACGCGGTTCCTCGCTGTCAGACGCGGAGCAAAGAATTAGCCACCTGGTCGATGCTGTTATGGCTCGCGTAGACGCTTGAGAAAAATCCCTTTATAATAGAATAGGTTAAGGTAATTGGATAAGATTTAGTAATCGGTGACCTCTCACGGCAAAGGGCAGTACGCCGTGGAGGTCATTTCTGTATTGCAGAATAACCTGGAAGAGGCTTTGGGAAAATAGCCTTATTCCGGCAACGGAGGATTTTGCAAAATTCAATGAGTGACCTACCAAAAGGCTGAGTACGGCAAGGTGGGCAGCATTGAATTTTGCAAAATCCCGAATATTAAGGAGGTTCTTTGGTGTATCAGAAATGGCAGTATTGGAATACGGCTTCTCGAAAATGGTTATGGATTTTGGTGGCTGTCGGCTTGCTGGCTTCCATTCCGGTCATCGCCGATCGTGTGAAGACAGAATCCTCGAGTAAAAAAGTAGAGATTGTATTCGATTATCGGGATTTGACGGAGGCAGCCTCGTATCAGGCTCACCCGCAGGACTATCTGAATGAGCAACTTGACCGCTTACAGCAAGCGGGTGTGAACAGCATGGCTATGTATGAAAGTACGTTGGATGATTTCCGTAAAGCGGGTCGCGTCGTAACCTATACGACTCAGAACGTTGCCGATATGGAAAAACGGCTTTCACCTGCAAATGAGAATTTTACGTATATTGTTTTCGCTGATAAAGAAAATGCCGAGGCATTAAAGCCGTTAATTTTACGTACGTTTACAAGCCTGGACATCAATGTAAAACCTTGGACTTATCAGGGACAGGAAGGGTTAGTTGTGGAAACATCTCCAGAGGATGCGTATCTCAAGCCCATGCAGCCTGACCCGATTGCGATGAAGCAGCTTCGGAGCAAAGGATTTTTTATTGTTCCACGGATGAGCGACAGTCTTCCTTACAACCAGGAGTTGACGGAAGAGATGCTTGCTTCCTTTCAGCAGAATGGTGTAAAACGCATTTTGTTTGAAGGTGATTCAGTCAAAGGCTTCACTGATAACGAGAAAGAGCATAGCTTGGCGGCATTTGCTAAATTGCTGAACAAATACGATATTGGCCTAGCTGCTATCGAAAACTTAAAAAAACCGCAAGCAGGCTTCAATAAGCTCGCTTACGATATCCACTATAACGTTGTGCGTTTATACTCATTGAGCGATAAAGATTCAACGCTCGATGTGGAAACGTTGGCCGATCGTTTTGCATTGGCTACCAAGGATCGTAATATTCGCATGTTGTATCTGAATACCGCGCCTAGCCGTAGTATTGCTGAAGCCAAGGTGAAGGATTCGGTAGATAACCTAATCCACAGCTTGGACAAGCCGGGTAACGCTGTACAACGGATGGAGAAAAAGGGGTTTGAACTTGGACAGGCTGAACCGTTCCAAGTCGTCGATTCGTCCATTCAGCGCTATCTGAAAATGATTGTCGTACTGGGTGCACTGGCATTCTTCTCCATTATGGTGTCCTATTTCGTCCCAGCATTGACTTTGCTGGCATTTTCACTCGGTTTGGTAGGTTCAGCAGGACTTTATGTTTTGAACTCCAGCTTGATGGAGCAAGGTCTAGCCCTACTCGCGGCGATTAGCGGACCTACGGTTGCAATGATTATCGCCGTGCGTACGATTAGAATTAAACGTGAACAGGGGTCCGAACTTTCTGTAGGTCAGCGTTTGATTCAAACGCTTATACTGTACGTACAGACAGCGATTTTGTCGCTGGCTGCAGTGCCTTTTGTTATTGCTCTGTTGAATAGTATTGCTTACAGCCTTGTGCTGAACCAATTTAGAGGTGTAAGCTTGCTTCACATTCTGCCGATCTTCTTAGCAGCGATATATATTTTCTTTTATCGTGGTGTTTCTATACGGGAGGAAATTTCCAAGCTGCTACGTACGCCGATTACTGTATTGTGGGTGATCGCACTGGCTGTTATCGCAGCCGCAGGCTATTACTATTTGACTCGTACCGGAAATGCGGGTACGGTGTCGAACACGGAGCTGGTTTTCCGGAACTTCCTTGAAAATGCGTTTGGTGTACGTCCGCGCAATAAGGAATTTTTGATGGCTCACCCACTGTTTATTGCAGGGGCGTTCCTGGCTTTGAAATATCGCAAAGCAATCTATTTACTGATTATAGCTGCTATTGGCCAAGCCTCTATGGTGGATACCTTTGCTCACATTCACTCTCCAGCGGCACTGTCGCTTAGTCGCGGGCTGTTAGGATTGGGCTTCGGTCTGGTGCTGGGAATCATCGCAATTGTCGTGTGGCAAGTGCTGGAAGGGTGTTGGAAGAAATGGTCACCACAGCTCAAACGATAATCATCTCGGGTTATTACGGCTCTCACAATAGTGGAGATGAGGCCGTGCTTAAGTCGATTTTGACAGCTTTAGAGGAGGAGAGTCGTCAGGCGGGGATTACAATCAAACCTGTTGTTCTGTCTTCTGACCCCACTTGGACACAGAAAATGTACGGAGTAGAAGCTGTACCGCGGATGAGTCTGGGGGAAGTTCGTAGAGCGATTAAAAACAGCGATGGGCTAATAAGTGGCGGCGGGAGTTTGCTCCAGGATGCAACAAGCCCTAAAAGCATTCCGTATTATCTGGCAATTCTGAAACTGGCCCAATGGGCTGGAAAGCCGACGTTTGTATATGCTCAGGGCATTGGTCCGGTACAACGGAAGATATTTTACCCTATGATCCGTTCTGTGTTTCAGCGCTGTGAATATGTTTCTGTAAGAGATGAGCAGTCTGCCGCACTGCTGGGTACTATGAAACTGAAGCGCCCGGTTGTCAAAGTTGTTCCTGATCCGGTAATGGGGCTTCCATTGCCCGCGGGTTCCGAGCTGCATAAAGCAGCATTTGAGACTGATATGGATAAAATTCCAATCGTTGGCGTATCTGTACGTTACTGGGATAAAGAACGTCGCGATTTAACGGCTATTGCGGACGGCTTAAAAAGATTAGCTGCTGAGCGCCGTGTACACTTACGCTTTTTACCTTTCCATCTGCCTGATGACGAGCAGGCTTCAAGGATGGTAATGGATTTGTTGGGGGATATTAGGGGGACGGGGAGCCTTGTCAGCATGTGTGATCAAGTCACCGATCCTCAACAGATGCTTTTGGAAGTCAGCCGTTGCAGTTTGATGATCGGGATGCGATTACACAGCTTGATCTATGCAGCATCCCACCAGGTGCCTCCGTTGGGGATATCCTACGATCCTAAAATTGACCATTTCCTCAGCCGTGTCGGTAGCCAGCCTGTAGGCACTACAGAGGCACTGGATGGACAAAAACTGGCTAATGAGTCTATGCGGTTGCTAGATCAGCGAAGTCAATGGATCGAGAGCCAGGGAGCGGCCATTGCTTTGTTAAAAAGTGAGGCTCGCTTACCGGCACAGCATATCGTTAATTACTTGTGTCGCAAAGGATGATGGATACAGTGACAGTTGATAAGGTTACGAATGTGCCTACCGTCCCGATTTTCGGTGTTCCGGTATCAAGGCTTAATATGAAAGATACATTAAATGTATTAGTTCAAGCAGTGGAGTCTCGCCAGCCCCATCAAGTGATCACTGCCAATCCGATTATGGTAATGGCTGCATTGGAAGATCCAGTGTACATGAACGTGATGAAACAGGCAGAGTTGATTGTTCCGGATGGGACTGGCGTGGTCTGGGCTGCAAACTATGTAGGACATCCTGTACCTGAGCGGGTAGCGGGCTTTGACTTGTTACATGAATTACTTGCAGCTGGAGAAAACTATCATTGGAAGGTTTATTTACTGGGATCAACATCTGAGGTGATTCAAGCGACCGCAAAGCGGGTACATGAGCTTTATCCCGCAATTACGGTTTGTGGCAAGCGTGATGGTTTTTTTGGACCTAAAGAGGATGAAGCCGTGATTGCAGCCATTCGTGAAGCAAATCCTGATTTGTTGTTTGTAGCACGTGGAGCGGACACGCAGGAACCCTGGATTGGTAAATATAAGGAACAGCTGGGTGTACCGGTGATGATGGGGGTTGGCGGTAGCTTCGATGTTATATCAGGCAGAACCAAACGCGCACCTAAATTGTTTCAAAAGCTACGGGCTGAATGGTTATATAGACTCCTTAAAGAGCCAAGCCGTTACAAAAGAATGCTTGCGCTGCCGAAATTCGCCGCGAAAGTGATGCGCGAAAAAGAAAACGTCACAAAAGTGTGATAAATAGCTTGAATCTGCCTACAAAACCCGCTAATTTGCCAGAATATGAAGCTTGGTATTTATTTTTGATCAGAGTATAATTCAATGCGGTTACATCTGAAAAGGGATTGCTTTAAAATTGGGGGTCGAATGATCAAATGTTATTGATCTATATTATTGGGTTCATCATGGCACTGGGACTTGCGCTGTTACTGACACCGCTCGTCAAGAAATTCGCTGTGAAGGTTGGAGCCGTCGATGTACCGAATGCCCGAAAAGTACATACCCGAATTATGCCGCGTCTTGGCGGACTGGGGATTTTCTTGGCATTTCTGTTGTCCTTATTGGCGGTGTTACCTTTTGTGCCTGACGGAATGCTGTCCTCTCGGGATATTAACTTTATCGCAGCCTTTCTGATTGGTGGTACGCTGATTACACTGATTGGTGCTCTCGATGATCGTTTTGATCTCAATGCAAAATTGAAATTTTTGGCTCAAATTGCCGTTGCGTGTATGGTCGTGTTTGCTTTTGATATTCGTGTAGATTTTGTAAATGTACCTTTTCAGGATGCATACTCATCTTTGGAAAGCTGGATTTCCATTCCGCTTACGATTTTTTGGATCGTAGGTGTAACGAATGCCATCAATTTGATTGACGGTCTGGATGGACTGGCTGCAGGTGTCTCAGGAATTGCGATTGGAACTATCTTTGTGATGTCGGTATTGATGGGCAATTACATGGTAGCTATGCTTTGTCTTGTGCTGCTGGGCAGCATTATCGGATTTTTATTTTTCAACTTTCATCCTGCGAAAATATTCATGGGTGATACAGGGTCATTATTTTTAGGTTTCTGTCTGGCCATGCTATCCATGCTTGGTTTCAAGCAAATTGCTATCGTATCTTTTATTACGCCATTGATTATTATCGGTGTACCTTTGTCAGATACATTCTTTGCTATCATTCGTCGCAAGTTGCAGAAAAAACCGATTTTCTCTCCGGATAAAGGTCATTTGCATCACTGCTTACGCGAACTAGGTTTCAGTCACAGACAGACGGTGTTGATTATCTACGGTATTGCTGCATTTTTCGGTGTATTGGCCGTGATTCAATCGTCTGCTGCGCTTAATGAAGCGAACTGGGTCACCTTTGTCGTGATTTGTATTATGATGTTCTTCCTACAGATCGGTGCAGAGGTTATTGGTCTTGTTGGCAAGACCAAACGCCCAGTTATTAACACACTGATTCGGTTGCTGGCTAAGCCAGATTCCCAAACACGTTCGAAATTATAATTTTAATTTAAAAGTAAGCCTTCAAGCTTGGCGGTATACCGCGGGTTTGAAGGCTTTTTTGATGTTTGCTGTAAAAAAACTCCCTCCTTTTTTGAGAATTTACTAATTTTTTGTATGTTTACTACCGATAAAAAAAGTATTGAATGATTACGTACCCCAAGGTGCGACAGAATCAAAGGAGGACAATGATTTGAAACGATTGCTATCCATGTTGCTGACGGTTGGTCTCATCATTGGCTTGGTGCCGGCGGCCCTGGTAGGTACGGCTCATGCTGCGACGGGAACTTATTTTATTTTTCCAAGTGAAAAATATGATGTGGATTCGGCTAGAATGGTAAACACTGACCGAGTTACAGTTAACGGTACGATTAACGGAGTGAACGGAAGTACTATATCTTATAGTGTATTCCAACTCTCTAAAAATGGAACAAACCTTAACGTAGTTAATAAGAACGAGAGTCAAAAAGGCGGAATTACGGTCAGTGGCTCTACGCTTAAAGTTACAGACATTAAACTGTTTCCTGGTTTGAACCGGATTACATTTCAAAGTAGCCAAAATTCGGCTGATATGAAGGACTCCATTTACATTGAGTATCAGGATGGACCTAAGCTTTATGATCTATCTGCTACGCTGAATGGTGCAACCGAGCAGTTGCTAGAGAATCAGACAGCGGTGCTGACAGACGCACGCAATAGCGGTACGGATGATGTAAAAGTAGTCATTCAAGGTACGGCTCCTAATGCTGACAGTGTAACGCTCACGTCTGCAAAAAGCAGTAATACGTACACAGTTAACTCTTATACCGCATATAAATTAACAGGTAGTGTGGTACTCAGTCCAGGTAAAAATATAGTGACTATTAAAGTGGGCAACGGAACTCAGGCCCTCACAGTTACACGTGAAATTACGATTTATACGGGTAAACCGGAATTCTCTGATTTGACCTTGAACAAGGATGGAAATGTTTCTGCCGATCTGACCACTTCGCCTGACTTTACTGTATCGTCTACAAGTGGTGTGGTTTTAAAAGGTAACGTTTTGGTACCAGCTGGTGCGACCGATCCAGGAGTGGCCACAATTAATGCACGTTTTACCGATGTGAGTAACAATGGTAGTGCTGTGGGTAGTGCGACTGGGATTGATGCCACAATTGATACTGCAAATATAGTTACATCAAATGGCTATAAAGTATATCCATTTCAGGTGACTGTACCTTCGGAAGCTGTACTTGATCATTTGACCAGGGCATCCCTGGGCATAACTTATACGGATAGCAGTACACCTCCAGCTCCATCGGCTGTCCAATTTACGTTGCGCAGCAGTACTCAGCCGTATATTGATGATATTAACTATCTTCCTGATTTTAATACTCAATTGTTGAACAGAACTAAAGGAAGCGGGTCTGATCAGGCAGCTGCCCTAGATGAAGCTATGAAATTAACAGGTAGCTCTATGAAGAACAAGACTACAGATGCTGCATCTGTACCTGTAGGTATGGAGTTTATCGTTGTTAATGGTGCACCTTCTTCGATTAGTGAGCTTTCCGGAGTAACGGTTCATACTGTAGGGTCTCCTCAAGATGTGATTCGGACAATCAATGGTAAGTCAACGCAAGTAAAGAAAATTGTTGCTTATGTAGACACTTTACCTAAAGAAGGACAAAATGTACTGAATTTTTATCTGAATGGTGACTCGACTAAGTTAATTAAAGCAACAGTGAATCTGTTGCAGGGTCCGTTCATGAAATACGATACGATTTATGATGGGCAACAAATTCCGTTGAATACATCCAGCTCAAACTTGAATACCTATAAATTGACTCAGCTGGGCAACTTTAAAGGTAAATTACTTGATGTGAGTAACGCAGCAGATATTCATTACACTGGAAGTAACCGAAATGTATTCCTGTATGTTAATAATGTATTGGTTGATTTGGATGGTTCAGGAGCGGACTTCAAGCTTGCTGCTTCCTCGGAAACAGCCGCAGCCAATGCCTTGGCGAACGGGAATAATGAAATCAAGTTTGTATACAAGCCAGGTATTGAGTATAGCAATACGGTAAAAGTAAACTTTACACAGACGAATATTCCAGTAATTCCTGTTCCGAATACACAAGGAATCATCCCTTTTACACCAGTTAGTGGCTTGAGCAATACGCCGAAATATAGCGAAATTGCTCCGAAATCAAAAGATGCTAATTTCACCAAAGTGGATGACACTAACTACAACACATCTCTGAAAAATATCAATGTATTTGGTACTTTCAGTATTGCTGATTTGGGTAAAGCAGATCAGGTAAGTGGTTCGTTAAGTGATATTGCTAATAAAGATCAATATATTTTGGAGATTAAGGGATCGGATGACAGTGAAGTCAACTGGACGCTGAGTAACGAGTTTTTCTCAGCAGAAGATGCTAAGACAACATACAATTCCGGTTCTACTACAGATAAATTTACAAATAAAGATTTAAAAGACCTGCTTGTGTACTACCATCCGGACAAAAAGTATTTCAGCTTTGTGTTGAAAAACCAAACTATTTCGCAAGATGGAACACCAGTAGCTTATAACATTACCTTGTACAATAGCGGCAAGAGCGGACCATTTGCTACTTTCCGACTGCAAGTATCAGGTCAATCCACATCTTTTGATATTTTGCGTCCGCTCCCTGAAAAGAGAATCGTGAATCAAAACTTTGTGCAAGTTGTTGTAAACGCAGGTAATGCAGATAGTGTTACGGTAGGTAAAGAAACAGCAGTTCAAGAGGGATTCGACTCTGATTATGATGGTACCATTGATTATCCATCTACTTACAAAGCCATCGTTACAGGTCTAAAAGCCAACAAAGATAATAAAATTGACGTAGTGGTTACTGTAGGCAAAGAAAAATTGAAACAGACCATTACTGTTAAATATGTGCCTACTAATATTCCTGGTGAGCAGTACATGGAAGCGATGAAAACATCGCACAAAGTGTTCGATGGCAATCTTACACTTGCTTTTGCAAAGGGAACGAGTCTGATTCGTCGGGATTACGATCAACCGCAACAGTTCAAAAACCAGGTTTTCTCTGGTCACACTTTGTACTTTGCAATAGCAAATAGCGAAGATGGTGTGGTCGATCGTCATGAATTTGAAACCGAAAAAGCATTGTCGGATATGCAGAGCTTGATTGCAGATGGAAGTAGATACTTTAACAGAGAATTCCCAAATCGTTTTACCAAGTCAAGTCCAGTATTCTGGATTGACCCAGGTACAGCAGATGACATTAAAACAGATGATTACGATCCGGTAACTTATGGTGCCGATCCTTATCAATTGGCTAACAAGTCGCAAAATGACAGTAGCAAGATTAAAAACTTCTACTGGCGTGATCCTTCTAATGAATTAGTACCATCCAAGCGTGCAACATTAACTTTGACGTATGATAACAGTATCGCTCAGGATGCAGGGAAACAAATGACGGTGTTCTATTTTGATTCTGATCTTAAAGATTGGCAGAACATTGGTGGTGTGGTGGATCCGAAAAAACATACCATTAAGGTACCGTTTGATCGTTTCGGTTACTATGTAGTTGCTAAAGTTGGAGAAACGTATAGTGATGTCATTAAGCATAAATACGCCAGAGATTACATCGAAGCCATCTTGGCTAAAGGTGTTATGAACCCAATGGATCCGATTAATAGCTTTGGACCAGACAGCTACATTAAAAGAGGCGAATTTACGTCTATGATCGTCAAAGGTCTGCAAATTCCGCTTAATTTCAGCGGAGCGAAGCATTTCGACGACGTGTCTATTCCAAATACGATATCAGCAGATGCGCTCTATGATTATCGTTATATTGAAACAGCTGCACGCGCCGGTATTGTCAAAGGTTCGCAACCAAGAATCTTTATGCCGGAAGATGTAATCACACGCCAAGATGCAGCAGTCATTATTGCCAAGGCATTGAATTTGAAGCTGGAAACAGATCATGACAAGATCATGAAGAACCTGTCTAAGACCTTTAAAGATGCGGACAAGATTGATTACTATGCGCAAGCATCTATATTGGCTATTGCCAAAAAAGGCTTTATCACAGGGTCACCTGTGGATGCAAGCGATCTGAAAAAGGGATATATGTTTAATCCTACTTCCTTGACCTTGCGCGGAGATGCAGCGATTATTGTAGCTAAAGTTATGGCTGATAAAAAGCTGCTTCCTAAAATCTAATCAACAAAACACCTGAAATTATTAAACATCCCTCCATGCGAAATGGTAATTCCCTTTCATATACATGAGAGGGATGTTTTTTATAAATCAGCTATTTGACTGGGATTAAGGGCCTATGCCATAATATCAATGAGGTAAAAATTGTGGATTAGCCTTACAATGTTTTTGGTTTTGGATTTGGCTTAAACGTCTGTAATTAATTGCTTTTTTTTAAGTATTTATCTCAAAATGTGTTTATTATTTTTCTATATGTTTTTTTTGCACATTTATCTGAAACTTTACGCCTATTTCATCGTAGTAGAGGATGTGTGTGTTTTAATATTACATAGAGAAGTGAGTGGGGAGTGATGAGATGTCTCAGTTTTCAATACGCCGTCCTGTAACAGTATTTATGTTAATTATTGCTTTGTTAATCGGGGGCGGTATTTTTGCGTTAAGACTTCCTGTAGAGCAAATGCCGGATATGAAGCTGCCATTCGCTGCAGTGGTGACTAGTATTCCAAATGCAACGCCTACAGAAGTTGAGGAATTGGTTACTAAACCTATTGAGAAAAGTCTGGCTTCTATTGAGAACGTGGACACAATCATGTCCGAGTCTTCAGAAGGAACATCTATGGTCATGATTCAATTTAACTGGGGAGTAGATATCAATCAAGCAACCCTCGACATGCGAGATAAAGTTGATGGGGTTAAAGGGTCTCTTCCCAAGGCGGCTAATTCGCCGCGTGTCCTTAAGGTTGATCTCAACGCAACGCCGGTTATTACGCTCTCTCTTACAGGAGACCAGGATATTAACAAGTTGAAGCCTATTGCTGAAGATATTATTGAGCCGCGGCTTGAAAGAATTGCGGGAGTAGCTGCAGCCAACATGTCAGGTGGGCAAGCTCGGCTTGTGAAGATTACTGTAGACCAAGCCAAACTTCAAAGCTATGGCATTACGCTAGATCAAATCAGCCAAGCGCTATCGTCTAATAACGTAGCGGGTTCTGCTGGTTCGGTGTACCGAGGTAATACAGAAATCCAACTTCGGGTTCAAGGTGAATACAAAGCTGTTTCAGAAATGGGTGAAACGCCAATTCCAGTAGGGAAGGGAAGCATTAAGCTAAAGGACATCGCGACAGTTGAAGATTCCTTGGATGATGTTACAACCATTTCTACCTATAACGGAAAGCCAAGTATCAATATTTCTGTTACTAAAGCCACAGGGGGGAATACCCTTTCAATCGCCGATTCTGTAAAGGATAGTTTAGATTCGATACGGAAGGAATTGCCTCCGGGAACTCAATTGGAGATGGTAACAGATGCATCCAAACCGATTAGCGACTCCGTACACTCACTAGTAGAGCATGCTATATTGGGACTTATTATCGCAGCTATTGTGTTGCTGTTATTTTTGAATAGTATACGTTCTACCATTATTGCTACTATCGTTATTCCAATTTCCTTCGTAGCTACGTTTATGATGATGTATTTCACCGGACAAACCATTAATATTATTTCACTGAGCGGTTTGCTTCTGGGGTTAGGATCCTTTGTCGATTTTGCGGTTGTTATTATTGAGAATATTTTTAGACAGCGACATGAAGGGAAAAGCATGCTACAAGGGGCTATTGATGGCTCCAAGCAGGTGGGTAATGCCGTTATGGCATCTGCACTTGCGCAGATCGTAGTATTTTTACCAGTTGTTTTTGTTGACGGAATTGCGGGAGTTCTATTTAAACCGTTGGCGTTAACAGTTATTTTCTCTCACATTGCAGCCTTGCTTGTATCCCTTATGATTGTGCCGATGCTGGGATCACGTTGGCTACCTACCGTGCCAGATGAATCCATTTATTCTTCAGGTACTTATAAGGGTGTTAACCCTATTGTGTGGTTTAATATTGGTTTCGAGAAATTTAAGAGTGGGTATCGCCGTATACTGAAGTGGGGAATTAACCATAGAAAATCTGTGTTAATTATTACTTTATTAATGTTTGTGGCAGCTGGGGCTCTAGTTCCTTTCGTTAAGGCTGAATTTATCCCAGCATCCGATACTGGGGAATTCACAATTAATGTGAAACTTCCTAATGGAACGGTCTTGGAAGAAACGGAAAAGGTTGTTCAAGATATAGAAAAAGAAATTTTGAAAGTTCCGGATCTAGATAAAATGACAGTGACTGTTGGTTCTGGTGGCAATTCTGGTTATTCAGGGGCAGCTCCAACCAACTCAGCAGATCTAAGTGTAACACTGAAGGATGGACATCAGGCAACAGATGTTATAGTTGATGGCCTTCGTAAAAAATTTGATAGCATTCCAGATGCAGAGATTACAATGGCGTCTACAACAGGCCTTTCAAGCGGAGCGGCTGTTAATATTAACTTAAAAGGTGACGATATTGACGTCCTGAGAGAACTCTCGGACAATCTCGTTGCGGACGTAAAAAACATACCGGGTACGGTCAATGTGAAAAGTACCTTGAGTGCTGTTCGCGAAGAATATGAGATTACCGTTAATCGTGAACTTGCAAGTCGATATGGCTTATCAGCGACCCAAATCTTATCTGCAGTGAATACTTCTTTTAATGGATCAGTCGCCACAAGCTATCGTACAGGTGAAGATCAGATTGATGTGAAGATATCGTTGCCAGAGAAAAACCGCCATGATTTGTCAAATCTAAAAGCCTTACGGATCACCACTTCGCAAGGTATTGATGTACCTTTGTCTTCCGTAGTAAGTATTGATAAACGGACTGTACCCGATACTGTTACTCGTGAAGACCAAACGCGTCAAGTGCAGATTACAGCTGATATTGATGGAACAGGGGATATTCTTACTATTAATCAAAAAATAGATGCTCTATTGAAGACTACTCACTTCCCAGAGGGCTACAGTGCAGATACGGGTGGCGGCCAAAATGAACAAATGATGGAGTCTTTCATGAACTTAGCGATAGCTATTTTGCTATCTGTCGTGCTCATTTATATGGTTATGGCAGGACAGTTCGAATCGTTGCTCACACCGTTTGTTATTATGTTTTCCGTTCCACCTACGGTAATTGGTGTGCTTATCGGTTTAGCTGTAACCGGGGCGAGTCTCAGCGTTTCAGCTTTGACAGGTTACATCATGCTCGTCGGTTTGGTCGTCAACAATGCCATTGTTATGATTGACTTTATAATTCAGCTCCGAAAAGACGGCCAAGATCGGGATGAAGCTATTATTCATGGAGCGTCTGAGCGGTTGCGTCCGATTTTGATGACCACGCTGGCTACGGTACTAGCTTTGCTCCCAATGGCATTCGCTACAGGCAGTGGTAACGAGACACAAGCACCGATGGCAGTTGTTGTTGTATTCGGGTTATCCTTCGCAGCTGTTATTACATTGATTCTTATTCCGGTAGTCTACGTCATCATGGATAATATGATAGAAAAACGTAAGAATCGGAAATTAAAAAGACAAGCAAAGAGAGAACAAAAAAAAGAAGCGAAACTACAAAAAAGTGTTCATATATAAGGTGAGGTGGAGAAACATAATGAATAAAAAAAGTGCTCTGATTGCTACAACTTTGCTTTTATCAGTTGCATTAGCGGGTTGCGGTGGGGGGGAGGCCCCTGCCGCACCAACTACGGCGCAGCAAGCCATTCCGGTCCAAGTGGCAAAAGTGACCAAAGGTAGTATTAACGATTCAACAGGTATTATTGGAAGCTTTGCTCCTAAAGAGACGGCTCAGGTGTCTCCGAAAATTAGTGGCAAAATTCAAAGCATTAACCTTACAGTGGGGCAAAAAGTAAATAAGGGCGACACATTGTTTACTATAGACCAAAAGGACTTGCGGGACTCGATTAAGCAATCCCAGGAATCGTACCAGGTTGCCCTGGCCAATTTAAAGCAGGCAGAGTCAGGTGCAGCGCAATCGGTGCAGCAGGCAGAATCCAGCGTGGATCAAGCCAAAAGTGCGCTTGTCCAGCAAGACAACACGATCACTCAAGCTCAGACCAGTCTGGTAGATGCTCAGAGTTCTGTGCGTGATGCTCAAAATACGCTTAATCGCAACCAACAGCTGTTTAGTGCGGGTGCTCTTTCTCAATCCGAGTTAGAGCAGTCTCAAATAGCGCATAGAAGAGCTCTGACTGCGGTGGAGAATGCACAGATCACACTTCACAATGCGCAAACGTCTAAGGAAAGTGCGCAAACAACATATAATAATGCTCAAAAATCATTACGTCTTGCACAACAGAAAACGGGCATTGACGTAGCTCGTGCTTCTGTCAATCAGGCTAAGTCCAGTTTAGACACAGCTCGTAGTCAATTAGTGGATACTGTAGTCAAAGCTCCGATTTCCGGCACGATATCGGTAGTAACAGGAACCCAAGGGCAAATGGTTAGTGCACAATCTGCGGTTGCTACAATAGCGAATACCAATCCTATTATTGCCAAAGTTAACGTTTCTGAATCTGAGCTTCTTAAGTTGCGGGTGGGTTCATCTGTGACTGTAGGTGTGGACTCCTTAGACAAGCGAATTGAGGCCAGAGTATCGGCCGTCAATCCGGTAATGGATAATGATCTCAAGGCATATCCTGTCGAGATTTCAGTTCCTAATGGTTCTGGTGAATTAAAATCAGGGATGGTTGTAACTGTATACATGAAATCAGAAGCTCCTAAAAACATTTTGGTATCGCAGGATGCCATTACGGAGCAGGCAGGGAAAAAGTATGCTTATGTAGTGGAAGGAACAGTGGCTAAGCGGGTAGAGGTGCAGACAGGCCAGGAAAGTGCCAAACAGATTGAAGTAACCAAGGGGCTTGCTGAAGGACAAAATGTTGTCGTTAAGGGCGTTAGTCTGCTTACGGATGGCGCGAAGATTAATGTAGTGAAGTAATTTGTCTCGGTTATATTTACCGTAAATCACTGTTACTCCGTCATTCCTACTACTTAAAGTGTATTAGAGTATTAGATTTCAAGGGAATCTATAGACTTTATGTGCTTTATATATTCTATGGATAATTCTTAGCGAATATACTCCATTAAAGGCCGACTTAAATGTACGGAAATAATCCTTGTACATTTAAGGTTGATAAGGTAAAAGTTGTAGGATGACGGAGGAACAGGTTCAATAGTATAATTATGACTGTGGAAAGCGGAATACATAATCAAAAAAATAAAAAAATTTTTTTGAAACAGGCGCAACTTTTTGAACCCATGCTACGTCTAATTGGGTGAGTATGAAACAAAGGGGTACAAAAGCGTAAAGACAAAATTCGCTAAAAAAAATCTTTACTGCATTGTTATCACATTGTATAATACTGGAGTACGTCATAAATGGACGCTTTCTTTCAACTAGATTCCAAGCTTCTGTGATATTGTCACAGATATCATTTTATAAGGGTTCTCATAAAGCTCGGAAAGGAGGTGTAACGACTGATGAGTGACAAGATCCGACAAAAAGACAAAAATAATATTTCTGGTTATATTCAAGGAGGAGAAAAAAAGGTTATGACAAAGTTTAACAAAAAAATGATCAACGTGCTGGCAACAGCAACATTGGTTGCTGGTGTAGCAGCTCCAATCGCAGCATTGACTGCACCAACTGCAATCCATGCAGCTTCTAGCTATACTGTACTTAACACTCCAAGTATTAGCGGTGGAGCGCAAGATGGTGTTCAACTGGGTAGAGTTCGCGTAAGTATCAGCCAAGCGTCTCTTAACTCTGGTGGTAGCTTGACTGTATCTTTGCCTAAAGGTTTTAAACTTGCCGCTAAGGGAAATGGTACTGTTGGTAAATCTAATAAAAATGAATCTGTAAGTGATGCAACTTATGGTACTACAGTTTATGTTCAACAAAATGATAATGATGGAAAAAATGGTCATAATGATCCAGTAGGTTATGAAGTTGAAAAAGTAGGTTCTTCCGACAATACATTCAAAGTAATCTTTAGTGGCACTAATGACGCTGATGACCTTGATGTATACTTCAATTTCAACTTTATTAATGCTACAGGCCCTAGTAATGGTCCTATAAAAGTTGCTTTTGACGCTGCTGCGAACAGTGGTTTGACTAGTAGTGAAGTTACTGTTGGTAATGTAGTTTCTTCCGGTCAAGTAGGTCTGTCGGCTGTTGATACTGAGTCTAAAACAGATAATTTCAAATTTAGACTGAAAGTTAAAGAACAAACAGCAGGCGCTTTGGATACCAATAACAACATTAAGTTGAAACTGCCAAGTGGTTTTAAATGGTCAGGTAAAGGCGACGCTGCTGTTCTGTTTGGTGATCTGAAAGCTGGAGATGTTGAAGTAACTGGTTATGATAATAACAATGATACTCTCACAATCTCTTTAAAGAACAAGACAAAACAGCAAAGCTCTTTTGACCTTCCGTTGAACTTTGAAGTTGACGACGAGAACAGCGCAAAAGATGGGGATGTAGTAGTTAATGTTACTGGTAATACAACTACTGATGTAAGCACTTTGGTAGTAGGTACTTATGGTGAAATTGGCGGTGGAGTATCTGTTGCTAAAACCACAGATATTATCGCTGGGCACGATGAGCAAAAAATTGGTGACATTGCTATTAAAGAAACAGTGGCGGGATCCTTTGTTGGAGATCGCACAGTAACTCTTCGTCTTCCTGAAGGTGCTCGTTGGCAGTCTGCATTTGAAGGCAAAACTGGTGCAAATGAATTTGTAGGATCTCGCGAGTACACTAATGGTCTGAGCAATGTAGATGTTAGCTATAGCGATTCCGACAAACGTACGTTGAAATTGAAATTCAATAATAGTGGTAGTCAAAATTCTTCCGATCCAGGTACATTGACATTGAAAAATGTAGAAGTTGCTACTCAACCTGGATTCTCCGGTGACCTGAATGTAGAAGTAGCTGGTAGCCAAGGTTTGACTGGTACAGTTAAAGTTGCAACAGTTAAAAAAGCAGTAACTTTGGCTGCTGCGACAAAACCTACCTTGACAATTGGTTTGGGCGATCAACAAATCGGTGATATCACAATCACTGAAGCAGCACGTGAAGCTCTGACTAAATCCAAAAACAGCAGCGGTCAAGTGGTTTTGGAATTGCCAACAGGTGTACGTTTTGCTTCCACTCCAGAAGTGAAAGTTACTTCCGGTGATGTGAAAATTAAGAGCGTATCTACTGATACTTACGGCGATACAAACAAAGGTCGTCTGAGCTTCTATGTGGATAGCGAAAGCGCAACTCCAAGTACAATTACAATTTCTGCTCCTAAATTGGTTGTAGACCGTACTGTAGCACAAGGTGATATTGTTGCTAAACTGAAAGGTGAAGCTGCATCTTACACTGCTTACAAAGGTAATGCTACAGTTACTCAAAACTGGAGAGACAACAACACTGCTGCTGATGAAGTAGCAATTGCAACTGTTGGTACTCCAGCTCCAGGTGCTACTAGTACTAAAGCTGTCTTCACACTGGGAAGCACTTCTTATACTGTCAATGGCCAAACTAAAACAGCTGATGTAGCTGCTTATGCTGAAAACGGACGCACTTACTTGCCAGTACGTTATGCAGCTGAAGCTTTGGGTGTATCCCCACAAAACATCCTGTTTGACAAAGCAACTTCTACAGTTACCCTGATTAAAGGTGATCGCGTTGCTCAAATCAAACTGAACACTAACCTGTTGACTATTAACGGTTCTGTAGTTCGTATGGACGTTAAAGCTGTAACTAACAAAAACCGTACTGTACTGCCTATCTTCTGGGTGAGCAGAGCGTTGGATGCATCCATCAACTATGATGCAACTGCTAAAACAGTAACTGTTGAAAACAACAACTAATTTAAGAGCAACTCTTTTGAGTTAACTGAATTAGATGAGAAGAGGGTTCCTTTTGGAGCCCTTTTCTTTTATTAGTCTTATTGACAAAGGAGAGAAATTATGAAACGTTTTGGAGTGGCAGTACTGTCCACATTGGTTCTTTCTTCTGCGTTCGCCAGTCTTGCAGGAGCTCAACCAGGTGATATAAAGGTTATTATTAACGGTGTAACTCAGCAATATACCCAGTCCCCGGTTGTTAGTCAAAATACAACCTTGGTGCCTCTGCGTGGAGTCTTCGAAAGCTTGGGTGCGAAAGTCGATTGGAACAGCAAAGCTAAAAAAGTGACAGCATCTAAAAATGACGATACGTTAACTTTAAATGTTGGTTCTAAGCTTGCTTATAAAAATAGTAATCCTGTACAACTCGATGCAGCAACTCAAATTCAAAAGGGTCAAGTACTCGTTCCTTTACGTTTTGTGAGCCAATCATTAGGCGCCAAAGTAAATTGGGATCAGGCTACACGAACAGTGACCATTTCCAACCAAGCTAATGGCAGTACTACTGACGACCAAACCAATAGTTTATCCAGTAAGCCTCTCGCAACTCCTGTGACCCAAGTTACTTATGATACCTACTATAATGATTCTTTGACCTATGATGATGCAGTTAAACTGGCTATTGCTGATAGCACCACAATTAAAACAGTAGAAACGAATATTGATCAGACAAGAAAAATTATGCAAGAAACAGGCAAGAATATTGACTACGTACCTTTGGAGGCAGGTGTTGAAGCTTCTGATAAAGCTTACAAAGGTTATGCCCAAACGAACCTTAATTATGAGACAGCTAAAAAAAACCTGGAAATGACTAAAGAAGGTATTGAATACAATGTGAAGGATCTTTATAACAAGCTTCTTCAAAAGCAAAATGCCGTTAAGTTGGCTGCTTTGAATATTGAAGATGCAGAGCGCAAGCTCAAAGTTGCACAAATTAAGAGAGATAACCAAATGTCGAGTGACTATGAAGTCACCCAAGCAACGAATCTGGTAACTCAAAACCAAGCATCTTTAGACAAGGCAAAAAAAGACTTGGATAGTGCTTTTTTAGCCTTGAACCAAGTAATTGGCTACAAACCAGAGCAGCGTTACGAATTGAAAGATAAGCCTGTTTATTCAGAATTTAAAAGTAATGTAGAGACTACAGTAAGCCAAGTACTTACTAGTAGTACTGCCATTTGGTTAAGTGAGCAAAAGGTAGATTTGGCTGAGTTAAGCTTGAAGCTTTACAACTTTAGCACTCCTGGAAACACGCCTTATGAAGCTGAGCAGCTCAATGTAGAGAAAGCTCAACTTGCTACAGAGGGAACAAAGAGACAACTCGAAGAGGCAGTAAGAAATGCCTATAACACTATTAAAGGCTTAGAGAGCCAGTACTCACAGATTCAGGCTGGTTTGGTGAGCGCAAGAAGTGCTGCTGATATGGCTAAAAAGCAATTTGATGTTGGATTGGCTACAGAGCTTCAGGTTTACGAGGCTAATTTGAAAGTTACTACTGCTAAACAACAAGCCGAAGACATAGTTACAAGCATTGATACATTGAAGATGGCTTATGAAAAACCTTGGGTTTTACAAGGTGCAGCTTCTGGAGGAGGCGCGCAATAATTTATGCATAACCTATACTTGTTATAACCTGCAGTAGGAGGATTTCATGAAATCACGCTATAAAGTATCGTTGGCTGCTGTTTTACTTGGAGGAGGAATTGTTGCTGGCTCCTTAATGAACAATTCAGTTAATGGTGCCTCCAGTTCTGGACAACCTGGTACAGCTGATGATCCAGTCGTAACCAAAAGCTATGTCGACCAAAAAATTGCTCAGGCAATTAAAGGTGGAGTACCAGCAAGTAACACGAGTAGTAAAACGACTAGTTCGAATGCTCCAGCAACAAATACTACTTCTAACACAACGGCGTCAGGAACTTCTAGTGCAGGAAAAGCTTCCACGCCAGAGCAGACAGAGGCTTTAAAGGTTGTTGATGTAAAGCCTGGTCAAAAACTGATTGCCAAAGCAGGCTCGGAATTTATTTTACGTAATGGTTATGCCGTTGTGTATAGTATGGATGCCAGTGGTGCTATTGATATTACTTCGGGAACGGAAATTGTTCATAATCAGGCTGTCGAGAAAAATCATTTATTATCGTTTCCTAGAGAAGGAAGAGGTATTCAAGTAAAAGAAGGTCAGAAGTTTGGTCTGGTCGTTATGGTACGAGGCGGTTATACTGTTCAGTAAACTGTTTTGTATATAAGCTGCTTTCGGTGACTCTTTTTCTTAAATACTGCTTGGGATAGCAAATTGTTCTTGGCTAAGTTGAACCTAATCGCTGCACACTACCCCCATGAAAGACAATACGTTTAGTGGAGGGTGTATACGATGGCATCAAGAGGTCAAAGACGATTAATTCCTGAAAGCCGTGCCAGGTTAGATGATTTGAAGTATGAGATCGCTGCTGAATTTGGACTGCCTGTTTATAATCCCAAATATACACATATACAACCTAAGGCTGACAGTGAATTTGCTGCAGAATTGGGGGAGTTTGCGGGGAGCGAAAATGTAGCATGGCGTGATTTAACTTCAAGACAGAACGGTTCAGTTGGTGGTGAAATTACTAAGCGATTGATACAATCTGCTGAACGTAGCTTATCTGAATATGGTACATTGTAAATTGCAATAATTTTTACAGTTTTTGATTATATAGTAGCGTATAAACTGGGGTTATTTACATGTGAATCGAAAATGTTTGCATGTAAACTTACCTCAATTTCGAAAGTTGTAATTGGGCTGTATGAATTGACACCTTGTTTTAAATAGGATATCATGGCATTTGAGGCTTGTACGCAACCTTTTCCTACCGGAAAAGGTTCATTTTTTATTAATCAGGTGTAACAAGATATCTCCCGCCATTTGTTGGCTTGAAGGTATCTGAATAATACCATTGCCATGTCAGGATTTTTTTATAAATCCTCATGTATTTTAATTGTGGGAGGTTGAAATTCATGTCTGTAAAAGGCCGTCATTTGTTCACGTCCGAGTCTGTAACAGAAGGCCATCCGGATAAAATCTGTGATCAGATATCCGATGCTGTTTTGGATGCCTTTCTGGCTAATGACCCTAATGCACGGGTAGCATGTGAAGTATCGGTAGCTACTGGTCTCGTTCTCGTCATTGGTGAAATCAGCTCCAAATCGGAATACGTGGATATTCCATCCATTGTACGTAATACGATTAAGGAAATTGGCTATACACGTGCGAAATACGGTTTCGACTATAATACTTGCGCTGTATTGACTTCTTTGAATGAACAGTCGCCGGACATTGCTCAAGGGGTTAATGCTGCCTTGGAAAGCCGTGATCCTGCTGAAGTAGATAAAGAAACGGAAAACATTGGGGCTGGGGATCAAGGATTGATGTTTGGTTTTGCTACGAACGAAACACCTGAGTTGATGCCTTTGCCTATTGCTATGTCTCACCGTATTGCACGACGCTTGTCTGAAGTGCGTAAGGATGGAACACTGAATTATCTTCGTCCAGACGGTAAAACCCAAGTAACGGTAGAGTATGAAAATGGTAAACCTGTTCGTATTGATGCTATTGTGGTTTCTACACAGCATGCAGAGGATACTACTTTGGAGCAAATTCAAGCAGATATCAAAGAAAAGGTTATTTTGCCAGTTGTTCCTGCCGAATTACTGGATGAGCAAACCAAATATTACATTAATCCAACAGGACGCTTTGTTATCGGTGGCCCTCAAGGAGATGCAGGTCTGACAGGCCGTAAAATTATTGTGGATACGTATGGTGGTTATGCGCGTCACGGCGGGGGAGCATTCTCCGGTAAAGATCCGACCAAAGTGGACCGTTCCGCTGCTTACGCTGCTCGTTATGTAGCGAAAAACCTCGTGGCAGCTGGATTGGCAGACAAAGTGGAAATTCAGCTTGCTTATGCCATTGGTGTAGCTACGCCTGTTTCGATTAACGTCGATACATACGGTACGGGTAAAGTAAGCGATGAGAAGCTAGTTGAATTGATCCGAAATAACTTTGATCTGCGCCCAACAGGCATCATTCGCATGTTGAATCTGCGTCGTCCAATTTATAAGCAAACTGCTGCCTACGGTCACTTTGGCCGTACAGATTTGGATGTACCATGGGAGAGCGTAGATAAAGCTGAAATTCTAAAAGAGCAAGCGGGGCTGTAATTCCTCGTATATTATCAAAATAAAAGCAATAACCCAAAAAGACTGTTTCATGCTTTGCATGAACAGTCTTTTTTTGATGTATTTCGCTGTTAAGTACGAATTTGCTCTGATGTACCGAATACTGAGTGACTACTCGGATATCGGTGCATGGTCCAATAAATTTTTAAGTAAACGACAAACCTTTTGCAGTTCCTTGTACTGCTCCAAATACGCAAAAAAGGCTTTCAGGAGGCCTTTCTGAGGGTTCGATTTCAGAGCCTCTTCCTTTAAATAAGCGTAGATTTGCTGACACTCCTGTTTCTCCTCTGAACTCCACGAAGAGAGCAGTATACTGTCTTCCAAGGAGTGGAGAAGGCTGTTAATTTGACGGCCTTGGTCAAAGGGATTACTTAGAGCACTTTCAGGTAACCAGCCTTGCTTGCTCCAGAACAAATGTGGAGCTGAATCAGCATTGTTCAGGCTGGTTGCCAAGGAACTGGATAAGAAGATAATAAACTGTGTTAGATGTTCAATCGTTTCATCATTCATCCGATCGGCAAAGAAGCGAATATATTCAAACACAATGCTTTTAAGTACAAAGGTCATATCCCATGCATGATCTTTAATGCTCGGTCCAAAAATATCAATCAGGCAGTCGCGAACCCATTTGTACAATTTGTATTCATGATTCTCGAATGCGTAATTGAGTTGTTCATTCTGAAAAATAAGCATGGAAGGCTCAGGAAGATCCATCATGAGATACACTTTGTTTTCAACGAGATTTTTCAAGTAAAGTACAATAAAACCATGTAGTTTATCATGCTTAGAAAGATCAGGTTTACTGTAGAGAGCCCGGATGTCTTGTTCAATGTTATTTTCCAGAATGATACACATTTCTAGAGGAAGTTCTTCTTTTCCTTGAAAATATTTATAGAAGGATGCTTTCGCCATCCCACTTTCTTTGGCTATTTCTTCAACAGATGTTGAATAATAGCCTTTTCTGGAGAACAGCCGAATGGCCGCCTGTAAAATATCATTTTTTTTACTTTCCATACATACTTCCCCCTAGGGACCGACCAACTCGACAGCATAAGAATTCACTTCATACATCACAAAGGTTGGTCACGTGTGATAACTGTGTGCTGCTGTTTTTTGAGTTGACGGCGCATCTTGTGCTTGGCCATGATCATATACAAGGACGGCACGACAAACAAGGTTAACAAGGTTGAGAATAACAAACCGAAAATGACGGTAAACGCCAGTGGCTTAAAGAGCAGGCTTCCCAATAGTGCTAATGGAATCATACCTACAATAGCTGCCAAAGATGTCAATAAAATCGGTCTGAAGCGAGCAGCGGCCGCCTGTATTACGGCTTCCTTTAATTCCATTCCTTCATGTCGTGCATCCTCGATAAATTCAATTAACACAATCCCATTCCGCACAACAATGCCCGCGAGTGCAATAATTCCCATGATGCTCATAAAACCGATAGGCATACCGGTCAAGAAAATACCAATAATCCCGCCGGCTGCTGCCAGGTACACGGTCGTCATAATAATAATAGGAATGGAGAGAGAATAAAATTGCATAGTAATCAAGAGTAAAATGAGCAAGACTACAACGATCGCCAGCTGTCCTAAGTCCTTGAATATGGTCGATTGGTCAGAGGTTTCCCCACCAACCTCCCATTTGTAGCCTTCTGGGAACTTCATTTGCGCCAGCTTACTTTCAACATCAACCATCGCTTCGCTTGCAGTTCGTCCGTTCAAATCGGCTTCCACCGTAATCGTCCGCTCCATATTGTAATGCTTGATTTGCTGAATAGCAAATGACGGCTTAATCTGGACGAGCTGGTTTAATGGAATTTGCTTACCAGCTGCATTAACTACACTTAATTGTTGGAAAAGCTTACTTGGCTCCTCGTCACTGTGATTCAAATACATTTTAATATCTACCAGACTGTTTCCAGTATCAAATTGGCTGACTTGGGCTCCTTCTTTTAATAGAAGCAGGGTGCGAGTCAAATCTGTGTAGCTTACCAGGTACTGATCCATCGTTTGTTTGTTGACCTCAAGCTCCAGTGCATATCGTTCAATTCCTATATCATCCACGATGCCTGTTGTGCCCTCTACTGTCGCGATCTGCTCCTTTGCTTTTTGGGCAAGGATTTGCAGTTCATTCAGGTTCTGACCTGAGATACGAATGGAAACGGGCTTGCCCACTGGAATCCCGAGACGAGGAACATACATCGTAACTGTAACTCCAGGGTAGGATTTCTTAACATGTTGTTCCCAAGCATCAACTGTCGTATTGAGATCGAATACGTTTTCTTTGCCGACGACAGCAATCTGCCCCACCGTTTCGTTATAACTAATATTTCCACCCATACTATTAATGTCACTAAACAGTTGTGGGGCAGTCCCTCCAGCGCTGTAGACGACCTTGGAAGTTTCAGGTTGCTTTTTCACCCAGCCTGCAAGGTCTTTAACGACCTGGTCGGTTTCCGCAATTGAAGTGCCTACAGGCATTTTTACATTTAGTGCAACATGAGGATCTTCCGACTCAGGAAAAAGTTCAACTGAGGTAAAGGGAACTAATCCATAGGCGGCTGTTCCAAGCATGAGTCCGACCATGGCTGTCAACAAGGGACGCTGAATGACCTTAGGCATCAGTTTTTGTGAATAGAGCTTATTTAAAGAATGAATCTGCTGGCCGAGCAAGCCTGCTGGTTTAGACTTACCCTGAGGGTGACGAGCCTGTCTGCGCTTCTCATACCATTCTCGAAAAATAGGGATGATGGTGAGCGACATAATCATAGAGGCAAGCATGGTCAGGGAGACAATAGCAGGAATGGGTTTAATAAAGGCACCTACATTTCCAGGAAGAAACAACAATGGCGCGAAAGCTGAGATGGTGGCCAGAGTTGCAACCAAAATAGAAAGCATGACCTCTTTGGTACCTTTTACAGCTGCGACTGAGGGCGATTCTCCTAATTCCGTAAGTCTACGCTCAATATTATCATTTACAACCACGGCATCATCCACGAGTATGCCCAGTACGATGATCAGACCGACAACGGATATCTGATTTAGAGTAATGCCGAACATAGGCAAAAAGATAATGGCAATCGAAACCGAAATAGGAATGGCCAGTGCGACAAATGCAGAGGTGAGCAAATTCAGCCCCAACATACAAACGAGAATAACGGCCGCAATCGCAAGAATCGTTTCACGCTTTAAGTCGTCAAAGATATGGCTTACCTGATCCTTTTGTGCAAAAAGAGTTTGAAAGTGAACACCTGCGGGGAGTGTTTTCTCCAGCTCTTTGAGCTTGGTATTGACCTTTTCACTCATAGAAGGGATGTCTGTGCCTGTTTCTGCTCCAATACTTAGCGTAATGGCCGGTTTACCCTCTACATAGGCAAAGTATTCTGTATTAGGATGTGCCAGCTCCGTTGTGCCGACATCTCTCAAATATACAGGATTACCTTCTTTGGTGCGTGTCAAAAGGACCTGATTCAATTCATCAGCTTTTTCGGTTTCGCGAACAATAAGTTGATAGGTACGTCCGTTGTATTCAATATTACCAGTAGGAACCCGATCAATTTGAGACTGGATCGCTTGAGCTACTTGTCCCCATGACAGCTGGTATTGCTGAAGCTTCTGATTGTCAATATGGACACGTACTTCTTGATCAGGGAGACCATTGAATTTGACGCTAGATACGCCAGAAATGGTATTAAGCTGGTCTTTCCAAGTTGTTGTTAAATCATTTAGTTTATACAGTGGTGCGGAAGAGTCAGCTGTTAGGGCATAGGAGCCAATAAAAGAGCTGGTTAGTTTGTCATTTACAACAGGCACTTCAGCGCCTTGAGGAAGATCAGCTTGTGCATCTTGCACTTTTTTACGCATATCATCCCAAACCGTTTGAGGATCAACTCCGTTTTTGGATTCGATTAAAATTGAGGAGAATCCGTTACCAGAAGTCGAACTAATCGTTTTAACACCTTCAACTTCCTTAATGCGTTTCTCCAGCTCTTTAGTTACGGTTTGTTCTACTTTTTGTGGTGAAGCACCAGGGTAGACTGTTGTTACCATAGCATTCTGTATGGTGACATCCGGCATTTCCTGCTGTGGTAACTGGAAAAAGCCGAAGATTCCGACCAAAATCAGCATGACAAAAAACAGCAATGTAATTTTGCGTTTTTTTACGATGTACTCAATCATGGGCGTCCGCCTTCTTCCGACTGAATCGCATTTCCATCAAATAGGTTTTCTGCCCCTTTAACGATAATACGTTCGCCTTCACGAAGTCCCGATACGATTTGCAACTGATTATCTACAACCTGATTACCAAGCTCCACAGGGGTTTTAACAGCTTTTCCTTGAATGTCTTTGAAAATAAAAGGCTTGCTTCCCGTGTTAATGACTGCTTCGGCAGGAACGAGAATCCCATTCTTGTCGGTCACCTGTTGAGCAGCTTTAATGACCTGACCGGGTAACCAGTCTCGCTGTGGATTGTTTATAACAATCTCTACGTTAACCCTTCCCGTGTCGGTGCTGGTTGAAGGATAGACGTTAGACACCGTACCTTGACGAGTCTCTTCATAGAGCGCCAATTCTACTTGTTGACCCTTTTTCCAATCCTTAATTTCACTGTCTGGTACAGGAAGCATTACTTTGAGGCGGTCGATGGAGCCTATGCGATAGACGGCTTGCCCTGACGCGACCAAATCACCTGTATTCACGATTTTGTCTAAGATTACGCCGTTCACGGGAGAGGTTAAACGGGTGCGTGATAGTGCTAGCTCTGCCTGACCCTTGGCGACAAGGGCTTTTTCGTAGTTGGCATGGGCTTGTTTTTGGGAAGCCGCAGCCTGTTCACTGGCCGCAAGGGCTTTGCTTTTACCTGCAAGCGCATCTTGAAAGGAAGCTTGGGCGGATTGATGATCTTCGGCTGTGGCCCCTTCCAGCAAAAGGGACAGGGATTCCTTGGCTTGTTCCAGGTCTTTCAGGGCTGCGGTAGCATTCAGGCGAGCATTTTCATTATCTGATGCGGTAGCAGCGCCTGCCTCAAACAGCTTCTGTGTACGCTCGCTATCCGTCTTGGCCTTGTTATAAGCGCTTTGTGCCTTATCTACAGTAGCTTGCGCTTGTTGTTTCTCTTGAGCACGTGCGCCTTTATTGACCTTGTTAACATTCGCGCGAGCTCCTGTAATGCCGGCATCGGCGGATTGAATCGCGGAGGTAGCAGCCTGTAAATTAGCCTGTGCGTTATCAATACCAGCCTGTGCCTCCAAGATGGAGGCTGTCGCCTGTGCCACCTGAAGCTTGTAGTCAGCGTCATCCAGACTAGCAATAACGGCGCCCTTCTGTACAGCAGTACCGACAGTGAGATATGCACTGGCTACAGTGCCTCCATTTTGGAAAGCCAGTGTGTTCTCCTCATAAGCCTGAAGAGTGCCTGACAAGTTATAGGCCGTATGAAGTGGCGTGGATTTGACGATTGCGGTGCGCACAACGGTTGGCTGTGCAGATGAACCTAGAGCGGCATCTTTTTTTTCTGTAGAACATCCGGTCATTGCGATGCTCAGGGATAAAGTGAATATGATGATGGCCCGTTGTTTATTCATGATTATCAATCCTTCCGATAGGGTCATAATTGGAGTTGTGAACTAACCAGTATTATTTGAACTAATAAGTTCAAATGTATTATAGTGCGCCGATATTGCATTCGTCAATTCATCGTTTTAGATTTTATGAATTAGTTGACGGGATTTTCGTAACTTTTGCCTATATAATAAGTCTATTAACATAAGAGGATTTTTTTGTTTATTGATAGAGTACACGCGCGGAACAAAACCGTTTGAATACATTGAAGATGGGAGCTATTATCCAAATGTTTTTAAGTAATAAGAAACAGAGTGAAGTGAAAGTTAATGGCAGAGGAATCGCTAAAAGATGGGCCGTGTTAACACTGGCAGGGGTATTATGGATCGGTCCGGTTGCTGGAACTGGGGCTCTAATCCCCTTGAATGGTTGGATGTCTGCTCCAATCGCAAGTGCAGCCTCTGGTTCAACTGTAAAATTGGGCGAAGAGATCATTACTTCGGGTGCAACATTATTGAAATATCGTTTTAAAGGTTCCAAAGGAACAGCGCTGGCTGATATCATTCGAGTGGACTTGCAAAATCCGTACGTTAAGCTGGATGTCATGACGGGGAAGAATGGACAGTTTACGACCCGTCAGAGCACAGGTGGCATGGCAAAAGAGACCGGGGCGGTTGCTGGTGTAAACGGGGATTATTTTAATACTTCCAGCGAGGGAGCGCCGATCGGTGGACAAGTATCCAAGGGTGTGTTGATGTCTACTCCGTCTGATTTAACGGGTATGTATGCCTTTGCTGTAACCAAGGATGGTTCTCCGATGGTGGAGCAGTTTACTTTTGAAGGTACAGTGAAAGCTGGAGATGGGTCGTCCTTCTCTTTGGCGGGGATGAACAAGGCTTCGTATTCCCCTGAGACGAGTGGGGGCAACTATAGTCACTCTAATGCTATGTATATTTATACATCTGCTTGGAAAGCAATTGAGCGCCCCAAAAACAGTTCGACAACGCCCACCGAGATATTGGTACAAAATGGTGTAGTTACACAAGTCTCCGACAATGCTACGTTGAATATGACCGTTCCGCAGGATGGCTATATTTTACGTACTCATGGTAAAGCCGCTGATTATGCCAAAGCGCATCTGACCGTGGGACAAACCGTAGAAACGAGCTATCATCTTCGTGTTAAATCGACAGGGAGTGAAGTAGATCCTTCTAACCTTCAGATGATGATTGGTGGACATACCATATTAGTAAATGACGGCCAGAAAACCTCTTTTTCCCGGAGCACAACAAGCATAGGCGGGACACGTGCGCGTACAGCTCTGGGATATTCTCGTGACAAGCGTTACGCTTATGTCATTGCTGTTGAGAAGAATGGGAACAGCGTTGGTGTATCCCTGAGCGAGCTGCAAACGCTGATGAAGGATATTGGCGTCTGGAAGGGGATGAACCTTGACGGGGGCGGCTCTACCACTATGGTGACACGTGATTTGGGAGATACGACAGCGGGGCTTACGTTCAATACAGAATATGGTACAGAGCAACGTAGTATTGTAAATGGAGTAGGGGTATATACCAATGCTCCTAAAGGAACGCTCAAAGGCTTCACCATCAAGGGCAATAAAACGCTGCTGATTGGACAGACCGGAAGCTATTCCTTCAAAGGCTATGACAACTACTACAATCCATTTGATACCTCGAAAGTACAAGTGACGTGGAAATCCAGCAATCCGGCTGTTGTATCAGTGAGCGGCGGCGTTGTAAAGGGAGCCAAACCAGGAACGGCTACTTTAACGGCATCCAGTGGCTCAGCCAGCGCTACAACCAAGGTCACGGTGCTTGGAGCAGATGAAATTTCATCACTTACCGCAGGCACTGGAACTGGCTCGCTTACCGCTGGAGCTAAAATCGCTGTACCGGTAACGGCAAAGACAAAAGATGGACAGAGTGTCAGCATTACGTCCGATGCGCTCAAATGGGAGTTCATCGGCTTTAAGGGAAGTGTCAAGGACAATCAGCTTACGGTAAATACGGTGGATGCAGGCGTAAAAACGGGCTATGCCATCGGTCGCTATGATGGTTTCAGCGCTGTCGTCTTCCTGTCTGCTGGTGGAGCAAGTACAAACAACTGGGAGAACTTTGAAAATGTTTCGTATCCGGTTGATTTTACTTCGAATGTGGAAGGTGTTACTGGCACAGCGGCTGTTGTACAAGGAGATGGTGACCATGCCAATTCCAAAGTGCTAGAGCTGAACTACGATATGACGAACGGCAGTGGTAAAATGTATGCTTACGCTCAATTGAACGGCACATCCGGGAAAACGCTTGAACAGGCGGCTACTTCCATCTCGATTGATGTCAGAGGGGATAAGAGTCTGAACTGGCTGCGTGCAGAGCTAGAGGATGCTCAAGGCAAAACAGCATATATTGATCTCGCTAAAGTGATCGACTGGAACGGCTGGAAAACCATTAACGCAGATATGAGCGGTTTGAATATTTCGTATCCGGCGAAGCTGAAGCGTCTTTATGTGGTTAATGTGGCAGAGGGTCAGGACGAGCGCGCTAAAACAGGCAATGTTGCTTTTGATAATATTTCTTTTAATACACCGGGAACGGTCGGTACAGAAGGACTCAAAAAAGGAACAGCTCAAATGACGATCGGGCAAAAATCAATGACGGTGAACGGAACGCCGACCACGATTGATGCCGCTCCGATGACTCGCGATGGTTCAACGTATGTTCCGATCAAGTATGTGCTGGACGCATTTGGCGGACAAGCCAAATGGAATGCGGGCGATCAGCGGATCACCATTATGCGCGGCGGTGTACTGATGGATTTGACCGTAGGGAAAAAAGAAGTTGTTCTGAACGGGAAGCGTCAAAGCACTGATGTTGCACCCGTTGTGCTAGGAGGTAGGACTTTAGTCCCGTTAAGACTCGTGTCTGAGCAGTTAGGAATGACTGTAAAATGGGAACAAGAAACGAAGACCATCACCCTTCAGTCATGATATGGTATGATATATACTTGAAATGCTAGGATTGGAGTAGAACATTTGTGGACTTTCAAGCCGATATCATAGACCGAGTCATTAAAAATGCCATCCAGGTGATGGAGAACAGCAAATATCAGATGTTCGAAATATTGGACACGGCCCGGACCGAGCTGGTCACGTTAAATCAGGAGCTCCAGAGCGTCTTGAAGGAAACGGCAGAAACGATCGAAAAGGTGGACCAGCTGGAAATGAACTATCGGCGGTCCCGCATTCGGTTGACTGAGGTCAGCCGTGACTTCGTTCGCTATTCGGAAGAGGATATCAAGCAGGCTTATGAGAAGGCAACACAGCTTCAACTCGATGTGATGATTTTCCGTGAGAAGGAAATGTATCTCAAAGCCAGAAGAGATGATCTTCAAAAGCGGGCCAAAAGTGTCGAGGCTTCTGTCGAGCGTGCCGAAACCATCGGTTCGCAGATGGGGGTCGTGCTGGAATATTTGTCAGGCGAATTGGGACAAGTGACGCGGATCATCGAATCGGCCAAAAACCGGCAGTTTATTGGTCTGAAAATTATTTTAGCTCAGGAAGAGGAGCGCAAACGCATATCCCGTGAAATTCACGATGGACCTGCGCAGCTCCTTGCGCATCTAGTGCTTAGGACGGAAATTGTGGAAAGAATGATCGCCAAGCAGGAATTTAAGATGGTTCAGGACGAAATAGTAGACTTGAAGAAACAGGTTCGCTCCAGTCTTGAGGAAATGCGAAAGGTCATTTTCAATTTGCGTCCTATGGCCCTGGATGACCTGGGACTTATTCCGACGCTCCGGAAATATGTGCAGGATTTTGAAGAAAAAACGAAGATTAGATCGCTTTTTGAAACAAGGGGCAAGGAACACCGTCTCTCTTCCGCGATGGAAGCAGCCATTTACCGTCTGATCCAGGAAGCTTTGACCAACGCTGCCAAGCATGCTTATCCTACCTATGTGCTTGTTGAGATTACCTATCAGGCGCAGCTTGTAAAAATCGTGGTGCAGGATAATGGTTTGGGCTTCAAGCCAGAGCTTTTTCAGCAAAAAAGCAAAGATCATGGGCATTTTGGTCTGATTGGTATGCGGGAAAGGGTTGAACTGCTCGAGGGGAGAATGGAGATCGAATCAGCTGAGAATCAAGGCACCAAGATAGTGATTCATATCCCAACCAACGTGGAAAAGGGAAAGGAGTAACAACATGGAAAATCAGGAAATTAGCAATGCACCCATTAAAGTTCTCTTAGCGGACGATCATCAGTTGTTCCGTGAAGGACTTAAACGTATTTTGAATATGGAGGACGACATTGAGGTCATCGGAGAATGTGGCGACGGTATTCAAGTGTTGGAATTCTGTAACGTAGAGAAACCGGATATTGTTCTTATGGACATTAATATGCCAATTGAAAATGGTGTAGAGGCAACCGAAAAACTGCGTGAGATGTTCCCGGATGTCAAAGTTATCATTTTATCCATTCATGATGATGAAAGCTATGTATTCGAGACGTTGCGCAAGGGAGCCAATGGTTATTTGTTAAAAGATATGGAGGCCGAGTCCCTCATTAATGCAATTCGTTCGGTTCATGAAGGATATGCGTTTATCCATCCGAAGGTAACGGGTAAACTCATTCAGCAGCTTCGCCGGATGACCTACTTGAACGAAACAGGGGCTATGGCTGAAGGTCATACCAAGGAAGCCGGCGTGAAGTTTGTCGCAGGTGAAAATAATCCATTGACCCGTCGTGAAGCTGAAGTGCTGCGTCTGATGGCTGAAGGTAAGAGCAACAAGATGATCGGTGAATATTTATTCATTAGTGAGAAAACGGTCAAAAACCATGTCAGCAGCATTCTGCAAAAAATGGAGGTTGATGACCGTACACAAGCAGTTATTAACTCAATCAAATATGGATGGGTTACGCTGTAAAGTGTAGTTTTTCCATGCATTAGACGATGTAGCTGCTAATAGATATGAATGCTGTACCGCCTTTCTTTTGGAGCGATATGTCCGCTCATACGGAAACCCAGTACATAACCGTGACACCTCTTCCTGTTATACGGCATATATTGTCGCTATAGGAGGAGGTGGAACCCTCGTGACGGCTCACTTGGTTTGGATATTGCTTATATACGGTGTGGGAGCCGCAGTCGTTCATCTTATGTATATACGACAGGCGGTTCAGGCTTATCACAATGGTGAAGATTCACGCGCAATATCTCCGGGTCATCGTGCGACTCGCTATATTGTGATTACGTCCAATGACGGAGATCGTGTGGAATGGGTGATGCGTTCGCTGAACATACTTGCCTGGCTACACCGGAGGCCGCTACATGTGACAGTACTGGATGATGAATCTATGGACGATACGCTACCGATTCTGACACGGTTAGTGCGCTATAGTCATATGGATGTTTCAGTCATTTCAAGTCGTTTTTCACCGGGGAACCCGGTCTTACCGAAGTCAGGCGGTGAAAAGCAGGTTGTTATTGATCTTAGAACGGTCAAGTCGTTGGCGGACGCCCCACTTGTTCCTTAGCGACAGGGGATTGTGGACATCGTGGTCAAAATCGGATATAAATGTTTATAAACAGTTGCATAGGCAAGACGACAGGGATCTCATTGAGATCTACTTGATGTGAAGCACACTTCAGGCTATTAGCCATAGGAGTGTGCTTTTTTGCTGTTCTCTGGGGTGACAAGAACCGCAAAAATCATGAATGGGAGGAGAAGGGGAAGGTGAAAATTGCAGTATATGCAGTGAAGTATAAAGGGAATTGGACTCTCCGATTATCTGTGGATATTCGAGTAGATATGACATGGTGGATGAATCAAGATGAGGGACAAGAGAATGTTGTCGAAAGATGGGTGTTATTAGGAGATGAGCTTCCCTTGTCCTGGGGGACAAAGCTGTGCGAAACATTTAAGGAATTAGCAGATATGGAGCGATGGGGAAAACGGCAGTGGTGGGCTTATATTCTCGCACAGCTAAAAAGTGAACTGGCTCCTGAGCCTTTTGACGGAGAACGGATTTTATCTGGAGGAGTAGAAAATATATGCATTTGGGATGGTGGACAAGGGCGGACTTCTCGCACAGAAAGTAGGAATGAGGGACGAGAAACAAACGGAGGTTTACGTTCTATTCAAAAAAGGAGCCTCGTCACGGGAATTGATGGATTGGATAGGGAGTGTTTAACACGACAAGCGAATGAGCTGGTTAATTTGTTGTCAGGACGCCAGTTACTCGTTCCGGAAGCCGAAGCGCTACTGGCAGAGGCAGCGCCAGGTTTGGAGCGTACTTGGCGATCCGCTGCACAGCTTGCATATCTGCAAGGCCGACTCAGCTTTGCTGCTGGCCTCGCTCCAGCACCACGTACGCGATGGTCTGCCGCGCGTACGCATGAACTCCGCTGCAACCGTTGTGGCAGCGGGCTAGTGCACCGCACGAGCTGTGCGTCGTGCGGACGTAAGGCGTGCGCTTACTGCGAGACATGTCTCGCGCTGGGGCGCAGCCGTGAATGCTCGCTGCTGCTGCGCGGTGCAGCGAAACCCGCCCTGCCGCACACAGCAGGCACAGCCCCGGTGACGGAACTCGACCGCTGGGGGCTGAGCCCTGCACAGCGTGCCGCGGCCGAAGCGGCGCTGCGCTTTTTGGCCGCACCGCACGGCGAAGTGCGGGGACGTTTTCGCCCGGAAGGCCGTCGGTTCCGGGCATTGTTCCGGCGCGACATGGTTGCGCGCCGAGGATCAGATGCTGCCGCTTCGCATGGCAGCACCCTTGTCCAAAGCAAGCAGTCTTCGCCGAAACCTGGCGAAGGTGCGAGGCATAACGCTGATCGGCAGGTACCTGATACCACGGTAGAACGTTTTCTGCTCTGGGCTGTAACAGGCGCAGGCAAGACGGAAATGATGTTTCCGCTATTGCAATATGTGTTGGACCACGGAGGAACGGCACTTGTGGCAACACCACGCCGTGATGTGGTACTGGAGTTAGCCCCTCGTTTGGCCATTGCTTTTCCCAGTGTGAGCATGGTGACGCTCTATGGGGGGAGCGCAGAACGGTGGCAAAGGGGACAGCTGACCCTGGCAACGACACATCAGCTATTGCGTTATCGTCAAGCCTTTGATTTGGTTGTGATTGATGAGATAGACGCGTTCCCTTATCACAATGATCCTATGCTTGCTTTTGCTGCACGAGCAGTATGTAAGCCGAAGGGCAAGTTTATCTATTTGTCTGCTACACCACCGCAATCCTTGCAGAAAGAGGCTGCACGCGGTCTACTGCCACACGCCAAGGTTCCCGTTCGTTTTCATCGTCATCCCTTACCTGTCCCATTTCGCCTGGGGGCTGCTTCAGTGCAACATTGGCTGCAAAAAGGTCGGCTTCCCCTATCCTTTATTCAACGCCTACGCGTATCTATACAACGTGGGGCACAGGTTTTCCTATTTGTGACACGAATCTCACATATTCAGGGACTTGTGAAGCTGCTGATTAAACAATTACCTGATGTACCTATTGCGGGCACCTCCTCACAGGATGAGGAAAGAACCGCTAAAGTGCGCTTATTTCGAGCTACTGAAATACGTGTTCTGGTCACCACGACTATTTTGGAGCGAGGGGTGACTGTCCCACGGAGTGATGTGTATGTATTAGACGCGGATAGCAGTCTTTTTGATGAAGCCTCTCTTGTCCAAATGGCTGGTCGCGCGGGGAGATCCAAGGATGATCCATGTGGAGGTGTTATTTTTACATCCCCTCAATGGACTCGAGGTCAAAAAAGAGCGATTAGACAGATTAAACGTATGAATGCACTGGCTCGGAAAAGAGGATACCTGAAGGAGTTGAAGCACTAAATGTATTAAATAAAAAAAAAGTTTTTTTGGAAATGTGAAACCTGAAACAATGTCAGTACGTAAACTACCAAGAAAGGTGCATTCTGGTATGGGGATGATTCCAAGAACCCGTCTATTTTTGAATTGGTTATTCCATCGCCAGTCCCAAACATGTATGGCTTGCGGCACTCTCACAGGGCGTTTTTCCGAATTCCCCGGGATTTGTACTTCTTGTTCGCTTCAAATTCCTTGGGTTTACGATATTCGTTGTGTTCATTGTGGACGTCCGACGTCTTGCCCGGATTGCGGAAGGCTTGACCGATTAGTACGTTACTTTGTATGCAATCGGAGTGCAACCAGCTATACGCCGATGATGAGAGAATGGATTGGACAGTTCAAATATCGCGGGAATGAAAAGTATGGTTCCCTGCTGGGTGAGATCATGAATCGAGCCTATCAGGCGATGAGGTATGAGTTTGCAGGTCATAAACATTCTCGTTTCAAGCGATCTTTGTGGAGTGTAGATGTAGTGACATGTGTCCCGGTAAGTGAGAAGAGGCTGACAGAGCGAGGCTTCAATCAGGCTCAGATCTTGGCAGAAGAGATTGCTAGGAGGAATAAGCTCCCCTTCCTATCTTTACTAGCTCGTCCACAAGATACAGGCAAACAAAGCTTTAAATCAAAAAAGGAACGCATGAATACAATGAATAATGCGTTTTCTGTCCACCCCAATATGACAAATTTGCTGAAGTCTTTTATTTTAAAAGCTGAATCTCAATGTGTTACGAAGGATAAGCTTTCCGTTACCGTTTTGCTTGTAGATGATATTTATACAACGGGGAGCACATTGCAGGCGTGTGCACGTGTATTGAGAGAAAAGGCATTAGAGCAAGGAATACATTTGACTATTTTTTGCCTGACTTTAGCCAGATCATAAGTCCAAATCTCCAGTATTTCTCATGATTATTTTGCTTGAAACTATGAAAAAAAGAGTATAATTCCCTTAATGGAAGAATTAGATGATAGAGCAAAAGTCTTTTAAGCCGTACAATCAGCAGGATTTGACAACGAGCTAGAGAGAGGTATATAATTAAAATATAGAGACAAACAAAAAGTAAGGAAGTGAGGGATGAAAACAGAATATTTCAATTTAGAGGTTGATTTTTTTGGAAAAGAGGAGTACAATTTCTATCTGTTGATAGCTAACATGATTGGTAATAAGTGATTAGCTAATGACTAAAGAGCGGACATTGGGAGTGTCTCGCTCAGTAGTAAAGCAGTTAATTAAAATTTAAAGCTAAAAAGAGGAGAGAACAAATCATGAAAAACGTAATGAAAAAAGTAGCAGTATCTAGCATGTTGGCAGTTAGTTTAGGTGCAGTATCTTTGTTGAGTCCACTTGCAACAGGTCAAGTATTGGCGAAATCTGGTTCAGATTACAACAAGGATCGAGCTGAAGAACAACTGATCATTCAACAACAAGAAGAAGCTCAAAAAGCATTTGAAGCAAAAGTTTTTGGAACTGTAACTACTGAAGATGCAGCAACTACAACACCAGCTCAACCAGCTACTGAGAACAACAATCAAGCAACAACCACAAAACCAGCAACGACTACAACTGAAACACCAGCAACTGTAAATACAATCACTGTAAATGTTCAAGAGGGCGACACATTGGCTTCTATTGCTGAGAAATACGGCGTAACTGTTGAAGAACTGGTTAAAATTAACAACCTGGTTAAAGTAGGCCAAGAACTGCAAGTACCGCAAACAAAAACAAATAAATAATTATCATTATAAATGTATAATGAAGTATGTTTTTTAAACCAAGCGTTTGACTATAGTATACGGGAAGGCCACTATTAAAACAATGCTTTTTTGAATAATTATTTGTGAAATAGCTTGTTTTTTGGGTTGCAAATTTCCACTGGTGCATCTAGCTTGATTTCAGATAGGTTATAAGTTGAGATGATGTTAGGTCCATGAGATTTATGAATACCCACACTCCATGTGCGGAGCATTCGTATGGGCGCCGTTCCCCCGGATTTACAGGACTTTCTTGGTGTCATTCGGGGCACAGGTGAACATGAATTCTTCTGAGGATTGTTTCGCCCGGTTTTTCCCTCATCTTAATAATTAATTTCTACAGTTACTCATATTCATATAGCTATTTTAATTGTATAATGAAGCGCTATTCCCGAAAACAACTGGAATGGCGCTTATTTTATTTTCTATCTAAAGTACGGAGCAATGTTTGACGATAAATAGACACATGCAATAGGCTGAACATTAGCTTTCATGGGCTTTCTTTATTTTTATGTCATTGCATATTGATGCATATAGATGTAGAGAAACTTTTGCTGATGGGTCATTCTCTCTTATACTTTTAATATGATAACTTATAAGATGTGCAATTGTGTAAAATCTGAAAATCTCTTTTTGAAATATTTGCTAGACGAGGCTCTTCATTATAAGGTAATGTAAGGATAAAAGTCTTTTAAAGATCGGAAATTGGAAAGGGGCGCTACAGAGGATGAATTTGGATAACTGTCCTCGATGTGGAAAGCTGTTTATTATGAACGTCAGGGGAATCTGCCAGAACTGTATTAAAGAAATTGAAATTGAATACGAACGCTGTGTCAAACATATACGTGAAAATAAGGGCATTCATATGCACGAGCTTTCGGAGGCTACTGAGGTATCCGTAAAGCAAATCACGACATTTATACGTGAGGGACGTATTTCCATTGCTAATGCGCCCAATATGACGTATCCTTGCGAGGTATGCGGGATACCGATTCGTGCAGGGCATATGTGCGATTCTTGTCGAACACGTCTGACTAAAGACCTGCATCAGGCTGTACGCGAAAGTAGTAATCAGGATCAAAGTAATAATATGGGCTCAGGTACCTACAGCGCGATTGATAAACTTCGTGGAAAGTAGTACAGGGGAATTAAAAACACATTCAGCTATTCAAAAAGTTTCAAATACCGCCGATAATCTTTATAGAGCTTATCGGTTTTTTTATTTTTAGCAACCATGCACAAAATAAAGAAGTGAGGCATAATACGAACCATGCTCGACGCTATGTCGTCTGATACATTCTGACCATATCAAATAACTAAGGAAGGTGGAAGTTATGAAAATTAACGAGACCAACCGCATCGGAGCTATTAATCCATATCAGCGCAATATTGAAACAGGGCGCCAAGAGGAACAAAAGAAATCCCGCCGCAAGGACGAGGTTTCCATTTCTCCGGAAGCAATGGAAATGCTGAACCGCAGCAGTGATGCAGACCGCGTTAAGAAAATTCAGGAGCTTAAGCAGCAAGTAGCTTCTGGTACCTATCGTGTGGATGCCGATAAAATTGCAGAGAAGCTGTTACCTTACTTCAAGCAGTCTTCTGAAAGCTAGGTGAAGGAATATGCCTTTAGATCGATTGATTGATGTGCTGGAACAGCTAGACCAAAAGCATCTTATCTTGTTAGAACTAGCAAAAAGCAAAAAAAAGATTGTTATGGAAAATGATATGGATAGCCTGGTTCAGCATCTGAACCAGGAATCCAGACTCCTTAAACAGGTGGAACAGCTAGAGGAAGCTCGTATGGAGATTTCGTATGAGCTTCTTCGTGAACGTGGTATTAAGTCTCAGCTTAATTTGACTATAACCGAGCTGGCACGTCTTGTATTTGATCCTGAAGATAAGAACAAACTCCTCAGTGTCCAGAGCCGCTTATCCCACACTCTCTCAGAATTAAAGGAAATTAATGCAATCAATCAAAAGCTCATCGAGCAATCGTTGGTGTTTATTGATTACTCGTTAGATCTACTTGTAGGTCGTCCTAATCAGGAGATGACTTATATGCATCCAGATCAGAAAAGTAATCAACTTGCACGACCTGGATTGTTCGACACTAAGGCTTGATCCGAGGAGGAAAATAGAGTGCCATCCACATTTCATTCCATAGAAACAGCTAAAAGAAGCCTTTTTACACAAACGGCAGCTTTAAATACAACAGGACACAATATAGCTAATGCCAACACAGAAGGCTATACACGGCAAACGGTTAAGATGAGAGCTTCTATACCTATGGAGGCATATGGTATTAACCGTTCTAATGTGCCTGGTCAGTTGGGAACAGGTGTTGAATTTGATGCTATTGAACGCATTCGTGAGAAGTTCTTGGACAGTCAGTATCGTGGAGAAAATACTGAGCTGGGTAGTTGGACGATTCGGAGTAACACACTTGATAAGCTACAACAGATTATGAATGAGCCGTCCGATACAGGGATTCGCAAGGTTTTGGATAACTTTTATAAATCTTGGTCTGATTTAAGTAAAGACCCAGAAAGTGTAACCGCACGAACTATTGTTAAAGAAAATGCGCTTGCGTTGACTGATGCAATGAATCATATGAGTAAACAGTTAAGCAATCTATCTGCCGATTTAACCTCAAATGTGGAGGCTAAGTCTAGCGAGCTACAAAGTTATGTGAATTCCATAGCGGACCTGAATCAATCAATTACTAAAATTGAAGGCTTGGGAGATAACGCTAATGATCTTCGTGACCAGCGTGATTTGATCGTCGATAAAATTTCGAAGATCGTTAATGTAACGGTAACTGATACTGATCAAGGCTACAACGTTAATATGGGTGGTCAAGCATTAGTAACTGGGTTTGCACCGACTACTGGAATTAACGGCGCTTTTTTACAAGCTGCTTTTGCTTCCAATGATTTGCAAGGAGGCGAAGTCCATGGAATGATCATTTCCAGAGATCAATTTGTAGCAGATTATACTGCACAAATGGATAACCTTGCTGATACATTGGCAAACGGTGATATTTCTGTAACGCTACCTAAAGGCTCAGTATTGCCAGAAGGCACTGTACTGAACGGAGTGACTTATACAGGGACCAATCGCACACTTCAATCGGATTTAACAGTTACGGTTAAAGGTCTTAATGGTTTGCATCAATTGGGTTATACCCAAGAGGAAAAAGATGCTAACGGTAATATGGTTGCAGGTAAACCTTTTTTTGTAGCTTCAAATAATGGCGGGACGATAACGGCAGGCAACATTACGTTAAATACTGCTATAGTAGATAATCCTAACGCCATTGCAGCATCCCTTCGTGTAACAGGCACTGCTCCTACTGAGGAATTGGTTAAAGGCAATAATACATTGGCATCCCTCATGTCCAATTTGAAATTAAATAATTTCACTTCTGTTTCTACAGGGAACAAGGCTACTATTGATAGCTTTTTCAGTTCTATGGTTGGTCAGTTGGGTATAGAGGCTCAAGAGGCAACAAGACAGACACAAAACTCGACAGCCCTCGTATCTCAGGTTGAAACTATGCGCCAGTCTGTGAGTGGTGTTTCACTGGATGAAGAAATGTCCAATATGATCAAGTTTCAGCATGCCTACAGCGCCGCTGCTCGGTTTATGACCACATTCGATCAATTATTGGATAAATTAATTAACTCCACAGGTGTAGTTGGAAGATAAGAATGGGGATTAAATATCTTAGTCTGTATACAAGGGTATTTAATTACGGAGGGATATAATTATGCGAGTTACTAACAATATGCTAAGCTCACAGCTTTTGCTGAATTTGAATCGAAATTCTGAGCGTATGAATAATACGCAGAACCAGATGGCTACCGGACGTAAGCTGAACAAGCCCTCTGATGATCCTGTAGGGATTACGTATTCCTTAAGGTACAGATCTGAATTGTCTTCAAATGAACAATACCAACGGAATGTGGACAGCGCAGTGTCTTGGCTTGATTTTAATGATACGGTCATGGATCAGGCAGGCCAAATTATGCAAAGAGTACGTGAACTAACAGTACAAGCCTCTACGGGAACTAACCCACAATCTGCGCTGGACAGTATCAACAAAGAAATTGGCCAGCTTAAGGAACAAATGATTGATGTTGTGAACAGCCAATTGAACGGGAAATATATATTCAATGGTCAGACCTATGACAAAAAGCCTTATGATCTCCCTTTGAATGCTGATAATACGCATGATACGTCTGGCGCAGCATCCATTGCTACGGATACAGGAAATGTTAATTTTATAGTGGGTGAAAATGTAGCTTTGCCCATTAACGTTACTGGTAATGAAGTCGTAGGAACAAGCACGGATGCCGATAATTTATTTACAATTTTTAATCAGCTATCTGCAGCTTTGGCAAGTGGTGATATTAAAGCGAGTGGGGATCAATTAGCTAATATTGATTCACGTGTGGATAAAATGCTGAAAGTCCGGTCGGAAATGGGAGCTAAATCCAACCGTGTGGAGTTAATGCAAAGCCGATTGAGCGATCTGGAAGTAAACTTAACGGACTTGCAGTCTAAAACGGAGGATGCGGATTACGCTGAGCTTTTAATGAATTCCAAGATCCAAGAGAATATTTACAATGCTTCTTTGTCAGCTGGAGCTAAAATAATATCCTCATCATTAGTTGATTTCTTGAGATAGTCTAAGGAGGGGGAGAAATGGCCATCATTCCGACACTTCAGATCCGGCAAACTCCGGCTATCCTGCATATTGACGCAGACCCTGGGCAGTATTCGATTCGACAGCCCTCGGCAGATATGGAATTAACGACACGACGTGCTCAACTGGAAATTCACCAATATAAGCCACAGCTGACCATAGATCAAAGTGCAGCCTTCTCTGCCTATAACGGGGGCAATTACCTTGAGATGAATAATCGAATTTATTCAGGGTTGCCGCAGATATTTCTACAAGCTATTGCGCATAAAGTGGAGCAAGGTAATCGGATGGCGGATATTCACATTCCTGGGAATACTGTAGCCAATGTTTTTGGAGAGGATACAGAAACGCATGTGCTTCCTGAATTTAGGGGTCCAGCATCTATGGATAATGTCGATATTCGTGTTGAAACGCGGGCACCTGATATTACATATACACCTGCTGTATCGGAAATGCATGTGACCGTTAATCGTCCAGAGATTGAGTATACCCGGGGGAAACTGGAGATTTATATGCAGCAGTATCCATCAGTGGCCTATATTCCACCTGAAATTGATGTCGCGATGTAAAATAAGTTAAGGTTATAGAGGTTGTTCAAGCCGTCTATAGCCTTTTTTTTATAATAAAATGTATATATCTGATTAAATATTGGAGGAATATTAGTGATTATATCCACATCTATTTGGGGTGACATTGAAGTAAATGAAAAAGAAGTATATCGTTTTGAAAAGGGAATTCCGGGATTTGAGGAGACGACCGAATTTGTGTTGCTTGATCATGATGAGGCTCCCTTTTACTATCTCCAGTCCCTTCAGCAGAAGGAACTATCTTTTGTCTTAGTGGACCCATTTATTTTTCATCCTGAATACGAGTTCGAACTCCCTGATAGTGAAACGGAAGAACTGGAGATTGAATCTAATTTAGTCGTTCGCAGCATATTAACATTACATGAGCAGGTAGAGAACTCGACGATCAATCTATTGGCACCTTTGGTTTTCAATCCTGATAATAGGCAAGCCAAGCAGGTTGTTTTGCACCAGTCCCCGTATTCGACCAAGCATTCACTGCAACCCACTAAGGAAGACGAAACCATCCGTTCAAAGGAAGGTGAATAATCATGCTGGTACTTTCGCGTAAGAAAGGCGAGTCTATTATCATTCAGGATCACATTGAGGTGACGGTGCTCGGAGTAGAGGGAGATACAGTGCGTATAGGGATTTCGGCTCCCAAACAGATGGACATCTTTCGCAAAGAAATCTATTTATCCATTCAAGAGTCTAATCGTGAATCTGCTGCCCATACGCAGTCAAATTTGGATGCTTTGCGCAAGATGATAAATAAAAATAACGAAAAATAAAAAAAATCCTAAAATGCTATTAAAAGATCGACGAGAATGTCGATATATATAGTACAAGCTATTACGGAGGGGCGGCCGACTTCAACGAATAGCTGTAACAACAATAAACCACATGGATGTGGGACATTTACCTTCAGGGAGGAAATTTAAAATGATTATCAATCACAATATTGCTGCAATGAACACTCACCGTCAATTGAACACAAACACTACTAACACAAACAAAGCAATCGAAAAGCTGTCTTCCGGTCTTCGTATTAACCGTGCTGGTGACGATGCTGCTGGTTTGGCAATTTCCGAAAAAATGCGTGGTCAAATCCGTGGTTTGGATATGGCTTCCAAAAATGCTCAAGATGGCATTTCTTTGATCCAAACAGCTGAAGGCGCACTGAACGAAACACACAGCATTCTGCAACGTGTTCGTGAATTGTCTGTACAATCCGCGAATGATACGAATACAAATGCTGATCGTGCTGAGCTTCAAAAAGAAGTTGTTGAGTTGACTAAAGAAGTAACACGTATCTCCACAGATACTGAGTTCAATACTAAGAAATTGTTGGATGGAGCTGGCGTTAGTAACGCAGTGTTCCACATTGGTGCTAACGCAGGCCAAGCAATTACATTGTCAATCAATAACATGGGTGCTACATCATTGGCAATTAATACAGTTGATATTTCTACTCAAACAGGTGCGAATGCAGCGATTGCATCCTTGGATACTGCTATTGCATCAGTTTCCTCTGAGCGCGCTAAACTGGGTGCAAACCAAAACCGTTTGGAACACACAATTAACAATCTGGGAACCACTTCCGAGAATCTGTCTGCTGCTGAATCCCGCGTACGTGACGTAGATATGGCAAAAGAAATGATGAACCAAACGAAAAACAACATCCTTGCTCAAGCTTCCCAAGCGATGTTGGCTCAAGCTAACCAACAACCACAAGCTGTACTTCAATTGCTTCGCTAAGATTAATATATTCCTTAAAGTATTAAAAGCCCTCGCCTAAATAGGCGAGGGCTTTTTTTTGGGGATTCCTTGTAATTCCTTATAATTCCTCTTTTCGGCACTAACTACTCTCTAATATATAACCGATATAAAGAGTAATAGCATTTATTTAGTGGTGAAAGGAAAACCTAAACTTATGTCTAAAACAATAGCGTTATGTATGATAGTGAAAAATGAAGAACAATTCTTAAGACGGTGCTTGGACAGTGTCAAGAACAAAGTAAATCAAATTATTATCGTAGATACTGGCTCAACTGATAATACTTTAAGTATTGCTAAAGAATATACTAATGATGTGTACAGTTTCAAATGGGTTGATGACTTTTCAGCTGCCAGAAATGAATCTATTAAATATGCTACCACTGATTATATTTTGGTGATGGATGCAGATGAATATTTGGAAGAAGATTCGAACCTGCAAGATGATATCTCTACGGGAAAAGATTGGTATTTTTTGAAAATTCATAATATTTTATCACAAGGGCGAAAAATAACTCATATTGCTGTACGGCTTTTTGCAAATAATAAAGGGTTGTTTTTTCAAAATCGTCTCCATGAGCATTTAAATATATTAGTTGAGGACAAAGTTTTTACAAATGACTTTGGTAATTCAGCATTGCAACATACTGGTTATACCGATGATATGATGGAAGATCGAGACAAAAAGAAAAGAAATCTTCCCCTCATGTTGCGGGAAGTACAGGAAAACCCGAATGCTTATAATTTATTTAACATGGGTAGAACTTACAAATGGGTCGAAGAATATGAAAAGGCAATTCATTACTTTCAAAATGCATATCCTTTGAGTAAAAATCTAACTATTATGCCTGATCTTTTGATGAATTTAACTAATTGCTTAGTTAGTTTAAAGCGTGAACAAGAAGCACTAAAGATAATTAATGATGCAGCTATTTTGTTTCCAAATGAAACTGATTTACGGCATACTCAAGCTCTTCTTTTTTTGGAGCTCGGTTATTTAAGAGATGCCGCCAAAACTTTTGAAACTTGTCTTAGTCTCGGAGATCAAGGAATAACCATTACTGAAGGTAATGGTGGTTATATGTCACATTTTAGGCTTGCTGAGGTATATGAGAAGAGCTACCGTATATCAGAAAGTTACGAACATATTATAGATGCTGTACGTGATAGTAAAAGCTTTGCCGTAGGAATATCAAAGTACTTTCAAATTGTTACAATGGCCAACATTCCACTTGAGGACGTCTACCAAAATTTTAGTCAGATATATAAAATGTCAAAAGTCGAAGAACTTCAACTTTTAATTGAGATACTTTATATAATGAGACATCCTATTTTGAATAGGTATTTAAGTGAATATGAAATTAAAGTTGAAGAAAAAATAAGCGCAGTGGCTACCCAATACGATAAACAATATGAAAAAGCAAAATTATTATGGACTAAAATGGTAGAAATTACTCGTGAAAATGGCGAAGATATCTTGTTACTTGCGTTTATTTTGAAAGACTTGGAGCTATTTGAATTATCACTCTCTTATCTAAACTTAAGCATGAGAGAGACAAAAATGCTCCGATCTATAATTCTAAATGAAGAATTAAGAAATTTGAAATTTTCGAGTTATATAGAGAATATTTTGGCGAAGATAATTGAGAATTTACTTGTATTACAAGAATATGAAGTTTTTCAGTGTGTTCTCAATTATGCCGAGCTAGGTTCTATAAATTTTAACTGTAGTGTAATAGAGAAGATAATTAAATACGGCTTTTATGAAGTGGCTATTGACTTACTTATTAAACTATTCAAAACTAATGCTAATAATATAAAAGTAATACAATTACTGGGAGATATGTGTTATAAGCTGAACTACTTAGAGGATGCACAGCTTTTTTATAGTAAACTATTGGAGCTTTGCCCTGAGTATAGTTCATATGAAAGGTGCTACATGCTATTTGAGAAATTAGACGATAAAGAAAATCAGTACATTTTAAAGGAAAGCATAAAAAAAAGTTTTCCTCTCTGTTTGTGGGTTTTAGAATGAGGATTTTAAGAGATTCACTTAAAACTTAAAAAATTTATTTATTATTTTTAATCAGACATTCAATTTTTTAAAAAAATATTTATTTGTTACACAACTATAGAACTTAGGCTATAGATCTTTCAACTTGACACAGTATACGATTTTTATAAACTTTACTTGGAGGAAGTGATGAGGTGCTAAGTAGCATCATAATATTAACGTATAATAAATTAGAATATACAAAAGAATGCATAGAAAGTATTCGCGATTATACAGATCAAGGTACTTATGAGATTATTGTGGTCGATAATGCGTCAAATGATGGGACAAAAGAATGGATTCAAAGTCAGGAAGATATTTTTGATATTTGTAATGAAAATAATTTAGGATTTCCTAAGGGCTGCAATCAAGGTATTGATGTTGCACAAGGAGACAATATTGTTCTTTTAAATAATGATGTGGTGGTAACACCAGGATGGCTAGATATTTTACTAAATGCTCTATACAGTTCTGAGAATACTGGAGCAGTCGGTCCTGTCACCAATAGTGCGTCTAATTATCAAGCTATACCTGTTTTTTATCAATCAAAAAGCGAAATGTTAGCTTTTGCAACTCGGTATAACCGCCCTGATCATATTAAATGGGAGCAAAGGCTAAGACTCATTGGGTTCTGCATGGTGATTAAACGGGAAGTGGTTGACAAAGTAGGTTTATTGGACGAAATGTTTACACCAGGTAATTATGAGGATGATGATTATTCTTGTAGGATTATTCAATCTGGATATAAGTTGATTTTATGTAAGGATGTATTTATTCACCATTACGGTTCTATATCTTTTGGAGAGGTTAATGGGTCGTATAAAAAACTGTTGGAAAAAAATAAGTGTAAGTTTAAGGAAAAATGGAATTTTAAATCTGAGGATCTGAGTAATATAAGGCGTGAATTAAGCAATTTTATAGAGCAGCCAAAAGATGGACATATTATTAGAGTTTTAGAAGTGAACTGTGGGTGTGGCGGAACTCTTTTAGAAATTAAAAATAAGATTGAAAACGTAGAATTATTTGGATTAGAGGCAAATGAGTTTGCGGCAGCTTTTGCACGTGAAATTGCAGAAGTTCGGGTTGCAGGTGTCGAAGAGGCATTGAATTATTCTGAAAATTATTTTGACTATATTATTCTTTCAAATACATTCGAAGAGTTAAGAGATCCATGGGGCTTTTTGAAAAAATTAAAAATGCAGCTAAAACAGAACGGGAAGATCTTAGCTAGTATTTATAACGTAATGCACTATAGCATTATTAAATCTATGTTAAATGGTCAGTGGAGTTATACAAATAATGGTTTACTGGCCCACTCTCATATTAGATTTTTTAGCCTCCGTGAAATTGATAAGATGTTCACGGAAGCAGGATTTGAACATATGGAATATCAAAGTATTATGCTACCAATTTCTGATTTAGATCAAAGTTATATTGAGGATTTGAATAAATTAGGGAACCAATCGGTAGAACAGTACAAGGCTCATCAATATGTTGTAAAGGCTTTTAATAACAATGATAATGATATATTGCAAAAAATCCTCTTTAGATTGGAGGACGAAAATTATCCGAAAGGGCTTCTAAATGAATTTATAAATTTGATTACTATGAATAACATAACTTACGTAGATATCATTAAAGAGATAGAAAAGTCAGTGATTATAAATAAGCAAACGATGTATAACATATTGGGAACAGCACTATATAAGGCCGAATTATTTGACCATGTCTTTCCTCTGTTTTATGCCTCGTATGAATTAAATAAACTTGATAAAGAAACTTTATACAATATAGGGTTTTTACTGCATAAGGCTGGTGATAATAATTTATCATTGCACTATCTTCGACAAATTGAAGATTACGACCAAGAGACCGCTAAACTTATTAAGTTAATACAATCTTGTTGAATTATTAGTAACAAAGTAAGTTACAGATATACAACTTCAGTAGTTCAGTCCTTAAAAGAAGTATGGCAGAAAGAAATTGCAACTGTTATAGAATCATTTTCACTATATGTAAGAAAGAGTCACATAAATATTTAAGATGTCTACTGTTATCATTGTTTACGTTTATTCTGATTCAGTTAATTATCATTTGAAAATTACTCAGAATCTGAATAGGTTTCTAGAAACCTCCTTTCAAAGGGTCAATGTTTGATAATAGTCTTTGCATTGCATGAAAACTTATAGAGAGCAGGTTTCCTTATGACGTTAGCTGAACAAGAAGAATTGATTAATATTCTGTTGGAACTTGATAATGGGTTAATAACAGAAGATAATGTTGCGAAATTACTCAGTGACATACAAAAAAATGATGTATTAGAAAAAGTCCTTAACACTATTTCAAATGAAATAACTAATAAAATAGATATTCTAAACTATCTAGCTGTTGAAGGTTTCAACAATGGTATGTTTGACCATATAATACCTTTACTTCAAACATCTCTTGAAATCGACCCTTTTCATAAGGGGACCTTATTTAATTTAAGTAGCATTCTATCTCATTTCGGCGAAATAGACCTTGCCTTAGACTATGCCAAAAAAATACAGGACAATAGTGATGATACTTTGGCTCTAATGAAAGAATTAACGAATGCAATTGCCGTAGAGAAAAAAAGCGGTTCTCAAAGTATTTTGAACATGGAGCAGAATGATATCAAATTTACAGGAGAACGTTTGGTCATTAATCAAGATGTAAAAGACAACTTTAACAATGTGCTCGAAGAACATTTGCGCAGATATGAATTAGCTTGTGAATATTCTAAAGATAAAATAATACTTGATGCTGCATGTGGAGCGGGATATGGCTCAAAAATGATGAAATCTGCTGGAGCAGCAATGGTTGTGGGTGTGGACATTGATCAAGATAGTGTGAACAATGCAAAAAGGACTTATCATGCTGACAATATCAACTTTATGTATGGTGATGTGAATAAATTACCATTTAAAGATGAGACCTTCGATATGGTCGTTTCTTTTGAAACCATAGAGCACATTGCTAATGGAGCCGATTGGATTAAGGAATCTGCCAGATTACTTAAGGAAGAAGGCCTGTTCCTAGTATCGACTCCTAATCGCTCTATTACCAACCCCGGTAACTACTTTGAAGAACAACCCTTGAATCAACACCACTGTTTTGAATATAACATAACGGAGTTTATCGGTGAATTAATGAACGAGTATGATATATTGGATATTTTTGGTCAAAGCTATATCAATGACCATGATAGTTACTACTATCATGTTATGAGAGAAGCCCGTCAGCTCAATAGGGGATTTGCACCTGACAAAGTAGTCGAACAAACTGAAAAACACGAGTTGATCTCACTTAAAGATGTGAAGAATGCGCAGCCAATGTATATAATTGCAGTATGCAAAAAAAAACTAAAAGATCATCAGACTATAACCAAATCGCAGAAACTTTAAAAAGACCTGCATTTTATAAATTGGGTGAAAATGTATCTATTGGAGAAGGGTGTGAGATTATTGGTGCTGAAAGAATTTCTATTGGCAATAATGTCATGATTAGAAAAGATTGTTGGTTAAATATAGTTATTAATCAAAACTATAAAAAAAAAACTGGAATTATCATTGATGATGGTTGCCAGATTGGAAAAAACTTTACTATTTCGGTTTCCAATAGAGCGCATATTGAACAAAATGTCCTGATTGGTGCTAATGTATACATTGCAGATTGTGGACATGCATATGAAAATATTGCAATCCCTATTATGCATCAAGGGGTATCTTCCGAAACGAACGAAGTTTCAATCGGTGAAGGATCATGGTTAGGAATTAACAGCGTTATTGTTGGAAATGTCCGAGTAGGTAAAGGGTCCATAGTGGCGGCAAACTCTTTTATTAATAAAGATGTACCTGATTACAGTGTTGTAGCCGGGAACCCAGGGAAGATCATCAAAATGTTTGATAGTGTAAGCAAATCGTGGAGAAAAGTATACAATGATGAAGATATCCAATTTATATTAAAGAATCGAGTTGACTCATCCGAGTTGAGTCTATAAAAGGAGTTTTGTTATCTGAACACAGAAAAGTGCAATTCAGATGATTTTTGGAGATTGGGAAAGTAAGCTCCTGTGGAGTTTTTCTGACCCAATCATTTTTTAAGTGAAAAGGAACTGTTTTACTTTAACTATTTTAGGATCTTTTGTATTTCTGATCCCTTGCTTCTGTTATGGGAAATATTCTTTGTTTTTCTATGGTACGTATCTCGGAACTCTATTTTTATTCTTCACAATATGCTCTAAACAACCGATAAAATAATAAATAGGCCATCGGAGGTTGGAAGAATGAATCTACAATTTTCGGTTTCAACGAATCAGATGAATGGACAGGCGAACGGTGTGTCTCAAAGTAGTGAAGGTTTCACTACTAGTAACAAAACAACTGAATCATTAGTAACTGCTATAAAAAGTGGGTTAGCTTTAACTAAATTGGAGCAGCAGGGGGTTGCTATTCCTCTTGGAGAAGAGCAACTTATTCGTGCTATAGATCGCGCAGTCAAAGCTCTTCAGGGACCTACAACCACGTTGGAAATGAGTGTGCATGAAAAAACACATCAGATCTTGGTCAAAGTTCTCAATAAAGACACAGGAGAATTGATTCGGGAGATTCCTCCTGAAAAGACGCTTGATTTAGTAGCAAAGATGATGGAGATTGCAGGAATTCTCATAGATGAAAAAGTATAAGGAGGCAATTAGATGCGTATAAATGGTTTTTCAGGAATGGATATAGATAGTATGGTCACCTCGTTAATGACCGCGAAGAAGTCTCCATTGAATAAGCTGAACCAGCAGAAGCAGACATTAGAGTGGACGCGTGATAGTTACCGTGAATTAAATACTAAGATCGTTCAGTTTAGCGATAAGTTGCGTGATTTAATGACTAAGTCTGACAAATTGAACACTCAGAAAGCAACGCTAACGGGTAATACAACGGCTATTAAAGCGGAAGCTAATGCTGATGCTAGCTCTACACCTATGTCTATAGTCGTTAACAAGCTAGCTACAAAGTCCAATATGCAGACCTCTACAGGCCTACGTACTGCTGGAAGCAGTACGGCAGATGCTACTAAAAATACTACATTGGAGCAAATTGCAGGTGGCAGTGCGTCAGATACTTATGAGTTAAATATCAATGACAAAACAATCACTTTTCTTAAAACCGATACAATATCTGCAGTTATGGGCCGCATCAACTCAGAAGGGGCGAATGTAACAGCGACTTTTGATGAAATCAGTGGTAAGTTCTCCATTACAGCTAAAGATTATGGGGATAGCAATAATATTAAATTAACTGGTGCTGATAAGCAGGTTAAAAGCAGTACGCTTATGGATTTATTCCAAATTAGTTCTACAGATGTAAAGGCGGCTGAAAAAGGGGAAGTTATAGTAACGAATACTGCAGATTCGAGTTCTAAAACTTATAATCCTGATAACAACTCCCTTGTCGTTAATGGAGTGTCACTGACTCTGTTAGAGACCACGGGAAGCACTGAACCGGCTAAAATTACAACCCAATCAGATCCAACAAAAGCTATGGAGACCATTAAATCTTTTGTGGATACTTATAATGACCTATTAAGTACATTTAATACGAAACTAAGTGAACAAAAGTATCGCGATTTTCCTCCACTGACAGCCGATCAAAGGAAAGACATGAAGGAAGATGAAATTAAGCAGTGGGAAGAAAAGGCGAAAAGTGGTCTTCTTAAAAATGACTCCATTTTAAGTTCTGCTGTGTCTTCTATGCGTATGGTTATTTCCAGTAAATTAGGAGATTTAAGTTCGGTTGGTATTACTACAGGTCAATATTTCGAAAATGGTAAATTACAAATTAATGAAGAGAAGCTGAAAGCTGCTTTGACGACAAATCCGGATAAGGTTATGAATATATTCAAAGGGTCGTCTGATGTTGTAAACAGCAAGCCTCTCTTTAGCGAATTAAGAAGTAAGCTTGATACTACGTTAAACATGTTTGTAAAAAAAGCAGGTACATCAAAATTTGATACAAATGGCAGCATGACCTTTAAAACAGAAAGCATAATGGGAGATCAATTAAAAGGCTATAATCGCCGTATTACAGATTTATCAAGCCGGCTTAAAGATGCTGAGACTCGTTATTACAAGCAGTTCTCAGCCATGGAATCGGCTATGAGCAAGTATCAGTCGCAGTCTTCCAGTTTGACAAGCTTTTTACAATAGTCTAGAAAAGGGTGATTCGTTTGATCTCATCTCCTTATGAAAAATATAAACAGTCTTCGGTACAGACCTCTACCCCGGGGCAGCTCATTATTATGTTATATGATGGTGCCATTCGGTTCGTAAAGGCCGGTCTTGATGGAATATCATCCAATGATATTGCTAAAGCAAACATAAACCTGGGTAAAGCCCAAAGCATTATTAGTGAGTTAATGTCTACGTTAAACTACTCGTATGATATTTCCAAAAATTTATATGCTTTATATGAATATATGAACTATTTATTGATTCAAACCAATATCAAGAAAAAGATTGAGTCAGGTGAGGAAGTTCTGGGTTACCTGCAAGAATTGCGTGAAACTTGGATTGCAGTGAACAAGCTAACGGCAGGTATGTCATTGTCAACGGAACAGTAAGCTATGATAAATGACGCTTTATCTCAATTAGAGCAATTAACCCAACAATTCATACTTCGACTGAATGAGACAAATTACGAGGAAGTTGAGATTTTTGTCGAAGTTCGTCAGATGAAGGTGGATAAACTGCTGAGTGTCTTGAAAAATACGCCTATGACAGCGGAGCAAAAACAGAAATTAGAGTCTATTCTAAGCCACGATGCAATAATTGATCAGCACATGCAATCGCTGAAACAGGAAGCCCAAAATTGGCTTGTCCAGCGAAATATGGCCAAATCGCAACGTAATGCTTATGAATCTAACTATACGCCTGATAGCTTTCTGATGGATCGTAGGAAATAAATTTAAATAGCTCTCGCCCAACACGTTATATGGTGTGGACGAGAGCTTTTTAACATTTAGAAAGCCACTAATTGAGTTTAAGCGAAAAGAAAGGTCCTATACAAAAAAACTATCAATTTATTGTTTCAGGCACTAAAATGTAGTTTAAAACATGATTAGTAAGTCTACTTTTAGTTCAAGTTCTAGTGTTTCAATGAACAAAGTTGTTGACTATTTACCCATTGTATTATATATGGAATAACTATACATGAAAACATTATCAATTCCAATTGACAATGGATAACTTTGGGTGGTATAGTCGGAAATGTGGGCGAGAGCTTCACTTCATTTGATGACGAAGGGAATGTTAGTGCATGCAAGGTAAAGTAAAATGGTTTAACGCAGAAAAAGGTTATGGTTTCATTGAAACGTCTGACGGCGGCGACGTATTTGTACATTTTTCCGCAATTCAAACAGAAGGCTTCAAAACACTTGAAGAAGGACAAGACGTGGAGTTCGACATTGTCGAAGGCGCACGTGGACCACAAGCCGCTAACGTAACCAAATTATAATCATCCCCGGCATAGCCGACCTACATAATTGGTAAGATGGTTAGCAATGGATAACGCGCTAGCAACTGCCCTGGAAAATATTCCAGGGCTTTTTTATGTTTTCTAATTACATAAAAAAGCCCCTTACCCAGTGGTAAGGAGCTCGACACAATAGAACATTTACTCTAGAGAACCATCAAAGTCAGCCATCTCCACAAAAATGGTATTGGAGGAGGCAGATTGTTTCTCTACGCTTCCGTCTGGATAGCGGAATTGATAGCGCAGGATGACCTGGGCGATCAGATACGCGCGGAGCGCAGATTCGATGTCGAAAGAAAAGACGATAACGGCTTTGTGGTCTGGGTCAAGCCGACCTAACGGAATATCTTGGAGCAGGTTAGGATGCGGAAGCGGCACAGAATTCACGGTGACAGTTCGCAACAAAATGAAATCTTCGGCTGCAAATGGTGCAGTGAGCAAGAGTTCTTCCAGCGGAGTATTGCCGATGTTTTCCACATGGACGGTGAAGGACAGGGTATCTTCTTGCCCGACACGCAAAGCGCTGGAGCTAAGTGTAAGTTTAGGGATGGCTGCAATAACGGTCACGCCGACGGTGTTGGTTTGGGTTGTTTCCTGGATGGTCTCTCCTCCACTACAACGTGAGGTATATTCGATGGTGGCTTGGTTGCTGAATGTTCCCTCTGTTGGTGCTTCACGAATTTGTGCCTGGAGCGTAAGGGTGAGCGTCTCCCCTGGTGCAATATCCGGAAGCGTGATACCTGCGGCGGGATTAGCGCCTGGCTGTGCTTTTTCTTGGATAGTTAGGCTGTTGGGTACATAAATGAGTCCATGTGGCAACGGGTCTGTGAACAGCGGATACTGTGCTGGAATTCCTCCTTTGTTTGTAATCTGAATGGTGAAGGTGAGTATGTCTCCTACAGAGGCATCCGTGGTATTCACTTTTTTAACTAATTCGAGCAGTGGGAATACAACTGGGATGGTAACGGTATTCGTAGTCAATGTCCCTGATACGACTCTTCCTCCAGGTAACGTAAACGAGTAGGCAAAGGCAGCTTGATTTACGATGTAGCCAGATGGAGGCGTCTCCGATACGGTCACTTGATAAGTCAGTGTCAATGACTGTCCAGGTTCCACAGACCCCAGACTAACACCGACAGCAGGATCGGTTCCCAACAGTGATTGACCGTTCAACTGTATGCTGTCAGGAATCAATAGAGTCCCGGCAGGAATGAAATTTTGCAGTGTAACTTCGGATGTTACGTTGCCAAAGTTGTTGAGCAGTACCGTATAAGTAAGGCTTTCTCCTGCGATGGCCTCCGTATTTTCCGTAGAGATACTTGCGGCAAGCTGTGGATCAAAAACAGTTATAGTCACGGTGTTGCTGGTAACCTCGCTCGCACCCTCATTGCCAGCATAATGGAGCCGTACGCTATTGTTTAGACGTCCTCCGAGAGGCGGAGACTGAACGTTCACGCTGTAGGATACATCCATTGTCTGTCCCGCCTGTAAGCTGCCGATAAATAATGGTTCACCTGGCTTGCTAGAAGCAGGTGGAGAACCGTTAATTTTCAAGCTGTCCGGGTTTATGATGGTTCCAATCGGTACGTAATCGGCTAACACTACATCGGTAATGACTGAGCCTGCATCATTAACAAGAGTCAGCTGATAAGGCACAGCATCGCCTAATGCGACAGTAGATACTGTTGTGCGTAGCACAGCTGACAAGGCTCCTTTAGCAGTAGGGGCTACTTTAACCGAGATAGAAGGTGAAGCAGTTACCAGATTCGTGCTTCGTCCGTCCGGCAGCTGGTAGGAGTAAGCCAGTGAAGCTTGATTCACCAGTGTGCCAGACTCGGAGGCACGAACGACAAGCGCGGAGAAGACGGAAGTCGTTTTTTCTCCTGGTGCGATGGTACCTAGGGCAATGCCTTGCCCTGGACTGACCCCATATTGAGGGATTCCATTAACCGAAACAGAGCCGGGAACAAAAGAAAGCTCCGATGGCAATGAGTCCGTTAACAAGCCAAAGGCACCGATATTTCCCGTATTTTCTGCGACGATGGAATAGGTGATGCTTTGGCCTGGCTGTACGCTCTCCGTGCTGGCTATTTTCGTCAGTTTCACCACAGGCTGAAGTAAGGCAATGGTGACAGCATTGGACAAAACGGCACTCGCTTCTTCACCATTTGAGAGTAACAAACGCGCCTGGTTCGTACGTGGTCCTGGCTGTTCTGTCGCTGTGATACGGACATCAAAGGATATGACAGTCTTGGTATTCGCTTCTAACGGTGGCAAAGATATGCCAGTGCCGGGATCGCTTTCTACCACCGTAGATCCATTAATCTGAACTGAACCTGTAATAAACTCGATGTCCTCTGGCAAAGTATCCAGCAAACGGGCATCTTGCACGGTATTCGTATCCTCGTTGAGGATCACGAGTTCATACGTCAAGGTATCGCCAGTAGTGGCGAAAGGTGAGCTTACGCTTTTACTTAATGTGATGTCTAGCGGTGACACGGCAACCTCAACAATGTTGGATAAATGGAAACCGCCTGCCTCTCGCCCATCTGGTGCATTAAAGCGATAGTCTACCTCAGCCTGATCGACCAGTAATACGGTTGCAGGGATGGAAGATACCAGCACTTGGAAAGTGACGGTTGCCGATTGTCCTGGTGGTATGGCTGGAGTCGGGATGCCGGAAACCGGACTTGCACCGGGAGCTGCAATGCCGTTAATCGAGACTGTGTTCGGAAGGAATACAGAGCCGTCCGGAATATTGTCACTTACAGTAGTTGAGGCTGCAATGTTACCCGTGTTGGATACGACAATCGTGTAAGTGATGATGTCTCCGACTGTGGCATTATTGGTATTGCTTGTTTTGACTGCTGTCAGGATCGGCTGGAAGACCGGAATGGTTATTACATTAGATGTTGAGCTACCAGTAAATGCCCCGCTGGTAAAGCTAACGGATGCCTGATTGTTTAATTGTGCCGGTGTGGGCAAGAAATCGACTCGAACCTGGAACGTAACAGTAGTAACAGCTCCTGGAGCGAGCGTACCGATGGCAATACCAAATCCAGGATTTCCATCAGGGAAGGAAGTTCCGTTTATGGTAACACTGCCATTTACAAAGGAGCTTCCCGCCGCAATCATATCTGAAACCACTATATTATTGGCTGTACTGATCCCATTGTTGGAGACAGCCAGTGTGTAGGTGATGATATCGCCAATAATGGCGTCGGTAGCCGCCGTTCCTTTGACAATGCTAACGTCTGGTGAGGATACAGAGATACTAACTGAATTGGATACCGCAGATCCGGATACAGTTCTGCCATCTGGTGGTTGGAAAGTGAATGAGCCTGATGCCTGATCGACCAGTACCTGTGGATTAGGCAGTGTATTGATAATGGTTTGGAACGTTACGGATACCGTTCCGCCTGGCAACACGGATCCAACTGGAACGCCAGTTTCGATGGACAATCCAGGTTGCGGACTGCCAGCAATGCTGACACTGTTGGCAAGGAAAGTCGATCCGGCCGGGATGCTATCACTGATGGTAAGCGCTGCTGCAATATTGCCGCTATTCACGGCTGTAATCGTGTAGGTCAGTGTATCGCCGACGGAGGCGTTAAGAGTGCTGGATGCTTTAGTAATTGCAATTAACGGTTGGAACACAGGTACGATGAGTGGATCGGAAAAGGCAGTGCCAGTGAACGTTCCGCTAGTAAACGTGACGGCTGCAATATCTGAGAGCAGTGGTGGCTGCGGCAAAGACTGGACAGTTGTCTGGAAACTGACGACGAATGTATTTCCAGGTGCGACGTTTCCGATGGCAATTCCAGCAACCGGAGAGGCATTAGGGAAGGCTACTCCGTCGATTAGGACACTGCCCGGAACGAAGGAGGTACCTGCAGGAATTGTATCGGTTACAACAGTATCTGTGACTGAATCCACGCCACTATTCGTGATGCTCAGTGTATATCTGATCGTATCTCCGACTACAGCGGCTGCCAGGCTGGATGTTTTAATTACCTGAATATTAGGTGCAGACACAGCAACGTTGACTGTATTCGATGTGACAGAACCGCTCAGTACTCTACCGTCAGGTGGTGAGTAGGTAAAGTCCGCTTGCCCTTGGTCGGTCAATATAGGTGGAGTTGGCAGAGACGAGACGATGGTTTGGAAACTCACTGTAATACTGCCTGAAGGGGCCAGTGATCCGAGCGTTATGCCTGTAACTGGCGAAGCTCCCGGGACAAGGATGCCGTTAACGACTACGCTGTTAGGCAGTAGTTCAGAACCTGCGGGGATGTTATCTGACAGCACAGGTATAACGGCAATATTTCCGGTATTAGTTAGCGTCAGGGTATAGACCAATGTTGATCCGATCTGTGTGTTGACGGTATTGACGGTTTTGGTCAGGCCGATGATCGGCTGATAAACAGGCAAGGTAACCGGATCGGATTGCGAAGACGTGGTCAACGCGCCTGAAGTAAAGCTAACGGTCGCTTGATTGGTTATTTGCGGCGGCTGCGGCAGACTAACGACGGAGACCTGGAATGTAACTGCTGCCGAACCACCTACTGCAATGGTGCCTACAGGGATACCGGAGCTTGGTGACGCAGCAGGTACAGAAGTTCCATTTACGGTTACGCTACCCGGAACAAAGCTGGTGCCGGGCGGCAGCTGATCAGATACAACGGCATTGACGACTTGACTGATTCCGTTATTCGTAGCAATCACAGTATACGTAATGGTATCTCCGACTACGGCATCTGTAGCGGATGCTGTTTTGATAACGTCCACATCTGGCGAAGAGACCGAGACGGTCACGGACGGAGATACTGCACTTCCAGTCAGGACACGACCATCTGGAGGCTGATAGCTGTAAGCTGCGGTCGCCTGATTGACCAATGTACCTGATGCGGGCAGTGAGGTAATGACTGCCTGAAAGGTCAGAGTGACGGTCGTAGCTGCACCTATGATACCTAATGGAATCCCAACACTTGGATCTGAGCCAGGTGCGGCGGTGCCATTGATCACTACACTATTAGGGATAAAGGCAGCCCCAGCCGGGATGGGATCACTAAGGACGGTATCTGCACCGATGTTTCCAGAGTTTGTAACGGAGAATGTATAGGTTACAGTATCTCCAACCGTAGCTCTTCCCGTTCCCGCGCTTTTAGTTACAGTGACGATCGGTTGATACACAGGGATGGTAACGGGATTGGATACCGAAAATCCATTAAATGCACCTGAAGTAAAGCTTACGGTCGCCTCATTGGTAATGGACGCTGGCGACGGCAGAGATTGTACGTTAAGCAAAAAGCGAATGGTAGCTCCGCCACCAGCTCCAAGCGTTCCGACAGGAATACCGTTTTGTGGGTTGGCTGTAACAACAGGCGTACCATTAATTGTAACGCTGCCCGGGACAAAGGCGGTTCCAAAAGGAATGGTATCCGTGACGATTACGCTAGTAACAGGATCGAGTCCGTTATTGAACGCAGTTATGACATAGGGGACAGAATCACCCACGACAGCGACAGCCACATCAGCTGCCTTCGTGACTGTTACATTCGGTGACGAGATCGGAATGGATACAGGCAGGGCCGCTCCGCTTCCGCTCAGCGTTCGTCCATCGGGCAATTGGAACGTGTAGCTCACAGTTGCCTGGTTGGTTAGTATGGAGCCAGGTGGTACTGATATGACCACGGCGCTAAACGAGACGGTTACCGTCGCACCTGGGGCGACCGAACCGATATTAATGCCTGTAATCGGGTCTGCTCCGGGAATGGGCGAACCGTTGACCAGTACGCTATTTTGATTCAGACTAAGCGAGCTGGACAACAGATCAAGCACGACCGTTTCTGCGGGCGCGTTGCCGGTATTGGTTACAGTGATGAAAAAGCCAAGTGTATTCCCTACGGTTGCACGATCTGCACTGAGGGTATTGGTCACATTCAAGATTGGCTGAAATACAGGCAGGCTGACCTGATTCGAGGCGGATTGACCTGCGAAAGCCCCGGAATTAAAGGAGACCGTTGCCTGATCCGTTGACAAACCTGACGCTGGCAAGGATGTTACCGTTGCCTGGAAGGTGACCGTTACTGAGCTGGCAGCAGGGATAGTGCCTACGGATACGCCTGTGGCGATGTTGGCTCCCGGTATAGTGACACCATTGACTTGTACGGAGTTAGGTATAAAAGTAGTGCCATCCGCAATCGGGTCGATAAAGACCGTCCCTGTTACGGGTGTAATGCCGCTATTTGCTGCGTTAATGGTATACGTAATGGTATCGCCGAAGGCTACAGAGGTCTGATTGACCGTTTTGGTCACGGTGACATTCGGATTGGATACGGGAATGAACACCGGATTCGATTGTGCGCTTCCATTTAATGTGCGACCGTCAGGTGGCTGGAAGGTGAATGTGGCCGAAGCTTGATTTAACAGACCCAGGCCAGCAGGGACAGCGTTAATGACCACTTGAAAGGTAAGAGCGACAGAAGCCCCCGCTGCAATGTTTCCGACCAGTACCCCTGATTGGGGATTGGCTCCAGCAACAGGCTGACCGTTCACGGTGACGCTATTCGGTATAAAGGAGGAACCAGATGGAATGGCATCGGTGAAGGTGGCGGTCGCTGCTAGATTACCTGTATTTTGAGCAGTGAGTGTATAGACTACGGTGTCGCCTACCGTTGCTTGACTCGTATTTGCAGTTTTAACAAGACTGACAATAGGCTGGTAAACAGGGACGACAACTGTGTTGGAGAGTGATGTGAAATTCAGTGTACCGCTGGTAAAAGAAACTGTAGCCTGATCACTCAGCTGAGGTGGGTCAGGCAGGCTGTTGACAGACACGGAAAAGGTGACGGTTGTTGACGCACCAGCAGCGATGGAACCGATTGGAATCCCCGTTAAGGGGCTGGCTGACGGCAATGTCGTTCCATTTACAATAACCGAGCCAGGAATAAAAGTGGAGCCCGACGGTATCGTATCGTTTACCCGAACATCCGTCACGGTTTGGACTCCGCTATTGGTAGCTGTAATGGTATAGGTTATCGTATCCCCAGGAACGGCGTCAGCTACCGAAGCGCTTTTGCTTACTTGCACATTGGGTGACGATACAGGAATTGTGACAATATTGGACGAGACATTGCCGTTAACAATCCGGCCATCCGGCGGTTGAAAGGAAAAGCTGATATTCGCCTGGTCGGTGAGTTGGGGAGGTAAAGGCACGGAAGTAATCACCACCTGAAAAGTTGTTTGAGTCGCGGCTCCAGGTGCAATGGAGCCAATAGACAGACCTGCTTCCGGACTGGCACCGGGAACAGGAACACCGTTGACGACCACACTGTTCGGTACCAGTGTTGAGCCTGCGGGAATATTGTCTGTCAATGTGGCAGCAGCAGCAATGTTACCATTGTTGGTCACCGCCACGGAATACGTTACGATATCGCCAACCGTTGCCTGTATGGGATCTACAGTTTTACTGACAGTTAGCACTGGGGCATTGACGGCTACCGTCACCGGGTTAGATACTGATACGCCTGAAAAAGCACCGCTGGTGTAACTGGCACGCGATTGATTGGTGAGCTGCGGAGAACTTGTTAATGGAGAGGATACCGTTACCCTGAAAGTGATTGTAGCTCCCCCTCCAGCGGCAATGCTCCCAATTACGATACCTAAAGACGGATCTCCACTGGCTATTGTGAAGCCATTCAGCGTTACGCTACCGGCAGTGAATTGAGAGCCGGCCGGGATAGGATCGGAAACGACCACATTGCTCACGGTCTGGATTCCGTTGTTGAGTACGGTCAGGGTGTATAACACCGAATCACCCGGAATGGCGGTGGAACGGTCTGCAGTCTTCGAAATGGACACATTCGGCGCAGACACAGGAATGGATAACACGTTGGACGATGTGCTATCTGTTCGCACTCGCCCATCGGGCAACGTAAAGGAAATGGCGGCGGTGGCCTGGTCTGTCAGTTGGGATGGTGTTGGAAGGGTAGCCACTACAGTTTGGAATGTCAGTGTGATAGGGCTTTGCGGCGACACGGTTCCGATGAAAATACCTGCTGCTGGACTGGCTCCAGGCTGACTAACGCCATTGATTACCACGCTGTTCTCCATAAATGTGGACCCGGCAGGAATAGCATCTGTCAGCGTTACAGAAGCATTATAGTTGCCGCTGTTCGTGACTAACAATGTGTACAGAATCGTGTCGCCTATCGTAGCTGCTGTTGTATTTGCAGATTTGACCACACTGATACGAGGCTGATAAACCGGCACAGAGACGGTATTTGTCTGGGATGTTCCGGTAAAAGCACCACTGGTGAAGCTGACACTGGCTGTGTTTTGCAGCGGCTGCACGGATGGAACGGCATTGACCAGCACAGCATAGGACACCTGCACGGATGCGCCTGCGCCAATGGTGCCGACTGGAATGCCACTTCTTGGGTCGGCTGTGCTCACAGGTGAACCACCGACGGTTACGCTTCCGGGTACAAATGACACGCTGCCGGGGAGTGGATCGGTAATTACGGTGTTTGTGATGGGGTCAATTCCGTTATTAACGGCGTTCACGCTGTAGGTCAGCGTTTCGCCAACACTAACGGATGTGAATCCCGCAGACTTGGTTACTGCTACGTTGGGAAGAGAAATCGATACGGAAACAATATTGGAGAGAAGCGAGCCCGACAGGGTTCTTCCGTCTTGCAACTGATATGAGTATTGGAGCAGGCCCTGATCGTTTAATCCACCCCCGGGTGGTAGCGAATCCACTGTCGTCCGGAATGAGACTGTAATTTGTGCACCAGGGTTTACGGTGCCTACTGAAATTCCCGTATTAGGATTGGCGCCTGGCACTGAGGACCCGCCGACAATGACGCTTCCGGGAATAAAGGTGGAGCCTGTCGGTACAGTTTCCGTCAAGGTCGTGTTTAATACGGCTGTTCCGGTATTAGCGATGAGAAATGAATAAGTAATCGTCCCGCCAACGCTGGCACGGTTGGAGCTGGCGCTTTTGGTAATCGTCGGCGCTGCAATAACGACAGGTATGGTTACAAGATTGGACAAAGATGATCCGGTAAAGGCCCCGGAAGTGAAGCTGACAGTTGCACGATTGTTGATTTGTGCAGGAGAAGGTAGAGAATTAATGGCTGCCCGAAATACAACCGTAACCGATGCGCCTGGAGCTAAAGTGCCGATCGGAATACCGTTCACAGGTGTAGCAGTCGCAGAAGCAGTTCCGTTCACGGTGACGCTACCAGGTACAAAGGCAACTCCGCTTGGAAGCGGATCGGTAACGACTACATTGGTCACATTGGCGATTCCGTTGTTTGTGGCGGTTATGGTAAATTGAACAGTCTCTCCGACTGCGGTTGCCGCCAGGGAAGAGGCTTTTGTCACGGTCACATTTGGTGAGGATACGGGAATGGTGAGCGTGTTGGACGTCCCGCTTCCGTTCAATATACGTCCGTCAGGCGGTGTGAAGGTATACGTGTAAGCCGCCTGATCGGTCAAATTACCAGAGGCGGGAACCGCGTTGACGAGGGCCTGGAAGGTCACGGGTACAGTAGCACCTGTATTAATCGTTCCTACTGAAAAACCAGTAGCGGGATTGGCAGCAGGCACGGAAGAACCACCAATGGTCACACTGCCCGGTATGAAGGATGATCCGGCGGGAATGCTCTCCGAAAAGCTGAGATTTGCAGCAATGCTGCCCGTGTTGGATATCTGAAACGTGTACGTAATCGTATCTCCAACTGTAGCAGCCGTTGTATTGGCACTTTTAACAATTCCAATAACAGGTTGGTAGATTGGTGTACTGGCAGTGTTGGACGGAACGTTGCCAGAAATGACAGGTCCTCCAGGCACGGTTTGGAAGGAAAAGGATGCCGATGCTTGATTGCCCAGCTGGGTGTTTGCTGGCAATGAAGTGACGGTTGCACGGAATGTAATGGTCACCGTGGAAGCAGGAGCTACACTGCCCACTGTGATACCTGTAGCGGGATTGGCTGTTGGCTGGGCTGTGCCCGCGACAACAACACTGCCGGGTACGAAGGTAGCCCCAGCTGGTATGGTATCGGTAAGTACTGTGTTGGAAGCACTGACGAGCCCCGTATTCGAAATGTTAACCGTATAGGTCACAGTATCGCCAATAACCAAGCCTGTAGAGCTGGCAGTTTTGGTCAGGGTCACCAGTGGAGCATTGATATCAATTTGAATGGCATTGGCATTTACAGTGTAAATGTCACCATTTGTTGTCAGCTGGAGGACACCTGTGGTTTGGCTATTGAGCAGCGTGGAGGAAATATCGACATTGGTAATGTCCCAACCTTGCCGTCCACCCGTGACCTGCGTTCCAGGTGCTCCATTCACGGCATTAGTTGTACCGAAGGTCCCCGTCGTGACCAATGTACCGTCGTCTCCGTTAATTTGGGAAGCGAAAAAATTAGTCGAAAAATTATTAGGCCCAGACAGCGCAGTCAAACTCGATGTGGTAGGTCCAAACAACGCACGGTCACCCGTAATGTCCACGTCACCCTCTTGGGCGCTAATCAGCGCCCTACCACGCAAAGTCCCCTGCACAGGTGTGGCAAAGCCGCTCACCACTACATTGACCGAGCCTGTAGCGGTACTGACCCCTTCACCACCAACACGTAGCGACAGGTTGCGGAAGGGCAGAGACGGGTTATTGTACACCACAGCCAGCGTCCAGCCGGCATGGTTGGTGTTGGTGGAATCGGGAACCGTGATGGTGCCCGTCACATTTCCGACCGTATACGCACCAGCGCCACCTTGAATGACCAGATTTGTGACATTCGCTGTTCTCACATAGGTACTGAGACTAGTGACGTTGACCGATGTTGCAGATTCAGGACTGACCGTAGTAGATAAAGCAGGTGTCTGAAATGTGACAGGGTTGCTGGTGCTGGACAATACATTGGTACTGCCGTTGGCATAACTTCCTCCCCAAATAAGCTCAGCATACAGCACCGTACTGCCCGCAGGGAGCACAAGGAATGCTGTCGATGAGTTACTGGTAAAGGTAGAAGTCGTGCCAAATGGATACGTACCGAAGCGAGAGGCTGTATTAGTTGTGATGAACGCGCCAATGCTGGTCGCTGTTCCCGGCACTCCTACCGAATTAGAGCGTGCCAGCCCAAGTGTATTCCCTATAAAGGTGACAGCCCCCGTCTGGTTCGTTACGTAACGCTGAATAAAAGCCATGGATTAGCTTCCTACTTTCCATCTCTTCCAAATCCGTTATCTTAGGATTTTCGTATAGGAAGAGCCAGCTAGGCTGGGTGTAATAATCCTTTCGTATAAATTGCCTGCGTTATAACCAGGCCTTGCATATCGCACAAGCCCATGTACCTAATCCAGCGGGAAAAGGTCACCCCCTTTTCGATAAAATAGCTTAGCATGAAGCCCAAAATAGTTGTTTGTCGTGACGTCAGCGGGGCAATATTTATATATGCACTCATTATTCACATATGTATGCAAGTCAATTTTAAACATACCTGTTTTCAAAGAATGACGTTATCGGAAGCGTTTTAGCGAAAAAAGAAGAATTTTGTAAAATAGCTTCGAAATGTTGGTCTCTTTTTTTACTTGGCGTTAACATATGTGCTATACTGAAGGAGCAAAGGAGGCGTGCCCTATGAACTTAACAGTACGAGGTCAACAGATCGAGGTTACCGACGCTTTGAAGGACTACGTTGATAAGAAATTCAGCAGACTTGAAAAGTATTTCGATGCACCCCCGACGTCTGATGGAAGTGTAACGTTAAGCACAACCAGAGATTTGCACACTGTAGAAGTAACCATTCCTTTGCCGGGGCTTGTACTCCGTGCCGAAGACGAGAGCGATGACATGTATTCATCCATTGATGCCGTGGTAGACAAGCTTGAACGGCAAATTCGCAAGCACAAAACCAAGCTAAACCGTAAATTCCGTCAGGAAGGCAGTTTGAAAACCCTTTTTGTGGAAGATCCGGCAGGTGGCGTGGCTGTTGCTGAAGATGAGGATGTAGAACTGGATGAGCTGGAAGTCGTCCGCACCAAGCGTTTCTTATTGAAACCTATGGATGTGGAAGAAGCTATTCTTCAAATGAACATGGTTGGACATAATTTCTTTGTGTTTTCCAATATTGACAACGAAGAAGTTAACGTAGTTTACAAGCGCAATGATGGTAAATACGGTCTGATCGAACGAGAATAGCCTGTGAAGTAGGAACTTTTCACATTTTAAAATGAATAGAACGATTTCGATTGAAGCATGCTTCATGGATATTAGGAAAATGAAAACAACACGAGCCTTATCCTTGCGAACCTGGCGGGATAGGGCTCTTTTATATGTTTTTTTGTAAATGTAAGGAAATTTTAACTTGGATAAGCGTAACTAAGTTGTGTATTTCGTGCGTCAATTGTTTTGGTATCTTTAACCGGATGCAAATCTGGAGGCTGCTTGTGTTGCGGCATGTCCTACAAACTGTTACAATTTATGCAAAGAACATCGCACGATGGGCTGGTACAGCCGGGCCTGTCAAACATATCGGGAATCAATTTCATCATGGACCCTTTCTTATTGTGAAATTGATTCTATTAATTGTTTTGCGCGAAAGGGGTAAACCATGCTAGGAATTGTTAAGAAAATCTTCGGAGATACCAATGAACGTGACGTCAAGCGTTTAATGAAGACGGTTGAACTGATCAATAAGATAGAGCCGGATTTCGAAAAGCTCTCGGATGAGGAGTTGCAAGCGAAGACGGCAGAATTTAAAGCTCGGGTCGAACAAGGGACTACGGCTGAAGAAATTTTGCCGGAAGCTTTTGCAACGGTTCGCGAAGCGTCCAAGCGGGTGCTGGGTAAACGTCATTATGACGTACAGATGCTCGGCGGTATTGCGCTGCATGAAGGTAAAATTGCCGAGATGAAAACCGGTGAAGGTAAAACACTGGTAGGAACACTGCCGGTTTATTTGAATGCTCTGTTGGGCAAAGGCGTGCACGTGGTTACGGTCAATGACTATTTGGCGCAACGTGACAGCGGAGAAATGGGACAGATTTATAACTTCCTGGGAATGTCCGTAGGGCTGAATTTGGCCAATATGGATCATGCCGCCAAGCAGGCAGCCTATGCTTGTGACATCACGTACGGTACAAACAACGAGTTCGGGTTCGATTATCTGCGTGATAATATGGTGCTTTACAAAGAGCAGATGGTACAACGTCCGTTGTACTTCTGTATCATTGATGAAGTCGATTCTATTCTCGTCGATGAAGCCCGTACGCCATTGATTATTTCAGGACAAGCTCAGAAATCGACAGAGCTGTATTTCGCGGCTGACCGTTTTGTGAAGAGCCTGAGTGTTGAAGAAGATTACACTCTGGATATTAAGGTGAAGTCGGTTGCTTTGACCGAAAACGGCGTATCCAAGGCCGAGAATTTCTTTGGTCTTGAAAACTTGTACGATCAGGAAAGTGTTACAATCAATCACCACATTGTACAGGCATTGAAGGCTAATGCTATTATGCGTTTGGATGTGGACTATGTCGTAGCTGACGGTGAGGTCCTGATTGTCGATGAGTTTACAGGTCGTCTGATGGCTGGACGCCGTTACAGTGATGGTCTGCATCAAGCCATTGAAGCGAAGGAAAACATCATTGTACAAAATGAAAGCATGACGCTAGCGACGATTACATTCCAAAACTATTTCCGTATGTACCGCAAATTGGCGGGGATGACGGGTACAGCGAAAACAGAAGAAGAAGAATTCAAAAAAATATATGGTCTGGAAGTACTCCAAATTCCAACGAATCGGCCTAACCAGCGTGTAGATATGCCTGACGTTGTATACAAGAGCGTAAAAGGCAAATTCCATGCAGTGGTGGATGAAATCCTGGAGCGCAACAAAAAGAACCAACCGATATTGGTAGGTACGGTTTCTATTGAAAACTCGGAGCTTCTTTCTGAAATGCTGAAACGCAAAGGCGTTCGTCACAAAGTGCTTAACGCCAAGTATCATGCTGAGGAAGCTGAGATTATTTCCCGTGCAGGTGAAGCTGGCGCAGTTACCATCGCTACCAACATGGCTGGACGCGGTACTGACATCGTACTGGGCGAAGGCGTATCAGAACTCGGTGGTTTGCACATCATCGGTACAGAACGTCATGAATCCCGTCGTATTGATAATCAGCTTCGCGGACGTGCAGGACGTCAGGGTGATCCGGGCTCCACACAGTTTTACTTATCGCTGGGCGATGAGTTAATGAAGCGTTTTGGTGCGGACAACGTGCTGAGTATGATGGAGCGTTTGGGCTTCGAGGAAGACCAACCTATCGAGAGCCGTATGATTACACGTGCTATCGAATCAGCTCAAAAACGTGTCGAAGGCAACAACTTTGATCAGCGTAAAGTTGTTCTCCAGTATGATGATGTAATGAACCAGCAGCGTGCTATTATTTACAAGCAACGCCGTGAGGTGCTGGAATCAGAGAACATCAAGGAAATTGTGTTCGATATGATCAAGCCTGTCATTGAGCGCGTAGTGGAAGCTCATTGCGGCGATGACATTCCTGAAAACTGGGAGCTTGAAGAAGTAGCAGAGTATGTGAACAACAACCTGCTTGAGGAAAATACACTTACGCGTGACGACCTGTGGGGCAAGGAAAAAGAGGAGATCGTGGATATGATCTTCGAGAAAGTTACCAACAGATACCACAGCCGTGAAGAAATGATTGGCGAAGATATGGTACGCGAGTTCGAGAAGGTTATCGTATTGCGTGCAGTCGATAGCAAATGGATGGACCATATTGATGCTATGGATCAATTGCGTCAAGGTATTCACTTGCGTGCTTACGGCGGTACCGATCCGCTGCGCGAATATCAATTTGAAGGCTTCGAAATGTTCCATGCTATGATTGCTAGCATCCAAGAGGAAGTAGCCACATACATCATGAAAGCACAAATCGAATCCAATCAAGAGCGTCAGGCTGTCATCGACGAAGACAAAATCTCGACGAGTGGTGAACCTGCGGCTCCTAAAAAGAAATCCGCTCCTTCGCGTCCGCGTAGAAAATAACGGATTGAAATTAAGGGAGAGATCTTGAGATACACTATTCCCTGCAGTGCATATAATGGCAGGCGGCAGTTCAACCACTGACCGTCGGCCATTTTGTGCCATACAGGGGTGAGACTGATGTTTTCAACTTATAGGTCTCTGTTGGAGGATCAGTTTGAACATTGATGAATGGCTAGCTTGATCTCAATTCTTTTTAAACAATTATGACAAGCAAGCTGGTCTCTGCTTGTTTGTCAGTTAATTCAGCAGTTAATCTGGCTCACATAACCAGAGCCAGTTATTTAAAAGCAGTTTGACTTTACGACGGTCGGTAGCGAAGCGGAGGATTTGAATCTGGAGAAGCGTCAGCGTTCGCCTTTGCAGTGAGATCAAATCATTCGCGCAGCGCCTACCCACCAGCCGTAACTCACAACGCTTTTACTCCCCTAACCCTATATTAAAAGGAGAATGTCATCATGATTGATCCAAATGTAAAACATGATTTAAGAGAAATAGGCAAGAAACTAACAAACCTTAGGGGGTCTCTTTGACTTAGATCTCAAACAGGAAATGATCTCAAACTTTGAGGAAAAGATGGCTGCGCCTGATTTTTGGGATGATAACGATAAAGCTCAAGCCGTGATCGCGGAAATGAACGCGGTTAAGTCTTCTGTAGACAGCTATGAACAGCTCCGTCAGGAATATGAGGATGCGGGGATGATGGCTGAGCTAGCTGATGAGGAAGGCGACGAAACACTGGCTGGAGAAATTGAAAATAGTATCAGATCTTTGCTGAGCAAGCTTCAAGAGTTTGAACTCCAATTGCTTTTGAATCAGCCATATGACAAGCTTAATGCCATTTTGGAGTTGCATCCGGGGGCGGGTGGAACCGAGTCGCAGGACTGGGGTCAAATGCTGCTACGGATGTATACACGCTGGGCAGAAAAACGCGGTTTTAAGGTAGAAACGCTGGATTACCTTGCGGGTGATGAAGCAGGGATCAAAAGTGTAACGCTGCTGATCAAGGGCTATAATGCTTATGGCTACCTCAAAGCAGAAAAAGGCGTGCATCGTCTCGTTCGCATTTCTCCATTTGATTCCTCGGGTCGTCGGCATACGTCGTTCGTATCCTGCGATGTCGTACCGGAAATTGCGGATGATGTGGACGTTGAGATCCGGACAGAGGATCTTAAAATTGATACGTACCGGGCCAGCGGTGCAGGTGGTCAGCATATTAATACGACCGACTCAGCCGTTCGAATTACGCATCTTCCTTCCGGCATTGTTGTAACTTGTCAAAATGAGCGCTCCCAGATCAAGAACCGTGAGCAGGCAATGACGATGCTCCGTTCCAAGCTCTACGAGCGTAAGATCGAAGAGCAGCGTCAGCAATTGGACGAAATCCGCGGAGAACAGTCCGATATTGCATGGGGAAGTCAAATTCGCTCCTACGTGTTCCATCCATACAGCATGGTTAAGGATCATCGTACTAGCGTGGAAACTGGCAACGTAGGAGCTGTCATGGATGGCGATCTCGATCCGTTCATCGATGGTTACCTGCGCAGCCAAATTAAGCTGGACGCAGAATAATAGCCTGAACGTTTTCCTACAGTCTGCAGACCATGTGCCTGCGGACTGTAGGAATTTTTGTGTAACGGTATTTTTAACTAAAGGAGAACACGAATGATGTCTCAATTGAATCCCCCCGCTGCCCGCCGAAGACGCCGCAAGCCTCTGATTGCCGCCAGCGGACCCGCACGCAACGTGACCGACATTTTGCTGATTATACTCGGCTCTTTCATTACAGCGCTGACCTTTAACATGTTCTTGCTTCCAAACCGGATTGCATCCGGGGGTGTATCGGGCTTGTCTATCTTGGGTGAGGACCTGTTTGGCCTGGAACCAGCCTATACGCAGTGGGGAATGAATATTCCGTTATTTATAGCAGGGGTCCTGCTGTTAGGGAAAAAATACGGTTTGCGTTCTTTACTGGGAAGTATTATGCTGCCGCTATTCGTTTATGTCACGAAGGACTGGGCAGTTCCGACAACAAATCCGTTGCTGGCTTCGCTATATGGTGGAATCGGAGTAGGGTTGGGTTTGGGGACTGTATTTCGGGGCAGGGGCTCGACGGGTGGACTGGCTATTTTGGCGCAGATTATTCAAAAGTATACGGGCTTTAGTCTTTCTCTCTGTGTCATGTTGATGGATGGCACGGTGATTACACTGGCTGGTTTCGCCCTCTCGCCGGAACGTGCGCTGTATGCGTTGATTGGCTTGTTTGTAACTGGTAAGGTCATTGATGCTGTGGAAATGGGACTGAGCTACTCCAAAGTAGCTTACATCATATCCAATCAGAAAGAAACGATCACGCAGGCTATTTTGCAGGATTTGGACCGAGGATTGACAGAGCTGGCAGGGCGGGGCGGTTACACGAACGAAGAACGTCCTGTTCTTATGGTTGTAGTCGGACAAAACGAGGTAACTCGCCTCAAGACGCTCGTCCGCTTGGTAGACCCGGAAGCTTTTGTGATTATTAGTAATACTCGTGAGGTATTGGGTGAAGGGTTTAAGAAGGAAAGCTAAAACAAAGGGGCCTGTCTGAGACTTGCTCTTAACTGAATCAATGCAGGAGAGCCCACTAATGTAGTAGGCTCCTCTCTCTTTTAGAATAGCTTTACTAGATTCTTTTTACTAATCGTTCAAGCCAATTTGCCGGTTGTCCTTGATTGAAATACGAGGTTAGCGTTCCTCTTACCCCTGTTTTGACCATAAATAGACCGCCTGCTAATGGTTGATCGGCACTATCATTATCTTGAGCAGTCGTAATATATAACTCATCCAGATGTTCACCGCCAAAAGCACACGAAGTCACACAATTGACGGGGAGTGACACCTCAGCAATCACTTCTCCATGAGCAGGATGGATACGGGAGACACGTTTACCACCCCATCGCGCGACCCACAACATGCCCTCTGCATCGATTGTCATGCCATCTGGATACCCTTCACTTTCATCCAATCTAGCCACCAGTTGCTTATTCCTAATCGTGCCTTGTGCCACATCGTAATCGAAGGAGACGACCTCCAATGTTGGAGTATCAATGTAATACATTGTACGATGATCTGCGCTCCAGGCTAATCCATTAGATATGGAAGCTTTATCAACCAGTAAGGAGACATTGCCTTTTGTGCTCAGACTATACAATGCTCCTTGCGCGTGTTCGCCATTTAGGCTCATTGTTCCTGCTAAAAAACGTCCTGTAGGATCGCATTTTCCATCATTAAAACGATTACCTAGTTTACCTTCCTCAGGATCATGGATCAATACTTTGGCCCCTGTCTCAATATCCAAACAATATAGACCGCTAATCAGCGCTACGATCACTTTATTTTTGAGATAAGGTACAACTGCACCAATATGTTCACCAACCTCTATTGTACGATCTGTGCACGTAGAAGGATCATAGATATGCAATTGAAAACCTTCAATATCGACCCAAAATAAACGCTGAAACCGCTGATCCCAGCTGGGACCCTCGCCTAACTTTGCCTTTGCATCTATAACGATATTCGCTGTATATGTTTCGATGTGTAGCACCCCTAACGTTTAAGTTTATTTTCGACCCCAATTATCCGCTTCAGCGGCTCCTCTGCGCAGATTCACTAGATGCAGCCCATGTGACTCCCTTCATGTTCAACAAGTTCATAAAGTGCAGCAAACAGCCAATCGAGATGAATACCAATATATGAGATAATTTAAAGGGAATATCCCCCCCTTTTCTTTATGCAAAACGGCAGACTGTATTCAAGAGACTCTCTGTCTATTTTTTATTTCCTTTATTATAGCTCGTACAGCTTGTCCGTCAAAAGAATAGACAAGAGCGCATATTTTAAATTTGGAGGAATAACATGACATGAGGTGTTGTATTTATATGAATAGAGTCGTATAATAATACATATTTCATAGGAACGGAATGGAGGAAGGTCTGTGAGCAGCAAGTTAAAAGTGGCAATTGTCGGTTCCACCGGGTATGGCGGGGTGGAGCTGATTCGTTTTTTGGTTCATCATCCGCAAGTAGAGATTGTATCTGTTATTTCTTCGTCCAGCGCGGGTGTCCCAATCAGTGACGGGTTTCCACATCTAACGGACATTGTGGTGCAGGATTTGGACGGTGTCGAAGTCCACGAAATTGCTGCCAAGGCCGATCTGGTTTTCACTGCTACGCCATCGGGCGTTAGTACCAAGTTAGTGCCGCAGCTTCTTGATGCAGGACTGAAAGTCATTGACCTTTCCGGGGACTTCAGGCTTCGAAGCGGGGAAACGTATGAAGCATGGTATAAAAAGCCTGCGGCTTCACCCGAGTATCTCAAGCAAGCGGTATACGGACTCAGTGAGGTGTATGCAGAAAAGCTGGCGGGCGTTTCTTTTATTTCAAATCCAGGCTGTTATCCGACCGCAACATTGCTGGGGATTATTCCTGCGCTGAAAGCGGATTGGATTGACCATCGGTCGCTGATTGTGGATGCCAAATCCGGTGTATCCGGCTCGGGTAGGGGAACAAGTCTTGTTTCGCATTATGCGGAAATGAACGAGAATTTCAAGGCTTATAAGGTGAATAAGCACCAGCACATCCCTGAGATCGAACAGGTACTAGGTGATGTTGCGGGCGAGGACGTTACGATTACGTTTACGACACAACTTGTTCCCATGACCCGAGGAATTATGAGTACAATTTATGTCACGCTAAAGGGTGACCATACAGATCAGGATCTTATCGGGTTATACCGGGATTATTATAAAGGGCATCCTTTTGTCCGGGTACGTGGCGAAGGTATATGGCCAGCAACGAAGGAAGTATTGGGTTCGAATTACTGCGACATCGGTTTTGCAGCAGATGCCCGAACCGGGCGTCTTACGATTATTTCTGTCATTGATAATGTTGTGAAGGGTGCCGCTGGACAGGCGATTCAGAATTTAAATTTGATGATGGGATGGGAGGAGAACCTCGGGCTGGGCTTCATACCGGTATATCCGTAAGTAGCAAGTAACCGCAACAAGATGCAGGAAACGTCAGCGAGCGGAATTTCGAATACAGGCAGCTGTCATTCATCGAATATGTTGCGAACGAGGGCACATAATTATGGGCAAAGTAGAGTTTACAGTAGTAAACGGGGGGAACATCGTAACTCCGCGTGGCTTTACAGCCGGGGGATTACACTGCGGACTAAAAAATACGAACCGCAACGATATGGGCGCGATTCGTTGCGAGGTAGAGGCGACAGCTGCTGCGGTGTACACCACCAATGTGTTTCAGGCTGCACCGCTGAAGGTGACCCGCGAGAGCTTGGCAGATGGTCGATTGCAGGCAGTAGTGGTGAACAGCGGGAACGCCAATGCCTGCACGGGACAGCAAGGGGAGCAGGATGCCTACGCTATGCGTTCGGCTGCGGCTCGTGAACTGGGTGTTGCTGAGAGCAATGTAGCCGTCGCCTCGACGGGCGTGATCGGCGAGCATTTGAAAATGGATCGTGTGCTTGGCGGAATATCCTCCTTACCTGACCGTATGAACGGGGCAAACGATGGAGCGGAGCAATTTACCCAAGCCATTCTGACAACGGATTTGGTTAAAAAGGAAGCATGTGTGGCGGTTGAGGTGGACGGTGTGACCGTACACATCGCCGGGGCGGCCAAGGGATCGGGCATGATACATCCGAATATGGCAACAATGCTCGCTTTTATGACCTGTGATGCAGTGATCGGACAGACGGCGCTTCATCAACTATTAAAGCAGGCAACGGATACCAGCTTTAATATGATTACGGTGGATGGGGATACGAGCACGAACGATATGCTAATCGCCATGGCGAGCGGACTGGCTGGCAACCGTGAGCTGCACGTAGGGCATCCCGATTGGGACGCTTTTGCCGAGGCGTTCACCTATATCTGCCGAGAGCTGGCGAAGGCAATTGCTCGCGATGGAGAGGGTGCTACGAAGCTGGTAGAGGTGTCTGTAAGCGGAGCGGTAAGCGATGCGTCCGCCCAAGCGATAGCCAAGACAGTGGTTGGGTCCAGTCTGGTCAAGTCGGCCGTTTTCGGAGCAGATGCGAATTGGGGACGGATTATTGCGGCCGTAGGGCGTGCCGGAGAACCTGTTAATCCAGATACGGTAGATATTCGCTTGGGTGATATTGTTGTGCTAAGCCAATCGAGTCCGGTCGCTTTTGGCGAAGAAGAGGCGCTAGCCTATTTGCGGGGAGATACGGTGCAGATTATTGTTGATTTGCATCACGGGAACGGAACCGCTACAGCATGGGGCTGTGACCTAACCTATGATTATGTGCGGATTAACGCAGCTTATCGGACATAGGTACCAGAATAAAATACGGATTGAATAAGGATAGTAGTTGTTAGAAGCAACGAGCGGATGGAAGTCCAGTATCATTTGAAAATGGCACGGATATGCAGAGAAGAAAAGGAGAGATGATATGCAATCGGCAGTGGAACACGCGGATCAAGCGAATCATGCGGGAGTGGCACGTCGTAATTTTGTGATGAAATGCGGAGGAAGTACGCTGGCTGCGTTACCTGATTCCTTTTTTGAAGATTTGGCGCGTTTGCAGTCGGAAGGTCTTCAACCTGTCATTGTACATGGCGGTGGCCCTGCGATTTCCGACAACTTGGCGAAGCTGGGGATCGAAACGGAGTTTATTCATGGATTACGCAAAACGACCGAACCTGTGTTGGATGTCGTGGAAATGGTACTGGCAGGCAGCATTAACAAGCAGATTGTACGTAGAATAGGGATGCATGGGGGCCGAGCGTTGGGGTTGTCAGGCAGTGATGGCTATTTAATCGAAGCCAAGCCTGTGTCGAATGCCGCTGAGGTCGGTTGGGTCGGAGAGGTAACATCCGTTCAAGCCTCGATTATTACAGGTGTACTGGATATGGACTATATGCCTGTTATTGCACCCATCGGGATTGATCGATCGGGTCAGCGTTACAACATTAATGCGGATACAGCGGCGGGTGCGGTAGCCTCTCATCTGGGGGTCAGTCGGATGATCGTCGTTACAGATGTACCAGGCATATTGAAGAAGTATGGCGGAGAAAAGAGAGTGCTGGACTCTATCACTGTACAGGAGATTGAGGATATGATCAGCACAGGTGAAATATACGGTGGTATGATCCCGAAAGTGAGAGCGGCTATTGCCTGTATCCACGGCAAAGTGAAGGAAGTCGTCATTGTGAACGGTAGCCAACCGCAGGTACTAAGCCGTGTGCTGGGCGGAGAATCGATTGGAACACGCATCGTGCGTATGCAGTAATTACAATATATAGCTTGACCTATATAACCAAACGATAAAGGAGCGTGAACATAATGAGTAAGGAACCGAATACGCTGGTGAGCGAGGAAATGCCAAGTACGGATGGAAGCGGAGTGCAAACGGAAAAGGTGTCGGCAAAAGCGCAGACAGAAAGCTCTCTTTTTCCAACCTACGCAAGATACCCGCTTACACTGGTAAAAGGACAAGGAAGCTGGCTGTGGGATGATCAGGGCAAGCGTTATCTGGATTTCATGTCAGGCATTGCCGTTACCAATCTCGGCCATGCGCCTCAAGCAGTAGCTGAGCGATTGAAAAAACAGATCGATGAACTGTGGCATGTATCCAATCTGTTTCATATTCCGGGGCAAGAACGAGCCGCTGCCTTGCTGACAGCCAATAGCAGCGCGGATGCTGTGTTTTTCTGCAACAGCGGGGCCGAAGCGAACGAAGCTGCAATTAAGCTGGCGCGTCGTTACCACCAGAAGGTAAAGCAGACTGGTCGCTACGAAATCATTACGTTCACGCAATCCTTTCACGGACGGACGCTGGCAACCTTGACTGCTACGGGTCAGGACAAAGTTAAAGAGGGTTTTTTACCGCTTCCTGCTGGGTTCAAAAGTGTTCCGCTTCATGATCAGACGGCGCTTGAAGCAGCCATCAGTGAGCATACGGCGGCAATTATGCTGGAAATGGTGCAGGCCGAAGGTGGCATGTATCCGGTAGACCCTGCTTTCGTAGATGTGATCACAAAGCTGTGCCGCGAGCATGGTTTGCTGCTGATCATTGACGAGGTACAAACAGGTATGGGACGGACGGGCAAACTGTTTTCCTTTGAGCATTATGGTATAGAGCCGGATATCTTTACATTGGCGAAAGGACTGGGCAGTGGTTTCTCTGTGGGTGCGATGCTAGGCAAAGGATATTTGCGTGAAGCGTTCACAGCGGGCAGTCATGGTTCTACCTTTGGAGGTACGCCACTTGCTATGGCAGCGGTTCAAGCTACTATTGAAACGATTATTGATGACAAGCTACCAGAACGTGCAGCTGAGATGGGAGATTACCTTTTCCATAGTCTGCAAAAGCAGCTTGGAGATAGTCCTTTTGTAAAGGATATCCGTGGAAAAGGTCTGATGGTCGGTATTGAGTGTGCAGAACCGGTAGCGGAGCTTGTTTTGGCAGGACAGAAGAAGGGGATTCTGTTCATTACAGCAGGACCGAACGTGATTCGTCTGTTGCCTAACTTGTATGTAACGAAAGACGAAATAGATCAGGCTGTAACATTGATTGCTGAATTGATTCGGGAGCATGTGGCTTAGTGTAAAGGCCAAATCATCCTAGACTAGAGTACAAAAGGAGACGATAGCATGAGCCAGGGCGGCGCACTGCAGCAGATGAATTTGAAGGGGCGGGACTTCCTGGAACTGGACGATTACTCTTCAGAGGAAATCCAGTATTTAATTGATCTCGCCATTGAAATTAAGCGTAAGCACAAAAACGGAGAAACCTATCAGCCGCTAAAAGGGAAAACGCTCGGACTGATTTTCGAAAAATCCTCTACACGTACACGGGTATCTTTCGAAGTCGGTATGTATCAATTGGGTGGGCATGCTCTTTTCCTCAGCAAAAATGACATTCAACTGGGACGCGGCGAACCGATTAGCGACATGGCTCAAGTCATGTCACGTTATCTAGATGGCATTATGATTCGTACCTTTGGGCACGATAATGTTGTAGAGTTGGCACGTTATGCGTCCGTTCCTGTGATCAATGGATTGAGTGATTTAGCTCATCCGTGCCAAGTGCTAGCTGATTATCAAACCTTGTATGAGCAAAAGGGTAAGCTAAAAGGGCTCAAATTGGCTTACATCGGAGACGGTAACAATATGGCTCATTCCCTCTTGATTGGGGGAGCGAAGCTTGGAGTGCATGTGTCCATCGCAAGTCCAGCTGGATACGAGCCTGACCCGAGTGTGGTCGCAGCTTCCCGTGAAATTGCCAAACAGACAGGTAGTGAGATCGTTATAACCCAAAGTCCGCAGGAAGCAGTACAAAATGCGGATGCGATCTACACAGATGTGTGGGCGAGCATGGGCTTTGAGGAAGAGCAGAAGGAGCGGGAGCTTGCTTTTGCCGACTTCCAGGTGAATGAGGAGCTGGTCAAGCTGGCGAAGCCGGATTATTTATTCCTGCACTGTCTCCCTGCGCATCGTGGGGAAGAAGTGAGCGCAGGCGTAATCGATGGTCCGAATTCGGTCATTTTTGATGAAGCGGAGAATCGTCTGCATGCGCAAAAAGCGCTGTTAGTTGCTTTAATGGCTTAAGATTGATAGGTATTGATAGGTAAAGAAGATAAAGGTAAGCAATCGGGGAGGACTTCAACAATGGCAAAAGAAAAAATCGTACTCGCATATTCCGGCGGTCTGGATACGTCGGTCATTCTGAAATGGCTCAAAGAAACTTATGATGCTGAAATCATCGCATTCACCGCAGATATCGGTCAAAAGGAAGAACTGGACGGTTTGGAGGAAAAAGCACTCGCTACGGGGGCCTCCAAAGTGTACATTGATGATCTGCGTGATGAATTCGCCAAGGATTTTATCTATCCGATGTTCCAGGCGGGTGCTTTATATGAAGGACAATATTTGCTCGGAACGAGTATTGCACGTCCATTGATCGCTAAGCGGATGGTCGATATTGCGATTGCCGAGGGAGCAACAGCCATTGCTCACGGGGCAACAGGCAAAGGTAACGATCAGGTGCGCTTCGAGCTGAACGCGGCGGCGTTGACGCCGGATATCAAGGTGATCGCACCTTGGCGGCTGGAAGAGTTCCGCAATCAGTTCCCGGGCCGTGCAGAAATGATTGCCTATGCGGAAAAACACGACATTCCGGTAACTGCTTCTGCAGCCAAGCCATACTCCATGGACCGTAATCTGCTGCATATCAGCTATGAAAGCGGCGTGCTGGAGGACCCTTGGTTTGATCCAAGTGCTCCTGAAAATAAAGAAATGTTCTTGCTCAGCAACGCGCCTGAGGACGCTCCTGATGAAGCAGAATATTTGGAGTTGGAATTTGAAGCAGGTAACTGCGTCGCTTTGAACGGAGAACAGCTAAATCCACTGCAAGTGATGGAAAAACTGAATGAACTGGGCGGCAAACATGGTATCGGACGTGTGGATATGGTGGAGAACCGTTTTGTTGGTATGAAGAGTCGGGGAGTCTATGAGACGCCGGGCGGTACGATCCTGTTCACAGCTCACCGTAAAATGGAATCTATCACGATGGATCGCGAGGTTATGAATCTGCGTGATAGTCTGATTACCCGTTATGCTACCTTGGTTTACAACGGTTTCTGGTTCGCACCGGAACGTGTCGCTTTGCAGGCTCTGGTTCATGAGAGTCAGAAAAATGTCAGTGGTACCGTGCGCGTGAAGCTGTACAAAGGCAACGTTATCGGTGCAGGCGTTAAAAGTCCAGTTAGCTTGTACAACCCGGACATTGCGACCATGGAAGCCGATCCGACACAAGCCTACGATCAAGGCGATGCAACAGGCTTTATCCGCTTGAATGCTCTGCGTTTGAAGGTCAACGCGGGCGTAACACAAAATCATAAATAATGATGTAACCTAAAAAATGTACGGGATGCGGGCCGTTCTTGTCCAAACGACGAGGGCGGCTTGTATTGCAGAGAGGGGATCATGCAATGAGTAAGCTATGGGGCGGACGGTTTACGAAGCAAACGAACAAGCTGGTAGAGGAATATACGGCTTCTATCGGGTTTGATCAGGCGTTGGCGGAAGAAGATATTCAAGGCAGTTTGGCTCATGTGGCCATGCTGGGGAAATGTGGAATTATTCCGCAGGAGGATGCAGACACGATCAAGGAAGGACTGCACACGGTCCTAGAGCGTATCCACCGTGGGGAAATTGAATTTTCTGTTTCGGATGAGGATATTCACATGAATATCGAAAAAAATCTAATCGAGGCCATTGGTCCGGTCGGGGGTAAGCTGCACACTGGGCGTAGTCGTAACGATCAGGTAGCAACGGATATGCACTTGTATTTGCGCGGACGTGTGGTATCGCTGGTGGGTATGCTGCATGATGTACAAGCTGCATTAATCGGGCAGGCAAAGGATAATCTGGACACGATTGTACCTGGATACACACACTTGCAGCGTGCGCAGCCTATTTTATTTGCACATCATCTGCTGGCGTATGTGTCTATGCTGGAGCGTGATATTGACCGACTCAAAGACAGCTACAAGCGGATTAACGTGTTGCCGCTCGGTGCTGGCGCTTTGGCCGGGACCACTTTTCCGATCGACCGTCATTTTGTAGCCGAGCAACTGGGATTTGATGGCGTATATGAAAATAGCCTCGATGCCGTCAGCGACCGGGATTTTATCGTAGAGTTCCTGGCTGGCGCCTCGCTGATTATGACGCATTTGTCTCGTCTGAGCGAAGAATTGGTGCTATGGAGCAGCACGGAGTTTGGTTTTATCGAGCTGGATGATGCTTTTTGCACAGGCAGCAGCATTATGCCGCAGAAGAAAAACCCGGACGTGCCCGAGCTGGTACGTGGTAAAACCGGACGTGTCTATGGAAACCTCATGGGCTTGTTGACTGTACTGAAATCCTTGCCGCTGGCATACAACAAGGACATGCAGGAGGACAAGGAAGGGATGTTCGATACCGTTGCCACGCTGGAAGGAGCCTTGCAACTGTTCGCACCGATGATCGCCACGATGAAGGTGAACAAGGATCGCATGCGTCAAGCGGTCAACCAGGATTTCTCCAATGCAACTGATATTGCGGACTTTTTGGTCGGCAAAGGGCTTCCGTTCCGTCAGGCGCATGAGGTCATTGGCAAAACCGTGCTGTATTGCATCCAGCATGGAAAATATTTGCTTGATCTGACACTGGACGAATTTCAGCAGTTTTCGGATCTGTTCGACGATCGTATTTATGAGGTGCTTCAACCAGAAGCGGTAGTTAATGCACGGAATGTATATGGCGGAACCGCTACTGGGCAGGTACAGGCAGCCATTGGGCGCAGTGAACAGCTCCTGGCGAATACATCAACATGGTTTGAAGGGCACAAGCCGAAAAATTAATCAGTAAAGAAAGATATTATTGTCTTGCACAGTAGCGGGATGCTGTGTAAAATCAGATTTTAAGGAATTAGCAATCTAGGTTTCAAAGGCACCGTTCGCGGTGTCTTTTGTGCTTTTTGAGGTATTTGTTTTATTCATGATCCCAATGATCATGAAATGCATAGATTTCCTGGAAGGTATTTTTCATAGCATTTAATTTATAGTTCTAAATACCTACTAATACGCTAGTGTGAAAGTTTCTAGAATTTACATTTTTGTATACTACGCCTACGATGATTATGGTAGAATAGCACTAAGTTTTTCATTGAATTACCAATTCAATAGGACAAGAACTATATTCAATAAATAAATGTCAAGTTACTAGAGGCACTTTTGATTAGGACAATTTCATAAATGTGTAAATGAAGGGCTTGAATGAGAACATAGGTATGTCCTGGTTTCGGGAGAACGGCAAGTAAAAGCTCTAAAGTCGATGTAGCTGAAGGCAGAGTCGGGATGATCTAGGGAGGTATTATGAGAACTAAAAGGACGGCGCGTCAGTTAAAGAGCGCTTGGTTCGGTTATCGCGCTTCTGAAGCCGATCAACTGATATCTTCATTGCATGAGGAACGGGTGCAAGCGGAGGAGTTACTGCGTGAGGAGCGGGAACTTTTCCACGCGGCGCTGGAACGGAAAAAGCAGCGGGATGCGGAGTTAAAGCAGCTGCTTGCGGATGCGCTTGCGGAAGAGCGGCGCTGGATTGAAAGGGCGGGAATTCATGGGTGACAAGCTTAGGTGGCAGGTTGGAGGAGTTTCAATTCGCCAAACCAAGAGAAGAATAAAAGAAGAGCGTCAGCGAATCGAACAACTGCAACAACAGCTAGAGGCTCAGCGGTTAGAGCAGGCCCCGGTGCTGTACAAGCTTGATTTTCATATTGAAGAGTTAGAACGGCGACTTCAGGATACAGAACTTCGTATCCAGGCGATACAGAACGCCAATGATACAGCAGCAGCTGTGGAACAATTGCTGGATGAAGGGATACAGGATGGACAGGTGCAGGAGGCTCAAGTCCAATATGCCTCTGGGCAGGAACAGACAGCAGCAGGAGCTGCTATGGGCGCTGGTTCCAGTATCCCTGGTACGGAAGGCGAAGAGGCGGCAACAGGAACGCAGAGTGGACGAAACGGCAAGGCCCGTCTGGGGGATCAACTGGTGGAGAACGGGATGATCACCCGCGATCAGCTGACAGATGCCATCCGTAACCAGAAGCGTTACGGTGGCAGGTTGGGTGATATTCTTGTAGAGATGGGCTTCATTACAGCCGAGCAGCTCCAAGAGCAGGTTGACGGCGACGAGTCCAAGGAGCGCCTAGGCGATATGCTGGTTCGTTCCGGCTATATATTACCGGAACAACTGGAGCGCGCACTGGAGTTCCAGGCGAAGAGCGGCGGGCTGCTCGGCGACATCTTGCTGTCATTGCAAATGCTGGAACCTGCGGATTTGTACCGCGCGATTGCTACACAGAACCGAATCGGGCGCATTGGTGAGGAGCTGGCGCTGGATGCGGCGTACAAACTACCCGAGCAAGTGGCAATGGCTTATGGCGTGGTCGTCATCCATCAGTATATGAACCGATATATTGTGGCGGTTAGCGATCCGTTGCCAGAAGAGCGACGCTTGAAGCTGGAGGAAATCCTGGGTATGCCGGTAGAGCAGGTGCTTGCTACGAAGGAAGAGATGGAGCAGCTCTGGGGTAAAATCTACGGTGAAGAAATGATGCAGGAGAGCACGACTGGGCTATTGGAAAAAGAACCGCACAATTCGGCGCGGACGACTTTTACAAAGGGACAACTTTGGGTGTTCGCAGCTATGGGTATGATTACACTGCTCGGTCTCTTGTGGAACAGTTGGAAAACGGTGTTGATCATCAATATGATGATTCAGCTGTTTTATTTTGCGATGACGCTATTTAAATTTGGCATTATTTATCTCGGTTCCCGGCGTGGGGCGCAGCTTCGTTTTACGAAGGAAGAGGTTGACGCCATGGATGAAAAGAAACTGCCGATCTATACCATTCTTGTACCTATGTATAAGGAGGCGGGCGTGCTTCCGATGTTGTTGCGGAATTTGGAGCAGCTGGATTATCCAAAGTCCAAGCTGGACGTGCGGCTGCTGATTGAAGAGGATGACATTGAGACGATCGAGCTACTTCGTGAAATGAAGCTGCCGGCCTATTACACGACACTGGTCGTTCCAGACGGTTTGCCGAAAACCAAGCCGAAGGCATGTAATTATGGACTTATTCGGGCACGTGGCGAGTTTGTCGTGATTTACGATGCTGAGGATCGTCCCGACGCTGATCAGCTTAAAAAGGTCATTGCAGCGTTCGATTCACTCCCTGAGCATTATGCATGTATTCAAGCGAAGCTCAACTACTTTAATAGTACACAAAATTTGCTGACCCGCTGGTTCACTCAAGAATACAGTATGTGGTTCGAGTTACTGCTGCCGGGTATTATGCAGTTAGATACCCCAATTCCTTTAGGCGGCACATCCAATCATTTTCGGGTATCTGTATTGAAAGATATTAATGCGTGGGACCCCTACAATGTAACCGAGGATGCCGATCTGGGCATACGTCTGTATAAAGGCGGCTACAAAACTGCTATTGTCGATTCCCGCACATGGGAGGAAGCTAACAGCCGCGTGGGCAACTGGATTCGTCAGCGGTCACGCTGGATCAAGGGGTATATGCAGACATGGCTGGTTCATATGCGCAATCCGGTTAAGCTGGTGCGCGAAGTGGGCTGGAAGGGCTTTTTCGGCTTTCAGGTGATGATTTTGGCAACTCCGATGTTGCCGTTGCTGAATCCGATTTTTTGGGGCTTGCTTATTTTATGGTTTGGCTGGGAATTATCCTTTATTCCCAAGCTGTTCCCGGGGTATGTGTATTACCTGGCCAGCGCGGAATTTTATATCGGTAACTTTCTGTTCGTATTCAGTAACGTGGCCGGAATGTATTGGGTCATCGGGGAACTGGAAGAGCGCGGTGAACGAACATTTTCATACGCGATGGTCAAATATGGGCTACTCTCGCCGTTATATTGGGTACTTATGAGTATAGCTGCGGTGAAAGCCGCTTGGCAGCTCATTACCAAGCCGTTCTATTGGGAGAAGACGACACATGGTCTGACCGATATGCACGACTTGGATGATACCCCGGCACAGTCCTCCTGAATATGAAGAAAGAAGGAGCAAGAATGGAGACAAAAACACCTTTTTTATCCGTCGTCATTCCCATGTATAATGAAAGCTCGCATCTCGAGCGTTCACTTAAGGTAATTGATGGGGTATTGTCTGTTGTCACCTCACGCTATGAGCTCATCATAGTAGATGATGGTTCCAAAGACGATACGTGGCTCAAGCTGTCCGAATTGTCCCGTCGTATGCCCTCTTTGCTCGCGCTCCGACTGAGTCGGAACTTCGGTAAGGAACTGGCGTTGTGTGCAGGTTTGGAAAATGCCTCTGGCGATGCAATCATTGTCATGGACGGTGATTTGCAGCATCCTCCTGAAATGATTGGTGAAATGGTACGTTTATGGCAAAATGAAGGTTATGATTTGGTCGAATGTGTGAAAGAATTTCGGGGAGAAGAGTCGGTGGGCAAAAAGCTCGGAGCTTCTTTGTTCTACGCGACCCTGAACCGCTTGACGGGCTTTAATCTCAAGGATGCCTCCGATTATAAGCTACTGGATCGACGAGTGGTGGATGCCTGGATGGCGATGCCAGAACGGATGCCGTTTTTCCGTGGGATGACGGCCTGGCTAGGTTTCCGTAAAACCCAGATTTCATTCCGGGTGGCTCCACGTGAAGAGGGGCCAAGCCGCTGGAGTCCGTTAGGGCTGACTCGACTGGCAGCAGAAGCGATCGTTTCGTTTTCGACAGTACCATTGCGGGTAGTGAGTCTGATGGGCCTCATTTTTATGCTGATTTCAGTCGTATTGGGGATTCAGACCTTAATGCGCAAATTAACGGGTGATGCTGTGACCGGTTTTACCACTGTCATTTTGCTGCTCTTGATTATTGGCAGTGTACTCATGCTGTCAATTGGTGTGGTAGGAGAATATATTGCCGCCATATATCACGAAGTCAAAGCTAGGCCTCGCTATCTGATAGCAGATAAACGGGCGAATGCTGACCGATTGTGGGTGGACAGGGAGTTTAATCAACATGATCAGACGTTCATATCTAAAGTATCCAATCATTAAATACGGTATTGTGGGGCTGCTGGGTACAGGTATCCATGTTGGTGTGCTTGTGTTGCTGGTGGAGTTGTTTACGGTACCAGCAGTAACGGCTACTACAATCGGATTCGTGGTTACATTGCTCGTTTCGTATGTGCTGAACCGAAACTGGACGTTCGAGCCTACCGGCGAGGGAAGCCGCACCCAGTTTCTTAAATATTTATTGGTCTGTACCTGTGGCTTGCTCTTAAATGCCGCTCTGATGTACGTGACCATTCACTGGATCGGTTGGTCGTATCTGATCGGTGAAGTACTAACTACCATCATCGTGCCTGTTCATAATTATATCTGGAACCGTTACTGGATCTTCTCCGTTCCGCAACAGCGTCAGAAAGAGGTTTCATGATTTTAAGAAAACACGGAAAATTGCTATCATTGTTTGCTTGTATTACTACTCTTGAACTGGCCGTGGGTGTGTATTTTGCATGGCATCTTGGCTATATGCATACCGATGCGCTCAGTCGAGTGGCTAATGCATTTTATGTGCTGTACAGTCGTGACCCACACTTGGGTGCTATCGGGTTTGTATGGAATCCGCTGCCCAGTTTGATGGAACTGATAGTGCTGTTGTTTTATCCTTTATTTCCAGTACTCGCTTCCCACGGGCTGGCGGCAGTGATTGTGAGCAGCCTGTTTGCAGGGGCGAGCACGGCATTATTGTATGCGACGGGCAAACAGTTGGGGCTTCACGGTGCAACCAGTTTGCTGATTGCGCTATTATTTTCACTGAATCCATTTATGTTTCTGTTTGGCTTCAACGGCTTGAGTGACTCGCCATATATCTTTTTCATCCTGTTGACAGTGAGTCGATTTTGTATGTGGTTGAAGGATCGCAAGGCGGCGAATTTGATCGTATCCGGTTTTGCGCTTGCACTGGCATTTTGGGTACGCTATGAAGCGGTCCCGCTTGGCGTTGCGATGGCTGTGGGTGTATTGTTGACGATCTTTTTTCTGCACCGGTGGCGTACAAACAGAGAGAGGGTTAGAACGGAATTGTCTTTAAAAGAGCGCCTGTACAAGGTGGAGGCGACATGGCTTCTATTATTGTTGCCACTTGTCTTTTCCGGCCTGCTTTGGCTCTTTTTTAACTGGATTATCATGGGCGACCCACTTTACTTTTTACGCTCGCAGTATTCCAATTCCACACAATCAGCGGCTTTGTTGGAGGATCAACGCTTTGTGGCCATGTTTGCCCACCCTGTGCTGATGCTAAAGTTTATCGGGCAACGAACCTTATGGTATGCTGCTCCGTTGATTGCCATTTTGCTCATACGACTATTGGACAAACGTCTGTTGAGTTGGAGCACGCTTACGCTATTAGCAATCTTTTTATCGGTGCCTGGACTTCAGCTTTTGCTGATGCTCAAGCAGTCTTCTTTTGGCTGGTTCCGATATTTTATGTATGTATTCCCGATTACGGTTGCCTGGTTGCCGTATGAGCTAAGTTTATTAAAGGGAAAAATGAGGGGAATTGGAATCTCTCTGGTAACAGTTGGGATGTTGGTAACAGCAGGTTTGTTATCCTACGCACTGACGAACCCCGCGATTGCAGCGGATGAACACAGCTATTTGACGCATAGTGGCAATGAAAGCTACGAACGGCAAATTATTGAGCGGAAAATAGCGCCGTGGCTGGATGAGCATTATGGTTCATCCCTCATTTTGACAGATTCCTATGCCGCCTATCCGATTATTTTGAGTAGTAAAATTCCAAAGAAATTTATGATTACGAGTGATTTTGACTTTGGGGAATCTTTAATGGATCTGCCTGCTTCCAAGGTGGATTATGTCTTGGTTACGCGCTTGGTGGATGGGGTACCGCTGGATCAGGTGAACCGGAACTATCCTGATTTGTTCGAAAAGGGAACGCCGTGGGCCTCGTTGGTACATGACTTTGACGGGCAGTGGCGACTGTACAAAATAGAGCATGAAGAATCGAAATAATTATGATATTTTAGTGCATCGTAGCGGAGGGAAGCATACAGCTGTAGGGTGTGATTAGGCTACAGCTGTATCACCGCAAGAAGTTTGAGGGGGAACGAGAGGAATGTCCTTTCGCAAATGGTCTGCAAGCAGATGGATGGCTATAGGTCTGTTTGTATTTATACTTGCATTGGAACTGTCTGCGGGCATCTATTTCAGCTATGTTCTGGGATATATGCACACAGACGCGCTCAGTCGCGTAGCTAATGCATTTTATGTGCTGTACAGCCGTGACCCGCATCTGGGCGCAATCGGATTTATCTGGAATCCACTACCCAGTCTTCTGGAAATGGTGATTCTACTGCTGTATCCAATCTTTCCGGCATTAGCCACCTATGGATTGGCTGCTGTCATTCTTAGTGCTACCTTTGCCGCTTTGACCGCTATGTTGCTGTATCGGGCGGGGGTCAGAACAGGGCTTAGCTCAGGGATGAGCATCATGCTGGCACTGTTGTATGCACTGAATCCGTTTATTTTACTGTTTGGTGCCAATGGGCTGAGCGATTCGCTATACATATACTTCATTATGATGACGGTGATTGAGTTTGCATTGTGGCTCAAGGATCGCATGACGGCAAGTCTGATTGTTTCTGGATTAGCGCTTGCCATGGCGTTCTGGACTCGCTATGAAGCGGTTCCTCTGGGCGTGGCAATGGCGGGTGGAGTGGTATTGGCGATCATGTTTCTACATCGAAACATGGGCAGACGTGAACTGGCCTTGCGAGAAAAACTGCACAAGGTCGAGGCAACCTGGTTACTGCTTCTGCTCCCTGTGGTCTTTTCCGGGCTGTTGTGGATTTTCTTCAACTATCTCATTATGGGGAATGCTTTTTACTTCCTGAATTCGGAGTATTCGAACACAGCCCAATCGGCAGAACTGCTGAATGATGATAAGTTTGTAGAGATTTTCTCCAATCCGCTGGTGGCCTTGAAATTTATTGCTTCCAAAACACTCTGGTATTCGGTACCGTTGTTTGCTATTCTGTTCATTCGTCTGTTGAGTGGACGCTTGTTCCGATGGGGAACATTGATTATTTTGCTGCTGTTCCTGTCAGTGCCAGGATTGCAATTTTTACTCATGATGAAGCAATCTTCGTACGGATGGTTTCGTTATTTTATGTACGTGTTCCCAATTACCGTAGCCTGGTTGCCCTATGAGCTGAGCCAGCTTCAGGGACGATGGCGGAGGGCAGCCTTTGGCCTGGTGTCCGTCAGTCTGCTGCTTACCGCTGGATTACTTTCCTATGCATTGACTCGCCCGGATATTGCACCGGATGAGAACAGCTTTCTCACACGAACGGGGAATGTGAACTATGTGAGACAGGAGTCAGATCGTAAGATTGCCGTCTGGTTGGATGAGCATCTGCCGAAGTCTACCATTATGACCGATTCGGCTTCAGCCTACACCATGATTGTCTACAGCCAATATCCAAAACGCTTCCTGATTACCAGTGATTATTTGTTCAATAAGGCATTAAGTTATCCGCAGGATAACCATGTGGATTATATCCTTGTACCTAAGATCATGTCAGGCATGCCACTGAGTAAAATCAATATGGTATATCCGAATTTATATGAAAAAGGCGCTCCTTGGGTCCAGCTTGAACGTGAGTTTAACGGTGAGTGGCGCTTGTACAAGGTGCTACCCAAGTCACTAACTAAAGGATCTCCATCGACGGAGACCACAACAAATCCCTAATGTGCATAAAAATCCCCGAGCCTATCCCTTCGCCATGGTGCGATGAGGGAAGCTGCGGGGATTTTTTTAACCTGTTTAGTGCTCTTTGAGCGGTAGCCACGCCAGTACATCCTGAATTTTCGCGTCCCAGTATCCCCATTCATGAGCTCCAGGACCTTCTTCGTAGGTCAGCGGAACTCCGGCAGTATTACATGTTTCACGAAAAACCTGATTTCCCTTATATAGGAAATCCTCCGTGCCGCAGCATTGGTAGAGCCGGGGAAGTGAGGTCCCCAAAGCAGCATGACGTTGTAACAGTTCCAGCAAATCGTGATCCGTTCCACGTATTTCATCTGGACCAAAAATGTTAAGCCATTCCGCTGGACTCATCGCATTTTGCATAGGATCGGTGCGTGATGCGTGTAAATCCATGACTCCCGAAAGGCTGGCAGCGGCTGCAAAACGCTCTGGATGCTGGAGTGCCAGTTTGAAAGCACCATATCCACCCATAGAAAGTCCGGCTACAAAATTATCTTCACGCTTGTCGGACAGAGGAAAGAATGAACGTGCCAAAGCCGGCAATTCTTCGCTGATAAAGGTCCAATAAGCCGCGCCTTGCTCCATGTTCGTATAGAAACTCCGATGTACCTGGGGCATGACGACAGCTAGGCCCAATGAGGCGACATAGCGTTCAATGGAGGTTCGACGTAACCAGGTTGAATCATCGTCCGATAGGCCATGCAGCAAATACAGCGTCGGATGTGGCCCGGTTCCTTGCTTGCCTTCCAGTCCAATTTGCGAACGGGTTGCCTGAGGAAGAATAACATTCATGGATGTGCTCAGACCAAGAACTTCAGAATAAAACTGACATTGAATAAGAGCCATAAGAAGACCTCTTTTCTTAGGGTTTTGTGACCTCATTGCAGTGTTCCAGCATATGACCGAATATTCATTCAGTATACCTTAGCTTGTCTAAATATACATATCCAAGTGAATAACTAGGCATTAAGTCCCGTTTCTTATTTATCCTACATAAGGAGGGGGTATGGTTATATGGGACGATTTTTTTAATTTGGGGGTTATTTGGGTTTGATTTCTGGTAAAGTGTTTAAAAAAGAATGATGAATCCAATCAGAGGAGGAATTTATAGCATGGGAAAAAAGTTAAGAAATACAGTTACAGGTGTATTGAGTACAGGTCTTATTCTTAGCGCATTCAGCGCAGCGGCAGCTGCTCCTCAAACTACAAGTGGACATTGGGCAGGAGATCAGGTGCAACGCTGGTCAGCCACAGGACAATTGGACGGCGCGGTGAAACCAGATGCGGCAATCACACGTGCAGAGTTTATTGTTCTCCTGAATCGCAGCTTGGGTACGTTCACGCAGGATACTCCAGCAGTGACTGACGTAACGTATGCGGACAGTGTAAAAGTAAACGGTAATGGAAGCAGAACGTTCACAGATGTACCAGCCTCTCACTGGGCATACAACGAGCTGACAAGTGCCGTGAATGCAGGTTACATAAGCGGCTATGCAGATAACAAGCTCAAACCAAATGGTAAGGTAACACGTCAAGAAGCTGCGGCTATCGTAGGCAAAGCTATTGGACTCACTGCCGGTAACGCAGCAGATGTTACTAAATTCATTGACTCCGACAAAATTGGAGCTTGGGCGAAGAAAAGTGTAGCGGCAGCTGCGGAGCAAAAAATCATCAACGGTTATCCGGATGGTAAATTCCAGCCACTGAAGTCGCTGACTCGTGCAGAGGCGATTGCTATTCTGGATGCTGCTTCCGGTTACAACCTGAGCCCTGTTGATAATCTGACGACGACTCCTGGTGGAACGGTGACGGATTCCACATACGGCAATGTGACAGATTCCACTTATGGTAACACGTCGACTACTTCTGGCAGTGAAACAGAAGATAGCAGCACAAGTACCAGCACAGATAGCACGACTACGGACAACTCTACAACCATAGATACCAACACAGATACTGACACAACTACGGATACGACTACAGATAGCACTACAGACACAGCTGCTGACGCGGTTGCAACTACGAAAGCACTGAAAGTCAACGATGTGTATGACGGAGAAGGTACAATTACGGGGACAGCTAAAGCAGGTTCCACAGTAACCGCCTATTCCAACGAACTGCCTATCGGTAGTGCAGTAGCCAAAGATGATGGCACATTTAGTATCAGTGTGCTTGCTCAAAAAGCAACGGTTAGGCTGGTAATCAAAGCTGAAGATGCAGACGGTAACGAAAGTGAGCCTGTAGAAATTTCTGTTTTGGGTAAACGCAGCGAGTAATTTATAGCTAAAATCCCCCTTTCACTCTGTCTGGAACAAGTCCAGCCGACAGTGGAAGGGGGATTTTTCGTTTATTCGCTTATACCGTCCTCGACAATAGACTTCTCGGGTTCACGTGTTTGTGGCTCAGACGATGTGCCACCGCCATAACTAGCTATAATGCGTTGCTGCGCTCGATACGTATCGCGGCTGATTCGGGTCCGATTTACGGTTTTTCCGTCCACCTTTTTTACCCGGAATGTTTCTACCACATATCCTTCTTTGCCCTGCCGAAGTACTTGATAGAAGCCGGGGGAAAGGGAGTCATTACGGAATCTCTTCTCCGGTATGGGAAGTATGCGAACCGTATGGGATTCCAGTTCATACGAAACATTGGACGGAAATGTACCAAAAAATTTAACAGTAAGCGTTCGGTTTTGGACAGCCGCACGAAGTAGTAAATGCTTGCCTGTATTGTTTCTAAAACGAAAATTAATGGACCCTGTAGCAAAAGTCGCATCCTGACCTTTGGGCAGGTAGCTGACCGGCAAGGAATGGTTGCGGCGCTCAACAATGTCCAAACCGACTCGCAGTGCTGCATTATACACCGTGCTGGATACCTGACAAATCCCGCCGCCTATGCCGGACTCCAACTGACCGTTCACGATCACTGGAGCTTCACGAAAGCCATGAGTGCGCTCGGCCTTGGCAATCAATTGACCGTAGTCGAATATGTCGCCTGACTTGAGAATTAAACCATCAACGGTGCTTGCCGCTGAATTGACGTTATACACACGTCCTTCCGAGCTGCTGCCGAGACTGGTGGAGAACTGGACGATTTTACGCTCAATCCCTTCGTTACGCAGGCTGTCCACCGAAATTTTCGGCTCCAGCTGAAGGAACGGTAATTCCACTCGTATCGGCTCCTCAGAAGCGGTAAAATCCTTGGGCAGCGCCTTATCCAGTGCGGCGTCCAGTTTGGGCCAATCCAGACGTCGCGCAGAGCGCCCCGGAATATAACGAACCTGATCATTCCCGTCAATCTGACGCACAGCATTGATAGGCATGCCATATCGTTGCTCCTCCCAATCGGCTCCGAATTGGGCTTTCAATATCTCCTTCTGTCGGAAAGATGCGATAGACCATTCCTTTTCGAAGCTAAAACGTGTCTGCACACGAGTCCATAGCTGCTCCGAGCTGAGCGCCTTCACGGCATTCCGAAATGCCTCCGCTTTATAACGAATCCCTGCTTCCCCGAGTGTAAGTTTTATATCCTGTGCACTGCTGTCACTGTCCGTCAGAAGCAGTGGGCGTTGCTTTAATGCATCCAGCTTTTTATCCACCAGCCGGAGAGCGGCTGTGTAATCCATGCTTCCTACGTTGACTCCTCCGACCCTCACTCCCTCCGGCAGCGTTTGTCTGTCGGCGTACAGATGAAGTCCCCCCCACAACATGGCCAGCGCCAGAACACCAGCCCATATCCAAATGACAGATAAATGAATTTTTTTCATAATGCAGATGTCTCCTGTCTGATAAGCTTGATAGCGTACTCGTGTGCCATATTATTCATATATATGTGCCAAAAGCAGAAAACTTTCGGTACTATTTAGGTAACAAATTTGTTACAATGATAAACGGTATGATGAAATAGAGAAGTTTTTAAAGGAAATGCATGGAATATGTCGAATGGATATTAGGTTATACGTAATATGATTAAGCAGCGGGAAGTGATCGAGTGATTGAAATGCAGGATGTGTGGAAGACCTATACTAACGGAACCCACGCACTTCAAGGAGTATCGGTCAGAATTGACCGTAATGAATTTGTATACGTAGTCGGCCCGTCTGGAGCGGGGAAATCGACTTTTATGAAGCTTATTTATAGAGAAGAAGTACCTACCAAGGGGCAAATTTCAGTCAATGGTTTTAATATCGGGAAGCTCAAGCAGCGTAAAATTCCCTACGTTCGTCGTAACATCGGAGTCATTTTTCAGGATTTCCGGCTTTTGCCGCGTTTGACGGCTTATGAGAATGTGGCTTTTGCTATGGAAGTTATTGAAGCTCCCAAGAAGCTGATTCGCAAACGGGTACCAGAAGTGCTTGAACTGGTTGGCTTGAAAACAAAAATGAATCGTGAGCCTGCCCAGCTTTCCGGTGGGGAGCAACAGCGTGTAGCGATTGCACGGGCCATCGTAAACAATCCTTCCGTGATCATTGCCGATGAACCTACGGGAAATCTGGACCCCGAGACATCGTGGGAGATCATGCAGTTGCTGGACGAAATTAATTTTCGGGGTACGACCATTGTGATGGCGACCCACAATAAGGACATCGTGAACTCCATGCGTAAACGCGTAATTGCTATTGAGAATGGCAACATCGTAAGGGATCAGGTAAGAGGGGAGTACGGATATGACTTTTAATACCTTCTTACGTCATGTGCGGGAAGGTTTCAAAAACATATTCCGCAATGGCTGGATGTCCGTGGCATCCGTCACCTCGATTATTGTGTCATTACTTATATTGGGCGTATTTATCATGCTGGTGCTCAACGTCAATTCCCTGGCTGATCAGGCAGATAGTCAGGTAGAGGTTAACGTATTTCTGGAGCTAAATGTAGAGCAGAACATGCGCGAAACACTGCAAAAGGAAATCGCGGCGATGCCGGAAATCAGCAAAACGACCTTTGTGACTAAAGCTCAGGGTTTGGAGGAGCTGCGCAAAGATTTGGGAGACAGCGGCAAGGAGCTGCTGGAGGGTTTTGACAAGGACAGCAATCCACTCCCGGACAAAATTGTGGTAGAGGTTATTGAACCAACAACGGTTCCATTTGTGGCTGAAAAGATTGAGAAGCTGAATACGTTGCATCCAGAGAAACCGATTTTAAAGGTTCGTTATGGAAAAGGCACCGTAGAGACGCTCTTTACGATTACGAAGCTCATACGTAATGTAGGCTTTATATTCGTCGCCGGACTGGCGATCATGTCCATGTTCCTTATCTCGAATACGATTCGCGTGACCATATTGGCACGACGCAGAGAGATTGGCATTATGAAGCTGGTCGGTGCGACCAACTTTTTTATACGCTGGCCGTTTTTTATCGAAGGCGCGCTTATTGGTCTTATTGGTTCCCTTATTACTGTAGGTATTTTATTTACTGGCTATCAGCGTTTGCTGACCGCCGTTCAGGGCGATATAGCTCTGAATATGTTGAAGCTTATGCCACTTGAAGGCATTTGGATTCAGTTGAGTGCATTGCTGATTATTTTGGGTATGCTGGTCGGAATTGTTGGCAGTACCCTGTCCATGCGTAAGTTCTTAAAAGTATAAAGAAGCGTTGGCTGGACGTCGTGGTCGGTATCAATTAGAACGGGGAAGCCCGGTGTTATTTTGCGATAAAGGATGGGGAGTGCAAGTTGAAAAAAACAGGATCTGTGTTGGCCGCTACCTTGGTAGCCGCATTGCTAATCCAGCCTTCTGACGGATATGCCAAAAGCATGAGTGAAATCAATTCGCAGCTGAACCAATTGGAAAAGCAGGCCCAATCTGCCAAGCAACAACAGGAAAAGGCTGCTCAAGATAAACAGTATGCTCAACATTACAAAAATAAAACCGTGCAAAACCTGAAAATTGTGCTTGCTCAGATTAACAGCGTCAGTGATCAGCTGACTCGTGTTGCGGTTCAGATTGATCAAACGGAAGATAATCTACGTGCGACTAAAAAAGATTTAGCTGAGGCAATTGATCGTATCCAGTCACGGGAAAAAATGCTGGAAACTCGTGTGCGTTTGATGTATACGGATGGAACCGTCTCATATATGGACGTGCTTATGTCTTCGTCCAGTTTTAGTGACTTTCTCAGCCGGGTAGATTCCTTGAAAACGATCGTGGAGCAGGATCAAATCCTGTTGGACGAGCATAAAAAGGACAAGGCACTGGTCGTAAGCAAGAAGAAACAGCTGGACACGGAATATAAAAATGCCAAGAAGCTCTATGCGCTCAAGCAGGACGCCAAAGCAGAACTGAATTCGAAGGAAAAAGAGAAACAAAGACTGATTTCCAATTACGATCATGATATTGCTGAGTCAGATGAAATCAGTGAAGAGCAAAATGACATGCTGGTAGCACTCGCTAACAAGCGTGTGGGTCTGGTGCAGGAGAAGAACAAGCTTAGAGCGGAGCAGGCTGCCAAAGCAGCACGCGCTAGAGCGGCTGCACGTGCGGCTGAAGCCAAACGATATGCATCTTCATCCTCAGGTGCCGCCTCGAATTCCAGCCATGCGGCAGCCAGTACGTATACAGGCGGAACGGGCACATTGGCTTCGCCTGTATCCCATTACCGACTTTCATCTACTTTTGGCATGCGGGTACATCCGATTACCGGCAAGCTTAAAGGCCACACAGGTGTTGATATGGCGGCTCCTCAGGGAACCGATATTCATGCAGCCGAAGATGGTGTTGTCATTGTTGCCGAATGGTGGAGTGGCTATGGAAATACGGTTGTGATTGACCATGGAGACGGGCTATGGACCCTATACGGACACATTCGCAATGGCGGTACGGTGGTTCATACCGGGCAGACTGTGAAACGTGGTCAAAAAATTGCAGAAGTTGGTTCGACGGGCAATTCCACAGGACCTCACTGTCATTTTGAGGTGCGCGAAAATAACAAACCTGTAAATCCAATGAACTATTTATAGTAGATAAGGTAAGCCCTATTTATAGCCATTACGGTTGTAGATAGGGCTTTGCTGTAATGGTTAATATCCGATGAAGAATATGTGCATTGAGACACGGAGTAGGATACAATTAACATATTCCGTACAAGCTAGACGTATACTTCGTGGATGGATATGCGTTGTAAGGCAATAGGATACAAGATAATGAGAAGGCGGTGGACGATTAGATGTTGAAAAAAAGTACAGCGATACTCTTGATGGTGATCGGGCTGCTTGGCGGCAGTCTGCTCACTTTTGCCTATACTGGAACGACTACAGTAGGGAACAGCGCTCTGGGCGAAGGACTGCTGGCGAGTGTGACAGGTAGCAGTTCTACCTCCAGAAGTGATATCCGCAAAATCGAGACGGCGATGGACCTGATTCAGGGACAATATTATCAGGATGTGGATCGTACCAAGCTGGTGGATGGCGCCATCAATGGTATGATGGAGTCGCTCGGCGACCCGTATTCCTCTTATATGGGTAAAGAAACTGCCCAACAATTCGAGCAATCCATTGAAGGTTCTTTTACTGGGATCGGAGCCGAAGTAGCTGCCGAAAACGGGAAAGTAGTTGTAGTCACGCCAATTAAAGGCTCCCCGGCAGAGAAGGCAGGGTTACGCTCTAAGGATATTATTTTGTCTGTTAATGGTGAAACACTGGACGGATTGGATCTAAACAAGGCCGTTTCCAAAATCCGTGGGCCTAAAGGCAGTCAGGCAAAAGTCAAAATTCAGCGCAGTGGCTCTCCTGATCCGCTCGAATACACGATTACCCGTGACAACATTGATATGGAAACTGTAACGGCTCATATGGAAAGCGACGGTGTAGGCGTCATCACGATCACCCAGTTCTCCTTGAATACAGCAGAACGTTTCAAGGAAGAGTTAGCGAAGCTCGAAAAACAAGGGCTTAAAGGGCTCGTCATTGACGTGCGTAATAACCCGGGCGGCGTGCTTTCCGTGGTCATTGATATTGCACAGCAATTTGTACCTTCTGGCAAAACGATTGTACAAGTGGAAGACAAGAATCAGAAGCGTGAAGAAGAGAAATCCAAAGGATCACGTAAGAACTATCCAGTGACTTTGCTAATGAATAAAGGCAGCGCAAGTGCGTCCGAAATTCTGGCAGGTGCTCTCCAGCAATCAGCAGGTGCTGTGTTGATCGGGGAAAATTCCTTTGGTAAAGGTACTGTACAAACCAGCTATGACAAGCAAATGGGTGACGGTAGCCTGCTCAAAATCACGATTGCCAAATGGTTAACGCCAAATGGAACGTGGATTCATAAAAAAGGGATTAAGCCGAATATCGCGGTGGAACAGCCTGAATACTTCACAGCAGCACCGTTGAACAAGGAAAAGTCCTTGAAATACAATATGAATAGCAGTGATGTGAAAAATGCACAAATCATTCTGCAAGGCTTGGGTTACAAACCAGGTCGCGAGGATGGCTATTTTGACAAAGTAACGGAAAGCTCTGTTATTGCTTTCCAAAAACAAGCGAAGCTGACGGCTAGCGGCATCATTGATGCGAAGACAGCAGCAGCGATGGAAGCCAAGCTGATTGAGAAAATTCGTGATCCGAAAAATGATAATCAACTCAAGCAGGGGATTGAAGAGATTCGGAAGGAAATGAAGACAAGCGCAGCGAAATAATAGTGAGGCTACAACAAGGGGGGCTGGAAACAGCCTCCTTTTATATTGGGATTTATTTGAAGTCTGTCGGTTTGTCTTCCCTACGTTGGCAATTTCATATAGAATAAATGGATATGAAATGTACGTGATCCGCTATACAGCGGGCCAGGGGCATAAGGAGTGTGAATGGACTTGGAATGGGCATTACAATGGGGATGGAGCGTCTTGAATGCTTGCTTGTACCTGCTTTTGCAGCCGTTTTATTATATCTCAATACTCATTGTAGCACTTGGTTATCGTCGGCAAATGCTGCTGGAGCGCAAGCTATTTCATACCAAAATGCATAGCTGGGCTGCAGAGACCTGGCGTGTCGTATGGAGTGGTTTGCTTGCTGGAATGGCGCTATCTGCTCTGGGAATGTTCGTCAGTGTGCATCTGAACTCGGCTTCCATCGTGTGCCTGTGGGTAGCGACATTACTGCTCATGCTGGTACGCGTCCGTTACCTGTGTCTCGCTTATTCGGTAGGTCTGCTAGGTGTGGTTCAGTTTTTCTTAAACGTGGCCAGCGGCTGGCAACCTGGGGGAGCGCTCGGAACATCAGTAGCAGCCATCCGCGGATTGGATATTCCAGCACTGTTGGTGTTGGTCGCCGTGCTGCATGTGGCTGAGGCGCTGTTGGTTCGCTGGCAAGGGGGGAAGGCGGCCACTCCGCTGTTTGTCGAGGGCAAACGGGGAAGATTGGTTGGCGGTTATCGTATGGAAGACCTCTGGCCCATTCCGTTGTTGTTGTTGGTACCGACTCAGGGAGGCTTCATGCTTCCCTGGACACCTTTGTTCGGCGGCGATGCCGGAACCGGGTATATGCTGGCAGCCTTGCCAGTCCTAATGGGCTTCAGTAGCGTGACGCTAGGCCAGCTACCACGACAGAAGGCGGTACTTACTTCGAACCGTTTGCTCCTGTACAGTGTGGCTTTACTTCTGCTGAGCTTGCTGGCTGCTTGGTGGAATCCGCTGATATTGTTAGCAGCGTTATTCTCCTTTCTGGCTCATGAGGCGCTGATCTGGTATGGTAATATAGAGGAAAGTCGTCTTAGCCCGATGTTTGTCCATCCGGAGCAAGGGATGCGTGTTCTCGCTGTGCTGCCAGACAGTCCAGCGACAGCCATGGGCATACTGCCGGGCGAGGCCATTTACCGCGTGAATGGGGTTGTTGTGAATACCCGTGCCGAGTTACACCAGGCCTTGCGGATCAACTCTGCTTTTTGCAAACTGGAGGTACGCAATCTGCAGGGCGAGAGCAAGTTTGTGCAGCGAGGCATGTACGATGGCGATCATCACCAGCTAGGGGTCGTGCTTGCACCGGATGCAGACGCGAGCTGGGCCGTATCCATACAGCCAGCCTCCATCTATCGGATTGTTGCCATGCACATAGGCGCACGACGACGTAAAGCTGGACAGGCATCGCAGGCAGAGGGTGCACATTTGGATACCATGGACAAATAGATGTTACAACAAGAGGGTAGTCATTATTTGATTAGAGTCGAATAAGGCTACGCTCTTTTTATATGCCGACAGTAGCCTGCTTGAAATCAATATTCTGATCGGTATACAATGAATATGTAATAAGAAGTGTTGATGAACCGAATGCCTATCATGTGTGTCAAGCAGGGAGAGAAAAAGATGAACGCGATTCACTTTATTCGAGAGTACATCAGGCATCCACGTAGCGTAGGCGCTGTTATACCCAGCTCAAGACAGTTGGCCAAACAAATTGCCACACCGATTTACTTTGACAAAGCATCGTGCATTATTGAATATGGTGCAGGGACCGGTGTGTTTACGCAAGAGCTTATTTTGAACAAGCGTCCAGAAACGCTACTTTTAGTGATTGAAGCTAATGAATCGTTTTACAAAACGCTACAAAGCAAGTACGGACACCTGGAGAGGGTACACATTATTCATGGATCGGCTGAGCATGTAGCGCAGTATATACGACAGTATGAGGTCCCAAAAGTGGATTATGTCGTGTCAGGGCTCCCTTTCACCAGCTTGCCCGCTGCATTATCCAGCCTCATTTTGGGACAAACGGCTGAGGTTTTGGGCCAGGAAGGCAAATTTATTACGTTCCAGTACAGCAAGGTCAAACACAATTTTTTTCGCACCTTTTTTGCTGACATTCAGATTAAAAAGGTAAACTGCAATGTCCCTCCCGCTTATGTGTTCACTTGCAGCCTGTAACCTTGCAGCTATGTAGAGGATTAGAATAAATACGAATGTGAATATACGGATAATTATGAGAAGACTTGGTCAGCGTCATTAAAATGCTGAAACAGTCTTTTTTTGTTGTGCACTTTTATGGATATATAAGAAGGGGATATGTTAAAAAGCAAAATTCATTTAAGGAATCATATTTTAAAATGGGGCTTAACCTATATATTACATAAGATGGAACCCGCTAGATTTTTGTAAGATTCATGATAAATCTGAACTTTTGTTAAAGGAGATTTATATATGGTAAAACCGCTGATATTCATGCGTTGGTGTGAGTACTATGAGTTAAGTGAGCGTGAGACGGATTTTGTATCTTTTTTTATGATGAATTTCTCGGCTGCCCGTTCAGGCAATCAACCGAAGCTTAGGGAGCAGTTTGTTGAAATTCAGAAAAAAACCTTTCCTGAGTACCCGTTTGATATTACCCCGGAAGAACTGGATTACTCCAAATTCGAAGGCTTGATGAAGCAAGTGTTGAAAATTCATTTTGACACGGCCGAGCTGCTATACTCCTTTTATCTCCAAAAGCTGTGCGCACCTTTAGCAGAATACATTTTATCCACTGGAGAATCAGAGCCTGCACGCATCTATTATAAGCTTATTCAAAAGGATAAAGTGCGCTAGGGAAGACGAGTGTGGATGAGCAAGAGCTATTGTGATACCTCAAGCTATATGGTTATTTAAGAAATTAATACTAGCTAATTAAAACAATAGTTAAAAATGTCAATATACCTTTGTGTTAAGGTAATATTATAAATCCAGTTTCAAAGAAAGAGGGTGTTGTTTTCGGCTGGAACTTTCAAGCATGGATATGACGCTGCAACGGAACGATAAGCTCGTTTGGGGACAGGGAAGGGGCCTTAAAGCCTCAAGGAGGGGCATTCATATGGGTGCCGCTCTTTTTAAATTGAAGGGAGGAAGCGGCATGAAGGCGAAAAATAGTAGTAGTATTTGGTCCAAACGTTCCAAATGGCTGCCTGTCGTCATGGCATGCACGATTATAGTAGGGGGTGCTCTACCGACTCCAACTGTAGTTCACGGTCAAACGGCAAAGACTGTTACCATTAAAGTCGATACATCCAAGGATCGTAAGCCTATTAGTCCTTATATTTACGGTACGAATCAGGAGTTGGCAGGCGATGAGAATCTGACTGCCAGACGACTTGGTGGCAATCGAATGACCGGATATAACTGGGAAAACAATATGTCCAATGCAGGAAGCGACTGGATGCAGTCCAGCGATAGCTATTTATGCGACAACGCCGGATTGACAAAAGCCGAATGTGAAAAGCCAGGTGCGGTGGCAACCTCGTTTCACGATCAATCGCTGAAGCAGGGCACATATTCTTTAGTCACACTGCCGATGGCCGGTTATGTGGCCAAGGATGGAAACGGAAGTGTGCAGGAAAGCGAAAAGGCTCCTTCCGCTCGGTGGAATGAGGTCGTAAACGCTAAAAATGCGCCGTTTCAATTGCAGCCTGATCTGAAAGACAATCAGGTTTATGCGGATGAATTCGTCAACTTTTTAGTGAAAAAGTACGGCGTTGCTTCAACAAAAACGGGCGTGAAAGGATATGCGCTCGACAATGAACCCGCTCTCTGGTCGCATACGCATCCGCGTATTCATGGTGAAAAGGTTGGAGCCAAAGAGTTGGTAGACCGGTCGGTAAGTTTATCCAAAGCTGTTAAAGCGGTTGACGCGGGTGCGGAAATTTTTGGGCCCGTTCTTTACGGTTTTGGCGCCTATAAAGATCTTCAAACTGCACCTGATTGGAACTCTGTAAAAGGCAACTACAGCTGGTTCGTGGACTATTACCTGGATCAAATGCGTCTCAGCTCGCAAGCCGAAGGCAAGAGATTGCTGGATGTCTTTGATGTACACTGGTATCCTGAAGCGATGGGCGGGGGCATACGAATTACAAATGAGGTAGGCAACGACGAAACGAAGAAAGCCAGAATGCAAGCGCCTCGTACTTTGTGGGACCCGACCTACAAGGAAGATAGCTGGATTGCTCAATGGAACAGTGAATTCTTGCCTATACTGCCTCGATTAAAGCAGTCGGTGGATAAGTATTACCCAGGAACCAAGCTGGCTTTGACTGAGTATAGCTATGGTGGCGAAAATGATATTTCCGGCGGTATCGCTATGACTGATGTGCTGGGCATCTTGGGCAAAAACGACGTCTATATGGCAAACTACTGGAAGTTAAAGGATGGTGCCAACAACTACGTTAGTGCCGCTTACAAACTTTACCGCAATTATGACGGAAAAAGCTCTACTTTCGGTGATATCAGCGTTCATGCACAAACGTCGGATATTGTTAATAGCTCGGTGCATGCTTCCGTAATGGATGCATCCTACAAAGAACTGCACCTCGTTGTCATGAATAAAAGCATGGACAGTGCATTCGACGCCCAATTTGATCTTTCCGGCGAGACGACTTACGGTTCCGCTAAAGTATGGGGCTTCGACAAAAATAGCTCGCAAATTAAGGAAGCAGCGCCAATCACGCAAATTTCAGGCAACCGCTTTACCTATACAGTACCGCCTTTGACGGCTTATCACATCGTGTTGACTGCTGGCAATGATACGCCTGTAGAAAATCCTGAAAGCTTTGCGCTGAGGGCTGAGGCTGGCGATGGGAAAGTCGATTTATCCTGGGACGCTTCCAGCGGAGTTGTAGGTTACAGCGTACAGCGGGCAACGTATGAAAACGGTCCTTTTGCTGCTGTAGCATCCAACTTGGTCGAAACGTCTTATACGGATACGAACGTAACGAACGGTACTTCTTACTATTATAAAATAACCGCAAAAACAAAGGCAGGAACGAGCGAATCTAATGTTTTGAAAGCGGTTCCGCGAACGCCTGTAGACGAACAGGATCGCTATGAAGCCGAAGATGGCACGCTGAAGGGAACCATTGTGGAATCCAGCGGGACCGGCTTCTCCGGTACTGGTTATGTAACTAATTTCCACAATGCAGGGGATTCCCTGACGATGACGATCCAGGCAGAGGCGGCAGGCTTGTACAATCTTACAATCGGCTACCGTTCGCCTCATGATGACAAACGCACCAACTTCTCTTTAAACGGCAAAGCGTCTGGCGAGCTGGTACTTTGGAAATCGGCTGATTTTAAAGAAACCTCCGGTGGTAAGGTTCTGTTGAATGCAGGGGCGAATACGATCGGTTTTGAAACAGGCTGGGGCTGGTATGATATCGACTACGTCAAGCTGGAGCCAGCTGCTGACCGTCCACCACATGCAGTAACCAAAACGCTCACCAATCCGAATGCGACGGTAGAAGCAAGAGCATTGATGAACTATCTGGTTGATCAATACGGGAAGAATATGCTTTCCGGTCAAGAGGATATGCCCGAAATTGATTGGCTTCAAGCGAATGTAGGTAAAAAGCCGGCTATTGCGGCACTTGACCTGATTGACTATTCCCCAAGCAGAGCGGAACACGGTCTTAGTTCCACAGAGACGGAAAAGGCGATTGAATGGGATAAGCAAGGGGGCATCGTTACCTTTGCATGGCACTGGAACGCGCCGAAAGGTCTGATCGATACGCAGGGAAAAGAATGGTGGAGAGGCTTCTATGCCGATTCGACTACATTCGATATAGAATATGCGATGAATCATCCAGAGTCCGAAGATTATAAATTGCTTATTCGCGACATCGATGTGATTGCAGGGCAATTGAAGAAGTTGCAGGATGCGAAAGTTCCTGTCCTGTTCCGTCCTTTGCACGAAGCGGAAGGCAAATGGTTCTGGTGGGGCGCTAAAGGTCCTGAGCCTGTTAAAAAATTGTATATTTTGATGCACGATCGTTTGACTAATGTGCACAAATTGAACAATCTGATCTGGGTCTGGAACTCTGTTGCTCCCGACTGGTATCCAGGGGATGAGTATGTGGATATTTTGAGCTTCGACTCTTATCCGCAAGCAGGAGACTACAGCCCACAAATTGCAAAATACGAAGACCTTGTTACGTTGGGTAAGGACAAAAAGTTAGTTGCCATGAGCGAAAACGGACCTATCCCGGACCCTGATCTGATGAAGGCGTATCAAGCCCATTGGAGCTGGTTCGCTACATGGTATGGGGATTTCCTAAGAGACGGCAAACAAAACAGTCTTGAACATCTGAAAAAAGTGTATAATCATCCGAACGTCATTACGCTTGAAAAGCTCCCAACCAACTTAAAAACGTATGGCATTACCGAGCAACCATCAGTACCGGGCAGCTTCACGCTGAACGCAGCGGGCGAAACGGCGAAAGTAAAGCTGAGCTGGACAGCATCAGCGAATGCAGCAAGCTATGAAGTGAAGCGTTCTACGGCTGAAAACGGCGCGTTCGCCACAGTAGCGAGCGATGTATACGGAAGCAGCTACACTGACACAGCCGTAACAGCAGACACGACGTACTATTACCAAGTCGTAGCGAAGAATGATGCAGGTCAAACGGTTTCGAACACGGCTAGCGCAGCGCCCAAAGCGGATACTCAGCAGCCGACAACGGGATTGGTGCTCCAGTATCGCACAGCGGATACAAATGTGAACGACAATCACTTGAACCCGCATTTCCAAATTTTAAACAAAGGTACAATCTCCGTACCGATCAACGAGTTGAAACTTCGCTACTACTACACGATCGACGGTGACCGTGACCAGACATTTAACTGCGACTATGCGGTGCTGAGCTGCTCGAAGCTGAATGGTAAGCTGGTTAAAATGGATAAAGCTGCAACCGGTGCTGATTATTATTTGGAAGTCAGCTTCAACTCGAATGGAGGCGTGTTAGCACCTGGAGGAAGCACGGGCGAAATTCAAACCCGTATTCATAAAACAGACTGGTCGAACTACAACGAAAGTGACGATTACTCGTATAAAGGCACGCAAACTTCATATGCCGATCATACGAAGGCTACGTTGTATCATAATGGTGTACTTGTTTGGGGAACCGAACCGACAGCTAATTAAGACAGGCGTCCATCGTTGAAATGAGCAGGGGATTTAGTATCCCACCTGCTCATTTTTTTGTACAAAAATACTCCAAGAGATATGTTTGATTATTATATTCAGGTTTAAGAAATCACGAACTAAAATTACCTTATAATGTTAGTAGAGACGAAAAATATAATTCTTCAAGCTAAAGAGGGGGATTAGCATGGAACATACACCTACGATCCGCTCGAAGATAGAGACAGAACTAAAGCAAAGGGGGCATACATTTAGCAGCTTCAGTAAAGTATCTGGAATTAACCGTGGTATATTTAGCACCATGCTTAACAGCAACCCACCTAAGCCGATCTCGGTTCGGCAGATGGACTTGATTACCAAGGCATTGGGATATCCCGAAGGCTGGCTGTATGAGTTATACATAGATGAATGCTTTTATGAGGGAAAAGGACACTGGAAACGGATTAAGCCTTTTTTATTACGTTGTGTAGAGTTAGGGAGGGAAGACTGTATTCAAAAGGTACTGTCAAGACTAACCGAGGACTTGTCCTATGTACCGACGATATTTGAGCTTGCAGAAGAACTACACGAAGCAGGAAAGAAAAAGGAGTCTACTCCCTTTTATGAGTGTGTAATTGAAAATGAAAAATATTACCACTCGGAGCGGTTGGCAATCTGCCAGTATCGTTTGTTTTGTTATTCTCTGAATACTGACTTGGATAATAATCGTCAAGCAACTATAAAGTTTGCACCGTTTCGGAGGAATCTTCCCGAGAATTACCAATTAGACGCGTTGTTAAAATTGACTAATGCATATTTCCAATTTTATGATTATGAGGCGGCTATACACTATGCGAAGGAACTTGAGGTACTAGTCACAAGCATTTATTGGCATCAAGCTCAAGCGAGGGCGAAGAATCGCGAAGTTATACGTTTAAATACAGAAAGACATCTAATCGTTTATTATGGTCAAGCCTATTTAATGCAGGGAAACTCCTTCGAAAAACAAGGGCTATATGAAGCAGCTATGAAGTTCATACCTTACTATGAAAATTTAACTGAATTTGAAGGTCTAGATGAGATTGGAATGATAGAGGCACAGAAATTCGAAATATGGGGAATAGCAAACCGTTTGAATTTAGAAATTCTGATGGGGGATACGGCTAGTTTGCCTGCCTATGTCGAACTTATTAGAAATAATCCTCAGGAAATATTACTTGGGCTATTGACTATTATAGAATCGGCCAATCATTACAGTTACTCAGTAGACGAAACTCTGGCTCTTTTTGCTGAGAATATTAATGAATTTAGGGAGCTACGTACAAATATTTCGTATTATCATACAAATAATGATCTGCTGACATATTCTCGTTTTTTTCTTGAGCTTAGTCGATACTATTTCAGTAAAGGAAGCTATACCGAGGCAATAGACAGTATGCTGATTAGTTTAAAAGCCTCCTCAGAGTTAAATGATAAGAATTACTATATCAAGTCCATCACGCTATTATTTGAGAAATATAAGGATCACTCGACCGAAGAACAACGGACAGAATATAAAAAAGTGTTACAAGCAGTGGAAATTAGTATGAGGCAAATGACCTCTTAGAACAAAAAGGGCTGTGTTTCTCTATCTAGAGTAGGGAGATCACACAGCTCTTTTAATTTTTCGTACATGTTAATTGAGTGAAATTTACCATTCCTCATGTGTATCAGGGGTGTCGGAGTTACTCTCCAAAAGCTCGCTTGTGAAGAGGTGAACAGTTCCTTCAATATGCGATAAGCTTTATTCTGATCCGCTTCACTCTGCTGGGAAAGGATATGAATGCATTCCCATATCCAGGGCTGACTTTTGAGTTCTTTAAAAGGATTAAAATCAAAAAATGCAAATACATTAGTGTCTAGCGCTTCGGCTATTTTCTCCAAAGTTTTAATTTGTACATTGACCTCACCGCGCTCCAACTTGCCGATATAGGAACCTGTTGAATCGGATGCTTCTGCTAACTGTTCTTGTGTAATACCCCGCAATTTTCGAAATTGACGGATTTTCGTTCCTAATAGTTTCGTTGTTTCCATAGACACCCACACTTCTATAGTATGAGTGTAGACAAAGCTAGATTAAGCGTGGAGGTAATTGAATTGCCTTAATTATTCGATATTTAGTTCTTGTAAGAACTATTTTAATAAACATCAAATTCCATAATATAATAAAACAGTGTAGAAAAGGGGTTGACCATCATCCAATTTATTCATATAATTTCTAGTATATTGTAATTGATTGTCGAGGAGGGTGATTTTTTAAAATCATCTGAATACGCCGGGGGTGTTTTTATTGGAAAATGCAACCACGATTCGTTCGGAAATTGAGAAAGAACTAAAACTTGGTGGCTACACTTTTAATAGTTTTGGACAAGCTACGGGGCTTAACCGAGGCATATTTAGTGCTATGCTTAACGGCAATCCGCCTAAACCTATCTCGGTAAGACAAATGGACTTGATTACCAAAGCGTTTAATTATCCAGAGGGCTGGTTGTATGACCTGTATGTGGATGAATGTTTTTATGATGGAAGACCACATTGGAAAAGGGTCAAGCCGTTCCTGATTCGTTGTGTTGAAGTGGGAAACCTGCGATGCGTGGAGAAAGTGCTCTCACGCTTAATGGAAGATCTTAACCACATTCCAACAATCTTTGCTTTGGCAGAGGAGTTATACGAAGGGGGGAAGCTCCAAGAGGCAATTCCATTCTATGAATGTGTCATTGAAAATGAAAAGTATCAGCATTCTGAGAGATTGGCGATAAGCCATTATAAATTGTTTGTTGCTTCTGTGGGTCAAGATCTGGAGAAAAATTTGGAATCTGTTCTGAGATTTATTCCTTATCGCAATCGCCTACCAGAGAGTTATCAGCTAGATGGGCTTTTAAAAATTATCAATATATATTTTTATCTACATAAATGGGACAGCGTAGAGAAGTATGGAGATGAGTTGTGTACTCTCGCCAAAACTGTTTATTTAAATCGATATGAAAATAATAATACTAAAAGACGTGTTAAGGACGAATTTAAAACAGAGAAAAATCTTGTTTTTTATTACGGATACGGATATTTATCTAAATCTACAGCTCTCCAAAAAATGGAGAAATTTGAGGAAGCACAATCTTATATTAAATATTACGCGGATTTAAGTTGGTTCAAAGGACTTAACTCAGAAGGCGAGCAATATGTAAAGATGTTCAGTCTTTGGGCAAAAGCAAACTCTTATACACTTGATATGCTTTTAGGAAAAAGAGATGTTTTAGTAGAATATATTTCTTTTCTCAATCAACATCCGGAAGAGAAATTATCTGGTCTTTTAACTATCTTGGAATCAGCTAACAAATATAACTTCTCGGTAGATTATGTACTTGAAAGTTTTTCAGCAGAGATTGATCAGTTCAAGTTTCTTGATGATGTAAAGAATAGAAACTATTATTGTTGTTTTTTATACCAAAGGGCAATTTATGAGTATAAAAGTAATAATTTGGAGAAAGGAACAAACTATGTTCTGGACTGTCTTGCACTTTCATTGATTAGTCGGAATGATAGTGACTTTAAACAATGTGTTGCGTTGTTTGAGGTTTACAGAGAATTTGCTACTTATGAACAAACAAAGAGATACGAAAATATAATTAAGGAGGTGAATATCTATGAAAAAAGGTTATTTGGTGGTACTAGCCTTAGGTATTCTATTTTTTAGTATATTCCCTTTCTATAATCCAAGCAGTGTAGGAAGTTCTAATGAAATTATATTATTTAATCATGGCATGGGTTGAATAATTCATAGAACAGAATCACTGTTCTCGAAGCCAATTCCTTTGAATTGGCTTTTTTGATTCATCCCGTTAAAGGGATGAATTGGGTTTTATTATATTTTTAACCTGTAGGGAAGGTATCAGCTTGTAAACTAATGTAAATACCACACCGAACAGGAGGTTTATTGATGTGAAATGGAAACAATTGGAGGAATGCATCGAAGAAAAGCGGAAGGAACTAAATGATTTGGCGAATGAGGTGGGATTGAAGGATCGGCGGGTGTTAATCAAGTCCATGGAGTTGGATCGACTCCTTAATAAATACAGTGACTGGAAATATAGCTATCGCAGACAACAGAGCATACCCCAAAGTTCACAAATACAAGAGAAGCAACACGAGCTTGTCCTATCTTATTAATCTTCAAGTATCATGACAAGATAAAACCTAACTTCACCAGGGCTTCTAATACATAGTGGGATATAGAATAAACAAAATAATCTCTATTGCATCTCGTACGCCGCTCTTATACATGTTGTTCGTACGGTTTATTGTTCTGCGTCTACATCAGAGCGGAAGCCATGTATTAATGATGAATGATGAATATGGTATAAAAAACCTCCCGATTCACGTTATTGCGTGACTCAGGAGGTTTTTGGGTTTTACTGTTGAAGCTGGCGTAGTACGGTGATTTCGACACGGCGGTTTTTTTGTCGTCCAGTTTCGGTGCTATTGTCACCAACCGGCCGGGTATCTGCATAACCCGCATACTGAAATCCTGAGGGTGAAAGTTGCTCTCTGTCGAGAAAGAATCGGAGTACAGATAGTGCCCGTGCGCCGGAAAGCTCCCAGTTGTCCTTATACGTCGATGAGTTTGAGGAGCGCGTAAACGGAATGTTGTCCGTATGGCCCTCAATGCTAATTGGTGTTTTCAAATCTCGAAACAGACTGGCCAACTTGGATAGCGTGTTGGCAGAGCCTTGTTTGAGTGCAGCTCTACCTTGATCGAATAAAAAGCGGTCATTCAGCGTAATGACAATACCACGCGGCTGATCTGACACAAAAATCTGGTTTTCCAGTTTGTTGTCCGTAATATATTCTTGAATGACACCCATTAAATTTTGCAGCTCTTTTTCCTGCGTGCGAAATGCTTGTTCACGTTCGGTGAGCTTAGTCGATCCAGCCTCCTTTTTATCGGCTGCCGGTTGCTTGGTCGTGGGTGGATTCTTGCTGGTGTAACGATCGGCAGTACCTGTAATGCCCGAGCCTTGCTCCAAAATAGAATCTCCTTTGTGGAACGTATCCTGGAGGGATTGAACAACGACATCGTATTTTTTAGCATCCAGACTGCTCATGGCATACATCACAACGAAAAATATGAGCAGCAGGGTGATCAGATCGGCATAGGTAATCATCCAGCGGTCACGATGGTCTCCGCCGCCTCCTTGACCCCCACGGCGCTTACCGCGCGCTCTCATGGAAGTCCTCCTTTGGAGAAGCGTCCTCTGTGAGCGAGCGACGAGGCGGTTTGCGATCTATATTTTGCTCTGAGCGGATAAAGAACTCCAACTTTTTGCGTACAAGCTTTGGATTCTCTCCGTTTTGAATAGCCAGAATACCTTGCAGCAGCAAATCCATAGTGATAATTTCACTCTCACTGGCTGCTCTTATTTTGGATGCGATGGGCAGGAAGATCAGGTTGGCGCTAGCAACGCCGTATAGTGTTGCGATAAAAGCAACAGCAATAGACGGACCAAGCGCAGTAGGCTCGGTCAGGCTGCCCAGTACATGGATCAGGCCCATGACAGTACCGATAATCCCCATCGTAGGGGCATAACCGCCTGCGGATTCAAATATTTTGGCGTACCCTTCATGTTTGTGTTCAATGGCATCTAACTCAAGCTCTAAAATCTGTTTGATCTGCTCCTGCTCGGTGCCGTCGATGACCAACTGAAGACCTTCACGCAAAAATGCATTCGGATGCTCTGATGAAGTACGCTCTAGCGCAAGCACACCGGATCGGCGTGAGGTGGCCGCCATGGAAACCAAATCTTCTATATATTGCTTCGTAGGATTGTCCTCACGGCTAAATGCCATCCGTAGAGCGGTGGGGATCGTCTTCAGCTTGGAAGCTGGGTAGCTGATCACAACTGCGGCGAAAGTTCCCCCAAATACAATTAGAGCCGATGTACCTTGAAGCAGCCCTGTAAATTCGCCGCCTTCCCATAAGAAGCCACCGATTAATGCTATGATTCCGGCGATGATGCCCAATACGATGGTGATATCCAAAATTTAATTCACTCCTATTCAAGACTTATCGTTTGCATCCACGGTAAGAAAGAGGTATAATACGGGAACAAACATTCTTATCCAACCATATTTCCCAAGTATCATTGCTCGGGAAATATCGACATAGAGTTACAGGTAAAGACGTTAAAGCTCGACTGGTGTAAAATCATGATGTTTCCATTTTAGACGATAAGGGTGATGCAGGGCAATGAGTGATATCGTTGTTAGCGATAAGACTTTTGAAATTCAGTCGGAATTCCAACCTCAAGGCGATCAACCTCAGGCCATTTTTGAATTGGTAGAGGGAATTGCAGAAGGAAAGAAGCATCAAACGCTATTGGGTGCTACGGGAACAGGTAAGACGTTTACCATCGCACAGACCATTGCCAAGTTGAATCGGCCTACGCTGGTTATTGCACATAATAAGACTTTGGCTGCTCAACTGGCGAGTGAGTTTAAAGAGTTCTTTCCGAATAACTCAGTCGATTATTTTGTCAGCTACTATGATTACTATCAACCGGAAGCATACATTCCGTCTTCCGATACGTATATTGAGAAGGATTCCAGCATCAATGAGGAGATTGATAAACTTCGCCACTCAGCGACAAGCTCTCTGTTTGAGCGTCGTGACGTTATTATTGTAGCGAGTGTCTCCTGCATTTATGGTTTGGGTTCCCCGAAAGAATATTCAAGCTTGCTGCTTTCGCTTAGAGTCGGCATGGAGAAACCCCGCAATCAGATTTTGTCCCGCTTGGTCGATATTCAATATCAGCGGAACGATATCAACTTCGTGCGGGGTACTTTCCGTGTACGGGGGGATGTTGTCGAGATATTCCCGGCTTCCCAAGGGGAACACGCTATACGTGTAGAACTGTTCGGGGATGAAATTGAACGAATTACCGAGATTAATGTGCTTACGGGTGAATTGATCGGTGAACGTGATCATATTGCCATTTTCCCGGCATCTCACTTCGTTACTCATGAGGATACGATGAAGGTAGCATTGGTCAACATTGAACGTGAGCTTGAAGAGCGGTTAGCGGAGTTGAAGGAGCAAGGGAAGCTGTTAGAGGCGCAACGTTTGGAACAACGTACCCGCTATGATATCGAGATGATGAAAGAGGTTGGTTTTTGTTCCGGCGTCGAGAATTATTCAGGTCCACTGACATTCCGTGAGCGAGGAGCAACACCATATACGCTGATGGATTATTTCCCGGATGATATGCTGATCGTTATCGACGAGTCCCATGTTACGTTGCCGCAGATTCGTGCCATGTATAACGGTGACCAAGCACGTAAGAATGTACTGGTAGAACATGGCTTTCGTTTGCCATCTGCATTGGATAATCGTCCGTTGAAGTTTGAAGAGTTTGAGGACAAGGTAAGTCAAATCGTCTATGTATCGGCTACTCCAGGACCCTATGAGATGGAGAAATGCGAAACGATGGTACAGCAGATTATCCGTCCTACCGGGCTTCTTGATCCGATTATTGAGGTGCGTCCGAGCAAGGGGCAGATTGACGATCTCATTAATGAGATACGGCTTCGCATGGAACGTGAGGAACGGGTACTGGTGACCACACTTACGAAGAAGATGTCTGAAGATTTGACTGACTATTTAAAAGAAGTGGGCATCAAGGTTCGATATATGCACTCCGAGATTAAGACGTTGGAGCGGATGGCTATTTTGCGGGATCTTCGTCTAGGGACCTTCGACGTACTAATTGGGATCAACCTGTTGCGGGAAGGTCTTGATTTGCCGGAAGTATCGCTGGTGGCAATTTTGGATGCGGACAAAGAAGGCTTCCTGCGTTCTGAGCGCTCTCTGATTCAGACGATCGGACGGGCAGCACGGAACAGTGACGGTCGTGTTATTATGTACGGCGATAAGATTACCGATTCTATGGATAAAGCGCTAAAGGAAACGGAACGTCGTCGTGCGATTCAAATTCAGTATAATGAAGAACATGGGATTACCCCGCAAACCATTCGTAAAAAGATTCGTGATGTTATTGAAGCAACTAAGGTGGCAGAGTCAAAGAATGATTACCTTCCTAATGAGACGGGTAAACTTTCCAAGAAGGAGCGTCAATCACTCATTCAGCGTCTGGAAGCAGAGATGAAAGACGCCGCCAAGAACCTACAGTTCGAGCGGGCAGCCGAGCTGCGTGATGCTTTGCTGGAGTTGCGAGCTGATTAAACATTGAGAATAAGCTAGAAGCAAAACATATGAAAATAAAATGTTTGATTGCTTTGCTTTTAAAAATAGTGAGGGCGGCCTATGTGGTCGTTCTCTTTGCGATATATCACTTCCATGGGATAATCCAATGCGATATAGCATGACGTGAACTACGGCTAAGGAGATGAAACATTTGGCGAATGAAAGCATCATCATCAAAGGCGCACGCGCGCATAATCTCAAAAATATTGACGTGACGATTCCACGGGACAAGTTCGTCGTCCTGACAGGGCTTAGCGGCTCAGGTAAATCGTCACTGGCTTTCGATACGATCTATGCGGAAGGGCAACGTCGGTATGTGGAATCTTTATCTGCGTATGCCCGTCAATTCCTCGGGCAAATGGAGAAACCGGACGTTGATTCGATTGACGGTCTGTCTCCTGCCATTTCCATTGACCAAAAAACGACAAGTCGGAATCCGCGTTCTACCGTCGGAACGGTTACCGAAATCTATGACTACCTGCGGTTGTTGTTTGCCCGGGTGGGTCATCCTCATTGTCCTGAACATGGCATTGAAATTACTTCACAGACCGTTGAACAGATGGTGGACCGCATTTTGCAGTATCCTGAAAAGACAAGACTGCAGATTCTGGCTCCATTGGTATCCGGCCGCAAAGGTGAGCATAAAACACTGTTCACTGATATAGCCAAGCAGGGCTTTGTACGGGTACGTGTGAATGGAGAACTACGTGAATTGTCTGAGAAGATTGAGCTGGAAAAGAACAAGAAGCACTCGATTGAAGTGGTCGTAGACCGCATCGTAGTCAAGGAAGATGTGCGTGCGCGTCTATCCGACTCTATTGAGACGGCACTAAATCTTTCAGGTGGGCAGTTGCTTGTAGACATTATGGGGCAAGAGGAGTTGCGGTTCAGCTCCAACTTTGCATGCCCGATTTGTGGATTCAGCATAGATGAACTGTCTCCAAGAATGTTTTCCTTTAATAGTCCGTTCGGCGCTTGTCCGGATTGTGATGGGTTAGGAGTTAAAATGGTGGTTGACCCTGATTTGCTCATTCCCGATCCTGAAAAAAGTGTCGAGGATGGGGCTTTTCAGGCTTGGAGTGGTGGAACTTCCACTTATTATCCTCAATTTTTACAGTCAGTATGCGAGCACTACGGTATTCCACAGGACATTCCTGTTAGTCAATTGACGACAGAGCAAATGAACCTCATTTTACATGGAACGGGAGAGCAGAAGATCCGTTTCCGCTATGAGAATGATTTTGGTCAACGTAAGGAAGCCTATGTGACCTTTGAGGGGATTATCCCCAATCTGGAGCGTCGTTATCGTGATACGGCTTCTGAGGGTATACGTGAATTTATTGAAGGCTTTATGAGTGCAAAGCCATGTAACACTTGTAAGGGACACCGACTGAAAAAAGAAAGCCTGTCGGTAACCATTCAAGAGCGTAATATAGCTTTTGTGACAGCTTTGTCTATCGGTGAAGCCTCAAACTTTTTCCATACACTGGAGCTGAGTGAGAAGGAGAAGTCGATTGCCAATCTCATTTTAAAAGAAATTAACAGCCGCCTGGGATTCCTCGTTAACGTTGGTCTGGAATACCTGACTTTAAGCCGTGCGGCAGGCACGTTGTCAGGCGGTGAGGCACAGCGTATCCGACTGGCGACACAGATCGGGTCCAGTCTGATGGGTGTGCTTTATATTTTGGACGAGCCTAGTATAGGATTGCATCAGCGAGATAATGACCGTCTGATTAGTGCTTTGGAGCATATGCGGAATCTTGGCAATACCTTGATCGTGGTGGAGCATGACGAAGATACGATGATGGCGGCGGACTATATCATTGATATCGGGCCAGGAGCTGGAATCCATGGTGGGATGATCATGTCGCAGGGGACTCCGCAGGAAGTCATGGAAGACCCGAATTCCTTAACCGGGCAGTATTTGAGTGGACGCAAGTTCATTCCGGTCAATACCGAGCGGCGCAAGCCTGCTGATAAATGGTTGGAGATTCGCGGAGCCAAGGAGAACAATCTCAAAAATGTGAATGTCAAAATTCCATTGGGTGTTTTCTCAGCTGTTACTGGTGTATCTGGTTCTGGAAAATCGACGCTGGTCAATGAAATTTTGTACAAAACGTTGGCGCGTGATCTGAACCGTGCGAGAGTACGTCCAGGGCAGCATAAAGAAATTCGCGGACTAGAACATATCGAAAAGGTTGTTGAGATCGATCAATCGCCAATTGGTCGTACACCGCGTTCCAATCCTGCAACGTATACTGGTGTATTTGATGATATCCGTGACTTATTCTCGCAGACGAACGAGGCCAAAGTACGAGGCTACAAGAAAGGCCGCTTTAGCTTTAACGTTAAGGGAGGTCGTTGTGAAGCTTGTAGAGGCGATGGCATCATCAAGATTGAGATGCATTTTCTGCCGGATGTGTATGTTCCATGCGAAGTGTGTAAAGGCAAGCGTTATAACCGGGAGACCCTAGAGGTTAAATACAAAGGGAAAAGTATTGCCGATGTGCTGGAGATGACGGTAGAGGATGCAACGGAGTTTTTTGTAAATATTCCGAAGATTCATCGCAAGATCCAGACACTGATGGATGTAGGTTTGGGGTATATCAAGCTGGGTCAGCCTGCGACTACCTTGTCTGGCGGTGAAGCACAGCGTGTGAAGCTAGCCTCCGAATTGTATCGTCGCAGTACGGGCAAAACCATTTATATTTTGGACGAGCCGACAACCGGCCTGCATGTTCACGATATTGACCGATTATTGACGGTGCTGCATCGTTTGGTTGATTCAGGAGAGACGGTGCTTGTCATTGAGCATAATCTGGATGTGATTAAAACAGCCGATTATCTAATTGATTTGGGACCGGAAGGCGGAAGTGGCGGTGGAACGATCTTGGCTACCGGGACACCGGAGCAGCTCGTGAAAGTCGAAGAATCCTATACAGGTCGATACTTAAAGCCGATCCTTGAACGGGATACAGAGCGTAGTCAAGCGCTTCAGACAGTCGATCTATAGATACCGTTTAGCATAGTTTTAAAAGCCCTGCACAGGCAGGAAGGCAGAATACGAACTAGTGTATTGATGCCTTCGTCTTGGCAGGGTTTTATTTTTTTTGTAAAAAAAGAAAACTTTTATCAAATTCCTGCGTTAAAGCATGTGACACATAGTTTACCAAGCGCTGGAATAATAAGTATATACGTATATTCATCGACAGAAAGTCTCTGAGTGGTCTCTAAATTTTGGAGTTTTGGATGTTTAGGCTCGGGCTTGAAGAGGTAAATATATAACTCATGATTATATAGCATCATACGAAGTTCCGTGCCCGCGTGACAACCATTACAAGTTGAAGCGAAACCGTCTGTAGTTTTATCACATCTAAGAGGTTCATACAACATCTCTGAGGAAGTCATGAAGGGAGCTGGAACGCTTGAAGGTTAAGCAAAGTAGAGTTTTACGTACACGTGTGTATACATGGGCAGCAGGAGCTGCTTTGGCGGCATGTTTGATGGGATATAGTGCTGCACCGTCCTATGCCTCCGAGGTGTCCGAGGCGTTTGCGCCCAAACAAGCCGAAATCGAAACAAGTGCGGCAATTGGTAGTATTAAGGATTTAGGAAACGCTCACAATTACATTCAACCCGCAGCGAATGGTGGGTTCTTTATGCTGAACGTCGAGGACGATACAGAAGCAAGTGTAGTACACGTCACATATGGCAAGCTGGACAGTTCTGTGGAGGCTGTATGGAAACATCAACAGGATCTGAACGTACAACCCGGAACAAGCAGCAGTGGAGTCCAGCGGGAGACGTCGGATGGGGGCTTGCTGTTTCTGATTGATTATACAAAACCGAACGGAATACGAGATGTGCAGGCTTCACGATTGGACGAGGATGGAAACACCTTGTGGTCCAAAACATTACCCACAGATGGCTTGATATCTCATGGGCAGGATTCGCAGGTTGGTTTGGAGCCACTGGAGGATGGCAGTTTCCTGGTCTCCTATCTAGACCTTGCGGAGCAGTCCTTCACTGTACTCAAATACACTGAAGCTGGCGATATACAATGGAATCGAACGACGGCCGGAGTGACCTCGGGTTGGCTGGTCGGCAGTCACAATGGATATTACGCGCTTTTGAACAGTTCAGATGGTCCCGTTGGGGTACAAGCAGATGTATATGGTCGCGATATTCGTGACATCCATCTGGACTTAGGATCAGGTAAAGAAATTGCCGCAGTACGTGAGTTGCCGAGCGGTCATATTGCTGTAACAGGGCTTAAAGGAAACAGCAAGCGTACACAGGTGCTAAGTAATGGTCTGCAATTATTTAGTAATACAGAGGACTATGCGGCTGACCGGGTGTATCTGCCTGAGGAGCAGTTGTATGTCCAGTTCAGTGATCAATATGATCCACTGGGTAAAACCACGAAGATGCATGGCATCACCATTACAGGCTTGAAAGGAAACGGTACGAAGGTGTGGGAAACGAGGACTCATTATAAGGAGGATAATTCCTTCGGCATCCGGTATGATACGGGATTGATATATAAGATACCTTCAGGCTACGCAGTGGTGACATCTACAACAGGCGCTCATAAGCCAACAGTACTCGATTTTGCGAAAATATTGATACCGGAGTAATCCGGTGTCTTTTTTTATGAAAGTGAGGGAAACAATATTGCGGGGCTCCATGAGGATAAGAAACAGCCTGCTTGTATATGTCATACAAGCAGGCTGTTAATAGACTCTATATTTAGGATGCAACGTGGCTGGACTGTAAAATAGCAGACAGCTTTTCCTGAAAAGTCGGAATCCCTACACGCTGTACATATGCGTAAAAGCTTTCGCCAGCGCTCCTGTTTTCTTTGTAGAACAGAATGAGCTCTGCCAGTACAGGTCCAACCTGATCCCCGCGTACGCGACCTTTGAGCGCTTTGTTAAACTGGGCGCCTGCTCCAAGCGCTCCGCCGACAGCGATGTCGAACGCGTCGACCAAGCCTTCCGGTGTCTTTATGAGCGAGCCTTGCAGACCAATGTCCGCAATATGCTTTTGACCGCAGGAATTCGGGCAACCGATAAAATGAATGCGCACCTTTTCATCCAATTGCACGTGCTGATCCAAATACTCGGCGACGTCAACCGCCCGTTTTTTGGTTTCCACAATCGCCAGATTGCAAAACTCATTTCCTGTGCACGATACCGTACGGCTCATAAAATGCTTGGGCTGTGGTGTCAGGCGTTGCAGCACGGGGGCTGCCAGTAGTTCATCCACTTGCTCATTCGGCACGCCGCTCAGCAAAATATTTTGCGACATCGTGGTACGAATCTGCCCATCGCCATAGCGGTCAGCCAGTTCGGCCAGTTCATGCAACTCGTCAGCACTAAGGCGACCGACAGGCACGTTCAGACCGACATAGTTCAGACCTTTTTGAGCTTGAGGATGCACACCGTCAAAATAGGCGGCTTGCCAGCCAATCGTTTTGTCCTCGCCTCGTCCGGGCATTTCACCGATGTGCTCGGTGAGCTTAGCCAGAAATTTGTCCGGGCCCCAATCGGCAACCAGGAACTTCAAGCGGGCATGATGCCGTTTTTCCCGATAGCCGTAATCACGGAAAATGGTGGTGACAGCAATAGCAACCTTTAGAACTTCCTCAGGACGAACAAACAAATCCAGAGACTGTGCCATATGCGGCTTGGCGGACAAACCTCCACCAACCATCACATGGAAGCCGACCACTTCTTTTCCATCGAGGATCTTGGTGGCCGGAGTGAAGGACAGGTCGTTAATTTCAGCCTGTGCATTGTTGTACGTATTACCGGAGATAGACATTTTGTACTTACGCGGCAGATTGGAGAAGTCTCGGTTTAATAAGAAAAAACGATTTACTTCATCTACAATCTCCTGGGTATCCACCAATTCATTGGGATCGATGCCAGCCAGCGGATTACCGACAATGGTACGCGGGCAGTCTCCACAGGCTTCAAAGGAATACAAATTGACTTTTTCCAGCCTTTCGAAAATATCGGGCAAGCTTTCGACCGTCAACCAGTGAAATTGAATCGCTTGGCGAGTGGTGACATCCACAAGACCGCGTCCGTATAGCGCGGATATGTCCGCCAATGCATGTGCCTGTGCTGAAGTCATGATCCCTGTGTTGATGCGGACCCGCATCATGAAATGACCATCTTTGGGCTTTTGCTGATATACCCCAGCCCATTTGAAACGGTCCATATCGTCCGCAGAGATCGAGTCATAGCCTTCGTTGGCATAGTTTTCGATAATGGTACGGATAACGTCGAGACCGTCCTTTTCCAGCTTGACTAATTCGAATTTGTTAAGCTTATCGGGATGAGCGTTCCAGATTGGTTCGTAGGCCATTCTTTTAACCTCCTGTAGGTGCTTATTTATACTTTAGTGTTTTGGATAGAGGACTCATGATTTTATTCTTTATTTCCGACAATAAAACTAAGATATAATGTGATGGTATCATAGTTGGTTATGCCCGTAAACGAAGGAATGACCTAAACGGTATAACGATTATTTATCGTTTTTGCTTATTTTTTTGATATAAGGATTTGGAAAATTTATAATATAAATAGCATGAGAGGACAGGGATGTAGCAAACGGAGTCTTTTAGAAAAAGATAGGGCTTAAAGCGATTGTATACGTGTCCCCTCTATGGTAGATTTGGACTAACTGATAGAACAGGGTCATGTAAGAGAGGAAATGGTGAGTATATGCGTAAGATGGGGAAAAGGGCAGTTGTTCTGGCTTTGGGCAGCGCTCTATGTGTTTCTGGAACGGCAGGTGCAGCTAGCAGTGGAACTGCGTTAAAGGCCAAAGTCATTAATGGTGGGGTCTATGTTAACGTAAGCGATATGAATAAAGCATTAGGAACCAGCGGCGCATATAACAGCGCAAATGGTACATATACGTTATCGGCCGATCGTGTGCCGCAGGTTGTTAAAAATGTATCTCCTTCTGTGGTCGGTATCATTGGCCGTTCAGCCACGGGAGAGACCGTAGCGGGAGGAGATCGCTACAATCTGGCTCACGGCACGGGTGTCATCATTCGTACAGATGGATGGATTGTGACGAATGCGCATGTTATCGAAGGATTAGGTGATGCCGTGGTTGTAACCTCGGACGGAAAATCTTACGGAATCACCGACAGCTACAGCGATCCGATCAGTGATTTGGCATTAGTCAAAATCAAGGCAAGCGGCCTCAAACCCGCTACCTTGGCAGCTTCAACGAACAGTCTACAGGTAGGTGAGCAGGTAGTGGCTATTGGTACGCCTATATCCTTTTCACTTCGCAATTCGGCAACCTCGGGTGTCGTTAGCGGGCTGAATCGTGGTGTCAACGCTGCTTATCGTTTGATCCAAAGCGATACCGCGATCAATCCTGGTAACAGCGGCGGTCCGCTGGTCAATCTCAAGGGTGAGGTCATCGGGATCAATACGATGAAATTCTCGGCGGTTGGTATTGAAAATATGGGCTTTTCGATTCCGTCGGATACGGTGAAATATGTGATCGGCCAATTTTTCAAATACGGAGAGGTTCGGCGCGCCAGTCTTGGTCTAGGGCTGGAAGAGAGCTGGTCAGCTATCGTCGGATTACCTACCGAGGATCCTTTGAAAGTTACGAAAATTACTTCAGCCAATGCCGTTCAGGCCAAAATCAAGGAAGGCGATGAGCTGTATAGTATTAACGGTAAGCGTGTAGCTTCGGCCATTGACGTCAATGAGCTACTTAAAAACTATCAACCGGGTCAAACGGTGAATGTGCTTATGCAGTCGGACGGTGATATTGTGAAGCGCAAGCTGGTACTGACACAGGATAATGGTGAAATCTATGAGTCCATTCAGTCTGGAGACGATGGTGAAGATTCGAACGGTTCGGAAGCCGCTGAAGATGGTGGCATAGCGCTTTCTAAGGAAACATCGGAGCCAGCTCAAGGGGCAACTACTGGAAAGTGAACAATAAGGGCTCTTGAATCTATAAAATAAAGCTAAAGGGAGATTTACTGTGAAGCATATTCAAAGAAAAATGATGCGTAAGCTGGGGGTCGGCGCTGTCGCATTGTCCCTTCTGCTTTCCGCTTTGCCAGCAGTTGCAGCAGATCAAGATAAAAACATCCTGGAATTGCGTCTGCAAAGCGGCAGCAATACAGCCGTCGTAAACGGTCAAAATGCAAATATCACGAAGCCCTATTCCAAAAGTGGTGCACTGATGGTTCCGGCTGGTGTGTTTAAAAAGGCATTTAACAGCAAAATTCGATTGGCTGAAGATAATGTGGTTAAAATCACCAGCGGAACTCATGTTGTATCGCTGACCATTGGTAGCCGTACAGCATGGGTGAGAGGTCACAAGGTAACACTTCCAGCTCCACCGGAAATGTCAGCAGGTATTCTCATGGTGCCTCTGCGTCAAGTAGCAGAAGGGCTTGGCGGTAAGTTGGAGAAGAATGGTGCCGGAATCATTATTCGGATGGAAGCACAAGAAGAGGCGGGCACGGTAGCTGAAGAGACACCGAACATTGATAATGATGAGGGCAAGACGCAGATCGGGAACAGTTACTATGACTGGTCTATGAACTATCCAACAGGGCTCGTCATCGGTCAGGGAGGTGGAGATGAGAGTATCTCCACTTTTATGGATGAGAACAGTGCATACTATATGGAAGTGCACACAGCGTCACAGCCGGTTCCACTGAATGCGGACGATCTGTTGCAACAATTAGTGCAGGCAGCCAAGGAAACGGGAGAAACTGTGATCGATCGAAAATCCTTCCCGAAAGCGAAGGTACCTTATGCTCGTGTCATTACGAAGGATGGGGACGGCGTATTGTGGGAAAATCGTCAGTACTATGACAACGGACGATTGTATGTAGTTTATTTTTCCGATGCTAAAGCAACGAATTATAAAGATCTGGCCCAGTATGCAGGACTTTTAAATTCCTTCAAGACCTCCTTTAATGCGCAGGATAAAAGTATTAAAGACTTGTCTACTGTTGTAGGAGGCACACGCGAGGCCGGGAATCCAGACTACGGTGTGTCACTCAGCATACCCGCAGGCTGGAAAATGGACGATCAACGGATGCAATATGAAAGTAATGATGGATCGAGCTTCCGCGTGAAAATAACCTCAGCTCCAGCGGATGGAAAGTTGGAGAACTGGGGCCAGCAGCTGCAAAAATGGCTGAGCGATTCCTTTGTGTCCACGGCTTATGAGGCACAGAAGACGTATCCGCTGGAGGTTGCAGGCGTTCAAGGGTTAGTACAGGAGTACCGTTATAATTTTGGCGATGGATGGGTCAAGGAGTACAACGTGCTGATTCAGCAAAATGGATACCGCTATTTGGCTGAATACGCAGTGCCTGAAAAAGTAAGCAAAGGAAATGATCAGTTCAACGCGCTCATTTCCTCGCTTCAAATCGATTTTCAAACCGTAGCGAGTAACTTTGGACAGTTGGAAGAAGACGACTATTTGACGGATAAAACGAAAACGGTCAAAAAGACGTCAAAAGCCTATGAATATACGGTGAATATCCCACGATATTGGACCGCGATTAGCGATCAATTTGAATTGGGCGATGTAGAGTACCAGTTTACTGGAGGACGTTTTTCCGTCAAAATCGACAACGACCAATCATTTGAACTAACGGTATCCCAGCTCAAGGACTTCTACGATAAGCAAGCAAAGAACTACAAAAACCTCAAAGTCGAGGAGGTTAAGGACGTAACGTTTGCTGGTGTTCCGGCAGTTTCCTTTACATTCCATCGTATAGAGGAAGGCATTGGCTACACAGGCCACCAATTGGTTTTGGAACGTGACGGAAAAACGTATACTGTGACAACGACATTGAATGATGCGAACAACACGGCTGTACAGTCTAATGCACTGGATTCGACGTTAAATTCGTTTAATTTTGTGAAGTAGAAGGTGTAAGTAAAAGATTGGCGAGGTATGGTGGGAAGAGGCTACGCGTGCCATTTGATCCTACGATCGCTGTTGACCCGGGATTCTTGGATTGTATAAGTGATTTAATATGTAAGAATCCCAGGTCAAAGGCGAACGCTGACGCTTCTTCGGATTCAAATGGCCCGCTTCGCTGGCGCCCGCCATAAGATTTCCAATCCTTTTAAAGAGTGAGGTAAGCAGGGAAGAGCGAAGGCAGCTATTTACGGTACTTAGACCTGCGAACGCCTTTTCTCGGATTCATGGCTAGTACGCTGGTATCACCACAAGGATGCCTTTTTCTAAAAGGCTTAGGCCTACTAGCGCGTCTAAGTTGCCTAGTCTCCATCTCCATTTGGCTTCCTGCTGAATAGCACTGTTTACTTCGTTGTTCCTCTTGTTTTATATGATTCTTCACCTCCAAAGTACCGTTTGACGGGAATGGGGGTGTTTTTTATGTTTTAGTAAGAGATTTTTACGAGGAATCGCTTGGAAAGTGTAGAAGCTTGGGGCGCAGTCTGGTACACTAGATTAGTTACAAGATAAGAATGATTATGCCGCAAATGTTCGTGATGCGGATTTTTTGAGTTGGATGCCATTTATCCCTCGAGCCAGTGGTTCAGAGTGGGGATGATCGGATAGGATGATAATTCATAGGGCTATAAAATAAGCAGCATCGCTGCTCTGGAAAATAACGTTTAACTCTGGGTTAATTAGTTATTTCTCCATATAGGGAGGACAAAGATGAAATCAGTAGTACGAAGAGAAGATGTTGAGCTTCTGGCACCAGCCGGTGACTGGGATTGTATGCGTGCGGCGGTGGCAAACGGGGCTGATGCGATCTTTTTCGGGGTGGAAAAGTTCAACGCACGGGCACGGGCGAATAATTTCCGCATGGAGGAACTGCCTGAAATTATGGCGTTTTTGCATAGCTATGGGGTTAAAGGTTTTTTAACATTCAATATATTGGTATTTGAAAACGAGTTGAAGGACGCTAAGGAGCTGGTCGATGCCTGTATTGATGCTGGAGTCGATGCCTTAATTGTCCAGGATATGGGCTTGGTGAAAATGATCCGCGACATTTCACCAGATTTCCCGATCCATGGTTCTACCCAAATGACGATTACCTCGCCGGAAGCGGTAGAGTTTACAAAGCCGTACAATATGGAACGGGTCGTGCTTGGACGCGAAAACAACCTGAAACAGATCCAAAAAATAGGCGATCAGGCGAGACTTCCAATGGAGGTATTCGTACATGGAGCGTTATGCGTATCTTATTCTGGCCAATGCCTGACTTCAGAAATGTGGGGCGGCCGCTCTGCTAACCGCGGTGAATGTGCACAGGCATGTCGTTTGCCTTACGATCTGATGGTGGATGGAGAGCAGAAACCAATGGCAGATGTGACGTATCTGCTTTCACCTAAGGATCTAGCAGCGATCGATTTGATGCCTGAACTGATCGACGCGGGTGTTGTTTCTTTTAAAATTGAAGGGCGACTGAAAACACCTGAATATGTGGCGAATGTGGTCAGCAAGTACCGCAAGGCCATTGATAAGTATTTTGATGGCGATACGTCCAAGACCAGCAAAGAAGATATTCGCGAGCTGCAGCAGAGCTTTTCACGCGGCTTTACGCACGGTTTTCTCGAAGGAACCAATAACAAGAAGCTGGTTGACGGTACGTTCCCGAAAAGCCGGGGGGTGTATCTGGGCCGAGTGGAACAAATCCTTCGTGATGGCGTAGTGTGCCGTATTGATGCACCGCTCAAGCGTGGAGATGGTATTGTATTCGATGCGGGAGATCCCACGCAAAAAGAAGAAGGCGGACGCGTATACGATATCCGTCGCAAGGGCGTGAAGATTGAGGGCGAAGCCGGAGAAGGCTGGATCATTGATATCGTAGCGGGACGCAACGATGTGGACCTGCGCCGTGTACACGTGGGCGATCGCATTTGGAAGACCAACGACCCGGCGCTGGACAAGCGTCTGCGCCAATCGTACGACACGGACAAGCCGTACCGGGTCTTCCCAGTACATGTGCGGGTCAGCGGCTCCCCAGGACAACCGCTGTCGACATGGTGGACCGACGTGCAGAAAGGCACAACGGTCCGCGTGGACTCCGAGCTGGAACTCGAAATTGCCCAGAAGCGTCCGATGACGCACGAACTGCTCGAAGAGCAGTTCGGCCGACTGGGCGGAACGGTGTTCCAGCTGGAAGAGCTGGACGTCCATCTGCATGGGGACGTCATCGTGCCGATGCGCGAGCTGAACGGTATCCGCCGTCAGGCGGTGGAACTGCTCGCGGGCGAGCGCCCCAAACCGCCCGTGTACACGAAGCGGGCGGTCGAGGTGTATGACGATGCATCGACTCCGGCATCGTCTGTGGCACGCGGTCAGGCAGAGCTGACCGCGTTGTGCCGCAGCCTCCCTCAGGTGGAGGCTGCGCTCGAGGCCGGCGTGGAGTTCATCTACGCCGACTTCGAGTTCATCAAGCAATTCCCGGCAGCTGTAGAGGCTGTGCATGCTGTAGGCCGCCGAATTGCGCTAGCGACCCCGCGTATTCACATGCCGGGTGAAAATGGCTACCACAACAACATCCTGCGCCTGAAGCCGGATGCTGTGTTAGTACGCAATCCAGGGGCACTGTATTTCTACTTGCGACACCGGTTGGAGAACCCGGACGCACATCACCCGCAATTGATTGGTGACTTCTCGCTGAATATAGCCAATCATAAAGCGGCTGATCTGTTCCTGGATTCCGGCTGCGACTTGGTTACGCCTTCGTACGATCTGAACATTCAGCAAATGGTCGATATGCTCAGACGTACGCGTACCGATAAGCTGGAGATTGTGATCCAGCAGCATATGCCAATGTTCCATACTGAACATTGCGTATACTGTACCTTTATGAGTGAAGGCACCGACTACACCAACTGTGGACGTCCGTGTGAGGACCATCGCGCATCCCTGCGTGATCGAATTGGTATGTCTCATCCGGTCCGTGTGGACGAAGGCTGCCGCAACACGGTATACAACGCGATTGAGCAATCCGGCGCGGAATACCTGTCCAATTTCCTGGAGCTAGGCGTGTCCCGTTACCGCGTGGAATTTTTGGAGGAGACACCGGAGCAAGTGCATGAGGTTATTGATCTCTATAACCGTGCCCTGCGCGGAGAAATCAGCGGAACACAAGTATGGAAGACACTTAAAGCAACGAATCAGTTGGGTGTTACACGTGGGCAGCTGGTGAAGTAAATAACTGTATATTTGTTCGGGAGCCAGAAAGATTCCGGCAGCATAATATATTCATATAGAAACCAAGTGATTAGAAGACATGTTCTCTTTGTGAGAAGATGTCTTCTTCTTTAATCTATCAAATTCACCTATCTTCCTGTTATAATCATAGACAGTATATCTATCCGTTATATTGAAGACAAAGGAGTTTTAACCTATGAAAATCCGTAAAGCGATTATCCCTGCTGCGGGATTAGGAACCCGGTTCCTTCCTGCTACGAAAGCGATGCCTAAAGAGATGCTTCCCATTGTAGACAAACCAACAATTCAATATATTATTGAAGAAGCTGTTGCATCTGGTATTGAGGATATCATTATCGTTACTGGTAAAGGCAAAAGGGCGATTGAGGATCATTTTGACTACTCTTTTGAGCTGGAGCATAATTTGACTGCGAAGGAAAAATGGAACCTGCTAAATGAAGTGCGTAAACCATCGGAAATGGCAGATATCCACTATATTCGTCAAAAGGAACCTAAAGGGTTGGGACATGCGATTTGGTGTGCACGTAAGTTTATCGGTGACGAACCTTTTGCCGTCCTTTTAGGGGATGACATCGTTGAGTCTGAGAATCCATGCCTCAAACAGATGATTGACGTGTTCGATGAGTATCAGCGTTCTGTTGTAGGTGTAAAACAAGTGGATTGGAACGAGGTACATCGTTACGGCATAGTTGAAGGTCATGCACTGACTTCCAAAATCTCTGAGGCGGAACGATTGGTAGAAAAGCCAAAGAAGGAAGAAGCAACCTCCAACTTGGCGATTATGGGACGTTATATCTTGACGCCTGATATTTTTGATATCCTGGGTCAGCAATCTGCGGGAGTAGGCGGGGAGATTCAGTTGACGGACGCATTGTCCAAGCTGGGAGAAAAGAATCCGATCCTGGCTTACGAGTTTGACGGGAATCGCCATGATGTTGGCGAGAAATTGGGATTCATTGAAACTACTATTCATTATGCTCTGCAGCATAACGAAATCAAGGATGAAGTATTGGCTTATATGAGACAGGTTATTGAAAAGATTGATCAACAAAAATAGACATCTCACCCAACCTCACTTTATTAAAATAAGAAAGAGACTACCGGATGATATAACATCATCTGATAGTCTCTTTTTTTCTACTATTTCTCCGATTTTAACTGAGCAATTTGCTCTTTTTCCGTCGGATCAGCTTTTATTAGCTTATCGTACAATGCTTTGTCATCCTGTCCCTGTTGCTGCAGAGCGATAATATAATAGCGAGCAACCTCACGATTTGTAGCGTCGCTCAGGTCGTCTTTCAAGCCGTTTTTGAGGATGCTTGCAGCCTCAGCAGGCTTACCTAACATGAACTCAATTTTTCCAGTACTGAGCGCAATACCTGGAGTTACTTCAAAAGTACGTGTCAACTCAATTTCAGGTGGAACCGTCTTAATATGAGCTACCCCATCCAGAACCTTCTGATAAGCAGCGAGACCTGCTTGGAAATATTTCTGTTCCTTGGCTGTGTCCTTCTGCTTATGTGCCTTATTACCAATAGTGTAAGCTTGGGTAATCAACATATTGTACCAGTCATTGTCCCAGACAAAGTTGGAAATGTTATTTTCCAAAATGCTGAAGGCTTGCTCATGTTCACCTTTTGCTTTTAAAAGGTTAACTTTGGAGTTATACATGATTTTATTATACGGTTCTGCCCTCAGGCCCGTATTAAGTACCTCTATTGCAGCGTTATAAAATTCCTCTTTTTTCGTTTGATCATACACATTCTTGTACAGTGCAGCCAATCTTATAACCGAATCTGGGTGCGTAGGACGAAGTTCAAGATCCTTATTAATGGCACTTTGGATTTCCTCAAAAGATGAGCTGACCGCCATGATCTGTTTGGCAGATGTGGCAGCATTGGCCGATTGCACAAAGCGGAGACCTGCAAAAAGCACCACAATGCTTAGAATGCCGATGACTGCACTATACATGATTCGGAATCCGGAAGCACTCATGGACAGGCGTTTAAGCGGCTTGCTGTCCATAGCAGCGGCCATACCACCGAGACTCACAAATACCAGTATGCCCATGAACACGTAACTCAGATTAAAGTCTAGCAAGCTATGAAGTAAGATTGAGAGTGCCAAAATGAGATACAGGAAGTGAGAATCCCGTTCTTCATCATCTTGTCTCATATAGCTACGGATATATTTATAGAAAATATATAAGATAAATGACATGAAAATTACGAAGCCGAGAATACCAACTTCAACTAGATACTGCATGAAGAAATTATGGGCCTGACGGCTTGTGTAAGGATAATCTTGGTATTTCTCGTATAAAGTAGCCCAGCCGCCGCCGCCGGTGCCAATAACAGGATGATCTTTAATCAATTTGGCAGCATCCTGATAGAATACAAGTCGTTCCAGTACACTATGCTGCCGGAAATTGATATTTTCAAACCGGACCTGGACGTTTTCTGGTAGTACGCTGCGCAGGCCAGTTCCAATAAACAGAAAAGCCATCAAGCCAATCACCACAACAGATCCGACAGGTAGCCACAGGTTGGATAACTTGCGGGAGGCCCATCCTTTGAGGGCATTTTCCAGCTTTGGTGCCAGATAACGTTCAACAAGCCACAGTACGACAGCTACAGCCAGGGAGACCCCAATAAGTAACCCCCAAGCCTTCGCAGCCTCTCCGCCGTTGTAGGTCTTGTTGAGTTGTAAACCCATATTTGTAATTGGCGCCAAGATAGATATTGACGCTACACCAGCAATGGCACAATGCAAAATCCATATAATCTGACGTGCTGGTTTAAAGAAGAGCAAGAGCAGTACGAAAACGACTGGTAACATAACCAGACCGCCCCGTGACAAGGTCAGGAATAACGAGACCAGAATAGGTACCAACATGAAGCCGTGAATAGCCTTGCCATACCATAGTTTTGATTTCATCAGACAGAAAACGGCAGCGAATAGAAAAGCCATTAGAAAGGCCGCATATGTATTCGCATATTGAAACACTGATGTCAGCCGGAGACCATTTGTATCTGTCATAACTGCATTGGTATATCGATACTGGTACACATATTGGGTAAACCAGCCTACCATCTTGCCAGCAAGTACCCACTGTCCAAACCAGTTAATAAAGCCAAAGCCTACAATGACATAAGCAACAGTCATAATCAGGTTGTGAATAATCTTATTGCCTAAGCGATCTTGTAGTAGATAGATTGAGATGATAAACAGGGCGGCATATATGCACTGTACCACCACCATATTCATGGCCAGGTAATGTGAAGCTGCTGAAGTCAGTGAAAGCACATAAGTCAGGGGAAGCAGCAGCACTAATACAGCCAGCCAATCCCTTTGCTCTTCCAGCTTGAATTTTTTATAATAGGTTAGGATTCCTAAAATCAGTAAAATCGTGCTGATGATCAAAGCCCAATAAAGGGGTTTCTCAAAATCAAGCATTTGCCCATTAAAGAGTGCAGCCTGGAAGGGGGCCCAAGCTAAGAACAGAATAATGCCAACAATTAACACCCAAAATATAGCCGGCCTTTTATCGTCACGGGTCGACGTTTGGGCTTGTTTCCCGTATACTGGATTCGACAAGGTTTACAATCTCCTTTGTTTTTATATTCATTTGTATATTAACATATATTCGACCACATAGAAAAAGTCCTTACATGGTTTAAAACACTTGCTTATGAGATAACAAAGGAGGCTTAAAAACTAGAAGAACTATTTTATATGATAGAGTCTATAAAAATGCTGGATTATTATAATTAGGAGACTTTTGGATGAATGAAAATAAATTAAACTTAATGAAAGTTTGTATCTCATCTATAATATTGTATATCTTCATTGTTCTCGCATTTTATGGGCTAGTTGGCGAACAATTGAGATATAGATCTACTGGCTCAAGTATAGAAATGACCGCTGAGAACACACCTATTGGAGAAATTCTGAAAGGCGATGTCATTAAGCAGAACTTTACGATTACTGGAAATGCTATAGATGGCATATCTTTAAAATTTGCAACTTATGACCGAGAAAATACTGGAACTGTTAAAGTTCAGTTGGTTAGTGAAGACAGTCAAAAAGTATTATTTCAACAGATTTTAGATGCTGCTACGATAAAAGACAACTCAAAACTCGCTTTAAATATTAGCGAGCCCATAGAAAATTTGTCATATAAAAAATTAAGTATAAAGATCACCTCTGATACAGGGACTAAAGGGAATTCTGTAACTTTATGGTATAATAATTTCGAAAACAGAAAAGACCAGCAATTATATGTTAATGGTCAACAAAAGAAAGGGATTTTATCTTTTTCTGTATCTGAAAAGAATGTAGTACCGTTTAGGAGTAAATACTTTACTGTCATGGGTGCTATAGGATTAGTACTTGTTCTCTATGCAATTAATCTTATTGCTAGGCAACGTAAGGGCAAGCATAGCTTTGGTTTAAACATTTTTAGGTCTTTCGTGAAATATAACTTTTTACTTCGTCAATTAGTTTCTAGAGATTTTAAAACAAAATATAAACGTTCGGTTCTAGGAGTATTATGGAGCTTTATAAATCCAGTTTTAACAATGATTGTTCAATATGTAGTGTTCTCTACATTATTTAAATCAGATATTCCTAATTTTCCAGTCTATCTTTTGACTGGTATTGTGCTTTTTAATTTTTTCTCTGAGGCAACTGACATGGGGTTGATGTCTATTGTTGGTAACTCATCCCTAATTACTAAAGTATATATCCCTAAATATATTTTTCCAGTATCAAGAGTTCTATCCTCAGGCATTAATTTGTTGATTTCGCTGATTCCACTTTTAGTAGTTCTATTTATAACGAAAACGCACATTACACCATCCATACTATTATTGCTTTTTAGCCTTAGTTGTACAGTTATTTTTTGCATAGGTATGAGCTTTCTTTTATCTTCTGCGATGGTGTTCTTTAGAGACATACGTTTCTTGTGGAATGTCCTTATCATGCTCTGGATGTATTCCACGCCTATTTTTTACCCTGAGAGTATTATTCCAGAACAATTTTTGGGGATTTTTAAATTGAATCCACTCTATCATTTTATTAGGTTTAGCAGAACTGTTATTTTAGAGGGAGTTTCTCCAGAACCACAAGCATATATCTTTTGTCTAATCGCTGCTTTTGTTCCATTATTTGTTGGTGTTATTATTTTCAAAAAAACTCAAAATAAGTTTGTTTTGAATTTATAAGGAGAAGTTATGATAAAAGCGCAAAATGTTTCGATGATGTTTAAGATAAACCATGACTATATTAAGAGTATAAAAGAGCATGCAGTTGCTCTTTTAAAGGGGAAAATCAAGTATGAAGAATTTTGGGCTTTAAGAGAAGTCAGCCTTGAAATTGAAAAAGGTGAGGTTATGGGGATTATTGGTAGGAATGGTGCGGGTAAAAGTACTTTGTTAAAGGTGATATCAGGTATTCTGAAACCTACACATGGAAGTGTAACTATAGAAGGTACTATTGTTCCAATGCTGGAGCTCGGTTCTGGTTTTGATCCTGATCTAACTGGTCGTGAAAATGTTTTTTTAAATGGTTCTATTTTGGGTTACTCAGAGTCGTTTTTAAAATCAAAATTCGAAGAAATCTTGGACTTTAGTGAGTTAGAAAGATTTATTGATGTCCCTATACGAAACTATTCATCGGGGATGCAAATGAGATTAGCTTTCTCTATTGCTGCTCTTGTCAATCCTGAAATTCTTATTGTGGATGAGATACTGGCGGTTGGAGATGAGAACTTTCAAGCTAAGAGTAAAGCAAGAATGCTCGAATTAATGAGTGGGGGAACAACTGTGTTATTTGTTTCGCATAGTTTAGAGCAAATACGCGAAATGTGTGACCGTGTTATTTGGTTAGACGGAGGTAAGGTGGAAATGATCGGTGAGGCTAAGAGTGTATGCGATGCCTATAAAATATAATTAGGAGAATACATGATGAATTCAATTTATAACGGGTATTTTTTCAATGATTTCTATGCGGAAAATGGCGGTGGAAATTATACAGATCGTGAACGTTGGCAGCCTTTTTTTGCAAGAATTGCAGATGAAATTGTTAGAAGATTCGACCCTAAGACAGTACTGGATGCAGGCTGTGCAATGGGTTATTTAGTAGAAGCTTTACGGAAAAGAGGAGTTGAGGCTTATGGCTTTGATATTTCTCAGTATGCCATAAGTAATGTTCACGATGATATAAAACCTTATTGCATCGTGCACTCTATAGAAGAACCACTACCAAGTAGTTTCCCTCAGAAATTTGATTTAGTAGTCACCTTGGAAGTTTTGGAGCATTTGTCTCCTGATTTAGGGGAGAAGGCCATTGAAAATTTGTGTGAATATACAGATATGATAATATTTTCCTCTACTCCAGATGATATTGAGGATCGAACTCATGTCAATGTACAATTAGGAGAATACTGGAGTAAAAAATTTGCGGAGAATGGGTTCTTTCGCAATCTTGTTCAACCAATGGATTTCATTTGTTCGTGGGCTATGATTTTTGAAAGAAAAAAGAATAGCATCCCCGATTTAATATTTAATTATGAAATGAATATGAGAATCAATGAAATTCAATATGATGAAAAAAATAAATCTCTCACTAGCAAAGTATTTTTTGATACTGGAAAAGGATTTAATGAAGAAGAAAGTGTTGAATTAATAGGAAGCTTAGTTCATAACGAGATTCGACAGAAGATTGTTCTACCTCAAAATACTAGAGCAGTTCGCTTTGACCCAGTGGAAAATAAAGCTTGTATTTTAAAGGACATAAATGTTATTTCATCAGAAGGAGTTCTAGAGTTTCATCCAATTAATGGTGTGATTGTTGAGGATTACGTTGTCTTTGACAACTTTGACCCGCAGATAAATGTTATATTACTTAAAGATTCAACAAAGTGGATTGAAGTTAAGGCTGCTATTTTAGTATATGAAGAAATTGAGAATTTTACTTTGCTTTCTAAGTTAAAGGAAATTCCTTTGATAAAAAAAGAATTGCTAAATAAAGAAAGATTGCTGAATGAAATCTCAATACGCAGTGCAGAAGAATTAAAGGAGACTGTTTTACAAAAAGACAAAGAACTAAAGGAGACTCTTTTACAAAAAGACAAAGAACTAAAAGAGGTAAGTGAAGCTAAAGATGAAAAAATATCAGGACTTACAGAGAAAAACGAAAAATTTGAAAAAAAATACAATGATTATCATCAACTTATAAGCAGTCAAATTGATGACTTAAATAATGAACTGTTACAGGTTCGGTCTGCCTATGATAATGTACAAGCCGCATATAATAGTATTAATACCGCCTTTTTTTGGAAAATGACTAAACCATTACGACTAGTTTTGGACTTATTCAAAAAAAAAACTAAAAAATTAACTGAAACTGATACAAGAAATGCTATTGAATTATTTGAATTTGAAAATAATATCTTAACTATTAAAGGTTGGGTATTCTCAGAAAACGATAAGATTGATGATATGTTTTTGAAAATTATTCATGGAAAAAAAGAATATCGGCTAGAATTGATAAGTGGATTAGAAAGGAAGGACGTCGAAGAAGTTTATAACATAGAGCGTGCTCGTTACTCTGGTTTTAATTCGAACGTTTCTATTGATAATTTTTCTTCTTTTAAGGTGTATTTAGAGTTTACTTTAGATGGGACTAAAAAACATATATTCATTGGGAAAGTGCAATCTAATATATTTGAATATTTGTCCTTTATTAAGAAACGGCTTAACAAACAAAATGTCCATAAACTATTAAATTATTTACGAAGTGGAAGATTTGATTTAATTATCTCTGCAATAAAACGACCAAGAATCAGTGCGGTTACTAGTACAAATGTTCCATCTATTAATTTGCCTGATTGGTTGGAGAATAATACTGTGAATTCTCTCGATTTTTCTGCCGAAATATATCAGCATACAATTGATTTAATTGTTCCTGTATATAATGGGTTCACTTATTTTGATACTCTTTTTCAAACTATAAAAAAAACTCAGATGAAATATCGTTTAATTATTATAAATGATGACAGTACAGATATACGAGTTAGTGAATATTTGAGCATTTTGGCTGATCAGGATCCACGAATTATCTTTATAGAAAATCTGACTAATCTGGGTTTTGTTAAAACAGTGAATAAGGGGTTAAGTTTAACTGAAAACCATGTTGTATTACTTAACACAGATATTGAACTGCCTGAATTTTGGCTTGAGAGACTAATGACTCCAATTATTCTTGGAGACAAAATAGCGACTACAACACCTTTCACAAATAGCGGGACTTTGTGTAGTTTTCCTCTAATAGGGAAAGATAACGGTTTGTTTGAAAATATGGATTGTGATGATATTGATAAGGAATTTAGATTAATTAAACCGGTTTATCATACATTGCCAACGGGTGTTGGTTTTTGCATGGGGATAAATAAAAATGCTCTTGGTGATATTGGGAATTTAGATGCTGAAACTTTTTCCAAAGGTTATGGTGAGGAAAATGACTGGTGTCAAAGAGCTATAAAAAATGGCTATAGAAATGTTATAGTAGATAATCTTTTTGTTTATCACAAACATGGTGGAAGTTTCCCGAGTGAAGAGAAACAAAGATTAATAGAAGAAAATGCAAAACTTTTATCAAAGAAACATCCGAATTATAATGCAGATGTAGCGGCATTTTTTGAGTTAGACCCTCTTAGAAGCACACGAGATTTTTTAATAATGAAGCTATCTGCAACTCTGGATAATAAAAAACCACTGGTGTTTTTAGACCATAACATAGGTGGCGGTGCTTCTGCATATTTAGAAAATTTAAAAAAGGAAAAAAATAACAACGATGAAAAAATAATAGTAATAAAATATGATGTAGATAGTAACTTCTTTTTAATGTTATTTAACTATAAACAAATCAATATAAGTTACAGGTTTTCAAAATTCTCTGAACTTGAACAAATTCTTGATGCTATAGGAGTTGAAGCGATATACATTAATGAACTGGTCACGTATCCTGACTTATATCAAACGTTAGAACAAATAAGTACATTTAAAAGACGTTTTGGCTCGAAATTAATTATGCTTCTACATGATTATTTTTCTATTTGCCCTACTGTTAATTTACTAGATGTTAGAGGTTGTTTTTGTGATATACCTGAATCAAGTAAATGTGAGCGCTGCGCATTAAGTAATCCATATAATAATTATTTACAGTATGAGACTATGAGTAAATGGCGTATTGCATGGGGGAGCATTTTACAAGATTGTGATGAGATAATAGCGTTCTCTAATAGCTCTGCTGAGCTTTTACAAAGAACTTATGGGGATTTAAATAGTTTATCTATTATACCTCATCAAGTTAAGTACATGCCTAAGATTAGCAAGAGTAGTCGAACCTCTACTACGCTAAACATTGGTCTAATAGGTGTTTTAAACTTTCATAAAGGTATCGATATTGTTCGCAAAATGTTGAATTTAATAGAGGTTCAAGGACTTGATGTTCGGATTACATTGATCGGTTCTTCTGAGGGGGAAATTCAACATTCTAAATTTACTGAAACGGGAAAGTACTATCCTGAATCTTTGCCTCGATTAGTGTTACAAAATAAAATAGATTTATTTTTCATTTCTTCCATCTGGCCTGAAACGTTTTCATATACATCAGAAGAAGTTATGAAAATGGGGTTACCGATTGCAGTGTTTGATTTGGGGGCTCCGGCTGAGAGAGCAAAGAGGTATGAAAAGGGCTTGGTAATAAGTGAGGTGAACGCACAAGTAGCACTTGATGAAATATTGGAATTTTCTGATAAAGTTGTTCCTCTTATGCAGGATTCGCTTGAGCAGAAAAGAGTGCTCTTTGTTGCTGAATACCTTTCTTTTTCATCACGTTATCGAGTTGAGCACTTTATAGAACAGTTGATTATCCAAGGTGTCGAATCGGATTTTATTGAAACAAAGGACATTGATCTGTATGATATTAAATCCTACAATGCAATAGTTCTTTATAGATGTACCCTTACTCCAACTCTTTCTAAAATGATTAAAGATGCGAAAAACTCATCTATAAAGGTATTCTATGACATTGATGATTATATTTTTAGTTTTGAGAATATTAAAGATTTGGAGTTTTTATCCGGAGATGACTATTCCGATTTCGAAAATTATTCTAAAAAGATATTTAACTGCATGAATATGTGTGATGGTTTCTTTACTTCTACAAATAACATGGCAAAAGCTATTGAAGAATCATTCCAAGACAAGCCGGTGTTTATAAATCGAAATGTTGCCAGTATGGAAATGGTGGCAATCTCCGCAAAAGCTAAGAATATAAAAATGAAAAATAAAAATGAAATTTCTATTGGTTATTTTAGTGGGTCTAAAACACATGATGGAGATTTCGAAGTTATCAGTGAAGTTGTAATAAACGTCCTGGAGAAATACGATAACGTATTTCTGAGAATAGGGGGCTGTTTACAACTCAATCAGAGATTTGAAAAATATAAAGATAGAATTACTCACTTTGATTTTGTTGATTGGAGAAAGCTCCCTGAGCTTGTTGCTTCTGTAGATATTAATTTAATGCCATTGGAAGATACCTTCTTTCATGCGTGCAAGTCGGAAAATAAGTGGATGGAAGCAGCCTTAGTGAATGTTCCCACTGTAGCAAGTAGAAATAGCGAGCTAAAGCTTATAATTGAAAATGAAGTTACTGGGTATCTCTGTTCTGATGAAAGGGAATGGCAAGAAGCTTTGACTTCTTTGATTGAGAGCGAGAAACTTCGATTCCTTGTTGGGCGAAATGCTAATGAAAAAGTATTAAGTGATCATGTGACACTTAATACCGGAAATAACGCTGTTGAAGAGTTATTTGAAGGGGTGAGAGTTCAATAATTTTTTTATAATAAAAATAGATGAATTGTAGTGGCCGTGACCTCCACGTTGTCTATAAAATAACAATTTTGCTCCTAAATATGGTCATTAATTTTTGAATAATTTATAAAAATCTATATAAAAGTAATTCAGTACGTATTTATAGCGAGTAAAAAGCTGATTTAGTCAATGGAGACAGGATCAGCTTTTTACTTATGGAGTCCGAGGAGATATGTTATTAAACAAGTCTTTAACAGAACGTTAGCTAAGGGAAATATAATTGCTAGGTTTAGGAGTGGATTGGATACATTCTTCTGCGATGTATGTTCAAGCTACAAAATAAAGTTAATTCGTGGTAAATCAAAAAGTATGAAGCAACGATACCAAGATGATCTAGTGGGAAAGGATTAAAGACGTGGTGCCACCAGAATGAAAAAAATAAGAAGGTCAAACTGGAACGGACAATCGTGTGATGCTCAAAGCGATGTTGTGGGTCGCCCGGACTGGAGCGACATGGCGCGACATGACAGGCTATTATCCTTCTTGGTCCTCGGTGAACACCCGGTTCCGCCACTGGAAAACCGTTGGAATTTGGAATCGGATTTTGGAGCTTATTTCGATTGAACCTGACTTCGAAAGTGTGATGATTGATGTGACCATTGTTTGCGTTCATCAGCATGGACTGGGGCAAAAGGGCGTAGTATATCCAGGTCATAGGAAGGCCCCGAGGCAGACCAACCACTTTTAGGCAACTCGTTACGTTTAGAGTTGACAGCTGGACAACGGCATGACTCCGTGATGGGTTATGAAATGCTGAAGTCCATGGATTTAACCAAAAACAAGTTCTGGCTGACCTGCATATGACACGAACCGTATTCTCCAACTCTTGAAAGAGCAAGAGGTGACTCCAGTGATTGCCAGCAAAAAAACCATCGAGTATAGCGGAAATGGGACAAAGAAAACTATAAAGAGTGGAATTTAGTGGAGTGCTTTTTCAACAAAACCAATTACTACCGTTGACTAGCGACTCGCCTTGATAAATTGACATGTACCTTCAAGTCTTTTTTGACGTTTGCGTCGATTATGATCTGGCTTGCTTAGGTTTGAATACACGCCCTAGCGTACACTTTAATTTATCGTAGCGAGTCGCTAGACGACGATAACTTTTCACTTTGTTGAAGAACATTCAACTAAATAACGTTCTCTATAGACAACTCGATCGTAATATTGAATCTTTCGACGATTTGTCCTACTTGGAATTACCGAGATAGCCTGTTTTTCATCTAGATGCGCTCGGATTGCATTGGTATCATACGCTCGATCGGCCAATACTTGCTTCATCGTTAATTTCATGGCTTGCAGAAGCTTATAGCCCTGAACGGAGTCATGAGCTTCACCACCCGTTAATTCGAAACGAAGTGGATTTCCTAACGCATCAACTATTGCATGGATTTTGGTGCTCAGTCCACCACGGGAACGTCGGATCGCTTGCTGGCTTCGCCCCTTTTGCGCCCGATCCATGCTGGTGAACGCGCACAATCGTGGCATCAATCATGACACTTTCCTCGTCAACATCCAGAGAGACATGCTTCAGCACTCCATCCCAAATCCCCGATTTCTACCAGCGCCGAAAGCGGGTGTAGACGGATTTTTAATGGGGAAAGTGGATCGGTAGATCGCGCCATGGGGCGCCTGAACGTGCAACCCAAAGCATCGCATTTAACATAATTCTTTTGTCCAATGCGGGACGCCCTCCTTGTGGTTTTCGTTCAGGTGGAAATAAATCTTGGACTCTCTGCCATCGTGTCTCTTTTATTTCGTATCGCATATTCATCTAATATATTTAAACTATGTATTACCATTTAAACAGTTTGAAGACGCGCCCTAGTTTAGTGGTGACAAACTAGCCTATTTTATTTATAACGAGTAGCAAAGAGGCATTTAAGTTTGCGATATCGATTCAAACTAGCTATTTACTCTATGTTTTGGAGGATTTTGTGATGAGGAGTTTAGAAAAGCTATTTTTAAGTAAAACGCAACACATTTTCTTGGGTATATCTATAATAATAGGGTTGGCTTGGTTGTTTATTCTTCCACCTTTTCAAGCACCAGATGAAAATTCACATTTCTATAGAGCGTATGGTGTAACCGAGGGGACAATAATGTGCAAAAATTATAAAGGAAGTAATGCTGGTTCTTTTTTGCCGTCAAATTTATTGGAATTCACCAATACACTAAAAAGTAATCAAATTAGATTTAATTACGATGTTAAACAAAATCCACGGGATGTGTATGATTCGTACGATTTGTTTCCCAACAAAAATAGTTCTTTTCAAGAATACGTGAATTCTTGCGTATACAGTCCTGTTCCGTATATTCCACAGACTTTAGGAATCTTAATTGGAAAGTTACTAGGTGGGCCTTGGATCGTGCTATTCTATCTAGGCAGATTATTCAATTTCGTCTTTTTTGTTGCAATAACTTATCATGCAATTAAGATAATACCAAAATTAAAAGTACTGCTTATGCTTCTAGCCCTAATGCCAATGACTTTGCATCAAAGTGTATCTTTAAGTCCGGATGCTATTACTATAGCTGTATCTTTTATTTTTATGGCATATATTATGAAGATTAAATATTCTTATAACGAAATTATAAGAGGGAAAGATTTATCTATACTAATTACTCTTGCGTGCATCATTGGCGTATCTAAAATAACATATTTTCCTTTAGCACTACTAGTATTACTTATTCCACGCGATAAATATAGTACGTGGAGGAGGTATTTTCTATTCAATTCTTCTGTAATATTAGGAAGCTTTGCTTTTAGCGTAATATGGGTTGGATTTACGAGGATGGTCAAGATGAATTTTCCTGTTGAGCCAGTTAATCAAATAAATAATATAATAGCAGATCCTTTATCTTTTATAAAACTGTTATCCTTAAGTACTTTTAGAAACGATACTCTTTATAGTCAGTTTTTTGGGGTTTTTGGGTGGCTGGATACTCCCTTGCCGCTGATTTTGACGATTTTTTATTTCGTTGTTCTTTTTGTAGTAGCCATCCAAGAAGGCGATTTTAAAAAGGATATAACTATAAAGTCAGAGATTTTTAATTTCATAGTATCTTTTTCACCATTATTTATAGGGAATATTTTAATTGGGCTCTCGTTGTATCTTAATTGGCCACAGCCTACTAATCAAATAATACATGGAGTTCAAGGTAGATATTATATTCCTTTAGCCTTATCATTTTTTTACTCAATGCATTTATTGTTTCCTGTTATATATAGATTAAGAAAGTTAGTTTTAATTATATTTATAATGTCAATATTATTAATATCAAGCTATTTTTTAACAGTCAGATATTATTATTTTGGTCCCAAATATAACCTTCTAGTACCTTTTAATAATAATTATATAGCAGGTGGCATTCAAAAAGATACGAAAGTTAATCAATCTTTTATAAGTAATAAAGATTCATTAAAGGGAGTCAGTATATTTATTTCAACGTTTGGTCAGAAAATAATTACGGATTATGAATTTATATTATATGATCAAAACACACAAAAAATTATTAGGAAAAGTAAAATTAATACGGTTGGGTTGTTGGATAATAGGTTCTATAACGTGTATTTTGACAAAGTTATTGATGCTAAAGGCAAAGAATACTCTTTTACAATAATACCTTTGTCTGATAAGGTACTGACTCCTATCACGTTACAATTAAGCGAGCCAGGTATATATAGTGAAGGAGATCTTTTTATTAATAATAATTTAAGAGCTGAAGATTTAGTATTTAGACTCATATATTAAAATTTACCTTCAAATTTTATATTATTTGGAAAATGGCCCGGTGCTTTTTGAAGAATGAATAGACGAAAAATTTGTGCAAAGGAAAGTGTGGTATGCCTGGGCCACGTGGTCTGGGCAGCGTTAAGCATTCATTGGAGCAGGATACAGACTATTAAAGCAGATTACAGTTATCCATAGACCGCATTTTCTGTTGTACCAAACAACGCAGGAATATTAAGATGCTGTTTAATCCGGCGGGAAACCTATCAATCTGCCACCGAGCCTTGTACATTGTGCTATTGGTCCAGCTGACTTGTATCTAAGTCCATAACAACTTAGTTTTTTCTATCTTTAAAGTCCCGAAAAATCACAACACGGTGGCGTTACTCTGAGGTGTGCCCTAGCAGGTAGATGGTATCTCAAATAACTGGGGGAATCTAACATATTTTGGTGACGTAGAGTGTGATGCTTTTTTCAAGTATGGAGATTTTACTTACGGTATGTATATCCATACATTTCCTGTTCAACAATTTGTTATTTGAATTTTCGGTAGTGGGCAAGATGGATATCTTTTTTTATTTTTAAACAGATTGAAATATGAATTGGGATACCTGCTGGAAAACATTAAAAGGGACATGTGGCTTGATTCGTGTAGAATGAAGTTAGCACACCACTCCTACAAGGAGAATCAGATCATGAGTTATTCACATCTTAGCATAATCAAACGTAACAAGCAGAAATTCTGCATCAGTATGGGGCAAGAGTGCGAACCCATCCATTGCAAATGAATTGAGAAAACAACATACCGTCATCAGCCGGAAAACCCGCCGGAACACTGAGCAAAAACTCTATGGAGCGGAACCCAGTATAGCCGTCAGGCTTGTATGCCGAGGAGGAGATGGAACTGCGGCGATCGAGAAAAAGCTTGACAACATCTAGTCTCCTGAGCGAATCACAGATAGCTTTGAGTAGGGTCTGAAAGAAGTCTGATCCCGGGAGACATTGGGTCACTGGATATTGGAAACTGTGCTGTTCACGGATGAGAAACTTGGACTTGCCCTCCACTTCATAAACAATCGTCCTCGCAAATGTCTAGGATGGAAAACTCTATATATAGCGTACTAACTGAACTAACTATTTCACTCGGATCGGAAAATGGGGTAATGAATGGTAACTCAACCCAAAGTGGCAATGAACATGAAAATGAAAAATCGAGCGATTGAATACAGCCATGAAAGAAATATCATATAAACGCCTTTACGAAAGGTACCTGGTCGTCCGTCTTAGTCTGGAAGGTCATTCGTTTGTGGCGATCTGCGAGGCTGCGTTAGCCAAACCATCGGCATCTATCGGCAGGACTACCAAGAGCATGGTCTTGCTGGGCTGGAAATGGATCACTCCCCCAGACAACAGACGAAGCTCAAGGAGCACCAGCAGCAACCGATCGGTGTGGGCTTTGAAGCGGACGCTCCCGCTGGTGGCAGAGTGGATCAAGCGCGAGTTTAGCATCACGATGAGCGTACGCAAAATCAGCGCGATGCTAAACGAATGAACTTCAGCTTCACCAAAGCGACCGATATACTTCCTAAAGCCGATGAGGATGCCCAAGCATTCAGCAAGGACACCTCCGTACAGTTCAAGAGGCAGGTTGAAGACGAAGACATCGATCATTTGTTGTTTGAAGACGAATCGACGATTCGCTCCTACCAAGCTTTGCAATATAACTGGTTTCTACGCGGGAAGCAACGCAAAGTGCCAACGTATGGCAAGCACGAAGGAGCCAAGTTGTTCGGAGCGATTAATTATGAAACAGGACAGGTGCACCACCGTGAAGAAGAAAAGGCCGATGTGGCCGCCTATATTCGGTTCCTCTAGGATCTTTTGTCGGCGTACCCGAACGGAAAAATCGCCCTGATTTTGGACAACATCCGAATTCATCATGCCACGGGATTGTCGCCTTTTTTGAAGGAGGATTCGCGTCTGCATTTGGTCTTTCTGCCGCCACACAGCCCTAATCTGAATCCGGTTGAAGGACTATGGCTGTGGCTTAAAGCAGATGTGGTCAATAATGTCTTTTTTGATGAATTCTATAATATTAAGCTTCAAGTGGACCAATTTACGAAGCGAATCAACAAGCATTCGATGAAAACGATCGATCGCTTGCTGGTCAGGTTATAATCTTAATTGCAGTTTGTATAACGAATCTTTTACAGAAGAATTGTTGCACTTAGTCTGACAATCCGCTTATAATTTGTCTGGCCTGTTCGTATTTTTTATTGTGCATTTAGTTGAAAAGCTGAGGGCGATTGCACACATTAAAATCCCTGCCTTATATTGATTTCGATTATTTGTAAAATAGTGACGGTTTGAAAAGCCTTATGCAATTATATCGACCTTCTACAGCAGAATTCGTCCAGTTGCAGTAATGATAGTCCACCATTTCTTGTTCTCAGTTTCGCAGGGTTTGAAGAATTCGACGTACTGGATCATGTTGGATATTCTCGCCTTTGCTCACAACACTGCGTGAAGCTCAGTCTAGCTACCACATAGCTTGGAGAGCAGCCATGTCAGGTCGAAAAGGCCTCTTTCCATTCCCATACACTACGAAGTAGGGGGGGGGAGTTCAGTAAGATGTCGAGTCTTTTGGCATCTAAGTTGTCTGACGGTGGATTCAGTAAATGATAGTGGGCTTTCAGGTTGTCCTTGCCCGTGGAGACAAGATTAGCTCTACAGTTATACGGACGTCCTGCATGCTGTCGATGATATATCCGTGAACATGAATCGATCCGCAACTCGCAGGACGCAAGGAAAGTAATCGCTGATCCAGGTGTGGCAGGCTCGAGCTAAATCCATGACCACCTTTCTGGGGTTTTTGAACAGAAAGGTCGAATGTTGTTGAGCATAGGAGTGCAGCAGGGCCTTCAGTTTTCGTCTGGGTAATACATCCAGTAGTGTTTCGCTTTTAAAATAGTGAATACCGCTGTTGTAGACCCAGCGTTTGCTCTACGGCATGGGAGCCAAAATGGAAACTGCAGCGCTGTTTGGGACCGACAAACGGTTCGGCATGAATATCAATTTGATCCGTATCGATGTGTAGGATTCGAATTACGTTTAGTTCTGGCAAGCCAAGCTTGCGTTGAAATAATGAGTAGGCATCTGTCTATTCTTCATTTTTTTCTGGTAATATCGGCAATATTAGTGAATAATTTTCCGTTTATTTCCTTAGTTTTTGTGGAGAATCGGTTTCAGTATCGAGTCTTAAAATTACTCTAGAAGAACAAGAGGGAGCCTGAGAGCATGAGCAATTTGAAGTTGTTTCTTCCTAAATCCTCAATGCACCTTTTAGTATCAAGTGTGCTTGCTGTACTTTTATCTCTAGTTTCAACGATGGCTTTTTTGAAGATTTATGCTAACGGTAAACAAGTCTATCATGACATCATTGCTGGAAATATCGTATGGTCTGATCAATTCAAGAGTTTGGATTACTCAATAATATACTTCTTTATTTTCTGCTTCTGTTTGTTTTTAATTCCTTTAATATATTTTGTGAATAAAAAAAATATAGCGGAAATACAGATGAATCCAGCAGGACTTTTCGTGTCGAAAAATTTATTGGTCTGCTTTTTTTTCTTGTTCTACGCGGTCAGTTTTTATTTTTTTAGTGGGAATAGTTCTTTTATTTATATCTCTATTTTGATGTTTATTACCTATTTTGTTGTTGAATGCAAAAAAACAAATTCCATAGATAAAGAGCAAGTCTTTACAAGTCTTATTGTATCTCTTACGTTTACTTATTTCGCAATTATAACGATACTTTTCATTTTTAGTTTTGTTAACCCGAATTTTTCTGACAAATTAGAACAGTTTTTGCTGGAAGTTCTAACCCTGTTAGTTTGGATGACTCAAGTTGTAATTTACTTTTATAAAGAGCGCGTACTAACCGCTCTGACTAAGAATTTAATGTATTTATCTCAATTAATCCTTCCATTTATAACATTGGTATTAGTGTTTGGTGTATATCAGACGGGGAGTAAAATTGAATTGCATAGAAATAATTATACATTAGCTATTATGGCTTCTATAGCTGTTATACTGTTTATTTACACGTTCCTATTGATTTTAAAACATAGAAAAAGTGAAGTTAGCAATGTGTGGAATTACATATTCTGGCCTTCATTAATACCTTTAACCATCATTATGTTGTATTCAACTCCTGTTTATAGTGGATTTGTTTTGGATGATTTCCATTTAGGGGAAATTTTCATGCCCTTACAACAAATGTTGAATTATGGAATGAGACTTAACGTAGATGTAATGTCAATACAGGGAATAATGGGCCCAATGTATAGTCTTGTTAATCATTATATTTATAATGGAAACCTATCAAGTATCAACTATACGTTTGCTGCATTTCCTATAATTATAGGTGCCTTGGTAGTGTTGCTTATAAAAAAATTATATGGTTCAAAATGGGCTTTTTTATTCATCATATTTTCTTTGCCAATATTATATGAAACGGAGGGCATGAACAGAACTTATTTAATTGTTCCTTATGTGCTAATTCTTTTTCACAAAAAGACGCTGTATAATCCTGTAAAGTGGGTTGTTTTTTATGTTTGGATGTCTTTAATTCATTGCTTATATAATCCATCCATGGGTGCAACTTTGACATTGGCCTTTTTACCTCTATTTGGTGTGATGTTATATAGGACGATAAAACTTAAGTTATGGAGTAAGGTTTTTTTTAAACATAAATTATTATTCTGCAGCTTATTGGTAATTCAACTTTGTATTTTAGTAATGTTGTTCCCAACATTATTGGGAACTGTTCAATTTATTCTTGATAATGCTTCCGCTAATACCCTTGCATACGGGATAAGTCTTTTTTCTGAATCTCAAACTTCTCCAGAATGGTTTCCTAGACCCTTTCCTTACGATAAACTCAATAGACTGCTTTGGGAATCCATTAGAATTGGAGGATGGGTATTTACTCTGTTTCTTTTTGTGGGATTAATGATTTTTAATGTGAAAAAAGCAGTGTCTTTCAATAAAGAAAAGCAAACTCACCTCATGATTTTATATTGTATTGTATCGATTATATTCTTAATATTAATTACCGGATATAGCCTAGGTCGCTTAGATTCTGGTTCAATGCATCGCTCCGGATCAATTACTTTTATATGCTTTGCTTTTTTAATACCAGCTCTGTATGTCTTTTTTCTTAAAAATAAGTTTAATGGTGTAGTTCATCATATATATTTAATCATATTTTCAATATTGTTAGGTTCTGTGGCAACTTTCGGACAGCAGCAGGCTTTTAGAATTACAGAAAAACTAATACAACCAATGGTTGTGCCAGATAATGCTATTTTTGTAAATAGTGCAAAGCAGGGAATTCCTGATGTTGGTGAGGGATTTATTGCTAAGGAAAGATGGAAAGAGATGTTGGATTTTAAAACAGTGCTCTCAAAAATATTAAAAAAAGGAGAGACTTATGCAGATTTAACAAATCGGACACTTTTTTATGTGATAACTAACAAAAAAGTTCCTACTTTCTATTCTGCTGATTATCTTGCTGCCAATGAAGAGATACAAGAAAAAATGATAAAAAATCTTGATAAAGAAGCACCGCCATTAGTTTTTATTGGTCCGGCGATCAGGCATGATGGAGGACCCGTATCAATACGTGCTTACAGATTATATAAGTGGTTTTTAGAAAGAGACTACGTATATTATCAATATAATTCTCTTCAATTTTTGGTGAGCAAGCAGAGAATGTTGGAGACTAAAGCTTATAAAGGTACAGCTGATGCTAGCGAGAATGAATTAAGAGCAGTTTTCCATCAAAAGGATTTACAATCGTTACCCGGTGCTTGGGGGAGAAACTTTAAAGAGATGAAGGAGCGATTTCAGTCTGTACCGGGCAATATGTCATTGTCTGGATCTAATGAGGTTGTCAAAGAAGCGGATGGGAGTATAGTGAGCAACGGTAATGATCCATATGTGAGTTATAAACTTGATCTTCCTGTCAAAGGAAAAGATGCTGACTTTTTATTAATTGACCTCAACATTATGGGATCTCGGGAACCATTTCAAGGCCAAATTTATTGGAATAGTAGTAATAGAAAAAGCGAGAAATATAATGAAGATCATTCGTTCTTATTCAATATGGTTAGTGGACAATTATTAATACCCTTAGGTTCAGCTCCGGACTGGCTTAGAAATAACCACAATGAGCTAAGATTCGACTTTGGAGATAAAGCCAATGTAAAAGTTAAAATTAATTCTATTAAATTGATTAAGCTAGTAAGTTGACTTAGATAGAAGTTGAAATTATCTTATGCTTCTTTTCCTCAACTTGGTTTTATCGTTCCTTATCTGTTTTTTAGTTTGTTTGGGCTTAGCACAGCTATCATAAACTTGATGTATTTTAATTTAATAATTCATTTTATTTGTTCGATTTTGATAGCCATTTTATGCTTACTACTGATAAAAAAGATAACAAATAATAAAAAAATCTGGTTTTATGAAATTAAGGTGAAAGAAAATGAAAACTCCATTTTTAATTTAACTATATCTTTTCAAGATTTAAATATTACGACAGAAAATTTTACCGATTGTAACTGGCATTCAGGAATTCATCGTCATAACTCAACAATTTCACTTGAGAAAATATAGAAACTAATGAGATATTAAAAAAAATAAATTTAATTAATCTACAAGGAAATAAGTATCATATTTTGAGTTTTTCTATTAACGGACCTTGGATTCAACTTAGTCTTAAAGAAAAAGACATACAAGAATTGATGTTTCAAATTTCATTTACTGTGAAATAGTTAGGTCTTTTCATTTTTTTGTTTGGATATTGATAGGTGGAGAACTATTAGTTTGACATAATTCTTCATAATGCAAATTTTTTTTACAAGTGATAGAATAAACAATAAATAAACTGTTAGGGGATTATAATGCTATTATTGTTGCTTTTTTTAGCAATGCTTTTTAACATTGTCGCTCAAATCACTTTAAAGCATGGAATAAATGTATTGAATTTTACAGGAATTAGCTTGCAGTCACTTATAAAGTTGTCTACCTCACCTTACATATGGTTCGGTGCAATTTTATATGGCGTTAGCTTTGTATTCTACATTTTTGCTTTGTCTCGGGGGGAATTGGGGAGAATTTCGCCAGTATCGCAGGCATTGACTACACTAGGTATTGTTGCGGTGTCTGTTTTGATATTTCACGAACCGATAACTGTTTTCAAACTTGTGGGTATTATCTTGCTGATTGTTGGAACTGTTATTATTTTTTATTAGCTAAGAATATACAAAAAAGTGGCACTAACAAAAGGGGAATGACTTTTTTGAATTACGATTATGTTATCTTTGGCGCTGGAATATACGGTCTATATGCTGCTCACTTATTAGCAAAAAAAGATTTGAAAATAGCTGTAATTGAATTTGATGACAAACCTTTACAACGTGCGAGTTTTATTAACCAAGCGAGAGTTCACAACGGGTATCATTACCCAAGAAGTGTTTCTACTGCTGCAAAATCTGCTCATTATTACGAACGTTTTGTCCGTGATTTTTCTTTTGCTATAAACGATAGATTTAAGAAAATATATGCGATTTCGGCGAATGATTCCTTAACAAATGCTGAGCAGTTTCAACATTTCTGCGATTATGTTGAAGTACCTGCGGTAGAGGTTAACAGCAGGGTGTATTTTAATCCAGGGGCAGTGGAAGCAGCATTCGAAACGATGGAATATAGCTATGATGCTAATTTAATTCGTAATTGGTATATGGAGAAGTTACAGGGTTTTAAAAATGTGTCGCTGTTTTTCAATCAACTAATTGATAAAGTGAGCATTGAAGAGGAACGCTATGTACTTCGTTTCACTGATGGATCTGATTGTACAGCTACCAACATACTTAATGCAACCTATGCGAGTATTAACCAGATTTTACGTAAGTTTGACTATGAGTTATTCTCAACAAAATATGAAATATGTGAAGTGATTATGACGGAAGTAACCGAAAACGTTCAAAATGTAGGTATTACTGTAATGGATGGGCCCTTTTTTTCTTTGATGCCTTTTGGAGAAAGTGGGTATCATTCTCTTACATCTGTTGGACATACTCCGCATGAGTCGTCTTTTAACGCTTTACCTGAATTCTCTTGTCAGAAATACAATGATGCTTGTAATGTAAGACAATTAAGTAATTGTAACACTTGTTCGGTTAGACCTTACACAGCTTGGACAAGAATGAGCCAGTTGGCTAAAAAGTATCTTAATCCTGAAATTCAAATAACCTACAAAAAATCTCTATTTGCTGTAAAAGCATTGATTAGTGCTTCAGAACTTGATGATTCTCGACCTACCGTTATTAAGGAATTTTCAGAAAACCCGAGATTTGTATCTGTTTTTTCTGGAAAGTTTAACACCATCTATGATTTGGAGGAAGTGCTATGAAAGAGCAGGTTTTTGTCTCTACTGTTCTGTATGCGCACAATAATGAGCACGAAATTGTGCAGGCATTAACTGAATTAGATCGCACCATGATGACATATTTTCAACACTATGAGATCATACTGGTTAACGATTTTAGCCAAGATAAGACGCTGGAGAACGCACATAGTGCTATGGAAAATATTTATGGGGACACTACGATTATTAATCTGTCCAGAAAACATGGTGTTGAGCATGCCATGATGGCCGGACTTAATAAATCAATGGGTGACTTTGTGTTTGAAATTGAGTCTTTATTTATTGATTTTAATTTGGACCTGCTCTACGAGATGTTTAAAACGGCAACCGGAAAAGGGTTTGATATAGTCGCTGCTACCTCTGGACAAGCTGGCTGGAAATCTCGAATGTTTTATAGAATACTGAATAGGGTGTCTTACTTGAATTTATCTCTTTCTACAGAGACAGCACGCTTAGTAACGCGTCGTGCTTTAAACGCTATGCTAAATTTGAAGGAAAAAGTAAGGTATAGAAAAGCGCTTTATGAGCTTACAGGTTATTCTAAAACTTTGATTAACTACCAGGCCGTAAATAGACTGACGGGTAGGAAAGTAAATCGGGAGAATATTTCATTAGCTGTAGATGCATTGGTCTCCTTTTCTCATTTTGGATTAAGAGCAGCTCATCTTCTTACAGGTGTGTTTTTCCTGTTTTCCTTGTTCATGGGGGGGTACGCTTTATATAATTATTTTTTTAATCAGTCAGTAGTACAAGGTTGGACTACACTTATGATTTTAATCTCTCTTGGTTTTGCTGGTTTGTTTTTTATTGGTGGAATTATTGGGGAGTACACTTCGCGTATATTAATTGAAATCCAAAATCGTCCTTTTTACAGTACCAAGTCTGTAGAAATGTATAAAGAGAAAAAGCCTAGACTAGAATTAATTAAAGAAAAAGAGAGTGCTTCTGGTCAATAAGGAAGGAGAGAGTGTTGTGAAGAAAAATTGTCTTGTAGGGTTTACTGGGTATGTAGGCTCTACTTTACTTGCACAGACCGTATTTGATGAGTTATATAATTCGTCCAATATTGAGTCTATTAAAGGCATGGAATATGATTTAGTGGTATGTGCAGCTGCACCAGCTGTCAAATGGAAGGCTAATCAAGCTCCAGAGGAAGATCTGGCTAATATTAATCAACTTATTTCCTGTTTAAAAGAGGTCAAGGCTCAAAAGTTTGTGCTCATCTCTACAGTTGATATATATAGTACTCCTATCAAAGTTGATGAGTCTACGAATATACAAACAGAAACAGCAGAACCTTACGGAAAACATCGCTTTTATTTAGAACAGTTCGTTACCAAAACTTTTCATGACCATTTGATTATTCGTCTCCCTGGTCTATTCGGCAAAGGACTTAAGAAAAACTTCATTTATGATTTAATTCATGACAATGCTTTACATCTAACTCATCACCTAAGTGAATTTCAATTTTATAATATGAACCATCTGTGGGATGATATTCAAATCGCACTAGCTAATTCGCTAAGCATAGTGAATTTTGCTACAGAGCCTGTGAGTGCAAAAGAAATTGCTCAGGCTGGACTGAATATTAACTTTTCCAATGAGACGGAGAAGAAGCCTGTTTCATATGATATGAGGAGCTTGTATTCACATATTTTCAGTGAACGTGACAATAAAGAATATATGAAATCTAAAGAAGAAGTTCTACAGGAGATTAAAGTATTTATTGAGGAAGAAAAGAGGGCGCTTCAATGAAACTTTCTATTTCCAATATTGCGTGGAATAGTAATGAGGATGAAGAGATCATTGTGTTGCTTAATAAACTTGGCATTCGTGGACTAGAAATTGCTCCTACTAAATTTTGGCAACGTCCATTAGATTGCGAAACTAACGAATTACTACAATTTAAGCAATATTGGGAACAAAGAAATATTCATTTAATTGCTATGCAATCATTATTATTTGGACAGCATGGGTTGGCTTTGTTTTCAGATGTTGAATCTCGTAACAAGCTAAAGGAATATGTACTGGGTATAATGGACTTGGCGGGAAAAATAGGAGTTAAAGCGCTGGTATTTGGATCTCCTAAGAACCGACTTTCCAATGGACTGTCTAAGAGTGAGCAACTGGACATTGCTATTCCATTTTTTGCGGAACTTGCTGAGGCTGCTGTTATAGAAAATATAACCTTATGTATAGAGCCTAATCCACCCCAATATGGTTGTGATTTCATTACGAATAGTGATGAAGGTATACAATTGGTTCAGGAAGTAAACCATGCTGGTTTTCAATTGCATCTGGATGCGGGCGCTCTTACTTTGAATAACGAAAATATTTCTTCTGCTATTGAAAAAAGTATTCCTTATTTGAGTCATTTTCATATTAGCGAACCTTATCTTAATAAGGTCGGTGGCGAGGGAAGTGTGTCACCACATAGGGAAATAGCAGAGGTGCTAAAAGAAAACGAATATAAAAACTGGGTGTCTATTGAAATGAAGAACGGGGACAATTCGAATGCTGGAACAGTTGAGCGGGCCCTAAAATATGCTTCAGAAATTTATGTATAATTAAGGAGAAAATCCTACCAATGAATGCTATACAAAATGAAAATTGGTCAATACCTAATTTTGAGCTTAAAGAGTTCAAGTCAAAAGGTAGTAAATACTGTGTTTGTATTCCTGTTATTAATGAGGGAGCTAAAATTAAAAAGCAGCTTAACAAGTTAAAATCACTTGCAGAAACTGTTGATATTATTATTTTAGATGGCGGGAGCACCGATGGTTCTCTAGAAGAAGCATTTCTTTTAGAGAACCGTGTAAGAGCTATTCTAGTAAAAAAAGATAAGGGTAAGTTGAGTGCACAATTACGAATGGGGTTTGCTTACGCATTACAAGAACAATATGAGGGCATTATTACTGTGGATGGCAATAATAAAGATAGTGTTGAGTCAATTCCTGAATTCATTCAGAAACTTGATGAAGGTTATGATTTTGTGCAAGGTTCAAGGTATATACCAGGAGGTAAGGAAATAAATACTCCTATATCAAGAAAACTTGCTATTAAACTTATTCATGCCCCGTTTATATCATTAGTTGCAGGATATCATTATACAGACACTACCAATGGATTTAGAGCCCATTCTGCTCGATTTTTAAAAGATCCAGAATTACATCCCTTTAGAGATGTTTTTGAGACCTATGAGCTGTTGGGCTATTTGTCAGTTAAAGCACCCAAATTAGGCTATAAAGTTATGGAAATTCCTGTTGAACGTTCATATCCAAAGGGAAAAGTACCTACTAAAATTAGTCCACTTCGAGGTAATCTGTTACTTATTAAAATATTGCTAAACTTATTTTTTCGCAAATATGATACCAAAAATAATTTAAAAGTAATTAAGGAGGAGCAATGAAAGGTATAATTCTTGCAGGAGGTACAGGCTCTCGCCTCTATCCCTTAACTAAAGTAACGAATAAGCATTTATTACCCGTCGGTAAGTATCCAATGATTTTTCATTCGGTAAATAAGCTCAAACAAGCTGACATTCAAGATATCCTTATTGTTACAGGTAAAGAACATATGGGGGATGTCGTTAACCTTCTTGGTAGCGGTCGTGAAATGGGCGTAACATTTACTTATAAAGTTCAGGATGAGGCAGGCGGGATCGCACAAGCCCTTGATTTGGCTGAACAATTTGTAGGTGATGATCAGATGGTTGTTATTTTGGGCGATAATGTATTTGAAGATGACATTGCACCATTTGTGGACAATTTCCGCAATCAAATCACGGGTGCGAAGATCCTTCTTCAGCAGGTACAGGATCCACATCGTTTTGGAGTGGCTGAGCTTCAAGGGGAACGTATCGTGTCTATTGAAGAAAAACCTAAAGATCCAAAAAGCAATTATGCTGTAACAGGAATTTATATGTTCGATTGTAGTGTGTTTGAAATTGTAAAAACACTTGAACCTTCAGTTCGTGGAGAACTTGAGATCACTGACGTCAACAATGCATATATTGCTAATGGAACATTGACATATGATGTTCTCCTAGGATGGTGGACGGATGCGGGAACTCACCCATCTCTTGCACGTGCTAATGAATTAGCCAAGGATATCGTCTTTGGTGAAGAATTTGGGAAATTAAAGCTTTAAATAAAGGGAGGATGCAGACTTATGAAGGTAATCCCTTTGAAACTAGAAGGTGCAAAAGTTATTGAACCCGTGGTTCATGGTGATCATCGTGGTTTTTTTATGGAGAGTTACAATGAACAAGTCATGAAACAAAACGGGATTAATCATGATTTTATTCAGGATAATCAATCATTATCTGTAGAGACTGGAGTTATTCGTGGCTTGCATTATCAGCTTGAGCCAAAAGCACAAACAAAACTCATTCGTGTGCTTTCTGGAGCTATCTACGATGTGATTTTGGATATTCGTAAAAGTTCTCCAACATTCGGTCAATGGGTTGGGGTAATCTTAAGCGAGCATAATAGACGTCAGCTACTGGTGCCTAAGGGGTTTGCTCATGGGTTCTGTACGCTTGTTCCTAATACTCAAGTGCTGTATAAGGTAGACGAGTATTATTCACCTGAAAATGATCGTGGAATTCTGTGGAATGATCCTGCACTAGGGATTGATTGGCCCACTTCTCATGCTATTCTTTCGGAGAAGGATCAGAAGCATCCAGCACTGGCCGATGCAGACATTAATTTTGATTAGACGAATAATAAGATTTAGGAGGTCTGTATGAAACTTCTTGTCACCGGCGGGGCCGGATTTATAGGTAGTAACTTTGTATTGTATATGTTAAAACACCATCCAGATTATGAAATTGTAAATATAGATGCTCTTACCTATGCAGGTAACCTGGAAAATTTGAGATCCATTGAAAATAACCCCAAACATAGCTTCATCAAAGTAGATATTACCGACGCACAAGCGATTGACCAACTGATGCAGCAGGGAATTGATGTGGTGGTTAATTTTGCAGCGGAGTCACATGTGGATCGGAGTATTTTGGAACCGGAAGTGTTTGTGAAAACAAACGTATTGGGTACGCAAGTGCTACTGGACGCAGCCAAGAAATATAACGTGACCAAGTTTGTACAGGTATCAACAGATGAGGTGTACGGTTCTCTGGGAGAAACAGGATTGTTTACGGAGGAAACTCCGTTGCAGCCTAATAGTCCTTATTCTGCTTCCAAGGCAGGTGGCGATCTGCTAGTTCGTGCATATCATGAAACCTTCGGTTTACCAGTGAATATCACGCGCTGTTCTAACAACTATGGTCCATACCAGTTTCCTGAAAAATTGATCCCACTAATGATCTCTCGTGCACTGAGTGATCAACAGCTACCAGTATACGGGGATGGCTTGAACATTCGCGATTGGTTGTATGTAGAGGATCATTGCAGCGCAATTGACCTGGTCATTCATCAGGGTAAACTGGGTGAAGTATACAATATCGGGGGAAATAACGAGCGGACAAATGTGCATATCGTCAAAACGGTATTGGAGGAGCTGGGCAAGCCAGAATCTCTGATTTCGTATGTGCAGGATCGTCCAGGTCATGACCGCCGTTATGGTATTGATCCAACGAAGACGATGAATGAGTTGGGCTGGAAGCCCAAGCACTCTTTTGAAACCGGCATTAAAGAAACGATTCGCTGGTATTTAGACAACGAAGAATGGTGGACTCGCATTCAATCTGGCGAATATCAACAATACTATGCAAAGCAGTACGGTTCCCGCTTGGGGGATGCTTAGGATGAAGGTATTGGTTACTGGAGCATCCGGCCAACTTGGTAAAGACGTAGTAAAGGTTTTTCAGGAGCAAGGACATGATGTCCTTGGTTACGATCGGGAACAATTGGATATCACGGATTTGCAGCAGACCGTGAAGGTTGTAGGACAATATCAACCTGACGCCGTAATCCACTGTGCAGCGTATACGGCTGTGGATGCAGCAGAGACTGATGTAGACGGGGCTTATCAAGTCAACGCGGCAGGTACACGTAATATGGCACTGGCTACGGAAAAGGTTGGAGCCAAGCTGGTTTATATCAGCACAGATTATGTGTTCGATGGAAAGGCAAAAGAGCCATATCATGAGTACGATAATACCAATCCGCAGAGTATCTACGGAAAGTCCAAACGGGCGGGAGAGGTATTGACCCAAACACTCTCCTCCAGGTACTTTATTGTTCGTACATCTTGGGTATATGGATTGTACGGAAACAATTTTGTTAAAACGATGCTGAAGCTTGGTCAGGAGAAGCCGCTCCTGCAGGTGGTGAATGATCAGAAGGGTTCACCTACCTATACGGTGGATTTGGCACGTTTTTTGGCGGAATTGATTCAAACGGAGAAGTATGGCGTATACCATGCATCCAATAGTGGCTCCTGTACCTGGTATGAATTTACGCAAGCTATTTTACAGGATGCGGCGGAAATATTAGATGCCAAGATCACAGCGAAATTGGAGCCGTGTAGCACAGAGCAATTCCCCAGACCGGCAGCGCGGCCACGCAACTCTGTTATGGAGCATATAGCGATCCGAACCAACGGGTTAAATGATTTGCGCGACTGGCGTAAGGGATTGCGTGATTTTTTGCGGGAGTATCTTAGTAAATCCGAGTAATTAAAACCTTATTATAAATATCAACAATCTCCCATCAGTTCATGATTGGGAGATTTTATTATATTAAAGCCTATGTTGATTAAGGACGCTGAGCATTATAATGTATAAGCAGATGGAACCTATTGTCCCTCTATTACACATTTTAAAAGAAGGAGGTCATTACTCTGAACAGACCTAACATACAAATTTTATTGTCTACATATAATGGAGCAGCTTATTTAGATGAGCAAATAGAAAGTCTCATAAATCAAAAAGACGTAGAAGTTCAGATCCTAATTCGTGATGATGGCTCGACAGATGATACGGTTGCCAAGTTGAGAGCGCTGAAGCAACGTTATCCTCAACAGATTATTTTATGCCTCGAGAGCAATGTAGGGGTTATTAAAAGCTTTTTTGATTTGATTCAAAGATCGTCTGAGACATTCGACTATTACGCTTTTTGTGATCAGGATGATGTGTGGATGCCGAACAAACTTGCTCAGGCTGTGGCTTATCTCAGGGATCAGGATGGGAGCCGGCCGCTGATGTACTGTTCTGCTACACAAATGGTCTCTCAAACATTGGAACCACTTAAAGTATGGCCAGCTGACATCCCCCGACCTGTATCCTTCTATAATGCTCTTATTGAGAATGTGTGTGTAGGTTGTACCATGGTGATCAATATAGAAACCCTCCAGCTCGTGAAAAAGAGAACTCCGACTTCTTTGGATAACATTATTATGCATGACTGGTGGATTTACTTATGCACCTCCTCTTTTGGTAAGGTTGTTTTTGACCCCGAGCCGTCCATTTGGTATCGGCAGCATCAAAACAATGTGCTGGGAGGTTCTACCGATGGCTGGGTTAGCAAGTGGAGGAAAAGACTAAGTAGATTTATAAAAGGAAAAAATGGCTATATTTTAAGCAAACAAGCCCAGCAATTTATTCAACTTTATGGACAAGACATGTCTCCTCAAATGTATAAAGATATGGATCAATTCCTGGACAGCTACCAAAAGGGCGTAATTTCTCGTATGAAATATATTTGGCAGTCCCCATTTTATAGGCAGTCACGGTTGGACAACTGGATTTATAAGTTGGTTTTCATAATGAGGAAGTTATAGAGGTATGGAAAGAAAAAATATTGAAACTTTTTTTCATATATGAGCGTCAAATAGTCAAAGGTGCAAATGAATACTAGATAAAATACCATCGAATGCGTGTTCCTTTATGGAAAAATATAGTATAATTGAAACGTGCAACCGATAGAGCTGGCAAGGGCGGCCGGCTAACTCTCCCGAGGAGGGGGGTGAAGCCTGTGACAGTGTTTGAGGCGCTCAGTTTAATGCTGACGTTCGGGGCGTTGATCGTCACACTGTTAGAGTTTAACAAACGAAAATAGACCGCCCCCGCAAGGAAGGGTCTATTTTCGGCCTGATTGTTCCAAAACCGTCCGCTCTTGGAGCGTTGGTTGCGCAGGGGCTGGCTGGCACCAGCCCTTTTTCCATGTATATCTTACCACGATGAATTTTAGACCTCAACCGAGGATTTTACAAAAATCCAATAACCGACTTCCAATGAACAATATATAGATCGAAATGGTTTCGTTTGTCTATATTTGCACTTTGGAGCGACAGGAATCGAATTTTGTGAAATTCTACTAACTATGTAAGGTTACAAGTTGTGTGCTTTTTTGCGCCCCGTGGTCTGTGCGGTATGCTATAATAGGCGATAGTAGAATAGATTACTGAATTTGTCAGGAGCGTTTTAAATATGGATGTAAGCATACTGGTCGTCAACTATAATACGTGTCAATTGACGCTGGATTGTTTGCAGTCGGTGTATGCGTCAAAGTCGCAGTACCGATATGAAGTGATTGTTATTGATAATCACTCCAGTGACGGATCTGTTGAGGCTATTCGTGCTGCATACCCGGAGATTACGTTGATAGCCAACAAGGATAATACAGGTTTTGCCAAGGCAAACAACCAGGGGATGGAAGTAGCTAGCGGGCGTTATGTATTGTTATTGAATTCCGATACGTTGGTGCAACCGGACACGCTGGATACAATGGTTCAGTTTATGGATACGCATCCGGAGATGGGGGCATCGGGCTGCAAGGTCATCTTGCCGGATGGATCATTAGACAAGGCTTGTAAGCGAGGATTTCCAACGCCGTCAGCTTCTTTTTACTACGCTTTCGGCTGGTCGAAGCGTTACCCGGATAACCCGAAGTACAATCAATATCAGCTTGGGCATCTAAGCCCGGACGATGAGTATCCTGTAGATGTACTGGTAGGTGCTTTTATGCTGGTGCGCCGGGAGACGATTGACCAGGTTGGGGGTTTGGACGAAACCTTTTTTATGTATGGTGAGGATATTGACTGGTGTTACCGGATTAAGCAAGCCGGGTGGGGCATTTACTACTACCCGCGCACATATATTATTCATATCAAAGGGGGCAGCGCTCGCCGTCGTCCTTTGAAAATTATTTATGAGTTTCATAGAGCAATGTGGGTATTTCATCGTAAGCATTATAAACAGCAATACAGTTGGATCACCAATATGGCTGTATATGCGGGAATTACCGTGAAATTTGGAATGGCCTTTCTAAAAAATAAGTTGTCCACACCGGTCAAGCCAGACGGCGGGGAACAATCTCGTACTGAGGTGAAAGCATGATACGCAGAAATCAGCGTTTTTTAACCCAATTATATATTGTGGCGGATTTCGCGGTCATTCAGTTGTCCTTTCTGATCGCTTGGTTTTTCAAATTTGAAAGTGAATGGATCACCTATAAAGAACCGCTTCCTATTCAAGTATATGGAGGCTGGAGCTTAATCTACGGCCTGATTGCTGTAGTGTTGGGGATGTTATTCTCGCTCTATTCGCCCAAACGCAAAAAACGGTTTGCAGATGACGTATTCCGCGTCACCCAGATTCATATCGTTGGCCTGTTTGTGCTGTTGAGTGTGATGTTCTTCGTGAAGCAAATCGACATTTCGCGGTCCTATCTGGCAATCTATATGCTTGGAAACGTGCTGCTTATTTTGTTTTACCGATTTTTTTTGAAGCAAGTTCTTAAAGCTCTCCGTCAAAAAGGATACAACAAGCAGTTCATGCTTATTCTCGGGGCTGGTACTCTAGGCCAACGATTTTATCATAATCTTGGACAGTATCCTGATTTAGGATATGAAGTAGTAGGATTTCTGGATGATAAGCGGCATTGGAGTGAAGAGGAAGAGGCACATTTCCGCCCGATTCTTGGAGGCTTAGATCAATTGGAGGCTACGCTGTCGCGTCTGATGATTGACGAGGTCATTCTGGCGCTCCCGCTGGATGCTCATGATAAGTACCCCAAGATTATCAACATGTGTGAAAAAGCTGGAGTGCGCACGCTTATAATCCCCGACTTTTTCGATTATTTGCCGGCTCGCCCGTACTTTGATAACTTTGCAGGTATGCCGATGATCAATGTACGGGATATTCCACTGGATGTAGCGGGGAATCGACTGTTTAAGCGTCTATTCGATATTTTATTCTCTTTATTCGCGATTCTCCTGACCTCTCCGATCATGCTGGCAGTGGCGATTGGTGTGATGATTACATCCAGAGGGCCCATCATTTTTAAGCAGGAGCGGGTAGGCTTGAACCGTCGCACCTTCCGAATGTACAAATTCCGTTCGATGAAGGTGCTGCCTCTTGGAACTGAAGATACGGGCTGGACGACTGCTAATGACCCAAGACGCACACGTTTTGGTACTTTTATTCGTAAAACGAGTCTCGACGAGCTGCCGCAATTTTTCAACGTTCTGCTGGGTGATATGAGTGTCGTTGGTCCACGTCCAGAACGACCCTATTATGTGGATCAGTTCCGTGAGGAAATTCCAAAATACATGGTGAAGCATCATGTTCGTCCCGGAATCACAGGCTGGGCACAGAGCAACGGGTTGCGTGGAGATACATCTATTGAGGAACGGATTAAGCATGACATTTTCTATATTGAGAACTGGTCGCTCTTATTCGATATTAAAATTATTTTCCGTACGATTCGCAATGGTTTCAAGAACGCGTATTAATCCAGAGTCACCCTTCGGTTAGCCGGAGGGTGTTTTTGCGTCTGGCAGTTGTTTTGAGTATGCGTATGTGGGGTATTGACCTGTACGAAAAGGATGTGACACCCTATGAAACGATTGATTGCTACGGTCATTCTTTTAATGTTAATCGGCACATTTTTACTGGCTTACAAAGGGCAATCTACAGAAGAACATACTGGCTTTACCACGCACCGCGTGATTTCGCATGCCATGGGAGCTGTTGATGGTTTGGCCTATACTAATGCGCGTGAAGCGTTTGTGGAAAATTATAAAAAAGGCAGCCGCGTATTCGAGGTCGACCTGATGTTTACTTCGGATGGACAATTGGTGGCGCGCCATGAATGGACAGAATCTTTTACAGAGCAAATGCAACAGGAACACGCAGTTGCTACAGAACAGGGCGGAAAACCTTGGAGCTATCACCAATTTAAGAACACACCCATACACGGTTCCTATACCCCAGTAGATTGGAAGGATGTATTGGATTTATTGGAAACATACCCGGATGCTTATATTGTGACCGATACGAAAGAACAGGACCCTGCCCAAATCAAACAGTTGTTTGCACAACTGACCCGTCAGGCACAGGAGAAAAACCCCAAGCTTTTGTCCCGTATTGTTCCTCAAATTTACAATGAAGAAATGCTGCAAACGTTGCGGAGTATTTATCCCTATCCATCCGTTATTTATACGCTCTATGCCACAGAGGATAAAGATGACCAGATCGTTCGATTTGTACAACAAAATGATATAACGGCAGTAACTTTACCAGAGAGTCGGGTGAGTGGTACTTTAGTGGAAAGTTTACGCCAGGCAGGAGCAGTGTGCTACGTAAATACCATTAATGAGTTGAAGGATGCGGCTGAGTATGAACAGATGGGTGTGCGAGGTTTCTATACAGATATTTTAACGGAAAAAGAACTTAGTAAACGCAGTTGGTTGTATGCGCTACGACCATGAGTAGTCTGAACGGGGTGTTCCCATTTGATACGAACATTGACACCTTTTAAGCACTGTCATAGACTTAGCATAGAACGCTTTTGGATATTGGAATTCGGCTCGACTGGATCATGACAAAAGCAATGGATGCTGGAGGAATGTGTGTTGGCAGATTCAATTCAATCATGGAAGCATGTGTTTAAGCTTGATCCTGACAAGGAACTGGATGATGAGGCACTTGACGCCGTGTGTATGTCTGGTACGGACGCCATTATGGTAGGAGGTTCATCGGGCGTAACCTATGAAAATACGGTGGATTTGCTGTCACGGGTTCGGCGTTATGAGGTGCCGTGTGTGCTTGAGGTGTCCGATCTGGAGGCTGTAGTGCCAGGGTTTGATCTATATATGATTCCCATGGTACTGAATACCGCTGACAGTAATTGGATTCTAGGGCAGCACCAACGTGCGATTGATCAGTTTGGTTATATGATCCCGTGGGATTTGCTTGTGGCGGAAGGATATATTGTTTTGAACGGTGATTCTACGGTCGCTAAGCTTACCGGAGCAGATACTTCGCTGGGTGCTTCATCTGCGGCCTCGTATGCACAGATTGCTGACAAGCTCATGCATCTGCCGATTGTATATGTGGAATATAGCGGTGCTTTTGGGGATATGGAGCTGGTGCAAAAAATACATCGCAGTACGGAGCGCTCTCGTGTCCTATACGGGGGAGGAATCGTGGATAAATCTACCGCGTTACAAGCGGCTGCGGTTTGTGACACCATTGTAGTAGGTAACATCATTTATCGTGACTTGGCGAAGGCGCTGGAGACGATAGCTGTGAAATTGGAAGTATAGAACGTGAATTTATGGAAGCTCAGGGAAAGGAGCATGCACGCATGCAATCAATAGATATACACGAGGCGGTAGCTCGCCTTAATCCGCCTCAGCGTCAGGCTGTGGAGGCGGTAGATGGTCCGCTGCTGATTATGGCTGGCGCAGGCAGTGGTAAAACACGGGTGCTCACGCACCGAATAGCTTACCTCATCGCGACCCGCAAGACGGCTCCATGGGGCATTTTGGCGATTACCTTTACGAACAAGGCTGCGCGTGAAATGCAGGATCGCGTATCCAAGCTGATTGGCCCGCAGGGGAGAGATGTATGGGTATCCACCTTCCACTCGATGTGTGTGCGTATTTTACGTCGGGATATCGAGCGGATTGGCTTCACCTCCAATTTCAGCATTTTGGATTCTACGGATCAATTGTCTGTCATTCGGAGCTGCATGAAGGATCTGAATATAGACACCAAAAAGTTTGAACCCAAAGCGGTTCAGTCTATGATGAGTACGGCTAAAAATGAACTGGTCACTCCCGAAATGTATGAGCGCAAGATTGGCGACTATTTTGAGGGGATTGTGGCGAAGGTATATACCAAGTACCAACAACGGCTCAAAAACAACAACTCTCTTGATTTTGATGATTTGATCATGGCAACGATTCAGCTATTTAAAGAAGTACCTGAGGTACTGGATTTCTACCAGAAGAAATTTCAATACATTCATGTTGATGAATATCAGGATACGAACCGTGCGCAGTACATGCTGTGCAAAATGCTGGCCGACAAGCATCACCGGATTTGCGTAGTAGGTGACAGTGACCAATCCATCTATCGGTGGCGGGGGGCGGATATTAGCAACATTTTGAATTTTGAAGAGGACTACCCGGAAGCGCGCACCATTTTGCTGGAGCAGAACTACCGGTCCACCTCAAATATTCTCAATGCTGCCAACGAAGTTATTGGTCAAAATACAGGCCGCAAGCCGAAGAAACTATGGACTGACAAAGAAGGCGGAGCCAAGATTAAAGTTTACCGTGCTGACTCCGAGCATGATGAGGGCTACTTTATCGCCTCAGAAATTCATAAGAATATTAATGCGGGCAAAACCTATAGCCATCATGCCATTTTGTACCGTACGAATGCTCAGTCTCGGGTTGTCGAGGAAATTTTGATTAAATCGGATATTCCTTACCAGATCGTGGGCGGTATCAAGTTCTATGATCGTAAAGAAATTAAGGATTTGCTGGCGTATCTTCGCCTACTCTCCAATCCTGACGACGACATCAGCTTGATCCGAATCATTAATGTGCCAAAACGAAGCATCGGAGACACGACCGTCGGTAAATTGCAGGCAGCTGCAGCGGAACGTGGAGTTTCGATTTTCCGTGTCCTTCAAGTTGTAGACGATTTGGGCTTTGCAGGACGTACGCGCAATGCGTTGGTAGAGTTTTACGATATGATCGAAGGTTTAAGTCGGATGGTAGACTACCTGTCGGTTACCGAGTTAACAGAAAAAATGTTGGAAACCACCCAATATCGATTGGAACTGCAAAACGAGAATACACTTGAGTCACGCTCGCGTTTGGAGAATATTGATGAGTTCCTGTCGGTAACCATGGAATTTGAAAAAGGAGCGGAAGACAAGTCACTCGTCTCCTTCCTGACCGACCTTGCTCTGATTGCCGATATTGATTCCATGAATGACGATGAAGAAGAGCAAAGCGATGCGGTTGTATTGATGACCATGCATAGCGCCAAAGGACTGGAGTTTCCTATCGTATTTATTGTCGGTATGGAGGAGGGAGTATTCCCTCATAGTCGTGCTTTTCTGGATAACGAAGAGCTGGAGGAAGAGCGCAGATTGGCGTATGTCGGGATTACCCGTGCAGAGGAGCAACTGTTCCTTACATGCGCACAGATGCGCACTCTGTTTGGCCGCACCACAGCTAACCCGCCTTCCCGCTTTCTCGAAGAGATTCCGGACGAGTTAAAAGAGGATACGATCATTAAACGTGACCGCTACCGCCGTTCAGGCAATGTAGGCGGATCTTATGGTGGGCGCGGACTGAATAAAGGTAGTGGCAGCAACTTTGGTGGAGAACGCTCGTTTGATACGATGAGCCGCAGTGGTTCGTCCGCTTCCGCGTCACCCCGCGTAACAGTAACGACATCTTCATCTGCGAAAGCAACTCCGGCTGCTTCGGCAGGAGGCCCCTCCATTTTTGCGGCTGGAGACAAGGTACAGCATGGCAAATGGGGGATTGGAACCATTGTCGCTGTAAAAGGGACGGGTAATGATATGGAGCTTCAAATTGCTTTCCCGGCTCCAGTAGGGGTTAAACGACTGCTGGCTGGCTTTGCACCAATTACAAAAGTAGAATAAATCTCAAACATCATTAAATCTCGAACCTCATGAGTGGCAGCTTGGCTTAGGCCTCTGCCCTGATGAAGTTCCCGGAGGGATACGCCTGCATGAACCCAATGCACAGGATGGAGCAGCTTGTTGCTGAACTGAACACATATAACTATCATTACTACACACTGGATGAACCCAAGATCAGCGACAAAGAATATGATGTGCTTTATGACGAGCTGGTAGCGCTTGAACAGACGAGCGGTCTTGTGCTGCCGGATTCGCCGACACAGCGTGTGGGTGGGGAGTTACTCAAAGGTTTCACACCGCATCGCCACCTTGCCCCATTATGGAGCCTTGATAAAGCTCAGAATATGGAACAGCTGCGTGCATGGAACGCGCGTGTTGTTAAACTGGTCAATGATTACAATACCAAGAACCCGGAGCAACCTTTGCCATCTCCAGGCTATGCAATAGAACTTAAATTTGATGGACTGACGCTGAACCTGACGTATACAGATGGACAGCTGGTACAGGCTTCCACCCGCGGTAATGGCGTTGTGGGTGAGGGAATACTGGCACAGGTGAAGACGATTAAATCCGTACCACTTACAATTCCTTTTCGAAATGGAACAATTGAAGTACAGGGAGAAGGGATAATGAATCTCTCTGTATTGTCCAAATATAATGAGACTGCCGTGGACCCTCTTAAAAATGCACGCAACGCCGCAGCTGGCGCTTTGCGTAACTTGAATCCCAAAGTGACAGCTGAACGACGATTGAATGCATTTTTCTACAATGTGGGATATGCAGACCGTATCCAATTTGACAGCCACCAGGAAATGATGACTTTCCTGCGTGAAAATCATTTTAAGGTAAACCCTTACCTGACTTACTTTGATAATTTTGAAGATGTAATGGAGCAACTGATTGAGATTGAAGAATCTCGTGCCGGATTGGATTATCTCATTGATGGGGCAGTATTGAAAATTACAGATATGCGCACACGTGAGGCTCTCGGGTATACCGATAAATTCCCACGCTGGGCGGTGGCATATAAGTTCGAAGCTGAGGAAACGACAACGGTGCTTAACTCGGTTGAGTGGAATGTAGGACGAACCGGTAAAATCACCCCACTTGCAAGGGTAGAGCCGGTAGAGCTGGCGGGAGTCACTGTACAAAATTGTACACTGAACAATGCTGGTGACATTGAGCGCAAAAACCTGAAGTTTGCTTTGGGGGCACGTGTGTTTATCCGTCGCTCAAACGATGTCATTCCGGAGATATTAGGAAAGGTAACGTCTGAGAACGACGGGGAGGAAATTGTCGTACCAGATCATTGTCCAGCCTGCGGGTTTCCGTTGCAGCAGCGAGGTGCCCATTTGTTTTGCGACAATAAGCTGGGGTGTAAACCACAAATTGTGGCTCGTATTTCCCATTTTGCTTCACGTGATGCTATGGATATTGAGACATTCAGTGACAAAACGGCCATACAGCTACATGACGAACTGGAAGTGCGCGAGCCTGCGGATCTGTATACACTCCAATATGATGATCTTGTGAAGCTGGAGCGGTTTGGTGAGAAAAAGGCCAGTAACCTCTTGGCGGCACTAGAAAAGAGTAAAGAGAGAGATTTGGCTTCTTTCCTTTATGCTCTGGGTATACCGAATACCGGTAAAGCGACAACACGTATGTTGGCTGAACATTACCGTGATTTGCACAAGACGATGTCCGCTACGGTGGAAGAACTGATAGAACTACCGGATGTAGGCGGGATTGTAGCCGAAAGCATTGTGGCTTTCTTTGCCGATCCATTTACTCAGGCGGGAATTGAAAAGATGCTGTCTCTAGGGGTGAAAGCTCAAGCCCCTGAAGCTCCACAGGAGAAGAAGACAGACAGCTTTTTCAGTAGCAAAACGGTCGTGCTTACAGGTACCTTGCATCAGCTTACGCGTGAAGAAGCTGTATCCAAGCTGGAGGCGCTTGGAGCCAAAGTTGCGGGGTCTGTATCGAAAAAGACGGATCTAGTCATAGCTGGTGAAAAGGCTGGGAGTAAGCTGGCTAAGGCCCAACAGCTCGGAATTGACACCATAGAAGATGAGGATGAATTTATCAGACTGCTGGAACAAGAATAAATAGTTTTGCAATGAGTGCAGTCATTCCGCTCTGGGGCGGGGTGGCTGCCTTATTATCTGTTGTATCGTAGGAAATAAAATAGATATAAATAAATGCTTGCTAAATAACTTTAGGCATGATATATTATTAGACGTTGCTTTGAGAATAACATTTCTTGAAGCGAGGTTGCTGAAAAGATAATCAAAAAAAGATTTGACAAGAAAGCAACTCACATGGTATGATCTAATTCCTGACTCGTTGAACGAACGAGAACAGACAAGTTCTTTGAAAACTGAACAAATGGATGATGAAATAAAGATTTCTTCTTTTATAAAGAAGGATCGCTAGCATTAAAAATGAGCTTATCGCTCTTTCTATAAACCAACTTCGGTTGGTCTTTAATGGAGAGTTTGATCCTGGCTCAGGACGAACGCTGGCGGCGTGCCTAATACATGCAAGTCGAGCGGGGTTGATTAGAAGCTTGCTTCTAATCAACCTAGCGGCGGACGGGTGAGTAACACGTAGGCAACCTGCCCACAAGACAGGGATAACTACCGGAAACGGTAGCTAATACCCGATACATCCTTTTCCTGCATGGGAGAAGGAGGAAAGACGGAGCAATCTGTCACTTGTGGATGGGCCTGCGGCGCATTAGCTAGTTGGTGGGGTAAAGGCCTACCAAGGCGACGATGCGTAGCCGACCTGAGAGGGTGATCGGCCACACTGGGACTGAGACACGGCCCAGACTCCTACGGGAGGCAGCAGTAGGGAATCTTCCGCAATGGGCGAAAGCCTGACGGAGCAACGCCGCGTGAGTGATGAAGGTTTTCGGATCGTAAAGCTCTGTTGCCAGGGAAGAACGTCTTGTAGAGTAACTGCTACAAGAGTGACGGTACCTGAGAAGAAAGCCCCGGCTAACTACGTGCCAGCAGCCGCGGTAATACGTAGGGGGCAAGCGTTGTCCGGAATTATTGGGCGTAAAGCGCGCGCAGGCGGCTCTTTAAGTCTGGTGTTTAATCCCGAGGCTCAACTTCGGGTCGCACTGGAAACTGGGGAGCTTGAGTGCAGAAGAGGAGAGTGGAATTCCACGTGTAGCGGTGAAATGCGTAGATATGTGGAGGAACACCAGTGGCGAAGGCGACTCTCTGGGCTGTAACTGACGCTGAGGCGCGAAAGCGTGGGGAGCAAACAGGATTAGATACCCTGGTAGTCCACGCCGTAAACGATGAATGCTAGGTGTTAGGGGTTTCGATACCCTTGGTGCCGAAGTTAACACATTAAGCATTCCGCCTGGGGAGTACGGTCGCAAGACTGAAACTCAAAGGAATTGACGGGGACCCGCACAAGCAGTGGAGTATGTGGTTTAATTCGAAGCAACGCGAAGAACCTTACCAGGTCTTGACATCCCTCTGACCAGTCTAGAGATAGGCCTTTCCTTCGGGACAGAGGAGACAGGTGGTGCATGGTTGTCGTCAGCTCGTGTCGTGAGATGTTGGGTTAAGTCCCGCAACGAGCGCAACCCTTATGCTTAGTTGCCAGCAGGTCAAGCTGGGCACTCTAAGCAGACTGCCGGTGACAAACCGGAGGAAGGTGGGGATGACGTCAAATCATCATGCCCCTTATGACCTGGGCTACACACGTACTACAATGGCCGGTACAACGGGAAGCGAAATCGCGAGGTGGAGCCAATCCTAGAAAAGCCGGTCTCAGTTCGGATTGTAGGCTGCAACTCGCCTACATGAAGTCGGAATTGCTAGTAATCGCGGATCAGCATGCCGCGGTGAATACGTTCCCGGGTCTTGTACACACCGCCCGTCACACCACGAGAGTTTACAACACCCGAAGTCGGTGGGGTAACCCGCAAGGGAGCCAGCCGCCGAAGGTGGGGTAGATGATTGGGGTGAAGTCGTAACAAGGTAGCCGTATCGGAAGGTGCGGCTGGATCACCTCCTTTCTATGGAGAATCGTTTCCTGCAACGGAAACATTCAAATATGAAGCGTAAGCTTCAAAAAAATCATCATTCCATTTGTTCAGTTTTGATGGAACTTGTGAGGGGCCATAGCTCAGCTGGGAGAGCGCCTGCCTTGCACGCAGGAGGTCAGCGGTTCGATCCCGCTTGGCTCCACCAATTACAATTTCATCTTAAACTGTATGAGAATCGTTAACTCTTTGGAGATTGACTGATAATCAAACAGCTTTGCACCTTGAAAACTGGATACCGAAACGAAATTGCGTTTTAGAATATTCCTTTAAGCTGATCTTGTGTAAACAAGTGAAATAAAGGTAGCAGGTAAGGAAAAATCTTTTGCCTTTGGCAAAAATCATTCTTTATCGAACATCGACATTTTCTTTCTTTGAAAGAAAAGTCTAGGTTAAGCTACAAAGAGCACACGGAGGATGCCTAGGCGCCAGGAGCCGACGAAGGACGTGGCGAACAACGATAAAGCCTCGGGGAGCTGTAAGCAAGCTTTGATCCGGGGATGTCCGAATGGGGAAACCCGGCTGTCTTCATCGACAGTCACTTTCTGCTGAATACATAGGCAGAATAGAGGCAGACCAGGGGAACTGAAACATCTAAGTACCCTGAGGAAGAGAAAACAATAGTGATTCCGTCAGTAGCGGCGAGCGAACGCGGATTAGCCCAAACCAAGGAGCTTGCTTCTTGGGGTTGTGGGACGTCTCACATGGAGTTACAAAGGAACCGGTTAGATGAAGAGGTCTGGAAAGGCCCGCCAGAGAAGGTAAAAGCCCTGTAGTTCAAAACTTGTTCTCTCCGAGACGGATCCCGAGTAGTGCGGGGCACGTGAAACCCCGTATGAATCCGGCAGGACCATCTGCCAAGGCTAAATACTCCCTGGCGACCGATAGTGAAGCAGTACCGTGAGGGAAAGGTGAAAAGCACCCCGGAAGGGGAGTGAAATAGATCCTGAAACCGTGTGCTTACAAGAAGTCAGAGCCCGATCTATGGGTGATGGCGTGCCTTTTGTAGAATGAACCGGCGAGTTACGTTCCCGTGCAAGGTTAAGGTGAAGAGCTGAAGCCGCAGCGAAAGCGAGTCTGAATAGGGCGAATGAGTACGTGGACGTAGACCCGAAACCGGGTGATCTACCCCTGTCCAGGGTGAAGGTGCGGTAACACGCACTGGAGGCCCGAACCCACGCATGTTGAAAAATGCGGGGATGAGGTGGGGGTAGCGGAGAAATTCCAATCGAACCCGGAGATAGCTGGTTCTCCCCGAAATAGCTTTAGGGCTAGCCTCGGAAAAAAGAATCGTGGAGGTAGAGCACTGATTGGGTGCGGGGCCCGCAAGGGTTACCAAGCTCAGTCAAACTCCGAATGCCATAGATTTAGTTCCGGGAGTCAGACAGTGAGTGCTAAGATCCATTGTCGAAAGGGAAACAGCCCAGACCATCAGCTAAGGTCCCCAAGTGTGTGTTAAGTGGGAAAGGATGTGGAGTTGCACAGACAACCAGGATGTTGGCTTAGAAGCAGCCACCATTGAAAGAGTGCGTAATAGCTCACTGGTCGAGTGACTCTGCGCCGAAAATGTAACGGGGCTAAACACACCACCGAAGCTATGGCTTGATGCTTGCATCAGGGGTAGGGGAGCGTTGAATGCGGGTTGAAGGTGTACCGTAAGGAGCGCTGGACTGCATTCAAGTGAGAATGCCGGTATGAGTAACGAAAAGATCTGTGAGAATCAGATCCGCCGAAAGCCTAAGGGTTCCTGAGGAAGGTTCGTCCGCTCAGGGTAAGTCGGGACCTAAGGCGAGGCCGATAGGCGTAGTCGAAGGACAACAGGTCGAAATTCCTGTACCACCGTAATCCGTTATGAGCAATGGGGTGACGCAGTAGGGTAGTGACGCGGACTGATGGATGTCCGTCTAAGCAGTGAGGCTGGTGTGTAGGCAAATCCGCACATCGTAAGGCTGGGCTGTGATGGGGAGCGAAAATTATAGTAGCGAAGGTCATGATCTCAGACTGCCAAGAAAAGCCTCTAGCCAGGAGAAGGTGCCCGTACCGCAAACCGACACAGGTAGGCGAGAAGAGAATTCTAAGGCGCGCGGAAGAACTCTCGTTAAGGAACTCGGCAAAATGACCCCGTAACTTCGGGAGAAGGGGTGCCTCGGTAGGGTGAATAGCCCGAGGGGGCCGCAGTGAAAAGGCCCAAGCGACTGTTTAGCAAAAACACAGGTCTGTGCGAAGCCGCAAGGCGAAGTATACGGGCTGACGCCTGCCCGGTGCTGGAAGGTTAAGGGGAGTGGTAAGCCTTCGGGCGAAGCTATGAACCGAAGCCCCAGTAAACGGCGGCCGTAACTATAACGGTCCTAAGGTAGCGAAATTCCTTGTCAGGTAAATTCTGACCCGCACGAATGGCGTAACGACTTGGGCGCTGTCTCAACGAGAGATCCGGTGAAATTTTAATACCTGTGAAGATGCAGGTTACCCGCGACAAGACGGAAAGACCCCATGGAGCTTTACTGCAGCTTGATATTGAATTTGGGTACGATCTGTACAGGATAGGTGGGAGCCGTTGAATCTTGAGCGCCAGCTTGAGAGGAGGCATCCTTGGGATACCACCCTGATCGTATCTAGGTTCTAACTTGGTACCGTAATCCGGTGCGAGGACAGTGTCAGGTGGGCAGTTTGACTGGGGCGGTCGCCTCCTAAAGAGTAACGGAGGCGCCCCAAGGTTCCCTCAGAATGGTTGGAAATCATTCGAAGAGTGCAAAGGCAGAAGGGAGCTTGACTGCGAGACCTACAAGTCGAGCAGGGACGAAAGTCGGGCTTAGTGATCCGGTGGTACCGCATGGAAGGGCCATCGCTCAACGGATAAAAGCTACCCTGGGGATAACAGGCTTATCTCCCCCAAGAGTCCACATCGACGGGGAGGTTTGGCACCTCGATGTCGGCTCATCGCATCCTGGGGCTGAAGTAGGTCCCAAGGGTTGGGCTGTTCGCCCATTAAAGCGGTACGCGAGCTGGGTTCAGAACGTCGTGAGACAGTTCGGTCCCTATCTGTCGTGGGCGTAGGAAATTTGAGAGGAGCTGTCCTTAGTACGAGAGGACCGGGATGGACGTACCGCTGGTGTACCAGTTGTTCCGCCAGGAGCACCGCTGGGTAGCTATGTACGGAAGGGATAAGCGCTGAAAGCATCTAAGCGTGAAGCCCCCCTCAAGATGAGATTTCCCAGTATGTAAGACCCCTTGAAGACGACGAGGTAGATAGGTTGGGGGTGGAAGTGCAGTAATGCATGGAGCTGACCAATACTAATCGGTCGAGGGCTTATCCTAAATAAAACGCAAATAAGTTTCGGATCCAGTTTTCAGGGTGTAACCTTGAAAGTATGTACAAGTGACATACAATAAGCGCATGGCTATTCATTCACACGATAAGTGATGAACCGAATAACCGTACGGAAGAATTTACAGTGTAAATTCATGTTTGGTGGCGATAGCGGAGGGGTTCCACACGTACCCATCCCGAACACGACCGTTAAGCCCTCCAGCGCCGATGGTACTTGGACCGCAGGGTCCTGGGAGAGTAGGACGTCGCCAAGCAAAAGTGAAAAGGATGATAATCTCATTGAGATTATCATCCTTTTTTATGCGTTTTAGATGGCCACCTGCTTCTAAGGTTGACAGAGGGAAGAGGCTTTGCCACACTCTAAGTGTATAATCTTTTTTATGGATGCCCAAGTATACGAGCGAGGTGACGAAGTTATGGAGATCAGACAATTACAACGTGAGGAATTTGAAGCGGCTATTGAATTATCTCAATATGCTTTTCAGTTTACAATGTCCCTGGAGGATATGGAAAAATCCAAGAAGAAATTCAAACCAGAGCAAACATGGGGAATATTCGACGGACATGACTTGAATGCTAAACTGACTTTGTTACCGCTACAGGTATACATAAACGGTCAGGTTTTTGATATGGGAGGCATTGCTGGTGTGGCAACTTGGCCAGAAAAGCGTCGCGGAGGCATGGTGTCACGTTTGTTGACGCATGCGCTTGAAGAGATGAAGTCTGCGGGACAAAGCCTTTCTTTTCTGCATCCATTCTCCTTTGCCTTCTATCGTAAATTTGGATGGGAAACGTATATTGAATACAAAAAGTACGTCATTCCCATTGAAAAATTCCCTGCAAAACTTAAAACAGAAGGTACAGTCAAACGCGATGTCAAAGATATTTTAGAATTGGACCAAGTGTATCAAGCGTATGCATCTCGTTATAATGGCACGCTGGTACGAGATAAGGAATGGTGGCAAGAGCGGATTTTAAATGAGAACTATCGAACTGCGGTATATTACTCAGAAACAGGCGATCCTCAGGGATATGCACTATACAAAATTGAAGATAAACAGTTGAATTGTGATGAGTTGGTATATGAAAATGAGACGGCTCGTCGGGCTTTATGGACTTATTTTGCAAATCATGACTCAATGATAGCCCAAGGTAAATTTAATTACGTTCCAGCAGATGACAATCTGCCATTTTTACTCGATGATCCACGAATTCAACAGGAAACGGTGCCTTATTTTATGGGTCGTATTGTGGATGCAGCTGCTTTTATAGAAAGATACCCTTTTGAACAGATTGGAGAAGAAACAAGTTTAACCTTAAATCTGACTGATCGGTATGCTCCATGGAATGATGGATTATGGAGATTAACGATTACTACGGAGGGGCAAGGACATCTGGAGAGAGTGGATATAAGCAATTCATCTGAAAACGCCATAGTAGCTGACTTGAAACTTGGGATTCAGTCACTGACGACTCTGATACTTGGCTACCAGCAGGCTGATGATCTGTATAAATGGGGGCGTATTGAAGGCAGCAGTGAGTCTGTGTCTGCCCTTAAACGTGTAATACCGGTAAAACAAACGTTCTTATTGGATTTTTTCTGATAAAGGCCCATTTAGTTCTTCTTAGGCCCCATCTTTCAGGGAACATAACTTGTGTGGTTATCATAATTTTCAAAACTCTTTCTGTAATGGGAAGAGTTTTTTTATGGTATTGTATAAAACATAATTAGATTGCGAAAAATGGTATTGACCCCTTGGCAAAAATGAATAATGTGCTATAATATGAATATAGTCAAAGAAAGTCAAAGTCAATCAAGCCAAGTGTGATTCTGTAGAAGTACTATGCTGATGGATTAGCTGTATAAGGTAATTTTGATAGCAAAGAAGTAAATGAGGATCGAAATGATTTGCGTATAGTTAGGAGCTGACTCTTATGAACATAAGAGAAGTGTATGATTAATCGCAAATAAAGGCCACACTAGAGACAAGAAGGTACAATTCCAATGGATGTAGATCAGGCAATAGCCTGAATACAGCTTAGATTCGTGACTTTACCGTTTGGTTAAGTTCAATATACGGCGGACTCTGTGGAGCGTGAAATGTACTTGAATACTTGCGTTTCCGTTAGTGGAGGATGATGAAATGCGCAATGTTTCCGATATTATTGAACAATATTTGAAGAGTATATTGCTGGAAAGTCCCCAAGGTTTAGTGGAGATTCAGCGCAACGATCTGGCTGACCGCTTTTCCTGCGTGCCGTCGCAAATTAATTATGTAATTAGCACCCGGTTTACGCTGGAAAAAGGCTATGTGGTGGAAAGTAAACGCGGTGGCGGGGGCTACATTCGTATTCAGCGAATTCAGCTGCCTGCACAGCATGCCATCCATACACATCTTCATCAGAGCATCGGGGAGGAAATAAGCCAATCGGCAGCAGAAGGTCTAATTTATCAGTTAGAGGAAGCCCATTTTTTAAGCAAAAGGGAAGCTAATTTAATGAAGGCTGCTTTATCAAGGGATACATTATTACTGAAGCTTCCCTATCGTGATCAACTGCGAGCAAGATTGCTTAAGGCTATGCTGATTTCGTTGCTGGCGACCAAATAGTGTGTGGAAAGAGACTAACGTTTGGATGTAGGGATTGGTATAAATCCTGACATTGAAGGAGGTGCTTTTATGCTGTGCCAAGAATGTAATATGCGGCCGGCAACTTTGCATTTCACCAAAATTGTGAATGGCGAAAAGACAGAGTTTCATATTTGTGAGACATGTGCCAAGGAAAAAGGGGAGATGATCCCTGGAACACCTAACGGCTTTTCGATTCATAGCTTGTTGTCGGGGATGCTGGATTTTGACTCCAGTACAAAGAGCCAGTCTCCAGGCCACAGTGGCCCGCAGAACCTGCAATGCAAGGATTGTGGCATGACCTATGCACAGTTTAGTAAGCTGGGACGTTTCGGATGCCCATCGTGCTATCAATATTTTGATAGTCGTCTGGACCCTCTGTTCAAGCGTGTGCATGGCAGTACGAATCATGTTGGTAAAGTTCCGGTTCGCACTGGAGGCCGACTGAAGGTTAAACGGCAAATTGACGATTTGAAAAAAGAGATGCAACAGCATATTGTACAGGAAGAATTTGAATCAGCTGCTGAGCTTAGGGATCAAATCAGAGAGCTTGAAAAAGAAATGACTGAAGAGTAAAGTTTGTGAAGAGTAGGAGGGATGCGTAATGCCCAATATTCGATTTACGGAGAAGCCGCTAAGTGACTGGATGCGTGGTGATGCTGCGGATTCGGAGATTGTCATTAGCAGCCGGGTGAGAATTGCGCGTAACTTGCAGCATCTGCCTTTTCCCATGCTTGCTACCAATCAGCAGTCGGAAGAAGCACTTCAACGCTTGACGGATATCCTTCAGTATGATGATTTAGGCGGTTTTGGTACTTTTCATACGTTGAAAATATCCGAGTTGGATGAGATCGACAAGCAGGTGCTGGTTGAGAAGCATTTGATTAGTCCAAATTTGGCGAACGAATCTCGTAACGGTGCTGTTTTAATTAGCGATGATGAATCGGTTAGTGTTATGATAAACGAAGAGGATCATCTGCGTATCCAGTGCTTATATCCGGGATGTCAGGTTAGGGAAGCTTGGGAACGCGCTATGATTATTGATGATGCATTTGAAGCGCATGTTGATTATGCATTTGATGATCGGAGAGGTTTTCTGACCAGTTGTCCGACGAATGTCGGCACAGGTATGAGAGCTTCGGTGATGATGCATTTGCCTGCATTAGTTATGACTCATCAAATCAATCGTATATTGTCTGCTGTTTCACAGGTAGGTCTTACAGTTCGTGGCATTTACGGTGAAGGCAGCGAAGCGGTCGGAAATTTGTTTCAGGTATCTAATCAGATTACACTGGGACAAACCGAAGCGGAGATTATTGAGAATCTACATGGCGTGGTGCTACAAATTATTGAGCACGAGCGTTCTGCCAGAGAAAGGCTAATGAATGAATCTATGCTGCGAATTACAGATCGGGTGATGCGTTCATTCGGTATTTTGTCATATGCAGCAGTATTGGATTCCAAGGAGGCTGCACAGCGGCTATCCGATGTACGTCTTGGCGTAGATTTAGGGATTTTGGAGCGTCCTTCCACCGCAGCGATGAATGAGCTGAATGTGATGACACAACCCGGGTTCCTGCAAAAAAGCTTTGGGGATAAAATGAATACCGAAGAGCGCGATATGTACCGGGCGAAGCTGATCCGGCAAAAATTAGGCACAACCCTTTAATATATAGAATGATCTGAAATACACACTGTGGAGGTGCAGGATATATGATGTTTGGAAGATTTACGGAACGTGCACAGAAAGTGCTTGCTTTGGCTCAGGAAGAAGCTGTTCGATTGGGACACAACAACATTGGCACAGAGCACATTTTGCTAGGCCTCATTCGTGAAGGTGAAGGAATAGCCGCGAAAGCCTTAATCGGTTTAGGGCTGGGACTGGAAAAAATCCAGGATGAAGTGGAAACGCTGATTGGACGCGGTCAAGAGCAACCGACGAACATTGCCTATACTCCACGCGCCAAAAAAGTCATCGAACTGTCTATGGATGAAGCCCGCAAACTGGGCCATACCTATGTAGGTACAGAACATATTTTGCTTGGTCTTATTCGTGAAGGTGAAGGCGTAGCAGCGCGTGTACTGAACAACTTGGGCATCAGTCTGAACAAAGCGCGTCAGCAAGTGCTTCAATTGCTCGGCAGCAGCGAGGCTGTTTCCAGCCATCACGGTGCTCCAGCTAATGTCAGCACGCCAACTCTGGACAGTCTGGCACGCGATCTGACGGCATCTGCGAAGGAAAACAACCTGGACCCTGTTATTGGGCGTAGCAAGGAAATTGAACGCGTAATTCAGGTGCTCAGCCGCCGTACAAAGAACAATCCGGTTCTGATCGGTGAGCCTGGGGTAGGTAAAACAGCGATTGCCGAAGGATTGGCCCAAAAAATTATAGCAAATGAGATTCCTGAAACGTTGCGCGACAAGCGCGTAATGACACTGGATATGGGTTCTGTGGTAGCAGGCACCAAGTATCGTGGTGAATTCGAGGATCGTTTGAAAAAAATTATGGACGAGATTCGTCAAGCGGGTAATATCGTATTGTTCATTGATGAGCTGCATACGCTGATTGGTGCTGGTGGAGCGGAAGGCGCAATTGATGCGTCCAACATCCTTAAGCCTGCTCTGGCACGTGGCGAGCTGCAATGCATCGGTGCGACCACGCTGGATGAATACCGCAAATATATTGAGAAAGATGCTGCTTTGGAGCGTCGTTTTCAACCAATTACAGTGGATCAGCCTTCTCCAGAAGAGGCGATTCAAATCTTGTACGGCCTGCGTGACCGTTACGAAGCGCATCACCGTGTAAAGATCACAGATGAGGCTATTGAAGCGGCTGTAAAATTGTCAGATCGTTATATCACCGACCGCTTCCTGCCAGATAAGGCTATTGACCTTATTGATGAAGCGGGCTCCAAAGTAAGGCTGAATTCTTACACTGTACCGCCAAACCTGAAACAGCTGGAAAACCGTCTGGAAGATATCCGTAAGGAAAAGGATTCAGCGGTACAAAGTCAGGAGTTTGAAAAAGCGGCAGCGTTGCGTGATACAGAGCAAAAAATCCGTGAAGAGCTAGACGTGACGAAAAACCAATGGAAAGAACAACAGGGTCGTACAGATTCTGAAGTTACACCAGAGGATATCGCTCAGGTCGTTGCAATCTGGACAGGTGTTCCAGTCAGCAAGCTGAAAGAGGAAGAAACACACCGCTTGTTGAATATGGAAGAGTTGCTGCATGAGCGGGTAATTGGACAGGATGAAGCAGTTAAGGCAGTAAGCCGGGCGATTCGCCGGGCACGTGCCGGACTGAAAGATCCGAAGCGTCCAATTGGTTCCTTTATTTTCCTCGGCCCAACTGGGGTTGGTAAAACAGAATTGGCACGCGCCTTGGCTGAATCCATGTTTGGAGATGAAAATGCGGTTATCCGTATTGATATGTCCGAATATATGGAGAAGCACTCCACGTCCCGTCTGGTAGGAGCACCTCCAGGGTACGTTGGATATGAAGAAGGCGGTCAGCTGACTGAGAAGGTACGTCGTAAGCCATACTCTGTTGTGTTGCTGGATGAAATTGAAAAAGCACACCCAGAAGTATTCAATATTCTTCTGCAAGTGCTGGAAGATGGTCGTCTAACAGATTCCAAAGGTCGTGTCGTCGATTTCCGTAACACACTCATCATCCTAACATCTAATGTTGGTGCACAGGCGATTAAACGTAACTCCACGCTTGGTTTTACAGCTGTAGTGGACGCTGGGGCGGATTACGATAATATGAAGGGCAAAGTGATGGATGAACTGAAGAAAAGCTTCCGTCCTGAGTTCTTGAACCGGATTGATGAAATTATCGTTTTCCATTCTCTCGAAGAAAAACATATTGCCGAAATTGTGTCACTCATGTCTGAGGAGCTGCGTAAGCGTCTGAATGAGTATGAGGTGGACTTCGAGTTGACAGACAACGCTAAAAAATTCCTTGCCAAGGAAGGCTTTGATCCAGCGTATGGTGCGCGTCCATTGCGTCGTGCAATCCAGAAGCATATTGAAGATCGCCTGTCCGAGGAACTGTTGACTGGCAACATTACTAAGGGTGACTCTCTCTTCATTGATGAGGAGAATGGTGCATTGACTGTAACGAAAAAGGATAATGTATCTGCCAAGTCCTAAAGCAGTTTACTAAATAAATAGTAGAAAAGGGTGTCTCGCAGGCTGGAAAGCTATTGCGAAGACACCCTTTTTATGTATAAAACACGGTGAAATGGTTGGGTAAATGCTTTGGGAAAGTTTGTGATATTGCTTTACGTCCGCCAAGCTTCAATGGTAAACTTTTATTGTTACAGCTCTTTCTGGGCTGTATGAACATAAATTTGACATTATCGTCGTCAATAAGGAGCCCAGGAATAAAGTATGGCTAAAGTGAAAACTAAATTTTCCTGTACGGAATGTGGTTATGAATCGCCCAAATGGTACGGAAAATGTCCTGGATGCCAGGCGTGGAATTCCATGGTCGAAGAAACGGAAAGCGTTGTAAAAACTCAAGGAATGGGGTCTTCCCTTCTTACTCATAGCACAAAAGACAAGCCACTGCCTATTATAGAGGTGGAGAGTGGCAAAGAAACACGAATTTTGACGGGAATTGGCGAATTGAATCGAGTACTCGGTGGAGGTGTGGTGCCGGGTTCACTCGTTTTGGTGGGCGGTGATCCGGGAATCGGTAAATCTACGCTTATGCTGCAAACATCTAATGAGCTAGCTTTAACTGGTTTAAAGGTGCTGTACGTGTCTGGTGAGGAATCTGTCCGTCAAACGAAACTACGTGCAGATCGGCTCGGTGCCTTGTCCCCCAGCCTATACGTATTATGTGAGACGAATTTGGAGACGATTGAAGAAGCGGTGGACAGCTTGAAGCCGGAATTTTTGGTCATCGACTCGATACAGACCGTATATTTGCCTGAGGTGACGAGTGCACCAGGTAGTGTGGCTCAGGTGCGGGAGTGTACTTCACGCTTTATGCGAATTGCCAAGGGGCTAGGTATTGCTACGGTATTGGTAGGACATGTGACCAAGGAAGGGGCCATTGCAGGTCCACGTTTGTTGGAACATATGGTTGATTGTGTGCTTTATTTTGAAGGAGAGCGTCATCATACGTATCGGCTTTTGCGTGCAGTTAAAAACCGTTTCGGTTCTACAAATGAAATTGGTATTTTTGAAATGGCTGAAAGCGGTTTGCGTGAGGTGTCAAATCCTTCTGAACTATTCCTGTCTGAACGACCACTGGGGGTAGCGGGTTCTACTGTTGTAGCCAGTATGGAAGGAACCCGACCTGTATTGGTTGAACTGCAAGCATTGATTGCAGCTACGCATTTTCCATCTCCGCGCCGAATGGGCACAGGAGTCGATCATCATCGAATGGGATTAATCATAGCCGTGCTAGAAAAGCGGATGGGCATGTTTTTGCAAAACCAGGACGCCTATCTCAACGTAGCTGGAGGCGTGAAGTTGGATGAACCGGCGGTGGATTTGGCTATAGCTGTGAGCATTGCTTCCAGCTTTAGGGATGCTCCTACCAAGCCATACGATGTGATTTTTGGCGAGGTGGGACTGACAGGTGAGGTACGTGCGGTATCCCGAGCAGAACAGCGAGTACGGGAAGCGGAGAAACTAGGTTTCAAACGGGTGATCATGCCGGAGAAAAGCTTGAAGGGCTGGACACATCCGAAAGGGATTCAAATTATAGGAGTAGGAACGGTGGCAGATGCACTGGCAGCCGCATTAGATTAGGGGGCATTGAGAATGAAAGAAGCGAGCCAACTGGATAAAATGAACGATTTGCTGCGGCTTGTGGCACCGGGAACTCCCTTTCGCGACGGGTTGGAAAACGTTTTGCGTGCCAAAACGGGTGCTCTTCTGGTCGTTGGCTATAGCCCAGAAGTTATGGAAGTGGTGGATGGCGGTTTCTCCATTAATTGTGATTTTTCGCCGAACTATTTGTATGAGTTGGCTAAAATGGACGGCGCAATCATATTGAGCGAGGATTTAAAACGAATTTTATATGCCAATACGCAACTGATTCCGGACTCCTCCATTTCTTCAATTGAAACAGGAATTCGGCACCGGACAGCAGAACGAGTTGCAAAGCAGACTGGCAAACTAGTGGTTTCTATTTCCCAGCGGCGTAATATTATTACCTTGTATCAGGGGACATTACGGTATGCGCTCAAGGAAATCGGGGTTATTTTGACGAAAGCCAATCAGGCTATTCAGACGTTAGAAAAATATAGATCCGTGTTGGGGCAAGCCTCTACGAATTTGACAGCTTCTGAATTTGAAGAGCTGGTTACCATGCCGGAGGTCGTTAATGTCATCCAGCGGATCGAAATGGTGCTGCGCATCAAAATGGAGATCAAACGATTTATTAACGAGCTCGGAAATGAAGGCCGTCTGATTAGTATGCAGATGGAAGAGCTTGTCAGCAACATTGAGGAAGAAGCATGGTTGCTGTATAAGGATTATGCCAAAGACGATAGCGACGAGAAGATTCGTGAAATTATATTGGGACTCAAACGTTCTACGGACGACGAATTGTTAGATGTGAATCATATTGTACGTTTACTAGGCTACCCTTCTTCAGCTGCGACATCAGAAGAGTATATTGCTGCACGCGGCTATCGGGTACTGAACAAGATACCGCGTTTGCCGAATGTGATTATTCATAATCTGGTGGAGCGGTTTGGACGTTTTCCGCATGTCATGACAGCAACGATAGAAGAACTGGATGAAGTGGATGGTATTGGAGAGGTTCGTGCGCGTACGATTAAAGAAGGTCTTAAACGTTTGCAGGAACAAGTTTTCATTGACAGGCAAATGTAAATGTAATACAGTGAAAGGATTATAATGGAACAATTCATACATTGAGGTGAAGAGATGATTACCAAATCAATTCCGAACATGTGTACCTTAGGTAACTTGTTTCTCGGAATGATCGCCATTTTATTGGCTGTAGACGGAAAATACAGTCTTGCCGCTATTATGGTTATTGTCGCCATGTTGTTGGACGGACTGGATGGAAGGATGGCCCGGGTCCTGAATGCCCAAAGCGAATTCGGTAAAGAACTGGACTCCTTATCAGATATGATATCTTTTGGTGTTGCTCCCGCAGTTATTATGTACATGGTTGCTTTTCATGATGCGAATTCGGCTCTCGCTTGGACGGTTACTGCCATTTTCCCGATGTGCGGAGCGTTGCGTTTGGCTCGATTTAACGTACGTCCTGGTGTACCAGGTTATTTTACGGGTTTGCCAATTCCGGCAGCAGGTGGCGTATTAGCCACTTTGTCCTTATTCCATAACGATATTTCATTGTTATACATGTCGATTGCCATGTTGCTGGTTTCTTATTTGATGGTCAGCTCCATGAGATATCCTAATTTTAAAAAGGTCGGCCTCCCCAAAAAAGCGATCTGGGTTGCTCCATGGGTCGTAATTGCAGCGGTGGTGTTGGCTGTTAAATTCCCTGACCAGCTGTCGAAGCTGATTTTTGTACCGCTGGTGCTGTATGCATTGTATGGCATGAAGCTGAACATTCGTAAGCTGTCACGCAGACGTGGACGTGGTCGGGAGCGTTCCAGTCAGGAAGAACAGGACGATCAATATCGTCATTCACAGCGTTAGTATCAAGCAAGAATAAGAATAAGAATAAGAATAAGCATTTATTTCCTTGAAGCATTTCAGGGAGATAAATGCTTTTTTTTTATGCATAAAAAGTGAAAACACAGGGTTAGTTATGATGAAAATGGATCATACTGGTAAGAGAAATGCTATGTATCCAATAAATAGCAGACTATATGAAAAGAAAATAAAGGAGGTATAGAGACTCAATGTGGAGAAAGGCTATTTTAACTTTTACAGGATTGTGCGGAGCATGGTTTGGCTATACGTTATACCAGCGGGTAGGAGGCATTGTAACGTGGATGCCGCAATGGTTGAGTGATGGGTCTTTACCAGGAATGATTGTTTGGATGATGGCGGGAGCAGTGCTATTTATGGCTGGGTGTTCATTCGCAGGGGCATCCGTGGCGAATCGGTTGCAGCAGGGCATTGAAGGCTTGGTACGAATTCCGATGAACGAGATGATGGCAGGTGTGATTGGTTTAGCGGTGGGATTGATACTTTCCTTAGCAGTTTACCCGCTTTTTTCATGGTTGGGGGCCCCGGGTCAACTTATCCAGACGGCTGTTACCGTGATATGCGGATATGTAGGATTGATGGTTGGGCTAGAAAAGCGGGACGAGCTGTCATCCTTTTGGAGTTCTGGTTTTTTTGGTCGGGGAACGGGTGTAGAAGAACGCAAGCTGGAGGAACATAAAATATTGGACACCAGCGTCATTATAGATGGGCGTATTGCGGATATTTGCAAGACAGGTTTTATTGAAGGAACAATTGTAATTCCTGAATTTGTGCTGGAGGAGCTTCAGCATATTGCAGATTCATCAGATTTACTTAAGCGTAATCGTGGACGGCGAGGTCTGGATATTTTGAATAAAATCCAAAAAGAACTGGATGTAAATGTACTCATTTACGAAGGTGATTTTGAGGAAATTTCAGAGGTCGACAGTAAGTTGGTTAAGCTGGCAAAGGTGTTACAGGGTAAAGTTGTAACTAATGATTTTAACCTGAATAAAGTATGCGAACTTCAAGGTGTATCAGTGCTGAATATTAACGATTTGGCGAATGCAGTGAAGCCTGTCGTATTGCCCGGTGAGGAAATTATGGTGCAGATTATTAAAGACGGCAAGGAGCATGGGCAGGGTGTAGCCTATCTGGATGATGGCACGATGATTGTTGTAGAAGGCGGACGTGACTATATTGGCTCTCTGATGGAGGTGCTGGTCACGAGTGTACTTCAGACCTCAGCCGGCCGTATGATCTTTGCCAAACCGAAATTATTGGAAAAAGCTCAATAAACGCGGTATGATGAAGTAGATGTGTTATCATACGGATCGTCCAAGTGCGATCAGGGCAGGAGTTATTTGAATGAACAATCGGGTAGGAGTTGTCATTGTGGCAGCAGGGCGCGGCTCCCGTATGGGGACGCAGGAGAGCAAGCAATTTCTGCTTTTGCGGGACAAGCCCATCTTCATACATACACTTGAAATATTCGCAGCTATGCCCGAAGTGGATGAAATGGTGATGGTGACTGGGACAGGAGATGTGGAACGCTGCCGAGATTGGATTCATCAATACAAAATCGGTAAAAATGTACGGGTGGTGGCTGGTGGCAGTGAACGCCAGCATTCGGTTTATCGCGGTCTGCGCCACTTACAAGCGGATTGGGTGATGGTGCATGATGGTGTGCGTCCACTAATTCAACCTGAGCTTGTACGTTCATGCCTTGAGGCAGCCCAGCGTACTGGTGCTTCTGTAGCAGCAGTACCTGTAAAGGATACAGTCAAGCAAGTGAACGGGGATGGTATCATTACAGCAACGCCGGATCGCCGAAGTCTGTGGAGTATTCAAACGCCACAGACTTTTCGTCTTTCCGATCTGCTGCGAGCCTATGAGGAAGCGGAGCAGTCGGGATTCTTGGGAACAGATGATTCTATGCTGATAGAGCGGCTTGGAATTCCGGTTACTGTCGTTCAAGGCAGCTACAAGAACATCAAAATTACTACGCCTGAGGATTTGGATATGGCGGCGTTATGGGTAAAAACAGAGGGAGAGGATATCAAGTGATCAGAGTGGGACAAGGATTTGACGTCCACCAGCTGGTGGAAGGAAGGCCATGCATCATCGGAGGTGTGAATATACCGTATGAAAAAGGTTTGTTGGGCCATTCCGATGCAGACGTGCTGCTGCATGCCATTAGCGATGCCATCTTGGGCGCGCTTGGCTTGGGAGACATCGGGAAGCATTTTCCGGATAACGACCCAGAATTTAAGGATGCCGACAGTCTTAAGCTACTGGAGCATGTGTGGGGACTAGCTAAAGAGCGAGGATATCGCTTGGGGAATATTGATTCTACGATTATCGCACAAAAGCCCAAAATGGCATCGTATATTCCGCAGATGAATGAAGTCATCGCTCGGGCGCTGGAAGCAGAGGAGCTATCCCAGGTGAACGTCAAGGCGACCACGACAGAGCAACTCGGGTTTCCCGGACGGGGTGAAGGAATCGCGGCTCAATCGGTTGTCTGTCTTATCAGGTAAATGCTATCATCTTGAGTAATTCAATTTGGAGGAGATTATATGAGCACGGAAGTTCGTGTACGTTATGCACCAAGCCCTACAGGGCATCTGCACATTGGAAATGCCAGAACGGCATTATTTAATTATTTGTTTGCCCGCAATCAAGGTGGGAAATTTATTATTCGTATCGAAGACACAGATGTGAAGCGCAATATTGAGGGCGGAGAAGAAAGCCAACTTAAATATTTGAAATGGTTGGGTATGGACTGGGATGAGAGCGTAGACGTGGGAGGCGAGTTTGGACCTTATCGTCAGACTGAACGCTTGGACATATATAAAACGTACTGGCAGGATTTGCTGGACCGTGGTTTGGCTTACCGTTGTTACTGCACTGAAGAAGAGCTGGAGCGCGAGCGTGAAGAGCAGACGGCACGTGGGGAGACACCACGCTATTCTGGGAAACATCGTGATCTAACAGAAGAACAGTGCCAAGCATTTGAAGCAGAGGGCCGTGTACCAAGTATTCGTTTTCGCGTACCGGAAGATCGTGAATATACGTTTGACGATATCGTAAAAGGTCAAATTACATTCAATTCCAAGGAAAGCGGCGATTTTGTTATCGTCAAAAAGGATGGTATTCCGACATATAACTTCGCTGTAGCAGTTGACGATTATTTGATGAAAATATCGCATGTACTACGGGGCGAAGACCATGTTTCCAATACACCGCGGCAGTTGATGATCTTTGAAGCTCTTGGCTGGGAGCCGCCACGCTTCGGTCATATGACGCTGATTGTAGGCGAGGATCACAAAAAGCTCAGTAAGCGTAACGAATCCATTATTCAGTTCATGGAGCAGTATGACAAGTTGGGCTATCTGCCAGAAGCTATATTCAACTTTATTGCACTGCTGGGCTGGTCCCCGGAAGGCGAAGAAGAGATCTATGATCGGGAACAACTGATTTCGATTTTCGATCCTAATCGTTTGTCCAAAAGTCCGGCTGTGTTTGATACAAATAAGCTTGCTTACCTGAACAATCACTATATTAAAAAGGCTGATCCTGAGCGAATTGCCAGCATGGCGATTCCACATCTCCAGGCAGCGGGGCTGTTGCCGACTGAACTGTCTGCGGAACAACTGGATTGGGCTAAGGCCCTGGTTCGCTTATACCAGGAACAGATGACTTCTGCAGCCGATATTGTAGCGTTGTCTGAGTTGTTTTTCCGTTCACATCTGGAACTGGATGCTGAAGCAGCAGCTGTATTGGCCGAAGAGCAGGTTCCGGAGGTACTTAGAGCTTTTGCAGGTAAAGTTGAAACGAGCGAGGAATTTACAGCTCCACAAATGGCTAAGCTGATCAAGGAAGTTCAAAAGGAAACCGGTTTTAAGGGAAAACAACTATTCATGCCGATTCGTGTGGCTCTTACAGGCCAAACTCATGGACGGGATCTGAATGAAACTATCTTTTTGCTCGGACGTGACAAGGTACTGGATCGTCTTAAGGCACAAATTAAAGGCTGATGTTTCTTGTCAATTTGTTGTCTTTTCGCTATAATGACTCCATTGATACGGATTGATATTTACGTGTAAAGGCTGCGAACAGGAGAAGTACACTGCATAAGGGCATCTGCCAGAGAGGACGGTCGAGGGGAAACCCCAGGCTGAGAGCCGTCCAGATGACCTGCGGAGGAAATGCGCCTGGGAGCCGTGCGCCCGAACTCTCATTAGCGTCAAATGCTGATGTGACAAGGGCGTGCCGAGTCGTTCCCGTTACAGGACGCTAAAGACGAACTGCTCTGCTTTTTTATGCAGCAGGTATGTTCGAAGCAGAGTGGGACCACGTTCATGCGTCTCTGCAGCTTAGGCTGCGGAGGCGCTTTTTCTTTTTTATCAGACTCAGACTCATTATAGATAGAAAAATGTCGAAGAGTGCTGGTGGATGCGAAAATTGGCGGAACGTGAAGTGTTGTGATGATGCGGCAAGGATATGAAGGGAATAGGAGGGCGACATGTTCAGACATTTCAAATCCGACATTCAGACTGTTTTGGATAATGATCCGGCCGCCCGGAGTAAGCTTGAGGTCATTTTTACGTATTCCGGCGTTCATGCCCTTTGGGCACACCGAATCGCACATTGGTTTTATTTGCGAAACTGGTGTACTCTAGCCCGTGTTATATCCCAGGTATCGAGGTTTATGACAGGCATTGAAATTCATCCTGGCGCTCGTATCGGAGATCGGCTGTTCATTGACCATGGCATGGGAGTTGTCATCGGTGAAACCTGTGAGATTGGCGACGATGTCGTATTGTATCAGGGGGTCACACTCGGCGGGACTGGGAAAGAGAAAGGGAAGCGCCATCCGACCATTGGGAATAATGTTGTTATCGGCTCTGGTGCGAAGATATTGGGCTCTTTTACGATTGGGGCACAGTCCAACATTGGCTCCAACTCGGTTGTGCTCAAAGAAGTCCCACCAAACAGTACGGTGGTGGGCATCCCGGGGCGAGTTGTCAGACAGGATGGTAGGCGGCCAGACCGACTTAGTCATCAATTGCCTGATCCGGTTGTGGACTCTATGAGAGAACTTCAACGGGAAATTGAACGTTTGCGTGCAGAAATATCTGATTTGAAGGATGGGCCATCCGCTCAGAAACATCAGGTGACCCAAGAGAATAAATTAGAAAAATGATTTTCATGAGGGAGGAACATAACAATGCCGCTTCAAATTTATAATACAATGACGAGGAGTCGGGAGCCTTTTGTGCCACTGGAGCCTGGAAAGGTTAAAATGTATGTATGCGGACCTACCGTGTATGATTACATTCATATTGGCAATGCACGACCTGTAATTGTATTTGACGTGGTGCGGAGCTACCTGGAGTACTTGGGCTATGATGTAAACTATGTGGTGAATTTTACGGATGTCGATGATAAACTAATCCGCAAAGCTCGGGAACTTGATATGGATGTTTCGGCAGTTGCTGAGAAATTTATTGCTGCCTACCATGAGGATCTGGCAGGATTGAATGTTCCTGCTGCCAGCATGAACCCTCGTGTAACAGAGAGTATGGACCTGATTATTGATTTTATTAAGGAATTGGTAGACAAAGGCTACGCTTATGAAAATGATGGCGATGTATTCTATCGGACCAAAAAGTTCAAAGATTACGGACAACTATCAGGTCAAAATCTGGAAGAGCTTCAGTTCGGAATTCGCATCAATGTGGATGAACGCAAGGAAAATGCCGAGGATTTTGTACTCTGGAAGGCAGCGAAGCCGGGTGAAATTCATTGGTCGAGCCCTTGGGGAGATGGACGACCAGGCTGGCATATCGAATGCTCTGCTATGGCTCGCCATTATTTGGGAGATACACTGGATATTCATGGGGGCGGACAGGATCTGCAATTTCCGCATCATGAATGTGAATGCGCACAATCTGAAGTGATTACGGGTAAGCCTTTATCTCGCTACTGGATGCATAACGGATATATTCGCATAGATAATGAAAAAATGTCGAAATCACTCGGTAATGGTATTTTGGTTAAAGATTTGCGCGCTCACCACAAGCCGGAGGCTTTACGTTATTTTATGTTGTCGACACATTACCGGAATCCGTTGAACTATAACCAAGAGACTATGAGTCAGGCGGAGAACAGTGTCGAGCGGATCGCCAATGCAGTTGCCAATGTGAAGCATCGTTTAGCTAATGCGCTGGAAGGTAATGGGGGAGTATCGACGGAACTGCAAACGAAGCTCGACGGAATTTTGCAGCAGTTTGGCGAAAAAATGAATGATGATTTCAATACACCTGATGCGATTACTGCTGTATTTGATTGGGTTAGCGAAGCAAACCATTTGTTGCAGCGAGATGTCGTACATCAGGCGGAACTACAAGCTGTATTGCATACCTTTCATTCGATGAATAGCGTACTTCGCATTTATTCGGAACCGAGTGAAGAGTTGCTGGATGACGAAATCGAGCAGTTAATTGCAGAACGTGTCGAAGCTCGTAAGACCAAAAACTGGGGTAGAGCTGACGAAATTCGCGATCTGTTGGCTGCAAAAGGCATTGTGCTTGAAGATACGGCGCAGGGTATGCGGTGGCGGCGAAAATGAGTGATAAGCCAATGAACTCAGAAGCATCGGAGGGTACGGGGAACTGGTTCCCGTACCCTGCATCCAAGCCAGCCCGTTTGATGCCCCCCATTGCACTAGCTTACATTGGTGATGCAGTGTACGAGGTAGCTGTCCGGCAATATTTGTTGGCTCAGCCTAACCTGCGTCCAAACCATCTGCATCGGCGAGCCACAGGGCTAGTCTCCGCCAAGGCGCAGAGTCGCATGTTGGGGCTATTGGAAAAGGTACTGACGGAAGAAGAACGCGATATTGTCCGACAAGGAAGAAATGCTAAATCAGGAAGTTTGCCCAAAAATGCTGATGTGCTTGAGTATCGGCATGCCACTGCACTGGAAGGGTTGGTTGGATCTCTTTATTGTGATGGACATTTGGACAGATTAAGAGAGTTGATTACGTTCGGAATTGCACAAATGGAAAATACAGAAAAATCATAAATGGGAACGGACTGGATGGAACAAGCATCGTCCGTTTCCCGGGAGGAAGCTAGAGATGGAAGAAGAATGGATTGCCGGTAAGCATTCGGTAACGGAGGCATTGCGTTCAGGCAGAACGATAAATAAAATATGGATTGCGGATAATGCACAAAAACATTTGACGCTGCCGATTACAGCTGAGGCGAAAAAAGCAGGAATCATTGTCTTGCAGGTGGACAAGCGTAAGCTGGATCAAATGGTTCCGGGCATTCAGCATCAGGGAGTGGTCGCGCAAGCTGCCCCTTTTGCCTATGTTGAAGTGGAAGAATTGCTCGCCACTGCTCGTGATAAGGGAGAGGAGCCGTTTTTGATTTTGCTGGATGAGATTGAAGACCCTCATAATTTGGGCTCCATCCTTCGTACAGCGGACTGTACTGGAGCGCATGGTGTTATCGTGCCGAAAAGGCGTTCTGCAGCTGTAACTGTAACGGTGTCCAAAACATCGGCAGGTGCTGTGGAGTACGTCCCGGTGGCGCGTGTAAACAATCTGGGACAAACCATTGACCGTCTTAAAGAAGAGGGTGTATGGGTAGTTGGTACGGATGTTACAGCGACAGACCCCGTCTTTGGGAATGGAGTATTCACGGGACCGGTAGCCATTGTCATTGGTAACGAAAATAAAGGGATGGGCCGTTTGATCCGTGAGAAATGCGATGTACTCGTCAAGCTGCCAATGGCGGGGCAAATTAATTCCCTTAATGCTTCTGTAGCTGCAGGTGTTGTCATGTACGAAGTATTGCGCGGACGACAGGCACGGGGCTAACGATATGGCTGACATGCGGGATGTTCTCCTTGTGGACGGTTACAACATGATTGGAGCCTGGCCCGAACTTTCCGCACTGGTACAATCTGGTATGCAGGAAGCGAGGGACAGACTTCTTGAACGGCTGGCGGATCATCAGGCGTATTCCGGCAGAAGAGTCATCGTCGTATTTGATGCTTACAGGGTGCCAGGATTAGGTAAAACTTTTGCCCAGAGCAAAGTCCAGATTTATTTTACCAGAGAAAAAGAAACTGCTGATGAGTGCATCGAGCGATTGGTTCGGGAGCTGAGCAGTAAAAGAAGAAGTATTTACGTAGCCACAAGCGATCAGGTAGAACAACATGTCGCATTTGGACAAGGTGCACTCAGGGTGTCGGCGCGGGAATTACTGATCGAGATTGAGGAATCCGAAAGGGAAGTGCAGAAGCGAATCCAGCAGGATAGTGCCAAATTGTCCCGTAACTCGCTAGATGCCAAACTGAGTCCGGAGCTTCGAAAGTTGTTTGAACGATGGAGAAGAGAATAAACCAATAATTGGACCCTCCTCCATTTTGAAACCATTGACAATTTTGTTAGCGCTCTTCTTTTTTAGGTTGTTGTGGTTGACGGTATCAGGTTACATCGCGTATACTTGTCGTATATTTGAGAGAGTAACGGGTACCTTGCGTTGCAGCCGGAGGGATTGTTAGTGAGTGTGGACCTCAAGGATATCATGTTGTCAAAGTTTGATTACAAAAATGATGAAGACATTGTCGGAGCAGTCCATGAAGGTGATGGGGAAGCGCTGGAGTTTCTGATTAACAAATACCGAAACTTTGTGCGGGCCAAGGCCAGATCCTACTTCCTGATTGGTGCTGATCGCGAGGATATTATTCAGGAGGGCATGATTGGTCTCTACAAATCCATTCGTGATTTTAAGGGAGACAAGCTTGCTTCGTTCAAGGCTTTCGCCGAGTTGTGCATTACACGACAGATTATTACGGCAATTAAGACGGCTACACGACAAAAGCACATTCCTCTGAACTCTTACGTATCTCTGGACAAGCCCATCTATGATGAAGAGTCAGACCGGACGTTGCTCGATGTGATTTGCGGAACACAAGTAAGTGACCCTGAAGAGCTGATAATCAATCAGGAAGAGTTTGTGGGCCTTGAGGACAAGATGTCCGAGATTCTGAGCGAGCTGGAACGCAAGGTACTTATGTTGTATCTAGACGGACGTTCGTATCAGGAGATTGCAGAGGATCTTGACCGCCATGTGAAATCCATTGATAACGCGCTGCAACGGGTCAAGCGTAAACTTGAAAAGTATCTGGAAGTAAGAGATAGTTGAAAGTAGAGGCTGACAAGGAAAAGGCTCGAGTCCGAGTCTTTTTTTATTCGTTATAGGTAGGCTATGCAGGTTTATAAGTGTTACAAATGATTTATACTAAAAAAGATGAATAATAGATATCGCCTTGATTTTTGAAGCAGCTTTTCAGAGAACAGTTTTAAAGGATGCACAGATGTTAAAATGCACCACAGCCGGGACTGCGAATTGTATGCAAACATTCGTTGACATGGAAAACCCCGTGTGATAAAGTGTTTTAGGTAGGCCTAAATTCGCGGTTTTTTTTAGGATCAATTATGAGACTTCCGGTGTTGGATGTCTTCGGGAGGTGCACATCATGCGGGTAATTATTACTTTGGCTTGTACAACATGCAAACAAAGAAATTACACAACGACGAAAAACAAGCGTAATCACCCCGACCGCATGGAGATGAAGAAATTCTGTAAGTCCTGTAACGAACAGACTTCTCATCGGGAAACCAGATAGTTTTTGGAGGTGTAGTCGGCGTGAAACGCAGTTTCAAGTCTCTGTTTTCCTTTTTCTCTGAAAGCTGGGCTGAACTCAAGAAGGTTCGCTGGCCCAATCGTAAAGAACTGACCAACTATACGCTGATTGTCATAGGGACAATTGCGTTCGTCACGATTTATTTTTGGGTTCTCGATATCGGCATTTCCGCCGTGATCGAAGCGATTATCTAGGAAGGGTTCCAGGTGGCTTGATATGGAAAAAAGATGGTACGTCGTTCATACCTATTCAGGGTATGAGAACAAAGTCAAAGCCAATTTGGAAAAACGCGTTGAGTCCATGGGCATGGAAGACAAGATATTCCGTGTTCTTGTTCCTATGGAAGAAGAACTGGTAACCAAGGACGGTAAGAAAAAAACCGTTATGCGTAAAGTCTACCCTGGTTATGTCTTAGTCGAAATGGTCCAAACCGACGACTCTTGGTATGTTGTACGCAACACACCAGGTGTTACGGGATTTGTAGGGTCGACAGGCTCGGGTTCCAAACCGACGCCATTGCTTCCAGAAGAAGTTGAACAGATTCTGAAGCATATGGGCATGGTAGAGCCGAAACCGAAGATTGAATTCGATGTTAAGGAATCCGTGCGAATTAAAGTTGGTCCTTTTGCGAATTTTGTGGGCTCCGTGGAAGAAATTTTGGTTGAGAAGAGCAAGCTTAAGGTTCACGTCAACATGTTTGGACGGGAAACCCCGCTTGAGTTGGATTATACTCAAGTGGAGAAAATATAGATTTTTCTTACAGGTTTCTTGTGGGAGGATCGATAGGTCCGTCTACCACTATTGAGTCAAGGAGGTGTCATCCATGGCAAAAAAGGTAATTAAAATGGTAAAACTGCAGATTCCTGCAGGGAAAGCTAATCCAGCGCCTCCAGTAGGTCCAGCTTTGGGTCAAGCAGGTGTCAACATCATGGCATTCTGTAAAGAGTTCAATGCTCGTACTGCTGATCAAGCAGGCCTGATTATTCCGGTTGAAATTTCGGTATTTGAGGATCGTTCTTTTACGTTCATCACCAAAACTCCACCGGCTGCTGTTCTGTTGAAAGTTGCTGCTAAAATCGAAAAAGGTTCCGGTGAACCGAATAAAACGAAAGTTGCAACTGTAAATCGCGCTGCTGTTCGTCAAATTGCAGAGCAAAAAATGCCTGACCTTAACGCAGCTTCCGTAGAATCGGCAATGCGTATGGTTGAAGGTACTGCTCGCAGCATGGGTATCACCATCGTAGATTAATTTTATTAATCTACGTGTGCCGGCAGTTTGACTGTCCGGCAAGTGTGGGAGGAATATCCGCTAATACCACATAAGGAGGAAAACATTATGGCTAAACATGGTAAGAAGTACCTGGAAGCTGCTAAGCTGATTGACAGCGAAGCAACTTACGAGCCTTTAGAAGCCGTTGAACTGGTGAAAAAGGCTGCGACTGCTAAATTCGACGAAACCGTTGAAGCAGCAGTTCGTCTGGGCGTAGATTCCCGTAAACAAGACCAGGCTGTTCGTGGTGTTGTTGTTCTGCCGCATGGTACGGGTAAAACACAACGCGTTCTGGTATTTGCAAAAGGTGACAAAGTGAAAGAAGCGGAAGCGGCTGGCGCTGATTTTGTTGGTGATCAAGATATGATCAACAAAATCCAACAAGGCTGGTTCGAATTCGACGTCTGCGTTGCGACACCTGATATGATGAGTGAGGTTGGTAAACTGGGTCGTTTGCTCGGTGGTAAAGGTTTGATGCCTAACCCTAAAGCAGGCACAGTTACTTTCGACGTTGCCAAGGCTGTTCAAGAAATTAAAGCCGGTAAAATCGAATACCGTCTCGACAAAGCCGGTCAAATTCATGCGCCAATCGGCAAAGCTTCCTTCAGTGCTGAACAGCTGAACGAGAACCTTAAAGCCTTGGTTGAAGCCTTGAACCGTGCGAAGCCAGCGGCTGCTAAGGGTGTATACCTGAAAAACATCGCTATTTCTTCGACTATGGGACCAAGTGCACGTGTGAACGCATCTGTTTACAGATAATATTTTGATTGACACACTCAATCAAATTTGTTATTCTATAAAAGTTGTGAGTCCTTGTGACTGACCATTAAAGTTGAATATGCTTACCGTAGACAGTAGGTGCCTTCGGGCTTAATTTCCTACCGAGGTGTTATGATAGAACGTTTCATGTGACGGGCTTGTCCCGTCCATGTAGATTTATCAAGCCTTCGTACTCTACGGAGGCTTTTTTCATGCTTATGAAAGCAAGCTTTGTAAGATCACCAGATCGGGTGCTTCGAACAAAGCGGATAAATTGATCAGGAGGTGTACAGTTTGGCAAATGCAAAGGTGATTCAAGCAAAACAAGAAGCTGTTGAAGTTGTAGCTGCAAAATTGCGCGAGAGCGTAACAACTGTGGTTGCAGACTATCGCGGTCTGAATGTTGCCCAAGTAACTGAGCTGCGTAAGCAGCTTCGCGAAGCCGGAATCGAATTTCAAGTGCTGAAAAACACACTGCTCCGCCGTGCAACTGCGGCAGCAGAATTGACTGAACTGGACGCAGTATTGACAGGTCCTACTGCAATCGCGTTCGGCAAAGATGATGCAGTGTCTGCAGCTAAAATCTTGAACGATTTCGCTAAGAAGAACAATGCACTGGAACTGAAAGGTGCAGTTGTAGAAGGTCGCGTTATCGGTGTTGAGGAAATCAAAGCACTGGCAGAACTGCCATCCCGCGAAGGTCTCCTTTCCATGCTCCTCAGCGTGCTTCAAGCTCCTGTGCGCAACTTCGCGCTTGCAGTTAAAGCTGTTGCAGAAAAAGAAGAGCAAAGCGCATAAGTTAGGGATTAAACCTGCTGTATAGCAGTTGAAAACAAAAAAATACGAATTTAAATGGAGGTTCAACCATGAGTAAAGAGCAAATCTTGGAAGCAATTAAAGGTATGTCCGTATTGGAACTGAACGATCTCGTGAAAGCAATCGAAGAAGAATTCGGCGTAACTGCAGCAGCTCCAGTAGCTGTAGCGGGTGGCGCAGCAGGTGGCGCAGCAGAAGCTGAGCAATCCGAGTTCGACGTAATCTTGACAAGCGCTGGCGCTTCCAAAATCAACGTTATCAAAGCAGTTCGCGAAATCACAGGTCTTGGCCTGAAAGAAGCAAAAGAACTGGTTGACAACGCTCCAAAACCACTGAAAGAAAAAATCGCTAAAGAAGAAGCTGAATCCATTAAAGCAAAATTGGAAGAAGCAGGCGCTTCTGTAGAAGTAAAATAATTGACTGCTTTCTAGCAGACAATGAACTAAAACAAACCCCTTGAGGTGATCTTCAAGGGGTTTGTTGCTGTAAAACGGTAGTACCAGCATGTCTGAAAGGTTATTGTAAAGGCTATGATGGTAGTACAACCGAAAGAGGTGGGCATGAATGGCTGATCATTATTACTCCAAGCGGCCAGAGACGGCGCATGAACGACGGAGCCTGGAAACAGTGCTTCGGGGGCGGTCATACCGTTTTGCCAGCGATTCAGGCGTTTTTTCGAAGCAGGGAATTGATTACGGGAGTCGTGTGCTGATTGAAGCGATGCAGCTTCCTGCACAAGCTTCGGTATTGGATGTAGGATGCGGTTATGGGCCGATCGGTTTGGCGGCAGCCGCGCTTGTCCCCGAGGGACACGTCACAATGGTTGATATTAATGAGCGAGCGGTTCAACTAGCGATAGAGAATGCGGAACGTAATGGGGTTAAGAATGTCACCATTAAGCAAAGCGATTTGTTTGCGGAAGTGAAGAATGAACGTTTTGACGTGATCTTGACGAATCCTCCTATACGTGCAGGGAAAGAAACAGTGCATACCATTTTTGAGCTTGCTTATGAGCATTTAAACGAGGGTGGAGTTTTGTGGGTAGTCATTCAGAAAAAGCAGGGGGCCCCTTCGGCGAGTGCTAAGATAGAGAGCCTTTTCGGTCATGTAGAGGAAGTTACAAAGGATAAAGGTTATCGAATTTTGAAGGCTGAAAAAAGTTTTTGAGAAAATGCAATAGGACCATTGACTTGAATCCTGGTCTGTGATATTATTATAAAATGTCAGTATTAGGATGCCCTCCATGGCTTTAGTTTGTTGAAATGTCAATAGATTTATGCGTAGTAGGTATAGTATTTATCTCTATTACGTATAATACAACCATTTTGGGCAAATCTACAAGTGATGAAGATCTTCCGGTAAGAGGATTCTGCAGATACGTTGCTCTTTTTTCGAATGCATTCGAGTAAGGGCTTTTCTGTATTTGTAAGATTGAATCTTCTGTATGTGTCTTATTATAAGGTCACAAACAGAGGTTCGCAATGTATTTTTAAAGTGAGTAGACATGAGGGGTGAGTTTAAGTTGGCAGGACATCTTGTTCAATATGGTCGACGCACTCGGCGCAGTTATGCACGTATTAATGAGGTACTCGAGGTTCCGAACCTGATTGAGATCCAACAAAAATCCTATGATTGGTTTTTGGAGGAAGGATTACGGGAAATGTTTCGGGATATTTCGCCAATTCAGGATTTCACTGGAAACCTGATTCTGGAGTTTATCGACTATTCTCTCGGAGAACCCAAATATACCGTTGACGACGCAAAGGAACGCGACGTTACGTATGCAGCACCGCTTCGGGTAAAAGTCCGGCTTATTAATAAAGAAACCGGGGAAGTGAAAGAGCAGGAAGTATTCATGGGAGACTTCCCGCTGATGACTGAAACGGGTACGTTTATTATTAACGGTGCGGAACGGGTTATTGTCAGCCAGTTGGTTCGCTCTCCCAGCGTCTATTTCAGCACAAAAGTCGACAAGAATGCGAAAACAACATACACCGCAACGGTAATTCCTAACCGGGGGGCTTGGCTCGAACTGGAGATGGATGCGAAGGATATTATCTATGTCCGGATTGACCGTACCCGTAAAATTCCGGTTACGGTGTTGCTGCGTGCGCTGGGCTTTGGCACTGATGCTGAGATTCTGGATTTGCTCGGCAATGACGAATATATCCGCAACACACTTGATAAAGACAACACGGATTCCACCGAGAAAGCGCTGATTGAAATTTATGAGCGTCTCCGTCCGGGTGAGCCGCCTACACTGGATAACGCAAAGAGCTTGCTAGTTGCGCGCTTCTTTGATCCAAAACGTTATGATCTGGCCAACGTAGGCCGTTACAAAATCAATAAAAAGCTTCACATCAAAAATCGTCTGTTCAATCAACGACTTGCTGAGACTTTGATTGATACAACGACTGGTGAAATCATCGCTGAAGCCGGGCAAATGGTAGATCGCCGCCTGTTGGACGAGATTTTGGCCCAACTGGAGGAATCAGTAGGACATCGTACGTATCATGTTGCGAGTGGTGTGCTAGAAAGCAATGATATTCCACTTCAAACGATCGATGTATTCTCACCAATTGAGGATGGTAAAGTAGTAAAACTGATTGCTAACGGAAATATTGATAAATCGGTTAAGAATATTACGCCTGCCGATATTATTTCCTCCATCAGTTATTTTATTAACTTGCTTCACGGAATCGGAAGTACGGACGATATTGACCATTTGGGTAACCGTCGTTTACGTTCTGTAGGTGAGTTGCTCCAAAACCAGTTCCGTATCGGTTTGTCCCGTATGGAACGCGTAGTGCGTGAAAGAATGTCGATTCAGGATGCTAATGTAATTACGCCACAAGCGCTGATTAACATACGTCCGGTAATTGCTTCGATTAAAGAGTTCTTTGGTAGCTCGCAGCTGTCTCAGTTCATGGATCAGACGAATCCGCTTGCTGAATTAACGCACAAACGTCGTCTGTCTGCACTCGGACCCGGCGGTTTGACGCGCGAACGCGCGGGTATGGAAGTACGTGACGTCCATCCGAGTCACTACGGCCGCATGTGTCCTATCGAGACACCGGAGGGACCAAACATTGGTTTGATCAACTCTTTGTCCACTTTTGCACGCATCAACGAGTACGGATTTATCGAAGCACCTTATCGTTGGGTAGATCCAAAAACCGGAAAAGTTACAGAGCAGATTGATTACCTGACTGCTGATGAAGAAGATAACTACATCGTAGCTCAGGCGAATGCGGAATTGACGGAGGAAAACACCTTTAAGGATGAGGTCGTCATTGTCCGTTATAACAAACAGTCTGATAACATTATTCCGATGGCTAGTAGCCGTGTCGATTACATGGACGTATCGCCTAAACAGGTCGTATCGGTCGCGACTGCATTGATTCCGTTTCTGGAGAATGATGACTCTAACCGCGCATTGATGGGTTCCAACATGCAGCGTCAGGCTGTCCCACTTCTGATTCCGAAGTCTCCATTGGTCGGAACAGGAATGGAGCACAAGTCTGCGAAAGATTCTGGTGTTTGCGTTGTATCCAAATACAACGGAGTTATCGAACGTTCTTCGGCTAACGAAATTTGGTTGCGTCGTATCGAAACTGTAGATGGCGCTGAAGTGAAGGGCGACATTGTTAAGTATAAATTACACAAATTTATGCGATCTAACCAAGGAACTTGCATCAACCAACGTCCGATTGTGAACAGAGGAGATATTGTCAAAGTTGGCGATATTCTTGCGGATGGTCCATCTACAGAGATGGGTGAGTTGGCGTTGGGACGTAACGTTGTGGTTGCCTTCATGACTTGGGAAGGTTACAACTACGAGGATGCGATCCTGCTGAGTGAGAAACTGGTTAAGGAAGATGTATACACCTCGATCCATATTGAGGAATACGAATCCGAGGCTCGTGACACGAAGCTTGGACCTGAAGAAATCACTCGCGACATTCCAAATGTCGGTGAAGAAGCGCTTCGCAACTTGGATGAGCGTGGAATCATTCGTATTGGTGCCGAAATCGGCGCAGGTGACATTCTCGTTGGTAAAGTTACACCTAAAGGTGTGACTGAATTGACAGCTGAAGAACGTCTCTTACACGCAATCTTTGGTGAGAAGGCACGCGAGGTTCGCGATACTTCTTTGAGAGTTCCTCACGGAACAGACGGGATTGTTGTAGATGTAAAGGTGTTTACACGTGAAAATGGTGATGAATTGCCACCAGGTGTAAATCAGTTGGTTCGTGTATATATTGCTCAAAAACGTAAAATCTCCGAAGGCGATAAAATGGCTGGACGTCACGGTAACAAGGGTGTCGTTGCCCGTATTTTGCCTGAAGAAGATATGCCGTTCCTGCCGGATGGCACACCAGTACAGGTCGTTCTGAACCCGCTGGGCGTACCTTCACGGATGAACATCGGACAGGTGCTTGAAGTCCATCTGGGTATGGCTGCAATGCGTCTTGGTATTCATGTGGCAACTCCAGTATTCGATGGTGCCAAGGAGTATGACGTATTCGATACAATGGAAGAGGCAGGCATGCAACGTAATGGTAAGACTGTGTTGTATGACGGACGTACGGGTGATCGTTTTGAACGTGAAGTTACTGTCGGTGTCATGCACATGATCAAACTGGCGCACATGGTCGATGATAAAATCCATGCTCGTTCTACAGGTCCTTACTCCCTCGTTACGCAACAACCATTGGGTGGTAAAGCTCAATTCGGTGGACAGCGCTTCGGGGAGATGGAAGTATGGGCATTGGAAGCCTACGGCGCAGCGTACACGCTTCAGGAAATTTTGACTGTGAAATCCGATGATGTGGTTGGACGTGTTAAAACTTACGAATCCATTGTCAAAGGTGAAAATGTACCTGAACCGGGTGTTCCAGAATCATTTAAGGTCTTGATCAAAGAGCTGCAAAGCTTGGGTATGGACGTGAAGATTCTGTCTGAAGACGAACAAGAGATCGAAATGAGAGAGCTTGATGATGAGGATGACACAACCAGCGATAAGCTGAGTTTGAATCTGGAAGGCTCTGAGGTTGGCGTAGAGTAGTTTGACTGCTGACTGACTCATATCAGCTTTGTTATATACCTTGATCCATTCTAGAATGGATCAGGTTTCTTGATACCGCCCGGTGCTGCTGGGCGGTATCAAACCTAAAAACTCAGGATTTGGTTAAGGAGGGTTGCTCCTTGTTGGACGTTAACAATTTCGAATATATGAAAATCGGGCTTGCTTCCCCCGAAAAGATTCGTTCTTGGTCCCGCGGAGAAGTCAAAAAACCGGAGACGATTAACTATCGTACGCTTAAACCGGAAAAAGAAGGACTATTTTGCGAGAAAATTTTCGGACCTACGAAAGACTGGGAATGTCATTGCGGTAAGTACAAACGTGTACGCTATAAAGGTGTTGTCTGTGACCGTTGTGGAGTAGAAGTTACTCGCGCTAAGGTTCGCCGTGAGCGTATGGGCCATATTGAGTTGGCTGCTCCTGTATCGCACATTTGGTACTTTAAAGGCATTCCAAGTCGTATGGGTCTTGCTCTTGATATGTCTCCAAGATCTCTGGAAGAGATCATTTACTTCGCATCTTATGTTGTAACCGATCCAGGAGATACGCCTTTGGAGAAAAAGCAACTCCTGTCCGAGAAAGAATACCGTAGCTATCGTGAAAAATATGGCTATGGCTTCCAGGCAGGTATGGGTGCTGAAGCGGTTAAAAAGCTTCTTCAAGATTTGGATATAGACAAAGAGTTGGAATTCTTGAAAGAAGAGCTGCGTACAGCTCAAGGACAACGTCGTAACCGTGCAATCAAACGCCTTGAAGTTATTGAGGCATTCCGTAACTCCGGCAACCAACCGGATTGGATGATCATGGACGTACTTCCTGTTATTCCTCCTGAGCTTCGTCCAATGGTACAGCTGGATGGTGGTCGTTTCGCTACTTCTGACCTTAACGACTTGTATCGTCGTGTTATTAACCGTAATAACCGTCTGAAACGTCTGTTAGATTTAGGTGCGCCAGATATTATCGTACAAAATGAAAAACGGATGTTGCAGGAAGCTGTTGACGCCTTGATTGATAATGGTCGTCGTGGTCGTCCTGTTACAGGTCCAGGTAACCGTCCTTTGAAATCCCTCAGCCACATGCTGAAAGGTAAACAAGGACGTTTCCGTCAGAACTTGCTCGGAAAACGTGTTGACTACTCTGGTCGTTCCGTTATCGTTGTAGGTCCGTACTTGAAAATGTATCAATGCGGTTTGCCGAAAGAAATGGCACTTGAACTGTTCAAACCTTTTGTTATGAAAGAACTGGTGAACAAAGGTTTGGCGCACAATATCAAGAGCGCGAAGCGTAAAGTAGAACGTGTGAGTGCAGAAGTATGGGATGTGCTGGAAGAAGTAATCAAGGAGCATCCAGTTCTTCTGAACCGTGCCCCTACGTTGCATAGACTCGGTATCCAGGCGTTCGAACCGATTTTGGTTGAAGGTCGTGCGATTCGTCTGCATCCGCTTGTATGTACTGCATATAATGCCGACTTTGACGGTGACCAAATGGCTGTTCACGTTCCGTTGTCTGCGGAAGCTCAAGCTGAAGCTCGTTTGCTTATGCTAGCATCCGGCAACATTTTGAATCCGAAAGACGGCAAGCCAGTTGTTACACCTTCCCAGGATATGGTTCTTGGTTCTTTCTATCTGACTATGGATAACAAAGAAGAAGAAGGAAGCAATATGATCCTTCGCAACATGAATGAAGCTATATCAGCTTACCAACGCGGTACAGCTGGTCTTCATGCTCGTGTAGCTATTCCGGTTAAAGCTTTGAATAAAACGAGCTTTACGGAAAAACAACAGGAAGCGATGTTGATCACAACGGTTGGTAAAATTATCTTTAATGAAATTTTCCCGGCAAGCTTCCCGTACATCAATGATGCGACCCGTGCGAACCTGCTTTATGGTACTGCGGAGGAGTTCTTTGTTTACGAGAAGGGTGTAAATCTTACAGAAGCCATTCAAAACGCTCCGCAAGCTAACGGAGTAGGCAAGGATTACCTTGGTAATATCATTGCCCGTTGTTTTGAGACTTACCATACAACAGAAACAGCTGTAATTCTGGATAAAATCAAGCAGCTTGGCTTTACGTATTCCACTCGTGCAGGGGTAACCGTTGCTGTATCGGACGTAATCGTGCCGGTGGAAAAACAAGAGATTCTTAAGGGATCTGAGGACAAAGCGCAAGTTGTGACGAATCAGTATCGTCGTGGTCTGATTACGAATGAAGAACGCTATGACCGGATTATCGACATTTGGTCTAAAGCGAAAGATGATATTACCGAAGTATTGATGAAGTCCATGGATCGCTACAACTCTATCATGATGATGGTGGACTCCAAAGCGCGGGGTAACAAGTCACAGATTACTCAGCTCGGCGGTATGCGTGGTCTGATGGCCAATCCATCCGGACGTATTATCGAACTCCCAATCAAATCAAATTTCCGTGAAGGTCTGACAGTACTCGAGTACTTCATCTCCACTCACGGAGCGCGTAAAGGTTTGGCGGATACAGCCCTCCGTACGGCTGACTCCGGTTACCTGACTCGTCGTCTCGTAGATGTGGCACAGGATGTTATCGTGCGCGAAGAAGACTGCGGAACGGATAAAGGCTTCACAGTAAGTCGTATCCAGGACGGTAAAGAAGTGATTGAGGATCTCTATGACCGTCTGGAAGGTCGCTATTGCTTTGAAACGGTACGTCATCCTGAGACTGGCGAGATTTTGGCTAGACGTAACGAACTGATTGACTCCGACAAAGCTGAAGCGATTGTTAAAGCCGGTGTACACAAAGTTCAGATTCGTTCTGTACTAAGTTGCCGTGCTAAACATGGCGTCTGCAAGAAATGCTACGGTCGCAATCTGGCTACTGGTAAACACGTTGAGATTGGTGAAGCAGTTGGTATTATCGCTGCACAATCCATTGGTGAGCCAGGAACACAGCTTACTATGCGTACGTTCCACACAGGCGGCGTAGCGGGTGACGATATTACACAAGGTTTGCCTCGTATCCAGGAGCTTTTTGAAGCACGTAATCCTAAAGGTCAGGCAACTATTAGTGAAATTGACGGTACAGTTAAAGAAGTTCGCGAAGGTAAAGACCGCCGTGAGATCGACATTCAGGGTGAAGCTGAAACGAAAACATATTCAGTAACGTATGGTTCCCGCCTGCGCGTAAGCGAAGGTATGACTGTTGAAGCTGGGGACGAACTGACGGATGGTTCAATTGATCCTAAAGAAATGCTGCGTATTAAAGGTATTCGCGGGGTACAGAACTATATCCTTCAGGAAGTTCAACGCGTATACCGGAACCAGGGCGTGGAAATCAACGACAAGCACGTAGAAGTTATGATTCGTCAAATGTTGCGTAAAATCCGTATCATTGATGCGGGCGACACGATCTTACTTCCAGGCTCCTTTGTTGATGTCCATGAGTATGAAAATGCAAACAAGATAGCGATTCTCAGCGGCCAAGAACCAGCGGTAGCTAAGCCGGTACTGCTCGGTATTACCAAGGCCTCTCTGGAAACTGACTCCTTCTTGTCAGCAGCATCCTTCCAGGAAACTACTCGTGTCCTGACTGATGCAGCTATTAAAGGCAAGGTCGATCAGTTGCTTGGACTGAAGGAGAACGTAATTATTGGTAAATTGATTCCTGCGGGAACAGGTATGAACCGTTACCGTAGTGTGAAATTTGCCCAACCGGAAGAGGGACAGTCTCCATCTGAGGAACTCGAACCTATTTCGGCCGAGTAATATAAAAATAGTATGATTGCCGGAACACCGTAGACATAAGCTTTGCATAAAAGCTACAGCAGACGGTGCTCCGGTGTTTTTTCAAAAATGAATCGTACTATTCTGTTTAAATGGATTATAGTTTATAATTGTCTTGACATTACTTATAGTCAATGCTAATATAGCAAAGGTGCGTGAGCAGCCTATATGCTATTGGGTCTTTTCGGAGGAATGAGATATGTCTAAAGAACAGGGACTGCAAGATGCTCATGTCAAAATCGGTACCAAACAAACCATTCGTATGGTAGAATTGGGCTTTGCCTCAGAAGTATATGTGGCAGAAGACGCAGATCAGCGTCTCACTTCCAACATCATTGCTTTGTGCAACAAGCAAGGAGTCAAAGTGACTCTCGTAGACACAATGAAAAATCTCGGAGCTGCATGTGGGATTGAAGTGGGAGCCGCAATGGCTGCTATCGTAAAACAATAGGGTAAGGAACGTTTTTGTCTAAGGAATTGTTATTCTTGGCGGCAAAGACTTTTCATTTGTTCTTTTATGAACCGCCTGGGTCTGTGGGCTTAGATAAGGTTTGTAAAGTAACAGCAAAAATTGAGGAAGGGGGTGGCAACCAACATGCCAACTATTAACCAACTGGTTCGTAAAGGACGTCAAGCCAAAATCGAGAAATCGAAATCACCGGCTTTGCAAAAAGGTTTTAATGCCTTGAAACGTGAAGCTACCGACATCAGTGCCCCGCAAAAACGCGGAGTGTGCACTCGTGTAGGTACTATGACTCCGAAAAAACCAAACTCCGCACTTCGTAAATATGCTCGTGTTCGCTTGACGAACCGTGTAGAGGTGACTGCTTACATTCCAGGTATTGGACATAACCTTCAAGAACACAGCGTAGTGCTGATTCGCGGCGGTCGTGTAAAAGACCTTCCGGGTGTGCGTTACCATATCGTTCGCGGTGCTTTGGATACTGCAGGCGTAAACAACCGCATGCAAGCTCGTTCCAAATACGGCGCAAAACGCCCTAAAGCTAAAAAATCCTAATGAGATATAAACCGCATATGTCGGTTTAACATGTAAGAAAGGGGGATATCCATGCCACGCAAAGGTCCAGTTACCAAAAGAGACGTGTTGCCAGATCCGGTATACAACAGCAAGTTGGTTACCCGCTTGATCAACCGCATCATGCTCGACGGAAAACGAGGCGTTGCTCAAAGCATTCTGTACAATGCGTTCAAGCTTATCCAAGAACGTACGGGGAATGACCCGATGGAAGTTTTTGAAGCAGCTATCAAGAATATCATGCCAGTCCTGGAAGTTAAAGCACGCCGTGTCGGCGGTGCCAACTACCAAGTACCAATCGAGGTAAAACCAGAAAGACGTACGTCCCTGGGATTACGTTGGCTCGTAAACTACTCCCGCAACCGCGGTGAGAAAACCATGGAAGAGCGTTTGGCGGCTGAAATTATCGATGCTTCCAACAACACAGGCGCTTCCGTGAAAAAACGTGAAGACACGCACAAAATGGCTGAAGCAAACAAAGCGTTTGCTCACTATCGTTGGTAGGATTCAGCTCAAAAAAATAACTTCAATTTTGAAGGGAGACCCATTTCATGGCAAGAGAGTTCTCCTTGAAAAATACACGTAATATCGGGATCATGGCTCATATTGACGCGGGTAAAACCACAACAACAGAGCGGATCTTGTTCTACACAGGCCGTACGCATAAAATCGGTGAAGTTCACGAAGGCGCTGCGACAATGGACTGGATGGAACAAGAACAAGAGCGCGGAATCACGATTACTTCCGCTGCGACGACCGCTGCCTGGAAAGGTCACCGCGTCAATATCATCGACACCCCGGGGCACGTTGACTTCACTGTTGAAGTTGAACGTTCCCTTCGTGTATTGGACGGAGCAGTTGGTGTTTTCAGTGCGAAAGAAGGCGTTGAGCCTCAGTCCGAAACCGTATGGAGACAGGCTGATCGCTACGGCGTTCCACGGATCGCATATGTAAACAAAATGGATATCATTGGTGCCGACTTCCTGAATGTTGTCTCCGACATGCGTGATCGCCTTCAAGCGAACGCAGTTGCGATTCAATTGCCAATCGGCGCAGAAAATGATTTTACTGGTATTATCGATATCGTTGAACAAAAAGCTCATATGTACAAAGATGATCTTGGTCAAGATATCGAAGAAGTAGAAATTCCTGCGGAATTCAAAGATCAGGTTGAAGAACTCCGTAATGAATTGATCGAGAAGGTTGCTGAACTGGACGAAGAATTGACAATGAAATACCTGGAAGGCGAAGAAATTTCGGTTGCCGAAATTAAAGCCGCTCTCCGTAAAGGTGTTGTAGAAGTTAAAATCTTCCCAGTTATCTGTGGATCTTCTTACCGCAATAAAGGTGTTCAGCTGATGTTGGATGCTGTTCTCGACTATTTGCCGGCTCCTACTGACGTGCCAAGTATTCAAGGGCATTTGGAAGACGGTACGGAAGTTGAACGTCACTCTTCCGATGAAGAGCCATTCTCCGCATTGGCCTTCAAAATCATGACGGATCCTTACGTTGGTAAGTTGACATTCTTCCGCGTATACTCCGGTGTTCTTCAATCCGGTTCTTACGTATTGAATGCAACAAAAGGTAAACGCGAACGTATCGGACGTATTCTTCAAATGCATGCGAACAGTCGTCAAGAAATCACTGTAGTTTACTCTGGTGATATTGCGGCTGCCGTAGGTTTGAAAGATACAGGTACAGGTGATACACTGTGTGATGAGAAGAGTCCTGTTATTCTCGAGTCCATGAATTTCCCTGATCCGGTTATCGAAATCGCGGTTGAGCCTAAAACCAAAGCTGACCAAGATAAAATGTCTGTAGCTCTCGGTAAGTTGACTGAAGAGGATCCAACTCTTCGCGCTCATACTAACGAAGAAACAGGTCAAACCATCTTGGCAGGTATGGGTGAGCTTCACTTGGACATCATCATTGACCGTATGCGTCGTGAGTTCAAGGTAGAAACGAATGTGGGTAAACCACAGGTTGCTTACCGTGAAACGTTCCGTGCTCCAGCACGTGTCGAAGGTAAATTCGTTCGTCAGTCCGGTGGTCGTGGTCAATATGGTCACGTATGGGTTGAGTTCGAACCACTCGAACCAGGTACTGGTAGTCAATTCGAAAGTAAGGTAGTCGGCGGCTCTGTTCCTAGAGAGTACATCGCACCTGCTCTTGCTGGTATTGAGGAACAAATGAAAAACGGCGTTATCGCAGGCTTCCCGCTTGTGGACGTTAAAGCTACAATCGTGGACGGATCATACCATGATGTCGATTCCAATGAAATGGCATTTAAAATTGCCGGATCAATGGCGCTGAAAGCAGCGAAAGACAAATGTAAACCAGTTTTGCTTGAGCCGATTATGAAAGTTGAAGTAACGGTTCCTGAGGAATACATGGGTGACGTAATGGGTATGTTGAACTCCCGTCGTGGTCGGATTGAAGGTATGGATTCCCGTAGTGGAGCTCAAATCATTCGTGCGAAGGTGCCTTTGTCCGAAATGTTCGGATACTCGACTACACTTCGCTCCGGTACACAAGGACGCGGCGTGTTCTCTATGGAACTTTCTCATTATGAAGAAGTGCCGAAGAGCATTGCTGAAGAGATCGTTGCCAAAACCAAAGGCGGCGAGTAATACAATGTATCAGCTGACCGGTATACTTAAGGTTTTACCAAAAGGGCATCCGGCAGCCTAAAATAAAACAAGTTATTGAGGAGGAATTGTTCAAATGGCAAAGGCTAAGTTTGAACGTAACAAACCGCACGTTAATATCGGTACTATTGGTCACGTCGATCATGGTAAAACTACTTTGACTGCTGCAATCACAACTGTATTGTCCAAAACTTACGGTGGTGCTGCTGTAGCATTCGATCAAATCGATAAAGCTCCAGAAGAGCGCGAACGCGGTATCACAATCTCCACTGCACACGTGGAATATGAAACACCTAACCGTCACTATGCACACGTTGACTGCCCAGGTCACGCCGACTATGTTAAAAACATGATCACTGGCGCTGCACAAATGGACGGAGCGATTCTGGTTGTATCCGCAGCTGACGGCCCAATGCCGCAAACTCGCGAGCACATCCTGTTGTCCCGCCAAGTTGGTGTTCCTTACATCGTTGTATTCCTGAACAAATGCGACATGGTTGAAGACGAAGAGTTGCTGGAATTGGTTGAAATGGAAGTTCGTGACTTGCTGAGCGAATATGACTTCCCAGGCGACGACACTCCAATCATTCGCGGTTCCGCTCGTGAAGCTCTGCAAAACCCAGAGGGCGACTATGCTAAGAAAATCGTTGAAATGTTCGAAACAATCGACACTTATATCCCAACTCCAGAACGCGATACTGACAAGCCTTTCTTGATGCCTGTCGAGGACGTATTCTCCATCACTGGTCGTGGTACAGTTGCAACAGGCCGTGTAGAGCGTGGTACTGTTAAAGTGGGCGACGAAATCGAAATCATCGGTATTCAAGAAGAATCCCGTAAATCCGTAGTAACAGGCGTAGAAATGTTCCGTAAATTGCTTGACTCTGCTCAAGCTGGCGATAACATCGGCGCATTGCTTCGCGGTGTAGATCGTGCACAAATCGAGCGTGGCCAAGTATTGGCTAAACCAGGTTCTGTTAAACCTCATACAGAATTCTCTGCTCAAATCTATGTTTTGACTAAAGAAGAGGGTGGACGTCACAAACCTTTCTTCACTGGTTACCGTCCACAGTTCTACTTCCGTACAACTGACGTAACTGGTATCATTACTTTGCCAGAAGGTTCCGAAATGGTAATGCCTGGTGATAACATCACGGTTACTGTTCAACTGATCAACCCGATCGCTATCGAAGAAGGAACTAAGTTCTCTATTCGTGAAGGTGGACGTACAGTTGGCGCTGGTGCCGTAGCAACAATCTCCAAATAAGAAGGCTTTAGCCTTTAAATAGAGCAACAGTGTACTGGAACGAGTAACATTGTATTGGAACGAAGCTAAACGAGCCCCTGCCCTGGTGCGGGGGCTTTTCTCTTGGGAAAATCGCAAGCTGCGAACACAATTGTATCTTTTGAAAATAAGATGCATTGTTTTTTCGTTTTTGCTTGCAATAGGCAGAACTATTCGATATAATAACTAATGTTGTTTGTGACTGTGCGATGATGTGAGAGGTTACTGACACACCCGGCCCCTTTGCCATGGGAGGGCTGTCGGAAAATTTTCACGGAGTATGTCCGATACCAAATTGGGCGATAGAAGGAGGGACTAAAATGGCAAAGCAAAAAATTCGTATTCGTTTGAAAGCTTACGATCATAGAATTCTTGATCAATCCGCTGAGAAAATTGTTGAAACAGCTAAACGTTCGGGCGCAGGTGTATCCGGGCCAATTCCGCTGCCAACTGAAAAACAAATCATTACTATTCTCCGTGCGGTACACAAGTACAAGGATTCCCGGGAGCAGTTCGAAATGCGCACACACAAGCGTTTGATCGACATTGTTAACCCGACTCCACAAACTGTGGATGCCTTGATGCGCTTGGACCTGCCGTCCGGTGTAGATATCGAAATTAAATTGTAATATGTAATTAGGAAAAGAAATGAGGTGTCAACATGAAAGGTATCTTAGGAAAAAAACTCGGAATGACTCAAGTGTTTACCCCTGAAGGTAACGTACTTGCTGTTACGGTTATCGAAGCAGGTCCTTGTGTTGTTCTGCAAAAGAAAGATCTGGAAAACGATGGATACGAAGCTATCCAACTCGGTTTCTCTGATAAGAAAGAAAAAAGATCCAACAAACCTGAAGCAGGACATGCGAAAAAAGCAAATACTGCACCTAAGCGCTACGTTCGTGAACTTCGTGGCATCGACCTTGCTGCGTACGAGGTTGGCCAAGAACTGAAGGCTGATGTCTTCACAGAAGGCGAATTCGTTGACGTAACAGGTATTTCTAAAGGTAAAGGTTTTGCCGGCGTTATCAAACGTTGGGGACAAAGCCGCGGACCAATGGCACACGGCTCGCGTTACCACAGAGGTCCAGGTTCTATGGGTTCCATTCAAGCTAACCGCGTTCCTAAAGGTAAACACCTTCCAGGACACATGGGGCATGAAACGGTAACGATCCAACGTCTTGAAGTTGTTAAGATCGATACAGAACGTAATGTATTGCTCGTGAAAGGTTCCATTCCAGGACCTAAAAATAGCTTCGTTAAAGTATTAGAAACGGTGAAAAAATAAACAACTGAAGAAAGGAGGAACACGAAATGCCAAAAGTAGCACTATTTAATATTAGCGGCAGCCAAGTTGGTGAAATTGATTTGAACGACGCAGTGTTCGGTATCGAGCCGAATAAGCACGTTCTTCATGACGCTGTTGTTATGCAATTGGCTTCCCTGCGTCAAGGTACTCACAAAGTAAAAGGACGTTCTGAAGTACGTGGTGGCGGACGTAAACCTTGGAAACAAAAAGGTACTGGCCGCGCTCGTCAAGGTTCGATCCGTGCACCGCAATGGGTTGGTGGCGGTACTGTATTCGGTCCCACTCCACGCAGCTATGCTTACAAATTGCCTAAAAAGGTTCGTCGTCTGGCGATCAAATCGGCGTTGTCATCCAAAGTGATTGAGAATGAAATTATCGTATTGGACGCTCTTACACTGAACGGACCTAAAACGAAAGAATTCGCAGCCATTTTGAATAACCTTAAAGCTGATCGTAAAGCATTGATCGTAGCTCCTAGCTATGATGATAATGTAGCACTGTCCGCTCGTAATATTCCTGGTGTGAAGTTTGTAGCCGCAGACGGCATTAATGTTCTTGATGTGCTCGGACACGACAAACTGATCATTACGAAGGAAGCAGTTCAGAAGGTAGAGGAGGTGCTCGCGTAATGAAGGATCCTCGTGATATTATCAAACGTCCGGTTATCACCGAACGTACGGCTGGTATGATGAATGACTTGAAATACGTTTTCGAGGTTGACATTCGTTCTAACAAAGTCGAAGTTAAAAAAGCAATCGAAGCCATTTTTAACGTGAAAGTAAGTAACGTAAATACGCTTCGTGTTCCTGCAAAACCAAAACGCTACGGACGTCATTCCGGCTATACGAGCGAGTGGAAGAAAGCGTTCGTAACGCTGAGCAAAGACAGTAAGCCGCTTGAGTTTTTTGAAACGGTATAATTGAAACTGTAAAGTAAGGAGGGAAACTCAGTGCCAATTAAAAAGTATAAACCAACGTCCCCGGCCAGACGTGCTATGTCTGTATCTACTTTCGAGGAGATTACAACTAATCAGCCCGAGAAATCGTTGCTGGCACCTCTGAGCAAGCAAGCTGGACGCAATAACCAAGGTAAAATTACAGTTCGTCATCAAGGCGGCGGACACAAACGTAAATACCGTATTATTGACTTCAAACGTAACAAAGATGGAATACCGGGCCGCGTTGCTACGATCGAATATGATCCAAACCGTACGTCCAACATCGCACTTATCCACTATGTGGATGGTGAAAAACGTTACATCATCGCTCCTAAAGGTCTGAAAGTAGGAGACGAAGTGGTATCCGGTGCAGGTTCCGATATCAAAATCGGTAACTCCTTGCCATTGGAAAACATTCCAGTAGGTACGGTTATCCACAACATTGAATTGAAACCGGGTAAAGGTGGCCAACTCGTTCGCGCTGCTGGTACGGAAGCCCAACTTCTTGGTAAAGAAGAAAAGTATGTTACAATTCGTTTGTCTTCTGGTGAAGTTCGCCGCATTCTGAAAGTTTGCCGCGCTACAATCGGTTCTGTAGGTAACGAAGACCACGAACTGGTGAAAATCGGTAAAGCCGGTCGTAGTCGCTGGTTGGGACAACGTCCTGAAGTTCGCGGTGTTGTAATGAACCCTAACGATCACCCACACGGTGGTGGTGAAGGTCGCGCTCCAATCGGACGTAAATCTCCAATGTCTCCATGGGGTAAACCAACCCTTGGTTACAAGACACGTAAAAAAGGTAAAGCATCTGATAAGTACATCGTTCGTCGTCGTACTAAGTAATAAAACGTGCGCTTAAGTCGCACGTTAACATATTAAGGAACGACTACGTTTTAACGAAGGGAGGATTCATAAATGGGTCGCAGTCTCAAAAAAGGACCATTCATTGATGGTTACCTGTTGAAAAAAGTAGAGGTTTTGAACGAGTCGGACAAAAAAGTGGTAATCAAAACTTGGTCCCGTCGCTCTACGATTTTCCCGCAATTTATCGGACATACGTTTGGTGTATACGATGGTCGTAAACACGTGCCAGTATACGTAACGGAAGATATGGTCGGACACAAATTGGGCGAATTTGCTCCAACACGTACGTACAAAGGCCATACGGATGACGATAAGAAAACAAGAAGATAATCAACACAGCGTAGTGTTTGAGAGGAGGTAAACTCAATGGAAGCAAAAGCACATGCTAAGTCCGTACGGATTTCTGCTCGCAAAGTGAAACTTGTTATCGATTTGATTCGCGGTAAGCAGGTTGGTGAGGCGATCGCAATTCTTCGTCACACTCCAAAGTCCGCTTCTCCAGTCGTTGAGAAATTGTTGAATTCTGCGATTGCAAATGCAGATCACAACTACTCTTTGGACGTAAATAAATTGGTAGTATCTCAGGTTTTTGTAAACCAAGGTCCTACAATGAAACGATTCCGCCCGCGTGCAATGGGTCGTGCAAGTCGCATCAACAAACGCACCAGTCATATTACTCTGGTGGTATCTGAAAAATAAGGAGGGAAAACGTGTGGGCCAAAAGGTAAATCCCGTCGGACTCCGAATCGGTATTATCCGTGATTGGGAATCCAAATGGTATGCAGGCAAAGATTTCGGTGATCTTTTGCTGGAAGACGTTAGAATTCGTGAACATCTGAAAAAAAGATTGAAAGACTCCGCTGTATCCCGTGTTGAAATCGAGAGAGCAGCTAACCGTGTCAACGTAACGATTCACACTGCGAAACCAGGTATGGTTATCGGTAAGGGTGGTTCCGAAGTTGAAAATCTGCGTAATGAAATTACTAAAATCGCAGGCGGTAAAAAGGTACACATCAATATTTCTGAAATTAAAAATCCTGAACTGGACGCAATTCTGGTTGCTGAAAGCATTGCACAACAATTGGAACGTCGTGTTTCTTTCCGTCGTGCTTTGAAACAAGCGATTCAAAGAACTATGCGCTCCGGAGCAAAAGGAATTAAAACTCAAGTAGGCGGACGTCTTGGCGGTGCCGAAATCGCTCGTTCCGAAGGGTACAGCGAAGGAACTGTTCCACTGCATACGCTTCGTGCCGACATTGACTATGGTACAGCGGAAGCTCATACTACTTACGGTCGTCTTGGCGTAAAAGTATGGATCTATCGTGGAGAGGTTCTTCCTCCAGCTAAGAAACAAGCTCCTCAGGAAGGAGGCAACTAATCATGTTGGTACCAAAACGCGTAAAACATCGTAAACAACAACGTGGTCATATGAAGGGTCGTGCAAAAGGCGGTACTACACTGAACTTTGGTGAGTACGGTTTGCAAGCTACTGAACCTGCATGGATTACTAACCGTCAAATCGAAGCTGCTCGTATTGCGATGACTCGTTACATCAAACGTGGTGGTAAGGTTTGGATTAAAATTTTCCCTGACAAACCAATTACTCAGAAGCCTCTTGAGGTTCGTATGGGTAGTGGTAAAGGTAACGTAGAAAAATGGGTTGCAGTAGTGAAACCAGGCAAGATTATGTTCGAACTTGCTGGTGTTCCGGAAGAGATTGCTCGTGAAGCAATGCGTCTTGCCGCTCACAAACTGCCAATCAAAACTAAGTTTGTGAAACGTGAAGAATTGGGTGGTGAAGCAAATGAAGGCTAGTGAATTCCGCAACCTAACCACTGCTGAAATCGAACAAAAGATCTCCGGTTTTAAAGAAGAACTTTTCAACCTTCGTTTTCAACTCGCTACCGGTCAGCTTGATAACCCGACTCGGATCGGCGCTGTGCGTAAGGAAATTGCTCGTGCTAAAACTGTGATCCGTGAAAGAGAACTTGGGATTAGCTAAGATATCAGACCGGGTGGAAAATCCGCCTGTAATTAGGAAGGAGGCCAACAATGAGCGAACGTAATGCCCGTAAAGTATTAGTCGGTAAAGTAGTCAGCGACAAAATGGATAAAACGATTGTGATTGCTGTAGAAACTTACAAAAAACATGATCTCTACCATAAACGTATTAAAGTAACTAAGAAATTCAAAGCTCATGATGAAAACAACACTGCACAAATTGGTGATACTGTTAAAATCATGGAAACTCGCCCTTTGTCCAAAGACAAAAACTGGAGACTGGTCGAAATCGTTGAAAAAGCTGTTATAATCTAATGTAGTGTAGTTTTTCCGAAAGGAGGATAAATAAATGATTCAACCATTTACACGTTTGACTGTAGCTGACAATTCCGGCGCGAAGGAACTGATGTGTATCCGTGTGCTCGGTGGTACGGGACGTCGTACAGCTCAAATTGGTGACCTGATCGTTTGTTCCGTAAAACAAGCAACACCAGGCGGCGTTGTCAAAAAGGGTGATGTAGTAAGAGCGGTTGTTGTTCGTACTAAACGTTCTATCCGCCGTAAAGACGGTTCCTACATCGGATTTGACGAGAACGCAGCAGTGGTCGTTAAAGAAGACAAGAGCCCACGTGGTACTCGTATTTTCGGACCAGTTGCTCGCGAACTTCGTGACAAGGACTTCATGAAAATCGTTTCCTTGGCTCCGGAAGTGATCTAAACTCACCTTAAAATGTGCCCGTAGGAGGTGTACGAAATGCCAAAAGTGAAAAAAGTTCTGGAATCCCATAACAACAAGCTTCACGTCAAAAAAGACGACACTGTTCTGGTGATTACAGGTAAAGATAAAGGTAAAAAAGGTCGCGTTATCGCTGCTTACCCTCGTCAAAACCGTGTGCTTGTGGAAGGTGTTAACATGATTAAAAAACACCAAAAGCCTAATCAGCTGAATCCACAAGGCGGCATCATCGAGAAAGAAGCTCCGATTCACGTTTCCAACGTTATGCACATTGATCCGAAGAGCGGAAAAGTAACCCGTGTTGGTTACAAAGTTTTGGACAACGGAAAAAAAGTGCGCATTGCAAAACGTTCTGGCGAAGTGATCGACTAATTATTTTTTGAAGAAAGGAGGTATATGATTCATGGCTACAACAAGAATGAAAGAACGTTTCTTGAAAGAAATCACTCCTGCTTTGATGCAGAAGTTCAACTATACAACAGTGATGCAAGTGCCTAAAATCGAGAAAGTTGTAATCAACATGGGTGTTGGCGACGCAGTCCAAAACTCCAAAGTACTTGATTCAGCTCTCAACGACATGCAGCTGATTGCTGGTCAAAAACCAGTAATCACTCGCGCAAAAAAATCTATTGCAGGTTTTAAATTGCGTGAAAACATGCCGATCGGTGTAAAGGTAACACTTCGTGGCGAGCGTATGTATTATTTCTTGGACAAATTGTTCAACATTACTCTTCCTCGCGTACGTGACTTCCATGGTGTATCGACAAAAGCTTTCGACGGACGTGGTAACTACACGCTTGGTCTGAAAGAACAGTTGATCTTCCCGGAAATCGAGTATGATCAAGTTGATAAAGTTCGTGGTATGGACATCGTTATCGTAACGACTGCCAAAACTGACGAAGAGTCCCGTGAGCTTCTGACTCAGCTGGGCATGCCTTTCGCAAAATAATGTTGGCATAACGTTTCGGGCGTCTGATTTTAAAGACACCCTGTTCTCCGAAACTATTTAGGAGGTGTCAGGCTAAGTGGCAAAAACTTCAATGAAAGTCAAACAACAACGCACACCAAAGTTTAAAGTTCGTGCTTATACTCGTTGCGAGCGTTGTGGTCGTCCACATTCGGTACTGCAAAAGTTTAAGATCTGCAGAATTTGCTTCCGTGAATTAGCTTATAAAGGCCAGATTCCTGGCGTGAAAAAAGCAAGCTGGTAAAAAGTCCTGTTTGGGAAGGAGGTTTATACACAATGACTATGTCTGATCCAATTGCAGATATGCTTACTCGTATTCGTAACGCGAACACAGTTCGTCACGAAACAGTAGAAATGCCTGCATCTACAATGAAAAAACAAATCGCCGACATCCTGAAACGTGAAGGATTCATTCGTGATGCGGAATTTGTTGAAGATAGCAAACAAGGGATTATCCGTATTTTCTTGAAATACGGTGCGAACAACGAGCGTGTTATTACAGGTTTGAAAAGAATCAGTAAACCAGGTCTTCGCGTTTACACGAAGAGCAATGAGATTCCACGCGTATTGGGTGGACTCGGGATCGCAATCATTTCAACATCCAAAGGTATCATGACCGACAAAGAAGCACGTCAGTCCAAAGCCGGCGGAGAAGTTGTTTGCTACGTTTGGTAAGATAACGTTTAAAAGATAGGAGGTGCAACAGATATGTCCCGTATTGGTCGTAAACCAATCACAGTACCAAGTGGTGTTGACGTGACTTTGAACAACACAGCGATCACAGTTAAAGGTCCTAAAGGAACATTGACTCGTGAGCTTCATAAAGACATGTCCGTTACTGTGGAAAACAATGAAATTAATGTAGTTCGTCCTTCGGACAACAAACTTCACCGCTCTTTGCATGGAACAACCCGCAGCGTTGTCAACAACATGGTAAGTGGTGTAACTGAAGGGTTTTCAAAATCTCTGGAGCTGGTTGGGGTCGGATATCGTGCAAGCAAATCCGGAGATAAAATCGTTCTGAACGTTGGATACTCTCACCCGGTTGAAATCACACCGGAAGCGGGCATCGAATTCGAAGTTCCTTCGAACACTAAAATCATCGTTCGCGGAATTGATAAAGAGCGTGTAGGTGCCTACGCTGCTAAAATTCGTTCCGTTCGTGAACCTGAACCGTACAAAGGTAAAGGGATTAAATACGAAGGCGAGCGCATCATTCGTAAAGAAGGTAAAGCCGGTAAGAAGAAATAAGTTTCTTACCGACTTTGTGCGGTCTTTCTGCAGGAAAGACTTCGTACTTCTTTTTTACCCAGTGCGTCTTAGTATAAAGTTTTAAAAGGCAAACTGAAGGGAGTGAAAACTTGAGATGATTACAAAACAAGATAAAAATAAAGCACGTGTCAGAAGACATCTGCGTGTACGTAAGAAAATCGAAGGTACGGCTGTACGTCCTCGTTTGAACGTATTCCGCTCTTCCAAGCATATCTACGCACAACTGATTGATGATGTAGCTGGTGTAACATTGGTATCTGCATCCACTATGGATAAAGAACTGAGCAGCGAAATCAAAAACGGCGGTAGTGTAGAAGCAGCTCGTAAAGTTGGCGAACTCGTTGCTAAACGTGCGAAAGAAAAAGGCCATGCTAACATCGTATTTGACCGTGGTGGATACTTGTATCATGGACGGATTCAAGCTTTGGCTGATGCAGCTCGCGAAGCAGGCCTTGAATTCTAAGACATTTCTCAAAAGGAGGTTAACGACTTGCGTGTAGATCCGAATACTTTGGAACTGACTGAAAGAGTAGTAAATATTAATCGTGTAGCTAAAGTTGTCAAAGGCGGACGCCGTTTCAGCTTCAGTGCTCTGGTAGTAGTGGGCGACGGCAACGGCTGGGTAGGCGCTGGAATCGGTAAAGCTGGCGAAGTACCTGATGCAATTCGCAAAGGTATTGAAGATGCTAAGAAAAACCTGGTTCACGTTCCACTCGTAGGAACAACAATTCCTCACCTTGTTACAGGTAAGTTCGGTGCTGGCCGGGTTCTGTTGAAACCGGCATCGGAAGGTACTGGAGTTATCGCTGGTGGTCCGGTTCGTGCTGTACTGGAACTTGCTGGTGTAGGTGATATCTTGACAAAATCTTTGGGTTCTTCGAATTCCATGAATATGGTCAATGCGACTTTGGAAGGTTTGTCCCGCTTGAAACGCGCTGAAGAAGTTGCAAAATTGCGCGGCAAATCCATCGAAGAGCTGCTGGGCTAAGGAGGGAATATCATGGCGAAATTAGAAATTACCCTCGTTCGTTCGTTGATCGGCCGTCCTGGTAATCAGAGAACGACTGTTAAAACGCTCGGCTTGCGTAAAATCAACCATAAAGTAGTTCAACCCGACAATGCAGCTATTCGCGGGATGATTAATCAAGTTAGCCATTTGGTTTCTGTTAAAGAAATTGAGGCTTAAGAAATAAAGTATTTTAACAATAATCAAGGAGGTGCAACGAACGATGAAGTTACATGAGCTTTCCCCAGCTCCAGGCTCCCGCAAAGAACGTAAACGTTTGGGTCGTGGTCCTAGTAGCGGTACGGGTAAAACTTCTGGTCGTGGTCATAAAGGTCAAAACGCTCGTTCCGGCGGTGGTGTACGTCCGGGCTTCGAGGGTGGTCAAAACCCACTGTATCGTCGCTTGCCTAAACGCGGTTTCGTAAATCCTACTCGTAAAGAGTATGCGGTTTTGAATATCGAAGATTTGAACAGTTTTGCAGCGGGTACAGAAGTAAGCCCTGAGTTTTTGCTGAACAATGGCATTGTGAAAAACGCTAAATCCGGAATCAAAATTCTGGGTAACGGTGAAATCACTGTAAAATTGACAGTTAAAGCGAACAAGTTCTCTCAATCTGCGGTAGAGAAAATTGAAGCTGCCGGCGGTAAAACCGAGGTGATCTAATGTTCAAGACCCTGAAAAATATATGGCGGGTTGAGGATCTTAGAACCCGAATCCTGTTCACCCTGTTTATACTCTTTGTATATCGTATTGGCTCCTTTGTGCCGGTTCCCGGCGTGAACAAGCAAGTCTTTACTTCTCAGGATCAGGCAGGAAGCGAGTTGTTTGGACTCCTTAACACCTTCTCAGGGGGCGCATTGTATCAGTTTTCGATCTTCGCCCTCGGGATTATGCCATATATTACAGCGTCCATCATTGTACAGTTGCTGTCAATGGACGTGATTCCGAAACTTGCGGAATGGGCTAAACAAGGAGAGCATGGTAAAAAGAAGTTGGCTCAAATTACGCGTTATGGTACGGTAATACTTGGCCTGATTCAAGCATTCGGAACGTCGATTGGCTTTAATCGACTGTACGGTGCAGCGATGATTCCAGGAGCCACTTTTGCAGATTATCTGGTCATTGCCATTGTGCTTACAGCAGGAACTACGTTCCTTATGTGGCTCGGTGAGCAAATTACCGAAAAGGGAATCGGCAATGGTATCTCTATTGTTATCTTCGCAGGGATTGCAGCGGGTATTCCAAGACATATTCGGACGGTTGTAGAATCTCAGTTTATTCAGGCAGATCAGCTGTTTATGAATATTCTGAAGGCAATTATAATTGCCCTGGTGATTGTTCTGATTATTGTTGGTGTTATCTACATCCAGCAAGGTATTCGGAAAATCCCGGTACAATACGCGAAACGTGTAGTTGGCAACAAAATGTACGGTGGCCAGAATACGCATATTCCGATGAAAATTAATGCGGCAGGCGTTATTCCGGTAATCTTTGCGGTATCATTGCTGCAATTCCCGACAATTATTGCGAGTTTCTGGGCAGATCATGTTTGGGCTAAGTGGGTTACCACTTACTTGTATTATGACAAGCCGCTGGGCATGGTTTTGTATGTCGTAATGATTATCGGTTTCACATTCTTCTATACCTTTGTACAGATGAATCCGCAGCAAATGGCCGACAATATGAAGAAAAACGGCGGTTATATTCCGGGAATTCGCCCGGGTAAAGCCACGGAGAAATACTTGACACGAGTAATGTCACGTTTGACAATGACAGGAGCCTTGTTTCTGGCAGTCATATCCGTTTTGCCGGTATTCTTCGGTTCGCTTTCGGGCTTGCCTCGTTCCGTGCAAATTGGCGGTACTTCATTGCTCATCATCATTGGTGTAGCATTGGATACAATGAAGCAAATCGAAAGCCAACTGATCAAACGCCATTACAAAGGCTTCATCAACAAATAGGCAATAGGTACCGGCTTAGGATGTTCGCATGCTTACCGGCACCTTTTGTGCTGTTTCTTGTGTAGGGGTCGTCTTGAGGAGTGACAGATTGTGAATATTTTGATCATGGGCCCTCCGGGGGCTGGTAAAGGTACACAAGCAGATGTCATTGTGAAGGAATTCGGCATTCCTCATATCTCGACAGGTGATGCTTTTCGCCTAGCGATGAAACAGGGAACACCTATTGGCATTAAAGCTAAAGAATATATCGACAAGGGTGAACTTGTTCCGGATGACGTAACAATCGGTATCGTTGAAGAACGGCTACAACAGCCAGATTGCAAGAAAGGGTTCTTGCTGGACGGTTTTCCAAGAACTTTGGCTCAAGCTGAAGCCTTGGATCAAATTTTGGGTCGTTTGAATACGAAGCTAGATGACGTCATCAACCTGAAAGTGGATAGTGACAACTTGTTGGCACGAATCACAGGACGGCGGGTTTGTAAAAGCTGCGGAACTAGCTATCATATTGTCTTTAATCCTCCTAAGGTTGAAGGCATTTGCGATAAAGACGGTGGGGAACTCTATCAGCGTCCTGACGATAATGAAGATAGCGTAAGAACACGACTTGACGAATATAGTAATAAAACAGCACCACTCCTCACGTTTTATGAGAACCAGAATCTTCTGCGTCATATTGACGGAGAACAGGATATTGATGTGGTTTCCCAAAATATCGTGTCCTTGTTGCGGGGTTAGCTGTAATGATCATTTGCAAGTCGGGGACGGAATCAAGCTTTATGAGGAAAGCTAAGAGAATAGATACGGAAACGGATCATCTCTTAGCAGGACACATCGAGCCCGGTATTACGACCGGTGAACTTGATCATTTAGCTGATCGGTATATTCGCAGTCAGGGAGCTGTGCCGTCTTTTAAAGGTTATAACGGTTTTCCTGCTAGCATTTGCGCTTCAGTCAACGAACAACTGGTGCACGGATTTCCCGGCAAACGCAAGTTAAACAAAGGCGATATCATCGCGAAAACTCGCCAGTTTACAATGTCGCATGCCATTCAGCAATATATTGAGAATCCAAACCGTGGTATTCCTGAGCAGGGGCCGAGGCTGAAAACCGGCATTGGGCTGGCTATTGAATTAATGATTCAGATAGGTTCTCACCATGTAGGGACGCTGGAAGACAACTGGACGGTCGTTACGATGAACGTAACCTCATGTGCTCATAACGAGCAAGCGGTGACGTGCGAAACGGGCGGCATGGACATTTTCACGAAACTGAGTGCGTAGGTGATTGTAATGATTCAGCAAGGAAACCTGCAAATCGGTCAGCTGGTGAAGATTCTGAAAGGCAGAGGTGCCGGACAGATTGCGGTTGTCGTTTCAGTAGCAGATAGCAGGTTTGTATATATTGCGGATGGGGATAAACGAAAGTTTGATCAAGCGAAGAAGAAAAATGTTCTTCATTTGGTGCCTCAGCCAAAGATTAGTAGCGAGATTGTAAACAGTTTAAACGAAAGCGGTCGGGTGACGAATGGAAAGCTGCGCCATGCAGTGAAAACTTTCCTGGACTCGTCCGAATACCAAGCTGAAGAGAAAGGAGACTGACTTTGGCCAAAGAAGATGTCATTGAGGTTGAAGGTACGGTAATCGAGCCACTGCCGAACGCTACGTTCAAGGTAGAGCTGGAGAACGGTCATCAAATTCTTGCTCATGTTTCCGGAAAGCTGCGGATGCACTTTATCCGTATTTTGACAGGCGACAAGGTGGTTGTACAGTTATCGCCTTACGATTTAACCAAAGGCCGTATAACGTACCGCAAGTAATTCATGCAGGTTTTTATTAAACGTATGTCATTTAAAAAACTTGTTTTGCTCGGCAAAACGATGTGAATGTTCACGAAGCGAGTTTTACCAGGGTAAAGCTTGGAGGAGGTAATCAACATGAAGGTAAGACCTTCTGTAAAACCTATTTGCGAAAAATGCAAAGTCATTCGCCGCAAAGGGAACGTAATGGTTATTTGCGAAAATCCGAAACACAAACAAAAACAAGGTTAATAGAAGGGGGTGTAGCGTAAAATGGCTCGTATAGCTGGTGTGGATTTGCCACGTGACAAACGCGTTGAGATCGCCTTGACTTACATTTTCGGAATCGGTAAAACGACTTCTCAGAAAATCTTGAAGGAAACAGGCATCAGTGCAAACACGCGTGTTCGTGATTTGACTGAAGATGAAGTGAGCAAATTACGTGAAACGATCGACAAAGAAGTTAAAGTAGAAGGCGATCTGCGTCGTGAAATTTCCTTGAATATTAAACGTCTGACTGAGATTGGGTGCTACCGTGGTGTTCGTCACCGTCGTGGGTTGCCTGTTCGCGGACAACGTACTAAAACTAATGCTCGTACCCGTAAAGGTCCTCGTCGGACTGTAGCGAACAAAAAGAAATAAGAAGGGAGGATAACATTCAATGGCTAAACCGAAAAAAGTTGTACGTACAAAACGCCGTGACCGTAAAAATATCGAAACTGGCGTGGCACACATCCGTTCCACGTTCAACAACACGATCGTTACGATCACAGATCCACACGGTAACGCAATCTCTTGGGCCAGCTCAGGCGGCATGGGATTCCGTGGTTCCCGTAAATCTACTCCATTTGCAGCGCAAATGGCCGCAGAAACTGCTGCTAAAGCTGCTATGGAACACGGCATGAAAACTGTCGAAGTCATGGTTAAAGGACCTGGTGCAGGTCGCGAAGCAGCAATCCGCTCTTTGCAAGCTGCTGGTTTGGAAGTTAACCTGATCAAAGACGTAACTCCGGTACCTCATAACGGATGCCGTCCTCCAAAACGTCGTCGCGTCTAATGAGATTTCTCCTCTGCGTGTAGTATAGATCCGGCACAAACTGCCAAGAATGGATGTTTAGGTATACTGCATGATAGACTATGGATAAGGTGAATGTTTCATATAGGAGCGACGTTTTGAAGGAGGGATATTGCAGTGATAGAAATCGAAAAGCCGAAAATTGAGACGGTTGACGTCAATGATGATGGCACCTATGGAAAATTCGTAGTAGAACCGCTGGAACGCGGATACGGTACGACGCTGGGAAACTCGCTTCGCCGTATTCTGTTATCCTCGTTACCGGGGGCAGCAGTCACATCGGTTCAGATCGATGGGGTTCTGCACGAGTTTGCAACGGTTCCCGGTGTGAAGGAAGACGTAACGGAGATCATTCTGAACTTGAAAGCTTTATCGCTTAAAATCCACTCGGATGAAGAGAAAGTACTCGAAATCGATGCGGAAGGCGAAGGAGTTGTAACGGCAGGAGATATCCGTGCGGATAGTGATGTGGAAATTCTTAATCCGGATCTTCACATTGCTACGCTCGGACCGGGTTCGAGACTTCACATGCGTATTTTTGCCAATCGCGGTCGCGGTTACGTTAAGCAGGATCGGAACAAACGTGATGACCAGCCGATCGGCGTCATTCCCGTCGACTCCATCTACACTCCGATTGCACGCGTGAACTACGGCGTAGAAAATACGCGTGTCGGCCAGGTTACGAATTATGACAAGCTGACACTTGAGGTTTGGACTGACGGAAGTATTCGTCCCGAGGAAGCAGTGAGCCTTGGAGCCAAAATTTTGACCGAGCATGTGATGTTGTTCGTGGGTCTCACGGACGAGGCAAAAGATGCTGAAATTATGGTTGAAAAAGAAGAAGACAAGAAAGAAAAAGTTCTTGAAATGACGATCGAAGAGCTGGATCTCTCCGTCCGTTCCTATAACTGCCTTAAGCGCGCTGGTATCAATACGGTACAAGAACTCACGACTAAATCTGAAGAAGATATGATGAAGGTCCGTAACTTGGGTCGCAAATCTTTGGAAGAAGTACAAGAGAAGCTCGAGGAACTTGGTTTAGGACTTCGTACGGAAGAATAGTACAGCAACGTTTTTGTGAAGGAGGGGAAATTACATGGCATACCAAAAATTGGGCCGTAACTCCAGTGCCCGTAAAGCTTTGTTTCGTGATTTGGTAACCGATCTGTTCTTGTATGAGCGTATCCAAACTACTGAGGCTAAAGCGAAAGAAGTTCGTTCTATTGCTGAAAAACTGATCACCAAAGCGAAAAAAGGAGATCTGCACGCACGTCGTCAAGTGGCTGCGTTCGTTCGCCGTGAAACTTTGGATGGTGAGCAGGATGCAATCCAAAAGCTGTTTAGCGAATTGGCTACACGTTACACTGAGCGTCCAGGTGGATACACTCGTATCCTGAAATTGGGACCTCGTCGTGGCGACGCCGCTCCAATGGTATATCTGGAATTGGTTGACCGCGCGTAAACAGGCGAAGATGAGGGAAGGGTGGACAGAATCGGCTTGATTCTGAACAACCCTTTTTTTCTCTTGGAGGAGTCCTTGAGGGGCTTCTCCTTTGTTATGTTCGGTTATTCCTTGCAAGGCCAGAGACTACCCCTACAAAGGTGTGAGAAGCATGCGGAACTTGTGCATGAAGGTGAACTATGACGGAACCCACTATGATGGCTTTCAGACGCAGCCTAACGGTAACACCATTCAGGACTGCCTTGAACATGCTATTTACTCATTGACGGGCGAGCGTCTTAAAATTACAGGCTCAGGCCGTACAGATGCAGGTGTACATGCATACGGGCAGGTATTCAATTTTCACACTGAATCGCCGATTCCGTTACAGCGCTGGTGTCTGGCACTTAATGCCTGGTTGCCTCGTGATATCATCGTTACGGATGCGAGAGAGGTGTCACTGTCCTTTCATGCACGCCGCATGGCGAAGCGGAAGACATATCGGTACAGTATTAATGCGAACCGGTTTCCGGACATCTTTCACCGTCGTACACAGGCCCATCATCCAACGAGTCTGGATGTAAGAGCGATGGAGGAAGGGTTAGCTCATTTAGTTGGCACCTTTGACTATACTTCGTTCGCATCTCGACGTTCCCAAAAGACGAATCATGTTCGCACTATTTACGAAGCCTATATGACAGTAGACCATTCCTTTTCACGTCCGGACTCGGATGATCAGGGAATTATCCATACTTATATTACAGGTAGCGGATTTTTGCAGCACATGGTTCGGATTATTATGGGTACTTTGCTGGAAGTGGGAGAAGGCAAAAAATCGTCGGATGATATTCCTTCCATTTTAGAGGCGAAAAATCGTTCAAAGGCCGGACCTACGGCCGTTGGACACGCTTTAACGCTCTGGAATGTAGAGTACGACGAAAACATCAAAAAACATTGATTTTACCCTTGCGGAATTGATGGTTATCCTGTAATATAAAAGTTGTGTTTTCTTAATGGCTTTCCCACAGCCCCAATTAAGATAATCACTTTAAATTAACATCTAATCCATCAATAATGCAGCAACTTAACGAACGAAGATAAATGATGATTTCTGTTAACGAACTTAAGGAGGATACTTTTCATGCGTACTACGTATATGGCGAAGCCAAATGAAGTTGAGCGCAACTGGCACATCATTGATGCCGAAGGCAAAACGCTCGGCCGTCTGGCAAGCGAAGCGGCTGCGTTGATTCGCGGCAAACACAAGCCACAATTTACACCACATGTGGACACAGGTGATTTTGTTGTTGTAATCAATGCGGAAAAAATCGTATTGACCGGTAAAAAAATGGAGAACAAGAAATACTACCGTCACTCCCTGCATCCGGGTGGTCTGAAAGTAACGGTTGCACAAGAAATGGTTAAGAACAAGCCTGAGCGTATGTTGGAATTGGCTGTTCACGGTATGCTTCCTAAAACTCGTCAAGGCGAGAAAATGAAGCTGAGACTTAAAGCTTACAGAGGCACTGAGCATCCACATGCAGCACAAAAACCTGAAGTTTACGAACTTCGCGGATAATTAAAAGGGAGGACAGTTTCATGGCACAAGTACAATACTATGGGACAGGTCGTCGTAAACATTCGGTAGCTCGTGTTCGTCTCGTACCGGGTGAAGGACGCATTGTCATCAATAAGCGTGATATTAATGAATATTTCGGTTTGGAAACTCTCAAACTGATCGTAAAACAACCACTGAACCTGACAGAAACAGTTGGCAGCTATGACGTACTCGTTATCGCTCATGGTGGTGGTATCTCTGGTCAAGCCGGCGCAATTCGCCACGGTATTTCCCGTGCTCTGTTGAAAGCAGATCCGGAATTCCGTCCAGCTTTGAAAAAAGCAGGCTTCTTGACTCGTGACCCACGTATGAAAGAACGTAAAAAATACGGTCTCAAAGCCGCTCGTCGTGCACCACAGTTCTCGAAACGTTAATATTTCGAATACAGAAGAACCTTTTCCTTATGGAAAGGGTTCTTTTTTATTTAGTCATTTCCTGATTATTATCCACATGTGGATAAGTAGACCTACTCTAAAATTCATGGGCTTCAGCATGTTTCTGCGAATACATAAATAACCGCATGCAAATGCATGGAACACGAAAAGTTATCCACGATGTAATTGAAGACGATATTGTTATACACAAATACAGTTTGCTATTTACACGGAGTTTATTCTGTAATGTTTATAACCTGTGACTAAAATATAATGTTCGACTATCAAATTAGCCTCATCTTAATATTCTCTGCTAAGTGCTGTTTCACGAGATACTTTGCTTTCAGTTGTTTATGTAAAGTCCCTTGATATGTTCTGGCTGGTACTGTCTATGCCTCTTGTACAGTTGTTTTGGGCGTAGCTAGGGATACGGCAAGGAATACCTCTTTTTATTTGTGTGCACTGAGAGAAGGACGCTCCTTAGCCTAGCACTGTCCGCTTTCTAGGCTACTGCAATGGCAACGGCGATTTACATGTTACTGGTAATGGAAATAGTCTACACAGCAATCGCTCCAAACTATAACTGGGAGCACCCTGTATTGTCCGACTGTGTCTACCCTCATAAAATTGACCCTCCTTGATGACAGGCTTTAAATAGGCTTCCAGTAGCGATAAGAGTCTTGCTTGTGTCCCAGTGGATCAATTCCTCGGGAATTGCCTCTACAAGCGCTTTAGGATGGGATAAAGGCATAACAAGAGTTCAGCGCGCAGTCATTTCTTTTTAATTTCCACAATGAAAGCATCGGTGATGCCAGAGCTCCAGAAAAGTATAGTGGGTTTCATCTGGCTAAAAAATTCGAGTAAAGTCTATTTTACCTTTGCCCTCATCTGAACTCGTCCATATACGGACTTCATCTTTGGAATGCAAAATAAGAGCTTTGGAACCTAAAGTTATTTTCAATTCCCTCGGTTAGCACCCTTCGATAATCTTAGATTCAGAAACGATGTTGCTTTCTTCTACAGATGATTCTTGCTTGATCAAGCAACCCAAAGCTGTTCAGCATTATCGATGGCTGCCGCGCACTAGGCCAAGATTAGGATACGCTGCTCCTAGATGCCTCTAAAGCATTTCACTCAGAAGATCCACAAGCATATGTATAGTACAATAATACATTTTGGCTATAGAAATCATTCAACTAAGTAATTTTGCGTAGCAAGGTAGGTTGTCAAAAAAATGCTTATCCGCACGTTCGGCTTGCTCTTCCAAAGTCAAAACTATAGGATGTATTCCTTCAAGGACCAAACTATTCCCATATAATGTTATATAAGAAAGCCCTTTGTTTAAAAGCGTACTGGTGGTACGCCTTTGTCTTCGGCAGAGTAGAGAACAAGCCGTCTTTGTTGACGTAAAAAGCCTCCATTCAAGCATACCTTCAGCTACACTAGTTATTTTTAGTAACCAAAGAGCCTATGGACCATTTTCAAGTGTTTGGTATAAGAATATTTTATATAAAGCCAATGAACTTGGTTGGATACGCAAGAAAGCATTAAAGAATGCTGACAGAGCAACATTCCTGCAAATTTAGGTGGATAAATGCTTGCATCAGGACATTTTGCCGTGGATTGACAATGATTGTGAAAGTTTTATACTGTATTTAATCTTATTAGTTTAGTCGGTATTGGAGTGACACTTATTTATGAATCTTCATATGGAGGCGCATTGATAATGAATTTATTGGAGAAAGAAGCGTTGATTAGAGTCAAGGCAATTGAACTGGAAGAGGCTACGCCAGAGGAAATTATCCAGTATGCTGTTCTTACATTTCCCAATCTTACCTTTGCTTGTAGCTTCGGAGCAGAAGATGTAGTACTAGTAGATATGCTTCAAAAAATTAGCCCTTCCACCGACATTTTTTACTTGGACACCGACTTTCATTTTCAAGAAACTTATGATACGCGAGATCAGATGAAAGCCAGATATAACTTGGATTTTGTTAGGGTCTCTCCCTTAATTACTCCTGAAGAGCAAGCGGCTGAACATGGAGAGGAACTGTGGAAAACAGATCCAAACACATGTTGTGGTATACGCAAAGTTGAGCCGCTGACACGTATTTTGTCACAATACGATGCATGGATTACCGGTATTCGCCGGGATCAGGCCCCTACCCGTGCGAATTCAAAAAAGGTAGAGTATGACGAAAAGTTTGGACTCGTTAAATTTAACCCCTTGGCAAGCTGGACATCCGAGGATGTATGGAACTATATCCGTACTCATGAAGTGCTGTATAATCCATTGCATGATCGCAATTATCCCAGTATCGGTTGTGAGCAATGTACCCGTGAGGTCCTACCAGGTGAAGATCCTCGTGCAGGTCGCTGGTCAGGCAATGAGAAAACGGAGTGTGGGCTCCATCAATAAAATGGTATTCAGGTAGCTATGAGTCATATTTACTGAAGAGAAGGGAAGTGCATTATGACTGCAATTCTTCCGCATGGCGGAACACTTGTTGATAAAATCATTACAGGACCGAAGCAAAAAGCACTTTTGCAGGCCGCAGAGGAATTGTTCCCAATCCGTGTAAACTCATGGACCATTTCTGATCTGGATTTAATTGGAGTGGGGGCTTTCTCTCCTTTGACGGGGTTTATGAATGAATCTGATTATCGGTCGGTGGTAACAGATATGCGTCTTGCCGATGGTACAGTCTGGAGTATTCCCATTACTCTTGCAGTTGCAGAAAGTGTAGCCAGTGAATTGAAATTAGGTCAGCAGGTGGCTTTGGTGGGTGAAACAGACGGTACTATTTATGCTGTACTTGATATTGAAAGTATTTATCAGGTAGATCAGGCTGAGGAAGCCAGACGAGTATTCAAGACGGATGACCCGGCTCATCCTGGCGTAAAAAAACTGTTAGATCGACCTGCTACGTATGTTGGTGGATGTGTGCAAGTGCTGAATCGGCCGGAGCCCACACAATTTAGTGAGTTTTACTATACACCATCACAGACACGCGACTATTTTGCAGAAAAAGGCTGGAAAACAGTAGTCGGATTTCAAACACGAAATCCGGTACACCGGGCACATGAGTACATTCAAAAAAGCGCGATGGAGATTGTGGATGCTTTGTTTCTAAACCCACTCGTTGGTGAAACCAAGTCAGATGACGTTCCGGCAGATGTGCGTATGAAGAGCTATCTGGTGCTGTTGGACAATTATTATCCGGCTGATCGGACTTTTCTGGGGGTATTTCCTGCTGCCATGCGATACGCGGGTCCTAGAGAGGCCATTTTCCATGCTATTGTGCGAAAGAACTATGGCTGCACCCATTTTATTGTTGGAAGGGATCATGCCGGTGTAGGAGACTATTATGGTACCTACGAAGCACAGGAAATTTTCAGGCACTTTACACCTGAAGAGCTGGCGATTACTCCATTGTTCTTTGAACACAGCTTTTATTGCACCCGATGTGGAAATATGGCCTCAAGTAAAACATGCCCACATCCCAAGGAGCATCATTTAACGCTCTCGGGCACCAAGGTACGGGAATTGTTGCGCTCTGGGGTTTGCCCGCCACCTGAATTTACACGACCAGAAGTCGCTCAAGTGCTGATTGAAGGTATGAAAGAATTTGTTCATGCCTGAGTTGTACTATCTACACGCCTCGTCCCATATAGATTATTAGTATCTGTATAGGACGGAGGCGTTTTGTTATGCAAAAAAATAATCGTAAAAACGAGGTTACACTGTGGATTCGCTATCGGACGTTGCAAAAAATGCTGTTGGGCTGTTGTCTCGCCGTTCTATTTATTACACTGGCATTGTATGAGATACCTGCTTCGAGAGCTTGGACCCATTGGAGTTTACCCCTTACTGGTAAAGTAATTGCCCTAGATGCTGGACACGGAGGGCCTGATGGAGGGGCGGTTAGCAAAGAAGGAATTATTGAAAAGGATATTAATCTGGCAATCGCTTTTTATTTGCGGGATTATTTGCAGCAAGCAGGTGCTGTTGTTGTCATGACACGTGAGGATGACCGCGACCTGGCGCAGCAAGAAACGAAAGGTTACGCCAGAAGGAAAACGGAGGATTTGAAGCAGCGTGTGCGTATAATTGAGGAGCAGAAAGCAGACCTCTTTCTAAGTATTCATATGAACAGTATCCCGTCGAGCCGTTGGAGTGGAGCACAGACCTTTTTCGTCCCTAACCATGCAGATAACGAGAATTTGGCGTCCTTAATTCAGGAAGAGATCAAGCGTAACTTGGAAAACACGAATAGAGTAGCTAAGACCGTGAACACAGTTTATTTATTGAAAGCTCTCAAAATGCCATCAGCCCTTGTAGAAGTCGGATTTTTGTCCCATCCAGAGGAAGCCAGACGACTAAGTGACGTGAACTATCAAAGGCGGGTGGCGGCGTCCATATATAAGGGGATTTTGCGTTACAGTGCCGGGGAAAAGGGGATCTCACCAGCACCTGAGGCCAGATAGTGGTATACTGTAAGTGTTTACCACTCCGTAATTCATTAAAGCAGAGGTGCTGATAATTCATGCAATCAAGAGAGCAAGTTATAGAGCTACTTCAACAAGTGCGGGAGCCTCAAACAGGACGCCGTCTAGTCGATCTCCATTTTATTCGGGATGTGGTTGTTAAAGAGGATCGGGTATCCTTGACCGCTATTAGTCTGAATAGCCAGGAAGAAACGTGTGCAGAACTGGAGCGGGAAATCCGGCAGACGTTAGAAGAGGCGGGATTAAGCCACGTCCATATTCGTATTCGTGAGGCATCTGAGCATGAAAAGTCCGCAATTCAAGCTGTGGAGAATACCGAGGAAGCCGCTGACCCGGTTTTGACCAAAGGACATGCTGTCGGTATGGAAGAACATGAGCTGCTTAGCCCAGCATCTGGCGTCCGGTTTATTGCCATTGCAAGCGGAAAAGGTGGTGTCGGAAAATCGACAGTAGCTGTAAATTTGGCTGCTGCTTTAGCTAGACAGGGGAAGCGTGTGGGTTTAATTGATGCGGATATCTATGGATTTAGCGTGCCGGATATGATCGGGGTGGAGGAGGTTCCTTCTGTCGAAGATGGTATCATTCAGCCGGTGGAGCGATTCGGTATCAAAATCATGTCTATGGGCTTCTTTGTCAGAGAGAACAATCCGGTGATTTGGAGAGGTCCCATGCTGGGGAGAATGCTCAGACAGTTTTTTAGTGATGTTGAATGGGGACAACTGGATTATATGATACTCGATTTACCACCAGGGACTGGCGATGTAGCGCTTGACGTACATCAAATGATTCCGCAGAGTGAAGAAATCATTGTCACTACCCCACATGCAACTGCAGCTTTTGTAGCTGCACGTGCAGGGGCTATGGCGCTCCAAACAGATCATAAGGTCATTGGTGTTGTGGAGAACATGTCCTATTATGTATCCTCCACCGGAGAAAAGGACTATGTTTTTGGACGCGGTGGCGGGGCTATGCTGGCAGATACCCTTCATACGAAGCTGCTGGCGCAAATTCCGCTGGGTATCCCAGACAATCACCCTTCAGAAGCCGACTTTTCTCCATCCGTATATAAATCCGAGTCGGCGACAGGGGAAATTTACAATGATATTGCTGCTCAAATTACGACGTTGCACGCGGAATTTGAATAAGAAAAAAAGGCTGGTTGTTGAACCAGCCTTTTTATTATTGGCCTCCACCTTGTTCTCCTTCGCCTCCACCACCACCATCTTGCTTCTGATCAGCAGAGCCACCTTGCTCACCGCTTTTTTTCTCAACCTTAGGTTGGAGTTCCTCTTGTACGACAGTTTTAAGTAAATTCATGACTTCAAGCCGAAAAATCGGATTCTGCATGGCATCATGCATGACTGTCATAGATTGTTTGCGATATTCAGGAGTTTTAGTTAAGTCCATATACATCTTGGTCAGTTCTGGCGACTTAAGCATCGCTTCAATTGATTTTTGATAAGAAGGGTCTTTTATGAGTTGCATATGAAGCTGTTTGCTTTGGCTGTTGATGGCTTTGGCAAATTCTCCGGCAAAACGCGGATCAGTCATAATTTTTTCGATTTCTTTTTTATATTCAGGTGATACCAAAGTATCTTTGACTGCGATCTTCATCTGTTCAGCCGATTGCATGGGCATAAGCATTTTCATTCCCATGCTGCCACCAGATCCACCACCAGCCCCACCCTCTTCACTGCTTTGACCGGATTGTCCTTCTTTTGAAGTGCTTTCCCCGGTTAAAGCCTCTTCTACGGCTTTTTTTCCGTCATCGCTTTTCAAGATATCGACAACCATCGTTTTCATCTCTTTATAACTGTTCTGGGGGGGCGCAGAACCCTGATCCGAGCCGCAGCCACTCAGTGCAACGCCCAGTACGCATACCGTGCTAACAAATCGCAAACGAGTCCAATTCATGGCCGTATTCCTCCTTCATCATGAATGTGGATAGTATGCGGATGAATGCGGAGAAATATGTCGATTTGCTTTTGGTTTTTAGCTGAGAACGATGTAAAATAACTCCTTAAAGACCCAGTGCCTGATCGCGTACCTCTTTGCCTTTTACTGTACCCTGTTGAAGCAGTTCAGATACAGTCACGAATTCATAGCCTTGTGCGCGCAACTTGTCGATAATGACGGGCAAGGCTTCATGTGTTTGTTTACAGGAATCACTGGCATGCAGAAGGACGATATCGCCAGGATGCGCTTTATTTACAACACGGTCGATTATGACCTGAGTACCAGGGTTTTTCCAGTCCAGGGAATCTGTATCCCACTGAATGGTTTTGTAGCCTAAAGTGCCGGCAACCTGAAGGACCCTTTTATCAAAGTCGCCATTAGGCATACGGATCAACTTCGGGGACTGTCCCGTCAGTTCGGTTAATGTGGTATGAGCAATGGAAATCTGCTTACGAATATCTTCATCGCTTAAGCTACTGTAATTTTCGTGTTTATGGCCATGACTGCCGATCTCAAATCCACTTTCTTTAATCTGATTCACAAGCTCTGGATGTGTTTTACTCCAAGGGGCAGAAAGAAAAAAGGTGGACTTAGTCACTTTTTTATCCTCAAGGACTTTTAAGATGGGGGCAGTACGCTTATCACCCCAACTAATATCAAAGGTGAGAGCGATCAGCTTTTTGTCCGTGGGTACACTATAAATAGCGGTTGGTGCTTCCTCGGAAAAAACCGTAACATTATCGGTTTCTACATAAATGACTCCAACAGTAAAGACGGCTGCAGCCATTACGATTAAGAATCGTTTGATTTTTTTACCGTTCAATACATAGAAAAAAGAATTCATGGTTAATAACGCCCCTTTCATCGAAGTGCTTGTTTAC
>NZ_CP182500.1:2570000-5315000 GCF_048282685.1 Paenibacillus sp. JJ1722 | reverse complement strand
TTCAAGTGAGAATGCCGGTATGAGTAACGAAAAGATCTGTGAGAATCAGATCCGCCGAAAGCCTAAGGGTTCCTGAGGAAGGTTCGTCCGCTCAGGGTAAGTCGGGACCTAAGGCGAGGCCGATAGGCGTAGTCGAAGGACAACAGGTCGAAATTCCTGTACCACCGTAATCCGTTATGAGCGATGGGGTGACGCAGTAGGGTAGTGACGCGGACTGATGGATGTCCGTCTAAGCAGTGAGGCTGGTGTGTAGGCAAATCCGCACATCGTAAGGCTGGGCTGTGATGGGGAGCGAAAATTGTAGTAGCGAAGGTCATGATCTCAGACTGCCAAGAAAAGCCTCTAGCCAGGAGAAGGTGCCCGTACCGCAAACCGACACAGGTAGGCGAGAAGAGAATTCTAAGGCGCGCGGAAGAACTCTCGTTAAGGAACTCGGCAAAATGACCCCGTAACTTCGGGAGAAGGGGTGCCTCGGTAGGGTGAATAGCCCGAGGGGGCCGCAGTGAAAAGGCCCAAGCGACTGTTTAGCAAAAACACAGGTCTGTGCGAAGCCGCAAGGCGAAGTATACGGGCTGACGCCTGCCCGGTGCTGGAAGGTTAAGGGGAGTGGTAAGCCTTCGGGCGAAGCTATGAACCGAAGCCCCAGTAAACGGCGGCCGTAACTATAACGGTCCTAAGGTAGCGAAATTCCTTGTCAGGTAAATTCTGACCCGCACGAATGGCGTAACGACTTGGGCGCTGTCTCAACGAGAGATCCGGTGAAATTTTAATACCTGTGAAGATGCAGGTTACCCGCGACAAGACGGAAAGACCCCATGGAGCTTTACTGCAGCTTGATATTGAATTTGGGTACGATCTGTACAGGATAGGTGGGAGCCGTTGAACTTTGAGCGCCAGCTTGAAGGGAGGCATCCTTGGGATACCACCCTGATCGTATCTAGGTTCTAACTTGGTACCGTGATCCGGTGCGAGGACAGTGTCAGGTGGGCAGTTTGACTGGGGCGGTCGCCTCCTAAAGAGTAACGGAGGCGCCCCAAGGTTCCCTCAGAATGGTTGGAAATCATTCGAAGAGTGCAAAGGCAGAAGGGAGCTTGACTGCGAGACCTACAAGTCGAGCAGGGACGAAAGTCGGGCTTAGTGATCCGGTGGTACCGCATGGAAGGGCCATCGCTCAACGGATAAAAGCTACCCTGGGGATAACAGGCTTATCTCCCCCAAGAGTCCACATCGACGGGGAGGTTTGGCACCTCGATGTCGGCTCATCGCATCCTGGGGCTGAAGTAGGTCCCAAGGGTTGGGCTGTTCGCCCATTAAAGCGGTACGCGAGCTGGGTTCAGAACGTCGTGAGACAGTTCGGTCCCTATCTGTCGTGGGCGTAGGAAATTTGAGAGGAGCTGTCCTTAGTACGAGAGGACCGGGATGGACGTACCGCTGGTGTACCAGTTGTTCCGCCAGGAGCACCGCTGGGTAGCTATGTACGGAAGGGATAAGCGCTGAAAGCATCTAAGCGTGAAGCCCCCCTCAAGATGAGATTTCCCAATTAGTAAGACCCCTTGAAGACGACGAGGTAGATAGGTTGGGGGTGGAAGTGCAGTAATGCATGGAGCTGACCAATACTAATCGGTCGAGGGCTTATCCTAAAAATAAAACGCAAATGAGTTTCGGATCCAGTTTTCAGGGTGTAACCTTGAAGGTATGTAGAAATACATACAAGCGCATGGCTATTCATTCACACGATAAGTGATGAACCGAATAACCGTACGGGAGAATTTGCACAGCAAATTCATGTTTGGTGGCGATAGCGGAGGGGTTCCACACGTACCCATCCCGAACACGACCGTTAAGCCCTCCAGCGCCGATGGTACTTGGACCGCAGGGTCCTGGGAGAGTAGGACGTCGCCAAGCAGAGCTTTATGATTAATATTCCCTGATAGCTCAGTTGGTAGAGCACTCGACTGTTAATCGAGTTGTCACAGGTTCGAGTCCTGTTCGGGGAGCCATTTGCTCTCATAGCTCAGCAGGTAGAGTGCATCCATGGTAAGGATGAGGTCACCGGTTCGAACCCGGTTGAGAGCTTGTTATAGGATGGCCCGTTGGTCAAGGGGTTAAGACACCTCCCTTTCACGGAGGTAACAGGGGTTCGAATCCCCTACGGGTCATAGGATATTATGGAGGCTTAGCTCAGCTGGGAGAGCATCTGCCTTACAAGCAGAGGGTCGGGGGTTCGAGCCCCTCAGCCTCCACCATTTTTCATCCTCTTACCTGGATGAAATCTTGGGGAATTGTGAATCATATGCATATTGGGGATTAGCCAAGCGGTAAGGCAACGGACTTTGACTCCGTCATGCATAGGTTCAAATCCTATATCCCCAGCCATTAAGAGCCATTAGCTCAGTTGGTAGAGCACCTGACTTTTAATCAGGGTGTCGAAGGTTCGAGTCCTTCATGGCTCACCATTGTATTACATGCGCGTGTGGCGGAATTGGCAGACGCACTAGACTTAGGATCTAGCGTCTTTGACGTGGGGGTTCAAGTCCCTCCACGCGCATCTTGTTTTTGCGGACGTGGCTCAGCGGTAGAGCATCGCCTTGCCAAGGCGAGGGTCGCGGGTTCGATTCCCGTCGTCCGCTCCATATTTGCGCCCTTAGCTCAGCTGGATAGAGCGTTTGACTACGAATCAAAAGGCCGGGAGTTCGAATCTCTCAGGGCGCGCCATATTTTAAAAAATTATATCGGGATGTAGCTCAGCTTGGTAGAGCACCTGGTTTGGGACCAGGGGGTCGCATGTTCAAATCGTGTCATCCCGATACTATTTTGCGGGTGTAGTTCAATGGTAGAACTTCAGCCTTCCAAGCTGATAGCGTGGGTTCGATTCCCATCACCCGCTTACCGATTACCTAGAAGCCGAAAGGCTTCTTTTTATTTTGTCCACATTACATTTACTTCTATGTATATAAGCTAGTGCAATTATGTCTCCTGTCATGCACAGTTGGGGATGACTTGTGCATATTGTACATAGGCTCTTGTTACTTTTGACACCTAGATCCCGTATTTCCCCTCTAACGTACCCCTTTCTCCTGCAGTAAGGCTAATTTCGTGATCAAATCCTTTAAATATAGGAATCCTATAGCTATTATGGTACGAATTCATGGTGATAACTCAACAGTTGCTCTTGGGTTGTGCACATTTCCCTTTATTTATGTGGGTAAAAAGCGAAGTGTTAAAGAGGAAATACTTAGAAACACTGAGAAAATGGCTAATTTGTGTATATCTTTGTGGATAGAAGGCTAATGGAGTTGACTTTGTCAACAAATAATAAACATATACACACTATGTCGCATGAATTTGTACCTTTAAAAACACACTCTTTATAAGAGACTGTGCATAATGTTTCACGCATCACTAGTGTATACATTCATTACTATTTATTAATTTCATATTTATTCATAACAATCCAATATTTTCTCGAAAGAAGTAATTCAAAAAGATGATTTTTTACTGTAAATTTTGCAGCTTTTCATGCGTTTTTATTGTATGATGTTAAGAAAGTGTCAAATTTCGTGTGTATACGTACCTTTGCTACAACTGTATATGGTGTGGAACAGATCAGATGGGGGGAAAAGCATGACTGAGCTTACGTTAACCGCTAACAAAAACCAATCCAACAATCTGCTACGGCGGGACGTTCGTTTTCTAGGGAATATTCTTGGTGAGGTTTTGGTTCATCAGGGTGGCAACGAACTTTTGGATATCGTGGAGAAAATACGTGAGACAAGTAAATCGTTACGTGCCGGGTATCAGCCGGAGTTGTATGAGAATTTCAAACAAATGGTCAGCGGACTGGATACGGATATTCGTCACCAGGTTATTCGCGCGTTTGCGATTTATTTTCAGTTGGTGAATATCGCTGAGCAAAACCATCGTATTCGTCGTAAGCGGGATTATGAGCATTCCGCTGGTGAAGATGTTCAGCCCGGTTCCATTGAAAGTTCCGTTCAGGAGCTTAAACAAGGGGGCTTCTCCGCTGAGGACGTTAGCAACTTGCTGAAAGAGCTCTCTTTGGAGCTGGTCATGACCGCACATCCTACAGAAGCGACACGACGAGTAATTCTGGATATCCACAAGCGCATTTCCGAGGACGTCATGCTGCTGGATAATCCGATGCTTACCTTGCGTGAGCGGGAACAGGTACGGGAGAATCTGCTAAACGAAGTAATTACGCTGTGGCAGACAGATGAGCTGCGTGATCGCAAGCCAACTGTATTAGATGAAGTGAGAAATGGAATGTATTATTTTCACGAGACCTTGTTTCATGTACTGCCAGATGTATACCAAGAATTGGAACGATGTTTGGACAAATATTATCCCGAACAAAAATGGCACATACCCACTTATCTGAGATTTGGTTCCTGGATCGGTGGAGACCGGGATGGCAATCCGTCTGTGACAGCTCATGTGACTTGGGAAACGTTACGTATGCAGCGCAAGTTGGCTTTGAGAGAATATCAGCACACGTTAAAGGAACTCATGGGTTACTTGAGTTTCAGCACCAGCATTGTGCGAGTTTCCGATGATCTGCTGGCTTCTATTGAAGAAGACCGTACTCACATTACACTTAAAAAGATGGAAGTATGGCATAACGAAAAAGAGCCTTATCGCATTAAACTAGCATTTATGATTGCTAAAGTGAACAACATCCTGGATGAAAGCAAACAGGGCACCAATGAGCGTTATAACTCTGCGGAAGAGCTCATTGCAGACCTAAATGTTATTGATAACAGCCTGCGTCATCATTTTGCCGATTATGTAGCAAACACATATATTCAAAAGATGATTCGCCAGGTAGAGTTGTTTGGATTTCACACAGCTACGCTGGATGTGCGTCAGCATAGTCAAGAACATGAAAATGCGATGACTGAAATTCTTTCTAAAATGAATATTGTGTCGGATTACAGTAAGCTGTCAGAAGAAGAAAAAATAAATCTGCTGGAAAAGCTGCTGAATGAACCTCGTCCGATTACTTCACCGTATTTAAAATATAGCGATAGCACACAGGAATGTCTTGACGTATATCGTACGATTTATTTGGCTCAGGAGGAATTCGGCAAGCAGTCCATTACAAGCTACTTGATCAGTATGACTCAGGGAGCCAGTGACTTACTGGAGGTTATGGTCTTATCCAAAGAGGTGGGCCTGTTCCGCATCGAGAAGGATGGCACTGTTATCTGTACGCTGCAATCTGTTCCTTTGTTCGAAACGATAGATGATCTGCACGCTGCACCCGATATTATGAGAAGATTGATGAACTTGCCTGTATATCGACAATCTGTGGCTGCGATGGACCAGCTTCAGGAGATTATGCTGGGATACTCGGACAGTAATAAAGATGGCGGTGTGGTTACAGCGAACTGGGAACTTCGGGTCGCTATGAATAGCATTACGGAAGTAGTTAATGAGTTTGGCGTAAAAGTGAAGTTTTTCCATGGTCGTGGAGGTGCGCTGGGTCGTGGTGGAATGCCACTTAATCGCAGTATTTTGGCTCAGCCTCCTCATACGATTGGAGGCGGAATCAAGATTACGGAGCAAGGCGAAGTACTATCATCCCGATACTCGCTTAGAGGCATCGCGTACCGGAGCTTGGAGCAGGCAACATCGGCGCTGATTACGGCTGTGGCATATCATCGTTCCGGGAAGAAGGAAGTGTTTGAGGAGAGCTGGGAGGAGATTATCGCCCGTATTTCCCAAGTATCACTGGATAAGTATCAGGATTTGATTTTCCGAGATCCAGATTTCTTCAACTTCTTCAAAGAATCTACACCGTTGCCTGAGGTGGGCGAGCTGAATATTGGATCTCGTCCGTCCAAGCGTAAGAACAGCGAACGTTTTGAGGACTTGCGCGCCATTCCATGGGTTTTTGCATGGACACAAAGCCGTTACTTATTACCTGCGTGGTATGCGGCTGGAACAGGTTTGCAAAGCTTCTATCAAAACAATGAGGATAACCTTAAAGTGCTGCAAACGATGTTTAGGGACTCTGCTTTCTTCCGGTCACTTATTGATACACTGCAAATGGCAATCGCTAAAGCGGATTTACTGATTGCAGAAGAATACGCTGGGATGTCGGATAACGAAGAGGCTCGGCAGCGTATTTTCGGGCAGATTTCAGCGGAGTTCAAGCTGACATCTGAGTTGATTTTGAAAATAACCGGACAATCCGAGATTTTGGACGACGTGCCGGTTATTCAGGAATCTATCCGGTTACGTAATCCTTATGTCGATCCGTTAAGTTACTTGCAGGTTCAATTGCTAAGTGAGCTACGGGAGCTGCGGGATCAGAACGGTGATGACACTGAAATGTTGCGTGAGGTATTGTTGACGATTAACGGAATTGCCGCAGGCTTAAGAAATACGGGCTGATATAGTGTGGTTGTACGAATACAGGCAATCGGGTACTCATGGGGTGCCCGATTGTGCTGTTTGTATATTGATGGCAGGTGTGCTTGCAGTTAGTAACAATACTACAGTTGATTTCCGGATAAAATTAAACTACGATGAATAATCATAAACATGTAGTAAGTAACCCATCAGCAAGTCTGGGGGAGTATAGAGTGGATAATATGGAAAGCCGCTTGGTGAGGCTGGTACAGAAAGGCGATCAGCGAGCTTTTGCGGAGTTAGTCGAGTTATATAAAGATCGGATTTTTCATCTTTCCTACCGGATGCTAGGTAATCGCCATGAGGCGGAGGATCTGGTGCAGGAAACTTTTTTGCGTGTGTATCGTAATTTGGAAAAATACGATCATGGACAGAAGTTCTCAACCTGGATTTATCGAATTGCTACAAATCTGTGCATTGATCGTCTGCGAAGGAGAAAACCTACATACTCACTTGATGCTGAAATGAATGATCAGGAAGGTGTCGATGGGTACGCCATGCTCGCCAGTGAAGAGCTTACCCCTGAGGGGAGTACGCTTCTGTCCGAAACGCAGGCTTTAATTCATGACGCCATTGACAGCCTTCCGGATAAATATAGGACGATTATGGTTTTACGGTACTTGCAGGAGCTTTCCTTACAGGAAATCAGCGATGTGCTCAATCTCCCAGTCACCACGATTAAGACAAGAGTACACAGGGGCCGGGATTTTCTGCGCAAAAAACTGGAGCACAAGCTATAGATCATGCGCATAGATTCTAGGAAAAGAGTCTGCGTAGATGTTTTTATGAAACATAATGCTCGTTGTAACGTATGTAAGATGAGCAAAGTTTCTAAGCCGGAGCATGTTATGTTGAGAAACACGGAAGAATATTAGAAAGGATTGGCTCATATGGATTGCAAACAAGCCGTCTCTTTTATGCATGACTATCTAGATGGCGACCTGTCTGAGCAGGACAAACATGAGTTGGAACAGCACTTGTTAGACTGCCCGGAATGCCGCATGCGTTTTAAAGAGCTGGAGCGGACGGATGCGATGCTTTACGGTACACGCTATCATCAAGTGCCGTGTGTATCGGATGAGCTGACATTTCGCATTATGAATGCTTTGCCACCGCATAAAAGACAGACTGCGGTGCCTATGCTGACGTGGGTGAAAAGGCATCCCGCTGTAACAGCCGCTGCCTTCTTCCTTATTGTTATATGCTCAAGCATGGCCAGCTTTTCTAGCACGGACCATCAATTGGTAGTCAAAGGAAGCCAACTGGATCAAGTCGTTATTCAGGGTGATACTGTGATTGTGCCTGAAGGGAAATCCATTGCCGGAGATCTAACAGTGCAAAATGGTGAAGCCCGTGTATACGGCGATGTGGAAGGAAATGTAACTGTAATTGATGGTTCTTATTATCAAGCGTCCACCGCTCATATTGCAGGACAGGTTAAAAGTATTGATCAAACCTTGGATTGGATTTGGTACAAGGTTACTGATTTATTCGGGGGACCCTCTTCTCCATAAAAGAAGCTTGAAATGGCAAGGACGATATCGAGCGCCTCTTTCCGCTGGAAAAGGCGTTTTTTTGTATATGAAGCTGGCGAATTGTACTGTATTTTACTGATTTTAGCGGTTCTTTTGTCACACAGCTTGCAACGTGAGCCTGATCGTTATAACCTAGATAGAGAGAGCATACTGTGTACATATTACACCCACTCACTACAGAAAATTGCGGGGGCATGCGCATGTTGGATTATTTTGCGGACCTGACTTGGAAAGAGTCCATTAAAGATATTATCGACATTTTGATCGTAACCTATATTATGTATCAGCTTATTTTACTTGTTCGCGGAACGCGTGCAGTTCAATTGTTGAAAGGGATTCTGTTTCTGGTTGTCATTTGGGCGGTTAGCACCTGGTTTGATTTGTATACGCTCAAGTGGTTGATGAACCAGATGTTCACCTTTGGTGTGGTGGCTATCTTTATTATTTTTCAGCCTGAGTTGCGTCGTGCACTAGAACAGTTGGGGCGTGGCAAACTATTTGGGCGTTCGTCTGCGGATGATGAAGAAATTAACAAGTTAATCGGAGAAATGATTAAGGCGCTGAATTATTTATCACGTAGGAAAATAGGAGCTTTGGTCGTATTTGAGCGTGAGACAGGGCTAAACGAATATACAGAGTCTGGTATCAAGACACAGGCTGTAGTCAGTTCTGAACTGCTAATTAACATCTTCATTCCTAATACCCCTCTGCATGATGGTGCGGTGATTATTCAAAATAAACAGATTGCTTCTGCGGCCTGTTATTTGCCATTATCGGAAAATCCGTTCATCAGCAAGGAGTTGGGAACCCGTCACCGGGCTGCGATTGGGGTGAGTGAGGTAACGGATGCCGTAACTGTCGTGGTTTCAGAGGAAACAGGGCAAATTTCTTTGGCCATTAATGGACAGGTCGTGCGCGACATTAAGGAAGAATCCCTAATCTCCAAGCTGTATGAGGAGTTGCGGCCAACACCGTCTTTGAAGGAAAAACGCGGCTCATTCTGGAATCGGAGGGGAGGCCGTGGAAATTCATGATGGACAAATGGATTAACAATAATACGATTTCCAAGATATTGGCGCTTGCGGTTGCTGTTCTGCTGTGGGGAATGGTCCATCTAGATACAGGTACACCTTCATCTACGCTGACCGTTTCTTATAATAATAAAGTGATTGATAATGTGGCCATTCAGGCCAGTGGTCTGGATGATTCAAAATATGTATTGTCTACCATGGATACTGACCATGTAAAGATGGAAGTTAGAGGACAGCGCTCTGTGCTGACTTCCTTTTTCGCGGATAATTATCAGGCAAAGCTAAACTTAAACGGCTTAGGAGCAGGCACTAAAACATTATCACTCGAACCGGATTTACCGGACGGGGTGGAATTGGTATCTATGACTCCTAACCGTGTTACAGTGACGATTGAGGAAAAACAAACGAAATCATTTAATGTATCTATAGTTCCTAAGGGAAATCCAGATGCGGGATTGCAGCTTGGTAAGCCTGTGATTGCTCCTCAAACCGTGAAGGTTACCTTGCCCAAAAGCCAGTTGAGTACCGTCACTGCCGTTCAGGGGGCTGTTAATACGGATGGCATCTCAGAAAAGTTTGAACAGAAGCGTGTAAAACTGAAGGCTTATAACAAAAAGGGACAGGAACTTACAGGAGCGGTCATTGAGCCATCCACTGTTTCCGTTGAAATTCCGGTAACTCAGCAGGCAAAATCTGTGCCTGTTAAGATTGTCTATTCCGGAGAGTTGCCAGACGGATTGGCGCTTTCTAAAGTCAATGCAAACGTGAAAGAAGCGGCGGTGTATGCATCGCAGGATGTATTGGGCAGCCTTAGTTCTTACGTCACGGCTACATTGGATTTAAGTCAATTTACGGAAGCGGGGACCCGTGCAGTTCAAGCTAATTTGGCAGCCCCCTCAGGTTCTGATAAAATCGAGCCAGGGTCAATACAAATTCAGGTGACCGTCGTTCCTTCCAATGAAGTCACAGATACGGAACGGACGCTGTCAGGCATCCCAATCGTTTTACAAGGTGCAGGAGATGGAGCGACTGCGACTGTTACAGCGCCCGCAGGCAAGACGATGGATGTTACTGTGAAGGGCCCGCAGGATATGGTAAACAATTTAACCAATGATGATATTAGTTTGGTGGCAGATGTAAGTGGCCTCGCGGCTGGTCAACACGAGGTTACTCTGAAAGTAGGCTTGCCTAAATATATTACGCAAGCCGGAAATGCTAGCCTACTAAAGGCAACGGTCAACATTGAGAGCCCTTCTACGCCTGCTGTAACGAATCCGAACAGTGAGAATGAATCAAACCCCTCTGGTAGTGGCGAAAAGGGGCAGGAGAGGCCACAGGAGGGGCAAGGCAGTCAAAGTGGAGACTCTGACGCTAAGACCGGGGACAACGCAGCTGCGGAGGATAAAACAAATCCTCATAACGGCGCAGATTCTTCTGCGAATGGAACCTCGGAGAACAGTCAGCCATAACATGTTTTATCTGTAGTAAATAATCAAGATTTATTAGACAAAAAAAGGGAGTCATTTTACATGGGGAAATATTTTGGTACAGATGGTGTACGAGGCGTTGCTAATCAGGAACTTACAGCCGAACTGGCATATAGCATTGGCCGCTGCGGCGGATATGTTTTAGCAGGTAATGTAGAGAAACCGACAGTTGTTATTGGTATGGATACACGGATATCCGGACTGATGCTGGAATCGGCTCTTGTAGCCGGTTTGCTGTCCATTGGGGCTAATGTGGTTCGTCTAGGTATTGTTTCGACACCTGGGGTGGCATATCTCACACGTCAATTGAAAGCTGACGCTGGTGTAATGATCTCAGCATCACACAATCCAGTTGAAGACAACGGCATTAAGTTTTTTGGCGGCGACGGTTTTAAATTGACAGACGAAACGGAATTGAAAATTGAAGAGCTGATGGATGCAAAAGAAGACCAACTGCCTCGTCCGATTGGCGGCGGATTGGGAACGGTTGTTGTAGACGAGCATTCCCGCTACGATTATCTGGAGTTCTTGAAAACAACAATTAGCCATTCTTTTGAAGGGTTAAAAATTGTACTGGATTGTGCAAACGGAGCAGCTTATGAGCTGGCGCCGAAGCTTTTTGCAGAACTGGGAGCTGAGGTACATACCATCGGTGCCGAGCCAAACGGTTTGAATATCAATGATCATTGCGGATCGACTCATCCTGAGAAGTTGAAAGAGGAAGTGCGCCGCTTGAAAGCGGATATTGGTCTGGCCTTTGACGGCGATGCCGACCGTCTGATCGCGATTGATGAGAACGGGGAAGAGGTAGACGGCGACTATATTCTCTGCATTTGCGGAGATGCAATGAACCGCGCGGGAAAACTTAAGGATAGCACCATTGTATCGACAGTGATGAGTAATATCGGTTTTTATAAAGCTACTGAAAAGCTGGCACTCAAGACTGCAAAAACTGCGGTCGGGGACCGTTATGTGATGGAAGAAATGCGTCGGGGTGGATTTAATCTGGGCGGTGAGCAGTCTGGTCATGTTATTTTCCTGGATCACAATACGACAGGCGATGGCATGCTGACCGGGATTCAGCTGGTAGATACCTTGAAAGCTTCTGGCAAGAAAATGAGTGAGCTAAAATCGCTCATGAAACAGTATCCGCAAGTGCTCGTAAATGTGCGTGTGCAGGACAAACGCAATTACGAGGGGAATCCTGCTATTGCAGAAGCAATTGAGCAGGTGGAACAACAATTGGGTGATAATGGGCGTGTATTGGTCCGTGCTTCAGGCACAGAATCACTTATTCGTGTGATGGCCGAAGGCCCGGATAAGGACGAACTGGAGCAATTTGTCGGTCAGATCGTAGATGTCGTGAAGAAAGAATTAGTTTAAAATTTTGTAAACGTCGGTTGCCTGCGAAAAAGAAGCAGGCAACGGCGTTTGCGGTTATTTACTAACGATTTATGACCTTCATGGTGTAATTATGAATAAAGTGTCATTGCCAAATGATACTTAGCTGAATATAATATAGGGATGCTGTGACTCAGATAGAGAAAGTGAGGGTTGTAAGGTTCGTAATACAAGCGCCAGAGCTTGATTTTGTGCGGGGGAACTTGGTGGAGAAGCAACGGATTCAGTTGAGATAAAGTTGCTCGCAAATCGGTTCACGACAAAACAAGCTGACGAGGTGAAGGTGTTCGAAACATTCGGCGGGGACCTTCCGGTGAAGCATCAAGCCGTAAACCGGCAGCGGAAAATGAACAGGCAACTGTTTACACAACGCACCGGTAGATGCCTTTATTATTTTATAACCTAAATTATAAGATTCATTTCATGAATGTGCGGCCATCATCATTGGCGTGCGCGGTTTGGGAATTTCGTTACATTCGTGAAGAGATGCCTGTAAATTCTATAGTTATCATTGACAACTTCATAGATGAATGAACTTTATTCCGCAATCTACCGCACACGTTAGTCCTGTGATGAGTCGTCTTGTGAAATGATGATCGGGAGGATAACGAATATGTGTGGCATTGTAGGATATATTGGTAATCAGAATACACAAGAGGTATTGATTGACGGATTGAAGAAGCTGGAGTATCGCGGTTATGACTCTGCGGGTATTGCCGTGTTTACAGATTCAGGATTGCAAGTAGCCAAGGCTAAAGGTCGTCTGGCGAATCTGGAAGCTAAACTGGATGGTACGCCATTGGTAGGCCATGCAGGTATCGGACATACACGTTGGGCAACGCACGGTAAGCCTTCTGATGAAAACTCCCATCCACATTTGGATGAGAGCCAAAAGTTCTCTGTAGTTCACAACGGAATTATTGAGAACTATCTGGAGCTGAAGGAGCAGCTGATTAGCGAAGGTCATACCTTTATTTCCGAAACGGACACGGAAATTATTTCCCATCTGGTTGCGCGTGAATATAAAGGGGATATCGTTAAAGCAGTACAAAAAGCAATTACCTTTATGCGCGGTGCTTTTGCACTGGGTGTGCTGACAGAGCACGAGCCTAATAAGCTGGTTGCTGTTCGTCAAGCTAGCCCGCTGGTTATTGGTGTGGGAGAAGGCGAGAACTTTATCGGTTCCGACATTCCGGCTATTCTGAAATATACACGCAATGTATTTATTTTGAACGATGGCGAAATGGCTGTTTTGACCAGTGATGCTGTCGAATTAATGACAATCGAAGGCCAATTTATTTCTCGGGAAATGATTCATGTCGAATGGGATGCTGTAACAGCAGAAAAAGGCGGCTATGAGCATTTTATGCTGAAAGAAATTCACGAGCAGCCTAAGGCTTATCGTGACACAATGTTGGGCCGTATCGATAAAGATACTAAAAAAGTTGTTCTTCCTGAGCTGAAGCTGACAGAAGAACAAATTAAAAATATCCGCAACATTCAAATTGTCGCGTGTGGTACAGCTTACAATGCTGGTTTGATTGGTCGTACAGTTATTGAAAGTCTGGCTCGTATACCGGTAGAAAACGATGTGGCTTCCGAATATCGTTATCGTTCACCTATCGTAACACCAGAGACATTGGTGATCGTGGTGAGCCAATCCGGTGAAACTGCTGACACGTTGGCAGCACTGCGTGAAGCGCAAGCAAATGGCGCTCATGTACTGGCGATTACCAACGTAGTCGGCAGCTCCATTGCCCGTGATGCAGATGATGTGTTGGTTACACTGGCAGGACCGGAAATTGCAGTAGCCTCCACTAAAGCATATTCTTCACAGTTGATTGCATTCTATCTGTTTGGTTTGTATCTCGCTCAAGTGCGTGGCACACAAACGGATGAGCAAGTAGCTCATGTGCTGGCTGCTATGGAATCTCTGCCAGAGCAAGTGGAAGAGATGCTGGGTAAAGCAGATGCGATCAAAGCCTATGCTGAGCAAATTGCGAGCCACAAGCACCTGTTCTTTATTGGTCGCGGTCAGGACTATGCTGTAGTACAGGAAGGCTCCCTGAAGCTCAAGGAAATCTCCTACATTCATTCCGAGGCTTATGCTGCGGGTGAATTGAAGCATGGTACACTGGCATTGATTGAAGACGGCATTCCGGTTATCGCTTTGGTAACACAGGAATCCGTGTTGGAGAAAACCGTGAGCAACATTAAGGAAGTTAAGGCTCGTGGTGCAGATGTTCTTGCGATTACGTACGAAGAGCACGCAGTTGAGTTGCTGAAGTCCGTCGATCAGGTATTTGCCATTCCAAAGACACTTCCAATCCTGTCTGCTGCAATTTCGGTTGTATCTCTCCAACTGTTGGCTTACTACGCTTCTCTTGCACTGGGTCATGATGTTGACAAACCACGTAACCTGGCGAAAAGTGTTACCGTAGAATAAGCTTTAGTAAAATGCTAAACTAATTGTCTGGTGATAAAAAAGTGTGGAACCAGTAAAAAAAGTCTGGAACTAGTCATTTTACAAACATCAAGAAAGATCCCGATGATATATCGGGATCTTTTTAGCTTAGGAGGGCAATTATGTCTACAATAGGCCAACGAATTCGAACTATTAGAAAAACAAACAACCTAAATCAAATAAAGTTTGCAAATACAATTGGAATTTCTCAAGGAACGTTGAGTGAACTAGAGCAAGATAAATATAGACCCTCTCTTGATATAATTATAGCAATTAAAGAAAACTTCAATTCCCATATAGAGTGGTTAATCTTTGGAGATACGCCTGTATCAAAGAACCCTATTTTTAATTTAGCTATTGAAGCCTAGGAACTAGAACTTATTTCTTTGTTTCGAGAACTTACTAAAGAAGATAGAGATGAAATTATTGATTTTATAAAGCTGAAGATTGTTCGGTACTAATCTTTCCCGGAAGCTTCTTATTAAGATGCCTTAAAAATGTTAAAAGAAAATAAAGTATTAGACCGTAAAACAAAGTTCTAGACTAAGAAAATAAAGATATAGATTGAGAAAATAAAGTCTTAGACTGACGATTCGTCATTAAGCTAACGGGCAGGTTAGTGATGGTGGCTACCGCCAAAAGTCTTGGAATCCCTTTAAAGAAGAGAAATACACTTAACATCAAATTTTGGTTATATCGTTTTAGAAGAGTTCTACTAGTAAGTCATAAGTCCATCTCCATTTTTTTCATAATCGGTTCTAAGCGCCGATTTTATTTCCGTGGAACAATTCGAAAGAACGGCCGCTGTTCGCATCGTTTGCGACAGGGCCGTTTTTTGTTTTTCGTAGGCTAGCTTCAAATTGCTATTCTTGCCAAACACTCATAGGGTCCCATGGCTTGATTTGATTACCATATTTTCCGGCCAAAAAAGCTTTCATGTCTTCCAGCTTAGCAGGCACCTCGTTCCAAATTGGAAGGGGTGGTAACCCTCGTTTGCTTTTCAATAGGATATCCACTGTAACATACAAGCGTTCTGGCTGAATCCAATGAAGAAAGCGGGAAATATCAATTTGCTTGGTCAGGGACAAGGAATCAATTTCGCCATTGTAATGCTTGTTGAACTCGCTGATCAGATTCAGGAGGTAGTCTCTCTGCTCCTTCACGAAGTCCAGGCCACAGATGGCGCCATGTCCTGGAACAACGATTTCGGGTTTAATTTCATCAATAATGCGATCAAGCACTTTAACCCAATTGAGGGTTCCCTCTTCGCTGTATGCCGTACAACCGTTAAACACGACATCGCCGGCGAACAGCACTTTTTCTTTTGGCATCCACAGCAGTAAGTCACTGTCAGAGTGGGCCGGAGCTACGTTGTAAATCATAACTTCCGTATCTCCAAGACGGATGTTGATATCGTCCTTTATCTCAATATTCGGGAGCACCCAATCTACGCCTTCCAGGTCGAATCCTTCAAATTCCGCTGCAAAAAACCGCTCGCCCGAAGTCGATTCCGGAGAATCCTTTCCTCTTCTAATGACGCTGTCCATCCAGGCGATATTTTCGGTGAGACGCTCTCTGGACGCTTCCTTGTGCATAATAATGCAAGCATCTTCAAACACTTTGTTTCCCCAGGCATGGTCGCTGTTATAGTGCGAGTTCACCACATATGCGGGAGAGCCGCCGTTGCTTACTTCCATAAAAGCCTCCCGCATTTCCCGCGCATGGAACAAATCGAAGAACGTGTCATACACCAGCCCTTCACCCTTGTTGATGAACCCGGCATTGGCCCAACTGATGCCGCGATACGGCGAAATACCGGCAAAGACGCCATCTGCAACTTCAAAAAATTTAACACGAGGTTTTTGGATAATATGTCCATACTTCATGAAAATTCTCCTTTGCGTATATGTTTTTGGGGTAAGGCATACTGACTATGTCTTTATTATAGAGAATGGAAAACAGAAATGCAAGCATGTACTTGCATGCATTTTCTCTGTGCTATATGATAGTAACAGAACAACATCACACTACATGGATGGAGGCGCTGCAACATGAAGCTAGTAACCTTTCAAACCAAGACATCCCAGGAACCTTTGTTTGGGCTTGTAATTAACGAGAAATTTGTCGTGTCTTTTGCCGCAATCATGAAAAAGCAGGGAACATTCGTTGACAGTCTTGAATGTATGGACAGCTATCTTCATTATTTGCCGGCAAGTTATGATGCCGCTAAGGAATTGATGCAATATGCTGTCGAACAGTCGCATCAATTCAATGAACATGAAATCTGCCCGATTGCAGCGGTAAAACTGCTGCCGCCGGTTCCGAATCCGGCTGCGCTTATCGATTTTGGGCTGACGCCAAGACATCTGAGAAATGCTGGCGCAAATCTGCTGCAAAGAGAATATACAGGGTCGGAAAGAGAAGAGCTTAAACGAAATATTACCGAAAAATTCCAGAAAGATCCGAATAAAGTAACTTTCAGTTATTACAAGTGTAACCATAATGCATTAATTGGCGATGGGGATACGATTCATTGGCCTTCGTACACTTCCTACCTGGATATCGAGCCGGAGCTGGCCTTTGTTACAGGGAAGGGGAACTGCATTGCAGGTTATGTTATTTTTAACGACAGTACTGTCCGCGATGTGCAGTGGCCGGATTTCCAGGCGCTGACCGGACCGACGCGCTGCAAAGATTTTGATCGCAGCAAAGGAATAGGACCATTTCTGGTTACGCCGGATGAAATCGACAACCCGCTGGTACTGGATGTGGATGTACGCATCGGGGAGAGACTGCACTGGAAGGGAAGCACATCCGAGTATTCTGCACATCCTGCAAAAGTGATGGAGGAGGTTCTCAAAGTTTTCACGCCGCTCCCGGGCACGATTATAGGAATGGGGACGATACCGGATTGCTGCGCAATCGAGACCGAACAATGGCTGTTGCCCTCTGACCGAATCCAGATTACATTTGATAAATTAGGCACGCTCACGCAATTGGTGCCTGATCATGTCAAGATTACGGAACCAAGCCGCTGGGAAAAAAGAAGCGATTTGCCTTAAATAAACGTTTATGAAAATGATGATCCCCGACCCTGCTGCACATGCAAAACTTGTAGTAGAATAGGTTTAACATATGCAAAAGGAGAAATACAATGCAAACTTCAGACAGAATCATTGAAGCCGCGACACGACTCATCAAAAAGAAGGGCTATCGGGGAGTAAGCACCAAAGCCATTGCAACGGAAGCTAAAGTCAATGAATCTACGATTTTCCGGCAATTTGGAAGCAAGAAAGGCATATTGGAAGCCATCATTGAAAGACATTCGGATATCCCGCAATTTGAGAAGCTGTTAAAAGAGGACGCGACCGATAATCCGGAAGTCGATCTGCTGAATGTAAGCCAGCAGTACCGTTTGTTTTTCCATAAAAATGCGGACATCATTTTGATTGGCATCCGCGACAAAGGAATGCTTCCCGAATTGGACAGAGTGCTGGCCGATCCGCCGGTGAAGCTGCACTCCTTGCTGGTTGAATATTTTGAACGCTTGCAGAAGAAAAAAGTTATAGCCAGACAGGATGAGCGTCTTGCCGCCATGTCTTTTCTCTCGATGTGCTACGGATTTCAGATGAGCGAGCTGATTCACCGGCAATATCAGTCCCAACTCGTCACCGAGGAAGAGTTCTACAAGCACAGTGTCTCATTGTTTGTAAAAGGAATTTTGTCTCAGTCATAAGCTTTGTTGATTTATTTAAATATGCCGAAGACTGCTTGCGCAGCTTTAACTCTAGAACAATTGAAAGAAGATGCACCAAGATGCTCGAAAGCTCGTTATACTGCAACCGGGACATTATTTCTGACAAGGCTCCGTCATCAATGACATTCTAAAAAAATCCAAAAATATGGATATCTTTATCGTTGCTGATCGGGCGGAGCACCATGGAGAGCGGATTCTGCCAGCCAAAATGACCAATCGGAAGAAAAACCCGTTATATCACCGCTTAAATTCACGGGAAGTGGATGAGAAAATTGGACGAATCAAAAGGGGAAGATTCAAGGTCTTTATTGGTGCGGCTCCTGGAGTTGGCAAAACCTACACTATGCTGCAAGAGGGCAATCATCTTCTTAAAAAGGGCATTGATGTTGTAATTGGTTTGCTGGAAACGCATGGGCGAAAAGAAACCATCCAGCAGGTTGCAGAACTGCCATTAATCGAGCGCACAAAAATCAAATATTCAGGCACAGAACTTGTAGAAATGGATACTGGGGCAATCATCCGGCGGAATCCTGAACTGGTACTTGTCGACGAGTTGGCTCACACCAACGTTCCCAGTAGCAAAAACAAAAAGCGATATGAAGATGTATTGGAAATTTTGAATGCTGGGATTTCTGTCATTTCTACCGTTAACGTTCAGCATTTAGAGAGCTTAAATGATGCAGTGGAGCAAATTACAGGGGTGCGTGTCAGGGAAACCGTCCCGGATTCCATTCTTCGCCTTGCTGACGAGGTCGAGCTGATCGATGTGGCACCGCAGGCTCTACAAGCCCGTATGAAGGAAGGAAAGATATATGCCCGGGAGAAGATAGATCAAACTCTGGGGAACTTTTTTTAAATTGGAAAATTAATTGCTTTAAGGGAGCTGGCGCTTCGGGAAATTGCGGACGATGTGGATGAACGTCTGGAAGCATGGGAGCGCAAAAGTTCCTTACGTGGACCCTGGAATAAGCGGGAGGTCATTTTCGTATGCGTCAAGCTGAGTTCCAATGCAGAAAGGTTAATCCGGCGGGGATTTAGAATTGCATTCCGACTAAAGGTACAATGGATTGTCACATATGTACACCCAACGGATACGATGAATGAAGAGGAATTGATGAAAAAAGAGAAACTCGCAAGCCTGGTAGTGCGTCTAGGCGGGCATTTTGAAGTTGTGCCACTTGGGCATTCTGATAAGCTTGCAGATGTTCTTCTTGCCAGAGCTAATGAATATCATACTACCCAACTCATTATTGGTCAGAGTGACAGCCCCATATGGAAACGTTTACGGGAAGGAACAATTATCCAAAAGTTACTGCGCACTGCGCGGCATATGGATATTCTTGTGGTCGCCAATTACGATCCTCATATCAAGCGAGATACTCTTCCTGATAGTATTATGCAAGGTTAAGTATAAGAGAAGAGTATCATTGAATGCCTGCATTCAAATAAATGGAACCTCGTTATACTATGGTTAAAAACCATTTGAAAATTATATTGCAAAAGTTGTATCTTCAAAATCGTGTCCAGCTTACAAGATATGCGCTTGAACAAGGCACCTGAAAAGTGGGGAGAAGGTTGTTTTTATGCGCGCAATCAAGCTATATGTGGGGGCTGGTAAATCACAAATTGTCTCCAAGCTATGTCATCCCTCTTGCTACGTTTAACATACCAGGATTGAACATTTGCGCGAGTTTTTTCAATCCCTTCATTGTACTCATTCAAATATTAATAACGACTTGTTTACCATTGCCCACAATAACTGGCTCCTACTTCACATGCAAAGAGCCATTCGCTTTACTAAAATCCGAAAGAACATGTTTTATTTTTTAAATAGAGATAAAGTTGAACAAACCCACTCTTTTTATACAACAACAATGTATTCAAAATTTCTCAGTCGCTTTGGCGAAGAAATGTTGTCGCAAATTGGGCTGTCAGATCAGGATATTGTGCTTCCTTCGCTCTGGGGAAAAGAGGCGTTGATTAATCCCCTTATCTACATTATTTATATGATTTATTTCTCTGATTCAGTGGCCAACTTTTTGAAATTAAAATCCGATGAGGGGCTAAGTAATAACGGATAATTATAAAATGACTTTTTTAATTGAAGGAGAAGCTTTAAATATGATTTGAGAACTCAACTTTATTGTATATAGACACTAATTTGTCTTCGGACAATAAAGTTGTGTACTAAACAATAAAGTTGTGTACTAAATATTAATGAAAAATAACAATAATATCTCTTCTTAGTAAGTATTTAACAAAAGTCCGATGAGCAAGTATCATCGGGCTTTTTTTATTAAATTCAGGAGGCGACTGCTTTGGCTCAATCAGAGCGAGTATAGTTGCATGACAAATCAAAGGGCTTTGAACCCTTTCCTGTATTGGTATCTTAAGTAATTGAAGCAGGAGAAATCCAAGTTTCTGTTGAAAACAGTATGAGAAATCAAGAGCTTATTGTCGCGATGAAAAAAATGTTTTTTTATCTAAAATACAAATGAATATATAATATATATAACTATTATAAATTAAGTATGTATTTCATTTTTATGGATGGTAGGTGGAGCAATGAAGACTTTGGGTGAAAAGATAAAGAGTATAAGAAAATTAAATAAGCTTAATCAAACTGACTTTTCATCTACTATTGGTATTTCTCAGGGTACATTAAGTGAATTGGAAAAAGATAAGTACAAACCATCCTTAGAAACCGTAATTGCCCTTAAACTAAATTTCGATATTGATTTAGATTGGTTATTACTTGATGAGGCGGCAACTTTTTATAGTGGATTATTTCAAGTTAAGTTAGATGATCTTGAATCAAAATTAATCTCAGGATTTCGAAAGTTAGACCTGGGCGATAAACAGGAAATAGAGGGAATTGTTGATTTGAAGTTAAAGCGGTATAGAGATAAATGAACCTTCGCGGAGCCGTGAAGGGGACTCATTATTGCAAAGCCTTCAGTAGTTATGTTTTAAGTTCACATTAGACATATGATCCATCCAATTGAGATGGACACATGGCTATCCATATAAATCTGGAAGAAGAAAGTCCTAATTTTTTACTATAGGGTCTCCGAAGCAAAAAGTGATTGATGTTATGGGAACTTCGATATCGATCATCGGAAACTCATGGACTTATGGGAATCAAATGTGGAATTGGACTCTAATGATCATATCATTGGGTGGAATAATATCAACCATAATTTGAAAGTATCTATTGGCTCAAGAAGAAGGGGACCGCTCCATTTACGATAGGATCTTCCATCCAAGATGTAATTGATGACATGGGCACACCGACGTCTATAAGATGTTCGTTACGAGTCCTGGTTTGAATATTAGTGACTCCTTGGAGTATATGCGTACACTCGTATATCCTTCTACAGCTCATGCGAAGCCATGAGTCGGGGGGGTCAAAGAGGAAATTCAAAGAATAGAGCTTCCTTTTGGAAGCTTGAATGTAGTGATCCCAAGTCCGCAGCTTAATGTCAAGGATGCACTTGGTCAATTAAGTGAGGATTCTTTAGTTTGTGCTGGGCGTATTAATTACGAGTTATTGATGGAGTATGCTGCAAAAGGTTTCTTTAAAAAATCTGAGATTAATCGGTTTCGTCAGTTAAAAAATATAACGACTAAATATATACTGACCAAGCTGGAGAAAGACGAAATGGATGCATAAATTTTTTCATAAAAAGCAACCCAATTTAAGATTCCTCTAAGACGACACTATCTGTAGCAGTGTTATTTTTCAAAGGGATTGGAGAATAAAAGAAAGCAACCTAAGATAATCCGACGGAGACCAAAGATGTGAAATTACGTGCTGAGCGATTGTATATCAACCTCGATAACCAAGATATTTATGATGGTAAGACCTATTTTTTTATTCCTTAAAGCACAATTCATGGTATAATCTCACTAAATATACATCCTTTATAATTTACGCTTTTTTGTCGAAAGTTAGTTTATTAAGAAGCTAGCCTAGTACTGAAATCTCTCTTGAAAAATTATATATCACACATCTTAAAGTCAGGCACCTTGTTTTTACAATGGGGCTTTTTTTGCATTAAGAAACTACGAGGTGAATGGAGGGGCATTATGGCTCAAGCATATCCGATTCCCACCACGATAGAAAAATGGATAAAACAAGGTAAAGGCCAGGGTATGGGAAACCCGTAAAGCGCCAATTTATCCCCAAGAAGGATGCGGATCGGGCATACGAGATCATTCGAACGATAATGGAACGTCTGGAGTTAACGTTACACCCGACAAAAACGCGAATCGTCGGACTATGGACAGGAGAAGAAGGCTTCGACTTCCTAGGCATGCTTCACCGAAAGACGAAGGCCGAAACTTCCGAAAGCCAAGTATATTATACGACCCAACAATGGCTGTGCCGTAAGGCAAAGGAGCGAATTAGGGAAGTCGTGAAGGAACGACTAGCCCCTGCGAATATGCGTCACAAATCATTCCAAGAACATTTGGAATACTTAAACCCGAAAATACAGGGTTGGCGTAACTACTACGTTACGACCTACAGCCAAAGGAAGATGGCTAAACGTGACTGGTACATCCTTCAGCGACTCACAAAATGGTATGCCAAGAAGCGTATGAGGGAAAACCTCACGTACGGTTTGATGAGGAGGGGCAGAATTTATCTGCCCTTTACTCTAGCAGAGGCGCAGTGAAGACGGCGGGATACAAAACTATGCCGGCTGCCATCCGGGCGGACGCTACGGCCAGCTTCCAGCCGGGCAGTTCCAACCGAGTATCCAACGGATTTTCAGCAGAATATCCAGCAGACATCCAGTCACGTTTCCAGCCAGGCTTCCAGAAATTCGTCAGGTAATCATGTTAAGTTATCGCAAAGCGCAAGGATTCGGAGCACCGGCAGAGAATGTATACAGGGAAGATCTCCCAAATCGGCTGGCACCCCGCCTGAATGTCGACACGCGTCGAATTCCTCGATTGATGGCAAACCATTCCCAGCGTTTCTTCTCCATTCGCTCTTTTTAGGCAAAATATTAACACCTTGACCAAATTTAACTAAAGTTTTACTATACATTCTTCGGAATTTTGATATAATTTTACTTAGGTTACCTTTCCAATTATGATAGAAAATAGAATTGGATGGTTTTTATACCTATCCAAGCTGTGTGCGAGAGACCAGTCCACTGGCTACCCAGCAAGCTGGCATGCGGGGACCGACAATTGTGGAAAATGACTGCCGAGAATATGTTGCTCCATGACTTCAGAAGGTTCAGAAAGGATGAAGCCGAGGCGAAGCGGATGACGGAGATCAGCTTCGAGAACGGGCTCATCATTGAAAGAGCCGGCAGAGGAGACTGCGTGCTGAAGATCATGCCTCCGCTGACCGTCTCGATGGAGCATCTGGCCGCCGGCTGCGACATTATCAAGTCCAGTATGCAGCAGGTGATCTCTCAGGAGACCCAGGATTTGCTGGTAACGAAAGCAGGTGGACGCCCCGGCAAGAGGCACGGAAGTGCCTTCTGGGGGTCGTGCGGCCCTGATGTTAAGATAACGTTTTCATCCCATTGGAAGATTTTCTCCCCATGCTGCCTGCGGTACCGTCAGGCAGCATGGAATTCACCGCCGATCCAAGGGCTGTCCCGTTTATGCCATACGGAGCATTCTTTGAGCCTCATGCAGCACCATTGTCACATCTAATCGTCAGGAAAAGCTCACTACCCCGCAGCCAGATCTTTACTTATCCACACCAGGCGGGGGAATACTAAAATCGTACATAGAGTGTATCAATATCCCTTAAACATAGGCTTCGACAAAGGCAGCTCCGGTGCCGAATCCGGAGGTACGGTCGACTTCCTGCTGGCCGGCCGGAACCCTACAGCAAACCTAACATCGATGGGTGGAACATCCCTTGTCCACCCCCAAATCTAATTCCGAACCCAATGTTAAACCAAAGCCCGTCTTCGGGCGGCTCGTCCGCAGCAAGCATATTGAAGCAGAGGAGCCGGAAGCAGTTGCATCTCTTGCGTAGAACGATGCTCTTTGTTGTCTTTCACGCATGGGAGCCGAGCGGGACAGCTGCTAGGCAGAGGATTGCCGCATGCGATCAAACGGGCAAGCGAAGCGGTGACCTGGCGAAAGCCATTGACATTGTTGTCACATGTTTGAAAAGGCGGGGAGCGAGGCTGAAGCGTTGCTGCGGCATATGCTCCGCCGGATTGCTTTTACCGATGAAGAGAGGGGAACGATCCAGATGGCTTTTGAAAAAGAAACGTTGTTTTGGAACGAAAAATTCGGTAGCGACGATTATACCTTGACGCCGCTGCCTTACAGCAAAGCTCCAAGCTCCCTGGCGCCCATTATGAAAACCGTGGGCGGTTCGCTTTCGGAAAAAGCGGCGCAGCGCGTCCTTCAAATGAGCAAGGGCGCTCCGCTGGCCGCTTTTATGATTTTGCTCGCCGGTGTTCAGTCACTCTTGCATAAATACACAGGCGCTTCTGACATTCTGGTCGGCATGCCGGTTGTACGGAAACCGACGGAGACGCGTCGATCCGTTAATCATACGGTCATTTTGAAAAACTCGCTTTCGGCGGGTGCGACTTTTAAAACGCTTCTGAGCGAGCTGAGGACTTCCTTGCCGGAAGCGATTCAGCATCAACATATTCCGTTCTTGAAAATGACGGAGAAGCTGGACCTGCAATATGCAGACGGTATACCCGTCATCCATACGCTAGTATCCCTTAAGGAGCTGCATCTGGACGAAATCGGGCAAAATGTGGTCACGGATTGTTCCTTTGAATTCAGCTTAACCGACGGGACGATACAGCTAGCGCTGTCATATAACGAGCACTTATATGACTCCGAGTTTATGACTCGGGTCGTCGGCCATCTGAATCGCCTGCTGGCCGTGGGGCTTCACGAGTTGGAGCTGGACATCGTGCGGGCGGACATGCTGTCGGAAGACGAGAAATTTCAATTGCTGCAAAGCTTTAACGATACCGAGAAGGACTATCCCCGTGATCGGACGATTCATCAGCTCGTGGAGGAGCAGGCGAAGCGGGTGCCCGAAGCGACGGCGGTTGTCTTTGAGGGGCGGCGGCTTTCGTACGCGGAGCTGAACGAACGGGCGAACCGGCTGGCGCGGACGTTGCGATCGGTCGGCGTGCTGCCCAATCAGCTGGTAGGCTTGATGGTCAGGAGATCGCTGGAGACGGTCGTTGGCATTCTGGCGGTTCTGAAAGCTGGCGGTGCCTACGTGCCGATCGACCCGGAATACCCGGAAGAACGCATCCGCTACATTCTGGAGAACTCGAATGCGCAGCTGCTGCTGACTCAACGGCACCTGCTGCAGCAGGTGCCGTTCGAAGGGACCGTGGTGGCGCTGGATGACGAGCAGGCCTACAGCGACGATGGCTCGAACCTGGAGCCGGCCAGCGGTCCGAACGATCTGGCTTATGTCATCTATACGTCAGGTACGACGGGCAATCCCAAAGGGGTCATGCTGGAGCATCGCGGTTTGGTCAGCTTGAAGCTGATGTTCGCGGACAGGCTGGGCATCACGGAGCATGACCGGATCGTTCAATTCGCCAGCCTGTCGTTCGACGCGTCCTGCTGGGAAGTGTTCAAAGCGCTCTATTTTGGCGCGGCTTTGTACATCCCGACGGCCGAGACGATTCTCGACAACCGCCTGTTCGAGAGTTATATGAACGAGCATGCGATTACGGCGGCGATTTTGCCTCCGACGTACAGTGCTTATTTGAACCCGGACCGCCTTCCCAGCTTAACGAAGCTCGTAACGGGAGGCTCGGCGGTATCGGCCGAATTCGTGCAGCAGTGGAAACGCAAGGTCCACTATTTCAATGCTTACGGCCCTACCGAAGCTTCGATTGTTACGACGCTTTGGGATGCGGATGAGGAGCAGCCGGAGGGCAGAGTCATTCCGATCGGGCGCCCGCTGGCCAATCACCGGATTTTTATTTTGGATGCCCACCTGCAGCTTGTGCCTCCGGGAGTGGACGGCGAGCTGTGCGTGGCAGGCGTGGGGCTTGCGAGAGGTTACCTGAACCATCCGGAGCTGACGGCAGAGAAGTTCGTGGAACATCCGTTTGCGCCGGGAGAACGCCTTTACCGGACGGGAGATCTCGCCCGCTGGCTGCCAGACGGAAATATTGAGTACTTGGGCCGGATCGACCATCAGGTGAAAATCCGTGGATTCCGGATCGAGATCGGCGAGATTGAAGAGCAGCTTCTGAAGATCGACTCCGTGCAGGAGACGATCGTAATCGCGCGGGAAGGCAAAAGCGGGCAAGAACTGTGCGCTTACCTGGTCGCGGGGCGCCCGCTTACGCTCGGCGAGCTAAGAAGCGCGCTGGCGCAAAAATTGCCGAATTACATGATTCCGGCGCATTTTGTTCAGCTTCCGCAGATGCCGCTCACGCCGAACGACAAAATCGACCGGAAGGCTTTGCCCGCTCCGGAAGGAAACGCGCTGACCGGCGGCGCGTACGTAGCTCCCCGCAATGAAGCCGAGCGGACGCTTGCCGATGTGTGGCAGGCGGTATTGAACGCCGATCGCGTTGGGGTAACGGATCATTTCTTCGAGCTGGGCGGAGACTCGATCAAGTCCATTCAAGTATCTTCGCGGCTTCATCAAGCCGGGTACAAGCTGGAAATCCGGGATTTGTTCAAATATCCGACTATTTCACAGCTCAGCCTGCATGTGAAACCGATCGGACGTACCATTGATCAAGGCGAAATAACGGGTGAAACGGTGCTGACGCCGATTCAGCATTGGTTTTTCGAGAGCTCCTTTGCGGACCCGCATCATTTCAACCAGTCGGTGATGCTGTACCGGAAGGAACGCTTCGACGAAGAGACGGTGCGTCAGGTGCTGCAAAAGCTGGCCGAGCATCATGACGCCTTGCGGATGGTGTTCCGCAAGACGGAACAAGGGTTTAGCGCGCGGAACCGCGCGATTCAGGACGGCGGGCTGTTCACGCTGGACGTGTTCGACTTCAAGGATGCGGAGAATACCGCGCAGGCTGTGGAAGCGAAGGCAACGGACATTCAAGCGGGCATCGATCTGGAGAACGGGCCCCTCGTGAAGGCGGGACTGTTCCGGTGCGCGGACGGCGATCATTTGCTGCTCGCGGTTCATCATGCCGTGGTGGACGGCGTGTCTTGGCGCATTTTGATGGAGGATTTCGCTCTGGGTTACGAGCAGGCCGGCAAAAGCGAGGAAATTCGTTTCTCGGCGAAAACGGATGCGTATCGCACTTGGTCCGAGCAGCTGGCCGCTTACGCGCAAAGCCCGGAGATGGCGAAGGAACGGGCCTATTGGCAGGCCGTGGAACAAATTGCGGTTCCGGCCGTGCCGAAGGATCTGGAGGCGGACGTTACGACGCAGCAGGACAGCGAATCGCTGTTCGTCCGTTTGACTCCCGAAGAAACGGAGCTGCTGCTGAAGCGGGTTCACCGGGCCTACAACACCGAAATGAACGATATTTTGGTAACGGCGCTCGGCATAGCCGTTCGCAAGTGGACGGGACACGAACGGGTGCGGATCAATCTCGAAGGACACGGACGCGAATCGATCGGAACGGATATCGACATCACGCGCACAGTCGGCTGGTTTACGACCAAGTTTCCGGTCGTCCTGGAGCCAGAAACCGACCGGGATTTGGCCTATCAGATTAAACAGGTCAAGGAAAGCTTGCGCCGCATTCCGAACAAGGGGCTTGGGTACGGCGTATGCCGCTATCTCTCCAAATCGGAGGATGGCTTTGTTTGGGGCGCAGAGCCGGAAATTAATTTTAACTACCTCGGCCAGTTCGACGATGATGTCAATCAGGACGAGATCGGCATATCTTCTTATTCCAGCGGCAGCCCGGCCAGCGACCGGCAGGCCCGCAGCTTTGTGCTGGATATCAACGGCATGGTGCTGGACGGCACTTTATTGCTCGATCTCAGCTACAGCCGGAAGCAGTATCGCAAGGAAACGATGGAAGCCTTCGCTCAGCGGCTTGAGCAAAGTCTCCGAGAGCTCATTACCCACTGCGCAGGCAAAGAAAACACCGAATTGACGCCGAGCGACGTGCAATTTAAAGGCTTGACCATCGCGGAATTGGAGCAAATCGCCCAGCGCTCGGGGCATCTCGGGGAAATCGAAAATATTTACTCGCTTACGCCGATGCAGAAGGGCATGTGGTTCCACAGCGCGCTTGACCGGCAAACTGCCGCTTACTTCGAGCAGACGCGGTTTACGATGCGGGGAGCGCTCGACGTCCAGCTTTTCGAGAGGAGCTGGATGGAGCTTGCGAAACGTCATCTGGTGCTGCGGGCGAATTTTGTGAAAGGACCGGCGGGCGAGCCGCTGCAAATCATATACCGCGACAAGCCGGTCGGCTTTGAATATGAAGAGCTGCTTCATTTGCAGGTGGACGAGAAACAAGCGTATTTGGATAAAAAGGCCGAGGATGACAAGCTTCGCGGCTTCGACCTGGAACATGACGCGCTCGTTCGGGTTACGATCCTGCGCACCGAAGAGCAAAGCTATCATGTGCTGTGGAGTTTCCAGCATATTTTGATGGACGGCTGGTGCCTGGCGCAGCTGACGCAGGAGCTGTTTGAGACGTACTCGACCTTGGCATCCGGCAAGCAGCCAGCGGGAGATAAGGGATCGGATTATGGCGCCTATATCGAATGGTTGGAGAAACAGGACGATCAGGCGGCATCCGGCTATTGGACGGCATTCCTGTCAGGTTATGAAGGGCAAACCGTACTCCCGGGACAAAAGGAAGCGGCGTCGAACGGCAGATTTACGGCAGATCACGTCACCGCCGAGCTGGGTAAGGACTTGAGCGAGCGGATGGACCGGGTGGCGAAACAGCGCCTGGTTACGGTCAATACGCTGCTGCAAGCCGCGTGGGGCGTGATGCTGCAAAAATATAACGGAACAAACGATGCCGTATTCGGCAGCGTCGTGGCCGGAAGACCGGTGGAAATACCGGGCATCGAGTCCATGATCGGGCTGTTCATCAATACGGTGCCGGTCCGCGTCACGAGCGAAGCCGACACCGTGTTCGCCGATATGATGGCGAATCTCCAAGAGCGTGCGCTGGAGTCCGGGCGATATGATTACTATCCGCTGTATGAAATTCAAGCCCGCAGCGTGCAAAAGCAGAACCTGATCAACCATATCATCGCTTTCGAGAACTATCCGGTGGACGAGCAGATGGAGCAGGCGGGCGACCAGCAGCACGGCGACCTGACGATCGCTGACGTTCAGATGGAGGAGCAGACGAACTATAACTTCAACGTGACCGTGGTGCCGGGAGCCGAGATCGAAATTCGGTTCGACTTTAACGCCGAAGTGTTCGATAAAGACAGCATCGAGCGGCTCAAGGGGCATCTCGTCCATCTGCTGGAGCAAGTGACGGATAACCCGGAAATTACCGTGGGCGAGCTGGAACTAGTGACGGAGGCGGAAAAGGCCGACCTTCTCGGACGTTTTAACGACACCACCACGGAATTTCCGCGCGGGAAGACGCTCGTTCAATTGTTCGAAGAGCAGGCGGAGCTTTACCCGGACAACGTGGCCGCCGTCATGAACGAGCGGCAGCTGACCTACCGCGAGCTGAACGAGCGATCCAACCGCCTTGCGCGGAAGCTGCGGGAGACGGGAGTAGAAGCGGACCAGCTGGTAGCGATTCTGGCCGAACGCTCGCTCGATATGGTTGTCGGCATTCTGGCGATTCTCAAAGCGGGCGGAGCCTACGTGCCTGTCGATCCCGACTACCCGGAGGAGCGCATCCGCTTCATGATCGAGGATTCGGGCGCGCCGTTATTGCTAATTCAAAAGCATCTGCACGAGAAGACCAACTTCGCAGGAACGCGCCTCGAATTGGACGATTTCGTTTGGGGCGACAGAGGGGCGGACTCCGCCGATGCGCTGGACGCTTCGAACCTGGAGCCGATTTCCGGGCCGGATAACCTGGCTTATGTCATCTACACGTCGGGAACGACCGGCAGACCGAAAGGAACGCTGATCGAGCATAAGAACGTCGTGCGGCTCCTGTTCAACGACAAGAACCTGTTCGACTTCGGGCCGTCCGACACGTGGACGCTGTTCCACTCGTTCTGCTTCGATTTCTCCGTCTGGGAAATGTACGGAGCGCTGCTGTACGGAGGCAAGCTGGTCATCGTACCGCCGCTCACGGCGAAAAATCCGGCCGATTTCCTGGCGCTGCTGGGCCGCGAACAGGTTACCATTTTGAACCAGACACCAACGTACTTCTACCAGCTGCTGCGTGAGGTCTTGACGGATCATCCATACGATCTGCGGATTCGCAATGTGATCTTTGGGGGCGAAGCGCTGAGTCCGCTGCTGCTCAAGGGCTTCAAGACGAAGTACCCGGAGACGAAGCTGATCAATATGTACGGCATTACCGAGACGACGGTTCACGTGACGTATAAGGAAATCACATGGGTCGAAATGGAGGCGGCGAAGAGCAATATCGGCAAGCCGATCCCGACGCTGAGGGTGTACGTCCTGGATGAAAACCGCCGCCCAGTGCCGATCGGCGTAGCGGGCGAAATGTACGTGGCCGGGGAAGGCCTTGCGAGAGGATACCTGAACCGTCCGGATCTGACGGCGGAGAAGTTCGTCGATTCCCCGTTTGCGGAGGGGGAGAAACTGTACCGCTCGGGCGACTTGGCGGCTTGGCTGCCGGACGGCAACATCGAATACCTGGGCCGGATCGACCACCAGGTCAAAATCCGCGGGTACCGGATCGAGCTGGACGAAATCGAGACGCAGCTGCTGAACGTCGAGGGCGTGGAAGAAGCGGTGGTGCTTGCCCGTCAGGACGGCGGGGGCGAGAAGGCGCTTGTCGCCTACTTTGTGGCGGACCGGACACTGACGGTCAGCGAAATGAGAACCTCGCTGGCCCAGGGAATGCCGGGGTACATGATCCCGTCGTACTTCGTGCAGTTGGAGCGTATGCCGCTGACGACCAACGGCAAAGTGGACCGCAAAGCGCTGCCGGAGCCGCAAGGCGGCATACAAACGGGCGTCGAATACGTAGCGCCGCGTAACCGGACGGAGTCCCAGCTTGTGAAGATCTGGGAGGAAGTGCTGGGCTACTCTGGCATTGGAGTCCTGGACAATTTCTTCGAGCTCGGAGGTCACTCCTTGCGGGCGACGAACCTTGTCAGCAAGATTCAGAAGGAAATGAACGTCGAGCTGCCTCTGCGCGACGTATTCCGCTACTCGACGATCGAAGAGATGGCTCTTGCCATCTCCCGGATCGGAGAGCAGTCGTTCTCGTCGATTCCGCTGACAGGCGCAAGAGCATATTATCCGCTTTCCTCAGTTCAGAAGCGGCTGTTTATCCTGAATCAGCTGGAAGGGGCCGATCAGAGCTACAACATGCCGAGCGTGCTGCTGCTGGAAGGATCGATTGACCGGAGCCTGCTGGAGAAGGCTTTCCGCGGACTGATCGCACGGCACGAAACACTGCGAACCAGCTTTGAGATCGTACAAGGCGAAGCAATACAGCGCATTTACGAGAGCGTCGACTTTGCCGTCGAGTACCGTCATGCGAGCGAGGAAGAAGCGCCTGAAGTCGTGCAGGACTTTATCCGGCCTTTCGACTTGGCGAAGCCTCCGCTGCTGCGGGCGGAGCTCGTAGAGCTGGCAGCCGAACGTTATTTGCTGATGTTCGACATGCACCATATCGTCTCCGACGGGGTTTCGATGGACGTGTTAGTCGAGGAACTCGTTCGTCTGTACGGCGGCGAGTCATTAGAGCCTTTGCGCATTCAATACAAGGACTATGCGGTATGGCAGCAGTCGGACGAGCAAAAAGTGCAGTTGAAACGCGAGGAAGCTTACTGGCTGGACCGTTACCGGGGCGAGCTGCCGGTTCTGGAAATGCCGACGGACTATCCGCGTCCTGCCGTGCAGAGCTTTGAGGGACAAACGCTGACGTCCTTCGTGGACGAGGCAACGAACGAAGGCTTGAAGCAGCTGGCCGCTCAAAGAGGAACGACGCTGTATATGGTGCTGCTTGCGGCATATACCGTGCTTTTGCATAAATACACAGGTCAGGACGATTTGATCGTCGGAACGTCGATTGCGGGCAGAACGCACGGAGACACGCAGCCTTTGATCGGAATGTTCGTCAATACGCTGGCGCTCCGCAATTATCCGGCTTCGGAGAAGACCTTCCTGTCGTATCTGGAAGAAGTGAAAGAAACGACCTTAGGCGCTTACGAGCATCAGAATTATCCGTTCGAAGAGCTCGTCGATAAAGTGCAGGTTAGCCGGGATTTGAGCCGCAACCCGCTGTTTGACACGATGTTCTCCCTGCAAAACTTGGAGGATAAAGAGTTTGAGCTGGAAGGGCTGAAATTGTCCCCGTACCCTAGCGAATACGGCACGGCCAAGTTCGACCTGAGTGTGGATGTTACGGAAGAAAACGGCGGCCTGGAGTGCAGCTTTGAATTCGCAACGGCTCTTTATAAAGAAAGCACGATCCGGCGGCTGTCGACTCATTTCGGACATTTGCTTGCGGCGATCGTAAGCCGTCCGGATGCGAAGATTGCCGAGCTGAACTTGTTGACGGAAGAGGAAAAAGAGCAAATTCTCGGCGCGTTTAACCGGGCGCAGCCGGAAGCGGCTCCTGTGGCAGCGTTCCACCGGCTGTTCGAGGAACAGGCGGAGCGCACGCCGGAAGAGGCGGCCGTCGTGTACGAGAACGAGCGGCTGACGTATGCGGAGCTGAACGAGCGGGCGAACCGCTTGGCGGCCACGCTGCGCGCAAGCGGCATCGGCCGGGAGACGATCGTCGGCATTCTCGCCGAGCGTTCGGTGAACTTGCTGGTGGCCGTGCTGGCCGTCTGGAAAGCGGGTGGGGCGTATGTGCCGCTCGACCCGGATTATCCGGCGGACCGCGTGCGGTTCATGCTTGAAGACAGCGGAACGAAGGTACTGCTGACGCAAACGCCGCTGCGAGAGCGTGCCGAAGCCTGGCTCGGCGAAGAGGAGCTGGCGCTGGCGGCGGTGCTGTACCTCGACGACGAAGCGTCGTACAGCGAGGAGCGGGCGAATGCGCCGATTGGCTCCGGCATGGTCTCCGGCAAGCTGACGGATGCTGTGGACGACGGCGGTGAGAGCCATCAGAATGTTGGCACCGACAGCTTCCATGAAGCCCGTCCAGAGGACCTGGCGTACGTGATCTATACGTCGGGAACGACGGGCAAGCCGAAGGGCGTGATGATCGAGCACCGCAGCCTGGTGAACACGGCGGCGGGCTACCGGCGGGAATACCGGTTGAATCAGTTCCCGGTGCGGCTGCTGCAGCTCGCAAGCTTCTCGTTCGACGTGTTCGTGGGAGATATCGCGCGGACGCTGTACAACGGAGGCACGATGGTGATTGTGCCGAAGGACGACCGGATCGATCCGTCTCGTCTGCACCACTGGATGGAGCGGGAGCGGGTCACCATCTTCGAATCGACGCCGGCGCTGATCGTGCCGTTCCTGGAGTACGTGCACGAGCAGCAACTGGATATGAGCGGGATGGAGCTGTTGATCACGAGCTCGGACAGCTGCAGCGTGGCGGATTACCGGACCTTGCAGGAACGCTTCGGCTCGTTGTTCCGGATCATCAACGCATACGGCGTGACAGAAGCGGCGATCGACTCCAGCTTCTACGACGAGGAGCTGGCGAAGCTGCCGCAGACAGGCCATGTGCCGATCGGCAAAGCGTGGCTGAATGCGAAATTCTACATCGTGGACGCGCATCTGAACCCGGTGCCGGTCGGGGTGCTGGGCGAGCTGGTCATCGGCGGAGTCGGAGTGGCGCGCGGGTACTTGAACCGTCCGGAGCTGACGGAAGAGAAGTTCGTAGACAGCCCATTCGCCGCGGGCGAGCGGCTGTACCGCACAGGAGACTTGGCGCGGTGGATGGAAGACGGCAACGTGGACTTCATCGGCCGGATCGACAACCAGGCGAAAATCCGGGGTTACCGGATCGAGACGGGCGAGATCGAGTCGCAGCTGCTGCGGGTGGAAGGCGTGCGCGAAGCGGTGGTGCTGGTTCGAAGTGACGCGAACGGGCAGAAGGCGCTATGCGCGTATTACACGCCGGATACCGGAGCGGAGCTGGCGGTGAACGATTTGCGCAGCGCGCTGGCGCAGGAGCTGCCGGGCTACATGATCCCGTCGTACTTCGTGGAGCTGGAGCGCCTGCCTCTGACGCCGAACGGAAAGATTGACCGGAAGGCGCTGCCGGCGCCGGAAGGGGAAGCGGGAAGCGGAACGGAGTACGTCGCACCGCGCAATGAGCTGGAAACGAAGCTGGCGGCGATTTGGCAGGAGGTGCTGGGGCTTGCGAAGGAGATTGGCGTTCACGACAACTTCTTCGACATCGGCGGCCACTCCCTGCGGGCGACGACGCTGGTCAGCAAGATTCATAAAGAGTTGAACGTGGATCTGCCGCTGCGTGACGTGTTCCGCCATTCCATGATCGAGAGCATGGCATCCGCCATTTCCCGGCTGGATGAGCAGACATTCGTTGCCATTCCGGTGGCGGATGACCGGGAGGTGTACCCGCAATCTTTTGCTCAAAAACGTCTCTTTATCCTGAATCAACTGGAAGGCGCGGAGCTTAGCTACAACATGCCGGAAGCGATGCTGCTGGAGGGTGCTTTGGATCGGACAAGGTTCGAAGAAGCGTTCCGTAAGCTCGTGGCGCGGCATGAAATGCTGCGCACCGGGTTCGAAATGGTGGATGGCGAAGCATCGCAGCGGTTATACCATGACGTGAATTTTGCTGTGGAGTTCTATCGAGTGGATGAGCAAGAGGCCGAAGAGACGGTTCGCCGTTTCGTCCGTCCGTTTGACTTGGCGAAGCCTCCGCTGCTGAGGGTAGGCCTTGTCGAGCTGGCTCCGGAACGCCATATTCTAATGTACGACATGCATCATATTATTTCCGACGGCGTCTCGATGGAAATCTTTGTTGAAGAATTCGTCCGCTTGTACGGCGGCGAGCAATTGGAGCCTCTGCGCGTTCAGTACAAAGACTACACCGTTTGGCAGCATTCGCAGGAGCAGAAGGAACGGCTTCAGCGTCAGGAGGCGTACTGGCTGGACATGTTCCAAGGCGAGCTTCCGGTGCTGGAAATGCCGACCGACTATCCGCGTCCGGCCGTGCAGAGCTACGAAGGCCAAACGCTGGAGTTTTTCTTCGACGCTTCGAAAACCGACGGCCTGAAGCAGCTGGCCTCGGAAACGGGCACAACGCTGTTTATGGTGCTGCTTGCGGCGTATAACGTCCTTCTGCATAAATATTCAGGTCAGGAAGACGTGATCGTCGGTACGCCGATTGCCGGAAGGAATCATGGGGATGTGCAGCCGTTGATCGGGATTTTCTTAAACACGCTGGCTATCCGCAGTTATCCGGCTTCGGAGAAGACATTCCTGTCATACCTGAACGAAGTCAAAGAAACGACCCTCCACGCCTTCGAGCATCAAAACTATCCGTTCGAAGAATTGGTGGACAAGGTGCAAGTCACCCGTGATTTAAGCCGCAATCCGCTCTTCGACACGCTGTTTACGATGCAGAATACGGAGGACGAGGAATTTGAGCTGGAAGGGCTTCGCCTGATTCCTTATCCGAGCGCACTGGATACCGCGAAGTTTGATATCAGCTTGGATGTGGGCGAGGAGAACGGCGGCTTGGATTACAGCTTCGAATATGCGACGGCTCTCTACAAAAGGGAGACGATCGAACGGCTGGCGAAACATTACGAGCAGCTGCTCGTAACGATCGTAAGCCGTCCAGATGCGAAGATCGCCGAGCTGAACTTGCTGACGGCAGAGGAAAAAGAACAAATTCTCGGCGCGTTCAACCCAGCGCAGCCGGAAGCGGCTCCTGTGGCCGCGTTCCACCGGCTGTTCGAGGAACAGGCGGAGCGCACGCCGGAAGCGGAGGCCGTCGTGTACGAGAACGACCGGCTTACGTATGCGGAGCTGAACGAGCGGGCGAACCGTTTGGCGGCCACGCTGCGCGCAAGCGGCATCGGCCGGGAGACGATCGTCGGCATTCTCGCCGAGCGTTCGGTGGACTTGCTGGTGGCCGTGCTGGCCGTCTGGAAATCGGGCGGGGCGTATGTGCCGCTCGACCCGGATTATCCGGCAGACCGCGTGCGGTTCATGCTTGAAGACAGCGGAGCGAAGGTGCTGCTGACGCAAACGGCGCTGCGAGAGCGTGCCGAAGCCTGGTTCGGCGAAGAGGAGCTGGCGCTGGCGGCGGTGCTGTACCTCGACGACGAAGCGTCGTACAGCGACGAGCGGGCGAATGCGCCGCTGGAAGCGGATGATCACTTGCACGAATGCCGTCCGGAGGACCTGGCGTACGTGATCTACACGTCGGGAACGACGGGCAAGCCGAAGGGCGTGATGATCGAGCACCGCAGCCTGGTGAACACGGCGGCGGGCTACCGGCGGGAATACCGGTTGGACCAGTTCCCGGTGCGGCTGCTGCAGCTCGCAAGCTTCTCGTTTGACGTGTTCGTGGGAGATATCGCGCGGACGCTGTATAACGGAGGCACGATGGTGATTGTGCCGAAGGACGATCGGATCGATCCGTCTCGTCTGCACTACTGGATTGAGCGGGAGCGGGTCACAATCTTCGAATCGACGCCGGCGCTGATCGTGCCGTTCCTGGAGTACGTGCACGAGCAGCAACTGGACATGAGCCGGGTGGAGCTGTTGATCACGAGCTCGGACAGCTGCAGCGTGGCGGATTACCGGACCTTGCAGGAACGCTTCGGCTCGTTGTTCCGGATCATCAACGCATACGGCGTGACGGAAGCGGCGATCGACTCAAGCTTCTACGACGAGCCGCTGACGAAGCTGCCGCAGACAGGCCATGTGCCGATCGGCAAAGCGTGGCTGAATGCGAAATTCTACATCGTGGACGCGTATCTGAACCCGGTGCCGGTCGGGGTGCTGGGCGAGCTGGTCATCGGCGGAGTCGGGGTGGCGCGCGGGTACTTGAACCGTCCGGAGCTGACGGAAGAGAAGTTCGTAGACAGCCCGTTCGCCGCGGGCGAGCGGCTGTACCGCACAGGAGACTTGGCGCGGTGGATGGAGGACGGGAACGTGGACTTCATCGGCCGGATCGACAACCAGGCGAAAATCCGGGGCTACCGGATTGAGACGGGCGAGATCGAGTCGCAGCTGCTGCGGGTGGAAGGCGTGCGCGAAGCGGTGGTGCTGGTTCGAAGTGACGCGAACGGGCAGAAGGCGCTATGCGCGTATTACACGCCGGATGCCGGAGCGGAGCTGGCAGTGAACGATCTGCGCGGCGCGCTGGCGCAGGAGCTGCCGGGCTACATGATCCCGTCGTACTTCGTGGAGCTGGAGCGCCTGCCTCTGACGCCGAACGGAAAGATTGACCGGAAGGCGCTGCCGGCGCCGGAAGGGGAAGCGGGAAGCGGAACGGAGTACGTCGCACCGCGCAATGAGCTGGAAACGAAGCTGGCGGCGATTTGGCAGGAGGTGCTGGGGCTTGCGAAGGAGATTGGCGTTCACGACAACTTCTTTGACATCGGCGGCCACTCCCTGCGAGCGACGACGCTGGCGGGCAAGGTATTTAAGGAATTAAACGTCAACCTGCCGCTGCGCGACGTATTCCGTCACTCGACGATTGCGGCGATGGCCGAGGCGATCGCCCGGATGGAACGGCGGGAGCATGAGGCCATTCCTCAAGCGGAGGAGAGAGAGTACTACCCTCTGTCCTCCGCGCAGAAACGGCTGTTCATTCAGCACACGCTGGATGGAGCGGATCAGCTTTACAACATGCCGGAGCTGGTGCAGGTGGAAGGCGAGTTTGATTTAGACCGGTTGGAAGCCGCCTTGCGGAAATTGATAACACGGCATGAATCGTTGCGCACCGGTTTTGAAATCGTGAAGGGCGAAGCGGTTCAGCGGATTTACCCGCAGGTCGATTTTGCTATCGAGCATCATCAAGCGGATAAAGAAGATGCGGTTCAAATCGAGCAGATCGTCCGCAGCTTCGTTCGTCCGTTTGATCTCGGCAAGCCGCCGCTGCTGCGAGCCGGGGTCATCGAGCTGGAGTCGAACCTGCATATTCTCCTTTTCGACATGCACCATATGGTGTCCGACGGCGTATCGATGGCGATTGTGATCGATGAGTTCTCAAGTTTCTACGCCGGGGAAGAACTGCCGCCACTGCGCATTCAATACAAGGATTATGCCGTTTGGCAGCAGTCGAAGGCCCACCGAGAGCGGATCGGGCGGCAGGAAGCGTACTGGCTGCAAACCTTCGAAGGCGAGCTGCCGACGGCGGACCTGCCGATGGACTACGAACGGTCTGCGGCTCGCAGCTACGAAGGCGCGCATCTGGAGTTCGACGTCGAAGCTTCTCTCTCTGCGCGGCTGCGCAAATTGGCGGCCGAGCGTGAAAGCACGCTGTTCATGGTGCTGCTTGCGGCTTATACCGTGCTGCTGTCCAAGTACAGCGGGCAGGAGGACTTGGTCGTGGGCACCCCGGTGGCGGGAAGAACGAACGCCGATTTGGAATCGGTCATCGGGATGTTTGTCAATACGCTGGCGATCCGCAATCGTCCGTCGGGCGACAAAACGTTCTTGTCCTACCTGGAAGAAGTGAAGGAAACGGCTTTGGGTGCTTTCGAGAACCAGGATTATCCATTCGAGGAGCTCGTGGAGCGTTTGAATGTGAAGCGGGAGCCGGGCCGCTTCCCGCTGTTCGATGCCGTTTTCGACTTGCAAAATATCGAAGAACGAGACGCCGAGCTGGAAGGGGTCAGCCTGAAGACTTACGAGCTTGACCATTTGGAAGAAGCGAAGTTCGATCTGACGCTGTTTATGTATGAAAACAACGGGGCGCTGAGCGGGGGCCTTTTCTACGCCACCAAGCTGTTCAAAGAAGCGATGATCCGCACCTTGACCGAGGATTACCTGCGGGTACTGTCTCAAATTGCGGAAAATCCACAACTCGAGCTAAGTCGGATTGAATGTCATAAACCGGCGGCAGGCGCAAAGAGTGCCGTCGATACGATCGAATTCGCGTTCTAATCCTACAAGCGCGCCTCCGCCGTCAAGCGAAAGCGGCGCGCATCCCAAGGAAGACGGCGAACAACGTCCAAGCCCGTAAACGCGCAGGCCGAAAGCAAGCTTTTTCGGACCTGCGCCAGGGCATGCGGTCACTTCATTTTTAGGGGAGGTACAAATGAAATCTTTGTTTGAAAAGGAAGAACGGTACTGGAGCGGCAAGTTTGATGCCGATGACAGCCTGAGCTTCCTTCCCTACAGTCAATCCTCCAAATTATCCGCCGACGGGGAAGCTGCGGCCGAGCCGGGCTTGCTTCACCGTACTCTGCCGAGCGAACTCTCGGAGAGAATCATTTGCCTCGCCAACGGTTCGAATTTGGCTTTGTACATGATTGTTTTGGCAGGAGTAAAAAGCCTGCTGTTCAAATATACCGGGCGGGACCAAGTGCTGGTCGGCATGCCTTCTTATAGCGCAGACCCCGACGGGACTCCGCCGCCGCATGACATCTTGGTGATCAAGACGTCCGTAAGCCGCCAGACGACGCTGAGAACGCTGCTCGGGGGCATCAAAGCCTCCATCGGCGAGGCGCTGGAGCATCAGCACCTGCCTTTTCGGAAAATGGTGGAGCCGCTCCATCTGGACTATACGGGGGACGGCCTCCCGGTCGTCAACACCGTCGCATCCTTCGCCCCGATTCATCCGGAACCGCTGGTTAACCGGGTGGCGGCTGATACGGTTTTTCGCTTCGACCGCCAAAACCACTCCATCGAGCTGGAAATAAGCTTTGACGGGCAGCGGTACGAGCGGGCATTTGTGGAACAGGCGGCCGACCATCTTGTTCGGCTGCTGTCCGTGCTTTTATTTCAGCCGGATCTGGAGCTCGGACAAGCCGATGTGCTGTCCCCAGACGAGAGGGAGACGCTGCTGAAGCGATTTAATGACACCGAAACCGGGTTCGAGCGGGGGAAAACGATTTACGGCTTGTTCGAAGAACAGGCGGAGCTTTACCCGGACAACGTGGCCGCCGTCATGAACGAGCGGCAGCTGACCTACCGCGAGCTGAACGAGCGATCCAACCGCCTTGCGCGGAAGCTGCGGGAGACGGGAGTAGAAGCGGACCAGCTGGTAGCGATTCTGGCCGAACGATCGCTCGATATGGTTGTCGGCATTCTGGCGATTCTCAAAGCGGGCGGAGCCTACGTGCCTGTCGATCCCGACTACCCGGAGGAGCGCATCCGCTTCATGATCGAGGATTCGGGCGCGCCGTTATTGCTGATTCAAAAGCATCTGCACGAGAAGACCGACTTCGCAGGAACGCGCCTCGAATTGGACGATTTCGTTTGGGGCGACAGAGGGGCGGACGCCGCCGATGCGCTGGACGCTTCGAACCTGGAGCCGATTTCCGGGCCGGGCAACCTGGCATATGTCATCTACACGTCGGGAACGACCGGCAGACCGAAAGGAACGCTGATCGAGCATAAGAACGTCGTGCGGCTCCTGTTCAACGACAAGAACCTGTTCGACTTCGGGCCGTCCGACACGTGGACGCTGTTCCACTCGTTCTGCTTCGATTTCTCCGTCTGGGAAATGTACGGAGCGCTGCTGAACGGAGGCAAGCTGGTCATCGTACCGCCGCTCACGGCGAAAAATCCGGTCGATTTCCTGGCGCTGCTGGGCCGCGAACAGGTCACGATTTTGAACCAGACGCCAACGTACTTCTACCAGCTGCTGCGTAAGGTCTTGGCGGACCATCCGTACGATCTGCGGATTCGCAACGTCATCTTCGGGGGCGAAGCGCTCAGTCCGCTGCTGCTCAAGGGCTTCAAAACGAAGTACCCGGAGACGAAGCTGATCAATATGTACGGCATTACCGAGACGACGGTTCACGTGACGTATAAGGAAATCACGTGGGTCGAAATGGAGGCGGCGAAGAGCAATATCGGCAAGCCGATCCCGACGCTGAGGGTGTACGTCCTGGATGAAAACCACCGCCCTGTGCCGATCGGCGTAGCGGGCGAAATGTACGTGGCCGGGGAAGGGCTTGCGAGAGGATACCTGAACCGTCCAGATCTGACGGCGGAGAAGTTCGTCGATTCCCCGTTTGCGGAGGGGGAGAAACTGTACCGCTCGGGCGACTTGGCGACTTGGCTGCCGGACGGCAACATCGAATACCTGGGACGGATCGACCACCAGGTCAAAATCCGCGGGTACCGGATCGAGCTGGACGAAATCGAGACGCAACTGCTGAAGATCGCCGCCGTGCAAGAAGCCAAGGTGCTCGACTGCGACGACGCGAACGGCCAAAAGCAGCTTGTCGCTTACTATGTCGCGGAAACGAGGCTGGCGGCGCATGAACTCAAGGAGGAGCTCGCCAAGCAGCTTCCGGGGTATATGATTCCTTCGTACCTCGTGCAGCTTTCGGGGATGCCGCTGACCCCGAACGGGAAAATCGACCGCAAAGCGCTGCCCGCGCCGGAGGAAGCCGCGGTCGGAGGAGCGGAATATGTCGCGCCGAGAACGCTGCTTGAAATGAAGATCGCCCGCGTCTGGCAGGATACGCTTGGCGTTCCGCAGGTCGGCGTAAAGGATAACTTTTTTGAGTTGGGTGGCAATTCGTTAAGTCTGATGAGGCTCGTTCAAGCCGTTTATGATGAAACGGGATTTGAGATACCGCTGAACCGCCAATTCCATAATGTAACAGTTGAAGCCATGGCTTTCGGAGAGGGGGATCTCGGCCTGGATAAAGGAGGAGACTCCTTCATTAAGCTGAATAAAGCAGGAGATCTGAACGTGTTCTGCTTCCCTCCGGGCAGCGGCTTCGGCATCGGTTATCGAGAGCTCGCAAGCAGGCTCGACGGCCGGTTCGTGCTCTACGGCATTGATTTTATCGACGATGCCGTCGATTACAAGGCCATGCTGAACCGTTATGTGGACGAGATCGTCCGCATCCAGCCGGAAGGACCTTACGTGCTGCTCGGCTACTGCTTCGGAGGCAACCTGACGTTCGAGGTAGCCAAAACGATGGAGAAAAGAGGGTATTCCGTAACGGACGTGCTCATGGTGGACTCGTGGATTAAGGACGCGCTGACGCCTTCCGAAACGTCGGAGAAAGAGCTTGAAGAAATGCTTGCTGATTTCGACGAAGAAGAGAAGGAATTAATGAGCAACCCGCTCGTGCGGGAGCGGGTTCATCGGAAGGTCAAAGCGACCTTGGCGTACGAAGCGCAGCTTATTAATTCCGGCACGATCCCGGCCCGGATTTACGAACTGATTGCGAAGGACAGCGAAGCGTTCCGCTTGAAGTACCAATTGCCTTCCTGGCGGGGGGCAACGACGCAAGCTTATGCCGATTACCGGCTGGAGGGCGCGCACGAGGAATTGCTGGAACTCGCGCGCGTGGAAGAAACGGCCGTCGTCATCCGGGACATCTTAGAGCAAGTCAAGCGGCAAATCGAAGCGGAGGCCGGGGTACTGCATGGAAGCTGACCGACAGCCGTCTGTTCTAGAACAAGGCACAGCGGCGTCTTCCAGGCGCCAAACCGCTTACGCCGCCTGGAAAGCGTTCCGCTGGCTGATGTCCTATGTAAGCCGTCACAAAGGCTGGATGATCGTCGGTATCTTGTCCGCGATTGCCGCCGCCGTTATTGAGGTATGGACGGGAAGTTTGATCGAGCAGCTGACCACCCAGGCCGAGAAGGGGGCGGGGCCAGTCGTTCTGCAAATCGTGTACACGGTCTTTGTGGTCATCTTGATCGGTGTGCCGGCGAAGTTTTTCATGAGCTTCGGCGTGGAGCGAAGCAGCGCCTCTGCGGTGCAGGATATCCGCAATCATGTCATGCGTCATATCGGCAAACTCCCGGTCTCCTATTTGGAAAAGCAGCATTCCGGCGACGTGTTGTCGCGGGTCAACAACGACCTGCAGCTCATCCAGCAGTTTATGGTTCGGGACTTCGCCCAGTGGTTTTATCATCCGCTTTTGTTCATCGGCTGTTTCGCTTATTTGATCTACCTCCAATGGGAGCTGATGTTGTACAGCCTGCTGTTATTTCCCTTAGCGCTGCTGGTTTCCCAATGGATCGGCAAGCAGTTGGAGCGGTTAACGGAGGAAGCCCAGGTGAACATGGGCCGAATGAACGTCAACCTCCAGGATACGCTTGGGGGTATGCCTATTGTAAAAAGCTATCTGCTATCCGGCATGTTATCTCGCTCCTACCAAGTGCTGCTGCAATTGACGGCTCAAAAAAAGCTGGCCGTGAAAAAGCGGGAAGCCTGGGTCAACCCGCTGCTTTCCACGCTGATGATCAGCCCGATCATTTTCGCCGTCAGTTACGGAAGCTATTTGATCTACAACGGGCAGCTAGGTGCGGGAGAGCTGATTGCCTTCCTGTACTTGCTGAATCTGTGTCTGGAGCCGCTGGAGCATATTCCCGAGCTCATCACGCGGACGTTCGAAATGTCCGGTGCCCTGAGAAGGGTCTCCGAAATCGTCGAGCAGCCGACCGAAACGGAAAATGGCCGTTCGCTTCCGAAAGCAAGCGCCGCCCCCATCGAGTTTCAGAACGTAACCTTCGGGTATGAGGAGAACTCCCCGATTCTGCGGAATGTCAGCTTCTCAGTGCCGGAAGGAAAGACGATCGGGCTTGTCGGAGCGAGCGGCGGAGGGAAGAGCACGGTGTTTAAGCTTGTATGCGGCTTTTATCCACTTCCGGAGGACCAGGGAGAAATCCGCGTGTTCGGCAGCCTGATCCACGGCGCCGATCCGGAGCAGCTTCGGTCGTATTTTTCCGTGGTAACCCAGGATTCATATTTGTTTAGCGGCACGATCGCCGAAAATATCGGCTACGGGCGGGAAGAAGCGTCGATGGACGAGATTATCGAAGCCGCCAAAGCCGCTCAGGCGCATTCCTTCATTATGCAGCTTCCTGGCGGCTATCAGACGTATGTCGGAGAGCGCGGAGGCTTTTTGTCCGGCGGGCAGCGCCAGCGCATTGCAATGGCCCGGGCTTTTCTGAAGGATGCTCCCGTTCTGCTGCTGGACGAGCCAACGTCGGCTCTTGATCCGGAGTCGGAAAGCGCGGTTCAGGAAGCGCTTAACATATTGCTGAAGCAGAGAACGACGATGGTTATTGCCCACCGGCTTTCCACAGTACAAAACGCCGACGAAATTTGGGTCATGGAACAAGGAAATATTGTGGAAAAGGGCACTCATGAACAATTGCTGGAGATGAAGGGACTGTACGCCCAGTCGTACTACCAGGAATTTACCAAGTCTGCCGAACGCAGGGAGGTGGCGTACACTTGAAAAAGGGCGGATGGCTCTCGCAAGTGAAAGAACTCTGCTACTTGCTGACGTTTATGAACGGCAAGCGCAAAACCCAGTACGCTATTGGCCTGGTCGTGACGGCGCTCTCCCAGACATTGTTCCTGATCGCCTTCAGCTTGGTCGTACAAAACTTGGTTGATTTCTCCGTGTCCCGAGATACGTCCCTGATGGTGGAAGCCTTTATTATTTTGGGCGTGTCCCTGTTCCTGGAAAATATAGTTTCTCCCTGGTTCATTTACTTATACCAGCGCAGTGTCGAGCTGACTGTGCTGAATATCCGCGAACGTCTTTATGACAAGCTGTGCCGGGTGCGGCCGAAATTTCTGGAGCAGACGCACCATGGGGACTTGCTGTCGCGAGTGAACAACGACGTAACGACCGTTGAGTTTACATTCTCGCAGGTTTACTTCGTTTTGCTGCTTCAAGTTGTCTTTTGCATCGGCTCCATTGTCTCCATGGTGTTGATCGATTGGCGTTTTGCCGGCGTATCCTTTGTCATTCTGCTGCTGTCCTCCGTGGTCAGCCTGAAATTTGCGCGGGATGTTCGCGTCTTGTCCGAACAAGGCTTGCAAACGCTCGGTAAAATGACCGAAAAATTCAAAGATTTTATGGGCGGCATTCAATTGGTGAAGCTGTTCCGCATCCGCACGATTTACGGCCAGTACGAGGCGTTGAACGAACAAATGACGCAGACGCTTCGGCAAACGGCGCAGAAGAACGGCATGCAGGCTGCGGTGAACCATTTTATCAGCTACGTCACGTTCTGCGGCATCATCGTCATCGGCAGTCTTCTTTATGCCTACGGATTGATGGGAATGGGAAGCGTCGCCGCCCTGGCGGTTCTGCAAGTGAATCTGACGCACGCCTTGTTGAACTTGGGGATGGTTCTGTCGATGATCCAAAATTCGCTCGCGGGCGCTCACCGGATTCAAGAGGTACTAAGAGAGGAAGAGGAACCGGAGCGTTTGGGATCTCCTCACAGCGAGCTCGTGTCGGAGGCTGCGGTGGAGTTTCGCGATGTGGAATTTTCCTATCAGGCGGATAAAAAGGTGCTTGTCGACATGTCCATGCAGGTGTTTCCCGGCCAGGTCGCCGCTATCGTGGGGGCCAGCGGCAGCGGAAAAAGTACGCTGATCAAGCTGCTGCTCGGCTTTTATCCTGTGGACAGCGGAGAAATCCTGCTCCAAGGCAAACCGTTCGGCCATTACACGCTGGACGAAATCCGCAGGCAGATTGCATACGTTCCGCAGGAGCCGTTCTTGTTTACCGGCACGATTGAGGAAAACATCCGCTACGGCAACCCGGATGCAACGGATGAAGAAGTGATCGAAGCGGCCAAAGCGGCGTACGCTCACCATTTCATTCAGGAACTTCCTGAACAGTATAAAACGCCGGTGGGAGAGAGAGGAGCGTCGTTGTCGGGCGGACAAAGGCAGCGAATTGCGATCGCCCGGGCGATTCTCAAAAACGCCCCGATTCTGCTGCTGGACGAAGCGACTTCCGCGCTGGATAACGAATCCCAGCATTGGGTACAGCAGGCCCTGAACGTATTGATGAAGGGGCGCACCACCATTCTGATCGCTCACCGTCTCAGCACCGTGGAACATGCGGATTTGATTACCGTCATGAACCAAGGGACGGTCGTCGAGCGGGGCCGCCATCAGGACCTGCTGGCGCTCGGGGGTTATTACGCCCGGCTGTACGGCTAGACCCGCTTTACGGCGGGCGGCTTCCTGCTTGCGAATGCGACAGAGTCTTTTAGTAATCCAAGGTATGACTTTATAACCGGTAGTTACCAGAAAACGTAGACACGAAAAAGGAGGAAGAGTCCGAAGGAGCCGTTCCGGGAATGGCCTGCGCGGTTCTTCTAAGAGTGACTAAGTGACATCTAGGTACAAAGCCTATCTATAAAGAATCTCTAAACCGGGAGTGTGTCGATGTGAGAGAGAATACCAACGAGCAATATGGATTAACGCAAGCCCAGCGCCGAATATGGTTCATGGAAATTATGAATCCGGGAACGTCCATCACGATGCTTTCCGCGACCTACCAGATTACGGGCGAGATCAACACACAGCTTCTGGAGCAAGCGGCGGCAGAGATCGTCAAAACCTATGACGTTTTCCGAATCCGCATTAGTGGGGATTTGCAAAATCCAACGCAGTGGTTCGAAGAGCCGGAGAATGTCCAAGCTAGGATAAGCCGCCTCGAAATAGGCACAACCGAACAATTCTATGCTTGGGTGAAAGAAGTAAGCGAAAAACCGGCCAGCGTGTTCGACGAACACCTCTACCAATTTACGATTATCCATTTTGCGAACGGCCAAGTATGGCTCAATTTGACGGTAAATCATATTATCGCCGACGGCTTGTCCGTCAATGCTTTGCTGCATGCGGTGATGGAAAAATACCTGGAACTGCGCAAAGGCATCTCCAGCAGTTACCAGGCCCCTTCCTATCTGGATTATATTTCCGCGGAGCGTGAATATGAGCAATCGCAGCGTTATCAAAAAGGCAAGGAATACTGGCTGACGAAGTACAACACTTTGCCTGAAACGACCGGCATTAAATCGTATCCGCCATTCTCGATCGGCAGCGAATCCAATAAACTGGCCATCACTTTGGACGGTTCCCGGTATGAACGCATTCTGGCCTTTAGCGAACAATATCAGGTCAGCTTATATACGTTATTTCTGTCCGCCATGTACGCCTTATTGTACAAGCTGACCGACAGCACCGATGTTCCGGTCGGCACGGTTTTCGCCAATCGCACCAGCAAGAAGGAAAAAGAAACGATCGGCATGTTCGTCAGCACCGTGGCTACGCGGATTCGTCTGAATCCAGACAGGCACTTGCTTTCCTTGATCCAAACGGTTTCCAAGGAAAATACGGCGGATCTGAGGTATCAGAAATACCCTTATAACCAATTGATCCAGGATTTACGCGAACAACACGGCCGCAACGATCTTTCGGGGCTGTTCCGCACGTCTCTGGAATATCTGCCTTTGAAAATCGTGGAGTACGAAGAAATCAAGGTACGCCTGGAGGCTCACTTCGCTAGGCACGAGATGGACGATTTGCTGCTGCGCTTCGACCATATGCTGAATGAAGGCCATGTAATTCTCCATGCTTCCTATCGTACCGGCCTGTTCGAGACGGCCGAGATTGATCGGATTATGGAACAGTATGTAACCGTTCTGGACCAGTTTCTTCAGACTCCCGAACTGCCGGTACGCGAGATTTCTCTGCTGAGCGATGAGGAGAGACACCGCATTCTCAACGTTTTTAACCCGCCGGTGGCCGGGCTGAGCGAGGGAGAAGCGTTCCATCGGTATGTTGAAAAGTTTGCCCGGGAAATTCCGGATCATCCGGCAGTCGTCTACATGGACAAACAGCTGACCTACGGCGAATTGAACGAACGCGCCGAGCGGCTGGCTTCTCTCCTTCGCGAACAGGGCGTGGGAAGGGAGACGATTACGGGGATCTGGGCGGAGCGTTCGGTGGAACTGCTGGTCGGGGTGCTCGCCGTTTGGAAAGCCGGCGGAGCCTATGTACCGCTGGACCCCGATTATCCGGCGGAGCGGATTGAGTACATGCTCAGCGATAGCGATGCATCGGTGCTGCTTACGCAGCGTCATCTGTTGGAGCGGGCCGGAGGTTGGTTGGCCGATGACCGGCTGAAGCTTCAAGCTGTCTATGCCATGGACGATGAACAGATTTATAACGGGGATGCCTTAGCCGTGGAATTTGAATCTGCCGGCAGCGCCCCGCAAGACTTGGCTTATGTGATTTACACCTCGGGTACGACGGGACGCCCGAAAGGCGTCATGATCGAGCACGGTAGTCTCGTGAATACGGCGGATGCGTACCGTCGCGAGTACCGGTTGGATCAGTTTCCGGTGCGGCTGCTGCAGCTGGCCAGCTTCTCGTTTGACGTGTTCGTCGGAGACATCGCGCGGACGCTGTATAACGGAGGCACGATGGTGATTGTGCCGAAGGATGACCGGATTGATCCGAACCTCTTGTACGGCTGGATTCGGGACCAAAACATTACGGTATTCGAATCGACGCCTGCGCTCATCCTGCCGTTCATGCAGCATATTTATGAAGAAGGGCTGGACGTTAGCTCCATGCAGTTGCTGATTACCAGCTCGGATGCTTGCAGTGTCACCGATTACCGATTGCTGCAGGAAAGATTCGGCGGACAATTCCGCATCATCAACAGCTATGGCGTTACCGAAGCGGCCATTGACAGCAGCTTTTACGGTGAGCCGCTGGATAAGCTGCCGCCGTCGGGTCATGTGCCGATCGGCAAAGCTTGGCTGAACGCCCGGTTTTACATTGTCAATGCCGCGTTAAAGCCGGTTCCTGTAGGGGTTCCGGGCGAGCTTGTCATCGGCGGCGCCGGGGTGGCGCGCGGGTACTGGAACCGTCCGGACCTAACCGCCGAGAAGTTTGCAGACAGCCCGTTTGTGCCGGGCGAACGTCTGTACCGGACAGGCGATTTGGCCCGCTGGCTGAAAGACGGCAACGTCGACTTCATCGGCCGGATCGACTATCAGGTGAAAATTCGCGGGTTCCGGATCGAACTCGGCGAAATTGAAACGACCCTGCTGCGTTTCCCGGGCGTCAAGCAGGCTGTGGTGACCGACCGTACGGATGAGCAGGGGCAAAAGTATTTGTGCGGCTACGTGGCGGCGGATGCTTCCTTGCAGCTGAGCGATCTGCTGTCCCAATTGAAGCAAGAGCTGCCGGCCCATATGGTCCCGGCCCGGCTGGTGTCTCTTGATAAGCTTCCGCTCACGCCGAACGGCAAAATTGACCGTAAAGCGCTGCCTGAACCGACCGGAGAGGTAGAAGCAGGCCGTGAGTATGTGGCTCCTCGCACAACGCTGGAAACAAGACTTGCTCTCATTTGGCAGCAGGTGCTGGGTATTGCGCGAGTTGGAGTCCAAGACGATTTCTTTGACTTGGGTGGTCATTCCTTGCGGGCCTCCACGCTTGTTTCCAAGATTCGGAAAGAGCTGCAAGTCGAGGTTCCGTTGCGGGAAGTTTTCCGCTACACCACGATCGAACAGCTGGCCCAAAGAATCAGCGGTTTAAGGCAGCAGGAGACGTATGAGATCACAAAGGCGGCTGAGGCCGAGTACTATCCGGTTTCATCCGAGCAAAAGCGTCTGTACGTCCTGCGCCAGCTTGACGGGGCCGAGCGCAGCTACAATATGTCGGCGGCGCTTCTTCTCGAAGGCAAGCTGGACCGCACGCGCGTCGAGCACGCGTTCCGGGCGCTGATTCAGCGCCATGAGACGCTGCGTACCGGGATCGAGCAGGTTCAAGGCGAGCTTGTCCAGCGCATCTATGACGAGGTGGAGTTTGCTGTAGATTATTTCCAGGCGAGCGAGCGGGAAGTGGACCAAGTGGTGGAAGCTTACTATTATCCGTTTGATGTGACCAAGCCCCCACTTCTCCGCATCGGCCTGATCGAAGTCGCCGAGGATCGCCACATTCTGCTGTTCGATATGCACCATATCGTCTCGGACGGCATTTCGACAGCGCTGCTCTTCGACGAGTTCAGCCGCCTGTATCGGGGCGAGGAGCTGACCCCGCTGCGCATTCAATACAAAGATTATGCCGTTTGGCAGCATTCCGAAGCTTACGGGCAGATGCTTCAGCCGCAGAAGGAGTATTGGCTGGAACAGCTGTCGGGCGAGTTGCCGGTCTTGGAGCTACCGACGGACTTCCCGCGGCCTGCGGTGCAAAGCTTTGACGGCCGAACCGTGAAGTTTTATATCGAGAAAGATCGGACGGAGAAGCTGAAAGAACTGGCGGCACGGACGGGGACGACCCTGTACATGGTGCTGCTGTCGGCTTACACCATCCTTATGCATAAATATTCGGGTCAGGAAGATCTGATCGTAGGAACGCCGATTGCCGGAAGAACGCAGGAAGAAGTGCAGCCGATCGTAGGGATGTTTATCAACACGCTGGCCATTCGCAGCCGTCCGGAGCGTTCCAAGCCGTACCTTTCGTACCTGGAAGAAATCAAGGACATCACGCTCGGGGCTTTCGAACACCAAAATTATTTGTTCGAAGACTTGGTAGTAAGTCTTCACATTCCGCGCGCGACCGGCCGGAATCCGCTCTTTGACACGTTCTTCTCCCTACAAAATACGGAGAACGAGCAAATTGTCATCGAGGGGCTGGAGCAATCGTTTTATCCACTGGAAAACCAAACATCCAAGTTCGAGCTGCTCCTGGATATTTCGGAGCTGGACGGTCAGCTCGAATGCCGGTTGGAGTACGCTACGGCTTTGTATAAACAAGAGACCGCGGAGCGGTTCGCCAGACATTATGACAAGCTGCTCGAAACCATCGCAGCAGCGCCGGACGGGGATATTGCCTCGCTGGAAATGCTCACGGAGGAGGAAATCCGCGAGCTGGTGCGCGGTTTCAACGATTCGGAGACGGACTACCCGCGGCAGCAGACGATTCACGGCTTGTTCGAAGAGCAGGCGGAGCTTTACCCGGACAACGTGGCCGCCGTCATGAACGAGCGGCAGCTGACCTACCGCGAGCTGAACGAGCGATCCAACCGCCTTGCGCGGAAGCTGCGGGAGACGGGAGTAGAAGCGGACCAGCTGGTAGCGATTCTGGCCGAACGCTCGCTCGATATGGTTGTCGGCATTCTGGCGATTCTCAAAGCGGGCGGAGCCTACGTGCCTGTCGATCCCGACTACCCGGAGGAGCGCATCCGCTTCATGATCGAGGATTCGGGCGCGCCGTTATTGCTGATTCAAAAGCATCTGCACGAGAAGACTGACTTCGCAGGAACGCGCCTCGAATTGGACAATTTCGTTTGGGGCGACAGAGGGGTGGACTCCGCCGATGCGCTGGACGCTTCGAACCTGGAGCCGATTTCCGGGCCGGGCAACCTGGCTTATGTCATCTACACGTCGGGAACGACCGGCAGACCGAAAGGAACGCTGATCGAGCATAAGAACGTCGTGCGGCTCCTGTTCAACGACAAGAACCTGTTCGACTTCGGGCCGTCCGACACGTGGACGCTGTTCCACTCGTTCTGCTTCGATTTCTCCGTCTGGGAAATGTACGGAGCGCTGCTGTACGGAGGCAAGCTGGTCATCGTACCGCCGCTGACGGCGAAAAATCCGGCCGATTTCCTGGCGCTGCTGGGCCGCGAACAGGTTACCATTTTGAACCAGACGCCAACGTACTTCTACCAGCTGCTGCGTGAGGTCTTGGCGGACCATCCGTACGATCTGCGGATTCGCAACGTCATCTTCGGGGGCGAAGCGCTGAGTCCGCTGCTGCTCAAGGGCTTCAAGACGAAGTACTCGGAGACGAAGCTGATCAATATGTACGGCATTACCGAGACGACAGTCCACGTGACATATAAGGAAATCACATGGGTCGAAATGGAGGCGGCGAAGAGCAATATCGGCAAGCCGATCCCGACGCTGAGCGTGTATGTCCTGGATGAAAGCTGCCGCCCTGTGCCGATCGGCGTAGCGGGCGAAATGTACGTGGCCGGGGAAGGCCTTGCAAGAGGATATCTGAACCGTCCGGATCTGACGGCGGAGAAGTTCGTCGATTCCCCGTTTGCGGAAGGGGAGAAACTGTACCGGTCGGGCGACTTGGCGGCTTGGCTGCCGGACGGCAATATCGAATACCTGGGCCGAATCGATCACCAGGTCAAAATCCGCGGTTACCGGATCGAACTGGACGAAATCGAGACGCAGCTGCTGAACGTCGAGGGCGTGGAAGAAGCGGTGGTGCTTGCCCGTCAGGACGGCGGGGGCGAGAAGGCGCTTGTCGCCTACTTTGTGGCGGACCGGACACTGACGGTCAGCGAAATGAGAACCTCGCTGGCCCAGGGAATGCCGGGGTACATGATCCCGTCGTACTTCGTGCAGCTGGAGCGCATGCCGCTGACGGCCAACGGCAAAGTAGACCGCAAAGCGCTGCCGGAGCCCCAAGGCAGCTTGCAGACGGGCGTCGAATATGTAGCACCGCGTAACCGGACGGAGTCCGAGCTTGTGAAGATCTGGGAGGAAGTGCTGGGTTACTCCGGCATTGGAGTCCTGGACAATTTCTTCGAGCTCGGAGGCCACTCCTTGCGGGCGACGAACCTTGTCAGCAAGATTCGGAAGGAAATGAACGTCGAACTTCCGCTGCGCGATGTGTTCCGCTATATGACGGTAGAATCGATGGCCGGGGCTATTGCCAGCTTGGAAGAATCGCAGCACAGCTCGATTCCGAAAGCGGAAGAGAAAGCGTACTATCCGGTTTCCTCCGCGCAAAAAAGGCTGTACGTCCTGCACCAGCTGGATAGCTTGGAGCTGAATTATAATCTCCCAAGCGCCTTGCAATTGAGAGGGGCTTTGAACGAGGCCAAAGTGGAAAAGGCGCTGACTACTTTGGTGGCCCGGCACGATATGCTGCGCACCGGATTTGAAATCGTGAATGGGGAGCCGGTTCAGCGTATTCATCCGCTCGTAGCTTTCAAGGTCGAGAAGCTTCAAGCAAGCGAAGATCAGGTTGCGGCCATTCTTGAAGGCTTCATTCAGCCTTTTGACTTGACCCAGCCGCCTTTGCTGCGCGCCCTGCTGATCGAACTGGAGAAAGAGAAATTCCTGCTCGCGCTGGATATTCATCATATTGGTTCCGACGGCCTTTCCATGGACGTGCTGCTGCGTGAATTCGTGCGGCTTTACAATGGGGAAGAATTGCCGGAGCTGCGGATTCAATACAAGGATTACGCCGTTTGGCAGCAATCCGAGGAGCAGCGCCAGCGCATCAAACGGCAGGAGGAATACTGGCGCGGGGTATTCAGCTCCGAGCTTCCGGTTCTTGAGCTGCCTCTCGACTTCTCCCGCCCGGCTGTCCAGCAGTTTGACGGTCAAACGCTCACGTTTACGCTGGATGCGGAGAAAAGCGAAGCTCTCAAACGGCTTGCCGGCGATTCGGGAGCGACGCTGTACATGCTTCTGCTGGCTGCGTACTCCGTATTGCTTCATAAATACGCGGGACAGGAAGATATAGTGGTCGGCACTCCAATTGCCGCCCGTTCTCACGCCGACCTGCAGCCGATTATCGGCATGTTCGTCAATACGCTGGCCCTTCGCTTGGGTCCGGCGGCGGAGCGGACGTTCCTGGATTACTTGCAGGAAGTGAAGGAAACGACGCTTGGAGCCTACGAGCACCAGGACTATCCGTTCGAGGAGCTGGTGGAAGCTCTTCAGGTGAGCCGGGATTTAAGCCGGAATCCTCTGTTTGACACCATGTTTTCTTTGCAAAAGCACGAAAGCTTGGATTTAACCCTGGAAGGCTTGCAATGGTCGCTGTTCGACATCGAGGAAAAGACGGCAAAGTTTGATCTTAGCTTTGATATCGTGGAAGCCGATAACGAGCTGGTTTGCAAGATCGAGTACGCTACCTCGTTGTTTAGACAGGAAACGATGGTACGGCTGGCGGGTCATTACGAGCAGCTTTTGGCGTCGATCCTGGCTCAGCCGGGTGCACGGATTTCGGATTTGGATATCTTGACGGACAGCGAAAAGCATGATTTGCTGGTCGGGTTTGACGTGTCGTCTTCGGCTCTTGCGAAGCAACCCGCCGCAGAGGGTACAGGTTTGGAAGCGGATGAGTCGTGGAGAGAGAGAACGTTCCACGAGCTGTTCGAGGAGCAGGCGGAGCGCACTCCGGGAGCGCTGGCGGTTGTCTACGAAGACAGCAAGCTGACGTATGCGGAGCTGAACGCCAAAGCGAATCGTCTGGCGTATGCACTGCGGGCGCGCGGGGTGAAGCCGGAACAGGTGGTCGGCATTCTGGCCGACCGTTCGGCGGAGCTGTTGATCGGGGTGCTCGCCGTATGGAAAGCGGGCGGCGCTTATGTGCCGCTCGACCCGGACTATCCGGCGGAGCGGATCGAGTATATGCTCGCGGACAGCGGGGCGTCGGTGCTGCTCACGCAGACCCGCCTGCTGGAGCAGGCGGAAGCTTGGCGCAGCGACGGAGCTCTAGTGCTGCAAACGGTGCTTGCGCTTGACGACGCCGCGACGTACAGCCTCGGAGCGGCGGAAGCGGCTGTGGGCGAAGCAGGCGCAGAGGCGGAGGCTTTGGCGCAAGCGGAAACGGCTGCCGCCGAAACGTCCGCCACGGCAGAAGCCGAGAAGAACGTACTAGCGGCGGATCTCGCATCGAATCCGGCGAATGTGAACAAGCCGCGCGATTTGGCTTACGTCATCTACACCTCCGGTACGACGGGCCGTCCGAAGGGCGTGGCGGTGGAAAACCGCAGCCTGGTGAACACGGCGGCGGGCTACCGGCGGGACTACCGCCTGGATCAGTTCCCGATCCGGCTGCTGCAGCTCGCCAGCTTCTCGTTCGACGTGTTCGTCGGCGACATTGCGCGGACGCTGTACAACGGCGGCACCATGGTCATTGTGCCGAAGGACGACCGGATTGATCCAACCCGCCTCTACGGCTGGATTCGCGACTACGCCGTGACGGTGTTCGAATCGACTCCGGCGCTGATCGTGCCGTTCATGGAGCATGTGCATGCCGAGGGTCTGGACCTCAGCTCGATGCAGCTGCTGATCACAAGCTCGGATGCGTGCAGCGTAGCGGATTACCGCACCTTGCAGGAGCGCTTCGGCTCGCAGTTCCGTATTATTAACAGCTACGGCGTAACGGAAGCGGCGATTGACTCCAGCTTCTATGACGAGCCGCTGGAGAAGCTGCCGAAGACGGGCAGCGTGCCGATCGGGAAAGCGTGGCTGAACGCCAAGTTCTACATCGTGGATGCGAATCTGAAGCCGGTGCCGATCGGGGTGTTGGGCGAGCTGGTTATCGGCGGAGCGGGTGTGGCCCGCGGTTACTTGAACCGCCCGGATTTGACGGCGGAGAAATTCGTAGACAGCCCGTTCGCCGCTGGGGAGCGTCTGTACCGGACGGGCGACCTGGCGCGCTGGATGCCGGACGGCAACGTGGACTTCATCGGCCGGATCGACAACCAGGTGAAAATTCGCGGCTATCGGATCGAGCTTGGTGAAATTGAAGCGGCTATGAAAAATTTTGCCGGCGTGCGTCAAGCGCTTGTCATCGACCGGACGGACGAGCGGGGGCAGAAATATTTGTGTGGGTATGTCGTAGCGGATTCCAGCTTCGATCTGGAAGGGCTTGTGGCCCATCTGGACGCCGCGCTGCCTTCCCATATGGTGCCTTCGCGCATCATGCGCCTGGATCAAATGCCGCTTACGCCGAACGGGAAGATCGACCGTAAAGCGCTGCCTGTGCCGGAAGGAAGCATTCGTGCCGAGGCTGCATACACGGCGCCTCGTACTCCTGCCGAGCAAGCACTTGCGTCGGTCTGGCAGTCGGTGCTGGGCGTGGATCAGGTCGGCACGATGGACAATTTCTTTGCGCTCGGCGGCGATTCGATCAAGGCCTTGCAGGTATCGTCCCGTCTTTTGCAAACGGGGTACAAGCTGGTCATGAAAGATTTGTTCCATTACCCGACGATTTCCGCCCTTAGTTTGCAGCTGCAAACGGCGGAGAGAACGGCAAGCCAGGCCGAAGTGAGGGGAGAGGTCATCTTGACCCCGATTCAGCGCTGGTTCTTTGAACAAAATCCGGCCGACGTGCATCACAGCAACCAGGCGTTCATGCAGTTCTCCAAGCAAGGCTTTGACGAAGAAGCTTTACGCCAAGCGGTGCGTCAGCTTGTCGTGCATCACGATGCTCTCCGTACGGTTTACCGCCAAACCGAGAACGGCTATACCGCCTGGAACCGCGGCGCCGGAGAGAACGAAGCGCTGTTCGATCTGGAAGTTGTCGATTTCAAGGGAGTCGGCGACGTGAAAGAAGCGGTAGAGGCTAAGGCGAATGACATTCAAGCGAGCATCGATCTGGAAAACGGTCCGCTGGTGAAGCTCGGCTTGTTCCGCTGCGACGACGGCGACCACCTGCTCATCGCGATCCATCACTTGGTCGTAGATGGCGTATCCTGGCGGATTCTGCTTGAGGATTTTGCTGCCGGCTATGAGCAGGCGCTGCAAGGGCAGCCGATCCGTCTGCCGCTCAAAACGGATTCATTCCAAACGTGGGCGAAACAGCTCGCTGATTATGCGAACGGTCCGGCGATGGAAAGCGAGAGAGAGTATTGGCAGCATATCGAGCAATTGACCTATGAGCCGCTTCCGAAAGATTTTGAACAAGGCAGATCCAAGCTGAAGGACAGCGGGCTCGTGACCGTTCGCTGGACGGCGGAGGAAACCGAACAGCTGCTGAAGCAGGCACACCGTGCTTACCATACGGAAATGAACGATTTGCTGCTTGCCGCGCTTGGCCTCGCGGTACAAGCTTGGAGCGGCCGGGAACGCGTGCTGGTGAATCTCGAAGGCCACGGCCGGGAAGATATATTGCCGGATGTGGACATTACGCGCACGGTAGGCTGGTTTACAAGCCAATTCCCTGTCGTTCTGGAGCCGGGTCACGCCCAGGCGCTCGGTCATCAGGTGAAACAGGTTAAAGAAAGCTTGCGTCGCATTCCGAACAAAGGAATCGGCTACGGCATCCTGCGTTATTTGTCGGCGCCGCGTGACGGCGAGCGCTTCGCTTTGGAGCCGGAGATCAGCTTTAACTATTTGGGTCAGTTCGACCAGGCTTACGAAAGCAGCGGCTCGAGGCCGTCTCCGTTCAGCCCGGGCTCCGATTCAAGCCCGAATGCAGTGATGGATTATGTCCTCGATATCAACGGTATGGTGTCGGAAGGAGTGCAGGAACTCACGATCCGTTATGGGGAAACCCAGTATAAACGGGAAACGGTAGAGCGCCTGGGCACCCTGCTTCATTCGAGCTTGCGTGAAGTCATCAGCCATTGCGTATCGAAAGAGCGGCCGGAGCTTACGCCTAGCGACGTACTGCTTCAAGATGTGACGTTGGAGGAACTGGAGCGGCTGACCGAACATACGGCGGCGCTCGGCGAACTGGAGAATGTATACACCCTGACTCCGCTGCAAAAAGGGATGTTGTTCCACAGCCTGCTGGATGCCGATTCGGAAGCTTACTTCGAACAGGTGACCTTCGATCTGTACGGAAGCCTGAATGTCGAAGCCTTCACCCAAGGATTGGATACGCTGGTGCAGCGGAATGAGGCGCTGCGGACCAACTTTATTACCGGCTGGAGAGACGAGCCGATTCAAGTGGTATTCCGTGAGCGGAAGTGTGAAGTGTACTTCGAAGATATTCGCTCAGTAAGTGATGAAGACCCGGAGAAGACGATAGCCGATTTCGTCAGCGCGGATAAAGCGAACAAGTTCGATATGGCCCGAGGCTCTCTTATGCGCGTGACAGTTTTGCGCACGGGCGACGAGTCCTACCATGTGATCTGGAGTCACCATCACATTTTGATGGACGGCTGGTGCATGTCCTTTATGATCAAGGAAGTGTTCGACACCTACTTCGCGTTCCAGGAGAAGCGGACGCTGGAGCTTCCTCCGGTTACCTCGTACTCCCGGTATATCGAATGGCTGGAAGCTCAAGATGCCGCGAAAGCTTCGCGTTACTGGTCCGAGTATTTGGCGGGTTACGATCAGCAGACCAAGCTGCCCCAGGAGAAAACGCAGCTGAAGCAGGGCGCTTTTGAAGCGGCTGAAATCGATGTGGAACTCAGCAAGGAACTGACCGGGCAAATCGAGCGGGTGGCGCGCCAGCAGCAGGTGACGCTCAATACGTTCATGCAGACCGTATGGGGACTGGTTCTGCAGGTATACAACAACAGCGAGGATGTCGTATTCGGCTCCGTCGTATCCGGGCGTCCGGCGGAAATTCCGGGCATCGAAAGCATGATCGGCCTGTTTATTAATACGATCCCGGTCCGTATTCAAGGCAAAGCCGAGGAGACGGTAGCCGATATCTTGAGAAAAACCCAGGATCAAGCGCTGGCATCGGGAGCTTACGAAACGTTCCCGCTGTTCGAAATTCAGTCGCTGAGCGAGCAAAAGCGCGATTTGATCAACCATATCATGGTCTTCGAAAATTATCCGATGGAAGAACAGATTGAGCAGGTCGTCGGCGGAGACAAAGAAGCGCTGAAAATCGCTAATATCCAGTCGCCGGAGCAAACGAACTACGACCTGGACATTACCGTCATTCCGGAAGAGCATATTTTGCTGCGGTTTACGTACAATGCGCTGACGTTCAGAGAGGAAGACATCAGGCTGATCCACGGTCATTTTGCCCGGGCACTGGAGAAGGTTGCGGCTAACCCAAACATCCGCGTGAATCAGTTGGAGCTTTTGACGGCGGCGGAAAAAGAGCAAATTCTTGGCGCGTTTAACCCGGCGCAGCCGGAAGCGGCTCCTGCGTCGGCGTTCCACCGGCTGTTCGAGGAACAGGCGGAACGCACGCCGGAAGCGGCAGCTGTCGTGTACGAGAACGACCGGCTGACGTATGCGGAGCTGAACGAGCGGGCGAATCGCTTGGCGGCTACGCTGCGCGCAAGCGGCATCGGCCGGGAGACGATCGTCGGCATTCTCGCCGAGCGTTCGGTGGACTTGCTGGTGGCCGTGCTGGCCGTCTGGAAAGCGGGCGGGGCGTATGTGCCGCTCGACCCGGATTATCCGGCAGACCGCGTGCGGTTCATGCTTGAAGACAGCGGAGCGAAGGTGCTGCTGACGCAAACGGCGCTGCGAGAGCGCGCCGAAGCCTGGCTCGGCGAAGAGGAGCTGGCGCTGGCGGCGGTGCTGTACCTCGACGACGAAACTTCGTACAGCGAGGAGGGGACGAATGCCGACAGCTTCCATGAAGCCCGTCCAGAGGACCTGGCGTACGTGATCTATACGTCGGGAACGACGGGCAAGCCGAAGGGCGTGATGATCGAGCACCGCAGCCTGGTGAACACGGCGGCGGGCTACCGGCGGGAATACCGGTTGGATCAGTTCCCGGTGCGGCTGCTGCAGCTGGCAAGCTTCTCGTTCGACGTGTTCGTGGGAGATATCGCGCGGACGCTGTACAACGGAGGCACGATGGTGATTGTGCCGAAGGACGATCGGATCGATCCGTCTCGTCTGCACTACTGGATTGAGCGGGAGCGGGTCACAATCTTCGAATCGACGCCGGCGCTGATCGTGCCGTTCCTGGAGTACGTGCACGAGCAGCGGCTGGATATGAGCTGGATGGAGCTGTTAATCACGAGCTCGGACAGCTGCAGCGTGGCGGATTACCGGACCTTGCAGGAACGCTTCGGCTCGTTGTTCCGGATCATCAACGCCTACGGCGTGACGGAAGCGGCGATCGACTCAAGCTTCTACGACGAGCCGCTGACGAAGCTGCCGCAGACAGGCCATGTGCCGATTGGCAAAGCGTGGCTGAATGCGAAATTCTACATCGTGGATGCGCATCTGAATCCGGTGCCGGTCGGGGTGCTGGGCGAGCTGGTCATCGGCGGAGTCGGGGTAGCGCGCGGGTACTTGAACCGTCCGGAGCTGACGGAAGAGAAGTTCGTAGACAGCCCGTTCGCCGCGGGCGAGCGGCTGTACCGCACGGGAGACTTGGCGCGGTGGATGGAGGACGGGAACGTGGACTTCATCGGCCGGATCGACAACCAGGCGAAAATCCGGGGGTACCGGATTGAGACGGGCGAAGTCGAAGCGAAGCTGCTGAGTGTAGGTGGCGTAAAGGAAGCGGTCGTCGTCGTCAGGGAAGATCAAGAAGGTCAGAAAGCTTTGTGCGCTTATTATACAGCGGAAGAAGGCTTGACGGCGGCGGACCTGAAGCGGGCGATTGCCAGCGAGCTGCCGGGGTACATGATCCCGTCGTACTTCGTGGAGCTGGAGCGCCTGCCTCTGACGCCGAACGGAAAGATCGACCGGAAGGCGCTGCCGGCACCGGAAGGGGGAGCAGGCGGAGGCCGCGAATACGTGGCGCCGCGCACCGAACTTGAGGAGAAGCTGGCCGCCATTTGGCACGATGTGCTTGTTCGGGAGAAGGCGGTAGGCGTAACGGACAACTTCTTCGACCTCGGCGGACACTCCCTGCGGGCGACGACGCTTGTCAGCAAAATGCATAAGGAGCTAGGCGTTGAATTCCCGCTTCGCGACGTATTCCGCTACTCGACGGTTGAGGAAATGGCCGCGGCTATGGAGCAGCTGGAGATCGGCTCGTTCACGGCTATTCCGGCTGCGGAACCTAGCGAGTATTATCCGCTCTCTTCCGCTCAGAAACGTCTCTATATCTTGAACCAGCTGGAAGGAGCCGAGCTGAGCTACAACATACCGGGAGCTATGCTGCTCGAAGGGGAGCTCGACCGGCAGCGGTTTGAAGAAGCGTTCCGCGGGCTCGTAGCTCGTCATGAAACGCTGCGTACCGGCTTTGAGATGGTAAAAGGCGAAGCGGTTCAGCGGATTTACGAAGAAGCCGCCTTCCAGGTGGAATATGTGCAGATCAGCGGGGAGCAGGCGGAAGAAACGGTGCGCCAATTCGTTCGTCCGTTTGATCTAGCGAAGCCGCCACTTCTGCGGGTAGGCCTTGCCGAACTGGCGCCGGACCGGCACATTCTAATGTTCGATACGCATCATATCGTATCTGACGGCGTTTCGATTGACGTACTGATCGAAGAGTTCGTCCGCTTGTACAGCGGGGAGCAGTTGGAGCCGCTCCGCATTCAGTACAAAGATTATGCGGTATGGCAGCAATCGGACGAGCAGAAAGCTCAGCTTGCCAAGCAGGAAGCCTACTGGCTCGACATGTTCCGCGGAGAGCTGCCGGTTTTGGAATTGCCGACGGACTATCCGCGCCCGGCTATGCAGAGCTACGAGGGCCGCACGCTGCAATTGTTTATGGATAGCGAGAAAAGCGAGGGTCTGAAACGGCTTGCAGCCGAGAACGGCGCAACGCTTTACATGGTTCTGCTTGCTGGTTATACAATATTATTGCATAAATATACAGGGCAAGAAGACGTGGTGGTCGGTACGCCGATTGCGGGAAGAAATCACAGCGACATTCAGCCGCTGATCGGGATGTTCGTCAATACCCTGGCCATCCGCAGTTATCCGGCTGCCGGTAAGACGTTCCTTGACTACTTGAAGGAAATCAAGGAGACGACGCTGGGCGCTTTTGAACATCAGAATTATCCGTTTGAGGAACTGGTGGATAAGGTGAACGTGACTCGTGATTTACGCCGCAATCCGCTGTTCGATACGATGTTTGCTTTGCAGAATACAGAGAATTTGGAAATCCAGCTTCCCGGACTCCATTTGTCGACGTATGCCAGCGAAGAAATTGTTTCTAAATTCGATCTCAGCTTGGACGTCACGGAGATCGAGGAAGGCTTGGAATATCTGTTTGAATACGCCACTGCTCTTTATAAAACCGAAACGGTGGAGAAATTGGCCGCTCACTACTTGCAGCTGCTTGAATCCATTCTCTGCAACCCGTCGGCGACTATTGCCGAGCTGGGCATTTTGACACCGGCGGAAAAAGAGCAAATTCTCGGCGCGTTTAACCCGGCGCAGCCGGAAGCGGCTTCTGCGGCCGCGTTCCACCGGCTGTTTGAGGAACAGGCGGAGCGCACGCCGGAAGAGGCGGCCGTCGTGTACGAGAATGACCGGCTGACCTATGCGGAGCTGAACGAGCGGGCGAACCGCTTGGCGGCTATGCTGCGCGCAAGCGGCATCGGCCGGGAGACGATCGTCGGCATTCTCGCCGAGCGTTCGGTGGACTTGCTGGTGGCCGTGCTGGCCGTCTGGAAAGCGGGCGGGGCGTATGTGCCGCTCGACCCGGATTATCCGACAGACCGCGTGCGGTTCATGCTTGAAGACAGCGGAGCGAAGGTGCTGCTGACGCAAACGCTGCTGCGAGAGCGTGCCGAAGCCTGGCTCGGCGAAGAGGAGCTGGCGCTGGCGGCGGTGCTGTACCTCGACGACGAAGCGTCGTACAGCGAGGAGCGGGCGAATGCGCCGATTGGCTCCGGCATGGTCTCCGGCAAGCTGACGGATGCTGTGGACGACGGCGATGAGAGCCATCAGAATGTTGGCATCGACAGCTTCCATGAAGCCCGTCCAGAGGATCTGGCGTACGTGATCTATACGTCGGGAACGACGGGCAAGCCGAAGGGCGTGATGATAGAGCACCGCAGCCTGGTGAACACGGCGGCGGGCTACCGGCGGGAATACCGGTTGGATCAGTTCCCGGTGCGGCTGCTGCAGCTGGCAAGCTTCTCGTTCGACGTGTTCGTGGGAGATATCGCGCGGACGCTGTACAACGGAGGCACGATGGTGATTGTGCCGAAGGACGACCGGATCGATCCGTCTCGTCTGCACCACTGGATGGAGCGGGAGCGGGTCACCATCTTCGAATCGACGCCGGCGCTGATCGTGCCGTTCCTGGAGTACGTGCACGAGCAGCAACTGGATATGAGCTGGATGGAACTGTTGATCACGAGCTCGGACAGCTGCAGCGTGGCGGATTACCGGACCTTGCAGGAACGCTTCGGCTCGTTGTTCCGGATCATCAACGCATACGGCGTGACGGAAGCGGCGATCGACTCAAGCTTCTACGACGAGGAGCTGGCGAAGCTGCCGCAGACAGGCCATGTGCCGATCGGCAAAGCGTGGCTGAATGCGAAATTCTACATCGTGGATGCGCATCTGAATCCGGTGCCGGTCGGGGTGCTAGGCGAGCTGGTCATCAGCGGAGTCGGGGTAGCGCGCGGGTACTTGAACCGTCCGGAGCTGACAGAAGAGAAGTTCGTAGACAGTCCGTTCGCCGCGGGCGAGCGGCTGTACCGCACGGGAGACTTGGCGCGGTGGATGGAAGACGGGAACGTGGACTTCATCGGCCGGATCGATAACCAGGCGAAAATCCGGGGCTACCGGATCGAGACGGGCGAAGTCGAGTCGCAGCTGCTGCGGGTGGAAGGCGTGCGCGAAGCGGTGGTGCTGGTTCGAAGTGACGCGAACGGGCAGAAAGCGCTGTGCGCGTACTACACAACGGATGGCGAACTGACGGCGGCAGACCTGAAACGGGCGATCTCCAGCGAGCTGCCGGGTTACATGATCCCGTCGTACTTCGTCGAGCTGGAGCGCCTGCCTCTGACGCCGAACGGGAAAATCGACCGGAAGGCGCTGCCGGCGCCGGAAGGGGGAGCAAGCGCAGGCCGCGAATACGTGGCACCGCGCACCGAACTGGAGGCGAAACTGGTCGCCATCTGGCAGGACGTGCTCGGGCCGGTCACGATTGGCGTGACGGACAACTTCTTCGACCTCGGCGGGCACTCCCTGCGGGCGACGACGCTGGTCAGCAAGGTGCACAAGGAGCTGAGCGTGGACCTGCCGCTGCGCGATGTGTTCCGGCACTCGACCATCGAAGCGATGGCCGAAGCGATCAGCCAATTGGAGCGGCAGGAACACCTCTCCATTCCAGTTCTGGATAAGAGGGATTACTATCCGCTTTCCTCCGTGCAAAAACGGCTGTACATCCAGCAGCAGATGGAAGGCGCCGAGCTTAGCTACAACATGTCCGGCATGACGGTTCTCGTCGGGCGTTTGGAACGGAATCAATTCGAGGCGGCGCTCAAAGGATTGATAGCTCGTCACGAAATTTTGCGAACCGGCTTCGAAATGGTCGACGGCGAACCGGTACAACGGATTTATCCGGACTTGAAGTTTGCCGTCGAGTATACGAAAGCGACGGAAAGTGAAACGAAGAGCATCGTAGACGGCTTTGTACGCGTCTTTGATTTGGAGCGGCCGCCGCTGCTGCGTGTGGGCTTAGTCGAATGGGAAGCGGAACGGCATCTGCTCATGCTGGACATTCATCATATCGTCACGGATGGCATGTCGATGGGCATCTTCGTCGAAGAGCTGCTGCGCCTGTATAACGGCGAGACTCTGGAACCGCTTCGGATTCAATACAAGGAATTCGCCGCTTGGCAGCAGTCCGAACCTGTAAAAGAGCGGCTGAAACGTCAGGAAGCCTACTGGCTGGACGTGCTGGAAGGCGAACTGCCGACGCTTGAACTGCCTACGGACTTTGTCAGACCTGCCGCTCGCAGCTTTGAGGGAGATGTGCTGCCTTTCAGCATCGACAAGCAGATCACCGACAGCTTGCAGCGCATCGCCGATGAGAACGGTGCCACCCTTTATATGGTGTTATTGGCGGCCTATTCAATCCTGCTCAGCAAGTACTCGGGACAAGAAGACTTCATTGTAGGCACGCCGGTTTCGGGCCGCACACATGCCGACCTGGAGCCGCTCATCGGAATGTTTGTCAACACTTTGGCGATTCGCCATTATCCGTCCGGGGAGAAGACGTTCCTCGCTTACTTGAACGAAGTCAAAGAAACGATGCTGGGGGCCTACGACCACCAGGATTATCCGTTCGAGGAGCTTGTGAAAAAGCTGCAGGCGCCGCGAGATCAAAGCCGTAATCCTATATTCGATGTCATGTTTGCTCTGGAAACCAAGGAAGATAACGTTCAAAGCTTCGGGGATATCAAGATCGAATCTTATCCGGAAACTCATACGGTTTCCCAATTTGATCTTACCTTGGTCATTTCGTTGCTGGATGAGGGAATGAACGGGCAGTTTGAATATGCCACCAAGTTGTTTACGCTCAATCTGATCGACAATTTCGCTCAGGACCTGCTCGTGATCATCACCCAAATTTGCGAACAGCCTTCGGTGCTGTTGAAGGATATTTCCCTGAACGGGCAATCCGAACAGGAGCAAGATGTGCTAGAGGCCATTGATATTATTTTCTAATCCCTTACCCGGCTTGGGTGTATGCCGTATTTCTCTCGGTACGCATCCTGCCGGGTGTTTTTTTCCAAATGAAAGGGAAAAATCCACCACAGGAATCTGACGTCAAGTGCCGCTGAGTAACTATTTCAATTTATTGGAAAATCGACAAAACACAACAGACTACCATCCAAATCTGCTTGGTAGTTTTTTTTGTAAAAGGGGTCGAATAAGCTGAATTGAGATTTTTAAGACTCTCTTTATACCCTGCATTTCCTGCATAAATCCCATTTAGATTTATCATAAAATGATGCTGTTTTTTCAAGGCTTATCCATCGAGATATTTTTTGTGCCAGTTTTTTTGTTTTCAGATCATTATCTCACTCACGGTTAATTGAACGAACAATAGGCTCACCTCATTAGGTTTTTTAATATCGTATGATGGCACGAAGACTGTACGGCTCCCGTGACACTAGATACCTTGGAAGCCTTAGAACAACAAATAAAAGTAATAAAGCACGATAATGGAACTTTATAAAGTTAGAACGATTACAGACGAAGAGGAAGAATCAACAATTAGAAAAGAAGACGTTAACGGAACTGAACTCGATTACGAAGAATATGATGAAGGGGGTGATTACTTTGTTCCATTACCTACTAATATTAAACCAATAATAGATAGTTTGAATTCACTAGATGACAGAAGAGTTCAAACTGTTATAAATTCTTATTATTGCTAATTGTTGCGTATCATATCTTTCGTTACTTATAAATACACTTGTCTCAAATATCTCGAACGAGAACCAATTGTCAGTTTATTATGACAATTTAATTGAGAGAGTAAAAAAATTTTAAGGAAGATCAGAAGGAAGAGTTTATCGGTTTAATGGTGGATATAATTGATTCGCTTAAGGACTATGTTCACAAGGGTCAACTTAATGGGAAAAAGAATTTAGCGAAACCAAACTTAGATAAATTGAGCTACCTTTTAACTATTTGCGGAAAATCAATCTATAAATCTGCTGAATTAGAGTACAAAGATGTCCAAACCGAAGTATGTTTAGTTCCAGGGTATCAAGAGATAAAAAGGAAACGTGAAGCTCTTGGAGAAGACAATGGCTTCATTGAAAGAAGTGAATAATGAACTAGTAAGAGATTTGATAGAAGAATTTAATAAAATAAAAATGGATAATAACCTAACTTTAGTTCAAAAAGAGCATCTGAAGACAGCACTTCTTCTTGAACTCTCACGAACTACAGGGCGGTTAGTTCAAATATATGGACAATGGACTAAAGATGGACAGATTATTAGAGATAATTCTTTGAAAAAGAAAATTGATCATTTAAGCACGTTATATGCGACATTCAGTATATTGAGGAAATGGTTATGAAATAGGAATATCCTGAGTCGCTGTAAATGGATTTATTAAGATGTAAAATCATAATAATCCGCCACTGTATAAATATTCTTTAAGGACTGCGGTTAGCTACTTGAGTTGTTTACAAAAGGTAAATTCAATTGGAATGTAAATACGTTATGACTATGATTGAGCGTTAGGGTGCCTTGATGTAACTCAACAATATTCCTAGCGATGGAAAGACCCAGTCCTGCTCCAGTTTGGATACCTTCGCTACTTCTTGAATGGTCAACCTTATAAAAACGATCAAATAGCTTCTCCTCTTGATCTTGCGTGAGGGGAGCTCCTTTATTTTCGACCTCAATCGTAATTTGCTCAGGACTCGTTTTCAGTCGAATGCAAATGCCTCCCGGCTTCAAGGAATACTTTAAGGCGTTCATGAGAAGATTATCGATTGCTCTAGCAATTTTATCGCTATCAATGGAGGTAACCACTGGGGAGTCACCGATATCTTTTACGATATATACACCGTTTTCTTGAGCAATGGGTTCGAACTCGAACAGCAATTGATCCAAGAGTTGAAATAAATTGATCCTTCTCAGATTTAAGTGGGTATCGACTGAAGTGAGCCGAGTATATTCGAACAAGTCATCGAGCAACTTCTTCAAATGAATCGCTTTGTTATAGGTGTTTTGAACAAAGCGCGTATATTCATCTTTATCCTGATATGAGTCTGTTCTTAAAAGCTCGATATAGCCGATAATGCTTGTCAGAGGCGTGCGCAAGTCATGTGAAATACCTGTGATCAAATCCATCTTGGATTTCTCTATTTCACGTTCTTTTACAATCTGTTGCTCTAAACGTTCTGTCATTCGATTGATGTTGAGCGCAACCCGTCCAAGTTCATCTTGCCGAACAACAGGTACCCGATATTTTAAATTACCTTCGGAAATAATCTGAAGCCCTTGCTCCAATGTAATTAAGTCTCTAACGATTCGCCGTGTCAAAACTAAAAAAGTAAAAATAAACGTTACCATAAACAAGGGGGTAAGAAGATAAGGAAAAAAATTGCGAAACCAATGCCATTCCATAGTACTGCTAATTTTCAAGAAAAGTAAAATGAGAATATCATTTATAGCAATGGCGATAATAAAACTTAGCACCATTCTGATTAAAATGTTGACTTGAATCCGTTTTTTTCGTTTTGACTTTTGTACATGTTCATTCAATTTTATAGCCAACTCCCCACACCGTTTTAATATACTGAGGATCTCTTGGGAACTGCTCTAATTTTTCTCGTAAATTACGAATATGAACCATTACGGTATTATCAGAAAATCCATATGGCGCCTTCCATACATTTTCGTAAATGTGCTCCGAACTAAAAACCTGCCCAGGATGGCTGGCAAGCAAGACCAGAATAGCAAACTCCAGAGGAGTCAACGAAATTTCGTTGCCCTTTAACTTTACGGAATGTTTACTCTTATCGATGATCAGGTCTTTAATAAGAATAAGGGAATTAAATTCTTCTTTTCCTATTAATGTTTGACGACGTAGCTGCGCTTTTACGCGAGCAAGCAATTCTAATGGATTGAACGGTTTGGTCATGTAGTCATCGGCCCCGGTAGTCAGTCCGTTAATTTTATCAATATCTTCTTCCTTGGCTGACAGCATAATAATCGGAGTATTCGATATTTCCCTTATTTTAAGGCATGCTCTGATTCCATCCATTCGTGGCATCATGACATCCAGGATAACCAGTTGAATCGGTGTTGTCTTTATGGCATCCAGGGCTTCTTCACCATCGGCTGCTTCAATCACATGGTATCCTTCATTACGTAGATATACATGAATGACATCCCGAATCTCGGAATCATCATCCACGACAAGAATGGTATTCATTACTGACTGCTCCTTCTTTTTTGACTGGGTAGAATTAAGGTATTTAAGGTACCTGAAATTACGCAACTAGTATAGATATCTTGATAATAAGGTAAAGTCTTCACTTTTTCTACATAGGCATAAGCGAAACATTTAATGGAGTGAATGAAAGTGTCATCATCATTTAAATTGTTTCCTTTTTGCGACAGACGTAAACGAAAGCGGGAGGGATATTGAAAGGTGCTAAATCAATTTTTTCAATGATAAATTTTTCGGAAAGCTGCTTTTTCATTTGAAGCGAATATTGAAAGGCGATAAACAAGCCTCCAGGTTTGAGTGCTTTATAGATCTGTTCAACCAAGGTATCTCTCAATTCACGCTCAAAATTAAAAAAAGGTAGTCCGCTAAAAATACAATCCAGCTGATGAATGTGCTCTTTCTTCATTGCTTCTACTAACTGAGCAGCGTTCGGATGACAGGAGAAGTCTGGGTATTCTGTCTGTAAATTATTCCTCATAGTCTCATTCATCTCAAACAATAACACTTTCGTGGGTTCACTCACCTGGGCGTTGATAAAGCGGGTGATGGCACCTGTACCCGATCCGAGTTCTGCGACTGCCTTAATCTCGTTCCAGGGGGCTTGTTTAACCATTTTGGTCGCTAGAAACTGGGAGCTTGGTATAACACTGCCTACATTTTTTGGGCTGTGAATAAAGCTTTGCAAAAATAAAAGGTATTCATTAAGTTTCAACTGATTTTCCTCCATTACTGTTTTTATTGTCAGGAACAATGCTGAATATGGCACAAATATTAAACAAATTTATTTCTTTTATCGAAACGGATGGATACCGAAACGATTAAAAATGAGAAAATTGAAGTGAAGACATAGGGAGAAAATATCGTACGATTGGGAAGAACATACCGATGCACATGGCCCAATCTCTCTATTTCTGCACCTCTTTATTGTTTCGATACAGAAATCATAATGAAAAAAACTAAGGAATTAATGAGTATATTTCTAAAGAAAATCTAAAGATTCATCTATAGAAGGTTTAAAATCTATATCATCCAACCCAAAAAGCCTTACCAACCAAGTCGGTAAGGCTTTTTTATAAGGGCAAACTGTTCCGCCACGCAACTCAATGATATTTATGGCTATAGAAAGACCTAGTGCGACTCTAATTTGTATCCCTTCATAATGTTGGGAGGGGGATGTTTATGAGATCGTGTATTTTCTTCTACTTGTATGTGAAGCTATGTTTTCACTAGTACGAGTGGGAATAGGAGAGTGAACTCTCTCTTTTTCAATTTCCATCAGTGCTAAAGAAGTAGAATTACCAAAGTGTTAGGATAAAGTTGAGGTCTGATTAGCTTGGTTAAAAGCTGATCAGACCTTTCCTACATTGGGCGTAAAACAGTTTAAGATGTCAAGCCATGGCTTGGAGGGGAGAATTAAAGGCGTTTTTGTATTACTTCAGAATTTCTTTAGAAATATCCCTATAAGCTCCTAAGATTTTTATAATAATATACTTTCATCGACATTAACGAGGAGGTTAGAACATGATTAGTGATATCGTCTTACAGCTAGTCGATCATTATGGATATCTCTTTTTTTTCTTAGCCTTCTGCCTAGGCCCATTCGGCGTCCCGGTTCCAAATGAAATAACCATACTAACAGGTGGAATTTTGAGTAACAACGGAGCTTTAAACCCGTGGATTGTATATATTGTTATTCTCGCTGGCTTATTTACAGCAATTACAATTGCTTATTTTGCGGGCAGAATCTTTGGAGAAAAATTTAAACTAAAGTTTCAAAACAACCGTCACTTTCAGAAAGCAGAGAAATTTTTTGAACAACACGGAGATATCGCAATGTGTCTTGGACATTTCATACCAGTCATTCGGTATATTTTGCCTGTATTCGTTGGTCTAAACGGTACCTCATACAAGAAGTTTGCTTTGATTTCGTATTCCAGCGCGTTTGTTTGGACCGCTACGTTCTTTACCTTTGGCAAGTTCCTTGGACATTATATATTGGCTTTGCTAGATTTGATCGATCCTAAATTGGCCGTGGTTGCTCTAATGATAGCCGTTGGCACCTTTATCACAACCAAGTGGTTCAAGTCGAAATTATCCAACTTTACTGCATAAGCTGGTGAACAAATGAAAAAAATAGAAGAAAGGGGGAGAGTCATTTGACTTCAAATCAGTATGCAATGTTCTTGCAACGATTTATTAAAAATCCAAAGCGAGTTGGAAGTGTTTTGCCCAGTTCACGGTTTCTGGCGAGTAAAATGGTTCAATCTGTGTCATGGGATGATGTGAGCACAATTGCAGAATTCGGTTCTGGCACAGGAGCTATCACACGCTTTATCGAACTGCGAGTAAATCGATCTGCTATTGATAAAATCGATTTTGTGCCCCTCAATTTTCCTCCTGCTTTTGTTTATACATGTCGTAAGAAGGAGGGGATTTAAGTGAGTTATGACACACTAATTCATTGGATTGCGCAGTTTGGTTATGCTGCTTTATTCTTTGCATTATGGCTCGGAATTGTTGGAATGCCAATACCGGACGAGGTTGTCGTTATGACCGGCGGAGCCGTTAGCAAAGTAGGATTACTCCATTATTTCCCAGCATTTATTATCACTTATTTAGGAGTTATCTCCGGGCTTTCTCTTGGTTATATTCTAGGCAGGTTTTTCGGTTCGCCGGTGCTGGATAAACTTCGCCATAAAAAAAATTTGGGGAAGCATATACAAACATCAGAACACCTTCTAAATAAATATGGAAATATTGCATTGAGTTTTAGCTACTTTTTTCCGGTGGTGAGGCATATTGTTCCCTATTTAGTCGGAATTAATAAAATGTCATTTCGCCGTTATATTCTTTATTCCTATACAGCCGGTCTTGTTTGGACGTCTGTCTTTTTTGTAGTTGGCCAATTTGCAGGTGGTCATGTGGAAACAATCGGGACAATGATTTATCACTACGGTATATATGTGGGACTTGCCTTAATCATAGGAATTGTCATATTCATGATTCTTAAAAGTCGGAAAAGGAGCAAAGCGTGATGTGTGGAATCAACCTTTAGGAGATTTAGATAATACGGTAGTAGTTCAAATTCTGAATTTACACGAGAAAATAGATGATCTTCCAAGAGAGCCGCGATATATAAAAACCGTTTGGGGAGTTGGGTAGAAAATTGAAACTGATAAACGGCAAAAGAAATGTTTGCTTTGAGATTTTTTTGGCGTTAGTTTTCAGTCTCGTCATTGCATATCTCAGTTTCGCCATTGTAATAACTTGTATCAATTTGTTTGTAAATCGATTACAAGCGGGATATTTTTTTCTAAAGCTAGACCAGCCTTTATTTCCCCCTTTTTTTAAACTGACCCGACACATGTTTAAATACATTTTCGATTTGCCCGAAGGTTCGCAAGTTCACTTTTGATAGATTTAAAGGAAATACAACAAAGTTATGATTTCCTGTTGCTATATATTCTAGCAGCTCAAACGATTTTCACATAAGGCGAAATGCTGATTTAAAAATATTAATCGTCCTAGTCAGATATACCCCCACCAACTCCCGAATTTCATTTCATCATCAATAATAAGAATCGTTTCTTTGGCATATGAAAGCATCCTTTCTGTGCCTTCAGTTTATGCCGATTTCTCTTAACATAAAAGGAAAGTAATTCTTAAACGTTTCTGAGATTTGATTTTTTGAAAAGGAGAGCTGTGTTCCATGAAAAAAGGAACGAAAGAAAGAATGTTGATTCTTACCGGAAATTATGGAGATGGTCACATTCAAGTAGCCCAAGCGATACAAGATGCGATGCAAATTCGATTTCCTCATATGGAACCTGTCATTATTGATTTTATGGAATGGGTCCATCCTTATATGAATCATTTGAGTCGAAATGTTTATCTCCAAGCCGTAAAAACATTCCCTCAAGTTTATGGATATCTATATCAGAAAACGCGGAGACAAAACACCCTATCCTATATTATAAAGACCGTTTTTTCTACAGGAATCGGACGAATGATGAAATTGATTAATGAAATACAGCCAGCTATTGTAGTATGCACCTTCCCCTTGGCGGCAGGCGTGATGTCGAAGTTGAAATCATATGGTTCAATCGATATTCATACTGTTACTATCATTACCGATCACACGGATCATAGTTCATGGATTTATCCATATACAGATCAATATATTGTGGGTTCCAGAAGTGTACGTGATTCTTTAATTCAATTAGGTGTTGAAGAGACTCGGATTGCAGATACGGGAATTCCCATTCGCCCGCAATTTTCTCAGTCCATAGAAAGAGAGAAAACAGCTAAGAAGTATGGTTTAGATCCTCATATGCCTACTGTGCTTGTGATGGGAGGAGGTTGCGGCATGATTGGCGATGGAAGCTCTACTATTCAGAAATTTGATCTATTGTCACAGCCTGTACAATTCATCCTTGTTTGTGGGCATAATGAAAAACTTCGAATGAAATTGAATGAGAGTCTGAAAATTTCCAAACATCGCATCTATTTAACAGGTTATATTAACTATGTTCATGAGTTAATGGCTATATCTGATATTATGATTACCAAACCAGGAGGAGTCACGACTTTTGAGGCGATTGCTATGGAACTGCCGATGCTACTTTGTAAACCAATCCCTGGTCAAGAACAGGATAATGCCAAATTTTTAGTTCGTTCTGGGGTAGCCATTCATGCAGAGACATCTGGGGATCTAACCGAGCGCCTATCGGAATTACTAGATGATGCAAAACTTCTTCAACATATGATAGAAAATACTAAACAGTTCCATCCTAAAGAGTCCGCGTTTGCTTCATTAGAAGTTATTTTTGGAACTATTGCAATGAATAATAGATCCAGTGAAATAAAGATATGCTCCTAGAAAAAAGGCAAGCATGGATTTATTACTGTTAAAAAGGAGCAGGATCATGAAGCAGACATTCATAATTCTCATTAGTGCATTACTCGTATACACGATTATCCCGACCCTTATAATCCGACTATTTGGAATCGGAGTTTATAAAAGGGGAACGGGCGAGCAGCCCATTGCGTTAACTTTTGATGACGGTCCGGACGCAGAATTTACGCCTCTTTTGCTTGATTTATTAAAGAAATATAATATAAAGGGTACCTTTTTTGTCCTTGGTCGCAAAGCAGAGAAATATCCCGATTTAATCCAACGGATGCACAATGAAGGACATCTTGTCGGAATCCATAATTATGTACATTGGTCAAATGCTTTAATGAGTCCTAAGAGGGTTCGCGAGCAGGTAAACAAAACGGCCAATGTCATTAATCGTATTATTGGAGAGAAAGCCTTCTATTATCGGCCCCCGTGGGGAGTCATTAACCTATTTGATTTTTTTCTGATGAAGCAATTTCGCATGATTCTTTGGTCTGTTATTGTAGGTGACTGGAAGAGCTCTGGCGGCAAGCAAAAAATTAAGCAAAGGCTGCTGTCCAAGCTAAGGGGTGGAGCTGTTATCGTTCTTCATGATAGCGGGCAAACGTTTGGAGCAGACAGGGATGCACCTGCATACATGTTGGAGGCATTAAATGAATTTATCATTGAAGCATTATATACGGGATATTGTTTTCAGAGAGTAGATGAGAAAAGAGCTGCATAATGAACAGGCTAAATATATGAGCATTAATTATGGTACGGCCGTGATAAGCGCGGCTTTTTTGTTTTACATAAACACATTATCTGTCAGCACTCTCGAGGATTATACTTAAAAAACAGAGTAAGTTTAATTTGGATACTAAAAATCAAAACTTAAGCCCGGGACAAAGTATTGTTCGGGGCTTAAGTTTTTTTACTTATACATCAAGGTTGCCGGAGTGGCCTTCTTCTGATCCAATGGAACGGGTCAGAACTCCTTCGAAAGGCAAAGTAAGAGTAAATTTAAATATGTTATTTATATGAATGAGCGTTAAGGTTCCTCCATGCAACTCAATAATGTTTCTAGCAATAGAAAGGCCCAGACCTGCTCCCGTTTGAATGCCTTCACTACTTCTTGAATGGTCTACTTTATAAAAACGATTGAAGAGTTTATTTTCTTGCTCTTGTGTGAGGGGATTCCCTTTATTTTCGATCTCAATACTAATTTGCTTATTATCCAACTTCATTAAAATACGTACGGTTCCTGGCTTTACAGAGTACTTAAGGGCATTCATGAGTAGATTATCGATTGCTCTGGCAATTTTTTTACTGTCAATAACGGTTATAATAGGAGAGTTACCTAAGTCTTTAATAATATGGATACCGTTCTCTTGAGCGATCGGTTCAAATTCAAAAATTAATTGATCTAGAAGCTGGAATACATCGATTTTATTTAGGTCCAGGCGGGTATCGACCGAAGTAAGTCGGGTATATTCAAACAAATCATCGAGCAATTTTTTTAAATGAATAGCTTTGTTATAAGTGTTTTGAACAAATCGCGTATATTCATCTTTATTTTGAAATGAATTTGTTCTTAAGAGTTCTATATAGCCAATAATGCTTGTAAGTGGCGTACGCAAGTCGTGTGATATGCCTGTTATCATTTCCAACTTGGAGATTTCTAGTTCACGTTCCTTTTCGATCTGCTGTTGTAGACGTTCCGCCATCAAGTTGATATTAAACGCAACCCTCCCAAGCTCATCATTTCGCATGACAGGCACTCGATAGCTTAAATTACCCTCGGATATAATTTGAAGCCCCTGCTCCAACGAAATTAAGTCTCTTACGATTCGTCGAGTTAAAGCTAGGAAAGTAATAATAAAGTTAACCATAAACAGGGGGGGGAAAATATACGGAATGAAATTGAGGAGCCACTCGGATTCCATGCCATGGCCAATATCCAGTAAAAGTAAAATGAGCATGTTATTTATGGTTGTGGCGATAATGAGACTTAGCATCATTCTGATTAAAATATTGACCTGAATCATCCTTTTTTTTCGTTTTGGTTTTTGCACATGTTCAGTCAATTTTATAACCAACTCCCCAAATCGTTTTAATATACTGAGGATCTCTGGGGAACTCCTCTAATTTCTCTCGTAAATTACGAATATGGACCATCACGGTATTATCGGAATACCCAATAGGATCTTTCCACACGCTTTCGTAAATCTTATCAAAGCTAAATACTTGCCCAGGGTGGCTTGCAAGCAACTCTAGAATTGAAAACTCAAGAGGGGTCAGCGAAATGTTATTTTCTTTCAATGTAACTGAATGTTTACTCTTATCGATCACAAGATCTTTGATGAATATAACAGAATTAAATTCTTCTTTTCCTATTAATGATTGTCGCTGCAAATGAGCTTTTACTCGAGCGAGTAATTCTAACGGATTAAAAGGTTTTATCATGTAATCGTCCGCACCGGGAGTAAGACCCGAAATTTTACCAATATCTTCTTCCTCCCCCGATAGCATGATAATGGGGGTGCTCGATATTTCCCTTATTTTAATGCAAGCATTAATGCCATCCATTTGTGGCATCTTAATATCTAAGATGACAAGTTCGAAAGAGATTGATCTTATTAAATCTAACGCTTCCAGACCATTTGCAGCTTCTATGACAAAGTATCCTTCATTGCGCAAATAAACGTGAATGACATCTCGAATCTCTGTATCGTCACCTACAACAAGTATTGTATCCATTACATGATGCCCCTTTCCTACTTTTTATGATTACGGCTACTAAAATTCTATAATTAAGACAAATCCAATGATTGCTACGAAAAGTTTATTAATACCGATTATTGCCTCCCCTTTTGCGACAGGTATATACAAAAGCTGGAGGGAAATTGAAAGGTACGAACTCGATTTTTTCGATGATTAAATCTTCGGCAAATTTTTTTTTCATTTGAAGTGAGTACTGATAAGCGACAAAAATCCCTTCTGGTTTTAGTGCCTTAATAATCTGATTAAGTAAGCTTTCTCGCATTTCACTCGTAAAATTAAAAAATGGCAATCCGCTAATAATACAATCAAGCTGGCCGATGTCATCTTGATTCAATTTTTTGATTAATTGGCAAGCGTTTGAATGACACGCGAAATCTGAGTATTTTGTCTTCAGAGTAGCTCTCATTTTCTTATCCCTTTCGAACAATAGCACTCTTGTTGATCCGGTTAACTGTGGCTTCATGAAACGTGTAATAGCACCTGTACCTGACCCGAGTTCTGCGACTGCCTTTACCTCATTCCATGGTATAGACTCAACGATTTTAGCTGCTAGAAATCGGGAGCTAGGTATAACACTTCCTACTCGTTGTGGATTTGTGAGAAATCCTTGCAAAAAAAGTAGACATTCACTGATATTCAACTGTTTTTCCCCCATTATTTAATTTCTCCCTTTTGGGTACCCAACAAATAAAGGGATGATATACCGAACAACTGGAAGGAATAATCCAAAACATATTGCCATATCTCCTCGTTTTGTTATTTATATCAATATAAAAATAGTAACGAAAAAATCTAAGGATTTTACGAGGATATATCTAAAGAAAATCTGAAGATATGTACACTATTCAGACTCGAAGTTTGCAAGAAGTGCATGAAAATCAGAAAGCTGATCTGATTGAAGAACCCAAAAAGCCTTGCCAACAAAAAAGTTGGCGAGGCTTTTTATTACGTAAATTGTTGATAAGATTCCCTATAAATAAGATGTGAGAGGGAATACCCCTTACCAACTAATGTTAAGGAATTCTTTAGAAAAATCCTCTAAAGTTCTTCAGAGTTTATCATTATGATGGGTTCATTGCTATAGATGAACCTAATCAGGAGATGATAACGTGACTCACCCTACAAAACAAACCTTCCTTTCAACTTGGCTGTCTCTTCTATGGCTTACAGTGGTTCCGTTATTGTATATTTTCTACGGTATACTTAACCATCCTACCGAACACGTCTATAGCCTCGTAACGGATCTAGATCGCCTAACGCCATTCGTTCCGTCCTTTATTATTCCTTATGTTCTTTGGTACCCGTTCATTGCATCTGTACTGATCGGACTTGCGTTCAAGGACAGAACAGCTTATTACCGGACGCTACTTGCGCTCTGTGGAGGGCTGATCCTTTCTTATATCGTCTATGCCCTTTTCCAAACGGCTGTTCACCGTCCAGACAATCTAGCCCAGACAGGCGTCATCAACCGTTTGGTCTGGTTGGTGTACAGCCATGACCAGCCGTTTAACTGTTTCCCGAGCATTCATGTGCTAACCAGCTACCTGATGCTTCGTGGAGCAAGGGTATTCGGAAGAACGATTCGCTGGGCAGTCACCGCGATGTCTATTGTCATTATAGCGTCCACTTTGCTGGTCAAGCAGCATGTACTAGCAGATGTCGTTGGCGGTATCCTAGCCGGAGAGCTGTTGTACCGATCGGCGGGCATAGCCTTATCATACCTACGGGGACATAGAAATCGCCTGACTCTGAAAGGAGGCGAGCGTCATGTTTCTGCTGAGTAAAGAGAGACGCTCATTCATATCTCATTTTATGAGAAAACCCTGACATATGATTACATTGCTAGATCGTTTCATCCCGAAATACTTTTAGCCAAAGCAGAAAGCAATCTGCACGTGTCTATGATTCATTTGTAGTTGCTCAAAAGAGAACAATAGATAATTCATATAAGAATGTGTTTGTACAATTATTTAAAAATAGAAAGAGGGGGTTCTATGAAAAAACGTATGTTCATTTTATTGCTGTTGGCCTTATCAACCAGTTCTTTTTCAGGGTCCTTTGTTCAAGCAGAGGGGCAGCAATTGGCTTCCAATGCAAGTGTGAAACTAACATTGAGTCAAGCCCAGCAATGGGCGCGATCCAATAGCTTTAGCTTGAAGGAGGCCCAGCAAACGATAGATCGCAATCGGATTAACTTGAAAAATGCAGGTAAGAATCTGGACTTCATTCCCGCAGGTACAGGTAATGGAGAAGAGGATGCGGCCAGTAGTTCAGCATGGAAGGGGTATGCCTCATCGACGGTTTCTTATCTGGAATCCAAGAAGCAAATCGAGCTTGCCCAAGATCAGACAGACTACACTACAATGAAGAACTATTATGAGGTACTTCTGGCTGATAACAAGGTGAAGAGCAGTGAGGATGCACTTTCGCTTGCATTATTGGAGGAAAAAGCTGCTGAGGCAAAAGCCAACCGTGGGAAAATTTCTCCAAGTGATCAAAGCAGCATTATTCAGACTCGTATAGAAGCACAAAAAAATATAGAGATTGCAAAAGCTGCGTTGCAAAAAGCGATGGATTCACTAAATACCCAAATGGGGCAACCGCAAGGTACGGTCTATGAACTGGTGGATCGACCTGTTTACCGAAAAATGGATAGCACGAATTTGGATACGCTTGTGACACGTGCCATTTCGGCGAGTCCTTCGGTATGGAGACAGGAGGAGGCTGTCAAGCTGGCAAAGATGGAAGTTAAATATTACACGTGGAACTCAGGGAATGATGATTATGAAATTAAACAGATCGATGTAGATTCAGCACAAGGTGGACTGGAAAATACCAAAGACCAATTGGCAGAAACATTGAAGAGTATGTACTTTAATTTACAGCAAAATGATGAGCAATACGAACAACTGCAAAGTAATCTGCAGAACGCTAATAAAGTATTAAACATTTCTCGTAAAAAAAAGGAACGGGGATTTGCCACAGGTATGGAGGTCGCTACTAATCAGTTAAAAGTGAAGCAAATAGAACGGAATATGGATGAATTGATTGTTCAAATGACACAGTTACAACATGCTTTAAACAAACCGTGGAGTGTATAGGATTTAAAAAAATATATTTAAGGGGATATGACATTGCCGGAAACAGTAAAAAAAGATGCATTGCAAATATTAAGAAAAAAAAGAAGATTAAAAGTGATCATAGGTATTCTGGCCTTGATCATTATAGTGGGAATCGGTGGTACTGTTTATATGAATAGGGGGCAGGAAAAGCCCGTGGAGGGTCCTGCGAATCAGATTGTTCAGGTGAAAAAAAACAATATAACCGAATCGCTTGCCGTGACTGGGACCGTTCAGGCTTCCAAGGAAGTGAATATTAATTTTACAAATGTCGAGGGTGCCAAGCTCATTGCGGTCAATGTCAAAGCAGGAGATAGTGTTAAGGCGGGCCAGGTTTTAGCTCGTTTAGATGATTCAGATGCCAAATTACAAATTAAAGATGCCCAGTCCAATGTTGCGATTGCAAGGGCCAAGCTAGAGGAAGCCAAGCGTGGACCAAAGCAAATTGATATTGAGCTCCAGAAGGCAAATGTCCTAAAGACACAGATGGCGATTAAAACAGCCAAGGACGGGATGGAGTTAGAGGAAGCCGCTGCACAAAAAGAGGTTGCCAAGGTGACCTTGGATAAAGCCCAGAAGGATTATGATGACCAGACTTATCTAGTTCAGAATGATGCGGCCGCAGAAAGTGACCTGGCGACGGCCAAGCAAAGCTTGGATAAGGCAAAATTGGATATGAGTAATGCCGAGCTTCAATACAAGAAGGCACAGATCAGACAAAACCAGGCTATTGAAGATGCTGAAATGGGTTATAAAACCGCTTTAATTCAATTAAAGGCAGCACAGTCCCCGCCTGAAGCTTCCAACATTCAATCTGCACAGGCTTCTTTACAGCAGGCCGAAACAGAATTGGAGCAAAAGAAAAGTGTTCTGAATAAATTACAGGTTACGGCGCCGTGGGATGGGATTGTTTTGAAGGTCAACGGCGATGTGGGCACCAGTCCTACTGCACCTTTTATCATAATGAATAACTCCAATACAGGGGTCATGAAGGTTAGTGCCAAGGTTAACGAAAGTGATATCGCCAAATTGAAGACCGGACTTCAGGCTACAATGCATACCAATTCATTTCCGGACAAGCAATTCAAAGGAGAAGTTCTTTTTGTTTCTCCAGAGCCAGTTGTGGAATCCAATGTGACTACATACAAAGTTGAATTGTCTTTGGATAGCCAAAAAATAAGGCTGCAACCGGGGATGAACATGGATGTATCCCTTCTGTTAGCTGAACACAAAGACGCGCTGTCTGTGCCATTGTTTGCATTGAGATCTGAAGGTGGTGTAGATGGAGTATATGTGGCGAAGAACGCGGCAAATCCTGCTGATTATGGATTTAGACCGGTGAAACTAGGCGTATATACAGCGGATCAGGCCGAAATCAAGTCTGGTGTCAAGGAAGGCGAAACTATTGTTATTCCTCCTCAGAACAGCAGTGCTGATCCGAATGGCAGTGGAGGGGGGCAGGCACAATGAGCGAAACTCAATCCAATAAAACGGTGATCGAAATTAAAGAACTGAAAAAAATGTATGAAGTAGGCGGTCAGGAGATTCAGGCTCTGCGCAGCGTGAATTTATCCATTAGCGAAGGTGAGTTTGTTGCTATCATGGGACCCTCTGGTTCGGGCAAGTCTACCATGATGAATGTCATTGGTTGCCTGGATCATCCGGATACCGGAAAATACTACCTGGATGGGTATTCCATATTGGATGCTCGTGAGAACGAACTTTCGGAGATTAGAAATCAGAAACTAGGTTTTGTGTTTCAAAAATTTTATTTACTTCCCCGAACTACAGCATTAGCCAATGTAGAGCTACCTATGATGTATGCAGGTATACCTGCCAAGGAACGCCGGGAACGAGCCGTGGAGGCGCTACGAAGCGTTGGCCTTGCCGAACGGATGTATAACAAGCCTAACGAGCTTTCTGGTGGTCAGCAGCAGCGTGTCTCCATTGCACGTGCATTGGTAAATAATCCTGTTATTCTGCTGGCAGATGAACCTACGGGCGCACTGGACACGAAAACGAGTATTGAGATTATGGAACTGTTTCAAGGGTTGAATGAGCTGGGAAAAACTATAGTTCTGGTTACTCATGAGCTGGAAATAGCTGAATATGCCAAACGATTGATTAGTTTTCGGGATGGTAATATTGAGCGGGATGAGCAAATTACGAATAGACGAATTTCATCAAGGATGGTAAGCCTATGAATGTGATGGAAACGATCCGTGTATCAATGAATAGCTTAACCACCAACAAGATGCGTTCATTTTTAACGATACTCGGTATTATTATTGGGGTGGCAGCGGTTATTGCCATTATGGCAATCGGAAACGGTTCTAAAGCCAGCATTAAGGAGGAAATAAATAGTCTAGGGAATAATGTGGTTATGGTTGCACCAGCCATGCCAATGACCGAGGAAGAAGTCAATGGGGACAACTTGCCCTCCTTTACGTGGGCTGATATCAAGGCAATGGAACAAAAGAGTTCGATTGCGGCATTAATGCCCAGTATTTCGAGCAATTCAAAAGTTGTATGGGGTCGATATAACTATAATGCAACTATTATAGGAACATCCGCTTCGTTTTATAAAGTTAAAAAGTTTTCCTTTGCTGAAGGCAGGACATTTACCAACGATGAGTTGGATAAACGTATGAATGTTGCTATTCTGGAAAGCCAAGCGGTTGTACGTCTTTTTGGTGGGGATACCAAAAACGTGGTGGGACGAACGTTTCAAATTAAACAGATCCCCTTCAAAGTGATCGGAGTATTGAATTCTCAGCCCGTTACGAATTTAAGCCGCAGTACAAATGATCAAATTTACATCCCTGCTACAACCATGATGAACCGTCTGGGTGAGAGAAATATCACCAGCCTGGATGTCTCCGCCAAGTCACCAGCTATGATGGATCAAGCTCGTTCAGATATATTGGATAGCTTGCGTGTGACGCATCAGCTAAAACCCTCAGAACCGGATCAATTTCAAACTATGAGTCTGTCCGAAGCAGCAGGTGCAGCTTTGGGTGTAGATAATATCATGAGCAAATTGCTGGGAGGTGTAGCCGCAATATCGCTCGTGGTAGGGGGAATCGGAATTATGAATATTATGATGGTCTCCGTTATAGAGCGTACAAGAGAAATCGGTATTCGCAAAGCGATTGGCGCCAAGCCTAGAGATATTATGATTCAATTCCTGTTCGAAGCAGTCATTTTCGGTCTAATGGGAGGTATACTTGGGGTTGCTGCTGGCATAGGAGCGTCTAAAATAATTGAAGCAACAACTCGTATGACCATTGAATTCACGGTCTCGCCGATCATATATTCGTTTCTTAGCTCTGCAGGTATAGGTATCTTATTTGGGGTATACCCAGCTTATAAAGCAGCGAGATTGAAGCCGATAGATGCATTGAGATACGAATAATTTTATTGAAAAATGTTCATGAAACGTAAATAGGTATTGTTGAGGGTGCAGTATTTGTTGAAAAGCAATCGAAGCAGGAAGGAAAAGTAATGCCAAAAATCTTGCTATAGATGTATTAAGAAAACGAAAAAAGATGAGAGAATACTCTTCACATAGAGAACTATTTGATTATCACTGGGATACCCTCGATTTTGTAATTCAAGAGAAAGTCAAGCGAATTCTTTTGATGGTAAGTAATGACGAGCAAAGGACTGTACTCGAATTGCGCCTAGTCCAAGGATACTCCATAAAAGAAACAGCTAAAATTTTAAACAAGAGCGAAGCTGCCGTGAAGTCGTCGCTGTACAGAGCTTCTAAACATATTAAATTAAGATATATTTCATGAACTGATTGGGAAGAACCTAATAAGCAGTAGGACTGACAGTATTCTTTTTGCTAAAAGAGCTTTTTTTTCAAGCTCTGATCCTTAAATATCTTGTTATTGATCCAACCAATACCTCTAGTTTATCTGTTATCTAATACAATAAACCACGTTTTTTATGTCTAGAAGAGTGTAGGTAGAATAGTTGAGTCAAAACATTAAAAAGGTGGTCAAGTGACCACCTTAGGATGTGAAGGAATTCTGAATATCTAGCCGTGAAAAATAATTGCTTTCATTCTATTGCCCTCATTTTTTCAGTCCACGTAACTGTAGCCTATCCAAAGAATTTATTCTGAAGGTTAAAGAAGCTCTACTTGTTCTGGACGACGAGATACCAGTCGGACCAGATCCAGCGTAAGCATTGGAAGTGTCATACCTGCCGGATAAGCTAAATATCTTGCTTGCCATTCAGGTGAGAATTTTTCCTTGTAACGGCGCAATCCCTCAAATCCATACCAGTGCCCACCATATCGGAACACCAGCCGAGCTAATTTTTCTTCACGATGCGCATTCTGATTTTCACCCACACTGGAGAGAGGAGACATACCCAAATTGAAATAAGAATAACCTTGTTCTTTTGCCCATTCAATTATACGTACAAATAACACATCCATCGTTCCATTCGGTGTATCATTCAAATGGCGCATCAGATCAATTGAGATCACTTTATTTTGGTCATAAGCTGGAGCTAATGTTGCAAAAGCCAAAATGTGACCCTCAGCATTACGAAGCAATGTTAAGGGAGAGCGTTGAATATACGCTTCGTTGAACCAGCCTAAAGAATAAGCTTTTTCTTTACGATCGCCTAGCCACTCATCCGAAATCTGACGTAATTCAGACAGTAATTCTGAATGATAGGGTGGGGCAAGCACTTCAAATATTTGACCTTCACGATCTGATTTATTTTTAGCAGTTCGCAAGTTCTGCTTACTTTTCCCACTTAATGTGAATGTAGTTAGAGGAACCAAAGCTTCTTCGCCTAGTTTGAAGAATTTGTAACCATTCTCATGATAGATCGATAGATATTCAGGTGTTGCTTGATAAAAAACAACGGTTAATGCATACTGATCCGCATACCTCTGAAATTCTTGAATCGCAGCAGAGACAAGATTTTTATTACCAACTGGGTCGCCAAGTACAATTAATTTGTGACGCACTCGAGAATAGGGAATTAAAATTTGATCAATTTGCGCCCAATAAAAATTTTTGTCTCCTAGATAGAGAAGATGAGTCAAAAGATTACCGTCTTCTTTGGCAATAAATTGAGTTAATTTCTCTATACCCGCCTCATCTGGACGTATTCCTGTGTAGCGATGCGGGCGTAATGTGAATATAGATGCCATTAAAATTAAAGCACCGATTAATCCAACAAGGGCCGTCACTGCATATTCATGCGGGTTCAAAAACCATTGTTGAGCACGCATTGGTAGATGTCGCAAAATAGCTGGATGAATATGTGTACCAATAACGTAATACGATAACGATGAGATAAAAGCAAGGAACGCCCAAATCCAGATACTACGTAAAGAAATACTAGCACTTTCACTGTTAAATCGAGCCCGAGATATCCATAGCACCAATGCAACAATAAGTAAAATAATAGCTTCCTCGTAATCGAACCCTTTGGCAAATGTGAAGATAGCACCTGCTAACAACAATGCTCCTGTCCATATGTAAGCGCGACGAGTACGCATTGAAATACCACGTGATACGACAATAAGCATAATACCGATAGTCACAGATAACTGTTCTGAAAAACGCATAATAGGTAAAGATAACACATGTTCCATAAAACGTAGGCGAGCAATTAGGCCTGGGGTAGCCGCAGAAAGTAGTAATATGATACCACTGGTGAATACTAACTTTCCAAGCGCCCATGCTCCTAGATCACTAAGTAGACCGAAATGAGAAGGCCAGCCCCAGAATTTGACCCATGTGTTACGTGAAGCGTCCAGACTAGTTGTAATCATTTCACGCATTTGTTTACTGTTCGGACTCATCTCAAACGTAGCTAGCACAAGACCGATCAACCAAGGAACTACAAAGTAAAAAATGCGGAACAATAACAAAATCGTTAGTGCACGTGATGGATCAACACCTAATGTCTGAAGTCCAAGCAACACGATCAGATCAAATGCTCCAATACCACCTGGCGCCATACTAATAATCCCTGCAATTGCTGCTACAATATACACACCGAATACCGGGGCAAACGGTAAATGATTCAGATCATAAAAAGTGAATAACCAAAATAATGCCCCTGCACAAGCCCACTCTAGAACAGAGGAACCTAGAGAAGCGATGACTACTTTCCAAGGTAACTTGCCATCGCCCTTATGAAACCATTTGGCGAACAGGGAAGATCGTTGCATTAATAGGAAGAACGGTAAGTACAATGAAACTCCCCATACACCGATACGAAGCCAAGGAAGTTGTTCAAAAATAGGTTCTACAGGAAAAACACCGACCAGTACAAGACAGCCAAGTAAAGATAGACCGACTAATACGATAGGCGATAAAAAGAGTGCAGCAGCTCCCATTGTTTTCATAGGAACGCCACTTCTCTTATACAGTAATGTACGTAGTCCTAGACCGGTAAGACCAGCGAACCCAATCATATTATTAAATGTATTGGCTATCCATGCATATCGATAAGCCGTTTTCCAATTGATATCAAGCTTAAATTGTTTTCGTATTAAATAATCATAAGTACTCATTACAGATACCGCTATAAAAGAAGCAATGATCAATTGAATAACGACATGAACGGGCATCATGCGTAATTCATGAATAATTTTAGCTAAGTTAATATTCTGAATTTCGTGTCTTCCATATACATAGATAATGACTAAAATAGCTACAGGAATCAGTATCCTAATAATTTTAGCACGGTACAAAGCCAAAAATAGCTGTAAAATTTTAAGCTTTCGAAGCAATTCTCTCATTGTGTCGTCGACTCCACCTTCGGACAAAATAATAGCAATATTTTTAATACAAGACGGATTGTCAAACCAAATGCGACAGGACTTCTGTGAAAGATTCGTGAGCGGTCCTCCAATCCAGACATTTTCGGGGTCGGTGGTTAATTAGATCCAGTAAATGAAGGAGATCTTCATCCGTGACCCAAGCCATCAGTACTCTTGGGGAGGAACCCAGCAGTAAACCGTTAGCATTTTCATTCAAACTGCGTTGCTAGGACAAATAGCGTCAGCAAAACAAACTAGCAGGTTAAGTATAGCCTCCATATCCGCCTGGCAAGCAAACTACTTGGTTCAGTTAGCAGTGGCTGTGAATAAGCTGCCTGCGGGGTACTGTGTGATGATTACACCTAGCGCAATCTCTATGAACAACTCCGTACGATCGGCATTGTTGATGGGAGTATACAAGCGGGTTTATGTTCAATTATTGTGGCTACGTACGCTTCATCCTTACCGTGGGCCAGATACGAGGATACTAGATGTAGTTTCATATGGGATTGTATTCTAAAAGAACTCAGAGAGAGGGCGAAATAAGAATAGATAGGCATAGTGTTAATTAGATTTATTAAGTTATTACTGACCATTTTGAACTTCTCTCTTTTTCTTTCAGAAAGCATAATAAAAAAAACTAAGGAATTAATGAGTATATTTCTAAAGAAAATCTAAAGAATTTGTATAACTAAGTAATAACTTGAAATGGAGATTCTTTCGCTAAGACTCTCCACCGTTAAAGTTGAACAGGGCTTCCTACGCAAGTGCTCCAGTTGCAAGCTCCATGATTAAGCTTCAGCGCCCCTCATCTCGGTTAGAAGACGGAATTCAGTGTGAAAGCTCTAGCTACGCATGAAGAGTTGAATATATTCTTGACTGAATCGTATTTGGTTTATTGATACTCGGATATTTTATTGTTTTGTGAATATAAAAAATCTTATTACCAATAAATATAGTTATAAGCTAAAGGGAAGAACGATGATGCCCCTAAAATCAGATTCTTTGAAAATATATGATTTTGCTTCAGTGACACCTTTGGGTATCCATTATCGGCATGCGCATTCAATATACCCAACTGACTGGAAGCTTCTTTACCTAGATACGGATCCCGAAGAACTTGAAGAGTGCAGAATTGTTGTAAGAGAGTCATTACTTTGATGCGAAATCCATTCTTGGCTAGATCGATACCTTGCGGTTTCTTTTATAAGATTCGCTTCTGCTGCCAGAAGTAGAGTATAGTAGGAGTAGTTGAAAATATATTCCAGGAGGCTACAGCCATGTCACAGGAGATCTGGATTAATCTGCCGGTCAAAGATGTTGAGAGGTCAACTGCCTTTTTCAATGAGATTGGATTCCATGCGGCTAGCGTTGGTAACGAGAGAGCCAAGCTTGCCATAGGCCAAACAACGATTCTGCTGTTCCCGGATGCGGCGTTTGAGAAATTTACAGGTTCAAAAATCGCAGATACTTCCCATACCGCAGAAGTAATATTTTCCATTGGCGCTGAAAGCAGAGAAGAAGTAGATGCCTTTATTCAAAAAGTAGAGTTTGCCGGAGGAAACATCTTTGGCAAACCGAGTGAAATTGACGGCTGGATGTACGGCGCAGGATTTGCCGACCTGGACGGTCACCGCTGGAACCTGCTGTACATGGATGAGAGCAAAATGCCGAAACGCTAATATGAAAACGCCGGTCACCTGCTTAAGGTCACCGGCGTTTTTTACACCCCCTATAATCTCATATCCGTAATTCAAATCAAAATCGTTGCTTAGAAGGAAAAATTCGTGGGTTAAATTTATACAAATCACCTGGGCTATCCCTAAGCTAAGGGATATATTAGATATTTCCAATCCTTTTGAAAATCTCGATCGCTCAAGAGTAGAACTTGTGCATGGATTGACCCATTTGCTTAATAATGCGGGATTAGACCCTAATAATTTAAGTGCTTTTTCTTTAAGAACAGAAGTTATAAAAATCACGGCCAACTTTAACAGCTGGCCTGCGGAAGTAATAGATTTGTATCTAACAACTTCAAAAAACGTTCTAGAAGGTATAAAGGAGATTATTCAGTCTTTTGCTGACCCGAACACACAGCTGAAAGAATTGTTAAAGAAACGTGTGTGAAATACAATGCAAATGGAGGAAACAACTATAATGATTGTATTACAGTTTTGCCTATCATTATTATGGCAATAGCATTATACATTCATGAAGGACATCCTCAATTATCATATGCTTTAGGTACTTTTGGTCTAACGCTTGTACCCGTTGTATGCGGTAGAACATATCCGGATGACCGGTCAGAACCCGTTAATACTTGATGGTTGTTGGTCATTAAATATACGGAGGAATGTACGCACATAGAAGCTGTCGTTGGTGCATCTTGGTTCACTCCCCATCCGTTAAAAATTTAGTCCAGAGCAATATCCTGACTCTCTCTCTTGGATATACTTTTTAATTGGAAGCAACCTTAGCACGGTGCAATACCGAACTGAGGTTGCTTCAGTTAACTAAGACATACTGCCGTTTACTTCAGATAGGTTCCCGTTTCTCCAATTCCACCGCTGCCATTCAATACATATACCCTTGCGTTTCCTTTGCCGGAGCATGTCAGGGTAATCTTGCCATCAGTAACGGTTTTGGAATTACCAGTCACCGCATCCACATAGGTTCCGTTCGGAATTCCGGTAAATGTGGCGTTTCCTGAAATCGTGACCAATGCAAAGCTGTCAATGCCTTTGGCGCTGTCGGTATATCTTCTCTTAAACGCCAGATTGCCCGTTACATTCTCTGTGGAATACTGTCCTTTTTGCAAGGCGGGAACAGCTCTTCTGATTAAATTAAGCTGTCTGATATGTTTTGCCAGAGGATGGTTGAGCGATTCCGCAAGTGTGCCGGTAGCATTTGTGTATTTGCCGTAATCTTGTACTGTAACACTGCCTTCCATGTGATCGCCGTAATAAGCCCGTCCCGTTTTGCTTAGTGGTGCGTTTGGACCCGGATCAATGACAGCCCCCTTTTGGAATTCGATTTCGGAACCATAGAAGATAGCGGGTATTCCGCGGAAGGTGAACATCAGATCGAGATTCTCGGCCCAAGTGTCCTGTGTGCCCGCAAATCTTTGATTTTCCGGAGCCTGGTCGGGCGCATAGTCATGCGAGTCGATATAGGTTACATTCCAGGTAGCATCATTATAGTATTGATCACCACTTCTCATATTGAATGCTTCCTGCGCGGTCTTGAATGCCCAATGCATCGGAAAATCAATCACATCCATGCCCGATTTCATTGAATAGTCAGGCGTATGATAGGTATTTCCGTTTAAGAGAGCATTGTTCGAGGTTGGCTGTCCTGCTGTAGTAGAGTTGTCCGCCCACTCTTGTTCAACCGACACTTTATTGGAGGCGTAATCATTCTTTCCATCGCCCGGATACGATTTCGAGCTTTTCCAAGTATAGAATGGCGTCGAGATCGCCGGAATTCCACTGTTCCAGACATCTCTGTAACGGGTGGCTACTTCTCCAAAAATATAGAAATCCGAGCCGCCTCTTGTCTTCCAGGCAGGAATATAGTATTTATTGAAAATATACCGGCTCACATGCTTCACCGTATCGACACGGAAAGCGTCAACACCCATGTCTATATAGTGATTGTAGGTATCAATTAAATATTCGTTAACTGCAGGGTTTTCCGTGTTCAAATCCACGCAATCTCCCGCTATCTGACCAGTTTGAACAGTATAGGATTCCCAGGAGAGGCTTTTCTCTGTATGGTAAATGTTATTGTTCGTTTCCGCGTTCTTCATTAAAGCGAGCCTTGCCTGATACTGCTGATCGGGTGTCATAGTATCATAGTTTGACGGCAGCTTATCCGTAGTTTTCACCAAGTTGTTAGCCGTATCCGGTTTAGCCGGATCTTTCTTGAACATGGGGTACAGATTCTCTTCACCGAAATTACCGGTATGATTGACAACGATGTCTTGAATAACCTTCAGCCCTTTGGCATGGGCCGCATTGATCAAATCCTGGTAAGAAGCTCCCGCCGATTCATATCTTGGGTCTACTTTGGCGAAATTTATTGCATGGTAACCATGATAATCATAACCGCTGGCATTCTGCACAACAGGTGTAATCCAGACGGCGCTGAATCCGAGGGCTTTGATATAATCGAGCTTTTGAATCAGCCCCTTAAAGTCCCCTCTCCAAGCCGGGTCCGAATCCGGATTACGCGCCTTGGCATCATCCCATGCGTGCATGTTGTTGCTCGAATCACCGTCATAGAACCGGGAAGTAATCACGAAGTAAATAGTATCTTCCCGAAAATCACCTTTATTTCCAATATTATAAACAAAGCTTTGTTTGGTTTGATTGCCAGCGCCGTCTATAACGAGAAATTTTAATGTCGTGGTCTTGGAGATAAGGATGGACGGTCCGGTCAATCCGGCCATAGCGTTGCCGAGGATATATACTTTCGAGCTTATGGTTGGTTCCGTACCATCGTCCGTGTAGTATGCCTTGGTCGTTGCCGCCTTGTTATCATTTAGGTTGAAGGATACAGTCACAGAGGAATCGGAATGTCTGGTAGGCAAATTCGCTGTGATTGTCGGAGCTTGCAGATCTGAATTCAGGTCAATCATATAAGCGAAAGAGGATGCATTTCCAGTTTGACCGATTGAGTTGACACCGAAGGCCTTAATGGTCAAAGAGGAAGCAACTTGGATTGGAGAGGTATACAAGGTAGAGGATGTCGTAGGTGTCGAGCCGTCTATCGTATAGTAAATCTTATCGTCACTGTTGGTGCTGGAAAGCGTCACCGATTGGGACGAATCATATGTTTTGGGTACAGGAGAGGCGGAAATCGCCGGAATTTTAGGCATTTCCGGGCTGGTATCATACCATGTGTTATCTGTGTAATACCAGCCCTCTTTCACACTGCGGGACAAGTCGGCCGTCTGTTTGCCGCTACCGTCATTAAAGATGAGACTTGAGCCTGTGGCCTCGGCAATGGTGTAGCTGTACCAGTCGTTTCCATCCGACTTCATCAGGATTCCCGGCCACGCTCCGCTTATCGGAACGGTTGTCGGATTCAGATTCCAGTAATGGATTCGAATCGCTGAATTCCAGCTTGAAGGTTTCTTAAAGTGAACCGTTAACCCAGTTTGAGTTGATTTAGGTATTGTGGTAGGTGCATACGTTGCGGTAACGGTAGACGTGATCGAAGCGGTTGTAGAGGGAAGGGTAGTCGCTGTGGAATTCGTGTAGGTGGCTGTATAATCGGTGCTACTGGCCGAAGCTACGCCGGGTAAACCGAAGAAGTTGAAGCAAAGCGACAAAATAATCAACCAAGAAATAAAACTCCCAGTTTTTTTTCCTAGCAAGTTAACAACCTCCTGATAATATTTAGTGGAATAGATAATGCAACCGGTTGCATTAAAAATAAAAAAAAAAGAAGACATTTATTTTGATAAAATGGATTCTTTGATCGCCTCCTCCGTGGTATATATGGAAAATAATCATTGTACGCGCTTACAAAAGAAACTATGAGAAAAGCCCATTCACACAGGGCTCTATACCAATGATTTTTTCCTTTTATGATTATATCATCCATACTTTTACTGGTCAATGAATTGCTAGGGACATATTTCAAACCTAAGCTAGCCTGTTCATAATTGAAGCCAACGTCCAAAAAGCCTTGAAAGGCACATGTTAATGTATCAAAGCGAGTCGCTAAGCAGATGTCAATAAGCAGTATATGGTCAGGAAAGAAAATAGAAAACGCGAGCGTGAGTATCCTAAGGTGGAATGGACAGCAATATAAGCTTGAACTTGAAGCTGAATCGGGGATGATTCCTTCAAACGTAATACTTGTTGTCTGACTTCCCTTCATTAAAGTTGGTTCCTGAGTTATAAACCGATTGGAGTTACATGACCCCTTTCCTATATTGGTATCTTTAAAGTAATTGAAGCAGGAAATGCTAACCACCCGCAAACATATGGGTTAAACTGGGGATTTATTAAATACCTGATTATATTCAAGTTGCGCATCGGTGTCGCCAGCTCTGAATAGATTTCCAGCGATTTTCTTCATGGCCGGAACATGGCTGAATCAATGCATCATCAAAAAAAACAGCCACTACAGGGCTGCTTTTGTACTACGGGCTAATTGCTCGTGTATTTTACCCAATCATATTCAGCGTATAGCGGATTCGCTCCATTATACGAACCTAGCCAGTCGTCAACGCCAGTGCCATTCCATAAATTCATCATAATCTTGCCTGGCGTGCTTGGTATGTTTGTAGTTGCCGTATGCTTTAGAACCCCGTCAACATACCACTTAATGTATCCTGGCTGCCAATCGAATGCATAGGTGTGAAAGCCTTTTGATGCATCGAAGCCCAGGTCTACAATCTTCTCGTGACCACCGACCCCGTTTGTATAATAGTTGAATTGCACTTTTGTCGTGTCTTTGCCTAAAAATTCAATATCTATTTCATCCCATTGCGTGCCATCAGTAGGTCCCGTATACGTAAAAAAGGAAGATACGATCCCTGTATTTTTAGCAGGCTTCATGCTGACCTCGTATAAGCCGTATCTGTAAGTGTTCGTCGATCGATACTCTCCGCAGTCAAATTTATTGTACGCAGAACTTGTTAAGCCAAGCTTCATTTTGCCATCGTTCGTAAAATTGACATTATTGGCACGCCAAGTGCAATTAAACATGTTCCCATTGGAATATCCATCCGCTTTTTGCCATGCACCAGAATTGAAACCATTAAGTGGTTCCCAAAAAACATTCCCCGCATAAACGCTTACCGAAAAAAACAGAGAGACAATTCCAGTTGCCAGTAAAGTAAACCAAGATTTCTTCTTCATTTTACACCTCCATAAAAGATTGACCAAACATGAAAGAAACGGCTGACAATGATACATTATTTCAAGTATTGACCGGCTTACCGGAAAAATATAAAACGCTTCCATATTTGGTATCTTCATTGTAGCTTGAAATTGAGGCGTACACTATAGCAAACTTAACGCTTGAAACATAATTTTAAAAAAAACTAAATTTTATCAAGTTGTGGTTTAAAAATGCACCGCTGGGCCGCTACGCTACTCACCCCGATAACCAGAGCCTTTACGTCCGGCGGGGAAGTTGAATCCAAGAAGGATGGTTAAAGAAAAGATAGCAAGACCTTTTTAAGGGGGCCTTGCTATCATTATGGTTTAGAGCAATTGTGACCTTTAATTTTGGATTTGCAAAGTTCAGTCACCTAACATTTACGGCCATTTTGAGGCCTTCCGTTATGTAAGGTTGTTGAAATGATGAGGAGAGAGTATAGTTTGTATGTATTTATTTTGTGCGGGAAGAGGTTAATATGGCGACAATTCATGATGTAGCATTAAAAGCGGGCGTGTCAGTCACTACAGTATCCCGTGTAATGAATAACCGAGGATATATCAGCGAAACTACACGCAAAAAAGTGTTTGACGCAATGGAGGAGCTTAATTATCAACCGAATGAAATAGCACGATCTCTGCTACGTAAGCAGTCCAATATTATTGGCCTTATTATTCCCAATGTCTCGCATCCTTTCTTCGGTGAGCTTGCCAATCAGGTCGAGTATTATGCCTATCAGCATGACTGCAAGGTCCTGCTGTGCAATTCACATATGGATCCCGTGAAGGAAAAAGTATATATCGATATGTTGAAGCGGAACCGGGTGGATGGCATCATTATGGGTAGCCATACATTAGAAGTAGAAGAGTACCGACATTTGAATTCACCGATCGTGACGTTTGATAGGCAGATCGACCCGTATATTCCTTACATATCCTCGGATAATTATCGCGGAGGCGAGCTGGCTACGGAGCTGCTCATTCGCAAAGGCTGTCAGAAAATTGCGCATATCTGCGGAAATCTGGAGCTGAACATGCTATCCAATGAGCGGACCAAAGCATTCCGGGATGTCGTGGGCAGGAATGGTGTCGAGCATGTGATCGTTCAAACAGACTTGAATGTGTTCGATCAGAAGGAGTACGAGCGAATCATTTCAAAACTCGTTCATGAACATCCGGATGTGGATGGAGTGTTCGCAACAAGTGATATTATTGCCGCTTTTGCGCTGAAAGAATATATTCGCGCTGGAAGGCATGTGCCAGAGAATGTGCGCATTGTAGGCTTCGATGATGTAAGCGTTGCTTCCTGGCTGACGCCGGAACTTACATCGGTAAGACAGCCGATTGCAGACATCGGCAGACTGGCGGTCGAGCTGATCCGCAGGCAGGCGGAAGGGGAGCAGGTACAACCTGTCAATCTGCTGCCTGTTGAACTAATTGAGCGTGCAACGACCTGAATGAAAATCTGTTCCTCTAACAAGGGGAACAGATTTTTTTTAGTACATGTTAAAAATTCAACATGTCAAACGATTGACACAAGTTAAACCTTTGACATATAATCCGTTTGTAAGCGTTTTATTTAAGTGTTCAGAGCCATTATATAAATAAGGGGATGACAACAATGAGGAAATTCAAAAGAGTTCAATGGATGGTAATGCTGCTTCTTTTGGTTATGGTGGTGTCTGCATGCAGTGGCTCCGGAGGAGAAGGTAATTCGGCTTCTGGAGGGGGATCAGGGGATTCAAAAAATGTGAAAATTACGCTTTTGAACTCCAAAGGCGAAATCCTTCCACAGCTGGAGGAAGCCGCTAAGGCGTTCCAGAAAGACAATCCGGGCATTACTGTTGAAATCCAGCCGGTTCCGACTGGTGGTTCTCCTTTTGAGCGTGCCTCCGCATTGTATGCATCAGGAAACCCGCCGACCATGATCATGCTAGATACAGGTGATGTTGAGAAATTCAAGGACCGTATCCTCGATTTAAGTGGGGAAAAGTGGAATGCGGACACTGTTGAAAACGCTACCACTGCTACGACATTTGATGGTAAAAATTACGCGTTTCCACTGGCTGTTGAAGGCTACGGATTCATTTACAACAAAGCCGTTGTAGATAAAGCGGTAGGCGGAAGCTTTGATCCCACCACAATTAAAACCCGAAATGACCTTGAAAAACTGTTTCAGCAAATCGAGACATCCGGAAAGAAAGCACTGGTGATTTCATCAATGGACTGGTCCCTGGGCGCTCATTATTTGCCTCTTGCTTATGCAGGCCAGAACAAAGACATGGCTGAAGTGGACAAATTCATGGCGTCACTAAAAGCGGGCCAGGCGGACTTGGCTAATAATCCTGTATTTAACGGACTTATGGATACATTTGACGTCATGATGAAATACAATATCGATCAGGCTTCTCCGCTAGCAGGAACTTATGAACGCGGACCGGAACTGCTCGGCAAAGGTGAAGTTGGCATTTGGTTCATGGGCAACTGGGCATGGCCGCAAATCAACAGTTTTGATACCGCTAACAAAGAATATGGTTTTCTGCCTGTACCAATCAGCAACAATGCCGATGACTACGGCAATCAGGAGATTTCGTCTGCTGTATCCAAGCGCATTGTTATTGACAAGGAGAAGACTACTCCGGAACAGCAAGAGGCGGCGAAGAAGTTCCTGAACTGGATCGTATATGATGCGAAAGGCCAGGATTTCCTCGTGAACCAAGCGAACATTATCCCGGCGTTCAAAAATATTACACTGCCTGCGGCCGACCCGCTTGGCAAGTCCATCCAGGATTATATTGCAAAAGGCAAGTCAGAGCAGTCGATGAGCATGCTGCCTGCCGACCACTGGTCCAAGACAGGATCTTCCATGCAAAAGTATCTGGCGAAACAGGGCGATCGTGCAACACTGGTTAAAGAAATCGAAAACTACTGGAAAACGGTTAAATAAGGTTATTTTCAAATTACCTGGAATAGAGAGAGAAACCCGGAACAAAGGGAGGGATCATCATGATTACGGAAAAAGGAGTATGGAACCGGCTGCGGACGCGGCTACTGTTTACCGGCCCAACCTTGTTTGCCTTCATAACGGTAATGATTATTCCATTTTTGTATGGCATCTATCTGACGTTCACAAACTGGGATGGTATTTCCACCACACTATCGCTGGTAGGCATCCAAAACTATCTGGCTGTTTTTAGAGATATTGAGTTTTGGAAATCGTTCGGCTTGACGCTTAAGTATGTGTTTTATACCGTTGTTCTTATCAATGTGATCGCTTTTATGCTGGCTTATGTGCTGACAAAAGGGTTAAAAGGACAGAGTATTTTCCGGGCGGGATTTTTCCTGCCCAACCTTGTCGGCGGCATTGTACTCGGTTTTATATGGCAGTTTATATTCAACAACGTGCTTGTCTATTTGGGACAACATGCCAGCATACAGTCGCTCAGCACGACTTGGCTGGCTGATCCCGACAAAGCGTTCTGGGCACTCGTGATTGTAACCGTGTGGCAGAACGCGGGTTACATGATGGTCATTTACATCGCGGGATTGACGGGTGTGCCGAATGATATTATGGAGGCCGCAAGCATTGATGGGGCGAACAGCTGGACCAGACTGCGGAAAATGGTGCTGCCCTTGATGGTTCCTTCTTTCATCGTATGTATATTTTTGTCCCTGCAGCGCGGTTTTATGGTCTATGACGTGAACCTTGCGCTCACGAAAGGTGGGCCGTTCAGCAGTACTCAAATGGTGTCGATGCATGTGTATGAAAAGGCATTCCTTTCCCGTGATTATGGTGTGGGGCAGGCAGAAGCATTCGTGTTGTTCCTGATGGTTGCTCTCATCACTCTGCTTCAGGTTTATTTTAGCAAGAAGTTGGAGGTGGAGGCGTAATGACAAGAAAAAGAGTTGCTTCCTCCGTGATCAAATTCATTGTGTTGACAGTCATACTCATATTGTTCATCGTACCGTTCGTCTTTCTGCTGATCAATTCGTTCAAGGAAAACATGGCCATCACCTCAAATCCGTTATCGCTTCCAGAGAGCTTCAGTATGGTCAATTATATGAATGCATTCGATAAAATGAATTACATCGCTGCCTTCACCAACTCATTGGTCATAACGGTGTTAAGTGTTCTGTTTATCTCACTGTTCGCGGCGATGACGGCTCATTATTTTGTCAGAAACAATACCAAGTTCAACCAATATATATTTATGTTGATGGTTGCATCCATGATCATTCCATTCCAGGCTATCATGATTCCATTGGTGAAAATCTACGGGTCCCTTGATTTGCTGAACAGTAAGTGGTCGCTGATTTATATGTATATCGGTTTTGGCAGCTCGCTGGCCGTCTTCATTTATCATGGTTTTGTAAAGAGTATTCCAAAGGAACTGGAGGAAGCGGCGCTAATTGACGGATGCACGCGGTTTCAGACATTCTTCCGGATCGTGTTTCCGGTACTGATGCCCACGACGGCCACCATTTCCATTCTTAATGTGCTGTGGATCTGGAATGATTTTCTGCTGCCTTCCCTCATTCTGGTCGATCCGGAGCAAAGGACACTTCCATTGTCCACGTACAACTTTTATGGAACCTATACAGTGGATTATGGTCCATTGATGGCAAGTTTGGTACTGACGATATTTCCGATCATTATCATCTATCTGTTCGCCCAGAAGTATATTATTCAGGGTGTTATGCAAGGTTCGATTAAATAACTGCAGGGGAAGGATGCTTTATCAAACAAACTAAAGCGTATACGAGAGAGCGTGCAGATCAATTTATTTCCCAATCGAAGCATATGCTTCGGCCGGATTATCGCCTGAACTACCACTTAATGGCTGAATTCGGCTGGATGAACGATCCGAACGGCTTCATTCAATATAACGGGCAGTATCACTTGTTCTATCAGCATTACCCGTATAAATCAGTATGGGGACCGATGCACTGGGGACATGCAGTCAGCCGCGATCTTATGAAGTGGGATTATCTGCCGATCGCTTTGGCACCGGACGGTGAGTTCGACCAGGATGGCTGCTTCTCCGGCAGTGCGATTGAGCAGGACGGGAAGCTTGTCCTGATGTATACCGGACATGTTGTAACCGGGCCTGACAAAGATCAGGATTACAAGCAGTCGCAGGGAATCGCAGTATCAGAAGACGGAGTAACGTTCGAAAAGTGGGAGGGCAACCCGGTCATCGGTTATGACGCCATACCGGACACGATCAGCCGTAAAGACTTCCGTGACCCTAAGGTGTTCAGACACGAAGGTCAATATTACGCCGTTCTCGGTTCTAATGATGCGAAAGGGAACGGACTTGTACTGCTTTACCGTTCTGAAGACCTGAAAAGCTGGACGTATGTCAATGTACTAGCCGTGAGTGACGGACGCTTTGGCGATAATTGGGAATGCCCGGATCTGTTCCCGCTCGGTGGTCGGCACGTATTTATGCTGTCCCCGCAGCGCATGCCTGCACAGGGGGAGGCTTACCGCAATCTGCATTCCACCATGTACGGTATAGGTGATTTCAATTCCGTTGAAGGAACATTTACGGCAGAGCGGTATGCTCAGGTGGATCACGGATTCGATTTCTATGCCCCACAGTCAACCTTGGATGATAAAGGGCGGCGTATCGTCATCGGATGGATGGATATGTGGGAGTCGGAGATGCCGACCCAGCAGGGGCACCATTGGGCTGGGGCGATGAGTCTTCCGCGGGAAGTGGTTATCGACGGCGCCAGGCTGCTGTTCCGTCCGCTTGAAGAGGTAAAGAATTACCGATGCAATCTGTTCGAGCAGCGGGATATCTTACTGACAGGTGAGCAGATTATGGACGCGCGTGGAGATAGCTACGAACTGAAGGTCGTATTTGAGTTTGAGGCCAGTAACACCGATGAATTCGGTTTGAAACTGCGGGTGGGTAGTGAAGAGGAGACTGTACTGTCGTACCGTCCCGATGACGGTCTGTTCCGTTTCAACCGAGAACGTGCCGGTATAGGCCCAGGCGGGGAGAGAAGAGTGCCTGTGGGCTTAAACGAGGGCCGTCTGGAGCTTCGGGTTTTTGTCGATAAAAGCTCGGTGGAAATATTCATCGGCGATGGTGAATACGTCCTCACAGGAAGAGTGTATCCGGGAGTGGAATCTACGGGCATTCGAGCGTTCGCGAGCGGAAAGTGTACGATTGCTTCGTTCCAGAAGTGGGATATATCCACATAGGAAATGCATGACAAACAGGAACCCGACCATTGATGGTCAGGGCTCCTGTTTTTTGTAGAATTGTAATCGTGTGATTTACACAAGCTTATCTTGAAGATAGGCATCAATTTTTGCGAGGGCTTCTTCTGTACCGCCAGATTGCTGGAAGCTATCATTTATTTTTTGTACGCCCTCTTTATACGCCGCGTTCGACATTACCTCATCTACGGCATCTCTTAACGATTGGACATTGATTTGGTCTTTGGTTATTCGATAGCCAGCCTGAAGTTCTGTTAACCGCTGCGCGACCATGGGCTGATCCTTGTCCTGAGGCAGTACAACCAAGGGTACATTAAAGTGAATCCCTTCATTCACACTGTTCATTCCACCATGAGTAATAAATACATCTGAATGACGTAGTACCTCCAATTGGGGAACATAGGGCGAGATGATAAAGTGCTCTGGGGCTGGATTGATTTTCGTAAAGTCAGCTTTCTCGCCAGCTGCAATCACGATGATACCTTCAAAATCGGAAAAAGCTTCAATACAGGTGTTGAAAAAGTCCTCAACATGATCCAAAACCGTTCCCATCGAAATATACAGAACTTTTTTATCTTGTAGTGCGTCCAAAGGAAATGAATTTTCCCCTTTGCGTTCTGGGAAGCTGGGACCAATAAAGAGATTCTCTTCACCAAAGCTGTCAGCGTCTGGTTGGAAATATCGGCTGGTGTATACAACGTTTAGAGCCCCTGTATTGTTCATAAATTGAACCATATCTTTGGGAGCAACACCGAATCTTTCTTTCATGAGCTGTAGTGAGGTCGTGGCCTGTTCATCAAGTTGAAATGGCTCTTTTCCATTAGAGCGAAAGAGATTGGTAGCCATCCGATTCTTTGAAATCAGAAAAGATGGGGATGAAGCAATACCAGGGATTTTCAAATAGTCTCTAACTAACTCGCCAGCTCCGAATCTATCATAGAATACAAAGTCAAAATCAGTGCTTTCAGACAGTTGCTTAGTGATTGCTAATATGTCCATCGAAGTCTGAATATGAATATTCATAAATGCACTCAACCCAGCCGGAGTACTGGAATCAATAGAAGCAGTCCTGATCAGATCGGTATGCAGGTGAACCGTTGCTCCAACGGCTTCGAGTCTGTCCTTGTATTTCTCAGTTGTAATGTAATGTACTTGGTCCCCTCGTGCTGCAAAGGCTTGCGTCATCCCGATCGTAGGGTTCACATGTCCTTCTGCCGGAAAGTTAACCATTAATATGTTTAACATTCATCATTACTCCTTTTCTCTACAATTAAGATCGCAGTTTTCACTGAATCTCTCAATCCATAATAACAATAATATTTATTTTTTCAAATGATATCCTTTCACGATCGTGAAACACATGTTGGCATGAAATGTGTATAACAAATATTTAACTCGTGCATAGTAAAGGCGAACTCTACTTAGCAAGGGAGGTTTTTTCTAAGTGAATGTTCAAAGAGCGCAAGAAATAGCGTCCTCTTCCATAATGGCGAATGTGTTGTGTGATGGGTTACCCATTTATATTCAGCATGTGAACGAGCAGAGTGAGACGGCACGCATTTATGCGCTGAACCATCCAGAAGAGGAACGGGAAGTACCTTTGTACACGTTAACGGAAAGAGATCAGGTACTGGAATAAGAAAGGAGCGATATGAAAAATGAAACCAAATCAACAGAAAGTAGTCGAGGCAGACCGTTTGAATTTTCGTGACCAGACGGATGATGTGGTTAGAGAAGTGCCGGCCACGACGGATGCCAGCGAAGCAGTTGCAGCAATGACCTCACATATCAATAAATACGATGTACCGGATGAGTTGGAGGAGAAATAGAGAATGACCGAGCGCGCACAGGATAACCTGTTGCGTGCTTTTTATATGATGCATAAGGATAACCAAAGATTTAGCAGCTCTGTAAGGGGCTGCTTCTTTTTATTGTTTCGAAAGCATCATAAATATTTTTAAAAAAAGTATTGCATATAGGTTTACTAGGTATTATGATAACAACAGATTTATATTTTTTTGTTTTTTACAATGGTATAAGGTTTAGACCTTAAAGATTTATGATCGGAGTGTTCATATGTTAATCCAAACTCCTCTGCGCTTTGAAAAAGTATCAGCTAAAAAAGTGAGTGATTTTATTAGAGAGCAGTTGGAAGAGGCTATTATTTTAAAGGAATTGCTTAGCGAGGAGCAACTACCGACAGAACGGGAACTCGCAGAAATATTTAATGCCAGTAGAATTACAGTTCGTGAGGCGTTATCTCAATTGGAATCCAAGGGACTCATTGAAAAGAGAGTAGGTGCCAAGGGAGGGACCTTTGTTCTTCCAGTGACAGCAAACTCTCATAAACGTACCCGGGAAGAAATTGCAAAAGATTGGGAGCACATGCTGAAGGTCTTTGAATATCGGATGATTGTGGAGCCAGAGGGTGCTTTTTTAGCGGCTGCGCGGATCACCACGGATGAACTGGACCTGCTTCAGCATTACCTGGAACAGAGTATTGAAGCGGACTGTACCCGAGAATGGTTTCGGGCCTTGGATGTTAAATTCCATCTGGCCATTGCCAAAGCATCTGGCAATCCATTTTGTGAAGATGCGGTTAGGCAGATTCGTACCAAGATTAACCCGGCACTTGATCTCATGCCCTATGATGATCAGATTCGGACGGTGAATTACGACGTCCATACAGAAATTTTGAGTGCACTTCGGGCACGAGATGCTGAGAAGTCGCGGGAAATGATGAAGCATCATATCGGACATTCCGCAGATGCCATTTATGCAAGAGTAGTTGCAAAAGGCTAACGATATCATACAGAAAAAGAATACGATTCGAGTGGGGAGGGTGAAAACATGAACATACACGAGCTTTTGGCTTTATCTAGACCACTTCAAGAGCAATTGATCACATGGCGAAGGGATTTTCATCGCCATCCTGAAACGGGTTATGAAGAGATTCGTACATCGGGCATTGTAGCTGAGCACTTGCGTAGCCTCGGGTTGGAGGTGACAACCCAGGTAGGGAAAACCGGGGTTGTGGGTCTGTTACGGGGAAAGAGCCCAGGGCCTACCATCGGTCTAAGGGCAGATATGGATGCATTACCGATTCAGGATCAAAAAACGGTTCCCTATCGTTCGGAGATCCCAGGTAAGGCCCATTTATGTGGGCATGATGCCCATACAGCCATACTGATGGGAACTGCACAGTTACTTGCTCATTTGGAACGACCTGAAAGAGGAAATATCAAATTTGTCTTTCAGCCGGCTGAAGAAGGTTTGGCAGGGGCCAAGGCTATGATCGATGACGGTGTATTGGAGAATCCAAAAGTGGATGCGATGGCAGGACTACATATGTTCCCGGGTCTGAAGACAGGAACACTGGGGGTCAGCAAAGGGGTCGCTTTTGCATCGGCAGATAGCTTAACCATTAAGATTCTAGGCAAAGGCGGTCATGCTGCCCGTCCACACGAGGGAATAGACGCCATTGCCGTGTCCGCGCAGGTTATTTCTGCCCTGCAAAACATTCCAAGTCGTATGGTTGATCCCCTTGAAACCATGGTCATTACGATTGGCAAAATTAGTGGCGGTTATATGGGAGCGGCCATTGCACCGGAAGTAGAGATGATCGGTACCGTGCGTACCCTATCTGCGGAACTGCGTAACCGGATGCCTGAGCTGATCGAACAGGTGGTCCGTGGGGTGTGTGAGTCGTTCGGAGCTGGATATGAGCTGAGTTATCAGCAGGGCTACCCGGTTGTGCAGAACGACCCGGATATGGTCGATCTGATGACGGAAACGAGTGAGCAATTGTTTGGCTCCAAGGAGTGGGACTACATCAAACCGTCAACAGGCGGGGAGGATTTCGCTTTTTATTGTGAGCAGGTACCCGGCGTGTTTTTCCGGCTGGGATGTGGGAGAGGTGATGAAGATACTAGCTATCCATTACATCATCCCAGATTTGATTTAGATGAAATGGTACTGCCTTATGGGGTAGCCATGATGTCGGCCATCGCGCTGAATTTTTTGAAGACAACATAAAATTGGGATTAAGACGCTCAAATGCAGCTGTGTGGCAATATACAACCTTAATGGAGTGGAGTGGACAAGATGAATAGACATAAGTGGTTTAGAGGCGGGATTACGTTACTGATTGCTGCGATGATCCTGGCAGGCTGCGGTACCCAATCCACAGGCGATAGTAAAGACAGCGCAACATCGACCGACAGTAAAGTACTGACAATTGCTAATGCTACGGATATTGAAAGTTTTGATCCACATAACAATAACAATACGGCGAGTGAAGCTGTTCTGGTTAACGTATTTGACTACTTATTGAAAAATGATAGTCAGCAAAAGAAAGTACCTGGACTCGCTACTTCCTGGGAAAAGGTAGATGATACCACTTGGCGTTTTCATCTGCGCGAAGGGGTAACCTTCCATAACGGTGATCCATTCACAGCCGAAGATGTGAAGTACACGATAGAAAGAGTAGCAAAGGATAACACACTCAAACAAAATTCCTACTTTAAAAATATCAAAGAAGTGAAAGTGGTAGATGAACATACAGCAGACATCATCACCGATGGACCTGATCCGTTGCTGTTGAATCGTTTATCCAAAATGGGAGCTGGCATCTTACCTTCCAAGTATATTGAGAAAAATGGGATAGAGGCATTCCTTAAGAATCCGATAGGTACAGGCCCTTATAAATTTAGCCAATGGATCAAGGATGACCGGGTGGTACTCGTTAAAAATAATAAGTATTACGAAGGTCAGCCCAAATGGGATCAAGTTGTCTTCCGCTCCATTCCAGAAGCCTCTACGCGTGTATCTGAACTGCTCGCAGGCTCGATTGACATTGCATCTGGTATCCCTTCCACGGATATAGAACGTGTTCAAGGCGAAGAGGGTAAAAAAATCGTCAAGGCTCCGATCCAGCGTGTGCTGCAATTGATTTTACGTCAAAGTCAGGGCAGTGTTACGGCTGACTCCAAAGTGAGAGAAGCGATAGATCTCGCGATTGATAAAAAAGGAATCGTAGACAGCATCGCAGGCGGTGCTGGGATTGTAACCCGTACTTCCGTTACACCAGGCAACTTTGGTGCCGATCCTTCCTTATATGAGAAAACATTATATGATCCGGCTAAAGCTAAGGAACTGCTGAAGCAGGCCGGTTATGCTGGCGCAGGCCCGACATTGACCCTTTCAGTATCCTCAATATACAAAGAGTATGCCGAGGTCGTAGCGGCGATGTTAGATAAAGAAGGATTCAACATTAAATTGGACGTGCTGGAGCCAAGTGCTTTCAGTGAGCGTTACAGTTCCAAATCTTTCAAAGAAATGTTTATGATCGGCATTGGTAATTCTCTATTTGATGCTTCCAACAACTATAATCGATATCTGGTAGAAGAGGCAAAAGGCGAAACGGATTATAACAATCCGAAGGTAGAGAAGCTGCTGCAGCATGCGCTGACGAATCTGGATACAGCCTCGCGTGAAAAAGAGTATCAGCAAGTGCAACAGATTTTGGCTGAAGATCGTCCAGCCGTATATTTGTTCCAAATGGAAGGGATTTATGGCACCGGTAACGGCGTGAACTTCCAACCGAGAAGCGATGAAATGTTCTATGCAGAGGATATTACACCTGCTAAATAAAGATGAGAAATGAACGGGCGGGGACCTCAATGAAGGTTCCTGCCCGTCCTTTTAAAAAAAGCCTGCTGGTTACGGAGGTGACAGATTGAAAACGTATATCGCTAAATCACTGCTTCAGGTTATCCCTGTACTGTTGATTGTCTCCCTTATTGTATTCATCCTGGTGAGGGTAACCGGGGACCCTGTGGCCCTTATGCTGCCGGAGACCGCTACAGCTGAGGATCGTGCAGTGTTAACGCAGGCGCTGGGGCTAGATCAGCCCTTATATACGCAATACATTAAATTTATTGGCAGTGCCTTACAGGGAGATTTTGGCACCTCGTTTCGCTATGGTGAATCGGCTTTGCCGTTAGTATTGGAACGGCTGCCTGCCAGTTTTGAATTGGCAGTAGCCGCCATGATTTTTGCGGTCATCATTGCTGTGCCGTTGGGCGTCATCTCAGCAGTCAAACGGAATACCTTTACCGATTTAATCATTTCCAGTTTATCCGTAGTCGGAAAGGCCATGCCTAACTTTTGGATGGGGATTATGCTCATCTTATTATTTTCCGTCATGTTAGGGATGCTTCCGGTGTCCGGCCGGGGCGGGATGGATCATTTAATACTCCCGGCCTTTACACTGGGTGTCGGCCTTTCTGCACAGATGACCCGACTCATTCGCTCCAGTATGCTGGACATTTTGAATCAGGACTATATTCGAACAGCCCGAAGTAAAGGGATTCTAGAAATCGTGGTTATCGGAAAACACGCTTTCCGTAATGGATTGATTCCGGTCGTTACGATTATGAGCTTGCAATTTACGAGCTTGATCGGAGGTACACTGATTACAGAGACGGTATTTGCATGGCCGGGTTTGGGACAGTTACTTGTCGTCGCTGTGAATACGCACGACATGGCTATCGTTCAGGCTGCTGTATTTGTGATTGCCTTTATTGTGGTGGTCAGCAATATTTTAACCGATGTCGTTTACCGACTGCTTGATCCAAGGATTAAATACAACTAGAGAGGGGAGGGGGAAGCGTGGCAGGCATTCATGATGTACAAGCCCTTGGTCCAGATCTAAACCTGGATGGCAAAAAGCAGACACAACCGTCCGGTATCGGACGCATATGGAAGCAACTATTACGAAGTAAAACCGGAACGGTCGGCGCAGTAATCTTACTGCTCGTTAGTTTAACGGCATTATGTGCCCCTATGCTGGCCAGTCACAATCCTGCGGAAATTGACCCGCTTAACCGTCTGAAGCCGCCTATGTGGCTGGATGGTGGATTGCCGAAACATTGGCTTGGTACAGATAACCTAGGACGAGATATGTGGAGTCGTATCGTATATGGAGCGAGAGTTTCGCTTATCGTCGGTATTGGTGCAGTTCTGGTCTCAGGCACCATTGGCGCAATCCTCGGCCTCCTCGCCGGGTTTTATGGTAAATGGGTGGATGCCACCATAATGAGAGTTGCCGACGCCTTTTTGGCTATTCCGGCTATTCTGCTGATGCTGGTTGTCTTGGCCGTGGTAGGGCCTGGCATGACTACGCTCATTTTCGTCATTGGGGTTACAAATTGGGTTTCTTATACGAGAGTTGTCCGGGGCGAGGTATTGAGTATCAAGGAACGAGACTTTGTTAAAGCAGCCAAGGCGATTGGCTCTAAAAATAGTAGGATTTTGTTGAAGCACATTTTACCGAATGTCCTGTCTTCGTTTATCGTCATTTCCGGTATGAATGTAGCAACGACGATTATTATGGAAGCTTCTCTTAGTTTTCTCGGGTTAGGGATTACACCGCCGGCAGTGTCTTGGGGTGGCATGCTGAGCGATGGGAGACAGTATATAGCCACGAGCTGGTGGGTGGCAACGTTTCCCGGTCTGGCGATTACCATCACAGTCCTGGGCGTCATTTTTCTCGGTGACTGGCTTCGCGACGTGTTAGATCCCCATATGAAAGCGAAAGAATAACAGAAAGCGGGGGATCGGAAAAGATGACCACGAGATTGCTTGAAGTGAATCATTTGAAAACCTACTTTAAAACGGAGGATGGCATCGTTCCTTCGGTCAACGGTGTCAGCTTCACTGTGAATCCAGGCGAAACAGTAGCTATTGTTGGAGAGTCCGGTTCCGGTAAAAGTGTAACCTCCTTGTCTATTATGGGTTTAGTGGCAGCACCAGGTAAAGTCGTGGGCGGGGAGATTCTGCTTGAAGGACGAGACTTGCTCCAATTGTCCAAGGGAGAAATGCGCAAATATCGGGGAAACGAGGTATCCATGATTTTTCAGGAGCCAATGAGTTCGTTGAATCCTGTATTTACGATTGGCAACCAAATCAGTGAGGTCATCCGGCAGCATCAGAAGCTGAGCAAACCCGAAGCACGGCAGAAAAGTATAGAGATGCTGGAAAGGGTAGGTATACCTGGCGCGTCGAAAGTGGTAGGTTATTTCCCACATCAGTTGTCGGGAGGAATGCGTCAGCGGGTGATGATCGCAATGGCCTTGGCCTGCCAGCCAAAACTGCTCATCGCTGATGAGCCGACGACGGCCCTGGATGTAACGATACAGGCTCAAATTTTGAATTTAATCCACAAGCTGAGCAAGGAAGAGAATACAGGCATCATTCTTATTACCCACGATTTAGGTGTCGTCGCGGAAATGGCTGACCGGGTAGTCGTGATGTATGCCGGGGAAGTAGTCGAGGAAGCGGACGTATTTGAATTGTTCGAAAAGCCGGGCCATCCCTATACGATCGGACTGCTAGGATCACTCCCTAAGCTTACGGAACAGAGAGAATGGCTGGATTCCATTCCCGGTACCGTTCCTAATATGATGCAGATGCCGAGTGGTTGTCCATTTCATCCCCGCTGTCCTTATGCCCAGGAACAGTGCACAAGGATTCATCCTGAAATACAGGCTAAGAATCCAGGACACTATGTCAGATGTTTACGGATGGAGGAGGTGTCAGTATGAACGAGACAGCACAGAAAACACCGCTTCTCGAAGTGAATGGGCTTAAGAAATATTTTCCGATGAACAAGGGCTGGTTTTCCAGAAAGAGCGGTTATGTACGGGCGGTTGATGATTTGAGCTTTAAGGTGATGCCAGGAGAAACCTTAGGTATTGTAGGGGAATCGGGGTGTGGCAAATCAACAACAGGACAAATGATTACACAACTGCTAGAACCCACGGCAGGCGAAATTCGTTTTCAAGGGCAAAGCCTGTCTGATTTAACAGACGAAGAAGTCCGCAAAGTCAGACGAGATTTGCAATTTGTATTTCAAGACCCGTATTCCTCTTTAAATCCAAGAATGAAGGTTTTTGATATCGTCGCGGAACCGCTGCAGGTACACGGGATCGCTAGAGGCAAGGAGCTTAAAGCTGAAGTTTTTCGACTGTTGGAAACGGTAGGATTAGGCGCGCATTTAGCGGATCGGCATCCCCATGAATTCAGTGGCGGGCAGCGTCAACGGATTGGCATAGCGAGAGCACTGGCTATGAAACCGAAGCTCATTGTTTGTGATGAACCTGTATCCGCGCTGGATGTGTCAATTCAGGCTCAGATTTTGAATTTGTTAAAGGAGCTTCAGCAGCAGTTCCAGCTTACCTACATTTTTATTGCCCACGGGTTGCCCTCCGTCAAGCATATTAGCGACCGCATCGCGGTGATGTACTTGGGCAAAATCGTGGAGCTTGCAGATCGTGACGAGTTGTTTGCAAGACCGCAACATCCGTATACAAAAGCATTGCTTGAGGCAGTGCCTGTTCCTGATCCGAGGCTGCGTAAAGAACGGATCACATTGACGGGGGAAATCCCCAATCCTGCCAATCCGCCTTCGGGCTGTACTTTTCACACGCGTTGCCCCTATGCACAAGAGATATGCCGACTACAGAGTCCATTGCTCGAAGAGCATACTCCAGGACATATTGCTGCCTGTCATTTTCCCCTGCATGAGCAGGTGGCTCACGAATAGATGAACTTTTGGAAGTAGGCGTTAACCAAAAAAAGGAGGCTACTCATGAATAAACGATCAATTGTACCGGAGGATTTGTACGGATATCAGTGGATCAGTGATCCCACAATAAGCCCCGATGGAACGATTGCCTACGTCAATAAAAGCATAGATCGCCCAAAGAATGACTACCAAACACACATCCGTGTCGCATCCCTTCTTGGGAACGACGATCAGCCGTTGACCGGTGGCCACAAGGATTCGGCTCCAGCTTGGTCACCCGATGGATTACAGCTAGCTTTTTTACGTCTGGCGAATGGAAGCAAACAGCTATGGACGGTTCCGGCTGAAGGTGGAGAGGGACAGCAGCAGACGGAGGTGAAGCGGGGAGTGGGTGCATTCGTCTGGTCACCGGACGGAAAGTATATTGTATTCACAAGTATGGTGAGTATACACGCTGAGCGGGAAGCCATGGGGCTTGAGGAATATAGCAAGCAATCAGGTGAGCGGGGGCGTATTGTGGATCGCACCACTCCCAAAGCTGAAGGATCGGGCTGGTGGAATGGTCTATTTAGTCATTTATATGTATTGGAGCTTGAAAACGGCCGGATCACGCCAATAACGTCGGGACCTTGGAATGCATCTTACCCTGTATGGTCCACGGACAGCAAGCAGATTTCCTTCTTGTCCAAACGTGTAGACGACGACATGAAGGATGCAGACATGCTTTCGTTTTCGGATGTGTATACGATCGATTGCGACGGCGGTAATCTGGTGAAAGTTACGGATTCCAGCTTGGCGATTAGCCAATTTTCGTATGCCCCAGACGGAAAATCATTGACTCTGATCGCTAGTGATCGCATTTATGGAAGTGGTAGCCAGAATCGACTATACACCGTGCCTGTTACGGGGGGAGCCCCGGAACTATTGGTTCCTGAATTAGACATGCAAATCGGCAACTTCGCCTTAAGCGATATGAAATCATTTGGTCCGTCTCCATCTCCGTTATATGCTCCTGCACGATTGAAGCCAGAAATGTATGTGCTCGGGACGTTGCAGGGTGCTGTTCATATATACCGCATCACAATGGACGGGGATGTTCAAGCGGTGACTGGCGGAAGTGATAGAGATATCTATCAGTACACGCTATCTGCTGACGGCCGCTATTTGGTTTTTGCTGCACTTGATGTGGACCGGCCAGGCGAGCTGTATCAAATGAATCTGGAGACAGGGGAAGAGAAGCGACTTACGCACCATAACGACGATCATATGGCTTCCTTGCAAGTGAGTTCACCAGAGACATTTTGGTTTGAGGCTTCGGATGGCTTCAAGGTACAAGGATGGATTTTCAAACCGGCCGGAATGGTACCGGGGGATCAGGTTCCTTTGATCTTACAAATTCACGGCGGACCCCATGCGATGTATACTGGCACGTATAGCCATGAAATGCAGACGCTCCTTGCGCAGGGATATGCCGTGCTCATGACCAATCCGCGCGGTAGCTTTGGTTATGGTCAGGATTTTGCTCAGGCCTGCCGGGGGGACTTTGGGGGAGGAGATTATCGTGATCTGCTGGACGCCTTGGACTTTGTGCTGAGCCAGTTTGATTGTATAGATGAAACCAGGCTCGGGGTGGCTGGCGGCAGTTATGGCGGCCTGATGACCAACTGGATCATTTCTCACACGAACCGATTTCGAGCTGCCGTTACGCAACGCTGCATCTCCAACTGGCTCTCCTTCTATGGCTTGAGCGATATTGGTATTTCCTACACAGAGGGAATCGTTGGGGCTAACCCGTGGGAAGATCCTGAGCTACTCTGGTTCAAATCCCCACTGGCACATGTAAATAGCATTGAAACTCCGTTGCTGATTTTACACGGCGAGGAAGACCTGCGCTGCCCTGTTAGCCAAGGGGATGAGTTATATACGGCTCTGAAGCGGTTGGGTAAAATAACACGCCTCATTCGATATCCCGGGTCCAATCATTCATTGCTAAAGAGCGGTAAACCGTCCCTTCGTGTGGATAACTTTGAACAAGTGGTGGCTTGGTTCAATTCCTACTTGAGTAAAGGAGTATACTCCAATGAGTAAAGTGAAATTGTCCATCCCAGTGGCCTTTCTGATCGAGAACTTACGTACGAGTGGTGAACCGAAAGACGTCATCATTGAATGTATCAAAAAACAGGATTTCACTCCTTTGCTCGACAAGGTTAAAGAAAAAACAATGGATTTCAAAGAACGTTGTCAAACGGCAGAAGACATAGGAGACGAGTGGGAAGAAGCGATCCTTAGTGGTTATGAATTTAAGTTTTTACACATCAATGGATTGAAAAGGCTGCTTTATTTTCGTTTGGATCGAGCCCTAGATCGCGATTATGAGCAAGATGGGATCACGTTGAAAAATCTGTATCTTGATCCTATCGAAATTGATACTTTACAAGGGCTCATCGGCAGACAGTGGCAGGTGATTGCTGAAGACAATGAAGCTGCAGGTAACGTGCAGAGGAGAGTCAGCATTAAGCTTTTATACCGAAATGAAGATGATTCTTAAAAAGCAAATAGTATTTAATGCCCAAACGTACAAATGATATTGCCCATGTGTACGTTTTTTTCTTTTTGTTTTTTTGTAAAATAATATATAAATGATTTCTGTTCAAACTAAATGGACCAGGCGCTCTCATAGCGGCGTTGTCTCTAATAAGTTGAAAAGCCAAATTCAGAATTGTAGGAGGGAATTATGATTGATGTATTCAATGAACAGATTCAAAATCTAGATCCAGAAATAAGTGAAAGTGAAGGTGAATTTGAGAAGAAAGATATTTCAAAAGTGTTAACTATAATATGGATTTTTATAATTTATAGTGAGTCTGTCATTCTTCAACATTTGTCCAGCGGTCTAAATCTGCCGCAAAGTGTCTTATTCACTGTAATCATCATATTGCACATCCTCTTGTACTTGCATGCTCAAAGAGTTGCAAAATATTTTTCATGGGCTTATTTTGTTGTGCAAGGGGGATTGATCTTTTCAAGTGCATTTCTTCTACCTGAAAGTTTCTCCATTGTACTGGTTGGGTTAATGCCAGTTTTGGTGGGTCAGAGTATAGGCATTTATTACAAGCCGCTTAAGGTTATTCTTGTATTTTTGATCTCCTATGTACTTTTTTGTGTGGCTGTGGTCTGGCATAATGATGGCAAGCAATTTGTGTTGTTCATCCCGCTGTTTTTTCTAATTGCAGTTGTTATAGTAGCTTATGCCGTTCTTTTTCTCAAACAAGTCAAAGCACGAATCCGAACGCAAAACGTTCTTAAAGAACTTGAAATTGCACATCAAAAGGTCGAAGAACTTACAATTGCTAACGAACGACAACGTATGGCCCGTGATCTTCATGATACGCTGGCTCAAGGGCTTGCTGGGCTAATCATGCAACTTGAAGCCATTGATGCCCATCTGACAAAAGGAAGTACGCAAAGAGCTCAGGAGATCGTCCAACAATCGATGTCACAAGTGCGAAGAACATTGTCTGATTCAAGGCGAGCTATAGACAATCTGCGTTCGAAAACCATCTCGGAAGTTGATTTTGCAGAAGCAGTGGAGGAAGAAATACAGCGATTTACAATGGCTACGAGCATTCGTGTAATACGCAACATCAAAATTAAAGCTTCAGTTCCCAGACTGGTGTTCGAACATGGATTGTTTATTATAAGCGAGTGTTTAACCAACGTAGCGAAGCATTCACATGCTAATACCGTATGGATTAATATTTTAGATAACGAAGGCAAGATTGAAATCGAGATTCGCGATGATGGAAAAGGATTTGATACGGATATTATTGCCAAGCAAACAGGGCATTACGGAATAATAGGTATACATGAACGTGTACGGATACTGGGTGGAAAAATCAATATTAGCAGTATATTTCAAGAAGGTACAGCTATAAAAATAGAGGCGCCTCTTACTAAAGGAGACCTATCATGAAATACAAGATTTTAATTGTCGACGATCATTGGGTAGTTAGAGAAGGATTAAAGCTGGTGCTGGAGACCAATGACAGTTATGAGGTTATTGGTGAAGCCGGAGAAGGTGTAACGGCTCTTAAATTGATTGAAGAACTTCAGCCGCATGTCATATTGTTGGATTTATATATGCCACAAATGAGTGGTTTGGAAACCATGAAAGCCCTCAGAGAAAAACAAAATGAAACACCAGTCATTATCCTGACGACCTATAACGAAGATGATTTAATGATTAAGGGGCTCTCTTTGGGAGCAAAAGGATATTTATTAAAAGATACCAGTCGAGAAAATTTATTTCGCACTATTGAGTCTGCGCTAAGGGGGGAAACGCTACTTCAGCCAGAAATAACAGCAAGGGTATTCGCTGCCACGAATAAGAGAGAAGCTGAGATAGAGTCACACGAAAGAAACTTAGTTCTGACTGATAAGGAAAAGTATATATTAAAGTCTGTTGCACATGGTTATAAAAGTAAGGAAATTGCGTTTGATATGGGAATTTCCGAGCGTACCGTAAAGGCACATTTAACGAATATTTATAACAAGCTTGGTGTTGATTCCAGATCCGAAGCTGTTGCTGTTTCGTTGGAACGTGGTATTTTACAGCTTTAGAAATAATAACTGAAAATATGTTATTTATTTGCCCAGTCGTACATAAGGTGCTTGCCCCTTTGTACGATTTTTTTGTTTGTTCATTGTTATAACATGAAAAAAGGATGAAAAAGTTTACTTGACCCACGGGTTGCTGATAGCACCTTTAGAAGAGAGAATCAGAGAGGATGACATTAGTTGAAGAGAAAAGGAATCAGAATAATGATTGCAGGGGTTGTATTAGCTATAGTAGCTTCTGGTTGCTCCAGTGCAACGGAGAACTCTGTAACACAAGCCAGTCACCCGGTAAAAGTGGAGAAACTTGCAATGAAACCTTTGGCCAATGATTTTAATTTGGCGGGGACATTGCAGGCAAGTAATGAGGCCAATGTTTCCTTTGAAGCGGATGGACGTATATTGAACACCATGGTCGAGGTTGGAGATTCAGTAGAAAAAGGGAGTGTCCTTGCGAAGTTAGATACATCTGCTTATCAGTTACAGCTGGATCGGGCAAAGGCAACCATGGAAAAGGCAAAGGCTGGTGTTAGCCAAGCGGAGGCTTCTGTTCAATCGGCACAGGCGGGCATTCATAGTTCACAATCCCAGGTCAATGCGGCCCAATCCAAATTACAGGAATTGAACAATGGCGCCAAAAAGCAGGAGATTGCACAGTCTCAAAATGCGGTTACTGTAGCAACTAATAATTACAACAAGAAGAAAGCGGATGCCGCACGGTCCCAAAGTCTATTCCAGGCAGGTGCAGTATCCTTAACGGAAAATGAGAATGCACAGCTGGAATTAACGAACGCACAAGAAAGTTTAAGTGATGCGCAAGAGAAATTGTCTCTTTTGCTTGCAGGGGCATCCCAAGAACAACGTGCACAAGCTTCGGCTGGGGTAGATCAGGCCAGAGCAGGGCTGGAGTCAGCTAGGGCTACTAGGCAACAAGGGATAGCCAGCAAAGCCCAGGCGCAGGCTACCTATGAGGATGCATTGGCTGCTTATGAACAGTCATCCTTGTCACTGAAAAAAGCTACTTTAACCTCCCCGATCACAGGTGTTGTGATTGAAAAAAAGATATCTGATGGTCAACTGGGCTCCAGCGGGAGTGAGGCATTTGTTGTCGGGAATATCAAGACTTTAAAAGTACTCCTCCCCGTACCGGACAGTGAAATCTTATCTTGGAAGAAAAACCAAAAAGTAAATATGTCTCTCTATGATGAAATTAGAACAGGGACTGTTACCCAGATCTATCCATCGACTAACTCCAAAACGGGAAGCATCAATGTGGAAGTTAGCATTCCCAATCCTGAACTGAATTGGAAGCCTGGTCAAGTCATTAGTGCTTCTAAAAGCATGAATCAAAACGAAGCGCTTTTAGTACCCGTAGAGGCTGTAATTAGTACGGAAAATGACCCGTATGTCTTTAAAGTTGTGAATGGAAAGGCCGTAAAAGCCGCGATTAAACTGGGGAAAGTGACTAATAATCTACTCGAAGTGGTCTCTGGGCTACAGGCAGGCGATCAAATCGTTACGCAAGGAGCAGGAACCTTATTTAATGGTGATTTAATTGGGAATGATGTACTTGGGAAATCGGAGGAGTCGTCCGAATGATTAAATATATCGTTAAAAAGCAGAAAATCACACTTATTTTCTTTGGCATGTGTATTTTGCTAGGGATTTACAATTTTGCATCGTTACCTAAACAGGAGATGCCCGACGTTATTCCTATGTCAGCCAGTGTCACAACTGTGTATCCAGGGGCCTCACCTGAAAGAATCGAACAAACCATTACGAAGATATTGGAACAGAAAATTAAAGAAGTGGAGGGTGTCAAAACTATTTCTTCCACTTCATCTAAGGGCCAATCTAGTATAAGTATAGAAGCTTTGGATGAGGCAAATCCGACAAAAGTGTGGGCCGATCTTCGTACAAAGGTACAGGATGCGCAGTCTGAACTTCCGGACGATGCGATGCAGCCCATTATCAATGATAGTATGGCAGGCTCCTTCATCGGGTCATACGCAATCACTTCTGATAAAGTTGAAAATTTATATGCGTTAAATGAATTGATGAATAAATGGAAAGATCAATTAAAAACGGTCTCAGGAATTTCAAAAGTTAATATTCAAGGAATTCCAGAACAAGAAGTACGGATAAGCCTGAACACTCAAAAAATGCAGCAATATGACATCTCCTGGGAACAGGTCGTTCAAGCCATTAAAAATGAAAACGATAGAGTGCCTACAGGAAGTCTGGATTTCAATCAGCGTACGTATCAGTTGACAGTAGATGCTTCAACTGATCCCAATGTTTTAAATAATGTTCAGATTTCAAGCAACGAAGAAGGGTTCCCTATATCCTTGAAGGATATAGGTTCAGCCTCGCTTGTTTTAAAAAAAACGGGGAGTTATACGTATGTGAATACCAAGCCTGCTATTTCAATCAGTTTGAGTGGAGATAAAGGCACAGACGTACCAACGGTATCCAAAGCGGCAACAGCCAAAATCAACGAACTTGCGAGTAGTTTACCTAAGGATGTACATTTTGAACTACTTTTCGCTCAAAATGACCGTGTAAGTGAAATATTTGGTAATCTCTCCAAAGAGATGATGATTGCTATTGCATCGGTTATTGTGATTTGTACATTAGGTTTGAACTTGCTGACCTCTGCATTTGTGGCCTTGGCTATCCCTGTTTCTATTGCCATCGGTTTTATTGTCTTGCCGATGACAGGAACGACGCTGAATCAAATTTCAGTCATCGGATTAATCATCGTACTGGGGATACTGGTTGATGATGCCGTTGTGGTAAACGACAACATTGAACGCCGACGCTCTGAATTTGGGGAAGATGCTACGGAGGCGGCAATTAAAGGAACGAAAGAAGTATCCTTATCGATCATTACAGCCACGCTGGCTACGGTTGCAGCATTTGCCCCGCTTTTATTTCTACCGGGCAATATGGGAGACTTTATTAAACCGATCCCTACCGTTATTTCGTTAACGATGCTGGCCTCCATGATTATGTCGCTTACGATCATTCCTATTTTCCGTCAATGGTACGATAACCGTCATAAAGGTAAAGAACGTAGCAAACCGACCAAGCCTCCAGGGCTTCTTGGCAATCAAATTCAGTCCCTCTCTAATGTATACGCTAAAAACTGGATGCCGAGAATACTGCGTCGACCACTTTTCACTGCGCTTATTGGTCTTATGATTGGTACGGCAGCTTATGGACTGCTTGCTATTGTGCCCATTCAATTATTTCCTGAATCGGACCAACCGGATGCCACAATCAACGTAACGATGCCAGAAGGAACGTCGTTGCAGGCAACCAATCAGGTTATAACCGAGATTGAGAACTGGGTTAAAAAGCAGCCAGAAACCGAACATTTGGCAGCAACGGCAGGTGGTGGAGCACCTCAAATGTACAGCGATATAGTAGCTGGTAGTGGCTCCGTGGGAGCGGTACACGGACAACTTACTGTTGTTGGTAAAGAGGGAGTCTTTGATATCAAAAAAACAGTGGACAGCTGGACAAGTACGCTGCAAGCCAAATATCCAGCAGCATTAATAAGTATACGTGTTCCTCAATTAGGCATCCCAGTCGGTAGTGCAGTATCTGTCCGTATTAAAGGAGAAGACCTTGGAAAGTTGCAAACGATGACCACAAAAATAAAAGAAATTGTTGCGGGAACTTCTGGAGCTGTAGATGTGACCGATAATATGGGGATGCAAAGCTATAATTTGAATTTTCAAGTCAACCAGCAGGCCTTGGATAAATATCAGGTCAACTATTCCAACTTAACCCGCACTTTGTTGCTAATGGGTGACGGAGTGAAGGTCACGGATTTTGACACGGGTAAGGAACTGCTGGATATCAATATGTACATGGATAAACCTAACCATGATCCTGAGGTGTTATTCCAACAGCTAAGTGTCACTAATGCGGGAGGAGAGCAGATCCCGTTATCCCAGTTAGCAACGATGAAACCGGACTTTTCCATTCAGCAAATCCACCGCTATGATTTGGAACGGACGGTAACGATCTCCGCCAATGCAAAAGGGCGTACGGCTACGGAGCTCACCCAGGACATCCGTAGCAAGCTTACAAGTACACATTTCGATTCGGGGTACACTTGGGAAATGGACGGGGAAACATCTACGCAGACCGATTTGTTTAAGGATTTAGGCAAATTAGCCGTTATCGTTGTTTTTCTCATTCTGCTCTTGATCACCATGCAGTTTTACTCGGTTTCCACACCGATCATTATAATGACGACTGTGTACCTGGCAGCAGCAGGAGGAGTGCTTGGTAGCTTTATTACAGGTATGCCAATTGGTTTTATGAGTATTATGGGTATCATTTCACTTGCCGGTATCGTCGTGCGCAATGGTATTGTATTGATCGAGTTTATTGAAGATGCGCGGCGTGAAGGCGCAGAATTAACAGAAGCCATCTTAATGGCATGCTCTGCCCGTTTCCGTCCGATCTTGCTCACCTCGCTAACTGCGATCGTCGGAATGATACCGATTGCTACGATGGGAGAAATTCTATTCAAGCCATTGGCAGCGACCATTATATTCGGACTGATTTTTTCAACCATTTTAACGTTGTTTGTAGTTCCGACTCTTTATATGGTCGTAGCTCATCTGAAGCTGAAACGGAAGCATAAGAAGGAAAAGGCTATAAATAGCGATAGCTCAATGACCTTGTAAGTAAATATAGAAAAGAATATACTTCATTATTTCCTTATTATTATGAAATCGTACATTAGACGAGTGTCTTAATGTACGATTTTTCTTTTGTGATTATTATTTCATTGACATAGTCCACAAAAATCATTACTATAATTGTTGCAAAAGTCCACTAAATTGGGGGAGTTATGATCAATATAAATGCTAATATGATAGCGGATATGAGGCGTTTTAATCGGTTCTATACGAATATACTGGGTGTTTTAGATAGACATGTGCTGGATAGCGGATATTCCTTTACCGAGGCCCGTGTCATTATAGAGATCGGGTTGATCGAGCCATGTATTGCGAATACTCTTGTCGAATCTCTTAAAATTGATCGCAGCTATATGAGTAGGATCATTGCTAAATTTTGCAAAGAGGGCTTTCTTGTTAAGGAAAATTCAACGTTGGATAATAGAACAAATCTGATTCGTTTGACTCCTAAAGGAAAGGAGTTCTATAACCAACTGAATGAAAGGTCTGATGAACAAATTCTAAAATTAGTTCAAGGACTTTCAGAAGAAGAGATAAAGGAATTACATGCTTCTATGTTGTTAATTCAGAAGAAATTGGATAATTTGGAGAGGATACAGAATGATACGATTTGAATGCGACTATACCGAAGGTGCCCATGAGCGCATATTAAAGCGACTACTGGAGACTAATGATGAACAAACTCCAGGTTATGGTGTGGACGATCATTGTGAAAAAGCCAGAGCATATATTAAAGAAGCATGTGACTTCCCAAATGCGGATGTACACTTTTTGGTTGGAGGTACACAGACCAATACCACCGTTATTTCTTCTATTCTGCGTCCGCATCAAGGCGTCGTTGCGGCAGTTTCTGGACATATTGCCGTACATGAGACCGGAGCGATTGAAGCTACTGGGCATAAAGTACTTACTTTGCCAAGTGATGATGGGAAAATCCGGGCCGTGCAGGTAAAGGAGCTGTATGACGCTCACTGGAATGATGCCGCTCCTGAGCATAGTGTACAGCCCGGGATGGTTTATATTTCCCAACCTACTGAAAATGGAACGATTTATAGCAAATCAGAGCTAGAAGCATTAAGTAGAGTCTGTCAAGAGTGTGGTTTACCACTGTTTATAGATGGAGCCCGATTAGGCTATGGCTTGGTGGCCGAAGATAGCGATGCATCTTTAGCAGATATAGCGAAGCTATGCGATGTATTTTATATTGGTGGGACCAAAATTGGAGCCTTGATGGGAGAAGCAGTAGTCATTCTAAATGGTACATTGAAAAAAGATTTTCGATATATGATCAAGCAAAAAGGAGGGCTGCTGGCTAAGGGAAGAATGTTGGGCATTCAATTCGAAACTTTGTTTGAAGACGGTTTATACGTTGAAATTTCCAAACACGCTATAGATATGGCCATGCTGCTTCAAAACGGATTATCTGAGCAAGGGTTTTCTTTTCAATACCGTTCTACAACCAATCAGCAGTTTCCGATTTTACCAGATCGTATACTAAAGGCATTGAGTGAAAAATATACTTACTCCTTTTGGGAAAAGGTTGATGATGCACATAGTGCTGTTCGATTCTGTACCAGTTGGGCAACGAAGAAAGAAAATGTTGAATTGCTAATTCAGGATATTAAAGCATTGCGATAAAGGTCATAGAAAGAGTAATTTATAATTTTAAAGATGTAGAATGACTATGTAATAGCCATACTTCGTTGCATGCATTGCAGCGAAGTATGGTTTTTTTGTGTGCATTTTACTTATTCCAAAGTGGCTTGTCTTTAGTTCCATGAAAGAGCAAGTGGATATAAAAATGGGAAAACAAGACAAGAGCGGAGGTATAAAATCGGCGTCTAATTCTTTACACTGAATATCTACCGAACCTGCTTGCGGTACTGAAGAGGGGAGAGCCCAGTTATTTTTTTGAAGATTTTATTAAAGTGGGAAGCATGACCGAACCCGACATCCTCTGCAATATGCTGGATTTTGTCCTTGGTGGTTCGAAGTCTGGTTTGGGCCGCCCTGACCCTCACTACGCGGATGTATTCGCTGAAATGAAAACCAGTCAACTTTAGAAAGATACGGCTTAGGTACGCTGGACTAATGAAAAAGCAGGCGGCCACTTGTTCGAGAGTTAACGGTTCATTGTAATGATCCTGAATAAAAGAAGAAATTTCCGTGATTTTCTGATGCATGGGATGAGAGGAAACAGGTTCACTACGCTCGATCGCTTCCGATCGGTGCACCAGGATCAGCATTTCCAGCAGTAGATGCTGTACGCAACGGTCATGCAGAGGCTGCTTATTCCTGCATTCGGTATTCATCTGTAGGAATAAACGTTCAACTTCCACTTGCTCTCTCGCAGGTAAGCGAAGCAACGCGGATTGCTGATACGGCGGCAGGTCAAGAATGTCATGATCCTGCTGTGGGAGAAACGTCGGAGAAAAATGAATCAAGATGCGCTCTGTTTCCTGCAATTGCGTACTGGCGGTAGAGTGCAAGTCATGAGGAAGGATGAATATCAGATCCCCCTTGCGAGCGGTGTATACCTTGCCATTCATAAAATAGATGCGTTCGCCTCGCAGTAAGAGATACAGCTCATAGTTCTCATGGACATGAGGCCGGGGCATGACTGTGAAACCGGTACGATAGATGTGATGAATGGAAAATTGTTGTTCGCCAATGACATATTTATCTTCTTTCATTTCATTCATGTGCTTCTTCCTTTACAAATTAAGATAAGTAAGCGCATTCATATACCAACAGTATATATGACAACCTGCCAATGATAAAAGCAGAAAAGATTGATGAAAGGAGGTGAAGGCGCTTCTGAACGTCTCGAATCGTGTTTTTATAAAAATATGCGCTGATGTGGAAGAAAATCTTAGGGAGGAAACAGAATATGAGCAAGCAGCGTACATGGAAAAAGGTGCTATGTAATGTGGTTGTGGGTTCATTGTTGTTGACCTTGTGCCCACCACTAATCCAAGCGGAGACTGCGGTAGGAACAGAGATCGCAAAGGTGGCAAAAGTGGCGACGGATATTCCGGCGTTTCCGGGGGCTGAGGGTGGCGGTAAATATGTTACTGGTGGACGCGGAGGTGAAGTGTATGAGGTCACCACGCTGGCAGACTACGGCAAAGGGGAACAGATCATACCCGGATCTCTTCGCGCAGCGGTCAGCTCCGATAATCGGACGGTCGTATTCCGGGTGGGTGGAACGATTCATCTCAAGGAGCCACTTAAAATCTTGGGAAACAACCTGACGGTTGCTGGTCAGACAGCTCCTGGCGACGGTATAACTGTAAGCGATTACACAACAGGAATTGATGCAGATAACGTCATTCTCCGTTACCTGCGTTTCCGATTGACCGACCGTTACCCCAGTGAGGATGACGCGTTAGGGGCCAGATACCATAAAAACATAATGATTGATCACTGTTCCTTTAGCTGGTCGGTGGATGAGGTACTGAGCCTGTATGACAACGTCAATACAACGGTACAATGGTCCATTGCGTCCGAGAGTATGCTAATGACTACGCACCAGAAAGGTCGCCACGGCTATGGCGGCATATGGGGCGGACGGAATTCCACCTATCATCATAACTTGTTGGCTCACAATGCAAGCCGTAATCCGCGTTTTCCAACCGATAAAAAACAAATCGACGCTGTGGAAATGACCAATAATGTCATTTATAACTGGGGATTTTTCTCTTCATACGGCGGCGGTGAAGGATCGTATAATGTGCTAAATAACTATTATAAGTATGGCCCCAACACATATCAGGACGTTCGCGGTCAAATCTTTGTGGACGTGGGTAGTAAAAAATATAAAACACGCATCTTTATTGGTGGTAACTACATGTACGGCAATGACTCGGTTACAAAAGACAACTGGCAGCTTGGAACATCCATTGGGTCAATTATTGATCCTTCCACCCGTTTGGCGGAGCCGATTGAAGTTAGAGGGGAATACGACAACGGAATCTCACCAGATGCGTATGGTCCATATCAAGCGACAGATGCACAAACCGCATATACTGAGGTGCTTGCCGGCTCAGGAGCCACGCTGCCAAGAAGAGATGCGGTGGACGCTCGAATTATGAATGATGTGAACAATGGAACGGGTGCGTTTATTAACTCTCCGCGTGAAGCAGGGTGGATTTATGACGATTATAACGTAACGACGACGGAGCTTTCTGACAGTGACCATGATGGAATGCCGGATGAATGGGAACGTGCCAATGGGCTGGACCCCAATAATGCAGATGACCGTAACGGTCAGGGGCTTGCCGGTACAGGGGCGTATGCTCATTTTGCCAAGGGTTATACGAATCTTGAGGTCTATTTAAATGATCTTATTGAGAAGCTAGCGAATGGAAATGAGGTGGATAATCCAGAGGCCGTCGTTCAGGTGTCGGATGCAGACGGACGTCCACTAAAGCATAACGATATTTTGGAAGCAGGCCGGGATGCGACCATAACAGCAACAGCCAAGGATAAAGATGGTATTGCTCACGTTGAATTTATCATTGACGGCAAACTTGTTGGTAAAGTAGAGACCGCACCTTATCATCTGGATTGGAATCATGTAACAGACGGTACCCACAATATTATTGTACGGGTGACTGACCGCAAGGGGACTGCTGTATTTTCCAATCCTGTTACCATTCACGTCAATACGACTGCGCCATCGGGAAGTTGGCTCAGCGAAGAGATTGGCTCTGAGGGCAACGATGGTTATATAAAAGGGCATACTCAGGTCTTAAAAGAAGATGCAAGCGGTAGCAGCATACGACTGAAGTCAGCGGGAGACGTTGACGGTAAGGCAGATATTTTCCATTATGCTTATCAAAAATGGGAAGGTGACACTGAGATCACAGCCCGTGTGGAACAAATTACCCCGGTGGATGATAATGCCGAAGCGGGTGTAATGATTCGTGAATCGCTGAAGCCTGGATCAAAAATGGCTTTTATGTCTTTAGCATTTGTTAAATATGGCAAACAGGGTATTCTTATCAGTCGTGATCAAACGGATGGTAAGACGAAACGTGCGTCAATGGAGGCTTTTATTACAACGCCATATTCGGTTCGTCTTGTACGACAAGGACAAAAGGTTACCGGCTGGGTATCCGCAGATGGTGTGGCGAACTGGGAGAAGGTTGGTGAAACTGTTATAGATGTGCCGGATAATCAGCCGCTATTGATCGGGTTGGCTACCGATGCATCCAAACAACAAAACGATGTATGGAATTACAATACGTCGGAATTCAGCAATGTCACCATCCGCAACCTGACAGACTCAGGAGGAACTCATCCCACTAGTGTGGTGGTAGCGACCTATGGCCCTGCTGACTTTAGATCTCTTCAGGCAGCTATTGACGCAGTCCCTGACGACAGCAACACAAGGACAGTTATCCATCTCAAAAACGGTACGTATCGTGAAAAAATAAAGGTGAATTCCTCCAAAAAAAATCTGAGCATTATCGGAGAAGATCGCGACAAAACGATCATTTCTTTTGATGATACGGCCAAAACCGTGGTGGACGGAAAAGAATTAGGAACAAGCAACAGCTATACAATGCGTGTGCAAAGTCCCGATTTTGTGTTGGAGAATGTCACGGTTGCCAATACAGAAGGAACTGGGCAGGTGCAGGCTGTAGCGTTATATGCCGAAGGCGATCGTGGTAAGTATCACAATGTCAAAATTACCGGCCTACAGGATACGTTGCTTGTGAACCGTGGCAGACAGTATTTCAAGGACAGCTACATCAGTGGCAGTGTAGATTTTATATTTGGCAATGCACCTGCCGTGTTTGATAATTCGATCATACACAGCCTGCGTGCTGGATATGTGACAGCAGCTTCAACAGAAGAGAACAAGCCGGGCTTTGTATTTATTCAATGTCGGCTGACAACAGAAAATGGCTTGACAGGCAAGGTGGATCTCGGACGGCCATGGCGCCCTTACGCTCATGTTACTTTTTTGAAGACCTATATGGATGACCATATCAAGCCGGGCGGCTGGAACAATTGGGGCAAGGAATCCAATGAGCAGACCGCAAGATTTGGAGAGTTTGACAACTTTGGGCCAGGTGCAGAAAGTAGCGGGCGTGTACCTTGGGCCAAACAGCTTACCGCCGATGAAGCAAGCCAGTACACCGTTGAAGCTGTTCTGAGCGGGACAGACCATTGGGATTGGCGTCTTTAAATTTGATGTTCAATGGTTAAGCGGGGCAAGCGCTTCTAGCGTTCAGCCTCGCTTATTTCTATAGTTTGAGTAGAGGATACATACTTAATTTTCGGTGTTGAAAATACTTGTTTATATGGTAAATGTTTGCTATGTTAAAAGTGCATTTATTTCAAATTGTAATTTATTATTGATTTGGAGGTGTAAGGTATGGCACGTGTGTTAGTAGTGATCACGCCTGCTGAAGGCCATGTTAATCCGACACTAGGATTAGTGAAAAGGTTGGTAGACAGTGGGGAGGATGTTGACTATGTGTGTACGGAAGAATATCGTACGAGAATTCAACAGACAGGAGCACAGATGATCACCTACCCTTTTGTTGATGATGCTTTTTCTAAAGACTCTGATTTAAAGCCAGCAGAATACAAACATCATTATCAATTTGTGTACATGATGGTAAAAGGTATGATTCTTCCGATTATTCCAGAGGTTTTGAGAGTTATTGAAAACAGAACCTATGATTATTTAATCTATGATTCTTTGATGGGCTGGGGAGGCACGATTATTGCACAGAAGCTAGGAATCCCTGCTGTGTGCTCTATCGCTTCTTTTGCTTTCGTAGAGCCGTTGGGATCGGGACAAGGCATGAATGACAATGATCCGGAGGTAAAAAAGTTGTACACGGCTACGATGCAAATAACGCATCAACTAGCTAATGAGCTTCAGGTTGACGCTCCGGCTATAGAAGAGATTGCTCCTCATGGCGGGCGCTTAAGAGTAGTTTATACAAGCCGCTATTTTCAACCGCAAGCCGAAAAACTGGATCACAGTTTTATTTTTACAGGTCCTTCTATTGTACCGCGTAAAGATGCTCCATCTTTCCCGTTCGAACAACTTCGTGTTCTGCATCCACAGGCGGTTTACATTTCAATGGGTACTATATTGAATAAAGACTTGGAATTTTATAAGCTTTGTTTTGCAGCATTTCGCGATTTGCCTGTGCAGTTTGTGCTGTCTTCAGGCAATTATACAGACATGGAGCCATTGGCCCCGTGTATCCCTGACAATTTTATAATCAAGCCTTATATTCCGCAATTGGAAATGCTTCAGCATGTGGACGCTTTTGTTACACATGCGGGGATGAACAGTACAAGTGAAGCCCTATATTACAATGTACCGCAGGTCATGATTCCTTTAACATCGGATCAGCCGATCGTAGCCAGTCGGGTGCAGGAACTGGGAGCGGGTGTTGTTGTGGATAAAAATGAGCTTACACCCGCTAGTTTGAGAGCTGCCTTATTAGAGGTATTGAGTCATCCAACCTATAAAGAACAGGCTCATGTGATCGGCGAATCATTACGCCAGGCTGGTGGGTACAGACATGCGGCAGATACAATTATGAGTCATTTCTCCACCATAGAAAAATAAGCGCAGTCTATATACTGTGATTCCTTTCTTTTAAAGCAGCAGATTTTTCAAACTCTAATTTCTTCGAAATTGCCAGGAGACCAAGGGAGCAGATGATTAGGGCCAAACATACCCAATAGGTGTTTCGGTAACCAATCCATTGAGCGGTTAATCCGCCCATCAAGCTCCCTACCAGTCTTCCGATGGTTGTCGCATTGGAATATAGCGTCGATGCGTACCCTGGAAGAGAGGGCAACAAATCCTGCATGTAACTAATGCCAATGGCAGAAATCACTGCAACAAAAAAGGCTAGAAGAAGCTGCCCCACGAATAGCTGCCACATCTCCGTAGACATAATAACAAGGATATAATAGACAACTCCTGTTAATGCCCCTAAAAATACAAGCAAACGGTTGGAGTATTTAGCTGCTAGTACGCCTAGCATGAGCATCAATGGGATTTCCAAAATCGCACAAATACTGGATACTAGAGCAACGTCACTCGTGTCACCTTTTAAATTGTGAATGATGAACAAAGAAATATTTAAACTGTTCATCCAGTGAGACGTATAGAGCAGAGTAAGAACTAAAAAGGGGATCAGAATCTCAATATTTTTATGTAATGTAATGTTATGAAGTGAAAGTTGATTCTTATGTTTAAGCTGAGCGGGAGGCTGCTGGATAAAAAAGAATAAAAGAACAGCAATAAGAACAAAAATAGAGGTCGTTCCCATAAAGATACCCTTAAAGCCCGTATGTGCAATCAAAAAGGAACCAAAAAGCGGCCCGGTAATAAAGCCAAGAGAAAACATAGACCGAAGCGTTGAATTAGCAAAGGCGTGATCCGCAGATTTACTGCGATCTACTGCTTCACGTGCACTGGCAAATAACTGCGGCATCCCAGGAGCACCAATGGCCGTAAAGATCGTCATATAAACAAAAAGTACATAAAAATTTTGGATTACAAGATATCCTGCAAATGCTACGGCATTAAATAACGTACAAATCACCAAAATTTGTTTACGATCTAATCCGGTATCAGAACGTTTGGCAATCAGAGAGCTTATCCATATGCCACAAATCAAAGTCACCGCTGTAAACACACCAAAGGTTCCCACAGATACGCCAAGTGTACTTGTAAAATATACAGCTAAAAAAGGTGCGCTGATGGATATAGCCATGCCTTGCAATAACATGCAGATCATGAACAATGGGTAGTTAGGGATAACGAAAAGATTTTGAATACGCTTTAGCATTTCTTTTTTACACCCCTTCGGATTTAGTAGCAGAAACATTTCTATCCTTCCTAAACTATATATGATTTTAGTATAAAATGTATATTTACATGGTGTGAAATATTATATATTATTTTTCACTTTGAGGACCAGGTCAATATACAGGCAAAGATACAGTAACAGGCTAAGAGTCAAACTCTCCATACCTTCAACTACTAACCTAGCTATGAGATCATGAGATTAACCTGAATACGGAGGGTAACTCATGAATGCCAAAGAACAACGCAGACAAGATTGGCACACACGTATCGCAGCCTATCGGGCAAGTGGCCTCACGATGAAAGCAGCGTTTCTCCTTCTCTAATCCTTCATATCGGTGAAGCCAGTATCGAGCTTCATTCCCGCTTTGACCCAATGCTTTTGCGCGAAGTGATTCACGCGCTTACTTCACCATGCTGACCTTTCCAAGCATCAGCGTGTGTTTCTTGCTTGTGGTTCCACCGATCTGCGCAAGTCGATCGACGGACTTGCTGCCATCGTTCAGGAAAGCTTTGGTCTGAATCCGTTCTCCTCCGCTTATTCGTATTCTGTAACCGGGCATGCAACAAGCTCAAAATTCTATATTGGGATCACAATGGGTTCTGGCTTTACTATCGCAGCCTAGAACGTGGCAGATTTCAATGGCCTACAGGCAAGGAAGAAGTAGTAGCCATTTTACTAAGGTGGTAACGCTGATGTTATGTTTTTTGCTACTTCCACACGGCTGCTCTGTCCTGCTTTTAACTCCTGTATGATGGCTAGTTTCTCAATCGCATTGTATTCGTTCTTCTTAGACAAAGGAAAACTCCCCTTCAAGTAGCGGTTTATTTATTAAACCTGTCTACTTGAAGGGGAGCATATCAAAATCGGTAGCCTGTTCCGTAATTTATAATAGCGAGGTTACGAACTTCACCTCCGGAAAGCGGCTATCCGGTCCTTTCATTAAGATTCCGCCTTGATTTTTCAGATACCTATCGAAGAAATCCAGCATATAGGCATTGATAACGGAGTTCGCTCTTTCGGGCGCAATCTTTCCTGTAATGCCCAGCATTTTGAAAATCGGAGAAATGAACTGTACGTCGGCAAAATTCAAATGCTCCGTATTTTCGATATAGAGGACTTGTCCTCCTTCGTCGACCGTTTCGCGCATCCGTTCAAGCTCCAACTTTTTATCTTCCGTTACTTGATCCTCCCACTCTCTTGTTGAGCCCATATGGTTAAGCTCTGCATCCGTGTAGACCCGGTTATCCATCACCATTTTTAATTTTTCGAAATAGCTTTCCGAGTTGATGAACAAAAACGGCTTTCGCAGACCCTCTCTGTCACGCAGTCGATAAAGCCCTCCATCAAGGTCTATTCCAACCGCGATTCGCGGATCGTAAGAAGCGTCACAGGCCGTCGCTCCGCCGATGGAATGACCGAACACCCCGACATGACCAAGATCAATTCTCCCTTTTAGATGACTTGGAATCTGTCCCGATTGGATGAGCTCGAATTGGTCCAGCGCAAACGCCACATCGCCGGTTAAAACTTGTCCCAATTTGTCGCGATTTCCTCTACTCGTCTGGTAATCATGGTCGGGCGAGAATAAGTCGTTGGTTGTGCTGGTCGTGATTCGCCCGTCCGGAAACTCGGTTGCAAATGTATTGTAGGTGTGGTCGATCACTGCCACGATATATCCATGACTCGCGAGATTTTCGGCTTGCGACGTGTGGAGGTACCTGGAAGAGCCGTTGCCGGGATTCGCAAGGATCAGCGGGTATGAAGTCTGTGCCCAAGAGACTTCGGCCCCCGAATAAGCATGACTGGGTACGTACTTCAGGTGTTGAAAAGTAAACCCGGGAAGGCCATAGTCCGCGGCCATATAACGTAAAATCTGGGTTTCGGGAATAAAGGGAGCATACTTGCCGATGCCAGCTTGAGCTGGATACCATACCTGAACCATCAATTCCCTTTTGCCTGTCGTGGTTTTGCCAAATGTCTCCTCCCGGCTTGGATCGATGAAATGAAAGACTTGCGTACCTACCTTCAACTCGCCGGTTGGCGCCGGAAAGTCGAATACGGGAAACACATAGAGGAAGCACCCCGTTGCGATTAGCCCAATCACGATAAAAAGGCGGCCCAGCACCCTACGGATTCGCGAGGCAGTCCGAACGACTTTCAGCGTTATGAAAACGTCTATAAGTGAGAGCATAAGCATCAGGATCGTAAATCCGTATAAAAATAAAAGCTGAACCCTGTATCCTTCGACAAGCAAATGTATCACTAAAAAAATGGAGCCTGCTCCGCTTGTCAGGAGCAAAGCTGGTTTTCGAATACGTTGATTGATAATGAACAGGAGTGCCAACAAACAAGCACTTGAAAAGAATAGCAGCATTTCAAAAAACCTCACGCTAACTCCCCCTTAAAAATAATCCTATCAATGGATTAGTATAGAGGAGCAGCTAGGTTGATACCATTGATCTAGATGACAATTGCCTAACACTCTTGTAAGGTTGCGCGACGATGGCGCAGAAAACGGCATGTAATGTGCTGATTCCTGCCTTTCGGCCGGGGTTGTTTGTTTCACAATTGTGAAGACAGCTCAATCTCCAATCTCCGATAAAATGATTTTCAGAACTCAGCTTCTTGCTTCGTTTATGGAAGGGTTCAAAGGCGAGATTGACCGAAACACCTCGGTCAGCATCACTTCCGCTAACTTGTTAAATCATAATTCAGCATAACTTAGCCCTCATTTAGTTGAACAGGTGGGGGCTACTTGACGCTTACGTAACAGGAGTGGGATGTAGATATGTATGTGGAATTTTCCTGTAGGATTTACCTTAAAGACTGAAGCGATCTACGAACTGCTTGATCAGTTCATTCAATAATCTGGCGGCCTTCGTAGGAAGGCGATGATCAGCTTTCTTAAGGAAAACCAGCTCACTATTTGGTAATTGTTGATGCAATATTTTGGCATAGGGATGAAAGTGCTTATCTTCTTCACCATAAACGAGCAGGACAGGAAGCTGGATTTCCTTGAGCCGAGAGGTGCAGTTGTACTTCAAGCTGTAACGGTAATATTGTTCGACATTCCTGGGATTTCCCTGCTTCGCATCGTTGAATAACTTACGGAACAAAGATAGCTGTTTCGTTTGTGACCAAGCAATAGAAAGGGCAAGCGTACCGACTGCGCCGATTTTGGAAAGAGCAATGCCCAAAGAAATTTTGTTTCTTAGTCGCCATTCGTTTACTTCCGACATTCCACTGATAACAATTCCTCCCCATGCCCGATCTGGATGAGTCAAGAGGAACTCAAGTACTATCGAGCCTCCGGTAGAATATCCACACAAAAATACTTTATCTAAGCTCATCCGGTCCATCAAATGTTTAATATCCAGGGCGATGAGAGGATAAGTAACCGTTTGTTCGGAAGGCTGACTTTTACCGTGTCCTCTGATATCAAAAGCTATAGTTCGAAAATCGGATGATAACTCTTGGAATTGGTATGTAAAATTTAAGCTTGTGAGTACTGGAGGGTGAATGAATAGGATGGCCATTCCTTCACCAGAATCCATGTAATGCATAGAGTATTCGTTTATGTTTGTAGTAGCCATGGTTATGCTCCCTCCCTGAATGGTTTGATCTTAAATTTGGCCTATTAGATCCAAAAAATTCATGGAGGCGTAACTTTAATTGCTTGTATGAAATACCTTTGTCCCGATGATCCAATACAGGAATAATATTTTTAGTACAAGAAAAAAATAAGAGGATCAAGTTTTTCTAAGAAAGGGACACATACATGGGCATGAAAAATAAAGTTACCATAGCACTAGTGCTAAGTTTATTGTTGATGATCTTGGGCTGTAGAGCGGACTCCAGTCAACAGCTAAAACAACAAAGTGTGAAGTCACCTATCATAGTAAATCAAATGGGCAAAAAACCTGTCATTGTGATCTTGATTGATTCATTAATGGATAAGCCTTTGCAAGATGCGATTCAAGAAGGCCGTGCACCCGCGATGCAATATCTCCTTCATCAAGGGCAATATTTCCCGCAAGTAGTGAGTTCATTTCCCACGATGTCTGTGACAATCGACAGTACATTATTAACGGGAACGTATGCCGACCAACATCATGTGCCCGGACTCGTTTGGTACAGCGACCAAAAGAAACGCATGATTCTCTACGGCAATGGTGCCAAAGAAGCCTTGAAGATAGACCAACTGCAAGTATTCTTAGACGCAATTTACCAATTAAACCAAGTTCATTTGAATAAAAAAACGAAAACCATACATGAGGAATTGGCTGACAAAGGAAAAGAATCCGCGTCCATCAATGCTATTGTCTTCAGAGGGAAAACGAAACATGCCTTAAAAGTGCCTGACTTCATAGCGAATAGCAGCAGGGTGCCAGAAAAAATGATAGTAACAGGGCCTAAATGGTTATCTTATGCAGCTTTGGCACAATTGAATCCGAAAAATAGCTGGAATACTCCTTTGTGGAAAAAATTTGGGATGAACGACGAATTTTCCGCAAAAGATACCGCTTTTCTAATAAGCCAGAAGAAACTTCCAGACGTAACCATCACATACTTTCCAGAGAATGATAATTTAGCGCATAGAAAGGGTCCGACTCAACTGGAGGGAATCGAAAAAGCAGATCAAGCACTGCAAACTGTGTTGAATGCATATGGTTCGTGGGAACAAGCTGTAAACAATGCGATATGGGTTGTCATGGGTGACAGTGCGCAAAGCGCTGTTTATGATGATCGACAGGTTGCCGCTGTTGATTTAAAGTCGCTTTTGAATCATTACCGTATTGCAAAATTAAATCAACCTGTAAGAAGTGATGACCAAATCGTGATTGCCGCTAATGAACGGATGGCCTATATCTATGCGATAAACGATAACGTAGAGCTGTCCAACGTGGCGAAGCTTTTACAGCATGAGGACAAGCTCGACATTATCGCTATGAAAGATGGTACAAACCATATTCATGTTACAAAGGGAAAAAGGGATAAGCTGTTTTCTTATCATCCCGGTGGAAAATTCATCGATGAATATGGGCAATCGTGGACCTTGTCGGGCGAAGAGGACCTTGTGGATATTACGGTGAATAACAACCGGATCCAATATGGAAAATATCCAGACGTTTTGGCGAGGCTACACGGGGCAATGAATTCACATGAAGGAAGATATGTTGTCGTCACGGTCCAACCTGGATATGAACTCGTCGGCGAAAGTTCCCCTACTCACATCGGAGGGGGAGCTCATGGATCGCTGCATGAAAAAGATTCCCTTGTCCCATTAATTATTTCCGGAACGAATACACGTCCCAAAACACTGCGAATCGTGGATATAAAAGACTGGATTATGCAATTGGTGAACGAATAAGTATTATTCGTGCTTGATATTAAAACCGTACTACATTAGTATATAAGCATATAGTTATATAAGTGGAAGGGGGGGCACACCTTGGATCAACTTGGTTATGTAGCCGATCATTTAAAGCTATTGGGGGATAAAACTCGGCTGGCCATGCTTTCCCTGCTAAGAGAGAGAGAATGGTGTGTTTGCGAATTTGTAGATATCTTTGATATGTCGCAGCCAGCAATTAGCCAACATTTGAGAAAATTAAAGTCGCAAGGGATTGTAAAAGAAGAACGACGAAGTCAGTGGGTACACTATTCCTTAAATGTAGACGACAAGCCGCATATTCAAGCTGTTCTTGAGAGTATGCCAGACTCTAAGCAGATTTTAAAATGGCTGAATAAAGAGGAGCCGATCGCATCTTGTGGACCGGATTCATCGGCTTGCTGCTCATCCTAAAGGCTGCTCCGTTTAACTCCTTGCAGGGATAAAGATGTTTTTAATATAAGTATATGTTTATAAGGTGATGTAATGGAGGTTTAAAACATTGATTTTGTTGGCATGCATTATATTCTTAGCCACTTTAGTGTTGGTGATCTGGCAGCCTAAAAATTTGTCCATAGGATGGTCTGCCTGCGGCGGTGCCATACTCGCCTTGCTGGTGGGTGTCGTCGATTTGCATGATGTTTGGGAAGTTACTCATATTGTCTGGAATGCGACACTGGCTTTTGTAGCCATTATTCTGATTTCGTTGGTGCTTGATAAAATAGGCTTCTTCGAATGGGCGGCGCTTCACATGGCACGAGCTGCGCGAGGAAGCGGAACCCGGATGTTTGTTTATGTGACCATTCTTGGCGCCGTTGTTGCTGCTTTTTTTGCGAATGACGGTGCGGCCTTAATACTGACACCGATTGTACTGGCGATGGTTCGGGCACTTAAATTGGATGAGAAAATGGTTTTTCCTTTTATCATAGCGAGCGGTTTTATTTCAGACACGACGTCGCTTCCGCTTGTGGTCAGCAACTTGGTTAATATTGTGTCAGCCGATTTCTTTGGTATCACCTTTATGGAATATGCGAGTCGCATGATTATACCTAATTTATTTTCTTTAGCAGCCAGTATAGGAGTACTGTATCTCTTTTTTCGTAAAAGGATTCCGAAAACGTTTGATGCGACACAATTAATCAGGCCTGCGGAAGCGATTAAAGATCCAAAGATGTTCCGTATGTCCTGGATCGTTCTCGCGGTTTTGTTCATTGGCTACTTTGCATGCGAATTTTTTAATATTCCCGTTTCGGTGGTGGCCGGTATTATTGCTATCTTTTTCTTATTGATGGCGCGTAGAAGCCCTGCAGTGCCGATGAAAGAAGTCATCAAGGGCGCTCCATGGGCTATCGTATTTTTCTCCATCGGAATGTATGTTGTGGTGTATGGTCTGCGTAATGCCGGTTTGACGGATCTGCTGGCCCATGTGATTCAAGCGGCTGCCGATCAAGGTATGTTTGTGGCCACCATGGGCATGGGTTTTATTGCAGCGATTATCTCGTCGGTCATGAATAACATGCCTACGGTCATGATTAATGCGCTTGCCATTGATGCCACCCATGCAACCGGTATGGTCAAAGAGGCGTTGATTTATGCTAACGTGATTGGATCGGATCTGGGGCCGAAAATAACTCCGATTGGTTCATTAGCCACGTTGTTGTGGCTGCATGTGCTCCGTTCGAAAAACGTAAAAATTTCTTGGGGGACTTATTTTAAGACAGGCATTGTCTTAACCATTCCTACACTTTTTATGACCCTACTGGGCTTATACCTGTGGTTAGTCATTTCATAGGGCTATAGTATTTCAAACAAGCACGCCTCCTTAAAGAGGTGGTGCTTGTTTGGCGTTTTTTTCCCTCACAGTATACTCTTCCAGCACCTTTGTTTTATCTCCATAGATCCTATCCAAATGATCTTCTCCCCATAAGCAAAAACGATCAAGCAGATCTTTAAAATCCCATCCATATTCACTAAGCTCGTACTCCACTTTGGGTGGAACCTGGTTATAAATGATACGGTGGATGATTCCATCCTTTTCAAGCTCTCTAAGCTGTTGGGTGAGCACTTTTTGGGTGATTTTCGGAATGAGTTGACGAAGTTCGTATGTACGTTTTCTGCCGCTGATTAAATGGTGTAGGATGATGCCTTTCCACTTTCCACTGATGACCTCCAAAGTTGCCTCGATCCCGAGCATATAGGTTTTGGCGTTGTCTTCCATAAACTTTCCCCCTCCAATTTGTAGTTCTAAAAGCACTAAGGAACCTTAAAGTACCTACGGTACAATGAAGTGCGTACTTCACACTTTTATATATATCAACCATAATAGCATCTGTAAACAGGGTACACCAATCACGAGGAGAAAGAAGGTTACGGATACATGAAAGTTCTATTGGTCGTCACGCATCCTAGAGAAGATTCACTTACCCTTGCGGTCATGAATCGTTTTGTAGAGGGATTGAAAGAGAATAAGCACGAGGTAGATATTTTGGACTTGTATCGGGATGGGTTTAATCCGGTATATAGCGCGGCAGATGAGCTGGATTGGAATACGCCTCATAAACAATATGCTCCTGAAACACGGAGAGAGATGGACAGAATTGCTGCTGCGGATGCTCTGGTCTTTGTGTTTCCTCTATGGTGGTACAGTGTTCCTTCCATGCTAAAAGGGTACCTGGATAAAGTGTGGAACATAGGTTTACTTGAGGAGTTCAAGACAAAACAGGTCTTGTGGCTGTGCTTGGCGGGAGGAACGAAAGAACATCTGATCAAGTATGAATATCACGATTTAGTTACTAATTATTTGAATAAAGCCATTGCTGGTTACGCAAGAGTAAGAGAGTCCAAGGTGGAGTTCTTCTATGATACTTTGTCCGAATCGAAAGAATACATTGAAGGTTTACTGGAGCACGCTTATCAATTAGGTCGGGCATATAAGTGAATTTTATTCTGATAACAATGACAATTTAATATTATTGAGAATTTTGCAAAATCCTGATTATTGAAAAAGGGTTAAGGCTCGTTAGACGGCACTTAACCCTTTTTTATTTTATAGACGAGACTCTATCCTTTTATAGGCTCATGCATAGGTGCTGATGGTGCCCCTTGCATAGATAACCCGCCGCCAGTTGAGCTTGCTGGAACAACGGGATGTGGTGATCCCTTTTCAGAAGCATTGCCAGCAGTTTGCTTGGCCAGCTTTTGTTTTTCCCACAGTGCTCTGGCGATAACCAGCATGGAGAGTACACCCACATATAGTAACAGAGAACCGAGTTCGGGAAGCATCTCTTGCAAAGGTGCACCACGCAGACCCATGGTACGAAGGAATTTGTACATCCATACAAAGGGGAAGAAATCACCGATTTGAATCGCTAAAGGTGGAAACAGTGATCTGGAAAGAACAGCCCCTGATAAAACAAAAGCAGGCATGAGTATCATCACCATTCTGCCGATGGCTATTCCTGGATGTGCAGCGCCCCATGCAACCAGGACATTGATACAAACGGTACCGAATACATACAGGACAACCGGAATTATAAAGAGAATCGGATTGGCCTCGAAACGGCCTCCTCCAAACACTTTAAGCATCCCGAGAGAGAAGATTAAGCCAGCCGTCGAAAACAGCGTATAAGGAAGCATACGCAGTAGTATGTTGAACGGATTTTGCAGCTCAGCAGCCAGCCTCTTGGAAACCCGGAGTCTAGCGACCAGAGGTAAGCTATTTATATTGAGTATCATAAAAGAGAACATACAAGTGAATGCAAGTATCGTCGTATTCTGATAGTCATTCGTTGGATTAAACAGGGAACGCACTTCCAAGGCGATACCATTGAGGGCCCCTTGGGCCTGTTCTGCGTTCATCCCGGTTTTCAACATAGCTGGAACAGACAGTTCCATATTCTCGGAAACGCTAATTTCCTGCATAGCTGTACGAATCGAAGTAATAGATTGAACATTGGTATTATCGAGAATGAGACCCACGCGGCTGGAAAGGGAACGATTGTGATTATCCTCTAAACCATGCGGCAGGGAAATAACAGCCAAATATTGCTCATGATAAAAATACTGTTCAGGGTTGTCCGTATACGAAACAATCTCAGCTACGTTCATATACGGGGAAGCATCTATTTTCTGAATGAACTCACGGCTGTAAGCTGTGTTATCTTGATCCACCACTACCACGTTAGCGTCGTTAATTTGGCTGCTTGGGAGCAACAGTGAATACCCCAGTACGGCAATCAACGGGAAGATGATAGCTATGATCGGATACTTGGAGTGAACCAGATACGACCATTCATCACGAAGAGATTTCATTTGTATTCACCTCAACTGTCATGCCTGGTAGCAAAGCTGCTTCTCTTGTTACATATACACGTACCTGGAATGTAGCGGTATCTGCTTCTCCTTTTTCACGGGACATCTTCACATTAGCGAATTGTGGTGCGGCAGTTACATAGCGTACCGTACCTTTCAGGTCCTTATTGAGACCAGAGATATGAGTTTTAATTTCTTGATTGGCCTTGAATTTCCCCGCTTGTTCTTCATTCACATAGAGATCGTAATATAAATCATTGGTTTCCAGGGTAATCACAGGAGCCCCTTGCGCCACATTTTCGCCGACTTTGGTACTAATCGAAGTAACCTTGCCATCCTGTGGTGCTTTTAACACCAGGCGTTCTTTTTTGAGCAGCAACGTTTTAAGCTGAACTTCCTGTGTGTCTTTTTGTTGCTTTAAGAGGTCAATAGCCAGCTTCTGATCTGCCAACTGTTGACGACTCTGCTGAATGGTTTCCAGTTGGGTCTTGGAACGATCGACGGACAATTGGGCACCGCGAATTTCTTCCTCGGCTTGTTTTACCGAAACAGCTGCTTGTGTCGTCTGTTCACTGGCCTGCATACGTTCTTCAGAAGTGGCACCATGAAGTAGCTTTTGAAGAGACTCTTTTTGCTGGCTCAACTGATTTGTCGCTAAAGTCAAAGAGGATTCGGCATCATCCAACGCTGCTTTGGATGCACTTCCTGCATCATAGAGTGCTTTATTACGCTTATAGTTGGTTTGCGCTGTCTGAACGTTTTTGGTGGCTGAGGCTACGGCAATTCGTTGCTGCTGAACATCTTCATCCCGAGCCCCGTTATTGACCTGTTGTTCCGCAGCAGTGGCTTGACGCTCAGCCGCTTGTGCCCGCTGCAATGCGGCCTGACTTTTACTCTCAGTCACTTGAGCTTGCGCGATATCTAGCTGTGCCTGTTTTTCCTGAGTTGCTGCTCGTGTATACCCTAAATGGATGGATTGTTGCTGTTGGCTGATCTGCGTATTGAACTGGGCGATTTGTGTCCGCAGCTGCTCAATTTGCAGATCCACATCTTTGGAATCCAAAGTCATAAGGACAGTTCCTTTTTTCACCTTAGTTTCTTCTGTTACCGGGATGTTCAGGATTTTGCCTCCTACTTGTTCAAACGATACATGAATGCTATCCGCATTTAGTGTTGTGCCTTTAACAGATCGAGAAGCATTGACTTGATCTTGTCCGTTAGTCTGAAGCAGGAACCCCCCGCCGATAAGGCAGGCAATAGAAATGACAGGGATGATGAGGCTGGCGACTTGTGTGCGATTCATGAGTAATACGCTCCTTACATTCATAAAATGAGTTAAACATAGACTCGAATAAATATCCTGGTATGTACATTTTATTTATTCTTTTATTTAATAATTTAAAAGTTAGTCGGCTAACTAAAACGCAAAATTAAAACTTATTCTGGCTTTGCTGCTTTATATATCTCTTTTGCTTGAGGGATGCCGCTTTCTATTTTTTGGAGTAATGTCAGGAGCAGCTCTTTTTCATCGGTGGATAGGTGGCTCATCAGTGTGGAAGTGCTTGTGAAATGTGTAGGCAGCAGTCTTTCCATCATTTCTGTTCCTTGTTCGGTCAGTTTAACAATGCTCATACGGCGGTCGGAAGGGTGTACGGATCTCATAGTAAGCCCATCGCGTTCCAGGCGGTCAAGCAGACCGGTAACGGTAGGCTTGCTAACTCCTACTTTCTCCGCAAGCTCTGTAGCCAGCAATCCTGTATGGATGTTGCGGTACAGAAGAATTAGTATTGAAAATTTTCCATGAGATATACCGAACTTCTCAAAGCCCTCAAAACTGACTTTAAAAACACTGGAAGATACTCGCATAAAAAATAGCATAGCTTCTGTCGCTCTTACATCAATCTCGGGGATACGCTTAGAAAATTCTTGCAGCGCCTCACGAGTGGGCAAGTCCCGTAAATCAAAATCCATAGGGTTCTCCTTTCTTCTTACAGTATGTTCCAATCAACAAATTAGTTAGCCGACTAATCTTAATCTATTCAAAAATGAATTTCAAGCTAAATTTTGTTAATCGTCATGTAGATTTTTCACTATATGGAGGTTGTTGTCAAAAGAAAATAAAGTATTAGACTGAAAAATAAAGTGTTAGACTGACGATGCTTCATTAAGCTAACTGGCAGATTAGTTACATAGACGTCAGAATTTTGCATAGGAGTGTAGTCCACCATCCCATACTAATTGTATGGAAAAGAGTCTAGATAAACAGTATACTAGCTATAATTGTTTTTTGTTGAGGTGCATATCAAATGGATGAAATCGATGAATCAAAACAAATTGTATTACAAATCGGCGGTGTCTTGAAAAAGTACAGAAAAGAAAAAAACATGAGCTTAGACGACTTAGCGGAATTAACGGGTGTAAGCAAACTTACTCTGGGGAATATCGAACGTGGCGATACAAATCCAACTTTGGCGATTATATGGAAAATTTCAAAAGGCATATCTTTACCGCTATTAGCTTTGTTGAAATCAGAAGACCCTGTTAGTTTGTATCGAGCAGGCGAAGGACTGCGGTTTTCTAATGATCAAAAAAATTGGATCATTGAACCGGTCTTTAAAAACGCAAGCAACGATATTGAAATGTGTCGGGCTTACTTACAGCCGAATAGCTCGTATCACCCTGAAGGTCATCATGTGAATACAACTGAAATTGCGACAGTAATGACTGGTTCCATTGAAATTCAAGTCAATGGAGAGATTTACACATTGAATCAATATGATACGATCAGTTTTCGTGCAGATTGTCCTCACTCTTATACCAATCGTACGAATAGCGAAACAGTGCTCCATATATCCTTAAAGTATGGTTTCTAAAAGTCGAAAATTCCACTTATTAAATACAACTCCGAATTCCATGACGGGAATTCAGAGTTGTATTTTTGTTTTTAGATGAGTTAATGTGTGTTATAAAATACTTATTGTTAAAAATAATATATTACAAAATAATTATTGTTAAAAATAATATATTATAATATACTTTTATTGTTCGCGCGGATGTTATTTCATAGTTTTTCAATCAGCAGGAAACAAATTTTACGTATGAATTTAGTAAGGAGAAATGAAGAATGTCGAACAAACAAAATATAAAAGCCGTACCATCCTCTATAGGACTGATAATTCTCGGCATTATTATTATTGCAGCTAATTTACGTGCTCCCTTAACCTCAGTCGGTCCTTTAGTGAGTCTCATAAGGGATGACGTTCGTATTTCAAATACAGTAGCAGGCCTGATAACAACGCTACCTTTGCTTGCCTTTGCTTTATTATCACCTCTAGTACCCAAATTTGGACGAAGGTATGGGATTGAACGTATCATTTTGATTGCCCTAATCGTTCTGACTGTTGGCATTGTAATACGTTCTTTATCTGGCGCAGCTAATCTATATATTGGGACAGCAATTCTTGGATTCGCAATTGCCGTATGTAATGTATTATTGCCAAGTTTAATCAAAAGGGATATCCCAAATAAAATTGGCTCCATGACAGGTGTTTACTCAATTTCAATGAGTTTATTTGGAGCAATCGCATCGGGAATCAGTGTACCGCTAGCCGTGAACGCAGGTCTAAAATGGCAGGGAGCATTGGGAATATGGGGGATTCTAAGCTTTGTATCGATTCTCTGTTGGTTACCCCAATTAAGAAATCAAACGAAGCAAACAACCACGACGAGTCAACAGATGGCCAGCAACGATGTGAATGTTTGGCGATCCCCTCTTGCCTGGCAAGTAACCTTGTTTATGGGTATACAGTCCATGGTTTTCTATGTGTTGATCGCATGGTTGCCTGAAATTTTAAAGCAGCAAGGAATTGGCTCAAACCAATCAGGATGGTACCTCTCGATAATGCAGTTAGCTCTGCTTCCATTTACCTTTATTGTCCCCGTTATTGCTGGGCGCATGTCTAGCCAACGTTTGTTAGTGGTCATCACAATCATTTTGCTTTTAACGGGAACGCTCGGACTTCTATACGGAAGCTCCAATATCATTCTGTTGTGGATTATAATACTCGGAATTGGTGGAGGCTGCGCCTTTAGTTTGTCCATGATGTTTTTCGGTTTACGTACTGAAAATGCGCATCAAGCAGCGGAACTGTCTGGCATGGCGCAATCGATCGGATATCTTCTTGCCGCAATCGGTCCTGCCCTTATAGGATTTCTGCATGATGCGACAAATAGTTGGAATCTGCCACTTTTCATTCTGCTTGGCGCTTCGGTCTTACTCTTTTTAGTCGGTATAGGAGCAGCAAGAAACCGTTTTGTAGGTAGCCGAAATAGTTACGAGCTGCCACGGAAAGGACGATAAATATGTTTGACAAAATTATTGTGGCAATTGATAAAGCTGAAATAACGAACAAACTCCTCGATGCAACCGTTGAAATAGCTCGAAACAAACAAACTCAAGTTACCTTGGTTAATGTCAGCCAGGAATATGTATCGAATGGCATGACATATTTACCAGGGCATTTCTTGGAAGAAATATTGAACGAAATGGAGAAAGCGAGTTTGGAACAGTTGCAACAAGCCAAATCCAAATTAGAATCTGCGGGGATTAACCCGGAAACACTTCATCTTAAGGGAGATCCTGCACATGAAATATTAAATTATGCAAGAGATTCCAAGCAGCAACTCATTATTATTGGAAGCCGTGGGCTAAGTGGCATAAAAGAAATGATGCTTGGAAGTGTCAGCCACAAGGTTTCACAGCTATCAAGTTGCCCAGTCCTCATTGTGCATTAACTCCTTCGGGAACCGTAAAGATGATGCATTGTTATACTAACGGAGAACTTTAGTTCAATAAAACAGCGACAGTCTAGGACTTTATTTTCTCGTCCACGGCTGCCGCTGTTTTTATAGCTGGGGCCAGTCTAATACTTTTTTTACGAGATCTGACGGTTTTATAATTCGAAATGTCGCGTGGGACCAACATATCCAGTCTAGTACTTTATTTTCTTTCTACAGTTGTTCGTGCCATGGTTCAAGCTTTTCCCTACATTGATATTTACAATGAAGTGCTTGATAATAAGTGGATATCGTACGAGACAAAGAACCTAAAAGTGAGGAATCTGGAATGACGACAAAATTATACTACACTGCTCCAAATCTTACGGAGTGGGACACTCATATTACACAGAGCATGGAAAGAGACGGAAAATATTTGGTTATGCTGGAGGAAACGGCCTTTTATCCGCATGGCGGAGGCCAGCCTTGTGATACAGGAACAATTCAGGGCGTCCGTGTATTAGATGTTGTTCTCGAGGATGGGGATATTTGGCATCAGGTAGAGCATTTGCCGGAGGATAGGAAAGTAGCCTGCCAATTGGATTGGGAGCGCAGATTTGATCATATGCAGCAGCATAGCGGGCAGCATTTGCTGTCAGCGGTTTGTCTGGAGTTGTTGGGTGCGCGTACTGAAAGCTTTCATCTGGGACAAGAATATGCCACGATTGATGTGAACTGTTCGGATGTAACACCTGCGCAGCTATCGGCAATCGAACAGGAAGTAAATCAGCAAATCTATAGTAATCGCAACATAAAAAGTTTTTTTGTAACCAGTGAGCAATTGAAGGATATTCCGCTGGTGAAAACGCCCAAAGTGACGGAAAATATTCGGATTGTCGAGATCGAGGGCATTGAATATAATGCTTGCGGCGGTACACATGTAGCTCAGACCGGGGAAATTGGAATGATTAAATGCTTGAAATGGGAAAAGCAAAAAGGGATGGCGAGAATCCATTTCAAATGTGGTGCTCGCGCACTCCAGGACTTTAATGAGAGTGTTCGGATTTTGGACGTGTTATCTACGAAGTTCAATACTGGACGAAAGGATATTTTGACTCGATTCGAAAAGTGGGAGCAGGAGCATAAGCAGCTCAAGGCGCAAGTGGAGTTCTTGCAAGAGGAAAATGCATCGTACCAGGCGAAAGAGTTGCTGTCTGCTGTACAGGGGCATGTTCTTGCTCATGTATTTGAACAAAAATCCATTCAGGAGATGCAGCAATTGGCTGCCAAGCTGACCGCTGAGCATGATCTGCTTGTTTTATTTGCCACAACAGCCGAAAACAAAATCATTCTGGCACATAATGGTACCCATTCCATTAGCTGCGGAGCGTATTTAAAGGAAAATCTGGGCGCGTTTCAGGGCAAAGGGGGCGGTAGCAACCAATCTGCGCAGGCAGCATTTTCGTCCCGCAATGACCTCTTGAATTTCTTCGAAACGGCCCAGCGGCAGTTCATTCAGGGCTGATGTAATGGAGGATTAGTGACGAAGCGGCAGCTTCCACTTTTCCTCTTCTGTAAATAAAATAAAAGAAAAAATAAGTGCAACAACAGCGCCCCAAACGGCTTTATCCCCAATCGTCAAAGTCAGAAATCCCCCGAGCAAGGCTCCTACCAAGAAGGCAGCCAGGATGACACCATAACGCATCGCTCGAATGGCAGCGTTCGTGTCCTTGGTCGTTACAGCGACATACACAGCCTCGATAGCTGATCGAAGGTTACCGGTGCTGACCGTGGAGGTGTACGGCACATCAATGAGCTTGCGGAAGGAAGTCATTTGCACGGAAGCGACGAATGAGACGATCACCACTACTACCGTATTGGGAACTCCTTGCGGAATCAATCCCACGATGAAAAAAATCGCGATTTCCAGTAAAAGAATTGCGCGGGTCCAGTCTGGAGTTAAACGGTGGGTTGATTTGCGTTTAATCCCTTCAGCAACAAAAACCCCCAGTGAAAAGGCGATCAGAGGCGGGATATAGGATAATGCCTGAATCCAGTGCCCCTGAATGACTTTAACAGCCAGCAGCACGATATTGCCTGTCTGTGCGTTGGCGAAAACACCGCCTCTTCCAACAAAGGTATATGTGTCCAAAAAGCCCCCTACTAATGATAGTAAGGCGCCCAGTCGCAACGATTCGGACGTTACCTGATGTAAATGGATTTTGCCTTTCATAAACACGGCATATAAGCCTCCTATACTAAACGTCGATTCTTTAAAGCTAACACGAAAATCCAGGACCATACAATTAAATTAATCACTTAAGCATGAAAATGGCACAAAGAAGCCGCATCGGGTCCCATACAAAAGAAAGGACGCGATGCGGCTTTTTGGAGTGCTGTTTAAAGTGCCCACCTAGAACCTCAAAGATGTGCTTATTGCAGGGCTTTGACAAGTGCTGCGCCGAAGTCCTGTGCACCATCTGGACCGTCGGCTGTAATAATGTCGCTATGCGCAACGACATGCTGTGCCACATATTCGGCTTGATGCGATTGGAGCAGGTCCTTTTGTACATCCACAGGATAACATGTAGCCGTTCTGCCGGAGAGCAGTCCAGTTTGAGCCACGGCTACAGAACCTGCGCAGATGCCAGCCAATAGTTTCTTTTGCTCATGAGTTTGTTTCAGCAGAGCTTGGAGATCCGCGTTATTCCAAAGATAGTCATTCGTTCCTGATCCGCCGATCACAGATACCACATCATAATCAGCCAGCACAGCGTCAGTAAAAACAAGATCAGCTGTCGCTTTACCATTGTAGTCACCTATGATTTCGCCTGTTTTTGTACTAGCTAGCGTCACAGTAACACCTGCTTGCTCCAGTGCTTCCTTTGGTTTAAACAATTCATCCTCATTAAAGCGCTCTGGGGGTATAATAAAAAGAGCTTTTTTACTCATACTTCATTCCTCCTTGAATGTGAAACGATATCTACTATTGTAGGATGGCATCGTCAGGCTGTGAAGAATGCACTTTCAAGTACGGAGGTTACCTGTAGGTTACTATTAGAGTGCAAGACCATGATGATTTAGAAGGAGTTAATTGATATATGTCCGATACGCTAAGAGAAGAAATACGGGAGAAGATCGTCAACGGAGACTATAACTGCGAAAAGGAACTGACCCTTTCGGTCTTAAGCGGAAAGTGGAAGGTCGTCATTTTATGGCATCTGGGTGTAGAAGGGGCGCACCGTTTCAGTGACCTGCAAAGGCTGTTTCCGAAGCTGTCGCATAAAGTGCTGACCAATCAGCTGCGGGAGTTGATGGAGGACGGTATTGTGCACCGGGAAGTGTATCCCGAGGTACCTCCAAAGGTGGAGTATTCGATGACTGAACTGGGGATGACGATTTTGCCCATTGTGGAGATGATGTATGACTGGGGGAAAAAACGGGTGCAATCCATTCGTGAGGAAATGCAACGCAGCGGTGAGGGAAACGTTTAAATAATGGAATCGATATGTAGGTGAATCAATAAAGTTCCTTCATATGAAAAATAGAACGCCTTGCACTATGAGTACAAATTGTACTTAGAGCAAAGGCGTTCTTTGGCATGTTAGCAGTCTGTGTGTTTTTATCATGTTAGTTTAGGAAAAATAGCTGTAGCCCATATGGATCATTGCTTTTCAAGTGCTGGTAGAACCTCAATCCAGCGTGTAGCCCAAGTACCGATATGGTCAAACAAAGGAGCTAAATCGCGTCCCTTATCTGTAAGAGAGTATTCAATCCGTACAGGCTTCTCAGGATAAACCATACGTTGTATGATTCCTTCTTCCTCCAGCTCTTTTAGACGGTCGGAAAGGACCTTTCCACTTAAATTAGGGATTGAATTCTCAATAGCGACGAAACGTTGCGGACCATTGGTTAGTTGAAATACGATCAACACCGTCCAACGCTTACTCAGTAGCTCCATAGCTTTTTCAAACCGTGGGCACATCTGCGGAATGTTCATGTGATCACCTCATGCTCCTATTATTAACGATCCACTGTTAAAAGTAAATGATTTTACTTTACATAAATTTATTACTTGACGAAATGGTGTGATATAAATATACTTTGTTACATAAAGTAACTTGTTGGCTTTGATACGGAGCTTGAGATATGAATACTTAAAATTTGAACTTAATTTGATATTATTTTTGATATTATTAATGATGTAATTAAATGAACAGATACGAACTAATCGTTATGGTGTGGTTTGGGCGTAGGGGGAAGTCAGATGAAGTTGGAATGTGAAGTGTGCGTAGTTGGAGGGGGACCCGCAGGAACTTTGTTGTCCTGTCTACTGGCGGCGCATGGTGTATCCACGATATTGATTGAGCGGCAGAGCATAGCGGGAAAGGCTTTCCGCGGTGAAATCTTGAATGATGAGGGTCAGGAAGTGATCCAAAAGCATAAGCTGCTCGAACAAATTCATAAGGACTATGTTCTCGCCTCTACAAGAATCGAATATTGGGAGCATCAGCAGCAAGTGAAGACGGTCAAGCCAGCATCAGTAGATGGTAATGTGGGGGTTCATATTCCACAGCCTCGATTTTTGGAGGCTCTGCTCAAGCAGGCGTCAACCTACGGGTCCTTCCGTTACCTGGCGGGTACAACTGTGACTACCTTGGAAGGTAACAGCGAGCAGGGGTACACGGGCTTGGCCGCCCGCGATAAGAACGGTCATGAGATCACGATTGACAGTTCGTTGATTGTAGGGGCAGACGGTCGCTATTCGACTGTGCGCAAGCTGGCGCAGATGCCTGTGACAAACATTCGACACGGCTATGATCTGCTATGGGCGAAAATCACAGCACCTGCTGGGTGGGAGCCCGTCACTCGTCTGGCACGGGTCAACGGAGGGCAGTTGGCTTTATTCTCGCAGGCTGAGGGCTATATTCAAATTGGCTGGAATGTGGAGGAAGGTAGCTTTCCAACCCTGTTTAAGCAATCTTTTGAACCCTTTATACAACGGTTTACCGAGGCTTTTCCGGATTTGAAGCATAGTGTGCATGATCACATTCGTTCATGGAAGGACTTCGTACCGTTGGATATTTTCAGCAGTCGCAGTGACACCTGGGCGCAGAACGGGCTGGTCCTTATTGGAGATGCGGCGCATACCATGACACCTACCGGAGCTTTTGGCTTGAATGCAGCTTTGAAGGATGCCGATGTGCTAGCCAGTGAGCTTCTTCGTTTACGACAGAAGAGCTATACCGCAGGAGACCTAAAGGCGTTCGAAGACGGACGGCGACAGGCTGTCACCGAGCTTCAGGGACGGCAGCTGACGATGGAATCCACGTTTCATGAACATTTCTTACAAGCCGATAATCAAAGGATATAAATCCTGACAACAACATGAATTACCGGAATTTTCATATATAGAGTTTATATAAAGGATGGTGCAGAGAGATGAACCAAAAAGATGTAGCTACGCTACTTAACGATAAAATTCAAACCGTTCGCGGAGAGCAATCTTCGACGATTTTAGTAGGACCGATCAAGCTACCAGTTAATTTGGAAGGAGAAACGGTTGTTTTTCAGTGGTACTGCTGGTTGCCTGTACGGGATGAGGAAGATCGTCAGGACTTACTGAATGCCACCGCTGAGACGATTGTGAAGCGATTGTCCACACTGGATTTGGCAGAGGGACAACAGTCAAGCGTTTTGGTGTATGGCGATCTTCAACAGTCGGAAAATGCATTAGTTCGCATGCATAGTATTTGCCATACTGGAGATATTTTTGGTAGCAAGCGTTGTGATTGCGGATTTCAACTCCACCAGTCCATGAAAATGATTGCGGAACATGGAACGGGTGCATTGTTCTATCTGGCTAACCATGAAGGCCGCGGAATCGGTTTGTTTAGTAAAGCAATGGCTTATATTCTGCAGGAAGAAGGCATGGATACTGTAGAAGCCAACCACCAATTGGGTTTTGAAGATGATACCCGCAACTATGCAGACGCCATTAGTGTGCTCCGTCACCTGAGACAAAAACCGGTAACCCTGATCACAAATAATCCCAAAAAACTGGATGCCTTGAAGAAATCGGGTATGAATGTGGCGGGTCGCATGCCGCTCTGGGGCGATGTGTCGCAATATAATGAACGGTATTTGAATACAAAAGTGGAACGATCCGGCCATTTGCGGGATTCCGATCTCAGGGAGGTTCTATGACCACTCACGAAAAATATATGCGCCTGGCACTGGAAAATGCCAGAAGTGCTAAAGGGCAAACCGAACCGAATCCGCTCGTCGGATCAGTCATTGTCAACAACGGTCGTATCGTTGGGATCGGCGCTCATCTGAAGCCCGGCGAGCCACATGCCGAGATTCATGCGTTGCGTATGGCGGGTGAACACGCTCAGGGAGCGACAATTTACGTAACGCTGGAGCCGTGTTCTCATCACGGTCGGACAGGCCCGTGCGCGGAAGCCATTGTGAAGGCAGGCATTCGTCGGGTGGTGGTTGCAGCGCTGGACCCGAACCCGCTGGTTTCCGGCAGAGGGGTACAGATTTTGAAAGATGCGGGCATTGAGGTCATTGTCGGAGTATGTGAGCAGGAATCCATCCGCATGAATGAAGTGTTCAATCAATATATTGTGAGCAAGCGTCCTTTTATTACGATCAAATCGGCAGTAACACTGGACGGTAAAATTGCAACCCGGACCTCGGAAAGCAAATGGATTACATCTGAGGCTGCACGGGAGGATGTGCATCGTCTTCGTAACGAGCATGTGGGAATCCTGGTCGGTGTACAGACGGTGATTCACGATAATCCTCAGCTTACGACTCGTCTACCAGAAGGACGGAATCCGATTCGTATCATTTTGGATAGCAAGCTTCGTATTCCATTGGATGCCCGTGTCATTACAGATGGGGAGGCGCCTACCTGGATATTCACAGGACGCGCTTATGATGAAGGCAAGCGTAGCCAGTTGGAACAGCTAGGTGTAAAGGTATTTCCGACTCAGGATGAAAACAGCGATCGGGTTAACCTGCCGCAAATGCTGGATATTTTGGGTGCGGCAGAGGTATCATCGGTGTTCGTGGAAGGCGGAGCCGAGGTGAACGCTTCCTTCGTGCAGCAAGGGCTGGCAGACAAGCTGGTGCTGTACATGGCACCAAAGCTGGTTGGAGGACGCGCAGCCCCGGGATTTCTCGGGGGAGAGGGCGTGTCTGCGATGAGCGATGCGGTGGCATTGCATGATTTGAGCGTGACACAGGTTGGTGTAGACTGGAAACTAGAAGGGTATTTTGAGCGGGAAAAATGAGTGTTGTTTGCGGGGGAGAAGGCACTCCACTAAGGGGTTGATCTTCCGATCGCTGTTGCAGTGGGATTCTTCGGATTGATAAGACATTTAAAGGTAAGAATCCCACTGCAAAGGCGAACGCTTACGCTTCTCCAGATTCAACCCCTTCGCTCCGCTACTGCCCACCGCAAAGTCACTCATTTTTTCGAAATGGTGTGGAGCATGGGAAAGGCAAAAGGACTTAAATACTCAAAAGCTTATATACTTAAAAGAACAGAGAATCTGGAGGGCTAAAAGGCCTGGAGGATTCTTTTTTTATATACTAAACGTTTATTAGGGTGAATGATTAATGGGATGAATAACTCATAGGGTAAATGTCTAATGGGGTGAATTCGAGATAACATAATTACACATGCTTGGGTTTTTCGTCCTGGTTTCTTATGTATTTTTAGAGACTTTCGCCTCGTTTAGTTAGAATATAGAAATAAAAGGATTGACCTGGAAATTGAGATCAAGCACAATGAAGTTGAAATCAACTTGGAAGAGAAGGGAAAAGCCTTGCAGTGAAAGGGATTATAGAATTCAAAGGAGGATGTAGGTTGTGAAAAAAACGTTATTATGCTTGTTAAGTGCCAGTCTGATATTTTTAGCTGCACCGGTTTCTACTAAAGCCTTTTCGGGTGAGGTCACACAAGGCGCTGGCTCATATTCAACCACACTACCTGCCGGAGCAGCAACACCGCAAAACGAGATTTACAAAACAGCGAATGTAAACAGCCCAATGCCTACCAATGACTGGTGGAGCAGCCTCGCCTGGGTACCGTACTCCGAGGCTCAATATCCGCATCCCCTTGCCTTGAAAAATCAGCAAAACGGTTTACGCATCTTTAACCCGAGTGGGAAAATTACGGTAAATCCGGGATACATCGCAGGTTGGATGGATGATGTGAACGATTTTTCCGTCGGTCATTCTGTAAGCGCTTCATTTCCTGATGCCAAGGTGGACGGTTTCAGCGACTGGTTTGTCAAATCATTATTTCAAAGCGGCAGCAATAAAATGAGTGCTACCTATGGACACGGCTCCCCCTATGTTTTTTTTGAGTTTGGCGGTGGCAATCCCAAGCTTTCATTTAATGGGGTGCCAGAGGTTTGGTCTGGGTCAGCTAGTTCCCCTGTGCTTGGCATTACGGTTAATGGCTCACACTATGGTCTGTTTGGTCCTTCCGGCAGCACCTGGTCTGGCCTCGGAACGAGTACTCTGATCAATCAATTGAACGGGAAAAACTATTTTACAGTGGCGGCTTTGCCTGACAAAACAACCGCGACATTGGACAAATTTCAGCAATACGCCTATTCTTTCGTTACAAACTCCAAAGCACAGTACAGCTATAACGAAGCCTCTTCCGAAGTGACGACCACCTTTACTGTTGCGACAACAGCGAAGGAAGGCACGCAAAGCGGTACTATTTTTGCCTTATACCCGCATCAGTGGAAAAATTCATCACAACCCCTGCTAGGCTATACGTACAATTCTGTACGCGGTCTGATGAAAACAGCAGAAGGTGCTTCTTTTCAAACGAAAATGAAGTTTACAGGGGTACTGCCTTCCCTGCCCGACTTGGGGTCCTACGATAAAAATACGCTCAACAGTTATATAGACGAAGCGAAAGCGGAAGTCTACTCCGGCGATAGAGACACGTACTGGACTGGAAAACGTCTGGGCAAGCTAGCAGCGCTGGCGCCGATTGCCGACCAGGCTGGCAATACCGCAGCAGCGACCCAGTTCCGCAATGAGATCAAAAGCCGGCTGCAGGACTGGTTTAAGGCCAGTGACAGCTCGGGTAATCTGAAAAGCTCCAGTCTATTTGTGTATAACAACAATTGGGGGACGTTGATCGGTTATCCCGACAGCTTTGGCAGTGCGGTAGAATTAAATGACCATCACTTCCATTATGGATACTTTATCAAGGCCGCGGCCGAAATTGCACGTGTGGACAAGAGCTGGGCATCCAATTCCCAATGGGGGCAGATGGTACAGTTGCTCATTCGTGACATCGCCAATACCGACAGGTCTGATTCGAAATTTCCGTATTTGCGTAATTTTGATCCCTATGCCGGGCACACCTGGGCTTCCGGCCATGCCAAATTTGGTGATGGCAACAACAATGAATCCTCCTCGGAAGCGATGAATGCTTGGGCAGGTCTTATTTTATGGGGCGAGGCGACGGGAAATACTCAAACTCGTGATCTGGGCATTTATCTATATACAACGGAAATGAATGCGATTAACGAATACTGGTTTGATGTGCATGGCACAAACACCCCTGCAGGGATGCAAAGCGCGACGGCAAGCATGATCTGGGGTGGTAAAACGGTAGGGAATGCAACATGGTGGACCAATAATGCCGCAGAGGTTCATGGTATCAACTGGCTACCGATCACCTCGGCTTCCTTGTATCTGACGCAGTATTCAGATTATGCAGCTAAAAATTATAACGATCTGCTGCGAAAAAGCGGTGGGAATTTCAGTCCATGGGAAGATATTGTGTATATGTACAGAGCGATCTCGGACCCGTCCGATGCCAAGGCCAAATTCAGTGCACGCGTAGCGGCCATGACACCGGAAGCGGGGAATTCCAAGGCGAATGCCTACCACTGGATCTACAATTTGGATGCTTTAGGCAACATCGACCACAGCATCACCGCTAATTCACCTATTTATGCCGTATTTCATAAAAACGGTGTAAAAACTTATGTGGCCTACAATTTTACAAACCAGGTTAAAACGGTAACCTTCTCAGATGGGCACACTATTACCGTGCAGCCGAATACCTTTAATACCGGAAATGGAAGCGGCGGTGGCAATCCGCAACCTGATACGGAGGCTCCATCCATCCCGGCGAATGTTCGAGCTACGACCAAAACGGCTTCGGCGGTCACTCTGGAGTGGGATGCAGCTACAGACAATGTTGGCGTTACGGGTTATATCGTTTATAAGGACGGGGCTCAGGCAGCAGAGATAAGCGGTACTTCCGCTTCAATTACAGGGCTGAATGCAGCTTCCACTTACAGCTTTACCGTTAAGGCTCGAGATGCAGCTGGTAACCTATCTGCAGCAAGCAATGCGGTAGGGGTAACGACAGAGCCAGCATCTGGTGGTAATGAGGGTGGCGGGGAAACGGAGGATTATAAAGTAGGAGCTCGCTTTGTCAGCGATCATGAAGCATTGCTTCAATTTACACCCAAAACAGCCTCGGCCTATGTTGACGTGCATTATACTTTAACGGGTGGACAACAGCTCAATTACCGAATGACAAACAACGGCGGTGTCTGGGAGCAGCGGATTACAGACCTCGATATCGGGAAGGCTGTCAGCTATTGGTTTACCTATGAAAAGGCGGGATTGCAATATGAGACCCCTTCATTCAGCTATACACACCAGCAGACTGCTTCTACAACGACAGACGTTCCACAACTTCCGTTACCGAGCGTTGATCCCGTTTTCGAAAAAACATCCTAGTGGATCAGGCCTAAGATACGAACGCGACAGTTAACTATAGAAAGAAAGACACAAGGGAAGCACATACGCTTCTCCTGTGTCTTTTTTTGTTTTTTTATAGGGTCGTAATACTTTCGCCATGTTCGTGAGTTCCAGGTTGCGCGATAATGATAAAGGCTGATACAGGAAGATATTACCGAGGCGTGGATTTCCAAAGGTCCCGCAGTGCCTGCCCTGATGGGGTCAGGTATCCTGTAATTCTGATGTATCCACCAACATTAGGGTTCAATTCCCAATCGCCTTCCACGCGACTTCTGGTAGAGTATTCGAATGATCGAATAAAAACAATGAAAAGACCCGGATAAGAGCATCCCATGTCTGGTCTCGATGACAGGTACCGGGGCGATGGCTATGCGGCCAGCGGATACCGGAGAGAGCAAGCGCCGACAGGGTTCGAGGCTTCGGGGATACAGATTCACAATCGATGTTGGGCTGATGAATTCCATCCCTAGAACACGGAAACAGGCGGTATCTTTCTTTTTCCTTAAGCTTGACCCCGCCGTCCACACCGAAGGGATGCTCTGCAAGGGTCACTAACCCTACTACAACAAATAAAAAATCCTCATTTTAAAAATGTGTGTTTACTATAACATGCGAATCAGCGGAGCGGACCATTTGAATCTGAAGAAGCGAAGCGTTCGCCTTTGCCACTGAATTTAACCCTTTAACGGGTTTATCCATTCTAAAAATTCAGTAGCAACAGCGATCGGAAGATCAAATGGAACGTGAAGCCGCTACACGCGGAAATGTACATTTTTAAGTTGAGAATTTTAAATACTAGGAGTGATACGATGTTTAAGAAGATAACGATTAAATCTGATGAGCGCGGGCTGCTGTTCAAAAAAGGAAGCTACCACAAGTTGTTGCACCCAGGAACTTACCTATTGAAAACATTTCGGCAGGAAGCAGTTGAAATTTTGAATGTAGCCGAACCATTTTTTGTACCTGATCATGACATTCGTTTGTTTTTGACAGATCCCCTATTGCTTGAGCAATTGAATGTCATTGATGTAGAGGACCATGAATATGTGTTGCATTATGAGGATAATCGATTTGTGGAGCTACTGACGGCAGGGAAATATGCTTTTTGGAACATGCTCAAGAAACATCGTTTTGTTCGTGCAGATACTCGGCAGCCTGCGATTGATAAGGCATTGGGGCAAGCATTCTTGTCCAAGACACCGGGCTTCTGGAAGGCACTTCAGGTGGGCAGCTATGAATTGGGATTTTTGTATTACGATAATGTGTTGCAGGGTGAGCTAAAACCGGGCAAATATTATTTCTGGATGTCCACAGTGAATACAGAGATCAAAACGATAGATATGCGACAACAGCAGATGGACCTGATGGGACAGGAAATCATGACAGAGGACAAAATCACGCTGCGCCTCAACTTCGTCTGTCAGTACCGTATCATCGACCCGTTGCGGGCGTTGGAATTCAGGGCATACGAGGAACAAATGTACATTATGCTTCAACTGCTGCTGCGCGAATATGTTGGCACGATGAAGCTGGATGATTTGCTGAAAATGAAGCAGGAGATTGCGGAATATGTTTTGACTCGACTGAATGAGCAGAGTGGCGAATATGGAGTGACTTTTACGTCAGCAGGGGTGAAGGATATTATTTTGCCGGGGGATATCAAGGATATTCTGAATACCGTGCTGTTGGCAGAGAAGAAGGCACAGGCCAACCTCATCACACGACGTGAAGAGACGGCATCCACTCGTAGTCTGCTCAATACGGCCAAGCTGATGGACGAGAATGCCACCCTCTTTCGTCTTAAAGAACTGGAATTCATGGAAAAAATCTGCGAGAAGATTGGCACGATTTCGCTGACTGGCGGAAATACGTTGCTGGAGCAGCTGAACACACTGGTTCACATGAAAGAGGGGCAGGGACTCCAATAACTGAAAATACTCCCGAACGATGAGTGCAAGCCGGCTCAAGGTTCGGGAGTATTTTTTGCTTTTTAGTTCGTCTTGGTGGATGCAAGAAAAGCGTCCATATCGATCACCGGAATGAGGGTACCCTGATGCTCCATTACTGTAGGGAACAACTCGCGTTGCCACTCTTCCTCATTGCTTTGTAGCTGACTGTCCTCAGCAGAAGCTGTGTCTTCCACCTGATCGACAAGCAGAGCAATCTTCGCACGGCTGAGCAAAATCATTTTGTCCTCGGCGGAATCGCTTGATGCAGGAAGAAACAGCTTTTTGCGTAAATTAAGGATCGTAAATACATTGCCGCGAATAGTCACCATTCCTTCATGCCACGCCTCGGAAAAGGGAAGCGGCGTTCCTTTTTTGGCATTCATGACTTCTTCTACTTCCACAAAGTTTAAAGCGAACTTTTTGTCCGCCAGACTGCACACAATAAATTCAGACATAGCAATTCTCCTTACATATTCAGATAAGCCATCACAGATTGTGAATGAGCGGTAAAATGGTTTAACTATTGCGTTTTGACAGATGGAACGATAAAGTTGAGGATGCGGTAAAGTAGTTGTAGTTAATCACAGAATATCACAAACGAGCAGTTAAATCTTCCAAATTAACAACTATACGGCCAAGGCGTGGCTTCAAGTTTCCCTTCATATATAATGTTTGGGACTAAAGCTGTGTCCGCTGGCACTACATTTTAAGATAAGCGGGTTGAGGTAGAATGGATCATGAAAAGCAGCGATTAAGTATCGAGGCAGCCAGATTATACTATCTAAACGACTACAGTCAGCAAGATATCGCGGTCAGACTCGGGGTTTCGCGTCCTACGGTATCGCGGTTACTGCAGGCTGCCAAGGAACAGGGATACGTGCGGATCAGTATTGTGGACCCGATGGAGGATATGGACGCGCTCGGAGAGCAGGTGAAGAAGAAGTACGGACTGGATACCGTGTTAGTCTGTTATTCGCCGTTAAATGAATATCAGGAGATCAAGAAGCATATCAGCAAAAAAGCAGCCGATTATTTGCATGAAACGGTACAGGATGCTGATATTATTGGAGTGACATGGGGAACAACGATGCATGCCGTAGCGCTTCATCTCCAGCAAAAGCAGGTCAAGGGAGTTGAGGTGGTTCAGCTCAAAGGAGGCGTGAGCCATTCGCATGTCAACACATATGCCGTGGAAACCGTGAATTTGTTCGCAGAAGCCTTTCATACCATAGCACGGTATTTGCCGCTGCCTGTGATTTTCGACAGTCACGCCGTTAAGAAAATGGTCGAGGAGGATCGGCATATCCAGCGTATCATTGAACTTGGCAAGCAGGCGAACATCGCTGTGTTTACGGTGGGTACGGTCAAGGAGGATGCATTGCTGTTCCGATTGGGCTATTTTAACGGGGAAGAGCAGAAGCTACTGCAAAGAATCGGCAAGGGCGATATTTGCTCGCGCTTTTTTGACGCTGAGGGCAACATATGCAGTCAGGAAATCAATAGCCGTACCGTCGGGATTGATTTGCCTGATTTGCGAAAGAAGGAGAAGTCCATTCTCGTCGCTGGAGGCCAGCGTAAAGTGGAGGCCATTCGGGCATCGCTGCGTGGCAAGTATGCGAATATCTTGGTGACAGATCAGTTTACGGCACAAGCACTTTTACAATAGAGCAAGTCGTTCTCAATCCAGCAAAATACACGGTTATGGCGTTTCCCTACAGGGTAATATGAATTGTAGGTGACGCCTTGCGCATAAGCTTGAACATAATTTCAAAATGTGTTTTACATATGTTCAAAGGCGTGCTATGATGGTCTCATCACAGAGAAATAAAGGACTTTTGTCTTCACACTATTTATCTAATGAAGGAGCTTTTAGATATGAACATTGCAGCATTAATCGACCATACATTGTTGCGAGCAGATGCGACGAAGGATGAATTTACGAAATTGACTGCCGAGGCAAAAAAATATCAGTTTGCTTCTGTATGTGTGAACCCGACGTGGGTAGCTTATGCAGCAGAACAGCTCGCAGGCACAGGCGTAGCTATCTGTACAGTTATCGGTTTCCCGCTGGGAGCAAGCACGTCCGCAACGAAAGCATTTGAAACGAAAGATGCTATTGCTAACGGTGCGACTGAAATCGATATGGTTATTAACATAGGCGCTTTGAAGGCACGTGATGTACAGCTCGTCGAGCAGGACATCCGTGCGGTCGTGGAGGCAGCTGCTGGTACACTGGTAAAAGTGATTATCGAAACATGCCTGCTAACAGACGAAGAGAAGGTACTGGCATGTGAGCTGTCCGTCAAAGCGGGAGCGAATTTTGTGAAAACCTCGACAGGCTTCTCAACAGGTGGAGCTACTGCGGAAGATGTGGCTTTGATGCGCAAAACGGTAGGACCTGAGATTGGTGTTAAGGCTTCAGGCGGTGTACGCAGTCTGGAAGACGTGCAAAAATTAGTAGAAGCTGGCGCAAGTCGGATCGGTGCAAGTTCCGGTGTGAAGATCATCGAGGGCGAGCAGTCTACATCTTCCTACTAAGTTTATTTTAAAGTCATGGAGGGATTCGCGATGAAGGATCAATTGATTCAGAAAGCGCTTGAGGCGCGTAAACAGGCATACGTTCCGTATTCGAATTTTCAGGTGGGTGCTGCGGTTCTCGGAAGCGATGGCACGATTTATCACGGATGTAATGTGGAAAATGCCTCCTACGGCTTATGCAATTGTGCAGAGCGGACAGCGATTTTCAAAATGGTATCCGAAGGCTGCCGTCAAATTGATTCGATTGCGATAGTAGCTGATACGGAAGGACCTGTGTCTCCATGTGGGGCCTGTCGTCAGGTTATTTCCGAATTTGCTCATCAAGATACCAAAATTTATCTGACAAACCTTCATGGCAACACGGAAGAGTGGACGGTGGATCAATTACTGCCGGGTGCTTTTCGACCTGCGGATCTGGGGAAATAAAAAAAAGAATGCCTCTTTGGAGCGCATTCTTTTTACGGGGAATGTAAGCGCTTAATGTAATGAGGGGGAAATTAAATGAAATATGTAATCGCTCTGGTGGGACTGCTCGTTGTATTTGCACTTACTTACGTTGCCAGCAGTGACAAGCGTAAAATCAGGTATCGTCCGCTGATAGTTATGGTTGTTTTGCAAGCAGCGCTTGCTTTCGTATTGCTGAATACAGGAATTGGCGAATTTCTGGTCAAAGGCTTTGCAAAAGGTTTTAATAGTCTTTTGGCATATGCAACTGAAGGGATTAACTTTGTTTTTGGCGGAATTGCGAATGAAGGAGCAGCACCGTTCTTTATCGGTGTACTGCTGCCAATCGTGTTCATATCTGCGCTGATTGGTATATTGCAATATGTAAAAGTGTTACCTTTTATTATTAAATATATCGGGCTTGTCTTGAGCAAAGTAAACGGAATGGGTAAACTGGAATCCTACAACGCTGTAGCTTCGGCTATCTTGGGTCAATCCGAGGTGTTTATTTCCGTTAAGAAGCAAATTGGTCTGCTGCCAAAACATCGGTTGTATACACTGTGTGCGTCTGCGATGTCTACGGTGTCCATGTCGATTGTGGGAGCTTACATGCAAATGTTAAATCCCAAATATGTGGTCACAGCTTTGGTATTGAACCTGTTCGGCGGCTTTATTATCGCTTCCATTATTAATCCGTACAAGATTGAGAAGGAAGACGATTTACTGGAGGTTCAGGAGGAAGAGAAGCAGTCCTTCTTCGAAATGCTCGGGGAATATATTATGGACGGTTTCAAGGTTGCTATTACGGTAGCTGCAATGCTGATCGGTTTTGTGGCGTTGATTGCCATGGTTAACGGGATTTTCTCTTGGTTGTTTGGAATCAGCTTTCAGGCGCTGCTTGGATATGTGTTTGCGCCTTTCGCTTTTGTCATGGGTATTCCGTGGAACGAAGCCGTTCAGGCGGGCAGCATTATGGCTACCAAACTCGTGTCCAACGAATTCGTGGCCATGCTTGATCTGACCAAGCAAACAGGCTTGTCGGAGCGCACGGTCGGGATCGTATCGGTATTCCTCGTATCCTTTGCTAACTTCTCATCCATCGGTATCATTTCCGGGGCTGTGAAGGGTTTGCATGAAAAACAAGGAAATGTGGTGGCCCGCTTTGGTCTGAAGCTGTTGTACGGGGCAACGCTGGTTAGCGTGCTGTCGGCAACGATTGCAGGGTTGTTTTTGTAAAAAAAACAGCGAGTTAGGAAAGGATTTTTATGATGTCTAAATTCAAACGAATTCACTTGGTGGTTATGGACTCGGTTGGTATCGGCGAAGCGCCGGATGCTGCCCAGTTTGATGATTACGATGTAGATACACTCGGTCATATTGCCCGCGAACGCGGTGGTCTAAAGATGCCGAATATGGGTAAGCTCGGTCTATCCAATATTCGTTCCATAGAAGGTGTGGAAGCGGCCGACAAGCCGCTTGCGTATTACACTAAGATGCAGGAAGCGTCCAATGGCAAGGATACGATGACGGGTCATTGGGAAATCATGGGCTTGAATATTGCTGTTCCTTTCCGTGTATTTCCTGATGGGTTCCCGGATGAGCTGATTCAGCGCATTGAGGAGCACACAGGCCGCAAAGTTATTGGCAATAAGCCGGCCAGTGGAACGGAAATCATGGATGAGCTAGGCGAAGAACACGTGAAAACTGGAGCGCTCATCATCTATACCTCGGCGGACTCTGTGCTGCAAATTGCGGCGCATGAGGAAGTTGTACCTTTGAAAGAGCTCTATGAGATTTGCGAGTTCTGCCGTAAAATCACGCTGGAAGATCCGTACATGCTGGGTCGCATTATTGCACGTCCGTTCGTAGGCGAGGCAGGGAACTTCTCTCGTACCTCCAACCGACATGATTATGCGCTCAAACCGTTTGGTCGCACCACCATGAACGAGCTGAAGGATGCAGGTCTAGATGTGATCGCCTTGGGTAAAATCTCCGACATTTATGACGGTGAGGGTGTGACGAAGGCGGTGCGTACGGTGTCCAATATGGACGGCATGGATAAGCTGGTGGCTACGCTCGATGAGGATTTCACCGGATTAAGTTTTCTGAATTTGGTGGACTTTGACGCTGTATACGGTCACCGTCGTGATCCGCAGGGATATGGTCAAGCCTTGGACGATTACGATGCGCGTCTGCCAGAGGTTTTTGCCAAAATGACCGATGACGATCTGCTAATCATCACTGCGGACCATGGGAATGACCCGACATATCGGGGAACGGATCACACCCGCGAATATGTACCTTTGCTGGCATATTCCCCGCGTTTTACAGCTGGGGGCAAGGAGCTTGCAGTTCGTAAAACCTTTGCTGATATTGGAGCGACCGTGGCGGATAACTTTGATGTGAAACTGCCTGAACATGGAACGAGCTTTTTGGCAGAGCTTCAGTAATCAAGGACCAGCAAGAGTACAAGCAGGATTACTAGTAACGATATAAATAACGATACAAGCATGGACAAATGGGACGGAGGAATAAAAAAACATGAGTGTACACATTGGAGCCAAACCCGGAGAAATTGCAGAAACGATTTTGCTGCCAGGAGACCCGTTACGGGCTAAGTTTATTGCTGAAACGTATCTGGAGGACGTGACCTGCTACAACGAGGTACGCGGAATGCTCGGATTCACGGGTACGTACCAAGGCAAACGCCTATCTGTACAGGGAACTGGGATGGGGCTGCCTTCCATCAGTATTTATGTCAACGAACTGATTAGCGAATATGGTGTGAAAAACCTGTTCCGCGTGGGTACATGCGGCGGAATGAAGGAGCATGTGCACGTTCGTGACGTCATTTTGGCACAGGCATCCTGTACGGATTCCGGCATGAACCGCCATATCTTTGGCGGCTACGATTACTCGCCGATTGCCAGCTTCAATCTATTGAAGGGCGCTTATGATCGCGGTGTTGCCAAAGGCTTGAACATGCATGTCGGCAATGTATTCAGCTCAGACAGCTTCTACCGTGATGACAAATCAGTGGTACAAAAGCTGATGGAATACGGCGTGCTGGGTGTAGAAATGGAAACTTCGGCTTTATACACGTTGGCAGCCAAGTTTGGTGTAAACGCACTGACGATTCTGACGGTAAGCGATCATTTGCTGACGGGGGAAGAAACGACCGCAGAAGAACGGCAAACAACTTTTAAAGAAATGATGGAAGTTGCACTGGATACAGCAGTATCTCTGTAAACGATCATACGCACAGTGAGGAGAAATGACATATGAGAATGGTAGACTTGATTGAGAAAAAACGTGACGGAAAAGAACTGAGTACAGAGGAAATTAATTTTATTATCCAAGGCTACACTCAGGGTGAAATTCCTGATTATCAAGTCAGTGCATTGGCGATGTCCATTTTCTTCAAAGATATGACTGAACGCGAACGCGCTGATCTGACAATGGCGATGGTTCATTCGGGTGATACCATTGATCTGTCCGCGATTGAAGGTGTAAAGGTCGATAAGCATTCCACTGGCGGTGTGGGTGATACGACAACGCTGGTACTGGCTCCGCTCGTAGCGGCCTTGGACATTCCGGTAGCCAAAATGTCAGGCCGCGGCCTCGGACATACCGGAGGAACGATCGACAAGCTGGAAGCTATTGCAGGCTTCCACGTCGAAATCAGCAAGGACGAATTTGTGGATTTGGTGAATCGCAGCAAAATTGCGGTCATCGGGCAAAGCGGCAACCTGACACCTGCGGACAAAAAGCTGTATGCCTTGCGTGACGTTACAGCGACGGTCAACTCGATTCCGCTGATTGCCAGCTCGATTATGAGTAAGAAAATCGCTGCTGGCTCCGATGCCATCGTGCTTGATGTAAAAACAGGTGCAGGCGCATTTATGAAAACCGTAGATGATGCCAAAGCACTGGCACATGCCATGGTGAGCATCGGTAACAATGTGGGTCGAAAAACGATGGCAGTCATTTCCGATATGAGTCAACCGCTGGGTCTGGCCATCGGTAACTCTCTGGAAGTGAAAGAAGCGATTGATACGCTGCGTGGCGAAGGACCAAAAGATCTGGAAGAGCTGTGTATGGCTTTGGGCAGTCAGATGGTGTTTTTGGCAGGGAAAGCAGAATCCCTCGAAAACGCCGAAGAGAAGCTCAAAGAAGTCATTCGCAATGGCAAAGCACTTGAGAAATTCAAAGAGTTTATTGCGAATCAGGGCGGTGACGCTTCTGTAGTGGATCATCCTGAACGCTTGCCGCAAGCACAGTATCTTATTGAGGTGCCTGCGAAGCAGGACGGTGTGGTAGCTGAAATCGTGGCTGACGAAATCGGTACCGCAGCGATGTTGCTTGGAGCAGGACGTGCGACCAAAGAATCCGAGATTGATCTGGCTGTCGGCTTGATGCTGAACAAAAAGGTCGGGGATGCTGTTCAAAAAGGCGATTCACTGGTTACTATTCATGCGAACCGTGAAGATGTAGCCCAAGTGCTGGAGAAAATCTACGCGAACATCCGTATTGCGGATCACGCGGAAGCGCCAGTGCTAATCTACGGAACAGTGACAGAGTAAGCGATAAGCCATATTTATAAAGTCGTGTTGAGTGTCTTTGATCAAGTTTGAAAAATATGACAGCCGGACTCATAATAGATATGAGTTCGGCTTTTTTTATTGTAAGGCCGAGGGTTGCACAGAGGGGGAGAGACATGTTCAGATTATACAGCGATGTCCGGGGAGCAGCCTATGAAAGACTGATTGATTATGCTATGGAACGGGCAGACACGTTTATGCTGGGCATACATAAATGGGCGACAGAGGATGAGAATGGGGTGATCGACCAGGATGTCCTGTTCAAGGAATTGTTACAGCAATTGAATCCTTTTATGCTGTCCACACACTCTTATGAGGAAATTAGGGGCATCCATTCCATTGCCTACACACAAGGAACATTTTACCGATACCAGTGTGCGCCCGAGGCAGGGGGATTATTAAAGCAGGCGGCGTCTAGTTTGTTTTCCTGGGTACATCCCCAATTACCTGAGGATTTGTGCTTCCAGAATGCGGAGGGAAGGGATTGGATCATTAACATAGCTCACGAACGAATAGGTGGACTAAACATGGCTACAGAAGAAGCGGATGAATTGGAGAAGCTTATACCTGGTGTGTTTATTCACAAACCTGAATATCATCAGGATATAGATGTTTTTCTGGACGATGCTATTCGGCATCAACCGGATCGAGTAGAGCTTATGCGGTTTGGCTTGAGGGAGATACCGGAACGGATTAGAGAATTGTATTCCCTGAAGCATCTGACTATTTTCGAGCAGGATATACGAACACTACCGCACGCTTTGTTCGAATTGGAATCGTTGGAGTCACTGACGATACAAGTAGCGGATTTGGAAGAGCTACCCGCTGACATTGCCAAGCTGACCCATCTCAAAAACCTGAGGATCAGCTGTGGATGCTATGATCGTCCGGCCCCAGATTTCAAAGTGATTCCCAAGGCAGAGCTGGCATTTCGGCATTTGCCTCCTGAAATCGGAGAGCTGCAACAACTGGAGTATCTGGATATTCAGTATAGCGGAATCCGTACGTTGCCTCCTGAATTACAAAACCTGAAAAATCTACGCTCCTTGGACATTGTGAATGGATTCATCGAATCGGCACCCGATTTTATATATAAAATGACCTGGCTGAATCGCTTCCTTATAGAAGATAAGCCGTTCCATCTGTGCAATCACGGTGACGACTGAAGGAAAGATAAGAAGAGGAGGAAATCAAATGGTGGAGAAATGGGTTTGGATTGGGGCTGCCGGAGCCATATTGGGTTATGTCACTTTTGCTAGTTTTCCAACGAACACGTATACTACATCATCGGCGATTGTGACGCACCAGGCAACTCCGCTGAGCAAGCAGATTGAGCAAGGAGGCGCAGCGAAGCGAATCGTACATGACCAAAGAATGCAATTTGGAGGACAAGGACAAACGAGCTTTAGATTTGAAGAGGGGCGCAAGCTGTACATCAGTATCAAGAATACAGGTAAGCAACCCGTACAATACAAGCTCAATAGTGCGAATGGATTAGACTTGCAAGGGTCAACGAGCGGGTTTTCCAGCCGAACGTTGCAGCCGGGAGAACGCCACGATCTGGTGTTTGTAAAGCCAGAGGGACAGGATGAAGCTGCAAATGACTCCTTAAAAGAGATGATTTTAAAAGTAAGTACGGACGATGGATCGCAAGGAAACGTTAAAACCTTCGCATATATTACACTGTAAGCTCCTTCCAGAAAGGGCACGACATGCGGTCATTAGTCTACTTATGTTACAATAGAACGGTTGAAGACTTAATGAACAGAATAGGTCAGAGCAGAAAGCAGAAAGGATGACCCGTTGTGCCCAAAAACCATGAATTCGGTAATCAAAAGATGTCACGGAGGCTGTCACTCACAGCCATTTTACTTACACTTACCTTTGTAGCACTTACTGGCTGTGGTCAGGATAAGAATGCTGAAACCATTGATACTGGAAGCAGTACAAGCGTGATCGAGAACGGAGCCGGTGGTAGTCGTAGCGGTTCAGCCCAAAGTGACAAAACAGCGAAAGAGAGCAAGAGTGCAGAAAACAGCGGTACTGATGCACAAAAATCAACTCCTTCGGCTCCATCTGCTTCATCGGATACATCTTCTTCTCCGGCAACCTCCAATCCATCGCAAAATCCATTTGAGGTAGCAGGTATTCAAGATCCTAAAGCGTTTTTGAACACGTTCAAAGCGCTGCAGAAGGCAGTTGCCGACAATGACAAGGAAAAAGTGGCCAATTATATTTTGTACCCTCTGCGTGTTAATGATAGTGAAAAGTCGCTAACGATTCCGAATAAGAAAGATTTTATGGCCAAGTATGATCAGATTTTTACGGACGCAATTCGCGAGGCGCTGGTGAATCAAAAGACAGATGATTTGTTTGTTAATTATCAGGGAGTCATGGTGGGATCGGGTGAACTGTGGTTGAGAAGAGCTACGGACAATCCGAAGCTTTTTGGAGTCTTTTCGATTAATCTTGAAACGGTTGCCAACTAAGTCGTACTTCGTGTGTAAATGACCTCTAAACGGTCGGAAACATATATAATGTTTCTGACTGCCCCCCCTTAAAGAAAGAAAAGTCCAAATGATACATACCAAAAAAAGGTTTGACATCACTCCTAAACTCTCGTATCATATCCATATAACTCATTAAACAGGTAGGAATTAAAGAATTAATGTATGATCTCGCCATTTTGGCGGAGAACCTCTAGGAACAGCAGGCAGACACTGTCCACGTGACAGGTTTGACCTATCAGGGCTGCATCAGGGAATTCTCCGCTCTTTTTTTGATTATGTCTGTCAATAACAGGCGTAAATGAATACAAATTACATAGAATTCGGGGTGTCTTGATGAAGAGGCAATGGAAAAGTGGACTTATTCTCGGACTATCTTTGGTTTTAACGATTATGCTAAGCGCTTGCGGGGCAAGCAAGGGAGGGACGCAGGCGGATGGTAGCTCTGCTGCCGGTTCCAAGGACGTGGAGTTACTCAATGTTTCTTATGATCCGACCCGTGAGCTGTATGAGGCATATAATAAAGCATTTGCCGCCCATTGGGAGAAGGAGAAAGGGCAGAAGGTTACGATCAAGCAATCTCACGGAGGATCTGGCAAGCAAAGTCGTTCTGTGCAGGACGGACTGGACGCGGACGTGGTAACTCTGGCCCTGGGCTATGATATTGATGCGCTACAGGAAAAAGGACTCGTTAAAGAGGGGTGGCAAAGTAAATATGAGCATAACAGCGCCCCGTACACTTCAACCATCGTGTTACTGGTACGCAAAGGGAACCCGAAAGGGATTAAGGACTGGGACGATTTAATCCGTGGCGATGTGCAAGTTATTACACCGAATCCTAAAACTTCGGGTGGAGCACGTTGGAACTATCTTGCAGCCTGGGCCTATGCGCTCAAGAAGAACAATAACGATGAAGCCAAGGCCCAGCAGTTTGTACAGGAGCTGTATAAGCATGTGCCGGTACTGGATAGCGGAGCACGTGGAGCGACAACGACTTTCGTAGAGCGTGGAATTGGCGATGTACTGATCGCTTGGGAAAATGAAGCACTGCTCTCGGTGAAGGAGCTGGGTGCGGACAAATTCGATATCGTGTATCCGTCGATCAGTATTTTGGCGGAACCACCGGTAGCGGTAGTTGATAAGGTGGTAGATAAAAAAGGTACACGCGAGGTGGCGGACGCATACCTGAAATATTTGTACAGTGAAGAAGGGCAGACCATTGCTGCCGAAAATTATTATCGCCCAACACTGGAGAGCGTGACGGCAAAGTTCAAGGATCAATTTCCTAAATTGGAGCTCGTGACCTTGAAGGATGTATTCGGGACATGGAAGGAGACGCAGCAGAAGCATTTCAGCGACAAGGGCATTTTTGACCAGATTTATGTACCCGGCAGTTCATAAAATAGGTGGACTGTGTAGGGATTGGGTCGGTAGCCGCGAGTGTCATAGTCAATGGATTCAGAGAGGGATGGACAGAACATGAATCAAGTGCAAGCCACTCGAAAACGCGTACTTCCCGGGTTCGGGTTAACAATGGGTTATAGTGTGCTGTATCTCAGTCTGGTGGTGCTGGTGCCTTTATCGGCACTGCTTCTGAATTCAACTGGACTGACGTGGGAGAAATTTTGGGACGTGGCGACTGATGTTAGGGTGCTGGCTTCCTACAAGGTAAGCTTTTTGTGTGCTGCGGCTGCGGCGCTGATCGACCTGTTTCTCGGTTTATTGATAGCTTGGGTGCTGGTGCGTTATGAGTTTCCGGGAAAACGACTTTTTGATGCGGTGATTGATCTGCCCTTTGCTTTGCCTACTGCGGTAGCAGGGGTTGCTTTGACTGCTCTGTATGCACAGAACGGCTGGATCGGTTCATTGTTTGAACCGCTTGGATGGAGGATGGCGTACTCACAGACGGGGATTACGCTAGCATTGATGTTTATTGGCATTCCGTTCGTTGTACGGACAGTGCAGCCGGTGCTGGAGGAGCTGGACAAGGATGAGGAGGAGGTCGCTGCTACGCTGGGAGCTGGCAGATGGCGTATCTTCTGCAGCGTTATTGTACCGGAGCTGGTGCCACCGCTGCTGACGGGTTTTGCGCTCGCCTTTGCCCGTGGCATTGGCGAGTATGGTTCTGTCGTCTTCATCTCTGGCAATATGCCGATGAAGACGGAAATTGCTCCACTGCTCATAATGTCCAAGCTGGAGCAAAATGACTATGCAGGAGCTACGGCAGTAGCGTTGATGCTGTTGGTAATTTCATTCTTGCTGTTACTCGTGATTAACAGCATTCAGCGCTGGTCACGACGGCGTACTGCCTAAACGCAACTGTCTAATGTGACTATCTAATGTTAACATGCAGGGCTGCGCATGATATCCACGTTCTAAGGAGGGATAGATTATGTCACAAGCGATAACTGGGCAGGAGCTTGCTTCTGCACCAGTGCCTTCATCTGCACCGCCCAACAGGGTCACGACCGAGGCCGCTTGGGTGAAGTGGACGCTGATTGGTGCTGCTTTTTTAGCTTTGCTCTGGGTGCTGGTATTGCCGCTAATCGTCGTGCTTACCGAAGCACTCAAGCAAGGATGGGGCGTATACGTCGAAGCGTTACGTGACCCGGATGCCATGTCCGCATTGCGGTTGACGCTGCTGGTGGCAGCGATAACGGTACCGCTGAATACGGTATTTGGTGTAGCTGCCGCTTGGCTGATCACGAAATTTCAATTTCGCGGCAAAGGCTTGCTGGTCACCTTAATTGATTTACCCTTTGCCATCTCTCCTGTCGTCGGAGGGCTGATGTATGTATTAGTGTTCGGCGCACAGGGCTGGCTTGGACCGTGGTTGGACGAGCATGATATTAAAATTATATTTGCTTTGCCTGGTATTATTTTAGCGACGCTGTTCATCACCTTTCCATTTGTGGCGCGAGAACTCATTCCAATGATGGAAGATCAGGGACAGCAGGAGGAAGAAGCGGCGGTCATGCTGGGCGCGCGCGGCTGGCGCATTTTCTGGAAAGTGACGCTGCCAAACATCAAGTGGGGTCTGCTGTATGGCATCATTTTGTGTAATGCGCGAGCCATGGGTGAGTTCGGTGCAGTGTCCGTCGTTTCTGGACATATCCGTGGAGAGACGAATACACTGCCGCTGCATGTAGAAATTTTGTATAACGAATATCAGTTCTCGGCATCTTTTGCGGTGGCCTCGTTGTTGTTGTTACTTGCTCTGGCAACCTTGGTACTTAAAAGCTGGTTTGGACGCAAACGCGTGCATTAATTTATGATTTTGTATATGATCCCTCAGGGCCTCTCTTTGCGTCTATCGTCTGTTAACGGCGAGAAGATGGGAAGAGAGGCCCTTGTTCTAAGGTGGCTTATATGGATAATAAAATGATCATATCAAGGCACGTTGGTGTGCCCAGGAGGAGCGAAGGGAAAAATGAAACATCCGTTTCAGTCCTACCGTCAGCTGTTTCCAGTGCTATCCTCACATATCCATGTAGGAAGCTGTTCCCAGGGGGCCGTATCGAGGCCGGTTTCCGCTGCCATTGAGGAATATCATCGAAGTTTGCTGCAACACGGTCATAACGGCGATCTATCTATGGCACGTTTGGAGGAGGCCAGAGGGCATTTTGCCAAGCTCATCGGGGCGGAGTCTGACGAAATTGCGGTCCTGTCCTCAGCCTCTGAGGCGATTGCTGGGGTGGCTACAGCCCTTCCTTATGTACCGGGAAAAGAAGGCATTGTGTATGCGGACACCGACTTTCCGACGGTGGGACACATCTGGCAGGCACAGGAGATGTTCCATGATCACATCTGCTGTATCCCCTCCATCGAGGGAGAAGTGACGATAGAGCAGTATGAGGAGCATGTTACGGAGAAAACTGCGCTCGTTATGGTGTCACAAGTGAACTATACCAACGGATTTCAGCAGGATTTAAAATCCATTGCAGATATAGCTCACCGAAATCAGGCGTTGCTGTTTGTGGATGCTTATCAGTCTGCAGGGATCGTTCCAGTGGACGTTAAGGCAATGGGCGTAGATATTTTGGTCGCGGGAGCCCGCAAATATATGCTGGGAATTCCGGGCGTGGCTTTTCTTTATGTAAGCAAGGACCGAATAGACCGCTTCAAGCCCCGTCTTACAGGCTGGCTTGGGCAGGAGCCTGCTTCCCGGTTTGATATTGCTCACCCGTTTCCGGCGGCGGGAGCCCGACGCTTTGAGACGGGATTGCCTTCTTTTATTAGCATTTTTGCCGCCAATGCGGCTTTAAAGCTGCTGCTAGAGATTGGAGTCACGAATATTCAGACCTATATGAGTGAGTTGTTGGATTTTTCCGTTGAATATGGACGGCGCAAAGGGCTACACATACGTGTACCTTACAGGGGAGGCACATTACCAAGCTTGCTCGCTGTTGAAGTAGCCGACGTGTCGGCTGTGGAGAGGAATTTGAGAAGCCAAAATATGATCGTTTCAGCACGAAAGGATGTTATCCGTGTGGCTCCTCATTTTTACAATACGGCTGAGGAAGTCCGACGGGTCATAGATGAATTGGCAGGGAGATGTTGAACGACAAAAGCCTCTTCCGAGTGAATGGGAGCATGACATGTCCCTTTTTACACAGGAGAGGCTTTTTGGGCGTTTAGAGTTCTAATTATACGATCCGTTTGCGCAGCCAGCCGGAAATCAGATCCGTCAAAATGATCAGAACCACAATGCCGAGCAAAATAACGCCTACACGGTTCCAGTTGCGCATTTGGAGTGCAAATAGTAGCGGAGTACCGATACCACCTGCACCGACCAGACCGAGTGTGGTAGCAGAACGGATATTAATTTCAAAACGGTAAAGCGAATACGAAAGAAACTGTGGAATCACCTGTGGTAGCACGGCGAAGAAGATCACCTGCCAACGATTGGCACCGCACGCGATCAAAGCTTCCTGGGGCCCGTGATCGACACTTTCGATCGTTTCCGAGAAAAGCTTCGCCAGCATGCCGATGGAGTGAATGCCGAGGGCGAGAACACCCGCAAACGAGCCGGGCCCTACGGCTTTGATAAACAAGATGGCGACGATCATTTCGGGAAATACCCGGATGACACTAAGCACAAATTTCCCGCTACCCGATAAGGGACGCAGACGGGTCATATTGCTGGACGCCCAAAAGGCGAACGGAAGGCAGACAAATGCGGATACGAAGGTTCCGAGCACTGAAATGACCAGCGTATCCAGCAACCCGCGCAGCAAATCCTCTCCCTCAGGGATGTAGACGAACGACCAGTCGGGATGAAGGAAGCCGTCCAATATAGCGACAGAGACACTTTTAGCCGTCCCCTGTAATCCTTCAAACTGCATCCCGCGAAAAGCCCAAATATAAATGATGATTAGCAGAATAGCTATCGCCCATAGGCGCAGGCGGGAGCCAATAGGTCTGCGAAGCGTAGGATCATTCATAATAATTTCCTCCGTAGCAGGTTACTGCCGTAATCAATCGCAAGGACGATGACGAGGGTCAGTAGAATAATGATGCTTGCCCGATCATATCGGAACAGCCCCAGAGAACGGTCAAGCAACAGACCGATACCGCCAGCCCCGACCAGGCCCAGAACGGAAGCTGCGCGTACATTAACCTCAAAGGTATACAGCAAGTACGACACAAAATAAGGAAGAGCCTGCGGAACCACACCAAAGGCGATGACTTGAATGCGGCTCGCGCCAACAGCGGTCATGGCTTCCAGCGGCCCGGGATCAATGGCTTCAATCGCCTCAAAGGTCAGCTTGGCTATGATGCCAAAGGAGAAGAAGAGCAGGGCGAGCATCCCCGCAAACGGCCCGATGCCGAACACCGCCACAAAGATCGAGGCAAACAGCAAATCGGGAATCGTCCGTACTAGATTCAGGATCGTGCGCATCGGCAGCGAAATCAGTTTGCGCGGCATCACATTATAGGCACACAGTAACGCGACAGGGATCGCCAATATGGCTCCCAGTGTCGTGCCAACAATGGCGATCTGGATCGTTTCCAGCATCGGTTTCCAGATGGTAGGCAAGTAGCTCCAGTCGGGTGGAAACATTTCCCCCAACAATTTGCCCATCTCCGGCAAGCCGACGATCAACTGGTACGGTGTGGCATCCGTATGAATGGAGCAGGCTACCAGCACCACGATAAAAATCATCCAGGTGGCATAACGCTTGTAACGTCCTGGCAAAGGTGGCCCTGCGGGCGTCTTGCCAGGCTGCGGCGGTCCAGCATGCGGTGACGGTTGCGTCGAAGAGAGCGGCTGGGCAGTAGAGTCGGGCTTCATGATCCCACTCCCAGCAGCTCATCATGCTTGATGGCCCGGCCGTAGATCTCCGCAAAGGCCTCATCCGTAGCCTCCTCCGGTGTGCCGTCAAAGACCACTTCCCCGGCGCGCAATCCGATGATCCGCGTTGCATATTCGCGCGCGAGATCAATGAAATGCAGATTGACGATGGTCGTAATCTGCATTTCACGGTTGATCCGCTGAAGGTCATCCATGACCTGGCGGGTGGTCAGCGGATCCAGCGATGCGACAGGCTCGTCCGCCAGAATGATTTTAGCCTCCTGCGCCAGAGCACGGGCGATGGATACGCGCTGCTGTTGGCCACCAGACAGCTCATCTGCCCGGCTGTAGGCCTTTTCGCGGATGTTCACGCGCTCCAGCGCTGTTAGTGCCAGTTCGATATCTTCCTTCGGAAAGAGGCCGAGAATGGTTCGCAGCGTTGAATGATAGCCGACGCGGCCGGAAAGTACATTGCGGAGCACCGTCGAACGCTTAACCAGATTGAAGCTTTGAAAGATCATGCCGATATCCCGGCGAATGCGCCGCAGCTCGCTGCTTCCAGCAGACGTGACGGACCTGCCACCCACGACAATGTCGCCGGACGTAATGTCATGCAGTCGGTTAATGGAACGCAGCAGGGTAGACTTACCTGCACCGGATAAGCCGACGATGACGACCATTTCTCCCTCCTGAATCGTCAAATTAATATTGTTCAACCCTTTGGTGCCGTTCGGGTATGTTTTCGATACGTTACGAAATTCGATCATATGCTCCCAACTTTCTCCCCCGATGGGGTGGAATGAAAACAACACCGCCATGAATACATGGACGGTGTTGCCCTGTCATTCGTAAAGCCTGTTTCGTAGCTGTTACTTCATTACAGTATCTTGTTTGCTCCGATTACTTAACCGCTTGACCAACGGCTTCGGCGTATTCACGCACGGAGTCGAAGTTTTTATCGTCGCCCTTTTCATAACCTACATGGGTGTAAATCTCTTTAATGATTTCGCCGCCTGCAGGATCTTTGGCGATGTCAATAAAGGCTTGGCTGATCTTGTCTCTCCACGCTTGATCCATATCAGAACGTACGCTGACGGTGTCATTTGGAATTTTAGCTGTGTAATGAATGACGCGAGTTTTTTCAAATACATCCGGGATTTCCTTCTTCACCGTGTTACGTGCATCCTGGAAAACAGCTACCGCATCAACTTGACCGTTCAGCAACGCCAGAATAGCAGCATCGTGGCCTTTGATTGTCACACCCTGCACATCCGTATCCGGGTCCACGCCAGCTTTTTTCAGCTCTGCTGCAGGGTACACGTAGCCTGCGGAGGAGGTTACATTTTGCCAGCCAACCTTCTTGCCTTTCAGATCAGCTAGACTTTGAATCGGAGAATCCTTTTTCACCACGATCATTGCTTTATAAAAGTTTACTTTTTCAGTCGTGTCCTTGCCTGTAGCATCTTCAATTCCGTAGCGTTGAGCTTGCAACAGCAAGTCGGCTGCTTTACGGTTATCGTGGGCCAGTACATAAGCATTCGGCGGAAGGAATCCTACATCTACCTGTTTGGAAGACATGGCTTCCACAATCGTATTGTAGTCAGGAGATACCGTTACTTTCACCGGGATCCCAAGCTTGTCACCCAGTAGATTTTCGAGCGGTTTGGCTTTGGCTTCGAGCGTATCTGCATTTTGAGAAGGAACGAACTGTACCTTTAACTCCTTAGGAACATAGGCTGTGCTTTCGTTTTTAGAGCCATCTGTACCCGGAGTGGACGCGCTGTTGTTATTGCTTGCATTGGAGCCACAAGCGGCTAGACCCGCTGCCAGTGTGAAAGTCATGCACAAGGTCAGTGCTTTTTTGAACAAAATAATTTCCCCCTAAACATAGTGATAACGATAATAAAAAACCTGTAAATGCTGTGACAAACCAAATCTTAACAGCTAGTCCCGTAGCTAGGGTAAAAACCACTCCTGACTTTGGTAAAAATGATGTAAAATTTATCGTATGCTTAAAACCATTTTCTGGATTTATGCAAAATGCTTGTTTTAACATTCTCTTAACAGTGCTCTGTTAGACTTGTTCAAGCTCTATGACCGAAGCTGAGGGAGAGAACAAGATTGGATATTTTGGATATTAACGAAAAGGCAGACCAGGACAATGTAAGCCTTGTGAGAGTGAAATTCCGCATTATGGTTACAACCGATTTGCATGTCAGCTTGTGGAATTACGATTATTATACGGATCAGGAGACGCTGCATTACGGTCTGGCGCAAACAGCCAGCTTGATTCAAATAGCCCGGGCGGAGGTACCCAATCACCTGCTGCTGGATAACGGAGATGTGATTCAGGGGAATCCAATGGGAGATTATGCTGTACAGCGAATCCAACAGGACCCAAGCGCGGTGCATCCCGCCTATAAAGCTATGAATCTGCTTGGATATGAGGCAGGCAATATCGGGAATCATGAATTTAATTACGGACTGGAATACTTGCAGACTTGCCTTCGAGGAGCGCAATTTCCTTATGTGAATGCCAACATTTATATAGCGGGAGAACAAGAACGAAATTACTTTACACCTTATCTATTGCTGGATAAGACGGTAGAGGATGAAGCAGGTGGTAAGCATCTGTTGAAGGTGGGAGTCATCGGCTTTGTCCCTACGCAAATTATGCAATGGGACAAGGCGTGGCTGGAGGGGAAAATCATCGTCAAAGATATGCTGGAAACGGCAAGACGGTTTATTCCACAAATGAAGGCGGCGGGAGCCGATCTCATCATTGCTATGCCCCATGCAGGCTTTGAGGATATTCCCGAAACGCTTGATATGGAAAATGCGGTGCTGCATCTTAGCAGGGTGGAAGGGATCGATGCCATTGTGTTTGGTCATGCACATAAAGTATTTCCCGGACCTTCGTTTATGGGGAAAACAGGTGTTGATGTAAAGCGAGGTACCATCCACGATATCCCAGCAGTGGAGCCGGGCTTTTGGGGGGATCATCTGGGTATCATTGATCTGGAGCTGACCTTTAGTGGAGAGAAGTGGCAAGTGGCTGCATCTGCTGCCGAGGTACGCCCGGTGTATGATCCGATACGCAAGGAGGCGCTGGTACAACCGGATACTGCCATTCAGCTGGCGGTAGCAGAAGAGCACGCCGGAACACTGGAGTATATTCGTGCACCTGTAGGTCAGACGACGGTGGCGGTGAACAGCTTTTTTGCTCAGGTGATGGATGATGCTTCGGTTCAGCTGGTGAATGATGCGCAAATGTGGTATGTGAAGCAGCAGATGCAAGGGAGCGAGCACGAAGGATTGCCCGTTCTGTCGGCAGCAGCTCCTTTTAAAACAGGTGGCAGATATGGCCCATCGTACTATACCCATATTCCGGCGGGGACGTTGGCGATCAAGCATATCGCCGATCTGTACAATTTTCCGAATACGTTGCATGTCGTTCGGCTGAGCGGAACGGAAATCCGGGAATGGCTGGAGTGGTCTGCTGGACAATTCCGGCAAATTGATCCTTCAGCAGAACAAGAGCAAGAGCTGATTAATTCTGATTTTCCAAGCTTTAATTTCGATATCATCGACGGCATCAGGTATCAGATTGATGTAACACAGCCAGCCAGATATGATGCTGACGGGGGCCTAAAGGACCCAGATGCACACAGAATCATTCAGATGTCTTTTGATGACGAACCGATGGATATGCAGCGAAATTATCTGGTTGTTACGAATAACTATCGCGCGTTTTCCTCTGCGCTGGTCAATCCGGGTGGAGAGCGAATCATACTTGCTTCACCGGATGAGAACCGTCATGTGCTGACTGAATACGTGCGGCATATGAAGACGTTGACGCCAAAAGCTGATGGCCATTGGTCCCTCGCCCCATGGTCAGGGCGTCCGCATGTGACCTTCCTGACCTCACCGCAAGCAACGGATGCCGCTAATGCCTATTCGGAGTTGCTTTATGAAGGGTTAACGGTAGAGGGATACGCTAAGTTTGCCCTCGATTTCGGACGTTCACGGTAAAACTGCTAACTTGTTTTTGTCCTATAAGTCCACAGCATCAAAATAATAGAAAAAGACTGTCCCACAGAGGACGGTCTTTTTTCATAAAACAGTTTTAAAATCGTACAAAATTCGTGATTTTATATGTCCTGAGTCGTATTTAAAGTTATTGACCTCTCGTATAAATAGACATATACTTTGATTAAACAAATTTTGGTTTAAAAGGTAATGAAAAAGTCACCATCATTCGTTTGAGGGGGTGTCCCTTTGGAAAAAAACACCACGATCCGCGCAGAAATAGAAAAGTATATTCAAAGTGAAGGCATTTCAATGCAATGTTTTGCAGATGCTTCCAAGGTAAATCCGGGTACACTTAGCGGTATACTTAACCGGAACCCACCACGGCCTATTTCAGTCAATCAGCTGGATTTGATTACCGAGGCCATGGGATTGGAAGAAGGATCTTTGTTCGAGATGTATGTTGATGAATGTTTTATTCATTCCTTACCACACTGGAGAAGGTTGCGTCCGTTTCTCCTGCGTTGCTCAGAGTTGAACAAGCTGGAGTGTATACGCAGTGTACTTGGCTATTTGATGGACGATTTATCGAACGTTCCTGCTATTTTTGAGACCGCAGAAGCGATGTTTGAGGATGGCAGACATGAAGCTTCCATGCTTCTGTATGATTGTGTCATCGAGAGTGAGAAGTATACCCACTCTGAACGATTGGCGATCAGCTATTTCCGTATATTCCAGATTCAGATTAAGGATAACCAACGGAACTTGAAGGCTGCTGTACAATTCCATTTGTACCGTAGTCGTCTACCGGAAATTTACGCACTGGAAGGCTTACATATGCTATCTCAAGTGTTTGCTTTAAAAATGCAATGGTCCGAGATGGAAATGTATGCGGACGAGCTGAGAGAGCTGGCGCAGGCATTGTATCGCAATCGGAACCGTTTTGGAGATGAGCACCTGGAGCTGCTTAAGCCGCTCGTTTATTACTATGCTCAGGGGCATCTGCTCAAGGCCAGTTGCTATGAGTTTCAGGGTAGATATGAGGAATCCAAGCAATGGATTGAAGGTTATGCAGATTTGAGCTGGTTTGAGGGTTTAGACGAGGAAGGCTGGAAAGTGGTCAACCTACATCGTGTATATGCACAGGGCAACCGACTTTGTATTGAAATTAAAATGGGCAACACTTCTGCAATCTATGATTATATTACTTACCTGCGTGAGCATCCGGATGAGACACTGGAGGGCTTGAACACCTTGCTCGAATCAGCGAACCGGTTTGGTTATTTCGTGGATGCCGAACTGGGACTATTTAGTCAGCAACTCAAAAGCTTTTGGCAGCTTGCACCGGAACGATGGGACACTCATTATCGCAAGCACTTTAACGCATTTCGCTTTGCATCCTTTTGTAAGGTGTATGCGGAATACTATTTCCGAAAAGGCGATTACCCCGAGGGAGTGGGACAAACACTGCATTGCTTGCAACTGTCTGTCGATAATAGCTATACAGAACATATCATTGGTTGTATGGCTTTATTTGAGCAGCATCGGAATTTTGCTACACTGGAACAGCAGCAGTTGTATCAGAGTCTGTGCTTAGGCGTACGTGCAAATGAAAAGAATCATGCCTATGATCATAGTACCGGTGGGTATTTATAATTCTAAATTTCATTCGAATTCTTCATATAACACGTTATTGCGAGGATGTTCCTGTTTCAAAAGGGGATGTTCTCGTTTTTTAGCTACTGTCGTCGCCTGTGACTTTTAGCATAGAGAGGACCGTTTTGCGCGTTGACAAGTTTCGCGAGCGGGATTAGGATAAATGCAGCACAGAAAGTGAAGGAGAGCATGTACAAATGACGATTCCCAAAACATTAACGATAGCCGGCTCCGACACAAGCGGTGGAGCGGGTATTCAGGCAGACCTGAAAACCTTTCAGGAGCTTGGCGTATATGGCATGACCGTATTGACAACCGTAGTAGCGATGGGTCCTAAAACCTGGGATCATCTTGTATATCCTGTTGCGTTGGATGTGGTAGAAGCGCAGCTGCGTACTGTATTGGAAGGTATCGGTTTTGATGCGATGAAAACAGGTATGCTTGGTTCCGTTGAAATTATCGAGCTGGTAGCCAGCCATTTGAAAAAGCATGATCTGAAGCGGATCGTAATTGACCCGGTCATGGTCTGCAAAGGCACGGATGAAGTGCTCCAGCCGGAAAATACAGAGGCGATGCTGGAATTGTTGATTCCTGGCGCTGACCTGGTAACACCGAACTTGTTCGAGGCTTCGCAACTGGCAAAGAATGGACCGATCACGACACTGGAGCAGATGCAGGAAGCGGCTGCGATTATCCATGAGCGTGGAGCTAAGCATGTACTGATCAAGGACCGTGGCAAAATTCGCGCAGGTAAAGCGATGGATCTGCTATATGACGGAATCACTTTTGACTGGTTTGAAGCCGATGTTGTAAAAACAAACTTTACCCACGGTGCAGGCTGCACCACTTCGGCAGCGGTAACGGCTGGTTTGGCTCAAGGGCTGACTGTACGTGAAGCAGTGGATCAGGCCAAGAGATTCATTACACAGGCCATTGAAGGTAGCTTCAAGCTGAATGAATTCGTCGGTCCGACTTTGCATGCGGCACATCGTTTGCAAAATCAATAAAGCATAAAGGTCTGCGATCTTAGAAAGACTTATAAATCTCCATCAGGCTGAATATATATTAGATTGTTTTAGACCATGACTTTTTTGATATATAGAGTTAGATGAGGCTCAAGAGCCGCAATACATGGTATTGCGGCTCTTGAGGTTGTATTTTATTGGAATTATAGCTTCCAGTTTGGTCTAAGCGTACTGTATAATAGGCATCAGATTTATTATATTTAAGGAGGAACCGAAGCAATGACATTATTCAGCCAAATGGCTTACAGCCGACCAGAGCAACCTGAAATTGAACAGCGGTTTAAAACGCTGTTGCAGCAGTTTCGTGAAGCGGACAGCGTAGAACGTCAAAATGAAGTGATTCATGCGATTAACAAGCTGCGCAGTAACGTGGAAACGCAATTGCAATTGGTGGAAGTTCGGCACTCCATTAATACGGAGGACGCCTTTTACAAAGCGGAGCAAGAGTACGCTGATGATTTCATGCCGGTTATTCAGGAGTATGTAACCGATTACTACCGGGCATTGGTGGATTCTCCATTCCGAACCGAGTTGGAGAGCCAATGGGGCAGCCAGCTTTTCAGTATTGCCGAGGTAGCACTCAAGTCGTTCCACCCAGATATTATTGAGGATTTACAGCAGGAAAATAAGCTGACCTCGGAATATGCTCAATTGATTGCTTCAGCGAAGATCCCGTTCGAGGGAGAAGAACGCACATTGTCGCAGCTCCTGCCTTTTGAAATGGCTACCAACCGGGAGACGCGCAAACAAGCCTCCGAGGCTAAATATCAATTTATGAGTGAGCATGAGGACGAGCTGGACCGGATTTATGATGAACTGGTGAAGGTGCGCACGCGCATGGCACACAAGCTGGGCTATGACAACTTCGTAGAATTGGGCTATGCTCGCTTGGGACGTACAGATTACAATGCCAAAATGGTAGCCAATTTCCGCGAGCAGGTGCTGAAGCACATCGTTCCTCTGGCAACCAAGCTGAAGGAACGCCAGCGCGAACGGATCGGAGTAGATCAGCTTCGCTATTATGACGAGGGCTTCAACTTCCTGTCAGGCAATCCTACGCCTAAAGGTGACCCGGAGTGGATCATTCGCAATGGAGCACGTATGTATGAGGAACTTTCAGCGGAAACACATGAATTTTTCAGCTTTATGATTGAACGTGGATTGATGGATTTGATCAGCAAAAAAGGCAAGCAAAGCGGAGGCTATTGTACATTTTTGAGCGAATATGGCACGCCGTTTATTTTCTCCAATTTCAATGGTACATCCGGGGATATTGACGTATTGACGCATGAAGCAGGTCATGCCTTCCAGGTCTATGAAAGCCGACATTTTGAAATTCCTGAGTACCATTGGCCAACCATGGAGGCGGCTGAGATCCACTCTATGAGCATGGAGTTTTTCGCATGGCCATGGATGAATCTGTTCTTCGAGGAAGATACGGACAAATATCACTTTGAACATCTATCTTCATCGTTTCTGTTCGTGCCTTACGGCGTAGCCGTGGACGAATTCCAGCATGCCGTATACGAACATCCAGACTGGACCCCAGCCGAACGTAAAAGCGCATGGCGCTCCATTGAACGTAAGTATAAACCGCATCTGGATTATGAAGGCAACGAGTATCTGGAGCAGGGCGGGTTTTGGCACAAACAGGGTCATATTTTTCAATCCCCGTTCTACTATATTGACTATACACTCGCGCAACTGTGCGCGTTCCAATTCTGGAAACGCATGAGTATCGACCGGACAGCTGCGTGGGAAGATTATTTGAAGCTATGCCGTGCCGGGGGAAGTCGCTCTTTTACCGGATTGGTTGAGTTGGCTGGACTAATCTCGCCGTTCCAAGATGGCTGTATCGCCTCTGTAATCGGAGAAATCGAAGCATGGCTGAACAGTGTGGATGATAAAAAGCTGTAAGCATAACTAAAAAGGGCATTTCGCTTACCTGTCAAAGCTGAATAGCTTGCAGATGAGATCCTTTTTAGAATGAAAATAGAACAGTTGCACGAAAAAAGCCGGGAACCTCTACATGATGTAGAAGTCCCGGCTTTGCGTGATTTTAGAGCAAATATAACTCTATTTGTGTTTGGTATTAAGCGGTTTGAGATTGGCTTCAATAGAGGCACGGCGTGATTCCAAAAATGGCGGTAACGCCAGCGATTCACCCAGAAACTCCAGTTCTTCATCCGTATCAAAGCCGGGTCCATCGGTCGCCAATTCAAACAGAATGCCGTTCGGCTCACGGAAATACAAGGAACGGAAGTAAAAGCGATCTACAAAGCCTGAGTTGGAAATTTGCAGCTGCCCAATACGGTCTACCCACTGTTTGAGCTCTTCCTCAGTTTCAACACGGAAGGCTACGTGATGCACACTGCCACGTCCTGGTCGTTCTTGTGGCAGATCGTTGCGCTCTTCCAGATGAACTTCAGTTCCCGTACCGCCTTCACCCGTTTCATAGATGACCACATCTGGTTGTCCAGCAACAGGGGAAGGATAGGAACCCTTTTTGCGGAAGCCCATAACCTGTTCAAGAATGAGAATGGTATTCTCCGCTTTTGGAATGGTCAGATGAACCGGGCCAAGTCCGACGATGCCATATTCAGCAGGGACAGGGCTTTTCTCCCAAGGCGTACCGCCCCGCACTCCGTTGTCATGCTCATCCGAAACGAGGAAGAAGCGCTGTCCTTCAAAATCCTCAAACGAAAGCGCCAAACGTCCCGCTTGATCCGTAATTTCGCCATGTTTTACATCCAACTGCTCAAAGCGATCTTTCCAGTAATCCAGCGCCTTGTCATTCGGTACCCGCAGGGAGAGCGCCGAAATGCTGTTATTCCCTGTACGAGTTTGTCCCGCATGTGGAATTTCAAAGAAAGTGACTTCCGTACCCGCAGTTCCACGCTCATCTCCGTAAAAAAGGTGATACACACTAACATCATCTTGGTTCACCGTTTTCTTGATCAACCGAAGTCCCATTACCTGAGTATAAAAATCAACATTTTTAGCCGCCGCCGCTGTAATCGCCGAAACGTGATGCAATCCTAATAGTTTCATGTCATTATCCTCCTTGGTTTTTATATGATTAGGTTTTTCTAAACAAAATAAACAGTCGAAAAACTTTTCTTTATATTTATTATCTTGATATTAAGATATATTATTTTTGATTGTTTGTCAACTTAAATTACGATCTTGCTTGGAAGACGGACAAAACTAGAAATTCGAAATAATGCAAAAGCAGATACAATAAAGCTCAATATAACCCAAAGTAGATAGAATGAATTTTATTATTAAAGGAGTTTACTCAATGTATACGGATAAGGATTTAACGATTAGGCCTGTTACAGAAGAAGACCTGCCGGCTCTTTGGACGTTAACTTTTAAGGAAAAAGCACCGGAATGGAAGCAGTGGGATGCACCCTACTATGAACATAAGTCACTTTCTTTTGATGATTATTTAAAAGAGAAGGAAAAACGAATCGGACAAGATGACTTTTGGATCATTGAAGTGGAAGGCAAGGTCATAGGATCAGTGAGCTACTACTGGGAGCATCAGCCTTCACAATGGCTTGAAATGGGGATAGGTATTTATGATTCGCGGTATTGGAGCGGTGGGTATGGTACGAGGGCACTTCGACTATGGATCACACATTTGTTTAATACACTACCTCTAGTGAGAGTGGGCTTTACAACCTGGTCAGGAAACCATCGGATGATGAAGGTGGGGGAGAAGCTAGGCATGACCCTCGAAGCCAGGCTTCGCAAGTGCAGATATTATAATGGAGAGTATTATGATTCGATCCGAATGGGGCTTTTACGGGAAGAGTGGGAACTGTAGTTGTTCATACAAAGTACCTTTCTAAGCATAAAAAGATGACCTCTGAATTGATCAAGGCCACTGAAAAACTGTTGATTTCCGAAAATACAAAGATTTTAGGGGTACAAATATGTCTCCCTGAACGCGAAACGAGCCTTAGAAGCGATTCTAGAGGCTCGTTTTTCTTTGGATATTCTCTTACTCTCAACAATGGGGGACTTTTTCAGTACCTCGATATCCCCGGGATTGTCTTTATGCTCTCTTAGGTCCAAAAATCATAAAACTGATCGCGGCTAGAACCCAGACACCAATACCGCCATAGAGCATTATCAAGCCAAAGCCGTGCATAAGCGCCGCATGGACGACGGCTCCAGACGCATCCAGGGAGGAGAGTTCTGGCAAACTCTGCCTGAGAGATACAGTATTTCCGGCGGCTACTTTTTCGGCTACAGACCGCAATTGCACTGCACTGAGAGTCCCGGAAAGGGCACTCTTCAAATAAGACAAAATACCTGCCTGCAAGATGAATCCCATCACAGCGATATTGATGGCTAGACTGATCAATCTAGCACTCATATCTATACCGGAAGCCATGCCTGCACGGGCACTTGGAACAGAGCCGGTGGTCGTGTTGGTCACAGGCGTGTTCGTTAAGCCAAGCCCAATACCAGCCAACAAGGAGCCAGGGAGCATGGTCAACCAACTGGCGTGATCGCTGCCGCTGCCATATTTCATCAAAATGAAGCCCATACCGAGGATGAACAGACCTGATGGAATGACTATGCGCGGCTGGTAGCGGAGCGAAAAACGCTCTGCCAGAGGTGGAATTACCAAGGTGGGCAGCGCATAAGCCAAGAGAGACAGCCCGGCGGCTACGATGCCGTAACCCAGGCCACTCTGGAAATAGATCGGCAGATAGATCATGAACGGCCAGAAACTGAAGTTCATGCCGATGGAGCCAAGGAGAGCGCCGGAGAAATTACGTATCTTGAATACGGAAAAGTCAAACATCGGATGGGCGCTGAGCTTTTCCGCAAATAGAAAAATAATGAAACTTATTGCTACTGCAACAAGGATGCTGATGGATGCTCTGCTGGTAAAGCCGAGTTCCGGCCCTTGCGTGATAAAGTATGCAAGGCCAAAAACTGTCAATGAAAGCGTGACGATGCCGATAATGTCCAGCTTTTTCACCTGCGGATCTCTGGACTCTTCTATGCCACCAAAAACAAGAATCAAATTGAGGATGGTCAACGGAACGTGGACCAGGAAAACCCAATGCCAGTTCAACACGGCCACGATTATGCCGCCGATGATAGGTCCAAAACCGAGGCCGATACCGAACACAATCCCCCATATGCCAAAGGCTTTGCTGCGTTCTTGTCCTTCCTGAAACCGATGTGAAAGAATTGCTATCTGGCAAATCTGCATCGCACCAGCACCCACCCCTTGAAGAAACCGACTGATGATCAGAACCGATGTGCTTTGCGCCAAGCCACAAATCAAGGATGTAACACCGAACAAGACGAGGCTGATAATAAAAATACGCCTCCTTCCATACCGGTCAGCCAGCGTTCCAACAGCCATCAGAACTGTGGCACATGCAATGGTATAAGCGTTCATAATCCACTGCATATCCTTAAGATCGCCATGCAATACTTTCTCCAGAGTTGGCAGTATCACTGGCACACTGGAAATTTCGAGGCCGAACATCAATGCGGACAAACATATAGCAGCCAATGCAATTATATTTTTGCGGGAGAGGGAGAGGCTCACTGAGAGGTCCCTCCAGACTTTTGTTCACGGTCTGGACATCCGGCAGCGCAACTATAATATTGCGCCTCATTAAGCGTAACTCGTATACCAGCACCAACCAGCCTTTTTTCGACAATTGTACGATCAATAGCCTCTTCAATATGTACTTCTAAATCTGCTACTGTTCCTACCTTATTAAAAACGTATTTGCTCAAGGGCAGCCATCCTCTCTATCTTTTCATGTTTGGTTCACCTTATCGATATGAGTTTTATTATATAATCTAAATCATTCATTTTACATAACGCAATCAATCCATTATGATGATTATACAAAGTAATTAAATGAATTTCTCATAAAAACGTTAAATTTAAAGGAGAGAATTCAAAGTGGATCATGTAGACAAACAAATCCTCTTTTATCTTCAAAGTCAGGCGAGAATTTCAATGACAGAGCTAGGGAAATGCGTGGGTTTATCCCAACCTGCTGTAACAGAACGAGTTAAAAGAATGGAAGAAAAAGGTATTATCAAGGGGTATCGCACTATCATCTCTCCTGAAAAAATAGGAAAGGATACGGCAGCCTATATATTGTTTCGGACTAGAGATTGCCATGCATTTCTTGATTTTGTTCATACATCTCCACATGTTGCCGAGTGCCATCGTATAAGCGGAGAACACAGTTATTTATTAAAAGTAGTGACCAGCTCGACACGCACCCTCGAAGAGTTTAGCAACCAGTGCGATAAGTATGGAACCTACACGAGCCTGCTTGTCATGTCGTCACCGATCGATCATAGACTTCTCATTCATTCTCTGGAAGAAGCAAGTGGAGCTGCTCATTCAGAAAAAGATTAAGGATGAAAAAAAGACAACCCCGGATATCCCGAGGCCACTGAAAAAGTCCTAAATTCTAAAGCGAGACAGTTCCTCCATAACAGAGGTTACTGTCTCGCTTTTTCGGTATAATTAAAATATCCAAATAAAGGCGGGTGGTTCCGGTGCTTCCGAAACAGCAAAGCATGGTCTAAGTCCATATATTGAACTATACAATCTGTTGATTCCCAAAGACCATCTGTTACGGAAGAATGGACGAATTGGTGGACTTTAGCTTTATTTATGAGGAACTGAACGAAACCTATTGTCACGACAAGACGAGTTCGAGTTTAACAAAGATGCGGGAATGTACGTATGCAAAGCTGGACATCTGGCGATCCGCAGAGCGCGTGAAGGCAAAAAAGTATAAAAAGCCATGAGCATTTGAAGAAGTTACGTTTCAAGAAAGCGAAAGCTTTAAAGCCAAGGCCAAAGAACGATACAAAATTGAGGCGAAGAATAGTGAACTGAAGCACAGACACGGGTACGATGTAGCGTCCTCCTCGGGTCTGATAGGTATGGAAATCCAGGGGGCTATGGCGATATTCACTGTCAATTTAAAACGAATATTGAAACTGATGGAGTAAGCAAGGGCCACATGAGGCGGAGAGCAAGAGAAAAGACGACGGTTCATTCTGTGAATTCAGAATAAACCGTCGTCTTTTTGATTCGTGTTCTTGTTTTTTTCACGAAAGGCTGGTTTTTCGGTGGCCTCGAATTGATCAGGAGTCATCTTTTTATTATTCACACTGGTATTATGGACTTTCTCGGTAAATCTACTCTGATTCTCGAAGTCGTTCCACAATACTTTGTTTGTCGTTCATAGAATAGACCGCTACTGGAATAAGTATCCCAAGCAATAACAGTAAAGGCAATAAGGCTAGAAGTGGCCAGATTATAAAGTGATAGCTCAAAAACCACATCATACTGCTTAGGGGTTTCACAATTGAAATAGAAAATATGATCCCTAATAAAATGGAGAATAGGGCGGTGCCGAGAACATAATATAGCCCTTCATAGATCAGCATACCCCGCAATTGCTTTTTGGTCATGCCGATACTTTGCAGCATGGCAAACTCCTGACGCCGTGTCAATATACTCGTCAGAATTGCGTTTACAAAGTTGAGGATACCAATTAGGCCGATAATCAGACTAAGCGTGCCGCCGATCATCATGATGGTGTTTTGCATACCGGAAAACTCATTCATTGAAGTAAATTTGGATGTGTAGTTCATTACCGGCTCTGTAGTTTCGGTGTAACTTTTTAAAAAAACCTCCATGGCCTCTTCCTGATCAGGGGATACATTAAAGGCATAGCTCATCACAGCAGGTTGCTCCGCAAGCGGCTTGTAAATATTCGCTGGAAGATAAAAATTATACTTATCTGAAAGGCGATCAGAATTGGTCATATATTTAATTGCAACATGACCAAGCACTGTGAATGCATGCGTAGTATACTCTTTATCCAGCGGAGCTTCTGCTGCTCCCATATAACTGTGAAGCGTGACCTTTTCACCCACCTTATAAAGAGCTTCTTCCATATGGGGGATGTTATGGTCATCTAAATCTACCCCTTCCAATATATACTTACCGGAAGCCAGCTTCTCAAAATCAAGCTCACCGTCTAGCAATTGCAAACGGTGCAATGGTAAATCTTCCAGCCCATATACTGTCGCCATGAAGTTGCCGCGAGAGTCAGTCACATCGTCCTCATGGGTGTCTTTTCCATTCTCGACAGTAAGCACTAATTTGCCGCCGTACAAGCGACCGCCCTCTTCAAAGCCGGGCTGTGTCTGTACAGCCTGAATAAAACTCTCGGAGGTCTCATTTTCAGGGCCTTTAAAAAAGGGGCTATGGAAATATTCAGCATGAGCAATGAGAAAGTCGGTGTCATTGAAATTGGATACAAACTTATCCATATCAATGCTCTTAGACAGGGTGAAGGCCGTGTTAAGAAGTACAAGGCTCAACGAAAGACTGATGACTACCAACACGGTACGCTTTGTATTGCGCCCCAAGTTGGAGCGAGCCATGTGGATCATTTTAGCGCCTTTGGTGGATTTTTTCAGCTTACGGCTGCCCTTGGTATTTCCGTCTGTGTATCTTACTGCCTCAACCGGCGAAACAGCTGCCGCAATCCTGCCTGGCTTGAAAGTGCTGATCATTACGGTAATGAGCGCGAACAAAGCCGATCCTATAAAAATCCATGGGTTGGGAGATACCGATATCTCGGTGCCAGCAAAGGTAGTGTTGTTCATAAGAAGTGGTATAAGTGCTTTACCGACAAAAAAACCTGCTATTAATCCAAACGGGATTCCTATCACTGAAAGAACTAACGCCTGTCTGCGAATGATCCGGCGGATCTGCTTGCCGCTTGTGCCGATCGTCTTTAAAAGACCATAAAAACGAATATCTCGCATCACCGATATTTGAAAAATGTTATAGATGATCAAATAGCCGGTAAATACGATCAGTATCAGGGCAGAAGTAAGTGCCATGATTGTTCCCGCATCCATACTGAAATTGGTCGAGATGTATGACCAATTTACATTATTCGCGATATAGTTCGGTGCCTCTTCGTCAAGCGAATACCCGCTTTCGGTAATCACTTTACTGAGCTTTCCCTGCAAATCAAGGCTGTTGTCGAACATCATATATGCACTAATGGTTCCTGTATAGAAGTGATCCTTTTTATAGTTGCTTTGTAATTCCTGAGCATGAGCATCGACATAGGATCTGGAGGCGAATATTTGTCCTGTGTTAAACACAGGATCGCTTTTCCACCAGCCGGAGAGGATAAAATCACGCTGTACTTCTTTACCTCGTATGTCAAGCTTTAGTCTCAAAGGTGCTCCAACCTCCAGTGGAACACCCAATAGCTGCAACGTCTTGGAGTCTGCGATTACTTCATTTTCCGCCGCAGGCTTGTGCCCCTCTTTAAGCTCAATAAAACCAAGCTTCATCCCTACATCGTCGTAATACCAGAACTCCGTATGGCGTTTTAGAAAATTATCGTTCATAACTCGATCGCTTAATATACGGTTATAAGCTATTTCCTTGATCAACGGATGATCCTTGACATGATTAAATTCGTCATCCGTTATATATTTAAGTACGGCATGTCCATCTCCACCGACCTGGCGCATGGTCGCCCGTTGTAAGTTTTCCACAGCGCCAATCCCCATAGTGAACAGTGTTGTAAATAGCAATGAGGTTAGTGCTATGGCAACAATGGCAATAATGTTACGGGTTTTGTTCACTTTGAAACTCTTATCAGCCAGATTGCGGATTACTTTTTTGTTCTTTACCTTGATCATTTGGCATCACCGCCGACAATTTTACCGTCCTCAATACGGATGATCCGGTCTGCCATTTGCGCAATTTCCTCGTTGTGGGTAATCATCACTATCGTTTGGCGGAACTGCTGGCTGGATACTTTGATCAATCCCATCACATCCAGACTCGTTTTACTGTCCAGATTTCCGGTGGGTTCATCTGCCAAGATAATGGCGGGCTTGGCTGCCAGTGCTCTGGCAATAGCTACACGTTGCTGTTGTCCACCGGAAAGATTGTTTGGCAGATTATTCATTTTGTGGTCAAGGCCCAAGGTATGTACAATTTTATCTATGTGGGTTTTGTCTGGCTCTTTACCGTCCAGTTCAATAGGAAGCACAATATTTTCGTAGACATTCAAGACAGGTACCAAGTTGTAATTTTGAAACACAAAGCCAATCTTTCGTCTGCGAAAAATAGTCAATTCTTCGTCTTTTAATGTAGAAATATCTTTGCCGTCAATCGTAACGTTTCCACTTGTTGGACGATCAAGTCCACCCAGCATATGGAGAAGGGTAGATTTGCCGCTCCCGGACGTACCGACAATGGCGACAAATTCTCCGCTTTCCACCTCCAGATTCACACCATCTAAGGCATAAACAGCAGTATCTCCGTTTCCATAATGTTTTTTTAATGCCTGAGTTTTCAATAGACCCATATACGTTCTCCTCCACAAAAAAATGTCTGTATCGTAGTCATCTACAGTACAGACATTAACACACTGATCTTTCTACAATCTTTCTGAAATCTAACGGTATTGAAAGAATTAAGTATCCATAGAAAGAAAAATAGAGAAGGTAGAACCACGGCCGTAGCGTGATCGTACCTTGATGTAACCCCCCTCCGCAGCGATGATTTCTCTAGCTAAAAACAGTCCAATACCTACACCCTCTTGCGAGTTAACAGTGGGGGAGCGATAGAAGCGGGTAAAGATTTTACCTTGTTCTTCTTCTGCAATCCCTATACCACTGTCGGTAATATCAATCCGGCAAAATAAATCGTATGCCATTACTTTTATATTCATGCTTCCGCCTGTCTCTGTATATTTTATGGCGTTATCCATAATGTTATAGACAGCTTCACTCGTCCACTTTAGGTCAAAATAAGCATGAATAACTGTGTCCTCCATAACAACTGAAATCCCTTTGGCATCTGCTTTTAGCATCATTTGCTCCAGTGCAGCATCAAGGAGCTTTTGAACAGATTCTCGCCTTGGGGATACCGTGATAATCCCCGTTTCAAGCCGCGATGTTTTCAACAATGCCTGGATCAGGAAGTTAAGCTTTTCGGCCTGTGCAGATAGAGCTTTCACACAAGTGGAGGTATCCTGTGATAGTTCGTATTCGCTAAGTAGTTGGGAATAAAGCAGGATGTTGGCCAATGGTGTTTTCGTTTGGTGTGAAATATCGGAAATCAGCTCATTTATTTTATTCTTTTCGGCAAGCAGATTTTTGGAGGACACGGAACAAATGGAAAGAAACTTCGCAAATTTAGCTTCTATTGCAGAGAGAACGGATTCATCAAAGACATCCTCTGAGAAGCTGCCATTTATCGCGGCATCCAGCATGTTCTCAATAGTTTTCATTGTTTTATGGATGCTCCTGCGATAAAGCATAATAGCACACACAGCGGTGCATACAGCAACAACGGCAATTCCAATACATATATAGAGGAGTGTTGTCATTTCAACGCCCATGTGTAGCCAATACCATAAATAGTCTTAATGTATCGAGGAGAGGAGGGGGAATCCTCCAATTTATCCCGAAGCCTTTTTACTGTAACAGACAAAGCGTTTTCACCTACATACTCAGCTCCATCAGTCCAGATGCTGTCTACTAAATGATCGCGAGATACAGTATTGCCTCGATTATCGATTAGGATGCGCAACAATTTTTGTTCAGTTTTACTTAGTTCAATGGGCGTACCATTCTTAGTAAATTCCATCCTCTCGAATGAAAAGGAAAAATTGTCGAGCTGAATGGAGTCTGCAAGCGAGTATCTGGATTTCTTTAGCTGAACGCCGACTCTTGCTCTCAGTACCATAAGACTGAAAGGTTTGGTGATATAGTCGTCAGCACCCAGCTCAAAACCAGTGACGACATCTGTTTCCATATCATTCGCAGTCAGAACGATGACTGGTAAAGTTGTTCTTTTTCGTATATGGGTTAACAGATCGAGTCCACTTCCATCCGGCAAATTTACATCAAGAATCACTAGGTCAAAGGCGGTAACGTTCAATTGTTCTTTTGCAGTAGCTATGTCATACATTTGCGTAAATACGTTGTTAGGTTCTTTAAGGGCAAGAACAATACCGTTACTCAAGGCGATATCGTCCTCGATGATTAATATGTGATTCATCATTGTCCTCCTATTTTTTTACTAACCAAAGTTAATGAACTCGGTTTCCAGAACTGCTCACCATAAACATAAAAAAGGGCTCCCAAACTCTCTATTTCCAGTTTACCGGATTTTACTCTTATTTGCTCCTTGGGTTGTCCAGGTGGGGTGTCGAGAAAGTTCTCTGCAGCTTTTTTGTCCAGCTTTAAAACCTCATCACATTGACAGATACGGTATGACTGATATAATTTATGCTAGTTGATTTTGATAATCATTATCATTATTGGAGGGGAGGACAGGGCCGAAGCTTGGTACAGGTTGTTGGAGAACAGGCTCCCTTGGTTAGAACATGAAATTGCGTTATTTAATACTGGCTTTTCTGGTACTGGCCTTCGCCTCGGTTTTTATCGGTGTTCATGATGTAACTCCACTTGATGTGTTCCACTTAACCAACGATCAGGCGCAGGTACTCCTGATTAGCAGATTCCCACGATTGATCAGTATCATTATCGCAGGGGCGAGTATGAGTATCTGTGGGCTCATTATGCAGCAGCTTACCCGGAACCGATTTGTATCTCCCACCACTGCAGGGACGATGGATGCGGCACGATTGGGTGTGCTGATGGCTATTATGGTGTTTGGAGCAGCAGGATTTTGGACGAAGATGCTGACGGCTTTCGGATTTGCTCTAGGGGGAACACTGATTTTCATGAAAATACTGGATAAAATCCGTTTCAAGGACCCGGTATTTATCCCGCTTGTCGGTTTGATGTTTGGAGGCATTTTAAATTCGGTAACGACCTTTTTTGCTTACAAATACAATCTGATCCAGGGCATTTCTTCGTGGATGCAGGGAGACTTTTCTCTAATCATGAGTGGTCGCTACGAGATGCTATATCTTAGTATTCCTTTGGTTGCGTTGGCGTACATATATGCGAATCGTTTTACAATTGCAGGCATGGGTGAGGATTTTGCGGCCAACTTGGGTGTACATTACAAGCGCACCGTCAATGTCGGTTTGGTGATCGTGGCTTTGGTTTCCTCTGTTGTCATCTTAACGGTCGGAACGATTCCCTTTTTGGGGCTGGTTGTACCCAATCTGGTCAGCATGTATATGGGGGATAATCTGAAAAAAAGCCTGGCCCATACAGCGATCTTGGGCGCCGTCTTTGTGCTGTTTTGCGATATTTTGGGACGGGTGATCATTTATCCGTATGAAATTTCTGTAGGGCTTACGGTTGGTGTGATCGGGAGCGCGTTGTTTTTGTATTTGCTGCTGAGGAGAAGGGCTTATGAATCCTAAATTAAAAATCGGAATATTAGCCGCTGCCGCGCTTGTGTTGATTGCTGCTTTCGTGTTTATAGATCTTCCGCATACCTGGCATTACGCGCTGCCACGACGATTGAAAAAGATCGCAGCCTTCATTCTGACAGGTGGCTCCATTGCTTTTGCAACAGTTATTTTCCAGACGGTAACGAATAATAAGATTTTGACTCCGGGTATTATCGGTCTGGATTCACTGTATATGCTGATTCAGACGACGATTATTTTTGCATTTGGTTCCGTACCCTTCATTTCGACCAGCAAAGAATTGAACTTTTTGATATCGGTTGGGCTGATGGTGCTGTTCGCAGGACTGCTATACAAATTAATTTTCCGCAAAGATGGACGCGGGATTTATGTACTTTTGCTGATCGGTCTGGTGTTCGGCACACTATTCAACAGTCTGTCTACCTTTATGGAGGTACTGATTGATCCGAATGAATTTGCGAAAATCCAGGACAAGAGCTTTGCCAGCTTCAGTAATGTAAACACTGAGCTGCTGTGGCTTTCTGTATTCATTCTTGTGCTCGTATTTGCTTATGCGTGGAGATTCATCAAGTATCTGGACGTGCTGTCGCTCGGACGAGAGCATGCGATTAATTTAGGTCTCCCTTATGGTTTTATTATCAAAAGGCTGCTAATTATCGTAGCGATTCTTATCTCCATATCCACGGCACTGGTCGGGCCGATTACGTTTCTCGGATTAATTGTGGCCAATGTGACTTATCAGGTGATGAAAACCTATCAGCATCGTTATATTATTCCGGCCTCTATCTGTGTCAGCGTCATTGCGTTGGCAGGATGCCAACTGCTGGCAGAAAGAGTATTCGACTTATCGACAACGGTCAGCGTCATTATTAACTTTATCGGGGGGGTGTACTTCCTGTACCTTTTGCTGCGGGAGAATAAATCATGGTAGAAGTCAAAAACGTATCCAAACGCTACGGGAATAAAAATGTGGTGGATCAGGTATCCGTCACTGTACCTAAAGGTACGATTACCTCCTTTATTGGACCTAACGGCGCTGGAAAAAGCACCTTGTTGTCGATGATCAGTCGCCTGACTGACAGTGATGAGGGAGAAATCCTCATTGACGGGCAGGCCGTGAGTCTGACGAAAAGTGAGGAGCTAGCCCGGAAGATATCTATTTTAAAACAGACGAACGATGTCAATATCCGCTTAACCGTGAAGGAGCTGGTCAGCTTCGGCCGTTTTCCGTATTCCAAGGGCAGATTGAACAGCGAGGATCGCAAAATGGTGGAGCAGTCTATGGCCTACATGGGACTGGAGGATATGAAGGATAAGCATATTGATTTGCTTAGTGGGGGACAGCGACAGCGGGCTTTTATTGCCATGATTCTGGCTCAGGACACAGAATACATCCTGTTGGATGAGCCGCTGAACAATCTGGATATGAAGCATTCGGTTCAGATTATGAAGACGCTGCGCGGTTTGGTGGATGATCTCGGCAAAACGATTCTGGTCGTGTTGCATGACATTAATTTCGCCTCCTGCTATTCAGACTATATTGTAGGGATGAAGGATGGCAGGTTGCTAAAACAAGGAACGGCTGACGAGATGATTGATAGTCAGGTATTAAAGGATTTGTACGATATGGATATTCCGATTCAACAGATTGGTGACCATAAAATTTGCGTTTATTTCACTTAGGGGGAATGTTAAATGAAGAAAAATATGATGTTTTTAACGCTGATGCTTGCATTGGTACTGATCGTGTCAGCCTGTGGCAAAGCAGCTCCGGCAACACCGGAAGCGACTGGAAACGGCTCCTCTGCTGCAACAACGGAATCCAAAACCATCTCGGTCAAACACGCACTGGATGAAAACCCGGTCCAAGTCAAAGTTAATCCAAAAAATGTCGTTGTCTTTGATTTTGGTTCATTGGATACGCTGGATAAGCTGGGCGTTGACGTTGCGGCAGTAGCGCAGCAGGATCTTCCTACGTATTTGAGCAAATATAAAGATTCCAAATATGCAAGCGCGGGCACGCTGTTTGAACCGGATTACGAGAAAATCAGTGATCTGTCTCCTGAACTCATCATCATCGGCGGCAGACAAGCTGATGCATATAAAGAGTTGAGTAAAATTGCACCGACCATTTCAATGGCGGTAGACACCAAGGATTATATCAATTCCTTTAAGAAAAACGTTGAAACATTGGGTCAAATCTTCGATAAAGAGGATGCTGCCAAGCAGGAACTGGCTGCGATTGATAGCTCCATCAAGACCGTACATGACAAGGCTGTAGCGAGCAAAGCTAAAGGACTGATCGTGCTGACGAATGAAGGAAGCCTGAGCGCATATGGCTCACAATCCCGTTTCGGTATCATTCATGATGCTTTTGGCGTAACCCCTGTAGATCCTGGTATTAAAGTATCCACGCATGGACAAAAGGTTTCTTTTGAATATGTACAGCAAAAAAATCCGGATTATATTTTTGTTGTTGACCGTGGGGCTGTGGTGGTCGAGGAAGGCAAGGAACAGGTTACAGGTAAACAAACCATTGAGAATGAACTGGTGAAGAAAACCAATGCATTTAAAAACGGTCATATTGTATACCTTGATCCTAACTACTGGTACCTGTCAGGTAATGGTCTGGAATCCGTATCTGAAATGATCAAGGAAATGGATGCTGCACTGTAATGAATACATTCACATCATGGGGGACTGTGTAGGATGAAAGGTCATGTAGATGAAATTCCATTAGATGGGTACCTTGTGCACGTCTATACACCTCCCGTCTCCGTGAGTCATAATGAGCTGCATCCTGTGCTGTATGTGCAGGATGGCAGCTCTTTATTTCTAAACGGGTTGGATGAGCTGGAAAGAGGTTTTTCTACGGGAGAGTTGCCCCGTGTCGTGCTGGTAGGTATTCAGCCCGTAAATCGGCTGGATGATTATACGCCTTGGAAGGCAGCTGCTTTAGTAGAAGGAAGACCTGTTTTTGGCGGTGACGGAGATGCCTATCTGGCGTTTGTGGTTACAAAAGTAATGCCGTACGTCGAGGGGAGATATCCGGTAAAAACCGGACCAGAGCATACGGGAATCATCGGCGCCTCATTGGGCGGATTAATTTCCATGTATGCCGTCTTCAAGTATAAGGACATATTCGGACGCGTCGGTTCCATCTCAGGCTCGTATTGGTATCCGGGTATGATTGGTTATATGCAATCTGCATCTTGTGCAACTGTGAGGGATGGGATACATCGCTTTTATATATCTGTCGGGACCCGTGAAGGTGAAGGGAAGACGAATGTACAAAAAGATATGGTTCCGCTGACCCTCCAGGCACACGAGGTGCTGCGGACACAGGGACTGGATGCAAAAGATATGCTCCTTGAGTTGGATCAGGATGCGGTGCATCGTGTGGATTGTTTTCAGCGTCAATTTCCTAAGGCCGTCCGATGGCTGTTCGGATAGCATGAATGGAATACGAATTTCATACAACAACCTCAAAGGATTGGAGAGCGTGGAGTCTCTATGCCTTTGGGGTTGTTTTTTTTGTATATTTTTTTTCGTATAATAGAATCAATTTCATAATACCTTGAGTAGCTTTAATAAAGAGTACATATAGATCAAAATGGTTTAATTTGTCTATATGAGGTTTACATTTCGTTAGTTTAATCATTTATGAAATTGATTCAATAGAGAAATATTAAAAATTTAAAATTATACGTTATTGGAAGTGAGGGGAGCATAAATGAAAAAAAACCGCCTGGGATCATCGGATTTGCTGGTAGGTGAAATTGGTCTGGGATGTATGTCGGTCGGTACGGAGGAGCAGCAAGGTGTTTACTTGATTCATGAAGCGCTAGACAGGGGCGTAAACCTGTTGGATACGGCAGATTTGTACCAGCACGGACGCAATGAAGAAATCGTAGGTGCAGCGATCCGTGGACGGCGACAGGAGGTCATCCTGGCGACCAAGGTTGGCAATCGGCGTCTACCGGGGCAGGAGGGCTGGGGATGGGACCCATCCAAGAAATATATTCTGTCTGCTGTTAAAGAGAGCCTACGCCGCCTTGGAACGGACTACATCGACCTGTATCAGCTGCACGGAGGGACGATTGACGATCCGATAGACGAAACGATAGAGGCCTTTGAGCAACTACAGCGGGAGGGCGTCATCCGTTATTATGGTATTTCCTCAATTCGCCCTCATGTCATCCGTGAATATGTCAAACGCTCGAATATCGTTAGTGTTATGAATCAGTATAGTTTGCTGGATCGGCGTGCAGAGGAAGAGGTACTGTCTTTGCTTCAGGAACGGGGAATTAGCGTGATTGCACGTGGGCCAGTGGCCAGTGGTGTATTGGCTGACCAAGGGGAAGGGAAGATAGCCAAGGGATATCTGGACTACAATGAAGCAGAGCTGCTGGACGTGCGTAAGCAATTAAAGGCATTTGCAGGTGCGGACCGGAGTATGGGTCAGACAGCGATCCGTTATAGCCTGTCTCATCCGACTGTCGCTGCTGTTATTCCGGGTGCAAGCTCTTTGGGACAATTGGAGCATAATATTTCTGCTGCGGATATTGCACCGCTAACCAGGCAAGAGCGGCAGACGCTACAGCAAATCAGCCGAGCCAATCGGTATGATGCGCAATACCGCTAATCCGAGCAAGTATAGGACAAGTGTCAAACATGTACCCGTCCCAGTTGCAATTTATAAAAGAATCATTACAATATAGGAATAAGCCTCGGTTTATAATTCATATGTGAATATGGAGACGTTATAAATACACTCTAGGAGGGACCAACGAATGGAACGCATCGAATCTCAGCAGCAATATCAGGATTTAATTAATGGTGACGGTCTGACTGTCGTGAAATTTGATACAACCTGGTGTCCGGATTGCAAGACACTGGATAAATTTATGGACGGCATTATTGAGGAAAACGCAGATAAGCGTTTCTTTGCGCTTGATGCGGAGAAATTCCAGCCGATTGCAGAAGAAAATCAAGTGCGCGGCATTCCGAGTCTGCTCGTGTTCCGTAATGGCGAAAAAATTGCTCATTTGCACAGCAAATACGCTAAAACGCCAGCTCAAATCTCGGAATATTTGACTACGCTGGAATCCAAACAATAATCAGAACGCATGATAGGGATAGTTCCAGACTATCTTTCCTTTCAGCAAAATAGTAAAAGGGATATCCAAGGCTGATCATTCAGATCCTATGGATATCCCTTTTACTATTTATTGGTACCAAACGATGGCTTATAAAATAATGAAAAAGAACACAGCCGCCAGCACGAAGCGGTAAATGGCGAACGTAGTCAGGCTCAAGCGTTTGAGCAGACCGAGGAATGTTTTGATCGCCAGCATCCCGACGATAAAGGCAGTAATAAAGCCGGCCGCGAACACTGGGAAATCACTCATAGACAGATGATCCATACTTTTGATCATATCAATACCCGATGCACCCAGCATGACCGGAACAGATACGAGGAATGTAAATTCCGCGGCTGCCGTATGGCTTACACGTGCGAATAGGCCCCCAGACATGGTTGAGCCTGAACGGGAGAATCCTGGCCATAGGGCTAGGACTTGGAACAAACCGATCGTAAAAGCTTGTTTGTACGTGATCTCATCCAGCGTATGTGATCTAATAGGCGGATGAAATTTTTCAGCCGCGATCATGAGCAGGCCCCCGATCACCAAACTGTATAAAACCGTTTCAGGACCAAACAGGTATTGCTTAATTACATCACGGAACAGTACGCCAATCAAGCCTGCAGGGATCATGGCTAAAATAATATGTAACAGGTTTAGACGTGGCTGACTCGAGATTTTGCGTCTGAAATCAAACAGGCTCAGGAATCTGCGCCAGTATAATACGACGACTGCCAGCACAGCACCTAATTGTACGATAACCTCAAACGTTTTGACCGTATCATTCTCTGTGTTTAATCCTAGAAGATCAGCCGTGAGGATCATGTGACCCGTCGAAGAGACCGGCAAAAACTCTGTCAGTCCTTCAATAATTCCCATAATAATAGAAGATAAAATATCCACTTTACTAGCTCCTCCTTACACGCGTGCAGGGCAAACGACCTAAGTCGTTTGCCCTGGGAATATGTCATTTCAGTAGGAGTGAACACAAGTGTCAAGTGCAAAGATAAACGCTCAGGTCACACGGTTCACTCCCGGGAAGAAGTGTCCGATTCTGCTTCCAATTCAGATGCGGGGGATGTGTGGTGTAAAATAATCTCCACCCGACGAATACGATTTTTACCCATTTCACGAATGATAAATTTCACATTCTCTTCTATGAATTCCTTGCCCTGTCTAGGTTCCGGAACCCGGCTATACACCCACCCTCCGACAGTATCCACGTCTTCATCGTCCAATGTCAAGCCCGTCAGATCACTCAGATCGGAAAGCATCACTTTACCATCCATCAAATAACTGTTCTCCGTCAGTTTCTCGATTTCCTTCCGTTCATCCTTATCAAATTCGTCCCGAATTTCGCCAACAATCTCCTCCAAAATGTCCTCAATGGTAATGAGGCCGGAGGTTCCACCGTATTCATCGACCAGGAGAGCGATATGAACCTGCTCCTTCTGCATACGTTTCAGCAGTGTGTTGACGGGGATAACTTCCGGAACGGTCAAGATCGGTTGAATCAGACTGTCGAAAACAAGTTCTGGATTGCGATCATACTCAAGGAATAGCTGTTTGGTATTAATCATACCAATGATCTGATCCTTGCTGTCTGTCGCCACCGGAAAACGGGTATACTGCTCTTCGTGAATAGTCAGCATGTTTTCTTGTAGCGAGCGATTCGTAAACAAGCATACCATATCTGTACGTGGTACCATAATTTCTTTGGCAACGGTCTCGTCAAAAGCAAAGATACGATTTACGTAGCCATATTCGGTGTTATTGATCTTACCACTTTCCACGCTTTCGGACAAAATGATCTGAATTTCTTCCTGAGAGTGCGCTTCTTCATGCTCACTAGCCGGTTGAAGACCAAACAGACGAACCAGACGATTGGCCGAGCCGTTAAGGAGCCAAATAAACGGATACATAATCCGATTAAACCACACGATGACTGGGGAGGTTAACAGACTGACAGCTTCCGCTTTGCGGATCGCCAATGTTTTGGGAGCCAGTTCGCCGATCACCACGTGCAGGTAAGTTACAATGACGAATGAAATAATAAAGGCCAGGATATGTGAAAAATCCCCATTGATGTTGAGCTGTTGAAAGAGAGGCTCCAGCAATTTGACTACGGTCGGTTCACCGAGCCAGCCGAGTCCCAACGCTGTAATCGTAATACCAAGCTGACAGGCGGACAGGTAGCCGTCCAGATTATTGACGACTTTTTGTAGCGCCAGTGCGTTTTTACGGTTCTCCACGACCAGCTGATCGACCCGGCTGGAACGGATTTTAATAATCGCAAACTCGGTAGCCACGAAAAAAGCACTAAATAAAATCAACACCGCAAACAAAAATAGACTGACACCTATACCCATATAATTTTCACTCATCCCTTTTTCGTTCAATTTTTTAAGGAACTCCATTTTAAGTTCACTTGAACTTATTTTAAGAACTTAAAAGGAAATATACAAGGTTCATATGGAATCATAGCAGGTCACCTACCTCCAATTTACACGGAAAATAAGGCATAATAGAACCCGCACGGCTCATTGCTTCACTTTACAAGCCTAGTTTGAGGGCGTATGATGAGTTCAAATGAACTTGAAATGTAATAAAGGGAGGAAAGCAGATGGAGTCTTTTACCCTTACTCGTCGTGATATGGCCCATTTGCTGCTGGCCATGGAAGGTCGCCGCGAATTGCAGCCTTTGGCCGTTCTACAGGACGCCTGGAGGCGCACTCATAGCCATCTCGCCCGTTCCGGGAGCACGATGCCGACATTTTTATACACCGACGTGACACCTGTGCTAGATAAAATCATCAAGGGTAAGCACAGCGCAGCCTTTTCGCTGCAGGAGATCGTTTCCCTGGGTCAACTGGTCGAATACAGTCATGTCTCACTGGCATCTATGCAAAATTGGGTCAAACGCGACTTCAAGGAATTTCTCGGCGCTCCGAAGATCGGCAAAAAATACTCGGTCAACCAGGCAGCTATATTGCTCATTGTGGAAGATTTAAAATCATGTCTTGATTTTGAATCCATTCGTCAGCTATTTCATATCCTGTTCCAACAACCCGAAGATGATACGGACGATCTGATTCAGCCGGTCGATTTGTACGCCGCTTATTCAACTTTGTTTGAGGAGCTGGATGCGAACGGAGACCAACTGCTCGATGTTGCTGGAGCAGGCTATGCAAAGGACAACGGAAATTCCGTTACAGGACAGCAGCGCCAGGAAGCTGCGACAGAGGAGCTGCTGGTTCAGGCGGCCGATCAATACACCAGCCGTTTACAGCATTTGACCCCTAACCAGTGTGAAGCAGTGCGTAATACTTTGCTGGTGGCAGCGGTAGCGGTGCAAAATAGTTATTTTTTGTCCATGGCACGTCGGTATGTGAATGCGACGTTGTTTCTGGACTTCCAGGGGTAAATCAGGATTGGCACTAGAAGCCAATCCTATTTTTTTGCTCTTTTTAGAGGATTGTCTACCCTTTTGGAGACTGAAAAAGTATACAAAAGAGGTATATACACTAAAACGCTGTCAAAGATACAATAAACATATATAATCCAGCAATTGGAAAAACTTAGAATATCTCTTCCAAAGCATCTGGATACACACACAGGAGGTAATGGCATGTCCGATGTCTCCATCATCATTTGTACCCGCAACCGGATCGAAGACCTGACACGCTGTATACAATCTATTGCAGTACAGCAGCAATTGGAGCATACGGCTGTAGAACTGCTGATTGTTGATGACGGCGATATTTCCGACCAACAGATCGAGCAGTACCGTCACATGGTATCCGGATTGCCTCAAAGCGTTTTGAAATATTATAAAAAAAGTCGTCCCGGCGTTTGGTTATCCCGCTATGAGGCCTTGTCCCTTGTGCGGTATGATATTGTGCTGTATTTTGACGATGATGCAGAACTGGACGATAAACTCTATATCCGGCGCTTGCTCGATACCTATGATCAGGATGAAACGATTGTGGGTGTTGGAGGGATTGCAAAGGGATTACATTCGAGCCGGGCAGGAAAGCTGCTGGGCGTTTTGACATTTCAGATGTCTTCATCCCTCGGCAAGCTCTCGCCTAGTAGTCTGGCAGGTTCTTTGCTGCGTTGGGGCGAAGCGACTGAGGTTTTCGATACAGAATTTTTCCATGGTTGCAATATGTCATTTCGGAGGGATGCGCTTCGGGACATGAAGCCGTATCCGTGGATGACCAGTTATGCCGTGGCTGACGATTTGTACATGTGCCAGTTGGCGAGCCGTTACGGCAAATTGGTTATCAATCCTGACTTAACCATCATTCATCATGAATCTCCAAGCTCGCGCGATAAGGCGGGCAAAGTAGCCAAGGCTACAGCAATTAACCACTATTATTTTCTTGCTTTGAAAAAGGCTGGAGTGATTCAGTATGGAGCCCTTTTATGGACCTTATCCTACTTGATGCTCAAAGAAACGCTGCGTCGCAATTTTAATGCCGCAGATGGATACAAGCAGGGGGTGTTGTTCATTCTGAACCCGCGCAAGCAAAAATATAACGAATATTTAGGCCCGGCGGTTCAGTAAACTGTTTTCTTTACACACTGACAGGATAAAGGGGGAGTATGATGTTAAGCTTGTCCATTGCTCTGTGCACCCGAAATCGGGTTGATGATCTGACCCGATGCATTAATTCAATTGCCATTGGGGGAGCACCGGAGGCATGTGAAACCGAGCTATGGATTATTGACGACGGAGAACTGCCAAAGCATGTGCTGGAACGTTATGAGCGTCAGTTGGGCAGAGCGGGAATTACCTACCGATATCATCGCAAGGAGCAGCCGGGATTATGGTTATCTCGTGTAAAGACAGCTGAACTTGCGCAGGGTGACATCATTTTGTTCCTTGACGATGACGTTGAGCTGCCGAGCAACTATTTGAATGAGTTGATGCGTACCTATGAGGCTTATCCGCAGGCCGCTGGTGTTGGCGGTATTGCACAGGGAATGAGTAACAGCTTCATGGGAACAATTCGATGCTTGCTGTCATTCCAGCAGTCTTTGTCCAAAGGGAGGTTGTCCCTCAGCGGTCAGTCCGGCTCGATGTATAACTGGCATAAGGCCAAGAAGACGTTTAGAACCCAGTTTTTCCATGGCTGCAATATGTCATTTCGCCGTGAGGCGATTCGCAGTCTGGAGCCGGTACCTTGGTTGCAAAGCTATAGCGTAGGCGAGGATTTATTACTTTCACGCATCGCAATGAAAAGTGGTCCGTTATACATTAACCCGGCGCTTACGCTGCTTCATCACGAATCGCCGTCCTCACGCGACAATATGGAACAGGTTACTTATATGCGGGTGATGAATCATATTCATTTGCTGCGTGACGAGGGATCTGGGCCGATTGGTTATGCAGCACTATACTGGACGACGTTGTATCAGATTTTGAGAGAAAAGCCCAAGAAAAATCATACTGCCATTCAAGGCTATAGAAGAGCGTTGAAAGCAATCTTTTCAAGTCCAAAGGAGCCTGTTGGCGGGGGACAGTTGCCTGAACGCAATTCCAAAAAAACGGTAGGCTGATGGAGGTGCGTCAAAAGACGCAATGTGAGCATAGAGACGAGAGGCTTAATAAGGAACAGGAGTTGGACGTAACATGAGCACATGGACAGCAGCAAGGAAAGTATTCACGGGTGACAGTCTCGCCAAAACGATCATGCGCACGAGTTTTAACAATTTTTTTGTGCTAATCGTCACGACCCTGACTTCCATCCTGACCGCACGTATGCTCGGAGTAGAGGGGAAAGGAGAACTGGCGGCAGTTCTGTTCTGGCCTACGCTGATCGGCAGTGTGTTGAGCTTCGGATTACCAACGTCGTTAATTTATAACATCAAGAAGAAAACAGGCACGACGGAAGAACTACTGGCGTTGTCACTCTGGATTCAGTTGCCTGCCAGCTTGTTGGCGGGAGCGGTGGCCTGGATATGCATGCCGCTGTGGCTGAATGGTTATGGTGCGGACATCATCCAGCTGTCCCAGCTTTATTGTGCGGCAGCCATACCGCTGGCAGTGCTTACAGCGCTGACGACAGCATTGTCGCAAGGGCTGGATCGATTTAGCGTATATAACGGCCTGCTGTTTTACTACCCATTACTGAATTTCATCGGTCTGGTGACACTGTGGCTGATGGGCCTGCTCAATGTGCAGCTGGCAGGAGCAGTGAATTTTGCCGCGAGTTTCCTTGCGCTAGTATGGGCGTTCCTCCGTTTGCGCAAGTATATGAATTTGCGTGCTTTCCGTCCATTTACCAGCCGCCAAGTGCTTCGTCCTTATTATAGCTATGGAGCGAGGGTTTACGGGATGGAGCTGATGGGGACGCTGTCCACACAAACGGACAAAATCGTTATTGTGGCGCTGCTATCACCCAAAGCGTTCGGTCTGTACTCTGTTGTCTACGCCTTGTCTCGTGTGTTCAATGTGGTGCAAAATGCCGTCACTAACGTTACTTTTCCTAAGGTGACGGGGATGGAGCACAGCAAGATTGTCGAAACAGTAGGTCGTGCTTTTCGCATCTCTATGGCTGCGATGCTAATCGTCATTGTGCCTGCTCTCTTCATTGGACGCTATATGCTGGGTTTGCTGTACGGCCCCGCTTTTCTGGAAGCATCGCTAACGTTCTACCTGCTGTCACTGGAATGTATCATTGGTGGCGGCTCATGGATTCTGGCTTCGGCCTTTAACGCGCTGGGACGTCCGGGACTGGTATTGTTCCGGCAAATTGTAGCCTATGCGATCACCGTCGGTCTATTTTTTATTTGTACACCGATCTTTGGTCTGGACGGCATTGCTATTGCTTTGCTTGTAGGCGCTTGTGTACGGTTGGCATTCTCACTGTTCTCGTTCCCCATGTTTTTCAATGTTCCGCTATCACGGATCATTTTTGATAAAAGTGATATTACATTTGTCATTCAGACTATACAAAAGAAGCGCAGGAAGGGAGAACTGAAAGATGCCGAATTTGCATCCCATGGCTAAACTGAAAAATAAGCTGAGCGTCATTCTCGACGTAGTCCCCCAAGGTTCGAATATCATTTATGTCGACTATCCCGTCTATAATAACGGTGGGGATGTACTCATCATGAAAGGCACCGAGGCGTTCTTCAAGGATAATGGCATCCGTGTCCGTGCCCGTTATAGCGCCATGGATATTCCCGATCAGCTTCAAATTCCGGGTGACTGGATTATCGTGTGCCACGGCGGCGGCAACTTCGGCGATCTCTATTCAAATCACCAAAATTTGCGGGAACGCATCGTTCGCGATTTCCCTGACCACCGAATTGTAATTATGCCGCAAACGATCCACTTTCAATCTGAACAGAAGGCTAATGAGGTCGCTGCCCTGTTTAATGCTCATCCGGATCTACATATGTTTGTGCGGGATACACGCTCTTATCAGTGGGCTAAGGACAAGCTGAACCAGTGCAGTATCACACTATGCCCTGATATGGCGCACCAGCTCTGGCCATTGAAGCCGACTACGGAAACAGTGAAGGATGTATTGTATTTCCTGCGGACTGATATTGAAACGGTGGGTGGACAAAAGAAGTTCGATGACGAGGCAGATGCCGCTCACCGGCTGGACTGGGATACTTTGTTCACTCCGCTGGAAGTGAAGGGAATTGTTTATTTCCAGAAGTTTTATCGACTGGATAAGAAAATCGGTGGACCGTTGCCTACACGTACGTTCTGGTACAAGTACACAGACCATCTCATGAACAAAGCGGTTACGCTGTTCAGCTCTTACCGCGAGGTTCGCACTTCACGGCTGCACGGTCACATTCTGGCCTGTCTGCTTGATATGCCGCACGTTGTCATTGACAATTCCTACGGCAAGAACTCGCAATATTATAATACCTGGACACAGCCGAATCCAAAGGCGCAGCTGTTTAGTGAAGCTCCAAGTGCGTTAGAGCAGCCATCTTAATAGTAAGAAAAGATACGTATGATTAATTTCAAAGGTATGATAACGGCAAAAAATCTCCTGACCACTTCATTGGTTAAGGAGGTTTTTCGTTTTGTGCTATATAGAGCATAAGTATAATTGTTAATTAGATAAACCATTAAGGCAATGAATATTTAATGACTTAAATACCGCTTCATTTTGACAATTCATTTCATGAATAGATATAATTTATGGGATAAAACGTGTAGGAATATTGGGAACTCCCCTAACTTTTGCTGAATAACATGAAAGTATATTTATTTTAATGAATCGAGGCTGACGAATGAGTAATCAATCGATGGACATGCTTCTCACGAAGGATATCGTGCGTGAAGGGGAGTCTATTTTGCGTACGAAGGTTGATCCGGTATGCTTGCCACTGTCTGAAGAGGATCTTCAACAGATGCAATGGATGCTGGATTATCTGAAAAATAGCCAAAATGAAGAGCTGGCTACCCGCTATGAACTGCGCCCGGGTGTGGGATTATCTGCGAACCAGGTAGGTTTGAACAAAAGAATGTGCGCTATTTATTATGAAGATGGGGACAAAACGGTAGAGTATGCGTTGTTTAATCCGAAGCTGGTCAGCCACTCCACGTCCATGATTTATTTGGAACAAGGTGAGGGGTGCTTGTCTGTAGATCGGTACGTAGCCGGATATGTACCTCGTTATGAAAAAATTCGTATTAAGGCCAATTTGCCAGACGGAACACAGGAGCTATTGACTTTCAAAGGTTATGCAGCGATTGTAGTACAGCATGAAATGGACCATTTGGACGGTATTATGTTCTATGACCGTATCAATCCGGAAGATCCGCACAAGCTGCCGCAGGGAGTGCATATCGAACCTTTTGTACGTAAATAGCTCATGATCCGTAAAGTGTGGTGACTCCGTTCGCCACATTTTTTTAATTTTGCAAAAAAATATGGATATAGAGGTTACGAAGCTTTAAACTGGAAACATGTAGCTCGTGATAGAGGATGTGAAAATACACAAAAATGTAAGCGCTTATCTTATGGGAGGGATGACATGAATCGTGGAGTACGGCTTCTGATGAATAATATGCGTATGCGGAATAAGCTGCTGTTCTCCTATGTACTGATTGTCATGATCCCGGTGCTGGTGGTAGGCGGCTGCGTTACTTTTTATTTGCGAGAGCAGGCATTGAATAGTGCAATTGCCCAGACAGTAAACAATGTGGAAAAGATCAAGAGCCAGACGGCAAATTTACTGCGTGTGCCAACGGATATTTCAAATGGGCTCATGTTCGATAAGAGGTTGAGGGAGATGGCGAACAGACGGTATCCGGGTATGGTGGAGCTGATGAATGCGTATCATCAATACAAGGATTTTAATGAGTATACTCAGCAATATAGAGAGATTGCTACCATCCGGTTCTATTCGTACAATCCGACGCTTGTCAATAATCTGGAGTTTATTCCAGTGGACTCTAACATTGAGCGGCAGCAGTGGTTCCAAACGGCTTTGAAGGGGACGGCGATTAACTGGTTTTACATTCAGGATAAGGAAGATAACCCGGTTAATCGCCTGAGCCTGGTACGGCAAATTCCATTTCCCGAATACAATACCAAGGGAGTTCTGATGATATCGCTGAGTCAGACCGAGTTGAATCATATGCTGAGCAAGGAGCCCTTTGAAACATTGATTGCAGATCGTAATGGTATTGTGGTCGCAGCTACTCGTCCGCAGTCGGTGGGTCAGACGTTGGGAGATTTACATTTGGGCTTTGATGTTCAGCGTGCGGGTAAGGGAATATATGAAGCGAAAATCAACGGAAAGTCCTCCAACATCATCGTGGATGAGCTGCTGCCCGCCTCCAGTGTGAGCGGATTTACGATTATTTCAGTGTTTTCGACGGAGCATATTGTACAGGGAGCCAACCGAATTAGCTTGATTGGTGCTCTATGTGTTCTTGCGGTGCTGGTTATGGCACTGATTCTGATCACCATCATTTCCTGGCTGATTACCAAACGCCTACAGCGGTTGAGCTATGAACTGGGTAAGGTAGCCGCGGGCGATTTTCATGTGGTATCGAGTGTGGAGGGAAGGGACGAGATCGGGGATTTATCCCGCCGTTTCAACTATATGGTGAACAGTATTCGCCAACTCATGGCGCAGGTCTATGAGACGAGTGAGCATAACAACAGACTAGAATTGGCACAAAAGGATATCAAGCTAAAAATGATGGCTAGCCAAATTAATCCGCATTTTCTGTTTAATGCGTTAGAATCCATTCGAATGAAAGCACATCTGAATGGGGAAGCGGAAATTGCAACGACGGTGCGTTTGCTTGGCAGGCTGATGCGCCGGAATCTGGAGATTGGCAGTGGTAAAACGACGGTACTACAGGAGCTGGATATGGTGCGATCCTATTTACAAATTCAGCAGTTCAGATTTGGAAATCGTTTGATTTATGAAGTGAATTTGGAAGAAAGCGCGACGGACCTGTCGATTCCTCCCTTAATCATACAACCGCTGGTGGAAAATGCAGTCATTCATGGCCTGGAAAATAAGGAAGAGCCAGTTACCGTGAAGGTAGATATTGCAATAGAACGAAGAGAGCTAAAAATTAAAGTAGAAGATGATGGGATTGGCATGGAAGCTGGGCAACTGACCCGTCTGCTAGCTCGGATCAGGGGGACGGAAGAGCCGGAAGGAAGCAGTATTGGCCTGCGTAATGTACATCAACGTCTAACATTGATGTACGGCGAACGTTATGGACTGCATATTGAAAGCGCATTACAAGAAGGAACAACCGTATACTTTTCCATACCAAGGGGGGAAGAGTCGAATGTATAAAGCAATGATTGTAGATGATGAGCCTGCGATTCGTGAAGGATTGTCCTCCATTATTGACTGGGGGAATTGTGGCTTCCGTATTGTCGATACGGCAGGGAACGGACGCGAGGCTCTGGATAAGTTCGGAGAGCATCGACCGGAGCTGGTCATTGTAGATATTCGTATGCCCGGGATGAGTGGACTGGAGGTCATACGAAGCATACGTGAAAAGAACGGAGAGCCGTTTCATTTTCTCATATTAAGCGGATATGCAGACTTTGATTATGCACGGCAAGCCATGGGCTTCGGGGTGGATGGCTATCTACTGAAGCCAGTTGATGAGGAAGAAATGACGACAGAGTTGAAACGGGTACGGCAAAACATTGAGGACGAGAAAGAAGACGGCAAATGGGGGAGTCCGCCTTCCCATGAGCGTAATTGGATCGAAGCACTATTGTTTCCGGATCATCGAGAGCATGCTCGTAATGCTGTGGAAAGCAGTGATTCTCTTCACAGAGCATCCAAGCAAGCTGAACATCAAAGCGGTAACGGAAAACATGGACAACAGCCCGCGTTACCAGCCTTGGACTGGAGTAGCTATCAGGTTATTCTGCTGGATTTACGTATTCCTGACTGGGATCGGCAAGCTCGGCTGGCGGCAGCAAAGCAGCGGCTAACAGAATTGTGCCATGAGCAGGGCAGAGGTATCGTGTTTGAGGCTGGAATATATATGGGTCTTTTGCTTCCCGCCACGTTAAAAACGGAGAAAGATGCTGTTCAGTTACTGGCTGCTTGGCGACAGGAGCTAAAGCCGTGGGCTACGGAAATTTATGTGGCTGCCGGTGATTCTGTAGCCATTCTTAACGACATTCCCAGATCTTTTGAGCAGGCACTACAATTATTGGAGCGTACGTTTTTGTTCCGGGCAGAAAGAGTCATGCTTTCCGGAGACTTACACGAATTGGAGACAGTCGAGACTGAAAGGAGTGGAGCGTCTGATAGTGCCACAGATGATCCCATACGTTATGCAGAAAAGCTGTACTATGCGCTAGATATGGCTAATAGTGAAGCTGCAACCCGTGTCATTAAGGATATGGAAGGCCAATTTCCACGGATTTATCGCACAGAATCTGCAATCAAGGCGGCGTTCGCCCAAACATTCACACTGGCGTTGAACAAGTATGCAGCTGGACAGGATCACAGCCGAACCGTGCTGGAGGAGCACTCCAGCTTTATAACCGATGTATATGCTTATTCCACATTGGGCGAGCTGGTGGATCACTCGCTGGAGCATGTGTTGCAATGGATTGGCCAGACTGAATCTGGTGGCAAGGGCATCATCATGAAACAAATGATTGACTTTATACATAGTCATTATGATGAAAATTTGCGACTGGAGTTACTGGCAGATATGTTCAATTACAATAGTGGCTATTTGGGCAAACTGTTCAAAAGTCATACTGGCGAGGCCTTTAATGCCTACCTGGATAAGGTGAGGATTGAGCGAGCAAGAGAATTGCTTGCTCAAGGAATTAAGGTGCACCAGGTGGCGGAACGCGTAGGATATGCGAATGCAGATTATTTTCATAGTAAATTTAAAAAGTATGTTGGAATGTCACCTTCCTCCTACCGTAATCGGGTTCAAAAGAACGGAGGAACAGATGGCTGTTGATAGAATCCCTAGGTTTAACGCTATGAAGTCTCTCTTACAGATGTCGGAGGTACGACCTCCGAACGAAGAGAGGCTCTTTTTTATGGCGGATAAATGGATAGATCAATCGAAAATGTCACATTTATTATGTAGTTTAGGCCGTTTTCATCAAATCGCCATCGTTATGACACATATTTGACACGATGTTCACATTTTCGATTCTATTTCATTTAAATTTATTCTATATAATGGGGATAATCTGAAGCCGGATCATGACAACCATGGTGAAGGTAGTTGAGTGAGTCATTTTCTAAAAAGTGACCGCTGCATATGTAAGAATGTGAATACTATCACAAATGTAGAAGACTTCAGATTACAGACACTATAAATCAATGTTAAGAGAAGTGCAGGGGGAGGAGCAACATCATGGACGTATTGGATTTGGCACGGTTGCAGTTTGCAACCACAACGATTCTTCACTTTGTTTATGTGCCGATCTCCATTGGATTGTCGTTATTGGTGGCAATTATGGAGACTATGTATGTTATCAAAAAAAATGACTTGTACAAAAAAATGGCTCAATTCTGGGGAACGTTTCTGCTGATTAACTTTGCATTGGGCGTAGTCACCGGGATTTTGCAAGAATTCCAGTTCGGGATGAATTGGTCGGACTTTTCCCGTTTTGTCGGTGATGTATTCGGTACGCCGCTGGCGATTGAAGCGCTGCTTGCATTTTTCCTGGAATCGACCTTTATCGGATTATGGGTATTCGGTTGGGAAAGATTGTCCAAAACGGTCCATTTAATCTGTATGTGGCTGGTATCTATCGGTACGATGCTATCGGCATTGTGGATTCTAGCTGCTAATTCATTCATGCAGCGTCCAGTAGGATATGAGATTCAAAATGGACGTGCAGAAATGAAAGATTTTGCTGCTCTGTTAACGAATGAACAACTGTTATGGGAATTTCCGCATACGTTGTTTGCTGCTTTTGCAACGGGGGCATTTCTTATCGCGGGTATCAGTGCATGGAAGCTGATGCACAAAAAGAATATGGACTTTTTTAAACCTTCTTTTAAATTGAGCATTATTGTTGCCTTAATCAGTGCCATTGCTATTCCTTTGTTTGGTCATGGTCAGGCTCAATATTTAGTGAAAACACAACCGATGAAGATGGCTGCCAGTGAGGGCTTATGGGAGAACAGCGGTGACCCCGCTCCTTGGACAGTTATCGCGGGTATTGATCCTGAAAAGAAGGAAAATACCTTTGAAATTAAAGTTCCTTTTGCTCTGAGTTTTCTATCTTATAGTAAATTTTCCGGCTCTGTGCCTGGTATGAATGAGCTTCAAGCAGAATATGAAAAAACCTATGGTCCGGGCGATTATATCCCGCCAGTACGTACCACGTTCTGGAGCTTCCGTATTATGATTGCGGCGGGATGTGGCATGATTGCACTCGCTTTATACGGTACTTACCTGACGTTCCGTAAAAAGCTGGAAGGTTCACATCGCTGGTTCTTCCGTCTTATGATATGGGGGATATCCCTTCCATTCATTGGGAATACTGCTGGTTGGATCATGACCGAAATAGGTCGCCAACCGTGGACTGTATTTGGTTTGCTTCAAACAAAAGATTCTGTTTCGCCCACGGTTGTGGCAGGAGAAGTGCTGTTCTCGTTCATCTCATTTACCACATTGTATTTAATTTTAACAGGTGTGCTGGCATTTCTGTTTTACCGTACGGCTCGCAAAGGTCCAGATATCGAGCCACATCAGCAAACGGTAATTCATGATCCATTTGCCCAAGGGGGTGACAATAATGACGCTAAATGATTTATGGTTCTTATTGATCGCAGTGTTGTTTACCGGTTTCTTTTTTCTGGAGGGTTTTGATTTTGGCGTGGGGATGGCCACGGGATTGGTACCGCGCAATGACCAACAAAAACGTTTGATGATCAATACGATTGGTCCATTTTGGGATGCCAACGAAGTGTGGCTGATTACAGCAGCAGGTGCGATGTTTGCCGCTTTCCCGCATTTTTATGCAACTATGTTCAGCGGATATTATCTGGTATTTGTCTTTATTTTGCTAGGTTTGATCTTGCGTGGAGTTTCTTTTGAGTTCCGCGGCAAGGCTGAAGGGAAATGGTGGACAGGAACGTGGGATGCCTGCATTCTGATTGGTAGCTTTCTACCGCCGATGCTGTTCGGTATGGCTTTTGCGGCTTTGGTGAAAGGTGTACCTATTCAGCAAAACATGGATTTGAAAGCTGGATTTTCCGATGTGTTCAATGGATACACCGTATGGATTGGACTGACAGTGGTCGGAATGTGCCTAATGCATGGGCTGACGTTCATTTCCCTGCGGACGATTGGAGAAGTACGGGATCGTGCTCGCGTGATTGCGTCCAAATTTCTTCCGGTATTGGGCATTTTACTCGCTGGCATGGTGGTATGGACTTATTTTGCAACGGATTTATTTGCACGTCGCGGTCCCTTTATGTATGCTGCGGTAGCAGTGGGAATTGTCGCCTATGTGCTGACGTGGTACTTCCTGAAGCAGCGCCGCGAAGGATGGGCCTTCGGGATGACAGGTGCATTGATTTTGCTGACCTTCGTTTCGTTATTCGTTGGTTTGTTCCCAAGATTTATGGTGAGCTCGATTAACAGTGCTTTTGATTTGACGATTTATAATGCAAGCTCCAGTCATTACACACTGAAAGCCATGACGATTGTTGCAGCAACGCTTTTACCCTTTGTGCTGGCTTATCAGGCGTGGAGCTATTTTGTTTTCCATAAGCGTCTCAGTGAGAAGGATCATTTGGAATACTAATGGATAAGGCATGGTTAGAATTAAAGGGCATTCGGCCAGTAATGCTGCTACTGGCTGCCCTTTCCCTGCTCCAGGGGGCTGCTGTGATTGCACAAGCAGTCTTCTTGGCAAAGGCTGTTACGATTTTGTTTGAACAAAATCCGCTGGTGATGGCTTGGCCGTCGCTGGCGTTGTTTTTCGCAGCTTTTGCAATGAGGCATACGATGATCTGGCTGCAACGTCGGACAGCCGGCCGTTTTGCCGAAGCTTCAGGCGCTTCCTTACGGGAGCGTCTGCTTGCACGTTTGTTCGAACGGGGGCCGGGTTTTGCAGCGCAGGAAGGCAGCGGCAAGTTGGTGACGCTAGCGCTGGACGGCATGGATCGTTTTCGCACGTATTTGGAACTGTCCATTCCTCGAATGATTGACATGATGGCTGTAACTATACTTGTGCTTGTGTATGTTTTCACATTGGATGTCATTTCAGGTGTAATTTTGACGACTACGATGCCGATTCTGGTGGGCTTCTTTATTTTGCTCGGCTTGGCAGCGCGGAAGCAGGCAGACAAGCAATGGCGTTCCTATCGTTTGTTATCTCACCATTTCACGGATTCGCTACGTGGACTTCAGACACTAAGGTTTTTGGGTCGTAGCCAAGAGCATGGGGAAACGGTTGGGAAGGTCAGCGACCAATACCGCACAGCAACGATGCGCACGCTGCGGGTAGCGTTTCTTTCCTCATTTGCCCTCGATTTTTTTAGTATGCTATCGGTCGCTTTTGTCGCGGTAGGCTTGGGGCTGCGCCTGATTAGTGGCTCGGTGGGTCTGGAGGCAGCGCTTGCGGTGCTTATTCTGGCACCAGAATATTTTATGCCCATACGCCAATTGGGATCAGACTATCATGCTTCACTGGATGGTAAGGAGGCTTGGGGAGCAATACGCTCCATTCTCAGTACAGAAGATGATGCGACCAAGCCGAATAAACAAGCAGCTAACGATAAAGGATTGGACATCACGGGACAGGATAGTCTCGAGCTGTCTGATGTGTGCCTCCTTAATGAAGACGGTTCCGCCCGGCTTGAACATGTGTCTGCACATGTTGAACCGCACATGAACATGATCGGCATCGTTGGGGCTAGCGGTGCAGGTAAAACGACGCTGCTTAGTCTGCTTGGCGGCTTTGCTGATCCGACTTCAGGCGAGCTACTCCTGAATGGATGCGGATTGGCTGGGGATGCCAAAGCTGAATGGCAACGGCATATTGCCTATATTCCACAGCATCCATACCTGTTTAGCGCTTCTCTGGCAGATAATATCCGCTTTTATGAACCGGAGGCATCCAACCAGCAGATAGAGTGGGCGATTGACGCGGTTGGACTGCGTGAACTGGTAGACGGTCTTCCGGGTGGATTGAATGAGCCCATTGGTGAAGCAGGTCGGACACTGAGCGGAGGGCAGGCGCAACGGATTGCATTGGCGCGGGCATTGCTCAGTAATCGTCCGGTCGTTTTATTGGATGAGCCTACGGCCCATCTGGATATTGAGACAGAATGGGAGCTAAAACAGACGATTTTATCGGTTTTGAAACATAAGAGAATGTTTCTTGCCACCCACCGGCTTCATTGGATGCCAGAAATGGACTGTGTCTGGATGATGGATCAAGGTCGCCTGGAAGAAGTAGGCTCCCATCAGCAATTGATTGCCCGTAAGGGAGCATATTACCGATTGCTGACGGGGATATCGGAAGGAGGGAACGGACGATATGAGAGTAACGGACAATAGCAGACAAGGCTGGTTTGTGACGTATCTGAGACAATATTTTTGGGCCTTTCTGGTAGCTGCTCTTTTGGGCGCGCTGGCCATTGGATGTGCGGGCGCGTTGCTCTTTACGTCCGGTCATCTGATTACCCGTTCGGCCTTAAAACCGGAAAATATATTAATGGTGTACGTTCCAATTGTGCTTGTGCGAACATTTGGCTTTAGTAAAGCGGTTATTCAGTACCTGGAGCGCTTGGTAGGACATGATGCCGCACTGCGTCTGGTGTCCTGTATGCGGGTACGCTTATATCGGGCAGTAGAACCGCAGGCGCTGATGATTCGCAGCAAATTCCGTACAGGGGATCTATTAGGATTGCTGGCAGAGGATATTGAGCAGCTTCAAAACATCTATCTGAAGCTAGTTCTGCCTGCGCTATCGGCTTTGCTGATTTATGCAGCAGGCATCTCGGCGCTCGGACGGATGGACGGAACCTTTGCCTTGCTCATGGCGCTATATGGCGGATTTTTGCTTTTTATTGCCCCAGCTATCTCACTATGGACCTCACTCGCCAAACGGCGAATGTTCAAGCAGGAACGGAGTAAAGCCTATCAGGAGCTGACGGATGCTCTGTTCGGCATGAGTGACCTGGTGCTGAGCGGACGGACTGGGCATTTCCTGAGTACCTTTACACAACGGCACAATAGGGCTACCGTGATGGAGAATTCACTTCGCCGGAGTGAGTGGCGTTCTCATTGGATCGCACAATGCGTTGTAGGCGGCGGGATTGTGATTATGACTGTGTGGGCCGGGGGACTGGTAGCACAGAATCGTATAGAAGCCACATGGCTGGCATCCTTTGCCCTTGTGGCTTTTCCATTGCTGGATGCCTTCGTTCGCGCTGGAGAAGCGGTGGTTCATGCACCGGAGTATCAGGATTCACTTCGACGGTTAAAGGATTCGGAGAAAGACACACCTACACCGGGAGCAGGCGGAACAGCAGACATTCTAGAGGAACAGGCTACCGCTATGCGATTGGGCCTCGGAGGAGACCTGCTGCTGAACAACGTAAGCTACCGCTATGCGGCAACGCAGGAATGGAGCGTGCGTAATATCTCCCTACACGTACCGCAGGGGGGCAAGGTTGCATTGCTTGGCCGCAGTGGTGCGGGCAAGTCCACGCTGCTGAACCTGATTCAGGGAGCATTGCAGCCTGATGAAGGTAGCGTCACTGTCGCAGGGATTCCCGTATATACAGGTGGAGCATACTCCAGTTTATTTGCGGTGCTAAACCAGCAGCCGTATTTATTCGATACAACGGTAACGAACAATATTCGGCTGGGACGACCCGATGCTACGCTGGATGAGGTTCGTGCAGTAACAGAGCAGGTAGGGCTTGGAACTCTAATTGATTCTTTGCCGGAGGGCTACGATACCCGAATGCAGGAGACGGGGCTTCGTTTTTCCGGTGGAGAAAAACAGCGAATTGCACTGGCGCGGATTTTGCTGCAAAATCACCCGATTGTTTTGCTGGATGAGCCAACAGTGGGACTTGACCCACTGACAGAGCATGAACTCATGCAGACGATGTTTCGTGTGCTGAAAGGCAAAACATTGATCTGGATCACGCATCATCTGACAGGAATGGAGCATATGGACGAGGTGATCTTTATGGAGCAGGGCACCATTTCCATGCGGGGCAGTCATGAACAGCTTTGGCAGGAGCAGCCCCGATACCGCAACCTGTATGAGCTGGATCATCCGAGTCTATGAAATAGGAATAGAATGACCTAAGCAAACTTATAGCCCTCAACACATTTTGTGCTGGGGGCTATTGTTGTGTCTTGCTCATTTCAATGCTATAAATAATTCAATCTCATTGTCTGAACTTTCTGGATTATATTTCTCACCCCAAATTTCAAAATCGTAATCCTTCGGTTCATTTCCGGTATCTTTAATCCATTGGCCATATATGTAGTCATACGAATGATCAAGCTCCGATTCGAGCCCCTTATGTGTGAAAGTTACATACTTACTTTCATTTACAGTATGACTTATCATATTTAATGGAACCTCACCTAGTTTACTTATTTCATAACAGATTATATTTGTAAACTTATCTACCTGAGGATTAAAATCAGGCTTCATGGGATAAATTTGCATTAAAATTACATTCTCATTTTTCCTGTCCCGAATTTCATCTTTTCTTTCAATTAATGAATGATAGATGCTCTTGCCAAGACCAGACTCAAATTCATTAATATTGGCTTCGATTCTGTAACCTGCAACATGAAAAAGAGGTAATGTTATTACGTTAGTTTCCATAAAGTCTCCTCCATCCAATAAGTTTGTCAAGTTTGATTATAATGTAAACCCCAATACAATTTTAGTCATCTTTCACTATAGGATCGATTTTGTTTGGAATCCGCAAAAAAGTTATGCTTGGAAGGCATAGAGACCCCTCATATATCTAATTTTGAACTGATTTTTCTCCTAATTCGTCGGGTACCCGCTTCCAAGCCAGCAAAGTATGATAATAGTATCTAGAGATGAGGAGGAGCTTGTTATGGAATCTTCAACTGAAACCGCTTCCAACAATGGTGCTGTGATTCCTGAATCCAATCGTGGAAGACCACGCAAGGCTCGCGGCCCGAAGCCTGAACGTGGTAGAAAAGGCTTGTGGGACAGTGTGAAGCAGCAAAAGTATCTTTATTTTATGTCCATTCCTTTCGTCATATGGGTGTTTGTTTTCAGCTATCTTCCGCTTTGGGGCTGGACGATGGCGTTTCAAAATTATAAGCCAGCCAAATCCTTTACGGACCAGAAATGGGTAGGGCTGAATAACTTTATTGAGTTATTTCAGGACGAACGATTTTATCTAGTATTACGTAATACACTGGCGATGAGCCTGATGGGGATTATATTTGGTTTTGTCGTACCAATCTTTTTTGCAATTCTGTTAAACGAGTTGCGGGGAATGCTGTTCAAACGGTTTGTGCAGACGATATCCTACCTCCCGCATTTTGTATCCTGGGTAGTTGTGGCTGGATTGGTCACGAAAATGCTGTCCATTGACGGAGGCATTGTCAACGATATATTGGTAGCGCTTCATATTGTGGATGAGCCGATTCAGTTCATGGCAAAGGGGAGCTGGTTCTGGTACATTGTAACCGCTTCCGACATATGGAAAGAGACAGGTTGGAATACGATTATTTATTTAGCTGCAATCACCGGAATTGATCAAGAACAGTATGAAGCATCGCGCGTGGATGGAGCGAGCCGCTGGAGACAGATGTGGCATATTACACTGCCGGGTATCCGCTCGACGATTGCCGTTCTGTTCATTATGGCGATTGGGCATCTGGTGAGCAATGGTTTTGAAAAGCAGTTCTTGCTTGGCAATAGTCTCGTGACGGATTATTCCGAGGTGTTGGATCTGTACGCGCTCAATTACGGGATTAATTTGGGTCGCTTCTCTTATGGGACGGCAATTGGTATTTTCAACTCACTGGTTAGCATTTTGCTGTTGTTTACGGCGAACGGTATATTCAAAAAACTGACCAAAGAAAGCATCATGTAGGGAGGGAGAAGCGAAATGACGAATAAGGCATTTAATGCTACCCGGTCTGAGAAGCTGTTTGACCTGTTCAATTATATCCTCATGGCTCTGATCGTGGTGTTGACGCTGTACCCGTTTCTGAACGTACTTGCGATTTCCCTGAACAATTCAACGGACACGGTTCGCGGTGGAATTTATATATGGCCCCGCCAATTTACGCTCGAAAATTACAAAACGATTTTCCAGTACGATGGCCTTCTTCAGGGACTGCAAATATCTATTCTTCGTACTTTGGTCGGAACAGTACTCGGATTGATTTGCGCGTCTATGCTTGCTTTTACATTGAGTCGGGTCGAGTTTCGCGCTCGTAAGTTTATTTCTACGTTTTTGGCGTTGACGATGTATTTTTCTGGCGGGATGGTGCCCGTGTTTATTTTGATGCGTGATCTGCATCTGCTGGGTTCGTTTTGGGTGTACATTTTTCCAGGCTTAATTAGCGCATTTAACGTGTTTGTCATTCGTTCCTTTATGGACGGTTTGCCATATGCGCTACAGGAGTCTGCCAAACTCGATGGGGCGAATGATTTTACGATTTACTGGAGAATTATTTTGCCGCTGTGCAAACCAGTATTGGCAACGATTGCTCTTTTTCTGGCAGTAGGTCAGTGGAATGCTTGGTTTGATACGTATTTGTATAATGGTGGGGCGCCGCAATGGACGACGCTACAGTATGAGCTGATGAAGATACTGCAAAGTACGCAGCAAGGCGGCTCCAGTATGACGAATAGTAACGATATGGCTAAGCAAATGGCTCAAATTTCACCAGAGTCGATTAAAATGGCAATCACGATTACGGTTACGCTCCCCATCCTGATGGTATATCCGTTCCTGCAAAAATATTTTGTAGGCGGGATGACACTGGGGGCAGTGAAATCATAAAAGACAGGATTCCGGTAGTAAAATAGCAGTTATTTGCAGGAGAAGTCATCATAGGAATATAGGAGGATTTATACATGAAAAAACACTGGTCCAGATTTGCACTGATTCCCTTGCTCGCGGTGTCCCTTACCGCACTCGCAGGTTGTGGAGGAAGCGATAAAGCAGCGAAGGAAGGCACATCCAGCGGCACAGACCCGATTACGTTTAGCTTTTTCGGAGCAGATACAAGCCCACAATGGAATGGAATGAAGGATGAAATAGGCAAGGAAATCACCAAGAAAACAGGTGTAACCTTGAATGCGGAATTTGATGTCAGCGGTGGAGGTGGAGATGACCGAATTGCTTTGATGGCAGCAAGTGGAGAATACCCGGACTTGGTTTCTCCTAAAGCGAATATTAACAAGCTTGTGGATGCGGGGGCCATGATTGATCTGACAGATCTGATCAACGATCATGCACCCAATCTCAAAAAGCTATATGGACCCTATATGGATCGTTTGAAATACAGTAATAAAGATCAATCCATCTATGTCCTTCCTACGTATGCAGGTGTGGGACAGGAGAGTTTTGACGCGACGGGGGGATTTGAAATTCAGCATAAGGTGCTCAAGGAGCTAGGATATCCAAAGGTAAGAACGCTACAGGATTATGAAAACGTACTCAAAACCTATGCAGCCAAACATCCGACGATCAATGGCAAAAAAACGATCCCACTCACGTTGGATGCAGACGACTGGAGAATTATGATTACCGTAACAAATCCTGCCTTCCAGACGACTGGAGCGCCGGATGATGGTGAATATTTTATTGATCCCAAAACATTTGAAGCGAAGCTTCATTACAAACGTCCGGAAGAAAAGGAATATTTCCGTTGGTTGAACCACATGTACAATGAAGGACTGCTCGATAAAGATTCATTTGTGCAAAAAAGTGATCAATACAAATCCAAAATTGCCAGCGGCCGTGTCCTCGGTCTGATCGACCAGGAGTGGGGTTATCAGGATGCCGAAAATGCGTTAAAAGCGTCAGGTAAATCCGAATCCAGCTACGCGCATTTTCCAGTTACACTTTCGGAGGAATACAAGGATCGTTCCTTTCAGGATACGGGCTTCACGTCCGGTTATGGAGTAGGTATTACAGAAAATTGCAAGGACCCGGTGCGGGCTATTAAATTTCTTGATTATTTAGCTTCCGATGAAGGACAGGTGCTAGTGAACTGGGGGATCGAAGGCAAGCATTATGAAATTAAAGACGGCAAACGCGTCATTCCTGCTGATGTACTGGAACAAAAAACGAACAATACAACCAACTTCAATAAATCTACGGGTATAGATTTGTACACGCTCATCAGCGGACACTATGGTGACGGCGTGAAGGACCCTACAGGTAACTACTATACTGCCAAATTCCCGGAACAAATTATCGCGGCTTATTCGAAGCCGGAGAAAGAATCACTTAAAGCGTATGGCGTAAAAACGTGGAAAGATCTGTTCCCGGACAAGAAAGAATTTGATGTAAAGCCTTGGGGCGCAGCCTATAACCTGACAACAGACAATGAATCCAGCTATAACGTTACATTCAAAAAAACGACAGACATTATCCGCAAACGTATACCGGAAGCTATTTTAGCACCGGCTTCCAATTTTGATACGGTATACGACAACATGATTAAAGAACTGGATGCCGCCGGAGCTGTCCAAATGGAACAGCAATACACGCAACTGGTGAAGGACAGAGTGGAGTTATGGAGTGGCAAGGCTTCTAAATAGCTGACTGCTTTTAACGAAATTTTGAATGCCGGAATGACAGAGCGCTTGTCCTTGTGGTCCATACGGGATTAGCGCTCTGTTTGATCTTGATAGGGGAGGGTTTGATGTGACGAAAAGCGAAAGACCACAGTCCCTGCGTTTATGGTATCGCCAGCCTGCTGAGGTATGGGAGGAAGCATTGCCAGTCGGTAACGGAAGGCTGGGAGCTATGGTATTTGGCGGAATCAGAGAGGAGCATTTGCAATTAAACGAGGATACGCTCTGGTCCGGATTTCCCAGAGACGGCGTTCAGTATGATGCATTGCGATATTTGCAGCCTGTCAGAAAGCTGATTGCAGATGGAAAATACAAGGAAGCGGAACAACTGATTAATGCGAATATGCTAGGTCGCGATACGGAAGCCTATCAGCCTTTGGGAGATTTGTGGATTACGCAGGAGGGCCTAGGGGAAATTGCACATTATGAACGGGAACTGGATTTGCTGACCGGAACGGCAGCGGTCACTTTTCAGAGTGCTGGAGTCTGCTATACCCGTGAAGTTATCGCCAGTGCGCCAGATGGAGTCATGATGGTGTCACTGACTGCGAATAAGCTTGGGAAGATCCATGCATCCGTGCGCATCACTTCCCTCCATCCTTGTGAAGACGAGGTTGGAGAGGATATACATTTTGGTGATTCATCCAAATGGGATAGCGATAAGGAGGACGCTCCATCCGAGGAGCCGTCCGGGGACTTTATTACGTTGACTGGACGAGCGCCCAGTCATGTGGAATCTAATTATCACGGCGATCATCCACAGTCTGTTGTTTATGAAAATGATTTGGGGATGGCTTTTGCAGTTCAGGCGAGGGTTATTCCCGAGGGAGGAACCTTGACGAAGGGTGCTGATGGAGCACTGATCATCTCAGGCGCGGATAAAATCACGGTGTATTTGGCAGCAGCTACCGGATTTCGGGGATTTCACACTATGCCGAATAGTGATGCAACGGAGTCAGCAGAAGCATGTCAAGTCATTTTAGACGGAGCAATTTCGCTGGGAAGTGAGCAGGTGCGGCAACGCCATGAACAGGATCACCGAAAGCTGTTTGACCGCGTTGTATTAGAACTGAGAGGTGATACTTTAACCGACGACTCCGTTCTACCGACCGATCTGCGATTAGAACGTTATCAGAAAGGTCAGGACGACCCGGGGCTGGAGGTGCTGTTATTTCAGTATGGCCGCTATTTGCTCATGGGCAGCTCGCGTCCGGGGAGTCAGCCTGCCAATCTTCAGGGCATCTGGAATGACCGGGTGCAGCCGCCGTGGAACAGTAATTATACAACCAATATCAATGCTCAGATGAACTATTGGCCCGCCGAGGTATGCAATCTTGCCGAGTGCCATGAACCATTGCTGCACATGATTGGAGAAGTTGCCCGCACGGGACGGAGGGTAGCCTCCATCCATTATGGTGCTCAAGGGTGGGCAGCTCATCACAATGTAGATGTGTGGAGATACGCTGGACCTTCAGGGGGCCATGCCAGTTGGGCGTTTTGGCCGCTTGGGGGTGTATGGCTGACCGCCCATCTATGGGAGCGCTATCTGTTTACCCTGGATACAGCCTATTTGGCAGAACAAGCTTATCCACTCATGAAGGGGGCGGCAGCCTTTTGCATGGACTGGCTCGTGGAAGGCCCGGAGGGTTGGCTTGTGACATCCCCATCCACATCACCTGAAAATAAATTCAAAACGCCGGACGGCGAGGAATGCAGTATATCTATGGGCTCCACCATGGATATGACGCTGATTCGGGAGCTGTTGGGTAACTGCATTCAAGCTGCGGACCTGCTGGAATTAGACGATGAGTTCCGCAACCGTTGCGAGGAGACACGGGACAGGTTAATGCCCTATCAAATTGGCCGTCACGGTCAGTTACAGGAATGGTTTGTCGATTTTGAGGAAGCGGAGCCTGGGCATCGGCATGTCTCGCATCTATATGGGTTGTACCCCGGTCGACAAATTCACATCCGTGATACCCCGGAGCTGGCTGAGGCGGCCCGTATATCGCTGCGTCGACGGCTTGATCACGGTGGTGGGCACACCGGATGGAGCTGTGCCTGGTTGATTAACCTGTACGCTCGGCTGGAAGATGGCGATGCCGCACACAGGTATGTTCGCACGTTGCTGTCGCGATCGACCTATCCTAATTTATTCGACGCACACCCGCCTTTTCAGATCGACGGTAATTTTGGTGCGACGGCGGGGATCGCAGAAATGCTGCTACAAAGCCGTCCGGGAGAACTGACGTTACTGCCTGCCCTACCAACGGCCTGGTCGAAGGGACGGGTCAGTGGATTGAAGGGACATGGCGGGATGACGGTTGGCATGGAATGGTCCTGTTCCCGGCTTGTCCGTGCTGAACTGGCCACATCCATCTCAGCAGGAAGCTGCACGATTCGCAGTGCACATCCGTTTAGCGCAGATGCTCGTCAGGCTCTGCCTGATCCTGAGTACGGAGGATTCATTTTGTCATGGATTTTTACCAAAGAGCAGGAAATAACGAACGGACATACGATTATAATTAAAGGAGAGGAAGAGACATAATGACCATTTTTCAATTTCCGCAGGACTTCATGTGGGGGACCGCGACGGCAGCCTATCAAATCGAGGGAGCTTATGAGGAGGATGGGAGAGGTTTGTCGATCTGGGATACCTTTGCCCATACGCCTGGCAAAGTATTCAACGGTGATAACGGCAATGTAGCTTGTGACAGCTATCATCGCTACGAGGAAGATATCCGCCTAATGAAGGAGCTGGGCATTCGTACATACCGTTTTTCAGTGTCCTGGCCGCGTATATTTCCCAATGGTGACGGTGAAGTCAATCAAGAAGGATTGGACTATTATCATCGCGTAGTCGATTTGTTGAACGAAAATGGGATTGAACCGTTTTGTACACTGTACCATTGGGATCTGCCTCAAGCGCTTCAGGATGCTGGAGGCTGGGAGAATCGTCGCACGATTCAAGCATTTGTCCAGTTTGCAGAAACGATGTTCCGCGAGTTTCACGGTAAAATACACCAATGGCTAACATTCAATGAACCGTGGTGCATCGCCTTTTTATCCAATATGCTGGGTGTTCATGCCCCGGGTCTGACAAATCTTCAGACAGCCATTGATGTAGGACATCATTTGCTAGTTGCGCATGGTCTTTCTGTGCGCCGCTTCCGCGAGCTGGGCACCAGTGGCCAGATCGGTATCGCTCCCAATGTCTCCTGGGCTGTTCCTTACAGCACATCTGAGGAAGATAAAGCCGCTTGTGCGCGCACCATTTCCCTGCACAGTGACTGGTTTCTTCAACCTATTTATCAAGGCTCGTATCCTCAGTTTTTGGTAGACTGGTTTGCGGAGCAGGGAGCCACCGTGCCTATTCAGGATGGGGATATGGATATTATCGGCGAGCCTATTGATATGATCGGTATCAATTACTATGCTATGTCAGTTAATCGTTTTAATCCTGAAGCCGGGTTCCTTCAATCTGAAGAAATCAATATGGGGCTACCTGTAACGGATATCGGTTGGCCAGTGGAGTCGCGTGGGCTGTACGAGGTACTGCATTATTTGCAAAAATACGGTAACCTCGATATTTATATCACAGAGAATGGGGCTTGCATCAACGATGATGTCGTGAATGGCAAGGTTCAGGATGACCGTCGTATTTCGTATATGCAGCAGCATTTGGTGCAGGTACACCGGGCTATTCATGACGGCCTTCATGTCAAAGGATATATGGCATGGTCACTTATGGACAATTTTGAGTGGGCAGAGGGATACAATATGAGATTTGGCATGATTCATGTCGATTTCCGCACACAGGTCCGCACCCCGAAGGAAAGTTACTATTGGTATCGAAATGTAGTAAGTAATAACTGGTTGGAGACCCGACGTTAAACGAAGAGATGTTTTGAAAATAAAGCAGATTTACGCCTGTCTCTGCTCCCTTTTGTTTGAATAGGAGGCCCTCTGGGGTAATAATAACCAAGATGAATGCAGGTTGTTTCAAGTATGTAGAGACAGCAGGAATAAAAAAATAAGAAGTGTGCATACTGAAAAAAATACCTGACGAGGGCGTTTTAAACCATTTTAAACCAGAGGGAGTGGAGGGTATGGCTTCGAATGTTAGGAAATCAGGATCAAATGATAACCAAATGAGCCGCACGGTATCTGTTATCGCTTGGATCGCCTGTATTGCAGGAATTATCCTTATTTTGCTTGATATAGGTAATTTAACTGATCGAAATATATATTTAATGACAGGTATTGGCTGCGTTGTTGCCGGGATTTTTATTTTTCTAGTTGGGAAATCATTTGTCATTGCACGCAAGAAGGAAGACCAGGAAAACGGCCGCAGTTAATACAATTTAAAAATGATTTAAAGCAATATATACCGAAAACAACAATGTGGGGCTTCGAGCAGTGTAGGATGATAACTGTAAGGAGTCCCCTTTTTTCTTTAATATAACTTCTTTAAGATACACAAATAACGTTTTTATTATGTCATCTTTGTATTAATAAGAAATTTTGAATTTGCAAGAGAAATTTTATTTTTAGAGATGTTTTTCACAAAAAACGGACAAATAATCGACAATTCTGTTAACAATAAAAAAAGTGGCCGCTTTTCTGCTATCTTATATAAGGGCAACATTACAGGAGTTCGTAAGTTTTGAGTAATTTATTATTTAAGGAGAGGGGAACAACATGAACAAAAAACCAAAAGCGATTATTGCGTTGGTTTTGACCGTGCTCACGGTAGCATTGCTCATTTGGACGTGTTTTTATGCTGGCGGAAAATACGTTGTTTTCGATCCAAAAGGACCTATTGGGCAAGCACAAAAAGAGCTGATCATTCTTTCAACGTCTATGGCTGCACTGCTGATTGTACCGGTCATGATTTTGACTTTTTTCATCATTTGGCGATATCGCGACGCACCGGATAACAAAGCCAAGTACCAACCTCATTGGGATGACAGCAAAAAGCTGGAGACCGTATGGTGGGCTATTCCAATCATCGTTATCTGCATTCTTGCGGTTATAACTGCGAGATATACCTACTTGCTGGAGCCTTCCAAGCCGTTGGCAAGTACACAAAAGCCAGTAACCATTCAAGTGACTTCACTGGACTGGAAATGGCTCTTTATGTACCCTGAAGAAGGTATTGCTACAGTCAATGAAATTCACATTCCTAAAGGTGTTCCAGTCCGTTTTGAACTGACTGCCGACGCCCCGATGAACTCGTTCTGGATTCCGCAATTGGGCGGTCAGATCTACACCATGTCAGGCATGGCAATGAAACTGCATTTGCAGGCCGACCACGAAGGAACATACTTTGGTTCGGGTGCAAACTTTAGCGGTGAGCATTTTGGACAAATGCGTTTTGATGTAGAGGTTCAGTCGGATGAAGAGTACAAAAACTGGGTCGCTAACATCAAGAAGCAGTCTAAGCCGCTGACGAAAGACGGCTATTTGGCGCTTGCAAAACCAGGTTTGTCCCAACCTGATGAGTATTCTTCAATTCCAGATGGCTTGTTCCAAGACATTGTAAGCAAGTATGTAGTGGATGGTGCTTCTAACCCGCATGCTGGACATGGCGGACACACATCCACAGAAGGTTCTTCCAAGTCCGATACAGAAGATGAAGCTGCAATGGACATGAGTCATATGAATATGAGCGGACACCATTAAATGATTACAGGGAAGGAGGCCCCCAATGCTTGACAAAATAAAAGAGTTTGCATCCACTTTCTTCGTTACTGGAGACCCGATGATCTATGGAGCGGACGTTTCCATCGCACTAGCAACGATCGGGATCGTGTTTGTGCTCACTTATTTCAAAAAATGGGGCTGGCTTTGGAAAAACTGGTTGACTACCGTTGACCATAAAAAAGTCGGTATTATGTATATTCTTGCGGCCATCTTGATGTTATTCCGCGGAGGCGTGGATGCATTATTGATGCGTGTTCAACTTGCTACACCGGATGTTACACTACTGCATCCTGAGCATTACAACCAGATTTTTACAACACATGGCACGATCATGATCTTGTTTATGGCGATGCCGTTGATGTTTGGTTTGTTTAACATTGCCGTACCACTTCAAATTGGTGCGCGCGACGTTGCGTTCCCTTTCCTGAACGCATTGAGCTTCTGGCTTTTCTTTATGGGAGCGATGTTGTTCAACCTGTCCTTCGTTATCGGCGGTTCGCCAGATGCAGGTTGGTTGAGTTATCCACCGCTTTCAGAAATGCAATTTAGTCCCGGCGTTGGTCAGAACTTCTATATCTGGGGTATTCAGATTTCGGGTATAGGTTCATTGGCTACAGGGATCAACTTTATTGTTACTATCATTAAAATGCGTGCACCTGGTATGACTTGGATGAAGATTCCTGTCTTTACGTGGTCCGTATTTTCATCATGTGTTATTATCATTTTCGCGTTTCCAATTCTGACGGTTACTTTAGCCTTGCTATTCCTTGACCGCTTTGGAGGAGGACACTTCTTTACGCTTGATTTCGGCGGTAACCCGATGATGTATATCAACTTGATCTGGATGTGGGGTCACCCTGAGGTATACATTGTAGTTTTGCCTGCCTTCGGTATTTATTCCGAGGTCATCAGTGTATTCTCCAAAAAGAAATTGTTTGGATACAAGTCCATGGTTTACGCCATGTTCATTATTGCGATCTTGTCCTTCTTCACCTGGGCGCATCACTTCTTCACGATGGGATCAGGCGCAGATGTTAATGCATTCTTTGCGATTTCGACGATGGTTATCGCAATACCAACAGGGGTTAAAGTATTTAACTGGCTGTTCACCATGTATCGGGGTAAGATTACATTCAAGACCCCTATGATGTGGTCAATTGCTTTTATTCCTAACTTCTTGATTGCTGGTTTGACGGGCGTCATGTTGTCTGTAGCGCCTGCTGACTTCCAGTTCCATAACAGTTACTTCCTGATCGCTCACTTTCACTCCGCTCTGATTGGTGGTGTAGTGTTCGGTTACTTGGCAGGTCTGTACTATTGGTGGCCTAAAATGTTCGGTTTCACATTGCCTGAAACGCCTGGTAAATGGGCTTTCTGGTTCTGGAACATCGGTTTCTATGTATGTTTTATTCCGCAATATTCTCTCGGTCTGATGGGTATGACGCGTCGTCTGAGCACTTATGGCTGGGATACCGGCTGGCAGCCGCTTAACCTCGTTTCGACCGTTGGGGCATTCCTGATGGGGATTGGTTTCTTGTTCCAGGTTCTTCAAATTCTTCTGGGCATCAAGAATTATCGTAAGCTGAAGGATACAACAGGCGACCCTTGGGGTGGCCATACGTTGGAATGGTCGATTCCTTCACCTGCACCGGAGTACAATTTTGCTACCATTCCACAAGTAGAAGAACGTGATGACTGGTGGGCAGAAAAAGATAAACGTGCAAAAGGTATTTTCAGAAAGCAACCGCCAATTGAAGCGATTCATATGCCGAAGAACTCGGCGATTCCATTCATTATGTCGGTATTCTTTTTCATTGCAGGTTTCGGGTTCGTATTCGGATGGTCGTTCTTCTATATTCCAGGGTTGATCGGTGTGGCAATTTGTATGATTTGCCGTTCGTTCTTCTCCTATGATGGCGACTACTATATCCCTGCGGATGAAGTAAAACGCACGGAAGCGGCAATAAGGGGGTCTGTATAATGGCACAAGCAGCAGCACACCAAAGCCATGATCATGACCACGGGCATCACGATCCGCAAGAATTGAAGATGCTTGGTTTTTGGATCTTCCTCGTAACGGACGTAATCCTGTTCAGTACCTTGTTCGCAACCTTCGTCGTCCTTCGGAACAACACAGCCGGAGGACCGGGTGGCGCAGAGCTGTTTAACATGACGGGCGTTATTATTGAAACGTTCCTCTTGCTCACGAGCAGCTTCACAAGTGGTCTGGCTGTGTTGGCCATGAACAAAGGAAGCATGAAGGGATTAATTAACTGGTTAATCGTGACGGCGATCCTGGGTCTTGGTTTTATCGGTTTTGAGGTTTACGAGTTTGTTGAGTTGGTACACGAAGGAGCCAATTTTGGAACCAGCGCGTTCTTGTCGGCATTCTTCACTTTAGTCGGAACGCATGGACTTCACGTTTCGTTAGGTCTGGTTTGGATGATTGGACTCATGTTCCAGTTGAAGAAACGCGGGCTTACACCAGAGACGAAGGGCAAAGTTTCGGCATTGAGCTTGTACTGGCACTTTTTGGACGCTGTCTGGATCTTCTTGCTGACAGTCGTCTATTTGATGGGGGTGATGTAGATGGCACAGCATCAAACAGGAGCGGGTTCGCATGGTCATGATGATTCTCACGGTTCAGTGAAATCCTATGTTATCGGGTTTATTCTGTCCATCGTACTGACCATCATTCCTCTCGGTGTGGTTATGAATCATATGTTGAGCCGCACTTCGACCATGGTTGTTATTTTAGCCGCGGCAGTGCTGCAATTTCTGGTTCAGCTTTTCTTCTTCATGCACATTCGTGAAAGCAATGGACCACGCTGGAATGTCATGACTTTGATTTTCGGGGTAGTTATCCTGTTGACCATTGTTGGTGGTTCTGTATGGATTATGGAATACAACATGGTAGCACACTAATAACAGGATTTTTGCAAAATCACTCAAGTAAAAACGAATTAGGAAAGAAGAAGCGGACTTAGAGCCGCTTCTTCTTTTTTTGTGTAGCTTATTAAAAATAAAACTGTGGCTTCTTGAACTCAAGTTTACATATGTGTAAAATGGAATTGTATAACAGTAGAGTGAAAACGATAATACTAGTGGAGAGCGGAGGAAAAATTAATGAACACAGAATTACTGTTTAAACCTTTTAAGGCAGGTAATTTATCTCTTCCCAATCGGATTGTTATGGCGCCTATGACACGGAATTTTTCTCCTCAAGGTATTCCAGGGCCTGAAGTGGCCGCGTATTATCGTCGCCGTGCGGAAAATGCAGTTGGATTGATTATTACGGAGGGCACTGCTATTAATCATCCTGCAGCTGTGGAGCACACAAGCATTCCTAATTTTTATGGAGAGGGATTAGAGGGATGGGCCAAGGTAGTTGAGGAGGTTCATGCGGTAGGTGGCAAGATTATACCGCAGCTCTGGCATGTGGGTACGGCCCGTAAAATAGGTGCAGATAATCAACCGAATCCCGAGGCATTGCCTGTCGGTCCGTCCGGTATTTCTCCCGCTGGTGAAAAGGTGGTCGAGCCATTGACGGAGGCTGAGATTGCGGATATTATCTCCGCTTATGCTCAGGCCGCTGCCGATGCCCAGCGAGTGGGGTTTGACGGTATTGAGCTTCATGGAGCACATGGCTATTTAATCGATCAATTTTTCTGGGACAAAACGAATAAGCGTACCGATCAATACGGAGGCAATTTGGTCCAGCGTACTCGGTTTGCGGTGGAGGTCATTGAGGCTTGCCGTCGTGCAGTGGGGCCGAATTTCCCAATTGTACTGCGATTCTCCCAGTGGAAGATGTATCACTATGAAGAAAAGCTGGCACAGACACCACAGGAACTTGAACAGTTTCTCACTCCATTAGTGAAGGCCGGGGTGGATATATTCCATTGCTCAAGCCGCCGTTTTTGGGAACCGGAATTTGAAGGGTCTGATCTAAACCTGGCAGCTTGGACCAAAAAGATAACAGGCAAGCCAGTGATTACTGTGGGCTCGATTGGTTTGGAGAAGGCCTTTTTGAGTGATTTGGAAAAAAATAATAATCGTCAAACCGATCAATCCAGTAGTGTAGAGGCAAGATTAGAACAACTCGTGGGGCAAGTAGAACGAGAGGAAGCTGATCTGGTTGCGGTTGGGCGTGCTTTGTTGGTTGATCCAGCGTTTGCGGTGAAGTTACGTGATCAACAAATAGAAGAAATTATTCCTTACAGTGATGAAGTATTAAAGACGTTGAATTAAGCTTTATGTCGTGTAAAGCTATAGTGTTAGGCAAGCATTGAAACTTGGAAGTTTTCTGTTACAGGGCAAGCTGTAATATAAGCTATTCGTAAACTCTACGAATTTGCTATAATAGAAGCATCAAGTCGAAATACACGGGGTGAAAAGGATGAATTCTGAAACGGAAGCTTTGGATTGCGAGCCGGCTTGTCACGGTTCAGATCAGGAAATCGAGCGCATAAAATCTTCCCTTGTCGAGGATTCCATCGCATACAAAATGTCGGAGCTGTTTAAAGCACTGGGTGACCCGACACGGATTAAGCTGATTTATGCCCTGGCACAAAAAGAATTGTGTGTTCATGATCTGACCCAGGTGTTGAACATGGGACAATCTGCGGTATCCCACCAGCTTCGCTATTTGCGCAACCTGCGTATTGTCAAACGACGCAAGGAAGGCAAGACGGTGTTTTATTCACTGGATGATAATCATGTGGAGCAGATCTTTTTGCAAACCCATCAGCACATATCACATCAATGATTTTTTGGAATAAAACAACAGTAGGGCGCCAAGTGATTGGCGCTCTTTTGGCGTTTGTCCGTTGAAGTCGATTTTTTTGTTAAAAAGGGGCTAGAGTCATTGACTTTTGACCCTGATCCTGAATATAATGGCCTTAACAAATAATATATGAACAGTTGCTCATATATAGTTAATTGGAGGCCGATGGATTATGGATGCTCTAAAAAGAACGGAACGGCATGAATGGATTTTGGAAGGTTTGGATTGCGCCAACTGTGCTCTAAAGATTGAAAATGGAGTCAGTAAAATAGAAGGGGTCCTGGATTGCTCGGTCAATTTTGTTACGAAAACGTTGACGATGACCACAAGTTCGGATCAAAAAGAAGAGGTTTTTCGCCAGACTGAACGGAAGGTTCACAGACTCGAGCCGCATGTTCGAATGGTTGTAAAAAATGCTCGTGGACGCTTGCGTGAAGACAGCCGAAGCAATGCTGGTGCAGTACAGTCAGACAGCACAGAGGATTGTGCATGCGGTCATGAGCATGATGGTGAAGGTGAAGGGCATACACACGAGGTCGGGCAACATGCGGCTCACAGCCACGCTGGTCATCATCATGGAGCACATGGCAAGCAAGCCCATACGCACGATGGACACAACCACGGCGATCATGGACACGAGCATCACAACCACCATGCAGAGCACGAACATGGTGAAGCCACCCACGCTCATTCACATTCGCATGGAGATGATGGCCACGCTGGACATACGCATGATCACGGTACGGACGGTATGCGCCGCATGATTGCGCGTTTGGCTATTGGTGCGGTCGTTGCGGCTGTTGCCTGGTGGTTACCTGTCGAAGGTGTAGGCAAGCTGGCCCTATTTTTACTGGCATATATCATCGTTGGCGGTGATGTTGTCTTGCAGGCTGCGCGCAGCCTGGTGCGTGGAATGGCCTTTGACGAATACTTCCTGATGACGCTGGCTACTGTGGGTGCATTTGCGATTGGGGAATACCCGGAAGGCGTAGCTGTCATGTTCTTTTATCAAATCGGAGAGCTGTTTCAAGGCATTGCAGTTAACCGTTCACGTAAGTCCATCAGTGATCTGATGGATATTAGACCGGACTATGCCAACCTGAAGACGGCTGAGTCCGTACGGAGAGTGTCCCCAGAAGACGTTCGCATTGGGGATTTGATTGTAATTAAGCCGGGCGAGAAGATCCCGCTGGATGGTAAAGTTATAGATGGTAAATCGCATGTGGATACCTCTGCGTTGACTGGTGAATCGGTGCCTCGTACTGTAGAGCCGGGAAGCAGTGTGTTGAGTGGATTTATCAATACGAACGGACTTCTAACGGTAGAGGTTAGCAAAGAATTTAGTGAATCCGCGGTCTCTAAAATTTTGGAATTAGTGCAAAATGCGAGTGCCAAAAAAGCGCCGACTGAAAAGTTTATCACGAAATTTTCCAGATACTATACTCCAGTAGTGGTTATTGTAGCGCTGTTGTTGGCGGTTGTTCCACCGCTTGTTGTGCCAGGTGCACAATTTGCAGATTGGGTATACCGTGCGCTTGTTTTCCTCGTTATTTCTTGTCCTTGTGCGCTGGTAGTATCCATTCCACTGGGCTTCTTTGGGGGAATCGGGGCAGCCTCCCGTTCAGGTATTCTGATCAAGGGCGGGAACTATCTTGAAGCTCTGAATCATGTGAAATACGCTGTTTTCGATAAAACGGGCACACTCACCAAAGGTGTTTTCCGTGTAACAGGGATTTATCCTGCCGGAGATTTTACAAACGAAAGCTTGCTCGAAACCGCCGCTTTGGCGGAGCTGCATTCCACACACCCTATTGCTGCGTCTTTGCGTGAATCCTACGGTAAAGAACTCAGAGCAGAACGGGTTCAGCAATATAGTGAAATATCGGGTCACGGGATTCAGGCACAAATAGATGGTCGTCTGGTATCGGCCGGGAACGCCAAGCTGATGGAGCGGGAGCATGTGGTTTTTAACGCGGCGCAGCAAGCAGGGACGCTGGATGAAGGAACGGTCGTACATGTGGCTGTAGACGGAACGTATGCTGGGTGCATTCTGATTTCAGATGAGGTTAAGGAAGACGCAGCCCAAACGGTTGCTTCACTGAAAAAGTTGGGTGTGGTGAAAACCATCATGCTGACGGGTGACAATCGGACAGTTGCCGAGGCTGTAGGACGACAGCTGGGTTTGGATGAAGTACGGGCAGAGCTGTTACCTCAACACAAAGCTGAAGCCATCGAGCAGTTGTCTGCAAGTAAAAAAACGAGCGACAAAATTTTGTTCGTAGGCGATGGGATTAATGATACACCCGTACTGGCACTGGCAGATGTCGGTGTAGCGATGGGCGGTTTGGGATCGGATGCTGCGATTGAGGCGGCAGATATCGTAATCATGAACGACGAGCCTTCAAGGCTAGTTACGGCGATCCATATCGCTAAGCGCACACGTCGTATCGTATGGCAAAACATTATATTTGCGCTAGGCGTCAAAGCTGTGTTTCTTACGCTGGGAGCATTCGGTATTGCTACTATGTGGGAGGCTGTATTTTCCGATGTAGGTGTAACATTGCTAGCCGTATTGAATGTGATGCGTGTATTGAAGGTTCGTTCTTACGAATAAAAATAAACACCCCTGGGTTAGCATTGGATGTATAGGCATCCTGTGAAGACCGGGGGTGTTTATTTTATAGGTTCCTTTTTCGAGTGGTCTTGTGCCAGCAGTATAGAGATTTATTTTGGGATGTAGGGTGGTTGTGCCCAGATGTATAAATGTGTGGCGTGCCTAATACGTTAAGGTAGGGGCTTTACAGGTAAGGCCCATGTAAGATTCGGTTGCTCCATAATGAGTAAGCGTTTTCTTTGTTTGGAGGGGTACTCGAATTCGTGTGTGCCAACTTGCTGACGGAAGAAAGGATGGATTAATAGCATGGAGGCTAAACTGATGCATGTATTCGCAGAGCTGTTGGGTGGCAAAAACAGCCGGGATCTCAAAGTTCCAGAGTCGGGTACGGAGGCTGCTGCACAGAGGTTGGCTATGGAGACGCTAAGGGCAGGCAGCCATGAAGTATCTGCTACGCAGGAGGAAGATCCGTTGGGCTGGCTGGTTGGTTTAGCTGAGCAGGGCGTAATCAGTCGAGCGGAGGCTTTGATGGCTGCGAATCCGGAATTACTTGGGGAAACGATGCTGAATAACAGCAACGATATTGGGCAAGCAATGGGCACACTCCTAAAATGGAGCGATGAATACAGGCGTACCTCCATACGGATTTATGCCGATGCTCCTGCAAGTTTGAGTCGCATCAGTACAGAGACAGCATCAGAAATAGGCAGTTTTGACGGTTATAGTCTTCTGCATGGTCCCTTGTCACAGGCATCTGGCCGCGTGGGGGAATTATGCTATGCCTATCTGGACGTAGCTGAGTCTGGACAGATGATTCATGCCCCTGACGGGGAGCCCGATCCCATCCTTATTCCCGGTTCTCGTGCATCTGACACGTACAAAACCTTTAACCAGGCATCTGGCCTGCCTGGATTGTGTGAGCATTTGTCCCGCCGAATTATCAGTTTGCTGGAAACAGAATATGAAGGCTTATTCGAGTCTTTGAACGGATCACCACTCACTATAGCTCTAATTGAGCAAAACAATGCAGTGGGTCTTGGAAGCCTGCAAGATATGCAGCTGGAGGCATTACTGCGTGCGGCGTTACGGAGCGTGCGGCAGGGGGGGGAACCCAAGCTGGAGATTATGGTGCGCAATCCGGCTGACGTGGACGAATTCCGGGCAACCCGAGACTGGATTGACGGCGTTGCGGAGCAGACCTTATGCGAACGTCTTCGGTGCATTCCATATCGGGTAGGCGTACTTTTGACAGTTGATCCGTCTTTGGTGCCTAACGTAAGCCAAACAGGGAACAGGCCAGCCGCACGGTCGGGGGAGTCAGCCAACCCCAATAACATGTCCGAAGTGGGCGCACGACAGATCAAGCAGGTGGCTCAAGCTGCAGATCTGGCACGCTTTGCCGATACGATCATTTTAGAAGTCATACCAACTCCATCCGATGACATTAGGGCTGAGAATCAGTTGATTCCATCCGGTGTCGATGGTCATGTGAATACTAGTGATACGATAAAATGCATAATGGAGGCTGTTCGGCGTGTAAAGCCCGAGCTTCCTTTATGGGTAGCAATAGATGAAATTAACCAGTCTCTGGAAGGGATTTCGATCTGGGAGAATGAGCTGACGGGGGTCATTTGCCCGGACACAGCAGTTCCCGCTGCACGCCTTGCGGCTGCGCGTTTGGAACTGCAACAGCCCGCAGATCGTCAGCATACTTCAGGAACTGCACACAACCATGCGTGGAAGTTTCCTTTAGCCTGAAGAAACCCCGAATTCATGTAATAGAGGATTTTGCAAAAATCCAATAAGCGACTTTCAATGAACAATATATAGATCGAAATGGTCTAGTTCGTCTATATATTGCACTTTGGAGCGACTGGAATCGAATTTTGCAAATCCTGAATAGGATGCTTTAAATATGGAGGATACCTGCGGTGTTTGCGCGGGTATCTTTTTTTATTTAGGCCATTACTGGTTTACAAGTGGAAAAGAAAAGGTATATAATAAAACAAAAGTTTCTCTAAACCAAAATAATTGTATAGATGCAAAAATGATTATCATTCTCATTGCCAAACATGCTGCTTCGGGCTTCCCGAAGCAGCATGTGCTATTTTAAGGCACTTAACAATGGATATCATTCTCAATGAGATGCTAGTACAAGGAACAAAATATGGAAAGGAACGTGACATGATGCAAGCTGCTCAACGATTACAAGATACATTGTCTTCCTCTAACCGAACCCTTTCAAAAAACAGTGGCAGCGGACGACCCGGTCCGAATCGCAAGCCGCAATTTCAGCTTAAAAGCATGCTGAAAAACAAGGAGATGCAAGCTGCTCTAGGTAGTGGATTGCTGATGCTAATGGCATGGGGGATTTCACATTGGTGGCAATGGCTATCGGTCATTCTGTATGTGGTGTCTTACGCCCTTGGGGGCTGGTCCAAAGCCAGAGAAGGGATCGAAACACTGATCCGAGAACATGATCTGGATGTTAATCTGCTCATGATCGCTGCCTCCCTAGGAGCTGCGGCCATTGGCTATTGGAATGAAGGAGCCATGCTGATCTTTATTTTTGCTCTCAGTGGTGCGCTGGAGAGCTATACCACCGAGCGTAGTAGTAAGGATATTTCTGAGCTCATGGCGTTGAAGCCGGAAACGGCTTTGCGCTTGTCTCGCGAGGGGACGGAAACGGTCGGCATTGAGCAGCTGTTGCCAGGCGACCTGCTGCTGGTGAAGCCGGGCGAACTGATTCCGGCGGACGGGCGAATCTCCAAGGGCGTTTCGGCAGTGAATCAGGCATCTATTACCGGGGAATCTGTTCCGGTAAATAAGGTGGAAGGTGACGAAGTATATGCCGGCACCATTAATGGAGAAGGCGTGCTATATGTAGAGGTTAGTCAGTCCTCGGAGGACACTTTATTTTCAAAAATCATTCGTATGGTGGAAGAGGCCCAGACCGAAGTTCCTGATTCCCAGCGGTTTATTAAAACGTTCGAATCGGTGTACGCCCGAATTGTTGTTGCTGTCACGCTGATCGTCATTGCCGGTGCACCCATAGCATTAGGCTGGACGTGGGCAGCAGCGTTCTACAAGGCTATGGTGTTCCTCGTCGTGGCCTCACCCTGTGCGCTCGTGTCATCCATTATGCCAGTGATGCTATCGGCCATTTCCAACCGTGCCCGGCGGGGCATCCTGTTCAAAGGTGGCGCACATGTGGAGAATATGGCATTGACTTCTGTTGTTGCTTTTGACAAAACAGGCACGTTAACGATGGGGTCACCTGTCGTCACGGATTGGATTACCGCCGCAGAATACGATGCCGATGAGCTATTGCACATTGTCGCTACAATCGAAAGTTATTCTTTGCATCCGCTGGCGCGAGCGATTGTAGCCAAAGCCGAAGCTGAATGGGGACAGAGAGAGCTGCTCCCAACCGAGCAAGTGCAGGCACTCACCGGATGGGGGATGGAAGGCATCATAGGCGGGGTGAAGTGGAAAATCGGTCGTACAAATGTACTGGATGGACCTAGTCCTCTGGCAGAGCCACAGTGGATGGAGAGTCGGGCCCGGCTGGAAGCTGAGGGCAAAACCGTATCCATTATCCTCGCGGATGATCGGATTGCCGGGATGCTGGCACTACGCGACGAGCTGCGTCCGCAGGCCCAAGAGTCCGTGAAACGCCTGCAAGCGCAGGGGATCTGGGTCGTCATGCTGACCGGAGACCGCCCAGAAACGGCTGCTGTGATCGCGGAGCAGGCCGGAGTCGACGCCGTATATGCTGGCTTAATGCCGGAGGACAAAGTCAGCCATATTCGCATGCTGCGGGAGCAGTACGGGCATGTCGTCATGGTCGGCGACGGTGTGAATGACGCTCCAGCGTTGACTGCAGCAACCGTTGGACTAGGCATGGGGATGCATGGCAGCGGAGCAGCGCTAGAGGTCGCTGACGTGGTACTGATGAACGATGGAATCGAGGAGATTGCTCCGACGATAGCACTGGCGCGCAAGGCGCAGCGGGTGGTCAAACAAAATATGATCTTCGCGGTAAGTGTCATTTTGCTGCTTGTGATCAGCAACTTTGTGCAAGATATAGCCCTGCCATTTGGGGTTATTGGGCATGAAGGCAGCACATTACTTGTCATTTTGAATGGCCTGCGCTTATTGCGGTCATAGGACTAATAATTACAAGATGACAAACAGGAAGGAGCATTCATACCTGTTAAAATCCAGGGGGATGAATGCTCCTTCTTTTGCAGTGCCAGCCTATCTGTCTGAAAGGCAAGTTCATCTCATACCTCTAGTTCGCTAACGCTGTACGTCTATCTTCGTCGCGGTGTAGACCGTCGCAAGAACAAGGAAAACAATAGCCCTGCAAGCGCAATCCCTGTAGCAATGATGAAGGCATCATTAATGCCATGGATCGTCGATTCCGTAACAGCACTGCGGTACACCTGTTGTAGCGCCAACGCTGAACCACTTTCTGTTGAAACGCCCGCTGTTTGCGCGAGGGTTTGTCCCAACTGTGCTACTCCTTCGGTTAAAGGAACATTGGCGGTGGTAGCGACATTCGCATAATCCGCTACATGAATCGTGGTCCGGCTGCTCATTACAGTAATGAGCCAAGCGGTACCGATAGACCCAGCGATTTGCCGTACTGTGTTGGACATGGCTGTACCGTGGCTACCGAGATGGGCAGGTAGCTGGTTTAGCCCTTCCGTCTGGACGGACATCATCAGCAATGACATTCCGAAGCTGCGAATCGTATAGATGATCATAATATGTCCGTAGGTGGTGGCATCGGTCAGCAGACTGAATTCCCATGTCGTGACTGCCGTAATGATCAGTCCAATGATCGCCAACGGCCTCGCGCCGATACGGTCAAATACTGCCCCTGATATCGGTGACATCACACCCATCAGCAGTGCACCCGGCAACAGCAGCAGACCGGATTGCAGCGGTGTAAAGCCGCGTATATTTTGCAAATAGATCGGCAGCAGCAGCATCCCGCCGAACATTGTCATGTTGACGGTAGCCCCGACTAAGGTCGATACAGTGAAAATATCATATTTAAACACACGGAACTCCAGCATCGGTTGTATCATGTTCAGCTCACGTACGATAAACATTACAATAAACACAATCCCGGCAGCGAGTGTAAGTATTACCGTATTGCTACTCCAGCCTTTGTCTCCAGCTGAACTAAAGCCATACAGCAGAAAGCCAAAACCAAGGGTGGAAAAGATGGTTCCCAACAGGTCAAAGTTCGGTTTTGTTAGCTTGGATACATTTTTGAGCCAGCGTATGGCGAACAGAATATCAATGATCGCCAGCGGAATAACCAGCAAAAATAGCAGCCGCCAGCTGTAATGCTCCACAATCCAGCCGGATAAAGTCGGTCCAATCGCCGGGGCAAACATCATGGCGATCCCCATGGTACCCATGGCAGCGCCCCGTTTTTCCGGAGGAAACACAGTCAGGAACACGTTCATGACCACAGGCATGATGATGCCCGCTCCGCTGGCCTGGATAACGCGTCCAACCAGCATAGGCGCAAAGCCGGTACTGGCAGCACAGACGACAGACCCGGCAGTAAATAACCCCATCGCGGATATGAACAGCGCACGTGTTCCGAATGACTCAATCAGAAAAGCGGTGATTGGAATCAAAATCCCGTTGGTTAGCATATATCCGGTGGATAGCCATTGAACGGTCGTTGCAGATACATTGAAATCATTCATCAAGTGTGGAATGGCTACGTTAAGCAGCGTTTGATTCAAAATAGAAATGAAGGCGCCTAGCAGCAGCACGGACAGAATACGTCCGACGGACATTTTTTGATCCATGACAGCCTCCTACTTGTGAACTCTGATGGTCGCACTCATTCCCGGGATAATACCCAGCCCCTTGTAACCTTGAATGGAAATATTGACAGGCACGACCTGTGTTACCTTGGTATAGTTGGCAGTGGTATTGGAAGTGGGCAGTAGTGAAAAAGTCGATGCGGTCGCCAGGCCGATCTTTTCGAGTTTACCGCTCAGGGACGTATCCGGGTAAGCATCAATATATACATCTACGGTCTGTCCTACTTGAAGATCCTGTACAGCCGTTTCGTCTATATTGGCGGTAATCCATAAATTGTTTAGATCAAAAGCCTTCGCTAAAGGCGTGCCTGCCCCAACAATCGAGTTATTGACCGCAGATTGCTGCACGATGGTACCATCGGTTGGAATCGTAACGCTAATTCGACTTCCGCCTCCTTCTACATTCCCAAGCGTGCTTCCAGCGGTGTAGGTTTTACCAACTTCAGCATTCCAGCCTGTGAGCTTGCCCGCGCTTGGAGAGGCAACGGTAACCGCTTGTCCGCTCACTTGGGCATTATCGGTTTTTATGTAGTTGGCGGATTGATTATAGTAATAGGCGGCGGCTCCACCTCCTGCCAGAATAATGATAATAACTAGCAAGTTGACTAATATGGCGCGTGAATTCATGTGTAACATGCCTCCCTAGTTCTTGGATTTTCAAAGTATGCGTCAAACGATTCATAATATTCAGATGGATTTTGGGCAAGGTTAAGAGCGCATGCGAAAAGGATGATTTTGCTGACAAAGGATGATGCGCATAATGACGACCAGAATCATGATTGTATATGACAGTGAAAATGAGCATACCGAACGTCTCGCTCGCTCCATCGCAGAAGGCGCGCGCCTTGAGCACACGGAAGTGTTGCTAAAGCATGTGAACGAGGCCGATGTGAACGAGCTAGTGAATGTGGACGCGATCATATGGGGTTGCCCGGGCCATTTTGGTACCATTAGTAGCGGTCTGAAAAGCTGGATTGATAAGCTGGGGTATCTGTGGGCACAGGGCAAGCTGGTGGATAAAATCGGCGCTGTGTTTTGCACAACCGCTACTGTTCATGGTGGATTAGAATCCACACTTCTGAATTTGATTACTCCGATGCTTCATCAAGGCATGATTGTTGTAGGACTGCCAGCTAATATTACGGAAAATGCGTTATACGGCTCCTATTACGGCGTAGGGATAACATGTCCGGTGGAGACAGACCCCAATGGACCGCCTAATCTTCCAACGGGTGATGATCTTGCACTAGGTCGCTCTTTGGGCAAACGGGTCGCTGAGATAGCGAGACGGTACCGTAGCGCTGAAAGAGAATAGGAGGCCGCCGATGACCATTGCTTTTATCGTAGTAGCTGCGGTTGCCTTTATTTTTTTGCTGGTATTTAATACGAAGATGACGCGCAAGTCCTCTCCCAAGACTCACCCCACCGAAGAGGATACACGGCAAAGAAGCAAACGTCCTTATCCTGTGCAGGTGGAACCCGAGGTGCGTGAATTGACAGATCATACGCGAGAGATGCAGCATAAAAATCTCGACGTCGAAGAACACCATGCCGAGGAGCATCGCAATATGCCGGATATCCAGACGGATAAGAAGGTGGAAAAGGATCGCGAGAACATCAAAGGTGCTTACGGGGATCAGGATTATCGTGCGGCTTTACGTGGTTTTGCTGGAAAAGACGAAGAAAAGGATGAACGTTCCCAAATATCTGATAGAGAGAAGGAGACTCACAAAAGTGAGGATGAGCAGTACCGTGAAGCACTGCGCTCCATGAACCAAAAAAAATGAGGTACCTTCATGTGAACATGCCAAAAAGGCTGCTTATCTGTCTGGATTACAGGCAGAAGGCAGCTTTTTTGTGTTGCTCGGCTATAGCCATTCGGTTAGCCCAATCATCGTAATTAAGCCGAGAATAAAAGAGAATGTGGCGATCCGCTGGTTGCCATCCCCGTGACTCTCGGGAATCAGTTCCTTGTAGACGATAAACATCATGGCTCCGGCGGCAAAAGCAAGCCCGTAAGGTACCAGTCCGTTCACCCAGCTACTCAAATAAAACCCGATCAGACTCGTTATGATTTCCACGGCTCCGGTGAGGGTAGCAATGCCCAATGCCTTGAAACGGCCAATGTTTTGATTCACAAGGAATAATGCTACGATAAAGCCTTCCGGGGCATTTTGCAGGCCGATAGAGAAGGCGATCAGATTGCCGAGATTGTGAGTCTCACTTGCATAGCTGACTCCAACGGAAAGCCCTTCTGGCAAATTGTGCAATGTAATAGCTGCGATAATGAGAAAAGATTTGGACTCCAGATGAAAGGTCTTGGAGTCCGGGTCCTCCAAATCCGCATGGGGAATGTACATTTCCATCACCAGTAATACGAGACAGCCGAGCAGGATTCCCGCAGTCAGCACGAACCAATTGGAATGCTCGATCGCTTCGGGAATGAGGTTATACACGGATGCAGAGGTCATAATTCCTGCGGCATAAGCCAACAAAACATCGCGAAGCCGATGCGTGATATTACGCATAAATAGTATGGGCACGGCGCCGAGTCCAGTGGACAGGGCAGAAATAAAGCTACCTACAAAAACGTCATTCATAATCGGGATAATCCCTCCATACCTAATTTATCTTTAAGCTTCGCTTCATGAAAACTTCATTTGACTGTTTACAGCTATTTCCGCATAATGAAATTAGGATTTAGAATCAGTCTAAGTCATAAGAACCTACAAAACAAGTGATTCGTTTTTGCAATATCCGGGTGTCCACATTTTGGGATAAGCTTCTGGTGGAATTACTTTTAGAGTATATGCAGCTGCCCAGCGCCCGGTACCGAAAACTCGTTATATAATACTTATGATATTTTAGGAGGAACCAAGATATGTACAAGTCCATTATTATAGGTACCGGCCCTGCCGGTTTGACCGCTGCAATTTATCTGGCACGCGCTAACATGAGCCCACTGGTGATCGAAGGACCACAGCCAGGCGGACAATTAACCACGACTACGGAAGTCGAAAATTTCCCAGGTTTTCCTGAAGGAATCATGGGGCCCGATTTGATGGATAATATGCGTAAGCAAGCAGAGCGTTTTGGCGCTGAATTCCGCACAGGTTGGGTAAACAAGGTAGACACAACTGCTCGTCCATTTACACTGGATGTAGAAGGGTTGGGTGAACTGATTACCGACACACTGATTATTTCCACAGGGGCGACTGCCAAATATCTGGGTATTCCCGGTGAACAGGATAATATCGGACGTGGCGTAAGCACTTGCGCAACATGCGACGGCTTCTTTTTCCGTGGCAAAGAAATTGTTGTCATCGGCGGTGGAGACTCTGCATTGGAAGAAGCCAATTTCCTGACTCGTTTTGCTTCCAAAGTAACGTTGGTGCATCGTCGTGAAGAAATGCGCGCCTCCAAAATTATGCAGGATCGTGCTCGTGCGAACAACAAAATTGAATGGGCGCTTAATCGTACTCCTGTAGAAGTGATCGCTGACGAGAACGGAGTCACTGGCTTGAAAGTGCTGAATAATGCAACAGGCGAAGAGGAGATCATTACAGTTAGCGGCGTATTCGTGGCGATTGGTCACCATCCGAATACAGGCTTCCTCGAGGGGCAAATTACAACGGATGCGAACGGTTATATCGTCGTAAATCCGGGGACTTCCGAAACAAACGTGCCAGGCGTATTCGCTTGTGGCGACGTACAGGATACACGCTACAGACAAGCAATTACCGCAGCAGGTAGTGGATGCATGGCTGCTATGGACAGCGAGAAATACATCGAAAGCTTGGAGCACAGCGCACTGGCCCTGTAATGATCTTCGCAAGGTTGAATAAATATGATGTAACAAAATAAATGATGAGGTGATATTCATGGAAAAAGCAATTGTATACACATCTACAAACTGCCCGCATTGCCGTCAAGTAAAAAGCTATTTGAGTGAAAAAGGCGTGGAGTACGAAGAACGCAACATTGAAACCAATGAAGCTTTTGCTCAAGAGGTTTGGGATATGGGCATTCGTGCCGTTCCATTGACTTTGATCGGGGAAGAACGTATTTCCGGTATGAACAAAACCAAGTTTGAAAAAGTGTTGAACGCTTAATCCAACCTAACAGCAGATGACGGTCCTATGATCGTTATATGGTTTAATAAGACCCTCATTGCAGTTACATGCTGCGATGGAGGTCTTTTTACTTCTTTTTAAAAAGAGAGAATTTTGTCGAAAAGTATTGCATCTGTAGATAATCGGTGCTATATTTTAAATGTAAGCGCTTAAAACCCGGGTTGCTTCTATGTAACAATTCATCAATGCACCATCAATTATGACTTCTAATTAACTAAATAGCACAATATCCAATAAAGGCGTGTTACTGTTCGGCAGGCAAGACCTAGATTGGGTAGGATATTTTTCCCTACCCTTTTTAGGTCTTTTTTTGTTCCTTATTTTAAGAAGGTAGGTGTAACTCATGAATTACAAAGATATCGCACAAGCCATTTTTAACAAAGTGGGCGGGAACGATAATATTAACAGTGTCATTCATTGCTCTACTCGATTACGGATGACGCTTCGTAAGCCGGAATTGGCACAAACAGATGAAATTAAAGCTTTGGACGGAGTTATGGGAGCCGTGAATAGCGGTGGACAATATCAGGTCATTATAGGAAATGATGTAGGCTATGTCTACAATGAGCTAGTCAAATTGCTGGACCCGAATCAATCGTCTTCCGATGAAGCCGAAAAAGTGAAGATGGATCGAAGCTTTAAGGGATTGTTCAATAGTTTTGCGAGCATGATTGCAGGTATTTTCCAGCCCATTATTCCGGCCATTGCTGCATCAGGGATGTTAAAAGCACTGCTCTTGCTATGCACAGTAACCGGAATCATGAGCAAGGAAAGCCAAACGTATATGATCCTAAGTGTAATCTCGGATGCGGCATTTTATTTTCTGCCTATGCTGCTGGCTTTCTCCAGCGCGCAGAAATTCAAGACTAATCCATTCGTATCCGTACTCCTAGGGGGTGTGCTACTTCATCCGAACTTAATCAGTTTGCTAGGAGGTGAGAAAGCTGTCACATTTGCGGGCCTGCCCGTAGCATCGGTACAATACGCTACCTCCGTTATTCCTATTATTTTGACCATATGGCTTATGTCATACATTGAGAAATTTGCTGATAAAATCTCTCCCGGACCTGTGAAAATATTTCTAAAACCATTAATCGTCATTCTGATTGTCGCACCTGTTTCTCTCATTGCCTTAGGACCTCTAGGTACGTATTTGGGCTTAGGTATGTCCAACGGTGTATTCTGGATTCAGGAACGAATCGGCTGGCTTACAGTCGTATTGATGTCTATCGTGATGCCGCTAATCGTCATGTTCGGCATGCACAAAGTATTCTATCCTATTATTTTTGCTGCGCTGGCTTCACCAGGATATGAAACATTGGTACTGGTTGCCATGTTGGCTTCCAATATGGCCCAAGGCGCGGGTGCATTTGCCGTCTCGCTGAAAACGAAAGATCCCAAGTTCAAACAAATTGCTTTGTCCGCAGGTATTTCAGGGGTATTCGGCATTACGGAACCCGCTTTGTATGGCGTACATTTACGCCTGAAAAAAACACTGTTCGCCTGTATGATTGGAGCCGGGGTTGCCGGATTGTTTGCAGGTCTTATGAATTTAAAAGCTTATGCAGCTGTGGGTCCAGGTTTTGCATCACTGCCGATGTTTATCAGTGAAGATCACTCTAACCTGGTATATGCGCTTATTACGATGGCTATTTCGATCATTGTGACGTTTATTGCAGTTTATATGATCGGCTTTCAAGATACGGTTACCGAACCGGCTAAAAAAGAAGCTCGTCCCGAGCCTGCTAAAGCACAAAGTATAAGTAAAAGCTTCAAATCTAAAACCGTTATTTTCGCACCTATGGAGGGCACCGTAATTCCCTTACAGCAGGTCAAAGATGAAGCATTCTCTCAGGAAGCAATGGGTAAAGGGATGGCTATTCAACCAAGTAGCGGAAAAGTGGTCGCACCTTTTGACGGCATCGTAGCAAATGTATTCCGCACCAAGCATTCCATAGCCTTAAAATCAGTTGAAGGCGTAGAACTGCTCATTCACATCGGTTTGGATACCGTTAAGCTGAAAGGCCAGCATTTTACTGTGCATGTACAGGAAGGGGACGAAATTAAGCATGGGCAACTTCTGATTGAATTTGAACTTGAAGCCATACAAAGGGCGGGGTATGATACGATAACTCCGATTATTGTGACCAACATGGCGGACTATCTGGAAATCATGGGTCATGAAAGTTCAGAAAAGACAGGGCCGGAGAAGCCTCTAATTACTGTACTTTAACAGTGTGTTTGTTGGGGGAATCAAGCCTGGAAAGTGAGATGTCGTTGGATATGAAAGTAATTAAAGTTCTCAATACGAGTATTGTTCTTGCCAAACGTGAGGATCACAAAGAAATTATCGTGATGGGGAAAGGGATCGGCTTTAAAAGCAAACCTGGTGACTTCGTCGATGAGAACGAGATTGAAAAGATATATGTTCTTGAAAATGAAAGCATGTCTTCTGATCTGACGGCGCTAATGAAGGAAACACCCAAAGAGTATTTGATTCTGGCAGACGAAATCATATCTTATGCCAAAAATACACTATCCAGTCACTTGAATGAGCATTTATATGTATCCCTGACAGACCATCTGTACATGGCAACCAAACGATTTATAGAAAATATGAAGATTCAGAATCGGATGCTGTGGGAGGTCAAAAAGTTTTATCCGGAAGAGTTCGGTATTGGCTTGTATGCGCTCTCCTTGATTGAAAAGCGTATCGGTCTAGAACTGCCTGAAGAGGAAGCGGCGAATATCGCCTTTCATTTGGTTAATGCTCAACAAACCGATAACAATATGAACCAGGTTTTATTGATGACCAATACGGTCAAAGACATTTTGAACATCATTAAACTGCATTACCAAATCGAACTGGATACCCACAGCATCAACTATTCGCGTTTTCTAACGCACCTTCAATTTTTTGTTCAGAGATTACTTGAGCATAAAATGTTAGATTCTCAAGATCCAGAATTAATGAGCCAAATTGTGAACAAGTATCCTGAAGAAGAGAAGTGTGCATTATCGATTCAACAATATATTGAAGCCAAATTCGAACTTTTGATCCCGGATGAAGAACTCATGTATCTGATCATTCACTTAAAACGAGTCATAAGTAGAAATTAAAGAGGAGGAGCTAGAGATGACAGAAATAAAAAGAACATTTCCGAAAGGTTTTTTATGGGGAGGTGCGGTAGCCGCAAATCAGGTGGAGGGCGCCTGGAATGTCGATGGTAAAGGGATATCTACAGCAGATATGGCTATTTACAAAAAGAATGTGAGCAAAGCTGATTATAAAAAACACAATTCAATGACTGAGGAACATATCCAAAAGGCGATGCAGGACACGTCAGATCATGATTATCCCAAACGTCAGGGAATTGATTTTTATCACCGCTATCCCGAAGATTTAGCATTGTTTGGTGAAATGGGATTTAAAACGTTACGAGTTTCTATTGCTTGGACGCGTATTTTTCCCAACGGAGATGAGGACAAGCCCAACGAGGCTGGACTGCAATTTTATGATCGGCTGTTTGATGAAATGCATAAAAACGGGATAGAGCCACTTGTCACCCTGTCCCATTACGAAATGCCAATGTATCTTGTAAACCATTACGGAGGCTGGACCCAACGGAAAGTTGTAGATTTCTTTATCCATTTTTGTAAGACTGTATTTAAAAGATACCAAAATAAAGTAAAGCACTGGATCACTTTTAATGAAATAGATAGTATCGTGCGCCATCCGTTTACGAGCGGTGGTATTTTACCGGAGCGCTTTGAAAATGTAGAGCTAGCGGTTTATCAGGGGCTGCATCATCAATTTATAGCTAGTGCTCTGGCCGTAAAATACTGTCACGAAATCATTCCAGATTCTAAAATCGGCTGTATGTTAACCCGGCTAACGACGTATCCGCACACCTGTAATCCGCAAGATATTCTGGCAGCGTTTAAAGATAATCAGTTCAACTATTTTTTCACGGATGTACAGGTTCGTGGAGCGTATCCCCATTATATGAAACGCTTCTTCCGTGAAAAGGAAATCGTGATTGAAAAGCTCGAGGGTGACGATGAAATTTTGAAGACGCATCCGGTGGATTTCATTTCCTTTAGTTACTATATGTCGTTGGTTGCTAGTGCGGATAGTGAAGGCATGGAAAAAGTCAGTGGGAATACGATTGGCGGCGTTAAAAATCCTTATCTGGAAACGAGTGATTGGGGCTGGCAGGTTGACCCAGTCGGCTTGAGACTCTCTCTGAATGAGCTGTACAGCCGCTATGAAGTACCATTGTTCATTGTAGAAAATGGTTTGGGGGCATACGACAAGGTGGAGGAAGATGGTAGTATTCAGGATGATTACCGTATTGATTACTTCCGTGCACATTTTGAACAAATGCATGAAGCGATTCTAGACGGGGTTGAACTCATGGGCTACACCAGCTGGGGAGCGATCGACTTGGTCAGTTATTCCTCATCTGAAATGGAAAAAAGATACGGATTTATATATGTGGACAAAGACAATGACGGTAATGGGACACTTGAAAGAAAACGAAAAAAGAGTTTCTACTGGTATAAGGATGTTATCTCCAATAACGGGTTGTAAGAAGAGGATTTTGCAAAATCCCGAGAAAAGTGGGCGTACAGGAACTTGAGTGTTCCCGTACGCTTTTTTTCTTATAAAGATACGCGCACACGCCCGAGAAAAGGAGCGGTTGCTGCATAGGCGGCACCTAGCATCGTCGAACGGCTGCCAAGCGTGGAGAAACGGATCTGTAGTTGCCGACGGTGATAGGGCAGAGCACGTTCGTCAATCACTTCACGCATACTTTGCTCCAACCAAGGTCTGGCTTCCGCCAGTGGACCGCCGATGATAAGCATTCCGGGGTTGAGGCTGTTCACAATGTTGGTAATACCCACACCCAAATATCGCCCAATATCACTAAGGACGCTTAATGTACTCGCTTCACCTTGCTGAGCAAACGGCAGTAATTCCGCTGTATTATGTGCAGGCAGTTTCAATGTGGATGCTACATACGCCTTCTCCGAAGCATACAGCTCCCAGCAGCCGCGACTACCGCAGGAGCAGAGCCGTCCGTTCCAATCAATGGTCATATGACCCGTCTCTCCGGCGTACCCCCAAGCTCCTTGATACGGTTTGCCGTCAATGATAATCCCGGCCCCGATCCCGGACCCTGCACTGATGTAGACCAGATCCCGCACCAGCTGTCGGTGATCACCGTCCATACCATAGTACAATTCGCCCTGCGCGCCGACGTTGGCTTCGTTATCCACTACGACGGGCAAACCTAGCTCAGCCTCAAGCTGCTGCCGCAGCGGAACCTCTTCCCAGCCCAGATTGGGTGCGAACAAAACGGTTCCGGTTTCATCCACCATACCCGGTACCCCCAGCCCAATGCCGACGATACCATGAGGGGAGGGAGGAGTGACCTGCATGAGCTCCTGAACGAGCTTTCGAATCTGTTCCATGATAAAGGCAGGATCATGCTGGGTTAGGGAAAAGGTAAGCTCTGTTTCAATGGTACCTGCCAGATCGGTTAGAGCGCCCTTGATGTACTGTACACTCACCTCAATACCGAGTACAAAGCCTGCACGGCTGTTGAACAGTAGCATCAAAGGCTTACGCCCGCCGCTGGATTCCCCTAATCCCGTCTCATACACAAGTCCATCGGTGATGAGCTCTGCCACCAGATTGGAAACGGTGGCCTTGTTTAATCCAGTTTGACTGGATAACTGTGCGCGGGATAGCGGAGCATGAAGGCGAATACGCTCCAGCACAATGGATTTATTCAGCTTTTTGACAAGCGCCTGATCGCCAGTGACATTCATGTTAATTCACTTCCTGTTGGTGTAATTCCTGATATTATATCATAAAAACAAACTTAGTTTAAGCAATAGACAAAGTCTTTTAGCTGTGCTAGAATCGTTTTTGTAAACGTTTACTATAAAGGAGGAACTTATAATGGCTTATTTCGAACAGGTATCTAAAATTAACTTTGAGGGCAAGCAATCCGACAATCCTTTTGCGTTCAAATTTTATAATCCACAGGAAATTGTAGCGGGAAAAACGATGGAGGAGCATTTGCGTTTTAGCATGGCCTATTGGCATACACTGGTTGCAGGCGGCTCTGATCCTTTTGGTGTAGAAACAGCGGAACGTCCATGGTCCAAGTTTACCGGGCTGGATTTGGCGAAGGCACGTGTGGAAGCTGCCTTTGAGCTGCTGGATAAGCTGAATTTACCTTATTTTGCTTTCCACGATGTGGATATTGCACCAGAAGGCGCGTCATTGAAGGAATTTTACAGCAATCTGGATACCATCGTGGATCTGATTGAGGAACATATGAAAGCTACGGGGAAAAAACTGCTGTGGAATACGGCGAACATGTTTAGCCATCCACGTTATTTGCATGGAGCTGCCTCGACTTGCAATGCAGATGTATACGCACACGCAGCTGCTCAGATTAAAAAAGGGTTGGAAGTGGGCAAACGTCTGGGCGCGGATAACTATGTTTTCTGGGGAGGCCGTGAAGGCTACGAAACACTGCTGAACACGGATTTGAAGCTGGAGCAGGATAATTTGGGACGTATGTTCCATATGGCCGTAGACTATGCGCGTGAAATCGGCTTTGATGCTCAGTTCCTGATTGAGCCAAAACCGAAGGAGCCAACTAAGCATCAGTATGATTTTGATGCGGCGACGACGATTGCCTTCCTGCAAAAATATGATCTGGATCAGCATTTCAAGCTTAATCTGGAAGCTAATCATGCAACTTTGGCGGGGCATACTTTTGATCATGAAGTACGTGTAGCACGGATTAACGGCATGCTGGGATCACTGGATGCAAATCAGGGAGATTTGCTGCTGGGCTGGGATACGGACGAATTCCCGGTTGATCTGTATGATGCCACACTGACCATGTATGAAGTGCTGCAAAATGAAGGCTTGGGCCGTGGCGGTATCAACTTTGATGCCAAGGTGCGCAGAGCATCATTTGAGCCAGAAGACTTGTTCCTTGCGCACATCGCAGGTATGGATACGTATGCGAAGGGACTGAAGGTAGCCGCCAAACTGATCGAAGATCGTGTGTTTGAAAACTTTATTGAGAAGCGCTACAGCAGCTTTAAAGAAGGTATTGGAGCAGACATCGTATCCGGAAAAGCAACGCTTGCTTCTCTTGCTGAATATGCTTTGGCGAACGAAACACCACGCAAAAACGTATCCGGTCGTCAGGAATATCTGAAAGCAACATTAAATCAATACATTTTAGCTGACTAATGCCAGAACTTATAAGGGTAGTACGATAACAGGGAAGGAGGAACTCCAATGCAGGAGAAGCTAAATCAGGAGCAGGAACGCTATGTCATCGGCGTAGATTTGGGTACCAGCGCGGTCAAAACGGTGCTGGTTAACCGCAAGGGGCAGGTGTCTTATGAAACCTCCCAGTCTTATCCGCTCCATCAGCCGAAGGCGGGGTATAGCGAACAGCACCCTGAGGACTGGGTCAGTGGCACGTTAGCATCACTGAAACAGCTTGTGGAGAAGGCCGGAATCGGCGGCACAGATGCCGTGGACGGTATTAGCTTTTCGGGACAGATGCACGGGCTTGTGCTGACTGACAAGGAAGGCCAAGTGCTTCGTCCGGCTATTCTGTGGAATGACACGCGTACAACAGCACAATGCCGTCGTATTGAAGAAAAGCTCGGATCGGAGCTGCTGAACATCGCACGTAATCGCGCGCTGGAAGGCTTCACGCTGCCCAAGCTGCTGTGGGTGCAGGAGCATGAGCCAGATGTGCTGGCCCGTGCGGCACATTTTATGCTGCCCAAGGATTATGTGCGCTACTGTCTGACAGGAGAGCTGGCGACGGAGTATTCGGATGCGGCGGGCACGCTGCTGCTGGATATTGCGAACAAGCAGTGGAGCGAAGAGATTGCTGCCGCGTTTGACCTACCGTTGTCGCTGTTCCCGCCGCTGGTGGAATCCTTTGATCAGACGGGTACGCTACTGCCGGAGATTGCGGAGCAGAGCGGGCTTTCGCCTGAAACGAAGGTCTTTGCAGGTGGTGCGGACAACGCATGTGGCGCGATTGGCGCCGGCATTTTGAGCGAAGGCCGCACCCTGTGCAGCATCGGCACCTCAGGGGTTGTACTTTCTTATGAGGAACGCAAGGATATTGATGTGCAGGGGCGGGCGCATTTTTTTAATCATAGTGAGCAGGATGCTTATTATATTATGGGGGTTACGCTCGCGGCCGGATACAGCTTGACTTGGTTTAAGGATACCTTTGCACCAGAGCATTCTTTTGATGCACTGTTGGCAGATGTGAACTCTATTGAGCCGGGCAGCCAAGGGCTGCTGTTCACGCCTTATATCGTCGGCGAACGTACACCTCATCCAGATGCAACCATTCGAGGCAGCTTTATCGGGATGGATGCGGGGCATAAGCTTGCGCATTTTACACGGGCGGTACTGGAGGGAATTACGTTTTCGCTCAAGGAATCCATTGATATTCTCAGAGGAACGGGCAAAACGGTGAACGAAGTCATTTCCATCGGTGGCGGTGCACGTAATGAGGCATGGCTGCAAATGCAGGCAGATATTTTTAATGCGGATATCATCAAGCTGGAAAGCGAGCAGGGACCTGCCTTGGGGGCGGCCATGCTGGCTGCTTATGGTAGTGGCTGGTTTGAATCTCTGCAAGCGTGTGCTGAAGCTTTTCTGCGTGAAGCAGCGAGATATTCACCAAACCCGGAACATGTGGCACGGTATGAAGGCCTATACGAACTGTACCGTGAAGTTTACCTGCATACGCGAGAGCTAAGTGAGCATTTGGCAGTATATCGGTGAATACGGGACTGCTTGGGGCAGGAATGAATCAAAATCACCTTTTACGTAATCAAAAGCCACAATTAAGGTGTCCTCATTAAGGATAACCTTTATTGTGGCTTTTGGATTCTAAGGATGTTAAATGCAAGAGGACTCCTTTTGAAGTGGCTCTTGTAGTGAGAGGATACTTGGTAGGGAAGTTAAGGAGTAAAGGCGCATGAGTTGATACCCTATTCCAGACAAGCCTAGCCACAGCCCCTGGGAATCTAACGCAGTGGGCAGACCAGTCTTAAATTTACCATGCTCCAAATAATAATTTAACGCATTGTTACCCTGTTTCCTTGCTTCCGTAACCCAATCCGGACGGTTAAGAGCTTGTCCGGCTAAAATTAATAATTCAATATTTCCGAGGCTTCCATGACAAATACAATGGCTCTTATTGAATCCATATTTTAAAGTTGTATTAACTGCTCTTTCGATATTATGAACGATATCAGGTACTAGACTGGACTTTAAATAAGGTATACATAAGGTTAGTCCTATGCCAATTCCACTAGCCCCATGACACCAATTAGCAAGATCATGATTCTCCTTATTACCATGATCAATCCAGTTAAAATAGTCTGGAGAATAAGATTCTGTTAAGTGAGCCAATGCTTTCTCTGCAGTAGCATAGTAGCAATTTTTTTTAGTAACTGCTGCAAGACGAAACAAGGCTGAAGCAATACCAATGCTACCGTGGCCAAAGCCTACATAGGGGGTTGGAGATACATTAGATACCCATGAAATCACTCCGTTATTCTTTTTTCCATGCTTTAACAAATGCTCTCCGTATTGAATTGCTACTTCTAGAGTCTTTGCCGATTTTGTATGGTTATATTCATTTAAAAGAACGTGAATAACACCTGCCGATCCTCCTAAGAGATCAAAGAAAGCATCCTCTTCTACGCTATCTTCCAAATTACTTATAATGTCCGATTTTCGCTTGCTCCAAGCATCGTTAAAACCTAATAGGTTCTCAAAATGAGAGAGAATATATAAGAGAGAAGCTTGACCATAGAAGGCGGATGGGAACTTCAATTGTACAGGTATTTTACTTAGTGCTGTTTCTAATGCAGCGAGAGCTACACTAGTATATTTTTCATCTTCTGAGATTTTTCCGAGATAAGCCAGAAATAATGCAATGCCTGCTGTACCATCATATAATCCAGGGCTTAAGGCGGACAAATAAAGCTGTCCACGATAATTTAAGTTCATTCCAATCCAAGTTACATACTTTTTACTTGGACTAAAAACAGATTTTTTAATTAACTCATCGCCAAGGATTCTTGCTGTCTCAAGAAATTTTTTAGAGTGTAATGGTTTTGGACTGTAACCGTTTATCATTACTTTTTCATTTGGAGAGGGACCATGCACTTTATGTACATGTTTTCCTAATGATGAGCCTGCTATGGAAGAAGAGATCCAATCGCTATATAAAGAAATACTGTCAGTAGTTAAAGATTTCAGTCGATCTTCTACTATTGACATGCTTGTTCGGGTGAACACATCTTTTATACATTTTCCATAGCTATCCCAAAGGTCAAGAGAATTAGGCTTACTAGTGAAATATGGAATATCTCCTGCTCGTAAATCTTGTAGTTCTGAAGAAATAATTCGATCATCCAGCCATGAAAACCAAATCCGATCAAGTAAATTCTCTTGATTTAGAGCATCGCGACCATAATCAGGGTGACGAGATTCTAGAAGAAAATTTGTATAAAATTGTGTTGAACGTAATACGATACGCACTGGCGCATCCTTAAAAGTAAAGAGAGGACTTGTTGGGGCTAACAAATCCATTCTGTATTGGAGAAGCATGGAACATAATGATTGGAAACCGTTTACAATTTCAGCAGTATAGTCACCTGCATTTTTTAATTCTCCCTCCAATGAAGGGCGATTGTTACCCGTTGAAGTGGCTTGAGACTTCCTAATGTAGCGCATATTATCAGTATTTAAATCTATCAAACTCAAAACCGGGTAAGGTGTCATTTGCCTTTCTCCATTTACACCACTTAATTCAATTCCAAATCCCTTATCATCTTGATGAAACAAGATGGGGAGGAGAGAAGTACCTAATGGAGAATTACGAATCCTAAACTGAGCTTCTATATCTGCCGAGTCGGGTACATCATTGTATACCTGGTTGTGAAAGAGGGTTTCCAAATCAATCAGCATGGGATGCTCCCCAAAAGCAATTAAATTTTCATAATGAAAATCGGTCCCATCCAGTAAATATATAATGGCTAAAAGCGCTCCTAAACGTGTATAAAAAAGTTGGATTTCTTCTTCAGTTTTGCAAGGCTTTGCTTCGATAAAATTTTCATAACCATAGCCTTCTAGTACGATAACAGAATTTTTTTGGAGAATAGGAGCAAAACCTTTATCATTAAACCATTGAATTAAATCTTGAAAATGGAGTGAGATATCTAATGGCTTTGGTTTATACATAAACGATTGCCCGTTTGCAAGATATAGCCGCATTACTGTGCGACCTTGCTGATGAGAATCACCGAAACTAGCATCAATACGCGTAAGTTCTGATGAATGTAAAGAAAATGAATCGATAATCATAGATCTATTTAAGAGATAACGGTCTAACGTTTCTTTTATTACATTTACAAACAGCATAGTTCTTTCAGCTAAAGTGCGGGCAATAACTGCATACTCAGAAAAAAATGATACAAGTTGTTTATGTTCTACAAATTTTTTCTCAATGAAAGAGATAAATCGTTCCTCCGGAGTTTGCCCTTCTAATTCTTCCAAAGCTTTAGCTATATTTAGTTCTAAAACAAATGACCGACCTGCGATTTGGATTAATTGAAAAGACAATGTATGCAAGACCGAATTTATCGTACTCTCATGTAAAATAAAATCCTGGACGTTATCTATGTTTGATAAGTGCTGTTTTAATTGATTTCTTGCCCAAATTATAAATGGACGAATAAGAACATTCATCGTTCGAGACTCATTTTGTAAAACTGGGTGATTTTCATTCATTTTTAGAGCCTCTTCCAAAACTCGAAACCAATCTGCTTGATACTCTTTGATTATCGCTAAATAGTTCTCATCCCATTTAAGATTTTCAGTAGATTGAATCAAGGCTCCAAATATCTCTTCATTCATACTTGAAGCTTTAAACCGAGCTTCCTTTTTGGATTCCGTACTAATTAGAGCAAACTTAAACCATTCGTCTATTAGTTCTGTTGTCTTTTCTTTATCTTGTCTCCAATTTTTATTATTAAAACCTTGAAAGGCTTGATCAACAAGGTTCTTACGTTCATGTAAAAAGAGAGCACGCATGATCTGCTCTTTCATAATTACCCCGTCCTCGTTTATGTGAAGTTAAAAAACTCAATTTTAAGAAATAAAATAACTTAGGTATACGCCAATTAAGGCGTATACCTAAGTGGCATCCACTTATTTTATCCAGCATGCCCTGGAAAGCAAACTAGCACTGTGACACCAATAACAGTAACAGTAATAGTTGGAGTAGAATCTGGTTGCACTCCTAAACCGCCATGTACACGAGCGAGCTCATCAGCGCTCAACTCGACCAAAGCGTCACCTGCAGGATGATCAATACCTTCTCCAGCTACACGAAGCTTTGGATTTTTCCATGCTTGGATCATTTCTTGTTTTGTCATTATTCTTTACTCCTCTCAGGAATGTAGTGATATAAGACAAACTTAATGATAAACATATTTTTTAAAAATTTGCACTTCATAAAAATGCATTTTAATGTAAATATCTAAAAGAATTCAAAAAAATACTTTATTTTAATCTATTCTTTTAAATTTTACAAATATTTATTAAGTATGTATTGAATTTTTTCCTTAATTATGAAAAAATATTTACAAAAGACTAAGGGGGAGTGAAAATTGAGAGAAAATCAAAATTTATCTCCAAAAGAACAAAAAGTTGCAATTTGTATAGCTCAAGGATACAAAGACAGCGAAATCTCCCAGGATTTATCTATTAGTATGAGACGTACTGCCGAAATTGTGGCTTCAATTAAAGAGAAATGGAATATAAAAACAAGAGTTGAGATTGGCATATTTGCTTATCATTATGGTTTAGTTTTTTTGACAGAAGGTATGGAGGTGCATTCCTCTGAAGCTTAATAAGAAAGTACCTTTTATTGAACAGATGGAACATAGTGAATGTGGATTAGCAAGCTTGGCTATGATTTTGGGTTTTTATGGACATAATATTTCTTTAACAGAATTAAGAAATCAGGTTGGTGCAGTGCGCGCAGGTATGTCTATGCAACAACTTCAAGAAATAGGGAGTACATATCATTTAACATCACGAGGATATCGGGCAAAGGCATCTCAATTAAATGAGCTAACCGCTCCTTTAATTTTGTTATGGGATAATCAGCATTTTGTGGTTCTTGAGAAAATAAAAAAGAAAAAAGCAATAATCCTTGATCCAGCTTTTGGAAGACTAATTCTTTCCCTTCAAGAATTCACAGAGAAATATTCGGGTTTTGCACTTTCATTAATCCCAGTAAAGGATTTTCGTAATAAAAGAAAAAGACCAAAATGGACGTTCTATATCAAATTAGCTTTTAAGAGCAGAAAACTTCTTATTTCTGTATTTTTGGTCTCAATACTTCTTCAAGGATTAGGTATTTTAATACCTAAGATCACCCAATTTACTGTTGACAACTTATTAGAATCCAAAAATTATTCTTTCCTGATCACGTTGGGGGGAGCGATTTTTACTATATTTGTGTTCTCACAGTTATTCCAATTTTTAAGAGGTTACTTGATTGCCAAGTTGCAATCCCAAATGGATACATCTATGATGACACAATTCATCGACAAGCTTTTTAAACTTCCTTTTGATTTCTTCGAAAATCGAAAAGGAGGAGAATTGGTATTTAGAGCTAACTCCAATGTAACAATTAGAAGGGTATTATCTAATCGAGTTATAACTATTTTTATTGATGGGCTTTTACTTGTAACTTATGCAACACTAATGATTAATCAACTATGGCAAATTGGATTAGTAGTTACAATTGTAGGCTTTCTAATGTTACTTATTATAGTTTTAAGTTCTTTTATTACTCACCGTTTATCTAGAAAGGAGATTTCGAGCCAGGCTGAGATGCATGGTTTTTTATCAGAACATATACATGGAATTACAGATGTAAAAGTTTTAGGGTTCGAGAATAGAGTGTTTAATAAGTGGGAGGAGCTTTTTAAAAAACAGCTTACCACTACGGAAAAACGTGTCATTTGGAATGTATCACTTGATTCTATGACAGTTAGCATCCAGTTTGTTTTTCCCCTCCTGATTCTATGGATTGGATTTCATTATGTGCTTGAGGGATGGATAACTTTAGGGGGCCTCCTTGGCTTACAAACGTTGTCAACTGCTTTTATGGTACCGATTGCTTCCTTAGGATCGACTCTTAGTGAACTCGTCACTGTGGGCTCATATATTCAACGAATTCAAGATGTTATTGAGAATGTAGAGGAGCCTTCAGGTACCCAAAAACCGAATCATACTTTTAGAGGATATATTAAGTTTAAGGATGTTTCCTTTAATTATTATCGATTTGGAAAATACGTTTTAAAAGATATTAATCTTGAAATACTGCCAGGTGAAAAGGTTGCAATTGTTGGTGCTTCAGGTTCAGGTAAGAGCACTTTGGCGAAGTTAATATTAGGACTCTATAAGGCTTCATTGGGAGAAGTCAGCATCGATAATATACCGCTGAATCAATGGCATTTGAGCGAGCTTCGTCAAAAAATAGGTGTTATTTTACAAGAAACAAAATTATTCAATGTTTCTATATTGGATAACATCGCCATGGACAATGGAGATTGTACCATAGATATGGTAGTTCAGGCAGCAAAGCAAGCCGATATTCATCGTTTTATTATGAGTCTCCCTTTAGGCTATCAAACTGTTGTTTCCGAGAACGGATTAAACTTTTCAGGGGGACAACGGCAACGTATTTTATTGGCGCGTGCTTTTTTGGCAGAACCTCAAATTCTTCTTTTAGATGAGGCAACAAGTTCACTTGATAGTGTTTCAGAGCAATTGATAACAGATTTCTTACAAGAAAGACATTGTACACAAATCATTATTGCTCATCGTCTTAGTACAATCCAACGAGCTGATAGAATAATTGTGCTTGATCAAGGGGAAATAATAGAACAAGGTAATCATCAGGAATTAATTGATTTAAAAGGTCAATATTTCAATTTATATAATTCTCAGAAAACTGATTTTCAGTTTGAACCAGTTTTGTGACTTGGAGACGAGGAAAATGACAAGTATAAAGTTATGTGAAATATTGTATTTGAAACAACTCGAAAAACTAACTAAAATGGATGCCGCTTTATTCATTTTTTTATTAATTCTAATACCCAATGGATTAGCTAATGTTACCTTGAGATTAAACAGCATGGGTTTTAAACCAATGACGTGGGCTATCATATATGGAATCATTGGTTTTTTGATTCATATTGGTATAAGTATATCCACTACAAAAATAGAGGAAATACGTTTTTTGTGGTCTATAGGAAAGGGGAATTTGTTTCTAACCCAATATACTATGGTAAAAAAAATCCCTTTTCTAATATTACTTTTATGGATCGTAGTTGGTCAGATCTTGTGGGGTGTTCATAACATTCATATTTATAATATGGTTTCAGGATTGATCTTAGGTGTACTTTTTGCCGAGATATTTGGATATATAACGTTATTTAAAAAATTCTATGGCTATGCAATAAGCTTTTTTTTTCTATCACTGAATGTAATCTATTTTATATTGCCAATGTCTCTGTCGGTACGTATTTTGACTTGGCTTTTGTTATGCATAAGCATGGGATATAAAGTTCTCTATTTTGCACAACGCTCTTGGTCTGTTTTTTTACAGTATCACGGTCCAAAAAAAATTTTGAGCCGACGCGGATGGCTATCTCAAAGTCCACTCCTAAAAAAAGAATTGTTATTCATCATTAGACGAGGCAACCTGTTTTCTTTTTTTATTTTAGCTATGGGAATTGAAGTTTTGAACTATTATATCATTAGAGAAAGTTCGCTTATTCTTCCAATCAGTAGCGCGGTATTAGCATGGATAGCTGTTGATATTTGGGCTGTCAAGAGTCTTATTATAGAGGAAAAAGGATTGCTAATATATAAAACAACGTTATTCGCTTGGAAGAAGATGCTGCGCACCAAATGGTTGATTTTATGTGTTGTAACCATAGGAATTATTTTTATGCATCAGTGGTTTTGGGGAATTTATTTACATATTAGTCCGATGAGTTTATTAATCCAAATTATATGGAATATATTCCTTTCAATTACTTTAATTAGTTTTGGTATGCCTTTGGGTTACAAATTTATATCCATTGATTATTTAGGAAATTACCGAATCAAGTTTTTCGGGAACTGGGTCATTGCAATGAGCATGCTATTACTATTGTACCTTCATCAATTTCATAAAGTATTATTCGCAGCTATATCTATTATGATCTATATAAGATTCATCTTTTTTTATAGAAAAGTATCTTAGGAGTGAGTCAACGATGACCCAAGAAAATAAATCACCATTTTTACAACTGGATCAAGTTTCTTTCGGTTATGGCTCTAAAGAAATTCTACATGAAATAAATTGGAATGTTTCAGACCACCAAATTACTGTGTTACTGGGTCCCAATGGAGCGGGGAAATCAACCTTATTAAGTTTAATTGCTGGTCTTCATCAGGTACAAAAAGGTACAATTCGATTCAATCAAACCATTATCGATTTTGAAAATCAAAACTATAAATCAATGATAGGCTACCTACAAGAATTCCCCTTTTATTATCCCGCACTTTCTGTATTAGAAATGATGCGGCTTATTGGGGGATTACAACAGGTACCGAAGAATCAGCTCGAAATACGTATCGCTAAATGGCTGGAGAGATTCAAATTAGAAGATTATCAAAATATAAAAATGGAAGAGTTATCTCAAGGAACTAAAAAGAGGGTTGCATTAGCCTCAACGCTCTTGCATGAACCTACAATTCTTATATTAGATGAACCGACGAACGGATTAGACCCTGATCAAGTGATGATTGTTAGAAGTACATTACAGGAGTATCTCACAGAAGGCAGAGTCATTTTGTTATCTACTCATATAATTGGGTTGGCTGAGAAATTAGCAGATCAGGTTGCCATTCTTCGAAACGGAAGGATAACATATGCAGGAAGGGCTACAATTGACCTCGAAACCTTATATATAGCACATCAACATGATTAGTTTATTAATGATCCTGACTAAAAGGTTGTTAAGGAATAAAGTGACGCAGAAAAAACTTGGCGACTGTTCCCCTGTAATGTATTTGGAGAGCAGCCGCCAAGTTTTTTTCTTACTATATCCATCCATTGTGGATGCTACGGTTAACCTTTGTGAACAGCTCTGGTATTTTCATTCACGACGCTTGTGGCACAGCCAGGACATGACTTGCTCGACGAACACCCTGCACAGGCGCCTTGACGGCTTTTTCGCAAAAATCGTACCAGCACCCACGCACTATAACCGAGGATCGCCAATAAAATGATGATATTGATCATGGAATCCACTTCCTTTTATTTACTGTAGGGCCTGACTTAACCCCAACCTAATAATCTGCCACATTGATAGATCAAGACGGCGATGATATATGCGACGGTCAAAGGATAGATCACAGAAAATGCGGTCCAACGCCACGAAAGGGTTTCTTTACGAATGACCGCTACCGTAGCCAGACACGGAACATACAACAGAATGAACACCATAAAGCTAAAAGAGGCAAGCGGTGTAAAGGCCTGTCTGACTTGTAGTTCAAGTCCCTGCATATCAGGGACGTGGTAAATAATATTCATCGTTGATACGACAACTTCCTTGGCCATAAAGCCTGTGAGCAGGGAAGCACCTGCTTGCCAGGTGCCAAAACCGAGAGGGGCCAGTAATGGAGCGAACCAACCTCCAACGGTGGCAAGCAGGCTGTCATCCATGTCTGCCCCGAAGCCCTGCGGACCGAAATTGGACAAGAGCCAGATGCCAACGGAACCTGCAAGAATAATTGTTCCAGCTTTACGGACGAAGCCTTTGACCTTCTCCCATGTGCTGCGGAATAGTGTAAGAGCCTGCGGCACTCGATAGGGAGGAAGTTCCACGATGAAGAGGGAGGGCTCACCCGACAAAATGGATACTTTGGAAAAAATTTTGGCAAGTATAAGTGAAACGATGATTCCTAACACATACATCAGCATGATGATGCTTGCCGCATGTGTTGGGAAAAACACACCCGCAAACAACGCATATACCGGCAGGCGGGCCGAACATGACATAAAGGGCACCAACAATGTTGTAATGAGACGTTCTCTGGGCTGTTCAATGGTGCGTGCCGCCATAATCGCAGGGACATTGCAGCCAAATCCGATGATGAAGGGAATGAAGCTTTTCCCGTTCAAGCCAACGGCTTGCATCAGGCGATCCATTAGTATCGTGACCCGTGCCATATACCCGGAGTCTTCGATCACTGAAATTATCAGAAATAAAATAGCAATTTGAGGCAGAAAAACAAGCACACCCCCGACTCCAGCCACGATGCCGTCCACGACTAGGCTTTGCGTAAAAGCGGACGCGTTCAAGTGAACGAGTAACTCAGAAATCCAAGTGCTGAGTGTCCCTGAAAAAAATCCATCCAGCATATCTGAAAGGATCGTACCCGCCCAATCGAAGGTGAACTTGAAGGTAGCGTACATCAGCAGCAAAAAGATCGGAATCCCCAGATACCGGTGAGTTAATAGTGCATCCAGCCTATCCGTCAGGCTGTGCGGTCTGAGTTTGGAGGTGTCGAGTGCCTTGGTGCACAGATCAGCAATCCATGCTGTTCGTACAGAACGAATATGCTGAGCAGGGGTGATGGCATGGCCTTCACCGAGAAGTTCTTCCTCGCAACGGTGGATGCGCACAGTTACTTGTTCACGCTGTACCTCATTCGTCATCCATTCCATGACGACAGGATTGCCTTCCAGACATTGCAGTGCGGCCCACCGCAGTTGCGGCACAGGTGCATTTGGCAGCAAGTCGCAAATATCGGTAATAGCAGCTTCAACGGCAGGGCCGTAGTCCAATTGAAAAGCATTGGATGTACGTCTTACCTCCCGAAGAGAAGCGAGCATTTGCTTACTTCCACTGCCTGTACGCGCCACCATAGGAATGATGGGAACGTTCAACTGATCGGCTAACAATTCCTTGTTTACACGAAGACCCGTGGCATCGGCTACGTCAGTCATGTTTAAGCCAAGTACAAGCGGACGTCCATACTCCAGTAGTTGTACGGTCAGATAGAGATTGCGCTGGAGCTGGGAGGCATCCACGATGTTGATCAGGGCCGTAGGTGGTTCTTCCAGCAAATATCGGGTTGCGACACCTTCATCCAGCGAAAGAGGGAGTAAAGAATAGGCGCCCGGCAAATCCACCAATACGGCGGACTTGTCACGCAGGATTCCTGTTTTCTTTTCCACTGTGACGCCGGACCAGTTTCCTACTTCTGCATACGTACGAGTCAGCTTGTTGAATAATGAGGTTTTTCCTGTGTTGGGATTACCGAATAGAGCGATCATGTCCATGTTGGAACAACCTCCAGTTGCTTCACTTGATTTTGACGGAGGCCAACCAGCTGGCCGTTGCATTCAATGACGATAGGACCGCCCAATAAACTGATTTTCTTTAATCGTATGATGGAACCTTCGTTGATACCCATATCTGTTAAGCGACGGCGCAATGAGGGATGAAGAGGGGCAAGAGATTGCAAACGCACAGTTTGACCTAATGGTGTACGAAGGAGTGAGATACATTCTGGCATGGTGCTCAGCCTTTCTGATCTAGAATGAGAATCAATATCATTTACTTCCGATGCCAGTACCATATCATGAGGAAACCTAGATTGCTGTGATAAAACTCTCTGCGAACGACAAGTCTGCTCGTTGTCCCATCTGTTATATAGGCGTGTATAATGTCACAACCTGTCTTGAACTGCTCCCTTACTCGTCTGCAACCGACAAAACTAGAGCGTTTGGGGCAACTGTTTTTATGGTAAGATATAGCTGTTTACAACTATGCTAAGAAGGGCAGGAACGCTCTGTATGAACAGAAAAATCGGGGTTAGGCTTGTAAAATGTCTGGTTGCGGGTGCAGCGCTGGCTGTGTTGCTGCCGCAGGCTGTGGAGTGGGGCAGCAATGTGTATGCGGCATCGACCAAGCCGGCTCCATCCGTATCATCGCAGCAGCTTCAGAACAAGCTTTTACAGGCAATGGCTACGCGGAGTGAAACGCTGACCTTTACATATCAAGGGCGAGTGAACGGTCTCAAGCAACAATTACAGACGGCCATCCAACAGGCCATGGAGAGCGATCCGTATGTGAATTATACGATCAAAAGCTACGCATTCAGCTATACAGGCACAACGACCTCCGCTCAGGTTACGATTCGTCTAAGCTACCGGGAGACGAAGGAACAGACAGCATATGTGGATAGCACAGTTAAAGCAGTGCTGGGGGATATTATTACGAAGGGAATGACGGATCATGAGAAGGTAAAGGCCATTCATGATTGGATCGTCGTTCGCCTGAAGTATGATGAAGCACAACAAAAGTACACAGCCTATGATGGCCTGAAAACGGGAAGCACAGTCTGTCAGGGTTATTCACTGTTGGCCTATAAAATGCTGGAACGTGCAGGCATTACGAACCGGATTGTGGAAGGAAGAGCAGGGGGCCAGCTGCATGCCTGGAATCTTGTTTTATTAGATGGTCGATGGTATCACATGGATACGACATGGGATGATCCAACCCCGGATCGCGCGAACGAGGTAAGCACTTCATATTATCTGTTGACGGATACCGAAATGCGACGGGATCACTCATGGGTAAAGCCGTATCCTCAGGCGAATACATCGTATCGTGAAACCTTATCAGTTCTGGTGGCTACCGGAGGATCAAAGGCTGCTGTGTATCAAAAACTGTACAATACCCTCGAATATCCGCTGCAAGACGGCAAGGGTCTGGTTAAAACATCCGCCGACATTAAGGAACAGGTGCGTAAGATTGTAAATAAGGGAGGGACGACACTTACCTTTGCCTATCAGGGAACGGAGCGAAGTCTCAAGGAGGATTTACAATCCTTATATCAACTCGGTTTAAAATCCATTTCCTATCAGATTACGGATCTAGGAAGTACCGGCAATCTTCGTGTAACCCTGAAATGGACCTAATCATCTTGCTGTAAAAAGCTACATTAACAAAGGAGTATTCTATTTATATGCACAAGCGTTCCTTTACCTACTTGCTTGGCACGCAGACTATGTCCAATGCGGCCGACATTCTTTACATTATGGCACTTGTGTCTCTGGTTTTTCATGAAACGGACTCGATCTTCTCTTCGGTACTCGTCCCGTTGCTGCGAATGGGGGCACAGATGATCAGCGGCTTTTTAGCACCGCTCATTTTGGTCCGATTCCAGCTTCCTTTTATTTTATTCGTTTCTCAGTTCGGGCAATTGGCTTTCTTTGCTGTTCTGCTGGGCCACTTGTGGTCAGCGGGTACGGAGCCGATATGGGTGATGGTGTTTACGTTGGTGGCAGCCATGTCCTTTCTGGACGGATGGACCACGCCTGCGCGTAATGCGCTGATTCCCCGCCTTGCGTCTGGGGAAGGACTCATGCGGGCAAACAGTCTGGTATCGGTCAGCGACCAGACGGTGCAATTAGCGGGATGGGGGCTTAGTGGTGTGCTCGTAGCCATGCTAGGCTCGGAAAAAACACTACTGGTGGCTGGCGGGCTGTATATGGTAGCAATGATCTTCACCAGCCTGATTCGAGATCCACTAGAGGGCAAAGCCCATTATTTGCTGCAACCTGGAACAAGGGTGCGAGGTGGAGATGTCTCAGTTTCCGAAACTGGTACTGAGTCCGGGCAAGGGCATCATGACTTGCCTCCTGCACGGTTGGAAGATACACTGTATGGCCCGGAATCAGAGAGCACCGCACTACCTCCCAAACGTAAAAAGGAAATACTCCGTGAAGGCTGGAGCCTCATCGGAGCCAGTCGCAGACTGAAAGCTCTTATTTTTATGGATATGATTGATCTTCTAGGAGGTTCGGTTTGGGTAGGCGCGTTCACGCTTGCTTTCGCTCAGCAGGTTTTGCACAAGAGCGAGGCATGGTGGGGATACATCAATGCAGCGTATTTTGCAGGAGCGATTGGCGGCGGCATCGTTGTTCTCGCCTGCGTCAAGCATTTGCAGCGCAGACTGCTGCCCGCCATGCTGGCGGGGATGGTAGGCTACGGGCTGCTGACAGCGTGGTATGCACTGAACACATTACCGCCGCTGACACTGCTTATCGTGTTGTTGATGGGACTACCTGCGGAAATGTCCGTCGTATCCCGCCGCACGATGATGCAAATGAGTGTGTCCGTACATGATTTGCCCAAGGTGCTGTCTGCCCAGGCCACACTGACAAGTTTGACCTTTTGTATATCGCTGCTGTTAATGGGCTGGATTGCAGATCATCTGGGCATCGTTAATTTGTACTTGTTTTCTGCAGTGCTGACGCTGATTGCTGTTATATACGGTATTTTTAGTCGTCGTGCCTTATCCATGTCTTTGTCAGCTTCATTGGAACCTTCCTCCAAATAAACAGAAAAAGCCCGTCTCCGGGCATATACAGGTGAAAATGCGGATAAACGGTCTTGGACCAGGTTTACCAGCGTGTTTTCCCTGATATGTGGAGACGGGCTTTTTTTACTGTTTTCTATTATTTATCCGAAGAAGCATCTGGACTCAAATCACATTCTTTTAACGGAACGATTTTAGTACGTTTGGTCCATTTGTAGCCGAGCCACAGCAAAAGGAACAGCGGCACACTCATATACGTAGCGATCATCGTTTTCCAGTCAATCTCCTGTCCGGTGAAGGCATCCGCCCCTTGCCCGATAATGACAATGATACACAGAGCGAAGGCGAACAACGGCCCAAACGGGAACCAGCGGGCTTTGTATGGCAGCTCACTTAGACTGTGACCCTGTGCAGTAAAGGCACGGCGGAAACGATAATGGCTGACCGCAATCCCGACCCACGTAATAAATCCACACATTCCGGAGGCATTCAGCAGCCAGTTATAGACTACACCGTCTCCATACAGAGAGGCGAGAAAGGCCAGCATACCGACAGCGGTCGTGATCAGAAGCGCGTTCATAGGAATGCCGCGTCTATTGATATGTCCGAGGAAACGCGGGGCTTTACCTTCCCGTGCCAAAGCGTACAGTACCCGAGTTGCCGCGTACATACCCGAGTTACCTGCCGACAATACGGAAGTCAAAATAACGGCGTTCATAACAGAAGCAGCAATCGCAAGCCCTGCTTTTTCAAATACGAGCGTGAACGGGCTGACCCCGATGTCACTGATGTCTCCCCGCAGCAGATTCGGATTGGTGTACGGAATGATCAATCCAATCACGAGAATCGCGAGAATATAAAAGAACAGGATGCGCCAAAAGATTTGACGGATGGCGCGCGGCACATTTTCACGCGGATTTTCGCTCTCTCCAGCGGCTACCCCAATCAGCTCCGTTCCCTGAAAGGAAAAGCCCGCTGCCATGAATACGCCCAATACAGCAAAGAATCCGCCATGGAACGGGGCGTCTCCTACCGTGAAGTTGGCAAAGCCGATCGCAGGGCCACCCATAATGCCAAAGATCATCAGCACACCTACAGTCAAAAAGATGACGACGGTCACAATTTTAATCATGGCGAACCAGTATTCAGACTCACCGTAGCCTTTGACGGTCAACGCGTTCAGCGCGAAGATTACGGCTAGGAATAACAGACTCCACCAGGCAGAGTGGCTTTCCGGGAACCAGTATTTGATGAGCACGGTCGCTGCTGCCAATTCGGCAGCAATCGTCACCGCCCAGTTGTACCAGAAGTTCCAGCCCATGGCGAAACCAAAAGCCGGATCGACGAAGCGACCTGCATAGGTGTTAAAAGAGCCAGATTCAGGCATAAATGTAGCCAACTCACCGAGGCTGGTCATGAGGAAGTAGACCATGAGACCAACTGCTGCATAAGCCAGCAGGGCACCACCGGGTCCAGCTTCGGCAACCGCGCCTCCACTGGCGAGGAACAGACCTGTTCCGATAGAGCCGCCGAGGGCGATCATCGTCATATGGCGGGCTTTGAGACTTTTACGCAAGGTTGCGTCAGGTGTTGCTTTGTGTTGCACGTTCAAACACTCCTTCATGAAATTGTATTTCATGTCAGGGCAAGAGCCAGAAGGAGGGGGAGTATATAAATCAAAAAACCGCAGGGAATACGCCTGCGGTTTTGTCTATGCATTCCGCACCATACCTTCTTCTATAACAAGATAGCTCAACACACGTGTCTGTGTTAGGACAGCGTGTGACAGTTCTGCTCCTTTCGGTTAGCAGCCCCAGCATTCGGAGTATTTACAAAGAGTCAGCTCCGCATACTTCGGCGGGTGTACCTTTCCACTGGAATCTCAGACGGCTCTTATCGTCTCCTCCGGTGTACTGATTACATCCGCGACCTCTACCTCATCATAAAACAGGGTTGATGAGGTGTATGACATGATATTTTATTGTATAGCGAACTACAGTATATCGTACCTGTACATCTTCTGACAATCGACAATTTTTTGAAAATCACTCGTAGAATCTTAAATTAAGAGTTCCGCTTGGCCATCTGCTGCCAAACTGTTCCCGCGGCTTGTTCGCCTGATTCGATGCGCTCCAGCGCCATTTTAGCCTGTAGACTAACCTCGAATTCGGGATCATCGACGGCCTTCTCCAGCGCATCACGCGCATCCTCGGTTCCAACCTCGTATAAAAAACGTGCCGCCCGCCAGCGCACCAACTTGCTGCTATCCGACAGGGCTCCGATCATTGCGCTGGTAGCGACCGGGTCGCCGATGTCCGACAACGTGTCGCCTGCGGTGCGGCGTACTGCCGCTGAAGGATCGCGCAGTGCCTCGGCTAGCAGATCCATCGCCTCCGGTGAGCGAATATCGCCCAGATAGACGACGCCCAGCCGCCGCAGCTGCATTTTGTCGTCATGCAGCGCTTGCCGGATAAGCGGCAAATGCTCGGGCGTCGGTTCCAGCCGATCCAGCGCAGCGTAGCGTGTGCGCCAATCCTCGTGCTGCAGGGCCTGCCCCAACTCGGCATCGCTCCACTCGCGGCGTTCCTCCACGAATTCGCTGTTGTTTGCGCCGTGGGCAATCGCCTGTTGGATAATCTGCTCCAGCCGCTCTTGCGGAAAGGCAGCTTCCAGTTCCTGCTCGACCTCGCGTGCAATGTCCGGCAGTTCACCATAGCGGACGCCGTAATCACTCAGCTTGCGTTCCTTAATCAGCGTTGCACTCGCTACACGGGTAACGGCTTGCACAAAGCGGTCGGACAAGGAAATTCGTTCCTCCTGCTGCCCCGTCTTGACTCGAATTTGCATAGGAATGCCGCGAAAAAATTGCACAAAGACCTGTGCCTCGCCAAATGCTTCTCCAGAGGTTTCCTCTGGCAAATCCCAATTGGCGTCAGCGCCTTCCTCGCCTAGCCGATCCCGGACTTGACCCAAAATAGTGGACCAGTCTGCATTCCCTTTGCGGTCAAGGGCTACAAAGTCGGTCGTGTGAAACACGCTTTTGACCCCTTCAATGCCCAGCATGCGCCGGATAAATGGAGGAGCGGAACGCTCATTGTCCCGTGTATATGTTCTGCGGATACCCGCTTCCAGTCGCTCATCCAGATGCAGCATCATGGTGTTCGGACTGGGAGTTGGCTCAATAGATGTTATTTTCATAGCTCAGTACAGCCTCCTGTCAAAAGTTCTCCATATATAGCTTATCTGTATTGTAACTCATTCTGCGAATGTCTCCAAAGAGAAGTTCGTGTTTCCGAGGAAAACACAATGACATATCTCACACTAACTCACGTAAACATGGCTGATGAATATGGAGGTTTTTTTAATAAAAACAGGATGCTATATAAGCCGAACTCGAAAAATTAACATGAAAACGGAGTAGGTGGAATGGTGCTGTACAAGCGTAGCGGTGGCGATGGGAAGCACCATCCGACTGCGCAGTGGCGCTATAGGTAGCTTTTAAGTTTGGTTTATAGTTTGATGCTGTCTATGCATTCCGCTTCAGCGGATCGTTCTGGTGGCTGCGAATGAGCAGGGAGGCGATAAAGCCTAGAGACAGAACAGCTGCCAGCAGCATAAATGTAGTCGTCTGATTACCGCCATTATCCATCAAGCGAATGGAAAGCACAGGAGCTAGACTTGTACCAGCAAACAGGATGAAGGTATATAGTGAGACAGCTATAGCCCTCGCTGCACCGCCGAGCTGGCCGACGATTGCTATGAGTGAAGGAACACTCAGGGCAATGCCGCTGACAAAGCATACACTCAACACCACGATAGTCATAAGAGAGTGTGTCATTCCCATCAGCGCCAAACTCAGAATGGAAAGAATAAGAGCTGTACGTAATATAAGGTGCACACCGTATTTCTGGGCTAGCTTTCCGGCGAATGGTGAAAGGAGCATGCCGATGATACCAGCGGATCTGACATAAAGCATCTGTCGGCTATTCAGGCCAAATTCAGGGCCGCCAAGATAGCTACCCAAAACCGTATACATGCTCACAAAGGACATCAGGAGAACAAAAGCAACCGTATAGCTTAACCATAAAGGATACGAGCGCAGAACGGTCCCCAACTGACTGAAAGCTGCCCAAATGCGAACACCTCGTTGAGGGGAGGGGGTTTTAGGCAGGAAAAAAAGGACGATTAGGAAGGTAATTGCATACAAAATGCCTAGCATCCGAAATACCGTATTCCACCCCATTTGTTCGCTAATGACAATACTAAATACCTGACCAGCGATACCTGCTACTAGAAAACCGGTGCTGATAAAGCCGATAGCCGTTACCCGTTTTTCGGTCGGGAACATATCGACAGCGTATGCAAGAGCAACGGGAGAAAAGGTGGCCGCAGCTAAACCCTGAAGCAAGCGCAGTGTAACTAATACAGAATATTGACTGGTTAAGCTGATGGATAACGAAATAATCGTTAATGCGAGCAGTCCGGTGACGATAACCTGCTTTCGTCCAAAGCGGTCAGACAATCCACCATAAACAAGACATCCTGCCGCAAAGCCTAAGGAAAAGATACTGCCCGGCAGGGCTGCTTCAGCAAGTGTTTTTCCAAACACTTTAGCAAAAAGAGGGACCAAAGGGATCGTCACATACAGGCTGGACATAACGGCAACCGCTGACCAGCATAGGATTACAGTCATCCATGCATAAGGGAGAGCCACATTTTCTTTCTGTATAACGGTATGATTGGTTCGTAATTTACTCATCAATGAACACTCCTTGATCATAAAATAAACAGCTTGTTGATACGCGTAATTAATTATATTAGATAACCTAATTATATGTTTAAAAAAATTTATCTGCCCACCCCCAATCTGCCTTCCATATGATGATGGATTTTTTCTATAATCCGCGAAAAAACGACCTGCTCCTCTGGCTCCAAAATACTCGCTAGAGAAGCACAGGAAGACCAAAATACAGGGAGCACCTGCTGTACAAGATGAGTCCCCGCTTCTGTAATGCGTACATGAATTTTGCGTCGATCTGTAGAATTATGTTCTCTGATAATCCATCCTCGTTGCTCTGTCCAGTCCAAGATTGATGTAACAGATGCACGACGGATTCCCAGACGGTCGGCAATCATAGAGGGGCTCATCTGAGCCTGAGATTGGTGTAGTGTCAACAGCAACAACAGATCTAGCTTACTCTCTGTGAGGCCGTAGGCAGATAGATCTAGATCGATCGCGTCCAGCACGTTATCACCCGTCCACAGCAAGAAGAGACCAATGCGGGCAAGTTGTCGGTCCGTTCCTGCAAGGGCAGTTTGATCCATTAACTCCAGATAAGGTTCTGGACCCAGACGGGGAAGGGGTTGCTGGACGGTGTCCCGCTTACTTTGTTTTGGTGGCATAAGTTCACCCTTTTCATATAATTAGGTTATCTAACTATATATCAATATAACGTATTGAAATGCATAAGACAATATCTAAAAAGAAATACGGCTACATTCAATGTATAAGCAGGGTTAAAACTCGGAAGAATGAACCAAACTGTGAATAGGTTACCAAAATGCGCCAATAGATAAGTGAAGGAGGCGTTCCTATGTTCCGCAAGCAGGAAAGAACGCTCATTATTGTATGTATAGTAATTGCGGCCATTATGCTATATGCCGTAATTAAAAGCATAGCTCGCTTGACTCCTTAGTTGGTAATCCAGAGTGATCCGCGATGTTTAAAATGTGAAATGAAGGAGTGAAACCCATTTGTCTTCATTGGACCCTGTATTGCTAAGCCGGATGCTGACCGGAATTACCCTGTTTGTTCATATCGTATTTGCATCCATCGGCGTTGGCGTACCCTTAATGATTGCACTAGCAGAATGGCGTGGGCTGCGAACCGGTGATCCGCATTATACACTGCTGGCCCGACGGTGGGCGCGAGGGTTTGTCATTACCGTTGCCGTGGGTGTCGTTACAGGCACCTCCATTGGTCTACAGCTCAGCTTGCTTTGGCCCACCTTTATGCGGGTGGCTGGACAAGCGATTGCGCTGCCCCTGTTTTTGGAGACGTTTGCTTTTTTCATCGAAGCTATATTCCTGGGCATCTACTTGTATACCTGGGATCGGTTTAAAAGCAAATATTTTCACCTGATGCTGCTCATCCCGGTAGCGATTGCCTCATCTGCATCAGCGGTTTTTATTACGACTGTGAACTCGTTCATGAACCAACCTCAAGGTTTTACACTCAAAAATGGAGTCATGACTGATATTCATCCCATCCAGGCCATGCTAAATCCGGCTACCCCGACTAAAGTTTCTCATGTACTGGCTTCTTCGTATACATTGAGCGCTGGGGTGCTGATGGGACTGGCGGCTTACAGCATGCTGAGGGGACGTAATCACCCTTATTTCAAAAAGGCGCTGAAGCTGACTGCCACCTGTACCATTGTGTTTGCCATCAGTACCGTGATGATTGGAGATGCATCCGGTAAATTTCTGGCCAAATATCAGCCAGAGAAGCTGGCCGCCGCCGAATGGCATTTTGATACGATGACGCACGCGCCCTTCGTATATGGCGGATATATGGATAAGAACGGTGAAATCAAGTATGCGCTGAAAGTGCCTTATGCACTTAGTGTGTTGGCCGGGAACCTGCCCAGTACGGAGGTCAAGGGCTTAAATGATTATCCCGTAGATGAGCGTCCGCCACTGTCTATCCATTATATGTTTGACCTCAAAATCACTACAGGGGTGCTGATTCTCGTCATTCCACTGTTATATCTGATCCGCAAGCGTTTGCCAGGTCGCAAACCATACCCCAGATGGCTGCTGTTGGCGCTCATTCTGGTGGGGCCGATGGCGATGGTAGCTATTGAGCTCGGATGGATGTTTGCGGAGGTCGGTAGACAGCCATGGATTTTACGCGGATATATGAAAGTCTCCGAAGCAGCGACCACTTCTACGAGTGTCGGGTGGATGCTGGTGCTGTTTGTTATTTTGTATCTGGTGTTGTGTTTCTCGGCCATTAAGGTACTCAGCAAGCTATTCCGCAATAAGGATGCGGTAGAAGAGATAAGGCAGCTGGGCCTGGAAGGGGCTGAAGGCAAGTGAGCTATGAGATTGTAGGTATCGCCATTTTGTGGACGTTCCTGTTCGGATATTTGCTTGTGGCATCCATTGATTTTGGTGCAGGGTTTTTCAGCTTTTACAGTGTGTTAACAGGCCACCAGAACAAAATCCACAATATCATTCAACGGTATCTGTCCCCGGTGTGGGAGGTAACAAACGTATTTCTCATCTTTTTTGTGGTGGGATTAAACGGGTTCTTCCCGGATGCGGCATATTACTATGGTACGGCGTTACTCGTTCCCGGCAGTATTGCGATTGTGCTTCTTGCCATCCGAGGAGTGTATTATGCATACAATACGTATGGGCATTCCGGTAAAAATAATATCGTCTACATGGCGTTATACGGTGCGACAGGGTTGCTGATTCCGGCGGCACTATCCACGGTTCTCGCCATTTCGGAAGGCGGCATTATTGTAGAAAACAGCACAGGTGTTCATCTGCAATGGGGCCAGCTATTAAGCAACCCCTACACGTGGGCGGTTATTATTCTGGCGCTGGTGAGTGTATTGTATATCTCGGCGATGTTTTTGTCCTTTTATGCCAAAAGGGCAGGGGACAAGGTTGCTTTCGAAATCGTACGAGGGTACGCGTTGCTCTGGAGTGCTCCTACGATTTTGGCGAGTCTGCTCGCATTTTTTCAGATTAACAAACAAAATCCAGATCATTTTACCAATATGCTGAACATAGCCTGGATGTTTGTTGCATCCTTCATATGCTTTGCAGGAGCAGTTTATCTGGTATGGCAGCGGCGGCATCTGGGGGTTTCATTCATATTGGTGATGCTGCAATTTGCATTTGCCTGGTATGGCTACGGCCGCTCGCATCTCCCGTATGTTCTGTATCCCTACATTAATGTCTACGACAGCTTTACAAATTCTACGATGGCGTATGCATTGATTACGGCGTTTGTTGCGGGTCTGCTGGTGCTGATCCCTTCGCTAATCCTGATATTAAGATTGTTTCTGTTCGATGCAAAATATGTGCGCGGACATGAAGGGAAGAAAGGGTGAGTTAGAGTGGCTGCTTTCGAGCATTTTACGATTATGTACGAGTCACCTATCATTATTGTCGTGGCGATTGTGTTTTTGTTTATTTATTCGGCACGCTTTAAAAATCCACAAGACTGACAACAACAGGTGGAACAGGCCTTCCTGATTGATTCGGGAGGTCTGTTTTTGCTGTATTATCGCAGAATTTCCTTTACAGACGTGATTGAATTATACTTTACATATATCAGGATGTTGCATCATTTTATGTTCACACTCGAGTGACAATATATAGTTAAATTGAACCGCTGCGTTTTTTGGAAAACGGGTTCATCAGGGAGGGAGCTGCATCATGCCCAAAGTTCGTTTTAACAATATGGATCATGTAAATACCGATAAAACAATCAAGCAATTCAGACAATGGCGGCAGGAGCGACGCAGCAAAATAAAGGATTATACATTCGTTGTGCCAAACCATCCCCCGGAGCTGGAGTTCCTGCATAGCAATCGGGAGATGGCGACAGCGACCTGGGTGGGACATTCCACCTTTTTCATCCAGTATCTTGGGCTGAATATCGTCACCGATCCGGTATGGGCAGAGCGTATGGCTCTTGATAAAAGGTTGGCTCCGCCCGGCATTCGTATTCAGGATGTACCACCACTGGACATCATTCTGCTGTCTCATTCACATTATGATCATTTACATTTAGAATCGTTGCGGAAATTATATCGTGCAGATACGCTGATGCTCGTACCCACGGGGTTAAAGGCGAAAATGATCCGCAAAGGTTTTCGTAACTGTCATGAGCTGCAATGGTGGGAGCATTTTACGGTAGGAGGGGTGCGATTTACGTTTGTTCCAGCCCAGCATTGGACACGACGCACGCCGTTTGATACGAACACTTCGCATTGGGGGGGATACGTTCTGCAAAATGAGCAGCAGGTGATTGGCTCTGCCACGTCCGTCACGGAACCTCATCCTCATTCGAATACAGATTCAGAGCATACACCGACGTTGTATTTTGTGGGAGACACTGGATATTTTCGTGGGTTTAAGGAGATTGGCGAGCGCTTTGCCATTGACCTGACCTTTATGCCGATTGGTGCGTATGAACCGGAATGGTTCATGACCTCGCAGCATGTGACACCGGAGGAGGCATTGCAAGGGTTTGTAGATTGCGGCGCAGATCAGATGATTCCGATGCACTACGGAGCCTTCAAGCTAGCGGATGATACGCCAAGAGAGGCGCTGGATCGGCTCGAAGCGGAGCGTGAGCGTAGGGGTATTGCGAAGGAACGCATTCATGTTCTGGGGCACGGAGAGACGCTGAAAATTGGACGTCGCTGCTCCACTACAATTTGAGGAATTCGACATAATCCTTATAGAAAAAGCGACTCTGCGGACAATTGATGTTGTCTGCGGAGTCGCTTTTTTTGTTTTTAGGCTGTGATGCAGGATTAAACTGCTTCCGTATCACTCGCCAAAGAGGAATCGCTGTTGGCGATGGGATGACGAACGATTTTAACTTCATAGAACGTGATTTTATTTTCAATAATATAGTCCGGAATTTGACGGTGGCTATGGGATTCGCGGAACGCTTCGCTTTTCGTCCAGCCTTGGAAGTTCTCCTTTTCTTTCCAGCGTGTACTGATCGTTACTTCCTCATAATCCTTCGTGTTTTCAGTCAGCAGCACTTCCAGACCGAGAAAACCTTCCATTTTTTCAACTTTTCCTTCTTTGTTAAATCTTTCGATGAGTAGATGTGCATTGCCCGGTGTGATTTTAGATGTATTTGTAACGATAACCATATTAAATTCCTCCTGAATGATGTGGTATGGTCGGTATAATAACCGGATAGCCATTCTCAAATTTGATGGTAGCGTTCATTTCATAAATGTCGCGAAGAAAAGCAGACGTCAAAATCTCACGGGGTTCGCCGGCAACGGCGATTCGTCCCTTTTTAAGCGCAATCATATGATGACAATAGGCCGCAGCTTGCTGCAAATCATGCAGTACCATAACAATCGTCAAGCCGGACTCGTGATTGATACGCCGCAGCATATCCATAACTTCAAATTGGTGGGCGATATCCAGAAAAGTGGTCGGTTCATCGAGCAAAAGAATATCCGTTTGTTGGGCCAAGGCCATTGCAATTCGTGCTTTTTGTTGTTCACCTCCCGATAGAGTATGGAACATCCGATCTGCATAGGGCTGTATGCCCGTGATCTTCATGACATGGTCCACGATTTGCTGGTCCTGTCCGGTATGGCGTACCCTCAAGCCATTGGCATGAGGAGATCTTCCGTAAGCGACCAGCTCGCGGACCGTCAATAACGGCAGCATATCCTTCATTTGCGGTAGCATTGTAATCGTCTGGGCAAAATCACGCCGCTTGTATTCCTGCACGGGCTTGCCGAGGACGGAAACCTGACCCTGATCCTGCTTGAGCAGCCGGGTCATGATCCGCAAAAGCGTGGACTTGCCTGAACCGTTCGGTCCGACGATCGCAGTGAGCTGACCAGCGGGCAAGGTGATATTCACATCGTCCAGCTTGAAATACCCATGTTGTAAGGAGATATGCTTACCCTGAATGGCTGTCATCCGAAACTCCCCCGTTTCTTGAGCAGGATTAAGAAGAACGGTGCCCCGATGACGGCCAGCAAAATACCTACAGGCAGTTCAATCGGGTCAAACCAGGATCGCGCCACCGTATCTGCGAGAACAACCAGCGTTCCGCCGCCCACAATGGAAAGGGGAAGGAGGAACCGATAATCTTCCCCGATCAGCAGCCGTATGACATGGGGAACGACCAGTCCTACAAAGCCGATCAACCCGGCTACACTGACTGCTGTACCGGCAAGCAGGGCAGAAAGCAGGATAATGAGCATGCGTTGAAGCTCTACTCGCTGGCCCAGCAGCTGTGCTGAATCGTCGCCCAGCAGCAGTAGATTAGCAGGTTTAATCGCAAAGAAAGAGGCGATTAATCCAATGATGGCGTAAGGAGCCATGAACTCTAGATGATGCCAACTTCTTCCGTTTAATCCGCCGGATAGCCAAGGAAGAACGGCCTGTACGCGGTCGCTGTACATGACCATTACGCCGTTGGTGAGTGCGCCCAGCAGCGCGTTGATCGCAACGCCAGCGAGCACAATTTTAACAGGCGATGCCCCTCGGTCCCAAGCCAGCAGATAAATGACGATTGCGCTCAGAAAGGCTCCCAAAAAGGCGGTTATCGGAAGAAGGTAGCTGAGCTGTGGAAGCATCACCATCGTAATGACGGCGGCAAGTCCACCTCCAGCCGATACACCAATAATGCCAGGGTCAGCCAATGGATTTTTCATGACACCTTGAAGAAGTGCTCCGGAAGCTGCGAGACAAGCTCCTACCAGTAAACCTACTAATACTCTGGGTAGCCGGAGATCCATCAGGATCGTGCGATATGTAGATTCATCATTATGTAGCAAAACATGATTAATTTCTTGAAGTGGAATCGACACCGAACCGTAGGCCAGACCGTACACAGAGACGGCCAGCAGTAGAATCGGAAGGGTAATCCAGGCGATGGTGCGTCTTCTGGCGCGCTGTAGTTTGTTCATCTCCATCGCCTATTTCGCCGGATACAGCTTTTGATGCATCAAATCCAGCGCTTTAGTGACACGTGTGCCCGGATTCGTACCGAACAGATCTGAAGGTAAAACCTCGACCTGATTGTTTTTGACTGCTCGGATTCCGTTCCAAGCTGCATTTTCCTGCATTTCCTTTATAAATGCGGCTTTAACATCTTCCGTATTGCCATGGGTCATGATGAAGATGTAGTCAGGGTCAGCCTGTATGATGCGTTCTGTGTTCAGCTGCGCGTATTGTGGGAAATTTTGCAGGCCCGGAAAATCAGCGGCGATGTTGGAGCCACCTGCAGCTTCCAGAATGTTTCCACTCAGTGAATTCGGCAGTGCCGCCATATACGTAGCCGGGGCTCCGTAGACCAGCAACACCTTCGGTTTGGAGGCAGAAGCGGTTTCCTTTTGCAGCTTAGCTATTTGTTGGTCAATTTGCTGATTTAGCTTCACGGCCTGAGCCTGCTTTTGCAGTAATTGTCCGAACAGCGTAATTTGCGACTGAATATCGTGAACTGAATTGGCTCCCGTCAGCAGCAGCTGTGAACCGACTCCTTCAATGGCTGGAATGTCTTTTTCATTCATAGGATAATTGCCTAGCACGACATCCGGTTTGAGCATCGTAATTTTCTCCAGATCGACTTCATGAGTGGAGCCTACTTGCTGAACGTTCTCAGCAGCAGGTACGATGGCAGGTCCATTGGAGTTGGGCCTGCCCACGGCAGTTCCACCCAATGCGTATATGATATCCAGATCGCCATTGCTGAGCGCAATGATATGTTGAGGGACCTTTTGAAACGCTAACGTCCGTTTTGAAAAATCAGTAACTTGAATCGCCGCACTGCTTGTCGTGCCAGAAGTGGCAGATACGGATGCACTGGTTGGTTTGTGATCTGCGGTCGAGGCACCATTACTACATCCGGTAACTGCCAATAAAAGCGCTGCGGACGACCACAACACATAAGATTTCATGTTATTCCTCCTGCAATTTTCGAGTTAAACAATAATGATAATCATTTTCATTTATGTATAAGAGAATGATAATGAATATCACTGGGGATTGTCAATTGAAAAAAGCAAATTTTTAAATAAATTTTGAACTAAAAATAAAAGGGGTATATTCGAATTATAGAAGAAGGAACTACAAATTTTTCTTAAAAAATAGCATATATCAAGGGGTTATGTACATGCAAATACATATTGACATTTTCGAAAAGTGTAAGATATATTGGTGATGGGTTTACTTTATTTTGCGAAATTCTGGAATAGAAAGGTGGGAAGACACGGCTCAAAAAGAGCTATTTTTTTTAATTATCAATTGAGAATGATAATCAATTACTTAAATTCTCGTGGGGAGGGACTGCTGTCATAATGAAGAAGGGGTATTCTGCAATTATTGCTGTGTTTCTGCTGGTGAGTGTGCTGAGCTTTTGGCCAACTTCGTCATCTGTAGTAGCCGCTGCGGCTTCTCCAAAATTGGCGGATGGTACATACACGCTCAAATACAATATCCTCAAGGCAGAAAATGATTCGGTGTCCATGGCTAATGATTATTTTGAAAAACCAGCTAAGTTGTATGTAAAAAAAGGTCAAATGACCATGCAAATTAAGCTGAATCATAGCGAATGGACAACTGGGTTTAAAGTAGATTACAAAGGCAAAATCATCGATACAAAGGTCATCCATAAGGATGCCAAAACCGATACCCGCACCGTACAATTTCCAATTACGAGTGTGAACAGCCCGCTAATCTCTAAAATTCATGTTACTGTCCCTGCGTATAACTACGATCATGACTATACGATCCGCTTCGCTTTTGATTCCAAAAGCGTCAAAAAAGTAGCAGCCGTCCAGTCAGCAAAATCAACTAAATCTTCCAAGAAGTAAATTCAAGCCATCTTTATCGTTCATAAAATCAACACAAATTAACGCATAAAAAATTGAGGAGTGTGTGTAGATATGAATATGGTAATGAATCGCTTTGAGCAATTTTCTTTTAAGAAGGTATTCGTCGCATTGATCATGACATCGCTTGTTTTTGCACTCGTTGCTCCATTCTCAGCTAAAGCGGCGGCAGCCGACGGCACGTATAACGTAGACTATACCGTTCTGAAGGATCAAACCAATGAAACTTCTCGATTGGATAGCTACCTGACGAAGCCTGCTCAGGTTACGGTAGCTAATGGCAAAAATGTCGTTCGTCTGACTGTGAAAAGCAGCAATCTGATTACAACGTTCAAAGTAGAGCAAAATGGCGTACTGCAAGATGCGACTGTGGTAAGCACAGATACTGCGAACAACACTCGTGTAGTGGAATTCGAAGTTGCTGATCTGAATGCAAAAGTGAATGCTTACGCTGAAATCACAATTCCAGTAATCGGCTACACAGGCAAGTACGATGTACAACTGCAATTCGACGAAATCTAATCCAAAATAAAACGTAAAAGGAGATTAAGAACATGAACATGATTATGAATCGTATGGAAAAATTGTCTTTGAAAAAAGTAATGCTTACTGTACTGATGGCAGCGCTTGTTTTTGTGGTACTAGCTCCACTTTCTGCCAATAAAGCGAATGCGGCTTTGCCTAATGGAACGTATAACGTTGATTATACAGTGTACAAAGATGGTACCAATGAAACCTCATACATGGACTCAAACGGTTATGTCGCCAAACCCGCTACATTAATCGCTAATAATGGTCAATACAAAGTTAGAGTAGCTATTACTAAAAGTGCTTGGGTCACTGAATTCAAAACGCAACAAAACGGCCAGTATGTGAATGCGAGTGTGGTAAGTACCTCAGGTGATACAAGAATAGTAGAGTTCCCTGTAAGTAGTTTTTCCCAAAAATTGAATGTTAAGTTGCATGTAAGTGTGCCTAAAGAATACACTGGCGGCATTCCATATGATCACGATTACACTGTTCAATTTTTATTTGACGAAGATTCCATCTAATAGTGGAGTAATTATACATTGATCTTATACTCATTTGGAATTCTATTGAGCTCCAAATGAGTATATTTTAAGTAGGGGGATTAATACACTTGAAAAGGCAATTGAAAAAATACTTAATGACGTTTGCAGCTATTGTTATGCTGCTCTCAGTTGTTTTCCCATTTGCTCCGACCGTATCTGCTTCTGATGAGACAAGCTCATCAACTGAATCTGGTGTATCCGAGCCCTCTGTGACGCAAGATGTATATCCGATAGAGCCAAGTCCAGAAGAAGTGGTTCCAACAGTAGATGTGGCAAGTGCGTACACAGTAGCAGCCGCAGACTCACAGAGTTCCAGCACTGTGAAGGATACTAATGAATATTCTATTAGCTACGTTGTTAAAAGTGAAAGCAAGGTGTCAGGGGTAGTGACTTCCCCTTATAATGATATGTTCCTAAAGCCAGCTACGTTGACGGTTGAACAGAGTTCTACTGTAGGGCAGGCTACGTATCATGTTTCTTTAATTCTCGACAATCCTAATACTCCCTTTACAGATATCGAATTTAGACAAAACGGAGAAACCGTTCCTGCCCATATTTCAGATTTAGTAAAAGGGGAAAAGACGTATGAACCACGAACAGTAACATTTGATGTGTATAATTTGGAACAGAAAATTGATGTGAATTACAATTTAAATAATAGACTCAGACAAAACTGGATTGAATTTGATCCATCAACTATAGCTTTAAAAGAGGGACCCGTAACTCCCCCTACCCCTTCACCTGAGCCGGAAGTTCCCTTGAAACCGGGTGTCCTTAATTTTACAATACTGAAGGACAAATCAGAAGAAGTTTCTGTGATGGACGGTTACGCCTCAAAGCCTGCAAAGCTCGTTCAAAAAGGAGATAAATGGTATATTCAACTGACGTTTAATAACAGTAGCTGGATTCCTTCATTTCAAACAGAGCAAAACGGTAAATTTGTAGAAGCAGCAACTATTTCAGAGGTTAGTGACGCTAATCAGCGTACGGTTGAGTTTGAAGTAAGCAACTTATCCAATAAATTGAATGCTTACACTCATGTGATTGTGCCTGGTTTGGAACTGGGAGGAGTACCATACGATCATTGGTATCATGTTCAAATCAAGTTTGACACAAGTATTACACCTGACCCTAGTGCACCACCGACCTTGGCGGATGGAACGTACTCTATTAACTTTAATGCGCTGGATGCAATAAAAGATCAAGCATCGAGAATGGCGCAATATCTGGTGTCTCCAGGGACTTTGACGGTATTGAAGGGGCAAAAAGAAGTTTCCTTCACCATTAAAGACAGCACTACAGTAACGGAATTCAAAACAGAACAAAATGGAACGTTGACGGATGCGGATATTGTAAGTGAGGACAAAACAGCCAATACGCGTGTGGTGAAATTCAAGGTAGCGAATCTGGATACAGTTTTGAACGCACAAGTCCATATTCTCATGGGTACGTATAGTGCAGACCACAAAATACGCCTTAAATTTGACCAGCCAGGAACGGACAACGGTTCAACTCCAGTAACGTCAAATCTGGACTTTACGCTGTTAAAAGACGGTTCAAGTGAAAAGTCCATGATGGATGGATATACAGAAAAACCGGGTACCCTGGTTGAACGTAAGGGCAGGAAATATGTACAGTTCACTTTGAAAAAGAGCAAACAGATTGACGGCTTTAAAGTAGAACAAAACGGAGTATTGACCAATACGGCCGTAGTAAGCGAAAATCAAACGGCGAATACACGTGTTATCGAATTTGAGGTTAAAGAAGTGCCTGCCAAGCTGAACGCATGGGTAAGCATCAACTGGCCTGAGTTAAATTATGTGGAAACATATAATGTCGATCTCCAATTAGGAACGGCAACATCCCCGGTTGATCCTGGGACGCCAGGTACGCCTGGAAAAGTTTTAGCTGATGGAACGTATTCGATCCAGTTCAATGCATTGCACGCAACAAAAGATCAAAAATCGGCAATGGCGCAATATTTATTATCTCCGGCAACACTGACGGTATCAAAAGGCAAGTATGAAGCTTCCTTCACGATCAAAGACAGCGCCACAGTGACGGAGTTCAAAACAGAACAAAACGGAACGTTAACAGATGCAGATATCGTAAGCGTGGACAAGAAAGCGGACACACGTGTTGTGAAATTCAAAGTGGCCGATTTGGACGCTATTATGAATGCACAGGTACATGTGAGCACGACCTATCCAGGTGGGGTTTATGAGATGGATCATAAGCTTCGTCTTCAATTTGACCGCAGCAGCATTGCGGTAAAAGGAACAGACGGCGGCACAACTCCCGTGACTGAAAACGGCAGATACAGCATTGATTTCTCCGTACTCAAAAATGGAAGCAATGAAATATCTGTGATGGATGGCTATATGCAGAAACCAGCCACGCTGTTAAGACAGTCCGGTAAAAATGTGATTCAGATCAAAATGGACAAGAGCAGTTGGATTAAAACGTTCAAAGTAAATGGTGCAGAGGCTCAGGTTGTCGATCAATCGAGCTCCGCAGATACAAGAACAGTACAATTCGAAGTACCCAATCTGTCGGATAAAGTGACAGTGAATACGCATGTCATCGTACCTGGATTGGATTTGGGTGGCATCCCTTATGACCACGTATATGATGTGCAGTATCAATTCGAGCCTGCTACCATTCGCAGCTTTGTCGAGCCTTCCTCTTCGGGTGCAGCTGATCCCATTGTTAAATTGGATTTCGACAAGCTTGCCAATGGTAAATATGCTTTGAAATTCAGTATCGTTTTGTCTGATGGTTCCACAGGAGTGGATTCTCCGGCTCAACGCTTCATCACTGACGAATCGGCGCAATTGGTCGTGGAAGGCGACAAACGGTTTGTAGGTCTGAAGCTGCAAAACAGTAATGAAGTGAAGGCGCTGCGCATTTGGGACAACGCAAGCGGGGACTACCGAGACGCAGAAGTGACCCAGGAGGATGCAGCAAGCAATACGAAGCACGTTCGTTTTAGCGTGAATGACTTTAAAAACAATGTAAAAGGCCAACTGGTTGTCTATGAAGCCCCTAAAGTGGCAAGTGCCACTCCGATGGTCTTTAAGACTGAGGATCGGGTAGAGAAGGTATACGATTTTGAATTTAAATTTAACACCAGTGATGTTTCTTACTACAACGAAACTAAAGCAGACGAAGTAGAGCAAGGGAAAAACAACTTAGCGGATGGAGAGTACAGTGCGAACTTCCGTGTGCTGGCGAACGGAACGGACAAGGATTCTCTAGCGGCTCCTTTTGTACAGAGTCTAGCGAAGTTGATTGTGAAAAATGGGAAGGTTCAGGCTCATGTAACCGTTACGGACAACCAGGCTTTGAAGCTATTCCAAACGGATTTTGAAGGCCGTTATGCCAATCCGACGATTATGGGTTCGGACACCAAAGGTGACACGCACACTATTGCATTCGAAGTGCCTGATCTAGATAAAAAGTTGAGTGTGTACACACAGGTATATCTGCCTGAGAAATACATTCTAAATGAGAAATTCGGCGGACAGATTCAATTTGACCGTGCATCGCTTAAAGGTGAGGGAGACAATGCAGCTACAACTGCAACCGCTACTGAACCGACAGCAGCATCTACGGACAAGGCAGCAGAAACGACCACACCTGTGGCAGAAAAAAAACCAGTAGTTGAGCAACCGATTCAAACGGCTTCCGAGAAGCAATACACGATTAATTACAACGTATTTAAAGACAAAACGAGTGAAGCTTCCGTTATGGACGGTTATCTCGACAAGCCAGCCACACTGATTGAAAAGGGAGACAAGCGCTATATCCAAGTGACCTTGAAAAATAGCTCTTGGATGCCAACTCTACAAGTGGAGCAAAACGGTACCCTGAAAGATGTAGAAGTGATCTCGACATCCGGCGATACACGTGTCGTTCAATTCGAGGTAGGAGACTTGTCCCAGAAAATCAGTGCTTACACACACGTCATTGTGCCTGGCTTGGTCCTTGGCGGAGTGCCGTATGATCACTGGTATACAGTTCAGTTTCAATTTGATGAAGCAAGCCTGAAAGCGAAGTAGCCTCAGGTTGTGACATCAATGAAGCCCGAATAACAGCAAAGTTTGTATGCGAGCAAGTCTTGGTGCCCCGGCGTCAAGACTTGTCAGCATTTACATACCCGAGGAATTTTGCAAAAATCCAATAAGCGACTTCTAATGAACAATATGTAGATCGAAATGGTCTAGTTCGTCTATATATTGCACTTTGGAGCACTGGAATCGAATTTTGCAAAATCCGGATACCCGAAAAGTTGGGGTTCCTAATGTTGTTCTATATTTTGAATTGAGGTGACTGGATTTTCATGAAACGGTATATAGCATTGGCTCAAGGAAGATCGTTTTGTTTGTATATGTTAATCGGCATCGTGATCTTGTTGCTGGCTGGATGTTCGGGAGGAGCACAGGCTGGACAGAATCAGAGCGATGGTTCGAAATCAGCGGCAACATCTAATGCAACCGGAAAGTCGTCTGATGGTAAAGCTCAAGCTCCTCGTATTGTGGCGACTACGGTAGCCATTGCGGAAATCACGGATGCACTGGGCCTGGATTTGGCAGGCAAGCCGACAAGCACGAAAGTGCTGCCTGACCGTTACAAGGATGTGCCTGATGTGGGTAATCCGATGAGTCCTGATATGGAAAAAGTGATGTCATTGAAGCCGACGGACGTACTGTCGGTGACGACACTGAAATATGATCTGGAGCCTAAATTTAAAGATTTGAAAATCAATGCCGAATTTTTAAATTTTGAAAGTCTCGCGAATATGCAAAAAGAAATTCAAAAGCTGGGAGACACGTTTGGCAAAGCCGATAAGGCCAAAGAGATTAATGGAGCTTTGGATGCGAAAGTTGCCCAGATTCAACAAAAGATCAAAGGGAAGAAATCCCCTAAAGTATTGATTTTGCTGGGAGTACCAGGAAGCTATCTGGTGGCTACCGAGCATTCCTATATTGGGGATCTGGTTAAAATTGCAGGCGGAACCAATGTGGTTCAGGGCGAGAAGGTGGAGTTCATTGCCCACAATACCGAAGCCTTGCAGCAATCCAACCCCGATATCATTTTGCGCGCTGCACACGGGATGCCGGATGAAGTAGTGAAAATGTTCGATGAAGAGTTCAAAACTAACGATATCTGGAAGCATTTCAACGCTGTGAAAAATGGGCATGTCTATGATCTGCCTGAACCGTTGTTTGGCACAACAGGGAATTTAGCGGCAAACTCGGCGCTGGATGAGCTGATGAAAATGCTGTATCCTTCGAATTAAAGGAAGCTGATGACATGTCCAAAAAAGTATGGAGCCTTATTGTTGTAATTGTCTTGCTCGTTGGCGTCATGCTGTATTCAGCGATGACAGGCAGTCTCAAGGTGGATTTGAGTCAGTTGATGACCGGATTGTGGACAGGTACAGATGATCAGGTGAATGTGGTCAAGGACCTGAGACTACCGAGAATTTTCGTGTCCGTGATGGCAGGTGCAGCACTTGCAGTAGCGGGTGTTTTGCTGCAAGCCGTCATGAAAAACCCACTGGCGGATGCAGGGGTTATCGGCATTTCTTCGGGAGCGGCATTGATCTCGCTGATTGCGGTGACGGTCTTTCCTGCGCTTTATTTCTGGATGCCGTTCTTTTCATTTATTGGCGGTGCGTTAGCCTGTCTAATGGTTTATGGTTTTTCATGGAAATCTGGCTTGCATCCGATTCGTCTCATTCTGATCGGGGTGGCTGTGAACGCCATTTTTTCCGGCCTAGGTCAGTCGTTTAACTATCGAGGCAGTTATGCAGTCACTAGCATTAATCAGGTTACCACTTCAACCTTGTCTATGAAAAAATGGGTAGATGTCGAGGTTATTGTGACCTATGGCGGGATTGGGCTAATTTTAGCCATGCTCGTGTTCTCTTGGTGCAATTTCTTGTCCCTTCAAGATAAAACAGCTAAAAATCTGGGATTCAATGTAACGCGTGCACGACTTTTGATTTCTGTGATTGCAGTGCTGCTTGCAGCAACGGCTACAGCCATCGCGGGAGTGATTGCCTTTATCGGTCTGCTCGTTCCGCATTGTGCCCGCTACCTAGTTGGCTCGGATCATAAGTGGTTGATTCCATTTTCCGCCTTATGCGGCGGCTTGCTGCTGCTGCTCGCGGATACACTGGGGCGGACAGTGCTTGCTCCCAATGAAATCCCGGCTTCTATTATTATGGCCGTCATTGGCGGGCCGTTCCTGATATTCCTGATCAGAAAGGCGGATCGCACCTATGGACATTAAGGATATAACCTTCTCTTATGATCGGAAAACAGATCGTCTGCATGCTATTAATGCTGTTATTGAGTCGGGACGGATCACTACCATTATCGGTCCCAACGGATGCGGCAAATCAACGCTGCTCAGCGTGATGTCCAACAATGCTGTTCCCCGCTTGGGCCAAGTGATTCTGGACGGCAAGGAGATAGCCCACTACAAGCCCAAGGAGCTGGCCCGTCAACTGGCGGTAGTCCATCAGCAGAACGAGGCACCTTCCGACTTGACTGTAGAAAAGCTCGTAAGCTTCGGCAGGTTGCCGCATAAGAACATGTTCACAGCGAGGCGTGACGAGGATGAGGAGGCGATTGAGTGGGCAATAGCCTGCACTAACCTGAACGAACGTAGAACTCGCACATTGGATCAGCTCTCAGGAGGAGAACGGCAGCGTGTATGGATTGCAATGGCCTTGGCACAGCGGACGCCAATTTTATTTTTGGATGAGCCGACCACCTATTTGGATATGTACTACCAGCTTGAAATTTTAGAGCTCATTCGGCAGTTAAACCAGGAACATGGACTGACAATCGTGATGGTGCTGCATGATATCAATCAGGCTATTCGGTATAGCGATGTGATGATTGCCATGAAGGAAGGGCGTATTATAGCGAACGGCCCACCTACAGAGGTCGTTACATCTGAACTGATCCAGACGGTCTATGACGTGGAGGTCGTAATCAAACAGGATGATGAAGTCGGCATGTACCTCATTCCGTTAGGTGTCGGGGTTTCCTGACAATTACAAGCGCATGGAACATCAATGCCGCGACTGAATAACGCGTCTGTCCTAACGGCATCTCAACGAATTTAGAACATGAAAATGGTTCTGGTCCATGTGTTTGTCAGGCGACAATGGTGGAGACAGAAGCATTTTTTATTTTATTTATAAGATATTGGATGAGATTCAGGGGCGGTTATACTTATACTACGGTTCGAATCCGATCTTTTGTGTGTTATACTATTGCCGTCGGTAATTTTGTGTTTAGCACTTTACTAATGATAAGGATGGTATGCTTATATGATCAGTACAAGCGGCGTAACGCTTCGTTATGGTAAACGCCCACTTTTTGAAGACGTAAATATCAAATTTACTCCTGGGAACTGCTACGGCCTGATTGGGGCGAATGGCGCGGGTAAATCCACCTTTTTGAAAATTCTTTCCGGTGAAATTGAAGCCAATTCTGGCGAGGTTCACATGACACCGGGTGAACGGATGGCAGTCCTCAAGCAGAACCATTATGAATACGATGAATTCCCGGTTCTGGAAACCGTTATTATGGGCCACACGCGTCTGTATGAAATCATGAAGGAAAAGGATGCGCTGTATGCCAAAACGGAATTTACCGAAGCGGACGGTCTACGTGCCGGTGAGCTTGAAGGTGAATTTGCGGAGCTGAACGGATGGGATGCCGAGCCAGATGCAGCTTCCTTGCTGATCGGTCTTGGTATTCCCCGCGACCTGCATGACAAGAACATGTCTGAGCTGAGTGGTAATGACAAGGTACGTGTTCTCCTGGCTCAAGCGTTGTTTGGTCGTCCGAACAATTTGCTGCTCGATGAGCCTACCAACCATCTGGACCTCGAATCCATTCAATGGCTGGAAAATTTCTTGATGGACTATGAAGGCACCGTCATCGTTGTATCCCATGATCGTCACTTCCTGAACAAGGTATGTACGCATATTGCGGATATTGATTTTGGCAAAATCCAGATGTACGTCGGAAACTACGACTTCTGGTATGAGTCTAGCCAGCTTGCGCTTGCCTTGACTCGTGATGCCAACAAGAAGAAGGAAGAGAAGATCAAGGAACTGCAAGCCTTTATTCAGCGCTTTTCCGCGAATGCTTCCAAGTCCAAACAGGCTACTTCACGTAAAAAACAACTGGATAAAATTACGTTGGATGACATCCGTCCATCGAACCGTAAATATCCTTTCCTGAACTTCAAGCCTGAACGCGAAGCAGGCAAACAACTCCTGACAGTAGACCGCCTCAGTAAAACTGTTGAAGGCGAGCAAGTGCTGAATGAGTTCAGTCTGGTTGTGAACAAAGGCGATAAAATCGCGTTTGTTGGCCCGAACGGCATGCCTAAATCGACGCTCTTCCAGGTGTTGATGAACGAGATCGAAGCGGATAGCGGAGAATTCTCTTGGGGGATTACAACTAGCCAGGCTTATTTCCCGAAAGATAATTCCACCTATTTTGAAGGTGTGGATATGAATCTTGTGGAATGGCTGCGTCAATATTCCAAGGATCAGGACGAAACGTTCCTGCGCGGCTTCTTGGGACGTATGCTTTTCTCTGGAGAAGAAGCGCTTAAGAAAGCAAGTGTGCTGTCCGGGGGCGAAAAGGTTCGCTGTATGCTGGCGAAAATGATGCTGAACGGTGCCAATGTGCTGTTGCTGGAAGAACCGACCAATCACTTGGATCTGGAATCCATTACAGCGCTGAACAATGGTCTGATTGATTTTGACGGTACTATATTGTTCACATCCCATGACCACCAGTTTATTCAAACGATCGCGAATCGAATCGTGGAAATTACACCAAACGGCGTAATCGACCGTACGATGAGCTATGATGAATACTTGGAAAATGAAGAAATCACAAAATTGCGTGAACGTATGTATCCGGTAGAAATCGGCTAATATCCAAACCGGCTAACTTCAACAACTAGATAAACGAAAGAGGAGCTCCTTAGGCCATTTAGATGGCGGGGAGACTCCTCTTTTTCGTTTTTGTGTCATGCCCATAGCTTACTCGGTTCCGGAGTGAGGTAAGATAGACCTCGTCCGATTTTGCGTACAATATATATACTATGGGGTGGCTTATGATCCGCCTGTACGACGGCGTTGGTTGTTCGGCTTCTTCGTATTTTGGCTTTTCAGTGTTTTGGCGGAACCGCCTTGAAAGCCGCCCTGCTGTGAAGCGCCGGACTGCTGTTTTTTTTGTGCCAGCTTTTCCCGAATGGCATCTGCGAGATTAACTTTACGTGGTTCATTAGCATCGCTCATGAATAAATTCCTCCTGTTGCCGCCAAATTCATGTCAATCATGCTGGATTGAATAAAAACGCGGCTGTGTCCTCATTTTATACGTTTTTAAAAGAAGGGACAAGGGCAACAATGATAACACACATCTGGGGTGGGTTGGAAGAGAAAACCTCTGTTTTTTGCGTGAAGTAAAAAATGTTTTGTATAACCTACAGGAATGGGGCCTGGCAATACTTTTTCGTTGTTACTACAGCGATGCAGAGCGGAAAGACTGTTTCTCTAGACCCACACAAAGTTCGTCTGCTATCCTGAAAATAACAGTTAACCAAAGAAAATTGATATTATTCAGGGCAGCAACGCTGCTATTTTTATTTTTGGGCCCGGTGAGATCGTTCTGCTGGGAACTATATATTTGAAGGAGTGTCCTACGTTGTGGTAAATGTCTATGAAGAGATACGAAAAGGTGAGCGTGGGGCGTGGGTGAGCATTGCTGCTTATCTCTTGTTGTCCGCCTTTAAGCTGATTAGCGGATATATATTTGCTTCTAGCGCGTTGCGGGCGGATGGCTTCAATAATGTCACCGATATTGTAGTGTCGGTTGCTGTACTGGTTGGACTGAGAATTTCCCAAAAGCCACCGGACTCTGACCATGCCTATGGACATTTTCGGGCAGAAACGATCGCGGCGCTGCTGGCGTCCTTTATTATGGCTGTCGTCGGTTTGCAGGTGCTTATTGATGGGATCGGGAGCATTTTCAAGGGCGGAAAGCAAATACCGGATATCACCTCCGCGGGTGTAGCTGTGATTTGTGCAGTGATTATGCTGGGAGTGTACCTTTACAATAACAGACTGGCACGGCAAATTAACAATAAGGCTTTGCTGGCAGCGGCCAAGGATAATCTATCGGATGCACTTGTCAGTGTTGGGGCAGCAGTTGGCATTATCGGCGCACAGTTCGGCCTACCCTGGCTGGATACTGTAGCTGCGATCGCGGTAGGATTTATCATTTGTAAAACAGCGTGGGATATTTTTAAGGATTCCACGCACAGCTTGACCGATGGATTTGATGAGCAAGAGCTGTCTGACTTACGGAGTACGATTGCCTGTATACCTGGAGTAGAGGGGATTCGGGACGTTAAGGCACGTGTACACGGCAATCATGCGCTGGTGGATGTGGTCATTGAGGTCAATCCGCAACTCAGCCTGATTGAAGGGCATCGGATCAGCGACCGGATTGAGGAACGTCTGCAAGAGGTTCATAATACGATGCATGTCCATGTCCATGTAGAACCCAAATTATAGATTAATTATTAAATGTTTAGTGCTAAAAGTGACTTTAGACCTATATGCAAAAGGCGTATACGCTTCCTTTTGTGACGTTTGGATTATATCTCTCTTCCTGCTGCTTTTACTATAATGAAGGCATGTCCGGCTATATTCGTCGGAATTGGATATGCTCTTCAAATTCGTAAAAACAGCCAGGAGGTGCAACATTGAGAAGACGCGTGATGGGAATGCTCATGACGTCAGCCGCGCTGTTGGCAGCAATTCATGTGGCGCCGGGTCAGGTTGACGCAGCGGCATCAACAGCATCCACAGGACAGAAGGCGGTTATTCAGGCGGCTGTAAAGCTTAGATCTGGTCCTTCGACTACAGGGGATGTAGTCAGCTTTATGAAGCAGGGAGAGGCCGTAACGGTATTGGAGAAAACGAACAGCTATTGGTATAAGATCAAGACTTCTGATGGAGTAACCGGATACACTAGCAGCTCTGACAAGTACATAAAAATTGGCGCTACCAGTGTCGCTGCTGCTGTCACCCCGTCTACCACTCGTAAACCGGAAGCCGCAGAGTCAGTTAAAAATGTTTCAGCTAAAGAGGCTGTAGCCTCAGTGAATAGTTCTGCCGGTCAAACGAAAGCCACGATTCAAACGTCCGTTCGTTTGCGGGCGGAGGCATCCACTTCTTCCGAGGTTTTGGGCTATTTGAATGCAGGGGATGTCGTTACGATTACTGATCCAAGTAATGCCTATTGGTTCAAGGTTACCAATGCTGATGGTACGGTGGGCTATGTCAGCTCGTCTCCACAGTATATTCGTATTGGTGAGGGCGTTGTTGTGCAGCAGCCTGTGGCTGCTCCGGTGACAACCACTCCTGATACTACCGCAATACCTGTGACAGCATCTCCTGCGTCAACTACGAACATGTTTTCCGGTGATGCAGCGGCTGCAATAGAGCAGGTTATTAATACGGGGATGACTTATCTCGGAACTCCATATGAATATGGTTCGGATCGTAACAGTACGGCCACATTTGATTGCTCGGCATTTACACGTCAAATTTTCCGTCAGGCTGTAGGTATCCAGCTTCCGGCAGATTCCCGTTCACAGGGTGAGTGGATCAAGCAAAACAGTCAGCCGAATACAGACATGACTACGCTGAAGCGTGGCGATTTACTCTTCTTTACAAATTATAATGCATCTTCCGGGGCGTACACGTCCTTGGATAATTCCTCTCAAACGATTACACACGTAGCTGTATATTTGGGAGACAACAAGCTTCTCCATACGTTTTCTGTAGCGGGTGGCGGTGTAAAAGTTACGGATTTCAGCAAGCCTTGGCAGGACCGTTTCCTGTTTGGGGGCAGCGTGATTCAATAAAAGCGCCGTTAACCGTAAAAAAGCTGCATCAAAAAAGGATGTTCCACAGCCCTGTTGACCAGGGTGGGAACATCCTTTTTTTATAAACATTAGAATATTGCTTTTGTACAGCTAGCATCCGATAACTATGAAACCCGTCTTCTTCCGGTAAAGAGTGAAATGACGAACAACACCAGAAATATCACAAATAATATTTTAGCGATTGTAGCAGCTATGGACACGACGATACCAAAAAAACCTAAGATTCCGGCGATCACAGCAAAAATTAAGAATAAAGCGGACCATTTTAGCATGTTCTGTATCCTCCTTTAATTGTATATAATGTGGCATACTCACGCCCCGATAGAGCGTGGTTGCAGATGACGGTGACTTCTATAGATTACTCGTGGCTGTGCCATCGTTATATGTTGTTTTAAACGGTGCGAGAGTCCGTGAATCATAACGTTTGGAGCGGAGAAGAAGCCAGCCTGGACGTTGTTTCGTGTCTGAATCTAAAGGGTAACTATGCAGTAATCATAAACATCATCGTGAAAGACGAAAGAGAGGTTACGCCATGTTAACACAGGTCAGCATTTTTATTATTGCTATCGCATTTGCAGTTCTCGTTATTTTCCTCATTAAAACGTTGAAAGCAGCACAAGGCTCACTGGATAAGGTGACTCAAACCTTACAGGATGTGCAAAAAACGGTAGATGAACTGAGTTATGAAGTAAAACAAACGGTTCGACATGCGAATGACATCACCGCAGATGTTGATCATAAATTGAAGCAAGTGGAGCCAGTGATGGAATCGGTTAGAAACTTGGGGGAGGTACTCAGCGAAGTGACGCTGGCTGCCAAGCAGGCTTCAACAGCGTTAATGACACGGTTTCAGAAATCGCATAGCGCTGCGAGTAATACTTCCAGAACGGATAACGCGATTAAGGCAACGACACCGAGTAGACCTTTGACCGCAACGGAGCGGACGGTTCAGAGCTACAATGCGACTTATGAAGAGCCTGCGGCCAAGCCGGGTAAAAACTGGTTGGGTTATGTAGACATCGCTGCTGGGGTGTGGCAGAAAATGCGTCAGTAGCATAGTGGCTGAACCGTAAACTACAGGAAATTCATTGAAAGGGTGAGATTTATGATGAAGACGTTATTACTAGCTGCTGGTTTGCTCACTCCCTTTTCCAGACAGGATACGGTTCAGCAAACCGTTTCCCCGCAAACAGCGGGGCATATAGTTAGGACTGTGCAGACGATACCCGCTCCACATGCTGTACCAGCAGATTTTCATACCTTAAATGGCATATCTTTGGATGATACACGTGCCGATGTATTGAAAAAGCTGGGCAAGCCACTACGAGTCAAAAAGGATATGCTGCTGCTTTCTACAGAATACCAATATCCAGATGTTGTAGTTGGTATGCGTGATGACGTCGTTTCTTATGTGCATGTAGACCCTGCTGCCGGTCGAATCAAGGTAAATGATGAGTGGCTGCCGCTGCAACGGAAAACGCTGGATCAGGCGCTGGGTGGCTCGCAATTCACGGCGGAAGACGGAGAGGTCTATGTACGCGGACAACGTGCAATCAAAGTGTTTATGGATGAGACGTCTGATAAACCTAAGTATGTCGAGTTTTTTGATGAAACGGAATGGTAATTGATATTTCCGAGGCGTGACATAACATGGAAGTTTCAAATGGATGTGTGAAGTGTAATAGTCAGAGAAGTCAATCCTTAAAGGAGCGTGAGAAACATGAATCAGACCAATCATAAATCTTATGCCAAAGTGGTAGATAACGGTGTACAAGCCGTTGAAGCAGTAAATGAGTTGCGTAACACGGGCTATCGTTATGAGGATGTGTTCGTGCTCGCTCATGATCAGGATCGGACAGATCGTATTGCTGATACGGTGGATGCCAAGGAAATCGGGATTAAGGAAGAGGGCGTTTTCGACTCATTAGCCAACTTGTTCCGTTCCCGCGGCGATGAGCTTCGCGCTAAAATTACTTCCTTGGGATTTACAGATACCGAAGCTGACTTTTATGAAAAAGAACTGGATCAGGGTAAAGTGCTGGTCATTGCTAAAAAAGCGTGATATTGCTGTTCACCATAAAAGCAGAGTGGCATTAGATTCGAAAAAGAGGATGTTGACCGCAGCACAAGTGTTTCGCGGGTCCTCCAAAAACATAGATAAGGAATGGGGTTCCAGCCTCATTCCTTATCTATGTTTTTGGAATGCCTTCTTACGGAAACACTACTTCTATTGAACAAGGGTGTTGCCGTTTAAGCAGGTATAGTATAATACATGAGTTACAGATAAGGAGAGGCCAATGAGAATTCTAATTGTTGACGATAACCCGACGAATGTCATTATTATTCGTGAAATACTGAAAAAAGAAAATTATCGGGATGTGATCTCTGCTAGCTCGGCCGCAGAAATGTTGGAGCATCTGGGAATCGGCGATCGTACCATTAGTCTTCGACCCCGTCCTTCAGATATTGATTTGGTGCTGCTGGACATGATGATGCCTGAAATGGACGGCATTGAAGCTTGCAGTATTGTGCAGGAATATGAGCATTTAAAAGATATCCCGATTATTATGGTAACGGCAGTAGGCGATTCCAAAAAATTGGCCGAAGCTCTGGATGTGGGAGCCGTCGATTATGTCACAAAGCCGATCAACAAGGTAGAGCTAATGGCGCGAATCCGGTCTGCTTTGCGTCTCAAACAGGAGAAGGACTGGCATAAGGATCGGGATCAGCGAATTCAGGATGAGTTGAAGCTGGCCGCGATGGTGCAGCAGGCGGTGCTTAGTCCTGCCATTCAGGACCCGGTACTGCAAGTGAATGCGCTCTATCAGCCTTCCTTTGAACTGGCAGGGGATTTATATTCATGGTATCCGTTAGGGGAGGGGCGATATGCCATCATTTTGCTTGATATGATGGGGCATGGCATTTCTTCCTCGCTGTTCTGCATGTTCATTGCGTCTGTACTTAAGGATACGGTGACCACATATGTGGAGCCTGAGAAAGTCATACAAGAGCTGAATCGTCGTTTTAATCAACTGGATCTGGGCAAGCAGCTGGTACAGTATTATTTTACGGCGATTTATATGGTGATTGATACCCGTTCACGGCGAATTGACTATGTAAATGCGGGACATCCTCCCGGTTTGCTGTTCAACCAGGATGGCAGCATTACCAAATTTGACCGTGCATGTAGCCCGGTTGGTTTGTTTGATAAGATTGATGCAGAAATGCACACGATTCATTATGAAGGAACTGGACATATCGCTTTGTATACGGATGGCTTGCTGGAAGCGGTGGAAGGTGAATATGAGGAGCAGTTGGAGTATCTGACTGAGTGTCTACGTAAGTATGAGGATTGGAATGAAGAAGCGATGCTGGATGCATTTTTTCGTAATGAGGCGCCACAGGATCGCGATGATGATAAGTGCCTGATCTGGATTTCATTGAAAGAGGGAGAGAGCTTGCATGAAAATCAGAAATAAACTGCTGATCGGCTTTGGATCGCTCATGGCGATCCTCCTTGTGCTGACGCTAATCAGCTATGACCGTATGGGGAGCCTGAATGAGCAGCTGAATCAGGTTTACCAGGACCGATATGTGAAGGTCCGGAAAACAACGGCTATTCGTGGTCAGGTGAATGATATGGCCAAAGTTATGGCCAACCTGATTTTAAATCCGGGCTCCTCCGTCGGCGAGGCCAAACGTGAGCTCGATGATATTTCCGCTACTGGAACGAAAGTGCTGGCAAGTCTGCAAACAAATTCAGGCACCAGTGAAGAGCAGCAGCAGGTTGATCGGGTAGCCGTCGCCTGGAATGAATTTCTGAGTTACGAACAAAGGTTAGTTTCTTTGCTGGGACAAGATCGCATTGATGAGGCTAACGCTTTTCGCAATAGTACTGGTTTGCCTGCTCAAGAGGAGGCAATGGACAGCATTAATGCCCTTGCCGTTTTTCAGGATCGGGAGATTGATAACGACATGAAGCAAGCCAATCAGGCCTATGAGGAATCTGTACAGATTACCACAATTCTGATGGCCGCCGGTCTGATCATGGGCTTACTGGTTATTTTGTGGGTGCTCCCAAGCATTGCCAAAGGTCTAAATATCGTTAGTCTCATGATTAATGGTTTTGGCAAGGGAAAGTACAGGGCCATCAGCCGAATGAGTGTTGCCTCCAAAGATGAAATCGGTGAGGTCGCTCGTGTATTTCAACAAATGGCCGGGGACTTGGAAGAAAAGCGGAAATTCGAGCATTCTGTCCTTCAAACGCAGAAGGATCAAACTTGGCTTAATGCCAATACTGCTCGGGTGACTGAGCTGTTCCGTGGTGTGAATTCACTGGAGCAGGTTGCTCAGATGTTCATTAGTGAGTTTACGCCCATCTTGGGAGGCAGCTATGGAGCCATCTATTTGCAAGGAAAAGATGTAGAAGACAACCGTTTTAAGTTATACGGCTCCTATGCAAAGGTGACTGGCGAAAATTCGATTAGGGACGTTATCCATGTGGGCGAAGGATTGCTCGGACAATGTGTTCTGGATCGTAAGCCGATCTTGATTACAGAGGCTCCTGACGGATATTTGTCCATAGGCTCTGCCTTAGGAGAAAGTAAGCCAGTGGGAATTATGATTTTCCCTATTTTGTTCGAGGATGAGTGCATCGGTGCTATAGAAATAGCGTCACTGGATCGCTTCAGTGATCTGGAAACGAAGCTATTTGCTCAATTAGTAGAGAGCTTGGGGATCATTCTGAACAATATCAAGGGACGGATGCGTGTAGAGCAATTGCTGCGCGAATCCCAGGCACTTACTGAGGAATTGCAATGCCAGTCCGAGGAGCTGCAAACTCAGCAAGAGGAACTCAAGCGCTCCAACGAAAATTTGGAGGAGCAAACAGAGGAGCTCAAGCGTTCAGAGGAATTGTTACAGCGTCAACAGGAAGAATTGGAGCATTTTAATACTGAACTGATTGCCAAAACTAGAGCGCTGGAAGAACAAGTTCGAGAAGTGGAAGAAAAGAACGATGAGATTGAACATGCACGAGCTCAGTTGGAGCAACAGGCCATGCAGCTAGGAATCACAAGCAAATACAAATCTGAGTTTTTGGCCAATATGTCTCATGAGCTGCGTACTCCGCTAAATAGCTTGCTTATTCTTTCTCAGCTCTTGTCTGAGAACAAGGAAGGCAATCTCAAGCCAAAGCAGGTGGAATATGCACAAACCATTTATATGTCAGGCGCGGACTTGTTGAAAATGATTGATGAAATTCTGGATTTATCCAAAGTGGACGCTGGAAAAATGGATATTAACCATGAAGCGGTCCATTTGAAGGAACTGGAACTGTTTGTGGAGCAGAATTTTGCTCCGGTCGCAGCCAAACGTGAGCTTCAACTGCATACCGAAATCGAAGAGAACTTGCCAGATGCCATTATCAGTGACGGTTATCGTCTCAAACAAATTTTACGTAATTTGCTGTCTAATGCCTTCAAGTTCACCACGGAAGGTTCTATTAGTTTCATTGTATCTCGGGCAAACGGAGAGCAGCTTCCTGGTCTGCTAAATCCACGAAGATCCTATCTGGCTCTATCTGTGCGTGATACGGGCATTGGGATTGCTTCCGATAAAACGGATCTGATCTTCGAAGCCTTCCAGCAGGTAGACGGTACAACCAGCCGGAAATATGGGGGGACAGGACTAGGTCTGTCGATCAGCCGCGAGCTTTCCAGATTGTTGGGCGGCGTTATTACGGTGGAATCCGAGCAGGGACAGGGCAGTTGTTTTACATTGTATTTGCCGGAACAAACACCAACGGCTGAGGATATGGAGTCTCATTCGAGAGAGGAATTTAACGGTGCGGATGTGAATTCGGATTTTGAGAGTGTCGCAGCCTCGGTAGAAACGGACCTTCCCATGATTATGCCTGCTAAACGGTTGCCATTATATCAGATGCCTTCGAAAAACAAAGCGGAGGACATTATACATCCGGGGGACGACCGAAACGAGATTACCTCGCAGGATAAAGTGCTGCTGATTATTGAGGATGATATTAATTTTGCTAATATTTTGTACGATATGGCCCGTAGCCGGGGCTTTAAAGCACTGATCGCTCTCCAAGGAGACGATGGGCTCAACATGGCTCAATCTTATTTGCCGGACGCTATTATACTAGATATTCAATTACCTGTAATGGATGGATGGTCCATTTTGGGTGAGCTAAAAGGAAATTCATCAACACGTCATATTCCAGTGCATGTTATTTCGGTCATAGATGATGTGAAGCAGGGCTTAATGATGGGCGCGATTGCCTATCTCAAAAAGCCTTCCTCGAAGGAAAGTCTGGATAAGGCATTTTCACATATAAAATCGTATACGGACCAAATGGTCAAACGTCTCCTTGTGGTTGAAGATGATGATAATCAGCGTAAATCCATTATTGAGCTGATCGATCATGATGATGTTGCCATTACGGCGGTATCGACAGGTCAGGAAGCACTGAATGAGCTGGCTACTCAGCGGTATGACTGCATGGTACTGGATCTGATGCTGAGCGACATGACTGGTTTTGAACTGCTGGATCGTATTCGAGAGAACGAGCAGCTAACTGATCTGCCGATCATTATTTATACAGGCAAAGATCTGGATAGCAAAGAAGAAACGCAACTTCGCAAATATGCAGAGTCTATTATTATTAAGGATGTTAAATCGCCGGAACGGCTTTTAGACGAAACAACGTTGTTCTTGCATCGTGTAGAGGCGAATCTTCCTGAGGATAAACGCAAAATTTTGCAGAAGCTATACAACAAGGAAGAACTGTTTGAAGATAAAAAAATATTGTTGGTAGACGATGATATTCGCAATGTATTTGCTCTGTCCAGCGTGCTGGAAAGCTATCGTATGGAGGTTACCTTTGCGGAAAATGGAAGAGAAGCACTGGAACTGCTGGAACAGACACCTGATTTTGATCTGGTTCTGATGGATATGATGATGCCGGAAATGGATGGATATGAAGCGATGCGACGTATCCGGCTAATGCCACAATTCGAGAAGTTGCCTATTATTGCCCTGACAGCCAAGGCCATGAAGGATGATCGTTCCAAGTGTATTGAGGCAGGCGCTTCCGATTATGTAAAAAAACCGATTCAAACCGAACAGCTTTTATCATTAATGCGGGTGTGGTTGTATTCGTAACCCAAAAAATTGGGTAATATAAATCGACACATGATTGGAGCGGCACAGGCAAAACCTATTTAGGAATTGGAGAGAGATTATGACATCTAAGGATATGGCGGATAATGCTGCTAATGAAGTGAAATCGAATGATACTGAGCGGGAATTGATTGAGATTGAGCTGTTGCTGGAAGGTATACATCGGCTGTACGGCTACGATTTTCGTAACTACGCTCTGCCATCGATTAAGCGGCGTGTTTATTATCATGCGCAGTCCGAGAATGTAAGCACGATATCAGGACTTCAGGAGAAGGTGCTGCATGATCGCAGCGCCTTCGATAGACTGGTGCAAAGCCTTTCCATTCCGGTGACCGAGATGTTCCGTGACCCGGAGCTGTTTCTGAATTTTAGGCAGAAAATCATTCCTATTTTGCGAACGTATCCGTACATTCGAATATGGCATGCAGGTTGCTCCACAGGTGAGGAAGTATATTCTATGGCGATCTTGCTGCATGAAGAAGGCTTATATGATAAGGCCCGCATTTATGCGACGGATATGAATAACCTGTCTTTACAGCAGGCGAAGGAAGGCGTATACGGGATCGACAGAATGAAGCTGTATACCAAAAATTATTTGGAGTCCGGGGGCACGCAATCGTTCTCTGAATATTATACAGCCAAGTATGATTCAGTGATGTTTCATCCTTTTTTACGGAAAAATATTATTTTTGCGGAGCACAACTTAGCGACTGACCGGTCCTTTAACGAGTTCAATGTTATTTTTTGCCGGAATGTCATGATCTATTTTAACGACGAACTTCGCAACCACGTGCATGGGTTGTTTTATGATAGCTTGAGTCATTTTGGTGTGTTGGTGCTTGGGGCCAAGGAATCCATACATTTTACCGATTATAGTGATTCCTACGAGCCGCTGGACCGGATAGAAAAAATTTACCGGAAGATTAAATAGAGATGCTTAGGAGGATTCCATGGGGCTTCATGAACCGATTCATATATTGCTGGTAGATGACAGACCTGAGAACCTGCTCGCTCTTGAGGCGGTGCTGGAGAGTGAACAATATAATTTGGTAAAGGCCACATCCGGGGAAGAAGCGCTGCGATGTCTATTAAAAGATGAATTTGCAATCGTAGTCCTCGATGTACAGATGCCAGGTATGGATGGAATTGAGACCGCAAAGTTAATCAAGGCCAGAGAGAAAACGAAGGATATTCCGATTATCTTTATTTCAGCTAACAGCAAGGAAGCGGAGCATTTATTTGCGGGGTATTCAGCGGGCGGTATTGATTATATGGTGAAGCCGTTCATCCCTCAAATTCTCAAGTCCAAAATTGAAGGCTTCGTGCAAATGTATCTGACAAACAAGCGCTTGAAGACACAGTCCATGCTGCTTCATCAGAAGACCCAGCAGCTGGAGAAGATGAACAGCGAACTGATTGCCGCCAAGGAGGCAGCAGAGATTGCTGCCAATGCCAAAACGGAATTTCTGGCGATGATGAGCCATGAGATCCGCACACCTATGAACGGCGTCATTGGCATGATTGATTTGCTGATGGAGACGGAGCTGCAAAGTGACCAACAGGAATATGCCGATATCATCCGTCGTAGTGCAGACGCGCTGGTAGCAGTCATTAATGATATTCTGGACTTCACTAAGCTGGAGTCAGGCAAAATGGAGGTAGAGGAATATCCTTTTGATCTGGTTTCCTGTATCAAGGAAGTTTTCAGCCTATTTACGGTAGAGGTGAACCGAAAGAACTTGGAACTGGTTTATTTCCTCGATGAACAGATGCCTCCTGTGTTATATGGAGATATGGGAAGATTGCGTCAAGTATTGATTAACCTGGTATCCAATGCCGTCAAATTTACAGACCGGGGCGGGGTGTATGTCTTCGCATCTGTCAAAGAGCAAAGCGACAATGGACTTACCGTTGAGTTTTCTGTGAAGGATACAGGCATTGGTATTGATCCCGCTAAGGTTGGAAGGCTGTTTCAGCCCTTTTCCCAACTGGATTCTTCAATGACGCGTAAATATGGTGGAACCGGGTTAGGACTCGCCATTTGTAAAACCTTAGTGAATATGATGGGCGGAGATATCCGTGTAGATACGAGCGGAGAACAGGGCGTGACGTTTCATTTTACAATGAAGCTTGGCTTTGCTCAGGAAAATGAACTGGAGGGGGAGTCCAGCCACGACTGGGAAATTCCACATCGGGAATCTCCAAGCCGTAAACCTGTACTGGTCGTAGATGATCATCCGATTAACCAGAAGCTGATGGTTAATATACTGGATAAGCTCGGTTTAGCTTCAGATGTGGCAGCAGATGGGCAACAGGCGCTTGATATGGTCATGGCGAATCAGGACTATGACTATATCTTTATGGACTTGCAGATGCCTGTGATGGACGGTCTAGAGTGTACGGGTAGAGTGCGTGAGCAATTGGCGGGAAGATCCCAACCTGCCATTATCGCCATGACGGCTAATGTGATGGAGGGTATTCAGCCTCGATGTATTGAAGCTGGGATGAACGATTATATCAGTAAGCCCGTTAAAATCAGCAGTGTAAAACAGGCGTTGCTACGGCATTCTCCGGACCATTTTCCAATGCAGCCGGGTAAAGAACAAATCAATGAAGCCTAGATGGTGGCATTTGGTAGTGTTTAAAAAGTTATACCGTGATTCAAACGATCGTATAATGGGTTAGTATGTAGGGAAATCTTTTTTCGGGAGAGTAGGCCTATGAATACAAATAAAAATGAGAAGTTTAATGCTATTACAGAAACAACCGATGGCGTAAATACCGTTTATCTGAGTGGAGAGTTGGATCTTTCGGTAGCACCTGATTTTCGTCTGGTGATGGAGCCTTTGGTGGGGGAGTCCAGCCAAGATTTGATTATTAACTTGAGAGACCTTAAATACATTGACAGCACGGGGATTGGTATCTTGTTATCCATTTTAAAAGCAAGGCATGGGATGGAGTCTCGCTTTGCTGTTCAAGAGGTACCGCCTCAAATTCAAAAGCTGTTTGATATGACTGGTATTGCCAAATTCTTTGTCCCCCAGGAGAATTCCCAATAGGAAAGGAAAGAAAAAGAAATGAATGCTCAAATTCAAAAAGTAGTTCTTAATTTGCCGGCAACTGCTGACTTTGTTGATATTGTAAGATTAAATTTATACGGTATTGCCGCGAAAATGGGATTCTCTTATGAGGATATTGAAGACATGAAAGTGGCTGTATCGGAAGCCTGTAATAACTCTGTCCTTTATGCATATGGTCATGAGGGGGGAGTCGTGGAAGTAATATTCGAATTTGATGAAGTTTCGTTGTCCATTCGTGTCAAAGATGAAGGGGAGAGCTTTGAACGTGTGGAGGACCCGTCCCGTATCGCATCCTTGCATGACAAGGAGTTGAATGATGCGCAGATAGGCGGATTAGGCTTTTATCTCATGCAGGCGCTTATGGACGATGTCCATATCTTGAATGAGACAGGAAAAGGCACCGAAGTGGTGCTTGTAAAGCGACTGACCAGAAGTGAGGAAAGAGTATGAATGAAAAGGTAACTCCCCCGGAGTCGATGGATGAAGCCGTTGGTCTAATCTGGGAGTACCAGCAAACAAAAGATAACGAGATTGCTACCGTGCTGATCCGTAAGTATGAGCCGATGGTCAAGATGGCTGCTGGGAAGATCTCCCGTAACCGTCCGGACTTATACGAGGATTTATATCAGACCGGTCAGATGGCTTTGATACGTCTGCTTCAGCAATACGATATCAGCTTGGGTATCCCATTTGAACCATACGCTATGAAAAGTATGCTGGGACATATGAAAAATTATTTGCGCGACAAATCCTGGTACATCCAGGTTCCTCGCCGCATTAAAGAAAAGGGTGCGCTTGTTCAACATGCTATTGATGAACTAACCGTTAAATTGGAACGTTCACCCAATGTGGATGAGATTGCGACCTATTTGGATCTTACCGTGGAAGAAACGATTGAGGTGCTTGCAGGCCGTGAGTGCTATCACTATGTTTCACTGGACTCGCCTTTATCCCAGGAAGAGAGTGCAGCTACATTAGGCGAGCTCATTAGCTCGGATGCTAACGATTATGACACTGTGGAAAAACGAATGGATTTGCAGCAGGCTTTAAGCCAACTGAAGGAGCAGGAACAAAAGGTGCTTCTTCTGGCATTTCAGGACGGTCAATCTCAACGTGCGATTGCACAGACGTTGGGCGTATCGCAGATGAGCGTTTCCCGTATTCAGAAGCGGGCAACGGAAAAGCTGAAGCAGATTATGTCTAATTCCTCTATTTCATGAGTAGATGGCAGATTATATGGCTTAAAATATTTGACGTCACATCGTAAGGACACGTTATTCCGATATGGGAAGCGTGTCCTTTTTATAAAGCGAAAAAGGTTGGGAGGAAGGTTGGAATCCATGACAGCATTTGAACAGATTTCTTCCTTTCGTGGAGGATGGGAATGGTGGGACATCAGTGCTGGGAATTGGCAAGATTCGGTCATACAGCATTTGAGGGAGAAGCTCCCAGAAGCCTCAGAATGGCTGGACAAGGTAGAGGACATTCCATCCAGCTTTATATCTGTGCGCTTTCCAGATGGCAATCAGCCCTTAATGTACGGGTCGCTGATCTACTCTGTTCAGGAGGAGATCGACAGTCAGCGCAATTGCAACAAGTTTTATTTTCTGGTCTTAAATCAGAAGTTAGTGACGTTAAATCTGGATCAAAATACCCGTGAAATCATGCACACCGCGGAACGCCAAAAAATGCTGGAACAGTGTGAGGATGCAGCTGATGGCATGTTTGTATTGGCGAGAGCTGTGCTCCATTACTTTCATACAGGTATGGATAAGTTCGAGATCAACCTGAGAAGACTGGAAGAGGACATGGAGAAAAGGAATGCTCGTACGCTGATGGATTCTATATTGAATGCACGTTTCGAGCTGTTGTATTGGAGCAATATGTTCATTCCCTTTTCAGAGCTGGTGACGGCTTCTCGGGAGGCATATCTGGATAAACTGGAGGAGAATCGTTTTTTCAAGCAGTTACTTTACCGTGTTACTCGGATGGAAGGACTTTTCCTGCATTATGAAAAGGAAATCGACACATTGATCTCCATTGACGACGCCATTTCCGCATTTAGAGGGAATGAGATTACGAAGACGCTGACCATTGTCACCGCCGTATTTACACCAGCAACCGTAGTGGGCGCTATATGGGGCATGAACTTTGAAAATCTGCCTTGGATTAAAACAGGCTGGGGTTTTACCACCGTGATTATTGCCACACTGCTAAGTATGGCGGGAATGTACGGCTGGCTGATGATGAAGGGGTGGACAGGAGACTTATTGAAGGCTAACAAGCGCAACAAATTGTAGCGGCTGATTACAGCTGTTACAATTTACAAATAAAAAACGATCCATCGTAACTGGAGGCTCTTTGAGGAGTCTGTTACCGGTTACGATGGATCGTTTTTAAATGAGATAAGGACAATTACTTAGTACCTTGGCTCATTTTGATATATCCTAATAATTCGGCGATGAAATCTCCGATGACCGGAAGATTTAATTGCACCAGGAAACTGAGCAACCAAGCGAGCAAGGCGAGTATGACCACTGTACCCAGCGTAAGACCGAGACCACGTGCAATGCCTGCGGTCAGATTGCTCATAATTCTTCTTTTCGTGCTGGAGTAGTTCTCTATAATATCTTTGAATTCTGCTTTTTCCAATGTATCTGCGATTTGATCTAGGCGTTTGTTAAGCCGCTTGACCTCATGGCGAAGTTCAAAAGGATGCTCATTTACATCAAAGTCTCTCTCCTGATCATGTGTTTTAACATGATGATGAGTAGAAGAGGTCTGCTTGGATGAAACCTCATCTGGCTGATCTTGAGCCTGTAAGGGATGAAAGGTTCTTTTGTTGTTCGCGGTAAGATCATCTCCATAGGAGTTTGGCTTGCTCATTGTCATCCCAGCCTTTCTATCATTTAAAAACAGCCAGCTTCTTGCATGCTGGCTGTTCAGTGTCTAGGGCTTATTTTTTTTCATCTGAATGTGTAACTATTAGGAATTAGCATTCAATTGTTTCTGTGTATCCTTGGCCGCCTGAGCCGTTGCATCCATAACTTCTTTATCCGCTTTGGCCGCTTCATTAGCCACATCGGCAGAAGCTTTGGTTACGCTGGAAACGATATTGTCTTTGCTCTCGGATACCGTTTTGGCTACATCTGCTGTTTTGGTGGAAACGGTTTTGGCCAAATCTGTCGCTTTGCTGCTAACTACAGATGCCACATCCTTTGTTTTATCGGAGACAACTGTAATTTTATCAGACAGATCACTACGCAAATCACGACCCGGCTTCGGCGCGAACAGCAGGGCTGCGGCAGCACCAATCAAACCTCCAATAAATAAACCTTTTGCAAAACCTGAAGTACTTGCCATATTTTGATTGTCAATGTTACTCATGTTATATCACTCCTCTTATAGAATAAAAAATATATATAAATTTTAGGTAGCCCTTCTTAATAGCCTGGACACAAGTCCGAGCAAGAACACGAACAATGCGGTTCCGAGTATGGCTGGAATGACTGCAAAATCTCCGATGACCGGGCCCCAGTCTCCCAATAGCATGACACCTAGCCAAGCTCCTACAAATCCAGCAATCATAGAGCCCGCAATGCCGCCAGGCATTTCATGACCAGCCAGTGCATCGCCAATCAATCCGATAATAATAGCCATTACAATACTTAGTACAATTCCCCACACAAGGATCGCCTCCCTTATCCTAAGTTCACAAAACCATAACGTTTTTAATGAAGGCTGAGCTTCGATATTGCTGAGCCTTGCTTACTTCGTATATAAACGTCGTGACCCGGAGTGAAACAAAAAGCCGTCTCGGACATTTACCGGTGGGGAGTGGAAGGAAGCTTCATGCGCGCTCGCCAATAGATCACAGGAACGGTAAACACCAGCCAAATTATACCTGCAATATAGCCACCCACAATATCTGTAGGAAAGTGAACGCCTAGATATACGCGGCTTAATCCAATCAAGAGAATCAGTAGTGCACCAAGAACACACGGAAGAAAGAGCGAACGCCCACGAATCTTTCGTTCCATGGCCCAAATGGCAAATATCATTCCGAAAAATCCCATGGAAATCATCGCATGACCGCTGGGAAAACTATAGCCCCCGGCTTCAACCAAATGTTGAAGTGACGGGCGTTCCCGTTGCAAAATTTCCTTAATGAGCGTATTCAGCACCCACATCGCCGTAAAGCTGCTTAGGATCGCAAAGGAATAAGCTTTTGAACGAAGACTGACCCAACACAAGGTAGCAGCACCGAGGGCGATGATCAACGACATGCGGAATGAACCGAAAGATGTAATGAATATAGCGATGGTTAGCATTTGGTAACGAGCAGCTGCTGTATCTGGAAAAATGGCATCCTGTATGCGTTCATCCCAATATAGAAAAGGAGCTGTGCCAATCCATTTCACAGAGTAGGCGACGAGAAGTAACACAGCGATCATGGTAATAGATGCATACAGACTACGGCGCAAATAGCTCGGTAGGAAACGGGATGATTGGGGTTCATGAGATAGCATATGTAATAAATCTCCTCCTTATGGCTGTGATAGATTCAATTTTTCGTACTATTAACTTAACTAATAATAAACTTAAGAGCAAAACCCGACGGAGACGACAGGCTGATTGAGGCATATAAGCCCGGGGTAAAGGGATCGTATCACAGCGTTTGTAATGCCAGGGCCGGAAGTGGAATAGTCATCACGAAGCAAAGCTGCTTTACGGAACTGTAATCCATGGAGGTGTTAAGGATGATTAAAATAGTGACATCGGCAGAAAGACATACCTCAAATAAAGGATGGATTCATAGTGAGTTTAGCTTTTCGTTTGCCGATTATGAAGATCCGAGCAATGCCCATTTTGGCTGTATGCTAGCCCATAATGATAACGAGCTTGAACCGCAGCAAGGCTTCAAAAGACATCCGCATCACGATTTGGAAATCATCACCTATGTAATTGAAGGCCAATTGCATCATAGCGACAGCTTAGGACATGAGCAGGATTTGAAAAGCGGCTCGATCCAGGTTCTGAGTGCAGGCACGGGAATTGAACATGAAGAGCGAAATACTGGGGATGAAAGACCGGTTCGCTTTTTGCAAATGTGGTTTTTACCTGAGAGTCCTGACATCCAGCCTTCTTATCAGGTCCAAAGATTCAAGCACAGTGAACGCCTAAATCGGCTTCAGCCTGTTGTGTCTGGTTCAGAAGTGGAGGGAGCGTTATCCATCGCGCAGGATATAAATCTGTATCTGAGCAGATTGGAGAAAGGACAGCAACTTGAATATCCACAGCAAGGGGAGCGCCGTACCCACATTTATGTAGTTAGCGGTCATGTGGAAGTTACGTGCCAGGATGGGGATTTTCAGTTAGGGCCTGGTGATGCCGCGCGAATTCAAAAAAGCTGTACATTAAAGATACGAGCTACAGGGAATGAGGATATATCTGAACTGGTGTTAGCTGATTTGCCTTGAAGCATCCTTGAGTGAAGAAGTGTATGAAAATGCGTATATGCAATCGAAAAAATAAAGCTCGTATCCCGTTGCACGTCTGCTGAGACGACCGGAGATACGAGCTTTATTTACGCTGACAGGGCTACTATCATGAAGGCTGTTGCTCATGATGATAGGATGTAATACAGCTAAGCTGGCTGTCCTACAAGCTGATTCAGGAGGACTTGCGCAATCTGCCCAGTTCAGAAACAATAGCTTCAACCTCTGAAATGCTCAGGTTAGGCTTGCTTATCACCATATCATAGACATCATGAATGTCCTCGTATTGCTCCAGCGAGAAAGCGGATGCCTGCATAGCAGCACCACTCGCCATACGGAGCTTGGTTTTAATACCCTCAATCATATACTCAATGTTGGCATGAGACGGTACAGACAAATCCATCGTTAATTTTCCATCCTTTCATAACAGGGGAAGTTGCCTGTATTGTATCATGTTTTTGTTGTAGAATGTACTGAAAGCCAGATTACCGATATACAACCGAATCAAGGAGGATGGACAAAGTTGTCTTTGTATAATCGAGCTTCCGCACCCGGTCGCTCGTCCTTAGAACATAATGTAAAGAAAACAGATCGAGATGGACTCGCGCCGTTTTTCCGAGAAATTCATCATCAGCATGCTATAGATAAGTTGACTTTTGTTTGCATCGGTACAGATCGCTCATCGGGTGATTCACTCGGGCCACTGGTAGGCACCATGCTCAAGGAGCAAGGCTTTCCGCACGTGATTGGCACAATGACGGAGCCCTGTGATGCGGATCATCTGGTTTCATACTTGGAGTGCATTCCCCAAGATCATCATGTGATCGCCATAGATGCATGTCTTGGACAGCACGGCTCAACGGGAATGTTTCTTATTGCGCGTGAACCGCTAACTCCTGCGCGATCGGTGGGGCTGTCTCTGCCGTCTGTTGGTCATTATAGTGTTGCAGCGATTGTGAATGAGCGCAGCCCCAAACCCTATTGGACACTCCAAATGACGTCGCTTCACTTGGTCATGACAATGGCTGCGCATATTGCTAATGCGGCGGCTTATGAATTTGGTTTGAAAACAGCTTCGCAAGATTTTCCAGAGGGTTACCGTTTCAGATATTGATGGTCTGCTTAATAATATACATCAGCATTGTTCTACTTAATAATATATTCAGCTCCAATAGATTATATACAGAGAAGGAAGGGTTCCATATGGAAAAGGTATTATGCGAAGGAACGACGATCTGCTATGCCGAACAGGGAAAAGGAGAACCAATCATTTTATTGCACGGTTTTTGCGGAAGCTCCTCCTATTGGGATGAGGTTGTTCCATTGCTGTCCCAAAGCTATCGTTGTATTGTTCCAGACTTGCGTGGACACGGACGCAGCGATGCTCCACTAGGAGCCTATACTATTGATCAAATGGCAGATGATGTGCTTAAACTTCAAGAACAATTGGACATCCCTCAGGCTGCCTGGTTTGGCCACTCCCTAGGAGGCTATCTAGCCCTTTCGGCAGTGCAGAGACATGCAGAGCGCCTTACAGCCTTTGGACTGATTCATTCCACAGCTTATGCAGATACGGACGAAGGTAAAGAAAAGCGGAATAAGGCTGTATCCACCATCCAAACGGAGGGGATTACGACCTTTGTAGATGGACTCGTACCGGGACTGTTTGCTCCTGATCATGTGGAGTCGATGTCCAGCCAATTACTGAAAGTCAAAGAAATTGGCTACAAAACACCACCACAAGGAGCCGTAGGAGCATCACTGGCTATGCGCGAGCGTACTGATCGTCGGGATGTATTGTCGGCTTCTGCATTGCCAGCCCTTTTAGTAGCGGGTGAGCAGGATCAGGCGGTTCCTCCAGCGCGGACGTTTACAACAGATCGGGCCGGAGTAACTCAGGTTACCCTACCGGAAGCAGGTCACATGAGCTTGTTCGAAGCACCGGAGTTATTAGCGAACGCTATCTTGACATTTTTAGAGCAGAACTTGAAAAAATAGACTAAGGGAAGCCCAAAAAACCGGAACCTTCTGAGGTGATAATCAGAAGGTTCTGGTTTTTTGTGTAGTCAATTATTTTTAGGAGTGTAAGGTGTCTAATTTATGTTGCTTTTGTTAAAGGCAAACGCTGTCGGCAAACCGTCAATACTCTCCAAATTTTTCTCATAGGCATATCTTTTAAGTGCTTCTTCTCCCATCTGAATTGAGACTTCCTTCAGCTTTTCCCGTTCGCTCGTGTATGTCATGAAGGGAACCGCAAAACCACATGAATTCTGAACCATGTGAATGTCCACAACAATGATTTGTCTTGCACCGGGAAGCGGGTTGAAGAGTGGGTACAGCTCATTCCATTGCTTAGTATCAGGCAGCGCGACGGTACCAGTGCCATAGAGCTTTAATACACTGGGAGCGCCCTCAAATGCACAAAACATGATTGTTACCCGTCCGTTCTCGATAATGTGGGCGCTCGTCTCGTTGCCGCTTCCCGCCAAGTCGAGATAAGCTACCCTCTGGCCCGATAGAATACGGAAGGAATCATATCCCTTGGGGGAAAGGTTAACGTGCCCTGTCTTGGATAGCGGTGCTGATCCTACAAAGAAAATGTGCTGCCGCTGTATAAACTCTTGATGTTCCGGTAATATCGAGCTAAATTGTTTACCCAAACTCCATCATCCTTTCTCACAAAAACATTCATATAAATTTTTGTTTCTAATGAAAGTAATTAATATGAATTCTTTTATGGAATGTTTAAATATACTGATTTTATTTTTGTTTCGTATGAAACAAAAATATCACGACACTAACAAAGAAGCAATATTGATTTTAAAAAAACTCATCATTCGCTAGTCACATGATCAGCTACAAAGTACTGTACCGTAGGAATTTACTGCCATACGTGAGCATTCTGACTACCTGATCATTGATGTTATTAACTGAGGGTGAAGGTTATGAGTGGTATTTCTGCATGGTGGGGCATTTGGCTTTTAGACAAGGATGTCATACAATCAGAAGACAGAGTTTCTGGTTGTCTAGGCATCGGGATGAAAGGAAGGGAACGGCTTGCTTAGAAAAGATTATTTGCTCAGTATGATGGAAGAATTGACATCCGCAGTAGCATCGGTGCTCGGTCTAAGGCGTGAAAATAAACACGTCGAAGCGCTAAAACAGCTAGATGACCTGCTCAACAAGCAGTTTCGTCTTCGTTCAGATTTGCTCAGACGATTGCCGCCGGAACAAATTATTGAGCTTTTCCGATTGGGCCCTGGAATTGAAGCGGATAAGCTTCAGCAGGTGGCTCGCATTTTGGAAGAAGAAGCCGTGATTTACCTGGAAACCAGCAGAACAGACGAGGGCATACGAATCTTGATGAAATCTCTTCATTTATATTTGTACAGCGATACGAATGGCGCGACTCGTGATCTGCAGGTCTTGCCTGAACGAATAGCGTGTATCGTGAAACTGGTGCGTGAATATGAGCTTCCCCCTGAAACCAGCAAACTGTTGGCTGTTCATTACGAGCGAGAAAACAGGCTGGACGAAGCCGCCGATGTCTGGTTTGGATTGGCATGGGAGCAGCCAGAGCTTCTATCCGAAGCGGAGACGTTTTATAGTCAATTACTGGATAAGACCAATGCAGAGCTGGAGCTGGGTGGAATTTCACGCCAGGAAGTCACCGAGGGTTTGACCGAGATCACCCAATTACATGAAAGAAAGTGAGATGTACCTTTTGGATTCACTGCGCGAACTTATATACCAATTGACCACGGGAGGCTCCCTCATCACAGCGACGCTGAGTCAGCTTCGCAAACGGGAGGATGCTTCTTTTACTAAAGTGCAAATCAAACCTGTAGAATTGAAAAACAAGCTGCATTACCAGTTTGCTTTTCATTATAGCAACAAAGTCATTCATGAAAATCTGACCCCTGACGAAGCTAATGAGCGTATGACTGCCTTGTTTGAGGACACGTTCCGCCAAGGACTTTTATGCGCCAAGGATGCAGACTACCAAGTGCTGATCAGTAAAAAATATAAAGTATCCATTCTGACAAAGTCACCGAGCAAAAGTAAAGCCGACCTGTCTCATAATCGCAAAAAGCAATATGTGCTCGAAGAAGGGGAACGAATTCCTTTCCTGATTGAGCTGGGGATTATGAATGAGGATGGTAAGGTACTGGCCCGCAAGTATGATAAGTTTCGTCAAATTAACCGGTTTCTCGAAATGGTGCAGGATGTATTGCCTAGCCTTCCGGTAGGCCGCCCATTGACGATTGTGGATTTTGGCTGTGGCAAATCGTATTTGACCTTTGCGCTGTATCACTATTTGGCTGTACAGCAAAAGCGACCATTGCAGATCGTTGGTTTGGACTTGAAGGCAGATGTCATTGAAACCTGTAATGTTCTGGCTCAAAAGCTGCAATATCGACAGTTGGAGTTTCTGGTTGGTGATATCGCAGACTATAACGAACTGGAACAGGTGGATATGGTTGTTACCTTGCACGCTTGTGATACTGCAACGGATGCGGCGCTGGAAAAGGCCGTCCGCTGGGGAGCTTCTGTCATTTTGTCGGTTCCGTGTTGCCAGCATGAGCTGTTCAGCCAACTGGAAAATCCGGTATTGGAGCCGTTGCTTTCCCATGGTATTTTAAAGGAGCGTTTTTCAGCACTGGCAACGGATGGAATCCGGGCCAAACTGCTGGATATGATGGGATATCGGACACAGCTGTTGGAATTTATCGACATGGAGCATACACCTAAAAACATTCTGATTCGTGCCGTCAAAGGGCAAGCGGGAGAACAATCCGTTCTGTGGCATGAATACACAGCATTTCGGGATTTTATTCATGCTGATCCTTATTTGGAACGCGCTTGTGCGGATTTGCTTCCCGATGGAGCAGGGAAAAAGCAGACACACAGCTAGGAATATAGTAAAAGTGGAGCCACTGCGGGGTGGCTCCACTTTTTTTGTAGTTCACGGTTCATAGTTGCAGTACGCAAACATCTATCCACCATAGGCACTTCTAAAAGCGGTGCACAAAACATCGCGATCCACCTTCCACAATGCTGCGAGCTCCTCACTGACATCTTCGTCCCACCAGTCGCATAGTAGTTTGCGGTTACTATGGTTTTCCGCAATCCAGATAAGGTGTCCGACGACCTTGCGGCAGTATAGCTCCTCGCCCTGCTTGACCAGATCAGGAGCAATGTGAACAGGCAGACGTTTGCAGGTTCGATACAACTCTTTGATACATGCGCGGCGAATACCACGAGCCGTGGGTAAACGGGATTGTGAATTGTCATGTTTGGGGAATTTGCCGGGAGGCATATTGTACCCCCTCCTCTCTCTCTCAACTTATGCGGGCAGAGGGGTCGGGGTCACTGACCTCCCTATTTGGGCGAAGTGGCGACTTGTTCTGCCGCTGTGATACACTAATGGAAATAGAGAAACAGGCAGGGAGTGGGAAGAGAAATGGACCAAATATCTAGTATCATTAATTATTTGTTTGAGATCATTCGTAGTCTTGGGTATTTTGGTATTATGCTAGGCTTGATGGTTGAGGTCATTCCAAGCGAAATTGTCCTCGCTTATGGTGGCTTTTTGGTATCCTCGGGTCATATTAATTTTTTTGGCGCAGTCGTTTTTGGAACGATTGGCGGGGTGCTGGCCCAGTTGTTCATTTACTGGATTGGGCGCTATGGCGGCAGACCGGTATTAGATAAGTATGGGAAATACATACTTATCAAAAAAAGTCATGTCGACCATGCTGAAGCCTGGTTTAACAAATACGGCACAGGGGTCATTTTCACAGCTCGCTTTATTCCTGTTGTGCGTCATGCCATCTCAATCCCTGCCGGGTTGGCTCGAATGAACGTATGGCGCTTTACTATTTTGACAACGCTAGCGATTATACCTTGGTCTGTTTTGTTTATATATTTAGGTATGCTGCTAGGAGACAAGTGGGAGCAAATTGACGAAGTGGCAGCACCTTACATCAAACCGATTTTGCTGGTTGCTCTTGCACTCTTGATCATTTATTTTGTTATCAAATGGATTTTGTCCAAAAACAAAAAAGGAAGTGTATAACATGAGCCGTACTAATGTATCGCAGTACTTCGGAAAGGGCTTAAGCCCTGAACAGTTTATGGAGGGCATGGAAAAGAACAAAGAAGCCTTCCGCTCTGGGTACGATCAGTTTGTGTGGAATCGCGAAGAGGATAGAGAGTATTTTGAAAGCTTGAACCATCGGGATGATCTGCGCGTGCTTATTTTGGCTGCCGACTGGTGTGGGGACGTGGTGCGCAATGTGCCAGTTGTGTTCCGTGCGCTGGAGAATAGCGGGATTCCGACCGAAGTATTAATCTTGGAAAACCATCAGGTGCTGATGGATGACTTCCTGACAATGGGTGGACGTGCTGTTCCGATTGTGATTTTTGCGGATACAGGAGGTCACGTACTTGGCCACTGGGGACCACGCCCTGCACATGTCCAACAAATTATGATTGGATTCAAACGTGAAAATCCAGATCGGGAAGCTGATGATTATCAAGAAAAAATCGCAGTTGCTCGTAAAGAAATGGCTGAAAAATATGGGGAGGGAACCGAGGTCCATCCTGTAATTGTTCAGGAATTACGCGAGCTGATCTCGGGATTTTAACTTATGACGTTATCTATTCGCAGCTTTAATCTCGGTCCTCTCCAAACAAATGCTTATTTGCTTCAAGGGGATGATCCGCAGCGCGCCGTTATTATTGATCCGGGGATGAATCCGGGTCCTTTGCTCAGAGCTATTGAGCCACTGACCATTGAAGCTATCCTGCTGACTCATGCCCATTTTGACCATATCGGTGGAGTAGAGGAGATTCGCAATACCAAAGGCTGCCCGGTTTATCTGCACGCCTTGGAGCAAGACTGGCTCACATCTCCTAAGCTGAATGGTTCCTTGATGTGGCCAGAGGCATCCCCTCCGATCTCGACGGAACCTGCCGAATATGATTTGGCAGAAGGTCAGCAATTGAACCTGATCGGGCACACGTTCCGGGTTTTCCATACACCGGGCCATTCACCCGGAAGTGTCAGCTTTTTGTGCGGCAAAGATCTTTTTTCCGGGGATGTGCTATTTCGTCAGGGCGTCGGACGCACGGATCTGACGGGTGGCCGGGAACGGGATCTATACGATTCTATTCAGAACAAATTGTTTCCGCTCGGAGATGACGTTACAGTCTATTCCGGTCACGGTCCCAAAACGTCTATCGGTTATGAGAAAGCTAATAATCCGTATATCCGGTAAATGTGATGAACGTTTTCAGTAGGGGCAAAATCAAAGGTGTGACAGGTTTTGCCCCATTTCGACAACAAATTATAAATTATGTATAGACAAAGGTTTTTATTTTTGTTAACATAAATTTATTAAAGTTACATACTAAACTCGCGAAGCACGCAAGCTGTGGATGAATCCCGGTTTGCGTTCTTTTTTTTGCCCATTAAGAGGATAAAGAGGCATGAGGCCGTCAGATCACAAGGGGGAGCAAGAATGAAAAGAAAACATATATTTGGGGTACAACGTGAGATTGGAGGTAGTTTCCGTGTTCCCAATATAATAGATATTGAAGATTCTGTGGTAGGTTCCGAGCCGAAGATCATGACTTGGAAAAAGGTGAAACGACGGAGCGGAATCCCTTCACAAAACTGGCATGTGAGGCTGAATGAACACAGGTTGGGACGTGGAGACGGTCGATTATGAAGATACATAGATGATATAGACAAGCTACTTTTTTTTTAGTAGACTTAGCAGATAAGTTCAGACAAACGGGGGGGCTAACGATGCATCATTTAGGAGCTAGAATTATGATCGTCGCGGATGCTTTTGAGCAGAATCTTCCTGTGGGCGAACATGGTTATATCATTGCTTACGACCGTAATGCGGACAATGCTTTTGACTATGTCATTCGCGTACCGAAGGTGAACCGCAACTTTTTTGTACCATCCGGGGACATCGAGCTGGAAGAGAGTATTCTCAAGCTGGAAGCCGAGCGGATTGAGCGTGAAGCGCTGATAGATTACGCCCTTGCTACTCATAATGAGAAACTGTTCAAGCATGTAATGAACGGAGGTCTTGATTCGGTAGAGACTGAAGAGGAAGAAGAAACCGCGGCAGAGTTGTTGTCACAGGCTGATTTTATCAGACAAGTCAATTTGCGTGCTTGGATATAGGAGTCGGCTACTGCCGACTCTTTTTAAAAATATATAATGGGCACAATCTCAGCTCCTATAGTTTTCTCGAAAGAGCACCGAGAGGTGCTTTTTTTATATCCTTTTAGCAACATTTACCTCATTGATGTACAGTTTGCTTCTGTACCGCGTCAAAGATTGAATTGTAAAGGGTTCTATCCTATAATTAAAAACGTTATTTCGAAGTTCGGTGCAGCATTTTTTAATATTAGGATTTTGCAAAATTCAATTCCAGTCGCTCCGAAGTGCAATATATAGATGAACTAAACCATTTTGATCTATATCTTGCTCATTGGAAGCCGCCTATAGAATTTTTTGCAAAATCCTCATATACATGAGGAGGGTTTTGTATGAACATTTCCACGGAAGATGTCCGTCACGTAGCCAAGCTGTCCAGGTTGAATCTGACCGCGGCTGAGGAAGAAACGATGACAGGACAATTAAACGCCATTCTCCATTATGCGGAGAAGCTGAATGAGCTGGATACGGAGCAGGTAAAACCGACCACTCATGTGCTGCACGTCAGCAATGTCATGCGAGACGACGAAGTTCGCGAAAGTTTGACACATGAGCAAGTGATGCGCAATGCACCTGAAGAAGAAGACGGACAGTTTAAGGTTCCTGCTGTTCTGGAATAGATCTCATATTTGAAAGGAGGATGCAAATTGAGCTTGTTCAATAACACATTGCCCGAGATACATAACAAGCTGCATCAAAAGGAAATTTCCGTGAGTGATCTGGTGGGACACGCTCTGGAGACGATTGGTGCGCGGGAAGACAAGATCAGAGCTTATATTACCGTTGACGAGGAACAGGCCCGTGCATCCGCACGTCAGCTGGATGATCAGCTGATTTCCGGAGAGGAAAGAGGGCTGTTGTTTGGCCTGCCGGTTGGTATTAAGGATAATATCGTGACAGAAGGGCTGCGTACAACATGTGGCAGTCAGTTTTTGAAAAATTTTGATCCCGTTTACGATGCCACAGTTGTTAGCAAGTTACGCGCAGCGCAAACCGTGACACTCGGTAAAATGAACATGGACGAATTCGCCATGGGCGGCTCTAACGAGAACTCCAGCTTTTTCCCTGCACGTAACCCTTGGGATTTAGAACGTGTTCCCGGCGGTTCCAGTGGCGGCTCAGCTGCGGCTGTTGCAGCGGGTGAGGCTTATTTCACACTCGGTTCGGATACAGGTGGTTCCATTCGCCAGCCTGCTTCTTACTGCGGTGTAGTTGGCCTGAAACCAACCTATGGTCTAGTATCCCGTTTTGGACTGGTGGCTTTTGCCTCCTCTTTAGACCAAATTGGACCCATTACTAAAAATGTTCAGGATTCAGCCTATGTCCTACAAGCCATTGCAGGTTATGACCAGAAGGACTCCACTTCTGCGAAGGTAGACATTCCTGATTATTTGAACGCTTTAACCGGGGATGTAAAAGGACTTCGTATCGCTGTGCCTAAAGAGTATCTTGGTGAGGGCGTCGATCCTCAGGTCAAGGAAAAGGTGCTGGATGCACTGAAAACGCTGGAAGGACTGGGTGCTGTTTGGGAAGAAGTGTCTCTCCCTCACACAGAATATGCGGTAGCTACATATTACCTGCTGGCTTCATCCGAAGCGTCATCCAATCTGGCCCGTTTTGACGGCGTGCGCTATGGTGTGCGTTCTGACAATCCGGACAACCTGCTTGATCTATACCATCAGTCCCGTACGCAGGGGTTTGGTCCCGAGGTGAAGCGTCGGATTATGCTGGGTACCTATGCACTCAGCTCCGGGTACTACGATGCCTATTATTTGAAAGCTCAAAAAGTGCGCACACTGATTAAACAGGATTTTGATCGTGTATTTGAACAATATGATGTGATTATCGGACCTACTGCACCGACAACTGCTTTCAAAATCGGCTCGCAAGTGGACGATCCATTAACAATGTATTTGAACGATATTTTGACGATTCCGGTAAGCTTGGCTGGTGTGCCAGCCATCAGCATTCCGTGTGGTCTTGCGGATGGAATGCCAGTCGGACTACAAATTATCGGAAAAGCCTTTGACGAGTCTTCCGTGCTACGCGTAGCTCATGCTTTTGAACAAAATACCGAATTTCACAAGCAGCGTCCGCAGCTGTAATTTGCCAAAAAGGAGGGAACCTATTCATGTCTACAACTACATCCAAATATGAGACGGTCATCGGACTTGAAGTGCACGTGGAATTGCATACGAAGTCTAAAATATTCTGTGGATGCTCGACATCCTTCGGAGCACCACCCAACTCTCATACATGTCCGGTCTGTCTCGGTCATCCAGGGGTGCTGCCGGTATTGAACCGTCAGGCCGTTGATTATGCGATGAAAGCAGCAATGGCCCTGAATTGCACCATTGCTGATGTGAGCAAGTTTGACCGCAAGAACTATTTTTACCCCGACTCACCTAAGGCTTACCAAATCTCACAATACGATCAACCCATTGGCGAAAATGGCTGGATTGATATTGAAGTGAATGGTGAGACAAAGCGTATCGGTATTACCCGACTGCATCTGGAAGAAGACGCAGGGAAATTAACACATGTTGATGGTGGCTACGCATCTTTGGTCGATTTTAACCGGGTCGGCACACCATTGGTCGAGATCGTTTCGGAGCCGGAAATATCTTCGCCGGAAGAAGCCAAGGCCTATCTGGAAAAAATACGTGCCATTATGCAGTATTGTGACGTATCCGATGTGAAGATGGAGGAAGGATCACTTCGCTGCGACGCGAATATCAGCCTTCGTCCGCATGGACAAAAAGAGCTGGGAACTAAAGCGGAACTGAAAAACATGAACTCCTTCCGTGGCGTACAGCGCGGACTGGAATATGAACAGTTCCGGCAGGAGCAGACGCTGGACGAAGGCGGAACGATTGTACAGGAGACACGTCGTTGGGATGAAGCGCAAGGTAAAACTTTATCCATGCGTGGTAAGGAACAGGCTCATGACTATCGTTATTTCCCAGACCCGGATCTTGTTACACTGCATATTGATGAAGAATGGAAAGAGCGCATCCGTGCTTCGATTCCTGAACTGCCTGACCAGCGTAAAGCACGCTACACTTCGGAATATGGATTACCTGAGTATGATGCCCAGGTGATTACGTCCTCCAAGCCATTGGCCGATTTGTTCGAGGATAGCCTTCAATTCACCAAGGATGCCAAAGCAGTATCCAACTGGATTATGGGGGATTTACTCGGTTATTTGAACAGTGCCGGTGTGGAGCTGTCGCAGGTTAAATTGACCGGACGGGGCTTGGGTGAAATGATCGGACTGCTGGAGAAGGGAACGATCAATAGCAAAATCGCTAAAACGGTCTTCAAGGAAATGCTGGAAAGTGATAAACTGCCACAGCAAATTGTTGAAGAAAAAGGGCTTGTACAAATCAGTGATGAGGGTGCAATCCTGACGATTGTCGAACAAGTTGTAGCAGCTAACCCGCAATCGGTCGAAGATTACAAAGCTGGCAAGCAAAAGGCCATCGGCTTCCTAGTCGGTCAAGTGATGAAGGAGAGCAAGGGGAAGGCAAACCCTGGTCTTGCTAATAAGTTGCTGACGGAAGTGCTGAACCGCTAATGGCATAGATTTGACAGGGGCTTGTCTTTTAGGGACAGGCCCCTTTTGCATAGCGCTGAGAACGGTTGGCGCGAACAAGCTTTAGAATCCTGATGGCATTTTATGAGTTTCCTTAGGAGGGAAAACAGCATGGTTACCCTATGTTCATTGGAAGATGTTGATATCGTCAGTCAGATATGGCGTCTACAGCACGTTGCCTATAGGTTGGAAGCTGAGCTGATTGGGTTTGATGAGATTCCTCCACTGATGGATACATTGGATACGCTGAAAAGCTGTGGAGAGTCTTTTTATGGGTGGCTGGAGGACGGTGAATTGCTAGGAGCACTGGCTGTGCAGTCTGAGTCGCCCGATTCGCTTACCCTTACACGTATGATGGTTCACCCGGATCATTTTCGTAAAGGCATTGCGGACTCTTTAATGAAGCATGTTTTGAGTGAATATCAAAATATCCCGTTGTTTATCGTCTCTACAGGAACCTTAAATACTCCTGCGGTGACATTATATCGAAAACATGGCTTTCGCCCCGTATCTGCGGCCGAGGTCGCCCCAGGCGTGGAATTAACCACCTACCATCTGCATAAGGTGGAATAGCATTGAGATATCATTAAATTGGCATTAAAAATGCACATAAGCCCACAAACCGCGCACCCGGAGTGGGAAGCACGACATAACCGGGAGGAGAGACTCGAATGAATAATCCGTGGATTATAGACGATTCACATATCATTTTACGGCTTTTACTGTCCATGCTTCTCGGTGGATTCATTGGTTTTGAACGCGAACGTTCCAATCACGCAGCTGGTTTGAGGACTCATATTATGGTCAGTCTTGGTTCGACGCTGATTATGCTACTCTCCATTTACGGCTTTGCCGATTTCATTAAAGAAGTTAATGTACGCATAGATCCCGCTCGTTTGGCTACGGCTGTGATCACTGGCGTAGGCTTTTTGGGTGCAGGGACGATTATGTTCACAGGTAAATCCATTACCGGACTAACGACTGCGGCTTCCATTTGGGTCGTGGCTGCTATTGGCCTTGGGGTGGGAGCAGGCTTTTATTTCCCGTCTATAGCGGCGACAGTGCTCGTATTTTTAAATTTATGGGTGTTTAACAAAGTTGAACTTCGGTATATGCGTGGACGCAAGCGTCATCTTATTACATTGTACGGATTGTCCTCTCACGGACTGCTGGAGCAGATTTCGACTTATTTAGAGCAAGAAAAAGTGGAAATACGTAAAATAATGATTAAAGAACATGAAAATGTCCCATTTCACGAATTACACCCAGATCGGCAGAGTATGGAAGTTTCCCTAGAGGTGCTGGCCCGTCATGATTTTAATCCCGTACGTATTGCAGCTGATTTACGACAATGGGAAGATATAGCTGCTGTCTCCGTCGAGTAATAGTCTCCCTTTTTTTAACAGTTACTCTTAAATCCGATTGGGGTACTATGTAAGCATCGAAGTATTTTCAGCGGAGCCACGCATGGGATTCAAAGGGGAGGATGGCATGAACTCGGAACAACCGTTACCGTCTGGAGAGACTGGACAGCTACAAGCGTCGGAACAGCGGGAACAGCCCAGACAGGGGAAACGTCTAAAATACGCTAAATTTCGCAAAGTGATTGCTATTATCATGGCGGCATTGTTACCCGGACTGGGACATCTTTTTTTAGGACTGTTTATTAGGGGGCTTAGTTTTATTGTATTGCTCCTGCTAGATATTTTTGCGATGTTGTATGTTTCCTCTGACGGCTTGAGGATCAACATTCCATTACTTATTTTGCTTGGATTGTTCATACCCGTTTTATATTTTTATAATGTATATGATGTCTTACAGTCAGCAGATTACATGGTTCGTTATCGGCGTAAGCCAGATCGTTATGCACGAATGGATGCTAGAGGCCAGCAAAGTAGTCCTTTTTATGCATGGGAGAGAGGCTTTGCTTTTGCTGTGCTAATGGTGGCAGGCGGTGGACTTATGATTTTGTTTCGCATGAAACCTCGCTGGTTGAGTAATTTCTTTGAGGATTATGGATTCCTTACGCTGGCCATTTTATTAATGATGATCGGTTTATTCCTTTTTCTAAGGGAAGCCTTTCTGAACTTTAAGCGTAAAAAGTTGAAAGAAAGAGGGTGAAGCTGGCGTGCACCGCAAAATAAGAGTCGGGCGCTACACCTCTTCGCTTCTGTTGATGGCTGTAGGCATTTTGCTTATTGTAGATGTGTTTCAAAATACTGAATATATGCTTCAGCTCCTCGTTTGGTGGCCCGTAATCTTTGTGCTTTGGGGACTGGAGTATCTGATTTTTTTTGCCATGTACTATCGGAAAGAAGGCAAGTCTGACAACGGAAGGCGATTCAGACCTGACCTAAAGGGGATTCTGTCCGCTTTGGTAGTGGCAGCCTCGGTTTTTATCGTGACCCAGCAAAATCATTATATGTATCTGTGGAACCGGGTCAGTCTCAATCTGACGTCAGCCTCTATGGATTTTAGCCAGGCTAAAGAGAATCGGTATGATATGGGTGGTATGCTGGTACCTGTAACTATGCAGACGTCCGATTTAGTAGTTGATTCGGTTAATGGTGATGTAACACTGATCAGACGGCCTGTGTCCAATATAGAGGTACGAGGTACTCTGTGGGTGGATCAAGCGCCTGCTGCCGAAGCGGACAAGATTGCTCAAGCTTCTTCACTGACTTCTACCGACGGCAAGACTATCCAGATTCGTCCGGAGGCAAAGTCGTACGGAGCATCAAGCAAACGTCAGCCTCGTGTGAACATGCTGATCACCGTGCCGGAGGACCGGCGGTTCAATGTGCAGATTAGAACCTCCAACGGGAATATTTCCTTGGATGGAGTTGATGCAATTGACAGCATTCGGCTTGAGAGCGGTAATGGAAATCTCACTGTTAATGACGCTATCGGCAATGTCAAGGGAGGCACGCTGAACGGTCAGGTTAAATTGCATCGGATTTCTGGAGATGTGGATGTGCGCACGAACCGTGGCGACATGCAAGCAGGCGATATTGAAGGAGCTGTGACACTGCATACCATGGTAGGTGATATTCAGCTCGCTCGTTCGGAAGGGGACATCACCGTAGATACTCAGAATGGTGACATGAATGTGCTGAATTCTATAGCCAAGCTGAATGCAAATTCGCTTAATGGCTCTATCAAAGTGCATAGCGAGCAGATAGGCGGAGATTGGAAAATATACAGTGCTGTCGGTGATATCGTATTGGATCTTCCGTCGAATGGAGATTTTCAGTTAGAGGGTTCAAGCAGTTATGGTAATCTTCAATCCGATTTTCCATTTAAAATAGACAGTAAAAGTATTTCAGGCCAAAACGGGACAGGCAAGTATGCGATCAACGTAGAGGGCAACAGTAATTTAACCATTAAAAAGTTACTGATGCCGTCGTTACCCGACTTGGATGATTCCGGGGGTACGACTGCGCCCGATACATCTGAAAGCTCTGCGGCTGAACCGGGAGCTTCTGAGACAGATACCTCTATAGGAATATCCGGCGACAATACGGCGCGTTGACAAGAAACTTGAGTAGACCGTACAATGTGAGTAGGTTTAGAAGTGAATTGTAAATAGATGCGTGGTAATTGATAGGATCGTAAGTAAGGGATAAGGCGGTGGACATATATGGCAGCACGCGTCCAGCATGCTTTGGAACTTCTGAAGAAGACAGGTGTACGCATAACACCCCAGCGTCATGCCATATTAAACTATTTAATGGAAACTATGGGGCACCCGACTGCAGATGAAATATATCGAGCGCTTGAGTCCAAGTTTCCAAGTATGAGTGTGGCTACGGTTTATAATAACTTAAAGATGTTTATAGAAGCGGGTATGGTACATGAGTTGACCTATGGAGATAACGCCAGTCGTTATGATGCCAATATTTCGGAGCACTATCACATCATTTGCGAAAAATGCGGAAAGATTGAAGATTTCAGTTATCCGTATTTGGCCGATGTGGAACGCCATGCCGCGTTGGAAACAGGCTTCGAGGTGCATGGACATCGTATGGAGTTACACGGAGTATGCAAAGCTTGTAGTAACAAACAAACGTAACGAAACAAGGAATAGAAGTTTTTTGTGCGGTATGTATATATTGTAATGGATTGGAAACGTGAGGAATTCCCCATAAGCGGGGATTTACCGCGTTTTTTTGTTTAAATCACTTTATTTTTGTTTTAAGTAATCTGTTGAGGTTACAAAATACGGAAATTCAAAGTTCATACAATGGAGGTTCAATATTGGCCAGAAATCATTCCAGACGCCGCCGTAAACGTTCACGATTCAAAGGAGCGGCAAGCCTGCTATTATTTGCAGCGATTATATGTGCAATTACTGTCGTATGGTTTGGCAATCCCCTTCACGAGAAACCCGATTGGCAGGGCAGTGTCCGTCCTATTTTTATGCAGGGAAAGTTGACTGGGTATGAAGCTCAGAGCTCCGGCAAGAACATGCTGATGCCGCTTAAATTGGTGCAAAGTAAAATTGATCCTACGGTTCGCTATGAGGATGACAGCCAAACCGTTATTATGGCGACGAGACAAAGCCTGCTCTATATGAAGGTTTCGAAGGCACAAGGGGAACTGAATGGTAAAACATATGCGCTGAGCGCAGCCCCTCAGGTAATCAGTGGAGAGGTATATATCCCGATAGAGGCTGTACGTGAAGTATACGGCGTTTCTATACACGAAGATCCTGTGACTGGTGCTGTCATCCTAATGAAGGCTGGGGAGAAGGTCAGGCTGGGGAGTGTAGAAAAGAAGGATGGCCCACAGGATGCTACAATCGCCTTACGTAAAGAAGCCTCTAGCCTATCTTTCATTTTGACAGATATATCTCAGCGGACGAAGGTGCGTATTTGGTCCAAACAGGGCGATTGGTATTTTGTTCAGTTAGACAATGGTTATGCAGGATACATTAAGTCAGACCATGTCGCTGAAGGAGAAGAGCTTGTGATCCCTTCGGTTAAGGACGATTTGTCCATCTCGGAAAAACATTGGGAGGGTAGATCAGTAAACCTCGCTTGGGAAGCTGTCTATAATCGCAAGCCCGATCCTTCCAAGTTTGATCCTATGCCTGGAGTAAATGTGGTGAGCCCTACGTGGTTCAGTGTCGTCGATCATGAAGGTACTGTAGAAAGCAAGGCAGATCCTGCCTATGTCAGCTGGGCACATCGCAAGGGGATGGAGGTTTGGGGCTTGTTGAGCAACAGCTTTAATCCCGAATTAACAACAGAAGCTTTGTCCACCTTTGAACGTCGAAAGTCGATTGTAGATCAGATGATTTCACTTGCCCTAGAAAATGATCTGGATGGTATTAATATTGACTTTGAAAATGTTCATACGAAGGATGGCCCAAATGTCACCCAATTTTTGCGGGAACTTAAACCGATGGCCCGGGAACATGATTTGATACTGTCCATTGATGTAACGCCTAAATCTCAAAGTGAGATGTGGTCAGCTTTTTTAGATCGAAAATCATTAGGCACCATCACAGATTACCTCATGGTAATGGCATATGATGAACATTGGGCGGCTAGTCCAAAGGCTGGTTCTGTCGCCTCGCTACCATGGACGGAAGCGTCAATTAAGCGAATTATTCAGGAAGATGAAGTGCCGCCTCAAAAAGTGGTTTTAGGTATTCCATTATATACTCGCGTGTGGTCCGAGACTCCCAAAGAAGGGAAGATTAAGGTCTCCTCCAAATCACTTGGTATGGAGTCAGCAGCGGATATCATAGCCAAATTTAAGTTGAAGCCTAAGTTTAGAGCTTCCGAAGGCCAAAATTATGTCGAGTATACAGAAGACGGCGTGGTCAAAAAGATTTGGCTAGAGGATCAGGTATCTCTAAAAGCAAGAGTAGACCTTGCCAAATCGCTGAAGCTCGGAGGAATTGGTGCATGGAATCGAACCTTTGCAGATGAAAACGCTTGGGTAACACTGAGAAAAATAAGCGAATAAGATAAAAATTTATACAATTGAAGAAGGAAGTCTCTTATTTATGTAGAAATGATCACATGTATCCAAATATCCAATTTGCGGTCATAGCCGCCTTGCAGGTATGGAGGGAGAAGTGCAGCTAACCAAATTAAACCTGATGTATGATGAATTGTTGCAGGAAGATTCGATAGGTGTTATTTCGTACAGAAAGCCGGGAGAGTATTTTCACGGTTCGATGTTGTATGACTTTGATGAACTCATTCTAATTATTGGAGAAGGCACCAAGCCAGTTCGTTCTATTCAACACTTATTTATGAATGGACTAAGATGCCAAGTGTTGTACGCAACGCTCAGTTATCTGAAGGAATGGATTATCGCTGGTGAACAAGCCAACATTATAGATTATGTGCTAGAAGGTCGTATTGTCTGGGAACGGGATGACAGGGTCTGTCTTTTAAGACAGGAAATTGTTGATTTTAACGATCCACTGCGGGAGCAGAAGCGATTTCATGAGTTCTCCCGCTTTCTGGTCAATTACGTTCATGGTAAAAGAGCGGTGCGAGAAGGGCGGATCATTGACGCTTATCAAAGTGTTCTGAAAGCATTGGATCATTGGGCATCTATTGAACTCATTGAACGGGGGATTTATCCAAAGGTTCACTTATGGGTTCAGGTACAGCCTCTGGATCGAACGATTGACAAACTGTATAACGAACTCACATTAAGTACGGAAACCTTGGAACAACGGGTTGAACTAGTACTGCTTGCTTGTGAATTTTCAGTGATGTCAAAAATGGAGGAATGCTCATCTCCGCTATTCCGTATATTAGGCAGCAGACGGGAACCTTGGTCAATAAATGAACTTATTAACCATCCTGAGCTAAAGAATCTCCAATTGGATCTTACCGTCGTGCTCCGTAAACTGGTATATCGTTCACTTATTAGAGAAACAGCTGCCGGGGATTTTAGGGAGCGTGGACAAAATCGTGAACTGCGTTACTCCCTTATTTGATGTGCAGGGGTTGATTTGTCAGGAAGAAAGGTTGTTAAACCGACTTTTCTTCCTTTTTTTGTACGTGATTTAGTATTTATAAATAGTTAAAAAATATAAATTATCAATTTAGGTTGACGAGTATATAAAATATGTGATAAGTTATAACTCGCCCCATTAAGCAGCATGAATAATTTTGAACTGTTTAAAGCAGGATAAACGTGTTGCATCAAGCAGAAAAATGAATTTTCAAAAAAAAGCTTGACGAAAAATGAGGTTATGTGTTACATTATTTAAGTCGCCGCTGAGACGCGGTGGTGAAACAAAGTAAGACAAAATGCAGGTTTGATCTTTGAAAACTGAACAACGAGTGAGTAAAACGATTTTGTTCGTAAAATCAAACAAGAGATATTTTTATCTCGTCAGTTTCAAAATGAGCTTATCGCTCTTTCTATAAACCAACTTCGGTTGGTCTTTAATGGAGAGTTTGATCCTGGCTCAGGACGAACGCTGGCGGCGTGCCTAATACATGCAAGTCGAGCGGGGTTGTTTAGAAGCTTGCTTCTAAACAACCTAGCGGCGGACGGGTGAGTAACACGTAGGCAACCTGCCCACAAGACAGGGATAACTACCGGAAACGGTAGCTAATACCCGATACATCCTTTTCCTGCATGGGAGAAGGAGGAAAGACGGAGTAATCTGTCACTTGTGGATGGGCCTGCGGCGCATTAGCTAGTTGGTGGGGTAAAGGCCTACCAAGGCGACGATGCGTAGCCGACCTGAGAGGGTGATCGGCCACACTGGGACTGAGACACGGCCCAGACTCCTACGGGAGGCAGCAGTAGGGAATCTTCCGCAATGGGCGAAAGCCTGACGGAGCAACGCCGCGTGAGTGATGAAGGTTTTCGGATCGTAAAGCTCTGTTGCCAGGGAAGAACGTCTTGTAGAGTAACTGCTACAAGAGTGACGGTACCTGAGAAGAAAGCCCCGGCTAACTACGTGCCAGCAGCCGCGGTAATACGTAGGGGGCAAGCGTTGTCCGGAATTATTGGGCGTAAAGCGCGCGCAGGCGGCTCTTTAAGTCTGGTGTTTAATCCCGAGGCTCAACTTCGGGTCGCACTGGAAACTGGGGAGCTTGAGTGCAGAAGAGGAGAGTGGAATTCCACGTGTAGCGGTGAAATGCGTAGATATGTGGAGGAACACCAGTGGCGAAGGCGACTCTCTGGGCTGTAACTGACGCTGAGGCGCGAAAGCGTGGGGAGCAAACAGGATTAGATACCCTGGTAGTCCACGCCGTAAACGATGAATGCTAGGTGTTAGGGGTTTCGATACCCTTGGTGCCGAAGTTAACACATTAAGCATTCCGCCTGGGGAGTACGGTCGCAAGACTGAAACTCAAAGGAATTGACGGGGACCCGCACAAGCAGTGGAGTATGTGGTTTAATTCGAAGCAACGCGAAGAACCTTACCAGGTCTTGACATCCCTCTGACCGGTCTAGAGATAGGCCTTTCCTTCGGGACAGAGGAGACAGGTGGTGCATGGTTGTCGTCAGCTCGTGTCGTGAGATGTTGGGTTAAGTCCCGCAACGAGCGCAACCCTTATGCTTAGTTGCCAGCAGGTCAAGCTGGGCACTCTAAGCAGACTGCCGGTGACAAACCGGAGGAAGGTGGGGATGACGTCAAATCATCATGCCCCTTATGACCTGGGCTACACACGTACTACAATGGCCGGTACAACGGGAAGCGAAATCGCGAGGTGGAGCCAATCCTAGAAAAGCCGGTCTCAGTTCGGATTGTAGGCTGCAACTCGCCTACATGAAGTCGGAATTGCTAGTAATCGCGGATCAGCATGCCGCGGTGAATACGTTCCCGGGTCTTGTACACACCGCCCGTCACACCACGAGAGTTTACAACACCCGAAGTCGGTGGGGTAACCCGCAAGGGAGCCAGCCGCCGAAGGTGGGGTAGATGATTGGGGTGAAGTCGTAACAAGGTAGCCGTATCGGAAGGTGCGGCTGGATCACCTCCTTTCTATGGAGAATCGTTTCCTGCAACGGAAACATTCAAATAAGCAGGTACAATGTACCTGCGACCGGATATTCAATTCGGTTCATCACGTTCGTGTGAATGAAATGAATATCCTTAACTTACTCACTCGTTGCTCAGTTTTGAGAGCTCAAACTCTCAAACTTCGACGAATGTTTCATTCACACATCCGTGTGGAACCGAAATATTCATCGGGTTTCGCTTCAATGAAGCGAATTGCACCTTGAAAACTGGATACCGAAACGAAATTGCGTTTTAGAATATTCCTTTAAGCTGATCTTGTGTAAACAAGTGAAATAAAGGTAGCTGCCTTGAATTTTATTCACACATTTGTGTTGAACCGAAATTCAAAGCAAATCGTATTTACCATGTAAATACTAGGTTAAGCTACAAAGAGCACACGGAGGATGCCTAGGCGCCAGGAGCCGACGAAGGACGTGGCGAACAACGATAAGGCCTCGGGGAGCTGTAAGCAAGCTTTGATCCGGGGATGTCCGAATGGGGAAACCCGGCTGTCTTCATCGACAGTCACTTTCTGCTGAATACATAGGCAGAATAGAGGCAGACCAGGGGAACTGAAACATCTAATTACCCTGAGGAAGAGAAAACAATAGTGATTCCGTCAGTAGCGGCGAGCGAACGCGGATTAGCCCAAACCAAGGAGCTTGCTCCTTGGGGTTGTGGGACGTCTCACATGGAGTTACAAAGGAACCGGTTAGATGAAGAGGTCTGGAAAGGCCCGCCAGAGAAGGTAAAAGCCCTGTAGTTCAAAACTTGTTCTCTCCGAGACGGATCCCGAGTAGTGCGGGGCACGTGAAACCCCGTATGAATCCGGCAGGACCATCTGCCAAGGCTAAATACTCCCTGGCGACCGATAGTGAAGCAGTACCGTGAGGGAAAGGTGAAAAGCACCCCGGAAGGGGAGTGAAATAGATCCTGAAACCGTGTGCTTACAAGAAGTCAGAGCCCGATCTATGGGTGATGGCGTGCCTTTTGTAGAATGAACCGGCGAGTTACGTTCCCGTGCAAGGTTAAGGTGAAGAGCTGAAGCCGCAGCGAAAGCGAGTCTGAATAGGGCGATCTTGAGTACGTGGACGTAGACCCGAAACCGGGTGATCTACCCCTGTCCAGGGTGAAGGTGCGGTAACACGCACTGGAGGCCCGAACCCACGCATGTTGAAAAATGCGGGGATGAGGTGGGGGTAGCGGAGAAATTCCAATCGAACCCGGAGATAGCTGGTTCTCCCCGAAATAGCTTTAGGGCTAGCCTCGGAAATAGAATCGTGGAGGTAGAGCACTGATTGGGTGCGGGGCCCGCAAGGGTTACCAAGCTCAGTCAAACTCCGAATGCCATAGATTTAGTTCCGGGAGTCAGACAGTGAGTGCTAAGATCCATTGTCGAAAGGGAAACAGCCCAGACCATCAGCTAAGGTCCCCAAGTGTGTGTTAAGTGGGAAAGGATGTGGAGTTGCACAGACAACCAGGATGTTGGCTTAGAAGCAGCCACCATTGAAAGAGTGCGTAATAGCTCACTGGTCGAGTGACTCTGCGCCGAAAATGTAACGGGGCTAAACACACCACCGAAGCTATGGCTTGATGCTTGCATCAGGGGTAGGGGAGCGTTGAATGCGGGTTGAAGGTGTACCGTAAGGAGCGCTGGACTGCATTCAAGTGAGAATGCCGGTATGAGTAACGAAAAGATCTGTGAGAATCAGATCCGCCGAAAGCCTAAGGGTTCCTGAGGAAGGTTCGTCCGCTCAGGGTAAGTCGGGACCTAAGGCGAGGCCGATAGGCGTAGTCGAAGGACAACAGGTCGAAATTCCTGTACCACCGTAATCCGTTATGAGCAATGGGGTGACGCAGTAGGGTAGTGACGCGGACTGATGGATGTCCGTCTAAGCAGTGAGGCTGGTGTGTAGGCAAATCCGCACATCGTTAAGGCTGGGCTGTGATGGGGAGCGAAAATTATAGTAGCGAAGGTCATGATCTCAGACTGCCAAGAAAAGCCTCTAGCCAGGAGAAGGTGCCCGTACCGCAAACCGACACAGGTAGGCGAGAAGAGAATTCTAAGGCGCGCGGAAGAACTCTCGTTAAGGAACTCGGCAAAATGACCCCGTAACTTCGGGAGAAGGGGTGCCTCGGTAGGGTGAATAGCCCGAGGGGGCCGCAGTGAAAAGGCCCAAGCGACTGTTTAGCAAAAACACAGGTCTGTGCGAAGCCGCAAGGCGAAGTATACGGGCTGACGCCTGCCCGGTGCTGGAAGGTTAAGGGGAGTGGTAAGCCTTCGGGCGAAGCTATGAACCGAAGCCCCAGTAAACGGCGGCCGTAACTATAACGGTCCTAAGGTAGCGAAATTCCTTGTCAGGTAAATTCTGACCCGCACGAATGGCGTAACGACTTGGGCGCTGTCTCAACGAGAGATCCGGTGAAATTTTAATACCTGTGAAGATGCAGGTTACCCGCGACAAGACGGAAAGACCCCATGGAGCTTTACTGCAGCTTGATATTGAATTTGGGTACGATCTGTACAGGATAGGTGGGAGCCGTTGAATCTTGAGCGCCAGCTTGAGAGGAGGCATCCTTGGGATACCACCCTGATCGTATCTAGGTTCTAACTTGGTACCGTGATCCGGTGCGAGGACAGTGTCAGGTGGGCAGTTTGACTGGGGCGGTCGCCTCCTAAAGAGTAACGGAGGCGCCCCAAGGTTCCCTCAGAATGGTTGGAAATCATTCGAAGAGTGCAAAGGCAGAAGGGAGCTTGACTGCGAGACCTACAAGTCGAGCAGGGACGAAAGTCGGGCTTAGTGATCCGGTGGTACCGCATGGAAGGGCCATCGCTCAACGGATAAAAGCTACCCTGGGGATAACAGGCTTATCTCCCCCAAGAGTCCACATCGACGGGGAGGTTTGGCACCTCGATGTCGGCTCATCGCATCCTGGGGCTGAAGTAGGTCCCAAGGGTTGGGCTGTTCGCCCATTAAAGCGGTACGCGAGCTGGGTTCAGAACGTCGTGAGACAGTTCGGTCCCTATCTGTCGTGGGCGTAGGAAATTTGAGAGGAGCTGTCCTTAGTACGAGAGGACCGGGATGGACGTACCGCTGGTGTACCAGTTGTTCCGCCAGGAGCACCGCTGGGTAGCTATGTACGGAAGGGATAAGCGCTGAAAGCATCTAAGCGTGAAGCCCCCCTCAAGATGAGATTTCCCAATTAGTAAGACCCCTTGAAGACGACGAGGTAGATAGGTTGGGGGTGGAAGTGCAGTAATGCATGGAGCTGACCAATACTAATCGGTCGAGGGCTTATCCTAAAATAAAGCGCAAATGAGTTTCGGATCCAGTTTTCAGGGTGTAACCTTGAAACAAATGCTTAATATTCCCTGATAGCTCAGTTGGTAGAGCACTCGACTGTTAATCGAGTTGTCACAGGTTCGAGTCCTGTTCGGGGAGCCATATGGAGAGGTGTCCGAGTTGGCCGAAGGAGCACGATTGGAAATCGTGTAGGCGCCAAAAGCGTCTCGAGGGTTCGAATCCCTCTCTCTCCGCCATAATTATTTTATTGCATGGCCCGTTGGTCAAGGGGTTAAGACACCTCCCTTTCACGGAGGTAACAGGGGTTCGAATCCCCTACGGGTCATAAAAATATTATAAAAGAACTTGCAATAAAAAGTTCATTATGGTATAATATGAGAAGTGCTTAATTGTGGAGGCTTAGCTCAGCTGGGAGAGCATCTGCCTTACAAGCAGAGGGTCGGGGGTTCGAGCCCCTCAGCCTCCACCATTTGAAAATTAAATATTTATTATTGTCGCGGGGTGGAGCAGTTCGGTAGCTCGTCGGGCTCATAACCCGAAGGTCGCAGGTTCAAATCCTGCCCCCGCAACCAATTAAAATTTATTGTGGAACTGTGGTGTAGAGGCCTAACATGCCTGCCTGTCACGCAGGAGATCGCGGGTTCGAATCCCGTCAGTTCCGCCATTAGTAATACAACGTTTAATGAAGAGCCTTATAATAAGGCTCGGTAGCTCAGTCGGTAGAGCAGAGGACTGAAAATCCTCGTGTCGGCGGTTCGATTCCGTCCCGAGCCACTTTTAATTGAATATTTTATGTGCCGGTGTAGCTCAACTGGTAGAGCAACTGACTTGTAATCAGTAGGTTGGGGGTTCAAGTCCTCTCGCCGGCACCATTTTTGGAGGATTAGCGAAGTGGCCAAACGCATCAGACTGTAAATCTGCTCCCTTACGGGTTCGGTGGTTCGAATCCATCATCCTCCACCAGTTTTATAGGGGCATAGTTTAAAGGTAGAACAACGGTCTCCAAAACCGTTGGTGTGGGTTCAATTCCTGCTGCCCCTGCCAATTATTCATTACTTGCGGCGGTCGTGGCGAAGTGGTTAACGCACCGGACTGTGACTCCGGCATTCGTGGGTTCAAGCCCCATCGGCCGCCCTTTACTTATTGGGGATTAGCCAAGCGGTAAGGCAACGGACTTTGACTCCGTCATGCATAGGTTCAAATCCTATATCCCCAGCCATCTTTATGCGGACGTGGCTCAGCGGTAGAGCATCGCCTTGCCAAGGCGAGGGTCGCGGGTTCGATTCCCGTCGTCCGCTTTGTTACACTCTGGCGCCATAGCCAAGTGGTAAGGCAAAGCTCTGCAAAAGCTTTATTCCCCAGTTCAAATCTGGGTGGCGCCTCCATAATTGAATATGCCGGCGTGGCGGAATGGCAGACGCGCTCGACTCAAAATCGAGTGGGAAACCGTGGAGGTTCGAGTCCTCTCGCCGGTATTAACTAAAAGAGTTCATTAGAGATAATCTCTAGTGGGCTTTTTTTATTTGAGCTTTAGTACCCCACTCATTGCTTGAGCTGAAGACACCTTTGAGTTGTATTCGAAATGCGAATAAATATTTGCCGTTGTTGCATAATCGCTGTGGCCTAACCATTCCTGAACTTCTTTCATGCTTACCCCTAATACATCTACATAAATATACTCCAGGTATTCAAGACAATAAGAATTGTCAGAAGATAAGCGATAGGATTCCTGTTATTCCTTCATACGAATCAGAAGCTCATAGAACGTGTCCACCAGTGGCAGTATACGGCGACTGGCTTTATTCTTGGTTCGGTCATTTTCAATTTCAATATATCTACCATTCAAATTGCCCGATGTGGCGGTATGTTTAATATTAATAGTCCAATTCAATAAATCAATAGCCGACCATTTTAATCCTACGACCTCGCTTCGGCTTAGCCCATAAAAGGCAGCCAGGATAACGAAAAGCTCAATTCTTTCGCCTCGGATTACTGCGAGGAGTTGCTTCAGCTCCTCGGCATTGTAGAAGCTCACGACGTAATTGTTCTTTTTTGGGCTTTCAACTAAGTCAGGGAGATTCGCCACAATCAGCTTTATTTTCACGGCATACTGAAGGGCTCTGCAAATGTTCGCGTGGTAATGAATAACGGTATTGGCGCTGACACCTTGCACATTCATTTCATGGGTATACAAGGTCTGAAAATCCTCTGTAGTTAAATCATCAAGCAATACATCCCTTTCTCTCGGAAAAAGGATCTACGCGGCCTTTTACAGTGTCGGAATAGGAGATATAGGAGATAAGCCCGATACTGTTTTTCATCATCTCTAGCCATTGAAGCATAAAGTCTGCGAACAGCCTTTTGCTATTACCGGATGGAGTAGCCGCTTTTACTCTTACAGCATATCTTCGTTTTCAACCGCGAGTGCTTGTCCTTCCATATGATAATTCTTCCTGGCTTCCTGAAGCAAGATTTCGGCTCTTTTCTTGGTTCCTTTTATCTTAAGCCCCGTAGGGATCCATTTTGGTTATCGTTTACCATTCTCATCTTTACAGTTAGGCGGATGTCCCGTTGCGCTTTCTCCTCTTCCAACAACTCCAGAGGGTGAACCCGATCCTTTTTCAAATACCGGTTGAGCTTCGGAATGGATTTGCTACAAAAGTGGTAGCTGAATCCGCCGATGGATTGCTTTAGCGCCCAGAAGGTGCATTTGATTTTGAACCGGGCGGTATAAAGTTCGATGATCTAGGTCGCCTCCAGTGTCAGATCGGTGCTGGCTAGAATGGAGCATCGCCTGTTCGGATTCACCAGCAAAAACCACAGTTTTTGGTATACTCTTTGGCCCCATAACATATCCAGACACAGGTAACTGACGGATTATTCATTGCCATACATGCTCACGATAGCGTACTCAAACGCTGCGGTACGGCTTTAAAACAGCTCGGCCAAGCACCACCTTTGTCCTCTTTTTACGGTAGCGACCCCGGTCTGTGGCAGGTGTACCATGACGTTCATAGGCAACGGTATTGGACTTGGCTTCAGTTACCATATCCATCCGGGTGCTGCCGAATTGATCAGAGGTAGGCAAAACCATTTCCGGGACGTGCCCTAGTCAAAACACAGCATGAGGCCGATGACAATGACAATAAACCCATGAAAAGCGCCTCCAAAATTGCGTCACATTTAACACAATTGATATTGATTATCAATATCAATTGTGTTAATATAATTTTGTTTACTAGTGAACAAAAAATAATCTAATGGTGACACTGAACTTGGTCTGCAACTACTACAAGAGAGGGGAGATTGGGAAATTGGAGTTTCAAAATCATTTTAAAGGTCATCTTTACGAGCAATATATTAAAATGCTACATCTGAATGAGCTGTATACTGAACAAGAATTTAACTCGTTTCGGCAACAGGCCAGAAAGTACCAGATTGACATGCTCTCCAACAATATTACTAGTGTACACGTTATTGATTGCATTGGTGATTATGAACCGATAAATCATACCGGGATTGTGGAGAAGATGGGGTTGTCCAAAGCTAGCATTACTAAAATTAGTGCAAAGCTGCTGGAAATGGGCTTCATTATGAGAAGTCAACTGAACAGCAATCGTAAGGAGATTTACTTTAGTTTAACGGATAAGGGAAGACACGTTTATCATTTGCATAAAGAACTGCACAAAGAAAAAGAAGAAAGGTTTTACCAATTCATTGAATCCTATTCAGAGGTTGAGCTGCAGACTATTGGAAAATTTATGAGTGATTTGGTGGCGCGTGCCGAAGAATACTCCGAAGGGAAGTTTACGATAAATGACGACATTAAAGATTGAGGAATTAAGATCCAAGATTGAAGGGAAAGAAATTTTAAAAGGGCTCACACTGGAGATTCATGGCGGAGAGATTCATGCGATTATGGGGCCTAATGGGACGGGAAAAAGTACATTGGCTTCAGCTTTAATGGGCCATCCCAAATATGAGGTTACTGGCGGTAAGGTGACATTGGACAATGAAGACCTTCTGGAGATGGAGGTGGATGAGCGTGCCCAGGCAGGCTTGTTCCTCGCTATGCAATACCCAAGTGAAATTGCTGGCGTGACCAACTCGGACTTTCTCAGAAGTGCCATCAATGCACGGCGTGAAGAAGGCGATGAGATATCCTTAATCCGTTTTATCCGTGAAATGGAGAGCAAAATGAAGGGGCTGGAGATGAACCCGGAATTTGTGCATCGTTATTTGAATGAGGGATTCTCTGGCGGTGAAAAAAAGCGGAATGAGATTTTGCAAATGATGCTACTTGAACCCAAGTTTGTGATCCTGGATGAAGTGGACTCAGGGCTTGATATTGATGCACTGCGTATTGTGGCCAATGGCGTAAATGAGATGCGCAGCCCGGATAGAGGCTTTTTAATCATCACCCATTATCAACGACTGTTGAATTATATTACCCCGGATTTTGTGCATGTCATGATGCAAGGCCGGATAGTTAAATCTGGCGGTCCGGAGCTTGCCCACCGTTTGGAGGCTGAAGGGTACGATTGGGTGAAGGAGGAACTTGGGATTACGGATGAGACGGTAAGGGAAGCTTAAAAGCCGGAGAGGAGGAACAGCACGTGGATATACAAGCTAGAGTTTCAATGAATGTGGACGATTTACGCGCATGGTCAAGCGCTAAGGATGAACCTCGTTGGCTGATTGAACGCCGCGTTCACGCACTCGAACTGGCAGGGACGCTGGAGTTGCCTAAAGTGGAGAAAATCAATCTCGAAAAATGGGATATCTACGAAAGTGGAGATTACAAGGCTGAGAATGCGTGGTCTAGTTTGGAGGAAGCGCCGGAGGTTGTTCGAGGTTTGGTTGCTTCTCCGGTGAAAGGCGGACTAATCGTTCAGTTCAACTCGGATGTAGTGTATACGAAATTGTCCGAGAGCTTAGCCGCCCAGGGAGTCATTTTAACGGATCTGCATACTGCGGCAAAAGAGCATGAGGAGCTGGTTCAACGTTATCTCTTTCAGGCAGTAAAGCCAGAAGAACATCGTTTATCTGCTGCACACAGTGCCTTATGGAGTGGTGGCGTTTTTCTATATGTCCCAGACGGTGTAGAGGTTGAAGCACCTATTCAAGCGATCTTTCTTAACGATACAAGCGGTGTGTGTTTTGCTCCTCACGTCTTAATTGTGGCAGGGAGCAACAGCAAGATCACTTATGTGGATAATTGTGTATCGAGTGGTGATGATGTCAAGGTATTGCATAACGGTGTGACGGAGGTCTTCGCGGGGGCGGGCTCAAAGGTGCAAGTAGCTTCGGTTCATCAGCTTGCTGCAACTACAACAGATTTCACTCAGCGACGGGCGGTCGTTCTTGCTGATGGGGGTGTGGAATGGATTATTGGTGAGATGAACAATGGTTATACCGCCAGCGATACCAAGACTTTGCTACAAGGCAACGGGGCGGTCTCCGACAATAAGGTGATTGCTATTGGCACGGGCAATCAAAAATCGAGCTATACAACTCAAGCTCAGCATTTTGGCAGAAGCTCGGTAAGCCAGATGATTACGCGTGCAGTCATGCTTGAAGAAGCTACGGCCATTATTAACGGCATTACAAAGATTGAAAAAGGCGCAACCCATTGTGATGGTCAGCAAACAGAACGCGTGCTTATGCTAAGTCCTAAAGCTCGCGGCGATGCCAATCCGATCCTGCTGATAGATGAGGATGATGTAACCGCGGGTCATGCTGCATCCGTGGGGCAAGTAAATGCAGAGCAAATCTATTATCTGATGTCGCGCGGGATATCACGGAGTGAAGCCGAACATCTTGTTATTTTCGGATTTCTCGCTCCTGTCATTTCGGAGATCCCGCTGGAAGGTGTTCGCAGTCGCCTAAAAGATTTAGTGGAAAGCAAGCTCGGCAGATCATAGCAAATCAAAATGAATCTTGAAAGGTTAAAAAGGAGTGATACTAATGGCTAAAAAAGCACCAGATATGGGCGAATATAAATATGGGTTTCGCGACAAGCACCAGTCTATTTTTCAATCTGGAAAAGGTCTGACGGAAGAGATTGTCCGGGAAATTTCCCGGATCAAGGAAGAGCCGGAGTGGATGCTCAATTTTCGGTTGAAAGCTTTGAATCAATTCTACAAAATGCCGATGCCTGAATGGGGAGCGGATTTGACCGGGCTAAATCTTGATGACATCCAGTATTACGTTCGCCCTTCTGAAAAACAGGGAAAGACCTGGGAGGAGGTTCCTTCCGAGATCAAAGCAACCTTTGACAAGCTGGGAATCCCTGAAGCGGAGCAAAAGTTCCTGGCGGGCGTATCCGCTCAATATGAGTCGGAAGTAGTTTATCACAGCATGCGGAAAGAACTGGAGGATCAGGGCGTTATTTTCCTTGATACGGATAGTGCATTAAAGCAATACCCCGAAGTGTTTAAGCAACATTTTGGGACGATCATCCCTCCTGCCGACAATAAATTTGCGGCGCTTAATAGTGCAGTTTGGTCAGGCGGTAGCTTTGTATACATTCCGAAGGGTGTTCAGTGCGAGGTTCCTATACAAGGTTATTTCCGTATTAATTCTGAAAATATGGGTCAATTCGAGCGGACATTAATTATTGCCGAAGAGGGCAGCTTTGTCCATTATGTTGAAGGATGTACAGCACCTATTTATAGTACCAGTTCTCTGCATAGTGGAGTTATTGAAATTATTTGCCGGAAAGATTCCCGTGTCCGTTACACGACCATTCAGAATTGGGCTCCTAATATCTACAACTTGGTAACCCAAAGGGCTGTGGCAGAAGAAAATGCCACAATGGAATGGGTGGACGGCAACATCGGCTCCAAGGTAACAATGAAGTATCCGGCAGTATTATTGAAAGGACGGGGAGCCAAGGGGTCCATCCTGTCTATTGCCGTAGCCGGTAAAGATCAGCATCAAGATGCTGGCGCGAAGGTAATTCACCTTGCTCCCGAGACAACATCTACGATTATATCCAAATCCATCAGCAAGCAGGGCGGAAAAGTAAACTACCGAGGGTTGTCCAGCTTCAGCCGCGATTCCGCAGGGTCCAAGTCCAATATTAAGTGCGATACGTTGATATTGGACAACATGTCAACATCAGATACGATTCCGTACAATGAAATTAAAAACGATCAGATTACTTTGGAGCACGAGGCAACAGTATCCAAAGTGTCCGAGGAACAATTGTTTTACTTAATGAGCCGCGGGCTTACAGAACAAGATGCTACACAAATGATTGTAATGGGCTTTATTGAACCGTTTACCAAAGAATTGCCAATGGAATATGCCGTTGAAATGAATCGGTTGATTCAATTTGAGATGGAAGGAAGCATCGGTTGATTCATTAATTTAATAGATCAAACCTTTATCATTCTTTAAAGAGGTGCTAGTAATGAAGAAAAATAATTCGGACGATTCAGAACTAGCTCAAATTACCCGAGAGATACGAAAACTTCAGTTCTGCTTCAATATGCTGTCAGGATTGAGCGCAAGTTGTGGTGTGATGATACCTTTAGACTCTATTCATACGCTTATAAGGGAACTTTCGGATCAAGAGGTCACTCTTAGGCAAAAAGCAAAGGATCACTCAGACGATCTAGGGTGAAAAAAGGTCTGAATTGACGGTTGATAAAAAATGGGAGGAGTTGACATAATGGATGAAAATGGAGTTTTATTCGATGAAGTATCGGAAGTTCTTCTCAAACTACGTCCTTTCTTACTGCGTGACGGTGGAGATGCTGAACTGGTCGAAGTTGAGAACGGTATAGCAAAATTAAGATTTTTGGGAGCTTGCAATGGTTGCCCAAGTGCTACGATTACGTTAAAGGTTGCTATTGAGCGCGCAATTCTTGAGGAAATTGATGATATTAAAGAAGTTGTACAAGTATTCTAAATTCCTTGATACTGAGCAACTGAGTTAGTCCTGTCGCAGACCATAGCTACGGAAGTTGATCCCGCTGCTCAATACCAAAGTACATCGACAGATTACCTTGCGGGTCGAAATCGACGAGCAGCGCTTATTTTCCTTCATTAAACAAGGTATTATCAAGATTGTATTCGGTATCGAGTGGGAAACCGTGGAGGTTCGAGTCCTCTCGCCGGTATACACAAAAGGGTGATAAAATGCTTAAAGGCATTTTATCATCCTTTTTATTATATATTCATGATTTTGGCAACAAGGTTAACATGGATTTGACCAGCGCTTTGATCTTATCATAAGATAATGGTACTGAAAAAACTTTTCTAGTTTACTGAGCGCGAAAGAAATGAGGACGAATATGCAGGAAAGAATTTTGGAGGCTTTTGTAGAGGAAGTTCATGAAAATGGTTTGAAATTTACGATGGATGATCTTGCGAAAAGACTCGCCATTAGTAAGCGTACGTTGTATGAACATTTTTCGTCTAAGACGCTTATTTTAGAAACACTTATTGAGCGTACTAATGATGATATGATTCGTAAAACTGAGCAAATTATCGAAAATAATGAGTTATCTTTGTTAGACAAGATTAAGCAGTCGATTAGGGTCATGCCTCTGTATTATAAGTTTTACGATTTAAGAATATTGGACCAGATGAAAAAGTATTATCCTGAGCAATGGAAAAGGGTACATGCCGATTTAAATGACTGGTCTCCGATTAGAACATTAATTCAGGAAGGCATTCGAGAAGGAATAATAGTGAACAAAAATGAGGCTCTGATCATGAAGCTTATTATTGAATCTGTAAATTTAACGCTTGATCAGCGTTTCTTTCTGGATAACAGTGTGACGGTAGAGGAAGCAACTTATTCTATTGTAGATATTCTGTTGTTCGGATTGGTCGAAAAATAAAAAAATAGCCTCAACAATATGCTGCATATTTGAAGAGGCCATTTTTGTATATGAAAACTAAGAAAACAATTTTAGTTTCAATTGTTTTTGAAAAATAATAAAGTTTATCTAATATTAAATAAAGAGATACGGAAAAGGAAGGGTGGAAATATGTCTATACTCACAAGAAATCGAGGAGCAATGCTGTTATTGATGCTTAACATTTTTTTGGCATTCATGGGGATTGGCTTAGTTGTCCCTGTGTTACCTAAGTTTATAAGTGAGCTAGGGATGAATGGTTCCTCGATGGGGCTGATGGTTGCAGCTTTTGCGTTGACACAGCTTTTGTTATCACCATTGTCAGGAAAGTTGTCTGATCGTTATGGACGTAAAAAGTTGATTGTTTCTGGGATGTTCATCTTCATGTTATCAGAGCTTGTTTTTGGACTGGCAAATTCCATTCCTACCCTGTTCATAGCACGAATCATGGGTGGAGCAGGGGCAGCATTGCTTACTCCTTCTATTATGGCCTATGTCGCTGATGTGACCTCGTTTGAGGAAAGAGGCAAGGGAATGGGAATGATCAATGCAGCGATCAACACAGGCTTCATAATAGGACCAGGGATTGGCGGTTTGCTTGCCACATATGGAATACGCATTCCCTTCTTTGCGGCAGCAGGAGCTGCGGGAATAGCGGCTATCTTGTCTCTGTTAGTGCTGCCTGAGTCTTTAAGCAAGGAAAAGCAACAATTTAATAGAGAGCTTCCACGTCAAAAAGAAAATCTTTTGCAGCAATTTGCCAAGTCATATCAATCTCCATATTTCATGGGTTTACTCATTGTATTTGTCGTTGCTTTTGGGTTAGCGAACTTTGAAACAGTGTTTGGACTGTTTGTTGACCATAAATATGGTTTTACACCAATGGATATTGCCATCATTATAACGACAGGCTCCATTATGGGAGCAGTTGTCCAAGCAACTATATTTGGATGGATCATTAATCGTTTTGGAGAGAAAAAAGTAATTCACCTCTGTTTGGCTATTGGGGGCGTTTTCATTTTTCTAACCCTATTTGCTAAACAGTATGTGATGATTATGCTGACGACCTTTATCATTTTTCTGGCTATGGATATCCTTCGTCCAGCAGTAAGCACTTCTCTATCGCGGCAGGCCGGAGATGAGCAAGGCTTTGTGGCAGGAATGAACTCGTCCTATACAAGCTTGGGTAATGTGATTGGACCGTTAATTGCAGGACTGTTGTTCGATGTTCATATTAACCTGCCTTATATGGTTGCAGCTATAGCGTTACTGGCTTGTCTTGTCCTGTCACTACGCTCCAAGCAAGCGGGTGAGCAACACTCGATAGCCCGTGCAGCAGAACAGCATAGAGGGTGATAGCCGCAGGTCTATATTCATCCCCGACTTAGGTCTAGGTTCAAAAACCGTCTGGGGTCCGTTTTGTCGAACGCTAAGTCAGCGTACAATAAGAACATAAGCAAGACACAGTGAAAGGCGGTGAGAGATGATGAGAGTTAACAAAGGGAATGGGTTAGCCATTGTACTGATCGTGTTGGGTTCGATTATGCTGCTCGGTAAGTTTACTCCGTTTTTCGGTCACTTTTTAGGACATCTGATTGGTTACTTAATTCCGATAGCTATGGTCATGCTAGGCTACTACGGTGTGAAAAAAGGAAATGCGCTCTTCGGCTGGATCGTACTTGTACTCGGGGTACTGATTTTGCTTGGCAAACTGTCCTGGCTTCTGGGACCGCTACTGGCAATCGGGTTGATCATATTTGGTGTTTCCCTGCTGAGTGACCGCAGAAGACGTTACTGATTTTAGCAGTTTGACGAATGAAAAAAGATTGTAGCAACGAAGTGATAAATTATGGAAATACGAATTGTGAAAGGAGCAGACGCAAATGAGTGTTTTTCGAAGAATGCGAGATATCACGGTAGCGACCTTCAATGAGCATTTGGAACAAAGCCAAGACCCGGTGCAACTAATTGACCAGTTCTTGTATAATACCCGCCAGGAAATTGCCGAAGCGGAAAAACTCCATCAACAGTATGCGATGCACACAAGACAGATGAAGCAGCAGTTGGATCATGCATTGTCCATGCAGACCAAACGGGAGGAACAGGCGCTACTGGCTTTGAAGGCTGATGAAGAACATATCGCGAAGCTGGCCCTTCAGGAGAAAATGCTATATGCAGAAAAAGAAGAGCAGTATAGAGAACTGTGGGAGCAGAGCCGTGAATCACTACGTGAGCTAGAACAACAGCTAGATACGTTAAAGACAGAATATCAAACGGTACACAGCAAGCGTCAGTATTATGCGGCACGTGTACAGACGTTGAGACTCCAGCAGCAAATGAACGAACGGGCTGGTACATACGGTGGACGAAATGTTCCCCGAATGTTCAACCGCTTGGAAGACCGAGTAGCCGATATGGAAGCAGAAACGATGAGTCTGCGTGATTTACGTCGGGGTGAGGGCGACCATGTACAGGATGCCCAAGGCGGTGGATCGTTGCTTGAACAAGAGTGGGAGAGACTGAAAAGCAAGCTGGACAACAGCGGGAAGGAGTAAATTGATAATGACCCGAATTTACAGATCAAGCCGGGATAGAGTAATAACAGGTGTATGTGGCGGTCTTTCTGACGCAACAGGAATGGACTCAACATGGATTCGTATTCTGGTTGTGATCAGTTTCTTTATTACAGCAGGAACCACATTTATGATTTATGTGATTGCGGCACTGGTTATCTCCAAGGAGCCGAGATCTCCTTTCGATGGAGGATTTGGCCCTGACAGCGGACCCTATAATCAACAGGACCCGCGCTATTATGGCAGTAACAATACAAGATCGCAGTATGGGCAGGGAACTGGTTACAATCAGGGCGGCGCATACGGCAATTCGAACCCGTTTTTTGGTCAAGATGCCCGCAACTCATCCAAATTTAACACAGGTCAGAACAACGACTTGGATTCCATGATGGAAGATATTGAGAAAAAGGCAATGAAAAAAGAATTGGCAGAGTTACGCAAAAAAGTAGAGCAATTCGAGAAGGGAGATCGTAAATAATGGGGATCTTTAAAAGAATGAAGGATATGACAAGAGCATCGGTGAATGAAGTGTTGGATAAAGTGGAAGATCCGATTATTATGTTGAATCAATATTTGCGCGATATGGAGGCGGAAATTCACGAGGCTGAGGTAACGGTTGCCAAGCAAATGGCGAATGAACGACGTATGAAACAGCGTTTGGAGGAAGCGGTACGTGTATCCAATGAGCGTGAGAAGCAAGCCGAATCCGCATTACGAAATGGTCAGGAAGAAGTAGCACGAAAGCTGTTGGGAGAGAAGATTTATTTTGTGCAAAAGCAGGACGAATACCGCGACTTGCATACACAAGCTGAGCTTCAAGCAAAAGAATTAGTACAACAGCTTCACGACATGAAAGATGAGTTCTATAAAATGCGCAACAAGCGCAATGAGTTGGTATCCCGTGCTCAAATGGCGAAAGCTAAAAAGCAAATGTCTCAAATCAATAGTTTGCACACGATTGAAAGTGGGTCTGCTTCATTGGGCTTCCACCGTATGGAAGAAAAAATCATGCAAATGGAAGCTGAAGCTGACGTACTGCGTGCTCCTTACCGTCAAGCTCCAGGAGAAGCATATATTAATCCAGCTGAGGCTGAAAAACAGTTTAAAGTGGATGAGCAGCTTCAACAGCTTAAGTCCAAAATTCAGACAGGTGCTAAACCAGTCGATATGAAGAAGGACTGACTACTCGGAAACAAGACATTATGATATGCTGTATGGAATGGACATTGGTCGATGATCGTGCTCAATCTGTATGGTCCGGGAAAGCCATATGGCGGAATGTCGCGCCACTATGGCTTTTCCGTCCTGTATAAACATAAAGGGGGTGCAGCATGGAGAGAAAAAAATCAGCCTTGGCACTGGCAGGAATTGGCATCGGGATTATCATTTTATTCGGTCAGTGGATTGGGTTCCTCTCCGTGGTTGCACTGATCCTAATGTTGGCCGGAATATATAAGATCCGTAATTCCAAAATCAAAAAAGGTTACACGATGCTTGCGATTGGTGCTGGACTGTTAGTGCTGGATCATTTGTTCCTGTTTGTGGTAGTTACACTAGCATCATTAGCTGTATTCTATTCACGTTCAAGGAAGCTGCATAAAGGTCAAAGCTCCATATTCAAGCACAATTTTATATCCAATCATAAATGGGATGAAGTGCCTTGGAGTCTGCGCAGCACAAGCATATGGCATGTGGTTGGGGACGTGGATGCTGACCTGACGTTGGCTCTCCCAGAGGAACGTGAGTCCGTCATATTTCTACAAGGGATCTTCGGTGACATTGACATCACGTTACCGGATAATTACGGTGTAGAGGTGGAGATGCTCGTATTGTTCGGACAGATTCAGTTTGACCGGGATCATGAGGCGGGGATGCTCAATCGACTGGTTTGGAAGTCTCCCCATTTTGAGCAGAGTGAGTATAAAGTGAAGTTTGTCGTTTCGTACTTGGCGGGCGATGTCCGCGTCCGATTTTATTGAATCAGGAGGAGCCGGGATGAATCATAAAAAAACGTCCAACATGGTAACCCGCAGTATGGGTGAAGGTATCCTCCTGTGTGTTGTTGTGGGCGTAGTTGTCTTTTATATGCTGTATACATATGGATATGTGAAGTCGTTCCCAACCTGGGGCATGATATTGAAAGTTGCAGGAGCCGTTATACTGGTGTTGATTGGTACAGGGGCAATGTACGGATTTTATGAGAGCTACCGCTTTAAAAGCAGATTGGAAATGTTGAGAGAGACGTTGCTGATGTGGGAAAAGGGAACCCCTGCACGTGAGTTGCCGTCCCTAGGGCATGATGAGCTTGGCAGGCTGGGAGAGCAGCTGGAACGGATCGGGCGTAAATGGCAGGAACAAGTTACGTCTTTACAACGCTTATCCACGGATAATGCTCAGTTGGCAGAACAGGCACGGATGACTGCGATTGTGGAGGAGCGGCAGCGGCTGGCCAGAGAGTTGCATGACGCCGTATCACAGCAATTATTTGCTATTTCAATGACGGCGACGGCTGTGGGGAGGACGCTGGATAAGGATTTTGATAAAGCGCAGCGTCAAGTTGCGCTAATTGAAGAAATGTCTTCCGTGGCACAATCCGAAATGCGGGCGTTACTACTTCATCTGCGGCCTGTCTATCTGGAAGGAAAACGGCTTGAGCAGGGTTTGCGTGATTTGGTACAGGAGTTGCAGGCAAAGGTACCGATGGAGATTGATTTTGAGATTGAAAGCGGAGTACAGTTGGTTAAAGGCATTGAGAACCACTTGTTTCGTATTGTTCAGGAAGCGATGTCTAATACATTGCGTCATGCCAAAGCAACCCGCATGGAAATTCGTATCGTGCAACGCCCGGATTCCATCAGGCTGACGATTCGGGATAACGGTATTGGTTTTGAACTGGATGAGAAAAAGCAGACTTCATATGGATTATCCACAATGCAGGAGCGGGTCAGTGAAATTGGGGGAGCTATTCAATATATAACGGCACCGGGAAAAGGAACACGGATCGAGGTGTCCGTGCCAGTTATTAATGATGAAAGCGGAAGGAACGATGATCATGGAAACGGAATTACCGATTAGCGTACTGCTGGTAGACGACCATGAAATGGTACGGATTGGTCTTGCGGCGGTGCTGGGGACGGAAGAAGGTATTGAAGTGGTCGGCGAGGCTGGAAGCGGAGAAGAAGGCATACGGTTGGCTTCCGAATACAAGCCAAATGTCATTTTGATGGATCTGGTCATGGATGGCATGGATGGCATCGAAACGACACGCCAAGTAACTCGTCTGCTTCCAGAGACAAAGGTGATTGTGCTGACGAGTTATTTGGACGATGAGAAAATGTATCCGGTCATTGAGGCAGGGGCATTCAGCTATTTGCTCAAAACGTCTCGTGCTTCCGAGATAGCGGATGCGATCCGTGCAGCTGCACGCGGACAGTCCGTACTAGAGTCACAGGTGGCCTCCAAGATGATGAATCGATTTCGCCAGCCACAGGCTGAGGCACCCGCGCATACGGAACTGACTGATCGTGAGATGGAGGTGCTTCGCCTGTTGGCACAAGGGAAGTCTAATCAGGATATCGCAGATGAGCTGATTATCGGGATTAAGACGGTAAAATTCCATGTCACGAACCTTCTCGCTAAATTAGGAGTGGAAGACCGTACACAGGCGGCGATCTATGCCTATAAGAACGGATTAGCAGAGTAGAATGTAGAATAAACGAATACAAAAAACCGGAGACGACAATAGTCCTCCGGTTTTTTGTATTCCATAACAAGGTGTTTAGATCAGGAGGAATAAAAAGGCGATTAAAGCCAGATCTAGTGCAAGCCCTGCACCGTATCCATATCCGCCGTACCCACCGCGATAGCCTGGTCTGCCATTTCCATAACTACTATAACCATTTCCAGCAAATCCGCCTGCGTCATAAGGAAAGGATGGACTCAGAGGTTCGTTAGGTGGCTTAATTAAGGCATTTAGTTTGGCAGAGGTACGAGCTTTGTTTTTAGGATTCCTTTTTTTCTTTTTAGAGGAATTCTTTTTTGGGGATTGTTTTCCTTTGTTATTGTAGCTCCCGGCGTAGAGACTGCCAGGAAAGGAGGGTGGATATCCGTTCAACATCAGCTTGCCTTTGCTACACCCACTTAAGATGCCGATGTGTCGTGTACCATCACGCATAACGGCACAGACCAGACGTCCACCATGAGGTGCCACATTGGCTTCATTTACAGGATAAATCGGAAACATGATTTCACCTCTTTTGGTGTAAGATGCATTGTGATCATAGTCTATTCTTACGGTGCCTACGATGTATGGTCGAACACCCAGTAGGCAGATGAATATTTTAGAAGGGCTTTGCCGTAGCTGTGTGTATAAAACCTTTGACAAAGGGAATGCTATTGATAGATTGATAGATTTCAAACCAGCCGAAAAAGAAAGTAACCAGAGCGTAGGTGTGGGAATCGGATGGTTGTGGAGCGGGGGGAACGATAATGTTAAAAGCAGAGCTGATTAAAAAAGGGATTATTGCAATTTTGGTATTAGGAACGGTGCTGGTACTGGCTGGCTGGCGCTACGGAACCCTTCAGACAAACCGATATGATTCCCGCGAAGCAGAAACGGCTTTACGTTCATTGTTAATCATCTCGGACCAGGCCCCGGGTACGTTGGATAAGCTGGTTGTGAAGTGGCAAGGCGATTGGATTTCTAACCATGAAGAGCCGGCAGATGTGGCGGCACAGATAGCCGATCAGCTGAATATACCCACAGTAAACAAACTCGTAGAAAATGGACACACGGTTTATCGTTCTGTTCGTCATAGTGAGGATCTAAGAATCCGCTTAAATGTGATGGAACGTCAAACTGGACAATGGTATGTAGTTGTTCAACTGGAGAGTAATAATGCAGGACGTGAGCGGTTGATTCAGCTTCATAAACTTTGTGCTGAGCAATTAAAATCTATGGGGATTCAAGCGCAGTGGAACACAGCCCTTCAGCGTTCGCTGCATACAAAGGAATCCAAAGATCAACTGTTGAAACTGACAGAGGCGAGCTTAGCAGAGAACATCTCCATGCAGGCCAAAGAAAGATATACGGATGCGACTACTGTGGCTATATCCTATGAAGCTCCAGAGCTGCCGTTAATGATTCAAAGCGGTGAGCATCAGGTCCAGATGCAGATGGCTGTACATGAAGATAGGGAGCAGCAGAATACACGTATAACGCTCGGTTTCCCGCTCATCACGATTGAATACTGACTTATAAGGTAAATTTATGATTCATCGGATAGCTTATCCATGTAGGATATGATAAAATATCATCAAATCTTTAGTTCCATGTTTTTCGAAAATCAAGTATGATCTTGTATAAATATACACAATACTACATGCGGATTTCGGGGATTGTGGATTGCGGAATCTTGACATGGGAAGAATGAGGTACTTCATGGCTGACATACCTGCTAAAGAATCTGTTGTGACGCAAGGCGCAGTTCTGTTTATTTTTGGCGCTACGGGCGATTTGGCTCGTCGCAAGCTTTTTCCTGCTATTTACAGCTTGTACCGCGAAGGCAAGCTTGCTGAAGATTTTGCCGTTATTGGTGTAGCAAGGCGTCCGCGCACAGAGGAAGAATTCCGTAATGACCTGTATGCTTCCATACAGGAGTTTAGTCGCTACAAAGCAGAAAATGATCAAGAATGGCAGGCATTTGCCGAGCATTTTGAATATAAATCGCTGGATATAAACAATGTCGAAGGGTTCCATGAGCTGAGACAGCAGACGGAGTCTATAGAAAGCAAGTTTAACATACCGGGAAATCGGTTGTTTTATTTGGCCTTGGCTCCTGAATTATTCGGAAGCGTGTCGAAGAGCTTGAAAGATGGCGGCATGATGGATGGAAAAGGCTGGAATCGCCTAGTAATTGAGAAGCCATTCGGTTATAACCTCGAATCTGCACAAGAATTGAACGTTGAAATACGAGAAGTATTTGCCGAAGAAGAAATTTATCGGATTGATCACTATCTTGGTAAGGAAATGGTACAAAATATTGAGGTGATCCGCTTCGCGAACGCCTTCTTTGAACCACTGTGGAATAATAAGCATATTGCCAATGTGCAAATTACGCTTAGTGAAACGGTAGGGGTGGAGGAACGCGGAGGTTACTACGATCATTCCGGCGCTTTGCGGGATATGGGACAGAACCATATGTTGCAAATGCTAACGATGATTGCGATGGAACCACCTAGTCGTTTGTTGCCTGAGGATATCCGTGATGAAAAGGTAAAAGTGCTGCGTTCGCTGCGCCCTTTTGAAACGTCTGAGGATGTGAAAACCAATGTGGTACGTGGCCAATACACCGAAGGCAGTTATCGCGGCCAGCAGTTGCCGGGGTATCGCCAAGAAGACAAGGTAGATCCACAGTCGAACACAGAGACTTATTTTGCTTCACGCGTGTTTGTTGATAATTTCCGTTGGGCTGGCGTACCGTTCTATATTCGTACGGGCAAACGTCTCCCAGTAAAAACAACGGAGATTGTTGTGGAATTTAAGAGCATGCCAACGAACGTGTATCTCGGTCAAAAGCATAAGCTAGAACCGAACTTGCTCGTGATTCGGGTCAATCCAATGGAGGGCATTTACATTAAAATTAATGCCAAGAAACCTGGTTCCGAATCAGATATTGAACCGCTGGCTATGGATTTTTGCCAAAGCTGTATGGTGGGTATCAACTCACCGGAGGCTTATGAACGATTGCTGATGGATGCGATTGAGGGTGATTCGACGTACTTCACGCGTTGGGATGAGGTTGCCACGGCATGGGGATTCGTCGATCGAATCGCCAAGGCATGGCAGCAGACCCCAGATACGCTGGAAACCTATGCTGCAGGCTCATGGGGACCGGAAGGTGCTCACAAGCTATTGGAGCAGGATGGCTTCAAGTGGTGGCCGGTTAGCGGTCAGGATGAAGATAATGTCATCTGGCGAGTAGGCGGCGTTCAGTAATCCCGATTTGTCCTGCATCCCCCTATGTCCTGTTCAGGACGTAAGGGGATGCTTTGCGTTCGGAGTGTGCTATAATAGCTTAGTCTCAGGTTTTCGGTTTGCAACTGATTATAAGTTAAAGGCAGGCTAAAACATGTAAATTGATCGTATTTATAATGAATATGGTAACGGAGTGCGCCGAATACTGGAGCTAATGGCAATATAGCCCATAGAGCCGATGAACTTATGAAAACAGGCGTGCGTCATGGCCTTTTTATGAATAGCTTGAGCAGTAATGCAATGGATTTGATCATGAAGGGATATGTGAAATGAGTAAAACAACAGATATACTTCAACAGGAAGTCGACAAACGGCGTACGTTTGCGATTATTTCTCACCCGGATGCGGGTAAAACGACACTGACGGAAAAGCTGCTGCTATTCGGGGGCGCGATTCGTCTTGCTGGTTCAGTTAAAGCGCGTAAAGCAAGCAAACACGCCACGAGTGACTGGATGGAGATTGAAAAACAGCGGGGGATCTCTGTAACATCCTCAGTAATGCAATTTGATTATAATGGTCACCGCATCAATATTCTGGACACCCCAGGTCACCAGGATTTCAGTGAAGACACGTATCGTACATTAACAGCAGCAGATAGTGCAGTCATGCTGATTGACGTAGCGAAAGGTGTGGAAGCGCAAACGATTAAGCTGTTTCAAGTTTGTGCGAAGCGTGGAATTCCGATTTTCACCTTCATTAACAAACTGGATCGTGAGGGACGCAGTCCTTTTGATTTGATGGAGGAGCTGGAGCAGGTGCTTGGCATCCGTTCGGTGCCTATGAATTGGCCGATTGGTACAGGACGCGAGTTGTGTGGTGTCTATGACCGTGTCAAAAATCAGGTCGAGCTGTTTCAGGGAGATGACCATTCCACGATCAAAGTACAAAAAGTGGAAGATTACAATGATCCAATCATTCGTGAGATGGCGGGCGAATATTTGCATGACCAATTATGCCAAGACTTGGAGTTGCTTGACGTCGCGGGTGACCCTTTTGACATGGAAAAAGTACAGCGTGGAGAATTAACACCTGTATTCTTCGGCAGTGCGATTAATAATTTTGGTGTACAAACATTTTTGGAAAACTTCCTTCAGCTTGCTCCTAAACCGGAGCCGCGCCGTAGTACAGCTGGGGAAATTGAGCCAACAAACGAAAAGTTTACCGGCTATGTATTTAAAATTCAAGCGAACATGAACCCGGCTCACCGTGACCGTATTGCATTTTTGCGTATTGTCTCCGGTAAGTTTCAACGCGGGATGAGTGTTAAGCATGTACGGATGGGCAAGGAGATTAAGCTGTCTCAGCCACAGCAGTTCCTGGCACAGGACCGTGATATTGTCGAGGAGGCTTTTCCTGGCGATATTATAGGATTGTTTGACCCGGGTATTTTCCGTATTGGTGATTCACTCAGCCAAGGTAGCGAGGTTGTGTTTGATGAATTGCCGACCTTTTCGCCTGAGATTTTTGCCAAGGTAACGGTGAAAAATGCCTTGAAGCACAAACAGTATCTGAAGGGTATTGACCAGTTGACCGAGGAAGGTATGATTCAGGTGTTCCGTACGGTAAGCTTTGACGATACGCTATTGGGTGTTGTCGGGCAACTGCAATTTGAAGTATTTGAGTACCGCATGAAGGGTGAATATGGCGTTGATGTACAGCTTCAGCGTATGCCATTCCAATTTGCACGTTGGATTGTGGATGATCAGATTGATCCGAGCAAGTTCCGTATTAACTCTACGCTGGTAAAGGATAAGAAGGGCAATTATGTTGCCTTGTTCGAAAACGAGTATGCCATGCGTACGGCTATGGAGAAAAACCCGACAGCTAAGTTTTTGGAAATGGCTCCATAAGATTGAGTATGCAGAACCGTTAGATCTCAGTCATTTAGTGTATACAACGAATAGTCCACTCGATGTTAATGCGAGTGGACTATTCTCATTTTAGAATACGGGTAAAATAATGAGCACAATTAAATCGGAACAAAAAGTTAAATAGCTAGAGCTAGGTTAAAGGTACGGGTTTGATTTTATCGATTTGTTCATGTGCCAAATGGACGAAATCGTGCTGCTGGTTTGGACTCATATGCTTCCAAGCAATTTCAAGAATGACACCCAATCCAGGCAAAGCGGCCTCCGGTCCGTCCACTGACCCAATAATCATGTCCGTAAGATCAGCTTCTGATTTGCCGTGTACTTTGTGAACAATTGCTTGTCGTAAATCCATTGTAATGGGCATGTGTACCTCCCGTATGTTGTAGTAGTGGTCGAATGTATTATGGCTTGGGCTGTTGTCCAGTATACATGGAGAAGCATTTGGCATAAGTATGTCAAAATTTATGTTTGCAACATGATATGCTATACTATGACGGACAGTATGGTGATCGGGAGGTAAAGAAGGAATGGCAAAAAAACAGTATGCGGTCATTGGCATGGGCCGTTTTGGTTCCAGTGTTGCCAGTGCGCTGAGTGAGATGGGTTTTGATGTGCTGGCTATTGACTCGGACGAGCAGCGTACACAGGAAATGTCGAATATTGTGACGCATGCGGTATCTGCTGACTCGACGGATGAGGAAGCGCTGCGAGCGCTGGGTATCCGTAATTTTGACGTAATTGTAGTTGCGATTGGCGAAGATATACAGGCCAGTATTCTGACGACATTGATTCTCAAGGACATGGGCGTACCAGCCCTTGTGGTCAAGGCACAAAATGAATTGCACGGGAAAGTGCTGCAAAAAATAGGTGCGGATAAAGTCGTTTATCCTGAACGGGATATGGGGTTACGGGTAGCTCATCATTTGACATCTCCCAACATTTTGGATTATATCGAGCTGTCCAAGGACTACAGTATTTTGGAGATGAGAGCCGCCGATTCCATGATTGGCAAAAACCTGAAAGAGCTAGACATACGTGCACGCTTCGGCTGCAATGTGATGGCGATTCGTAGAAATCAGGAAATGAACATTTCACCTTATGCCGAAGATCGTCTGGAGCCGGGTGATGTACTTGTCATTGTGGGCCACAAGGATGATCTGACCAAGCTGGAGCTGGCATTCGCAGCCTAATGAAGGCTGATGTTCAAGTACAAGTGATGCATCATTTATTTTAAGAAACGGACAAAGAAACGGAAGGTTAAACGAATGGAAATCATTTCACCGAATAATGCGCGTGTAAAAGAGTGGGCGCAACTGCTGGAGAAAAAGCATCGCACACGGCAGCATAAATATATTGTCGAGGGTATTCATCTGGTGCAGGAAGCGCTGCGTTCGGACGCGGCTGTCGAAACCGTCGCCTATGATTTGGACAAGGGCATTCCCGCCGAGCTGAATGGCCTGGATCCAGCCGACCAGCCGGTGGAATGGGTTCCCGTGTCAGCGGCGGTCATTGCAAAATGCACCGATACGAAGACGCCACAGTCGGTCTTTGCCATCGTGCGTAAGGAGGAGCGCAGCGCATTCCCGGCATTGCTGGAGCAGCCGGATGCACTGGTGATGGTGCTGGACGGGGTGCAGGACCCCGGCAATGTAGGCACCATCATCCGCAGCGCGGACGCTGCTGGAGCCGCAGGCGTAATATTGGGTCATGGCTGCGCCGACCTGTACAATCCCAAAACGATCCGCTCCACGATGGGATCGTTGTTTCACCTGCCGGTGATTGAAGGCAGTCTGGAGGAGCTTTTACCGCAGGCCAAAAGTAAAGGTGCCCGCTTGCTCAGCACCTCACTGGATGCGAGCTTGTCATGCTATACCATAGATTTGCGTGTTTCCACTTGGCTTGTGATCGGAAACGAAGGCCAAGGTATTTCTGCTGCTACCGCGCGCATGGTGGATGAGTCGGTATTCATTCCGATGCAGGGGCAAGCGGAATCACTGAACGCAGCGATGGCTTCTACGGTGCTATTATTTGAGGCGATGAGACAACGAAACTAAGAGAATGAACACGGGGCTGCTGGTGTGGTTTATAACATCAAATGGGACTATTTATATTGTCAATTGAGACTAGGAACATCCACGCCTGCACCTGGCCTTTCTTCCGCCCTATAGTCCCAACCTGATCCAGTCGAGGGGCTATGGCTTAAATCCAATGTGGCGAATAACGTGTTTTTTTAGAGGTTTTATAAGATTAAGTTCATGCCGGCCGGTTTATGAAACGAATCAATGAACAACCGCTAGAAACAATTGGTCGGCTACTGGTTAGGTTATGATCTTAATTGCGGTTTATATAGTAACAAATAGAAAGGTATTTGATTATGATATTCATTAACAAAAAAACTATTGATAAGCTAACTGAATCGCATAGAGAACCTAACATGCTTATCTGCTATTCAACTCCTCAAAGCCTTTCGGCTTGGACAAGTCGAGCTATATTACTCCTAAATAATGATAAAATTATTATCCTTTTCCTGAATCTATTTTCCACTAAAGTAGTACAAAAAGTTGAATTTGAAGTAGCTGATTTACAAGAACAAAAATATCATTCCATATATCTGTCTTCTGCAATATGGTCATTTAACAGTAAAGGACAGCATTGGAGGTTCAAGATAATCAAAAAAATTATACCTCTTGGCTCTATGCAAAGGGATTTTCTAAATTTCTTGCAACAAAATATTTTAAATTAGCGACTGAGTAGATCACCGATCTCCGAAAACATGTGCCCTTCCAGACGAAGGCGAACAGCCAGGTATCTTTCGTAAAGTCGTTTATCTGAGGTCTCTTTCATGGTTCTTTTCATTACCCAATAGGCGATTGAAATAATGTTGTTGGTTTGTTAATTGCGTGTTATTATATCAAATGAATTTGACAGGTTCCCAAATCTTTGTTAGAGTTTCAATCAAATACGTATAACCTTTTCATGGGATGTTACCGATAGGGCATAACCTGAATTGGCTTGTTTACACTGCAAGTGTATACAGGCTGGTTTGGGTTTTTTTATATCCATCACCCACCCTCTAGGAACCCCTTTATCACACATTTGGAAGGAGAACGTTTATGACCAGCTTTATTTTTCCTAAAGACTTTTTATGGGGCGGTGCTCTTGCTGCCAATCAGGCCGAGGGTGCTTATTTGGAAGACGGTAAAGGATTGAGTCTGGTTGATTTGCTGCCTACCGGAGAGAAGAGAAGAAACATAATGAAAGGGAATGTTCCTTCACTGACTCCACTTGAAAGCGAATTCTATCCTTCCCACGAAGCCATTGATTTCTATCACCACTATCGCGAGGATATCGCGCTATTTGCAGAAATGGGATTTAAGGCGCTGCGTGTTTCCATTGCCTGGGCTCGTATTTTTCCAACAGGAGAAGACGCTACTCCAAATGAAGCAGGTTTGCAATTCTACGATGACTTGTTCGACGAGTTGCATAAACATGGCATTCAGCCAGTCGTTACCCTCGCTCATTTTGACGTGCCAGTGGATCTGGTCGAGAAATATGGAAGCTGGCGGAGCCGGAAGCTGGTAAGCCTGTTTGAAACCTATGCTAAAACAGTATTCACCCGCTACAATGATAAAGTGAAATACTGGATGACATTCAACGAGATTAACATGCTTCTCCATTTGCCGTTTCTCGGCGCCGGTCTTGTTTTTCAAGAAGGTGAAAACGTTAAACAGATTCAGTATCAGGCTGCACATCATCAGCTTGTGGCAAGCGCGCTGGCTGTAAAAGCGTGTCACGAGATTATCCCGGATGCCAAGATTGGCTGTATGCTTGCTGCCGGCAGCTTCTATCCGTATACATGTAATCCCGAAGATGTGTATCAGGGCATGGAAAAAGACCGCGAGTCCTACTTCTTCATTGATGTACAGTCACGCGGCGAATATCCTGGCTATGCGAAGCGCTTCTTCAAGGATCATGGATTAAACATTGAGATGGAATCAGGCGACGCAGCCATTTTGAAAGATCATACCGTTGACTATATCGGATTCAGCTATTATTCAAGCCGGACGACCAGCACAGACCCGGAAATCGTCAAGAACATGACCAGCGGTAATGTATTTGGCTCTGTGGCCAATCCATATCTGGACAAGTCCGAATGGGGCTGGACGATCGATCCAAAAGGATTCCGCATCACAGCCAACCAATTGCATGACCGTTACCAAAAGCCTCTGTTCGTAGTGGAAAACGGTTTTGGTGCCAATGATGTGGTTTCGCCTGAAGGAGAAGTTAACGACGATTACCGGATCGACTATCTCAAGCGGCATATTGCCGAAATGGGTGAGGCTCTTCAAGACGGAGTCGAAATTATCGGTTACACAAGTTGGGGACCTATTGACATTGTCAGCGCTTCCTCAGGAGAGATGAAAAAACGCTACGGTTATATTTATGTGGACCGCGACAACGAAGGCAACGGTTCATTGAAACGTATTAAAAAGAAAAGCTTCCACTGGTACAAAAACGTAATTCATTCCGACGGAGAAAATTTGGGCGAATAATCGTACCACAAGAAAATAGGATCGGATGTCCCGGGCCCACGGGAATTTCCGATCTTCGTTTCTTCATTGAAAGCGTTGACAATCGTTCCTCTTCGGGCTATACTTGACGCAATTCCATCATTTTTAGGATTGTTACTGCGTAGCAGGCAAAACCTAAGCCACAAATAAGAAGATGTTACAGTCTTGTTTATTTGGCGTGCTTCGGTTTTTTTTCTGTTTACAATAAAGAGGATGGAGCAAGTGTGGCTCTTGCTGGCATATGGAACGGGGGATCAAGATGAACATAGCAAAGGTCATCAACAACAATGTAATCAGCGTCTACCAGACGGACGGTACCGAACTCGTGGTAATGGGTCGGGGGATTGCTTTTAAGAAAAAGCCTGGAGACAAAGTAGACGAAACCAGAATTCAGAAGGTATTTGCCCTGAAAAACAAGCAGACGTCCGATAACTTTAAAATGTTGTTGCGTGAGGTACCGCTTGATTTGATCGTGATTGTGGAGGAAGTCATTAATGATGCCAAGCATAATCTGAACAGAAAGCTGAACGAAAATATTTATGTTTCGCTGACCGATCATATCAATTTCGCTGTTGAAAGATACCGGGAAGGATTGGAAATCAAAAACGCGTTATTGTGGGAAGTCAAGCAGCTGTATAAAGAAGAATTCGCGATTGGTCTGAAAACGTTGGAGCAAATCAAACAAAGGCTCGGTATTGAACTGCCTGTGGACGAAGCAGCTTATATTGCGATTCACATCGTGAATGCTGAAATGAACGAGGAAGTCATTACGACCATGAGTATCACGAAGTTTATCCAGCAAATTATCAATATTGCAAAATATCACTTTAAGGTCGATTTTGACGAGGACTCTCTGAGCTATTTCCGCTTTATTACGCATCTGAAATTTTTCGCTCAGCGCGTATTTAAGGGAAATCACTACGAAAATAACTATGATCATTTGTATGACATGATTAAGGAAAAGCACAAGGAAGCAGCTGCTTGCACAGAGAAAATTGGTGCTTTTGTGCAAAAAGAATACAACCACGAATTGACTAATGAAGAAAAGCTATATCTAACCGTGCATATTGAACGGGTGGTGAATAGATAAGTCGAACTTTTTCGACGAAAAAGGATCAAAAATATATGATTAAAAGTTTTTGTTGACAAATATGGTGGATTAATTATATTATGATAGTAACAGGAATTTAATAAGTTTTAACTGGGATTGTTACTGGTTATGCAGGCAAAACCTAAGTCATGAAAAATTGCGGGAATAAAGTGCCCACCATTTTTCAAGGCTTAGGTTTTTTGTGTGCCTAAATATGTGAAAATCCCCTTAGAACATGGAGGTGTCCATCATGAGTAATGAAAAACTGGCTAAGGAAATTGTACACCTGGTAGGTGGCGAAAAAAATGTAATATCGCTCGTTCACTGCGCCACTCGCCTGCGTTTTGTGCTAAAAGATGAGGCAAAAGCAGACAAGGGAAAGCTGGAAAAAACCGATGGAATTATCACGGTAAAGCAAAGCGGTGGTCAGTTCCAGGTTGTAGTCGGCAACAAAGTACCAGAGGTATATAATGCAATCGGTAAAGTATCCAATATTTTGAATGAAACTGGAAAAGAAGATCATTCAGCTAAAGGCAACAAAGGATTTGGCGCCGTAATCGACGTAATTTCCAGCATTTTTGCACCGTTGCTTGGAGTTATGGCGGGGTCCGGTATTTTGAAAGGTCTGCTGCTGATTGCGAGTAACCTTGGTTGGTTGCTACCGAAAGACACTACCTATATGATTTTGTATGCTGCGGCCGACAGCTTGTTTTATTTCCTCCCTCTCTTGTTAGCGGTTACAACGGCACGGAAATTTGGAGGTAATATCTTCGTTGCCCTGACCATTGCCGGAGGGTTGCTTTACCCGACCATTGTCACGCTAAAAACGGAAGGTACACCTACGGACTTTTTCGGTATTCCTATTGTTATGATGAGTTATTCATCTACCGTTATTCCGATCATTTTAGCCGTCATCGTCATGAGTAAGCTGGAAAAATGGTGCAATCGAGTGATCCACGAGAGCGTTAAAAACTTTATTACACCTTTGATTCTACTTGTAATTATGCTTCCTCTGACCCTGATGGTCTTTGGTCCAGTCGGGGTGTATGTGGGCAACGCAATCGCTACCGCACTCGTTGCTGCGTTCAGCTTTAGTCCGTTGCTGGCTGGAGCAATCCTTGGTGCTTGCTGGCAGCTGCTCGTTATTTTTGGTGTTCACTGGGGGCTTATACCTGTATTTATTAATAACATTGCTGTCAACGGCCGGGATGGCATTAAGCCCGCTGCTTCGGCTTCCGTCTTTGCTCAAACCGGCGCAGCGTTCGGTGTTATGCTGAAAACGAAAAATAAAAAGCTGAAAACGCTGGCGGGTTCCGCTACACTTACCGCTTTATTCGGCATCACGGAGCCAGCAGTTTATGGGGTTACGTTGCCACTGAAACGTCCGTTTATTGCAGGTATTATCGGCGGCGCCGCCGGTGGTGCCATTATCGGTCAAGCGGGAACGCAAGCATTTGCCTCTGGCGCACCTGGGTTGCTGACCTTGCCGATCTTTTACGGCCCTGGTGGACAAGGATTCCCGGGATTGATTTTAGGGATTACCGTTTCATTCCTGGTGTCGGCCATCTTGACTTATATTTTAGGTTTTGAAGATCCAGTTGAAGAAGAGGAAACTACTAACAATTCGGCTAAAGAATCGACCTCTACAGTTGTTGTTTCTAATGAAGAGGTACTCAGCCCAATTGAAGGAACTGTGGTCGCTTTGTCGGAGGTTCCCGATCCTGCATTTGCTTCGGAAGCTATGGGCAAAGGGATCGCCATCCAACCGACAACGGGCAGAGTCGTGGCCCCGTTCGATGGAACCATCACCGTGGCGTTCAAGAAAAAACATGCGCTTGCAGTTGTTTCGCATCATGGCGCAGAAGTTCTGATTCACGTCGGAGTAGATACGGTCAAGCTGGACGGTAAACATTTTACGTCCCATATCAAAGAAGGCGATCAGGTGAAAGCTGGGGACCTACTGCTTGAGTTTGATGTTGAGCAAATCAGGGCAGAGGGTTATCCTACGATTACGCCAGTTATCATTACGAATTCTTCCGAATATACTGAAGTCCTTCCAATCGCTCAAGGAGAGGTAACGGAGCAGGCCCCACTGTTGAAACTGTCTAGTGCTCTGAATGAGAAAGAAAGCATTGCCTAAATGTCTTAAGGACAAGGCTCTGATGATCCATATTCTCGGATCATCAGAGCTTTTTTGTCGTCATTTTATGTAGCCGGTAAGCTCACTTGTAATTGACAATATGTCAATTAAATTAACTTGTATGGTGGTAAAAACTAATCTATAATTTTTTGTAATTATGCAAATTTTCTGAAAACATAGACTAGAAAATCAATTGATTGATCAGGGGGAAATACAAGGAATGTTAGAGCAGTGGGCAGAGGCAGTAAACGGCGTCATTTGGAGCAATCCTGTGGTATATGTCTGTTTGGGTGTGGGACTATTATTTTCGATCATGACTCGATTCCTACAAATCAGGCATTTCAAAGAGATGATCCGTCTAGTATTTAAAGGGAAAAGTTCAGAGGCAGGTGTATCCTCTTTTCAGGCCTTTACGATGGCGCTATCGGGGCGTGTTGGGACGGGAAATATTGCTGGGATTGCATTGGCAGTCGGTATGGGTGGACCCGGGGCGATATTTTGGATGTGGGTCATGGCTTTTATCGGATCGGCTACTGCGTTTGTTGAATCCACACTGGCTCAGGTATATAAGGTAAAGCGCGATGGACAGTACCGAGGCGGCCCGGCCTTTTATATTGAAAAAGGGACAGGCTTTAAATGGTTTGCCGTCATTTTTGCGGTTGCTGCGTTGGTCGCGATGTGTTTACTGATGCCGGGAACTCAATCGAACTCTATTGCCGTAGCTTTTCATAGCTCGTTTGGCATGGATATGAAGGTTTCTGGGATAGTAGTAGTCGTGTTGCTGGCGCTTATCATTTTTGGAGGTGTAAAAAGGATTGCCAATGTGGCTCAGGTTGTCATTCCGTTTATGGCACTTGGCTACATCCTTGTCTCTTTTTATATTATGATGACGAATATTACTGCGCTTCCCGATGTATTTTCGCTGATTTTTCGCAGTGCTTTTGGCGTGGATTCTGTGTTCGGCGGTATGGCAGGGACGGCGATTGCCTGGGGCGTAAAACGGGGCATTTACTCCAACGAAGCCGGGCAAGGCTCAGGTGCGCATCCGGCAGCAGCCGCGGAAGTGTCTCATCCCGCAAAACAGGGGCTAGTTCAGGCATTTTCCGTGTATGTGGATACCTTTTTAGTCTGTACGTCTACGGCTTTTATGGTCTTATTCACAGGTATGTACAACGTGAAGGGACCTGGTGGCGATTTTATTGTACAGCATCTCCCGGGTGTTGAAGAGGGAACCCAATATACACAGGCTGCTATTGAATCAGTATTTCCCGGTTTTGGATCGAGTCTGCTGTCCATTACCTTGTTCTTTTTCGCATTTACGACCATTATCGCCTATTATTACATCGCAGAAACGAATATGGCCTACCTGGTTGCCGACCGTAAAGCCAAATGGCCCATGTTCGTTCTAAAGCTGGTTATCCTGGGTTCGACGTTCTATGGAACGGTCGTCAAGGAATCGGCGTTGGCGTGGACACTGGGGGATATGGGGGTCGGTATTATGCTCTGGGTGAATCTGATTGCTATGATTCTGTTAGCCAAGCCTGCTCTTCTTGTGCTTAAGGATTACGAACAGCAGCGGAGGCAAGGGCTGGACCCGGTGTTTGACCCGGAGAAGGCAGGTATTTCAAATGCCGAGTATTGGTCAAAGGAATATCAGCCTCCTTCAGATGAGTTGACGATTACCGCCAAACCGAGCAAGCTGCAAGCCTAAATAAGATAGATAAGTAAGATCAAAGGTGGCTCCGCGGGGAGTCATCTTTTTTTCGTTATCTTGCCTTTACATTCCAAGAGGGGTACATATGTTCACTATTTAGTCTATAATTTAGACAGACGGATTTAGAAAAATTCTGCCATAGATATGTGGGGAGGCCACATTGCACAAGAGAGGTGATTTGAATGAGCACATCCGATTTATCCATAACTGACGACAAGTGGAGAGCTATTGTAGAAAACGACAAGTCATATGATGGGGTATTTTTGTACGCTGTGAAGACAACGGGAATATTTTGTCGCCCCTCCTGCAAATCCAGACCTCCCAAAAGAGAGAACATCCGTATTTTTAAAACAGCAGAGCAGGCATTGGCCCAGCATTTTCGTCCATGCAAAAGATGTAAACCGACAGGACAACGATTGCCTGATCATGAATGGATCGCACTGGTTACAGAATACGTGAATTCTAACTATATGAAGGACTTAACATTGCACATCCTGGCTGAGATAAGTCATGGAAGTCCGTATCATTTACATCGTACCTTCAAGCGGATCATGCATCTAACGCCAATGGAATATATACAGCAGACCAGGTTGGAACAAGCGAAGAAGCTACTCATTTGCTCAGATATATCTGTTGCGGAAGTGGGGGAGAACGTAGGTCTGTGCAATGCACCTTACTTTATTACGTTATTTAAAAAGAATACAGGCTACACCCCATTGCAATATCGCCAACTCAAATTGAATGCAACACAAAATGGAGGTACACAGCATGGCACAGCAAATAAATAAAACGATCTATTGGTCATTGTTGACACATGAGGAGTGGAATTTATATATTGCAGCTACATCGGAAGGACTATGTTATGTAGGTTCGCCCAATCAACCTGTAGAGGAATTGTTTTCATGGGCGGGAAGGCGATTTCCCGGCAGTCCTTTAGTTGAAGAGGATGCTGCTTTACAGCCCTATGCCAAGGAGCTGATTGAATATCTCCAAGGGGAGCGGACCCAATTTACATTGCCCTTTGACTTTCATGGGACTGCGTTCCAGATGGCGGTTTGGAATGCGTTGTGTGATATTCCGTATGGGGAAACAGTATCCTATTCAGACATTGCCAACGCTATTCAAAAGCCAGCCTCTGTTCGTGCGGTGGGGGCTGCCATCGGTGCTAATCCGATTTTGGTCACCGTCCCTTGTCATCGGGTCATTGGTAAAAATGGAGCTATGACCGGATATCGGGGTGGGTTGGACATGAAGGTGAAGCTTTTGCAGCTCGAAAAGGAAAGTGTGGCATCGGTTCAGTATGAAAAATGAGTATTACAAATCCCCCAAGACTCTTCTGAATAAAGGGACTGGCTTCTTGTCAGGGTATACACATTCGTTGAACCCGTTTACAGGTTGTACCTTTGGTTGCTCGTATTGCTATGTACGCCAATTGCCAGTCTCCACATTTCGGAAGGAAGCTTGGGGGACATGGGTTGATATTAAAAAACAGGCGGCAGATATTCTTCGCAAGGAGCTTCGCAGAGCCAAATCGAAAGGTAAAGTCACGATTTTTATGTCATCAAGCACAGATCCTTATCAGCCTGCCGAGTACAAGGAAGAGGTGACCCGGTCTCTGCTGGAGGTGATGGTGGAGGATACACCGGATTTTCTCTTTTTACAGACGCGCAGTCCACTGGTACGGCGGGATACCGATTTACTGCTCCGATTGGGGGATCGTGTTCGTGTGAGTATGACTGTAGAAACAGATCGAGAAGATATACGCAAACATTTTACCCCGGAGGCTCCTCCCATCCAGGCTCGTCTCCAAACGCTGCATCTTTTAAGGGAGGCAGGTGTACCGACGCAAGCTACGATTGCTCCGATGCTTCCAAGCAGTGAACATTTTGCAGATAAGCTGTTGCCTCTGGTCAACCGTGTCTGTATTGATGATTATTTTATGGGAGACGGCAGTGGGGGAAGACGAACGCGTAGCTTAAAAATTGGTGCGTTGTACGAGTCATTGGGGCTGGAAGAATGGTATCATCCTGCTGCCTATAAGGCGGTTTATGAACGTTTTCTCCATGTTTTCCCGAAAGAGCAGCTATATGTGAGCAAAGAAGGATTCGAACCTTGATGTAAAAGCAGTCCATGCCATTGAATCATGAGTGAACATATAAGGGGGCAGCGGGAGAACGAATGCAAACCGTAATGACCAAAAACTTTGATTATGGAGAAAAGGAAATCAATTATCTAAAAAACGTAGACACCGTACTTGGTGCAGCGATGACGCAAATGGGCAAGGTAGAACGGATCATCATTCCCGACCTGTTCGCGGCGCTCGTTCATGCGGTTGTGGGACAGCTTATATCGGCCAAGGCGGTTCAAACCATATGGGCAAGGATGCAGGAGAAGTTAGGGGTGATTACTCCACAAAATATAGCCGTTCAGACGGCTTTAGAAATTCAAAGCTGTGGCATCACCATGAAAAAGGCCACATGTATCCTAAATATAGCCCAAACGATCGAGCAGGACCTGTTGGATTTACAGGAATTATATGAGCTTTCCGATGCACAGGTGATCCAGAAATTGTCCTCGCTGCAAGGGATAGGACCTTGGACGGCTGAAATGATGCTGATTAATTGTATGGAGCGTCCAGATGTCGTCAGTTGGGGCGATATGGCTATTCGACGGGGAATGATGAAGTTGTACCATCTAGATACATTGACCAAGCAGCAATTTGAGGAGTACCGCCGAGTTTATTCGCCTTATGGTTCGGTGGCCTCTATTTATTTGTGGAGTATTTCATTTCGTTAAGAATCAGGGAGTGGAAACGATGGAGAAAACAATCAGAGAACAGATACTGTCATACGTGGATGCGGATTTTCAGAAATTTACGGCTGCATTGCTTCCGACGATTAATAATGTGCTGGGTGTACGTCTGCCAGTGCTGCGTAAGCTAGCTCAAAATATTGCCAAAGGAGATTGGCGTCTCTACCTGGAGACCGCTGAAAGTGAACACTTCGAAGAAGTAATGCTGCAAGGTATGGTGATTGGTTCTGTAAAAACAGATATAGAGGAAGTTTTGAGTTATACCGCCAAGTTTGTTCCTAAAATTGATAATTGGTCCGTATGTGACAGCTTCTGTGCCGGATTGAAAATCACGAAACATCATAAAGAACGGGTATGGGAGTTTATTCAGCCCTATCTATTCTCCAAGAAAGAATATGAAATTCGGTTTGGTGTGGTTATGATTCTAAATTTTTATATTGAGGAACAGTATATGAACCGGGTATTTACTTTACTGGATCAGACCCATCGTGAGGATTATTATGTACAAATGGCAGTAGCATGGGCGATATCGATCTGTTATATCAAGCTGCCCGAGGTAACAATGGCGTATTTAAGTCATAATACATTGGATGATTTTACCTTCAACAAAGCACTGCAAAAAATCACGGAATCATATCGGGTGGATCAGGCAACGAAAACGACTATCCGCGGTATGAAGCGAAAAAGAAAATAGGATCGGCTCCCACCTGTAAGTGTTATACTGAAAAAAAATGCGTGTATGAAAACGAACAGGAGGGGAGTCAGTGAATTCGATCCCGCTGGGAGTACTTGTTGTGGATGATGAAACTAGACAGCGTCGAGGTTTGGCTGCCATGGTCAGGGATCTACGTCCCGAATACGAGGTATGGGAAGCCAAGAACGGGAAAGATGCTCTGACCATTTCGTTATCCAAACCGATCCAAATCGTTTTTACAGATATTCAAATGCCGATCATGAATGGACTTGAATATCTTCAACAATTGAGAACATCTGGTCAGCATGAGACCAAAGTTATTTTAGTGACAGTCTACCAGGAATTTAGCTATGCACAGCAGGCGGTGAGGTACGGGGCGAATGATTATTTGGTGAAACCGGTGCAATCGCAGCAGCTCATTGAAGTGATTCAACATATGGAGAAGATCATTGTAGAGGAGCAGGAAGCACTGATTGGGAATCAAACAGCGTTGAATCAGATCGAGCAGAGTATGCCTGCATTTGTGGAGCATTTGTTTAGCAAATGCGTGACAGACAAATTACAGCCTAATGAGAAAATCCTATTAAAGAGTCACTTTGGATGGCGTGGGGTAGGAGAAGTTCTCGCGTTGGGAGCATCGGCGGCCCACCCGGAGGATATACATATGTGGGATTCTCAGCTCCGTAATACGGTTGTTGAAATATTGCGACCTTGGGCGTCTTCTGTCGTGTTTCCACTCGAATCCCGTAAAGACCATGTGGTTACAGTAGTGAATTGGAAGGATAGGGCTGAAAGCAAGGAGGCCAAAAGCGCCCTTCAAGCTGGACTGAAAAAGTTGGAGCAACAGCAAGCGATTTCAATCTGGTTTGCTTGGGGTCAGCCTTTTGATTTTGATGAAATGCAAATAAACCAATCTCACGAAAAGGCCGTTGGCCTGATCTCCATGCGTTTTTATACACCTCACATCAGATGTTTGAACCTTGTCGTTTCAGATGATGAGCAGCCAGTACAGGAAATGAGCGCACACGAACAAAGGGCCTTTTTTAAATTCATTGAAAGCGCTATCTCTAATGGAGAGCCCGATCAGCTATTGGGTCAGGTGAAAAATTTCATTGGACAAGTGACACAAGGGTATCCTGCACCTGAAGCGCTTAAAGCTAAATTGGTACACCTTCTGTTGGTTAGTTTACAACGGTTAAATATAGGGTGGAGTGAGGAAGTCTACTCACGTTTCTCGGAACGTTTGAACAAAGCTGTCGAAGGGGCAACCTATCTTCGGAATCTTGAGGATGGTGTTGCAACATGGTTAAAAGAGCTGATTCTTGAGCTTCATAGCGGCTCCAAAGGCGAACCCATTATGAACAAGTGCAAGGAATTTCTAGATGCACATCTACATGAAGACCTAAGTCTGGAGATCGTGGCCCGGCGCTTCCACTATAATGCGTCCTATTTTAGCATTCTGTTCAAAAATTATTTTGGGCTCTCGTTCACGGAATATATGGTGAAGCTCAGAATGCAAAAGGCTCAGCACTTACTGCTGCATACAGACGCCAAGGTCGCAGAAATTAGTAGACAGGTTGGTTATAAAGATATCAAATACTTTTTTAAAGTGTTCAAAAAAAACGTAATGCACACGCCGGAAGAATTTCGTAGGAAATTCAACTGATTGTTAGGTGAAAGGAAGATACGATGCGCCAAGTTAAATATATGTATCAAAAATTTTTGGACAGTAGCTTTCGTACGAAATTGATGCTGTCCTATTTTTTGTTGTCTGGTTTTATCGTTTTGATCCTAGGTTTCGTTTACTTTGAAACGAGCGCACGGAATATTACTACAAATGTAACAGATAGCGTTACAAGCGTTCTGCGTAGTAATAACCAGCTGCTGGATAACAAGCTGACAGCTATTCAAAAAACCGTAGATATGATTCCGATCGACCATGATCTTCTTCAGACCATTATGAACGTGGATACTACGGATTCTTCATCGCTGTTACGAGCTGATCGCAGCATTACAAAAATTTTGTACAGATACTTTGGCAATATGGAGGAAGTGTATGCTTCCCAAATTATGACGCAAAATTATGCATATGGAAGCACTGATCGGATGTATATTCCCGTTCAGCCGTTCTATTCTTCTCCGTTGGCAACAACGGCGGTGGAAGCAGAAGGGGCTACCAAATGGATTCCCGCTTATTCGTATGCCGATACATTCCATCAGCAGGATTTAAAACGAGGCTCCTATGAGTTTAGTTCTTTATTTGCTGTGGTAAAGCAGCTCCATTTGACTGCATTAGATGATGCAGGAACCTTTCATACGCTTCCGGAGGGAAAGGAAAAACCTATACTTATATTGAATTTTCGTCCTGACTTGTTAAAAGGGGGCTTTGAAGATTATGCAGCCCGCAGCGGATTTGCACATCTATCCTATGGCATGATTCATGATAAAAATGGGATGGTCATGAGTTCGAATGGACAGCAACAAGTGGGGGAGCCCGTGGCGGATTGGCTTAAGGATGCCATTACTTCGGAACAAGGGATGAAAATGGTAAACGTTAAAGGTCAAAGCATATTACTGGTTTACGAAGCGATGAAGACGACGGGCTGGGTATCTTATATAGCCATTCCCATGGAAGATGTATTGGGACATCTGTCAACGATTCGCACCTACACGGTGTTTTTTTTAGGCTTTATGATGCTCGTCGCTGTTATTCTTGCTTATTTACTGTCTGTTTACATCAGTAAGCCCATCACAGATATGAAACAGGCGATGAAAGTAATGGAGAAAGGGCATTTTGATATTCGAATTCCTGTACGTGGCTATGATGAATTGGGAGACCTGGTGATTCGGTTTAATCAAATGAACGAAAAAATTAAAGATTTAATCGAGGAAAATTACAAGTCACGTCTACGAGCCAAAGAGTCGGAGTTAATGGCACTTAATTTACAGCTGAATCCCCATTTTTTGTATAACACCTTAACGACCATGTATTGGATCGCCTTAGAACATAAACAGCAGGAACTGGGCCAATTGATCATTAGTCTGGCGGAAATGCTGCAAATTACTACTCGAAATAAAAACGATACATGGAGTTTGGAAACCGATCTGAATTGGCTGGAAAAATACATTTTTATTATGCAGAATCGCTTTGAGGACAAGTTCACGGTGGAATATGATATTGATCCCATTTTGCTTCAGATGGAAGTTCCCAAACTTTTCTTACAGCCTTTTGTAGAGAATTCAATTATTCACGGCTTCGCCGAAATGGAATCAGGGGGTCTGATTAAGATCACAGCCTGGATCGAGAAGCAATTGGTGTGTTTTAAAGTGGAGGATAATGGATTAGGAATTCAAGAAGAACATATACGCCGAATTCAAGCTGGAGAAATCAGATCAACGGGCATTAAAAATGTAGACAGAAGAGTACGGCTATTATATGGAATGGATTATGGCGTTACGCTCCACTCGCCAGCAGGTAAAGGGACATTCGTCCTGGTTCGCATCGGAGAAATTCATAGATCTAATCAAATGACACCAATCCAATGAGAGTACGACTTTTAAAAATGTAAGCGTTTGCTAAAATGAGTTTAGTGACGAAGCAACAAACGAAAAGATAAAAAAATAAACGGTTTGGGGGCGTTACTCATGTTAAAACGAAAATTATGGATCGTCTGCATGTGCTTGATCGTTGGGCTTATGTCAGCCTGTAGTTCAAATGAGAGCAGCAGCAAACCAGTTGATTTGCAGGGTCACGAGCAAGTGACACTGACCTATGCCAGTTGGGGGAGCACCAATGAAAAGAAGGTTCAGCAGGAAATCGCTAAAAAATTTACAGAGAAATATCCGTGGATCAAAATTAACTATATGCATATCCCCGGGGATTACGTAACCAAATTAACGACGATGTTTGCCGCCAATCAGGCACCCGATGTATTTCCCATTTATAAAGCACAGGCTCTGCAATGGGCTGAACAAGGCAAACTATATAATTTAAATGAATTTTTGAAGGAGGATAAGGAGCTAACGAAGGAAAGTCTTATTCCTAATTCAGTCATCTATTGGGATAAGGACAAAGTGGCTGGGATCAAGGTAACTGAGGAAGCTTTCGCGCTTTATTACAATAAAGATTTGTTTGATGAGGCTGGTGTTGCTTTGCCGCCAGTAAAGGCTGAGGAGGCTTGGACATGGGAGCAGTTTTTAGAGACAGCACAAAAGCTCACCATTGATAAAGCGGGAAATAATGCGCTCAGTCCCAATTTCGATGCAAGTAACATTAAACAGTATGGAGTTCGGTTTGATACATGGATGTGGCATTTGCTTGTGCCTTCTAATAACGCAAGTGTCATTTCAGACAAAGGGGACTCGCTTAATCTTGAGAGCCCTGATGTGATTGAAGCTGTTCAGAAAATGGCTGATCTGATCAACGTTTATCATGTGGCACCGTCGCCGACTCAGTCCAAAAATATACCTTCCCCGGCCGTAGCACTGCAAAGTAAGCGTGTAGCGATGGATCTGGATGGACAGTGGGTTCAATTGGATCTTGGAGAATCGAAGGTGAATTTTGGTGTAGGCGTATTACCCAAGCTGAAAAGCAGCAAAACGATCTTGTTTGGCGAACCGGAAGTGATTTCTGCCAAAACCAAACATCCTAAAGAAGCATGGATGTTTTATAAATTCTTGCTGGATGCTGAAAGCGGACTTGACATGCATTCCAGCGGATTGTGGATGCCTGTCATGAAAAAATGGTATACCGAACCAGACTTGATTAGCAAATGGGCCGATGTCAAACCAGGTCATGCCGATGGTTACCGTGATGCTGTCATGAACCAAACGCTGCATAACGGTGTTAATTCTTACGACTATTATCTGAAAAACTCGGAAAAAATCAATGCCATCATTAACCCGGCGCTGGATCAGGTATGGCTGGGCAAGAAAACGGTGGAGCAAGCATTTAGGGAGGTTTCCGCAAAGGCCAACGCGGAATTTAAGGGGACGTATCCAAAAGAATAGGGTGAGTGTTTTGACAGAAAGAGAGGGATAGAATGCAATCATTATCTTCTATTCGTAAGAAGGAAAATTGGTTGGGGTGGCTTTTTGCCGCCCCTGCTATTCTCGGCTTTGTCATTTTTGTTCTGGGACCGATGATCGCTAGTCTCTGGTTCAGTCTTACCGATTACAAGGTTGCTTCACAGGCCCATTTTATCGGTCTGGATAATTACGTTCACTTATTTGACGGTACGGATCAATTTTTTTATAAATCACTCGGGGTTACGTTTTATTATGTGTTCCTGAGTGTGCCCTTGCAAATTATTGTAGCTTTCTTTTTGGCGATATTGCTTAATCAAAAGGTAAAAGGTCTGGCTTTTTTCAGAACTGTTTTCTATCTCCCTACCATTGTGCCACTCATAGCATCGTCTATGATCTGGATGTGGCTGTTTGATCCGGATCTTGGCTTGCTAAATGTGGTGCTGCGTGCGCTGCATTTGCCTGAAAGTCAGTGGATCTATAGCGAAGGGTCGGTAGTTCCTACTCTGGTTTTAATGAGTTTGTGGACCGTTGGAGGAACCATGATTATTTTTCTGGCAGGCTTGCAAGATATCCCTAGACATTATTATGAAGCCATTGAAATTGACGGTGGAAACGCTCTTCATAAGCTTATGTATATTACAATTCCATTGACATCGCCCACTATTTTTTTTAATACGATTATGGGCTTCATCGGTGGGTTTCAAGTGTTTGTTCAACCTTACGTCATGACTCAGGGTGGACCCAATAACTCCAGCTTGTTTTATACCTTTTATTTGTTCCGCGAGGCATTTACTTTTTCGAATATGGGTTATGCCTGTGCTATTGCTTGGGTGCTCTTTATTGTCGTTTTGGTATTCACTGCCTTTCTGTTCAAGACGGCCCGAAAATGGGTGTATTACGAAGGCGGGGGGGCATGAACATGAAAAAACGCGGTTGGAGTTGGAGCAGGGTTTTGCTCTACGCAGTTCTCATAGTGGGCTCACTGTTTTGTATGTTTCCTTTTTACTGGCTGGTGCGAAGCTCCATGATGGATTTAAGTCAGATTTTTTTGATCCCGCCGAAATGGATTCCAGAGCCTTTTGTATTCGAGAATTTTTTACAGCCGTTTGAAGAGTTATCCTTTGGGCGCTATTTTGTGAATACATTTATCGTCGTTGCGGGTACTTTGGCGGGTGTACTTCTGTCGAGTACCATTTCTGCCTATAGCTTTGCGCGAATGAGATGGAAGGGAAGAGATAAGGTATTTGCCTTGTTATTAAGCAGCATGATGCTGCCGTTTGCAGTCACGCTGATTCCGTCATTTATTGGTTGGCAGGCATTAGGCATGGTTAATTCGTACGTTCCATTGGTATTACCTTCGTTTTTTGGTGGAGGCGTTTTTAATATTTTTTTGCTAAGACAATTCTACATGACGCTACCGCGAGAACTGGATGAAGCTGTATTTGTGGATGGAGGCAATCATTTTACGATTTTCACCCGTATTATTTTGCCTTTGTCGAGGTCGGCGATTTTGGTCATTGGATTGTTTACGTTTTTGAATACATGGAATGATTTTATGGGGCCGCTGGTTTACCTTAATGATGAGAGCAAATTTACGTTGGCGATTGGGCTGCAGCAATTTCAGGGAATATATTCGGCTCAATGGGGCGTTTTGATGGCCGCATCTTTAATTGTAGTCTTGCCTGCTATTATTCTGTTTGCCATAGGACAGAAGTATTTTATGGAAGGGATTGCCTTGACGGGGATTAAAGGATGAGAACAACTGCCAGGTACGCACTTTGATTTTTTTGGAATTTAATATTAAAATGGAAGTAACTTTCGAAAAGGAGATGACGTGAATTGGCAGAGCAAGTGCGTATTGGCAAAACAGATCTATATGTAAAACCAATCGGTTTGGGTGCAAATAAGGTGGGAGGACATAATCTCTTTTCCGGTTTGAATGATGAAACGGGTAAAGAAGTTGTTCGCACAGCTTTGGACAACGGCATCAATTTTCTGGATACGGCTTTTATTTATGGACCTGAGCACTCGGAACGGTTGATCGGTGAGGTGCTGAAAGAGCGTGGTCAGCGTGATAAAGCTGTTATTGCCACGAAGGGTGCACACAAATTTGTGAACGGAGAGGTCGTTTTTGACAACTCGCCTGCTTTTTTACGTGAATCCGTTGAATCCAGCCTGAAAAGATTGCAGACCGATTATATCGATCTGTTTTATATCCATTTCCCGGACGAAGCAACGCCGAAGGCAGAAGCGGTCGGAGAACTGAAGAAGCTTAAGGACGAAGGCAAAATCAAGGCTATTGGCGTATCTAACTTTTCCATTGAACAACTTAAGGATGCGAATAGCGACGGTTATGTAGATGTGCTCCAATCCCAATATAATTTGTTTCAACGGGAAGCTGAGAAGGATCTGCTGCCTTATACCAAGGAAAATGGCATTTCGTTTGTGCCTTATTTCCCGCTAGCCTCAGGATTGCTGGGTGGTAAGTATACGAAAGACATGACCTTCACGGACATCAGAGCAAAAAATCCACTGTTTCAGGGAGATGCATTTGCTCGTAATTTGGACAAAGTGGAGCAGGTAAGGGAGATTGCCAATGCGTTGAATGCAGAGGTTGCTCATGTTGTGCTCGCATGGTATTTGACCCGCGATTCGATTGATGCCCTCATTCCAGGGGCGAAGGGGCCGGAGCAGGTGCTGGCGAATCTGAAGACGCTAAATGTCCAATTGAGTCAGGCTGATATCGAAAAGATTGACCACATTTTCAAATAATAAGTGCACCTGAAATTTGCAATTGTATATGTATTCCATCTAGAGAAGCTGCCGGACGGGCGGCTTCTTTTTCGTCCCTCCCTTGCATATCCTTGTAGGGTAAGTTCAACGCTGCGGGGGGATCGGATGATGAGAAGACCGCAATGGCACAGCGCACCCAATAGAAGGCGACGCGGCAGACGTAGAGTATTTTTGATTGTGGTACTGGCGCTGCTGGTGGGAATCATACAGGTGGCTGCTTATGTGGAGCAGCATTTGAAGCCGCCTATGATGCACCTGGCAAAAGTACGGGTCAAACAAATGGCGACGGAGGCTATTAATTCAGCAATTACAGCACAGGTAGAGCAGGGGAAGACGGCTGATAATTTGATCGAATGGAGAACGGATGCACAAGGAAGAACCTCCGGCTTTGTTCTGAATTATGCAGAGCATATGAGAATTACGTCAGACACGCTCAAAGCAGTCAAGGCAACGATGGACAGCATGAGCCATTTTGATGAGAGTGTTCCGATTGGTCAGGCATTGGGCAGTCCACTGTTGGCAGCTTATGGACCAACGGTCCCCCTAAAGGTGGAGCCGCATGGAGCAATCAAGGTGGATTTAAATACCCGTCAACAGGATGCGGGCATAAACATGATCTTGGTGGAAGTGTACATTCGGATTACGACGGAAGTGTCCGTGGTTATACCGTTTGAGATGCAACCTCAGATTGTGGAGACGGAAATTCCGGTTTCTTATTTATTAGTGGTAGGCAACGTTCCGATGTACTACTATGACAATCAGGGGAAACCAGTGGGTAAAAATGGTGCAGCTGCTCCGCAGTTGGCGTTGCCTCCCCATTCCATAGAGAGTAGCGGCGCTGTAGATCCCAGCACAGTAAGTGTTCCAGAGGTACAGGAAAACCAAAACACCTCTAGCCAGTCCCCAACGCCATAGAGCGGAGGGGAGTGACGTGAGTTGCCCCGGAAAAACAAAAGGGACCCTATGAGGAGGTCCCTTTTGTTTTTCCTGTTTTGAGCGCTTTGCGTTCGGTCTGCTCCCACTGTCTTAATAACGGATACGGGTCAAAGGACCAATCTGCCCAGCCATTGTCCCGATATATACCATAGTGCAGATGCGGTGGAAACTTGCCTTGGGTACCGGGTTTTCCATAGCCCGAGCTTCCGACCCAGCCAACCGTCTGGCCGGGTGTAACGATGTCTCCGTTGTGGACGGTTTTGTCAAAGCCGGAAAGATGCGCATAGTAGTGATAGCGGTTGTTGAGATCTCGGATTCCGATTCGCCATCCGCCGAAGGGATTCCAGCCCTTCATTTCAACTACACCGTAGCAGGTACTGCGAACTGGAACTCCATAGCCAGCAAACAGATCAGTTCCTTCATGTATACGGTAACCGCCCCAGCTGCGACGGCTTCCCCATGTGCTGCGGTAGCTATAAATGCTGCCTAAAGGAAGAGGGAAGGCTTGACTGACCAGATCCAGCTTGCCATACGTCCGATACAGCTTGGCAAACTGCTGAACTCTTTGAACTGCGCGGCTGTTATGGTAATATTCCCAAACGGCAATACCAAATTCATCCTCGTTGTTTCCATACTTTCCGAGATAAGATGCGATGCTGAATAGCAGATCCTTGTCATTATTACGGTCAGCGATTCCATCACCCGAACCGTCTTGTCCCAGCCCGGAAAATAGTTCAATGGAACGCGGATTTTGATCCTCCGAATCAGGGTTCATCAGGCCGGACCAGACTGGTCCCGTGATGAAAATACCTATGATCCGTTCCGCATGCTTGCGATCCCTGGGATGGGCCACTGTAAGTGTGCGTTCATACTGGTCGATGGCGGCCAGCCTGTACCAAGGAACTCCAGTCAGGGCTTCGATGGAATGATATAGAGCCAGCCTGGACGTATATGACGAAGACTGAGCATGTGAAGCATCTACATTTGCGGTCAGGCTGCTTCTGGCGGACGAGGACTGTAAGTGATTGGCAAAGGCATGGGCAGGAAGCGGACAGGCCGTTGTCAGTGTAGTAGCGCATAACAGCAGCGATAACAAACGAACAGCTCGGGCTGTCCGCGTAGGGTAAGGCACGTGAACCGACCTCCTATAGAAGGGCTTAATCGCCCGGTAAATTCTAGGCCCCGTATTCAATAGCGTGAATAGGGTGCTTTTGTTTAGATTGAGCCATATCCGCCGCTTTTATCCATGTAAAGAGTTTACTTTTTCCGGCATCAATGTCATATCAAAAAGGGAACAATGAATGGAGGTTTTTCCATGGCTTTCATGTTATAATGTATGGCAATGACAGCTTAAGCTTATCAGAAAGAAGGTCTATGCCATTGTCTAGAAAAGTGAAGGAAGCTAAGCCCGACTGGATTCGTATTAAACTTACGACAGGCGATAACTATCAGGAAATCAAGAGCATGATGCGTTCCAAGACATTACATACCGTATGTGAGGAGGCACGATGCCCTAATATATATGAATGCTGGGCCAATAGGACAGCTACATTTATGATTTTGGGTGATACTTGTACGCGTGCGTGTCGTTTTTGCGCAGTAAATACGGGAATGCCTACGGAACTGGACTTGCAGGAGCCTGAACGCGTCGCTGAAGCGGCTGAAAACATGAATTTGAAGCACTGTGTCGTAACCAGTGTGGCTCGCGACGATTTGAAAGATGGGGGTGCTACTATATTTGCAGAAACGGTTCGTGCGATTCGCCGCCGGTTACCTTTTTGCAGTGTAGAAGTATTGATTCCCGATTTTATGGGCGATATTGAATCGCTACGAATCGTCATGGATGCCAAGCCAGATATTCTGAATCATAATATTGAAACGGTGGAGCGAATGTCCGACAAAGTTCGGGCTAAAGCGAAATACCGTCGCTCTCTGGAGCTGCTTCAACGTGCGAAGCAATTAAATCCGGCTATTCCAACGAAATCAAGCATCATGCTAGGTGTCGGGGAAGAGTGGGACGAGATCTTACAAACCATGGATGATCTGCGCAAAGTCGATTGTGACATTATGACAATTGGTCAATATTTGCAGCCGTCCGAGAAACATTTATATGTGCAAAAATATTATCCACCGGAAGATTTTGCGAAGTTAAAGGAAGAGGGATTACAGCGGGGATTCAGCCACGTCGAATCCGGACCGTTGGTCCGCAGCTCCTACCAAGCGCATGAGCAGGTGAAGTCAGCCGCTCAGCATAAGGAAGAAGGCGCCCTTTCGCAGGCTTGATCCGGGAAAGGCGGTCAGAATAGCTTGTTTCAAATCGGTGGTAAAAACTATGAATTGTTGCAGGATCACAAGAACGGGTGGAATCCCGAAGCGTTTCGTGATCGGTATAGTGAAGTGCTGGATCGCTATGATTACATTATTGGTGATTGGGGTTACAATCAGCTACGTCTGAAGGGCTTTTATCGAGACGGTCATCCCAAAGCAAATAAGGATACATCTATAGTGATACTGGACGATTACATTAATGAATACTGCAATTTTGGCTGTGCCTATTTTGTGTTGCAAAAAAGTCGTGAAGTGGTTAATAAAAACGGGGTCAATGATGAAATCATTGCTCCAGATATTCAGCAGTTGGTAGATGCTCAAAGGGAACAAGCAGGAACGCTAGAACCCGAAGAGCAGCAAGAAGTATTGCAACATACAGCTGGAGAACAGGAGTGGCCGCAATCACAGCAGGATTCCACAGCTACGGAGGAATCGCGAGTGGAGCAGCCTCGAGAATCCCGGGAACCACGCGAGTTGCAACGTCGGGAATCGAAGGATGCCCAGGAAGTACGTGAGCGACAGCCGCGTGAAGCTCGCGAAAGTCGTCCATCCAGAGAAGGACGTGAAGGAAATCGGCAGCGTGAGCCACGTGAAGCACGCGATTCGCGCCAGCCAAGAGAACCACGTGAAGCAAAGGATGGACGCAATCCGGGTGAAGGGCAGCAAGCCCGGGAACCACGTAGACAGCGCAATCAGCAAGGGAGTTTCGATAAAAAGGAATCGCGTGGACCACGCTATGAGCGTCAATCAAAGGAAAATCGGGAGGGACGGCAAGTTCGTGTCTCTCGTGAACCTGAGGGCCAGCGTCAGACCCAGCCAGCTGCTAAAGCCGAAAGAGCTGAGGGTAGTAAAAAGAATAAAACATTTACAGCTCCACAACAAAACGGTTCCTGAATTTTCAGGGGCCGTTTTGTTGTGTAAGTACCTCCGAAGTCGCCAAGGGCTTATGACCAACTTTTTGCATGTTTTAAAGTAATAGCAATGAATTCCGATAAGGCTGGAGAAATCCACTTATTTTTGTGATAAGCCACTTGAGAGAAAATTTCTTGAAAGCCACCCTCACAGGGAATGATCTTTAACTTTTCTTGATGAAGTTCCTCTATAACTGTCATGAAAGGTAAACAAGTAATACCTAGCCCACTCATTACACATTGTTTGATCGCTTCAATACTCCATAGCTCCATAATTTGAGAAGAAGTAATTTCACGCTCTTCTAAGTATTTTTCAAACATTGTACGGTAAATACAATCTTTCCCATTGGAAATCAAGGCCTCAGTAAGCTTTTTATTTAAAACATTCATCGTAGAGTCAGGGCTTCCTACAACGACAATAGGCTCTTTATTTAATAAATGGACAGTTAAATTAGAATCACGTAATTCCGGCAACATGACAAACGAGACATCCGCACTCCCATTTAGTAGCGCTTTTTGATTATTTCCACAGGTAGCATTACTAAGTTTAATACTCACGTGAGGATATTTTTTCCTATATTCACTTAGTATAGGTTCTAAGCGATAGACCGTTAAAGACTCAGGAGCCGCTATTTTCAACTCTCCTCGCACAGCCTTCTCATCGTTTGCAATGTTTTCAATCTTGCTATAAGTACTTAAAATTTCTTCTGTATACCCCAGCAACCTTTTCCCAACATCCGTCAACTTTACCTTTCGACCCATTCGATCAAACAGGGGGGCACCAATATGTTTTTCTAGTGCCTGAATATGAGAAGTCACTGTAGATTGAGTGTAACCTAAAAATTCTGCTGCCTGTGTGAAACTTCCCCATTCAATGACTTTTTTGAATGTGACAAAATGACGTATTTCCATAACTCACCCACTTTAATCGAATAGTTATCCCTATTGCTATTGACATCATAAAAATCAATGAATTAATTCATGTATTTCAATTTTACCGATAGATAGGCCTATATTACAATGAATAACGGAACTTATTCAACTATCTTTTATTCTGAGGAGAGATTAACTAAATGATTTTTGCAGCATTCCTTTCCTATGTCATTATTACATCTTTTACTCCGGGACCCAGTAATATGTTGGTGATGAATGAAGCAAGAAGATTTGGATTCAAAGGATCGATCCATTTCTTCATTGGAATTATTTCCGGATTTATTATTCTTGGTGTCGTGACATCCTTGTTAACTGCACGACTATATGAGTGGTTACCTATAGTAGAACCTTACTTTAAAGTTGTTGGTGCGGCATATTTATTGTATCTGGCATGGAAAATTGCTTTGCCTAAGAAAAGTAATGATCAGGATATGTATCGCCAGTTTTCCTTTTCTTCAGGTTTGTTTTTTCAAATTATCAATATAAAAAGTATCTTATATTTTTTAACAGCGACGTCCAGCTTCATACTTCCATATCAGAATTCAAAAGGATCTATGCTCTTTTTAATATGTCTAACCATCCTCATAGGTTGCGCGGCATTATTACTGTGGGCGATATTTGGTTCAGCTTTTAAAAAGATATTTACAAAATACGATAAAATCATTAATACAATCATGTGTCTGTTACTTATCTATTCTGCCGTTACTCTTTTCTAAGGGGTATGACCAGTGTGGACGGTATAACGGTAGCAAATCTACAAAAACTCATTGGGGTTAGCATCACCTACTCAATTAAAAAAAGAGCCAGATTCGGCTCTTTTATAGGTTCTAATTGAGAAAAGCGTTGCGTACTCGATCCCAAAATGGGAAAGGACGGTAACGAGCGAAGCTGATCTTCTGACTTGCGACCTGACATCGAACAGAGATTAAGTCATCCACAGGAAAGTTGAGGTGATCTACTGTCAATAAGAGACGCTGATCTTTCCGTGAAAAAATATCACAATGATGGTGTTTGGGCAGTAGCAATGGCGATCCCAGTGTCCGATACACACGGTTATTAATGGAAGCGATCTCAGTCAATTGCAATGCTTCAATGGTGGGATGAACCATAGCTCCGCCAAGTGCTTTATTATAGGCGGTCGTTCCTGAGGGGGTAGAAACACATATACCATCACCGCGAAACATTTCAAAGGTGATATCGTTAATATCTACTTGGGCAACGACAGTGCCATCCACCCCTTTTAATGTAAATTCATTCAAGGCAATAAAAGAAGCATTGCCTGACTTCTTGTGAATTTCCAACTCAATCAGTGGATACTTAACGATTCTCGGGTTAAGCGGTCCTTCAGATCCGCTTTGGCTCATCAGGTGGATTAGCTCCTCCAGCTCGTCCGCACGCCAATCAGCGTAAAAGCCTAGATGACCGGTATGTACACCAACAAAGGCAATATCCGGAATGCGGTCGATGAAGGTATGAAACGCATGAAGCATCGTACCATCGCCTCCAATAGACACGACGATTTCCGGCGATTCGGCATCCAGCTTGAAATTCTTTTCTTGGGCAAGACGGTGAAATTGCTGACTCAAGTCCATGGAGTGCTGATCCCCGCGATCCAGAACATAATATCTCAAGATGAAAAGCTCCTTTGTCATGGGTATATATCGATCATAATCAATTATGAGCAAGAACACAATCGTTCATTGCCTGTGTGTTCTTCTCAAACGTACATATAAGCGACTTGTACCCACACTCAACCATGAGAGACTAAGCATTCCAGCCAGTATAAAGGCAAGAAACAGCAGACTTTGCAACAACATGACGGACGAGAAGCCAGGAGACCACGCGATGTCGTATATCGGAGAAAAGACTGGAGAGCTTCCCTGTCCCATAAGAGGCCGCCATAACACGAGAGCTAGCAGTGCTGAGATGATGCCGTGCGCAGCCCGGGCCAACAAAAATGGCAAATAACGAAGATCCGTCATATTTAAAATACTTGCAACCTGTGCATGAACCGACAGCCCGCCCCAGGAGAGAACAAAAGCGGCTGCGGCTACCTTGAATGGTAACGCCGCTGCCGTGGCTTTACCTGCGGCTTGCGCTCCTAAAGTGACTTCGAAAATACCACCCACAATGGACTCCGTTAACGTAGGAGGAAGACCACATGCAGTCAATAGGCTTGCCGTAAGCAGATGAAGCCCGCTCATTAAACCGGAGTTCGTCAAAGCTTCTAAAATGACGCAGAAGAATACAACTAGCCCTCCTACGACAATAATAAGGCGTAGGGAGGAAGTAATCGCCTGACGAAGTAACTCACCCAATGGGCGACCATCTTCCAAACGAGCTGTATGCATGGCATATAATGCTTGGCGTAGGGGTCCAGGCTGCCTATTGCGATCTGCTGCTTTTGTATTCTTGGACTTCGACCAGGCTTTTTGAGTAGGTTGAGGGCGGTCGCTGCGAGTATCTGTTTCTCCTGAACGGGAACCGTGGAAGCGCATAAGCAGCCCTATGATGAGCACGCCACCATAATGGGCCGCGCCTAGTACGAGTGCAATTTCTGGTTGATGGAAGAAGCCAACGGAAACCGCACCGATCAAAAATATCGGATCAGAGGAAGTGGTAAACGCGACCAAACGCTCTCCTTCAATGCGTGTGATCCATTTTTGCTCCCACAGCTTGGCTGTTAGTTTAGCTCCAATCGGGTAACCGGATGCACAGCTGACCGCAGCGACAAAACCCCCACAGCCAGGTACACGGAATAGAGGCTGCATCAGCGGATCCAACAGCGCACCTATGAAATGAACAATTCCGAAACCGAGGAGAAGCTCGGAAATAACGAAAAACGGGAATAAAGACGGAAACAGCACGTCCCACCAGATGGCAAGCCCCCGAAGCCCGGCATTCAGAGAAGATTGCGGGTATACAGCCATAAGCATAAACAGGAATAGCAGTGTAAGGATGAGCAGAGGAAGCGAGTAACGACGGTATAGCGACATAGAGGCCCCTCCTTTGGTGTTGTACTAATATACCTATGTCGGGGATGGACAAAGAGTACAAAAAAATCAAAGAAAACGGTTACATTTATTGCTGTATTTTTGTAAATAGTATGTTAAAATAGGAAAACAACGATCCATAACCTTAAGGATGGAGTGATCAGGATGAGTATCGTTGCCGGTCTGTTCGTATGTGCTTTTGTGTATGTTATTCGTGCCTCTCTCGTCCATCCCGGTGAAGAGGATTGGCGGAGTTATTAGTGGTATTTATAGAATGACGAAGCTGTGTGCAACGAAGCACACCCTCTTCATATGTTAAATTGATAAAATGACGCTTATTTTTAGCGTCATTTTTTGTTTTTTGTTATAATACGGGTGTATATTTATTACCATAGCACAGAAAGTTGGAGGAAAAGTGAACCCTAGCCTGAGCATTTATGACAACCTTGGGGGTGCGGAAGGTGTTCGTGCTATTATTGAGGCCTTCTACCCGAGAGTTTATAAAGATCCGTTGTTAAGTCCCCTGTTTCCTAAAGACATGGAACCGGTTAAGGAAAAGCAGTATATGTTCCTGAGCCAGTTTTTTGGAGGACCGTCCCTTTTTTCTGATGCATATGGTCATCCGATGTTACGTGCCAGACATATGAAGTTTCCCGTAACGGAGGAGCGAGCAGAGGCATGGTTGTCTTGTATGGCAGGTGCGTTAACGGATACGGGCATTGAGGAGCCGCTTCGTTCAATCATACTTAACCGTTTGTCTGGTCCTGCGCATCATTTTGTAAATACCCCGTAAGCTTTCGGGGATTGCCGAATTTTGGAGAGGGTTGTAAAAACATTGGAACTTGAACCGTTATATCAGATCAAAATCATTTGCCCACATTGCGAAGAAGAATTTCAGACATCCCGTGTAAGACCAAGCCTAAAGAAGGCCATTCGTACGGATTCAGATTTTTGTGCTTATTATAAGAATGAAAATCCGGATTTTTATGTCGTAAGGGTCTGTCCTCATTGTGGATTTACCTCGACAGAGCACTCTACCGTTCAGTTAAGCGAACAGCAAACCAAGATATTCAAGGATAAAATCGGTAATCGCTGGCAGTCTCGCGAATATAGCGGGCATCGTAGCTGGGAAGAGGCATTAGAAACGTATAAACTGGGTTTACTATGTGCCCAGGTCATCGGAGAAAAGGAACGCGTAGTAGCTAGTCTATTACAGCATATCGCTTGGATGTACAGATACCAGGGAAATGAGGAGCAGGAACTTCGCTTTCTCAAATTTAGCCTGGATTCTTATGTTCGGGTCTATGAGCTGGAGGGTGTCGGGGCGAATAATGCCAAACTGCTTTATCTGATTGGTGAATTGCATCGACGTACAGGCAACTTTAACGAAGCGGTACGCTGGTTTTCGCGTGTCATTAATGACAAAAAGATTATGGATGCAGCCATGATCCGGGCTTCCCGTGAACAGTGGTCTGTACTGCGAGAACAAATGCTGGCTAAAAATTACCAACTGCCGGAGGAAATGCAAGACGCAAGCTCCTCCTGAAGAAATAAAGGTGTGCACTATGGCCGATTTAGGCTCATGGTTCACACCTTGTTTGTAAAACGGGTTATCTTATCTTACAACTGCCTCATGAATTAATGATGACGCAATGTGGTATCTGACAGCAAATAATCGTCATCACAATCCACTAAAGTAACCTTGTTATGGCAGCATGGAAACACAAGCAGCTTTTTCATACCTTCGTGTATGAGCTTAAGTTCTTTTGGCTTCAGGGGCAGCAAAACATTATCATGGTCGCAAAACGGACAAGACTGTACATAAACGTCTCCCATGACGATGTCATAAGGCCAGGTTTTATGAAAAGGGATCATGATTTGTCCGATTCTCCGCCGTTCGGGTCAGCGGTTTCTTCTTTAGCCAGTTCGGCTAGCTTTTGCATCAAAATGTGCTGGGGTGTATGCATAAGGTGTTCCAGCGGAATGCCGAGCTTTTCGGATAATTTCACAGCCGTTTCCGGCGAAATTTGTAAGGGTCTCATCCTGTTTTCCTCCCAATTGTAGTGATTTACTATCACGATGTAGCTTTATTGTATATGAAACCACAAGAATTCGCCAAAAAAGAAAGGTGGAACTATTATGAAAACACCGTTAAAGCAAACATGGGATCTGGAATCTATTTTTAGCGGAGGATCTTCCTCTGCCTCATTTCTTGCATTTTTGGAAGAAATGGAAAGCAAGGTCCAACAACTGCAAGCTCAGCTTAAAGCAGCCAAAGTACCACAAACGGTATTGGATACCGAGCGTCTGGATAGTGTACTGAATAGCATACAGGAGCTGTTTAATGGTGCGTCGCAGGCGGGTTCCTTTGTCTCTTGTCTAACTGCTCAAAACCAGCACGACAAGCTGGCTGTTCAACTGGGGGCGCGTGTCAATACGCTATATGCCCAAGGAAAAAGTGCTTTAGTATCTTTCCAGAACTTGCTGGCACAAACCAGTGAAGACATTTGGCAGAAATGGATGGAGCGCGAAGCTATCCAGCCGATTTCTTTTGTCCTGACCGAATATCGGAACGAAGCACGTGAAAAAATGGCTCCTGAGCTGGAAAGCCTTGCATTGGATCTGGCAGTGGATGGCTACCATGGCTGGGGCGACTTTTATGATACCATTGTCAAAAATATGACGATCCCTGTGCCAGAAAATGGCGAGATCGTAAACCTGTCTGTAGGTCAGGCAGCTAATAAGCTGGATGAAGCAGATCGCAGCGTACGTAAAGACGTGTTTGCACGTTGGGAAGAGGCATGGACTCAGGTAGAGGACTATTGCGCGGATACATTGAATCATTTGGCAGGCTTCCGTCTGAAGCTATATGAAAAACGAGGCTGGACAGATGTGCTTAAGGAACCGCTGGAAATCAGCCGTATGTCTGCACAAACGCTGGATACGATGTGGCAGGTTATTAATGAAACAAAGCCTATTGTAGTCAAATACTTGGAGCGGAAAGCAAAACTGCTGGGCTTAGAGAAGCTGTCCTGGCATGACGTTGAAGCTCCGCTGGGGACGTCAACCACTAAAATCCCTTACGACGATGCTGCTGTAACGATTGTTGAGCAATTTGGTAAATTTAGCTCGAGAATGGCTGACTTTGCCCAAATGGCTTTTGAGAAAAGCTGGATCGAAGCAGAAGATCGTCCAGGCAAACGTCCGGGTGGTTTCTGTACATCTCTGCGTCTGAGCAAAGAGACCCGTATTTTTATGACCTATGCCGGATCACCATCCAATGTTTCGACACTGGCCCATGAGCTCGGACACGGTTATCATCAGCATGTGATGAATGAATTGCACCCATTGAATCAAAATTATGCCATGAACGTAGCTGAGACGGCATCGACGCTGGCAGAACTAATTGTATCAGATGCGTTGCTGGAAGCTGCCGAGGGTCAGGAGAAGGTGGCTTTGCTGGAGGATAAAATTCAGCGTGGTGTAGCCTTCTTTATGAACATTCATGCCCGTTTCCTGTTTGAAACCCGTTTTTACGAGCTGCGGAAAAAAGGAGTCGTAGGAGCACAACAATTAAGCGAGTTGATGGAACAAGCGCAGCGTGAAGCGTTTAGTGGTGTCCTGGATGAGGCTCATCCTCATTTTTGGGCATCCAAGCTGCATTTCTATATTACGAATACTCCTTTCTACAACTTCCCGTACACATTCGGGTATATGTTCAGTGCAGGAATTTACGCTTTTGCGAAGGAAAATCCTGACGGCTTCGCCGACCAATATGATGCCTTGCTGCGTGATACAGGTCGCATGACAGTCGAAGAATTGGCTTCCAAGCACTTAGGTACCGATTTAACACAGGCTGACTTCTGGCGTAATGCTGCGCAAGTTACTGTTCAGGATATTGAGCAATTTTTACAAATGACAAAATAACGGATTTACACTTTAGAGGTCTCCCACGAGGGAGGCCTTTTTTGTAATTTTTGCAGAAGATGATGAATAAAGTCGCAAAATGTCGAAGTGTAATTAACATTACCTGTTGGCGAAATTTAAAATGATGGATATACTTAGAAAATAGTTATAAATACCCAATTATGTTGGTTTTGATTGTAAGGTTAAAAATCTTCGCATATAATTGAGCCGTAAGACCTATTAAATATTTTTGGATAAGGTATATAGGAGGGTTTTTGTAATGGATGAAGTAGGTCAATTGTCGTTGGCAAGGCAGATGGATATCGTTTTAAAAGAACTGGATAATGAACTGGCGGGTTTGTCGTCAGGTATCGTATTTGTACAAATACGTAACAATGTAGTTGGGAAATTTGGGATTCGTCATAATCCGCTTGCAGGTAAAGGTGGCACATTTGCAGCAGTAGAACCGGGGTTATCAGTAAAGCATCGGGAGGATTTTCGGCGTATGGCCCTAGAAACGCTAAATCATAAGCGTAGCTGGACTCATGGTGAGATTGCTTTCGATTTTGCCATCAGACAAGGAACGATTTTGGTAGATGCAACACTGGAGTCCAACTACAACATGGCGAATCTCATGATCCGCTACAACAAGCCTACATACCGAGCGGCTAATTCGGAATAAACATTTATATGAGAATTTTGCAAATATCCCATAAGCGACTTCCAATGAACAAGATATAGATCGAAATGGTTAGTTCGTCTATATCTTGCACTTCGGAGCGACTGGAATCGAATTTTGCAAAATCCTGATAAAAAAGAGTAAAGAAAAGGCGGCCTTCCTAGGGAAGACCGCCTTTGTTATATGCCCGTTATAACGCATTTTGGTAAATTACGATGAACGGAATGCTCACGCGGAATAATGACGCTTATTGACCTGAACGACCTGATAATTGCTGTTCGGCCAGCTGTACCAAGCGTTTAGTGATATAGCCTCCCAGAGAACCAGCTTCACGGGATGGCATGTCACCGTAGTAACCATCTGCCGGAATGGTGATGCCCAGCTCTTGTGCAGCTTCATATTTCAATTGTTGCAATGCGTTGTTGGCTTGAGGAACAACTAGGTTGTTACTGCGACGGCTTCTGCCTTGATTAGCTTCATTCATGTGTAGTCACCTCCTTCGGCTGTGATGAGGTTAGTATGCGACAGAGTTATGAAAATATGCGCCGAAGGAAGAAAAGTGACTAGAGGAAAATTACGGATATATGATATGAATCTGAGTTTTGAGGTCGATGGATTGCTGAGGCTCCAGACGGATCAACCCGGCTTCCCCGACAGGATCAGGTGAATTGGGTGCATCAGGCAGCCATGTATAAGGCTCAATGCAAAGATACTGGTCGCATTCACCTTTGGTATATAAAACCCAATACTTATAGTATTGCTCATCTGCTGTGTAGCGGATTTGATAACCGTCGTCACGGGTCAAAAGAGCTTCAGCAGGGCCTTCCGTTGCCCGCAGCAAAGTATCTAGATTTGTTCCTTTCAAAGAAAGACCCGAAGAGAGCTGCTCCAAGTCATCTAACGAAGTAATGATACCTGTAGGTAGCTGTTCAGCATCCTGCTCATATACGCCGTTCACAGGCAGCTTTAGGCGCCAGCGCTCAGGTTCTCCGTCCACCATAAACCAAGTGTGATATCCCAAGCCAAATGGGGCTGCTTTTTCACCTAAATTCGTTACGCGCAGCGTTTGACTTAATACAGCACCCTGCAAGCGATACGTCATCTCCAAACGTAAAGGAATGGGGAATTGTTCCATCCAGTGCGGATCACTTTCTGTCAAAAGCTCAGTAGTAACACTGCAACCTTCTTCATCCTCTTCAATATCACTGCAGCGCCAGGACTGATTACGATGCAGACCGTGTATATGATTGTCATTGGCTGTATTTCGGTCGAACTGATAAGGAACACCGTCAAACTCAAATTGTCCCTTGCGAATTCGGCCTGGAGGAATCAAAATGGGCAAGCCAAAATGATAAGGCTTTTGTAAATAGAAAGCCAATTCTTCCTCACCAGGCCGACGTACGATATCCCGGTCGAGCTTCAGATCACGCACTGAGATAATATTATTCCCGAGGCGAGGGATCATCGTAACTTCCAGTTCACCACTATGTAAAACATACGTGTCGTAACCGTTCCAGTGTTCTTTGGTCACTTGTTTCATATCCATGCTCCTTTGTCCACTATAATCGGTTGAAGCTTCGTGTCATTATGATAACAGATTTTTGATCGTAGGGCACAATCGTCATTTGACAATAACATTATGCGGAATTATCATTAATGTAGTTTAGAAAGTAATGACATGGATAACACGATGATGAGGACAAGTAAGCTTTCGCATAAGCTCTTCAGAAAGCCGGTGGTGGATGGGAACCGGTGAGCCTGCACTGCTGAATGGACCTTGGAGTGCCGCACAGAACAGGATTCTACTGTCCTCAGTATGGCGGCCGATTGCTCCCCGTTAACGGAGCTTTAAGATTGCAGGCAGCCACGGAGCATAGCTCCGACAAGTAATAGGCTGACGGCAATGAATAAGGGTGGTACCACGGTCTCGCGTCCCTTGAGGATGCGGGGCCTTTTTGCGTTCTAATTTTGAAATAAACTGAGGAGGAAGAATATGAAAACTGTACTTTCAGGTATTCAGCCTAGCGGACAACTTACTTTGGGCAATTACATTGGTGCAATGAAAAACTTTGTCAAATTGCAAGAGGATCATCAATGCTACTTTATGGTCGTAGACCTTCATGCAATTACCGTACCGCAGGAACCGGCCCAATTACGTGAGCAGTCGGAGGCGGTAGCGGCATTATTTATCGCAGCAGGTATTAACCCGGAGAAATCCAATGTCTTTTTACAATCCCATGTTCCTCAGCACGCTGAGCTGGGATGGTTGATGACAACACTGACGAATATGGGCGAGCTGGAACGTATGACTCAGTTTAAGGACAAAGCGGCAGGCAAGGACTCCGTAGGAGCAGGGCTGTTCGTATATCCATCGTTGATGGCAGCTGACATTTTGCTCTACAACGCGGATCTCGTTCCGGTAGGCGACGATCAGAAACAGCATCTGGAGCTGACACGCGATTTGGCGGGTCGCTTTAATCACCGTTACGGAGATTATTTTACTGTTCCCGAACCGTATATCCCTGAAGTAGGGGCGAGAATTATGTCCCTGGATGATGTATCTAAAAAAATGAGTAAGAGCAATCCGAATGCAGGCAGCTTTATTGCCCTGCTGGACGAACCGAAAGTCATACGCAAGAAAATTAGCCGCGCTACGACCGATTCTGGTAGTGAGGTTAGATATGATCCGGCCAATAAACCAGAAATTAGTAATCTGATGGGCATCTACAGCCAGTGTTCCGGTTTGTCGCTCCAAGAAGTGCAGGATCGCTATGAAGGTCAAATGTACGGAACATTTAAAAAAGAACTGGCAGAGACCGTTGTAGCTATGCTTGAACCGATTCAGCAGCGCTATCGCGACATCCGGGAATCCGGTGAGATTGGACGTATTTTGGCCCAATCCGCAGAGCGCGCACAAGAAGCGGCTGAAGTCACGTTGTCTGCGGTCAAAGAGCGCATGGGCTTTCTGCCACGTCTACGCTAAAGCATATTGCTGGCAAAATAGATTAGGCCCTATAGGATTGGCTTAGGAGCGGCGTTGTCGGGCTTTGACCACGAAACCCCAGCCGATATTGCCGACAGATAATAGCCCCAGTAGAATGGCAAGCCATGCGGAATAACTGATGGATATAGCGGCTGCGGTCAGCAGGACAATGGATGAAACGGCGAACCATAGGGATAAACCTTTGCTCATTGGTAAAAACCTCCAGTGTTCGAATGTTGAATTTCAGGAATAAGTAGTTGTAAGCGAGCCATAATAATCTTGCAAGCTTGCAATGAACCTCACTCACAAAGAACTGAAAGGAGATTCAAATATGAGCAGACGTCGTTCAAACAACCTGCAAGTACCGCAGGCCAACGCCGCTTTACAACAATTAAAATATGAGGCAGCTCAAGAACTTGGCATCACCATCCCTCAGGACGGTTACTTCGGTAATGTTGTTTCCCGCGAAACAGGTTCGCTTGGGGGATATATCACGAAAAAGCTGGTCCAACAAGCAGAACAATCCTTGTCGGGCAGCAGCCGTTTGCAGTAATACACATAAACACTCCATCTTGGAAGCTGTATTATGAGCAACTGTGATGAAGAAAATCCGGAGCGATCATGCTCCGGATTTTTTTACGCATGGCCTATGACCATTGTGAATCACGCAAGTCCGCTTCGTCAAGAGGGCGCTTTCATGAGATCTGATTTTTTGCGGGAGTGACCAAAAAAACAGCAAGCTCCCAGATTAAGGGTAGCTTGCTGTCTGTTGTTCATACGGCTTGTTGTTAGCTTGTAAGCAGGTTTTAATTCGTATGCAGGGAAAGGCGTTTTTGCATCTTTTCGTCACTGAGCCATCCAATATAGCTGTTGATCAGTCCGAACTGCTTATCCATCGCGACCACAGCCACGAATGGATATTGTCTCCGGTGTCGATACCTGACGTCTCCCCATCGCACAATATAGCCCCATTCCAGTTCCTCCACCTCGGCAACGGCAAAGGAGGAAAAATAGCGAAATGCCTGCACATCGCGATAGGATTTGGAGGCTTCTACGGCAGGATGTGTGGATGGAATTGCATGTTTCGTCCAAAATAAGTGTTTGCCATTTAATCCGCCAATGTCATAACTTCCATTCTGATGAGCTTTTACCACATGCCACCGGTTCCATGATACGGTGGGAATGATATAATAGATGTCGCCCTCCTGACGCTCATTGTCCATATTACGTACCGCTTTTCTGGTTATAAAATGACTCCAGGTTCGCCAAATGTAATATAGGCCAATAATAACGTACAGCGTAATAAATAAGGGAGCGGGTGGAGTCAATCCGGTGATCCACAGCATAATCGCAGCAACATGGGTGCCAAAAATAAAGGGATCGAAAATATGGATGATATTCCAAGATATCCACTTGTTTGTAAACGGCCGGAATGCCTGTGTTCCGTACGTATTAAATAAATCTGTGAATACATGCAGGCAGACGGCAATCGTTACCCATAATGCTACATGACCTGGGGGCACATCTCTGAAGATCAGGCAAATCAGTCCTGTTATGGACAAGATCCATATCAACCAGAAGGGAATTGAATGCGACAGTCCACGGTGATTGCGAATGTAGGCTGCATTGTTTTTCAACCGAAGCAAAGTGTCAAAATCCGGAGCTTGTGACCCTACGACTGTAGCGAGCAGTATGACTGCGGCCAACTTTGGATCTCCGGCGACGACAGGATCAGTGTAGGCCAGCCCGGCCAATCCGATTCCCATGACAAAGTGTGTGGCTGTATCCATATCTGTCGCTCCTTTTGTATTGTTTCCTGTACTTATTACTACCCAAATTTACTGTAAACGATCAGCAGGGGCGATTTGCCATCGGAATTGTGAACGTTTTGTGCGTTTTCTGTCAAACTTTTTGGGGTAGGTATATGATAAAATTTATATCGGAGTTCAACTTACTCCCGAATTCATACATCTCTAAGGGGGAGTTACTCACAATGGATAATATAAGTTATAAGACTTCTTCGGATGCGGCTACCTATTCTGTAAAATCTAAACCACCCGGTAAAGCGGGCACTTGGAAAGATTTTATTACAGTTACCAAGCCAGGCATCCTTCGTACCAATCTGGTTGCAGCCTTTGGTGGTTTTTGGTTAGCATCGCAATGGGATGTTGACTATATAAAGCTAATTCTTACACTTTTAGGTACAATGCTGGTTATGGCGTCTTCTTGTGTTTTTAACAACTATTTTGACCGTGAGCTGGATTTGAAAATGGAGCGTACACGTAATCGCTCACTGCCAACAGGGCGTCTGACCCCTACAACGGTGTTGTCATACGCTATTATTTTGGGCGTTGTTGGGTTAGCTGTTCTATTCTCCTTCTCTGGTGTAACGGCAGGATTACTGGGATTACTTGGTATGTTCGTCTACGTCGGTATTTATACACTTTGGTTAAAACGTTCGTCTACATGGAGCACATCCATCGGCGGTATTTCTGGTGCAATGCCTCCGGTGATTGGTTATGTGGCCGCTTCGGGTCGTATTGATATGGGCGCTTGGCTCTTATTCGCTCTCCTGTTCTTATGGCAGCCTCCTCACTTTTGGGCACTTGCTATTCGCAGAGTTGAGGAATATCGCGCAGCAGGATTTCCGTTGTTGCCAGTCGTAAAAGGTATCCATCGGACGAAGATTCAGATGATTCCTTATATTGTATTGCTGATTCCGGTACCCATCCTTATGTATGCTTATGGATATGCCGGTATGATTTTTATGATCGTGTCCGTGTTACTGTCCGTGCTGTGGGCATTCTATGCCTTTAAAGGTTTTACGATTAAGGAAGAAGAAACGGATTCCTGGGCGAAGAAAGTATTTTTCTTTTCCATTAACCATCTGACACTCAGTTTCTTGCTGATGATCGTCGATACGGTTCATAAGTTCTAATGTCATTTTAGAGGCATTTTATAGTGCACCATATAGCTGTCCAACAGGCATGAAAGCGGCCTGAGGACAGCTTTTTGTTATTTTAAAGACTAAAGAACAGGTGGCGGGTATATAATGTATTCTTCCAACCCTGCTTTTTCCAATTGAGCGATCACATATTCGTCTGGAGTGCCTTCTACGCCAGCGTATCCTTTGCGGGTATACATATGGTAGGCATCCGGAAAAGAGTCTGCAAGTACACCCCTTATTTTTTTCCCTGAGCTGTCATTGTCCATAAATAAATATATTTCGTCGTGCTTGGCCCGCTTGTGGAGGGATTCCAGTTTTATAGAGTTTAGTGTGCCGAAGGTGCATAAAATGTGGACCTCCGGGTCAAGTAATCGGCGAAGTTTGCTGCGGTCATTTTTCCCTTCGACGATCACGGTTATCGCCATGTAAGCTCACCCCTTGTCTGATACATATGCTCGAAATTCCCCGGGAAATGAAGAATATGTGTATAGTGTAGCTCCAAATAGGGTTCTCATGCAAAAAATAACAAAACAGCCTGCCAGAAGTGGCAGGCATGGGCACAAGGGGCAACATGTTAGGGCGATTCAGACATTAAATCCAGCAAGTACGGAGAATGATGACGAGCAGAATATAAAGAACAAGAATGGTGCCAGTTGAAGTTCCAATAGGGCAAGGATGACAGTGGCTCACAGGCTGCACCTCCCTTTGTTAGTGAATGTTCAGTCAAAATAGTCTATGTGGATAGGGGTATAGTGTACTGTGCATTTGCCCTCTGGAACGGTATTTTGGGCTTTATAGGTAGGACAATAGCAACCGCTGTCTCAGACTAGCTAGGAATGATAAGGTCCTGAGGCAGACAGTGGCGGCGTCGGAGATAAGCGCTTAACGGGAACGAATAGCAGGCCAGCCATCAGAATCAGAAATGCGATAAAAAAAGGAGAAATGTGATCGGGTAGCTGACCTGCCAGTACAGGTCCGGCAAAGGAGCCGATAGATGTTGCAATAGACTGTAGTGCAAAGGTTTTACCCAGTCGCGCACCTCCAATTCGTATGAAAAGAGAGGCCAGCGCTGGAAAAATGATACCTTTGGCTGTTCCCAAAATAAAAAGTATGATGCCAATCGCCGCTTCAGGCGTGGTGGCGAGTGCGTAGAAACTTAGAGACATCAAAATAATGCCACAAAGTAGCCGCGCCATGGGTGAATATTTGTTCAGAAACAGCAAGCTGAGCGTACAAAGTGCTCCCAAACTGATGATGGAAAAGAGCAATCCGGTGGACATCATGGACGCAGAACCGTTATTTCGTAATGGGATTTCGTAAAATAAAATGCCTTGTGCACACGCCAAAACAAAAGGCAGGAGCAGGTAGCGCCAATTGAATGGTAAACGCGTCTTCTGTACCCCGGATAGTGGAGCGGGTGTCGCATGACCATCTGATAATTGGGCCTGTGGAGCGGGAGCTCTTTTGGGCAAGGTGAAATAAGCCATAAGTCCCGTGACTACGAGAATGATGCCAAGGGAACTAAACGTCTCACTAAAGCCGAAACTGGCTACGATAAATGCGCCGGCGGCTGGAGACAGGACAGAGGCCAATGTGTGAACGACACCATGTCCCGACATATATTTGCCCTGCGTAACTGGATGATCGGATAGCTGTGCCAACAGGGCCAGACAGGCTGGAGATAAAAAGGCCAACACAAAACCGCTAATCGCCCGAAGAAAAAGTAATTCCCACGGTGTGTGGATGTACGATTGAATGATAAGAATGATGCCTGCGGCTGTTAGGCTGAACATAATATATCGGCGGCTGCCGTGTTTGTCGACCTTGGGGCCGGCCATCAAATTACCAGGCAGGTGAGTTAGAGAGTAAATCCCCATCATCCAGCCGATAAAAGTAGGTGCTGCACCGAGGGAGATAGCGAATGGTGTCAAAATAGGATATTGTGCATGCAGATCGAAAAAGGCAATGAATAAAAAAAGATACAGCCAGAGGGCTGTTTTCATGGGATGACCCCCCTTCCCTAATGTAAACTTTCATGTTGCACTACGTATCGGCCCTTCCTAAGTTGTACGCTGGAGTGGACGAACATAGACCACTTTGTATGGACAAGAATTGAATAACAAGGTGTGTAAAAGAGCTAAGCTGACAGGGCATCACGTAATCATGTATAATTACAGAGACAATTTTGTGATTTAAATGATGTAGTTGAAAACGGGAGTGTAGCGAAATGGATAAGGGCGTCTGGACAGAGTTTTTGGAACATAATTGGCAGATCGTTCAGGATAACTGGCTGTATATATTAATTGGGCTTGTCCTATTGTTAGTCATATTGAAGGTTGTAAGAACTCTCATAAAATGGCTGATTGTTATTGTCATAATTGCAGGCTTGCTTATCTACAGTGGCATTTCCTTTGAACAGGTCGGCAAGGTCGTTACTCAGGCAAAGGATGATGCGATTAACAAGGTTCAGAGCGAGGCTTTGAACATGATGATCAAAGAGGGACGGGATGCCCAATACACATCCAACGCGGATGGTACGTTTTCGGTAACCAGCTCCAACCTGGAAGTGAAAGGTCCATTTGATGGTGACAAGGTCAAGGTATGGTTTCAGGGGATGTCGCTGGGCGAGTGGAGTATGGGCGATACCGTCAAGAAATATATCGAAGGTGCGAAAGGCTCGGCTGTAACACAGTCGCCACAGTCGCCGTAGAGACAGGAGGAACACAATGAAACCATCCTGGCTGGAGCCTATTCTTCATTGGAATGGCGTGACGGTGTTTTTGATTGTCATTGTACTGCTGTCGTTGATTCAGGGCTGGAGACGAGGAGCTTCCAGATCTGTAGGGGCGCTGTTCAGTCTTATTGTGGATGGCATACTGACTGTGGCGGGTATTTTGTGCTCGCTCGGATTAGCCATGTGGCTTTCACCGAAGGTACAACAATGGCTGGCGGCTTACATGGAACATTTGCCTCAGCGAGAACTAAGCGGGATTGAGCAATTTTATTATACGTTGGTGGCGGGCTTAGAGGGGTTTCCGCTGCTGCGGTTCGCCGTATTGTTTATGCTCAGTTATGCGATCGCCCAATTTGTACTACGTGCAATTTATGTGTTGATGGTAGGTGGTAAGTCAGATTCTCATCTCCCTGAACATGAAAAAAAATCAGGCTTTTTCAGCAGGGTGGCAGGGGCTGGAATAGGTACTCTTATTGGTGGAGCACGCGCTATCATGGTTATAGCCCTGCTATTCATCGGCGTAAGTCTGTATCCAGACAGCGGGTTTAGCAGCTACGTCCAAGCTTCACCGATTTATAAGCAGGGAGCGCAATCGGTCATTGAGCCGTTATCCGGTACACTGATTAAGGATAAATTGCCCGTATTTACGCAGGCCGTTACCAAGGAATTAAATGGTATCCTGCAGCGGAAATACGAAATGATTGACCGGGAAATTCCGAACGATATCGGTCAGGCTGCGGCCAAGATTACACAGGGGATGAGCGGTGATGAGCAAAAGGCCAGAGCGTTGTATGAATGGGTAGGTACCCGTATTAGCTATGATTTCGGTAAGGTAGAAGCCTATGAGCAGCGTGGTGACTGGCATGAACAGACCCCCAGAGATACGTTTGATACACGTAAAGGAGTCTGCATTGATTATGCCCGCCTGTATGCGATGATGGCTCGGTCGCAGGGACTACAGGTCAAGGTGGTGACAGGGCTTGGATATAACGGACAGGGAGGATACGGTTCCCATGCATGGAATGAAGTGTATTTGAGCGCGCAGGATCAGTGGGTACCGTTAGACCCGACCTGGGCGCAAAGTGGGGACTGGTTTAATCCGCCTGGTTTTGCCCAAACACATATCAAGGATAAAGTGATTTAATAAGGAGTGGAAAAGGGCACATGAGAAAGATGGACAACGAGCAAGGAAAAGACAATGAGACATCCGACCGAAAAAGATTCAGCTTTCGGATCAATCTGTTCTTTTTCAGCTCGTTCATTATATTTACGGTCATTATTGTAAGACTGGCGATACTTCAATTTGTAGATGGACCTCAGCTTAAGCAGCAGGAGGCCAGTAATGTTACCAAAAATGTACCACTTACGCCGATTCGCGGAACGATTTACGATTCCACCGGGCAGAACAGACTGGCGTATTCGACACCTGTACAATCGCTGTATATCACGCTCTCCAAGAACTACAGCGACCTTTTGGAGAAATCGCGTAAGCCTGATAAAAAATTGTTGCCTGAGCTGGAAAAGATGACACAAAAGCTGGAAAATCGGTTTGCTCAATATGGTAGTAAAGATGAGCCGAAAATGACAGCAGAACAGATTATGGACGCTATGGACCGAAACTATCAAAGGCTTAGCGGCTTTACGCCCCGCCTGATTAAAACGAATCTCAGTAAAGAAGAAGTCGCCTATTTTATGCAGCATAAGAGCGAGTTTCCCGGAATAGATGTGGTCGAGGAAACCGTACGCCATTATGATCCTGATACAGTAGCTGTTCAAACGGTCGGTTATATTAAAAGCTACAAAAGTGCGCGTGAAACGTTGACTAAATATAAGGATATTCAAAAATCCATGTCAGCTGAAAATGATCCGGGCCTCATCTATATGGATAACGAATCAGTTGGCTTTGATGGACTGGAATTTCAATATCAGGAACAGTTGCGAGGGAAAAATGGTTATAAAACCGTTCCGATAGATCCGCGCAATATGCCGGAAGGTGTAGATTCCGTTACTCCTCCGCAAAAAGGAGATAATGTCTATTCCACGATTAACAAAGAAATTCAGGTTAAGACTGAAAATGCCATTATGGATCAATTGAGATGGCTCCATTCACACGCTGTATCTGGCAAGACCCATCCTTATGCTAAAACAGGCTTTGCTGTGGCTATGGAAGTGGATACAGGAAATGTGGTGGCGATGGCTAGTATGCCGGATTATGATGCTAATTACTGGCAGACCGGAAATATATCTAGCGATAATTATAAGAAAATACAAAATGTATACTTGAATGGTACTATTCGCTCCTTTGGATCGGGCCAATCAGGTCAACATCCAGAGTCGGTTGTCCTACTTGGCTCCACCATTAAGCCGCTTTCTGTGTTAATAGGACTGGAGGAAAATCTATTCAGTACCTCATCGTATTACCAGGATACAGGAGCGGCTTACTTTGGGCGTAATAATTCGTCACGAGTTCGGAATTCCTCGGGTCATGTGTACGGCGGGTTGGACCCAGCTTCTGCCATTCGGCATTCCTCCAATGCATTTATGGTCGATATGGTGGGCAAAAGATTGTACAACAAATACATTAATAATGCCAAGGAAGATCAAGGTGTGAATGTATGGGACCGCTACATGAAGGAATTTGGACTAGGTGTTTCTACGGGTGTAGATTTACCAAGTGAATGGTCTGGACGCAGAGAGTATGCTCATAATTCGAAAGAGTCCTCATTATCTAAACTTGCATATGCTTCTTTTGGTCAGCAGGGTAAATATACAACGCTTCAGCTTGCACAATATACAGCAGTATTGGCTAGCAAGGGGAAACGGATGGAGCCGCATTTGGTCAGTCAAATTAAAGACACTAACGGCAATATAGTACAAACGATCAAGCCGAAGGTGTTGAATGAAGTGAAATTCCCGGATGCTTACTGGAATGAAGTTATACGCGGGATGGCAACAGATGTTAGCGCATTTAAAGGTTTCCCTTACGACTTTGCTCGCAAAACGGGGACATCGCAGCAAAGTGTAGGCAGAGAATTGAAAGATAATGGAGTATTTATAGCCTTTGCACCACGTCAGAATCCCAAACTTGCAGTAGCGGTTGTTATTCCTGAAGGGGGCTTCGGGGCCTGGAGTGCCGGGCCTGTGGCGCGTAAAATCTTTGATGCCTACGACGAAGTGTATGGATTGGACGGGGTACCTAAGAAAAAGGTTGAAACAGCAACCGATTCTAACGCAATCAAACAGCCATAATCATTTTATACGATTTTATACGATGTCATTTCATGAAAGCTTTCCTTAGCCTTAGGGCTGAGGGAAGCTTTTTTATGTTTTTTCTACGTTTTCTTACAAAATTGTCATCTTAGAATTCATCGTTTATTGTTTTAGATATGGTAGGATCAGGAATATGAAACCCTAATCGGAAGGAGTAATGACCAGCTAATATGGACAGAGGAAGTTTGGATAAAAAGTTTTCATTTAAAAAGAAAAATGTTGAAGAGAATGAAGAGTTACGAAAAAAACGGACGGTTTTACGAACCAACCTACTGTTTTTTAGTGCTTTTGTGCTGTTTGCCCTGATCATTACCAGACTAGCTGTATTGCAGTTTGTACAATCGGAGGAGCTGAAGGGCCAGCAGCAATCCGTAAATACGAAAAATGTCCCGTTAGCCCCGAGTCGCGGCACGATTTATGATTCTACAGGTACGGTTAAGCTGGCATATTCGACTCCAGTACAGTCCCTGTATGTAACTTTATCTAAGGATTATAGCAAGCGTACGGAGAAAGATCGCAAGCCGGGGGAAAAGCTGCTCCCTGAGCTCAATGCTTTTGCTGCCAAGCTTGCTGCCAAATTAAACGAACTGGGTCGTAACGAAGGAGAGCAGCTTAATGCAGAGGAAATAAAAAAGCGACTGGACCCGGACTATAATCAATATAGGGGATTTACCCCACGTTTGGTCAAATCCGACCTGAGTCGGGAGGAAATCGCTTATTTTCTGGAACATCGGACAGAGTTCCCTGGTGTAGAGGTTGTAGAAGAAAGTATACGCCATTATGACCCGGATCGGGTGGCGGTACAAACGATTGGATATATGTACAAGTTCAAAGGAGCTCGAACGAACCGGCCCAAATATAAAGAGCTCTATGAAGCTAATTCGGAGGTTCTAAGACCGACACAGGTGTATTCGGAAAGTGAAACGGTCGGATATGATGGCTTGGAGCTTCAGTACCAGGATGAGCTGAGAGGAAAAAACGGATATAAAACGGTAGAAGTCAATCCGCGCAGCATGCCGGAGGGCATTGAATCCATTACTCCTCCTGAAAAAGGACATCATTTATATTCCACCATTAACAAGGAAATTCAGCAGAAAACCGAACAGGCCATTATGGATCAGCTTCGCTGGCTTCATACTCATGCCGTATCGGGGAAGCTTCATCAAGACGCTACCACTGGCTTCGCTGTAGCGATGGAGGTAGAGACCGGAAATATCGTGGCAATGGCCAGTATGCCGGATTATGACTCTAATGTATGGAAAAGTGGAAGTACCTCGCCTTCTGTATATGACGAAATTCAGCATAAAATGGGAAATGGAACCATTAAATCCGTGCCTAGCGGAAAAGCGGGTCCACATCCAGAATCCTCGGTGCTTCTGGGTTCAACCATTAAACCGCTATCCGTGCTGATCGGGTTGAAGGAAAACCTGTTTTCTCCCGGACAAACTTATCTGGATACGGGAAGTGCGTACTACGGCAAAAATCGCTCCAGCCGGGTTGGGAATTCTAGCGGACATGTGTATGGTTCTTTGACACCTAGCAGGGCAATTGAGGTCTCGTCGAATACGTTTATGGTGGATATGATCGGCAAGCCGCTGTATGGCAAATACGGAAGTAATGCAGGGGTACATCAGGGAATTGACGTATGGGACAAGTATATGAAGGAATTTGGATTAGGCGTTCCGACAGAAGTAGATCTGCCGGGCGAGTGGGCAGGTAGACTTGAGTATACGAGCAAGCATGAAAGTGCGCTGACACGATTGGTGCAGGCATCCTTTGGTCAGCAGGGAAAGTATACGGCGATGCAGCTGGCCCAGTATACGACTGTGTTGGCAACAAAGGGCAAGCGTATGCAACCTCATTTGGTCAGCAAAATTGTAGATGATCAGGGGAATCTTGTACGTGAATTTAAGCCGAAGGTGCTGAATGAGGTCGCTTTTTCAGATACGTACTGGAATACAGTGATTCGAGGTATGGCCACGGATGTTAAAGCCTTTAATGGATTTCCTTATGATTATGCCCGCAAAACGGGGACTTCCCAGCAGCTGGTGGGACGTACGGTTAAAGATAACGGGGTGTTCATCGCTTTTGCTCCGCGTCAAAATCCGAAGCTGGCAGTAGCGGTCATCATTCCTGAAGGGGGCTTTGGTGCGACGAGCGCAGGACCGGTTGCGCGTAAAATATTTGATGCGTATGACGAAGTATATGGGCTAGATGGTACTCCTAAAAAGCCTCTGGCAGCAAAGTGAGGACTTGAATACTTTTGTGGGCTTCTCTTTTTCATGGTAAAATGTCGTTGGACATAAGGGACATACAGGAGGAAGAGAGACTATGGGAGAAAACCAATATAAATACAAACTGCTTGCGCTCGACATGGATGGAACTTTACTGAATGATAATCATGAAATTTCCTTGGAAACGATTAACTGGATTAACAAGGCGATTCAGGAAGGGATTCATGTATGCTTGTCCACCGGACGTGCAGCGATGCATGCTCTGCCTTACGGTCAGCAACTCGGCCTGGAGACGCCAATGGTAACCGTAAACGGCAGTGAGGTGTGGAAATCACCCCACGAGTTGTGGCGCCGTTATTTACTTGATAAGGAGCTCGTTCGTAAGATGCACCAAATTGCTGTAGAAACAGGCTCTTGGTTCTGGGCTTACTCAACGGAGGAATTATATAATAGGGATCGTTGGCCGGATACATTGGACACACAGGAGTGGCTCAAATTCGGTTATAATACGGAAAATGACGAAATTCGCCACCAAATTTTACTTAAGCTTCAGGATATGGGTGGACTTGAAATTTCCAATTCTTCGATGACAAATCTGGAAATTAACCCAGCTGGTATATCCAAAGCCAGTGGAATCGCTGAAGTGTGCGATCTGCTTGGCATTACTCTGGAGCAGGTGGTTGCCGTTGGCGACAGTCTGAATGACCTGGCTGTGATTCAAGCGGTTGGACTGGGCGTAGCAATGGGGAATGCTCAGGATACGGTTAAAGAAGCCGCTGATTTGGTCGTGGCTTCGAATAATGACGACGGCATTGTAGAAGTGATCCGTGATTATGTGCTTGTGTAATAAAATGAATAATGCAGCAGGCCGGATGAATGGACGAGAAGGAGGAGGCCCATGGACGTTGTAGGCTGGATTGTTGTTATTGTGCTGTTCATTGTGGGCATGGCCGGGGCGGTATATCCCGTATTGCCGGGGGCGCTCGCCATCTATTTTGCATTTTTTGTATACGGCTGGTTTTTCTCGTTTGCTCCATACAATGCATTGTTTTGGATTATACAAACACTAATCGTCGTTGCCCTTTTTGTTGCGGATTATGCTGTGAATGCGTGGGGTGTCAAGCGATTTGGCGGCTCGCGTCTGTCGGCGATACTGAGTACCATCGGGATTATTATCGGCCCCTTCGTTATTCCGGCATTTGGCCTGATTTTGGGACCATTTATCGGCGCTGTGCTGGGTGAACTAATTGGCAAAGCCCCGCTGGACCGAGCTATTAAAGTGGGCTTTGGCTCTGTATTAGGCCTTTTTACCAGCACCGTGATGAAAGTGATTTTGCAGCTTGCCATGATTATTGTATTCTTGATTTGGGTGTTATGACCCGAGATTCGTTTTGGTTTATTATGATTTGCAGAGACAGAATCGACATGCGGCTCCGCACCGGTGATGGCTCAGGCCATGACTGTTTGTGCGGGGCTTTTGCATGCGTGTGAACAGCAAGAAAGAAGGGAACGCATTTTGTCCAATAAAGAAACATTCCTTAAAGGTACGCTTATTTTAGCCGCTGCCGCCTTGGTGGCCAGAGTACTTGGTCTGGTACAGCGTGTTCCATTGGAGCATCTGCTCGGTTCCGTCGGGAACGCCTCGTTTACTATTGCGAACAACGCTTATTTGATGCTGCTCACGGTCGCTACGGCCGGCATTCCAAGCACGTTGAGCAAAATGGTTTCAGAACGTTATGCACTGGATCGGCCTTCGGAAGCGCGACGTGTGTATCGTGCGGCTTTGATATTCGCGGCCGCGGCAGGCATTATCATTACAGCGCTGCTGTATTTTGGAGCGCCTTACTTTGCCGAGCATGTAGCAGGGGTTCCGCAATCCGCTTTGGCCATTCAGGCTTTGGCACCAGCATTACTGCTGTTCCCTGCCATTGCCATGATGCGTGGATACTTCCAAGGGCGCGGTAATATGACCGCAGGCGGTATTTCACAAATTGTGGAGCAGGTTGCACGGGTAGCGACCGCTATTGTACTCGCTTTTATTATTTTGAAGCTAGGTTATGGAGATCGCGAGGTTGCGGCTGGGGCTTCCTTTGGAGGTGTCATGGGAAGTCTTGGCGCTCTAGCGGTTATGTTGTACTACACGGTGAAATTGCGTCGCCAGGATCGACAGGATCGTCAAGATCAATTCCAAGAGGAAAGCTCCGCGCTACCGATGATGCGCATTTACAAAGATATTTTCAAGCTTTCCATTCCCATTGTATTGTCGTCTCTGACGGTTCCGGCGGTCAACTTTATTGATACGTCGATTGTGGTGAGACTATTGTCTGGTCAAGTGGGATTGGATCAGGCGACTACTCAGTTGGGTTATCTAGGCTCTCGGGCACAGAGTGTGGCGGGAATTCCGCCGATTTTGGCCATTGCGCTCAGCCAATCGCTCATTCCGATCATTTCAGCGGCATTTGCCCGTAAGGATGAGCAGCATTTACAAAATCAGATGACGTTGGCTTTGCGTATCTCTATTTTGACTGGAATGCCGATTGTGCTGGCTTTATGTGTAACCGCCTATTCTATTAATGGTTTACTGTTTAGCTCGCTTGGAGGCAGTGGTATCATTGCTGTTCTGACACTCGGAACGATATTCCAGATTACGATGATGACTTCTAATTCGATACTGATCGGTATGGGCAAGCCGCGTATTTCAATGGTTAATGTCATGGTCGGTATCGTCGTCAAGTTTGCAGCGAGCTGGCTGCTGGCTGGTTGGCTTGGAATTTATGGGATCATTGCTGCAACCGGATTATGTTTCCTCGTGATCACATTGCTAAATTTGCGTGTGCTTAAAGGGATTGTCTCCTTTTCCATCATGGGCCGTCGCTGGGCAGGGTTCTTAACCGCAGTCGTCGTCTCGGGAGCTATCGGATACGGTGTAAATGAAGCCTGTATTCTGCTGGTGCATCTGATGCCTGCGCGTGTGGCCTTCTTGATCGCGTGCTGCATTGCCGGGGCAGCTGTACTGGTATGCTACTTGTTGTTGCTGGTTGTACTGCGCGTATTGCGCAGGGACGAGCTGGGCAACTATCCGCGTATGTTGCAAAAGGTACTGCGTCCGTTAATGCGTCTACAGCGTGAGTCCACAGGACAACGAGGCTAAAAGAGCCCCCCAGTCTTTCAGTGGAAAGGTTGCAAGCTGTTATGGGCAACGTGGGCCATTGCTGTTTTTTGAATGCCATGACGATGCTCATGGCGCATGGCAAATAACAGCGGTCGCCTTGGTTCGCTGAGATGTCCAAGTGTGGAGCCGTCCTGAAACCAGTCATACCGGGGGATTGGATCATAAGCTGTATCGGACCAGACGGCGTTCAGCTCCGGACTGTACAGACGTTGTCCTGGCGGTAGCCATTCATGTGCTAAAAGCGTTGCACTTTCATCTGGAGAGTGCAGCGCTTTTTGTTCATTCGGTGTGAACAATCCGGGCCAATAGTCGCTGCGTGAACCTGTATGCGGCACACTGTTAGCGAATGCGGATACCTGGTCCAGCACCTGCTGATGGCCAAAGAGCATAGCATAGAGACTTTTGCCAAAGCCGATCCGCTCGTCCAAATGGCCGAAACGCTCCATTACTAGTCCAGCAAGTCCACCGTTCAGTCCAAGTGGAAATATAACCTGATTTAGCTGGAGCCAGTCATGCAAATAAAAGCCCGGCTTGTGTGTCACAAATTTTTGGAAATACGGATCTTTTACCACACGTCCTTCAATATAGTTTTGTTCATTAATGATGAGCGCCACAGTCAACAGAGAGCTATCCCGCCAAGCCCAGAAACGTTCCCAAAAGGGCTTCATGAATGGCGAAACGTGAAAATAAGGCAACAAGTGAAAGCAACTCCGACCCAAATGACGGCTGTGCATGTAAAGTTGCAACTGCGGATAAGCGTCTTGAAAAATAAGGGCGTTACAGCGCTCCAGTAGCCGATACAGCCATTCCTTTTCCTGTTCGCCGAACAGGTTGCCAATCAGTCCCCCTTTCAGATCGGTCATATTATAGCCGCCATTACGAGAAACCAGGTGGGCCAGTAATGCCCAGTGTAACTCCGGGTAGCCACGATAGCATTCAAGGTAAGCGGCAGTGCGGGTGACGTTGCTGCGATTCTCCTGTGCTGTATCGTTCTTGATCCTCTCCAGTAGCTCACAGTCTGTTTCGCATAAGGGCATATTCAGAGAAGAGGGACGCGTAGCGGGTCCGTTCACCAACATTATCGCTTCAGCTTCATTCATAGCGGCCTGTGCCGTATGATAATCCCACGCTAGTTCACGCAAGGGGGAGCGTAATTTGCGGGATTCGGTCCAAGCCGCCCGTTTGCCCTCCCAAGCTTCCTCTGCAACACGGGGAACGGAACCCAGTAACTTTAGCCCTCCTTGAAGCTGTCGAGATGCTGTATGGAGCCATTCGGTAAGAGACATGACTAAATTAACCTCCTTTCCAACTGCAAGCTTCCCCGTATCCTGCCAAGTATGTTGGGTATGCTGTTAGGATGTCGACGCTTATGTGGATTCTTAAGTATATCTTTAGTATGCCTCAATGAGAGGGCTTCCAATCGGCATGTGAGTAGAATGGGGTAGTGTGCAAAAGCTTCACTTGGCGTTACAATAGAAAGTGCAATCTTTTCAGCACAAAAAGAATTTAAGGAGGAATCATCCATGCAAAAAATCGTCTCTCATGAAGACTTTAATAAGGCAATATCCACTCCGGGCGTTACGGTGGCTGTGTTTAAGGCGGACTGGTGTAAGGATTGTCATTTCATCGATCCGTTCATGCCTGATGTGGAACAACAATATGCAGATAAGCTTACATTAATTGAGATTGATGTAGAACAGGCCGAAAGCGTCAGTCAAGAGCAAAATGTATTGGGGATTCCTAGCTTTATCGCTTACAGTGAAGGGCGAGAACTGGTACGTCTGGTGAACAGACTGCGCAAATCCCGCGAAGAGATTGAGCAATTTTTGGATCGGGCTGTTGAAGTCCACGCGAGCTTAGCAAAATAACATCAAGACATTCAGAAAGCCGCTTCCTTCTCAGGGGGCGGCTTTCTCACGGACACGTTCACATTTTGTCAACAAAGCTCGTATGTCAAGGAACGATATATCAGTTATAATTACATTAAGTGATCATTTCACAACATATAAAGTGAATAAATATTATATTTGGAAGGATACGGGTGAATTCTTTGAATAACAAAATCAGAATATTAAAATGGCTGGCACTCGTAACATGTATTGTCATGTTTTTGGCTACCTTCGGTGGAGGTGTCGTGACGCGAACGGATTCTGGTCTCGGCTGTGGCCGGGAATTCCCGCTGTGCAATGGTAAGCTGGTTCCGGCACATACGATCGCATCCCTTATTGAGTTCTCTCATCGCTCCGTCAGTGCCATGGCCGGGATTCTTTCTATCGCCTCATTTGTTGGCTTTTTGCTGTTTATGAAGCATCGGAAGGATTTGCAGCTATTCTCGCTGCTCACGCTCATGTTTGTCATCATACAAGGTGCAATGGGGGCGTTGGCTGTCGTCTTCTCCCAATCGGCTGCAGTCATGGGACTGCATTTTGGCTTTGCGCTTATCGCCTTTGCCAGTGCGACTATGATGACGTTGGGGGCCTGGCAGGAGCATGCAGATTCACGCCACACCCCGCGTCTGATTCCTGGGCCTGTCAGTCGGGGCTTTCGTAACTTTATATGGTTATCGACGATCTATACCTATATTGCTGTCTATTCAGGGGCGTTGCTTAGTCACTCGGTCATCCAGAAGGTTGTAAATATTGGGGGCTTCATATCTCCACTGCTGCTTCATCAGATTTCAGCTGGTCTGCTGTTCGTCATTATCTTGGCTGTGGGTCACTACTCATACCGTTATCACCCGAACCACCGGGATATCCGTATATTGGGTGTCGTATCGGTCTTGTTAATCTTGCTTCAAGTGGTGATTGGAATTATCTTGTTGTACGTCAACAAACCTGAAATCTACATGTTTATCGTGCTGGGACATATGCTGGTGATTGCATCGTTGTTCTCCATCTTGGCTTATCTGAGCTATCGTGTATGGCAATTGTCACCGGACCGCAAGCTTGTTCCGACCCAAGCACAACGTACCTAAGCGTTTCATAGATCATAGTCAAGCGGATTTTTGCCCAAGAGGCGTTTAAACACGTATAATAGTATATAAGAAACAAACCAGGCCCGCGAGTTTCTCGAGGGCTTGATTTGCTTAGGAGGAGTCGTCCAGTTGATCTACCAGAATTTGCGCCAATTTATTGAAGCGCTGCGTAAAGAAAATCATCTTAAAATTATAGAGGCACCTGTCGATCCTTACCTGGAGCTGGCTGAGATTCATCGAAGAGTCATTGAGGAAGAAGGGCCGGCACTTCTGTTCACGAATGTAAAAGGAACCCCGTTTCCTGTAGCCAGTAATCTGTTTGGCACAAATCGCCGTGTGGACATGGCTTTTGGTCCGCGCCCAGAGCAACTGATGGATGCGATTGTAGGAGCGACCAAAACATTGTTTCCACCTACACCCAAAGCATTGTGGAATGAACGTGGCCTGATTAAGGACATGCTAAAAGTAGGGCTAAAAACAGTATCTCATAGCGAGGCCCCTGTATTGGGAGTTCGCCGTACAGAGGCTCCGCTGGCACCACTGCCTAAAGTGACCAGTTGGCATGAGGATGGAGGGCCGTTTATTACGCTTCCACTCGTGTATACTGAGAAGCCAGGTCAGCCCAAGGATCATAATTTGGGGATGTACCGCATTCAGATTTATGATGATCAGACGACGGGCATTCACTGGCAAATTCATAAAGGCGGCGGTTTTCATTATCATGAAGCGGAACTGCGTAATGAGCCATTGCCTACGACGATTATCATCGGTGGCCCGCCTGCCCTGATTGCGTCTGCCATTGCGCCAGCACCGGAAAACTTGCCTGAGCTGTTGCTGGCTTCGCTTATTATGGGAGGCAAGCTGCCCATGACAGAAGACCCGCTCGGGGGTCACCGGATTCCAGCAGAAGCAGAATTTGCAATCAGCGGTTATGTACCGCCTCATGAACGCCGTCCGGAAGGCCCGTTTGGTGATCATTTTGGCTATTACTCATTACAGCATGATTTCCCTGTATTTCATGTCAAACATATGCATCACCGCAAGGATGCCATTTATCCGGCAACCATTGTAGGTAAGCCTCGGCAAGAAGACTACTATCTCGGTGAGTTTTTGCAACGTCTGCTGTCGCCTGCATATCCGCTTGTGATGCCTTCCGTCAAGTCCCTGTGGGCGTATGCGGAAACGGGTGTACATGCGCTAGCAGCGGCAGTCGTACGTGAAAGCTACTCCCGTGAAGCGCTTGTATCCGGTTTTACTATTTTGGGTCAAGGTCAATTGTCGTTGACCAAGTTCCTGATGCTGACGGATCGAGTAATTGATTTATCTGACTTTAACCTGCTGCTGGAAACCATTCTGGAGCGATTTAATCCAGCAAGGGATTTATTTATTTTCAATCACACGTCACACGATACACTCGATTACACAGGCCGCAAGCTGAATCATGGTAGTAAGGCGATTCTGATGGGGATAGGTGAGCCTGTACGTGAATTGCCTCGTGCTTATGAGGGAGGCGATCTGCCGGGAATTCGTGAAATTGAGCCCTATTGCGGAGGTTGCCTCGTCGTATCGGGTGCGTCCTTTGAGCAGGAGCCTGAGCTGGCGGCACGTGTTTTGGAGCGATTAGCAGCGGGTGAGCAAGAGTGGCCGCTCGTCTTCATTGTGGACGATGCCAAAGAAGTCGTTCGCTCTCAAGCCTCGTTCCTGTGGACGGTATTCACACGCTTTAACCCGGCTACGGATATGTACGCGGACAGCGAAGTGCGTTTGCATCATCTGAACTATAAGCTGCCGATTGTAGTGGATGCGCGTATGAAGCCAGGGTATCCGGATGAGGTGTTACCGCGTGAGGATATTGTGAAGCTTGTAGATCAACGATGGACGAGTTATTTCGCTTGACGCCCTAATTAAACCTACAGCCGGATTCTACATTTATAAGGAGGCGTAAGCATGATACGCAAGCTACTGGGTGAGCCACCACGTGTGAACAAAGGCATCCTGCTAGATGCCATGAATAGCATGTCAGATATGTTGAACCTGCTGGAGCGGCAAATTCAGGCTGGTGGAGATCCGACCCACGATTTTCGGAAGGCGGATATTTTGACACGCGGTCTAATGTCATCTCTGGATGAACTGGAGCAGAGCCATCATGCTGCCGCCTTTTTCCGTATGAAAGTGAAAGCTGGATATGCTGAAGATATGAGCGAGGATGAAAAATCCGACTATGCATTATATGTTTTCTTTTATAAAGATGGGTTTGTGAGGGTATTCTCCATTTTAGATAAGCTGGGCAACTGGCTAAATGATCTGTGTGATTTAAAAACAGGGCAGTATAAGGCTCACTATTCGTATTTTACCGTGTTGCGGCAGCTCAAGTATCTCAAAATGCATCCTGTATTGACCGATAATTTAATTGATATCAAGGACACATACAACGATGCCATCAATCGGCTGCGTAAGCGTCGGAATACGGAGATACACTATATGAATACGGAAATGCAGGATGATCTCTGGCAACGACACCGAGCTTTGTATGGAAAAATCCAACTGGAGGACCTCGATCACCATTTAGAAGATTTGCAGCAGGGCTTGGAAATGGTGTGTCGGTCGCTGTCAAACGCCTTTACTTATACTGCGAAACAATGGGAGAACCGGGCAGTACGCCCAAAAATATGATAGAAAATATCCTTTGACAAAGCAATGTAAACTATCTATACTGAAACCTAGTTTCAGAAAAATGCTTGAATTATGTTTTTTTATATAAACTTAACGGACAGCTAAAGCTGGAGTTTAACATATTTTTCTTATCCAGAGAGGTGGAGGGACTGGCCCGATGAAGCCCGGCAACCCGTTCTTTCCCGGTGTAATACACTGGGAGGGAACATGATGGTGCTAATTCCTACAAAACCGCTAGAGTTATAGCGATTTTGGCAGATGAGAAAAGGTTCGCAAGGTGGGGCCCTTTTCATTCTGTGAAAGGGGCTCTTTTTTGTATAAATAAATAGCGATTTTATACAATCCTGAGAGATGACAACTGGTTAAAAGGGTAAGGAAGAAGTGAAGGGGGTCGCAGCACGTTGATAGAGCTTAAGCAGTTAACCAAGCATTATGGCAAAGGCAACCGACGCGTTAATGCGCTATCTGGGTTGAATCTTTCTATAAAGCGTGGAGAAATATTCGGAGTGATTGGTCACTCCGGGGCGGGGAAAAGTACATTGATCCGCTGTATTAATTTATTGGAACGCCCTACTTCAGGCGAAGTATGGGTAGACGGGGTAAACCTCGCTACTGTGAGTCAATCCCAGTTACAGAAGCAACGTCGAAAAATCGGAATGATTTTTCAGCATTTTAATTTGTTATCTTCGGCAACGGTGTATGACAATATTGCATTTCCTTTGCGGTTGGTTAACACTCCCAGGGAAAAGCTGGACATGAAAGTTCGTGAGCTGCTGGAACTGGTGGGTCTGGAAGAACACAGTGGAAAGTATCCGTCACAGCTCTCAGGTGGACAGAAACAGCGGGTAGGAATTGCACGGGCGCTGGCTAGTGATCCTCATGTATTGCTGTGTGACGAAGCGACTTCAGCGCTTGATCCGCAGACGACGGGGTCTATCCTGAAATTGCTGTTGGATATTAATCAGCGCTTTAATTTAACCATCGTGCTGATTACACATGAAATGCATGTCATTCAAAGCATTTGTGATCGAGTTGGCGTCATTCATCAGGGCGACATCGTGGAGCAAGGCCCAGTGGCGGAAGTATTTTTGAAGCCACAGCACCAGGTAACCAAGGACTTTATCCAACGGGAGTCAGAACATCCCGAGGAGCTGCAAGCAGCGATTGCGGCAGCAGGTGGCGGTGAGTCGGCGCAGGTGGTACGTATCTCCTTCTTGGGCAGTAAAACATATGATGCGATTCTGTCGCGTACGGCTCGAAGCACTGGTGTTGATTTTGCGATCTTGCAGGGAACCATATCTACGATTAAAAATGTACCCTATGGACAGCTGATCGTTCGTTTTGAAGGAAATCATGAGGATATAGAGCAAACGCTGCGCGAAGTGTCTGGGCAAGGACTTGATGTGGAGGTGATCGGACAATGAGCGAACTTGATTTTTCACAAGTGAGTTGGGAAGAGCTAGGGAATTCTACTCTGGAAACCCTTCAGATGCTCGGGGCATCCGCTTTGTTCACCCTCATTATTGGTTTGCCGCTCGGTATATTATTGTTTCTGGCGAGTCGCTCCTCGTTAACTCTGATGAAGGTGATATACATTGTATTATCATTCATCGTTAACATTTTACGTTCCGTACCATTTATTATTTTGATCGTTGCACTTATTCCTTTTACACGATCGCTGGTAGGTACCTCGACCGGGGTGCTTGGAACCATTCCGCCGTTGGTTATCGGGGCTGCCCCATTCTTCGCACGTCTTGTCGAAACGTCTCTGCGTGAAGTGGACAAGGGTGTCATTGAAGCCGCACAAGCGATGGGTGCCTCGACAGGACAAATTATCCGGCGTGTGCTGTTACGTGAGGCACTTCCGGGTCTGCTCGCTGCATTAACCATTACCGTCGTTACACTCGTATCCTACACGGCAATGTCCGGGATGATCGGGGGCGGTGGACTGGGTACACTGGCTATCAACTACGGCTATTATCGTTATGAAACGGCTGTCATGATCGTTGCGGTCGTGCTGATGGTCGTATTGGTACAATTGCTGCAAATGGCGGGAGATCGTCTCGTGCGGCATTATACTCGAAAATAGGGAAAACATATAGATATCCTTATTGATCAGGACGTCTGATCCTGAATATTACAAATTATTGGAGGGGTAATAACATGAAGAAATGGGTATTGGCTGTACTAAGCTTGACATTAATTGCGGTGCTGGCGGCTTGCGGTACAAAGAGCACAACATCGGATACAAACAATGCGAACCAAAATACAGGCGGATCACCACGTGAAGTGGAGCTGAAAGTTGGAGCTTCTCCTGTGCCGCATGCGGAAATTTTGGAAGCGATCAAGCCTCAGTTGGAAAAAGAAGGGGTTCGTCTCCAAGTCGTTCAGTTTAACGACTATGTACAGCCGAACGTACAATTGTTTGACAAGCAACTGGATGCTAACTTCTTTCAACATGTACCTTACCTGGATGTGATGAACAAAGAGCGCAAAATGGATCTGGTTTCTGTGGGCGCAGTTCATTTGGAGCCATTCGGTATCTACTCCCAAAAATATAAAAAGCTTGATGAAATCCCAGATGGCGCAACTGTAGCCATTCCGAACGATGCGACAAACGGAGGCCGCGCATTGCTCTTGTTGGAGAAACAAGGTCTGATCAAGCTGAAAGACGCAAGCAACATTGAAGCTACGGTAAAAGATATTACTGAAAATAAGAAAAACCTGAAATTCAAGGAGCTTGAGGCGGCTATGCTGCCACGTCAGTTGCCTGAAGTGGATATTGCGTTGATCAACACGAACTACGCTCTGGAAGCGAAGCTGAATCCAACGAAGGATGCACTGGCACTGGAAGATAAAGATTCTCCTTATGCTAACGTTCTGGTAGCACGTCCTGATAATAAAGATTCCGAAGCGATTCAGAAGCTGATCAAAGCTTTGCAATCTCCAGAAACTAAAAAATTCATCGAAGATAAATACCAAGGCGCGATTATTCCAGCATTTTAAGCAGGGAACGAGAACGCATTGCACGCAAACCCCAGATTCTCTTGAACAAGAGGACTGGGGTTTCTTTTTGGATGGAGTTGTAGGGGAAGCTTAAATATTTTATACTTGGGGGTGACCGTTCTCTGTGAACAGGAGGAAAATTGTTGAGAGATAAAGTCGCATTCATAACCGGCAGTGCCAAAGGTTTAGGTAAAACGACCGCTTTGCGTCTGGCGGATGAAGGCTGTAATATTGCGCTAAATTATGTGCATAGCCAAGCAGAAGCCGAAGCGCTTAAGCGGGTGATTGAGTCTAAGGGAGTACGCTGCCTGTCTTTACAAGGGGATATCTCTGTTCAGGAAGATATCACGAGGCTGATTGGTGAAGTACAGGATCGGCTGGGTGGAGTCGATATTATGGTGAACAATGCCGGACCGTTCATCCGGGAACGCCGTCTGTTTGCGGATTACAGTGTAGCTGAGATTCATGCCATGATACAAGGAAATCTGGTTGGTACCATGCTGCTGGATCATTTGGTATTGCCCCACATGCGTAGCCAGCAATGGGGACGTATTATTCATTTTGGCTTTGGTCATGCTGGAGAAGCAAGGGCTTGGCCGCATCGCGCCGTCTACGCAGCCGCCAAGGTGGGGCTGGTGTCTTTTACAAAGTCACTGGCTGTAGAGGAAGCTCCTTATGGCATTACGGTCAATATGATCTGTCCAGGGGATATCCGAGGAGCAAATAAGGAAATGTCAATCGCCGATGTCATCGGCATGCAGGATAAAGAGACACCGCGTGGACGTCCGGGGAGCGGGGAGGACATTGCGCGAGTGATCGCCTATTTATGTGAGGAGCATTCGGATTTTATAACAGGCAATATTATGGATGTATCGGGAGGTTTAGATCCCATTCGCCCAACCATATAAGCTTAAGTGATCCTTCAGACGCTGTAACACAAAAAAGAGTCTTGAGCTTCGTTACCGAAGTCAAGACTCTCATGATCATTATGCATCAAGCATTAGAATACTTGTACCACTTCTTGGACGCCGTCGACTTCTTCGAGAAGAGCGCGTTCAATCCCTGCTTTCAGCGTGATTGTGGAACTTGGGCAACTGCCGCAAGCGCCTACTAGCTTCAGCTTAACGATGCCGTCTTCAACGTCAACCAGCTCAACGTCGCCACCATCGCGTTGCAGGAACGGACGGAGCTTATCCAGTACATCTGCTACTTCATCATACATTTGAACGCTTTGTGTTTCGCTCATTAGAATTCAACTCCTTTCCTATACCTTTATTATTATATTACAAAGCGGGCCAAATTAAAATGCCCGTCATCCAAAGCAGGTGAAAAAATGTTAAGGCCTATTATTGAGTTTTGCACCAGTAATATGCATTGGGGTACCGATGAGATCATGTCCAAGCTGGAGCAGAATCCAGATTATGATGTGATTGAATACGGATGCCTAAGCAATTGTGGTCAGTGCAACGCCGAACCCTATGCGATGGTCAACGGTGAGATTGTATCCGCAGATTCAGCAGAGCTTCTGTACGAAGTGATTATGAACAAAATTAAGGAAGCTGAAGCATGGGATAACCTAGATTTGGATTGAAATAGAATGGTCCGTTTAACCAGCTTCCTTTTGTATAGGAAATATACATCATCATACACTCAACAAACAAAGAAGACCTGCTCTGGGAGCGGGTCTTCTTTGTTTGTTGAGCATGCGGTTAGCCAAAATGGCGTTTGGACTTCCAGAGCACGCCGCTTTTAAGCAGGCGTGGTACTCGTCCGCGCAATGAGGTACTGCCCATAAAGCCATAGCCGAACCCGGCCTTCTTGCCAAGTGCGCCTAATGTACCGCGCAGCTTTAAAGGATGCGGGTGAGGCGTTTGGCCTTTCCACAGGTCGCGTACAATGTGTGCGATTTGCTCCCCTTGCACTTCTGCCGCCTGAGCGCTTGGAGAGTAGGGAAGGCTCGCACAGTCTCCGACCACATACACCTCAGGATGATCCGGTATTTGATAATACTCGTTGAGCACGATACGACCCTGAGGGTCTTTAGGGACGGCTAAATCCTGCACGATTTTTACCGGCTGAATCCCCGCTGTCCATACCACTGCATCCGTTACAATTTGCTCGTCGCGGTTATAAATAGCCCCCGGCTCAATACGGGAAACCGCAACATGATTCAGGGCATTAACCTGATGCTCCTTGAACCAAGCATGTACATAGGCAGACAAACGTTGCGGGAATGCCGACAGCACCCGCTCGCCCCGATCCATAATGGTAATATTCAAATCCGTGCGGCTTTCACGTAACTCCGCAGCAATCTCAACACCGCTAAGACCGCCGCCTACAATATGGACATGTCCATATGGCTTGATTTCGTTCAAGCGCAGATAGGTTTGGCGGGTATGGTTAAACGACTGGATCGTACAGCTGTGTTCTTCAGCCCCCGGTGTATTGTGAAAGCGGTCGGTACAACCCAACGCAATGACAAGCTGGTCATAGGGCAAGGGTTCACCGTCTTGAAAATTGACAATCTTATTCTCTAGATCCATCGAGGTGACTTCTCCGTATTTGCGAATAAGACGTTGTTCATCTGGAAAATGCACCCGCAAATCAAAATCAGAAACCGTACCTGCCGCGAGGGCATAGTACTCTGTTTTCAACCCCTGAAAGGGCATTCGATCCACTAAAATAACTTGAACATCGTCGGGAATGTGTTTATCCAGCAATTCTTTGGCAATGGTAAGGCCACCATAGCCGCCCCCCAGAATAACGAAATTTTTCATCAAAATCCGCCTTCCTTTCGCTACCGTGTCCCCGGCAAATGGTCTGGTGTCTCGTCGATCTAACACAAGTTTTTGTTGTTATAAAACCCGAGAATCAGGCCTGCCTTTGTCAGGCAGACCAGCGTATTCCGAGGCAGCAGATGCTGCATGGTGTGAGTAATGGGGATGAAATGCTCGCGGGAAATTTGAATCCGATATTACATTTATTCGAAAACTTCGATTTCGTTATAGAAGGTGTCCCGTTCAACAGGTATACGTCCGGCACCTTTGACCAGCCAGATTAGCTCTTTACGGGTCAATCCGGCAGGGGTTAACGCACCTGCGGCATGGCTGATCTGCTCACGCACAATCGTGCCATGGACGTCTGATGCGCCAAAGGTGAGAGCGACCTGCGTCAATTGCGGTCCAATATTAATGAAGTAAGCTTTGACATGGTCGATATTGTCCAGCATCAGGCGGCTGATCGCAATGGTTTTGAGATCCTCGTAAGCGGAGTTACGACGCATGATGTTGGCGTTTTTGCTTTTCGGCTGCATGGACAGTGGAATAAATACCATAAATCCGTTCGTTTCGTCCTGCAATTCGCGAATTTGCAGCATATGTTCAATACGATCCTGATACGATTCGACCGAACCGTACAGCATAGTCGTATGAGTTTTCATGCCGAGATTGTGGGCCGTGCGATGTACTTCGAGATAGCGGTCCACGTTGGCTTTGGTAACACGCATCTTCTTCCGATATTCGTCGGACAAGATTTCCGCGCCACCACCAGTCAGGGATTGAAGTCCAGCCTTTTGCAGCTCCTGAAGCACTTCTTTAATACTCAAGCCGCTTATGCGTGTGAAAAAGTCAATTTCCGCTGCAGTGTAAGCTTTCAGTGTAACGTGAGGATACTTTTCATTCAGTGCCTTCAATGAGTCTACATAGTATTGGAAAGGCACATGATTATTATGACCACCGACGATATGAAATTCTCTTACCCCCGGATGGATGTGCTGCTCTACATAATCAATCATTTCCTGCCCGGACAACGTATAAGAGCCGTCCTCCCCCTGATCCTTGCGGAAATTGCAGAACGCGCAGCGCGCTTCGCATACATTGGTGAAGTACAGGCTCATGTTTTCGATAAAATAAACCTTTTTTCCGTTCTTGCGTAAATTAGCTTCGTTAGCCAACTGACCCAGTGTGAGGATATCGTCAGTTTCATACAAATATATACCGTCTTCAAGGTTCAAACGAATACCGTTCTGTACCTTTTCTACAATTTCCGCCATTCTGCGGTCTGTAAAAGGTGTAACTAATGTGGACATGCCTATTCCTCCTTCAAGTTGCTCTGTGCGAGGCTGTCCGCCAAATCAGCGGCACAAGCGCTAAGTGCGCACAGGATGTCCCGTTCCGTCGGTAAGAATCCGGCAGCGCGGATATACGATATGTGAAAAATGTTACAATGCCAGGCTACAATGATGAATATCTCAAAATATCGCCTTTGAAATGACAAATTTCCGACAGTTTCTTTTACACACTCTTCACCTATTATAAACCTCGCACCACCGGTGTTCAATACAAACGAATAGAAAAACAGGTCTTTAAGCCTGTAAGGGAAGGACATTCCATGACTTGAGCACCTGCAAATAGTGGAGTATACTGAAGGAGAACATGAAGTAAAAGAGGAGGATGGAGCTATGATTAACATCACCGATTCCGCTGCTGAGCGTTTGAAGGATATGCTGGAGCAGCAGGAAACGCCGAATATGTTTTTACGTCTGGGTGTTACGCCGGGCGGTTGCACCGGATTTTCGTATGCAATGGGCTTTGACGACAACGAGACGGATCAGGATATATATATGAACGTACAGGATATGAAGATTGTAGTAGAAAAGGAAAGCATCCGCTACCTGGACGGTCTGGAAATCGACTTTGAAGAGTCTGGAATGTCAGGCGGCTTCACGATTCATAACCCGAATGCCGTAGCTACATGCGGCTGTGGTTCAAGCTTCCGTACGGCTACGGATGCTGGGAAACCGAACGAAGAGCCTTGTTAATTCAGGTTTTTCGTTTGAGTAATTGATTGGAAATGTATTCTACTGAATATGTGTATTGGAATGTTAATTGCAGTGGTGAGAAAAGTAATTCATAATCATTCTTCTGGGTAAACACAACCCTAAATTTAATGATTTTGGATTGTTAATTACAACCTCCTGAACTTGAGTATAACGAAAAATTATACTTAGTGCAGGAGGTTTTTTATGCTTGAAAAAGTGTGCGAAAAACAGCACTAAACAATAAGATGTATCCAGGATACACTCTGGAAGTTAGTATGACGAAAAATCTGAAGGATTAAGGGAACGAACCTTAATGATTTAAGCTAGACACTGGGGGAAGCTATTTTATTAATTGGTTCAATAGAATTATTGAGTTCAAGAAATAAATCAATGCGCCCCATCGCTTCTTCAAATGCTGCAATGTATCTTGAACATTGGAAAAAAGAATGGTTGGACATCCCATTTGCTCAATTAGATGAGGGATGGATAAAGAAATATAACTAAATTATCCATGAAAGATGGATCCCTTTTGTTTGGCTCCTCTTTTCACATTAAAGATTTAGTATCAGTTTCTTTCTCTTTCTTTTACTTAGGGATAGTTCTAATCTTTGTTGAAGTCTCTCAAGTGAAGGGTGATTTTCTGGCTTCTCTGGCAGACAAATTTTCGTATAGTTAACAGTGACCCCTTCATCGCTTATAAAATTGATTATGGTTCCATCTGAATTTATGCATATATTTCCAATTTCATACTCTTTATCATGAATAGCACATAAGCATATTCCATTCTGTATAGAATCATCATTGCATTTATGTACTGGATAGATGTGGGCGGCTACTAAGGAAGATTTTGCTTTTACATCACACATTGCGCATTTATAATTGTAAGCTTCAAGAACATTTTTTCTGAAATCTTTGTTCCTTAGTAATTTTTTTTGAGTAGTTTCTTGGTATGGTCTATTATCAGGATGAGCTTTTCCCTTAGGATAAGTGAGAATTACATTTCCGGTTTCATCTTTTGAAGCAATGGGCAATAAGTCATACCTTTTCTTTGACATATCCAAGAAACCAGTTGTACCCTTACTATCAAAAATTATTTGTACTCGTATTTCACCTTTATTATGATGGTCTAGTGCTAAGCAGATAGGAAAGTTTATATTATTAGGAAGATTATCCAAAAAATCTTCATTCAATTGACGATTTCTTTCTTCTTTAATTGCCGCATTATTTGCCTGAATTAATTCTTCCTTGATGAAAACTTTTCCAGTACAATCTATTGGATGCATATTATTTCCTCCCTTAACATTTTATGAAAAAATTTTAACATATATTTATATTAAGAGTTTTTTAATCTGAGTTGAAAGTGATATGATAAATTTATCAGGATTACGATATTGCTATAAGTAAAGCCGCACAATATTCGGATTAAAGTAAGTAGCAAGTTTTCCTTTACCTGCTGTTTTCATCTTCTTTGTAAAGTATTGTATTTTCATTATTTATGCTTATTAGTAATTGAATTAATGTTGTACTCAAGGTCAGAAATAGTGCATTTAATAATCAAGACTACAATTTTCAGTACCTAAAAATGAATTCATTGAGAGAGCGGAACTCCCTAATATACCTTTATTTTGAGATTAATTATGAAGAGTCCGGGATGTCAGGCGGCTGTGGTTCAAGCTTCCGTACAAGTGATAATACAGGGAGAAAACCAAGCGAAGAGCCTTTTTAAACAGTTCTGTATCAAATACGTATATTAAAGAAAGAGCGCTATCCCCAAACGGATTAGCACTCTTTCTCTTTATCTAATGGTTGTTCCTTTTTAAACTCAACAACCTCTTCAATTCTACAGTCCAATTCCTCACAAATACGTGCAATGACACTCATGGCTACAAATTCCCCATTAGACATTTTCGCCAAAGTGGATGGTGATATTCCTAATTGAGTACGAAGGTAAGTTCGTGTTTTATCTCGTTTAATTAGAGTGATTTCCATTGGTTTATAACTTGGTCTCAATCCCATGAGCAAACCCCCTCAACTTATTATATGTACTTAAATATTAGAGAAGTCAAACTTAAATTACAATAATGCGTACATATTATTCGATAAGTGTTGAATAATTTTGTGCGAAAGTGTATTATATGTATAAGAAGTCGTACATTAAATACATAAAAATTAATTTGTGTTCTTTTAGTTAACAAAAGATTAATGAAATAGGAGGAGAATTATTTTTTATGAACGAACCAATTGAATTGAAAAGAGTTGCCATGGTATACGGACCTGATGATGATCCTCATATGTATGAATTATTTGAGGGAGTTCTGTATGATCGTAGCTATTTCTTTTATCTTGAACATGGGATACTGTGTCTGCGACATGTACGAAAGGTAGAACAACCGCATCATCCACATCTTTATGTGGATGGGGAAAGTGGGGGCCTCCAACTAGCGAAGAATGTACAGCGTGAGATTATGGAGGTCGTTACAGAACTGATCGAGCGTTTGCGTAGTAAGGATGGATTGGCGTTTTTACTGGATGAACTGCTATGGCTACATGGTCGAAGTCATATTGAGCTTAACCTCGTGAAAAATAAAGGATGATATATTTCTGTTGAAAACCAACAGCCTGTAACTACATTATGCTTCTATTGAGAAGGAATCTGTTAATATGGTTGCTGTGTTCAGTGACGCTCTTTATCAATCATTTCATTTTTCCATCAACATGATTTGTAACCTTCCCCCACTGAGCCGGCACATAAGATTAAGAACACGAAAGAAAAGAGGCTAGGAACGTATGAGGGAGTGGGTTGAAAAGGCGCGGCTAGGGGATGCGGAAGCGTTCGGTCAGCTGATGCTGCATTTTCGCGGGATGGCCTATGCGGTGTCCTATGACATGCTGAAGGATGTTCATCTCGCGGAAGATGCCGTGCAGGATGCGTTCATAGAGGCTTATCAGAATCTGGAGAAGCTACAGAACCCGTCCGCTTTTCCAGGCTGGTTCAAGACCATTGTCGTAAGACAGTGCCAGCGGATGCTGCGGCGTAAGCATCATTCGATGCTTCCTCTGGATGAGGCTGTGCAGGTTTCCGGAGGAGTACTGGGTTTAGCAGAAATTGCGGAGCGTAGGGAGGAGAGCCAAGTTCTGCAACAATCGGTGAAGGCACTGTCTGCCAAGCTGCGCGTTCCTCTGCGATTGTTTTATTTTTACGGCTACTCTCTGCAGGAAATTTCCGATTATCTGGGCACTCCGGTCCCGACGCTTAAGAAGCGGCTGCACGATGCCCGCCGAAAGTTGAAAGGTACACTCCCGGTAGCCGACCTCGTTTCCGTGTTCAATCATTTGTATGAGGGAGGGCAAAACATGCTACATATTGTTAACGGTGATGTTGTAGGTGACATGTTGAAGCAGGGTGTTGTACAAGGTGACGTGCTTGTATGGAGAGAGGTATATCCGGCAGGACCGATATTTACAAATCCAGCGGGGGCTGAAGAACGGGTACTGCGGGCCCAGGTCCTGGAAGAAACGATGGGTATTCCGGCCAGCAAATATATTACGAGCTGTGAGGAACAAGAGCAGAAACTTCGTGAATTTATCAAGTATGATGAAGTCGTATTGTGGTTTGAGCATGACCTGTTTGATCAGAGCATGCTCGCCTATCTGCTCCACTGGTTCAAAAGACAGAAACTGGGCCGCACGAAGCTGAGCCTGCTCTGTATTGGGGAGTTTCCGGGAATCGAACGGTTTCATGGTCTGGGACAGCTCACTCCGGCACAGCTTCAAACATTATCCGGGACCTGGCGGACTATTGGGCGGCAAGAAATGGAACTCGGAAGCAAGCTTTGGCAGGCGTACGCTTCTCCTGATCCTGTTCAAATGGCTAATCTGCTGGAAGACAAGAAGGCAGAATTGGCAGCATCCGGCCTGCCTTTTGCCTATGAAGCTTTCACAGCGCATCTCAAGCGGCTGCCCTCGGAGCAGAATGGTCTTGGCGTTGTGGAACAGACCACGCTTCAGGCCGTTCATAATGGAGTGAATACGCCATTGGAATTGTTTCGTCAGGTAACTGACGTCCTGCATGTGCTTGGGATGGGTGATCTCGAATACTGGAAATTTATTCGTGCTTTGGCGCAAGGCGAACATCCTTTGCTGATCATTGACGGGGATGAGGCCAGCTTGGATTTCAGACAAATTCCGGATTTTCTGAACCGAAAGGTAATCCTGACAGAGTTGGGTAATGAGGTACTGAATGAATCAGTGGACCGTATTGCAGTTCAAGGGATCGACGAGTGGTTTGGGGGGCTACATCTCCATGGACATGAGGTTTCTTGGCGATGGGATGATTTGGCTGGTGGATTGGTCCGACATTGAAGAAAGTATAGAAGCAGATTGTTTAAAGTGCGAAAGAGTTTTCCGTTTATGGAAAACTCTTTTTTATTTTTTAGTAGACCATATTAAGACAAGAAAACCAGCTAATGTTTGTCAAAGAGTCCCTCGTCTATTTCTCTGTAGCTTATAGTAATAGATGCAGCACTTTCAACTATGACACAAATCGTAATTGATTTTTTAGTGAGTTCTTCCCCTGTGTTAGCTATCATCAGTATAATCAACCGAGTATGTTGGTAAGTCAAATAGCCGCTAGCATTACTTCACTAGAAAAGGGCGACTAGGAGTGTGCGAAACAGTCATTTTTCCTAATGTTAGGAACCGACATGGGCAGATGCGCATATACTTTCTAAAAACTAACATCGGGAGGAGATAAACTTGTATCAAGTACCTTCTTACTGGGGAAATTCATACTATATGCGGGCCAATTTTGTACCTATCTGGAACACAGGATTTCCGAAAGCAGTACAAATGATAAAGGAAGCGGTACAAGGGGAGCGTAACGATGAGTTGTTCTACGATGAATTGATCAATTTGGCTCCCTCACAAGAGCAGGTGGCTATTATTGAAAGCATCCGTAACGATGAGCGCGGCCACAATAAAATGTTCAGAGAGATGTATCGGGCTTTGACAGGACAGGAAATTGCAGGCATCAGTAGTGAGCAATATGAGAGGGTGCAATCCTATACAGAAGGTCTACAGCGCGCCTTGATGGGAGAGTTGGGTGCGGTGGAACGGTATCGCAACATCTGGTTTGGTTTGCCTGCTGGCATCTATAAGGACACAGTGTACGGTATCATTTTGGATGAGCTTAAGCACGCTGCCAAATACAATTATCTGATTACGTTGAATCTCAGGTAACTATTGATCGAAAGTCAATACTACTCCACATCAATTGGATGCTGGATTTTATCCTTATATTCATCCACATAGAGTTGGCCGTTGCTGCCTTTAACGGCATAGAATACGTCCTCTAACTTTTTGTCGCGTGCCTTCAGTTGAGACAGCAGCCATGATTCGGGAATATGATTGGAGTTTAAATTGCCATGTAAAAGCTGTCCGTCGATTACAAGCTCAATTGGGAACTGTGTGGCATTACCTGCATTCAACTGCAGGTCTTTTAATGTCACGGCTTGCAGTTCCTTTTTCTTTTGAACAGATAGTTTTCCGTTAATCTCAAGGAGGGCGTACTCCACTTCTTCTATATTAAAAATTTCTTTCTGGCGAAGCTGTTGATTTAAAGAATCTAATGTCATATTATTTTTTTTTAAGTTATCTTCGAGAATGAACCCTCCTTCTATGAGCACGGTGGGTGCTCCCTCTGTCCACATCTTAAAGTTTCTGAATTTCAAAAAAAACTTGGATAAAACATAAGAAGTAATTGTAAAAACAGACAGGGCTATTAATAGGTGGACAACTTCTATTTTTTCGTTAAAGGCAAAGTTGGCTGCTATAGCCCCTAATATGACCGCCGTCACGAATTCGTGAAAGTTCATATTGGAGAGGGTTTGCTTCCCCAATATTCTACCAATTAGCATGAGGATAACGAATGCAGAGAAACTTCTGATCAAAATAACGAGATGTTCCATGCAAAACCCTCCTAGTTTAAAAATTGCAGGTGTTCAGTATAGGTTACCCGCTGCACTAGAATAATATACCAGTGGAATTAATGCATTATATGTGATGTATAAGCTTGTTGGCGCAGGCGATCCGAGCTACCTTGTAAGGCTTGCCTTCTTTCTTTTTCTTTTCTTAATAGACCTTTAATTTTTGATTTGCTCTTTGTCGTAGTCCAGCATAGGCAACCAATTATTTCGGCCCCACGAATTGTTTCCGTCTTTCCCTAAAACCACCTGAAATGGGTTAGAAATTTAGCTATTTGGTCGAATGATTTGATTTCTCTGCATATGAATAGACCTCCTTATGATCATGATCCAATGCTTCTACTGCTTCGAATCCGTAAATAGCTCCTGCGCGGTTCGCACAAATAACTGTACAGCAAGTGAAGCATTATGCAGAGATGGTACAGCGATACCGATTTGCCGTGTGATCAGAGGTGAAGTCTCCTTGATGGTCAGATTATGAGGGAACGTGGACAAGGCAAGTGAAGAGACAATGCCCATACCCAGTCCTTGTCGAACCATGCTGACCAAGGTGCTGATATTATGAGTAATGAATTGTGCCTGCAACTGACTTTGTTCGCGTTCAAAACCTTCCATAATGGCGACCTCATGTCCACCTTTACAAAAGATCATATCCTGCTCATTCAAGTCTCGAATGGCGATTTTGTTGTGCGATTGTAGAGGGTGACCGTCTGGCAGGAGAATAACCATGTCATCCTGACATAAAGGGATGACATCTACCTGAGGGTCTGGTAACAGGATGATACCCGCTTCGATTTCTCTGGTATGCACCCACTCCTTGACTTCATTCGTGGAGCCTTCATGTAGGTCGAAAACAAGGTTCGGATAATGCTGACGAATATGATGAATAATCGGGGGCAGAAAATAGGCTGAGGCAGAAGGAAAGGCACCGATCGTGATCGTGCCCACGTCTAGACCTTTTTCAGCAGCCACCTGCTGCTGTACCTTTTCCATGCTTTGCAGCATCATACGGAATTGCAGCAGTACCTTGTTCCCGATATCGGTCAGCAGCACTCCTTTTTTTCGGTCGCGCAGCAATAGCTGGACATCCAGCTCGTTTTCGATGCTGGCGATGGCATGGCTGACCGCGGGCTGCGTCATATGCAGCTCATGGGCAGTTTGGGTGAAGCTTAGCGTTTCAGCTACGCGAACGAAGATCATAATTTGAGTAATGGTCATAAGTGAAAAGTTATCTCCCTTATTGAAAACATTCATTTTATTTATTAGTGATCACAGTATACGCTAGTAAAGCAAAACTTTGCAAACGGCTATTCAGATTTTAGTCGGTAGCAATGAACGATGAAAATCTAAGGGAGAGAAGATATCTATGAAAAAATTAACACCTAAAGCTACACTGTGGCTTGTCTTGATATTAGTGATGGTATGGGGGATCAACTGGCCGTTGACCAAGCTGGCTTTGCCAGATACACCGCCGATATTTTTTTCAGGAATCCGTACCCTACTGGGTGGTGTGATTCTGCTATTGTTCGCTATGCGTCACCGGGAAACCTTGCGCTTTAGACAGAATGCGTGGACTTATCTTGTGCTGGCCATATTTAATATTGCAGGCTACTATGGCTTGCAGACGGTAGGGCTACGTTATTTGCCTGCTGGGTTATTTTCCACTTTAGTGTTCCTTCAGCCGATCTTGTTGGGATTATTCTCTTGGATGTGGTTGGGGGAGCGTATGTTTCCCCTGAAGGTCATTGGACTGGTACTGGGTTTTGGCGGGGTGATCGTGATTAGCTCTGGTGGGATGGCAGGGCATTTGTCGGTACTGGGCATTGTGTTGGGGCTAGCTTCAGGACTGTGCTGGGCGCTCGGAACGATTTATATGAAGAAAAAAAGCAATCAATTGGACTCCATTTGGGCGGTGACGATGCAGCTCATTTTTGGGGGGATCATACTCAATGGGATTGGATTTACGACCGAGAAATGGAGCGATATTCACTGGACTACCTCCTTTATCGCGATTTTATTGTTTATTTCGATATTCGTGATTGCGATGGGCTGGATGATTTATTTTAAACTGATCGATAACGGAGATGCAGGAACCGTCGGCTCCTATACGTTTATGATACCGGTGTTGTCCACGGTCTTTAGTATGGTAATGCTCAAGGAATCACTTACTTTGACGTTTGTTGTGGGACTGGTGCTGATTGCAGGCAGTGTGTATCTGGTAAATATTAAAGAAAGAATAGAGTTATCAACCAAGTATCAGAACGGTGAGACATTTGAGGATTAACGGGGGCGATGGATCAGGAAGAACTTCAATAACTTCTTTCATGCACGCATATTGGAAGCACCAATATAGCGTGCTTTTTTTGACTATGATTTTCAAAGAGGTTTGTCGTACCAAATTAGCTAACAAGATGTACTGTTATAAAAAACATTAAACTAACAAAATGACGTTAAAGGTTTTTTTTTGTTTTTTTATAGTTCTCGTTCTTATGTAAAGAATTCAATGAATATAATATTTTAGAGCAAAAAAAGAGGTGATAAAAGAAACGTGGTACTCAATATCACTAATTTGTTATGTTTATAGGATGTTTGTTTTTTATAATGATTGTATTTTACGTATTTTTGTTATGCTAACAATTGACATTTAGTATAACGTAAACTAGAATGAGTAAGAATTCATTTCCCAATCACATAATTAGTTTGGAATAATTGAAAACGTTTACCTAATATTAGGATAGAGCTCTTTTTGGTTCTTTTTTCTTTTCCGAATTATGGCCGGAAGGGAGAGATCGTAGTACGTGCCTAAGGGATGGAAATTTGAATATATAAGCTAAGGGAGAGGGGTAAGTCGAGATGCAGTTAAATAGAAATGTTGGAAACTTCGAGCAAACGGTGAATTGTAACGCTGGTTACCTGGAGGTTACAAAATGAAGAAGTTATTGTCGTGTTTGATCTCGTTGAGTATGCTTGTTTATATATTGCCGACCATGATTGTAAGCGCTAACAATGATGGAGTTACTAATCTAGCGCTTGATTCAACACCGTCTGCCCAATCGGATATTATTTCAGATGCTGTTTACAAAATTACTGCACAGCATAGCGGAAAAAGCCTGGAAGTTGAAGGGGGATCAAAGGATGACGGAGCGAATGTTCAACAATGGACCGATAACGGAAAGGAGCAACAGAAGTGGAGAGTGGTTGACGTCGGTGGTGGATATTATAAGCTGATCTCGCAATCTAGTGGCAAAGCATTGGATGTAGCCGGTGGTAATACCCATGACGGAGCGAACGTTCAACAATGGACAGACAACGGGAACGCTCAGCAAAAATGGAAAATCATTGACGTTGGTGGTGGATATTATAAGCTGATCTCGCAATCTAGTGGTAAAGCATTGGATGTTGTCGGTGGTTATACCCATGACGGTGCAAACGTTCAACAATGGGCCGACAACGGTAGCGCTCAGCAAAGGTGGAGATTCACACAGATTGATACGACAACAGATACGACACCTCCAACCGCCCCAACAAACCTCCAAAGCTCATCCAAGACGAGCACATCTGTCACTCTTACATGGACGACCTCAATAGACAATGTAGGTGTAACTGGCTACGTTATTTATAACGGAACAGATCTGGTAGGCACGAGCACCACAACAAGTTATACAGTGACGGGTCTCACTGCGAACACATCCTACAACTTCACTGTAAAAGCGAAAGATGCAGCAGGCAATATTTCGGAACCAAGTAATGTCTTAAAAGTAACAACAAGTTCCGACTCCTCTCAAAATACAGGATTTTATGTTAAAGGTACGACGCTTTATGATGGCAACGGAAATCCCTTTGTCATGAGAGGAATTAATCACGCTTACACTTGGTACAAAGGTCAAGAGTCGGTTGCGATACCTGCAATTGCCAAAACCGGAGCGAACACGATTAGAATCGTGCTGTCTGACGGTCAACAATGGACGAAAGATGATTTGTCAGCGTTGCAAAACCTGATCACTTTATCAGAACAAAACAAATTGGTTGTTATCCTTGAAGTACATGATGGTACGGGAAATGATAATGCTGCTGTGTTGAATAAAATCGCAGATTACTGGATTGAAATGAAAAGTGCACTGATTGGAAAAGAAAATACAGTCATTCTCAACATCGCGAATGAATGGTTTGGTACTTGGGATGGGAACGGCTGGGCACAGGGGTATAAATCAGTTATTCCAAAGCTAAGAAATGCTGGCATCAAAAATACCATTATGGTTGACGCCGCTGGGTGGGGGCAATATCCGAAGTCGATTTTTGACTACGGAACGCAAGTGTTTGATGCCGATCCGCTTAAAAATACGATGTTCTCCATTCATATGTACGAATACGCTGGGGGAAATGCCGAAACAGTAAAAAGCAATATTGACAATGTATTAAACAAAAATCTAGCTCTCATCATTGGAGAATTCGGAATCAAGCATACAAATGGTGATGTTGACGAGGCCACCATTATGAGTTATGCCCAACAAAAAGGTGTAGGTTATCTCGGATGGTCTTGGAAAGGAAATGGATCAGGTCTAGAATATTTGGATATGTCAAACGACTGGGCAGGATCGAGCTATACTGAACAAGGACGTGCCATTATTGAAGGTCCGAATGGCATCAGAGCAACATCCAAGTTAAGCACGATTTATAGCAACGGTAAACAGTAAAAGATTCATATTGTTTTAGTAACGGCCTTTTCTCGAAATTCTAATGGGAAAGGTCGTTTAGTTTGTTCTGGAATCGTAAGCAAAAGCATGTACAAATACATAGGAGCAAGGAATAGGAAAAATATACTAGAATATCAAAGGAGGTCATAGTAAAATATGACTATAAGTCTGTTGAGTTAGTGAAAATGACGGTTCAAAATTATCCGCTTGGTAAGCGGGAAGGTGGCACTTTCAAACTCACCAGTCAGCAAGAGGAGGAACCTATGAAGGATTTTGACGTAACCAAAGCCAAGTATGATCCAAAACAGGAAGAACAGGTGAAAAAGGGATTTTTCAACAAGGTAAAGTCCACGGCTGGAAAAGTTCCCTTTGTGAAGGATGCGGTGGCTATGTACTATTGTGCGATAGATCCTGAAACGCCTCTGTATGCCAAAGGGGTAGCATTCGGAGCCTTGGCGTATTTTATTTCTCCATTAGATGCTATATCAGATGTTATTCCAATGTTGGGTTTTACAGATGATGCGGGGGTTGTGCTGGCAGCTTTGAAAGTGTTGGACATGCATATCAAGCCTGTCCATCGGGAGAAGGCGAGCGAATTTTTTTCTTAAGAGATGCAATGAGCGGGGGAGCTAAGGAATGGACAGATATACACCTACAGCGAGGGAACGCTGGCAGATGAAACAGAGTGAGCCACAGCCGCAGGGCTGGGTGCTCGCTCTATTTGGCTGGATTTTTGCAGGTTTGGGGTTCGTATTTAGTTTTTTTGTCGTTGGAGGCTTGTTGGGGATCATAGGTCTTGTTTTCGGAATTTTGACTAAAAAGATGGAACAAAGAGACACGCAGGGTATCTTCATTATCGTAATCAGCTCCGTAGCTATTGGCATCGGCCTATTGATTTTTATGATTTTTTTTGCACAAGGTTTTGTAGAAGGTCTGAGAGAAGGGTATAATGAGCATTATTAGGTCAGGGAGGTAACAGCATTGAGCGTCATTATTTCACAGCAGATCTCGGCAACGGGCGTGAAGGAATATACGAAGGTGATGAAAACATTTGATTCCCAGTTTACACCTTTGGTTGGACAGAAAATTAGGGATACGGCATTTGGCGATATGCAATATTACGATGTCGAGGACGTATTTATTGATCTAGCGGAGAATGAATATTGGGTAATTCTACCTGCCGTTTTGCTGCATTCTGATGATATTGAGGATATACGAGACGCTGTGCGTGAGTATCGTTCACACGGTTGGGAATGTACGAAACCTCTGTAAATGCATACCACTTAGGCATCTATACGGAAACGTCTTTCTTTTGCGAGATAGGCGTTTTTTTGTGTATTTGTGTATAAACTATTTCTAATGATTGGCATGAAAAGAAAGAATTTATGCTGAAAATGCGCAAATTGTATCATTTTTTATCATAAAACGACAAGTTGGGAAATGAAAACGGCCTTAATGTGTTATACTTAGTATATCAAAGGACAAGAGTCTAAAACGACCGGTAAGGCCCTTTCTTTGAAGAGCCTCTGAAAGGTTCAACGTTTATCCAAAATAAATGGTCAAAAGGAAAAGGGGAAATGCTAACGTGAGAGTGAATTTGAAATTTACTAACAAAGGGCAAGTTGCAGTTGAGAAGTTCAACAATGAGGAGCTTATCGAAATCTTTACCCGCTACATTAAAACGTTAAGCAAGAAGTATGATATCTCGGTTACCGTACCGGAGGATCTGAATGAGCAGATCTTGGAAGAGGGTACCGTGAAGGTCGTGTTGGATAAGATTAATTGTGACATGGACGCTTTTTTCAAGGAGCTGAGCCGGGATATCAAGGTGCCGCTGGTCAAAAGATTGGGTACCAAACTGGATAACGTATTTAAGACCGAGGTTGTGGAGCAGGAACAGAACTAAGAATAAGGATCAAGCGAGTCCGAATGAGGATTCGCCATATGAAATGATAAAACCTCCCGAATGGGGCGCCTGGCTAGGCCATGTGCTCGTTCGGGAGGTTTTATATGTTTAAACTACTCTATTCAGCATGAAAACATGCATGGCATGTCTGTCCCTTTTAACGTGTTGTTGTGGAAGTAGGGCGCAGTTGGGCTAAATCAAACGAAGGTACCAGCCCTTCCTGCGCAGCGAGACCAAGCAAAGCTTCGATGGCGGCATATCCGCTGTCGCCCAGATTGGCGGTAAAATCGTTTACGTAAAGGTCGATATGCGATTGGGCGACATCGGGTGAAAGTTCCTGCGCATGAGACAATACATATTCACGCGAAGCTTCAGGATGCTTCCAAGCATATTCGACAGAGGCGCGTATCCAGTTTGTGATCGCATCCAGATCTAGCGTACGGCGGGCAATGATAGCTCCGAGCGGGATCGGCAGCCCTGTATCTTCTTCCCACCAGTTCCCCAGATCGACTTGCTTACTAAGTCCGTAGGACGGATACGTGAACCGTGCTTCATGAATAACCAGTCCGGCATCTATCTCCCCGTCACGGACAGCAGGCATGATTTGGTCGAACGGCATCACGACGATCTCGCCGACACCCCCAGGCACATGCTTGGCTGCCCACAGGCGGAACAGCAGATAGGCAGTGGAACGTTCACTCGGAACGGCTACACGCTTGCCAGACAGGGCTTCCGGGCCTTCGATCGTGGAACCTTCCCTGGTCAGCACGAGCGGCCCACAACCCCGGCCCAGTGCGCCCCCGCAAGGCAACAGGGCATATTCATCTAGCACCCAAGGGAGTGCAGCATACGAAATTTTCATGATATCGAGTCCGTCTGGTGTGATCGCCAGATTGTTGGTGATGTCGATATCGGCAAATGTAATGTCCAGCGCGGGTGCGCCCGGAATCAATCCATGCGCCAGGGCATGGAAGACAAAAGTGTCGTTAGGACAAGGTGAAAAAGCAATTTGCATCTATATAACCTCCGTTAATGTAGAAAATGCGGCTTCCAACGCTTGCAAAGCCTCTTTGATCTGCCAGGCTGCACGGTCACGTGGACCGACAGCATTGGAAATCGTGCGGATTTCCATCGTCGGCAGTTCCAGCCTATTTGCCGCCACGGCTACGCCGTAGCCTTCCATCGCTTCGGCAGCAGCTCCGGGAACGCGCTTGGCCAGCTGTTCCGCTGTTGCCGCCGTACCGGTGGCCGTAGAGACGGTCAGGATCGGCCCCGCGACAGCTGTCTGTCCAGCGGCACGCAACGCCTGAACGAATCGCTGCGCGGTGGCAACATTCACGGCAATTCGGCTTGAGCCGAAACCCAGCTCGTCCACGCTGCTGAAGCCCTCTGCCGTCTCGGCACCCAGGTCGGCAGCAATGATCGCGTCAGCAACAACGACGCTTTCCAGTGCAGCGACCTCCACGAAGCCGCCACCAATTCCGGCGCTGATAACCAGCCGGTAGTCACCAGCCGCCGCCAGTGCTAGCGCGGTTGAAGCCGCTGCGGACGGTGCGCCCACGCCAGCCAGCTCGACCACAAAACGGGTATCGCCTTTCAGGCCCCGCAGTACAGCTTCCCGTTCGCCTTCAACCGCGGTCATAACCAGGATGCGTCCATCTGATGTTGTATGCTCCATCGGTTGATTCCCCTTTAAATTTAGGTAATATGCTCCCTTATCATACTGCTTTTCGAAACGATGTTCAAAAAAAGTCGACAAAAAAAGCGCTCTGAGGCGCTTTTTGGAAAAACTGCAGGATTCAGCAGATATGAAAATCGGTAATTGTAACATAAAACAATTCTAATCTGGAAGAACAGCGCAGGCATAGCATATAATAATTATATCGGCTGATCCTTCGTGATTAACTGAAACATGGTAATATTCCGGTCATAATGGCTTGGGGTTCCATCTTGATTGCGCACCCGAATCATCTCGCTACTGAATAACTCGATATATCCACAGCCAATCTCACAGTATACACCTGTAGGGTCCTCTTGCCAGACCGAAACGAGGTGTTGAGATAGCGCCGCGGTGAAAAATTCGATGTTTTTTTGCAGTACGCGTGGCGTTTTCTTGGGTTCCATAACGTAAATCCTCCCTATATCATGCCATTTAAAAATCAGCAATTGAACGTGGCTTCTAAGTGGTTACTACACATCATAATGAACATAAACAACTGAAAAAGGAACGGTTCGTCAATCTACTCTATGAAACAGACGTAAACACTGTACCGCTTAATGCTATTTTTGTAAAGCATCCGATTGACCTTTTCAAACATCCAGTTTGTGTTTACACACATTTTACATTGCGTTTACACAGCTGTGATGCTAGTGCGTTTCATCTAATAGTACAATAAAGGGTAACTATACTGCATGAATTGATGGAGGCCATATGTTGATAGAGAGTCAGAATAAGGATAAAGCCGGGTCAGAACGTTACTTTAACCGAGATTTAAGCTGGATTGAATTTAATCGCCGTGTGCTTCAGGAAGCTCAGGATGCAGATACACCGTTGCTGGAGAGAGCCAAATTTTTGGCGATTGTATCTAGCAATTTGGATGAGTTTATGGCTGTTCGTGTTGCAGAAACGCGCGAGAAGATCAAGGCGGGTTTTATGCAAAAGGATTTTACGGGATATACCCCCTCCGGTTTGTACAAACGCCTGATCAAGCGTACCGTCTCAATGGTATCGGAACAATACCGGACCTATCGTGATATTTCTCGCCTCTTGACGAAAAAGGGTCTTTTACTGTTCGAATATGAAGACTTAAATACGACACAGCGCAAGTCGCTGGATGCATATTTTCATGAAATTATATTTCCGGTGCTCACGCCGATGGCGGTCGATCAGAGCCGTCCTTTTCCACTCGTTCACAATAAATACGTATATTTAGCGGTCGTCTTGAGACGTCCCGGAGATACGGAGGAGGATAAACCACTTTTTGCCATTGTGCAGGTGCCTTCGAATATTCCACGTGTTGTTACGGTGCCTTTGCGGTCGAACAGCAAGAAGAAATCATTTATTTTAATTGAGGAACTAATCAAGCATCACATTCAAACGCTGTTCACCGGATATGTTCCGGAGGCGGTTCATGCCTTTCGTGTTACGCGTAACTCCGATTTGTCCATTAATGAAGAAGAGATCGAAGATTTGCTCGAAGAGATTGAAAAAGAGCTGCGTCGAAGACGACGGGGGGCGCCGGTAAGACTGGAAGTAGAAAAAGGGATTCATCCCTATGCCCTGATGGAGCTTCAACGCGAATTCAAGCTGTTCGATCATGTGTTTGAGATGGACGGGCCGTTGGATCTGACGTTTTTGTCGTCTTTTGCCGATCATTTGGAGGGGTATTCGCATTTGAAATTTCCGGCAATCAAACCACTGTATCCGGAAGAACTGCCCCCGCAAGAGGATATTTTCAACGTGCTTCGCAAACGGGACGTGCTCGTGTACCATCCGTATGAATCATTCGATGCGGTAACTGATTTTATCATTGAGGCATCAGAGGACCCGGATGTGATGGCAATCAAAATGACCCTGTACCGTGTCAACGGGGAATCGAAGCTGATTCCGGCATTGGCACGTGCGGCCGAATCGGGCAAGCAGGTAACGGTGGTGGTGGAGCTGAAAGCCCGTTTTGACGAGGAACGTAATATTGCCTGGGCGCGTACGCTTGAAAAAGCAGGCTGTCACGTAGTGTATGGGCTGGTTGGCTTGAAGACGCACGCCAAAATCATTCTTGTCATACGCCATGAGCGCAACGCACTCAAACGATATGTGCACGTAGGCACAGGCAATTATAATGAAAGCACGGCGCGCGTGTATACAGATATCGGATTGTTTACGTCGGATCCGGTACTTGGCGAGGATGCCTCCGAACTGTTTAATGAAATTACGGGATTCTCTGCGCTCAAGACTTTGCAAGCTTTTACGGTGGCTCCAACGGGAATGAAGAACAAGCTGTTTGAACTCATCCGTAGGGAAGCTGAGCAAGCATTGGCAGGTAAGCCCGCCCGGATTATTGCCAAGATCAACTCCTTATCCAATCAGGAGATGATCGATGAACTATATGCGGCTTCCCAAGCAGGTGTGAAGATTGATCTTATCATTAGAGGGGTCTGCTGTTTGCGTCCGGGTGTGGAAGGATTCAGCGAGAACATACGTGTCATCAGTATTGTAGACCGCTTCCTGGAACATTCCAGATTGTTTTATTTTGAAAATGGAGGCAATTCCGAGTTGTTTCTGTCCAGTGCGGATTGGATGACGCGAAATTTGACCCGCCGAATTGAACTGATGTGCCCGATTTATGATGACGGAATCAAAGAAATGCTGGCAGATATTCTGCATTTATCGTTAAGAGATAATGTGAAGGCACGCCAGCTTATGCCTAACGGCAGCTATCAATTTGTGTCCAGAAACGACAAAGAGGCTCCCATCAGGAGCCAATCTGAAGCGATGAAGGTTAGAAATTGGAAGAAGGTAGAATGGACCACGACAATGTAAGATTCCATGATTTTTGGAAATCTTTGGCAACTGATTCTAGCTCCCGTTGTTCTAATATGGGTTCACTCTTGCTTTCCAGACGAAGATGCAGTGCATCATCCCCTGTAGTGGGATTGATGCTGCTAATCATTCCGGACTCACTCCGATCCATGCCAATTGCGAGCTGGAGCAGCGAGCCGAGCCGATGTACACGTTCCTCGTCGGAAGGCTCCAAAATATCCGCATGTGTGCGTAGCAAACGGGGTGTCCGGTTCTTGGGATGGTAATCCGCGATCAACGCGGCTAGTACCGTTTCCCTATGGGATAAACCGCCAATGCCTGCATGTAAGATCCAGAACACGGAATTCTGGCGGAAATGATAGTAATTCAAGGCAGCTCCCGTTTTGTAAAGAGTTGCTGCGGTCAGTAACAAGCGTTTGTCCATAGCAGCTGAGGTTCCGCCAGCTAATGTGTCATAGAGCCGGACGGCGTACTCGTTAACCCGCTTGACATGCGCTTCGCTAACCGGGACAGCAAACGAAAGGATATTGCGAATGGATGTGATAAGCGGATTAGCTACCACGGGCTGTTCAGCGTTGACCAGCTCATGAAATAGGCCGTCTCGCAGACCCGCTCCACTGACTAAATACGCGGAGCCTTGAGCAGCTTCAAATATCGTTTTCAATATAATAAGACCCGGTACAATGATGTCGGCTCTGTCCTTGGACAGGCCGGCTGTTTTTTTGCGTTTTTCATAGGGCAGATGGGGCAGACTGCCATAGAAGTAATCGACATCTTCTATCGTCATTTCGTAATGGTGCGTCACAGGAAGTGAGTAATCCAGTCGTTTCTGATTGATTTTAGCCAAAGTACGCAGGGTTCCACCTAGCCCGATGAATGGCAGACCCGGATTGGAGAAGATCCAATCATGATTTTGCAGGGAAGAACGGACAAAGCTCTCCATTTCCTCAATCTGCTGAGGAGACCATTCGCCATTCTTGACCTCACGTCCAAAGCGCCAATTCATATTGACGGCGCCAAAGGGAAATGACACAGTATGCAGTCGTTCTCGATCGCGGAACAACGTAATTTCGGTACTGCCACCCCCGATGTCAATAATGATTCCATCACTCACATTCATAGTGTTCACTACTCCCAGAAAACCGGCATAGCCTTCTTGCTCTCCGCTCAGTATTTCCAGTGTTAAATTTGTCTCCTCCGCGATCCATTGGACGATTTCGTCCGAATTCGTGGCATTGCGGATGGCTGCTGTTGCTGCTGCACGCATACGGACAACCCCGTGCATATGGCATACCGCCATAAATTGGCGCAGCAATGGAGCGATGCTTCGAATCGCCTCCCGTTCCATACGGCCGTTGGCCCCAACCTTTTCGCTCAGTCGGGCAGCTTCTTTGCATTCCTGCACAATTCGATAGGCTCCTGTCTCTGTCATTTCATAGATCACTAGACGTATGGAGTTTGAGCCAATATCCATGATGCCAATTTTGCTATTCATGAGTTGACCTCCTTGTTGAAAAAACGATTTGCCGGTAATTTCCGCCGCTCCGTGCAAATGGTAGTAGATTATTGTCATTGTACCAGTGATGTTCGGTGCATGCTACCGTTCGCCATGATCTTGTCGAAATAGACACATGCCGCCGACAATCATCCAAGAATAGAACCTTCCTGTTGAGTATGTATAAGTATACCTGACGGCGAAAGGAGAGGGTTAGATGAGACAACTTGCAAGCAAATGGCTAAAGACGAAGGCGCTGCTGCACCATCCACATACCGCCGTTTATATACCGGAAACCTGTCTATATAGTGAAGATCAATTGCGCATGATGCTGCGGCGGCATGCTTTTGTATTTATAAAACCTGTAAAAGGAGGCGGAGGAATCGGAGTCATGCGTGTGGCAAAGGAGCGTAGAGGATACGCCTGTACGCGTATGGAGCATACACATCGGTTCAGTCATTTTAGAGCACTTGTATTCGGAATCAATAAGCTCCGAATCCAACGTCCATATCTCATTCAACAAGGCATCCAACTGGCAAGTATTCAAGGTAGACCTGTCGACTATCGAGTCAAAGTCGTGAAGGAAGGGCAGAGATGGGATTTTCGTGCGGTGGTTGCACGTCATGCTCGTCCCGGACTGGTCATTACAAATCTGTGCAAAGGGGGAACTTTGCTGAAGGGAACAGAGGCGCTTCGGATGATATATCCCCGGCGGCTTGCTATTCAAAAGCGGCGAGAAATCATTCAACTTACACAGCGCTGTATTCCTGTACTGGAAAGAAGATTTCCTGGGATCGGACAACTGGGATTTGATTACGGGCTTGATCAGAGTGGACGGGTATGGATTTTAGAGGTTAATACAAGACCTCAATAAATTTCTGATTTCTTTAAAAAAATTCCAATATAATCTATTAACAAGACGCTAAATATAATATATTTATATAAATAATAAAAATATTTTTTTTGTGTTCGAGCGTCAAAATTCTGTGTATAAATATTGTCCACATTATCCCCTGTCACATATATGGGTTAACGACACTTACCAACAATTTATACACAGGATTTCCACAATTGACTGTGGATAACAGAACGCTTGTTCCGATTTTGGTATTTTGATAGAATAGATTTTGAAATAAAAGGAAAGGTTGTGTCGAGGATGGCTATGCTGACGGATGAAATGCTTTTGGATTCCTATCAGATGGCAATCGAGCTTAAACTTGAATGTGACTTCATTGCACTGTTGCTGGCTGAGATTCACAAAAGAAAGTTAGAGATGAATACAGCCGTAGTCCTTCATTAGACCGGACAAGCTCTCGTACTGCGACTGTGAAGTCATTCAGGGTTCGGATGACTTTACGGACAATCACTGCAACGAATAGGCACACCGTAAAAAAGGGTATTTCACTCCAAAGATTCAAATTTGGAGTAAAATACCCTTTTTTGTCATAGTCTAAACTAGACTACAATTTCATGTTACTGCTGTGACCAGGAGATAACTTGGCATCTGGATCTACATAGACCTTGGCGTTGTTGACTGCCGTAGGAGCTTCACCAAAGCCGACCGCAATCAGCTTGAGCTTGCCTGGATAGGTCGTAATGTCCCCAGCGGCGAAAATGCCGGGAATATTAGTTTCCTGGCGAGAATCGACCACGATAGAGTTACTTTCGATTTCAATTCCCCATTCAGCAATCGGGCCAAGTGTGGATACAAATCCAAAGTTAACGATCACATCGTCCACTTCGATTTCCTGTGTTTCTTTGGTTTTTACATGAGCAAGAGTGACTTTCGTAATTGTGTCTTCTCCATGCAATTCTGTAATTTCCGTTGGTGTAATAACGTTTACTTTGGAAGCGAGGAGGTTTTCGACACTGTGTTCATGCGCACGGAATTTGTCACGGCGGTGAATCAATGTAACCTGTTCTGCAATCGGTTCCAGCATAAGTGCCCAGTCTACAGCAGAGTCACCACCACCGCTAATTAGCACTTTTCGGCCTGCAAATTTGCTCAGGTCGCTGACAAAGTAATGCAGGTTCGTTTTTTCAAAACGTTCGGCACCTGGAAGCTCCAGTCTGCGCGGCTCGAAAGCACCCACACCAGCGGTAATAATAACCGCTTTACCATGATACTCGCCACCTTTGTCTGTTTTTACGATGAAGTGGCGTTCTTCCTTTTTCTCTAATGATACGACTTTCTCTTCTAGCTGCACCTCTGGATTAAAGTGGTTCATTTGTTGAACCAAATTGTTAACCAGTTCCTGTGCAGTCACTTTAGGAAAGCCAGCGACGTCATAGATATATTTTTCAGGATAAAGGGCTGCAAGCTGGCCGCCCAGTTGGGGCATACTTTCAATTAAGGTGACGGATGCCTGACGCATTCCTCCGTAAAAAGCGGCGAAAATACCGGCTGGACCGCCTCCGATAATAATCAGATCGCGGATCTCCGCACCTGTAGATTGATCTGTCACTCTAAAAACACCTCCGAAAGGGATAGTATGGGATTTGTAGATATTGAATCAGCCGCATAGAGGTTCAGATAGCCGCCGAACGCATGATTCACTGTTTATCATTATAAACTGCTGGGTTCCGCTTGCAAAGTTAAAGCGATTAATATTTGATGAAGACTTTTCTGTGAGTATAAATTAACCGTTTTGAGAGAACAGCTTTGAATAATTAATGATTATGTATATCGGAAGGGGTAGAAGCATGAGCAGTATTCCCAAAATTGTCATTGTGGGCGCCGGATATGGCGGTATATTGACGGCTCAGCAATTGCAAAAGGAGCTCAAGCACAATGAGGCGGATGTCACACTGATCAATCGACATGATTACCACTATATTACGACACATCTTCATATGCCTGCGGCAGGTACGGATACGATTGAGCATTCAAGGATTCCGATTGCCCAGCTAATCGATGAGTTCAAGGTGGATTTAGTCAAAGGAACGGTTAAGGAAATCATACCGAAGGAGAAAAAAATCGTGCTGGAGGATGGATCACTCTCCTATGACTATTTGGTCATTGGATTAGGCGGCGAGCCAGAAACATTCGGTATTCCGGGAATGGATAAGTTCGCGCTGACGATTCGCAGTATTAACTCGGTTCGCCTGATTCGTGAGCATATTGAATACCAGCTGGCCCTGTATAAAAATGACGGTAAACCAGGTCGCCTCAATTTCGTCGTAGGAGGCGCTGGTTTTAGCGGCATTGAGTTTGTAGCAGAATTGGCGGATCGATTGCCACAGCTGGCCAGAGCCTATGACATCGATTTTAACCGGATTCAAATCATTAACGTCGAGGCAGCTCCTACGGCGCTGCCAGGGTTCGATCCTGAGCTGGTGGAGTATGCGATGAACGTCCTTAAGCATAAAGGGGTCACCTTCCGCATTGGAATTCCGATTAAGGAATGCTTGCAGGATGGTGTAATCGTTGGTGAGGGGGAGAAAATCGAAGCCTGCACGGTGGTCTGGACGGGAGGGATCCGTGGGAACGGATTAATCGAGAAAGCCGGATTCGAAGTGATGCGCGGAAGGGTGAAAATCGACGATTTTCTGCGTGCACCGGGCCACGATGATATTTTTATTATCGGGGACAGCTCCCTGATGTTTAATCCCGAAGGACGTCCTTATCCACCGACTGCCCAAATTGCGATGCAGCAAGGGGTTCTTTGTGCCAAGAATCTGGCCGCTACTCTTCGCAAAAAGGAGCTGCACAAGTTCGTATTTTCCAACAAAGGGACGGTTGCTTCTCTTGGAAAAGGGGAAGCCGTCGCCGTGGTGGGCAAACGCAAAATAAAAGGTTGGGTGGCCGCACAATTGAAAAAAATTGTGGATCTCCGCTATCTGTTCATCATTGGCGGAATTCCACTGGTACTGAAAAAGGGACGGTTTTTCTAAAGGTAGAAAGGTTTCCTTGACTCCTAAAAAGGAGCATGGAGACCTTTTTTATTTAGGCGAACAAAAAAAGGTATTGACTCATAACTATTTGACGACGTATAGTATGGTTACTAATTACAGAGGGGGAGCTTCAGATTGAATTCTGATTTTAATATCAATGCTGATCCCAAGAGAATAAATTTATTGGCAGAAAAGTTTCCAAATGCGGACTCCCAATCGTTGAATACGTTGGTACTTTTCGTGCAGGCAGCGCATGAAGTGTACAATGGAGTGTCTTCCAGACTGTCGGAATATGGGCTGTCTGTAGGCAACCTGAAAATTTTAATGCCATTGTTTCTTCATGAACGTGCATTGACTCCATCCGAGCTGGCTGAATATTCAGGAGTTACTCGTTCAACAGTAACCAGTGTAATTGATAAGCTGGAACGAGACGGCATCATCCGGAGAAGTACGCTGACGGATCGACGTATGACTGCAATCTCCTTGACTAATGAAGGTAAACAGTTAATGACGGAAAGAATTCCGTTGTTTATGCAGCTTTTTGCTGATTTGATGAATGAATTTACGCAGGAGGATCATGATCTTTTTGCAACACTCTTACAGAAGCTTTCCTCAGGTGTTGAACGGATAAAACAGGAATAATCAAATTTCCCGGCTTAAATAGTTAGACGTCGTACTATCAGGCTCCTTATTTGTTTTTGACTATTATTTTTAACTATCATTGGCTAAATCATCATGAAGGAGAGTTTATTGTAATGAACAAAAAGATCATCGTGTACGTTTTACTTGTTGTCGCGTTAGGTACCGGGGGTACGCTAATGGCAATGAGCGGCAAGGATGCTGTGAGTATGGCAGCCCAACAAAAAAATACACTGCTTACGGCAGATACCGTGAATGTTGCTTTTCAGGGCGTAGGGGGAAGAGTAAACACGATTGAGGTGAGGGAAGAACAACAGGTGAAAAAAGGGGATGTGCTCATGACCCTCGATCCTGTAGACCTTGATTTGCAAATTGAGAAATTAAAAACGGATATCGCACAGGCTGATGTGAAAATAAAACAGGCTAAAGACGGGTTGCAAAATCAGTCGGAGAAAATTTCGAATTCAGAAAAACAGGGGCAATTGGACATTCAAGCCGCGCAAGCGGGAGAGTCCTTATTAAACCAAGGCACACGTGCGGAGGATATTGTAAGACAAAAGCTGGCTATTGAAGCAGCACAGCAATCGTTGGACGCAGCTCTGACAGGAGTAGAGACAGCCAAAAGAAATGCGGAAATCGCACAAAAAACAGTATCATCCAGACAACAGGCTCTGGACTTGGCTAAAGTGAATTACAACCGTATCAAAGCGTTATATGATGCAGGAGCTGGAACCAAAGCAGAACTGGATAACGCCAAAAACCAACTGGATAATGCCCAAATCGCGTTAGATACAGCTAAGGATCAGGTTGAAATTGCCAATAACCAGATTACAGCGGCTAGCAAACAATCGGACATTGCTAAAAATGGGATCGCTCAGCAGCAAACCGCTTTGGATAAAATGGAGGCTGGCGCAACTGCTGAGGAACGCCAGCAGGCTCGTATCAAAACAGAAAAAGCCAAGGAAGCATTGACTCAAACCTCGCAAACACGAAAAGATGTTAAGAATAGCGAATACAATGTGGATCTTCTGGCTCAACAAAAGCAGGCATTGAGTGTTCAACTCAAAACTTTGGAATTGCAGCGCGGACGTATGGTGCTGAAGGCATCTACAGATGGTAAAGTGGCACGTATTGTACCTAAAATGGGAGAGATCGTTTCTACGGGGGCAACGGGCGCCGTTATTGAAACCAATCAGCTATACTACGATATTTACGTGGGCGAGGATTCCATATCACAGTTTAAAGCTGGGGGAAATGTGACTTCGCACGTTGTAGCTTTAGATAAAGATGTCCAAGGCAAGGTGAGGTACATTACTTCTGCCCCTCAGTATACTAACATGAGAATGAGTCGGGACAAAGGTCTGTCGGATATCAGCTCCTTCCAAGTACGGGTGGATGTCCAGCGAACATCTGAATTATTGCCTGGAATGACGGTAGAGGTTGTGACGAAATGAAGGCGTTTATAGAAGAATGGAAGCTGATGATCAGCGGCAAAATGGTTTTTATTATGCTGCTCGTTCCTATCGTTGTAGCTGTTGCCTTTGGATTTGTTTTTAAAAATAATCAGCTTAACGATGCCTCTGTAGCTGTAGTCGATTTAGATCATAGCAGTTATAGCCGACAGCTTATTAATAAATTAGATGCATCGCAGTATATTGATGTACGCCATGTGCAAGAGAACGAAACCGATCCGAATTTACTTTTATATAATGAAAAGTTTTTTGCGGTGATTTACCTTCCAGCTGGGTTGGAGGAAAATAGGATTAAAGGAGTTCAGAGCAACATCGGTTTTTATGTAGATAATACGGTAGGTCAGGCTACTGGAAATCTACGCTCGGCAGTCACAGAGATCATGGCGACGGAAAATGCGATGCTGGCTGGTGGTGGATTAAAGGGTATGGGAATGAGTGACAGTCAGGTTACAGGGCTTACTTCCAATATGCTGCTTCAGCAGCGCCTGTTATATAATCCTACCAATGCTACTTTGATGACCTCGGTTATGGGGTTCATTAATACGGTCATGATTTCACTAATTGGTGCTACTGTACTGACAATTGTCCCGCGATTGCGGGAGCAAGGAAGATTAAAAGAGGAGCTTCAGCATTCGTATAGCTTGATTCTTAGGGTGTTGCCGTATGCGTTAGTAGGATGTGTGTCCTTTTACCTGTCCATTGGTTTGCTCAAGCAAATTGGCGGACTACGCTTTGAAGCGAATGTATGGCAGCTCAGTATTCCATTTCTCCTGTACACGATTACGTTGGGTTTGTTTGCGATGGCTTTAGGGTGGAATGCGGCCAATCCTGGAAAAGCTTCCCCACGCCTCATGCTAATTATACTGCCTTCGTTTTTACTGAGCGGCGCTCAATTGCCAGTGGCTATGCTGCCTCCATCGCTGCAATATATAAGTAACATTCTCCCATTGACCTGGCATTTCAAGTTTTTAAGAGGTATGGGCTTTAAAGGTGGAAGCTTAAAATATTTTATTCCCGAATTGGGGGGATTTTTGATCTTACTAAGTGGTTTGCTGCTTATTATCTTTATCCTGATCGCTTTGGAGAAAAGAAAGCTGGCGCATCAAGATATATAAAAAAGGATTCCGTCGTCCCGAAAGTGGGAGTTCGCGGAATCCTTGATTGTATGTTGCGACATAGTTCCGACGCTTATGGTTTACAGCTTCAACATGTCTTCAAATGTCTCTTCATTTAACACACTGCCGACATAGAAGGAGCCGAATTCACCGTAACGGGCACTGACTTCATCAAAACGCATTTCGTAGATTAGCTTCTTGAACTGAAGTGCGTCATCGGAGAACAGTGTTACGCCCCATTCCCAATCGTCAAAGCCGACGGAACCGGAAATGATTTGCTTTACTTTGCCAGCATAGCTGCGTCCAATTAAACCGTGGCTGCGCATCAAGGTGCGACGCTCGTCCATCGAAAGCATGTACCAGTTGTCGTCCAGGTCACGTTTTTTGTTCATTGGATAGAAGCAAATATAACGGGCCTTGTTTAATACGGGCTTCAAGCGTGCGACAATTTGTGGATTTTGCATGGGATCTTCATCCTTGCTCAAATAATTACTCAGTTCCACCACACTCACATAAGAATAGGTTTTGGTTGTATATTTGGCGAAGGTTGTTTTGTTAAAATCATTTTCCAGTTTATTGAGGTCTTCCAGCGTTTCGCGCAGGTGCATCATGACAAAATCAGCCTTTTGTCCGACAACAGTATAGACAGCTGAACTGCCCAGACCCGCTTCCTCGGTAACGTTCCATTCCTTCATAAACTCTTGAAGCTCGTCCAGTGCTCCGGCGCGCTCTTCATCGTCTGCGGTCTTCCATGCTGTCCAGTTGATGGACCGGAAATCGTGAAGCGCATACCAGCCTTCCAGTGTGGAGGCTACTTCGTTGGGTGTTGCTGGGGTTTGTTGAGGTTGATGTTGACTCACGATCTACACTCCTTTACGTCTGTAAATGATAATCGGCTCAGCCGAAATATGTGTACTTCCTTATATCATTCCTGTATCCAATACGTGATGCTTAACCATTATATTGTAGCTCAAAGTAAAGCTTTTCACCAATGAAAGAAGTGTGAAGAATTTTATTTTTACCATGATGCAGGTCACAAAGTCTTAAAATAGTTAGTATTCTCGAAAAAAGTAGAACTCAGACGAATACGGCTGCCAAAAAGGAGAACAATTGCCCTTATTTTGTTGGTCCCACGAGAAGGCAAGTATGATAGAATAGAAAAACATCTTGGAGACCGTTATGTCAGGAAAGGAAGAATGTTGGAATGCGGATGAAAAACCTGCTGCACTATACTGAGAACCACCGCTACTGCGTTTATCGGGAATTTGGCTTGAGCGCACTGGATGAATTGATGCTGGGAAGCGTCTATCAGCCGATGGTAGGCGCATTTGCGGTCAGTCTGTATCGACTGTTGTTCCAGCATGTGCCAGTAGGACAAGTCGGTTATTCGCCGTTGGAACAGCAGCGTCGCCTTTTTCTGACACTGGGACTGGAGCCGAGTGAGAAGGGACGCAAGTATTTGATTGAACAGACCTCCAAGCTGGAGGCCGTCGGTCTATTACAGACGTCCAGGCTGTATGCACCCGAAACGGACGACTATATGTATGAATATGAGATGCAGCCGCCGCTCGCACCTGCTGAATTTTTCAGAACGCAGCATCTCACCCTTTTGTTGAGAGACAAAATCGGTAAGTTTGCAGTGCTTTCTCTGAGAGAATCGTTGTGGAGTAGGGAATCTAGCGAATGGTCGCAATCTTCCTATAATAAAGAAAATATTTCGATTCCTTTCTACGAGTTATTTGAATTGAATACCCATGTTATAGATTACGAACTGGAACAGGCGCTGTCCGAGGTGTCCACTAGCCGTCAGACTGGACCACTAGCGTCAGAATCGGAGGAAGCATTGAATTATGCAGATATTATTCTCCGTTTTCCGCGTGAATCTGCCAATCGCAAGCACGTGGAGCGTCTCCGGTTTGAACACGAGCAGTTAGGCATGGTCAATTACGTTGTTCGCAAATTTGACCTTTCTGTACAGGATATTAGTCGCTTGCTGGATGAGGATGGTATTTTTACCGAAGCAGGCGACTTGTTGCTTGACGAGCTTCAGCTTCGGGCTAGTCAGCACTCCAGACAGGATCGGAAGCGTCAGGAGGAACAGCAGGTACAGGCCGCCAAAGTGGTCGCCTTGCGCCAAAGAGAAGCTTCCACACCTGAAGAGCCGCCTGCAGAACAGGCTGTGGAAATGGAATTTTATGTGGAGGTTCCACCACAATTCACAGCCAAGTGTGACATTCACCAATATAATATGATGTTGCGCAACGAGCCTTATCGCCGTTTGCTGCAAACCTTTTTCCCCGGCACGGTTCCCGGTAACCTGCTGGATATATTTGAGAAAATTGATATCAGCTATAAGCTGCCCGGTGAAGTCATCAATGTGCTGATCCATTATTTGATGTCACTGCTCGTATCGGGGAGCGATCAGCGAATTAACCGAAACTTTGTCGAGGCCGTTGCTTCCAACATGCTGCTTAAGCAGGTAAACACTTACGAAAAAGCCGTTCAATATATAAGGGATCAAGCCAAGGTAAAAGGAAAACAGTCCTCTGCTTCTCCTTCCGGCGGCCGATCCCGCGCATATGCCAAAAATAACGGGCCAGCCAAGCCATCCATTCCAATCGTTCAGGATCACCCTTCCGAGGAGTCTGTATCTGAGGAAGAATTGGATGAACTGCTGCGTCTGGCCGAACGAATGCAATCCGGAAAACAGAAAAAAGTCTAGTGGATTTTAGGTTTTATAAAACTATTAAGCGGAGCCAATTCAAATAGATGTCGACTTTATGGCGGTCAGTAGCGGAGCGGATGGAATCGTTCTGGAGAAGCGATAGCGTTCGCCTTTGCCACCGGATTTTCACCTTTAAATTTCTATTACGATAGAAAAAATCTGGTGGCAACAGCGATCGTAAGAATGATCCATCCGCGAAGCGTCTCCCCCCATAACTCTGCACATTTTAGAAAGGAGGAGCGTTCTTGGAATCACTGGGCGATTTGCTACAGCAGATGCAGAACCCTTCGTTTCGCCAGCGCACTCGCAATGTAGCCGATCAAGTTCTAAATGATCCGCTCGTGCAGGAGTTTTGTGCTGCGCATCCTGATGTGGACGAAACACAATTGCGACTCAACATGAGCATGCTCTTTCAGTATGCCCGGGATCGTCGAAATTGCGACAATTGTCCGGGGCTGGAACAGTGTCCTAACGATTTTCAGGGCCACTTTTGTAAGCTGGGCGTGGAATATCCGAATGGAACAGCCGAAATCGTGGACATTCGGACCCCATGTGCGAAGTTGGTTGCTTCCCAACATGAACAACGGGTGCGTCAGAGAATTAAAAGCTTTTATGTGGATGAACGGGCACTTCTGGAGGGATATAACGCTCTTGAGATTGCGCGCAAAGATTCACAACGTATGCCTGCCGTCACACAGCTATTCCGTTACATTGAAGAAACGAAAAGTCAGGGTCTATCCAAAAAAGGACTGTATCTGGAAGGTACGTTTGGTACGGGTAAAACTTTTTTGATGGGCTATCTATTGCACGAGCTGGCTCTGTCGGGTCTGAACGGTGTGATCGTGTATATGCCTGATTTTGTGGAGGACTTAAAGTCCATGATTCAGGATGGACAGAAGCTGAAGGAAACGACCGAAATGCTCAAAAATTGTGATCTGCTCGTATTTGACGATATTGGTGCCGAAAATTTAAGCCCGTGGGTACGGGACCATGTGATGGGTTCCATTTTGAATTACCGAATGAACCGCAAACCTACTTTTTATACTTCCAATTATTCGTTGCAGGGGCTGGAGAAGCATCTCAGCTTTACGAGCAAGGACGGAGAGGAAATGTACAAAGGACAACGCTTGATGGACCGGATTCGTCCTTTTGTAGATGTCATTACCGTAAAGGGAAAAAATCAGCGGGGGTAAGCGTTTATCCGTCTGCTATTTTGATATCTTACAATTAAAAGACTATTGTGATATAATTAAAAGGTGTCGAAACAGACATTACAGGTTATAATAATCTTGACTTTTCTATAAAGGAGGAACATACAATGGCAATTGTTAACGTGTCCGATCAATCCTTCAACGCAGAAGTCGAAGGCACAGGAACCGTTTTGGTTGATTTTTGGGCGCCATGGTGCGGTCCTTGCAAAATGATCGCTCCCATTCTGGAGGATCTGTCCACAGAAGTTGGCGACAGCGTCAAAATCGCGAAGGTGAACGTGGATGAAAATCCAGAGTCTGCTTCCCGTTTCGGCGTGATGAGTATTCCTACCCTGATCGTTTTCAAAGACGGACAGCCTGTTGATAAAGTGGTAGGTCTGAACTCCAAAGAAGCGCTGAAAAGCATGCTTACTAAACACCAATAATCATCGCATGTGACCCATGCTCCCGCGGGGGCTTGGTGGAGCGGCCATGAAAGGTCAATGCCTCCGGTTGTAAATACCGGGGGCGTTTTTGTGTATTATTCCTATATATTATAAGTAGTTAGTTGAGCAGTCATTAAGAATGGAAGGAGGAACCGGGCGAATGAAACCTTATGCGGAGGACTTGCAGAATCAGGAGAAGGCGCTGGAAAACATACGGCACAAATTAGCGTTACTGCCGGATGCATCAGGCTGTTACCTGATGAAGAACAGCGAAGGCACCATCATTTATGTCGGCAAGGCCAAAGTGTTGAAAAACCGGGTCCGTTCCTATTTTACAGGTAGCCATAACGGCAAGACGCAGCGATTGGTTTCCGATATCCGTGATTTTGAATATATCGTTACAGGTAGTAATATGGAGGCGCTCATTCTGGAGTGCAACCTCATTAAAAAGCACCAGCCGCGCTATAACGTGCTGTTGAAGGATGATAAAACCTTTCCGTATTTGAAAATTACGAACGAGGCACACCCCAAGCTGGAGGTGACCCGTCGCGTTCTGAAAGATAAAGCAAAATATTTTGGACCGTACCCCAATGCCTACGCGGCACATCAGACGAAAAAGCTGCTGGATCGCATGTATCCCTTACGCAAGTGTGGTGTGATGCCCAAGGAAGTGTGTCTGTATTATCACATGCATCAATGTTTGGGGCCTTGTGTGAAAGAGGTCGAGAAGGAAACGTATGAGCAGATTGGTCAGGAGATTGGTTCCTTTTTGAGCGGGGGACATGAGGAAATTAAAAAGGATCTTCAGCGTAAAATGCAGGAGGCCGCAGAGGAATTGTACTTTGAGCGGGCCAAGGAGTTGCGAGATCAGATTATCAGCATCGACGCGATGATGGAAAAGCAGAAAATCACCACATCGGATGCGAAGGATCGAGATGTATTCGGTTTTTCAGTAGATAAGGGCTGGATGTGTGTACAAATCCTATATGTCCGCAAAGGTAAAATGATCGAGCGCCATATGTCGACTTTTCCTTTCTACGGTGAGGCTTACAGTGATTTTATGTCCTATGTGACGCAATATTATAGTGACAACCCAGCAGTGCCGCAGGAAATATTGCTGCCGGATTCTCCTAAGCTGATGCAGGCAGAACAGGTCAATGTCGATCAACCGGTTGCGGCAGAAACTGCACTCCACAGTGCACCTCTAGCCGATGTTACTGGACAGACAGATGAGAAAGCGATACAAACGGAGACAGAGCATTCTGCTGACTCATTGCTGGTGGCTGAAGAACGAGCAGCTTATGCAGTAGCAACGAATCAAGGTCAAGTTGGTGACCAAGATGCAGAGATAAAGGAAACAGAAACCCAACTATCCGGTGGACTGGAGGACCCAGCTACGGCGGCTCTCGCTCTGGCTGAATGGTTGGATGTTAAGGTACTTGTACCGCAGCGTGGACTGAAAAAGCAAATGACAGGCATGGCGACGGAAAATGCACGTGTTGCTTTGGATGAGAAGTTTAAGCTGATCGAGCGGGATGAGGAACGGACATCCAAAGCTGCAAGCAATCTCGGACGTGCCATTGGGCTGGATAGCTTGCACCGGGTGGAGGCGTTTGATAACTCCAACATCCAGGGTTCCGATCCAGTCTCCGCCATGATCGTGTTTATTGATGGCAAGCCTGCCAAGAAGGAGTATCGAAAATATAAGATCCGTTCTGTGCAGGGACCCGATGATTATGAAACGATGCGTGAGGTTATTCGGCGTAGATATGAACGTGTGCTTAAGGAAAATCTGGAACGTCCCGACTTGATCGTTGTGGATGGTGGACGTGGACAAATTAAGGCGGCGACCGATGTACTGCAAAATGAGCTGGGTTTGTTCATTCCTGTGTGTGGTCTGGTGAAGGATGCCAAACATAGAACTTCCCAACTATTAGTGGGAGAGTCCTCTGAGGCCGTGACACTTGCACGCAATAGCGAAGAATTTTATCTGCTGCAACGGATTCAGGACGAGGTTCACCGTTTTGCCATCACGTTCCACCGCGAGCAACGCGGCAAATCTATGGTAACTTCCCGGCTGGACTCTATTCCAGGCATCGGCGAGAAACGGCGTAAGTTACTGCTCAAGCATTTTGGATCACTCAAAAAAATAAGAGAGGCCAGCGTTGAAGAATTCCGGCCTCTCTCTATTGGGGATAAGCTTGCGCGTCAGATTATAGCTGCCCTTCGGGAGGAGGAGTCGTAGAATACGGCTCCTCTTTTTTAATAGGTTCAAACATAATTCGATTTGGCTTTTTAGGACTAAACCAATAAATGATGTAACCCACAATGGCTGGAAGTAAGATCCAGAATAGACCAGCGCTCACATTCACAGTGTCTCCCAGACTCATTACACTAAGCCCCATTAGAATGCTGTCAAAAATAACGTGGCTGAACATGGCGGCAATAAAACCGTAACGCAGGAACACAAAACTGAACAGCAAGCCAAGAAAAGTCAGCTCAATAGGTCTGGAAATCACCGGATAGATCGGATAAAGTGTATGTCCCAGTGCCCAAATCAGCGTGGTGATCAGACAAGCAACAAAAGTGTTTTTCACTATTTTTTTGACCATCGGAATACCAAACAGACGGTAGACAGTCTCTTCTCCAATACCTGCCATCCAGGCCATAATCGGCAGTAACCATGGATAAGCCATATTGTAAGGGGATTGCGTGGCATCTGTTGTGGAGAATGTATTAAATGTGCGCTCCAGTATAAAGAATAAGATGGATTGTACCCCGAGTAAAATAAAGGCCCACAAGTAGCCAACATACATACTGCGAAGCACATACAGCCCGTAGCCCGGCTCTTTCGCACGCGGCCATGCATTCAGTCCAACCTGACGCATAAGTCCGTCACCGCCGACCAAGGAGAAGTAGAGCGCTACTGCCATGAAGAAGGTAACACCAATCTGGAACACCATAAGAAATATAAGCATGCCCTTACCGCCTGCTTCTGCTTGCAATAAAGGCAGCATGTTCATTGTCCCAGCTATACTTGCAATAAAGTATATAACGGACAGAACAATGCCGCGTACAAATGAAGTATGTCGTCGGGTGAGTGACGCATACACAATGGCAAGAACACCCAGCACAAAGCTAAATAGGGCATAACCCGCATAGGTCATCCAATTCGCCCAAAATGTTTGCTTTTCGATATAATCGGTATAGGACGACGGGGCCGAAAAGCTTTGAGAGAAGGAGCGAACATCACCGTCTTCGAAAGTAAAAGCCAGTGTAAGTACCGAGGCGCCGATTTTTTTATCGTCTACGGTATACTTTAATCCACCTTCTTTTTCAGTGGTGGCGAGCTTCAAGTCCGACGGCTTAAAGCCAAAGCGCTTGACCCATACTGCGGCCGCCTGCTCCTTGGCTTCAAGCGTCATGCCGTCCTCAGCTACACGTATAAGCCTGTTACGTGCTTCTTCATCCGTAGAAATATCAGCCTGTGTGTAATTGGTACTGGAGGTGATCCGTTTAAAGCTAACGACCTTCCCAGTGGATAAATCCACATGAATTTGCAGTTTGCTTTTCGCTGAGGATTCAGGCAGATCAACCCGAAAGGTTTCGTAAGGGTAATTTTTCTTCCATGTACGGTCGTACTGTTGAAGCAGTTTTTCTCTAGATAAATAACCGTACAAATCTGTTTCGGCCTGATAGGTCACGACAGGCTCCTCTGGCTGTGATTCAGTATAGCCCAACTCGGAGCGGGCAAAGTCCAATGCGTGTATGACCGCTTCTTGTTTGCTGATGACCTTTGCGTTCATTACTGATTCTGGACTCGGATTGCTAAGCGAGGGAATAAGCAATTGAAAGATAAAAAAGCAAATCAGGCCAATCCCGCCCAGCAAGCCTAATTTTTTGAAGTTGGCCGTGAGCACGACCGGTTTCCCGATAGGATTCATGAGTTTCCTCCTTAATCTGTAAATAAGAACATCCATTAAAGATATCATACTGCACAGGTTCCCGCCAACAGACCAGCGATATTCATGAAAATAGAGTGAAAGCACTTTAAAGTTCTAATAAAATAAGATAAGCTGCGATTAAACGATGCCCATTCGCAAAATAAAGCCAATTTCACGTTTTTTCGGCGAAATCGATTTTGTGATCTGGATATAGAAGGATTATAATCTTGAGGCAATGCCTATGAAATACATAGGTAATGATATACAGTTGAGCCGAATTTCTATGGGAAAACGGGGGAACCATGTTACTGGGGTGAATTTTACAGCCGATCCTGCTGGATTGGATGTGTAAATAGGGCATACTGTGCTGCCCGAATCCGTCAGCTAACCTCGTAGGCTATGAGCAGGAACCAAGTCAGGCACTCGGTTTTCCGGTGTCTATTTTTGTGTGTATAAAAGTGTTTGGATTGGTTAGACCGCTGCGGGTGCAGATTATTCTTCCGATTGCTGTTATCCCCGGATTTTTTGATTGTATAACCCCTTTAATGGTTAAAATCCGGAGATAAAGGCAAACGCTTCGCTTCTTCAGAACAATTCTGCTCCCTTCGCTGCTGCCCGCCAATAGCACAGGGGGCAGAGTAGTGCTTGACATGCATTCTTCCTGTATTCAGGGAATGCTAATTATAGTTACTAAAGGTTTGGAAAAATCAAAAAAATTAGGGGCAACGACGATCGGAAGATCAAATGGAACGCGTAGCGGGCTTACACCGTATTAAATCACTGTTTTTATAGTTTTAAGGATTAGGAGAGAAGTGATGAATAGATGAATCCCAATGCAAGCTGGCTCCGGCTTTCTCCACCGCAGATATTCGTTGCGGGCTTTGCCATTATCATTCTAATAGGTAGTTTATTGTTAATGCTGCCGATCTCCAATACAACAGGAAAGCCACTTGCGTTTATAGACGCTTTGTTTACTGCCGCTTCCGCGACCTGTGTTACAGGGCTTGTCGTAAAGGATACGGGGACCTTTTTTACAACCTTTGGTCAAGTTGTTATCGTTGCGCTCATTCAGATCGGCGGCCTGGGCTTTATGACTATGGCTACCTTGATCGCGCTGGTGTTCAAACGTCGGATTTCCTTACGGGAGCGCCTCATTTTACAGGAAGCGATGAATCAGACCTCTGTCGAAGGAATTGTCGGATTGATTCGTAAGGTGCTGCTGTACTCGCTGGTCATTGAGGGCGTATGTGCTGCAATATTTGCGATTCGCTGGGCGTTTGATATGCCTGTAGGCAGGGCGATTTATTTTGGGATTTGGCATGCCATCTCCATGTTTAACAATGCTGGTTTTGACTTATTCGGGCACTTTCGCAGCCTGACAGGTTATGTATATGATCCGATTGTTAATTTTACAGCTATGTTCCTGATTATTTCAGGCGGCATTGGTTTTGTAGTGATGTCGGATCTGGCAGAATATCGCAAGCGCAAGAGACTGTCCTTGCATACTAAGGTGGTACTCAGCATGACGGGCGCTATGATTGTAGTCGGCACGCTCGTGATTTTTGTATTTGAGTTTACGAATCCAAAGACTCTTGGCTCGCTTGATTGGGGGGGGAAACTGCTGGGATCTTTATTCCAGTCCGTAACCCCTCGTACCGCAGGTGCCAATACACTGGACATTGCAGGCTTGCGGCAGGCTACGCAGTTTTTTATCATCATACTCATGTTTATCGGGGCTTCTCCTGGCTCTACTGGAGGCGGGATTAAGACCACAACATTCGCGCTGCTCATTGGAGCCGTGATTTCGATGCTACGGGGGCGTGAAGATATTGTGCTGTTCAGGTACCGACTTGCGCAGGGACGAATTTACAAGGCTTTGACCATTACACTGCTGGGGCTGCTGTTCGTGATCGGGGTGACCATGATTTTGTCGGCAACCGAAGATCATCATTTTTTGATGATCTTGTTCGAGACGGTGTCTGCGTTTGGTACGGTGGGGCTGTCGATAGGGCTTACACCTGATTTGACAGTCATAGGCAAGCTGGTGATTACCCTGACGATGTTTGCAGGTAGACTGGGGCCACTCACGCTAGCTTATGCACTGGGGCCGAAAAAGGGTAAAGAATTATATCGTCATCCGGAAGGCAAAATGATTATAGGATGAATCATTTCATATTCATTTCGTTGGTTTAATTATTTCAGGATTTTTGTAAAATCCTCATTTATGAAATTGATTCAGATAAGGGAGTTTTCGAGTAGATATGAAAACGCAGCAGTTTGTAGTTATTGGCTTGGGGCGGTTTGGCTCAAGCCTGGCTTTGCAATTGGTGGATATGGGGTGCGAGGTGCTAGGCATTGACCGGAATGAGGATGTGGTGGACAGTATGAGTGAGATGTTGACACATACTGTCGTGGCGGACGCTACCGATGAAGACTCATTGCGATCACTGGGCATCCGTAATTTCGATTGCGGCATTGTTGCTATTGGTGATGACATTCAGGTAAGCATCCTGACCGCCATTTTGCTGAAGGAGCTGGGTGTGAAAAAAGTCGTAGCCAAAGCCATATCTGTGCTGCACGGGCGTGCGTTAGAGAAGCTCGGTGTGGACCGGATCATTTATCCAGAACGGGATATGGGTATCCGGGTGGCTCATCAGCTAGTCACGCCTAATTTGCTCGATTATTTGGAGTTGTCCAAAGAATACAGTATTGTGGAACTCAATGTACCTGCATGTCTGAATGGCAAAACGCTAGCAGAGCTAAATGCCCGTACTCGCTTTGGTTGTAGTGTCGTGGCGCTTCATACGGCGAACGGTATCCTGATCGCACCGACGGCTATGGATCGGCTAAAAGCAGACGATATTATGGTCATCATCGGCTCGAATGACAATATCGGTCGCTTTGAGGATGAGGTTGTTAATGTCAATGAAGAGGGCTAAACCCTCTACACCATACGATAGCCTGCAAACGACGCACGTGTCTCGCTAATCCAGCGTCGTGCTGTCGGACCGAGATCGGTCGTCTCCGAGTAAATGAGGGAGGTCGTTCGGCGTGTCTCCTTCAAATCGGGCAAGTACAATGCAGTGAGTCCATTATCCCGTAATAGTTCGCTGCGCAAATAGGATTTGGGTAGCAAGGCGGAAGCCTTACAGGTTGGAAGCAGGCGTACAATTGCCTCGAAGGAGTCGATTTCCATGCGGATATCCGGCATGATGCCGCTGCGCTGGAATAAGTCATCCGTCAGACTGCGATACCAGGTTCCTTTGGAGAAAATAATCATTGGCAATCCTTGCAGGTCTTTCATCGAGGCCGTTTCTGTCTTGACGGTTAATTCATGTCCAATGGGAACAACAAGCTCCAAATGATCATCAAATAGCGGAATGCAACGCAGTCCGGCTTCATGAATGGCAGACCCGACAATACCGGCGTCTGCTTTTTTATCACGTACAAAGGCGACGATTTCATGGGTTTTACCGGTGAGCAGCTTCAGCTCGGTTTGAGGATGCTTGCTCATGAAAGCTTCGACGAGGGTAGGCAGCGTCGTTTGGAGTGTCGTGAGGCTTGCGCCGAGTGTAAGCATACTCTGGGCTTCATTTTTGTGCTGGGACAGCTTTTGTAAAAAGCGAAGCTGTCGTTGCCGTTGCTCTAGTGCGAATGTATAAACAAATCGGCCAGTGGACGTAATTTCGAGCCGTTTGCCCCGACGATCAAAGAGATTCACACCCAGCTGTTCCTCCAGCTTGGCAATTTTGCGAGACAGGGCAGGTTGGGACAGATTCAGTAGTTTGGAGGCTTTATTCAGGCTGGACTGCTCGACAATGACGGCAAAAGCGTTCAAATCCTCAAACAAATCATCCACTTCCTCTCTATATGCAAAAAAGACATAATAATTAATACGTATATTGCAATTCCATTATAAGCCGAAAAGGAGTAACATGAAAGCGACACAAGATGTTCACACTTTTGTTTTTCCTTATAAGGGACACCTTGTTGGACATTTCCTGTCGGGAACTGTCATTTTATATGTTATATTACTATTGAAAACGCTATTATTGGGAGAAGGGAGCATGACCTAGATGAGAGGATTTTATTCCAGAAAGCTGCATTCGCTTCTTGGCGTCATTCCGTTGGCTCTATTTTTTGTTGAGCATTTGGTGACGAACTTCACAGCGGTGGAGGGCGGCAAGGAAGGATTTAATCGCAGCGTGGCCTTCCTGAATGGTTTGCCGCTGGTTATTGTGCTAGAAACGTTATTCATCTACTTGCCATTACTGTTCCACGGGATTTATGGCTTGTATATCGCTTATCAGGCTGACCCGAATGTCAAAAGGTTCGGCTATTCACGTAACTGGCGCTTTCTGTTCCAGCGTATTTCTGGCGTCATTACATTTGTATTTATTATCTGGCACGTATACGACACACGCTTTCAGGTAGCTCTGGGTAAAGTAACTCATGAGGAGCTAGGCGGCGTTATGCATGGCATTGTGACGAACCCGGTTTATTTCATTTTGTATTTAATCAGTGTCGTTTCGGCATCCTTTCACTTTGCTAACGGACTGTGGGCATTTATGGTCAGTTGGGGGATTACTGTGGGACCGCGTGCGCAAAAAGTATCTTCTTATATCTGTATGACCCTGTTCGTGGTGGTGTCTATCGGCTTCATCGCTTCCCTGCTTGCATTCCGCAGCGCGGAATTTCAGGAAACGGCAACTGCCTTGGTGCAATGCAGCGCTTTTAAACAGCTACTGTAAATGAGTCATATCCATTATACATCGTGTTGAGATTCTATTTTTAAACGTAAAAGGGGATTTGGTTAAAATCCTGAAAAAAAGGAGTGAGCAGAAATGGCAGCATCCAACATTATTGTCGTGGGCGGCGGTCTGGCAGGTCTAATGGCTACGATCAAGGCGGCAGAGGCGGGAGTTCACGTTCATTTATTTTCTTTGGTTCCGGTCAAAAGGTCCCACTCCGTTTGTGCTCAAGGCGGCATCAATGGTGCGGTAAATACCAAGGGTGAGGGAGACTCACCCTGGATTCACTTTGATGATTCGGTCTATGGCGGGGACTTTCTGGCCAACCAGCCTCCGGTAAAAGCGATGTGCGAAGCGGCTCCAGGGATCATTCATCTCATGGACCGCATGGGCGTCATGTTTAACCGGACACCGGAAGGACTGCTGGACTTCCGTCGCTTCGGCGGTACCCAGCATCATCGGACCGCCTTTGCTGGCGCGACGACAGGACAGCAGCTTCTGTACGCTCTCGATGAGCAGGTACGGCGCTGGGAATCTGCTGGTTTGGTGACCAAGTATGAAAATTGGGAGTTTTTACAGGCTGTACTGGATGATGAAGGCATCTGTCGAGGGATTTGCGGGCAGGATTTGCGTACGATGGAAGTGAAGACTTTTGCAGCGGATGCAGTTATTTTGGCGTCTGGTGGCCCCGGGATTATTTTCGGTAAAACCACGAATTCCGTCATTAATACGGGCACAGCTGCTGGTGCGGTGTATCAGCAAGGCGTACGCTATGCGAACGGTGAGTTTATCCAGATTCATCCGACGGCTATACCAGGGGATGACAAGCTGCGTCTCATGTCCGAGTCGGCACGGGGAGAGGGCGGTCGTATTTGGACGTATAAGGACGGTAAGCCATGGTATTTCCTCGAAGAAAAGTATCCGGCTTACGGAAATCTGGTCCCTCGCGATATTGCAACACGTGAAATATTCAGTGTATGCGTTGATGATGGACTGGGTATTAATGGCGAGAACATGGTCTACCTCGATCTGTCCCACAAGGACCCGAAAGAGCTGGATGTAAAGCTGGGCGGCATTATTGAAATCTATGAAAAATTCGTCGGTGACGATCCGCGCAAAATCCCGATGAAAATATTCCCGGCTGTTCATTATTCAATGGGCGGCATGTGGGTCGATTACAATCAGATGACGAATATACCGGGCTTGTTCGCGGCTGGTGAGTGTGAATTCCAATATCATGGTGCGAACCGTTTGGGTGCGAACTCGTTGCTGTCAGCCATTTACGGCGGGATGGTAGCTGGACCTAAGGCTGTGGAATATATCAAAGGCTTGAAAAAATCTGCACAGGATATAGCTACTTCCGTATTTGATGCGGCAGTGAATCAGCAGACGGAGAAGTATGAGCGTATTTTGCATATGGACGGAAAAGAAAATGCTTATGTTCTTCATAAAGAGCTGGGCGAGTGGATGACGAACAACATGACTGTGGTTCGTTATAATGACAAGCTGGAAGCTACGATCCACAAGATCAAGGAGCTGAAGGAGCGTTACTCTAACATTAACATCAATGACGCTTCGCGCTGGAACAATGCGGGTGCGGCGTTTACACGGCAACTGTGGAATATGATGGAGCTGGCCGAAGCGATGACCAAAGGTGCGCTGTTGCGCAACGAAAGCCGCGGGGCCCATTACAAACCAGACTTCCCGGATCGCAACGATGAGGATTTCCTGAAAACGACGATTGCGGACTGGACACCGGAAGGACCACAAATCTCGTATGAAGCGGTGGATGTTTCGCTGATCAAGCCGCGTATTCGGGATTATTCCAAGAACAAATAACGGAAGGGAGTGTATTTAGATGTCGGAGCAAGCAGTGAAGTCGAATAAAACAGTGAAGTTCGTTGTGACCCGTCAAGCTGATCCTAAAACCAGTTCCTATACGGAAGAATTCGAATTGGCTTATCGTCCGGGGATGAATGTGATTAGCGCGCTGATGGAAATTCAGCGTAACCCGGTGGACAGCCACGGTAAAGAGACGGCTCCGGTGTGCTGGGAGTCGAATTGCCTGGAGGAAGTATGCGGAGCATGCTCCATGGTGATTAACGGCAAGCCGCGTCAGGCCTGTGCGGCGCTCGTCGATAAGCTGGAGCAGCCGATTACGATCGCGCCGATGAGCACGTTCCCGGTAGTTCGGGATTTGGTCATCGACCGCAGCCGGATGTTTAATGCGCTCAAGAAGGTCAAAGCGTGGATTCCGATTGACGGTACCTACGATCTGGGCCCTGGTCCTAGAATGGCAGAGAAAAAGCGTCAGTGGGCGTATGAGCTGTCCAAGTGCATGACCTGCGGTGTCTGTCTGGAAGCTTGCCCGAACGTCAACGAGAAGACGACGTTCATCGGACCTGCGGCGATATCTCAGGTTCGCCTGTTCAACAGCCATCCGACAGGGGAAATGAATCAGGAAGAGCGGCTGGAGGCGTTGATGACGGACGACGGGCTGGAAGGGTGCGGGAACTCGCAAAACTGCGTACGCTCTTGCCCGAAAGGCATTCCGTTGACAACTTCTATTGCCGAAATGAACAAGGAAACGACCAAGCATATGTTCAAGCGCTGGCTGACTGTATAGCACTAGACAGCGAATAGGTTATGCACAAACAGGCTTTTTCTCAAACTGGAGAAAGCCTGTTTTTTTGCGCTCAGGAATGATGGAGGGTAACATGGAGAAAGGAGCGCGGGATAGCAGTTATGGTATAATTATGGTATTGTGTATCGTTTTTGGTGAAAAGGAGGCTGGACAGGTGACTGTGCAACCGATAACGAATCGACCTGTCACTAGGTCGGATGTAATGAAGGGATTAAAGGATCTGGGAGTTCGGAGCGGCATGACATTGCTTGTTCACTCGTCGATGCGCAGCTTTGGACGCTTTGTTCCAGGCGGGGCCTCAGCCATTCTTGCCGCGCTAACCGAAGCGGTTGGTCCGGAAGGGACGCTGGTAATGCCGACACAGTCTCATGACTTGACTGATCCCTCGACTTGGATGAACCCGCCTCTGGATGAGTCATGGTGGGAACTGGTACGCGAGGAAATGCCCGCTTATGATCCGGCCTGGACGCTGACCGGAGGGATGGGCGTCATTGTAGAAACGTTCCGTGGTCTGCCAGGAACCAAGCGCAGCGGACATCCGCATGTTTCTCTGGCGGCACGTGGACCTGCTGCTTCAGACTTGCTGGAGGCGCATGAGCTTGATTTTGGGCTGGGTGAGCATTCGCCCTTGGCAAAGCTGTATGAGGCAGATGCCTATGTACTGCTGTTGGGCTGCGAACATGACAGCAACACGTCCTTGCATTTGGCGGAATATCGAACAGCCTATAATGGACGAGAAGTGATCACGCATCAAGCTCCTATGATGGTGGATGGAGCAAAAGCGTGGGTATCTTTTCAGGATTTTAATATTACCTCAGATGACTTTGAGAAGCTGGGACTTGATTTTGAACGGGACTGTCCCTCAGCCTTTACGCGGGTGAACATTGGGGAGGCTTCATGTTTTTTCGCGAGGCAACGTGATTTGGTAGACTATGCGGAGCAGTGGTTGTCCAACTACCGCTAAAGCTTCTGGACAGTAAGAATTTCTAAAAAGTGAGATCAAGGAATAGATTGCAGGGGGGAATGCATATGGAGAAGACGCCGCACACCCGCCGCGAGAGTCAGGATGGCCCGCATCAGGGGTCCGCTATCCCTCCCGGTTCTTCGCGGCGTTCCATTTCAAATGAACCAGCCAATCCTTCGCGCCGCCATTTTTTGAAAAAAGCGGCTTTAGCCACAGCCGGAACCGCGCTTCTGGCTGGAGGATATGCTTCCTTATGGGAGCCTAATCATTTGGAAATTACACGCTTCAACTTGTCTCTCCCTCGTCTTCCGTCTGCTTTTGACGGAATCAGGGTCGTACATTTTAGTGATGTGCACTTGGGTTTTCACATGGATGAGCAGGATCTACGCGAGCTTGCGGACCGTATAGCAGGTCTGAAGCCAGATTTGCTCTGTTTTACAGGCGATATTGTGGATGACTATGCAGTATCCATGAAGGCTGCTGTTCCAGTTATGGCTTCTATGCACGCCACACTTGGCAAATTTGCTATTCTGGGCAATCATGATTATAGAGGCTTACCAGCCGGAGTACAGGAATTGTATCCGAAAACCGGGTTTACGTTGCTGAGAAACGAGCATGCGATTGTAGAGCTTGCGGGACAGCGTGTAGCCTTGGTCGGTTTAGAGGATAACATCATGGGCAAGCCCAATCCGCAGCGTGCCATTCACGGACTACCTGATGAGATGTGCAAGCTCCTGCTGATGCATGAGCCGGACTATGCAGATGTGGCGGCGCAAATGTCCTTTGATCTTCAACTGTCAGGGCATACGCATGGAGGACAGGTACGCTTGCCGGTCATTGGAGCGCCGATGCCGCCTCCGGGTGGACGCAAGTACATCCAGGGATTATTTCATGTGGGAACGGAGAGAATGCCGCTGTATGTCAGCCGAGGCATTGGCATGACACATCTGCCGATTCGCGTGCTGTGCAGACCGGAGCTTAGTGTCATTACGTTAAAATCCGGCCAATAGGCCATGATCTTTTTTTCATCTTTATCATATATGTTGGAACTACATAAAGATGGCTCGAATGTAGTGTAGAGATGTAGTCGTTTCGGACAAAGGAGTGAGGTTCAGATGGATCGTATTGCTGTCATTTCAGATATTCATGGCAATTGGCCTGCCTGTGAGGCGGTGCTGGAGGATATTGCTTCCCGAGGCATTAGCCGTGTGTTTTGTTTGGGGGATCTGATCGGCAAAGGGCCTAGCCCGTGCGAGGTTCTGGATGCTGTCCGTCAACGTTGTGAAGTGGTCGTGCGGGGGAATTGGGATGAGCTGGTTAGTATTACGGATGATCTCAATTTTAGCTGGCAAGCCGAACGCTTGGGGGCAGAACGAGTGCAGTATTTGGCACAGTTACCGTTTCATTATGATTTCAGAATGAGCGGACGCCGTATCCGTCTGGTGCATGCCTCGCCGCAAAGTGTATATCACCGTGTGCAGCCATGGGATGAGCCGGAAAAACGGCTTGCCATGTTCGATCCGTTAGCAGAAGAAAATGGAAAAGTTGTTTTTGCTCCGGATGTCGTGGGATATGGTGATGTGCACAATGCTTTTATCCAGCATTTTCAGGGAAAAACACTTTTTAACGTCGGTAGTGTCGGGAATCCGTTGGATGTTACGCAGGCTTCCTACTGCATTTTAGAGGGGGAGATGGGAGAGGAGCAGCCTGCGTCCTTCTCCATTCATTTTGTACGTGTACCTTATGATATAGAACTGGCGGTAAAACAAGCGGAGGAAGCTGCTGTACCTTCTTTGCCGTATTATATTCGAGAGCTGCGCACAGGAATTTACCGGGGGATTCAGGACCTGGATTAAGTATGGAAACATTCATTTCTAAAAGCCAATCCATCCGCAGGAGGGAACATTGTGCTGACTAGAGAAATGCTTCGTCTTGGGCTACCGGAGCTTTACGCCCGTCGAGTCCGATTGCGCCAGTTAAGAGCGGAGGATTATCCCGCGCTGGAACGGATCCTATCCGATCCATTGGTGATCCAATATGTGAATCGAATTCGCAAGCCAGTCTATACACGAATGCGGCGTCTGGTTGCGCAAATTAAAGTATCTGCTGATTCACTAGATTCCCTGCATTTTGCGGTGGAATGGCATCAGAGAAATACAGGAGAAAGCAATTTACTTAGTGAATCCAATGAGCTTACCTCCTCACCGTTGCTCGGTATTGTCTCTTTTCAGCAATGGAATGAAAGAACGGGTGAGGCGCAATTGGGCTATATTCTGGATCGTCCTTTTTGGGGACAGGGGCTGGCTACAGAAATGGTAGGAGAAATGCTGAATTTTGGTTTCGGATCTTTGAAGCTCAAGCGGATCGAAAGTCGTTGCCAAGAGGATAATCAGGCTTCCATGCGCGTGCTTATTAAAAATAAGATGCGCCTGCTGCGTACCATTGGTGCTTATGATCCCTCAGGCGAGGTACCGAGTGTATTGGTATTTTCGATGACCCAAGGGGATTATGCGTAGAAATGGCAGTGGAATATTTTGTTACAAAGATGAAATATAACTGCAAAACAACTCTAACACAGGACGGGTACAATACAGACATGACCCCCTTTTGAATAATATATGTTGCTGGGACCCGATGATTCGGGTCCTCTTTTTTTGTTATCCTATAGTTAGAACCGAACAGGAAAGAAGGGCTGGCATTGGCTTTGAATATATGGAGTGCAGACATTCATCATTTATTTGACCAATTCACTGAGCTTGTGGATGGTCATATTCATCATAAAAAATCGGAGCAACAACTCACGATTCCCTCGCATATAGGTAAGGGAAGTATGACTCGCACACGGATTCGTCCAGGTATGGAAATCGTGGTCACGGATCTCACCTTTGAACAGAATATGAAGCTTCATATTCAGGAGGCTTGTCCGCTCTTTGAACTCAGCTATTGCTTAAACGGTGAAATATACTGTGAATGGAACGGCAAAGAAAGTCATACCAATCGGTTGACCGGGAATGTTTTATATTTAGAGGATGAACTGGTTTATGAGGAAAAGAAGGCAGGCGTTCACCAACAAATAGTGGAAATAAGGTGTTCTCCACAAGAGCTATTTTCTTACGCCGGAGATATTGCAGAAAAGCATAGCATAGAAACATGGTTACAACGTTACAAAGGGAATATTGACGCCTACGCGGATACGCCCGCCATGCACAAGTGTGTTTATGACATGATACATTGTAACTACAATGGGACGATGAAACGGTTATACATGGAAAGTAAGGCAATGGAGTTTATAGCATTATTTGGGGAGATGGATGGACATGTAACAAGGGGGACAAGCCATTTTATAAGTCGTGAAGATATATCAAAGCTCCATAAGGCTCGTGAATTCGTCATTCTTCATTTTGAGCATCCCCTGTCCATTCAAGCGTTGGCCCGAAAGGTTGGGCTTAATGAATTCAAGCTAAAGAAAGGATTCCCCCATTTATTCGGAATGACTATTTTTGAAATGGTGCGTAAGCAAAGAATGGAAAAAGCTCTCTGGTACTTGGAAGTTGAACAATTAAACATTGGAGAGACGGCATTTTCAATCGGGTACAGCAACGCCAGTAATTTTACGACAACCTTTCGAAAGTATTATGGTTGTAATCCTAGCGAATATATCAAAAAAATACGTAATCCAGATACATTTACGAATAAATCTTAATGAAACAATCCTTCAAGCATGTCCATCATGTTTGGAGGGTTTTTTATTGGTGCTCCTTCTATAGGGATAGAAAATACCTTTGCAGGTAGAGACCTCCTTGCTTTATAGATGATAATGGTTATCAGTTGAGATAAGAAATGAAAAGATTAAAGATGCCCATTATAGGTTGGAGGAACTACAATGAAAGATCAATTTGCCATAGCCATGACTAATCCTCAAGCAGTACAGCAGGTAGATTCGCGTCGCTGGTACGCATTAGCTCTTATTTTACTTCCTACTTTATTAATTTCACTGAACAACTATATGATGCAGGTTGCCCTTCCGATGATGCAGGCGGACCTGCATGCCAGTTTTTCAGAGGCACAGCTCATATTTACGGGATATTCTCTGGGATTGGCTGTGGCCTTGATATTGGGCGGCAAACTTGGAGATATGTATGGTAGAAGACGTATGTTATGTATCGGGGTGTTGGGGTTTACATTGATGGCTCTGTTAGGGGGGATCGTATCGCAGCCTACGTTAATCATTATGATTCGTGTGCTTCAAGGGATATCAGCTGCCATGATTCAACCCCAGGTTCTATCTATCATGCAAAGCAGCTTTCTTCCCAAAGAGAAGGGACTGGTATTTGCAATTTACGGAGCTATCATTGGGGTTGGATTTACACTTGGTTTAATTCTGGGTGGATTTTTGGTAGACTGGAACCTTTTCGGCCTGGGCTGGCGCATCATTTTCTTTTTTAATGTCCCCTTTGGGCTGTTAGTGTTACTCTTTTGTCCTATTATTACGGAATCCTATGGCAGATCCGTGCCGAATATGGATTGGAGTGGGGCTTTTCTGTTGCTTCTTGGTTTATTGCTGTTTGTCTATCCGTTGACAACCGGGCAAAAGCAGGGCTGGGCTTTATGGACATGGGGGTGTCTGCTGTTGTCCATTCTGGTTTTGGTTGCTTTTATAGTTACGCAGATGGGAAAAGAAAAGAGGGAAGGCTCGCCTTTTATTCGTCTATCTATATTTAGAAAGAGTTCATTCGGCGCAGGGATATTGACGGTAATTGTCATCTATCTTAGTATGTTTTCGTTCTTCTTTATTTTAAATTATTATGTACAATCCGGTTTGAAATACAATGTTCGATCCACAAGCATGGTCTTTTTGCCGCTTGGTGTTGGCTTTTTTCTCACCTCATTATGGTCGTCCAGGCTAGTAAAGAAGTGGGGGAGCAAGGTGTTGAAATCAGGTATGCTAATCATGGGGATTTGTAGCTTTCTGCTCATTGGATCGTTACATCTAGATGCAATCCATTTATGTCATATTCAAAATATCATGATACTAGGTGTATATGGTCTGGGTCTCGGGATGGCCACAACGCCACTGGCCCATGTCGTCCTTGGTGCTGTATCGGCTGAAGAGGCAGGAACGGGTTCAGGCTTGTTTACGACCTTTATGTACTTGGCTAATTCGTTGGGAGTCGCTCTGATCGGTATCTTGTTCTCTTCCTTGCTCCATCACACGCTTTCAGAAGCTAATCTGTCAGATTATATCAGAGCATTCTCTATTTCTGTGGCAGTGAGTGGAGTTCTTGCCTTGGCTGGACTCATTTGCATTTCATTTTGTTACAAAGATGAAACATAACTGCAAAGTTACTTTAACATAGAGTGGGTACAACATAGATATGACCCCCTTTGAATTATATATATTGCTGGGACCCGAAGCTTCGGGTCCTCTTTTTTTATGATTTTAGGAACGGTTCAGGCTGGTTATCAGCTCTGGAAGCCATTCATTTAGGGAGAGAAATGAGTACCCCTCTGACTGGGCTTTGGACGTATCCATGTACCACGATTGTGTAATACCGAATGGAGACATGTGCTCGTCTGCTGTTTTTTCTTTCACCACAGCTTGTTTTCCCGTTGTCTGCTCAATGATCGAAATGATCTCCCCAATCCTCACTGTACCGTCGGAGCAAGCATTTACAGGCCCTGTTAAAGGAGTGTGACCGAGCCAAAGCAGAAAATCTGCGGCTTCATCGGAACGAATAAATGAGATTTGTGCTGTGGAATTAGGTACTCCGATTTCTCTTCCTTCACGAACATGTTCGATATGAAAATGAAGCCTTTTCGTATAATCATCTGTTCCCAATACAATCGGAAAACGAACAGCGACTACAGGGAATGTAGCTTGTTGCATAAAAACTGCTTCTGCCTGCCGTTTAGCCTCCTGATATGTAAAATCGTCTTTCCCGCCCTTGCGAACCAGGTAAGTTTGAGGATCAAAGATGCTCTCTGTCAGCACTTCCGGGCTCGAATCATAGACGGATAGGCTGGAGGTCACAATATACCTCTTGGCTTTAGCATCAAAAATGCGGCAGGCTTCGCTGGCTTCATCTGGAGAAAAGCAAATATTATCATAAATAACATCCCACACTTGCTCACCTACCGCCTCTGCGAGTGCCTGCGGGTCGGTACGGTCTGCACAGATCCGCTGAACGCGGTCACCAAACGAATCACTTGTTTGGCCTCGTGTGAGGATGGTAACCGAGTTCTCGGAACTCTCCAGCAGACGTTCCACCAGTCTCTTGCCAAAAAAGCGCGTTCCTCCCAATACAAGTACCTTTCTCATACTTTATCACTCCTTCGGAATGGTTTTCATAGATCAGGATTTTGCAAAATTCGATTCCAGTCGCTTATTGTTTTTTTTTGCAAAATCCTCAGATATTAAGGTAGACGAAATAATGACTGTAAAGGGTACAGAGCGAATGAAAAGAGCTTAACATACTTTGATGAAGTGCTCTTAGTACGGAGCCATTTTGCAATCTATCATATACTTAGTTTATTTACATAGTTCATCTAACAATTAAGTAAAAAGAGGAGGATCATAGGCTGTAGTGAAATCGCATGTCCTGTGGGGGCAGATGAATTTGAACCGGAGTGGCTCATCAAAAAACGAACGTTATGAAATGATCCATCAAATGATGGAACGGCATGAGGAGGCACATCAGGGGAATTGGCAAGAGTTTATGCGACAGAGCGCACAGGTTTGGCGCCAATATCCGCAATTGACACGTAACGAGCTAAGCAGCATTACGTGCCCTGCATTATTTATCGCGGGTGAACATGATGATTTTGCCACCGAAGAGCAGCTTCTGGAATTATGCTTATGGGTCCAAGACTCACGTTATCTAATTGCTCCGGGTTGTAGTCATCGACCGCACATGCTTAGAGAGAAGCCGATCTTAATCAATGATTCTATTCTTTCATTTTTGAACAAGCATGCAATCCGTTGATCATAAGATCAAATTATTCGCATAGCGGTGGAGCAACGCCTAATCTTACTCTCCTAGAAGCTTCAAGAAATTGGCCGGCACCGTAATTTGCTGATTATTTATCATAATCTTCCGAAGCTCCTCTATGGAGTCCTCTTCACCTCTAGCGTCTTTAATTTCCTTGATCTCACGATGTAGACGCTCCATTTGGAGATCTAGCGCATTAGCGGAATCCGCTGCGCTCTTTAATTCACGTGTCAGACTTTCGGGAACGGACTGGTTGTACTTATAAAAGATTTTATGCTCCAGGCTGGCCCAGAAATCCATGGCAATGGTTCGAATTTGCACCTCTACGCAGACTAGCTCCTCACAATCCGACATGAATACAGGAACTTGAACCAGCAAATGCAGGCTCTGGTAACCGTTCGGCTTGGGATTCTTGATGTAATCCTTAATTTCCAGTACCTTCAAGTCACTTTGTCTCTGAAGCATGTTACTGACATCGTAAATGTCAGAAATAAAAGAGCAAGTAATACGTAAGCCAGCGATATCCTTAATATGATTTTTGACAGCATCCAGGGATAACTCGCTATTTTTACGAAGCATTTTGTTCATGATGCTCTCAGGAGATTTAAGGCGTGATTTGGTATGCTCAATAGGGCTGTAATCGTGTAATGCTTGAAATTCCTGTTTTAATATTTCAATCTTGGTTTCCATTTCGTCGAGCGCAAATTTATAGATTAGCATAAACCGCGTGATGTCATGCTTTAGCTTTTTGATCTTGTCCATAGGATCTTCCAAGTGCATATGTAATTCTCCTCACACATAGATGTCATAATCTTGCTAAGCATTCGCCTTTGCAATGGGATTATCACCTTATAAATTACAATCCCCAACAATCCCATTGCAGCAGCGTTCGTAAGATCAAATGATTTGCGGAGCGGCAATTCCCACCTTAAATTTTAAAGCGCCACAGGAATTTTACGTTTTTCTTTAAAATAGACCCATTCCCGGAAGCCGATATCCTTCAGCATTGCCTTTACTTCTTCCCAATCATCGCCTACCCGCGAAGGCTTATGGGCATCCGAACCAAAAGTGACCTCCACACCAAAATGGTGCGCTCTTTCTAAAATAGAAGCAGACGGGTACCATCCGCCACTCAGCTTGGTTTTACCCGAAGTGTTAATTTCAATCGCCACATTGGATTCCGCAATTACCCGCAAGGTTTCATCAATGGCTGTATCGGCAGGAATGTCTGAAAAGGCAGGGAAGTTCCCCTTCATTGCGTCAATATGACCTAATATCTGAAACATGCCGCTTCGCGCAGATTCCTGAATGAGCGCATAGTAGGCTTGTTTGACTTCGATTTTACGAGCGTCGCTTAATTTGTTCCAACGGTTACGGTTAAAAATGCTGTCCCCTTCGACATTGTGAATCGACCCAATGAGGTAATCAAATGGATAAGGAGCCAGAGTGGAACGATATAATTCAGCGAAATCAGGAAAATAATCTGTTTCCAATCCGAGCAGCACGTCAATACGGCCTTCGTATTCCTTTTTGAGCTGTTGTACCTCTTCTACGTATTCAGCAAGCTGTGACTTAGCCATATAAATTTTAGGAAAAGCCTGATCCTGTTCGCTACATAGAAAGGGGGAATGATCCGAAATGCCAATAGCTTGTAAGCCAGATTGAATACCTGCTTCAATATAATCCCGAATGTTGCCGTCTGCATGACCGCAGCGGAAATGATGGGTGTGCAGATCAAATTTCATAGCCTGTCTTCCTTTCGTAACCAAGTTTATATTGCGTATGTTGTTCATAGTGAATTACGTTATTCAGAACTGGTAAAATTCGTCTCCGGCATCCCCTTCAGATCACTTAAAAATTGCTGCATGGCTGAGTTTAGATATCGGCCGGATTTATAAATCACTCCTACCGGATGACTAACTTCCAGCTCGGGAATATGGATCATTTTTAATGTGCCTGCACGCAGTTCCGAAGTGACCGACAGTCTGGAAATAATGGCAGCACCGAGATTAATTTCGACCATCCGTTTGACTTCCTCACTGCTGGACAACTCGATCACTACATGAGGTACGATTTGGTGCTTTTTAAATACATCGTCCACGAATTTTCGTCCCACCGTATCGGGAGAGAGCAGAATAAGCGGAATTTCCCGAAGGGCTTCAATGGTAGCATGTGGTTGTGAGGCCAGCGGATGAGTAGGAGACACGACTAGCTCGAAGGAATCGTAATACAGAACCGAAGTGCTTAAATTGGGATTACGTTCGATCAGATAGCCGATGCCAACATCAATAAGTCCGTTCTCCACCTGCTGATAAATCATTGAGGAAGCCATGGATTGAATGGAGGTTTTGATGAGAGGGAACTGATCCTGAAAGTAGGAAAGCACGCGCGGTAAAATTTGAATAGCGATGGATGTTGTGGTACCCAGCGCAATGTGACCCTGCGGTGTTTCGTTTAGATCGTACAATTTTTGTCTTAATTCCTCAACAACCTCCAATATGCGCTCGGCGTGTTCCAAAAAAACAGCTCCCCGGTCGGTCAGGGTGACGGGCTGGTTGCGGTCAATCAGAATGGTTTTGAACTCATCCTCTAGACTTTTAATTTGGGCGGACACCGCCGGCTGCGTCAAATTGAGAAGTTCTCCGGCTTTGCGGAAGCTCATTGTTTTGGAAATCATGATAAGTGTTTCAAGTTGACTGATGTTCATGAAGTTCCTCCTCTCTTTTCTTAATCTTGTCGCAGCTGTATAGAATGAATATTTTTAGCCAATCCATAAATTCATATGTAAAACCGTCGTTATGCTTTATTTCATTAAATTATAGGTTATTCGAGCAGGAAGGGCAATGAATCGAAGCAGAGCACCTTAAAGTGTGGTATATTGGGAAATAAAGACTAAAGTCCTGATATCCTTCAAAAATAATCAGTCTAAAATCGGTAAGAAGCAAAGATATAGGACATTATTCACATTTTTTGTGGTTTAGCTATAAAAAATTACCGGGCAGCTGTCGATAAGTGATAGAGAGAGCATTTTGTTGAGGATCGATGCGTTTTACAGTAATATTTAATTAAAAAATTCTAATTTAAATGGGACTTTTGTTGTATGTCTAAAAGCCCATCGTAAAGGGGCGCTTTGATCGTGAAGGCAGAAGTGATAAATCCTTTTTTGGAGTCGGCGCGACGGGTCATTGAACAATTGATCCAAGTATCTCCTTCACCCGGAAATCTTGGTGTGAAAAATGTCGAGCTGGTGGACGACCACATCTGGATTATGATCGGGATGACCGGACAGCTTAGCGGAAATATTGTGTTCGGCCTGAATGAACAGGTGGCGCTACGTATGGTATCAGCGATGATGGGCGGATTTGTGTTGACTGAAATTGATGAGATGGGAAAAAGCGCAATTTCAGAATTGGGCAATATGATTAGTGGTAATGCCAGTACGATTTTGTCCAATCAGGGAATTGTCGTGGATATTACGCCTCCGCAGGTCATGAAATCAGAAAACTTGACCACTTTTGTGCCTCAGCGTGCCCTTTATATTCCGCTCACGGTGGAAGGAATCGGCGAGCTGGATATTCAGGTGATGATCTCTTAATATTAAAGGAGCAAGTTTCCTTAATGTGGAGGGATGACCGTGAGTATACTACAGGACAAGATAGTTGTGATTACAGGTGCATCTAGTGGGATTGGAGCCCTTTGCGCTCAGTTGTTAAGCGAAAAGGGCGCGATTCCTATTTTAACAGCACGCTCGCAGGAGCGACTGAAGCAAGTATCTGCGGGAATCAGCGGCAGGCATGAGCTTATCCAACTGGACGTCACCCGCCAGGAGCAGGTAGAGGCTGTTGCTGCACGAGTATTGGAACAGTACGGACGGGTCGATATATTGCTTAACAATGCGGGCTACGGAAAGTTTGAGTATTTTAATGAAACCGACCTGACGGAGTTTGAACAAATGATGGATGTGAACTACATGGGTGTTGTTCGCTGCATCAAGGCGTTTCTGCCGCAAATGACAGAGCGGGGCCATGGACAGATTGTCAATGTAGCATCAATGGCTGGGAAAATCGGGACAGCCAAATCGTCTTCTTACACGGCGACGAAGCATGCATTGCTGGGTTTCAGCAATGCGCTCAGGCAAGAGCTGCGCGGGAGTGGAGTGACTGTAACGACGATTAACCCGGGGCCGATCGACACACCGTTTTTTGAGCTGGCAGATCCTTCAGGAGGATATGTTCGAAATGTAAGCTGGTTTATGCTACAACCTGATAAGGTAGCACGGCATATCGTAAGAGCGATGGAGCTTAGCAAGGAAGAGGTTAATCTGCCACGGTGGGTATCTCCTTTTCTCAAGCTGTATCAGTTAGCTCCCAGACTAACCGATAGGCTGGGTCATGGTGTGATGAATAAGAAATAAAAGATGTCCCGTAAGCCATTAGCTATGGTGAGGGACATCTTTTATTTTTGTGATTTGGTAACAGGGCTATTTTCGCATATAATGGAGAGTAACGAATTTACGTATAGGGGTTGGACCTTTTCATGACATTGAATTTTGAATCGCTCGGCGTTGAACAAGATCTGTTGGACAAACTGACTGAGCATGAAATTACACAGCCTTCGCCAGTTCAGGCAGAGGCTATACCGGAAATAATGAAGGGAAAGCATGTTTTGGCGCGTTCACAAACTGGCACAGGCAAGACACTGGCTTATTTGTTGCCGCTGTTGCAAGCGATTGATCCACAGAAAAAGGCTACACAAAAGCTGATACTAGCTCCAAGCCAGGAACTGGCCATGCAAATTGTACGTGAGGGTCAGCGCTACGGAGAGCATCGCGGAATCCGTGTACTCGGTCTGATTGGTGGGGCGGCTATCAAACGTCAAATCGAAAAGCTCAAGGATCATCCACAGCTTGTCGTGGGCACACCAGGACGTGTACGGGAACTCATCGCTTCGAAAAAGTTGAAAATGCACAATATTACAGCCATTGTTATTGATGAGGTGGATCAGATGTTCCAGCTCGGCGGAGCAGGCGATGTAACAAACATATTGGGCACCGCCCAACGTGATCGTCAATTGGTATTCCTGTCCGCAACGCTGAACGATGAGATTCAGTCGCTGGCGAAACGAGAGATGCGTGAATATGTAGAAATTGGGATTGATCCCGACCAGAAGACGGCCAGTGGACTGGAACACTATTACTTTGTATCTGAAGAACGGGATAAAGTGGATATGCTGCGCCGTCTGGTGCGTCATTTTAATCCAAGAAAAGCGCTGGTGTTCGTGAATACAACCAATGCCATCGGGGAGATTGAAGCCAAGCTCAAGCATATGGGGCTGACTACGGCATCCTTGTATGGAGATGCGGATAAAGTCACGCGTAGCAACGTGTTGGCCCGATTCCGCGAGGACAAGCTCAAAGTGCTGGTCGCTTCGGATGTGGCAGCCCGTGGTCTGGATATTGAGGGCCTTGAAATGGTCATTCATTTTGACCCGGCTACGGATAGTCAAGCTTATGTTCACCGTGCAGGACGGACAGGACGGATGGGACGCAAAGGATTGGTGGCGTCGGTTGTCACCGACCGTGAAACGTTCATCATGCGTAAGTTCTCCCGTGAACTGGGCATTGAGATCGCAGAGCGTGCGTTGCACGGAGGTCGAGTAGTTGTGCCGCGTCCGGCGGATGCCAAGCGTGCACCTGTAAGACCATCCGAGGCCAGATCCATGTCTGACGGAGCACAGACGGAAAACCGTAAGGCACCTGTTCGTACCGAAAACGGACGTCTTGGCAGGAATTCCGCGAACGGTTCAGCTCCAGGCAAGAGCAAAGGAGCAGCCTTGTCCAAAGCAGGAAAAGCACAGCGTGAGCGTGATCGCAAAAACAAGGGTGCACCAAGATGGCTGAAGGAAAAAGGATCAAAACCGAACGAGTAAGGGAGAAGAGGGGGAGCCATGGAACAACAGCCTGTGTTGCAAATTAACGGACTGACCGGCGGATATAGCGCCAAGCGCCCGGTGCTGCATCAGATTTCGCTGGATGTGAAACCGGGCGAAATGGTAGGATTGATCGGTCTGAACGGGGCCGGGAAAAGTACGACCATGAAGCATATTTTGGGCCTGATGACACCGCAGGCCGGAGAAATTCGTGTGCAGGGTCATAAGCAGGATGAAAATCCCGAGGAGTATCAGGGAGCCATTGCTTTTGTACCTGAATCTCCAGAGCTGTATCCTGAAATGACGGTGATGGAGCATATGGAATTCACGGCCAGAGCGTACGGAGTTAGCGAAGCAGATTTCCGCACACGCAGTGATCAAATGCTGGACTTGTTCCGTATGCGGGATAAAAGTGGAAGTATGTCGATGCACCTGTCTAAAGGGATGCGCCAGAAAGTGATGATTATGTGCGCATTTTTAGCGGGACCGCCGTTGTATGTCATAGATGAGCCTTTTTTGGGTTTGGACCCGCTTGGTATTCGTTCCCTGCTTGACTTTATGTTAGAGATGAAGCGTTCGGGTTCGTCCATTCTGCTCAGTTCTCATATTTTGTCCACGATTGAAAATTATTGCGATCGTTTCATTGTACTTCATCAGGGTGCCATCATTGCACAGGGTACGCTGGACGAAGTGACAGCACAGGCGGGTAAGCCGGGCATGCCGCTGGAAGATGCATTTTATGAGCTGGTACAGGGCAGGGAATGAGCATGGATTTGCAACGTTTGCATAAAGAAAGACGTGTAGCGTTCTGGGGACAGGTGCTGCCCTATCTGGGCTATGTCATTCAGAGCGGTCTGGCGGTGGTCTTCGGCTTTGCACTGATTGCCTTTGCCGCATGGTACACGTCACTGCTGATGCATACTCCACCGGATTTGCCCATCCGCTGGATCATGCTTATTGTGGCTATTCCGATTGCTCATGCGAGCTTTCGTACGTATTTAAACGCGGCGGATATTGTTTTCCTCCGTCCACAGGAGCACGCGATGCACGATTATTTTAAGGCCAGCCGGATTCGGGGTGTGGTGTATAAAATATTCGGTTTGCTATTGCTGTCTATTATCGTGTGGCCGCTGTATATTCGCAGTGATACCGCGCCTAAGCCGCTGCTACTGACCCTGCTACTGTTCGTGCTGTTAAAGCTGCTATTCAGCTACGGCGGCTGGCAAGAGCTTCGCATGGTATCGATTGGCGGGAGTGTAGGCTATCGTCTGCTTCGGTGGGTGTTGGCTGTGCTGATGGTAGCCGTATGGCTATGGCAGCCTCCACTACACAGCGTGCCATTTATCATATTGGTCGGTGTGGTGTACGTGCTTGTTCTGCGTTTTCCGGTCAAGCTGCTAGTGGCTTGGGAAAAGCTGATTCGCACAGAGGGTATGCAGGCTGCTCGGGTGATGCGCACTTTGGGCTGGTTTGTCGATGTGCCCGCCCTTACGCAGAGAGTGACGCCACGTCGTTGGCTGTCCTGGTTGGGAGGTAACATACCTTGGAACAGAAGGGGAGCGTATCGTTACCTGCTGTTTAAGACATTCCTGCGTACAGAGCCAGCAGGTATTGTCATTCGGCTTGGAATTCTGGGGTTGTTAATTATATATATCACCCATGCTAGCTGGATTGGGATTGCAGTATATTTATTTTTCATATTCCTCATTGGTGTACAGGTCACTTCACTAAGGCAGTATCACAAGGATTCGTTATGGCTTCAGTTATATCCGATTCCTGCGCATAGTCGTCGTGCGTCTTTTCTCGACTTTGTTGTTCGGTTGACGTTGCCGGCTGCTGTGGTTCTGTGGCTTCCTTTTCTGGCAAAAGGAACGGAAGATCTACTGTCTACACTGCTCACGCTGCTTGGGGGAGTTGCAGTAGTGTTCCTGTTACGAGGCGCTCAAGCCAAAAAATGGCGTTTGGACGGGCAGGATGAAGAAGAAGTGTAATGTGTATCTATGTGAATAAAGTAAAGGCTAATTCGCAAGCAGCAAGAGCTGTCTGCGAATTAGCCTTTTTTTGTATGCTCACTGCTATCGTAGCTGTGGGTGCAGATAATCGTCTGCTTATATGAAGATCGTTTTGCTGATGATAACTAATAAAATGAACAGTACCAGAATTGTTCCTGTGCTTGTAAATGCGCCGTAACCACCGTAACCGCCTCTTGTTTCTTCTGCTCCCATGCTCATTCTCCTCTCGGTCATTGTGATAAAGGATACATCGTATCTTATGAAGTGGATTTTCAGATTGCGTGGGCCAATGCTCAGTTGTGTTGCCGAATCGCCTTATATTTTTCATCAGATGTAGGGGAGGAGAGAGGAAAAGGCACGTATTATCGAGAATAGAAGAAGTACGTAGTCATTATCACTTGGAAAGTGGGAAAGACGAGATGCTGGTAGATAAGCTGCTCGTGAACATATTTCTTGTGTTTGTACCATTATTAGTATATAGCTCTTTGTCAGATCATCGGCATAGGAAACATACCCCGTTGCTTATGGGAGGGGTGTTGGGTGTGTCTTCTGTGCTTTGCCTTATGTTTTCGTACATCTGGTATGGATTATATTGGGATCTTCGATATGTTCCTCTGATCCTTTCTGTTTTATATTTTGGTCCTAAGGCAGGACTTCTAAATATAACGCTGATGGTGATGGCTCGTATGTATATAGGTCCTGAGTCTATTGTGGTAGGATTTCCCAGTATGATGTTGTGTTATTTGGGCCCTCTCTTGGTGAGAAAGAAGTTTATGCAGCTCAATAGTATGTTGCTTCGGGTGGGCATGAATATGCTAATGAGTATATGGACCAATATTGCCATGCTTATAATTCTGTTAATACATTCCTGGGCCAATGGCAGGCTGGATAAGGATGAGATCGAGCTGATCCGGGCAATACTCTGGTTCGGTGTGATTCAATTCCTAAGCATTGGAGCCTCCTCTTTCTGGATGGAGTTTAGTTTGGAACGGGAAGAAATGAGAAGGAAGGTTAAATATGCTGAGCATCTGAATACGTTAGGTGAACTGGCTGCCTCTATGGCTCATGAAGTACGGAATCCGTTGACTGTTGTTAAAGGGTTCCTGCAAATGGTTCAGTCAGGGCTAGAAGGGAAAAATCGCAGATATATTGCTTTGGCACTAGCAGAGGTCGATCGGGCTGAAAGAATTATTAGCGACTATCTGAACTTATCCAGACCGCAGATTGGGAACACAGAGCTGATGGATCTGTCTGGCATGGTTCAACAGATTGTTTTGCTTTTGAAACCGATGGCGACCAAGCAAGGCGTAAGACTGTATACTGAGCTAAGGAATGAAATATACGTACATATGGATCGTAATCAGCTGTTACAGGCGTTAATACATGTGACGAAAAATGCGATCGAAGCTGCGGATGATGGAGGCAGGGTATACATAAAGCTGGCGATTCAGGAAGAGAAGGCATGTCTGCATATTAGGGATACGGGAAAAGGCATGAGTCAGGAGCACCTGGAGCGAGTGGGGACTTTGTTTTTTTCAACCAAAGAGGTAGGAACAGGACTGGGAACGGTCGTCTCCTTTCGAATCATTGAAGCCATGAACGGAAGTATACACTATGAGAGTGAGCCCGGAGTCGGAACTGAGGTAGTCATCCTGCTGCCACTCGCACAGAAATCTTTGCTCGCTGCTGAAGGATAGTTTGTTTCGAAGTGTGATTCACAATGGTTCAGCCCATTAAAAAGCGGTATGCCGTAACATCCGGCATACCGCTAATGATGCTATATTTAATCTGTTACATATTAGGTGTTCAACAAATCTTGTGCGCCACGGTAAACAATGTCATACAGGTCTTCCAGATACTCTTCCTCGATACATGAGAATGCGATTCGGAGGTCATATTCACCCAGCGCAATTGTTCCTACCCCATATTGTTCCAGCAAATGTGTGCGCAGTCGTTCAGCGGACAAGCCGTTCAGCTTAAGACACATAAAATAACCCGAATTGAAAGGATAGTAGCTCCATACATCTCCGTATTTTCCACTATCGAGCAACGCTTTGACTTTGTTAGCCCGTCCCTTCATAATCTGGAACTTTTCTTTCTTCTGTTGTTCAAAGTCCGTTGACTTGAGGGCATCCAGGACGAAGGTTTGAGATGGGTGAGGACCGCTCGAAATCGTTGCCCGAATAATCCCTAATGTTTTTTGTTCCAGTGCGCTCAGTACATCCTGATGTTCCGAAGCAAAGGTAATAAATCCGACGCGGAAGCCCCAAACGAATTCTTCCTTGGTAGCTCCGTCAATTTTGACTGGTAGAATTCTCGGATGAAGTCCAGCTAACTGACCGAATAGTGATTCATGCAGGGAGTCCTCGAAGAACAGACCAAAATAAGCGTCATCCGTCACAACTACGACATTGATGCCCGCTTCCGCGGCTTCCTGGATGGCAGCAACAATCGCTTTACCCTCTTCGACTCCCGGTGTGTAGCCTGTCGGGTTATTCGGGAAGTTCAGCACAACGATCGCTTTGCCGTATTCTTTCTGTGCCAGTAGCGCGTCGCGTAATCCTTCACTATTAAAACGTTGATCCTCTGTGAACAACGGGAAATTCACCAAACGTCCATGACGGCGAATACCGAAAGTCAGCTCATAGTTTTCCCAGTTTTTGTCTGGGTAAATGACAGCATCCCCTTCATCCGTGAACAGGTCGGCAACGATGCTCAAACCGTGGGTCAGCGCGTTCGTAACTACGGGAAGGCCGTAATTTTTCCCAGCCAATGAAGGGTTTTCCTTCAGCATTTTGTCACGCCATACACTACGAAGTTCAGGTTTGCCCGCAGGGGGAGCGTAAGGGTATAAATCCTTGGGATTGTAGGCGGACAGCTTCTCCTGAATGACCTCCAAATGCATAGGACCATTGCCTTCTGTAGCAATGCCAATCGTGGCGTTGTACTTTTTAGCAAGCTTCCCTGCTTCTGCGGATTGACTCAAAATCCCTTCTTTTGGGAAATAAATTTCTTTCCCTAAAAGAGAAAGCATTTGATATACATGCTCGTTGCCTGTCTGAATGTTTTGGTTTAACTGCGCTGCCAGTGGATTCATTCCCGTTTCATCCTTCCAAGTCATTTTGATTACATATTATAGCATTACACACGGTAAGCGTCACGCAAAAGCATCTGGAATATAAAAGCGCATTTTTTTGCTTAATGACGGCGCTGAGCTTATATTATAAATTAACGGGATAAAGGACAACCAAAGATGAACAAGAGGAGGTGCAGATTTTGCTGGATACATCTGCGTCATCGTTTATCCTGTTGTCGGCTTTCGCCAAAATTGTGTGCGAGCCGGGCTGGAAGTGGCAGGTACGCGAGAAGCCGATGCCAAACTATGATTTATTTTATGTATGGAGCGGAGAAGGAACAGTGATCTTAAACGGGACGTCGTATCCGGTAAGCAAGGGGAGTTGCTTCCTGTTCAAGCCGGGGGATGATACCCGTGCCACACATAACCCGCAAAAGCCGCTCATACTTACCTATATTCATTTTGATCTTATCGAACAGCCAAAGCTTATCCCTGCAAGCTACCGTATGCTGGAGGAAACGTTCGAGGTAGAGCATATGCTTGCCAGATACGTTCGACTACGTCTGGAGCGTGCTTACGGAGCTGACGAGGAAGGCAAGCTGATCCTGAAACAACTGATGATTCATCTGCTGCGTGCGGACCGCAAGGAGCCTCAGGAGCAACAGGCCAGTAACCAGCTCACCGAGGTCATTCGGGAAACGGCCAACTATGTGCGTCAGCATCCGGGACTTCCTCATCGCGTCGAGGATTTGGCTGCACGGGCGGGGCTGTCACCGCGTTATTTTTCGATTAAATTCAAGGAGCTGCTGGGTGTGTCCGCGCAATCTCATATTATCAGCATGCGGATTGAGCGTGCACAGCATCTATTACTACATGCCGGAATGAATGTGACCGAGGTGGCAGAGGCTCTGGGGTATCGTGACATCTTTTTTTTCAGCCGCCAATTCAAGCAGTATACGGGGAAAAGTCCGTCTGAGATCCGGTAATGCTATGGACGGTGGACAAGCTGTTTCGGATTTAGGCGTAATGGGATTAACGAATAACGAATATAAAGGATAAATTCCAAAAAGGACCCGAGCAGTTACGCCGGGTCCTTTTTTTATGAGCAATTTAGCATCATCCGATCCCGATGCTCATATGTGTAGCTATAATACGGTTACGGTAAATTCACTTATGCTTTGGGATCATGTCGAAAGCAACCCAGACGTTGTCCCATTTTCACCGCATCCCCCGGCTTCAATGCGGGGTCTGGATCAAACGTGCCGTTTTCAGTTAGCAAAACGACAGTTGATCCAAATTCGAAATAGGCGAGATCGTCTCCTTTTGTCCATGAGACGGCTTTATCATCCGTATATTTGATGCTACTCACATTCATTGCGCCAACCTTGACGACCGCCACCTCACCATATTCATGGGCAATGTACGTAATCTGTCGTTCATTGCGGCTAAGAACTGCTCGCATATGTTGCAAGCCGAAGTCATTCACTGGGTATACCTTGCCGCGCAGATGTTCTTTTTCTACCAGCGTACCGGATACTGGTGCATGAATGCGATGATAATCCGTCGGGCTGAGATAGAGTACAAAAGCATAGCCGTGTGTGTATTTTTCAAGACGCGGAGAGCGGTTAAGAAGCTCTTCCAGCGTATAGTCCTGCCCTTTGACATCCAAAAGAGTGCCGGACGTAATTGGGCCAGTGAAAGTAATCCGTGCATCCACCGGACTGGTCATCACCTCGGCGTTCGTATCAATCGGGCGCATGCCCGCTTTTAATTTGCGTGTAAAATAGGCGTTCAGGGAACGGTATTCCTTCCATTCCTGTTCCGCCTCATGCGTCTGGATCTGGTACGTACGTATAAAGGTGGGGATAAAAAGTCGGCTTGCACCGCTTTGCGCGAAGGAGCCTACAATCCGGCACACCCACTTGCGCGATGATAGCTCCGTCATGAGCCGCAGCCACTGTTTTGCCATTACAGATCCCCCTTGTTCATTTCCGAGCCGTCTTGGCCGGAACCTGTCCGGCCGCTCTGAACTATATTGACACAGAATGTGACGTAAATCAATACAGTGGACGGCCTGGTGAACGTTCGGTGTCTGACGAAGGCATCCGTTCGAGAAGCCAACGAGCGTAAGCCATCGGCTGAGTGTATGTTTCTTTCCAGACATTGTGCATGCCCGCCTGGCTGAAGCCATAGCGCTGATCACGACCGTTGCATTCGATAAAAACAATCTTGCCCTCATGGGTAATTCCCAGATCCAGACCGACGTCGGCGAGACGGGGAAGGGTTTGTGCCAGTCGGTGCACGATTTGTAACGAGAGTCGCTCCAATTCATTCATCAGCCGGACTGCGTTCGAAGTCTGAACCGTCTCGGTTTGTGATAATACCTCCAGTAAAGAACGGGCCGTACCGCCCTGTGCAACATTGGAAACGAAGGTGTGGGAAGGAGCAATTTTAGCATACATGCCTGTCACACCCCAGATACCGCCATATCCGCGCTGAACTGACACACGGACATCAAACGGACGATTATTGTTCAAAGCAAGCGGTATGGTTTCCTGTACGATATGAGGCACATGCAGCAGTCGTTTGTGTAGAAATAATGGGAGTTCCCCAACATTCAAACGTAGTGTGGACCAACGCTCAGGTATAGCCGGATGAGCACATTGCAAAGTCCAGCCTCCGCGGGAATGCCGCAGACGCATAATTCCTCTACCTACGCTACCGCTACTGGGTTTAATTACAACATCTCCGGTTTCCTCCATCAAGGTATGGATGGAGGAAAGGTTGCCTTGCAATGTTTTGGGGAGGTGGATGCGTAGCAAAGGGTCTTCTTGCAGAATTGCATGTATATGGTCTTTGTGGAAACGGTTTTGTTCATTAAAAATATAGAATCCCTTTTGTACAAGCTTGTTGATATCGCTAGCATTTTCATTTTGCCGATAGAGAGTCCGATTGTGGATGACCGGCGGCAACGGAAGAGTCATCTGCCGATACTCGTTGCCGTGTTTAACAAAAGCCCGGCATGTTCCGGTCGCTATATGAATATCCTCCAGACGAAGAAAGCAGGGGATGAGCTCGTAGCTTAACCCGGCGTCCTCGTAATTGGCGATAGATTCATATCGCGTCCTCATGGCGGGAATGCCCCGGTAGGTTGCCGGGTTGAGCATGACGCCGACATGCAACATGAGTATGTCCGCCCTCCTTGTAGTCACTCCAACTGATCATACTGTGATTCTAGTCCATCATATGTATCAAAGATCGGCCAGGCATGGACGCTAGCCTTGCGGTAAGCCCAAAGTTAGAAGCGAGGCACCTTTCAGGGAGGCAGACGATATGATACAAGATGATTGTTGAAGAGTGTTGGAATAGGGTCAGAAAGTAGGTGAGGTGATGCAGAGGCCGAAGGTAGCAGTCGTTACACCGGGCTCCTTTGTTATACCTTCGCCCCGCAGCAGTTCTGTGGAGCGGGTAATTGCCCACATGGTACCGCTGGCTAGTCATGAGCTCCAAGCGCAGATCTATGGCATAAAGGGAGCAGAGGCACCTGATCATGGCGATGTCGACGGAATTCCCTGCATGCGTTATAAGCGGGGAGCAGGTTATATTTCTGAGGTGATTGCTGATTTAAAGAGATGGTTACCAGCGGTAGTAGATGTACACAACCGTCCGGCAGTTGCGTATGCAATTCGCGAGGCTTTACCCGATAGTCGGGTTGTGCTGACTTTGCATTCGACCACGTTCATCCGGGAGCCCCACCTCAAACGGGAGGAGATGGGGAGGCTGCTGGCATCGATGGATCGCATTATCGTGAACAGTGCGTATTTGGGGGCAATCGTAGCTTCTGACTGTCCCGACGCGGTCAGGGAACGCATCGTGATAAACAAGCTGGGTATCCATCCCGGTGATTTCCTACCAAGGTGGACTCCTGCAGCAGAAGCGGCCAGATCGGCGCGATTGGACGATTTCGGCTGGTCAAGCCGCCAAATCGTGTTATTCGCGGGCAGACTGATGCCAGGAAAAGGCGTTCACCGACTGCTCAAGGCCCTGCGGCATGTCGTCCGCGCCTGCCCGGACGTACTGCTGCTCATTGCAGGTAGTGCCTATTACGGGCATGACCGCCTCACGCCGTACACGGCGTCGTTGCATCGGCAGATGCGTAAACTAAGGTTGGGGAAGCATGTGCAATTCCTAGACTATGTCCCGCATCCAGCATTGGCCTCGCTATATCAGCTAGCTGATGTGACCGTTGTTCCTTCAGTGAAGGATGAGGCCTTCGGGCTGGTCAATCTGGAAGCCATGGCAGCAGGAGTGCCTGTGGTCGCTTCACGAATCGGCGGTATTCCGGAAGTTGTACAACACGGCGAGACAGGCTGGCTTGTGTATCCGTCTCACGGTGAGCAGGAAATGGCCGATGCCATCATCAGGCTACTCCAGCAACCTGGCTTGCGACGACGGATGGGAGAAGCCGGGCTTGGCGAGGTACGAAGACGATTTTTATGGCAGCACTCAGCACAACGCTGGGCACAAATCATAACGGACTGCGCAACGGAGTGACGTAGGCGCTGTTACGCGCATAGGCTATCTTATAGGCATTAGCCATGATTTCCAGCCGGGTGAATGAAGCGGGGCGACCGCTGGTTCACTCCTGTGCCAAAGGAGCGATCACCATGAACCATCGTACGAACCATAGCCCTAAGGATAAAAGAACAGCGCGGCGTAACCTTTCCAATGCAGTTCCCTCACCCCGTGTTAACAAGGAGAAAGCGGCTTCGACTTCCGGCAGTCATAGACTGAGCCAGCGCGGGACGGCAACGGTCCCTGCCCCCGTAGAGAAGGATACCTCGGTTCAAGCTATAGAGGAAGCGGCATGGAAGAAGCATAAGCTTCCCAAAACGCTAGAGGAAGCGATGCAGATGAATCGAGCATCTGTACTGCTGTTGTCTGTGCCTGAGTCAGATACGGAAGGCAGGATGGATAACGATAAACCGTCTATTACGACGGAAGATCAGGCAGAGCAAGATTCGCTACTGGATTGTTCCATAACCAGTATTCACATTGCGGAAGGAAGACACCGCCCAAAGCAACGCGTGGTCTTGCCTGAGCAAGATATCGATCTAGCTTTCGATACGGAGAAAGAATTAAACTTGAATGCCATTCACGACGGATCAGCGACCAGTGACGAGGCTTCTGACGATCATATAGCTTCATCTCAATATGGGAGCATTTCTTTTCACCTCCCCGCACGAGCGGATAGGGGCGAAGTGAGCGTTATATTTGAGAAGCCTTTTATAGATACACAATATGTAATCACTGCCAGTGCGAGTATACCGGGAGTGCTGGTATCCGTCACACAACGTCAGAGGTACTCAGCAGTACTTACTGTGGAACGCATACACTCAGGTCCGCTATGTGAAGGGTTGGTCCTTTGGATTGCGATGGGGCAATAATAAGAAGCCGGAAATATAATTGCCAATAATCAACTTCATACTAGAAAAAGGCGTCCCACAGTGGGACGCCGTATACATAAGAGGGAAGGGGGAAAACTTGTAATATCGGGGAAGTTTGTATTTATTACTTATCTCACACCTACAGCGTCAAAAGACTTAATAGCAGAGGTTACGGCTATTGAATTTTCACCATAACTATCTTTGGCCGCTTGGATAACAGCGGCACGCGCGGTGGAGAAGTTAGACGTGGAAGTCAGATAATTGGTGAAGGCATTATAATAAATATATACGGCTGCATCACGTCCGATTCCATCTACCTTGACACCATGGAAGGTGCCTCCTTGTGCCAGTAGATAGTAGGCTTTATTAATAATGCCACTATTAATATGGGCTCCACCATAATCCTCGTTGTTAGGATCAGGATAGAGATTGCTGTAGTGATCGACTTGACCGTATTTGACAGGATCGGAAAGGGAGCGAATGGCGTCGCCCTTAATATTAGGGGTATAAGCGACTTTGCCGAAGTCCCAATTGGTACGCTCAATGTCGTTGCCTATAATATCTGAGATGGCTTCACTTAATGCACCAGATTCAGCGAAATACACGAGCCCTGATGAATGCTCGGTCACACCGTGTGTCAGCTCATGGGCAACAATTTCAAGGTCGCTGCTGAAAGGAGCAAATAACGTGCCGTCTCCGTCTCCGTAAAGCATATGAGTGCCGCCCCAGTGGGCATTATTGTAGTTCTTTGCGCCGTAATGGACTGCCGAAGCGATGGCCATGCCATGCCCGTCAATGCTGTCGCGTCCAAATCTATCCTTGTAATAATCGTAAGTGCGGATAGCGTAAGCGTGGGCATCCACCGCAGCCGGATCTTCCCATACGTTATCTGAATCTGTATACAGGGTGCCGGGGAGCGTCTCGGTGTTGTGGACGTTATAAGTTAGGATTCCTTTACCACGAGTCGTATCCTTTAGTTGATACTTCTTGCCCGAAGCTGTTGTTTCAAATGTTTTGGTGTCACCGAATACACCGCGCCCTGTGCCGATCACTTCGTTAAGGATGTCATACTTGAATACGATTTTTCCATTATTAGCGTCAATAAAGTAACGTGTGCGCAGCAGAGTGGGTTGTAAAGTATTAACTTCGGTTACATAGACTAGACGTGTTGAGTCTCCATCGGGATAGATGTACAGTTCTGCTTTAGGGTCCACGCTTGGTTCCAGATTGGCAATTTTGGGGATAGAGGATGCAGGCGCTACCGCTTCCAATTTACTGTTCTCCAGTTCAGCTGCTTTATCCAAATCCAAGAAGTCCTTTTCAAGAGAGATTGATAATTCATTGTTAGATGCTTTTTCGTAAGTGTCTTTACTTACACTACTTGTATCCTCGTAAGGTTCAGTAACGATTTGGACGGAGGAAGAGAGAGATTGAACCCGTATAGCTGCATCTTCATATGCGGTATATACAGCCTCAGTAGCACTGATTTTTGGAGTTGTATTTTCTTTAGCATCGGCTTGTTGATCTTCTGAAATGACTGCTCCCAAATAAGAGGTGATTTGACCAGACTTGTTTACATGGATGGTCTGTTCGGCTCCAAATACGGGAATTCCGTCTACGTATTGTTTTAACCGATAATGCTTTGTACCAAATTTGTCACTGGTACGATCCACGATACGAAATTGCTCGCGCACATGGGAACCGATGTGGGTATTGTCCAGACTCAATAATGTTTTTTGTTGTCGATTTAAAAAGCTCCAGACCAGATTGTCGCCTGTTACCGTTGAAGGGGACTTCCAGTTCACCGTTTGGAATGTTGGCGTAAACTGAGTCGGATCGGGAACAGAATTTTCAGCTGCGGAGGCCCCCGGCGCTATAGATCCTAATAACATAGCCCCTCCAAGAAGTGAAACCCATACTTTTTTCAATTCATACTCACTCTCCCTAATTAATATTGGGGTGAAAAACACCCTGTTTGCAGAAGCTATTCGTCATATATGTAAGTCTTGTTGCTCCTTTGAAACGTGAAGAGGATTGAAAAAAATTACCTTATGTAAAATATTAAGGTTTATTTTTTTGCAATCTCATCGTCTTGGCTCTGATATTAGCACAGAGGTTGTCGAACGAGAAGGTTAATTTTACAAAATACCCCAAAATGAATCTTTAGTCCCTGATTTACTGTTTATTTGTCTTATTTAGTCGAAAATGATCGAAGGGACCCGATGAACAAGAAAAGGGCGCCCCTTTGAGGGGACGCCATAAATAAGGGGGGAAGGGGCGCAGACTTGTACACTGCACCCCTATTTTTTCGTCCATTGTATGAGTCAGGGCCAAGTGACAGTTGCACAACGGCAAAGGTCTATGGACGGGATATGAGGATTATAGCGTATATGATTTAGTTTACGCCTACAGCGTCAAAAGATTTGGCAGCTGCAGTTGCTTCTGCTGAGTTCGCACCGTACTGATCTTTTGCTGCTTGGATCACAGCAGCGCGTGCGTTGGAGAAGTCGGAAGAAGAAGTCAGGTAGTTCGTAAAGGCACTATAGTAAATTTGAACCGCTGCATCGCGGCCAATTCCATTTACAGTTACACCATGGAAAGTACCACCTTGTGCCAACAGATAGTAGGCTTTATTGATAATACCGCTGTTCGTATGAACGCCGCCGTTATCGGAGCTGCCTGTATACAAGTTGGAATAGTGATCTGGTTGATCGTACAGGGTAGGATTGGACATAGAGCGCAGAGCATCGCCTGCAATGTTTGGCGTATAAATATCATCGCCTACAAGCCAATTTTTACGCTGAATGTCATTACCGATGACGTCCGAGAAAGCCTCATTCAATGCACCGGACTCTCCGTAATATTCCAAATTCGAAGTATACTCTGTGACACCGTGCGTAAGTTCATGACCTACCACATCGGGGTCCCCGCTGAATGCGATAAATGTGCTACCGTCCCCGTCTCCATAAGTCATTTGGGAGCCATTCCAGAAGGCGTTGTTGTAACGGCTACCGTAATGGACTGTCGAACGGAGTTGCAGCCCGCGTCCGTCAATGCTGTTGCGTCCAAATTTGGCCTTATAGTAATCATATGTTTTGGCAGCATACGTATGGGCATCCACGCCGGCTGGATCATTCCATACATTATCGGCATCGGTCAGAATGGTACCTGGGATGCTTTGACGGTTGGAGGCCGTGTAGGTCACAACCCCGTTACCGCGTGTTGTATCTTTTAACTGGTAGCTACTGCCGGAAGCAGTTGTGGTGAATGATTTGGTATCACCAAGCACACCTTTACCTGTGCCTGTCGCTTCATTAATGATGTCATACTGGAATACGATGCTGCCATCATTGGCATCAATAATGTAGCGAGTACGCAGTGGGGCAGGTTCTAAAACATTGACTTCTGTTACATAAACCAGCTGCAGGTCATCCCCTTTAGGATAGAAGTACAGATCGGCTTTAGGATCTACTTCTGGCTGCAGATTAGCGATTTTGGCAATGGAACTTTTTTCTGCTTCCACCGCTTCAATTTTGCTATCTTTCAGGGCAGATGCTTTATCAAGACTCAGCTCGTCCTTATCAGTAGATAGCGTTTTTTCGTTGTTAGCTGCTTCGGCGTAAGTGTCTTTGCTTACACTGCTTTGTTCCTCAACATCTTTAGAAATCGTATCGTCGGAGGTAGGGAGGGCTTCAATCCGTGCAGCTGCTTCTTTATATGCAGTGTAGACCGCTTCAGAAGCGCTGATTTTTGGAGTTGTACCTTGCGTAGCTTCAGCTTGCTGATCCTCAGTAACCACCGCTCCTAAGTAAGAGGTGACCTCACCAGATTTGCCCACATGAATAGTCTGTTCAGCTCCATATACGGGAATCCCGTTTACATACTGTTTCAGCCGATAATGGCTCACACCGGACTTGTCGCTTGTGCGATCAACGATTCGGAATTGTTCACGTACACTAGAGTCGTCCGCACCCAGTAACGATTTCTTTTGCCGATTCAAATAGCTCCATACAATGTCGTCCCCGGATACCGAGGAAGGGGCTTTCCATTGCTCGGCGTGAAAAGTCGGTGTAAGCTGAGTTGGCCCCGAAACGGAACTCTCCGCTGATGCACCAGACGCGACAGACCCTAATAACATAGCTCCTCCAAGAAGCGAAACCCATACTTTTTTCATTAAAAATTCACTCTCCTCGATTAATTTCAGGATGAATCATCCTGTCTTGAATAAGGCATTGCGCCATTTATGTAGGTCGTGTTGTCGTCTGGAATAGAAGAAAATGGAACATGAAGAGAAATACCGAAGTGTTTTTCATGAAGCGTACGTGAAAAGAGGGTACTGCAATATGAAGCATGTAGCCTAAAAAGGTGACAAACTCCTCCTTTCCTGTCGTATATAAAGAAAATAGAATAATGGTGGATAATGGAAAAAAATGACTTATGCAAAAAAAACAAATGTTGATTTTTTGAACTCCCATCATCTGGCTCTGATATTAGCACAGAGAATGACGGACGAGAAGATCTATGTCACAAATTTATCCAAAATGATTCTTTAGACCCTAATAACTCATTTATTTAATAGGATTAATAAGTTTTGTAAAATAAAGTCGAAAATTGCTGTGTCGAAAAGACTCCACGATTGCCGTTACACACGGCTTTTGGACCGCATAGGTTATGTTGAACTGTCCTAATCATGCTGTCCATCTATACAGCAGGAAGGGAGGTGAGACGGGAGCATGAAGAAGCAGGGAAGAGCTGGATACAAGATCAAACGGAGGCGGCATTCCGGCGCTTACTATCATTCCAAGATGTGGCTGCCGTTACGAATGCCGAACATGCATAAGAATCCGGTAGCCCCTGCCATGAGGGAGGTACTCGACACGGAGAGAGGGGCACAGAGCGGAGAAGAGCGACCATCTGAACTGTCATCAGTGGGAAAGTTTTTCGTATCTGTCATTATCCCGGCCATGAATGAGCAAAAAACAATCGGAGCTGTGATTCGCGAAGCGCGCCGTGTCCATCCACATACAGAGGTTATCGTCGTTGAGAACGGATCACACGATAGAACGGCGAAGGTGGCAGCAGCGGCGGGAGCTCGTGTACTTTCTTTCCCGGAACCGCTCGGACATGATGTTGGCCGTCGTATTGGAGCGGAGGCGGCATCCGGACAGATCCTGCTTTTCCTGGATGGGGATATCGTCATTCCCTGCGTTAGACTCCGGCCGTTTATACACGCCATATGTGCAGGGGCGGATGTGGTGCTGAATGATTACCATGGACCTGTGAATCGTACGCCCGTACATCCTGTAGTGGAGGCAAAGCATGTATTGAATATCTTGTCGAATCGTGCTGATTTAGGGGGAGCATCTATGACTGGCATTCCACACGCCATAAGTCAAAAGGCTCTAAAGGAAATAGGTCTAAAGCCCTTGGAGAAACCTCCTTTATTTCAAGCTATGTCCATCGCCTCCGGGTTAAGAGTGGTGACTGTATATGGAATAGCTGTCGGTAAAATAAATGCGACACGTAAAAAACAGAACGGCAAGGACCCGCTGGCAGATGTAATTGTTCAGGATCATCTGGATGCCATTGCCTGGCTTACATCGCGTCTAGGAACGCGTGCGGGATATACGGATTTGGGGCGCAAACGGATCAGAGACGAGGTGAAACTGTGAGTAGACAGTATCGCAGAGGGAAGCGTGAAGAACCGAGCTGGGGGATCAGACGTGTTCAGCGAAAACGAGGAACGACGACTTCAATGCATAGCCGTAGGGTGAGAAAGCCCACACCTCGGGCGAAAGGAATGACCGAAGTGACTCCGCCTGTGGAACGCGAAGTTCCGGGAGATATTGTGTTACAGGGAACGGCAGCGGCTGTGGTCAGCGCCTGTAATGAAGAGTCAACGATTGACCGGGTACTGGGTGAGCTGGAAAAACTTCCATTTACGGATATCATTGTCGTATTGAACGGCTGCACGGACGGCACGCGCTCCACCGTAGCCAAACATCATCCCAGTGTGACTCTCGTCAACGTGCCGGATCGACTGGGGCATGATGTTGGCCGTGCAGTAGGCGCGCGTATGACGCAGGCTGATATTGTGCTGTTCGTGGACGGAGATTTGCCGATTCCAGCATCTGATTTGTTACCTTTTCTCCACGCGGTGGATCAGGGAACGGATGTTGCGCTTAATGATCTGGGCAGACATTTGCCGCCCTATGCCCAGCAGGACAGCGTGACACGGTGCAAAGCATTCCTGAATCGCGTACTACGCAGGCCGGATCTGGGAGCAAGCTCATTGACTGCCGTACCGCATGCATTATCTCGGCGTTTACTGGATCAGCTTGGCTCAGCCGTGCTTGCCGTACCGCCAAAAGCCCACGCCATGGCAATTCTCCATGGCATGATCGTGGCGGCAGTACATGCTGTCGATGTCATTAAAACAAACCGTAAGCGGACCTTCAATGTTGGCAAAGGGAACGCTATGGAACAGTTGATCGTCGGTGATCATGCAGAGGCACTGACGGCGGTGTTTCAGGTAGCCGGGTATTCCCCGCTCGGGCCTGTTCCAACACGGGTAGACGTTGCCAAAGGGAGGAATGCACAATGAGTCTGACGAGCATCATTATTCCGACTTATAACGGCCTGCATCTGTTAAAGCCGTGCATTGAGGCGATTCGGACACATACGATAGATGCACCGTATGAAATCATTGTTGTGGACAACGCCTCAAATGACGGAACGGATGATTTTTGCGCATCCGAGCGGCTGATCAGCATACGTCTTCCTGAAAACAGAGGCTTTCCAGCAGCATGTAATACGGGGCTCCGGCTGGCTTCCGGTGACCAGTTCGTTATTTTAAACAATGATGTGACGGTTACGCGGGGATGGCTATCGAATATGTTGGCTGCATTGCAGAGCGAAAGCATAGTGGGATTGGTGGGACCGGTGACGAATTACGTCAGCGGTATTCAGCAGATACACGGATTAGAAGGAGATTTGGCCAGTTGTCTGAGATATGCGGAGCAGAATAATGCAAGTAATCCCTCCAGATGGCAGGAGGTCAAGCGGTTGGTCGGATTTTGTTTGTTGTTCCGGCGCGATCTGATGGAACGGATCGGATTGCTGGATGAACGGTTCAGCCCCGGACATTATGAGGATGACGATTATTGTCTACGCGCACGCGTGCATGGCTACAAGCTGCTCATGTGCAACGACTGTTTTGTCTATCACGAGGGGAATGCGAGCTTCTCACGCTCGGAAACTTCCTGGATGGAAGAGCTGATCGAGCGGAACTATCGTTTGTTTATAGAGAAATGGAGTATAGATCCCAGAATGTTCATCGAAACTGGAAACGCTGGGGTTGTATGCACTGAACATGCTGTCGAAGGAGGAAGGAAGATATGAAAGGGGTTATTCTCGCAGGAGGAACCGGATCGCGCCTTCATCCGTTGACTACATTACTCAACAAGCATCTGCTTCCGGTCGGCAAGTATCCCATGATCGTATATGGTATCGAGAGGCTGCGACAGGCGGGGATCACCGATATGCTTATTATTATTGGTAAACAATCGGCCGGACTGTATACCGATTTTTTGGGCAGTGGCAGCGATTATGGTGTCCAACTGACATACCGGATTCAAGAAAAGGCGGGCGGCATTGCGGAAGCACTCGAACTGGCAAGAAGCTATATGCAGGCAGAAGAGAAATTCACTGTTTTGTTAGGTGATAATTTGTTCAAGGAAGACTTGGGACCTGTGATCGAACGGTTCAAGCAACAGCCCCCGGGGAGCGCCAGAGTGTTGTTGAAAAAGGTGGCAGATGCTCGTCGTTACGGGGTACCCGTATTTGATCCTGAGCGCCCGGAGAGCATTATGCGGATTGAAGAAAAGCCACAGCATCCCCAATCCAAATATTGCGTTACGGGTATCTATATGTACGATACTGCCGTGTTCGATAAGATCCGGCAAATTACACCTTCGGCACGCGGTGAGCTTGAGATCACGGATGTTAACAACTGTTATGCCGCTGAAGGCAAGCTGGAATATGATATTTTACGGCGCTATTGGAGCGACGCAGGAACCTTCGATTCCCTCCAGGAAGCTGGAGTGAAAATGAAAGGACTTCTACCCTGATCTCAATGAAACACCATCCGGCCGGGCCAGGCATATAGTATAGGCATAATGCCACCCGGAGGAGTGAACGGCATGAAACGCCTGAATATGCAAAGGAAACACAGCAAGCGGCTCGGAAAGAAAGGCTATTGGTCAGGATTTAAAAGGGGCCAGGAGCAAGGCAACAGGTTGGGCCAGGCTTCGTTCGGCAAGGTTTTTGAAGGCGTCAGTATTATCATTCCGTCCTGCAATCAGCTTCAACAGCTCCGTGCATGCATTCACCGTATTGAGGAGAATACGAGCCATCCTCACGAAATTATTGTGGTGGACTGCGGCTCGACGGACGGGACATCCACCTATTTGCTCCGTAAAAGCATCGCTGTGCGTTATGCGCTGTTAAAAAAGGATGTTCAAATGATAGGTAGCCTGAATCAGGGGCTGATGATGGCAAAAGGCACAACTATTGTGGTACTGGATCAAAACTCCATGGTGACCCCCGGCTGGTTGGATCGGTTGTTAGCGTGTTTATACAGCGATCCGCGTATCGGTGTTGTTGGGCCTGTAACGAATGGTCCATTCGAAGAACAGCAGATTGAGGTTCCTTATATGAACGAAAATGGAGCACGTCAATTTGCCATGACCTACAATATGCCTAACCCGGATGCATGGCGAGAGACCGAAAGCTTAGCCGGATTTTGTTTATTGCTGCGCAGAGAGACACTGGAAAAAACGGGCTACTGGGACGGAGGCTGCCACAGTACTCAGGAAGCCCATGCAGATTGGCTGCTGCGTGTGCGTTTGTTGGGGATACGTATGGCAATTGCCGGCGATGCTTTTATCCATTATGAGGAAAGAGATCGGGATACGGTGTATGGTTTTCCTCAAACGACCGAAAAAAGCGGTTCAATGGAGGAAAGCAGCCGGAACCGATCCTTTTTTGTACAAAAGTGGGGGGACGCGGATAAGCTGTTCCACAACCTGAAATTCAGTACAGCGGAGACGGACGGCCAGATATCAACAGGTAAGGAAACACACGTATCAGCGGCAAGCTTTTATCCCATCGGAGCGGTTGTTCAGGGACCGTCTGGAGCAGTATTTCGGTTAGAGCCGGGAAGAAGGCGGTATCTGCATGGAGTCAGTGCTGCGGGAGGTGAAAATGTGCGCCCTGTTAGAGTGTCTCAGCTGGATTTGTTGGTGCTTCCCTTGGTAGGGAAGCCGGAGGCCACAGTTTCCGGCAGCATTGATGCACCTGTAGCTGAGCCGCCAGAGGAACCTATTCCTGTACTGGCGGCTCCCGATCTGGAGAACATGTCCATGCTGCCCACACTGAATATACCGGCTCAACGCAAGCGATGGATCGAGGTATTGTATGCTGAGGGCGGGCAACTGTATCAAATCGGTAACGGCTGGAAAAGGCCGTTCCTTACCCTGTACGCTGCGATGAGCTGGCGGGCAGAGGACTACCGAATTCAGTTTTTGTCTCCCGGAGATTTGTCGGCTTTGGTGGAGAAGCAGCCTATTATTGCTCCACCAGTGCTGCACGGGCATCTGTAATGATCTGAATAGGCGCTTTTAGGCGGAACCGACTACTCGCTGCGGCATACGCTGTAGTAGCGGAAAGCCCGTAGGTAATTCGTGCGTTCCGCACGGCGGAGCACATAAAGGAGGGGCTTATGCATAACGAGTTAGATGATTTGCTGATCCACATTTCGCACTCGCAGCAGCAGATGTCAAGGTTGTTGGATGCGGAACGTCAGGTGGTTGTGCGCATGGCGCAGATCATACATGAACTGCCAGATGAGGAGCCGCGTTTTGATGGAATTCCGGGCATTCTCGACAGCTCGGGACAAGTAAACAAAAGCATTGTGGCCTATCTGAACGGTATTGCCGATCTTCAGGAAGCAATGGCTGAAATGCTCGTTCGTGTCGTGAAGGAAACGGCATACCCGGAAGAGGAGTAACGTAACAACCGAGGGCAGGGAGTGAACACATGAGTAGGGAAAAAGCAATGATTCACATGCTGGACGCAGCCTCCAAAATGCAGCGGAATGTGTCTATGATTCTGGAGGCCAAGGCGGTCGAAGCAGAAAAAGTGCGTAATTGGGCGCTGAACCATCTGGCGCCCCACGCCTTTGAAACCGATGAAGAACAGCTGGGACGACCTTTGGAGATTCACGAGCAAATGGTGGAAATGCTGGAGGGATTAACGCGGCTTCAGGCTGGACTTTGCAGCAATCTCAAAGCATTGCTGGATCAGGATGAGCAGCAGGGTGGCGGCATGGAAGGGATGATGGGAGGAATGGGCTCGGGGGATATGAACTAATGAGCATGAGGCGTGAACGTGAGATCAAGCTGGATATGATGGAGTCTATTGCTGCCAGCCAGCACGCCGTTGCTCGGATGCTGACCAGTCTTGCGGACTTGACGCCCCATGCGGATATGTCGGCTACCCGTCTGGAAGAAACCATTCGTATACTCAGCAACTACCAGGGAGAAATCACGCAAATGTTGGCGGGTATTCCATTAAGACGACAGGTATATGGGAAACCGACTAAGCCGTGGCTCCATGTGCCTGTTCAGAAAAATGAAACCACCACGAGAAAGCAAAGGAGGAATGAAAATGAGTACAAGGTGGGAACGCGCCACTCGGGACAAAGCCCGCAAAAGACGTAAAGATGCCCGGCGTTCCAGCATGCGGAGATTAAAACGGAGAAGAAGACGTCTCCTTGCTCTAAGACGCCGTAAAAGAGGACTTCATTCTGCACGTAGAAGACATCCTCTTTTGCGGCGGCGGAAAAAACCTCAAGCTAACCCGGCGGCAGCCCCTTCTGCGGACAATCCACAGCCCGGGACTGTTGTATTGGAGCATGATCCGCAGGCATTTCAGCAGGGATATGATGCAGCTTACAACGAGGGTTTCAATTCAGGCTTTGCCAAAGGTTATGAAGATGGACACCAGCTCGCTTACAAAGCTCAGTAAACTGTGCAAATCATCTATTACTGTTCTCCCCCGAAGCTAACAGCTTTGGGGTTATTTGCGGTTCGGCAGTTGGACGGGCAAACGCCAATTTTGTCCGGGCAGTGGCAGTCGTCCATGATGCGTTTGACCCCTCCGCATATAGTTTAGGAGTGACAGAAGTTTATCCCACAACAGGACAGGGTGAAGGATGTGAACGATCAACAAAGCGGAAATGAACGCGAAGCGTACCGATGCGGCTATCGGGAAGGACGCAGAATGGGCGGTTGCACGGCTGCTCTGTCACAGGTCGTGGCAATACAGCCTGCTGTTCGTCATTTGAAAGTGTTATATATTCCGCAAGGTTTCGCAGCTATAGACACAGGTGTGCAAGAGGCATTAGGTCAAATATGCAGCTCATGCGCCATCGGTACGCCTGCTACGATGCTAGCTGACGCCGAGGCTCAACGTCCAGACCTCGTGCTGGTCATGAACGGGCTGCATGTTTTTCCGGCGGATCATCTGGAGCAGGTACAGCAAATACGAGCCCTAGGCATTCGGACGGCTATATGGTTTGTAGATGATCCTTACTTTACGGAGGATACGGCGTTGATCTGTCAATCCTACGATGTCGTATTTACGCACGAAATTTCTTGCCTGCCGTTTTATCGCGATCAGGGAGTAACGAGGGTTCACTATTTGCCGCTGGCTGCGTCAACTCGTATCTTTTATCCCCGGCGGGTAGAGCGGGAACATCAGCATGATATTTGCTTCATTGGAAATGCCTTCTGGAACCGTGTGAAGCTGTTCGACTACCTTGCTCCCTTCTTGGCGGACAAAAGAGTGCTGATCGTAGGTGGGCACTGGGATCGGCTGACCCGGCGGGATGTGCTGGAACGCTTTATCCGTCCAGGTTTTATGGAGCCGGAAGAGACCGCTCAATATTATAACGGCTCCAAAATTGTCATCAATATGCACCGCCCGACAGACCCCGGACTGGATAATCGGAATACACACCAGCTTTCAGCGGAGTCCATCAATCCTCGGACATACGAAATTTCTGCTTGCGGCACGCTTCAAATGACGGATATTCGGAAGGATTTGAGCCGTTATTACCGACCAGGCTATGACATTGAAACCTTCTCTGGAGCAGAGGAGCTGAAAGTGAAGCTGGACTACTATCTCAAGCATGACTGGGAACGCGAACGCATGGCCTGGCGCGCATTGCACACGACTATGCAAAAGCATATGTACTCCAATCGCATGGAAGAACTGCTGGACAAGGCGATGGCCTAAAGTAAACACCATAAACAGTGAGGAGTGAAAGTGATGACGATATCTACGACAGGACCGTATGACCCGGCTGTTCACCAGACGGCGGCAGCCTCCTGGGAAAGGGGGAGAATTGCGGGAGTGCATGACGGATACGACGAAGGATATCTGCGCGGACGTGCTAACGCAATTGTTGGGCGGATGAAAGCAGTTTTCCCTTTTCGACAAATCCATGTACTGTATGTCGTCTCCGGCAAAGGCCTTCCGTATTCTCCGCTGGATGAGGCGGTCATTACCACGTTGCAAAGCATGACGGCTCAGGTTACCGTAACAGACCCACGTCAGCCGGTAGGAGATATTGCCGCTCAGCTCCGTCCGAATCTGATGCTGGCACTGGATGGAATGGATCTTCCGTTGGAGCAGGTTACTGCGGTACGCCAGTTGGGCATCCCCACCGCCATCTGGCTAACGGACGATCCGTATTACACCGACACGACGACCAAAATCGTTACGAATTATGATTATGTGTTCACGTTAGAAATGAACTGCCTGGAGCTGTACCGCCAGTTGGGTTGCACGTCTGTGCACTATTTGCCCTTTGGGGCATTTCTGACTCACTATTTCCCACTCAGCTCGCCCGCTTCGGTACGACGTGAGATTGGGTTTACAGGCTCAGCCTACTGGAACCGCATCTATTTCTTCAATCCGATTATGCCTCAGCTCATGGCCCGTAACATTAAAATCAACGGAATCTGGTGGGATCGTCTCCCGGATTATCAGTCGTATGGTGACAAAATTGAGCTGGGTCGCTGGATGTCTCCGGTCGAGACCAATGATTCGTATAACGGCAGCAAAATCGTAATTAATCTTCATCGTTCCCATCAGGATGATTCGGTGAACAACAACTCACTGAAAATTCCAGGGGCTTCGCCCAACCCGCGCACGTTTGAAATTTCTGCCAGTGGCACGTTGCAACTGACAGATACAAGAGATGATCTGGCTCGTTTTTACAAGCCGGGGGAAGAGATAGAGACCTACAGCTCTCAGCAGGAACTGCTGGAGAAGGTTGAGTTTTATTTAACGCATGAAAAAGAGCGCCATGAGATTGCCCTGCGTGCTCTGGAACGAACCCTGCGGGAGCACACCTATGGTCACCGGATTGACCAACTGTTATCGGTCATATTTCCATAAGGTGATTCACACGTCCGATGGTTGCTATTTTAAAGGAGGTGAACTCCGATCAAGCCGAAAATGATGCTATTCAGCCATGTTAGCAACGTCCGCAGTATTACGGGGGCAGAGAAACTGTTATTGCAATTTTGTCTAGACATGCGTACGTACTTCGATTGTATTCTCGTAACGCCTGGTGAAGGGCGGCTGACCTCAATGGCCCGCAAGCGCGGAATCACCGTTCTGACACAGAACCTGTTCATGCTGCATGGCATGTATACCCCATATGAGGGATTGGCGCAGGATGCGGAGAATTTGCGGACCCATGTGGCGTATGCACCGTTGTTCCAGATGCTTCGGCATGCTCGACCTGATGTGGTGCTGGTCAATACCTGTGTGAACGTCATGCCTGCAATGGCTGCCCAAGAGCTTAATATTCCAGTGATCTGGAAAATAACAGAGGTCATTAACCAGAATGCGCATACGCCAGTTTCTGTTTCTATCATTGAGCGCTATAGCCAATGGGTCATCGGCATTTCGCAAGCTGTAATGCGTCCTTTGCATGGTGGGGGACTGACACGTCCGCATACGGTGTTGTCTCCCTGCCGGGATATGGATATGCCGTCTCCCAAAGAGCATGTGCTGGAACGGAGAAGGAAACGTGAAAAACTGGGGCTGCGGGATTTTCATATTTGCATTGGTTATATTTCTTCCTTTATCTACGAAGCCAAAGGGCTGTTACCTTTTGTCCAAATGGCTCTAAAGCTGTGCGAAACCAATTCGCGGTGTCGTTTCTGGATCATCGGCAGCTCGGTGGACTCGGAATATTACGTAAAATGTGTCTCTTTAATCCGCCAATCTCGTTATAGCCGCCGCTTCCAGTTCAATTCATTCGAGGAATCCGTGTCAACGGCCTATAGCGCAATGGATATTGTTGTGATCCCAAGTATGGTGGAGGAAGGCTTTGGCCTGACCGCCCTGGAAGGGCTAGTTTACGGTAAGCCCGTGGTAGCCTTTGCGCAGGGTGGACTTGTGGAATTGATGGAGGCGACGGGAAATACAGATTTTTTGGTTGAGCCGGGCAACAGCGACATGCTGGCGCAAAAAGTGAGCTATCTGCTCGATCATCCCGAGGAAGTGGAACGGATTGGTGTGCGTAACAACAGTGCGGCTACACGTGTATACGGACCTGATTCCTACCGAAGCAGTCTACACCTCATGGTCAGTCAATGGGTATGTCATCATCCGCATTGGTTCCCGTTGATTCAGCAGCCAGGTGGACCAGTATGGACGAGGGAAGGCGAAGGACTGCGTCAGGTCACTGCTATACCGGAGGGATATACCAGCACGATTCGAGAATTTCCCGAATCGGTGGTGTGTCAACTGCCTGTGCTGGGTCTGCCGCCAATCGAATATGCAGCCATTCAGGGCTTGCCACAACCACCATCCCCTTTACCTGAGTCACCGCCCGAATTGCTCCGCGGCAAGCGTAGTGTTCGGGCGAGATGGCCAAAGGGCCGCAAGCGTACCAGATTGCGGAATCGCAGGTATAAGAGAAGCGGCGGCAAGAGTCGCCTCAAGAAAATTCACGGGTCCCCGTTGTCGAAGGGACTTTATCCGAAAACCAAGTCCAGACAGAAGCTCAAGCGAAAATTCAAGCACCGGTCACGACGGCACAACGCGCACAAGCAGAAGCGAGTCACACTCAAGGCTGGACAGCATACAAAACAACGGTCCGGGTGAATCTACGCCGGACCGTTGAGATGAACGTTAAGCTGGAGCACAGCCAGTCTGCTGGATGGCTATCATTCATTGAACGCCACAATTCAATGAAACAACGACAGCAAAGGTGGGTTCCAAAACCATGAAAATATTGACCGTGCTCGGCACAAGACCGGAAATTATACGGCTCAGCCTGATCATTCCGAAGCTGGACCGCCATGCAGATGAACATGTGCTTGTGCATACGGGCCAAAATTACACCGAAAGCCTGAGCGGGCAGTTCTTTCGCGAGCTGGGACTGCGTGCCCCGGATTATGTACTTCAGGAGAAAGCGGGGACACTGGGCAAACAGTTGTCCGTCATGTACTCGCAGATGGAGGATATTTTAAACAAGGAACGCCCTGATCATGTGTTATTGCTCGGTGATACGAACAGCGCCTTATGTGCCTTGCTTGCGGAACGTATGGGTTACCCGGTCGTGCATATGGAGGCGGGGAACCGCTGTTATGATCTGGATGTGCCGGAGGAGAAGAATCGGCGTGTCATTGATGCAATATCTAGCATTAATATGCCTTATACGGAGCAAAGCAAGCAGCACCTACTACGTGAAGGCTTTCCAAGTCAACGAATTATACTGACTGGAAATCCGATCTACGAAGTGATGCAGCACTATAAGAAAGAGGTATCGGGCAGTGGAATTTTGAAAAAGTTGGGACTGTCGCCGGGAGAATATTTCCTGGTCACTGCCCACAGAGCTGAAAATGTGGACCATCCACCGCATTTGCTGGCTATTTTAGATGGTCTTAACCGGGTAGCCCAGCAGTTCGGGCAGCGGGTCATTTGCAGTATTCATCCCCGCACTGCCGCCCGAATCGCAAGCCATCCGCCGATCCAGCTTGACCCGCTAGTGGAATTTCACGAACCGTTCGGTTTTTTTGACTTCGTTCTGCTGGAGCGGCATGCCCGCTGCGCTTTGACGGACAGTGGTACCGTACAGGAAGAATGCTGTGTCATGGGGGTACCGACGGTTACGATGCGCCGGACGACCGAACGGCCGGAAACGGTAGATTGCGGCAGCAATATCGTGTCTGGTCTTGATGGCGAGGTTATAGCAAACGCGGTAGCCATAATGACCGGGATGACCCATAAGTGGCAATGTCCTGCGGGCTATCTGGCGGAAGATGTGTCGGATAAGGTAGTTAAATTTCTGCTTGGAGGGAAACGGCATGTTTGAAAACCAACGTATCTTGGTTACCGGCGGTACCGGCTCCTGGGGGCATGAGCTGGTTGCCCAGTTACTGCCGCGTAACCCCAAAGAGGTCATTATCTTTTCACGTGGAGAATCCAGTCAGGTTGCCATGAACAGGCAGTTTGAGGATGAACGACTCAGCTTCTGTATTGGAGATATTCGGGATAAGGATGCGCTGACTACCGCTTGTCAAGGAGTGGACTATGTATTTCATTTGGCAGCGCTCAAGCACGTTCCCGTCTGTGAGGATCAGCCCTATGAGGCACTCAAAACCAATGTCGTAGGCACCCAAAACGTGATCGAGGCCGCTGTTGCCAATCAGGTAAAGAAAGTCATTTATATATCGACTGACAAGGCCGCAAATCCATCTAATTTTTACGGCATGACGAAGGCGATTGGAGAAAAACTGATTGTTTACGCCAATCTGCTGAATAGCGATACACGTTTCGTGACGGTGCGCGGCGGTAATGTTTTGGGCACAAACGGAAGCGTGGTGCATCTGTTCCAAAGCCAGATTCGCCAAAAGGGCAAGGTTTCGATCACAGACATGAACATGACCCGCTTCTTCCTGACCTTGCGTGATGCGATCAGTCTCCTGTTCAAAGCCTCGGTGGAAAGTGTCGGCGGGGAAATTTTTATTATGACCATGCCAACCTGCCGTATTGTGGATTTGGCTGAGGTGCTCATTGAGGATTCAGGTGTGGAAAACGTAGAAATTGTAGAAAAAGGTGTGCGTCCCGGCGAGAAAATTCATGAAATTCTGATGAGTGACTTTGAAAGCCTGACGACGGTAGTCTATGACGAGCAATATTTGGTTATTCTCCCAACGCTGAATATTCCTCAATTAAAGGACCGCTATACTCAGTGCCCTCCGGTGTCGTTCAGCAGCTTTAGCTCGGAGTTCAATTTGATGTCCAAAGAGGAGATTCGCAGCATTCTCCAAAGCGGGGGGTTCATCAAATGAAGCTGCTTATTTTGGGTGGTAACGGCATGGCGGGCCATGTTCTGGTTAAGTATTTCCAAAACCAGAGCGGGTATAACGTGTTCTACACCACCCGTGATCCCGAAAATAAAGGCGGTCTGCTGCTGGATGTAAAGGACAGCTTTATGGTGGAGCAGCTGGTACGGAGTGTACGGCCAGACGTTATTATTAACGCGGTAGGCGTACTGAATCAGCATGCCGGGGAGAATCAGATCGCAGCATACCAAATCAATGGATTGCTGCCACATCTTCTCCGGCGAACAGCGGACAGTATCGGTGCCCGACTGATTCATATCAGCACGGATTGCGTATTCGAGGGAAATCGGGTACCAGGTTTATATAAAGAGACGGATCAACCCGATGGGACAAGTGCCTATGCTTTGACGAAAATACTCGGAGAAGTAAAGGCAGCAGGACATTTGACTATCCGTACCTCCATTATCGGGCCGGAAATTCGGCCGGGAGGCATTGGTCTGCTGCACTGGTTCTTGCAGCAGAGCGGAGACGTTAACGGGTATCGCCGGGTCTTTTGGAACGGGGTTACGACGCTGGAATTAGCGAAGGCGATACAGGTGCAGATGAATGAGCCGCTGGACGGACTCATTCATCTGGTTCACCCTGAACCGATCAGCAAGCATGGTTTGCTGCTGCTGTTCAAAGACATCTGGAATAGGGAGGATATTCGGATCGTGCCGAAAGATGAGCCGGTGCAGGACCGGACGCTTCGTTCTACCCGGGCCGATCTGCTCTACGATGTTCCTCACTACAGCATCATGCTGAAGGAGCTGCTGGAATGGACGGAAGCACAGCGGAACAACGTCGGCCTGTCATAGTCATTACCGGAGCGGCGGGCTATACCGGGATGCATGCCTGCCGCCATTTTGCAAAGCTCGGCTGGGAGGTAGCGGCGCTGACTCGCACTGTCGCTTCAGTCTCAGAACTGATCTTATTGGCTCGCGATGATGAAAATAACAGTCCAGAGGCGGAGACCCGTAACTGTATTACGCCTTATGTGTGTGACTTGCTCGACAAGAAACGTCTGGGCGAAGTCATTAGACAGATTGCACCGGATTATGTGCTTCACCTGGGTGGTAAAAATTCCGTCCCTGAATCTTGGCAGAGTCCCTTGCTATACATGGAATCCAATGTACTGTCCACCCTGTATCTGCTCGATGTACTGCGACCTTTCCCCAAAGCCAGAATTGTCGTGGCGGGCTCTCGGCTAAAGACGGCTTTGCAGGCTCCGTATCATCCAACTCATCCATACAGCCTTAGCAAAAGCCTTCAAGAGGCAGTCGCGCTCTCGTGGGGCGCGCTGTTCGAACAATCCGTCATGCTGGCAGAGCCTTGCAACTTGATCGGTCCGGGTCCATCTACCGGATTTTGTGCATTACTCGCGGGGTATATCGTTCAGACGGAACGTCTGGAGGGGCAGTCCGTAACTGAAACTGCCCCGTTCAGGGTATCTTCCCGACATGCGCAACGTGATTTCCTCGACGTTCGTGATGCCGTTCGCGCATACGGTGTGCTATTGGAACAGGGGGTGCCAGGCCAAGTTTACTCGGTCTGCACAGGCCGCATTGTGGAACTGGGCAATATCGTGGAACGTATGGTTGCGCTGGCCAAAACATCTATTCCCATACAATGGGGGGATGTGGAAGAGTCAGCATCCACCGAGGCATATCGTGCGAAAGAGCTGGAGGATATGGGCTGGAAGCCGACCATACAGCTGGGGCAATCTCTGGAGGATATGATTCAATACCGCCGAGCTGGAAAGGAAGGAACGATATGAGACCAAAAGTAACAATCGTCATTCCCTTTTATAACTGTGCCTATGTGGATCAGGCTTTGCAAAGTGCACTAGAGCAAACTTATGGGCCCCTCGAGATTATTGTCGTCGATGACGGGTCCACGGAACATGTTGATATGCTTCAGGCCTATCTTCCGTATATACATTATTTGGGCAAATCCAACGGTGGAACAGCCAGCGCCCTGAATCATGGTATCCGACATGCCAGCGGGGAATATATTGCCTGGCTCAGCTCCGACGATACCTATCATAGGGACAAAATTAATAATCAGGTTTCTTTTATGGTGGAAAACGGTGCGTACATCTCCCACACCAATTTCAATTTCATCAATCAATACAGCCAAGTCACAAGTTATCAGGCAGCCGCCGTGTTTCCGTCTATGACGGAGTTTTACCGTTTTTTTCAGCAAGGAAATCCGGTTAATGGATGCACGGTTATGTTTAAAAAGGAGCTGTTTGCACATATCGGTTTGTTTGATGAACTGCTACCGTACACACATGATCTGGATATGTGGTACCGAGTAATGATAGCGGGATATCCATTTCCTTTTCTGAACGAGTCCTTGGTTAACTACCGCTGGCATGATGAAATGGGAACCAAAAAACATTGGCCCGCTGTGGAGCGGGAGTACAACATAACCCAAGCGCGTTATCGAGATCGCTTCAGTCAGGTATTGAGCGGTTTATCCTCATGAAGCCGAAAGTCTGTCAGGGGGGATTGATATGGTAGATACGGGGATTGTTATGCCACTGTACAAACAGGATATCGGCTATCTGCAAGCTGCGATCTCATCCGTACTAGCCCAGAGCTACAGGGCATTTCGCTTCATCATTGTTATTGACGGAGCGCCGGAAATGGTGGGACCAGCGCTCCACGCAGCAATGGGAGACCCGCGCGTTCAGTTGGTTACACTCCCTCAGAACAAAGGAGTATCCCACGCCCTTAATCGAGGATTCGATGAGTTGTTTAAAGATCCTGCGATCAAGTATGTGACCTGGGTATCCAGCGACAATGTTTATAATTTTTCCTTTATTGAACGATTGCGGCAGGAGCTGGAGCAGGGACCGGACTCACTCGGCCTTGTGTTCTCTACTTTCCGTCAGGTTGACGCATGTGGGAACCCGTTGTATGACGAGCAGCATCAGCAAGCTTTGATCCGGTACCAAGGCCAGCCGCATCATGAATTGCTGAATGCCAGCATTGTCGGGGTTTCATTTATGTACAAAAGCAAATATGCCCGCCTGATTGGCGGCTATCGGCTGCAACCAGTTGAGGATTATGATTACTGGCTGCGGCTGACCGAGACGTGCAGCATGAAATTCATCCCGGAGATCCTGATGGATTACCGGGTGAATTCCACATTTAGTGTATCGGCCGGCCTGCACAGCCAGAAGGAGCACCGACGCTGGCGGCACGCATTCCAAATTGCCAAGCATGAGGCGAGAGCACGTCGGGGCATCCCACTTGAAATGACGATTTTAATGCCTGTCACGGCTATGGCTCAAGCTGAACCATTGCTGGATAATCTGCTGGAGCAGCACTACAGCAATTGCGTGGTACGGTTGCTGGATTTAACGCCAGAACAGGGAGCCGCCGCTTTCCTGTCGATGATGCTCGATCCTCGGTTAATCGTAACGCCACGTCAGCATTATTCGGTCCAGGAAGCACTGGTTCAGGCTATTGGTGAAACAACGACACGCTTTGTTGTATGCTTCGGTGTCAAACCATATATTGCCGTGACGGATTTGCTGTATCTGACGGATTTGTTGCGCCCATTACAGGATACACATGCCTTTTCCTACTATACAGATGACCACTCAACCATCGGTAGCGGCCGAGGGGTTCAGTCCGTACCGCCAGAATGGAATTACGTGTATTACACCCACAGATTGCATCAAGCACTGGAGCAGGGCAACTTTAAATAACAGGAGACAGCGCCGGGATTGTGGTCAGTTCCGACTGAAGAACACGATGCTCCTGTACAACATTACCAAACTGATCCAGTCCAAAGTTGGAGAGCACAACATTGGAAGGTGCAGCGGAGACTACGTTGTATTGTACCTCGTAGGCAAGGACCCCTTGCACAAAGAAGGTACGTCGGGCAACGGAGTTTACAGGTAAGTTAACCGATGTCACGTATAAGGGGATCTTGGTATCCGGTACAAGCGAGAAAAAAATTTGGATGGTCACGGTTGCCGCGTTCACTGTATCCTCGTTGACCAAATTTACAACGACATTGGAGCAGGCAGTACCGAAATCTCTAGTGTTGGTCATATATCCGGTTGTAAAAGCCAATCGAATCATCCTCTCAAAAAACAGAATATTGGAAAACCCCTGAAGGGATGCTTCTATACTATGAATCTATTGAAAAGAAAGCTTGTATGGTTGTCTGTAGACTGTGCTGAAAAAAGTACATTTTAATAGAAATACTTCAGGCATGTCCATTTATATAATGAAGGGAATGCTTGCGATGCCTTTGAATTTTCAGGTAACACCCAGCGGTTTGCCCAAATTTGAGCCCAGTGTCGCCGTTAATTTGTTGAATCCGAATATCGTTGTAGCTGTCGCTGTTGACTTTAGTAGCGGGCCTCCGCTGATTGGACTGTATCGTTCCTTGGACGCCGGGGCGAACTGGACTGATACTTTACTGCCAATTCCACCGGGATATACAGGAGCCGAGGCAGGAATGGTAGCCTATCTGTTCCCGAATATTTTCATCATATCCGCACATGTGTTTCCAGGAAATGAGAACGGGGCTGTTGTGATCTATCGCTCTACGGACGATGGTGCCACCTTTGATCCTCCAGTGGTCATTAACCCGGGCTATGGAGATTACATTAATAATGACTGGACCAATATTACGACGGATAATGCAGGAGCAAGTCCCTATTTAGGGCACGTCTACGTTACGTATAACCGCCAATACAACGTAGAGTTTAATGCCCGGTCTGCGGCCTTTTACCAGCGTTCTACGGATGGAGGATTGACCTGGGATCGACCGTTATTGCTTTCCAATATCCAATCCTCCACGGAGCGGCCTGAGCCTGCGGTCGACAAATATGGCAGTGTATATGTCAGTTGGATTCGTACAGGGCCGCAGACACCGGCTTTCTTTATCCGGCGCTCCTTTGATGGAGGGGCAACTTTCAGCGGGGATATTCTTGTGTCCAATATAACGCTGGTGCCCAATCCTTTGCCCGTTCCTGGTTATGACTTTCGGATATTGAATTTCCCTAGCTTGGCCGCGGACTGCTCGGGTGTGCCTTCCACAACAAATACGCTATATGCCGTTTGGCAGGATTTTGGTCAGGGATACAGCAATATTTTATTGTCCAAATCAAGCGATTTTGGCGGTACCTGGAGTGCTCCGATCATCGTGACGGACAGCCCGCCCGGCTCGCAAAATTTCTTTCCTGCGATTTCGGTGTCGCCTAAGACGGGATTGGTCGTTGTCGTGTACTATACCAATCGCCTGGACGGCTTTAATCTGGATGTGTTCACCGCCCAATCGTCAGATGGAGGCAACACCTTTACGAACAGTCGTCTCACAACGACCTCCTTTAATCCGAATGTCGGTGGAGGCGAATCAGAGCTGATCGGCGACTATATTGATGTCGCCATCGTACCGCCGAATAGTTACATTTCCGTCTGGACGGATACGCGTACAGGCAGCCTGACGATTTTTGCTGGTGTACCGGGAGGTGAAGCCTGATGCCGAACGTACAGCTCACGCCTAATGGAAGGCTGGCGCAGGAGCCGAGTGTAGCTTTCAACCTGCTCGACGGTACCATTGTGTCTGCGGCTATCGATTTTACGACTGGGCCGCCGTTGACAGCAGTATACCGTTCAGGTAACGGCGGTGTCTCCTTCACACAGCAGATTTTACCGCTGCCAGCCGGCTATGTAGGGGCGGAATCCCATAGCGTCAGCTACGGTTTTCCCAACTTGTTTGTCATAGCCTGTCACGTATTTACCGCAGACGGCTTGAGCGGTACTATCGCTACCTATGTATCCAGAGACAACGGTAATACATTTGATCCGCCCGTGATTGCCCAGCGGGGGTATGGGACATTTGTCAATAATGTTGAGGTCGGCGTGAAATTTGATACTTCTCAGGTCAGCTCCTATACCGGAAATATCTATTTATGTTATACGCATCAGTACAATCCTGACTTTTTTGGCGGATCAGTCATGTTTTTCCAGCGTTCGCAGGATGGAGGGATCACGTGGGATACACCCGTGGTGCTCACCGCTGGCTCTAATCAGATCACGCGGGGGGAAATCACCGTGAGCATTACTGGGGTGATTTATGTCGGGTACATTGTAACTAATCCGGTTAACCAATATCAGGTCATTGTGTCCTTCAATGGGGGGACAGCATTCAGTTCTTCGCTGCCTGTATCTTCTGTTGTCCCGGTTCCGAGTCCGTTGCCCGTGGCCGGGTTTGGCTTCAATGTGCTGCCGATGGCCAACATTGCGGTGGATCGCTCTACTAGCCCGAATCAGGGAACACTTTATGCGGTCTGGCAGGATAATCGGGCAGGGTATGCGGATGTGCTGCTCGCCCGTTCGGTGGATGGCGGATTAAGCTGGACTGCGCCGCAATCTGTGACAGGGGCTAGTGCAGGGGCACAGCATTTTTTCCCGGCTATTGATGTTTCGCCTGTGACCGGTGTGATTAAGATCGTATATTATACCAATCAAATAACGACCTCTTTATTAGACGTATTTGTGGCCGAATCAACGAACGGAGGGAATACATTTACGAACCTCAGAATAACAGACAGCTCCTTTAATCCTAACGGGATTAGTCCGGTTCCAGTCGTTACGATCGGTAATTTTATTGATGTAACGATCGTGCCGAATAATGGATTTTTTGCGGTCTGGACAGATGCGTTATCGGGTTTCCAGCAAATTTACGGAAGTAACGGAATGTAGCTCAGCGTACGAGACAGAGGAGGTGAGGCTATTTTGAAAATTTTGTTGGCTACGTACTGGCCGATTCCTCATTTGGGTGGCGTATGGCCCTTTATGCTGCAAATTAAACGGAGGCTGGAGCTACTGGGTCACACAGTAGACTTGATGGGGAACGGACCGGATACACCTAAATACCATATTGTTTTTGAAGATAGAGAGCTGCTGAAGGATCAACTGCTGCCCCTGCTGCATACGAAGCTGAATGAATCGGCTGTCCCTGTATTACATTTGGATTCATGGGTGCAGACGGTGGAAAAGGATCGATACTGTATGGAGCTGGCAGCTGCGTATTTCGGGGTTGAGCAGTATGATGTTATTCACACGCAAGATGTCATTGCGACGCGTGCTCTAAGTCGGGTCAAACGTAAGGACAGTGCGTTGGTAGCGAATATTCATGGCTCGCTGGCTCGTGAAGTCATGATGGCTCTGGAAAGGGATCATGAGGAGGGTTACCGAGAGACGTTGATGTGGAAATATTATTGGGCGCTGGAGCACTATGGCGCTCTATCCGCGGATATTACCATTACGTCTACAGAATGGATGAAACAGACGCTTGTGCGTGAGTTCGAAGTGCCTGAGCAGCAGATTGCTACTTTCCAATACGGATTGGATACCGAGCACTTCTGGGAAGTCCATGCCCGGGGAACGGACATAGTACGACCTGAGGGGAAAAAAGTTATGATTTGTCCTTCACGGCTGGTCTATATCAAAGGGCTGCATTATTTAATGAGCGCTCTTGGCCTGCTGAAAGCAAGTCGTACGGATTGGGTTTGCTGGATTGTCGGGGAGGGAGATAAAAGGGAAGAGCTTCAAACACAGGCGAAGGAGCTAGGGCTAGCAGAAGACGTGGTTTTTCTGGGGCATCGTGAAGATGTACCTGCTCTTTTACAACTGGCGGACCTTTTTGTCCATCCGAGCATACAGGATAATCAGCCGTTTTCGGTCATGGAGGCGCAGATTATGGGGCTTCCGGCAGTGGTATCGGATGCGGGCGGACTGCCGGAAATGGTGAAGCATGAACACACCGGACTAGTCTCCCCGGTTGGCGATGTGGAGGCACTGGCAGCTCATTTGCAGCATTTGCTGGCTCAGGATGAAGTGCGGATAGCTATGGGGAAACATGCCAAAGCATGGGGGACCGCGCATTGGTCTCTGGATGTTATGATTGAGCGACTCGTGAATATTTATGGGCAAGCGCTGAATCAAGTACGTTGAGTATGTTGATTCAACAGTTAGGAGGCAGAGCATGACTTTTCCTGTCGTTGGGGACTTGTACAACCGTATTTTTGAAATCCAGCAGTCGCACCCGGATCTGAAGGTCGATTACGCAATATGGAACCGAATTAACACCTTGTTGCCGGAAGATTATAAGCTGCCAGATGCTGACATTTTGGAACGTCTGAAACAATCCGCACCATGAAGGCACAGACCCTATAAAAAGGCAGGTCGGGCTTAAAACTCCCACCTGCCTTTAGTTTATTCCAGTTCATTGTCCAACAGGTTTTTGTCAATCTTCATAAACTGAGCCTCGAATTATGAGCGGCCCCGTAACAACAGCACGGCGGTCAGCTGATTGTACGGTCAAGCAGTATACATAAGGCTCTGCCTGTTCTCCCGTTTCCTCATAGCTTAACTCTGCAAATCCCTCCTGATAACAGGAATCCTGCAACCAATCCAGCATAGGTCCCCGCTCATCATTGCGACGCAATCGAATGTCCAACTCCCCGATATCCCAGTTGAGCAGCGGATTTTCCCATGCCAAAGAGACTTCAATGACAATACGTCCTTCAGATTCACTTGCAGGAATGATTAATGTAGAGAGCACGCTCTCCTGTTCGGTGACCTGAAAAGGCAGTGCATATGTGTCTGGCTCAGCTTTGTTTTGAACTGAATATTTCAACATACCTTCTTCCTCCTCTGCCCGTTCATTAGGGTGTCACGGTAAAATGACTGGCTGTACGCTTAGCGACAATGTTCCCGTTTTCCAAAAATTCAGCCAGGATAAACAGCGTTTCCGGATTGTAAATACTCGTTACCACTCGCAGGTAAAAAGGATTTTGGGCGGTCTCCATATCCTTGAGTTCTAGCACGGAGCCAGCTTCGGGAGAAGGGTTCAATCGAAGGAGCTGCCGTCGGAAAACGCCACTGTCATTTCCCATTTCCAGCAACACATCGACGGCTCTCTTTTCACGATTGAAAAGGGTCACATGGCAGCTTTGTATGTGGGCGCTGTGGTAAGCGAGATGGTGATCGACGGTTAAAAGAAACACGGACATATGATGATGCCTCCTTGAATTCCGTTAGGTTACCAGCCTTAATATGATATGAAAAATAGCCGGGATTGGACTGGATAGTTGTACGCCTCTTTGACAAAAAGCGCATCGGTGTCCAACCCTTTTCGCCGTGCTGTGCATGTAATGTAGAGTGGAACAAACTACGGCCTGAAGTCCCTTTTCGACTACAGAAGAAGGGCCAAGCAGGATCTGAGGGAAGGGTCGTATTAAAAAAGGAGGCGCGGCTATGAGACTCGCACAGCTGGCAGGGGAATATGAAGCGGTCTTCAGTCTGGGACAAAACTGTACACCTGCCATTCAATTGGAAAAGAACCGTTTGCGGCCGTTTGCCGGGGTACTGGATTGGATGATGTCTGACACGCTGTCCGATGTGAACCGCTTGCTTGAAAATCGGTTTGCCGGATTTATGGATTTGCCTAATTTAAGTGTCGTTGGTACGAGCCAACTGAATTATATGGTCAGAGATATCGCTTATAATGTGATCTCGGTACATGATTTTCCGCAGGAACGCAATACGTCCTCAGATCTGGTGACCTATCCCGAGTTCAAGGAAAAGATAGACCGTCGTATCGAACGTTTTTTTGCAAAAACACAGATGGCGAAGCGCAGCTTGTTCGTCCGTATGCTGGGAACCTATGAAGAAGTAGAGGAACTGGAACGTATTTTGTCGGGCATGGTAGCGAATGAATTTCGTTTGTTGGTGGTGAATTGTTCCGGCGTAACGGAGTTGACGGAGGTGGATTGGCAGCTTCCGCATGTATGCTCGGTGGAAATGCCTTTTGCCGATGTATGGAATTACAAGAGTGATCCGCACTGGCGTACCCTTTTTAAAGGGATGACCTTGTCTTCGGAAAGGGGAGGGCGTCGTGCTTGAGCGGTTGCAGGGGGATTATGATGCTGTATTCAGTTTGGGTGGACATTGCTTGCCTTCCATTCAGCTGGATAAAAACGGACTGCGTCCCTATGCGGGTCCGCTGGACTGGATGATTTCCGGTAACTTGTCACAGATCAGTCGCTTGCTGGACGCCCGTTTTGCCGATTTTATGGATGTTGATAGTCTACGTGTCACGGGGCATGATTACGGCGAGCATAACTTCATGGTTGAGGATGCATCCTATGGGATTACAGCAGCACACCATTTTCCGGTTAGCCAGAATACATCGGAGCAGCTGACTTCCTACCCTGCATTCAAAACGACGCTTGATCGCCGCATTGCACGTCTACTGGACCAATTCGCGCTTGCGTCCCGTCTGCTACTGGTTCGTCTCGGGGGTAGTCGGGAGCAAGCGGTGGAACTACATGATGTGTTATTACAGAGGATTACACATGATTTTCGCTTGTTATACGTGGATTATACAGGGACTGATGGTGTGACGGAGCTGGACTGGGGGTTGGAGCGGCTGGTTTCAGTGGAGCTGCCACCTGAGGATATATGGAACGGTCAGGATGAGATGTGGCGTTATATGCTGGAAAACGTGAGACTGCATGTCTGAGGTGCTGAGATTCTAGAGACACATTATAGATTGTCTTCGGACTGTGCTTGTGCCTGCGCCAAGCTATAGGGAGTCGCATAACATGATGCGAAGGGAAGTCATATGCTTCGGTACAAAAGGAGGGTGAGCTAGTGAAGGCTTTGGTCACCGGGGGAGCCGGATTTATTGGTTCTCAGCTGGTACGTGCGCTTGCTGATTCGGGCATCAGAGTGCATGTGCTGGATAATCTGACGACCGGGAATATGGCAAATGTGGACCCGCGCGCGGTCATGCATATTGCGGATATTCGCAGCTCTGAAGCTAGGACGCTGCTGATTCGGGAAAGCCCGGATATTGTGTTTCACTTGGCCGCACAGGCGGATGTGCAGCAATCCATCCATCGACCCGATGAGGACGCGGATGTGAATGTGCTGGGGACGATTCATTTGTTGCAGGCTTGTCATGAAGCGGGTGTGTCGAAATTTATATTTGCATCCACGTCCGGTGTATATGGAGAGTTGCAAAAGCAATGTATACAGGAAGACGATCCCGTGGAGCCCATTTCAGGCTACGGACTGTCCAAGCTGACCGCAGAATCGTATATTCGACTTTTTTATCGGCTGTACGGTATGAACTATACGATTTTGCGTTATGGAAATGTGTATGGTCCCGGTCAGGCCGCGAAGGGAGAGGGTGGTGTAGTCGCTCTCTTTATGGAGCGGCTGAAAAAAGGAAGTCCCTTGCTCATTCACGGCGATGGGACACAAACCCGAGACTTTGTGTACGTCAAGGATGTAGTTCGAGCGAATATGGCGGCTATCCATGCAGCGGACCAACGTACAGTACATGTAAGTACAGGACGAACGACGTCCATTAATCGACTGGCCTACGATTTACTAAAGCTGCACGGTTCGTCTGTCCGCCCTGTGTATTCACCAGCGCGAGCGGGAGACATTCACCATAGCTGTCTTAGTAACGCAGTCGCCAGACATTGGCTTCGTTGGGAACCGCTATACGGCATTTCTGCCGGTTTACAGGAAACGTATGTGAGCAGTATGGGTTCAGGCAAAGAAGGTATGTCTTGATAAAGAGCGCGCAACTCAAGAAAGAGACTGAGGTAACTCTCAGCCTCTTTTTCATTTGAATAGCAATTAGATGTTCTCGCCAGCCAGCTTCAAGGCTTGATCTAGGACAGCTGCACCGTTTCCTCTACCATAAGCCAACGTGTCAATGACATCTACAGGGATACCATAGGGAGCTGCAATTTCGGTTACTGCCTTTTTACGCATCCGCACTTGAGGTCCGAGCAAAATAGCAATCACAGAATCTGTAACGGCTTCTAGCTCTTCCTTGATGGTGCTTTCGGGGATGGCTTCGATGTTCAGCTCTATGGATCTTGCTGTTGCTTCTTTTTTCATTTTAGAAACCAAAATGGATGTGGACATACCCGCAGCACATGCCAAAATAATTTTTTTCATATTTGAGCGCCTCCAGAATTCATTTTTAACTATTTATACTCTTCATCCAGATCAGCAATAAATGAGCGTTCCTTGATAGCGGCTTGATACCAGTAGCCGGATTTCTTCAAATGCCGACTTCGATCATTGTCAAGGTTAATTTCCACCAGTCCATAGCGATTTTTAAAAGCATTCATGGGAGAAACGTTGTCTGTAAAGGCCCACAGCATATAACCTGTACAGTTGGAGCCCGCTTCTACAGCTTGTAATGTGTAGTATAAATGCTCAGTTATAAATTCAATACGATAGTCGTCCTGAATAATGTGTTCCTCATTTTTGAAAGCAGCTTCATTCTCAATGCCCATACCATTTTCCGCGACAAACCACTCGATATTGTGATATTCGTTCTTGATACGCATTCCCATATCGTAAATGATTTTCGGATAAATCTCCCAGCCCCGTGACTTGTTCATTCTTTTACCCGGAAGATCAAAATGCTCATAGTAGTAAGAGGGGTGAAAGGGGGTGTTTTCGTTCCACGCTTTACTCTGTGCTTTTACCCGGTGGGGATAATAGAGATTGATCCCGACGTAGTCAACGGTATTTTCCTTAATGACTGCCAGTTCTTCCGCTGTAGCTTCAAATGTAATATCATGCTTGCCCATGAGATCGAACAATTCTTGCGGGTATTCGCCTTTAATAAGCGGGTCCAGAAATACTCGATTGTAAAATAAATCATACACATGTGCGGCATACTGGTCATGAGGGGCGCTTGATCGGGCATAAGTGACTTCGGGATTCAGAATAACGCCTATTTTAGCCCCTTGCTGACTATAGTTTTTTGCTTTGAAAAGCTGTACGCATTTCGCGGTAGCCAGCGATTTATTATAGTTCCATTGCATCCACTTCCGCGTATTTTGTTCATAGGGATAGCGAAGGGCATCTAGATAGACACGAGTCTGTACAACAATGGGCTCATTAAACGTAAACCAGTGCTTGACCCGATCGCCGTACCGTTCAAACACTTTCTCCGCATATTTTACAAACAGCTCCACCACATGCTTGGAAGACCAGCCCTCATATTTGTCCAGCAAATAGGCGGGTACCTCATAGTGTTCTAGACAAATCATCGGCTCGACTCCGCTTGCAATCAGCTCATCAATGACCCGGCCCATATAATCCGCATACGTTTCATCCACCACTACATTCTCATAATCCGTTAAGAAGCGGGACCAATTAATAGAAGTACGATAATGGGTTAAGCCAATCTGCTTCATCAGCGCAATATCTTCGGTATAGCGATTATAAAAGTCGGTTGCAACCGCGGGTCCATATCCATTGTGCCAGACATAGCGGTCATATTTGTACCATTGGTCTAGGTATGAGTCCTGACCTTCTTTTTTACCGCTCCAGCCCTCTGTCTGCCAAGCGGAAGCCGCTGCACCCATGATGAAATTCGACGGAATTTGTATCGTATGTTTAGCCATGACATGTTTCTCCTTTTCATTGAATAAAGAATGCGTTTTCAATTAATTGATGTATTTCTATAGTAACGCATTATTCAGCCGTTCGCTTGTTGGCAATTTTGACGAATGGGAAATAAATGATAATGGCTACCACAATACAAATGATCTGAGTTACGACGGCGCCAATGCTTCCACCTGTAGACAGGTAGGCATTAATAATAGGCGGAGTAGTCCATGGAACCATGACGACGGCTTTACCTGCAAATCCAAGCAACGTCGAGAAGTAACCAATCGTTCCTGTGATGAGCGGAGTAATAATGAAAGGGATAGCCATCAATGGATTCAGCATAATCGGAAGTCCAAAAATGACAGGCTCATTAATATTAAACAGACCCGGACCCAATGAAAGCTTTGTTATTTCCTTCATATCTTCACGCTTGGAAGCGATCATAATACAAATCAAGAGGGCCAGCGTAATTCCTGAACCACCGATACTCATGTATACGTCCCAGAAAGGCATCGTAATAATGTTCGGAATGGGCAGTCCTTGCTCATAAGCAGTCATGTTGACGGTAATCGCGCCAAGTAGCAGGGGTTCACGAATGGGCTTTACCATTTGGTTCCCGTGAATACCGATCACCCAGAAGATTTGCGCAACCAGCATCAGCACCAGTATACCTGGCAGTCCCTGTACTACGGTCTCCAGAGGTTTTTGCACCACATTATAGACGGCATCGTACAGGTAGAGACCTGTAAACTTATGAAAAAAGAATCCAAACATTGAGAAGACAGTCACCGTAATAATGGTAGGAATGAGTGCCGAGAAAGAAACGGCCACATTGCTGGGAACACTCTCAGGCATTTTAATTTTTAGTTTATCGGACTTGCCCAGTTTGCTGTATAGCTCAACGGATAGGATGCTTATGAAAATACCTAAAAACAAGCTCTTGGTATCCGTAAATTGACGGGCTATGACGTCTGTTACTTTTTGCATGTCACCGTTAACCATCAACTCTATCGTGGTCGGTGTCACAGAGATAAAACAGATTAAAGCAAGCAAACCGGGGAAGAGATTTTTCTCACCGTTAATTTTTCCTAGCTCTAGACCAATCATGAAAATAGCCAGAATGGTAAGGATATTCAAGCTGGCATAGTTAATGCCCGAGAAAATCGGTTTGTACTCAGCCAGGAATGAGAACGGCTTAAAATGCGCAAGGCCATTGACCGGGTCCATGACCATATTAGAAATCAATACAGCAAAGGCACCGACAATAATAACGGGCATCAATGTGATAAAAGCTGATTTGATCGCTATAATATATTTAAAATTGTTGATTGCATTTGCTACCGATGTGAGGCCGTCAACCAGTTTGTCTTTGAAAGCCATAAGATAGCGCCCCTCCCTCTACGATTTCGGTACGAATTGATCAATGCGTTCATACAGGTCTACAAACTCTGAGGCCATATCGCGAATGGTGATGGCATTCATCAAATGATCTTGAGCATGTACCATCATGACGGACATCTCTGTTTTTTCACCTGCTGCTTCCTTGCGGATGATTCTGGTTTGAATTTTGTGGGAGGACACCAGTTCTTTTTTTGCTGAGGCTAATTCTTCTTTGGCTTCACGGAATTTCCCCGCCTTTGCAAGCTCAATCGCTTCCATGGCCGAGCTGCGTGCATTCCCTGCGTATAATATAATTTGGAATACAATCTCTGTATCATCCATGTCCTCCATGTTCACGTCGTGCTCTGTAGATTCATCATTATTCACGTGATCTTCTCTCCTTTCAATCTTCCCTTCGTATAGCTATTATAATTTGGAATCGCTTTCAACATAACGCACATTATTTCCTCTTCTTAACGGAAATAAATCGTTCTTCATACTCCTCATGTTCAACAATTTTTATGCAACACTTCTATGAATTCTGTATACGACTTGCAGCGAATAAGCTGCTGGACGAGCTGTTCATTATTTAAAATATCAAGCAAAATATGATACATAGTCTGTAAATCTTCTGATTTAGTACGCTGTATGCAGAGCATACAAATAAATTGTACCGGCTTGCCGTCCCAGTCGATAGCTTTTTGTAATGTACAGATGACCCAAAACGTAGAATCTGCGAAAGGTTCCATCGGATGCGGGATCGCGACAAAGTTGCCAAATGAAGTGGGGGAAACGGCTTCACGTTCTATTACAGATTGCAGCAGGGGGCCTTTTACAAGATCTGCTTCGTGTATTTTTTCGGCTATAAATTCAAGCACTTGGAGTTTGTTCTCAAACTTCTGCTGAAGAAAGACCAATTTTTTTCGTACATACTGCACAGCAGGAAGTCTGGTCTCAGAAATGGCTTGCTCAATTTTAGTAATATCGGAACCGCCTAAAAATGTATTCACATGGATCATGGGGATAGAAAGCGGTTCTGAAATGGGGATCGTGCTAATAACAAAGTCCAGTGTATCCAACGGCATTTGTTTCAGCTTATAAAATTCAGTGGTTCCCACGATATCCAACCTGGAACCGAAGACCGATTGAAGCTTGTAATACAGCAGCTTAGCGCTACCGAGTCCAGAAGCACATACGATCATACATCTTTTGGGCGCGTCCTCCATTTTCTTTCTTTCCATCGCGACTCCGATATGAATGGCTAAATACCCAATTTCATTTTCCTCGATGTGTATATGAAGCCGCTGCTTGATGACCTCCGCAGCAATGATACCTGCTTCAAAGGCAAGCGGGTAATTGGCTTTGATTTCATCCAGCATAGGATTACGCAAATTCATTCCGTATTGATAGCGGTTAATCACCGGTTTGAGGTGAAGGCAAAAAGCAATCAGTAATTCTTGATCGTTTTGAATGTTCATTTTCAACTGCTGATCAATTTGGTCCAGTATTTCAATAGTCAGTTCGTAGATATCTTTATCAATGATCTTTTTAATCTCCACTTCATCCATACGGGCACTAACGACGGTCCTTATACCCAACAGATGAACAGCAATGTACGCAACTTCAACAAGTGGAAAGGAGTACTTCATGTTTTGTTCCAAGGCGGATACGATCTCAGTCGCCACCCTAAACTCTTTTTGCGCTTCGATTTTTTTCATCTCCTGAGGATAATACGAAACATACCTTTCTTCGCGAATACGCTTACATGCTATAGCAATATGAATGACCAGATTGTTCAGGGCAATGTCCGACAGCTGAATATCATTGATCTCAATACGATCCAGAATCACTTCTCTTATGAATTCCATCTCTTCGTTAGAGATCAGAGGAGGGGGGGACATCTGCTGGTTGCCTATTTCATCTATCCTATTAAATATATAGTCGGAAATGCAATAACGCAGCCTGGCCTCATTACCTTTGACTCGAATACCATGATAGGGTCTATTCTCCAGGGAAAGTCCGTAAGTTGCCAATAACTTGCGTAGTTCTTTGAGGTCATTCTGTAAAGTAGATCGACTAACATACAGGATCTCGGCTAAATCATCAAGTTTAACATATGCATTGGTAAGCAACAGCTTTTTCATTAAAAAACGATTTCTGGCTTCAGAAGAATTCGCTAATGGATAGGGTACATTATTTTCATAATCCTTTAATTGCTTCAGCAGATGATGAAATGCTTGTTCGTCCCGAACCTCTAACTTGTAGCCCGTTCCTTTAAGGGGTTTAACTGCTGCTCCATGTTTTGACAACAGCGCACCCAATTCCTTTAAATCCGTTCGTATCGTTCGAGAAGATACCTTCAATGCATTTGCCAAGTGTTCTCCTTTGACCATCTGTTCAGCAACTAATATACGAAGAATATCAAAAATACGCACAACGAGCCCCCTTTCTTAGCTGTTCTGATGAACAGTATACAACGGTTAGAGCGTAACCAAAAGAAGGGTTGACAACAGCGTAAATACTAGATGACCTTGACACACCAGCAGATTCAGAGATATAGTAGACACAATAAGTCTTTGATTGAGGTGTAGTTATGAAATTTACAAAAGCTACAAATTATGCGCTGCACACCATGCTCATGCTCGTTGCTGATTCGTCGGTTAAGCCGGTAGGTGTTCAGCAATTGGCCGAATCCCAAAATGTTTCACCAACTTATCTTTCAAAAATTTTGACGAGGCTTGTGAAGGCTGGAATGATCGAATCCGTTTCTGGAGCCAATGGAGGCTATCGCCTATCCCGTCATAAAGATGATCTTACTTTTTTGGATATTATCCATGCCATTGAAGGTACGAATTCTTTGTTTGAATGTGATTTTGTCCACGGATCTGAGTGCCTGATTCAAGCTGTAATGAGGGAAGCAGAGGAGAAAATGGAACGACATCTTAAAAATACGAAATTGGTCGATTTGGCGCAAAAGCAAACGCAAGTTTAAAAGTAAGCGACTTTATATAGAAAGAGGGTGGTTGCCAGTTATGTAAAGTGTTTTTTTGGTTTTATTACAGATATAAAGAGTCTTTAATATCTTTGAAAAGGAGTTGGGTGTTATGCTGTACGATTGCGCTATTATTGGTGGAGGGCCCGCCGGATTGAATGCAGCCCTCGTGCTGGGCAGGGCAAGAAGAAATGTGGCTTTGATTGATAATAATCGGCCCAGAAATGCGGTTACGCATGCGTCGCATGGTTTTATTACGAGAGACGGCGTAACGCCAGCCGAGTTCCGCCGTGTAGCTTATGAGGAAGTGCTGCGTTATCCGTCTGTCCATCATCTGCAAACCGAGGTTGTTTCGATTACGAAAAACGAATCCGGATTTGAGGTGCTTGATTCGTCAGGCCTTCGCGTTCAAGCGCGAAAATTGATATTAGCGACGGGCGTAAAGGAGATATTCCCCGAGATCGAAGGTTTTTATCCGTTATACGGGAAAAGTCTGTTTAATTGCCCTTATTGCGACGGCTGGGAGTTGCGGGATCAACCGCTTGTCCTTGTCTCTGAATCGGCGGCTATATATCATACAGCCAAACTACTCCTTAATTGGAGCAAGGATTTGATCGTATGTACGAACGGTCATGCATCCCTGTCGGAAGAACAAAAAGAACTGCTTCAATCCAAGGGAATTGTGGTAATGGAGCAACCTGTTTCAGCGTTCATCGGTCACAATGGGCAGCTGGAGCATGTGCGCTTTACGGATGGCACTCAAGTCCCGAGGGTCGGCGGTTTTGTGTCTCCCCAGTTTGTACAAAGTACACCGTTTGGAGAACGTTTGGGCTGTGAAAGAACGGAGTCGGGCGGGATCAAGACGGATGAAGCGGGGAGAACCTCCATACCCGGTGTATATGCTGCCGGGGATTCATCTTACTTCATGCCTTCTCAGTTGATTTTTGCCGCGGCCGACGGCAGTCGAACCGCTGCGAGCGTAAATATGGATTTGACAGAGGAAGATTTCAACGAATGACGAGAAATTGGAATATTCTATATGGAATCTGATGATAGAAAAGGCCGTCAACATGGCGGCTTTATTCTAAAATCATAGAGAGAGCAAGCAATAATAAACCAATGATCATAGGTCATTTCAAGGCTAAACAAGATCTTCTTTCAATAACCTCTGTATTCACAAGAACCTGAGTATGATGCCTCTGATGATTGTTATGCCTCTCCATAAGCAAATTTACAGCAGTTCGGGCCAAAATATCCTTTTTCACATGAATGGTTGTGAGTTCCGGGCTAATGACCTTGGCCTCATGAATATTATCAAATCCCATGACGGAAATTTGTTCAGGCACTCGAATGTTCATTTCCTGAAACGTTTTAATGGCACTGATCGCCATATAATCATTTTCGCAAAATAGGGCCGAAGGTAGCTCATTCAATTCATGAATAGCTGTTTTAAATGCGTCCTGTGACATCACAAGCATGGGATGCATATCAAATATAAGCCCATTTTCTATGGAAAGATTGTGCTCCTCTAAAGCCGCCATAAACCCTTCCTTTCGTTTTTTAAAGTTAAGAATTCTGGTACTGGATTGTACGTATCCTATCTTTCTGTGTCCTGACTGAATTAAATATTGGCCTGCCTGATACCCACCAAGATAGTTGTTAATAGATACGAAACTGGCGTCGACGTGTTCAAAGTAGGTATCTAAAATCACGATATTGGAATGAATGGATTGTATAGAATGAATAATCTCGGAAGTTAAATTGGTGCCAAGCAGAAGTATGCCTGAAGAAGGCTGATCTTTTTCCAAAGCAGATAATTCTTCTTCGAGGCTATGGCTATCAAAAGACGAAAAAATCAAGGTGTTTCCATGTTCTCTCACCTGATTGGTAATATGATGAATTAATTCATTGAAAAATGGAAGTGAATCATAATGCTCTGTTACAATGTCTGTATTTTTACAGGCCACAAAGCGTATCACATGATGATTTTTAATGACTTCCTTGCTTGTCTTCATGGTGCGTGGTTTATATCCATGCTCTTGGGCTATTTTTAGAATTTGCTCCTTGGTTTCTTCACTGACTCCGGGTTTGTTATTAAAAGCAAGAGAGACAGCAGATTTCGAAACACCTGCAAGCCTTGCAATATCATCAATTTTCAATGTGGAACCCCCTATTGAACTAAACTACATAAATTATATCATTACTCTACAAGAAAGTTTAGATTATAAACTAAACTAAACTAAATAAATGAAAAGAAAAAAATGTTGACCTTTTATTATTTGTAGTGTTAATATGCAAGTGTAAAGCGCTTTAATTTAGTTTATTTGCGAAAAAACATATAAATTTAGTTATTTATTTTAGTTATTTGTTTAGGAAGATTTGTGAATGTAGCAAGAAAGGAAAGGTGATTCATTTGAGTTTAAACATTGCTGAAAATCAAAGAAGTTTTACAAAAGAGGACAAACCTTTTTTTTATTTGGCAGATACGGTTTGGAGTGTATTTACCAACGCGACGATAGAGGAGTGGAGCGATTATCTTGACTATCGGAAGATGCAAGGTTTCAATGTGTTGCAAATCAACATGCTCCGACAATGGGACGCAAGTGAATCGGATCTGAATCTACAGCCGTTTGCATTACTGGAAAATGGGGATTTCGACTACCATACATTAAACGAAGCTTATTTTGACCGGGCAGAAATCATGTTGAAAATGGCTGTAGAGCGTGGATTTGTTCCGGCACTGGTTCTGTTGTGGTGTAACTATGTACCGGATACATGGGCCGAAATGTTCCAAAAGGGCAACAAAATGCCATTTGAATGCGTTGAACCCTATGTAACGTACGTCGTAAACCGTTTTTCTCCATTTGATCCTATTTTTCTGGTTAGCGGGGATAGTGATTTTCCGACTGAACGCGCCAATTCCTATTATTTAAAAGCACTGGACATTGTACAACAATTAAGCCCTGCAAGCTTAACTACGCTGCATATTCAAGGGAGATTGAGAGAAATTCCTCCAGCCTTTGAGAAACACAAGGGTCTTGGATTCTATATGTATCAATCAGGACATAACTCCCAGTTTCAACATGTAGCCCATGAGATTGCTCAACATTTCTATCATAAGTCAGATATACGGCCTGTCATTAATGGGGAGCCATGTTATGAACAAATTAGTTACAGCCGCAATGTGTATGGCAGATACACTGCACTGGATGCCAGAAAAGCAGCATGGCAAAGTCTCCTCGCAGGCGGGGGAGCGGGAATTACCTACGGGGCGCATGGCATTTGGAGCTGGCACAAGAAAGGAAAGAGATTCGGCATTGTAGAAGGGGAAGGATTCGATAGTCCCTATGATTGGAGAGCGGCATTGCGATTTGAAGGTGCGTGGGATTATTCCTTTATTAAATATTTGTTTGAAATGTATAACCTTATTGGCATAAAGCCGCTAGATATTGTTTTAAACAAGACAGAGGAAATTAGAGCTGCGGGGAACGAGAATACCCTTATCTTGTATGTCCCATTTAACACGAAGGTGCGACTAAGTATCAACGTGCAGGATTACAAGTTTACAACGATTGATTTAGCCGGGAAGCGGTTTGCCCAAACCGACGTGTCCGTCCAAAAGGATCAATCGGTGCTAGACATGCACAGCTTTGAAAGTGATGTTGTTATCATCGGAACGAAATAAAAACAGGGAAGAATGTGGATGGAGTGAAGCAACATGTGGAAAATCGGTGTTATTGGAACGGGATATTGGTCGGAAAAACATGTAAAAGCATGGAAGTTTATCTCGGATGCAGAAATCAAAGGATTTTGTGATCGAAATTAAGATTTACTTTTTCAAAAAGCAGCTCAATTCCATATACCTACTGAATTGGGATCAGTGCCGTAATTGTCGCAGTTATAGCACATCCAGCTACTACGGATAGAAAAATAGAAAGCGCATCCAAGAAGGAGTGAACATGATGGATCATAAAAAAACAGCCAAAGAAGTATTAAGTGCCGTGGGCGGAAATGAAAATGTGAACAGTGTCATTCACTGTGTCACTCGATTGAGATTTAAACTGAAGGATAATCTATTGCCAGATAAAGAAAAGATCAAGCAGATTGACGGTGTCATTACCGTTGTGGAAAGTGGTGGCCAATTTCAGGTGGTCATCGGAAATGAGGTTCCCAAAGTATACGAAGCTCTTTTGGATACAATGGGAGTAAAGCATGGAGATCAAATGGTTGAAGACGATCAAAAAAATGAAAAAGCGAGCCTATTTAGCCGCTTTGTCGATGTAATTTCAGGTGTGTTTATGCCCGTTGTGGGTGTGCTCGCTGCTGTGGGGATTCTAAAAGGACTATTGGCTTTATGCACATCCCTGGGCTGGATGACTGATCAGATGGGCACGTATAAAATTTTATATGCGACAGCAGACGCTATGTTTTATTTCTTTCCGGTGATTCTAGGGTTTTCAGCAGGTAAAAAATTTGGAGGAAACCCGTATCTGTCTGCCGTTTTGGGAGCAGCGATGGTGTACCCGACCATTACTTCCGCCTTTACGGATAAAACGGCGCTGTCCTTTTTGACCATACCTGTCGTTCTGATTAATTATACTTCTTCTGTTATACCGATCATTATTGGAGCGTTCTTGGCAGCTAAGGTCGAAAAAATGATAAGTAAGTATGCACCTGCCTCCATTAAAATGTTCATAGTGCCTTTTCTGACTTTGGTCATCATATCACCGCTTGTTTTTCTGGTTGTCGGGCCGATAGCAACTATAATCAGCGATGGGTTAGCCAAAGGCTCTATGTGGATTTATCAGTTAAGTCCGGCTGTAGCTGGCCTCGTTCTGGCCGGGTTCTGGCAGGGCATCATTATCTTCGGTCTGCATTGGGCATTCATTCCAATTCTCCTGAATAATGTAGTTACGAATGGTTTTGATCCGATTAACGGTATGCTTTTCTGTACGACTTTTGCGCAAACAGGTGCGGCATTTGCCATCGCTTTGAAATCACGGGACCCTAAATTAAAACCCATTGCCACTTCTGCCACAATTGCGGGTTTGATGGGGGTTACTGAACCAGCTATTTACGGGGTTACGCTACCCGCCAAGAAACCGTTTATTTTAGCTTCGATCGCTGGAGGTATAGGAGGAGCTGCAGCAGGCTTACTCGGCTCAACGGCATATGGATTTGCTTCAGGCGGCATTTTTGGTATACCTCTATTCATTAATCCAAAAGGCATGGATGCAGGTTTCATCGGCTTTATTATATCTTTGGTTGTAGCTTTTGTAGTCGCATTTATTTTGACCTATCTTTTCGGTTATAAAAATGCAAAACCTGCGTCTGAGATTAAAATTGCAGATGAAAACAAAGAAGAAGAAAAAGCGGTATTCAGTCCTCTACACGGTGAATTGATTCCTTTAACTGCAGTAAAAGATGAAGCTTTTTCCAGCGGTGCGATGGGCCAGGGGGCCGCAATTATTCCGAAAGAAGGAGTAGCCTATGCGCCATTTAACGGAACTGTTGTTACCGTTTTCAAAACCAAGCATGCCATCGGGCTTATTTCTGAGGATGGAGTTGAACTGCTCATTCACATTGGAATTAATACGGTCAGCTTGAAAGGAAAACATTTCACTTCCTTTGTATCTGAAGGGGATACGATTCAAAAAGGGGACAAGCTGGTTGAATTTGATCCCAAGGCTATAGAGGATGAAGGATATGATATTACCACATCCGTCATTGTAACCAATACAGCCGTGTACACGGATATTTTAGTTGAAGATCCCAAGGATATTCATGCAGGAGACCGCTTACTAAAGATTAGATAGATTCCAATATTCCATAATAAAAAAGCAAGTTAAAGCTGACGATGACCCGTATATAACAAGGGTTGTCGTCAGCTGTTTTTTAGTTACCTCACACCCAGCGTGTTCATCATCTGCCGGAAGGAGCGCACATATTTATCCGGTGCCAACAGACTAACGATTCGTTCCAGCCCTTTCCTGCGGATAGATTCGCGTTGAGGTACGTTGTTCATCAGGTCTAGTCCTTCCAGTATCGCCTGCAAGATGTCCCCCTGCTGATAAAATTTACCGGTTTCGTTGTGGTCAATGAATGCTCGTACTCCGTCTGAATCAGAGCTTAATACCGGGCAACGACAGGCCATCGCCTCAGCAACCGCATAGCCGAAGCCCTCTACCAGCGAGGTCGATAGCAGGTAGCCGCCTGAGTCGCCAATCATGGAGTAGTACAGGGGCATTTGGGCATGAGGTACGCTTTTAAAACGCTCGATAATGGAGGACATGCCAAGCTGAGCAAGCATGTTCTCGAATTGTATTTTATCCTCCGGCTGAGACAAGGTGTCATCATAAAACATCCAGATTCGAAGATCAGCACGGTTTTGCAGCATCCAGTAAGAAATGTCGACAAAATGCCTCCAGTTCTTGTTGGGCTCCAATCGCCCAACCCAGGCAATAATCGGATTGGTTGGAGGAGTGTTAGGTACATAATTAAATACGCTGGTATCCAGTACGTTTGGAAATACATAACGATTAAGCCATGGACACATGTCGGTAAATAGCTGCACCAGATGAGTTGTATTGGGCAAGAGCACCGCGTTGGCATGTCTCTGAAGATACGGAACTGCATCCGCGACCACCCAAGCAGCCTCTTCGTGAGAACCAAAGCCCTGCGATTCATAGATTAATACCCCCTGATAGCCCAACATTCGCAGTCTGGGGAGCATAGGATAATCCGATGAGACGATAATTGCATCATAGCGGTTAGTAATTACCAGCATTCGAATTTCTTCTTCAGAGGAAGTCATGAATACAGGAATATCGCCGTTCAGGTTTTGCATCCCTGTACCTTGCTGATAATAGAGAAGATGACATTCAATCCCGTCCTGCATGAGCACTTTACAGCGTTGGCGGTTCAAGGTTTCTACGCCGCCGCTCGGTATATAAAAAGTAAATAGAACTTTGATCTCAATAACCTCCTTTGCCAATCACAAGCTCCTATACCAAGTTATTCAACCTACAGGACGGGGTGTGGGTTTCTATGGAAGCCTAGATTGAATTAGCGCATAATTATGGCTAAGGCGAGAATCGTCCGGGGAGCGCTCTGTTGCTTCTCTCGCAAATTCACAAGCTTTGTGTAAAAGGCCTAACTCGTAGCAAGCGAGGGCACCAAGATCATACAGTGTGGCGTCCCAGCAAAAATCCTCTTGCATGTACGTATCCGGTCGTGTTGAAATACGCAGCGCTTCTTCGACCATATGATAGACGGCGGGCCAGTTCCGTGTATGATAGGCAAGCTGAGCCATTTCCGTGTAAGGTTCACGTAAATACGGCGCTTCCGCAATAGCCCGGTATAACCAACGCGTTGCCTCCTGCCATTGTTCACTTGCCTTATAGGCTCTAGAAATAAAGCGCATCGAAGCGCTGCGTTCATCTGCCCAGCGTGCCTGCGGCATGGCAAGATGTTGTTGCAGTGTAGCAATGCACTCGTCCCAACGGCCATGATACATATATTCCCGCCCCAAGTAATGCATGTTGCGGTCATCCTCAGGAAACTCGCGCACAGACTGCTCCAGCAGTGGAAGGTATTGGCTGCGGGACTTGTTCGGATCGGGATCATGATACAAGCGTAGCTGGTCGGATCGGATGCTGCGTTCTTCACCCTTCCCGATATATTCAAGCACCTCGTGAACCGGGCGTACCCAGCGGTAACCGTGACGAGTGTGTATTTTTTCTTTCCAGAACCATGTATAAACGGTATCTTGCCCAGGCTGTCCATGTGTAAAGGCATATAGCATCCGGGTAGTTCCTTCCCTCCAGTTGCGTTCCAGCCGCGACCGCCAACCTTCCTCCCAGACTTCGTCCAGATCCGTACAGACACAAATATCTATATCGTCAGGGACCAGCCGTAGGGACTCATTGCGAGCCTTGTCAAAACGCCAAGGAGTTACCTGGATACGATGCACCTCTGCACCCGCTTCGCGTAGCAGAGAAACGGTATCGTCTGTAGAGCCGGTGTCCGCTACAATGACAACATCGGCTTCACGCATGGTGTGCATCCATCGTTTGGCGAATCGGGCTTCATTTTTGCTAATGGCATAGACAGCTATCTTGTACCGATTCGATTGTTGCATTCCGCTTGCTCCTCCTTTGACTTACTTAAAGATTGAGGGTTGAGTATGGGGGACATCTCTATTGGGGAGGATTCAGGATTGAGCTGAAAAATTGTCGATTATGCAGGACATGCGGGTCGTTGGGAATATACGTGGCAGCTTGCTCGTTGTGCCAATTCGCACGTGTGTAATCCTTCAGCCGAAAATGGCAAATGCATAGCTGGATATGAGGAAACCACGTTTGGTACGCGTCCTGTACTGGGCCCATCGTGTCGGGAGGATTGAGAGTGGTAGCCATGTCGTACCAATAAATAGCTTTGGTAATCTCATTTTTATGCAAAAAATAATGACCTATCCGACAGCATAGATCTGCCCTGGGTGTATCGAAGGTCAAACTATGGAGAGCCGCGGTAATACTTTGCTCCAGCTTGCCCAGTTGTTGCAGGCAGTCGGCCATTTTGCTACATGCACTAATCGCATCCTCTACCCAGCATTGTCCGGTATCCAGAAAATTCCGGTAAGCCTGCACGGCCTGCTCATATCTTTCATTATCTCTTAACTCGTTAGCGTAATAGTAGAGGTCACGAGGAGAGAAGGCATGACCTTGGGCGAGCAACTTCTCATAAATTCGCAGGTTTCGCCCTGGAGAGGCCGTGTGTGTTCTAGTGTGAGTTATGGCGATATCGGCATGTTGAATATTCCCGTCAACGGCGAGGTACTCATGCACGGCTCCATGCCAACGGAACCCGGCTGACCTTCTGATCAAGCGGTTTCGGCGAAAATGTAGGGTGACATTGCCGTGATCATCAAAGGCATAATGATAATTCATAGACACAGAATCGACGGTTGGTACAGCTGAGGAATCAAGGGTTTGCTTTAGCTCAAGCAGCTTAACAGCATCCTGCTCCTTCAAAATATCATCGGCATCAAGCCAGAGAATGTACTCCTGCGTAGCTTGCTCAAACGAATAGTTACGTGCAAGGGCAAAATGATCTACCCATTCAAATGGAAAAATTCGATCTGTAAAGTTGCGACATATGTCAATGGTCCGATCCTGTGAACCTGTGTCCACGATATTGATCTCATCCACAATAGGATGGACCGATTCCAGGCAACGGCCAATGGTATGTTGATCATTTTTGACGATCATGCACAGGCTGATACTGATCAATTGAGCATCACTCCTTTGGAAACCATCTAAGGATTCAGGTCAAACATAAAGTTGGATTTAAAAGAGGTCTGAGTTATAGAAGCCCTGCCGCAATCGCGGCAGGGCATGGATGACAAAGCCTTAACATGCTGTGCGGCTTTGTCGATAAGGTATGGTACATCGCTTAAAAATGATGTGACAGAAAAAGGAGGTTAGAGTCCGGTAGGCCCCGTAGGTCCAGTCGGCCCTGTAGGTCCGGTAGGTCCAATCGGTCCTTCTGGGCCTGTGTCTCCTGTTGGTCCAATCGGTCCAGTCGGCCCTGTAGGTCCAGTAACACCAGTGTCACCCGTAGCGCCAGTAGGTCCGACAGGTCCGGTAGCACCTGTGTCGCCAGTGGCGCCAGTAGGTCCGATAGGTCCAGTAACACCAGTGTCGCCTGTAGCGCCAGTAGATCCGGTAACGCCAATGTCGCCCGTGGCGCCAGTAGGTCCGACAGGTCCGGTAGCACCAGTGTCACCCGTAGCGCCTGTAGGTCCGACAGGTCCAGTAACACCAGTGTCGCCAGTAGCACCGGTAGGTCCAGCAGGTCCAGTAGCGCCCGTGGCGCCAGTAGCACCCGTCGGCCCAGCAGATCCAGTCGGTCCAGTAGGTCCGGTAGGTCCAATTGGACCTGTAAATCCAAGGCCAAACGGCCCCGTCGGCCCTGTAGGTCCAATCGGTCCTGTGTCGCCAATAGGCCCGATCGGCCCGATTGGTCCAGCAGGTCCGGTAGCACCAGTGTCACCTGTGGCGCCAGTAGGTCCGACAGGTCCGGTAACGCCAGTGTCGCCCGTGGCACCAGTAGGTCCGACAGGGCCGGTAACGCCAGTGTCACCCGTAGCGCCCGTGGGCCCGACAGGTCCGGTAGCACCTGTGTCGCCCGTGGCTCCCGTAGGCCCGACAGGTCCGGTAAATCCAAGGCCGAATGGTCCAGTCGGTCCAGTCGGCCCCGTAGGCCCGGTATCGCCAGTAGGCCCGATAGGTCCGGTAGCACCTGTGTCACCCGTGGCACCAGTAGGTCCGACAGGTCCAGTAACACCTGTGTCACCCGTGGCACCAGTAGGTCCGACAGGTCCAGTAACACCAGTGTCACCTGTGGCGCCAGTAGGTCCGACAGGTCCAGTAACACCAGTGTCACCCGTGGCACCAGTAGGTCCGACAGGTCCGGTAACACCAGTGTCGCCCGTGGCACCAGTAGGTCCGACAGGTCCAGTAACACCAGTGTCACCCGTGGCACCAGTAGGTCCGACAGGTCCAGTAACACCAGTGTCGCCCGTAGCGCCCGTAGGCCCGACAGGTCCGGCTGGTCCTACAGCTCCAGCTGCACTTGCTTTAACAAGAGCAATAGAATCAATGGCTACATCAGCAGTGTTAGCCAAGGCATTTTTACTAATAACCAAAAAGGCATAGGCTGCGTTGGCTGGAACAGGAGCTGTTACTTCATATAGGCTTTGCCATGTTCCGTTCACAGCGTCTGGCAATGTGCCTGAGCTCAAATAGGTAGTTAGCCCCGTGCCAAGGAAGCTAAAGGCTGCGTCATAGTAATACAGAAATATGTTAACTTGAGGACTGGACAGGCTTCCTACTTTTGCAGCTGAAAGGCTTAATGTATAGCTTTCGCCTGGTGCAGCAAAAACGACCTGGGAAAGAGATGCATCTACTGCGCCTCCTGCCAGGATCGCACTATAAAAGTTTGTCTTTTTTACAGATAAGTTAGTGACAGTCACATTGACAGAGCTCCAAAAAAGGGTTGATCCGATCTCGAAGTCGCCGTTAGAAACTAGATTGGTAAACAATACACTCATCGCTTTTATACACTCCCTTCACACGTTGTAATGATAGTAGATGCGAATCCATATCCTAGCGAACCGTACAAGTTTCCGAGGGCAGATGTGTATTTTTGTGTTCACATTTCAGACACATTATTTTAAGCTTCTATTTAAGTGACGTTAAGCTGGAGTTATATGTGGGGGATTATCATTAGAATTTAAAAGTGTAGCATAAGGTGCGGGGAGACCGCTCCGCGAAGGCTTTGAGCTTCCGATCGCTGTTGCTGTAGGATTCTTCTTTGATTAGATAAGACATATAAAGGTAAGAATCCTACAGCAAAGGCGAACGCTGGCGCTTCTCCAGCTTCAAATCCTCCGCTTCGCTGCTACCCGCTACTCATGCAACATTTTAGGTGGGAGGGAAGTAGGGGAGCAGCAGGGAGAAGATTACGATAAAAGAAAGGGTGGAACATGTGCTCAAAGTGCAGCAGGTGAGCAAGTGGTATGAGGGCAACCGGGGTGTACATAAGCTGGATTTTGAAATGCAGCGCGGTGAAATTGTTGGTTTCCTGGGGCCGAATGGTGCGGGTAAAACGACGACGATGCGCATGATTACAGGGTATCTTCAACCCAACGAGGGAGTGATTACGATTGACGGTATCCCGATTCAGGATAAGGGCAGACAGGCCCGTTCCAAAATCGGTTATCTGCCGGAGACTCCCCCTTTGTATGAGGATATGTCCGTAAGATCCTATTTAAAGTTTGTAGCTAGTATTCGGGACGTGCCTGCGAGAGAGCAGAAGCTGCGTATTTCGGAGATGATTTCCAGGCTAGGACTGAATGGGCGGGAAAAACAATTAGTCCGCAGTTTGTCCAAAGGGTATAAACAGCGCTTGGGACTGGCAGGTGCGATTATTCATAACCCGGATTTATTGGTACTGGATGAACCGACCTCAGGTTTGGACCCCAATCAGATTTTGGAGATTCGTCAGCTCATTCAGGAGATTGGCGAAAATCATACGGTATTGCTAAGTACGCATATATTGCCTGAGGTGGATGCTTTGTGCAATCGTGTTCTCATCATCCATGAAGGGAAACTGGTCATGGATGGGCGCCCTGACGCGCTCGGCGGTTCGATGGAAGATGGATTCAAGGTGAAGGTGGAGGTCAGAGGGAAGCGTGAACAGGTGCTGGATGTCCTGCGTACTTGGGGAAAAGTAGAGGTTGAATCTATGGCGACCACGCTGCCTCCAGCGAACACGAATCTGACTGCCGCAGAGCCAGATATGACCGGATTGCTACTCACAGGAGCCTCCGGTGAGGATTTTCGCGAAGAACTATTTTATGTGCTGTCTGATGCGAAACTTCCGATTTTGGAGATGAAAAAAGAAAGTCTTAGCTTGGAAAATATCTTCCAGCAGTTAACGACCCGCGAGACGGAAGAAGGTCAGGTCAGCGATCCAGCAGTACAAGACCTACATTCCTCGGATACTGCAGCACCTACGGCCATCACGGTGGAGCATGGAGAAGCTGCGTCCAGCGACGATAAGGCTGAAAAAGATAAGGATACAGGAGGTAATCGGTCATGAGGCGTTTGTTCGCGGTCTGTCAAAAAGAGCTGCAAGCCTATCTGTGGACACCAACGACGTATTTTGCGCTTGCAGTGTACATGCTGCTGACGGGGTTACTTTTTTACACAAATTTTGTTATGTATCAGCCTAGCATTCTGGACTATCGGCTGGTACTCGGTGACACCTTGTCCATGCTGGTGTTCGTCGTCCCATTGCTCACGATGAGGCTGGTTGCGGAGGAATTCAGACAAGGTACGGATGAACTGCTGCTTACCTCACCTGTGAGTGTGACGGAAATGATCGTGGGTAAATTTTTGGCGTCGTTGGGCATGTTGCTCATATTGGTGCTGTGCAGTCTAGCGTATCCGGTCGTGATGTCCTTTTATGGGAAGCTGGATTGGACGCTGGTATTAACATCTGTGATCGGTCTGTTCATGCTTGGCGCAGCCATGATGGCGATCGGCTTATTCGCTTCGACGCTTTCACAGCATCAGATGATGTCGGCGGTCGTCAGTTTTATTATTTTACTTGTGTTCTGGATGCTGGATTCGTTTGGTGGACAGACGGGTGCATCTGCGGCGGTACAGCAATGGCTGGAACCTTTTTCACTAACCGCACGGTTTGACAGTTTCACCAAAGGATTGCTGAATGGAGCCGATGTGATGTACTACGTGACGGTGGCGGTGCTCTTTTTGCTATTCAGCATCCAAGTGGTTGAACGGAAACGGTGGAGGTAATGAATATGAAAAAATGGCTGGGTCATACCAATAGTGTGGTACTATCGATTGCTGCTGTAGGGATTTTTATTTTATTGACGTTATTTCTGCGGTCGTTAGGTGGCTTTCAACTGGATCTGACGGCAGGCAAGCAGTATACGCTGTCTGACCAAACGTTGACGACCATCCAGGGTGTAAAGGAAGACGTACGGCTCATTGCTTTTACCGTATCCACTTCACAAAATCAGAAGCTGAACCGGGATGTTACGGATATGCTGAATGAATACGCCAAGCGTAACAACAAGCTCAAGGTCGAGCAATACGATCTGAATCAGGAACCGATACTGGCCAAGCAATATGGTGTTACTGCAGCGTCTATTGTGTTGGTGCAGGGGGAGAAGAAGCGGGTTATAGATATTGGGAGTCTATTTACGCAAGCTCAGGGGAGTGGCGAAGGGGCATACCAATTTACCGGGGAAGAAAAGCTGACTAGTGGACTGTTGGGATTATCATCTACCCGTCAAGGGAAAGTAGCCTTTCTAACTGGACATGAGGAAATCCCATTGTCCCAAATGACTGAATTAAGTAGCTCACTGTCACAAGATAATGTGAAAACAGAGGAAGTTCAGCTCAATCAGGCGGGGAGCGTGCCCAAATATGCGTCTGTATTGGCTATTGTCGGACCAGAACGTGATATCAGTGCAACGGAACTGAAGAGTATTCGTACGTATCTGAATGATGGCGGAAAGCTTTTTATGGCACTAGGCTTTCACCCGAACATGGGGTCCGATTGGAAAAACCTTGATGCATTAGCGGCTGATTATGGAGTGAAGGACACTCATGCCATCGTGGTGGATCAGGAACAGACGAATACACTTGGACCTCTATGGACGGTTCCTACCTTCGGCAGTCATGCGATCACCGACAAGTTGGCGGCTTCCAATCTGTACCCGGTTCTTTCACTGTCTATTGCTTTGCAGGCAGGAGAGCAGAAGGATTGGAAGACGACGCTTTTGATGAAATCTTCTGCAGCCAGCTATGGCGAAACGAATATCCAAGGGCTGCTGAACAACGAAACGCAGAAGGATGACAAGGACCCGCAGGGGCCGCTGAATCTCGGTTATGCGGTAGAAGGGAAAGACGGCAAGCCCAAAGCCGTTATTCTCGGAACGTCTGCCCTTTTAAGCGACACTGAGATCAACACAGGAGGCAATCGAGACTTTGTGCTGAACAGTCTGAATTATGTGCAGGAACATTCTGATGGGCTTACCATTCGTCCTCGTCAGGAGCAGGATTATAAGGTAGCTTACTTGACTCCTGCACAAGCAAAAACGATATTGACCATATCTGTCATCGGATTGCCGTTGCTATTCGCGGTCATCGGAATCTTATTATGGTGGAGGCGAAGAAGAGCATGAGAAAATGGATACCCACAGTGCTACTGTTAGTTGTATTGGGAGCGGGTATAATCTATGCAAAGAGCCAAAACTTCTTTCGTGAACAAGCGCCGGCGGCTCGCCAGCTGGTTCAGCTTACGCAAGAGAATATTACGTCTTTCGCGATCACAGGAAAGGACGGCAAGTCGGTGGAACTTGAACAACATGATGGTCAATGGAGTATGAGCAAGCCACGGACTTACCCGCTAAACCAATATACAATAGACAATTGGCTAGCAGCGATTCAAAATGTAAAGTTGGGTGAAGTGGTGGAATCTTCCCCTACAGACGTAGCCAAATATGGGATCAGCGCTACCCATGATCAGATTGAGATTAAGACCAAGAAGGGGGACGTTCGTACCTTTGCCTTCGGTGAAACGTTGCCTTCCGGAGATGCTGTTTATGTATTATCAGACAAAAAAGAGATAGCTTCTGTACCTATAGATACACTTTCAGGGTTGTTGCTGGGTGCTGATGATTTTATAGATACAACGCCGTTCGATTGGGACGATACCAAGCTGAGCGGAATAGAGTGGGAAGGCCAAAATTCTTCATGGATGCTCAAATCCTCCGGTAACAGCGGAACCGGAGACAGTGCGTCCACATCTTGGACGCTGAACGGAAAGTCAGTAGCCAATGACACGGCGACTTCCCTCTCGCAGCAAATCAAAAACTTGGCTAGCAGTCAGGCCTTGCGCAAAGCCTCCGAGCTGAGCAAGCCTGTTCACCGCTTTACGCTGAGTATATCGCTGGGTAAGGATGATTCCCAGCTGGTCTATCAGGGCTGGACGCTTAACGATGATCCAGATACCGTATGGGTTGTGCCGCCACAAAGTAACTGGGCTTATGGTCTGTCAGTATCTGACGTGAACCGTACTGAACAGAATGGCCCCGACCAAGCTCAGACTGGAAAATAATCATTAGAAATTAAATTAGCTGCACAAAGAGGCTCCAACGGCGGATGATCGTCGTCTGGAGCTTCTTTGTGTTCGTTATTCGTCAGGTTTGCTGCTTTTGGAAGAAGAGCTGTTATTGTCGTTTAAATCTTGGATAACCTGAATCAGCTCATGAAGTGAGAGATCCAGCTTATCCAGCTTTTCTTCCATCGTGTGCAGGATGTGCCGCAACAAAATAAAACAAAGTCCAGCCGGAAAGCCTACGTTGGTAACCAGAGAAAGAGCATCATCCATTTGCAATGTATTCCCTCCTTTTTAGCCATATATAAAGGAAGGTAAATTAAAAGAACCATATACAACTGCATGTAAAAATAGTATAATAAATAAGAACAAATGTTCTGTTTTGGTTGTAAAATAGGTTTGCAAATTACCCTATAGTATGAGGATTTAGAAAAAGTCAAATCCAAAGAGAAAGGGTGATTTACAATGGATAAGTCTCAGCTAACATTGGTGGAACAATATCGAAAGAAGCTGTACCGCATTGCCTGGAGAATCCAGTATCGTGCTCGGGTACAAACCAATCATGAATTTGTAATGGAAAAGAACGAAGCCGTCAGCGCCCCATCTTTTACAGAATCTTCAAACTCTAATATGTACACACTACAGCTTATCAACTCTCTATCTTCTGAGATCGGAAAAATGATCATCTTTGACCTTTACATACTAGACAAAACCGAAGCACAGATTGCAAAAGAGTTAAAGCTATCCCAACAGGCGGTGAATAAATGGAAAAAGAAAATGCTCAAAGAGTTATTTCGGATGCTGAGTTCGTCCAATTGCTAAAATTAGTACGAAGTGGAGATCAGGAGGCCATGTGTAGGATACTTCAATTGTTCGAGGAAGACATTCAAAAGACTAGTCGGTATATTCGTATGTCCCGTGAAGATGCTGTCCAAAGCATTGTGACTGATTTTATAGAAGAACTGCAACAAGAGTTAAAGACAGTAAAAAGTGGACAATGGATATAGCCTTGGCTATCCTTATCCGTAGATTTACTTATTTAACGGAGGGCTTATAAGTTTATGAGTGATAACAGGGCTTCTTTTGAAAAAAGTATGAAGATGTACCCAGTCAACAGTATTCGTTCCAATGTCATCATTCTTGTTTCATTACTGTTAGATCTTTTTCTAGTTGTCCCCTTAGTGGGAAATCCATACATTGCAGTTTACGTTTATGTACTGTTGCCACCGATTGTTATGATAAACATTTGGGCCCTTGTACTGGTCATCATGCCACGCAAATTGCAGTTGAATTACATTTTATTCCGTGGTGTATTTGGTTTGGTTTGTTCTATTGGCTTCATGATCATGACACAAAAGTTTGCTTATGGCATGTTGGATCTGGATACTCCATGGTATTTTGTAGGTTCTTTTGCCCTTTATGGAGTGGCCTTGTATTACTTTATAAAATATAATTTAACGAAATTCAAAGATCCTTCAAATCATAAGAAGAAACCAAAGTTTAAGGAAAAAAACAAAAGAGCGCCTGTAGTAACTATCACCACATTTACTGGGGCTGGTTATCTGATAGCTAATGTTTCCCTCGGATTCGCTACACAACAATTAGTTGCCACAGTATTGATAAGTGTATACTCGATGCTGGCATGTGTTCTTTTTCATTTTATTATGGATATACACCACTACTATTGGCTTCATAAGCTGAGGAATCAGACAACGGATTGAACACAACGAATGCCTTACAAAGTATTATTTCTATCAAGATGTTTTGTAATGAAAAAAAGCCTGCAAACGCCCCAACTATAATGGGGGTTTGCAGGCTTTTTAGGTTGTAGATTTATTTAGTCAACATACTTGTTGCCGTCAGCATCAATATAAATGGATTGAACAGCTGTGCGGCGGTACGGATATCCAGCCTCTGTGGTGCCGCTAATTTCATAGGTTACAGAATAGATGCCGGGCTTGTCCGCTTTGGATAGCTCAATTTGTCCGGTAGGGTTAACGTTTTTTTGCTGTACCGTCAAACCTTTGGATGTAGAAGTGACTCCTTGCTGCGGATCACCATAATATTGAACTTGGTAGGTGACTTGTGTAACACTGTTCGGGGAATCCTGTGGTTTCAAATTTAGCTTCGGGCCCACTGCATTTAAATTGTATTTCAGCTCAGGAACTTGAACAGCCTGGTAACGTGCAATCAGGAGATACGCTCCATTATCAGGAACCGTGACGTTCAGTTTATAGGTGCCCGGTTTTGGATTTTGAATGACGGCGTTATGATGCCAGGCACCAGCAAAAATATCGTCATCATAGCCTGCTTTCAGATTAATAATTTCACTAGTACCGTCAGGCTTGGTTAGTTCCAGTTTACTCACACGTTTATCGCTGATCCAGTCCAGATCAATGGATTTTACACCATTTTCAACAGTGAGGGTTTGTGAGGCTTTTCCATTATAATCGCCGCCTCGGATAAAATATGAATTATCGATCTCGCTATAGGTGGATTGTGAAGCAGAAGCAGTCAGGGAAGATGCTGAAAGTGCCTCAGTTTCCTGATTCAATGCTGGAGTGTTCGCTTGGAGGTAGGGTTGGATCAGGGAGAAGACGTAAGAACCAGTGCGAACCTTGGCATGATCCCAAGATCCGACTTTAACTACACGTCCGCCGGGAAGCTTAGCGTTGTCGACTGTGACCACTCCATCATTCTTACCAAAGGAGGAGAGGTAAAGTCCGCCCAGTATGTAGGAAGCAGTGCCGCCAGACCAGTTATCACCAGCAAACGTGAAGAATGGAACTGTAGTCGCATTACTAAGTGAATCGGTCTTGGTTCGGAAATACTTCATATAAGATGTTTGTAAAGTGGAGGTACCGGGATTTTGTGACCCGACGATATCTGCCAGCCATCCGGCCCAGCTACTGTAGGCGAGATCTGCAAGTTGTGAACCATGATGAGGACTGCTGAGGGTGATGACACGTTGTACATAAGGAGCGGCTCCGTTATATACGAGAGCGGTTTGAGTATCCACTCCACCTTTGCTGTGGGCGATGACGATAAGCTTTTTTCCAAAGTGATTGCTGATGACCTTAATTTTGTCGGCCAGAAGCTTACCATTGTCCCACATATCTTGGGATGTGCCAGTTGTATCGTACAGATTAATGGTGGCTGTCTGGTATCCGGCGTCACGTGCGCGCTGAAGCATATCGTTATCATTCTTGGTCCAGACTTCAGCGCTACTGTTCAAACCATGTACGAACAATAGTGCGGGCTTGGCTGGATCAACGCGATTAGGTGGTGGACCTTCTGCCCAGCTTCCGGCGGGATCTTTTGGGGGTTGGGGTGTAGTGGAGCCTGCAAAAGCGCCAACGGGAACAAGAGTAACTGATAACAAAAAAATGAGCATCAAAACGGTGATCTTTTTCAAACTGAAAATCCTCCTTTGTAAAATAAAGTATTTTTCAAGCTTATTATACATGCCATCTTGTGGTAAATCATCAATTGTATTTCATATTTACATTAAAATTTTATTTTTTTAGTCATTTTTTAGTCAGGATATCCCTATGATTCATAGCGCATGATAATCTCGTCACACATTTTATAATGTATGGAGGATGAGTTCATGCCAGGAACTAAGAAGGTCATCAGTTTTACGATTTCTGCTGCTTTACTCGCCAGTATGGCTGCTTTGACCGGGTGCGGAAATGCCGATCATAACGTTCGTACGAACAGTACACGCTATAACGCGCAAAGCACACATCATATGGATGGTGTGAACCGTTATGGTATGGATGGTGTCAATCGTTATGGGGTTAAGTCCAATGGTATGGACGGGATGGCATTGAATGAAAATGCCAACCGAACCGGACATCCAGTCCGTAATCTGCAAGTCGATCGCAATTTGTCCAAACGTATATCCGAGATGCCGGATGTAAAGTCTGCGACAGTGCTGGTCGGTGAACGACATGCCTATGTAGCCGTTTCCTTGAAAGACCAAGCTAACGGAACAGGTGTTGGTGCTCCAAGTGTTGACGGTACTCCAAGTGCAAATAGTATTGGACGTAACGGGAATGTACCGAGTGTGAATGGCGTTAATGGTACTAGAGGAAACCGTACTACGGATACTACAACGCCTGGAATGACAGACAATGGAGTAACCGGGAATGGAACACCTGCGCGTCGTGATGACGGTTTATTCGGTACGATGGGTACAGGCTCGTACGGTATGTTGCGTGGCTTGACGGACAACAATCGCGCAAATACCGGAAACACCACCATCGAGGGAGCAAGAACTGCATATGAACCAAGTGATGCAGTCAAGAGCCGTATCGCTAATAAAGTGAAGCAATTTGCGCCTTCGATTGAACAGGTGTATGTATCCGCTAACCCGGACTTTGTTAAACAAGCCACTGACTTTACACACAGTGTGCAAAATGGTCATCCGATTAGAGGCTTGAGCAATGAAATGGTGGACGTGATTGAACGTGTATTCCCAACTCCGGCGGCTGGTACAAACCGTCCAATGGAAAATACAGCACCCACACGCCCACAAAATCATACGCCCGCGCCAATGAATCATCGCTAATTCAAACCCTATAAGTGTGTGCAATGCCAAAGAAAGAGCTATCCATCTCAGCGAATACGCTGGTGGATAGCTCTTTAGTTTTGGGGAATGATAACTATAACTGAATTATTTGCGCAATCCTTTAATCCATACGCCTTGCAGCTTTAAGTCTCCATCCAGTAACAGGATGTCTGCTTGTTTACCTGCTTCAAGCGAACCTGTACGATCAGCAATGTGCAAGGATCGAGCCGGATTCAGGCTGGCCATTTGTGATGCCGCGGGAATACTTATACCCACATGTTGAACCAAGTAGCGGAAGCCTTCAATCATCGTTAGTGTGCTTCCTGCCAAAGTGACGCCATCCTCCAGTCGTGCTACACCGCCCTGCACGATCACCGGCAAATCGCCGAGCGTATAATGACCGTCTTCCAGACCAGTAGCAGACATGGCATCTGTGATGAGAATGAGATTATGATCCTGCTTTAATCTAGCGAGCAGGGAAATAGCGGCGGGATGCACATGAATGCCGTCCGCGATGATTTCTGCTTCAATGCGCGGATCAGCGAGTACGGCTCCGGCGGCTCCCGGCTTGCGATGATGCAGCGGAGTCATAGCATTAAATGCATGCACCGCATGATTCAGCCCCGCCGTCGCTGCCTGTTCAACCTCTTCATACGTAGCATCCGTATGACCGAGAGCCGCGGTAATGCCATGGCTGCACAGCCATGCAATCAGTTCCAGCGCTCCTTCCCGTTCGGGCGCAAGCGTGAGCTGGCGAACAAGGCCTGGATAGCGCTGCTCCCATTCTGCCACCCATGAGAGATTCGGTGGCACGATATGTTCTGGGTTTTGCGCTCCAGGCCAGTTCGGACTGATGAACGGCCCTTCCAGATGTACGCCCTCCAACTGAGCATAGGGCATAGGTAGTGCCATGTATGCGTGAACTTCACTCAATACCCGGTCAATCTGTTCCTTGGGCGCGGTCATGGTGGTAGCCAGCATAGCCGTCGTTCCTTGTGAACCGTGAAAGGAGGTGATCGTATCCAGCACCCTTGAACTGGAGTCCATAAAGTCCTCACCGTTACCGCCGTGAACATGAATATCAATAAAGCCTGGTAGCAGATATCCTCCTTCCAAACGCACAATGTTTGCGGTTTTCGCTGCGGTTTCTTCCTGATTTGCCAAGACTACCGCTGTCCAATCGGCGGGTAAATGCTCTTCTGAACCAGCGAATACAATGGATTGCCCCTCAATGACGACAACCCCTTTTTCAATGATGTCATTCCCAACGACGACTTGCCCATACAGTAGCTGGGGTACGTTACCACTCATTTCATTTGACTTCAATTGAACCCTCCTCCTGCTTTCTGATCCAGCAAAATAAGTGCATTGGGGTGACATTGCAGCAGAGAAGCCGGACACTCAGTCGTGACAGGTCCAGTTAAAGCCTGCTTTATAATATCAGCCTTATCCGAACCAAAAGCCACCAGTATAATTTGCTTCGCTTTAAGAATCGTGCCTACTCCCATCGTAACTGCTTGCCTGGGTACAGCATCTATATCGCCAAAAAATCGAGCATTCGCCGAGCGCGTACTTTCTTTCAAATCTACAACATGTGTGGCTCCAGTCAAGCGGTGACCAGGTTCGTTAAAGCCGATATGACCATTATGACCAATGCCAAGCAATTGCAGATCCACGGGTCCATGGTCCAAAATGGCCTGCTCGTGCGCTGCACATTCTGCTGCCAGATCCAGTGCATTCCCGTCAGGGACACGTGTATGGGATATCGGAATATCGATATGCTGGAACAAGTGCTCATTCATAAAGCTTCGATAGCTCTGCGGATGTTCTGGGGGAAGACCAACATACTCATCAAGATTCACGGAATAGGCTCGTGCAAAACTGACCTGTCCCTTGCTGTACATATCTGCAAGATGTTGGTAAATGCCAATCGGCGTACTACCGGTGGCCAGGCCAAGCATGGCCTGTGGTTTGGATAGCAGCAAGCTGGCGATCACAGCGGCGGCAGTAGCGTTCAGGTCCTCACGGCTGTTCAAAATGCGTATGTTCATCTTAGTGACCCCCTGGTTGTTTTTTGAGCTTGCTCACTTGTTGATATGAACCTTCCAATCTCGGAATATATTTGTCAAAATCTGCGCTCACCATACCTGTAAACAGAATATCTATGATATGAAGCTGGGCAATGCGGGAGGCCATATCCCCACGTCGCATTCCTTCCTCCAATGAGGAGGAAAATAGCGCAATATCCGCAAGACCTGCCAGCGTATTGTTTCCGAAGGAGGTCAGGGATAATGTCTTAGCCCCCTGTTCCTTTGCACAACGTAGAGCCGCAATGGTCTCCTGGGTTTCTCCTGAATAAGAGACGGCAAAGGCGACATCTCCTGCTCCGAGCGAGGAGGCAGAGGTAATCTGCATATGCGAATCTGCAAAGGCAGTGCTGTTCTTGCCAATACGGATGAGCTTCTGGTAAAAATCCTGTGCCACAATCGACGATGTCGCCATCCCATAGAGATCAATGCGGCTCGTGGCTGACAGCCATGCAATGGCCTGCTCCAGCTTGTCGTAATCCAGCAGTCGGGTCGTGTCCGCAATGGATGCGGTATGGTTCGCCTGAATAGCCTGCACGATTCGGGAAAGTGAATTTCCGGCGACAATATCCTGATAGGATTCTTCACCATTACGGTTGGAGTGGGACAACTCGGCGGCCAGCTTCATTTTGAAATCGGGATAGCCTTTAAAATGTAGTGATTTGCAAAACCGCGTAACGGTCGCCGCGCTCACACCACAACGCTCTGACAGCTCCCGAATACCCAAATGCAGCACATCTTCCGGGGATTGCAGGATGGATTCCGCCAGCTTGCGCTCCTGTACGGGAAGCTGCTCCAGTCTATGGGCTAATGTATGAAGAATGGGGGACATGAGCTGTGCTCCTTTGGCTGTAGAATGTTTGTGTGAAAAAAAGTATCGTATACAAGAAGAATATAAGGAAAAACATTTTCATGTGTATTGTAAAATAATTCTGCCGCTCATGCAAGAGATGTGAGGAGAATTTTTATTAGATTTTGCGAAAAAATAGCCGGCGAAAATTGTAGAAGTTATCATACATTAATTTACATATTGCGAGTTTTACTTACAAAACAACCTATTGACTTGTCTCTTCATTGGAGGAGTATAATTGAATAAAGTTCCAGTGAAGGAATTTTTCTAGGAGCTTTCTTTGCAGAGGGCATCGTTGGGTGGAACGAACAGAATCTCATTCACAAGGAGGAGTTTGCTATGCAAAGCCAAGTGATTGAAATGATCAGCGCGGTTAAGGAAGATCCTGAACTGGTCGCTAAGCTGGATGGACATTCGGACATTATTCATGATGCCGGACTGGATTCGTTGCAGTTGGTTCATTTCATGCTGCAAGTGGAGGATGCGTTTGATGTGGAGATTGATTTTGATTCCTTTGAGCTAGAGCATTTGAGCTCGGTAGATGCGTTTTGCAGCTACATTCAGGGGATCAGCGATGCGGAACAAGCGCCGCACCTGGAGGGAATGGAGACGGTCTGACGTACAGCTTGGTACATGTGCCTGAAAATCCATTAAACGAGGTGTTAGCATGCAGCCCAAAAGCAATGTGCTGATTGATGAGAAAGCGTTCAAGCTCATCAAGCGTAACCTGAAAAACGCTTCTGTATCTTACCGTAACGCCACACAGGACCCTACTTTCAAAACGGACATGCCCCAGACGATCGGCATTAAGCTGACCAACCGCTGCAACCTGAGATGTACACACTGTTTTGAATGGAACGAGGAAGGCTACCATCACCAAATGGATAAAGAAGAACAAAACATGGATCTTGCTCCGGACATGCTCCGGCAGATTTTGAGCGAAACCAAGGAAGCCAAGTCCAGACTGTACATGTGGGGCGGCGAACCGATGTTTCACCGGCGTTTTGATGAAATTTTGGACGTGCTGGCGGAAGATCGGCGAGAAATGACCTTTTGTACAAATGGATTACTTATTGATAAATATTTGGACCGGATTTTGGATTTGTCCGAAAATCTGGAGTTATTAATAGCGATTGAAGGTTTTGAAAGAGAACACGATCTAATTCGCGGTAAAGGCACCTTTCAAAAAACAATGCGGCAGATGGATAAGCTGATTGAACTGCGCGACCAGGGGTTGTACAAGGGACGGGTAACTGTCCATGCGGTCATTAACGATAACATGATCGGACGGATGTACGAATTTCTGCAAATGCTGGAGGACAAAAGGCTGGATCTGGTGCTGCTGACGTTCCCCTGGTACATTTCCAAAGAGACCTCCCTCAAAATGGATGAATATTTCACACATAATTTCTCCTGGCTCCGACAACTTGAAGAAAAAAATATTAGTAGCTGGCATGCTTTCAAATATAAAATCAACCCGGATAACATCGATCCTCTGATGCAGGAACTACAGCGGATCAATGAGCGAGTATGGAACATTCGCGTGCGCTATCAGCCCGGTTTGGATTATGAGGAAATTGATAAATTTATACATGGCGAGGAAATGGTTAGCCGTTGTTCCAATCATTGTTTGGCGCTCACCTCCAGAACAGATATTTTACCAGACGGGAAGGTCATGCCTTGCAAATTTTTCAGTGAGTTCACGATTGGAAGCATGCGTGAGCACAGTCTGAAGGAGATATGGAACTCAGATGCGTATGAGAAAACTCGTCAAAAGATTAATCATGAAGGATTGACTCCGGTGTGCTCCAAATGCAGCGTATTGTATCTGCACGGGGCAGGCTCTCTGAAATACATTTAGTTTTCTATGGATGTTGTTTGTTACTGGATGGAAGAGAGAGGGATGATGACAAGACGTGACGACTAAAACTATTAACCTTGTGGAAGCGCTTGCGCATGAACGGGATCATGGAGTCCTGATTTGGCTGTTTAATATCGGCGCAGAGCAAGTGTGGCATCCATCCCCCCGCAAGGGGGGCATGGTAGACCGGGATGAACAGCAAGTCGTAAACCGGATGGAGGAAATGAATCTCCTGCTATGTCGAAGTCAGGATGTCATTGTACTTCGGGAACAGCCGGATGAGGCGTTTCTGGACATGCTCCAACGGTTGGGCTTTAGCCTGCCGCGTATTGAGGTGCCGGAGCCTTCTGATCCGCTAACGCCGATTTCAGAGCTGGTGCTGGCGGATGAGGCGCTTTTGGCACGACTGCGCACGGTTGCAGATGCAGGCCACAGCAGCGGCGGAGCCAAAGCGTGGCTCGTCCCCTATGCGGTCACACCGCAGGAGGAAGCGATTGCGGAGCTTTGCGGGCTAGAGCTGATCGGTGCTCCATCCGCGGTCAGTGCTCAGGTGAATGATAAAATATTCAGCCGCCTGACCGCGCAAAAGCTTGGTTTTGCCGTCAGCGAAGGCGCTGTATGTGCAGACGAATCGGCGATCCGCAGGGAGTGTGCCAGACTGGCTGACTTATCGGATGGACCTGTGAAGCTGATTATCAAGCAACCGCACGGTGCCTCAGGACAAGGCATGTATATGCTGGACGAGCTGTCCAAGCTGGACACACTGCTGAGTGTGATGAAGCGTTTTGGCGGCTCGTCGCCATCTTCCGGCGGTTGGCTGGTGGAGCGCTGGCACAATAAGCAGATGGATCTGAACTACCAGCTCTGCATTGACGAGGGCGGTGGTGTGACGATGTTTTCGCTAAAAAGGCAAAACGTGGATGGCACCGTATATATCGGATCTCAAGTGCCGGCTGAGATTGGCGATGCGCTGGAGGAAGAAGTGAGACGCTGCGCTTATCAGCTGGGTACGCATCTCTATTCCATTGGGTATACGGGAATGGCCTCTATTGACGGTTTTGTTGACGAAGAAGGTTTGCTGGTTCCAGTCATTGAGATAAATGGTAGATTTACGTTGTCTACCTATATTTCGTTCCTGTCATCCGTCCTGGGAGAACAGCATAAAACATTATCCCGTTATTACCGCAACGTTACCGCTACACCTCTCACCTACAGCCGCTTGTGCGGGTTGCTCGCGGAGGAGGGCTTGCTCTATACGCCCGAACGTCCAGAAGGGGTGTTTGTGTATACGGCGGGTACATTGTCTGGTATTCCTGTGAAGCGGGGCTATGTGAACCGGATTTTCACACTTATTTTGGCAGACAGCTGGCAGGAAGCTGATGCTTATGCGCACAAATTGGAAGGTATTATTGCTGGATTAGGATGCTCATAAATTGGAGGGAATCAAGAATGAAAACAACAGATGTATACCATGTAGTACCCTTGCTGGAAAAGATTTTGAAGCTGGATTCGGGAGAGCTGGAACAGTTGACTCCGGATCAGGATCTGCGAACCTTGGGGCTGAATTCCTTATCCGCTGTGGAATTAATTGTAGAGTTGGAAAATGAGCTTGATATTACGATGGAGGACGACGATCTAGTGCTGGAGCATCTATCTACACTGCAAGGCATCGAGCGTCTGCTGGGCAAATATGCATAAGGGCGCTGAAAAGACAAGGTTGATGCAGGGATCCGATATGGAGACTCGTCATGATTCCGTTGTGGACTATGGTGCAGAAGAAGTCGCAAACGCTCTTCCAGGGAAACATTGTGTATATTCTTCCCTGCGTACCTCATTGCGGAGGTACGGGGTGAACATGGCCGAATCCGAGCTATTCATGCTGTGTGGAAGTATGTGCGCAGAGTACGGTGGAGATTTGAAGCGCTTCGGACCTGAGAAATATCCGGAGCAGCTTCAAGAAATGGCAGCCAGTGGTGGACCTGTTATTCGGGTGGAACCGTGGGTCGCTGGTGTCAGCGATGAAACCAACCTGTTGCAGGTACTCACATCGGGCTACGGTACCATGCTGCATACGTCGAGCACCGCTTTAACCTATCACGATGTATATGTGAAAAATTACCCAAGGGGCCACGTGATTGAGTTGTGCGGGTTGGACTTGCAAGAACGGACAGCACAGGTGAATGACAGCTTCCTGCTCGATTCCTCGGGACATGCCATGACTTATGTGGGCTCAGCCCGGCTCGACGATCTGATGCAGGGCATTATTGAGTATGCATGGCTGGTGGAGCAGCCTGCCCCGCTTTCGCCAAGTGAGATGCATGCTGCGTGTGCTCATCATATTCGACAGTATTTGACTGGACACGAAGCCATCTGGAGAGGCGTACCTACGTCTAATGAGTCGGAAAGTCAAACGGGGAAAGCTGTGACAGGCAAGCAGGTCAAGCGGGGAGATGAGGGGTACCGGGCATTTGTCGGTGACTTCCGTCTGTTGGCAGACATGGAGGATCAGGATTTTCGGACGTACTGTCATGAAATCTATTACAATCTGCGATTGGGCAGTGCTCTTCATTTGACGGATTATACAGCTGATTATTGCCTGCTGCATCAAGCCACGCTGGGACCACAAACACAGCATGTAATTGAATTGGCACAGGCGCTGTACGCGGATTGGCACAAGCTTAATCTGCATATTTACAAAACAGGGCTTCAATTGCGCAAGCATCGGATGCCTGAAATTACGGAACGAGCTTTGCATTTAATTGAAAGACAGCGGCATATGCTGGAGGAACTGATGATTTTAGCAGAGAAAGCAGCCGAGTAGTCCAAGCATTCGGCCGTATAAGAAACGTTCATCAGGTGTCCTGCACAGAGGAAAGAGGAGGGGAATTGATTGCCGTCCATTACATTAAAGCAATTGTCGAAAACATTTACGTACTACAAAAAGGAGCCGGGCGTGCGCAAATCGTTACAAAACTTGTTCAGGCGTGAGCAGCTGACCAAAGAGGCTGTGCAAAATGTCAGCTTTAGCATTGAGGAAGGCGAAATTGTCGGATTTCTCGGTCCAAACGGGGCGGGCAAAACAACGACGCTCAAAATGCTGTCTGGCATTCTCCATCCCACGGACGGGGAGGCATCGGTACTTGGCTTTACCCCGTGGAAACGACAAAAAGAGTTTAAACGTCAGTTTTCCATTGTAATGGGACAGAAAAACCAGCTCTGGTGGGATTTGCCTGCAAGCGAGTCATTCGAGCTGAACAAGCTTATCTATGAAATCGATGAAAACCGTTATAAAGAGGCACTAGAAGAACTGGTCACCCTGCTTGGGGTGGAGGAGCAGCTTCATGTGCAGGTTCGGCGGCTGTCTCTCGGCGAGCGTATGAAAATGGAACTGATCGCCGCGCTGCTGCATCGTCCACGGGTCATTTTGCTGGATGAGCCGACCATCGGACTGGACCTTGTTTCTCAGCGGCGGATTCGAGAGTTTTTCAAAGCCTATAACCGCACGCACCGGACAACCATCCTGCTGACAAGCCACTACATGAAGGATATTGAGGATTTGTGCAGTAGATCCATCATTATCAGCGGGGGCAGATTGGTCTATGACGGAGACTTACACAAGGTGAATGAGGTCATCGGTGCCCGTAAATTACTCAAGGTTCGACTGGAGACCCCCGTATCCAGCCTAACGTTGGCGAGCCTCGGCAAACTTCGCTCCAACTCGGAGCTGGAGGCGGTATTTGAGCTGGATGCAGAAGATACCTTGGCTTGGTCCAAAAAGATTTTGGACGCACTGCCTGTCGTTGATTTTACGATTGAGGACGTCCCGCTGGAAGAGGGGATAGCCAATTTGTACGATGGGGGCAGGCTGGCCGATGCGAAATAACAAATATGTGAAGGTACTCCAGCTTGGTATGCAAAACGAAATGGAGTATCGGGCTAATTATTGGCTCCAAATGGCGGGATTTATGCTGCCGATCATGACGCAAATTTTTCTCTGGCTAGCTGTATTTGGTTCTTCGGGACAAGCAAGAGTGCTGGGCTATTCTCTGCCAGAAATGCTGGTGTATGTGGTCATGGCGGGAGTAACTGGAAAACTGATTGCTACGGGCTTTGAATACGAAATTGCTACAGATATCAAGGAAGGTGGACTGGCAAAATTCATGGTACAGCCTGTGCATTATTTTGCTTACCGTTTTTGCCGGTTTATCGGAGGCAAAGTCATACAGTCTGCGGTCGTGCTGCTGGCGGCTGCTATTTTGCTGTTATGTCTTAGCCTGGAAGGACAAATCAGCTTCGGGCTATCGTACATCCTGCTTTACATATTGGCGTTGCCAGGGGCGCTTGTGCTTAATTTTGTGGTCTATTATGCGCTGAGCGGCATAGCCTTTTGGGTGACGGAATCGGCGGGACTATTTTATACGCTGTCGCTTGTCATTTACGTAGCTAGCGGTACCGTGTTTCCGCTGACGATTTTTGGAGATGTTTTGGCCCGTCTGTTCAGTCTGCTACCGTTCAGCTACACCGTATTTTTTCCGGTGAATGCGTTGACGGGCAAGCTGACTGTGCTGGAAGCCGCTAAAGGCATTGGCGTGCAATGGCTCTGGATTGTAGTGCTGGCGGCCCTATCACGCTGGGTGTGGCAAGCCGGGGTCAAACGCTTTGTCTCGGTGGGGGGTTAACATGAAAAATGTTTTCCGAAACGTTAGGCGCTACATCAGACTGTACTGGAAGTTTGTCCAGTTTTCCGTCATGTCGCAGATGGAATACCGCATTAATTTTATAACTGCATTTCTGGTTGAAACGGCTTATTTGCTCATCAAGCTGCTGTACGCATCGGTTCCATACCGCGCTGGGACGGATATTAATGGCTGGTCTCCTGACGCCATATTGTTATATATCGGCGTGTTTACGATGATGAGCGGATTTTATAGTGGATTGTTCTACAGTAATTTTACAAGCCTGCCTGACAAAATTCGTACCGGCTCACTGGACGTGCTCATGACTAAACCCGTATCGCTGCAATTTATGGTAACACTGCGTCAATTTGAATTGGGCTATACCGTGCCGAATGTAATTGGCGGCGGAATTATGACAGGGGTCGGCTGGCAACGACTCGGATTGCCGTTTAATTTTGAAACTGTAGGAGGGTTCTCTGTGCTGCTTGGATGCGGGGTGCTTACGGCATACTCCGTATTTTTGCTCCCTCAACTGCTAGCCTTCTGGATCATCCGCACGAACGGCGTTACGGAGCTGTCCAACAGCATTTTCGAGACAAACTATGTGCCGATGGCCGTGTACAGTAATCTGATTCAGCGTATCGGTTTGTTCGTGCTTCCGGTGTTTGTCATTTGTAATTTTCCGCCCATGTTCATTCTCGGCAAAATGGAAACCGGGTTAGTGGTATGGGCATTTCTCGCACCTCTCTGGCTGTTGGCGATCATCCGCCTGATATGGCAGTTTGCTCTACGTGATTATACGAGCGCGAGCCAGTAGCGCTACCGTGTAGTAGGCCAATAATGAAGCAGGAAAGGAAGCGAATCATATGAATGCGATACCGAATCAGCGTCATTTGTATATGGGAACGTTCGAAGCGGAGGTTTACTGGCGGGATGCCCAGTTAGCTTCCTTGCCAGCCCTGCCTGACCGGGCTTCTTCTGCGATTGTAGCAGCGATGGATGAACTGCTGTTCAGCTTTTGCCAGCCGGGAGATGCGTTATTGACCCGTTATGCCATTTCGCCCGTACATCGTCAGTATATCGCGCAGTTGGGCTTTCATCCGGCTGTCAACGAACGGGACTTGACCGATGGCATGGAGCGTGCAGGCAACGTGTCGACCGCATCAGTATTTGAACTGCTGGGCAGTCGCAAGGCCGATGCCGGAGAGGGGTTTCCTCAACTGGAAGGCTGTGTGCTTAGCCCGTTTGCGGGTTTACCGCATGTGGAGGAGGCTGCACGTGCTTGGGGAATAACACTGCATCAGCCGCCGCTGGAAACGATTCGCAAGGTAAATGCGAAAACGTATTCCTCTGATCTGAAACGCAGTCTTGGTCTGCGCAACCCGGGCTATATTGTGACTTCGTTTGCAGATGTTGCTGAGGCGGGGCGTAAGCTGCTACGGGATGGAAGCTTTTTAATCAAGGATGATTTTGGCGTATCGGGCAAAGGAAACCTGCACATTACCTCGACACAAATGCTGGACCGGATCGTATCGTATTTGCGTGGACAGGAGCGTAAAGGCAAACAGGTGCTTTTCCTTTTGGAGCCTTTTCTGGAGAAAGAGCAGGATTTTTCATGCCAATTTACGATTGGTGATGATGGAAGTGTCGATATCTTATCTGTACAATGGCTGGCTAACACTCAATTCTCCTATCGGGAATCCTTGTCGCCGGACGGGGCATTTTTGGAGCGGCTGGAGCGCGAGGGCTATTTTAGCTTGATGCAGGATGTGGGACGGCAATTGTATCAAGATGGTTATTATGGCGATGTTTGCATTGATTCCATGACACTTCGTGGTGGGAAGCTGGAGCCAATTATCGAAATTAATGCCAGAAAGTCGATGAGTTTGATCAAGCATCAGCTCGATACCTTTCTGGCCGGGAAAAATATGCGTGGCACGCTGACGAATTATTCGCTGTCCCATGATGGCAGTCTATCCTATGAAGAACTACTGGAAGGGCTGAAAGATGAAGGATTGTTGTTCACAGGTGAACGTGAAGAAGGCGTCATGCCTCTGGGTGCCAATACGTTATATGTGAACACAGGTGGACGAGATGGCGAGAACAAGATTGTGGGCCACACAAGCACGCCAAGCAGAAATGCAACCGGACGCGGAGGCAGATCATCTGCCAAGCAGGTTCGTGTAAGCGGGATTGGAGCCAGCGATGGCGGATCAGAAGGGAACGGCTTGGGTAAGCCGGACTTGAATGGTAAAAAAGAAACCGCTGGAAGCGAACGGGCACGAGGCAAGGGTCGTCTTTATTTGGAACTGGTTGCTGCGAGCGATGAGGAAAAAATGCGATTGACTACAAAGCTGGAGCGTTTTTTGGCAGAGCATCATTTTACAGTGCTGAATTAAACGGGAGGCGTATGAGCATGCGTAAGAATACGGATAAGCTTATGAAGGTAACGATTTTGTGTTCCGGTTTCGGATTGGGCTTTTATACCCCTGGCTTGTTGTTGCAAGCGGGTCTTCGCAGGCTGGGCGTGGATACGGCGATTCATGTATTTGAAAATGTGCTGCCAGAATCGGCCCGTCTCAAGGTCGACAAAAGCCGCAAAGCTTACCATGACAATTTTGCGGTGGCCTTAATGTCACAAAAGGTTCCGCAGGATATGCGTAATTCACTGGATCTCGCAGCGATGGAAGTACTGCTGAACCAATGGATAGAGGAAGATCGGCGGTATTTTATATGCTTATCCGGTCATTGGATGTATGTACTGGAGGAGTATCGCAAGCGCAGAGAACCGGAGTCGGTGCATGTGGACATCGTGTACATGGATTCGACACCTTCTCCTTCCTGGAAAAATCTAGCCAAGCATAACCCGCGTTTTGCGGATGGCTGTGGAGAAACGACCTTTTTTGAAAATGATAACAATAGAGTTAGCCACTATATTGATGTACCGGCCGTGGAGTATGTACCGTTTGAAGCACGGCAATCCCGCTTATTCGTACATGGCGGCGGTTGGGGGATGGGCACCTACCGCGACAAGGTTGGACGGTTGGAAGAAGCGGGCTGGGAGCTGGACCTGCTGTTGTATGATCAGGATCAACCGGATGAACAGCGGGACAGTATACGCTATTTTCAGATGGACCCGCAGTGGAGGACATGGCAGCGAAATGAAGCCGGAGAGCATACATTTCCACCTTTCGGAGAGGTGAAAAGAGGCGAGAAGACAGTGTATCAGGTTGGACCGGATTACCATAGCATGCTGGACCAAGCATGTCGTGTCCAGGCCATTGTCAGCAAGCCCGGTGGTGGCAGCCTAACCGATTCGTTCGCTACAGCTACTCCGCTCATTATGCTGGAGCCATTTGGTGTGCATGAGAAGCATAATGCGGATCTATGGGAACGGCTTGGACTGGGTATGCGGTACGATACTTGGATACAAACCTATGACGGCAGTGCTCAGATACTGGAGGATATGCATCGCAGGATCGTAGAGCTGCGCAGTCGAACGCCGCGTTATATAGAGTCCTATGTGAATAGCATCCAAATGTCAGCAAGCTCACTGGGAATGGAGCAGGGGTCATGAACGCTACCGCGGCTGCGCAAGAACCTGCGATGCGAGATATTCGCTTTGGGATCATTGGCTGTTCTGCTATTGCTCCGCGTGCCTTGCTGGAACCGATCCGACATGTAGCAGGGGCACGCGTGACCGCGCTTGCGAACCGCACGGTTGCCAAGGCAGGAGAAATGGCAGATCGTTTTGGCGTCAGTGTCATTTATCGGCATGCTGAGGATATGCTAAAGGACCCGGAGATCGACGCTGTATATATTGCGCTCAGCAACGACTTGCATGCCGAGTGGATTGGCAAAGCACTACGGGCTCATAAGCATGTGCTGGTGGAAAAACCGTTATGTCTGAATACGGCTGATCTGGCTCCCTTGGCAGCCACAGTCGAGCAGAGCAGCGCTTACCTGCTGGAGGGAGTCATGGTGCAGCACCATCCTTGGCAGCATGAGCTGCGGAGGATCGTAGAATCGGGGCGTTATGGTCGCTTATGCTCCATAGAGACGAGTCTATGCATTCCGGCAAAAGAAGGACATGCGGACAATTACAGATCTCGTCCGGAGCAGGGTGGGGGATGCTTTTGGGATCTGGGCGTGTACTGGCTACAGCTGCTTCAAGCCATCGTTGGATTGGAGCAGGCTGAATTCCACAGTCAATCGGATTTTGATGGTCCTCATGGCTGTGACTGGACATTTCGTGCGCAAGCCCGTTATCCGAGCGGATTGAAGGCATCTGCCCTCTTTTCATTTGAGCGCCCTTATCACTGTGCTCATGTACTGACCTTTGATTCGGCAGTAGTCACTTTAAAGGACTGCTTTCGGGCAAATTTAGGTTTTTATAAAATGACACTCAAGACGGAAATAAAGAAGGATATCATGCCGAATATAACGGATGCGGACTCACTGCCTGTGTTATCACAGACATCTTCGCATACCAAAACGGTTTTCGAGCCTATGAACTATTATGTCAATCAGTTGAATACCTTTTGCAGCATCATCCGGGGAGAAGCGGAGCCCATTCCATTTCGCGAGGCTGCTGAACGCGTCAGACTGCTGGCAGCCATTCATGAAGCAGCACGCTCGGGCGAGACGATCTATGCAGTATGAGTATGATTGTGTTTTCGAGCGGTGGGGAGCGAATGATGCAAAATACTGAGTATCAAGGCAAAGAGAGGAGGGGAATTCAGTAGATGGATAAAAAGGACGAAGCCCTACTGGAGCGTTTCGGCGAGCATCCGACGCCATTTTACTATTATGACGGGGATGCGCTGCATGCCCATGTCAGCTCGTTACTATCCCGATTGCACCCGGCCGTGCGTGTACATTATGCGCTCAAGGCTAATGGTAACGTAGCCTTGGCTGGGCTGCTGCGCTCGTTAGGTTGTGGTGTTGAGATTGCTTCGGCTGGAGAAATGTTCGTCGCTATGGAGGCCGGGTACGCTGCGGAAGACGTGCTGTACGCCGGACCGGGAAAAACAGTAGCCGAGCTGAGCGAGGCGGTAGCCTGTGGAATCGGCTGTATTCATGTCGAATCGGTGAGGGAGCTGCGTCTGTTGGAGGACATTGCTGCCCAAGCGGGCCAGCTTGTCAGGGCAGCGGTTCGCATCAATCCCGATAACGACTTGTCTGGAGCAACGATTAAAATGGGCGGTGTTCCGCGCCCCTTTGGAGTGGATGAAGGGCAGCTGGATCACTTTTTTAAGGTGCTGGAAGATTGCCCGCACGTCAATTTTCAAGGTATTCAGGTATATACAGGTACGCAAATGTTGAAATCGGATCAGATTTTAGCTTCATTTGCGAATACGCTACAGTTGGCAGAACGGGTACAGGCTCAGTATGGTGTGGCAATGCATACGGTCAATTTGGGCGGCGGGTTTGGTGTACCTTATTTTGCTCATGAGCAACCGCTCGATATGGATCACGTCATTGACGGACTGAACGCACTCGCGGAGCAGACCCGAACCCGCATGCCCGGGGTTAAGCTAATCATCGAAAGCGGCAGGTATCTGGTCGCTCAATCGGGCATGTATGTCTGCCGAGCATTGTATACAAAGGAATCCAAGGGGGAGAAGTTTGTCGTGGCTGATGGTGGCATGAATCACTACGCCGCAGCTACTTTTCGAGGACGCCGAATTAGGGACAACTACCCGGTGCGAATTATGCGCAGGCAAGCGGGAGAATTGAAAGAGCCCAAAGAACGAGAAGTGGAAGCAACCCTATGGATGGGGCAAAGAGACGCTTCTGCTCAAACGGCTGTGGCTGTCGAACAATCATTAGAAGAGGTTGCAAACCGAATAGGAGGGCCTCTGGAAGAGGCATCCATGGAGCTTGAGACGGTAAGCATTGTCGGTCCGCTTTGTACACCCGAGGATTGTATTGTGAAAAAAGCGCAGCTTCCTCCGATTCACGAGGGCGATTATATTGCCTTTCCGAATGCAGGTGCCTATGGATTAAGCTATAGCCCACTACAATTTCTGGGACATGCTACCCCGACGGAGCTGCTCGATTTTCGTGGGGAGGTGCATGTCATTCGTGAACACGGTGACCGCACAGACCTGCTGCATCATCAGCGCATGATTCCGTTGCCTGAGGATGTGCAGTAAGTATGTAAAAAAACGCCAAACTCATGGGAACCGATATAAATCGGACCTGTGATTTGGCGTTTTTTACATGATGAGTAGGGTAGCATCGACTTATTGTTGCTTGGAGCTGCGCATTTCCTGACGCACAAGCTGCCATACCATAAAGATCAGTACAGCGATTTGTGGGACAAATGTTTCCCACGTTGGATACATTCCCAGCCAGCTAATGGACGGAAGCGAGGAGGCAGTGTGCCCCGGAAGCTTACCGGCCACCTGAAGCGAATGAATACTTTCGCCCAGGAATCGGAATACGAGATAGTAAATCAGTACAGTGGCAGTCAGGAAAAAGGCGCGAATTGGCAATCGTACACTGAATTTAATGATCGCAAACGCCAGAATGACCAGAATAATCGTCGCTGAGCCAATGCCGATCAGCAATTGTGAGGTTTCGATGGCTGGAGCCATACCGACATAAAAGATAGCTGTCTCGGCTCCTTCACGCAGAATTGCGAGCGCAGAAACCGCAAATAGCGACCACAGGCTTCCTCGTGCCAGTGCGTTGCCCACGCTGTTTTCCACAAAGCGGTTCCATGCGGCAGCGTTGGATTTGCTATGCAACCAGCTACCCACGGTCAGCATCAGCACGACCGCCACCAGCCCGGTGACACCTTCCAGCAGCTCACGCATGCTGCCTGATGCGGCAGCTGCCACCAGTGTGGTGAACAGCACTGCCAGAATTCCGCTCAGCACCAGCCCCGTTCCGGCTCCTGCCCATATCCAACGTCCAGCCACGGCTTCGCCGCTTTTTTTGGCATACGCCAGCAGAGCTGCGAGCACGAGGATGGCCTCCAGGCCCTCACGCAGCAAAATCAGCGCGGCATCCCACGCAGTGTAAGAACGTTCTTCCGTCAACGGACGGAGCCTGTTCAGCATCTGATCAAGAGTCTGAATGGCTTTGTCCGTATTCGGTGGAGAAGACAGCAGATATCCGGAAGTTTCGGTCATTTCATTTTCAATCGCAGTGTAAGACGTCGGATCGGAAATTTGTACATGTCCTTCGACGGAAGGCCACAGAGCGATAAACTGCACTACCTTATCAGCCGCTTGCTCTGATTGATTAGCTACAGCATCTTGGCGTGCGGATTCGAGCAAGGTGACTGCATCGGTCAGAGAAGCTGCCGAACCATTCGCCGTTCCCGTAGCCGTATTGCCTGTATCTGTTCCTTGGCCTGTGTTCGCAGACTTGCCCTGACTATAATCAGACAGCAGAGTCGTTAATTCCTGCATTTCCTTAAGAGCCTGTTCTTGGCGAATGGGCTCAGCTTGCATGGAGATGCGAATGAGACTGATTTTAGTTTCGAGCGAACTGTATACCGGAAAATTGTCCAAACGGATCGGTGTTTCTACCTGATACCAGGCTTTGACGATTCGATCGTAATCCACCCGGGCAGCAGCCCAATCGCCTTTTTGCATGGCGGCCAGACTGCCCTTCGCCATAGGAAGCAATTTTTCCGCTGCTTTGGCTCCAGCCGGGGCTGGTTTGTCCCCTTCGGCCGCAGTGACGTACTCATTGACCGAGCGCGCCAGCACGGATAAGGCAGCTTTCGCTGGTTCCCCGCCGCCACTGGCGAGTGTCTGCTCCGCATCGGTGAGTGCTTGATCTACAGCCGCGATGTGAGCTGAATCTCCGCCATTCGTTTTGGCGGCCTCCCACAGCGTGCGGAATTCTTTCAGATCCTTGGAGGCTTCCGTCCATTGAGCTTGTCCCGCCTCCACCAGCGCTCCGCCCACCACAGGCATTAGCTGATCATTGGTGACAGCTTTGGCATCCGTTTGTGCAAAAGCGACCGACCCGGAGCCGGACATGAACGGAGTGACGGTCAGCAGCAGAGCCGCCACCAGCACAAACACCCATCCCAAGCTTTTATTGCGCCGATTCATATAAATCCCCTTCCTTGCCTGCTGCTAAAATAACGTATCCCCGATGTAGCCGCCTTGCGATACACCCGGGAAGCAGGCGAACACCGCACTGCCTTTGTGTACAATGTATTCGTTCAGCTTGTCATTGCGTGCAAGCTTCTCCTGAATATGAACGAACTGCTTGAACAGATCACGCTGGTAGCTGATGAACAGCAGCCCGGCATCCAGCTGCCCTGTTTGCTTGTCCAATCCGCTTGAATACGAATAAGACCTCCGCAAAATATTAATGCTCCCGTCCCCATGAGCCAAAGCCACATGAGAGGTGGGAGGTGTAACTGGCTTGCCTTCCGGATTTTTGGCCGCCAGATCAAGCTTGTCGAACTCCTTGACCTTGCCGAGTGGGGCCCCGCTGCTGCGATGACGTCCAAAAGTATCCTCCTGGTCGCCCAATGTTGAGCGATCCCACACCTCTACCCGCATGCGTACACGGCGTACAGCCATATAACTGCCGTCGCCCATCCATGCTGGTCCGTCACTGGTCTGAGTCCACACCAGCCGATTCATCTCGTCTGCCTTGGAGGTGTCCGGGTTCCCCGTACCGTCCTTGAAGCCCAGCAAATTGCGTGGTGTGCTTCCCGCAGGATCGGCCTGTGCTGTTCGCTGGAAGCCTTCCTGCGTCCAGCGAAGCACCGCCGTTCCTCTGGCGATACGCGCCAAATTACGCAGGGCATGGAAAGCTACCTGCAAGTCATTGGCACATACCTGCACTCCGATATCGCCGCCGCACCATTGCTCCTCCAGGGCATCCCCTTGAAAACGGGGCAGCTCACGGAACTCGGCAGGTTTAAGCCCTGCCAGGCCGTATCGTCCATCAAAAAAGGATGGGCCCACACCAAAGGTGATCGTCGTGCGGGATGGCGACAATCCTGCCGCCTCGCCCGTATCGGAAGGAGGGAGGTTGAGATTTTCATTATCGTTGCCAAGGAGCACGCCAGAAGTCATTGTAGCGCTTGCTTCCGTCCAGGCTTTGAAGAGGCTACGCATCTGTTCCTTGTCGCTGGTTGTTAGATCGAAAGCGGCGAAGCAGATGAAATCCTGCGCCGGAGTCACAATACCTGCCTGATGCTTACCGTAAAAAGGGATTACATCTTTGGTATCCGCATCCGTCATCATGCTTTCGAGGCGTTGACCGGCTGACAGCACGGCTCCCACGCCCCCGCCGCCAAGCAGGAGGCCTAGTCCACCTACCCCGGCCAGCTTCAATAGGTCTCGGCGTGATACGGATTTGCTTTTTCCTGACGACTCATCTTCCACTAGCTTCGCATCCTTTTTTACCAGATCAGCCTGTTCATTATGGGATTCCGCATACTGCGGCTTTTCTTGCCCTTTTTGCCGCTTAAAGCCTTTCATATCATTACACTCCTAACAATTTCCCCATTTGGGACAACGGTTCTGCCAAGGCATCGAGGTTTTGGCTCAGCTTTTTAACTTCTTCCGGTTTCAGTTTTGTATACGATACATAGCCTTCTCCGTCTTTAAAAGGAGCCAACTCCTGCTGTAAGGCCGCAAAGCGCTCACCGATTTGTTTTTCCAATGCCGCATCTTTTTGGTTCAGATCTGTTTTCAAAATGTCATATATCTTTTGCGCGCCTTCTACATTGGCAGCAAAATCGTACAAATCCGTATGAGAATATCGCTCCTCTTCACCCGTCACCTTCGAGGTAGATACTTCATTCAACAACTCGACTGCACCCGTTACCATCAGGCTGGCGTCAATATTAACTGTTTCTACTTTGGCACGCAGCAGCTTGGCATCACTCAGCAGTCGGTCGGAAAACTCGTCCATTCCTTTGGTTGTGTTTTCTTCCCATAATGTTTTTTCAATACGGTGAAAGCCGCGCCAATCCGCTGCATCCACATCACCGTCACGTGCATCAATATTCGGGTCAAGATCACCCAGCGCTTCTGCAATCGGTTCAATCCGTTCATAGTACATACGTGCAGGGGCATATAGCGCCTTGGCTTTATCCAGTTCGCCAGCTTTGACCGCGTTCGTGAATTCTTCTGTCTTCTTCACAAATGTATCGCATTGCTCGATGGCATAGGTGCGGTAAGCTGTTACCGCTTGATCAAAATTGGGGGCAGAAGCGGCAGGAGTCGTTGTCTGTGTTGTGGCTCCTGCATCTTTGGTCGTTGCGGCAGGCTGCTGAGTAGCAGTTCCGGTTTGTCCGCAACCTGCGAACAGAATAGAAGAGACCAGCACTCCGGCCGGTACGGCATAACGTAGTTTCATAATCAATGAACACCCTTTCTGGCCAAACTGGCCCTGAACCATAGTCTGTTGCGCGATATCTATATCGAATTTTTATTTTGATAATGATTATCAGTCGCGGTTTTTCTTATCATAAGGCTGGCCCATATGCCTGTCAATACATAATTTAGACACAAAGTCCAACCCATCATTAAAGCAGCAAGTAAGGTGCCTATGCCCATTTTTATCCGCATATTGAACCATACCCGAGCACATGACATAAAATGTGTTGACTGTATCCCTTAACCTTGTTACACCACACAAAACCCGAGCAAGGAGGGGTGAAATTGACGAAGGGTAACGACCACAAAAACAAGTTTTTGTTAACTCACCGTGAACGTGAAGTATTTGAACTGCTCGTGCAGGACAAAACAACACGTGACATCGCCGGACAGCTATTTATTAGCGAAAAAACGGTCCGAAACCATATTTCCAATGTGATGCAAAAATTGAACGTAAAAGGTCGTTCACAGGCGGTCGTAGAATTAATCAGGCTTGGCGAATTAAAAATCTGACCTCTCGTTCCTTGCGGGGTACAAAGTCTTCTCGATGATCCTTCGACAGTGAAGGGTGGTCGGGAAGGCTTTTGTTTTGTGGTATGTTAGCTGATCAAACCTAGTAAGTTTATTCTATATTTCAAATTGAGGAGAGAAGCTGGGAAATCTATTGTAAACGTAAAACAAGCGAGTGTCATAGCAATGGACATTCGCTTGTTTTGATCGTTTTTTAGTTTAGAAACGATAATCCTGAAGCTGTTCCTGGCAGTTATCTATTCTTGCTAGCTCTGATTTGGGATAGCCCAGTCGTTTTGTTTTATTACTGCACATCCAGCAGGAACAATGGATTTTTCCTTTGGAGAATACACCATCAAATTTGACGACCCATCCCCGGTGTGCTGAAAGCCGTTTTTTACGCTGAATAACACGTTTTCTGTGGTGCCTAAAATAAGCTCGATACCGATTTTTTTGATTAGGTTTCATTACCATCACGCTCCCTTGGGCAAAGGCTCAGCCCGCAGGAGAAACCAAGGGTATAAGTAATACTTCTACGGGCTGAGCATGATGGTAATCAGATTTAAAGGAAGAGACATGTGGCCACCTGCTTGGAATTATTTTAAAGGTGAAAGTGGGGAGTGGATGTTCATTAAATCAAAGTCAACAATTAATTTTGTTTTTAGCATAAAATCAATGCCTAATATGCCATCAAATCCATACGGCTCTTGAATAGAGCTTAGTTGAATTGGAAATGTATCTAATTGAATATGCCCGATTTTTAGATGAGGAATTACCTGTTCGTAGCAAATTTTGTGCCGCCCACCCCGTACATCCGCTTTGCTCTCCCGTTAATGAAATCAATGTGAATGCCGATTTGGGCTAGTAAATCCGTATCAAACACTGTTGCAGCGCACCCTGTATCGAACAATACGTTTGGTAATAGAGCAGTTTGGTTGTGATGTCTCAAAGTTAAGGAAACAATTGGCAAACCATTATGGAGGTTAATCTTCATGTACGCTGCCGTACTCCTGAGAAAAACTCTTCTACAACCTCGACATCGGATCGACTGGTATGGAACACATACAGTTCGCGTGACGGATACAGTTTGTGAAAATGTTTATACCCGCTCCAAGCATCTTTCGGGTTGTCGTAATCCTGAATAACCGCCATGTCTTCAAGATTGCGCACGCGATTATTGGAACTGGCTTTTATAGCCTCAACCAACACAAATCGCCTCGGATGTGATTCGGCAATTTCTTCCCATTTCATCGACTTCACCTCGCTCTTTTTGCTTTATTTTATTATAACATAATCGGGGGGACGGCAAGGAAGCAGTAACCTCTACCATGTGATCAGTCCCGTAACCCTTTTAAAAAGGATGAAGGCTTTTGTTTTACAGAATAACCGCTGAAATATGTGGGAATTTGCGTGTAAATGATGTACTATATATAGAAGGAAGAAACTACCATTAGAGATCATAGTGCAACTAACAGGAGTGATCAAAACATAAGACTGTACCACAAAGTTATACTAAGATAGAAATGCATCTGGTGATAGTCTAAGAATATAAATCCCTACAAAGCAGTATTCAGCATGACGACAGGATGGAAGATGGATCAGGTTTTGAGCTATACTTTTATATATAGGTGTTGAAGAAGAATCACAAGGCAGAAAAAGCTCATTGCTTCAGGTAGTAGGAAGTAGCTTTTGCCTAGAGCTACCTGTGGTATATTCTTGATCGGAGGTGAACGTTAAGACATATGACACCCAACCAACACTTGATGACTTATACGCTGAACAGCGGTATAAAGGGAACTGTCGACCTAACCAGTAAGCAGGTGCAGGAATGGATCAAAGCATATCGAATTGGCAGCAAGTTTGTAACGGTTGTGGGGAAACAGTATTTTGGTTTAAACCCTGAGTTGGTAGCAGATTTCAAGGTACATAATGAATACTCGGAGCAGAGAGAACACATATCCATAATACAGCCTGTAATGGAACGCAAAGCTGTAGAGCTGGACCCACTGGTAGAGGCGTACAGCCAGTATAAAACATTAATTCAGGTAGAATGTAAATGTGGTGCTTCCTATATAGAAGAGTCACCGCATAAAAGAACCAAGTGGTCATGCAAGGAGTGTAATAACATTGTGTTCCTAGATCGTAAAAAGGGCATGGTGGATACGGATAAAGGCAAGGCGTGGTACATGACCAACAAATACTATGTGGAAAGACAAAGCAACTGACAGATTGTCAGTTGCTTTCTAACCATACACTCACACCTCTTATGTGCTTACCGAGCTATATTAAGTCTTTTGCCAAATAATAAAATTGATGTTTTTTGCGCTTTGTAGTACATTATCAAGTGTATTATAAGGAGGCTTCTCATGTACGGACATAGACAAGATGATACTTTATACATCATGACTTACACATTAAATAGTGGTATCAAGGGCACAGTGCCTTTGTCTAATCAACAGATACAGGAATGGCTTGAGTGTTACAGAATTGGCAAAAAATTCGTAACCGAGATCGGCAAAGAGTACTTTGGACTGCATGCGGAACTGGTGGCTGATTTTAAAGTTCATAATCAGTATTCAAGCTATCAGGAGGTTATTATCCCGATTCAACAGCCGGACACTGGCCTAAAAGAGTTGTCCCAGGCTTACAAATCAACAGAAACCTTAATTAAAGTAGATTGCAAATGTGGTACATCGTATGTAACAGAATCTCCCTTTAAGCGGACCAAGTGGTACTGCACCAAATGCCGGGAGATTGTTTTTCTCGACAACAAAAAGGGAATGGTGGATACCTCCAGAGGCAAGGCCCATTATATGACCAATAAGTATTTTGTGGAACGGGAAACAACTGGCGTATAAGCCGGTTGTTTTTTTGTTCGTAAGGTTTGTACATGTCCTGACTTTTCAAAGCCGATTGCGCTATAGTGAAAAAGGGGGCTTATGGAAATGTGGAGTATTTTGCTGAATCACGTTTTGTTGATAGGATTCCTGGCTGTTTTGATTCAACGGATTTACAAGCATCGCTTTCATCAGCAAAATGGTAGCAATTTTCTGCTATGCTTGTGGGGGATCTTGCTTAATCGGTACAATAGTTTGTTTGAACTGACAACGTTATATACGGTGTATACCGTTATTTTTGCAGTAGGAGCATTGTTGTTTGGAGGTTACTGGCTTGTGCAGCTATTGGAAAAGGGGAAAGATAAATCTTAATATAACGATAGTCAGGTGGTGAACGTCATCCGGGAAGATCATACGAATGGTACAAGAAACCGCATGAGCACGAACCATGTGTACATAAACGAAACGCTTCATTTGGAACAAATCATAAGTGACCTGCGGGTGATGGGCTATGTGGCTTTTCATCATCATCCGCAAATCACAGGTGAGATTGATGAGCTGGAGGCGTTAAAAAAGCAACTATTATCGTTTTTTCAACAGCATCATGTATTGTGGATTGAGCTTGATCCGCTAACGCAATATGTGGTGGTGAATAACATGGGGAAGGCAACGGTGCTCAAACTCATGGGTCGGAAATTGAACCCGCTACGGGATCTGAGAGCAAACGCTGCTTTGGCTGGACAGCCGCTGCATGAGTTGGATCGGGAGATAGAACGGCTCAATCGGCTAGCTCACCTGTTGCGCTACACCCGTTTTTCTTAAGCGACGGGACTAACGTAAAAAAAAGCATTCACGAAGCATGGATGGTTCCATGCTGTGAATGCTTTTTAGTATTCTATTTTTTACCGCATAAGATGAGCAAATCTACTGTGACATACGGTAAATTTATTTCCTGCACTTGCTGCCAGTCTGCTTCCGTAGCTCCCCACGATAAGGGAGTCATATGGAGCAAAGGTTTCATGAGGTCGGCATTTAACATAAAACGATAGGTTAACCGTTCGGCGGATAGAAGTTTAAAATGATCTTTAAATCGGCTTAATATATTGTCATTCGAATAAGCAGGCTTATTCTTTTTCTGTTCATACAAGCATCTCAATTCCCGAAGATAATATTGTTCGGGAATGACTTTCAGGACGCAGCCGTCCTCCGAAAGGATTCTTGTAAATTCAGCATAATTAGAAGGGGATAAAATATTGAATACACCGTCAAATTGTTGATTTGAAAACGGACAATGAGCCAGATCCGCAACACACCAGAGGGTATGAGGATATTCTTTGGCTGCGGCCACAATACCTTCTTTAGACAGATCCATACCTACGCTTGTAAGCTCAGTGATTCCCTTCCAGGTCAGCTTATCCTGAATGTGGCTCAAATGAGTGCCTTCCCCGCAACCTGCATCGAGCAAGTAAAGGTGTGATTTTTGATCAAACAGTGGCTTCATAAATTTCATTATAGTGCTGCTTATCGCTTCATTTAAGGGATCGAAAAATCCGTTATTGCACATCATTCTTCTGGAGGAAAATAGTTGTTTATCATATTTAGTCTTATAGGACCGGGCGGCTAAATGTAAATACCCGTATTTTGAGAGATCATAGCAATGCTGATTCGTACATAGGAGGCTTTTACCTTCCACCATACGCATCGGTTGAGAGCATAGAGGACACCTAAAGAGATGTTGATGCTTTCCAATCAGGTCAGCCTTCATCTCGTGTTTATTCCATTTGGACACAGAAAAGCACCCCGTTCATTCGTATTTGGTGAATGAAAAAAGGCACAGCCAAATAGACCCAACCCATTTTCGGAAAAATGGTTGAGTTTTCATGAACTGTACCTCACATTACCGTAAACGAATAAACTGAATAATCATATTATGTAGCGCTCCTCAAAAAAAATAGAAAGGGCTTTCGCCCTCTCTATTGTAACTTAGTCATAAGAAGTTGTCATGTGCTTACACCGATTTCAAAAACTCTACAATCGTCAGCAGACCCTTGTCAAAATTGTCCAAGTTAAAATGCTCGTTTGGCGCATGCAGGTTCTCATCTGGCAAGCCGAAGCCCATCAGCACGACTGGGGCAGTCAGCACACGGGAGAAGGTCTCCACGATTGGGATAGAGCCTCCATCCTTGGTAAAGAGGGCACGCACACCGTATACCTTCTCAAAAGCATCGGCCGCCGCTTGCAGAAACGCGTGTGACGGGTCGATGTTAAAGGCGTTCGCTTTTTCACCCTGTTGAATATCCAGGGTAGCTCCTGCCTGAACATGGGCGCGCAAATGGCGCTCGATTTTGTCCAGAATGTCTTGCGGATTCTGGTTAGCCACCAAGCGGCACGTGATTTTAGCATGAGCTTCTTTTGGAATGACCGTTTTCGTGCCTTCCCCTTGGAAGCCACCGTATACGCCGTTCAGCTCCAGTGTCGGACGTGCCCCAACACGCTCAACGAAGCTGAATCCTTCTTCGCCATAGAGAGAATCAAGTGCAAGATCTTGTTGCAGCTTGCTCTCATTGAAGCCTTGCTTCACGAATTCTTCTCTCATCTCTGCCGATAATGGAGCAACATCGTCGTAGAATCCTTCGACGCTTACGCCGCCTTTGTCGTCATGCAGGGTTGCCAGCAAGGACACCAGAGCATGCAGGGCATTCGGCACGCCGCCACCGAAAGAGCCGGAATGTAGATCTGTGTTCGCCGTGTGAATGGCGACTTCCAGTGAACATAGTCCACGCAAACCTGTGCAAATGGCAGGCTTCCCTTTTTCGATCAAGGAAGTGTCGGACACCAGTACAGCATCCGCGGCCAGACGTTCAGCTCCAGTTTGCAAAAACTCAAGCAAGTTCGGACTGGACACTTCTTCCTCACCTTCAATGCAGAATTTGATGTTCAGCGGCAATGTGCCTTCCTGCTTCAAAATGGCCTCAACTGCCTTAATGTGCAAGAAAACCTGCCCTTTATCATCTGTCGCTCCGCGCGCATACAATTTTCCATCACGGATGGATGGCTCAAACGGTGGCGTTTCCCACAGGTGAAGCGGATCTACGGGTTGTACATCATAGTGTCCATACACGAGGATCGTTGGTTTACCATGTGCGTGCAAATGATCCGCATATACCAGCGGGTGCCCTTTGGTTGGAATGATTTCAACGTTTTCCAGACCGGCAGCAGTCAGTTTGGCAGCGAGCCAATCAGCTGCTTGGTTAATGTCCTTTTTGTGCTCCGATAATGCTGAGATACTCGGAATGGACAACCACTCCTGTAACTCGCCCAGTTGTTGCTCTCTGGCTTTTTCAAAATAATCAGAATAACTCATATACTATGTATCCTCCTTTTTCAATGTAAATCGTGTGAATGTTGCGCTATCCTCCGAACGAGGTCGTGGACGATATGTCTAGTTTACTACGTTTTGTGCTGAACGAAAAATAGGGAGATAAAAAAACGATTCTACCCGGGTCTGTCCAGACCTGAGCAGAATCGCCCTTAACCAAGCATATGGATGTACTTATGCGCGAATGTCCAGTTGACCGCCAAGATGAGGCTGTACGCTTTTTTCCATCATCTGCACTAAAGCCTGTCCTTGTTCACTGGCCTGATCCTTAGCCATACTTAATACCTTCACACTTACGGCTTGAGCTAAGCTGGCCTGACTCATACCTGTTGATAATGCTGCGATATCCATGTTCCAACCCTCCCTCATTGTGAAGACTCTTTCTCTGTATTTATCGGTTGGAACGGTTATTTTGTTTCATCTAATTGGAATTGTGTCAGTAAATCTTGAAGCTGCTCCGCCAGACGGGTCAAATCTGCGGCAGACGAACCGATCTCTTCCATGGAGGCGAGCTGCTCCTCTGCGGCTGCGGACACGGTCTCCGTATGGGATGCCGCTTCTTCAGCGATGCGTGTAATTTCCTCCATGCTGCTGACGACTGAACTCGTTCCATCTGCGACTCCAGCGGTAGAAGCTGCGACGTTATCGAGCTGCTTCGCTGATTTGGCTACCGCTCTACGGATGCGAGAGAAGGAGCGACCGGATAGGTCAATGGAATTAATACCATCACTTACGCGTTCCTTGGCGGATTCCATAGCGACCAGGGCTTCAGATACACCGCTCTGTATCCCTTGAATCTGTTCACGAATTTGTTGTGCGGAATAAGCTGAGTTTTCAGCCAGCTTGCGGACCTCTGTCGCCACGACAGCAAAACCTTTGCCATGCTCCCCTGCGCGTGCTGCCTCAATAGAAGCGTTCAATGCGAGCAGATTAGTCTGGCTGGCGATTTCCGTAATGACGGTGACAATCGTTCCGATTCGTCCAGAGCGGTCACTCAAAGCACTGATGATGGTATCCAGTTCTTCCACGGTAGTGCGAATGCCATCAATGGAAACGACGCTGTTGCCGATATGCTCGCTGCCTGCATCCGACGCCTGAATGGCCTGTGCGGAGTAAGTGGTCATTTCAGCCATGGTTTCGGTCATAGCGGTAATGTCTGTTGCCATGCCGCTAATCCGTTCCTGATTATCTTTAGCGCTGCCCACTTGGCGTTCGCTGCCTGCAGCCACATCTTGAATGGCTATGGTCACATGCTCGATAGCCCGGGTCGTTTGTTCTGCACCTGCTGCAAGCTCTTGCGAGGATGCCGACAAATTGCCTGTCATCGCTTGAATTTCTTTAATCATGTTACGCAGGTTATCTACCATTTGTTGAAAATATCTTGATAATTCACCAATTTCATCTGTACTGGTCGTAGCCACGTTTATCGAAAGATTACCTTGGCTGATGGCATCCATAGAATTACGTAATCTTTGGATGGGCTTAAGTATACTGCTGATTAGCCACATTGCGAGCACACCAATGATGATGGCTGCAATCACCAACACGATGATCGTCGTGATAAGAATCGGTTGGGCGGAGGCACTGGTTTCTGCTTTGTCCATCGTTCCAGCAATTCTCCAGCCTGTCAGCGTATTGGTTTTGAAAATCAGGTGTTTATCTACGCCATTAATATCGTAACTAAAGCTACCTTCTTTGGAGGCAAATAATTCAGGTATCGTTTCCCCCATTTTGGTACTTCCGCTGACTTCTGTCGGGTGGGTAACGATACGTTTGGTACCATCTAATATCATAATATAGCCATTTTGTCCGATTTTTAAATTTGTGATTTCTTTTAAATTATTTAGGTTCAGCGAAAGACCGAGAACACCACTGTTGTCAGGAAGTGTACGTGAAATATATACAACGGGGACCTTAGCCGTATTGAGTCCGACAGGGCTGATTACGGTTTGTCCGGGTTTCTCCATGGCCTGTTTGTACCACGGACGTTCACGAGGATCGTTTGTGGAGCCTACGGCTTTGCCAATAATGAGTTTTCCTTCGGGAGTTCCTACAAACATATCAACAGCTTCCGCATGCATTTTTAAATACACTTGTAACCTTTTCAGGATGTCTTCATCTGCTTCGGCACTGTTATCACTAGCCGTCATCGTCGTAGAGTAATATTCGAGATCAGCGATTTTGGCTTGAATCGTTTGAGTAACTGCACGATCGGATGCGGTAACGCTAGTTGTCGCACTATCGAGTAATTGGCGGTCCGTCTGTTTATATGCTGCTTGATAAGAAAAAGAACTTACAATAATGCTTGGAACAAGCATGACCAGTAGAAATGCTGCTGTCAATTTCTTGCGTAGTGTTAATGTTTTGAGTCGTCTCAGTTGTTTCATCAAACCCCTGCTTTCTATCTACATATTCATTTCTAATATTTATACCATATGTATTTACTATCGGTTATTTTGAGCTGAATTGATAGATTTATTACTAATTTGTCCAATACGCTAAAGAATTTCTTGCATAGCATGGAGTATCTTGCAATTTGGAGGGATAAGGTATGGGTTTTTTTCTGGATATGAGAAGCTCCACCAATTCATCAAAAACAGGTGAGGGTCCCGATATACAGCTGGGTCCTATACCGGAGCGGTTCGGTTTGATCACCCTGCGGACCTTTCTTGTGCCGGGTCCGATTGTAACTTTTAGTGGTTCCATTGGCCTAATCGGTGAGCTTGGCGATACGTATGCGGTTGAAATCGTGCGTGGAGCCGACTATGATCCGAGTGAGGTAGTCTACCGCGCCGAGGGGGTACTGGGCGTGACTGGGGCTAATGAAACGCAAGCTTTTAATGCACAGGATCTATCTGCTCCCTGGGCAATACAAACAGTATATTCTTCTTATATTTCTGGTGTATCGACCACTGTTCGTAATGGTCCAGAGGTATTCACGGGCATTGCTTCGACTCCGTTTTTGTAAATATATCAGGTGATTATTTCTATAGTAAATGCTCGCTGCCTGTTCGTGGTTCTCCTAGGATAGTCCGCTGCGCTAACTAGCCACGAGCATAGACAGACATCTGCTGCAGACTCGTGGCTATAATTCTCAACAACAACACCCAGAGCACAAATGACCTAGTTGTTGTAATTTCCTTTATGAGCGTGTTCTACAGAGTTGATTGTGCTTCTCGGATTCTATTTCTTTAGAATCTCTCGCAAATACACTGTCAACTCATCTGCTGCTTTGGCATGGGCGGAGAGCCCGGGATGGCTGCGAGATCCTATCGTTTCTTCCGTCGTGTTAGGCAGTTGGAATACAGACACATTCCGATCCCTCGTTTTTTTCTTGTACGCGTCTACCGCTCGGTAGATTGAGGGCATCATCGGAGTACCCAGCATCCCATAGGCCCACACAATATGGGCAGCAGGATTGCAGGTCCGAAGCTTGACAAGAAAACGTACGATAGCGCTTTCAAAAGATTGTAAATCTTCTTCATTGAATGTGCCGTCCTCGTTCAAGCGTTGCTTGTACACTTTCCCGCTTGCTGGGTCCGTCCATGCAGGAGAATAAAAGGCTCCCCCGTCATTAGTCCCCAAATTCACTACGACCACGTCCGGCTGCCATGAGGTAAAATCATAATCTGAAAATGCCCCTAATGCTTCATTTCTCTCACCGGTCAGCACACCACATATCTGCTCATAATATGCCGGTATGTTCGCATGCGGATTATTATCCCAGCTTGTTAGGACACCCCATCCGCTTTGTGATAACACTCGGTAGTCCGCATTTAGTGCTTCGGCTGTTATGGCTGTATAATTGCGTAGTGCTGTGAACAGCATGGGAACCCAGTCTGTCTCCTCCTTCGCTCCAATCGTTCCTTCTCCCGAGGTAATGCTGTCACCGATAAATTCCACCTTGAGGGGCTTATCAGTGACTGGCAGCAATTCCCCATCAACCTTCAGGGCATGAATTTGCAACAAGCAGCGCGAGTCCGAACTCATAGGCTGGACATCCTTGACCACACGGACATTTTTGACCGTGTCAGGGTTCAACCCTCTCAAAAGACAGATCCAATGTCGTCCTGCGGTCACCATCAGGCGACTCATCGGAACCCCATTGATGACAATACTGATCCAGGGTTCAAACACCTGGTAATCGGCCTCAATTTCAATCCACAGCTCTGAGCCTTTGATATTCAATTCAATGCCACTGCCTGTCCAAAACAGAGTAAGAGGTGTACGTGTTTGCGTAGTTCGACCATGAACCTTTACATGCTTTGCTTTTGTAAGTGGATATGTCTTCAATCTCTTGTTATGTGACATTTCAACATCCTCCTCATAATTTCTAAATGAATGCTAGTTTCTGTAATATTGTAAAAGAAGTGACAGGAAATCTCAAATTCTATTTCTAAACAAGCAAGGGCCCAAGGCTTTATATGGATTATTCTTTTCGATCACGGACTTTAGGAAAATGTATGATAGCAAAAAGCACCAGCAAACTGAAATTTGCTAGTGCTTTTTTGATATACGGAGCAAAGATTACTTGTTAAGTGGATTTTTTCACAAATTATCTTTATTCATTAATTAGCTTTGCCGAACATGACGATATTAATCGCCTTGCCGAAGTCTATACCTACTTTGCCAGTTAGCTCTGCTGTTTTTTGTGCTAACACGACTGCATTGACACCACAAGAGAATAGCGCAATATCAAAGTCATCTTTGTGTGCTGCGATCCATTGGAGTGTTTCAGGCATTTGTTCATATTGATGAAATGCCAGCGTGTGCGCGATATTCAGCCTGTACGGATCGGCCTCAAGAACAGGCTTTACTTCAGTGGCCGTCCGGGTGACCAGCAGAATGCGTCGATTTTTCAGCATGTCCCAGAAAGCGGGTGTCTTAGCCAAATACCGATTCAGGCAGGCGTGGCAGGTCAGCGCGGGGGAAAGAGCATAGTGAGCAAAGACCTGATCGGTCAGCTCCCGCTTCATATAGGATGGTGCTTTAATAGATTCGTCATCATATGGCAAAATGCCAGCAATGCTAGCTTTGCTCACTGCCTCAGCCACCGCGTCCCGTAGTTCCGTATTCGGTAGAAACAGTCCCTTTTGACCGAGATTGGCTTTGACCGCCCAACGTTCCTGTAATACCTTTTCCATCGGCCAGACGGTGTCCTGCGACAACACCAAATTTTCACCATCCCCAATACGAATGAGCGAAAAGGACTGGTGCTGATCGAGTGCCAGCTTCAATCGTTTCAGTACCTCGTCAATCTCCAGATACCTTGGATTCGTCATAACATGTTACCTCCCTGTCGTTCCTGCTTGTTCAACTTTTCAGATGGAGCAAAAAACTTTGTATTCTATCATATGTCGAAAGCAAAAAGGTTTTTGTATGAACGGCTATTATTTTTGGATTCTACCTATTTTTACAAGATTCGTTGCATCTGTACGTGCCGTTTCAGAGGCGTCTTCATAACTTGAGAGAAGACGGTTGAAAGGGAGGAAGATCAATGAATCGCAAGATTGTAATTGAAATTAATTTTAATAACTATGGGATGAATCCCAACCGCCTGACACGTGAGTGGATCAGCGAGCGACTGGATATATTCAGAACCTTTACGCTGCGTAGTTTACTCAGTCAGACAAATACGGATTTCTTATCTGTCGTCAAGCTGGCGGGCGGATGCAGTGACATTGTGGAAGAGGAACTAGCCCGACATGAGCCCATTCCCGACCACATCCGTTTTGGTACGAGCATCGAAAGTAAACGTCGAATTCATGCGTACATCGAAGGCGCGGACGAACTGCTCATTGCTCGAATAGATTCCGACGATTTATACCACCAGTCATTTGTACAACAGTTACATGATTACAAGTTTCAACCGGAGACGGTTGCGCTGGTGAACCAGATGGGTTACCTGTGGGATGCGGTTGAGGGGCAGATGGCACCGGTGTTTCACCGTTCGCCTTCTTTTTATGTGTTTCGCTATCAAGTGGAGGATTTTCTAAATGATTACCGTGTCGTCATTCCTGGGAAGGGTACGCACGGATATGTAACGGAGCTGCCGCATGAGGTCATTCCACTTCGCAACTATGTGAACGTCATTCATGCCGCAAATACTTCGGTAAAAAAAGTGCCGGCGAAGGATCGGCTGTCAGAGAATGAAATGAATGCTGTGCTGGCTGAATTTCTGGGAACAGACATTGCCAATTCGTAACGGTCAGGAGGAGATTATATTGTTTAAAGGAAAAAAACTGCTAGTGACCGGAGGCACGGGATCTTGGGGGCAACGCCTAACGGCTGAATTGCTGAAGGAGGGACCGGCGGAAATCCGGATATTCTCACGCGGTGAATTTGCACAGATTGCCATGCAGCGGCAATTTCAATCTGATCCTCGCCTGAATTTCATGATTGGAGATATTCGCGATCTTCAGGCATTGCAGGAGGCATGTCGCGGAGTGGACTATGTGTTCCATTTGGCGGCATTAAAGCATGTCCCTGTGTGTGAGAGACAGCCAGAGGAGGCTTTCAAGACGAACGTACACGGTACGGAAAATGTGATCCGGGCCAGCATAGAGCAGGGAGTCGCCAAGGTAATTGATGTCTCTACAGACAAGGCGGTAGACCCGGTGAATGTATATGGCATGACGAAGGCGATCGGTGAAAGACTGATGATCCGCGCCAACACTTTAAGTGAGCGTACTCGCTTTGTGTGTATTCGCGGCGGCAACGTGTTGGGGACGAGTGGAAGTGTCGTGCCCCTGTTCAAGCGCCAGATCGCGGAAGGGCAGGAATTAACGCTGACGAGCCCAGATATGACACGCTTCTTCCTCACGCTCGGAGAGGCGATTGGCTTGCTGCTGAAGGCTTCTGTCACGGCAATTGGGGGAGAGACCCTTGTGATGAAAATGAAGGGCTGCAATATTGCAGATCTGGCAGAAGTGATGAAAGAACAGGCGGGACAGCCTGCGTTGAAAGTGAAGGAGATTGGTATACGTGGTGGGGAAAAGCTGCATGAGGTGCTGATTTCGCCCTATGAGGTGCCGCATACGTATCGCTATGATGACCGTTATTTTGTTATTCTTCCCCAGCAAGCAGACGAGCGCTTACTGAGCCAATATGGTGGATTGGAACGAGTGAGCTTCGATCAATATCGCTCGGACGATGAGTTAATGGATCGCGTTGGAATTGCTGAGCTACTGCGAGGCATGGAGTAACGATGAAAGAGGTGGGTATTTTGCAGCTTATGGAAAAAATAACTAAAGGAACTGTAAAGGTTGCGGTAATCGGCCTCGGTTATGTAGGGCTGCCCATGGCAGTGGAAATGGCACAGGCTGGTTATGATGTATATGGTGTAGATTCCGATCCTGTCAAAGTAGCCAAGCTGCTTCAAGGAAAGTCGTACATCATAGACATTGGCGATGATGCATTGGAAGGTCTGATCGGGCAGCAATTGCATCCAGTTACGGATATCAAGGTGCTGGAGCATGCGGATATCGTCGTGATTTGTGTGCCTACGCCGCTGACAGACGGACATCAGCCGGATACGTCCTATATTGAAACGGCTATTGATCAGGCCATACCTCATTTGCGTAGACAAACACTGTTGATTCTGGAAAGCACCACCTATCCGGGAACGACCGAGGAACTGATTCGGCCGGTGATAGAGCAGCGCAGGGGCTGGACGGTAGGTAAGGATTTCTATGTGTGCTTTTCACCAGAACGTGTTGATCCGGGCAGCGTTCATTTTAACATTCGCAACACACCCAAGGTGATCGGCGGTTGCACGCCGGATTGTCTGGCAGCGGGAGTGGGTTTTTATGGCTCCTTTTTGGACCAGATTGTTCCAGTCGGCTCGACAACCGTGGCGGAAGCCGCCAAGCTGTTCGAGAATACGTTCCGTAGTGTCAACATTGGAATGGTCAATGAGCTGACAGCCGCCTGTGAGAAAATTGGCATCAATATATGGGAGGTACTGGATGCAGCGGCAACCAAGCCATTCGGCTATATGCCTTTTTATCCGGGACCTGGCATCGGGGGGCACTGTATCCCGGTTGATCCGCTATACTTGTCATGGAAATCCGAGCAGCATGGTTTTCCACTGGAATTCGTGGACTTGGCAGATCGCATGAATCGGCGTATGCCGCTGTATATTGCGGAGCGAATTGAAGCCATGCTCGCTCATAAAGGTAAAGCCATAAACAAAGCCAAAATCATTCTGGCAGGTGTGGCCTACAAAAAGGACATTGATGATGTTCGGGAATCCCCAGCTCTTGTCCTGTTTGAACATCTAATAAAAATGGGAGCTTCGGTGAGCTTCACCGACCCATATGTATCGAGCTTTAAGCTGAACGGTGAAGCAATCCCATCTCGAACGGCAAATGCTCAGCTATGGGAAAGTGCAGATATCGTAGTCATCACGACAGACCATTCTGTGGTGGATTACCAACAGCTGGTCGACCATGCCCCGCTGGTCTTCGATACACGTAATGCGACCGCACATTGTACAGGTGGACATGTCGTGATCTTGGGGCATCCCGGTGATGGAGGGGGCGCCGCTGTTGGCTAACCGTGATCAGGTAAACGAACGTTATTACGGGCAGATCAATTCGGAGGAATCTCATGAAGCCACCCGCAATAGAATTCACTGGATTTGCCGCCATGTACAGGGGCGTACCGTGCTGGATGTTGGGTGCAGTCAGGGGATAACGTCCATTTTGCTTGGACGGGAAGGCTTTGAGGTAACGGCTATTGATTTGGAAGAGGGCAGCATTTCTTATGCAAAAAAAGAACTTCGTCAGGAATCCGCACCAGTCCGGGGAAGAGTCCACTTTCAGTTAAAGGACATTTCACAATTTGAGCGTCCTCCCGGTGGATTTGATACCATTATTTTAGGGGAGATTTTGGAACATTTTGCGCATCCCGACACCCTGCTGGCTCATGCTTACCGCTTGTTGAATAAAAAGGGAACGCTCGTCTTGTCTGTACCTTATGGATACCATCCTTTCCATGATCACAAGCGGACTTACTATGCTGGGAGCCTCTCCCGTGTGTTGTATCCTTATTTTGATGAAAAAGCGCTGGAGGTACATCACAAATATTTGTGCTTTGCAGGCCGCAAGAAGTCGAAAGAACTGCGTGAGGTCAAACCAGAGGTAGCGCATCTGAATGAGTGGATGAAACTGGACGAGGAACAATTTCGATTGGTGGAGCAGCAGCATGTTCGCAAAATGAATCAGCGAAAGGCCGCACTCGACAAGGCGGTACAGCGAATCCGGCATATGGAGGAACAACTTTTGCCGTTGGAAAGGTATGCACGTGTCGAACAGACAGACAAGACGCAGGCTGAAAGGAGAGGTGCATATACTGATGGCGAGTCTACCGGAAAAACGAACGCAGATTCAGCCAAAGGTAAAGGGGATGACGTGAAGTCATGACTGAGCATCCAATGACGACCATCAGCTTGTGCATGATCGTAAAAAATGAGGAGCAGATACTTGCTCGCTGTCTGGATTCGGTCGCAGACCTAATGGATGAAATCATCATTGTGGACACGGGATCGACGGATCAGACGAAGACAATAGCAGCCTGCTATACGGATCGGCTATATACGTTTGAATGGAAGGATGATTTTGCAGCCGCCCGTAATGAATCGTTTGACAAGGCGACGTGTTCCTACATCATGTGGCTGGATGCGGACGATGTGCTGCTGGAGCCGGACCGCGAGCGCCTGCGTGCCTTGAAGCAGCGTTTGTCTATGGATATCGACGCAGTGGTAATGCCACTTCATTTGGCAGAGGGGGAGCAGGGTGAACTGTTGTTCACCTCACGCCGTATCCGTCTCGTGAAGCGTGAGCGACAATATCGCTGGGAGGGACGTCTGCATGAGGATTTGGTGATACCTCAAGGGCAAATCGTTCATTCGGATGTGGCAGTAACTCACCGCCGAATGCAAGACCACACGCTCCGTAACCAACGTATTCTCGCCAGGTGGATCAGCGAAAGCGGCAAGCTGGAGGGGCGTCTGCTGTATTTGCATGCCAATGAATGTTTTGACCGTAAGGAATATACCGAGGCGGTAGAGGCGTTCAACCATCTGTTGGAGGAGCCGAGCGGCTACCGTGAGGATCGGATTACCGCTTGTGCGCGGTCGGCGGAATGCTATCTTCACCTCGGGAAGTCGGAGCAACAGCTGGATAGTCTGTTGCGCTCCTTTCGATACGGTGTGCCGCAATCAGACTTGTGCTGCATGATCGGTGACTGGTTTTTCACACGAAACGAATGGAGCACTGCCGCATACTGGTATGAAAAGGCATTGGAGCAACAGCATCACCTTCCGGGTATGCGACCTGTTCCGCTGCCATGCTACTCCTGGTTACCTCATTTGCGGCTCAGCCATTGCTACGCCCATGCAGGTAAGCTGAACGCTTCGTATGAGCATAACCAAACCGCTTTACGCTATTTACCTGACGACCCGTATTTACTGGATAATGCACGCAAGCTCAAAAAGGCTATTTCCAACTCCCCACCCTCAGCCTGTTCTTCAAAATAGTTCAAGCTGTTCCGGCCCGTTATCTTCTTCGGGTGGCTTGCGAGGTGGAAAAGGTTTAGGGTCCATGTCAAGCATGGTCATGAGCTGCTTGGCGTTAGCAGCGGCGTCTCCACCTGAGTTGTTGTTGAAAATAACGCACACCTCACGGCTTTGCTGCTCCAGCTCCAGCAATCTGTCTCTCCATTCGGTCAACTCTTGTTCATTGTACCGATACAGATAACGAACCTCCCGCCAATTAGGCGCGGAGCTTTGATTCCAGCCCGATATGTTCCGTCCGTGGAGACGTACGACTGTCAGATTACCATCTGTAGCCAACGGCACAATGGGAACTGACCCCGGTCCCGCCTGCGGCTCGTCGCATACGCTGTGTATCCAACCTTCTTCGCGCATGAATGCCAGCGTTTGTTTCCGAAAATCGGGTGTGAACCAGCTTTGATGTCTGAATTCAAGTACGGATGGGACCTCTCCCATCCTTTTTTTCGTGTCTCGCAGTACAGCGACATTCTCACGTGTACAGTCGAACCAGGGTGGGTACTGAAACAGTACGGCTTTAAGCTTGCCCGCTTCGCGTAGAGGCTGTATGGATGCATGCAGTGCTTCGTACATGGCAAATATTGTTTTGAAGTAAGGCTGCTTGCCGCGGGTATGTCCAGTCATGCCTTGATAGGCTTTGACGAGAAATGAAAAAGAGTCTGGGGTTTCCGCCGCCCAGCGTGCCATACGATCTGTGGGCTGCACCGCATAGAAAGAACTATCCATCTCTACTACCGGAAAATGGCTTCCATAGATGCTTAGTTTTTGGTTAGCTTTGGTGCCCGTTGGATACAAGTCATCGTGATCGCCCCAACCCGTAAGTCCAATTTGAATCATAACTTTGCTGCTCCTTTCTCTTATGAATACTTCTAAAGGCGTTCCCATGAATCATTTTAATGATAAAATGGGGTGGATCATGTACTCTTTATTAAAGCTACTGAAGGTATTATGAAATGGATTCAAATAACGATTATTGTAACATGTTTGTTGTTCAGGATTTTGTAAAACCCTTATTCGTAATGCTTTTGAGTTTCCAGTTTGAAAAAGCTAATATAGTATGTAATAGAGCGAAATGAGTTCATGGAGGAGAAACGATATGGCAGAATGGTACGAGCAAAGCTTTGGGGAAGATTATTTATTGGTATACAAGCATCGCGACTTTCAGGGGGCCTATCAGGAAGTGCAAAAAATGATCTCCTGGCTCAAATTACCGCAAGGCTCCAGCGTATTGGATTTATGCTGTGGGATGGGACGTCATTCGCTTGCGCTCGCAGATGCAGGTTATAAGGTGACAGGTGTGGACCTTTCCAATGTGCTGCTGAGAGAGGCTCGTGCAGCTGATTCCGAAGGGCGGGTAAGTTGGCATCAAGGGGATATGAGAGAGGTGCCGCTGGATGAAAGCTATGACGCGGTGATGAATTTGTTCACCTCCTTCGGTTATTTTGAAAAGGATGAGGAGCAGCTTAAAGTACTAAAGGAAATATATCGGTTGTTGAAGCCGGGAGGACGCTTTATCATAGATTATTTGAACCCTGCTTACGTAACCGCTCATTTGGTACCGCATTCGTCACGGGAGGATGAAGGAAATTGGATTGAGGAGCATCGGGTCATTGAAGATGGCTTTGTGAAAAAGCAAATTGCGATTCGGTCAGCCGCATCTGTTACGGCCACTGAGGCAGCCTCTGCTCTGGGTACGACTCCTACTGAGGGAGAACCCGCGCGCGTGTATCATGAACGAGTGAAGCTATATCCGTATGAAAAGTTCCGTGGATTGCTAGAGCAAGCCGGACTATCCGTAGAGCAGGTGCACGGAAGCTATAATGAAGATCAATATATCGACGATGCTTCGCCTCGAATGATTTTTGTCGGCGTGCGGGCTTGAAACAGAAAGGCGGATGGGAAGCCATGAAAATGCCAGAGCTTACACCGTGTGAGCGAATAGACGGAGGTTTTCAGGTCAAAATATCCATGTCCTTTCCGCTGCGCTGGGTGAATAGCTATGTGCTCAAGGGACAGCACGGTTTTACGATTGTAGACCCGGGGCCGCGCAATATGGACACCGAGGCAGAATGGGCGCATGTCTTCCAACAGCTGGGAATGTCCTTTGGGGATATTTCGGACATTGTGGTCACTCATCATCACCCCGATCATTACGGATTGGCGGGCTGGATGCAGCAGCAAAGTCAGGCTCGTGTACATATGTCAGCCCGAAGCCATAAGGAAGCGATGATGATGTGGGACGCTCCAGAATCGACGGTCGCTATGGAGAACAGGCTTCCCAGCTTTTTTGTCCAGCATGGCTTTCCTTTGGAGCAAGTGCCGGCCTTGGAATTACATATGCGGCAGGCTTATTTGCAAGTGAATCCACAGCCTGAGATTACCGTTATTCCTACCGGCACAGACGCTCGTCTGGAATGGGGTGGACGCAGTTGGCTGCCCGTCGAGACGGGAGGGCATGCGCCCGGACATATGTCCTTATATGACCCGAATAGCGGTGTTATCCTCTGCGGTGACGCAGTTTTGCCGCAGATTTCTCCTAACATCAGTCTGCTGCCGGGCAGTGATGCCCAGCCGTTGAGGTCTTATGTAGACGGCTTGCAGCGTCTAGGTAAGCTGGAGGTAGCGTGGGCATATCCGGGGCACCGCAATCCGTTTGGTTATTTTCGGGAGCGGACGCAAGCGTTGCTGGCACATCATGAAGAACGGCTGGATAAATTCCAGCAGCTGATCCAACCGGAGGGCAGCACAGCCTATGAGCTGTGCATTGCCATGTTCGGTGGCAAGCTGGGTATTCACCAGCTAAGGTTTGCCATGTCCGAGACGCTGGCTCATCTGGTGGAGCTGGTGCGCCGTGAACGGGCCTCTATGAGCGAGACGGACTCAATCACGCGCTTCTATCCCCTTTGCCGCCAATAGTCGCGGAAAACTACCCAACAAGTGACATGACGAAGCAACATGACAAGCGGCATGCATGCCGGAAAAGAGGATTTTATGAATTTGCTGCTGCTGGGAGCTACCGGACGCGTAGGACGGTATATATTAGATTATGCATTAGAGGAAGGTCATGCCGTTACTGTCCTTGTTCGTTCACCGGATAAGCTGGAGGATTACGCACCCGGATACGGGAATCAGCTGCAAATCGTACAAGGCGATGCCACTAATGCAGAGGACGTAGCACAAGCGCTGAAGGGGGGGGCGACGGCTGTAATCAGTGCGCTGAATACGGATGGAACGACTACCTTATCCGTTAATATAGCCCTGCTGGTCCGGCTCATGCAGGAGCAGTCCATTTCCCGGCTCATTACAGTAGGAACGGCAGGGATTTTGCAAAGCCGGACCGAACCGGACCTGTACCGGTACGAGTCCTCCGAGACCCGGCGACGCAGCACTCGTGCGGCCGAGGAACATCGGCGAGTGTACGAATTGCTGCGTGAATCGGTACTAGACTGGACAATCGTATGTCCAACCTATCTGCCGGATGGAGCGCGGACAGGGATTTATCGTGTGGAAAAAGATTTTTTGCCTGAAGGTGGCTCACAAATTACCACCGCGGATACGGCTGATTTTACCTATCGTCAATGCAAGAGTTACGAATTTATCCGTACACGGGTAGGCATTGCCTACTGATCGTGGAACGCCAAACATAGCTTCATTTTTAAGCATTCAACCAGAGCGCGGTAAGTGTACCTACTCATTGCGTTCTTTTTTATTTGACAAACACTCAGGCTTAGAATACTATGGTTCTTAACAGAAACAATGTTTCCTGAGATCTTGTGTAGATCTTTAATTTATTATAGTAGCATCAAGCAACAGTTTTTAATAAGCAAAAGGAAGTGCATTCAATCATGACCGAGCCATCGCATCCCTATAAAACCTATTCGGAAGTGAAGCTACAGCAGCAGCAATTGCTCCGTAAAAATGTCATTGACGCCGCATGTATCCTTCTTGCGGAAGAAGGGCCAGAGGCCGTGACCGTGCGGCGAGTTGCGCAGAAATTAAGCTGTTCCACCAAAATTATTTACAGTATTTTCGGCAGTAAGGATGGTCTTGCCAATGAGATGTACCTGGATGGATGTCGGCTATTGGCTGAATCCTTTCAGCAAGTACCCGTTACCGAAAGCGTACTCGCTGATCTTGAAGCTCTATGCTGGGCGTACTGGGAATTTGCGCAGCTTCATTCAGCCTATTACAAAATGATGTTTGGCGGGGCATTATCTGATTTCAAGCCGGATGAACAGAGCTTGGAGGGTACCACAACGGCCCTGTCTCAAATCCTGCAAACCGTCATACACGCTATGGAGCAGGGAGCATTGAAAGAACATGATCCGCTGCTGGTTGTCCGGATGTTTTGGTCTGCTTTACATGGAGTCATACATCTTCAGTTTGCAGGTCATTTTTCAGATGTAGATATGGCTCAAGGAGTGTATGCATTTACACTGAAGAATGCGCTCGTAGCATTTAAAACATCCTCATCTCCATCGTAAATATGAAGTGTACTGAGGTCGTCATAGTAGATGACTTCAGTTCATTATAGAGTAGTGGTAACGATGTTTCTTAAATAAAACAACAATACTATGGAGGTTGTCATCATGTTTATGTACGCAAATAAAATAGCTCTGATCACAGGGGCTTCATCCGGTATTGGCGAGGCCTTTGCCTATTCGCTCGCAGCTAAGAAATGTAATCTCATTTTGGTAGCACGCAATGAAACCAAATTAAAGACACTGGCTAAAGAACTCTCAGCTAAATATAACGTAAAAGCAACGGTGATTGCGTTGGATCTTTCCACACCAGGAGCACCCCAAGCATTGCATCAGGAGGTTCAAAAGCAACAGCTAAAGGTAGATCTCTTGATTAACAACGCGGGTTTTGCCACCTATGGATACTTTGAGCAGGTTTCAGGAGAACGACAGCATGAGGAAGTGATGCTCAATGTGGCTGCTTTAGTCGACATCACACATGCATTTATGCCTGATTTATTGCGTAAGCGGGATGGTGGATTAATCAATGTTTCTTCCACAGCTGCATTTCAGCCCGATCCTTATATGGCGGTGTATGGAGCAACCAAAGCATTTGTGCTTTCTTTTACTGAAGCGCTATGGGCCGAAAATCGGAAACGGGGGCTTAAAGTTCTGGCCCTTTGTCCAGGCTCAACGGAAACGCCGTTTTTTGATATTGTTGGCGCAAGTGAAGCGTCAATTGGAACTAGGGAAACTCCCCAAACCGTTGTGAAGAACGCGTTGAGAGCATTTGAAAAGGGGCGTAGTCACATCATTTCCGGTCGCCAAAACTATTGGGTAGCTCAGGTGTCCCGGTTCTTCTCTCGTCAATCCACGCTGGGAATTGTAGAACGTGCACTGCGTCCACAAAATGGATTGTAATTTATGAATAAAGGTAATCTGAGCTTGAAATGTTAGAAATGCTAATGAATAAGCTGTGAGTATTATGCACCGGGTCTGATCGTTTATAGCTCGACTTGAATCAGACCCGGTGCTCCTATTTGTATAGATCAAGCGTTAGATCCTAGTTCTAGTCCTCGGGAATATAGTAAAATTCCATCCCGTTTCTCCCAGCCGTTAGCTGACCAGAAGCGTTGACCCCCTGCGTTATGCTCCATCACAAACAGATGACATTTATCAATGCCTTCTCTCAACAAAGCAGATAACGCTTTATCCACCAGTCTGGGCGCGATCCCTTGACCACGATGTGCTGTGGCTACACCCAGATGATACAGAAACCCCCTGCGACTATCGTGACCCGCCAAAATCGTGCCTATGATGCTTCCATCATGCTCACAGACAAAGCTAAGTCCTTCGTTCCGTTGTAAAAAGCGTGCAATCCGCTCCGGTGAGTCGGCCTCGCTTAATCCCAATCCGTCTAAGCCATTCCAAAGGTCAATGGCCTGATCATAATCGTCAGCCTGCATCGTACGGAATGTATATCCTTCAGTTACGTTTGCCATGTCTAGTTCTCCTCTAACCCTGTATATATCTGTTGTATTCCAAGCGTTGTTTGTTATTTAACGTGTTGTATTCGGTGCACTTTCTTCCCCAAGCTCCTGCTCGCGCTCTGCCTGTTTGCGATGGGCGATGCGGCTGCTGGCCGAAGCTGCGATAGCGCCCACAATGTCGTCCAGGAACGTATGGATCGGCCCGAGGCTTTTATCATTCAGGCGTTCCAGCACACCCGGTTTGAGCTTATCGACATAACCGTAATTGGTAAATCCAATGCTGCCGTACACATTTACGATGGAAAAGGCCAGAATTTCATCCACACCGTATAATCCCTCATCATTCTCAATCATGTCCTGCAATGGGGGAAGAAGAACGCCTTGTTCAGCAAGGATATCCAGTTGGATGCCCGTGAGCACGGCATTTTGAACCTCGCGCTTCATCAGTACCTTGTCCACATTCTCCATACATTCTTCCATCGTTAGGGTCGGGTAATATTTTTTTTGTAAAAGCATGACCAGTTCTGCAATTTCAGTCAGGTTCACACCACGCTTGTGCAGCAACTCGCGGGTGGCATCGGCTACCTTTTTACTATTCAGGCTGTAAGGTGCTTTTTTCTTGTCCATAAAGTTGAAGTTCCCCTCCTCGTATAGATCCTGATTTCTACTGCAATTATGACCAGTGTGTCCAGTCTGCTGAAAAAGTAGTTATTTTTTACGCGAGGCTCGTATACATATTAGTACAATCTGTACAAAATTGTTAGGGAGGAACTTCACTTATGAATATAAAACACCCATGGCGTATGATCTCTGTAGCTGGACTGCTATCCCTACCCCTGTTGTTGTCGGGCTGCAGCCTTTTCGGCAACGAATCGGCATCCATTGACCCCCCGCCGTCCACGACAGAGCAGTCCATGATTAAGGCTGTAACCGGAAAAGCACCTGCCAGTACAGGTCAACTGAGAGCTGTTTTTTTGCAAGATCATAACGGTTTGCTGGCCCCGGTATCTTTACCGATTGCTACAGGTGATGTGCAGGCAGATGCCAAGTCAGCGCTGGAAACATTGGTTGAGGGCGGGCCGTATGCTGGATTATTACCAGAGGGATTTAAAGGTGTAATACCCCAGGGTACAGAAGTGAAAAGTGTGACGGTGGACAAGAACAACAAGCTGGCTGTTGTCGAGTTCAATAAATCTTTCGCGAACTATAAGCCACAGGAAGAACGAAAATTAATGGAGAGTTTGACCTGGACCCTGACCGACCGTCCCGATATTGAGAGCGTACAGATCTGGGTGGATGGCAAAAAACTGAACGAAATGCCTGTTGGCGGCACACCGCTGGATCATCCGTTGACGCGTGCAGTAGGTATTAATTTGGAGATTGGTCATGGCGTAACACCCCTGGATTCCAGTCCAGTCACCGTGTATTTCTCTTCATCTTCTCCTGCTGGAGTTCAATACTACGTACCTGTAACACGGTTGGTCAGCCCTGAAAAAGATCGTGTCCAGTCAGCGCTGCATCAATTGATTCAAGGACCGCAGACCAAGGATGGGTTACAAGAAGTGATGACAGGGGAGACGGCGCTGAAATCGGTAGAACGCTCCAAAGACAACGTAATTACGGTATCTCTTTCAGATGATATGTTTGCTAAAGGAGAAGCTGTGCCTGCTGAATTTTTGGAATCGGTTGTGCTGACAGCGGCAGACAATTCAGATGATGCGGTCAAAACAAAAATTCGGATTGAACTAAATGGTGAAAAAAGCGTAATTGGACAAAATAATCAAAATTATGGAGAGCCTGTAGCCAAGCCGCAACATATTAACGAAATCCCTCTTTAAGGGCGGGAATCGTCCTTGGGGTGCTTTTGCCTGCACACTTTGGTAAAATAAACATATAAGAACAGGTTGCATACGACGTAGGAGGAAAAAGCATGAGTAGATCTAACGGACGAAACGGTGATGAGCTGCGCCCGATGAAATTGACAGCAGGAGTAAATAAATACGCGGAGGGCTCTGTTTTTATAGAGGTTGGCGAGACGAAAGTCATTTGCACGGCTACTGTAGAAGAACGCGTACCACCCTTTATGAAGGGACAAGGAAAAGGCTGGGTAACCGCAGAGTATTCCATGCTTCCGCGTGCGACTCATAGCCGTAATCAGCGTGAAGCTGCGCGTGGCAAGCTGACAGGCCGTACCATGGAAATTCAGCGTCTGATTGGAAGAGCGTTGCGTTCGGTGGTCAATTTGCAGGCGCTTGGTGAACGGACGATTACGTTGGATTGTGACGTCATTCAGGCGGACGGCGGAACACGCACAACCTCAATTACCGGTTCTTTCGTAGCGTTGGCGATTGCGGTCAATAAAATTGCCACCCAGCACAAGCTGCCTGTTTTTCCAATTACCGATTTCCTGGCTTCCGTCAGCGTAGGGGTTGTTGGTGAAAAAGCATTGCTGGATCTGAACTATGAAGAGGATTCCAAGGCCAAAGTGGACATGAATCTTGTCATGACTGGCAGCGGAAAATATGTTGAGCTGCAAGGTACAGGTGAAGAAAGCCCATTTGACCGTAACGAATTGGATCAACTGCTTAGCTTGGGCGAACAAGGGATTCTGCAAATGATTGAGCGCCAAAAAGAAGTGCTTGGACCGATTGCTGATAAGATCGGTGCTGGACGTACAGGAGCTGGCGCCTAATGCGGCTGGATGGCCCGGTCGTCATTGTCGCTACGAAAAATAAAGGAAAGGTGCGGGAATTTGCGCATGCCTTTGCGCCGTTTGGCAAGGAAGTCAGAAGCATGTACGATTATCCCGACATTCCTGATGTCGTTGAAGATGGCAAAACCTTTGCCGAAAATGCACTGAAAAAAGCTAAAGCGGTTGGAGATGTGCTCGGATTGCCCGTGCTGGCCGATGATTCCGGCCTCTGCGTGGACTTGCTGGACGGTGCGCCGGGGGTATACTCTGCCCGTTATGCTGGAGAAGGTGCCAGCGATCACGAAAACAATATTAAGCTGCTCGACGTTCTGGAATCGAAGCAGCTGGGTGATGATACGGGACAGCCTTTGCTAAGCCCGGCTCAATTCGTCTGTACCTTGATTCTATATAATCCGCAGACTGGCGAGACGTTGGAATCGACAGGCTCCGTGGAAGGCTGGATTACTACTGAAACCGCCGGCAGCGGCGGGTTTGGGTATGATCCGCTGTTTTATTTGCCAGAGTTTGAAAAGACAATGGCCGAGCTGACGTTGGAACAAAAGCAGGCTATCAGTCACCGAGGGATAGCTCTGCGTGATTTGGCAACAAAGCTGGGTAATCCACAGGCATAGCTTGGTAACAGGGGAGAAATCATCCCCCCATTCACATAACGAAAAAAAAGGCTATCCGTCAGTCATGAGCTGCGGATAGCCTTTTTGGTACCTTCTGTTCCCCATATAGTACACAGCGAAAAATTGCCGCTGCCGCTTAGAAGCTCTATTGCTCCAGCATTCAGTGTAGCTTATCGAATTGCTACCTTGTAAGTGCGCAACCAGTTATCCACTTGAGCCAAGTAGGCAAACAACTGGGGACCCGACATCAGCTGACCAAACCAAGGCAGATTGGTGGATGCCTCCGGTGAGGCGGCAATATCGCGTACCTTTTGCGCATCGATCAGCTTGAGCAGTGGGGAAGAGGAATCATCCAGCAGCTGCAACGCCTGCTTTTTCACAGCCTCAAGATAGGAAGGGTTATGCGTTTTGGGATATGGGCTTTTTTTGCGATACAGCACATCATCCGGCAATACGCCCTCCAGCGCCTTGCGCAAAATACCTTTTTCACGTCCGCCTGTCATCTTGATACTCCACGGAATGTTCCATACATATTGTACCAGTCGATGATCGCAATATGGCACCCGCACTTCGAGTCCCGCTCCCATACTCATCCGATCCTTACGATCCAGTAGAGTAGGCATAAAGCGGGTGATGTTCAAATAGGACATGACGCGCATTTGCGCAGCTTTTCCTGTTTCCCCCGGTAGCTTCGGCACTTCTCCTACCGCGTCTGAGTAGCGATCGTTCAAATACTCCAGCGGCTTGATCCAGTCCCGTACCTCGGGAGACAACAGACTGGCTCTCATATCGGGTGCAACTGCCCACGGGAATGTACCCGAATTCAGCATATCCTCCCGGTGGAACCAAGGATATCCGCCAAAAACTTCATCCGCAGCCTCGCCGGAAATAGCGACCGTGGCTCCTTTTTTAATCTCCCGGCAAAAGAGATACAGCGACGAATCCACGTCCGCCATGCCGGGTAAATCCCGCGTTAGTGTGGAGTTGTTCAGAGCTGCTACGACTTCTGGCGTATCGAATTCAATCCAGTGATGATTTGTCCCTAATTCATCCACCATCCGCTGAATCCAGGGGGCATCGGCTCCGGGTTGAAACGCATGGGCTTTAAAATGCTTGTCGTTATCCACATAATCCACCGAATACGTATGAACTTGTCCTTGCCCGGTACGGTTGTAATAATCGACAGCTAATGCGGATAGAGCGCTTGAATCCAGCCCGCCAGACAATAAGGTGCACACTGGAACATCCGAAATGAGCTGCCGCTCCACCGTATCCAGCAACAGTTCTCGTACCTTGAGCGCCGTTTCTTCGGTGTTATCCTCATGCGCAATGCTTTCCAACTTCCAGTAGGCTTGAATGCGCACGCCGTCGCGGGTGTAGGTTAGCGTATGCCCGGGACGTAGCTCCTTCATGGACGAATAGACGCCGTGTCCGGGGGTACGTGCAGGCCCAATGATAAAAATTTCGGCCAATCCCTCTGCGTCCACTGCTGCTTCTACTGCTGGATGCTGAAGCAGTGCTTTGGGTTCTGAGCCAAATACGAATACTTCTTCGGTTTGGCTATAAAATAACGGCTTCACTCCCAGCCGATCCCGTGCCAGAAATACCTGCTCCCGCTCGCTATCCCAGACCGCAAACGCAAAAATGCCGTTTAACCGATCTACACATTCGGGGCCCCATTCGATATAGGATTCGAGCAGCACCTCCGTGTCGCATTGTGTACGGAAAAAATGCCCGCGCTGTTGCAGCTCTTTTTTCAGCTCAGGCGCGTTATATATTTCCCCGTTATATACAATCGTATAAGTGATATCCTCCAGCTGCCGGATCATGGGCTGAGCGCCATTTTCCGGGTCCATTACGCTCAGTCTTCGGTGTCCGAAGGCACACGGGTTGGATATCCAGGTACCCGCAGCATCCGGTCCGCGATCGGAGAGCGTTTGTGTCATATTCAGCAGCAGCTCAGATTGATGCATTAAGTCTCCGTTCCACTGTATGAAACCTGTAATTCCGCACATGTCTGTTCATCCTCTCTTTGTCGTGTTCATCCAGTGTTGGAATGAATCAAAAACTAAATCCCCAGTTCATCAGTATATATGCCGAAAAGAAGCATAAAATGTCTGTCCGTTCCGAAAACTACAGATGGGGAAACCCGTCTACTCGCAAGGAAGGAGGGAGACCATGTACTACATCAAGGATGCCAAAATACGCCGCTTCACTGAACTTGACGGAGTGCGCTGTGCTGAGGTAGAGGTGCGGCCCGGTGCCGCAGATGACCCGGAATTGCTGGTCTATATCACGGCCAAGGATCAGACGGATGGTCAGCATGACTATGACATGGTACGGATCATCCGCAATGACGCCGATCTGGAGCTGGATTGGTACGACAATAATCTGCATTCGGCATTTGAGGAAGTGACAGACAAGGCTTTTACCGACTCTACACACATTACTGCTGGTGAGGAGCGAGAGAAGTTTAAAAAAGAATTGCTCTCCTATGGGCAGCTCAGTACAGAGTTCGCCAAGGAGTTCGGGGCATGAGGATATGGTGTGCTATGCCTCGGCTTTTGTTGATTTGGGCTCCGGCGCCATCGCCGGATCAGCGTGAAAGGAGGGGGAAATCATAGACGGCAAAGCGAAGTATAAGAAAAACAAAGGCAGCAGTTATATTCATAACAATGAGTTCGCGGAAGAAGTGCTGGAGAAAAACGTAAGACATGAAGTACGGAAAAGTCCTAAACGCTTTGGGAATAAATAAGCAGCCATTGAACTAAATAGCAACAGCAACTCATCAAAAATGACCCTAAAGAAGCCTCCGTATCCCGCCAAATTTGCGGTATGCAGGAGGCTTCTTTTTGAACTAAGCCGCTTCACGCAGCGTCATAATCCCTTTGTAGATGTTATAAACAAAAACCCCGAGATAGACCACTACGAATAGCAGTACAAACCCGATCACTGAACCTGCATGATTCGCCGTAATAATAAAATACACTAGCGGAATTGCCGCAATAATGGGGAAAATATGCGATAAAATAGCCTTTTTTGCATGTCCCTGAACATATTCGTCCCGTACTGCAATCCACACAATGACAGGTACTAGAAAAGGTGCGAAGAAAATGCTGAAATAACAAAGTGACGACAAAAGACCTCTCACGGATTAACCCCTCCTTTATGCATGGTTCTTTGTACATAATACCCCGTTAGCGTCCAAATGATTCCTTTTGCAGCCAGCTTCCCTATATCATAAAAAAATGCTTTTGACAGTTGCCCGAAATGTGATATAATAATCAATGCGCTGAATACATAAGGTTTTATTGATCACTATCTTGTCCCAGTAGCTCAGCTGGATAGAGCAACGGCCTTCTAAGCCGTCGGTCGGGGGTTCGAATCCCTCCTGGGACGTATAGCAAAAAGCTTCCTACATGTAGGAAGCTTTTTTGTTTTTCAGTGCTGCCAAAGCGCTGCGCTACCTGCGCACATGGTGGATTTTATCCGGTGAAGCTAATGGAGAGGGTATTCCATGTTCATGGAGCTTGAAAAAAGGTATGATGCATTCCAAATTTGATATTATCCATAATAATATTTGCCACATCCTTTGGAGTCATATTTGGTGAATATTCATACCACCATTTAACCGTTGTCATTGCAGATGCTGCAAACAAACGAGTTAATAACTCCTGCTTTTCTGAAAGTTCCTTCTTCGTAATTTCTGTTCCATTGCTATTTTCACGAAGACATTCCCCGGTTCTCCTTTCAAATATGCGTGTCATATCTTCATAGACATATAACTCCATATTTTTATTCCACAATATAAGGTACCAATCTTTATGATCATACATAAATTGGAGTTGTTTTCTTAAAGCATTCAAGGATTCGATGTCATTATTCTCCAGATTAAAAGATGCTAGATTAATATTGTTTGAAAGTTCTTCTAATGTTGATTTTACCAATGATTCTCTTAGCTGATATTTATCTTCATAATATTTGTAGAATGTAGAACGATTAATTCTTGCAGTTGTAGTAATATCTTTTACGGAAATAGATGAAAAGTTTTTTTGACTAATACATTTAGCAAACCCATGTTTTATATTTTCAAGTGTTTTCACAACACGTAAGTCTGTTATCTCATTCAATATGTTCACACTCCAATTCACTAATTCTACATATTAAAAACAACAAAAGCTATCAGAACTGTTGTTTAAGCAACATTCAGGGTAAGCCTTACTGATATTCTGAATCTTTTTTCTTTATTATAATCTTAATATAAAAGAATATTTGTATAAATGGTATCCATTTTGTTCAATATGAAAAGGAGAATCTTTTATGTCTAACAATCGTTTATGTAAAGTTTTAGGAATTGAAAAACCAATTATTCAAGGACCTATGGCTTGGGTTTCAACAGCACCATTAGTTGCAGCAGTTTCTGAAAGTGGAGGTCTTGGTGTATTAGGAGTAGGATTTGCTCCTTTAGATTTTATTAGGGACCAGATTATTGCTACAAGAAATCTTACGAGTAAACCGTTTGGAATCAATGTAATTATGAACTCTGAATTATTAGATCATGTAACTAAAGTTGCTTCGGAGGAAAAACCACCAGTAATTTATGCAGATACGCTAGTGGGACTTGATTTTGAGTTATCCCGAAAATACTTTTCTATATGGCATGAATTAGGAATAAAAGTAATCGTAAAAGCAAGTACAATTCAAGATGCAATGACTGCGGAGAAAGCGGGGGCTGATGCAGTTATTGTAAAAGGCTGGGAAGGTGGCGGACATACTACTTATGAAGCAACAACGGTTCTTGTTCCACAAGCAGCGAACTGCTTATCTGTACCAGTGATAGCCTCTGGCGGTATTGCAGATGGAAGAGGAATGGCAGCAGCTATCGCTCTTGGTGCTGAAGGCATTGAAATGGGAACCATTTTTATGTGCGCAGAGGAAACAGTAGTACATGCAAATGTAAAAGATGCCATGTTAAAAGCTGGTGACATGGAGACTGTGATAACAGGATATTCTACTGATGAGCCATGCAGACAATTGAAGAACAAGCTTTCAGAGGAAATGACGGAAATTGAAAACAATTACAGCAAAAAAGAAGCAGCAGTAAAACTAAAAGAAGTTGCTGAAAGTTCTTTGAAAAAGGCGATGCTGGAAGGCGACGTTGAAGAGAAGGGCGCTGTTATGGTAGGACAAATAGTACCACTAATAACTGAGATTAAGAGTGTAAAAGATATCATAAATGATGTATTAGAAGGATACCATGAAACAATATCTAAGATGACTAAGTTTGAAGTTTAAAAGTTAATGTCATTATAAACGGCCGTGATCCCAACCGAAATGAGGGAGACGACCGTTTTTTCATACGTCCAGCATGAACAATCTGTTTTATAAATTTATACCGTCGCCTTCTCCTTATGAGCAAAGAATTGAGGTAGATGCTCTTTGTGTGCTTCTAGCAATTCATCCAGTACGGTTTGAGCAATGTCCCCGCTTGGTACGAGCGGATTCAGGGTGAAGGCTTGCAGTGCGGTTGCATAGTCACCGGTGACCGCCGCTTCAATCGTCAGCTCTTCCATTGCCTTCATTACTTGCAGCAAGCCCCGCTGTGCAGGTGGGAATTTGCCAAAGTTGACAGGTTCGGCGCCATGGGCGCGAATGACACTGGTCACTTCGATGGCGCTATCATAAGGAACATCATCAATCGCACCATTGTTACGTGTACTAACCACCATCAATGTGCCTTTGTTGTTATAAATGGAATTAATGATCTCACAGGCTGCATCGCTGTAATGCGCACCGCCGCGTTTGGATAGTTCCTCTGGTTTGTAATCCAGATTCGGATCTTTATACAATTCAAACAGACTTTCTTCCAGACGTTTGACGACTTGGCCCCGAGTTCCTTCGTTTTTGGCTTCCTCTAATTCTTCCTTGAGCATGTTATCCGTCATATAGTAATACCGATGGTAAGGACAAGGCAGCATTTTCAATTGACGAACTTGATCATACAGGAAGCGCATGTTTCTAATATTTTCAACGACCTTCTCCGGTTTTGCGCCAGGAGCGTACAGTCCTTCAATGACTTGCTCTGTTAATTCGGCCCCTGTTTTGTCATAAACTTTGTGCCAATGAAGGTGGTTAATCCCTGCAAATTTAAAGAACAGCTCTTCTTCCGGTTTGTCCAGCACAGCTGATGCACTCTTGATCGCGCCGATTGGAACATTACATAATCCGATGACTTTATCCCACTGACCATAACGAAGCACAGCTTCGGTGACCATACCCGCAGGGTTGGTAAAATTGATCAACCATGCATTCGGACACAGTTCTTTCATATCTTCGACGATATTGAGGATAACGGGTATGGTGCGAAACGCTTTGAACATTCCGCCGGCACCATTGGTCTCCTGACCGATCATGCCATGTTTTAACGGAATACTTTCATCCTTAATCCGGGCTTCCAGCAAGCCTACCCGAAATTGGGTCGTTACAAAATCGGCGTCCTTCAACGCTTCCCGACGATCCAGTGTCAAATGTACCTCACAATCAATGCCTGCGGCCTTCACCATCCGTTTGGCCATGGCACCTACAATCTCCAGTTTTTCACGTCCTGCCTCAATATCTACCAGCCACAATTCCCGAATGGGAAGCTCTGCATAACGTTTGATGAAGCCTTCTACTAATTCTGGTGTATAACTGGAACCTCCGCCAATGGTTGCAATCTTTATGCCTTTTTTCATGGTTAGTGCCTCCTAAGTATGTTTTTTTAACCGCTTTCTTAAGCACAAATTCACTGTAATCCCTGTAATGCATTACAGGTCAAGCGCTTTTAAAAAACTTATTTTGGGAAGGTGACAATTATAGGGCGGGCACTACGAACATGCTAAACACGAACATGCTAAAATAGGAAGAACGAGGTGAGAAAAATGGCGAATATTCATGAAATTGCAAAGCTGGCAGGTGTATCCTCGGCTACGGTGTCCCGTGTCATTAACAACCATCCGTATGTAAGTGAACCGACAAGACAGCGTGTGCAGGAGGTCATAGACCGACTGGATTATGTTCCTAATCTAAATGCGGTATCTTTAAAAAAAGGCATGACCAAGCTCATAGGGATTATTTCACTTTCTTTTAATGATTCATTGGGTTTATTTGTGCGTGGATTTACAATGTATGCTCAGGAGCATGGCTTTAATATAGCGCTGTTTATTACGAATGGGGAGAAGGGGCGAGAACTTGAAGCGCTGGAAATGTTGCGGAGAAAGCAACTGGACGCCTTGGTCTGTATGATTCGTGTTAATGAGTGGAGTGTGATTGAGCATTATACAAAATATGGTCCGATTGTGACCTGGCAGCGTGTAAACATTGAGGCAATCCCGTCTGTATTTATGGATCAGTATCAGGGCTATACGCTGGCGTTGGAACATTTGTACGCCCGAGGATATCGGAAAATTGTGAATGTGTACGGCAACATGCGGGGGTTGAACACAAAAGAACGCATTCGAGCTTATCATGACTTTTGCGAAAAATATGATTTGGATGCTGAGGCCTTCCCGCATTTTTATGATTTAAATTCAATAGAAGCTGGTGAACAAATAGCTCATTGGTGGGCAGAACGAGAACAAACAGATAGACCAGATGCCTTTGCCTGTTCTACTGATTATTTGGCAGCAGGTCTTTTGACTGAAGCACGGAGACTCGGTGTTTCTGTACCAAGGGATTTTGCAGTAGTAGGCTTTGATAACACCGAAATATCGCATTTGCTTGATTTAACAACGATTCATTACCCGATAGACAAGCAAGCGGAGAATGCGTTTATTATGATTTGCAATGCCCTTGAAGGGCTGGATGAAACGATACATCATCTGGAATTCAAATTAGTAGAGCGAGCGACCACCTGATTCCAAAAGGGACTTCTTGTTAGTGGTTATTAATTACCATATTCAAGTTTATATAGTAGGAATAATGGAAGAAAAATGTTGACACATGTTAATAATTGGTGAATAATTTGAGGTGAAAGTATAAAATTTGGATTTTTTGTATGAAGGGTGGTTATGACTTGGGACATACACCTACGATTTTGGCGAAGTTAGAGGATTATTTAGGGGAAAATAATTTGACGCTGGCACAATTTGCCGAACATTCAGGTGTTCATCAAAGAACACTTAATAATTGGATTGCCAAGCATCGTCCTGTCGCGATACATCAGCTAGATCGAATCACTTGGGCTATGGGACTACCAGAGGGTTTTTTTTACGAACTATACATAGATAACTACATCATTGAGCGCTCCCCGGATTGGAGGCGAATTGAGCCGTTGTTGTTTCGCTGTGCGGAACTGGACAAGTTGGATGCTATCCAGCTTGTAGTGGGACATATTATGGACAATCTTCTATATTCCCCAAAGTTATTTGATGCAGCAGAAAAATTATTCGCACAAGGTCAACACAATGCTGCATTGTTGCTCTACGAAGGGATTGCGGAAGGCGAGAAGTACCAGCACTCTGAACGCTTGGCTATCTGTCAGTATCGTCTGTTTACCATTCAGGTGGGGAACAATCAGATCCGAAATCTCAAGGCGGCTACACGATTTGAACCCTTTGTCGAACGTCTGAATGAAATAGATCAACTTGATGCGTTAAAAGATTTGGCGAATGTGTATCGTTCTCTGCGTGAATGGGACAAGCTCGATGCAACTGCTCGAAAAATGAGAGCCAAAGCGGAGATCCAATATTCTTTGAAACATCAACAGAAAAAGCGAGAGTGGGAGGAGTCTGAACAGAGGCTGAGTCGCCCGATGTTTGTGTACATTACCTATGCTGATTTACTGTGTGCGAGTGTCTGTGAAGCGCAAGGCGATTATCAGCAAGCATTACAATTTACGTACGCCTACTCTGATTTAGATTGGGTGATCGAGACAGACCAGGAAACCCAACACTGGGTCAACTTGTTCAAGCATTGGGCAGAAGGTAATACTTTTGTAAATAGACTCCTATCTGGAGATACCAATGTGCTTCCTCATTATGTTGAATATATTGCATCCACATCAATCACTACCGAGAATGAAAAGCTATCCAAGTTGCTGAACGTTATGATTGCTGCTAACCGATATGCAATAGATATCAATGATATCCTTTCACGTTTTGAAGTGGAGATTAATTCTTTTGCTCTGCTATCACAATCTACTGATATGTACACCCAACAAGTGATGCCGGATTATTTTGCATGGTTTGGTTACGAACTGGCTTATTACTATTTAAGGCGGGGAATGTACAATGATGGCTTTAAACACTTAATATATGCACTGGTAAAAGCCCACCTACTAAACAATGAGACTTATTTTATAAACTGTACAGGGCTTTTTGCACATTTCCAAGCACATGCGCTTCCCGAAACAAGGGAAGAGTATTTCAAACTATTAGAAAAGGTGTGGTTAGACAATGTTGAAAAAAATGATTCTGCTGGTCATCGCAGCTAGCTTCTTGTTTATTTTAGCAATGCCTGTTCAGTCGCATAACCAAAATCAAAGAATAACGCCTCACGTACAAATTGGAGGTGCTTAAACGGCTAGAAACAAAGACAATTCTCACCGACTAGTTCAAGTTTGGGGAGTTCAGCGACTATTAGAGATCAAACCAAATAAGGTTAATCTCTAGGTCAGAATTGGCATGTATGCTCTATATTCATTGGATTTCTTTATGAAAAGGGCCTCTGTTCCACTTAATTAGTGGAAACGGAGGCTCTTTTAACGTGGATTTAGGGGCATCTTTGTTTATGCAAACTTTTGGGATGTTCTTTTTTTGTTAGGCGCATCATTCGAAAATCCAAAAAACGTCTTTTTGTCATAAAATATGACATATAGGAGGGATCATGCTGATGAACCAAGGTGTGACTTTACTTTGTGTCGAACGAGCTAGGAAGAAACTGTACCAGGTCCAGAAAAAGTATGGATTTTTAACACATCCCAAAGTAATAGAACAATCTAAAAAGCTGGATGATCTGTTGAATCATTATCAAACATGTAGATCGGATCATTGAGAAATGATACCATATTTTTCTTTAATTCCTTGACCGCACCTCTAACCTGTTCTGACTGTGTCACGGCTGAAATCACCGCCACACCATCTGCACCTGCACGTGCGACTTCCTCAACACGGTCCACTGTAATACCTCCGATCCCAACAATCGGCACATCAATTCCCGCTTTACGCATCTCATATAAAATTGCCGGTCCCTGTACGGCATGGGCATCATCTTTCGAGATGGTGGGATAGATGGGTCCGACGCCGAGATAATCAGCACCTTGCAGGATGGCTCGACGTGCTTCCTCAATGGTATGGGCAGAGACGCCTAGAATTCGATTTCCGATTCGCTCGCGGACGGATTCGGCGGATTCATCGTCCTGACCGATGTGAACACCGTCGGCGTCGAGTTCAAGAGCCAGCTCCACATCGTCATTGATGATGAAGGGGACACCAGCGTGACGGCACAGTTCCTGTAGCTGGCGCGCAAGTTCGAACATAGGAACGCCCGTTAACGCGCCGAGACCCTTTTCCCGGAACTGGACCATGGTTGCGCCGCCAGCTAGAGCCTCTTGCACGACCCAGCCTGGTTCCGCGAGGCAATTCACGCTTCCAAGCACCAGGTACATCTGTAGCTGGCGGCGCACCACCTCTGACAACATTCTACCGCTCATAGCAGCACCTCCTGACGACGTTGGTAGGCCCAATGATTGGTGGGTCCATGTCCTTGTCCAAGCTGCAAAGGTTCCTCAATCGCTGCCTGGATGAAGGCTTTGCCATTCGAGATAGCCTCCGGTACAGACATCCCTTTCCCTAATTCCGCGGTAATCGCTGCTGAGAAGGTGCATCCTGTTCCGTGTGTATGAACAGTCCGTACTCGCTTGCCGCTCAGCTCTGTAAAGGCGGTTCCGTCAAAGAGTAGGTCCACAATCTGTTCGCTGCTCTCGCTCTCGTCAGCGTGGCCACCCTTGATCACAACGAATTTTGATCCCATACTGCTAATATGTCTCGCAGCCTCGCGGCGATCCTCCATCGTATGGATACTGATCCCTGTCAGGGCTTCCGCCTCCGGGATATTCGGTGTAACGACCAGGGCCAAGGGGAGCAGGTCGTCCTTCAGAGCCTGCATCGCTTCTGGCTGCAGCAGCTTTGCGCCTCCCTTGGCAATCATCACGGGATCGACGACAACCTTTTTCCAGCCGAACTTTCGAATCTGCTTGCTCACAAGACGGATGATGCCCGCATGAAACAGCATGCCAGTCTTCAGGGCATCCACTCCAAGGTCTAATCCTACAGCTTCGATCTGTTCCGCTGTTGCTTCCTGTGGCAGCGGATATACGCCGTGGACCCCTAAAGTATTCTGTACGGTAATGGCCGTAATAGCCGACATGCCGTAAACGCCAAGCTCCTGAAAGGTTTTGAGATCGGCTTGAATCCCGGCCCCGCCGCCACTGTCCGAACCGGCAATCGTCAGTGCTCTGGGTACACGAACGTCTGTCATCGCGCACCACCTGCTGTGGTTGTTCCGGCTTCACGGACAGTGACATGCCCCTCTAGCGAACCTGTATGTAGTTTGGCGAGCTCGTCGAGAAAGGCAATCTGGAAGCTGCCGGGCCCCAGCTCTGCGGTACGTGCTGCGGCTCGGGAAGCTGCTGCACCGTAAAATGCCAAGCCTGCTGTACCTGCGAGCAGCAGGCTGGGTTCAACAGCTGCAAAGGCACCTAACACAGAGGTCAGCAGGCAGCCTGCTCCGGTTACCTTCGTGAGCAGCGCGTCTCCACCGCTTATCATTCGTGCTTCGGCCCCATCGGTGATGACGTCCTCTTTTCCAGTAATGACAACCATTGTATTGAGCGTTTGAGCAGCCCGAATTGCCAGATCGACATTTCCGCTGTCAGCACTGTCACCAGCATCTACGCCTTTAATCTCACGCGCTTCTCCAACAAGATGCGCGACTTCGGCTGCATTGCCCCGCACCAATGAGATTTTGACTTCTCTCAGGATTCGCAGTGCCGATTCGGTTCTAAAGCTCGTTGCTCCCGCACCGACCGGATCTAGCAGGACCGGAACACCGTGTGCATTCGCCGATTGTCCAGCAATGATCATGGCATCCACCAGTTCGCGGTTCAGCGTACCGATGTTTAACACGACGGCTCCCGCTATTTTTGCCATGTCTGCTACTTCCTCGGGTGCATAGGCCATCACCGGGGAGGCGCCCAATGCATACAGGCCGTTGGCCGTAAAGTTAGTGACTACCACATTGGTCATATTGTGAACGAGGGGTTTGCTGTTTTGTACCTTCGTCAGGAGATCCGAATAACTTTTTTCCCATGTACTCATAATGATTATCCTCTCTATAGTTGGTGGTTCAACAGGGCATTAACTGTACTTCACGCATCGAATTGCCAGGCTGACTATTCCAAGACCGCTTCCTGTATCTGGACCGGCCATTCTTCCTGCTTATAGGCCATGTCCCAGAACTTATATTCCAGCTGGCAGCTCAGTATAAAATGCTCAATCATCCGCTCTCGCTCAGCAGCCGTTGCGCCTTCTGCCCAAGCATCTACACGTTCTCGGAACTTGAGTGTTGTATCATCAAGCTGGTCTCCATAGAAGCCCATCCATTCATAGAACGGATGAGACTCATCCGGCTTTACTTCATCCAGCAGCCTGCGACCAATCTCGGCATAGGTCCACATACATGGCAGCAGCACAGCCAAGATCTCGCCCAGGCTGCCCTCATGCGCAACCGTCAGCATGTGACGGATATAGTGATGGGCCGACGGAGCGAGCGGATATCCCTGCAACTCTTCATAGCTCACCCCTGCGACAGCACAGAAATTTTGATGCGGATGAACCTCGCTGTGGAGAATAAAAGAGATTTGTTCATTAAATACAGCCATGTCCTCCCGATTCGTGCATTTGGAGATTGCGATGCCGTATATCCGCATGTAGGCGTTCAAATATTCAAAGTCCTGTTTTACATAGTGAATCAGCTGTCCCCTTGTCAAACTTCCTTCAGCAATACCTCTCACAAAGGGATGCTCAAAAATCGCTTGAAAAATGCCGTCCGCCTGCCGACGGAGTTCTTGTGTAAAACTCAATTTCCCCACCTCCATTAAATTGAAGAGCAAGAAGTCCTGTAAGAATATAATTCCGGAACAACGCTAAAAAGCCGCCCCGGAAAAATGGAGCGGCTTCAACAATAGGCCCAATACGCAAAAAACGCTTGAAACCTTATATACGAAGGCTCCACTTTCCTACGCTAGTACGAACTAGATCAGGTTCAAAGGGTCCAAGATACGCTCTTGTCTCAGCCATAGTGGCTCCCCTAGTGGACTTCTATTCTTTTGACTATTACTGTACATTCGTTCATATGCTATGTCAAACATAGTGTACAAAATATTAAATTTCCTCTAGTTAGGTGTTTTGGGCTTAGTGAGGGTGATGAATTACACTTTCCACTGCTTTGACCTTGGCATATTTCGGTTTCCACATTGCATCTTGTATAGCTTGTTCCACATCTGAAATGTGCGCCTGCGCTACCTGATCCTGAATCGCGGCTTTTGCAACCGCAATCGCAACAGCGTACGAAACTTCGCGTAATTTTCGGATATGAGGGAGTAGCGCACCGCCAGGCGTATTCGAATCTACACCATTGGCAACAGCAACTGCTGCCGCTGTAAACATCGCAGGGGTAATCCTTTTGGCTTTAACCACAATCGCACCCAGACCCAGTCCCGGAAAAACAAAGGCATTGTTCGCCTGTCCAATCTCAAAATTTGTATCGTTATAGGTAACGGGCTCAAAAGGACTTCCGGTTGCGATCAGTGCTCTGCCATCTGTCCACCGGATCAAATCCTCGGGTACTGCTTCTGCAAGGTTTGTAGGATTGGACATGGGCATAATGATCGGGCGTTCTACATGCTTTGCCATCTCCTTGATGATTTCTTCAGAAAAGGCACCTGCTACACCGGAAGTTCCAATCAATATCGTAGGCTTCACCTGACGGATGACCTCCAGTAGCGGTATTTTGCCGTCACCCGACCGGGTCCATGAGCTGACTTCATCCTTTTTGCGCACATACGGTTTCTGATACTCCAATACGTCTTCCATATCTTCCGTTAACAGCCCGCGATAATCAAAGGCCCAAAAGGACTTGAATGAATCATCTACGGAAAGGCCATCCTCGATCATAGCGCCCCGAATTTGATCAGCGTTACCGATCCCTGCAGCCCCTGGGCCGAAAACAAGTATTTTTTGTTCACGCAGCGGAGTCTTGGTGACACCCACCGCCGAAAGAATCGCAGCCAGGGTCACTGCTCCTGTACCTTGTATATCATCGTTGAAGGTGAGTATGCTTTGACCGTATTTTCCTATAATATGGCGCGCATTTACGCTACCCACATCTTCCCAATGTAAAAGCGCCTTCGGGAATTGCGCTAACGTTTTGCTGATAAAAGTATCAATAAACTGGTTATAGGCTTCTCCGCGAACTCGTTTATGGCGGTTTCCGATGTACAGTGGATCATTCAGCAGCTTTTCATTATTCGTGCCTACATCCAGTACAATTGGCAGCACCCGCCCAGGATGAATGCCTGCCGCAGCCGTATATACTGCAAGCTTGCCAATAGCAATGTTAATCCCCCCGACGCCCCAGTCACCAATCCCCAAAATACTTTCGGAATCTGTCACGACAATCAGATCCACATCATGGCCGCTCAAACCAGAATTATGGAATGCTTGTCCAATACCGTTCGGGTTATCTATCGACAAATATACGCCTCCAGGGCGGTTGTACTCGTGACTATATTCTTGAATCGCGGTTCCTACGGTCGGCGTGTAGACTACGGGCAGCATTTCACTCAAATGATCGGTTAGCAGCCGGTAGTAGAGTACGACATTTCGGTTGTGAAGGTCGTTGAGAGAAGCATTTTTACGCAGCATGGTGGGTTGTGCGAGAAACTGCTGATATGCCCGTACGCTCTGTTTCTCCAATGAAAGGACGGTTGGAGGAAGGATTCCTTCCAAACCCAGCTCTTTGCGTTCTTCTTCTGTAAAAGCGACACCTTTGTTCAAAAGAGGATTTGCCAACACATCCTTTCCCCGTAATGGAGTAGATAATGACCCATCGCGATTGACATAAAATGCTTCCATAGAAAGACCTTCCTTCTCTTCATTTACATATTGTAAGGATTTCACAAAATTCGATTTCAGTCGCTCCGAAGTGCAAGATATAGACGAACTAAACCATTTCGATCTATATCTTGTTCATTGAAAGTCGCTTATCGGATTTTTGCAAAATCCTCAAGATGACATGTTGTCCATAGTATGGACGTGCGAATCTGTTTTATTCTTCTATTTATCTATGACAAAATAACCATATATTCTTCCCTCTGTTGATCTAAAAGAACTAATTTTCGATATGGATGCACTAACTTATTCTGATGGTTTTGGTTCTAATGAATCAGGTCTAAATACTCTGTTTTTATCAAATATGAAAATCAGTTTTTCTTCTCTTATATCCTTATATATCATGGAGTGTCAGCTATTTTGTTAAGGAAATATGAAGTATTTGGACATTAATTTAACTCCTATAAGCAAACATTCTTAATTCTTTTTCAACAAAATAGAACTATTCGGAGGAAAAGGAGAGGTTTGTGTGCAGGGACCTATAGCCATTTTTAGCGATAACGACAGGGCTATTGATTATCCCAATGTGATTTGTTTTTACCAATATATACAGTGCGAGGACACGGAGGCAGCTTCAGTCTACGAGAACGCATGTTGTTGCCTGATTGATTATAGGGAGCCGGGGCAGGCGGTGCGGAAAGCCAATCAGATCCGTAGCCAATTTCCGCAAATGCCATTGTTACTGGTGACGGATGTAACAATTCCGTTCAGTGATCAGCATATGGTGCAAATCACCGGAGTAGGCCGTTTGCGCCTGCTATTTTGGCAAGCCAATGACACCGAAGAAATGCTTTCGGAAATACAAAGCTTGCTCTATCCCGAGTATTCGACCAAAAGCCAACATATTGCATTTATCTTGTCTGTATATAACGAAGAGCAACGTTTTGTTCATGTCAAAACCTTTGCTGAACGACTGCAAGCCTTTATCCGCAGCCATATTATTGAAGGTTCGATTTATCTCATTGATGATGGCAGTCACGATGGTACCAATGCCTTGATTAAAGCGCTGGAGGCAGCAACGGACTTGTCCGTAAACAGGATTAATCAGAATCTTAGCCCGCTGCTTCAAACAAGGGAATTGGGACGCAATACACGTAAGGCAGGGACGTATCTGGAAGGGATGCGGACCATAGGTGCGGATTACTACGTATTTGTGGATGCGGACGACTCCTTTTTTATTGAGGATATTGCCAGAATGATTAATGTTGTTCAGCAGGGCTATTATGATGTCGTGATCGGAACCAAGGATATGACCGCCGAGAATCGATCTTTATTGCGATCTGTTGTCAGCTTTGGTAAGCGGGTCATTTCCCGTCCTTTTTTACCAACAGGTGTGGTAGATTCGCAGACTGGGCTTAAAGTGATGAGTTCGGTTGCAGTGAAACGGATGTTTCCGCATTTAAAGGAACAGCTCGGACTGGCGCTGGATCTAGAAATGATGTTTATTGCCAAGCGACTCCAGCTTCGTGTGCTGCAATTACCCGTCAAATGTATTGACCGCGATGGCTCGCACATCCATGTCTGGAAGGATTCTATTCGTTTTTTACGCTCTATCATTGATATTTGGCGACTGGATCGGCGGGTGAGATAACAACGTGAACAACCGATTGCGATCGTTGATGTTCCCTCTCTTTAATGTGCTGCTTAACGGATTTAATTTTTTCTTCCACATTGCAGCGAGTTGGTATCTTACGGGACAAGCTTATGGCCAGGCGAATGCGCTGCTGGCACTTTTTGCACTTTTATCCGTTTTGGGTTTATCCATCCAGCTATTAACCGCCAAACTGGTCTCTAAGGGAGACCAAAAGCTTGCGCTACGAAGCTTACCGCTCGGTTCTCTATTACTCAAAGCACCTTTGGTGCTAACCGTGCTTGCCATGATCATTTTACTCATCTTTCATCCGTTACTGCGTTCGCTATTAGGTGTCGAATCCGGTCCGCTGTTCATGCTGTATGGCTTGATTGGACTGCATATTCTTGTAAGTTCGTGCCGCGGAGATTTACAGGGCAGGGAACGCATGTTGGCGCTCAATGTGAACTATTACATTGAGGTATTAGGGAAGCTGAGCCTGTTTTTTGTTCTGGCTGCACTGGGGTTAAAGCTGGAAGCCCTACTGTTAGCAAGCTGTGGAGGAATGTTGCTGTCGCTGCTCCACGGCTGGATCGTTTCGGCTCGTGGCTTGTCCTTATTCACATACAGTGGAGAACATATCCCTTCTGGGTTATGGAAATCATTGGGTCAGGATTTCACCGATAGCCTTATGACGAATTTATTCATTTTGTTTTGTATCTCCATCGACATGTTGTATGTACAGCATTACTTTCCTGAGCAGGCCAGCAGCTATGCCATTGCGCTGAAGTACAGCCAGTTGGTCTATTACGTTTCGTATAGCCTAATTGCTGCTTTTATTCCAAAGATCGGTGCGCAGGGGCATGACCGCCAAGCTTTGGGCAAGTTGATTGCCGTCTATGCCGGTTTAATGGCTGTAGCTGCGATCTGTGTATATGTGGGCACAACCTTTGTGTTCCCATCCTCTATTCCCATATTATTCGGAGCCTCTTACCAATCGGCCGAGGCCTATATTCCATGGGGAGGATGGGTGTACTGGCTATTTTCCATCGTGCTGTTTTTTGTGCATGTGCACGTATTGGTGGGCAGACGAAAATTTATGTTCAGTCTGATGGCAGGAGCCGCGGCTTTATTAGTAGCCTTTCATATTGCCCACACAGATCCGGTAGATTTTTTGCTATCTGAGTTCATAGTTTACGGGGCTATGGCTCTCTACTTTGTGATAGACGCCTATGTGCATTTGTTCAAAATAAAGATAAAGGGGGATTTACCCCATGAATACCATACATGAACAGGACGGTAAAACCGTAGTTCTATTGCTTTCCTGGCGTGACATTCGTTCACCTAAAAGCGGGGGAGCAGAAATTTTTACCCATGAAATGCTTAAACGCTCACAGCAAGGACGTTTCCAGTTCATTCATTTTTCACCCCAATTTGAGGGGATGCCTGAGCATGAAGTTATTGACGGTATTACGTATATTCGAAAAGGGAACATATACAGTGTTATTTATTATGCGATGCGCTATTACCGTCGTCATCGAGGGAAGATCGACTATGTGATTAACCAGGCGAATACGCATCAATTCTTTACCCGATTTTGGGTGGAGGCATCCAAACGGATTTTTTTCATACATCAGCTAACAAGGGAAATATGGTTTGAGAACGCCAAATTCCCACTAAATGTTATTGGGTTTCATATGGAGCCCTTGATGCTTAAGCTGGCTCGTAAGGATCGGACGCTTACGGTATCTCCGTCTACTCGATATGATCTACTTAAGCTGGGCTTTCACCCGGATCGTGTTCATCTTTTACCGGAAGGCATTGAGTTTGATCATTGGCCGCGCGAACAATTTTTAACGAAGGAGCCTAATCCGACCTTCATGTATGCTGGGCGCTTCGTCAAATATAAAGGTATTGATCTGGTCGTTGAGGCCTTTGGGCAGCTCAAGGAAAAGTTCCCTCAGGCTATGTTATGGATTGCCGGAAAAACCGATAAAACCTATGTGGCAGAACAATTAGTGCCGATTATGAAACAGTATGGTTTGACATACGGAGAACCGGATGAACAGGGGCAATCGCAAGCCGATATTACCTTTTACGGATTTGTTTCAGCAGAGCATAAGCTGGAGCTGATGAGTCGTGCCCACGCGCTCGTATTTCCTTCCTTACGTGAAGGCTGGGGTTTGACGATTACCGAAGCGGCAGCCGTTGGAACCCCTAGCATTGTCAGCAATTCACCGGGTCTGGTGGATGCAACGGATTTTGGGAAGAGCGGGTATCTATGCTTTCACGGCGACATCCGAGGATTATCTGAACAAATGGAAAGAGCAGCAAAGGGCGGCGAAGATTACATGGCCATCCGTGAGCGGGCGTATCAATATGCGTTAAGATTCCATTTTGATCATACGGCTGCTGCGTTTGAGCAGTTGATGGAAGATTGGGTAGAGGAGGCGGAACAGAGTGGACAAAGTGGTCATTCTCTTCTCCACGTACAACAATGAACGGACGATAGAGCCTTGTTTGCGAAGCTGTATGGGGCAAAATTACAAGGATCTGCATATTGTAATTGCTGATGATGGCTCCAATGACCGGACCGTTGAGACGATTCGTATGCTGTCGGCAGGGAGTTCAGTACCCGTAACGGTATTGGAGCTTCCCCATGGGGAGCGGGGAGTCGCTAGGGTCAGGGCAGTTGAGGAAGCGAAACGCTTGGGTGCCGAATACATATTTGTATTGGATTCCGATATGATTTTAGCCGAACATCTGATTCAGCAGAGCATTGACTTTTTTGACGATCATCAGGATATTGGCGCCTTGGTCGTTCCGGAAGAGGCGTATTCGGAAGCAAATAATTTTTTTTCCAAAGTGAAAGTTTTTGAGCGAAATGTGATTAACAATGCGGGTGAGACCTTGGGAAAACGCTCCATTGAAGCGGCACGCTTCTGGCGAATGAGCGCTTACGAATCGACGGGCGGGTTTAATGCGGAGCAAATTGCTTTTGAAGAAATACAGCCGACCTTGCGTTATATAGAGTCTGGCGGAGTCATTCGCCGGGCGGTATTTACACGGGTATACCATGATGAAAAACAGGTGTATCTGCACGATGTATTACGTAAAAAAGCCTACTACTTTTCGGTGATGGATCGTACGATGTCATCTGAAGAGGGCGGATTGCGAAAAGCGCTGGAACGTTGGTACTTCTTCCGTCCGGTGCTGTATACATGGGGGAATTTGAAAAACTATATCCGTCACCCCTTGCTGACGATGGGGATGTTGTGGATGTATGTATGCCTGACTGTGATTGGGGTAGCCGCCGTGTTAAAGGGCGGCACCCGTCACTCAGGTGATCTCGCTAAGGCGGATAAGGCGTAACGATGAATGGCCGAGGGTCAGTGTATCCAGCGTGTATAAGTCGGGATCGGAAGATTCCGACTCCTCATACGGTATATATAATGAATGCGTGGTTAACTGAATACCTTCCCCGTCAGGATGACGTAGTGAGCAGCCGACAGGATACAGCTCAGCGAGTGCAATGTGTACAGCGGTTACGATATCTTGTTCATTCAGCAGCACATAGGGTCGGTACGGTGCATTCAAAATGCTGTCTATAAAAACTGACAGGTTGGAAGCTACGTTCTGGTCTGCATGTAGGCTGTTTCGGTTGAGTTTGGCCTGATCAAGCGCCTCATACAGTATTTTTTTTAGCGTATCATCATCCAGCTCCAGCGGTTTCGTCAAAAAACGGAACACACCGACTTGGTTAATCGCCGATAAAATGGACTGCGTATGCAGGTGACCAGACAAAATAATTCGTACGATATGTGGATAATCCTTCTTAATCATGCGAAGGAAGGTAATCCCATCCAGACCAGGCATGAGCAGATCGGAAACTACCACATCAATCGGGTGCTGTTCCAGCACTTGTAAGGCTTCTTTGGGCGTGTGAGCGGTATGTAAGGTGAATGCTTCTTGCGTCAAGGTCCGTTCAAGCAGGGACAGAACCATAGGGCTGTCGTCAACAAATAGAATGTTTTGGGGTGTCATAAGAACTGCGCAACTCCAATCAGGAAGTAAGAAATGAGGAACTACATGTATAATATCAGCGTTTTGGCATTTTTGAAAGATGTCAATACAGAACGGGCGTTGCGTCTTTTTTGTGAACGATTTGATTCGGCTGAACATGCCCTCTGGGAAAAAGGTATGCGTCTCCTTCATCAGTATCATGCTGCACGGCATACAGGAGTGACCCTGGCTGTCTCCAGCGCACTTCAGCATATGGACGATCGTCATGATATTTACGTTGTTGATCTGCGAGAATACGGTGAGGAAGAGCTGGATCGCTTATATATCGCAAAAACATGCGAGTTGATCCTACTGACGGACGGGGCAACGGAAACCGCTGCGAGGTTTGCTGCACTCCAGCGCCGTACTCCCCGGTTGCTGTGCGCACGGCTACCGCTGGTCAGCTACGAGCTGGAATGCCTGATGCAGGCTATTTTGAGCCGTCTTGAACAGAATGGGGGGGACAGGGGAGCATGAAGCAATGGGCTTTGTTGAAACCAGGTTGGCAAAAGCTGATCCTGTACCTGATCGTTCTGGGTGTGACATTGTTCTTGGCCGCTGTGCTTCAATGGTTTGTTGTGCGGCAATTCAGTGGTCACTTGGCGGAGATTCAGAACGAGCAGCTCCAGTATGAGGTACAGGAACTTTCCAGCAGCATAACCGAGCGTTATGCTGCATGGCAGACTGAACTGAAGGAGCTGTCGTCCAGTCTGGGCAGAGATATGCTGAATCAGGGAACACGCCAGTATCCTGAAGGGTTTAAGCGTGAAAGCGGCGGGGCCTTTTATGTGCTGGATGAGCAGTATCGTGTGATGGTCGGACGAGACAATCGTGAGATGAAAAGTGCGGTCCAGCAGATTAAATGGCTGCAAAATGGTTGTGCAGTAAGCTCTTTTGTGACAGAGGATCATCAGCCTGCCCAGTATATAGCATGCAGGATTCAAGGAGCGCAGATGGGCGGTTTTATGGTGCGCACGGTTGACGCTGATATGCTCAGCGGGATTATTAAAAGTAAACCAGTTAACCAGCATGAGACTTTATTTTATAACGGTCAATTTAAGGTCGTAGCTTCCCGAAGTACTCCGGATATTAACCGAACGGACATCACGGGCGTAACCCGTAGGCTGCTGGAGGGCAATACAGGTGTCATTGAAGATGACGGTGAGAAACACGGAATAGGATTCAGCCGGATTGGTGAAGAGGCCCTTTACATATCGGTTAAGGATGTCAGCGAGGATACAGCACAGCGAATCAGCTCCTTTCGCAAACAATTGTGGATGGTCATGGTTCTGATATTGTTCATTCTGTGGGCCATGCTCGTACAGTTCCGCAAAAGGATTGTAAAGGATGCCATCGTGAACAATCAGGTGCGTGACCAACGGCGCGATGAAGATATGCGACAGCAGCAGGACACATATTATTTGCCGTTAATGCAGACGATTGAGCAGCAGCTACAAGAGCTGCAAGAGCAGACTAGCCGTCTCACAGGCGGTGATGATTTGAAGCTGCTGGGATTTTATCATGATCTAGCAAACCGTTTTGAAGCGGCTTCCAGTCAGGGAAAAGGAGCCTCTCATGAGGAACTGGAGTATTTTCGCGAGTTGAATGAAAATTTCATCCAGGGTCGTCTCAGACAGGAATCCTCACTGGGAGAGTTACTGACGGGAGTCCGTAGCTTGCGCGATGAGCTGGAAGAGAAGATGCATGATAATAGTGGAATTAGCTTTACAGATATGAATGAAGTATTGTCTGAGTCGCTGAAATGGGCGAACCGTTCATTGAACATGAAGAACATTCAAGTGATCTTGCGGCAAGAGCCTGTTCCATCGATTGCAGCACAAGCACCCATGCTGTACAAAACGATTCAGGGGCTGCTGGAAAATGCAGTTCAGGCCATGGGCCAAGGTGGAGAGCAGCCTGAGAATCAGGAAAAGGGCCGAACAGGTCTGCGGTCCAAGCGGCAATCTCAAGTGCTTAAGGTTAGTTCACGGCTGGAAGAAGGAGAAATTATTATTAACATTGAAGACACGGGCGGCGGGATTGATGATAAAATGCGTTGGAGCTATTTCCAGCCAGACTATTCCCAAAACTCCCAGGAGCATGCGTTCAGCCTGTATCATATGGATGCATACCTGAAGACCATAGGCGGTCGTTTAAAGCTGCGTAATACCGATCAGGGCTTGCAGGCAATCGTTCGTTTGAGGAGATAGGCCCAAGATAACCGACAGATATACGAGAAGTTCAAGAGAGGGGGACAAGCATGAAAAAATGGATATTTCGCTACCGCTACGATATGGCGGCAATGATGTTGATGCTGATTGCGATTGTTGCATATCTTGCACCCATCTATGGACCAGGGCAAATTGTGTTTAGCGACATTGCTTTTGGAGCCACCTCTCATCGGTATCTGGAGGAAATAACCGGAGTATGGAACGAGCGATGGTCTACCTCGACCTTGTTCAATGCTCCACGTATCCTGTACATCTTGCCCTTCTATGGACTGTCACTCTTATTTGACGAAAGCGGCCCGGTCTTGCTCAAGTCGTTTATTACAGGCTTGTTATTTGTTTCGGCATTTTCGATGTATGCCTTTGCCAAGCGTCTGGTTAGCGTGTATTATTCACCAAGCTTTACGAAGACCCGTATTTTTGCCATCATGGTCGGCTCGTTGTTTTATGCGCTGAATCCGTGGGTTATTTTCCGCATTCAGCATATTTATTTGCTCTGTGGATATAGTTTGTTTCCGTTAATGCTGCGATTTTTTTTCAGTGCGGTGGACCCCAAGTTTCAAATTCAACAAATTAAAAACTATCATCCCCACAAGTTGTATCAGCGAAACTGGATCGACCTGTTCCTGTTGGCTGCGGTATTCACCGTTAGTGCTGCGGCAATTCATTATTTTTTCTTCGGTATGATTTATTTGGGATTGTTCACCATGTTGCTATTGATCAAGTTGACCTGGACCCATCGTAAGGCCGGTCGCACCTATTTGCAGCCGTTATACGGCAATTTTTTGCGTAAAGGGATCATTTTTGGCGTGTTTTTCGGTCTGCTCAGTTTTTATTGGTTGTCTCTATATGTCGGTAGCATGTTGATGGACGCTCAAGCGTCTCAGCATAATATCAACGTCGTGGATACGTTGTCTTTGTTCAGCCGTAACAGCAGCTTAGATAATGTGGGTTATTTACTGAGCTATTGGTGGCCCATGTTTTCCTTGTCCTCACTGCCTGGCATGTTTTATGTAGGAGGGGGATTTTTGTTGCTATTGATTGGGTATGCGATGGTGACACGTTCACATAAAAATCCGATCATTCTGATCTTCTCGCTACTTACGTTGCTGTTTCTGGTTGCAGCTACCGGGACGACGTTCCCATCCATTGCCAAGTGGTTTGTCATTTTGGTTACGAAAACCCCTGTGATTGGTTCGGTTTTCCGTGATCCTAACAAATTTATTGGACTGATTGCCCTTAATTTCGGGGTGTTGCTGACCTTCGGTGTTATTCAATTTATGGAATGGTTCGGATCATCCCCGTTGCAGCGTGTATATAAAAAGCTGGCGGTAGTTATTGTCGTTTTATGCCTGGGGATATATTTTGCTCCCTTGCGTACTCAGTTCATTGAGGGGTACTACAAGCCGGTACAAGTGCCGGAGGCTTATAGTCAAATGGCTGAAAAGCTGACTGACCCGGATCGTTTCGATAGCAAGGCATTATACTTTCCGATTGCTGACAATATGATTCAGAGCTATAACGGAGTAGCCACGCCCAAATGGAATAAAGGGAAGACCGCAAACGAAAAGGCAACCGGAGATTTTCAGGTATACTCTTCTCCTAAAAATACGATCTTTCATCATGAGGGGAATGATCCCGGCATTACATACTATATGAATTTTCTGCAGTATGTCATGGACAATGGATTAAGCTCCCGATTAGGCTGGCTGTTCTCTACCTTTGGGGTCAATCAGTTGGTCTACCATGATGAATATGTGGGGCAGGAGAAGCGGCAGGATTTCCACCTGTCTCAGCTGGAAGGTCAGACCGGGCTGAAACGTACGTACCAGAACGGGCTATTTTCCATATTCAATCTCGATCAGACACCGCCCTATATGAACATCCTTGCGAGTAAAATTGTAACACCTTACGGTTTTAGCCGATTGGAGAGCTACAGTCATCTGCCTGGTTTTGATTTTAGCCGCTTTGGGGTGCTGTTCAGTGCGTTAAAGCCTGAGCTAAAAACCATCCAGACGATTAACAAAGGGGATTATGTGGAAGCGGCGTCCTTTAATGACTTGTTGTTGTCACAGCTTCCAGCCGAGGATTACTTACGCCCTTTTGATGCCATTGAGGATGGTAATGCCTTTTTAAAATGGTCCAAAACCTTTGCCTCGACTAACGATTGGTTATGGTATTTATCCTCCCAAAATATACGGAACTTTCCGTTCGATATGGAAATGGATGCAGGGATTGCGGTCACCTTTGCCAGTAAGAAGCTGGATGTGGCCCCGTATCAGATGAGCAGTATCGAAGGGAAGACGGTCGTGGACTTTGATTCCATGTTGCGGACCGAAACCTTCTTCAAGCCGGATAATCCGCAGTTGTTCAGTGTGCAGGCTAATCCCCGTGAGGAATTGAATGATGTGCCAACTCTGCACGGCGAAATTATGAAGGGAGACCCGAGTAATATATGGCAGGTCGCTAGATCGGGTTTGCTGGAAGCCAAGGAAAATAATCCGTATCAGTTCCAAATTACTGTTTCCGGTCGCGGAACGAACAAAATGCATGTGAAAATGAGATTTTACGATAAGCAAATGCGTGAACTGGGGGTTAGCTATGTCGTGGCGCCTTCGGAGGGATATAATTTTGACAGTGTGAAATTTTACGGGGAATACGTGTCGCCGCCCGGTAGCTATTGGATGCGAATGGATTTGTTAACCCTACAGCGTCCACAGCAAAAAAATTACTGGTGGATTCATGATATCCAGCTGCGTGATTTGGGGCAATATAGCAAGCCTAATACGTTTACGATGCACAAAAAACTGGATCAACCTCAAACCTCGCATGTATATGCTAGAGTGTTTATGAATAAGGCAGGCGGGAAACTGCAAGTCACACTGCCGGACAAAGTGGTTAGTATCAAGACTCAGGATGATGGTTTAAACCAATTTCAATGGGTGGATCTGGGAGAACATGTTTTTCCAAAAGGAGATACTCCAGTCACGGTTAATAACCTGCAAGGCTTTAATGCGATCAATCAATTTGCGATTGTCCCTGTGGATCAGCTAGATCAGCTATCTTTTCCAGTGGAGCAGGCATTGAAGCGGGGCAAGCTTTTTTTCACCTTGGAGGCAGAGAGCGATTTTAACGCACAAGGGAATGTACAGACGGAACGTGCTTTACCAAGACTTAGTATGGGGCGGGGGATCAGCTATCAGAAGGGGACGTTAAGCAGGGATGTGGAAGTCGCCAAAACGGGAACCTATGCCACAGCTATTTTGGCTAATCTCCCCGCTGGGTACCAGGGGTCATTAACGATGAAGTGGACGAATGAAGAGACGGGAAAGGTGCTGACCAGAACGATTCGTACGAAGGAGTCGTATAAGCGGCTACCCGCGACCTCTTTATCCGAAAAGCAGGTTATTGAAACGGTGCCCGATCAGGATGGTTTTGCCAAGAAAATCATACAAATTCCCGGTCTGCTGAATGACTACGGCCGAGTCGAATTTAAAAATCTGTTCCTAACCAAGGGGAAGTATCGCTTAACCCTTGTGCTGGATAGTCAGGTGCCGTCATTGAGCCGTTTTGGAGATATTCATCGAATGGCTGCGCAGGAAGTGACGGTGATGCCGGGGGAGGATACGAAGGAATCATTGAGCACGACGGATGTCGGATGTGTGGCGGATATTCGACCTGGGCAGACGAATCTGTCAATCAAGGACGAAGGACTCTCTATCCGTTACGCACCTAGCTATTCCTGTGACTGGAATATTTATGCGTCCAAGAAAATGAAGGCAGAGCCGCTGCAAGAGTATGCCGTTCAGTTGGATGCGCGATCAGAACAAATTGGAAGTCGGCATATGAAGGTCATTTTTTTGAATAAAGCGTCCCAGGTTCTCCAAACCTCCTATATTGATGAGGTGGAGGAGAGAGATAAGGAACAATGGAATCATTATGATCAAATTGTGAAGGCTCCGGCAGGAACTGCCTTGATGCAGTTTCAGATTTTGGCGCATGCGCACAAGAAGCAGTCAGGCTTATTTCAAATGAAGCAATATTCCATCATCCCTTATCAAGCCATGATTACAGTGGATCAGTTTACGTTGTTTGAGGGATCGGATATGGATACCTTTTTTATGGCTCCACATGCATCGGAGAGCATTCAGGCAACTCGTGAAAATTCCATGGAACGCAGTTTTACGCTATATAATCCAACGCATGAACAGGTGCTGATCCGGGAGACCGAATCACCCAATCCACTGTGGGAGTTCAGGCTAGGTAGCGAAAATCAGCGAGCCCGTCTGTCCGTCAATGGAGTGACTACCGGATTCATTACCAATGGTAACGGGAACGGGAAAGTCGTCGTTATTCTGGCTTCCGCCTACCGTTTCGGCTGGGTACTGTTCCTCATAGGGATACTGGGTGGAGCAGCTTGTTTTCTTCCTTATCGGCGATGGAAGAAGCGAAATCTTTCATAAAAAGCAAGCTGCTCAGTGGGGAAATGGGTAGCCATGATACGGCTACATCTCATATTTGTAGCCTCTGCCCCAGACGGTACGGATATGCTGAGGATTTTTAGGGTCACGTTCTATTTTTTTGCGAAGGCTGGAAATATGTACGTCGATGGTACGATCCAGATAAGCGCCATCTCCGCCTTTGATCCGATCCATCAGCTCGCTGCGGGTAAAGACTTTACCTGGATTGCAGGACATCTCTTTTATAATGGAAAATTCAATTTGAGTGACTTCTATTTCTTGGTCATCGACTAACAGGCTATGACGGTAATCATTCACCCACACTCTTACCTTTTTAAGCTTTTGAGTTACCGTTTGCGATTCAATGGGCATGTTGGGGCCGCAGCGGCGCAGCAGGGCTTTGATGCGGGCATTTAACTCTATCAGGCTGAATGGTTTGCATAAGAAGTCATCTGCTCCGTCGTCCAGAGCCTTTATTCTTATATTCAGCAGGGTGTTATTAGAGATAACCAGCATAGGGACCGTAGTAAATTGACGGATTTGGCTGATCAGCGCACATTCGACTTTACCGGAAAACATTAGAGCGGTCACAATAATATCGGGCTTAAAACGCATAAGTGTAGGAATTGCAAGTTTAGAGTCATAGATAAGTTCGGTATGATAGCCTTCCTCCTGCAGATGAAGAGCAATCATATCTGCCAAACTTTTTTGATCTTCAATGATGAGTATTTTTATGGGCATGACTGACATCTCCTGTACGGATAAAGATACAATTACATTGCATAAGTATGTATTTTCCACGATAATACATACTTATGTATTCGGCAGAAATGCGAAAATCGAACAGTCCTATAATGAAAGAAAAATATTAATTTAGAGGAAGAAGGTTGCATCTTTGCGAATGATTTTATTATCTGGAGGTTCGGGTAAACGTCTATGGCCCTTATCCAATGTGAACCGCCCCAAGCAGTTTCTTTCTATTTTACGTCATGATGAACGTCCAGAAAGCATGCTGCAACGAATATGGAGGCAATTAGATGAGGCGAATTTGGCAGATGAGGCCTATTTTTCAACGAGTGGAACTCAGGCCGAGCTGATTCGGGGGCAAATTGGCGGAGATGCTGTAGTTATTGAGGAGCCGACTCAACGGGATACCTTCCCGGCCATTTCCCTGGCTACGGCCTACTTGCATGACGTTGCAGGTGCATCACGCGATGAGATCGTAGGGGTCATGCCTGTGGACGGGTATGCGGGGGATGAATTTTTCGAGCATCTGCGTAGGCTTCCTTCGATATTAGAGCAATCAGGAAGCCATATCGCATTAATGGGGGCTGCCCCAACGGAGCCCTCAGATAAATACGGATATATTGTGCCTTCAGCCTCTCCTTCACTTGACCAGCCATATTACAGGGTTAGTTCATTTGTTGAAAAGCCGGATCTGATCCGTTCAGAAGCGTTGATCCGTGAAGGGGCCTTATGGAATTGCGGGGTGTTTGCTTTTAGACTGGGCTTTTTGTTGGATATTCTGGAGCAAATGGGTTTACCAGCCGACTATGAATCTCTTTCGACAAATTACGCAGACTTACCTAAAACTAGCTTCGATATTGCGGTAGTAGAGCATACTCATAAGCTCTCCGTGCTTCCCTATCATGGAGAGTGGAGAGACTTGGGCACATGGGATTCTTTGGTACGGGAAGTAAGTTCGAAGCTGAGTGGCCCGGGATATATTTCAGAAGCTTCACATGACTCGCATATCATCAATGAACTGGAGATTCCGGTTAGCATCTGGAATGTTCCAGACATTATTGTCGTTGCTGGTCCAGATGGCGTGCTGGTTACGGATCGACAGTCGTCAACAGGAATTAAGGATATGGTGGCAGAAATTGAAATCGGCCCGCGTTTTGAGGAGCGCTTCTGGGGAAAGCAAACCGTATTATCCCATCAACAGGCGGCAAGTGGATTGCAGACAGTGACCAAACGCGTGGTCATTTCAAATGGGAGATTTATCAGCTATCATGAGCATCAGTTTCGTAAAGAAGTTTGGACTATAGTTTCTGGAACCGGGAGTGTCTCTATCAATGGCGTGACACAGACAGTCAGCCCTGGTGAGGTCATCGTCATAGAACCCGGTACAAAGCATTTTATAGGGGCAGTAGAGGGAGATTTAGAATTCATTGAGTCACAAATCGGACATATCGTATCCGAAACGGATATTATCCGATATGAATTTCCTGATTCGATTGACGATCATACTCTATGAAGTGTCTACAATATAGGGACTGATAGATACGAACGAGGTTTATCAGAAGGCAGTGAAGAGTAGTAGGAACTATTTTTTATTAGAGCTTAGATGACCTGTACATTCCTAAAAAAGGTATTCATGCGCTACACGAATGAATACCTTTTTTTGCATAAACAGTTCTTTGTGTGCGTAATGAAATGGATAGAAAAGAGACTTATAAAATAAGTTTCTTGGAGGTCAGCCACTCTTTTACAGCGTCTGTACTGAGATCTCTTTTAGGCGTCCATTCTATTTTATCAACCAGCTTGCCGTTTCTGAATTCTGCAATGGTGGGGGTGTATTTAACGTTGTAATCCTCTTTGAATTTATTCCATTGGGGCTTGTCCTTATGGATTTTGTGAACGTTCAAAAAAGTAATTTTAGAGCCTAGATTATACTGTTCGATCATCTTGTTAAAGTTAGGCTCAAACCGATTGCAGTCGCCACAACTCGGTCTGCCGACATAGACAAATACACTTTGATCCTGTTGAATCAAACTCTTAAAACCATCAAATGTAACCGCATTCAAGTGGTCATATATTTCTGGGTAATTGCTTTTGCTCGCTTGGATTTCTTTGTCTTTTTGTAGAACAACCTGCTCTAGGTCTTGAAATTTAACTACAGCTGAAATAGCGATACCAATGATAAGCAACACAATGACACTTAACCCGGCGATATATCCTTTTTTCACAGAAATCCTCCTTTTTTTACATTCTTACACTTACAATAAATGATATTTCCATTTTTCGCTGTAACACTTGTCTCATTATGTATAAAAAAAGAAGCTTTCCATGGGGAAAGCTTCTTTAATCAGCATTTTGCATAATTCGATTCCCAACGCTTGTAAGTACAGTATATAGACGAACTAAAGCGTTTCGATCTATATACTGCTGATTTGAAAACGCTCCTGGGATTTATGCAAAATGCTCTAGTCTGAAAGTTAAACGTTAGACCACAACAGTCAACAAGTAATCCTCACGCTTCACTTCAGTTTCCATTGTGTTCAACACATCCAGGTATTGAGCGGAATTTGTTACGATAATCGGCGTAGCCGTAGTATAGCCTGCTGCCTTAATTTGCTCGATATCAAATTCAAGCAACAGTTGTCCTTGCTTAACTATATCGCCTTCCTTGACGCGCTTGTCAAAGAATTGTCCTTTCAGCTTCACTGTATTAACACCCACGTGAATCAGAATTTCTGCTCCGTCATTGGAAGTAATACCGATGGCATGTCCGGTCGGGAATACTGTCGTAATCGTTCCATTGACAGGAGATGTCAGCACACCCTCTGTAGGATCAATGAGGATACCTTTCCCCATAGCACCTGAAGCAAAAGCAACATCAGAAGATTGTTCCAAAGGCAATACTTTACCTTGCAGTGGGCTTACGAGAATTTCTTTCTCGATTGCCACTTCTTTCTTTACGGGTGCAGCTTCTGTTTTTGCAGTTTCTTCTTTTGGATCATCAAAGCCCAAAATCATAACCAATACAACTGCAAGTACAAAGGCAACGAGCAAACCGATGACTACCCACAAGAATCCAGGTCCGAAATAAGTCGGCAACGCCAGTAGACCCGGTAATGCAAAGGATTGTGCGTGCGCTCCGCCAGAAGCGATAATCGCCCCGCCGATTGCCCCGGAAATACAAGCATAAATGAACGGCTTTTTCAATTTCAAAGTTATGCCATAAATTGTTGGTTCTGTAATCCCGAAAATAGCGGCCAGCGTAGAGGAACCTGCCAAAGCCTTCATCTGAGTGTTCCGGGATTTCAGGAATACCCCCAATGTTGCACCAGCCTGAGAAAGTACGGCTGCTGTAAGCATCGGAAGCATCGTGTCATAGCCCAATGTTGCAATATTCGACAGCATGACCGGAACGAAGCCCCAGTGTACGCCGAAAATAACAAACACTTGCCAGAATGCCCCGGCAACAGCCCCGGCAATTAGTGGGCTTAAATTGTATACCCATGTAAAACCGTTTGCCAAGCCCTGACTGATCAGGTTACCTACTGGACCAAAGGCCAGAAATGTTAACGGAATAACGACCAGGAGCGAAAGCATCGGCACGATAATGTTTTTAACCGATTGATGGATAAAGGAATTGAACCAGCGCTCCACATAGGACTGAACCCAGACCGCGAGAATAATTGGAATGACACTGGAACTGTAATTAATCAGAATGATCGGAATACCTAAAAACGCCAATCTTTCTGGGTTGCTTACCGCCGTTATAACTGCTGGATAGACCAGAGCTCCAGCGATTGCCACCGATACAAAGGTGTTTGTCTTAAATTTACGGGACGATGTAATAGCCAAAAACACAGGTAGAAAATAGAAAACACTGTCGGAAGCTGCACTTAGGATCAGGTACGTACCGCTTTTATCATTAATCCATTGAAAAGATAAAATTAACGCCAGTAGCCCTTTAAGCAAACCTGCCCCGGCAAGAGCACCGAGAATGGGAGAAAAAATGCTGGAAATGATATCGACCGCTTTGCCAAGAAAATTCGTTTTTTCAGAAGATTCTTCTTTTTTGGCATTAGGATTGTCTGCATCCTGCAAATTCGTTTCTGCCATCATATGCTCAAACACTTGACCTACATTGTTACCGATGACCACTTGAAACTGGCCGCTGCTTTCCACTACTGTAATGACACCAGGGGTTGCTTCCAGTGCGGCTTTGTCTGCTTTTGTACGATCATTTAATTTAAATCTCAAGCGTGTAGCGCAATGGAATACCGAATTGACATTCTCTTCGCCACCAACGAGGGTCACTATTTTTTTAGATAGTTCTTTATCACTCATGTTCAGAACTCCTTATGGGTTATTCTTGCTACTGATAGGATTTACTGTTTACATCTGTTGCTAAGATGCGCCGGCGTGCACCTTTTTAAACTTGTAAACAAGAAAAACCTAAACTCGTGGTGAAAACTACGCACTCTCCTATAGAGGAACGTCGATTTCACCATCAGTTTAGGTTTTGCCTGCCTTACCAGTCACAATCCATGAACGATGAGGATATGAAGTTGTTAATCTTATATGTTATTACGCTCAGTTACCCGATGAATATGGATAGTTAGATATACGTATTCATCCTTGCTTAAATATTGATCGTATGTTTTTTCCAGATACTCATTGATCTTTTGGGCACAAGCAAAAGCTTCGGTATACGTCTGCTTCACCTGGTTGTACAAAAATTCTTCACCACTGTGAATGACTTCTTTGCGAATCACTCGCATCGCAAAATATTGCAAATGTGTCAAAAATCTCGAATAGCTAAAAGAAGACTCATCCAGCACAATTCCGTAATGATACGTAATAATGTTCAATATATGTTGGACAATCTCGGTCATTTTCAGTGTAGATTTCATTTCGTTACCGTCGATCCGTGCATTCACCATATGCAATGCAATAAATCCCGCTTCATCTTCGCCCAATTTTACTCCGAGCGTATTTTCAATTTTTTGGAGAGCATCCAGTCCAACTGCAAATTCTTTTTTGTAAAAGCGTTTAATTTCATACAGCATCGCGTTTTGGAGTGCCAGTCCTTTTTCTTGCCGTTGTATGGCAAAATGAATATGGTCGGTCAATGTTAAATAAATATTATCGCTTAACTCCGTATCCAGCACTTCCGTTGCATGGGTTACGATTTCATTCACGACCTCCAGATGAGACACTGGAATATCGTTCAGCAGTTCAGTTAGTTTAGCCGTGAACTCGTTTTCATTTAACATGAAAATCTTATCTATTTTATCATCATCGACTTGATCGCCAGCCACCTTTTTGAAGGAAATACCTCTTCCCATCACGATGACCTCTTTGCCTTTATCGTTTTTAGTCAATAGGACGTTGTTATTGAGCACCTTCTCAATAATCATTGAAGTTCCCCCTCCCATCCTTTACCAATAAAAAATGCCTAAGCACAATTCAACACTATTGTTAGCAATAGCACTCAATTGAACTCAGGCATTGCCCGCATCACCGGTCACAATCCTTCGATATAGTGCTATTGTAGCACAAAAAAAAGCGATTTCAACATATTTTATTCTGATTCGACAAAAAATATTTCATATCAAGGCCCTTTTGCCTAATTTGCAAGTAAATCGTTACCTTACGTGGTCGTACGTTCAATGAGGCAGTACTCTAGCGAATGAAGCTCCATTTGGCGTCCAATCAGCTGAGGGGAAAGCATGAAAAAAGCATTTTGTGCTTGAGCCATGATGGGATTTTGAATCGTTGTAATCCCCATCGTATGCGCCAGCTCCGTGTTATCGAATCCGACAATCGCCAGATCTTCCGGTACGTTCAGCCGTTGTCTGCGTGCTTCGCAGAGAATGCCCACTGCTACATAATCGTTAGCACATAAAATAGCCTCTGGAAATTCTTCCCGACGCTGTAACAAATCCCGTACGACCTGTTCGCCATCACGGATATTATAAATAGAAGAGTGATTCCAGTGTTGCAACACTGGCAGATTGTGCTCACTCATGATCTGTTCGTAGGCTCGTTGTCTGCTATGGGTATTGATGCTGCTCGGACGACCAAAAGCATTGGCTATACGAGTATAGCCTTTTTGTATCAAATGTTTTAGCGCTAACATATATCCTTCATACTGATCCATAGCGACGGAGCGAATATCGGTATGCTCCATTCGTTGCCACGAAACGATCGGGCCATATTTGCAATAGGTACTCAAAAAATCAGTGTCATTCACGCAGGAAATGATGACCAGCGCATCGACTCTTTTTCTTTTTAAATCCTCAAAGGCTTGAAGCTCTTTCTTTTTGTCTTCTCCCGAAGTATAAATAATGGTTTGGAATTCATACTGGCCGGCTACTTCCACAAAGCTGTCCAGAAAAGCGAGAACAATTTCATTAATAGTTGAAGTAATGATACCGATCTGAAGCGTCTGACCCTTGGATAGAGAAATGGCATTCCGATTAGGAACATAATCCAATTCCTGCATGATTTTCAAAATCTTAGTTCTTGTTTCGTGACTGACATGGGGTGACTGATTTAATACTCTGGATACCGTAGCTTTGGAAAAGCCCGCCAGTTTTGCAATTTGATCAAGATTCGACATGGTGCTTCTCCTCACATAAGAAAAAATACTTGACATGAAACGCGTTACAACGATTAGGATGCTTATGAAGGCATTACGTCTATTTTAAAGCATCTGTCAATCCTTTTCAAAGGAAGAACGGTTACCGTTAGGTATTGATTCACATTTGCAGCACTTGATGGGATTACTTGACCAAAGTAAATATCTTAAATACGGAAAGAGGTTTTTATACCATGACGAAGACGCTAAAAGGATTTCCGAAAAACTTCTTGTGGGGTGGTGCAACCGCAGCCAACCAATTGGAAGGTGCTTTTGACGTAGATGGAAAAGGATTGTCCAGTGCCGACATGGTTGCCTATGTACCCAAAGCAGAGCGCAAGAACGATCATGCTATGGAGATTTCGTCCGAGCGACTCGAAGACATTTTGGCAGGCAAAGTCAATGCCCGTTTTCCAAAACGTGAAGGTGTGGACTTCTTCCACCACTACAAAGAAGATATTGCATTGTTCGCGGAAATGGGCTTTAAGGTATTTCGTATGTCCATCAACTGGTCGCGGATTTTCCCAAATGGCTATGATGCCGAGCCGAATGAAGCGGGACTGCAATTCTACGACAATGTATTTGATGAGCTGCGCAAATATGGTATTGAACCGCTGGTAACATTGTCACATTATGAGACACCGCTGGGTTTGACTCAGAAGTATAATGGCTGGCTGGGTCGTGAAGTTATACAGCACTACGTAAATTATGCCGAAACTGTGTTCACGCGTTATAAGGATAAAGTAAAATACTGGCTGACCTTTAATGAAATCAATGTAATGACCATGAGTCCGTTTACCGGTGGCGGGGTGGTCATTGACCGCGTAGAAAACAAGCAGCAAGCGATATATCAAGCACTGCATCATCAATTTGTAGCTAGTGCACTGGCGACAAAACGAGGACATGAGATCATCCCGGGCTCTCAAATCGGCTGTATGCTGGCTCGTTTGGAAAGCTACCCACATACGTGTAATCCAGAGGATATACTGAAAGCCCAGCATGAAAATCAGATGAACCTGTTCTTTACGGATGTGCATGCCCGTGGGGAATATTCCAACTACATGAATCGTTATTTTGAAGAAAATAATGTTGTTATACACACAGAACCAGGCGATGCCGAAATTTTAAAAAATAACACGGTCGATTATATCTCATTCAGCTACTACATGACCTTGACCGTATCTGCAGGTCCAGAAGGCGAAAAAGCAGCAGGAAACCTGATTGGCGGCGTGAAAAATCCATATTTACAGTCCTCTGACTGGGGATGGCAGATCGATCCGATCGGCCTGCGTGTTACGCTGAACACGTTTTATGACCGCTACCAAAAGCCGCTGTTCATCGTGGAAAATGGTTTGGGTGCGTATGATAAGGTGGAAGAAGACGGCTCTGTGCATGATACGTATCGCATTGATTACTTGCGTCAGCATATTGTCCAAATGAAGGAAGCGATTGCCGACGGTGTTGATCTGATTGGTTACACCAGCTGGGGTCCTATCGACCTTGTGAGCATGTCTACTTCCGAAATGTCCAAGCGCTACGGATTTATTTACGTTGATCTGGATGATGACGGTAACGGAACGCTCAAACGCTCCAAAAAGGACTCATTTAACTGGTATAAAAATGTGATAGCAACCAATGGTGAAGAATTGTAATTCCAAATTTTCTCGGGCGGGTATAGCAGAGGACATCCTAAGGATGCAATCTGCTGTACCCGCTTTTTTTGATAGACATAATAATAATGTTTCAGAGGGCTTCACAAACTTTTCACTTGTAATAAGCTGAAAGTTTTCTGTATAATAAATAAAAATTTCATATGTCTGGTTGATGTTTGCGGGAGATGGAACGAAAGTTCCGACCGAAGGGGCAAAACTCTCAGGTGCTTAGGCTGATTACAGCAACAAGCGGGGACCGTAAACGGACAGAACTCTGGAGAGACCCTTAATTGGGCGCCGAAGGTGCACCGCAGAGAACATCTGCTTAAACTCTCAGGCAAAAGGACAGAGACGCGAATAACCTGTGACAGGGAATGCCCTAGGCTTTTTTATAAGCTATTAGAGGCAGAAACCTGCGCAAGATGGTTGTATTTTTTCGTGCCTTTAACCTCTCCAGGAGTCGAATCAGCGGATTTGACTCTTTTTTGTTTTCTAATATGCTGGAGGAGCGGGTTGAAATGAATTTGGTACATGTGTTAGAAGCGATTAGCAGTTGGATATGGGGGGCGCCTCTCATCATTCTTGTCATGGGAACGGGGTTGTGGCTGACCATACGTTTGAAGATGCTGCAGGTATTCCGCCTGCCCCTGGCGATCAAGCTGATCGGTAAGGCCCCGAATGAAGGCAGCGGGGATGTAAGTAGTTTTGCGGCTTTGAGTACAGCGTTGGCGGCTACAGTTGGCACAGGAAGTATTGTCGGCGTAGCGACAGCCATTAAGCTGGGCGGGCCGGGTGCCTTGTTCTGGATGGTCGTTGCAGCCTTTTTTGGGATGGCGACGAAATATGCGGAAGGTGTACTTGCGGTAAAATACCGGGTGAAGGATCGGAATGGGCAATTTTCCGGCGGCCCGATGTATTATATTGAGAAAGGTCTGGGACGCCGTTTTAAACCGCTGGCGATGCTGTTTGCTTTTTCGGGCATGCTGGTAGCGTTGTTCGGGATTGGAACGTTTCCGCAGGTCAAAGCGATTGTATCTTCGACCGAAAACAGTTTTGGCGTTCCGCCCATTGTAACGGCACTGATTATTGCTATCCTTACAGGACTTGTTACTATTGGAGGACTCAAAAGCATTGCCAAGGTATCGACGAAGGTCGTTCCTTTTAAAACAGGCTTGTACGTACTGATCTGTCTCATCGTACTGATTCGGTTTGCTGACCAACTACCTGCCGCAATTGCGCTGGTGCTCCATTCGGCATTTTCAACTACATCTGCAACGGGCGGATTTGCCGGAGCTACGATTATGCTGGCGATGCGAAGTGGGGTAGCCAGAGGTATTTTTGCCAATGAGGCCGGATTGGGAAGCGCACCGATTGCAGCCGCAGCTGCCAAAACCAAATGGCCTGCGGAGCAAGGGCTAATTTCCATGACAGGCGTGTTTATTGATACGATGGTTATTTGTGTGATGACCGGGTTGACGCTACTGGTTAGTGGTGTGTGGAGCGGGCCTACCGATGCGGGCCTGATGACTCAGCAAGCATTTTCCAGCGCATTCCCGCTGGGGGCAGAACTGCTCACAATCATTCTGATTATGTTTGCGTTCACCACCATGCTCGGCTGGAACTATTACGGGGAACGCTGTGTTGAATATTTGCTTGGGGTCAAGTGGATTAAGCCATACCGCTATCTGTTCATCCTACTGGTTGCCGGGGGCGCGTTCATTAAACTGGATGCGATTTGGCTGCTGGCAGATATCTTTAACGCAATGATGGCTTTCCCGAACCTGATTGCCCTGCTCGGCTTATCAGGAATTGTAGTCGCAGAAACCCGAACCTATATGGATTCTCTGAATTCTAGTAAGAAAAAGGGCATTCTTGCAGGTGCCAGTGTAGGGGCAGCTATCCAAGTAGAAGAAAAAGGACAAACGGTTAATTCATAAATTCCAAAAGGGAGTGCCCTCAGTCATCACAGGCTTGAGGACACTCCCTTTTGAATGTTATAACGATGCGTGCAAAATAGCTGAAATATCTTCTTGGTTCAGCTTTTTATAATTACCGAAGCCTCCGTATTCCATTTCACGGGCTGCAATGTTTGCGACTTTTTCCAATTGCTCATCATTAATATTGTAATCGGCCAGGGTGGAAGGGGCACCGAGACTTGTCCAGAATGCACTCAGGCGATCAATCCCCTCCAAAGCAATTTCCTTATCCGTTTTACCAGTGGTATCTAAATCAAACATGCTGAGCATCAGCCGCTTCATGCGTGCAGCATCCTGATCCACCGTATGTCTCATCCAGTTGGGGAACAGGATCGCCAGACCGCCAGCATGAGGAATATCATATACAGCGGATAATGCATGTTCAATCGTATGCGAAGCCCAGTCCCCGAAGTAGCCCATTTGTAGTGTTCCGTTAAGGGCAATCGTTCCGGCATATAAAATCGTTTCACGATGCTCGTAGTTGTGCAAATCCTCCAGCAGCTTAGGTGCAGTTTCGATCACGGTTTGCAACACGGAAAAGCACATACGATCTTGCAACGGTGTATTTTTAACATTGTGAAAATATTGTTCAAACACATGGCTCATCATATCCACCATGCCATATACCGTCTGATCACGTGGCACAGAGAAGGTGTTTTTTGGGTCCAGAATCGAGAATTTCGGATGCGTTACCGCGCTGCCCCATACGTATTTTTCGTTCGTTTCCCAGTTGGTGATAACAGAATCCGGATTCATTTCTGAACCGGTGGCGGCGAGTGTGAGGATGGTGCCGAATGGCAGAGCCTGGGTCGGCATGTGCTTTTTGTTGATAATATCCCACACATCGCCGTCATATTCAGCCCCTGCTGCGATGGCTTTGGTGCAATCAATAACGCTTCCACCGCCTACAGCAAGTAAGAAGTCGATTTTTTCATTTCGGCAAATGTCGATACCCTTCTTAACGGTGGACAAGCGCGGATTCGGTTCTACGCCGGACAATTCATGAATGTTCAGATGTAGCGGTTCTAACGCGTTTAATACCTGGTCATATAGACCATTTCGTTTGACACTTCCGCCTCCATATACCAGCAAAATGTTTTTGCCGTAATTCAGCAGTTCCTGCTGGAGTTCTTCAATTTGATTGTCTCCAAAAATTAATTTGGTGGGGTTATAATATGTGAATTTGTTCATCTGGTAAGTTTCCCTCAGTTCTTCATTGTTCATGTTCAAATCGTAAATCGCTTAACCTGATTGCCTGTTGGATACCTAACTTCATCATGTAAGCTATTTGAAATGACGATTAACTATTATACATGAAATGAATAAGGGAATTCAAGTAAATCTAATCTTTGACCGCTCCGGCGGCAAGATCGGAAATAAACTGGCGGCTAATGAAAAGAAATAAAATAATAAGTGGCAGTACAGCCAGCAGGGTGCCCGCAATGACCATCGCATAATCCGTATTGTAAATCCCGTTCAATTGTGACAGTGCAATCTGGAGCGTGAATTTACGCTCATCCGTTAAGACGATTAGCGGCCATAAATAATCATTCCAGGCTCCTATAAAGGTAAACGCGCCGAGAAAAGCGAACGCAGGACGTAGAATAGGCAGTGCTACATTCAAGTACAGTCGAAAAAAGCTGCATCCGTCCATCCGGCCCGCATCCAGCAGTTCCTTTGGAATGGATTCTTCCGCATATTGACGAATCCAGAAAATGCCGAAGGCATTTACCATCCCCGGGATGATAAGCGCTTTGAACGTACCTACCCATCCAAAGGAGGCCATCATGACAAAGGAGGGGACAAGCGAAAGTTGTGAAGGGACCATCATCGTAGCTAGCAGAACGATAAATAGCACTTTTTTGCCCGGAAAATCAAACTTGGCGAATGCAAAACCTGCTAGTGAATCGAAAAACAGAACCAATAGGGTAACAGAACCGGCTACAAAAAGGGTATTAAAAAAGGCTCCGGCAAAATTAATCTGTTGTAATACTCTCGTTATGTTATCCAAGAAGTGGCTGCCAAACCACAATTGTGGTGGAAAACGATAGATGTCTGAGGTTGTACGGGTTGCCATGACGATCAGCCAGTAAAATGGAAACATCGACAGGATGATTCCCACCAACAATCCAGCATATAAAACAAAGGATTTTGCGCGTGTCTGCATCATGTTGTGAAGCTCCTTCCCATCGTTATTTTTTACCTTGAACGAGTTTCCAGTTTATGATGGAGAATAGAGCAATGATGAGGAACATGCCCCATCCGACGGCTGCACCATATCCAAAATAGTTGTTAATGAACGACTCGCGATACAGGTATAAAACGATGGTCATGCCACTTGCCCCGGAACCGCCGTCATTACCGACCAGGACCTGTGGCTCGGTGAAGAGCTGCATACCGCCGATGGTGGACGTAATCACCGTAAACAGAATGACTGGGCGTAGCATGGGGATAGTGATGCGGAAAAAAGCTTGCGCTCCGGTTGCCCCGTCTATTTTGGCGGCCTCATACAGCACATGCGGAATACTCTGGAGTCCAGCCAGATAGATGATTGAGTTATAGCCCATCCATCTCCATACGACCATAGAAGAAATGGCGATTTGGATACCCCATGGCACATTCAGCCATTGAACCATGGGTAGCCCCATGAGTTGCAGAAGGTAGTTGAGAAATCCAAAATTGTTGGCAAATAAGGCACCGAATATGATGGCAACAGCCACAATAGACGTCACATTTGGTAGGAAGAATCCGACTCGCCATAAGGTGCGCATTTTCACAAAAGGGGCATAAAGCAGAAAGGCAATAATCAGTGCGAAGAATAGCATCGGAATCGTTGCATACACCCAGATCACAAAGGTGTTGCCTACAGCCTGCCAAAATTCATGATCTGTTACAAGGTAGCGAAAGTTGCCCCAGCCGTTGTAGGTCATGTCTCCGATCCCGTCCCATTTGTGAAACGCTAGATATAATGAAAAACCAATCGGAAACAGTCCAAAGATGCCAAACAGTAGATAAAACGGCGAGATCGCAGCATAAACGGCACGGTGCTTCCAGATTTCTCTCAGCATAATGTCCACACGCCTTTTTTGAATTTTGTTTTTACCGCTGTAATTCCCGTTCGATTCGATCCATTGTTTCCGTCCATAATGCATCGGAATTGGCATCCTGCTTGGCGACATTAGCAAGACGACGGGTCACAATGCCGTGGATGACAGGATAGCGCTCGCCGAAATAGCTGCTTTTCACATTACGTGCGGAGGTGGCAAAGATGAGTCCGGTGGCCTGACCACCAAAGAAAGGCTCGGGTGTCCCCATGATAGGATCGTTATAGACGCCGGGAGTGGACGGGAACAGTCCGATTTTGTGGTAGGCTTCCAGCTGGTGTTCCGGGTTTTGCAGCCAGGTCAGCACTTCAAAGGCTTCTTTGGGATGTTTGCTGGATTTGAGGATAGAAATGAAAGAACCACCCAGGTTGCCGTCTCCTCCAGGAGCACGGGCGACTCTCCATTTACCCGCTGTATCCGGCGCGGCCTCTGTGAGAACTTGCTTCATCCAGATAGCCCCTACAAAAGAGGCGATTTTGCCGTTATTGACTGAAGCGTTCCATTCGGGAGTCCAGCCATCCGCATTGGCGAGCAGATGCTTCTTGTGGAAATCGACAGCGGTTTTCCAGCCCAGACGGATGTCAGGAGATTGATTGCCGATATAGCTGCCATCTGGCTTGAAGTAAAGGTTTGTATGCTGAGCGAGTACCTGATTGTAAACGTTTACAATATTGTCAGCCAAAAATGAACGGCTTCCGAATTTCTGGCGAAGTTGTTCTCCGGCCGCCATGTAATCATCCCATGTGCGAATGGAGGCACTAACCTTTTCAGGATCACTAGGCAAGCCTGCTTGTTCAAACAGATCACTTCGGTAGAAGAGGGCGGTAGGTCCTGTATCCATGGGAAATGCGATCATTTTACCATCAGGAGTGATCCCCTGATTCCATTTCCATTCCAAATATTGATCCTTTAAGCGGTCTGCTCCGAGTTCCCTTAAGTCATAAAAACGATCCGCACTGGGGAACAGCTCCACCATCCAATCGTTCAGAGCTACGATGTCTGGTTCACCGGAACGAGCTGCGAGCGTTGTCTTCAGTTTGGCTTTGAAGTCACCGCCTATTTTTTGAGTTTTTAATTCAATGTTGGGAAATTGTTTTTCCGCCTGGGCGAGTAGTTCATCGTCAATGGAACGGTTCCAGTACCACAATGTAAGCGTTATCTTTTTTCCGTTTGACAAATTAGTTTCAGATGATTGACTTTCAGAGAACGAGGGTCCACTACAAGCACTGAACATCGTGAGAAAAGCAAGACATAATACCAGCCATTGTACTGTTTTCACATCATTTCCCTCCTTGCTGTCTGAGATAATCTGCCTGCTAAACAAGTTGTAAATGGTTTAGCTCCATCATATGAAGCTGTTACCCATTTATGTGCATTGACTTAACCAAAAACAAAAAAATTGAAACAAAGCATGTATAGAAATTAAATACTCTAAAGATATTGATCTTACTAATCCGAAGAATGATAAAACAATAAGGCAGATATTATGTCAAAAGGTATCTAAATCGTCAATGCTGAGCAATATCTTGGAAAAATCTAATGATGAATTCGAAGAACGATTTCTCTATATCGGTGTGCAGTTCCCCAGTAGGAAAGGACAGATAGATTGTTCGCGTACATCGAGGCTCCCTGATTTGAAGCAGCTTAATGTCTTCGGTTACGACGTTCCTCCACAGGATAGAAGGAATAAAGGAGATGCCAAGTCCTGTTTGAATCAACCCTCTTACCGTAGCCGGATCATCACTTTCAAAGACGATGTTGGGTTCAAAAGGGATGTGAGTAAAAAAGAGGTCCGTTGTTTTCCTAAGCGAATTACCAGGTGTAAGGCTGATAAACTTCTCATGCTCTAGATCTTTCAGGAATACGGTGTCCTGAACGCTCAGAGGGTGAGATTTTGGTACGCCAAGCAAAATTTCCTCCTCCAGCAGGATCGCATGCTCGTTGTCCGCCAACTCTTCGGACGTAATCGCAAAATCGTACGCCGGTCCTTTCTTCATCTTCGCAGGGTGCTGGGTCAGGTTGAATCTAATTTGAGGATAGAGATCGCGAAACTTGCCGACAAGGTTGGGCAATAGCATAGAGCCGACAGCGACGTATAACGTGATGACCTCTACCTTTTCGTTCTTCATTTCTTTGACTTCGGATACGCCTTGCTCTAGCGCTGATAGCGACTGGTTCACTCTTTTCAGGAACTTCTTGCCATATTCATTCAGCACGATATGTTTTCCTTCGCGGTCAAATAGCTGCACACCCAATTCCGTCTCCAGGTTTCTAATCATTTTACTTAAGGCAGGCTGTGAGATAAACAACTCGTTCGCGGCACGTGTGACATGCTCATACTTCGAGGTCACTTGAAAATACTTAAGCTGCAAATAATCCATAGTGAAAAATCTCCTTTATAACCACTAGGTTATCGATCATATGTGAATATATATATTTTACAGGTATTTACTCACTTCTTACAATTAACAATGTAAAGAAAATGAATCCGCTAAAGGTGGTGAGATTCTGAACATCGTTTTTACATTTCCCGGCCAGGGGTCACAGGTTCCTGGAATGCTCCAAGATGTACCCGAGTATGTGAAAAAGGCAACAAGTATCATCGGAACTGAACTGCGTGATGATGAGGAGGCTATGGGCTCAACGGTCTGGATTCAGATGGCACTCTTCGTTAAGGAGACGGCAATAGCCTACCGGTTGATCGAGCAGGGTATCCGGCCCCAATTCGTGGCAGGGCATTCCATTGGTGCATTTCCTGCGGCGGTCATCGCGGGAGTTCTCTCGTTCGAGGATGCGCTTCGGATCGTATGGCTCCGTGCCCGGTTGATGGAAGAAACCTTTCCTGAAGGCTATGGAATGGGTGTGATTATTGGGCTTACGCAGGCCGAGGTTCAACAAGCCGTGCTTCTCTCCCATAGTGAGGCGACGCCAGTCTACCTCTCGAATATAAACGCAGAGCAGCAAATCGTCGTATCCGGATCATTGGTAGGGTTAAATAAAGCATTTATGCATGTGAAAGAGCTTGGGACCGCTAAAACGGCGTTTCTGAAGGTTCCGATTCCTTCACACTCCCTGCTGATGTCAGAGGTAGCCAATAAGCTATTGCTGAAAATACACACTTTTTCTTTGCGGGACGCTCAAATACCATATTTGGTGAATCATACGGGCAGAAAGACGAAAGCCAAGGAAAAAATCGCGGAGGACCTTGCACTAAACGTAGCATATCCCGTTCGGTGGATGGATATGGCGGCTGTCTGCGTCGAATCGGGAGCTGACTGTTTCATCGAGATGCCGCCGGGTCATACTCTTTCCAGACTTGTCAAGCAAGCCCACAAGGATACCCGGCAAATGGCCGTGGACGAGATCGGTCTGGAAGCGACTCAGTATCTGATTAGAAAATGGAAGGAGCAAGAAGAATGAATAAAGTACTGCGATCCTGGTCACAAAAACGTGATAAAAAGCAGGAAAAGTTAGGAAAGGTGGAAAAGTGGCTCGACGGAAAATACATCGACTCCTCCCGAATTGTCGACCTGATGGAGGCGCTAATTGATCCAGGCGCGAAGGTCGTCCTGGAAGGAGATAACCAGAAGCAAGCGTCTTTCCTTTCCCAGAAGCTGCTGGAAGTCGATCCTGGCAAAGTGCATGATTTGCATATGATTATGTCCAGCATTTCAAGACCCGAACATTTGGATATTTTCGAGAAGGGCATCGCCGGGAAGCTGGACTTCTCCTACAGTGGCTCCCAAAGCCTGCGTGTTGCGCAAATGATTGATGACGGGATACTTAAGCTCGGTGACATCCATACGTATTTGGAATTGTTCGGACGTCTCTTCATTGACCTTATTCCAGATGTGGTGCTGGTAGCGGCAGACAAATCAGATCGCGAGGGCAATCTGTATACCGGAAACAATACGGAAGAAACTCCGACGATCGTGGAAGCAGCGGCTTTCAAGGATGGGATCGTAATCGTGCAGGTTAACGAAATCGTGGATGAGCTGCCGCGAACCGATATTCCAGCGTCCTGGGTCGACGTCATTGTACAGGCCGAAAAACCGTACGCACTGGAAGCACTGTTTACCCGTGATCCGCAGAATATTACTGAACTGCAAATCCTGATGGGCATGATGGCGATCAAGGGTATTTATGGAAAACATCAGGTGCAGTCGCTTAATCACGGCATTGGCTTTAATACTGCAGCGATTGAGCTTTTGCTGCCGACCTATGGTGAACAGCTTGGCCTGAAAGGGAAGATTGCCAAGCACTGGGCCCTGAATCCGCATCCAACTTTGATTCCGGCGATTGAATCGGGTTGGGTCGAAAGCATTCACAGCTTTGGAGGCGAGGTCGGTATGGAGAAATACATTGCGGCTCGTTCAGATGTGTTCTTCGTCGGCAAGGACGGATCTATGCGCTCCAACCGCGCGATGTGTCAGGTTGCAGGCCAGTTCGCTGTAGATATGTTTATCGGATCAACGCTACAAATGGACTGTGCAGGTAATTCGTCTACCGTTACTTCCGGCAGATTGTCCGGTTTTGGAGGAGCGCCGAATATGGGGCATGATCCTCGGGGGCGGCGACATGCGACTCCTGCCTGGCTTGACATGATCGAGCGCCCGACGGAACTCTCCAAAGGCCGGAAATTGGTCGTGCAGATGGTTGAAACATACGGTGCCAACAAAAAGCCAGTATTTGTAGATTCGCTAGATGCCATCAAGGTGAAGGATGAATCTGGTCTCGCCATTACGCCAATTATGATTTACGGGGATGATGTCACCCACGTCCTTACCGAGGAAGGCATTGCATACCTCTACAAGACGGACAGCATAGAGGAGAGAAAGAAGGCTCTCGCGGCAATCGGAGGCGTAACACCTTTAGGAATGGAAAGTAATGAAAGCGATGCAAGCCTGTTGCGTGACAGAGGGATCGTGGCCTATCCGGAGGATCTTGGGATCATGCGCAGACAAGCCAAGCGCTCGATGCTGGCAGCACAGACGATTAACGATCTCGTAGATTGGTCAGACGGATTGTATGATCCACCGGCTAAATTCCGGAGCTGGTCTTAAAGCCATGCTCACGATGAATCATTCAGCTTTCGCGGCTTCTCTGGCTGCCAAAGCTGTAAAGGCACTGATGGAAGAGGCTCTTCTTACGCCCAAGCCTGGACTTGTCGATGCCAGAGACAATGGCTCTCATACTGATATGTCCATCGATCTTATGCTTGCATCCGCAAGAGCATTGGAGGATACGTTTCGGGAAATAGCCATTGTGTCATACCTTCACCCGGTGGACCAGACTTTGCGTGAGCAGATCGCTCTAATCGGGCGGGAGGGCGAGAAGGTGATGCTCAGTGCAACGAACGGTGTCAATACACATAAGGGTGCCATTTGGGCCCTTGGGCTTTTAACAAGTGCACGGGCAGCCTTTCCAAGGGAGCGGGACCCACATCAGATTATGAGCATTGCAGGAAGAATTGCATCGTTCCATGACCGGTACCGTCCGATGCAGCAGACGAATGGACGAACGGTTAAGAAGAAATACGCGGTAGTGGGGGCAGAGGAAGAAGCGAAGCTAGGCTTTCCGCACATCCGGGACGAAGCTTTACCTGCTTTGCTGCGCGCTAGGGCTTGTGGGAAGACAGAGGTCGAAGCACGCTTAGAAGCTTTATTGGCCTTGGTGGCATGTGTGGATGATACCTGCATCCTACACCGCGGTCAGTTGACGGATCTGATGGCGATTCAGAGTATGGCCGCAGCCTTCCTTGCAGCAGATGGATTAAGAACCCAGTCGGGCAGAAAGCTGCTCTACCGCTTGTCCGAGTATTGTAATGTTAGACAACTCTCACCCGGAGGTAGTGCCGATCTGCTAGCTGCCACATTATTTCTAATCGATTGATACTTTAATTGGAGGTGTTTCTGAAGGATGGAAAAATTACAGTTTCAATACCAGACTACGAAGCCCATCTGTAAGCCGGCACATATCGGTGTTGTCGGTTCGGGAGATTTGGAGATTATTGTAGAGCCTGTAAAAGGCCAGACCACCAACGTCAGCATTTTAACAGGCAGTGAAGGATTTGAACAAGTATGGGAGAATGTTCTGACCCGTTTTTTTAACCGTTATCCGATTACTGCCAATATTACAGTTCATGACTTCGGAGCTACTCCGGGTGTAGTAATGCTTAGATTTACGCAAGTGCTGGAGGTGCTGGATTATGCAGAATAGTTTTGTGGAGCTGAATGGACGCGAGAGAGCTAAAGCGCTGCTGGACGAAGGGACTTTCCGTGAGATACTTGGGCCGTTAGACAAAATCCAATCCCCCCACCTAGAGCCGCAAGGCATTGTTCCTCAGAGCGACGACGGGATTATTCTGGCTCTTGGCGAAATACACAAACAGAAGGTCTTGATCATTTCGATGGAAGGCGCTTTTCAAGGGGGGGGGATTGGAGAAGTCAGCGGGGCCAAAATTTCCGGAGCGCTCGAACTGGCACTGGAAGAGAATAAGAGAGGGAACAAACTATATCCCGTCATGATCTTCGATACAGGGGGTGTTCGGCTACAGGAAGCGAACTATGGATTGTTGTCGATTTCGGAGATTGCTACCCAGATCGTTGCCCTGCGTAAATACGTTCCTGTTATCGGACTGATCCCGGGCCGCGTAGGGGCATTTGGGGGAATGTCCATTACTGCAGAATTGTTTACCACTCTGATTGCTACGAAGAAAGCGCGCCTCGGTCTGAACGGGCCGGAGGTCATTGAGCAGGAAGCAGGGGTCATGGAGTTCGATGCAAGCGACAAAGCCTTGATTTGGAACACAATCGGAGCTAACCAGCGCTTCCAAACCGGATTGATTGACGAAATGGTGGAAGATACGACGGATGCAGTTGTCGAAGCGATTGATACTGCGCTCAAGGCACCGGCGAAGCCTGCTAAAACAGAGCAAATCGATTTCTATCTGACCCTGTTAAACACTCTTGATCCTACAGAAGCTTGGACACCTGAGCGCTATCGCGAATTTTACACGCAGATACAGCCTGTGCAGCAGCCTGTCCCGCTGGCAAAAGAGGGTGCGGCCGACATGTCGGATAGTAGAGGTTATCGCTGGTTCTCCCGCTTGACGGGCATTGCTCACCCAATCAGCGATGTTCCTTCAGTGCTTGCGGCAGACGTGGATAAGAACGGACAACTGTGCAGATATATCGCCATTGTTCCGAATGCCTCCAACCGATTCCCGCGTGTCAGAAACGGTGAGGTTGGTATGCTTGAAGGCTGGACGGTGGCTCAAATCATCAGGGACGCAATCCGTCAAGATGAGAAAAAAGAAACCAAACGTCCGATCATTGCCATCATTGATGTACCCAGTCAAGCCTATGGCTATAAGGAAGAAATGGTCGGTATCAGTCTTGCCCTGGCTGCAAGTGCAGATGCTTACGCAACCGCTAGATTAGAAGGCCATCCAGTTATCGGTGTGATTGTCGGTAACGCGATTTCCGGGGGCTTCCTCGCGCATGGGCTGCAATCGAATCGTTTGATCGCACTGGATGACAGCAAGGTCAATATTCAGGCCATGTCCAAGGCTTCTGCTGCTCGGATTACCAAGCGGACGATTGCCGAGCTTGAAGAAGCTACCAAGAAAGTTCCAGCTATGGCCTACGATGTTCGTAGCTACAGTACTCTGGGGGCATTATATCAGATGCTGAGCGGTATCCATGCAGACGATCCACAGAGTAGTGATGTAGCCATCGTGGAAAAGACCGTTTCCGAGGCAATCGAGAGTACAAAAGGAGCGCCCCGCGACCTTAGCTTCCGATTGCAGACCAAGGAAGCTATGGCGGGCGGGCGGACTGCAACCCGTGGCGTTCGAGATGCGCTTTTGGAGCAATGGTAATCCATCCACATGATCTGATTGAAGTGTCCAATTTGAAATATCTCTCCTTATATGAAGACAAGGAGTGGGTAACCGCCTCGCTGAGGCGGACCCCCTTTGTGGTCGTTCGCCGAGCCGATCCGTCGGCGGATGGTTGTATTCCCGTCGGAGTACGTGGACAGGAGCGAAATCAACGGGAAGCTGCATTCCTGGACCCGAAGGGGGTGTCCCAGCTCGTGTCTCCCTATGCGATAGTGAAACGTCAGATGTGGAACTCCTTGCCTACAGAGAGACGGCAGCAGCCTGTTCTTCAGTTGATGGACTTGTTAGCAGAAATGATGGCGGATTGGCGCTGGGGGCCAGCGGGGAGCGCAGGATTCGAAATAGTAACGCAATACCCGACTGTGAAGGAAACGAGTGATCTTGACCTTGTTATAGATGGTTCAGAGGTTATTGATTATGCAGTAGTTGAAAGACTTGTGCACAAGTTGGAGCATCTGGGTGTTCGAATTGACATTCAATTGGAGACAAGAGACGGTGCCTACGTCCTGCGCGAAATTCTTGAGAGACGGGCCAGCACTGTGGTGCTGCGAACTTCTTCGGGTCCCAAGCTCGTTCGTAATCCTTGGCAATAAGGAGCTATAATCAACGGCAAAAGGGAGGAATGCACGACCATTTGGCTTCAGGCAAGCTGTCAAAGGGGAAGTGCGTATTATGGAAAACACTGAAGAGCGGAATATTAATATTAATGAGAGCGACATCTTAAAGGTGTTTGCCGTCAGCGGAGCGATCTTGCAAAGCGTTCTGGGGATGTTTCTGAAGTATGCACACACTAACGATAACCTAGCCTTATTAGGCGTCATTTTCAATATAGTAAAGTATACTGCGCCAGTCTTTATTTTTGCCATTGTATATGGGATGGTGAAAAATAATCAGCATACGAAGGTATCCCATTTTTACAAGGAAAAATTCGGGGAGCTCGTGATCCCTTATTTACTGTGGGCAGCGGCTGGCTTAATTTTCTTCCCGGAAATTCAGGTTAATCAGCACGTTGCATCATTCCGGACGCTCATCGAGTCATTTGTGCTCGGTAATGCATCATCACAGTTTTGGTACACGGTGATGATGTTGCAATTTCAATTGCTGATGCCAGTCCTTATTTTCATCTGCTACAAATACTTGGCTAAGCCTAAGCGGGTCATTCCGCTGCTTATTGTGAGCTTCGTGATCTTCGGAGCGTGGCTATGGATGTACGATACCTTCGTATTCCAAGGAGCATATGCGATTAGTCTGCGTTACCTTGACCGCTTTTTCGTTAGTTATTTTATTTATGCTTTACTAGGTGGAATCGCTTGGGTATATAAGAAACAGTTCGACGGAGTGCTTCGCCGGATTCAGTTCATACTCATTCCGGTAATGCTTCTTATTCTCATTTGGACAAATCACGAATTTTTCGGTTTTGGATTTGAGGATATGTCCTTCGGAAATCTGATTTATCTGAAGCCGTCCATGACCTTGTACAGCTTGGTAGTGATTTTCCTGATTTACATGCTGGCAAGACATTTGATCAGCGTAAATTCCCGTTCACTTCCCTATTACAAATGGTTATCTACTTATGCGTACCGGGCCTTTACAGCGAACGTATTTATTTTGGTCATCGTGCTGCGCTTGGTCGGTGATTTGGTAAGTCAGCTTCCTTTATTTGTGGCACTGCTTTTGGTTTATCTGACGACTGTAGCATGCTCCTTCGGCATCGTCTATGCCTTTGCGCAGATAAAGGTAAAGGTATGTCGTGAATGGTTATTGTTGAAACAAAAAAGAGCGCAAAGCACCGATCTAAGATAAATGCCTAAAAGAAATAATACAGATAACAACGTATATATGACATCCTAATTTAGGCGTATCTAAGTTATTGGCGTATTGACGGCAACCCCAAAGGGTATCTCGATGATTGAAGAGATACCCTTTTTGTGAACCTGAACTTACTTACATCAATCGCTGTATTTCATCTTTCAGAATTTCGGACCGAGTCCCGAAAATAACCTGCAGGGTACCGTTACCAAGCCTGATGATTCCCGACGCTCCGAGCTGCTTGAGAGCTTGATCATTAACCGCTTTGTCGTCTTTGACGACAAGACGCAGCCGTGTGATGCAGGCATCAATGCTTTGGATATTGTCTGAACCGCCGAGATAGGTTAGTATTCTGCCTGCCTGACTGGACTGAGTATCGGATGTGGTGCTTGCCTTTCCATCGGGTATAGTTTCGTTAACCTCAGACAGGAGACTGTCTTCTACATCATCTTCACGCCCAGGAGTTTTTAGGTTGAATTTGAGAATGATAAATCGGAACAGAAAGTAATAGATGAGGGCAAAGACAAGCCCAACCGGGATCATTCGCAATGGGTGGGTGGAGAGTTTCATATTGACCAGATAGTCAATGAGTCCTGCTGAAAAAGAAAAGCCGAGTTTGACATCCAATAGGTATACGACCAGGCCGCTCAGGCCTGTCAGCAGAGCATGAACGCCGTAAAGCAATGGTGCAATGAACATAAACGAAAATTCGAGGGGCTCGGTAATTCCGGTCAGGAACGATGCCAGTGCAGAACCGATGAAAATGGAAGCGACGGCTTTACGTTTTTCCGGTTTGGCCGTATGGATGAATGCGAGGGCTGCTGCTGGGAGAGCGAACATCATAATGGGGAAGAAGCCGGACATGAATATACCCGCCGATGTATCGCCTGCGAAAAAACGCGTCAGGTCACCATGAACGACCTCACCGGCAGCATTGGTGTAGTCACCAATTTGAAACCATGCGATCGAGTTCAACACATGATGCAAACCGAGCGGGATCAGCAGCCGATTGGCAATCATGAATATCATTGATCCGATTCCGCCAAAGCCGACAATCCAGTTGCCGAAGACTGCAATCCCATCTTGTATCGGACTCCAGATCATACCGAGCAGAATGGCCAGAATCATGGTCGTAAAGGCGGTGATCATGGGGACAAAACGTTTGCCCGAGAAGAAGCCAAGCCAATCTGGGAGCTGAATATTGTGATATTTTTTAAACAGAAAAGCAGACCATCCACCGATAAAAATACCACCCAATACGCCCATGTCCAGCTTGACGTCGTCTGGAATATATGCAAATATACCCGGCACTGCCGCCAAAATACGGGTCAGCACCATATAGGCAATGACTGCCGATAATGCGGCTACTGCGTCGCCTGCCAGACCAATGGCAACACCGATGGAGAAAATGAGCGCAAGGTTACCGAAGATGGCCCCCGCCCCCTCGTTCAGAAAAGGAGTGACATAATGATTCAGAAATCCGCCAACTCCGGGACCAAGTGGTATATCCGTTTCATAATTAATCAGTGCTAATCCTTGCAAAATCCCTGCGGCGGGTAGAGTGGCTACTGGAAGCATTAACGACTTGCCGATTTTTTGCAGAAATTTCAGCATAACATTCTTCCCTTCTTCATCGAGTTTGGGAGTGTCGTATTCATCCTGAAACCCTTACATTAAACCATTTTTTTACATCATAAATCGGAGAATCTAACATGGTCAACGATTATTTTAAGCTATGAAAATACGTAAATCCGTAGTTGACATCGCTTACATGCTTATATAGTATCAAATTTAAGTTAATAATCGTGACGGAGACAAGAGAGCCACGCAGACACCCATGGTACAGCACAGGGTTGGTTTGTGATGGCTTTTCTTTTTTTGCGCGATGAAAGCGATCGAAATCGGATGATCTATTGAGGAGGTAGGTTGTATGTCGCCATACGCAGCCGAATTCATAGGGACAATGATTCTTATTGCCCTAGGTGGCGGAGTGTGCGCAGGGGTGTCCCTGAAAAAGTCATTTGCTCACGCTTCCGGCTGGATTGTGATTGGAATGGGATGGGGGCTCGCGGTTGCTATTGGGGTGTATGCAGTGGGTGAAATCAGCGGAGCGCATTTGAATCCGGCAGTGACACTGGCGTTGGCATTTCAGGGCATTTTTCCGTGGCAGGACGTTCCCGGCTATATTGTGGCTCAGCTTCTCGGGGCCATGGCGGGTGCGATAATCGTGGTTTTGCATTATTGGCCTCACTGGAAAGAGACGGAGGACACAGCAACCAAACTCAGTGTATTTGCGACAGGACCGGCTATTGATCATCCATTTGCCAACGTTCTTAGTGAAATGATAGGTACTTTCATCTTTATTCTTGCTCTGCAGTCATTTGGTGCCAATTCATTTACAGGGGGCTTGAAACCGCTGATTGTGGGTTTTTTGGTTGTCAGTATCGGTTTATCCTTTGGAGGCACAACGGGCTATGCCATCAATCCAGCGAGAGATTTTGGGCCGCGTCTGATGCATTATTTACTACCGATTCCCGGTAAGGGAGCATCCAATTGGAAATATGCCTGGGTGCCCATTGTAGGGCCGCTGTTGGGTGGATCTTTCGCAGGGCTATTTTATCAGGCTGTTTTTAAGGGGAGTGTGACTCCGGCTTTCTGGATTTTACTAGGGATCATCGTGATTGTACTCTTGATTACCTTCCGTATGAGTCGTACTTATAAAAATCATAAAACGGATCACAAACTTACAGCGTAAAAACGATGGATTTACACGGGGAGAGATGAACAATGGGAAAATATATTTTGTCACTAGATCAGGGAACGACAAGCTCAAGAGCGATTTTGTTCAATAGCGAAGGAGATGTAGTGTACTCGGCTCAGCGAGAATTTCCACAATATTTTCCTCATCCCGGCTGGGTAGAGCAGAATGCGAATGAAATCTGGAGCTCTATTCTCGGAGTCATTGCCTCCTGTCTTTCCGAATCCGGTGTAAAAGCAAATCAAGTGGCTGCCATCGGCATTACCAATCAGCGAGAATCGGTGGCTGTGTGGGACAAAAATACAGGAGTGCCTGTGTATAACGTACTCGTATGGCAATCACGCCAAACCTCGGACATCTGTGAAGAATTGAAGCGGCAAGGGCACGAGGAGCTGTTTCACAGCAAAACAGGGCTGTTGATCGACCCGTATTTTTCAGGCACTAAAGTAAAGTGGATACTGGACCATGTGGAGGGCGCTCGGGAAAAGGCAGAACGAGGTGACCTGTTATTCGGTACGATTGACTCGTGGCTGATCTGGAAATTATCCGGCGGAACGGCACATGTAACAGACTACTCCAATGCAGCTAGGACGCTGATGTACAACATTTATGAACTAAAGTGGGACGAAGAGCTGCTGGACATTCTGGGTGTTCCGAAAATCATGCTACCTGAGGTAAGACCTTCTTCCGAGGTATATGCGCACACCGTGGATTATCATTTCTTTGGTCAGAATGTACCAATCGCCGGTGCAGCAGGTGACCAGCAGGCAGCTTTGTTTGGTCAGGCATGTTACGAAAAAGGGATGATCAAAAATACTTACGGCACAGGCTGCTTCATGCTGATGAATACGGGGAATCAGCCTGTTGAATCCAAGCACGGCCTGATTACGACCATCGCTTGGGGACTGGAGGAAGGCAAAGTACAATATGCACTCGAGGGGAGTGTGTTTGTAGCGGGGTCGGCGATCCAGTGGCTGCGAGACGGGCTGCGTATGTTCCGTGAAGCGAAGGACAGTGAGCCTTATGCCGCCCGTGTTTCGTCTACAGAAGGAGTGTATCTTGTACCCGCTTTTGTCGGACTGGGCAGCCCCTACTGGGATAGCGAGGTGCGCGGAGCGATGTTCGGTTTGACACGCGGGACCACGAAGGAGCATTTTATTCGCGCCACATTGGAGTCACTTGCTTATCAGACCAAGGATGTGCTTACAGCCATGGTGATTGATTCAGGTATTGCAGTGAAGACGCTGCGGGTGGATGGAGGAGCTGTATTGAACAATTTTCTGATGCAATTCCAGAGCGATATTTTGGATGCAACAGTGGAGCGGCCAGTTATCCATGAGACGACGGCACTGGGGGCTGCATGTCTGGCAGGTTTGGCTATTGGATATTGGAAGAGCACGGATGAACTTCGCAAGCGGGTGAGGGTGGAAACCTCTTTTGCCCCGGATATGGATGAATCAACACGTGAAAGCTTGTATGAAGGCTGGAAAAAGGCTGTGAATGCGACGATGGCCTACAAGTAATAGATTAAGCGTTGGGTCTCTGAATATTAAACTGCAAAAAGATGACTTCTGAATTTATCAGAAGTCATCTTTTTTAAGGCATATGCTAACTCTTGACCTTCGTATGGTTCCAATGTTGCCGGGCTCCGCAGGAGCTACGAATGACTAGTTCCGGCTCTACTTTAATACATTTCGTGTTCATTTGTTTATTCATCAGGTCAAACAGCACCATAGCGGCTAGACGGCCTATTTTTTGCTTGTCTTGTTTTACCGTCGTCAGTGGAGGTTCGGTATAACGACAGGCTTCTATATCATCACATCCCACTACAGCAATATCCTCGGGTACCCTCAAGCCGCTTTCCTTGAAAGCACGTATGGCACCAAAAGCAAGTAAGTCGGTAGCCGCAAAAATAGCTTTTGGTAAATTTCCTTGCTGTATCCACGCCTTCGCGATCTGGTATCCATCTTCTGCCGCGTAGTCCTTACCATACACGATCCATTCAGGTCTGACATCAAGACTAAACCGTTTTAGTGAAGCAATAAAAGCCTCCTCTCTCTCTTTAATAACCAAGGAGGGGCGTTCAATGCCTATAAAACCCATTTCGCGGTATCCATTCATGTAAAAGTGCTCAACAACCTTCATTGAAATCTTCTGATTGTCGGACATGATATAGCAGGAACTAGCTCCGGTTAGCTCAATATCGACACCGATGCAGGGGATAGGGCTGGCGTCGAGATCAAAAACACTCTTCTCCACCTCATCTCCAGCAATAATAATGCACCCGTCCACTGAAAAATATTTCGAGCGAGCCAAATAGTCCTCTCCATTATCCAGAAATTTCTCATTTGAAAAAAACAGCAGATCGTAACCGAGCAAGCCAATCTGTTTTTTGAAGACATTAATGATATCTACAAAAAAAGGATGACTAAAATCAACATTCAGCTTGCCGGCAAATATAACGCCTACCAGATTAGATTTTTTGGTAGCAAGCGTTTTAGCCGAGGAGGAGGGTCTATAGCCTGTTTCCTCCATGATTTTAAGTACCCGCTGCCGGGTTTCCTCACTGATGTCCGTGTAATTGTTAATGATTTTCGAAACCGTTGCCACTGAAACGCCTGCCATGCTAGCTATTGTTTTTATATTCATGGAATCCTCCGTAACTAAACTGATTTAGTTAAATTGACTTTGCTTTTCAAACTTAATGATTACTCGTATTCTATGCTACCTCATAGAAGTGAGTCAACAGTGTGAATAAAGGATATTGCCTAATATTTCAAGGAGTAATAACGGTGATTTATGTTTTATTTGATAATTTACAATTCTCTATTTACAAATACAGGCTATCCGATACATAATAGTAGCTGTAATTAACTAAACCGCTTTCGTAAAAGTGAATGCATTTATTCTAAGAGTACAGGGGGAATTTTGCAATGCTGAAAAAGTGTTTTTCTTTACTTGTTGTAACCGCTTTAATAGTGGTATTGGCTGCTTGCGGCAAAGGTGGTGAAGCTGGACAGAACGGGAATAAAAAGGTCACGTTAAAGATTATTCATTGGCAGCAAGAAAATATTAATAACTATATAAAGGAATTTAATAAAAAGTTTGAAGAGAAGTATCCCGATGTTCAGGTGGAGTATACGACGGTTCCTGCTGATTCAACTTATGATCAACTGATGCAAACGCGTATGAATGCTGGTTCAACCGGTGATGCAGACATTATTCCTTTGAAATTCAGCTTCGTAGGCGCACCGCAGGAATGGTCTAAGGGAGCAGCTGATCCGATGTGGAAGCAGTGGATTGAGGGAGGACTCATTGCAGATCTGTCGGATCAAGCTTTTATCAAAAACTATAATCCTACAGATGTCAAAAATGCCATGACCTACAACGACAAAGTATACGGTGTAAACATGGGAAAGGTGGCCCTGACAGGTCTGTTTTACAACAAAGAGATTTTTGAAAAATATAATCTTACTGTGCCAACGACATGGGACGAACTGGTGAATGTGATGAAGGTGCTCAAGGATAATGGCGTAGAACCGCTTGGTTTTGGCGGTAAGGATGTATGGCCTATTAACCTTGCTGTCCAAGGGCTTCAAGCCTCTATCCATGATGATCAGCTGGAATATATCAAAGGGTTGTGGACAGGTAAGACGAAGCTGACAGACCCCGTCCAGCTCGAGGTTTTGGAAAAATCACAAATTTTGATGAACAACGCCATTAGTGGATTTATGGGGATTGACTATGGAACCTTGCCAAGCTTGTTTGCTTCAGGTCGTGTGGCCATGATTGCGGATGGTACATGGGATGCAACTACGATTCAGACAGCCAATCCAGAGATGAAATTTGGATATTTCCCGATTCCAGGTAGTAATGATCCTGCCAAAAATAAAAATCTAGCAGGAAAATACGATATGACATGGATGGTTCTGGAAAAATCACCGAATAAGGAATATGCGATTAAATGGCTTGAAATGCTTTCTGAGAAGCAGAACTATACCGATTTCGTGAACGTTGCTGGATTTTTGCCAACACAGCCTGATGTGAAGATAAAAAGTGATTTTGTTGCTGAAATTCAGCCGTCACTTGAAAACTTCAAGCTCTCTTGGGATCAGTTGTTTATCAACCGTAAGAATGCTGGGCAATACGTTAAGGATGCCAGTGCACATGCAGAATTCTTGGCTCCTGCTGGTCCGATAAAGACGCCTTTGGAACTTGCTCAGAAATCTCAGGCTGACTGGGATGCGGCTGCTCCTAAATAATGCATAGATTTTACAGGAAAACAATTGGGCAACTGCAAGACCTTAAATAATGTAAAAAGGTGTGAGGCACATGTATCCCTTCGGAAAGGGTGCGGCCCGGATAATGCCCTATCTTTTGCTGGGTATACCGGTTCTGCTCTATTTGCTTCTTGGTTTTGGACCCTCTATGGTAACGGTGCTTTTTTCCTTTACAGATGCTACCGGGGTTCCGGGACAGACATGGAGTTTTATCGGATTCGAGAATTACACAACTTTCTTCACCTCCTCCGATTCTGGAGATCGTCTCGCTTCTATAGGACGTTCCTTGTATTTTGCCGTAGCGGTGGTTGTAATTCAAAATGCGGTAGGGCTGTTCATGGCCGTCCTGATTAATAAAAAGCTTAAAGGGGATATGTTATATCGCTCTGTATTTTTCCTCCCTGTTGTACTCGGGGTAACGGTATCCGGCCTGATCTGGCAGCTGCTTGCCAATCCGCTTGGGGGTCCTGCGCAAGCCTTGATGAACTTTTTTGGAACGAGCTCTAACTTCTTCGGGGATTACAATATTGCATTTGAGTTGATTATTTTTGTGCAAATTTGGATGTATATGGGTTACTCGATGACTATTTTCTTAGCCGGACTCCAATCTATCCCCAGTGACTTATATGAAGCAGGGTATATGGACGGTGCCTCTGGATGGAAAGCGTTCAAAAATATTACCTTTCCGATGATTGCACCGTCCTTTACCGTCAATATGCTGCTGTCCATTATCGGCGCCTTGCAGACCTTTGACATTATTTATGTGCTGACAGGTGGTAAATTCAACACAACAACCCTGGCGTTTGATGTATATGCAACAGCCTTTGGTACTGGAACGTCAGATTACGGTCTTGCTTCCGCAGTTGCTATGATCCAGTTCGTGTTCGTATTTACAGTATCGATGATTGCCTTGTATTACTTACGTAGAAGAGAGGTGGAAATGTAATGAGCAGTACCAAAGGGACCAAAATACTGAGCTACATCATCGTACTGCTCATGCTTTCGTTATATGTGTTCCCTCTTTTTTACCTTTTTAATGTATCCATGAAGACTCAAAGTGAGTATTTGATGAATCCTGTAGCTCTAGCCAAGAGTCTACATTTGGAAAATTTCATGGATGCTTGGGAGAAAGGGAACTTCTCTCAATACATGTGGAATAGCATTTTGTATACAGGCGTATCTACGTTATTAACACTGATTATATCCGTGTTCGCAGCTTTTCCGTTGGCACGGGGATACGTTAAGTTCAGTACCTTCTTTTATGTGTTTTTCCTGATATCTATGTATCTCCCGAATCCTCTGATTCCGCAATTTGCTCTTATTAATAGTCTGGGACTTTACAATACACAGCTTGGTTTTATCTTACTGAAAACAACAGGTACCGGCATCGCCTTCCTGATGTTTGTAGGGTATATCAAGTCTGTCTCCCGAGAGCTGGATGAAGCGGCTGCAATGGACGGGTGCGGATATTCACGATATTTGTTTACGATTCTTGTCCCGCTGATGAAGCCAGTGTTGGCGACAGGCATTATTTTGACAGCTATTGGGGCGTGGAATGACATTATAGGTCCTACTATTTATTTGTCTGATCCTGCTTATCAGCCAGTGACCAAGGGATTGTTCTCCTTCTACGGACAATACATGAACAACTGGCCGCTGCTCGCTTGCGGCATTCTGATTGTTACACTACCGCTCGTGATTTTGTATATTTTCCTCCAGCGCTTTATTGTCGGCGGTGCAATGGCCGGAGCTGTGAAGTCTTGATACCTGAAAGGATGATACCGAGTATGAGTGAGAATACCTATACATTCCCCACCACGTTTATGTGGGGAACTTCGACCTCTTCTTATCAAATTGAAGGTGGCGCGGATGAGGAAGGGAGAACGCCTTCTATTTGGGATACTTTCTGTCGAGCACCCGGGAAGGTGATAGGAGGGGACTGCGGAGATGTGGCTTGTGACCATTTTCACCGCTTTAAGGAAGACGTGCAATTAATGAAGCAACTTGGCTTTTTACATTACCGTTTTTCCGTGGCCTGGCCGCGCATTATTCCCGCACCCGGTGTGGTTAACGAACAGGGGCTACTCTTCTATGAGCGTCTGCTGGATGAGATTGAGTCGGCCGGGCTAATTCCAATGCTGACGCTGTATCATTGGGATCTACCGCAGTGGATTGAGGACGAGGGCGGTTGGACGCAGCGAGAGATTACCCAACATTTTAAAACGTATGCCTCTGTAATCATGGATCGATTTGGACAGCGTATAAGCTGGTGGAATACGATAAATGAGCCCTACTGCGCCTCTATTTTGGGCTATGGTACAGGCGAGCATGCCCCCGGCCACGAGAACTGGAGGGAAGCCTTTACTGCCGCTCATCATATTCTGATGTGTCACGGGATAGCCATGAACTTACACAAGGAAAAGGGCCTGACGGGCAACATCGGTATTACGCTAAACATGGAGCATGTCGATGCAGCCTCTGAACACCCCGAAGATGTAGCCGCTGCTGTCCGGCGGGATGGTTTTATTAATCGTTGGTTTGCCGAGCCATTGTTTAACGGGAAATACCCTGAGGATATGGTGGAATGGTACGGGGGGCACTTGAACGGATTGGATTTTGTACAGCCTGGTGATATGGAGCTGATTCAGCAGCCAGGGGATTTTTTGGGCATCAACTACTACGCCCGCAGTATCATTCAAGCGACTACAGACGCTTCGTTGCTTCAGGTCGAGCAGATTTCCATAGAGGAACCGGTAACGGATATGGGATGGGAGATTCACCCTGAATCCTTTTATAAGCTGCTAACGCGGATTGAGAAGGATTTTACCAAGGGATTACCTATCCTGATTACGGAAAACGGAGCAGCGATGAAGGACGAACTGGTGAATGGAAAGATTGAGGACATTGAGCGTCAGCATTACATTGAGGAACATTTAAAGGCATGCCATCGCTTTATTGGGGAGGGAGGTCAGCTTAAGGGCTATTTTGTCTGGTCATTCCTCGATAACTTTGAATGGGCCTGGGGATACAGCAAACGTTTCGGTATTATACACATCAATTACGACACACAGGAACGGACTCCCAAACAAAGTGCGCTGTGGTTCAAACAAGTGATGGCGAATAACGGGTTTTAAATAGAAAAGGGGGATACGATGCAGCAGTATTATTTTGACAATCAAGGACGTTTTGTGATTGAGAATTATGCGCAGGCCAAGCCCTTTTCCAGTTTTCTACCCGGTATTGCTGGGGTTCAGGGGATTCCTCTGTGGGCGTATTATGTTAATCGTGGGCAAGGAATCGCAAGCTTTGGTGTAGAGGATAAGAATGGAGCAATCATGGAGTTTTTTCCGGCCAACCGCAGCTATAGTCTTGTGCCGATACATGGCTTTCGAACGTTTTTAAAGGTGAAGATGCAGGGGAAGTGGAGCTATGTGGAGCCATTTTCGGCTGTGCATCCTGTGGAGCGTGAACAGCAAAAAATGCTGATATCCCGCCACATGCTCGAAATACACAGCTCTAATCCAGACACAGGGCTTGAGGTACGTGTGCAATATTTCACGCTTCCTCATGAAAGTTACGCTGCTTTGGTGCGCAAGGTGGAGATTGTCAATCATTCCGCTCAAGAGCTTGAACTGGAGGTGCTGGACGGCATGCCTGCCGTGCTGCCCTTCGGTATTGATAATGCGGCATACAAGGAGCTTGGACATACACTGAAAAGCTGGATGGATGTGTATAATCTCAACAATAGCATTCCTTACTATAAGGTACGTGGAAGTACAGCGGATACAAGTGAGATTCATCAAATTGAAGCGGGACATTTTATGTACAGCTTTGTGGAGGAGGAGGGCAAGACCAGGCTATTGAGTCCAATTGTCGATCCGTCCGTAATCTTTGGTGAAAATACGGCACTGACCTTCCCGGATCGCTTTATCCATTCACGCGTCGAAGACTTGGTTTCACAGCAGCCTGTGACGACGAATAAAGTGCCTTGTGGGTTTAGCGGCTACACAGCACGACTAGCGGCAGGTACTGCCGTCAATCACTGTACGATCATCGGGCATGTGAATGATATTCACTCTATCAATGAACGGATTACGGAAATTGCAACCATGTCTTATATTGAGCGGAAGGCGGAGGAAGCCAAAGCGTTGATCGAAGAGTTGACGGATGAAATGGCAACGCGGACATCCATTCCGTTATTTGACGAATACTGCCGTCAGAACTATCTGGATAACCTGTTACGCGGTGGTTATCCATTGCTGCTGGACAACGGCACCGAGCAACCATTTGTATATCATGTATTTTCGCGCAAGCATGGGGATCTGGAACGGGACTATAATTTCTTTAAGCTCCAGGCGGGATATTATTCTCAAGGAAATGGTAATTTTCGAGATGCGAACCAGAACCGGAGAAATGATGTGTGGTTTAACCCCAGCATAGGAGATTTCAATATCCGTTTGTTTATGAGCCTGATTCAGCCAGACGGCTATAATCCGCTTGTTGTAAAGGGGTGTAGCTTTCAAATACGAGAGCTGGAACCGTTGCTAGGACAGGTGGAGGTGGCAGATCATTCGTCTTTGCGTGCTTTTTTCCAATCGTCGTTCACCCCGGGTGAGCTGATTCAACATATCATTCATGACAACATCGCGCTAAAGCAAACGGTTGAGACGTTTGTAACCGAAGCTCTCAAGCATTCCGAACAATGCTATGAGGCTGATTTTGGTGAAGGTTTTTGGATCGACCATTGGACTTATAACATGGATCTCATCGAAAGTTATCTAAGTATTTATCCGGACAAACAAGAGGAACTCTTGCTCGCGACCCGAGAGTACATGTATTACGACAGTCCGGCATGGGTACAGCCACGTCGAAACAAATACGTGCAGATGAAGGACGGACGTATCCGTCAGTACGGGGCGGTCGTAGAGAGCAAGGAGAAAGAAGCTCAGCTGCACGCCCGGGATCGCGATGTTCATTGGGTTCGAACCGAACATGGAAGCGGAGAGATTTATAAGTCCAATTTATATGAAAAGCTGCTGTCATTGGCAGCCATCAAGCTGTCCACGCTGGACCCGGAGGGCTTGGGAATTGAGATGGAGGCGGGCAAGCCGGGATGGAATGATTCCATGAACGGACTTCCGGGGCTGTTTGCTTCTGGATTCAGTGAACTGTGTGAATTACAGCGACTCGTAAGATTTTTAATACATGCACAGGTGAAGCTTTTGGGCGATTCTGTGCTACGGTTGCCGCGAGAAGTTGCTAAGTTAATCCAACAGCTGAGGCTCACAATGGAGGAATACTACCACGCTTCTGATGAGGCTGATTACAGGAATGAAAGCAAGGATTACAGCTTCTGGTCACGAATTTCCGATGCTAGAGAAGCGTATCGAGAAACAGTTCGTTTTGGATTTGAAGGGGTAGAAACACCACTAGCGTTTGATGATGTGCTGGTGTTTTTGCGCCAGGCTGAACGTAAGCTCCAACAGGGGATGGATAAGGCTCTGCTTATCGGTGAGGGGATATACCCAACCTTCTTTTATTATGAAGCCAGAGAATTCGAGGTACAGGAGGATGACTGCGAAGACAAGCTCGTAAACATACATTCCTTCGAACGTAAGGATACACCATATTTTCTGGAGGGACCGACCCGGGCTATGAAAGTGGTTGGTGACATTGTAAATGGGCAGAAGCTGTATCGGCAAATCAGGCAGAGTGGACTTTACGACAGGAAGCTGGGCATGTATAAGGTGAATGAAAGTCTGGCGGGGCAGCCATTCGAACTCGGTCGTTCCAGAGCTTTTACACCGGGTTGGCTGGAAAATGAATCTATATTTATGCATATGGAATACAAATATTTACTTGAATGCTTAAGGGCGGGTCTATACACTGAATTTTTTTCAGACATTAAAAAAGCGTTACCGCCTTTTATGGACCCAGAGGTCTACGGAAGAAGCACGCTGGAGAACAGCTCCTTTATTGCTAGTATTGCTAATCCTGATGCAAGTTTGCATGGAACGGGATATATTGCGAGGCTGAGCGGATCTACGGCAGAATTTATTCATATGTGGATATGGATGATGACCGGCGGGCAACCGTTTGGCTATGATCATAGGGGCCTATCCTTGAGACTGGAGCCCAAGCTGCCAGGCTGGCTGTTCACAGCTACAGGTGAGCTATCTTTCTGTTTTCTCGGAAGCTGCCAGGTGACTTATTTTAATACGGATCGCAAGGATACTTATGCACCGGAATGCATAGTGACCCAGTATGTACTGCATTACGCCAGTGGCGAAAAGAAGACGATAAGCCAGGCTGTATTAGATCAAAAAGAGGCGCAAGATGTGAGAGAGCGGTTGATTTCCCGTATCGAGGTATATTTGGGGAAATAGCTCCATTAATTAAAGCCGTCATGCTGCAATAACAGAGCATGACGGCTTTTTAAGACTTCATAAATCCTTGTGCCAGGCAGGGGGGGGGCTATGCTGAAATATCTTGCAACTCCAATATCACAGGACAGTGGTCACTGCCTGTAATATGACAATCAATGCTCGCATCCATCAATAGCGGACGAAGTCTCTCCGAGACGAGGAAGTAATCAATCCGCCAGCCGATATTCCTTTCTCTCACCTTTAGCATGTAGGACCACCAGGAATAAACATCCGTCCGGTCAGGATAAAAGTATCTGAAGGTATCTATAAATCCGGCGTCTAGCAGCTGTGACATGCGTTCCCGTTCCTCAGGCGTAAATCCGGCATTTCCGTAGTTAGCTTTGGCATTTTTGAGGTCGATCTCCTGATGAGCTACGTTCAAGTCTCCACAAACGATGACAGGCTTCAAAGCATCCAGTTGTTGCAGGTAGCTGCGAAAACGGTCTTCCCATTCCAGTCTGTAGGGCAGTCGGGATAAGTCCCGTTTGGTATTTGGTGTGTACACATTGACGAGATAAAATTTTTCGAATTCCAAAGTAATGGTTCGGCCCTCCGGTTCTTCATTTTCTTCAAGTCCATAATGCACAGAGAGCGGCTTGATTTTGGTGAAAATAGCCGTGCCGGAATATCCTTTTTTCTCAGCATAATTCCAGTATTGTGTGTATTCCTCCATGTTCTCCATGAGGATTTGACCTTCTTGAAGCTTCGTTTCCTGTACGCAAAAAATATCGGCATTTGTTTCTTTTAGATAAGTATAAAACCCTTTGGTCACACAGGCTCTTAAGCCATTTACATTCCAAGATATTAATTTCATTTGATTAATCTCCTTGCTAATTCACGCGGTCAAGCGATGTGATTTGTATATCCTTTGTTGACATAAGTTTATAAATGTCTTCTATCTGGACTTCATAGGTCTTTTCATCAAAATGGTCCTGACCAAACATATAATCGTTTATTTCTATTGCCTTAAGGTTTTGTTTGGTATTCATAGTCGAAGGGAAGTATTCGATATCTAATGAGGCTTTATTTCCGGCCAACACTGTCTTGAGAACTTTCGCGGTTTGTAATACTCGTTCTTTTTCCAATGGCAATCCTGAGTCAGTTAGATCCTCGAATACAATTATACGAATATACTGATCGCCGACCGCTTTGGGATTCAGTTTAAAATCGTCGTATTCTTTGATCATTTTATCCGTAGTCCCTTCTTGCACCCCAGAATGAACAGCGGCTGAATCATCGTAAAGCTTCTGTATAACGGGTTTGAGCTTCATGTCCAGTTGACTCTCCCAAAGGGCGTTAAGATAATTTTCTCTAAATGGGACATCCTCATAAGGACGCTTAGTCATGTTAAAGAGGACGGAAGGATGACGATTAGAGATCACCTCCATGGTATATTCAGTAGAGGGAATACTATGATAGCTAATATTTTGAATTTGAAAGTCCTCTCCATATTTCTGCTCCAGATATTGCTCTGATTCTGCGGCTACGTTGCGTTTATTTTCACCTGTTTGTGTAAAAGGCTCGATAATATCTACGTATTTCATTGTGACTGCAAGAAGTAGAAGTGTAGCTCCCAAAGCGAGACTGAGTAAAGTGCGCCATTTGGATGGCAAGGATACACCTGTCGGTGCTCTCTCCGCATGGTGTGGAATTTGAAAAGATCGTACTGTAAAAACAATGCCTAAAATGTGAAAAAAAATGGCCAACGGTCCCGAGATAATAAGCAGGTATCCGAGTGAAAACATTGTAAAATAGATCAGAATTCCCTGTGTGATGATAAGAGCCGCTCCTCCAATCATATAGGAAGGAATGGCGAGATAAAACATACCCAATCCAGTACCTAATATAGAAAGCAAAGTGGCAAGAAAACGATGAATTTCCCGCGACTTTTGGAGGTTATTCGTAATCAAGGGAGTCAGTCTACCTCCTTTACTTAAAAATGGTGCAACATGATAGATGATAGCAATTTCTGCGTTTTTTTGAAAGAGTAGAGACTTGAAACCAGCGCCTAAAGTAGCGTTGGGCAGACTACTCTTTCTACATTATTTATAATGAAAAAAAGCTCCCTTGCGGAAGCTTTTTTTGGTGTAATATATCAGGAGAGAACTCTCCTATGGTCGACTGCGAAGTATAGGCTAACGATGCCGATGGCCCGACGTTCCCCCGTGGTTTATCTCATGAGAACAAAAAAAGCCTCCATTATGGAAGCTTCTTGTTATGACGTCCCAGGAGGGATTCGAACCCCCGACCGACGGCTTAGAAGGCCGTTGCTCTATCCAGCTGAGCTACTGGGACATAAAATTCAAGCGAATATTAATATATCATATGGATAAAAGAAATTCAAGTCTTATTTTGCATATATCGCTTATTTAAGCTTTATACAGCATAAATTCTGAGTAGACGTAGTTTTTTTTGCCTTATAAAAGGGTATGTTAGAATACAGGTGAATATGTGTAAGACGAGTGGTTGGACTTCGGCTACTGTTTCTCATATAATCTACAAATACTTGAGCTTGCGAAGGAGAGGGGGTGCCTTGAATAAAGGACTCCAAGGTGACGACAAAAGAAAATAATATTGTATTGTTTCCGAAGACACTGGACTATTATCAAATTCAACTTACTGTGATGCTTGAAAACGAACGTTACGGAGAGGCGATGGCGATGCTGCGTTTTTTAATGCAGTGTCAGGGACAGGAGCAGAAGCAGTACGATGAATGGAACGCTCTATTACAATGGCTGGAAGCTGCATTTCCACAGTACGCTGACAGTGGGGCGGTAACGGACGCTGTGGAAGAAGAAGTCAGTGAAGTAGAGTTAGCTCGCCGTCATGCACGCTTTAAGCAGGAGCAGGATGCAGGCTACGGCAACAAGCTATTGCGGATGGCTATGGATGAACCCTTATCCGAACAGACGATTTTAGCATTGGAGCAGTTGTCCTATCTGGAACTCCCAGAAATCGACGATGCCTTGCTTCGCTGGATTACGGAACGGGAAATCCATCCTTTACTTCAATTCCGTGTTCTACAGACCATGCGACGACGCGGAACGGAAGGGACGATAGAAATCAGACGGGGTGATGAACAAGCGGAAATCGACATTGAAACGGTTCCGTTACAGCCAGGTGATTTTCCAGAGTCGATTATGCGTATTTTGGAACGGGTGGCCGATCAGACTGAGGTGCACGAGCCTACACTATTCTATTTTGCACAGGAGCTGTGGTCACAGTTTGTGATGGCAGTATACGGTACGAAAGATTATAGATCAATGTTGGTGGAAGAGGACGGAATGCCGGATATTTGGGCTGCAGCACTCCACCAGACAGTTTCGGAAAGTTTGAACGGAAATAATAATGAGGAAGAAACCCGTGCTATATATGGCATTACAGATGCGTTGCGTTTCCGTTTTGAGCAGGCGTATCGCTCGATGCGACTATTCGTAGCGGCGGGAATGAACACTCCTTAATGACCGGAAACGTTTACCTGTGAAGCATTCAAAGGGCTGCTCTTGAAAAAGACAGTAATGTTAGATATACTATAGTGGTTATTTTGTGTGCGTTGATTGTAATGAAAACTAAGTGAAGATTTTGTTGGAGGGGAAAGCATAAAATGAAAGCAACTTGGGAGAAAATAGAGAAGAACCTTGGGGTTCTTGAAGTTGAGGTTGACGCGGATCGTGTAGCCGCTGCACTCGACAAAGCTTTTAATAAAGTGGCAAAACAAGTAAGTGTACCAGGATTCCGTAAAGGTAAAGTACCACGTCCTATCTTTGAAAAACGCTATGGTATTGAAAGTCTGTACCAGGATGCAATTGACATCCTGTTGCCAGAAGCTTACAGCCAAGCTGTAGAGCAAACGGACATCTTCCCGGTTGACAGCCCTGACGTTGAAATTGATCAATTTGCTAAAGGCGAATCTTTCAAGTTCAAAGCGAAGGTTACTGTTAAACCTGAAGTGACTTTGGGCGATTACAAAGGCGTAGAAGTGCCTGTAAGCAAACTCGAAGTAAGCGACGAAGAATTGGCTCAAGAACTGGAGCGCCTGCAACAACGTCATGCTGAATTGGTTGTCGTTGATGAAGATGCTGCTCAATCCGGTGATACAGCTATTATTGACTTCGACGGTTCCGTGGACGGTGTGCCGTTCGAAGGCGGACAAGCTGAGAAGTATTCTTTGGAACTGGGCTCTAACACATTTATCCCTGGTTTTGAAGAGCAAGTGGTTGGTTTGCACACTGGCGATTCCAAGGACGTTGAAGTAACGTTCCCTGAGAACTACCATTCTGCTGACCTCGCTGGCAAACAAGCGGTATTCAAAGTGAAAGTTCACGAACTGAAACGCAAAGTTCTTCCTGAACTGGACGATGAATTTGCTAAAGATGTAAGCGAATTTGACACACTGGCTGAATTCAAGGAAGACTTGAAAAAGCAATTGTTGGATCGTAAGGAAAACGAAGCTAAAGCAGCCCGTGAGGGTGCTGTAGTGGAGAAAGTTGCTGAGAATGCAACAATCGACATTCCTGAAGCAATGGTGAAGAGCGAAGTGCAAAACATGGTTCGCGATTTCGACAACCGTTTGCGTAGCCAAGGTATGAACCTTGAAATGTTCCTCGGATTCTCTGGTCAAAGCAAGGAAGACCTGGAAGAGCAAATGAAAGCTGATGCTGAGAAGCGCGTACGTAACAATCTCGTGCTGGAGCAAGTGGCTAAAGCAGAAAACATCGAAGTTTCCGAAGCGGAAATTGATGAAGAACTGAAAAACATGGCTGAAGCTTACAAACGTTCAGTTGAGGAAATCCGCAGCATTCTGGAAGGTAACGGCTCGTTCGCTAACCTGAAAGAAGAAATTTCACTGCGCAAAACAATTGCTTTGTTGGTGGAAAACAGCAAAGAAGTAGAAGCGCCAGTTGAAGCTGCTGAATAATTCAGACGATAAATATACGGAGTATGCTGTAACAAGCTGCAACGTAGCAATTAGATAGGGATAAGGCACGTAGTGAAAGTTACGTGCCTTATTTTTACCTTTGGTAACCCAAATTTTAGTCGTTTATGGAAAGTGCTGTGAGTCGTGTTTTCTTGTTTTACATAAGTCACTACCGTATATTTGCACATACATACGAAACATGGTTAAATATGAGAAGGTCTCGGCAGAGTGTACTTTAAACAGCCCGCACTGCATATATGAGCGCATGCAAATATGACACGAGACTCTGAACATGTTAAAATATTTTGTAAGGTGTTCACGTTTCATGCTTGCTGCTTCCGTTTTAATGGGACATAAGGAAGCGGATGAATACAGGTGTTCATTTTAATAAAGAAAAGAGGTTGGTCGTGATGAGTCTCGTCCCTATGGTTGTGGAACAAACGAATCGAGGAGAACGATCTTACGATATTTACTCGCGGTTGCTTAAGGATCGTATTATTTTCCTAAGTGGCCCGATTGATGACGATGTCGCCAATCTCGTCATTGCACAACTATTGTTCCTTTCTGCGGAAGATCCAGAGAAGGATATTAATTTGTACATTAACTCGCCAGGCGGTTCTGTAACTGCGGGCATGGGTATATATGATACAATGCAATTCATTAAGCCGGACGTATCGACGATCTGTGTAGGCATGGCTGCAAGTATGGGTTCGTTGCTGCTAACAGCGGGTGCACCAGGCAAGAGATACGCACTTACCAACAGTGAAGTCATGATCCATCAGCCGCTCGGTGGCATTCAGGGGCAAGCCTCCGATATGCTGATTCATGCGGACTGGATTATCAAAACACGTGCTAAGCTGAATCAAATCTATGTAGAGCGTACGGGTCAGCCCCTCGAAAAAATCGAACGTGATACTGACCGGGATTTCTTCATGGAAGCGGAAGAGGCAAAAGCATACGGTATCATTGACCAGGTGCTGTCTAAACCGATTAATCTGTAAAGGGGTGGCTCTATGTTTAAATTTAATGATGAAAAAGGACAATTGAAATGTTCTTTCTGCGGTAAATCTCAGGATCAGGTTCGCAAGCTTGTTGCTGGACCGGGCGTATATATATGTGACGAATGCATTGAGTTATGCACGGAGATTGTAGAAGAGGAATTGGGTCATGAAGAAGAAGTAGATCTGAAAGACATTCCGAAACCAATGCAAATCCGTGACATTCTGGACCAATATGTCATTGGTCAGGATCAAGCGAAAAAATCGTTGTCTGTAGCGGTATATAATCACTACAAACGTATTAATACTCAAAACAAAATTGATGATGTGGAACTGCAAAAAAGTAACATTTTGATGCTTGGACCTACAGGTTCGGGTAAAACGTTGCTTGCGCAAACCATGGCTAAAATTTTGAACGTTCCTTTTGCTATCGCAGATGCCACTTCCCTTACGGAAGCAGGTTATGTGGGTGAAGACGTTGAAAATATTTTGCTGAAACTGATTCAAGCTGCTGATTATGATGTGGAAAAAGCCGAACGCGGCATTATCTACATTGACGAAATTGATAAAGTAGCCCGCAAATCCGAAAACCCGTCCATTACGCGTGACGTATCGGGTGAAGGTGTACAGCAGGCGTTGCTTAAAATTTTGGAAGGCACGGTTGCTTCTGTACCTCCGCAAGGCGGTCGCAAGCATCCACATCAAGAGTTCATTCAAATTGACACCACGAATATCCTGTTCATTTGCGGTGGTGCCTTTGATGGTCTGGAGCAAATGATTAAACGCCGTATCGGTAAAAAGGTCATCGGCTTTAACGCTACTAGCGAACAAAAAGATCTGAAACCAGGCGAATATACTTCAATGGTATTGCCTGAGGATCTTTTGAAATTCGGTCTGATTCCGGAGTTTGTAGGACGTTTGCCGGTTATTTCTACGCTGGAGCCGCTTGATGAGAACACATTGGTTCGTATTTTGTCTGAGCCGAAAAATGCGTTAGTCAAGCAGTATCAGAAGATGCTTGAACTGGATAATGTTACTTTGGAGTTTAAGCAAGATGCTCTGGAAGCCATTGCCCGTGAAGCCATCAAGCGTAACACGGGTGCCCGTGGTCTTCGTGCGATCATTGAAGGCATTATGCTGGATGTGATGTATGAGGTTCCTTCCCGTGATGATATCACTACTTGCGTCATCAATGAGCAGGTTGTAAAAGATAAAATCGCACCGGAACTCGGTGGTACAGATAAGGATAAAAAACAAGAAGAGAGCGCCTAAGGATTGATACTTCGCGATCTCTAAAACATGAGAAGCCGGATCTCCACTTCACTAAACCTGTATGAGGTTTTAAGGGGTGGAGGTTTGGCGTTAATGGGAGAGAAAAGTACATGTTCTTAAGACAAGACACACGTCCCGTAAAAGTCGGGAATCTGACGATTGGCGGCAGCAATGAAGTCATCATCCAAAGCATGTGTACAACCAAAACAGCAGATGTGGAAGCAACTGTAGCCGAGATTCTTCGTTTGGAAGAAGCCGGATGTCAACTGGTGCGGGTTACCGTCAACAATGAGGAAGCTGCCGCAGCCATTAAGGAAATAAAAAAACGGATTCATATTCCGCTGGTTGCAGATATTCACTTTAATCACAAGCTGGCTCTACTGGCAATTGAAAATGGAATTGATAAGGTTCGCATTAATCCAGGTAACATTGGACGACGTGAAAAAGTGGAAGCTGTCGTTAAGGCATGTAAGGAAAAAGGGATTCCAATTCGGATTGGTGTGAACGCCGGGTCGTTGGAACAGCATTTACTTGATAAGTATGGCTACCCTACGCCAGAAGCGATGGTAGAAAGCGCACTGTATCATATCGGGATACTGGAAGAGCTTGATTTCCATGACATTATCGTGTCATTGAAGGCGTCTGATGTTCCTATGGCGATTGCCGCTTACACGAAGGCAGCTGAAATTATTAAATATCCGCTCCATCTGGGTATTACCGAAGCTGGGACGCTCTTTACGGGTACGGTTAAAAGCGCGGCAGGTATGGGCGCTTTGCTGGCATCAGGCATCGGCTCCACAATGCGTATTTCGCTCAGCGCCGATCCGGTGGAAGAAGTGAAGGTAGCACGTGAGTTGCTCAAGACGTTTGGATTGATCACAAACGCAGCTACACTGATTTCTTGTCCGACTTGCGGACGTCTGGATATTGATCTGTTCTCTATTGCTAACGAGGTAGAAGACTACATTGCAAAACTCAAGGTACCGATTAAAGTATCAGTACTGGGTTGTGCAGTGAATGGCCCGGGTGAAGCGAAGGAAGCTGATATCGGAATTGCCGGAGCGCGCGGTGAAGGCCTTTTGTTCCGTTATGGAAAAATGATTCGCAAAGTACCTGAGGCTGATATGGTCGAGGAATTGAAAAAAGAAATTGATATCATCGTCAAGGCATATGAGGAAACAGGGAAAATCCCTGGACGTGAAGAACGTCATACCGCCGAGAAGGTGTAGGCAAAAGCAGTTATTATAAAGAGGCATAGTCATAATCTATTGTCATCATTTATACGCCGTGGAGAGCAGCTCTGCTACAGAACTGTTCTTCGCGGTGTTTTTGTATTTCTCTCTGATCTTTTGAAAGACCGCCGTTTAGCTATCGCGGAAAAGGAAATACTGTTTTTCATAGAGCGGCATTTTTCAAATTGCTGAGATGAGAAACGGAGGAAATACGATGGACTTGACTATGATTTTGTTATTGGTGCAAATGTTTTTCGGGATTGTTATTGGTCTGTATTTCTGGAACCTCCTGCGGAGCCAGAAAACGAACCGTAGTGCGGTGGATCGAGAATCCCGGAAGGAATTAGATAAGCTACGCAAATTGCGTTCAATTTCACTTACCAAACCATTGGCTGAACGCACACGTCCTGCCACATTACAGGATATCGTGGGTCAGAAGGACGGATTGCGCGCGCTCAAGGCGGCGTTATGTAGTGCGAATCCGCAGCATGTCATTATTTATGGCCCGCCGGGTGTAGGGAAGACGGCTGCTGCACGCGTGGTGTTGGAAGAGGCGAAGAAGAATCTGTCATCCCCGTTCAAGGGAGATGCCAAATTCACGGAGATTGATGCCACGACGGCCCGCTTTGACGAGCGCGGTATTGCGGACCCGCTGATAGGTTCAGTACATGATCCAATCTATCAAGGGGCAGGAGCGATGGGGGTGGCGGGTATCCCGCAGCCTAAGCCTGGAGCTGTAACGAAGGCACATGGGGGTATGCTGTTCATTGATGAGATTGGTGAGCTGCATCCAACGCAGATGAATAAACTGTTGAAAGTGCTGGAGGATCGCAAGGTATTTTTGGAAAGTGCGTATTACAACTCGGAAGATTCGCATACTCCTGCTTATATCCACGATATATTCCAAAACGGTTTGCCAGCGGATTTTCGTTTGGTAGGTGCGACGACCCGTTCGCCGCATGAGTTGCCACCTGCGATTCGCTCCCGGTGCATGGAAATTTATTTCCGTGCCTTGCAGCCACAGGAGATTGCCCGTATTGCTGAGGATGCTGTCCACAAGCTAGGCTTTGGTCCTTGTCCTGAGGCGGTAGAAGTTGTACAGCGTTACGCCACTAACGGCCGGGAGGCGGTCAATATGATCCAGCTTGCTGCTGGTTTGGCACTTACCGAGAAAAGGGAACGTCTCAATGCTTCCGACGTGGAATGGGTAGCGGGCAGCAGTCAAATTCAGCCGCGTCCTGACCGAAAAATACCGGGCTTGCCGCAAATCGGATTTGTTAACGGATTAGCTGTATATGGCCCAAACATGGGAATGCTGCTGGAAATTGAAGTTACCGCGGTTCCGGTTCCTGAGGGGAAGGGAAGCTATAATATTACGGGGGTCGTGGACGAGGAAGAAATCGGAGGTGGGTCCCGCACACTGCGCCGTAAGAGCATGGCTAAAGGTTCTGTGGAAAATGTTCTGACCGTTTTGCGTACGCTCGGATTGGCTCCGTCGAATTACGATCTGCATATCAATTTCCCCGGGGGTACGCCGGTAGATGGCCCGTCCGCAGGAATTGCGATGGCAACAGCTATTGCTTCCGCGATGCGGGGAATTCCGGTGGATCATGAAATTGCTATGACTGGCGAAGTTAGCATCCATGGTCGTGTCAAACCGATTGGTGGTGTGTTAGCCAAGGTTGAAGCCGCTTTTCAGGCGGGAGCCAAAAAAGTGATCATTCCGCAGGATAACTGGCAAGCTCTTTTTGATAGCATTGAGGGTCTAAAAGTCATCCCCGTACAGTCGGTTACAGAAGTGTTCCGACATGTGTTTGGGGAAGAGATGACGTCGGATTTGCCTGTACATGCGCCAATTGAGACTTTTCGCCCATCCCAATCTTCCTTGTTACAGGCTGATGGAACGCATAACGGGACGATATCAGATACAGGATCTTGCTGATAAACCACCCTTTCATTGGTTTTTTCATAAAACATTTGATAAAATATGAAAGATAGCAACGTGAGGATTGTAAAATCCGGAACCTGAGAATCACTGGAGGTGCGAAAGCGATGGGACCCACCAAGACAAAAGGTCGTCGTTTTCCTTTGCTGCCTTTAAGAGGGCTTCTGGTCTACCCGAGCATGGTTCTGCATCTCGATGTGGGCCGGGAAAAATCGGTCAAGGCTTTGGAAAAAGCGATGGTTGAAGACAATTTGATTCTCCTGTGTTCTCAATCAGAAGTAAATATTGAAGAACCCACACAAGAGGACATCTTTCGAGTCGGCACGGTAGCCAAGGTACGTCAGATGCTCAAGCTTCCTAATGGAACCATTCGAGTATTGGTGGAAGGGCTGGAACGCGCCGAGATTATTCAATATACGGACAATGAAGAATATTACGAGGTAATGGCGAAGGAGCTGCACGAGGCAGAAAACGTACAGCCTGAGACGGATGCGCTTATGCGCACTGTATTAACTCAGTTCGAGCATTATATCAACTTGTCCAAAAAGGTAACACCAGAGACTCTCGCTGCGGTATCCGATATTGAGGAGCCAGGACGGCTTGCAGACGTGATCACAAGTCACCTGACGCTCAAAATTAAGGAAAAGCAGGATATACTGGAGACGATCGACGTTACTCAGCGTCTGGAGAAGCTTCTGGATATTTTGAACAATGAGCGTGAAGTACTGGAGCTGGAACGTAAAATCAACCAGCGTGTGAAGAAGCAGATGGAAAAGACGCAGAAGGAGTATTATCTGCGTGAACAAATGAAGGCAATTCAGAAGGAACTTGGTGAGAAGGAAGGTCGCGCAGGAGAAGTTGAAGAACTACGCAACCAGCTAAGTGAACTGGAGTTGCCTGTTCCGGTGAAGGAGAAGGTTGAAAAGGAAATCGACCGTCTGGAAAAAATGCCAGCAAGCTCTGCCGAGGGTGGCGTCATCCGTAATTATGTTGATTGGTTGTTAAGCTTGCCATGGAACAAGTTTACCGATGATGATCTGGATATCGTCAAAGCTGAAGAGGTACTCAATAACGACCACTACGGACTGGATAAACCCAAGGAGCGTGTATTGGAGTATTTGGCTGTACGTAAGCTAGTGAAGACCATTAAGGGACCGATTCTGTGTCTTGTAGGTCCGCCAGGGGTCGGCAAGACCTCGTTGGCCCGTTCGATTGCCAAATCCATGGGTCGGGAATTTGTTCGCATCTCTCTCGGAGGTGTGCGGGATGAAGCGGAAATCCGTGGTCACCGCCGGACTTATGTTGGCGCGATGCCGGGGCGGATCATTCAAGGGATGAAGACCGCAGGAACGTCTAATCCGGTATTTTTGCTGGATGAGATTGATAAAATGGCTTCCGATTTTCGAGGGGATCCATCGGCGGCATTGCTCGAAGTGCTTGATCCTGAACAAAATAATACGTTTAGTGACCATTTTGTCGAGCTGCCGTTTGATCTGTCCAATGTGATGTTTGTAACGACAGCCAATGCTGCGCACAACATCCCGCGTCCGCTAATGGACCGCATGGAGACATTATATATTCCTGGCTACACCGAACTGGAGAAGCTGGAAATCGCCAATCGGTATTTATTGCCCAAGCAGAAGAGAGAGCATGGCTTGGACGAGGAACAACTGGTTATCGGGGAGGATACGCTACTGCGTGTCATTCGCGAATATACCCGTGAATCCGGTGTACGGAATCTTGAGCAGCAAATGGCTTCTCTGTGCCGCAAGGCGGCGAAGTCAGTTGTATCTGGTGGCGAAGGCCCGATTCAAATCACACCGGATAATCTGAAGGATTATCTAGGTATCGCTAAATTCCGTTACGGTGTTGCAGAACTGGAGGATCAGATCGGTACGGTTACAGGCTTGGCATGGACAGAGGTCGGTGGTGAAACATTGATGATTGAAGTGACGGTCGTACCTGGTAGCGGTAAACTGATTCTTACGGGTAAACTGGGAGACGTTATGAAGGAATCTGCACAGGCGGCATTCAGCTACACTCGTTCGAAAGCAGTTGATCTGGGCATTGAACTGGACTTTTACGAGAAAAATGATATCCACATTCATATTCCTGAGGGTGCGATTCCGAAGGATGGCCCATCTGCGGGAATTACTATTGCTACCGCATTAATTTCAGCTTTGACCAACCGTCATGTATCCAAGGATGTGGCTATGACGGGCGAAATTACTCTGCGCGGCCGTGTATTGCCGATTGGTGGTTTGAAAGAGAAGTCGCTGGCTGCCCATCGGGCAGGCTACAAAAAAATTCTGCTTCCCAAAGATAATGAACGGGATTTGAAGGATATTCCCGACAGTATCCGGCAGGATGTTGAATTTGTCCCCGTTGCCCATATGGATCAGGTGCTAAAGCATGCTTTGGTTGAGCAGGCAAGGGTACATTAGAGAGGAATTAAGGACACAATGAAAGTAACAAAAGCAGAATTTATAATAAGTGCGGTTGGTCCCGATCAGTTTCCTGTGGACGCTTTGCCAGAGATTGCTCTGGCGGGGCGCTCCAATGTAGGAAAGTCTTCACTGATTAATCGGTTGATTAACCGTAAAAATTTGGCGCGTACCAGTTCTACGCCAGGTAAAACCCAGCAACTCAATTATTACCGGATTAATGATGATCTCTATTTTGTCGATTTTCCCGGTTACGGTTACGCCAAAGTATCCAAAACGTCCCGCAAGGCTTGGGGGCAGATGATTGAGTCTTATTTGCTGGAGCGTGAGCCACTCAAACTGGTGCTTCAAATGGTAGATTTACGCCATCCGCCGTCCAAGGATGATATCATGATGTATGATTGGCTGCGTCATAATGGGCTTCCCGTATGTGTTGTAGGCACGAAGGCAGATAAGATCCCTAAAACGCGACGAGAAAAGCATTATAAAGTAATCAAGCAGGAACTCGGAATACTTCCCGGGGGATTGTTTATCCCCTTTTCATCCGAAGAAGGTATGGGCAAGGAAGAGCTGTGGTCTGTCATCTCCAGCTATATAGAGAATGACGACGAAGAGCAGACGGAATTGTAAGGCTAGGGACGTCCTTAAGGGCGTCCTTTTTTCATGATTCGGGCTTCGGGAAAATAAGCTTACTAAAATGGTAGGAATAATATATAATAACTAAAGGAACTCGTGGACTTTAAGCAGAAAAGTGAGTGTATATGGAGGATAATGCAGTCTCAACCTCATTATTTTCTGTTTTTTTCGATGTATGGCGGAAATTTATGATTGATGTGCAAGAAAAGCACTGTAGGTCTGATGTATAATAAAGCATAAAGCTTAAACTTATAGGTTCAGGAAAGAATTGAGGAGATTGGTATGGCTCAGCGGTTAGCCACAGAGTATGTTAAAACCACATTGACCTTGTCGGAAACTCAAATGGACGAATTTTTGCGGGCAGTGGATGATCCGCAGGTGCATTACCACATTAAAGTTCTGGATAACGGAAGTCAGGAAATCGTTCTGGAGCATAGTGCGGGTGAGGAAGTTCATTTGTTTTTTGAAGCCAAAGAGGGAGCATTAGTGTGTGAATTGACTTGCCGCTTAATTCATCCGCAACTAACCCTATTTATACGCAAACTTTTTGTTCGTTTTAAGGGTGAAGGCATCGTTTACCGAATGTATCAAGGATTCACTATGGTGTATTTTTATAATGAAGGTACGGTTCGTAAAATTATGGAGAAGAATGCCGCAGGCTCTAAGCTGGTATTTGAATATAAAAATACGGTACAGGAACTGCAACAGCTTTTTCAGCATCAGAACGTCGAAAATGAAATATCAGACGTATATCATCTCATTAATTCGTTGCTTGACCAGCGGAATTTGGCGCGCACTTTCTCGGAGTTGGAACAGATTGACCACAAGCTTCGAATGAGTTGCTCGAAATTATTTGCACTTGAAGCTTAATAAGGCATGAATATATGGAATGAATCGTTATGCAGTGTAGTCCCTTTCTTTACCGAAAGGGGCTTTTTTATTCCAAAAAAATGATTGCATTTGCTGCACATAGATGTTATTTTTAATCTCGTTGAAAATGAATATAGGAACCAGGATTCACTCAGGACATTGAATGTTGCGAGAGGTTATTCCCTCGGGAAGTGAATGACGTAGGTCCTAGCGGATGAAATTTTTTCAAACATTTTATTCCTAGGAAGGGGGAACCGAAAGATGGAATTGGAGTACTCAACTTTCGGAAGACACGTTGCCGTAGATACTTGGGGTGTTGAGTTTGAATTGCTGAATGATGCGCAGCTTTTGGAGGCTCAATTAGTTGAAGCAGCTGAAGCTTGCGGAGCAACGGTGATGTCCGTTCAATCCAAGCAATTCGAACCACAGGGAGCTACCGTGCTTGTACTGTTGTCGGAGAGTCATCTCTCTATTCATACGTATCCTGAGAGAGGATTTGCCGCTATTGATTGTTATACTTGCGGTGAGACTGTCGATCCGCAGCTGGCTATTGATTACCTGGTATCCGTTCTAAAACCGAAAAAAACATATGCGAAGAAGCTGATTCGCGGCTTGGGAGAACTTCAGGTGGAATCACCGGAGTGCAAGCTGGCCGAGTTAGTGTAAATCGTTCTTTATGGAGCCATTTGTGCGTCCTATATTATAACCATGGAACATTTCCATGGTTATTTGTTTTAAAAGTGGTTTACACTAAATCAAATCATACAGAACGTGCTAGATGTTCATGAAAGCCATCCAATTTTCATAAACAATTCATAAAACAGCCGGAGGAGATTCGGACTTCTGTGATATAATTAACATAGTTTATGATAACAGTGGTTATTCTTATTACAGTTTAGGCAGGTGAATTTGCAATGCACATCGTCGTTGTTGGGTTGAATTATCGTACGGCGCCTGTGGAAGTCAGAGAGCGTTTTACATTTGCAGAACAAGATTTGCCAAAAGCGCTGGAACAACTCAAACTTACCAAAAGTGTGTTGGAAGGCGTAGTTGTCGCAACCTGCAATCGGACTGAAATATATGTTGTGGTGGACCGCCTTCACATGTGCGGTTATTTTATACGCAGTTTTATGGAGCAATGGTTTGGCATTCCGCGTGATCAATTTACACAACATTTATATATATATGAGGACGAGCAGGCGATTCGGCATTTGTTCCGTGTGACTTGTGGTCTTGATTCTATGGTAATCGGAGAAACACAAATTTTGGGACAGGTAAAGAACGCTTTTCTTCAGGCTCAATCCCAGAAAATTACGGCAACGTGGTTTAATATGTTGTTTAAGCAGGCCGTCACATTGGGCAAGCGTGCCCATTCGGAGACGTCTATTGGAGAAAGTGCCGTATCTGTCAGCTATGCAGCAGTTGAGCTGGGCAAACGGATTTTCGGGATGTTTACCGATAAAAAGGTACTGATTCTCGGTGCTGGTAAAATGAGCGAGCTTACTGTTAAGCATTTGTACAGCGGCGGAGCAGCCGAGGTTATTGTAGCAAACCGAACCTTGTCCCGTGCGGAAGACCTTGCCTCCAAGTTTCATGGAACGCCGGTTACGATGGAGGAAGGCATGAATCGGTTGGCGGATGTGGATATTGTTATTAGCTCGACAGGTGCCCAGGGTTATATTCTGGATCGGACTCGGGTTGAAGCAAGTATGAAACGTCGACAGTCCCGTCCTTTGTTTATGATTGATATTGCGGTTCCGCGTGATCTCGACCCGGCTATTGGTGAATTACAGAATGTTTTCCTGTACGATATTGATGATCTGGAAGGGATCGTGGAGAGCAATTTGGAAATGCGCCGTACCGAAGCTACAAAAATCGAGCATATGATCGAAGATGAGCTTAGCGAGTTTTATCAATGGTTGAAAACGATGGGAGTGCGTCCGGTGATTCGTGCATTACAGGAAAAAGCGGAGTCTGTACATCAGGATACGTTGGAAAGCTTGTTCAATAAGCTTCCCGAGCTGGATGAACGGCAACGCAAAGTGATTAGCCGCTTGACGAAGAGTATGCTGAATCAGATGATGCATGATCCGATCAATCGGGTAAAGGAACTGGCTGTCCAAAAGCAGGGAAATGAGGCCCTAGACATGTTTAGCCACATTTTTGCTCTGGAGGATCGTTTGGATGACGCCGCTCAGAAAGTAGATAAAAGCGATGCATCTGCGTTAATGAAACCGGAAGCCGGTGTTCATGAAAAGACCGTTCAGGCTCAGGCTTTGCCAGCGTCGTTTGCGCCGGCCAGCCTGTAAAGGTGGGTGAACAGACGTGGCTTCAGGCATGCTTATATATGATTCAATGATTTATGTTTTTGCCCTGAGCCTTCTGTTTGTATTCTCGGATGGGATTCGTCGCAATGCGAATGCTAAACGGACAGGTACAGGGCTTCTTGTTGTCGTTCTGGTGCTCCAGCTTGCTTATATGGGGATAAGAACCTGGAATGAAGGGCATCTTCCTATTTTCGTGACCTATGATTTTCTATTTCTGTTCTCAGTTATTTTGGTACTGATTTCTTTGATTCTGACACGTTATCAGCGATCCGAATTTGCGGTATTGCTGCTTAATATTATTAGTTTTGCAGTGCTAGTGCTCAACAATATATGGATGAAGCCTCTCGACAACCCGCTTGGAAATTGGCATACAGTGCATGGGCTGCTCCTGATTCATATTGCGCTGGCTAATCTTGGTTTTGTAGCAATGACGGTAGCGGCTGTATTTTCGGGGTTATATCTGTTTTTGCATCGTAAATTGAAAGTAAAGAAATGGAATGACACGATCAGGCGCCTGCCGAGTCTGGAAATGATGGATCGGTATACGCATATGGCGCTGTTGATTGGTACTCCTTTGCTGGGAGTCTCTATTGTAGTTGCCGTTATTTCTATTATTGCCGAGGAACGCTGGCGTCTCTTGCTCGATACCAAGGTGCTGATGACAGCGATTGCCTTGTGCGTGTATATTGTATTTTTAGTGAGCAAAAGATTGAATCAGCGTTCAGGGCTTGTGATGGCAAAGTGGGCATTGGTGGGCTACACGCTATTGATTCTTAATTTTTTGCTGAATTCCTGGTCTGTATTTCATCAGTGGACGGGAGAGTGAAAAGCCTTTTGCAGCATTTTGTCCCGATTTCGTTGAATTGTAAGAATAGGATCTGTTGTGTTGTAGGTGGCGGTAGGATTGCGGAACGAAAGGTAAAGGGGATGATGGAAAGTGGGGCATTCATTACCGTCATTAGCCCGAATATAACGCCGGATTTACAGGTTCTGGCGGATCACAAGCAGCTCCACTGGGTAAATCGCGTATATCGCGAGGGTGACCTCCAGGGAGCCTTTCTTGTATATGCGGCGACGAACCAGAGAGAAGTGAATTATGAGGTTGCGCATGAGGCCAGACAAAGGGGTATACTGGTAAATGTGGCGGATCGATCGGAAGATGGAGACTTTATAACGCCGGGTATCATTCGACGAGGAAGATTGACGATTAGTATTTCCACAGAAGGGGCTGGCCCTGCTGTGACCGCTGATATTACATCAGCTTTGGATACGTTGTTTGGTAGCGAATACGAGCCATATCTGGATTTCATGCACGATATGCGACAGATCATCAAACATAAGATAAGTTCTCCACAGCAAAGGACCAAACTACTGAGGCGCTTGGCGAGTAGCGGAATTTTGGATCAAATACGCCGTCATGAATTTATGGCTTGGACCGAAAAAGAAATAGACCTATGGATTGCGCAAAATCAGGAGGAATAACATGCGAACAATTGTGGTAGGCAGCAGACAGAGTGCGCTGGCGTTAACTCAGACCGGGCATGTCATTGAAGATTTGAACGCGCTGTGCGCGGAGCATGGAATGGATTTGCAATTTGTCGTGAAGAAAATCCTGACCAAGGGTGATCGAATATTGGATGTAACCTTGTCCAAAGTGGGTGGCAAAGGGCTTTTTGTCAAAGAAATTGAACAGGCCATGCTGGCTGGTGAGATTGATATGGCAGTACATAGTATGAAGGATATGCCTTCCGAATTACCGGAAGGGCTTGTCAACGGCGCTGTGCCGCGCCGTGAGGATCCACGTGATTGCCTGATCACATTGGGCGCCAAGAGCCTGGAGGATTTGCCTCAAGGGGCAAAGGTGGGCACGAGCAGCCTGCGCAGAGCCAGTCAAATCAAGTCCATGCGACCTGATCTACAATTGGAGCCTGTGCGTGGTAATATTGATTCCCGTCTGAAAAAGCTGGAGACGGAAGGTTTTGACGCTATCATTTTGGCGGCAGCAGGCTTGCATCGGATGGGCTGGAAAGAGCGAATTACGTCCTATATACCGGAAGAAGACTGTTTGCCGGCGGTTGGGCAGGGAGCGCTGGGTATTGAATGTCGTGCGAGCGACGAAGAGCTATTGGCCTTGCTGCGCCTTTACAACGACCGGGATACCTCGGCTACCGTTGCGGCAGAACGAACCTTTCTGGGCGTGTTAAATGGGGGATGTCAAGTGCCGATCGGGGCTCATGCGGTCTGGGCTGGTCAAGAAATCAGCCTCACGGGCATGGTAGGATCGCCAGATGGCGAGTTTATTTTGAAGGAAACGCTCCAGGGAAATGATCCGCAAAAGCTGGGAGAAGCGGTGGCGGCCAGTTTGATAGCCAAAGGAGCGGAACAGATTCTGGCGCAGGTGAGGGGATGATAGCATGGCAGGAAAAGTATATTTGGTAGGTGCAGGACCCGGAGACGCAAGATTAATTACGGTCAAGGGTTGGGAATGCATTCAATTGGGCGATGTCATTGTGTACGACAGGCTGGCAAGCCCACGCCTCTTGGGACTGATGAAGCCAGGTGCCCAAAAAATATATGTCGGCAAGTTGCCAGATCGTCACACCATGAAGCAAGAGGAAATTAATCAGCTGCTGGTGGATTTGGCCTTGGAGGGCAAAACAGTTGTTCGTCTTAAAGGGGGAGACCCCACTATATTTGGACGAGTCGGCGAGGAAGCTGGGCTATTGCGTAAACACGGTATTTCCTATGAAATTATACCCGGCATCACATCAGCGATCAGTGTGCCCGCCTATGCGGGCATTCCAGTCACACACCGAGATATGGCCTCATCGCTTTCTATCATTACAGGTCATGAAAGTCCGGATAAACTCGACAAAAGTATTCATTGGGATAAAGTGACGAACGCAACGGGCACACTGATCTTTATGATGGGTGTAGCAAAGATCGGCTATATCAGTGAACAGCTCATAAAACACGGCAAGCCGTCAGATACTCCTGTTGCCTTGATCCGTTGGGGGACCCGCGCCGAGCAGGATACGCTGGTGGGTACGCTGGCGGATATTGAAGCTAAGGTGAAGGCCGCGAATTTTCAGCCTCCCGCCGTCATCGTTGTCGGAGAAGTGGTCAATCAACGTGAACAGTTAAAATGGGCTGAGGACATGCCTTTGTTTGGCAAGCGGATTTTAGTTACTCGCGCGCGTGCGCAGGCCAGCAGTCTGGTTCACCGGATTGAAGAGCTTGGTGGCGAGCCTTATGAATTTCCAGTTATTCAGACTGTCGCCCCTTCGGACGAGCCAACCAAACAGGAAATTAAAGAGGCATTTGCACGACTGCCTGAATATGATTGGGTGTTTTTTACCAGCGTTAATGGAGTGGAATACTTTTTCACGCACTTAAAGGAACAGGGCAAGGACGTACGCGCGTTGTTCAAAGCGCGTATTGCCGCAGTCGGACCGGCTACAGCAGCCGCGCTTCGGACGCACGGAATTGCGGCAGAACAGATCGAAGGCCCTTTTCAGGCAGAGGGCTTGCTCGAAGGGTTTGAGCAGGATTTGCAGGCAGGGCAGAATGTATTTCTCCCAAGGGGTGATCTAGCTCGGTCGTGGCTGCCAGAAAAGCTGAGGGAGATGGGCCTTCATGTGACCGAGGCTGATTTGTATCAAACGGTGCTGGCAGCCAACACACAGGATGACGAGCTCCTCAAGCTGCTTGAGGAACGTGCCATTCACGCGATTACGTTTACGAGTTCCTCAACCGTCACCTTTTTTCTGGAAGCGCTCAGACAAATGGGGATCCATGATCCGTTGTCGCTGCTGGAGGGAGTTACGATTGCTGTGATCGGTCCTTTGACCGGTGAGACAGCTACCCAAGCCGGTTTGACTGTGAGTTTTATGTCAGAGAAGGCAACCATTGAAAGTCTGATTCAATCGTTATGTGACTGGAAACGATCAAGTACTCTTATGACATTATAATTTTTTGTTTTTGCTAATGAATGTATAAAAAATGGAGGTTTGTATTCATGAGTGTTCCTTTTACTAGACATCGTCGTTTGCGCCAGTCAGCTGCAATCCGCAGTATGGTGCGTGAGACGGTATTGAATCCCGCTGATTTTATCCAACCGATTTACGTAACATTTGGCACTGGAGTGAAACAGGAAATTAGCTCTATGCCAGGTGTATACCGTTTTTCTCTGGATCGGCTGGAGGAAGAACTGAAAGAGATTAGTGAGCTTGGCATTCCCGCCGTGCTCCTGTTTGGCATACCGGAAACAAAAGACAGTGTAGGGACTTCGGCTTTTGTGGACGATGGTATTGTTCAGGAAGCAACTCGTTTGATCAAGTCTCGTTATCCCGAACTGCTGGTTGTGGCTGATACTTGTTTGTGTGAGTTTACGGACCATGGACACTGCGGTATGGTACACATGCATGAGCATGATGGTGAGGTATGCGGTGAAGTATTGAATGATGAATCTCTGAAGGTGCTGGTACGTACAGCCGTTTCTCAGGCCAGAGCTGGTGCGGATATTATCGCGCCATCTAATATGATGGACGGTTTTGTACAGGCGATTCGGCAGGGGCTGGATCTAGAAGGCTTTTCACATATTCCGATTATGTCGTATTCCGTCAAATATGCGTCTGCTTTTTATGGTCCTTTCCGGGAAGCTGCTGATTCTGCACCGCAGTTTGGTGACCGTAAATCCTATCAGATGGATCCTGCTAATGCACGTGAAGCATTGCGAGAAGCGGAATCTGATGTGCTGGAGGGTGCGGATATGCTGATGGTGAAGCCTTCTCTTTCTTACCTGGACGTGATGCGCACGATTAAGGATCAATTTGATCTGCCTATGGTGGCTTACAACGTTAGTGGTGAATATGCCATGGTCAAGGCAGCAGCTCTTCAAGGCTGGATTGATGAAAAAGCAATGGTGCTAGAGATTTTGACAAGCATGAAGCGTGCGGGTGCAGATATGATTATTACCTATTCGGCCAAGGATGCGGCAAGATGGTTGAAGCAATAAGTCTATTTTCAGAAGATAGGAGTGGTCAGATTGATCGATGAACAACGAACAGTGCGCAAGGATACGAACTCCAAAGTAGCCTTCGATGAGGCAAAACAATACATTCCGGGTGGCGTAAACAGCCCGGTACGGGCTTTTAAATCTGTTGGGATTACACCTGTATATATCGACCATGGCGAAGGATCGCGCGTATATGATATTGATGGTCAATCCTATTTAGACTATGTATGTTCATGGGGACCGCTTATTATGGGGCATGCACATCCCGAAGTGGTTAAAGCTTTACAGGCTGCTGTTGTAAAAGGAACCAGCTTCGGCGCACCAACGTTAGCAGAAACTGAAATGGCCAAGCTCGTTTGTGAACGTGTTCCTTCCATGGATATTGTACGTATGGTTAACTCCGGAACTGAGGCGACTATGAGTGCGATTCGACTCGCACGCGGATTTACGAGCCGTAGTAAAATTCTTAAATTTGAGGGATCATATCACGGTCATGCGGACAGCTTGCTGATTAAAGCAGGCTCTGGTGTTGCGACCTTAGGCTTGCCCGATAGTCCGGGTGTACCTGAAGTCGTGGCCACCCATACAATCACCGTCCCTTATAATGATTTGGCTTCGGTGAAGCTAGCTTTAGAGAAATTTGGCGAAGAGATTGCCGCAATTATTGTCGAGCCAGTAGCAGGCAATATGGGCGTTGTACCGCCACAGCCTGGATTTTTGGAAGGTTTGCGTGAGGTAACCCAGCAGTACGGAAGTCTGCTGATTTTTGATGAAGTAATGACTGGATTCCGGGTTGGACTTCATTCGGCTCAAGGTCGCTTTGGTGTGACGCCGGATCTTACCTGTCTGGGTAAAGTGATTGGTGGTGGACTCCCTGTAGGTGCTTACGGCGGACGTCGCGATATTCTGGAGCAGATTGCTCCATCGGGACCAATATATCAAGCGGGTACGCTTAGCGGAAATCCGCTGGCTATGGCAGCAGGTTATTCGACACTTAAATTGCTGACGCCAGAAGTATACGATCGTCTGGAAGAGCGGGCAGCAAGGCTTCAAGCCGGATTCGAACGTAATGCGAGCGAGCTGGGTATCCCTGTCACGATCAATCGCGTGGGTTCTATGGTTTGTCCATTTTTTACAGAAGAAAAGGTTGTCAATTTTGACACAGCTAAAACGAGTAATCAGGACCACTTCCGCCGTTACTTTACTGAAATGGTGAATGAGGGAGTTAGTGTGGCACCATCTCAATTTGAGGGTATGTTTGTGTCGGGCGTGCATACGGTAGAGGATATTGATGCTACCATTGAGGCGAACTATCGCGCGCTCAAACGTCTATGAGCTGGCAAGGTGGCTGGAAAAGAAGAGGACCGTGGCTGGAAGTCACGCCAGGACGGGAAGTCACAGACGGGGAAAAAAACAGCGCTGATGCTGTAGATCAGTGGTTGCTGAATCGTTTGGAATTACCGGAAAAGCTGTGGCGCAGACTGCGTCATGAAAAAGAGATTGAACTTACAGGGGACCGGCTGCGGCTGGCCCTTTTTCCTGTAATGAACTTTGGCATCACCCCTCGTTGGTATGATTTGAAGGTACTGTATGAAGATGATTTTTGCCTGGTAGTGCATAAACCAGCAGGTATGGCAGTACATCCGGACGGCGCTGTGCAGGATGGTCCGCTGACGTTGGATCATGCTGTCGCATCCTACTATGAGATGAATGGCATACATGCGGCGGTACGGCATGTACATCGTCTGGATGTGGATACGACGGGCCCAGTGCTGTATGCCAAAAATGAATTTGCGTTGCTCAAGCTGGACGAGCAAATGAGAGCTAAGGATATCGGCCGCAGGTATGTAGCTTTGGTACGAGGGAAAGTACCTCCATCGCTGCGAACGTTGGATTGGCCTATTGGCAAGGACAGGCATCATAAGCAGCGCCGCCGTGTATCTCCGACTGGGCAGAAGGCGGTTACCCATATTGAACTTGGGGAAGTATGGGGAAGCGGTTCAAGTGCAGTGAGTCTCGTATATCTGACGCTGGAGACAGGCCGGACGCACCAGATTCGCGTACATCTTAGTCATGCTGGCTACCCGTTGCTTGGGGATGTATTATACGGGGGGCGGGCTACTGATTTTGGCAGGCAGGCGCTGCACGGAGAGCGTCTTATCTTCTGTCATCCGCTGAGTGGCGAAACGATTACCGTGGAGGATGCTTGGCCGGATGATTTTCAAAAGCTGCACAAACAGCTATAAAAGATGGCATGCCTTCTATTTTGGCGCATATACTTGAACCTAGAAACGGTTTGCAATATGGAGTTTCCGTGCGCCTGACCAGAAGTCAGAGGATGTGCGGAGACTGCCCAAAGGAGGATGCCATCCTTGAACAAACAACAGAATGATCAGCCGCAAGGCTTGCGTTTTGATATTTATGAACGCATTCATTTGACGGAGGAAGCTGCCGGGATTGCTGAGTTGGAGGAAATTGAGCTTCTGCCACGCATTCAGGTTGTAACCCACGGCGACCATGCCGCTTTGCGAGGGCATTTGCTGCTGGAGGGCGTGTACCGCACACCTGAACAGATCACGAGCGAGCTTCATCATTTGATCCCTGTGGAAATTACCATTCCGCTAAACCGCGTAGGGAGATTGGAAGATATCTCTGTCGAGATTGAAAATTTTGATGTGGACCTGCTTTCTTTACGTAGTCTAAATATTACAGGCGTTCTTTCTTTGCATGGCGTGGAAAGCTCGCACGCGGAGGAGACGGCGGTTTGGCTGGATGAGGAATTTACCGTAGTGCATGCACCTGAGCATCCGGTTCAATCCCTTTCCGCCGATGGAGAGCATCATGCAGAGGCCTATTCTACCAATGACTCGTCCTCCGATTACGTTACAGATCCTGAAACTTCCTACAGAGTGCCAGCACAACAGGAGTCCGTTTCTTGGGAACAGCCGTCTAAGGACCATGAGGAACAGAAGTCATTGTCGGAACAGCAAGCTTATGAGTCGGCAGTAGATCCTAACCGATTCTATGAGCCTTGGACGGGTAAAGCAGTTGAAGACAGCTCTCCAGAGGTCAAGCATGAGCATGGGTCTCCGGAAGTGTGGGGATTTCAGCAAGAGGAAGCATGGACAGGGGGGAATGAACCTAAAGTATCTTCCGCATCTCCCAATGCAGTATATGACCCTTTGTTGAATGAACCGCATCCTGCCACGGAGTCCGAGGTCTATCTGGAGCCACAGTTGGAGGAGAGTCAAGTAGATAACTTCGACTTCAGGCCTGAAGCGTCAGAACAGGTGAACCACGAGGCCCATGACACCTTTACTGAGGATAAGCCAGAGATGCGTGTGGCGCTTAACAGTAAAAAGGATGAAGGGGCAGACGAGCCAGACCCGGTTGTCTACTCATCATTGCTCCAATCCAGCCGTTCGGTGAAGGAAGCCGAATACCAGCAGCAATTGGAGCAGGAGCCGCAGGATCAGGACCAGAAAGCCGAAGAAGAGCGGGAGAATGCCAAGTGGAAGAACCTTTTTTTTCATACACAAGATGAAACACCTTTTCGCAAGGTGCGCTTATGCATTGTACAGCGCGAGGATACACTGGAAACCATAGCTGACCGTTATCAGCTCAGCACACGCGAGCTTCAACTGTATAACAGATTGGCGGAGCATCATGTGGAAGAAGGACAGGTATTGTACATCCCTTGATCCGGTTGCTGAAAAATGCACAGCGGGTGTTGACTATAGTCAATGGGAAATGTATGATGTGGTATAGTTATTGAAAGACTGAGATCGGGAAGAGTAGGCAGCAAGCCCTTCAGAGAGTGGAATTGCAGCGCTGTGAGGTTCCGCAGGAAGCTACTGGCCGAAGTCACCCGGGAGTCGCCTGTTTGAACGGTTCCTCATTTAATTCCTACGGAAGATAAGAGGTTCACGGTAGAATAAGGCCGGTCCGCAACCGTTATCTGCATAAAGTGTCACACCATGTGTAATGGATCAGTGGATACATACACTAGGGGTGAAACAAAGGTGGTACCGCGAGAGAACAGCCTTTCGTCCTTTGAGGATGAAGGGCTTTTTTTATTTGCCAATTGAAAAATCATGGAGGTATCCTGATATGTCAGAACAAGACAACAAGACAACCTTGGAAATGCCAACAACGTACGATCCAAAATCAGCAGAACAAAAATGGTACAAAACGTGGATGGAAAAGGGCTATTTCCGCGCCGGGCAACATCCAGAGGCAGAGCCTTTTACAATCGTTATTCCACCACCGAATGTTACAGGTATGTTGCATATTGGACATGCTCTTGACTTTACTTTGCAGGATATTATTATTCGCGCCAAGCGGATGCAGGGTTATGATGCCTTGTGGCTGCCAGGGGCAGACCATGCGGGTATTGCTACCCAAACAAAGGTAGAACAAAAGCTGCGTGAAGAAGGCCTGACACGTTATGATTTGGGCCGCGAGAAGTTTTTGGAGAAAGTGTGGGAGTGGAAGGAACTTTATCTGGATAACATTCACAATCAATGGGAAAAAATGGGTTTCTCTCTAGATTATTCTCGTGAGCGTTTTACGCTGGATGAGGGACTGTCCCAAGCGGTACGCGAGGTATTCGTTACACTGTACAAGAAGGGTCTGATTTATCGCGGTAAACGCATCATTAACTGGGACCCCGCTGCACGTACTGCATTATCGGACATTGAGGTGGAATACAAAGAGGTGAACGGAAATCTGTATCACCTGCAATATCCACTGAAAGACGGTAGCGGATTTATTACGGTAGCTACTACACGTCCTGAAACGATGCTGGGCGATACAGCAGTAGCTGTACACCCGGAAGATGAACGCTACAAGCAAATGATTGGCAAAACGCTTGTGCTCCCAATCATCGGACGGGAAATTCCGGTCATTGCGGATGACTACGTTGATAAAGATTTCGGTAGCGGCGCGGTTAAAATTACACCGGCTCACGACCCGAATGACTTTGAAATGGGACAACGTCACCAGCTGCCACAAATTACGGTGATGGATGAAACGGGAACGATGAATGCCGAAGCAGGCAAATATCAGGGCCTTGATCGTAGCGATTGCCGTAAGCAAATCGTCGCTGATCTGAAAGAGCAAGGCGTACTGATTCGTATTGAAGAGCACGTACACCAAGTAGGCCACAGTGAGCGTACAGGTGTAGTTGTAGAACCTTATCTGTCCACACAATGGTTTGTGGAAATGAAGCCTCTGGCAGCTAAAGCGATTGAAGTGCAGAAGGCTGGCAACGGGGTAAACTTTGTACCGGATCGCTTTGAACGTACTTATCTGCATTGGATTGAAAATGTGCGTGACTGGTGTATTTCCCGTCAATTATGGTGGGGACACCGTATTCCGGCATGGTACGATGAGGAAACCGGAGAAGTTATTGTATCGGCGGCGGACCCTACAACTTTGCCTGAGTACGCTGGCAGAAAGCTAAAACAGGATGAGGATGTGCTGGATACTTGGTTCAGCTCGGCTTTGTGGCCATTTTCGACACTGGGCTGGCCTGAGCAGACAGAGGACCTCAAACGCTACTATCCGACTAATGTCTTGGTTACAGGCTATGACATTATTTATTTCTGGGTATCGCGTATGATTTTTACCGCGCTGGAGTTTACGGAAGAGATTCCGTTCAAGGACGTACTTATGCACGGGTTGGTTCGTGATGCGGACGGTAGAAAAATGTCCAAATCCCTCGGCAACGGTGTTGATCCGCTCGACGTGATTGACCAATATGGTACCGATGCCATGCGTTATATGATTTCCACCAGTAGCACGCCTGGGCAAGACCTTCGTTTCCGCTGGGAGCGGGTGGAGCAGGCCCGTAACTTTGCCAATAAAATCTGGAATGCGTCACGCTTTGCGCTGATGAATCTGGAAGGCGTCACTTCGGCAGATATAGACATTACTGGTGACTTGAGCACCGCTGATCGTTGGATCCTGCATCGTCTAAACGAAACTTCACGCGACATCACGCGTCTAATAGATGCTTATGAATTTGGCGAGACAGGCCGCCTTCTGTATAACTTTATTTGGGATGATTTGTGCGACTGGTACATTGAGTTTGCGAAGCTTTCCCTATATGGCGACAATGCAGAGGCGAAAAAGAAAACGCAATCCGTACTTGCATATGTATTGGATCGGACGCTGCGCATGATTCATCCGTTCATGCCGTTTATCTCTGAGGAAATATGGCAGCATCTCCCGCATGAGGGAGAAACGATTACACTGGCCGCTTGGCCTGTTTATGATCCGGCTTTTGAGGATAAGGATGCAGTCGCTGAAATGAATTTGCTGATCGACGTAATTCGCGCTGTACGCAATATCCGCGCTGAAGTCAACGTGCCGATGAGTAAGAAAATTGAATTACTCATAAAACCCGGCGATCAAGCCGTTCTCGATATCATTAACCGCAATGGGGAATATGTACGTAGATTCTGTAATACGTCTGAATTCGACGCAGGATTAGAATTCACCGTTCCAGATAAAGCGATGACATCTATAGTTAGCGGCGCAGAGCTATACCTGCCGCTGGCCGGACTGCTTGATATTGCCCAGGAAATTAGCAGACTGGAAAAAGAACTTCAGCATTTGAACAGTGAAGTGGAGCGCGTGGAGAAAAAGTTATCTAACCAAGGCTTTGTGGCGAAGGCACCAGCTAAAGTCATCGAGGAAGAAAAGGCCAAGCAAGCCGATTACTCAGATAAGCGCGCTAAAGTTATCGCACGTATTGAAGAACTCAAGGGATAATTTCACTCACAATAAAATGACCTGAAGGTGAAGAGGATGTCAGATACGATCAGGGGCGGAGATACGGCTCCTTTACAAAGCTATGATGAAGCAGTGGAATGGATTAACGGCTTGATTCCGTTTGGCATCAGACCCGGATTGGAACGAATTGAACAGCTAATGAGTAAGTTGGGTGATCCGCAACGACATCTGAAGTTTGTGCATATTGCGGGAACCAACGGTAAAGGCTCGACTTGTGCCTTTCTGACCTCTGTGCTACTGAAATGTGGGTACGATGTCGGAACTTTTACATCTCCGTACATCACCCGATTTACGAACCGTTTTCAATTCAATGGGACCGATATTCCCGATGAAACGCTGGTTTTGCTTGCCAATCGCTTGTATCCGTTGGTGAAAGAAATCGCAGATAGTGAATTGGGATCACCTACGATGTTTGAGGTATCGACAGCGTTGGCTATTTTATACTATGCTACGGTATCTTTCCCAGATGTTGTGGTATGGGAGACAGGTCTCGGGGGAAGGATGGATGTAACTAATATCGTGAGTCCAATCGTCTCGGTTATTACGAATGTCGGCTATGATCATACGGATATTTTGGGAGATACGCTCGAACAGATTGCAAGGGAAAAGGCTGGTATCATCAAACCGGGTGTACCTGTCGTCAGTTGTGTTTCCCAACCCGAGGCTATTCAGGTCATACGTGAAACGGCGGCAAAGCAAGGAGCTACCTTGTACCTGGCAGGAGAACAGTTTACGTATGAACGGCTAAATGGGGATGAAACAGCTCAGACCTTTTCATTCGCGGGGCCCTTCCGACATATGGAAATTGACATCACGTTGTTAGGCGAGCACCAATGTTCTAATGCGGCAGGAGCTATGATGGCACTTGAGGTCCTACGTCAGTATATGGCTTTTGTGTTGGATGATGCAGAACTGCTGGAGGGCTTTAGGCAAACTGCCTGGGCAGGGCGTCTCGAACAAGTCAGTACCTCGCCGAGGATTGTCCTTGATGGAGCTCATAATCCAGAAGGAGCACAGACGCTGGCCAAGAGTCTTCCTCAAGTGTATTCGTACAAAAAATTGGTTTTAATGATGGGGATGCTGTCAAACAAGCATCATGAAGCATACTTGCAGCATATACTGCCACTAGTGGATACGCTTATCCTGACCGAGCCCGATTTTCGCCGCAAAATGAATGCCGCTGAATTGGCTCATCTCGTGGAGAAGCTGCGGCCGTCTTATGCCAAAACGGATTTAAAAATAATTGTAGAAGGTGACTGGAAAAAGGCTCTTGGCCTGCTTCAGTCACATACGGAAGCGGAAGATCTGGGGGTGGTGTCCGGCACGCTGTACCTTATTGCGGATGTACGGGCTACCCTTATGTATCAAACCGATTCGGAAAAAGGTTGGTGAAATTTGTTGATTACTTCGGAACATGTTCATTTTATCGGTATCGGCGGATACGGGATGAGCGCGATTGCTCGGGTCATGCTGGAGATGGGTTATACCGTGACTGGCTCAGATGTGGCATCACAAGAGCTGACAGAAAAACTGGCGGCAAAAGGCGCAAAAATATATATTGGACACACGCCTGAGCATATTGCAGGCGCGGATATCGTCGTCTATTCAACAGCATTGTCACGTGACAATGTGGAGCGGGTGGCAGCGGAGGAATTGAATATTCCAACTCTGCACCGTTCGCAGATGCTGGCTCGCTTGCTTAACGAACGTAAGGGAATAGCTGTTGCGGGTGCGCACGGTAAAACGACAACCTCTTCCATGATCGCTCTGGTTATGGAGAGATGTAACGTTGATCCAACGTATATTATTGGCGGCGAAATCACGAATTTGGGAACGAATGCCAAAGCAGGTAAAAGCGAGTTTGTCGTTGCTGAGGCGGATGAGAGTGATGGTTCTTTCCTGCAATATCATCCTTGGCAAGGCATCGTAACCAATATTGAAGCGGATCATTTGGAAAATTACGATGGCGACTTTAATCGTCTGAAAAGTGCCTATGTACAGTTTTTGAGTCAAATTCGACCGGATGGGGCGGCTATTGTATGCGCAGATGATCAGAACATCCGGGAAATGCTGCCTCAACTCCAGACTCGGGTCATTACTTATGGAGTGGAGCATGAAGCGGATTATATGGCGACAGATATCCAATTAGGTGACCGTCGATTAAGCTTCACTATGAGCCGCAAGGGAACAGCACTCGGAACGATCGAACTATCAGTGCCGGGTAAACATAACATGTATAATGCGATGGCGACTGTGATTTCATGTTTGGAAGCAGGGATTCCATTCGATCAAATCGCTGCGACAATTGTGGAATTTCACGGCGCGAAGCGTCGTTTTCAAGTACTAGGTGAAAGCAATGACATACTGATTATTGATGACTATGCGCATCACCCAACAGAGATTGAGGCTACGATTAGCGCAGCGAGAGCGACTGGCAAACGTATTATTGCTGTATTCCAGCCGCAACGCTATAGCCGCACCTTTTTCCTGCTCGATGCGTTCAGCCGCGCGTTTAGCGAGGCTAGTGAAGTCATAATTACCGATATTTATTCACCAGCGGGAGAAAAACAGATTGAAGGCGTGCATTCTTCCAAGCTCGTGGATTTAATCGTCCAAAACAGCAATGCGAATGCAATCTATTTGCCGACCAAAGAAGCTGTGATCGAGGAGTTGAAAGATCGCTTACAGCCGGGTGATCTTGTGCTGACGATGGGAGCGGGAGATATCTGGAAAGCAGGTGACGCGTTAGCGCGCCATCTTCGCGGACAGCAAGTGTAATACGTATAAAAATGAGCTGTTACGCCAATGAATTACATTTATTCGAGGGTATTCCGAACACGACTGTGTTTCGGGATACCCTTTTTTTGTAATGCTGGGGCATATATTCTTAGCTTGACTCATACAACAGACTATGAGGAAGTATGGGACAAGGAGGGAGTGCATCCATGAACAAGACCAAGATGACATTCCGGTTCGACCAACAGTTGCCGGAGACAAGCCGGGAGGATAAGCTACAGGTGCTTCCGTACAAAAACGAGTCGATTACGAACGAACAGCGTGAAACTGATAACTCGCATAAAGGAACGGAACGGAACAGAGGAATGAAGAAAAATACTGTAGCTACGCAAGAATCAGAGATCAACGAGCCTGAGGATCTGAACAAACGCATTTCAAGTCGGCGTTTTGCTCCAACATTAAGAGTACAAGAGGGATGGGATGACCCCTTTGGTCGTTCGGCGGCTTCCTGGTCAGATGCGGAAGTTCTACCAGATAGCCTGGAAGAGGATGAGGAAGCTTATCATTCTGTCCAAGAGTACAGAAAGCGTCCGCCCCACCCTTCAAGATGGAAACTGGTTGGCTCTGTAGCCAGCGCGCTGGTGACCGGAGGCATGTTTGGATATATTATGTTGTTACTGTTTAACGGAGGAGGCATGGTCCCGGGATCAGATCCTTCAGTAGAGGAGGCAGTACCGGTCTTTAAAGAATCTGTTGGTGTGGATGCAATATCTGCAAAAGAGAATTCTGTCCCTGTCACTGTCATAGAGGCTCAGGTACCTCCACAAACCTACTATTTGCTGCAATATGGGGTTTTCAGCACTCCAGAACGGGCCTTACAAGCAAAAGAAGAACTGTTGAAGGCAGGCATTGCAGCAGGAGGGGATACCGAGGACCAAAACCGGGTATATGCAGGAATATCGCCGGATAGGGAGCAAGCCAAGTTGCTCAGCAATCAGTTGAAAACACAAGGAGTCGATTTGTATGTTCGTGAGCTTGAATTGCCTGGATTCGAAAAAGCAGCTTACGGAGGCGAAGGTGATAAACTCACTAGCTTTTTTCAGTTAAGCAGTTCATTGGTGGGTAAGTTGAGCGGACTTTCCTCAACCTTGCTCGGAGAAGGAGGTCCGAATACGGTGCCAGCCTCCGACATGAAGGAGCTGAACGACCTGCATCAGCAGTGGACACAAAATATCACTGCACTTCCCACTGGGCTTTCGAAGGAAGCGGCTGTCTCCGCAACCTCACTTGAAAAGGCGATGAACAGTGCGATCTCTGCAATTGGGGAATATAACAAGAACACAGCCAAGGAACACATTTGGGAGATTCAATCCTCCATGATGGAATATGTTTTGCGTGAGAGGGAATTTATCCAATTCATAAAACAATAAGCTAACCATATTTTCCGGCAAGGAACTGGAAATAGTTCCCCATGCCGGATTTCTGTTTGTATTGCAGTACAAATCACCGTATAATAATGAAGGTGTCAAAAAATGGCGAGGGAAGATCAGGATGAAAAAAAATGTAGGAATGCTTATACTGTTTTTGTTGCTCGGTTGGCTCTTGGGTGCATGGATTGCCAAAGCCCTTCAATCGATCAAGTTCCTTTCCTTTCTGACCCACCCCACTAGGATATCTTGGTCGCCGAGAGCGGACCTGGATATTATCAGCTACAACATAACGATAAATTTTGAATTGAGCCTGCTTAGTCTGATCGGCATCATTGCCGCGTTCTGGCTGTACCGCAGGCTCTAACTGATGAAAAGGAGCTTCCCTTATGGACGGGAAAATTACGCCCCGCATTATTCTGGCATCGACTTCACCAAGAAGGAAGGAATTGCTCGCATTTTTGAGATTCCCCTTTGAGGTGGTGCCGAGTCATGCGGATGAGAGCACGCCTGAGAGCTGGACGCCTCAGCAAATCGTGGAGACCCTTGCGGCACGCAAAGCCGAAGCGGTCGTGAACACTGCCGCTCAGTCGAAGGAAGCCGGACTGGTGATTGGCAGTGATACCATTGTCGTGCTGGATGGTTCGGTATTGGGCAAGCCTGCCGACCATGCGGACGCGGTTCGCATGCTGACTGCATTGCAGGGAAGGACACACCGTGTGTACACCGGGGTAGCCTGCATACATACCGGAACCGGCGAAATGCTTGTCAGACATCGCCAAACGGAGGTTACAATGAAGCCTCTGAGTCAAGAGCAAATTGTGTCATACGTGAATACTGGTGAACCGTCTGACAAAGCAGGAGCGTATGGCATTCAAGGCATGGGTGCTACGCTGGTGGAATCTATTCAGGGTTGTTATTTTAACGTCGTAGGATTGCCGCTTTCCTTGCTGTCGGACATGCTGTCCGATTTTGGAGTGAATGTGTTGCGTCCATAAAGGGGATAAACATATGCTGGAGTCGCCAATACTGATGCTTCGCGACCTCCCCCATGAAGAACGACCAAGAGAGCGCATGATGACATATGGGGCGGATGCCTTAAGCAACGCGGAGTTGCTGGCAATATTGCTGCGTACAGGAACGCAAAATGAGTCTTCGGTGCATTTAGCGCAGCGTATTTTGCAGCAGGCAGGAAATTTGCGTCAACTGGTGGATATGAGCTTGAGCGAGTTGACCCAGATTAAGGGCATTGGGGATGCTAAAGCGATACAGCTAAAAGCGGGTATCGAACTGGGGCGTCGATTAGCATTGTCTCGCCATTTGGAGACCCCGGTGATTAGTTGCCCGCGGGATGTGGCTGATCTGCTGTTTGAGCAGCTTCGTTATTTGCAGAAAGAGCATTTTGTATGCTTGTTCCTTAACACTAAAAATCATGTCATTGCTCAGGAAACACTATCTATGGGTAGCCTGAATTCTGCCATCGTGCATCCTCGTGAAGTATTTCGGGCAGCAATCAAATGCAGCAGTGCTTCAATCATTTGCGCTCATAACCATCCGAGCGGTGATCCGAAGCCAAGCCCGGAGGATGTCCAGTTGACTCGCCGCCTGATGGAAGCGGGCAACATCGTGGGTATCGACGTGCTTGATCATATTGTGATCGGGGACGGGACCTTTGTAAGTTTGAAGGAACAAGGTCTAATATAATATAATATTTAAATCAAACATTTAAACACGACCGGATAATCCGGCCTGAATAAACCGTTTATACATGGATAACAGATTTCAGGGAAGAGAAAAGGAGATTACATCATGCTGGGTGGCTTTACAAAAGATTTGGGAATAGACTTGGGGACGGCAAACACGCTTGTATACGTAAGAGGTAAAGGAATTGTGGTTCGTGAACCATCTGTAGTCGCTTTGCGTACAGATACAAAAACCATTGAGGCTGTTGGTGAATCTGCGAAAAAAATGATCGGTCGCACACCGGGAAATATACGTGCGATTCGTCCGATGAAGGACGGTGTCATTGCTGATTTTGATACGACAGCAACGATGATCAAATATTTTATCCGTCAGGCGCAAGCACAACGCTCTTTGTTTCCGCGCCATCCGAACGTGATGGTTTGTGTGCCTTCAGGCATTACTGCGGTGGAGCAGCGTGCTGTTGAAGATGCGACGAAGCAAGCAGGCGCAAGAGAGGCATATACGATAGAGGAGCCGTTTGCAGCAGCAATTGGCGCTGATCTTCCTGTATGGGAGCCTACAGGCAGTATGGTTGTCGATATCGGTGGAGGTACAACCGAAGTGGCAGTCATTTCCCTGGGCGGGATTGTAACAAGCCGCTCCGTGCGTGTGGCTGGCGATGAAATGGACGAGTCCATCATCCAATACGTGAAGCGCCAATACAATCTGATGATTGGTGAACGGACTTCAGAGCAACTGAAAATGGAAGTTGGTTCAGCTATGCCATTAGAGCAAGTGGAAACCTCAGAAATCCGCGGACGTGATCTGGTAACAGGTTTGCCGAAGACGATTACGATTACATCTGATGAAATTAGCGAAGCGTTATCGGATACAGTCAATGCAATCGTGGATGCGGTCAAAGTAACACTGGAAAAATGCCCTCCCGAGTTGGCAGCGGACATCATGGATAGAGGAATCGTACTTACTGGTGGTGGAGCACTTCTGCGTAATCTGGACAAGCTGTTGGCAGGTGAAACCGGAATGCCGGTGATCGTAGCGGAAAATCCTCTGGATTGTGTGGCAATCGGTACAGGCAGAGCGCTGGAAAATATTCATTTGTTCAAATCGCGCAGCAGTTCTGCCGTCCGTTCCAAACGTTGAATCGGGGGTGTAGGAACTGTTTAAGCTGTTTGGCAATAAAAGACTATTTGTTCTATTGATCGGAATCGTTCTGTTTATTGCCCTTATGGGGATTACACTTGGACAGAGAAATTCCTTAACCTGGCCCGAGAAGTTCGCCAGAGATTCAATTGGCTTTGTGCAAGGTATCTTTTACAGGCCCGCTTCAGCAATAGCGGGCTTCTTTGAAGATATCGGAAATATGCGCAGCATCTACGAAGAAAATGAACGGTTAAAAATTGCTGTAGCAAAGCTGACTCGTGACCAGATTCAGACCCATAATTATGTTGAAACAAATGCCAGACTGCAGAATGAACTGAAGTTCACCCAAACGCAAAAGGCGAAGAATAATTATGATTATCGTGTTGCTCAAGTGAACAGTGTCAGCAATGATTCCAAAACGCTTGTGATCGATATTGGTGAGAAGGACGGAGCGAAGGTTGGTCAGGAAGTCAGTTCGCTTGAAGGATTTGTAGGAGTCATTAGTCAAACGGGGAATTTTACGTCCACCGTTACACTGTTGACTACATTGGATCCTAAAAATCCGAATTCTTATGCCATTGCAGCGACAGTCTTGGGCAAGGAAAATCAATCGTTTGGTATGATTGAAAGCTATGATCCGGGTACGAACAGATTTCAAATGACTCGCATTGAGGAAAAAGATCCAATCGCAAAGGGTGATCAGATTATTACGTCTGGCGCAGGCGGGAAATTCCGCAAAAACCTAATGATTGGAACGGTAGAGAAGATTCAGGTTGGAGAGTTTGGCAAAACACGGACAGCGATTATTAAACCGGCAGCCAGCTTTGTGGATTGGAAAGAATTGCTCATCCTCTACACTCCTGAGGTACCGGAATAATGAAGATGCGCGGTCAGGTTCTAATACTGCTGCTGTTTGTACTGTTTATAGCTGAAGGGACGATTCTTCCATGGCTTCTTCCGGATAGTTGGCATTCAAGAATGGTTCCGAATTTTGTGTATGTCGTGATCTTGTTTGTGTCTGTGTATTACAGCCGTCATACAGCATTGGTGCTAGGTATTGTTTTTGGACTTATTCATGATGTAGTGTTCTACGGGTTTATCATTGGACCTTATTCTTTTGCAATGGGGTTGTCTGCATACTTATTGGGGCTTGTTTTTACAGCTCGACGTGCGCAGATGCCCATTATGATGGCAGCCGTGTTGATTGGTAGTTTCCTGCTGGATTCTATGCTATTTGCTATTGATCAGTTGTTCCAGCTGAATCATCAGACTTTCAATTGGGCACTTGCTCAGTATATGATTCCTGATTTATTTATCCATTTTCTGTTCGCCCTCATCATTTATGTCCCAGTTCGCAAGCAATTGCAGCGTTTGGGTACCCGTGTGAAAAAGGAAGAGGCTGTCTAGGTCTTTTTACACACATTTTGTCCGGGTTAGCAGGGATTTGACGTCCCGGGGACGAAATGATTGAGATAGGAGGGACAGGCTAATGGCGGTGAAATCGAATCATGTCACGATTAAAGGCATCAAAGATGGCCTGGTATTCCTGCTGGACGATCAATGCGAGTTTGAGGATTTGCTGGGTGAGCTGCGTTTTAAGCTGGAGCACAGTCATCAAAATATTTTAACAGGCCCGATCATTCATGTGGATATTAAGCTGGGAAGCCGAGAAGTGACAGAGGAACAGAAGGAAAGTATTCTGGAGATTTTGAAGCAGAAGGGGAATCTGCTCATCAGGTCTGTAGAATCACCTGGACTGCCTGTGGAAGTGCAGGGAAAGCCCCCTATTCACACGGTGACAGGGATTATCCGTTCTGGTCAAGTGCTTCATCACAATGGGAACCTACTCTTTTTGGGAGATGTAAACCCGGGTGGAATTATAACATGTACTGGTGATATTTATGTCCTCGGCGCTTTGCGAGGCATGGCGCATGCAGGGATGGAGGGAAATAGTGAAGCGATTATTGCGGCTTCCTATTTTGCACCGACACAGCTGCGAATTTCCGAAATGATCAGCCGTCCACCAGACGAATGGGAGACACGTGAATCCGGTATGGAATTTGCGTATCTCAAGGATGGCGCTATGCAAATAGATAAAATGAGCAATATTGTGCGTCTGGGCCGCGATTTTAACGTGTTCAAAGGGGTGTAGCACATGGGAGAGGCTATCGTCGTCACTTCAGGAAAAGGCGGCGTCGGCAAAACGACGACGTCAGCCAATATAGGAACAGCGCTTGCACTGCTCGGCAAAAAGGTATGTTTGGTTGATACGGATATCGGTTTGCGTAATCTAGACGTTGTGATGGGTCTGGAAAACCGGATTATTTACGACCTTGTTGATGTAGCGGAAGGTCGTTGCCGTTTAAATCAGGCACTGGTTAAGGACAAGCGTTTTGAGGAGCTGTATATGCTGCCAGCCGCTCAAACCAAGGACAAGAGTGCTGTTACGCCGGAGCAGGTTAAGGATATTATTTTGGAGCTTAAAAAGGATTTTGAATATATATTGATCGACTGCCCTGCGGGTATTGAACAAGGCTTTAAAAATGCCATTGCCGGAGCGGATCAGGCCATTGTTGTGACCACTCCGGAAAATGCAGCCGTACGCGATGCAGACCGGGTAATTGGTTTACTGGAAAGCTCACATGTGATATCACCCAAGTTGGTGGTTAACCGCATTCGCAATAGCATGGTTAAATCCGGAGATATGCTGGATATTGACGGGATTTTACAAGTGCTTAGCATAGACCTTATTGGGATTGTGCCGGATGATGAAATGGTAATTAAAGCAGCTAATACAGGGGAGCCTACCGTTATGAATCCAGATTCACAGGCTGCGATTGCTTACCGTAACATTGCGAGACGGATTTTGGGCGATACAGTGCCCCTCATGCAGCTGGACCAGAAGAAAAGCGTGATGACACGCTTTAAGAAGTTTTTTGGTATGGGTGGATGAGGAAAACCGGAAGTTATGACTGGTAAATTGCTTCTACACTTCCTACGTGATTTTCCATTGGTTCTAAGGTAGGAGCTGTAGTAGTATTCATTTGTAATACTAGACACTTAAATAAGTAGTAATCTTATTTAAGTGTTTTTGGTTTGTTTTTTTAATTTCCATAATACAGTTTCTCAAAATTTAGGGTCACTACATAAATATCATAAATACAAAACATAACCGGTGCACGAGCGCCGGTTTTTTTTGATTTTTAGGTGCGTATTCCCGAACCGGACAACATAAGTTGAAGCCCGTCCTCATAAGATGTATCAAACATACCTCGCTGAGGGGGCTGAACAGGATGAATAAAAATTCCGGAATCAAGCAGCGCAGAGAAGAACGTATACAGCAGCTAATCGCGGGAAGCAAAGCGGAGACGTATCCCTCTGGCATATATCAGAACAGGCACGGGGATAAAGATATGAAGTCGATGCCTATAGTCAGTGCCAACTCGCCCAGAGACCCAGAAACTGAGTGGAAAAATGAGCGGCAACGCTGGCAGCAATCTTTTGGGACGAATCGTGGTCCGTCTTTTTGGACTTCCTTTTGGCGAAGATCAGTCATAGCAACGGTGTTATTTGGAATGGTATGGGGAATGTTTCGTTGGGATATTCCCTATGCAGTGAATTTGAGAATGTTTATTGCGGATGCCTTGAATAAGGATATGGATTTTGCAGCCGTCGGACAATGGTATGAAACTTATTTTGACGGAGCTCCTTCCTTTTTGCCGATTTTTGGCGAGGAGCATGAAACGCACAAGGTTGACGCAAGTCGAAAGGGATCTCCACCGATCGAAGGCAACATAACACAGCCTTTTGTACTGAGCCTTAAAGGAGTAGAAATTACGCCGAATGTTACCGACAACGGGGCAATCGCTGTTAAAAGTATAGATGCAGGACGAGTATTAGACATATTAAATCATCCCAAAAGCGGGATTTCGGTTACAGTTCGACACACTGGCGGTATCACAGCAACTTACGGAAGGCTTTCCCGCTCTACCTTAAAAGTGAACGACTGGGTTCAGGAGGGAGATGAGATCGGTGTACTGCCAGCAGGTCACAGTGGCAGCGAGGCGGCAACTTTGTTTTTGGCAGTTCAGAGAGGGGATCAATACATTGACCCGTCGGAAGTGGTAGCCCTTGATTAATGTCCGAGGGGTGACCTTATCATTACATCCACTGTTTGTATTGGTTATGCTGACCTCTATATTAACTGGACATTTTATCGAGATCATAACTTTATTTACATTGGTGTTTATTCATGAGCTAGGTCATGCGACAGCTGCTTCGTTGTTGGGCGCGCGGGTGCTTTCCATACAGATGTTACCCTTTGGAGGAGTGGCGGTCATTGAGGATCAGGGGAAGCTCAATGCGTGGAAGGAGATTGTCATTGCGCTAGCGGGGCCTCTGCAAAACGGAATCATGATCATCATCCTTTTGTGGTTCAGAAATGTGAGTGGGCTGGAGTATGATTATGTAAATTATATAATTCAGGGGAATGCAGTTATTGCACTGTTTAATTTGCTGCCCATTTTACCACTTGATGGTGGAAAAATATTACAGTCATTGATTAGCTTATCTTGTTCTTATCACCGCACATTAGTGTGGACTTTTAGAGCCAGTATCGTAACGAGTCTGCTATTTTGTATGTATGGTATTTCACCGTTGTTAAGGCAAAATGGACCTATGCATTTAAATCTGCTGGCGGTAGGGATTTTTTTGCTTTATTCTAATATTGTGGATTATCGGAATATCCCTTACCGTTTTATACGGTTTTTGCTGGGGAGGGACGAGCTTTTTTACCGCGAAGTAGCTAAGGGGAGTATTGCCTTACCTATTGTATCCCTGCCAGTGAAACATTTGGAGCCTATTTTGCGTCTTTTCAGAAGAGATCGGTATCATATGGTTTATGTTATGAATGAACAGGGACGGATTGTAGCCGTACTGCCGGAGCAACGTCTTATTCGCTCTTATTTTGCGACACGCCCGCCAGATGGTGGAGAACCCAAGCCCAAATAATGTTTTATGAGTTAAGGAAGAGGCTGTATCCAGAGAGGTTGAAAAACCATGAAGCAAATGATTGTACAATGCCAGCAGCAGATGACCCAAATGGCGCTGTTGGAAGAGGGACGATTGGTTGAATATGCGGCTGAACTACCGCGAAAACGGGGAATTCTAGGTTCTTTTTTCAAAGCGAGGGTGGTCAATGTGCTACCAGGTATGCAAGCCGCCTTTGTTGACATTGGACAGCGAAAGAATGCCTTTTTGTATGTAGATGACGTACTTCATGCTCATTTGGACAAGCAGCCGGAGGTAAAGCCATCCATTTCAGAAGTGTTAAAGGTGGGGCAGGAAATTGTAGTGCAGGTATTAAAAGAGGCTGTTGGTAGCAAGGGAGCCAGGGTCACCACTCATTTTTCACTTCCGGGTCGCTGGATCGTATATATGCCCCGTGCTGATTATGTGGCCGTATCCAAGAAGATCGAACGTGAGGGCGAACGTACCCGTTTGAAAGCAATGGGAGAGCAGCTACGCACAAGTGAGGAAGGACTCATAATCCGTACCGTTTCGGAAGACATGAGTATAGAGGCGATTGAAAATGATTTAAATCAACTGCGTAAGCAGTGGGCGGCTATTCAGCGTAAAGCTGGTGAACACTCGGCTCCGTGCGAATTACATCGGGATTTAAGTATCGTTCAGCGATTGATTAGGGATGTGTTTACACCTGAACAGGATGAACTGGTTATTGACAGTGAAGAGCAAGCAAAGGACGCAGAAATAATGCTGCAACAGATTGGTCCTGCGAAAGCTCATGTAAGTATATTTCGTGGTGCAGAAGAAACAATTTTTAAAGCTTATGGCATTCATGAGCAGCTGGAACGCGATTTTGCGCGAAAGGTATGGTTGCAGGGCGGCGGTTATATTGTCATTGATCATACGGAGGCATTAACCGTCATTGATGTGAATACGGGGAAGTTTACGGGAGGCAGTAATCTGGAAGAGACGGTGACCCAGACTAACATTGAAGCAGCCGAAGAGATTGCCCGCCTGGTACGTGTGCGTGATATTGGTGGTATCATCATCATTGATTTTATTGACATGGAACAAGAGGAGAATCGTCGGGAAGTATCCTCTGTGCTGGAAGCAAGATTGAAGAAGGATCGGACTAAATCTTATGTTGTCGGTTGGACGCGGTTAGGTTTGCTGGAAATGACCCGTAAAAAAGTGCGTGAGGAAAAGACGCTCGTGTAGAGCGGTGCGTAATCAAAAATCATTTTAAAACTAAAGGTTGAATGTGTAGAAAGCTTGTGCTACAATCATTTAGTATGTGTGATGCGTAAGATTGGCTGCACATGCTGTAACCGCTCCAATCAGGTACTGAAGTGCAGTATCCTAAGGGAATCTGTCACCTGCTATTAGGCGAGTCTGAGACATAAGGAGGTGCAAGCAAATGTACGCAATTATCGAAACAGGTGGTAAGCAATACAAAGTTCAAGAGGGCGACGTATTGTTCATCGAGAAGTTGGAAGCTAATGATGGTGAAACTGTAACGTTTGATCGTGTTCTGGCAGTGTCCGGCGACAATGGCTTGACAGCAGGTACACCGCTTCTTTCTGGAGCTTCTGTAACAGCTAAAGTTGAGAAGCATGGTCAAGGTCAAAAGGTCATCGTATACAAATACAAACCTAAAAAGAACTACCATGTGAAGCAAGGTCATCGTCAACCGTACACGAAAGTGACGATTGAAAAAATCCAAGCGTAAGAGGGTGCGATAAGTGATTATCGTGCGTATTACACGACTGGAGGATGGCAGCATACAGGGGTTTTCCGTTAAAGGGCATGCGAATTTCGCTAAATCTGGCGAGGATATCGTATGTGCTGGCGTTTCAGCGGTAACGGTAGGAACTGTCAATTCGATTGGAGCTCTTACGGACGTTGAGATGGAAACGGAAATGGAAAACGGCTTTTTAAGCGCGTATCTTTCTCCTGAAAGTTATCATGATGCGAACGCACAGGTTCAACTGTTGCTGGAGTCCATGGTGATTATGCTGACAAGTATTGCTGAATCATACGGTAAGTATATTCAAATAGAAAATAATCAAAGAAGGAGGTAGACATCATGTTGAAATTGACATTGGATCTTCAATTATTCGCATCGAAAAAAGGTGTAGGTTCCACAAAAAACGGACGTGACAGTAGATCGAAACGTCTTGGAGTGAAACGTGCTGACGGTCAAGCAGTTACCGGCGGTAGCATCCTGGTTCGTCAACGCGGAACGAAAATTCACCCGGGCACGAACGTGGGCATCGGTAAGGACGACACTCTGTTCGCGAAAGTGGACGGCGTTGTGAAGTTCGAACGTTGGGGCCGTGATCGCAAAAAGGTGAGCATCTACCCGATCGACGTTGCTCCAGTAGCAGCTACTGTAGAAGCTTAATAGCGGCTTAGACACGCTGAAAAGCCTCCGGCACTTTTGTCGGAGGCTTTTTTGCATGATGGTAATGAACTGGAAAGTTAGTCTGTGCTATACTGGATTAAGGTTCTTTAATAATCCATTTAATTTCGCAGAACGGAGAGAAGCCATGTTCCAGCGGATAAGAGCGCCTTATCTGGCGTTGGGTTCCATTCTGATTCCTTTGGTTTTTTCACTGCTCTATCCTGAAGTATTAACGATTATCTTATTAGCAGTATGGTCTGTAGTTGCTGCATGCTTTGGTATGTGGTATACGCAAAGACAGGTCGATTATGAGCGGAAAGCTGCTTTGCGTTCTTTTGAGCGTACAGCGATTTCAATGCTTAACCATCATCGGCATGACTGGATGAATGACTTGCAAGTGCTTTATGGATATATTCGTATGAATAAGCATGATAAATCTGTTGCTTATGTGGAAACAATAAAAGGGCGCGTGGCGGAAGACAGTAAAATATCTAAGTTGGGTATTCCCTCACTGGTGTTTTATTTGCAGTCTTTTCGCGTGAACGCCGGTAATTTACAGTTGTCGGTACAGGTTGAGGAGCAGTTAAAGTTAGACGCTGTCATGTCTCCCGAAGACGGCGAGTCGCTTGCCTCGGCCGTCATAGAAACGGTGCGTGCGTATCAATATGGCGGGGGCCGGTCGTCCTGGGGAGAAGTGCGCAGATTGACACTTTTTTTCGGTATGGATCAGAATGATGTTATCGTCCGTTTTGAAGGAAGTGACATACCTGCGGATTTGAATATCCTGAAGCGGGTCAGATCCGTACTCGGAAGTGAACGCATTCGAACAGAGAAGCTCCCTACGGGCGAAATGCTTCAAATTCGGATGCAGTGCCAGACATAAGGAAGGTGTAACCATGTTTGTAGATAAAGCGAAGATTTTTGTTAAAGGCGGTGACGGTGGGGACGGATTAATTGCGTTTCGCCGTGAGAAATACGTTCCTGAAGGTGGCCCAGGTGGTGGTGACGGAGGGAACGGTGGAGACGTAATTTTCCGTGTAGATGAGGGTTTGCGTACCTTGATGGATTTTCGGTACCAACGTCATTTTAAAGCCCAACGTGGAGTGAAAGGTCGTAACAAAAGCCAACACGGAGCCAATGCGGAGCACATGATCGTACGTATACCACCGGGAACGGTCATCATAGATGATGATACTGGTGAAGTAGTAGCAGATATGACACGTCATGGTCAACAAGTCGTCGTAGCTAAAGGAGGACGCGGAGGACGCGGGAACATCCGTTTTGCTACACCGAATAATCCAGCGCCTGAGTTGGCTGAGAACGGCGCAGAGGGACAAGAACGTTATATCACGCTTGAGTTAAAAGTAATGGCTGACGTAGGTTTGGTCGGGTTCCCTAGTGTAGGGAAGTCTACCTTGTTGTCGGTTGTATCTTCCGCAAAACCGAAAATTGGGGCATACCACTTTACAACGATTACTCCGAATTTGGGCGTTGTGGATGTGGGTGATCATCGTAACTTTGTGATGGCGGATTTGCCTGGTTTGATTGAAGGAGCTCATGAAGGTATTGGGCTGGGACATGAATTTCTGCGGCACATTGAGCGGACGCGTATTATTATCCATGTCGTGGATATGGCGGGCTCCGAAGGACGTGATCCGTTTGAAGATTGGACTAAAATTAACGACGAATTGAAGCAATATAATGCAACATTGGCTGAGCGTCCACAAATTGTGGCGGCCAATAAAATGGATATGCCGGAGGCGGAAGAAAACCTGACTCACTTCAAAGAGCAGATTGCTTCTATACGTCCTGATCTTGAAATCATGCCTATTTCCTCACTGACACGTCAAGGTGTGAAGGAACTGCTCTACCGGGCTGCTGATTTGCTGGATCAAATACCGGACGAGCCGGTTGTTGAGGAAGTAGCAGAAGTCAATGAACGTAAGGTATTTAAGCTGGATACAGCAGAAGACAATGGCTTTACAATTGTGCGTGAAAACGACACATTCGTGGTGCAGAGCCCTAAAATTGAGCGCATGATGAAGCGCATGCAGTTGAACTCGCATGATGCCATTTTGAAATTAGCAAGAACGTTACGCCATATGGGTGTGGATGCTGAGTTACGCAAGCGTGGCGCCAAAGATGGTACATCTGTACGCATTGCTGATTTCGAGTTCGAATTTGTTGAAGGCAGCAGCTACTACTAAATTTCAAATAAAGGTCTAAAACCTGAACGGTTACTGTACTATAGGAAACTCTATAGAAGGCAGTAGCCGTTTTTTGCATTGTTTGCTTGCCGATTTTCAAGAGTTTCGATATAATGTCCTCTATACAAAAACATAAGTCTTTGAGGAGAGGACGTTCTTGAAAGAGCGCTATTACTTGGTACGGGAAGATATTTTGCCTGAAGCAATTGTTAAGACCATACAGGTAAAACTGCTGCTGGCTTCAGGAGATGTTAAAACCGTGCATGATGCCGTGGAGCAAGTTGGGCTAAGCCGAAGCGCCTTTTATAAATATAAGGATGGCATACATTTGGTTAACCAGCTGGAGCGTGAGCGAATTGTCAATATCTCTATTGATTTAGAGCATCAATCCGGAATGTTGTCCAGGGTGCTTGGCAGAGTGGCTGATTTCGGAGGCAATGTGCTGACGATCCAGCAAAGTATTCCACTGCAAGGCAGAGCCAACGTAGTCATCTCCGTAGAAATGTCCAGACTCAGTGAAGAGTTGGGTGTTCTACTGGAGGGCTTGGAAGATATCTCTGGAGTTAAACGTGTTCGCCTGATTGGGCAAGGTTAAGGCGATTCAGTTCATTAGACATAAGTTCGCGGGAGGGGAATGGATGAAACCGGTCAAAGTAGGATTGTTAGGTTTGGGGACGGTTGGAACGGGAGTCGTTCGAATCGTAGAAGGCAATCAGGAAGACTTGAGCAGACAAGTCGGTTCACCGATCATCATTGAAAAAATAGCTGTAAAAAACATAGAAAAATATCGTTCCATTGAAGTGGAGACAGCCAAGCTTACTGAGGACCCATGGGAAGTTATTCGGGACCCTGAAATTGATGTAATTATTGAAGTCATGGGCGGCGTTGATCAGACGAAGGAGTACATTCTTGAAGCGCTGGAGCGGGGGAAACACATCGTAACAGCAAATAAGGACTTAATGGCTTTGCACGGTTCTGAAGTATTAGCAAAGGCGCAGGAAAAGCAGTGTGATATTTTTTATGAAGCTAGTGTAGCAGGTGGTATCCCGATCATTCGTACATTAATTGAAGGCTTCTCCTCCGATCGCATTACCCGCATTATGGGGATTGTGAACGGTACGACAAACTTTATTTTAACAAAAATGAGTCAGGAAGGGGCCTCGTACGAGGAAGTTCTCAAGGAAGCGCAGGAGCTTGGGTATGCTGAATCGGATCCGACCTCAGACGTGGAAGGACTGGATGCAGCTCGTAAAATGGCAATTCTCGGCACGCTTGGTTTCCGCTCTAATGTAGAGCTCAAGGATGTAAGTGTCAGCGGCATTTCAAAGGTAACCAGTGAAGATATTGCTTTTGCTAAAAAACTAGGATATGAAATGAAATTGCTCGGGATTGCAGAGCGCCAAGGTGATGAATTTACGATTAACGTTCAGCCGACTATGGTACGCAAGCAGCATCCATTGGCTTCGGTGAACGGGGTATTCAATGCGGTGTATGTGCATGGTGAAGCAGTGGGTGAAACCATGTTTTATGGTGCGGGTGCAGGTGAAATGCCGACGGCAACATCGGTTGTAGCCGATTTAGTAGCTGTAGTGAAAAATCTCAAACTTGGTGTCAATGGGCTTAAAGCCATCGTTCCTTACAATCCCAAAAAAATTAGTAACGATGAAGATGTGTATTTCAAAAACTTCGTGCTTCTGCATGTGGATGATAAAGCAGGGGTGTTGGCACGGATTACGCAAGTATTTGCTGAATTTGATGTCAGTCTGGCATCTGTTGTGCAGCAACCGAATGAGGTTAACCCCGATGCTGAAATTATTATCGTGACTCATTTAGCCAGTAAAGCGAGTATGAAAAAGGTTTTGGAGCATTTTGAAACTTTGGACGTCATCCGTCGCATCAAGAGCGTATATCGAGTAGAGGGATAGTCAATAAAAGCAGGAGGAATTGTCTGTATGACCGTTTTAAAAACAGCAAGAGTGCGTGTGCCTGCGAGTACGGCCAACTTGGGTCCCGGCTTTGATACATTGGGCATGGCATTGTCCTTATATGCATGGATTGAAATGAAGGAGGCCGAACAGACGGCTTTTCATTTATACGGAAATGAAATGAATGGTGTTCCCCAAGATAAAACTAATCTGATTTTCAAGGTAGCACAAATGGTTTTTCGGGAAGCAGGTGTATCTGTTCCTGAGCTCGATATTTCGATGTACTCGGATATTCCACTTACTCGTGGTTTGGGCAGTAGTGCTTCTGCCATTGTGGGCGCCTTGGTCGCTGCCAATACGTTGATTGGCTCACCTCTGCCGGATTCCAAACTGTTCGATATGGCAAGCGCCATTGAAAAACATCCGGATAATGTTGGAGCTTCCCTGTTTGGTGGTATTATTACAGCGATGTGGGATGGCGAGAATGCTAGGCATTTACGACTTGAACCGGATGCTAATCTGGAGGTTATGGTAGTTATTCCAGATTTTCAGCTATCCACGTCGAAAGCCAGAGAGGTTCTACCCGCGCATGTATCATTGAAGGATGCCGTATATAATATAAGTCATGCTTCCATGCTAGTAGCAGCATTGGCGTCGGGAAGAACCGATTTAATTGCCGAAGCGATGCGTGATCAGCTTCATCAGCCTTACCGTGCGGCGCTTGTGCCGGGTATGACAGAGATCCTGCAGGATGCGCACCATTATGGTGCCTTGGGTGTGGCTCTCAGTGGGGCTGGACCGACGCTGCTGGCATTGACGGATCAACGGGTGAATCGGAAAGCGGAGCTGGAGCAGTATTTAACGGATACCATGAACAAAGAGGGGATCACTGCTTCTGTTTTAAAATTGCGCCCTGAGAGTGAAGGAGTTAAAGTATATACAGAAGGGAATACACTCCCTTTTATGGATATGATTAAAGGGGAACTTATGATATGAAACGAATTGCACTTCTTCCTGAGGGGACCGTTTCTCATGAAGCGATTAAGTATTTGTTAGGAGATACGCCCCATGAATTACTGTTTTACAAGCATATTGCGGACGTATTTCAGGCAGTAGACAAGGGACAGGCAGACTATAGTGTAATTCCCATTGAAAATACGATTGATGGCTCTGTAAGTCTGCATATGGATTGGCTTGTACATGAAGTAGACATTCAAATGCAGGCGGAATGGGTATATCCTTCAATTCAAAATCTTATTGGACATCGTAGTGAGTTTACGAAGGATTTGGACAAGCTGGATTTGAGCAAAGTGGTCAAAATTATGTCTCATCCTGTAGCGCTTCCCCAGTGTAAAGAATTCATACAGGCTTCCGCTCCTCAGGCCGAGCTGGAGGGTGCAGGAAGTACGGCAGAAGCCGTCGAAATTGTTAAACATAACCCCGGTAAAGGCTGGACCGCTCTCGGAACCAAGCTCGCGGCTGCCAAACACGGATTGGATATTTTGGCCAGCAAAGTAACGGATCACGATAACAACTTTACCCGCTTTGTCTTGATCGGCCATCAACCTATAAGTCTCCCGGGTACACCTGAAGGTCAGCGAACCAGTATTTTGGTCACGCCACCGCAGGATTTCCCGGGAGCGCTGCATCAGGTTTTATCCGCATTTGCATGGCGCAGGTTAAATCTGTCCCGTATTGAATCGCGTCCGACCAAAAAGCAATTGGGGAATTATTATTTTTACATTGAAGTTTTGGAATCTCTGCATTCCGTTCTGCTTCCGGCAGCCTTTGCAGAGATTGAGGCTTTGGGATGCCATGTACGTATTCTTGGCTCTTATCCAAGTTACAAGTATGTTGAAGCAGCGATCGAACCTATTTTAAAGGAACATTAATCGGAGGTGTGGTTTTAATGGCAGAACAATGGATCTATCTGGATGGGCAGCATGTGACTAAGGAAAACGCAAAGGTTTCCGTATATGATCATGGATTCTTGTACGGAGACGGTATATTTGAGGGCATTCGTATCTATAACGGGAATATTTTTAAATGTAAGGAGCACTTGGAGCGTCTGTATGATTCTGCGAAATCCATTCAGTTAAACATTCCGTTGTCTCCTGATGAGATGTTGGAAGCAATGGCTGAAACGATTCGTCTTAACGAAATGCGTAACGGATATATCCGTCTGATTGTATCCCGAGGTGCAGGAAATCTAGGTTTAGATCCTCTTCGTTGTGCGAAGGCGAGTGTCATCATTATCGTGGAACAGCTCGCCATTTACCCGGAAGAAGCTTACTTGACTGGCCTGAAGACAATTTCTGTCTCTCAGCGTCGCAACATCCCAGATGCTTTGAATCCGAAGATTAAATCATTGAACTATCTCAACAATATCCTCGTGAAGATCCAGTCTAACTATGCTGGTGTAGGTGAGGCTATTATGCTCAATTCCCAAGGGTATGTGACAGAAGGCTCTGCGGACAACATTTTCATTGTCAAAAATGGAGTGTTATATACACCTCCTTGCTATTTGGGAGCGCTTGAAGGGATTACTCGTAATGCTATTATCGATTTGTGTACTAAGCTTGGATACCCCCTTAAGGAACAACCTTTTACACTGCATGATGTATATGTTGCGGACGAGGTGTTTTTTACAGGAACTGCGGCAGAAGTTATTGCAGCTTATGAAGTGGATGGTCGTACGATCGGCTCCGGTGTTGCTGGCCCAGTGACTTTGGAGCTCCTGGCTGAGTTCCGGAAGATCGTGGATAAGGATGGCTACAAAGTGTGGCAGGACTAAAATAAAACCGAATCCTTTTAGCTGAATGCTCGTGAGAGTATTCGGTTGAGAGGATTTTTTTGTTTGTATGGGGTCATTCGCCCGGGAGGTGCATAGGATGTAATAACAGAAGCCGGGCGTTTATCCCGCCCGAACGAAAGTCTAGGAGGTTTGTGACCTGTGAAAATACACATCGTCAAAAAAGGTGACACTCTGTACTTGCTGGCACAGAAGTATAATGTGACGCTGGAGAAAGTTATTGCCGCCAATCCCCAATTGGCAGACCCTAATCAGTTGAGCATCGGCGAGAAAATTAAAATTCCAACAGACCCTGTTACGATGGAAACACAGCCGTCAACGGTATATCAACACAAGGTTAAGCAAGGAGATTCATTGTGGAAGTTGTCCAAGGCGTGGAATGTACCGCTTAAGCTAATTATTGATGCCAATTCCCAGCTTAAAAACCCGAACGCACTTCTGGTTGGAGAAACAGTTAATATTCCACACTACAAAGAAGAGGCGTCTGATTTTACTGAGAATAAAAAAAATACCGCAGTCAAAGAAGAGATGACACAGCCTAAACCTGAATCCCCAACCAAGCAAGAACTTACCCAGCCCAAGGCGGAGTTGACGCAGCCTAAGCAGGAGAATATGCCTAGCCCTAAAGAAGAGATGACACAGCCAAAAGAAACAGTGAATCCTCCTAAGCTTCCTGAATTAAAACTGCCTGAAGTTCCTATGGCACCCGTAAATCCTGCTCCACCTCAAATGCAGCCCATAGTTACTCCACCTGCTCCACCTCAAATGCAACCTATAGTTACCCAACCGATTGCATCTAAGCCACAGCTTCCTACAACTGTTGTGAAGCAACCTGTAGTAGAAAAATTTTGCGGCTGCACAAAATCGGAGCCGATGGTAAATTCCGAGTGGTCGATACAACAGCCGACATTTGATTATAGCCCACAAATAAATGCAATGCCGAACTCGTGGTATCCGGGGATTGGGTCTCCACAAACTTTGGGGAATGCGCCTATAAATACCTCCTTAGCAGAATATGCTTCTCCTACTGTAGTTTCTGATCAGGGCTATCATCATGAATGTGAGCATCCATGGTGCTGGGGGCCTATGCAGACATCACCCATAAATGCCCATCCAACACCTTATCCTGCCTATTCAGATTGCTGCGCCCCCGGATATTATCCGAGTCATGAGGCGTCTGAAAATGCATCCTACCCTGTCTATCCTCCATTTATCCATCAAGGGCATCCACAGCAGTATCCAGAGAGTACAGTCCAGGGCAGTCAATGGAGCCAGGCGTGGGGAGGACCTCAATATGGTTTGCCTGCGGGTGGAAACGTGTCCAACTATAGCCAGCTACAAGGACAACAATCTGCGAATTCCCCTTATCATCCGTTTGCGCATGGGAATGCACCTATGTATCCATTAGAGGGATATACAACCCCCTATATGTTTATGCCAGACTGTGGATGCCGGGAAGAGAACGTCCAGTCGGCACCAGCAATTCCAGGAACGCAGGAGATGGGTAACAATCTGACTATTGCATCCCAAAATGAAGTTGTTTCTTCTTCTAAACCAAAGGATCGTAGCGTGCGTAAAGGTAAATCAAAAGACGGTTCTGGCAGTACATCCAAAGAAGAGACGTCCAAAGCCAAGGTTTCCAGTAAAAATGCTAGCAATAAGAAGCAAAAATCCCATAATTCAAGTGGAGGAGAACCCCGTTCCTCATCCTATAATGCTCGTTCGCGTAAAAATCCATGGATTAAGGACTGACGTGGCTAAATGTAAAAAGAGAGGGACCTCCTAGTAGTGTCCGGTTTTACTATTCATTAAGAGAAAGAAATGAATGTTAAAGAGACTGTTATTCTGCTTGTGGGAATAATGGTCTCTTTATTTAAATGCAGTGATTTAAAGATGAAAAAAGAATTCAAAAAAAGGTGTTGCTATTTAGCGTATTTATGTGGTATATTCTTATAGCTGTCTTTTACAAGATAGTTAGCAACACGAAAACAAAGCAGAATTGATTAAAAAATTCTCTTGAAAAAAAGTGTTGCAAAGACGTAGAAAACATGATATATTATTTAAGTCGCCGCTGAGATGCGGTGGTGAAACAAAGTGAGACATTATGCAGGTTTGATCTTTGAAAACTGAACAACGAGTGAGTAAAATGATTTTGTTCGCAAAATCAAACAAGAGATATTTTATCTCGTCAGTTTCAAAATGAGCTTATCGCTCTTTCTATAAACCGACTTCGGTTGGTCTTTAATGGAGAGTTTGATCCTGGCTCAGGACGAACGCTGGCGGCGTGCCTAATACATGCAAGTCGAGCGGGGTTGTTTAGAAGCTTGCTTCTAAACAACCTAGCGGCGGACGGGTGAGTAACACGTAGGCAACCTGCCCACAAGACAGGGATAACTACCGGAAACGGTAGCTAATACCCGATACATCCTTTTCCTGCATGGGAGAAGGAGGAAAGACGGAGCAATCTGTCACTTGTGGATGGGCCTGCGGCGCATTAGCTAGTTGGTGGGGTAAAGGCCTACCAAGGCGACGATGCGTAGCCGACCTGAGAGGGTGATCGGCCACACTGGGACTGAGACACGGCCCAGACTCCTACGGGAGGCAGCAGTAGGGAATCTTCCGCAATGGGCGAAAGCCTGACGGAGCAACGCCGCGTGAGTGATGAAGGTTTTCGGATCGTAAAGCTCTGTTGCCAGGGAAGAACGTCTTGTAGAGTAACTGCTACAAGAGTGACGGTACCTGAGAAGAAAGCCCCGGCTAACTACGTGCCAGCAGCCGCGGTAATACGTAGGGGGCAAGCGTTGTCCGGAATTATTGGGCGTAAAGCGCGCGCAGGCGGCTCTTTAAGTCTGGTGTTTAATCCCGAGGCTCAACTTCGGGTCGCACTGGAAACTGGGGAGCTTGAGTGCAGAAGAGGAGAGTGGAATTCCACGTGTAGCGGTGAAATGCGTAGATATGTGGAGGAACACCAGTGGCGAAGGCGACTCTCTGGGCTGTAACTGACGCTGAGGCGCGAAAGCGTGGGGAGCAAACAGGATTAGATACCCTGGTAGTCCACGCCGTAAACGATGAATGCTAGGTGTTAGGGGTTTCGATACCCTTGGTGCCGAAGTTAACACATTAAGCATTCCGCCTGGGGAGTACGGTCGCAAGACTGAAACTCAAAGGAATTGACGGGGACCCGCACAAGCAGTGGAGTATGTGGTTTAATTCGAAGCAACGCGAAGAACCTTACCAGGTCTTGACATCCCTCTGACCGGTCTAGAGATAGGCCTTTCCTTCGGGACAGAGGAGACAGGTGGTGCATGGTTGTCGTCAGCTCGTGTCGTGAGATGTTGGGTTAAGTCCCGCAACGAGCGCAACCCTTATGCTTAGTTGCCAGCAGGTCAAGCTGGGCACTCTAAGCAGACTGCCGGTGACAAACCGGAGGAAGGTGGGGATGACGTCAAATCATCATGCCCCTTATGACCTGGGCTACACACGTACTACAATGGCCGGTACAACGGGAAGCGAAATCGCGAGGTGGAGCCAATCCTAGAAAAGCCGGTCTCAGTTCGGATTGTAGGCTGCAACTCGCCTACATGAAGTCGGAATTGCTAGTAATCGCGGATCAGCATGCCGCGGTGAATACGTTCCCGGGTCTTGTACACACCGCCCGTCACACCACGAGAGTTTACAACACCCGAAGTCGGTGGGGTAACCCGCAAGGGAGCCAGCCGCCGAAGGTGGGGTAGATGATTGGGGTGAAGTCGTAACAAGGTAGCCGTATCGGAAGGTGCGGCTGGATCACCTCCTTTCTATGGAGAATCGTTTCCTGCAACGGAAACATTCAAATATGAAGCGTAAGCTTCAAAACTCAGGTTTAGGCCTGTTACTCACTCGTTGCTCAGTTTTGAGAGCTCAAACTCTCAAGCTTCGACGAATGTTTCATTCACACATCCGTGTGGAACCGAAATATTCATCGGGTTTCGCTTCGAAGAAGCGAATTGCACCTTGAAAACTGGATACCGAAACGAAATTGCGTTTTAGAATATTCCTTTAAGCTGATCTTGTGTAAGCAAGTGAAATAAAGGTAGCAGGTAAGGAAAGATCTTTTGCCTTTGGCAAAAATTATTCTTTATCGAACATCGACCTTTTCTTTCTTTGAAAGAAAAGTCTAGGTTAAGCTACAAAGAGCACACGGAGGATGCCTAGGCGCCAGGAGCCGACGAAGGACGTGGCGAACAACGATAAGGCCTCGGGGAGCTGTAAGCAAGCTTTGATCCGGGGATGTCCGAATGGGGAAACCCGGCTGTCTTCATCGACAGTCACTTTCTGCTGAATACATAGGCAGAATAGAGGCAGACCAGGGGAACTGAAACATCTAAGTACCCTGAGGAAGAGAAAACAATAGTGATTCCGTCAGTAGCGGCGAGCGAACGCGGATTAGCCCAAACCAAGGAGCTTGCTCCTTGGGGTTGTGGGACGTCTTACATGGAGTTACAAAGGAACCGGTTAGATGAAGAGGTCTGGAAAGGCCCGCCAGAGAAGGTAAAAGCCCTGTAGTTCAAAACTTGTTCTCTCCGAGACGGATCCCGAGTAGTGCGGGGCACGTGAAACCCCGTATGAATCCGGCAGGACCATCTGCCAAGGCTAAATACTCCCTGGCGACCGATAGTGAAGCAGTACCGTGAGGGAAAGGTGAAAAGCACCCCGGAAGGGGAGTGAAATAGATCCTGAAACCGTGTGCTTACAAGAAGTCAGAGCCCGATCTATGGGTGATGGCGTGCCTTTTGTAGAATGAACCGGCGAGTTACGTTCCCGTGCAAGGTTAAGGTGAAGAGCTGAAGCCGCAGCGAAAGCGAGTCTGAATAGGGCGAATGAGTACGTGGACGTAGACCCGAAACCGGGTGATCTACCCCTGTCCAGGGTGAAGGTGCGGTAACACGCACTGGAGGCCCGAACCCACGCATGTTGAAAAATGCGGGGATGAGGTGGGGGTAGCGGAGAAATTCCAATCGAACCCGGAGATAGCTGGTTCTCCCCGAAATAGCTTTAGGGCTAGCCTCGGAAATAGAATCGTGGAGGTAGAGCACTGATTGGGTGCGGGGCCCGCAAGGGTTACCAAGCTCAGTCAAACTCCGAATGCCATAGATTTAGTTCCGGGAGTCAGACAGTGAGTGCTAAGATCCATTGTCGAAAGGGAAACAGCCCAGACCATCAGCTAAGGTCCCCAAGTGTGTGTTAAGTGGGAAAGGATGTGGAGTTGCACAGACAACCAGGATGTTGGCTTAGAAGCAGCCACCATTGAAAGAGTGCGTAATAGCTCACTGGTCGAGTGACTCTGCGCCGAAAATGTAACGGGGCTAAACACACCACCGAAGCTATGGCTTGATGCAATGCATCAGGGGTAGGGGAGCGTTGAATGCGGGTTGAAGGTGTACCGTAAGGAGCGCTGGACTGCATTCAAGTGAGAATGCCGGTATGAGTAACGAAAAGATCTGTGAGAATCAGATCCGCCGAAAGCCTAAGGGTTCCTGAGGAAGGTTCGTCCGCTCAGGGTAAGTCGGGACCTAAGGCGAGGCCGATAGGCGTAGTCGAAGGACAACAGGTCGAAATTCCTGTACCACCGTAATCCGTTATGAGCAATGGGGTGACGCAGTAGGGTAGTGACGCGGACTGATGGATGTCCGTCTAAGCAGTGAGGCTGGTGTGTAGGCAAATCCGCACATCGTAAGGCTGGGCTGTGATGGGGAGCGAAAATTGTAGTAGCGAAGGTCATGATCTCAGACTGCCAAGAAAAGCCTCTAGCCAGGAGAAGGTGCCCGTACCGCAAACCGACACAGGTAGGCGAGAAGAGAATTCTAAGGCGCGCGGAAGAACTCTCGTTAAGGAACTCGGCAAAATGACCCCGTAACTTCGGGAGAAGGGGTGCCTCGGTAGGGTGAATAGCCCGAGGGGGCCGCAGTGAAAAGGCCCAAGCGACTGTTTAGCAAAAACACAGGTCTGTGCGAAGCCGCAAGGCGAAGTATACGGGCTGACGCCTGCCCGGTGCTGGAAGGTTAAGGGGAGTGGTAAGCCTTCGGGCGAAGCTATGAACCGAAGCCCCAGTAAACGGCGGCCGTAACTATAACGGTCCTAAGGTAGCGAAATTCCTTGTCAGGTAAATTCTGACCCGCACGAATGGCGTAACGACTTGGGCGCTGTCTCAACGAGAGATCCGGTGAAATTTTAATACCTGTGAAGATGCAGGTTACCCGCGACAAGACGGAAAGACCCCATGGAGCTTTACTGCAGCTTGATATTGAATTTGGGTACGATCTGTACAGGATAGGTGGGAGCCGTTGAACCTTGAGCGCCAGCTTGAGAGGAGGCATCCTTGGGATACCACCCTGATCGTATCTAGGTTCTAACTTGGTACCGTGATCCGGTGCGAGGACAGTGTCAGGTGGGCAGTTTGACTGGGGCGGTCGCCTCCTAAAGAGTAACGGAGGCGCCCCAAGGTTCCCTCAGAATGGTTGGAAATCATTCGAAGAGTGCAAAGGCAGAAGGGAGCTTGACTGCGAGACCTACAAGTCGAGCAGGGACGAAAGTCGGGCTTAGTGATCCGGTGGTACCGCATGGAAGGGCCATCGCTCAACGGATAAAAGCTACCCTGGGGATAACAGGCTTATCTCCCCCAAGAGTCCACATCGACGGGGAGGTTTGGCACCTCGATGTCGGCTCATCGCATCCTGGGGCTGAAGTAGGTCCCAAGGGTTGGGCTGTTCGCCCATTAAAGCGGTACGCGAGCTGGGTTCAGAACGTCGTGAGACAGTTCGGTCCCTATCTGTCGTGGGCGTAGGAAATTTGAGAGGAGCTGTCCTTAGTACGAGAGGACCGGGATGGACGTACCGCTGGTGTACCAGTTGTTCCGCCAGGAGCACCGCTGGGTAGCTATGTACGGAAGGGATAAGCGCTGAAAGCATCTAAGCGTGAAGCCCCCCTCAAGATGAGATTTCCCAGTATGTAAGACCCCTTGAAGACGACGAGGTAGATAGGTTGGGGGTGGAAGTGCAGTAATGCATGGAGCTGACCAATACTAATCGGTCGAGGGCTTATCCTAAGAATAAAACGCAATGAGTTTCGGATCCAGTTTTCAGGGTGTAACCTTGAAGGTATGTACAAGTGACATACGACAAGCGCATGGCTATTCATTCACACGATAAGTGATGAAGCGAATAACCGTACGATAGAATTTGCATAGCAAATTCATGTTTGGTGGCGATAGCGGAGGGGTTCCACACGTACCCATCCCGAACACGACCGTTAAGCCCTCCAGCGCCGATGGTACTTGGACCGCAGGGTCCTGGGAGAGTAGGACGTCGCCAAGCAGAGCTTTATGATTAATATTCCCTGATAGCTCAGTTGGTAGAGCACTCGACTGTTAATCGAGTTGTCACAGGTTCGAGTCCTGTTCGGGGAGCCATATGGAGAGGTGTCCGAGTTGGCCGAAGGAGCACGATTGGAAATCGTGTAGGCGCCAAAAGCGTCTCGAGGGTTCGAATCCCTCTCTCTCCGCCATAATTATTTTATTGTATGGCCCGTTGGTCAAGGGGTTAAGACACCTCCCTTTCACGGAGGTAACAGGGGTTCGAATCCCCTACGGGTCATAAGTAGTATGGAGGCTTAGCTCAGCTGGGAGAGCATCTGCCTTACAAGCAGAGGGTCGGGGGTTCGAGCCCCTCAGCCTCCACCATTTATTTAAATAGCAGTCCCTAATATTATCGCGGGGTGGAGCAGTTCGGTAGCTCGTCGGGCTCATAACCCGAAGGTCGCAGGTTCAAATCCTGCCCCCGCAACCAATTAACTTTTGAATGTAAACTGCTATGGAACTGTGGTGTAGAGGCCTAACATGCCTGCCTGTCACGCAGGAGATCGCGGGTTCGAATCCCGTCAGTTCCGCCATTTTCACAAAGTTATATTACCCTGTTGGGAGCCATTAGCTCAGTTGGTAGAGCACCTGACTTTTAATCAGGGTGTCGAAGGTTCGAGTCCTTCATGGCTCACCATTCATGAACTTATATGTCATGGATATAATGATATTGCGGACGTGGCTCAGCGGTAGAGCATCGCCTTGCCAAGGCGAGGGTCGCGGGTTCGATTCCCGTCGTCCGCTCCATATTTGCGCCCTTAGCTCAGCTGGATAGAGCGTTTGACTACGAATCAAAAGGCCGGGAGTTCGAATCTCTCAGGGCGCGCCATTAACTTCATAAGCCGGTGTGGCGGAATTGGCAGACGCGCGCGACTCAAAATCGTGAGGGAAACCGTGGAGGTTCGAGTCCTCTCACCGGCATCTATTTCGGGATGTAGCTCAGCTTGGTAGAGCACCTGGTTTGGGACCAGGGGGTCGCATGTTCAAATCGTGTCATCCCGATTCAAAAGGAAAGTCGCTGGAAGCAGCGGCTTTTTTGTTATATTCATATCTTTTTGTATAAATCAGTAATCGTCAGGTCACACTAACACAAAAAGTGGGACGGAAGGGATTACTGTGAAGCGATTAAGTTGGAAAAAACAGATGAAACGGCGCTGGAAACAGTGGAGAAGAACAGTGTGGGCTTGTAGCATTTTTGGTGCGGCTTGTTTGCTGGCAGGGTTGGGTATTCTGTTTTCGAATTATTTGCAGGCTATGTTGTCACAGCCACTCGCTACTACCGTCATGGCAGAGGAGAGCGTGGAGGAGGCTTCACATCTGAGTCCAACTGAAGATCACTCCTCACAGACGCAACTATTGCAAAGTATTCGTGCTTCCGGTATAAGCAGGAAGACCCGTCTATTAACCACCTACGTGTGTGGTACGGAAACACTTTCCTTGGGAACACTAAGTTCACAGCAGCTAGAGACCTTACTGAAGCAACATCCCGATTGGAAGGGGCGACTTAATACCAAAGGAGAGGTGTGGCTGGAGCGCAGGGTGGAAGACTTGTCAGAGTCATGCAAAGAGCGTGGATACATGGGTTTGAGCACTGACGGCCAGCTTACATTGTATGAAGGGCTACCTAAAAGAGAAAAAGTTATCCGCACTTTTTTTCAATTGGATGTGGGTTCCATGGAGACGGCCTTGCCAGAAGGGGTGTATAAACAACTTCAGCAGGGGATCCGTGTACAGGATATAAATGAGTATAACAGTGTAATCTCCACTTTTAGTGACTTTGCCGTGGAGCGAACACAAAGGGTATTAAAGCAGCACTATTGATTACAACTACGGAGACGTTAGGCATTGCCCATGAGGTGAGGCTTGAAGCGTCTCTTTTTATGTTTTTACTCACGTTTAAATTTTTTCCTCTATTAGATACAAAGTTTTGTTATAATGAAAAGAACGACACATATGTTCGCTTTATATGGTATTTGGCCATGATTATATTAAGGATAACGTCTGGCTATTGTTTAGTTAAGCCATGTTTGAGCGATAGGGGAGAGATTTTTTTGCGTTTTTTAGGAATTGATCCGGGCATTGCCATTGTGGGCTTCGGATTTGTAGACAAGATTGGCAGCAAGGTGGTTCCTGTACAGTATGGCTGCATCCAGACGGAGGCCCATACACCGGAAGAAGAAAGGCTGCTTCATGTGTATGAAGGCATGTTGCAATTAATAGATAAATATAAGCCTGATGCGGTAGCACTGGAAAAGCTCTTTTTTAATCGCAACGTTACAACCGCTATGTCTGTAAGTCAGGCACGTGGGGTGCTGGTACTAGCTGCAAAACAACGTAATTTGCCTATAGGTGAATACACGCCGATGCAGGTAAAGCAGGCTATTGTAGGGTATGGTAAGGCTGAGAAGAAACAGGTACAAGAAATGGTTAGAATGTTTCTAAAGCTTCAAGTTGTGCCCAAACCGGACGATGTAGCGGATGCTTTGGCGGTGGCTATTTGTCATGCGCATTCTTATGGACTAAATTCAAAATTAAATGAGGTATTGCGAAAATGATAGATTTCTTGCGTGGTTCTGTGGCCCATTTGGAAAATGAATATGTCGTTTTAGATGTGCAGGGTGTAGGGTACCGGGTATTTTGTCCGAATCCTTACGCGTTCGCCAAAACTGAAGGTTCAGTGGTCATTTACATTCACCATCATGTAAGGGAAGATGCTATTTTACTGTTCGGTTTTGCGACTCGTGAGGAGCAGCAGCTGTTCCGTAAACTGATTGATGTATCTGGTATTGGACCGCGTGTTGCGCTTGGTATTTTAGGAGGCGGTACGCCTGCTCATGTGGTAACGGCGATTTATCAGGAGAATATCACATTTCTCACCAAGTTACCGGGGATCGGTAAAAAAACGGCACAACGTATGATTCTGGATTTGAAAGATAAGCTCGACGGTATTGGCTCGTTGGGGATGGCAACCGGATTGTTTGCTGAGCCTGTCGTAGAAGAAGGCGAAGGTTCATATTGGGGCGAGGCCCGTGAGGCGCTCAAGGCGCTGGGTTACACTGATGCTGAGTTGGATAAGGTATGGAGCAGAATGAAGAAAGATGCGAAACCTGATGAATCTGCTGATATTTTGATGAAGCGGGCTTTGCAACTGTTGTTTGCCGGATAGGACGCTGATGTCCGTTAGCAAATGTCTGGTGAAAAGAGGAGCGATGGAATATGGATGACCGGATTATTTCCGCCAATTTGATGATGGAAGACCAGACGGCGGAGCTAAGCCTTCGCCCCCGTTATCTAAATGAATATATCGGGCAAAATCAGGTTAAGGAAAATCTGAAAGTATATATTGAAGCGGCCAAAATGCGTAAAGAAGCGTTGGACCATGTACTGTTGTACGGACCGCCGGGGTTGGGTAAAACAACTCTTGCTAACATTATCGCCAATGAGTTGGGGGTTAATCTGCGTACAACTTCAGGTCCTGCAATTGAAAGACCGGGAGATTTGGCAGCATTGCTGACCAATCTTCAAGAGGGTGATGTTTTGTTCATTGATGAGATTCATCGCCTTCATCGTACGGTGGAAGAAGTCATGTATCCTGCAATGGAGGATTTTGCGCTGGACATTATGATTGGTAAAGGCCCGAGTGCACGCTCGGTCCGTCTGGATTTGCCACCCTTTACCCTTATAGGGGCCACTACGCGCGCTGGGCTGCTCTCTGCGCCATTGCGTGATCGGTTTGGTGTTATTAGTCGATTAGAGTTTTATACGACAGACGAGCTGGCTTACATCGTGTCCAGGAACGCGGATATTATGGAGATTGAAATTGTCGGGGATGCGGCAGAGGAAATCGCATTGCGTTCACGGGGGACACCGCGTATTGCCAACCGACTGTTAAAAAGGGTGCGTGATTTTGCCCAGGTTGCCGGAGACGGTATTATTCATTCTGAGTTAGCTGCAGAGGCGCTAAAGAGGCTTCAAATAGATCCACTCGGGCTTGATGAAATTGATCATAAAATGCTTAAGGCCATGATTCATTCATTCCGAGGCGGACCTGTAGGATTGGACACAATTGCTGCAACTATTGGTGAAGAGAGTCAGACAATTGAGGATGTGTATGAACCCTATTTGTTACAAATTGGCCTTTTACAAAGAACACCTCGGGGACGAACAGTGACTCCGGCGGCATATGCCCACCTTGCAATCCCAATGCCAACGGATCCACGGTGATTAGGAAACATGATGCACTTTTAAAAAAATCATTGCATGGTTATACGCAAGTATGGTGAATACGATATCGGCTGACGGGTGATTAAGGGAAGTGAGAGTGTAAGTAAGATTCGAGCGGGTTCATATTTTGGTTTATTCCGCCGATGTATTTAAAGGGACAGACAAGGGTCGAGATCCCGATAAATTACGCAATATAAGTGCTAGACAGCTAGATTGGGGGAGCCAGAAATGAGTGGAGAAGCATTTAACCGAAAAAGTATTTTCGGTGCATGGATGGGCCGGGCCAAACGAGCAGCAGCGATTATGGTATTAGCTACAGTGTGCATACCTTGGTCTTCGGGCGTTCACGCTGCTGCCGCCCAAGAGGATATTCGTGTAGTGATTTTTGCGGATCTAGGTAGCAAATATAAAGCGACAGTTCCCGCTGTAACCTTGAAATCATCAGGAGGTCTGAGTGTTGGACAGAACAGTGGAGGCAGTTTTCAAACTTGGATGGGACTGCCAGACAGTACGGTTCGTTTTAGTGTAGACAGCTATCGGGTGAAGGTACTTGAAGGGAATGAAGCAGCGGCGATAAAAGCGGCCCAAGCCCTGCAAAAGACTAATGATAAACCTACGGTTTTTATCGGTTCAAAAAATGGTAGCTCTGTGTATCAAGTGTACGCGGGAATATATGCTAGTGAACAGTCTGCGCAGGCTGCTGTACAGCGGATTTCCTCCGCAACCGGAGCGCAGCCCGAGGTTAAGGGAAACAAGCATTGGTCCACAGGAAGCTACGGAAGCGAGCAGGAAGCTAATCTCGTTCGAACGACAATTGCTGCGGCAGGCTTTGATGCTTTTACTGTGATTCAATCAAGAGGCCAGTATGCTGTATGGGTTGGAGAAGAAAGTAATGACAGCAAGCTGTCGGCTTTGAAAACAGAGCTGGAGAGCAAGCAACCAAGACTCACGCTGTCTAAAGTTAATGCTACTCAAACCGGCCTCATTATAAGACAGGAAGCAGGAGTCACGACCGGCTCGCAGGTGATGTCTCATTACATGCTAAGTGGTTCTGATAATAGCAAGGTAATTGTCAACGGCGGTAATAATGGAATACAAGTGATGGAAAGATCACAGCGTACATATCGCGGCGAGATGGAGATCGGCATGACGTCAGGCCAGCTGGCGCTTGTGAACGAAGTTCCTTTGGAGCAGTATTTGTATTCCGTGGTAGGAGCAGAGGTCTATTCCTCATGGCCAGATGAAGCGCTCAAGGCTCAAGCGGTAGCGGCTCGTAGCTACGCGCTTGCCCAAGGCAATCGGTTTCAGATCGGCAATGTAGTAGATGGTACGTTAAGCCAGGCTTACAACGGTAAGAGCTCGGAACATGCCAATGTCAATGAGGCTGTAGATGCAACAGCTGGTGAAGTCATTAAAAGTGGCGGCAAAGTGGTCGAAGCTGTATTTTCATCTAATGCGGGCGGTGTGACAGCAGATGCTTCCGAAGTGTGGAACAGTGGTGGCGAAGCCTTTGCCAGCGTAGACAGCTCGGGGGATACTTCGGCACAAAAAGGAGCACAGGAATGGTATCATGTACTTCTCTCCAGTGGCAAGACAGGTTATATTCGTGAGGATAATGCTAAGGAACTGGAGGGTGTCACAGAAGCGGGGTTAGACAAAATCACCGTCACTGCGGAAAATACAAATGTGCGTCCTATTCCCCAAATCCAATCGACAGTTACACCAATAGCCAAGGCGCAGCCGGGCGAAGAGATAATTGTATTAGAAAAGGTGCCTCAGTCCGGAGACTATGCATGGGTGCGGGGGCCCTTTACCTCAGCTCAGCTTGCTAAATCCCTGCAAGGGAAAGTCACGGGCACAGTGCCTTCCTCTATTAATCACCTTGATGTCACCAAACGTGGTCCATCAGGGCGAGTGTTGGAGGTTGAAGCGGACGGATCCCCTTTGAAAGTGAAATATCCAGATATGTTTCGCTCAGCGATGGGCGGACTCCCAAGCACACTGTTTGATATTGCGAGTACCGGAAGTTATACTGTATTAGGCGCTGATGGGGCTACTTCTCATGTAAGTGGTACACAAGGCACTCAAATCCTGTCCGCATCTGGCAGTAGTACTTCAAGTGGTAACGGGGTGATCGTCATGAATGAAGATCGTCATGCACGGGTCATTGACAAAACACAAAGCTTTATTTTTACAGGTAAAGGAAATGGTCATGGTTTGGGCTTATCCCAATGGGGTGCCAACGGTTTGGCCGAGCAGGGGTATGATTACAAGAAAATTTTGCAACACTATTACAAAAATGTGGATATAGTTAAGGACTGACCAATATATGAATGTAAACGACTACGATTTTGAACTGCCTGAAACATTAATTGCACAGACACCTTTGCTTGATCGGAGTGCTTCTAGATTACTGACGTTAAACAAAAATAATGGTGAAGTGGGTCATCATACGTTTTCGGATATTGTGCAGTATCTTCAACCAGGGGATACGCTGGTGTTAAACGATACGAGAGTGATTCCTGCACGCTTGTTTGGCATCAAGGAAGACACGGGAGCTAAGGCTGAGGTTTTGCTGCTTAAGCAACTGCAAGGGGATCGATGGGAAGCACTGGTGAAACCCGGTAAAAAGCTGAAAAAGGGTGCTGTTATCGTTTTCGGTGATGAGCTGAAAGCAGTAATTGAGGAAGAAGGAGATATGGGCGGAAGGGTACTTTCATTTTCATATGACGGTATTTTCCAGGAGATCTTGGACCGTCTGGGGCAGATGCCGCTTCCGCCGTATATCAAGGAACAACTGGATGACCGCGAGCGTTATCAGACAGTTTATGCTCGGCATGAAGGTTCTGCTGCGGCTCCAACGGCAGGGCTGCACTTTACAGAAGAATTGCTGGACCAGATTAAAAAGAAGGGCGTTACCGTTGCCTTTATCACACTTCATGTTGGCTTAGGGACGTTCAGACCGATGTCTGTGGATACGATTGAAGAACATGTGATGCATGAAGAATACTATTCATTGTCACAGGAAACAGCGGATGTACTCAATGAAACCAAGGCGCGCGGCGGAAGAGTCGTGGCGGTGGGGACGACCAGTTGCCGAACGCTGGAAACGGTGGGCAATAAATTCCTAGATGGAGTATTAGAGGCCAGTAGTGGCTGGACACAGATTTTTATTTATCCAGGCTATGAATTCCGTGTGGTGGATGCGATGATTACGAATTTTCATTTGCCTAAATCCACCTTGGTTATGCTGGTCAGCGCACTGGCGGGCAGGGAAAATATTATGCATGCTTACCAGGAGGCGATTGACCGACAATATCGGTTTTTCAGCTTCGGGGACGCAATGTTCATTTATTAATTAAGGATGGTAGAGAAAATATGGCACCAGCAATAAGATACGAACATATTAAAACCTGCAAGCAATCGGGAGCCCGTCTTGGGCGTGTACACACACCTCATGGAGTTATTGAGACACCAACCTTTATGCCTGTGGGAACTCAAGCTACTGTTAAAACGATGAGTCCTGAGGAACTGAAAGCGATGGATGCTCAAATTATTTTGAGTAACACGTACCATTTGTTTCTTCGTCCTGGCCACGATATTATTCGTGAAGCAGGTGGACTGCACAAGTTTATGAATTGGGATCGCCCTATTTTAACGGACAGCGGTGGATTCCAGGTGTTTTCCTTAAGTGAAATGCGCAAGATTTCAGAGGAGGGTGTTCATTTTCGCTCTCATTTAAATGGAGATAAGAAGTTTCTTTCGCCTGAAGTGGCGATGGAAATACAAAACTCGCTTGGCTCAGATATTATGATGGCCTTCGATGAATGCCCGCCATTTCCGGCTGAATATGAGTATGTGAAAAAGTCACTGGAACGTACCAGCCGTTGGGCTGAGCGTTGTTTGGAGGCACACGCGCGTCCTCATGATCAAGGTCTGTTTGCCATTGTTCAAGGAGGCATGCATGAAGATCTGCGTAAGCAAAGCGCTGCGGATTTGACTTCCATGGATTTCCCGGGGTATGCTATTGGTGGACTGAGCGTAGGTGAACCGAAGCATTTGATGTATGAAGTGCTAGATTACACGCTGCCTCTGCTTCCCACCAACAAGCCAAGATATTTGATGGGTGTAGGTTCTCCAGATGCCTTGATTGAAGGCGCTATCCGTGGTGTGGATATGTTTGATTGTGTACTTCCAACGCGAATTGCTCGCAACGGGACAACGATGACCAGCCAAGGTCGTCTTGTCGTTCGCAATGCCCAATATGCAAGTGATTTTGGCCCGCTCGATCCCGCTTGTGATTGTTATACCTGTCGCAATTATTCACGTGCTTACTTGCGGCATTTGATTAAAGCGGATGAAACCTTCGGGCTCCGACTGACAACGTATCATAACTTGCATTTCTTAATACAATTGATGCGTAATGTCAGACAAGCGATTATGGATGACAGGCTGCTTGATTTCCGAGATGAATTTTTTGAGCAGTACGGTCTTCATGATAATGATAAAGGCTTTTAAGTTTTAGGGAGAGTATACGAAAGGGGGATTTAACATGTTTCATTTTGCTACAGCCGCTGCTGCACCCGGTGGAACTGGCGGACTTTTTCAAATGATCTGGCCACTGGCTCTGATGTTTGTAATCTTCTATTTCTTGCTGATTCGCCCGAATCAGAAAAAACAAAAGCAGCGTCAAACGATGCTTCAAGCTTTGAAAAAGGGAGATAAAGTAATTACGATCGGAGGTCTTCACGGTACAATTGTGGAGATTACGGATGATGTAGTAGTTTTGCGTGTGAATGATGTCACGAAGCTGACCTTTGACCGCAGTGCAATTAGTAATGCGATTGCAAAAGACACGGTATCTGAGGAAGTTGTTTCCAAATCGTAAAATGCTTCTGACCGTTATGCAAAAACCGAGCCTTTGAGGAGGCTCGGTTTTTTTGTGTTGTTTTATTACATGGATACAAACATTTTGATTACTTGCTGAGATTAATGCCAAACATCCCACCACCTGCACCTATGACAAACGCGAAACCTAAGTGTAACAGGTCCTTGCCGTTCATGCCCGCATCCAATGCTAGAAAACCGACCAGCAAAACGATTAGTCCATACAGGATGCCTGTAATACCGCCTTGATACCAGCCTTTGTTTGTGGATCTTTTACCGGCGACGAAGCCGCCAGATAGCATGGCGAATGCGTGGACGATATACGTATACAATGATAAGTCCTGTTCCTGCATCTGTGTCAGCCACAAGAGTAGTGAAAGAATCAATGCGCCAAGCAGCATCCATGCAAAAGCATAAAATAAGCCGGATAAAATGGGATGGGCCAGACGAAACGAACACCAGCGGCGAATGAGCTCCATTGATAATTCCTCCTGTACCAAGGTTTGAACTATTATCATTCTATGGCCAAGCCTCCCTGCTTAGTACCAAGTCGCAAGCAGTCTTTCTCTTTATTTCAATAATTTAGCCTTTTGTTTTTTGTATGAGCCAAGTGAGGAACGGTCAGAATACGTGTACAATGAACGACTAATGTCTTATTGCAAGTACAGGGGAGGAGGCGAACATATTGAGTCACGATATTTTTGCTCATATTTTTCGGACGCTGCTCATGTATTTTATTGTATATCTGGTGATGCGCTTGATGGGTAAAAGGGAGATCGGCAAATTGTCTGTTTTCGATCTCGTCATATCGATTATGATTGCAGAAATTGCTGTATTCAGCCTGGAGGATATAAAACGTCCACTTTATGAAGGGCTGATTCCTTTAGGAGTGCTGTTAATTTTGCAAATCGGGATTTCATTTTTTAGTCTGAAAAGTCGGCGACTGCGCTTACTATTTGATGGTAGGCCCAGTGTATTGTACTCCAATGGACAATTAAACAAGGACGAAATGGTGAAACAACGTTACAATTTAGATGACTTGCTGTTACAACTTCGTGAACAAAATATAGAAAGTCTGGACGAAGTCGAATATGTTATTTTGGAAACGACAGGTAAGCTAACGGTTATAGGTAAGGATGATAGCGATGGAGTGGAACACGAAAAAATGAAGCAAGAATTAAACGGAACAGATTTGATAAACAAAGAGCAACAGGTGAATAAAGTCCATCCTTCTCCACAAATCGGTGGAAAGTTTAGATATGAGGGACTGCCTATTCCATTAATCATGGATGGCAAGGTGCTGGATCGAAATTTGGAACGGATGGATATGAACCGTTTTTGGCTTAAAAATCAGATTCAAGCAAAGGGACACAAAGATTTTAAGGATGTTTTTTTATGCTCGGTTAACCATAGAGGTGATGTGTATATTACACCACCGGCCTATGGAAAATCTTCGGATTAGATTTCTTATGCTTTAAACCATCTTCTCAGGATTGGAATGCGTGTAAGGTTGTCCCAATCAATCATTTTGATCAAGGTCATTAGGAAAAGGTACAGTATAATTCCCAAACCTGCGGCAAAAATAAACTGAAGCCACATTTGGTTGAACATCGTTAGATGTCTGTAGGTATATAATACTGCTGCTGCCATGATGATCATACCTATCCCGGTCTTCCAGAAATCGAGCAAACGTACGCGGAAGCGAAGCAGTCTGCTGACACTGAAGCCATGAAGGAGTGTAACAATGGCGCTGTTAATACAAATGGCGATGACAGCTCCGTAGATACCGTACTGAGGTTGAGAAGCAAGCCAGACGATTAGCGCAATTTTGATAACGGCTCCGATAAAGGTATTTAATAACGCACTTCCAGGACGGTCTAATGCCTGAAGTGCTGCCTGAAGCGGGGCCTGAATGTACATAAAAAGAGCAAAAGGTGCCATGAGCTTAAGCATGCCTGCAATATCGCCATTATTATAGAGTAGCAGACACAGAGGTTCTGCCAAAACATACATGATTACGGCAAAGGGGGCTCCTGCAACCAAAGCGAGCCGAAGCGATTGATGTAGACGTTTGTGAATGGCTGTAATATGCCCCTTGGCTGCTGCTTCGGATAACGAAGGAACGAGTGAAACTGCTAGCGAACTGGTAAGAACCCCAGGTAGTAATAATACAGGAATGACCATGCCCTGCATGGCTCCATATTGTGCGGTTGCCACGCCAGTTGCAATGCCTGCTACGGCGAGGCTACGCATGCACAAGATAGATTCGAGCAAATAGGATAAGGAACCAACAAGCCTTCCAGCAGTAACGGGAACGGATATAGACATAAGACGTGACAAAACGGATGATTGCTCGGGTTGAACCTCAGAGGAGGGGATAGGCGACTTCGGCTGAAGGATGCGATCTTTTCGATGGTTACACACGTATTGCCATAGCAGCACAATCATGCCAATGAATTCGCCCGCCAGAGCACCGAGCATGGCACCTGCAGCAGCGTAGGCTACCCCATGAGGAAGTAACAAGTAAGCAAACCAAATGACACAAAAAATGCGCATAACGGTCTCCGCAATGGAGGAGGTGGCAGAAGGAATCATATTTTGCTTTCCCTGAAAATAGCCCCTATAAGCTGAGGAAACAGCTACAATGACTATCATTGGGCTCATGCTCACGAATGTATAATACACGCGGCTGTCGGTCAGGAGATGGCTTGTGATCCAAGGCGCGAACACAAGACAGAGCACCATGGCGATCAGACTGAGTGTAATGGTGAAGCGCAGGCTGGTGTGCAAAATACGCCGCGACATTTCGGGCTGTCCCGCCGTTTCGGCTTCGGCTACTAGCTTGGCTACCGCAAGAGGGATTCCCCCTGTAATAAGCGTCACCAGAACGATAAAAAAGGGATACCCCTGTTGGTACAAGCCAACTCCTTCGGGGCCGATGATACGCGGGAGTGCGATTCGGGGAATAAAACCTAGTATCCGGTTGATAATTCCTGCTGCCAATAAAATAATTGCTCCATGGATGAATGTCTGCTTTTTCAATCGCAACTCCCTCTTCCCCAAAATGTAATTCTGCGTCTATACATTACTTTAGAAGATATGCTGGACCTGTCCATCTTCATGACAAGCTTTTCCGTTCAGAAACAAAGTGATTTAGACAACAAGAGGGAGAGTGGTGAATTCTGCTATTGACGAGCGAAATGAATGCATATATTGTTGATTTAAGGCTATTTTCAACGAAAAGAAGGGTTTTCCAGGATCAGGACAGAAATGTTCTACAAAGCAGTCAATAACCCCGCTAATTGCTGATCTGCGGAACCGGTAGTCGCTGGGAGGAGGAACGGCCATCGTGGGTATGGAAGAGCTGGATGAGCAGGATTGGGATGACGCAATTGAGATGCTCTGTCAAAGTAAGGCGGACGAGTTGATTCTCGTAGGCTATGAGCATGTCACAAGTAAGGATGTGTGGAATTGCGTCAGCCATAAATATGAAAAGGAGGGTATCCCTCCGCTGCACAAGCTCGTTAACGATATACTTTCCCTTAAAGCGACGAGCTTTATGAACTATTTGACTATGTCCGCATTACGGGGCTCCACTTTCGAATAGAAGGGGGTCTTTTTTTGCGTTCAAATTGACTGCTTTTTGAGGGGTAGCTATAATAGGAATATTGAGAATGAAAGGGGAACATGGGACGGAATGAAGAGAATTCTAAGTTTCATCGTGGTCGTGCTCATAACTACTGGTGTTATGATCGGGACAAGCCCGGGCCTACTGAACAGTTTAAAATTAGGCCTCGATTTAAAGGGAGGCTTTGAGATTTTATATGAAGCCCAGCCTTTGGAAGCCGGGCAGAGTGTAACCAGACAGTCTCTTATACAAACAGCTCAAAGTCTGGAGAGACGGATTAATGCGCTCGGTACGACTGAGCCGGAAGTAACAACAGAGGGAAGCAACCGAATTCGCGTGCGGCTTGCTGGTGTCACTAATGAGGCAGAAGTCCGCTCCATGCTGAAAAAGCCTGCAGAATTAACGTTCCGCAGTGCAACGGCAGCAGATGCTAAAAAGCCAGGCCAATACAGCAAAATTGAGCTCCGCGGTAATGATTTTGTGGAGAATGGCGCTGTTGTAGGCTATGACCAGCTGAATCAACCTGAGATTAGTATCAAAGTGAAGGACAAAGCTAAATTTGCAGAAATCACAAAGCGACTTCTGAATAAAGAATTAGCTATTTTCCTGGATCAGGAATTGCTGTCTGCACCTACAGTACGTGGGGAATTAACGGACGGTAGCGCGTCAATCACAGGTAGCTACACTCGTGATGAAGCGAATAAACTGGCGGATACGATTAATCTGGGTGCCCTTCCGCTCAAACTGACGGAAAAATATTCTCAGAGTGTAGGTGCTACGCTGGGTCAATTGTCACTGGATCAGACGATTCGTGCTGGGTTGATCGGCTCAATCATTATTCTGGTATTTATGATTGCGATGTTCCGTATACCAGGATTAGTGGCCAGTTTTTGTCTCATCGTTCATACTTGGCTGGTGCTTGCGATCTTCTACTTGGGTGGATTCGTGCTCACGCTCCCAGGTATCGCCGCCTTCGTGCTCGGGATCGGGATGGCAGTCGATGCCAATATTATTACGTATGAACGGATTAAAGAAGAAATCAAGACGGGCAAAACGATTCGTTCTTCCGTTATCGCAGGTAGTAAGGCTTCGTTCCGTACCGTTATGGATGCCAATATTACGACAATTATAGCGGCAGCGGTTATGTTTGGTCTCGGAACAGGCTCCGTTAGAGGTTTCGCTCTGGTGCTTATCGTTGATATTGTCACCAGTATCTTGACGAATATCTTCTTCTCCCGCTTCTTGCTCAATCTGCTGGTTAAAGCGGATGCTGTGAAGAAGCCCAAGTATTTTGGTGTGAAGGAGAGTGATATTAGTGCGCTTTAATTGGGACTATAAATATATCAAGATGAGCAAGTGGTTTTACACGTTCTCGATTATTATCACACTGCTTGGTATTCTGAGCTTGTCGATATTCGGCTTGAATTACGGGGTAGACTTTCGTTCTGGTTCCAATGTGGATGTCAATTTGACTAAAGTCGTTACACAGGAACAGATTCAAACTTTGCTGGACAAGCAGAAGATCGGTAAAGAGGTGGATTATACACCGGGGAAAGAGCGTTTCGGCATTCGCTTCTCACAGGTTTTGACGGATCAGCAAGTGAATGACTTTAAGACTTCCTTTAATAAAGAGCTTGATCCAAAGGCTTCCTTTGAGGTCAATACAGTAGATACGGAAATGGCACAAGAACTGGAGCGGAATGCAATATGGGCGATTTTGCTAGCATGTGTAGCCATCGCGGTCTATATTTCGATCCGGTTTGAATGGCGGTTTGCCATTGCAGCCATCGTTTCGTTGTTGCATGATGCCTTCCTCGTTATCAGTATTTTCTCGATTTTCCGGCTTGAGGTGGATTTGACCTTTATTACGGCAATTCTGACGATTGTTGGTTTCTCCATTAATGACACCGTCGTTATTTTTGACCGTATTCGGGAAAATCTACGATTTGCGAAGAAGAAGTCCAGAGACGACTTAGAACAGGTAGTTGATCACAGTATTGCGCAGACAATGACTCGTTCACTTGCAACCGTGTTTACGGTGTTTATTGCCTCCGTATGTTTGTTCATATTTGGCGGCGAATCGATCCGTATGTTCTCACTTGCAATGGTCATTGGTTTGTTGTTTGGTGCTTATTCCTCCATTTTCATTGCCAGCCCGCTGTGGGTGGCATTGAAAGGAAAACAAAAATCCCCGACAGCTGGCGGGGGCGCGGTCAAAACTGCAAAGTCTTAAGTTACGCAAATACCAGTAGTATAAATTAAAGAGAAAGCCGCGTCTGCTTGGGCGCGGTTTTCTAAGGTTTTGAGATTTACCTTGAGTAAGGCACAGTAGTGGCACTTAAATGTGAATGGTTTTTGGTTTTGAGAAATTCGGTTATTTTAGAATGAGCTTTATTGGGAAAGGGTTAGTTCAGGATTGAGGGGGAAACGTTGTGAATAGCGAACGCAGCCGATCATTGGAAACTGCGGCGTTGAGCGGGATTATAGGTAATCTCGCGCTGGCTGTTCTAAAGGGAACCGTCGGTTATGCTGCAAACAGCAAGGCGTTGTTGGGGGATGCACTGCACACGGCTGCGGATAGTGCTTCCCGTTTGCAGGAGCTTCTGTTTTCCAAGGGTGCTACAGGGCACGGAATGCTGGCACGGTTGCGGAACGGTGAAAAGGTTCGGACGGTCATATCTGTGGTGCTGGCTATTTTAGTGCTGATGAGCGGTCTTCAGCTAGCTATCTCGGCGGTTCGTTTATTAAGCAGTTCGGAACCGCAGGCTCCCAGTCTGTATGCATTAATTACCGTATTTATTGCGTTGGTGTTGAGAGAAGCGCTATTTCAGTTTCAATATCGCTACTCGATTAAACATGGTCATAAAGCGGAAGCAGATCGGTACGCTAACCATGAACGTTACTCGCTGTATGCATCGTTGATTGCATTGATCGGCATGATCGGTGCAATGACTGGCGAAGCAATGGAATGGCCTGCATTATTATATCTTGATCCAACCGCAGCTTTGCTGGTAGCCTGTCTGGTGCTGCGTAAAGGATATTTGATGGTAATGAATACCGCTTACCAGGTTCCTGCACAGCCCTTGCAGGAGGAAGACTCCCGACGCTTTATGGAGACGATTCAACGGGTGTATGGTATTGTAACGGTTGAACACTTACATGCCCAGGAAACAGGCCATTTCATAACAGTGGATGTAACGATAAGTGTGAACCCGCGGATTACGGTACAGGAAGCGCAGGAAATTGCCGATCGAGCAAAAAATTTACTGTTAGCCCGTTTTCCACAGGTGACCCATGTACAAATGCAGTTCATTTCTTATCAAGCCGGGTATCCTTACAAATCCAATCATGAACTGCCAGATAATGATGTGTCGTCTTTGCTTCAATAGGGCAGACGACTATGAAAGAAAGGTGAATAGGATTGCTTCATTCGCAGTACAGATGGAAGACCCCAGAGGCTAACCTGGAAGCGGCTCAGCTGTTGACAGAAGAACTGGGGATTTCACCATTGTTGTCCCGGCTTTTAGTGAACCGGGGCGTCACTACCGCCGGGGAAGCAAACCGCTTTTTGTACGGAAGTGTGGACGATGTACACGACCCTTTTCTGCTTCTTGGTATGAAAGAAGCCGTGCCGAGAATTCGCCAGGCTCTGGAACGTGGCGAGCATATATTAATCTATGGCGATTATGATGCGGACGGCGTATCCAGTACATCATTGATGATTCAGCTCATGCGTTTTCTGAAGGCTTCTTATGATATTTATATTCCCCATCGTTCTAATGAGGGATATGGTCTGCATAATCATGCCCTTGATTGGGCTCATCAGCAGGGAGTTACGCTGGTCATTACGGTAGATACGGGAATTAGTGCAGTAGAGCAAATTATTTATGCAACTTCCTTGGGGATAGATGTTATTGTGACGGATCATCATGAGCCGCCTGCTGTACTTCCCGAGGCATATACTTTGATTAATCCGAAGCTACCCGGTTGCCCATACCCATTTAAAGGTCTTGCAGGTGTTGGTGTTGCCCTGAAGCTCGCCCAGGCGCTGTTGGGTGAGGTGCCGGAGGAATGGTTTGAAATCGCCGCTATCGGCACGGTAGCCGATCTGATGCCACTACATGGTGAAAATCGGACGATGGTACGCAGAGGGATTCAATCCATGAGAAACTCTGCATTTCCGGGTATTCGTGCGTTGCTCCATGTAGCGGGCGTGGATATATCTACAGTGACTTCAGTCAACATCGCATTTGCATTGGCTCCGCGGATTAATGCCAGCGGGCGCTTGGATCATGCGGGACGAGCAGTTTCTCTGCTGACGACAGAAAAAGAGGAAGAAGCAGATCAACTTGCGCATGCGCTGGACCTGCTCAATCGTGAGCGTCAACAGGTGGTCGAACGTATTGTGGAGCAAGCCGAGCAACAATTGGCATCCAAACTGAATGGAGGCAAGCTACCGTCAGTTATTGTGTTGGCTGGTGAAGGCTGGAATGTCGGCGTTGTCGGAATTGTGGCATCCAAGCTATTGGATCGTTATTATCGACCGACCATTATTCTTGGTATAGATGCTGAGACAGGCATGTGCAAAGGTTCTGCCCGTTCTATTCCTGCATTGGATATTTACAGTGCTCTTACGGACAGCCATGAGCTTATGGAGCATTTTGGGGGTCATCCTTCGGCTGCTGGTATGACGCTGTCCCGTGACAATCTGGAATTGTTTGAAGAGCAGCTGAACCGCTATGCGGGTTCCATTCTGACACCAGAAGATCTCATTCCTGTAGCTGAAGCTGATATGGTCTGTCGTTTGGACGAGGTATCTTTGCAAGTGGTTGAAGAACTGGAGTTGCTTCAGCCTTTTGGTATGGGGAATCCTTCTCCACGATTCGTATTACAGGGACTGCAATTGCGTGAAGCTCGTAAAATGGGACGTGAGAAAAATCATGTGAAGCTCTTGCTGGAGCAGAACGGTTTATCGCTGGACGCGATTGCCTTCCGTCGTGGCGATTTGGCTGATTTTTTACAGCAACAAACGGAGATAGATCTGCTGGGTGAATTGTCAATTAATGAATGGAACGGTAAAAGGTCTCTCCAGCTAATGATGCAGGACATTCGAGTGCAGGAGCCGCAAATTTTTGATTATCGTGGAGTGTCGGACCCTTTTGCCGAATTAGAGCGGGGACTCAAGATCTTTCATCCACGCATAGAGGAAAGAAAGAAAGACGTTGCGGTGTTGATCCACCCGTCATCTAGGCTTCGTCCCTCGGGCTCCGTGGATGCTGAATCCTTATGGTTGTACGATAAAGATGGCAGCGTTATTCCCAGTGATGGTCAAAGAGATGCACAGCACTCTGTAAAGTCGCTGTTCGTACTAGAGCCGCCGGATACACCGGATCAGTTTCAGGCATTATGGTCTACCTTTGAGAATGTAGAGAACGTATTTCTCCTTCATTCGGTCAGTGAGCGTGGCGGTCGACTCGTAAGCCCCGACAGAGAGCTGTTCAAGCGTATTTACGTTGTGCTTTCCCGAATGGGGACACAGCCTATTGATGAAAAAGCAATGCTGCCTGCTCTTAGCCGACAGTGCTCCTGTTCAGTACGCATGTTATCCAAAGTGTTGGACATCTTCGAAGAACTTGAGTTTATGACGCGTACAGATGGTCAATTCTGTTTTGTATCCAATCCGCCTAAGCGGGATTTAACAGCTTCTCCACGATATCAGGAATTGTATAATATGGCTGAGATGGAGAAGTACTTGTTGGATGCGGACACTACCCAGATGACGAGCTGGATTATGTCGCTTATGAAGGGTGCGTCTTGAGATACTATTTCGCAATTTATGTTGTAAAATGTATATACTAATTTGAAGTTTACAGTAGGAGGAACTAAGTTGGACTACAAAGAATATATTCGGGTGATTTCCGATTTTCCACAACCAGGGATTAGTTTTAAGGACATTACGACCCTGATGAAAAATGGTGAACTATACCGCAAGGCTATCAACGATATGAAGGAACTGGTATCGGATTTGAAAATTGATTTGATTGCAGGGCCAGAAGCACGTGGGTTCGTTGTTGGTGCTCCTTTGGCTTATGCGCTTGGTGTTGGTTTTATTCCCATCCGTAAAAGTGGCAAGCTCCCTGGGGAAACCATTGAGGAAGCATACGGTTTGGAGTATGGTAAAGATACGCTGGCGATGCATAAGGATGCTATAGAACCAGGCCAAAATGTTTTGATTGCTGATGACCTGCTTGCTACAGGTGGAACTATTGCTACATCCGTGAACTTGGTACGCCAGCTTGGTGGTAATGTGGCAGGGGCTGCTTTTCTTATCGAGCTGTCTGACTTAAACGGTCGGGCGAAACTGACTGATGTAGATGTATTCACCCTGATTACGTATTAAGTATTTTGAAACCCGGGTTTCCCGGGAAATAATTATGTGCGGATCGCCTAAATAGTCCGATGGAACATCTCTTTATCTAAAGAGTTGCTCCATCGGACTATTTTGTTTCTTTGTTGGAAAATAGGTCTGAAAAAATTTCGTAAATGTCTATGAACAATAAAAAAAGGAGCAGAGGTGGTCATAAGGAGCATAGTGGTCATACTGATTTCAATCAGTTTTTGTTTTATTTTTTGCTAAGCAGAAGCTAGATACGGAAATAAGTCAAAAATGCTGCTCGTTGCTTATCGAGGGTTAAAGCAGTTATTGCAACTGACTTGGATGGGGTGCTCTGAAGATGGATGAAGGAGTATCTATTTTAAAAAGGCCGTGCATAAAAAAACGCCGACACCATGGGAGACGGATCTTTACACGCTTATCTTAAAAGCTCAAGCGTATTGATCCGTGACTCATGGAGCAGCGTTTTAAAGTTTAAAAACAGATATCAATCTGGTGTTTTCTCGGTTAAAGGTTCCTGCGATTTATCGTTGGACCAGCCGAGCACGTCAATCAGCTTGAAGAACAAGCTGAGGATGATGCCGATGATTGTAGCCAATGCCATACCTTTCAAGGTTACAGCGCCCCAAGTGAGCGTAGTACCGCTGATTCCTACAACAAGCACGATGGTCGCAAGCAGCATGTTGGTTGGCTTGGCGAAATCAACCTTTTGCTCAACGAAGATTCTTAGACCGGAGGCAGCGATGACACCGAATAATAGTAAGGATACGCCACCCATAACTGGAGCTGGAATATTAGAAACAATCGCTGAGAACGTGCCTGAGAAGGACAGCAAGATGGCAATGACAGCCGCTCCGCCAATGACCCATACAGAGTACACTTTAGTTAATGCCATGACACCAATATTTTCACCATAAGTCGTATTAGGTGTAGAACCGACAAAACCGGAAATGACGGTGGAAATACCGTTACCCAGCAGTGAGCGATGGAGACCAGGATCTTTGGACAACTCGCGCCCGACAATGTTGCTAGTCACAAGTAAGTGACCAATATGCTCTACGATGACAACCAGAGCAACAGGAAGAATCGTCAGCATAGCAGAGGTATTAAAAACGGGAGTGGTAATTGCAGGATGTCCGAAAAAAGGAGCGTCTGCAATGGCCTGTGTATTGACCATGCCCATAAAATAAGCAAGCACATAGCCCACTACGATACCGATCAGAATATGAATGATTTTGGCAAACCCGCGAAACAACACCGCACCGAGAACAGTGACCCCGAGTGTAACGAGCGAAAGAGTAATCGTTTTGGGATCTGGAGACCAGGCTTTAGTAGGATCGGCATTGATAATGCCTGCCATGCCTGCTGCAACCGGAACCAGTTCCAGACCGATTAAGGCTACGATGGAGCCCATAACAGCTGGAGGAAAAACGACGTCCAGCCAACGGGTTCCGGCATATTTAATTACCAGTGCGACGAGGCAGAAAATAATACCTGTAACGATGAAAGCACCGAGGGCCATAGCATAGCCGTTGCCGCCGGGATTGTTTTTAAGCACAAGACTGACGGGAGCGATAAAAGCGAAGCTAGAGCCGAGATAGGCGGGAATTTTGCCGCGGCAGATCCATATGTACAACAATGTGCCAATACCGTTCATTAGCAAAATCATGCCGGGATCGACGCCGAAAATATTCGGCACCAGCACAGTGCTGCCAAACATGGCAAACAAATGCTGTACGCTGAGCAGGAACCCGGGTCCTGCCGGTAGCTTTTCATTAACTTGAATTTCGCGTTGCAACGCAGTTCACTCCTTAGTTCTTTCAATTATTCTTATATACATTAATTACTTTTCGTAATTTTTTCAATATAATTCGTTTCATTTCGTCAACAATCCTCATTTTACTTATCCATGTGTGACAGAATAATGCGACAATGCCAAACCTGTAATAGTTGACGTGCGACGTGCTAACCGTCATAATTGTAGGAAATCACTTTTAAAAGGGAACCTTTGCGCGACATTGATCGGCGGGTTCCATTTTGCATAGAAAGGACACGGAATAGAGCAGAATGGGGATAGAGCAATTACTTAAAAAGGCCGGGGCCTATACCAGAGAAGCAGATCTTATCCGCATCAGGGACGCCTATGATTTTGCCGAGCAGGCCCATTCCGGCCAGACTCGTAAGTCCGGTGAACCTTATATTCTGCATCCGCTTGCGGTTGCTGATATCGTCGTTAATATGCAGATGGATACCATCTCCATTATCGCCGCTCTTTTACATGACGTTGTGGAGGATACGACGGTGTCTTTGGCGCAGATTCGCGAGCATTTTGGCGATACATGTGCGATGCTTGTCGATGGTCTGACGAAGCTGGAACGTATCCAGTTCCGTTCCAAGGAAGAACAACAGAACGAAAATTATCGAAAAATGTTTATTGCTATGGCGCAGGACATTCGTGTCATCGTCATTAAGTTAGCAGATCGTCTGCATAACATGCGTACTTTGAAATATCAGTCAGAGGAAAGCCAGCGTCGGATTGCTTATGAAACGTTGGAGATTTTCTGTCCGGTTGCGAATCGACTGGGTATTTCAGCCATTAAATGGGAAATGGAAGATATTGCTCTACGCTATCTGAATCCTCAGCAGTATTATCGCATCGCTAATTTGATGCATAAGAAGCGGGCCGAGCGGGAGCAGTTTATTGATAATGTCATACAGCGTATCAGAGAGAAGCTGGAAGAGATGGGCATTCAGGCTGATCTGTCCGGACGCCCTAAACATATTTACAGTGTGTTTAAAAAAATGACGACGAAGAACAAGCAATTCAATGAGATATATGATTTGCTGGCGATTCGAATTATTGTGGATAACATTAAAGACTGTTACGCCACACTGGGGATTATCCATACGTTGTGGAAGCCAATGCCGGGGCGGTTTAAAGATTATATCGCTATGCCTAAGGCCAATATGTATCAGTCCCTTCATACGACAGTAGTAGGTCCCAACGGGGAGCCTACCGAGGTACAAATTCGCACAGTGGATATGCACCGTACCGCTGAATTCGGGATTGCGGCCCATTGGGCCTATAAAGAAGGCAACGGAGCAAACAACACTAACTTTGAGGATAAAATCACCTTTTTTCGAGAAATCCTGGAGCTGCAAAATGAGGCGAAGGATGCGTCGGAATTTGTGGAATCGCTCAAAATGGACTTTTTCTCAGACCTTGTGTTTGTGTTTACTCCTAAGGGAGAGGTCATTGAGTTGCCGGCCGGATCCGTTCCGCTGGACTTTGCTTTCCGTATTCATACCGAAGTTGGCAATCGAACGATTGGCTCTAAGGTAAATGGAAGAATCGTACCTTTGGATTATCGACTTAAAACCGGTGATATTGTCGAAATTATGACGTCCAAGCATTCTTATGGACCTAGTCAGGACTGGCTCAAAATTGCTCAGTCCTCTCACGCGCGCAGTAAAATCAAACAATGGTTCAAGAAAGAAAAGCGTGAGGAGAATGTTGAAAAAGGCCGCGAAAATCTGGAACGTGAGCTAAGAAAACGTGATATCGAGCCATCGGTGTGGATGAGCGACGACAAGCTTCAGGAAGTGGCACAGAAGTTCTCTTTTAACGATTCCGAAGATATGCTGTCTGCGATTGGCTTTGGTGGTATAACCGCAGCGCAGGTCTGTACACGTTTGACAGAGAAGCTGCGTAAGGAACAAGAAGAGGCACGGTTGATCGAATTGACGACCGAGGTCAAGGAGTACAAGCCGCAGGGCGAACGGAAAAAAACACCGACCAACGGTGTCAGCGTCAGAGGCGTCGATAATTTGCTCGTTCGTTTTGCACGATGTTGTAATCCCGTACCGGGAGATGACATCATCGGCTATGTAACACGTGGACGCGGCGTATCCGTTCACCGGACGGATTGCCCGAATATTCCTTCGGGTACGGGCGAAGATCAGGCGCGCGTGATTGAAGTGGAGTGGGAAGAAGCAGCGGAAGTCAATTACAGCGTCGATATTGAGATTACGGGGCATGATCGCAACGGTTTGCTGAATGAAGTGCTTCAGGCCATTTCTGAGAACAAAACCAGCTTCTCGGCCGTTACAGGTCGTACAGATAAAAATAAAATGGCGATGATTCACATCACGATTCTCATTCGCAACACGGATCATTTGCATTCTGTTGTCGAACGGATTAAACGGGTGAAGGATGTATACACTGTGCATCGGATTATGCAATAACCTTATTAAGCGTACAGATAGGTTTATAGCCTTTGTAACACATCTTGGGTAGAAAGACCCATAGGCTGCTAAAAGAGCCGTAATACGGCTGTGAGCACCTTTTAAAAGGGAAGGTTAAAGGAGATATCGGATAGGCGATGAAGATCATTATTCAGCGCTGTAAAGACGCTCAGGTGACGGTGAATCAAAAGGTGGTCGGCAAGATTGGAACCGGATTAATGCTGCTGGTTGGTATTGGTCAGGGAGATACAGCAGCCGATGCCGTTTATTTGGCGGATAAAACAGCGGGATTACGTATATTTGAGGATGCTGAAGGTAAAATGAATGACAGCGTTCTGGATGTCGGTGGAGCCATTTTGTCTGTCTCTCAATTTACGTTGTATGGTGACTGCCGTAAAGGAAGAAGGCCTAACTTTATGGGGGCGGCCAAACCAGAGGAAGCGGAGAAGCTGTATGATTTCTTCAACAGTCAGCTTCGAGCCAAGGGCCTGGAGGTAGAAACGGGAATTTTTGGGGCTATGATGGATGTTTCATTGACGAACTGGGGCCCAGTGACACTGATTTTGGATACCGAACGTTCGTAACTATGCATTCATGGCGTGATCTGAGTAGAATAAAATAGCTGTTCAGAGGGACCATAATGTCATCCTGATTGGTGATTAGCCAGGCGGATAGCCTAAGGGTGACAGGAGAGACGAAGCTATGCGTCAAACCCCAAAAATGGACGGGCATCGAAGCACTGTGCTGCTTTTTCCCGGTAGTATGCAGGAGGCAATCAGCCTTACTCGTAATGCTGATACGTTATTGCAGCATGTTGCAACAGCCATCGACAAGCCGGGACGCGGTGCTTTGCCGCGCAGGTAACATCGGGTTAAATGGAGCGTTAATGAGGTTCTACCCGAAAGCAGCACAAAGAGGTCAAAAACAAAATATGTAGCATTGAATTAGTGCAGGAGCCGAAAGGCTCCTTTTTCTTTTCCACCGCTGCGAATTGTTATAAAAACTGATCAAGCGGGTAATAACAAAGCGTGATAGACAAACAAACTTAATTTTAAACTTGTTTTGAGGATAACCGGAAAGGAGATCTGAACATTAATGAGTAAAATTGCATTTTTATTGGCTGACCAATTTGAAGATTCCGAAATGAAGGTACCTTATGATGAATTAAAAAAGGCTGGACATGAGGCAGATATTGTTGGGCTGAAGCAAGGTGAGAAAGTGAGCGGTAAGCAAGGTAAAGCAAGCTACACTATTGAAAAAGCCATTGCAGATGTGAAATCAAGTGACTATGATGCAGTTGTTATTCCCGGCGGATCCTCCCCGGAAAATCTACGACTGGATGCAAATGTTCTGAAATTTGTGACTGAAATTAATGAGTCCAAAAAAACGATAGGCGCTATCTGTCACGGACCACAAATTTTGGCGAGTGCTGATTTGTTACAGGGCCGGACGATTACAGCTTATCCTCCATTGAAAGATGACTTGATTAATGCGGGTGCTCATTTTGAGGATCGAGAGGCGGTTGTGGATGGTAACTTTATTACGTCTCGGACCCCTAAGGATGAGCCTGCCTTTGTGCGTGAGTTATTAAAAGTATTGTAATCTAAACGCGAATATTTCTTTAGATTAATGCCAGTACAATTCCCAAACGAGGAGGATTTGATATGGCAAAACAGATTCAGGCTTATTTTCGCACAGAAGATGAAGCTGAGGGTGCCAGAGCTTCGCTTCAAGCTTATAGAACCGAACATTTGGAAGTAGGTGCTTTGGGTGATACGCTCGGCCGGGAGACGAGAGTTTTAATTCCGCTGGTCCCCTATAACAATACAGGCTCTGTGAGCACAGGAGGCTCTGCGGGTGCGGCAATCCCTGCGGCGGGTGCTTATGGCGAGAATATTCTACCAGATGCGAAGGATGACCAGATTAACTCTGGCTCAGCCCAAAGGGATCTGGATGAAGATCGGAACGGAACAACGAATCATGATGGAGGGTTGCTCCGTGCGACAGATGTGTATATTAATGGTGATCAAGATGAATTGCGGTATGTATTATCAGCAAAGGTGAATGACGCCGATTATGATGAGGTCATTTATAAGCTACGTTCCAATCGTGGATATGTATCGCAGTTGGATTAAAGCTGAGAGCGCGCCACAAGATTGTCGATACTTGAGGGATTTAGCCGCAAAAGAGTGACTGTAATACAATTGTAATATTCAAAACATCATTCCTTAATATTCGTTGTTTATAATAACAGCATGACCCCCTTTTGATATATCTTTTTGAACCTGCGGACCGTTTCCGCAGGTTATTTTCTTTTTATAAGCCTTATTTTTCCGATTATAGGGAGAATGTCTTGACTTTGTCGAAGCGGTTCATTAAAATCATAAAATAATGAAAAATGATTTGATGACGGGACCAAGTACTCCGAACCCACAAGCGCAGAGAGGAATTTCCAGGCTGTAAAAATTCCCTTGATGAGCGGATGAATGACCTCCCCGAGAACAGGCGGCGAACAATTGAGGAAACCCTACTGAAAGTGCATTGCAACTGTGCCTACAGTGGATGGTCCTGCATAATAGCCGTACTGCGCGTTACGGGCGTTATACGTATGAGCGGAGTCAGCATAATGCTGACGGGCAATGAGTGATTCTTATGCTGGTTGTCTGGGCAAACTCCGGAATGTGGGTGGTACCACGGGTGATTGTAAACGACAATCCCTCGTCCCTGTTAATGTTAACAGGACGAGGGATTTTTTGTTTTATATTGAAAGTGGAGCAAGAAGAAAGTGCACAATACGAAATACAACGATGGGGGGATACGTTAATGGCCTTTCAAAAACCGACAGGAACACAGGATTTGCTGCCGGGCAGTGTAGAAAAGTGGCAAGTTGTCGAGGAAAAAGCCCGTGAGATTAGCCGCCGCTTTAATTACCGAGAGATTCGTACGCCAATGTTCGAACAAACGAATTTGTTCGTTCGAGGTGTGGGTGAAACGACGGATGTGGTGGAAAAAGAAATGTATACTTTTGAGGATAAAGGGAAGCGCAGCATGACTTTGCGTCCGGAAGGAACAGCAGGGGTTGTCCGCTCCTATGTGGAGAACAAACTATACGGGGAGCCGGATGTAACTAAGCTGTATTATATCGGCCCGATGTTCCGGTATGAGCGTCCACAGGCTGGGCGTCAGCGTCAGTTTCACCAATTTGGAATTGAAGCATTTGGTGCGGTCGATCCGGCGTTGGATGCAGAAGTTATTGCTTTCGGGTATCAATTCTGCCGTGAGCTGGGCTTGAAAGGAGTACAGGTGGAGATTAACTCCGTCGGTAATGCAGCCAGCCGGGCAGCTTATCGTCAGCATCTGGTGGACTTCTTGATGCCAATTAAGGATACGTTGACCAAGGAGAGCCAAGCACGCATTGAGCGTAATCCGCTGCGAGTGCTGGATAGCAAAGATGACCAGGGCAAATTTGGAGGTGCACCTTCGATTTTGGATAGCTTGGACGAGGAATCTCGCACACACTTTGAGAAAGTGAAGCAAAATTTGGATGCCATGGGCGTGGAATATACAGTTAACCCGCGTTTGGTACGGGGGCTGGATTATTATACGTTGACAGCGTTCGAATTCAAAGCTGAAGGAATTGGTGCCATAGATACGATCGGTGGAGGCGGCCGCTACAACGGATTGGTTGGAGATTTGGGCGGACCGGATCAGCCGGGCATTGGTTTTGGCATTGGACTGGAGCGAATTCAGCTGATCCTGGAACATCAAGGTGTCAAACTGAACGAAGCCAAGCCGTTAGATATCTATATGGTAGCATTGGGAGAAGCAGCAGAAACAGAAGTGACCAAACAACTATTCAAGTTGCGTCAAGCCGGATTTTCCGCGGAGCGAGATTATCTGGGACGTAAAATGAAGGCGCAGATGAAATCAGCCGATCGCTTTAAAGCAAGGTATACTGCGATTCTGGGTGAGGATGAGCTGGTTCAAGGTGAAATCGCACTGAAAAACATGGAAACTGGCGAGCAGCGTACCGTTAAACTGGATCAGCTGGTGGAAGAATTAGGCTAAAGAAAATGGTGTAACATCAATCGGTGGAGCTTCCTCTGGTTGTCATATAGCATTAACTACTAAACATAAACAGGAGTGTGTATTATGAAAAGGAGTCATGAATGCGGCGCATTGACTCATGCGCATATCGGAGAAACAGTTACATTGAACGGTTGGGTACAAACCCGTCGTGATTTGGGGGGCGTACTTTTTATTGACCTGCGCGACCGTAGCGGAATTGTACAAATTGTGTTTAATCCGGCATATTCCGGTGACGCACTGCAAATTGCGGATCGTGTTCGTAGTGAATACGTGCTTGAGGTTACCGGTACTATTGTTAAGCGTGATGCAGAAACGATTAACCCGAACCTGCCAACAGGTGAAATTGAAGTGCGTGTCACTGAAATTGAAGTATTGAATGCGTCCAAAACACCTCCGTTCTTCATTGAAAATGGTGTAGAAGTGGACGAGTCTCTGCGTTTGAAATACCGTTATTTGGACCTGCGTCGTCCGGAAATGTACCAGACGTTGAAACTGCGCTCCAAAGCAGCAAAAATATTCCGTGACTTCCTGGACGGAGAAGAGTTCGTCGAGGTGGAAACACCAATTTTGACGAAAAGCTCCCCAGAGGGCGCACGTGATTATCTGGTACCTAGCCGGGTGCATGAAGGTGAGTTTTTCGCCTTGCCGCAATCGCCACAACTGTACAAGCAATTGCTGATGGTGAGTGGCCTGGAGCGCTACTACCAAATTGCACGTTGTTTCCGTGATGAAGATTTGCGTGCTGACCGTCAGCCTGAATTTACGCAGGTCGACATCGAGACCTCCTTCATGCAACAGGATGACTTGCTGCCAATGATGGAGCGTCTTATGGTGAAATTGTTCAAAGAAACCGTTGGGGTAGAACTGGAAACACCGTTCCAACGGATTACACATGCTGATGCGATGGACAAATACGGCTCGGACAAGCCGGACCTGCGTTTTGGCCTTGAGTTGATTAAAGTCAATGATATCGTGGCAACTAGTGGTGTAAAAGTATTCGCTTCCGTAATTGAAAAGGGTGGCGAAGTAAAAGTCCTCAATGCCAAAGGATGTGGCACTTGGAGTCGTAAGGAGATTGATGACCTGGGTCCTTACGCTGCACGCTATGGAGCTAAAGGCTTGGCTTGGATTCAAGTGAAGGAAGGCGAATTCAAGGGGCCTATCGTTAAATTCTTCACACCGGAAGAAATCGAAGCATTGAAGGAGCGCACAGGAGCCGAAGAAGGCGATCTGTTACTCTTCTCTGCGGATAATAAAAAGGTAGTTGCTGATGTATTGGGCGCACTTCGTCTGAAAATTGGCCGTCATTTGGGACTGATCGACGATAACAAATTCAAATTTGCCTGGGTTGTAGACTTCCCGCTTCTCGGCTATGACGAAGAACAAAAACGTTATGTGGCGGAACACCATCCGTTCACCCGTCCGAAGGACGAAGACCTTGGCCTCTTGGATACCGATCCAGGTCAAGTTCGTGCTCAAGCCTATGATATCGTACTGAACGGCTACGAAGTGGGCGGCGGCTCGATGCGGATTTACAAACGTGATGTTCAGGAGAAAATGTTCAAAGCTCTCAACCTGGCGCCGGAAGAAGTTACTGATAAATTCGGCTATCTGTTGGATGCGTTCGAATATGGTACGCCTCCACATGGTGGTATTGCCTTCGGTTTTGACCGCCTCGTGATGTTGCTTGCAGGTCGTACAAACCTGCGTGAAACGATTGCATTCCCGAAAACAGCTAGTGCGACAGACCTGCTTATGGATGCACCAGCCGAAGTAGATCAAGCTCAATTGGAACAGCTTCATATCCGTATTGCTCCGAAGCCTGTTGCTCCTAAAGCTTAAGACGTTTGCAAGTGCCATCCATTGGCATGAGATAGCTTATAGAATGCCATGAACCCGTTACCCTCATATGGATAATGGGTTCGTGGTTTGTATGCTGGAGTTCAGGCATAGAGTTTAAATCAGTGAGGGAGGATATACCATATTGTTGCATCAATTTTCACGAACGGAATTGGCCATCGGAACTGAAGGTCTAGAGGTTATGAAAAATAGCACGGTGGCCGTGCTGGGTATCGGCGGTGTCGGTTCGATTGCAGTGGAAGCGCTGGCGCGCACGGGTGTTGGACGTATCATTTTGATTGATAAAGATGTTGTAGATATCACCAATATTAATCGCCAGATACATGCGTTGACAACGACGGTAGGCCAAAAAAAGGCTGATCTGATGGTAGAGCGTGTGAAGCTGATTAATCCTGAATGTGAAGCGATTGCACTGAACATGTTTTATACGGAAGAAACATATGAGGAGCTGTTCAAGTACGAACTGGATTATGTGCTGGATGCTTCGGATACGATTATTTACAAAATTCATTTGATTAAGGAATGCCTGAAACGGGGGATTCCGATGATCTCCAGTATGGGGGCTGCGAACAAAATGGATCCGAGTCGTTTTCAAGTTGCAGATATTTCCCAGACGAGAATGGACCCGATTGCCCGTGTCATCCGCACCAAGTTGCGCAAGGAAGGTATTACCAAAGGCGTCAAGGTTGTATTCTCCGATGAAGAACCAATGAAGCCACGTGAAGAAATTACAAAAAAAATTGTACCTGCAAACGCACCTGAAATCCGGAAGGCGAAGCAGCCGCCTGCAAGCAATGCATTTGTACCTCCGGTAGCAGGACTGATCATGGTTAGTGTAGCCGTGAAGGATTTGTTAGAACATGCTGGTGTGTAAGTTGCAAAAATAGCATGGCAGTTCATTCGTAGATTTACATCAGTATGTATTCACTTTAAGACCTGTAGTTCTGTGCATCACATCCTTTGTGTCACAGTTGCTACAGCTCTTTTTTGTTTTGAAAAAGCGCAGCTTACTGCAAACAGATTGAACAACTTGCTGGAGGGTTTTGGTATGAAGGATGGACTGTGGTCCAGAAGTCTCGGTTTCAAGCCCGAGCATCATTGGAAAAAGGAATTAGCCGCTGGGGCCATTTCTTATTTTTCCGTTGTATACATTGTTATGGTTAATGCAACTATTTTGGCAGATGCCGGGATTCCTCTCCAAGGGGCGATGCTCGGGACACTGCTGACATCAATGATTGGCTGCCTGCTTATGGCTTTTGGTGGGAAATCTCCAATGGTCGTTGTACCAGGTATGGGGATTAATGCCTTTTTCACTTATACGCTCGTACATTCTATGAAGCTGAGTTGGCAGGAAGCGTTGATGGTGGTTGCCATCACAGGGATCTTATTCGCCATTGTGGCCTTTACATCATTGTACAAGCTGATTAGCCAAGCGATTCCCCATAATTTGCAGCACGGAATTACGGTAGGCATTGGTTTGTTTTTAACCTTTATCGGATTGCAAAAAAGCGGCATCGTGATTGCTCATCAGACGACTTTTGTGGCTATTGGCCATTTTAATGATCCCAAGGTAATTACGGCTTGTGTAACGTTGCTGCTCGCTATTGTATTGTTTGTGCGTAACGTTCAGGGAGGTTTACTAATTAGCATTTTGGCTGGAACTGGGCTTGCTTATTTACTGGGAGCTGTAGAGCCTACAAGCACGGTACGAACCTCTGAAACGGTGCGACAGTATGGGCAATTGTTTGGAGAGCTTTCCTTTTCAGGCATTGTCTCGGTAGCTTTTTGGATCGCTGTCTTTTTGCTCCTACTCATTGTACTATTCGAGAATATTGGTATGATTACTGCACAAACCAACATGATCGGAAGACCGGATTTATTTAAAAACAGCTTGCGTGTGTTGGCTGTAACCAATATCTTTGCCGGTATTTTGGGCAGCAGTCCGGCGGTAGCCGCTGCGGAATCGACGGCTGGTATTGCAGCGGGGGGACGCTCGGGAATGACACCGCTGGTAACTGCTATTTTATTCGGGGCGACGTTTTTCTTTATTCCACTGTTGGCTTATATTCCTGACAGTGCCATTGCGCCCGTGTTGATCATCATTGGGGGTCTAATGGTGCAAAATGTGCGAGAGATGGATTTCAGTGATTTTACTGAAGCGTTTCCTGCATTTCTGATCATGGTGATGATGCCCTTTACTTACAGTATTGTAGACGGGATGGCATTTGGTTTTATTGCATACCCCGTAGCCAAGCTGGCAGCAGGACGGGGCAAGGAAGTGCCTGTCGCATTATATATCATTTCTGTACTATTTGTGGCTAACTTTGTGCTTCATTCTCTGGTGTAGTAAACTCGAAGATAGATTGTACTGTTCATACCCGCGCAGAGCGCGGGTGTTGTTGTTTGAACAAGAATGGTCAGACAGGAAGCGAGGTTGATGGTATATGGAAAAAGAACATCATATACACCGAGATGAGCAGGAGGACCGGATGAAGGAAAAGCCGGGTAAAAGACCCGATAAGGCTGGCATGGGGCGGTTTATCAAATTGATTGCGAGTGCGCATCCGCCCAAGGCCATTCTGATCATCGCCCTGATTCTGACGCTGATTCAGACCACTGCTGGTTTAATCGTACCCATGATGACCAAAGGGTTGATTGATGGCTTGACCTTTTCTTCATTAAACCGTATGGTCATTGTTGGTCTGCTTGGCGCTTTTGTGCTTCAAGCGGTGGCTTCGGCGGTTTCTATCTATATGTTGAACTATGCTGGGCATAAGATTGTGGCTAATTTGCGCAAACGCTTATGGCATAAAATCTTATCTCTACCTATCCCTTACTTTGATCGAAATCGATCAGGAGATACGATGAGTCGTGTCACCAATGATACAAGCCTGATTATGAACTTAATTACGGAGTATCTAGTCAATCTGATTTCTAATGTGATTGCAATTATTGGTGGTATTGCATTGTTATTTTATCTGGATTGGGTGATGACGCTCATTATTATGGCTATTGTTCCGCTAACAGCCCTGATTTTATTTCCTGTAGGCAGAAAAATGTACCGTATCTCCAAAAAACAGCAGGATGAGATGGCAGATCTGACCTCAGTGTTGAGTCAGGTTATCGGCGAAATCAGACTGGTGAAGGCCTACGGAACCGAAAGCAGAGAGGCTCAGGCCGGTGAGGATCGTATTTACCGGATGTTCCGCTTCGGTTTGCAAGAGTCACGCATCCTAGCCCTTGTAGGTCCCATTTCTACCTTCTTGTTGACTGCAGTGCTGGTCATTATATTGGGTGTTGGTGGTGTTCGTGTCGCATCGGGTGTGCTGACCGCTGGGGATTTGGTGGCTTTTATTTTGCTGCTGTTTCAGGTGATCACACCGATGGCACAATTCACGACCCTGTATTCACGACTACAAAAGGTGGTTGGGGCTACTGAACGGATTCAGACGATTTTAGATCATGAAGAGGAACCGCTCGAGTTGAAGCAGGAAGCGGCAAAAGAGAGCAGAGATATTATACTTCGTGATGTTGCCTTTTCCTATACTGAAGGTGAAGAGGTCCTTCATAATGCGAACTTGGTCATCCCGGCTAACCGGACGACAGCATTCGTGGGACCGAGTGGAAGTGGGAAGTCCACCTTGTTTTCATTGTTGGAACGCTTTTATGTGCCGGATACAGGGGAAATTCGTTATGGAGACGAACCGATATCGTCATATACACTTTCCTCCTGGCGCTCCAAAATTGGTTATGTATCGCAGGAAAGCTCAATGATGACCGGAACGGTCAGAGATAACATTACATATGGCTTGGGGCGCGAAGCTGACTTGGAAGAAGTGAGACGAGCAGCCACGATGGCGTATGCGGATACATTTATTATGGATCTACCTCAAGGCTACAACACTGAGGTGGGAGAACGGGGAATGAAGCTGTCTGGAGGGCAGCGTCAACGGATCGCTATTGCGCGTGCGCTTCTTCGTAGCCCTGACATTCTCATGCTGGATGAGGCTACATCTAGTCTGGACAGCTCATCTGAGCATGAGGTACAGAAGGCCCTAGCGAACTTGATGGAAGGACGCACGACGATTGTCATTGCTCATCGTTTGTCTACAGTGGTTCACTCCGATCAGATTATCGTGTTGGACAAGGGCAAGGTGACCGGTGCAGGAACTCATACTGAGTTATTAGAGTCCCATCAGGTGTACCGTGAGCTGGCTCAAAAGCAGTTTGTGGAGATGGGGGAAAGAAGTATGGAGTATTAGAGGCCGCTTCGCGTGTGATTTGATCCTCCGATCGCTCCGCTTCTTCGGATTCAAATCACACGCTCCACTGGTGCCGCAAGGCTTCATACTTTTGTAAAAGAATAGGGAAAAAGGCGTATTAGGAAATAAGGTTGGATTTTTATGGTTAAATGTGTTACGCTTACTTTCCTTTTTTTGTGTCGGAGCAAGTGAATGCGATGCAGAAATCGAGACTTGATATTCTTAGGAGGTAACTGAAATGGAGAATGAGTTTCAAAGTGCCTATCAAGAAGAACAGCATAGGCTGTCGCTTGCTATGGAGGAAATTGATCGGAGATTGGAACGGCTTCGCAATACGCCGGTGTACACCGGGCATGATTTTACGGAGCAAGTGCTGGAATCGGCACGGGAGGAAAAACGTCAGGCTTTGGCCAAAAGCTCACAGGAGCCTTATTTTGGTCGTATGGATTTTGACGAGCGTGGCAGAGGGCAGCGGAAGCCACTTTATATCGGTAAAATTGGAGTGGAGCGTGAAGAAACGTCAGCGTATCCGCTGGTGATTGATTGGCGTGCACCGATTGCCAGCTTGTTTTATTCGTTTACAGGTGGTGAAGAAACCGCGTCTTACGAAGCTCCTGAGGGAACCATTGAGGGCTTGGTCTATCTGAAGCGTAATGTTGTCATTCGCAAAAAAATCCTGGAACGGGTAGCCGATACATATAATCGTGAAAGCGACGAGCCTGCCGTTTCTGATGAGTTTCTCGTTTATCGTTTGGGAGAAAACAAGGATAACCGTTTACGGGATATCGTGTCTACCATTCAGGCGGAGCAGGATAAGATCATCCGCGCGGCCAAAAATACAGCCCTCGTTATTCAGGGGGTAGCGGGTAGTGGCAAGACGACGGTAGCGCTGCATCGTCTCGCATTTTTGCTGTATCAATACAAGGATCAGGTATCAGCGGACAAAATGGTAATTTTCGCACCAAACCATATGTTCCTTGACTATATTTCAGATGTACTTCCAGAGCTGGGGGTCGGGAATATTCAGCAAAGTACATTTGCAGACTGGGCACTGGACTTATTGGGTTTGGATTTACCTTTGGCTGATCCTGCCGAAACATTATCTTATTGGTTTGAGAGTGGCAGTCTGAGAAAGGAATCCATGGATGAGGCGCCGGGAAGATTCAAGGGCTCGGTTCACTTTATGGAGTTGCTTCAAGCTTTTGTTGAACGACTGGAGCCCATCTCCGTGCCCGAGGGGGATTTTTCACCATGGGATGGAGCGGTGCTGCCACAAGCTGAGATTTTGAATTGGTTTAATGAGGAATATAAGCCTTATCCGCTCGCGAAGCGGAAGGAGCGTGTGCTGGCAAGAGTGCACCGCTGGATTGAAATGGAACTGAAAAAGTCGCCTTCGGCGGCAGCGCTCAAGGAACGCAAGAAAAAGGCAGGGACACGGGAAAAGGCATATGCTAAAAAATGGCCACAATATGACGCACTGACGCTCTATAAGCAGCTTTTTCAGGCAGCTAAAGGGTTACCCGCAGATACGGCTGCGGAGATGAAGGCTTCTCTGCCGACTGCTATTTTTAAGACCACACAGTCGGACCTGCGAAAACAGATTATCCGTGAAGAAGATCTGACTGCGTTAGTGTATCTTCACGTGCTGATTCATGAGGTAGAGTCATCTCAACGTTTTGACCATGTGGTCATTGATGAAGCGCAGGATTTTTCACCTTTTCATATCGCATTGCTGGATTTGTTCGTGAAAGGGCATTCCTTCACTATACTGGGCGATTTATCGCAGGGCATTCATGAATACCGTGGCGTACATGCGTGGGAGGAAATGAGTTCTCTTTTTGCGCCGGAACATACAGGGTATTTTGCACTTACGCGGAGCTATAGATCAACCTTGGAAATTATAGAATTTGCAAACACGATTTTGGAGCAGGGAGTTCGCGGCGGTATTACGGCAGTTCCGGTATTTCGTAGTGGCGATCCGGTGCGTACGATGTCTTACGACTCATCGGTGCGTGAGCAGAGTTTGCTCACCGCTCTAAAAGAGCTGTCCTCCAAGGAGTATCGTACTGTTTCTGTGCTGACCCGTACCTTAAAAGAGGCTGTGGAGCTACATGAGGTTTTCACAAGCGCGGGGTTGGATGTGAATTTGATTGACGGTGGTAAAAAGCAATATGAAGGCGGATTGTCGGTACTGCCTGTGTACCTATCCAAAGGTCTGGAGTTCGATGCAGTTATTGTGGCGGATGCCGACCATGAGCATTATGGAGAACGGGCATGGGATGCCAAGCTGCTGTATGTAGGATGTACCCGTGCGCTGCATGAGCTGTGGCTATTGCATGATGGCTCACTTCCTAGTTACGTACAGGCACAGACGGAGTAAACAGAAAAGCGTTGTAAAGCATCGCCTGAGTTGTTGTATTCCTTTTTGTTTACTGTTTATCTTAGTGATGGAAATTAGGAAGTCATGTCAGTCGAAGAACAGCCACGAAATTCATCTTTCGTCTAAGGCTGTTCTTTCTTTTTTTGTGGGCGACTGACTTGGAGATCTACAGCTGTGCCGTGACCATGCTATCTGCAACTTGTTAACGGATATGGTAGAATAAGAGGCGGTTTACACTGTATCAGGATTATAGATGACTTGAATTTTCATGATTTTTAACCGTATGAGCGAACATAATATAGTAGGTTTTCGAAGAAAAAGAGAAAGTGTTCGTTCATAAACCATAAGGAAGTGAATGAAATGGACTTATTTTCATATTCCCAAGAGTCAACGCCAAGCAATCGGTTGCTTGCGGATCGCTTGCGTCCGACTTCGCTGGATGAATATATTGGACAGGAGCATGTTGTGGGTCCGGGTAAGCTGCTGCGAAGAGCTATAGAGGCAGATCAGGTCTCTTCTATTTTGTTGTACGGACCACCGGGGTGCGGCAAAACGACGTTGGCACATATTATCTCGCAACACACGCAAGGCGATTTTGTACGTCTGAATGCTGTAGAAGCATCTGTGAAAGACGTAAGAGAAGTCATTGACCGTGCACAGACGAATAAATCGATGTATGGCAAAAAAACCATTTTGTTTCTCGACGAGGTACATCGTTTTAACAGTTCACGTCAGGATGCACTGTTGCCTGCGGTGGAAAAGGGCACGATCGTGTTTATTGGCGCCACGACTGAAAATCCCTTTCACTACGTCAACGGCGCTTTAATGAGCCGTTCTACGCTGTTCCAGCTTGAAGCGCTAACGCAGGAGCATTCGCTGGCTGCTATGCGCCGCGCCTTGAGTGATGCGGACAAAGGGCTCGGCTACATGCAGCTTCAGGTCGATGAAGCTGCACTGGCTCACATTGCGTCCATGGCGAACGGCGATATCCGCCGCGCTTTGAACGCGCTGGAACTGGCGGCGCTCACGACGCCTCCGCTGGCAGACGGCACGATTCACGTGACACTGGAAGTCGCAGAGGAATCCATTCGCCGCCCGATTGTCAAAGCAGATGAATCCACGCAGTATGACGTGCTGTCGGCCTTTCACAAAAGCATTCGCGGCTCTAGCGACGCCGCGCTGTTCTGGTTCCTGTATGCCGTAGAAAAGCTCGGCATGGACCCGATGACCTTTATCCGCCGCCTCATCGCGGCGAGCAGTGAGGACATTGGCCTGGCGAACCCGCAGGCAATGGTGCAAGCGGTGAGTGCGCTTGAAGCTTATCGCAATAACGGCTGGCCCGAGGCCAAACTGAACATTGCACAGGCCATTTTGTTTGCCGTGGAAAGCCCCAAATCGAATGCCGTATATACAGCGATTTCACGGGCCATGTCGGCTATGGACGATATCAAATCGGCCGAGGTGCCACTCCATTTGCGTGACGCACACTACAAAGGCTCGGAAAAGCTCGGTCATGTTGGCTATCAATATCCACATAATTATCCGAATCATTATGTGAAGCAGCAATATTTGCCCGATTCGATAGCAGACCAAACCTTCTATCAGGCTACTGAGCAGGGGAATGAGTCCAAAATCAGGCAAAACCAGCGGTGGCGGGATTCACAGTCTTAATATATGTGCGACTTCATATACAGAGTGTGTACGATATCGTCACGTTACACCATGATCGTGCAAGAGCGAAGAAGGGGATAAAAAGATGAAAGACGTGCTATTCGTTGCTGCGGGCGGAGCGCTTGGAACCTCTACCCGTTATGGTCTGCAATCGCTGCTGCCTGCGGCGGGTGCGGATTTTCCACTTGGTGTGCTGCTAATCAATTGGATCGGCTGCCTGTTTCTGGGTTGGTTCTTTACGGTAACCTTGCGATCATGGCGGATCAAGCCGCGATTGCGACTTGCCATCGGAACAGGCTTTACAGGGGGCTTTACCACCTTTTCCACCTTTGCAGTGGATGCTGTCCGCCTCACGGTTCACGATCGTATGCTGACGGCTGTGTTGTACCTGCTGCTTAGCGTAGGCGGAGGGCTGTTTTTGACATGGATAGGTATCCGCCTAGGTTCAAAAATGACGCAGGCTGCTCCCAAGGAGGAACGCTTATGATCTGGTGGGCAGCGGCAGGCGGTATCGTGGGTACACTGGCGAGATACGGGCTTGGCATGTGGGCCGGAAAGAGGTTTGGTACCGCATTTCCGTGGGGGACGTGGATCATTAACGTCAGCGGTTCATTGCTGCTAGGCTGGCTCTATGGCGAGTTTACGCAAAACCATTTGTCTCCTGCACTCTGGATGCTGCTAGGAACAGGTTTTTGTGGCGGCTACACCACCTTTTCCACATTTGGCTATGAATCTCTTCAACTGATGGAGCGTAAAGAATACCGACGCATGGCTATGTATGTACTGTCCTCTGTCGTGGTAGGAGTTGTAGCTGCGGCTATCGGGTACAGAGTCAGTTAAGCTTTATACATTTTCGAAATAACACGTAAAAATGCAATAAAAAGCTTCCAATCCCGTACTCAAGGCATTTTCAGCCGTGATAAGGTTTCGGAAGCTTAGTGCTGTACCTATACAGCTATTTTTTATCTCGTTCTTTGTACAATTCAGGTAAAAGGGATTCAAGTTCAGGTCTTGGATCAGGATCAGACAACTTCATTTCCTCCAGCGTTTGGACGGCAATCCGTAGCACAGTATAATCCCTATACCAACGGTTGTCTGAAGGAACGACATACCAAGGAGCTTGTTTGGTTGCGCTTAGCTCTAATACATCCTCATAATACTGGGTATATTGCTTCCAAAATTTTCGTTCCTGCAAGTCACTTGGATCGAGTTTCCAGTTTTTGTGAGGCTTTTCAATTCGGTCGATCAGCTTTTCTAACTGAAATTGCTTTGAAATATGTAAAAAGATTTTAACCACCTTTACACCATTATCCAGCAACAACTGTTCAAAATGCTTGATATGCTTAATATTCCGTTTGGCCTGCTTATCGGATATCTGTCCGTGAACACGTGTAATCAGCACATCCTCGTAATAAGAACGGTTAAATGCTGCAATATATCCACGTCCTGGGGTAACGCTATGAGCACGCCACAAGAAATCATGACTTAATTCCTCAGCCGTAGGTGATTTAAAGCTGTGGACAGTCACCCCCGCAGGGTTAAGGTTGGAAAATACCTGTTTGATGACGCCATCTTTGCCGCTGCAATCCATACCCTGAAATACAAACAAAACGGATTGTTTTTTCTCTGTAAATAATTTGCTTTGTAATTCCGTGAAGCGTTCCTTCAATTGATCTGTTTCCTGTCGGATTTCTTCTTTATTTTTGATATTCTTCGTATCCTTGGGGTCCCATTCTTTCAAAGAAACTTTTTTACCCGGTGTCAGCATTCCTAATGAATCAGACATAAAGGCACGCTCCTTTTCAATTGAAGTATGATCTTGTCTACATCATATACCCAAATGAGGATGTTATCAAAAGTTCCTTATGTATTAATGGTCTTTCAAGTTAATTCGAAAAGGATTACATAGGGAAGAAGTTAGAAGTCCATTGTAGCGATCTTATTTAAATATGACGGTTCCTATTTTAAATGGGAAGCATACCAATGGATTAAAAAAGGGACGTGCATACACCATGGAAAATTTTTTGCAAGGAATGTTTGTCCAGCATGACAGACATCATAAAGAGCAGATTATCAATTCTTTACAAGCCATTACTAAAAACATCTTTCATTAAAAAAGTCGCCTCCCAAATCTGGAGAGACGACTTTTTTAATTCCCTGCTATATCAATGCAAAATGGTCATTTTATTTAAACTGTTTCAGGCTGAAGTTTTTCAACCTTATCAATGGTTCCGCCACCCAGACAGCGTTCCCCGTCGTAAAATACAACAGCTTGTCCAGGCGTAATGGCCTTTTGATGTACATCGAATATGACATGCACGGTTCCATCCGCAAGCCATTGTAAAGTTACTTGCTGATCAGGTTGGCGATAACGGAACTTGGCTGTGCAACGGAATTCGCTGGTCGGACGAGTATCTGCGCCTTCAATCCAGTTCACGTCCGTTGCAATCAGGCTGGTAGAATACAGACTGTGGTGACGATCACCTTGTACCACATACAGAATATTCTTCTCCAGATCCTTATCCGCTACAAACCACGGTTCGCCTGAACCCGATCCGCCAATGCCCAAGCCTTGTCGTTGACCCAGTGTATAGTACATCAGACCATCGTGACGTCCTTTGACTTCACCAGTAGCGATATCCACCATGTCTCCACCTTTTGCAGGCAGATATCCACTCAGAAACTCCTTGAAATTACGCTCGCCGATAAAGCATACGCCTGTGCTGTCTTTCTTCTTGGCCGTATACAGTCCCGCAGCTTCCGCAATTTTACGTACTTCTGGTTTCGGCAGATGACCGATGGGAAACATCGCTCGGGACAACTGTGTTTGGCTTAATGCATTTAGGAAATAAGTCTGATCCTTGTTGCTATCCACACCTCGCAGCAAAGTAAAGTGGCCGTCTTCTTCCACAACCCGTGCATAATGTCCAGTAGCAACATAATCTGCTCCCAAATCCAGCGCTTTATTTAGAAACTCGCCGAATTTAATTTCACGGTTACACATGACATCCGGGTTGGGTGTGCGTCCAGCTTTATATTCATCAAGAAAATAGGAGAATACTTTATCGAAGTATTCTTTCTCAAAATTGACGGTATAGTAAGGAATGTCGATCTGTTCACAGACGCGGCGCACATCCTCCGCATCCTCCTCAGCCGTACAACGGCCAAATTCATCCGTGTCATCCCAGTTTTTCATGAAGATGCCGATTACGTCATAGCCCTGCTCCTTCAGCAGCAGCGCGGTAACGGATGAGTCGACGCCACCGGACATCCCGACGACGACACGGGTTTCATGATTGGCTTTAGCCATGGTCATCACCCAATTCTTTCAATATTGTTGTAGAACCCACCTATTGTAACATAAACGATAATAAGATACGATGTTTGGACGATCAAACGACACGGCGAACGATGGAAGAAAGCTATATAAAATGGGCTAAAGCTGTTCCAAATCGCTCGAAAGCAACTTTTTTTAAGATTGTTACCGTAATGTTTCCCTTTACCTGCCCTAATATGTTAACATAAGCTGAGGGTTAGGATCGGAATAGAGAGGTTTACAACACCAGTTATTCCGCGTGTTTAACGGAATTGTTACTATAAGTGAGGTGGCACAATTGAAAATATCAACGAAGGGCCGTTATGGTCTGACCATTATGATGGAACTTGCAGCCAGGTTTGGCGAAGGTCCAACTTCTTTGAAAAGTATTGCCGAAAAAAATCAGCTGTCAGAGCATTATCTGGAACAGCTCATCGCACCTTTGCGTAATGCAGGTTTGGTAAAAAGTATCCGAGGTGCTTACGGCGGTTATATTTTGGCGAATGAACCGGCAGGAGTAACAGCGGGAGACATCATTCGTGTACTGGAAGGTCCGATTTCTCCGGTCGATTTCACGGAAGAAGACGATCCGGCAAAACGTCAGCTGTGGCTGCGAATTCGTGACAGCATTGCTGAAGTGTTGGATTCTACTACACTTAAGGACTTGATCACATACCAAGAACATGATGAATTGGACAATTACATGTTCTACATTTGAGGTGGATTAACATGAACAGAATTTATCTGGATCATGCCGCATCGACTCCTATGCATCCTGAGGTTGCGCAGACTATGATGGACATCATGACCGGCCAATATGGCAACGCTTCGAGCGTTCATGCCTTTGGCCGCGATGCCAAGCGCACCGTCAGCGCTGCTCGGGATGCCGTTGCGGCCTCTTTGGGCTGCAAGCCTGAAGAAATTATATTTACGAGCGGAGGGACAGAAAGCGATAATCTGGCCCTGTTTGGGACGGCTACGGCAGACGGCCGTACTTCCGGGCATATGATTACAACCGCGGTTGAACATCACGCAGTGCTTCATGCTTGTGATGAGCTGGAAAAAGCGGGGTATGAGGTGACTTATGTCCCGGTCAACGGTTTTGGACGCGTGAACCCTGCGGATATCGAGGCTGCCATTCGTCCGGACACTTTTTTGATCAGCATGATGTATGCCAACAATGAGGTGGGCGTCATTCAGCCGATCTCAGAAGTAGGGCAGATTGCGAGAGAACATGGCATTGTATTCCATGTAGATGCGGTTCAAGCTTACGGTCATATATCCATCGACTGCCGGAATCTCCCAATTGACTTACTGAGTGTGTCGGGTCATAAGATTAACGGACCACAAGGGGTGGGTGCATTATATATCCGCCAAGGTACACGCATTCAGCCGCTAATGCATGGGGGACTTCAGGAAAAGAAACGCCGTGCCGGGACAGAAAACATCGCCGGTATTGCGGGTCTGGCTAAAGCCGCAACTCTAGCTAATGCTTCCATTGAGGAGCGTGGGGTGCACGATACGGTTCTTCGCCAGACACTGCTTAAAGGGTTGGAAGACACTCTGGGTAGCCAAAATTTTGTAATTAACGGTGATCCTGATCATTCTTTACCTAATGTCCTTAATGTTAGCTTTCCGGCCATTGGTACAGAGACCATGCTGATGAACCTTGACATGGAAGGAATCGCAGTAGCAAGCGGATCAGCCTGTACTTCCGGATCTCTAGAGCTATCGCATGTATTGCAGGCGATGGATCTTCCTGAAGATGTTTTACATTCAGCGATTCGGTTTAGCTTCGGTTTGGGTAATACTACGGAAGAAATGGAATACACGGCCAAGAAAATTGAAACCATATGGAAGCGGCTGCGTACTAGGTACTAGGGATTTCTCCGCATTTTAATAAGAAGGGAGGGGCGGTTTTCCATTTCATTGCATGAACGGAAGCAAGGTCTGACAGGCATGTAGGAAAAGGACCGCACCTTCGTTCGGATTGCAGAATGAGGAGGTACCCTATATATGAAGCTTCAAGATATGATCGGACTTGCCGTTTTCGATGTGGAGGACGGGAAGCAGATTGGTAAAATACATGACTTTATGGTGACAGCTGATTGGCGGATCACAGGGATCGAGTTGGAAGGAAAAGGGCTTTTTTCTTCTCACGTGAAAATGGTTGCTTGGGATGACATCGTTGCTTACGGTGAGGATGCGATCATGATTCGCAATCAGCAGGCTGTCCGTAAAACGGAGGCCCATGATATACAACATACGTACTTGCTTGGACCCGGTAAACTGAAGGATCTATCCGTGCTAACAGAGGAAGGGCTTATGCTCGGGCACATCTCGGATGTTTATTTTGACCAGGAAATGGGCAATAACATAATAGGCTTGGAAATCAGCGATGGTTTTGTATCGGATATTATAGAGGGGCGGAAATGGCTGCCCTGCACCGAAGATATGTCCATCGGGGAAAATGCTGTTATGGTTCCCCCGTTAAGCGAGCAGCGTCTGGAAAAAGCCATATATTCTGTTAATGGATAGGGTGAGTTTATTGAGATGTCCGAATTGTAATTCCAAAGATATCGGCAAAATCGGCTCCCATCAATTTTATTGCTGGGGATGCTTTATCGAACTTCAGGTGAATGGTGAAAAAATGTCTGTCTACCAAGTGGAAGAGGATGGAACGCTCAGTTCGCTGGACGACCTATTCTTTGGAGATGAGATGGCACAACAGGACTTGCCGCAAATTCATGCTTCTTCCTAAGCTTGACACCGAAAGTGGACAGGCTGCTTGCTAAGAGGTGTGATCTACATACGCTTAGTAGGTTGGATAATGCTTGATAAAAACAACGAAGAGGGTGCCCCAAACGGCCATATTGGCTGGGGCACCCTCTTTTGTATACCGTTTTTGTGAAGATGGTTAGTTCTACAATTTAAAGCGTTTGACCTCTTCCAATAAAAGATCTGCATGAGAATCGAGTTTGGCAGAAAGGTCGGCAATATTGTTCATGGCATGACCTTGTTCTTGCACAGAGGAAGCCACTTCCTCTGTAGATGCTGCACTTTGTTCAGAAACAGCGACAACGCTGGAAATGACATCGGAAATATGTCCAGCATTCACACGGAGATGATCTGTAGCGGCGGTAACGTCCTCAATTTGGGCAAGCATATGCTGAGAAGCCCCACGAATGGATTCAAACGCCTGTCTCGTTGCAATGGCAGCATGCTCCTGTTCTACAGTTACAGCAAGAGCCTTCTTCATTTCCTCCGCGCTTTGTACTCCTGCAATTTTAATTTCTTCCAGCTTACTCATGATACTGTCACTGGAACTGCCCGCTTGTTCAGCCAGCTTTCTCACTTCTCCCGCGACGACGGCAAAGCCTCGTCCGTGTTCTCCGGCCCGTGCCGCTTCGATGGATGCATTGAGGGCCAGCAGGTTTGTTTGTGCGGCGATATCGTGGATGGCCCCGGCCAGCCGCTCAATATCCTGAGTTTTCAGCGCGAGCGAATCTACGGCTTCTCCTGCCGCAGTCGTCGTTTGTCTGGACTCGGCGGCCAGTTTCGCTTGACGTTCTGCTGTTTCATACCCTGCAAGCACGGCAGAATCTGTTTCGAAAACGGCAGTTTGGGTCCGTTTAACACTTTCGCCAATCTGGTCGATGGAGCCTGTCATGTGAGTCAGCTTCTCAGAGCCGGAATATACAGCTTCAGCCTGATCGCTCGCTCCTTGGGCAAGCTCCTGAACTGCACTGGAGATTTGTGACGCGATGGTTCCAGTATCCTTAGCGTGCTGATGCATATCATGGGAAGCTGAGCTGACATCGCCCGCCGTATCTGATACCTTGCGCAACAGGTGAGAGAGATTATCAGACATGATATTAAAATCTGTCCCCAGGCTGGCAATTTCATCTTTACCTTTAACATCCACACGAGCGGTCATATCGCCTTCAGCTATACGTTTGACATTCGCTTGGAGTCTGCGAATCGGCTTAATAAAGTTGTTTGCCGCCCAGATCGCCAGCAGCATAGCGACAACCAAGATGATAGCAACCGTTATAATCAACATATTACGAGTGGAGTAATACTCCTGAAAAGCAATATCTTTGGAAATGGACAACCCTACAATCCAGCCTGTGCTAGGCATCTTTTTAAAATAAAGCTGACGGTCACTACCATTATAGCTATAGTCTGTTTCTCCCGAAGCTGCGCTCAGCAGGGCCGCGGTTGATGAACCCAACTCGGGATTGTCCTTGAGGTTTTTGCCAGCCAGCTTGTTGTCTGGGTGCGCGATCACGGCTCCATTTTGGTCAATCAAAAATGCGTAGCCCAATCCGTTCAAGTCTATGCTTTTAATTATTTTTGTCATATCGTTGAGCATTATATCCTCGCTGACCACACCAGTGACGGAGCCATTCGAATTTTTGAGAGGCTTCGCAATAGAAATGGTGAAATTCGTACTATTTGCATCAATGTATGGGGACGAGTAATACATTTCTCCCTTGGTTTTGGCATCCTTGTACCACGGTCGAGCGCGAGGATCATAACCTGCTTCAAACCAGCCAGATCCATCCCAGTAGGCTCCATCTTCAAAGCCTGCGTAAATATTGGAAATATTTTGATCTTTATAGTTTTGAAAAGCTGCCTTCAGAGATACGGCTTTGGCATCTGATGAAATATCGCTGGATTCCAGACCTGCAGCCAATGTTTCAATAATTTTGGCATTACCACCTATCCATCCGTCGAGCTGATTGACGGTTTCGGAGGTTTTGCTGTTCATAAGCTCTTGGATATCATGATTGGCCTGATTTTTAACGCTTGTCATGCTAATGATCGACAATGGCCCAGCTGCAACGATAACAATGCAAGTGAAAAGGAGAATAAGCTTGATTTTTAAGTTCATGTAACGACCCCCGATGTTTCAGAAATGTGAAAACTTAAAGTAGTGCTTTGTACTTATATCGTCAGATGGAATGACTTTGTTAATTGTTTTCATCCGTTTTCATCATTTTTTTACAATGGTAATCTATGGGGCATTCCAGACTCGCGGGAAGGATTAAAGTAGAGGTACAGGCATATACTTAAAGGAGGCTAGTCCAGTAAGGGGGCACGAAATGGAGCAATTAACGAAAAGTAGACTGTTCCGGTACGGAATATGGACGCTGCTGGGACTTGTCATTCTATATTTTATCTGGCTGCTGCGACCTTTGTTTTTGCATTTGTATGAATTTCTGAAAACAATCATTGCTCCGTTTGCGGTAGCGATGATCATCTCCTATGTACTTAATCCGGTTGTCAGTATGCTGGGCGGTCGCAAGGTGCCTCGAAGCGTAGCTGTGCTGCTCATCTATGCTGTGTTTTTAGCCAGTCTCGTTGTGATTCTGATGAACCTGATTCCGATGTTCATTGAACAACTGGATGAGCTGAATGAGCATCTGCCTGAGCTGACCATGCATGCACAAGGATTAATGACGAATATGGATAGCGGCATTTTGCCCCAAGGGGTGCGAACGGGTATGAATCAATGGTTTTTCCAACTAGAGAATCGGATGGCAACAGGGATTTCTAACTTTATGGATAACATCGGCGGGATGATCAATATGCTGTTCAATGTGTTCATTGTACCGTTTCTCATTTTTTATATTTTGAAGGATTTTGATGTGTTCGAGCGGACGATTGTGTCTTACCTCCCGCGTTCTCGTCGCAAGGCGATTGTAACGGTACTTAAGGAAATTGATCAGGCGCTTGGCAACTATGTCAGGGGACAATTACTGGTATGCGTCATTATTGGAGTGATGGCTTATCTCGGATATATGCTCATTGGCATGCCTTATGCGCTGTTGCTGGCAGGAGTGGTTGCGATTTTTAACATCGTTCCGTATTTGGGCCCCTTTTTGGGAGCCGCTCCGGCAGTAGTCATGGCTTCTACGGTCTCCTTAAAAATGGTGCTTTTGGTCGTGGTCGTTAACACCTGTATTCAAGTGTTGGAGAGCAATGTCATTTCTCCCCAGGTGGTGGGACGAACGTTGCATCTGCATCCGATAGCCATTATTTTCGCTCTGCTAGTGGGTGGGGAAATTGCGGGAATTACCGGCTTGATTTTAGCGGTTCCCGTGATGGCAGTCTTAAAGGTAGGACTTCAGCATTTTTTTGCTTATTACGTGAAGCGGAAAACAATCTGATTTTGTCCATACACCGTATGTATCTTGTCTGAAATCGCGTTGACACGGCTAAATGACACGGATATACTGAGTTGAGTATGTTTAAATGTGTTTATCCAGTAGGGAAAGCTCATTTCGAAGTGCGGGCTGAACCCGCCGGGATGCTCCCGTTACCAGTGAAAACAAGGCGATCGATCGTCCGTTAAGCAAATGTTGGTGTGCAGCTTGCGCATGGGCATTTCGTACAGAGGGGACGGCGTTAACCAGGGTGGTACCGCGATACAATCGTCCCTGATCCGTTCAGGGGCGTTTTTCTGTTTTTTTATGGCCTGTGCCAGGAACCAGTGACACCATAATTAGGAGGCTACTTATATGAAAGCTAGTGAAATCCGCTCCAAATGGCTGGAGTTTTTTGAAAGCAAGGGACATGTGATTGAACCAAGCGCGCCGCTTGTTCCACATAAAGATCCTTCCCTGCTGTGGATTAATGCGGGTATGGCACCGCTTAAGCCTTATTTTGACGGACGTGTGAAGCCAGAAAATCCACGTATTGCCAATTCGCAAAAATGTATCCGGACGAACGACATTGAGAATGTCGGCAAAACGCGCCGTCATCACACCTTTTTCGAAATGCTCGGCAACTTTTCCATTGGTGACTATTTTAAGGAAGAAGTCATTACATGGGCATGGGAGTTTCTGACGGATCCAAAATGGATTGGTTTTGATCCGGAACGTCTGGCTGTAACTGTGTATCCTGAGGATGAGGAAGCGTACAAGCTGTGGAACGAAAAAGTTGGACTTCCTGCCGAGCGTATCATCAAATTGGAAGATAACTTCTGGGATATCGGTGAAGGCCCTTGTGGACCTTGTACGGAAATCTTTTATGATCGTGGCGAAGCCTACGGAAGCGACATGACGGACCCTGAAATGTATCCGGGGGGAGAAAATGAGCGTTATCTGGAAGTTTGGAACCTCGTATTCTCACAATTCAACCATAACAAAGACGGCAGCTATACGCCGCTTCCGAACAAAAATATTGATACAGGGGCTGGATTGGAGCGTTTTGCATCCATTTTGCAAAATGTGGATTCCAACTTTGATACGGATATCTTCCAGCCACTAATCCAAAAAACAGCGGCGATGGCGGGAGTAAAATATAACGAAAATGTGGACAGTGACGTGGCTCTTAAGGTTATTGCTGACCATGTCCGCACCGTAGCTTTTGCAATTGGTGACGGTGTGCTGCCTTCTAATGAAGGACGGGGTTACGTGATTCGCCGTTTGCTGCGCCGGGCTGTGCGCTATGGAAAAATGCTGGGCATGAACCGTCCATTTATGTTTGAGCTGGTGGAAACCGTTGGGGATGTCATGGGTGTGTATTACCCTGAGGTAGTGGACAAGCGTGATTTCATCATCAAAGTGATCAAAACGGAAGAGGAACGCTTCCATGAAACACTGACAGATGGATTGGCAATTTTGTCCGATATCAGTGCTCAGGCGAAGGCCGAAGGTCGCAATGTCATTAGCGGAGCAGATGCTTTCAAACTGTATGATACGTACGGGTTCCCATTCGATCTCACAGAGGATTATGCGGACGAGCAGGGCTTGAAAGTAGACCGTGAAGGTTTTGATGAAGCGATGCAGGAGCAACGCAAACGTGCCCGTGATGCTCATCAGGACAGCGCGAGCATGAAGATTCAGGGCGGAGCTTTGTCCGATCTGGCGGTTAAAAGTGAATTTGTTGGATATAATGACCTCGTAACTGAGTCTAAAATAGTGGCGATTGTATATGAAGATGTACTGGTGGACAGTGTTAGTGAAGGGCAGTCTTGTCAGGTCGTGCTGGATGTGACTCCTTTCTATGCCGAAAGCGGAGGACAAGTCAGTGACCAAGGCTTGCTGCGTGGAGGTACGGTAACTGCGAAGGTCGAAGGGCTGTTTAAGGCGCCACAAGGTCAGCATGTGCATCAGGTTGTTGTAGAAGCCGGTGAGCTGAACGTTGGCGATACGGTGAAAGCAGAAGTAGATCAAGCTTCACGTGGAGAAATTGAGAAAAACCATACGGCTACACATTTGCTTCACAAAGCGCTTAAAGAAGTGCTGGGTGACCATGTCAATCAAGCGGGTTCTTTGGTAGAGCCTGGGCGTCTGCGTTTTGACTTCTCCCATTTTGGAAGCATTACACCAGAAGAGCTGGCGGATATTGAACTGCGTGTAAACCGTGCCATCTGGAGCCAACTGGATGTTAGTATTGAACTGAAACCGATTGATGAAGCCAAGGCTCTCGGAGCAATGGCGCTGTTCGGTGAAAAGTATGGAGATATCGTACGGGTCGTTAAGGTAGGCGATTACAGCATTGAACTATGCGGTGGCTGTCATGTCAGCAATACTTCGCAAATTGGCTTGTTCAAGCTTGTCAGCGAGAGCGGCATTGGATCAGGTGTACGTCGTATCGAAGCGGTGACTGGACGTTTTGGCTTTGAATATATGGAAGGTCAATTAGAGCTGTTGAAGGTTTCGGCTGGGCTTGTAAAATCCAAGCTGTCTGAGGTGCCAAAGCGTATCGAATCTTTGCAGCAACAAATTAAAGACCTCAGTCGTGAAAATGAATCGCTGCAAAGCAAGCTGAGCGTTATTGAGGCGGGCCAGCTGACCGATCAGGTCGTGCAAGTAGGCGGGGTGCAGCTGTTGGCTGCACGCGTGCAGGCTTCCAGCATGGATGCGTTGCGTGCGATTGCTGATGAACTGAAAGGGAAACTTCCGGCTGCTGTGCTGGTGCTCGGCGCTGCAATGGACGACAAAGTTAATTTTGTCGTAGCAGTTCCGGCAGAGCATACCAAGGCTGGACTTCATGCAGGCAAGCTCGTGAAAGAAATTGCTGCCGTATGCGGTGGCGGTGGTGGCGGACGACCTGACATGGCGCAAGCCGGTGGTAAGGATGCCAGCAAGCTGGACGAAGCACTTCAACGTGCGCATGAACTGGTGTCGGCAGCCTCACAAGGATAAAGTTCGATAATTTTTGCGGATTTTTGGGAAAAAACGGGCTTAGATATTTCCTTGTAGGGCTTTGCTTATGGTATGATGTAAAAGAATAAGCTGGCATAAACATGTACACATGTTTTGTGGAAGCGAGGTGTCAACAATGGATTCCATGGACAAAACGGTCAAATTTAATGTCAAGGCAGATGAGAAGGAAGCTTCTGCTCAGGAGATTTTGTTGACCGTATATGATGCGTTGGTAGAAAAAGAATACAATCCGATCAATCAAATCGTCGGCTATTTGCTATCCGGTGATCCGGCTTATGTGCCACGGCATAATAATGCCAGAAGCCTGGTACGTAAAAAAGAGCGCGATGAGTTGATTGAAGAGTTGGTTCGTTTCTATCTCGCCAAGCACCGTTAGGAGACAGGCATGAAAGTAATGGGATTGGATTACGGGGATCGCCGAATTGGGGTCGCCGTAAGTGATGCCTTCGGCTGGACCGCCCAAGGATTGGAAGTCATAGAACGACGCGGTGACGACAGCGAGTTCGGTAAAATTGCAAATTTAGTTCGTGACAATGAGGTGGGCGAGGTTGTTGTAGGTTTGCCAAAAAACATGAACGGAACCGTGGGTCCACGCGGTGAGATTTGCATCGAGTTTGCGAACCGACTCAAGGAGTTACTGGGTTTACCCGTTCACCTTTGGGATGAACGGCTGACGACGCGTTCGGCGGAGCGTACGCTTCTGGAGGCCGACGTCAGCCGAAAAAAACGCAAGCAGGTGGTAGATAAACTGGCCGCAAGCCTGATCTTGCAAAACTATTTGGACGCACACAGTACAAGGTGAGGGGGATTTCGTAATGGCTGAAAATCAAGTGGGTATGGAAGAAGAGCCGGAAATTATTTATATTGCCGATGACGAGGGCAACGAGGAAGAGTTCGAGGTCATTATGAAGTTTGAGGTAGATGGTTCCGAAGCGAAGTACATGATGGTTGCGCCAGTGGACCCTGAAGCTGATGAGTCCGATGTGTACGCCTTCCGTTACGAGGAAGAAGGCGATGATATTAAATTGTTTGTGATCCAAGACGATGCCGAATGGGAAATCGTCGAAGAGACCTTTAATACATTTGTAGAAGAAGATGAAGAGGAAGACGGGAAATGACGAGCTATTCACGTGAAGACCTGAGTTGGACCTCTGATTTGAAGGAAACGTTCGACGGCGATGTAGAGCTGCAGGATGAACAGGGCCATGCGATTCGCATGGAATTGGAAGCAGAGTTCAAGGTAGGTGAGCAACGGTACGCCGTATTGCGTAGACCTGGGGCTGCTGTTGGCGAACATGAACTTTACCATGTAAGCTCATCCACAGACGGCGAAATCTCCATCACCACCATTGAAGATGATGATGAGTGGGAAGATATTTCCGAGCTGTACGACGAATGTACGTTGCCGGAAGAACTGTAAGTCTGGATAACGATGAGATCAAACCTGAAAGGGCGGACCAGTCCGCCCTTTTTGGCTGTGAAGGAGTTGGGTGGATGTGAAGCGAAGGACAAGGATGTTTACGTTATTTCTACTGCTTATCATTATAGCAGGAGGTGCAGCCCTCTATATCTGGAATGCCATGCAGCCTGTTCAGCCCCAAACACAACCCGTTGCTTTTACGGTGGTGCAGGGAACAGGAACATCGGCTATTGCAGATACGCTGGAGCAAAAGGGACTTATACGTAATGCGCTCGTGTTTAAGGCTTATGTAAAATTCAAACAGCAAGGAAGCGGATTTCAGGCCGGAAAATATGAGGCGAAGCCTGGCGCAACCTTTGATCAGTTGATTACTAAGTTATCGGCTGGAGATGTTGTCAAAGAGGAAATGATTCGTTTTACAATCCCGGAAGGTTTTACGATTAGACAGATGGCTGATAAGCTGCAAAAGGAAGGACTGGCAGACCGGCAGCAATTTTTGCAGCTGGCCAACGATCCGTCCGCTTTTGACGTCGCGCTAGTGCGGGACATTCCAAAGCAGGCGGGGCTTCGCTATGCGCTGGAGGGCTATCTTTTCCCGGAAACCTATGAGCTGAAAAAGGGTAGTACGGCCAAAGATATTATACAGGTGATGCTAGAACAGACACAAAAGCGGTTGGAAACTGTTTCCGATTTGGATGCGAAGCTGAAACAGCGGGGTGAAACGCTGCATCAACTGCTGACAGTTGCTTCTCTCGTAGAGCGCGAAGTGGTTGTGGAAGATGAGCGGTCTGTAGTAGCTGGCGTCATTTATAACCGACTCAAACAGGATAAGAAGCTGGAAATTGATGCTACAGTTCAATATATGCTGGATAAGCAAAAGGAACGGCTGTATTACAAGGATTTGGCTGTGGAAAGCCCTTATAATACGTATATGCATCAGGGACTTCCACCAGGGCCGATTGCAAGTCCCAGTCTGAAATCAGTGACAGCGGCTTTACAGCCGAAAGCTACAGATTATTTGTTTTACGTGACCAAAAAAGATGGGACACATGAACATTTGTTTGCCAAAACGTATAAAGAACATTTGCATAACATTCAGGTAAGTAACCGTAAGACAAATTAGGAGGTGAGCCTATGGCTTACAAACCCGAACTACTGGCAACTGCCAGCTCTCCGGAGGATGCCCGCCATATGCTGGAGGCTGGAGCTACTGCATTACTTATTGGAGATGACCGCTTTGGAATGCGGCTGCCGGGACATTTTACACCGGACCAAATCCGTGAAGTGGTGGAAGAGGCACGGAAGCATACGGCGCAGGTATACGTATCCATGACGAATTTGATGACGAACGAGCTATTACCACTCCTTCCCGAATATGTGCAGACCCTAGCTGGATGCGGCATAGACGCCATTGAGTTTAATGATCCCGCAGTGCTCATGGCCGTGAAGGAGTACGCCCCGCATCTTAAGCTGTTCTGGAACGGTGAGATGATCTCCACCAACTTCGCAACCGCCAACTATTGGGGTGAAAAAGGAGCTTCCCGGGTCATTTTGGCTCGTGAGCTCAGTATGGATGAAATTACCGAAATGATACCAAAGTTGAACATAGAAGCACAGGTTCAGGTACATGGCATGACCAATATTTATCACTCCAAGCGTAAGCTTGTTCAAAGTTATATGCTGCACCAGGGACGTAATGTAGAAGGCGATTTGGGTAGAGGGCGCGGCTTGTTTCTGATTGAAGCAGAGCGGAAGGAAGAGAAGTTCCCCATCTACGAGGATATTAATGGGACACATATTATGAGTTCAGATGATTTTTGTATCATGGAGGACCTGCATATTCTGATGGAGGCGGGCGTGCATAGCTTTAAGATCGAGGGCTTATTGAAACCTACGGCTTACAATGAGGCGGTTGTTCGTGCTTATCGTAAAGCCATAGATAATTATACAGCTGACCCGGATGCTTATGCTTATGATGAAAGCTGGCTGGATGAAGTTCGCCGTCTTCAAGATCCGGAACGGGAACTTTCCTTCGGATTTTTCTATAAAGAGCAGGTTTATTAATTTTAAAATGAATTCACAGAGGGGGGAACGTCATGGGGACGATAACCAAAACGAGAAAATATATAGGTAAACGGAATCGTCTGGATAAGCCGGAGCTATTGGCTCCTGCCGGAAATCTGGAAAAGCTGAAGTTTGCCGTTCACTATGGCGCGGATGCTGTATATATTGGTGGACAAAAATATGGTCTGCGTTCTAACGCCGATAATTTCAGTTTTGAAGAAATGCGCGAAGGTGTAGAATTTGCTAACAAGTACGGTGCTAAGGTGCTTGTAGCCACCAATATCTATGCCCACAATGAGGATATTGCCGGAATCGAAGAATACTTGCGCAATCTGTACGAGGCAGGAATTCATGCCGTTATCGTCGCTGATCCGGCTATTGTATCCGTGGCATTGCGTGCTGTTCCTGGATTGGAAGTGCATTTGAGTACACAGCAGTCCACACTGAACTGGCAAGCGGTAAAGTTTTGGAAAAACGAGGGACTACCGCGTGTGGTACTGGGACGTGAGACCAGTCTGGAGGAAATCGAAGAAATTAAAAAGCATGTGGACATCGAAATCGAAGCATTCGTCCATGGTGCGATGTGCTCTTCATTTTCCGGCCGCTGCGTGTTGTCCAATCACTTTACAGACCGTGATTCCAATCGTGGAGGATGTTGTCAGTCTTGCCGCTGGAAATACGATTTGTTTGAGGATGCCCGCCCAGGTGAGGTTTGGATATCTGAGGAAGAGGCACAGGAGAGCAATGCACTGAAACAGTTCCAGCTTGGTGTTAACCAGCTTCCACTGTTCGAAGAGAGCGATAATGCCTTTTCTATGGGTTCCAAGGATCTGTGTATGATTGAAAATGTCCCTGATCTGATTGATGTAGGTGTAGACAGCTTTAAAGTGGAGGGACGTATGAAGTCCATTCACTATGTGGCTACCGTCGTGAATGTCTATCGTCAAGCGATTGATTCCTACATGGCAGATCCTGAAAATTATGTGCTCAAACCAGAATGGATTGAAGAAATTAACAAGGCAGCCAATCGTCCGTTGAATACAGGGTTTTTCTACGATACACCGGATCATGAAGATCATATTTATGAGCCGGAAGAAAAGGCAGTCCCTTATGATTTTGCCGGACTGGTCATGGACTACGATGCCGCGAGTGGCATTGCAACCATTCAACAACGGAACCATTTTAAACCAGGGCATGAAATCGAATTTTTCGGTCCGAACGGAACATTCTTTAAACAAACGGTCGGAACGATCTGGGATGAGGAAGGCAACGAATTGGATGCTGCTCGTCACCCGCTTCAACGAATTAGAATGAAGGTAGATCAGCCCGTATCGTATTTTGATATGATGCGTAAAAAGAAGTAAATAAGCCTTAAGTCACAGGTGAAAAGATTCAAAAGCCTCTCCTATCGGTTGGAGAGGCTTTTTTTTGAATAGTTTTCTAGGGAAAAAGTTTCACAAAATTTAGTTGATACTCAAAGGAAAGCTACATTCCTTGTCGAATAGTTCCGATAGAAGTTATATAGATAATAGATACATAATGGATGACGTGGAATTAGAAACTAATTATATGGTGGTAGGTGAGAGAAATGGGTTTACGGAAAAAAGAGGGGAATACAGCAAAAAGGCAACCCAAGAAAACGGATCAAATGCAGGGTTTGAAAGGCAGTAAAGTGACAACGGATAAAGAGGAACAAAAGGTTGCGGTGTCTTCGAAGGTTGCCCCCTGGGTAGCTAAGGCGACTCGTAAAGGTACACACAATTTAAAGCGTTTACTTAAGCCGGAAAGGTACAGTAAAGATTTCATGCATTTGGTCAAAAACTATAATCCGATACGTTCGGTTGGAATGAAGTTGTTTCTGATCTTTTTTGCGGCAATTATGTTATTTGTGGTCAGCTTGGGGATGCTCTCATACTACAAGGCTAAAAGTACGATTGAGCAAAATGCAGCTACGGCTTATCAGCAGACCGTTCAGCAAACTTCAGAAAAGCTTGATATTATTCTAGAGCGCTTTCAAGACACATCAACACAGGTATTTTTCGATACTGAATTAAGTGATCAGTTGCAAAAGGCTGTAAAGCAAGATAAAAATCCCTTTGCATCTTTTGTTGCTATGGGCGAAGTGAATAAGAAGCTAACGAATCTTGCTTTTACGAATAAAGCGATTGATTCAATGTACTTGTACCCGGAAGAAACCAATTTAGCTGCTATGGGCACCGGAACACAAAAGGATGTACGGCAGGAAGAGTGGTTTAAGGATATTTTGAAAAACAAAGGAATTGTTTGGCTACCTACGCAGGTGAATGACAATGGTAGCAAGACCTTTCGTCTGGCACGCTCCATGAACAGCATGTCCGGGTTGGGAGGGACTTATGTTCTGGTTATGGATTTAAAGTCCAGTGCGGTGGAGGACGAGTTAAAAGGTATTAATTTGGGTTCAGGCAGTATGATTAGTCTTGTGACAGACAAGGGTGAGTTTGTAGGTTCTAACAATGAGGGCTTGGCAGGAGGAAAGACAAAGCTGGATTACGTGTCCAAGCTTGAAGGGATCGAAGGAAATCAAATTATGGAGCAGGAAGCAGACGGCAAAAAGCAAAGTGTGCTTGCGGTTCATAATACACTGGGAACTTCCAAGTGGATTCTCGTGGGTGTAGTACCTGTATCTGAGCTGGTGAAAGACGCTAAGGGGATACTAACTACAACCTGGATATTTGCCGCAGTGGCTGCACTCATTGCATTGTTCATTGGCCTGTGGATCGTGCGTCTCGTGGCTCGTCCATTGACACATCTGAAGGATTTAATGGTCGAAGGCGCCAAAGGCAACTTGCAAATCCGAACGAACTATAAGGCTCAGGATGAAATTGGGCAGTTGTCAGAAAGCTTTGATACGATGATGGAGCAAATTACATTGCTGGTAGAACAGACGAATGCCTCAGCTCAGGAGGTTCTGAATACAGCGACGGAACTAGGCGATGCCTCGAAGAAGACAGCCATTTCAGCCAAAGAAATTGCAGCAGCAACGGAAGAGATTGCTCATGGCGCCGCCAGTTTGGCAACAGAGGCTGAACGTGGCAGCGGACTTACCGGGAATATATCTCAGCAAATGGATACGGTTATGGCTTCCAATCATGAAATGAGTCTGGTCGCACAAGAAGTTGAACAATCCAGTGAACAAGGGACCATTCAGCTGAAAAATCTATTGAGCAAGACTAAGGTTACGGAAGAAACTACGCATGCTCTGGTGGGCAAAGTAGATGAACTGAAGAAGACAACTTCCGATGTCTTTAAGGTGCTGGACGTATTACAGGATATTGCTAAACAAACGAACATTCTATCACTGAATGCGACGATTGAAGCAGCACGAGCGGGGACGGCTGGGCGTGGTTTTATGGTGGTAGCTAATGAGGTTCGGCAGTTGGCTGAACAATCACGTCAAGCTATTCGTACGGCTACAGGCATTACTAACAACATCGTCAATGAAATGAATGAAACGGTACAGGCATTATCTGAGGTGTACCCGCTGTTCCGGGAACAGATGGGAGCCGTGCAGGAAACAACGGACATTTTCCAATCGGTTCAGCAGCAAATGGGAGAGTTCGCGCTACGATTGGGAACGGTCACTGCCTCCATTCATCATCTGAGTGAATCGCAGACCACTTTGTCCGAGGCAATGACCAATGTAAGTGCGGTAGCCGAGCAATCCTCAGCTACTTCGCAGGAAGTCGCTTCGCTCAGCACTGAACAGGCTAATATTGGTAATCAACTGGTAGGTTTGTCGGATAAGCTGGAAGGAGTATCAGTGAACTTGAAGGAACAGCTTTCGCGGTTTACGGTGTAGATATAACAAAACCATGGAACTCAGGATTGTCACTGATCTCCGTGGTTTTGTACTTTTTATTAGTAGATGTGCTTAAAAATCCCTCAAGAAGGAAAGCAAAAGATGAATACAAACACAAAGGTAGCTTGGGTTGTACTGGCCATTACCATTTTTATTACGGTTTTTTATTCGTTAGACGAGTTTTTAAATTGGAGCCCAGAAGCAGACATCACAAGATACAAATAAATTTGGAAACCCATTCACGTTAAAAGTTGAGTGGGTTTTCTTTTTCAACTACAGGACATACTACTGGAAAAAAGATGAAAGAAGGATGGGTGTGCCGAGGCGTGGTAGCAGTTTCATACGAAAACGTCGAATTGCATATATGGGCTTGGGGGTGATGGCGCTACTGCTGATTTTATTATTCCGACTGGCTTGGATTCAGGGGACAGCGGGCATTCATATGTCCGTCTATGGGGGGCATTCGCTTAAGGAAATGTCAGCACGTCAGCGACAGGAGGGCATTTCTATCGACTCTGGACGTGGACAGTTTACGGACCGGCATGGGCAACCCTTGACTGGCGGAGTCGTATGGGCGCCAGTGCTTTTTCCCGATGTAGATGGCAAAGCGGCTTTACATGGCGAAGAACTGGCCAAGCTACTGCGTACGAATAAAAAGCAACTACTGACACGATGGAAAGGGCTGCAATCCCCGCTCATATGGCGAGATGGGCGCGGAGAGCCCGTACAAATCAATCTGAATGAAGCAGGCAAGCTGCTGAAGCTAGCTCCTTCGCTTATTGAGCTTGTACCTTATGCGAAACGTTACAGGGATTTGCCCAATGGCAGGCAATGGCTTGGCTTTCTGTATGAACGTGCCGACCGAGCGAGTGAACTGCCGATGGGGGCAGCCGGGCTGGAAAGAACGCTGGAGCCGCTGCTGAGCGGCGTCGGTGAAACGTTCGTCTCCCGATTTGTAGATGCGCAGCGTCGTCCATTGACTCATATACCGTTGCGTGTCAGTGCTCCATCCAATGGTCACTATCCTTTACAAGTGCAGACTACAATTGATCTACCTATACAGGAACAGATTGAAAAGCTGACGGAATCTAGTCATTTGGCAGAAGGGGCGGTGGTAGTGCTCGATGCAGGCAACGCGGATGTACTGGCGATGGTGTCTCGCCCTTTTTATAATCCCGGGCATGTTGATCCGCAGAAAAAAACAGACTGGTCTAATCGTGCCCTCAAGGCGATAACGCCTGGATCCATTTTTAAGTTGGTTACGGCTGCTGCTGCACTTGAATCAGGTGTTGTCCAACCGCAGGAACAATTCCATTGTCATGGAACTTATGGCAAGTACGGTTTGGCTTGCTGGAAAAAAGAAGGACACGGTACCCTGAACCTGGAGGAAGGGCTTGCCGTATCCTGTAATAGTGTGTTCGCTCATCTCGGCGAACGGCTTAATCCTAAGCAAATTCAGGCCACAGCCTCTGCACTGGGATTGAGCCGAACTGTGGGCTGGCAGGAGCGGAATCTTGCAGGACTACCTCAATTCAGACCGCTGGATCACGAAGAAAAGGGAGCCGTATTCGGCTCCCATACGAACGCGTCTGATCCGGGCGTACGTGTACAGACAGCTATCGGTCAGCGCGATGTGCTGGTAACGCCTCTCCAAGCTGCCAATCTCATCGTCACCTTGTTGCACGAGGGTCAAGTACATGCACCACGCCTCGTCAAACGCATCAGCTACGCAGACGGTAGCACCTTACTGGAACTACCTGCTCATGCTGCACCTTCACCCGAGGGCAGCCGTTTGATTCACACATCGACGGCTCGCACGCTTCGTGAAGCAATGGAAAAGGTTGTGACACAGGGGACTGGTGTCTCCTTGCGTAATAAATCATGGAATCTGGCCGGCAAATCGGGTACGGCCCAAGCTTTAAAGAACGGTCAACCTATAAATCACCAGTGGTTTATAGGGTATGGTCCGATAGAGCGGCCTCGTTATGCGGTCGCCGTCCTTGTGCAAAATGCTTCAACACATTCTGCAAATCAAGCTACAGTACTGTTTGGTCAAGTAATGGATCTGTTAGCTCAATCCTCCTGAGTACCACGAGTAGCTTCACGATCTTCCTCCTGGATTTTTACGATAAACGGGGGCTCGTCAAATTCCTCTGTCGGAAACCGAATCCATTTCTGCAGATAGCCTTGCTGCCACAATTCCTTGAGCAAAATGATCAGAATGGGAGACAGGATTAATCCGGCCAGTCCAAAGATGGACAACGATATAATGGCAAAGGAAAGCATCAGATAGGCAGATGAAACACCGATGGAATTACCAGTGATTTTAGGCTCTGCCAGCTGGCGGACGATCACCGTCACAGCCATGACAATAAGCAGGCCTACAGCCAGGCCGGTATTGCCTGTGATGAACAGATACACGGCCCACGGAATAAAAATAACAGGCACACCCAGCAAGGGCAGAATATCAAACAAAGCTGCCACGAGCGCTAATGATAGGGCATTATCCACTTGCAAAATGAGTAAACCTATAAATACGAGGACAAAGGTAATCCCTACCAGTAGAGCTTGAGCCTTGAGAAAAGCGGAGATGGCTTTAAGTACGTGATTTTTTAGAAAAAGGTAAGCAGTTTTTAGTGTCTTGGGTGTTTTACTACGGGCAATGCCCTTCCAAAGATTAATTTCCATACTTAAAAAGAACGCTAAAATGATGGCAATGGCAAAGTTGCCCATAAAAACAGTGAAAGAACTGAGGAACTGTATGAAAAAGGATAATCCTAGCTGTGCCCACTTCGTAGCAATGGTGGTGGCAGTCGCAAAATAATCATTCACACGTTCAGTAACACTCGGAGGTAAAGCAGCGATTTTATCTTGAGAAAGATGAAGATATCGCGTGAATTCCGCTTGGATAATCTGAGTATATTGTGGGAGGTTTTGCGCGACTTTCGTAAATTGCGTAACTAGAATCAGGCCCAATCCGAAAAAAATAGCAAGTAAGAGGATGATAAATAGCAATACGGAGAGTGCGGAGGCAAAAGGCTTTTTCATTCCTTTCCGATGAAAATAACGGGCAGCAGGTTCAATGCACCAGAACACGACGAACGAAAGGAACACAGGTGCGGCAAGTTGATACAGTTTGCTGGATACGAACATAATTAAATACACGGTTAATACGATCAAACCGATATCAAAAACGGTACGCCAATATTTTTTGTACAAGGGAAGCATATGTATACAACGACTCCTTTTAGATTTTTATTTATTGTACACTAAATTGGACCTCAATGCTGACCATATGCAATAGCGAAATCTCGGCATGTTTGCTTCATTGTGATAATATATAAGTAAGTGAGTTTTCCTCAGGAAGCCTGCTTGGGGAGTTCAGAATAGAAAAGTGGGGATAAAACGTGCAGACTTTGCTGTTATGGATGTTTTACATTTCAACTTTTTATGCTTTTATTCCGGCGCTGGTTAGTCGTATATTTGGTTTCCGGGTGTTCAGGCGCGGCAAAAGTGAGCAAGAATATGCACTCACCTTTGATGATGGCCCTGATCCAGTGTATACATCACAGCTGCTTGATTTACTGAAGCGTTTTGATGCCAAGGCTACTTTTTTTGTTGTTGGGATAAATGCAGAAAAACACCCTGAGCTTCTGAAACGCATGCATGATGAAGGTCATCTAATCGGTATTCATAATTATGTGCACAAATCGAATTGGCTTATGAGGCCTGTTACCGTCAGAAGACAAATTGCTCAGACAGAGTCAGTCATTCGTCGAGTAACTGGCGAGGGAACGACCTTTTATCGCCCACCTTGGGGGATAGTGAACTTTTTTGATATTTCCAACACCCATGGTCGTCGAATCGTATTATGGTCCTCCATGTTCGGGGACTGGAAGGCCAGCATCGGAGCGAAACAATTAGCGGAGAGAATGCTCAAAAAGCTGAGGGGTGGCGAAGTGATGCTGCTCCATGACTGTGGTACGACATTGGGGGCAGACGTGGAAGCGCCCCAGAATATGCTAATCGCACTGGAGAAGCTGCTGAGGGTCGCCCAAGAACGACAATTACGCAGCGTACGGGTGGATACATTGTTTTGCCGTCAGTCTGTCAATAAACCTACTGCCTCCGAGATGTCCAGTACGGGCTGGTTAAAAAGAACGCTGGTATTTGGATGGCTCCAGTATGAGCGGCTATTCCATGTTTTGTTTCGTCTTCGTCCCGTAAGCAAGGAGGATACGATCTTTTATTATCGTCGCCGTATCTATCATGGGCCAAATGTAAATATGGAGAACAGCAGGTGGTTAGAAAAAGGGGACCCGATAATTGAGCTTCATTTTGATAATAGAAAGTTATTTCAATTGGGTTCGACGGCAAAGTCGATGGTACATCTAGCTATTCAATTAATTCGGATTGTAAAAAAACAACTTCCTGATCTGGCCCAACGCATTGTACATGATTCTGAAATGAAGGGTGTAAAGGCGATATACGCAGTAAGTATGATTCATCGGGGACCAGAGAAGTTGGGATTTCAAGTTCGGGAGCTTCCCAAAGGACTGTTTAAGCATGTGTCCACTGTATATCTAAAGCTGTTATTTCGTGTTATCCATCCTTTGGGTTCAGAGCAATTGAGTGAAAAAAAAGATGTAATGGTACCGAAACTGATTGTGATGCCAATGGATACCTTGTTTGACCGTTTTCATCAGGGAGGCTTACACCGCTCAGACGAAGCTCTTGAGCAAACAGCACAGCGAGATGATGTCCATACACTCAACAGCGAAATGACTGAATAGGCTAACCCTAATGACCTAATAAAAAAATCCTCTCGATCCTTTGTTAGGGTCGAGAGGACTTTTAGCTGTTTATAAAGTAATCCTATCTTGGCAACGCATTTAGATTTTCATAATTCCGCCGTTACTTGCGTTCGTTACCAGCTTGGAATAACGTGCCAGGTAACCCGTTTTTACCTTCGGCTCAAAGCCTTTCCAGTTGGCGCGACGACGTTCAAATTCTTCGTCCGTAATGTGGAGCTCAATCTTACGATTGTTTAAGTCCAGCTCGATGATATCGCCGTCCTCAACAAAAGCGATAGGTCCGCCTTCTGCGGCTTCAGGGGAAATATGACCGATGGAGATACCACGGGAAGCACCTGAGAATCGTCCGTCTGTAATCAGACCCACCTTGGCACCAAGCCCCATGCCCACGATTTGTGAAGTTGGAGCGAGCATTTCAGGCATACCAGGTCCGCCCTTTGGACCTTCATAACGGATAACAACAACGTGTCCTTCATTAATTTTACCGTTGGCGATACCTGCCAGTGCATCTTCCTGTGAATCAAAGCAGATAGCAGGACCTTTGTGATAACCACCAACCGAAGGATCAACTGCACCGACTTTAATGATGGAGCCTTGCGGTGCCAGATTACCGAATAATACAGCTAGGCCGCCACGTTCAGAATAAGGGTTGTCCAGTTTATGGATGACGTTAGTATCCAGAATTTCCTGACCTTCTACGTTTTCACGAATAGTTTTTCCGGTCACAGTAATACAGTCTCCATGCAGTGCGCCCGGTTTCTTCAACAATTCATTCAGCACTGCGCTTACGCCGCCTGCATTATGGACATCCTCAATATGATAGTCGGAAGCAGGTGCCAATTTGGACAAATGAGGTACGCGGTTTGCGACTTCATTAATACGTTCGATAGGGTAGTCAACTTCTGCTTCATGGGCAAGTGCCAATGTATGCAATACTGTATTCGTGGAACCGCCCATTGCCATATCCAATGCAAATGCATTATCAATAGCTTCTTTAGTCACGATATCACGTGGTTTAAGATCCAGCTTAATCAATTCCATCAATTGGCGTGCAGATTGTTTAACGAATTCTTTACGTTCTTCTGCTACTGCGAGAATGGTGCCGTTACCCGGCATAGCCAGACCCATTGCTTCTGCGAGACAGTTCATGGAATTCGCTGTGAACATCCCTGAACAGGAGCCACATGTCGGACAGCCATATTGTTCTAATTCAAGCAAGCTTTGATCGTCGATTTTACCAGCCTGATATGCACCTACGCCTTCGAAGACGGAGGTCAGGGAAATAGAGCGTCCGTTCTTGTCTTTACCAGCTTTCATAGGACCGCCGCTGACAAAAATAGTTGGAATGTTAACGCGCAATGCGCCCATCATCATGCCAGGGGTAATTTTATCACAGTTAGGAATACAAACCATGCCGTCAAACCAATGAGCGGAAACGACAGTTTCCAGAGAGTCAGCTATAATTTCGCGGCTTGGCAGAGAATAACGCATACCGATGTGTCCCATAGCAATGCCGTCATCTACACCGATGGTGTTAAACTCGAAAGGTACACCGCCTGCTTCACGAATGGCTTGCTTGACAATTTTGCCAAATTCCTGCAAATGGACGTGGCCCGGTACGATATCAATATACGAGTTGCATACCGCAATAAACGGTTTGTCAAAATCTTCTTCCTTGACACCCGCTGCGCGCAGCAAGCTGCGGTGAGGAGCGCGGTCAAAGCCTTTTTTAATCATATCGGAACGCATTTTCGTCTTAGCTGTCATGATGCTGGTTCCCCCCCAAAGTATAAAAATAGTATGGCGTTCAATGGACGCCGTAATAGCGCAGATGTTTTCTAAAGAGTCTATCATAGATGTGAGCTTTTTTCTACATATATGAAGATTTTGAAAAAGTACAAGAAGTGTTCTCTAATCAACAATATATAGATATGACCAGTTTTATTTGTCTATATATTGCATTTAGAAGAGTTAGAATTTGATTCTATTAAAAATATGTATACTGACATGTTTACGTATCAGTTAAAATATGAAAGAGCCCATTCTGCAATAAAGCGGATGGGCTCAAGCTTGTTTTATGTTAAAGGAGGGCGGAGGATGACATTACACCTTAATTTCTGCCGCCTTTACGACCGATGTCTCTGTAGAAATTTTTGTCATGCGACTCAGCTGTAGCATCGCCGCCTTTTTTGCCGATTTCCTGATAAAATTCTTTATCGTGAGAGTTTGCGGTTGCTTCCCCGCCTTTTTTACCAATCTCCTGATAAAATTCCTTATTGTGCTTCTTGGAAGTAGCTTCTCCACCCATACGACCTGCTTCTTCGCGACTCATTTTCCCCTGATTTTGATTACGTGCCATTACAAATCACTCCTTAATAAAAAAGTTGTTTTTTGTTGCGCGCATCCTTTACTTACCACATCACGCCTGTATGAAACAGGCCCCAAGTGGAGTAAAGAGGGGGTAGACTCGCTTACATGTTCGTCTGTGAGTGGGTTGTCGCGTGTTCAATGTTAAATAAAAAATGGATAAAAGATTACGCGGACCGTCTAAAAGGATAAGGAGCTGGCTTTAGCATCCACTCTACCTGTGGCTCAATCAGAGGTCGTGTTGCAGTTCGAACCCAAGGCATGGTCAACATACAGCACAGACCTGCAGCACACACTACAATCAACATGACTTCCACTGGAGTATCTATATATTCGTAGACTCCCTTTGCAACGACGGTACGGACGATCAAACCATGGAGTAAAAAGACATATAGTGTCCGTCTCCCCATCTCGGTTATACGTCCTGTGACAGCTGGAACAAAGCTTAGGAACGCCATGGATGCTATCCATTGAACTCCATAAATGCCGATGCGGTAAATTCCTGCGTACCATTCGGTATGGCCCAATTCACCGTAAGTCATGTTGCCATACAGCCAGCCTGCTGGGATGCCGAAATACGACGTTCCCGCCAGTACCATAAGCAGAAGAGATACAACGCCAGCGATTATGCGGACTGGAGCTGTGAAGAACCGTCGAACGTCTGCATAATTCAAATGATAACCTGCTACAAAGTAAGGCAAATAAACAAAGGTTCTGCATACGCTCAGCCATATACCATCCACAGGGAGATACCCGACGAGGATACCCAGCAGCACGGATATACCCAATTGGAGGACAGGTGGTATTTTCTGAAAAGACAGCATCAGCAGTCTCCAACAGATATGGCTGGCAAGGAACCAGAGTAGCAGATAAGGAGCAAAGAACGAATGATGGATATGGGGAACGTGGAAGAGTGCAACATCCAAGATCGAATAGAGCGATTGAAAAATAAGATATTGCATACCGATCTGAAGCAGAACTTTTCGGCCTGCTGATCCGGTCAAAGAAGTTTGGGCAAAGTAGCCTGTAACGAGTACAAACAACGGCATATGAAACATGAATATCCAGCTGAACCATTGTTGGGCAATATGAAGTGAACCGACTAGAGGCTCCAGAGCATTCCCTGCAAATACGCATATGATCAACAGAAATCGCAAATTGAGAAAGAAGCTTTCCCCTTGTACATCATGGCTTGTCGTCATGTGTTTCCCTCCGAACGGCTTCTGCCGACTAAACTATTTAAAAAATAATTCTTTACAAGGAACAAGGTACGATACTCTGGACATTACTATTGTGATTTTATTCACAATAGTAAGCGTTATCATAACCTTATTGTGTGGCGAAAGCTTGAACACCGGACAAAGATGGGCTAAGACGTGGAAATGTATACTGATTTGACCCTGTATGTGCAACGATGTTACCCTAACAAGGCTAGTTACGCTGATGAATACAGCGGTACATTTTATATTCAATTACGAATTACGAGGTACGAAAGGCGAAAGGAACTTTTACAATGAGAAGAAGAACAAGAAGATCATACAATTCATATGGGACACGTGGTCCTCGGAAAATATGGAAAGTTCTCTTAGGCATCCTGATTGTTATTGCACTGATCGCAGGGTGGGGAGCATGGAAGGTATTTACGCCTTATCAGCCTGACGAGACGGCTGCTGCTGCACTAGCTGAAGTAGCGGATGCTGTGAAAGTAAATGAACAAGAACATTGGGTCGGTTTTGAGCCTGCAAAAAGAAGCGGAGCCGGAGTCATTTTGTACCCAGGGGCATTGGTGAAGCCCGAAAGTTATGCGCCCTTGGCACGCCGTCTGGCGGAAAAGGGTCATCATGTGATCATTGCAAAAATGCCACTCAACCTTGCATTGATCTCCCCGGATTTAGCGAATGAAGTGCTAAAGGCATATCCGAAAGAAGCGTTTGTTATTGGAGGCCATTCGTTAGGCGGTGTGATGGCGGCCCGATATGCAGCTGCACATCCTGATCAGGTCAAAGGTGTATTTTTCCTCGCCTCCTACCCGGATAACAAGGGTAATTTAAAGGATAAAAATCTGCCCGTTATTTCTCTACTGGGAAGTGATGATGGAGTCGTCCAGATGGAAAATGTCCAAAGTGGAAGAACTTATTTACCAGCCAACACGCTGTATTTTACAGTCGAAGGGGGAAATCATGCCCAATTCGGCAGTTATGGTGTCCAAAAAGGGGATAATCCTGCAAAAATTAGCGCTGCCGAGCAATGGAATCAGACGGTAACGGCTTTACAGGACTGGATGAAAGAGAGTGTGGATGGGGCTCCTAAGAACCAGTAAAGGAGGTGTGCTGCATGTCTGAGCTGATCGTGCAGGGGGAGCGGTACCCATGCCGTGGTATTTTATTGGATAAAGATGGAACGTTGCTGGATTTTATTCAGTTGTGGGGCCCCTGGGCTCGTTCTATACTGGATATGATGGAGCAGCATCTTACCGTGGCGGGTGCCGGTTTTACAGTGGAAAAAGGTACCGTTCTAGGTACTGTTCACGATCTAGAGGGACGTGTGATCGGTTACGATCCTTCTGGCCCACTAGCCATGGGGACGGTGGACGAAAGTACGGGGGTACTGGCTTGGCAGCTTTATACTGCTGGTGTACCGTGGAATGAGGCTGTGCGGCTTGTCCGCGACTTTAATAAAACGGCGATGGCTGATATTCGGCGACATCGGGCAGCGAAGGTGTTTCCAGGATTGCGGACGTTGCTTGAGCAAAGCCGCCATGCCGGGCTGAAGCTGGCGGTTGTGACCTCTGACAGTACAGAGGCTGCACAGGAGCATTTGGAGTGGATGGGGCTGACATCCTATTTTGACGAGATTATCGGACATGATAGGGTTACATACGGCAAGCCTGACCCGGAAATGGCTGAAAAAGCCTGCGCATTACTAGGATTGTCGCCGGCGGACGTGGTAGTCATCGGAGACAGCAATGGGGATATGCAGATGGGCAAGCGTGCCGGAGTACGGCTCGCTATTGGATTTGCGCCAGAAGCAGAACGTTCTGGTCATTTGCTGGATGCGGATAAGGTTGTTCGTGGATATGAAGAGCTGGAGGTGCGTAGGGTATGAAAGTTAATACGTTGGCGGAATGGATACAGCAATCGCAGAATATTGTTTTTTTCGGCGGAGCAGGGACATCGACGGAAAGCGGTATTCCGGATTTTCGTTCGGCAGCAGGCCTGTATCAAAGTGAGGAGAAATTGCCTTATTCCCCTGAGGTTATGCTGAGCCGTTCATTTTTTGTGAAGCATCCTGAAGTGTTCTTCGACTTCTATCGTAGCAAAATGCTGCATCCCGATGCGGAGCCGAATGGTTGTCATCATTTCCTCGCGTCATTGGAAAAGCAAGGCCGTCTAAAAGCGGTTGTGACACAAAATATTGACGGATTACATCAGGCGGCAGGTAGTGTGAATGTACTAGAACTTCATGGCTCGGTGCATCGCAACCACTGTATGGAATGCGGACGCTTTTACAATCTAGATGAAGTGATGAACAGCTCTGAGGTTGTACCCAAATGTCCGATAGATGGAGGAATTATCAAACCGGATGTCGTTTTATATGAGGAGGAGCTGAATCAGGATACCATTATTCAATCCGTTCAGGCTATTTCGCAGGCTGATTTGCTGTTAATTGGAGGAACGTCGCTGACAGTACATCCTGCTGCGGGCTTGATTACTTATTTTCGTGGTAAACATACGGTGCTGCTGAATACAGATCCCACCTCGTATGATCATAAGGCGGATCTTTTGATCACCGATCCAATCGGTAAAGTTATGGAAAAACTTGCTCATCAATTAGGTCTGTAATCGTTTTCTTGTCAACGCCTGGATAAAAGCGCTATGATGATGTTGTGATGGACATTACAATGTTTCGAGAGAGGCTGGGATAGCATGGTTTATTTAGCTGGCGAAGATCGTTATGAAAGTATGAAATATAACCGTACAGGGAGATCAGGTCTAAAACTGCCGGCTATTTCGCTGGGCTTGTGGCACAATTTTGGCGGAATTAACAACGCGGAGAATGGCCGTAGCATGATTACTCGCTCCTTTGATCTGGGAATTACGCATTTTGATTTAGCTAATAACTATGGCCCTCCTGCGGGATCAGCTGAGGAGTTTTTTGGACAAGTATTAGCCAGTGATATGAAACCGTACCGGGATGAGTTGGTCATCTCCACCAAAGCGGGCTACAATATGTGGGCAGGGCCTTATGGTGACTGGGGATCTCGCAAGTATATGATATCTAGTCTGGATCAGAGCCTGAAGCGGATGGGGCTGGACTATGTCGATATATTCTACTCTCACCGATTTGATCCTAATACGCCGCTGGAAGAAACGATGGGAGCACTGGATCATATCGTACGTTCAGGCAAAGCGCTGTATGTGGGTGTGTCCAATTATAGTGCGGAGCAAACAGCAGAAGCAGCTCGCATTCTGAAGGAGCTGGGAACACCGCTTCTGATTCATCAGCCGAAATACTCCTTGCTCGACCGCTGGATTGAAAACGGATTACAAGATGTACTGGACGAAAACGGGGTAGGCAGCATTGCCTTTTGCCCGCTGGCTCAGGGGTTGCTGACCAATAAATATTTGAACGGAATCCCCGAGGATTCACGTGCAGCGAGTACATCGGTTTTCCTGAATGAGAACCATGTAACGCCAGAGACACTTCGCAAGGTACGCGCCCTGAATCAGATGGCTGCTGCACGCGGACAAAGTTTGGCTCAATTCTCGCTGGCCTGGGCTCTGCGCGGCGAACGTCTGACCTCTGTCTTGATTGGGGCAAGCCGTGTAAGCCAAATTGAAGAAAATGTTGCTACCTTATCCAATCTGGACTTTTCTCAGGAGGAATTGGATCGAATTGATTCGATTCTGAATGCCGGGAACTGACAGGACGGCGGCACAGCCTAATGGCGAAAGTTAATTTGTAGTCATCGGCCTAATTTCGTGTTCTCTTATACAATATAAATTAACAGCCCGTATCCGTTTGAAGGATGCGGGCTGTTTAAGTCTGCTTTACGACTGTGGGTACTGCTTAACCTTGCTTCGGTACTCGGTTGGAGACTGACCACAGAAGCGCTTGAATTGACGTGAGAAATATAAGGAATCGGTTAGTCCGACCGAAGCGGCCACTTGCTCTACTGATAGTTCAGGACGCTCACGCAGCAGTTGACGTGATTTGTCGATTCTTAGCTTAAGCAGATAGGTGACGGGGGAGATGCCCGTTTCCTTTTTGAATATCCGTGACAAATACGCACGGTTATAACCAAGTCCTTCAGACATTTGCTCAATGGAAACGGGATGTGCGTACTGAGTGGACATATATTGCACCATCTGCTTGACTGTACGTTGAATTTGCGAATCCGCCCCGGACGGATCAGCCCAGTCACTCAGGTAATTGCCTGCTTCCCCCATAATCAGATACAAATAGCCCAAGGCTGAAAGATGAGAACTAGATTTTCTGCTGTAAAAGGCCAATTGCATTTGTTCCAAATAACCGGGGATGGGACTCTGATCGGAAGCATGGAAGACAGGCTGGTGAACACGCAGCCCTGCCTCCTGTACCACCTGCTCAGTATGGTGCCCGGTAAACGCAGACCAACGATAACGCCACGGTTTCTCTTCATCAGAGGTATAGCTCACCAGCTGACCGGGATGAATAAGGAAAAAATCGTTTTCTTCAAGCTGATATGTGTGCTGTTCCGTTCGGAAGATACCTCTGCCCGATTCTACAAAGTGTAGCAGATAGTAATCATAGATTTTCGGCCCTACGGCATGACCGGATTTGGTTTGGCTCTCTCCTGCAAAAAGCACATGCAGCGGGCTATTTTCATAAAACACCGGATTAGAGGCGACGGCATAACTATATGAATACGCTTGCAAAATAGGGTCATCCTTCCTGCATTTGTGAATGGTTTAGCGGATGCGGTATACTTACATTGTACATATCCAAGTCACATTTATCCATAGCTTAAACACATGGATGCATTACATTGTGTGACGCTTTCATTTATACTGAAATCATAAGAGATGTCAACCTGATTAAGATGTTACAGGGAAGTCAGGGGGACCTTTACTAACGGTATATGAGGTGGATGCGGATATGAACTCTACTGAATTAAAGAAACATTTTATTGAGAAATATGGTGAAAGCAGCAATGAACTGCGGATATTTCATGCACCTGGACGTGTCAATCTGATTGGAGAGCATATCGACTATAACGGTGGTTATGTACTCCCGGCTGCGCTGGAATTCGGAACGACGCTAATCCTTCGTGCGCGCAATGATGATGAAATTCATTTTGCTTCAACAAACCTGTCGTATGAAGTGTCTATCCCCCGTGGAGAAATAGGTAAAAATAAAACGGATGAGTGGGTGGACTATCCGGTGGGTGTGCTGGTGGAATTGGCTGAAAAGGGAGTTTATCCGTCTAACGGATATGACCTGCTCTATCATGGAGAAATACCGAATGGTGCTGGATTATCCTCCTCAGCCTCCATTGAGGTTGTTACAGGATACGCGTTTCTCACGATCGAAAAACAGGAAACAGATACGGTCGAAATCGCTTTGTTGTCCCAGCGGGCAGAAAACAATTATGTTGGTGTCAATTGCGGCATTATGGACCAGTTCGCTGTAGCGAACGGAGCAGCTGATCATGCAATTCTACTGATGTGCGATACGTTGGATTACCGTAAAGTGCCATTCCGCACGGGGGCTTATAAGCTCGTGATCGGCAATACAAACAAGCGTCGCGGTTTGGTGGACTCAGCCTATAACGAGCGTCGTAGCCAGTGTGCCGAAGCACTGTCCATTTTACAGCAGCAGGAGCCGTCACTGGAATACCTCGCTCAGCTGGATGAGGCGCGTTTCGGAGAGCTTCAGCATCACATCGCGGACCAAACAGTGCGTCGGCGGGCACAGCATGTGGTGGAGGAAAACGCTCGTGTGTTGGCCTCTGTTGATGCTCTCGCGGCGAATGAACTTGCAGCTTTTGGTCAGTTAATGAATGCTTCTCATGATTCATTACGCGATTTGTATGAGGTCAGCTGCACGGAGCTGGACGTCATGGTTGAAGAAGCACGACGCATTCCTGGCACGCTGGGTGCTCGTATGACAGGAGCCGGATTTGGAGGTTGTACGGTTTCATTGGTTCATGAGAACGATGTGGAACGTTTTGTGAAGGAAGTCGGCGAAGCTTATCAGACCCGCACAGGGCTGGAAGCCAGCTTTTATGTATGCAAGGCAGGAGACGGAGTTAAAGAACTGAAGGAGGACGAATAACATGGCCATTTTAGTCACAGGTGGAGCTGGATATATCGGTTCACATACCGTAGCAGAATTGTTGGATCTGGGAGAAAAAGTTGTGGTGCTGGATAATTTGCAAACCGGGCACAAAGCAGCATTGCTTGGAGGCAAGTTGTATGAAGGGGATTTGAGGGATAAAGAACTACTGTCCAAACTGTTCTCTGAAAATAGTATCGACGCAGTTATCCATTTTGCAGCCAACTCGCTGGTTGGAGAAAGTATGCAAAATCCTGGTAAATATTACGACAACAATGTATTTGGCACGCTGAGCTTGCTGGAGGCAATGAAGGATGCTGGAGTGCGCCGAATCGTGTTTTCCTCTACTGCGGCTACCTACGGCGAACCGGAAAAGGTACCGATTGAAGAGGGAGACCGTACAGAGCCAACCAACGTGTATGGTGAAACAAAGCTGATGATGGAGCGCATGATGTCGTGGTTTGATAAAGTTCTAGGCATCAAATATGTGTCTTTACGGTATTTTAATGCGGCTGGTGCGCATGAGAGCGGCAAGATCGGTGAAGATCACCGACCAGAAAGCCATCTGATCCCGTTAGTGCTCCAGACAGCCCTGAAACAGCGTCCACACATCGCTGTGTTTGGTGAGGATTATGCGACACCTGACGGCACGTGTGTTCGGGATTACATTCACGTGAGTGACCTGGCGGATGCTCATGTGCGTGCAGTAAATTACTTGCGCGAAGGCAATGACAGCAACGTATTCAACCTGGGCAACGGGCAGGGCTTCTCTGTGAAAGAAGTTATTGAGACGGCACGCAAGGTCACTGGGCTCGACATTCCAGTTGTTACAGAGCCACGCCGCGCAGGCGATCCAGCGATATTGGTTGCATCTTCTGACAAGGCTCGTTCGGTGTTGGGCTGGAGTCCAGCACGTACCCAACTAGAGGACATTATTAGCGGAGCATGGGGATGGCATCAGTCGCACCCTCACGGCTACGGCGACGAATAGACGGGAGACGATGACATATGAGCGAGCGCCAATCCGCAGATAAAGGCCAAGGCCGGGAACATTCCCGGCATCTGGCCAATGACATCGACGAAACTGTACAGCAATCGGCTCTATATGCGGTGGAGCAACTGGTTGCATTCGCACAAAACAAGGGCTTGATCGGTCCGCAAGATACAGATTACAGCCGTAATCTGCTGTTGGAGCAGTTTGGGTTTTCGGAGCCTTATTCAGGTGGGGAAGCAGGGGGCGTTATGGCCCCCGAAGCTCTCCAGCCTGTGCTTAATGTATTGATAGATTATGGTTTTGCCATAGGACTTATCCCTGAAAACACAGATACGTATCACGATTTGCTTGATTCCAAAATCATGGGACTGCTGATGGCGAGACCGTCTGAAGTCATCCGTGACTTTCATCAAACGGAGGCTGAACGTGGCATAGAGGCGGCGACAGATGCTTTTTATCAATTATCCATCGATTCGAACTACATTCGAATGGATCGGGTTGCCAGCAATGTGTACTGGAATCAGTCGACATCTTACGGAGATATGGAAATCACGATTAATTTGTCCAAGCCAGAAAAAAGTCCCAAGGAAATTGCGATGGCGAAGCTTTTGCCGCCGCCTGTTTATCCCAAGTGTCAATTATGCCGTGAAAACGTCGGATATGCAGGAAGAGTAAATCATCCGTCCCGTCAAAATTTGCGCATCATTCCGGTGGAATTGAATGGGGAACCGTGGTTTTTTCAATATTCACCCTATGTGTATTACAACGAGCACTGCATTGTGTTCCATCATGATCATGTACCGATGAAGCTTACGAAGGATACACTGCGCCGATTGCTGGCCTTTACGAAAGCGTTTCCGCATTATTTTATTGGCTCCAATGCGGATCTGCCGATTGTCGGCGGATCGATTCTGACCCATGATCATTTTCAGGGTGGTCGTCATACATTCCCAATTGAAAAAGCGGGTGTGGACGGCATATACCATAATGAAGCGTTCCCGCAGGTTACAGCAGGGATTGTAAACTGGCCGATGTCGGTCATCCGTTTTACGTCAACAGATGCCGAGGCGTTGTTGGAAGCGGGAAATGCTGCTTTTGAAGCCTGGAAAGCTTTTAGTGATCCTGTAGCTGATGTCCTCTCTCATACAGAGCAGGAAGGGGAAACGATTCCGCATAATACCGTGACGCCGATTGTGCGCCGTGATGCCGAAGGCAGGTACCAGATGGATCTCGTACTGCGTAACAACCGAACGAGTGAAGAGTATCCGGAAGGTATTTTCCATCCTCACCGCGAGATGCATCACATCAAGAAGGAAAATATCGGTCTGATCGAAGTTATGGGACTTGCCATATTACCGGGGCGGCTCAAGGATGAACTGGATGGAATTGCAGATATTTTGTGTGGGGATGACAAGCTGGCTGTGGCTATGCAGCAGGAAGGACATCCACTGTTTAAGCATGCAGACTGGATTTATCAGTTAAACACCCGGTTCGGTCGTTTGCCTGACAAGGAGACGGCTGTTCGTACCGTACAAAATGAGGTTGGACTGAAATTCAGTGAAATTTTAGAGCATGCAGGAGTGTATAAACGAAATCCGTCCGGTCATCAGGCCTTTGGTCGTTTTATGAAACAATTGGGATATACTTTGGGAGAATAAAATTGCTTGCGCAGCACATAATACTCTACGAGAACCCTCCCAAGATATGACATGGAACCATGCTCCTCAAGGAGTGTGGTTTTTTTCTGAAAATAAAGCAGATTTGTTTCCTGTAACCGAAAAGGTTATAATAGAGTAGTTTCTTAACATTAAACTTTAGAACTATTGGAGGCGAGCGTTTGCGATGAAAGCATTCGAATTTTATAATCCTACACAATTGATCTTCGGTAAAGGACAATTGGAGGCTCTCAAGCGTGAAGTTCCTAAATATGGTAAACGTGTACTGCTTGTATATGGCGGCGGCAGCATTAAGCGCAGCGGTTTGTACGATAATGTAATAAGTTTGCTTGGTGAAATCGGTGCAGAGGTAACGGAACTGGCTGGTGTAGAACCGAATCCTCGCTTATCTACAGTACATAAAGGCGTGGAATTGTGTAAAACACATCAAATCGACCTCGTTCTGGCTGTAGGCGGTGGTAGTGTGCTGGATTGCTCCAAAGCCATTGCTGTTGGTGCAAAATATGATGGCGACATGTGGGATTTTGCAGAGCGTAAAGCGGCACCACAGGCTGCATTGCCATTAGGTACGGTTTTGACCATGGCAGCTACCGGTTCTGAAATGAATGCGGGTTCTGTTATTACAAATGAAAAAACACAGGAAAAATTGGGCTGGGGCAGCGTATTTGCGTTCCCTGCGTTTTCTATTCTTGATCCTGTGAACACATACTCTCTGCCGCAAAATCAAACCGTTTACGGAATCGTAGATATGATGTCACATACGCTGGAGCATTATTTCCATTTGGAATCCAATACTCCGGTCCAACTTGGCTGGTGCGAAACGATTTTGCGTACGGTCATGGATGCGGCTCCAGGTCTGGTCAACGATCTGGAAAACTACGAGCTGCGTGAAACGATTATGTATTGTGGTACGATGGCGCTGAACGGCTTCCTGAACATGGGGCTGACAGGTGACTGGGCTACTCACAATATCGAACATGCTGTGTCTGCTGTTTATGATATTCCACATGGTGGAGGACTGGCTATTCTGTTCCCGAACTGGATGAAACACAATTTGCATGTGAAGCCTGAACGCTTCAAGCAACTGGCGGTCAATGTGTTCCATGTGAAACCAGAAGGCAAGAGTGATGAGGAAGTGGCGTTGGAAGGTATTCAGGCGTTGCGTGATTTCTGGAACTCGATTGGTGCACCAAGCCGTCTGGCTGATTACGATATTGATGCGTCCAAAATCGATGTTATGGCTGATAAAGCTGTGAAATTCGGGTCTTTTGGTGGCTTTAACAAGCTCAATCGCGAAGATGTAGTCGAAATTTACAAAGCATCCCTGTAAACCGACATTTGTATCATTTTAAGCACGTTTGTGCGTCATTAGACGTACGAACGTGCTTTTTTGGGGTTAATTTGGGATATTAGAGGAAAATTTTGAAACTTTTTAAGGTTGAATACGTAAACATAGTTATAGACTGGAAACCAGACTGAAAAGGTACATGGAAGGAGGAGTCGCATGGAAACCATATTTTGGTGGTTACTCGCAGGGGGCGCTATCTTTACCGTGGTCAGTGTGCTGATTGGAGATGTACTCGGTGGTTGGCTGGATGGTGCATTGGAGCTACCGGGCCTCGATTGGTTCAGACCTGTCGTTTTACTTGGAGCCATGACCGCTTTTGGCGGAGCTGGAGTACTGCTGACAAAGTATACTGGGCTGAGCATGGGGTGGGTCGTCGTGCTTGCTTTAGGGATTGCGTTTGTCATCGGAATACTCGTGTTCTTTGCGTTTATCAAACCCATGGCGAATTCGGAGGTATCCAGTGGCTTCTCCATGCGTGAGCTGACTGGCCGGATCGGTGAGGTCACCATTCCTGTACCTGAGGTTGGTTACGGGGAGGTTATGATCCGCTTGGGTGCAGGCAACACCATACATACAGCATCTAGCTTCGATCACAAACCGCTTGCTGCGGGAACCCGTATCGTCGTGGTTGAGGTCGCAGAGGGCGTCGTCCGCGTAGCGTACCTGGACACATAGACGGCGCATTCGCTTAACTTGAAGGGAGCGTGATCGGGAGTGTCAAATTTGCAAGATATTGTGTTGGTCCCTGGGATTGTTGTCATCGTTATCGTTATATTAGGGATCGCTTTTTGGGCCCGTTACAAAACGGTAGGGCCGGATGAAGGAATGATCGTGACGGGTTCTTTTCTAGGAAATAAAAATATTTCCGAGGATGACTCTGGACGAAAAATTAAAATTGTACGCGGCGGGGGGGCCTTCATTTGGCCTATTTTTCAGCAGTCCGAATTCATCTCTCTTTTGTCCCATAAACTGGACGTAACCACACCGGAAGTGTATACGGAGCAAGGAGTTCCCGTGATTGCGGATGGTGTGGCGATCATCAAGGTCGGCAGTTCTATTGAGGATGTGGCTACAGCAGCCGAGCAGTTCATCGGGAAGCCACTGGAGGCTCTTAGGGGAGAGGCTCAGGAAGTGCTGGAGGGACATTTGCGCGCAATCCTCGGTTCGATGACAGTGGAAGAAGTTTATCGTAATCGGGATCGGTTTGCGCAGGAAGTACAGGGCGTGGCTGCTCGTGATCTGAAAAAGATGGGCTTGCAAATCGTTTCATTCACCATCAAAGATGTGCGTGATAAGCACGGATATCTGGATGCGCTTGGTAAGCCGAGAATTGCCGCTGTGAAACGGGATGCTGAGATTGCAGAAGCCGAGGCTGTGCGGGATGCCCGGATTCAGAAGGCGCGTGCGGAACAGGAAGGCCAGAAGGCCGAACTGCTGCGGGATACCAACATTGCCGAGGCAGCCAAGGAGAAGGAACTGAAAGTGGCTTCGTTTAAGAAAGAACAGGATACAGCGAAGGCAGAAGCCGATCAGGCTTATCACATTCAGGAGGCCCGTGCCAAGCAGACTGCTGTCGAGGAGCAGATGAAAGTCGAGCTGGTGCGCAAAGAACGGGAAATTGATCTTCAATCCAAGGAAATACAGGTACGTGAAAAGCAATATGATGCGGAAGTGAAAAAGAAGGCAGAAGCTGATCGGTATGCGGTCGAGCAAGCGGCGGAAGCAGATAAATCGCGTAAAATGCGTGAGGCTGAATCGCTGCAATACTCGATTGAGACACAGGCTAAAGCGTCAGCTGAACAAAAACGTCTCAACGGGCAAGCAGAAGCGGATGCCGAACGCGCCAAAGGTACGGCAGACGCAGATGTCATCCGTTTGCGTGGACTTGCAGAAGCGGAGGCCAAGGAAAAACTGGCGGAGGCGTTCCAGAAGTTTGGAGAGGCTGCCGTGCTCGATATTATCGTAAAAATGTTGCCTGATCTGGCTGGACGTATTGCCGAACCGATTGCGTCCATTGATAAACTCACCGTAGTTGATACGGGAAAAGGAGAGGGAGCAGCGCGTGTCAGCAATTATGTCACCGAACTGATGGCTACGGCACCTGAGATGCTGAAGAGTGTATCCGGCATTGATGTGGAGCAGTTAATCAAGGGGCTGACGACTGGGAAAAAAGGCCTTCATTCCGTGCCGTCCTCCGGTGAAGGGAATAAGCAGCATCTTCCAGCCTCGGTGGAGGCAGCACTAACAGATAAAGAATAACGGTAAGTCTTTAGGGAGCATCTACCCCTAACCAAAAGACCGCTTTTCATCACAGCATTTCCCGGCAATGTGATGAAAAGCGTTTTCTTTTTATTGACCTTTAGCCGAATATTTGGTACTTTAACGTGGATTCCTCTGAGCTTCATGCTATAATTCTTAGGATCAAGGTTCTGATAAAAGAGGTGCGGATGTGAGCAGCCTAAAAGTGGCCAAAGCGCTGAATAACAATGTGATTATAGGGATGCATCCCGAGCATGATGAGGTTGTTGTGATTGGAAAAGGAATCGGTTTCAATCGCAGACCCGGTGATCTTATGCCGTTGGATTCAGTTGAAAAATTATTTATATTAAAAAGCCATGAAGAACAGGAGCAATACAAACGGTTGCTTCCTGAGCTGGATGAAAAGCTCATTGAGGTCATCGGTGAGGTACTTCATCTTGTTCAGCTTCAAGCAAAGAAGCCTCTAAATGAGCACATACTGATTGCTTTAACTGACCATATCGCTTTTTCCATCAACCGTCATAAACAGGGAATTACGATTCATAATCCGTTTTTGTATGAGACTAGGGAAATATATCCTCAGGAATACAAGATGGCTGAGCAGGCTGTTGCTCTAATCAGGGATAAGATGGATGTAGATCTGGGAGAAGATGAAATCGGATTCGTGGCCCTGCATATTTATAGCGCCATGACAAACCAGCATATCTCCGAGGTGAGGAAGGATTCTCGTCTGATTGCTGATATGGTTCAGGTTGTCGAGACCACACTGGATTATCGTATTCCTCTCCAATCTCTTGATTATTCTCGACTGCTGACTCATCTGAGGTTTGCGATTGAACGTGTGCGCCGGGGAGAAATTGTGCAGGAGATTTATCGATTGGACAAGCTTTTGAATGAGGAGTACCCGGAAATGTATATGCTGGCCTGGAAGCTCACGAAAATTATGGAGAAAAGACTCCGTAAATCTGTGTATCCAGCTGAGGTTAGTTATTTGACAATGCATCTGCAGCGGTTGTCCCAACGCAAAGAGCAGGGGGAGCAACAAAAGTGATAAAACCGGAATAAAAAAGTATTGCCTCGCATTTAGCGGGGTGCTATAATCAATTTTGCAATGAGGAAGACAACAACTGAACATTAAACGTGTTACTGATTCGATCAGGCATGAGTTGTTTTAAGTTATGATTGTTTACAGCCTACTGGGGCAAGCTATATCCCAAGGTTGTTTTCAAACATACTTAAATCGGCTCATGCCTTTTTTGTTGTTTTGCCTCTGTTCTAAATTTCAGAGAAGGATGTGGAAGGTATGTTTAAAAAGCTTTTCGGCGTTTTACAGCGTGTCGGTAAAGCATTAATGCTTCCTGTAGCGATTTTGCCAGCTGCGGGGCTTTTATTGGGTATCGGTAACATGCTGGTCAATCCTGATTTTCTCCAGTACATTCCGGCATTAAATGCGGGCTGGGTTCAATCGGTAGCGACGATCATGATGAATGCCGGACAAATCGTTTTTGATAATCTGGCACTGTTGTTCGCAGTCGGCGTAGCCGTCGGTCTGGCGGGCGGTGAGGGTGTAGCAGGTTTGGCTGCCATCATCGGTTACCTCGTTATGAACATTACTCTGGGTACAGCCGTGGGTGTCACACCTGGTCTGATTGCTCAAAAAATACCGGGTTATGCAAACGTGTTGGGGATTCCAACGCTTCAAACCGGGGTGTTCGGCGGGATAATCATCGGTATACTGGCCGCGGCCATGTACAACCGCTTTTTCAAAATTGAGCTTCCATCGTATCTGGGCTTTTTCGCGGGTAAGCGTTTCGTTCCAATTGCAACGGCGGTATCCTCACTGATTGTCGGACTTGCACTGGTTCTGATCTGGCCTCCAGTTCAACAAGGACTTAACGCAGTATCTCACTTTATGGTGTATTCCAACCCGACTTTGTCGGCGTTCCTGTTCGGTGTTATCGAACGCGCGCTGATTCCATTTGGTTTGCATCACATCTGGTATTCACCGTTCTGGTTTGAGTTTGGTGAATATGTTAACAAGGCAGGTCAAACCGTTCACGGTGACCAGCAGATCTTCTTCAGCCAGCTTCGCGACGGAGTGGCGTTGACAGCAAGTACGTTCCAAGTGGGTAAATTCCCATTCATGATGTTCGGTTTGCCGGCAGCAGCGCTTGCAATGTACCATGAAGCAAGACCAGAACACAAAAAATATGTAGCAGGTATTATGGGTTCAGCAGCATTGACTTCGTTCTTGACAGGTATTACGGAGCCACTGGAATTTTCCTTCCTGTTCGTAGCTCCACTGCTGTTTGCAGTACACTGTATATTCGCAGGTCTGTCATTTATGACCATGCAAATTTTACATGTCAAAATCGGTATGACCTTCTCAGGCGGATTTATTGACTTCCTGATTTTCGGGATTATTCCAACCCGTACGCCTTGGTGGTATGTAATTATCGTCGGTCTGATTTTGGCAGTTATTTACTACTTCGGATTCCGGTTCATCATACGGAAGTTCAACTTGAAAACACCAGGACGTGAAGAAGCTACAGATAATGTGGATGGCGCAGCAGTCGGTAGTAGTGATGAGCTCCCGCACAACATTTTGGCAGCTTTCGGTGGTTCATCGAATATCAAGCATCTGGATGCTTGTATCACACGTCTTCGGATCGAGGTTAATGAGAAATCGAACGTTGACAAAGCTCGTCTGAAACAACTTGGCGCATCTGGTGTCCTTGAAGTCGGTAACAACGTACAGGCAATTTTCGGTACACGTTCCGACACCATTAAATCTCAAATGGCTGATATCATGGCTGGACGTACACCTGCACCAGCTCCGGCGCAACCTGCTCCACAAGAGGAGAAGGAAGCTGGAGAAGAACAACAAACCATTATTGTAGAAGATATTGTAATGCCTGTTAACGGCGAATTGGTTGATATCTCGACGGTTCCCGATCCGGTATTTGCAGAACGTATGACAGGTGACGGTTTTGCGGTCGTGCCAAATGATGGAACGATTGTGTCCCCTGTTTATGGTAAAGTATTCAATGTATTCCCAAGCAAGCATGCGATTGGTATTCAATCCGATGGCGGTAAAGAAGTGCTTGTTCATATCGGGGTGAATACTGTGAAGCTTAAAGGCCAAGGATTTGACGTTTTGGTGAACGAAGGCGATCTTGTGTCAGCTGGCCAGCCTATTATGAAAGTAGACCTGGAATACGTGAAGGCAAACGCTAAATCCATCATCTCACCTGTCATTTTTACTAACCTTCCAGAAGGTTCTTCGGTAACTTTAAACAAAACTGGAGTATTGAAGGCTGGCGAAGATGGTATAATTACGATAAAATAAACTCTATGTGTTTCGGATTAGTTGATTAGGCGGCTTAGGCCGTCTGATCAATGATCTGGTATACTGCGTGTAAACAAATATTATCTTTAGGAAAGTGGGAGGAACAAATTATGCAAACAACTTTTAGAATTACGGATGAAGACGGTATCCATGCACGTCCTGCAACTGCGCTGGTAAATACAGCTAACAAATTCAGCGGTGCTGAATCTTTTGCCGAAGCTAACGGTAAAAAAGTAACTTTGAAATCCATTCTGGGTGTATTGTCCCTGGGTCTGGAACAAGGCGATACTATTAACATTATCTGCGAAGGCGCTGAAGCTGCCGAAGCACTGAAAGCTCTTGAAAATGTAATCGTTAACGAAGGGCTGGGCGAAGTTCATGCTTAAAATTTCCGGGATTGCCGCTTCGGCAGGCATAGCCATTGCCCGGGCGTTTATCTTGGAGCATCCGAATTACGCTGTAGAGAGACGCGCGGTTGGTGATGTTGAAGCTGAAATCGCGAGATTGGATGCGGCTTTGGCACAATCTCAAACCGAATTGGAATCGATTAAGGAGAAAACGCTTCAGGAGCTGGGAGAGAAAAAAGCAGAAATTTTTGCATCTCACCTGCTCATCCTGAATGATCCTGAATTGATCGATCCGGTTAAAGCTAAAATCAGAGACGAGCAGCTTAATGCTGACTATGCTTTGAATGAAGTAGCTACACAGTTCATTTCCATGTTTGAAAACATGAAAAGTGCCTATTTGCAAGAACGCGCATCGGACATGCGTGACGTAACCAAGCGGATCCTGAATCACCTGCTTGGTGTTCATTTTGTTAGTCCTGCAGAAATTGCCGAAGAAACGATTGTGCTTGCAGAAGATTTGACACCTTCCGACACAGCTCAGCTGAACCGTGAATTTGTTAAAGGTTTTGCAACGAACATCGGCGGACGTACTTCGCATTCGGCTATTATGGCTCGCTCACTTGAAATTCCTGCAGTTGTGGGAACGAAAAATATATTGTCTCAAGCTAAAAGCGGTGATTTGATTATCGTTGATGGTTTGGATGGTCACGTATTCGTGAACCCTACCGAAGAGATTGTTGCGGAATACCGTGCTAAACAGGTGGCATACGACAAGCAACGCGAAGAGTGGCGTAAGCTGCGCGGCGAAGCTACGGTTTCTGTCGATGGTGTCCATGTCGAACTGGCAGCCAATATTGGTACGCCTAATGATGTAGCTGGTGTTCTGGACAACGGTGGTGAAGGCGTTGGCTTGTACCGTACGGAGTTCTTGTACATGGGACGCGATAAGCTTCCATCCGAAGAAGTACAGTATACGGCGTACAAAACCGTTCTGGAAAGAATGGAAGGTAAACCGGTTGTAGTCCGTACTTTGGATATCGGTGGCGACAAAGAACTTCCTTATCTGGACCTGCCAAAAGAAATGAATCCGTTCCTTGGATTCCGTGCTATTCGTCTGTGTCTGGATCGCCAGGATATTTTCCGCACTCAATTGCGTGCTTTGTTGCGTGCGAGTGTGCATGGTAACCTGCGCATCATGTTCCCAATGATTGCTACGCTGAACGAATTCCGTGAAGCTAAAGCTGTTTTGTTGGAAGAAAAGGAAAAGTTGGTAACCGAGGGTGTATCCGTATCTGAAGAAATTCAGCTGGGCATCATGGTAGAAATTCCTTCTACAGCGGTATTGGCTGACCAATTCGCAAAAGAAGTGGATTTCTTCAGTATCGGTACAAATGATCTGATTCAATACACAATGGCAGCGGATCGCATGAACGAGCGGGTTTCTTACCTGTATCAACCATACAATCCATCCATTCTGCGTCTGGTGAAAATGGTTATTGATGCCGCTCACCGTGAAGGGCGTTGGGTTGGTATGTGTGGCGAAATGGCAGGAGATACAACAGCAATTCCGTTGCTGCTGGGTCTGGGACTTGATGAGTTCAGTATGAGTGCAACTTCCATTCTGCCAGCACGTAGTCAAATCTCCAAGTTGTCCCGTGCGGACATGGAAAAACTGGCTACAAAAGCTCTGGACATGCAAACAGCAGAACAGGTTGTTGAATTGGTTCAAAGCATCGAAGGTTAAGGAAGGGTATTACATTTCAAAGGTTATATCTTTTTCCAACAAAAAAATTGCTGTGTACATACAGCAGCCGGTATCTAATAGATACCGGCTTTTTTGCATGCTTTAAGTAGAATTTGTTTTAACTGCATGAGCAATTCAGTACAGGTTTGCGAGCTGCGGTAGTTTCGTCCAATCGCGTGACTGGAGTAGTATATGGTGCATTGAGCACCAGCTCAGGGTTCTCTTCTGCTTCCCGCGCAATATGAATCATAGTGTCGACAAAAGCATCAAGTGTTTCCTTACTTTCCGTCTCCGTGGGCTCGATCATGATGCATTCCTCTACATTCAGAGGGAAATAAATTGTAGGCGGATGGTAGCCGAAATCAAGCAGCCGTTTGGCTACATCAAGCGTACGCACTCCAAATTTTTTCAAGCCTCGCCCCGACATTACAAATTCGTGTTTACAATGTCCAGGGTAGGGCAGGTCAAAATGTGGAGCGAGCCGATGCATCATGTAATTGGCATTGAGCACAGCGCATTCCGATACACGCTTTAAGCCATCAGGACCGTAGCTACGGATATAGGTATAGGCACGGACGAGAATACCGAAGTTGCCGTAAAAGGCTTTAACCCGTCCAATAGAATCTCCCTGTTCCCGGTCCCAGTGGTACACCCCCTGCGGATCCCGTACGACAAGCGGCTTGGGCAAATAAGGGATGAGCCGTTGCTTTACGCCGACAGGCCCAGCGCCGGGGCCACCGCCGCCGTGCGGGGTACTCATCGTTTTGTGCAAATTGAGATGCACTACATCGAAGCCCATATCTCCGGGACGGGTAATCCCCATGATGGCGTTGGAGTTTGCCCCGTCATAGTAAACCAGACCACCCGCTTCATGCACGATGGCAGCAATGTCAGTGATTTGCTTCTCGAACAGCCCAAGCGTGTTCGGATTGGTCAGCATGAGCGCCGCGGTGTCGTTGCCTACGGCTTGACGTAACGCATCCAGATCCACCAGCCCCTCAGGGGTGGAGGGAAGGGTGACTGTTTCGAAGCCCGCGACGGTTGCGCTGGCGGGGTTCGTTCCGTGCGAGGAATCCGGCACGAGCACCTTGGTACGTCGCTCACCACGTGCTTCGTGGTATGAGCGAATCATCATCAGCCCGGTCCATTCGCCATGGGCGCCCGCGGCGGGCTGAAGCGTGACGGCATCCATGCCAGTTAACGCAGCCAAATCATTTTGGAGCGTATACAGCAGCTCCATGGCACCCTGGATGCTCTCCTCGGGCTGATATGGATGGATTTTGGCGAAGCCTGTATATCGGGCGACATCCTCATTCACTTTCGGATTGTATTTCATCGTACAGGAGCCGAGCGGATAAAATCCGTTGTCCACGCCGAAATTGCGCCGGGACAAGGCAGTATAATGCCGAATAACGTCTACTTCGTATACCTCGGGTAATGCCGCAGGTTCGCTGCGCAGCGCATAATCTGGCAAAAGCTCTGCCACCGGGCGACGGGGAACGTCGCACTCGGGAAGGGAATAGGCGATGCGACCCGGACGGCTCAATTCAAAAATGAGCGCTTGATCGTGTTCCTTCAACAGCCCTTGTTTCTGATCCTGTCCGGTGTGTGTCATAGCAATCCCCCCAAGGTGTGTACAAATTGGTCAATCTCTTCTTTGGTCCTTTGCTCCGTCACGGCAATCAACATGTGACCAGCAAGTTCCTCATAGTCCCGGCCCAAATCGTAGCCAGCGATAAATCCAGCAGCTAGCAGCTCGGCCTGGAGTTTGCTCATATCCGTACCCTCAGGCAGTCTAAGGGCAAACTCATTAAAGGTTGGTGCGTTAAACGAGGCAGTTATGCCCTTCAAGCTCAGCAATTGCTCTAAAGCATAACGGCTTTTATGCAAATTTAGCTCGGCTACTTCCTTGATCCCCTGTCTACCCATGACAGACAAGTATACAGATGCAGATAAAGCTAGCAACGCTTGGTTGGAGCAAATGTTAGAGGTGGCCTTTTCGCGGCGGATATGCTGTTCCCGCGCTTGCAAGGTCAGCACGAAGCCGCGTTTACCGTTGCGGTCTGTGGTCTGACCCACAATACGGCCGGGGATACGGCGCATATGTGCCTGAGAAACGGCAAAGTATCCACAGGTCGGACCGCCGAGAGAAGAGGAGATGCCAAGTGGCTGCGCGTCTCCTACCACAATATCCGCGCCCTGTTTGCCGGGTGTTTCCAGCAAGCCAAGTGCTAGTGGATTGGCACTGACGACCAAAAGACCTTTGTGCGCATGGATGAGGTCAGCCATCGGCTTCAGGTTTTCCACGGCTCCGAAAAAGTTGGGGCTTTGGACCAAAACAGCCGCGGTCTGTTCCGATACGGCTGCCGCTAGCGCATCAGCATCCGTTACGCCGTCCGAACAGCCGATCTCCACGATGTCCAAATCCAATCCGCGTGCATAGGCTGCCAATACCTGACGTGCCTCCGGATGGACGGACCTTGATACGATAAGCTGTTTACGGCGGGTAGCTGCGGCGGACAGTGAGCCCGCTTCCGCCAGTGCAGTCGCTCCGTCGTACATGCTGGCATTAGCTACAGCCATGCCCGTCAATTCGCAAATATACGACTGAAACTCGAAAATGGCTTGTAGCTCGCCTTGGCTTACTTCCGGCTGATAGGGGGTGTAGGCTGTATAGAATTCCGAGCGTGAAGTGATGTGCTGGATGACGGACGGAATATGATGATCATAAATTCCTGCGCCAAGGAAGCTGGCATGTGTGTCTGTATTGGCGTTGTGTCCGGCCAGCTCGGCCAAGTGGCGGGTTAAGGCTTTCTCATCGAGTCGAGAAGAGAGAGGCAGTTCCCCTTGATATCGAATGGCCTCTGGAATGTCACTGAATAAATCATCAATAGATGATACACCCACCACACGCAGCATTTCGGTTTGATCCTGTTCAGTCATAGGGAGATAACGATGCTGCTTCATAGGTTCTGACTCCTTTCGAAAAGCAAGATTTTAGATCGTAAATTAGCTAATAAAAAAGTGTGTGAGATGAAAAACCCAGAAGTTCATATCTGACATATTTGCTTTATAGAAATAAAAAGAGTTTAAGATCAGCGCGGGCGTTTATAAAAGGGTGCTGCCACCACCTCGGCACGCAGGCGTTTGCCACGAATCTCAACCTCCAACGGTGTGGAGAGGGCGCTAAAACGACTGTCCACCAAGGCGAGGCCCAGATTACGCTTCAAGGTGGGCGACTGAGTCCCCGTTGTGACCTCACCAATGTGTTGTCCTTCTGCGAATACCGGGTAATGGGCGCGTGGGATACCGCGATCAATCATTTCCAGCCCGATCAATTTGCGAGGAATCCCTTGTTCTTTCTGACGTTGCAGTGCTTCTCTACCGATAAAATCTCCTTTATTCAGCTTGACGAAGAAACCTAGACCAGCTTCGAGTGGCGAAATCGTGGCAGATAACTCCTGACCATATAGCGGCAACCGTGCCTCAAAGCGTAGTGTATCCCGAGCACCAAGTCCAGCGGGAATCAGCCCATACGACTCACCGGAACGAAGCAAACCCTCCCATACGGCTGGTGCTTCCGCAGCAGGTATATAAAATTCAAAACCGTCTTCGCCCGTATATCCGGTTCGTGAGACAAGTGCTTTTGCTCCGAACAATGGCACATTCTCATGGAAGCGGAAAGATGCCAGATTCGTAATGTCCGTATCTGCCACGGCTGCGGCAATACGTGCTGCCTCCGGTCCTTGCAACGCTAGCAATGCTATCGCATCAGACACATTCTCCATGTGAACGGATGCAGGCATATGGCGAATTAGCCAATCCCAATCCTTATCGATGTTGGATGCGTTCACAACGAGCATGTAGCGTTCCGGTCCTTTGCAGTAAACAAGTAGGTCGTCTACTACCCCTCCATCGGGGTAACACAGGAGTGAATATTGTGCCTGACCTGGTTCCAACTGGCTGACATCATTCGTGGTCACCCTTTGCAGAAAAGCTTCGGCTTCTTTGCCTTCAACCAAAAATTCGCCCATATGCGATACATCGAATAAACCCGCACGTTGCCGGACGGCCTCATGCTCCTTTTGAATGCCGCTAAACTGAACCGGGAGCTCCCAGCCGCCAAAGTCAATACAACGAACCCCAGACTGCGTCCCGTAGGACGAATATAGCGGTGTTTTTCGCAAATTAGTCATTATTCCACTCCTATCCGGTGTGATCGGCTAAACAAAAAAGACAGGCCGAAAAAAACGTATAGACGGCAGTCTACACTCTTTTTTTCAGCTCTGTCCTTGATACCAGAAAGTTACCCCGGTATGTACCGGGTTTCCCCTTGGGTGATCCGCTCCAATAGCGAATGCTCTCCAGAGATGCGTCCGGCAGAGGTCCTTTTGCCTGAGAGATTCACCTGCAATGCAGGTTTACTCCTTCGGCGCTACCTTCGGGATCAACGGTATATTACCTGGCTTTGCAGATAACAACTTGATCCGATTCGCGTGCACTTATGTCTCACAAGCGGCAACAGCTATGCGAATCTTTTTGGCAGTCTCTCCCTCCGCGTTCATCCGCGTTTGCAGTTGTCGGGGTGTTTCCCAAAGCATTTGCTATAACCCATTAATACGCAAATTCATTCAAAATGTCAATAAAAATGTCATCAAAAACAATAGAAAAAACATTTAATATATAAATAAGGATATGTAAGCGTTTGTTATAAGCTATCATATTTTTATATAGTACGCTATATGAGGTGATATGAAGTATTTTTGTTAGTATTATTGACATGAGTGTTCTTGTTGTCATAATCTTAACCTGTCTAGTACAGTGAGCAAAAGCGATTTTATTCATATGGAAGTGAGGGGAACAGAATGGGTGAAGTAAAGCAGCAACTTTGGTATACAGACGAACATGAGTGGGTTCAGCGGACAGAGAATGGAACGGTACGAATTGGTATTACAGACTTTGCACAGCATCAACTGGGTGATATTGTTTTTGTAGAATTACCTGAGGCGGGAGCAACGATTGAGCAGGGAGCGGAGATCGGTACGATTGAATCGGTGAAGACAGTATCCGACCTTTTTGCTCCGGTGACGGGAACCATACTAAAAGTGAATGAAACGCTGGAAAGTACACCTGAGCTAGTGAATGAATCTCCCTATGAAAAAGGTTGGATGATCGAAGTAGAGATGGATAAAGATGTGGAGGAAGCCTTGGGCAAGCTACTGTCTGCGGATCAGTATGAGCAGTTGATTTCCGATGAGCAATAATGGAGCATTGTAGTATGGAGTAAGAGGGTTATTTGTCTGCTCGATTTTTGTATAAAATAGTCGCTATGATTTGACGTAGCGGCTATTTTTTTGTCTTTTTGCAAACGTAATTACGTGTTTTATTCTGATTTAGAGGGTTGTCCCCATATAAGAATCATACATAATCCAGCACGGTTTTTCGACTAATTTCTATAGCTACAGGTCATATTAAGAAGAATTATGCAGGTATAATACCTTCCCGGATAATTTAAATTTAAATGTTGTCATCAACGTTCATGACGAAAGTACGTTTTCATTTCGTTGATGAAGATAGCGCTGTCATTTAGTATGAATTTTAAGAAAAGGTAGTGATGCTTACCTACAAGGAGGATTTGAATATGAGTACATTGGACGCAAAGCCAAGTTCAAAAGGAGGCACTCGTGTCGCCGTACAGCGTTTTGGCCGTTTTCTTAGCGGTATGGTTATGCCCAATATGGGAGCATTTATTGCGTGGGGGCTGATTACGGCACTCTTTATTCCGACCGGATGGTTCCCGAATGAAGGTTTTGCACAATTGGTTGACCCGATGAAAAATTATTTGTTGCCGTTACTGATCGGTTATACAGGGGGCACGATGATTCACGGACAGCGTGGAGGTGTGATTGGTGCCATTATGACGATGGGTGTCATAGTGGGAGCCGATATCCCGATGTTCCTGGGCGCGATGGTAGCTGGTCCGCTGGCTGCGTGGATATTGAAGAAGTTCGACAAGGCCATTGAAGGCAAAGTCAGATCAGGCTTTGAAATGCTGGTCAATAACTTTTCGGCCGGAATTATCGGTGCCATTCTAGCGCTGCTTGCCCATGTGGCGATTGGCCCGATTGTACAAATGATCAGTCAAGTGTTGTCGGCAGGGGTACAGTTCCTCGTGAACGCAGGGCTATTGCCGCTTGTCAACCTCATTATTGAGCCCGGAAAAGTATTATTTTTAAACAACGCGCTGAATCACGGAGTATTGAGTCCGATTGCGTTAGAGGAAGCTGCAAGAACAGGAAAATCCGTACTGTTTATGCTGGAATCCAACCCTGGGCCGGGGCTCGGTATTTTGCTAGCCTACTGCCTGTTCGGCAAAGGCTCTGCGAAGTCATCGGCTCCTGGAGCGGTCATCATTCATTTTTTCGGCGGGATTCATGAAATTTATTTCCCTTATATTTTGATGAAGCCGATTTTGATTCTTGCTGCTATAGCTGGGGGCGTTGTGGGAACCTTCTGTTTTATGTTGACAGGTGCCGGACTGGTTGCTGCTCCTTCACCGGGCAGCATCATCGCCTATTTTCTAATGACGCCAAAAGGCGGATATTTGCCAATGCTGAGCGGGGTGATCGCTGCTGCGGTCGTATCCTTTGCTGTTGCCGCAGTGTTACTCAAGACTAGTAAGCAAAAAGAAGAGGGGCTGGAGGAAGCTGCATCCCGCCTGAAAGATATGAAAAATCAAAGCAAGAGTGCAAGTGCTAACGCCACTGTAATGGAAGATAATCACGAATCTGAACGTGCTGCTGAGATTGCCGCAGCTCGAACGCTCAAGGATAAATCCGAAGTGAACAAGATCGTCTTTTCCTGTGATGCAGGTATGGGCTCAAGCGCTATGGGCGCCTCGATTTTACGCAAAAAAATGAAGCAGGCGGGTGTAGGCGTAACAGTTACGAATACGGCAATCAGTGAAATTCCACAGGATGCGGATATTGTCATTACGCAAAAAACGTTGACAGACCGGGCTAAAACAGTAGCCCCGAATGCTGAGCACATTTCCATTGACAATTTTCTGAAGAGCCCTGAATACGAAGCGCTGGTTGAACGTCTGAAATCCGATTCTTAATCCCCGTCGTATGCAGTGTACGTCTCCTGCTGGAGGGATGAGCTTGGGAAGGAACGGTATGCGCTTATGAATATTACGAAACGACAACGTGACATCGTGGAATATCTTCTGGAGCAGTCCAAAGAGGTTACAGCCGGGGAAATTGCCACGAAGATCAATGTCAGCACAAGGACGGTTCATCGGGAACTGGGCGCAGTCGAGCATTGGCTGGCTGCTCATGAGGTGAAGCTGGAGAAAAAGTCAGGGATTGGTATCTGTATAGATGCTGACCCAGCTCAGCTTGTATGCCTGCGAAGGCAATTGCTGCATACGAAGTCAGACGAATATTCGGCTGAGGAGAGAAAGATCGTGGTTCTCTGCATGCTGCTGGATACACGGGAGCCGATCAAGCTGCTGGCGCTGGCTTCGGACTTGAAAGTCACGGTAACTACGGTCAGTCATGATCTGGACGAATTGCAAGGCTGGATTGGGGAACGTGGACTCATGCTTGTGCGCAGACGGGGGTACGGGGTCGAGATTACAGGGCGGGAGACAGACAAAAGACGGGCGATTTCCGAGCTGGCTCTCGAATATTTGGATGAATCCGATCTGTTTTCAGCCCGGGAAGAACTTCGTTCTGTAACCCGTGTCGCCGACAAGTTGCTGGAGATGATTGGCAGAGATAACCTGCTGATTGTGGAAAAGGCCCTCTGGCAGCCCCATGAAAAATGGTTGGAAAACATGGTGGAAAGCAAATACATGGAGCTGCTGATTCAAATTTGCGTTTCGCTGGTACGTCTGCGACTCGGGTATGTTATAGATCCTCTTCTCTCGTATTTAAAAACAGATTCAGATGAAAATATCATGCTTCGCACAGCTATGGTGGAACGCATATGCACGGAGTTGTCAGAGGCGCTGGATATTGAATTTCCAGAGCCGGAACGATCTTATCTCAGGCTGCTATTTCGTGATGCCGAGGATCACTCTACCCGACTACTGCCGTTGGATGATCTCGTACTGTTGGAGTCGGTTCATGAGTTGATTCGTCGTGTGGAGGAAGAGACAGGCACGCCATTGGAAGAGGACCGTGTTCTGCGTGAAGGACTGATTGCCCATATGGCCCCGGTGTTCAAACGTTTGAAGGAAGGCAGGTCGATTCGTAACCCCCTCCTTCAGCAAATCCGCAAGGATTACAGCAGCTTATTCGACTCAGTGAAAAAGGCTGCGGCGGACATGACAGAAATGAAAGTACCAGATGAAGAGATCGGATTTCTCGTCATGCATTTTGGCGCTTCGCTGGAGCGGCTACGACAATTGCGGCGGGAGGTGCGGGCCATCGTAGTCTGCACGAGCGGTATTGGATCATCCAGACTTTTGGCAACAAGGCTCGCCAAAGAGCTCCCACAGATCAAAATTGTGGATAGGGCTTCATGGTACGAGGCGGCGCGGATTCCCAAGGAGGATTATGATCTGATCATTTCGACAGTAGAGCTACCGCTTGAACCGGATCGGTATCTTAAGATCAGCCCGTTGCTGACGCAGGAGGAGAGTGATCGCCTGCGTCAATTCATCCAGCATATTACACTCAATCATCCCAATGACCATCAGCAGGAACAGGCTGTTCAGCCTGGTCAGGATATAGAGTGGCTTACCGGTCTGCGGAAAAGTCTTGAGGAAATTGTACACATTGTACAGCAATTTCAAGTGTATCCGCTGGAAAATCAGGGGATGGATATGGCGGCGACCGTAGAGGCTATATGCATGTTGGAGGCGGGGCGGGGGAATGTGACAGAGCCTTCTGCGGTTGCTGCACAGCTCATGGAAAGAGAGCGCCAAGGTAGTCAGGTGATCTCTGATACCTCCATTGCTTTAGTTCATACGCGCAGCCACTATATTCGCAAGCCTTCGCTTACCTTGTATAAGCTGGCAGAGCCGCTGTTGGCGGATACAGGCGAACAGGTAGAATGCGTGCTGCTCATGTTGGGACCTCGTGAGCTGCCGAGAGAAAGCTTGGAGGTATTGAGCGAGATTAGTGCATTACTCTTGCAGGAAGACATGGTTACGCTACTGGAACACGGTAGCAGGGATCATATTGTCAATTATATATCGAGTGAGCTAGCTGAATTTTTCCACAGTAAATTAGGGACAGGGAGGAACCTACCGTGAGTATTATGACGATAGACAAAGTAAAAATGAACGCAACCGCCAAAGACAAATATGAGGCGATTCGTATGGCTGGACAAATCCTGCTGGATGCAGGACATATTTCAAGTGAGTACATTGACAAGATGCTGGAACGCGAGGAGATCGTGTCCACCTATATCGGGAACGGGTTGGCTATTCCACATGGCACCAAGGAATCCAAGATGCTTATTCAATCCACAGGCATCTCCATCGTTCAGTTTCCACAAGGCATAGATTTTGGGGAAGAAAAAGCATACATGGTAATCGGCATTGCAGCACAAGGCGGCGATCATATGGAGATTTTGACGAGTATCGCTGTGGTGTGTGCGGAGGAAGAAAATATGGATAAACTTCGCAACGCGGTGACCCCACAGGAAATTATAGATCTGTTCGAAAGTGAGATGGAGCTATGAGAGCCGTCCACTTTGGAGCAGGAAATATTGGTCGCGGCTTTATCGGATTGATTCTGTCGCGTGCAGGCTATGAGGTTGTCTTTTCAGATGTCAACGACACCCTTGTATCCGAGTTACGTCGTCGTAAACAATACACCGTAGAGCTAGCCAATGATACAAAGGATACGGAGCTGGTCACGAATGTAACGGCGATTGACGGCAGAGATGCATCCGCTGTAGCGGATGCGGTAGACCATGCTGATCTGGTAACGACCGCGGTAGGGGTTAGCATCCTCAGGCATATTGCAGCAGGTATTGCCGAGGGAATAGCGCGGCGGGTGGAGCGAGGGGCAGGCCCGCTGCATGTGATTGCTTGCGAAAATGCAATCGGAGGCAGCGCCCAACTGAAAGAGCATGTTTTTGCGCTACTGGATGAGGCGACTCGTGCCAAGGCAGAGGCTTCGGTATATTTCCCCAATGCTGCTGTAGACCGGATTGTGCCGATCCAACACCACGAGGACCCGTTACATGTGCAGGTAGAGCCTTTTTACGAGTGGGTGGTGGATCGTTCACAAATGGCACCTGAGCATGAAGAAATCGAAGGCATCCTGTACGTGCAGGATCTAGAGCCTTACATTGAACGAAAGCTGTTCACGGTGAATACGGGGCATTGCGTGGCAGCCTATCTTGGTTATACCGCAGGTTATGCTACCATCCAGGAGGCCATGAAGGATAGCAAGGTGGTGGATTCGATACAAGGGTCACTGGAGGAGACAGGAGCAGTGCTTGTGAAGCGCTTCGGTTTGGATCAAGGGGAGCATAAGAAGTACATCTCTAAAATTTTGGATCGCTTCCGCAACCCTAATCTGACAGACGATGTTACTCGAGTCGGACGTTCACCGTTGCGTAAGCTGTCTCCCAATGACCGTCTTGTACGTCCCGCGCTGCAAGCGCAGGAGTATGGCATCCCGACGGATCATCTGGCGTTAGGAATGGCGGCTGCCTGTAAATTTGATATTACGGAAGACCCCGAGGCAGTCGAGCTTCAGCAGGTGATCCGCAGTGAAGGACTGGGTGTGGCGCTGACGCGTTATACTTCCATAACCGCAGATCACCCGTTACATCGGCAGATATTGGAGCAATATGATATTATAAATTCATAAAACAACGAATTATCAACATCTATTTTCGATAATCCTCTTGAAGATAAAGCATCCACATCAACACTAACGTGTTCTGTAGAGATGTGCTTCAAGAGGATTTTTATATGCGTGATTTACATCACATAACAACCTGCTTAAATTGTTTATATTGATAATGATTATCATTATCTATAAAATGAAATCATTACTATTATAAGTATTAGGGAGGATTATAGTGAAACCGATCTATATTACCTTAGGGTTTTTATTTTTGGCGCTTGGAGTTATTGGTGTAGTGCTACCGTTGCTACCGACTACACCGTTTCTGCTGCTAGCGACCTTTTTCTTTATGCGGGGATCCGAAAGGATTCACCAGTGGTTTTCGAATACCGCTCTGTACCAAAAGCATCTAGAGAGTTTTGTTCAAACAAGGTCGTTGAAGCTGTCTACGAAAATCACGACATTGGGCTTAGCGTCAGCGATGCTGATTACAGGCTTTATTTTCACCCCTAATGTGTGGGGCAGAACGCTCATCGTCTTGGTCATCCTTTTTAAATACTATTACTTTATATTCCGAATCGGAACAGTGGGAAACGCTGCAGCAGAAAAAACGTCTTCATCTTCACCTGCACCTACTCTGAAAAAAAGGTCTAAAATGGTCGACAGCCGTCTGCTCGGTCTAGTGGAACATTCTCGGAAATATATCGTCTTGGGTGTGCTTGTGCAGTGGATCGGTCTTTTGGGGAGTATAGCCGCTGTGTTGTCTATGGCCTTTGTTATGCAGCAGGCATGGGAAGGACAAGTGACTCGCAAGCTGATTCTATCTATGACGGTCATTGTTATTACTGCTATTGCAGTTCGCTGTCTGAGCAATTATGCAGCCAGTATGTTATCCTATCGTGCTTCGGTAAATGCTAAAAAAACGCTGCGCTCGCAAATTTACGGCAAGTTGCTCAAAATGGGACCCGCATATACAGATCATACCTCCACCTCGGGGGTTATACAGGTTGCTGTAGAAGGGGTAGAGCAGCTTGAAACCTATTTCGGTAGATACATGCCTCAGCTATTTTACAGTCTGCTTGCCCCCGTAACGTTATTCATCACCCTCTCTTTTGTCAGCTTCAAAGCAGCCATTATACTATTGATCTGCGTTCCCTTAATTCCAGTGTCGATCATTGTCATTATGAGGATGGCTAAAAAGCTTTTTCGGAAATATTGGGGCAGTTACGTCAATCTGGGCCACAGCTTTTTGGAGAATGTACAAGGTCTGACTACGCTCAAAATGTACGGAACAGACCAGGATAAACATCAGGAAATGAACACAGCAGCGGAGGATTTTCGAAAAATGACGATGAAAGTGCTGACTATGCAGCTTAACTCCGTGGCCATTATGGATCTTATCGCATTTGGTGGTGCCGCTGCGGGTGTACTGGTCGCGGTAAGCGAATATTCTTCAGGCCATATTGGCTTGGCAGGAGCAATCATCATTGTTTTGCTGTCGGCAGAATTTTTCATTCCTCTGCGTCTGCTGGGTTCTTACTTTCATATCGCCATGAACGGAATGGCAGCAAGCGACAAAATATTTCAAATGTTGAGTACTGAGGATCTTATACAAGGACAAGAAAGCATAGAAAACACAGATATTCGACTGGAACAGGTGAGTTTCGCCTACGACGAAAGAGATACCTTACGAAATATATCCATGGATATTCCCCAGGGCAGCTTTGTTTCAATTGTTGGGGAATCAGGCTCTGGTAAAAGTACGGTAGCCGGATTGATCGTTGGGCATCACGAGGGGTATCGAGGAAGTCTGACGATTGGAGGAAAAGAGCTTACCGATATTTCAGAAGGAAGCCGCATGCGTCACATGACCTGGATCGGTTTTAACAGCTATATTTTTAAAGGCACAGTGGAAGCAAATTTAAAAATGGGCAATGAGCACGCGGATGAGCAACAAATGCTGGAAGCTTTGCGACAAGTGAAGCTGTATGATTTTATCCTTTCAGAAGGAGGACTGGAAGCAGAACTGGAGGAGCAAGGGGCAAATCTGTCAGGAGGACAGCGCCAACGGCTAGCACTAGCCAGAGCATTGCTGCATGATAGTCGTGTGTACATTTTTGACGAGGCCACCTCTAACATTGACAGTGAAAGTGAGGAAGGCATTATGGAGGTTATACATGCGCTGGCAGGTCAAAAAACAGTGATTCTTATCTCTCACAGACTGGAAAACGTAGTTCAATCCGACTGTATCTATGTGCTGCAAAACGGTTTGGTGGCAGAATCGGGAACGCATCATGAGCTGTTGAGCCAGCAGGGACATTATGCGGAGATGTATCTCAGTCAACACCGGGTAGAGCAGTTTGTAAAAGGAGGGGCTGTATATGCGTAGACATGGATTACGGATCATGGGCCAATTATTGGTATTGGCGGGGCCTCTTTTACCTGTGCTACTCATCACGATTGTTACAGGAGTGCTTGGTTTTGTTTGTGCTATTGGCATTATAGTGTTTGGAGCCCTAGCTCTGCTTACAGCAACGGGCATCACGACAGGCTACACCATGTCGTTTTTGCTGACGGCGATCGTGGTTTGTGCCGTACTACGCGGCGTATTCCGTTATGGTGAGCAAATGAGTGGTCATTATCTCGCTTTCAAGCTGCTGGCTGTACTGCGTGATAAGGTACTTCAAGCCCTGCGTAGACTCGCTCCAGCCAAATTGGAAGGCAAGGACAAGGGGAATCTGATTTCACTCATTACGAGTGATATTGAGCTACTGGAAGTATTTTATGCGCATACGATAGCGCCTGTTATAATCGGCATCATCACTTCACTACTCATGGTGTTTTTTATCGGTTCTTATGAGCCTCTATTAGGCTGGCTTGCTGCGCTTGCTTACCTAACTGTCGGTTTATTTATTCCTTTACTCACGTCACGTATGGGCAAACGTCAGGGGATGGAATACCGAAGTAGCTTTGGCAAGCTGAGCAGTTATTTTTTGGACAGCTTACGGGGTATGAAGGAAATTGTGCAATATGGGCAAGGAGAACAACGTTTGAATGAGATTAACCGTCGTACGGATCAATTGGATGCCAAGCAGAAGGACTTGAAGCATCATGAAGGTATCACAAGAGCCATCACAGATGCGGCTGTAGTTGGATTCTCATTCTTGATGCTGCTGGCTGGATTGTACGGTATGTCTAATGGTCAGGTTGACTTTACAGGTATGCTAATTTCTGTCATTGCCCTGTTTAGTTCATTTGGTCCTGTCGTCGCACTGAGCAATTTGTCCAACAATTTGCTTCAAACGCTGGCGAGCGGGGAACGAGTGTTGAGTCTATTGGAGGAAACCCCGGAGGTAGAGGAAAATATCGAAGGGATGAGTGTTGCCTTTACTGGGGCACAAGTAGATAAGGTGACTTTTGCATACGATGGTCAAACGGTGCTGAATGATGTAAGTCTCACGATACCGCATAAGCGGATTTTAGGCATTCAGGGTAAAAGCGGCTCTGGTAAGTCTACGCTGCTGAAGTTGCTGATGCGATTTAGGGACCCGCAGCAAGGTGGAATTTTGCTATCCGGACACGATTTGAAGGAAATTGGGACCCGACATTTGAGAGGGTTACAGAGCTATGTAGACCAGCATACGTTCCTGTTTGATGATTCAATTGCAGCTAATATCAAAATCGGAAAGCCTGATGCTACGCATGAGCAGGTTGTGGAAGCAGCACGTAAGGCATCAGTGCACGATTTTATTATGACCTTGCCTCAAGGGTATGACAGCCGAGTTGGAGAATTGGGGGACAGGCTGTCCGGTGGAGAACGCCAACGCTTGGGGTTGGCGAGAGCCTTTGTCCATAATGCGCCTCTCTTACTGCTCGACGAGCCTACCAGCAATTTGGACAGCCTGAACGAGGCGATTATTTTAAAATCGTTAAAGGAACAGCAGCAAGATAAAACGGTTGTCCTTGTTTCGCACCGAAGTTCTACCATGCGGATTGCAGACGATATTTTTGAAATGGATAACCGTAGATTGTCCTGACTTTTCTAACGTGTTTTTTAACGTACTTATTTAGCGATAAGTGATGAAATCTAGGAAATTATTGTTATGCTTGAGGGCAAAAGCTGTAGCCTGTTCATGGTTTTGTCATAAAATGGAGTGTGCGTTGAAATGGAAGCGTCATCCTTATTTAAATCATCCAGCTTTTCAAGCTTGTCTTATTTTGATAGCCTATTAGGTGAAGATTTTACAAAATCCTGAGGTATATTGACAAGTCATAAACATCATAAATGATGGATGAACAGAGGCTGTATGCCGATGTACAGAAATGGGTGGTGAACAGGAATGTCAGATTTCAATCAGCTCAAAGAGCTTGAGCACACAACATATCCCATATATGAAGGCTATGATTTGGGTCTTACTTATACGCCTGTGGGCAGCAAGTTCAAGGTATGGGCACCGACTGCGCAGCAGGTCCATATAGCGTTGTATAACGATGCGGGGGTGTACGATCAGGAGGGGAACGTTCAGGAGCACGACGGTGGTCAAGAATTTCTCATGAACCGTGATGATCAAGGTGTATGGTCTATAGAGCTGGAAGGGGATTGGAACAAATATTATTACATGTACAGGCTGGAGTGGGCGGACAACACCATTCATTATGCTGCCGATCCATATGCCACAGGGGTATCAGCCAACGGGCAGCGTACAGCGATCATTGATTTGGCTCAAACCAACCCGGACGGATGGGAATTGGATGCGGGGCCTCCACTTAAGCGGCCGACGGATGCCATTCTCTATGAGCTTCATGTACGTGATTTTTCGATGGATACCCATTTTAATACGGGGGAAAAAGACTTATCTGCTGCTCAGGGACGGTTTGAGGCCTTTACGTATACGGGATTGAAGGATACTGAGGGGAACAGCATCGGGCTGGATCATCTACTGGAGCTGGGCATTACACATGTTCATTTGCTTCCAGTAGCTGATTTTCATACGGTGAATGACTTTGCGAAATTAGATACTGAATATAACTGGGGCTATGATCCGCAGCATTATAATGTGCCGGAGGGGTCTTATTCTTCCAATCCGGCTGATCCGGAGACACGCATACGAGAGCTGAAACTGCTGGTACAGTCTTTGCATACTGCCGGCATTGGTGTCATTATGGACGTTGTGTACAACCATACTTATTCGGTGGAACAGGGGCCATTTGAGCCTGTTGTACCTGGATATTATTACCGTACAGATGAACAAGGGCAGCTCACCAATGGATCAGGGGTAGGTAATGAGGTGGCAACCGAACGTCCGATGGTGCGCAAGTATATCAAGGATTCACTACGCTATTGGGCAGAGGAATATCATATAGACGGCTTTCGATTTGATCTGATGGGTCTGATTGATACCCCAACCGTGGTGCGGCTTACGCAAGAAGTTCGCTCTGAAGTGCGTTCGGATCTGCTTATCTATGGTGAGCCTTGGACGGGAGGAGAATCTCCGCAACCCTTGCTTACGCTAAAAGGAACGCAACGGGACAAAGGCTTTGCTGTTTTTAACGACAACTACCGTTCTGCTATTAAGGGGGATAGCGACGGTACTGGGAGCGGGTTTGCCACAGGTGCAGAACATCAGGAGGAACAGGTGCTTAAAGGTGCTTTTGGGGCTATTCATGATTTCACAGCTCAGCCATCGGAGACCGTCAATTATGTAACTGCCCACGATAATCTCAATCTGTGGGATAAAATTTTGACGGTAAGACATTTGCGGGAGCATTGTCGTTTTCCACAATGGGAGCAGGGGAAGCCACAGGATGGGAGGACACCTGAACAAGCTGTTGCCGAAGCAGACCCGTATTGGGAACTGGATGAAAATAACTTGCTAGAGGACGAAACCGTACGCAAGTCCCTGTTAGCTAACGGCATGGTACTCACATCTCAAGGTATTCCTTTTATTCATGCAGGGGATGAACTGCTGCGCTCCAAATGTGGAGACCATAATAGCTACCGAAGCTCAGATGTAGTCAATGCCATCCGTTGGGATAACAAGGCGAGGTTTCGCCCAGTGTTTGATTACTACCAAGGCTTAATTGCTTTGCGACGCAGCCACCCGGCATTCCGAATGGATCATCGTGAGCTGGTGGAGCAGCACATGGAAGTGCTGCAAAGCAGTGGGCATGTGGTGGCTTTTGCTTTGAGGCACCATGCTAACGGTGATGCCTGGAATCATATTGTGGTGATTTATAACGGCTCGGATGCAGAGCAGACGATAGCATTGCCTGCGGAATCGGATCGTTGGCATGTGGTCGTGGACGCACACGGGGCTGGTAATGAGACACGGTATGAAGTCGTAGGCCATCGTGTAACCGTATCACGTTGGTCGATGATGGTGTTATATGATCAGGAAGAACCTGCACGAGTCTCATTTGTGACTGAACAAGATCAGGCTAATCGTCAGGCGGAGAACGAATTGGAAGACTCGGATGAAGGGACAGATCAAGAAATTGCAGGTACAGCCATAGCGTTGACAGATGTCCAGCTTGGAAAAGATAGTGAAGTCGCCCCATTTCGCACGATTGAACTGATCTACGAGCGTGCGGATCGGCAATACACTGGCTGGAACGTATGGGTATGGGGAACGGGGCACCGCGACGGACATGTCGAATTCCGTGATTTGGATGATGGTCGTGCAGTAGCGCGTATTCAGGTGGCCCCTGATATACAGCGAATCGGCTACATTGTCCGGCTTAATCACTGGGATGCCAAGGATGTGGAGGCAGATCGATATATTGATATAGACCCGAACCAGTCTGTGATGCAGGTATTGATTCATAGTGGCAGAGAAGAATATTTGCTACTGGTAAATGATAATCGGGCCGGATAGACTTGTATGCTTGGTCGCTATATACACGCAAGTAGCATTTTTCGATCATTTCGAGAAATGCTATTTTTTTATGCAAACGTGTGTCAGTTTCAGAAAAAAGGGGTAAAATAGAATTATGGACTTGTTTAGTTTTGCCAGCTTGCTGGCTTATATCCTGTAGTACGACTGGTAAACAGGCAAGATTCTTGGAGGAAAATCATTTGTAAGGTAACCTGAAGGAGGTTGTATATCATGAGTTCTAATGGAGGAAGTATTCAACTGACCGCCCAGCCGAGAACAGAGAAGAAGGGTTCGGCTATTCGTGAATTGAGGTTAAAAGGACGGATTCCAGCTGTGGTTTACGGCTCTGAGCTTGAAGGAACCCCTGTACATGTCGATGCCAAGGAATTTAATAAAGTAGTCAGAACCGGACGTTCAGAGGTGTTCAACCTCACTGTAGAGGGTGGAGAAACCATTCCAGTTATTATTAAAGATTATCAACAGCGTGACAACCAATGGTTGCATGCGGATTTTCTGAAAATTTCCAAAAATAAACCGCTTCGCGTGCGTGTTTCTATTGATTATCAGGGTACACCTGTAGGTACAAAAACAGGCGGTATTCTGCAAGTTCAGGAAACGGAAGTAGAAGTCGAAGGTCTTCCTGCTGATTTACCATCTACCATTGAGGTAGATGTATCCGCACTGGATGTTGGCGACAAGCTGAGCGCTAGCGACTTGAAGCTCCCTAAAGGAGTAACGCTGCACGTCCCTGAAGAAGAACTGCTTGCTTCTATTATCGTTCCGCGTGCAGTTGAAGTAGAAAATGCTGCTGTGGAAGGTGATGCAGCGGCAACCGAAGGCGCTGAAGAGGCTTCCGAAAACAAGGAATCCTAATGTTGTCAGCTGGTACATGAACCTTTTCCAATTGCGAAGATCATCAAAAATGAATTCAAAATCGCTCCCTGCTTGGGAGCGATTTTTTGCATTCATTTATTTACAATTACATACTCTTTCTCTTTAAAAAAGTTGTCCTGTTGTGATTTTGTGTTTAAAAGGAATGTGGTGTTTGTACGATTTTCATTCACTACGTGTTCTGATATGACGATATATAAAGTATGGCATTTACATTTTTATTTTATAAATACCTAATATATATCTAAGGAGCGCGTACACAATCATGGACAGAACGAGTGAATTGTTGTGGCAAAGAAACAAATTGGTGATCATTATTTTTTGGATTATGGCCTTGAGCGGCATCGTCCCGGCATTATCTAATCCCTCGATGTGGGTATCTAATGGTGTAGGATTTGTAGTCGCGGCAGTTTTAACGATCCTGAATATGAAAAAGAAAGGAATCCGCCTTATTCCATGGATTACTACGTTTTTTAGCGTATTAATGTGTATATTTTTGAACTTATCTAGCGTCGAGGTAGTGACCACCATATTAATTTGCTCTTTGTTTCTGCTGTATCCGTCTTACCGATATTTTCTGGTAGCTATGACCTTAAATCTCTGTAATATTTTTGTGCAAATAACAATCGGTACGCCCGCAGTTCCCCCAGCTACCGGTTCTTTGCGCTATGTGCATGAGTTTATTATTGTTTTACTCATTGGTTTACTACTGTTAGTGGTATCGGTGTTAAATCAAAAGCAGTTTAAGAAAAGTGAAGAGCAAAATAAAGATATCGATGCTACAAGGCAACGAATTGAATTTCTGTTTGAGCAAGTTAAACAAGCAGTGGCTGGATTGCATAGCTTTACAGAACGATTCAGGAATCAAGTGGATGCTACGGGCAGCGTGACGAATGAAGTCGCTATCGGGTTTCAGGAGGTTGCCAAAGGGGTAGAAATGCAAGCTTCGAATATCACCGAGGTTACGGATAACTTGGCCCAATCTGACCAGCACGTGCGAGAGGTAGCTGATCATTCCCGAGAACTGAAGCAGCTTTCCGAAGATACGAAAAATGCCGGGGACAGAGGGAGTAGTCAACTGCTGGCATTAACGTCTCAAATCAAGGATTTGGGTCAGGTCATGAGTCGTACCAAAGAAGAACTGGACGAGTTTAAAGTACAAAGTGATAGCATGTCTGCCATGCTTAAAGATATTACTCAAATCTCAAAACAAACTAATTTGCTGTCCTTGAATGCATCCATTGAGGCCGCCAGAGCGGGAGAGCATGGAAAAGGATTTGCCATCGTAGCTGGAGAAGTGCGTAATTTGGCTGAAATGGTAGGGAACACCTCGGTAGCGATGGAAGGTATCTTGGCTCAACTGAGAACTCAGATGGATTCTGTCGTAAGTCAATTTGACATGGGACAGCAAAGGCTACAGCAAAGTATGGAATCGGCACATTCGACCGAAATTGTACTGGAGGATATCCTGCAAAATGCCAATAAAGTGTTGCAGCAGGCCGTAGATGTGGAAAACAGTACGAATAGCATGCAGCAATACTCATCTCAGGTTGTTCAAGAAATGACGGAATTTTCAAGTGTAACGGAACAAGCGAGTGCAGCGTCAGAACAAATTTTGGCTGGAGTAGAGGAGCAACGAAATATAACCTCCAATATGGTGACCGGGTTTAGTGAGCTGGAGGCGTTGATTATCCAATTAAAAGAATTGGTACATGATCAGAAGGAGGACAACATTCCTATCGAAATCAGCAAAAGCAAATAACCGAAATGCTTCATTATCGGACTAGAGATCCGGGGATTATCGCTATCTAGCGGTACTCTCCGGTTTTTTACTGTGTTTGAAGAAGGGAAATGAAGATGGGATTTCTAGAAGCTATAATTAGATGGAAGTTGATGGTATAATTTGTGGCAGTTTAAATGCTTTGTAACTAAGGGGGGATAAATTCTTATGGAGCTTAAATATTTGTTGATCGGCGTGTTGAGCCTATTGGGTAGCGGAGTGATATATACGATGGAGCGCTTTATATCCGTCATTCAATGGGCTGCGAATTCCGTCCCTGTTAAATTGAATAATTCGGGCATGTCTATGCCGAAACCTGACATGCCGAGTTTTGTTGATAATATATTTGTTATTATTTTATTTGTATGTGGCTTGATGATACTTGGGTATGGTGTGTATGAACGACGTACACGATAACACAACCTATGTAGGCATATCCGTTTTTATTTGGGAGGAACGCAGGTGAACGCCTTGTTGGAAATGCTGATGCAGCTATTTGAGCGCGCAGCGTTGTTACTGATTTGTTTATTTTTTATTACACGTATCCCGCGCTTTAAGGAAACCTTGCAAAAGAACAGCCATTCTCCGGCAGAGCTGGCCATATTAACATTGATCTTTTGTATGTTTGCGCTGTTCGGCACCTACACCGGGATTGAAGTCGAAGGTTCGCTTGTTAACGTTCGAATCATTGCAATTATGGCAGGCGGTATTTTGTTCGGACCATGGGTTGGGATCGTTACAGGTATTGTATCAGGTATCCATCGTTATCTAATTGATATCGGGGGAGTGACCTCGATTCCGTGTCTGATTACAAGTATTTTGGCAGGTGTGGTGTCAGGATACATCGGCCGCCGGGTCAACCGTTCCAAGAGATGGCTAGTCGGTATCGCCGCAGGTATGGTCTGCGAAGCATTGACGATGCTGCTCATTCTGGTGATGGCACAACCCCATAACCTTGGAGTGGACATCGTTTCTAAGATTGGTCTACCGATGATTATCGGAGAAGTCAGTATCGGTTTAATCGTTCTGTTGATCCAGAGTGTGGAGGGGGAAAAGGAGAATATCGCGGCCAGACAGGCCAAGCTGGCACTGGACATTGCCAATAAGACGTTGCCTTATTTCCGCTCCATTAATGCGGAATCCTTACACACCATTTGTTCGATCATAAAAGAAGATATCAAGGCAGACGCGGTGGCGATTACGGATACCAGAGATGTGCTGGCCTATGTCGGTTTTGGCGAAGAGCGTTATCACATCGGAGATGAGATCATTAGCGATGTGACTAAAACGACGATCCGCAGCGGTAAAATCACGATCCGCAACCATATTGCAGACGATAAAACACCCCAAATCCAGTCTCTGCTCATTATCCCTTTAGAGGAGCGGGGAGAAGTAACCGGCACCTTGAAGATTTACTATCGCAAAGCTTACAAAATCACGTATCCGTTGCAAACGATGGCGATTGGCTTGTCTCAAATCATTTCCACGTTAATGGAAGTGTCACGTGTGGAGCAAATTAAGGAAGCCGCGAATAAAGCCGAGCTAAAGGCGCTCCAAACGAAAATTAATCCCCATTTTCTGTTTAACGCGCTGAACGCCATTGCCTCTACGACACGCACCAAGCCGGATAAGGCACGAGAGCTGATCATTAATTTATCGGGCTATCTGCGCTATAATTTGGAGCTGAATGATGATTTGATCGAAATTCATAAGGAGCTTCAGCAGGTGTCTGATTACGTAGAAATTGAAAAAGCACGCTTCGGCAACCGACTTCAGGTAGAGTATGTAATGGATGAGGTGTCTGTGCGTATTCCAAGTCTTATTATCCAGCCCCTGGTTGAGAATGCGATTAATCATGGAATTCTCAAGAAAAAAGGATCAGGTACAGTAACCATTTCTGTAAAGGATCGTGGAGAAAAGGTGCGCATTTCTGTAGCAGATACCGGGGTAGGTATACGGGATGATGTTGTGGATAACCTGTATCATGATCGGGTTCCGGCTAAACAGATCGGCTTGTACAATGTGCACAGACGGCTCAAGCTTATGTACGGCGAAGGAGTTATTATTCTGAAGCATGAACCGGGCACCGAAGTTTATTTTGACATACCAAAGGAGAAGTCATGAAGGCCATAATTGTAGAAGACGAGCTTCCGGCGCGTGAAGAGCTGGAGTATCTTATTCAGACTCATAGCAACATTGAGGTGACCGATAGTTTCGAGGATGGGCTAGATGTGTTTCGGTTTCTGCAAGATCAGGAGACGGACGCGATCTTTCTGGACATTAACATTCCTTCATTGGACGGGATGCTACTGGCACAGAACATTAGCAAATTTGCCAAAAAGCCCTATATTATTTTTACGACCGCCTATAAAGAACATGCGGCGCAAGCCTTTGAGCTGGAGGCGTTCGATTACATCCTCAAACCATATGATGAAAAAAGGATCGCATCTATGCTGCGTAAGCTGGAAAATGCTTATGAGCAGCAGAACGTTCCAATACAGGAGCCTGTCCAGACTGCACAATCCCGAGCTGCTGAAGCCAGTACTGTTGCTGCGCCAGGTCGTATTAATTTGCTGAAAAATGACAAAATCATTGTGACGGATGCGAACGATATTTACTATGCGTGTGCGCAGGAAAAGGTGACCCGTGTCTTTACAAGGCACGAAGAATATACGATGCCGATGAGCATTTCGGAATTTCATGCCCGGCTGCCGCAGCAGGACTTTTTCCGCTGTCACCGTTCATACACGGTGAATCTATCGCAGATCCGTGAAATTGTACCTTGGTTCAACCATACGTATCTCCTGCGTTTGCGTGGACTAGAAGCAGAGATTCCGGTGAGCCGTAGTAAAGCCAAGGAATTTCGGCAAATTATGCGACTTTAAAGGCATTTCATTCCGCTATATGTGCATTTCATTCCTCAAACGATTTCTGGCTAACATGCAGGGTTATAATAATCGATGTAGAGAGAATCCTTACAGACTTGCTCCTCCACAGGCGCAAAGCGTACTGGATTCCCGGTTATCATGATAACAAACTGACGCTGTAGAGCCGGAATGAAAAGAGGAGATTTATATGAAAACAAACAGCGGAAATCGTTGGCTTGTCGTGCTTGGAACGATAATTGTCCAGATGGGATTAGGAACCATTTACACATGGAGTTTATTTAATCAACCGTTGGTGGACCGCTTTGGCTGGAACCTCAGTTCGGTTGCCATTACATTTTCAATTACCAGTTTTGCACTGGCGTTTGCTACATTATTCGCAGGCAAACTACAGGATAAATGGGGACTACGTCGTTTGATTTTGTGTGCAGGTGTCGTGTTAGGAGCAGGGCTTATGCTCAGTTCGCAGGTAACATCGCTGTCCCTGCTTTACATTTTGGTGGGTATTGTCGTAGGTTTTGCGGATGGAACGGCATATATTACATCATTGTCGAATCTGATTAAGTGGTTTCCTGAGAAAAAAGGACTTATTTCCGGTATTTCGGTTGGGGCATATGGAACAGGCAGTCTTATATTCAAGTATATTAATGGTTCGTTGATTCAGTCCGTTGGCGTATCACAAGCGTTTTTATATTGGGGAATGATCGTGCTGATCATGATTGTGGGTGGTTCTTTCCTGGTAAGAGAAGCTGTAGTTGTGAACAAGCCTTCGGTACAAAATGGGGTTGTACAGCGAGATTACACCGTCAAAGAAATGCTGCGCACCAAGCAGGCATATCTGTTGTTCGTAATGTTCTTTACCGCTTGTATGAGTGGTCTCTACCTGATTGGGGTAGTCAAAGATATCGGCGTACGGATGGCCGGCCTAGATGTAGCAACAGCTGCTAATGCGGTCGCTATGGTCGCAATTTTCAACACGGCGGGCCGGATCATACTGGGTGCACTATCGGATAAAGTAGGTCGTCTGAAAGTAGTAGCGGGTGCGTTGCTGACAACGGCGGTCGCAGTCACAGTGCTGAGTCTGGTACCGCTGAATTATGGTTTATTCTTTGCCTGTGTAGCAGGAATTGCTTTTTGCTTCGGCGGCAACATTACAGTCTTTCCTGCCATTGTAGCTGATTTCTTCGGTCTGAAAAATCAAAGCAAAAACTATGGTATTGTGTATCAAGGCTTTGGCCTCGGTGCGCTGGCGGGGTCATTTATTGCAGCCTTGCTCGGTGGATTCATCCCGACCTTTACCACGATTGCTGTGCTGTGTGTCGTATCGTTCCTAATTGCCCTCACCATTCGCACTCCAGAACAAGGCAAAGGCAAACTGCGCAGTGAACGGAAGAAAAATACGAACAGTGTGCGCAGCATGAAGCCCGGAACGAAACTGGGTTAAACGATTTGAGAAAAAAGAACCAGATGAATGCCAAAAGACCTGTCATCATTTCTCTAAGGGAGATTATGGCAGGTTATTTGTTTTTCCAATAATCTATTTTACGGTATAATAAAAAGATGTGTAATAAGCCGATATATACAAAAGACATAAGCTAAGAACCTGACAGGAGGACGAGTCATGATCGTGGATACAAGCGGGAATCTGCTTGCCCGCAATACGAAGCTGCGAAATACATATCAAATTCGAAGCGCCTTGTCCCGCAGTGAGCTGGCCATCGTGTATACGGCAAGGCTGTTGGATAACCGAGAAAAGGTCATTGTTAAGGAATTTTTTCCGAATGCACTGGCTTTGCGGGGGATGGATCGAAAAACGGTCACTTGCGGTGCTTCTATGCAATCCAAATACGTGGAGTTTATGCATTATTTTTTGCGTGAAGGGCAAATGTTGAAGGAGTTAAGTCATCCGGGAATTGTCGGTTATATAGATCACTTTGAGGAAAATGGAACTGCCTATCTGGTCATGGAATACTGTGCAGGCAAGACATTGGATCGAATGATGAAAGAAGAGGCTGTGCCAACGTATGATCCCACTTTTTTGTACCACACGGTGCTACCTTTAATTGATGCCATGGAGTACATTCACGACAAAGGAATTATTCACCGGGATATTAAGCCGGGCAACATTATGATTGGGGAAAATGGCAACATCAAGCTGATTGATTTTGGTTCGGCTGTGCATTTTGAAGGTAAAGAGCATCCGATCTTCACCACGGCGGGCTATTCTCCGCTGGAATTTTACTCTAATCGTTCGCAGCAGGGGCCTGTATCGGATATCTATAGTTTGGCCGCCACGCTGTATTATTGCCGAAAAGGAACACCTCCGCCAGATGTGCCAGGCCGATTGTTTGCAGATCATTCCGAGCGGATTCAGATTGAAAATGCGGGACTTTCTCTGCTGCCGTATGTCATTCGGCGTGGTCTGGAGGTACAGGCTAACAAGCGTTGCCGCTCACTTCGATGGTTTAAAGCCGCACTACGTGCGGAATATTGGATAAAAAAAGGGAAGCGCCCTACTCTTACGGTTCGTTAATCGTAAGAGACGGTGCTTCTCTTTTTTTACGTTGAACGGACATTATCCTGTCGGAGCTTGGATATGGTCGGTGTACACTGAAGTATTCGGTTTAATCGCTTTGTATCGCAGCTCGATTTCAGTCACACCATCCTCGAATGTAATGTACAGTTTGTCGCTGTACTCCATGACCGCTTTTTTGTTGCGGGCTAATCTGATCTTTCCATGCTGTAAGGCACAGCGTGTATCATGTTTCACGATTAGGCTCCCTTTTTTGCCTGCGGAAAATAGAATCCGTTCCGCTTCTGGCAACGGTTCGTGAACGTCAAGCGTACGGAACAACTCCTGTAAGCTGACCTTACGACCCGGAAAGGAGGTGAGCGGCCAAGATTTTACCGGAATCTCCTGTCCACTTGCTGTAGCGAGAAAATATCCTTCGATTCTTCCGGCAAACTGCGGCTTCGGCCGCAAGAACCAATACAGAAAAGCGGCTACCACGACACTGATGGCTACCGTCCACTTAATGGCTGTATACCGGGATTGTACGGAAACGGTTAGTGTAGCGCTGCTGGATGCGCCTTCCGGATCGGTAGCGGTAATCTTTAGCTGAGTGTCACCTGTGTGGAGCTCGGATAGCAGCAGATCATTACCGTTAATCTCAGCATGGACCGCATCCCCAGAGGCTTCTGAATCCAGCTTATAGTTCAGCTTGTCATGATTCGGGTCAATGATAAAATCCGATAAACTTCGACGGGAATCGCCGTCTTCTTTTACCAGGCGAATCGTCAGGTCTTTCAAGACTTGTGGCGCTGCATTGGCCGCGTGAACTTTATGTACAGTTCCCTTACGGTACCATTGCGGACTATCCAGGGATAGCTGCCATGTATAATCCCCGGTTTGAGGGAACGCATATTCGGTATGGAAGGCTCCTGACTTATAGGTCATAGGCACCTTTTTGGCTGTGCCCCCCTTTGGAGTAACTATAATATGGGCTTGGAGAGACGTATATACGGCTTCATCCGTAAGCTTTTGACTGTCGGGTAACAGGAGCTGAGCTTGAAACGGTGTGGCTTGACCTTTCAGCAACTGCACAGGCTTGTCGCCATGAGTTGCCGTTGCTTGCTTTCCTCCCATGGTAGCTTCGGCTTCCAGTCGATAGCTGCCAAGTAAATTGATTTTTACCAAATCCCCGCGTATGCCCCGTAGTTTCAACTTCACTTTACCTGCCTGTGGATGCTCGATTTTTAAAATCGCATATCGGCTCGACTTGTACCTGCGGACATTTTCTGAATTGGAATATAGCTGTGTTTCCAGAAGGGGATGCTCCGACAAAAGCACCAGATTGGCTTCCTCCATACTAGAATCAGGTAGAGTTACAGTTAATTCTTGCATCTCGCCAGTGGTCGTAATTGCAGCAATTGGAACGAGCTTGGAGCGAATTTGACTGGCGAAAATACGGTTCAGAATTTCCGGCAGATCCTCGGCACTACTCGTAATAAAAGAAGCTCCACCCGTTTGAGAAGCGATCCGTTCGAGTTCTTGTCGGTTCACTGTGCCATCATGGTTCAGACCAATCGTGTACACCGGATATCCCTTGGTCTGTGCAGATTTGATGACAGAGGACACATCGTTATTGGAGTCACCTTTAGATCGGGAACCAGAGGAGGCACCAAAATCAGTCTCTCCATCTGACAATAGAATCATAAAAGGCTGACGCCCTTGGGATGCTCCTGCCGCTAGCAGCTCCGAGCCTTTGCGCAACCCAAGTCCCAAATCCGTATAACCGGAACGGTTTAGCGTTCTGATATCCTGCTGGATTTGGGATTTTTGCGCTGCCACGGCAATCGTAGTCAGTGGTTTCGAGGCGACCACGTTGTGATTGTAGGCAACGAATCCTACGCGTGTGCGGTCTGCATCACTCAAATCCATAAACATATTGATGACTTCGGCAGCAATGCCCTCAGGATCAGTATCCCTCATGGAATAACTGGTATCCAATACAAAAACGGCATCATAACCCTCGATCGGGACAGCACCCAAAGATGCTGCATTAGCCTGATTTACAGTGCAAATGCCCCCATTTAAGCCCATTTGTAAAAATAGTACAAAAGTCATGAAAACAATAATCCCTAGTTTCCTTATTCTGAACATAAGCTCCTCCATCGTCGAGACCAACATGGGGGGATCAACTCTCCTAATCCTTGGGATATAAGGGATAAAGGATCAAAACAGCTGATAAACCTCACATTAGCCATGAATTTGATTCTTTTACGCTTATCAGAAATATCCAATGGACTTCTATCGGTAATTGGGTTCCATTTGTGAATATTTCCCTGAAGAAACAGGTCTAACATATCATGAAAATTACGTATTCACGCATAAAATGAGTCAAAATGCCCTGTTTCAATCTGAGACTACAGAAATTGACAAAACTGAAGGGTACTTTGTATGATAGCTCTCGTATCAACGGCAAAAATTGGGATTGAAGTTAGGAATACGAAATCATAAATTTAAAATTTCTGTGTTATCTGACTTTTGAATTTGAAAAACATCTCATTTGTATACTTTGCCGTTAAAAGCCGAATAACGCTTCGGACCGATTTTCGAGGTTACATGCCTGTACCGTAAATGTGGTATAAGCTCAATCCTTTGACGAATTTAAATGTTAAGTAGGGGGGAGGAGGCAAAAGAACTAAAAATGAGTATTCGTCCGTTTCAAATTGGACATCCCGTGTCCGTATATGGAGCAATGGACCTATAACTCATACTTTATTCATTTGCCGACAGCGATGGAAATCATTTATCAAACCAACCGTACAATGCTTTTTGAAGAGATTAACCCGGAAAAGCTGGACCTGATCACCATTGTAGGTGATGTGAAGGGTATTGACAGCTTGAGCGATGAAAAGATCAAGGAAATTAATCAGCACCTTCTGGTGCGCAGCTTTGACGAATTTTTGGATAAGTTTTCACCAACCGTGTATTCGTTTTTTAACGCGGCCAATCAAAAAGTCGTCTACACCCTTAAAAAGCCAGAGGGAATTGATGAGGATAGCATTTCTGAAATTCGTGTAAATCAAAGTAATGACTTTCTGAAAATGTTGTTTACGCTCATCGATACCAAGCGCAGTCAAGGAATTACAAATGTAGATTTCAAATTTGAAAATCTGCTGGATATGATTTCACCGAAAAAGGTCATGGATGATATTCGTCAAGTCCGCAAAGAGATTCACTATATGTATGGTGAATACGACAAGCTGGATGATGGCGATCCAAAGAAACTCGACATGGGTGACAAGCTGAATGGAATGTTCGAGGAAGCGAGTCAGAACTATAACAATGTTATGGCTATGCTCCCACTGGCAATTGAGGACATCAAAACCCGCCTTCTGCTCGGTGGCGCCCAAGAGGAAAACTCCGGCGAGCTGATTCAGGTGGGTATGCTCTCCATTGGGGAAAGCGGCGAACTGAAAATTATTGAAGCGCCGAAGAGCGACAGTACTGAGCTGATGTTATTGGATGAGAACAGCACTGGCGATCTCTCCCAAGTATTCGAAGAGGATTATAACTCCATCACAGATACGCCTTCTGACTATGTGAAGGATTTGGTGGTTCGCACGTTTGTGCCACTGCCGGCAGTTCAGACCAAGGTGGATACAGCGGTTGAAGTTCAAAACTACAACACGTATCTGGAGTTCTATAAAAATGCCAAGGACGATTTCGTAAAGGCAGTTAAGCCGCTTGTGGAGAAAATTCTCGGTGTCAAAATGTTCTTCGATCAATATGCAACGAAGAGCAAAGGCATGCTGCCGACAATGCTGGTGGCGAACAACAAGCTGGACATGCTGGTGAAAAGCAGCAATATCCCGCGCCTGGAAACATACCTGAACACTGTGAATGCTAAGAATGAATTCAGCGACACGATCTGGTTCGGTATCGTTCCATCCGTCGAGCTGGAAGCAGCCGGTAAGGTAAAGGTTTCACGTGAACGCTTCAAGGGTAACGAGAAGGTCGTTAAGCAGGGCGGAAATTCTATGGAATCGCTCTCGATGCTGCTGCAAGTCGTGAAGGATTACAAAATTCAAATGTTCTTTAACTTTGAATCCGGTGAAGAAACGACTTTCAACAGTATGGCGACAGCAGGTATCGACAAATATGTCGATAAATGTGCCAGTCTCGTTCGCAGAGAATATAGCGAATTTGCCATTCCTTGTGTACCGAACTTTACGATTATTCCGAAGGACAAATCGGGTGTCATTATCGACAGCAAAATGCTACAGACCGAAGATGGTGTACAGCTCTCTAAGGAGAAAGAGGATATTCTCAAGCTGTGGATCGAGGGCGTTTATGTGGGTGCAGCCTATGTTGCCGCCGGCTTGGTCGCTTCCTATCAGTGTCCTGAATACCTGCGTGAGACGTTCAAAACGGTCAATAAGAACTTCCCTGGCGTACGCTTCGACATTGAAGCGGGAGACAACAGTCTGCGCACGGTGACGACGATGGCCAAGGAAATCACCGGATTCACCAACACGATCAAGGATGCCATCAACCGTAAAAACTTCGGCTTTGTATTCTCGTCGGAGAATGCTCAGATCCAGGATAAGGATATCCGCCGGATTACCGTCTACAAGGCGAGAAGCATGGCGATGTCCGAGGACGGTTTTGACTCCATCTACAAGACGCTGGTCAGCACGTACATTGAACGTATTTTGCGCTACCAGACAGGGGACTTCAAACACGAAAATATCGTCCGCTTCTTCAGTAACAATCCGAGCAGTCAGAAGAGCAAGTGGCTGAGCAGCAGAGGATCTGTTAACTCGATCATTCAGGACGGAGACGATATGAGCTTCATTATTGATGAGAAAAGCAATATGTGCCATATCGATCTGGTCTTCAACGGTAATGTGAAGAACCTGGAAGTCATGATCACTAAGGGAACCAGCTCGGTCAAATCATGATCCGAGCACTACGAAAGATGTTAGAGGCGTTTCTATCCAGAACCGCCTTTATACATAAATCGCGGAGAAGCTCTGCATCTCCCGCCATCATATTACCTAATTTCAAGGAGGCAACACACATGGGATTCAGATTGAAAGTAGAAGGACAAGAAACAATCGAGCTGGGCTTGGATAACATCCAAACGGTTATTTATGACACCGATACACCGGACGATTCCAATGCACGCTCCACTGACGTAGGCTCCACGCTGCGCATCAGCGGCAAAATCATCACAGCAGTAGATGGTGACAGCGCGGATGACACGCTGAAACTGGCTCTGTGGTCTCTGGTTCCTGCTGAAAAAGCAGACAGCTACCGTAAAGTAACACTGGAAGTTATCGCAGCTGATCAAGTTGTGCGTAAAATCCACTTCCCGAATGCTTTCGTTGTAGACTACAACGAGCACTTCGGCGACACAGAAGGTGTAGGTGCATTTACACTCTACATCAAACAAAAGAAAGACAAAACCGAGCTGGCTACAATCGACGGCGGATATCCGGTTTAAGCTTAACGTCTTCACGTTAAGTGCAGCTTAAACACACACTCACCCGGCACACAAGTGCAGGGTGGATAAATATTAAGAGGCCTACGGGTCTCTTAATATTTATTTTTTTCGGAGAGGGGAACATCACACAATGACCAACTACTATGAGCTGCTCGGTGTCAGCCGGGATGCTTCGGAGGCAGAGATTAAGCAGGCTTACCGTAAACTGGCCAAAAAGTATCATCCTGATACCAACCAGGGAAGCGAGGAAGCAACGCGCAAGTTCAAGCTAATTCACGAGGCTTACAATACCTTGCGTGACGAAGCATTGCGGCAGGCATACGATGCCGAGCTCATCCGAAAAACTGAGGGAGCTGGCGGGGAACAGCGAGAGAGAGGCAGAGGGGCTGCATCCTCCGGCGGTGCGCGTACGGCAGCCAAAGGATTCAATCCAGCTGATATAGGAACTGATTTTGAGCAATTTTTTGGTTTTCATCCGAAAACGAAGGAGGGCTCACCAGGGAAAAAAACGAAAAAAACCGGTGATCCGACGGATACCTCAGCGATGTTTAACCAATTTTTCGGTATTCGTAAAAAGTGATGATTTCAGGATAGAAATGGGGGAAGCAAGCAGTGAAAACGGCGCAGAACAGATGGGTTTTCATCATAGATGTTGCCATGTTCGGGCTGATGCTGGCGATCGCCTTTTATGTGTTTAATCGTACAGGCTACAGCGGTTTGAAAACCGTGGTCGCGATAGGTATTGGAATCGGCGTGCTTGTATACATATTGCGCAATCTGGTGTCCGTTGTACCCGTGGCCAAGCCAAAGGCACAACGTCATCGGATTGCCAAGCTGGTGTTGATTGATGAAGAGGGCGAGTCCATTAAAGAATGGTATATCGAAGGCGAAACGTCGCTCTTAATCGGTAAAACAACGTCACGTTCAGAGGCGGATATTGATTTGGTAGGTACAGACTATGCCTCCCTGGTAAGTGTGGAGCATGCGGTACTTAACCGGGTGAACAGCGACTGGTTTGTGGAGGATGTGGATTCCGGTAATGGTACAGGCTTGCGGTCTGCCAACGAAAGTGTAACCAAGAAGTTGGAAAGCGGTGAGCCATACCGGATTTACTCAGGTGACTTATTATATATTGCCAATACGAGACTGCTCGTTAAATAGATGAGGATGCTGCAAAATCCTTAGATCGCTGAAAAGACAATTATGACAATGGGGGAAGGAACCGACTATGAGTTTGACAAGATGCCCGAACGGACACATGTTCAGTACACGAAAGCACGGAAATACGTGTCCTTATTGCAACACGGTAGTAAATATAGCTGCACCCAAGAGCGCGGAGCCAGCGGCGAAAACAAACGTCGCAGGAGATAATGACAAAACAATGCCGTATTTGGGTGAGACGGTGGGCATTCATCCGGTAACTGGATGGCTGGTATGTATCGAAGGAGCACAGGTGGGTCAGGACTATCGCATTATGGCGGAGAAAAACTTTATCGGGCGCGCAGAGGAAATGCATGTCCGCATTATCGGGGACAACACGATTTCCCGCAGAAATCATGCGGTTATTGTTTATGATCCGAAGAAACGTAACTTTTACTTGCTGCCAGGCGATTCATCAGGTTTGGCGTACCACAATAACGAGGCGGTATATTCACCAGCAGAGCTGGCTGCCTATGACGTGATTCAGCTGGGACACAGCAAATTTATCTTTATCCCGCTGTGTGGCGCCCATTTTGAGTGGGATAACGAAAACTAGGACGGAATTGGGCAATGGTGCAGGGAGGTAACGATATGCAGCCTTATTTTGTTGTAAGTGGAGCTGCGGTACTATTCGCTGTTCTGCTCATGATCCGTATACGACTGACGCGAATTTCCGGCAGCCGTACCGTGAGTGGAATTGAGATCGGAAATGGTCAAACGATCGGGAGCCGGAGCGAGCAGGATGATTATTTCTCCAGTATGACGACACCTGTCGGTACGCTGGCTGTTGTCGCAGACGGTATTAGCGGACTGGCCAATGGACGTATGTCCAGTACCTTGGCTGTGACGACTTTTACGAAGGCGTTTGCCAAGCTGGAAGATGCAACAAATTTGAACGGATATTTTGCAGAGGCGGCAACTCAAAGCAATCGCGGCATTTTGCAAAATTTGAATGGACAGGGCGGAGGAACGACGCTGGCTGCGGTCATTGTGTGCGGTTATCAGCTGTATTACGGAGCGGTGGGCGACAGCCTGATTACGATTTACCGTAATGGTCATTTCCAAACAGTCAATTCCAAGCATACAGCGGAAACACTGCTGGAGGAACGAGTGCTTGCTGGACAAATGACCTCGGAGGAAGCCAAAACGAGTCCAGTGCGTAATCAACTGGTCAACTACTTGGGCTATGAGGGCTTTGAGAGCATGGAGCTGGGTAGTGCACCGATTCGTCTGTATTCGGGCGATCATGTGCTGCTGTGCAGCGATGGCATTCAGGAGGCGCTGACGGAGATTGAACTGGAAGAGATTATGCGCAAGGGTGGAACACCACAGGAAACAGCGGATGCCATGATCGACGCCATTAATGATAAGGGCTTTAAAAGTCAGGATAATGCAACAGTACTTATTTTGGCGATAGGATGAAACAAGAAAGACGGGGGTAGCGATGCGCAAGGACAACAGCGATTTTAGTACCGCCTTTGTGTCGGAAGCGGGCTCTTACATAGACAACCGGGACTATTTTGCATTCATGGAGACGGACGACATGGCCTGTTATGTCCTCGCAGACGGTCTGGATTCGGATCAGGAGCTGCGCAGCGCAGAAATGGTTGTCAAAACGGTGCTGGAAAACTTCATGGAGAAGCCTTCCATGTCCAAACGGCGCTTGATGAGAGATCTGCGTGAAGCGCAGGATTGGCTGCAATTTGAAAGCCGTCGTGTTCGGCTCAAAGCCAGTCTGCTGATGGTAGTGACCAACTACAACAAAATGGTGTATGTTTCGTGCGGTAATGTGCGACTATATCATTTTCGCAATGGAAGGCTTAATTTTCGCAGTAAGGATCATAGCCTGGCTCAGTCATTGGCAGATGATGGACGCATTCCAGACGAAGCGACCAGCACACATGAGGAACGAGGCAATCTGCTGGAATACTTGGGAAATCCCAATGGAGTTCATGCCCATTACGCCAAAAAGACGCAGCTTGCAGATGGAGATGTAATCCTGCTCGCTACGTCAGGGATGTGGGAGGACGTCGAGTTGGCGGAAATGCTGGGAGCACTAGAGGAAGCGAAGGACCCGGTCATGCTGACGGATACATTGGAAGAGGTTCTGCTAAGCAAACAGCACCGGACGGTGAATAATTACACGGCAGCGGCCATTTATGTAAATAAAGTTTTTCAGGAAAAGCCTAAAAACCGCCGTAAGCTGATCAAACGGATTTTGATTGCGTTGCTTGTCTTTATTGTTGTGGGCGGGGGAGCATGGATTACGCTGGCTCGTATGGCTGCGAATAAGGCAGCTGCACTGGAAACGATGATCGAATCAGCCCAAGCCGCAGACGATTATGCAAGGACAGGAGATTATGCGAAGGCGCTTAAGTCCTACAGCGAAGCGAAAAACGCGGCGGTTAAAATTAACGATAAGATTCATAAGCGACTGTATACAGCCGAACAGAAACTATCTCAATTGCTGGTGGACGGAGACGGCTACGTGGAAAAGGCGGACTTTACCAAAGCTGAAGCCAGTTACGAGAAAGCACGGAAAAGCGCCGGGCTATATCCACCGTTTAATGTGAAGGATATTGAGCATAAAATCGATCAATTGGACAGCTATACCGAGACAGCGAGCTGGATGAAGGACGGAGATTTAAAATTTCAGGGCGGCGATTACACGAATGCGCTTAAGCTATACAAGAAAGCAAACAAGGCTGCGATGGAATCCGGTTATACGTCCGCGCAAAAAGAACTGGAGAAGAAAATTACCGAGGCCAACGATAAATTGACAGCTATTCAGCAGCAGCTCAAGGAGATTCAAGCTGGAAAACTTCAGGCCAAAGGGGATCGGATGATGAAGGATCTCGATTATGAAGGGGCCATTGATGCCTATAGCGGGGCACAGGAAATTTATCAGGAGATCGATAAGCTCGAAAGTGTTCTGGCATTGGAGCGGAGCATAGCCAAGGCGGAAGAAAAGCAGAGCGCGGAGCAGCAGAAAAACGGTCAGCTTCCTGCTGCATTGGGATTGTCTGACGGAGCGTTGAACGACACGGACGCAGGGGACGCAGCGGGTGGAGCTTCATCTTCCGCTGCTGCAATCCCTGCTGCAGAATCGCAAACGAAGGCTGCGCCAACGGCTTCAGCGGGAACTACACCTGCGAAGAAGGAAGCCTCTTCGGCTGCAAAGAGCATGAGCACAGGCGATGGAACTGCCCCTTCGGCCAAGGTGGATACCAACAAAGAGCAAGGAACTGCTGATTCTGCTTCTAAAGCAGCAGGGGCGTCTGATTCAGAGAACCAAGATCGGGCTGCTGCGAACGGAAGTTAAGTTTTTCATGTTCAATGAAGCTGGAGCCGGAAAGGAGTGAGACGTCGTGAAAGAGCTGGTACAAGACCGTTTGAGCAAGATGGACGATTTAGAGCAGAGACGTTTACTGAAAAATATGATGGCGGGGGTATTTATGAACCTCGTCGAATATCAGGAAGAAATGACCCGCCAGCTAGAACGGCGGGTATTTGAGGAAATTGAGAATACGGAAGAAAAGATTGATGTGTACGTGTCATTGACATCGCGTGAGGACTATGACCCGATTCATGAATTTTTATATCCTGTGTTACCGTCTGATACGGAAGAAAAGCAGATGGACATCAGCCGTGTGGCAGAGGTGGTACGCGAAGGCGGTGCGATGCCGCTGTTTACGCTTTTTCTTGAGATGGAGACCGAACGAATCTCAGCGCTGGTGCGCAGCAAGCGAATTTTCTCAGGAATGTTGGTCACGGAAACCGGCAATTATCCGATTCGTTTTCGTTTGGAGCATAACCGTTCTTATATTTTGGAGATTGAGCAGTTATATCATACCTTTATGCAAAATGGCATGCCGTGGAAAACAATTAATCACCCATACGCTTATAAGTTTGTGGACTGTGTATTGATTGGTGGAGACGGCGAGCCGGCTGCCCATGAAGAAATTCATGAAATTACAATTTCATTGGAGGAATTCGATGTTTTTAAGAAGGGCGACGTTTTTCCTCTTTGGAACATTGAAAGGCTATCTCTAAAGAACAGCGGTTTTCCTATACCCGCTATGGATCGTGTGAATTATGAGCATGTGCTGCCTTTGCGAAAAACAGGTCCTGAGCATGGTTATTTGATTGACGGGACTGAAGGTGATATCCGGTATATCAAGCGTACAGAAGAGGAACTGACGATTGTCACACCACGTGATAAGTCTGGCGAATGGAATGTGTTGAAGGTTACGAAGCCTGTTACAACGAGACTTAGTCGTCAGACTTATCCGTTATTGTCCAATCGGCGACAGGACAGCTTTTTGGGCCGCTATGCAGGAAAACAGGCCGTGATTGTCCGTGCCAAAGCGGAAATCATGCGCATCGTAAACTCGTTTGAAGCAGCGCAGGGGCTGGAGCTGGAACGTGTGGACATCTGGGGAGGTGCAGGGAGAAATGATGTAAGCAACCTGTTAACCAAAACCCAGACGTATCCATTAAATCCGTTTGTCAGCGATAACGTACGGACAGAGGAAGGAAAGCAGATCATGCGTTTGGGGTTCAGACGTGGTTCTGACGATGTTTTGCCCACCGCGCCTGCTTATATTTTATCCGATTTAATGAGCTTTCTGGTATCGGAAGTGCAGATGTATTTTCCAGAGTACAAGTGTGAAGGAGAATGGGTGTGAATTACGTCTGGGATTTGCTCATGCGCGCGAGAGAACAGGGGCTGGATGTAGATAAATTCCGCTTCGTACCCGCTGTCAGCTACTCTCCGTATATGGAGCTTAGTCTGGCAGAGTTGAATACTTCCCATTTGGAGCAGGTAGTGGAAATAAATCCGTACTACCGCTTTTATTCTATTTTTCGGGATCTGTTTCCACCGGATGCTGAAGAGTATCTGGAGCTGAGAGAATCGCTATTTGATATTATGATGCATTTTCTGGCGGAAATGGACTTGTATCAAGGGATGAATCGGCGGGAGTACCATATCCGGTTTATTCGGCGTGATATTGCAGAGGGCATTTTTGGCCCGAAGGTAAAGGAAGGCTTTGGACAATTAAACCGTGAGGATCAGGACGCGATTGCTGAAGGACTGCTGCGGCTGTATGAGACGGGAGAAGCCGTACATCTGCTAAAAGAAACGATGCGGCGCATCTTTCATCGCTCAATCATTTACACCAATTGTGAGGAAAAAGACGAACTGCTCATCTATATCGGCCAAGAGGAGACACCGTTGTCACGGATTAAAGTGGATTTGATTCTGGATTTGTTTCTTCCGGCACGTTTTACGACGGAATTGTATTGGACAAGTCATTTCGGCATTTTAGAGGAAGATCCTACGATGAAAATAGACGCTATCGCCCTCTATTAAGGCTAAATGGCTAAGAAAGGACATGTGAACGATGAACGGACCCTATACATACAGGTTGCTAGACCCGCTCACCGATCGAAAAAGCATACGCTTCACGGCGAAATACACGCGGGCGGAATTGGAACAAATGACGACCTTTCAGTTACGCGGAATATGCGATAAGGAACGACTGGTCGAGGGCTTTGCCAATCGCCTGGCGCGTGAAGAATTGATTCGCGTGATTTTGCGATTTCGGAGCGCGGAAGAGCATTTACTCATCACAAGGCCGAACCCTGGCGGTTTTGAACGCATGGAATCGGCTCTACAGCGAAACTGGAACGACCGTCGGCAGGAGAGCAGCGGTATCCGGGTTCCCGCTAAAATCATGCTGTATCAGGGTGTACGCACAGGTCGCATGGACAACTACCGGATCGAATCCGATTTGCCCTGGCTGAGCTCATCTAATGTGCTGCTGGTGAATGCGACAGGAGAACTGTGCGGTGTTTTGAATTTGGTGAAGGATGAGGGACGAACAGGCGTATATTATCTTTCTCGTCATCGCGACGCTGAACTGCGAGAGACGTCCAATCATAGTTATAGCCTGCTATTTCTGCGAAGACAGGAATCAGAATATTTTTATAACCTCTACTATGGAGATAAGCCGATGCTGCCGCTGAAGCTTCAAGGTCACCGGGTTCCGGTGGCAGAGCTGATCGTTCGAGGCACGGAAACTACAGATGCGGTACTTGCGATTGATTTTGGCACCTCTAACACCACAGCAGGTGCTTATTTGGATAGTTCCTACGTTACGGCCCCTGATACAGGTATGAGCAGCACAGTAAGGCTGAACGCCATCAATTATGTGTCATTCCCCGGCCCAGAAGGGGCAGAAGGCGACTGGATCGAAGTATTGCCGACTGCTATTCGCGTCGCAGACTGCTCCAATCCAGAACATATCCTTTATGTATTTGGGGAGGATGCACTACGTGGATCTGACGTGGCAGGCAGCCGTGCGACAGTATTACGGGGAATCAAGCGTTGGGTCAACGATTATAAGCGAATCGAGGAATTAATGGATTCCGAAGGGAATACAGCAACTGCCTCCCGCAGCGATATTTTAGCTGCTTTTATCCGTTATGTGATTGCTACAGCCGAGCAGCAATTTAAGTGTCGGTTCCGCAATCTGCACTTTTCTGCTCCGGTCAAGCTGCAGCCCCAGTTTATAGAGATGTTTAGCGATATTTTGCCTGATTACCGGATTGAAGCGGAGGATGCGTTGGACGAAGGGCTGGCGGTGCTGTACAACACGCTGGCAGACCAGATGGAACGAGGGACTTTTGCGGACGGTGAGGAGTATCAGGCACTTGTCATTGATTGTGGTGGAGGCACGACAGATTTGTCTTCCTGCCGATTCCGAATTGAGGACGGACGTATTGCTTACAAGCTGGATATTCACACAACGTATGAAAATGGGGATACCAATTTTGGCGGAAACAATCTGACGTATCGGATTATGCAGTTTATGAAAATTGTATTTGCAGGTTATTATGCTGCGGAGACTCGTTTGCCTGACACCGATATTGATGCCCTGATCGGTATTCCTTCGGGAGATTTGTACCGTCATGTGGATGAGTTTGGTGTAGATGCTGTATATGCGGGACTGGAGGAACGCTACCGTGAGGCAGAGGCCATCTTGCCTACCGCATTCAAACAGTATGAGCATGCTACACGGGATGAATATCAGCGGGTACTGAGTAATTTTCATCTGTTGTGGAGCGCGGCAGAAAATATGAAAAAGGAATTTTTTCTACGTACGGGGATCTTGCGCAGCCGCTTCGAATCCGAGCAGGTATTATCTGCTGAAAGCGACCTGAACATTGCAGTGATGGATCGTTGGCTGGTTTCAGTCATCGAGAACGGACGGTTTCGTGATGAATATGGTTTGCCTGATGTGGTGTTTAACATTCGGGAGATACAGCAACTTCTTAAGGCAGACATCTACAATATTGTGCGCAAGTTTCTGGATGATTTTTATCTGGAGGGGCGCTTGCAGGATTATTCGATTATCAAGCTAACCGGGCAGTCCTGCCGGATTGACGTATTTCGCGAAGCACTCAAGGAATTTGTACCAGGGCGCAGTATTGAGTTTCGTCAAAAGGCAGAGGACCTCAGCCGGGTACCTGAGTTGAAAATGGCCTGTCTGCGCGGGGCTATCCGTTACCTGAACGCTAAAAAAATGGGCACGATTGAGCCTGTCATTACCAATCATATTCCGGCTATTCCGTATACGGTCAGCGCATGGACACATACGGGACGCGAGAAGGAGCTGATTGCGAGTTTGGAGAGCAACCGGGTACGCGGTTCTATTTCCCGGCCGTCTCATGCGGCTGAGGTGGAGTTCTTCCTGACGGCCGACGGTGGCAAGCTGCGTCAGCGCCATGTGTATCGTAGTCGGCCAGAAGCTTTTGAACCCATGCCGTATGAGGAAATTGCCGTGTTGTATGGGCGGGATATCCCGCAAGATGATACGGACTCCATCCGCAATGAGGAAACGAAATATTTTGTTTTTGTCGGGGATAGCCGCTGGGGCTTTTATGTAGTCCCGATTACCCGCCGAGATGAATTGTTGCATCTGGGTCCCAAACGCTTTTTTGCCTTCGAAAATGATCTCTCCGAGCTGGATTTCTTTGACGGCACGAAATAATTGAATAAGAAAAGTAAACACATTTGGAGGGGACAGCATGCTGTATGCGGGTTTTTGGAAACGCACCTTAGCTTATATCATCGATAGTCTTATTCTATGGTTTGTATTTTTAATAATTGGATTGATCTGGATTGTAATTCGGGCCTTAGGGGATTGGGTACCCTCTCCAGCAGAAAGCTCTTTGCTCTCAGACGGATCGCCTTATATTTTTACAATGAAAACAATAGGACAGACCTTGCTGAATTGGGGGGCTATATGGCTATATTATGCGCTTATGGAATCATCCAAATGCAAAGCCACGGTGGGCAAGCTGGCTCTCGGCATCGTTGTGGTAGATGAGTTTAATCACAAGCTCAGCTTTGGACGTGCAAGTGCCCGCTACTGGAGTAAGCTTATATCGGTCATCATTTTGTTCGTCGGCTTTATCATGGCAGCCTTTACGGCGAGAAAACAGGCCCTCCACGATCTAATTGCCCGTACCTATGTTGTGGACAAACGCGAGCTGGACTATATCCTTCGTGAGCAGGCTCAACGGGGAGCCGGGATGTAAAGGTGGATAAATAGATTCTAAGATTATTATGAACCGTAGTTTTCAATCAGGGGGAGCACGATGGATATACGCAGATTTTTAGAAAAGAATATTCGCCTATTTACTGGACTACTTGGAGTAAGTAAAGCTCAACCCATCGATGATGCAGTTCCTGTTCCGCCTCCTGCACCCGGTGTGAATCGGCTATCTGTTCCCCTAAATAAAGAAGAATAGGGAAAGGAGGGGAGCACCATGTTAACGCATATCGTTCCGAAGTTTGAGAAGGGCCGTATTCTTAAAACCGAGATGCTAGAGAACCTGCGAGACTACCCTCGCAGTTTTCTGGATATCCGGTATCAGGATTTTTCGGATGGCATTATTACCGGAATGAACGTAACTGTAGGGGAGTACACGCTGACCATTGGTAGAGGCATCGTGAAGCACAAGGACAGACTATACCTGCTGGAGCAGGAGCAGGAAGTGCCGTATGCGGCCACGGGGCGGCTGTCGGTGTTGAAGCTGCTCTTTTTGGAACAAACAGATCGCCCGGATTTCACAGCCCATCATGCAGATATCGTGCTGGAGGATGAGGCAGAGATCGGTCTGGATGAGATGGAGCTGGGCCGATTCAAGCTCAAAGATGGAGCCGTGCTTCGCTCGGATTATCAGGATTTTGCTGACATGGCTACCGAATTCAATACATGGAGCGATATTTATGCTCCTTTTGCGGGTTTGAAGCAGAGTACATTGCGCCCGGAAACGATGCGCTACTTCGCATCCGAACTGCTTAAAAGTGGTGCCACAGATCCGATGGATTGTATGTTTGCGCTTATGTGCCTGAACCTGGAAGCCGTGGACAGAGAATCTATCCAGCATTACATTGCAAACCGAAATGGTGCGGAATACAGAGATTATTCTCATGCTCAGTTGCATAGACAGCTAGTTCTTATTCTAGAAGGCGCCGGACGTGGAAAACGAACAGCAGGCCGTTGGCAGGGCGGCGGAGCAGGACGGATGATTGTGGATTAGAAAATCAGGTAGAGGAGTGTGCATTATGAAATATGAGGATGAAAAGATTTTGGATCAGCTCCGCGAGATGGAGAAGCTGAAGAGGCCTAACAATATTTTAGCAGGACCCATAATCATTGACGGTCAAACCTATGTGTTTGAAGAGCGATCTTTCTTTAAAGATCGGCTGAAAATGCATGTCCCCTCTATCTTTACTCCAATGCCCAAGCATTTGCAAAAGATTAAATATCCTCATGAGCAACGTCCAGAAATGATTTTGACGAATGATTTGGGCAGTGTGGATGTTACCCTGAATCGGGTGGACCAGACGCTACAAGATGAATGGGTGGAACAGCTCACTTCTGGCATGAAGGCAATGATGAAAAATATGAATCCTGCCCATGTATTTTATGAAGAAAAAATAGAAGAGGTACATGGTAAGCAGATTGGCTATTTTGACTTTAAAAGTCCTGCACTGGACCAGCCCATCTACCACAATATGTTCTACTTTGAGCTGGAAGGAAAGACGGTGATGGGAACATTTTGTTGTCCGTATAAGCAGTATGCTGAATGGCGGGATGTCGCCCTACAGATGATTCGTACCATTCAAACGGTTGACGAGGCAGAAAAGGAGGGATATGAATGAGTAACCCCATTTACACCACAGCAGATGTTCAGGTGGCCCCTTATCAGTTTCAGCGTGTATTAAGTATCCATCTCATTAAACAGTTAAACGAACATGTGAGTTTCTGCATACGTGGAATTGTTTCGGAGGACAAGCTGGATCAATACGTAGAAAAAGCGGATGAAGATGAGCACATCGAAGTCTTTTTAAAGAGTGAAGGCAAGGAGATCCGGTTTTTTCAGGGAATTGTCACGAATATTGCTGTAAAAGCTGTAAACGGAGTACGCGAGCTTACGATTGAGGCTAGCAGTGAAACCTTAATGATGGACATTCGCCCTAAACGTCGTTCATTCCAAAAAACAGGAGAGTCGTATAACAAACTGTTTTCGCATGTTACAAGTTCATATACTGATGCAGAAGTGATTGATGAGGCTTCTCATGGCGCAGCTATCGGTGAATTATTAGTGCAATACAATGAAACGGACTGGGCTTTTGTCAAAAGAATTGCTTCTCGGCTACATGCTGCTTTAATTCCAATTACGATGCAACAAGGACTGAAATATGTAATTGGTGTCCCCCATTCTAGTGCCCCTCAACCGCTGAGCGAACATAACTATTCCATAAAAAAAGACTTGAAGGAGCACAAGCTCATGTCCCGTAACGGACTGCCGGAATATGGCGAGTCTAACAGCTTGAGCTATGAAGTGACCAGCAACAAAGTGCTAGAACTCGGTAGTTCCGTCATTTTTCATAAAAGAACTCTTTACATAGCCAAGGCGGAAACGACCACAGAAGGAAATCTGATCGTGAATCGTTACATTTTACGGGATGCACATGGGTTAAAATGCCCAACCGTCTATGCCTATGATCTGTCAGGAGCCTCTCTGTTTGGCAAGGTGATTGATATTTCCAAAGAAAAAGTGAAAATCAAGCTGGAAATTGATCAAGACTCGACTGCATCCGGGGCTATGTGGTTTCCCTATTCTACGGTTTATTCTTCTCCTGATGGCAGCGGCTGGTATGTTATGCCAGAAGCAGGGGATCAAATTCGTCTGTACTTTCCGGATGAACGGGAGCAGCATGCTTTTGCCGCCAGTTCTGTCGATCTTGCCTCCTCTGATCCGGTTAAAAGGAGTGATCCTGCGGTCAAAAGTATCAGCACCAAGTACGGCAAACAAGTCGTTTTCAAGCCTGGTGCAGTAGAAATTATCAACAGTGGGCAAATGCTCATGCGTCTCACGGATGAAGGCGGGATTGAAATTAATAGTAACAAAAAAATAACCCTGTCTGCTCAGGAAGATATCCAAATTACAGGGGGAGCGAAAATTATTATGGAGGGGAAAGAAGGCGTAAGTTTTATTCAATCCGGAGCCAAACTCGACATCATGGACGATGTGAGATTAACCGGGGGGAAGGTGAACATTGAATGAAGCTCATGGATGGGGATGCTGCGTTGGAGGATTTGCTGGAAAAGCACGTATTTACGGAATGGCTACATGATTTGGCACTTATTGAAAACAACTTTCTGGCACGGCAGCAAGCCATTGAAGAGGAGCTTTTAGCAGCTTTAGAGTCGCTATGCCAGCTCGCTACCCTTCAGCACGAGCAAGGTCGCAAGGGGGATATTCGATATATTTATATCTCCTTGCTCAGAACCCGTGTTATGAAAAATAGAGCGGTTTATCGTATAGATGCCTATGATGAGAATTGGTTTCTGGATGAGGCTGAATGCGCTGTGGAATGGTCGGCAAACTTTGTTTTCGAGCCTCTGTTCAATCGCATGGCTAAGCTGGAAAAGCTCAAGTCCGATTATGCCCGTAAGATTACGACGATGGATATTGAGCAAATTCAACAAATTGAAGCGGTTAAATACCATCTGCTCACCGTTGAGTTTCTGAAAAGTCAGATGCCCGCCTTCGTTGCTTCCCCTTCACTAGAAAGGTTGCCGAAAGCTGACATATGCACGATATTTGCCGGAGAGTATCGAGATGATAGCGAAATATTGTGCCGTTTTACGCATAGTGAGGGAGCCGAGACACGAGAGGGGGAATCTTCATGGATTATTTCCTCTTAAAGCAGGATGTGCGGTATACCAATGTTCCTACGCTACAAAAGGTGATGGAAACGATTGATCCGTGGAAGCTGTATGATTTGCAGCCGGAGGATATTGTCAAGCCATTGATGTTTCACGTGAAGGCAGATGCAGAAAGTATTTTTATTGATTATCTAGAAGGTCCCATTCCTCTTATTTCAGATGCTTTAAAGCGTCTTGTCCAGGCCTATGTGCCGGAGATGCCTATGAAATTAACGATACTTACTCAGATCGAACAGAGGATACAGAAGAATTACTATATTCCTTTTGTGGAGCGGCTCACAGCTGTACATCCGGAAAGTGAATGGAATTTGGATCAAAGTGTGTTTCGAAAGCTGGTATTACAAGCAGATGCTATTCGGAGCCACAAGATATTTACAATCCAGGAGAGTGCTATCCCGATGATCATCGTCCGTTTAGACGTGGCGGAAAGTATATTGCGGCGTGATTACACAGGGATCGCTTTGGAGCAAGTCGAGGTGAAATAGGGAGGGAAAGGGCACATGTCAGACAATGAGTATTATGTCGTACGGGGGGCCTGTATGCGTTGCACTTGCGGGACCCATCCTCGAAAGATCAATTTGCCGAACAGCCACGGGGCTTTTGTTAATGGTAAACCCATGATGAATGAAGGAGATTATTCTCCTGAAAATGTCCCTCATTTTGGAATTTGTAACAGTCCGGAACAGCCGAGTGCCGAGACTATATATCTGATCGCCGAAGATGGCTCCACTATTTCTGGAAAGCCATGCCTGCCGATGCTGACGGATAAGTGGAAAAACACAAAAGAACAGACAAAGGTGGAAGGCCAGCCAGCCTTGACGACCTCTTCATTTCAGACTTGTTTATATCATGGATTTATCGAATTTCATACGAATGGCCAGCAGGAGGAGTAGCTGGAAGGGAGGTTTGAAAACATGATAGGATATGATCAGATTCGAATAGATTCCCCCTACCCCATTCAGGTCTTAAAGGATGTTCAGATCGAGTGGAAGCCGAGTGAGCATGGGCGTATTACACTCACAGGCATTTGTAAGGAGTCGAGTCATGCCACGGCTGCGCTAGATGCGACCTCAGAGGATCAGCTACATGTGTATGCGCAGAATGGACAAGAAGAAATCAGCTTGTTTAAGGGTGTCGTCCATACAGTGGAAGTTGAGAACCATAATGGAGTATATACACTTACACTGGAAGGAATCAGTGGCTCATTTGAGCTGGATATTGTCAAAAGAAAGCGGTCTTTTCCTGAGGAAAAACAAACATATAGACAGTTAGTGCATAAGCTTGCTCAAGGCTATGAGCAAAGTGATGTCTTGTTCCAGACCGGAGAGCAGTCGGTAGGCGAAGCCATTTTACAATATGATGAAACCGATTGGGAGCTTATGAAACGGATGGCGAGCCGTTTACATACAGTGGTGGTCAGCGACATATGGGAGTCCGCAGCGCCGAAGCTGTATTTCGGCATGCCTGCTGGCACCCAACGAACGATTCGGAAGGATACGCCTTATACGGCAAGTAAAGATTTAAAGGGCTATCAGTGGGCAGGCGGAACGTCAGCCGGGCTACATGATACCGACTTTTTCAAATACGAGATCGAAAGCGGAGAACGGTATGCTCTTGGAGACGAGGTGCAATTTCGCCAGAAAACAATGATTGTAACTGAATTGCGAAGCCGCATGGAAAAGGGGCATTTGCTATTCAGTTATGTGTTGGCCCGCGCGGAGGGCATTCGCAGTGATTTCATCCCCAATCCCAAAACAATCGGAATTTCTCTGGAAGGAGAGGTCCTCGCGGTACGGGGAGAGGAAGTGAAGCTGCAGCTGACGATTGATAAGGATGATGGGGTATCCGAGCCGCATTGGTATCCATTCGCTCCCCCAACGGGAAGTGCGATGTACAGTATGCCGAAGGTGGGAACACAGGCAAGCCTGTATTTTCCAGATGCGTCTGGTTCCAGAGCAATGATTTTGGGTGCGGTTCGTACAAATGGAGACGGTTGCGCGAAAACGAGTAATCCCAATGATCGATATTTTGGTACGGAGCATGGAAGTGAGCTGAAAATGGCACCGGGTCGCATCCATATCATGGGTGATCCGGGTGGGACATTGCAGATGAGTCTGGACGATGCTACTGGGATTGAAATAACTAGTCCCAAAAAGCTAACACTAGAAGCAGAGCAGAAAATCATTCTGAATACGCCGAAGAAAATCATTATTGACGGAACCAGTCAGGTCATGGCGTACCAGACGGGAGGAAGCACGGGACTTTCGGTAGAGAACGAATACCACGTGTTGGGAGGAAATGTATGGGCGGACGGTAGCGACCGAACCGCGTACCCGCCGTTCGACGATGAGCCGAAGGAAGGGCAGCCACCTCCACCGCCGCCACCCCCTGAACCGTTTAACTGGGGCAAGCTGGGGATGAATATTTTGGGCGGTTTGGCGGTTGTCGCAGCCGTAGCCGTGGTAGCAGCCATTACGGTAGCGACGCTTGGAGCGGGTACGGTGGTCATTGCGGCGGTAGCCGGAGGAGCACTGCTGGCGGGTGGTTTGGGCGTAGCGAGTTTGGCGGCATCGGATATCGCTCGAGGGGAAGTGAGCGACTTTAGTGACTATGCCCTGACCGGCTTAAAAGAAGCGGGGATCGGGGCAGTGTCTGGAGCGATCTTTGGTCCACTCGGTGTAGGAGGAACGTTGCTAAGAAAAGCAGCGATCGGCGGTGTAACAAATGCCGCGGAAAATTTGGCGAGTCAGGTGCTAAGTGGTGAAAAGATCAACTGGGGCTCAGTAGCAAAAGACGCAGGACTAGGTTTTGTCACCGTAGGCGTACTGGATTCCAAAGTAGGCAAGGCCATCGGCGGATTCGCGGAAAAGGTAGGCAGCAAAGTTACACCGCAATGGATTAGCAAAGGTGTAGATGCAGTCGGGGCAGGCTTTGGTAAAGCTGTAACCAAACTGGAGCAGACCGGCAGTAAACTGGGTCAGAAGTTCAATGAGCAACTAAGTAAAATGGCAGACGGCCTCAGCCCCGGGAAGTTGGCCACAGCCAACGGAGCGCCAGTTCCGCACGTTAATAAGATGGACAGCGGACCACTTCCACAGACGGATGTGCAGAAGAATTACAACAAGGTCATGAAGGAAATGGAAGAGAGCGCGGCGAAAAAGGTTGAGGGGACGGGTAAAGGTGATTCAGGTGGTAGTAAGGCTGACAATATCAAAAAAGAAATTAAAACTTTAGATGAACAAATAGCGAAATTGAAAAAAGAAGGAAATGAGGATGACCTCAAAAGATTAACACGTAAAAGAAACAAATTGGCAAACAAACTAGATACTAAAGATGAAATTAGTGATAATTTTGACTTGAAAGACGCAAAAGAACATGAAAGAAAAATCGATAACTCTAAATATTTTAGTCATGATAAAGGTGATTTTGGAGAAGAAGTAGCGAAAAAAGTAGCAAAAGATAACAATTTAGGTGAAGACATTTCAGATTTTTTCCAAATAGGTAGGAACGGTGTAGATGCGACATTTTTATCAAAGGGTCCTCCACCAAAATTAACAATGATTGAATCAAAAGCATCAGATTCCGCCAGTTTTAGTTATTCTAATAAACAAAAATTAGGAGGGGAAGCTTATTTTCAAGATATGCTAAAAAGTAGCAATTCAATATATGCGGCTTTTCAGACTAAATTGAAAAAACTAAAAAAGGAGTATCCTGGATTGCAATTTGATTTTATTAGGGTAGAAACAGATTTAAAGATAACCAAAACTGGATTTGGTGTAGACGAATTAAAGATAAAAGATTGGAACAAAGCAATAGACTAACCTTAAGGAGGACATAATGCTAAATCCAAAAAAACTAGAAATGGCGTATAGAAGATACAGTAAAAACTTTGTTGACGGGATCAAATTTGAAGAAATTAAAAATGAATATGAAGAGTGCCAAAGTGAAATAATTAATATCGTCGATTTGAATGCTGTAGAGAAGGATCATATTTTATTAATAGATTTAGACTCAGTTTTCTCATATTACCTCTCAAAATGGAAGTACGATGTTTTAATTAATGGTGGAAATAGAGTAGAAGAATTGAAAAAGATGCAAATGGTCGTTTTTTACCAGTGTATGGGGCAAGATCTTTATAAAATCCGTTACCCTGGGATGATGCCAGAATACTCGTTTCGGGAAGTCATAACAGCCTTAATTCATTTCACGATGTTTGGGTGGGAGAAAGAAGAAAACATATTATTTGACTTTATAGAGAACAACCTTGGAAGTAATATACTAGAAGCTAATGAATGGAACAAACATACGTGGTTTTTATTGGAGTTATACTTACAATATAGAAATAAAACTATTGCGGGAACGAGTCAATACTTGCATATAGCTGTGAAAGAAAAATTCAAGGAAGCTGGGCTTCGATACGATTTAATACCGGAAGACCTGGATGTTTATAAGGGAGTGTTGGAGCAATGGAAAACTCGTGATTCGGAAGTAATTAACCGCCTGATTGGTGAAATGTCACTTTACCACTCGATGTTAGCCTCAGAAATAGGCGAGTCCATGGAATTTGGCGACTTTAGATATGGATTCTATCCATATGAAATATTGTTCTTGCTTTACGTAAGGAATAAATTGAGTCTACCTGTTTTCAATCATTTTGACGATGTATTGATGAACACGCCAGAAGCGAAAATGGAAATTGGAGATCATGAATCTTATCCGGAATGGGACACGCTGTTGCGCCTCATAGATAACTTTTATCGTAAAAATTATCCCGAATATATTCCGAATAAACATGGGGAATTGTTTCAATAATTATAAGCGGAGGAAATCAACATGTCTGATGAGGAAATCGTACAGCTCATATTTGAAGATCGCCAAGACATGGAAGTCATTCTAAGTGATTTGGAGGAGTTAAGTATCTACGAAAGTGTATTAAAATATGGTCTGTCTACGAAGAAATTTCTCTATCTTGATTATCGAGGTGAGCAATCTATGGAGATTGTTAACTATATTTTGGATTATGAATTTGCTCATAACCTTGAATTGGCTTCCCGGGAGGAATTGGAGAAATTGGGGGAATTTGAATATGAGTATGTGCCTGACAAGATAAAAGAAGTCAATAATCTCATTTATCCAAAAAAGTATGGATTGTTTGCTTATCCAACTGGTGGCGACTATTATGCTTTATTTATTGCCAAACTGGAGCACAAATCTAAACTGCTGCGAGAAGATCTATTGGTTGATGAATGGACACCTCCCAAAGAAAGATGTATACAGTATTATTATTAACCCCACTTTCGTACTATAAATCTCTGATCTAACTCCTTGTAAACTTTCCAAAGCTTGTTCCAACTTGAATGATGAGGGGGAATGAGCTTTTTTGCATGCTCAAAATCAAAGGAGGGCAAGAGAAATGGCAAAGCAGGTTCAGGCAGGAGAAGAAAAATTGGGATTGATTTCACAGACACAAGCAGAGTATCAGGAGATAAGAGGCTACTGCCAGAAAGTACAAGGGTCACGGCAACAGGCGGACAGTTAAGATGCGCTGATAGTAGTCAACATTATTTACGGCATGATGAAGGACAAAACAGTATTCCGCATGCCTGAACAAGCAGAAAAAAAGAAAACTAAACAGATGGAAATACTAGTATTTTAGCAACCATCTTACTTTTCAATAGATTAGCTTTACAACATAGGGAACGGGTAGTGCTAAAGACAAAAGCTAATTGAGAATTAGAGATCTTGCTAGGGAGCAGTTAGAGAAGCATGTTCAGTTCCTCAAAGACGAGAGTAACAATTCAATCCAAGTGTAATGGAATCCTGACTTAATTAAGAAAGTACAAGAAACAAGAGGAAAGCCAAAAACGACCCCAAAAATCCGTACAAGGATGATGAAAGTTTCAAATCATGGCATGTTGAAAATTGTGCTGAGATTCAGGCGGTCATCGACTTTTATAGTCAACATTAAAAATAGAAAATATACTAGTAAGTATCTTTAAAGGTAAAGAGAAGTACTACCAGCCATGTAAAACTGTGAAAAGACATTTTTTGATTTTATTGATGACTTTCATGAATAGTATTTTTGAAAAAATAGGAGAATGCTTATGGATAACTTATCATATGATGCGAGAGAAATACTAATACCAGCAGGATGGAAACCAATTAATGAGGTTGACTTAACCGCAACAGTAAAGTTATTAGAAGCAATGGGGTATCAAGTATTCGATTCAGTGATTGATGCACTAAGCGTATTTGGTGGAGTCGAATATAAATTTAAGCATCCCGATGGAAGTTTGGAAACCTTTATTTTTAGTCCTGAAGAAGCTGTAGGGGATTATTATGAAAAAGAAGACTTCGAGGAATTTGAGGCATGAGTAAAAGAGCCGCTTGTTGTAGTTGAAGAAGCATATCGCGGAAATTTAATAATGTTTATTTCGAAATCCGGGAAGGTATACGGAAAAAATGGATATTCATTATTCAAGTTCGGAGATAACATCTTCGAAGCACTAGATACTCTATGTTTATTTAGAAAACCAGAAGAGGTAGAATAATAAAGTTCAGCTATCGGCTGAAAGGAACCTAGGCAAGATGACGGCGGACATGAATTGCAACTTTTAATAAGGTTAGTACAACAACTATAGTAATGAAGGTAGACAAAGAAAGTTACTTTAATCGCAGTTCAACTACGCGTAGCAGGGATTATTGTGTGAGAAAACCATTTGGTGACGACCGGTCAACCGATACAGGTAAAAGGATAAGTTTTAGGTTAGCACCCTTACCCTCTAATACAATCCGAAATTAACTTTACCTTTGTTTCTAAGTCGTGAGCCTGTTTGGGACAGAGGCGGGGGCGTAACAATAGATTTGTGGGAAAGGTGGTTTGATAAGCTATGAATTACGGAGTACACAGTAATTTAGTTGAAGAGGTTATTCAATTCTCAAATTCTATGATGGATTTTCCAAAAACACAGAGACCTCAAAATATTGTTACAATTAATCAATATGAAGAGGCGAAAAGGCTAGCCATTACTGAAGTTTTCGGTGAAGATGAATATACTTGGTCCGATATAAGACAACTTGAAATGGGAAAAGTTAAGGGGAAGTTGTATAAATTAGATTCTTCCCAAAAACCTAGTGGTTTGGATGAATTAACTGGATTAATAGCTGATGGTCTTAGAAGTCAAATAACGGACTCTTATAGTGATTTTTTTGAAAGTGTTGTAGTAGATTTGAGAAACTGCGCAATAAATCGTGCAATAAATGGTGAGATTGAAAATTTTTACGAACAAATTTTTAGAATCTATAAGGCTGGTGGTTTTCCATGTGGGTGGGATGGTGATTACCCAGAAGAAGGAAAACTTATTGCTTACTTTGCTTAAAAACAGTAATGCTTTTGTTTACTTTTTTTGACTAAGGGATTGTAGATACAATCAATAAGTAGAACGTTATACCAAACTTAAACAAATACTTGAAAAAATCAAGAAAGCTTATTCCAACCAACTTGATCCAATGAGAGAAATAAGCTTTTTTTATATCTAAAAGCATTAGTAAAAATAATCAGAGCACTCCAAAAATAGGCAGCAAGGTCGCACATAAATATTTGTTTCAAAAAATAAAACTAAAATAAGGGGAAGACAATGAACGAAGTAAAGGATTTTTATGATAATAAAATATCTAAAATTGACTTTTTCAGTAACTGTGGGGATGCTATTAATGCTACATTCAATGTTAATGTTACGCAAGTACGCAACTGGGTTGATGTTGAAAAAAAAGTCAATTCTACTTGGGATAATGTTAGACTCCAAATAAGAAATCAATTAACTTCGACTCTGCATGAGAACTGGCGAGAAGGGTACAGACAGTGGAATAATATTACTATGGAGGCTAAATTATTACTTAAGGACGGAGTCCTTAAAAATATTTCTACATTTATACAAGAAAATAAATTAAATAATTGTATATATGAGAGCGTTGAGTGGGATTTGCTTACTGCAATGATGGAATATGCATATAGCACATATGTAAAACCAGGTTTTCATACAGAATTATTGGAAATATATAATTCAGGGCATATACCTTGTGGTTGGAAGGGTAAGTGGCCTCAAGGAAGCCTATTGATATTCTAACAACCTATGGGGAGACTTAATATAAAGAGATTGCTTAGAAGAGGAAAGTGAAAATATTGGATATAAATGTTCAATTATTAGAACATTATAAGAAATACATTGGTGAGCCAGATTTAATAAACATAGAGACCGCTTCAGAAAGTTTGAATATAAACTTAATCATTTTTCGAGCAAACGAACAACGAGACTATCATACTATTATAACGTCAGGAATGAGCTTATTACCTGCACAAGTTTCAGAGGATAATAAAGATTGGGAATATACAGAACTCATCATGTATCTTCCGACATCATGGCCTGTGGCTAAAGAAGACATTAAAGATTTTAAAGATTATTGGCCATTTGGTTGGCTAAGAAAACTTGGCAAGTTCCCGAATGAAAGAAGCACTTGGTTTTGTTATGGAGACACTATACCTAATGGGGATCCTCCAGAACCAATTGCAAATAACAATGATTTTACTTGTATGCTATTATTACCTCCAATTCGTGAAGATGAAGGATTTAGTTCGTTAATGTTAAGTGAGGATAAAACAATACAATTTTTGGTTGTTTGTCCAATATATCAGGAAGAAATGGAATATCAATTATCACAAGGCTTTGGTGCTCTTCTTGAAAAGTTTGATGAATATAACGTAAATGATATTGTTAAAGTTAATAGATTAAATACATGTAAGCAAGGATGTTAATAGCTAATTAAAGAGAGCAAAAACAACAGATTGTGAAATGAAGTTACACAATTAATTGACTCCAAAAATTATAATTGATCTTTAAAAAACTTATTTCACTCGAAAAATGAGAGGAATAAGTTTTTTACTTGTAGAGAATGACCAGTTGTGTGCTCATTCAAATACTGGTGAATAACTCCTAGCCCCCAAAACAAGCAGTAAACTTGTATGGGGGCTTTTCAATAATTAGCTTATTTCTAATCAATCAATCTTATGAAAGCCTATACATTCTTTTAAATAAAAAAGTTGACATATATTTAAAAATAGGAAAAAAGTCACTAAGACTAAAGTCACTTGTTAGATGAATGATGCATTCCTTAATCTGATGAAATTCGGAATTTTTTATGCTAGATAGATTGTCCGAAATTAAGCTAGAAGTCAATGGGGTTGTCGTATCAAGGAATAAGCCCTTTTTAGGAATTCATAAGTAGAAACGGGAACGGAGAAGTAGTGCCATTGCGCAATTGTGCTTGTCCTTTATGAGTTTTTCTTATCGCTCATTCACATATTATTAATTCAGTTCGATTAGATTAGAATATTTGCATACATATGTATAAAAATGAGTATTAAGTCTCAGAAACTCCCTTTGCTACTGCGAATTGACAAAATATGAAGCAGTGGCTAATATGGTTGGGAACACGGGAGATATTGGAATTTATAAAGGGGTAATGAGTTTTGAACAAGAGACTAGATAACACATGTAGTAACAAAATGAAATGGGGCCAAACGATTTTTGGAGCGCTGTTGGCGCTTAGTCTGGTGTTACTCAGTGGGGGCAACGCGTGGGCCTCATCCAATGAACAATTAAAATGGATTGAGGGTGGCCGAAAGGTAGACCTGGGAAAAATGGCTACGGTTGAACTGGACTCATCTCTTCTTTTCTTGGATGCAGCTAACACAGCAAAGGTAAGCGAGATGAATCATGAGAAGCCATCCGGCAAGGAGATTGGGAGTATATTTCCGAAAGATGAAAATCAAAATTGGGAAGTTGTTTTTGAATACTATGAACTTGGACACATCAAAGATGATGAAAAAGAAGACATCGATGCGGATGGCATTCTAGATAGTTATAAAGAGGGTACGGAAGAGAGTAACAAGGAAAAAGCGGAAAGTGATCGCCTGTATGTTACGGGTTGGGATGTGGAGCCTTTTTATAATGAAGCGACCCATAATCTAACCTGGTCTATGCTGGCGGAGGATGGGAACAAGGAAAAGCTGATCAATTATAATGTTCGTTTGCTCACTCGTCAGGGTTATATCTCTGCAATATTAGTGTCCGATCCTGCGCATTTGGACGCAGATAAGAAGTTTTTGAATGAGAAAATATTACCCAAGCTGACAGTCAAATCAGGTGAGCGGTACGAGGATTTTAATGCTTCAACGGACAAAATTGCCGAATACGGCCTAACCGGATTGATTTTGGGAGGAGCAGGCTTGGCAGTAGCTAAAAAAGTAGGCTTGTTGGCATTACTCATTGCTTTTTTTAAGGGCGCGGGAATTAAGGTTATCATACTTATTGGTGCTGCTTGTGCAGGTATGTTTGGTGTAATAGGCAAGTTTTTCGCCAAATTATTTCGCAAGAAAAAATCGGAATCCGTGCACAATGAAACGAACGTTCAGGATCAGTCAGAAACACTACAGTAAAGATAAAAAACACTCTATAAAATTGCTGATAAATAGGGGATGATGATTGAGCGCAAAACACAATCTCAGGCAGCCTGGAAGCACACTTGGATACGTAACTTGAGCAGAACTAATTTACATGAACAGATGATCATGGAGACGATAGACCCGTGAATCATCTGTTTTTCGTTTATTTTATCCCTTGTAATACTTTCGGTACACCGCGGGCGTTGTGCCTTCATATTTTTTGAATATTTTAATGAAATATCCCGGCTCATTGAAGCCGAGCTCGCTACTGATCTGAGATACAGGAATATCTGTAGCTTCGAGCAATTGCTTCGCCCATTTAATCTTCAGGCGGGAAAGATAGCTGGAAAAGTTCTCCCCCGTTTCCTTGGCAAACAGCCGACTAAAATAGCTTGGGCTAATGTGGCACAAGTCAGCCATGGCTTTGAGAGAAAAAGTTTCACCCTTGTGCTGAAAAATATATTCAAAGGCGGGTTTTAGTACGGGATTTCCACACGGAATATCCACATCTCCTGAGGAATTCAGATAGGCATCTGCTAAGAAATTATTCATTTCTTTCTTAAGGCTTTCGATATGCTCCAGCGAGTAGCCAGGAAGGATCTCGGACAACTGCGGAGTGGACTGTGTGGCCGACGCCTTCTCGAACATTTCTGCGAGAAGATTTTTGTTCATGGCTTCTTCAACAATATAATTACACAATAAGGATAACATGTTGGAGATCGTCTGAATTTCCTGATAGGTCATGGATGGCAGATCGGCGTAGTCGTTCTTAAGTTCCTCCCATTTGGAACTGTACAGTTTTTCATTTTTTGACGTGAGGATTTGCTCCAGCTGTAAGGCGCTCGAAGGATCGGCTAAGCGGACCTGACCTGCCATGACGGCGCCGATGTACTTATCGTCAATAATGATCGGTACCGCGATGTCGACGATGTCATAATGACAGAGATAAATATAAGGTTTGTTGGAACGCACCGCTTCAAGTCCACCGCGAGAGTCACATTTTTGGCAGTAGGGAAGGAGACTCTCATCCTGGCGAACCTTCTTGCAGAACGATTGGCATTGGCTGTGGCTAGTTACGGGATTCCCTTTATAATCGACGGTGAGAATGGCTAATTTGGTAACGGATGCTAATGAATCCTGCAACTGCTCCCACTTTTTCAAATCAAAGATTTTCTGGATGCTCAAATGTTCACGTATCAAGATTCTCATCCCTTAATGGTAAATTATCCTGTAAGCGATAACAAAAAAGTACAATTTGTGATCTTCAGTGCAAAAAAATACGATTGTAGATTATAATATATTCCTTGATTCCTCCAATGTAAAGTTTACATGGTTCGGTTATAGTTTTAATCAGAACGAAGCCAACACAATCATAAGGAGGAATTATAGATGAGAAAAGCTTTTATCAGCCCAAGCAAATATGTACAAGGTGAAAACGAATTGTTGAATTTGGGTTACTATGTGAGCACCTTCGGCAAATCCGCTTTACTGATTGCGCATCCTGCCGATGTGGCGCGGGTAAAAGATAAGCTTGATTCCACTTTGGATAAATATAACGTGACCTTTATTGAAAGCGGTTTTATGGGTGAGTGTTCCAGACAGGAAGTGTCTAGACTTCAGGAAATTGCTACTGCGAATGGATGCGATTGTATCGTAGGTCTCGGCGGTGGGAAAGCGATCGACGCGGCGAAATGCGTGGCCCAAGGGGAAGCGCTTATCATCTGTCCGACGATTGCTGCGACGGATGCACCGACAAGTCACTCGGCCGTTCTTTACACCCCGGAAGGCGCTTTCGACGATTACGCCTATTTTAAGCAAAGTCCGAGTGTCGTATTAGTCGACACCACCGTAATTGCCAATGCACCAACCCGATTCCTCGTATCAGGCATGGGTGATGCACTGTCGACTTACTTTGAAGCCCGTGCGACCTCCCGTTCTTACTCCAGGGTCAATGCCGGACTGCCTAACGGAGTACGCGAAGGACAGTGTGCGCCAGCAGTAGGTACGAATGCGGCGATTGCACTTGCAACGCTATGCTATGAAATGCTGTTGAAAGACGGTGCCAAAGCAAAAGCGGCATGTGATGAAAACCAAGTTACGCAAGCACTCGAAAATATCATTGAAACTAATATTTTACTCTCAGGCCTGGGCTTTGAGAGCGGCGGACTTGCGGCGGCCCATGCGATTCATGATGGACTCACGATTTTGGAAGGCACGCATCATTATTATCATGGAGAGAAAGTTGCATTCGGCACGATCGCACAGCTGATGCTCGAAAACGCACCGACGGAAGAATTACATCAGGTACTTGATTTCTGTTTAGCCGTCGGTTTACCGGTCTGCTTGGCCGATATTGGCGTCGATCATATCAGCCAGGAAGAACTCATGGAAGTAGCTGCAAAGGCCTGCATTCTGGAGGAATCGATTCATTCCATGCCGTTTCCGGTCACAGTGGAGCAGGTTGCAGCGGCAATCGCTGCGGCCGACCGTATCGGGAGCCAGTACAAAGCGGAGGTAAAGTAGCATGAAAAAGGTCATCAACCGTGCGGAAAATTTGGTCCTTGAGATGTGCAGCGGTATTGCGCTCGCGCATCCCGAGCTGGAATTTCTGCCAAAATACAAAGTGCTCAAAAAAAAGGAATTGAACGCGGAGAAAGTAACGCTCATCAGCGGCGGTGGCAGTGGTCATGAGCCCGCCCACGCCGGCTTTGTTGGAAAAGGGATGCTCGATGCCGCGGTCTGCGGTGATGTCTTCGCCTCTCCCTCACAAATTCAAGTATATCAGGCCATCCGAGCGACAACCGGGAAAAAAGGTGCGCTGCTGATTATTAAAAATTACAGCGGCGATATTATGAACTTTAGAAACGGCGCCCATTTGGCCACTGAAGACGGTCTGGAAGTGGACTATGTAAAGGTTGAAGACGACATCGCTGTAGAAGACAGCCTATATACGGTCGGACGGCGCGGGGTGGCGGGAACGGTACTCGTCCATAAGATCGCGGGTGCAGCGGCGGAAGAGGGCCGGAGTCTGGCGGAAGTTAAAGCAGTGGCGGAGAAAGCCGCTGCGAATGTACGCAGTATTGGATTCGCATTGACTTCGTGTACCGTGCCGGCGAAGGGCACGCCAACATTAGAGCTCGGGCATGATGAAATCGAGTACGGCGTCGGCATTCACGGCGAGCCTGGGACCAGCCGCGAGAAGCTGACGGATGCGGATACGCTGGCAGACAGAATGGTAACCGATCTCCTTCGAGACATGCAGATCGAAACTGGATTCGGCGGAGAAATCGCCCTGTTGATCAATGGTTTCGGCGGCACCCCTCTGCAAGAACTGTACCTCTTCAATCATTCGGTCACTCGCGAACTAGCAGCGAAGGGGATCACGATCGATCGCACTTTTGTCAACAATTATATGACGAGTATCGATATGGCAGGCATCTCGGTTTCCATCATGAAGCTGGACAACGAACTGAAAACGCTCCTTTCCCATGAAAGCAACGCACCTGCGTTCAAGGTGGCTGGACCTGTTGATCATGTCGTATTCACGGATATTTCAACTGTAGCAGACGAAAAGCGGCAAGTATCCTTTGAGGTGGAAACGGACCCTGCCTTCGCGGTTATTGAGAACAACAAAGTTACGTTGAACAATCTTATCTATTTAGTCGATAAGATGAGCGAGGTTATCATCAAGAATGAGGTACCTTTCTGCGATCTTGACTCTCATGCAGGCGACGGCGACTTTGGCATGAGCGTTGCTAAGGGATTTCGTCAGCTGAAACGGGAATGGAGAGACATCCTGAATCAAGATTCTTTGACGATGGGAGCCTTTCTTCATTCATGCTCGCTCGTCATCATGGAATATTGCGGTGGCGCTTCGGGTCCGATCTGGGGTTCAGCATTTCGCGCAGCGGCACGATCTGCGGGCGAACGAACCGAACTCACCGTTTCCGAATTCGCCGATATGATGCAGGCTGCGGTGCAAGGCATACAATCGACAGGCGAACGTTCTTTCGGCAGAGGAGCCGTCGTTGGCGATAAAACGCTTATAGATGCATTAGTGCCATGTGCGGATAGCTGGTTGGAGAGCGCGAAATTAGATTTTGATGTGAAGGCAGCCTTTGTAAGTGGTGCTCAAGCCGCTGTATCAGGGGCCAAAAAGACGGAAGACATCGTGGCGCGCATGGGTCGTGCCGGAACGGTCGGAGAGAGAAGCCTCGGTTATCCAGATGCGGGGGCTTATGCGCTTGGGGTGATATTTACGGAGCTCGCTGAGTGTTTGAAATGATTCTCTATATATCCAAAATTACTATAGCGAACACTTCATTTAGATATCCATTCTGTAACACTCGCTAATTCTTAAAAATTCAAGGTTTGTTCATTGCAATTGATGTGCATTAGGTTTATAATTTCAGACGGATTCAAAGGGCTTATCCCGGAATCCATGGGAGTTCATCCCATCTGAGCTAGCTTACTGCATGCTCAAATATGAATTAAGCGAGGGATTTACAATGAAAACCTGCTGCACCATCCAAGTTGACGAAGACAGTTTAGTTATTGATTTGCCAGAAGAAGGAACCACGCTAGAGTCCCTGCTCGGTGATATTGAGAGCTGTGGAGGTAGTGAAGAACCTTGGCTGCAACTTATAGACAAGGTAATAGGTAACTCATCTGAGACTGTACTGACAGATCAAGCGACGGATGGCGGCGATATGAAGGAAGATCAGACGACCAAAGAGCCTCAAGCAACCGCTCAGGGGTAATAGGGAGATCATACGTTAAGACGATATTTGTAACATTATTCGATCACATATAAGATCATCTATAAGACTGCTATACCGAGCTAAAGCATCGGGAAGCAGTCTTTTTTTATTAAACAACTAAAATTCTCCAAATTTTGCATTTGGAAAATGAGTCTTTTGTCCCTTTAGTACTCTATAGTAGTCAACTAAGCAGAACACATCCCAAAACCGTGACTTCCTGTTCATTTTCTATCATAAAGTCGAAATGTAACATGAAACTAACTATAATAGTAGTATCATCCATATACAGGTAAGTGACATCTATGTTTGGACCTGATCCTCTTGTTGTATGAAGGAGGGGGCAAAAGAGCGGAGAACAACGTACTGATAAGTCTCATCTACTTTATAAAAAGGAAGGAATGTGTAAATGATGAATGGGCAATGGATCCTGCCAAGGATCGCAAAAAGAGTAGCGGTGATGCTAACAGCAGTATTACTGTTAACGTTAACGAACGGATTCAACTGGAATACGCAAACAGCAGAGGCTGCTGGGACGACCCCTGTGGAACGTTACGGACAACTTTCAGTAAAGAATGGTAAACTGGTGGATAAAAACGGTAAACCTGTACAACTCAAAGGTATTAGCTCTCACGGCGTCCAATGGTTTGGGGATCTGGTAAATCAGGACTCTATGAAATGGCTACGGGACGATTGGGGCATTTCCGTATTCCGGGTTGCACTGTACACTGAAGAAGATGGTTATATCGCCAATCCTTCTTTGAAAAATAAAGTGAAGGAAGCGATTGAGGCAGCACAGAAACTGGGCTTGTACGTCATTATTGACTGGCATATTCTCTCAGATGGCGATCCGAACATTCATAAAAATGAAGCCAAAGCTTTCTTTAATGAATTTTCGACTCAGTACGGCCATTTGCCTAACGTTATCTATGAGCTTGCCAATGAGCCGAATGGGAATGTGAACTGGAACAATCAAATCCGACCTTATGCGTCTGAGGTATCTCAGGTTATTCGTGCTAAGGACCCGGACAATATTATTATTGTAGGAACAGGCACATGGAGTCAGGATGTACATGATGCAGCAGACCATCCACTTCCAGACAAGAATACAATGTATACCGTACATTTCTATGCGGGTACGCATGGACAGTACTTGCGCGATCGGGTCGATTATGCGCTGAACAAAGGCGTGGGCATATTTGCTACCGAGTGGGGTACAAGCGATGCTTCGGGTAACGGTGGTCCGTTCCTGAATGAATCCAAAGTATGGACTGATTTTCTGGCAAGCCGTGGAATCAGTTGGGCTAACTGGTCGCTGGCAGATAAAAATGAGACCTCTGCTGCGCTGTTGCCTGGTGCTGACCGTAAGGGCGGATGGCCTGATTCACAATTGTCCGCTTCCGGCAAATTCGTAAAACAGGCGATTCTGGAAGGCTCCAGCAACAATGGTGGAGGCGGAAACAACGGTGGGAATAACGGCGGAGATGGCGGCAACACTGGCGGTAATAACGGTGGTGGCAACAACGGCGGCGATAACGGTAACGGAGGAAGTACACCAGGCAGTAACGATCAAGGGATTGTGCTTCAGTATCGCACCGGTGACACGAACGCCAAGGATAACGCAATCCGTCCTGAATTTAATATCAAAAATACAGGGAAAACAGCTGTGAAGTTGAGTGATCTAAAAATTCGCTACTATTACACAGATGAAAGCAAACAAGCTCAGCAGTTTTTTGTAGACTGGGCCAGGATTGGCAATGAAAAGGTAAAAGCAACATTTGTAACATTGCCGAATCCAAAGGCTAAGGCTGATAAATATATGGAGATCTCTTTCACAGATGGAGCGGGAACGATTCAGCCCGGAGGGGAAAGCGGAGAAATTCAACCCCGGATTCATGCTGCAAATTGGAGCAATTTTGATGAGACCAACGATTACTCCTATGGTGCTACCCAAACAGCATTCGCAGACTGGGACCATGGCACTGTATATCAGCAGGGTAAGCTGGTTTGGGGGATAGAGCCTTAGAATTTAATCGTTACTAACTTTATCGGAACGAGTAAAGATATGGGACTTTTGGGTGGAATATTTCCAAGGTTTGGAGTATAGAATATGCGCCTTTGGTATATGAGGACTGGAACTTTAGAAGGTAACGACTAACACTTTAGTTTCGGTATATATACTACCAAAGTACCAGATGATGTTCGACTTTTGTGGTGCTTGAATTACTTCCATAGTGCAGAGTGGGTGGTTCCAATGAACCCCTCTCATACGACAAACCCCCGCTGTTGCCATTATAGGCAGGCGGGGGTTTTTATGTTTCTGAAGCTCAGCCTCCGTTCAACTGTGTCTATACCAAATCAAAAGCTTTGGCCAGCAGACGGTAGGACTGAACACGTTTATCAAAGTCATGTATGGATGAAACGATCAGCAACTCATCGGTACGATACTGCTCAGCCAGTCTTAGCAGCTGTTCCTTACACTGTTCAGGGGTACCAACAACACGCCATGCTGCGGATTGACGCAGCCGCTCACGATCCAACTCCGTGTACGGATAGGACATTGCTGTTTTCACCGACGGAAGAGAACTCATTTCTTTACCTTGCATGAGCAAAAGGAAATACAAACTAGCACTGGACGCCAGTTGTTCAGCTTCTTCTTCGGTTTCCGCGCAGGCCACCGTAACTGCCGCCATGGAATGGGGCTTATCACCTAGGATCGAAGGCTGGAATTGCTCGTGGTAACGTGCAGTAGCTTCTACACCACCTGGAGTCCCGAAAAATTGGGCAAAGGCATAGGAGGCACCCATCATCGCAGCCAATCTAGCGCTTTCTCCGCTGGAGCCAAGCAACCATAATTCAGGGACGGTCGATATCATCGGGGAGGCATGAAGACCGGCAAATCGATGATTGTCAGGCACCGAATCATGGAAGTAGTCGATTAAATCGAGAATCTGCTGTGGATATTGTTCGACAGATTGGTACTTGCCTTCCTGCAGGGCACGAGTAGCCAGCGGTAAACCACCGGGAGCACGCCCTATTCCCAGGTCGATGCGTCCTGGATGGAGTGCCTCCAGCAAGCGGAAGTTTTCGGCGACTTTATACGCGCTGTAGTGTGGCAGCATAATACCGCCTGAACCTACACGAATGCGTGATGTGTGAGCAGCCAAATGCGCAATCAGCACCTCAGGGCTGGAGTGCGCTAGTGTTTTGGACGCATGATGTTCGGATACCCAATAACGGCTATATCCCAGTTGATCAGCTTCACGCGCTAAATCTGTTGTATTGGATAATGCATCCTGAGCATTACAGCCTTCAGGAATATGAGACTGGTCCAGTATACCCAGTTTAAGCATTTTGCAATCACCTCTTACACAACTGTATCAGACACAACTCATTAGGTCAAAACTCAAAAATGGATAGGTTGGAGTTTGGGGACCTTTTCGTTATAATAAAGGATGTGTAAAGGATGAGAGAACATCCTTGCTTATGGAGAGGGGATTGAATTTGTGTTAAGAACACCTTTGGGGCGTGTCCGACTCATGCTTTGGCTTCAAGCTATAGCTTATTTGGCGATACTATTCACCCACCAGCCGCTGCAAGCTGCGGGCATGACCCAGGCGGTTATGGTGATTGGTAACATATACCGGGTGAGCTTTTTGTTGCTCCTCGTTGCTTTAATCTATGGAAAAACAGCACTGCACTGGTCTATACGGCGGCCTCTTTTTATTATGTTCGCCTCCTTCATCCCGTTTGGTCTGATGATTATGGATTTTGTTTGGGTGCGAAAATGGACAGGGGATTCGGCAGCAGAACAGCGAGCTGCATCGTAATCTTAGAAGATTTTTTAGTGTGAAGTGTCGAGGAGTTTGTCTAGCGTAAGCGGAACTGGCCCCGATACAGTAGAAAAGAACATTACGCAGTTTGATGCGTGGTGTTCTTTTTTTGTGCACCGGAGGAATTATGAAAAATGCTGAACTAAAAATTCTGCCGTTTTGCGTCTTTGAAAGCCTTCAACCCAATGTCCGGTAAACGGATAAATTTCAATCGTTTTCGGTGATTCAATACGGTTATAAGCGGCGAAAATCGTCTCTGGCATACACACAGTATCCTTGAACCCTACCGATACCATGATCGGGGTACGAATGCGATGAGCAAGATTCATCACGTCAAAATAACTTAATGTATGTAGTACCTGCTCCAAATGCTCCGGAAATCGGTTGACGAATTCAGCTGCTTCCGTCAGTGAACTGGTAGAATTCATCATACCAAAATCCATATGACACATATTGGGGATATCCGCGACCGTAATGGCAGCTTTATCGCTGAGCGCAGCCACCATTAATGAAAGTCCGCCGCCCTGGCTGGCGCCACTGATTGCGATTTTAGCCGAATCAACATCCGACTGCTCCGCTACCCAATCTACGGCTCTAAGGGCATCGGTTGTAATCGTTTTGTAGTAGCAGGTATCCTTGTCCAATATTCCTTTCGTTACCCAGCCTTTAACCGTACCGTGAGGATCACCCAGACGGTCTCCCGTTTCTCCTCCCTGACCACGTACATCTACTGCCAATACAGCAAAGCCAAGCATGAGCCAAGAGGAATAATCTTCAGGATAGCCTTTTCCGCCTGTATAGCCATGAAACAGAACGATACACGGCAGCTTTTGATCTCCGGCAAATCGGGGGCGTACATACCAGGCATGCAGAGGCGTATCATCGACACCCTCAAAAGTAACCCGGTAGGCAAGGATATGAGGATAAGGTGTTTCTACGGGAGCTTTGAACGCACGTACAGGTTTGGTGTGTACTTCTTCCAATGTTTTGGCCCAGAATAAATCGATATCCTTCGGGGCGGTAAGATCGGGCCGATATTGCTTTAATTCGGCAATTCTTTTTTCAATAACATTCATAATTAAAATTCTCCTTCATATAGAATGAACTTCTCCTTAAGCTTTACCCGGTAAAGTTGACTCCTCCAGCTCTCTCAGCAGTTCAAATGCTCTTTCATTAGTGCTTCCACACGTATCCTCATCAGCATGGAATCCACTGCATACAACTGGGCGCTCAGGTTTGCCAAACAATCGGCAACGGTAATCGGAAGTGAGCTGAGGGCAAGGAACACCAGCTGGTTTTCCATCTGGCATGCCGGGAATAGGGGAAGAAATCGTAATGGCAATACAGCACGCGGCACATCCTACTCGACACTCCAGTTGGGGTCACTCCTTAAAATCTGTTATTTTTGTAACTTATGCATGAAGTGACATTAATGAAGCCATAATGTGAGGATGGCACAAAAAAAGCAGGAATACAAGGATGAACGCATATTAGACACACTTTTCACACAAGGGGTATAAATAGTCGTAGAGGCACGTAAGATGGTATCAAGTCCCTAAATCAGTGTTCCGTTCTGTGGTAATATTAACCAATCGTCTTTTGTGTGTTCAAAAGGAGTTCGAGTGGTTAATAATAGAACACAACGATAAAAACTTAAACGAGGTGACGCAAAATGAGTTGGTTATGGGCATTGATTGTTGGTGGTATTATTGGTTGGTTGGCAGGAATTATTGCAGGTCGTGATGTTCCGGGTGGCGTGATAGGTAACATCATCGCTGGTTTTATCGGCGCATGGTTGGGTAGCTTGATTCTGGGAAACTGGGGTCCTGAAATCGGATCGTTCTACATCGTTCCTGCATTAATTGGTGCGATTGTGCTGGTCGTGATTGTAAGCTTGATCTTCCGTTCCGTTGGACGAAGTAGAGGCTAACTTTACGAATCAATGAATAGACTAGCCCCTATGGGGCACAAGGCTAAAAATGGAAAGAAGCTGCTTCCGCAAGGTTCGAAAAAGAACCTGTGGGAGCAGCTTTTTTTGAGGAAAAGTGACGAATTTTTCCTATTGAAAACGCCTGATATGAGGAACACTTAGAACGCCGAGCACGATACACATGCCGATGGTTGCAAACATGCCAATTGTGAACATACCACCAAGCTTATCCGCTACAGCACCTACGGCCAGATAGCCGACAGGGAGCAGGGCAAAGGAAAACATTAGATCCAGACTAGCTACACGTCCAAAAGACTCGGCTGGGACTAATTCCTGAAGGCTTGTCTCCCAGATAATCGCAAATATCATAATGCCAAATCCTTCGAGCATCATGCTCATAATCAGTCCTGGCATCCAAGTGACTACAGACAACAGTAGTAAAGCAAGGCCGCTGACAAAAGCTCCTAAGTATGCGAGCAGGCCGCGATGCTTCCAATGTTTGCGTGATCCATACACAAAGGCCCCTAGCATGGCGCCAATGCCGCTACTTGCCATCGCAATGCCGTATACGACTGGATTGTAGCCATGATGAACCTTGAACAGCCACGGAATGAGTACAGCGATAATGCCTGAATAACAAATATTAATGAAGGAAAAGGCAAGAATCGTAATCCATAGCCAGGGGTGGCTTTTGAGAATGATAAAGCCTGCGATAAAATCCTTGAGAAAATGCTGTCCACCCTGATCTTGCTGTTCTGGATCTACCTGACCTTTGCCGATGATGGAGGCCAAATGAGCGCTCAGCATCCAAAAACAGGCAAAAGATATCAGATAAGCGATGGAATCCAGTCCAAAGCCGACACCCGGTGAGGAAAAAGATACAATGAAGCCTCCTAACGGAGGGCCAAGTAGACGGACGGCTTGTATACTGATCTGACTAAGCGCGTTAGCTGCATTACGTATGTCCGGTGTGAACACCTGTGCGCGTAAGGCAGAATAAGCAGGATTAAAGATACCGTCCATCAATCCGTACAACGCTAGGCCAACGAATAGAACCGGCAATTTCATCCCGCCTGTAAACATCAGCACCGCCGCAATGAACATCAGTCCAAACCGGGCGATATTCGTAAACAGAAGGAGACGAATTCGGTCAATTCTGTCCACGATCATTCCTGCGAAAGGCAGAATAAGTACGTTAGGCAGCATATAAACAGTCATCGCCAGTCCCATGATAGTAGTCGAGCCTGTTAGGGAATAGATAACCAGTGGCAAAATGACTGTGGTGACTGAGCTCCCCAACATTGCGATCCAATGTCCAAGCCACAACAAGGTGAACGCTTTGGATTGTTTTAAAGGTGAAGTGAAGGTAGCCCAGGCCGAGTGACTTCCTTCAGGTGATGTAGAGGATAAGGTTGAATTTTGGGTATCCATGATCACACTCCGGTATATTTCTAAACTGCATATTAAAACCTATTATACGAAATCTCTAACGTAAGGGTACAGAAAAAGTTGCTGTGAGGGGAGTTGTAATGAATAGCCTGCCAATGAAAGAGTCAACCTAGAATAACTTTAGGCTGCAAAGATATATAACTTACCTTTTGCATAGGGATTATTGGATAAAAGCATTGACGCGTGAAAATGAATGATGTACTATTCAATGACCAGCCGCGTGCTAGGTTATCAAGAAAAAGGGAAAGAGTGTGGATACCATGAAAAAATTTAGTTTTTTGCCGATTGTACTCATCGTGATGGCATTGCTGGTTTCGGCCTGCGGTAACAACGATAAAGGCGCCAGTACCAATAATGCATCTACCGGAGATAACGGATCTAATAATGGAAAAGCAGATACTACTGCTACAGCTACTCTTGAATCTGTAAAAGCAAGCGGCAAGCTAAGAATTGGCACGGAAGGTACCTATGCTCCGTTTACCTACCATGATGCTGCTGGTAAGCTGACAGGCTTCGATGTCGATATTGCGACTGAAGTGAGTAAACGCCTAGGGGTACAACCGGAGTTTATCGAGACGCAATGGGACGGCATATTCGCAGGGTTGAACTCCAAGCGGTTTGACACGGTTTTTAATGAAGTATCCATTACAGATGAGCGTAAGCAAAAATATGATTTTTCCGATCCGTACATTGTCTCCAAGGCAGTTCTGATCGTAAGCGAAGACAATACAGACATCCAGAAATTTGCTGATCTAAAAGGAAAAAAGGCTGGGCAGTCCCTGACCAGTAACCTGACTCAAATCGCGAAAAGCAACGGTGCGGAAATTGTGGCAACAGAGGGATTCAACCAAGCCATCGACCTCCTCACTTCCAAACGGGTGGATGCGACCGTCAATGATGGATTATCCTATCTCGATCTGAAAAAGCAAAAGCCTGACGCACCCATCAAAAAGGTGGACGAATCTCCAGATGCTTCACACAGCGCAGCTGTATTCAATAAAGGCAGCGAAGATTTGATCAAGGAAGTAAACAAAGCGCTGGCTGATATGAAGGCTGATGGTACGTACCTGAAAATTTCCGAGAAATATTTTGGAGCTGACGTATCCAAATAATAAATGAAGACCAAACGTTCGCCAAGTCGAACTGAATCTTCTCAAACCTATCTTTTCAAAGGATGTCTGTACAATGGATGATCGTCAAATACAAATCATTATCGATTCATTATTGCCTCTGCTAAAAGCAGGGGTTTCTTTTACGATTCCGCTCACGCTTATCTCCTTTGCTCTGGGACTCGTGCTGGCGCTGATTACAGCGTTGGCCCGGCTGTCCAAATGGAGAATACTCAAGCTGATTTTCGGCTTCTATGTATGGGTGATTCGAGGAACTCCTTTGCTGGTGCAATTGTATATTATTTTCTATGGTTTACCTTCCGTGGGTATTACACTGGACCCGTTTATTGCTTCAGTGATCGGCTTTACCCTCAGCGTAGGGGCTTATAGCTCTGAAATTATGCGTGCGGCTATCATATCCATTCAGGAAGGCCAATGGGAGGCGGGATACTCTCTGGGTATGACGCGCTGGCAAGTATTGCGGCGTATCGTGCTTCCGCAAGCATCCCGTGTGTCCGTACCTCCGTTGGCTAATTCATTCATCAGCTTAGTGAAGGATACCTCACTGGCTGCGACCATCACCTATGTGGAAATGTTCAGAACGGCTAACCAGATTGTAGCTACCACATACGAACCGCTATTGGTGTATACCGAGGCGGGGATTATTTACCTACTGTTTAGCACCATTTTGACTGTGCTGCAAAATTACCTGGAGAAGCGACTAGGCCGTTTTTCCGTCAGATAAAGGAGATTGTACCGGTGATCCAAATTCGGAATATACACAAATCGTTCGGCTCGCTGGAAGTGCTTAAGGGTGTTGACGTGACGTTGGGTAAGGGGAAAGTGCTTGTTATCATCGGTCCTTCAGGTTCTGGTAAAACAACGCTTTTACGCTGCTTGAATTTGCTGGAAATTCCTGACCAAGGAGAGATCCAAGTAGGGGATATTGTACTGAATTTTGCGAAAGGAACGAAGCTCCGGCAAGAAAACATTTTGGCGCTGCGCAAGCGGACAGGGATGGTATTTCAAGCCTACAATCTCTTCCCGCATATGACAGCAGTACAAAATGTGATGGAGGGCCAAGTCACGGTTCAGAAAAAGAGCAAGGATGAGGCGCGCAAACGTGCATTGGAGTTGCTTAAAAAAGTGGGGTTGGCTGATAAAGCGGAATCCTATCCGCATCAGTTATCGGGAGGACAGCAGCAACGGGTCGGTATTGCCCGGGCAATGGCGGTCGAACCTGAGGTACTATTGTTTGACGAGCCGACCTCTGCGCTTGACCCCGAGTTGGTAGGCGAGGTGCTTAAGGTCATGAAGCAATTGGCCGCCGAAGGGATGACCATGGTCATTGTCACCCATGAAATGAAATTTGCAGCTGAGGTCGCGGACCATGTGATTTTGATGGATCAGGGTGTAATCGTTGAGCAGGGTACGCCGCATGAGGTTCTGGAGCAGCCCACCAGTCCACGGGCTATTCAGTTTTTGAATCGTCTGAGCGGGGAAGCGGAATAAAGGGAATTACAGTATTTATTAAAATAAGCGTTTAGACTGAATAAAAAGGCAGCTACAGCCGGGCATTGAAAAATAAGCCTCGCACCCGTAGCTGCCTTTTGCTCATCAGTTGTCCTCTTTTATTTCAATTTTAATGTAAGCAAAAAAGTAATCAACAGAATACAACAGCCTGCTATGAATGGAGCGAACAGATTTGCATCAAATAAAAATCCCGCTAGAGTAGGGCCTAAAATATTCCCGACACTCATATAGGCATTATTCATACCCGCTACATATCCTTGCTCATTCCCGGCCATCTTCGATAATTGTGTATTAAGAGCTGGACGAAGCATAGCTGTGGCAAAGAAAATAAGGGAAGTGACAAGGAAGATACTCCAAAAATCTTTGGCTAAGAGAAATAAAATATAAGCAACTGAGGTGAAAAGAAGCGATCCTTTGATCACCCTTTGTTCACCAAACTTATTGATTATTTTAGCAACAACTAATGCTTGCATACCGACTCCGATCACAGCACCTGCGGTCAGAATGACAGCAATATTTTGAGGTGAGAATTGGAAGCGGTTCGTTACATATAAACCAAGAACAGATTCAAAATTAGCGAGTCCAAAGGTCATCACCAGGACAAGTACAAAGAGCATCGTATATTTTGACTTCAACGATCTCGCGTATTGTTTGTAAATAGATTCTTTCTGAATCATTCTTGCCCGTGCTGCTTTCATTTGCTCTTTCGATAAACTTTCAGGCAAACAAAACACTGAAAAAATAACAGCAACCATAGCAGCACCTGTCGCTGCGTAAAGCGGCACTCTCGTTCCATATCCTGCAAGAAGACCACCCAGTCCAGGTCCAATAACAAATCCGAATGACATGGCTGCGGCTAGCAGGCTATTTCCTTTGGCGCGTTCTTCGGTTGTTGTAATATCCGCTACATATGCCATCATGGGTGGAACAATCAGGGCTGCTGCCATTCCTTCCAGAAGTCTTGAGGTATACAGCATCCACAGCTCATCTCCAATAGCAAAGATAAATTTAGCCACAGCAAAAACAATGACACCTACGACGATGAATGCCTTTCTCCCATATCGATCAGACAGCTGTCCAGTCAGGGGAGAGAGCAGGAATTGTGTCATGCCATAGGCTGCTACCAATAAACCGATCGCCCGTCCACTGGCTCCAAACTCAATGATCAGTTCTGGCAGGATGGGGGTAATTAAACCAACGCCCACCATAACGATGAAGATATTAATCATTAGGATTCCAAGTATTCTTTTCATGCAAAAAACCTCCTTATCCATTGGTTTCTGGATAGGAGGTAGACGTGCGAACAAGAAGATACACTGCTCCCGTCAAAGAAGCAATGCTCTTATCGTGAATACCCAGAGCCTACACTAATCCTATCCAGAAAATACGTAAGATTACGATTTTTTTCTTCGGTGGAATAGGATTAGTAGATCATTGGCTTAAGGTCACCCTTTCGATACTTTATTATTTATAAACGTAACATAAATTTCTTGATAAGGCAATGAAAGGATAACTCAGAAGAACCCGACTCGTCCTTCGGCCACATTTTTTAACCAGTCCTGCTTACGGCTCTTATCGAGCTCGCCTCGCATACCTTTGATAATCAGTTCAATATCGGCTTTTCCCTGCTCATGCCACTCCAGCGCAGTGCTGACATACAGTTCTCCGAGCTGTGCCAGCGAAAACCCGTCAGTCATGGCTGCCGCCTTCTGTGTACCTGTTTCCCCTGCAAAAACAAGGAAGTTGCGCAGCTTGAGATACGCCAGTCGCAGCGCTTCGTCAGGCAAACTGATTTCATAAGCCCGGTCGAAACGCCCTGCCCGGTTCATCAGACCTGGGTCGATTTTTTCGGGATAATTGGTCGTTCCGATCAGGAAGATGCCCTCCTTGGATGTAGCACCGTCGAGGGTATTCAGGAAAAAAGAACGCACCTCCTGAGGCATGGAATCAATGTCCTCAATAACCAGTACCATCGGAGCCAGGCGAGTAGCCGCCTCGAACACCTCTTTGACCGATTCACTGGTTGTATACTCCGTAATTTGCCAGTAGGCTGCCGGACCCGGTACACTGCTGGCAATTGATTTTACAAGTGTTGTTTTACCGTTGCCCGGATGGCCGTATAGCAGAATACCACGCTTGTAAGGAATGTTATAAGTCTGATAGAAGGTACGATCCGCTTCAAAAAACTGATCGAGTGATCGGAAAATATCCCGTTTTATTTCCGCTTTCAAAATCACGTCATCCCGCGTAATTGCGCGGGTTATCGGCTCTGCCTGCCGAGAAAGTCCACGGCTTGTGTCGGTAAAAACGGTGACACGCTTCATATTCTGCTTACGTTCACGACCGCGTACTCCCGCGAGGAAGCCTTGCAGCTCTTGGTCGCCTATCGCAAATACGTAATCTTCATTGTACACGCCATTCTCACGGAAAAAGGGAACTCGCGCCAGCGCGATGCCCCACTTGGGATAGGCGAATACATTATTACGCATCGACAGATGCACGCCATATTCAGGAGTCGGCCCGTCATCGTCATACTGGATGGTGCGTTCCTCCAGACGATCGAAGACCCGTGCTACATGCTCCAGATCGGGACTGCCTGCACGAATGTCCTCCTCCAGTAAATCCCAATACTCAATATTGGGATCATCGCTGGCATACAGCACGTATTTTACGCCGTAGCGGTTATAGAGTGCTTCACTGATACCGTCGATCAGACGGGCATAAGCGGCATAACCGGTAATGCGCCCATCTGTACGTTCATCAAATTCGTAAATAGCTGGGATGTCTATACTCAAATTATTTGGCTCCTTTCAGGGCGGCTAGCGGCTTGCATTTGGCTACAACTGCTGCGAGTCCTGCCCCGGTGACACTTTCGATAATATCATCTACATTTTTGTAGGCTTGCGGAGATTCGTCGATAATGCTTTCCAGTGATGCCTGATTGACCACAATTTCGTCGTCTGTCCCTACACCCAGGGCCCCTGCAAAATCGTCCACACTGACGAGTCGTTTGGTCGCAGAACGCGAACGAATACGGCCTGCTCCATGACAAATGGAGTGGAAGTTATCCTGACCGCCCGGTAAACCTACCATAATATAAGAGGCTGTCCCCATAGAGCCGGGGATCAGGGCCGGATGCCCTGTCGCCTGATAAGGCCGCGGATTGTCAGGGTGTCCTGCTGGAAGAGCACGCGTAGCACCTTTACGATGCACAAACACGCTGCCGTGATCCGGATGGGATTCCTCCCAAGCATAATTGTGCATTAGATCGTACAAAGTACGCAACTCGCACTTTGTACCAAAGACATCGCGGAAGGCTTCACGCACCGAGTATGCGATGAGATGTCGGTTCACCACGGCATAATTCAGCGCCGAATACATCATATCGACATAATGTGCAGCCTCGGGATGGTCCAGCGGTGCGAATACCAGTCTCGGGTCAGAGGTGCCGAGTCCGAGACGGCTCATCGTCTTGGCAATAGCAGATGAACTGGCCTGGCTGACTGCTCCACCCCAAGCCCGCGATCCAGAATGAATCATCACAGCCACCTGACCGTCGAACATACCCCATGCTTCAGCTGTTTCGCGGTTTTCCTCAGCGATTTCAATCGCCTGAATTTCGACGAAATGATTGCCTCCACCCAGTGTGCCGAGCTGTCGGTGAGCCCGATGCCATGTACGGTCTTCGACAAGATTCAGCACCTCCTCGTCAAAGGAGAACTTACTGTGCTCTACATGGGTGAGTGAGGTGGATTTCTTAGGAGTGTAGCTGTCCGGAATATATTTGTTGGGTAAGCCGTGCAGACCCTTGCGTACAATATGCTCCAGTCGGATATCCGAATAATGCCCGCGCTGGTGGACTTCCATGGGCAAGTATTTGTCGATGGTTTTGACCAGCTTACGGCGCAGCTTGGTTTCCTTCAAAGCATCCTTGTGCAGATTGGTCAGGTGTACGCGCATGCCACAGCCAATATCGCTGCCGACGATGGAGGGAGATACATAGCCGTCCTCCATTCCCCATACAGCAGTCGTACCGATGCAGGTTCCGACGCCTACATGTACATCTGGTGTGTATCCCATATAGCGGATACCAGGAATTTGTAAATTGTTATTAGCCATCTCGAACACCTTGTAATCCAGTGAGGAGAAAAGTTGCTGAGAAGCATATACGGTTAGATCACCTGCCGGAAGCTTCATCAGATGGCTGTATGGTCCTTCATGCAAGGACGAGTTGGTTGTATGTTGTATATTCATATAAATGGGTAGTTCCCTTCTTCATGTAAATTCATAAATACTTGCATAAAAAGATTTAAAAAACAAAAAAAACCGCAGACTTGTCGTCTACGGCTTCCTGCACCGAAAGTGTCATTACATTTTATGATCAACTCATAAATACGTAAAATAACCTGTTCTTCCAATAGCATAAAAAAATAAAAAAGCCTGGCTAATCACGCCGTCAGACAGCGTGATATCACCCATCATGTCGCCCGAACGGGGCCGATGAGACGAAAACACAAATATGTGATTGTATCATGCTGCCTGTCTGTCGTTATCATATAAAGCTCGGTCATGTCTGTCGGCCCCCTTTTCTTAAAGTTAATTGCTATGTTAATGGAAACCTGTGGAAGCTGTCAACCCCTGAAAGATAGAAGTGTGGGAGAATGTGACTTTACTCATGGTGAAGTGTGAGTAACATCATAGTTCAATTGGCCTAAAGCTGTTATTGTACTGAATATTCAAATATTCAGATATTGTTGATCGTTTATAGGACAATTCTGTGAGGGGGACGGAGCAGGCATGGAAGGAGATCTCCAGAAATTTAAGGCCGACTTTTTCAAAGCATTGGCTCACCCTCTGCGCATCCGCATTTTGGAGGTGCTGAGTGAAGGGGAACGGAATGTGAACGAGCTGCAGACTGCGCTCGGTTCCGAAGGTTCTGCCGTATCGCAGCAATTGGCCGTTTTACGGGCCAAAAATTTGGTGAACAGCTTCAAGGAAGGTACATCGGTTGTATATTCACTACGTGATCCGCTTTTGACGGAGCTGCTTGCGGTGGCGCGGCGGATTTTTGACAATCATTTGGTCGAAGCTATCTCGTTGCTGGAAGGTATACGTAACGAGAAGTAATGCTATTACAGAAAAGAAGGGTTATAGGAATGAAGTGGATAGGAAGGTTCGAAGGCTATAACGCAGGGGCTTTGCGAAAGGATCTAATTTCCGGAAGTATTGTAGCGATTGTGGCGATTCCGCTCGGTATGGCGTTTGCCATTGCATCAGGAGTAAAGCCGGAATATGGGCTGTATACGACCATTGTTGCGGGAATTTTGGTTTCGCTGCTGGGAGGGTCCAAATTCCAGATCGGAGGACCTACAGGTGCATTTATTCCGATTTTGCTGGCTATTGTCATGCAATACGGTTATGAGAACCTACTCATAGCCGGTTTTATGGCGGGCATTATGCTCATTTTAATGGGTGTGCTAAGGCTGGGGGCACTGATTAAGTTTATTCCCAAGCCAGTAACAATTGGCTTTACGGCCGGAATTGCCGTGACGATATTCAGCGGTCAGATTGCTAACTTTCTCGGCTTGCGCGGGGTAGAGCGGCATGAAACTTTTCTGCCTTCCATGGCAGAGCTCATCCATCGACTTCCTTCACTGAATGTATATAGTATCCTGACGGCTTGTATCTGTCTTGCCGCGCTTATTTTGGTGCCAAAAAAATGGCCCAAGATACCCGGCTCACTGGTTGGCCTACTCTTATCAACGCTGGTGGCAGCTTTACTTTTTCCAGGGCAGGTGGCTACCATTGGATCTGCGTATGGCGCAATTCCAGCATCTTTACCTGAGCTACATATTCCTGTGATGACGTGGGATTTGATCGTGAAACTCTTGCCGCCAGCACTTGTTATTGCAATGCTGGGAGCTATTGAATCTCTGCTTTCAGCGGTGGTAGCTGACGGTATGACGGGAGCTCGGCATAACAGCAATCGTGAACTGGTTGGACAAGGGATTGCTAATTTGCTGACACCGCTGTTCGGCGGTATTCCTGCGACAGGTGCAATTGCCCGCACTGCCACAAATATCCGTAACGGTGCTGTTTCTCCTATGTCAGGCATCGTACATGGGTTCGTGGTGCTCCTCATTCTGGTGCTTTTTGCACCTTATGCATCTAATATTCCGTTGGCCAGTATGGCTCCGGTGCTGATGGTAGTAGCGTGGAATATGAGTGAGCGCAAGCATTTTGCGCACATTCTCAAAACGCGGACAGCGGATTCTATCGTACTGGTTGTCACCTTTTTGCTGACGGTATTTACGACGCTGACAACGGCTGTGGAGGTGGGTTTAATTCTGGCGGTTGTATTGTTTGTTAAACGTATGAGCAATACACTTTCAGTAGACAAGGTACTTCCTGATCCTTCTGTAAAACATGAAAAAGTAGGCGCGCATATGGTCACAGATCAGCATGATTGTCCACAGGTGGCTATTTATAATGTGGAAGGCCCTCTATTTTTCGGTGCAGCTTCGGTATTGGAAAACTCAGGTGTGGGAGGTCAGACTGACCACCTACAAGGGATTTTGTTGTTGCGTATGGGAAAGGTTCCTTTTATGGATATGACGGGAGAAGGTAACTTTACCGCATTAATTCAGAAATACCGGAAGTCTGGCGGGACGGTGCTTGTTTCCGGACTCCAGCCTCAACCGCTGGCATTACTACAGAAGACCGGATGCTACGACATGATTGGACAAAAGCATTTTTTCGAACATACAGGAGAGGCCCTTACGGCTGCCCTTGCGCTGGTGAATCAGGATCAATGCTGTGGATGCAGGCAAATGGCTTTTCGGGAATGTACAAGTCTGTGCCGCAGAACGCAGCAAACCAAATCTTCCTTTCCAGATGGAGCCGTATCGGTTCCCATACCTGTAAATAGCGGCAGATAACACTCTTTAAATTTGTTGCTGAATGCCGAAAAATCTCTTCTAATCTCCGAAACCAAGTGCACAATGAAGACTTGCATTTGCTTCGAAAATGGAAGAGATTTTTCTCTTCTTAAAGAAAAAAAGGAATAAAATTCAAAAAAATGCTTGAATATCTGATTTTATGACACTATACTAGATTCAAAAGATACCATATGTTTCATTCTTTTGTTTTAAATTGTATTTTAATACTTGCTTATCAACCTCCTCGATCACTTCTAGTTTCTTACCCTACCTTTTTCTTCATTTTTTTCACTTACTATTTTCAAACTTGTCCACCTGTTCCTACCCGATGCTCGTTCTTTGCGGTCTGCACCAAGGGTTATTCACCTCAGAATGATGACCTATGGATTTCACCCCAGCGAAATCTATATTTTTTAAAGGAGGTGAGTACCAGAGGCTATTTTGTGAGCTTTTGACGTAGCTACTCGGAGGCTGTCCTTGAGAATTAAAAAACCAAGTAAAGGGAGATGGAAAGTATTGATTAAGTCGAAAAATATCAAAAAGACGCTGTCGGTCAGTTTTACCGCTCTTCTTGCTTTTTCTCTAATTTCTCCGGTATATGGAGATTCCAGCACAACCACCTCAGCAGGAGGATCAACCATTTCCGCCAAGGTTTCAGCCAAGCTGAACCAACAATTCAGTTCCAGTGAGTATGTCACCTATCTGGTTAAATTGAAGGATCAGGTGGATACGGAGTCAGTTGCCAAGCATGCTTTCCAAAAGGCCTCTGCAGAGCAAATTTCACCGGCTGCTGCTAAGCTTTCTGTACGTACAACGGTTGTGAACTCTCTCATGGATACAGCAGAAAAAACGCAACAATCCGTGGAAGAATACTTAAAGAAGGAAGTCAATAACGGAAACGTCAAAAAATACAAGAGTTACTTTATCGTGAACGCATTTGCGGTAACCAGCACCAAAGAGGTCATGGATAATCTCGCCACACTTCCTGAGATCGACAAAATTTTACCGGATGAAAAGCGGGAACTGCAAAAGGTAGAAATAGATAAGGATGCCCAGCCCGTAGTTGAGGAATCTACAGCTGACCAAGCGGTTGCAGATCAAGCCGCTGTAGATACGGCTGTGACGGAAGAGAATGCGCAAAAATCGGTGGAAGAATCCGTGTATAAGGATGCGGTAACGCCAAGCCGTGTCGAGTGGAATATTTCTAAAATCAAAGCACCACAGGTTTGGGCCAAAGGCATTGACGGCAAAGGCATTGTTGTCGCCAATCTGGATACAGGCGTTGAATATACTCACCCGGCACTGAAAAGAAAATGGCGTGGTCTGAACGCTTCCGGCCAGGTCGTTAATCCAGAACTGAGCTGGTATGATGCGGTTAATGGAGCATCGCTGCCAACTGATTCAAATGGACATGGTACACATACGATGGGGACGAGCGTTGGCTCGGACAGCAACGGTACGAATGAAATCGGTGTTGCTCCCGGCGCCAAATGGATTGCGGTTCGAGTATTCAATCCAGATACCACCGACTCCATCTTACTGGACGGTGGACAGTGGATTCTTGCTCCTGTAGATAAAAACGGTAAAAAGCACCCTGAGCTTGCACCGGATGTGGTGAATAACTCTTGGGGCGGTGGACCTGGCCTGGATGAATGGTATCGTCCAGTCACCAAGGCGTGGAGAGCGGCTCAGATTTTCCCTGAGTTCTCCGCCGGCAACACAACACTGTCCAATCCGGGCGGACCTGGGTCTGTAGCCAATCCGGCGAATCTACCGGAAGCTTATGCGACAGGAGCCACGGACGTAAACAACAAGCTGGCCAGCTTCTCGCTGCGCGGTCCTTCTCCTTATGGCGAAGTGAAGCCTGAAATTTCGGCTCCTGGTGTAAACATCCGTTCTTCTGTACCGGGCGGAGTGTATGAGGGGGGATGGAACGGTACTTCTATGGCAGGCCCGCATACTGCTGGATTAGCGGCATTACTGCTTCAGGCCAAGCCATCTTTGACTGTGGATCAACTGGAGGATGTTATTTCAAAAACAGCGACGCCGCTGACAGATAGCCAGTATCGGACTTCACCGAACAATGGTTACGGATATGGTCTGATCGACGCGCTTGCTGCGGTGAACTCCGTACTTAAGTGAGGATTTTGCAAAAATCCTATAAGCGACTTCCAATGAACAAGATATAGAGCGAAAGATAGGATTAAGAAAGACCCCCGAAAATCCCTTTGAGCGGCTCGTACAGAGATTGCATACACCTATTAACCGTGTAATGCACTATTACGTAGCCGCAAAAAGGGGTTTTCGTACATAAAAGAATATAAAAGTCATAGAATTTCAAGAAAAATGCAAAAAAATGACTTGTATATCTGTTTTGATAACTTTATACTATTCCATAATATATGATTATATATCAATTTTTAATATAAAATGTAATGATATAACATGTTTTTCTTCGAAGTTCTCCTGCTTTTTCTCCTTGGTTTCTACTGAATTTCATCGCTTCCTATTGGGATTGTAAACTCACCTATGAAGTACCACCACCTATGAACAGCCAAATATTTTTGTGCCTCTATATTCTATGAAGGAGGTGGTCGCCAACCACATCGTGTTGCGCAACCCGTGTGTTTGATGTGTAAGGTATGAGGTCTTACTCTGTACAGGTTATTCCAGAAACATTAAACCCAGTAAAAGGAGTGGAGAAGTAATTGATTAAACCTAAACGATTCAAGAAACCACTATCTATCGGACTATCTTTGCTAATGGCCTTTTCCTTTGTTCAACCCGCTTTGGCGAATAACACACCAGATGGCTCCAAGCTGGAGCTGAAATCCGCCTCGCACAAGGTCACGACCGCGAAGGTATCCCCGAAACTGACCAAACAGTTTGAGGAGAATAACTATGTTACCTATCTGGTCAAATTAAAAGAACAGGTAGACACCAACAAGGTTTCCAAAAATGCTCTTCAAAAGGCCTCACTTGAGAAAATAACACCTTCCGCCGCCAAAATGGCTGCACGCAGCCATGTGATCAGTTCTCTGCGTGAAACGGCTTCAAGAACCCAATATGGGCTTGAAAATTATTTGGATAAGCAATCAGAGAGCGGCGGAGTGAAGGAATATAAAAGCTTTTTTATTGTCAATGCATTGGCTGTAACAAGCACCAAGGAGGTGCTGGATCATATTTCGCAGCTGCCTGAGGTCGATAAAGTCTTGCCGAATGAAACGCGTTATCTGCAAAAGGTGACGGTTGACAAGCAAGCAGAGGGAGCAAATGCCAAAACGGCTGAAACAGCTAAAACAGTGACAGCAGCCGCGGCGAAGTCTACGACGGTAGAGAAGGCTGTAGAGCTGGAGAAGGACGATGGCAAAACATCGGCTAAGCCTGGCAATGCAGGTAAGAACGCTGTAGACCCATCTACGGTGGAATGGAACATATCCCATATTAACGCACCACAAGTGTGGGAAAAGGGAATTGACGGAACCGGAATCGTGGTTGCCAATCTGGATACAGGTGTAGATTATACACATCCGGCCCTTCATCGCAAATGGCGGGGGCTGGACGCGGCAGGCAATGTCGTGAATCCCGAGCTGAGCTGGTACGATCCGCATAGTCATGCGACGCTTCCGGTCGATCAGGAAGACGATTCCCATGGTACACATACGATGGGCACGATGGTCGGCTCTGAGGAAAATGGAACGAACCGAGTTGGCGTTGCACCTGGTGCGAAGTGGATTGCGGTTCGGATTTTTAATCCGGAAACGACGGATGCGATTATACTGGATGGCGGTCAATGGCTGCTTGCGCCAAAAGATGCCCAAGGGAATCTTCATCCCGAGCTTGCTCCAGATGTAGTGAACAACTCGTGGGGAGGCGGACCGGGTCTTGATGAATGGTTCCGGCCTGTGGTTCAGGCATGGCGGGATGCTCAAATCTTCCCCGAATTCTCCGCAGGTAATACCTCTCTTTCCAATCCGGGCGGACCTGCCTCGGTAGCCAATCCGGCAAACTATCCGGAATCCTTCGCTACTGGAGCCACGGATAGCAATGATAATCTGGCCAGCTTCTCCTTGTTAGGACCATCACCCTATGGTGAGGTGAAGCCCGAAGTTTCCGCGCCGGGTGTAAATATCCGGTCATCTGTGGCTGGTGGCGGCTATAAAGGCGGGTATAACGGTACTTCCATGGCGGGACCTCATGTTGCGGCCCTTGCAGCTCTGTTGCTGCAAGCGAATCATTCTCTTACCGTAGACCAGCTTGAGGAAATTTTGATGAACACAGCTACACCGCGCACGGACAGCACATATCCTACTTCGCCAAACAATGGCTACGGACATGGTGTCATTAATGCGCTGGATGCAGTCGGTTCGGTCATGCAAGGTCTGGGCTCCGTGTCTGGTAAAGTTGTAACGGGTGGCGACGATCTGGAAGCACCTGTTCTCGAGCATACACCGCCCGCAGCGGCATTCGAGGGTATTGATATACCTCTGACTGCTCATGTAACGGATGATGTCGGCGTGACGGCCGTTGAGGCATTTGCCAAAACAGCAGGTACGTCAAACTATGTATATATTCCGTTGGAACGGACCTCCGGCGACAGCAAAGATGGTACATATCAAGCGTCCATCCCGACTTTTTTGGTGGACAGCGCTGGTCTGGAATACTATATTCGTGTAAATGATTACGGTAATAACGGATTTGAAACTGAAGTATACAAGGTTAAAATCTCCAAAGGCGTAAAACCAGGCTACACACAAGACTTTGAAAAAGACATTGCCGGTATTAATATCGGTGGACAGGGCAGTGTTTGGAAATGGGGAACTCCGACAAGCGGCCCTAAAAGCACACATTCGGGTACAAAGGTCATCGCGACTAATCTCGAAGGCCAATATCAGGCCAACTCCAACAGTTATTTTATGGCCCCTCCGATTGATCTGACCGAGAGCTCAAAAGGGGCGCTGGTCAGCTTCAAGCATTGGTACGATCTTGAAAACAATTCTGATTTCGGCAAAGTGTACGTAGCAACCACAAACAATCAGAATGCGTTTGAGCAGGTATTATCGTTTACTGGCACCAGCAATGGCTGGAAAACACAATATCTTGATTTGCGGGCATTCGCGGGTCAAAAAGTATACCTCCTGTTCAACTTTACTAGTGACAATACGGTTGTGAAAGATGGCTGGTATATTGACGATCTGTCGATTCAGGAGCCAGACACCGTTGCACCTGCTGCGCCGAGCAATTTGACTGCTGAAGCAGATACTGTGGGCAACGTCACACTGGCCTGGAATGCTTCCTCCGATGATGATGTGAAGCAGTACAAGGTGTATCGTTCTACCCAATCAGGCAAAAATTATACTTCCATCGGTACAACCTCAGCACTGACACTCACAGATACCATCACGGTCGGTGGAGCGACCTATCATTATGCAGTGGCGGCTGAGGATTATAGTGGCAATGAAGGAATCAAGTCGAATGAGGCTTCTCTGAGAGTAGACGTGCCGGATACGCTGTATAGCGATCATTTTGACGGCAGCTCGGATAATGGCTGGACTCATTCCGGTACCAAGGATGAGTGGGAACGTGGCATTCCGAAGGAAGTAGGACCAGAAAGCGCAGTGTCCAGACCAAATGTGTGGGCAACCGATCTTGATAGCAATTATGAGAACGGAGCTGAATTTTCGCTGGTTTCTCCAAAAATTAATTTACAGGCTGTACGCAATGCAACACTGACCTTCAATCACTGGTTTGAAATTGAGGCCGGCTATGATTACGGTTATGTGGAAGTGTCCAAAAACAATGGCGACACGTGGAGCGAGCTGGGCAAGTTCTCTCACAATACGAATGGGAAAAAGTGGACTCCGGTTTATTACAATCTGGATAGCTACACCGGCAATGAGATCCAAATTCGCTTCCGTTTGAAATCGGATAACAGTGTGAACAAGAACGGCTGGTACATTGACGATTTCCGTGTGTTGGGCATTCCAGCTGCGACAGTGACCAAGGACATTGTACCTGAGTCGAATACCAAGCTGGAAAAAGCGGAAGAACAATTCCCACTGTACAAAATTACAAGCACTGAAAAGAGTGAATTCCAGGAGAAAGTGAAGCCGGCAGAAACAACGGTGGAGAGTGGACGTGTCGGGCTCGACAGTCTTCCAGCCAGCGCTACGGTTACGGTATTGGAAACCGGACGTTCGGTGAAAACGGATCCGACCACGGGCAAATACAGCTTCACCCATGTAGCAGGCGACTATACGCTGAAGGCTGAAGCCTATGGTTATGTGCCTCAAACGAAAGCAGTCACGATTGAGAATAACAAAGTCATTAGAGCAAACTTTAGCCTTCAGGCCATACCTCACGGTACGATTCACGGGGTCATTACCGACAAGCAATCCGGTGAACCGATCCAAAAAGCGAAAGTGTTGGTGCTGGAGGATGCACGTATTGCTCCGGTAGAGACGAATGAGGCTGGAGAATTTACGCTGGACGTGCTGGAAGGAACATACACATTGTCCATTTCAGCTGAGAATTATTATAGCGACAGTGTATCCGTTATTGCTCCTCCGAATGGTAGCGTGGAAGCGAATGTCACGTTGAAACCTTTCATCGGGTTCCAGGGAGGCATCGCCTACGATGACGGGACAGGAGAAAATGCCAGAGCCTTTAACGCGGCAGGCAATTCATGGGCAGTCAGAATGACGCCTGAGTCGGAAGTGGCTCAAGTGACAGGAGCATCGCTTTTGTTCTGGAACTCTGCCTTCCCGAATCCGGGAGGAACGGCATTCCAATATTCTGTCTATGACGCCTCCGGTGCGGCAGGAGCGCCTGGACGATTATTGGCTGGTCCATTCGACGGGACTGCCGTGCGGGACGAGTCACAATGGACGACGGTGCGGCTTCCAGAGCCGGTGACGGTTCAAGGTGACTTCTACATCGTATATACACAGTCTGCTGTAGGCACACAGTCGCCGGGTCTTGCTACAGATGAGAGTGGCCCGAATGCACTTCGCAGCTGGCAAGGTGTAAGCGGCGCATGGAGCCAATCACCTGAGGAGGAAGGGAATTACATGATCCGGGCTATCGTCAGATATCCGGTGAATGCTCCAACGATTACGACTCCTACGAAGGCTACGTATACGCAGGAAGAGTCGATTACCGTAACAGGAACTTCCCCGGCAGAAGGAGCCGATATTCAGCTCTTTAACGGTAAGGAGCTGGCTGGCACAACGAAAGTGAAGGATCGCCACTTCAGTTTGTCGGTTGATCTTCAACCAGGAGCTAATCCGCTAAGTGTTCAAGCAGCGGTATACGGCAAATTAACGGATCGTTCCGAAACGGTGGTTGTGACACTCGATCAGACTAAACCGGGTCTGATCCTGACTTCACCTGATGAAGGGGCGCGTACAAACGTGGGTGTAGTCAGTGTAGTCGGTACCGTGTATGACGAGTTCCTCACCGAATTGACGATTAATGGTGAGCCCGCTGAATTTGGAAGTGACGGCAGCTTTAACAAGCGGTTGCTTATCAACGAAGGTGAAAATCAAATTACGGTGACGGCCAAGGATCTTGCCGAAAACGAAACAAGTGTTACGCGCTCGGTGTATGTCGATACAGCTCTGCCGAAGCTTGAAAACATTAGCCCTGCTGAGGATGTGCGTATCACTCCAGGGCAGCCGGTACGAGTATCCTTTGACAGTGCATCCGGTTTGGAGGCGTCATTCCATGTGGAGCTGCCTTTCAACCTGTCCACTTTGGGCCGCAACGATATTCCATTAAATGAAACTTCGTCAGGCCACTATGAAGGAACTTATTTCACTTCATCTTCTCTGAACCTGGAAGGCGGAGTCATCGTGATCCGGGTAAGGGATGCGGCGGGAAATGAAGTGGAGACGGAGGCACCGGGAAGATTGTATGTAACCAATGGTGGAGGACAGAACCCTGATCCGAATCCACCTACATCCAATGAGAAGCCAGTAGCCATTATTCAGGCTAATGAATCAGCTAAGAAGAACAAAAATGTACAATTTAACGCCAAAGCTTCCCGTGATGTAGACGGTGAGATCGTCAGTTACAGCTGGAATTTTGGCGATGGCAATACGGCGGTCGGTTCCAAGGTGAAGCATAAATTCACCACAGCTGGAACGTATACCGTAGAGCTAACGGTAACGGATAATGACGGCGCAAGTGGTAAGACTGTGCATACGATCACGATCCGTTAGCAGCCAGTAGGAAAGGAAATGCTTCTTTTAGAATAACAATGAAGGCCCACAGCAAGCCACGGTTTATAGAGGCTGCTGTGGGCCATTTTTAAATTGTCGAACCGTTCAAGAAGCGGTACAATGAGTAGAACTCTATAAAGTGAATCGTTTCACAATAATATTTTTTTAGCAGGAGAGGATCCTATTGATTCATTTGCAAAAAGAAAGCGGACGTATCCGTCTAGAGCTGGATGCCTATTTTATGGGGGAAGATATCATTGTACTCATTTCAGGCGGTGATCAGCCTCATTTGGGAACGATTACAGCAGGGGCCAGACTCGAGCCGATTCAAACTGTGCAATTGCAAAATCACAAGGAGTTTTATATTACCGAAGAAATTGCAGTTCGCTTGCGAAAAGAGTTTGCAGGCAATTTTGCCATTTGCTGCGGGGCACATTTAGATCATGCAACCAAGGATGAAATCCGAGTGCTGACAGATATGGCTATACAACTGGGAAAAGAGCTCATTGGAGAACTCAAGCAAGCACGCTAGTAGCATACCTTTTTAAGTGAACTCCCGAAAGAGCAGATTGCGATATGGGTACTTACTAAAGGGATACTTAAATAGCAATGCAAAGCCATCATCCTCAATTTGTACGGATTTCAGCGCAGAGGATGGAATCAAACTACGGATCATTACATGAACTGCACGCTGGTCTTGTCTGTTGATCGCTTTGGCAAAGGCAGAAGCAAAACATGGATTGCGTGCCAATTCGCGATACAGCGGAAAAACGGCTTTTGCAATGGCGCGATGAACTCTCGGCTCAAACGTAAACTGCACAGTCCCCGGTGGAATCGTCGTTCCATTCGTATAATAGAGCATCGGTGGATGAGCTAAAAAGGAAATAAAGTAGCCGATGCCATTCGTGCCTAAGCCTTGTTTGGCGGCAAATGGCGCTACTGAGCAGAGAAGGGATTTCATCCGATCCAAGTTGCCCTGAACGACAGCTCGTGACCATTGAACTGCAAACGCACGGCGAGTTGCAATAGCTTTGTAAAATGGCAGCATGGCAGCGGATATTATCCTAAGTGTGTTTGCATTTAAACGTTTGTGAGGCGAGCCCTTTCTGCGGGATGTTGCACGATATAGCATAGCTCCGACCTCCTTGGCAGGATGCTCTCATGGAGCACAATTGATCTGTAACAGGTACAATACTGTATGCCCGGTTACCTCAAAAAGTGCTAATATCGCTAGGTTTCTTCTTTTTAACGTTCTAATTTAAAAATTCGAAATAAGTACTGTCCTGATTTGTAAGATTGTGGTACCCTAGAACTTATATAATTGCTATTTTTCGTATTGGAGTTGAATTTAACAGATGAGTGATTTGTACAAGGAGCCTCGATCTTCCGATCCTTTTCAGGAGACGAACGATTATAACGCCCCATTTAACCCGCCCCCAGTAGTTCCACCTACGAATAGTAAAGCTGTTGCCTCGATGGTGCTCGGGATTTTATCTGTTGTCATTCCCTATATTGGGTTGATTATCGGAATTGTGGGTATTATTTTGTCCAGTCTTTCCCTGAAGGAAATTAACCGTCATGGCGAGCAAGGCAGAGGTATGGCCATTGCTGGACTGGTATGTAGTATTATCGGTACACTGATTTATACACTAATCATCATTTTTATAGTTATTGTTTTTATTGTAGCGGCCTCCAGTGGCGATCCGGATATTTTTTCAGACATTTAATGAATTGAAGAATGCTTGAGTCAGACAAACCATTCACGATTTGACGATTGGATGCTATGATAAAAGGAGTCCAATGAAGGAGAGTGAAGCCGTATGGCACGTACTCAAACACAAAAAGCGCTGAGCAAGGCAAAACGCGCTGGAATCTATTGCGCGGCACAAAGCCGCAAAACGAATGACCATTATGGCGAGATTTCACAGCACATACGAGTGAAGCCGACCAAGCAAGAACAATTACAAAAGGTCAAGCACAAGAAGCGAATCGTTCAGAGCGACGCTTCTTTTTTTTGTCTTTAGAGAGAACAGCAGTGTCCTTTTAGGCTTGGATTTATAAAGTAGCAGAGAAATGATTGTATACAAGCGAATAGCATTTTTTCTGTACCGAAAAAGGACTTGATAATAATTATCATTATTGTTAGAATATCATAAGAAAGAAGGAACCCGGGCATGGGCTCCTTCATTATAAAACTAGGCTTGAAATCAAAGATTTACTTGGCTTCGAAGGTTTTGCAGTCTGTTTCTTCGGATTTGTGAGTGTCTTCAGGTCTGTTGCTTACGATGTAAATGGAGCTAGCACTACATTTATTCTCTTGGGCCCAGTGCGTACATGAATTGACTTCACACAGAACGTCTTTTGCCATGTTGTACACCTCCTTATATGGATGTGGTGGGCTGAGCAAATATAATCACGGTCAGTCAAGGTAGGACTTGTCCAACTGTGTTTACCCTCTTGTTAGGAAGAGGGACTTTGCTATGCCTACTTGTACAATATCAAATGAATTTTAAAATTGCAATGTTTGCTTCTTTTTGCAGTTCGAAGCGGACACAAGTGTCCCTTTTAATTAAAAAACAAAAGCTGTCCTCCATGCAGAACGAAATGTTTCTCTGCTGGAGAACAGCTTTTTTTGTTTTTCTGACATAATGACGATATGAAAAGACTTAGCGCACGTTAGGAATATTTACGATGGGATCGATGTCAGCATCATAGTCTACGCCCTCAAACTCAAAGCCGAACAGTTGGAAAAATTCGTGACGATATCCTTCAAGATCTGACAATTCGTAGATATTGTTGGTCGTCAGCGCCTCCCATATCTTCTCAACCTCTGCCTGTACGTCTTCGCGCAGTTCCCAATCATCAATACGAATACGTCCTTCTTCATCTACAGGAGTTTCTGGTGCGTACAGACGCTCAGCAAACAGGCGGTAGCTCTGTTCTACGCACCCTTCATGCAGCCCTTTTTCCTTCATTATCTTATATAAAGCAGAAATATACAGAGGAACGACAGGGATAGCGGAGCTAGATTGGGTAACGAGTCCTTTGGTGACTGCGACGAAGGCGCGTCCGCCTGTAACTTTCAGCTGATCATTCAGCTGATGTGCTGTCTCCTCCAAATGATCCTTTGCACTTCCGATACTGCCCTCTCTGTAGATGGCTTGTGTAATATCTGACCCGATGTACGAAAAAGAGAAGGTCGTTGCAGTATCGGCGAGTACACCGCCGGCACGCAAGGCGTCAATCCACAATTTCCAGTCCTCACCGCCCATAACCTCTACAGTTCCTTGCACTTCTTCTTCTGTTGCGGGCTCGAGCGTCACGCTGCTGACTTCCCCGGTGTGGAAGTTAACGGTCTTGTTTGTGTAAGGCTTACCAATAGGTTTGAGCACGGAATTAAACGTTTCGCCTGTGCGGGGATTTGTACGGCGACCTGAAGCGACACTGTAAACCACCAGATCGACTTGTCCCAGTTCTTCGCGAATGGCTTCCACCGTTTTGGCTTTGACCTCATCTGAGAAGGCATCTCCCGTCACGCTTAAGGATTTAAGCCCAGCTTCCTGAGCAGCTTTTTCAAATGCAGCAGAATTGTACCAGCCTGCCGATGCTGTACGTGTGGCGGTAGCATTACTAGGGCGATATACACCAATTGTATTGGCACGCGCACCGAAGGCGGCAGTAATGCGAGAGGCCAACCCATATCCGGCAGATGCCCCGATCACAAGTACATTACGGGGTCCTTGGATAGCAGGACGGGCCTGTACATAGTCAATTTGCTCCTGAACATGTTGGGCACAGCCCACCGGATGAGCAGTGGTGCAGATAAAGCCACGTGTTCTTGGTTTGATAATCATGTTATTGTAATTCCTCTCTTCTTGTAGCGATCTTCACCCTTACTATTTTAACTTTTAACTATTTTTTTTCAAACGTGGATTTTAGTAAGTATCCTTTTTACCCAAAAGTGTATCCTTGCACGGGGTGGCAAGTGCCTAAGTGCCTGCATATGATGCTGTAACGATAAATATGAGAAGGGAGAGAGTTGCTTGAAGAATAAGAGCCGCAAAACCATAAGAAACAAAAAGCCGCTCTATAGTGTAATTGACCCGGATATGAATGAATTAAGTATGATACATCGCGTGAAGCCACAGCCTGCGGAGAGGGAGACAGAAGCAAGACTTCATCAAGTTGCTTCTCCGCCTCCCCCAACCAAAGAGGAGCCGGAGTTACAGACTGTTGTCGAACCTGAAGTCGAGGCTTCGCATGAGACGGAGGTTGAATTTGCGGATGCAGAGGAGACTCAAGTGTCGATGGAGGAACCCCCAGAGCTAGAAGCAGAGCCGGAGCCAGAGCCAGAACCTGATCCAATTGATGTGGAGGAAATTCTGAGCAATAAGAAGGCTCCGCATATAAACAACGCTTTCATTTATACAGACGATTTGAGCGATCTCGCTGTAACGGGTGAGAAGATCGCTCCCGCTTCCATAGATTCCAGCAAGCTGAAGCAAGAGAGTATCCACACGGAATCTCTGGCGGATTATGCCGTTCAAACGATTAAGATAGCCGACGGTGCTGTGACTTCTTCGAAGATTGCCCCGGACTCCATTACGGTGGAACATCTGTCGGACGCATCGGTGGCAGGCAGTAAATTGCAGGATCGCTCCATCGGTGGTGAAAAACTGCGAGATGGCAGCATCACTCCAGAAAAGCTGGCTGATAAGATTATCAGCGGCGATCATATTGCGAATGGCTCCATTGAGAGCCGTCACTTCAAGCAATGGATCGTGTCTTCAGATATGCTTCAAGATCAGGCGGTTACATCTGATAAAATTCGCAGTGGTACGATTCAATCGAACAATTTGGCTAATGAAGCTGTCGATAGCTCCAAGCTGGGCGATCAATCTGTGACCACTTCCAAACTGCGGGATGGGGCTGTGGATGCGGCTAAAATCCAAGCTGGCAGCATTGAGAGTGCACACCTGACCGAGCATGCCGTTCATGCAAGGCATCTGGCCCCCGGTTCGATTAATCGCAAGCAGCTATCCAATGGAATTGTGGGCAAGGAACAATTGGAGGAAGGTGTTGTCAGCGGGCGTCATCTGGAGTCGGAGGCAGTTACCAGTTCGCATATTCAGGCTGGAGCGATTGAAAGAAAGCATCTGAGTCCTGGCTCCATTGGGGAAGAGCAGCTTGGAACGGGCCAAGTAACAGCCCGTCACCTGGCGGATCGGAGTATTCAGTCCAATAAACTGGCAGATCAGTCTGTAGGCTCATTGCAAATTGTCGATCAATCCGTCACTTCATCCAAGATATCGGATCAGAGCATATTACCACACAAAATTGCCGACGAGGCGGTACTTACCAGACATATTGCTACAGCAGCCATACAAGGTCCCCAAATTTCTCCGGAGGCAGTCTCTTCCGTACACCTCCAGTCCGAAATCATTCGAAAGAATCATATTGCATCGGAGGCGGTTACGGAGCAACATTTGCATTCCGGGGCTGTGACGAGCGAGAAATTAGGGAAGGGAGCAGTTCTGGAACACCATGTGGCGAATCAGGCTGTCAAGGAAAATCACATTGCTTCGAGCGCGATTAAGTCTGACAAAATCGCTGACGAAGCAGTGACAGAACCTAAAATTGGCAAAGGGGCGGTAACCGGAAATAAGATTGCCTCTCAAGCCATTACACACGTACACATTGCAACGGGGGGAATTCGTGAAAACCACCTTGCCGACAACAGTGTGGGTGGAAAGGCATTGCAGGCTCAATCCGTCGATTCGGCCCATCTGGCCCAGAGTTCTGTTTTGAGCAAACATCTTGGGGAAGACAGTGTTGGAACCTCGGCTTTGCAAGAACAGTCCGTTACCGCGGACATACTAGGTGAAGGCGCTGTTCAAACCGCGCATTTGGCCAGCGGAGCGGTGTACTCCCATCATTTGCAGGATCATGCTGTTACTTCGCTGAAACTATCGCCGGAAAGTGTGGCCACGGATAAAATCAATGATTTGGCGATTACGGCTCCTAAGTTAGCTGAGGGTAGTGTCACTTCCTCTAAGTTGTCTGCTCGCTCCGTGCAGCCGTGGCATATTACGGATAAAGCAGTGCAGAGTAACCATCTGGCTGTTGAAGCGGTGGAGGCGAATCATCTCGCTCCGGAATCCGTCACCTCTAATCATTTGCAATCTGCATCGGTCCAAACCAAACACCTCGCCCCCGATAGTGTATCCGGTCATGCGCTTCAGTCGGAAAGTGTCACCTCTGAGAAGCTAGCAGCCCGTGCTGTGCAGGCTCCCAATCTGGCGGAAAATAGCGTGGGTCCCGGACATTTGGCTGCGCAAGCCGTACACACTCGGCATTTGGCAGCAGGAGCAGTACAGGAGACGGAATTAGCCCAGAATGCTGTGAAGTCTGCACATCTTGCGCCCGAATCCATCCAATCGGAGCACTTGCAAAGCGGGGTCATTCAGGGAGAGCATATCGCATTGCAGGCTATAGCGACTCCGGCCTTACAGGATGAATCGGTCACCTCTGCCAAACTGTCGGAGGGAAGCGTAACTCCCACGAAACTGTCTGCACATGCCGTGCAGTCTGGACATATTATGGACGAAGCTGTACAAAGCAACCATTTGGCTGTGGCGGCCGTGGATTCGGCACATCTGGCTGCAGGAGCGGTCACCTCGGTGCATCTACAGGCTTCCTCGGTGCTCACGAGACATTTGGCCCCGGATAGTGTGTCAGGTCGTGCGCTTCAAGCGGAAAGCGTCACCTCGGAAAAGCTGGCAGCGCGCTCGGTACAAGGAATGAACCTCGCGGAAGGCAGCATCGGCCCTTCACATCTTTCTGCGCAAACGGTGCACACTCGGCATCTGGCAGCTGGAGCAGTACAGGATAGAGCACTGGCAGAGGGTGCAGTGAAGTCCGTGCACATCGCACCGGAATCCATCCAGCCACATCATCTGCAAATTGGAACCATTCAGGGAGAGCACATCGCATCACAGTCCATATCGACCGATGCTTTGCAGGATGAGTCCGTTACGTCCGACAAACTGGCGGATAAGGGCGTGACTGCCGCCAAGCTGTCTGCCCACTCGGTCCAGCCGTGGCACATTACAGACGAAGCGGTGCAAGCCAAACATTTGGCAGAAGAAGCCGTTCAGTCCAATCATCTGGCCCAGGAATCGGTCACCTCTGCCCATTTGCAGGCTTCAGCGGTGCTTGCGAGCCATCTGGCCCCGGATAGCGTATCCAGTAGTGCGCTTCAAGCAGAAAGCATCACCTCAGAAAAGCTGGCGGCACACTCGGTGCAAGCGACGCATCTCGCGGAAGGCAGCGTTGGCCCTCCACATCTGTCCACGCAAGCGATACACACCCGGCACTTGGCAACGGGTGCAGTACAGGACAGAGCGCTGGCAGAAGGGGCAGTGAAATCCGTGCATATCGCACCGGAGTCCATCCAGTCGCATCATCTGCAAACGGGAACCATTCAGGATGTGCATATCTCCTCACAGGCGATATCGACTGATGCTTTGCAGAATGAGTCCGTTACGTCCGACAAATTGGCGGATGAAGGCGTGACTGCCGCCAAACTGTCTGCCCACTCAGTCCAGTCGTGGCACATCACAGACGAAGCGGTGCAAGCCAATCATTTGGCAGAAGAGGCTGTCCAGTCCAACCATTTGGCCCTGGAATCCGTCAGCTCTGCCCATTTGCAGGCTTCGGCGGTGCTTGCGAGCCATCTGGCCTCGGATAGCGTATCCAGTAGTGCGCTTCAAACAGAAAGCGTCACCTCGGAAAAGCTGGCGGCACACTCGGTGCGAGCGTTAAATCTCGCGGAAGGAAGCGTCGGCCCTTCACATCTGTCCACGCAGGCGATACACCCCCGGCATTTGGCACCCGGCGCAGTACAGGACAGAGCGCTGGCAGAAGGGGCAGTAAAGTCTGTGCATATCGCACCGGAGTCCATCCAGTCGCATCATCTGCAAACGGGGACCATTCAGGGTGTGCATATCGCCTCACAGGCGATATCGACCGATGCTTTGCAGGATGAGTCCGTTACGTCCGACAAATTGGCGGATGAGGGCGTGACTGCCGCCAAGCTGTCTGCCCACTCGGTCCAGCCGTGGCACATTACAGACGAAGCGGTGCAAGCCAATCATTTGGCAGAAGAGGCCGTCCAGTCGAACCATTTGGCCTCGGAATCCGTCACCTCTGATCATTTACAGGCTTCCTCGGTGTTTGCGAGACATCTGGCCGTTGACAGTGTGTCAGGTCGTGCGCTTCAAGCAGAAAGCATCACCACGGAAAAGCTGGCGGCACGCTCGGTGCAAGCGACGAATCTCGCGGAAGGAAGCGTCGGTCCTTCACAGTTGTCTGAGCATGCCGTACACCCCCGGCATTTGGCACCTGGCGCAGTACAGGACAGAGCGCTAGCAGAAGGGGTAGTAAAGTCCGTGCATATCGCACCGGAGTCCATCCAGTCGCATCATCTGCAAATGGGAACCATTCAGGGTGTGCATATCGCCTCACAGGCGATATCGACCGATGCTTTGCAGAATGAATCTGTTACGTCCGACAAATTGGCGGATGAGAGCGTGACTGCCGCCAAGCTGTCTGCCCACTCGGTCCAGCCGTGGCACATTACAGACGAAGCGGTGCAAGCCAATCATTTGGCAGAAGAGGCCATCCAGTCGAACCATTTGGCTCCGGAATCCGTCACCTCTGATCATTTACAGGCTTCCTCGGTGTTTGCGAGACATCTGGCCGTTGACAGTGTGTCAGGTCGTGCGCTTCAAGCAGAAAGCATCACCTCGGAAAAGCTGGCGGCACGCTCGGTGCAAGCGACGAATCTCGCGGAGGGAAGCGTCGGTCCTTCACAGTTGTCTGAGCATGCCGTACACCCCCGGCATTTGGCACCTGGCGCAGTACAGGACAGAGCGCTGGCAGAGGGGGCAGTGAAGTCCGTGCATATCGCACCGGAGTCCATTCAGCCGCACCATCTTCACCTTGGAACCATTCAGGGTGTGCATATCGCATCCCAAGCAATATCAACTGATGCTTTGCAGGATGAGTCGGTTACGTCCAGCAAACTGGCGGATGATGGCGTGACTGCTGCCAAAATATCTCCTCATTCGGTCCAGCCGTGGCATATTACGGACGAAGCGGTGCAAGCCAATCATTTGGCAGAAGAGGCCGTCCAGTCGAGCCATCTGGCTCCGGAATCCGTCACCTCTGCTCATTTGCAGGCTTCGGCAGTGATGACCCGGCATATTGCGCCCGGGAGTGTATCGGTTCACGCGCTCCAGGCAGGCAGCGTGAACGCTGAGAAGCTTGCGCTTCGGGCGGTGCGTGCTTCGAATCTGGCAGAAGCCAGCGTAAACTCCGTCCATTTGACGGAGCATGCCGTACACGCTCAGCATTTGGCCGATGGGGCGATCCAAGGGTCCGCACTGGCAGAAGGCGTGGTGCAGTCCAGGCATATCGCGCTGGATTCAGTCCAGTCGGAGCATCTGCAGGCAGGGGCTATTCAGCCACAGCATGTAGGCTGGCAGGCGGTGGCTGAGGATGCTATACAGGAAGGAGCGGTGACGTCCAGCAAGCTGGCAGATGGAACGGTACAGTCCCGCCATGTGGCTGAGGAGGCTATTGCAAGCCACCACATTGGAGAGGAAGTTATTGATTCGCATCACCTAAAGCCGGGCTCGGTGACACTGGCTCAGCTGTCCACAGATATACATCTCTCGGGACTTTTGCCAGAGGAAGGCGTCAGTGGCGACAGACTTCAGGCAAACAGTGTATCTCGCAGCCATCTGAAAGCTCAGGCCGTCGACAGCGAGGTGCTGAGCCCAGAAGCCGTGGGACCAGAGCATCTGCAAGCGGCTGCGGTACAAAGCCATCATGTGGCAGAGCAGAGCATTGAAGGTCATCATCTGGTGGAAGGCTCGGTAGGCTCACGTGAGCTGGAGCTGAACGCAGTGAAGCCGGAGCATTTGAGCATCACTCCGGTCCGTACTTGTGCGAATCAGCCAGCATTGCAGCAGTTTGGCAGAGCGCCGTTTCTTTTGAAAGGCAGTGAAGGAGAGACGGAAGTGACCATTGTATTCGGGGAGCCTTTTGTAAACCCGGACTATACGTTGGTAGCGATGACGAACCACCCTCTCTTTCATGCGACGCTGAAATCTCAGACGCCGAATGGAGCAGTGATCGTCGTAACCAAGTGGAACGAAACCGCGCATAACTACGGTATTATTTCCTGGATCGCCATTGGTTAGTGAAGATGGTTATTGTAAAACTCATAGCGTGCAGACTCATGTATTTTCTAAATACAGGGCTGCACGCTTTTTCATATACTTTTCACACATTTGCTCCACAATTATCCCGAATTCTCCTGATAAGCTAAAGATACTTTAAAGGAGAGGTGATTCAATCATGAAAAAATGGACTAAAAATGCAGCAGCCGTATTAACCGTAGTAAGTGTATTGGGAGGAGCAAGCAGCGCATTCGCCGCTACAGCAACAACGACTCCAGCGAGCACTGCACCAGCAATCAAAGCTCCTGCGGTTACGACTCCGGCTACCAAAACACCGGCAAAATCACCTGTGACGAAAACACCTGTGGTGAAAGCACCCGTTAAAAAAGCTACAACAGCTCATAAAACAACAACCAAAGCGAAGAAAGCCCCTGCCAAAAAATCCGTTGCGAAAAAAGTGGCAAGCCACAAAACAAAAGCAGTAAAAGTGCAGCACCGTACAGTTAAACATCATGCAAAAAAACATAATGTTGTTAAACACAAAGCAACAACTCATAAAACTCGTGCACATCATGTCGTAGCTAAAAAAGTGACCCACAAAGCTCCAGTTAAAAAAACAGTTCCAGCCAAAGCAGCTCCAAAAACAGTCAAAACAGCTCCAAAAACAGTAACAACCAAGAAATAAGACTGATATGTAGTTAGCATTCAGCTCGCCTGGCATATACAGCAGCGATTCATGATAAGAAAGACGGGACCGGGAACGGTATACCCGTCTTTTGTCTATTCTGCTGGGCTTCTGTTAAGCTTAAAGAGAGGATGGAAGCATCCAGAACAACGGCAAGGGGTTAAGGTCATGACAAAAATAGTAGTAGTGGATGACGATGTGTTCATTCTGCAATTAATATCTGAATATTTGAAAAAAGAATCCTACGAGGTCACTTCCTTTTCCAGTGGTAAAACACTGGTAGAGCATATCCGTACGAACCGTCCGGATTGTCTCGTTCTTGATATTATGATGCCTGGCATTGATGGGCTTTCTCTACTGACTCAGCTTCGCGAGTTTACGGAAATGCCGATCATTATGATCTCTGCCCGTGGAGAAGAAAACGACCGTATTCACGGGCTGGAGCTGGGATGCAGCGATTTTTTGACCAAACCCTTTAATCCAAGGGAGTTGGTAGGAAGGGTCAAAGCGATGCTGAGACTGAGCAAGGCCGGAATGTCTGCATCAGACGATAGGCAAGCGGCAGAAAGCGCAGATATATGCCATGCGGGCAATCTGTGTATTTTTGCTGACTTTCGTAAAGTGACAGTGGACGGACAAGAGCTAAATTTGACCTCACGTGAATTCGACCTGCTGCTGTTTCTTGCGAATCATCTGGAAAGACCTTTCGGCAGGGAACATCTGATTCAGCAGGTGTGGAGCTATGATTTTATAGGTGATGTGAGAGTCGTGGATGATTTGGTCAAGCGGATTCGTAAAAAGTTAGCTGAATATCACTCTACGCTCGTCATTAACACCGTATGGGGCTTCGGATATAAAGCAACAGTTCAGGAGTTGTAACCATGCGTACGATGAGAGCTAAAATACTGCTTTCCCTGACCATCGCCATGCTTATTACCGTCTGTATTACGGTGGTCTTATTCATCAGGCTTATCGACGACATTCTGGTGAATCAGGCCAAATCCAAGCTTCATGAGCAGGCACGCAAAGCCGTCCATATTATGAGCGACGGAGGCTTTGATCGACTGGATAATGCTGAATTTAACTATGTTATCAAGGGCGTGCTTTTATCTGCTGATTACTTTATTTTAAGCACGGATAACCGCATCATCGACTCAAGCGTCTCTGGAATGGAAGGCAAAAAGATAGAGCGTTTGCTTTTGATCCGCCAAGGATTTTTTGCATCGGTTCATCCGTCTGCCCAGGATCTGACCGCTACACATGAAGGGGTGGCTGTGCTTCAAGGTAAAAAGGTACTGTTTACGAATGAAGAATTGCCCGGACAACCTTTTCGTATTTTTGTATACTCCCCCTTATCTTCTTTGCGAGCACTGTATGTACCGTTAATGAGAACCACATTACTGTCTATCATCGCGGGTTTTTTGGTGATTCTCGTCATTGGTCTGATGGTTGTCTCACGTCTGGTGCGTCCGCTCAAACGATTGAAGGAGGCGGTAGGCAACTACGAACCGAATCAGCCGCAGGATAGTGATTTTCCGCAGGCGGATAAAAGTGAGATTGGCGAGCTGATCGGTACCTTTCATTCCATGTCCGCCCGTATTCAGCACCATCACCACGGTCAAATTGAATTCCTGCAAAATGTATCTCACGAGCTAAGGACACCGTTAATGTCGATTCAAGGCTATGTATATGCCATTCAGGATCAAGTGGTATCCCAGGACGAGGGGCTGAGTATCATCAAAGTGCAGTCCCAGCGGTTAATTGATATGGTGGAAAAGCTGCTGCAGCTATCGAGGTTGGAGGCGCTGAATGAAGAATGGCCTGTCTCTCTGGTTGATCTTAGAAGCATGGCGGAGGATGCTGTTCATCTATTGATGCCGGTGGCTGCTGAACGTTCTATCTCGCTTCGAGTGGAGGGAGAGGGCCTGCATGTGGCCGTTCCAGCCGAGCAATTGTTCCGTATGATATTGAATTTGTTGCAAAATGCAGTTCGGCACACCTCTACGGAGGTTGTCATTCATTTGGAGACAGGGACAACACCGGAGGTTGTATGGGTTATGCATGTGGATGATGATGGGGAAGGGCTGACCGAACAAGAGGCAGCCGAGGTATTTGGAAGATTCTATGCGGGCTCGAATGGTGCCACAGGTCTTGGATTGGCTATTTGTCGTCAAATTGCTACCCGATTGAACGGAGAACTACTCTGCACACGTTCGCCATGGGGTGGAGCACGCTTCAGCTATATCCAGCGCATGTTATAAATGAGTACAGAAATGGTTAAAAATGATCGTTTTTTCGGGCAAACATTCCATTTATATAACATGTTGTGAAAGGTTTTTGATGATATTTTAGATATTGCTTGACTGGTAGGTACTAAACTGAGTAAAATTAATCGTATATACCTTGACTCATGGACGTCGTTTTTTTAGATAGTGGTCAATAATAGTGATGAATAATAAATGAAAGAGTGATGAGATGAACCGCCTTTTGGAAGTGAAGGACTTAACGATATCTTTCAAGACCCGTCAGGGACTAGTGCAGGCCATTCGTGGCGTAAACTTTCATGTCAATAAAGGAGAGACGCTGGCGATTGTGGGCGAATCCGGCTCAGGCAAAAGCGTAACCTCACAAGCTGTTATGAAGTTGATTCCGACCCCTCCGGGCATTTATCAAAAGGGTCAAATTATGTTTGACGGACAAGAGCTGATTAATAAAACAGAGAAGCAGATGCAAAAAATTCGTGGTAAGGAAATTGGCCTGATTTCTCAGGACCCAATGACTTCGCTTAACCCGACGATGAAAGTGGGCAAGCAGATCACGGAAGTGCTTTTCAAGCATGAAAAAATATCCAAGGATGCTGCTCGCAAGCGGGGTATTGAGTTGCTGAATCTGGTAGGTATTCCACATCCTGAACAGCGTTTTAACCAATATCCGCATGAATTTAGTGGCGGTATGCGTCAACGTGTCGTCATTGCGATGGCATTGGCTGCTAATCCGAAACTTCTGATTGCCGATGAGCCGACGACTGCGTTGGACGTAACGATTCAAGCTCAAATTTTGGAGCTAATGAAGGATCTTCAGAAAAAGATCGATACTTCCATCATCTTTATTACTCATGACCTCGGTGTTGTGGCGAAGATGGCTGATCGCGTTGCCGTTATGTACGCAGGACAAATCGTGGAAACAGGTACGGTTAATGAAATTTTCTATAACCCGAAACATCCATATACATGGGGCCTTCTCGCTTCTATGCCAAGTTTGGACAGCCATGGTCAGAAGCTGGCAGCTATTCCGGGAACACCTCCGGATCTGCTTCACCCACCTGTAGGGGATGCTTTTGCAGCCCGCAGTTCTTATGCTATGAAAATTGACTTTGAGAAAGAGCCTCCACTCTTTCAATTATCCGATACGCACTTTGTGAAATCATGGTTGCTGCATCCAGATGCGCCTGCGGTTGAGCCACCAGAAGCGGTAAAGGCTAAACTTCGCAAGCTGGATAACGCATTTGAAAAGCCGGTTTTGGTAGAACAATACGGCAGTTAAGGCGTGTTATAATGTGTAATTAAACAAATGAAAAATAAAAAAAGGGCTGTTCTCTCCGTGTGGAATCATTCTACGGAGGAAACAGCCTTTTTGGTGTAAAATCGCAGGTTGTAGGCGCCTGTGGTTATTTGTGTTAGCGGGCAGTGCTTACAGCTTACCGGAACCGGCTTGGGAAGTGACTTCTGCCTTCACACTGGCGGATGGGGAGATTTTATCGTTCAGCGATGGTTTCCAGCCTACAGAGGAGCTAAGACCCGCGCTGGAGCCTGCGTTAACAGCTTGTCCATTCAGGATTGTGCCCGTATCTGACAGGGCAGTTCCTCCAAAGACAGTCACGATTTTAGCTGCAGTTAAACCGGCAACGTCAATGACATTGTTTTCGGCGAAGATTTTGGAGGATTTACCTGCGCCCCATATATACAGTGAAGGATATTCGGAGCGTTTTACATCACCAGTATAGTAATTGTTGTACAGATGGACTTGTCCATACCGCACGCGTGGTGTGCGTTGTACCGTGTTTTCATAATAGTTGTGATGCAGAGTTACACGTAAAGCCCCTTCATCTGCTGTTTTACTGTCGCTGTTGCCAATAATCGATGATTTATCATGATCGTAAAAATGATTGTAAGAAACAGTAACCAGATCGCCTTGGTTAATCACATCGAGAAGTCCATCATGATGCTGGTATTCTTGGCCGTAAAAGGTGCCATTTTGGCTATCGGGGTGAGACCCATCATTGAAGGTATTGTGGTCTACCCATACATGTGTGGCGCCGTTAACTGTAATGCTGTCATATTCCGAATTCCAATTGCCTGTACTGCCGTCCGTTGGGTCCCATTGAGGAAAATAATCGTAGGCATCCTGGAATTCGATATTACGGATAATAACGTTGTCTGTCCCTTTTTTTAGTTGGAAGTTTGCGCCATTAATGACCGCATCGCTTCCCAGACCGACAATCGTAGTATTGGACGGAATTTCAATGACGACACGACTGGCCTGATTTTTTTGTGAAGCCTCACGTGCCTTTTCCAATGTGCCAGACGGGGCCTTTTTACCCCATGTGGACGGGTCATACGCTTTGAGGTAGGCGTCAAACTCATATTTAGAGTCCTTGTAGTCGTTCAATCCCAATGACTTGTTATTGTCATCGACGTTGGCGTTGATCGTGCCTTTGACATAAATGATTTTAGGCGTACTATTGCTGTTTTTGCCCAAAGCATCGACAAGTTGCTTGCGATTCGTTACGGTGAAAATATTGGAGGTAGTCGCCGTAGCTCCACCTGTTGTGCCTGTAGAAAAGGCTGCCCATCCGTTTTTGCTGCCGAGCGTCTCCTTGCCAATATCGCTGGCTGCATGAGCAGGTGCACCTATAGGAGCCAGAGTAGTGAACAGTAGAGCCGCTGCGATTCCGAGTGAAAATCTCTTTTTCATAAAATACCTCCGTATATTGGATTAATGGAGTAGATGAACGAAGGGAGTCCCGGGTGCTCCTGTGGTTTCTACATTTTCTATCATACTTTCTGTTCCAGTATTTGTTAATATAATAAAAGTTACATACTAAAATTTTTGTCGAATTTTTTATATAATTCAATAGACCCCTTCTTTTTCCAATCAAGACGTATATGCAATAATGAAAACGTTAACAATCACACGGAATAGGAAATGTATATATGAATATATGGAATTGTTTTTGTATTTTTATCAGAATGTTAACGATTTCAATTCTTGATCGTATCTTGATGGCACGACCAGCTTCTGTATAATAACTGGGAGATCAAACACTGCGTGATGTGTTTGAACAGGTGATTATTTCGGAAGAAGTAGGTTACCAAAAGCCACAAGCTGCTATTTTTGATTATGTATTTACAAAGCGGGTCATTTCGGATAAAAGGAAGGCTCTCATGATCGGTGATTCACTGACTTAGGATATTCAGAGAGGGAACAATAACGGAATTGATAGCTGTTGGTTCAACCCTACCGGGAAAATAAACACATCTGCAATTCAACCAACCTTTGAAATAAAAACCCTGATGGAGCTAGCGAATATTGTACTTTCAGAAAGTATGTGTTGAATCTTACAACGCCCGAAGCGGAATGTTAAAAACATTGGATAACACATAACCGTACAATCGTACACTGAAAAAGTTAGAAGCAGGATTTTTTTCATAATATTCACAGATGAAGGCAAATGCAATGATAAATTTGCCCATTTTGACAATACTAGTATTGTTGGACACTGGCATAAATGATAAGCCTGGATTAACTGAAAATTGCAAAATAATAGCCTACAGTGAAGCTTGTCCGAGGCAGATTATAGAGAATACGGGAAGCTTGTCTACGGTTTTCAATGCCATATGGAGTTTAAACATGAATTGGTAGAGCTTCTAATCGAGAATTCGGAAGCCGGACTATCTGAACGTAGTAGCCACAGATTCATTCAGCAGCCAGAACTACTGAGAAATAGTGACTACAAAGTGATGAATGAAAATCTGTTTTTATTTTTAGACAAATTCGTAATCGAGTATTTAAAAAACAGCAATTACACTCCAAGCAGGTTTTAGTCATATAGGAAGTCGCCATATTGGCGGCTTTTTTTTAAAACGTATCAGTTTCTCAAAAAAAGATTTGACCTGTAATGCGTTACACTAATTACGGTGTAAATGTAGTACATAACAACAATCATGTCATTTGTGTTTATCGACATTGACGGTACACTTGTCGGTGATGATAGCATGGTGCCAAAATTTAAGACCTCATCTGGAGAGACGGATCTATGGAGATGTTGAGAACGACCCTGTGGCCAGAGAAAAAATGGAGTGTTCCCCTCACCCATTTATCGCGGGGTTTGCCATATGGAGAGGCTGATTTGTTCGTGAGAAACTAGATATAGCCTTGCATAAAAGATTCATCTTAAAGAGATACTAATCAGCACATTAAAAATAGTTTAAATAAAGGATAGCTAAGAGGTGGGAACGGTGATGATATCGAAATGCTTGGCCGAAAATTTAAAACAAATTCAGGACAGCTTTTCCGATTGTACCGATCTTGTTCTCATACCTTGGAGTTATGGTTCGAGTTTTGAACATAATGCTCTTTCTGTTTACTTTGAGACAATGATTCAAAATGAACATTTAAAATACATGAAATCTGCTATGGAGGATCTAATCACTTATGAAGCTGGCTCGGCGGAGGCGGTCACTCCCAAAGCTGTGATGCGTTTCTTCAAAAAACATGGAATAACTGGCCATTCTCCCAAGCTGTTGAAAGACATTGATCAAGTTAATGAACAGATATTAAGTGGAGCCATAGTTATATTCTTTGATCATTGGGAGGAAGCAATTAGCTATGCTGCTAGTGGGCTTCCCTTTAGACAAGTTAGTGAGCCGATCACAGAACCGGTCGTTCAAGGGCCTCATATAAGTACAATTGAAGAACTGAATGTGAATATAGGCATCATTCGTGGCTTGCTCAAATCAGCCAAACTTAAATTTGAGTATTTCACGGTAGGAGAAATAAGTCAGAGAAAAATTGCTTACGGATATTTGGATGGGACCGTCAATCCTGAATCGCTATTAGAGTTTAAACAAAAAATTGCAGACATCGACACGGAAGAGATTCTTGAAACATCTTATTTGGAAGAATGGATCAGCGACTCTGTCTATTCTCCTTTTCCTCAGGTGCGCTACACGGAACGGCCAGATACCGTTGTGTCTGCCCTGTTGGATGGAAAGATTATCGTAATGGTGAATGGAACTCCAACAATATTGATATGTCCGGGAATTTTTTTTGAGTTCCTCGCCTCCAGTGAGGATTACTATCAGCAAACCATCTTCGCTTCGCTGATACGTATACTAAGATTTGGTGCATTCGTGATGGCACTCCTGCTTCCAAGCATATATATTGCCTTATCAACCTTCCATTCTGAGATGATTCCGACCGTTCTGCTTCTAGCCATTCTGGATACGAGAGAAGGGATTCCGTTTCCCGCTTTCGTGGAAGCACTGATTATGGAGGTTTTTTTCGAGCTTCTTAGGGAAGCTGGAATCAGGTTGCCCCGTCCGATAGGCTCTGCTGTAAGCATTGTCGGAGCGCTTGTCATCGGTCAAGCTGCGATTCAAGCCAAGATTGCTTCGCCGGTAATGGTCATAGTCGTCGCTCTGACCGGTATCGCATCGTTTACACTGCCTCAATACAGTATGGCCATATCGATCCGCATGCTGCGATTCCCTTTAATGATCCTTGCTAGCACTTTGGGAGGACTTGGAATTATGTTCGGACTTCTCCTCATATTTTTGCATTTAGTTTGCTTGCGCTCTTTGGGTCAACCCTATTTTGCACCACTGGGGCCGCTTAGAATCAATCAATTGCGCGATGTATTCATTGTTGCCCCGCGAAAAATACTGCTTCACCAACCGCGAAACCGCCATTTGCATAAAAGAAAAGGGGGGAAAACATGAGAACGCGAATATCCATTGGTTTCTGTATATTGGCTGTCATCCTGCTCGCGGGCTGCTGGGACAAGGCGGAGCTGGTGGAATTCGGGTATGCACAAGCGATAGCGGTTGACCTGGACCAAAGTGAAGAAATATATCTCACTACCCATTTTTACAATCCCTCGGGTTCGCAGGAGATGGGAGGAGCCCCCAAGCAGTCCTCAAAAGCATTTAATATCCTAACAAAAGGAGATAACATGAATGAAGCGATAAAAGACATTCCCATCCACCTTGGTAGAAGGGCAAAATTGGATCACATGCGCATTCTTATCATCGGGGAAGAAATGTCCCGACAACGAGGTTTAGAAGACGTTCTTGATTTTTTCATGAGAGATCCTGAAACTAGAAAAACCATACTTGTCCTGATTGCTCGGGGGAAAGCAAGCGACTATTTAGAAACCAAGCCGTATATTGAGAACACCATAGGTCAGCAATTACGGAAAATTGAAGAAACGACAGCACGGTTTTCTGCCAAAACTTCCAGAGTTCCGTTACTTGATCTGGCGATTCAACTAAAAAACGAAACCGGAGTCACAACGCTTCCTAATGTGTTCAAAGACAAGCCCCTCGATGAGATTTCCATTGCCGGAGTTGCGCTGCTTAAAGAAGGAAAGCTGGTAAAAAGTGTTATCAGCCCGACAAATACCCAACCATTATTGATGCTGCTTGGAAAATTCAAAAGCGGAGTTATCGATATTGCGGATAAGGATGCAGAGTCTGAAAAAAAGAAAACCAAAGAAAGCCTCCAGGTTATCTCCTTAAAAACGAAGATAGTACCTTTTATCGAAGGAGAGGATGTCGTTGCTCGTGTACATATCAAAATCATAGGGGCAATCGGCGAGCTGCATAGCTCTTCCGTGATGACCAGAGAGGAGCAAAATAAATTTAAAGGCAGACTCGAAGCCGAGATTAAGGAGAAATTGAGGGAAACGATTTCCCTTCTTCAGAAGGAACGATTAGATGCAATAGGAATCGGCAATCAGATTTTTCAAAAAAATTCGGCATTATGGAAACGCTGGAAGCCAACCTGGAACGAACGGTTTGCCAAGGCTGAGTTTAATGTAGCCGTTGAAGTTAATATTGTGAGTACGGGAATGGGGATAGGAGTACCATTTTAGAAAAGGAGATAGCCATGTTTGCTAAATTTTTGTTTTTTATGATTTGTAATGCTGCAATGCTGATCACTGATATTCCAAAGTGGAAACGGACAAATCGCAGAGCACGTATCCTGTATCTATCGCTTATGCTGCCTATAGCCTATCTTGGCTTACTCTATATTACGAATCTCCCGTGGCCAAATCTTGACGAGCTTATTGATTTCTTTCTTCTCGCTCCGGCCAAACGCATCGTCGCATGGTTCAGGCTCCCGACCTGAACTCACTTCATATCAGCGGAGGAATCTCATGAAAAATCAAGAGAGTATCAGTGCGCTCCAGACAGCGGTGTTGTTTCTTGCCGGAATGACGGGATCGGCCATCGTTCTGATCCCTGCTTCAGTAATCGGCGCTGCTAAAAACGGAGCATGGATTTCCTTATTAATAGCTTGGGTAATGGGGATGTGTCTATTGGCCTGCGTCCTTTATTTGCACAGCCAATATCCCGGATTGCTCTTCGTCGAATACAGCCGTAAAGCGCTGGGAAAATGGTTGACCCTCTTAATGATCATTCCTTTTACTTGTGCCCTGTTCTGGCAGAACGCCGCCATAATTATTGAAGTTGGCGGTTTTTTCAATAGTACTATAATGACAAAAACGCCTGTAACTGTTGTCCATACCTTGTTTTTTGTGACGGCTGCACTGACAGCCCGGGCTGGAATTGAAGTTATGGCCCGAATGTTTTTCATTTTATTGATTATGATGTATGGGTTTATTTTATTGGTTTTGGTCTTGGCTTCTGCCAACTACCATCCAGAATTTTTACTGCCGATCATGCCGGACGGAATGAAACCGATTCTTCATGGAGCCTATATCACCTATGGGTTTCCATTCGCAGAAGTCGTATTGTACTCTTCACTTCTTCCGTTTGCACGTAAAGGCGAAGAGCGAATGCTCGGAAAATATATGTACTTTGCTATTATAATGAACGGAGTCACATTAATTGCATCTATTATTTGCACCATTCTGGCTCTAGGACCTTTAGCAGGCGAGATGAATTATTCCATGTATCAGCTGGCCAGATTAATCTATATACAGGAGATTATCGAAAGAATTGAGCCTGTAATCGGATTTTCATTAATTGCCGGTTCGTACATGAAAACCTCGATCATGGTATTTATATTGACGAATTTATTTTCGCGATTTTTTAGAGTAAAAAATTACCGTATTTTAACGTTTCCGATAGCATATATCTGCTTGCTTCTTTCAGTTACCATGTACCATGATCAGGCGTCCTTCAACGAGGACGGATACATGGCTTGGACCTTATTCGATAATCTGGCATATGTTCTTCCCTTACTCTTGATCGTAGTCGTTACACGAATGAGAAACCGAAGCAAAAGAGCTTGATTTAAGTAGAGGTTCCCCTTTTGGGATAGTTTCAAATTAATGAACGGTAAAGGTGCAGACAGCCCGCAAAAAGCACAGGAGTTGAATAAAATAGCACATTGAAAATTAACAGTATTCGTTCGTTTTTGCGAAAATATACGTGCTAGGAATGGAAAGTATGAGGCTGTCAGTATTAGAGAGAGGTACAATTTTGTTGATGCTCAGATCGGCACGAGAGGACGTTTCCAGTATAAACTGGAAACGTCTTTTTTTTGCTGTTGTACAAGATAGAGCTGATCAGCATTTGAATAGACGGGAAGCTGGCTCGCGCTTAACCGATCTCTAGGGAGGCTTAAAAAGTCGCTGGAGGAGTTCTTGCCTGATACAGGCCATTCATGAATATCAAATGTTAATAAATTGCTCATTTCATCGTAGACTGGGATGGCAGCTTCTTCGTCCATACCGTCGCACAAAATAGATTTCTTTCTATATATTAGAAGAGCAGATCGATTTATAGATTTTTGCAGAATCCTCAGGTAAAATGGCTTGTAATAAAGCTGAGGAGGAATGGGCATCATGGCAGAGCATTTAGCAGATATCTTGAAGTTGTTGAAGCAAAAAGAGTGGGTGGATTTGTCCCACGCTTTTTATCCTGAAATCCCTCATTTTCCAGTATTCGATAATGTTCAGGTGGATACCCTGTTTACCCACGATGATGGCTTTTTTGTAAAACAATACTGCTTTCCCGGTCAGTATGGGACTCATATTGATGCACCCGTTCATTTTGTGAAGGGCAAACGTTACTTGCATGAGCTTTCGTTGAAGGAGCTGGTTTTGCCGCTAGTTGTCATTGACCGTTCAGCAGCCGTTGCAGCCAATTCTGACTATGAACTTACGGTTGCGGATATTTTGGACTTTGAGAAAGAGCATGGACGCATTGCTGATCAGTCCTTTGTCGCTTTTCGCAGTGATTGGAGCAAACGTTGGCCTGATTCAGATGCCTTCTCGAACAAGGACGACGCCGGAGATGCACACTGCCCGGGCTGGTCGCTGGAGGCGCTGCGCTTTTTGGTAGAAGAACGGAATGTGGCTGCCATTGGGCATGAAACGCTAGATACCGATTCCTCTGTAGCTTATCGCAAAGCTGGCAAGCTGGTAGGGGAATATTACATATTGGAGCAGGATCGGTATCAAGTTGAGGTGCTGACGAATTTGGACAAGCTGCCCCCGACGGGCGCGGTCATATATAATATCGTTCCGAGCATTCAAGATTCCCCTGGATTTCCGGTGCGCTCCTTTGCTATTTTGCCTTAATCATACAGTATCCAGTCATTTGAAAACGATTATATAATCTAAAAGACCGATTCAGATATCGACATCTGAATCGGTCTTTTCTAGCTTATACGGGGTAATGTACAGCGTGAATGACCGTTCAGTCCAACTTGAATCAAAAATATGAAAAGTGTTAAGTGATAATAGTGACGGTAGGCGCAGAGATGGTAGGCTGAGTCGCGATAATGGAAGTTGTGCCGCTAAAATCTGTTATTTCTATAACAACTGGGACACCTGGTGTAATATCTACGGAGGCAATGACCAGACTTGCTGTGGTGAGGGTGAATAAGGAGCTCTGCTGAATAACTCCGTTAATATAAAAATTAGAAGAATCAGTAGCTGCTAATGTCGGCAAAGCAACAACTGGAGCATCGGCGTCATCTACAAAGCTTGCAGCAGGAACGGTTGTTTCTGTTGTTCCGATCATTCCAGCTGTAATCGTTGCAAAAAAGCGAGTCGTGGCTGGGGCTACGGTCGTGGCTATGGCGCCACCCGTTGATACGGGAGCAGTAGCTACTGCTGTAAACACAGGTTTTATGATTGGCATAGTTCTCATCTCCTTTCTTTACTGGTAATGAGCCATTTGCATTCGCTGGCTCTTAATCAATAAATGATTGTTCAACCTATTCGGAAACGGCATATTAACCTTTCTATTAATAATAGGGTAAATGGAGAAGGCCCTATTTTGCTACAAATATAGATGGAAGCGAATACTTGGAATCTGAAGGTTACAAATGCCTAAAACCCTAAAGGGGGATGTGCATACACTACATAAATAAGCATGTGAGAAGGAGGTGTATACGGCTGGTATGAGGAGACGCGATTCATCACTAAGGAGGCTAGGAAAGAGGACCGTACATTACAAGATCAACAAACGTAAAAAGTGTAAAACAAGTTATTCATTCAAAGGTAGAACAAAAACGGGGTTCCATGCCAAAAAGCATCCAAAGCTAATCATGCAACGGAGGTGCAGAAATACTCCTAGCAAGCGGAGGAAGAGCATGAGCCAGACGGGAAAGCGAGCTGCACCGGGTTCGGCAGGAGCACAAGGCATTCCCGGTTTGACAGGGGTACAAGGTATTCCAGGTTTAGCAGGAGCCCAAGGTATATCGGGAACTGCGGGAACACCGGGAGTCCAAGGAATACCAGGAATACAGGGTCCAGCAGGAACACAGGGAGCGCCAGGAGTGCCAGGTCCGGCTGGAGTCCAAGGAAGTCCAGGTGCAACAGGAGTACCCGGCCCTACTGGAGCGCAGGGCATAGCTGGTCCTACTGGAGCCCGAGGTATAACAGGGCCAACCGGCCCGGCACCTGACATTTCAAATATTGAAATTATACCCATAGCTGAGCGGTATTTTTATCTTGCACCTGCTACAATTGAATCTTCAATCACGATAATGGCGGATCAATTTTCTGTAGATGGTGTACAGGAGGCCTTTAAGCGTTTTAATGTCGGAAGCAACAGTTATGCCAATCTATACATTAATGGAATGATACAAGAAAGCACATTGTATAGCCTAACACCTTCATCGCTGACGATTCGCCTTAACGAAGGAGAGGCAATTCTCTCCGGCACACCTATTATTGTGGAAATTGTCCAATTTAGTGTGCGATCCAGTGGATGATACTGTTTGCGGTGAGGCAACCCAGAGGCAGATACAGCTGTTTCTTGGGGCAACGAGCCTTTGCGCCCGACACGCCAAAGCTGAAGATCGGCTTTGGGGCCTTGGTCATGGATGGCTTGTACGACTTTTTGCAGCGGGGAAATGTACTCGTCGCTCCATATCCAAGACTGCCTGAGTCTTTTCCCTGCTGGGTGACTGCATGCACCTCAAGCATAATTAGTCCCACCTATCCTAGCGCCCGTTTTATTCGGTTACATATCTTTTTTATATGAATAAAATGGGATGATGCACGTATTATTTAGGGTATTTATGATTAATCGCTTATAAAACATGGTTTTTAGGTTTAATTCAATATATTTCAAATGAAAGTATGAAGACAGAATGAGCCTGCATAAATATAATTTGCATTTTAGTTAGTTATCACTTACTATAATCTTATGAATAAGAAAACACATGTAGACAGCAAAAAGAAAGATATTCTGCAGGCAGCAATGTGCTTATTTGCAACCAAAGGAATTGACGGGATTTCAGTCAAAGAAATTGGAGAGGCTGCTGGTGTGACGGATGCCGCGATTTATAAGCATTTTAAGAGTAAAGATGCGATGGCCTTGGAAGTATTCGGGCAGTATTGTAATAGCTACACCACATTAATTGACTTCTATCGCAAGCAGAGTGGGAACTTCGTTAGTCGTTTCCATCAACTGGTGGATGAAGTGCTGGATATGCATGATGAGGACCAGTATGGTTTGCTTCTACTATCACAACATCATGAGCTGTATGTTGAAGCAAGCCAGAGCCAGAATGTGCGTCAGCCGCTGGAGGCGTTGACTGAATTCATCGAACAGGGGATTCAACAAGGTGAACTGCCGAAGCAGGATGCTCTGCTATCCGGTGTGCTCATCATTGGAGCCATTACACGCTTGTCCGTCTCCAGCCTGGAAGGTGAACTTCCACAGCAGTTGGTTCCATTTGCAGCAGAGGTCAAACAACGTTTAACTGCTTTATTAAGTAAAGGTCAGTAGTGACCTTTTCTTTTTAAATATAAAGTTAGTGTCTTCTAACTAAAATCATAATATGAAGGTAGGAAGTGGTTTATATGTCTAAAAAAATATTGGTGATTCAAGGGAATCCGGTCGCTGGCAGTTATGGGGAAGCGCTGGCTCAATCCTATGTAAAAGGAGCGAAGGCTGCAGGGGCGGAGGTTCGTTTGTTGCAGCTGTCCGCGTTGGATTTTAATCCAAATCTATTAGGTGGATATCGTAATAAATTACCGCTGGAACCTGATTTGATCCAAGCACAGGAGTCGATTAAATGGGCAGAACACCTCGTTTTTGTCTTTCCGATCTGGTGGGGCAGCTTGCCTGCATTAATGAAAGGATTCATTGACCGTATCTTTATGCCGGGATTTGCGTTTAAGTATCAAAAAGGAAAACCCCTGCCTGACAAGCTTCTAAAAGGAAGAACGGCCCGCCTCATTACAACGATGGACGGTCCGCATTGGTACTACCGATTTTTCCAGGGACAGCCTGGACATCGGATGATGAAGGATTCCACGCTGCATCTATGTGGTGTCAAACCGGTGCATTCTACTGCGATTGATCTCATGAATAAATTATCGGATCAGCAGCGCAACGATTGGCTGAGCAAGGTGGAGCAGCTGGGGCGAAATATGAGCTAGGTTTTCACCTGCCTGCCCCAAATTCATTGGCCTACAGGTAATCATGGTGGTATCTGATCATAATTGACCTGCGAAAAGGAAAAAGACCACAATGGGAGCAACTGACTCGCATTGTGGTGTTCGGGATAGCTCATGTTTGCAATCAACGTTATATAAATATCGATGCAACGATTAAAATAAATCCGATCGCTAGACCGGCAGGGCCCCAATAATGCATAGGGATAAAAAACAGACTGTGCTGGGTTCCCATTCGATAGCGTTGCCCCGTTTCCATATCAACTAGCACTTTGTCCGAGTCGGCGTTAAGCGCTTTTCCCAAGTACCAGATAATAACCCCCGACACAATGAACACAAAAGCCATCGGTAGCCGGGAATCTATGGAGTCAAGCCCTAGAGCGGATACTAAACTCCCGACTATAACAAATAAAATCCCTGGAACAACGATGTTTAAAATACCAAAACCCTTCCAAACAATCACATGAAATCTTCCTTCCTGAGTTCAAATCCAACATATGTATTTATCGGTTAAAAGAGAGATTTAGTTTACAAAATGCCCCATTCGATGGGGAATTTACAATGTATAAAACTGGATAGAAGGCGTCAAGAAGGGGAGGAAAACATGTACACACGTGGAGTGTAATCCTGGAGGTTTGCAGGTATCACAAAAAAAGCCGTTTCTCCACATCTTCATAGCCCAGCATAATCTGGCCTGAAGGAGGAAAATCGGCTTTTTCAATAAGTGAAGTGAAGCCCTGTGCCTATTCGGCGGTTGCTTTCGCTTGTTCCGCTACAAAAATAACAGGTTTCATAATCCGGCTCAGCATATCCTGCTTCGGACGATTCCAGGTAACCCAGTCGTCCAGCAGCAGACCGCCTGTGTCGCCGCTATTCGGATTCAGGGACCAGTACGTAAAGTACAGGTTGTTGGCACCAATATAGTCTACGAGTGCATTTTGCCATTTCCCCTCAGTAGTAGACAAATCAACATTACGACCGCCGAATTCACCGACCAGCACCGGAGCTATGTTTTGCTTGCTGATGTAGCCCCAGGTTTGATCCCAGATCGCTGGCAGGTTGGACGGGAAGGCCGGGTCGTTGAACCATGGCTGCGAAGACACACCAGGGCCGTAATCATGAGGAGAATATACGACACGATTCGGTACGTCCAGAACGACAGGATAGTTGGCTACACCTGTCAGGTTGCCACCCCACCAGTATTGGCTATTGTTGCCTTGTACATTGTGGTCTACACCTTCTACGAGAATCAGCCAATTCGGATTCACGGACAGAATCGCATTCCCTGCACGTTGTGCCGCCAGACGCCAGTCTGTGGAGGCATTGCCTGTGCCCCAGCTTGCTTGACCGTGTGGCTCATTGTGTAAATCCGCACCAATGACGGTAGGGTTGTTTTTATAACGATCAGCCAACATTTTCCAGTCGCTAATCCAGCGAGACTCAGGGTACTGGGATGTGTACCACAGCTCGGATTGCCCACCTGAGCTTGGACGGTGACGGTCAAGGATAATCTGAATACCGCGTTGTCCAGCTTTTTCGATCAGCTTGTCCATAATTTGAATCGGAGTTAATCCGACCAGGTCAGGGTTTTTGTGATAATCAATACTGTCTGGACGGGAACTGGAATCGAATAACTGATTGCTGTAAGGCAGACGAATCAGATTGTAGCCTTCTTTCTTCACCTGATCCAGCATGTCGTCCATTGAGCGGCTCCACAGTCCATGCAAGGTGTAATTAGGGGTTTCCAGACCGAACCAGTTCAGGCCGTTAAATGCCGCTTCTTTCCCGGATTCGTCTACAATCTTGTTTCCTTGGGTGTGATAATATCCTTTCACACTGGCTGCATCTACTGAAGCGGGAGTATAGCCATACAGTGTGAAGCCCATTACGAGGGAGGTAATGATGAAAAATGTTTTTTTCAGTCCTTTTTTCTTCATAATTCTGCTTCCTCCTTTATTTAAAAGAAATTGTAACCGATTACATTCTCATTTTATGTTCAAATCTTCCATCAAACAAGTTCATAAAATTCGTATATTTCTAAGATTTCGTTCGAATTCAATAGATTCGTAACAACGGATGGTTAAGCTAAGTGTCCAGCATTTGTGGGGGCGGTTGTATATGAGGTGGAGGGCACGCTCTAACTCCTCATTTATTATATTTTCCTGCTGTAAAAGAAGGTATATAATAAAGTGAAATTCACTTTACATACAGGTTGCAGAATTATATTTGAAAATTAATACGCCTGACATGCAGAAAAAGAAAGGAGGGTAATTATGGTAACAACGATGAAGGAAGTTGCAGAACGTGCCGGAGTGTCGAAGAGTACAGTTTCGCAGTTTCTGCAAAAGAGATACAACTATATGAGTGAAAACACCAAGAAGAAGATCGAGCAAGCGATTGAGGATCTCAGTTATATACCTAATGAGGTGGCACGTAGTCTCAAGCAGAAGAAGACCTTCATTGTGGGGGTTATTTCTTCAACCATTTTATCGAGATTTACAACAGAAGTCGTGCGTGCAATTGAAGATGAATGCCAACTGGAAAATGTCCAGGTCATTGTCTGCAATACCGATGATGATTCGCTCAAAGAGAAAAAGTATGTCCAGTCGATGATTGCTCGGCAAGTGGATGGACTTATCATTTTCCCGACGGAAGAGAACAAGAAATTATATGTTTCCCTTGTCAAAAATGGCTATCCTTTCGTGTTTGTGGACCGAAAAATCGATGAAATCAGTGTAGACACAGTGCTGTTGAATAATGAAAAGGCCAGCGAGCTTGCGGTTGAAGCACTCATTGAGCATGGTCATAACAACATTGGAATTATCACGTTCCCCTTAGGCAAAAAAGCGATCACCACACGAAGTGAGCGGCTGTCAGGTTATCGAAATACGTTGGGCAAACATGACATACCAGTGAATGAAAACTATATCAAAAGCGGCAGGTTGGATGAAATGCCTAATCTGATTGGACAACTATTCCATATGGAGCATCCGCCCACCGCAATCATTGCTACGAATGACATGATTTTGGAGCAGGTGCTGATTTATGCAAAAAATAATCATCTGACCATACCTAATGATTTTTCCTTGATTGGCATAGATGATGTATCCTTTGCATCTTTTTATAATCCGCCGATCACAACCGTTTCCCAGCCGAGTTTTGAAATGGGGAAAAGAAGTGCCAGGCTACTGCTGGAGAAAATTGATCAAAAAGAACAGGATCATGAGGAGCTGTCAGAAATCATCCGAATGAATCCGGTCATTAACCACAGAGAATCTGTCCAAAAACTGAACTGAATGATTGAATAAGTCCTTTTCATCTTTTTGAAAACGTTTTTATAAATTCTATTGTAAAAAGAAAATAAAGAGCTATAATGATCTTATGATTCGAGTCATGAATACCCTTTCATTTATGTATGTCCTGATTCTAGTGATGATTGCGATTGAAGAGAGGGGAGGAATGGAAACTTAAACGAATAATGTATGGAATAAGTTGTGATTTAATTCACAAAAAATGATTCTGCTTCTTTTTACATTCCCGAGAGGGAAATTTTTTTCGAGTATTACTAAATCGATTTAGTAAAAATGGAAAATAAATAAAAGAAAGTCGGAGATCACTATGGAAATGTTTATGAGCATTATCAGGGAGCCATCCATCATTATCGCGATTGTGACATTACTCGGTCTTATATTCCAGAGGAGGAAAGTATCAGAGATCATTACGGGAACTACCCTTTCTTTTATGGGTTTCACCATGATCAAGGTCGGCGGCGGCATTTTAGGTGGCGTTCTCACCAACTTCAGTCAAATTTTTTCTTATGCGTTCAACCTTAAAGGTGTCGTACCAAGCAATGAAGCCATTATGGCACTGACCATTGATCAGATCGGGGCGGATGCTGCGCTCATTCTGCTCTTTTCCATGATCCTTAACATCGTGCTTGCACGCCTGACCAAGTTCAAGTACATTTATTTGTCTCTTCACTTGATTTTGTTTATGAGCTTTGCCGCTACAGCCGTTATGAAAGGTCTGGGTCTCAGTTCGCTAACTACGATTATCGTCGGTTCTTTGGTAATTGGGAGCTATATGGCGGTGTTTCCTTACCTACTCCGGAATGCCAGCAAAAACATTATTAAATCGGATGAATATACGATTGCTCATGCTTCCATGACCTCTTACATTCTAGGTACCTATTTAGGGAAAGTTTTTGGCAACCGTGAAAATGACACCGAAAATGTAAAAATTAATGACCGCATCAGTTTTTTGCGCGACCCCAATGTTGCAACGACCTTGACGATGCTTGTGCTTTTACTGGTATCTGGACTGGTTGCTGGTTCTGATTATGTCAGCAAATTATCGGATGGCAAAGAATATATCGTCTTCATCCTCGAACAGTCAGCTATTTTTGCTGCCGGCTTGTATATCGCAAAAGCAGGTGTTAAGCTGTTCACAACTGAAATTGTACCCGCTTTCAAAGGTTTCTCCCAAGTGTTTGCACCTGGAGCAATCCCTGGTGTGGATGTTCTGGTACTGTTCGACAAATCACCCAATTCCGCGTTGGTAGGCTTCTTGGTCAGCTTCTTCACAGGCGTTGCCTGCGTCTTTCTTTTCCCGTTTATCGGATTGCCTGTCATTGTGCCAGGGATCATGGCCTGCTTCCTCGCTGGTGGTGCAGCCGCGATATTTGGCAATTCCAGCGGTGGTTTCAGAGGAGCTGTTATTTCCAGTTGTCTTAATGGATTCTTGCTCTGTCTGCTGCCAGCTCTCACCTTGCCGCTCTTTTCTTTTTTGGGTGCCGAAGGGGTAACGTTCGCCGATCCCGACTTTACTACCCTTTCCGGAGTACTTTGGCTTATTTTCCGTTGGTTTTAAACTAAATCGATTTATGAATTTTTTCAAAATAACTTATCTAAATCATTTGCGTCTAAATCATTTGTGCTTAAAAAGAGGAGGAATTATCCATGTTTTTTAACGATCAAGATATTCAAATTGATATCGTTGACAGTAATACCACACGGAAAGTGCTAGCCCACAGTGACCAGCTTATGTATGTCAAAGTGATGTTTGCTAAAGCCCAAACAGGGGAGATCCTGTTGCATAAGCATGTCCATGAACAAGTCACTTATGTAATAAAGGGAAGTTTTAAGTTCATGATCGATAATGGCGAAACAAAGGAAGTGCAGACTGTCAAAGAAGGAGACAGCATCCATTTTCCATCCGATACTCTTCATGGCTGTATCCCACTGGAGGATGGCGGTATTCTGCTAGATGCATTTACACCAGCACGTGCAGATTTTCTGTAAATTCCCCTTTCAAAATACGGTTTATCTACCCCGATATCTGGAGGAATTTACGATGCCTTTCAGCGGCAGACAACAGAGGCGAATGAACGCCTTCTGACCATGTCATGTCCGATACATTTCTTTTTATCTTTTTTTAGAAGAAGGCCTGCAAGTATGTTATATTTAACAAACGGCAATCGTGATGAACAGTAATATAGTGATTTTTAGAAAAGGATGAGATGATTTTGGAAAACAACGAAACTCAGCAAGAATTTGCAGATGTATATGAGCAGCTTAAAGTAGCTGCAAACCGAACCTCCGATTGGAAAACACGCCTAGCCGCGGTAAATGATCTGGGTACATGGAAGAACCAGCAGACGATTGACTTGCTGACACACCGTTTGAATAATGATACGGTATATGCCGTTCAGGAAGCCGCTTACCGCAGACTTCAGGAATGGGGCGAGAATGTACAGCCGCCTGTGCGCAAAGAGGGTGAGCTTGTTAAGGGCCTGACGAAGATTCTGGTGCGGATTAAAAAAAGCTTGCCAGCCGACCATACCTATAACGATTTTCGCGAGAAGCTGCACAAGATGAGAGTCGATATTTATGACATCTATGAAGGTGACAAGGGTGCTGAATTTGATCAGTGGCTGGAGCAAAAATGGGCTTCGTTATCCACAAGATAATGTCTGAACCCTGTAATTGAATGTATTTTTAAGGATTGTTGCTGGTGATACAGACAGAGCCTTAACAAGGATAAGGGATTATCTTTGTTAAGGTTTTTTTATCTTGTTCTCCTTAAGAATCATGTCCTTTATCTTTATGCCACTGTATATATACTTCGGCAATATGGTACGATGGGATCGGATTATTTTAGTGTGTACATGGGAGGGACTAACATGAGCAAGGCGAGGCTGTGTTTTATCGGGGCGGGCTTTCACGCTTCAACGAATATATATCCTGCTGTCATTGGGGCAGGTGCTGAAATTCAGGCGATTGCGACTAGAGATCTAAGCAGATCGAAGACAGCACTTCAGCAGTTTGGAAGCAGCGGCACACCTTATGACAATTACAAGGCTATGCTGGAGCAGGAAGACTGTGATGGAGTTGTCGTGATTGCACAAGCGGCAGATCATCCTTCGCTCGTACTGGACTGCATTAAGGCTGGAAAACATGTTTTTGTAGACAAGCCACTGGGCTGGAATGCCGAGGAAGCGGCCCAAATTGCAGATGCGGCAGAAGCAGCGGGTGTCGTGCTGATGGTCGGTTTCATGAAGCGCTACGCGCCTGTATACATAAAATTAAAAGAATTGATTGAGGGTGGCACGCTTGGAGCCACACGCTCATTTCAGGCAAAATTTCTCGTGGACAGTACCCTGTTTTGTAAAACCGGCGAAGATTTCATCAAGCTGGCGGCGGTTCATATGGTCGATCTGGTACGTTATTTGTTCGGAGAAGTGGCGCAGGTTACCGGATTTGCGAACGATAACGGCGAGTGTATTTCCCATACGATTGCCCTGAAATTTGAAAATGGTGTAGTGGGTAGCCTATACTTCGCAGGTATGACAGCATGGACACGCGAGAGTGAAGGGTTTACGGTAACCTTTGATCATGGTTTTGCGAACGCGGATGAGGTGAATACACTGATCATTCACAAGTCGGAGAGTCATACAGAGCTTCCTTGGAAATCCCTTGCGGAAAACGATACGGTTCTGACACCGTCAGCCTCCGCGATGTCGGGCGGATACCGTGATTTGTACTTGCGCGGTTTTGTTGGTGAAATCGCACATTTCATGAACTGCTGCCAAGAAGGACGGACGCCTGATTCAAGTGGACGGGATAACGTGAAAACGATGGAGCTGTGCGACCGCATTTTGGCTGCGCTCCAATAGGATACCCATTTCATATGCAAGCTTCGGAGCCTGGACGGTACCTTAGTTTGGGTGATTTGAAAGAAGCTTCGGTGTAACTGGTCAGTAGATGGCTCCTGCATTTGTCGGGAGTCATTTTTTTCGTTTACCCTACGACCTTTCTATTTCATAGCATTCCTGCCCATTTTGATTAATCTCTGCTGAAAATATGCCAACAAAGACGAACGATGCGATAGAATAGGAAAAGGAAAGCGTTATCATCACCCATTTTTCTGCGATGGTTCAGGGGGAGAAGGCTTATGCGTTCAAGGTCAAGGTTTCAGCCATTAAACACATTACGTAATCAGATTTTTATCGGATTTATACTGGTGATGCTCATTATGATGAGTGTGGCGGGGGCGTTCATTTATCTCAATGTGTCTCACCTGTTAAAAGACAGTGCCGAGCGGCATATTGGTCAGACTGCGGTACAAGCAAGCGGTAGGCTGGATGCATTAATCGGCCAGATGGATAGCTTGACGGAGCAGGTCGCGAATCACCCGTCTGTTCAGCATATTCTGCTGGAGGAGCGCAACGGGGTCAAGGTGAATTTCGGACAGCGTCAATCACTACTGCAAGTGATGCATAGCTATCAGGCATATATGCCGAGTGTCGGCTCACTGGAGCTGTATACCGCCGAAGGAAAGATGTTGTTTCCGATTAGAGAGGGCAGTCTGGAGGAACGTATTGGACAGGCAGACATCCGAGAAGCGAATCAGATGAAAGGAAGACTGGTCTGGATCGGCATTGATCCCGAAGACTCCCGGTCACTGCTGGCAATTCGGCAGGTGAGCCTGGTGGATCGCTGGTTCTCACGTGGAGGGTACTTGATTACCCGTATGGAGCGAAGTTATTTTGGGCTGAATGGTGCGACAGCGGTCAATGAAGAAGCGGATGAAACTATGCTGCTTGTAGATCGACAAGGCCAGCTGCTGTCGGGTGAACCTATGAACCAGACGGATTTGTCAGGTGTACTGCACAGCAAGACACAGACGGTTCATATTGGGGAGCGGGAATATGTGAAGGCGGTTCAGCAGTCGGAGCGGACGGGCTGGTCGCTGCTGATCCTGATTCCGGTTAGCGTCGTCACAGACGGAATTACGGTTTTACGGACTACACTTATCATTTCTGCGTCTCTTGGTGCCGTGCTATTCCTGTTCATGTCCTTTATGTTGTCTACGTTGATTACAAGACCGATAGGTCACTTGATTCAGGCGATGCGTCGTTCACGGGAAGGGGCATTGGCACTGAATCCAGAACCGGCAGCAGCGGTCGAGCTGCGAGAATTAAATGCAGAGTACAACACAATGATTGTCGATATTAATGAATTGATCCGTGTTATTTGCGAGAAGGAGGTTTTACAAAGCCAAACCGAGCTTAAAGCTCTGCAGGCGCAGATCAATCCGCATTTTCTTTTTAATACGCTGGATGCTTTCAACTGGTCGCTACAGGAGAAGGGAGAGGAGGAGCTTGCCGGGCTGATGGTGTCCATGTCGCGGCTGTTTCGTTATGTTATCGAACCTGCTCACCATGACTCTTGGGTGACACTCGGGGAAGAAATGGCGCAAATCCGTCGTTATCTGGAACTGATGGAGATGCGTCTGGGTGAACGTCTGAGCTGGCAAATTCATATGCCTTCGGAGGCAGCCAGAATTCCGCTTCCTAAACTGCTGATCCAGCCTATTCTAGAGAATGCCATTTTGCATGGTGTCGAAAATCGCATCGGCAACGGCCGTGTTGAAATTAGTGTCACTCCTTCGACCAGAACGGGTTGGACCAAGATCGCGGTCATAGATAACGGACCTGGAATGACACTGGAAGAACTTGCAGCTGTGCGTACAGCGTTGATGGGGGGAGCAGCCTGCCAGAGCAAGGGAACCGGTATGGGACTAGTGAATGTGCAGCGCAGGCTTGCTCTTTATTATGACAGCGCATCTTATTCAACGGATGGTGTGCTGATACATAGTGCTGAGCAGGAAGGAACAGTGGTCGCTTTTGAAATTCCTGATGAATATGGAGGGCGGTAGGAATGAGTGTTTCATCCAAAACCATTGTCATTGTAGACGATGAACAGCGAACACGTCAGGGGATACACCAGACATTGGAGAAATGGGCCGCCGGGAAATACCGGATTGTAACATTCGATAATGGTTTGGAAGCATTAAATATACTGCGTGCAGAGACAGTTCATCTGTTGATTACGGATGTCCGGTTGCCGGAATTCAGTGGGCTGGATTTAATCCGCTCTCTGGAACGGGATTCACGACGACCAGCGATCATTGTCATCTCGGGTTATGCGGAGTTTGATTATGTCCAGCAGGCTCTTCGTCTGGGAGCCGTCAATTATTTGCTCAAACCGATTGATAAGCAGGAGCTGTTGAATGCGGTCAATGAAGCGCTTCGGCTGGAAGAGGAGCGGCAGCGGTACGAGAAGCTGGACAAGCTGGCTGACCCTGTTCTGCTAGAGCTTGATCTCCAGGCAACTACTCTTAGTGATCCGGTACGACGTGCCTTCACCTATATGGCGGAGCATCTTCACGAATCCATTACGATGGCGCAGACTGCCGCGCATTCACACCTGAATGCCAGCTATTTTAGTGTTTTATTCAAGGAGCAAAGTGGTTTGTCCTTCAGCGAATATCTGCATCGGCTACGGATCCAACGGGCTAAGGAGTTGCTGTTGCATACCCAGTTAACGATTGCCCAAATCGGCGAGCGATCAGGCTACCGAACAGATAAATATTTTATTAAAGTATTCAAAGCGACCGAGGGGGTAAGTCCCAGTCGCTACAGGCAGCAGATGCGTACAGGGCCGGAGAATATCGACTGACGTATAGGCAGATCAAACCCAATAAAAGTGGAATTATACCCAATGAGCGTACCCTGTTGGAAGCAGGAATGGAGTGCTAAACTTACAAATGATAACGGTTACAAAAAATATAAATACAACAAACGGAGGTCTAACGATGTCCAACAAGTATGGTTTACGTAAGCGCTCACATCAAAAATGGTTTGCTGGGTTGACCCTGCTGCTGTCATTCATGCTGGTGCTATCCGGTTGCGGTGCTGGTAAGGATGGTCAAGGCGGTTCCAGTGGAGAAGGGGGAAAGGTTACACTCAAAATGATGCACCTGTGGCCAGAGGGAAGCTCGGCACAGCAGAGCAAGCTTGTGACTCAGATTATAGATCAATACCAAAAGGATCATCCGAATGTCGTCATTCAGCAGGAAGTGCTGGAAAATGAACAATATAAAAACAAACTCAAAGTGCTGTCAGCTTCCAATGAATTGCCGGATATCGGAATTACCTGGGCAGCGGGCTTTATGGAGCCTTACGTTAAAGGTGGATTATTTACACCGATGGATGACCTGTTGAATGGTTCCAAGCTGAAGGACAAATTTGTACCGGGAACGACCGAAGCTTATGCGCTGAATGGCAAAACGTATGCGCTTCCGATTGAATTGAATATTACACCTATTTATTACAACAAAGCCATATTCCAAAAATACAACTTGAAGGTACCTGCGACATTTGACGAGTTTAAGCAGGTTGTGAAAACACTTACGGATCATGGAGTTGCACCGATTGCATTGGGCAATAAAGACCGCTGGACCGGCTCGCTCTGGTATATGTATCTGGCGGACCGTATAGCAGGTAACGAAACGCTGAAAAAAGCGATTGACGGCTCAGGATCGTTCGATGACCCTGGTTTAATTCAGGCGGCCTCCGAAGTCCAGACGCTTGTGGATATGAATGCCTTTAACAAAGGATTTAACGGCTTGTCCAATGATGAGGGAAAATCCGAGTTTATGAACGACAAGGCAGCTATGTATTTGATGGCTACTTGGGAATTGCCGAATTTTACGACCAATCCCGCAATCCCACAAGCATTTAAAGATCAAATTGGTTTCTTTAAATTCCCGATGGTTGCAGGCGGCAAGGGCAACGAGAACAGTTGGGTAGGAGGTCCGGGAGTAGGCTTGTTCGTTTCGGAAAATTCCAAGGTGAAAGAAGAGGCCAAAGCGTTCGTTGAATACTTCGTAGTCAAATGGGGAGAGCAATCGGTCACACAGGCAGGCGTTATTCCGGCGACGAAAGTGGACACCTCCAAAGAAAATTTGCCCAAGCTGTATGTCGATTTGCTGAACGGACTGAATCAAGCTAGCAGCATTACATTGTTCGCCGATGTACAGATGAAGCCGAATGCAGCGCAGGTGCATTTGAATATGATTCAGGCGTTGTTTGGTAAAGCGGTGACACCGCAACAATTTGCCGACCAGCATAAGGCTGCCATCGAGAAAGGAAATTGAAATTGACCACCTAAGGAGGTCCGACCGTGGAAAAGGTCATGTCGAATAAGCTCGTCATTGCTCTATATGTATTGCCTTCTCTACTATTGTTATTCGCTATTATATATGTACCCATCGTACTGACCGGCTATTACGGCTTGAATCAGTGGAATGGAATTGGCTCTATGACTTTTGTGGGGCTGGACAATTATCAACATCTGTTTACAGACAAAGCGTTCTGGCAAAGTGCATGGCATTCGCTGCTGCTGGCCTTGTTTTCAGGAATTAGTCTGATCGGTTATCTGGCCATTGCGATGATTTTGTCAGGGAAAATCAAGGGAGCGAATCTGCTGCGGAAAATTTATCTGATTCCCATGCTGCTGTCTTCTGTAGCGATCGCACAGCTATGGCTCAAAATATATCATCCAACGAACGGAGTGCTCAATTTCTTACTGACGTCGGTTGGAGTTCACAACCCGCCTGAATGGTTAGCCAATCCGTCTCTGGTGCTGCTGGCCTTGTTCATTCCGATTATTTGGCAATATGCAGGCTTTTATATCCTGATCTATTATGCCGGGCTGAAAAACATTCCCGAAACGCTGATGGAGGCTGCCCGGATCGACGGGGCCAGTGCCTGGCAGATTGCGACTCGTATCAAATTGCCCCTGCTGCGCGAGGTGATTAACGTTACGATCATATTGTCCATTGTCGGCTCGCTCAAATATTTTGACCTTATCTACGTCATGACGGACGGTGGACCGAATGGAGCCAGTGAAGTGATGGCCTCTTACATGTACCACCAGGCATTCCGCAGCTTTGATTTTGGATACGGCAGCGCTACAGCCTTTGCCCTGCTGCTCATCTGTCTGATCGCTACGTGGCTGATCCGCAAGGTTACGGCTACGAGTGACACCATCCAGTATTCATAACGCAGTCTTGCTAATAGATGAGGGTAACAAAGGACAGGAAGAGGGAGGAACGGATATGAAAACCCAGGCAGCCGCCAACTATCCGCTTGGAGTCGCTACCCGCGGCAAAATGTTAACTCGGGTCGGTTATGCCGCTTTGTATATCATTTTAATCATCTTGGCGGTGACGCAGCTTTTACCGCTGGTGTGGCTGATGCTGTTCTCGCTTAAAAATAATCAGGAAGTGTTTAACCTTCCGCCGTTTGCACTCCCGTCCCAGCCGCATTGGGAGAACTATATGAATGTGTGGACCAGCGGCAACATCGGGCGGTACTTTTTCAATAGTGTGTGGATTACGGTCATATCCGTGGCGTTGACGGTGCTGCTAGCCAGCTTTGTAACGTTTGCTATTACGCGTATGCGGTGGAAAGGAAGCCAGCTGGTCCTCGGGCTCTTTATGGTCGGACTGATGATTCCGGTCCATTCTACCTTGATTCCGTTGTTCAGTATGTTTCTCAAACTGCATTTAACAGACACTTCACTCTCCATCATCCTGTCGTATGTTGCTTTTAATCTACCGACAACGATGATGATCTTGCTGGGCTTCTATTACGCTTTGCCCCGTGAAGTGGAAGAAGCGGCCGTTATGGACGGCTGCTCCGTCAACCGGATGTTCTTCCGAATCGTGCTGCCCATGACAACCCCCGTCATGGCAACGACATCTATTATTAACATGATCTATAACTGGAATGAGTTTATTTTCGTCAATACGTTCATCAGCTCGGACGAAAACAAAACACTGACTGTAGGCGTCCAAAACTTTATTGGACAATATACGACCGACTGGGGAGCTATCGGAGCTACGTTGATGATCAGCATTTTGCCCATTTTGCTCGTGTTTCTCATCATGAGTGACCGGATTGTGGAAGGGATTGCGGCCGGGTCGGTTAAGGGATAAAACAAATTCCCCAGATTAGAAGAGTGCCCCCTAGTGTAGACATTGGAACAAACCTTTTGGTTTGTCCGATGAATGCTAGGAGGTGCTTTTTTATGCGAGTCTAGTTTGAGTCGATGGGAAATACATAAATCAAAATAGAAAATCCAGAAATTTAAGCTTTTTCAGAAAATAAATGATGAGCAAACATGTTGATATTTATGATGCCGACCAATTGTGAATCCATCAGAGATTATGATGTGGTTGGTAACTCTGATAGGGGGATAGCAAAGCTGTATTATTTATATAGGAATTGGGACTTATTCTGCTAATTGACTGCTTATTTTTAGCATAAAAAGGCACATTCCTACTCGTATCTCAAGTGGGACTGTGCTTTTAAAAAGGCTATCAAGTTTGTGTTAAGTTTTTAGTGTTTGGTTTGTTGTATTGTGCGATCTTGTTGTTGGGTGTGTAAACATCCTATTGTTTTAAGCGTATAAATTTAACTTCTCCTTGATTTGAGCTAAACAACTTTCAACTTTAGCGACATTCTGGGAATGTCTTGAAAGATACTCCTGAGCTACCTTAACTAAATACTCAAAAAACATCTCATAATCCACAATTGCATACACTTCTACACTAGTTACTGGCGGAGTTGTTGTGAAATTTACTCCACTATCTCCAAAGTACTCTTCATCATTTGGAGTGCATTCAGTAGCAAAATAGCAGCTAGTATAACCAATACCAAATCCTTTACCCTTTGTAAATTCATTTAGAGCTTCTAAAAAATAACCGTCCCCTAAAGTACCGTAGTATGCCTCCATATTCTTAATTTTTTCCTGAACATCTTCTACATAATATATTTCATCATCCATCTTATTCATTCCCTATCTATTAATTAATTTTTCGGAATCACAGGAAAAAAGTTTGTTATTTCTCCAGTAGCTTTATCCCTGTAACCTATAAATTCCAGTTTTTTACCGTCAACTTCAGCATATCCAACAATTTCATCAGAAACAGCATTTGGTCGTGTGTCTATTTTTATTTTATTATTTTGAATTCCCTCTTCCATTGCCTCTCTCCCCAACTTAAGCATCTGTTCATCAGAGAGTAGTTTCGGATCGTATACAGTTTTTGGATTCTTATACTCTTTCCACTGACCAGTAAAGTTTCCTTTTCCACCATTAGCTAAGCTCATTCCGTCATAAACAGGGAGTTTGTATTTAACCTCATAAATTCCCGGAATATCTGGATGTGGCGTTTTTATCGCAGCTTGATTAATATTCTTAACTTGATCGCCAAAGTTGTCTAAAATATACCGCTCAAAGTTTTCAAGGTTATGGCCACCTTTTATTCCTATAGTTGGTTTTGCTTTAAACCCTTTCACTTCAATTAAATGATCATCATAACCTGATTTATAATTGACTCTAGCATTAGGAGCTTGTGACGTCTCCTTAGTGTCCTGCGATTTAACAATTTCTTTTTCCTTTTTTAAATATTCTTTTATATTTGAGGATTTTCTTGTATTTGTACTCTTAGCTACATTATATATGACCTTCTTTTGAATTTTACTATTTTCTTCTCTAGTTGCCTTGGAGGCAGTCTCTCGTAGCGTTTTCCTTGCCTGTTGATCCTGTTGTTTATATTGGTTTTTCGTTGTTAACCTTTCATTTGGTTGTGGTTTGTAGCCTTTGGTTGCAAGAGTTTGGTTATTTTTTGGGTTAGCTATGTTTTCTCTAGCTTCTATTTGTTGTCTCGCTAATAATTCCTGGACTCTTACTTTTGCACTTACTCCAGAAGAAATATTAAAGAACCCTTTTCCTCTACCCAGTTTTGAAAGTATCCCCTTTAATTCTTTAGTATGGTCTATCCCCCCTCGACCACCAAACATAAGAGGGTTTTCTGTGATAATAGCATAGAACATCCATTTCTTCTCTTCTTCAGATACTCCTTGCTTCCTAGTTAGCATGAAGAAATCGCCGGGATAATTATGTTTCCATTCACTATAGTATTGGCGATCCGGTTTACCGTCACGAGTACGAAAAAAGCATATAATAGATGGTAAGAGGGAGTATCAAAAGATATTTATAAAAGATTGAGCTTAAATGAAAGATGAGGGTTTATGTTATGCCAAAAAACGATAATATGCTGGCCATTCTATGGATGCTGAATTCGGGCGTAAAAATGACTGCAAAACAAATATCCGAAAAGTTAGAAATAAATATAAGGACAGTTTATCGTTATATTGATGCACTAAGTGCCAGTGGAGTGCCTATAATATCCGACACAGGTCATAATGGCGGGTATAGCTTGCTGAATAATTTTATCAGAGCACCTCTGCTATTTGATATTGAGGAAAAAAAGGCACTCCTTCATGCTGCTGTTTTTGCAAAAGAAGCTGGATATCCTTTGAGTGAGGCATTAGGCAATGCGACATCAAAATTGAAAATGTATTCGAATCAGGAGCAGGAAAGTATACTTAGCCGTCATTTAGCCGGATTTGAAGTGATAAATCGCATGGGAGATCCTTCTCTTCAGCCGATATTGGCAGAATTGGAGCAGGCTGTAGCCAACGAATTTTCTGTAGAAATGGATTATCGCACAAGCCATGAAGAACAACCCAAGAATAGGGTGGTAGACCCCTATGGAATGGTTTACTGGAACAGCAAATGGTATACTATTGCATTTTGTCACCTAAGGAATGAGATCCGTAGCTTTCGGGCAGATCGGATTCTACAAATCAAGCGTACTCCAATCATATTTAAGCGTCCTGAGGCTTTTTCAGCTCGTGAATTTTTTATGCAAAATCTGTTACCTAATTTAGTGGGCAAGGGCGGTTTAATTTCTTTAATGATCGGAGGCAGGTCAGAGGCATTGGATGACTTATGTCTGCATTGGTTTTTGGGGCATCATCTGAAAGAGCGGACATCCAATCAAGCCATCTTTTTGCTTGAGGAAAAATCTCTTCATACATATGTCCCTTATTTACTCCTACCCTACGGGAAATCCATTCAAGTCATCGAACCACAGAGTTTGAAGGAAAAACTTGTTGCTGTTGCGTCGGAGTTAATGGAATATTATCAACGTTAATAGCTTCACTGACAGCAGATGTCAGTGAAGCTTCTTTATAATGATGATAATCATTGATTACCGGAGGATGATTGGTATCACTCGATGAATTATAAAATAAGGAGAATTTGCAAATGAATAATACAGTATATCTTTATGTGTTTGACACCATGGCAGATTGGGAGATAGGTTATTTAACTGCCGAACTGAACTCGGGGAGATATTATAAAAAGGGGCTGGTCCCATCAAAAATAGTTACCGTGGGAATGGAAAAGACCCCTGTAACTACAATGGGCGGATTGAAAATCCTGCCTGACATCACACTGGATGAGTGCAGCATTGAAAGCACAGATACATTGATTTTACCCGGTGGAGATACATGGACAGAAACCATTCACCAACCCATCTTAAAAATCGCTGAGAGGTGTTTAGAGGAAGGGATATGGGTTGCAGCGATTTGTGGTGCTACCATGGGACTTGCCCAGGCAGGGTTGCTGAATTCACGTTGGCATACAAGCAATGATCTGGAATACCTTAAAATGATCTGTCCCAACTACACGGGCGAAAATTATTACAAAGTGGAGTCTGCTGTAACGGATGGAAAACTGATCACTGCATCTGGAACAGCTCCGTTGGAGTTTTCTGTACATGTCTTAAAAGCTCTGGGTGTGTTTTCTTCAAAAACATTAGAAGCCTGGTATAGTCTTAACAAAACTCGTGAATCCAAATATTACTATGAGTTGATGAATTCAATCCAATAAAGATATGAGCATTAAATTGAACTGTTACGATCATTTAAAGGAGGAGTCAAAATGACTGAAAGCAGAGAATATATGGGAGTGTCGGGTAAATATACAAAGAAGGGGATGCCCAACGGCTTTACATCTATTACCCCTTTTATTACCGTGAAGAATCCTTCGGAAGCAATAGAGTTCTATAAAACGGTTTTCAATGCAAGGGTTAAGGATATTACTGAATATCCTGATGAGAATGGCAATAAAATAATTGTTCATGCTGAATTAGATTTTGGAAATGGTTTTTTGCAGCTGGGAGCAGCGAATCCGGCATATCAATTGGTCTTGCCGCCAGATGAAGACAATGCGTGTTATTCTTTCGGAATTTACGTCATGAATGCTGATCAGGTCATTGAAAATGCGGTAGCAAGAGGAGCGAAAGTAAGGGAACCAGTTACAAACTTTGTTTCAGGTGATCGATTCGGAAGTATATTGGATCCTTGCGGAGTAAGATGGTCTATTATGACCAGAATCGAGGATTTGTCAGAAGAAGAAAGTAGTCGTAGGGTTGCTGAGTGGGCCAAAAGCTTTAGCGGGGAATAAATGCAATCACTTTTTTGGTAAAATGTATTAAAGTGACAGTTTGCTGAAATGATGTAATCGAAATTCTGGTGGCACAAAGTTGCATACGTGAACGATGAAGAAAAGATGATGCCGAGTGCTCCCATTATGCCGGAATATCCAAATCGGGTTATGGTTCCTCTTAGATTTGTTTCAGAAGTTCTGGGGGCTACAGTAAATACAACTACGATCAATGGAACATTACATGTGGACATTAAGAAATAATACTTGATTGCTTGGGAATGGGTAACAAACTAATTGCTCCTTAAGTCTGGTACATAAGGCTTGAGGAGCAATGTTTTAATGAATAGCAGAGAAAGTTTTGAACAGGGGTTCAACTCTCCACGTCTCTATACTGAAACCCGCTCACTGAGCGGGTTTTTGCTTTTAATCACTTTTAATTGTAGACCTAATGTAGATATGAAAAATTTAAGGCATAGGGTGGACCTTTGAAGAACTGAAGAAGGATATTGAAACCTATACATCTATTATTTAAAATAATGAGGTTGCAGGCAAAACTAAAAGGCCTCAGTCCAATGGAATATTACTATTTTCGTTCATTCTTCGTTTGTAATGTTCTTCCGGCAGCTAGTATATACTGCAAAGGGTCATTTATTTTAAGATACGACAGACTTTGAGACACGCGACCTTCCTGATTAACTTTTGGACGTTTTCGATCCGGGATATCTACAGACGCGAAATCTGCATCCATTTCCACCGTTTGATTAAAGAAGCCAATGATGTGCAAATCTTCTTTTCCTTCTTTAATCGTGGAGCCTGTCCGATTTAACCCACTCACTGTGATACTCCCTCTGGTTTCGCTTGCTGAGTTTTTCTCTTCCACAAGATTGAAATTTTGAATATCCAGTGCAGAAGGATTGTCAACAATGGATCTTCCTCGATCCAGTTCTATTACTTTTTGAAAAATCTTGCTTTGGTCAAAAGCAAGATCTTTTAAAATTACTTTGTTGTTCATGTACTCAAACGGGATATTCATACTTCTCACTAATACCCCAAGCGGAATGACAAAGGCATCCTGAATCACTTCGGGCTGAGTGTCCATCTGTGCTGGAGTACCGTTCAGTTTATATGTTTTCGCTCCCTTTTGAAACACAATTTCATTTGACCTCCACCTGATTTTTGCTTCCTGAAGTTTACCGTTATAATCAACTTTTGCGCCAAGAAGCTCGGCAACGGAACGAAGCGGAACCATGAGACGTTTTTCTTCATTAACGTAGGGACCAATCGGCGTGCAGTACAAAACGTCATAATCATTCACTTTGAGCAAAGAGGTTCCATTGACATGAATAGAGTGATTAATCGGTGCTGCATTAGCGTTATAAGAAGAGGTTCCAAATATAGCACTCACAAGAACTGCAAGAGATAATACGGCCGTTCTATAAAAATATTTTCGTTTCATTTTTCACCCTCCGTGAATTGAGATAGGTTGTGTTAGGTCGCATGTTTGCTTTGGAGCAGTGATAGTTTGTCCTTCTTTGACACATGTGGAGTACATACGTTATAGGATTGAGTGCTGTTCATTGTTACTGCATTGCACAATGGCAAATAATTTGGAAGATGTTTAGGAAACAGTAAAGAGGGGCCGCGAGCCCCTTTTATTTGTGTGATGTTGAGCATTTTTATTCATTTACAGAAAGCGTAGCATTTCATTTCAAGATTTTTCATCACAAAAAGGCTTTTGTCTCATTCAATGAGCGTGCTATATTCGATAAAAGCTGAATTGTATTCCTTATCTCATGTTCCGTAGTGTCTGGGTGAATTGCACAGATTCGGAGAACAGTTTTTCCATTAAGTTGTGTCGTAAGCACAGAGGCGTATCCGTTTGTCATCATTTCTTGGGAGATCCTTTTATTGAGTGAATCTAATTCTTGCTCAGATAATCCAGTTGGCGCATATCGAAAATTAACAATCGCTAACTGTGCGGGGGATACAATTTCCCAATTATTATGTTTTTTGATTTCATCGTCAGCCCATTCTGCGAGTTGAACTCCATGCTCTATGGCTTCACCGACAGCATTAGTTCCTAAAGCCTGTAGTGTCACCCATAGTTTCAAACTTCGAGCAGGCCGCGTTAATTCAGGGCCCAGATCCCAATAATTAATATATTCTTCATTAGTCTCGGCATCTTTCAAATATTCTGGATGTGTGCTGAAGCAGTTTCTAAGCTGTTGATTTTCTTTGGCTAAAACTACGCTACAGGAGTATGTCTGCATTAACCATTTATGTGCATCCCAGGTGATGCTATCTGAACGCGATATCCCGCTCAAAAGGGGCTTATATTTCGAAGAAGCCAAAATCGATGCACCGTAAGCTCCATCCACGTGTAACCAAATGTTATGTTTTTCACATAGGTCAGCAATTTCGTTTAACGGGTCAATGCTTCCCGTATTGGTTGTGCCTGCCGTGGCAATGATCGCAAAAGGCTTCATGCCAGCCGCCTGATCATCCATTACTTTTTTTTCTAAGGCTGAAACATCCATACGAAAATTTTTATCACTTGGAATCTTTCTGATTTGATCACCACGGAATCCGAGGATGCGTAACCCTTTGGCGACCGATGAATGAGTTTGATCTGAAACATAAGCAGTTCCAATGGCATATTCCTGCTCGGATAACCTTGCATTGCGTGCAGCCGCTAAAGCGGTCAAATTCGACAGCGATCCGCCCGACAGAAATAAGCCTCCAGCAGTATTGGGATATCCTGCTTGGTCACACATCCACCGGATCACTTCCCCCTCTAAAAGGCTTGCGCTCGAACTCAGCATCCAGCTTCCGGCATGGGTATTATAAGCGCTGGTCATGATATCTCCTAACCACGAGTAAAGAGACATTGGACCAGGAACCAATGCGAAAAAGCGAGGGTGTTGCATGAAGGTTTGGTGAGGATAGACGTTTTTCCTCATTTCATCGACGACCTCTTGTATCGGTCTTCCTTTTTTCGGAAAACCAATTCCCCTTAAATGAGCTATTGTATCCCCATCTGCAGTGTTGACTACTTTTCGGGATCGAATATTGTTATTTTCTGCAATATATGAATGTATGAACTGTTCAATAATCTCACCTAATTGCTGATTTGGTTCTTGATTCATCATAAGCATCTCCTTTGCTTAACTTCAATCAAGTATAATATAACATCTGTTGTCATATTGTGATATTCACCAATTTCATCATTACGTTTATTTTTAGGCTCTTCGCTATTACGCAAAGTAATTCTCAAAGGCAAAGAGAGCTATAAAATCGCCGTTCAGTGCAAATGCTGGAAATGTGATGTTGAGAATGGTATACTACTCCAACTCAAGGCTGGTAAGCAGGTACATAGTTGCTGTGTTGCTTGGATGGTAACGACGAGTAATTTTACAAGGCAGCAAGGAGCGGGGGAGCTTGTAATATAGGAGGGGGAACCTTAGTTATCTGAAAATAATTAAAAAAAGAGAATAAATGTATAGTACTTGTAAGAAAAGTGTTCGAAAACGCTTTGCCAGATGTTGCAAATGAGCTACTTAAAAATTTAAAAAATGACTCTGCATTAAACTGGGAGTAAAAAAATACTGGTGCCCCTTAAAGATGCGATAGGAGCCACCAGTAAAAACTAATTTACTTATATTGTTAATAAGAGCCAACTATACTTTTACTGTATATTGTACCAACACCTCAAAGGAATAAAAAAATGGGTGAGCCATCTTTCGATACACACCTTAATTTTGACTAAGAATTATTGTCCAATTTGTTCTAAGATTTGTGTGTAAGCATTCCTATAATGATCGGGGTTAGGATCTTCTCCTATTATCTTGGGTACGTCAAAGTCAGACAGCAGGAAATAGTGTTTGGGTTGAACTTCATGCCTTGCTAAGCAACTCTTGCAACAGGACAAGGGACAGCCGTCAATTGCAATGATGTCACGTCCAGATTTTGCTGTTCTGACAAGGGGTTTGACATCACCACCAACACCAGCTATGCAGGACATTTCAGCGACTTTTTCTCGATCCATTCGTATAGCGATCATGTTAGCGGTTTGTGCTGCGGAGGAACATCCAGAACAAGAATAGACAAGAGGTAAATCAGTTCTTTTCATCTTTGTACACTTCCTTGTTTTTTCTTTGTGATCGATCACAGTATCTTTGGTTTCAGCTGAAATAAATTTAAAATTGTTTGTATTTTAACTTAAATTTACAGTCTAAACCGTGATCACGATCACGACAACATTTTGTAAAATCTATTATAGGGCTAACTGTGTGTGTATAAATCAGCCAGATCCCTCTTTTTAACTTAATTTTTCTAATAGAGAATTAGCTTTATCTAAATATAAATCTGATTTCCAGGGATATTGTTAATTATTCATCCATCTCCCAATGGAAATATGCAGATAGGTTTTTGTATGCCTTATTCATATCATTATCTGCGCACTTATTAATGATACGATTTAATGTGGCTTCAAGTATATTTTCATTAAAGTTCTTTGCTATAAAATGACCATGCCCGATAATAATATCACCTTGATCTGTCATCCTATCTAACCTTTTAGGACTTACTAGTTCAAATGAAAACATGTCTGATGCTCCATTTATTTCAACGGGTCCGATATCTACATTATAAGTAATATAGAAGTCGTCTATATCTTCACCCCAATCCTCGTACACCTTTGTTAAAGCCTTTATTGTAAGCATTTGATTATTCTCCTATTCTAGAATATCAATATGAATGTTTCTTATCTGCTTTGTTGCCCATGCTTTTCCAGCGCTGTATTCTTCGAGCATTTTCTTTTGCAAGTCAAACGCCTTCAGATGGTGAGGGATCTCAAGTCATTGTTTTAGGGGAAAGATAGGGGCGGGTTCTACGATTTCTTGCATAGTTATAGGACATGAACTTATCAGTTTAAGATGATCCAATCAATTGAAGCGAGGATATTTTTTCTATTTCCCTACAGAAAACTAAGCCCGATACAAAACGCAGCAACTCTCGCAGCGACTTCTTTGGCGTTATGTTTTTTATTTTGGTAAAGTGTAAATAACATCAAATGGGTTCTTATCTTCAAAAAAATCGGTGTAGAGCTTTGCAATTTCGTTTGAATTCAAGTCCTCATTACATCGTAATAAGCTCCCTAGTTTCACCAATACGTCAGCTTCTTTTGAGGTTACTATTTTCTTTTGTACTATATTTTCTGTATTTTTTGGAGTTACCCACGCCCAATCATTCACAGCTGCTTCAGTAAATGGATATCCAAAAGAAAACGAACTGACATGAGCGTCTGAACACAGAGGATGAACAATGCAATTATTCCTGAACGATATCTTATCCTTTGTGCTTTTTGAACCTCTTGGGCAAATGTTTCTAGGTAATGAGGGATTTCTCCCCAATTAGAACGTCCCATTGAAACTAGTATTTCAACGGCAAATTCATTATTTAATTTATTGGCCAATTGTAAGAATATCTGCCGGAGGCGGTAAATGCACCTAGACATCTTGCCGCTTCATGAACGTTAGTCGCACCTTCTGATATAAGTTTCACATATTCGTCCGTTGACGTAATGGAAACACGTTATTTAGGATACAAAACTCAAGCAATGTTGTGCATACAAACAGAATGACAACATCTTAATACGGGTATTACATGGGTTAAGTCTAGTCTGCTTTTGGATGAATAGATGACTTACTTGGCAATGGGGGGCTTTTTAACAGCCGTCCCTTGTAGTTTATATTGTTAGCAAATAGCGGCGGATAAAACAGAATTCACAACACGGGCAGCTGATTCCCATTGCGATGTTATATTATATAAAAAGTATACGAATTACCTTTTATATCCGCTACCTTTAAAAAACTTCTTCTAAATAAGGATAATTCTGTAGCTTTGGATTTTCTTTAGTGATATACCTGGTTTGATATTCATCTAGATTATTATTGATAAATAAACGCCCTTCATAGTGAATTTCCCTCCCTTAGTCGTTTGAGTCTCTGTATGTAAACTCTGATGGGGAGGGATGGCAAGTTACTGTTTTGTGTGGAATAAAAGCTCATCCCTACTAATAAAAAAAGTTGGAATGAGCTTTTGTAAGTTTATCGAGTGCTTGAATCAGTTAGTGTTTAGTTTGTTGGTAAGTATTCGAATTTACTCTAAAAACTTTTTTCTGCTTGAATTTGTTCAAACCATTCCATTGAAAAATCATCTGCAGTTTTAACCTGATGATTAGTGTGTACTAATTCATAGTTGTAATTTATTAAGAAACTCCCTACATATTCTACCTGACATATTATAAATTAATTCCATTTTTCTCAATTTCTCCATAAGTTCATGGTTATTTATTATACAATCTTTATTATTATCATTAATTAAAAATCTTAAAGAATCAATACACATTTCAAATAGTTCTTTGTCTGTTGTTTCGATAAGTGATAATATTATATTAATTTCTCTTGCATCATTTTCTTCTTCAAAGCAATATACTACCCTTTTTTGCCACTCTAACGACTTTTCCATTATATTTTTTTTAAGCAATTCCCAATCTGTTTCAGAAAATTTTTCCATCAAGGTCATCGCATCATTTACTCCAACATCATACCAATAATCATCTGAAGCATTCTCTCCAGACATTTCAGTTATTAATTTGTCAAATCCCTCATATTTCATAAATTTTCCTCCACTAATTTATTGGTTCAAATCCTGGCGTTGGTTTACCTCCCACTGGATATCCAGCAGTAATGTTTTTGCCTTCTTTAATAACATCTATTTCAACACCATCTACAGTACCGCTATGCAAAGTTGTAGTTACCCCATCTGAAGTACGACTTCCAACTGCTGGCGTATCGCTAATTTTTTTATAGAGCCTATAATTTTCTCATCACTCCATGAATCAGGAAATACTGTGCTTTTTTTAAGCTTTGCGAGAGTTCCATCTGGAAACTGATGATAAAATTGAACAAATTTAGATCTATCTGGATTTTCCCTGAGAACTTCTACTGCATAATTAGAATTTTCATCATTTACCACATTAGGCGAATGCCCCTCTAATTCCATTTTTACCTGGTATTCTCTCTCCCCCTAATATTTTTTGCTCCATCTCTGGTGATAAGTAAGATTCACTAGCTTTACCCGTCCCCTAAGGAGAAAACGATCTTAGTCAGTATCCGTCTACGTTACCCAAATCAAAATTTATGTAATGTTTCAATATTATAAAGACTGTTGATATACCTGTATACATATTGAAAAACTTATTCCTCATTATGACTCTTATAGGAATAAGCTTCTCAGTGTTTGTTATGTTTATTCGTTATTTTCTATACTCTTAACTTCTATCATTTTTTGTTCAATCCAATTCATAACCATTTCTGCCTCCTCTCGAGGAATCCTCCCCCTCTCGCTTTTATATTTATAAGTTTCATAAGCCCATACTAATATAATTTTCACAAATTCAACTGTCTCTAATTTACAAATCGGTTCAATTTCATCTTCTTCCTCGTCATAAAATGGATCTTCAATTATTGTATAGTCTCTAAAGGATATAACGCTTGATGCATTTCCTCCATGTCTATATTCGGGTATATTTCCCCTTAATAAATCAACATAATTATCAATATCAATTTTCAAATCTTTAAATCTCCAAGGTATATCAGATCCTAAGGGATCACTTATCATATTGGCGAACTCCAGTGATTTTTCTTCGTCAAAATCCAATATAACTATATTAAATTCTTCCATATACCTCAATTTATATTTATATTTTATCATTATTCAAACAACCTCCAATTCAATATACTGGATAAGCTGAAATTATCTTATCATTTCTTAAAATAAACTCTATTTCCATTCCCGTGCTTGTTTTTCCTATATATTTATTGTTTTTTATAATTACTTTATTATTAAAAGCTTCATTTACTGAATCTATCACCTGTTGTGGTGTCCATTCCTTTGGAAAAAATGTGGATTTAGGTCCTTTTAATACTCCATTAATTTCAATATTAGCTTGATAGACACCAAACTCATTAGGTGGGTCAATATTTCCGACAATTTTACCGTTACTACTTGGCATTCCTTCATAATGAAAACCATTGGCATTTCCATTCTTGAGTATTTCACCATCAAAAATATGGTTTAATCCATTTTCTTTAGTCCCTTGTTTGAAGTTTTCTGTGTTCTGTAGACTCTCAAGCCATTTCTCTTTCTCTATAACAGGTTTACCACCTTGTCCCGTCCCCTCTAACGCCTGTCGTTTCTTAATAGCATCAAGAGTAAGCTTTTCTTTTTTTACATATTCCCCAAACTTGGATGCTTCCCTTGCGGCCTTGCTCTGGGCGATGTTTTGTAATACTCGCTCTTTTATTTGGTCAGCCGGAGATACTTTAATTACTCCTGTCCCCGGTGTTTCAACATTAACTTTTGGAGCTTTAATTGATTTAGAAGGTATCTTTATATTCCTGCCAAATTTAGCACCGTATAAACTTCCAACCATCTGAAATTCAGAAAATACGCTACTGATTATAATTGCATTTGCTTGCCATTCTGGTATTTCTTCTCCTGTCCAATAGTTCTTTCCTTCTTTAGCTGCTTTAATTTGTTCTACGAAAATATCCACATTTTCTGGTTCGTGATGTAATTTGATTTCTCCATTTTTGATCGCTTCGTTATAGGCAAGAGTGGCTTGGGCTGCTTTCTGATCGGTAACTCCATTTTTACTGAGGACCCACATAGTACCCATAAATTTTTTATCATATTCATCGAAATTATAGGATACTTTGGCTTTTTCAGCTGCCATGTAGCTGTCATAATTGGCTCTCCAGCGTTGTCTCAGATCTATAGGAATCTGCTGATACGCATGAACCATGGCATTAGACTCTTTCAGCAGGTTTTGAACCAGTTCCAGTGGGCCACCGGAATGCGCTATATGACGTGCACTCGTAAACACTTTCCCCAAAATCCACTTGCTATAGTAGGCTTGTCTCGCTTGATCATGTTCATACTGGTTAATCAATCCTTGGAGTGCTAGACCAGCCAAGTGTTTCAACGGATGAATACCGTTCCCCTTTCCGCCTCCAATCGTAGCAGTTCCATTGCTCCGAACGGGGATCATTGCGGTTGCTTTCAGAATGACACCCGCCGCAGGCCCACCTAAAGCTCCCGCAACAACGCCAGCCACTTTTCCCATCACTGGAATGGAGCCTAATAGCTTGGACACCGTACCCAACAAAGAGTCGGCCTTTTGAAGTGCAGCCGGACTTGTTACTTTGGCGGTAGGAGTGCTGCTTGATGAAGTCTTAGCTGCTGATGGAGCTTGCGCCGCCTCGTATGCTTTGATGCTCATCAATGGTGGCTCAGGCACAGGAGGGAGGTCGGCTACGAAAACAGGTGCTTTCACCGTACCTTCCTGATATATCACCGGAGCTTTGGTATCTGTCTCACCATCCAGTACCATACTGCTGGCTCCGCCTTTCAGATACAGCGCCGTTCCAGCTTCGAGCGAAAGCTCCTCACCTGCATCGAGCTTCACGTGACCACCCTGAATCTGCACATTCCCCGGACTGTCGATCGTAATGCCGTTACCTTCATGTAGTGTAATGGAAAATTCACCGGAGGTGGATAGAGTTAGTTCATACTCAGACATTTCTACGCCGCTACCTTGCACATGTTGCCATACCTTCACATTCGGCTGACCATTGGTGTGGCGTTGTTGCCGCAGTGAATCCGTGACATAGGCATCCTGTTCGCGGTGGGTAGGCAGATACAATTCCACCTGTTCTCCTACTTCAGGCATATCGTACCAGCCACTATGTTCTTCGGCGACATAACGGGTGGACACCGGAAACCAGCACGCTTTGGCAGGATCTTGCTTCGGATCAATGTCCAGTTGAAGCTGTACAAAATCCTGCTGTACCTTCAGCACCGTTCCTGTCAGCGAAATCCCAGTGGCCTGATCGTTTTCATAACGGGCATAGCGGATATCCTGTTCGGATTGAAGATCATAACGGGTGCGCAGTAAGCCATCTGCTAAGGTTGTCACTGCTCGAACCACGACCAGTTCTTTGCCTTGTCCGATGGGTAACGTGATGAGGTCGCCCAGCGCATAGTATTGCAGACTTTCAATCATATAGGTGACATACGAGCTAGCACGTTCTCCCGGCTTTTCCGTATCCAGCTCATGAAACGTTTTTCGTACTCGATAAAATACATCTCGCTCCACCTTATGCTGCTTGCCTTCTGGCATCCCGAAGAAAACCTTGGGCGAGGCTGCGGTTACCTCTGGCACAAGTACGGAGCCAAAGCGAGAAGCGAGACGTTTTAAAAACGCCCAATCGGTCTCCTCATATTGTAAAACAAATGTCTCTAGTTTGGCATAGTGGCTCACCGTATCAATGGCATCTCCGTACTGATATTTTCGAACCAGCGAAGTGACCAGATCATCATAAGTGCGATGAATATCTTGATAGGAGCGCCTTTTACGCTTAATATCCATCTGGTACGAATGGGAAGCGGCCTCCAGTTCAAACGTATACACGCCTCGCACACAATGTACGGACATACGCGTGACAATCCCATGGAACAATCTTCTCAGCGATTGTCCCTGATCATCCAACTGACGAATCACAATGGGCTCTTGCTCCATATCCTGTCCGATGCATGCAGCCCCTTGTTCTTCGGAGAGCATGCCACTGATATGTAAAAAGGCATGATCGTTAATGACGCGTGTTATTTGAAGTTGTTCGATGTGTAGTGGCTGAAAGGGACCATAAAAGCGTAGGCTTTCATATCCGATTCCATCTGATAATACGCTCAAGTGAGTTCATGACTCCTTTCTAGATGCGATGGGTATTTCCAAGTAAAGCACGTCATCTTGAATGCGCTTCTGATTGAAGAAGCCGCAGATGAGTGCAACTGAGAGTCAATATAAATATGTATAACAAGGTTTGTACGCTATAAAGGGACGAGAGGTGATATTTAATAAACAACCCAGCATATGTATTTATCGGTTAAAAGAGAGATTTAGTTTACAGAATGACCATTCATTGGGGGATTTTCAATGTGTATTTTTGGAAGGGAGAGGCATGGGAAGAGAGAAAGCTGACAGTAATTTTGAACAATTGCCTTCCAAAGTCAGGAACGGGGCTAATTTAATTGTGATTAAGGATTCGGGTAAATTAAATACAGGCTCATATGGAACTAGTGGGATCGATAGAAGTGAAGGGAAAACGGGTATCATCTGGAAAATGGGGGTGTTGTGAGAAGGAGTGGCTTTTGATTTTATAGGTAATATATATAATAAAAACGAATATATCCCTTCCATCGTCTCAACACATGTGGAGTGTTGCTCATTACTTGTGAGAAAAGATTAAAAACATGATGTATCGGTGTTAGATCCTTTAAAAGGGGCTATTTTTCTTGTATGCTATAATGGTATTATTTTCAAATGGGCGGTGTTTTTGTAGAAAAAATCATCACCTTGTTTCAATTATAAAATTGATATAAATTCGAAAGTTGAGTGATTATATGGATTGGAATTTAGTGGAGGAAAAACGGGAAGAGGCATTTGAGTTACGAAATAAAGCCGGATATTTTTTTGGATTTACAAATGAATTACTGAAAGCAGTAGAATTATTTGATTTTGTTATTGGTGAGTATGCAAAACAAATAGCCAAATTAAATAATTTATTTGATGATAGAGTTGCTCTGTTTAAAATGAATAAAGAGCATTTAGAATATGAAAAGCATTACTGTCTTGCGATTTATAATGAAAGAAATAGTAAGTTTGATGAAGCTATCAGTCATTCTAAAAGTAGCATCGCTCATATAGAGACGGCGATTAAACTGTCTAATGACGCATTACAGATAAAATATCTTAATGAAGATGCTATAAATGGTATTAATTATGATTCAAAAAGGTGGACCTATTACAAAGAACAAAATCAAATATACTTTGAGTATTTGTTAGCTAGACAAGAGGCTATAAAAAATAATATCTCCAAATCGATAGATTATTATAAAAAGATTCAAGAACGATTCAAAGATTTGTTAAACGTAACCGGAAATTATGTTGATGTGCTGGAAGAGGGATATCAGAGAATAGCAGATGCGAATTATTTAATGATGTGTTCTAATTATGCTTTTGTATTAGGTGAAAATTTATTAGGGGCTGAATCTTCAACAGAACTTAACCCAATCATTATTGAAGGCTTAGTTGAATTATGGGCTTCCTACAGGTACTCATTAGAATCGGTGAAGATATTCCCTGAGGGAGACCGCCATAGGGAAGTACTAAAGAATCAATTAAAATATATTAATAACTTGTTACTAAAATTCAAGGATTCGTGGGAAGTACTGTTGGATAGAATCGGAGGAGACGAGTTTAAAGTAAATATCAGTTATTTAAAAACAATCATAAATCAAGACGCGGGTACTGAATCTAATGATTTGGCTTTTAAAATTACAGAACTAACTAATATGCTTTCTAAAACAGAATTTTATAAGAGTGACATTCGCACACCGGATTTAACAAGGCAGAGGATTGAGTATTTAAAATATGTAATAGAAAACAATGATGGTTATAAATTGTTTTATCATAATGGAGTAGAAGTTGCAGATGAAGACAAAATTCAGTTATTGTTTAAATTTGTGTGGTTTGAAACTGAGGCCGATGTTAATAGAGAGGTTAATAATGGGAGGGGGTCAGTAGATTATAAGGTATCAAAAGGTGCATCTGATAGTACATTAGTTGAATTTAAATTAGCTAGGAACAGTAAGCTGAAAAGTAATTTGCGAAATCAAGTTGGGATATACGAGAAAGCAAACGGGACGGGAAAATCATTTAAAGTTATTTTATATTTTAGTCAGGCAGAACATAAAAAAGTAAATGAGATTCTAAAGGAATTAAGCCTTGAAAACGATACTTCTATTTATTTGATAGATGCTCGAAGAGATAATAAACCATCAGCTTCGTTAGTGAAATAGGTTGTATCAATATTTACATTAGACTTGTCGATATTATTCGTTCTGTACTTTAGTAGTACTTTTCACTGCTCGTAATATAAGATGCTTTGTTGTCATAGCTCCTCACTTGAGGACTATTTTTATTCTAGGAAGAAATTATATAATGATTTTAAGTTGGGCGGTGTAGTTATGGAAAATCAAAATTCAAAATTCGAGGCAAAGATTATTACCTCACTTCCTGAATATGAAGATGTTTTTATAAATTTCTTTCAAGATACCACTAGGTCATTCATGTCATTAAAGAATGAACTATTGTCCGGAATAGGGACAGTTAGTCATGAAGGGCCTGCTCGTATACGGACTAGTTCTGATGAAGTTATGTTAGACAAAGAACCTGCAAAAATTGAAATGAAGTTTAATATACCGTTTGATGTGATTTTGAGGACAGATGTTGAGGCTTTGATGAAAAGTATTGATGAAGCATCTGACTCTGGAATTGAATCGCTCGTTCCTCAAATTTTTCAATTTTTAGGGGAAGTATGTGATGCTAGCGGTCAGGTGGTAGATGGTAGAGGTCAACCCTTCTCATTCGACTTGTTCTTAGAATTGTTGGAGAAAATAGAGATTACTTTTAATGATGATGGTAGTCCGAACATGCCTACATTGTTCATATATCCCAACATGCGGAAGGTTCTTGAAGATAATCCACCGAGCGAACAGCAACAAAAACAGATGGAAGAGTTAATTTCACGGAAGAGGGATGATTTCTTTGCTAAGAAACGCACTCGTAAGTTATATTGAAACATTGAACGAAAGGCAATTTGACATCCCCCTTCTTTGCATCTTGTTGAAGAACGGATTCCATGACATTCATTTCACTCATGGTTCGTTCGAGTTCGGAAAGGACTTTATAGCGAAAAAAATAGAAGGGGAAAAGACAGTTCAATATGTATTTCAATCAAAAGGTGGAAACATTGGACTTTCTGATTGGGGTCAAATTAGATGGCAAATTGAAGAGGCAAGAATTAATCCTCTTTCTCATCCTTCATTTGATGAAGAGTTACAAAGAGAAATCATACTTATTACTACGGGTAGACTCGTTGGTGGGGCTACAGTATCTGCGCAACAATACAATGAAAGATGTAAATCTGAGGGCGAAATAGGCTTTAAAGTATGGGATATCGACACTCTAATAGAGATGATGCTTAATGGTGGAATCAGTCCTTTAGGGCTAATTGAAGAAACGCCGGATTTGTTGCAAATGTTGTCCAAACTTAAGAAAAACGAATCGAATTTTAAGGAAGTAGAGCAATATTCCCGAAGATGGATTGAAAAATGTTTATCTAAGGATAAACGTTCCTTTCTCGGAGTAATCTTAGAGTCTACACTATTCACATATGAACTAATAAATACAAATAGGCTAGCTTTGGCAACATACGTCAGTCTATTTCCTATTCGAGCAATGTTAAATGCATTACACGATATCGGGTCTATACCAAAATGGTCAGAAGACTGTTTAAGACTCGCAGAGGACCATTTTATGGCTAATGCACTTAGCTTTATCGAGCCAATTAAACAGTCCTATAAAGAGAGAGAGACTGTTTTCTACCAACATACTAGGGGAGTCCTATCCTTCATAGCCTATCCAGTAATTTGTTCTCAGTTAATGGAAATTTTAGGTCTTCTTGGATTGCTTCAAATTAAAAGACAAGAGATATCACTAGCAGAGGAAACAGCAGACATGCTAGAAACCTTAATAAACAACAATTCTGGATTTTTCTCTCCAATTTCTGATAAATATGCAGTTTCAATAATTCCGTCCTCCTTGCTTCTTAAAGCGTTTAATCGGATAGATACGTGTACTCAGCTTATTAGAAAAGTCGCCGTATGGATTTGTAATAGATATGAATTATCAGAAGCGGGGTTAGCTAGCCCTTATTCCACCGAAGAAGAAGAAATACAAACCTTGTTAGGATATGCGTATGATTTTATTGATTTGCCAAGAAGACGGGAGTCATATATAGCAACAATAGTGGTTGACCTATCAGCACTCTTTCAGCTGAATCATTTGTATGATGACGTAGTAAATGACATTCAAGCTGTTGCTATTTATCCATGCAATGTGGAGGTAAAAAACACTTTAGGGCGGGATGTAATAAATGGTGATGCGATTTATACCCCTGTTGTTAGGTTTACAGATAAGCTGACAATTGGGGGGAATTGGAGAGTGGGAAATCACCAAGAGGATGCAAATGAATCGTTCTGTTATGAAAATCACCTGTGGTGGGAGTTAATATCTACTTCCTCTGTAGTGAGAGATAGACATTTCATAAATGATTTAAGAAAGATAGTAACGAATGAGTTAACTAAAAGTTAATTTTCTAATATTAACACTATCTGTAATGACAAGATTGATAAAAGAAAGATCAATGCTACATGAACCGATTTAATTGTCCTTGTTATGGTTATCCTACACTAGAAGAAAGACGTGGTTGGGAAATCTGTTGTTTATGTGACTGGGAGGATGATGGGCAAGAGCGACCCATATGCAGATGAAGTTTGGGGCGGTCCTAATGCTGATTACTCATTAACGGCAAAGGATAATTTTAAAAAGAACTACACAATGTACAGAGGTAAAAGAAACATTCTACGACAGTCAGATAAATAAATATTTACTAGTAAAGCTTTTCTTAGTATTAAATTAAAATTATGTAAATTTTGCACAAGAGCCAGTGGCTCGATATAATCAGCATAAAAACGAAAATATAAGAGGAATAGCAATTCTTCGTTTTGGTCATAATGCGAGGATACATGGAACGGTTAATTAGGAACTGATTATTCCACTTATCAATGGTGCATTGAATGATGAGAGTGCGTTTGTTAGAGGGCATGCTCATTCAGCTTTAGATGATATTGAATTATTTTGCAAGTAATTATGCTTCAGAGACCTTCTCAGAGGCGTTTTTTAATGGGGGGGCGATTAAAACCAATTTCGTATCTTTAACCTGTGTAATCATAATCGACCCAGTATTATTTTTGTCTTGTACGTACAATAATGCTTTGAAATTATAACCTATTTCTTTTGAGAGATGCACTGGGGAGAACCGTTAAATGGTTAGTTACCATCATCAAACACTGCAATTAGCATACCTTTGCTTTCTCACGCTTTTCTGAAATTAAATAAAAAATGCACTAATCGCGTGCATATCACGACTACTCTTAGTGTAAGGACCAATTGGCTGTGCACTTCAATCGAGTTCATGTATCACCTTAAATTAATATCAAGATTTTTGTTATACAATAGATAGCAAAAAATTTCCTACTTTTGAAAATATGCCTGGTATGAACGGCAAGAGAAATAAGTATATCTCAACGAAGCAAGAAGGGATAAGGAAACCTCAGTTAATCCTAGATAAAGTATATGTAGAAACATATAAGAGTGGAAATGTATACCAAATATATTGCTGAAGATGCTGAAAGCGTATGGGCTTAAGGCTACGGATTACAAGGGTTACTTCCGCGCAGATTACACCGAATTGAATCAGGAGTAATTTACAGTGTGTTTCCAAAAATCCGAGGGTATATAGACTCGTTTTTTCTTGTTACTTTGAATTCTTGTTATCTAAATAAATAATTCTCCAAGCCCCTTGTTGAAATACGAACGTACATTCGGTATAATAAATACGAACGTTCGTTTCTGTTCATTACACGGATACAAGAAGTAACAGAATGGAACGTTCACAATCATAAAATTCTCACACAAACTACTAAACAGGAGGACCAAACTTGTCCACAGATACAATGCACAATTAATACCAGATCAAGCTATTCCACTTTAACAAAATCACGTTTCTAGGTAACTACTTTACGCACCACAATCTAGTATTCGTTCCACCGTATCCTACAGTATCTATCTCGACCAACTCAAGCGAGTCGTAGCAGAACACAACCCATTTGTTGATGTTACCGAAGTCATCTTTATGCTCAGAACTGATCAAATTGATATCTCAACTTGCTTTGTTTGAACGTATGTTGCGAGATGGTATCTACTATAATGGGGAGAAATATGTCCGTTCGATCAAGTCACCTGCTATGGTACATACGTAGAGAACGGAATTCATCCAAGAAAAGTATTTTGCTCATCTATATGAACACATTACACTCGGCAAAATGCCTCCACTCACCAATATCCATAAGTGGAAAGCGGCTCTGGGTGTGAGTTCAGCAGCACAGCCAGCACCGAAGATTCCACGTATCGTAGTCATTCCGAATTATGAAAGGAATACAATTATTAAGTATGTATGGAAAGTTGAAAAGTGTGCTGAGGAATCTATTTGATGAATAACTCAAATAACGTGAATATTTCAAAAGCAAAAAATTGAAGCTATCTATAAACACTTGCGTGGTACAGTGGCATGAACTTTGTTTTAATCAAAAATAGTACAAATTTTTAGAAAATGTGACATAGATAAAGTGATTTTTAATCACATCAGGTCATCGGCAAACGAGGTCGTCCTATTGATCTGATTTTAACAAAATTTTGCTTCAAAGCATGGCATTAATACACTGAGGAACAAGCTTAGTCTAAGTAGTATTTCAAAATATAACTGATATAAAGAACTACTAAAAGTACATAACAATGACGATTTTTGTGTCGCTAATTATGCGAAGCCATCTGCCCAATGGAAGCCTATATACAACAATATATTCATACATGTACTGAATTTCACGTATTCTAAGTAAGAATACTCATTTTTTATTTTAATAGAGTCTAAAGGCTTAAAAAAATTTTTTTTTGTGGTACTATATCCTTAGAAAGGGAGGATTATTATGCCACAAAAGTCAAAAAGATTTAATGCTTATCAGGTTGATATGCATTATATGGTTCAGAACAGACATTCCACCGATGCAATTAAATGGGATTCTGACGTTATTCAGCAACTCTTTGATCACATTTTTTCGCTGTCTTTAGAAACTAGAACAAAACGCTATAATGATTCATGGCTTATGTACATGGATTACCTTGATTCTGATCAACACTACATATTTGGTCGTTTTTTATCTGCCGAGTATGGTACGACTGGCGAATTATTACACGCTGATCAATTAACTCTTCGTCCTAACCCTAAATTGCTGCGTGAAGGAGAAACAGAGTCTACTTATTTTATTATAAAAAAAGCTGATGGTTTATTACTTCTTCAGAGCAACTTAAAACTTAATAGGCCAAAATTTGAAGAATACATTGAACAACTTGGTCAACAAGTAATCCGAAACAATTCATTAACGTTTATACAAGTTTGTACTCTTGTGGAAAACAACTTTTTTGAGAGTATTAGACAATTAAATACAGTGCACAAAGTAGTTATAGAGGTGTCTAAAACAGAGTTAACAGCCGATGAAAATGTGGCTGTACGAGCACTTCAAAATGACATTGAAGAAATTAGTGCTACTGATGTCAAGTTAGAATTTGAAGCTAAATATCAGCGGCAAGGCATGAAAGGCGTCTTGCCTTTGGTTAAAAAATATAAAGATCAGCAAGGGGTCACTAAGATTGTTGTAAGAGGTAAATTGGCTGGGGCTGAAAAGGTAATTAAATTAGATGAATCCCAAGAGCAGTATAAGAAAAGAGTTGAGGTTGATCGTAATAATCAACCCATGATGACCTCTGTAGAAAATGTTCTGCGGGAAGTAGCAACACAAAGAAGAATTTTGAGAGGATGATAAGTCATGCTAAGGGGCGTAAAGAGGTTTATAAAAGCCAATAATTTCCCGTGGGTTACATTTGTAAAATACTGGAAAAATTCTTCTCGCTCTGAACTTATTGTCGATGTGCTTGTTCCATTTATTATATCGTCACTACTTCTGCTTTTTACATCTGAATATGTTACAAATTTTAAAGATTTAGTTGATAAATTTCAGCAACTAAGCGGTCAAGTAATTGCTGCCATTTCAATATTAGCTGGTTTTAATATTGCTAGTATCACAATTATCTCTACCGCTGGCAACTCCATGGAGAGATTAAGAAACACCCGAACCTCTCCAGGGGCGTTATCTATATATGAGATATTGATTGTATTTTTTACTTGGGCTGTAATAATTCAACTAATTGTTGTATTGATCAGCATCCTACTGTTTTATGTAGGTTCATTGGTACCGTTAAAATTTAGTAGCATTTTAATACCTACATGGGGCTGGATAAGTGCTATTCTGTGGCTCACAATAACTATTCATTCAGTTTTTATATCAATTAGGAATATGAAGACTTTATATCACTACGTCACATATAATCCATAAAGCTATTGAGTTGCTATTGTGTAGAAGAAAAGCTAATGAACATTAGAAATTGGCTTGATGGATACTAGGTATGGGATATACTGGGGTCATTCATATTTCTGATACTTGGTGCTTTTTTTTGGAACAATAGTTAAGTAAGTTCTTGTTGACATTTTTATCACAGGAGAAATTATATATACAACAACACAGCGCCGATTTACATGCTATGCCTTTAAGTACTTTCCAAACGAACTACTAGTAATGGTTAACAATGGAACGTGAGAATCCAAAGCTTAACGATCTGAAAGAAATCTTGGATTACTACCCCTTACTTTAGCAGATCCATGGATGGTGAGTGATATGACAATGCGTAGGTGTCCACCGCGAAATGTTGAGTTTAAGAGGTTAAGGACAAATAGCTGAGGATAACTAATCTTGTTCTACCTCATCAACCAGATCAATAATCTCACGAATATCTTCAATGTTCATAGCCTCGGCTATTCTTTCGATATGATTAAAATTGATGCTTTCACGTTTACCTGATTGAAGTTCGCTTAGAGCAGCGTGTCGTACATCAGATAAACGTGAGAGTTCTCTCAAGGAAATATTGTGTTTTCTCGTAATTTCGTTAATTTTCACAACTACTTTCTTTGCCATTAGGTTTCCCACCTTATTTTACAAATTTTTCTTGACGATACGCATAAACGTAACATATAATTTTTGTAAAACTGGTACTCATATACGTACCAAAAGGTGGGGAATATTTTGACTTCTCAGAGTGACATGGTAGCGGAGTATGAAAAGTTAGTAGAACTTGAAAAGCAATACACAGAGAGGATTCAAACTTGTATTAAATTACTTGGAGATGCGTTTAACATTATCGCTGCCAAAGCAGGAGCGTTGAGCATGGATTCAGTTAAGGAAGCGGCTTATTATTTACACTCAACGGAAATTGAACTAAACCATGTTTTGTACTATATCCGCTTAGAGAAAAGTATTTTAACTAATCAGTTAGGATTTGAAACAAAATGAAGCAAACCCAAGCATAGTAGCGGAGGGGACGGAATCGTTCTGAAGAAGCGGAGCGTTCGCCTTTGAACCCGGATTTTTACCGTTAAAATATAATCACAAAAATCTGGGGGCAACAGCGATCGGAAGAATGATCCGTCCACGTAGCGTCCTTAGTTGCACGTAAAACCTCTTTAAAAAGCCAAACCCGACATGACCCTTCACGGTCTAATCGGGTTTTCTCATTTCAATCCCTCTATCCCCACCCATAAATCTTCACTCCTCCTCCCAACACTGCCACCCAGATAGTTACACCCACTCCCAACATCATGTATAGTAAAGTTATGGGAAATAAACATGAACCCGCATATTATCTTGAACGAATAGCCGTACAATATGAAACATGGCAAAAACGAGGAGGAACGTGATGATACATCCAACACAGATTCAGGATATGCTGCAAGCCGCGCTGGAGACGGGCGGGGATTTTGCAGAGGTGTTCGTCGAGGACCGTACCAATGGACAACTGGGCATGACCGGAGGCGTCGTGGATACGGCGCTGTCAGGCCGGGATTTTGGGATTGGTATTCGGATCATGAAGGAGCATTTCTCGGTGTATGCCTACACCAGTGATATGAGCGAACAGAGCCTGATTCGACTGGCCAAATCGGCTGCCAAGGCCATTCGCGGAGGTGGAGCGCCAGGTACACACACCCTTACACTCCATCCTCATGCTATCCCTAACCAACATCCGATTGCGATCATTCCTGACGCTTCACAGAAACGTGCCAAGATTGACATGATGAGACGGGCGCATGAGGCAGCAAGCCAATATGATCCTTCCATCACGCAGACTTCCATTGGGATTAGTAACTCAATCCAAAACGTGCTGATCGCCAATAGCAACGGGCTGCTGGTGGAGGATACCCGTACGTATATACGCATGAGAATAAGCGCGATTGCGACCGATGGGGAGCATAGACAATCCGGGTTCCGTGGGCCGGGAGCGTATGCAGGGACTGAATTCTTGGAGAATCTGAATATCGAAGAAAATGCGAGACACGCCGCTCGTATTGCGACCACGATGGTCAAAGCGGGATATGCGCCTAGTGGCAGACTGCCCGTCGTGATTGAGAACGGCTTCGGTGGCGTTCTTTTTCACGAGGCGTGTGGACACGGGCTGGAATCTACGGCGGTGGCTCATGGAACCTCCGTGTTTGCGAATAAGATCGGGCAGCAGGTGGCTTCACCGCTTGTCACGGCTATAGACGATGGAACGATTCCGAACGCGTGGGGCTCGCTCAATATCGATGATGAAGGAGCGCCGACACAGCGCAACGTACTGATTGAGAACGGCATTTTAAAAGGATATCTGATCGACCGCATGGGCTCGCGCCAGATGAGTGTACCTGCGACAGGGTCGGGACGAAGACAGTCCTATAAATTTGCACCTGCGTCCCGTATGAACAATACGTTTATTGCGAACGGGGATTCTACGCGTGAAGAGATCATTGCAAATACGGAGTACGGGATCTATGCCAAATCGCTAGGTGGCGGTTCGGTGAATACTTCGACGAGCGAGTTCAATTTTGCAGTCGAAGAGGCGTATATGATTCGCAACGGCAAAATTGCCGAGCCAGTCAAAGGAGCAACGCTAATCGGCAAAGGGATTGAAACCCTACAAAATATTGATATGGTCGGCAACAATCTGGATCATGGTCAGGGGATGTGCGGCTCGGTCAGCGGAAGTCTTCCGGTCAATTGCGGACAGCCGACAATTCGCGTGTCCGAGATGACCGTCGGCGGACGGAAGGGGGAATAGGCGATGAATATTCAGCAATTTCAGGAAGCGTTGTTCACAAAAGGTCGGGAAATCGGCTACGCGGATATGGAAATCTACTATGTAAATGGACGTTCTACCTCGGTGAAGGTACTGAAGGGAGAAATTGACCAATATACCATCGTGGAGAACGGTGGACTTTCCTTCCGGGGGGTCATTAACGGGAAAATGGGCTATGCCTCTACGGAGAAGCTGGAACCGGACGTGATCGACTTTTTATTGGAAGAAGCACGCAGCAACGCGGAGATATTGGAGAGCGAAGAGCAGGATGAGCTGTTCGCAGGCTCTGAGATCTACCCTGAGCAGCCTGCCTATGCCTCAGCGTTGGCCGACACCGCTCCTGAGATTCTGATCGAAGCGGCGCTGGAAATGGAGCGCACAGCGCTTGCCGCAGATCCACGGATTGTGATGGCTCGGCATTGCTCGGTCAGCATTCGTGAAAATGAGGTTCTAATAGTAAATACAAAAGGACTGCACTGCCATCGTCGAAAAAGTCTGGCGAGCGCTTATGTGTATGTGATTGCAGCAGACCATGACGAGACCGTTACCGGGGGCTGGCATGATTATTCGCTGCGGAGCGTGGAGGAAATCGATATTGTAGATGTGGCGCATAGAGCCGTAAAAGAGGCTGTTTCCAAGCTGGGGGCGCACACGATCCAATCGGATAACTATCCAGTCATTTTTCGTCATGATGCAGCCGCGCAATTGCTGGCTGCGTATACGTCGGTATTTTCTGCGGAGTCGGTGGATAAAGGCTTTTCACGCTTGGCTGGGAAGCTGGGGCAAAAGGTGGCAAGCGAACATATCACGCTGATTGATGATCCGCTGATGGAGAACGTTCCCGCAGGCAGTACGTTTGATGCCGAAGGCAGCGCATCGCATCGTAATGAGATCATCAAGGACGGAGAACTACGGACGTATTTCCATAACCGCAAGACGGCTCGCAAGGCTGGGGTGGAAAGTACCTCTAATGCTTCCAAGGGAAGCTATAACGGTAAAATCGGTGTGTCGTATCATAATCTGTATGTGGAACCAGGGACGTCTACGTTGGAGGACATGATTCGCGAGACGGATCGTGGGTTGATGATCGTCGAGCTACAGGGGCTGCATGCGGGTACGAATACGGCGTCCGGTAATTTTTCGTTGGCTTGTCTGGGATACTGGATTGAACAGGGGCAAGTGGTCAGAGCAGTCAATCAGATCACTGTATCGGGCAACTTCTTTGATGTGTTGCAGCAGGTAGAGGAAGTTGGCAACGATTTGCGTTTTACGGGAAGCTGCACATCGCCTTCGCTCAAGCTGGCTGCACTCTCGATTTCAGGTTCCTAATGACTGGAGCAGCCTTCTTTTTTCAGACTCACGGCCTGTTCCTGACGTTCCAATTGTCTACTGATGGCAGATGCCTGATGCATCAGGGTATGGTAAAGTAGGAGAAAGTCTTTGAAATATGAAAAAAAGGCTTGGTTACAGCACCGCGACAGGGTATTATAGACAATAATATATTCGAAAAAAGGTTCGAATTGAATTTTTATTGGGGGATGTATATGAGATATATAAGCACTAGAGGTCGAGTAGAAGCCAAGGGATTTATTGATACCGTGCTCATGGGGTTAGCTGACGATGGAGGTCTGATGGTACCTGAGCAGATTCCGACCGTGTCGGCAGCTACGCTGGAGCAATGGGCAACATTGAGCTACAGAGAGCTGCTGCTGGAAGTTTTTGCGCTGTATATCAATGATGAGATTCCTCGTGAAGATTTGGAGCAGCTGGTCGAGCGCAGTTACGCGAGCTTCCGTCACCCGGAAGTTACGCCAGTGAAGAAGATCAACGATTCCCTGTCTATTTTGGAGCTGTTCCACGGGCCTACGTTTGCGTTCAAGGATGTGGCGCTGCAATTTATGGGTGAGTTTTATTCCTACGTGTCCAAAAAGCAGAATGAGATCATTCACATTTTGGGTGCAACCTCGGGCGATACTGGGGCGGCAGCGATTCAGGGCGTGCGTGGCAAAGAAGGCATTAAAATCTGTATTTTGCACCCACACCAAAAGGTGAGCAAGGTACAAGAGCTGCAAATGACGACGGTTGACGATGAAAATGTATTGAATCTGTCCGTAAAAGGGAACTTTGACGATTGTCAAAAAGTCATTAAGGACCTGTTTGCCGATCTCGATTTCAAAGGTAAACATCATTTGCGGGCGATTAACTCGATTAACTTTGTGCGCATTTTGGCGCAAACTGTATATTACTTCTATGCTTATTTCCGGGCGCATGAGTCTGCGGGTACGAAAAAAATCAATATCAGTGTGCCATCTGGCAACTTCGGCAATATTTTTTCCGGCTTTCTTGCGAAGAAAATGGGCCTGCCGATCCATAAGCTGATTATTGCAACCAATGAAAATAATATTTTGGAGCGCTTCGTGAAGACAGGTGAATACAAGCCAGGTGACTTCAAAAGCACATACAGTCCTTCGATGGACATTCAGGTGGCGAGCAATTTCGAAAGATACCTGTATTACTTCCTTGGAGAAGATGCAGCCAAGGTATCTGAATACATGAATAACCTCAAAACCGAGGGACGGATTGTGATCAGTGCAGAGGATTTGAAACGGGTACAGCAGGATTTTGAAGCGCTCGGCGCTTCGAATGAGCAGTGTCTGGAGCTAATCAAGAAATACAAGGCCGAATACGATTATTTGCTCGATCCCCATACGGCATGCGGTATTGCCGCGTATGAGGCGTATAATGGCGCGAACGAAGTATGTGTGACCTTTGCGACAGCACATCCGGCCAAATTTGATGAAGCCATCCGTCTAGTGGACATCAAGCAGGAGTTCCCAGCGCAAATTGAACAATTGTTCTCTAAATCGCAGCATCAGCAGGTGGTAGAGCATGACGAGGCAGAAATTGTGCGTCAGCTTGAAGCCTTTTATGTGTAAAAGAATGGGAAAAGAGGCTACGCCTTGCGCGCAGCCTCTTTTTGTTATTTCCATATTCCAGACATAATGTATGTTTTAGTTTCAATTTGTTCACATTATAATGCCATGTAGGGTAAGGTGTTAGGGCCTTAGAAATCGTGAAAAAAGCCCGTGAATCAAGGGATTTAGCTTTAGGAAACTAACAGACAATGAGAGGTTCATAGAGTTATTTAATGAAGGATACAAAAATTTTTTATAGGCGAATTAGATGTATTATTATAAAAAATCATGTATAGTTAACTAAATTTTATGAATACATAAAGTTCCACTCTCGAAGGTGCAGAATAACGTCGTTCCGTCATTTAACAGAGGGGCTAATTATAAAAGGGGTGTATTAAATAATGACCATGATCCGTCCAGAGCAGAGTCAACAAGCAGCAGCCGAATATGTGCAGTCCGTTTTTGAGAAGGTTATCGCGCGCAATCCTCATGAGAATGAATTCCATCAGGCCGTCAAGGAAATATTGGATTCGCTAATTCCGGTATTGGCTAAGCACCCTAAGTATATGCAGCAGGGGCTTCTGGAACGGCTAGTGGAGCCGGAGCGAGTCATTACCTTCCGTGTACCTTGGGTGGATGATGCGGGGGTTGTACAGGTCAACCGTGGCTTCCGTGTGCAGTTTAACAGTGCGATAGGGCCTTATAAAGGTGGACTTCGCTTCCATCCGTCTGTATATCTGGGAATCGTCAAATTTTTGGGTTTTGAGCAGATTTTCAAAAATGCATTGACGGGTCTTCCCATCGGTGGTGGTAAAGGCGGCTCGGATTTTGATCCCAAAGGGAAATCAGATAACGAAGTGATGCGTTTTACACAAAGCTTCATGACTGAGTTGTATAAATATATTGGTCCAGATGCCGACGTTCCGGCTGGGGATATTGGAGTAGGTGGCCGCGAGATCGGTTACATGTTCGGACAATACAAGCGGATTCGCGGAGGACATGAAGGTGGCGTCCTGACGGGTAAAGGGATTCATTACGGAGGCAGTCTCACACGTACGGAAGCGACTGGCTATGGCTGTGTTTATTTTGTAAACGAGATGCTGCAGGCGCAGGGATCGTCCTTTGAAGGAAAACGCGTCGTCGTGTCGGGCTCGGGGAACGTATCCATTTATGCGATTGAAAAAGCACAGCAGTTTGGCGCTACAGTCGTGGCATGTAGTGACTCGAATGGCTACATCTATGATCCAGACGGTATCGATCTGAAGCTGGTGAAGCAGCTGAAAGAAGTGAGCCGTCTGCGGATTAGCGAGTATACTCAAGAGCGTCCAGGCGCAATCTATACAGAAGGCTGTTCGGGGATCTGGTCGATCCCATGCGACATCGCACTGCCATGCGCCACACAGAATGAAATTGACGAGCAAGCAGCCCAGCTGCTGGTAAGCAATGGCGTAAAAGCTATAGGCGAAGGTGCCAATATGCCATCCTCGCTACAGGCCATTGAAGTGTTTTTGGGCAATGGAGTTCTGTTTGGACCAGCGAAAGCTGCCAATGCAGGCGGAGTAGCGGTCTCGGCGCTTGAAATGTCGCAGAACAGCATGCGTCTGTCATGGACCTTTGAGGAAGTGGATGCCAAGCTGCATGATATTATGAAAAATATCTATGCTAACAGCGTGAAGGCGGCTGAGGAATACGGCGTGCCGGGCAATCTGGTTGTCGGAGCCAATATCGCAGGATTTGTGCGTGTGGCCGACGCAATGCTGTCCCACGGGATTATTTAGCACAACGGAACATAATAAAGTTAAATTGAAGCTGAGTGGCTCTTGTGCGAGTCGCTCAGCTTTTATTTGCAAAGAGCACTTTATTTTTCTCAGGGACTTGATTTAATTTTAAAGAGGATGTATATTACTTGATAGATCAATAATTGATGGATCAAAGGTCGGATCACGAAGCCCAGCGATATGCTTAAGGGAGGAGAGATTGATATCACCCAGACACCATCCGAGCCTGAGTATATTTTTGACATGCTGTTGTTGCTGAACAAGCAGATTAGCTCCAAGTTTGAGCGTTGCGCAGGAGTCAGCGCATCCAGATTGCAGCTATTGTGCAAGTTGTATCAAGTGGAGGAGATTAGTCAAACTCTCCTGCAAAAAGAGGTTGGCATTGACGCTGCAGCCGTAACGCGCCATTTGAAGCAGCTTGAAGCGATAGCGATGGTCACACGACGAACCAAGCCGGAGGACAACAGAGTTACGCTGGTTAGCCTGACCGATTATGGGCGTGAACGTATTGTTACTTTTAAACAGGAACGCTCACAGTTTGTGACCCGGTTGCTCCAAAGTTTCGACGAGACTCAGCGGCACCAGCTAGCCGATATGCTGCAAGTTATGAATGGTCATATGTCCGATATGGACTGACCCCAATTACATTATACCCATAGGGGAAACAAGGAGGAATTTACATGCCAGTAATTACTATTGAAGCAGGCAAATTAAATAAAGAACAAAAAAGATCGTTGGTCACTGAACTTACCACATCAGCTTCAACCATAATGAATGTACCCGAGTCGGCTTTTATTGTTTTGATTAAGGAAAGCGAAAAAGAAAACATTGGTTTGGGAGGAAAATTATTATCTGATCGCTAATGTCAGAAGATGAAGTGGGTTCATTCATTTTTAAGGTAAGGAGCCATTTCTGTAATGAATTAATTTGAGATTTGAATAAAAAAAGCGCCTCCTGTATGCACGGGTACAGAACTGGCAGGATCGCTTTTTTCCAGAGTACACGCAGGTAATTAAAGACTGGGAAGGGAAAGCTTCGCGCATTACCTTGCAGGAGTTTCCAACGCCAGGTGAGATCGTAGAATTAGGTGCAGAAGCCATCGTCCAGCGCTGGAAGAAAGACGTGAAACGAGCCCGGCAACTGGTGGAAACGGCGAGAAGTTCCATCGGTCTGACCGAAGGACTTCCAGCAGCAAAAATAGAGATTAAAACACTTCTGGAACAGTACGACATGTTCGCCAGACAGCTCGAAGAGATTCTAGCCGAGGTGGAACGTCTACTCCCTCAAATCCCAGGAACGAAAGAGATGCTTACTGTGCCAGGCGTGGCTGTGGTCACCTTGGCGGGGTTCCTGGCGGAAGTGGGGGATCTAAGGGGTTACGAGCATGGACAGCAGATTATACGGCTGGCCGGACTGAATCTCAAAGAGAACAGCTCGGGGAAGAAAAAAGGAAAATCCAGTATAACCAAACGAGGACGCGCAAGGCTAAGAGCGCTACTGTTTCGGGCCGTGGTGCTCATGGTGGCGAAGAATGCGGAGTTTAAGGCACTGCACCAATACTTTACCAAACGAAGCCAGAATCCACTGAAGAAAAAGCAATCGATTGTAGCGTTGTGCGGGAAGCTGATTCGCATTCTTCACACGCTCGGCACCAAGCAAGTTCGGTACGATGCAAACGACGTTTTAGGGCCAGTACGTGAGGCCCAGTTACAGAAGACAGCTTAAGAAAAACCGGATTCATGTTTCTCATCGGATAGGAATAAGCAGAGACAAAGGAAGCACGGAGCAGCCGCAGGAATCATTTCCATAAGGGCAAAGCCCCGCGTGATATGGGAGGGTAAGCCGTCAAGAGTCAGGAGTGGATATCCAAGGTGCGATTATAGAAGTCGATCCATAGATTGGGAAAAATGTCTCAACCTCTATTCCTGCCACCGGCTCATCCGAAAAATAATGACATCCTTACATGACTTCTCCAGTGCTCGATATGTCAATGGCTGAAAACCGAAGAACGAGTGAGAAAACATGAGAAAATATTAATTTATAGTGGGAGAGATTTGAATGAGTAATACGAACACATCCAATATTGTCAAAACGAATGATTTTAAAGAAATCGCCCTAGGACGCCGTTCTGTAAAAGTATACGATCCGTCCGTGAAGATCAGCCGTGAGGAAATGACTGAGATTTTGACAGAAGCTACACGCGCACCATCTTCCATTAACCTGCAACCTTGGCGTTTCCTCGTCATTGACAGCCCTGAAGGTAAAGCTACACTGGCACCATTGGCCCGTTTCAACCAACGTCAAGTAGAAACATCTTCGGCAGTGATCGCTGTATTTGGGGATTTGAATAACTTTGATAATTTCGAACAAATTTTCGGAGAAGCTGTAGAACTGGGCTATATGCCAAAAGACATTAAAGAAATGCAACAGGAAAAAGTGGCAGCTCATTTTGCAGCGCTTGATCCAGTTGTGAACAAAGAAACAGTCCTGATTGACGGTGGTTTGGTATCCATGCAGCTTATGCTGGTAGCGCGCGCTCATGGTTATGATACTAACGCTATTGGCGGTTTTGAAAAGGATCAAATTGCTGAAGCCTTTGGTCTGGAAAAAGATCGTTATGTCCCTGTTATGCTCATTTCCATGGGTAAAGGTATCAACGATGGTCATCCGTCCACACGATTGCCTATTGATCAAATTGCACAGTGGAAATAAGGGAAACGAACTAATATCTATGCGCAAAATAAAAAACAGGCGGACAAAGGAAATCCTTTGCTTCGCCTGTTTTTTTATTTGCTTAGATGCAACGTAGATCGCGGGTGCTTATCACGTTGTCAGTCTTTCAGTTATCATGTCACGGTATTCGCTCCCGACGTTTCTGCCGAGTCAGCGGTGTCATTTTGAGGATGATGATAGTGCTTGGGCCATATAATTTGGTGTGAAGTATGGCTAAGCTCCTCATAAAATAACGGGTCTTTCTTAAATAGGCGTATGACCAGATGGAAAAAGAACCATCCGTTGATCACTAACAGCAAAAGGCTAATCAGAACACTTAGCCAAGGGGACACTTGAGACCATAGGACAGGCCCACCCAGTACGTAATTAAGTCCAAAATACACCCAGTACAAGAGACTGTAACGCTTTATGAGCTCCCATAGGGAAATCCGTTGTCCTGTCCCTGTGAGATGAATACGCACCAGCCATTTCCCTGGAGTTCGTCCATTCGTTAAGTAAGGGACCACCATAAAGTAGACCCCACTGGAAACCCAGAAAGCAACAGGAACATGCAGAGACTCCATGATGCCGAGCAGCCCGATCCATATGATAGAATCCACGAAAAAGGCTACGCCCCGTCGGGTATAGGACACTCGCTTCGTTGCCATGTCCACATGCTTGTCCAGATGTTCCAAGCGGGGCAGGAAGCGTGAAAACCATTCGCCTAATAGAAAGCCTAGCATACCGCCCAAGGTATTAGCCAATAGATCGTCCACATCGAACACGCGATACGCATGGTCAAAAAATCCATACAGTCCTGTCAGCTGCGTCACCTCAAAGAAGAGGGAGAGGATAAAGGACAGAATCAGACACCATCCCCATCGTGCACGGAAATAATAACGTAAGAACATCCCGAAAGGCACGGTCATCACAACGTTAAAAACGACTTGCAGAAAAGCGCGCTCCTTCAGCAAATGAACATAGCTGGAGGGATGGGCGGGTGAGATGGATGTTTCTCTTATAATGTCATGAACGAACTGCAAGGGCATCAACTGCAACGCTCCCCCGGCTAATGCAGCATTATGACGCGATGCCGGAAGTGGGAGTATGACCAGAAAGAAGGCGTTCATTAAGTATAACAGCATCAAGTAAAGCAGCCATGCTCTAGCCTTGTGAATATAGCCATGCCTGCGATATTGCACGATTAGGAAAGGCAGTGTGAACAATAAGGCAGCAAAAGGAAACGCAAGAAAGGCATACGAAACAGGAAACAGGTAAGATTGAATCATGTGCTACTTACGCCTGCTTTCTCCGGAACTTCACCAAAGACCAGATGACCAGAAATGCCATGAAAGCCACGCATACGCTAATGCTAATGCGATTTTGCGGGTCAAGCAAGAATAGAAACGCAATGACCCATAGGCATCCCACTGTAACCGCCGTTACATAAGGGAATCCCCATATCTTGAAAGTAGGCTCCACTGGATAAGATTTGCGCAATTTCAATTGGGACAGACAAATGCAGCTCCAGACGAGCAGCACGACGAAGCCAGGTACAGCCATTAAAATACGGAACAGCCCGTCCTGAGCGACATAAGCAACCATGGAACCGACAATCAGGACTACAGCGCACAATTTGAGACTATTTACCGGAACCCCGTTTGAAGATAAGCGGGCGAGTGATTTGGGACCTTCTCCATTGATAGCCAGCGAATGTAGCATACGTGTAGCCCCGTAAATCCCCGAATTGGCGGCAGACAGTACAGCAGTGATCAGAATAAAGTTCATAACATGAGCCGAGCCTTGAAGCCCTACAGAAGACAGTACCTGTACAAACGGGCTGGTATTCGCATCCAGTTGGTTCCAGGGAATCAAGCCACAAATGATGAGAATGGGCAACGTATAGAACAAAACAACGCGAAGAATAAAGCTTTTAACCACTCTAGGCAGTACCTTTTCCGGATTTTCTGTCTCCGTCAACGTCAGTCCAATCAGCTCGGACCCGCCGTATGAAAAGGTAACGACCAGCAGCGCTGAAAAGATAGCCAACCAGCCATTGGGTAGAAATCCGCCGTGCTGCGCGTAGTTGCTTAGATAAGGTGGAGTTTCAGTGGGAATAATCCCGAACAGTATACAGCCACCCAAGGCGATGAAGATAATAATCATGGCAATCTTAATACCCGCAAGCCAAAATTCTAGCTCCCCAAAACCGCCGACACTCAGCATGTTGACGACAATAATGAAAGCCGCACTCACTAAACTGAGTACCCATAGAGGAACATCTGGCAACCAATATTGCAGGAAGCTTCCCGCAGCAATGACCTCAATGATACAGACGGCCAGCCACATGAAGCAATACAACCAGCCGATAATAAAGGACAGTCGTTCTCCAAAAGCTTTGCGAATAAAATCCTTCATATTCATGTTGGGATAGACGGTAGCCATCTCGGCAATTGCGCCCATAACGACCAAGAGCAAGAGTCCTGCGAAGACATAGGATAAAATAACTCCAGGTCCCGCCAAGCTAATCGTTTCGGTACTTCCTTTAAAAATTCCCGTTCCGATGACTCCACCCATAGCCATAAAGGTAATATGCCGTGGGAGCAGCTTTTTGTGCAAAGTTGCTTCATTTGATTTCAATATGAAATCCTCCTTCATATAGTGTATAGCTTCAGCATAGCCCAAACAGGGTTACTTCAATTAGACTTATACTACATGAAAATATCCAATTAGGAAATGAAAGAAATAGGATCTGGTAGGGAGATTGTAATCGCTAGAGGACAAACTGAAGAAAACAGAGGCAGAATGCTGGCGCTGATGATTGCTCTATCTGCGGTCATTCTGCCTCTATTGCTCTGCTCGGTGGATATTTAAGTGATCATGTAGGAGTATCGCATTGCGGTGAAGAATTAGCTCCGCAATATTCCTTTAGCCCGCACTTGCTTGAGCCAACCAGGAAACTCATTCAGCAGACGGTCGTACAATTCTGCGTCTGTCACGGAGTCAATGTCATCCAAGGCAAAGAAATCTGCATTATCCACTACGCGGCCGCGCATCTTATCCAACTTTCGAAGGATTCCGTAATCGGCTTTACCAAGACCTACAAATTGCCAGAAAATCGGAGTGCTTGAGCTTTTAATCAGCAGCTGTTCTATTTTTTTCTGTTCATAAATACCTCCATCACTGAAAAAGATAATGTAGGTCGGGATTATATCGTTGGGATCTTCCTTTGTGTATTTAAGTATGATATCCTTCATGACTTCCGGCTCGTTATTGCCCCACCCCAGCTCACTATCTTCACTAGGCTCAGCATAATTCCTATGAATGTAATTCTCGAAATTCCTCTCTGTGACGCTTGGAGCACGCTTGGCTTTGTCTGCAAAAAACCATACATCCATTTCACCATTGTCATCCATACAGGCGGCTACAGCCAACACACGTTCGCAGGCTTTTTGCACCGTCCCACCCGTGTACAATTTGAACATAGAAACAGAAGCATCGAATACAACCGCTACTCGTGCTTTTTCACGGTCTATCTGCTTCTTTTGGAGTGAAATTTGTACCTTCTGTTTAAGCAGATTAATTCTTCCATTCACAGGAGAAGGCTCCTTCACGCCGGCTTTATCCGCTGACGGTGCTGCTGGTGATTCCGTTTCCTCTACGGTGACACCATGAGCCTCGGCGAGCGGCTTTAGTCCTCCATTGAAACCACGCCCAACTGCGCGAAGCTTGAAGCCAGACGTATGACGATACACCTCTGCCAGCACAAGTGATGTCTCACTGGTGGCTTCGGTGATACTGTAGGTGATATGGGATTGCTTGCCTTGAGCAGTAAGTGAGCAGCCGACCACATCGGCAAAAGTACCCGGGCCGTCCAGTGTGGCCGCAAACACACATTTTTCCACTCCGGTTCGTTCCAGTTCCTGGAGCGCTACAGTAAACTCAGTGGTTCTGTCATTTGGACGCTGTAACCGTACATGGCCGTGCGGGTCAGCGGGTTGATTGTAAAAAATGAAATAGTCATCTGAGGAAACCTTTCCGTCTGCTCCTACCATAAAACAGCTAACATCCAGTTCGGCAGGTGCATGCTTCCATGTAATGGTGACCCGCACCGTATCTTCCTTACCGAATGGTGCATTAGCTCCTGTACTCAATGCAATGTTGGGACCGCTCATGCTGTCAAACCCCCTATGTATTTTAAATCTTGTATTTATACAAATTGTACCATGGAAATGGTATATTCACCTTGTTTCGTGCAGGAATATTTGTCTCATGGTAGACGCAGTAAAAGATGATATATAATAAGGTTGGTTTGGAAAAAAAGTATGATATTTATGAAGCGGAGGCTTTGATACGTGAAGCAGGATCGGCAAAAGCAGGCAGGTTCCCATACCGGGATGAGCAAGGGACATGAAGCTGATGAGTTAAACAAACTGCTGTCCCTATGGCTTCATTCGTCGATCCGTGTCATGGATGTCCGGCATATTCGACTGGAGCCAGAAGAGTTGCTTCAACCGTATCGTCTTCCTGCGCAGGCTTTTGTATTTGTATTGCAGGGTAGCGTGCGTTTGGATGGTGATTGGAAGGATACGCCACATTCAGGGTACGTACTGCATGGCAGCAAAGGCTTTGAACTGAATATGAAACCCTCGCAATACGGGATAGAATATATCCTTGTACTATATAAAGCGACTTCTCTATCCGGACACACGATGTATAATCATCCTTCGATAGCTCATGGTTTTGTACCGCCTTATCCGGTTATACTGTACCAAAAGCTGCAACTACTGGAGTACGCATGGCAGGATCATGAGGCGCTATCCAAGATTCAGGCTCAGGGTCGGTTCTATGATTTTGCATATGAATGTATGCGGCAATTGCAAGAACCGAAGGCTCGAACTTCTGCGCGGGATATCGTGACACAGGCGATTCGATTTATGCAGGATCATTACGCGGAGTCCATAACGCTCGAACGTTTGGCCGGATTGTTGGAATGCAGTCCGAGACATCTGACTCGGTTATTTAAAAAACAAACGGATTGTAGCCCGATTATGTACTTAATTCAACTGCGAATGGACAAGGCTAAGGAGCTTTTGCGGAAGACGGATGCGACTTTACAGGATATCGCTGTCAGTGTGGGGTACCCGGATGTTTATTTCTTTAGCCGGGCATTCAAAAAATATACGGGGGTATCCCCGGTTCATTACCGGGACAGCCTATATTCATCTGCTTTTGTGAGAGATACCAGTCTGGATAATCCATTAAGCATGTCCGAATGTTCCATTGATTCGGCAAGTGGCGCCCTGCATACTGTTATTGAGGATAATAATCATTATCAAAATCATGATGAAGGGATTTTACGAATGAATAGAAACGCAAAGCATTCCATGGCATTTATTTTATTGCTTAGTTTTACCCTGCTGCTCAGCGCGTGCTCAGGCACATCCAGTCCTGCGGCAACCGATGGCGCTTCCCAAGGGAACAATAATACATCAGCGGAACCAACATCACAGGAAAGGGTGCTGAAGGATGCACTTGGGCATGAGGTGAAGGTTCCGGCTCAGCCTCAGCGTGTGATCGCTTCTTATCTGGAGGATCATCTAGTGGCCCTAGGTGTTAAACCCGTAGCCCAATGGTCGGTAGGCAAAAATTCAGTTCAAGGTTACCTGCAAAAAGAACTGAAGGACGTTCCTACCATTGCTTCAGATCTTCCGTTTGAGGCGGTTCTGAACTTCAAGCCTGATTTGATCATTATGGACAGTGCGAGCATGGTGGAAGGCGACAAATATAATCAATACTCTAAAATTGCTCCAACCTACGTGGTAGGCACTAATATGAACAATGATTGGCGTGAAGAGCTGCTGACCGTGGGTGAGGTGCTGAATAAGAGCAATGAAGCGAAGCAGGCATTGAGCAACTACGACAAAAAAGCAGCAGAGGCTAAGGCCAAGCTGAGCCAGACGGTGGGACAAAAAACTGCGGCGGCATTATGGGTAACGGATAAAAACGTGTATGTCGTAAACCAGAATCTATCCAGCGGTGATGTATTGTATAAGGATTTGGGATTCAAGATTCCACAAGTCGTACAGGAGATTTCCAAAACGGCTAAGGCGAACTGGAGTAATTTATCGCTGGAGAAGCTGGCCGAGCTGGATGCGGATTATATCTTTATCGTGAATAGCAAAAATGTAAGTAAAGAAGATATTGTAAAAGATCCTGTATGGGCGGGAATCCCAGCCGTTAAAGAAGGCCACGTATACGATTTTGGTAAGGATTCCAGCTGGTTATATACAGGTACAATTGCAAACAGTCAAATGATTGACGATGTTCTGAAAAATGTAACTAAGTAATCCAAATGGTAAACAAAAAACGCTACTCATCTTGACGACAGCATGTCGCAGGAAGGAGAGCGTTTTTTTATAAAAAGATGTCTGCATAAAGCAGACATCTGGTTTATTTTCGATATTAGGCTTGCGGAGATACCAGGATTTTAACCTGATTTTTCTCTTTCAGGAGACCTTCAAAACCTTGCTCAATCACTTCTTCGAGCTTAATACGTTTGGTAACCAGCTTGTCGGCAGGGAAATAACCTTTTTCCATCAGGCTGATAACAGCTGGGAATACATCACGGTAGCCGATAATACCAGTCAGATTGCGTTCCTTCATAACGATATTGTTAGGCTTGATCGGAGCTTCTTTTTCAAAAATGCTGACGATCATAATTTGTCCGCTAATTTTAGTGGATTCAATAGCTTGAGTCAGTACAGGAGGTACTCCAGTGACTTCATAGGCTACATCTACACCGCCGTTAGTCCGTTTGTGCAGTTCTTCCACCACATCATAAGTCTTAGGATCAAGCACAATAGCACCCAGCTCTTCAGCTTTAGCTTTGCGTTCCTCGGAAAGCTCTACTGCATAAATCTCAGATGCACCCGAAGCTTTCAATGCTTCAATAACCAGCAATCCGATAGGACCAGCGCCAAATACTACGGCTTTGTCGCCGACTTTCAGTTGGCTTTGACGAACAGCATACAAAGCAACGGCCGAAGGCTCTACCAATGCGCCTTGCTCGAAAGATACGCTTTCTGGAATTTTGTGAACCATGTGCTCGTCAGCTGCGACATATTCAGAAAATCCACCGCCGCCGCCTGCCAGACCGAGGAAGCCCATTTTATCGCAAAGATTATATTTTCCTTGTTTACATGCATCACATTCTCCACATGCAAAAACCGGTTCTACAACTACACGGTCGCCAACCTGAATCTTGGTTACACCTTCACCGATTTCGACGACTTGTCCAGAGAATTCATGTCCCATTACGATCGGCGCTTTTTCGCCAGTCAATGGATGCTGAGCATCTTGGGGAATGAAGATCGGTCCTGCTACATATTCGTGAAGATCACTTCCGCAAATGCCACACCATTCTACTTTGATTTTTACTTTTCCTGCCAGAGCAGCGGGCTGCTCAATGTTTTCCAATCGTAAGTCTTTTACTCCATGCCATCTCAATGCTTGCATGTCTGTCATCTCCTTGACGAATATATGATCATTGCCTCTATAAAAGTGAATGAATTAGGAAACGTTTCCGAAAGATAATATGTCACAATTTTTACACATTGTCAAACCAATTTAATACAAAAAGCACTTGATTTTTTTGTGAATATAATCACTTGTGACTACAGTGCTATATTTGGCTCGTTACTTTTATACAAAGGAATTTTGTGAATTTTTCAGGTGAAGCAAAGACAAGAAGAAAACGACTTCAATTTTTAGACACTCATTCTGTGGTATAATATCAACATTAAGACTTTATTTTAGAAAGTCAGAAAACGATTCCGTTCTTGAAAGGATTTTGGGCGTGACAGATCAAAAGAAAGTAACCATAGAGGATGTAGCCAAGCGGGCAGGAGTCGGTATAGCGACTGTCTCCAGAGCTATTAATGATAGTGAGGGCATCAGCCCGAGAACGAAAGCCTTAATTTTGCAAGTGATTGAAGAGATGGGGTTTACGCCCAACACCTCGGCTCAGAGCTTGAAAGTTCGTCAGACACGACAAATCGCACTGGCCGTGCCAGACATTCGTAACGCGATTATTCCAGAGATCGCTTGGTCCGTAGAGCAGGCCGCCAAGCAGCATGGTTACCGGGTCGTGCAAATCAATACCGCTGGGAATGCCAGAATGGAGCTTGAAACAGTTCGTGAGGTCAAGAAGCTGCATGTCGACGGGCTCATCATTATGCCGCTGGCGTATCCCAAAATGTTGGTAGATCTGATTAACAAAGCCAGCGTTCCCGTGTCCATTATTAACTATGGCAAGAAGCTGGGCGAAGATGTCAAAGCGGATATCGTCAGTCTGGCCCGGCAAGAGGGAAGACTCGTGATGGAGCATTTGCTTAAAATCGGCAGAACAAGAATTGCCTATGCAGGTGCTGCGAAGGACAAAATCGAGGAAAGATACTTCGCTTATGAGCAGTCTCTCCAGCATGTGGACCCTTCACTCGTTTATTTTGGCGATGATTTCTCCTTTGAGACAGGGCTGCGCGCAGCCGATTATTTTTACAGCCTGAAACATATGCCGGATGCTATTTATGCGGTTAATGATATGGTGGCGATAGGGATCGTCAATCGATTTAAGGATTTGGGTGTAAAGGTGCCAGATGAGGTTGCTGTAGTCGGTATTGATAACAATTTGTGGGCTATGGTAACGACCCCTCAGATCAGCTCAGTTTCCATCATGGGGGAAGAGGTGGCACGGTTGGCTGCGGAGCTGCTGCTCAAGCGGATTCAGGAACAGACACCTGGGGACTATGAGCGTGTTCAATTCGAGCCTCGCCTGATCGTGAGGGAATCGAGCGTCTCTGTGATCCGTAAGCCTACGGTAGGGCGTGATGAGTAGTAGGGTATGAGTGGATTTTGGGCAATTATAACGACCATTGTTTGTTCAGACAGGAGAGTGGATTCATGTTAAAAGGTAATGGGTTCGTTTCTGTAGCTTGTACTGCACTATTGCTGGCTGTAACCATAGGGTGCACTCCCCATCCAGTGGGACAGGATGCTGAAACTGCGGCGCCGTCCAGGGCAAACAATGGGGAGTCCAAGCAAACTGTAGCCAATACGCAGCACACCCAGCAAAGTAAAGAGGAGCTAGTGCTGTCCTTTTATAAAGATTCATCCCTCAGTGATGAAGCAAAAGTCCGTCATATGACGGACCATTTAGCAGGAATCCAATGGGGAAAGATAAACGAAATCAAAGAACATCAAAGCCTGGAAATTATCGAATATCTGTATAGGCAGCGCGCTTTTATTCCATCGGAAAGCTTTGCAAATCTGATTCAGGCTTCTGACGGATTGGATGGAGCTTTAAGCGAAAGCTATGCTGGTCTTATGGGAGATTTGTTTACAAGAGATAGAACTGCGATGACTCGAGCATTGGCAAATATGGACAAAACCAACCGCACACAAGGTATAGGAAGCATCGGGTATGCTCTCAGCTATAGAGAACCCAAAGAAGTCAAGAAAGAGATTCAACAATGGCAGGCAGGACAAAAGCTTACTACGGCAGAGAAGGATGTCATCCGAGCCTTGTTCGTCAAGCTGGATAATCCGTATTGATGCTCAAATAGTGATGACCACATGCATAGAGGAATATATTGAGCAGCCGCGTCTCTACCGGAGGAGCGGCTGTTTTGTGCTGTTTTTTACATCCTGGCATTTATGATTTGGATAAACGTTAGTAGAACCATTGGTTTCAGATGTTCATCTAACAATGGGTTCAAGTGGTCTGGTGATCCTGATCTGAGCGCAAGCGTTTAATATCACTAATTGGAGGCAGGCCGAACAAGCGGGCGTATTCGCGGCTGAATTGTGAGGGACTCTCGTAACCTACCTGAAAACCGACATCTGCCGCATCCGCTGATTCAGATAACAACAGGCGGCGGGACTCTTGTAGACGTAATTGTTTTTGATATTGCATTGGGCTCATAGCCGTAACCTCTTTAAAATGACGATGTAGTGACGAAGGACTCATATTCGCTAGTTTGGACAATTCCTCAATACGTAACGGCTTATCATAATCCTGCTTAATCCGCTTTATGACTTCTGCGATCCGGTTGGAATGGCTGCCGGTCATGACCAGTTGTTTTAAGGATTCCCCCTGATTCCCCTGTAAAATCCTATACAGTATCTCACGAATGACTAATGGAGCCAGCACCGGAACATCTTGCGGGTTTTCCAAAAGATGCACTAGCCTTACCACGGCATCCAGCAGTAGAGAGTTAGTTTGGCTTACATACAAGCCTCGTCTGGAATCAGGCATTGGGCTTGTGGGAAAAGCAGATTCCTTGATCAGGTCCAGAACCTGATGCGGATCAAAATTGAGCCGGAGGCACAAATAAGGAGCTTCTGCTGACGCTTGAATGACCTGCCCGGAAATCGGCAAATCCACCGACACAACAAGGTAATCGGATGTGCCGTAATGGTAACTTTCCTCTGCGAGCATCACGACTTTTCTGCCTTGTGCCACAATACATAAAGCAGGTTCATGGACTTGATGTATCGGTACGGTTGTATTTGAACTTCGGACGAAATGAAGCGAAGGTATGGCTGTAGTGAGAACTCCGTCCTGATTTGAAAATCGTTCTATAAGCCTTGCCAACTCGGCTTGTTTTTCCATGGTAGAACCTTCTATTTTGGTTGCCCCCATCATGACACATCCCTTCTTTGCAACGTAGCCCGTTTTCATTTTCAGTAGTTTATTACATATTAAGGGGCTTTGGAGGATTAGGCAATAATTTGCTCTGATTCTTCTACCGGGCTGATGGACATTCCTCTCATAATAAGATGCAGATACAACACCTAATGAGCAATTGAGAAAAAAATAGAAGTGCAAAGGAGTGGGAGTCATGGAGAGTAACAAAGCGGAAAAAAGTGTACACGCTTCGCAGCATCCCTATATAGGGATGTGGGTAACTGAAGACGGAAATATCCGTCACGAACTCTTGCCTAATGGCCGTTATGATGAAGCACGGGGTCAGAGACAAAGTGCCTATACAGGCAGCTATATCTTAGAAGATGACTATATCGAATATGTGGACGACACCGGATTTACGGCAGATGGTGTATTCAAAAATGGTGTTTTGTATCATGCAGGGATGGTTTTTTACAGGGAAGTAAAAAAGTAATCTGTTTCAGTGATATTTTTAACTAGAGGAGGAATAAGAATGTTGGATATTAAAGGGAAAGTCGTAGCTATTACGGGGGCAAGCAGTGGGATCGGTGAAGCTACTGCCCGTTTACTTGCTCACCATGGGGCTCATGTAATATTAGGGGCCAGACGCACAGAGCGACTGGAGGCTCTGACATCCGAGATTCGTTCTAAAGGTGGATCGGCTGATTATCAGCAACTGGATGTGACTAAGAGGGACCAGATGGAAGCGTTCATTAAGTACGCGGAAAAAACATTTGGGCGTGTGGATGTCATTTTGAACAATGCAGGAGTGATGCCTCTGTCAAAATTAGAGGCCCTGAAGGTAGAGGAATGGGATCGCATGATTGATGTAAATATACGAGGCGTTCTGCATGGGATTGCGGCAGGGCTTCCGATTATGAAAAAGCAAGGATTTGGTCAGTTTATCAATATCGCCTCTATTGGTGCGTATAGTGTAACCCCGACTGCAGCGGTGTATTGCGCAACGAAGTATGCGGTTCGGGCAATTTCTGAAGGGTTGCGTATGGAGGTGGGGGGAGATATTCGTGTGACGCTGGTATCGCCAGGAGTAACCGAATCTGAGCTTGCTGACAGTATTTCAGATGAAGAGGCCCGGCAAGGAATGAAAGAGTACCGTCGTATTTCGATTTCGCCTGATGCCATTGCCCGTTCCATTCTGTATGCCATGGAGCAGCCAGCGGATGTAGATGTTAATGAAATTATTGTCAGACCCACGGCAAGCCCGAATTAACGCCATGGCGTCCAAGATTCCCCCTCTCTACTCAGTCATTTTTCCCTCCATCCTTTATGGATGGGGGGGATTTATCGGATGAGAAAGAACATTATTCACACCACAGAGTGTAAAATAGCTGTACCTTTATAATAAACGGGTTTACTTTTACAAATGTTTGTGATAATTTTATTTCGACAAACATCGAAATTAAGACTGAACAGAAGGGAGCCGAACAAGGTGAAAGATACAACAGAGATGCAGCAGGCTGTAAAAATATATAAAGCACTTGGAGAACCGACTCGTCTCAAAATAGCACTTCTGCTAAAAGAGGAAAGTGACCAATGCTGCTCTGTGCTGGGCGAGAAGCTGAACAGTGTAGCTATTTCAACACTATCGCACCATCTGAAGCAAATGGCAGAGTCGGGGCTGCTCACATACCGTAAAGAGGGGACGTTTATTTATTACAGCTTGGATGTGGAAGCAGCGCAGAAATATGCCCCGTTCCTAATAACATAAATTTTTTTAGTCTTAATTTCGATATTTGTAAAAATATAAAAATATAAAAATATCAAAAGAAAAGAGGCGTTATTTAAAAATGCAGAGCACGTGGAAAGTGTATATTTTGGCAATTGTTAGTTTTTTGGTAGGCACATCCGAGTACATTATCTCAGGCATTTTGGATCAAATTGCGACAACTATGGGGATTACGGTGTCCGCAGCGGGCCAGCTGATTACAGTCTTTTCTCTTGCTTACGCGATTGGCACGCCGATTCTGATGGCAGTAACCGCTAAATGGGACAGACGCAAGCTGCTCTTGAGTTCGCTCGGATTATTTGCAGTAGCTAATGTCCTCTCCTTTATTCTGCCGGGTTTTGGAATGTTTATCGCCGCGCGTATTCTTATGGCCCTCGGGGCGGGGATGGTCGTGGTTACAGCACTGAGCATTGCAGCAAAAATTGCCCCAGCCGGCAAGCAGGCCAGTTCTATTGCTACAGTCACTATGGGTTTTACAGCTTCGCTGATTATCGGGGTGCCGCTTGGGAGAATGATATCTTCTGCATATGGCTGGAAAACCGTATTTCTCGGCATCGCGTTGACAGGGATTATTGCCCTAATTGTTATATCTATGACAATTCCCCGCTTAAAAGGAGATCGACCAGTCCCCTTACTACAACAGTTTGCTCTTCTGAAAAAGCCTGAAGTTGCTTTGGGATTAGGTATTACCTTCTTTTGGCTAGGAGGTTATTCACTCGCGTATACTTACATCTCACCGTATTTGCTGAATGTATCAGGTGTAGGAGAGGATATGCTAAGCTCAGTATTGCTCGCCTTCGGAATTGCCAGTCTAATCGGGTCAAAAATTGGTGGGTACAGTGCGGATAAAAAGGGTATACCCTTTACATTATTAGGGGGTATGGTGTTGCACGGTATTTCCTTACTCTTGCTTCCTTTTGCCGCTCATTCCCTGATCGCAGTATTTGCTTTATTGATCCTTTGGTCGTTCGCAGCCTGGACAACTGGACCTACTCAACAATATAATCTGGTCACACTTGTGCCTGAATCTTCCGGTGTGATGCTGAGTCTCAATCAATCTACAATGCAGCTTGCTATGGCAGCCGGAGCCGGAATTGGCGGTGTAGTTGTTGGTCAGGTTTCGCTGTCTTCCATCACCTGGTTTGGAGCAGCAGGGGTTGGTATAGCTATTGTGGCTACGTATTTACTTACACGAAGATCCTCAGTTCAAACACAAGTGGGTGTTACGGAGTAAAGTGTATAGATAAGTGAAGAGGAGGCCCAGTGATGAAGGTGACATTGCGGCCTTCTTTGATTTGAATGAGCAATAACATGCTCTTTTGCAGTAGGAAGGCTTATTCAAACGCAATATCAGTGATTTTGCCGCCTTCCTCAAAGGCGATATTTTTATAAACTTGATTGGAAACCGAATTTTTTAAATCTGCATATAGCATGGGTACTAAATGCTCATTTTCCAAAATGCAACATAGCTCGGATACCATTGCGCTGGCAAAACCTTTCTTTCGCAAATTAGGCGGGGTATAGGGTGGTTCCTTTTAAATAACGTAAGAGTTCTTCTATATAGGTCAATTTATAATCATCTGTGATTTGTTGTGAGATCCATAGCCAAGCCTTATGTCCGGGTGATTGAGCAAAGATCATATTTTTATCGGACGTTTTGAGGCATGTTGACTCTTCTGACTCACAAATTCGATGGATCAAATTGTATCGAACTTCATCAGCCAAAAATTGATTTTGATTTAATATATCGTCGTTTGAGACTAGTAGCTCAATCATGACTCTGCCTCCTAAAAATGAGCTATGACCTAAACAAAAAGTAGAAATCTATGAAGATTCAGTTGTTATATCTACTAGGATTTAAACTTCCGCGCTATAAGCTTCTTATTTTTTTGTCGCCAAATCCATCTTTCGATAAAGTTTTTTTCTTTTCTTTCCTGAAGTGTTTCCTTCATACCCTTAATAAGAAATTCGGATCTTCGCTTGTCGTTTCTGCTAATTTCACGTAGTTCCTCAATAAATTTATCGTCCATGTCCGCATCTCCGTTAGTTCAGGATTTTCCAAATTGCTAAGCTAGATTATACAGAACATATGTTCCTTTTTCAAGTCTGCATCTGCTCTATTCAATCACATAACTATTTTTAGATGGATGCTGCGAGGCCCGCGCCAATCGGATGGTGAAGCATAAGATAAAGTTGAAAGGAGGAATTACAACATGGACAACAAAGCATATGTATCTCAAACGTATCCACGTCTTACAGTCTACAACGAAGAAAATTTTCGGGGTTCCAGGAGAGTATTCAGAGGAAACCTAGGCATTCGTAATACCGATAACATTCTCAACGGCATCGAAAGTTTGCGTTTCTTTTCTACTAGCAGCAATGCTACACTTGTACTCTTTACTGGCACGCGGTTTAGAGGTAACTTCCGTGTGTTTAGAGGCAATCGCAACATCGCCGACCTGGATGATCTGATTCGCGGGAATGATGTGGAATCTATTATCTCTACCAATCAACGTTTGACGTTGCAGCAAATCCGTAATATCCGCAGTAGCGGTAGACTGCCATCTGGCTATCGAATCATCTAACGGCCTTATTTCGACTTCATAAACCATTTTACAAGACTGTTTCAGGAGCTTGCAACTTTCGGGCTTTTGGGACAGTCTCTCTATTTGTACACGCGACCTACATACTCGAATGATGAGAGGAACTGTATGGGAGAATGGGATGTTGTTAGCAGTCAACACCAACTCAATGTTCATAAAAAATAGATAAAGGAGGACATACGATATGCCCTCCTCATGACGTATATTATATTTACTTCAGTTCCCAATTCGTTGCTTTGATCACAGCTGCATCTGCGTTCTTAAGATCTGTTTCGCCAGAAGCTAAGAGAGAGCTCCATTGTTTCACACGATTCTTACCATTGGGAGGTTGGTTATAATCGTTGGTATCGACAACCAATGTACGCTTAGCATAGAAGCTAGTCATGAACTTCTTCTCATTCGTACTACTGCCTGAACGTGAGAGGATTCCTTCAAGACTACCTGAATCACCAGTAGCGCCTTGATTGAGTGCTGTGTCGACAAATGAACCAATCGTCAGAGCAGTATTAAATCCGCGTTTCTGTGCTTGCTGTACACTATATTCGATATAGGTGTCATAGAACGTACGCCACATGGCTTCTCTCCAAGCTTCATTGTTTTGGAGAGCGTTGATCTTCTTCTTGATAACACTATCGCTATCGCTGAGCTTTAGAATCGAACCACTCATTTTCCCCTTCAGGCCAGCACGTGTTAATCCACCTGCAATGGAAGGGTTACTAGCTCCACTAGCAGCATCAAAAGCTTTGAATAAGTCCGGACCATCGGGTCCCGTATCATTTGAACCGCCTGTTGTTGCTCCAAAGATACCAATGGTGTATCCGCGATTATCGCCGATATCTTCAGCATATCCATAGAATTCAGTCCATTTCAAAGAATCTTGCTCTGGTTTGTTCACTAGCTTCATAATATTATCCCATTGCTCACCGTCGAGTCCTGTATTAGCCTTCAGAAACTGAAGTGTTGAAGGTGAGAAATTAGCATCATGATCAATAGCTGTAACCGCTTCTTGGCTAGTAGCTGCTTCGCTGGTAAGGGATAATGGCTCTATACTAGCTTCATTTGAGTTGTCGAAGCCCTCATTTAAATCGATCGTTTTCTGTACTGGAGTTCCATTCTCTTTAGCAAAAGCCTTGGCAGGTGGACCCGACAAGCTAGAGAAAGAAGCAATTACAGTAAAGCTTAGCAAGATCCTAAGGAACTTTGTTTTATACATATAACTCCTCCTATAATAATGTAATTGTGAAAGGCTAAAAGCTAAAAGCGTAGATTTGCATCTAACTCGAATTGATTTAGCAAGAGTATAGATAAGAAGAATATGATTGAATAGAGCTTAAATAACCGTTTTTTTCAAAAATTATGATTTATATGTGAATAAATGGACCTAGTTGTTCCTAGATTCCTACAGACCATAAGTGCAAGAATGAGGACGAAACAAAGATAGCCTCTTGATAAAATGAGTTACATCACATATCAGGAGGCTATATTTATGAACAAAATTCATCAGTTTCATGCACTTCACACATCAGAGGAACTTTTATTTTTAGGGAACGCCTGGGATATGCTATCTGCGGTGGCTCTGGAGAAGGCAGGCTTTAAGGCGATAGGTACGACGAGCTGGGGAATTGCCAATACGCTTGGATTCTCAGATGGAGAGCTTATTGATTTTGACCAGCATGTAAGCATTATTCGGACGATTGCTGAGCATGTTCAGATTCCAGTGTCGGCAGATATTGAAGCAGGATATGGGGAGGATACGGCAACGATTGTTGAGCATGTTTTAAGGATAGCCGATGTGGGAGTTGCAGGGATTAATATTGAGGATTCTTTGAAAACGAAAAAGGGACTTCGAGAAGTGGGCCTGCACAGTAACCTGTTGTCCAAAATAAGAACAGCATTGGATACGCGTGGGTTTAAAAATTTTTTTATAAACGCAAGAACGGATACATATTTGCAGATGGATGCCCCACTTTCAGAGACCATAGAGCGGGCCAAAGCGTATGTGGATAATGGTGCGAGCGGAATTTTTGTTCCAGGATTAAAGCGTGATGAAGAGATCAGGGAAGTTGTGTTTCATATACATGCTCCGCTTAATGTTTTATCCCTGCCGGGTCTGACGAATGTCCACCAGCTTCAGCAGTTAGGAGTTAAACGGTTTAGCTTTGGAAATGCATTTTCTGATAAGATAATAGTTGCTTTGCAAAAGAATGCAGAACAGTTGATAGAGCTTCAAGATACATCACATTTATATGAGGATTTTGCAAAATCCTTGAGCTAGATGAATATGAACTATAGAAAGGACAGAGCATTCGATCATGGCTAACCTTAGTCTTTCTTTTGAAGAAATGTGGGAGAAAATTATAGCGTGTGATCGTAAGTATGACGGGTTGTTTTTTACCGCTGTGAAAACAACCCGCATATACTGCCGACCTTCCTGTCGATCCAAAAAGCCGAAGAAAATAAATGTGGAGTTTTACTTTGATTTGGACAAAGTGGAAAAGGCGGGTTTTCGTGCTTGCAAAAGATGCCAGCCCCATACAGACCATTCGCCGTATATCAGACTTGTGCAGAATGTAGTAACCTTCTTGGTCAATCATTACAAGGAAAAACTTGTATTGCAGGATATTGCGGACCATATCGGAATAAGCTCCTTTTACTTGGATCGGATCTTTAAACAGGAAACCGCCGAAACCCCGCGTACGTATTTGGAAAAAATAAGAGTAGATAAGGCAGCCTATCTTCTTAAAAGTACAAATCTTACGAATCTTGAGATTTGCTATGAGACGGGCTTCCAAAGTCCCTCCCATTTCTATAAGGCGTTTCGCAGCTTGAACCATTGTTCTCCTAGTGAGTATAGAAAGTTGAGTAAGGAATAGAAAAGGAAGGAGGGCGTATCCTTTTATGAGTGAACTTTACGTATTGAAGTATGTATCGCCGATTGGAGAGATAGAGATACAGGGCACAAATGAGGCTGTCTATTCTATTATGTTCTCTAATCGGAATGAGCTCTTAACGAGGGCTATAGAAGAGGTTCCAATCCAAGTATTAGCGGAATGCGCTATCCAGCTTGACGAGTATTTTAAAGGTGAGCGCTTTGAGTTTACGTTTCCTTATGCCTTTGAAGGTACGGATTTTCAGCAAAAAGTATGGAATGCTCTGGTGTCCGTGGGGTACGGTAAAACGACAGCTTATAAAGATATTGCTCTTGCTATTGGAAATGAAAAAGCGATCCGAGCCGTAGGCAGTGCTAATGGAAAAAATAAGCTGAGCATTGTGATTCCATGTCACCGAATTATCGGTTCCAATCAGAAACTAACGGGCTATGCAGGAGGGCTATGGAGAAAAGAATGGTTGCTCCAGCATGAAAAGCGTTGTCTGAGGCCCTAAGGAGGGTTCGTAGATGAGAGACATATATTTGAAAGAGTTTAAGCCGGAGAACTGGGCCAACATGGTTCAGATCTATCAGGAGCGGTATGCACAGGTAGATCCGGCTATAAGAGCAAAAGTGGTCGAAAGTAAAATTCCCAAGGAGATTCAGATTGTGCTACTGCCCGATATGGGGGAATATTTGCTGACTTGGATGGATCGAAAAGTCCCCGCACTCGGCAACGAAACACCGTCGGATTATTTGAAAAGCGAAGAAGGCACTAAAGCACTGAAGGCGGCCATATTACGTATGCCACGTTGAAGAAGCGGGCCAAGGAGATACATATGAACATTGAACAGATGAACAGAGCGCGAATGATGGAAAAAGTGAGTTCGCATATCCATAACTGTAATCAGATGGCATGAACTTCATCTAACCCTATGCTATGATTTACCGACAAGACTATAGATTCAAAAGGGGAAATAAGAATGAAGCTCAAAAGAATGATGTTCCTACTTTCGTTTTTAACGATACTCGTAGGGTTGTTCACTTTGTGTACAGAAAGTGTTCATGCTGCCAATTCGACAGTATTCAGAGATGGAGATAAGCTTAAGCTTACCCTTGATGATGGTAATGGAGTAAACAGAGTGTTTAAATTCGATCTCCCGTTTACGATTAAGCCTGATACGCCAATTCGTCTGTATAGCAACTATATTGAAATTCCTTCTGGTGACTTTACGATTGATTATGCCAACTCTACAATTACGATTGCGGATTCACGACCAGCACCTTATCCAGGATCAGAAAATCATATAGAACTTCCTATAACTGTGAAAGGGGCTGTGCAGTCAGTCGATGAATCTAAAGTAACTCCACTTGCGGAGGAGCCGAAAGTAACGCAGCCTGAGGTGGAGACCAATATAAAAGAGATTTCCACTCCCAGTAAACCCGAGGTTGCTCAACCTGTGGACGAACCGAAAGTAATTGAATCTCAAGTAACCCAGCCTGTCGTGGAGCCTAAAGTGGACCAAGAGGTGGATGAGTCACCGGAAATCCCTTTGACTATCCCGTCTGGAGAAAATTTTCCGGGTACATTTACGATCAACTCTTCAGGTACGTCATTTTCGGTTCGTTTGAAAATAAAAAATATTCAACCCACGTACACTTCATACGTTATGGTCAAAAATGCAGATGCTCAATTAATTAAACGGATTCAGTTCGATCCGGAAACAACGTTTACCTACCCTTTGAGTAACCTGAATTTATCTACGGGTGGATACTACTTTTATATCAAAATGATCGACCAGTCGGGAAATTCGGCAGCGTCTGTACCCCAATTTGTTCCCATAAATAATAACAAGGCTCAGCAGGTTGAGGTGTTTATAGACGGGAAACTGCAACAATATGAGCAGCCTGCGACCTCTATTAGCGGAAGTATGCTGGTGCCATTTCGTGCCGTTTTTGAGGCGCTTGGGGCGAAAGTGAAATGGGATGGAGCTACCAAGACTGTTACTGCAACCAAAGGAAATACAACGATCAAGTTAACTGTAGGCTCCAGAGATGCCTATATCAACGGTAAATTAGTGCGTCTCAATGCAGCGCCGAGACTCATTAACGGCAAAGTAATGGTTCCTATTCGCTTTGTAAGTGAGGCGCTGGGTGCGAAGGTAAAATGGAATATTGCAGCTCAGAGCGTTGTGATTTTTCATGCTCCACCGCAGGTTTTGACAACCAGTGAAAGTGAACAATTAATGGAGGAAAATGAAGATGCTTCTGAATCACATTCCAATCCAACGATTCTAAAAAAGATATCCACCACCTTCTCCAAATCTACGGATATTGTGTTCGTCATAGATGTTACGAGTAGTATGACAGGGACGCTGGATTATGTGAGACAGAAGGTGAAAGGCTTTGTTGATTCCGTTCCAGCAGGTTCCCAATTTGCTGTCGTTGCATTTCGGGATATCAATCTGAAGGCAGATAAAGATTTAGAATTTTTGGAGTTTACGACCGATAAAAACAAGTTAAAAGGTAATTTGAATATGCTGCGCCCTTCCGCTGGCGGGGATTTGAAGGAATCGGGATTAGAGGCTATTCAGTTAGCTATAAGTAAATTTCCCAAGAATTCTAATTCCAAAACAATTATATTCATTACAGATGCACCAGTTCATGATAAAAATACAGCTCTGGGTAAAGCCCGTTTTTCAGTAGATGAAATCAACGAGCAATTACAGAAAAATGGTGTTATTTTTAATGCAATCGTGCCTGCGAATGGACTAGCCAACAAACAAATGAAAAAGCTTGTAGAAACCAACAAAGGGACTTTGTATGACATCAAGGATGCCAAGCTGAATTTAGCAAAGTAGGTTTGTCCAAACTCAAATAAAGCCGTATAAAGGGAGCCGATGTAAGGCTCCCTTTTGCTATCATAAGCGCCTGTGTTGTAAGAGTTCTAATGGGCTGAAAGCTCACTCTCCGTCACCCATTTATGATTTTTGACAGGCTCTCCTCCTGTAGTCGGCGTATAATCTACCATATATACGGTCGTTGGCTCGACGGAATCAATGGTAGCCTTAGCCCCATCCATCCCCTTCATATGATCTGCTGTAAGAATAACCTCCGTTCCCGGTGAATAGGGCTCGCTGCCTGTATCCTTAATCTCTTCATGAATAACCCACTTATGATTATTCACTTTTTCTTCTCCAGTGGTTGGAGTATATGAGACCGTATAAGCAGTAGTCGTATAAGCACCAACAATCGTGGCAGTAGCCCCATTCATGCCTGCCATATGGTCGGCTCGGATAGTCGCTTGGCTACCAACTTTGAAGGCTGGATTTTCCGCTTCTTTTAGTCCGGTAGGAAGCTTACTGGAAGTGGAATGGTTCATATCCGATGTGTCGTGCTGTTGACTGCTGTTTGTCGTGTGCTCCTGGTTCGGCGTGTTACTGTTCCCGCACCCACTCAAAATAATCATGATTGTACCAGCGAGCAAAGCCCATTGCATTCTCATATTTACAGCTCCTTTACGGTTTTAATTACATATTTTAAATGTACCCCTATGGGGTATATTTAAAACGGAAGTATATGACAAACTTGTGAAGTGTTTTGCTTTCAAGGGGATCTCCTGTTGTGACCCCTTTTTTGTTATGCAGAAGATGCGTAATTAAATGTTGTTGACAGTGAATAAAAAATCATTGTAATATCTATAAAACGCATCAAGTTACTTGGTATTTTGGGCGACTGTAAACATTCTAACTCACCAAAAGTAGATGATATCAAGGAGCAGGGGGAGACATCAAAATGAAGAAACCATGGATTTCATTTATATTGCTGCTGGGAGCAGTCGTGCTTTTTATTTCAGGCTGCGGCAGCAAGAATACGTCGGGCAACGCTGCGGGTGAAGAAAAGAAAACACTGCATATCAGCTTTAATCCCGGTCCATATAGCGATCAGTTTAAGAATGGTGTGGCTCCATATTTGGAGAAGAAAGGCTATACGATTACATATAAAGAGTTTACAGACGGTGTTCAGCCCAATGTAGCCGTGGCTAAGGGGGATATTGATGCTAATGTGTTCCAGCACTCGCTCTACCTGGATTCTATGAATAAGCGGGAGAATATTGATCTGATTGGTGCTGTGCAGGTCCCGACTCCTCCAATGGGATTGTACTCCAGCAAGCATACCAGCCTTGACGAAATCAGTGAGGGAGCCCAAATCAACCTGCCTAACGAGCCAGTCAATATGTTGCGTGCGCTGAATATTTTGAAGGAAGTAGGCTGGATTACGTTAAAGGACAATATCGATCCATTGCAAACCTCGGTGAACGACATCACCTCTAATCCGCATCATCTGCAATTTGTTGCTACCGACCCGGCACAGGGGCCACGTGCACTAGAGGATGTTGATTTTGCGGCTATACAAGGGAACTTTGCTGTATCGAATGGAATAAAGCTGACCTCGGCATTAAAGCTTGAAAATATGACAGATCCGTTCACGAACGTGGTTGCTGTGGACAGCAAGAACAAGGATAAGCCCTTCGTCAAAGACATTATTGAAGGATATCATTCAGATGAATTCCAAAAGTACATCCAATCGAATCCTGATTATGAAGGCTACAAGCTGCCAAGCTATTTCAAATAATATGGGGTATTATCTTCTGCGGGCTGACGTTGTCAGCCTGTATCTTATGGATAGAAGGTGGAGATGAACGTGATTTTTTCATCCTCTGATCTCGTCAAGGCTCTGCCTGACAACTATTTTAGCGCAATGGATGACAAGGTGAATCTGTATAAAAGTAAGGGAATAGATGTAATCAATTTGGCAGCCGGCAACCCGGATCAGCCGACACCGGCGCATATCATCAGCACTTTGAATGAAGCGGTCGATCAACCGATCAATCAGGGCTATCCACCTTTTCATGGGAAAAAAAGCACGCTGGAGGCTGTCGCTGCGTTCTATAAACGGGAGTATCAGGTGGAGCTGGATCCTGACCGGGAGGTTGCCATATTCAACGGCTCAGCCATAGGTGTAATGGGGATTCCACAGGCGCTGCTGAATCCCGGTGATTGGTTATTGACCACCGATCCGGCATATCCCCAATATTATTCCGCTGCTGCGCTGGCAAGAGCCCATATTCATACGATTCCGCTTGATGAGAAGTATGGCTTCTTGCCCGATTATACAACCGTGCCGGAAGAAATTGCAGAGCAGGTCAAATTGCTCATGATTAATTATCCGAACAATCCGACTGGAGCAGTAGCTACAGCAGATTTCCTGATAAAGACGCTGAATTATGCCGCTCGGTACCAGTTTCCGGTTATGAATGATTTTGCTTATGGTGCTCTTGGATTTGACGGGCATAAGCCGATTAGTTTATTGCAAATCCCCGGCGGCAAGGAATATGGCGTCGAGACGTATACGGCTTCCAAAACGTATAACATGGCTGGATGGCGCTTCGGCTTTGCAGTGGGAAATTCGTCCATCATTGGTGCGCTCAAGCATTATCATACGCATGCCTACAGCACTGTTTTTGGAGCGGTACAGGATGCGGGGGCTGTGGCATTGCTGGGCACGCAGGAACCGGTACGGGAGCTCGCGGCGTTATATGAGCGGCGCCGTGATATTCTCATTGCAGCGTTACGAGGTATTGGCTGGGATGTAGCTGCTCCCCAAGGGTCTTTTTTTGCCTGGTTCAAGGTGCCAGAGGGTTATACATCCGCTTCATTTGCAGACTTTTTATTGGACGAGGCGCATGTTGCGGTCGCCCCTGGAGAAGGCTTTGGTCGTGCGGGAGCTTCTCATGTGCGGTTCAGTCTGGTGAACAGTGAAGAAAGGCTGCTGGAGGCGGTGCAGCGTATCGCAGCAACGGGTATTTTTCAAGTATAAGCTGGAATACAAGGAATTCATGGAGGGAGCGGGAAAAGAACTTTGAGTATAGCGATTATCGGAGCCATGGAGGAAGAAATAGCAGATTTGAAAGCGCAGATCGAAGGGATAAAGATGACCCAGATTGCGAACGGGATTTTTTATACAGGCCAGCTTGAGGGCAAGGAGGTTATTCTGCTGCAATCAGGAATTGGCAAAGCGAACGCAGCCTCGACTACGGCGCTGCTGATTGAGCGATTTAGCCCGGAGCTTGTCATTAATACCGGGTCTGCGGGTGGGCTCGATCCAGCGCTGCATGTTGGCGATGTTGTAGTGGCGACCGAGCTGACTTACAGCGATGTGGACGGAACGGCGTTCGGCTATACCTACGGACAGGTGCCACAGATGCCGGCAAGTTATCCTGTCGATCCAGCGCTGCTTGCTTTTGCGACAGAAGCGCTGGCGGAGACCAGGATTGAGGGGCAGATCGTCAACGGATTGATTACGACGGCAGACTCTTTCATCTCCCAGGCTGAGCGCGCCCATTTTATCCGTAGCCAGTTTCCTGAAGCGAAAGTGACGGATATGGAAGGGGCCGCGGTCGTTCAGACTGCGTACCAGTTTGGTGTTCCGTTTTTGGCTGTCCGTTCTTTGTCTGATCTTGCCGGTGTAGAAGCGGCGGATTCTTTTGACTCCAATCTTGATTTGGCTGCGGCCAACTCGGCAGCAGTGGTTGTGGCTCTTGTAGCTGCATATGATAGAGACAAGCTTTGACATATTCAATGGCACTATTCAGGAACGTTTTTTCTTTGGCTTGCCATGCTGGTTAATGAGAGTTCGAAGTTGTTTCCCGGCTTGGTTTAGCTCAACATCGTTCAACACATAATCGGTGCTGACTTCCCAGGTGCTGTGGTCATTCAGATGAAAAATAAAGGCGGGAAAGCGAGGGCGCAGCCATTTGCGGATGGAGGCTCCTTCGAATTCGACTTTAGTGATTGCAGACCATGGGACAGTTCGAATACCATCGGAAATGCTATGCTCGTCAAAGATGAACAGGTAGGTATCCTTACGAAGCGTTCTGCTCAAACAAACCACAAGATAGCTACCGAAAAAAGGAAATCCGATAATGGCGGAGGTAATAAAGAAAAAGATTTGTAGAGCTGAGATATCTTCGTCGATAAAAATGAGCAGCAGCAAAAGCAGACAAATCAGCACAAACATCAAGCTGCCCATGGCTTTCCAAAATGCCAAAGATCTTCGATATACAATTTTATCCACGGAATACCGCCTCGTCGCGTACAAACTCCTGAATGAAATAAGTTATTCGTTCTCTCCAGTCAGCTTCGGTTACACTTTCAATACGCAGACATGGGGTGGCCTGCATATCCAGTTCTGTATTTCTTACGATCCACACATCATTCGTTCCTTTAAGAACAAATAGTAGATTTGTAACGGAAGGTCCATCTTCATCCGTATCCGCGTATATCATCTGGCTCAAATTATCTAGGCTACACTGATTACGATCAAAATCCTCTCGCCAGTCTTGTATTATTTGCTGAGCGGACTCATGAAGCTTCCACGTTGTCATTTGCTGCATGCTGAAGCTGGAAGAGGTTAACTCATTCCACTGTTCTTCTGTCAGATCGACGTATCGGCTGTGCTCATTGAAGTTCGAAGCAAGCAGGCCGAACAATTGATCAATGTCGTGATGCCAGTCTTCTGGGGAAGACCAGCGAAAGAAATGGAGTTCATTGTGGCTGGAAAAATGATACAGAAAACGTTCATTTCCATGGTGTATCGTTAATGTATTTTGCTTATCCTGTTGCTCCTTGTAGCCACGTAGCATCTGACGACTTTGTACCAGATGAGCTAGCATTTCAACAATGAACGCATCAAATTCAAGCTGTTGTTGCTCGTCATCTCGTTGTTCCATCAAACCCTTGGATATCAGGCTATGCGTTGCGGCATGAAAAAGCAGTTCCCAGCGATCTTCGGTCAGTTCCCCGTAATAAGATTGGAGCAGACCAGAAGCCATGTCTTCTGCGCCCAGTGCGGTCAAGGCAAAGCCTAGTTCCTCAAGCGTTAAAATTACCGTTTGTTTGTCCATAGTTAGGCTCCTTCTCCATCTGTTAGGTGTATGTCATTTAAATAGTTTGCTGGCCCAACGTATCCCTTTTTCGGCGAATTTGGCGACCTTTCCACCTGCCCAGCTTCCCACCGTACCGCCGACGTAAGCACCGACGGCTGCACCGACCGGACCACCGATAGCGCCGCCTACGGCTCCCAAAGCAACAGCACCGCCATAAGTTGCAGCGGTTTTAATCGCTACGTTAGAAGCAGATACAGCCACATCCGTTCCGGTAAGCTTCCCGCTTTTCCATTTTCCAGCCAGACTGATACCCTCGCCCACAATATTCATGGTGGCATTAATAGGGTATAGCTTTTTGGCAATCATGCCGGGAATTTGGCGGGTGGCTATGCCGTAACGGCCTTTTTCCACCCCGGCGATGACGTTCCGCGTCCACTGAGGAAAGCTATTGGCTTTGTTGAATCCGAGGCCAAGCTTACCCATTTGAAGCTTTCCAGCTAAACGATCAAAGCCCTTTAAACCCTTCATCACAATACCGGGTTTAGCGAATTGGCGGTTTAGGCTTTTGCCCAAATTACGCATAAACGCATTGTTACCCTTGCCATTCACCCATGCCGCATTATGTATAACCGCTCGAGTGGGATTCTTCAGACTTTTCTTGAATTCTACTGTTTTGGTGAGCACAAGTGTGGAAGCCAGACCGCTATAGATAGCTGTTCCGGCAAATCCCAGTTGCCCGCGCCATTTATTGGCTTCTGAAATGCTGTTAATAGCTATATCTGCTGGATCGGGTCCTTTTTTCCCGGAAGTTGCCCCTTCACTGCTGCCGATCTGTCCTCTGTGATCTCCTTTATTAATACCCGTGTCTGCTTGTGTATCTGTTTCCTTGAATTTTACTGCAATGGAACGCAGCTCTGTGCTGACAGAACCGACAGTTTGAGTGAAAGCATCCATTTGTCCACGCGCTTTATGAAAATCCTGATAAAAGCGCTGCTGTGTTGTTCCTGCCCAGCTATTTTCCAACATCTGAATATGCTGTGACAGTTGTCCGCAAATTTGTGCCCCCAGCTCACGTGCCTGTGCGAACTGCCTGGAAACCGCCTCAAGTTTCTCAGGAGGAACCATAATTTTTGCCATGATGTCCACCTCGGATGATTAAAATAATTACTTATATTCTAGTGAATCTAGTGGGGGTTAGCAAAAAAAGGAGGGTATTTAAGTGAAAAATAAGTCATTTGTATGAGTTCCTGAGGATTCATAAGGGAGAATAGTAGGAGGTGTTATGCTCCGAAGTTCTTATATGCCATTCATAACGAAAACGAAAAAAGCCCCTCTTTTCAAATGGAGCTTTCCATTAGAAAGAGAGGCCTTCTTGCGTAGAAGCTAATACATATTTCGCGTCGTTTTAATTATTTTAGCGGAATCTGCTTGGACAGCTTTTCAAACTGCTGCAAATAAGGAGTGACCTTGGCAGTAATTCCTTTGAGATACTTGATGGACGCTTGTCTTTGACGTTCTTTGGTAGCAGTCTCTTCAGGGAACATAGAGTATTCCTTTTGGACAGAGCCATTTTTATAATTTACGGAGAAGAGATCTCCTTTTTGCCATCTTTGGACCAGATCTTGATTACTGTGCAAGATATTTAGTATTTCTTTGCTATTTTTATAAGTGAAGCTGTAGTCTGGATCGGCCACAGCGTGGATCACTTGGTAGCCATTCTGTAATCCATTGTTCTGAAAGGTACCTACTTGGATCTCGTTCGAACGTACGGTTCCGTCCATTTGGGTCACTTTTTCAGTCTGCGTACCCTTGCCACTCATCGTGTCATTGCTCCATGTGCCGTTGTATACGACTTTATGATTTTGTCCATCTGCATCGGTGTATTGATTTATATATTTTCCGGTACCTGAGCGCTTGCCATTCACAAAATCACCCGAATACTGCTTATATTCGCTCCATTTGATCGTACCACGTCCGTTGGGCTGCCCATTCTCGACCTCTCCATAGTAAGTCGTCTGACCGGATAGCTGAAGCAATTCCTTGGTTGCAGCCGCATTCGCCGCAGGTGTACTTACAGACAGCGCTCCAGATATTAGCGATGCGGACACCATAATAGGCAGAGACAAAGCCTTCCCTTGTTGCCAAAGTTTTTGCATCACGAGTTCTCCCCTTTCGAAGCTTTGAATTTCTAAAAGTTAAGTTCAACGACCCAGCACCGTTTTATACTATTTTGTGCTTGGTGAGTTATAGTTTAATATAGATTGAGAATTATAGGAAACTGTAAAGTGAAAACAGCTAGCTAGGAGGGAGATTCATGAATTTACCCGAACATGGGAGTGAGGATGTATCTAGCATCCTTGCCGTGGAGTTGGAACATGAGCCTGTGAAGACCATAAAAGGAATCCATCAAGTGGAGCCTGATTCTAATATCTATTGGCTGATTGACGTGGAATTCAGCGGTTTTACGTTATCAGATGAGGATATTTTGCAATTGCTTAAGGGGTATATCGTGTATGGACATGTGCATGATTTGCAGATATGGACTAGTGTGGGACGCAGATCGGCAGGCGAATGCCATTTTGATAAAATCTGTATTTGTATGGATATATTCGATAATGTAGAGATGCAGATTCGTTTAGATGAAGCCAAGGTTGCAGACTTTATGAACACACTGCCAGCGCGTTTTCAGGGGAAGGGCACCGTTCATGTGCTTCCTCGGGAGGATGCTGCCCGTGCACGTGCAAAAGCGGAAAAACTTAAAGCATTTACAGATCAGGAAGGTGAAAGGGAACACGCTGTCATGCTTAGGCTGGTGGCGGATCAAGGCCAATCTTACCGTGGAGCGGATATCTGGGATGTCATGCTGAGTCTCGGAATGGAGTGGGGAGATATGGATATTTTCCATGCACACCATCACGGGCCGGGAGGCTATGATGAACTATTTAGCGTACATACGGGAACCGAGCCTGGATTTTTTTGGTTGAGTACACTCGCAGAGGATCGCTTTGCAGATTTGATTTTCAGTATGGATGGGGTACGAACCGTACAGCCGCAAACTGTGTTTGAGGCGATGTGGAAAAGTGCCGAATATGCACGCGCCAGACTTGGCGGGACATTAGTGAATGAACAGGGTCTGCCAGCTGTGCCGGAAGATTATCTACGTCAGATTCAAGAGATGGAAGACCGCTTAAGTGAGTTTGGTTTTAAAGCAGGAGAGGATGTTGTTGCGTTTCTATTCTAGATTAGAAAGGAGTGGTTTCGTTGTCCAGCAACGCTATTGAGAAGCTAAGAACGATTCTAAAACGTAAAGCTACTATTTTCCATACAGGGGGCCGTAGACCGTCCGGTTCCCTTGAACAGAGCTGGATTGGTAGAGTTACAGTGGCTTTGCCAACGGAGGAGCAACCCATTGATGTACAGGGGAATGTTATGGCTCCGATCATGCAATTGTATTTGCCTGCCTTGCCCTTTGTTCCTCCGGCTATACACAGTGTCAAGCTGTTGACAGTCTTTCTGTCTCCTGATGTACTGGATCATGAGGACATGGAAGGATATATGTGTATTCGTGAGTATACGTCGTTAGAGGATTTGGTTGAAAAAGATTTTGGTCCGGCATTTATGCAAATCAAAGCATTCCCGCTGTTCCCCGAACTCAAAGAGAATGATTATCCGGTCTGGGACGGTGAAGACATTCCTGAGGAATATGGCGATGCCCTCAACCATTTGGACGAGGAGGAACCCGACTATTTTGAGGACATCGTAGAGGAAATATATGCGGTTCACAAAATCGGTGGCTATCCCAGCTTTGTTCAATCGGGCATCGACTTTGGCGAGGGCTATGAATTTGTGTTTCAGATTGCTTCAGATGCCAAAGCCGAATTGAATATTGTCGATGGAGGCAGTTTTTATTTTGCCAAGCATCAGAGTGAAGGAGCCTGGCGGGGTTACTTTGATTTTTACTGATAAGCTCACTTAGAAAGCAGTCTGGAACCGATCGTTTTGTAGAGCATGGCAACCCTATATACTCGTAAGTTAGACACTATTGAAGTGGAGTAAAAAGATATGAATGTTTTAGGTCAGCTGGGATCTGCTATCCAGAGTAGTTTATTTATTCAATCCGAATTGAAGAAAGCCTATGCATTTATTCAGAAGCACGATCTGCCTGTAGAGCAGGTAGAAAATGATTTTCACAAGCAGATCATCGTGCTGGAGCAATATGCTGGAACTCGCGTTTTTCAGCGAGGGCTTGCCAAATACAAAGTAATCAATGTAATGCTTATGATCATATCTGTGATCATATTGTTGGCAGCAGGCATCGTTGCGGCGGTAGAATATTTACAACCAGAACGACATTTGCTGCAAGTGGTGGCGAATGCCATGTTTGACTATTGGGTTCCCTCTATCACTTTGCTCAGTGTTGTATTCGTGAGTGTGATCGTTCTTGCCATCGTTAGAAATGTCTATGCCAGACGATTACATACGCACGTGCTAGATCGGGCCTGGCAGGCCATTTTCAATCATGAGGACAGAGAGCAGCTGTAGGAGATTGGCATAATAGCTGAAGGAGTGGCAGCAATGAATGACTGGGAATCGGGAATCATTCAGGTCGATGGTGAGCGTGCTATCTACTCATCTTTAACAGAAGATCAGTTGTTAGAGACCACTTGGTATTCGAAATATTTTCATTCTGTAAGAAGGCTAGGGAATGACTACATCTGGTATCATTTCGATCAGGTTTCTTTGCTGCGTCGGCATTTTTTTGTGTCTGTATGCTTTAAGGATACAAGCCTAATTGTCGTGGAGATTTCGCTTCAGGGCAATGAATTTCCAACTTCTTGGGATAATTGGTCTGAGGAAGGGGAGAGAAAGCGGCAAGGGGAGCATGATCGTTTGTTACAGCAACATTTGTCCGTGAAGCCAAGCTATCGTCAAACCAAGCCTTACCCCTATATGGAATATGAACTGAGCTGGGGGAAAATCTCTTCTTATTTTGACCCCCGGTCAGGAAATACGGCCATTGCTTTTAAATATAAAGATGAATAGCAATCTTACATAAAATGCACTACAACCCTGAGCTTTGTATTGGAGGTGAAGGGGTTGAGATGAGTAAGGGAGATGTGTTGTGGATAAAAAGGCAAAAAAAATACTGATGAACACATTCTGGTCCTCCAGCGGCTGGAAGCAGGAGCGGGGATCTTTTTCGGGTGAGGATTTTGAATATGCCAAAAGTAAGGGCTTGATGTTCGATCCGATCACCATTACACATAACGAGATTATAAACAGATTACATGAGCTGCATCAGCAAAAGGCTACAAAAGAGCGAGTGGCAGCAGCATTTTTGCACAGCCTTTCCACGAAAAAGGTTCATTTACGAAGCGCCTTATCGAGCTGGGCATTAACCGCTGGGCTTCCTTTGCACACCTATGGTGAGCGGCCTGTCGTCCTGCCCAATTACAGTAGCTGTGGGGACTGTAATTTTAATAAAGTGATGTCTGATAATGAATACGTCAATGAAGATTTGAATGTACTGAATTTTGAACGAATCAAATGGGGCGGTATTCGTCTGAACCACCTTCTATATTGCTGGATGGACCTTGAATTGTTCAGTCAAGAAGAGGATGTTCAGGTTTCCGATGAGGATCTAGCTATAATCCATAACATGCTCGAAGCTGTTCAGAACTGTGAGGCTCAAAGCAGTGCACGTCAATTGGAAAAGCGCTGGAAGGATGTGTTTCCATCCAGCAAAAACGAGCGTGATGTAGTCATGGAGGTGTGGGGATATGCCGGACTGCTGGTCCCACAGGACACGCCTCGTAAACGACAGCACGGCAATCATGATTTTTATTCCGTAGCAGCTTGGCAAGGAGATGACAGATACTCGCAGGAGGCGTTGGACTATTTCTTCGGTACGTTTTTATAGAGAAAGTGAATCGTTATGCCACATCTTGATCATGACGGTTCCTCAAACAACAAACGTTCTTCTTCCCGACTATGAATAGCATTGACAACCAGAAGCGCGTGGAACTGCTGAAGAACTTCAGGCGTAAGCCCTTCTTCACGGATCCCGGCTTTGAGCTCTTTTACAATGATTCGGAGCAGGTCATGATCCCGTGTAAGTTTGACGACAGCCTCCTGCAGTTCCGGTTTTTTATCGACCTTTTCCTGATAGAATCCTTCCTCTTCTGCATCAGCATGGCTGAGAATGCGGGTTTCCCAATATTCGATCAAGTGGTCGGCAGCCTGGCGCGCCACCTTGAATTCTTTTGCTTCGAGTAATTCTTCTACTTCTCTCGTCTTATCTAGAGCGCCAGTTAGCCCGCCTTGATGAATGGCATGATGAGCATGCAGTTGACGTAAAGAAGGTCCTCCCATAACAGTTCATCCTCTCTTTGTTCCCTTTTTTAGTACAGTATAGCATAAGAAAATAGCGTTATTTTTCCGGTTAGGATATTCCCCGCTAAGGAAAAGGGAACTCCCTAATTGGTTCAATTTCATATAATACTTAGAATGAAGTTAGAAGATAAAACTCAATCTTGGGGGAATGGATGATGAATCGATTAACCGAAATAACAGACATAAAAAAGATTGTGAAAAAAGGATCAAGGGTTTGAAGGGGATGAGCAGATACATACCTAATCAACATGGAGCCTGGGCCATGCTCGTTCTTCCATTTTTATTCGGTTTAGCTGCTTCTCGAGGGGAACTCATTCATATCCCCCTATTTGTGTGCTGGTTTTTTATCTACTTATTCAGTTTTCCTGTCCTCCAATGGATCAAAACAGGCAGCAGTGAAAGATACCGCAAACCCGCCGTTGTATACGGAGTGATATTACTTCCTTTGTTAATTTCACTGATATGGTTTGAGCCTGCCTTGATCTGGTATGGAGTTCTTCTATTGCTCTTTTTTATGGCTAATATTTATTTTGCAAAAACGAAAAATGAACGTGCTTTACTCAATGACATTGTTGCAATTCTACTCTTTTGTTCTTTTATATACCCTGTTATTTATATGGGGGGAGGAGAGGATTGGAGAGTAGCAACAGAGCTATTCTTACTTTTGATGCTTTACTTTATCGGAACTGCTTTGTATGTCAAAACGATCATTCGTGAAAGAAAAAATATACGTTACCATTATGCTTCCATCATCTATCATTTGGTGATTTTGTTGTTTGCTACCTGGTTAAAGTTACCTCTGTTTGTTCCTTTTTTGATTTTTTTGATACGAGCCATATGGCTTCCTAAACTCGGATTAAAGGCAAAACAAGTTGGCATGGCGGAAATTGGATTTTCAATGATGCTCTATGTTTTTGTGTTGTTTTTATACTTCTAAAAGGAGAGACATCAATGATATCTTTGAAAACGCCGCGTGATTATCATACAGATCCGTTTATAGTCATCTGGGAGGTTACACGAGCTTGTGCTTTAAAGTGCCTTCACTGTAGAGCGGAAGCTCAGTACAAACCTGATCCTCGCCAGCTGACATTAGAAGAGGGTAAGAAGCTGATAGATCAAATTGCTGAAATGAATCATCCGTTGGTTGTATTCACAGGCGGAGATCCTTTAATGCGTCCTGATCTGTTTGAACTGGCTCGATATGCAATTGAAGAGAAAAATCTGTCGGTTTCAATGACCCCCAGTGCCACCCCTAAAGTGACACGAGCAGCGGTAGAAAAAGCAAAGCAAGTTGGGTTATCGCGATGGGCGTTTAGTCTGGACGGTTCATGTGCAGACATTCACGATCATTTTAGGGGTACAGCAGGTTCTTACGATACGACCATGCGAGGAATTGGTTATTTGAAGGAACTGAATATCCCTATTCAAGTGAACACGACGGTGTCCCGGTACAACCTTCATGATCTGGAGCAAATTGCAGAAAGGGTAAAGGAAATGCAGGCCGTGTTATGGAGTTTATTTTTCCTTGTTCCAACCGGACGTGGCATGGAGAAAGATATGATTACTCCTGATGAGCATGAAGCCGTAATGAAATGGCTGTATCAAATACAGCAACAGATGCCGTACGGTGTGAAGGCTACAGAAGCTCCTCACTACCGGAGGGTCGTACTGCAGGAAAAGCACAGAGCAGGTGAGAGCAGTGTAGCAGACGGACAAAAAAGGGCAGATGTTTTAGGACGTGCTCCTAAAGGCGTAAATGATGGAGATGGATTTGTTTTTATTAGTCATATCGGCGAAGTATACCCGAGCGGTTTCCTGCCTCTTATATGCGGGAATGTACGAAAGGATAGCCTGGCAGATATTTATCGCAACTCTCCGATCATGATGAATCTTAGAGATAAGTCCCTACTTAAAGGTAAATGTGGAGTCTGTGAATTCAAGGCTGTCTGTGGGGGCTCTAGAGCAAGGGCTTTTGCAATAACAGGAGACTATTTGGAGAGTGACCCTTATTGTGCTTATATACCCGGAGTTGGAGAGGAAAAGTGTTTTCATGAAAAAAAGTTCTAAAAAAGTCGTTATTCTCGGTGGAGGAATAAGCGGTTTAAGTGCTGCCTTTTATGTGAAAAAGCTGGCTGAGGATAGGCAGCTTGAAGTAGAGATTACACTGGTGGAGAAAAGTGAACGTCTGGGAGGAAAGCTACAAACCGTTCGCCAAAACGATTTTATGATCGAAAAAGGACCAGATGCTTTCTTGGCCAGAAAGACAGCAATATTGGATCTGACCATGGAGTTGGGGCTGGAAGCAGAGCTGGTATCGACAAACCCGAAAGCCAAATCTGCTTGCATTTTGCATAAGGGCAAACTTCATACGATGCCGATGGGGCTTCATTCTGGGCATTCCAACAAAGCTCACCCCCTTCATTCGGACAGGGCTTATTTCTCCGCTGGGAAAAGCACGGGCAGCCTTGGATTTATTCATTCCAGCGAAGAAAGGTGATGAGGACGAATCTCTAGGGGATTTTATCAAACGGCGTCTCGGCAAAGAAGTTCTGGATCAGATTACAGAACCTCTGCTGTCTGGAATTTACGCTGGGGATACTCATTCTCTGAGCCTTATGTCAACTTTCCCTCAATTTAAACTAATGGAACAAAAGCATGGAAGTTTGATTAAGGGTATGTCTAAAGGGGCGGGAAGAAAGCCAGCAGTACAAGACAAACTGCCGGATATCGCTAAGAAAAGTATGTTTCTTTCTTATCGGCTAGGATTATCTACGATCGTGGAGCGGCTAAAGGAAAGGCTGGATACCGTACGTTTTGTTATGGGGCAAGGTGTAGTTGAAGTAAGGAAAGAAAACGGTTATCAGGTCATTTTAGAACATGGACAAAAAATAGATGCGGATGCGGTGATTTGTGCTGTTCCAGCTTTTGAAGCGGCTACATTATTTTCCGGCGTTGCAAGCGCTAGCTGGTTACACAAGATTCACTATGTTTCCGTAGCCAATATTGCCCTTGCTTATAAAAACACAGATCTTAATTTTGCTTTTGAGGGAACGGGATTTCTAGTCCCCCGCAAAGAAGGCAAAAAGATTACCGCATGTACTTGGTCTTCGACGAAGTGGAGCCATACGGCTCCTGAAGGATATACGCTTTTACGGACCTATATCGGACATGCAGGTGCACAGGAGTGGGTTCAAATGACAGACAATCAACTTGTGGATGCCGCGCGCAAGGATTTGAAAGATTTAATGGGCCTGGAAGCGGAACCGGAATTCACAGAAGTCAGTAGGTGTGATCGATCGATGCCGCAATATCCGATTGGACACAAAGAGCATATGGCGAAGATGAGACAGGACTTTGCACAGTATTTACCGGGTGTTTTTCTATGCGGTGCCGGCTATGGGGGCGTTGGAATTCCAGATTGCATCGCTCAAGGGAAAGAAGCGGCTGAACAGTTGCTTTCTGATTTTTTATAATCAGGCTCTTTCCACTAGTGAAAGAGGGAACCCCCTGATTGGTTCAGCTTTAAGGGAGACGTAGAATGAAAGTTAAGCACAAAATCGAAGTAAGATGGAGGAATGGAAGATGAGCCAGTTAACGGAAGAAACATGGGTGGCGGACATTGTGAAAGCAGTACCCAAAACAGGAGATCTGTTCCGCAAACTGAGGATTGATTTCTGCTGTGGAGGGAAAATATCGCTCCGTGAAGCAGCAGCCAATCGAGGTCTCCACGCTGGTGAACTGCTAACGCAGATACATGAAGTGGAAGAAAAGCAGGCACAGCATAAGCAAATGCAACCTCCTTCACTCGAACCAAAAGAACTAATCGCCTATATTCAAAATGAGTATCATACGAAGCTTCGGGAAGAACTATCGGCGTTAACGCCGTATGTAACCAAACTAACGCGGGTTCACGGCGAACGTTATCCGCATCTAAAGCGAGTTAATGAACTGTTCACCTTGCTTAAACAGGAATTATCGGAACATATTCAAAATGAGGAGGACCTTGTGTTTCCGATGATTGAAGCATTTTTACAAGAATCAACAGTGGAACGAGCAGATGAGTTGAATCCAATTTTGTCCAAGTTGCAAAACGAGCATCAAACGGTGGTGGAATTCCTGAAGGAAATGCGCTTGATCACAAACGGCTTTGAGCCGATGCAGGAAGCTTGTGGTACGCACCGACTCGTATTGAAGCGGTTAGAAGACCTGGAAGCAGATATTTTTAATCATATTCTTCTTGAAAATTGTACACTGATCGAACGTACGAGACAGGCACAGCTAATAGCGAAACCCATTAATTGATGATGAACGAACATGAGGAGCCGAACCAAATGCATAAATTAATTAAAAGTAGCACTGTTTTCGTTTTGGTTATTTCCATCATTTTATTATTATCAGGATGCGTTGGCAGCGCCGGTAAGAATGGATCTTCCAGCCAGACATCTTCGAAAACGGCTGAAACTATTGAGCTTACCATATCCGCAGCAGCAAGTTTAACGGATGCGCTCAAAGAAATTCAGCATTCATACGAATCAACCCATACAGGCATCAAATTGAATTTTAACTTCGGCGGCTCTGGTGCGTTGGAAAAACAAATTGAGCAAGGAGCGCCGTCGGATTTGTTTCTGTCCGCTTCGACCAAAAACATGAAGTCCCTTGTTGATCAGCAGTTAATAGATACAAAAAAACAAAAAACGTGGCTGACGAACGAATTGGTCGCGGTTATCCCTGCAGACGGGACGATGAACATCGCGAGTGTAACCGATTTAACAAAAAAAGAAGTGAAGAAAGTTGCGATCGGAATTCCTGAAAGTGTCCCTGCGGGCAACTACGCACAGGAAGCGCTGATGAAAGCGAAGCTTTGGGACACGTTACAGAGCAAGCTGGTTCAAGCAAAAGACGTTAGACAAGTGCTGCAATATGTGGAAACGGGGAATGCTGATGTCGGATTTGTATATAAAACAGATGCGTTGACTTCACAGAAGGCAAAAATCGCCTTTGAGGTGGATCCCAAAACCTATTTACCTGTTGAGTATCCAATCGGGATTGTCAAAGCTTCAAAGCACATTCAAGAAGCCGAAGACTTTTATGCATACCTACAATCGCAAGAATCTCTGAATATTATGGCTAAGTATGGATTTACCATACCGAAGTGAGCATGCAAGATATAGATTGGAATGAATATTGGCCTCCTATCCGATTATCGTTGCAGGTTGCACTGTTATCCAGCGTTCTGGTAATCATATTAGGCTTGCTTGTGGCATGGTCAATGTCGCGGTTAGGATTATTTAAAGGGAAAACGGTTGTTGAAACCGTGCTTATGCTGCCTTTGGTACTCCCACCGACGGTTGTTGGTTTTTTACTGCTCATATTACTTGGACGAAAAAGCGGGTTCGGACGGTTTGTGGAGCAATGGTTTGGCGAGCCTATTATATTCTCGTGGTGGGCTGGGGTTATAGCAGCGGTGGTAGTGGCTTTTCCTCTTGTCTATCGGACGCTGAGAATGGGACTGTCTTCTGTTGACCGGGACTTGGAAAACGCGGGACGTTCGATGGGTGCAAGTGAATGGCAGGTTTTTCGATACATCACCTTCCCTTTAATTTTCCCTTCTTTTAAGGCTGCCTTTATACTCGGTTTTGCCCGCGGCCTGGGCGAATTTGGTGCTACGCTGATGATTGCCGGAAATATTCCGGGTAAAACACAAACGATTCCGACGGCCATTTATATTGCGGTGGATGCTGGTCATCTTCCTATGGCCTGGGCGTGGACATGCTCTATCATACTCATTTCTTTTATCATGCTCCTGTTAACGGGTCAAAAGAACAATTAATTACTCCATACAAGCTTCCCTTTAGCAGGGGGAGGCTTTTTTGTATCTTTCCATAGAACGAGGGATTTCCTGTAGCGCTATAGGACATTCCCTAATGGGAACAGAGATGAATGAATTACATAATGAGAGTAAGCGAATGAGTCTTCCCTTGGAACTTGGGTTGGGATGATTCTTTCTAAAAAGGAGTGTTGGTCATCGATGAAAAAAAAATACAACCTCAACTTTTTTAAACCGATCGAAAGCTATTCGGGAAATTGGTCAATCCTTGAGGAAAAAAATAGAGAATGGGAAAACGTGTACCGTCAGCGTTGGTCTCACGACAAAGTGGTTCGGACGACTCACGGAGTGAACTGCACCGGTTCCTGTAGTTGGAAGGTTTTTGTAAAAAACGGCATCATTACCTGGGAAAATCAACAGATCGATTATCCCTCCTGCGGTGTAGATATGCCAGAATTCGAACCACGCGGATGCCCGCGTGGGGCTACATTTTCCTGGTATGAATACAGTCCATTACGCGTGAAATACCCTTATATGCGCGGTAAGCTGTTGCGGCTTTGGCAGGCAGCCATTCAGGAACATGCCAATCCGGTGGAAGCATGGGCAAGTATTGTGGAAGATCCGGAGAAAGCCAAGCTCTACAAAGCAGCTCGCGGAAAAGGCGGTCATGTCCGTGTCGCTTGGGACGATGTCCTACGTCTGATCTCGGCGCAACTCATCTATACCATTCGTAAGTATGGTCCCGACCGGATCGCGGGCTTTACGCCAATTCCGGCGATGTCAATGATAAGCTACGCTTCAGGAGCCCGATTCATTTCGCTACTGGGTGGACAGATGTTGAGTTTTTATGACTGGTATGCCGACCTTCCGCCTTCATCTCCTCAAATTTGGGGTGAGCAGACGGATGTACCGGAATCTTCTGATTGGTACAATGCGGGTTACCTGATTATGTGGGGATCGAACGTACCGCTTACCCGGACGCCAGACGCTCATTTTATGACGGAAGTACGATATAAGGGAACAAAAGTCGTATCCGTGGCTCCGGACTTGGCGGAGAATGTGAAGTTCGCTGACAACTGGCTTGCACCACATCCGGGTACAGATGCTGCCATAGCCCAGGCTATGACGCATGTTATTTTGGATGAGTTTTACAGAGAGCGCCAAGAACCGATGTTCATTAACTATGCCAAACAATATACAGATATGCCGTTTATGATTCTGCTTGATCCGCACGAGGGAGCTTGGAAAGGTGGACGTTTTCTACGGGCGAGTGACCTTGGAGATGTTTCGCCGCATGCGGACTGGAAGCCGGTCATATATGACGAAGCAGTGGGGGAAATGCTAGTTCCGAACGGTACGATGGGACAGCGCTGGGAGCAGGATAAGAAATGGAACCTGATTCTGGAGCGGGAAGACGGAACAAAGGTTGAGCCCGCACTCACTGTGGAAGGTCATGGTGAGCAATGGGAAGAAATCGTATTCCCTTACTTTGATAACGCGGGTAATGGAACATTCAAACGTGTAATTCCGGCCAAAAAAGTACGCTTGGAAGATGGCTCGGAACGTTACGTAGCAACCGTGTACGATTTGATGATGAGCCAGTACGGTGTCGCACGCAATGACAGCTCTCATAACGCCAAGAATTATTACGACGAAGCTTCGCATTATACCCCTGCCTGGCAGGAGAAGATCACAGGTGTGAAGGCGTCTGTTGTGGTACAGATTGCTCGGGAATTTGCTCAAAATGCTATCGATACTAAAGGGCGCTCCATGATTATTATGGGTGCGGGTATCAACCACTGGTTCAATAGTGACACGATCTATCGGTCCATCTTGAATCTTGTCGTGTTGACTGCTTCCCAAGGTGTAAACGGTGGAGGCTGGGCGCATTATGTGGGTCAAGAAAAGCTCCGCCCAATCGAAGGCTGGTCAACGATTGCTTTTGCAAAAGACTGGCAAGGGGCAGCTCGGCAGCAAAATGCTACATCGTTTTTCTACTTTGCAACAGAGCAGTGGCGTTACGAAGAAAGTGGAACAGACACCTTGAAGTCACCGATTGGCGGGGATGTCAGTTACAGACATCCAGCAGACTACAACGTGCTCGCAGCGCGTCTGGGATGGCTGCCTTCTTATCCACAGTTTAATAAAAACAGTCTACTGTTCGCCGAAGAGGCTGCGCAATTAGGCAAGAAGTCCAACGAGGACATCATTAATCATTCTGTGGAAGAGATTAAATCACGTAAGACACGCTTCGCTGTAGAAGATCCTGGGGCAGCCGAGAACTTCCCGCGCTCACTCTTTGTTTGGCGGTCAAATCTGATTTCCAGTTCGGCGAAGGGACAAGAGTATTTTATGAAACATTTACTCGGAGCATCTGATGCCCTGCTTGCCCGGCCGAACGAAGAACAGAAACCTGAGGAAATCGTCTGGAGAGAAGATGTAGAAGGAAAGCTTGATTTGATGGTTGCACTTGATTTCCGGATGACAACAACTCCATTGTACGCGGACATCGTGCTTCCGGCGGCAACCTGGTACGAAAAAACAGACTTGTCGTCAACAGACATGCATCCTTTCGTGCATCCATTTAATCCGGCTGTTAACCCTCTGTGGGAATCCCGCGCGGACTGGGATATTTACCGCCAGCTTTCCGAAGTCTTTTCGGATATGGCAAAAGAGTACCTGCCAGGAACATATAAAGACCTTGTGACTGCGCCGCTCGCACACGATAGTATAGGCGAAATTTCACAGCCGATGGGTCTTGTAAAGGATTGGACGAAGGGCGAGATTGAAGCGACTCCGGGTAAAACCATGCCGAATTTCAGCATCATCGAACGCGATTATACTAAAATTCACGATAAATTTATCTCACTCGGTCCTAATTTGACTACTGGGAAAGCAGGTGCGCATGGCGTCAGCTTCTCCGTAGCGGACGAATATGAGGAAATGAAAAAGTTGAACGGAGTTTATTACGATGAGTCCATTAAAGATGGGCTGCCCAAAATCCAGACAGCTCGCCAAGTGGCCAATGCAATTCTTCACCTTTCATCCGCGACTAATGGACGGGTGTCGCAAAAGGCTTATGAGCAGGCAGAAGAGCTTCACGGTGTGGAACTCAAAGACATCTCGGCCGATCGGGCAGCGGAAAGGATCACTTTCCAAAGTATCACGGCACAGCCACGGGAAGTTATACCGACACCAGTATTCACTGGATCGAACAAGAAGGGACGCCGCTATTCACCATTTACAACGAATATTGAACGTCTCGTTCCGTTTCGTACTTTGACGGGAAGACAGCATTTCTATATTGATCATGAGATTTTCCAACAATTTGGGGAATCATTACCGATCTATAAACCGACGCTGCCGCCGATGGTGTTCGGCCCTCGCGACCGGGAAATAAAAGGCGGGCAAGATTCACTTGTGCTTCGTTATCTGACACCGCACGGTAAATGGAATATTCACTCCACCTATCAGGACAACCAGCACATGCTGACACTGTTTCGCGGAGGTCCTACGGTGTGGATCAACAACGAAGACGCAGAGGCACACGATCTGGCCGACAATGATTGGGTAGAGGTATACAACCGTAACGGCGTCGTAACCGCCCGGACTGTTGTCAGCCACCGGATGCCAAGAGGAACGATGTTCATGTACCATGCTCAGGATAAGCACATTCAAGTGCCAGGCTCCGAAATCACGGATACACGCGGCGGTAGTCATAACGCACCGACAAGAATTCATCTCAAACCAACCCAGATGGTCGGTGGATATGCTCAGCTTAGTTATGGATTCAACTATTATGGTCCGATCGGCAACCAGCGTGATGTGTACGTTGCGGTACGTAAAATGAAGGAGGTTAACTGGCTTGAAGATTAAAGCTCAAATTGCCATGGTCATGAACCTGGATAAATGTATTGGCTGTCATACGTGCAGCGTGACATGTAAAACAACCTGGACGAACCGCAAAGGTGCGGAATATATGTGGTTTAACAATGTGGAAACCAAACCAGGTATCGGTTATCCGAAGCGCTGGGAAGATCAGGAATTATATAAAGGGGGCTGGCAGCTCCGCAAAGGGAAACTGGAACTGAAGTCAGGCAACAAGCTGTCCAAGATAGCACTGGGTAAGATTTTTTACAATCCAGACATGCCGGAAATGAAAGACTATTATGAGCCCTGGACTTATAATTACGAGCAACTGACCAACGCTGGCGAACAGAAGCATTCACCTGTGGCACGCGCGCATTCTGCGGTAACAGGTGAAAAAATGGATTTGGAGTGGGGCCCAAACTGGGAAGATGACCTGGCGGGTGCGCATGTAACCGGTCCGCTTGATCCAAATATTCAGAAAATCGAAGAAGAGATTAAATTTAACTTTGAGAAGTCGTTCATGGTATATCTACCACGGCTTTGCGAACATTGCCTAAATCCAAGCTGTGTCGCGTCCTGTCCTTCGGGCGCCATGTACAAACGGGACGAGGACGGAATCGTGCTCGTCGATCAGGAAGCCTGCCGCGGCTGGCGGTATTGCATGACGGGCTGTCCATACAAAAAAGTGTACTTTAACTGGCAGACGAACAAAGCGGAAAAATGTACCTTCTGTTTCCCACGTGTGGAAGCTGGCCTGCCGACAGTCTGCTCCGAGACATGTACAGGACGAATTCGCTACCTCGGCGTTATGCTGTATGACGCGGATCGGGTGCTTGAGGCCGCTTCTACGCAGGATGAGAAAGAACTTTACAAAGCGCAGTGCGACCTGTTCATGGATCCAAGTGATCCGGCAGTGATTGCTCAAGCGAGAAAAGACGGTATCTCGGAGGACTGGATTGAAGCAGCCCAGAACTCGCCGGTCTACAAGCTTGCCATTGAGCACAAGCTGGCATTCCCGCTTCATCCGGAATACCGCACATTACCTATGGTCTGGTATGTGCCACCACTTAGTCCGATCATGAATTACTTTGAAGGGAAAGACTCGATTGAGAATCCCGATATGATCTTTCCGGCTATCGAAGAGATGCGTACCCCCATTCAGTACCTTGCCAATATGCTGACGGCGGGCGACACGCAAACCGTGAAGGAATCCTTGCAGCGAATGGCTATGATGCGCTCCTATATGCGTGCCCAGTCCACAGGACAATCTTTCGATGAAAGCCGTCTTGAGCGCATCGGCATGACACCGCGGCAGACCGAGCAGATGTATCGACTTCTGGCGATTGCCAAGTATGAGGATCGTTTCGTCATTCCGACATCGCATAAAGAAGGATATTCGAACCCGTACCGAGCTCAAGGATCTGCTGGTTACGGCGATACCATGGGAAACATGGGTTCAGGCTCTGGATGTGACGGCTGTAGTATGGCAAGTTCAATGGGGATGGAAGAGCCTTTGAAAACGGGCAAAGAAATGTATGAAGAAAACTTCTACGGGGGTATTTGGCGTGATTAATGTAGCGAAGTTGTATGAATGCAAGCCATCATTCGGGTTTTTCGCTCAGCAACTCATGTACCCGGAAAAGCTGGATTTTCATCCGGCTTTTCTGGAAACATCGTTTGATCCGAACCATCCGGCATATACGTATGCGAACACCTACTGGTCCCTTATGCAAGAGTTCAGTATGGAAGAGATTCAGGAAATGTATACAGAAACCTTTGATTTTCAAAAAAATTGTGCACTATATATGACTTACTTTAAATTCGAAGATGCAAAAGAACGGGGACAAATGTTGGTCAAGTTAAAGGTGCTATACGAGATGTATGGTCTTGAAATGCCAGATGGAGAGCTGCCAGATTACCTGCCGCTCATGTGTGAATTTCTGTATGCCGCCGAATGGTCGCAAGATCCGAAGACGACAGAAAACTTCCGCATGCCAATCGCGATCTTGGAAGACGGCACATATCATTTGCTTAAAGCGCTGGAAAAAATGGAAAGCCCGTATTTTCATTTGGTGAAGGGACTGCGTGAAACGCTTAAAGTTTGCGTAGAACAGGAGGCAGCCGCGCAATGATGATGCTAGAGCAGTTTTTATGGGTTATTTTCCCTTATATGTGCGTGGTGGTCTTTATTGTAGGGCATATTTTCCGCTATAGAAACGACCAGTTCAATTGGACAGCAAAATCAAGTGAGTTTATTGAAAAAAAACAATTGATGATCGGAAGTCTCTTATTCCACCTGGGTATTATCCCGGTTATTATGGGTCATGTATCCGGTCTGGGTATACCAAAAACCTGGATGCATGCACTGGGTGTAAACGATCATCTGTATCATATTGGAGCAGTTTATGTTGGTGGAATATTTGGAGCGATGACATTCCTCGGTATGTTGATTCTTACCTCTCGTCGTTTTACAATGCGCAATGTGCGCCGTTTAAGTACAGCGTCTGATTTGATTGTAAACGTATTGCTTTTGGCCATTGTATGCATGGGGATGTTCGCGACTCTCGTGACGAATGCGGTACAGCCAGAATTCGATTATCGGGAGACGATCTCGATCTGGTTCCGCGGTTTATTCATATTCCGTGTTGACCCGACTCTGATGAGAGACGTACCGATGTCTTTCAGGCTTCATATACTTATGGGCTTTGCGATTTTTGCATTCTGGCCGTTTACCCGGCTTGTACATGTGTGGAGTGTTCCGTTGAATTATGTGCGCAGAAGTTATATCCTTTACAGAAGACATAAATCGAATTAGGAAAGCGGGCTCTGCCTTCTTTCCTAATTCTATTAGGAGAGAGCGATGAATAATAGGATGGATTATCAAAGGGAGCTTGAGCGAATACGCGAACATTTCGGTTATGATTTCATGGCGCTTGCTCTGGTTGAACCGGCCGAATATCAATACGTAATTAAATGGAAAAATGCAGCCGGTAATTTAAATGATCGCTTTAAGCGGATTGTGCTGCAATCCGGTAAGGGCATAGCAGGAATCGTGTTTAAAACCGGGAAATCCGTTTTCATTCCATCTATTTATCAATATGTGGGGGCAGACAACCTGTTTAACTATCCGATCGTTCAATCCGAGAAGCTCAAGAGTCTCGGGGCTGTTCCCCTATGGAATGATGCTCGCGTCGCGGGCGTACTGCTTGGTGGATTTCGGGAAGAACAGCTCATGACCGAAGCCATGATGCGTGATTTGGAAGCCTTGGCGCATAGGGGAATTGGAGAGTTGAACGGGAAGGAAGTGATGTGAATTGACATTGTCTTTAGGGACTGGCCCTTTGAGTGCGCTAATGGTGAAGTTGTTTGAGAACAGTACGGAAGCCATTTTCTTTTTTGATAGGCAAGGGAATACCCTAGCCATGAACCCGGCAGCTGAGGAGATTGTGGGCGATGACGTCCTCATCCAACTCTATGAAGGGAAGGAAAGAGCTTTATGTGGAACATGCAGGGGTTATACAAGCGAAACGGAGCCCCGTACCTGCCTTGACTGTTATTTCAATATGCCAGAATCCAAGGATTTCGCTTCTTTTCAGGTGTATCTGGAAACGAAGAGCAACCGAATGGTTCCCTATGCCGCTTCTTTTCACACCATTGATTCTGAACATGGAACACGGGTGTTGATGTTGAGAGACTTGACTCCACAATTTCAGACGCAGGAAAAACTGTATCAAAACAAAATGATGAAGCATGTCATTGAAGCGCAGGAAAATGAGCGCAAACGGCTTTCCAGGGAACTGCACGACAGTGTGGCCCAGGAATTGATGAGCGCGGTTGTTGAACTACGGGTGTTAAAATACATGACGAATGATGAACAGCTCATCAAAAATATGAAGCAGACTGAAGCATCCATGACACGATTGCTGGATGATATCCGCAACCTGTCTGTGGAATTACGCCCCGCCACACTTGATGATTTTGGGCTTGAAGCGGCATTTCGTTCCCACTTTAAGAGGGTTGAACAAAGCTTTGGTCTGGTAGTTGAATTTGTGTCGGATCTTTCCCAAAAGCGATATGGAAGTGAAAAGGAAACGGTCATTTACCGTGTCTGCCAGGAGGCTGTTCTCAATGCCTTGAAGTATGCCCAGGTAGACATGGTTAAAGTTTCTTTGACTGAGCACGATCATACACTTCGTTTGACTGTAGAGGACGATGGAATTGGCTTTGAAAAGGGGAGCAAGCCTATTGGAACGGGATTAGGTTTATATGGCATGCAGGAGCGAGCAGAGCTGGTAGGCGGGAGTTTTGGCGTCCTTTCAAATGTTGGTCAGGGAACCAAAGTCTTTTTACAAATTCCGATTGGCCAAGAGGAGGAATAGAGACTTGATCAAAATTGTGTTAGCGGATGACCATGCTATTGTACGAAGCGGATTTTCCATGATTTTGAACTTCCAATCGGATATGGAGGTTGTCGGAACGGCTGCGGATGGCATTGAAGCGTATACGATGGTAGCTAAATATCGTCCGGATATTCTAATCATGGATCTCAGCATGCCCCCAGGCGAAAGTGGATTGATCGCTACAGGCAAGATTAAAGAGGACCACCCTGATACTAAAATTCTGATTCTGACCATGCATGACGATGAAGAATATCTTTTTCATATTTTAAAGAATGGTGCTTCAGGATACGTTTTGAAAAATGCCCCAGATGAGGAGTTATTGCTTGCTATACGAACCATTCATGGGGGTGGGACTTATATCCATCCTAAAATGGCTACTTCTCTCGTTCGTGAGTTCATCAAAAAAGATACGACGTCACAATCAGAAGATCCTTATGAGATCCTGTCCAAGCGGGAACTGGAGATTCTACCTCTGGTCGCAAAAGGTTACGGTAACAAGGAAGTTGCGGAAAAGCTGTTCATCTCTGTCAAGACGGTGGAAGCGAACAAAGCGAAAATCATGGAGAAATTGAATTTAAGAAGTCGGCCTGAACTGGTCCAATATGCATTAAAGAAAAAAATGCTGGATTTTTAGCCGATGAATGGAGGAAATCCGCGTGCTGGAAAATGAGAAATTGCGCTTTTCCAAACCTGCCATGCGTATTCTTGAAAATGAGCATCGCTATCTAACCTATCTGATGGATGAATGGCATGCCATTGTATTGTGGTTTGAGCAGCACAGAATACTAGATTTGGAAGAAGGCCGCAAGCAACTGGAAAAACTGAGAACGCAGATTATCGATTTTAGGGTACCCCTCAAGAAACATACCGAAAAGGAAGAAGAACACTTCTTTTCTATGCTAGGAACCTACATTGGTTTTGAGCAGGGACCGCTCGTTGGTATACAGGAGGAGCACCGTGAAATAGAGGGCTATATCGATCATTTTCTTTATCAAACGGAGGGCGATCTGAGTTTGCTCACGCTTGATGAGATTCAGGAGGCGACCAAGAACGCGGGAGAGGCGTTCGAAGTCCTGACTGTACATTTTATAAAAGAAGAAGCCGTACTTTTTCCTATGGCAGAGCAACAGATCAATCGGAATGATCTGACCAAGTTATGTGACAAATTAAATACGCTTATCTCTTGAATTGACCAAGCCGCTTCCTATAGAAGCGGCTTTTTATATTTTCAGGGAGTCCCCTGTTATGTAAAGGGGACTCCCCTATATTCGAATGGATGGGCTAGCGGCTACAATGGGGACAGAAAATTCAAATCAATAATTCGACAGAAAAAACGTTGAAAAGGTGAGTTAAATGATTAGAAAAATGCAGTTGCCGTTACAAACATTGAACTTGATTCTTGGATTCATGGTATGGGTTATTATTTCTTCGCTTATGCCGTTCATTACGGAGGATATTGCTATTCCACCCGGAAAATTGGCCATGGTCACAGCAATTCCGGTCGTGCTTGGTTCGATTCTGCGCATTCCGCTTGGTTATTATGCCAACATCTTCGGAGCAAGAATCGTTTTTCTCGTTAGCTTTATTTTGCTTTTGTTTCCCGTCTACTATATCAGTGAAGCTTCTACGATGATGGATTTAATTATCGGTGGCTTGTTCCTTGGGATTGGGGGAGCTGTGTTCTCGGTTGGGGTGACTTCGCTGCCGAAGTATTATCCAAAGGAAAAGCATGGGTTTGTAAATGGGATGTATGGCATAGGGAATTTGGGAACAGCCGTCACTACCTTCTCGGCCCCTATTGTGGCTACTCAAATTGGCTGGGCCCCTACAGTGAAGCTGTATCTCATTCTGCTGCTTGTTTTTATCGCTTTGAATTTCTTCTTAGGGGACCGTCATGAAGCTAAAGTAAAGACGCCCATTATGGAACAGATTAAAGGGGTTTACAAAAATGAAAAGCTTTGGTTTTTCTCGCTCTTTTATTTTATTACATTTGGCTCATTTGTAGCGTTCACGGTGTACTTGCCGAATTTCCTGGTATCGAATTTTGAGCTGACTAAAGTAGATGCAGGGATGCGTACAGCAGGCTTTATAGCGATTGCCACTTTCTTCCGCCCCATCGGTGGCTGGCTGGCGGATCGGTTTCAGCCCCTGTTCCTGCTGGTAGGCACGTTCTCTGTTTATACGGTCGCTGCGATTCTTTTGGCTTTTTCACCAGGGATTACCCTTTATACAGTAGGCTGCTTGGCGATCGCTGTATGTGCTGGAATGGGGAACGGCGTCATTTTCAAGCTAGTTCCATTTTATTTTAATAAACAGGCAGGTATAGTTAACGGAATTGTATCCATGATGGGCGGTCTCGGTGGCTTTTTCCCTCCGATCTTGTTGTCGACGATTCATGCCGCTACTGGCCAATATTCCATTGGATTCATGCTCCTCTCCCAAGTGGCGCTGGCTAGCCTGATCCTCGTTATATGGCTGTATTATCAAGGGACACAATCTAATGAATGAACGTTATTCCAGACAGATCTTATTTAGACCTATTGGTGGCGAAGGGCAGCGTAATTTATCCGCTGCTGTCGTCACCATTATCGGTTGCGGGGCACTGGGTTCCGCCATTGCCGAAACATTGGTAAGAGCGGGCGTTGGGGAGCTTCATCTTGTCGACAGGGATTATGTGGAGATGTCGAATCTGCAACGTCAGCAGCTGTTCACGGAGCAGGACGCCGCGGAAATGCAGCCTAAGGTCATGGCAGCCGAAAAAAGGCTGAAAGCCATACGAGAAGACGTGCGGTTGCACACATATCTCGATAACTTGGATGCCGAGCTTGTTCAAGAACTTGCCAGCAAAAGTAAATTGCTGATGGATGCTACGGACAATTTTGAAACTCGTCTGCTTATCAACGACGCTGCACTGAAGGCAGGAATTCCATGGATTTATGGAGCCTGTGTTGGAAGCACAGGCGTTGTTTTTCCATTCGTGCCGGGCGAGTCTGCTTGTTTACGCTGCCTTCTGCCATCGTTGCCTGCGATCAATCAGACCTGCGATACGGCTGGAATCATCTCGCCTGCAGTCCAGGTGACAGCGGCCCTCCAATGTGCAGAAGCCATGAAGTGGCTGAGTGGCAGACATGATAAGATGCGCCGCAAGGTTCATCTATTTGATCTATGGGAGAATACGCAGATGGACATAGGGATTTCCCGCATCCGTAACCAAGACTGTCCAACCTGTGGAGAGCATCCTACGTTTCCTGCACTGACAGCATCACGTCGCTCGGCGTATGCGGCTCTGTGCGGACGGAACGTGGTACAGGTTCTTCCAGACCCACAACGTCCGATCACGCTCGATGATGCAGAGAAAATGGGCAGGCTTATAGCAGATCGTGTAAAAAGAACCCCTTATTTCGTTGAATTTTATGCTTTTAAGCATCGAATGATTTTATTCAAAAACGGAAGGCTTCTCATACACGGTGTACGGAGTGTTGCCAACGGTCAAAAACTATATCATCAGCTGTTCGGTTAAATGAGATGTAGATACAAAAAGCAGAAACATTTAAAAGAGTCTGTCACCGGAGAGTTGCTTGTCCGGTGGCTGGAAGGTGGAAAAGATGAGTGTATTTGAAATCGTAACGGAGCCCATTATCCCGCAGGCTTATGCGGATTATGTCCTAAGGCCGGAAGCAGGAGCGGTGACTATTTTTACAGGGCACGTACGAGAATGGACTCAAGGCGTACGGACCTTATACCTTGCTTATGAGGCCTATGTCCCTATGGCTCAAAAAAAACTCGCAGAGATTGGTCGCGAAATCGAACAGAAATGGGAAGGAACGCGAGTGGCGATCGCGCACCGCATTGGCGAGCTTCAAATCGGTGATATCGCCGTCGTCATTGCCGTTTCTTCACCTCACCGTTCGGATGCGTATGAGGCGAATGAATACGCGATCGAACGAATCAAAGAAATAGTTCCTATTTGGAAACGAGAGATTTGGGAAGATGGAACGCAGTGGGTCGGAGATCAAAAGAAAAAGCCAGGGGGAGATCAGTCATGATTAAGCTGTACTACTTTGCGGGACTCCGTGAGGTGACGGGAAAAGCAGAAGAATTGGCAGATTTGGCGGGCCAAACGGTAGGCGATTTATCCAATTGGATAACAGATCAATATCCAGATATGCCGATCAAGTCTGTGCGAATTGCGATAAACGAGGAGTATGCGTTGTCTACGGATGTATTACAGAATGGAGACATTGCAGCCTTCATTCCCCCAGTGAGCGGCGGCTAATGATAACGATGCTAAACAACTAGAAAGGAGGGGGCGTATGAATTTTCATCCACTGAAAGACAAGTTGCAGCGGCCGATTCGTGACCTGCGTATATCGGTTACAGACCGCTGCAATTTCCGCTGTTCCTATTGCATGCCTAAAGAAATTTTCGGTGACGATTACGCCTTTCTTCCCCAAAATGAATGTCTGTCGTTTGAAGAGATTCACCGGCTGACGAAGCTCTTTGTATCCCTGGGTGTAAAAAAGATCCGACTCACGGGCGGCGAACCATTAATGCGCAGGAATCTACCCGACCTGGTCTCCCAAATCCTGTCCATTGACGGAGTGGAAGATGTCGGCTTGACCACCAACGGTGTGCTGCTAGGACAGCAGGCTAAGCCTCTCTATGACGCGGGGCTACGACGGCTTAATGTCAGTCTGGACGCTCTGGACCCCGAGCTATTTGGGCGGTTGAATGGGCGGGGGATTAAGCCTGATATTATTTTGAAGCAGATCGAATATGCAAGAGAAATCGGCTTTGAAATCAAGGTCAATATGGTAGTTCAAAAAGGCGCTAATGACTCGGAGATTTTGCCGATGGCCGCTTATTTTAAGGAGCAGGGAATAACCCTTCGCTTTATCGAGTTTATGGATGTAGGTAATGACAACGGATGGAGCTTCAAAAAGGTACTAACCAAAAAAGAAATCGTTGAACGACTTAAGAATGCGTACGAGCTGGAGCCGATGGATCAGGATTACTTTGGAGAAGTAGCAAAGCGTTACCGTTATAAAGACAGCGACGCACAGATTGGTTTTATTACTTCGGTTTCTGAATCGTTTTGTTCGTCTTGTACACGTGCCCGCTTATCGTGCGATGGCAAGTTTTATACATGTTTGTTTGCTTCAGGCGGATTTGATCTACGTCAGATGCTTCGTAATGGAGCGAATGACCAGGAATTACTCGATGTGATTACTTCAGTATGGGAACAACGCACAGATCGGTATTCCGATGAACGTACGGAGCAGACAGCCAACAACAAAAAAAAGATTAACATGTCCTACATTGGCGGCTGACATTTTATACCATGAGAATGTGCTGTATTTGATGTGGTTGCCTCGAAAAAGAAAGCGCAAACATTTTTGTTGGCAAAACTTAAATTCGATGTTATTATGATCTTGGGATTGTTACTGAAAAGGCAAAACCCGAGGCATGGAATTAGATTTCCATGTGTTGGGTTTTGCCTTTTCTTTTTAGAATACAAGCTTTACGATATCCTGCATGATATGAATATATGGCCCAGCCATAACGCAGAAAGGTGAGTGATATAAAGCCTTACAAGTGCTGAACAACAAAGATGATGACGTCGACCAACGAATCGACATCCGAAAAATGATGTCATAGGACGTGGTTAACCGACTATATTCATTTTCAAAACGGAATATCAGATCGGTTTGGAAGCACTCAAGATCATTCAGGGAAAACGTAAGGCTTTGTCTCTCATTATGAATGCGTTTTCATAACACGAAATTGTAAATCAATACATTTGCATTTGATTTACGACGAAGGTTTGATCGGCTATTACCGTCTTGTGACCTATCTGAAATTTCGCCCAGCAACTAAATCCTTTTTTAAATTTGATGGGATAAGGGGGGCAGTTAGATGATCATAACGAAGATATTTAATAACAACGCCATAATAGCCAAAGATCAAAAAAGAGATGAATTTGTTGTTATGGGTCGTGGTATTGCATTCAAAAAGAGTGCAGGTGAACAAGTAGAAGAGCATCTAATTGAAAAGGTCTTTGTGCTTAAACATAAAGATGCTTCAGAGAAATTCAAGCTATTGTTAGAGGATGTTCCATCAGAATATGTTTCGTTATGCTATGACATCATTGAATATGGAAAAAGCATATTAGAAGCACAATTGAGCGATTATATATATGTTTCGCTTACGGATCACATGAACAATGCATTTAAAATGTTTGATGAAGGGTTTAAAAATGCAAATCCATTAATTTGGGAGATTAAAAAATTTTATCCCAAAGAATTTGCGGTTGGATTAAAAGCACTGGAGTTCATTGAAGACGAAACAGGCAAACGATTGTCAGAAGATGAAGCAGGTAATATTGCTCTTCATTTAATAAATGCTCAAGTAAACAGCTCCTACAACAAGGTAGCAGATGTTGCTCAGCAAACTCAAAAAATACACGACATCTTGAATATTATTAAATACTCTTATAATACCACCATAGATGAACGCTCGATCAGTTATGAGCGATTTATTACGCATTTAAGGTTCTTCTTTCAGCGATTAAATAAAAAAGAAAAAGTAGAACTGGAAGACGATTTTTTGTGGAGGCAAGTGAAAGCAAAGTACAAAAAGGCTTATGGCTGCATGCTGAAGATTGAGAAATACTTGGATATGGTATTGTCAGATGAGGAAAAGCTGTATATAACGATTCATATTCAGCGTGTGACCCAAAGAGAAAATTGAATAACTCTTGGATTGTTACTGGTAATGCAGGCGAAACCAACCTAGATCGAATTTGATCTATTTTGGTTTTGCCTTTTTTTATAAATACAATTAAAGGGGAAGTTACAATGAAGTATGAGACATTAGCAAAAGACATCATCAGAAATGTCGGCGGCAAAGAAAATGTGAATAGTCTAACTCATTGTATTACACGCTTGCGCTTCAAATTAAAAGATGAAAGTAAAGCCAATACAGAGGTTTTGAAAAATATGGATGGTGTTGTCACTGTGGTAAAGAGTGGCGGGCAATACCAGGTTGTTATAGGTAACCATGTACCTGAGGTTTATGCTGATGTTACTGCTGTAGGTGGTTTTCAAACAGGAGATTCAGAAGAAGCATCAGGTGAAAAAATGAGTTTGTTCAATAGATTCATTGATACCATTTCAGGTGTATTTACACCCACGCTGGGTGTCTTAAGTGCCACAGGTATGATTAAGGGCTTCACCGCCTTATTTGTAGCTTTGGGCTGGCTGGCTACTACATCGGGTACCTATCAAATTCTCAATGCTTTAGGTGATTGTTTGTTTTACTTCTTTCCTATTTTCCTGGGGTATACGTCAGCTAAAAAATTCAATGCCAACATTTTTATAGGCATGGCTATAGGTGCATCGCTTGTGTACCCAACATTTAGCACGATAACAGCCTCGGGCAAACCACTATATACTCTATTTAGCGGTACTATATTTGAGTCACCGGTATATATCACCTTCTTAGGTATTCCGGTCATTCTGATGAGTTATGCGTCAACCGTTCTTCCGATTATCATATCCACCTATGTAGGCTCAAAAATAGAAAACTTCTTTAAAAAGGTAATCCCTAGCGTAGTGAGAACATTTTTGGTTCCGTTTTTCACATTGTTAGTTATTGTACCCTTAGCGTTGATTGTGATTGGACCTCTCTCGACTTGGGCAGGTCAACTGCTTGGCGCTGGAACCCTCTTTGTGTATAACTTAAGTCCGATTATTGAAGGTATGCTCATGGGCGCTTTCTGGCAAGTGTTTGTTATCTTTGGATTACACTGGGGACTTGTTCCTATCGCTATGAACAATTTAGCAGTGCTTAAATTCGATCCGATTCTTGCGGCTACGCTGGGAGCTTCCTTTGCTCAGACGGGCGTCGTACTGGCGATTTTGTTTAAGACCAAAAATGTAAAACTGAGATCACTTTCCATTCCAGCTGTCATCTCCGGGATTTTTGGTGTGACAGAACCAGCAATTTACGGGATTACATTACCACGTAAGAAACCATTTATTTTAAGCTGTATAGCATCCGCAGTAGGCGGCGGTATTATAGGAATGATGGGAACTAAAGGTTACATTATTGGTGGATTGGGTATTTTCGCTATCCCGAGCTATATCAGTCCGGCAGGAATAGACAACGGATTTTATGGGGCTGTTATCGGTATCCTGGTAAGCTTTGTATTAGGTTTCTTGCTTATGTTCTTTGGCGGATTTAAAGATGATGAAGTGAAAGAAGCAAAAAAGGAAGACAGTACACCAGGAGCGGCAAGAGGAGAAGTTTTAGTAAAACAAGAGACGGTGATGAGTCCATTAAAAGGTGAAGTGAAGTCTTTATCTGAAGTAACAGATGAAGCCTTTTCGACAGGTGCTCTGGGTAAAGGGATCGCCATTGAACCTTCTGAAGGTAAGGTCGTTTCACCTGTAGATGGTGTATTAACATCATTATTTTCGTCAGGTCATGCGATTGGAATTACAAGTGATCACGGTGTTGAGGTCCTCATCCATGTAGGCAAAGATACGGTCAAATTAAAAGGCAAACATTTTTATCCTAAAGTAAAACAGGGAGATGCTGTTAAAAAAGGCCAGCTGCTTATGGAGTTTGATATGGAAGCTATAAAAGAGGCTGGTTATGTTTTGACCACACCCGTTATCGTTGCCAATACTACGAATTACCTGGATGTCATTGAAACAGAGAAGAAGGCGATTGAGTATCAAGAGGATTTATTGACCGTCGTAGTCTAATCTTAATTAAATGTTGAGGAGGAATTAACAATGGAAAATACAACTAAATTGGAATTTCCACAAGGATTTTTATGGGGAGGTGCAACGGCTGCCAACCAATTTGAAGGTGGATATAATGAAGAAGGTAAAGGCTTAAGCACTGCGGATGTGATTACGGCTGGAACGCATACGACTTCCCGAAGAATTACACCTATACTGGAAGAAGGAGTGAACTATCCGAGTCACGAGGCTATTGATTTTTTCCACCACTATCAAGAGGATATCCGCTTATTTGCAGAGATGGGATTCAAGGTCTTTAGAATGTCCATTGCGTGGTCAAGAATATTTCCTAACGGAGATGATGCAGAGCCGAATGAGCAAGGCTTGCAGTTCTATGATCGTGTATTCGCAGAATTGAAAAAGTATAATATTGAGCCTTTGGTTACAATCTCACATTATGAAGCACCGTTTCATTTGACCCAAAAATATAATGGTTGGTCAGATCGCAGAGTCGTAGATTTTTATGTGAGATATTGTGAAGTGCTTTTTAACAGATACAAAGATGTTGTGAAATACTGGTTAACCTTTAATGAAATCAATATTTTAACCTTGTCATTTGGCGCATTCATGGCTGGAGCTATGATGCCGGAGGGGAATGGAGAGCTTGCCCATGCTACAGTGAAGGATGAGCAGGTTTTGTATCAGGCGTTGCATCATCAATTTATTGCCAGTGCAAAGGCTGTAAAGCTGGGTCATGAAATCAATAAGGACTTTAAAATCGGTTGTATGATTGCTTATATGTGTTCCTACCCACTTACATGCCATCCTGATGATATTCTGCTAGCTCAACAAAAGGATAACTTAAGTAATTTCCTATGCTCAGATGTTCAAGTAAGAGGCGCTTATCCGGGATTTGCCAAACGCTATTTTAGAGATCATAACATTCAGATCAAAATGCAAGAAGAGGATGAGGACATCTTAAAGGAAGGCTGCGTAGATTTCTATACCTTCAGCTATTATTCCTCTACTTGTGTCAGCGCCGATCCCAACCAGGAGAAGGTGGGAGGAAATTTATCTATGGGCTTAAAGAATCCTCATTTGAAAGCAAGTGCCTGGGATTGGCAGATCGATCCACAGGGATTGAGATGGTCCCTCAATAACATTTACAACCGATACGAAATCCCGTTAATGGTTGTTGAAAATGGCCTTGGCGCCGTAGATACAGTGGAAGAAGACGGCTCCATTCACGATGATTATCGAATTGATTATCTAAAGCAACACATTGAGCAAATGAAAGAAGCGATTGCTGATGGAGTAGACCTAATAGGGTATACGCCTTGGGGATGTATTGATCTGGTAAGTGCGGGAACTGGTGAAATGAAAAAGCGTTATGGGTTTATATACGTAGATAAGGATAATGAAGGCAAAGGGACACTTGCCAGATCCAGAAAGAAGAGCTTCTATTGGTATAAGAATGTGATTGAAACCAATGGAGAGCAGTTGGATTAAATCTTAGCGCCTGTTTCATAAAAGTCATACCGTCAGCGCGTGCCAATTTTAATCGGTACGCGCTGCTTGTATTTATTATGAAATGAAAACAATACCTTAAATGGATATGCATCCCGGCCGTAAAAATGGATTCCCTTCAGGAAACTACGGAGATTGTTTATAGGTAGGGGCTCAACATCATCCATAGTATTTTTAAATTCACTAAACACATGGGATGAAAATGTCGAAATAGAAGATAGGACTTATATCAAAATATAAGGAAGTGGATACATATTATGAATCAAGTAGAAGCTGTTTTGACCGCCATGCCATTTATCAAAGAAGCTGCACGACAAGATGTTTCAATTTCCGTAATGGACAGGGAAAAATTTCTGTTCTTTCAGTCGGGTAAAAGCTTAGTTTATGACTTCAAAGCAGGCGATCCTCTTCCTGATGTACACAGAGACTTCAAAATGCTAGTAGGCGGTGAAAAGACCAGAGAGCGTTACGCTGCTGAAGTTTTCGGCATCGCTGCTGATTCTTACTTTCATCCGATTAAGAATGAACAGAATGAGATCGAGGCCGTAATGTGTATCACCTATAGTATGGATAATCAAGATCAACTGAAGAAGTTGATGACTCAAGCCGAGGATGTTACAAGCAAGCTAGTTGAAGGGATTCAGCATGTGGCGGCCCATTCGGAGGAGCTTAGTGCGACTGCCGAAGAAATTTTAAGCAATACTAAACAGGCGGTTGAGGACTCCGGTAACGTGACTGAGGTGGCCGGCTACATTAAGGAAATTTCAGAGCAGACGAACTTGCTTGGATTAAATGCAGCAATTGAAGCAGCCCGAGTGGGTGAGGCAGGAGCTGGTTTTGGGGTTGTGGCTACAGAAATCCGAAAAATGTCTACGGGCACCAAGGAAGCAACCGGACGGATTGAGCAGTCCTTGCAAGCCGTCAGACAATCGGTTTATAACATGGAACAAGAAATCACACAGATTGCGGTATCCTCCCAAGAGCAAGCCAAGCTTGTTACGGAATTTATGAATATTATTGATCAATTAAATGTAACCAACCACGGCTTGAGAGGGTTAGTAGAAAAAATCACGGATGATGTTGAAGCAGAATAAAGAATGAAAAAAAGTCTCGGTCTGTGAATTGTACATTCCGTATGGAAATGTAGATTACAGGCCGAGACTTTTTCTAATAGTAAATATTTACGAGTATTGTTGGTTTAACAGTGCAGTATCATAATACTCTTCGAAAGATTTGATTTTATTGTTTTCAAATTTAAAGATCTGGACATAGATCCCGTTGTATTTTATTTTTTTATTTTCTCCCCATGGTCCATTCGCTGTGATATCAATATGGCTGCGTGTTTTTGTCACAATCGTGTTAGGATTTTCTCCGACTATAAACTCATCGATGGTCCATTCGAATGTCCCTTTCATATCATTAAAAATGGGATTAAAGAAGCCTTTTACAGCATCCCAGCCTTCTTGAACAGAATTGTGCAAAACTGCCACATCATCAGTGGTAAATGGGGTAATTACAGCCGGATTATCTTCAACCCACAAAGAATAAAATTTGTCCGTATCTCCTAAATATAAAGAAAAAAAGTCTACAATGACATCCATGTTCTTTTTAGCAACTTCATTCTCGCTGTTGAATGAAGCATTAATAGTTACATTTTTAATCTTTTTGGGATTCATGCTGTTATTCTCCTTTATAAAAAAGATTTTGAACCATTACCTTTTCATTTGGTAGATGGCTGTCCAGCTTCTATTTACATCATTAGTATAAAATATAGGCAATTAAATAATAATAGACTGATTTTTAAGAGTGTTAAAAATGTAGACAAATGCTTCATAGTGTACAAATGTAAAATAAAATTTTGTGAGGGCTAACATGATTCGAAAAACAACTCCTAAGGAACTTCTTGCTGAATCTTTGATAGACTTAGCCAAAATACATCCAATCCAGTCCATCACCGTAACGGATATTACTGACAATTGTCAGGTTAGCAGACAGATGTTTTATTATCATTTTTCCAGTAAATATGACCTGATCTCATGGATATATAGTGATAAGGCAGATAAAATTATTGAACAATATATAGAAAAAGAGCCTTGGGGACGTGTTGCCGGGAGAATTGTTGAGTTTATTAAAGAGGATTACATCTATTTTAAAAAGGCTTTTGACGACAATACGCACTTGTCTTTTTATAATAATATCTTTAACTATACGGTTGAATGCCACACCAATTATATTCTTAAGAAAACAAATAGGACTTCGTTGCCTCCCGACATCCTTTTTGCTATAAGATTTAACGCTTATGGAGGAGTGAATGTGACTAAGGACTGGCTTGAGAACGGCATGAAGGAATCTCCAGAGCAATTAGGCGAATTAATATTCACTGCGATGCCCTTGCCTATAAAAAAATATTTTCATTTAGATGAATAAATGCCGCGGAGAGGATACAGATATGAATTTGAATGAGTTAAATGAACAGAGTTACTCCGAACTAGAAGAATATTGGGTACATGTATTTCTGAATGAGATTCATTATCCATAATCAAATCTTTTCCGATATAATAATGAAAAGAAGCTGATAGAACAGATACTACCTCAGAGAGGTGATTTATAATGACCGTTGACATCCTCGTACGTAATAATGTAAAAGTGCTGGGCTCAGGCAGCCAAACGATCGTATTTGCTCATGGCTTTGGATGCGATCAGGATATGTGGCGTTATATCGTCCCTAGCTTTATCGACAACTACCAAATCGTCTTATTTGATTACGTAGGTTCCGGAGAATCTCAAATTAAGTACTATGATTCAGAAAAATACAGCGACTTACAAGGGTATGCCCAAGATGTGCTAGATATTATGGAAGCGCTAGAATTAAGAAATGTCATATTCGTCGGACACTCTGTTAGTAGTATGATCGGAATGCTTGCTTCTATCCGCAATCCCCAATATTTTGAGCGCATCGTCATGCTCGGTCCCTCTCCTCGTTATGTGAATGACCTCCCCTATTATTATGGAGGCTTCGATAAGAGTGACATCGATGAATTGCTTGATATGATGCAAATGAACTTCATTGGCTGGGCTAGTTACCTGGCACCCATTGTTATGCAGAATCCTGAACGACAGGAATTAACCGAAGAGTTGGAGAAAACCTTTTGCTCAAGAGACCCTCATATTGCACGACAATTTGCGGAAGTGACTTTTTTTTCGGATTGCCGTGTCGATCTCCAGCATGCTTCGATTCCTACACTGATTCTCCAGTGCTCGGACGATAGCATTGCTCCAATTGAAGTAGGGAATTATTTACATACTCATCTTAAAAACAGCAGGCTTCAACAGATGAGGGCAAAGGGGCATTATCCTCACTTAAGTCAACCTGGAGAAACAAGCGATCTGATTAAAGAGTATTTAGCCAGTGTGTAATATCAGGAGAAAGGCAGTCATGAAATGGATATTCAATTAGATAAAGCTCCCTGTGGATATTTCTCAATCTCGGATTCTGGCTTCATTCAATCGGTAAACCAAACTTTATTGGATATGCTACTTTATGATCGTAATGAATTGCTCGGACGGCCGATTGAATCCACAATGTCTGTTACCAACAAGCTATTTTTTCATACTTATTTTTATCCCTATATTCAGTTGTACGGGCATGTCGATGAGATGTACTTCTCGTTTCGGACAAGTGATCGACAGGATGTGCCTGTACTTCTAAACGGGGTACGCCAGGAACGCAACGGAGAAACTGTTATTGATTGTGTAGTGCTTATGATGCGTAAGCGAATTGAACATGAGAGAGATATTCTGCAGACCAAAACCAAGCTTCAGGAATTATATCAGGCTACGAATGAAGCGAACCAGAAGCTTGAACGGTTGCACGAAGAATATGAAATCAAACAGCAGGAGCTAGAAAGGATTAATCTCCAGCTTGAAACGATGGCATCAACGGACCCGTTAACCGGTCTTAAAAATAGAAGGTATTTCCAAGATCAATTACTAGCTAGCCTCGCATCCTTTCGTGGGAGTGGAATATCTTTTTCGCTGCTTATCATTGATATTGATCGTTTCAAAAGTATTAACGATACTTATGGTCATCCAGTGGGCGACCTAGTGCTTACGAATCTGGCAGAATTACTGCAATCCATGTCACGGGACAGGGACATTGTCGCTCGGTATGGCGGCGAGGAGTTCGTAATTATTCTTCCGGGCAACGATCAAGAAGAAGCTATTCTTACAGCGGAAAGATACCGCTCCACGACGGCCTCGATGGATTGGGGAGAATATGCTATTACTGTGAGTATTGGTGTGGCAACGGTTACGCAAGAGGATACGGAACAAACGATTGTTCATCAAGCGGATTTAGCTCTGTATGCTTCCAAAAGTGGCGGGAGAAATCAGGTCACTCATTCAGCAAATCTCGTAAAGGGATAGATATAAAGAGGGATAAAAATGGGGAAAGCGTACAAGCTGGACTGTGATACCTGTACTTATACTGAGAACATATTTGTAGGATTTGGTCTTGCATATATGAGTTTGGAATCCGTTGCTTCGTTTGTAGAGGATGCTGCCCTTAAACGATGTATTGAGGAATTCATAGGCAACCCTTCGACGAGATATGATGCTTATGACGCTCTATATGTGTGCCCGGACTGTCAGGCTATACGCAATGAATTGTTTATAGAGATGAAATCCGACTCATCCCAGTACAGGATTTCTTATACTTGTCCTAGATGCACGAGTGTCATGAAACAGGAACACATTGAAAACAATGTTCTTCATCATTTAAGCTGTCCAGCATGTGAGAAGGGTAAATTGAAGGCAACGTTTTATATGGATTGGGATTAATAGACCCCCGAATGTCTCCACAGCTTACTCCAATAGGTCTGGTCAAACCATACAAATTCAGCTACTATTATTGATAACGATTCTCATTCGAAGGATCAGGATGAATGAAAACATTTGAGGTGGACGCTTGTGAATTCAAATTCGTTATCATTAATATATCAGCATTATTTGGAAAAGACTCCGTTCAGACAGCAGAACGAGCATACGTATATGATTTTACCGGAAGCGGGCCATGGACATATCTACCGAGTTACAACTTATAGCGGAATTGAGATCGTGTATTCGCATATTCAATATCACGAGCCGTATCCGACGAACTTTGCTTCCAGTGGACAAATGATTGAACTCCAATTTGCGCTTTCGGGTCAACGTCATGTGAATGTGGCTGGGTTGGATTATACACTCCCGATGGGACAGGGGGCACTTATTTTTTTACAGGATTTTAAAGCGTGCTTTCATCCTCCGGTTAACGAACAATACAAATCATTTGCACTTGGCATTCCGATTTCGTTGTTTAATTATGCGGCTTCACAGTTAGCGGCTCGTCGGCAGGTAGCTATTGAATTTAATCAAATTCTTAAGGGAGCTGCATTCCATCACTTTAGTTTTGAACTGGATCACAGAAGTATAGTGATGATTGAACATTTGATCAAAGACTTGAAAAGTGTGCATAAATCGCCTTTGTTAATGGAAGCAGCGGCACTTGAGATTTTAAATCGATTTATGATTCAATTATTTGATTTAACACCTATGCCCGAAGGTTTGTCTAAAGAAGATGTCAGAAAGCTGCATATGGCTCGGGAGATACTTGAGTTCAGCATGATTGATCCACCCTCACTGATCACACTATCCCAAAAGGTTGGATTAAACGATTTTAAATTAAAAAAAGGATTCAAAGCCTGCTTTGGAACTACTGTATTTGAATATTTGCGCCAAATTCGTCTTGATTATGCGATGAAGCTGCTCCGAAGCCAAGAAAGCAATGTGACTGAAGCTGCGATGGCTGTAGGATATAGCAATGTGAGTGCATTTTCAGAGCAATTTTTCCGGGAATACGGAGTGAAGCCATCGTCCTTAAAGAAGGTATTTTAAAATAAAATCCGTTTAACCGTAGAATAATCCGTATATAGGCAGTAGAGTGGTGCTGTGACTCGTATACTTCTGCATAGAGAGAATCTATAACAGAGGAGTGTGCGAGGATGAACAGAATAAAAGGGAGCATCTTTTTCAGTGTATTTGTGGCTATGCTTGGGCTCATGCTCATTGCTCCAATTATGCCGCCCCTTATTCGTGAGTTGGGATTAAGAGAAAGTCATTCTGGGTTAATTATATCGCTTGGCTCCATAACGATGGCCTTAATGGCCCCAATATGGGGAAATCTGAGTGATGCAAAGGGACGCAAGCCTGTGATTCTGCTTGGATTCATAGGGATGTGTGTAAGCTGCTTGCTGTTTACGCTTACTCTTTTTGTAGGATTAAAAGGTTGGCTCAGCGGGGGGCTGCTGTTAGTCCTGTTAATTGTTACACGCGGTTTGATCGGCGGGTTTATCCCGGCGGTATTGTCATCCTCCCAAGCTTATATGGGAGATGTGACCGAGGGAGAAGATCGAGGCAGTGGGATGGCGATCATTAGCGCAGCCAATGGACTTGGATTAGTATTTGGGCCTGCTATTGCAGGTGCCTTTACTTTAATAGGCTTGCTGTGGCCTCTATATTTTGGGATCGTGATTGCGGCTGTAGCATTTGTAGTGGCCTTGCTGGCAATTCCGTCTGCCAAACCCGTTATTCAGCAAAAGCCAGCTCGGATTAACCCGTTTCAACCCGGTCTACGAATGTATTTGTTTGCAGGTTTGGTTACGATGATTAGTATTGTGACCATCCAGGTTATAGGCGGATTTTATTTTCAAGATCAACTAGGCCTTTCATCCGAAGAAACAGCAAGAGTGGTTTCCTTTGGACTTATGTTTTCCGGTGCAGCCATGTTGATTGTACAGATCGTTCAGATGAAATGGCTTAAATGGCAACCCAAGCCGATGATTTTGCTCGGTTCTCTGTTCCTTATTGCCGGTATGCTGATATTCCTCATGTCAGCCAGCATGGTTGTTTACTATTTAGCGTTCTTTATGTTTGGTATAGGTACAGGCTTGCTTATGCCTGGATTTATGGCTGGGGCTTCTCTTTCTGTTAGTAAAGAACAGCAAGGGGGAGCCGCTGGTCTGGTGGCCACTGTCCAAGGGATTTCTGCAATTATTGCTCCTATTTTGACAACGACGCTATATCGGGTGGACAAATATATTCCTTTTGCTCTTATAGCAGCTCTAGTAGCTGTTATGGCCATCATTATGTTGGGGGTAAGAAAGAGAAAAGGGAATAGTGAGCTGGTATCTCAGAGGACCAAATAAATAAAAGAATTGTTTGATGAACCCATAGGCTTCCGTGCTATATTCACGAGAAGCCTATTTTGTTTGCTGGTTTGAATGATAGTCAAAAGGTCTCAATTTGTCATAAACCACATAGTTTAGATATCTATTATAATAAGTTTTAAGAAAATTCAGGGAAAGCAGAAGGAAAGTGGGAGGCTCATGGAAATCCAGCAAAAGTGGGTGGTTTTAAACAAAAAAGTACCTCTTATATGCGGATTACGACTGAACTCCTGAGGTGAATGAGAAGGTGAAATCCGATTTAGGGGGGGCTAGTTAAGGAGAAGTTCATAAAATTGGAGGGATGCAGATGGGTTGGGAGTATGGAATTAAAGTCGCAGATGTTAAGGATATTCAAGTGCTAATGGATCGTTTAGCTGAAGCATTGCCTAGGATTGACGGATATCGGATGCAAAGGGATGAGGATGGCTTTGTCCTGCTTCAAAATGATCCCGATTGGCCTGAGGCGTTCCAGGTGTCTGTGGAAGAGGCAAGGAATATTGAAGGGTTAGAAGATGATGAACCTTATATCTATTGTCTATTTCATATCGGCGGCGGAGATGCGGTGAGGTTGAGGGAAGGAATGTGCAGGGTGCTGGAAGAAGAGAAATGCGCTGCGGATTGGTTCGAGTTGTAGCCGAAGAAAGGAGTGGTGAGATTGAGTAAGAAGGACAAAAAAGAGATTCAGACACTAATCTATCGCTATAGTGGTCCACGAGCCAATATTGGATATACTTTTGAACCGCTGCGTTATGGGGATACGGATGAACCAAAGCTGGAGGAGATAATCTTTATCTACGCAGATGACTTTGATATCGTGTTGTCTGCGTTAAAGTCCAAATATCCACTTGACGATCCTGATACGGGGGAAACGTATGAGGCTTTTGATCCCTGTTGGGATAATCCGATTCCGGAGTCGATATGGCATGAGATATTAACAGAATTGGATGCTTGGCCTGCCAAGGAGCCGGAATTGCGCATATTTATCGATTCCTTTATAGCTTGGGTCAGAGCACACCTGAAGCGAGCAAATGGTATTATCGTGACTGGAAATCTATAGAGAAAGACAAAGCAATACGTATTTTCGCTACCCCTCGCTTCAAGGTGCGACCGGACAGCAAGCTGCTGAGTCGAACACCTCGTTCTTTGCAGTGCTCGCGATTATTTCTCCTTTCCTGATCGGCCTAATACTACAATCTATATATAAAAAAACAAGCGATTTCCTTTTGAAAGGGGACCGTTTTTTTGCATCATGCTGATTTTGATTTCTATATTCGAATAAAACACGACATTTAAATAACATGGTGAGTAACTTTAGTGCGCAAACGACAAAATTCGTCATTATTTTTAGTTATTCAGGACGTGGAAACCGTTCTTGTTCCTTAGTACAATGAATAAAAATAACAAGTGATGAAAAGAAAGGTGACAAAGACACGAGGAATTACGGATAAGGAGGGACAGGCTGTGGCCGTATACACACTACGTAGATTGATACAAATGATTCCGGCACTGCTTGGTATTGTCGTCATTACATTCATGATCTCAAGAGTGCTTCCGGGTGATCCTGCCGTGATGCTTGCGGGGGAACAGGCTACACCCGAGACGATTGAAAATATTCGAAGCAGCATGGGACTGGATCAACCGAAGTACATTCAATTTTTTCATTATGTAGTTGGATTGTTCCAAGGTGATCTGGGTCAGGCTTATCACACCGGACAGTCAGTGGCAAGCGACTTTGCTACCCGGTTTCCAGCAACCATCGAGTTGGCGCTGGCAAGCTTGGTTATTGCGATTCTGGTGGCAATCCCAATCGGCATCCTGGCAGCAACCCGTAAAGAATCGATTGTGGATCACATTTCACGTGTGTTTTCCTTGATCGGTGCATGTATGCCCATTTTCTGGATTGGCCTGTTGTTCATTTATATCTTCTATGCTAAATGGGGCATCGCTCCTGCGCCCATGGGTCGAATTAGCGGTGACATCAATCCGCCGACGCACGTTACGGGACTTTATGTACTCGATAGTTTGATGACCGGTGATTTTGTAGCTTTAAAAAGCAGTTTATCCCATTTGGTTCTGCCAGCAGTCTGTCTCAGTACAGGCACTATGGCGATTGTGGCACGGATGATGCGTTCCAGCATGCTGGAAGTGATCGGTCAGGATTTTGTTCGCACAGCCAGAGCCAAAGGTCTGCGCGAAGGAATTGTTATTTATAAGCACGCACTCATTAACGCCTTTATTCCAACACTTACCGTACTTGGTTTGCAGGTCGGTTACCTGATTGGTGGAGCGGTTATTACCGAAACCATTTTTACCTGGCCAGGAGTGGGCAGCTATGTGACGGACTCCATTTTGGCGGCTGACTACGCACCGATTCAAGCATTTACCCTCGTAAGTGCGCTGATTTACAGCTTTATCAATCTTGGAGTCGACTTGGTTTACGGATTGATTGATCCACGTATCCGGTACGAATAATGAACGAAGCACAAAAGTAGGGGGAGGTACTCGGATGAGCACTGCAAGTGATTTGGTGGCAAAAGCGGCTGTACCTCAGCCCAATGCAACCGCTATACCGAAACGCAAGACCTTTTGGCGATTACTGTTTGGCAATAAACTCGCTTTAATCGGATTCATCTTTATCGTTGGCTGGACGCTCATTGCCATCCTCTCATCATGGATCGTTCCACATGATCCTTATGTAACCGACCCGGCGAACAAGCTGCTGCCGCCAAGTGCAGAACATTGGTTTGGGACCGATAATTACGGACGTGACATTCTCAGCCGTGTCATTTACGGAGCCAGAATCAGCATATGGACCGGGATGATTGCCGTGTCGATCTCATTTATCATCGGCGTACCGCTTGGAGCCATCGCAGGTTTCTATGGCGGTCGAATGGGCAGCATTATTATGCGCTGTATGGATATTCTGTTGGCTTTCCCGTCGCTGGTACTCGCCATGGCCATTGCTGCAGCGATGGGACCAGGACTGATGAGTGCACTCATCGCTGTGGGCATTGTAGGCATACCCGAATTCGCCAGACTGATTCACGGACAAACCATCTCTCTCCGGGAAAAGGAGTTTGTTGAGGCCAGCCGGGCGATTGGTGTAACGAACGGAACGATCCTGTTTCGCCACATCTTGCCTAATGCACTTGCCCCACTGCTTGTGAATGCAACGCTCGGAATGGGCTTCGCCATCCTCACCTCAGCCAGTCTCAGCTTCCTGGGACTCGGTGTGAAACCCCCGATTGCTGAATGGGGCGCAATGATTTCAGAAGGGCGAGCGTATATCATTTCCGGTGAGTGGTGGATTGTAACCTTCCCGGGTCTTGGAATTGCGACAGCTATTTTGGGCTTCAATTTGCTTGGAGACGGTTTGCGGGATGTTCTTGATCCTAGACTGCGCTCTAGCAAATAAAAATAAATAGATCATTAAAGGGGAGAACGTAAGCCATGTTGAAAAAAAGTCTTTCTTTAATTGTCGTCTTGTCTACGTTGCTATGGACGGCAGGCTGTGCGAGCAATGCTAACAGCCCGTCCGCTTCATCTGGAGAGAAAGGCGCAGATGCCCCATCCCCACCAAAGACGATTACACTTGCTTACTCTGAAGGAGGGTCAACCATGGACCCTGCTGAAGCAAGTGATCTTACATCGGACACCCTTGTGCTTGCGCTCTATGATCAGCTTGTGACCTACGGCAAAAAGTCTACGGATAGCGGTGAAGTGGCAGATACGGAAGCAATTAAGCCCATGCTGGCTGAAAAATGGGATGTGTCCGCTGATAACATGACTTACACGCTCCATCTGCGTAAAGACGTTAAATTCCAAAGCGGCAACCCGCTGACCGCCAATTCTGTGTTGTATTCCTTTGAGCGGCTTAAAAATTCCGATTCCGGTAGCTTCCTGTATGGTATGAGCTCCATTAAAACCGCTACAGCGCCTGATGAGCACACCGTTGTCGTTACATTGTCCCAACCCAATCATATGTTTCTGCAAATCCTGTCATTGTACAACTTCTCCATTGTGGATGATGTGCTTGTCAAAGAAAATGGCGATGGCGACTATTTGAAAACACATGCGGCAGGTTCAGGTCCGTTCAAGCTTGAAAAATGGGACCCTGCGACAGAAGCTGTCTTTAATGCTAATGCCAGCTACTGGCAAGGAGAGCCAAATCTGAGCAAAGTAACGATGAAGTTTACCAAGGAAGCTTCCAACCGTGTACTTCTGCTAGATAAAGGCGATGTGGACATGGCGATTGAAATTCCTGCAAAGGACGTTTCGAAGCTGGAAACCAACGCTGATCTGAAGGTTCAATCCAATGCAAGTAACCGGATTCTGTATTTCGCCATGAATAACAAAGTCAAACCTTTTAATGATCCAAAAGTGCGTCAAGCCATTGCTTATGCTATTCCTTACGACCAATTAATCGACGATGTCATGTACGGTCAAGCAAAGCAAATGAAGAGTTCTGTAGCGAGTAACACGCCTGGCTACACCGATGCGGGCTACAGCTACAAGCACGACTTGGACAAAGCAAAACAGCTGCTTACAGAAGCGGGTTATCCTAATGGGTTTAATTTTGATCTGACACTGGGTTCCGGCTTCCAGGACTGGGCAGATGATGCTGTATTGATTCAAGCTGAACTTGCCAAGATTGGCGTAAAGATGAATGTTGTCAATGTTGCCCGTGCACAGTTCCTTGAACAGCAACGAGAAGGCAACCTGACAGCATACATTTCCAAATGGACTTCCTTCGTCAACGACCCTGGTTACCATCTCGGGTTCCTGATGTACAGCGGCGGTTCTTCGAATTATATGCATTATGCTAATGCAGAAGTGGATAAGCTTTGGGAACAAGCAGGCAAAGAGCAAGATGAAAATAAACGTAAAGAGCTGTATGGCAAAGCACAAGAGCTTATAAATCAAGATTCGCCATGGGCGTACCTGTATGAATACAATCGGGTTGTTGGCATGAGCAAAGACGTCACTGGATATGTTTACTACCCAGATGAGGTTATCCGATTCTATTCATTGAATAAAGAGTAAGTTGTGATCTTACCTTATGCCTTCGGTTTTTACAGCCGAAGGCTATCATTTTACACCTGAAGTATGAAGCTGATCCCGATGGATCGTAAAAAATTTAGTTGGCTAAATGAAAAACGTGAAGGGACTGAATGGAAATGACAGATTGGAAAACGTTAGTTCTTGATGAAATAGATAAACGGCAGGACGAATTGCTTGAGCTATGCTCGCGGTTGATTCAGTTTCCTTCGGAAAATCCTCCAGGTGATTCACGCGAAATTAGTCAGTTCATTATGGACTATCTTAAAGAAGCAGGTATAGAAACAACGGTGCATGAATCCGGGCCGAATATGTGGAATCTCATTTCTGATTATGGCGCTGAAACGGCGGACGGAAAAAAACTGATTTTCTGTGGGCATACAGACGTTGTGCCGGCAGGGGACCGTACTCGTTGGGATTTTGATCCGTTTTGTGGTGAGATACGTGATGGCTACCTCCTGGGTCGCGGTGCTTCGGACATGAAAGCAGGACTGGGCGGATTAATATTTACCGTTGCGCTTTTCTCCAAACTAGGCGTACCACTCGAAGGTGCGTTGTCGTTGCTTGTAGTTCCAGACGAGGAAACCGGGGGACATCTTGGAGTACCTTGGGTGCTGGAAAGAAAGCTGATTGAAGGAACAGCTGCTGTGATCGCAGAGCCTTCAGGCCCGCAAAACCCGACCATCGGGCAAAAAGGAAGCTGCTGGTTTGAATTTACCGTTGAAGGCACACCGGGTCATGGCAGTTTGCAGCCGATAGCAGGTGAAAGTGCTATTTTGAAGGCAGCAAAAGGGATTGAAGCGCTGCAACAACTGTGGGACATCAAGCCGGACATCCCGGAAGAAGTCAAAGAGATCATTGAAATTTCCAAGCGTTATGCAAGTGAACGGGAGAACCCAAGCTATGGACAAGCGTTTGATCATGTAACAGTGAACATTGGTACGATCCAGGGAGGCACCAAAGTCAATGTGGTTGCGGACCGTTGCACAGTGCAAGTGGATTCCCGTGTTCCATTTGGCGTAGACCACCGGGATGTACTGGCCAAAGCCAAAGAACTGCTTGCAAGTGTTGGCATTGACGCGGAACCCAAACAATTCGGATTTTATGGTAATGCCAACTGGACCCCTCCAACCGAGCCGATTGTACAGGAGCTTGTGGAATCTATCGCTGAGGTCAGCGGTAAAGAGGCCTATGGCGTACTGCAATGGGCAACCAGCGATGCACGTGCATTCCGCAAATACAATATCCCGGTATTGCAATACGGGCCTGCCGAACTGTCGACCATTCACAATTTTAATGAAAAAGCTCCGGTATGGCAGATCATTCAATCTGCGAAAGTATACGCCTTGACGGCGCTTAAATATCTGAAAACAACACAAAAAGAAGCATAAGGGGATCTGCCGTATGATGAAACAAGTTTTTGAAGTCTATGACCTTTTGGATAGTCCGTTTGCCAGCGGGGCAGAAGTCAAAGCTTATTTGGAACAACTGGGTCAAGCGGAGATTACGGTCTCCACCGTGAAAGGTGAAAAGGGCTCTACGGATTTTATTAAAATTGTCATTGCCGGTAAAACGGGTCGCATTCAGGGGGGCGATTCTCCAACCTTGGGTGTAGTAGGGCGACTTGGTGGACTTGGAGCACGACCGGAAATGATCGGATTTGTATCCGATGGTGACGGTGCGGCAGCGGCAATTTCGGCGGCGGCTAAACTTCTGAGCATGCAGTCCAAAGGAGATGTGCTTGACGGAGATGTGATCATCTGTACACATATTTGTCCAGATGCACCCACTCAGCCCCATGATCCGGTTCCATTTATGGATTCACCCGTAGATATTTTGACGATGAACAAATATGAAGTGACACCCGAAATGGAAGCGATCCTATCCATTGATACGACCAAAGGGAATCGGGTCATTAACCATAAAGGTATTGCCATTTCCCCGACGGTACGTCAAGGCTATGTGCTACGAATTAGTGAAGACCTCGTCGATATTGTTCAGACCGTTACTGGCGAACCGTGTGTCACGTTTGCTGTAACTACGCAGGACATCACACCTTATGGTAACGACCTGTATCACATCAACAGCATTTTGCAACCAGCGGTGGCAACTTCCGCTCCAGTGGTTGGTGTAGCCATCACGGCCGCTGCTCCTGTCCCAGGCAGTGCAACGGGGGCCAGCCACGAAAGCGATATTGCGCTGGCGGCTAAATTGGCTGTAGAAACAGCCAAAGCTTATGGACGTGGGCAATGCTCTTTTCATTCGGAAAAGGAGTTTCAACATATTACTAAACTGTACGGTACCATGAAGCATCTGCAAACGATGGGCAAGTCTGAATAAGCTTTATTCCCTAAGTTAAAAAGAACATGAAGGTTCAATGATGGACAAGGAGGAGGAAGAGGGCATGGCACAACTGCTTGAAGTAACCAACCTCCGGACGGAGTTCAAGACTGCGGCTGGCACCATCCGGGCTGTGGACGGCGTCGATCTATCGGTTGGCAAAGGCGAAACACTCGGAATCGTTGGCGAATCCGGGTGCGGCAAGAGCATTACCTCCCTTTCCATTATGCAGCTCCTCCCCAAGGGACTTGGGAAAGTAGCCGCTGGTGAAGTACGGTTTAACGGTGAAAACATGCTGGATTTTTCGGAGCGGAAAATGCGCTCGATTCGTGGCAACGAGATGGCCATGATTTTTCAGGAGCCGATGACTTCGCTAAATCCTGTGTTCAAAATCGGCAAGCAAATTGCGGAGTCTGCCCGATACCACCACGGTGTAAGCAAACACAAAGCGAAAGACATGGCTGTGGACATGCTGACGAAAGTGGGAATTCCACGTCCAGAAAAAGTAGCCGCTTCTTATCCGCATGAACTCTCGGGCGGGATGCGCCAACGGGTGATGATTGCGATGGCGATGGTGTGCAATCCGAAGCTGCTGATCGCCGATGAACCGACAACGGCACTAGACGTAACCATTCAAGCACAGATTCTTGACTTGATGCGTGAGCTGCAGAAGTCCGAAGGAACTTCCATTCTGATGATTACTCATGACCTTGGTGTCGTTGCTGAAATGTGCGATCGGGTCGTGATTATGTACGCCGGACAAGTGGTAGAAGAAACCGATGTAAAAACGCTTTTTAAAGAGCCCAAGCATCCATATACACAAAGTTTGCTAGCTTCACTGCCACAATTAAACAGTGATCAGGAGCGTCTGGCTTCCATTCCGGGCCAGGTTCCCAACCCACTTGATATGCCACATGGCTGCCGCTTTGCACCACGTTGTCAGTTTGCCAAGGAAATTTGCCGTGCAGAGGCCCCGGAGCTTACAGAAGTGGAACCCGGACACAAAAGCCGTTGCTTGCTACAGCAGGAGGGATATCATGAGTACACTGCTTGAAATACGTAATTTGAAAAAACACTACCCGATCAAAAAAGGACTTTTTTCCAAACAAGTGGGAGCAGTCAAAGCGGTGGATGGTATTAACCTGACTGTACAGCAGGGTGAAACCCTGGCAATCGTGGGAGAATCCGGCTGCGGCAAATCCACAACTGGACGGGCAATTCTCAGATTGATCGAACCGACGGATGGAGAGATTCTGTTTAACGGCACGGATATACGTAAGCTAAACACAGAGCAGCTGCGCAAATTCAGAACGGATATGCAGATGGTGTTTCAAGATCCGTTTGCTTCGCTTGATCCCAGATGGACGGTACAGCAGGTGCTGGAAGAACCGCTCATCACGCATGAAAAGCTAAGCAAAACGCAGCTCAAAGAGCGGGTGGAAGAGCTGCTCGAAGTGGTCGGATTGTCTCCTTATCACGCACATCGTTATCCGCACGAGTTCTCGGGTGGTCAACGCCAGCGGATCGGGATCGCACGTGCACTGGCGCTTCATCCCAAATTTATCGTGTGTGACGAGCCAGTCTCGGCCCTCGATGTGTCGATTCAGGCGCAAGTGCTCAATCTGATGAAGGACCTGCAAAAACAATATGACCTGACGTATATGTTCATTTCTCATGATCTGTCGGTCGTAAAATTTATCAGCGACCGCGTGGGTGTGATGTACCTGGGCAAGCTGGTCGAACTCGCACCGACCCAAGAAGTGTTCAAAGAGCCGCTGCATCCGTATACAAAGGCGCTAATGTCTGCGGTACCTGTAGCTGATCCGGAAGCGGAGCGTGATCGGATTGTACTTAAAGGGGATGTGCCCAGTCCAGAAAATCCGCCAAGTGGTTGTGCGTTTCATAATCGCTGCCCGGCAGCCATGGAGATATGCAGCAAAGTACAGCCCATCTTTGCCGAAGCTGCACCAGGGCGACAGGTAGCCTGTCACTTGTATCCAGCTTCCACGCCGGAACAAGCGATAGCCGGACGAGCATAAGCCAACTGAAAAAGAATAGATAGACCTTCTAGCAAGAATCAAGCCTGAATCCTTCTCTAACGGATTCGGGCTTTTTTAAGTGTAGCTGCTCTGCAAACGCACATATTTTTCTAATAAATCCATTTTAAGATTCAATATAAGGGGTGGAATTTCAACACCTGTAAATCAAGCATATAACATGCAGGGATACAACATTGCGCACAATCAATGGAAGCGTTTTAATTTGAATATAGAAATACAAAAGAAGACCTCAGGGAGGACATAAGAATGCTAAAAGTGAAAGCGCTTAGATGCGAGCATTTAAATAATCCGATTGGATTGGGTTGTCTAAAACCGCGGTTAAGTTGGCAGATCGAATCTGAAAAAATGTATGTTTCTCAAAAACGTTTCCAATTGCAAGTATCCGTTCATCCCACTTTTGAACCGCTGATTTGGAATCATTTTACCTATTCGGATCAATCCATTTTGTTTCCCTATGAAGGCCCCCCGCTGGAATCAGGACAAAGATATTATTATCGAGTAAAAGTATGGGCTCAGGGAGCAGGTGACACAGAACCGGAAGAATCGGAATGGAGTGAGTCCGGCTTTTGGGAGATGGGGCTGCTCCATGAGCAGGACTGGAAAGCACAATGGATCACAGTGAAGGAGCGGAGCATCCATGAACAGTTTCAGACAAGAGCTCCTTTTGCCGCTTCCAAATATTTTTCGGTTGAGGGAAAAGTGAAAAAAGCAGTCATTTATGCTACAAGTCTTGGGCTGTATGAACTGGAGTTCAATGGACAAAGGGTGGGCGATGCCTACTTTACCCCGGGATGGACGGATTATAACGATCGTGTCCAGGTGCAAGCATATGACGTGACTTCTACCATTCGAGAACAACATAATCGAATCACAGCCACGGTGGGAGAAGGCTGGTACAGCGGTTATTTGGGCTGGCAAAAGCGCAAGGACACCTACGGGAACACGAATGCATTGTTATTTCAAATGAAGATTAGTTATGAAGATGGCCGTTCTGAAGTCATTTGCTCTGATTCTTCCTGGGAGGAAACAAGCTGTGCCATTTTAATGTCGGATATTTATAACGGCGAAATCTATGATGCCCGACTTGAGCAGCAGGTAGCCGAACATAGCTCCTTAACCGAACGGAAAATGATGCAGGTCGTCTCGTTCCCGTTAAGTCATCTGATTGCTCAGGAGAACGAACCTGTCCGTGTGATGAACCGATTGAAGCCTGTTGAACTCATTCGAACTCCTAAAGGTGAGCTGGTGCTTAACTTGGGTCAAAATATGGTAGGTTGGCTGGAATTTAAAGTGGAAGCCCCCGAAGGTACGGTTCTGAATCTGGTTCATGGTGAAGTGCTGGATCAGCAAGGGAACTTTTACAGAGATAATATTCGGGATGCAGCGCAGCAGATTACGTACATTTGTAGCGGGAAGGGGACGGAGATATTTAGGCCGCATTTCACTTTTCAAGGCTTTCAATATGTGAAGCTTGAGGGCTTTCCTGATGGCGTTACGATTGAAGATTTTACGGGTGTTGTTCTGCATTCGGACATGGAGACGATCGGGGTGTTTGAGACATCTGATCCAAAGCTGAATCAACTTCAACACAATATTGTGTGGGGGCAAAAGGGGAACTTCCTGGATGTGCCAACCGATTGTCCGCAGCGTGATGAGCGATTAGGCTGGACCGGCGATGCACAGATTTTTGCTAGAACTGCCAGCTTCAATATGAATGCGGCTTCCTTCTTCCGAAAGTGGCTTAGGGATTTGGCTTACAACCAGCTGGAAAATGGGGCAGTGCCTTTTGTAGTGCCGGATGTCCTCAAAGGAACCTTTGCCGATAATATGGACAAAACGACGGCAGCATGGGGAGACGCGGCGGTTATATGTCCGTGGACCCTATATCAATGCTATGGGGATAAGCAAATCTTAGTGCAGCAGTATGACAGTATGAAAGCATGGGTGGATTATATTCGCGCCCAAGGGGACGAAGAATGTCTTTGGGATACCGGTTTGCAGCTGGGAGACTGGCTTGCGCTGGATAGCGAGGAAGGAAGCTATTTTGGGGCGACGGACGGAACGCTAGTGGCCACTGCTTATTTTGCGTATTCGACTCATATTTTGGCACAGACGGCCAAACTGCTGAATCGTTATACCGATTACAACACATATAAAAACTTACATGAGGGGATTAAAATGGCTTTTGCGAACCGCTACTTCGATGACGCGGGCAAATTGACCTCCAATACCCAGACTGCACAGGTTGTGGCTTTGCACTTCGGATTGGTGCCAGAAAAGTATAAAACGCAAGTGATCCAGGAGCTCGTACGGCTCATCGAAAAAAATGATATGCATCTGGATACCGGCTTTGTGGGCACCCCCTATCTATGTCTGGTTTTATCCGACCATGGCTATACGGATGTCGCTTATAACATTTTATTTCAAAATGATTATCCTTCATGGCTCTATCAGGTTGAACGGGGAGCAACGACCATGTGGGAGCATTGGGACAGCATCAAAGTGGATGGCTCGTTCTGGAGCACCGATATGAACTCGTTCAATCACTATTCGTACGGTTCAGTAGGAGACTTTATGTACCAAAATATTGCCGGAATCGATGTGCTTGAAGCGGGCTATAAAAAATCACGTTTAGCTCCTAAACCGCCTGCCAATCTTACTTCGGCCCATGGCAAGCTGGAGACGCCATATGGCACGCTTGAAGTCCAATGGGAAATCGTGAATAAAGAAATGAAGATGACGGTTCACGTACCACATAATACGACGGCTGAGATTACACTTCCGGGCGTTATGGAGCCGGATGCACTACAGCAAATCATTGTTATGCAATATCCGTCGATTCAGTATCCGCCTGGTGATGTTCCACAGGAGCTGGCTGGGAAATTAGGTTCTACAGGGAAACAGGCGATTTTCCAAAGGAGCGGAGATCATGAAATGACGTTTACGGTCGGTTCTGGACAGTATACGTTCCAGTACAGATGCAACTAGAGGCTAAATAACATAGACTAGAGGTGAGAGCTTAATGAATATAAAGAACAAAGTTTTGTTTAAAACGGCGTTGCTATCCATTTCCTTAGTCCTGACGTCAGCGAGTGCCATTTCGGCTGTCATACCAATGATGCTGAACCAATTATCAGGCGTCTCCAGTTCGCTGATTGAAAGCGTAGTCACGATTCCATCCTTCTCGATGATGCTGTTTGTGCTATTGAGTGGCCCGATTTCTTCTCGATTGGGTAAAAAAAATACAGTCCTGCTAGGGCTTTTGCTCGTAGTCATCGGCGGAATACTTCCCATGTTCACGACGAATATTACATGGATTCTTGCGCTGCGTTTGGTACTAGGTGCAGGTCTCGGGATGTTCAATTCACTGGCCGTCAGTTTAATTAGTGATTTTTTTGAAGGGGATGAACGTGCTCAATTAGTAGGCTTTCAAAGCGCCGTTCAAGGACTCGGAAGCAGTTTGGCTACCTTTGTGGCAGGGCAGCTCGCCCTAATTGACTGGCAGTTCGCTTTTTTATGCTATGGAATCACCATTCCTATTGCGCTATTATTCTTTCTGATCATTCCCGAACCAGAGCGCGGGGAGCCTACAGTAGAGAACTCGACAGAAAAGGGTCACAAGAGCGGGGGAATATCCATACCTGTACTTGGATTAGGGGCTGCACTTTTTCTGTTTATGACTTTTATCATGATTGTATATACCAAAACAGGCATTATGATTGCTGAAAAGAGCATGCCCAATGCTGGTTTTTTAGGAACTGCGTTAACGCTGTTTTCCTTGTCCACCATGATTGCGGGCTTCCTGTTTGGTAGAATCTATAAATGGTTTAGAAATTACGCTCCCTTTATCTCCAGTCTATTAACAGCAACTGGTTTTGTACTACTATGGTTTGCTCAGAATGTTACCATGGTTACCGTTGCCATGCTGATCATTGGCTTTAGTTTTGCGCTGTTTATTCCTTATATTTTTACCATACTAACTAAAATCGTACCTAAAGGCAGTGAGACTTTATCCATTTCCATTGCGATGGTAGGGTCCAATTTGGGAGCGTTTGCTTCGCCTTATGTGATCAAGTTAGTTGGCGTGTTGTCTGGAAATGAAACGGCTTCATTTTCCTTCCTTGTTTCTGCGATTGTATTTACGATTGCGGCACTCCTTTGTCTGGGAATCGCTATTAGAGGAAAGGGAAGCAAAACTCAAGCGGCAGTCCACAGTTAATGGGATGTATCCGATATAGTAATTTTTTCAACGGGCGGAGAACCGCCCGTTTTCCATCATATAGTGAAGGAGGAGTCAGTGTTTATGAACCTTCATGAGTTGGATCAGTTGCTGAGAAACAAAACGGAAATTGAACTTTTACAACAGCAAAACAATCAGGTGATTAATGATCTCTCCAAAGAATCGGAGAATGAGCGTTTTTTTGATATAAATCAGAATATATACCGTATGCCCGCTTTATTTTTCTTTGGAGAACATGATATTTATATTAGCAAGCACAATAGATTTGCTCCGATGCTGGAGCACATGCATGAATTTATCGAATTAAACTATGTTTACTCAGGTAAGTGCAATCAAATCATAGCAGGCAAAGAAATTCAGCTTTGTGAAGGCCAAGTATGTGTCCTGGATAAGGATGTGCCGCACAGCATCGCTCCTTTGGGAGAAGACGATATACTGATTAATATCTTGCTACAAAGAGAAACAATTTCATCCCTATTTCTGCAGCGGCTATCTAAGAAAAAAAGCCTGATTGGCGAATTTCTAGCCAACTCTGTCCTCCAGCATCAGCACCATAATCACTTTATTATTTTTGAGTCGCAGCATAATGAGAACCTTCAATATATATTGCGTAGAATCTTAATCGAATATTATTCCAGGCAAGAGGATTCGATGGAATTGGTGAAGGCTTATTTGCAAATTGTATTTGGAGAATTGGTCCGTGTATTGGAAAGCGAGCATAATATTCACTTAAACCAGCAGGAAAATAATATTACCTCTATTCTGAATTACATGGAAGAGCACTATCAGCATTTAAGCCTACAGCAATTATCTAACCATTTTAATTACAATAGCACGTATTTAAGTAATAAGTTAAAAAAAGTAACCGGTCTTACTTACACTCAGCTTATTGCCAACATTAAACTCAATGCAGCCTATTCTTTGGTAGTGAATACCAATCTGCCGTTCGAAATGATATTTAAGCAGGTGGGATATAACAGCATGAGTTTTTTCTATAAAAAGTTTAAAACAGCGTATGGTGCCACCCCGCAAAATATCCGAAACAAACAGTTGAGGAAATGAAGGATTACAAGGACGTCCAATTCTAATGGGCGTCTATATTTGTTATAATATCTGCAAATTCATAAGCTGGTGTTTATAAGGGAGGATACATCCTTGGAAGCAATACTAAGACGTCACTGGCCGGAGTGGAACGGAACGCTGCAGAAACGAACCGGGGGTTGGAATAATACGACGTATTTTGTTAAGAGTGGTGGGCGAAACGGAGTGCTGCGCGTCTACGATACACACAAGGATCGGGACAAAATTGAATTTGAGCATGCAGTTTTGCAGGAGCTGAGTAAGCATTCACTATCGTTCAGGACACCCACGCCTATTCCGACGGTCACGGGAGAGACGCTTGCTCAACTGGAGACGGAAAGCGGTAAATATGTGTGTCTGTTCGAATACATAGAAGGCATATCACCCCTGGAGCAGGATTCAAGCTTTGCCTATACTTTGGGCGAGACTACGGGGGAATTATCGGCTGTGCTTGCGACATTCAATCTTGATATGACTCCAGTCTATCGACCGTATTATGCTTTGCAGCAATCCTATCCGTTGTGTAACCGGGAAACGGTTCAGGGCTTTTGTTTACATCCGCCTGAGCCTCTAAAGGATTTGCATGAAGAACTGCGATTAATAGGGGAAGCTTATGAAGAGATTACAGATTCGCTTCATGCATTGGAAGAGTTGCCGCATCAGCTTGTACATGGAGACTTGAACGCTTCCAATTTGTTAGTAAAGGATTCTGATCATAGTCTAGTAACTGCACTGCTTGATTTCGAATTTTGTACGCTAGACGTTCGGGTCATGGAGCCGGCGGTCATCTTATCAGGATTTTTGGGACAACCAGAGGAGACGACAGCAGTTCGGGATTTTTGCCGGGGCTTCAGCCGCCAGGTTCATTTAAGCCACACCGAGATTGATGCTGTGCCTATATTGATGCTGCTTAGGAAGGTAGACGTATTTCTTCATTTTTTGAGTCGCTTTCTGGAAGGAACGGATCAGTCACACGTATTGCAAGAGCAGGTCAAACAGATCTCTGCCGACTTGCGCCAGCTTTCCACCAGCAGTAGCTGGATTCAGGAAGAGTTGGTCCAAGCTGGAACAGTGTATGAATAAACGAGCTACATGCTGCGTTATGTTATAATCTTTGGGAAAATTGAGCCTGGGTGCATTGAAATGTACTCGAAACTGGAGGAACAGATGAATAGTTGGCTAACGAACGCATTACGGCCGTACTTCGGGCTGGAGGCGCTGGAAGAGCATTTGGATGTGGTAGAAATTAAAGAAGGATACTTTATTTGTGTGGATGGAGACGTTATTCGCAAGCGAATTTCTTCCACTGAGGATACTTATGGAGAAACCGATGTAGAGATTTTTACGCGTGACCGGGCATTTGTTTTGCCTAAAACGGCTCGTGGCAAAGAGAAAAAGCTGAATTACACAAGTGTTTCGAGCATCAAGGCAGAAGGCGTGACCTTTTCAGCAGGCATTCGAAGGGATCGTCCTCTTAGTTATGTTACTGCTGTGAATAGCAAAACGGGTGTGAAACTCCCTATTACGGGATGTGAGCATTTACATAGTAAAGAAGAGATCATCGATTGGCTTCAGCAATATCCGTCACTTGTGCCCAAGGATTACGATCGCAGGTTGCACCGGTTGAAGCATATGAAAAACCAGCGTTATAAAACGGTCCCAGGAGACATCTTCCGCGTGGAAATAGACCTTTTCACAGATGGATATGTGCTGGTCGTTGGAGATTTGCGCCAAATGCAAAAGGATCAGTTGTTTGCAGAGGAGAGCATTTGGAACAGTGTCATGACCATGCCTTTATTCGTACGTCCATATTTGTTTACGAGTCGTGACCGTTCAACAGCTTTGGAATCTATCACATCCGCCCCATTATCCGAAACGACCTGGATTGTTATGGATGATTCCTTTATGCGGGGTGCCTATGAGCGAGTAGGGCATAAGCTGTTAGTGGAAGAGGATATTGTGTTCCCCATCGGCTATGGCTGTAGTACGGATAGTAGAAAAGAAAAAACATATAGTCTGTCCTGGGGAACGGGCACGGTTTCCAAACCGGAAGGGGAGACCGTGTTCAAGTCCTCGCGAAAATTTTCAAATAACGGTGCTTATTCAGGTATCGTTGCCGACTGTTTTGGCTCCTGGGAAGAGCGGGAGTGGCACAAAACGCTGGATAATCCGTTACATCAGGATGAGCGTCGAAAAGCACTGGCCGAATTCGGATTCCCGGAAGACATTTCGTATGATGAGTTCAACCGTCAAACGGGAGGACTCACGCGTTCGGAATATCTCGCATATTTGGCAAGAACCTATGGCGGGAAAAAGTGATACAAACGAATTGAATTTTTTAATAGGAGGGGCCCATGAAATATCTTAAGGATTGCCCGGAACCAGGCATGGGAACCTGGTATTTTGAAATAGATTCGGATGGAATAGCTTATCGACAAATTGTTATCCAGGATGACGGCACGTATATCGCCTCTAATCGCAAGCACGAGCAGTATCATTTCTTATTAGCTGAGAAAGCGATTGAATATACAGAGCCCTATTATACGCAAATTACAAAAAAAGAGTTTGAAGAAGTCTGGTCCAATTATCTTCACACCTTGAACCAGGAATGGCATCAAATCAAAAATGCACTGCCCGTTGGAACTAAGGTAAAGGGTTATATTGAAGTATTTTTTCCACACGGTACGCTTATTCATATTTTCCAGCATCATGCGGTCGGATTGTCAGACACTCGTACATATGAGGAAAAGACACCATCCGAGTGGATGTATCCGAAGCATGAGGTCACGGCAATTGTAAAAGGATACGACGAAGTGAATCAGTGGGTGATTTTAGATCAAACGCAGGTTTTCAAAAATCAGTTCGCAGGTTGAAAGTGAATTTTGGGATATGCGGGAAGGGGAATGAACATGCATACTTTAACGGTTGATGAACTGGTGGATAAGGATAACCATGCATGGGAAGAGGTCAGAAATATTCTGAAAGAAGGCCGGAATTCACATCACATTGTATCGACCGAATCGGAATCCGCTCCAGGGGACACGCTGTACCGTTTGCAGGTGAGTACGAAATCGTATTTGGGAACAGTTGCCTATGAGACAGGAGGAATCGTGTTTGATTACGGTTGGATCACCTTGCTGGGTGCGGGTGGCTCTGGAATTTTCGGTAGCTTGACCTCATGGAACGGGCTTCAAGAGCCGAAAAGTGTTCCTGCGCTTGAGGGGATGCTAATGGTGGCCTATGATGCAGCAGGTGGATTTTTTGGATTGGATATAAGGAAATTCGGACGTAGCGGTCATATCTACTATTTTGCACCAGATGCATTGGAATGGGAATCCACTGAGCTGGCCTATTCCGGTTTCTTGAGCTGGTTGGCTGAGGGAGATTTGGGCTTGTTCTACCAGACATTCCGCTGGAACGGTTGGCAGAAGGATATGGAGCAACTTCAGCCGGGAGAGGTATTTGCATATTATCCGCCGCTATGGACCCAAGAAGGTGGAGGGGAGACCAGCAGCAAGTCGCCTATAGACATTACAAAAGCATGGCAGGCGGTAGTGGATAAGGAATAGCTTGCTCGGTAGAAACAACAACTCTTAGAGGCATCAAGGCATGGAGGTTGGCACATATGTGGAGTATTCAATTTGAACAACCGTTTGTAATAAGTCAGGAAGCAACTGATGAACAAATCGCGAATTTTTTGAAAACATGGAACATAAAGCTATCCGAGCAAGAGATTCACGAAATCAAGCAAAGACAAGTGAACCCTTTTCCAAAGTCGTCTCCTTTCTATGATCAATATAAACCTTTAGATCCTGTGGGCTGGCATCTGCCCCAAGGACAATTTCCTGACAGCTATATGGAGTTTTTGAAATATTCTAATGGTGGGGAGTTTCAAAATGGAGAACGTTATTTTCAGTTTTTCAATACCGAAGATTTGAGAGAAATGAACCTTGCCTACGAGTTGCCGGAATATATGCCGGGTGCTGTGTCGTTTGCAATGGATGGGTGCGGAAACCACTATATGTTTGATATGAGAGAGGAAAAAAGAAACAATGAGTATCCCGTTCTTTTCGCTCATTCTGGTAGTCTGGGATATGACGAATGTGAACAGGTTGCCCATTCATTTATAGAGCTGTGTACGGAAAAATGGGCATTGTATTGATACCTGCATGATTCTGCCCAATATATAGCCAATAGTGAGAAGTCTACAAACAGTCCCCTTGAAGGAACTCTTCATTGGGACTGTTTGTAGCGGATATGCGATACACAATCAGGACCATGGGATTCTTGCACAAAGCTATCTTACATATGTTGTGGCCTGATTGCCGGCATAATCTTCAAGCACGATCTTTAGCGAGCTGGTACGAGAAGTAGGGGTAAAAGTCAGTTCACTTAATTTTGTTCTTCCCCGGACAATGTAAGGAAACTTTTTCGATACATAAGTTACGCCAAATTGCTTGGGCACATCGTTTTCGTATACATATAAACGATGCCAGTCCTTCAAGGTTGGTAGAGCAAGCGTATACGTTGACCCAGTGACCGTCACATTCTCTTTTACATAAGGCTCTATCGTCGTGTCTGCGAGATACCCAGTGTATGCTACAGGTTCATGATTGCCGATAGCGATACGTAGTGTGTAGCTATCACCGTTTGTGGGCAGATCGGTAAACGTAGCCGTTTCAGCGCCATTGTCCGACGTAATGGTTTTATGGAATACGGTGTCCGTATAGTCGGTGATCAAGGTCAATTTAACCGTTCCGTCCGCTTCAGAGGGATTTTTCCACGTTACTGTAGCCTCACCGTTTTCTTGAGTCTCCACCTTAATATGACTGACGGCAGCATTCAGATCGTAGCTTAATCGAGCCGGTTCGCTTTCCGTTCCATCACCCCCAACTGCAGTAAGCATTAATTCACCGGATTTATGGTTTAGGGATTTAATATAATAGGATGAGTCATAAATTCCGCCGATATAGGAGCCGTTCTCATACAGATTGTATTGTTTAACTTTGGAGTAATCCTCAAGGTCCCAGGCTACAAGCATTTCGTTCGTATCGGTCAGTGCCTTGGTGATTTTGAATCCCGTCGGCGCGGCTGGTTTCAGGACAGAATGGTCTGTTATCTTGATTTGGCCGATATTCATCTGATAGTTTTTGATTGTTTTATTTGCGTTATCAAAAGATAAACCCAAAGCTACAATTGTTTCTCCTTTATAGGCACTCAAGTCCAGATTGTGGCTTACCCAGCCCGTGGTTTGTTTACCAGAGTTAGGGATGCTGACTTTTACGACTTGGCCGGGGTTATCTTTGAAAATAAGTCCGATACTCAGCACCGAGCTGTCATCGGAGGAAGGCTTATTGTACGTGATGGACAAGTTTGAATTCTTATTTACCGACAGATCCGTTTTATACAGGCGTAAAAAGTTATCTGAATTCAGCTCTCCGTTAACGACGAGGGAGCTGCCACCCTGATAAGCGCCCACAGGCTGATAGGTAAACCGAGTGCCTTTGGTATAATTCGGACCATAGTCATAGTCAACCGAGAGCGGTTTACCTTTGGTATCGAGCCACCATTGCCAAGTTACCGGGATATCCTGAATATTGATGTTGGACCATTCCTTGGGATTGGAGATGACTCCATTCACGACATACTGCAAGCCATGTCCGGTATTGAAGCTGGTATTAAAATGGGAGCCACGGATGACAGAACGTTCGGCGATATATGCCGCGATACCGTCCCAGTTTGCGCCCGAAGCTTTTACATCGGACAAATCTACACTTGGGTTTCTTTGTGCACGGACGGGATTCTGATTCGGACCTGACCACCAGACACGGTCGCGGATAAAGGTCATCCATTGATACGCATTGTCAGCTCTGCGATTGGTGTCCTGTCCGCCAAACTCTTCATCCAGCGCATTATGTGTGAAATCTGCTCCCAACGTCGCGATACTGTTCATTGGCTGCCCGTTATCACCGATATTCAGACGAAGATCGTATTTTTGCTTCCATCTGCCAAAGTCACCGTTCCCGCCCTCAATCCCAGCAAAAACGGTTTTAAGAGAGTCCAGACCCAATTGCTTGGCATGGTCGCGGGAGCTTTTCAGCTTCGCTTTGTCCCACCAATAATTGAGAAAAATAGAATCGGACACCTGTCCGTATTGCTTGTCTTTGACAAACGGGCTGTTCACGGCATTAAACTCATTTTGATAAGCAATTTTACCGGTTTCGTTTACGGTGGAGTCGTACCATTGCACATACATGCCCTGATCTCGCAAGTATTTCATAAACTGCTTGTAACGGGGGATGTCCTCTGTAGCTACGCCTTTAGAAGCTTCCTCCTGGTTGATGAAGTAGCCGTCATAGCCATAATATTTCGCCATTTCGATCAATTTTTTAGCTATCGGAAATCCACCCTGAGCATCCTGCACGAGCATTTGCTTATACGTTTGCGGTCCACGGTCATTATCCGAGAAAAAAATACAGGCGATGGAGAGAACGCCGTTTTTGTGCGCCGCATTTGTATAACCCGGATTTGGAATGTTCAGAATGCCGAACTCGAACCATTTTTCCGTCCAATCCTTTTGGGGATCGTATAGCTCTTCGGGTACACGGGCGGTAGGCATGCCGTGCCAATAGCCGTAATAGTCGGTATACTGCCAATAGTTAAACAAGTATTGACTGAATTTATTGGTATAGGAATAGCTATCAAAAAAAGCGTTTCCATAATCGCCGCTAAGTGTAAACATTTGCGTGTCAGGGCTTAAAGCAGGTTGGGCCTGTGTAGCGGCGAAGGAGCTGTTACGTTGTTGCAGAGGGACGCGAGCGCGAAGCATATCTCCATAGACATCTTTGGTAGGAGTCCAGTCCAAAATATGTGAGCTGGCGTATCCGTGCTGATAAGGCTGATTCGGCCCTTTGGCGCTTTCTCCTTCATATGGGAGGGTATCGCCTGCATAAACGGATGGAGAGAGGGTTTGACTTAACAGGACAGAAGTCAAAACCAGCGCAGTCCATTTTAAAGCGAACTTGTGAACCTTGTTACGTTTCATAGCTCATCCCCCTAACGAGTATTTATCCCCCTAAAGATAATCAATAAAACGGTTTTTACATAGAGGCTAAATTAAAGATATGGCGTTTAAATTAAAGAAAATCCTCATTTTCATGAATGCGCTTACTTATATCCAGCGAAGGAATGGTATACTTTATTTACGCATGAACGATCCTGGAGGGCTTATACGATGAAAAGGGGCAATAGATACACAGCTTATTTTAAAAACAACATGTTCCTGAGGATACTATTGTTGTTCTCCTGTATTGCCATTTTGTCAATTATTACGATTGCATATGTCACGTATATTTCCATTTCGCAATCCATGGTTCGACGGGAACTGGATACCCAGAAAGCAGCGATGGAGAGTGTTGACCGCTATATCCATCTCCGGCATGAATCCGTTCAGAACATGGTGCGGGATATGTACCGGAATGAGGCGCTCTCGATGAACGTTTCTTTTTTTATGGACCACGCGTATTCCGAATATGTACAGCACCGCATGGACGAAGCGTACATGGAGAGTCATGATTATTCAACAGATGTGCTCACCTATTTTAAAAATTGGCTGGATGAAAATAGCGATATTAGCAATTTGATATTGTACAGTGCCGACCAGCAATATTTGTCCACCTTCAATGAGAGCAAGCAATTCAAGCAATTCCCGGTGCATGCGGCGCGTTCCTTTGTACCGGATGTGATGGCTGCCGAAAGCAAAAGCGTCTCTGCTCCGAATTACTGGATTCGGAAGGCGGTCGATCAGTGGAGCCCCTCGTTATATTCGTTACAAGTCCCCATTAACAATAAGCAAACACTCAAAAATACCGGTCAGCTTCTAGTATTTCTAAATTCCAAAAGTATCTCCAATGCACTTGCCAGCTACGGGAACAACCTGAAGGGAGAAATTATCGTTCTGTCCACCCATGGAACCGTTCTGTTCGATTCAAGGAATAACTATTACGGAAAAACGTACCCTTATGTGGAAGTGACCCGATCATTATATGACGATGTGGATTCCGATGCCGGGATCATTCAGGCGAAGCAAAATATGTATATTAACAAGCTGATTTCTCCGGACGAAGGGTATGTCGTGATTGGCGCTGTCCCTAATGAGGAAATGGCGGAATCGTATCGGGGTATCCGTAATACGATTTTGACAATCAGTGCCGTTTGTATTCTATTTGCTGTGTTGTTCCCTGCCTTTTTCGTCATTAACTTTGCTAAACGAACGAATCGGATTATTAAATTCACTCGTCAGGTGAAAAATGGCGATCTTACAGCTCGTATCCAAGACCCCCAAGAGGATGAGTTGGGACAAATCTCTCGAAGCTTCAACGATATGCTGGACGATCTTAATCTATATATTGAACGGGTGTATAAAGCAGAGATCAAGCAAAAGCAAACGGAGCTTGTTGCCTTGCAGGCACGTATTCATCCACATTTTTTGTATAACACGCTTGAAGTGATACGTATGAGGGCGATTTCCCAGGGAGCCAAGGATGTAGGAGAAATGATCTATAGCTTATCGGTATTGTTCAAAAGCCTGGTTCAGCAGAAAAAAATATACACGCTTAAAGATGAATTGGAGGCTTGCAGATTATATCTTGAGTTGTTCAGAATACGCTACAAGGAAAGGTTCAATTACACGATTACGGTCGACCCCGAGTTGTATACTCGTTCTGTCATGAAGCTGATGCTTCAACCCATTATTGAGAATTATATTGTTCACGGTATACAAAGCGATCGGAATGATAATGTGCTGACCATTGAAGTGCGTGAAACGGGGGAGGTTCTGCTGGTTGAGATCCGTGACAATGGGAAGGGCATTGAAGGGGAGCGTTTGAAACAGATTCTGGAGGAACTGGAACGCCAGGAAGAAGACGGACAAATGTTTGGACTACGCAGTGTGCACACCCGACTTCGGTTTTTACACGGAGCCGATTCCGGGATTGAACTGGAGAGCCGCAGCGGCGAGGGAACGACGATTCGGGTACGATGCCCTAACAGGGAAGGGATGGATGCCATATATGTATAAAGTATTTATTGTAGACGATGAGCCTTTTATCATTGAGGGATTATACGATATTGTGGATTGGACCTCTTTTGGGCTAGAAATTGTCGGACATGCGGAAAATGGATCTTTAGCGCTGGAAGCGCTGGCCTCCAGACCCGTGGACGTACTGATTACGGACATTTCTATGCCGACGATGAATGGTCTCAGGCTGATTCATGAGGCGAGAAAGCTGCATGCTGACTTGAAGGCGATTGTGTTGAGCGGATTTAATGAATTTGATTACTTGAAGGAAGGCATGAAGCTGGGCATCGAAAATTACCTTTTGAAGCCGATTAATGTGGAGGAACTGGAATCCACTTTATGCAATACAACGGAGAAGTTGGACAGGTCCCGGTTGGATCAACAATATGAGACGTTTGGGGTGCAGGTTCTCAAGGAAAATACGTTGTACCGTTGGCTGACAGGACAGATTGCGCCTACAGAATTCCAGGAACGTGCTGAATTGATAGGTTTTTCGTTAAATATCCCCTTCATGGAGGTAGCTGTGTTACGGACGGAAGGGGATTCGGCAGGAATGCATCAACAGTTAAGGCAGTACATTCAACACCAGCCCGATTTAACATTGTTTCGCGATGTTGATGCGGTTAGTGTAATCATTGCCGCACTACCGAATTATGAAGAGGGCAGACAGGACTTGTTAACGCTGTTGGAGGATTTTTCTGTTCAGTGGTCGACGGACGGGGAAGAAACGGTGTATATCGGGATAGGCAGCGCCGGTTCGCTTGCTGCAGCTCCACGCAGCTATAATGAAGCTAAAAAATCTTTGGAATATTTTATGATATATAATGACCGCCGGATCATTGACTATACAATGCTGGAGGAGAGCGAGGGCAACGCTGGTGAGACTTGTTCCATCGACTGGAAGGATTATGTGAAGCTGATTATAGCAAGAGACCTAGATGCGCTTACCGCACGAATTCAGAGTGATTTTGAGCAGCTTCAGCATCTCGAAAGTGTTACCCCGGATGAACTGCGGAATATGGCGCTGGAGTTGGTGATCCGGTTCAAGATGGAGCTGGAGAACATCAAGCATTCCAATGAGTCGGAACGGTTTCAGCAGGGGCTTCACCAGATAAAATGCTGTACGACATTGGCAGAGCTGGTGAGTGCGCTTCAGCATGTGGCGACAGAGACGGTGAATTCACTGCTACAAGATATGAAAAACCCTATCGTAAGTCAGGTGCTGTCCTATATCCATGTTCATTATGCCAAGGAGCTATCATTAAAAATATTAGGATACCAGTACCACCTTCATCCCGTTTATCTCGGTCAGTTGTTTCATAAGGAAACGGGCGAAACCTTTGCTGAATATATCAATCAGTACCGGATTAAAAAAGCCAAGGAACAGCTTAAAAACACCAATCTCAAGGTACACGAAATTGCGCGGAACGTGGGGTATTGGGAGACGGGATATTTTTATAAGCAGTTCAGAAAATATGTGGGCATTTCCCCGACAGACTATAAAGGATTGGGATAAATACCAGGTGTACATGGATTTCTTTAATTTGTACCTTGTTTTATTAAGTTTATCTTCTTTATGAAAGTGCTTACATTAGTTAAGGTTAACGTAGTTGCTTCATAAATGAGGATTTTGCAAAAATCCCATAAGCGACTTCCAATGAACAAGATAGGGTCAAATTCCAATTCATAAGGGAGGATCATACATGGGTAAAAGCAAAAGAAGCTACTCGCTTGTTCTCGTGATGTGTATGGTGCTGACGCTCATTCTCAGTGCTTGTGGAGGAAGCAGCGGTGGCGGGGAAACGACGAATGGAGGAGCGGAAAAACCGGTAGAACTGATCTGGTACACCATTGGTACGCCTCAAAAAGATGTAGATCGGGTGATGGATGAGGTTAGCAAGTATACCCAAAAGAAAATAAACGCCACGATTAGAATGAAAATGGTCGATTGGGGCGACTACCCGCAAAAAATGCAGGTGAACGTGGCTTCGGGAGAGCCCATGGATATTGTATTCACGGCTTCCGGTGGCTTTGATTATGTGCAAAATGCCAGAAAGGGCGCTTTCATGGAACTGGACGACTTGCTTGACAAGTACGGCCAGGATCTTAAAAAGACGATTGACCCTGCGTTTCTGGAAGGCTCTAAGGTGGATGGACATCATTATGGCATTCCTGCCAATAAGGAGCTTCCGCAGCAAGAGGTATGGCGGTTCAATAACAAATTGCTGACGCAATACAAGCTGGACCTTTCAAATGTCCGCTCATTGGATAGCCTGGAGCCTCTGCTCAAAACGATTAAAGAAAACGAGCCTGGCGTAACTGCATTCGGCATGGACAAAAACTATGTTCCTTATGTTCCATATGACTATATCATTCAAAACCTGCCGATGGCTGTCAAACTGGATACCACGGATTATAAGATCGTAAACATCTTGGAAACGCCTGAAATGAAGCAGGCGCTGAAGACGATGCATAAGTATTACAAGGCCGGATACGTATCACCGGAAGCTGCAACCACAGGCTCGACCAATGATTTAACTACGTCCGGGAACTGGTTTCTGGATCGTGCGCAAACTCAACCGCTGGCCGATAACCTGTGGTCTGCAAGCTACGGCTATCCGGTGATATCGACACCTGCCAGCGATCCAATTGTGACCAATACGTCTGTACAGGGCTCCATTATGGCGATCTCGGCAAACTCGGCAAACCCTGAAAAGGCGATGCAGTTCCTGAACCTGCTGAATACAGATCCGGTATTACGCAATATGGTTGACTCCGGTATTGAAGGGGTGCATTACAAAAAAACAGATGGCCAGTATATCGAAAATCTGGCTAATTCCAAAAACTATGATATGCCTTCGTATTCACTCGGCAACAATATGCTGTTGTATCTGAATCCGAATGATCCGGCTGATAAATGGGAGCAATTCAAGAAGTTCAATTCGGAAGGAAAAAACTCTCCAATTCTGAGCTTCAACTTTGACAGCAGTAAAGTATCTACGGAGATGGCAGCGGTTCAGAACGTCAAAGAGCAATTTTGGGCTTCGCTGATGACAGGCACGCTGGACCCGGAAACGAATCTCCCGAAAGTGATTGAGAAATTCAAGCAGGCTGGTCTGGATAAGGTGATGGTGGAAGCGCAATCCCAGCTTGATGCCTGGAAGGAAAAAAACAGCAAATAATATTTTAGGTCGTGAAATATAGGAGAGATCGGGCGGGTGTAAGTTACGCCCGGTCTTTTTTCAATAGCTATTTTAGCTGCTTTTCTCATAACAGATTGGGGGGATACCTATGGCCGCATTTTTCAAAAATGTGATGAGAAACAAAGTTATGCTGTTCATGGTGCTACCCGGCGCTATCTGGTTCTTCTTCTTTTCATATCTGCCGCTGGTCGGGACAGTGGCTGCTTTCAAGCAATATCGTTTTAACAGGGAAGGATTCTGGGCCAGTATTTATACGAGCAAGTGGGTGGGTTGGGATAACTTCAAGTTTCTGTTCAATAACAACGATGCCTATGTCATCACGCGAAATACCCTTTTGTATAACCTGGTCTTTATTATTCTCGGACTTGTGTTTTCGGTAGCTATGGCTATTCTGCTCTCCGAACTGATTAATAAACGATTGGCGAAGCTGTACCAGACAGGCATGTTTCTCCCGTATTTCCTGTCATGGGTCATTGTGGGCTACTTTGCCTTCAGCTTTCTGAGCATGGATCGGGGGATGCTGAATCAAATTCTCGCAGGGTTTGGCATCGAGCCGGTTCAGTGGTATTCGGAGGCTGCTTATTGGCCGTATATCTTGATTCTAGTCAGTCTATGGAAGGCGATTGGATATAACAGTGTCGTTTATCTGGCTTCGATTTTGGGGATCGACAAATCCTTGTATGAAGCAGCCATGATAGATGGAGCCAGCAAATGGCAGCAAATTCGTAATGTGACGCTCCCTTTGCTCTCGCCAATCATTATCATAATGACGCTGCTTGCGGTTGGTCGGATTTTTTATGCGGATTTTGGTTTGTTCTATCAGGTTCCAAGAGATTCGGGCACCTTGTATTCGGTAACGAACGTCATCGACACCTATGTATATCGCGGGTTGAAAACGACAGGGGAAATTGGGATGAGCACAGCCGCAGGTTTGTATCAGTCGGTGGTTGGCTTCGTTCTCGTCATCCTATCCAATCATGTTGTGCGAAAAATAGATAAAGACAGCGCTTTGTTCTAAAAAAGAGGAGAGGGGTGTGGACTGTGGCTTCTGGAAAAGAAAGAAAAAAACGAGATTTCCATCATATTTCACGGGGCTGGAATGTTGTTCTGAATGTGGTAGCAGGGGTGTTCGCGTTCTTGTGTGTATTTCCCTTTTTATTCGTCGTCATTATTTCCCTAACCGATGAGAAAACGCTGGCGCGGGACGGATATCGGTTACTCCCGTCCCAATGGAGTCTGGAGGCTTATCGTTTCATATTTCGTACCAGTGATACGCTACTGCGCTCCTATGGGGTGACGATTGCTGTAACGGTCATCGGTACGGTGATCAGTCTCATTCTTATTTCATTATATGCGTATGCTATTTCACGAAAGAGCTTCCGTTATAGAAGATTTTTTTCGGTTTTTGCAATTTTAACCATGCTCTTTAATGGCGGAATGATCCCGACCTATATGGTCGTTTCCCAATTGCTCGGGCTTAAGGATACGATTTGGGCTTTGATTTTACCGCTGGCTATGAATGCCTTTTATATTATGATCCTGCGCACATTCTATAGCACCAGCGTGCCAGATGCCATCGTCGAGTCAGCCAAAATAGATGGGGCAGGCGAGTTTTATACCTTTTTAAAAATGGTGCTTCCGCTCTCTCTTCCTGGACTTGCGACCATTGGTTTATTCAGCACGCTTGGTTACTGGAACGACTGGTTTAATGCCCTGTTGTATATTGACAATCCCAATCTGGTGCCACTTCAGTCCATGCTGATGCGGATTGAATCCAGCATTCAGTTCATCCAGCAAAATTCGCAGAATAGCTCTATGAGCCTGGCTGCGCTTCAATCCATTCCGCAGGATACTTCACGAATGGCGATGGTAGTACTGGCGACGCTACCTATTATATTCGCTTATCCATTTTTCCAGCGTTATTTTGTGCAGGGGCTTACGGTTGGGGCTGTGAAGGAATAACAGGGGAGGAGAGGGCATGACCATGTTGATTTATAAAGATAAAAGCAAACCGATCGAAGAACGGGTGGAGCACTTAATCGGTTTGATGACAATAGAGGAAAAGGTGGGACAGCTTGTGCAGCCCTTTGGCTGGCAAGTGTATGAGCACACAGATGGGGAATTGTCCCTACATCATGATTTCAAGCAGCAGGTGCAAAATGGGGGAGTCGGTTCCTTATACGGGGTACTTCGCGCTGATCCGTGGACCGGGGTGACCTTGGAGAATGGTTTATCTGCCAAGCAAGGGGCGGAGGCTGTGAACTTGATCCAACGCTATGCGGTAGAGCATTCCCGGCTGGGCATCCCGATACTGATCGGTGAGGAATGCTCTCATGGGCATATGGCGATTGACGGCACTGTGTTTCCGGTTCCGCTGTCCATCGGCAGCACATGGAATGTCGATCTGTACCGCGAGATGTGCCGTGCAGTTGCGAGTGAAACCCGCGCTCAGGGTGGGGCGGTCACGTACTCGCCCGTGCTTGATGTTGTGCGTGATCCGCGCTGGGGACGCACAGAGGAATGCTTCGGCGAAGATCCTTATCTCATCGGTGAATTTGCTGTTGCCGCAGTGGAGGGGCTTCAGGGGGAAAGCTTACTCAGCGAACATAGCGTAGCTGCTACATTAAAGCATTTTGCAGGCTATGGCAGCTCGGAAGGCGGACGTAACGCCGGACCTGTGCATATGGGCTGGCGCGAGCTTTTGGAGGTGGATCTGTATCCATTTCAAAAAGCGGTGGAAGCAGGGGCGCAATCTGTTATGCCAGCCTATAACGAAATCGACGGGGTCCCGTGTACAGTGAATGCTGAGCTATTGGACGATATTCTTCGTCAGGCGTGGGGATTTGACGGTGTGATCATTACGGACTGTGGCGCGATTGAAATGTTGGCGAGCGGGCACGATGTGGCCGAGGATGGATCGGATGCCGCTGTGCAGGCGATTCGCACAGGGATTGATATGGAAATGTCCGGCGAAATGTTCGGAAGTCATCTGGCCGAGGCGGTTCGCGTTGGCAAGCTGGAGACGAGTGTGCTGGATCGGGCGGTTCGCAGGGTGCTCACGCTAAAATTCAGGCTGGGTCTGTTTGACAAACCGTATGTGGATGCGGAACGAGCAGAGCAGGTGATTGGTCAGGCGGAGCATATTCGGTTGGCTCGTCAGCTTGCGACAGAAGGGATTGTGCTGCTCAAAAACGTCGATGGAACGCTCCCCCTGCCGAAAACCTCCAAGCGTATTGCGGTCATCGGCCCGAATGCGGATCAGGTCTACAATCAGTTGGGAGATTATACATCACCGCAGCCGAGATCCCGCGTGATAACTGTACTTGATGGTATCCGTGGCAAGCTGGGCAAGGATCAGGTTAGCGTTCTATATGCACCTGGCTGCCGGATCAAGGGAGAATCCCGGGAAGGCTTTGAAAATGCACTGGCATGTGCGGCTGAGGCCGATACAGTGGTGATGGTGGTTGGAGGGTCCAGCGCCCGCGATTTCGGGGAAGGGACGATTGATCTTAAAACCGGCGCGTCGAAGGTATCGGATCACGATTGGAACGACATGGAATGCGGCGAAGGCATCGACCGGATGACGTTGGGGCTTGCGGGGGTACAGCTCCAACTCATGCAGGAAGTCTACAGGCTGGGAAAGGAACTGGTCGTCATTTATATGAACGGGCGACCGATTGCTGAGCCGTGGGTGGAGCAGCATGCGCACGCCATTGTGGAAGCATGGTATCCCGGTCAGGAGGGGGGACATGCAATCGCGGATATTTTATTTGGGGATGTAAATCCTTCGGGACGTTTGACCCTCTCCATCCCTAAGCATGTCGGCCAGTTGCCGGTATATTACAATGGCAAGCGTTCCCGGGGCAAGCGGTATCTGGAGGACGATTCCGAGCCGTGCTATCCGTTTGGCTACGGTCTCAGCTACACGACATTTAGCTATGAAAGGCTTACATTAAGCACCAACTCGATCCGAGCGGACGAATCCGTTACGGTTACAGTCGATGTAACCAACACGGGAGAACGGGAAGGGGCTGAGGTGGTACAGCTTTATATCTCGGACACGGTGAGTTTGGTGACCCGCCCAATCAGGGAGCTCAAGGGCTTCTGCAAAGTTGTATTAAAGCCGGGAGAAACACGGACGGTTGAGTTTGTTGTAGGCTCCGACAAGCTGCAATATATAGGGCGTGATCTACAGCCGGTCGTTGAGGCAGGGCGATTTTCTATTCAAGTAGGCAGGCACTCCAAAGATACCCTGTGTGCCGAGTTGATCGTACGGGAGGATGAATAATGGAGCGTATCAAACGCCTGATTCGGGAATTGTCGGAATGCCAATGGCTGGAGAAGCTGGATTTGCGAAGCTGGAACATTACACGCTCCACTTACCAAACACCAGGTCAATACGAAGACGCCGCACCTTTATCGGAAGGACTGGACCTCAAGCGATTCCCCGGCAGTCAGGGGACGACTTATTTTTTTCAAACGCAGTTGGATGTACCGACAGCGTGGTTGAGAAAACCTTTTGGATTGGTGTTTGAGTCCGGGGGAGAAGGATTGCTGCGGGTCAATGGTGCTGCCTATCACGGGCTTGATCGCAATCATACCTATGTCACGCTTAATCCGCAGGTCATCGGGCCTTCACCGGTATTGGATATAGAACTGTTTGATCCTGTACCCGAACCCGTTGATCCACTTAATCGGCAGGCTGTCATTCAACCTCCGATTTCTTCTATTACAAGCTATCTTGTACGGCTAAACAAGCCCGTGCAGAGTCTGATGTATACCGTTACCGTTATTAGCGAAGCCGCTCTACTGCTGCCTGAGGGCGATATCCGCAGAATACGCCTGCTGAAAGCTCTGTATGGGGTGATGGATTGCTTTGCGAATTTGGAGGAAGACGCCATTCGAGAAGGGGGAGCGATCTCAGCGACAGAAAAGGAGCTCATTCAGCAAGTTCAGGAGATCGGTGGGAATGCGCAAGGTTTGGAGCACATGGTAGGACAGTCGCACATTGACATTGCCTGGCTGTGGCCGATGCGCGAGACCGTACGGAAAACAAGCCGAACCTTCTCAACGGTGGATGCGCTGATGGATGAATACCCGGCATATCAATATGCACAGAGCCAGCCGCTGCTGTTCTCTTTTGTAAAAGAAAATGATCCAGAGCTGTATGAACGGGTCAAAGCGAGAGTAGCCGAAGGACGGTGGGAGCTGGTTGGGGGGATGTGGGTAGAGCCTGATTTGAACCTGCCTAGTGGCGAATCACTCATCCGCCAAATGCTGTATGGTCAGCGTTTTTACCAACAGGAATTCGGCAAAACCTCTCATATCGAATGGCTACCGGATACGTTCGGCTACTGTGCGTCCCTGCCGCAGATTTTAAAGCATGGGAAGATAGACTATTTTATGACGACCAAGCTCGGCTGGAATGATACGAATGTGTTTCCTTACGATTTGTTCCACTGGGTGGGCATCAATGGTACTTCGATGTTGTCCTACCTCAATCATGGCGTGAATGAAAATACACGGCCACAGGACATTCATGACCATTGGCAGTCCTATCGTGAAAAATCGGCTCATCCTGAGCACATGTTGCTCTATGGACATGGAGACGGCGGCGGTGGAGTTACGCGTGAAATGCTGGAATATATAGAGCGTTCTCCGCTAATGGTGGGACTGCCTGCGAGTCGGTTCAGCACGGCGGGGCAGTTTTTCGCAGGCATAGATCAGGCACATCCGAAGCTTCCCCAATGGCATGGTGACTTGTACCTTGAGTTGCACCGGGGAACCTACACGACCCATGCTCGCAACAAACGTAATAACCGGAAAGCGGAGGGAGTCTACCGCGAGGCAGAGCTATGGAGCACGCTAGCATTACCAAAGCTGGAGCCGAAGCAGGTGCAGGACATCTGTTCGGCATTGCATGAGGGCTGGAAGCTGATTTTGTTGAATCAGTTCCACGATATTATCCCCGGCTCTGCGATTACCGAGGTTTACGGGACTTCGGATAAGGAGTATCAGCAAATTTTCGAATGGGGACATGTCGGGCTTCAACAGGGGATTACGACGCTGGCGGCTCAAGTGAACACGGAAGGCTCGAGAACAGGAATGCCGTATCTTGTGTTTAACAGCCTGGGCTGGAGCCGTAGTGCCGTGATCCATATCGCTACGGAATCGGCAAAGGGATTGTATGCCTACCACTACGCTAATGATGAAGCCGAGCGGCTGGACATCGATATGGAGGAAGGCGGCATTTCGGTGCGTATTCCGGATGTTCCTGCACTGGGCTACAAAACGATTTGGTTGGAGCGAGAACAGGCTCAAACAGGTGAGAAGCCCGAGCTAGATGTGATATCTGGATCGCTGGGAGATATCTGGGAGACGGGATTTTATAAGGTGCAATTTAATGAGCGGGGCGAAATGATTCGTCTGCTGGATAAAGCGGCAAACCGTGAAATCTTGAAGCAAGGGGCACGGGCAAACCGTTTTCATTTTTTCCATGACCGTCCGACCTTGTGGGATGCATGGGACTTGGATGACCGCTATGAGGAACAGGTAGCAGGAGAAGCCGAGTTGCTGGAAAAACAAGTAGTGCTCCAGGGGAAAACGAAGGATGTGCTGCGCTTCCGATGGCGAATCCATCAATCTGAAATGACACAGGATGTGATCTTTTATCATCATGAGCGGCGAATTGATTTCAAGACGCATGTGAGCTGGAATGAAGCGCACAAGTTGCTAAAGGTAGGCTTTCCTATAGATGTGGTTACGGACAAGGCGACATATGAAATTCCTTTTGGTGCTTTGGAGCGGCCGACTCATCGGAATACGAGCTGGGAGCAGGCGCAGTATGAAGTGTGTGGACACCGATTTGCGGATATTTCCGAGCACGGGTATGGAGTGAGTCTGCTTAATGATTGCAAATATGGCTACGACATTCAAGACAGCACCATCCGTCTGTCTCTGCTGCGTGCACCCAAATGGCCGGATAAAGATGCCGATCTGGGCGAGCACGATTTTACGTATTCGCTATATCCGCATGTGGGAGACTGGCGCAGCGCCCATACCTTGCGTCATGCGGCTGAGCTGAACCAAGATATGCCTGTTGTGCAACAGCAAAAGCGCAGCACCGGAGTGCTGCCGAGCAGCGGATCGTTCATTAACTTTGATAGCCGTCACGTTATGCTGGATACGATCAAGCCGGCCGAAGATGGACTGGGGACGATTCTTCGTTTGTACGAATCTTCTGGGGGACGGGAAACGATCAAGTTGATCTGGCCTTACACGTTCAACGCAGCCTACGTGTCGAATGCGCTGGAGGAACCCCTTCAGCCGCTTGAGCTGGAAGATAGCTGTCTCACATTGTCTTTTACACCTTATGAAATTAAAACGATACGCTTGCAATAGATATTGATAAAGGAGCGAAAAAGCTATTGGAACAATTCAGACTTCCCAAAATACCGATGCCCGACCTTGACTTGCCGCAGGCTGTTCAGGACGTACTTAAGGAAGCGGAGCAAGCACTGGCTCACAGGCCGAAGCTGCTGAAGCTGTTTAAAAACTGTTTTCCGAATTCGCTGGAGACGACGACCAAACTAATGGATGATGGGACAACGTTTCTCATTACAGGTGATATTCCGGCTCTTTGGTTGCGGGATTCCGTAGAGCAGGTCATTCATTATGTGCCGTTAGCCAGGGAGGATGCTGATTTACAGCGTATCATTGGTGGTCTGATCAAGCGCCATATTCATTATGTCCTCATAGACCCGTATGCGAATGCGTTCAATGAGACGGCGAATGACTGGCACTGGAACGCGGCCGATGAGACGGAAATGTCGCCATGGGTGTGGGAACGAAAATTTGAAATCGACTCGCTTTGCTTTGTCATTCGGCTGGCTTATATGTACTGGAAGGAAACGGAGCTTACCGATATTTTTGATTCAAAATTCAAGATGGCTCTGCGTAAAATGGTGGATGTGTTCAAAACGGAGCAGCGTCACCAAGAGCAATCTGCGTATCGGTTTACGCGTAATAACGGCATTTTCACCGATTCCTTGCGCAATCAGGGACTCGGTATGCCTGTAAACTATACAGGGATGATTTGGTCGGGCTTCCGTTCCAGTGATGATGCTTGCGATTTCCACTACAATATACCCGGTAATATGTTTGCGGTAGTTGCTTTACGGCAGATGCAGGAGTTTGCGGAGTGGGTATTTCGTGATATGGACTTTCTGAACGAGCTGAAGGAGCTGGAGGCTGAGGTGGAGCACGGTATCCGCTTGTACGGCATTTACCGCCACCCGGTATTCGGGCCTATATATGCTTATGAAACGGACGGATTTGGCAACTACTGCCTGATGGATGACGCAGGTACGCCGGGATTGATGTCCATTCCGTATTTGGGCTATACGACGGCGGAGGATCCTATCTATCAAAATACGAGACTCTTCGCTTTAAGTCAGGAGAATCCGTTTTACTATGAAGGCAAGGCGGCTAAAGGCATCGGAAGTCCGCACACTCTGCCGGGTTACATCTGGCATATGTCCCTGTCTATGCAAGGGTTAACGGCCCAGACCACAGAAGAAAAGCTGGAGATGATCCGGATGCTGGAAGCGACCGATGGCGACACCGGATATATGCATGAAGGCTTTCATGCAGATGATCCCACGGTTTATACGAGAAAATGGTTCGCCTGGTCCAACAGTCTGTTTGCCCAGCTTGTGTATAAGGCCATGAAGGATGGCTTGTTATGAATGAATCCATAGTAAATCCATCCATCGTTGTTTTCAGTGAGCAAGGCTTTCCAGCTATAGGGAGCCTGTTGCCAGACGAGGCATTTCAGGGAGTTGCAGACGTGGTGGTCGTACGAGCCGATGAACTGGCTGAAAGGCTAAAACATATGGACAACGGCTGTTTTGTCAATCTGCATGCACCGTACTTCCCAAAGTCCGCCTGGACCGAAATCGTGGCATTTCTCCACAGGGGAGGGGGGCTGCTTAACGTCGGGGGAGCACCCTTTAAGAATCCGGTCCGCAATCCTGCTGATGAGCATGGAGACTGGGTAATTGAGACTGAGCAGACTGCATATCATCAGGAATTGCATATTCATGAGGTGCTGAGAGTAGACGCGTCGAAGGTGACTTCCCTGGTCGCATCAGAGGATATTCCTGTGCTGTGTGGTCAGGAGTCTCTGTTCCAGGTGGCGGATACGTGGAATCTCGTTCCACATACGACCAAAAGCAGCGATCTGCCGCACCAAATGGGCTCTGCCGGGCCGATGAATACGCGAATTTATCCTTTGCTCAAGGGAGTAAGTAAGGACGGACGGGACATTGCCGCCCCGGTGGTGCTATGGGAGCATGCCCGAGGTCTGTTTGCCGGCGCACGCTGGATGTTTGTCCAATTGCCGTTGATAGCTTCCTTTTGGGAACAGGATGGGGAGCAGTTGCTTGCCCAATGGGCACGTTTTTGCGCCAAGGGGATGACGGAGCTATCTATCAAGCCAAACTATGCTGCTTATGAGCCTGGGGAACGAGCCGTACTGACACTTCAAACCCAAAGATTGCAGCGAGGAGGAGCCACGCCCAGATATCACGAGATATGGAGCTTTGACCTGACGGTGGAGCAAATATTGGATGATCACAGTCAGCAGGTATGGAGCAAGCGCTTGCAAATTGAAGTTAGCAGAGAACAGGACTTTGTACGTATTCCCCTTTCCTTTTCCATCCTAAGCGGTTTATATCGGGTCATTTGCCGAGCCGAGTCATCGGATGGTGAAGTGCGTATATTGCGACAGGGCTTTTGGGGGCAGGATGCCGAACTGCTGGCTGAAGGACAGATCATCATGCGCAGTCGGGACTATTTTATAAAGGATGGGCGCCCGTTGCCTGTTGTCGGCATGACCTATATGACCTCAGATGTAGCACGGAAGTTTCTGTTTTTGCCCAATGCAGCAATTTGGGACCGGGATATGGCCCAGATGGCCAAAGCGGGCATCAACTGGATTCGTACAGGGGTATGGACGGCTTATCGCAACATGATGCAGATAGACGGGCACGCCTCGGAAGAGGCGCTTCGAGCAATTGATGCTTTTTTGCTGACAGCCAAAAGGCATGGATTGCAGGTGACGTTCACGTTCTTTTCTTTTACACCGGAAACATGGGAAGGGGTTAACCCTTATCTCGATCCGCAAAGCGTTGAAGCACAAAAGCGGTTCATTCGCAGTATTGTCAGCCGTCACACGACTACAACCCATGTAGACTGGGATCTGATTAACGAGCCTTCCATGTTTGATCCGTCGCGCATTTTCGCGGATGGTCCGCGTTCTGCGAGGAACTCATGGGAACAGGAGGCATTCAGCACATGGCTGGGGCAACGGCACGGCAGCATTGAGGGTTTGCAGGAAGCATGGAATATGACGCCACAGCAGCTTCCCTGTTTTGCTTCTGCCACAATTCCCGAGCCGGAGGAGATAAACTTCGACGTTCAGGATATGCATCAGGCCAAAAAGGGAGCCAAGTGGCTGGATTACTGTCTGTTTTCAATGGATATGCACAATCTGTGGGCCGAGCAATTGGCGACTACGATTCGAGAGCTTTGTCCCGGGCATTTGGTAACTGTAGGACAGGACGAGGCAATGGGCGCGCAGCGGCCGTCTCCGTTTTTTTATGAGGCTGTGGTGGATTATACGACGGTGCATTCATGGTGGCTGAATGACCATTTGGTGTGGGACGGTATTTTTACCAAAACATCAGACAAACCGAATCTCGTGCAGGAAACCGGAATAATGTATGTTGAGACGCCGGATGGTCGAGCCAAGCGTTCAGAGGCGGAGCTGCGCGACATGCTGGAGCGCAAGTATGCGTATGCCTTTTCGACTGGTGGAGCGGGTGCGATTCATTGGATATGGAATACGAACTTTTATATGGATAATGCCAATGAATCTCACATCGGTGCGTTACGTGCGGATGGGACCGAGAAGCCGGAAGCAGAGGTATCTTACGATTTTGGGCGTTTTATGAATGATATTCGCGATCTGTTTACAGACCGAAAACTGGAGGAAACGGCTGTTGTATTCCCGTACTCGAATGATTTCTCCAACCGATCGCTTGCCTTTGATGCCACGACACGGCTTACCCGGGTGATGTCCTATGATCTCAAGCAGCCATTCCGTGCCGTCTCCGAGTATCATCTGGACTCGCTCAAGCGGCAGTTACCGAAACTGATTATGATCCCTAGCGCGCACAATTTCGACAGTACATCGCTGGAACATCTTCTGGAAATGGTACGTTCCTTCGGTGTGACTTTACTAGTCACCGGACCGTTGGGCCTTGATCCTTACTGGAAAGTGAGCGACCGAGTCGATGATATTATTGGGCAGCGTACGCTGGGGAACGTCCAACGGGAGGAAGTGATGAGTCTGGAGGGTCAAACCTTCCCTGTCTCATTCGGTCAGCGGCGAATTGCTGAGGTGGCTAAGGAGGAACAACTGTCACCGGAAGCGGATGGAGCGATGGGGGATGAAGTCGTGAACCTGCCGCTTGGCAAGGGGCGCTTGATCTGGAGCCCGCTTCCACTGGAGTTGAATGGCAGGGATGAGCCGATTGGTGAGCTATATCGCTATGCCCTCACTGCCGCCGGGGTGGAGCGAGAACTGGAGTGGATAGACGGTGGCGATCAGCCGGGACTATATGGACGTAAGCTGAATTTCGAGAATGGGGGCTTGTATATTTTCGTATCGGAGTTTTCCCGGGATACGCAAGTGCGTGTTCGAGATAAGGCGACTGGATTATCCTACGCTTTTCTGTTGCCAAGGAGCCGCTCTGCCTTGTTTGCTGTGGATCGAGAAGGTCAGTTGCTAGCAGTATATCGTCCCGAGGACGTGACGATTGAAGTGATACAGTGAACAATGGCAGGTCAAGACATACGGTGAGGAGATATGCGATGAGCGAGCAAAGGGATGAATCAATCAGCAATCAAGCGATAAGCAGGGAAGTAGACACATATACGGGTAGCAAGACGACAGCACATATTATTTCGCATACCCACTGGGATCGGGAGTGGTATTTGCCTTATGAGAAGCACCATATGCGCCTGATTAGCCTGATGGATTCTCTACTGGATAAGCTGGAGCAGGACCCGGATTATAAAAGCTTTTATCTGGACGGGCAGACGATCATTCTGGAGGATTATCTACAGGTTCGCCCCGAGCATAAGGAACGGCTGGAGCAGTATATTCGCAATGGACGTATTTTTATCGGACCCTGGTACATTTTGCAGGATGCTTTTCTGACCAGCGGCGAAGCCAATGTACGTAATATGCAGATCGGGCACCGCGATGCTGAACGTTACGGCAATCCGTCCAAGATCGGATACTTCCCCGATACGTTTGGTCTGGTTGGGCAGACTCCGCAGTTAATGCTACAGTCGGGGATTACGAATGTTTTCTTCGGAAGGGGCGTAAAGCCCACAGGGTTTAACAATACAGTGTCGGATAGAGGCTACGAGTCCTCCTTTTCGGAACTGTTATGGACGGGGCCAGACGGATCGGAGGTACTCGGTATTTTATTCGCTAACTGGTATTCTAACGGCAATGAGGTTCCGGTAGATGAGGCGGAAGCCAAGGTTTATTGGAAGCGTAAACTGGATGATGCGCAAAAATATGCTTCAACTGGCGAGCTGCTGTTCATGAACGGATGCGATCACCAGCCTTTACAGCTTGATTTACCGGAAGCAATCCGTACGGCACAGAAGCTTTATCCGGATATGGAGTTTATTCATTCCAATTTCAACGATTATCTGACCTCTCTGAAACGGGCTACCCAAAGGCAACTCTCGTCAGTGAAGGGAGAGTTTCGCAGTCAGCGCACGGACGGCTGGGGAACGCTGGTGAATACGGCTTCTGCCCGGGTGTATTTGAAACAGATGAACCAGTTGGGACAAGTGATGCTGGAAAAAGTGGCTGAGCCGCTTGCAACCTTCGCGCATCTGTTGGGGCAGGCTTACCCTCACCATTTGTTCACCTATGCCTGGAAAACACTGATGCAGAACCATCCGCATGACAGTATTTGCGGCTGTAGTGTGGACGAGGTGCACCGTGAGATGGTGACCCGGTTTGATAAGAGCCGTCATGTAGCCGAGAGCATTGTGGATGAAAGCATTGAGGTCATTGCGCAAGCAGTGGATACGACGGGCTTCAGTCGCTTTGGAGAAGATGCGTTGCCACTCGTGATTTTTAATACGTCAGGCTGGGAACGCAGTGGTATAGTGTCGGCAGAACTGGAAGTGGTGCGTCTGTACTTCCGTGAAGGATACACGCTTGAGGAGGCCTCTCATCGAGCGAAGAAAGTGGATCTTTCCGGGCGCGTACTGGTGGACAGTGAAGGGTGTCCGGTGGCATGCAAGGTGGAGGACCTCGGGCTACAGTTCGGTTATGATTTGCCGGATGATCGATTCCGCCAGCCTTACATGTCTCGTCGGGTTCGCCTTACCTTTGAGGTAGAACGTGTGCCCCTTTTAGGCTTAAAAACCTATGCTTGGCTGAAAAGCAATGTCGAGACTGACTCCTCTTCACTTTTTCAAGGCAGTCGAAGTATGGAAAATGATCTGCTTCACGTCGAAATTGCGGATAACGGCTCTTTTACCCTGACGGATAAGCGTACAGGCTGCAGCTACAAAGACCTTGGCGTATATGAAAATGTTGGTGATATCGGCAACGAGTATATGTTCAGACATCCCGAGGGAGAGCAGGCGCGGACCACCGAAGATTTGATCGCTGACATCCGTGTGCTTGAAGATACACCTTTTCTCGCATCCTTGGAGATTATCCATCATTGGGAAATACCAGCCTCTGCGGATGAAACGCTGGGGCAGGAGCAGCGAGAGCTAGTTTATTATCCGTATCGTCAGGCTCAGCGCTCCCGACAGACTGTTCCGCTGACGATACGGACTGTCATTTCTTTATCTCGGAACAGCAGGGGTGTTTCCATGGAAACCACCTTCAACAACCAAGCCAAGGATCACCGACTACGCGCGCTGTTTCCGACAAATCTAGACTCTGGTCAGCATCGGGTGGACTCCATGTTTGAAATTGCAATCCGGGACAATGAACCCTCACCTGAGTGGGAAAACCCAAGCAACACACAGCATCAGCAGGCGTTTGTGGATGTAAGCGGGGGACAAACCGGTCTGACCGTGGCCAATCTCGGGTTGAATGAATATGAAGTGCTGCGTGATGGACACAACACGATTGCAGTAACGCTGCTTCGCTCAGTTGGCGAGCTGGGTGATTGGGGATGGTTCCCGACGCCAGAAGCGCAATGTCCAGGTGAGCATACCGCCCGTCTGGAAATCATTCCACATGATGGCGACGGTATTCAGTCCGGCGCGTATGCAGAAGCCTATCAATACCAAATTCCTTGGATTGTAAAACAAACGGGGATTCATGAGGGTACAGTTGCTCCAGATTATGCGCCGTTTGATTGGAAAAGCACGGAGCTTGCCTTTTCCTCTATGAAAATGAATGAGCTGTCGGGGGATGTGCTGTTACGCTGGTACAATATGAGTCATAGTATAGCCGAATTAATTATCAAGCCCAGGACGCAGCAATACGATTTTTATAAAAGTAATATCCTCGAAGAACAAGGAGAAGACATCGTAATGGATTCTTCTGATGAGTTACTTCAGTCTGTAAAGCCGCATGAAATTATCACACTAGGTTTTAAATTGAAGACTTAATAATAAAGAGAAGAAGGCCATAGCAATAGGATAATATACCCCGATGGAATAACTTATCATCGGGGCTTGTTATCATATGGCTAAAAGTAAATAGTAGATAGGTTTAGCAAATTCTTTAAGCCCATGAGCATCAAAATTTTTGAGTTACATAGCAAGTCCAACTATGAAGTTGCCTATTATAATATTCTTTATTTTTGCATCACTGTTATCTTACTTATAAATTTAAGCGCTTTCTACCGATATATATAAATATAGATATCATCACGTTCTGTGATCTGCTTCATTGTGTTGTTTGGAGGGCAATGTCAAGGAGACCGAGCGGAAACTCGTGAAAGTTGAGAGCAGCGTGAACTATTATCCATAGACGATCTGGAGGGGTTTGGATGAGTAACAAGCTATCAGACAGGACTAAAAAAGGGAAGGGTTTTAGAGATTTAAAGGTTACGACAACGATGATCTCCATGATTGTAATCAGCTTAGTGGGTTTACTCATTGTATCGTTGGTAGGGGTTATCGGTATGTATCAAGCTAAAGAGGGTCAAGGTATTTTGTATGTGGATCGCTTTCAACACCAAACGAATATTCTTGAAGTCAAAAGTGATTTCTATAATATGCGGGCTAATTATACAAAAATACTCGACAATAAGGAGTACACAGATAAACAGTATAAGCAGGTGCAGAAAGGAAAAGATAGCGTTACAACCGGACTAAATGAATTCTCACAAAGGAATTTGGATGCTAAGGAACAGAAAATGTACGAGGAACTACGGGGGAGTATAGACACATATTATCAGGATATTGAGCAAATCATGGCAGTCAAAAAAAATAGCGGAACGTATGACACGGAAGAGAGAGGCCGGATTAATAAATCCAGTACGGCAATTGTTACGATGCTGACTACGATTTCAGATTATAACAATGAGCAATCCGCCAACTTATATCAAAATACGCAAAATGAGATTAAAATGCGTACAATTGTTTTGATCACAGTTCTGGCCCTCGTGCTGGCTATTCTTATCACCATCTCCTTTGCGGCCATTCGAAATATCCGTTTTCGGATGAGTACAATTACGAAATACTGTGAGGAGATTACCCAAGGAAATTTAACGGCAGCACTTGATCCTGCCTTGCTTAAAGGAAATAATGAGATCGCTGTGATTGCGCGTGCCATTCAACAAATGACAGATTCAACCTCAATGGTCATTACGGGGGTTATCAAAGAGTCACGCCAAATTAACCAACTGAGTGATCAGACGAATCATAATATGACAGATCTCAATGAGCGGATTAGAGATGTATCTGCCACGGTCGAACAGCTGTCAGCAGCTATGGAAGAGACTTCGGCATACACCGAAAATATGAACCATTCGGCGGAAGAAATGCAGCGGGCAGCAGAGTACATTTCGGTCAAAACTCAAGAAAGAGCTCAGTCTGCCCATGATACAAGTGTAAAAGCCGAAACATTGAAGCATGCGGCAAGTGAATCCAATAAAGCGGCCAAGGAAATTTACCGGAAGGCCAATGAAAAGATGAAGGAAGCGTTAGAACGAGCCAAGGCCGTAGACCAAATTCGTTTACTTTCTCAGTCTATCTTAGAAATTACGGCACAAACCAATTTGCTGGCTCTAAATGCATCCATTGAAGCGGCTCGTGCGGGTGAGTCAGGTCGAGGGTTTGCGGTTGTGGCTAACGAGATTCGCAAGTTGGCAGACGGCTCCAAACACGCGGTAGACCAAATTCAGAGTGTTACTCAAGAAGTTGTGCAATCGGTAGAGAATTTAACTACTAATGCCGAAGAATTACTGCACTTCCTGCAAGCCCAGGTAGGCAAGGATTATCAGCTGCTTGAGGATACAGCAGGACAATATTACAATGATGCCGTGGAGCATACGAACACGGTCAATGATTTGAACGCTACCTCTAAGCAGGTGAATGCAACCATCCAAACCATGGTGAGAGCAATTCATGAGATTGCAACAGCCAGCGAACAGTCCGCTATATCCACTCAGCACATTGCAGAGAATATGGTTTCATCGACGGAGAAATCTCTTGAAGTGGCACACCAGTCTGATCAGGTGAAGGGAAGCGCTGCCCGACTGAATGAACTGGTCGAAGGCTTTAAAATTTAACGAGACAATATATAAAGACTAGGGAAAACTTTACATCGAAGAAAAACAGTTGGGGAGCCCTAAAAAGGCTCCTTTTTAAGTTTACCCTTCCAACGTTGCTTTTGGATTACAGTCAAGAACTCGTATCCTGCAACTCTTCCTGTTCAGCCATTTGCATCAGCTTATAAATCTGACGAGTTGTGTTCACATTCCGCACCGTCATTTGCTGATACAGCTTGGTGCCGACTAATTTCGTTAACCCGCTTTTTGTGACTTGTTCTTTGCTGACAGAGTACAGAACGGCCCCGGTCGTATATATTACATGGCCTATTCCCGGTTTCAAAGGAAGCTTGTCCAGAACGGAAATATCGTTAATTTCATCCCACAGAAACATTACATCACTTTTCATCTGTGTATCATTAGACCATTCATTCGGCAGTGCCTCCATAATGCTCTGAATTTCCTTCATGTTACGGACGATGACGCGGATGGGTAAGCTAAAATCCTCCAGAATCGTCTGTTCCAATATGAGTGAAAGCTCCTGGTTAGACTGGGTCTGACTAGAAAAAATAATGTTTCCAGAATTAAAGTAAGTCGTCACATGCCCCATACCTGCATTTTCAAACGTTTGCCTGAGCTTCTTCATCTCGATCTTGTTGTTGCCGCCAACATTGATGCCCCGCAGTAATGCGATATAGATCATATAAGCTTCACCTCTCTTCAAAAAAAGGATTTCTAACAAAGGGATAGGTATTCCATTAAATACGTGGTTTGATTTTCGCTCAACAGCGGATGCAGCAATGGTTTTACGTGCTCGATATATTCTGCTTTGGTTTCGTAGGTCTCCTCATCTTTCAATTCTCCCTTAAAGGTACAGGCACCTTCGATCAGGATGGAAAGAGCCGTAAAGAAGTTAGCTAAAGAGTTGGCAACCTGGTGCGCTGCCCCACCTTCAAAAGCAGCATATACAGGGGAACCGAGTGCGCTAGTATCGACAATGACTGGATCGTCATTAAAATTGGCAATCACGACATGATGGGGCGGCCACGAAGGAGATTCTTGGACAAACTCACCAGATGTAATCCAGCGATAGCCTAGTTGTTGGCGATACAGATGTTCTGGTGCGGCAAAAAAGAGAACCGCGGCATCCCCGATTTCAACTGCTGCATTTTTTAATTTGTGTGTTCCCGCTGCCTTAGCATCGATCATTTCATAATGGCTATACAGGTACTCAAGCTCAGGGGGTACGGGAATCCGTCTGTCCCAGCAATCTGTTAGGTTCTCCATCCGGGGCTGGATGTCGTGGTTTTGGAACAGCCCGTAGGCATCATTATATAAGTTTTGTTGTTGTACAAAACGGGCCAAAGCTTCGCTTAACTGTTTCATAGGTGTTCATTCCTTTCTAATTGTAGGCTATGACCTCCGACAATAACGTTTCATTTCTAGCCTAAAGATATCATAATATAGATTTGGAGAACATATGTTTCTGTAATTGTGCCGCCTTGCCAGTCTATCCAGATTAATTTTACAATATAGGAGTTCGAAAATGTTTTGTGCTTAGTTTAATATGCTCAGGCTTACTTGTAAGGAGGATAAGCATGTCTTTTTCTAAAATATACGATTACAAATTAAGAGCTTATTTTAATGAGCGAATTTCTGATTTAAGTCATGAATATCTATTTTATTCTTATCCCGATCAAGAGCAAAATTTAAGAATATTAACCCTGAATATAAACGAACAGGATTATGTTTCTCTAGTGCGATGGCATGATCTGTTTGACAGGTCGCTATTTACAAAAATGGATGATGTCATTCGAAGCGAACTGGATGCTGAACGCCTGGTTCGATTGCTTTCGTTCATTTTTAATGTTTTTGATATACATAAAGATGTTGCTTATAGGAGAAAAAACGTATTTTGTTTTTATTATCAATATCAAGTTTCACATCTAAGAGAGAGAGGGAATGAATTCTCGCTTACTCAGGACAGACTATTTTTCCTTCACCATCTCTTATTTGAACTGGGTTTAGGTGACGACATTTATGATCGTCTAACGATTGAAAATAATAGGATTATGTACAGAATGGAAGACGCACAATATTATGATCTGCACATTCTTATTAACATTTTGCATGAGCATATTCACAAAAGTAAGATGGATATGGATACACAAGCAGCGCTGGAAAAAATAAAATTTTTACAAGGCCAATGGGTCAACTTTATGCTGGGTAGTCATGATGTATATGATTTTCCATTCGATGATTTCAACAAACCATTTGTAGAAGCAACGATGTTTATGCAAGCCTACAAATCTAATAAAAATAGGGTATTAGAGGTGCTGATAGACTGTATCAATGAGCATCAATCTCCAACAGAGCAGTTCATCTCCCATTTGATCTTGATGAATTACTCCTATTTTGTTCTCAAAAGAGATCCTAGTGAAATTACATATCTTAAGTTGTTTTGCAAGAAAAAACCGGGAGTTTTTATGAAAGTATTGACTGCATTGCTTGATATCAGATTTTTTGTTGATAAATCCAGCTTCACAAATGTGGGTATAGATTATTATTTATCTAGAGTAAAAGGGGATTAATCATGCCATTCCATCACGTTTCTTTACCTGACTTACCATCGTCTATCGGACGCCTTACAGCCATTCATCCACTAAAGGGGGACTCTCAGGAAAGCATAACCCTGCTGGCACTAAACACACAAGCAGAACTGTGGAGACTAGAACTTCGCTCTGGCAGCGCAGAATTGTGCACACGTATTTGTATTCCTGATTTTAATCCCATGCAACCTGTCCAAATGGTTACCAGTTCTGACGGCAACTACGTAGCTATCTCCAATCGTTTTGGACGGCATGCGGCAGTGTATGATTTAGTCCATGCTCAAGAAAAAATGCAATTATCACGGGACGAATATCACTACGATAAAAGTATGTTTCCCCTGGCATTTGTACACCAAGATGGTGCATGCATTCTTGTTCATGGGACGGAATGGAACCGGCTTGATCTGACGGATGTAGAAACAGGCATGCTTTTGACAGCAAGACCTACCCCTGTGTATAACAGCGACAGCAAAAATGAGCATTATCTAGATTATTTTCATGGGAGGCTGCTGATTTCACCAGGGGGAAAGTGGATTGCGGATACGGGATGGGTGTGGGCTCCGATTGGAGTGGTCCGAACTTGGTCGTTATCGGATTGGCTGCTGAATCCATGGGCATCGGAGAAGGGTCCGTCGGTTCGCGATCTTTGGCAAACCATAGATTGGGATGGGCCAGTGTGCTGGACAGGACCCGATACATTGGCGGTTTGGGGACAGATGGATGCTGATTTACTGGAGGAGGAAGATTGGGGAGAGGAAGGAGTTGAACCGGCTGTTGTCCTATTCGATATGACCCAGCCCGGGTACCGACGTGTGCTTCCAGCGATTCCATCTCTAAATTGTGAGCCTGTTGAAGACGGGACTTTTCCTTTTCCCCAAGCGGATATGGCCATTTGTGGTGACCGATTATTCTTATGGGGAAAAGGAGTCTCGCTTCAGGTATGGCGGCTTTCAAGCGGTGTGCGGGAATATGTAGATACGGAGCGGTTTCCACTCGTTTACCATCAAGAGGCAGGAATTTTCATTGAATTGAAACCGGATAGCCGCTGTAAAGCCTTAAGCTACGAATAAATGGCAGTGTCGGGCTTCCTTCCTGGCGAGATGGGAAAATATGCGGTAGTTATTACATTTGAAAAGGGGCGTAAAACCAAAATGGCACTTATCAAGGATCGTTTTTTGGGATGCCTGGTTGGGCTGGCCGTGGGCGATGCTTTGGGAACCACTGTGGAATTCAGCAGTCCAGGTACATTTGAACCTGTAACGGATATCGTGGGCGGCGGTGTCTTTGGGTTAAAGCCGGGCCAGTGGACGGACGATACGTCGATGGCGCTCTGCTTGGCCGAGAGTATGGTGCGAAAAGATGGCTTTGATCCGGCAGATCAAATGCGCCGATACACCAATTGGTACCACTTGGGATATATGAGCAGCACGGGAACGTGCTTTGATATCGGTGGTGCAACGAGAGCAGCACTGCATCGCTTCGAAGCTACCGGAGATCCGTACAGTGGGTCCGTTGACCCCATGACTGCCGGCAATGGCTCTATTATGAGGCTTGCACCTGTAGCTATGGCCTATGCGAACCGTCCGGAAGAGGCGGTGATGTACGCTGAGATGAGCTCACGAACCACCCATGGAGCAGTCGAAAGTGTGGAGTCCTGTGCTGTGCTTGCTTCAATCCTTGTGGCAGGTTTGCGAGGAGCGGACAAAGAATCCATGTTATCGGCGGACGTCTGTTATAAGTGGCGGCAGGACGAGCCCGCTTATTCGGCAGCCATTGAAGAAATAATTCGGGGATCTTACCGGCATAAAGAGCCGCCTGAAATACAAGGAACCGGGTATGTCATTCGTTCCCTTGAGGCTGCGTTGTGGGCATTCCACCATTCGACTTCATTTGAAGAGGGAGCACTGTTGGCAGTGAATCTGGGGGATGATGCTGATACGACTGGGGCGGTGTACGGGCAAATTGCAGGAGCTTATTACGGAATAAGCGGTATTCCGAGTCGTTGGCGCGAGAAGCTGGCGATGAAGGAGACGATAGATGAACTGACTGAGGCTTTATGGCAGAAGGTTGAGAAGGACCAAACGCTCCAAGGGGAACATCTATAAAGATCAAGCTGGGCTGCTTTTCTTATGAAGCAGAGCCCAGCTTGTTTTTTTGTTTGCTATATCGCCATACTTCCGCCCTACTCAGCAACATGCCGTTATGACAAAATGAGTTCAATACAAATAACACTTCACTTTATTGACCCTTCAGAGGAGGAATTACCTTGTCACATCTATTTAAACGGCTTCATTCATTTGCTGATATTTCCAATGATATAAAAGGATTTGAGATCGTTTCGACCCAATTTGGCCCTGATGGGCGCGTGTATATTTTGCTGATTGATAAAGTCCCAGAACGAGTGCGGGGGATGTTCACGCCTGCCTCTCTTAAAGACAGACATACTTACAAGGTACTCATCCTAGACGATCACATCGAAGAAGTGTGTGTGGAGGGGCAGCAGTTCAACTATCATTATGTACAGCCTCTAAAAAATCATTTGTTACTCGTCGGAGCACGGTGCCATTATTATGGGCCTGGTCAATACGATCTAAATGGTAAAATCCTTGATTATGAAGGTCATACCGTCAATGAGATGTTGCTTGGAGACGGCATCCAGAGTGTTCAGGTAACAGAAGAAGGTACGATCTGGACCAGTTATTTTGACGAAGGTATATTTGGCAATTATGGTTGGGTTGAGCCTGTTGGGTCCTCCGGCCTTGTTGCCTGGAATGAAAAGGGAGATAAAATATATGAGAACCAAGCAGCAGCTATTGATGATTGCTATGCATTAAACGTAGTCAGCGAACAGGAAATCTGGTTTTATTACTATTCAGACTTTTCATTAGGACGTATTTCCGGTAGTGACCACACGAATATTACGTTTATGAATCCGAGGATTTCCGGCTGCTCCGGGGTGGCTACAGATGGATATCACTTTTTATTCGATGGCGGGTATGGAAAGAGTGGACAATATGTCCTGAAAAAGAATGTGAAGCCAGGTAGTTTGAGCAAAGGGCAAAACATCCGTTTTTTAAATGACGATCAAGAGTTTCTTCAGCCGCACGAACAGGATTTCAGAAAAAACCGCCTGCTGCTCCGTGAAGGTTCTCTGCTATATCAGGTGGCTGTTGAAGAGTTAGCATAAAAAACCACGGCAGACGTGGGTTTTTTTGTTGATTGAAAGTAATTTTGAGCCTATATTTTTGGTTTAAATTCATGGATATTGCCAAAGAGGGGGTATCGATAAGCAGCATGATAATTTCGTAACCTTACAGTTTTTTTTCCGTATAAAGATAAAAACATGATCCAAGTTCGTTCCCTCAGGGAGAAATGCAACCATGTTTAACAAAATGAGAAGTTGAGGTAATGCATTATATGAATGAAAAATTACAAGCCAATACAGGATATCAGCTGGCTGAGCGGAAGGCGATTCAGTATTTTGCATTACTGTATGATCAGGTCTTAGACAAATCTTATGTGACTACCCTGACAGAAGACATTCAAAAGTGGAAAAAAAATCATATTCATCATTCCTCATGGTTATCCTTTTTTTCACGGAGAAAGAGAAAACCTGATACTCGGGACTATAATAGATACATTCAATGGCTGAATTATACAGGCAAATTGGATGATTATCTGGACCGAAGTGTCTCCTATATTTATATGAGGGACCTAGGCAAAGCTCTGGATTCTCCTGACACACATACCCGGATTCAGCGTGTCATTGCAGACGTAAAAAAACACTTGATCCAATCCACCCGTGCAAACGGGGGAGACCAACCGGAATTTATGAATTTGGCCGGGGTGTATCGGTGGGCCCAGAGGGAAGGTATAGAAACCGCGATAATTTGGGTGATCAACAAACTTAGGTCCGTATCCTCCCATATTCCCAAGGAGATGGATGCCGAGCAAGCCCAGCGCAAACTGATTAAGATCATTATCGGGGTTATTCTGCATGTGATGGAAGAAATGGACGATACAGTGTTGCCTGTGGAACGTGCTCGCAGACTTGATGAAGCCATCAGGCTTGGGTACTCCTATGGTCTAACCTATCCTTTCATTGATGATCTTCTCGATTCTCAGGTTTTGACGGTTGAAGAAAAAGAACAATATTCCCGTATGATACGTGCCGCGCTTCTCAGTGGATCTGTGCCTGAGTTGGGCGATTGGACCGGAAATCATATGGAGTTGATTCAATACATACATTCGGAGCTCTCGGGTGCATTTGAGTATATTAAGGAACATCAGCGGCCAGACACACAGCAAACCTTTTTCGAGCAGTCCTATGTCTTTTTTCATTCTCAAGATATTGACCGTATTAAGGACCTAACGAGAGCTACTTATACCAATGAAGAGCTTTATATACCCGTTATTTTGAAGTCTTCCTCATCCCGATTGATTGTCCGTTCCGTGATTAGTGCTCCTGCGGATGAGGGGTTTGAGCAACGAACATTCTTTTATGGTATCTATAACCAGCTTGCTGATGATTTTGCGGATATGGTTGACGATATGAGAGACGGTGCGGTAACACCCTATACCTACTATTTAAAATATCATCATCAGAGATCGGATCTTATCAATCCCTTTGAATTATACTGGGCGGTTATTTCCTATTTGATCCATAACGTATATGACTCCGATGCCATGGCTCGTGAGGTGATACTGGATCGTGCAATGAATGGACTCAAACGTTATAAAGAACGTGTAGGTATTGAAAAGTATGATGAAACGATGGAGATCTTTGCATCCGGAAATCCGGAATTTAATAATCTCATTCAGAAGATGGTACAAAAAGCGGATGATGTAGATTTCTTAGATAAGCTGCTTCGGGATCAGATGATTACCCATCTGAAAAACGATGCGAGGGAAAAGGAAGACTTTTTCAATACGGTCAAAATGGTCCGTGAGCAGATTAACAACCAATTGAAAATTACCAAGCCTCAAGGGATTCCGGCCATGAAAGAACAGCTTATTGAGGCTGCAAATTACAGTCTCGAAGGGGACGGGAAGCGGATACGGCCTATATTGACTTGGGTCATGGGCGTGAACGAATATGGATTAGATGCATCGGCAATCGTGCCTCTTCTGAGATCACTGGAGTATATGCATACCGCATCCCTGATCTTTGATGATCTTCCTTCCCAGGATAATGCGTCTACCCGTAGAGGGCGTCAGACCTTGCATCAGGTGCACAATAGCGCCACCGCGGAACTAACCGGTCTGTATCTGATCCAGAAGGCGATTGGGGAACAATCGTCACTTGACCAGTTCAATGCTGAAACGGTGCTTGCTTTGATACAATACTCGGCCCAGAAAGCAGAAGATATGTGTATGGGGCAAGCGATGGATCTGGATTCCAAAGGAAAGGCACTGACCTTGGAGCAGCTGAATATGGTGTGCTTTTACAAAACAGGAGTGGCGTTTGAGGCTTGTCTGGTTATGCCAGCCATGCTTGCACAGGTCAAGGAGTCGGAAATTGCTGCTTTGAAGAAATTTGCCTATCATATGGGGATTGCTTTTCAGATTAAAGATGATTTACTTGATGTGGAAGGAGATATGCTCTTACTCGGAAAACCTGTTGGCCAAGATTCTGATAATAACAATTCGAATTTCGTGTCCATCCTCGGTCTTGAAGGTGCCAGTAAAGAGATGTGGGAACACTATTGCCTCGCTATGGAAGCATTGGAAGAGATCCCACGTAATATTGCTTTTCTGAAGCACTTAATACATTATGTCGTGAACAGGGACCGTTAAAAACGAGTGTACCCCAATGCTCCACAAGAGTAATGGGGTATTTTTACGTTGAATGTGAATATCTGGTGACTTCAGCACCCCATTTTGCCCATTATGGTGCATTCTCCCTTATAATAATACAAAATAGACGAGGAGATGAACTCCAGATGAAAAAAGGAATCTTGGTCGCTTCAGGGTTGGTTGTTGCCGCATTGGGGACGTACCTAATTGCAGGAAATATTCAGAGAGAAGGAGCGGAAAAGCTCGGGACAACAGATATCAAGCAATTGGTGCATGATATCAGTGCAGGCAAGGCAACAGCCCAGTCCGCTTCCATTAATTCCAGTCAGTTGATTGTCACAGGGGACGATACTCAGACCATGAATTATGATTTGCCTGACAACGAGTTTTTTGTTTCGATTGCACCATATGTGGAACAGACCCACCCTTGTGCAACTCATAGTCTAACTGGCTGCCAAGGCGAAATAAAAAACGAAACGTTCAATGTGACCGTTCACGACTCCGAAGGGAATGTCATCATGGAGAATGCCGCCATGAAATCACAATCCAATGGTTTTATTGATCTATGGCTACCGAGGGATAAAACATACCGTATTAGCGTGAATCATGAAGGTAAAACGGCTGAAACTGAATTCTCTACATATGAGAAAAACGATACGTGTATCACAACGATGCAGTTGGGTTAACGACGGAGGATGAGGGTTGAGCTTACGGATCGCTGAAACGCTCTAAATCCGCAAAACCCTGCGTTCTCATATATAGCTTTTAGTAAAGAGCCTACGTCTGACGGAGGCTCTTTGTGCTGTCCTAATCTTTTGCTGGAGTTACCGAACAGGTTGGGAGGGAATCTATGAGGAATCAGATAGCGAAACTTTAAATTGTGTATACTAAAAACCTATTAAAATAGCTGCAAACTTCCGACATATTATCTAAGAGCTTTTCGCTCAATATTCCTCGGGGAGATGGCAGCATGTCACAAAATATTAAGAAGCGCGTATTCAGATCATCCAGCATCGCCAACACATTGGCCATGGTCTTGTTAGTCATTATCGTTGTCGTCTTTGCAACCTTGGGGACGTTCATGTTTGCAAGCACGCAAAGCATACTTGTCAAGCAGCAAGAGGCCATGCTCCAGACCAAGACGCAGGCCGTTGTCACTCAATTCGATGCGTTGTTTAAGGAAAAGGGATCACTTGTCAAACAAATGTCAACGAACAATCTTTTTAAGCAATATTTAGAAAGCACCCCATCGGCAGAAATGGTGAAAACTTCTCCTTATGCTGCGGAAACAGTAGCGACTCTGGCAGCCATTGTAAAGGCAGAGCCATCTTTTGCCGACGCCTGGATTGCAGGAATATCTGGTAAAGGCTTCTTTCTTCAGAATGATGGTGTTGCTTCTAAACCGGATTTTGATATCCATACACGCCCATACTTCAAGCCAGCTGTTGAAGCAGACGGTTTATACTACTCAGAACCCTATAAGGACGTCAATTCGGGTAATGTGCTCATGGGCATTTTCTATCCGATTAAAGATAGCAGTAATCAATTAATCGGATTTGCTGCAGTTGATATTGCTTTCAAAGACATCCCTGCCGTTATGCAAAGCTATTCGCTTGGAAGCACAGGTTATTCGATTCTTGTATCCAAAACAGGTGATATTTTGTATCACCCCGATCAAAATAAAGTGCTGAAAGAAAAGATTAACGAAAGCACAGGTGATCTTGGGGAGATTGGAAAGAAAATGATTGCTGGTGAGTCCGGAGTACAGCTAATTAATGATAATGGGGAACCTCGTTATATTGGGTATGCAACCAGTAAAGATACGGGGTGGTCTGTAGGCTTAACCATTTCTGAAGATGAGGTGCTCACAGAATTAAAAACCTTTACCTGGCTTACCATTGGCGGCTTTGCGGCAGCCACCATCCTGCTTGTTGTGATTTGTTATATAACGCTCCGTTATCTGTTGAGATCAATCCCGAAATTGCTTGCACAAATCAAGCTGATTGAAAATGGAGATTTGACCGTTCAATTTGATACGGAATCCAACAATGAAATCGGGCAAATTTCTCAAGGAATTTACAATATGGTTCAAAAAATTCAAGGCATGCTCCAAATGGTGGGCGGCTCAGCTCAAGTCTTGAACCAGTCTTCTCATGATTTGCAATCCATTTCTTCCAGAACCGCGATCACGATGAACGATACTGCGACAGCAATTAATGAGATTGCCAATGCAACGAACTACCAATCTATCGAAACGGATAACATTTTACAAAAAACCGGAGCATTATCCGGCCAAATTGACGAAATTGCCAATGATGCCAAAGCCATCGAAACAATGGTGCAAATCTCTGCTGAACAAAGCGGACAGGGGCTTGCTGTAGTAGATCAGTTATCCAGATGGGCGGAAGAAAATCACAATTCCACACAAGCGATGTCGTCTATTATTCAGGATATTGATCTGAGCCGTCATGAGATTTCCAGCATCGTCGATACGGTCAACCAAATTGCAACGCAGACCAACCTGCTGGCGCTCAATGCTTCCATTGAAGCTGCACGTGCAGGAGAACAGGGCAAAGGGTTTGCTGTGGTTGCCGGGGAGGTTCGCAAGCTGGCTGAGCAGACGGCACTGGCGACACAGGAAATCTACAAGAAGGTACGTGTGATTGAAGAAAAAACCAGCGTATCGGTTGAGCATACAGTTCATGGTCTGAAAATTGCAGAAGAAAATGCCAGATCGGTGGAGGACACGAAGCAAGTATTCTTTAGCATTAACAAGGATTTGGAAGATTTGAAATTGCGAATGATCCAGATCAGCACCAACACATCCAAAGTCCACAAGCACAAAGATGAGATTTTGCAGGCGTTGGAGATCATCTCTTCCACCACAGAAGAGAATTCCGCTTCAACCGAAGAGGTTAGCGCCAGCACGCAGGAACAATTGGAGAGCTTCGAACAGGTTGCTGAACTATCCAAACAATTAAACCAATTGTCCAATAAGCTTCAAGACGAATTAAAACAGTTCAAGGTGGAGTAACAAGCCTTCTAGGCATGATATTAACTAGATATACAGCAAAGCCCGCGATCAGCGCGGGCTTTTTAGCTTCAACAGCTGTTGAGGGGTAGAGGGCATGGTAGTTAGTGCGGGATAGAGATAGACCATACGTATAAAATGAAATATTAGCGGGGTGAAGACATGAATTGCTTTGAAAAAAATATGGTGTCCGTCTGGTACGGTCACTTTGCCTCTGAAGATGAGTTGTTTGAATATGTTGAGATCAAATACCCGGAAGATGAGAATGAGGATGTTTTTAGCGGTTTTTTGAATGATCATGAAATAGATGATTTTGACGAAGATTTTGCTGAAGGAGTCTTTCTGATGGATGGGGCAGATGATGGTATAAAAGATGTTTCCTATGTTGATTCTTTTTTATCTCCACTATTACATGATTTGAGTAAAATAGATGGTAAATATAATTCGTTGTTCTTTATATATGATTGTAATACAAGCGGTTTATCTGAAAAAAATGGCGATAAAATGCGCTTTTTAGCCGCGTATCCTTATGCAAGAGATTAACGTTACACTATTCCACTGTTTTCGTAGTCTCATTTTAAGTAATTATGATAATGAAAATTGAACTTAAAGGACCAATAATTTGATCCGAAAGAATCAGGGAATTAAGGTGAATTTACATCTTAAGTCCCTTTTTTTGTGCAAAAATAGATTTCCAATTTTTTGAACGGCTGATATACTAAGGAGGCAAGTGAGATGAAGATAAACCTACTTTATCGGGATGAAAAAACGATCGGCGTACGGTTGGAGCGATACGGAGTCAAGGAGCGAGAAGGGATTCGATCCATACCGAGCAGGAAATGGGTTCCAGACGAAAAAATATGGACCATTCCTTACAGTATCTCAGCTGTAGAAAGCATGTTGGAAGCGTATCGGAGCTGCAAGTTCGAGTGCGACGAGCGCTTGAATAACGAGCTGCCGTTCATCCGGGAATGGCTGGATCGGCGGGACACGCAGGCTAATGCGGTTCCCTCTTCTTCAGAACGAGGTGAATGGAACCCGGATCAGCGGCAAGAAATGCGCGATGCATTGGTGGCAAGGGGCTACAGCAGCAAGACGATTAAAGCATACATATCGCAAACGGAACGCTTTTTTGCAAGATTGCAAGGGACCGAAGCAAGCATAAATGATGCGACGGTGCAAAAATATGCGTTGGCGCTGCTCGAAAAAGGCCTTTCGCACGCTTATGTTAACCAAGCGATCAGCGCGCTGAAATTTTACTTTCGCCATGTGCTAAAGCAGCCCAAATCCGCCGCCTATGTTCGTCCGAAAAAGGAGAGTAAACTGCCAGATGTGCTGTCCCTGAATGAGGTTATGCGTCTGTTGAAAGCAGTGAAAAATCTAAAGCATAAGGCTATTCTGTACCTGACGTATACATCCGGGCTGCGGGTAAGCGAAGTGGTGAGGTTGCGTCTTGAAGACTGCGACCGTGAACGGAAAGTACTGAAAGTTCGTCAGGGAAAGGGCAGGAAGGATCGGCAAACGCTGCTATCCGAAGCGGCTTTTGCGGTGGTCGAGCAGTATATAGGGGTGGGGCAGCCAGCAGACTGGCTGTTTCCTGGGCAGAGGGAAGGCCGCCACCTGACGGAACGTTCAGCGCAGAAAGTGTTTGAAAAAGCGCTGGCTGAAGCGGGCATTCGCAAACAGGTGAGTATCCATTCGCTAAGGCATTCCTTTGCGACCCACTTGCTGGAGAATGGGATTGATCTTCGCTATATTCAGGAACTGCTAGGGCATCAGAGTGTGCGAACGACGGAGCGGTATACACATGTGAGCAGACGGGACATTGGGCGGATTCAAAGTCCGTTGGATCGGATGAGCGGGCTGGAGGATTGAAACGCAGAAAGTGCCGGAATAAGGAACAAAGTGCAGGATTCACGAAGTTCGTGAATATGACGAAGAGAGCATTCTTTCGGAAGTTCGTAAATAATACGTTATGTGTAATTATTGAAAAGATCATGGAGGGGAAATCTATGAAAAAGAAAGAATATAAAGATAGATTAATTGAATTACTTAATGAAGGAATTGAAGAACTAACAACAGACCAAGTAATCCACAAAACGAAATTACTGATCTTTGAATATGAGAAAAAACAAGCGTATAGTACAGAAAATAAGGGGAGACCTTGGACAGATGAAGAGTTAAGAGTAGTATTATCATTTGCACCAACTAAAGAAAACATACTGAAGTTGGCCAAAGGATTTAAACGTAGCTACGGGAGCATTGAACAAATTTTTAGATGGGCTGTAACCACAGATGAAGAGATTATAAATAAGGGAAGAGAAGATGATAGTTTTATAAAACAGATTAGAAGATTGTATAAAGAGATGGGTTGGAAGGCGTAAATTAGAATGTCAATCAATGGAGTGATAACTACACATAACATAATATTCAAGCTGCGGCTCCGTTGGAGCCTAGGTCTGTGAGAAGGATTTCGGAGAGGCATTTCAGCAGACAACCCCTTTGGGGTTCATGAATACAGGAACGTTATACGAAAGATCATTAGAGTGAAATTTATGATGGAGGTTATTTAAATGAAGATGGTTATAATCTTTGGCCCCCAAGCAGTGGGGAAGATGACAGTAGGGCAATGTTTAGAAGCAACAACAGATTTAAAACTATTTCATAATCACATGTCTATTGATTTTGTGTCTCTATTTTTTGATTACGGCACACCTGCCGGAAAGCGTCTGGTTAGTCTAATCAGGCAAGAGATTTTTGAAGAAGTGTCCAAAAGTGAACTGGAAGGACTCATATTTACGTTTGTATGGGCATTTGATCTTCAAAGTGATTGGAACTACATTGAGCAGGTTTCAAACCTATTTGAATCGAGAGGAGGAACCGTGTACTTGGTTGAACTAGAGGCCGACTTGGAAGAACGAAAAAAACGAAATACGACTGAGAATAGATTGATACATAAACCAACTAAACGAAATGTGGAGTGGTCGGAGGCTGAGTTGATTGAAACTCATGAAAAACATAGGTTGAATTCATTACCCGGAGAGATTACTAAACAAAATTATATAAGGATTAACAACAGTGGGTTGGAAGCAAATCAGGTAGCTGAAATGATAAAAGAAAGATTTAAGTTTTAAGGTAGAGAGTCTATCAAAGAAAAATGATCCTTCGTATAACATAATATTCATGCTACGGCTCCCAAGGGAGCCTTGGTCTGCGGATGGATTTCAGGGAGGAATTCCAGCAGACACACCCAGCATATGCTGGGCGTCACGAATACAGGAACGTTAGTTGAAATTACTGCAAAGAGGAGAAGTCCTATGGAGTCGGAAAATTCATCAAAAAGATTCAAGAAGAAATCAATAAGACAGGATTTCCTCTTGAACTAAGAGTTTCGAAGCTTTTAAAAAATAGAGGGTACTTCGTAAATCATAGTGCCTATTACATTGATGAAGACGAAGGAAAGTCTAGAGAAATTGATATACTTTCGCACTTGAATAGAATCTTTAGGGACAAAAAAACCAATCAAGATATATACGTTAGAAACGTTTTAGTTATTGAGTGCAAGAAAAGCGATAATAAACCTTGGGTATTTTTGGAGTCAGAAGTTGACGAATATGATGATCAGGATTTAGAGGAATTGTTTGTATGGAATTTCGAAAATACCAAGCCTTTTGGATTGATTTCAACAAACTATATTAAAGAAGTACATCCTTTTAAAAGTTATGATTATAGAGCTCGAAGTTTTTTTGAAGCCTTCAAAGGATCAGAGACAGGAGAGACGATATTCAAAGCTCTAACAGCGGCAGTAAAAGCAAGCTTATATTATGGCAAAGATAAAACAAAGGATGACATATGTATTTACTATCCGATGGTCATATTTGATGGACGAATGTTTCAGGCAATATTAGATGATGCAGATAAAATTAACGTAAGTGAAATCAACTCTGTTTTGTTCACTTTTAAATACAAATCTTTGAATTATGAAAGAACCTTTACAATACCGATTTTAAGAGAAAATTATGTTGAAGAGTTCTTAGAGAAGCTAGAACAAAGCTTAGAGGTTGCCACTAAGCAAGCAGAAATGATTAGAAATAGATTTAGTGATTTCGAGTAGAACAGTAACATCAACTAACATAATATTCACGCATTGGACATTCGTCCTCGGTCCAGCATTCGCCGACACCCAGCATACGCTGGGTCGTGAATACAGGAACGTTAGCTGAAATCAACCAACTACAAACATTAAGGAGATTAGGTAATGGAAGATAACAGCTTGGACTGTGGTTTAACAATAAGTAATATGTCTCATGAATTATTCAATGATGCGTTATATTATAAAGAACAATCTGAAAGTTTCACGGATTTCTTTATTCAATGGAGATATAAGAGATCAGCTATTATAAGTTTCTGTGCCTCAGCAGAAGCATGGATGAGTTCTTTAATCAAATGTAATTTAAAGGATAAAAATATAAGTTCAAGAGAGCAAGAAGTATTAGACTTTATTAATGATCATAATGCAATTATGCCTATTAGGTATAACAATGTAAGACGAAAACTTTATAATTTTATTCCAGCAGCAATAACTGGTACTACAATAAATTGGACTACTAACCCTAATGAGATTTTCGAAAGATATATAGATCTGAGTAACATGCGAAATAATATAGTTCACTATGCTACAAGAAATGGCAGTGTAATAAGAAGTAATGAATTTTCAGATTTGCTAGATCAAGCAGCACAGATTATTGAAGATCTCTTTAATGAGTATGATATTTTGGGTAGCAAGGTCCAAACTCCATCTTGGTTCAAAGAACGTAATTCTAAAGAAATTTAAGAACAGGTTGCAATATTTCAAGGAAGGGCTGACATCATCTAACATAATATTCAAGCATCGGCTCCGTTGGAGCCTTGGTCTGCTGGAAGGATTTCAATGAGGCATTTCGGCAGACAACCCCTTTGGGGTTCATGAATACAGGAACGTTATACGAAAGACTCTAAATACAATCATGGAGGTAGCATAATGTCGTTAGATCCGTTAATTCAAATGATTCAATCTGTGACAATTACTATTATTGCTTCATCAGTTCTATTGGTTACGAAACAAATTTATGATAAGACGAGAAGCAAAGAAGAAGAAAAAGAAATACAAAATGAAGTAAACAAAGCAATGGGGACATTTTCAAATGATGATACAGATGATATTTTACGACTGATGAGACGAAATGTAGGAGAGCTAAAGGAATATTACACAATAAACAAACAGCAAGCAAGAAATGCTTTTTCATCAGCATTAATAATTTGTTTCTTAGGATTTATTCTGTTTGCATTGGGTTTTATAAGTGTTTATTTTATAGAAGATAACGGGAATATAGTAATATATACAACAATATCAGGTTCAATTGTTGAAATCATATCTGGATTGTTTTTTTGGCTATATAGTCAATCTTTGAAGCAAATTAATTTATTTCATGAGAGCTTAAGGAATACAGAAAAGTTTCTAACGGCAATTCAATTAGCTGAGAAATTGTCAGTTAAAAACCAAGATTTAATTTATGGATTTATTATTCAAAGTATCTTTAAAAATGACAACCTGAATATTTCAAAGAATGAAAGTGAAACTACAACTTAGAATATTCAATTTAGTAGAGCCTTTCGTATAACATTGTATTCACGCATCGAATTTTGGCGGCTCGTCGGTCCGCGAGAAGCTATTGGCTGGGAAGCAGATTCAGCGGACACATCCGCACCGACTAACCGCATCGCGGTCGGCTGCCAGCAGCCTTAAGTCGGTGGAACGTCGTGAACACAGAAACGTTATACGACAGAATCAAAATGAAAAAGAGCCAGAAGGCTCTCAATCTAAAGATATATGTAATTCGTTATGCAGGTGAAGAGCGTCCTTAAAACCTTGCAAATAAATTTCACGTTCTAAAATAGCTTGAACAGAAAGCTCAGCATCGTCGTAAAGGAATAGGGTCTTCTGTATATTCTCCGGTACTCCTTCATGTAACTGCTTGAAGTAGAGATTCCGTTCGGATGAAAATTGGTTGTAGCTGGAGTTGTTTTTGATAAGCTCGCCATATAAAGATTCAATTCGAGTATAAATCAGTGAATCAAGTAAGGCTTCTAAAGAATTATGCATTTTAAACACCTTCCAATGTATTTGATTTTATGAATAAAAGTTCAACTTGTTAAACATAATTTTATCATATCAAATAATCAAGTCAATACATGTTGAAGATGTTTTTGATAAAGAAAATATACTTTCATATAATTAAAGAAAAATTCACTTGATGTGTGAAAGGAATCTCAGATGATTAGTTATAAACCTTTTCAAAAATTATTGATCGACAGGGAGATTAAGAAGCAAGATTTATTGAAAATGACAGGTATCTCGTCTGCTACAATGGCGAAACTTAATACGAACGAATATGTATCATTAGAAGTGATTGATAAATTATGTGCGGCTTTAGGTTGTCAGCCAGGAGATTTATTGGAACATATAGCAGAACAATGACAGATTAGAATCAAGAATGAATGTTGGTTAATCGAAGAAGTGATTCCATCGTATAACATAATATTCAAGCAGCGGCTCCGTTGGAGCCTTGGTCTGCGAGAAGGATTTCAGGGAAGCATCTCAGCAGACAACCCTTCGGGGTTCATGAATACAGGAACGTTATACGACAGAATCTAAATTGCAGATCTTTGACGCACAAATGGAATCGTGTTTAACAATCCAATAAATATAAATTGTAAGTTGAATACAGGAAATTAAATTAAGCTTACAATGAAGAAAAGTTTATTAAGGAGACCTTATGATTAGATTCGAAGAAATCGGGAATGAAATTATAATTCGATACACACCAAGGGATGGATTATATTGGATAACAAAAAAATTTGATAATAACGAGAAGATAACTATAGGCAGAACCTTTTATTTTGAAAAGGATGATTTATATAAAGAGATCGGTTCAGAAGAATTTACTATAATAGAAGAGGCACAATTTTCTTTTGCAAATTTAGAAGGCGACTATTTTAGAGTCAAGAAAACTGCAATCGGGATAGAGAATGAGTTATTTATCCATAAAAGTATAAAATTCCAACCAAATATATTTAAGACATGGAATAATATATCTATTTTCAGGAAGATTTTTGATGTGATAGAAGGAGATTTGTTTATTGGACCAAAAGAATCGGATTTACATATGGAAGAATTCAATAAGCTATTAAAGGTATTTCCTAACTCTACTGAACTACAGAAATATTCTAATGCAAGGATTAGCTGTATATTAAAAGAATATGTAAATATTAAACAAGATTTTATATCAGAATATAATTCTTACATGTCTAAAAAGTCAGTGGCTAAAAGTACTAAGTCAAGCTTAAGTGCTTCATTTGCTGAGTACGAAACCATTAAGTATCAGATAGTGCTGAATCGCCTTAAAGATATGCTTAAGAATGAAAAAGGCTATTCTGAATCAGACTGGCAAAACGAAATTATTGACGTTTTGATATTGATTTACCCTAAATATATCACAGTATTTAAAGAAGTAAGCGTCTACGACGATTACGATTTGAAAGAAAGAAGATTAGATTATATGCTAGTTGACTCAAATGGAAATGTTGATGTTGTTGAAATAAAAAAACCTAATTCTAATGCCTTGATTTCGACAAGAACATATAGAGATAATTATGTCCCCGTTAGAGAACTCTCAGGTACTATCATGCAAGTAGAAAAGTATCTGTTTCATTTAAACAAGTCGGGTAGACAAGGTGAAATAAAACTAACAAATAAATATAAGGATTTGCTTCCGGATGGTTTCAAGATTAACATAACAAATCCTAATGCTATCTTAATTCTTGGAAGAGAAGAAGAGCTTGGTATTGAACAACTTCGAGATTTAGAAGTTATTAAAAGAAAGTATAAAAATGTGATGGATATTGTTACATATGATGATCTTATTAGAAGGTTAGAAAGAATTATCGAAAAATTTCAAAGCCAATTGCCGAAAGCAGATTCAAGAAGTGACTCCGTCGTATAACATAATATTCAAGCAGCGGCTCCTTATGGAGCCTTGGTCTGCTGGATGGATTTCGAGGAAGCATTTCAGCAGATACATCCGACTACGTCGGACGTCATGAATACAGGAACGTTAGGTGAAATTAATTACTTAATTTTATTTCTAATCAAAGGAGTATGATTAGACAATGAGTTTTACTTCAACAAGTATCCTTCCAGATGATGCATCCTATAATAAATTAATAAATTTAATAGACTTGTTAGGTTACACAAAGCAGAGAAACGAATTTAAAACTGAAGGTCTACTAGCAAGTTATTTTTGGTATCAACATAAAAACTATAGATCGTATGTTGGAGTCGAACTTTATATTTATAGAGAAAACGGCGTAATTTCAGTTGACACAAGAACTAGAGCGGGGAGAAGTTATTGGGATCTTGAACATCAAAATAAAACTATTAAATATATAAAAAATTATTTTAAAGGAAGCTTTTCGACGGATGAAGGGAAAAATCGTTATTTTATAATGGATGAGGAAGTTCCTACTGAGTTAGAAGCAGGACTATTTATTGCTAGATGGACTTATAATAATGCACTTATTAAACCTAAGATATATTTGGATTCAAGAAATTTACAAGGTCAAATTGCAAGGCCAGATTCTACAGGTATTGTGTATATGGATGAATTGAATCCAAGGTTCTTCTCGAATAACTTATTAATACCTTACTTAGTAGCGATTTGGGAAGAATATTTAAAGACATCATTTATTGTGCTGTTGAAATATACAGATAATAGAGACAAGATTTTTAAAGAAGCACGATTTTCGGTAAATAATCTGAAAGATATCTCTGCTGGAAAAACGTCAATTGAAGAAGCTTTAGTTGAAAAGTTTTCATTTCAGAGGCCGAGGATAATCGCTGAAAATTATAAGAAGCTTGATGAGAAACTAGATATATTTACTGTGTTAAACAAACCGATATCAAAGAGAAAAATATCTCTTTTCGATTCTATTGAAGAAATTATTGAATTAAGGAACGCTTTTGTTCACGAAGGTGGAATGGATTTAAGTATTACTGACAAAAAACTTAAAGTCATCATTAAAGATTTTGAAGTTGCGGTAGATAGAATTTACGATAGATTTGGAGCTTATTATAATTTTGAACCTAGTAGAGATTTTTAATGCGAAGGACGTAATTAGCTCCACCTAACATAATATTCACACTGCGGACATTCGTCCTTGGTCCGGCGATAGCCGTACACATCCGACTGCGTCGGACGTCGTGAATACAGGAACGTTAGCTGAAATTGCTGAAATCAAAAAAGGTTCTTGAGGTGAACATTGGGAGTAAGAAAAAAATACAAACGAAAGATCATACGTGCAAATCGATTATTCTATTGGTATGTTGAACCGGATATTGATGACGAAGGAATAATTAAATTACACATTTTAGCTGAGAATAAGAAGTTTTTAGTTACTTATGAAGTGGGACAGCATAGCATTAAAAATAAACCCCCTATAATTGTAATCATTGGAAAAGAATTCGAAGGATGGACTAAAGAATATATAGGATACAGAAGAGTGATAACACCAAATTGGAATGATGAAATAATCACTCCAAACTTGATAGGTGAAATAATTGATTGGTGCCTTTTAAGGGATAAAGAAATAAAAGTCGTTAATTGGAAAGGAGAGTTAATAGAATAAGAGATAATTATAAGTAATATCGAGGACCAGCAATATCAGCTAACATTATATTCACGCATCGGGCATACGCCCTCGGTCCGGCAGAATGGATTTCGGGGAAGCAGAAGCAGCTGGACACCCAGCATTCGCTGGGTCGTGAATACAGAAACGTTACGCGTAATTACTGCAATTCTAAAGAAGAGAGGAGAAATACAATGGATCAAATCAAATATCCGATTGGTCAATTTCAACCCAAAAACAATCTTTCAAATGATGAAATAATAAATCTTATTAAACAAATTCCTGAACTAATTAAGCGATTAAATACATTGCTGATTGGTCTCGAACAATACCAATTGGAGACTCCGTATCGGCCGAACGGTTGGACAGTAAGGCAGGTCATACATCACTTAGCTGATAATGATATGAATGCGTACCTGAGATTTAAAAGAGGATTAACTGAAAATAATCCATTAGCAAATACATATAGAGAAGATCTGTGGGGAGAATTAATTGATTACAAGAAGCTGCCCGTAGAGAATTCGCTATCACTTATTGAAGTATTGCATCATCGCTTTTTGGTGTTGCTGAATGAACTTAGTATAGAAGACTATAAACGGACTATACAAACCGAAGTATTAGGAATAATTACATTAGAGACAGCTATACAAAGGTTTATTTGGCACAACAAACACCATGCATCCCAAATCGAAAACCTAATATGAAGAGAGAAATGGAAAGACATATAAGAAAGAGGGTAATTGTAAGGAGTTCAAAGATAGCAGTAACAACGCATAACATAATATTCAAGCTGCGGCTCCTTTGGAGCCTGGGTCTGTGAGAAGGGTGTCGGAGAGGAATTTCAGCAGACACCCCCTTCGGGGTTCATGAATACAGGAACGTTAGTTGAAATTATTGTGATAAATTAATTAATACTGGGAGGATAATATGGATTGTATTATTCCTTATACACATAAAAGACTACTTGAAGCACATCGCTTATGGCACCAAGCATATGATAACTATTTTGATCCGGAAGGATTTAGAGTGAATATCAATGCGACCATACAGGCTTTAAGAAATTTGACTTTTGCTCTTCAAAATGAAAAAGAAAAATTATAGACTTTGATTCTTGGTATCCAAATTGGCAATCAAAAATGAAAACTGATCCAATTATGAAGTGGCTTAATGAAGCTAGAGTCAAAATCGTTCATCAGAAGGACCTTGAAACAAAAAGCCAGGCAAACGTTCTAATTCATAGTTATTTTAACCTCGTGGAGTATAAGTTTGATGTACCAGCGCTTTTGCCCTCTGAGGTAATTGCTCACAAGGCAAAAAGTATTATCAAAGAAAAATTGAAATTCCTGAACATCAATTAAAGGAGTGTATAGCAGTTGTAGAACGAAGATGGGTAGCCGAAGACCTACCTGATTGGGAGATCCTCGATGCTCTTGCATACGGGTTTAATTTTGCTAAAGATATCGTTCTTGATGCACATAAACAAGCAGGATCTAATTATATTGAGTGCTCACTTCATGATTATTTACACCCGTTATCCTATGACGATCTGACAGGACAATATAGCTGTATGAATATGAATACAACGTTCAGAACACAAAATATAGTATTAAGTGACTTTCAAACAAGAGCATTTGAAACGAATACGGTGAAAATGAATGAACAAATAATATCAGCAGCTAAGAAAAGATATTCATCCAAGATATTTAGTCAACTTTCTGGAATTTCAAAACATGATCCATTTAAATTCGCTGATACTTTGAATAAAGTGGCTTTGCAAGTGCTTAAAAAAGATAAGTATCACGAATGGATACAGTTTATTAAAGTGCCATACAAAGGGTGGGAGTTACGCACTGTTAATCCAGAAGATAAATCAGATAAGTTTTTAATTATGAAAGAGCTTGCTCAATATGTTAAAGAAACAAAGGCCACTTGTGTAATTAATATCAATGAGGCTTGGATCTCTAGAGATGTAGATGCAATAATGGACGGTACTCCTGTTAGTGAGACACGAGATAAAGCGGAAGCACTTTGTATTTCTGTAATAACCTCTGATGGGAAATCCAGAAGTTATATGACTGAATTCCAAAGAAGATATTTTGGGAATATTAAATTTTTAGAGACGAAAGTTTCTGAAGAAAATCCAGGATATTTTTTAAAACCCGTCTTAGATGTATGGGAAAGTGGAAGTGAAGAAGTATCTAAATAATTTAGCGTCTCTAAGAAGACAGTAACTTCAACTAACATAATATTCACACTGCGGGCATACGCTCTGGGTCCGGCAGAGGGATTTCGAAGAAGTGGGAGCTGCCGGACACCCAGCATTCGCTGGGTCGTGAATACAGGAACGTTATGGTAAATTAGCTTAAAACTAACAAATGTAAAATATGGGCGGTGATCAATTTGAAATTCTTAGAATTAAGCAAAAATAATAATCTAAAACTGTGCAAGGGTGTATACAACGGAATTGAAGGAAGGGCAGTATTTAATAAAAACAAAAGTGCTCGAAAACGTTATTTCTTGGAGAAACGCTGGCGCAAAGGCAAGAATGTGTTGACTGCAATAATGATGAACCCTAGTAACGCAACACATAATAATTCTGACGATACGGTCGATCAATTAATCGAAGTAGCTCAGAACTATGATTATGATGCTCTTTATGTTGTTAACGTATCAAGCTTTATAGGAGGAAGTAGCAACAAGTTAAACAGTGATAAATTCGTCTTTGATAAAATCAATTGGAAATTCATAGAACAAGCTATGAAAGAATCAAAAATGATATTTATTGGTTGGGGCATGAAAGGACAAAAAGCGATATTTCAACAACAAAGAGTTAATATTACTATTCTACATACTTTTATTAAAACGAAAGAATCTATATATACTTATGAGTTTATACAGTCTAAAAATAAAAATTATTTAAAAAAGCCATTTTATTATGTACCACATCCTCGACCAATAAGAAATAAAGAGAAGTATAGAAAACGAAAGTTGTATAAGTTAACGAATGTTCAACTAAACCAATTGTTAATTAGATGATATTAAAGACGAGTTAAATAAATGTAGATAAAAATTCGGATTAATCAAAGGGGGCGCTAACATCCCATAACATAATATTCACGCTGCGGACATTCGTCCTTGGCCCGGCATTCGCCGGACACCCAGCATACGCTAGGTCGTGAATACAGGAACGTTATGTGAAATACCTGCAAACAATGGAGGAATAGAGATGACCGTTATTTTTGATACAATAACTTCTAAAATACTTCCAGGAATATTAATAGCTATTGTAACTTCATTTATTACTGTTAGATTATCAATGAAGCAGTTTTATACTCAAAAATGGTGGGAAAGAAAGGCAGATACTTACTCAAAAATTATTGAGGAACTATCCTATTTACAATATTACTTTGGCGAGTTATTTGATGAGGGTATACAAATTAAGAAAATCAATAGTGATGTCCATAATGAACTATGGAAGGATTTTAATAATTCAAAACAACAAATATTCAAAACTTATGCTTCAGGTGCATTTATAATTTCTGATAGATCGACGAAAGCATTGGAGGATCTTGTAAAAAAAATCGAACAAGAGAGCAGTAATGGTGATTATGTTGGAGACTTTGATAGATGGTATGGTGCAGTCAAGAAATGTATTCAAATTATTAGAGATGAGGCTAAGAAAGACCTGAAAACGAAATGAATATTTTCTGATTTATCAGGAAGTCAGGTACTTCACATAACAAAATATTCATGCTGCGAACCTTCGGCTCTTGGTCTGCCCGAGTGATTTCAAAGAGGAATTACAGCAGACAACCCCTTTGGAGTTCATGAATACAGGACCGTTAAGCGAAAGTATGAGGAGGAATTCAACTGTTTCCAATTCAGATAAATGGACGATACAAATATCTAGTGAAAGTCATTAATAGAACAGTGGCCTTAATCTCTATAATTGTAAGTTTCTTCACTTTAACTCAGTACTTAAATATAGCTGTTGCTATTATGATCGTTTTTATAGGTTACTTAATAGAAAAAGTGATTTTTGTTTACAATATTGTACACATAAATCCGTTCCCTCAAAGGCTAAGAGAGAACCAAGCAGTTTCAATAGGATATGGTTATCTTGATGAAGAGATGAAAAAGCCATTTATTTACCTAGTATATAAAACCAAGACTGAAGCAATCGAACATTTTAAATATTTTGAGTCAATTGTTTTAGGAAAACTAAATGATGAAGATAACAACTTAGTATTAAGTATTGTTTTTGAAGATAAATCTCGGTATGGAATATATTTTTACCCAAGCCCTTATAGACTTTCAGCGTTAGAAACTAAAAGGAAATTCGAAAATTCTTTAGGGAAAAATGAAAAAGCCAATTTGAAAGTTATGTCGTATATCGATTTCTTACCAGCAATTTATACTGGCGATGGGGAACTGATGGAAATATTCAAAAAGTTTACGGAACAAACACCCATCGAACTTAATACTTGTTACTTTGCTAATGGAGAGATCATTATTGTAAGAAAAAAAGCTATTAAAAAATATCATATGAGAATAATGAATAGAAATGATTTGAATTTTTATACTGATGTTGAATCGAGAATTGATTGGTTTGATCCTCTTGAAGATAGGGATAAAATTATTAGTAATTAGTTGATATACCCAAAGTACCTTCGCTTAACATTATATTCCCGCATCGGGCATACGCCCTCGGTCCGACAGAGGTATTTCAGGGAAGTAGAAGCAGCCGGACACATCCGACTACGTCGGACGTCGTGAATACGGAAACGTTATACGACAGAATTAAAATGAAAAAGAGCCAGAAGGCTCTCAATCTAAAGATATATGTAATTCGTTATGCAGGTGAAGAGCGTCCTTAAAACCTTGCAAATAAATTTCACGTTCTAAAATAGCTTGAACAGAAAGCTCAGCATCATCGTAAAGGAATAGGGTCTTCTGTATATTCTCCGGTACTTCTTCATGTAACTGCTTGAAATAGAGATTCCGTTCAGATGAGAACTGGTTGTAGCTGGAGTTGTGTTTCATAAGTTTTCCATATAAATATTCAATTCGAGAATGAATCAGTGAATCAAGTAAGACCTCTAAAGAATTATGCATTTTGGACACCATCCAATGTATTTGATTTTATGAATAAAAGTTCAACTTATTAAATATAATTTTATCATATCAAACAATTAAGTCAATACATGTTGAAGATGTTTTTGATAAAGAAAATATAGTTTCATATAATTAAAGAAAAATTCACTTGATGTGTGAAAGGAATATCAGATGATTAGTTATAAACCTTTTCAAAAATTATTGATCGACAGAGAGATTAAGAAGCAGAATTTATTGAAAATAACGGGTATTTCGTCTGCTACAATGGCGAAACTCAATACGAACGAATATGTGTCATTAGAAGTGATTGATAAATTATGTGCGGCTTTAGGTTGTCAGCCAGGAGATTTATTGGAACATATAGCAGAACAATGACAGATTAGAATCAAGAATGAATGTTGGTTAATCGTAGAAGTTATTCCATCGCATAACATAATATTCAAGCTACGGCTCTCTTGGAGCCTGGGTCTGCGGATGGATTTCAGGGAGGAATTTCAGCAGACAACCCCTTCGCGGTTCATGAATACAGGAACGTTATGTGAAATCATCGCAAAGAATAAGAAACTTACTTCACAAATCTTCTATATTGAAATTTATCAGAGGTGAACTGTAGACATGATGAACTTTACAAGTAGATGTCCTTCAATCATTAATCGAATGCAATTGCGTAAATGTATAGCGTTATTAGGGGAAGAGTATAATAGTTTGCCATACCATATCTATTTATATAAAGATCGACTTGAACTTGAGATTGAAATGCATGAAGCCCCCAATATGTTAGAAGACTCGTATAATACAATTTTAGGTAATGAAGTGGCTGTACCAATTGGTATTTGTCTTGATGACATTCAAATGATTAAGATATTTCCTTTTAATTTAGATGATACTGAAATTGATGTGATTAAGTGTAAGATCATCTGGTATGTTTTTCATGAAATTCGTCATGCATGGCAAAATTCAAGGCATATTTATACTGAAGACAACATTGACCTAAACACAGAAAACATAAAAGAATACTATGAACATGAGTCGGAGAGAGATGCGAACTCATTCGCTGATAAAATGTATGCAAGTAATGTAGAACATATATTAAGAATTCTTGAGGTCAATAGAGGTATTATGATCGATTCTAAGAGTTTTTATAGACATAAATAATAAGTTTAAGTTTATTCGAGGAAGGCGCTGGCATTACATAGCACAGTATCTACGCTGCGGACTGTTCGGCCCTTGGTTTGTTTGAAGCAGTAAGCGGAAGAGTGAATCATCTACAATCTCAGGAGGCCAAGTCCGTCGAACCAGGTGCATTTGCTCCTTAACCCCCTCGGGTTCGTAGATACAAGAGCGTTATGTTAAATCATCAATAAAAGAATAGGGAGGTATGAGATGGCTAGTTTCATCTGGGGAAGAGATCCTCAAGAAGCTTATAAAAATCCTTATGAATACGAAGCTCAGAACCAGTTTTACAGAGAAGCGAGTGAATTGTTGAGATTATTGATTGAGCACATGACAAAAAAATCAGGTACATATACACGTGACGACCAAAGTGCTGAAAAGGCTATTTGGATGTTATCTCTTGATTCTTTAGAATCTTTAATTGATTGCCTTGATTTACTTAGAGATAAAAAGCATAGGATTGCAGGTAGGTTATTTCGTGATGCTGTGGAAGCAATGGATACAGCCTCTTATTTTAATTCCAATGATATAAAGAAAGATAAGTATTTAAGATACTGGTACAAAGATAAAGTAATACAGAATAGCATTTACAGAAACTACATAAAAGAAAATGATGAACAGGAGTGGGAAACACTACAAAAATATTACAAACAATTATCCAAAATTAATCATAGAACATATAGATCATTAGCATATTCTTATTCATTAGGTAGTAGTAAAAGGCTGATATATGAAGGTAGATATGAGAGCGGATTAATGGTTCCTCCTCATGTGATAGCAATGTATTATGCTTTGCTTGGTGGCTTAATCAGTCATTTCATAATAAGAATAATTGATTGCAAATTGATTTCTGTTGAAGAAGTAGATAGATTTTGGGATCACGCTTTGGAAGAGGAAACTATAGAAAGAAGATTTGCTACACCAAAAGAAGTATTTGAAAGATTTATCAAAGAAGCTGATGACATCACATAACATAATATTCACGCTGCGGGCATTCACCCTTGGTCCGGCAGGAGCCGGACACCCAGCATATGCTGGGTCGTGAATACAGGAACGTTATAAGCAATTGGGGCCAACATCTTAGGAGGGTGAACCATGATAGATCATCAAGAAATTTTACCAATTATCAGAAGATTTGAAGAGAATGAATTAACTTATTCACTTGGTGGAAGTGGATTATTATATTATTTGAATTTAACAGATTTAGTGAATGATTGGGATCTCATGGTTGAGTGTCCAAAAGATAAATTGCTTAAGGCTATAGATGGATATGATTGGATAGAACAGGATAGTGGAGACTACCCTTTTGCAAGTAAATATAGAATACATATTATATCATTAAGAATAGATATAATTGGGGGATTTGCTTTTTACGCTTAAGGAGAAATAATTCATTTACCTACATCGCATATTCGAAATAGAAAATGGGATGGAATAAAGGTATCAAGTCCTGAAATCTGGTACGTGGCCTATTATTTAATGGGAAGAGAAGAGAAATCGAATTTAATTTTAGGTTACTTACAAACACATAAAAAAATTGTAGATAAGCATTTAATAAGAGATATATTGAAGAAGAATGGTTTAAATGATGAGATTAGAGAAGAACTTAGTAAGTTAATTCAATGATGGCCCCAACAACATATAACATAATATTCAAGCAGCGGCTCCTTTGGAGCCTTGGTCTGCGAGAAAGGATTTCAGGGAAGCATTTCAGCAGACAACCCTTTTGGGTTCCTGAATACAGGAACGTTATATGCAATCGACAAGCCATTCTAGGAGTGAGATAACATCATGGAAGAATTAAAAACATTCGAAAAACTTATAGAACAAGACGATATATATCTAACAAATTTGTTATTCGGTAACGGATTTTCGATTAATTTTGGTAGTAAATTTATGTATAGCAATTTATTCGAAGAAGCAAAGCAGTTATTTTCAGGACAAGATATTGAACTCTTCGGTAAACTAGAAACAACAAATTTTGAATACGTGCTACGCATTTTAAGTAGCACAATTGATACAAATTTGATTTATGGAATAAAACATGAAAGTTTAAGGGAAAGTTATGAAAGAGTAAAAGATGCTCTAATAGAAACAGTTAGAAAAGTTCACCCTGAACCACATGAGCTTTCTTTTGAGCAAGTTAATGATTTAAAAACCATTTTTAGGATATTTAAAGAAAAGGTTTTTACAACGAATTATGATCTTTTGGCATATTGGGCCCTAAATAAAGTTAGAGGTATTAACAGAACAGTTTCTGATGGATTCGGATATGATGCTGATTCAGATATGATAATGTTTGGAGCAGGACCAGGAGTTTCCAAAGAGGATAATCCAATTAGATTATATCATCTTCATGGCTCGTTACATTTTTATATGGAAGATGGAGACATAATAAAGATAACTAAAAGTAGAAACCCAGTGGGCTTAAGTGAATTACCTTTATTAAATGTTATTACCGAGACATATGATTCAGGATATTTTCCCTTATATATTTCTGAAGGCACATGGAAACAAAAATTAAATAGAGTATTAAACAATAAATACTTACGGTTCTGCTATGAGGCGTTACTTAAAAGTTCTGAAGGATTAACAATATATGGTCAGTCATTGGACAGGGAAAGTGATAAGCACATAATTGATGCAATTAAGAATTCATCAGTAAGAAAGCTTGCATTTGGAATATATGATGTAGGTAATAGTGCAAATATAATTCATGAGATTACTGAACATTTTAAAGATAGTTCTATTGAAGTTGAATTTTTTGATGCGAGATACTTTTTTGAGTCGCTCAGAAATATTGAAATGGAAATGACTTTTAAGTAACTCGTAAGAAGTGTCGACCGCATATAACAATGCATCTACGCTGCGGGCCGTTCGGCCCTTGGTCTGCAAGATGCGTCTCAATGAGGTGACTTTAGCAGACAACCCTGCGAGGCCAAGTCCGTCGGACCCGGTCGCGTGCGCTCCCTTAAGCCTCTCGGGTTCGTAGATGCCAAAACGTTATGTGCAATATCTTGAAAAACTAAAAAGTGAGGGCTGTTATGAAAGTTTGGGTTTGTACTTGTTTTGATACAAGCTTTGATTTTTGTGAACAAAAATATAATGTCAGATACGATTCATTTGACATAGAAATAATTCGAGGGAGTTCAGAAGAAGGTCATAACTTATTCATTGAAACAACTAAAAAAAATGCTAAATTAGCGAACGAGGCAACTAGAAGATTCTTAAGTGAGATTTGCTGGTTGTATCAATCAAGAGTAGAGATCATTGCTGGTGGTGGATGGGCCTCTCATAAGACGCCTACTAACGTTGCGTTTCGAAAATTTGCAAGGATAGGTGGGGGAATAGATTTAACTAGTTACAGGCAAATAGCTTCAACACATGAACAGAAAATTGCTTTAGGAATTTATAGAGAAGCATTCAGTTCAAATAGTATTTTTTATAAATTTTTGAGTTGTTTTAAAATCATCAATATGATTTATAAGACGGGGAAAGAACAAAAAGACTGGATAAATAATAATATAGAGAAACTCATTAAAAGTAAAAGTAAGATTGAACAGTTGAAGCAGGAAGGCATCACTAACTTGGGAGAACATTTTTATCATTCCGGGAGATGTGCTATAGCACATTCTAATATCATTAGCGGCGAACCCATTGCAGATGCTGACAATCATGAAGATAACTTTAGGATTGGAAGAGAGATTGAGGTTATCAAAGAATTAGCGGAAATAATTATGAGTGATGAACTAATGATACCGACTAGGGGACAACTAATTAAGTATTATTAAGCGTATCCATGGAGTCACGGTACAGCACATAACATATTATTCATGCATCGGGCATACGCCCTCGGTCCGGCAGAGGGATTTCAGGGAAGCAGAAGCAACCGGACACACCTGGCATACGCCAGGGGTCGTGAATACAGGAACGTTAGGCGAAATTCATGCAATGTTAAAAACTTGAAAGGAGTGATGTGGTATGAAAACAAATAACCATATTCAAGATCTCTTTGTGTCGCAGAGGTCACTATTTTAGCAGAGAGATCATTAATTCGGGTCTCTCTAAGTTTAGGAGGAGTCCGATGATTAAATTAAAGGAAGTATGTAAGGATAACTGGGAAGAATGTATTTCACTAAAACCTAAGCAAGAACAGATGGAGTTAATAGCATCGAATTTATATTCAATCGCGGAAGCGCAATTTTTGAATGGATTTTCTAGTAGGGCAATTTATGAAGATGACGTTATGGTAGGTTATACACTATTTGGGCTCGATCAGGATGATCATAATTATTGGATCTATAGGTTTATGATCGATGAACGATACCAAAGAAACGGGTACGGTTTTGAAGCAATGACGAAATTGATTGAAGAGATTAGAAACAGAGAAGACAGGACGGATATAATAGTTCTTGGTTACAACCCAGAGAATGAACCTGCAAAGAAATTATATATGAGAGCAGGATTTAAAGAAGAAGGGATTGCTCCTTGGGGAGAAATGATTGCAAAATATAAGTTTGAGTAAGTATCTCAAAGGTGGCATGAACATAGCCTAACATGCATTCACGCATCGGGGCATACGCCCCTCGGTCCGCGAGAGGAATCTCAAGAAGTAGATTCAGGCGGACAACCCTGCACCGACTAAGATAAGAGCTATCTAAGCCGGTGAGGGTTCGTGACATACAGGAACAAACGTTAGGCAAAATCTAAAATGAGGTGAACAACTTGAATAACTTATTTTATTATCCAAGCTTCGAAGTAGAAAGAGAAGACTGGCTTAAATTTGCACTACTATATATCGGAAAATTAAAGCCAATTGTTCCGATAAATGAAAGACCAAGATTAAGTTCACAAACGAGATTATTACTAGATGAAACAGATCTATTAGATTTTCATCACCCGTCTTCTGAGGAAGCTTATAGAGCTTCATTAGATGCTTTTACTGTAATTGAAAGTTTATTAAAGTCACCAGAAAGATATTTTAGAACTTTCCACACGCGAAGAATATCTGATGTCTTTAGGGACACAAACACTCATACGTCTACCTTATTTCAAGAAAAGTATACATATGAATTCGAAAGATTTTGTTTAGATGAGGGGTTGGCTACAGATACTAATAGAGGTATTTTAATGAGTGATGAATTGATAAATATATATATGACCCTATTAGCTAATATTATTAGTGAGAATAATCACACATCTGCTGTGACTGATAGTAATGAAATGGAAAAATATAATGTTTTGTTGAGAAGGAGTCCTTCGCCTTCTGCAAATAGAATAAACATCGCAAAATCAACGATTAATTTGGCTTTACCAACTAATTTAGAAAATATTTCATTGGAGACAATTATTCAGCTTAGAAATAACAATGATTTCAGAGCCATGATTGATTCATTCCATAGAGAACTCGATGCTTATATTACGTCACTAGAAAATAATAATTATGATGAGAATTTTGTTGAACATTTGAACAGAAATCTATTTGATATTAGAAGTGAGTTGGCTCAATTAGGGCCTAACTTATTTAGTTTTAGTCTTGGATTCTGGTTCATTTTTAACGGAAGTGTAGATTTTAAAGATGTATTTGGTACTGCACTTATTGGAGGAGCTGTGACTGCATCTGTAAGTAAAATCTCACGTCAATTGAGAAATAATAGAGATGCAAGATTTACAAGAAAATACTTAGCAACTTTAGGGAAGGTACCATTTTAGACCTCGCCTAACATAATATTCACGCATCGGGCATACGCCCTCGGTCCGGCATAGAAGGATTTCGGGGAAGCAGAAGCAGCCGGACACCTCAGCATACGCTGAGGTCGTGAATACGGGGACGTTAGATGACATAAAGGAGAATAAACATGAAAAAATTTTTTCAGTCAGATTACATATGCTTATGAATTCACAAGTATAGAGATCTTTTCAAGTATAAAAATATGACTTTTTTTAGTACTGATAATCTTACAAACATCTATATAAACAATGGTGCTTCTGAAGCAAGAGAATTCAAGTTGGATTGCATTACTAGTATTGAAGAACATGAAGGACCAAGTGAAATCAATAGATATAATAGAGCAAGCATACTTACAGTACTTGGAGTCGTTTCTTTTTTTGTAGGAATACCATTAACGGTTTATCATAAAACAGAAGGGAGAGATACAATAATAGAGGAAAATTCAATCTATAACAAACCCTTGAAATTAGTTATTGAAAATGAAGATTATACACAACAATTAAAATCTGTGCTAGAGAAGTTAGAATCAGATGAAGAAGTTGTTGTATCTTTGTTAGATCGTTGGAGGAAAGCTAATTATTTAGTGAATGAGAGCGTTGATGCAAATCTTTATCATGATGAAGCCATTCTCAGTTATTTTCACATAATAGAATTAATTTGTGAAATTTATTCAAAAGGATTACGAGTTGATTTAGAAGAAAATATAAGAGATTATGTCGAAGATTTTTATAAAAAAAATTTCTTTTTTAATGAAAATCAACTTGAGTCACAAGTTAATTCAGTGAAAAAAGTCTTTACTGAAGTTTTGATTGGTAGAGACTTGGCATTATCACATAAAATCAAATTTGTTTTAAATAAATTCAATATGCTGAACCCTTTTGTTGAATATTTTATTGATTCTGTAATAAAAATGAGGAACGCCATTGCTCATGGTAGATTTACATACCAAGAAAAATTATCTTGGCCCTTACCACCATTTTTTTTCATGTCTAATGAATCATTTGAAATATTAGGCTCTTTGAATTTTCTTACAGCTAGATTGATTAGTTGTTATTTAGGAATTGAATGTTGGAAAAAAGAATGGGAAGAAGTAGATAAAGATTTGATGCCACCTGATAAGTTACTAGAAAGATTTTTAACAAATGCTACAGAATTTCCTGAATTGAATTGCATAAGTATCAATGAGTCCAATCAATACCACATTACCTGGGGAACGATTTTTAAGCATTATGTAAGTAATCCTAAAAAATTTAAAATAGAAAAAATTGATATGTCTTTAAAAAGCTTATTCATAAATTCTACAGTGAACGAGTCTACCGCCGGTGATTTATTTAATATATCTGTGATCTTAAGTGACTCGAAGGATGAAGAAATTCAAAATACAGCTATAAAGAACATAGATTTGATAGTTCAAAATAGGTGGTACACTTGGTCAAATAAAAGAGATATCTATAGTTATTTAGAAAAAATGAATGTTCCACCTATCTGGTATCTAAGTTATTTAAAAGATTAAAGATTTACGTCATCTAACATAACATTCACGCTGCGGAAATTCGTCCTGGGTCCGGCATACGCTGGACACCCAACATTCGTTGGGTCGTGAATACGGGAACGTTATATGTAATTGAGGCAAAACTGACTATAAAAAAATATGGAGGAATTGCAGTTATGGGAATTTCAGTATTCTTAAGCTATCCAAGACCATATCTAAAAAGACAAGAAGAATTTATTAATCTAGTCATAAGGTATTTAGAAGATAGAGGTTTCACACCTAGGACATTGGGAATAACGGATTATGATATGAATGCACCACTAACGGCTATACGTAGGCTAATGCTTGAATCAAATGGTCTTATAACAATTGCATTTAGAAGAGCGTTTATAGAGAAAGGAATAGGTAAACCTAGTAGCGATATTGGTCAGTCAGAATATGATCTATCAAATAAATGGACGACAAGTCCCTATTGTTATATAGAACCAGCTATGGCCTTTCAAATTGGATTACCAATATTGATACTTAGAGAATCTGGAGTAATAGATGATGGTGTGTTGGAGAGAGGAGTGACTGGGTTGTATCTGCCAGAATTTGATCTTGATAAAATGCCCAACATTTACCTTGAATCAAGTGAATGGAGACAGATTATGGGACAGTGGGAAGGGAATGTACGTAAAGTGCTTGAAAATAAAGGATGCCCTCCTAAACTATATTAATATTTGAGCATTTCCATGAGGGCTCTCAACTACATATAACATAATATTCAAGCAGCGGCTCCTTTGGAGCCTTGGTCTGCGAGAAGGATTTCAGGGAAGCATTTCAGCAGACAACCCCTTCGGGGTTCATGAATACAGGAACGTTATGGGAAATCAGTGCGAATCATCGTAATATCAATACAAACAAAGGAGAATTTATATGCACTCTGAAAAGAACCCGTACAGCCTGTCAATAGAATGTAAAGACATTATCCTTCGCGAATATCAATTAGAAGATTTAAATCAATTACATGAACTTACATGGCAACCGGAGATTTATGGGTTCTTACCAGGTTGGAATGTTGAAAAAGAAGTTAGACTAGACTGGTTGAAGAATTATGAAATACCAGAAAATAATCAATTTCTTAATCTTGTCGAAGAAGGACTGGATGTTGGTGATCTTAGACTGAGGCTAGGGATCGTACTTAGAGAAACCGGGGAATTTATTGGCTGGTGTTGTTCAGGAATAAAAGACGATCTTCCAGCACCAAACAGAGAAATCATGTATGGTATTTCAAAAGAACATAGAAGTAAAGGATATACGACTCAGGCAGTTCAGGGAATAATTCAGTATTTATTTGATAACACGGAGATCAAAGAATTAAATGCAATTGCATTACTAGAGAATGGTGCATCGAATAGAGTTATTCAAAAAAGTAATTTTAAGTTTGTCGGAGAGATAGAAATAGATGATGAAGTATATAACCATTATAAAATTCATAAGATAGATTTTTGAAATATGGTGAGCTAATTCGGGAAGGCACTGACATCCTATAACATAATAATCAAGCACGGCTCCTTCGGAGCCTTGGTCTACGAGATGGATTTCGGAGAGGCATTTCAGCAGACAACCCTATGGGTTCATGAATACAGAAACGTTAGCCGATATACTTGTAAATTCATAATTATAGGGGTTGTTTATGTGCTTGTTGTTCATTGGTCACCTGTGAATTACTCAAAAAACATCTTGAAAAACGGAATTAGAAAAAGTCGGAACGGGGTTTACTGTTTTCCTTTAACAGGACATATTGCATTGGATCGTTGGTGGATGAAAGCATTAAAGAGATTTAGAAAAGACGGAAAGAAATATAATGGATTTGTATTTAGAGTGGAAGAGTCTGATTTTCCTGCTTATTTTGGTCATTTTATAGGACACATGACAAGTGACAGAAGCGAAAAAACCTATAAAAACGCTAATTGAATTAGGTATGGAAATACAGAATACAATCATTTGGAGGATCGGAGAAAGAGCTGTATGGAATAATATCGAAGTACATAACCATGGTCAGGATTTTTTAAAGCTGGGGAAGGAAGTAATTAAGAAAAATCCAGATGATTATAAGGAAACTTTAACAGATGCAGCATTCATGGAATACATCCTAGAGGACTGTCAACTTGTTTTGACGAATTCTATAAATGCTAGTCGAATCATTCGGGTTATCTCACCAACTAAAGAGTTTGGAAAAGTCTTATACAAGCAAAAGAAAGATGAGTATTTTGAGTGAAAACTCGAAGAGGATCAGTACTTCGGCTAACATATATTCAAGCAGCGACTCTGTGAAGCCTTGGTCTGCAAGGTGGATTTCGAAAAGGTATTTCAGCAGACAACCCCTAATGGGGTTCATGAATACAGAAACGTTATCTGAAAGACTAGCATTTAAGAAAACAGGTGAATAGAATGCCATTAATTCATGAGTTTCTTATAGCTCCTAAAATTGGCTTTGAATTAAATCAAATTGTTAGGAATAACAATGGGAGAATTAATAAAAGAAAATCAGGTATCGATTATTTAGTTGAATTAGATGATGAACTCTTTCAGTATTTTTCAGATACATTAAAGTGGATACCAAATGAAACTGAAAATAGATTCGGTTTGAATTACTGTGGGTTAACAGTTATGTATTCAAATGGAGCGAGTGTACTAAAGAAAATTATTACAGGTTGGTATGAGATATTTAAAAATGCTCCAAATGAAATAAAGTTAACAGGGAATTATTTTTGGAGAGACCAAATCGATAAAGGTGAATATGAAAAAATTGAAGTAAGAAAAGCTAATTTATTAAAAATTCTCTCTGAACTAATTACCTTATGTAATCTAGTTGAAGATAATGACGACTTAATAATATTACATCTAGGGATTTGACACTTTGAAAGAAGTTCTAGTAAGTTATTAGGTGTCAAGCACAGAAGCATATTCAGATAACACACGACCTGACCTAAGATAAGCTATCTAGGGTCAGGTCACGTCATAGAGGCGGAAATGTTAGATGAAAGCACCTAAATAAATAAAACCATCTATAAAGGATGAAAAGAAAAAATGATAAAATCTATTAGTATTGATGAATGGAATGGGACCACATTCAATGAAGAAATAGTTATGAATCCTACATGGGCAGACACTTTAAGATTTTTAAGAAAACTCGATGGAGATAAATTTACATTAGTCTTTTTTGAGGTATCAGACACAGATTCAGCATTAGTTGGAGGCGGACCGGAATATTTCATAGTGTCTATTACAATTGATGGTAATATATATACTCTTATGAACGATAAACAGGGAAACAATGAAATTCTTCTGGTTGCTGGTGGTCAGTTAGGCAATTATTGCGATAACATTTGTATAGAATTAATTCCTATGCTTGAAGTAATAAAGTATTATTATGAAACTGGAAAACTACTCGAAACACATAAATGGAAACAAGAATAATAATTACTTTGAATGCAACTCGAAGAAGTGGGTTAACGTCATCTAACATCGCATTCAACGCCTCTGACCGGGACAAGCCCGGCCCTTGGCCTGGAAGAGGCATTTCGGAGGAGCGGATTCATCGGACACATTAGACCTGCTAATTCGGACGAGCATTCCCGATGGTCACCTTAAGCTGTTTGAACTTCAGGAATACCCAAACGCTATGTGAAATCAACAAAATTATTTAAGAGGTAAACATGGGTGTGATCGCTTGGCGCTTTTTCTTACTTCACGAGCAAGTTGCAATAAAATGAACATGAAGTAGACGGAGCTGAGTGTCTACTTCATGTTCGCTTAAACTTTTGAAAATTGAATTACAGGTGGATCAATGGATCTTTGGAGGTTCAGAATTCATCCTATCGTTAAGCTGAGTCACAAAATCACCTTCGTTCGGGCCAGGGTTATTTCGAAACATTTTCGCTTCTTCCACCAGAACTTCGTCTGTATCCGTGCCAAGTATCTTTATTGTTGCATCAATGAATGAATCAAGTGGCATCGCACGCGGTTCATCGTTGTTGCTTTGAACCCATGGGGGCACAATTTCTATTACTTTTACCGATGTGTCTTTAAGCATGTACCTTTGGGACAGCGTATAGGTATGAAGTGCTGCTTTCGTCGCGGAGTATACAGCAGTTGTCGCTAATGGTGCAAATCCAAGTATTGAAGTCGTGTTGATGACAACCGCTTCTTCTTTGGACTTCAAATGCTCGATGAATGCAGAAGTCAACCGAATGGGACCTAGCAAGTTTGTAGTGACAGTCGAAATCAAAACATCCTCATCGATCACGCCCGCCGCGTCATCGGACTGTATGATGCCGGCGTTGTTAACCAAGACATTAACATCCGGGTATTCTTCGATTAACTGCTTGGCGACCGCCTTTATGCTGGCAGGATCTTGTACGTTCAATTCCACTGCGGACATGCCAGGATTCGCTTTGATTGTCTCCTCCAGACGCTCTTTACGTCGACCGGAGATAATAACTTTGTTTCCAAGATTGTGGAGAGCTTCTGCTAACGCACGTCCAATTCCCGAACCGCCGCCTGTAATAAAAATCGTGTTTCCTGTAAGTTTCAATTTTTAAACCCTCCTAATTCATGTGAATTAAATCATTCCAAAGATTGTAAAGCAATAGCTTTCATGAGTATGGCTCCTCTAAAATTGAACATATGTTGAATCATCAACATAAATTTTATAAAGTGAATGTATCAGAGCGGTATATGGGGTTCAATGGTTAAAACAAGCGTGGTTGTTGATTCTTCAACAGAGGACTTCGAAGTGTTCATTTTTTCGGATAGTACAAAGGGGAGAAGGATATGGACAGGCGTATTCAAAAATCGAGGCAAGCTATTATTGACGCTTTTATGAGGCTGATGTCAGAAAAGGAATTCGAGAGAATTACGATCAATCAAATTGCGGAGGAAGCGAATGTCAATCGCGGAACGGTTTATTTGCATTTCGCTGACAAGTACGATCTGCGCGATCAATGCATGGAAGCTCAAATTAACGAGTTACTACGCAATTGTATGTCTGAAGATAACTTCTTTCATGTCCCTTCCAAAACCGCACTACTGCGCACGTTTGAATATTTGGAGCAGCATGCTTCATTCTACTCTAGAATGCTAACGAACAAGGGAAGTACGGTCTTTCGGAACCAAATGGAGACAATGTTTCGGCAAAGTCTGAGCGAGCATCTGGATTCGATCAACCTCGATCAGGAAATGAACAGGGACATTACGGTGCAATTTTTAATTTCAGCGGCGGTAGGGGTATTGGAATGGTGGATTACCCGTTCGATGCCATATCCGGCATCGGTCATGGTTGAACAATTTTGGAATTTGCTGAACTGTGGTGTCGAGGGACACGAACGAACATCGTCCATTTGAGTCTCTAATTTAGAGGCTTTTTTAATGCTGGTGGAATAGTGATTCAAATGATAGAAATAGAAATAACAGAAGAAGAGTCACTAAAAGCTCAGAAAAGTGAAAGAGATGCATATGAACTAATAATCAAACTACAAAACGAAAAAAGACTATATAAGAAAATTCACTGATAAAAAATGGGTCAATCTTAAAATCAGTGCTTGGCTATCAACCCAACATCCGATGGCGGTTACATTCAATGAGAATGCCTGCTTTAGTACGGCTCTACTTTTCCAGCGATTCCGCAGGCGGATTGAGCAAGTGATGGTGGACTTTCAGATAAGTCCTTGCCCGTGGCAATAGCGTAGGCTGAACGGTTTTCCGAACCTACTGTACGCTGTCAATCACATGACCGTGAACATGAAACTGATCTGCAATGAGAATCGCACGAGGAAAGCACTCGCTGATCCAGGTATAATACGCCCATGCTAAATCCATGACGACCGCCTTGGGGTTCAACAAAAGAAAGTCTGGCTGAGTGTGTGCATACACTCGCAAGTCACTCAGTTTTTGACCCGGAAGCAGATGGAAGACACAGCAGAAAGGCTTTTTTCGCAAATACAGGCAAATGGCTTACCGTCCGCATACCATTACTTCCCTTACGAATGACGTTTTGGTCGGACTTGCACAGAGGCAGCATTGCTTGTAGCTGCGTGGAATGGCTTCGATGTGAAGCTCGTTGGTCACCATGGACCAAATTTGACGGACTTGTAGCTCTGGTATGCCGAGCATTTCATTGATACACTGGATCTGCTCTATTTATTTCCTTTTTTTGTTATTCGGTGAGACTTACAACAATACAGGAGTAGCAGACGATTTTCCATTTTATCCTTTGCTCACTACGTCAAGCATTGATTACAGCTTTGAGCCAAAAAACATGAAAAAAAAATGTTTTATCAGAATAATCTTTTCTGTCAAATATAATGTAACCATCTAACCGAATATTGAGCTACAACAGATTTACTAACATCTTGATTAGGAAAAATAACCCTATAATATTGAGTAACTGCAGAATAAACATAGTCTATATCTATATACTTAGGACTTCCGATGCTTAAGAAACCACCAAGTCTTATATACCTAGCAAATATTGTGGGTTGATCACGAGAAATAGCAATGCTAACCGCTGTACCAATTCTATACATCTCTCCAACGCCTATTGTCACAGGTGTATTTGTAGAAAACATAACAAAAGATTCTTTTTCCGTCTGGTTTTGATTTATTGTTTTCACATAAAGATCACCGGATATTTCCAAAGGACCTCCATCCAAGTTGTGCCCATAAGAAATTCCAATTAATGTTACTTCAAGCATCACAGCCATTTCTACATCTCCTTATGACTTATTTACCGTCAAAAAATCGACCATGGACTAAATTATTTCGTTACCGAAAGACTACTATTTCAAGGGAATAATCCCTATAGTTAATCATATACCCCATAATTACACTCTTTTGGTTATTCTAATCGATACGATTATATTCTCGAGATAATTCCAATATGTAAAAGTTTTAAAATAAAAAATAAAAAAAGCTCAATCTAAAAGTTAGTGTTTGACGAAGTTTTTTTCCATTTTCATCCTTTATCCCTTGCGTAAAACACTGATTTCAGTTTTGAGTCAAAAAAATTTGCATATTGATTTTGAATGCATAGTGAAGAAGTTCGGTAACTTCTGATAACATAATATTCAAGCATAAGAATCCTCACGGAGCCTTGGCCTGTTGGGATGGAGTTCGAGGAGGCATTTCAGTAGACAACCCCGGAAAAAATAAAAAGACAATGGAGGTATGTTTGGTGCTGACATTAGAAAAAGCTAGAAAAAATGATGCACAAAAACTTGCTGAAATACAAAAGGCCAGTTTTGAGGATGGATCAAAGCATTTTAAAAATAACGAAACCGTTGGGCCAATAGGATATGACTCCATAAGTTGGCAAGAAGAGATGATGCAAAATTGCGAATATTTCAAGGTACTCTTTAATGGAGAAATAATCGGGGGTGCTATGATATTTGTAGAATGTAATCAAGTGCATAATCTAGGAAGAATCTTTATTGATCCAAATTTTAAAAATCAAGGAATCGGAACGAAGGTGATGGAGAAAATTGAAAGTAAATTTCCAGACAGCACTGAATGGTGGCTGGATACTCCTAGCTGGAGTGTGAAGAATCATCACTTCTATTCAAAGTGTGGGTTTACTAAAGTTAGAGAAGAAGGTGGCTTATACATTTTTAAAAAGACTTTATAAACTTATGTAATGTACAAACGTTATGAGACATCAGTGCTAAGTGTTACCAAGAAGATATTCAATGAAAAGAGTGAAAGGGAGGATTTACAATGAAGATTGATTTTGCGATTGAATCAGATTATGAGTATATCTCGTTAAGAGACAAGCACATACATAAGACACTGATAAGACCAAAAATAAAAGAAAATGAAATTCTAATAATCAGAGAATCCAATCAAGAAATAGGTTGGATGAGATATGGATTTTTTTGGGACAACACACCATTTATGAATATGATATGGATAGATGAGGAGTATAGAGGAACAGGTATTGGTAAAAAAGTTGTCCAGTATTGGGAAGAGTCAATGAAACAAAAAGGATTTGAAATGGTCATGACCTCAACACAGTCAAATGAAGGAGCCCAACATTTTTATAGAAAGCTTGGATATAGAGATGCTGGATGTTTAATGCTTGAGAACGAACCTCTGGAAATAATACTGACAAAGGATTTAAACAAAAATTGACGTCGAGTAAACCAATGAAGGAAGTGACATTTAAAATATAATATTCAAGCTGCGTCCACAATTGAGCCTAGGTCTGGGAGTTGAATTTCGAAGAGGGATTTCAGCAGACAACCCCTTTGGGTTCAGGAATACAGAAACGTTAGATGAAACCATGCAAAACTAAAACTATGAAATCAAGATGAATATGATGAGTACCCTAAATCATGTTGTAAAGCTACTAATTCCGCCCCATAACAACTTTTCGGCTACAGATCTTGTGGAACACATGGGTAGTGTTATCTACGGAGAAGAGGCTAGCTCAATAAGAGACATGATTTATGAGGTACCAGAATCTTTGAGGACTATTATTTTATTAATAGATTTTGATACAGAATTATCAATGAATGGAGTCTTCGGGTTTCTGGAAAATCCCACTGGAAAGTACTTGAATGAAACAATTTCTGCTTTAAAGCTAATTAAATCAGAAAAAGATTCGTCTATTATGGAGGAGATAAAAGAGCTCATTGAAGGTATTAATTTTAATGGGCAAATAAAATTAGAACCATATCAAGTTACAACATTTGAAGAGAGACATGACATTAATGAAAGGCTACTTGAAAGAATTGAAGAGTTGGCTGATGGACTGTATATATATTCAATAGATAGGGATATTTTTGAATACTTAATTGGTTATCTTTCTGACAACTGGATTGTATTGTTGAAAGAGCTTAAGGGTGTTTGTAAGTAACTCGTAGAAGTGCGTGGTATCATCTAACCCAGCATGCGCTGGGCGTCTTGAATACACCCTCGGTCCGGTAAGAAAATAAACAGTTGATAGGAAGATGCGGATTTCATTTAGATTAAATACGGTATGGAAGTGAATTGATGGAGGGACCAATCATAACTTGTATAAGTATAGGCGTTTATGCTCATGCACTTACAAGGGGCAATAAATACATCGTAAAAAAAGAAGATGGGGACAAGTATAGAATTATTGGAAACCATGGAAAAGCAGTTTGGATATCAAAAGCTCATTTTATTGAGGGAAATATAGAAGTGCCTTATTTAGAAAGATGGAAGTTTGATGATGATCCAAAGGAGTTTGATTTGGTGGAGGTGACCCTTACTTTTTCGGATGGAAGTGAACGATGGAGTTTGGTGACAACCCCTCAAAAATTGGTAAATAACTTTAAAAAAAGAAATGGAAATACCAGGATTTAATATTAAACATCTTATTATAACGAAAACAATGGACTACGATGATATTGAAAAAATATTAAAATATTTAGAGGCCAATGATGAATTAACAGAAGCAAGCAGAGCGTTGGAATGTTGATCTGGAGAGCAGAGGAACCGCATAACACAATATTCATGCTTCGGGTCATGCAGAGCTCTTGGTCTGCCAGAGAGACTTTGAAGAAGTCAGTTATCAGAAACTCTTTAGCTAAAAACACAATAGAAAGAGGGATAGAAATTACAAAACTAGTTGCAATAATACGAAGAAACCTTTTTACAATTAATATCTTGCCAATAGTTATATTTCATCTAACTTTGTTACCTATTTGGATGTTGATAAATGTTTTTGAAGAATTGTGGATTGTTACTTTCTTTTCTGCAATTGGAACAACCATTATTATTCCTTTTTGTTTAGTAGTTATTAATGGATGGTTCAATAAAGATCATAACAATTATTGCTTTATAGAGAATTGGATATTAATATCAACTTCAACATTATTATCACATGCCCTAAACTACATAAATTGGGGTCTATCTTCTCAAAGTATATTGCAGCCTGATTCAGAAACATTATTAATATTGAAATGGGAAGTTATAATTTCTTTATTGATAGTTTTAATAATGAGTTGTATACAACAGATCGAATTGAATAATACGAAAAAAAGTAGAATAAAGAATATATAGAGGCAACATCTTGGAAGTATTTCGGAAAAAATGAACTTCTGATAACATTAATTCACGCTTCGGTCCGTGTGGTCCTTGATCTGCCAAATGAGATTTATCTCAAAGAGGGATTTCAGCAGACAACCCTTAGGGCTCACAGAAACGTTATCTGAAATACGATTAAATGATTAATTTATTTATAGGAGGCAAAGGCAATGAAACGACTAAATCTAAGTACAATAATTAGTTCCTTCAATATTAGGTTTATCAATTGTTATTAGTGGCTTTTTTATTAGTCACACTGGAGACAAAGAACTGAATAAAGACGGAACAAATCAAAAAGAATATAAACCACTAATGACAATCAAAGAAACAGCTGAATACTTGAATATAACTGAACCCCAAGTAAGAACAATCATATTTAGTGAAGAAACTATATTAAAGACCACTGGTTCTTATTCTGGCAAGATGTTTCCCATTATTAGAATTGGAACTGATATTTATATAAGTACAGATGGGTTAAAAGAATGGTTAAAGGAGTCAACAACACAGAGAACACAATATTACAGAGATTATTCGAAGAACTATGCATCAGATAACAACATATTTACGCTGCGTCATTGACACCCCTTGGTCTACACGAGGTATTTCGTAGAATCGGATCCAGGTAACCAACCCTGCATTGTCTAACCGCATCACGGCCGGGGCTGGCGTCACTTAAGCCAGTGAGGATTCGTGAATACAAGAACGTTATCTACAATTCCCAAAGCCTAAAAGGTATAATAGGAGGAGAGTATCTTGACCACAACTTTCACTAAGATAACTGGAGTTGGTTTTATTATTTTATCAGTATTAAGACTAACCCCCTTTATGAATGCTACTGGAAAATGGTTGTTATATATCTCAATTGCAGCGTTCTTTCTTATACTATATGACTTGCTGGAATTTATTGTTGAAGGCATATGGATAAAGAAAGGATTCATGCTAAGTAAATTTCTATTCAGTTTACGTTCTATATTTCTTGGGTGTGCGGTGATGGCTATAATCGTTTTGCCTAATATAAAGATCAATATTTCTGTCAAAGAAGTTAATACTTTTAGTGACGCCTTTACACTAATTAGCTTAGGTATAGCAATAACACTAATTGGGTTTAAAACCGAAAAAGCACAATCCATTTTGTATAATAGGAGAAGGACAATAGATAATGAGGTCAGAGAATTTCTTGATTCAATTGAAGGGCAAAATATAATTAATGAACACATAGAAAAACTAAGAATAGAAAATACACAACAGATTAATAAATTTGATGCAGATTCTAAGTAGTAGCAACAGCATATAACATAATATTCAAACTGCGGCTCCTAACGGAGCCTTGGTCTGCGGGATGGATTTCGAGGGGAGACATTTCTGATTACAACCCCTTTGGGATTCATGAATACCAAAACGTTATCGGAAAAACACGGGGCTATGCATTGAGGAGAAGGTTAAATGAATATTCAAAAAATTCAAGTAATAGTTTCAATTTTTACAGCAATAGTTACAGTGGGACTTTCGTTTTTGGGTTTTTTATTAAATAAATGGAATAAAAAAAAGGTCCAAATGGATGTAATAAAAGAATACTACAAAGAAGGGGATAGCAATGAGTTGATTCAAGCTAGAAAAAATATACTCAATAGAAAACATATCGCAAACGAGATTTTTGAATATGAAAATAGTGCATATCCATCTATAGTATGTAATTTTTTCAATAAGTGGGGTTTGATGGTTAAATATAGAAACTTACCTTTTTATATTTTTAAGGGATCGTCAGGACATGGAGTAACAAAATGTTATGAAGCATTGAAGAGTTATATTGATAAAAGAAGAGTTGACAATGTTTTGTATGCATTTCATTTTGAGTATCTCTATAAGAAAATAAAAAAACACAATAATCACCAAAGAAAAAAGAAATGGTATTTTATGTGGTTAAAGAAATAATGAAATTAAAAAATCAAAAAAGTACAGCAGTATCTGTAAGAGGCGTGTTCATGTGATAACATCTGATTCACGCGGCGTCGCAGGCTCCTGAGATCTGCTTAGGGGTAGATAACTCCTAGTGGATTTTGTGAATTGGGAAAACGTTATTAGAGATAATTGCTGATAAAAATAGTGTTGAGTTGAATGGTGATGAAAGTATTTTTAAAAAAAATATCAATTATTGTTATAAATTGTGAATTTATTTGCGTTGTTGACGAGAAAATTATGAGGTATTGTTTAGAGATTATTCAAGGAAGTATAAAACTTCCTTTATTGAAATTTCGTTCGACTAGAAAGAATGTTATTACATTAACTTATATAGACCTTTAATAAAATCCATATTAATTGAGTATTGTATAAAGCATGGTTGGATACATGATAAACCGATGCAAATTCTGAGAATAAAGGACGGTAGAAAAATTGTTCGAGAGCTATCATTAAGAGATTATGATTACAATTAAATGTTGGAATTTTCATGCTTTTTCCTGCAATTAGGAGGTTACTGATAAGATAGTTGATTTAGAATTTATAAGCAATTCGAAGGAGAAGATGGTAAAGGGCTGATTTTGTAAGTGAATCGAAGAAGTTGATGTTGTGTTAGTGAGCTCGAAGAAGGTGTTACGTCTGATAACATAATATTCAAGCTGCGGCTCCTGATGGAACCTAGCTCTGTAAAATGAATTTCGGTGAGAGATTTTCAGCAGACAACCCTTCGGGTTCGTGAATACAGAGACATTATATGAATTCAGTCTAAACTAATAAATTCAATAATTAGGAGTTACAAATGATAATAAAGATTAATGGAGCATTTGCTCGGGGAAAACAACGAGAGCTCGGAATCTTCAAAGAATTGTTCCAGGTAGTATGTTATTTGATCCAGAAGAGATTGGTTATGTGCTAAAAAAGCTTTTCCCAGAGGAGGGCTTTGCGCTTGGTTTGCAAGAAAAGGTAGGTAGAGAAGGAATTCAGCTCACAACCCTGCGAGGCTAAGTCCGTCGGACCCGGTCGCGGTGCTCCCTTAGGCCTCTCGGGTCGTTGATACAAGAACGTTATACGCCATTCAAAGAATATTCTTCTTGAGGTAAAATGAAGATAGCAATTCAAAAGGAAATAGATTTGATTATTTCCTATTTACAGAGTTGGATCATATCGTGATTTCTTCTATTTTAGTATATACATAAACATTATGAGCAAAAACAATAAGGGGGACTAACATGACAAATAGAGATAAAATGAATTCTAAGGTAGATGTATATTTAAGTAAAGTGAAAAAGTGGCAGGAAGAAATGGAGAAATTGAGAGTGATCATGCTTGACTGCCAACTGACTGAAGAATTGAAGTGGGGTAAACCTTGCTACACCTTTCAGAATAGTAACATAGTTATAATACAAGGATTTAAAGAACACTGTGCGCTTATGTTTTTCAAAGGTGCCTTGTTAAATGATCCCAATGGTATTTTAATCAAACCTGGGGAGGATACGCAGGCGGGGCGCCAGATTCGGTTCACCCATGTTCGAGAAATCGTTCAGATGGAAACCACTTTGAAGACCTATATTGTTGAAGCCATTGAAGTGGAAAAAGCCAGTTTGAAAGTGGATTTTAAAAAGAATACAGAACTCATATTTCCTGAAGAATTTCAAGATAAATTAGATGAGAATCCTGCCTTGAAAACTGCTTTTGATGCATTGACGCCAGGACGGCAAAGAGCATACGTTATGTATTTTTCTGCACCCAAACAATCTAAAACTCGGGAGTCAAGGGTTGAAAAATGTATGCAGAAAATTCTCAATGGAGAGGGATTAAATGATCGTTAAAAGTAATTCAGGCAAAGGCTAAATAAACGTATCAGAGGCGATAATTATGATAGATTTAGAGTCAGAAAGATTACTTATAAGAAATTTTCGATCTGATGATTGGAATGACCTACATGATTACTTATCAATAGAAGAAGTATTGAAGTATGAACCTGGGGAAGTTTGTAATGAGGAAGATTGTAAGCAGATGACATTGGAACGATCGCAAAGCAATATTTTTATGGCAGTTGTATTAAGAGAAAACAATAAAATGATAGGACACATTTATTTTAATCAAACCGTACCGTTTGAGTTTTTAACATGGGAAATAGGATACATATTCAACCCAAGATACTATGGAAATGGATATGCTACTGAGGCAAGTAGAAGAGTATTGCAATATGGATTTGAAGAGTTAAAGGCTCATCGGATTATTGCGATGTGTAATCCAGAAAACGCTTCATCATGGAGATTATTGGAGCGCTTGTTGATGCGAAAAGAAGGTCACCATATGAAGAAAGCATTTTTTAATAAAACGGAAGAAGGACAACCCATTTGGCATAATGCATATCAATATGCGATTTTAGCAGATGAATGGCAAAGGAACAATGAATAATTTGAAAAAAGGAGCGTGATACCATGAATGAGAAGTCACGGTTACTAGAGGAGTTCAAAGAATGGATCCGTTTTGTTTCTGAGATTCGTGAAATGGATTGGCAAATAACGATTGCTGAAGGTAAATGGTCAGTTCAGGATATCGTAAGTCATATACTACTGTGGGATAAATACTTTTTTGAAGCAGCAATAAGTCCCATATTAAACAATAAACCTCTGACATTAACACGTATTGATTTTGATAAATTTAATCAGGATGCTATTGAATATGGAAAAACAAAAACGAAAGAAGAATTAATTAAATTGACTATTCAGTACCGTAACATGATATTGGAGAGTATAGAAAGTTTTGAAGACGACAAGTTTACTAAAGAATATGCTGACGGGAAGTTTACTGTAATATCATATTTAAGAGATTTTATCTGGCATGATCAACATCACATAAGACAGATTGATGAGCTTAAAAGAAGAGCTATGTGAGTATATAGGCGGGTGAATCATATGGGGGATTATTGGAACAAAAGATTTACTGAAGAAGGGATGATTTGGGGTTGTGAACCAAGTCAAACTGTAACCCAAGCTATAGATTTGTTCAAAAAGAATAATGTACATGATATTTTGGTTCCTGGTGCTGGATATGGAAGAAATACAAAGGCGTTCTCTTCTTATTTTCAGGTTGATGGAATTGAGATATCTAGTTCAGCTATAAATCTAGCAAAAGAATGGGACTTAAAAACGAATTTTATTCAAGAATCGGTATTAGAGTTTAGTACATGCCAAAGATATGATGGAATATATTGTTATGATTTATTGCATTTATTTTTGTTAGAAGACCGAAAAAAACTGATACAGAATTGCGTGAAGCATTTGAAGGAATTGGGAGTAATGTATTTCACATGTTTTTCTAATTGTGATTTTAATAATGGTGTGGGTAGGGAAATTGAAGAAGGAACATACGAATACAAGAAGGGTAAATATGCTCACTTCTTTACTGAAGAAGATTTAAAAGGACATTTTAATGATTTGAATATATTAGAAACGGGTTCCATAAGAGAGACTCTAATATATGCAGAAAAACAACAGAAAAAATATGAATTAAGATATATATTTGTTCAAAAGATTGGATAGCTATTCTAAGAAGCAAGCAACTTCTTCTACATCGTTTTATTGCTTCACTCAGCTCAAGTTGATTTTTTGTGTACTTTTGAACAAAGCAAATACACTGCCGTAAGCCTAATCGCTAGGACAGTGTATTTGTATTTAGAACCTGTATATCCGTTGAAAACTTTTTATTCCTCCCCGGTCGCCACCGGATTCTCCTCATAGCTGATCCAGTCGCTCCAGCTTCCCGGATATAAACGGACCTTACTAAATCCAGCTTCATTCAAGGCGAGTACGTTGGGACAGGCGGATACGCCAGAACCGCAATACACGATAATTTCTGCGTTTGGATCAAGGTCGGCAAAGTGCTGCTGCAATTGTTCCGCATTTTTAAAGCTGCCTTTTTCGTCCAATACTTCTTTCCAAAAGTAATTCACCGCACCGGGGATATGCCCCGCAGCTTGATCTATGGGCTCTTCCAGTCCCAGGTAGCGCGGCCGCTCTCTGGAGTCGATCAGTATAGGTGAAAAACCGATATAGGAGCCAACAGGAGCAGAATCTTCGGATATATGTTGTATTTCTTTCATACTTGTGAGCATTTGTTGCTGAACATTTGCCACAAAGGTCGAGGGAATGCGAATCGGCTGATCTGCCGTAACGGGGAATTTTGCTTCCTTCCAGGCACTGTAGCCTTCTTCCAGTACGTACACCTGCTCATGCCCGAGATAGCGCAGGAGCCACCAGAAGCGGGAAGCCATCATACCGCCTTGGTCATCATAAGCGACGATGCGTGAAGATGCGTTGATCCCGGCACGACTCAGACGTGCGGCAAGTGTATCCGCATCAGGTAATGGATGGCGACCACCATGCTCACCAAGAGGAGCAGTAAGGTCTTCTTCCAAATCGAAGTGAACCGCCCCTGGAATATGGTCTTCATTAAATTGAGTCCGTCCAGCCCCGGCTTGTCCGAGCAGGGAACGGCAGTCAGCAATGATCATGTCCGGCTCATACAATCGGGCCAGCAGCCAGCGTTTGGATACGATGGATTTCATAGAGGATTCCGCCTTCCTTTATTTAACAGTAAATTTAATCCGTTGAGTATGGTTTATGAAAATGGGGTAAATAAGTTAAGAGCTGGCCTTCAGGGGATGCTCAGTGTCGGGCAACTCACTTTGGTGGATGACTTTCTTTTTAAAATCCGCTCCGTATCGGATAAAAATCCATACCCCGAACAGGATGAAAAAGCCTGCACCAAATTGTAAAGTAGACAGCCTTTCCCCGAGCAGCATCCAAGCTAGCAGGGAAGAAATAACGGGCTCGCCGAGTACCGCCATCGACACCGCGGTGGCGTTAATGTATTTGAGCAGCCAGTTAAACAGGTAATGTCCGAACAGCGTAGGCACAATGGCAAGCAGCAGGAACAGTCCCCATTCCCGTGGAGCGTATCCGGTAAAAGGAATAGCATTGACCACATTATACAGCGCAAGTGAGGTGGCTGCGATGGCGAAAACCCAAAAATTATACACAAACGCGCTCAAATGCTCGCGCAGATGCTTGCCCATTAGCATATGGATGGACACGGCTACCATACCCAAGAAGGACAGTGCGTCCCCGAGCAGGGCTTGTCCCGAGACATGGAAGTCTCCAGCTCCGATGGCCAGTGAGCCGATAAAAGCCATACCCATTCCGATGAGCATAGCGCGATTCGTGCCCGTCCGGAAAAACAAAAAAGAACCGAGCATGACAAGGATCGGCTCCAATGTCATAATAACGGTAGAGCTTGCAACGGTGGTCAGTCGCAGTGAGCCCATCCAGAGCAAAAAATGCAGCCCCAGCGCAATACCGGGCCAGAGGATCAGCATCCACTGCTTGCGGGTCAGGCTAAACAGCTCAGTGCGGTACTTCCAGACCAAAGGCAGCATGATCAGATTGGTTAGGTACAAACGGTACATAGCGATGACGGACACCTCGGCTTCAGACCATCTTACGAAGATCGAGGAGAACGAAATAGCGATAATACCTACGATGTACAATAATTCAAAGGAAAACGACGGTTTGTGTGCTTGATTCATGTGGCAGCTCCATCCGTATGGAAGAAAGTAAATACGTCTATGTTCCTTCCAAGCGGTATCTCGAAAAATAGGTTTAATACAGCCCATTATACCGTACCTGACATTCCCGTGGTATTAGGATTTTGCAAAATCCTGAGAATATTATAAACGGGAGCAGGAGGTAGGATTTTAAGTGAGATGCTGCGTAGAACTTTTGCTGCACAAGCTCGTCTATCATAGTGGAGGTGGATTTTATGAAAAAACAAAACACATTTTCAATCATACTACTGACTGTAGTGGCAGTGCTGGCTCTGTCAGCCTGTGGAACGAAACCGCAAACCAATAACACCGCACCTCAAGGGTCAGACCAACCGCAAACGCAACAGCAGCCGCAAGTTAAACCGGAGCCAATCGCTGAGCCGGAGGTTAAAAAAGGCACAGGTGTATACAATGGAGCTGCTGACCCCCATACGGTTGAAATTGAAACCAATGGCGAAGCCCAATCCTTCCAATTGGGGGAGGGACTGGACACGGTAATAGCTGGTCTTAAAGAAGGCGATACAGTAGCGTTTGAATATAACGAGAAAGCAGTAGAGGGCGACGCGACGGCGAAACAACTGACTTTAACGAAAATACAAAAAACAGAGGCTGCAACAGATAGCAGTCAAAACGGAAGTTCCAGTCAAGCAGTAGGCGGGGAACGCTCGAAAACTCAAGCTTTTGAGCTTACCCTTGAAGGAAAAAAGGAAAAGCAGACAGCAACATTGGCAAAAGGAGAGGGATATTCACTGTATGTGTTTGATCCGATGTCCCTGTTTCCCGATCAAAACCGTGTTGCCTTGGCTGTAGATGATAACTATTATGCTGAAATTACAAAGCTGCCCTCCGATTTTAATCTGGATGAGCTTCAAAAAGAAGGCGAAAAGGATCTAGCTTCCATCGGCAAGGTGCAAAAGCTGGACAAAGCATCCGTCCCTCAAGAGCTGACCAGCAGCCGTCTGTTCTTGCAAGTGAGCGGTTCGAAGATCACACAACAATATATTGTTGTAGAAAATAAAACAGGCGGTTTCATCGTGAAAGTGAACATTCCACAAGGTGAACCTGCTGAAGGATTCGAATCCTTCATTTATACATCGCTGGAGAGCCTGCAAGCTAATAAATAACCCTACTTTGGTGTGGGGTGGTCGGCGGCTTACAATTATGAATTTAAGGCAGTCATGCCGCTGAAAATAGTTATTTTAAGGGCTAGGTTAGAGCTATAAGGGTCTAATCTATAATTGCGAGACCTGCACTTTTGTGCTATAAAGGATGAGAGAATAAGATCATTCCGGCTTGCGAAGTCGTATGAAGCGATGAAGGAGTTGTTAGATTTACTATGTCCATCGAAATGAATACACAAGAAGTCATCAACGTGATTAAAAACAGCAAGAAAAAGACGCCTGTTAAAGTATATGTAAAAGGAGCTTTGGCTTCCGCATCTTTTGGCGAGAATGTTCAAGCCTTTATTTCTGGAGACAGTGGTGTTGTATTTGGGGATTGGGCTGATATCAAGCCTGTACTGGATAGCGCAAACGCGAAAGAAGAAGACTATGTGGTGGAAAATGACCGCCGTAACTCTGCTGTTCCTATGCTCGATCTGAAAGGCATCAATGCCCGCATTGAGCCAGGCGCATATATTCGTGATATGGTTGGCATCGGTAACAACGCAGTCATCATGATGGGTGCAGTGATTAACATCGGTGTCACCATTGGTGAAGGCACGATGATTGATATGAATGCTGTGCTGGGCGGTCGTGTTAAAGTAGGTAACATGTGTCACATCGGTGCAGGCGTTGTCCTGGCGGGTGTCATTGAACCACCATCTGCACAGCCAGTTGTAGTAGAAGACGATGTATTGATCGGTGCGAATTCGGTCGTATTGGAAGGCGTGCGAATTGGTAAAGGTGCAGTTGTTGCAGCTGGAGCTGTCGTAACTGAGGATGTGCCTGAATACTCCGTAGTGGCGGGTACACCTGCACGTGTGATCAAACAGGTCGACGATAAGACCAAATCTAAAACTGAGATTTTGAAAGAACTGCGCGTTCTGTAAGAAGGCAAAAGTTTTTTATGTACCAAAGGTGAACGATTCCTTGTCAGAAGCATGATGCACTGACAGCATAACTTAGGGACGAAGCACAACGGACAAGGCTCGGCGGCTGCGCCGGGCTTTTGTCCTTTTGTTCTTTTGCCAGATAAGAGCTGATGAGCTATAAAGAGGAGGCGTAGCGGTAATGAGTACGGTCGACTATCGTTCTTTTGTCCAAATACGAAGAGATTTACACCAAATTCCCGAGCCAGGTTTTGAGGAATACAAAACACAGCAATATTTGCTGGATTATTTGGAAACGCTCCCTCAGGAGCGGTTGGAAATTCGTACATGGCGTACGGGCGTGTTAGTGTTCATTCATGGAACAGCTCCTGAACACCGCTATGGATATCGTTGTGATATGGATGGTTTACCGATTGAAGAAGAGACAGGGTACGATTTTCGTTCGACCCATCCCGGCTATATGCATGCTTGTGGACACGATTTACATATGACGATTGGATTGGGAATTGTTACTCACTTTGCAAGCCATCCGATTAAGGATGACCTGGTTGTGCTGTTTCAACCTGCTGAGGAAGGACCGGGCGGAGCCTTGCCTATGCGGGACAGCATGGAGCTGGCAGACTGGATACCCGATGAAATTGTCGCGCTGCATGTTGCACCTGAATATCCTGTCGGTACAATTGCGACTCGCCCGGGCATCCTATTTGCCAATACGTCGGAGCTTTTCATCGACCTGAAGGGTATGGGCGGGCATGCTGCGTATCCACACAAGGCGAATGATATGGTAGTAGCTGCTTGCCAACTGGTGGGACAATTACAGACGGTTGTAGCCCGTAATGTGAATCCACTCGATGCAGCGGTCATTACCGTGGGTAAGGTTAGCGGAGGCACGAAGCAAAATATTATAGCGGAAACCGCCCGTTTGGAGGGTACGATTCGAACGTTGTCAGCCGATACAATGATGCTGGTTAAATCACGGATTGAAGCGCTGGTACGCGGTGTTGAAGCTGGATTTGAATGCCATGCAGAGATTCACTATGGCTCAAACTATTTGCAAGTGTACAATGAAGCTCAGGTGACCGAGGAATTTATGAACTGGGTCCGTAATCGGCAGGATGTGCAGCTTATTGAATGCGGAGAAGCGATGACCGGAGAAGACTTTGGGTATTTTCTGGAGCGAATTCCCGGTCTGATGTTCTGGCTTGGTGTTGATACGCCTTATGGTTTGCATCATGCGAAGCTGGAGCCTGCGGAGGAAGCGATTGGTGTAGCCATTCGTGTGCTGACAGACTATTTTACATGGAAGTCTCAAGGGTAAATGATACGCCCTGAATAATTATGTTTAATGAAAAGAATGAAATGGAATGAAGTCGAATTTTTGAAGGAGGGTGTTATGGGAGAGCAAACCATCATCCGATTTGAACGGGTGACCAAGCAATATGACAACGATCCCCCAGTGCTGGCGGACGTTAGCTTTGAGATTGAGCGTGGTAAATTTTATACACTGCTGGGTCCTTCCGGCTGTGGTAAAACGACGATTCTGCGTATGATTGCAGGTTTTGCGGAACCGACAGAAGGCTCTATTTATTTGAATGGAAAACTCATTAATCGTGTTCCAGCCAATGAGCGGCAGGTCAATACGGTTTTTCAGGATTATGCGCTATTTCCGCATCTGAATGTGTTTGAAAATGTAGCCTTTGGTCTGCGCATCAAAAAGATGAACAAAAAGGACATTCAGGAGAAGGTGACACAGGCGTTGTCCTTTGTCAATCTGGAAGGCTACGGTGAGCGAGAAATTTCTGAGATGTCCGGGGGACAGCGTCAGCGTGTAGCCATCGCACGGGCTATCGTCAATGAGCCTGATGTTCTGTTGTTGGATGAACCGTTGTCTGCACTGGATTTAAAGCTGCGTACAGAAATGCAGTACATTTTGCGCGAAATGCAGCAGCGCCTTGGAATTACCTTTATTTTCGTTACGCATGATCAGGAGGAAGCGCTGGCCATGTCGGACGAAATTTTTGTCATGAACAAAGGTAAGATTGAGCAGAGTGGTACGCCTAATGATATTTATGATGAGCCGATTAATCGGTTTGTTGCTGATTTCATCGGCGAATCCAATATTGTCCCAGGACGGATGATTGCGGATTACCAAGTGGAATTTAACGGTCGACAGTTTGAATGTGTTGACGGAGGATTACGTCCGAACGAGCCCATTGAAATTGTGATCCGGCCAGAGGACTTGGAGATTACGAGTGTGGCTGAAGGCAAGCTACGTGTAAAAGTGGATACCCAATTGTTCCGAGGTGTTCACTATGAAATAAGCTGCTATGATGATTCGGGTCAGGAGTGGCTCGTGCATTCTACCAAAAAGGCGGAGCTGGGCAGTGAAATCGGTCTGCGATTTGACCCGGAAGCGATCCATGTGATGCGGTTCGGGGAAACAGAGGAAGAATTTGATCGGCGTCTGGAAGCCTATGAAGAGGTGGATCAGCATGTCCGGTAATACAAGAGCAGCGTATCTGCTGCCTTACTATTTATGGATTGTGCTGTTCGTGGCAGCTCCGGTTGTACTTGTGTTTTACTATTCATTATTTGATGTGGATGGTCATCTCACCTTCAACAACTACGCTCAGTTTCTGACACCTGTTTATTTGAGCATGACGCTTAGCTCGTTCTGGTATGCATTTCTGATCACTGTATTTTCACTGTTAGTTGCTTACCCGGCGGCATATTTGCTCACACGCACCAAGCATAAGCAGCTGTGGCTGTTGCTCATTATTTTGCCGACCTGGATTAACTTGCTACTCAAAACGTATGCTTTTATCGGGATCTTTGGTACCTATGGGCCGGTGAATTCGGTGTTAGGTATGGTTGGGTTGGGAGGTCAGCAATTATTGTTTACCAGCTCCAGCTTTGTGTTTGTGTCGGTTTATATTTTTGTGCCTTTTATGATTTTGCCTATCTATAACGCGTTGGAAGGTTTAAACCCTTCATTGCTGGACGCAGCCCGTGATTTGGGAGCCTCCAAGTGGACCGCGTTTCGCAGGGTTATTTTCCCGTTAACGCTTGCGGGTGTGCGATCCGGTTGCATGGCTGTGTTTATTCCAGCGTTGTCGCTGTTTATGATTACCCGCCTGATTGCAGGTAACCGTGTGATTACACTGGGGACGGCGATAGAGCAGCATTTTCTGGTTACTCAGGATTGGGGTATGGGCTCTACGGTTGCCGTGTTCCTGATTTTGGCGATGGGGATCATTATGCTGCTCACCTCTGGAACGAAACGGAGGGTGCGGCATGGTAAATAAAAACCGATTCGGGAATATTTATTTGGTGATTGTTTTTCTCGTGTTGTACGCACCTATTTTGTATTTGATGTACTATTCCTTCAACAGTGGCGGGACGATGCATGAGTTTGAAGGTTTTACACTCCAATATTACAAAGAGGTGTTTGCAGACACCCGTTTGATCATTATTGTCATTAACACCTTGGTGATTGCTTTGCTGTCGTCTGCGTTGGCTACGATTATTGGCATTATGGGGGCGCTGGCTATTCATCAGATGCAGAACCGTCGAGTCAAAAACACGATGCTGTCGCTCAATAATGTATTGATCGTGAACCCGGACGTCATTATTGGCGCTTCCTTCCTCATTTTGTTCACGATGGTCGGGATTAAGCTGGGTTTCTACTCCGTTTTATTATCCCATATTGCATTTAGTGTGCCGATTGCGGTCATTATGATTTTGCCGAGGTTGCAGGAAATGAGTCCATCTCTGGTCGATGCCGCGCGTGATTTGGGTGCCAGCCGAATGGATGTGCTGACCAAGGTGATTCTACCCTTTATCAAGCCAGGGATTTATGCGGGCTTCTTTATGGCGTTAACATACTCGCTGGATGATTTTGCGGTGACCTTTTTTGTGACAGGTAGTGGCTATTCGACCTTATCGGTGGAAATATACTCACGTGCCCGTCAAGGGGTTTCCTTGTCCATCAATGCGCTATCCACGCTCATTTTCCTGTTTACTGTGCTGCTGGTGGTGGGTTACTACTTTATTATGCGCAAGGCGAATCGTAATGGTAAAAAAGAGCCTGCGGCAGAAATGGGGGTGCCTAGATGAAGTCACTTGTGCGCGTGTTTCTGTCCATTTTCATCATCTCGTTTGGTCTGATGGGGGTTGCAGCATGGCTTAATTCCAGTCAAGGCTACTCCGGTGGCAACACACTGACGGTGTATAACTGGGGAGACTACATTGACCCCGAGCTGTTGGAACGGTTTCAGAAGGAGACGGGGATTACTGTCATTTATCAGACCTTTGACTCCAATGAGGCGATGCTGACGAAAATCGAGCAGGGAGGAACTTCGTTTGATGTAGCGGTTCCCTCGGAATATGCTTTGGCTAAAATGAAGCAGGAGCACTTGTTGCTCCCGTTGGACCACAGCAAGCTGCCGAATTTGAAGCATGTGGATTCTCATTTTCTAAGCCTTTCGTTTGACCCGAATAATGAATACTCGGTACCGTATTTTTGGGGTACAGTCGGGATTGTGTTTAACCCGGAGCTGACGAAAGGCATTGATTTTCATAGCTGGAACGGTCTGTGGAATCCAAAGCTACGTAATAACCTACTGTTGGTTGATGGTGCGAGGGAAGTCGTAGGGATGTCACTGAACAGCCTTCACTATTCCTTGAACGATACGAATGAGGCACATTTACAGCAGGCTTTGACGAAGTTGGAGAAATTAGCGCCTAATGTCAAAGCGGTTGTCGGTGACGAGATTAAAATGCTGCTGGCAAACGAGGAAGCTGCTGCCGGGGTTGTATGGTCCGGTGATGCGTCTGAAATCATGGATGAGAACGAGAAGCTCGATTACATCGTGCCAGATGAAGGCTCCAACTTGTGGTTTGATAATATGGTTATTCCAAAAACCGCTACCCATGTGGATGCGGCCCATAAGTTCATCAATTTCATGATGCAGCCCGATGTAGCCGCTCAAAATGCCGAGTTTGTAGGATACTCCACACCCAACGAGGATGGAAAGAAGTTGTTGCCTGAAGATATCTCTGGCGACGAGCGTTTTTACCCTCCGTCCGAAATTACAGATAAGCTGGAAGTATACAACAATCTAGGCAAGCGCATGCTCGCTCATTATAATGAATTGTTCCTGCAATTCAAAATGCATTTAAAGTAGGGGAGTGGCGTTGGGATTAGGGGTTGGTGCTTTAAAGGTCGCTGCGGTGGCGGATGGTGCTTACCATCGCTGTTAAATTCCGATTTTTATGATTGAATATTTAAAGGTGAAAATCGGAATTTAAAGGCGACCGCTCCGCTTGTCCAGCACCATTCCGCCCCCTCCGCTGCACCGTGCTTAAAGGTACGCACCCATTAATCCCTACGCCGATAGCCGGTGGGAGTAGTGGAAGAGCGAAAAGGCCTCTGAGCCACCTGTACGGGTGGCTCAGAGGCCTTTTTTATGTTTACTCACCGCGCAAAGCGGTGAGTATTTTTTTACCCCTGCGTCTCCCACACACGTTAGAGAATTGTGGGACTTTAAGGCGGGCAGTGAGCGAAGCGGGCCATTTGAATCTGGAGAAGCGGTAGTGTTCGCTTTTGCTGTGGGATTCTTACCTATAAATGTTTTATCCAATCCAAGAATCCCCCAGCAACAGCGATCGGAAGATCAAATGGACTGCGTAGCGCCTCCTCCCGCCTTAACTCCCTATAACCCTCTAACAAACCTCTCTATTTTATCCAACCCTTGCTCCAGCACATCCTGCCCGTAAGCATAAGACAAGCGAATGTATCCTTCGCCATAGGAAGAAAAGGCATCTCCAGGTACGACAGCCACTCCATGCTCTTCCAGCAGCTTCAAGGTAAAATCCATAGAGCTTAATCCAAAATGCGCGATGGAAGGGAAAAGGTAAAAGGCTCCCTCGGGTTTCTCCAGCGGGATACCCATGTCTGTCAGCCTTCCATGTACATAATCACGACGCTTGCGGTATTCCTCACGCATCGGAAGTGCATCATCGACACCAGTGGTCAAGGCTTCCAGGGCAGCATATTGGCTAATCGAGCTGGCACAGGTTACGTTGTACTGATGGACTTTGACCATGTGCTGTGTAATTTCAGCGGGTGCAAGTGTAAAACCAATGCGCCATCCCGTCATGGAATGTGATTTGGACAGACCGTTGATGACGATGGTACGCTCCCGCATACCTGGTAGAGCTGCAATGGACACGTGGGGGGTATCGTAAATCAGTTCACTGTATATTTCATCCGAAATGATAAACAGATCACGCTCCTTCAGTAAATCCGCGACCGCTTCCAGTTCTTCACGGCTCATCACTCGTCCGGTTGGATTCGAAGGATATCCGAGAATGATTGCTTTTGTCCGTTCGGTCAGATAAGGCTCCAGCACCTCGGCCGTGAGCTTGAAGCCGCTACTGCGGGTATCGGCAAACACAGGAATGCCGCCTGACAAACGGATCAATGGCTCGTACCCTGGGTAGATCGGGACAGGTAGAACAACTTCATCGCCGGGTGACAAAATCGTGCGTAAAGTAATATCCAGCGCTTCACTGGCTCCATTCGTTACGATAACCTCATCCTGTCCACGGTAATTCAGGCCGTATTTACGAGCTACAAACGTCACTGCGGCTTCTCGTAATTCCGGCAGTCCTGGATTAGGTGTATAGGAGGTGCGTCCTTCGTTAATGGCCCGATGGGCTGCTTCCATAATATGCGCAGGGGTAGGGAAATCCGGCTGTCCGATCGTTAATGACAGGGTTCCGGGTAATGCGGCAACTTTGTTGGCGATTTTGCGGATGCCGCTGATTTGAATGTTTTTAACCTGATCGTTAAGCAAATGCTCCATAGCGTATGTGCCACCTTTTTCTGTATTAGAACAAGTTTACAATAATTTGATCTGAATATGCTACGGCAGGAAGAATTCATTTTTATATGATGGCTTTGCAAACATCCAATAAGCGACTTCCAATGAACAATATATAGACCGAAGTGGTCTAGTGCGTCTATATATTGCACTTTGGAGCGACTGGAATCGAATTTTTCAAAATCCTTACATAATTCAGGTACTAAATTGACTAATTTATGGTATCTTAAAAGAAGAATATATTTGTAAGCGTAATCATAGTAAAAATGGGGAGGGGAGTATCTTTTGATGAAACAAGAATACATAGTAAAAATATTACCCACGAAATTAAAAAGGTTCGGAATCACATGGCTCAGTGTCATACTGGTGCTTTCAGCTGGAGGGCCGGTAGGGTTGTCCAGTGGAAAAGCTTCGGCAGAGCCTGCATCTTTTGCAGGAAAAGAGGTGCAACCTTCACCCGTAACTGTAGGGGCAAGTGTATATGCAGATGTCTATTTTCCTAAAAAGCTTCGCATCCACGATATACAGGGGGTAGCACACCGTTCTCCATATGAAGGACAAAAAGTAGCGGATATTGAAGGCGTTGTCACAATGGTGAAGGGGAGCAGCTTCTATATCCAAGAGATGGATGATCAAGTGGATCAGGATGAAAAAACATCCGAGGCCATTTTAGTGTACAAGCCTAGTCACGGTGCACAGGTAGGGGATGAGGTAAGGGTTAGCGGTTCGGTGAAGGAATACACGGAAAGAACATATGCAAGTAAGCCAATCGACTTGACGACCACAGAAATTGTGGCTTCTTCGGTTAAGGTAATTGCCAATGACCGTCCATCGCCATCTCCAATTTTGCTAGGTGAACAGGGACGTGTGATGCCGACATCTGTTGTGGATAATGACGGAATGAAGGTGTTTGATCCACAGGAGGATGGCTTGGACTTTTTCGAAAGCCTGGAAGGCATGCGTGTAGAGTTGAAGGATGCCACTGTGATTGGTCCTTATGGTTATGAAATTCCAGTCCGAATTGATAACGGTCCAAACACAGGTGAGGTTGTAACGGAGGCAGGCGGACTCATGCTGACAGAAAGAAGTCTGAACCCGCAACGGATTCTGATTGATGCGAAGCCTTCGACATCGTTGAAGACAGGCGATCGTTTTGCGGGTCCTATCACAGGTGTGGTGAGCTATAGCTTTAGCAATTATAAGCTGCTGCCAGAGCGTATGCCGGATGTTGTACCTGGCGGCCTCCAGCCAGCCAACACGCGTTTGTTACGCGATGATCGTAAGCTGACAGTAGCTTCTTTTAATGTGGAAAACTTCGATCCCGGTGATGGAAAACGAATAGATCAGCTGGGGCAGGCTATTGCCGTAAATTTGAATCATCCGGATATCATAGGATTGCTGGAAGTGCAGGATAATAACGGTGAGAAAGACGATGGCACCACAGACGCTTCCGAAAGCTTCCGAGTGCTCATAGAGGCGATTCGTGCTCATGGAGGCCCGGAGTACGCTTTTACAGATATTGCCCCTGAAAATAATAAGGATGGCGGTGCCCCCGGTGGCAACATCCGTGTTGGCTTCTTGTACAATCCGCAACGTGTTACGCTGACCGACAAGCCCAAGGGGGATTCAGTTACGTCTGTCACTTATGGAGTGCAGGGACTCTCTCTCAACCCGGGTCGGATTGATCCCCTGAATGCGTCATTTGAAGACTCGCGCAAGCCGTTGGCCGCTGAATTTGAGTTTGAAGGCGAGCAGGTGATTGTGGTCTCTAACCATTTTAATTCCAAAGGGGGCGATCAAGCGCCATTTGGAGGAATTCAGCCACCTGTGCGAAGCAGCGAAATACAGCGTGCGAAGATTGCAACGATTGTGAATGGCTTTGTAAAGTCGGTACTGCAAGTGAACCCTAAGGCCAATATAGTGGTGCTCGGTGACCTGAATGATTTTCAATTTTCGGAAACGCTGGCTTTGCTACGGGGGCAGGGATTGACCAATCTGATTGACAACTTGGATGAAAAGGAACGGTACTCCTATATTTATGAAGGTAACTCGCAAACATTGGATCATATGCTGGTCAGCCCGTCACTGAGCAAAACATCCGTGCTGGATATCGTTCATATGAATGCAGACTTTAGTGCGGCGGACGGGCGGGTAAGCGATCATGATCCGTTGGTTGCGCAAATAGATTTGCCGCGCAAAACGGAAGAACCACCAACAGATGGTGGGAGTGGCCGAAATGACGATGACGATGACGATGAGGATCAGCAGGATAACGTTGGAAACGCCAACGCTGGGAATAGCAGTAGCAGTAACATGAATGGAACGGTAAATGGGCAGGGTCAGACTGCCAGTAGTGTACCCAATGGAAGCAGCCTGTCTGGTACAAATGTGGTGCAAGTCAAGTCTTTAATGATCGGAGTGGAGCAAAACGGACTGAAAAAGGCAGTTGCTCAAGTAACAGCTGCTGAAATACAAAAGGCCATTCAAAATGGCGCGAAGGGTACGCTTGTGATCCGTGCAGGGGAGCAAGTAGAAGCGAGGACGTACGAGGTTCATTTAAACGGTGAAGCTTTGGGAGCCGTCTTGAACGACCGTATTCATACCCTTCGAGTGGAAACGCCACAAGGTGGATATGAAGTAGCAACAAGTCGTTTGTCTCTTCAGAAACTGGCTGATACCTGGCAGGTGCCTGTAAAACAAATTTCCTTGAATGTTTCCGTCGCTTTGAACGAAGAATTGGCTAAACGCTTGGATGTTCCGACAGGGCGCAAACTGTTACAGGCTTTGGATATCGCCGCTGAGCTGAGAAACGAGGATGGACGGAAACAGCTTTTGGCAGGTAACGGAGACTCTGGTAGTGGGTATGAACGTTATCTGTTACGTGTTCCTGCAACGGTCGATGCAGACCAGCTTGCTGTAGTGAAGGTATCGACCAACCAAGCCGGACAGCTGTCCTATCAGCCTGTTCCTTTTCACGCTGCGAGTGAGGAAATAACCGTGTATGGACGTTCGGGAGGGACTTACGCTGTGCTTGATGGCGGGGCTTCTGGTGAAGTCAGAACGTTCATGGATATATCCGGCCATTGGGCGCAGCAAGACATTACACGGCTGGCGACTCGCCTGCTTGTGACGGGGACCGATTCAACAGCGTCTACAGCTAGTGCGACTCATGAAAGGGACTTAGCGAACATGCATTTTGAGCCTGAAGGCCAGATGCGACGCTCTGAACTGGCAGCGATGCTGGTTCGTGTGCTTGGACTGGAGCGTACAGATCGCACGCTGACGAGCTTTGACGACGTTCAAACCGAATCGTGGTATGCGGATTCCGTACGTACCACAGCAGCAGCCGGGCTGATCAACGGCTATGCTGACGGAAGCTTCCGTCCTAATACACCGGTATCGAGGGAGGAACTGGCTGTGATCATAGAGAGAGCCTTGCGCTTCGCTGGGAACACAGAAGAACATACAGGAGAAGTGAGTGAAAGTATATCTGTATCATTATCGGATGCGCAGGAGATCTCTACATGGGCAGCTCCGGCTGTGAAGACTTTGTCTGGACTAGGTATTATGAAGGGAGACGAGAAAGGCCGTTTTGGCCCGGATACATCTGTGACGAGGGCAGAAGCAGCGATTGTATTATCACGCACACTGGATAAGCTACATTGGGAATAGGAGACTTCATTACACAAATGTCAGATTGATTGACTTTATACGATAGTTAAGTTATCTTTTGTGGAGAGGTAGTATGATAAAGTAGAATGAATGACGAATGAAGAGGTGAAATGTCGTGGGAGTAACAGCTAAACAAATTTTTGTGAATTTACCAGTTAAAAACCTGCAACAGTCCATTGATTTTTTCACTACCATCGGATTTGAATTCAGCGCTCAGTTCACTGATGAACATGCAACCTGTATGGTTGTTAGTGAGCATATTTTTGTCATGTTATTGGTTGAAGAACGTTTTAAAGCGTTCACGACAAAAGAAATTTCAGATGCTACAAAAAGTACAGAAGCGATTGTTGCCTTATCGGTAGAGAGCCGAGAAAAGGTGGACGAGATCGTCCACAAGGCTTTGGAAGCAGGCGGCAAGCCCTCGAACGAACCTCAAGATCATGGTTTTATGTATGGATGGAGCTTTCAGGATTTGGATGGTCATCTGTGGGAGTTCTTTTATATGGCAGAGCAGTAATGGAAATAAGAATGATGAAGTAAACGAAGTATTATGGAAAGTAAGCTATCCTCAAAAGATAGTTTGCTTTCTTTATTGTATGTTATCGAACTCACCGGGAGGAATCACAATGTCTAACGAAATGAGAGTCTACCCTGTTCAAGCTCTGAGCGAAGCCCTGGCAGATTCACTGAGTCGACTGTTAATCGACGTGGTTGCAGACGGTGCATCTATAGGTTTCTTACCCCCATTAGGTTATGAGGAAGCAGCAGCTTATTGGAACAATGTACTTGAGGACGGTGTAGTTCTGTGGATTGCTGAGAAGGACGGAGTACCAGTAGGGACGGTACAGCTGCATTTGGCTCAAAAAGCTAACGCTATTCATCGTGCGGAAATTGCAAAGCTTATGGTGCATCCGTCCGGACGCAGACTGGGGATCGCACGACAGTTAATGAAGGTAGCGGAAGAAGAGGCACTAAGTCAGGATAGAACGTTACTGGTGCTCGATACGCGGGTGGGTGACCCCTCCAATGGACTATACGAGTCGATCGGGTTCGTAGAAGCTGGTGTTATTCCGGGTTATGCTCAATCAGCCGATGGTCAGCTTCATGCCACTCGATATTATTATAAGCCATTAAATCTGTATTCTAGTCATAGCTGAGCATTTACCGAATAATTGTGGTATATACGGGTAATCATAACTTGTCATAGGATTACATAGTTTTTTCCGCGTTTATTCGACTGGAAAAGCACGGGAATAGAAACGTATAATAAAGAGGGGATCAGAAAAGGTCTTTTTATGTCAATTTGGGTGTACTGAATTGAAGAACGTAGCAAACACAGCGGAGGAATCAGAGAATATGAGGTTGGAGCATGATTTTTTAGGTACCAAGGAAGTGCCATCAGATGCCTATTACGGTGTACAAACGCTGAGAGCAAAAGAAAATTTTCCAATTACAGGCCAAAGACTGCACCCTGAGTTGATTAAAGCCATGGCGATCGTGAAAAAGGGAGCAGCGACGGTAAATATGGAACTAACCCGTTTACATCGCCCCAAAGCAGAGGCCATTATTCAGGCTGCTGATGAGATTATACAAGGACAGTTGCATGATCATTTCATCGTCGATCCGATTCAGGGCGGCGCAGGCACGTCCATTAATATGAATACAAATGAAGTGATTGCGAACCGTGCGTTGGAGCTGATTGGCAAGCAACGCGGAGATTATCAGGAGATCAGTCCTAATAATCATGTTAATATGGCGCAATCGACGAACGATGCTTTTCCTACAGCCGTACACTTGGCTGTATTAAGTATGATTGATAAGCTGTTAGCTACCATGAGTGAGCTTCAGGAAGCATTTTCCCGGAAGGCAAATGAGTTTGATAGTGTGATTAAAATGGGCCGGACTCACTTGCAGGATGCAGTGCCCATACGATTAGGGCAGGAGTTTCAGGCTTATGCGCGTGTGCTGGGTCGTGATATCGGACGCGTCCGTGCGACCAAGCAGCACCTGCTAACGATTAATATGGGTGCAACTGCGGTGGGTACTGGCCTGAATGCAGACCGTCGTTATATTCAGCGTGTCGCAGAGGTACTGGCAGAAGTCAGTGGCTTCCCTGTGGAAGCTGACGAAAATCTTGTAGATGCTACACAAAATACGGATGCTTATACTGAAGTGTCTGCTGCCTTGAAAATTTGTATGATGAATATGTCTAAGGTGGCAAATGACATCCGGTTAATGGCTTCCGGACCTCGTGCAGGTCTGGGAGAACTGAGTCTGCCTGCTCGTCAGCCAGGGTCATCCATTATGCCGGGCAAGGTAAATCCGGTGATGTGTGAGGTCATTAACCAAATTGCTTTTCAGGTCATTGGTAATGATCATACAATCTGCTTGGCTTCAGAGGCTGGTCAGCTCGAGCTGAATGTGATGGAGCCTGTACTGGTCTACAATCTGCTGCAATCGCTGGAAATTATGAAGCAGGGCTTCCACGTCTTCCGCATTCATTGTGTGGAAGGGATTGAAGCGAATGTGGAGCGTTGTCGTGAATATGTAGAGAACAGTGTAGGCATTATTACAGCGCTTAATCCGCATCTTGGATATGAGGTGGTATCACGTATTGCTCGCGAAGCAATTACGACTGGGAAATCGGTGCGTGAGTTGTGCTTGCTGTACAATGTACTGACCGAGGAGGAGCTGGACATTATATTGGACCCGTACCAAATGACTCAGCCTGGTATTGCCGGAGAATCTTTGCTGAATCGCGAATAATGATGCGGAGTATGGAGTTTAGACAGCTTTGAGGCAAGACGAAGATAGCCCCGTCGAATCTGGCGGGGCTATTGTTATGTGATAACACAGATGTAATACGGGTGCCAGCGTGCATAGGGGAGTGTCCTGTCAAGGATGATATGGCTACGCTTATGGTAGAAAAGGGAGAGTTGGATGTTGCTAGAGAAATTATTGGCATACAAGGAATTAGGAATAGGACTCATTGTACTTTTAGTGTTGTTTGCGCTCATCATCAGAGGACTGATACGTAGTCGCAGAAATCGGATTTTACGTGATCTGGACCCACGCAAAATTGGAATTCAGGATATAGATCGTATGGAGGATGGCTCGGAATTTGAACTTTATTTGCAACGGTTATTATCCGCGCTTGGCTATAAGGACATCTATAAAACAACCAGTAGCCGGGATTTTGGAGCGGATCTGGTTTTTACAGACCGTGAAGGCGTCAGAGTAGTCATACAGGCCAAACGTTATGGGGTACAACATCCGGTAGGCCTGGGAGCAGTGCAGGAGATCTATACCTCTATGCGTTATTATGCAGCTGACAAGTCCCTCGTCATCACCTCCGGCCGGTACACGGAATCCTGTAAAACACTTGCTGCTGTCAACGGGGTTAAATTATTAGACCGCAACGACTTGATCGACATGATTGATTTATTCAAGACGAAACGGCGCGAGGAAGTCATGGATCTCATAGAAAGTAAAACCGAAGTGATTGCTTCCAAATGGAGCGAAAGATAATCATAAAAGGGACTGAATTACTGGTGACGAGATCGAAGCCCAGTAATCAGTCCTTTTTATTTTTTAACATAATGCTTGCTCTTATATTGTTAACATTAGATGCCTGTCCAGACATCCTTAGCATAGCGTTTCTCCTGTTGGAGACGATCCAACCATTGCTGTGCTTCTTCTTTATTGGTATGGTGTGCTTCCGCGTAAGCAGCACAAAGGGTGTTTTCTACATCGGGAGCCATCCGGCTACCATCACCGCATACATACAGATGCGCTCCTTCATCAAGCAAGTGAATCAGAGTGTCCGCATCTTCCTTCATGACATGCTGCACGTATCTTTTGGGTTGATCGGGCAGACGTGAAAAGGCTGTATGAAGCGTAACGATTCCCTCCTGCTCCCAGGCTTGCAGCTCTTGCTTGTACAGATAGTCAAGCTTCGGATTACGGCAGCCATAGTATAGATGAGCCTCGCCGAGCTGCTCTCCTCTCTCCTTAAGTACATAGCGTGTCTGTAGGAATCCGCGGAATGGTGCCACTCCAGTACCCGGACCGATCATGATGACAGGCACGGCTGGATCTTCCGGTAAACGGAAGCCCGACTGAGGCTTACGCACAAAAATGACAATAGGATCATCTGGTTGGAGCTGTGCCAAATAATTAGAGGCAATTCCTAGGTATTCACCTTGTCCGCTACGGGCTGGTCCACGCACGACGCCCACTGTTATACTCGCCGAATTATCCGATTCAAGCGGAGAGCTTGAGATGGAGTAGTACCTAGGCTTGAGTGGTGGTAACAGCGAGATAAAGTTTTCAAATGGCAGCTCGCAGGCTGGATACTTCTCCAGAATATCCAGCATCGTGACGCGCTTCTGTCGTATCTCTCGATCAAAGGTAGTATCCTCCAGCAAAGCTTCAATTTCTTTCTTGTGCGGTGGACACACTGTAAAGGATGCCAGTTGCCGTAGCTGGGCTCTCGTTGCCGGTTCTTGCAGTTCCACACTGAGAGTGAGCAAATCTCCTATACTGACAGGCCGATCTAAGGGGAGATGCGCCGCATCCCGGTCACTGCCTCTCAATACGATGTAATCCTGTTCCTGTAATTTAAAGCGTTGCATCACCCTTTTGACTAGCGAAGCAGGATTACGCGGCAACACACCAAGGTGGTCACCTTCGCGATAGGACAATCCGGTTGGTAATTTGAGCTCCAGATGTCGTGTACTGCGTTCACTTTCAGCAGCAAGCAGCTCACGATTCGCTGTAACGACGGCGGTCACTGCTCCGTAGTTGTCTGCAAGAGGTGTACTGAGTATGGCGCTGACGAACTCTATGCTCAGGCTGTTGCTGTCCTGCGGTTCTGTATCATTGTGCTCTACCCCGAAAGCATTCAACAAATCCGGCCATAAGCCGTGGTTCCAAGCTTCCCAATCCTTCTCGAAGTCACCGCTGGCATCGCCCTCACCCCGGTCATACAGTTGCTTTGCCCCTTTGGCAGACATCAGCTCGTCGATCAGCCTTGGAATACGCTGATACGTGCTGGTCCAATTGCGGTCGCCGCAGCCGAATACAGCATATCTTACGCCTGCCAGTTGCCCTTCGCCTGCCTGCTCCAACCATTGTACAAAGGCATCAGCATTGTCTGGCGGATGCCCATTATAAGATGCGGTCGTAATAAGTACCACGCCTTCTTTAGGCAAATTGTCCACACGATCATTCAGAGTTGCTATGCTACTGTTGAAACCCCAATTTCGACCTAAATCGGCTAGTTCACCTGCAAGTCCCTCAGCTGTACCCAGATTCGAGCCGTACAAAGAAAGCAAAGAAGTATCATGTTTTTCGGCATGGGGGGGTGCAACCTTTTGTTCCTCTTGTTCATGAAGTTCTTGAACGGCACCTGGCAGCATAACGGCAGTCTGTGTGCTGCGCGGGCGTACTTGAATGGTGAAGCCCTCCGGCTTGAGTGTGAGCGTTTCTTTGACTTTCAACTCATAATGAGTATGATCAATCAGCTCAAAATGTTTCAGTACCATACCCAGCACAAGAGTGGCCTCCTGTAAGGCAAACTGCTGTCCAATACAGGCGCGTTGACCGTTGCCAAACGGTTTGTAGGCATCTTGCGGAATGGCGGATGGGTCCTCGAAGCGCTCCGGTCGAAATTCCTCAACATCTTCGCCCCAAGCCTCGGTATCACGGTGCAGTTTTGGAATGAGTACATTGACGCTGTCACCTTTTTTAAGTGGGTAGGTTCCGTCGAGCAACGTATCTTCTTTGGCAAAGAGAGAGAAGGCGGGCGCTGTCGGCCATAGTCGCAGAGCTTCATTCAGTATCATCCTTATGTACTTGAGTTCACGAACCTGAGTATAAGAAGGCAGCGAATCGGTGAGCACGCGATCCACTTCTTCATAAGCCTTGGTTAGCGTTCGCGGATTCTTAAGCAAATAGTAAATGGCAAAGGATAAAAGCCCACTGGTCGTTTCATGACCGGCGATGAGGAAGGTGATGATCTGATAGCGGATATTTTCATCATCCAGCGTCTCACCAGTTTCTGGATCTTTGCCTTCCAGCATACGTGCCAGTAAATCCTCTTCTCCTTGGTTGCCAAGGGTTTTGCGTTCTTGAATAATGCTGTCTACCAGAGAAAACATCGTTTCGATATCGTTTTTAAACTGCTTTTTCTTCGATAACATCAGCTTGTTTTGCAGATTAAGGCGTTGCAGCTGACCCATCGCTTCATCTAATGCGCGTGTCATGCTGGTCACGAACGGATGGGGCTGATCGCGGTAGAAGCTGTTAAAACGATAATTAAAGCCGCATAATCCGATCGTATCCAAAGTCAGCCGGGTCATATCTTCCGGTACCTCTACACTTTCATCGGGATTAAGCCGAGACCATTTCTGTATCAGCTGAACAGCAAGATCAAGCATCATATTGTGGTAACCCTTCATAGCTCTCTGACTGAAGCTTGGTAGCAAAATTTGGTGGGCCTTGCGCCAGTTCGGTTCCTCAGTCCAGCTTGTGAATAGTCCGTCTCCTGCAAAAGCTCGTACTTTTTGTAATGGAGCCCACACTTGTTTGTCGAAACGGGATTCATCACAAGCATCTGCGACCAGCTTATGACCGGAAATATAAATGTTCGTTCCTTCAGGCAGATCCATGCGAAAAATTGGACCGTACTCATAAGAAAGCTTAACCAAAGACTGGACAGGGGCATGTGTATCGATCAAGGGCAGATTACCTAAGGGACCATAAGTTTTGGGCTGTGGAATTAAATCTGTCGAAGTCATTTTTAATGTTGCTCCTTTCGAATTGAAATAGAGTGATGGTTTCAGAGTACCTATGTTTTCCAAATTACACTTTATTCTTACGATATAAACGAAAATAAGTGAATTTGGACAGTTCGTATAATAAAAGAAGCATAAAAATATACATTTTTTACATATAGAGAAAAATAATCTTATTTATCATGTTCTATTTACAATGAATTTACAGAAACTCTTATGAAAAAATATGCTTTTATAACCGATATAAAGATGTTGGGGATTTCCAAATTATGCTGAGGTGATATGTCATGAAAAAGCGAGCTGAATTATTAAATTTTAGGTGGATTCCCATTGTCACAATCTTTGCATTATTGCTAAGTGCATGTGGGCAATCGGCAGCACAAACCAAGGCTCAGCCCATTAAGGTGGGAATCGTACTGTCAGATATTGGTCTGGGTGACCAATCTTACAGCGACGCTGCTTTTCGAGGTTTGGTCAAAGCACGGGATGAGGGGAAAATTGTTTTTGAATACCGAGAAATAACGGAGACCAAGACGTATGATGCGGCTTTTGAACAGCTTGCTCAAGAAAAAGCTGATTTAATCATTGGGCTGGGTTACATGGTGAAGGACAGCTTGGAATCCATTGCTAAAAAATATCCAGACCGTAAATTTTTAATCGTGGATGAGAAATCAGATTTACCGAATGTGGCCTCTATTAGCTTCAAAGCAGAAGAGGGCAGTTTTATGGCTGGAGTCGTTGCTGGTTTGACGAGTCGCACCGAACAGGTGGGTTTTCTCGGAGGTGCGGAATCTCCTTTGTTGAAAAAATTTGAAATTGGGTATCGCGCAGGGGTGCAATCAGTCAAGCCAAATGCCAAAGTTACTGCAACGTATGCAGGAGATTTTGGAAAGCCGGAACTGGGTACGGAAATTGCAGATGACATGATTAATCAGGATCAGATTGATGTCATCTTTGCAGCCGCAGGTCTTACGGGTGTAGGTGCGCTGCAGGAAGCGCAAAAGCAGCATAAATTCGCCATCGGGGTCGATAGCGACCAGTTTTTTATTGCGGAAAAAGCGGTAGTGACCTCGATGTTTAAAAATGTAGACATTGCAATTTATACAGCAGTCAAAGGCTTTGCAGATCATCAAAGAAAATTTACGGAGAAGGATATGGTGTTTGGTCTTGCGGAAGATGGTGTAGGTTTAGCGCCTATTCGTGTCGTGACACTGAGTCCGGATCAGCAAAAGTTGTTGGATGATTTAAAGGAAAAAATCAAATCCGGCACACTGACTGTTCCCACCCAATAAATTTTCGCAAACGGAGGATGAAAGCTGATGAAACTGCAAGGTAAACTGGTGCTGAACGCGATGATTTCCTTGATCGCTTGCCTGGCTTTAGTGGCTTATATCATTTTTGAATTAATTCGTATTAACTCGCAAAGTAGTAATCTGGTTCCGGCTATGTTGAATGTACAGCAGCTCAATGCCTATTTGATTCAGTCAGGGCAGGCACTGCAAAATTATTCAGCTTCCATGACGGAGAGCAACAAAGCCGATGTGCAAAATCAACTGACTCAGTCTGAAAAGACGATTGCTTTGCTTTCACAGGGCATGTTGCAAACCGAAGCGCAGCAAAAGCGACTGAATACGATTAAAACAAAATTCAGCCAATTGAAAGTAGCAACGGAGAAAGCCATGAGTACCCAAAACAGCCCGGAGTCCAAGCGGGAGGCCATGCGTGCCCAAGGGATTCAGAACGATGTATTTATGCTGGATCTGCTGACCAAGGCACGTTATGACCAATACACAGAAGATTTGACCAAGAGCATTCGTTTTACATGGCAATTGGCCTTGGCAGGTGCAGTTATACTTCTGGTGGCGGTTGGGCTATATAATACATATACATCCAGGCAGCTTGCCCTTAGAACACGCAAATTAACGGATGCCGCAAAGCAAATTGCTGAGGGAAATCTGACAGTGCAGCTTGCCCAAACCAAGGGACGCGATGAGCTGGACGAGCTCAATGAATCTTTCCGGGTGATGATCGGGAACTTGCGCAGCATTGTACTCTCCATTGATCAGGCGGGTAATCGTGTCGATCTGATGGCTCGGGATATTGATCAGCATAATGAGGCCATGAAGGAAATTGTGACACAAGTCAGCACGTCAACAGAGGAACTGGCAATAGGCAGTCAGAAAATTGCTGAGGATCTGTCGTCGACAGTTGGCGTTGTGGACGAGATGCAGCAGAAGTTTGAATCGAATCTACTGGAAACCACACAATCGACCGCGTATAGTGAGGATGCTTTGCGTGTCATTGAGCAGGGTACGCGGGTCATGAGCGATCAACTGCGTATTGTTGCAGAAAATCGTTCAGCCATGTCCGAAGTGGAGCAGACGGTCAAGGAGCTGGAGGCTAATGCAGCCGAGATTACAACCATGACTGGATACGTCTCCGAAATTGCCAGCCAAACATCGCTGTTGTCCTTGAATGCTTCTATTGAAGCTGCACGTGCAGGTGAAGCAGGAAAAGGTTTTGCTGTTGTTGCCAATGAAGTGAAAAAGCTGGCGAATCAATCAGAGTCTGCTGTAAAGAAAATTTATACTGCTGTTGACAGTATCACGCAGGCTATGGATAAGGTGAAGACTTCTGTGGCGCAAAGTCAGGAGCTGTTCCGTGAGCAGGAGAAGGCAACCTCCTCAACCGGAGAATCGTTTACAGAGATTAGTGGCAAAGTGCAGCAAATTGCCGGCCAAGTCAGCAAGTTATCAACGGACATGAATGTATCGCGAGAACTGAGCGTACAGGTACAGCAAGCTATCGAAAATATCAGCGCAATCACTCAGCAATCCGCCGCAGGCAGTGAAGAGATTACGGCTTCCACGGTAGAGCAGAAGCGTTCATTTGAGGAATCGGCTGAGAAGGTAAAAGAGCTTCGTCAGATTCGCGAGGAAATGCAGCGGGAGCTAGATCGTTTTCAGGTGGAAAAGACAAGCTAAAACCTGTGAAGCAAGTATCTGTTTTTGCTGAATAATGAATACAAGCAGTGCCAAAGAAGAAGTTCTACCTTGTACAGGGAGACCTCTTCTTTTTTATATGAATGTTGTTCCTTATATTAAGTTTGAATTACATAGGCAGGGAATTCCGACTCTTGCGTCAAATAGTAATAGGGAGAATATGTCACCATTATATGGGTCAGAGGAAGATGGACAACGAAGTCCGGAAGGATGAAGTTACGGGAATGCTGCGACTTAAGCTTCGATTGATACTGAAAAATAAACAGACAAGATTGATTCTACTGCTTACTCTGTGCGTGTCGCTTGTGATTAGCGTGATCGGCTTGCTATCGTATTCAGGATACCGTGAAGGTTTGGATACCGAGCTGAACACACCCAATATAGAATTATTGCAAATCAATCTGGATGTGACCAATCGGGCTTTTCGTGAGTCTGATAACAAGGCGCTGGACGCAGCCTATCATCCGGATGTAGAGGCTTTTGTACGTGTCCAAACGGACGGGAAATCGCTGGAAGACAACGTCTCCGTCATAGATCGGCTTCACAAATACTTGAAAACCCTTTCTTCGCACGAAGAAATTTATTCGGTTGAAGTTATTTCTTTGGACAATCATGCTCTCGTATCCAGCAATTATGGTTACATGCCTGATTGGAAGCAGGCACCGGATACCACATGGGTTCCCTGGATTCAGGACATTCAAAAAAAGCCGTTGTTGATTAAGCGGAGATGGTACGGCACCGATCGTGAGCAGGGGACAGTAGAGCTGCTTTCGCTGGCCAGGCCCATAGTAGAGGATGGTCAGGTCATGGGTGCGGTGCTAATCAATCTGGATTATGACCGTTTTTTCTCCAAACTCTATATTCATTTATCCAACTCACAATACGTGTATGATCTGGAGGGCGAGTTAATCTATCCCAAGCTGAAATCGTCCTTACCCTTAAATGATATGGGCAGGATTTTGAAAGAGCTGGATGTGAGCCCCTATGCTTATGTGGAGATAGGGGACATGGAATATATGGCCAACCAAACCTTTTCAGATGTAACGGGCTGGCGTCTAGTATCGCTCGTTCCGATGGACAAGCTGCTGAAAAATGTAAAGCTGGCGCGCAATATGATGCTGTGGCTTGCCTTTATCTCCATACTGGCTGGGTGCTCAGCAGTTTACTATTACAATTATGCAGCTTTTCGCCCCATGAAAAAAATTAATAGCCTATTAAATTCGGGCAATAAGGGAACGCGCCAAGGAGGATTGTATGACCTGGAACCTGTGATTAGCAAACTGGTTGGAGAGTTTCACCGCAAATCATTGGTGGTAGAGCGAAGCCTGCCGGAGCTGCGTTCCAAATATATGGAAGATGTCATCCAGCGTAGAATGGGCATACAGGAAATGCGTATGAAATGGGAACAGTATTTTTCCGATTGGGACGGCCATTCTTTGTTTGTCATGATCGTGTCCATTGACCGGTATTCTGCGTGGGCTGCAAGCTTTCCAGAAGAAGATAAAATGCTGCTCAAGTATGCGCTGAACAATATTTTGCTAGAGATGCTCGAACCTTACTGGAAAGCAGTATGCTCGCCGGAGGAGGAAAGTGGTTTTATTGTGCTGTTACAGTTCAGTGAGAGTTCGAATGAAGTTGGTACAGAGACTGACCTCCAAGAGAGCATTTTGCTTCAGAAAAGCGTGGATAGGCTGATTCAGGTTGTCGGTGAGTATCTTCCTTTGACTATTTCTATAGGGATTGGTCATATAGTCACGGATATTCAAGAGGCACGGGCGTCTTTTATAAAAGGAAAAGAGGCCCTTAATTTGCGTTTGTATGAGGGGTATGGACGTTCATATACGAATATAGACAGCAGCATAAGTGTGAAAAAGGATAACACAGTGGATGAACAGTCAAAGGAGCAGATTCAGGATTCAACATTGCTGGACAATCGGCGTGTGGAAATGATTCGTGCCCTGGAGTCACAGGAACCTGGTGCAAGTGTAAAGCTAATCAGCCACTGGGTAGAAGAACTTCGACTCCACAGAACATCCCCAGCCCAGGTCTACTTGTTTGTTCATGGATTGCTGGAAGATTTGCTAAAATGGTGTACCACTCAGAGTGTGACGCCGCCGGATCAGCTTGCTGATTACCACTGGAATCAGATTCTGACACTAGACCTTCAAGACATTGAGGTATTGCTGGTCATTATGTTGACTGATATCGAAGAAAAATGGCACGGTCGCATTCAGTCCAAAGATTTTGTGCGTGTACAAGAGATGATCGAATATATGGAACATCATTTGCATTTGAACATCGGGCTTCAGGAAATTGCGGATCATGTTCACATGAGCGTGTCCTCGGTGAGCAGCATGTTCAAGGAAGAAACGGGGACCACCGTTTACGATTATTTGACTGGATTACGCGTAAAAAAGGCATGCACATTACTATGTGAAACCCATTTGAAAATCGGTGAAATTGCAGAACAGGTCGGATACCGAAATGAGAACAGCTTTATTCGGGTATTCCGCAAGCACAAACAAGTGACCCCAGGGAAATTCAGACAAATCAGCAAATCTTCCAATGAATATGCAGATCGGTCAAAAGGCCGATACTTTGGCGAAATAGAAGATAAATACGAAGATTAAGCGATAGCTGTAGCCCTCCACGTTGCGGTACATTGACTTCATGTAAACGCAAACAACAAGACCGAAAACGTTGGAGGTGAAAACGGGCGCATGACGGGCCCAGTTCATTTTTGGAGAAGAGGAAACATAATGAAGAAAAAGCCATGGCAAAAATATGTGCTGGTTGCGGCTGGAGTAGCTATGCTTTCTGCCTTGAGTATCAGTGAATATGTGGATCACCGCACCCTGCAGGATCACAGCCGTATATTTCCTACGAAGCCAATAACACTCGTCGTTCCTTATGCGGCCGGAGGCGGTACAGATATTACCGCGAGAGCGTTGGCGAAAGCCGCCGAAAAGCATCTCGGTCAGCCGATCATCGTCGTTAATCGAACGGGAGGAGGCGGTTCTGTCGGGCTGATGGAAGGGGCTGAGGCGCAGGCGGACGGTTATACTGTAACGTATCTGGTCGCTGAGCTGACTACGTTGCCTCATTTGGGACTGCTACCGCTCACCTATGAGCGATTTAAGCCGCTGCTTCAAACCAATATGGACCCTTCCGCCATTACGGTCCGGGCGGATGCACCATGGAAGACAGCGGAGGCATTTCTGGAGGATGCTGGGGCCCATCCCGGCAAGCTCAAAATGGGGAATGCAGGCACGGGGAGCATATGGCACCTTGCTGCCGCAATGCTGGAGCAGAAAAGCGGAGTCCGCTTTACCCATATCCCTTATGAGGGAGCAGGCCCAGCCGTCTCCGCTTTGATGAGCGGATTTGTGGATGCTGTACCCGTCAGTCCCGCAGAAGTGAAGAAATACGTGGACGAAGGGAAACTTCGCATACTGGCGATCCAGGCAGACACTATTTCGGAAGCGTTTCCAAAAGTGCCGACACTACAACAAGCCACTGGGCTGCGTGTACATTTTATCGGTACTTGGAGAGGGCTGGCTGTACCCAAGGATACACCGGATGAAGTTGCTCAAACGCTGACGGATGCACTGATCAAGGGGACGAAAGACGAGGAATTCAGGGAGGAAATGCGTAAGCATGGGTTGGGATTGCGTGTCCAGGATGCAGAGGCATTCGCGCAGCAACTGAAGGAGAGTCATGATACCTTCGCAAGACTGATTCCCGAGCTCGGCTTGAGCCGCAAGTAATACGGCCTTGTTTTTGCATTGGCAAAAACGAAAGGGTTGAACGAAGTAATGAAAATCAAACAAAACATTGATAAAATTCCAGGGGGCATTATGCTGGTGCCGCTGTTTATTGGCGCACTTTTTCATACATTTACTCCATGGGCAGGCGACTATTTTGGATCTTTTACCAAGGGGCTGATGACAGGTACGGTACCCATTTTAGCAGTGTGGTTTTTTTGTATGGGTGCTTCTATAGATGTGCGAGCGACGGGTACTGTATTGCGTAAATCAGGAACGCTCGTATTGACTAAAATCGCGGTTGCGTGGGTAGTGGCGATCATTGCATCCAGATTGCTGCCTGTTGGTGGTGTAGAAAGTGGACTATTTGCAGGTTTGTCAGTGCTGGCGCTGATCTCGGCTATGGATATGACGAACGGCGGGTTATACGCCTCCATTATGCAGCAGTATGGCTCCAAGGAAGAGGCAGGAGCATTTGTACTGATGTCACTGGAATCGGGTCCGTTGGTGACCATGATTATTTTGGGTAGCACCGGGCTGGCCGTTTTTGAACCGCAGACATTTGTGGGGGCGGTATTACCATTTTTGGTCGGCTTTATGTTGGGCAATCTGGATCATGATTTCCGAAAATATTTTGGGAACGCAACGCAAGCTTTGATTCCATTTTTCGGTTTTGCACTTGGTTGTTCCATTGACCTGAGTGTCATTGTCCAGACAGGTATGCTTGGTATTTTATTGGGTGTTTTTGTCATTATCATTACAGGTATTCCACTGATTTTGGCGGACAAATATATCGGTGGTGGCAACGGTACAGCAGGAATTGCAGCCTCTAGTACAGCAGGAGCAGCAGTAGCCAATCCAGTCATTGTCGCCAATATCAAGCCTGAGTTTCTGCCTGTTGCGCAATCTGCAACGGCCTTAGTTGCCGCTTCGGTCATTGTGACCTCGATTTTAGTACCTATTCTGACGGCATACTGGGCCAATTATATGAAGCGTAAGGGGAAATCCCAAGGAGCAGGGCCTGTAAATCCAGGGACGAATGTACCTAAATGAGGATTTTGCAAAAATCCAATAAGCGACTTCCAATAAACAATATATAGATCGAAATGGTCTAGTTCGTCTATATATTGCACTTTGGAGCGATTGGAATCGGATTTTGCAAAATCCTAAAATAAAGTTTGGATGATGATGCTCTCAACTTATGGACCTTTCCATTACCCGGGAAATGCTTTTGCAGTTATACCTTCAATCCTAACATTACAAAACTTGTCCTAAAACGCTTCTGCAAACATACATATGTAAGCAGAGGAGCGTGATGGGATTGGAAAACAAGGTGCGTCGCTACTACCAGTTAAAGCAAAAGCAAAAAGAAATTGAAGGTGAACTGACTGATTTGCGTAATGACATTACCGCTCATTGTGCACAGCAGGAAGTATCAGATTGGGAAATTGGCAACTACCGAGTCAAGATTATACAGCAGCACCGCAAGGAATACGATCATACAAAGCTGTATGATTCACTGCCTGATCCGCAGCTATGGCGCTTGTTTTCCAAGCCGGATACGTCGAAGATTGCCAGTTTGCTTAAGCTCAAGGTCATCGCAGAGGAGCAAATAAAAGATGCTGTTTCTCTTAAAACGGTGACGCTATTGCAGGTGGATAAAAAATAAATAAAAAGAGCTGCCCCCGTTTTCGGAGCCAGCTCTTTTTATTGTCTGTTGTTTACTAGTCTTCCATCTTCACGCTCTATGAATTATTTATCAGACAAACTTTTTCCCACTCCTTTGAGAAAATGAATACCAAATCCCATTGCCCGGTTTACATCTGGATCATTCATCGCCTTCATAAGATCGCGCAGACGAGTCTTTTTATTCTGCTTTAGATGTTCTTCGGCTTCGTTCAGGCCATTGGTAACGCTATTTGTCAGCTTTTTCATCAGCTCGGGGTCTACCTCAGACAGCATCCCTGCTGCTCCCATGAGATTATTGATGATGTTCGTCACAGGCTTACGAGTCGCTTGTCCTACAGCGATTTTGGCGATGCTTTCTTTGGCTTTTAGCATAGACTGAGCTGCTTCGAGAAGACCACTGTCGTGCAGCTCGCGTACGATTTCAAGCGTCTTCTGCAATGCCGCCCCATTGTCCGCCAGATCAGCAGTAAGCTGATCCAGCGATTGTTTTTGCCGTTCTTCTTCTGTCAGAACGCGTTTTCTCACAATTGAAATAGGCTTAGCCACGGCTTGACCTCCTTATTTTTGATCCACTAAATCGACATAACCGGGACGGTTCCACTTACGGTCCACTTCAACCCCATTTTGCGGATGACGTTTTTTGTAACGCGGATTGATACGTGGTAGTGGATTTTGACCGTCTACCTCCAAAATTTGCATCCGTACTTTGGCTTGTTTATAGGCCGGTGTACGGGTGACCACATCGAACGCTCCACCAGTTAACAGATTGACCGCACCATCATGGCTGGTAGAGTGCATTGGCACATAAATTTCAGTTCCCTGCACCCGGTCTGTCACCAGAACACGTAGCTTGACCGCACCATAAGGGGATTCCAGTCGAACCAGCGATCCATTAGTGATTCCGCGCTCCTCAGCCAATTCAGGTGACACTTCCACAAATACTTTTGGAAGTTTGAGCTGAATACCCGCTGATTTGGTCGTCATATTTCCTTCATGAAACTGTTCGAGCAGTCGACCATTATTTAAGGTCAAATCGAATTCAACGGGGTACTCTTTCGGTGGTACATATTCGAAAAGTCCCAAACGCGCTTTTTTATCCGGAAAGTTAAAGCCGTTGGTGTGCAGCAGCGGTGTATTGCTACCATCCGGCGATCCCCAGTGGAAGCTGTTCCAGCCTTCCAATACGTCATAATTACATTGGGAGAAAAATGGAGTGAGCGACGCCATTTCCTCAAAAATTTCACTTGGATGGCTGTAATCCCAATCAAATCCCATATGCTTGGCAAATTGGCTGAAAATCCACCAATCTGGTTTGCTGTCTCCTATAGGGCGGAGTGCTTCATATAAACGCTGAACACGACGTTCGGTGTTCGTAAAGGTTCCGTCTTTTTCGAGTGAAGGTACGGCTGGCAAAATAACGTCAGCGAATTCAGCTGTCTTGCTCAGAAATACATCCTGAACGACAAGGAAATCCAAGTTCGCCAGCATTTCTTGGGTATGGTTGGAGTCGGCATCCACCCATGCCATCTCTTCTCCAGCGATATACATCGCTTTGAGCTTACCTGTTTCAATGGCTTCCAGCATCTGAATGTTGTCCAGTCCGCGTTGACCTGGAATTTGTACGCCGTAGGCCGCTTCAAACTTGGCACGAATGACATCGTTCGTCACGGGCTGATAGCCCGGGAAAATATCCGGCATTGTACCCATATCGGCAGCACCCTGCACATTGTTATGTCCGCGAAGCGGATATGCGCCTGCACCCGGACGCATAAAGTTTCCAGTCACCAGCAGCAGGTTGGCAATTGCAATCGAAGTGTAAGAGCCTGCGATGTTTTGCGTCACACCCATGCCCCAACAAATGGCAGTGCCGTCGGCTTCGTGAATCAAAGTCGCTACCTCAATCAGTGTCTCTTTGGAAATACCAGTTTCCTGTTCGGCAAATTCCAGGGTGAAACGCTCTAGCAACTTCAAATATTCAGGATAGAAGTTTACATGCTCTTCAATGAATTTTGCATCATGCCAGTTTTGCTCAATGATGTATTTGGCTACAGCGGATAACCATACATAATCAGTACCTTGCTTCGGACGAATGAACAGATCTGCGCGTTCTGCCATTTCATGCTTGCGCAGGTCGACCGAGATCAACTTTTGACCGTGCAGCTTATGCGCACGTTTGATACGAGTAGCCAGCACTGGATGTCCTTCTCCCGGCGCGCAACCGACCAGCATGACCAAACCTGCTTTGGCAATGTCTTTAATCGTACCGCTGTCCCCACCGATGCCTCCGGTGTATTGCAGCCCCCATGACGCAGGAGATTGGCAATACCGTGAGCAATTATCGACGTTATTCGTTTGGAAGACCTGACGAGCCAACTTCTGCATCAAATAGTTTTCTTCATTGGTAAATTTGGACGAAGAAATAAAGCCGAGTGCCTCACCGCCGTAAGTTTCTTGAATAGCTCCCATTTTGCTGGCCATCAGGCTCAAGGCTTCTTCCCAGGTTGCTTCCACAAATTCGTCACCTTGACGAATTAAAGGGGAGGTCAGACGCTGATCACTGTTCACAAAATCCCAGCCAAATTTCCCTTTTACGCATGTCGAGATACCGTTAACAGGTCCCTCAGAGGTAGGTTGTACCTTCAAAATTTTGCGGTCTTTGGTCCAAACCTCAAAGCTGCAACCTACACCGCAAAACGTACAGACGGTTTTCGTTTTTTTCGTACGGGTTTCACGCATCGCTGCTTCGGCTTCGGAAATAGCAAAAATCCCACTATAGCCCGGCTCCACTTCCTTTATTAAATCCACCATCGGATTTAATAAATCCTTGTTCATGCCACTCATGAAGCCTGCTTCTCCCAGCATGGATTTCTCCATCAAGGCATTGCATGGGCAGACGGTTACACACTGACCGCAGCTAACGCAGGAGGAATCGTTAATCGCAACCCTGTCGTCCCATATGACGCGAGGGCGTTCAGCTTCCCAGTCAAGGGAGAGCGTTTCATTGACCTGAAGGTTTTGGCATACCTCTACGCACTGGCCGCATGCAATACATTGATTGGGGTCATATCGATAGAAGGGATGAGACATATCTACTTCTGTCGGGTCAACTTTCGGTTGATACGGATATTTTTGATGTTCAATTTCCATTAGCTCTGCTGTATTATGCAAAGTACAATTACCGTTGTTGTTATCGCACACTGTGCAGTAGAGGAGATGATTTTCCAGCAATCGGTCCATAGCCTCGGTTTGAGCTGCTTTCGCGCGATCCGAATGTAAATGAATATTCATTCCATCGGAAGCCAGTGTCGAGCAGGAACGCATAAGTTTTCCGTCCACTTCCACGATACATGTGTCACAGGTACGGATCGGATCGACTTCGGGAACGTAACACAGCTGGGGATGGGCGATGTTGTTTTCGTTAATCACTTCAAGAATCGTTGCGCTGTTCTTCGTTTTCAGTTCCTGTCCGTTTAATGTAATTTTGATCGCACTATCAGTCACGGTTCAGGCTCCTTTCAGATTTTAAATTTAAAAATTAGGAATAAAAAAACTCCACCATAAACACAAGTGCTCGTGTTCCAGCACTTGTGTTTATGGTGGAGTAGTGACCAAGCTCTAGGTCCTGGAGGCCAATCCGCCATTTGAATATGTATTAATAACAAACAGTACGCACCGTCTGTATATCAATAACTTCTGAATAACTTAGATATGTCATTTTCTGCATGTCATCTCGTGTAACTATAACGTAAAATTTAAGATAGTTCAACGGTACATTATTAATTTTTTAATTGATAATGATTATCGTCTGAGAAATCGAAAAATCATTGACAAACGTTCCAGGATTGCTAACAATAGGAATGTAACCTATTTCAGAGCAATCGTAAATGGAGTGTACGTGGGAATCGCGTATATTTTATTTGTCGCAGCGCTTGTTAGTTTGATTTTTCTATATCACATGATGTGGGATTCGTAAAATCCTGATGTAGATAAATTAACCGGCATTTAGCAGATTCTTCGATATTCATAAGCGAAGAAGTTGTTGTGATGCCGGTTTTTTTGGTTCAGTATAAAATGAATGGAAATACCGTTCCAATTTAGAGTGTAAAGAGTTTTATTAATGAAGACGGATTGAGGTGAACAGGATGGCGAACCGGAGCGACGATCAATGGAATCGTCCGTTACGGGACTTAAGAATATCCGTCATAGACCGATGTAATTTTCGGTGCCGATATTGTATGCCGGAAGAAATATTTGGCCATGACTATCCGTTTTTGCCAAAAGAAAAAATATTGACCTTTGAGGAAATTACGCGCCTTTCCCGTATTTTTGTCTCGCTGGGTGTTACGAAGCTGCGCATTACTGGTGGTGAGCCGTTGCTGAGGAAAAATTTGTCCTCGCTTATTCATTCGTTAACTCAACTCGATGGGGTTGAGGATATTGCAATGACGACAAACGGCGTATTTTTGCCTAAATATGCTGTAGCACTGCGAGAGGCGGGACTAAAGAGAGTGACGGTTAGTCTGGATTCGCTCGATGATGATCGGTTCCGCCAAATGAACGGGGGCAGAAGCAGTGTAAAGGCGGTGCTGGATGGTATTGAGGCTGCGGCTCAAGCAGGGATGCAGGTGAAAATAAACATGGTCGTGCAAAAGGGCTTTAACGATCAGGATATTGTTCCCATGGCCGACTATTTCCAAAAGAAAAAGCATATTTTACGTTTTGTTGAGTTTATGGATGTAGGCAACACCAATGGCTGGAAATTGGATCAGGTCGTTTCCAAGCAGCAGATCATCGAAGCCATTCACGAGCATATGCCGTTAGAGCCTGTCCCACCCCAGTACAAAGGTGAGGTGGCGACGCGCTACAGGTATCAGGACAGAGACGGGGAAATCGGCATTATTTCGTCTGTTACGGACGCCTTCTGCTCCACATGTACACGAGCGAGAATTTCTGCTGAAGGCTCCTTGTACACGTGCCTGTTTGCCTCGCAAGGGTACAAGCTTCGCGCGATGCTGCGTTCCGAACAGTCCGATGACGAGATTAGAGCTTACATTGAGCGTGTTTGGAGAGAACGTACCGATCGCTATTCAGAGGAACGGCTGAATCATACACAGCAAGCAACATCTAAAATTGAAATGTCACACATCGGCGGGTGAGCCGAAGAGCCAGCCTGTCAGAAACAAGGGAGTGGAGCACATGGAAAAGCCAGCTGAGGTAAAACGTGAGATTCTACGTTATCGTGACGGTCAGATCAAGCGTTTTGAAGACACTGTGGTGACGGAGCATCCGGTGACCATCAAAATCAATCAGCAGGAATTTGCTACCATGGTTTGTACACCGGAGTATGTGGAGGATATGGCGGTAGGTTTTTTGGCCTCTGAAGGCGTCATTCAACGGTACGATGATATCGAAGATATTTGGGTTCAGGAAAAAGAAGGTTTTGTTCATATTAAAACCCGTCGAATGAATGAGTTTTATCAAAACTTTCATTCCAAACGGTACATTACCTCCTGCTGCGGTAAAAGTAGACAGGGCTTTTATTTTATGAATGATGCCAAAGTGGCAAAAAGAATGAATGACACCCATGTTACGCTGTCCTTTGACGATTGCTTCCGCTTGATGAATTTAATGCAAAGCTCGGCACTTACGTTCCAACAGACCGGTGGTGTTCATAATGCAGCGTTGTGCGATAAAGACGGGATGATCCTGTCCAGAATAGATATCGGCCGACACAATGCGCTGGATAAAATCTATGGACATTGCTTAAAACATGATATTGTATTACAAGACAAAATCATAGTATTCAGCGGACGCATTTCGTCTGAAATTTTGTTGAAGGTTGCGAAGATTGGCTGTGAAGTTGTTTTGTCCAAGTCAGCTCCTACAGAGCTTGCACTTGAGTTGGCTGAGGATCTGGGGATTACGACCGTCGGCTTTATACGCAGTCGTTCTCTGAATGTGTATACGCATACTGAACGGATTGATGAACTGGTCGAATCTAAAATATAATATAAAAATCTACAATGTACACCGTCATAGTTAACCAGCATGGAATAAAACCTTTCGGGGTATTCATTCATGTTGGTTTTTCTTGGTACATATGTGGTGGACATTCACTGTACTGAAAAGGAGGGCATGTTAAATGAACTATCATATTCAAGTATTTGCCGGACTTGCGGAACAGATGGGAGGGCCTATAATTATGGTGCCTACTGAGCAAGAAACGATGACCGTTGCCGCGTTAAAAGACTTGCTATTCGAGTGTTTCCCTGAATCGGCAGCTCAGTTGCAGGGTTCTTTTGTTGCCAGAAATCAAGCCTACGCCGCTCCTGAGGACCTCGTGAGTATATATGATGAGATTGCGATTATTCCTCCGGTTTCAGGAGGGTAAATTCTATTATATAGATAGATGAATTCGATAGAATAGGTGCAAGGGGGCAGATCATATGCAATACCGTATTCAGCTATTCGCAGGTATGGCGGAGCAACTTGGTGATGTGATCACGGTAGAACTTTCACATGAAACGGTGACCATGGCAGACATTCGAAAAAGGCTGAATGAGCTGTACCCGGAAGTGACTTCACAACTGCCAGGTTCTTTTTTTACCCATCATAAAAAGCTGGCTTCGCCAGATGAACTTGTGCTTCCATCAGATGCAATTGCTCTTCATCAGTCAGCACCCGGGATGGAGACGGTCGTTTCAAAATGTGGTTTATTTGCCATTACGTACGACCCGATTGATGCCGATGAAGTAACCTCAAAGGTGCTCGACCCTTCTCATGGCGCCTCGCTGACCTTTAATGGTACGACTCGGGAATTCACGCAAGGTCAGCGAACGGTGCTGCTTGAATATGAGGCGTATGTCCCGATGGCCATGAACACGATGAAGCAGATTGGTGACGAAATTGCAGAGCGTTGGCCTTCTACACGTACTGCGATTACACATCGGCTTGGCACGGTCAGAATTGGAGAGACGAGTGTGGTGATTGCTGTCTCTGCTGCACACCGCGATACTTGCTACGAAGCCAGCCGCCATGCCATTGAACAGTTAAAGCAAATCGTACCGATTTGGAAAAAGGAAGTGTGGGAGGACGGCTCAGAATGGAAGGGGCATCAGCTGGGTGGCTGGAATCCTCAAAATACCCCAAAGCTTTCGAATAAGGACGAGGACATCTGAGCTTTTAGCTTGTCTGATCAACTTGTAGCTATCAATGGATAAGTATGGAGGGTAAACCAACGATGTCAGAAATGGACAAAATCCAGAAAATAGAAGTTGCTGCACAAGCACATGCGCATGCGTCTCATGCCCGTTATTCTAGACAGGAATTATTCTCGAAAATTGGACCGACAGGCCAGCAAAATATCCGTAGTAAGCACGTGCTGATGGTGGGGGCCGGCGCACTGGGCACTGCCAATGCTGACATGCTGGTGCGAGCGGGCATCGGACGGCTGACGTTGGTAGACCGCGATTATGTAGATTGGAGCAATTTGCAGCGCCAACAGCTCTATGACGAAGCGGATGCCCGTGATCAGATCCCCAAGGCAGTGGCCGCGCAGAAGCGATTGCAGCAAATCAATTCGGACGTGGACATTCGTGCGCTAGTCCGGGACGTCTCGCTAGATGAAATCGACGATATCGCAGCAGGGGTGGATCTCATCGTAGATGCCACCGACAATTTCGATACACGTCTGCTTATGAACGATTATGCGGTCAAGCATCGAATCCCTTGGATTTACGGGGCGTGTGTGGGCAGCTATGGGACAACCTTTACCATCGTGCCAGGGCAGACACCGTGCCTGCATTGCCTGCTCGGAACCGTACCGCTCGGCGGTGCGACCTGTGATACGGTCGGTGTGATTAGCCCGGCTGTACAGATGGTGGCGGCTTATCAAAGCGCCGAGGCATTGAAGCTGCTCACCGGGAACGAATCAGCCTTACAGGGTAAGCTGATTTCCTTCGATCTGTGGAACAATCAGCATCAGGCGATCCAAATCAGCGCCATGAAGAAAGCTGATTGTCCAACATGTGGTGAGTACCCTGTGTATCCTTTTTTACAATCGGAGCATCAGGCTAAAACGGCTGTCTTGTGCGGACGAGATACGGTTCAAATCCGCCCGGCCCCGGGTACTGTACGTGATCTGAATGAAGCGGCACGTTTGTTATCCCGTCAGGGGGGCAAGGTGGAGCATAATCCATACCTGGTATCCGTTGTTATCGGAACGCATCGAATCGTTCTTTTTCAGGATGGACGCGTCTTAATTCATGGGACGAAGGACATCGCTGAGGCGAGATCGATTTATCACAAATATTTGGGTTGACCCAATAGATTCGACCCGTTATGAGATGTACAATGCTTTCTCATTTTCGCTATCACATTTTCGTCATCTCATTTTGGAATTTATAGGATAGGGGAAGAAAAAATTGAAAAAGAAATTTGGGTACATATTCACGTTCGTTGGATTGTTGGCATGGGTTCTGGCGGGGTGCTCGTCTCCGGCTGCTGTACAGTCGGCACAGTCTGCACCCAAGACAGAACTAGTCGTATCTGCCGCTGCAAGTCTTCAAGATAGTCTGAATACGCTCAAGGACCAGTATGAGAAACAGCACCCAGATATCAAACTTACCTTTAACTACGCTTCATCTGGTACATTACAAAAACAAATTGAACAAGGCGCACCCGCTGACGTATTTATTTCGGCGGGCATGAAGCAAATGAAGGCATTAACGGATGCTTCATTGGTGGAAAAGGATAACGTGTTGCTTCAAAATAAACTGGTTGTGGTTGTTCCACAAGATAAGGCGAAAAGCACAGATAACAAAAGCATTACGCTCAATGACTTGATGGGTCCTTCTTACCTGAAAGTGGCTGTTGGGGAGCCTACTACCGTTCCCGCCGGACAGTATTCCAAAGAATCGTTAACGAAGGCTGGACTATGGGACAAGCTGGAACCTAAGATGGTATTCGCCAAGGACGTAAGACAGGTATTAAATTATGTTGAAACAGGCAACGCCGATGCAGGACTCGTCTATCTGACGGATGCCAAATCATCTGATAAAACGGTCATAGCACTGGAAGTGCCTGAGGAATTGCATGCACCCATCCTGTATCCTGAAGGCATTGTAAAAGCAACCAAACACAGCCAGGAAGCAGGCGAGTTTCTTAATTTTCTACGGACAGATGAAGCTATGAGTGTGTTCAGTAAAGATGGATTTTCAGCCCCTACAGAAATGGCGGGAAAATAGAATTCACAGATAAAGGAGGGGGTTCCGTTGGATTGGTCAGCTTTTCTTCCTCCGGTTATCGTATCTGTTAAAGTTGCTGTCGTCGCCAGCATCATCGTCTTTTTATTAGCTACTGTGGTAGCGCGGATGATGGCGAACTGCACGCCGCGGAGGGGAACCAGCGTGATCGAGACCGTCCTACTTCTTCCGCTCGTTTTGCCTCCCACTGTTGTCGGCTTTATTTTGCTCATCTTGCTGGGAAGGAAAAGCTGGATCGGCACAGCCTTCGAAAGCCTGTTCCAGCAGACGATTGTATTTACATGGGGAGCTGCAGTGGTGGCGGCCGTAGTTGTTGCTTTTCCACTGGCTTACCGTACCATTAAAGCAGGTTTTGAAGCTGTAGACCCTGAGGTAGAGCAGGCTGCACGTGCGCAAGGTGCCAACGAATGGCAAGTGTTTCGCCACATTACGATGCCCCTTGCCTACCGACCGCTCATTTCAGGATACATTCTCGGATTTGCCCGAGGGTTAGGGGAATTTGGCGCTACGCTGATGCTTGCAGGTAATATTCCTGAACAGACCCAAACCCTGCCTACAGCGATTTACACCGCGTCCGAGGTCGGAAATATGACACTCTCTTGGAGCTGGGTAGCTGTCATCATTTTATTCTCTTTTATTATGTTGATGCTTTCAAATCGACTGGTAAAGGATTAGCTCTTTTGGAGTAAGAACATGCGCAGTCTGCCGATAGGGTAGGCTGTGTTTTATTTGTCTTGAGAAAATAAAACTCTTAGACTTCTTCATTCACTCTCCAACTCTTGGCATTCGAGGTACTGGAGACTCGCGGAAGGTCGAGGCGGTACTCCGTTTGCAGGCGTAACAGATTCGGTGAATTTTTGTGGTATAATTTACAAAAAAATAAGCAAAGGGAGATGGGGAACCATGAAGAAATTCGGGCAAATGTTTCTGGTAGGTTTAGCCATGGTTTTGGGGCTTGGTCTGGCGGTAGGAAATGTGGAGCTTCCCGCCGCCTCCGCGGCCGATACAGAATATTATGTGTCCACGAGCGGCAGCGACTCTAATGCCGGAACGAACGATGCGCCGTGGAAGACGTTGCAGCACGCGGCTGACGTGGCTCCTGCGGGCAGCACGGTTTACGTCCGAGGCGGCGTGTACAAGCAGAAATTAAAGATTACCCGCTCTGGCTCCGCTTCGCAGGGTCCAATTGTGTTCACCAACTATGGGACAGAGACCGCCATTATTGATGGCAGCGGACTTTCGGTCAGCGGGAACGAAGGGCTGATCGAACTGGCCGATGTCAATTACGTTACTGTTCAGGGGTTTGAAATCCGCAATTTTACCACTGCTTCCAAGAACGTGGTGCCTGTAGGTATTTATGTCCACGGTTCGGGCGGCTTCATTAATCTGTCCAACAACAAAATCCATGACATCAAAAACACGGTCACCCCGACCGGCAAAGATCGGCTGGGCCGGGACGCTCACGGTATCGCTGTTTATGGCACGAAAGCTCCGGCTTCGATTCACGACCTTACGATCAGCGGTAATGAGCTGTACAATCTCGTGCTGGGCTCCAGCGAATCGCTCGTTTTAAACGGCAACGTGGACGGCTTTGCGGTGACCGACAACCTCATTCACGATAATGACAACATCGGGATTGATCTGATCGGCTTTGAGGGAACTGCGCCGAATACTGCTTACGATCAGGCGCGAAACGGGCTAGTGAAGGGCAACCGGGTGTACAATAATTCTGTTCAAAATAACCCATCTTACAAGAGCGATGACAACTCGGCCGGTGGTATTTATGTAGATGGGGGCAAGGACAGTATTATCGAGCAGAACTACAGCTACAACAACGACATCGGCGTCGAAATGGCCTCCGAGCATGCCGGCAAAGCCACCAACAATATTACAGTCCGCAGCAACGTGATATATAACAACCGGCTGACTGGCATTGCCATGGGGGGATACAATGAGGAGCGCGGCTCAACGGTAAATTGCAAGATCGTGAACAATACGCTATACAAGAACGATACGTTTGACGACGGAAGCGGCCAACTTTTGGTTCAGTACGATACGCGAAACAACGTGATCAAAAACAATATTTTCGTGGCTAGCTCCACAGATATGCTGATCTCCAATGGATACACCAAAAATTCCGGCAATGTTATGGATTATAACTTATACTTTGCTCCGAGCGGCAGTTCGGAAGCTAACTGGATCTGGAAAAATAAAGAGTATACGGGATTCTCCGCGTACAAATCGGGGACCGGCAACGATACGCATTCTCTGTTTGCCGATCCTAAATTCGTGAATGCCGCGAACAGCGACTTCCATTTGCAGTCTTCGTCACCGGCGATCGATGCCGGAAACACGGACCGTGCCATCATTGGAACACTGGATATTGACGGGAAGCCCAGAGTACAGGGAGCCGCGGTGAACATCGGTGCCTACGAGTAAGCCTTATATTTTATGACTAGTGCATAGCGAAACTATGTGGGGCCGCTGCTTGTACGTTTTTACAATGTTCCTTGCAATTAAAACACCTTCAAAGAGAATCCCCATGTCGTAAGATATGAGGATAAACTTTGGAGGTGTTTTTGCGTTGGCAACAAGATTAAGCTATCCTCGGAAAGTAAAAATGGAAGTCGTACAAATGAGATTAGATGGTTGTTTCTGTTCGAGAGGCTCTGATTAACATAGTTGTTGTACACCTTTGAACCATACGGACTTGATCGACAAGGTATCCGAGATGTTGGTTGTCGGATCACCGTTTACTAGTATAAGGTCAGCGAGCGCACCTTCGGTAATACAGCCGCGATCGTAAAGCCCAAAGCAACGGGCCGGTTTCGCAGTAGCCGACTGAAGCGCTTCTATGGGAGTAAATCCGGCCTCAACCAGCAATTGCATTTCATGATGAACGCTGGCTCCATGAGCAAGGCCGCCAAGATTGGGAACAGGAACGGGGGCGACATCCGTCCCGACCAGAATATCCACACCGGCACGGTGAAGATCCATCACATTTTTAAAGCTATTCTCCAAATTGCCTTGCGGGAAAGTATGGAAGCTTGAGTTCAACATATCGATCCATTCCGGACTTAATTTGGAATAAACACGTGGATCATTCGCCAATTCTGATGCCGGATTCCCCAGAATGGATGAGTTCAATACTAAGCACGGTATAACAAATGCACCTGAATCCGCTATGGATTTCACCAACTCGGATGTGCATTCGGGCCTGTCGAGAAATAAGTGACCCAATCCGTCGACTCCCATATCGATGGCGGTTTGCGAAGAATGAGCCGTCAAGACGTGGGCTATGACAATTTTATCGAATTTATGGGCTTCTGCCACGGCTGCTTTTAAAATCTCGTCGCTTAAAATAGGTAGTCCAGGGGCACCCAAGACCGTCCCTTCTTCAATCATGATTTTAATATAGTCGGCGCCACTCTCCACCTGGGTATGCACATGTTTGATCGCTTCTTCCACTGTCGTCACTTGGGGCACCTCTTCGTGATCGTGAGCGTAGGCGGCTAGCATAGCTTCCCGGTCTTCCTTGGGTAACTTCTCCAATTCCTTTAATACGAACTCCGGAATTTCATCCTCATCCTGCAATAATTCATCCGGATGACCACCTGGAGCAGTGATCGCTGTGCCGGCAGAACGGACTTCGGCGACGTCATACACGTTTTTCAACTGGATCTTGCGCCCTCTTTCTGTAAAACTGCCGTTCATTTCGAGTTCTGTCGTGACGCCGAATTTTAAAGCATCTCGTAACCCACCGATTGAAGTGTGGACATGCGCATCAATCAGGCCGGGCAATAATGTCGCATTTTCCCCATCGATGATCGTTGCATGTGTCGGAAGGTCTCCGCCTACCGAAATAATGGTTTCCCCATGGATGACAACATTTCTGGGCTCAATAACTTTTTCACCATCGAAAATACGTACATTCGTAATCGCTGTAACTTTTTCTACCGTAGAGCTTTGAGTTACATTCTTCATGTCGTTCCTCCTTAGTGTTCAATCTTAAACACTTAGAATTCTAACTATTAGTTTTATAACTGTCAATAAACTAATTTTTATTTGACAAACAGTTTAGAGATTTATATAGTTTATTTACTGACAATTAGACTTCTAATAATTTGAGGAGATATGATTATGAAAACCCAAAAGGATACGGTTTATCTGGATTTGTTTCAGATTATTGGTCTTAAGTTAAAGAAAAGAGCGGACGAGAGCATAAAAGAGTTGGGATTAAATGCTCAACAAGGAAAAATGATTAAATATATCTACGAGAATCAAGAAAATGATTTAATTCAGAAGGATCTTGCCGATCGGTTTCATCTGCGCGGAGCCAGCATTACAAGCATACTTCAAGGTCTTGAGCAAAAAGGATTCATCGAGCGCAAAATCCCGGCCAATAATGAACGGCAAAAAAATATTTATGTTTTACCAAAAGCCATTGAATTGATTGAAGCTTTTAGTGACTCTTTCCAAAAGGTGGAGGACGAAATTGTTCAAGCCCTGACCGAAGAGGAGAAGCGAATTTTAGAGGAAATGTTAATCAAAATTAATGAACGCTTATAATTGCAGATAAAATCATGTTCCAAAAATCACTTTCGCTAGTCTCTGTTTTATATGATAGGAATCGGTTATGATGGAAATAGTAATAGGGATTTTAGTAGATTTTAGGAGAGCGGTGCGATATGAGAAGGGAAACGGGTTTTAACGAAATTATTCGAAAAGTACGTAAAGAGCTGTTTGGGAAAGGCCCGGAACGCATACATACGACCTTTGTAGATAATATGGCTATCACGATGCTGTATGGAAATTTAACCCCATCTGAAAAGTTTCTTGCACAAGAAGAATCCGGGAAAGAGATGGTGCATGCAGCCCGAACCAAAATGGTTCAAAAAATATATCCCACACACTTCAATAAAGAACTGGAGGATTACATGGATTCCCGGCTGCTGCACCTCTTTTCAGATATTAAAGTGGAGGAAGATATAGCCATCTCCGTTTTTGTATTTGAAGATAATATTACTGCAAAATAAAAAGAAGGCGGAACCGACATAGCATCCATATTGTCGGAGAGTTCGGCTGCACCTTCGATTTAATTAACGATGTCCTAATGGAATGAAAAGAGAGCTGTTTCTGTTTACACGTTTTTTCTTCTTCGATATTGATATTGGGACCATTGGTAGAGAACAAAACATCCTATGCAAAAACCAAGGATAGCCACCAAGGCCGCCACCAGGACCATGGCCGAGAATACATAAGCGACAATACTCCACTGGAGCATAAATCCTACCCAAGCGACCAACAGAAAAAAGACGGCAAGAAGCTGATTAAACCTTTGCTGCTCTCGGTCCTCCTGCACATACGAGGAGGGGCTTTTCTTCAAGAAAAGCTTGGCTATCCGCATTACTGGATTGAAGTTAAAAAGGACGCCGAGCAACCCCGCGATAAGAGGAATAACTAGCACCCCATATCCCCCTGTAATCCAAGTAAAAACTACAGATAAAACAATTACCCATTGATTAGCCCTGACTAACGGACGCGGAATGGAAGATGGATTTTGGCTCATATATATCATCCTTTTCATATCGGAATAAAGTAAAAACTGAAATTATTATAGCCTAACATTTGGAGAATAGATACCAAGAAAAAATGAAAGACTCTGCAAGTCCATCTGCTAAGTTTTTTTGTCTTTCTTAATTCCTAGCGATGTATCAGCCAATTTGTTACAATTCTTATATATGTCAATTGGGGAAGATAGACATTGTTTTACTCTATGCGCAAATCACGGATCATGAAAGGAACCTACATAGTTTATGAAAAGAAATGATTTTGGAAATAGGATGAAGGAATATGAAAATGCCTATAGATTAAGCCTACCACGCCGTTTACCCGTAATCATCAGAATTGATGGTGCGCATTTTCATACCTTTACACGTGGGATGACGAAACCTTTTGATGAGAAACTAATTTTTGCATTATGGGAGACGTGTAAATATTTGGCCTATAACATTATGGGATGTAAACTGGTGTATCATCAGAGCGATGAAATTTCATTGCTTCTTACGAATTATGACAAATTAACGACGCAATCCTGGTTTGAAAATAATCTTCAAAAGATGGTGTCCATATCTGCTTCTCTGGCTACAGCCAAATTTAATGAGGAAATCCAAAAGGTTTACCCAGGTCAGCCTTTAGCTACTTTTGATGCGAGAGCATGGGTCTTGCCCCAGGATGAGGTTACAAACTACTTTCTATGGAGACAACAAGATGCTACTAAAAATAGCATTTCTATGGTAGCTCAAGCCCATTTCAGGCATTCAGAATTAGAAGGGTTGAACGGAAATCAGCTCCAAGACAAGCTTTTTGTGGAAAAAGGGATAAACTGGAACGAACTTCCGGTCTGGCAAAAGCGGGGAATTTGCATTACCAAACAACAGTACAACAAAGGCGAAGCCGTCAGAAGCAAGTGGGATGTTGATCATGAGACACCGATTTTTTCACAGAATAGAGATTATATTAACCAATATGTATACTTGGACAAGGATGTGTAGATTTGGAGTGTGTCATTTTTATAGGAATTCAGGCTTCGGGCAAGTCGACATTTTATAAAGAACATTTCTTCAAAACACATATGCGAATAAACCTTGATATGCTTAAAACACGGAATAGGGAAAATATTTATCTACATGCCTCCATCGAAACAATGCAGCGCTTTGTTGTAGACAATACAAATGCCACTGTTATAGAACGGAAGAAATATATAGATGCTTGTATAAATAAGGGATTTAAAATTATTGGCTACTATTTTGAGCCCGATTTTGCAGAATCTATTAAGCGTAATGAGCAGCGCACAGGCAAAGAGTATATTCCTGAAATCGGTATTAAAAGTGTAATGAGTAAACTAGAGATCCCAAGCTACGAAGAAGGATTTGATGAACTCTATAGTGTGATTTCCATTGAAGGAACGTTTCAGATCAGAAGGCTGCCGGAAAACCATACAATATAGGGGGAGCATCCATGAACATACCAGAGAGATTTATCAAACGGTTTCCAGCATATGAGGACGTATTTATTGGTAATCTTGAACATCACCGCAAGCACTTTCTACCGATTTGCTCGATTAATCTTCAGTTTTTATTCCCGGAGCAGGACGAGTGGCTGCATTTTGTTTCCGTAAAAGAAATACACGAAGGCTGTGTGGGTGAAAATACTCAGCAATTTCATACCTCATATACCAAGGAAGATATGCTGGGTTTCGATGTAATTGACAGCAAATACAAATTCGAAGCAGACTGGAATTATTTTAGTCTTCATCATAAAGAGCAATTGGAAGCTACCTATGAAACGCTGAAACTACCGGGGATAAAGCGTACCTACGTATGAAGAGAGAAGTCATGGCGTTGGACGGACTGGAACAGGTGTACATGGCTAATGAACAAGACTACCAAGCTCGCAAAGCATTTTTCCTGGAAAACAATAAACTTTATCCATATTCCTCCTTTGGGGAGGCCAAAAAGTCTGTGGGAGAGCTCTCACCCGTGATTTTGAGGAAAAGCAATCCAGTGGTTGGGGACTGAGTTTCCCTGAAGTCAACGGAATTTTGGATGATATCGCTTTTCAGTCTGACAAGGCTCAAAGTTATATCAAGGAATATGACGAATCTCTGGAAGAGATGCTCCAGTTCGAGCAAACCAATCTGCTTCATGTGCCTAAACGTCCCAATGGTGAGACTTTTACCTATATCGGTTCTTTCACCGGATATTATTTCCAAGCGTTTGGGGCGGATACCGTCTATTTATTTTACGACCAAGAATTAAGTAAAGCGGTAATTTGCTTCGAATATTCATAAGTGAGAATTTTGCAAAATCCTGAAGTATAAAAAAAACTCCCATAAAGGGAGTTTTTATTTATTTCTTATTCATCTCCACATCATGCTCTTTAGCAAGTGTGTTGACTTGTTCACCAAAATCTCTGAATAGCTTTCTACCTTCGCTGAGCTTGGTGTTACTTTCATTGACTAAGTTCAGATCCTGTTTATCCAACGCATCGAGCATCTTAATGAAGGCTTCCTTTTGAGTACTAGCGGCCTTGATGTAGGTTTCGTGGACGGCTCTTACCTCAGGAGTTTCCGTCTTTACAGCTTCTAACTTATCAACAAATTTGGTGTATTCCGGGATGATATCGTCTTTTAAAGCATTATATAGTGTAACATCATCTGTAAAGTTATCTCCAGTCACAGCTTCATACTTATCAGTAACTGCTTTTTCATCTTGTGCCAAAGGAAGCATTCCATCATTTACATACGTGATTAAATCTTTTTTTATCGGATCGGTAGAGCAGGCTGCCAAAATGGAGAAGCAACATAATACTAACATAAACACGCTAAGTTTTTTCATCTGTATTCCCCTTTTTTATGTATGTTATGGGTAATTCGATTTATTTAATAGTCTTAAAGAACTATCCATATTATTTGATTATATCGTATAAATAAGAGAATGGTAGGATTTTTATGGTAAAATAGTGTCAAAATTAAGTTGATTAACCTAAACCTATTCACATGGAATTACAAATAAGAATTTTCTAAGAAGTATATTCCATTTGAACCAGAATTACTTTATGATAGAAAAGGACATCCTAGAATTTCCCTGTATATATTTGGGAAATGGTTGATTTTTTTTAATACATTTGAGAGATGATTTCAGTATGAAAAGATTCAGAAAGGTGATTTCAGTTACACTAAGCTCAATGCTCCTGCTTTCATTCGGGATGACGGCGAACGCGAGTGCAAGCCCAGAGGTGAAGACGGATCAAGCGATTCAAATAGTTTCCAATGTGCAGCTAACAACTGATAAGGAAAGTGTTATTGAACAATTAACACGCGCGGACAAGCCTGCCAGTATCACAGATTCGGTGTACACCATTACAGAAAATATTAACTTGGCGACACCACAGAAATCTGTATTGAAAAAGAGAGTTACCCCTTCGCTCAAAGCCAGTGCAAACTCAGTATCATCTAAAGCCGCAGCGACCGTAGCGACAGCGTCCACTGCTACATATTCCGGTACGATTACAGAAGAGGGAGGCACACAGTTTTTATATCCGATCTATTTGCAGCCGGGTGAATTGTTACAGGCTCAGTTGGATGGTCCATTTTCAGCCCAGCTTGACTATGACTTATACCTGTATGAGTTTGATATGGCGACAGGCGATATTAATTCCAATCCAATAGATGTTTCCAACTACGGGAATTATGTTAACAATTATGAGCAAGGAGCTGCTTCTCTTCCTGAAAACGTAGGAGCTCGCAACTCGAGCGGAGCTGAAAAGGCTTACGCGCTTGCGGTTCATGCCAAGAAGGGGGCTAGCATTAATGACCTTTTCTATTTAACTGTAGCAGTAAGCTCCAACTATGATGCCTATGAGCCGGATGACAGTGCCTTTCATGCTTATAATTTTACTGTTAACGACAAAGGCTCCTCGATTAACTTCCGCACCATCCATTCCGCTATAGACAACGATTGGTATCAAGTTACAGTACCGGCCGGCCGTAATTATGATGCATTAAATGTGAAGCTGGACAGCACTTCGGAAAGCTATGGGTACAAAGCGGAAGTATATGCAGCTCTTACTGGCAATCAAATGGTGCTTCTACCGCAAACCAATCATAATGTTACCCTAAACACAGGGACCTACTATGTACGAGTGTACAGCACAAGTCAGTATTCAGCCGACCATTTGTATACACTATCGATTAAACCAGTGCTTCGAGCTGGCAAAATTGAAATTACCGGCTATAACTCCAATGGCTATTATGATTATCCGACATATTCTTACGGTCGTCATTATCGTATTAACGGAGGCAGCAGTCTGATCGTGAACGGTGTTGTGAAAACAACAGATGGTCAACTGGTTCCCAATGCTCCTGTCACGGTCGTATGGCTGGATAAGAACTGGAGCGAGAGCAGCGGTAACCGTACGAGAACGGCTTCTACGTACACCGATGATAGCGGTAAATTCAGTGTGACCCTTTCTCTTCCACAATCGACAGGAAAAAATGTAGATTATATAAGTGAAATTGGTTCCACACACTACTATGATCTTACAGGAGTTGCCGCTCAGGTCGATGGAACTTCGATTAGTGCGACGGACATTGTTTATCTGTTTGCTTATAGCTTGAGAAATTAAGATATGCTTTAATGTAGTTTTGATTCATGAGAGTCGCTTTTTTTGAATGGTTAGCTGAGGCTTTCCATTTCTGAAAGAGCGACTTTTCATGTTTATTCACCAAGAATAAGAAAATGGTCTTGTTTTCATAGATTACAAATAGAAATTGTTTTGCATAATATATTCCAATAGAACCAAAGATGATTTATGATAGAGCCATACAGCCTAGAAATCACCCTGGTTTATCCGGGGATAGCGGGAATTCCTTAAACTATTTGAGAGGGGATTTCAGTATGAAGAGGTTCAAAAAGGCTATTGCAGTGATGTTAAGCATGATGCTCCTGTTTGCTTTCGGAATGACTGCGAATGCGAGTGAAAGCACGGAGGCTGCATCGGATCAAGCGATTAAGGCGGAATCCGAGATTCAGCTAACAACTGGAAATGAAGACGTGATTAAGCGTTTAACGCGAGCAGACAAGCCAGACAACGTTACGTCTTCGGTTTATGTCATGCAAGAAAATCTCAACTTCAAGACACCAGAGACAACATCATTGAAAAGGGAACCCATTTCTTCGCTGAAGGCAAACCCAATGGCTGCATCAGCCACAGTTTCCTCTGCTACGTATTCCGGTACGATTACGCAAGAGGGAGGCACACAATTTTTATATCCGATCTATTTGCAGCCTGGTGAATTGTTGCAGTCCCAGTTGGATGGTCCATTTTCAGCCCAGCTTGACTATGACTTATACTTATATGAGTTTGATATGACGACAGGTGACATTAATCCTAATGCCATTGACGCATCCACCTATGGTACTTATTTTAACAATTATGAACAGGGGGCTGCCTCACTTCCTGAGAACGTAGGAACCCGTAACGCTACCGGATATGAAAAGGCATATGCGATTGCTGTTCATGCCAAAAAGGGTTCCAGCATCAATGATCCTTTCTATCTAACGGTCGATACAAGCTCCAGCTACGATGCATATGAACCAGATGAGAGTGCTTTCCATGCCTATAACTTTACCTTTAGTACGGGCGGTTCATCGCTTAATTCACGCTCCATTCATTCAGGCATTGATAATGACTGGTACCAAGTTACGATCCCTGCCAGCCGCAATTATGATGCTTTGAACGTAAAGCTTGATAGTGTTTCGGACGGTTATGGCTACAAAGCGGAAGTCTACGGAGCTCTTACAGGAAACCAAATGGCGCTTTTGCCGCAAACGAACCATAATGTCAGCTTAAATACAGGAACCTACTATGTGCGAGTGTACACAACCAATCAGTATTCACCCAATCATTTATACACACTTACACTGAAGCCAGTGCTTCGGGCTGGCAAAATTGAAATTACCGGCTATGATTCTGTTAATGGTCCTAATGATTATCCGAACTACTCATATGGTCGTCATTATCGGGTTAATCAACGCAGCAACCTTACCGTGAAGGGGGTAGTTAAGACAACTGATGGTTATCCAGTGGCAAATGCGCCTGTTGATGTGACTTGGTTGAATCAGAACTGGACTGAAAGCAGCGGAAATCGTACTCGTACAGGCACAGCTTATACGGACCAGAATGGAGCCTTTAGTGTGACTCTTTCCCTGCCATCTTCCACTGGAAGTATAGCGGAATACCTGTCTGGAGCCATCAGTTTTACACACTACTATGATCTATCAGGGGTAGCCGTTCAGGTGTCAGGTACTTCGATTATAGACACAGATATTGTATATCACTTTGCCTATAGTATTTATGGCGGCTGATGGACGGGTTAAGCTAACACTTAAGGTAACTTGTTGCTTGAATATTTTATATCTGAAACAAAAGTAGTTCGTTTCAATATTTGTTCAATTTTAGGACAAAGCATATGTTCATTCCATATATGCTTTGTCCGATATATATAGAAACAGGGTCACATTACACTATACATACGCCTTAGATTGCCTGTTACAAACATGACAGGAGGAAATAGAATGAATTTTGGACCTCTTAGAGCACAGCAAGCGATTCTTAATGCAAGTAGCTTACGGATCAATCCGACAAGCAAGCAAGCTCCACCACCCCAGCTTCATGAAGAACAGGTCTCCAGAGTGGTAGTTCAAGACTCCGTGGAGATTAGTGAAGCCGGTAGACAGTTGGCGGAAGGAGCTATTGTATCACAGGCTACCAAGTATTTCGGTACAACACAGATCAATGATTCATTAAACCGGGTTTTGGAAGGTCAGCCAGAAGAAGTGTCTAATGCAGTGTACAGTATGATTGAATCTAATTTTATCGTCGACGGAACAGTAACGGATGAGAGTCAACGAGCTGTGCTGCTGGAGATGGGAGTTACTCAATCCAAGTATATTGCCGATCATTACATGGAAGGCGACAAGGCCAAAGAGTTTCTGGAAACCATGAACCAGATTGCTAGTATTGCTTTGACACGATCCACTGATCCAGAGACCGGAGATATTAGCTACACGACTCCAATAGATCGTCCGTCAGGTGCTCCTGAGGATTATGTCAAGCTGTCGGAAGTGATGAAGCAGGTTGATCCTCAAAAATATACTGCGTACATGAATGATATTAAAGGTGGAGGAAATGGGCTGAGCCAACTGTTAAATTTTGCGCAAAAGGTTCCTCAACATCCCGATTGGATTGAGAAATACAAGGAACGTACGGGACAGAATGCAGAGTTGCTCAATAACACACCGCTAAACAATCGGTTTGACAAAGCTGATACGACATCATCTTCTGCTTTTATGAACAGTATGCAAAATCTTCTTAAGGAATCTTCCGCTACTCAGGATTCTTACATGCAGAATATGCGAGGATTTTTTCGGAAATTAGGCGTTCAGGTCCATTAACACTTTCAAATAATTTGTCAGTTCTGTTTACAACTTGCTTGGAACGAAGTATAATAGCTTCAAAACATACTCGTGATATAGAGGAAGCACCTCAAACTTAGGCATTAACGCCTTCGTTTGAGGTGCTTTTTCTATTTTATCCGAAGCGAGTTTGTAAAACTCTTTGAAAATAAAATAAAGTAAGGAGAAGTGTATGTATCGAAAAAATAAGCGAAAGGTAAGGAAGTATAGGAAGTGGGTGTACGGATTTTTGGCTGTAGTCCTACTATTAACGATAATTCCCATATTTCCGGAAAGGGTATCAGCTGCTACTCAGGAGATCATGGGAGGACCTTTTTGCCAAAACAATTTGCCGGGTGGAGGCGACAGTTGGGGCTCTTGGTCAGGAAGTGGGATAGGAGCAACGGAAGTATACACTGGCATGGGTTCGGCCAGGTATAAATGTGATGGTACTACGCAGCCGACAAATCGTTTTATTGATATTGGAAGATCTATTAAGACTTCTGATTATAGAATTTTTGTTTACATTGAAGGGTCGTATCATACTGATATATATACATCTAATAACGCAGCAGGCGACAGTTGGAGGCCTAACGGAACGAACTTATACACATGGACTAATGTAACGAAATTCTATGCCGATAGATTTTACCAGGGAAAATGGATAGATATCACCGACTCTATTACATTAAGGGATGTTCGATATTTCAGAGCGGTGGGAACTAACCAACAGACAAGCAATGAAATATCCAAGTTTGGAATCCGTGTTATTCCCAAATCGGACCTAATGCCTAAACCACCTCAGATCCATGCAGGTACAGAGGGACAAGCGATTACAGGATGGACCAAAGAACCCGTAACCGTGTGGATAAATGGGGACGTGGCTCCTGAAGGGCTAAAATACTATGAATATAGCCTGAATGGAGGAGCATTCCAGCCATACACAGGTCCCTTTACTGTATATGATCACGGTGTAAATACGATCTATGCCCGGACAGTAGACGTGAATAACCAGTATAGTGGTCTTTCTTCCGGGAATGTCCGAATAGACAAGATGTCACCAACTCCACCCATCCTAAACGCAACGGGAAACAGTAATGACTATACGATTTCATTACAACCGGGAACAGACGATTATTCTGGACTAGCCCATACTCAATTTCGTTTGACGGGCGTTGTGAATCAGGATTGGCAGGACTATGATGGAGTGTTTCATGTGAATAAAGATGGCAAAAGCACGGTACATGCACGCTCCATTGACGGCGTCGGTAATGTGAGCCAAGAAGTAAGCAAAGAAGTCACCATTGATAAAAAGGGACCGACTGCTCCTGTCATCCGGGCTAGTGAAACAGGCCCAACGAACCATGATGTGAATATTACCATTGATTCAGGAAGTGACCTTACAAATGGAATTAAGATGACACAGTATCGCTTGGGCCCATTAGGGGAATGGCAGACATACAATGGCACTTTTACATTAAACGCAGAAGGGATTTACGAATTATCAGCGCGGACGATCAATAATCTCAACGTGTCTAGTCCAATCGTGACTCAATCGGTCATGATTGATCGAACCAAGCCAACGCCTCCGAAAGTTACGTTTTCCGAGGTGACGATACCTACCAGATATACCAATAAGCCAGTGCAGTTTACTCTATCGGGTGCGACGGATACTACAGCAGTACATTATGAATATCAATTGGGTTCTGGCACCTATGTGTCTGGTTCGTCTGGAATATTAAATGGTTCGGGTATCGTAAAATTGACTGCTCAAGCTGTAGATTCAGCTGGGAATCGAAGTGATCCAGTATCCGCAATATCTTATATTGATTTGGAACCACCGACGATTCAACTGACGCCGGATTCGCGTGAATGGAAAGATACCCATATTCATGTGAGGATACGATATGCCGATCAGCATTCGGGGATTGAGTCATCCACAATGCAGTATAAAATCACGAACAGCCCTGATTCACCAGAAAACTGGGATGCTTCAGCCGATACAACAATCCAGATGGATCTTTCAGATGAAGGTGAATGGTATGTTCATGCCAAGGTCAAAGACAGGGTGGGTAACATTTATGAAACGGTCAGCAGTGCACTTCGCATTCAAAGGCAGCCCCAGTCGGTTGTGCTCTCTGCGACATCCATACGAAATACAGAAGCTGATTTGCAGTGGACTCTCCCGTCTGGTCTTGATGATGGTTACGTTTATACAGTCCGAAATCTAACAACTAATGAGGTTTGGGATGTTACGCATCCGACAAATTCTTTTACAGATAGAGGGCTACAAGGAGGACGGCAATACGAATATGAAGTCCGTTCTAGTAATCATGTAGGAGGCAATGCCTATTCCAATCGAGTCCATATATTAACGTTACCTGATGCCCCTGAGCATATCCAGTTACGACCTGTCTCTCGTCATTCTGCAGAAATCATGGCTGACTTTACGCCAGTCTCATCAGCTAACAAATATAATATTACAGCAGCAGACGTAAGTACGGGAGAAATCATATTTAAGGATACGGTTACACAGGATGTGTATAATCCAATTACGGGAATGAAGCCTGGTAAATATTACGATGTTTCTGTATCAGCTATTAATGACACTGGAGAGGGTACAGCAAAGCATGTATCTTTTTTAAGTCTACCAGACAGCCCGAACGGATTTCGGAATGTAACTGTAAGAGAAGATGGAATCGACTTGAAGTGGAATTCTGTAATCACTGCCACCTACTACGCCCTAGAACGTGACGAAGTATCGGTTTATAACGATGTGTATACAGAATTCACCGATACTGATCTTCAGGCGGGAACAGAGTATGGTTATAACGTTTCCGCTGAAAATGCAACAGGATTCGGAGACTATGCCCATCTGGGAGTTATCACTTTACCTGATCGAGTAACGACATTATCGAGTGTGACGAAGGATGTGTATGCTATCGGTGTTTCGTGGCAGGATGTGCAGGGGGCTGAAGGATACATCTTGAATGTTAACGATGAACCGAAGGTGCGGGTTGCGCGTGGTATCCATTCTTATACGTTTGAGGGCTTGCCTGCTGGTAGATCTGCCAATATTAAAATACGAGCCTACAATCGAAGTGGCACGGGTAAAGATACATCTATCAAGGCATTAACACTACCTGATTCGGCTGTGCAACTTGCAGCTGAAGATGTTCGCGAGCACGATGCCACATTGATATGGGCCCCGGTTGATGGGGCAACTCAATATAAGGTAACGATCAACGGTCAAAATTATTATAGTACGGAACCACGTGTGGTTGTTTCTGGTTTAACAGGTGGGAGAAACTATGATTTTCAAGTGAGCAGTGGGAACAGTAGTGGTTTCAGCCAGCCAGCGTTGGGTGAGCTGCTGACACTTCCTCCTGAAGTACAAAATGTTAATGTTACAGAACTTGAGGGTGGCCAGATTTCACTGAGCTGGGATGAAATCAAGAGCTCTTCTCAATATACTGTAACCCGTAAAGATACGGGGGAAGTTTTTAACACCAGAGATGCCCATATTAAGCTTTCAGATATCCAGCCTGGTATGATTTACTCGTTTGGTATACAGGCCGTGAATACAACGGGGGTAGGTAATATAGCTCCCTTTACGCTTCGCGCTTTGCCAGGTCAAATACCAGACAATAGATTGACAGTGAAAGAAGTAACAGATACCGATTTGGTTGTTACGTGGAAAGAAGCTTCGGGTGCAGATGCCTACAATGTCTACCAAAACGAGGTGCTTATCGGTCATACGACCACCCATGAATTTAAAGTAGATGGATTGGACAGTTCTACAGTGTATCGTATTACCATTAAGCCAGTGAACACAAGTGGTGAAGGTAAGCAGACAGAAGGTCAGGTCGAGACGCTGCCGTCTCCAGCGTTTGCGTTTTTGAAGACGGAAACAACGAATAGTGAATTTATCATCCATTGGGAATCAGACCATGAGAATGATATTTTCGTCCTTGCCAGTGAAGGAGGAACAGAGCTATATCGTGGTAAGGATCGAAGCTATATCTGGAGACAACTTAAAGAGAAGCAGTTGTATACAGTTCAACTTTGGGCAGAAAATAGTCAAGGAAAACGCACAGAGGCAAAACAAGCGCATGGAAAAACAACGGGTAATACTGTGGACGTAGGTGGCGGAGCAGGAGGGGCGGAGAGTGTAAAACCGATTCAGCCTGTTATAAAGGAACCGATAGAAACAGAGCACATTCAGGATTCAACCGTTGAGAAGAAGCCAAATCATTTTAGTGACATTGATCGGATATTTAATAAAGAAAAAATAAATGTGCTTGCCGATTTGGGTATAGTAAAGGGAATAACCCACACGCTGTTTGAGCCGAACAGACCTGTAACGCGTATAGAGTTCACTTCTATGCTGGTCCGTTCCTTGAAATTACCGCTCGAAACAGATGTGACTTTAGGTTTCGAGGATATCAATCCATCGGCGTGGTACGTTGATCTTCTCAAAACGGCGATTAAAGATCAGGTCGCTCGCGGGTTTAGTACTAGAGAATTTGGCCCAGATCGGGTCATTAACCGTGAGCAGGCGGCTAAAATGGTGAATAACATTATCAAGGCTACACCACAGCAAGAAAGCAGTGCATACTCGGATTCCTCTCAAATTGTCGAGTGGGCCAGAAAGGATGTGCTTGGTCTAACGGAGATAAATTTAGTACAAGGATATCCAGATGGTAGCTTTCGGGCCAAGCAGGAGGTCACACGTGCGGAAGCGGCTGAGATGATTTATAACATGCTTCAAGTGAAATAGAACGAATCAAGGGGCGGCGTTGGCCAGCCCCTTTTTTTGTGTGTACTAACTTAACTTATTCCGCAATAGCGGGGTTTATATTGGATGCTCTGTAGGCAGGAACGCCATTAATGAGTGCGGTTTTTAGCTGAATATATCGTATACCATAATAGGAGGTTGTACTACTCATCCCAGATGAAAGTACAGTTATTTTATAATATGAAAAAGGAATCTCATTACTAAATTGATAGGTTGTTTTTGCAGTGGTTGGCAAAGTTTCGACTTCACCTAACCTAAACCAATTTTCTCCGTCATTAGAGCCGTAAAAAGAAAATGAAAGTATAAAAGCTCGAGAAGATGGCTGAGCTAAAAGAATATCATTGATCGTCTTACCTGTATCTAATTTGAAGATGATTTCTCCACCTTTACCGCTTAAACTGCTTTCCCAATAGAGATTATTATCGATTAAAACATTTTTCGGAAAAGTATTTTTAGAATCTCCGTTCGTTGAAACATTTTCCTCTGCTATAACAACAGGATCCACGGAAAAAGTATAGTCGTCTGGATTTTGACTGAATTTTGCCATGTTGAAATTCCTCCTTAAGTTTAATTTTTGAATGTGTCGAAAAGGTTGATTCATATCATTTATATGAAACTCTCTATGAATATATTCCTTGAACATGGAATGCATACTAGTTATACACTTATTATTTGGGAGATGGCATTTTCCCTTTGGATTGGGAAGTTTGTTTTAGTACTGTTGAGGAATATAAAAGAAAATTATTTGAGAAGTACACCGCTTCCCAAGAATATAATGATTTTGTAATAGGTGGATTTAATGTGCTTACCTACAAAATAGATGCAATTCTGAATTATGCTTTAGAGAACTTTCGAAAAGAATTTCCTCATAATTATGAGTTGCGTTGTCCGGCTATGATATTTCCGTTGCCAAGAGGCGATGAAAGTAATGGTGCTGAGTTTGCTATTATTTTAAAACGAGATGAAGATGGAGATACAATGGTCTATTCGCCACTTCCATTGTCATATTTAGAAAGAAGTTAATACTCTACTGAAAGAAAATGGGGAAACCAAGTGATGAATAATGTAAAGCTATCCCGGGTTTTCCTCTGGCTATATGGAGTGCGTTGATTTGTGTCGAAGAGATCTCAACGCTTCGAATTAAGTATTGGAGGTTGCTCCAGAAAGATATCCGGCAAATTGTTACGGAGCAGTTTTCGGAGTACAGGCACGGATGGGCACCTGCCTACATACAATAAACAGACCGCAAGCCCGGTAAGTAACAAAGGCCGGTAAGTTCGCAACTACCTCAGGAGGTGTCATCCGTGCCCGGACTATTTAGCGCTATCGCTCTGTTCATCAAGGAATTGACGCTACTCGTTTCCTACGTGAAAAACAACGCCTTTCCGCAGCCATTGACTGAGAAAGAGGAAGCTCGACACCTAAAGCTGTTTGCCGAAGGCAATGCACACTCCCGTAACACACTCATTGAGCATAACCTACGGCTGGTGGCCCATATTGTGAAAAAATTCGATAACACCGGCGAAGATTTGGAGGATCTTATATCCATCGGCACCATCGGACTGATCAAGGCCATCGAAAGCTTTCAGACCGGGAAAGGCACCAAGCTGGCAACTTTTGCAGCCCGTTGTATAGAAAATGAAATCCTGATGCATTTGCGATCTCTGAAAAAAACACGCAAAGACGTATCACTCCACGATCCTATAGGGACTGATAAGGAAGGCAACGAGATTACTTTGATTGATATCCTCGGCACCGAGGCGGACGATATTGTAGATAAAGTACAACTTAAAATCGAGAAGAGTAAAATCTATCGCAACCTGGATATTTTAGATGAGCGTGAAAAAGAAGTGGTGATTGGCCGTTTCGGTCTGGAAGCCGGAGGAGAGGAACGAACACAGCGGGAAATTGCCAGAGAGCTGGGGATTTCGCGTTCGTATGTGTCCCGCATTGAAAAGCGTGCATTAATGAAGCTGTACCATGAATTTTACAAGCAGAAGGGGTAATGGATAAGGAGATATATGAAGCCGCTTGAGGCCCTTAACAGGGCCTTTTTAGGTCTTTTTCATAGTTCAATTACTTGCTTCTTTTCAGAGGCGTGTTTAAATTGCATCCCCCTCTGCCCATCCAATATTCTTATATAAAGCTATCCTATAAAAATAACTGCTCCTTTACGCTGAAAAGCGCTAGGCAATTTTTCTATAAGTGTGGTTAATCGTTCAATAAGCTTTAATTCCCGAATATCTTTAATACTGTCAAGATGGGGAATATCAGATGAACTATTCTTTGTTGCTCATGTAGAGAACGCGTTGTTTTCTAGTTCATTAATTCGATTCCGGGTCTTTGTTCAAATGATCTCTATAAAGGATCTTCTCCTGACCAGTGAACAGCATACGCTTGTCTTTTTGTTTTAATCAACATGCTCAGTACTCGTACACTGTTTTTTTTCGCTTAAATAATAACTATTTTGCTATGTATTTTCATTTAAAACGCAAATAAAAGCCTGTAGTGTTTTTCTACACTACAGGATAAAAATGCTTGATATATTGGGTATTTTCACTTCATCAGGACAAGCTCCTTCGCTAGTTGGCTCTCTTGGATTGAATTTATTTTCCTACATACTCATCCAAAAAGCGATCTACTCTTTTGAAATATTCAGTGGGGTAATGGTTGATGGCATCGATGTGCTCCGTATTTTGCGGGTACCATACTTCTGCTTTTGGGTTATCTTTTAAGGACTCGTAAATAATTTCTGTATTTTTATAACTAATTTGCTGATCTCCAGTACCATGAATAAGCATAACTGGCTTGTCTTTCATCTTTTTTACCGCATCCATAGGAGATATGGAATCAAGATCAACCTTAAAGGCCCAACTTGCCATCCATGTCGATGTATAACTGAATGGAAACGCAGGTAAACCTGAAAAGAAGGGCAAACCCTCTCTCAGAAATAGACCAGCATTACGAAAAGGACTATCTGCAATTACGGCTTTGATGTCATCATTTTCATTTGCGGCCAGCAAAGTAGTAGCAGCACCCATTGAAAAGCCAATAACTCCAATGTTATCACCCGTATGGTCTCTCGATTTTAAATAGCTTACAGCTCCTAGCAAATCGTATTTTTCATTGAGGCCCAGTGTAATCAAATCACCATCGGATTTACCTTGTGAGCTGAGGTCAAATGCCAATACATTGTAGCCTTTCGGAACGAAATGCTCTACTAACTTTTGGGTCCGCCCTTTGACTAAACGATTGCTCGTATATCCATGGACGACAATAATCGTCTTATTACTTTCTTTACTAGAAAGACCACTTGCAGGAAAGAAGGAGCCTCTAATCGTATTATCATTTTTCAAACTCTTGAACTCGACCTCTTCGTAGGGAGTTTTATCGATATTCAATCCGTAGCTGACATTAGTGTCTCTAGGATGGTGCAACAAGGTGTCTACTACTTTATAAGATATAAAAAATATAAGAGCCATCACAAGCAAAAGCACGATCCCTAGGCTCCATAAAATTTTCTTTCGTTTTTTTACACGAACGTTAAATGTCAGATCGGGTTGTAATGATGCCTGACTCATTCAGACTCCTCCAGTTTTTCTTTAGGTTGTATGGGTGCGAACAAATAAAAGGCATGCCCCTTCAGATTTTCCCACTCGGGATGATGAATAATACTTTCTGCAAGAGTTAAGCCCACTCCATTTAAGAAAGAGATATAGGCACGAGAGATCATTGCTGGAGAAAAGCTTTTGTTGAATTCTCCCATTAACTGTCCCTTGGCATAGACGCATTCGATCGCATCTGTCATTACCTTTATACTTTCAAGGACCTTCTGTGTAAGTTCAGGGAATCTTATTCGTTGTCCTAAGACAGATTGAACAAGCCGCAATTCATTTATATAGAAGTAGATATGGTTGAATTGTTCTGCCACCATGTTCTTAATCAATACGCCCGGCGTCTCCTCTTGTTGTAGACAAGCAAGCGATTTCGCCTGAATATCAGCAAGCGGCTCAAGAACAGCGGCGTAGTATAAAGCTTCTTTGCTAGGGAAATATTGAAAAATGGTTCCAGGAGTCACTCCTACACTCTGCGCAATGATTGCCGTTGTGGTATTAGAATATCCACTTTCTGCGAACAGGACAACAGCTTCTTCTAGGATACGTTTACGCCGCTCCAGTCTTTTTTCTTCATTGATGGGTCTTGCCAAATGTATTCCCCTCTCTCTAAACTAAACTTTTATTAATTAAATGATTGATTATTTAATTAATAATATATCTTAAATTACGACTTATAGCAAGAGTGAATTTATCTTACTTACGAGCAGGGTGAACCTCAACAATAAAATTAAGCCGTAGTGCTGCCCAACATGCGCCTCCGGCTTGTTTTTATCAGGTTATTTTGGATGAGTACACGTTCCGCCTTCCTTAAATTTGATAAACCAGTGAAGATTTGGAGGACCTCATATCCTTCGGTACCATCGGACTGATCAAGGCCATTGAAAGTCAAACAGAAGGGATAAATGACAAAGGAGATCCGTTGAACTCCCGCAGTATTTGAAGGCCCTAATCAGGGCCTTTTTTCATTACTTGTATTTCGAACAGAATTCAAAAGGGTATGGGTAGAGCGCAGGATCATGATTATGACATCAGCTGGACGAATAACCTTACGGAACGCGGACGTAGTGGCGAGTCTAAATTTTCGCACGATGACTCTACGAGAAAATTTGTTTATACTTTAACTACTTAATAGTGAATGCAATGGATATGAGGTGGAACTAATGATTCTGGTAAGTTCGTGTTTGGCGGGCATGAAGGTACGATATAACGGGACGGATAGCCTGGATGTACATATTCAGAAGTTGGTAGAGGAAAAGAAGGCTATGACAATCTGTCCTGAGCTTTTGGGGGGCTTTGTGACTCCGAGAGAGCCTGCTGAGATTGTTGGAGGGACAGGGGAGGATGTGCTGAACGGCACAGCCAAGGTGGTCGAGTTTTCAGGCAACGATGTCAGCGATATGTACATTAGAGGTGCGTACGAAGCCCTGAATATAGCCAGAGAGGTTAACGCAACATTTGTTGTTTTAAAAGAAAATAGCCCGTCCTGCGGATCAGCAGCAATATATAATGGGTCATTCGAAAACCGTAAAATAGCAGGTAACGGGGTAACCTCGGCTTTGTTAAAAAAGGAAGGCTTTAAGGTCATATCGGAAGAACAAATATCGGATATTTTCTTGGATTAAATATGAAATGGTAGATCAAGCGCCTTGCTAGCTTACAGGCTTATACCTGCGAGCGCAAGACGCTTGTTTGTGCTGTGTGCCGCATACAATTAGACATCACATTATTTAAGCTTTAATGCAAGAATTCCTAGGTATTCCTTGAGGGCTGTTCCGGTTGTAGACATGGCCCCAGCAGACGGCGAGAGCTTGCCAGCATACAGTGCCAGCTTTTCACTTGCCAGATAGTCGGTAGGATAAGCTATGACCTGCATGCCTGCACGCTGAAATTCCAGTGCAGCACGTGGCATATGGAAAGCGGAGGTCACCAGAACAGGTCTAGTGAGTTGATGTTTTCCCAAAATTTGCGATGTATATACGGCATTTTGCTGTGTGTTCAAAGAACGGTTTTCGATCAGAATGTCCTTTGCCGGAATACCGAGTCCTAGTAGCTGCCTCTGCGCAATATTTGCTTCATTACCACTGTCTCCAAACACTTGCCCGCCGGAGAAAAGAATGGGTAAGCCTGTTGCTTCGTGCAGTCGGGCCGCAGTGAGCAGTCGATTAGCCGCAGATCCTAGCAGATTGCCTTGTCCATTGATGTCGGGGGTTCCCTGTGTGGCTCCGCCCCCAAGTACGACAATGACATCGCCTTGAACGGTACGGGGTTGTGGGTACTGTTTTTCCAGGCTACTGATTAACAAATCTCCAGCCAAATTGGTCGAGGAAACATACAGCAGCAATGTGACAAGAAGCAATACGACCGCAGGTATACGTGCCCTTTTCCATAGCCAGATCACGAGCCCTGCCATCACCAGGATGAACAAACCGGGAGGGAGCACAAAGCTGTACAAAAATTTGATGATATAAATCAAGTGCAGACAACCTCCTATCCTTATAAGCTTTATCTATCTTTTTGGTATATTGTAACATAGGAAAATGACTGGATTCCTCTGTCCGAAGACATACCTCGATGAACAAGCGGGCATGAAAGGTGGAGCTTTCCAATACATATTTTTTGTTTGATAAAGTCGTTCTGTAGGCGTAGTATATAAAGTCTAGTGATTTTTTTCATAGAGGAGCGAGAGCGTCATGGGAGAGTTAACGACAGCCAAGCGGATAATGATGATCGCGCTGCTGGTTGTATTATGGGGCATTTCTTGGCCCATTTATAAAGTCGCTTTGGAATTCACACCTCCACTGTTGTTTGCAGGGCTACGTACACTGCTGGGCGGTCTGCTGTTGGGAGTGATTTTAGTACCGAGATGGAATCGCATTCGTTGGAAAGAAAATTGGCGGGTGTATGCTATTTCAGGTATTTTTAACGTGGTACTGTTTTATGGCCTGCAAACAGTGGGACTGATGTACGTCCCCTCCGGCTTGTTTTCTGTGCTGGTATATCTCCAGCCTGTGTTGGTCGGTATTTTTGCATGGATGTGGCTAGGGGAAGCGATGTCCAGACTCAAGGTGATTGGATTGATCATCGGATTTTTGGGCGTTGCAGCTGTCAGTGTGGGCGGATTTTCAGGGCATGTGGCTGTGGCAGGTGTAATCATCGCCATTATTACAGCCGTGAGCTGGGCATTGGGAACGGTATATGTGAAAAAGGTAAACCAGCGTGTGGATTCGCTGTGGCTGGTTGCATTCCAATGTACACTGGGAGGCATCGTGCTGACGGGAGCTGGAACGGTGACGGAAAACTGGTCGGATATCGTATGGAATGTCCCGTATGTGTCAGGGCTGATATTCGGCACGGTGTTGGGAATTTCACTTTCCTGGTTGCTGTATTTCACACTTGTTAATTCAGGGGATGCGAGTAAGGTTGCGTCTTATACGTTTTTGGTGCCTGTGATCTCGGTGTTTGTCAGCTCGTTGGTGCTGGGCGAAGCGATTACGGCTTTCCTGCTTATCGGGTTAATCTTAATCGGGCTTAGCATTTATTTGGTTAATCGCAGAGCGAGAGTAGTACGACAAGCTTGAGCGTAGTAGTTGAAACCAAGAGATTGAAAGATAGAACTTGAAACTATAGTAACAACAAGGGACTCTTGCACAGTAGCAGGGTCCCTTTTTATATGCCGACAGGAGACACAGCTACGTGGGCTTTGACCTGCCTAATTCGAGAGTTTAAGGGGTTTCCTCCCTGGGGAGTTGGTTAAGATTATGATATGGATGACAGCATACAACCAAGCAAAGAAGGGAGATGCGGACGATGGCACGAAAATTGTTGATTACAGGTGCAGCAGGTACAATTGGGAAAGTATTGTATGAAGGGCTAAAAGCGGAAGGTAAATATGAAATAATCGCTGCTGATGTGAAGAGGGATGAAGAGGCAGGGATTGTGGAAATGGATATACATGATGCTGCACGACTGGCTGAGCTTACACGCGGAGTGGATACGGTACTGCATTTTGCATGGATCAAGGATGAAGGGGATTTCCTCGGCAAAGTGCTGTCTGGCAATGTTAGTGGAGCCTACAAGCTGTATGAAGCTGCGGTGAAAAATGGGGTAAAACGCATTGTTTTTGCCAGTTCCAATCATGCCACAGGGTTTTATAAAGTAGGCGAAAGTATAGATGTAGAAGATCCCTACCGACCCGACAGTTTTTATGGATTGAGTAAGTGCTACATTGAACTGTTAGGACGGCTGTATGCCGATCAGGGCAAAATATCTTCAATGAATATCCGTATCGGAAATTTTCCTGGAGATGATCGGCCCCATTCGGAGCGCGCCGCTCATATTTGGATCTCCGAGCGCGATATGATCCGTCTGACTGTCTGCTGTATCGAAGCTCGTCCGGAGATGAGCTATCTTAATTTGTACGGTACGTCAGCCAATACGGATAATTATTATGACATTGGCTACTTGGAAGAACTAATCGGATATAAGCCGCAGGATAATGCCGCTGAGCTGCTGGAGCAGGCAAAGAAAATCGGATTTTGGGTAAAACAGGATGAAACCACATTCCAGGGTGGGCAAAAGGAGTAGATTAGATCGTTCAAATATGCTTTATGAATAGGCTTAAGGCGTCGATTAGACGCCTCATATTACACAAAACTTCACAAATATCCGAATTGTTCACTCCTCAGGACACTCCTTTGTTCATGAAGCATGAGAGGCTTCACTTTTCATTTTGAATGCGCTTACATAAAATATAGTTATACGGCGGCGGTGCTACAAACTTTGCTGTCGGTAACGTATACAGAGGGGGAGTGACTCACATTGAATCAGCCTATGCCCAAAAATTCTGCAATGCTTACAACGGATTCCCGCCTGAACGGTAAGAGGCTGGGAACGGGTAGAAAACACGGGTTCTTCTATGAACTGTTCCGCAATCGGGTATTATTTTTGATGTTGTTGCCCACTTTAATTTTTTTCTTCATTAATTCCTACATTCCTATGGTGGGTATTTATTATGCATTTACCCAGTTCGACTTTAATACCAGCCTGTTTGATGCCAAGTTCGTCGGACTCCAAAATTTTCGCTTTCTATGGCAATCCGGCACGCTGACAAAACTGACATTGAATACGGTCGGATACAATGCAGCGTTTATTTTACTCGGTAACGTGCTAGCGATTGTTCTCGCTATTTTGCTGAATGAGCTGAGAGGCCGCTACTTTAAAAAGATCGCTCAATCCGTGATGTTCCTGCCTTATTTTGTTTCTTTCGTTATTCTAAGTGTTATCGTGTATAACATATTTAATTATGATAATGGTTTCCTGAATACGCTGCTGCTGCAATTTGGTGGTGAACGCGTGGATGTATACAACAAACCATGGGTATGGATTTTCCTGATTATCCTGTTCTATTTATGGAAAAATCTCGGCTACAGTATGGTGATCTATCTGGCAGCGATTACAGGTATCAGTGACGAATATTATGAGGCAGCTAAAATGGATGGGGCCAACATTTTTCAACGAATCTGGTACATTACCGTTCCTATGCTTAAATCGACATTCGTTGTGCTGCTGTTGTTTGCGCTTGGTAGTATTATGAAAGGACAATTTGATCTTTTTTATCAGTTAATCGGCAACAATGGGGTGCTGTACAATACGACGGATATTTTGGACACTTATGTGTACCGTTCGCTGAAAGTGACTTTTGATGTGGGGATGGCTTCGGCGGCAGGCGTATACCAATCATTATTCGGCTTTGTACTGATCATGACCGTGAACTATATCATCCGCAAGTTGAACGACGAGTATGCCTTATTCTAGAAAGGAGGACCCAAACGGATGGCGATCAAAGAGGATGTATACACTCGAATTTTTAAAATTATCTCTTATGTGATTATCATTATTGCTTCCATTGCTTGTTTACTCCCGTTTCTACTTATTATTTCGGCTTCACTGACCAGTAATGAATCGATTATCAGGGATGGATATCACTTTATACCACAGCAATTCTCACTGGAAGGTTACCGGACGGTGTTCACCTTTCCTGAAGAGGTGTTAAGGGCATACGGGGTGACGATTTTTACCACGGTTGTAGGTACGACGTTGGGCCTGTTCCTGATGACGATGGCAGGATATGTGCTGGCACGCAAAGATTTTAAATACCGTAATGCGTTTTCATTCTATATTTACTTTACGACGCTGTTCGGAGGCGGTTTGGTACCTTGGTACATTATGCTGACGAAGTATTTAGGATTGCTTGATACGTATACAGTGCTTATTTTCCCGGGATTGATGACTCCGTTTCTGATCATTTTAATGAAAAACTTCATTCGTTCCTCCATGCCGGAAGAGCTGTTCGAGTCCGCTAAAATTGACGGTGCGGGTGATTTTAAAATTTACTATCGAATTGTGTTGCCTTTATCTACACCGGGTATTGCCACTGTGGGACTGTTTCTGGCCTTGGCTTACTGGAATGACTGGTTCTCATCCTCACTCTTTATTAACGATCCGCATAAATACCAGTTGCAATATTATCTGTATAATGTAATTAACTCCATGCAATTTATCGCTCAAATGGGTGCAGGTACTGGCGTAACCCTTTCCAACGATATGCCGACAGAGTCGACCAAAATGGCAATGGCTATCGTGGTTACCGGACCTATTTTGCTGCTGTACCCGTTCGTACAGCGCTATTTTGTTAAGGGATTGACCATTGGTGCGGTAAAAGGCTAAAGTGGCACTCAAGGACTGTGATGGCATGACGTGCTGACGTTGTGCCATCTAAATAGCACTCTTTGTAAGCGTTTTATTTAATCAGACTACCATTTCAAAGGGAGGATTCACATGACATTCACAAAGAAAAGAAAACAACGCATGTCCATCCTGATTGCAGTAATGGTCATCACGGCGCTATTAGCCGGATGTGGAGGAGGTAGTGGAAACAGCGCTCAAAAAGCAAATGGAGAGGATGATAAATCCCAGAAAGTACAGCTGCAATTTTATATGCTGGGGGATGCTCCTAAGGACTTGCCTACCATTGAGACAGAGATCAATAAGTTGGCGGAAAAAGATCTGAATGCCACCGTCAAATTTAACTATACGACGTGGACAGACTGGGATCAAAAATATAAGCTGTTATTGTCTTCGGGTCAGCCTATCGACCTGATCTTCACTGCAGATTGGACGCAGTATCAGGCCTATGCCAAAAAGGGCGCATTCCTGCCGCTAGACGATCTGCTGCCTAAGGCTGCACCTGCCTTGCAAAAATTTGTGCCTCAGGACATGTGGGATGGAGTTAAAATCGGAGGCAAAATTTATACCGTGCCTGGCACGTATAAAGAATATGTCACAAACGGTTTTGTATGGCGTGAGGATTTACGTGAGAAGTACAATTTGCCTAAACCGACAGATATGAAAAGTTATGAGGCTTATATGGATGGGATACGTCAGCATGAGCCAAATATGAAAACAGTATCTCTGAACAGCGATATTAAGGGAAATCTGCATGATCGATATACTGAATTAGTAACGAAGAGCGTGGGCACACTGCCTTACGGTATCGGTATTAAATACGAAAAACCAACAGAGGTATATAAATTTTGGGGCTCGGATGAACAAAAGGAAGAGCTGAACACTTACAAACGCTGGGCCGATAAAGGATTCATTCCCAAAAACGTATTAAACGTAAAAGATACGCTTCAGGATCAAGTGACTTCTGGTAAAGCAGCGAGTATTTTCGGTGACAATCCAACCCGGTTTAATGATATGGTCATTAAGCTCAAAGCATCTCACCCGGACTGGAAGCTCGAGTACTACCCATTCCCTTTGACGACAGGTTATGCAACTCCAGTGCATCCGATTCATAACGGCTTTGCGATTCCAAAAAGCAGCCCGAATCCAGCGCGCGCATTGGCCTTTTATGAAAAGCTGGTGACGGACAAACGCTATAACCTGCTCACGCAATATGGTATTGAAGGCAAAAACTACGAAGTCAAAGATGGTTACTACCAAATGATAGGTAGCGGCAGTACTAATGGATTTTCACGCGAAGGTATGAATAGTTGGGCTTGGCGTAACCCGGAATACATGCTGTTTGATTCTGGCTTTGACCGTGTGAAGAAAATTTTTGCCGAGCTGGATAAAATCCAGAAGCCTGACCTGTTTACAGGCTTTGCAGAGGACTACACGACATATCAAGCAGAAAAAGCAGCTCTAGAACAGGTTGAGAAGCAATATCTGTATCCGCTCCAAGCTGGACTGATCGACAATGTAGATCAAGGCTTGCAGACCTTCTTGCAAAAGGCAAACCAAGCTGGTTTGGAGAAAATTCAAACCGAATATACAAAACAATGGGAAGCCTATGTAAAGGAGAAGGGGATTAAATAAAACATAAAGAATTGTGATAAAGAAAAAAGCAAGTCTCCAGAAAGTTGGAGGCTTGCTTTTTTAATGTCAGTCTATTTTTTGGGAGCAATGTTCCGTTCTCGGAGCAGGCGTGTAGAGCAGTTTACTTATTGCGCATTTGCTTTAGAACGGCGAAAATCTGTCGGTGTTACACCCAAGCTACGTTTGAACATACGATGGAAATAAGAGCTACTCGCAAATCCGGTTTGTTCTGCTACGTCAGCTACGGACCAGTCGGTCTGTTCCAGCAGCTCACAGGCCTTGCGAATACGAAGTTGTTGGATGACGTCCACGATAGTTGACATGGTCTGTTGCTTATATAGCCTACTGACATAGATCGGCGACATATCCAGTTCTTCCGCAATCTGATTGAGACAAAAATTGGGATCCGTATAGGCTTGCTCCATTCGTTCATTAATTTGCCGTACCAGTCGTTCCTGCTTCGTGTTTCGTTTTTCCGATAGATTGGAGCGAATATGATCAAAGACCAATTGATAATGATCAATAAGATTCTCAGCGGTCTCTAACCGATCAGCGGATGGTAATTCAGATTTAGATTCTATAGCAAATCCATTGAGCTCACTGATATGCCGAACAGCATTATTTACACTCATGATGAGCCGGGATATCGCCACTTGAACAGAGGAAAAAGGATATTTTTCCATATGCATCAATAATTCTTTGAACATACTGTGTGCATCCTCCGTATGACCAGACAGTAGCATATCTAGCATTTTTTTCTCTTTATCGGCTGGATATACGTAAGTATTTTGGATATCCTCCTCTGTAGTGTTTTGCGCATTAATAATGCATCTGTGCCCCTGAAAAAATCGGTGCATAGATGCGTCTTGTACTTGGCGGTACAGCAGATGCAGCCGTTCTGGTTGACTCGTGATGGCACTGTAAGTTAATGAAACACTCAGCTTCAAATATTCAAAGCAAGCTTCACGTATTTGGCGTAATAAGGTTTCTAGCAGTACAGTGTCTGTATGTTCTGCGGGATCGAGAATGTTAAGCATCAGCAGTACACTGTCCTCATCCATATCAACGGTCTCCACCTGGTACGTCTGTCCGCATATTTCAGAAGCAATGTTCATGATTGCAAACTTATAGGGTAGCAGATCAGGTCCACGTTCGCTTTGCCATCGGGTATATTCATCTATGCGCAGCAGCACAAGGCGGTAGTCTTTGTCAAACTGGAACGTAATCCCAAGCTCGCGCAATCGTTCCGGTTCTTCACCGGTAGGAAGATTTCGGATTCCCCGGATCACATTTTTTAAAATGTTTTGCCGGATCGTGTACATACTGTTTCGTTTCTCTGATTCCAGTGAATTCATATGCACAACAATTTGGCCAATAGGCGTATACAGCATTTTGGACAGCAGCCACGAAGCCACGAATCCTGCCAATGCAATGATGGCGGCTATCAGTAACATCGCATTACGAATAACACTTGCCATTTTGATAACGCTTTCATACGGTGTGACACTAATATACTGCCAACCTAGTCCATCCGGAGAGGTGTAGGAAATGAGTGATCTTTTACCATGAAAGTCTTCTACAAAATAGCCTGTTTCTTGTTTTTTGACTCTCGTGTGCAGCCATAGCTGTTCTTTTTCGTTCAAAGTTTCGTCTGTCAATGTTGTACCAGACAACAGTCTGCCCTGATCGTCTAAAATATAAGCGGTCCCGCCTGAGATTGGATTCGCCGCCATTTCCTTGTTCATCCAGGCCGCCGACACATTCACAATCACAGCCGAATTTATCGCTTCGTTCGAGTTAATTGCGTCATAACATAAATACGTATAGGCTGGGATATCTGGGCTTGCTTGCTCTACTTCAGCTCTGGAGTCTGAGGCAGACAGCAGTGGATACGTGCGTGGAATAGGCGTAAAGGGTTTATAGTCCTGATAATGATCCAGCACGCGAATGATATCTGTATCAGCCAGTTCATGTTTGCTGAATAGCCCGTTTTGACCTTGTGAGGAAGCAATGTAGAAGGTGCCGCTTTTAGGGTTAAACACGTAGATGGATTCGATATACGGCATGGAGTTAAGATAATTGTTCAATTCGGTCATGGCAGCGGTTACATCATATACATTAGGTTTTGGATAATACAACAACTTGGACAGGGTACTGCTGCGATACATTTGGAATGCCAACGACTGAGCAATAGATGTCATGTTAATAACCTCTCTGCTTCTCAACGTCAAGCTGTTGTGATTGGCCTCGAATGCCTGCTCCTTTTCCACGCGAATATAGTAAAAATAATACACAGTGGTGGATACCAGCAACGTTAGCGTAATACATAACGTAATGCTGACCAGCAATTTGCTGTGAAGCTTGTGATGCTTTTTGAAATTGCTCATATGAACAGGCCTCCTGTCTGTGTGCACGTAGCTGTAAAGTACACCCTATTTATGTATTCATTATACGTGTGATCTTGTGAACAGGACAGTGAACAAACCGATTCTTTGTGAAAAATAATAATTTTTTCGTAAAAAGGCCAGGAACACTTATACGCATTGGATTGCGTCGGTTCCCGGCCGGGTTTGTCTATTCAAATAAAAGAAGAAAGATGACGGTACTACAATTAGTCAGGAAATTGAACGTTACCTTTAACGATATAGGCTCCGCCTGTACCATTTTCCGCTAGAGCTGGGATTGTATCGTTCAGCACGACACCACGAATGTCCGTAATCCGTATTTTCAGAGGTTGTTTTCCTAAGTTAGTACCTAGAAAGTGGTTGTAATCCTGTTTTTCGAGATTGAGCCATTGTCCGTTTTGTTGGACTTCCATCTTCAAGACCGGATATTTATGATTGCGTACTTGAATGGCTGCCCACCATTGGCTGCTGCCTTCTTTAATGCGGTAGGAGACATTGCCGTTAACCGGAGCTTTGACAACTTTCCATGAAATATTGATTTTTCCGTCTATTTGATTTCCAATCAGGTTGAACGCGTTTGGGGACAGATCGAGCGCGCCACTTGGACCTTCAGGGTAAAGATCAGTTACATATACGGTTGTTTTCCCTTTGGGACCTTGAACTTCCAAATAGGCTCCAGCTAATGCAGCTTTGATTCCGTTATAATTCAGTTGTGTGCGGTTAAGCGCTGTAATTTTGGCATCCGTAGGGATGGGATCAAGCAGTAATGCCCCTCCAGAGTAACCTGATCCCGTATATGTGGCGTACCCCGTGTATGTATCATTCCAAGCAGCTGAAGCGGGAAGGGCGAATAATACAAGACTTAGCAACAATGTCAGACCGATGGTTTTGAACTTTCGGAACGTCGATTTTTTTTGCATAATCATTTCCTCCTTATTCATTTAATAGATTCATATAGTAAATATAAACACTATATTACCTAATATTTCAAATTATACAATAGGACTTTGAGGCAAAAAGAAAATATTGAAGATGTTTGTCAACATACTCATAGGCCATATGTCTTGTTGAACTGTGCTCTTTTTCGCAGAAGGTTTGCAGGGCAGCCGCGATAAGGTCAGGAAGATGTAGCCTTATAACAGAGGGCAGGGCTGACTGGAGAGTAAGCACAGAGGAGGGGTTTAATAATGGGGACGAAACTAGGACTTTTGAATGAAGTCTTTTAAATAGAATAAGCGAACTATTGTTCTCCTTTTGTTTGTCGTATACAATCGAATCATGCTGATTCAAATGGAGTGATGTTGAACTCTGTTGTATGCTGCAACGAAAGGATGTTTTGCACCATGATGGGAAGAGCCCATTTGATTATTGGAACCGGGGTCTCCCTGTCGGTATTAGCTCTAAGTGGATACGAAGTGACCCCGGCTGCCGTGGCAGCTGCTGTGGTCGGTTCACTGTTGCCGGATATTGACGAGCCTAACTCCATGCTCGTGAGCCGAGCGCTACCAACCAAAATGCTTAGGCTCGTACAGCTTCTAATGATTGGGGCTGCTGGTTGGGTGTTTTTCACCCGTTTGGCTCCACCGCCATGGAATCTTGTGTTGGCTTTGCTGATGATCAGTGCTTCTTTTATGCCTTCACGATCCATGCGCAAGGTTATTATCTTTTTAATTGGTATCGGCCTAGCCTGGTATGGAGAATCATATGCACCTTGGAATTATATCGCCGGGTGTCTGCTGATCATTTGTACGTTAGTCCCACACCGGGGGCTGACACATACGGTATACGGAACCGTCGCATGGACTGCGCTGCTTTATGGTACGACACGTTTGCACGGTGACAGCATATGGTTGGCTGGAGGTATGGCGTACTTGCTGCATTTACTGGCAGATTCCTTGACGAATAATGGAATTAAACCTTTGCCGCCGTTTAAATGGAAGCTGCGATTTAAATTGATGAGTACTGGAACCCGGAAGGGAGCTAAGGTAGAAAACGTCTGCGTTGCTTTAACTGCTGTACTTGTAGTGATTGCTTTGCTTCGTTATAAGCATTTGATTTGATATGTTCTATCTTTTGTTTCTATTAAATTAAAAAAACAGTCAATGCACGTTGTACGTGTCTTGACTGTTTTTTTATAGATTGCGATTCTCTGTTACACCTTAGGCTCGTTCAATAATGGTATTCAGCGTTGTACGATCCAGATTTTGAACCAGCTTGATGATCAGCTCTTTGGCTGCATCATAATCATCAGTGTGAATAATGGACGAGGAAGTATGGATGTATCGTCCACAGATGCCTATGACGGTGGATGGCACGCCAATTCCGCTCAAGTGCACTTGACCTGCATCGGTTCCCCCTGTGGAGATGAAATATTGATACTTGATTTTGTGAGTTTCCGCCATGTCTTGCACGTATTCCACAATCCCGCGATGTGTAATCATACCCGGATCAAATACCCGCAGCAGTGCGCCTTTACCGAGGTGCCCGTAAGCATTCGGGTCGCCGCCCATATCGTTAGCCGCACTGCAATCCAGTGCAAAGAATATATCCGGCTGAATCAGATTGGCCGCTGTGCGTGCACCACGCAGTCCCACTTCCTCTTGAACAGTGGCCCCCGCATACAATGTATTGGGAAGCTTTTCTTTTTCTTTATGTAACGCTTCAAGTAGTTCAATAGCCAAGCCTACACCGTAGCGGTTATCCCACGCTTTAGCCATGATTTTTTTAGGATTTGCCAGTGGGGTGAAATCACAGATCGGCGCAATGGCCGTTCCTGGTACGATCCCCAGATCTTGCGCTTCTTGTCTGCTGTCTACGCCGATATCCAGATACATATGCTTGATGTCCATAGGTTTGCTGCGTTGCGATTCATCCAGCAAATGAGGCGAGACAGAGCCAACTACACCGATAACTGGGCCTTTTGGAGTTAATACTTGAAGACGTTGTGACATAATGGCTTGGCTCCACCAGCCTCCAACCGGCTGAAAACGAATCATTCCATTTTCCGTAATACCATTCACGATAAAACCGACTTCATCCAGATGGCCTGCCACCATTACTCGTGGTCCACTTTCTTGACCGCGTAGCACCCCAAAAAGACTCCCCAATCGATCTTGCACGATTTCATCGGTATAACCGGATATCCGTTCCTTAACCCATGCCCGCAACTCACGCTCATGTCCAGGAATGGAAGGAAACTCCGTTAAGGTTTTAAACAATTCCAATGTTTTTGATTCCATGATGTATACCTCACTCCTTATTAATTAACCAGTGGTCGTCATGTATTCAGTATGAATGGATTTGTATCGAATGTCCACGATATCATTTTCCTGACATAACATTTCTCCAAAAAGCTCATAATGAAAAAGACCCAAGCAATTCGAACCGCCAAGCGCGAAAACTTACAGACAAGGGGTGGTGAATGATGCCAGCTAAATCAGGGCAGCGCGGTTTTCGTACCAATACGTCGCCGCTGTCCATAAATGAGAAGGACTATCAGAATATCTCACAAAAGCATGAACCCTCGAGGAAAGTATTTGCCAATTGTGTGCGCGCTTTTCTGGTTGGAGGCGGGATATGTGTGATTGGACAGGCGATTCAAGAGGCTTTTATGGCAGGAATGCACATATCAGCCAAGGAGGCCGCCCCGCCAACCTCATCCATGATGATCTTGCTGGCGGTCATATTAACCTGTATCGGGGTTTACGATAAGGTTGCCCAATGGGCGGGCGCGGGAACCGCTGTGCCAATTACAGGCTTTGCTAACTCCATGTGTTCGGCTGCATTGGAATATCGTTCTGAGGGACTGGTGCTCGGAGTGGGCGCGAATATGTTCAAGCTGGCAGGCTCAGTTATCGTATTCGGGGTGGTGGCCGCATTTATCGTAGGCGTTATATATGCCATCCTTGGTGTGGGAGGCAATCACTTATGAGAAGACAGGGAGGACAAACCTGGAAGTTTGAATCAAGACCGCGCATCATTGGAAGTGCCACCGTTGTGGGCCCGGATGAAGGAGAGGGACCGTTATCCACAGATTTTGATTATATTTATGACAATATAGAAATCAACGAGAAAACGTGGGAAAAAGCGGAACGTAGATTGATTGAGCATTCTACAGAGCTGGCGCTAATTAATGCCAATTTGAACAAAGAAGAAGTACAGTTTTTTATTAGTGGTGATCTGATGAATCAGATTATCAGTAGCTCCTTCTCGGCTAGCAAGCTGGCCATTCCCTATTTGGGTGTTTTTGGAGCCTGCTCAACATCAATGGAAAGCTTAGCCTTAGCCGCACTTATTGTGGACTCAGAGGCCGGTGACTACGTGATGGCGGGTACGACCAGCCATAACTGTACTGTAGAAAAACAATTCCGCTATCCTAATGAATACGGATCACAGAAGCCCCCTACGGCTCAGTATACTGTTACCGGTTCCGGCGCCGCAATTGTAGGACATGCCAAGTCAGGGACGGTGGTGGATTGTGCTACCATTGGACGTGTAATGGATATGGGCATTAAAGACCCCTTTAATATGGGCGGAGCCATGGCTCCAGCGGCTGCGGATACGCTGTTGTCTCATTTTCGAGATACTGGCCGTGACCCTGGTTACTATGATCTCATTGTAACGGGCGATTTAGCCTCAGTGGGGCTACCGATTGCCAAGGAGCTGCTCAAAAAAGATGGATTCGATATGAATCAGACGGAATTTAATGATTGCGGTTTACTGATTTACGATATCAATAAGCAAAAGAAAGTCATTGCAGGAGGCAGTGGTTGTGGCTGCTCGGCTGTTGTAACCTACGGGCATTTGTTGAAGCGGATCGAAAAAGGAGAGCTGCAAAAGGTACTGGTCGTGGCGACCGGAGCGTTATTATCTCCTTTGACTACACAGCAGGGTGAAAGCATTCCTTGTGTTGCACATGCTGTAGCTTTTGAAGCGGGAGGAACGGTATGATATTTCTATGGGCTTTTTTAGTGGGTGGTGCCATTTGTGTCGTAGGCCAGTTGATGATGGATGTGTTCAAAATGACGCCGGCACATACGATGAGTACGTTGGTAGTTGCAGGTGCAATTGCTGATGCTGTTGGGATATACGATCCGCTTATTAAATTTGCAGGGGCGGGTGCGACCATTCCAATTACCAGTTTTGGTAACTCACTTGTACACGGCGCATTAACGGAATTGGAGAAGGACGGATGGTTGGGTGTCATTACAGGGATCTTTAGTCTGACAAGTGCAGGAATTTCCTCTGCGATTATTTTCTCTTTTCTGGCATGCTTGTTTGTTCGTCCAAAAGGAAGCATATAGAAGCAGCGTACTTTAGAAATGACATAAAAATAAATGATTATATACATGTGCCCTTCGGATCTAATGACCGAAGGGTTTTTAATTGTTCTGCACATGAAAGATCGAAAGAAGGATGGAGTTTGAATAATACGGGCAGGGGGTTAAGTGTACTCTGTGCCCGCCTTCATGTACAATAATAGGAAACATGTTGCTATCTAGGAGGTTTACAGAGCTATGCCCGTACGTCAAGAATCTGTGCAGATTGTATCTGCAATCCGTTCTAATCTGGAATCATGTATATTAGGTAAATCCTTTGAAATAAAATTACTGCTTACGGCTATGCTGGCGGGGGGACACATTCTGATCGAGGACGTTCCGGGTACGGGGAAAACGCAAATGATCAAGGCGCTTGCCAAATCCATGCGCGGTGATTACCGCCGTGTTCAATGTAATCCTGATATTCTCCCGAGTGATATTACAGGGGTATCCATATTTCATCCACGGGATGAGCGTTTTTATTTCCGTCCGGGTCCTGTGATGACTAATATTTTGCTGGCGGACGAAATTAACCGAGCGACGACGAAAACCCAGTCGGCTCTGCTGGAGGTTATGGAGGAACGCAGTGTGACAGTGGATGGGGACACTCATATGTTGCCTCATCCTTTTATGCTGTGTGCGACACAAAATCCGATTGATTTTGAAGGCACTTATATGCTGCCGGAAGCACAGTTAGATCGTTTTATGCTCAAAATCAGCTTGGGTTATCCTGACATGGAGACGGAGCGAAACATGCTGCTTCATCATCAGGCAGGCCAGCCAGCAGACCGTCTGGAGGCTGTAGCTCATATGGAGCAGGTTGCTGACATCCAGCAGGAAATTAGAGGAATTTATATGGACGAAGCAGTGACGTCCTATTTACTTGATATCGTGCGTGCGACAAGAGAACATCCATCCGTGCTGCTGGGAGCTAGCCCCCGGGCGGCGCTTGCTTTTGTAATGGCTACGAAGGCATACGCTTTTCTGGACAACCGTGACTATGTGCTGCCTGATGATGTCAAGGCGCTGGCACCTTATGTGCTAACGCATCGTTTATTGCTGCGTCCCGAGGCGCGTCTGGACAGTTCCAATGCCCAGTCCGTGCTCCAAGCTGTCCTTCGGCAGGTTCATGTACCCGTACGAATGGAGCGTCCTTAGGGAATGAATATGGTCAAAAGGAAGCGCAGGCTTCCCCGGCTGTCAGGCCGCATCTGGCTTCTGGTGGTCATATGGGTGGTGTGCCTGCTATATTTGTTGTTTCAGGGCGGCAAGACGTCGGTCATGCTGTTGTCTATGGTTACGCTGTTAATCGTTTATTTATGGATCGTTGGTCTGAGCGGAGTTCGCCGTGTGCAAGGCTCCCGGCAGCTTTCGCAAGGCTCGGAGTTTGGAGAACTGCTGCATGCGGGAGATCAGGTGCATGTAAAGCTGAGCCTCAGCATTCCTGGTTTTCTTCCGTTACCCTATGTCATTGTCCGTGAGGTCCTCAAGCGGCATACAGGTGAATCCTGGTCGTTTGAGGACAGTGTCATTCCCAGTCTAAAAGGGGGCGGTCAGCTTACATTTCAGACTCCCGCTTTAGAGCGAGGAAGCTACCACTTTGAGGAAACTGAATGTGTGAGTGAGGACATCTTCGGTCTGTTAGAGCACAAAGGCAGCTTGAACGCACGCGGTGAATTTCGGGTGCTGCCCCGAACGGTATTCATTCCGTATTGGCAGATGAATGACCGTCGCTCAAGGATGTCTGGACCGCAGACCGTTCAAACTCGAACGCGGCGTGAGACGACACAAATTAACGGTGTACGGGACTATGTATATGGAGATCGGTTTTCGCGCATCCATTGGAATGCGACGGCTCGTACAGGTAGCTGGAAATCCAAGGAATTTGAGCATGAGACCGTTCCAAAAACGATGCTTGTGCTGGACGTACACATGAAGCATTATGTAAACGCCGAACAGTTTGAGCTAGCTGTATCCTCTACCGCTTCATTGCTGGAATATGGTGGACGGGAGCGAATGGGGGTTGGATTGTGCACAGCTGGAGAAAAAGGCACTGTCTTTCAGCCAAGTGAGCAGACAATGGAACGACAACGAATGATGCATCACTTGGTAGACATACACACAACTTCACAAGGTAGCTTGAAATCCGCTGTAGAAAGCAGTGTGCGCCAGTTTCCGCAAGGCTGTTATTTTATACTGATTAGTCCGCTGAATGATTATCAGGCGATGGAGCTTCTTCGTTGGGCCGATACCCGAGGGATGACTCCGTGCCATGTCTATATCGGAGAAGGTTCTGCTGAGGGAGAAGCTGAAAAATGGATGAGCATGCTTCGTGCAAGGGGAATCAAGGGCTACGATGTTGAGAGCCTTGAAGAGCTCCCGGCTGTAATGGGGGGAGGGACACTATGAAGAGCTGGTTACAATCGTTAAAGGGTTCCTGGGCCCCCGCTTTTACATTTTTATGGATTATTATTATTGCCATGCAATGGGTTTCTTTTGCTTCCGAATTATGGCTGGAAGAGACAAGAGCACTTGTACTGATGACCATTACAATGCTGGCTCTGGTGAAGATTGTACTACCATTTCGTCCTTGGATTGAATTTATTGTTAAGGCGGCGGCGCTGTTTTTTATTTTGTATCGGACATTGGTGTCTTACTCCATCATTATCCCCTTCGGAGGGGTAGCCAATCGCCTGGACCAATTTATATCCAATATGTCTCCTTATATTTGGTTTTCCCTCATCGCTTGGCTAGTTATTGAAATGGTGCCGCTCATCGTTACAACGAAACAGCGGATTCTTGTTTTTGTGGGTATTAATATCGCCGCGCTGGCAGTGCTTGATTCCTTTACGCCAACTGTGCTGTGGGAGGAGGTTGCCTGGATCGTCTTTGCTGGTATGGGTTGGCTAGTGACACAGCATCTGCAGTATTTTCGGCAGCATTATCCTCAAGGGTGGAAGCATATTCGACGCTATCCATATAAAATAGCAGCCAATATTGCGGTCATTTTTGCGCTCATTATTATGGCTGGTGTCAATATGCCCGAGGTACAGCCAGCTTTGACGGATCCCTATACAGCGTGGACCCAGAGAAATAGCTCAACCACCGCCGGGATTAGCAATGGATCTGGGGCACTGAATCAGCGGATGAACACCGCATCAGGTTATAGTCGCCAGGATAATCGGTTAGGTGGAGGTTTTAATTTTGATTATTCTCCTGTCATGACCATCACGACCACTCAACGAAGCTATTGGCGGGGGGAAACGAAACGAACCTATTCCGGTACAGGCTGGAGTGACGGGGGCAACGATGATCAAACGCTAAATGATGTTCCAATTACCGCAGAGCTTGAAAACACACAAGAAACGCGGCATTCGACTGAGCAGGTCGTTCAGACCATTACGATGCAAAATGACCAGAGCTATCCTGTTCTGTTTGGCGCCTATTCGGTGCAGCGTGTTCAATCGGTGGACAGAGATTCACGGGCAGATGGGTTACATTGGAACCCGGAACAGGCGGAACTGCTTTGGAATCCATCCTCCCGAAGAACTGCTTATCCTAAAACGTATACTCTGGTATCACATGTCCCTGTGATCCCTGAGAAAGAGCTACGCACAAAAACTTTTAATGAGTTGTACGGAAAAAACAAACAGGATGCCTATCTACAAATTCCAGATGAGTTGCCACAGCGGGTTCGTGATTTGGCTCAGAACGTAACGTCAACGGCGAAAACGCCGTATGAAAAAGTCGGATTACTACAGCAGTATTTGCAGCAAAATTATGCATATACGAACAACCCGGACCTCTCACGGAAAAGAAGCAGAGATTTTGTGGATGCCTTTCTGTTTGAGATTCGGGAGGGCTATTGCGATTATTATTCCACCTCATTAGTCATGATGGCTCGCTCTGTTGGGGTTCCAGCCCGTTGGGTTAAAGGGTATGCACCTGGTCAGCAGACGTTTTCAGATGATGCAACAACGGGCGAAGGTGATGAAAATATGTCCTCTTACTCCGTGACAAATGCGGATGCTCATTCCTGGGCGGAAGTATATTTAGGTGAATACGGTTGGGTTCCTGTAGAAGCTACGCCTGGCTTTGATATGCCGCTGCTTACGGAACAGGAGGATTCAAAGACTCCAGAAGCCCCAGAGGTTAAAGATCAGCCTGAACCAGAACAGCCTGAGCAGAACCCGCAGACTGATCCGGAGGAAGGTTCAAAGATTCATCCTGTAATCATAGGTTCTGCTGCTGCAATTCTGCTGCTGTGGGCTGCTTATATCGTCTGGCGTAATCGGGCAGACATTCACTTTTACCTGCTGCGTTTACGCAGAGGTAAGCCGCTGACCCCGGATGAAAAGGTGGTCGTGGAAACTGAGCACTGGTTAAGGTACATGCGAAGAAAGGGATTTGTCCGCGCCAGTCACGAGACGCTAAGGGAATCAGTTGATAGATGGTCGCTAGAAGTACCGGAACAAGCTTCTATTTTACATCAGCTGCTTGGACGATTTGAACAAGCGCGTTATAGTCCCTCATCCGTAACCGCAGAAGATTGGCATATGGTTCGCCAGCAGGCCTCTCTGTTACACAAAGAAGGATGGATAAAACGATGGGCTGGAAGAAAAGCTGCGACGGATCAGAAGGATCAAGACTAGTCTATTTTTGATTAGGTTCAATTTGCCGTCTATTTTAATCTTTAGCTATATTTAGTGAAAAAGCTGTCCGTTTGTTGCGGATAGCTTTTTACTAAGCCATAGTAATATGGTATAGTTTGTCGTATGAAACTGAGGTGACCGACGTTGTTTGAAATGCTGATGCCCAAATTACGGGTGAATACCGTCTTTGATATTGATCTCGAAGGCTTGTATGCTCAAGGATATCGCGGCATTATTACGGATCTGGATAACACGCTGGTCGGCGCAAAAGCGCCGAATGCGACTCCCGAGCTGGTGGCCTGGTTTGAGAAGGTCAAACAGGCGGGTTTTAAGCTTGTCATCGTGTCTAACAACAATATGGACCGTGTATCCGTGTTTGCTACGCCTTTGGACATTGAATTTATACATGCCGCACGGAAGCCTTCCAACTCGTCTTTTCGTAGAGCCATCCGTATGATGGGGCTGACTCCGGAAGAGACTATTATGGTCGGAGACCAAATGTTGACGGACGTATTGGGAGGCAACCGACTGGGATTGCATACGGTGTTGGTGCTACCGATATCCATTCATGATGAAGGAGTCATGACCCGATTTAATCGGAGGTTGGAGCGAATCGCGCTCACAAGGTTACGTAAGAAAGGCTTATGGCTTGAGGAGGAAAAGAAGAATGACTGAAAGACCTGACGGCGGCACTGCCGTCAAATGTAGTGGTTGCGGTATCACCGTGCAGACCACTAGCCCGGAGCTTCCGGGATATATTCCTGAAAAATTGCTTACTCGCGAACCTGTCATATGTCAGCGTTGCTTCCGGATCAAAAACTATAATGAGACGTCTTCAGTGACGGTGAATCAAGATGAGTTCTTGAAGCTGCTCAGCCAGATTGGGGACAAGGATGCGCTCGTCATCCACATTGTAGATATTTTTGATTTTGAAGGTAGCTTGATTTCCGGTCTGCAACGCTTTGTAGGCTCCAATCCGGTTATACTGGCTGTGAACAAGACCGATTTGCTGCCTAAGGTAACGAATTGGAACAAGGTGCGTAACTGGGTACAAAAGCAAGCGAAGGAGCAAGGACTACGCACAGAAGAAATCGTACTGTGCTCAGCTAAAAAAAATCAGGGCTTTGACCGTCTGTTGGATGTGGTATCTGAGCTCCGTGGTAACCGTGATGTATATGTAGTCGGAGCGACAAATGTGGGTAAATCGACGCTTATTAACCGCTTGATTCGTGATTATAGCGATATGGAGCAGGAACTCACAACGTCCCGTTACCCGGGGACTACACTCGATATGGTGAATATTCCGCTCGACGACGGCAAGCACATTATTGATACTCCGGGTATTGTATACCCTTGGCGATTCAGTGAGATTGTCTCCCGTCAGGACTTGAGTGCTATTATGCCGGACAAGCCGCTGAAGCCTGCTGCGTATCAGCTTGATGCCGGACAAACATTGTTTTTCGGCGGTATGGCCCGATTTGATTTTGTGGAGGGTCAGCACCAATCATTTACCTGCTATATTAACGGTGGTCTTAAAATACATCGCACGAAGCTGGAGCGGGCTGATCAGTTGTTCGCTGATCATGCCGGGGAATTGTTATCTCCGCCAACACGCGATCAATTGGCAGAAATGCCGGAATGGACAAGACATGAGTTCCGCGTTCCACGCAAATCTCCATCGGACATCTACATTTCCGGTTTGGGATGGATCAGAGTGAATAGCGAGAACGGAGCTCTGGTTGCGGTTCATGCTCCTCGGGGAGTCCGTGTGCTTTTGCGGCCTGCGTTGATATAACGTTGCTGTAACCATGTTATAGGGCGGCAAGGAACAGGTACTGGTTCCTGCCGCCATTCATGTATTTGTGCGGCCTAATATTTTGCAATATGGGGGAGAGCAACGATGAACAGCGGGGAGTCTGAAGCGACCGAACAAGGTCTTGTACTATTGGGCGTATTGGGTGATCCGATCAAGCACTCCAAATCGCCTCTTATGCATAAAATAGCTTTACAGGCAGCGGGGATTGAAGGAGATTTTGTACCTCTTCATGTCAAACCGGATCAGCTGGAAGATGCCATGAAGGGGATTCGCGCTATGCATTTCCGCGGAGTCAATGTGACGATTCCCCATAAAGTCGAGGTTATGAAATATCTGGATGAGATTGATGAAGGGGCCAGACTCATTGGCGCTGTCAATACGATAGTGAATGACAATGGACGGCTCAAGGGCTATAACACGGACGGAATTGGCTACGTACGTTCCCTCAAAGAAGAGACTTCTGTCGATTTGAAGGGCGCAAGAATTGCTGTTCTTGGAGCCGGAGGGGCTGCTCGTGGCGTAATTCATGCTCTATTGGAAGAGCAACCGGAATCGGTTATTATTTTGAACCGAACACGTGACAAAGCTGAGCAACTGGCATTAGAGTGGACGACGGAGGCGATCCCAGTGAGGGGTTATTCCAACGAGGATGCCAAGAACGTGCTCGCCACAGTGAATGTGTTGATTAACACAACCTCGGTGGGAATGTCCCCTTTATCGGATGAACTTCCACTGGAAACGAGCTTGATTCCGGAGGGAATCATTGTGAGTGATTTGATCTACAATCCGCTGGAAACGAGACTTTTACGGGAAAGCCGTGAACAGCGCGGCTGCACTGTACATGGGGGCTTGGGCATGTTCGTGTACCAGGGGGCTGTGGCTTTTGAGTATTTTACAGGGGTTGTCCCTGCTGTAGAGCAAATGAGAGTGGCTGTGCTGAGTAGCCTGTCGTAAGTAAGATTGTACATTAAAATTATGGAAATGCTGCATTGCATATGTGGCGACGAAGGGGTTAAATATACATGTTAACAGGTAAACAAAAAAGATATTTGCGTTCAATGGCGCATCATTTGGACCCGGTTTTTCAAGTAGGCAAAAACGGTACGAATGAGCATCTTATGCGTCACATCAACGATGCGATTGAAAAGCGTGAGCTGATGAAAGTGCAAATTTTGAACAACTGTTTGGACGACAAACATGAAATTGCGGAAGAACTGGCCGCGGAGACAGGTTCTGAGCTTGTTCAGATCATCGGGAGCACTATTATTTTGTACAAAGAATCCCGTGATCATAAGGAAATCGAGTTGCCTAGAGGATAACACGCGGGGAGAAAATTATGAAAATCGGTATTATGGGTGGTACATTTGACCCAATTCATATTGGACATCTGCTGGCTGGAGAAGCGGCAAGAGATGCCTATGGTCTGGATCAAGTATGGTTTATGCCTTCTCATATTCCTCCGCACAAGCATCAGGCGGGGGCGAGCGGTAAGGAGCGTCTGGAGATGACGAGTGAAGCGGTAGCGGGTCATCCTGCTTTTGAAGTGCTGGATATTGAAGTGCTTCGCGGGGGAGTATCCTATACCATTGACACGATCAAGGAGCTTCAGGAGTTGCACTCTGCTGTGGATTTTTATTTTATTATTGGTGCGGATATGGTGAACTACTTGCCTCATTGGCAGGGAATTGAGGAACTGGCGCAGCGAATTTATTTTATTGGTGTTCGGCGCCCAGGGTTCCAGCTTGCGTTGGATGAGTTGCCGCATTATTTGCAGGACAAGGTACTGCTTGCGGATATGCCAGTGGTGGACATTTCGTCGACGGATATTCGAGAGCGTGCTGCGGAAGGGCGTACCATCCGTTATCTTGTGCCTGATCGTGTGCATGACTATATTACAAGGGGCGGTTTGTATGAAGTACAGCCGTGAGCAATTAATGGAAGCCGTATCTGGTCAAATGCCTGAAAAGCGCTGGAAGCACACACTAGGTGTTATGCATACCTCAGTTGAGCTTGCGCAGCGATATGGAGCAGATCCGGATAAGGCCGAACTGGCGGCTATTTTGCATGATGTAGCGAAATATTGGCCTGTCCAGCAGATGGAAGAGGTGATTCGCAGTCATCCCGAATGTGATCAGGAGCTTTTGGAACATGACAAGCAGCTCTGGCATTCAGAGGTAGGATACTGCGTTGCAGCAAGAGATTACGGAGTGGATGATCCGGAAATAAGGAATGCGATCCGCTGGCATACGTCAGGACGCGTAGGTATGAGCCTGCTGGATAAAGTCGTGTGTCTCGCTGATTACATCGAACCGGGACGGGATTTTCCGGGGGTTGAGCATATCCGTAAACAGGCAAAGAAAAGCTTGGAGCAGGGCCTTATCGCTGGATTTGACTCCACGATTACATTGTTGCTGGAAAAGAAAAAGGTTATTTTTCCACTGACAGTCTTGTCGCGCAATGACTTGATTCAACAACTAAAACAGAGAAAAACGGAGGTTCATGAATGACCCTAACTAATGAGCAATTAATGCAAACAGCGGTTGATGCTGCAAATGATAAAAAGGCAATGAATATTGTCGCACTGGATTTGCGGGGAATATCACTAGTAGCTGATTATTTTGTCATCTGCCACGGTAATTCGGATACACAGGTACAGGCGATTGCAACAGAAATTCGCAAACGCGCTCATGATGAAGGTGTAACCATCAAAGGAATCGAAGGAATGGATTCCGCCCGTTGGGTGCTAATGGATTTGGGGGATGTCGTAGTGCATGTCTTCCATCGCGACGAGCGCGAATACTATAACATTGAACGACTCTGGTCGGATGCTAAGGTTGTGGAAAAGGTATGAGTTTGATCGCCGGTACTTATGTCACCATTATGGTGGATCGTGAGGTATCTCCTTTCGGTTATTTTCTCACTGTTGGTGAGCAGGATGTGCTGCTGCATTATACGGAGCTGACACGTGAAATAGAAGTTGGTGAACGGTTGGAGGTATTTATTTTTCACGATACAGAGGACCGTTTGGCCGCAACTATGAAAAAGCCGTTCTTGTCGTTGGGCGAAATGGCAAAGCTTGAGGTGGCCGATGTGCATCCGCGTTTGGGTTGTTTCCTGGAGATGGGATTGGGTCGTCAGCTTTTGCTGCCGATTCGTGAGTTGCCAGAAAACCGAGATTTGCATCCTCGGGTGGGCGACTACGTGTATGCCATTATGGAGCATGACAAGCAAGGCAGATTGCGAGCTAAGCTGGCAGGGGAACAGGAGCTGGCTCCGTTGTGCTTCCACGCCCCTGATTCGTGGTTAAATACATGGGTGCAGGCGACTGTGTACAAGCCGCTTCAGATGGGCACATTCGTCCTGGTGGACGGAGGTGTGCTTGGTTTTGGCGCGATTGGAATGATTCATTCCTCGGAGCGTAACCGGATGCTTCGCTTGGGCGAAGAGGTCAAGGTACGGGTCACGCTTGTTCGGGAAGACGGTCGGGTCAATCTGGCGATGTCACCACGCAAGGAAGTAGGCCGTGATGAGGATGCGGATCGGCTGATTGCTTTTCTGAAAGAGCGTCCGGGCGGCGGCATGCCTTATTCCGACGCAACACCGCCGGATATTATCAAGCAACGGTTTGGTATCAGTAAATCCGCCTTCAAGCGTGCGATGGGCAAGCTGATGAAGGAAGGACTGGTTACACAAAAGGAAAACTGGACCTACCTGGTGGAGAATATACCTGAACCGAAGGACGGGAATGGGGAATAAAAAATGGCTTCTTACCGGAAGTTTGCCTATGTGTATGATGAGCTGATGCAGGACATGCCGTACCCGGACTGGTTGCGCTTTGCACGGCAGGCTTGGGATCAGTACGGGATGCCGCATACGGTGGCCGAGCTGGGCTGCGGAACGGGTTCGATTACGATTCCCCTAGTCAACTCGGGCTTCGAAGTGGCTGGAATCGACTTATCCTCTGACATGCTGGCAGTAGCCCGCCGCAAAATGGAAACCACTCCACAGGGACAGCGATTGTTTCGTGAGGGAAGCGTTCGCTGGATACAGCAGGATATGAGAGAATGGATTTTGCCCGAGCCTGTGGATTCTGTAATTTCTTTTTGCGATTGTCTGAATTACTTGTTGGAGGAAGAAGATATAATTTCTACTTTTCGCAGAACGCATGCTGGTCTGAAGCCTGGCGGAACCTTCTTGTTCGATGTACATCATCCGCAGACGTTTTTACGTTATGATGAAGAGCAACCATTCGTACTGGATGAACGCTCTATCTCGTATATCTGGACATGTGCGTTGGACACTCCCCGTTGTGAAATTGAGCATCATCTTAGTATCTTTGCGAAAGCAGAACAAGTAGGACGCAATCTATACCAGCGTTTCGAGGAAATACATGTACAACGTGCCTATGACCCAGACTGGATGAAGGCAGAATTGTCCAAAGCGGGTTTTCGTGATGTGAAGGTATATGCGGATTTTGAATGGGTAGAAGCAGAAGATGACGCGGCGAGACTGTTTTATGTTGCTGTAAAATAGCAAGGCTTCATTTAGCGAGTATGGGAAAAGAAAGACGCTTTTCATGATGACATGAAGGGCGTCTTTTTGCACTCATATATTCACTTTATAGCTCAGCTGAAGCTCATCACCCGGTACACCCCGAATGCCCCAGTTCTGTTTGGGTGTTTCAAATATAGTAATCTCAAGATCCTGTGGAGAAATACCCAAAAGATCGTTAATTCTTTGGAATAACAGGTTAATGAGTTGCTTCTTAGCTTCTGTCGTTCTGCCTTCAAAGATACTGATTTCAATAATGGTGTACGCCTCAGAGCGACCATCGGCATATATAAAGTCTTCCTGATCCATAGGAAAAAAACGATGAAACCTCTTGTCAGGAGGATATTTGAACGCATCCACCACAGCAGAATGAATCACCTCTGAAAGTTGCTTTTTGATTGGATTTAGAGTTTCTTTTATTCCGTAAATTTTAATCTGTGCCATTTCTCAGCTCACCTTTCTTATCTCAACTCATCTCAACTTGAAGCGATTTAATTCGAAATCATTATAAAACATTCGTATGCATGTGTCATGAACAATTAGTATGAAGAGGGTCTTTAACACCAAAGGTAGTCCTTATTTGACTTTTTTCGCGGTTTTCAATATAATAGTGCCATTATTAACGGTTAAACAATCGCTGATGAGGAATAGTAGCTTTGTCTGGACATGTAGAGAGCTGGCGGGTGGTGCAAGCCGGTTGACAGTGCAAAGTGAACTCGCCTCGGAGATATGCGTCCAACGCAGGAACGCCCTATACAGGTGCTTGTATCCTGTTATTAACCCGCATCGGATCACCTCCGTTATCAGGTGCAAAGGGAGTAGAACGCGAAGAACGCTTTCTGCTAACTAGGGTGGTACCACGGGAATATAACCTCTCGTCCCTAGCGCTGACACGCTACGGGATGCAGAGGTTTTTTTGTTGCATACCGTTTGAGGAGGAAAAGACAATGACAGACACACAGCCGAAGCACGGCTATCAACCGCAAAGTATTGAACCAAAATGGCAGAAATATTGGGATGAGAACAAGACGTTCCGCACCGGGGAAGAGCCGGGCAAACCGAAGTTTTATGCTTTGGATATGTTTCCGTACCCATCTGGAGCCGGCCTACATGTAGGCCACCCAGAGGGCTACACAGCTACGGATATTGTTTCACGATATAAAAGAATGCGCGGCTACAACGTACTGCATCCGATGGGTTGGGACGCCTTCGGTCTGCCTGCCGAGCAGCATGCGCTGGATACAGGGGAGCACCCACGCGAAATTACGGTGAAAAATGTAAATAACTTCCGCCGTCAAATCAAATCGCTCGGCTTCTCCTACGACTGGGATCGTGAAATCAGCACGACGGATCCTGATTATTACAAATGGACACAGTGGATCTTCATCCAGCTGTACAAGCGCGGCCTTGCATATGTAGCTGAAGTACCTGTGAACTGGTGCCCGGCGCTGGGAACGGTGCTAGCGAATGAAGAAGTTATTGACGGTAAGAGTGAGCGTGGCGGTCATCCGGTCGTCCGTAAACCAATGCGTCAATGGATGCTGAAAATTACGGAATACGCGGATCGTCTGCTGGAGGATCTGGAGGAACTGGATTGGTCTGAGAGTATTAAGGATATGCAGCGGAACTGGATCGGTAAGTCTACCGGGGCAGAGGTTCGTTTTCCAATTGAAGGCTATGACGAGCAACTCACAGTGTTTACAACCCGTCCAGATACACTGTTCGGCGCAAGCTACTGTGTGCTGGCACCAGAGCAGGAATTGGTGGATATTATCACTACGCCTGAGCAAAAGGATGCTGTACAACAGTACCGTGAACAAGCTGCTCGTAAAAGCGATCTGGAGCGTACGGATCTGGCCAAGGATAAAACAGGCGTATTCACAGGAGCTTATGCAGTGAATCCGGTGAACGGCGAAAAGCTGCCGATCTGGATTGCTGACTATGTACTTGCAGGCTACGGAACTGGAGCGATTATGGCTGTACCTGCTCACGATGCGCGTGACTGGGAATTTGCCAAGCAATTCGGATTGAATATCATTGAGGTTGTCCAAGGTGGAGATGTGGCTAATGAGCCATATACTGAGGATGGACCGCACGTCAATTCCGGCCCGCTGAATGGACTTACCAACGAGGAAGCGATTCCGAAGATGATTGAATGGCTGGAAGCTGAGGGCAAAGGACACGGCAAAGTCACCTATCGCCTGCGTGACTGGTTGTTCAGCCGTCAACGCTATTGGGGCGAGCCGATTCCGGTAATTCATCTGGAAGATGGAACGATCAAAACGGTTCCTGAGGACCAACTTCCGCTCGTACTACCGGAGATGGACAATATCAAGCCTTCCGGTACAGGTGAATCCCCGCTGGCGAACGCAACAGATTGGATCGAAACCATTGATCCTGAGACAGGTATGAAAGCACGCCGCGAGACAAATACAATGCCGCAATGGGCAGGCAGTTGCTGGTATTACCTGCGCTTTATTGATCCGAAAAATGACAAAGAGCTTGTATCCAAAGAGAAACAACGTGAATGGATGCCTGTTGATTTGTATATTGGCGGAGCGGAACATGCGGTTCTTCACTTGCTGTATGCCCGTTTCTGGCATAAGGTACTGTATGATATCGGCGTAGTGGAAACGAAAGAGCCTTTTTATAAGCTGGTCAACCAGGGTATGATTTTGGGCAACAACAATGAAAAAATGAGTAAATCACGCGGTAATGTCATTAATCCTGATGATATTGTCAATACGTTTGGCGCCGATACGCTGCGTATTTATGAGATGTTTATGGGGCCGCTGGAAGCGACCAAGCCATGGAATGAGAATGGGGTAGAGGGAGCACATCGTTTTCTGTCCCGCGTATGGCGCCTGTTTGTTTCCGAGGATGGTAGCCTGAACGATAAAATTACAAATGACGGCGGTAGCGATGAGTTCAATCGTACTTGGCATAAAACGCTGAAAAAAGTAACTGAAGATCTGGATGCACTGCGCTTCAATACAGCGATCAGCCAGCTGATGATCTTCACCAACGATGCATACAAAGCAGACCTTCTGCCGCGTGCAGCAATGGAAAACTTCGTGCAAATGCTGTCGCCGCTTGCACCCCATCTGGCCGAGGAATTGTGGCAGCTGCTGGGGCACAATGATAGCATTACCTACGCGGCCTGGCCTGCTTATGATGAAGCATGGACGGTGGACGCCGAAGTGGAAATTGTTGTGCAAGTGAATGGTAAAATTGTGCAGCGTGCAACGATTGCCAAGGATCTTGATGCTAAAGCGATGGAAGCATTCGCTGTGTCGTTGGACAATGTTCAGCAGGCACTGGCCGGCAAAACGATCCGCAAGGTAATTGCTGTACCAGGTAAGCTGGTTAATATTGTTGCCGGTTAATTGGCTTTAAGCCGAAGGAGACATCCACCTTTTGCATGTCTTCTTCATACTTGTTGTGCGTGGCTTGTATCAGCTTGGGAAAGACACTATGCAGGCTGATGTCCAACAGTGCGAGAGCTTCGGCGGTAATACCTCCGGGAACCGCCACTCTGGCCTGTAACTCGGCTGGTGTCATCCCGCCTTCCGTGAGTAGCTTTCCAGTGCCGATGATCATTTCACCGGCCAGGGCGCATAGCTCCGTACGGTCTATACCTGTAGCTTGAACTGCGGCTTGAATCCACTGGTCCATAAAAAAGGCCAAGAAAGCAGGACCGCAACTCGAAAAATCCGACGTGATTCGAGTATAAGATTCTTTAACCCGAATCGGCCTGCTGATGTGGGACATAAGCTCTTCCAGAAGGGTGCGGTCCTCCTCTGTAATCCGGCTTCCATGGATGCATAGTGAGGCTCCGCTGCCCACTTGGTGGGTGATACTGGGAATAATTTTGGACACTTTGGCTTTCAGTGCATGCTCCAAAATACGAATCTGCACCGGGCTTGTGATAGATACGACGATTTGCTCTTCTGTAATGACGTTGCGTATTTCATCCGTTACGGCTTTTGATTCCAGCGGCTTCACACAGATAAACAAAACATCGCTTTCCGCTGCCGTTTCACGGTTGCTTTGGGCTGCATGCAAACCTGGATAACGACGGGCTAGCTCGGTTACCTTGGAATGCGTTCGATTGCTTGCTGATATTTGCTGCGGCTTGAGTGCGTTAGAATTAATAAAAGACTCAATTAGCAGACTTCCCATGCTGCCAGTCCCGATAAATCCAACTTTCATTGTTCAACGTCCTCCTTTCATACTTTGCGGTATAGACGCTGTGCTGTCAGCTGTCATTCTTCTTAGTGTATGCGCCTGGTCTTGGCCGACATGACGAATTTTATGTCTGAGCATGTTAGATCGTGCCCGGGGTCGTACCACTTTTTTGTAAAAATGCTCACAGCGAGACCGTATGGAGGTTGTTTGCACCCTCCGGTTTAACGGGAATTGAACAGACTTGCTCTGTTTGATTGAGACGGTGTTTTCAGTCGGCTCAATTTCCCGAAATCCATGTGGAGTAGGGGACGATACGGAAATGAAACGCGTATGGACAGGAACAGCGATAACGCTTGCTGTAATCGGGAGTGGACTTATTTTATTTGCCGGAGGACAGCGCTCTGAGCCGCAAGAAGAGTGGACTTTACTTAACCATAAGGTGGAGCAGGCTGTGGCGATGGATTCAGAGCCAAATGAGTCGCAGCGCAGCAGTGACTATGCCCAGAAAAAGCCTGCTGTAAAAGAACCCTCAGACAAAGCTGAGCGCAGTAGGAATGCCGAAGCCGCTGACAATGTGAAACGTGATACTGTGCAGATTTCTACTGGTGTATCTGCTGCTGTGAGCGAAAACTCTATTGCGGGAAATTCAAGTACCGTAAAGCAGTCAGGTGTTGCGAATCCGAGCTCAGACACAGGTATTGTTAGTTCGAGTGGTGCAACGACGAGTAGGACCAATACGGTAAGTGATTCGGTTACTACACCCGTTTCCGGCGAAAAAAAGGTAAACATCAACACGGCGACTGCTGCCGAGTTAATGGAGCTACCAGGGGTTGGGGCTAAAAAAGCCGAGGCTATTTTGAACTACCGTAATCAGCATGGGGCGTTCAAACGTGTGAACGATTTGGATCATGTAAAGGGAATCGGAGCTAAAATGTTGGCGAAAATGAAGCCGTATGTCAGCTTGTAACTTATATAAGATTACAATGTACAGGCCCTGAGAACGGCGGTAGCGGATATGGTTTACGTTTTAACTTGTTTATACGGGAGAGATGGAAATGAGTGCAGATGTACGCAAGGACTGGGACACCTATTTCATGGATATCGCTTATATGGTATCCACCCGTTCGCGCTGTGCGCGGCGTCATGTTGGAGCCGTACTTGTACAAGGTAAAAAGCTCTTGGGGACGGCCTATAATGGAGCACCATCCGGGGTGCCTGACTGTTCTGAGGCAGGCTGTATGATCTCAGAGGAGTATGAGGTCGTTCAACGTGATGGGCGCGAGGAAATGGTTAAGAAGCAGCGATGTATTCGCACTATTCATGCGGAGCAGAACCTGCTACTGTTTACTGACCGAATTGATCGTGAAGGCTCTTCAGTATATGTCACCGACCAGCCATGCTGGACGTGTGCCAATATGTTGGCGAACAGCGGTATTGTGGAGATTGTATACCACAGACCTTATCCCAAAGATGCCGACAAGGTTCGTGCTATGATGGAGGAAAAGGGAATCGCCTTTCGTATGCTGAAGACCTATCATCCACCGAAAGAAACGCTGATGGATGTAATGAATTAAAAAGTAAACGAGGAAGAACCTCTGACGAATGCTATTTTGTCAGAGGTTCTTTTTGTTTTGCTTATTTTGGACAAAAAGCAATGTTTGCTACCGGAAGGTGATTGTATTCAAGCTAAGCTTGTGTTAACTAGACCTATATTGACCCTTACTGTTTGTTGGATTACAGGAAGTGCGGGAGCATGTCTGTATTCTGGACGGATGCTTTTGTTGCTCTGGGCGGGGGTTACCCTGATCTTTCCGCTTATAGCTTTATGGATGAAAATCCCCATCCGGCATATGGTATTACTTTGGCTTGCATTCAGCGGGGGTGGATTTCATTGGTATTGGCATGATACGCATAATGTTAGCAGTATTCCCGATGCTCTCCATGTATCGTCTTCTATGGTGGAAGACATGTCTGTTCAAGCAGCAGGGCTTATCGCTTCTGAAGTACAGGTAGATGGTGATCGAACACAGTTTGAGATGAGAGTCACCTCAATCAATCACTACGGAAGTCATTCGAAAAAGGACGAGAATCGTGCACTAATTTCGGAACAGGTCATTGTTCATATCAAGTTGGCTGCCAAGCAGGAACAGCAACTTGCGGCAGCGTGGCAACGTGGAGATGCAATCCTACTGCGTGGCACCTTAAAGGCTCCTGCAAAAGCGGGGAACTTTGGTAGCTTTGATTACAGTGAATACCTGCACACACAGGAAATCCACTGGCTTTTCAAAGGCGATGGGGCAGCCTCGTTACAGAAGCAGGAGGCTTCACTTTGGAACCGCTACACTTTGTTCAGATGGAATGATCAGCTTAGGGAGCAGCTAGGGCAGAGAATGGAATCGGCATTTACATCACTTCATCACGCGGGATATATGAAAGGACTGGTACTTGGGGTAACAGATGAGTTGGACCCAGCAACGTATAACGAGTTTACGCAGCTTGGTTTAACGCATATTTTAGCAATATCGGGGATGCATGTGGCGGTATATGCAGCTACACTATTATATTTACTCAAGCTACTAAGAGTTAGCCGCGAGACATCTCTTACGGTCGTGATGATACTCATTCCGGCTTATGTCCTGCTGACAGGTGCTTCTCCCTCTGTTGTGAGGGCGGGAATTATGGCGATGATCGGCTTGTTTGCAGCCCGACGAGGTATGCTCAAAGACGGACTTAATATTCTAAGTATATCCGCGTTGCTCATGCTGATTTGGAATCCATATTATCTACTTAGTGTCAGCTTTCAGCTTTCCTTTTTGGTGACAGGTGGGTTGCTCATTTATATGCCGCTTATGAAGCCGTTTTTCGCCAAATGGCCTTTCCTAATCGGCGGTGAAGTTGCGATTACAATTACGGCACAGCTTGTTTCGTTTCCAATGACGGTATTCTACTTTAATCAATTTTCGTTGTTATCATTTGCGGCCAATTTTGTGCTTGTACCCCTTATTACATATATCGTGCTTCCATTAGGTACGGTGGCGATGGGGCTTTCCTTTTTGTGGGGGGATGGGGCTCGTATTCTTGCGTGGCCGGCAGAGCAATTGAACGATTTGACCTTTTTACTAGTGAAATGGCTGAATGTAGATGATGCTTATGTGAGTATTTGGCCGTCTTCTTCCATCCTGTGGGTCATGGCGTATTACGCAGCTCTGTACAGTGTTTTGTACTGGCTCAAAAGGTGGCTGACATCCCGCAGGCAAACGAACGACATTACCGTCTTGAATTCTACTGCCATTTCATCACCTATATATACAGGATTAGCAGCTTCTCCAGAATGGGCGGCTATATTGCATACGGCTCCTGAACCTGAGGGAGCAGGGAAATTTGCAAGTCGACAGTGGAATGGTTATCGTCATTTGGCACTGGCTCTAAGTGTTATTGCTTGGCTTGGAATATTGTATACAGGTTACCAATCTCCTGGTGAGGGAAATACGGGAATTGTTCAATATCTGGATGTGGGCCAAGGTGACAGCATTTTAATTACAACGCCGGGCGGGAAACATATCTTGGTTGATGGTGGGGGTACAATGGATTTTGCGACAGGGAAAAATGCTTGGCGCAAGCGTGCAGATCCCTACGAGGTGGGTGAAGATACGATTGTACCCTTGCTAAAGCAACGAGGTGTGCATCGCCTGGACGCTGTCATTTTAACGCATGGAGATCATGATCATGCCGGAGGACTACAGGCTGTGCTTGACCAGATTCCCGTATCTACTTTGTTTTTTAACGGTACCCTGACAGATAAAACCCCATTCCGTAAGCTGTTGAACACGGCTTTAGACAAGCAGATCAAGCTGTATGGTGCACATCATAGTATGGAATGGGAACCAGACCAGGCTACGAAAATCCGCTTTCTCTATCCGTTTACACTACCGGAGAACGAATCTGAGCAGTTGCCTGTTATGAAGGAACAGAATCATTACTCTGTTGCCATGATATTGGAAATGGAGGGAGCCTCTTTTTTGTTCACAGGAGATATGGATGATGCAGCAGAGTCGTCGTTGCTCTCTGAATTAACTCGTTTTTCATCAAGTGTGAAAGATGAGGGAGCAACGGGGGAAGTAAGGAAAGCTATAGATGTCATGAAAATAGCACATCACGGCAGCAAGTACTCCACCTCGGAAGAGTGGTTATCCTACTGGCGACCGAAAGTATCTGTTATTTCGGTCGGTGCGACCAATACTTATGGACATCCGAATGAAGCGGTATTGGAACGTTTATCGGCAGTTAATTCTGCTATATATCGAACAGATACGATGGGAGAGATACAGATTCGAGCACAGCAAGGAAAACTGAGTGTGCGGTACCAACGCAAATAGTTTTTTCGATCCTTTTTTATCAGTACAACAACACACTAAAACGGGTGCTCACTCTCAGGAGTGGGCTGTTTGCTTTGAATCCAATCTGCATGGACAGTAGCTGTAAGCTTTGATAGAATCATATGAGTAATGAAAATGAGAATCATTATTAATGGGAGGAATATTGTGAGTTATTTTAAATTCAGAGCATCAGCTTGTTTGTTCATCATTTCGTTAATGCTGGTATTGAGTGCATGCGCTACAAGTGGGGGTGGGACTGTAACAGAAAGCGGTCAATCGACTGCTCTCAAGACCACATCAACTGGAGATGAAGCTGCCACACGTACATATGAAAGTGATAAAGGTACAATTACTCTTCCTGAGCATCCCCAGCGTGTCGTAGTGGCAGTCGATGATTATGTAGGTGATGTGCTAGCACTTGATATTACACCTGTAGGGGCTCCAGACACTGTATTTGATGCTCCATACTATAAAAAATATTTGAATGGTGTTGCAAATATCGGTGACAGTTCCGCATTGTCCCTTGAAAAGGTGATCACCCTGAAGCCGGATTTGATCATTACCTATGATGAGAAAGCATATGAAAATCTGAAAAAAATAGCGCCTACAGTGTTTATTCCATATGGTAAATATCAATATAAGGACCGTCTGATGGAGCTGGGCAAAGTGTTAAACAAGGAGCAGGAAGCGAAGAATTGCCTGGCTGATTTTGCAACCAAGATTGCTGAGAAGAAACAGGCTTTGTCTGACGTCATTGATTCGGGCAAAAAAATCGCTATTTTTGAGATTACAGGAAAAGAATTATATCTATATGGAAAATCTTATGGACGTGGAGGAGCCATACTTTATGATGAGCTGGGACTTCATGCTCCTGAGAAGGTAGAAAAGGCAGCGTTCGAGAAGGGATGGGCCAGCATTTCAATAGAGGCTTTACCGGAGATGCTGGGCGATGCCGATTATTTAATGTTGGGTATTAGAGGCGACGGAACAGACCAAGGAAAAGATATTTTATCTAAAAGTGTGTGGAAGAACCTTTCTGCCGTTAAATCAGGTAAAGTATATCAATACTCAATCGACGATTTTTATTTTCAAGATCCGATTGCTCTGACTTATCAATTAGAACTCATATCTGATTTTTTGGTTTCCAAGAAGTAACAATATGATCTTGCAGCTCGATAGGCTAGCATTTAGATGTATGTAGGAGCTAGGGGAAGGTGACTACCTTCCCTTTTTCTGTTATTCTAAGGGAGGATACGCTGGGGAATCTGGGCTTTTTGGTATAATTTTTTTTGTTAAAAAAATAAAATTAGTGTCAGACGTCTATCCTGCAACAATTTGCAAAAGGGATACGTCTGTAATATTGCAGGGAGAGGGGGATCCTTTGTGGTAGAGCAGGGACTCATTCGAGCCGCTCAATCGGGCGATCGCGACGCTCTCATTACCCTATTAAGAGAGATAGAACAGCATGTGTACCGTACGGCATATTACATTCTAAACAATGAGCAGGACGCCATGGATGCTTCACAAGAAGCCCTCATACGGATCTATTCCAAAATTAACTCTTATGAGGAAAAAGCGCAGTTTAAAACTTGGGTCCAACGCATTGTAACGAATATATGCATCGACAAATTCAGAAGAACGAAGCCCTCGGTTTCCATTGACGAGCACGACATGATATTCAACGATCCCCAAAACGTGGAGGTCGAGGTGTTGACCTCTTACATGGCACAGGATGTTCGTGAGGCTATACAACAACTTCCGGAGCACCACCGGACGGTAATTGTCTTAAGATATCTGCAGGATTTCTCCTATAACGAGATTGCAGATTCTCTGGATTTGCCGCTAAATACGGTCAAGTCATACTTATATCGTGCAAGACAGCAATTGCAAGGGCTACTTCAGGAATATCAGAAAGGTGGTGTATCAGGATGAAGTGTGGGGAAGAGGTGATGGATTGGATGCAGCGTTATGTGGATCATGAGCTGGGCGAAGAAGAGACGTCCCAATTAATGAACCATATTGCGACTTGCCCGGACTGTGCGGAAAAATTTCTTATTCTTCAGACACTCTCTCGCGAGCTGGAGGAATTGCCTGCGGTTTCCCCGGCGTTCAGCCTGGTGGATTCCATCATGCCTCAGCTTGATGCCATTGACCGCGCACGTGAAGAACAGGGAAGTGCGCTTCAGGAAATGCAGCCTGTGGCTGTAGAGCCTGGACCAGTGCCTAGACAAAGTACCCAGCCTACACCTTGGTGGAACCGAATGGCTGGACGCGCTGCCATGGGCGTGGCTGCCGCTGCTGTTGTACTGGGGATTGTAGTGTTTAACTTCGAGCCTAAAACAGTGCAGGATGCGGAAGGCATACTTACAACCCAGACGCCCGAAGTGACGAATCCGCAGAATCAGACGGAAATTCTTCCAGGTACAGCCAATGGCAGTGGAGGCCGTGATGCAGCCATTGGTTCGGATTCTACACAGCAGCCGTCAGAGCAGGGGCAAGGAACGGATGCATCTCAGCTACCTGCGGATAAAGATCCTGACCTGAGCAAACAAGGTGCAAACGATGAAAAGAACTCTTCCAAACGGGATACTGGGAAACGTGACGATCAGCGAGCTGGGGAGGAAGATTCGACGAAGTCTGCACCAGCTGAACATTCTTCTCGTCAGGATGAAGGGCAGGGGCAGCTACGTATGGATCGTCAGGTGACAAAGGAAAATCCGTCTGCTGGAGATGCTCCTAAATCTGAGGACAAACAGTTAAGTCAGGAAAAATCTGATCGATCCACGATTGCTCCTGCTGAACAGGTGGAACCGAAAATGGAAAAAGCACCCCTAGCGGATACGGGTACCGCTCAGGACGATAATAATGGTAATACAAGTACGAATGATTCTTCTTCGTCGCTTAGTCAGGATTTGAAGGTACAGGATCGAATTGCGTCAAATGAAACGTCGAAAGAAACGACTTCCAAAAGCATCACCAAGGATTCGGGCAATGCCTTAGGAACGGATAGCAGCAATGCAGCTTCTGATGATCAGCAATCATCCGTGTCGCAAGACCCGGTTCGTAAAGAAGGATTTGTATCTAATTCACTGGTCTCTCCGGACAACAATAATGCTTCCAGCTATAGTGCCCAATCTGGCTCTACAGATCAGCTCAACTCGCCAGATGGTAGCTATGCGGTGGCTATTGAGGGCAAAAAGCTGAAAGTGTATAAGCTTTCCGATAACGGTGTAGACCGAACAACACTGGAAGTCCGTACTCTAAAAGGTGCCTGGGTCAAAGGAAGCTGGTCAGAAGACAGCCAGACCTTTATGTATGAGACGGAGCAGGATGGGACAGCAAGTAAATATACGTACACCGTCCCGCGCAGCACTGGAAAATAGTTTCCGTAAGTTGGCACACTTTTAAAAACAGAGAATATACTATATGAACCGACGTCGTATCCCGACGGCCGAAAGTTTCTAGAGCTTTCTGCTGCCGTGTTGATATAGATGGTGGTGAAGGGATCCTGCCTATAGGCAGGGTCCCTTCGTTTGTATCATGACTTGCCTTCCGGTCGGATGTCGGGTACGATCAGTGGGTGGGGGGAACGGAAAATGGATGTAAAAACAGCCTCTAAGGCTATTCGCAAAGGCGACATTTCGCCAGTGTATTTGCTATACGGCAGTGAAAAATATCAAATGAAGCAGTTTGTTGAGATGCTTAAAGAGAAAGTGGTGGAAGAGGAGCATCGTGACTTCGCCATCATTCCTTATGATTTAACCGAAACGCCAATTGAGGTGGTCGTGGAGGAGGCGGAAACAGCGCCTTTTCTGGTGCCAAAGAAGCTGATTATTGTACGGGATACCAGTGTATTTGCAGCAGGCAAAGATAGCGGTAAGATAGAGCACCGGCTTGAGACGCTGTTGACTTATATGGATAACCCGACTGACTATAGCGTCATCGTTTTTACGGTTCAGGCTGAAAAGTTGGATGAACGGAAAAAGATTGTCAAAAAGCTGAAAAGTGATGCTTCGGTTATTGCTTTTGCTCCAATGGGTGGAGATGATCTTATAGCTTGGATCCATAAGCGTGCAGGAGAAAGAGAAGTGCAATTGGCTGCAGGAGCTGCTGAAAGCCTCATTCAATTTACAGGTACCGGGCTGCAATCCTTGGCTGCCGAGATAGACAAGCTCTGCTTGTACGCAGGAGCACAGGGAACGATCTCATCCGCTGATATAGAATCCCTGGTGCCTCGTAACACAGAGCAAAACGTATTTGCGATGGTTGAGGATCTGGCTAATTTGCGGCTGGATAAGGCGCTTAGTATTTTTTATGAGTTGCTTAAGCAAAAAGAGGAACCGATCAAGATTGCCGCTTTGATCACGCGACAGTTCCGTATTATGTTGCAGGTCAAAGAGCTGGCAGGTCAAAGCTATTCCCAGCAACAAATTGCCAGTCAGCTTAGTTTGCATCCTTATGGGGTGAAAGTTGCAGGGGACCAAGCGCGGAGGTTCCGCCCTGAGCAGCTGCGTCAGCTTCTCTACGAATTGGGCGAGCTGGATTATCATATGAAAACAGGTGTCGTTGACAAGGTACTGGGACTGGAGCTATTTTTGATGAAAATGGGTGCGGGGGCTTCAATCTAATCCCCCCATGTGCTGTTATAGAGTCAGCTCATGTAGCGTGGAAAGCTGACTCTATAAATTAACAAAAGTTATAAACTAAAAAAACCTGATCAGCCAAGGCTGGTCAGGTTTTTTTCATTAACGTATGAAAGTAGCTCTTGCTTACGCTTGAGCTGTAAGAGCGTTAAGTTTTTTCGCCAAGCGGGATTTCTTGCGAGCAGCTGCATTTTTGTGGATCAGACCTTTAGTTACAGCCTTGTCCAGCTTTTGGGAAGCTACTTTGAAAGCAGCAGCAGCAGTTTCAGCTTCGTTACCTACCAACGCTGTATCGGCAGCTTTTACTGCTGTACGAAGCGCGGATTTTTGGGAAGCGTTCAACGCACGGCGTTTGTCGCTAGTTTTAACGCGTTTGATAGCGGATTTGATGTTTGGCATTACATTCACCTCCTGTAAAGGCATTACTTATGAACACAAACGTTTCACAACTTAAAATATTTTAGCATGCCACACCTCAAATTGCAATAAGAAAACATTCTGAGGCGATGCGAATTACAGGATGAAAATGGATGTGCATAAACCTGTTGGGTGTCTCGCACACTATAGTCAAAGATGGTATCCAAGGAGGCTTAAAAGATGGATCTGGATTTGCAGAAGTATGCGGTACGCACGGATTTGGCATTAGAGGCAAGAGAACTGGCCGAACGGGATCAGCCTGTACCTCTGTCGGGCATAAGTGAGAACGTGGAGGAAGATAACGGAATCAAAATCACACGGCTGGACGTACTGAATGAAGAAGGAGCCAACCGTATTGGGCGGGTACAAGGGCATTACGTCACGTTGGAAGTACCAGGCTTGCGTGAAGGCGACACGGGGCTCCAGCAACGTGTAGCTATTGCATTTGCAAAAGAAATGGAGCATTTTATACAAAAAATAGGGATCTCTAATACGGCAAAGGTACTGGTGGTAGGTCTGGGCAACTGGAACGTTACTCCCGATTCGCTGGGGCCGCTTGTCGTTGAAAATTTGATGGTGACTCGTCAATTTTTTGAACTGACACCTGATCAAATCAACCCGGGCTATCGAGATGTGAGCGCAATTGCACCGGGCGTCCTGGGTATTACGGGGATCGAGTCCAGTGAAATCGTTCAAGGCATCGTGGATCGCACAAAGCCAGAACTGATTATTGCAATTGACGCTCTGGCGTCACGTTCACTGGAGCGCGTCAATACGACCATTCAGGTGGCTGATATCGGGATACATCCAGGTTCAGGTATTGGCAACAAGCGGCGCGGTATCACCAAGGATATTATGGGTGTTCCGTGTATCGCTATCGGCGTTCCGACGGTATGCTACGCTTCTACCATTGTCAATAACGTAATCGAACTGATGAAAACACATTTTACCAAAGAAAAGGCTTCTACAAAAGCAATCCTGGGGATGTTGGACGATATTTCAGAACCTGAGAGACTTGGGCTGGTGAGAGAGGTACTGCAGCCGCTGGGGCATGATCTGATTGTGACTCCTAAAGAGATCGATGAATTTATTGAAGATATCGCGAACATCATTGCTACTGGATTGAACGCTGCTCTGCACGAAGCTGTTGATCCTGGCAATGTCGCCGCCTATACGCATTAATCAAGGGTTGGTAAAATCGTATTTTATACCAAAAGTCTCTATTTAACAGGAATCTAATCTCTTTCAAAAAGGGAGGTGATATACCTGTGGTAGAGATTTTTTGTGTTCTAGCAATTGTTCTCCGTTCATAGAGTTGAAGTATAAGAGATTTCCGCAGCAGATAGGAACCCTATGTTCAGAATATAAAGCGGGTTTCGACGGGACGAAGGAGGACAAGGCTCACATGAAAAAAATTCAGACCTGGAACGTCGGAAGATGGAGAAGAAAAGGTATCGAAATTTTGGCGATGGGACATACGCTTGTGCTGCTGATCATGGGCTCGGCGCTTTTATTTGTCGTTTTGGGGCTAGGGGGATTGGCAGAAAATCGTCTACAAACATCTCCTGTTTCTTCGATGAAAGGATTGGCAGGTTCGGTGTCTAGCGGTTTTTTTGCGGATATGCTAGGTATGGAAGTACCTCATTTGGCACAAAAGAAGCAGCAATCTTCGTTGTCGGGTGAACAATGGTCGCCTTTTGTTTTTCAGATGCTTACAGGTATTAATCCGCAGGATCCCAAAAGTCTCATTTCTCGTGAAATTCCTGGCATGTCTGCGGGAGCGCCTGTCTTGCTGCGCAAGGGTTCGGGGAACACAAAGGTAGAGGGTCCTACGGATTATCAGCCCGATCAGGGAACGACGGATGCCCCTGGTGGCTCAGATGCATCTGAGAACCCACCGACTACTACGCCGGATATTCCGACAACACCGCAAACAGATCCGGCACGTGAAGATCATCCAGGTGATACGGCCAAAGGGGACAAGCGTATATTAATCTACCATTCTCATCCCAGAGAAGCATATAACCCACTACTCAGCAAAACCAGTTCCAACCCCAATTCAGGTTCTAAATCAGCCAATGTGTCAAGGGTAGGGGACTTCGTAAAGAAGAGGCTGGAAAAGCAAGGGATATCCACACTGCATGTAAACAAGGATTATGCCACTACAGTTCAAAATTACAATTGGAACTATTCCTATAAATATTCACGCGAAACAGTCAAGGAAGCTTTAGCTGGAAATAAAGGTTTAACTTATTTGCTTGATATTCATCGAGATTCACAACGTCACGGAAAAACAACAGCAACCATTAATGGACTCTCTTATGCCAAGGTGTATTTTATTATCGGACATGACAACAAAAATTGGCGCGAAAATGAAGCTTTTGCTGCTCGTATTCATGAAAAGCTGGAAAAATCGTATCATGGCGTATCACGTGGTGTATGGGGGAAAGATGGTGGCAAAGGCAACAACGGTGAATACAATCAAAGCTTATCTTCGCATAGCATTTTAATTGAAATCGGGGGTATTGACAACACCGAGGAGGAGTTGAAACGCACCTCAGACGTTTTGGCGGACATGATCGGTGAAGTGTATTGGGAAGATCAGAAAGCTCAGAAAGCGGGCACTAACGTATCGGATACAAAAAAGAGCAACAGCGGCAATTAAATGAGGTAGCGGTAAGGGGGGAAGGTAATGTCTGGACATTTTCGTAATAAAGCACTTGGATTTGTATTGCTCATGGGGGCAGGTATTCTACTGGGTATGCAACTGGCAGGATCTGGCCTGCGTTCAGTGTATGGACCGGAATGGAACGGGGATACGATTCAATCGGTAAATCAACAGAAAGTCGGATATGAACAGACGGTTATTGAGGATACACCCGCAGCTAACGCTCGTGCATATAGCGGTACGTATAGCACAAGTGGAAATGTTAAGGTTGAGCCGAAAACGGGAGCGGGTATAAATGAAGCTAGTGGAAGGGAAGAAAATGAGGAGCAGACGGAACTCGGGGCATCCAGGTGGTATTCGACGACTGCGCAGCATGTCAATACTCAGGACCTGGAGACACCGCGTGAACTGTTAGCCGTCAAGGGACAACAAGCTTCGGTGGATACCATGGCGGACAAAACGGCTGGGCTGCTGCAAAACCTATCAAGACAGGGGATTCGATGGGTTGTGTCTGTTTTTGACGGAGTGACAGAATAGAAATATTGCTGACCCCCTATACAACTGCTATAATAAGCTGATTGACACTAGGCATTGTGTGGGGGTAAGGCATGACTGACATATTGGCAAGACAACGTAAAATTCGGAACTTTAGTATCATTGCACATATAGACCACGGTAAATCCACGCTGGCTGACCGGATTTTGGAATACACCGGTGCACTCACATCCCGTGAAATGCAGGAGCAAGTGCTTGATCAGATGGATCTGGAACGGGAGCGCGGGATTACAATCAAGCTCCAGGCAGTGCGACTCACTTATAAGGCCGATGACGGCGAAGAGTACATTTTGAATCTGATTGATACACCGGGACACGTCGATTTTACGTATGAGGTTTCCCGAAGCTTGGCGGCCTGTGAAGGGGCCTTGCTAGTTGTAGACGCGGCACAGGGTATTGAAGCACAGACATTGGCTAACGTATATTTGGCGTTGGACAACAATCTGGAAATTCTGCCAGTGCTTAACAAAATTGATTTGCCAAGTGCCGATCCTGAACGGGTGAAGCAGGAAATCGAGGATGTTATCGGCTTGGATACGAGCGAGACTGTCCACGCATCGGCCAAAGCTGGAATCGGTATCAAGGAAATTTTGGAACAGGTGGTCAGAAGCGTACCTGCTCCGCAAGGGAATCCGAATAATCCGCTGAAGGCGCTTATTTTCGATTCGCATTATGATCCATATAAAGGCGTTATTGTGTATGTCCGCGTCGTAGATGGTAGCATCAAGGCAGGTTCCAAAATTAAAATGATGGCAACTGACAAAACGTTTGAGGTTATTGAAGTTGGTGCTTTCATGCCACGTATGAGCATCGTGGACGAGCTGAACATCGGTGATGTTGGTTTTATCGTTGCTGGTATCAAGCATGTGGGTGATACGCGTGTCGGGGATACGGTGACAGATGCAAAAAATCCAACATTAGAACCGATGCCGGGTTATCGAAAAATTAATCCGATGGTATATTGCGGTCTGTATCCAATCGAAACATCGGAGTATAACGATCTGCGTGAGGCGCTTGAAAAGCTACAACTGAACGATGCTTCGCTCAGCTTTGAGCCAGAAACATCAAGCGCGTTGGGTTTTGGCTTCCGTTGTGGATTCCTTGGTCTGCTTCATATGGACGTTATTCAGGAACGGATTGAACGTGAATTTAACATTCCACTGATTACAACGGCACCAAGCGTTATTTACCGCATAAAGTTGACGAATGGGGAAACGATCCAGATCGACAATCCATCGAATTATCCGGAAATCGGACGGATTGAACATGTGGAAGAGCCCTATGTAAGAGCAGGTATTATCGTCCCTAATGATTACGTAGGTACGGTGATGGAGCTTTGTCAAACCAAACGTGGTGAGTACGTAAATATGGAATACTTGGATACGACACGGGTAACCATTACGTATCAAATTCCGCTGTCTGAAATCGTATATGATTTCTTCGATCAGCTTAAATCAAGTACCAAAGGTTATGCTTCCTTTGATTATGAGATTTCAGGCTATCGCCAGTCCAACCTGGTGAAAATGGATATCTTGTTGAATGGCGAGCAGGTCGATGCGCTGTCGTTCATCGTGCATAGAGATCGGGCTTATCATCGCGGACGTATTATCTGTGAGAAGCTGCGCGAGCTAATCCCGCGTCAAATGTTCGAGGTGCCAATCCAGGCATCTGTGGGAACAAAAGTCGTGGCGCGTGAAACCGTTAAGGCGATGCGTAAAAACGTCTTGGCCAAATGCTACGGCGGCGATATTTCCCGTAAACGGAAGCTGCTTGAAAAGCAAAAAGAGGGCAAGAAGCGTATGAAGCAGGTCGGTAACGTAGAAGTACCACAGGAAGCATTTATGGCGGTACTGAAAATAGATGAGTAAAGCTGCTTGAAGTATTCGTCCATTCTTTCATGGGGCATTTGCCGTGCATGGAGAATGGACGTTATTTATTTGAGCAAGCTATCCAGAGATGGAATGTTTGTTATCTCGGTTGCAAAAATAGTATAACAACAGTAGCTTTAGCGTATTTCTAAAGATGCTTTACTCTTACTGCAACACCTACATCACAAAAAATGACCGATGGTGGTGGGCAGCAGCAGAGTGGATGGAATCGTTCTGAAGAAGCGTTAGCGTTCGCCTTTATCCCCGGATTTTACCCTATTAAGTTTATTTACAAAGAAAAAATCCGGGGGTAACAGCGATCGGAAGAATGATCCATCCACGGAGCGTTCTCCCCCCTCTTCGCCATTTTTTTCAATCACCACACACTGAATTGACAAGGAGGATCGGTATGACCGCATCCATACAAAAACATGAACATTCATCCGCGCCTCAAGCGGTTTACCTGCATATACCTTTTTGCACGAATAAATGCTTTTACTGTGATTTCAACTCTTATGTGCTCAAGGATCAACCTGTTATGGAATATCTGTATGCACTGGAACGGGAGATGGAACATACAGTCAAGCTTCACCCGCCAGGAGAGATTAAAACCATTTTTGTCGGGGGCGGAACACCAACTACTCTAAACCCGAAAGAAATGGAATATTTCCTGAAGAGCGTCCGAACTTACTTCCCACATTGGGCGGAAGATATTGAGTTTTCCATGGAAGCCAATCCAGGCACCACTGATTTTGAAAAACTCACTGTAATGAAAGAAGGCGGCGTCAATCGACTCAGCTTTGGTGTACAGGCTTTTCAGAATGAGCTACTCACAGGCATAGGTCGTATTCACAGTACAGATGACGTATATCGCAGTTTGGAAAACGCTCGTAAGGTTGGCTTGGACAACCTGTCTATTGACCTGATGTTCGGTTTGCCGAACCAAACGGTGGAGATGCTGCATGAAAGCGTCAGTAGAGCGCTAGAGCTGGAGCTTCCTCATTACTCTATCTACAGCTTGAAGGTTGAAGAAAACACACTCTTCCATACACTGTACCAGAAAAATCAGTTGCCACTTCCACATGAGGATGACGAACTGGAAATGTATTTACTCCTCATGCGTCGCATGAAAGAAGCGGGGTATGAGCAGTATGAGATTAGTAATTTCGCAAAACCAGGCTTGGGGAGCAAGCACAACATGACCTATTGGCGAAATGAGGACTATTACGGTCTCGGCGCTGGGGCACATGGATATGTTGGCAGAGAGCGTCATATGAACATTAAAGGCATTAACCCTTATGTGGAGGCTAGTCGTAATGGTTTACCACGTCTGGATAGCTTTGAGGTGCCGGCGGCGGAAGCCATGGAGGATTTTCTTATGGTCGGTTTGAGAATGCTAGAGGGCGTATCCAAGTCCCGCTTTGAAGCTCAATTCGGTCAGGCATTGGAGGATACGTTTACTGCTCCTCTCGGGAAAATGCTCAATGCGGGGTTAATCGAATCAATTGAGGACGGTTATCGTTTGAGTGAACGCGGCATTTTATTCGGAAATGATGTATTTGCAGAGTTCATCGGTTCAATCACGGTAAATTCATAAGTCGTAGGCTTCAATACAGTACGTTTCAACTTCGTAAGCTGGGACAATCATTTTATAACAACATTCTGTCAAAGCAGGTAAATGGAGTATTGCGATTCTATGCGTGATGTTGTATATTTATTCATTATATGCGGCAAGCGGCAGGAGGAGAGCAAGATGGCTTCAGTGTGTAAAGATGTATTGTGCAGAAGTGCGGTTCCTGAGGATGTGGAGCCTTTATATCAAATGATTAGCGGCTATGCAGAGCGGGGGATTATGCTGCCACGTTCGAGGGAAGTGCTTACGCGCCAACTGGAGCTATTTATTGTTGCAGAGGTGGACGGCGAAGTTGTTGGTTGTGGTTCTTTATGCAAATTGGGCGCTGATCTGGTAGAGATTCGCTCCCTTGGCATCTCTGAGGGACATAAAGGTATGGGTATTGGCTCCAAGCTCGTGGAGGGCCTTATTATAGAAGCACGGCGGCAACGTATTCCTAAAATTATGGCATTGACCTACGAGGTCTCCTTTTTTATAAAAAACGGTTTTGATGTAGTAAGTAAAGAGATTTTCCCTGAAAAGGTATGGACCGACTGCATTCACTGTAGTAAACAAAACAATTGTGATGAAATCGCAGTGTTGAAAGTACTGAACTGACCTGTCAATAATGAGGTCAGTTCTTTTTTCATCAGGCCATAATCGTGCGTTTGTTATACAGCCTACATTGTTTAATCCTGGTTCATTTCTCATATGCTTTGAGCAACCACCAAATGAATTGATGATGAGGCTCCAGTTCGGAAGGTATTCCATTCAGGCTTCTTATGGGATGGTCCTTATGATAATCAGTATCATTATAAAAGTATGAAGTGCCGTCTAATGGAACTCGGTGTTTATATTTATACAAGGCGACAACATATCTTTCAGACGCTCCGCTTCTGCTTGGACTATATGTATATCCTTCCCAATCGGCTAGTGTTAAATCATCGTAATGTTGTATTGCCGATATACTGTATTTTATTTGCTTGGGAATACTTGGACTGAATTCTTGAGGGTAAAACAAAATGGTATTCCATATGCTTAAAAGTATTGTAGGAACCAAGATTAAGGCACAACACAGGGGGCTTAATTTACGAATTAGATGGATGACTGAAATAATAAGGGCTGCATTCAGGATGAAAACCAATGGCAAAGCAACTATTCTTCCTAGTCCTGTATACGGAAACAACTCAATTAAAATCTGAAACATACAAATTGTAGGTAAAAGTGCGATCGATGCGTATAAAAGATTGCGGCGATTAGTTCTCAAATTTAATTCCTCCTCAAGGACAAAGAAGCTATAATGGTATGGAGACATAGTCTCGAATTTTTCTATTTTCTGTGTCACTATACATAAATACGGTTTTTATACGCTGGATATTGAGATTTTTCGTGAAAAAGTGTAAACGTTGTGGATTCATTCCAGTAAACTAAACTGTTGTGATAAATCTTGTTTATTGAAAATACTGAACTGACTTGACAATGATCAGGTCGGTTTGGTATTTTTGTATTAACGGTTAGCACTCATCGCGAACGAGTGCTAATGATTCCATTTAACAATCATGCTATTATGGATAAACAACAAGGGGGGATTCGCTTGTTAACCGAACGTCAGAGACTCATTCTGAATGCGATTATTGATGACTACATTCGTTCGGCTGAGCCAGTGGGTTCCCGCAGCATATCCAAAAGGCAGGATGTCGGATTCAGCCCGGCCACGATCCGTAATGAAATGTCGGATTTGGAGGAACAGGGCTATCTGGAGCAACCCCATACTTCAGCGGGACGCATCCCGTCTCATAAAGGTTATCGTTATTATGTGGACCATCTGGTGCCACTGAATACGCTGAAGCCTATGGAAATGCGGGAACTGAAAGCCTTTTACGCCGAAAAGCTGAATGTAATGGAGCAAGTGATCCAGCATGCGTCAGGCATTTTGTCCCATATGACCAATTATACTTCCATCCTGCTTGGGCCGGAGGTTTTTCATACTTCATTGCGTCATTTTCAGCTGCTGCCGCTCAACGAAACGACGGCTGTGGCGATAATCGTGACCAATACCGGTCAGGTGGAGAATAAAACGGTAGATATTCCACCGGGAATTTCGATTTCCGAGATGGAGAAGGTTGTGAATTTACTGAACAGCAAGCTGGTCGGTGTGCCGATTTATCAGCTTAAATCGCGCCTTTACACCGCACTTGGTCAGGAGATGGAGAAGCATGTGTCTCATTTTGAGGACGCTATGAAGGTGCTGGATAAAGCACTGGATAATGAATCGGATCAGCGCTTGTATTTGAGCGGTGCGACGAACATGCTCAATCAACCTGAATTTAAAGATGTAGAAAAGGTTAAACATATTCTCGATCTGCTGGAGGAAACACCAACGCTGCTTAAACTAATGACACCTGTTGCCGGGGCACCTGAAATTCAAGTCCGCATCGGCACTGAAAATGATCATGAGGCGTTTGCCAATTGCAGCCTGATTACTGCTACGTATGCAGTAGATGGAGAAGCGTTGGGCACTATAGGCATACTGGGTCCGACACGGATGGAATATGCGAGAGTTATTAATATTTTGGGTATCCTGTCTAAGGATTTGACCGCAATGCTAACGCAACGGTTTAAATAGAACAAGACCGCATAGGTTGCGGTACTACATGTTCCGCGCCGGGATACGGTTTGTATCCTGCGCGGGTGCATTGTTGCGTGTTTTTGTAAAGGTAGTTATGACTTGAAGGAGGTGAAACATTTTGAAGGAAGAACAAGCGTTCCAAGAAGAAAAACAACAAAATGTAAGCACAGAGGAAGCCGCCGAAACGAGCCAGCAGGAAGAGCCGGTTAATGAAGCGGCAGCACTGGAAGACCAAGAAAGCGAAACAGAGCTGACTAAGCTTCGCGCACAGGCGGAAGAGCATCAACAGCGGTTTTTACGCGCTCAGGCGGATTTTGATAATTTTCGCCGTCGTACGCTGAAAGAAAAAGAAGACCTTGCCAAATATGCATCTATGAAGCTGGTTACCGAGTTGGTGCCTGTTTTGGATAACTTCGAGCGTGCGCTGGCAACAGCACCGCAAGGAGCGGAGTCTGAGTCATTCAGCAAAGGCGTGGAAATGATTTTCCGCCAGTTTGAGAGTGTGCTTCAGGCAGAGGGTGTAACGGCCATGAATTCGGTGGGACAACCGTTTAATCCGGATTTCCATCAGGCTATTATGCAGGTGGAGAGCGAGGAGCATGAGGAAGGCATCGTCGTTGAAGAGGTACAAAAAGGATACATGCTGAAGGACAAGGTGCTTCGTCCAGCGATGGTAAAAGTGAGCATGTAGCTTTTTCAATATACATTAGAAATACATCATTTTGATTCAACCATTCTGGCCTGCGGGCCTCGTATATACAGAAGGAGGAATTGTCCGATGAGCAAAGTAATCGGTATTGACTTAGGTACAACCAACTCTTGTGTGGCTGTTATGGAGGGCGGCGAAGCGGTCGTTATTCCAAATCCGGAAGGCGCACGCACAACCCCTTCCGTTGTTGGTTTCAAAAAAGATGGAGAACGTACTGTAGGGGAAACGGCAAAACGCCAAGCAATTACGAACCCGGATCGTACAATTATGTCCATCAAGCGTCACATGGGTACAAACCATAAAGAAAGCATTGACGGCAAGGAATATTCCGCACAGGAAATTTCCGCTATGATTTTGCAAAAGCTGAAATCCGATGCTGAAGCTTACCTGGGACAAACGGTTACTCAAGCTGTTATTACTGTTCCAGCTTACTTCAATGACGGTCAACGTCAAGCAACCAAGGATGCAGGTAAAATTGCTGGTCTGGAAGTTCTGCGGATTGTCAACGAGCCAACAGCAGCTGCATTGGCATACGGTATGGAAAAATCCGAAGACCAAACGATCCTCGTGTATGACTTGGGTGGCGGTACATTTGACGTATCCATTCTGGAACTGGGCGACGGTTTCTTCGAAGTTAAAGCAACAAGCGGCGATAACAAGCTGGGTGGCGATGACTTTGACCAAGTGATTATTGATTACCTCGTAAATGAGTTCAAAAAAGATCAAGGCATCGACCTGAGCAAAGATAAAGCTGCTGTACAACGTCTGAAAGATGCAGCGGAAAAAGCGAAAAAAGAACTGTCCGGCGTACTGACAACGACGATTTCTTTGCCGTTTATCACAGTAGCTGATGGCGTTCCACAGCATTTGGAGTTGAACCTGACTCGTGCGAAATTTGAAGAATTGTCTGAAGGTCTGGTAGAACGTACATTAGGACCTACTCGTCAAGCAATGAAAGACGCAGGCATGAGTGCCAGCGACATCGATAAAATCGTTCTGGTCGGCGGTTCCACACGTATTCCGGCTGTACAAGAAGCAATCAAAAAGCTGACAGGTAAAGAGCCACACAAAGGCGTAAACCCTGATGAAGTGGTAGCTTTGGGCGCGGCAGTTCAAGCGGGTGTACTGACTGGTGATGTGAAAGACGTCGTTCTCCTTGACGTAACTCCACTGTCCCTCGGTATTGAAACCGCAGGTGGCGTGTTTACTAAAATGATTGATCGTAACACGACGATCCCTACGAGCAAATCGCAGGTATTCTCGACATATGCCGACAATCAGCCTAGCGTAGAAATTCACGTGTTGCAAGGTGAACGTGAAATGGCAGCAGGCAACAAAACACTGGGTCGTTTCCAATTGGGAGATATCCCTCCAGCACCACGTGGTGTACCACAAATCGAAGTTACCTTTGATCTGGATGCGAACGGTATCGTGAACGTATCCGCTACAGATAAAGGCACAGGCAAAAGCCAAAAAATTACGATCACATCTTCCAGCGGCTTGAGCGACGAGGAAGTAGAACGTATGATGAAGGATGCCGAGTTGCATGCGGAAGAAGATAAAAAACGCAAAGATTTGGTAGAAGCGAAAAATGCTGCGGATCAACTGATCTACTCTGTAGACAAAACGATTAAAGATCTGGGCGAAAAAGCGGATGCAGGCGAAGTCGAAAAAGCAAATGCAGCTAAAGAAAATCTGCAAAAAACGCTGGAAACCGACAACCTGGAAGACATCAAAAAAGCTACTGAAGAACTGACTGAAATCGTTCAGCAATTGTCTGTGAAGCTATATGAGCAAGCTGCTCAAGAAGCACAGGCTCAACAAGCTCAAGATGGCGCAGCAGACAGCAAAGGCCGCGACAATGTGGTTGACGCGGACTATGAAGTTGTTGACGAAGACCAGAAGAAAGACTAAGCTACGGATCGGGTAGTGGTAGCTTTACGGTACACCGATGCGTTATGATATACTGAATAGTAATTGCAGCGTAGCTGCCTTGATAAATAACAATTAGCCGAAGGGTAACAGTTATTTCCAAGATAAATAAGCATATTACGGGTTGTACTGCCTTGAAATGATGGGAAGGTCAAAGCCGGGTCATCCCGTGCCTTTGGCTTTCCTTTTATATGTAGTGCAGACACGTTGTAGGCATGGGGGTGGAACATTGGCTGATAAGCGTGATTATTATGAGGTGCTGGGCGTCGCGAAGGGCGCTTCGGATGAAGAAGTCAAAAAGGCTTACCGTAAGCTTGCGCGTCAGTATCATCCGGACGTGAACAAGGCTGCGGACGCGGAAACTAAATTTAAAGAAGTGAAAGAAGCTTACGATGTTCTCAGCGATGGTCAGAAGCGGGCAAGATACGATCAGTATGGTCATGTAGACCCGAACCAGGGCATGGGAGGCGGCTTCGGTGGTGGCGCCGACTTCGGTGGCGGGTTTGGCGATATTTTTGATATGTTCTTTGGTGGCGGCGGCAATGGTCGACGTGATCCGAATGCACCGCAGCGTGGGAACGATCTTCAATATACGATGACGATTGAATTCAAGGAAGCGGTGTTCGGTAAAGAAACCGACATTCATATTGAACGTACGGAAACATGTGATACGTGTCACGGTACGGGAGCCAAAGCGGGTACTCAACCACAAACCTGCTCCGTCTGCCACGGCAGCGGACAGGAAGAAGTGGTGCAGAATACACCGTTTGGTCGCATGGTTAATCGACGCGCCTGCTCCAATTGCGGCGGTTCCGGTAAAATCATTAAAGAAAAATGTACGACTTGTAGCGGTTCGGGTCGGGTACGCAAGCAACGTAAAATTCATATCCGCATTCCAGCGGGTGTAGATGACGGCGCACAAATGCGTATTAACGGTGAAGGCGAAGGCGGTGTCAACGGAGGACCGGCAGGTGACTTGTACGTCGTGTTCCGTGTGAAATCGCACGACTTCTTTGAGCGTGAGGGAGACGATATCTACTGTGAAATTCCGCTGACGTTCTCACAGGCAGCATTGGGAGATGAAGTCGAGATCCCAACGTTGACCGAGAAAGTGAAGCTGAAAGTTCCAGCAGGTACGCAAACAGGTACTTACTTCCGTCTTAAAGGAAAAGGTGTGCCAAAACTGCGTGGCGTAGGTCAGGGTGACCAGCATATTAAGGTCGTTGTGGTAACGCCTAGTAAGCTGAGTGAAGAACAAAAGGATTTGCTGCGTCAATTCTCTTCGCTTAGCGGAGAGCAGACACATGAGAATGAGCAGTCTTTTTTTGACCGTGTGAAGCGCGCCTTCCGAGGCGACTAAGCCCAATTAGGAATCGCGGAGCTTCAACCATGAATCAAAGGAAACTATTCCGCAATTGCGGGATAGTTCCTTTTTTTATATTCACGTAAACACATACATAACCATTTTTGTATAGGCATGTTGAACTGTTGAGACTTAATATCAAGTAGAAAGGGGTGAGTTCCATCGGAAATGTACAGCTCAAGCTACGTCGGGGTAAACCACTATTAAAGCTCAGAGGCCTAATTACACTGCTAGTATGTCTAGTTATGGCACTTGTGCTTCTGCCTGTAACCCTGTTATTTGCTGAGAGAGTGGAACATGAAACTGAGAAGGGACTGGAAGAAAAGGCAATGTCCATCGCGCGTACACTCGCCCATACGCCGCTTATTGTCGAGCAATTGCAAGGGACGGGTTCGTCTCCTTCTATGCAGGAGTATGTGAAGAGGGTTTCAGCAGCAAATCACATCCAGTTTATCGTGGCTATGGATATGAAGGGAATTCGTAAAACGCACCCGGATGCTAGGATGATCGGCAAAGCCTTTGTCGGCGGAGACGAGTATACTGCACTTCATGGCCATGAGAGCGTGTCCGTTGCGAAGGGAACATTGGGCTTGTCCATGCGAGCCTTTTCCCCCGTGTTCAGTTTAACGGGGAAACAGGTAGGGGCGATTGTTGTTGGTATATCCATGCAAGATGTACAGATGGCTCAGGAAGGCAACAACCGTCTTATTGCTATCGCCATTGGCACTGGAATGTTGATTGGCACTGGAGGTGCGGTTGTGCTGGCTCGTAAAATCAAAAATATGCTAGTCGGACTGGAGCCGCCGGAAATCGCACGCTTGCTGGAGGAACGCAGCGCTATGTTGCAATCCATCAAGGAAGGGGTTATTGCAGTAGATGAATTCGGTCGCGTCATGCTGATGAATGCAGAAGCGATACGTCTGCTTAGGCAAGCGGGGATTGAAGATTTCTCATTCTCCGGACAGGAGATTACCGTTTATTTATCCGCTTTTCGATTGCAAGAGGTCTTGGAAGCGAGTACTCCACAGATGGATGAGGAAATGGAGCTGGGTGGAATAACCTTGCTGACCACCAGTGTTCCGATACGGGTCAAAGGGGAAATTGTGGGAGCAATTGTAACCTTTCGGGATAAAACGGAGATGAACCAGCTTGCGGAACGTTTGACAGGAGTGTCCCTGTACACGGAAGCACTACGTGCGCAGGCTCATGAATTTATGAACAAGCTGCATGTCATTATGGGGATGGTACACTTGCGAATGTACGATAAACTGGAGCATTACATTATGGATGCCGTCGAGCATCATCAAGTGGAGATTGGCTCCATCACCCGGCAGATCAGGGACCCAGTTATGGCAGGGTTTGTGTTGGGGAAATTAAGCCGGGCCAGAGAAGTAGGGGTGAATTTTGAACTGACTCCAGGTAGTTACTTGCCCGAATCCAGTCAAACTCAAACGACGCATGAACTGATTACTATTCTTGGCAATCTGTTTGATAATGCGGTGGAGGCGATGGAATCTTTGGAGCACAAACGGATTACCCTTTCACTTTATTTTGAGGAAAGCCAGAAGAACGGCTATCTGACCTGTATCATGTGCGATAATGGTCCGGGTATACCGGAAGGGCTTGTGAAGGCTATATTTGAAAAAGGTTTTTCGACCAAGGGAGAGTCACGAGGGATGGGTCTTTATCTGGTGACGCAAAGCGTGAAAAGATTACAGGGAAGTATAAAGTTGATCCCAGCCGAGCAAGGGTGCTGTTTTCAGATTACGATTCCATACATTATAGCGGGGAATGATGAACATGATTAATGTCCTGATTGTAGAAGATGATCCGATGGTTGCGGAATTTAACCGCAAATATATGGAGCAGGTAGAAGGTTTTCGATGTGGGGGTTGGGCTTCTTCTGTGGAAGAGGCTAAGAAATATATAGCTGAACAAGCCATTGATTTGATATTGCTAGATGTGTATATGCAGGAAAGCAATGGCCTCGATTTACTGTCATTCATACGGGAGACAGGTGTAAATATAGATGTCATTGTCATCTCGGCTGCAAGTGACATGAACAGTGTCAAAAAAGCGATGAACTTCGGTGCGGTGGATTACTTGATTAAGCCGTTCCACTTTAACCGTTTTTTGGAGGCCCTCACGGGGTACCGAGAGCACATTAGCATCGTGCGTGAGCGCAGCCTACTTTCGCAGGAAGAACTGGACCGACTGATTTATCATAAAAGCTTGACTAAAGAATTGGCACGTTTGCCCAAAGGCATAACTAAATCCACGCTGGCTATGATATGGAATTGTATCCAGCGGCATAATAAGGTGCTATTTTCCACCGAGGATATTGCGGAGAGCGCAGGGATATCCAGGGTGTCTATGCGCAAGTACCTGGCTTTTATGACAGAGATTGAGGCTCTTTCCATGGAAACCATATACGGTACCATAGGGCGTCCTGTTTACCAATACCGAATATTGCCACAGGCAGAAGGCATCATGAATAGTTTTATTTAAATCTTCTTTCTGATTACTTTAATTACAAAAGTGAATGATTAGTTTTAAAACCAAATAAAGCGTTTTCCAAGGTGTAGAATGGAAACATGATCATCATTCTTCACTTTATGGAGGGAGATTTATGGAAAATGCTACGAATCAGCCTGTCATTCAAAAGGGGCAAAGATGGAGTAAAAATTTTGTAGATGGCATCAGAATGCTGGGTAGGGTAAAGGTGGGGGTTATTCCTCTTCCACTCTATGCCGTGATCGCGCTAATTGTTTATGCAGCTGCAATTACTGAAAGACTTCCGAACGATCTGTTGGGCGGGTTTGCCGTCATCATGATTTTAGGTATACTTCTCAGTGATCTAGGGGCCAAGCTTCCGTTGCTTAAGTATATTGGCGGGCCGGCCATTTTATCTCTTATGGTTCCATCGTTAATGGTATTTTGGAATATGTTCAGTCCATCTGCGATGGGTGCTGTACACACGCTTATGAAAACCTCGAATTTTCTTTACTTCTACATCGCATGTCTAGTAACGGGAAGTATTCTTGGCATGGATCGGAAAATGCTGATGAACGGAATTGTCAAAATTTTTGCCCCCATTATTATAGGATCTATTGCAGCTGTTGCCGTGGGGATGGTGGTGGGGATGGCTTTTGGCTATAGCGCCTATCATACATTTTTTTTCATCATCATTCCGATTATCTCCGGTGGGATTGGGGAAGGCATTTTACCGTTGTCCATTTCGTATGGATTGGTGCTGGGCAAGGATTCCGCAGTATTCGTATCCCAGTTTATCCCGGCTGCAATTATCGGGAACATTGTTGCAATCATAGGTGCGGGTGTTCTGAAGAGATTAGCAGAGAAAAATCCGAAAACTTCAGGTAACGGGAGGTTATTAAAACTGGAGAAGGATGCAGATAAGTTAGCTCCGGCAAGTTTGGAGCAATCGATTTCTTTTCCATTGATGGGAGGAGGTCTGCTGTTAGCTTGCACTTTCTTTATTGTGGGTAAGTTGCTGGAGCCGTATCTCCATATTCCAGGCCCGATCCTCATGATTCTGGCGGCGGCATTAATTAAGTGTATTCAGATCATGCCGAACACATTGGAGCAGGGAGCTTTTCACTTGTACAAATGTATAACGGCAAGTCTGACGTGGCCCTTGATGGTGGGATTGGGTATTTTGTATGTACCTTTGGATAGTGTAGTTGGGATTTTAACGGTTCCTTATGCCATCACCTGCGCATCTGTTGTAGTTGCATTGATTGTTACCGGATACTTCACAGGAAAATGGATTCACATGTATCCCGTAGAAGCTGCTTTAGTGACTAGCTGTCGCGGTGGATTAGGGGGCACGGGAGATGTAGCCATTCTGTCTGCGTCCAATCGGATGGAACTGATGCCTTTTGCGCAAATTGCAACACGTATTGGAGGGGCAGGCACGGTCATTTTAGCAACTTTGTTACTCCAATTATGGAGCTGATGAGTTTTATACACAGGACTGAGATTCATTCCAAATAGAGACATGGAAGGACGGAGAAAAATATGAGCAGTTTAATAGATGAAATTAGAGAATTACACGCAGGTGGCAAAATGGAGACCTTACCAAAGAAGCCAATTGAAACGATGGAGGGGCTGTCCAAAGTTTATACGCCGGGTGTAGCTGAAATCTGTATGGAAATCGCCAATGACCCAGCCAAAGCGTATCAATTAACAATCAAAAAGAATACAGTAGCAGTCGTATCAGACGGAACTGCGGTACTTGGATTAGGAGATATCGGACCGGAGGCCGCTATGCCTGTGATGGAGGGTAAAGCAGTGTTGTTCAAACAATTTGCAGGTGTTGACGCCTTCCCGATCTGTCTCAACACGAAGGACGCTGATGAAATTGTTCAAATTGTCAAAATGATTGCTCCTGCCTTTGGCGGCATTAATTTGGAAGATATATCTTCGCCACGCTGTTTTGAAATCGAGAGACGGTTGAAGCAGGAACTGGACATTCCAGTATTTCATGATGATCAGCATGGTACGGCAGTCGTTGTATTAGCGGGTCTGGTCAATGCATTAAAGGTATGTGGCAAAAAAATGGAGGATGTCAAAGTTGTATTTGCAGGGATCGGTGCGGCGGGTATGGCCTGCTCCCGTATGCTGCTTAAGGCAGGTGTACGCAATCTGATTGGCGTTGATCGACAGGGAGCTATTCATCGTGACGTGGAGTACAGTAACCCGCATTGGACAGAGTATGCGAACATGACTAATCCGCACAATTTAAGTGGAAGTTTATCCGATGTGATTGTGGGAGCTGATGTATTCATCGGTGTGTCAGGCCCGAATATACTGACTGTGGAGGATATACAGAGCATGGCAACTGATCCTATTGTGTTCGCCATGGCGAATCCGAAGCCGGAAATTGATCCGGCTGTAGCCGCACCTCATGTACGTGTGCTTGCTACTGGCCGCTCCGATTTTCCAAATCAAATTAACAATGTGCTATGCTTCCCGGGAATTTTCCGGGGTGCTCTAGATTGCCATGCTACGACGATTAATGAGGAAATGAAACTAGCTGCCGGACTTGCTATCGCTGATGCGATCTGTCCTGAGGAGCTAAGTGAAACTTATATCATACCGAATGTTTTTAATCCGAAGGTGGTTCAAAAGGTACGGGATGCTGTCATTCGTGCTGCATGGGAGACAGGAGTGGCCAAGTCAGGTGAAGCTCCGGCTGCTACTTTACACCCGTAAAAGTTATATTCTTCACAAACTATGGTTCACAGTCTTGGCCTGCTGTTCTCGATACCGCCTGATCCGTCTAGCCTTCGTAGGGAATATAAAATCGTGCCAATGAGCAGGATATAACAAAGCGTAACGCTCTATGCTCTTGAAGAGCAGTTGCGCTCAATAATACACAGGGAGATTTTGAGATGGGCGAAAAAAATATTTTGGCGTATTTCAAAAGTCCTGAGGAAGCACAGGGAGCCGCTAGAAAACTGGAAGCTCTCCGGGTAGCCGATGTGTCGATAGACCGATTTAGCCGGTATCCGCGGCAGTCTACTGGCAACGCCGGATTGCCTGTATTTTCAGGACAGATTAGCAGCTTGTCCTCACTGACACAGGGCGTGGACTTTACAGATGCAACTCCAGCAATACTGGCTGCAGCTGATCCGTCCGCCAGTGGCATGAGTGATGGAGGACAGGGCGGACCGACGGGCCGTGATATTTTGTTGACTGCTGTGGTGGATGAATCCATTCATCATCAGGCGATGTCCATCGTGGAACAAGCGGGTGGAATGCTGTGAAAAGTTTGGAAGGAGTAGTGACCGATGTCCAAAAACAAACGGTTTGATAAAGTGCTGACCAAAACGGAGAAAATCAAACGCATGCAATCTGCTAAAAATGAAGATGTAGAGTTCTCGGCAGATCAGGCAGATGCTGAGGATCTAGAAGCGATCCGGCGTAGCGAAGTAGCTGACCGTCGTCAGCAGCGTATCATAATCGACAATGAGTAGAATTTAATAAGACGGGTTATCTCCATTAATAAGGATAATTTGTGGGATAGCCCGTCTTATTTGTGTTCTTTCCTCTTTCTATTCATTATCCGCTGTATGCTGTTGCACTAAAAACAAGAGGACCGGCGACGAAAGCAGTAGTCGCAGGCGTTTGATTTTCAATAATCAGTTGGTAGTTTTGCACGCCCAGAGGCGCAACGTCTACCGTTTCGACATTAAGAATAATATTGTTATCGAAGACATTGGATTCCAGTCCGTAATAAATTTCCTTGCCGGCTCTCCAAATCCGTACAAGCACTCTAATGTTGCCGGCACCGACAAAACGTAGTCCAATCGAGGCTTTTAACTCTACTCGGTTGTTGACAGCTCCAGAAATAGCAGGATCAATAAATACAGACGTCGTAGCAATTCCAAGTCCGGCTGGAGAAATCGGAACAGGAAGATTTATACCATTAGTGATAGGTGTAATAACACTGGCATTATAATCTAACACCGTCTTTGCCATACTAAATCACTCCTTTTCTAGTATATTGTATTGTATGTACTAGAGTTAAGGGTGCTTGGACTAAAAGAGTGGACAACATATACAAGCTCTACAAAAAATATTTTGAACTTCGATAATATTAGCTTTTTTGAACTCCTGTGCATGTATATAGTACAATGTAATGTATGCATGTGAAATGAGGAGGAAATGAAAACCATGTTGTGGAATGAAATTACAATACATACAACCGAAGAAGCCATCGAAATGATTTCGAATTTTCTGCACGAAGCAGGTGCAGGAGGGGTTTCCATTGAAGAATCCGGTTCGCTCAACAAGCCGCGGGATACGTCCTATGGACAGTGGTATGATCGGCCTTTGAACGACATACCTGAAGGACAAGCGATCATCAAAGGCTATTTTGCCGAAGAAGTGGATATGGATCGTATTCGTTCGCAGATTGAGCCGCGCGTCGAAGAATTGAGAACTTTCGATATTGATCCGGGTGAGGTTCAGTATGAGCTGAAAACAGTTGATGAGGATGACTGGGCAAATGCTTGGAAGCAATATTTCAAGCCTTTGCGTGTGTCGGACCGTCTGACGATTAAACCCACTTGGGAAGACTATGAGCCTGCGAGTGAAGAGGAAAAAATCATTGAGCTGGACCCTGGTATGGCCTTTGGGACCGGAACGCATCCTACGACATCCCTTTGTCTGAGAACGCTGGAGTCTGTGATTAAGGGTGGAGAAGAAGTTATTGATGTCGGCACGGGTTCCGGTATTTTGGCCATTGGAGCTGTAAAGCTGGGAGCGAAGCATGTACTTGCCTTGGATTTGGACCCGGTGGCAGTATCCAGTGCGCGGGAAAATACGCGTTTGAACGGACTGGAGGAACGCATCACCATTAAAGAAAGTGATTTGCTATCTGTGCTTAATGCAAGCGATCCAACGCTGGGTATCCAGTTACCGGTCAAGCTAGTGGTAGCTAATATATTGGCAGAGATTATTCTGCTGTTCATTGATGATGTATATAAAGCCCTGGAACCAGGTGGTATTTATATTGCTTCAGGGATTTGGAAGAACAAAGAAGAGGTTGTCGAAACTGCTTTGAAAGCAGCTGGCTTTGAGATTGCCGAAATAAGCCGGGATGAAGATTGGCTGGCGTTTGTGGCGAGAAAGAGGTAAGTATGGATTTTCTACAAAATATTTTTCGTGTAAATTTAAATGTTCTTCCCTTTTATTTACTGGCTGTGATCATATCGTTCACGGTTCATGAGTTTGCACATGCGTATTATGCCAATAAATTTGGTGACCCTACGGCCAAGCTACTTGGGCGCGTGACTTTAAATCCGGCAGTGCATATTGACCTGCTGGGTACGCTGCTGCTGTTGATCGGAGGCTTTGGCTGGGCCAAGCCAGTTCCGGTTAATCGTGACAATTTTAGCCGTCCGCGCCTCATGGGCATTATCGTATCGGCTGCGGGTCCGCTGAGCAATCTGCTGCTTGCATTTGTTACTACTTTGATCTATGCCGTGCTCCTTCATTTTCAAGTATTGCCGGGGATGGAGAACCAACGGGTAGCTCAAGCAATCTATTTGTTTATCAATGCTCTGATCAATTTAAATCTATTTTTGTTTATCTTTAATTTGATCCCACTGCCTCCACTGGATGGATACCGGATTGTGGAAGATGTGGCCCCCACTCCTGTACGCCGTAAGCTTCAGCAATTTGAACAGTGGTCGATCTTTATTTTTCTGCTTATCCTGGTCATTCCGCAGGTTCGAGCTGTAACAATTGAACCTCTTTACACGCTGGCCCAGATGATTTATATACAGTTTTTGCAGTTCTCTTTTTATATCACTGGATTGTTTGGAGCCTAAGGGCTCCTTTTTTTACGAGAATAGGTAGGTATAACCTGAATAGAAGAGGGAACAGACTGGTCATACAGGCGCAAAAGATGATATGATGTTGCTTGGTGATTTATTCGGATTTTGTACGGAACGTTAGTGGATAACAGTTATTTTTAGAATGAGGATTTTGCAAAATCCAGGAATAGGTGTGAGAGAGAATGCAGCGTTATTTTATTCCGGCAGAGCAATTTCTAGAAGATCACGTGATTGTCGCGGGTGAGGACGCGCGGCATATCGCTAAAGTCATGCGGGGCCGTAGTGGTGACAAAATTATAGTTAGTGACGGGATATCTAGGGAAGCGCTGGCTGCATTGGATACGATTGAGCAGGATCGTGTTACGGCGACGATTATTGAGCCGTTGAAGATGACCTCTGAACCGCATGTGCAGGTCACTATCGCTCAGAGTCTTCCTAAAGGAGACAAGATGGAGACGGTGATGCAAAAATGTACAGAAATCGGAGCAACCGGGTTTGTACCGTTTTTGTCCGAGCGTACGGTCGTGCAGTATGATGCCAAAAAAGAAGGCAAGCGACTGGAGCGTTGGCGCAAGATTGTGAAGGAAGCGGCTGAACAAAGCCACCGTAACCGGATTCCAGAAATTAGCGCGCCCATGACGTGGAAAGAACTTCTGGCTTCTTTTGCTGGGTATGATTTGATATGTTATTGTTATGAAAAAGAGCAGGGTAAACAGCTACGGGATGTAATCCAGCCTTTGGCAGGACAATGGGCGTCGACGGACATGCCGCGTGTTCTGCTGGTGGTAGGCCCGGAAGGCGGCTTTACTGAAGCGGAAAGCCTGGAGGCCGAGCAGGCCGGGGCACAGTCTACAGGACTGGGAAGACGTATTTTGCGTGCGGAGACCGCAGGAATGGCTGCATTGGCATGCATTTTATATGAGACAGGAGAAATGGGAGGGGTTTAATATGCCGTCAGTGGCATTTTACACATTGGGCTGTAAGGTAAACTTTTATGATACAGAAGCGATCTGGCAGCTGTTTAAAAATGAAGGTTATGAACAGGTGGACTTTGATGAGCAGACTGCTGATGTCTATCTTATCAATACATGTACCGTTACGAATACCGGTGATAAAAAGAGTCGGCAGATCATTCGCCGCGCGATTCGCCGGAATCCAGATGCCATTGTGGCAGTGACGGGCTGTTATGCCCAAACTTCTCCTGCCGAAATTATGGATATTCCTGGCGTTGATCTCGTTATCGGGACTCAGGATCGAGACAAAATCATTCCGTTCGTACAGGAAATTCAAGAAACGCGTCAACCGGTGAACGCCGTGCGCAATATTATGAAAACGCGTGTATTTGAGGAAATGGATGTGCCTGATTTTGCTAATCATACTCGGGCCTTTTTGAAAATTCAGGATGGGTGCAATAACTTCTGTACCTTCTGCATCATTCCGTGGTCGCGGGGTCTATCCCGTAGTCGTGATGCTGCGAGTATTATTGCACAGGCGCGTCAACTGGTGCACGCAGGCTACAAGGAAATTGTACTCACAGGTATCCACACTGGCGGTTATGGTGACGACATGGATAATTACGACCTATCTGATCTGCTGTGGGATCTGGAGAAGGTGGAAGGGCTGGAGCGTATCCGTATCAGTTCGATTGAAGCCAGCCAGATTGATGAAAAAATGCTTGATGTACTGAACCGTTCCACCAAGCTGGTTCGTCATTTTCACATACCGCTTCAGGCGGGGGATGACACCGTGTTGAAACGGATGCGTCGCAAGTACACCACAGAAGAGTTTTATAACAAAATGCTTATGATTCGCAAAGCAATGCCGGATGTAGCGATTACAACGGATGTGATTGTCGGCTTCCCTGGGGAGACGGATGAAATGTTCCGCAATGGCTATGAGCTGATGAAAAAAATCGGTTTTTCGGAAATGCACGTGTTCCCATACTCCAAGCGCAGTGGAACTCCTGCGGCGCGTATGGAGGATCAGGTGGACGAAGACGTGAAAAATGCACGAGTGCATGAGCTGATACAACTGTCAGAGCAAATGCAACTGGCGTATGCTGAGAAGTTTGTAGGTCAGGTGCTGGAGGTCATTCCGGAAGTTGCGCCGAAAGGGACCGAAGATAGCGGCATACTCCATGGATATAGTGACAATTATATTCAACTGGCGTTTGAAGGTACTGAGGATCTGGTTGGCAAGGTATGCCGCGTGAAGCTGACGAAGGCAGGTATTAATGAAAGTGAGGGCCAATTGGTCCGCGTACTAGAGAATGGGCTGCAAACAGCTCTGTAAGAACAAAAAAGCCTGAACAGGCAATAGAGATGGCAAACAAGGATTTCGCCTTTCCTTACAGAGAGGACGGAATCCTTGTTGCGCAAGGAAGGGAGATTACAGGATGGCAGCAAAAAAGGAAATTTCCGCAGGCGGCGTTGTGTTTCGCAAACAGGGGGAGCAGCTTGAAATTCAGCTCATTACTGACCGATATGGTAAGGTATCCTTGGCTAAAGGGAAAATGGAGTTGGGAGAAACAATCGAACAGACGGCTTTACGTGAAATTCGCGAGGAAACAGGGTTGAACGGGCGGATTATCCAGCATGTAGATATGATTGCTTATACGTATCAGCATCCAGAATTTGGGGAAGTAGATAAAGAAGTACACTATTATCTCGTAGAGGCACTGGATGGGGTTTTACAGGCACAGATCGAAGAAATTAAAGGAGTTGCGTGGCATACGCCTGAGGAAGCATGGCGTCTCCAGCGCCAGGGTGGATATGACAATAATGATGTCATTTTAAGCAAGGCGCTGTCCATGCTAGGAATTAACGTTTGATTCTGTGGGGAGATATACGATCCTCTAAACGCGTCCACACAGGTAGATAGCAGAGAGGCAAAACCAGCAGAGAGCTAATAACGTTAAACAGAGTTTGGGCATGGGCTACCTTGGCTCCGGGCTCGGTAGATATCCAGGCAGCGGCCATCTCCAGACCAGGGATCAACGGCATAAAGAGCAAGGCTCCGCCTACGTTCAGCAGCACGTGGGACCAGGCCACAAATTTGCCGGACACGCTGCCGCCAACAGCGGCAATCAGGGCGGTTACGCAGGTGCCTACATTGGAGCCGATGACGATGGCGATCCCCACATCGGCTGGCAAGGCTCCCGCAGCGGCAAGGCTAATCGCCATGCCAATGACGGCTGCGCTACTGTGAACCAGCGCGGTCAGACAGGCTCCAGCAGCGAAGGCCCACCACATGTTGGCCGCAGCGTGATCAAGAAACCAGCGGAATAGTCCGGCCTGCTCAATCCAGGGGCCGACTGTTTGCATTACGCGGATACCTGCCAGAATCAGCGAAAATCCAGCAAAGACGAGGCTGATATATTGTACAGCCTGCGGACGGCTAAGCCCATTGGAGCCGGGTGAAGCTCCAGCGGACGCATACTGGCGACTGGGGACAGCTTCACCCCACAGGACGGCAGTGCTCCAGCATAGCAGTGAGCCGCAGAGCAGCGGAACAGCCAGCATGCCAAGCTGGAGCCCCATCAGCTCAGTGGTCAGGCAGGTGCCGATATTGGTGCCGAGAATGATGCCGAGCGTGCGGCCGTAGGTCAACAGCCCGGCGTTGACCAGTCCGATCGTCAGCACCGTTACGGCGGTGCTGCTTTGCAGCAGGGCCGTAACGCCTGAGCTGAACAGCATGCCCCGCCAAGGGGAAACTGTGGCGCGGTTCAGCCAGCGGGTGAGGAAGGGGCCGGCTAAATGCCGGAGGGCTGCTTCCATCAGCTTCATCCCGCCCAAAAAAATAAACAGCCCGCCGCACAGTGGGAGTATAACATGTATAAACACGGGCATAGCCCCCTTTTCTAGGTAAAAATACTTATGTAACAGCCTATGATCTGTCGGGGACAGCCATGACAAGCATGGCTGAGCTCTTTTTTACGGAACGATATTAAGGACTTTGAGTAATCCAAGAATGGGAGTGAAGGATTTTGCCTTCAGTAATATTAGAACGCAGCCGTAAAAAAAGGCTGGAGCACGCACACCCTTGGGTGTTTAAAAACGAAATAGCCAAGATCGAAGGGGACCCAGAGGCAGGCGATTTGGTCAGTATCGTTAACCATCAGGGGCGTTATTTGGCGACAGGTTACTATAATCCAGCTTCACAAATTACAGTGCGTGTGATGTCCTACGAGCCGCTGGAAGCAATGGATCAAAACTTTTTTGCCCAACGCTTTCGCAAATGTCTGGAGCACCGCGAACGTTTTGTGACCGGGGGAAACGCTTATCGGTTGGTGTACGGCGAGGCTGATTTTTTGCCTGGACTGATTGTAGATCGATTTGGTGATGTGTTAGTCGTGCAGTTGTTAACGCTTGGCATGGATCGGCGCAGGGAAGAAATCAGGGATGCGCTCGTTGAAGTAGTGGGTCCTGTTGGTATATATGAGCGAAGTGATGTATCCATCCGTGAGCTGGAAGGATTGGAACAAACGAAGGGTCCTTTGTACGGTGATTGCCCGCGTCATGTGGTAGTGACGGAAAATGGTCTGCAAATCAAGGTTGATATCGTAGAGGGCCAGAAGACGGGTTATTTCTTTGACCAGCGTGAAAATCGTGCGGCCATAGCACCGTTGATGACAGGTTGGGGAGCACGTAGTGGAATTACGCTACAAGAAGTAGCTGCAGACTCAGGGGATGCGGGCACAACGGTCATGAAGCCAGTGAATAAAAGTGGTAAGGTTGTTGAATTCCCATTCTGGGATGGCGCAACCGTATTGGAATGTTTTTCGCACACGGGAAGCTTTACGCTCAATGCATGTAAACATGGTGCTAAAAAAGTAACTTGTCTTGATATTTCAGAGCATGCGATTGAAAGTGCGCGGGATAATGTCAAGCTGAACGGTTTTGAGGAACGCGTCGAGTTTGTCGTCGACGATGCTTTTCAATATTTGCGCAATCAAGTGAAAGGTGTAGAGGAACGCAATGCACGAGCCGGGGGCAAAGGAGATACATCCAAGCCGCTGACAGCAGGTGGCGGACGCACCTTTGACGTGGTCATTCTTGATCCGCCAGCCTTTGCCAAAACGAAGAACGCTGTCAAAGGAGCTACACGTGGATATAAAGATATCAACCTGCACGGGATGAAGCTGGTCAATGAGGGCGGCTATCTGGTGACTGCGAGCTGCTCGTTCCATATGCGGCCAGAGTTGTTTTTAGATACCATTAAGGAAGCGGCGGCAGATGCCGGCAAAATCCTTCGTCTGGTAGACTGGAGAGCGGCTGGTAAGGACCATCCTCAAATTTTGGGTGTGGAGGAAGGCCATTACTTGAAATTCGCCATCTTTGAGGTGCGCAGCCGGACACAGCTGTAGGTTTCATACAAGGTCAAAGTCAATCGCCTTTTTGGTGATTAAATAGGTAAAATAGACTCGTTTAGGTATAAATCAGTCCTGTAGAGAAGGCGTGCACCAAGCCAATCTGCGGGACTGATTTGTTTTTTTAGAGGGAGGAAGAATTGCTACAACATGGCAAACGTACGTTCTTTTCTCCCTTGCCTGATATGCTATACTGTTTAATAGAATGTTGTTCGTTGGAAAGGAGGCCGCATCATGTCGGTTCGCTTGTTGATTGGCCGCTCTGGGAGTGGTAAAAGTACGTTAATCCGCAATGAAATGACGTCTATGTTACGCGAGGAGCCGCTAGGTAAGCCTATGCTGTTACTTGTACCGGAGCAATCGTCATTTGCTTCTGAGCATGCGTTACTTACAGAAGCCGGAAACGGTATTCAGGGGTCGGTGCGCGCCCAAGTGATGGGATTTCATCGTCTTGCCTATTTAGTTATGCAGGAAACCGGGGGTTCAGCACTGGTGCCTGTAACGGAAGAAGGCAAGAAGATGCTTTTATATAAAATTATTCGTCGTCGCAAGGATGAACTGAGTTTGTTTAAGGATTCGGGAGACCAGCTCGGCTTTGTGGATCGGTTGAATACATTGTTTACGGAGCTAAAGCAGTATGGAAATGATACTCGGTCTGTACCGGAGCAACTGGAGCGAATGAACGCTGCTGGAGAGTCAACTCCGATTTTGCGCGGCAAGCTCAAAGATATCAGTCTAATCTATGAGGATTTTGAACGTGAGCTGACGCTTAAATATATTGACGGTGAAGATACGCTGCGCATGCTGGCAGAACAGATTGCTGAGTCTTCCCTTGTGCGTGGGGCAGATATTTGGATGGATGGCTACCGCAGGTTTACACCACATGAATACAAGGTGGTGGAGCAGCTTATGCTGCACGCTTCTTCGTTGACGGTGGCGCTGACTTGCAACCGCAGCTACGAGAGCGGACAGCTTCCGCATGAGCTGGATTTGTTTCATCCCTCAGCGGCTACGTATGTAAAGCTCAAAGGAATGGCAGACGAGCTGATGATAGAGACGCAGACACAATTACTGCGCCCTGATCCGCTGCCGAGATTTAAGGAGCGTCCGGCGTTGGCGTATTTGGAGGCTAACTTTGAACATCGTACAGGGTTACGGAATCAGGAACAATGGATGCGGCTGCAGCAGCTACGAGAGCAGTGGACAGAAGAACAGCCGGAAGGCATAAAACTGTACACTGCGGCTAATCGCCGTGCAGAGCTGGAAGGGGCTGCACGCGAAATGCGTCGTCTGGCCCGAGATGAGGGCGCTCGTTATCGGGAGATGGCCCTGTTTGTACGTCATATTGAAGATTATGAGCCATGGGTGGAACCGATATTCAAACAATATGAGGTTCCAGTATTTCTGGATCAGCGGAGAAGTGTTTTGCATCATCCCTTAGTGGAATTGATTCGGGCTTCGCTGGATATCGTGCAGCGTCGTTGGCGATATGAGGATGTATTCCGTGCGGTCAAAACAGACCTTCTCCTGCCGCTGGATGGTCGGGTAAGCCGTGAGGAGATGGACCGTTTGGAAAACTATGTACTAGCCTGCGGAATACAAGGTAGCCGTTGGACAGACGGTCGCCCGTGGCAGGCTGTACCCAGCTTGTCACTGGAGCTGGAGGAGCAGGAACGGAACCGTCAACGGGATGAAACGTTGGATTTAATGGAGCTGTGCCGGGATGTGATCGTGACGCCTTTACGTGCGTTTGAGAAACGTGTGGGCAAGGCACGAACTGCACTTGAGAAGTGTGAAGCGGTATATCTGTTACTGGAGGATGCAGAAATTGGCCACAAGCTGGACGCCTTCATTCATCAGGCAGAGGAAGCAGGAAAACCTGAGCAGGCGAAGGAGCATCGTCAAGTATGGGATGCGGTGCTTGAACTACTGGATCAAATTGTCGAAATGATGGGTGATGAGAGGCTGGATACCTCTTTGTTTGCGGGTGTGCTGGAAACGGGATTGGCTGAGTTCCGTATGGGACTTGTTCCGCCAGCTCTGGATCAGGTTCTAGTCGGAAACACGGACCGTACACGTGTGTCCGGTATTCAACATGCCTTTGTGCTAGGTATGAACGAAGGTGTGATGCCGGCTGTGTTCCATGAGGACGGTGTGCTGAATGAGCAGGAGCGTATGGCATTAAACGAACGAGGCGTAGAGCTGGCGCCGGATATGACAAGACGTCTGTTGGACGAACGTTTTCTCGCTTATACGGCCCTTACCTCAGCCGGTAAAAGCCTGTGGATGAGCTATGCAGTGACTGATGAAGAAGGGAAGTCGTTGCTGCCGTCTGAGTTAGTACGACATGTGCGGCACCTGTTTCCTAGTCTGGACGAACGTCCACTGGCTGGATACCCTTTGCCTGGGGATACTTGGACGACTCAATGGGAGTATGCTTCTCATCCGTCCGAGGCTTTGCCGCAGCTCATTGCGCAATTACGGCATTGGCGACGTGGCGGTGACATTTTATCTCCTTGGTGGGAGGTATATAACTGGTACGCAAGCCAGCAAGGGCGTGAGAAGGACAAGCTGCGTCAGCTGTTGACCTCACTTTTTTACGAGAACCATGCCGAAATGCAGAAGGAAACGAGCCGCCGTCTGTACGGCAGCAAGCTGCGTACCAGCGTATCTCGTATGGAACGTTTTGTGGCATGTCCATTTTCGCACTTTGCCTCTCACGGTCTTCGTTTGAAGGAACGTCAAATGTATCGCCTGAAGGCCCCGGATATCGGACAATTATTTCATGCAGCGCTTGGAGAGATGGCGATCAATTTGCGTAAACGCAATGTCAGCTGGGGCAGTCTCAGCACGGAGGAATGCCGCCAAGAGGCGGAAAGTACAGTGGAGCGTTTGGCTCCTCGTCTGCAAGGCGAGATTTTAATGAGCTCCAAGCGGTATGGCTACATTTTGCGTAAATTGAAAGACATCGTGAGCCGTGCCTCGTTGATTTTAGGTGAACATGCGCGAAGAGGTAGCTTTGAGCCGATTGGGCTGGAGTTAGACTTTGGGCCGGGTCAGCAGCTTCCTCCGTTAAGCTTCCGGTTAGATAACGGCGTTGTAATGGAAATTGTCGGACGGATTGACCGTGTAGATGTGGCAGAGGGAGAAAAGGGGTTACTTTTGCGTGTCATCGATTACAAATCTAGCCAAAAGGATCTCAAGCTGCATGAAGTGTACTATGGCCTGTCCTTGCAGATGCTCACCTACCTGGATGTGCTGCTGAATGCGGCGGAGGAATGGTTGGGCGAGACAGCTTATCCAGCGGGTACACTGTATTTTCACGTCCACAATCCGATGTTGCAGTCGCCTAACGGTCTTAGCGCAGAACAGGCCCGTCAGGAGCTTTTAAAACGTTTTAAGATGAAGGGATTATTGCTCGCGGATCGGGATGTAGTTGGGCAAATGGATACAGCATTGGACAAGGGATATTCCTCTATTTTACCTGTTGCGGTGAAAGCAGACGGCAGTTTTTATAGCAGTGCTTCGGTTGCTTCGCCGGAACAGTGGGACAGCCTGCTAGCTTCGGTACGTCATAATATCCGGACGATTGGCACACGGATGACAGAGGGCGATGTGGCCATTGAACCTTATCGTATCCAGCAAGAGACGGCTTGTACCTTCTGTTCTTTTAAGCCTGTTTGTCAATTTGACGACAGTCTGGACGGTAGTGGCTACAATCAATGGGGTAAACCCGGTAAGGATCAGATCTGGAATCTGCTGGGTCATACACAGGAAGGGAAAGGAGGAATGGACCAATGATAGGCACGTCAAACACTAAAGGCATGCCGAAGCCGGAAGGCAGTATGTGGAGTGATGACCAGTGGCGTGCAATTTCGGAATCTGGTAATAACATGCTGGTCGCGGCAGCGGCAGGGTCTGGTAAAACAGCGGTGCTCGTAGAGCGTATTATTCGTAAAATCGTCGATCCCCAGCTCGGCTTCAGTGTGGATCGGTTACTGGTAGCGACCTTTACGAAGGCTGCCGCCGCCGAAATGCGTCAACGGATACGCGAAGCGTTGGAACGTGTACTGGAGCAGGAACCGGAAAGTGAGCATGTACGCCGCCAGCTATCGTTGCTGAATCGGGCCTCGATTACGACGCTTCACTCATTTTGTATGGAGGTCATCCGCAGGCATTATCAGGCCATTCCCCTTGATCCCGGTTTTCGGATTATGAATGAGCATGAGACAGAATTGCTGCGTCAGGAGCTTCTAGAAGAACTGTTTGAGGAGAAATATGAGGCTCATGATGAAGGCAGTACATTCCGCAGACTGGTCGACTGGTTCAGTGGAGAACGCACCGATGATGCAATGTACGTGCTTGTTCAGCGGCTGTATGATTTTTCTCAAAGTCATCCTTGGCCAGAACATTGGCTGCGGGAGACAGCGGCAGCATTTCGTGTACAGGATGTAGCCGCTTTGGGAGAGACTCCCTGGGTTCGCAGTATTTTGGCGGATGCTGCACTTTCATTGCGTGGAGCAGCGAGCTTGCTGGAACAGGCGCATGAAACAGCTATGCAGCCTGGCGGTCCTGCACCTTATGCCGTGACGCTGCAAGAGGATGCGGCGATGGTGAAGGGATTGTTACAGGAGCTGGAGACACAGCCGTGGGCATCTCTATATGATCATTTTCAGACAGCTTCCTTCGGTAAGCTCAAGCCCGTCAAAAAAGATCAGACCGAGCCTGCATTGCAGGAACGGGTTAAAACGCTGCGTGAAGCAGCCAAAAAAATGATTACAGATATGAAGGCTTCCCTGTTTGGCAGGAGAGCAGAAGCCTATTGGGAGGAGCTGCACGCCGCGGCTCCGCTGATGGACGAATTGATAGAAACCGTGATTGTATTCGGGGAACGATTTCAACATCACAAGCAGTCAAAAGGGCTGGTGGACTTCGGGGATTTGGAACATTACTGTCTGAAAATATTACGACATCCCGATTCTACTCCGTACAAGCTACTACCTTCCGACGCTGCGCTCGAATACAAGGCGCAATTCGACGAGGTGCTGCTGGATGAGTATCAGGATACGAATACCGTACAGGAAGATATCGTCAGGCTGGTATCACGGGAGGAACCGGGTAACCGTTTTATGGTGGGCGACGTGAAACAGAGTATTTATCGGTTTCGGCTGGCGGAGCCGGGTCTGTTTTTGAATAAGTATCAACGGTACGGCATGCAGGAGCAGGAAGATGGCTTATTAATTGATCTGGCGCGTAATTTCCGCAGTCGGGAGGAAGTTGTCGATGCGGTCAATTTGGTGTTCCGCCAGATTATGAGTGTGGATGTGGCGGAAATTGAGTACGATGAACGAGCGTGGCTGGTACACGGCGCATCCTATCCCGACCAGTCGGATCAAGACGCCGCATCTGTATACGCACCTGAGCTGCTGTTAGTTGATAAGGGTGGACATGGTCTTTCCGAGGCTTCGGAGCTGTCCGAAGCGGAGAACGAATCTGCTCTACAGGAAAGTGAGCTGGCTGAGCTTGCGGAGCTGGAAACGGCACAGTTAGAGGCTCGTGCGATCGCGCAACGGATTAAGGAGCTGACCGGAGATACTGGACAACCACTGTTGATTTACGACAGAGGATTAAAAGCGATGCGTCCGGCAGTCTACGGCGATATCGTCATTTTGCTTCGTTCCGCAAGCGTGTGGGCCCCCCTAATTGTGGAGGAACTGCGGCTTGAGGGCATTCCGGCCTCTGGGGAGCAGACGACAGGCTTTTTTAAAGCAACGGAAGTTGAGGTAATGTTGTCTCTGCTGCATATTATTGATAATCCGCAGCAGGACATCCCGCTTGCATCCGTGCTTCGTTCGCCGATTGTCGGCTTGACCGAAGATGAACTGGCACAAATTCGGTTGGAGAAGCCGGATGGATTGTTTTATGGCGCATTACTGGCGGCGGCTGAGGCTGACCTACTGGAAGAAAGCGAAGAAGGGATTTCAGCTGACATCATGGAGTTGGATATTTTCCCAGAGGACTCTTTATCTTCATCTGACTTTGGTAATAGAAATGACGGGAATACGTTGTCTGCCCGACTACGTTCATTTTTGCGTAATTTGGAAGCCTGGCGGCATGAAGCCAGACAAGGCAGCTTAAGTGCATTGATTTGGAATGTGCTGGAGGAAACAGGATATCTGGATTGGGTCGGTGGACTGCCTGGCGGCTCACAGCGCCAAAGCAATTTGCGGGCGCTATATGACCGAGCGAGACAGTATGAGACTTCTACGTCCAACCGAGGATTGTTCCGATTTCTGACCTTCATTTCCCGTCTACGGGAGCGAGGCGGTGATTTAGGATCAATTAGCGGAGGGACTGAACCCGATCAGGCTGTCCGCATTATGACCATTCATAAAAGTAAAGGACTTGAATTCCCTATCGTGTTTATTGCCGGGACAGCAAAAATGTTCAATCAACAGGATCTCAATGCGCCGTTTCTTATGCACAAGGAGTTGGGGTTTGGTCCTAAATATGTGGAGGAACAAAATCGTGTCAGCTACCCTACGCTGCCTAATTTAGCGATCCGCCGACGCTCACAGCTGGAGCTATTGGCTGAGGAAATGCGGGTGTTATACGTGGCGCTTACACGTCCGCGCGAAAAGCTGATTATGACCGGAACCGTGAAGGATCTCGCTTCGCGCGCAGCGGGTTGGGCACGTGCCAAAGAACATACGGAAATTGTCTTACCAGACTATATGCTGGCGGCAGGCCGCAGCTATCTGGACTGGGTAGGTCCCGCTTTGATTCGGCATCCTTCTGCTACTTTGTTGAGGGAAGCCGCAGGTGATCAGGATGGGTACTATCACAGGCTGGAACATATGCCGGGAACAGACTGGTTATTTAAAATCGTGGCCTCGGAAACACTTTCCGGCTCTCGTGTGAACTCAGATCATGAGGAAGAGGTGTCGGGAGAAGAGCGCCAAAAGAAGACAGAAGCACTGAGAAATGCGGAGCTAATCGACTTGAACGAAGAGAGTGAAACGGATATTGAAGCTGCTCTTTCCTGGATTTATCCGTATGAACGGGCTGGCAAGACGGCAGCCAATACATCGGTTACTGAGATGAAAAGATGGCTGGAAATGCAGGAGATGGGTTCGGACGATTGGCTGAATCTATCTACCTCCCTACTAGCAGAGTTACCGGAGGATTGGGAGGATTCTCACACTGGGGGAAGTCAATTACACTTGCGCAGACCTAAGTTTATGGGGAATCAGCGTCTGACTCCAACGGAACGAGGAACAGTCTATCATACGTTGATGCTGCATTTGCCACTAGATGGGGGGATGAGCGCCGAAGTTATTGAGGAAACCAAGGCTCGTTTGCTCAATCAGCGTATGTTACTGGATGTTCATGTAAAAGCGCTAGAGACGGATAAAATATTACGCTTTTTCACTAGTGAGCTGGGGAGCAGAATGCTGGGGGCATCCCATGTTCAAAGAGAGCTTCCGTTTACTTATACCATGCGGGCAACCGATTACTGGAACCACAGCTTACCATCAATGTCACCAGGACAAGAAACAGATTCGGAAGGTGGGCAGGACGGAGATAAAGTGCTGATGAACGGGATTATTGACTGTCTATTTGAAACTCCCGAAGGACTCGTGCTGGTGGATTATAAAACAGATCGGATATCTGAATATCGTACACTGTCCCATTTAACAGACCAATATCGATTTCAATTGGAGCTGTATGCCCGTGTGATCGAAGAGATTACAGGCAAAAAGGTTGCTGAGAAGTGGCTGTATTTTTTAGAAGCTGGAGAGAGTGTACGGCTGTAGTTATATAGATAGGGAGAGGAGGAATAGCATGCGGATTTTGCATACAGGTGATTGGCATTTGGGCCGCACGTTGGAAGGACGCAGCCGTTTAAAGGAGCAGGAGGCGTTTTTGGAAGAATTGGCGAAAATGGCTGACGATCAGCAGGCCGATTTGATTATGATGGCTGGAGACGTATACGACTCAGTCAATCCATCGGCCGCAGCCGAGCAATTGTTTTATGAAACGTCTGCCCGTCTTACGGCTGGAGGAAGACCACTAGTCGTCATTGCGGGCAATCATGATCAGCCGGAAAGGGTATCCTCGGTCACACCGCTGGTGAGCGGGCGCGGAATTACATTGCTGGGACTGCCCCATGGGGAAGCGGTACGCGTTCATACACCGCGAACGGGTGAAATGGCATGCATTGCAGCCTTGCCATATCCCTCCGAGTCTCGTCTGAACGAGCTATTGTCTGAAGACGGAGATGAAACAGTATTGCGCGAGGCATACAGCCGCCGTGTGGGCTTGCTGATGTCACAGCTGGGTACAGCATTTCGGCCTGACACCGTTAATTTGTCGATGAGCCATATTTATGTGCTCGGCGGGCTAGAATCGGACTCGGAACGTCCGATTCAGGTCGGGGGGGCGTATACCGTAGATCCGTCTGCTTTGAGCATTGGGGCACAGTATACGGCTCTAGGACATTTGCATCGTCCCCAATATGTGAAGGGAGACGGGCTGATGCGTTACAGTGGCTCGCCGCTGGCTTATAGCTTTTCCGAAGCCGGACAAGCCAAATCGGTTACGTTAATTGACGTGGTTGCTGGCAAGCCTGCTCAGGTCGAGGAACTGTATATTACCAGTGGACGCCCATTAGTGAGGTGGCGTGCACGGGGAGGTCTGGAGGAAGTATATCGCTGGCTGGACGAAGGACTGGATGCCGATGCCTTTATTGATCTGGAAATTACGCTGGATGAAGCGATGTCGATGGGAGATATTCAGCGGCTGCGCAAAAGCCGTGAAGGCATCATTCATATTCGCCCAATGTATCCAGAAATGGCTGCCGCACAGCTGGAGCACCAACGATCAGAACTGCCAGTGCATGAGTTGTTCCGGGCATTCTATCAGCGGCAGACAGGTGGAGCAAAGCCGGATGACGGATTAGTGCAGTTGTTTCTGGAACTGGTGGAACAGGATGATGCAAGAGAGCACGCTGAGGAGGATGACGCATGAAACCAATCCTTCTAAAACTGGCGGGGTTGCAAAGCTACCGGGAGTCACAGGAAATTCGCTTTGACGATTTGACCGAAACTGGACTGTTTGGAATTTTTGGCCCAACGGGTAGTGGAAAATCAACGCTGCTGGATGCCATTACGTTGGCTATGTACGGTAAAGTGGAGCGGGCAGTGAATGGTACACAAGGCATTATGAATCATGCTGAGGATACGTTGTCTGTTGCATTTACGTTTGAATTAATGTCAGCTCAAGGGCCTCGTCGTTACCGTGTAGAACGACGTTTCAAACGTGCTGGAGGCGTATCGGTTAATAATACGCTTAGCCGTTTTATTGCGTTAACAGAGGATGGCGAGGAAGTGCTTGCCGATAAGGTGCAGGATGTGACGCGCTGTGTAGAGGAGTATATCGGCCTGAAAATGGACGATTTTACACGAGCTGTTGTATTGCCGCAGGGAAAGTTTGCGGAATTCTTGTCCTTAAAAGGCAGTGAACGTAGACAGATGCTACAGCGTTTATTCCATCTGGAGAAGTACGGAGATCAACTTGCACAGAAGCTAAGCCGTCGTGTGAAAGATAACGATAGCGCACTGAAAGCGTTAGAGGCGGAGCAGCAAGGGCTGGGGGATGCGAGTGCTGAAGCGCTTGAACATGTAGAGTTGCGTCTCAAAGAGGCGATTGCCAATGCAGAAGCTTCGCGTCGCGAGCTAGAGCGTGTCTCACGTGAATCGGAGGCGCTAAACAAAACCCGTGAGCTGGTCATCGAGCTCAGCCAAAGATCGAACGAGCTGGAGCAGTTGGCAGCACAGGAGCCGGGCATTGCTTTGCTGGAGCGCAAGCTTCGACAAGCAACTGCAGCCGAGGCATTGCTGCCTGCGCTGACGGATTGGAAGGAAGCCATTGCTGAAGCGGAAAAACGGCAAAAGACTGCCGAAGAAATGGAAGTCCTGGCCGCTACCGCGCAGGAGGCTGCGCTTGTGTCTGCGCAAGCAGATGAGCAGGCCCGGCAAGCACTCAGTGCCGAAGAACCGAAGCTATTGCTTCGGATCGACCAACTAGAGCAGGCGCTTCAACTGGAGCGTGATACGGAAGCGTTGCGGACCGAACGGGAACGTCTGGCGGCCGAGCTTGTGCAAAGCGAACAAACCCTTGCTGAACATGCAGAAGGACTCGCAAAGGAACAAGAGCTACAGACGCGAGGCTTGAAGCGACAGCAAGAGCTTCAACAGGAGCTAAAGCAAAATGAAGTGCGGGCAGATGAGCGGCGTATGCTGCAAGAGGCTGTGCAACGGCTGCAACAGCTGGAAGTCGCGAATGAGCAATTGCGTGAAGCTGAACTGGAGTACACCGCTCAGGAGAATCGGCTTGTGCAAGCTGACGAACGTTTACAGCTGACGGACCAGGAGACACAGGAGACAGAGGCACGGCGTTCTGCCCTTGCTGCACAGGCAGCTGATGGCATTGAGGCATTGCTGACGTTGGAGGCAGAGATCACCGTCGATATGTCGTCACTGGCCTCCGAGGAAGAGCAACTGCGCCACGAGCTCCGTGCCGAGGAGCTGGGCCGTCTTGCTCAGCATCTCGCTGCCGAGTTGCGCGAAGGCGAGCCGTGCGCAGTGTGCGGCTCGTTGCATCACCCCGCGCCTGCCGTCGTCGCGGCGCATAGCGCGGATGCCGCTGCGCCAGATGAGCTGCACCGCCTGCGGCTCGGTTTGCAGGAGCTGCGCCTTACACTGCGCCAGCAGTTGCATGAGCAGCGCAGCTTGCTGGCACAGCCCGCCACCGCAGACAGCGGCGCTGCCGCCACGGGCGAGCCTTTCACGCCTGCGGCAGCGCCAGCAGAGCCGCGCGGTGCCGCCGCTTGGGCGGAGCGCTGCACGGCGCTGGAGCGTGCTGCGGCAGAGCTAGCCGCACGTGCGCATATGCTGCCTGCCGAGGCACAGGCGCTGCGCGAGGCAGACGCCACCGGACAGCAGCGGCGTATCCGTGCTGCCGCCGAGCAGGAGGCAGCAGCTGCAGCGCTGACGCAGGCACGCAGCAAGCGCGAGGCATGCACCACGCGCAGCGAGGGGCTGCGCGCCGAATGGGCGGCGCAGCTAACGGATGTCGCTCCTGGCGAAGCCGCGGAGCGTTACCGCGCCATGCAGGAGCGCGACGGGCGTGCGGAAGAGCTGCGGTCCCGGCTGGAGACGAGTGTGACCTTCCTCGAAGGAAAGGCGGCGCGTGTTCAACAGATACAGCAGAGTATCATCGAGGAGGACAAAATCATTATTGCCCGCCGTACAGGGCTCCAAAGCAAAGATGATTCGCTTCGTGAAAAGCTAGCACAGCTCCGAAAGTGGGTTGGAGATGGCCAAGCGGCTTCATTGCTGGAAGAAGCGACCTCGCGACTGTTGGGACTTAAAAACGGAGCCGAAGCCGCGGCACGCCGCCGTACCGAAGCGGAAGAACGCAAGCAGCAAGCCGTTCATGCTTCACTGATTGCCCGGCAGGCCTCCGACTCGGCAGAAGAAAGACGTCAGATGGCAGAGTCCCGTTGGGGCAGCCGTCTGGAAGCATCCTCCTTCGCTACGGAAGCAGAGGTCATGGAATGCTGCCTGGGACCGGAAGAAGCCGCACGCTATGAGCGTGAAGTGAGTTTGCATCGAGAACGGGAAAAAGAGCTGTCTTCCCGCTTAAAACATGTCAAAGAGCAGCTGAATGGAGCAACGGTATCAGAGGAACAGTGGGAAACGGCCACTGCACAGCTACGTGATTGCCGTGCACGCGATGAAGAGGCGCTTCAGAATCGCGCCAAGGCTGAGCGTGATTTAGAGGACTTGCAGCATCGGCACGTCCGCTGGATGGAGCTGGAGTCCAATCGTATACATTTGCGTAGCGAAGCGGAAAAAATGTCCAAGCTCCAGTCTGTTTTTCGCGGCAATGCCTTTGTTGAATATATTGCCGAGGAGCAGCTCATGCAGGTCAGTCAGTCGGCTTCACGCCGCCTGCGTTTTCTGACCAAGCAGCGTTACGCGCTAGAGGTAGATTCCAGCGGTGGATTTGTCATTAGTGACGATGCCAACGGTGGGGTCAAACGTCCGGTATCGACCTTGTCCGGTGGCGAAACGTTCCTGACCTCCTTGTCGCTTGCGCTTGCGCTGTCGGCTCAAATTCAATTGCGGGGCCAATACCCTCTGCAATTTTTCTTTCTGGATGAAGGCTTTGGAACGTTGGACCCTGAGCTGCTTGACACAGTGATCACCTCACTGGAAAAGCTGCACCACGATCAATTGTCTGTTGGTGTGATTAGTCATGTGCCTGAACTACGGGCCCGTCTTCCGCGCAAGCTAGTTGTTCTGCCAGCAGAGCAGGCTGGAGGCGGCTCACGTGTGGTTATGGAAACTTTTTGAAGCAATGTGATACAGGTCACAGATACAGTTTCAAACTATTGTTATAATACAGCCAAGCCGACAAGTTAATCATACAGCACCCCGGCGGACGTATGCTGCGGAAGAAATCTTCCCATCATACGTCCGTTCAGAGGGGCTCTGCCAAGAGCTCCCGGGGTGCTTCTTTTTTTTTGCAAGCCGGAATTCGCCCAATTTGATGTAGCAAATAGCCCGTTTTTGAATAACATACGGTATACATGCAAGAGCCTAGGAGGAAACAACCATGGAAAAAAGCATGACAACCGAAAAAGTTACAGCACCGGAACAGACGGATGCTAAAACACTATGTCAAAAGCATATGCATCGTTATGTATGCGTATGGGTGAAGGACGGGACAATGTATGACGGCATTGTAGAGCATGTGGATGATGAAAAGATATACTTAGCCGTTCCTATGGGTGGAGACGAGATGGAGAATGTCAATGTTAATCTCCCATATCCGCCTAATAATTGTGGCTGCGGCTCCCGTGCATATGGTGGCTATGCGTCTTATCCTCCGTATCCGTACCCGTACCCGTATCCAGCACCCGCTTATGCATATGGGTTCCCATACGGACGCCGTCGCTTTAATCGTTTGATTCTGCCACTTGCAGCGTTGACAGCGATTAGCTTGCTGCCTTATTACTAATCCTATTTTCTTAGTCGTCAGACATAGTGAATTCCTGCTCTCTCCCGCCTACAGTTCTTGTGCAGTACAAGTGACTTTAAGGCGCATCCATACATTATCACCATGCAAGGCTGCTTCTTCCATTATGAAGAAACAGCCTCTTTTTCACGTAAAACATCCCGAATATGATTCAATGATTGAAACTGTATTAGTACAGTTCAATGAAATGAGGTATCCTGTTTATTCATAAACCATGGTAACATCTAGCGTGTAAAGAAACATAAGACGGAATAAGCATGTAATGAGTATGTAAAGAGCAGGTGGGAGGATATTGTGAAAAAATACGTTTCAATTTTATTGGATATAGAACTTAAAATTCGCGAGGGACAATATAAATCAGGTTACAAGTTGCCGTCGGTCCGTGAGGCTTCTGAATTATACAGGTGCAGCAAAAGCACGATTCTGCGGGCATATGCTGAACTTGAAAAGAAACACGCCATCTATTCCATACCGCAAAGTGGATACTATGTAGTGGAAAATTCGGGCGATTTACACCATAGCCATATTCAAGACTCCGTTGATTTTGCTTCGGCCTCCCCGGATTTGAATGTATTCCCTTATCTGGATTTCCAACATTGTTTGAATCAGGCTATTGACACCTACAAATATCATCTGTTCACTTATGGCGATTCGCAAGGGCTGGAAACACTGCGTCATACGTTGGTTTCCCATTTGGCTGATACTCAGGTGTTTGCAAAAATGGATCGGATTATCGTTACTTCGGGTGTTCAGCAGGCATTGGAGATACTCGCTAAAATGCCGTTTCCCAATGGCAAAGAAAAGGTTTTGGTCGAGCAGCCAAGTTACGATATATATTTGCGTTTTCTGGAGGAAGAGAACATACCCGTCAGTACCATCGTCCGGACAGCGGAAGGTATGGATTTTCACGAATTGGAGAATCAATTTAAGAACGAGAGCATCAAGTTTTTTTATACCATGTCAAGATATCATAATCCATTAGGAGTCTCTTACAACACAGAGGAGCGAAAAGCGATAGCTGCCTTAGCCGCCAAATATGATGTGTACATCGTAGAAGATGACTATATGGCAGATTTGGGGGCCGATCATCTTTTTGATCCCATTTATGCATACGACCAGACACACCATGTTATTTATTTGAAAAGCTTCTCGAAAATCATTTTCCCCGGCTTGCGATTAGGAGTTGCGGTATTGCCAGAAGTCCTATTGAAGACGTTTAACACTTATAAAAGATATGTCGACACATCTATATTGTCTCAGGCGGCGCTTGATATTTATATTAAAAATGGAATGTATGAACGCCACAAGCACACGATATATAAACTGTATTCGGAGCGCGTTCGTGCTCTTAACAAGGCTGTGGAACGATACAATCAGGCCGGATACGTTCAGACTTCAGCTGTAACTTCAGGAGTTTATATGCAGTTTAAACTGCCTCGGACGGTGAATTTGGAACGCTTGGTACAGTGTCTTTCCGCGAGGAACATCCAGGTTGTAGCTGGCAAAGGCTTTTATTTATCAGGCTATAGGGAACAAGAGAAATTTTTGCGCATAAGTATTTCGCGCGCGCAGTTGGATCAAATTGATGCAGGGGTGAAAGCTATTATAGAGGAAGTTAGTAAGGGAAACTGGTATTAAGACCCTTTTTCCGTTATGATACATAAAGAAACATAAGTATAACCAAACATGGCTGTATATGTTTCTATTCAGTGTGGGAAATACATAACTTTGAATGCCGAGAGCAAGGGCTGTTTTTGTCTATTTGCTTATGATCGGCTCACTGCCAAAGGAGGGTTTTGAATGGACGATCTGTTTTTGAAAATTGTGGATGGAACCATCCCCAGCAAGAAGGTGTTGGAAACCGACAATGTGCTCGCATTTCATGACATCCAGCCTGCGGCGCCAGTACACGTGCTCATTATTCCAAAAAAATATATTCCTTCGATGAACGCTGTGACAGAGGAGGATCTTCCTCTTATCGCGGAGATTCATCGTGTTGCGGTTGAGGTTGCGAAAAAGTTAGGAATTGCCGAGTCTGGCTATCGGTTGATTAACAACTGTGGCCCAGATAGTGGACAAGCGGTGGGGCATCTGCATTATCACTTACTGGGCGGCGCCAAATTGGGTGCCTTGACAGGTATTTCGGACTCACATTTTTAAAAAATGACAGAGCTTGTCTTTTCAGTAATACGGATGTGAATGGAGAAAAATGGCCCTTTATGTATTCATTTTTTCTTATAGGTTGACACCTGGTTTCCGTTTCACCTATAATAAAATTTGATGAACCGTGTTATTGCTCTTGGACGGTCTGGTCGGAGGGAGGGAAAACTGGTGTCTGAAACTAAAGTTCGCAAAAACGAGACAATTGATGCTGCACTTCGTCGCTTTAAACGTTCCATTGCTAAGGATGGCGTATTGGCTGAGGTGAAGAAACGCAAGCATTATGAAAAGCCAAGCGTAAAGCGCAAGAAAAAGTCCGAGGCTGCTCGTAAGAGAAAGTTCTAGGAGGATCTAAGCAATCATGAATTTGAGCGAACGATTGAACGAAGATATGAAGCAAGCAATGAAGAGTAAGGACAAGTTCAAACTCTCCACCATTCGAATGGTTCGTTCTACGATTAAAAATCTTGAAATAGATTTGAAACGGGATTTGGACGACAACGAAGTGCTTGATATTCTGAGTCGTGAGATCAAACAGCGAAAAGATGCCCTCCATGAATTTGAAAAAGCCGGTCGTGATGAACTTGCGACAAGCACTAAAGCAGAAATAGAGATCATCGCTCAGTACCTTCCCGAACAACTTTCTGAGGAAGAAATTAAAGTTATTGTACAGCAGACCATCCAGGAAACCGGTGCTTCTTCGAAAGCCGAGATGGGGAAAGTAATGACGGCCTTGATGCCTAAGGTAAAAGGCCGCGCTGACGGTAAGCTCGTGAACCAAGCGGTTCAGCAATTTCTGCAATAAACCTGCGACAAACAGGAAAACACAACACCCTCTGTTTACAGAGGGTGTTATTTCTATATATGCGATGCCTACCATAGAATGTAATGATGAGAAGATTCTTTTATGTAAGCGCTATTATTAATTGTGTGAAACGTGATGTCCGTTGGGTGCGTAAAGTATCTGACAGCCGTCAGGATTAGCAATATACCCAATAATTTCACATTAAATCCTGAAAACTGTATAGTTTGTCTAACAAAGTTTGGTATGCTGTAACATAGAAAGGTCGAAAGGGGGGAGAGAAATGCATAGAGAACATCACCACTCCAGTCGCAAATTGATCTTTTTAACGTTGTGGATTATGGTAACCGTTTTGCTGTTACCCTTAGTTCATTCTGAATCAGCGGCGGCCCAAACTAAAGGTGGAGCTGTGTTTGTTATACCAGTTGATCAGGAAATTGAGCAAGGTCTGGGCAAATTTATGGAACGTGGATTTGCAGAAGCAGCAGATTCCAAAGCAGGTCTGATTTTACTGGATATTAACACTCCCGGTGGACGGGTAGATACAGCAGAGAAGCTGGGCAAACTGATTAAAGACAGTCCGATTCCGACCGTAGCCTATATAAGGGGCGAAGCGGCCTCAGCGGGTAGCTATATTGCGTTGAGCGCAAACAAGATTGTTATGAAACCGGGGAGTATTATCGGAGCAGCAGCGTTAGTAGACGGTAGGGGGCAGGCTATCACAGATCCAAAAACGGTAGCTTGGTGGAAGAGTAGCATGGCATCTGCCGCAGAAGCTGGTGGACGTAATCCAGATATTGCCAGAGGTATGGTTGACTCCAAAACGACCGTATCTATTCCAGAGATGAACTTTAATAAGGAAAATGGTCAGATCATTTCTTTAACCAGTGAGGAAGCGCTGAAGTTGGGTTATGCGGATCACATCGCGTCTTCCGAACAAGAAGTTATCCAGTGGATGGGCTACAGCACGGATGATGTAATTCATGTGGAGCGAACATGGGCTGAAAAAGCAGCCGAGATATTGACTAACCCAATTGTGCAGACGTTGCTTTTATTTATCGGTATCGCGGGTGTCGTTATTGAGCTGCTCGTACCCGGTTTTGGTGTACCGGGAATTTTGGGCATACTCGGATTTGGTTTGTATTTTTTCGGCAATTATATCGCTGGTTTTGCAGGTTCGGAGACGTGGCTGTTGTTTATTATCGGTCTGGCTCTGCTTATACTTGAAATGTTCATCCCAAGCTTTGGTATTTTGGGCATTTTGGGTTCAGTCAGCCTTGTCGCCGGAGTTGTTCGGGCAGCATACAACATGCAGCATGCGTTTATATCTTTGGGCATTGCCTTTGCAGCTGCGGTTGCTGTTGTGGCGATTATCGCGGTTGTATTCAAGGACCGAGGGATATGGAACCGTTTTATACTTAAAGAAAGTTTAACGGCTGAACAAGGCTTTTCTTCAGTTGTGAACCGGGAAATGCTATTAGGTCAACGGGGTGTCAGTCTGACACCACTTCGTCCAGCCGGAACGGTGCTGATTGCTGATGAGCGAGTCGATGTTGTAACGAACGGCGAGTTTATTGCTACAGATATGCCGATTATAGTATCCAAAGTAGAAGGTGGGCGAATTGTGGTCAAGGCTGACACTAGCGTCTAAACAAGTAAATAACAAAGAATTAGATTAATGGAGGATGATGCGAGTGTTCGAATCGGGTATTGTCAGCGTTTTGCTGATTGCCGTTGTAGTGATTATTGTATTGAGCGTATTTTTCAGTTTCTTCCCGGTGATGCTGTGGATTTCAGCATTGGCATCGGGTGTGCGTATTGGCATCATTACGCTGGTAGCTATGCGGTTACGGCGCGTCACGCCAAGCCGAATTGTCAATCCGCTCATTAAGGCAACCAAGGCGGGTCTGGGATTGAACATCAACCAGCTGGAAAGCCATTTTCTCGCAGGAGGGAATGTAGACCGAGTGATCAATGCGTTGATTGCTGCCCAGCGTGCTAACATTCCGCTTGAATTTGAACGTGCGGCTGCGATTGACCTGGCAGGACGGGATGTTCTGCAAGCGGTCCAAATGAGCGTTAATCCGCGTGTTATTGAGACACCTACTGTTGCAGCGGTCGCCAAGGATGGTATCGAAGTGAAGGTTAAAGCTCGTGTTACCGTGCGTGCCAACATTGATCGACTCGTCGGGGGTGCCGGAGAAGAAACGATTATTGCACGGGTCGGTGAAGGTATCGTTACAACCGTAGGTTCCAGTAATTCGCATAAGGACGTGCTGGAGAATCCGGATTCAATTTCGAGAACTGTATTGTCCAAAGGTTTGGATGCCGGGACAGCATTTGAAATCCTGTCCATTGATATTGCGGACGTTGATGTAGGTAAAAACATCGGTGCTTTTCTGCAAACAGAGCAGGCGGAAGCCGACAAACGTATTGCGCAGGCAAAAGCAGAAGAGCGGCGTGCGATGGCTGTAGCGCAGGAACAGGAAATGAAGGCACGTGTCGTAGAAATGAGAGCACGCGTGGTGGAATCCGAATCCGAAGTGCCGCTGGCAATGGCTGAAGCACTGCGTGGCGGGAAACTTGGCGTCATGGACTATATGAATTTGAAAAATATTGAGGCGGATACGCAAATGCGTGGCTCCTTAGGCAAACCGAATGAGAACTCGGGGAATGATAACAAGAACCGGGATTAATAACGGGACATAGCCGATGAATTACGGCAGCTAGGTGGTGAGTAATGAACTTTATCAGCTGGATCTTTGAGCATTTGTATATCCTGATCGTGATTGGCTTTGCTTTGGTGTCCTTTTTGGGGAAAAGCATCCAAGGCACAGGGCGGAAATCTCCGCCACGAAAAGGTATGCCCACCTTTGGTGGTGATCATGGTTCTCGTGGGCCCTCGACGTCATCCAGACCCTTCACAACGGAACATGGGCAAGAGCAGCGCCAACAGGATGTTGCTGGGGAGTTGCAACGTCAATTTCCTAATGAACGACGGGTGGTTATGGAAGCTCGTCGTATAGAAGAAGTGGGCGATCGGTCAGAAACGGAAGAACGGATGGACCGGGATTCATTAGATAACGGTTCGACTCTAGAGGATCGGATCCGTGCTATGGAAGAAGAACGCAGATTGGTTTTAGCCCGTCTCGATCGTATATCCAACGTGAGGGAGTCAGGGGAAATTACAGATGCGCCAGAGATAGCTTCGCAAGACCGTAATACGGTGGATACGGCTGATCTGCGCAGAGGTGTGATTTGGGCAGAAATATTAGGTCCTCCGCGTTCCAAGCGCTATATGGGTGGAGGAAGACGTTAAAATGATAGTGGATCCGTCACAGCTTTGGCTGTGGCGGATCTTTTTTTTGTGAGCTTTAGGAATACATAAGCATGCTCAGAATAAAAAATGAATTAACGACAAATGCTCTAATTACCTGACAACGAATGTGATAATCCCTTGTACGCCCTAGGTTTCTCACATTTGTTGTCATCTAAAATGGTGGCATTTTGTCTAATTTAGAGTCTCATTTATGAAAATATATTCGTGAAAAATGATCAAATGTAACAATATGAATGGAGCTTTCCGAAAGCAGTTTTCATTTTTTCTTTTTTATATATAATGTTCTCAATGATAGACACTTATGAAATTTACTCCAAATTTAGCTAAAATTTGATTTATATCGAGGTGATAAAACAAGATTATAAAAATGGAAAATTAATTTTTAGGAGGATGGGATGGATGGGAAATAGCTTGTTCAGAAAGAAGAGCATTGATCAGTTGATCGCCGCTACGCGGGGGGAAAAAGCACTCAAAAAGGAACTGGGTGCGTTTGATTTAACGATGCTTGGGATTGGAGCCATTATCGGAACGGGGATATTTGTGTTGACAGGTACGGGAGCAGTTACGGCTGGTCCAGGCTTGGTACTTTCTTTTGTGATTGCGGGACTCGCCTGTTTATTCGCGGCATTGGCTTATGCGGAGTTTGCATCCACCGTTCCAGTATCCGGTTCTGTTTACACTTTTACATATGCTACGATGGGGGAGCTATTGGCCTTTATTATTGGATGGGATTTAATTTTGGAATACATGCTGGCAGCCAGCGCCGTTTCCGCAGGTTGGTCGGGTTACTTTGTATCATTTTTGAATGGAATTGGCCTTCACATTCCGCTTGAATTCACTGCCGCACCGGGGACTTTAAAAGACCAAACTACTTATTTTAATCTCCCAGCTTTTTTAATTTTGATGGGTATCACGTTCTTGCTTTATTTTGGGATAAAAGAATCAAAACGGATAAACAACTTCATGGTAATTGTAAAGATTATTGTTATTTTATTATTTATCATCGTTGCTTTTAAATATGTGAAGCCAGATAATTGGACACCATTTATGCCGTTTGGGTTCAGTGGGGTGTTTGGAGCCGCAGCACTTGTGTTTTTTGCTTTTATTGGTTTTGATGCTGTTTCATCAGCGGCTGAAGAAACCAAAAATCCCGCTCGTGATCTACCGCGAGGCATTATTTTCTCACTCGTTATTTGTACGTTTTTGTATGTTATTGTTAGCGCGATTATGACAGGTATTGTGCCGTTTATGCAATTTGAAGGTATCTCTCACCCAGTGTCATTGGTATTGCAGGTTGCGGGCCAGAACTGGGTTGCAGGTATTGTAGATATAGGAGCTATCTTAGGGATGACAACGGTCATGCTGGTAATGCTCTATGGTCAAACTCGCATTATGTTTGCCATGTCACGTGACGGTTTAGTCCCTAAAATATTATCCAAGGTTCATTCTAAATATAAAACGCCCTACATTAACACGTTGTTTTTTGGTACTTTATCTGCATTAATGGGTGGGCTGATCCCGCTAGATGAGTTAGCAAGTTTGGTGAACATTGGAACCTTGTCAGCATTTATTCTGATTTCGGTCGCCGTCATCGTTATGAGAAAAACACAACCTGATTTGCCAAGGGCCTTCCGATGTCCTGGAGTTCCGTATATTCCGATCCTGGCTATCGTTTCATGTGGGGTGCTCATTCTTAATCTGAATGGCCAGACATTTATTCGCTTTATTATTTGGCTTGTCATTGGTATGGCTGTTTACTTCTTATACTCTAGAAAAAACTCTCTTTTGAATCGAGATACCGAAAAATAACTGTGTCATCTGATGAAAATCAAAAAAAAGACAACCTTGTTTTCGATATGAAAATGAGATTGTCTTTTTTGTTGTAAATTCTGAAAGGACACATCTTTTTCCTCTGCAATATAGCAGCTGCTGCGAATTGTAAGTTTAGCCTCATAAATGCGGGGACTGGATCATAAAATGTACAGTACAGATATCTGTGGCGCTGGTGTAATGGCGTTCACTGATAATAAGAATATAAGATGAAAAGCCAGCAGCGTAGCTGCCATGAAACATCTATGGGTACCGAATGGCAATAACAGAAGATGAAAAAATAGCAGCGTGCTGTCATCAAAACAACATTAGCCGTTGGATAACAGATGTTTTGATGACAGGAAAGGAGATTTCGCCGTATGAGCCGGATGAGCCGCAAACTGCGAAAGTGGGCCAGCGAGACGCTGGAGCTTCCGCAGGACATTCTATTTGACCTGCCGCGGTTAACCCTCATCGGCAGCCGCCAGCTTTATGTGGAGAATCACCGGGGCGTGGTGGATTTCACACCGAATCAGCTCGTACTTGCACTTGAGAAAGGCAGGCTGAGGGTGTCCGGCCATGATTTAGTCATTACGTCTATTCTGCCAGAGCAGGTAAGTGTGGAGGGACATATAACAGATATCCAAATGGAAGGAACGGAGGAAGGCTCGTGAAACATCCTGCTTTAGCAATGCTGCGTGGCACGGTTACCCTTGCTGTCAAGGGCGAAAGTGTGGAAGCTTTCATTAATTTACTCACCGATCACCATATACCTGTTTGGAACGTGCGGTCGATGGGTACTAGACATGCAGAAATGAACCTTCTGCTGCCGCACGTCTTCCTCCTACGCCCGCTTTTGAGAAGGACAGGCTGTAAAATGCATGTTCTGAAGCGGCAAGGGCTTCCCTTTACTGTTATACGACTTGCCAAACGTAAATTTTTTATGGCTGGATTGGCTTTGTTCTGGATAGGTCTCCTGCTGATGTCTTCGCTTATCTGGGACATTGAAGTGAAGGGGAATGATAAGCTCTCGACGGACTCCGTTCTCAAAGCCGCCCGACAGGAGGGGCTGTATCCGTTTCAATGGAGCTTTCGTCTTTCCAGTCAAGACAAGCTTTCCCGTGCGCTCATGCAGAAGCTTCCAGAGGCATCCTGGATCGGTGTGGAAAAGCAGGGTACTTTGGTAACGATTCAGGTTGTTGAAGCTTCACAGCCTACCCCTGCGCCGCTCTACAGCCCACGTCATATCATCAGTAAGGCAGACGCGGTAGTCACTGAGATTTTTGCCGAGCAGGGTCGTCCTGTCGTGCATAAAAATACACGTGTCAAAAAAGGAGCCATCCTCATCTCGGGAACGCTTGGAGATGAGGAGAATCAGCAGCAGGTCGTAGCCAAAGGAGAGGTTAAGGGTCTTGTATGGCATGAATACGAAATTAGCAGTCCTACGGTGCAACGCAGCAGCACGTATACAGGTAACAGTCACGACCGCTTGTATCTGGTGTTAGGCAATCGTGCGATACAATTGTGGGGATATGGGAAAATACCTTATTCTACACATAAAACAACAGTTGAACATGATCCGCTAACTTGGCGTTCCTTCAAACTTCCGATGGGTTGGATGACTGAAAGTGTGAGGGAGACAAAGATACAAGAGCAGAAGCTTACGGAAGCAGAAGCGAAAATGTCAGGAATAGAAGGCGCGCGAGCTGATATTTTAGCTAAATACGGCAAAGGAACGAAAATAATGAGCCAAAAAATTTTGCATGAGAAGAGAGAGAATGGTAAAGTTTATATGAAAGTGCTTTTTGAAGTGGAGCAGGATATTGCGGAAGAACTTCCGTTAGTTCATAACCAAGGAGAATGAGGCTATTTGGCAGAACAACAACGCAGCATACAAATTGCATTGAACAATGCGGGAGAAGGACAGGCGTTATTTGGCCCGCAGGATTCCTTTTTAAAATTAATCGAAGCCGCTATTCCAGCAAAAATAGCATCTCGTGAGGCAGAAGTTAATGTTTTTGGTAATGCTCACGAGGTGGAAGTGCTCGAACAATTGTTCGATGTATTACTCCAGTTAATTCGCAATGGGTATATACTGACCGAAAGGGACGTCCATTATGCGATTGAATTGGCAAAAGATTTGCGCGCTGATCAGCTGCTCGATTTGTTCAAGGGTGAAATTACGACGACGTTCCGGGGGAAACCGATTCGCGTCAAAACGATTGGACAAAAGCACTATGTAACCACGATTAAGAAACGCGATATTGTATTTGGAATTGGCCCGGCGGGTACGGGTAAAACCTATCTGGCTGTAGTGCTGGCTGTAGCTGCCCTGAAGGAAGGTTCAGTCAAGCGCATTGTACTGACTCGTCCTGCGGTCGAAGCAGGGGAGAATTTAGGTTTTTTACCAGGGGATTTGCAGGAAAAGGTTGATCCGTATTTACGCCCATTGTATGATGCCCTATACGATGTGATGGGCCCAGAGCAGACTGCAAAGGCACTGGAGCGCGGGTTAATAGAAATTGCTCCTTTGGCTTATATGCGGGGACGTACGCTGGATGATTCATTTATTATTTTGGACGAAGCGCAAAACACCACACCCGAGCAAATGAAAATGTTTTTGACTCGACTTGGTTTCGGCTCCAAAATGGTCATTACCGGCGATGTTACGCAAATTGATTTGCCTCGTGGCAAAAAATCCGGTCTGATTGAAGCGAATGCGATTTTACAAGGGATTGAAGAAATAGGCTTTGTCCAGTTTGCAGAAGAGGATGTTGTCCGTCATTCCCTAGTTCAAAAAATCATTGTTGCTTATGACCGTATTGCCGAAAATCATGGATAGCCATTCAATCACGAGTATGGTGTGTACGATCAGAAAAAGTATAAAATGAGCAGTGTAGCTGCCTTGAAAAAGATGATGGAGAGGGATTGTTTTAGATGACCTCGAAGGAATTATCTAAAGGGAAAACGTTCCAGCATAGAATGAATGGATGGAAGTATAGCGTGGCGACACGCTATCTTCTGTTTTTATTTTTGGTGGTTCTTTTTTATGTAGGCTTTGCATCCAAGCTGCTTCCCGAGCGTTATGACATTCGGGTAAATCAACCGAGTGAAAAGGAAATTGTCGCCCCGATGCAGCTTCCTAACAGTAAGGCGACTTTGAAGGCTCAAGAGGAATCAGCTGAACGTGTGCAGCCCATGTATACCATTGTGCCAGTTCGCAACGATAACCTGATTACTGGTATTTTGGATCGAATTGAACGGCTCAATCAGGATGATCAGGTTTCCAGAGCAGATAAGATTTCGATTTATAAGGATGAGATTCCGCAACGTGCACGGGAATTTGTGCAAAATTTTGTGAATAACAGCCGTAATGCGGATGCCTACCCAGATAAGTTGCTGGATGAAGTGCTGGAAAAAACGAAAGAGCAAACGTACCGAATTCCAGAGGAGACATTCATTAAAATTCCGCGCCTTACATCTGAGGATATTGCTGAAATGCGGCCTGTTGCCCGTGAGATTGTGACAGGGTTGATGAATGATCAAATTACGGATGCCCAGACAGCTCGAGCCAAGGTAGCTGAGCGGGTTAGTACAAGCTCGCTTACCAAACGTACCTCACGGGAGGTTGTTCAGGAACTTGCAAGGCTTGTGATTACCGCCAACAAGTTTTATGATGATACAGCTACGAAGGACGCCAAGGTACAGGCTCGTGAAGATACACCGACAGTTTACATTAAACAGGGTGAAGTACTCGTCAAGAAGGGTGAGATTATTACCCAGGAAATCTATACACTGCTTGATGAAAATGAATTGCTCAAGGATAAAATCAATTATTGGCCACAATTTGGTCTACTGATGATGTCTATGATGCTTGCGTTGGGCTTGTTTATGTATATTCGTCAATTCCAATCACGAACACGAAACTTCAAGTATAATAATGCGCAGTTGCTCATGCTAGTATTAATCTTTGTGATTACAGTGGGAGCAATGATGTTAATTTCCATACTGCAGAACAGTGAACGTTCCTATCTCGGCTATCTGGCGCCTATCGCGCTTGGAGCTATGCTCGTAACGCTGTTGCTTGATATGTCGTTGGCTTTCGTATGTGCCGTTATATTCAGTATATTGGCAAGTGTTATTTTGAATGTCCGTCAGGGACAAATTTTTGACTTTAATTTTGGGTTTTTTGCTCTTGTGGTCTGTCTGGCAGCGATTTTCTCTACCCATCGAGCCAGCCAGCGTTCAACACTGTTCAAAGGGGCGATCATGGTATGCCTGTTCGGGGCCCTGTCTGTTTTTTCTCTGGCACTGATTGACCAAGGGAATTGGACTCAAACGACGACGCTCTATGGGGTAGCTTTTGCTTTTGCAGGCGGTCTGATAACAGCAATACTTGTTATTGGGCTAATGCCATTTTTTGAGTCTACCTTTGGTATCTTGTCGGCACTGAAGCTTGTTGAGCTGTCGAATCCCAACCATCCCTTGCTCCGCAAGCTGCTTACGGAGACACCGGGAACGTATCATCATAGTGTAATGGTGGGTAATCTGTCAGAGGCCGCAGCGGAGGCTATAGGAGCAAACGGCTTGTTGTGCCGGGTTGGTTCGTATTATCATGATATTGGTAAAACCAAGAGGCCTTCGTACTTCATTGAAAATCAAAATGGGTTGGAAAATCCACATGATACAATAGAGCCCAAGCTGAGCAAATCCATCATTATCGCCCATGCTCGTGACGGGGTGGAAATGCAATTGGATTACAAGCTACCCAAGCCAATTCGCGATATTGCCGAGCAGCACCACGGAACGACATTCTTGCACTATTTTTATCACAAGGCGTTGCGTGAGGCTGAAGAGCGAGGGGTAGAGCCTGACTTCACGGAGGATGATTTCCGTTATCCGGGACCGAAGGCTCAGTCTAAAGAGTCTGCTGTGGTGGGAATTGCTGATAGTGTGGAGGCAGCAGTTCGTTCCTTACGGAAGCCGACGGTGGAACAGGTAGAATCCATGATTGAGAAAATTATTAAGAGCCGTCTTGATGATCACCAATTTAACGACTGTGAGCTGACCATGCGGGAGCTTGATATCGTGGCTCAAACCCTCAAGGAAACAGTAATGGGGATTTTCCATTCCCGTATTGAGTATCCAGAGGAAAGGCCCAAGTCTGAAAACGGAAAAGCTTAATATAACTTGTGCACGAAGCACGGTTAGAGCACTAGAATTAAAAGGAGCGGTTGGCATGGGCCTTCAATTAGCTTGGAATAATGAACAAAACGATATGGTAATTAACGAATCCTTGATTACGTTGCTGAACACCTTATTGGAGGAGGCAGGCAAAGTGGAAGGAGTCACAGACGGTGAGGTAGCCCTTACCTTCGTTAATGATGAGCAAATTCATGAGTTGAACAGGGACTATCGGGGAATTGATCGTCCCACCGACGTGTTGTCTTTTGCTATGAAGGAGACACTGGATGAAGAGCTTGAAATTATTTACGAACCGAATGAAGAAACTTCAATGAATGATGTACCGGATGTTCTGGGGGATATTATAATCTCTGTACAGACAGCGCAAGCTCAGAGCGAAGAATACGGACATTCGATTGAGCGTGAAATCGGTTTTTTGTTTGTTCACGGCTTTCTGCATCTGTTAGGCTATGATCATCAGGATGATGTGAGTGAAGCTGAAATGATGGGCAAACAGGAAGCTGTACTGGCTCAAGCGGGGTTGACAAGGTAATGAGACGTCAGCCTTGGAGAATGACCTTTCGCTATGCGGCAGAAGGCGTGATGTACGCTCTGCGTACGCAAGTAAATATGCGGATACATGTGGTCATGGCGCTCTTTGTCATTGTAGCAGGCTTAACTCTGCACATCTCCCGGCTCGACTGGTTATTCGTCTGCGTGGCTATCGCTATAGTCATTGTAGCCGAACTGTTCAACACCGCTGTTGAAGCAGCGGTGGATCTCATCTCACCTGATATTCATCCGCTGGCCAAAGCGGCTAAAGACACCGCCGCCGGAGCCGTGCTCCTGGCAGCGGTTTTTGCTGTAATTATTGGTATATTTGTGTTTTATAGGCCTATGTTAACGTTAATTAGTTCGCTGTTTTAATGGAAAAACCAAAATAAAATAGGTGCTTAATCGCGCTGGAGGAAATGAAATGGCTAAGAAACACTTTAAATCAGGCTTTGTCGCAATTGTTGGCAGACCCAATGTCGGAAAATCAACACTGATGAACCATGTCATTGGGCAGAAGATTGCCATTATGTCGGACAAGCCGCAAACTACACGCAACAAAATTCACGGCGTATTTACTACAGAGGACACACAAATTGTATTTTTGGATACACCGGGGATTCATAAGCGCCAGTCAAAATTAGGCGATTACATGAATCAGACTGCTTTTAATACGTTGGGTGAAGTAGAAGCGGTGCTTTTTCTTATTGACGCTGCTGAGGGTCTAGGCGGTGGCGACCGTTTTATTGCGGAACAGCTTAAACAAGTAAAAACGCCAGTTATCTTGGTGCTGAATAAAATTGATCGCATTGAGCCGGAAGCGTTGTTGCCACTGATTGAGCAGTATCGCAAGTTGTACGACTTTGCAGAAATCATACCGATCTCGGCCAAAATGGGCAACAATGTAAACACCCTGCTGGAGCAGGTGCAAAAATACTTGCCAGAAGGTCCGCAATATTATCCGGATGATCAAATTACCGACCATCCAGAACAGTTTGTCATCTCCGAACTGGTTCGGGAAAAAATTCTGCATATGACACGTGAGGAAGTACCCCATTCTATTGCGGTTATGATTGAAGACATGAAAGTGCAGGATAATGGGGTAGTGCATATTATGGCTGTTATTTTTGTAGAGCGTGACTCCCAGAAGGGGATCATTATCGGCAAACAGGGAGCCATGCTCAAAGAAGTGGGCAAACAGGCCCGCCAGGATATCCAAAACCTGCTAGGCTCCAAGATTTTCCTGGAACTTTGGGTTAAGGTCAAAAAAGACTGGCGCAACCAGGAACGCGTCCTTCGTGACCTTGGCTTCCATCGCGACGCTTAAAAACAGAACTTGATTCTACGTCACTTTAGTTCAAGGGTTTATTGAGGCTAAAAAAATTGATATTAAATAAATATGTATAGTTGTTGTAAGCAACATAAAAAGGCCGTCCCGATCTCTATGACTGAGATAAGTAACAGTTTTTTGGTCATTCAAAGCGCCGCGCATATGCGGCGCTTAACTCTTGCTCTTTTTACCCCTTTCTTCCAGTGATGAAATAAGGAGTGCTTTTAAAAGAGTTATTGTAACTGTGTGCACATTGTAGCGGAGCGAAGGATTTGAATCTGAAGAAGCGATCGTAAGATCAAATCATTTGCGAAGCGGCATTCCAATCTACATACAGTAGCCTTTTTCAACGTAATCCATTAATTTCATCGCATACTTCTCCCCTCTTCGCATCATCCTATTTTTGAGATGCAAACGTCATTTCCGAAGAAAGGATGAATACGATTGCGAGATTTTTCGTGGAAGTATTTTGCGATGACTGGAGATGTCGGTGCGTATCTGTTATATCGGGAGAGCGCCGTGACAAGGGAGCAAGACACGGATGAGGGAGAGTCGGACGAGCATGAAGAAGCCCGTGAATAGTACAAGCCACTGGCTTCTTCGCGAATGTTTGGGGGAAGAGGCATGCTTTACAGGGTGGAAGGAATCGTCATCCGCAGCATGGATTACGGTGAGGGGAACAAAATTATTACGCTTTGCACCGAAAGCGGAGGCAAAGCAGGCGTGCTGGTCAGAGGTGCAAAAAAGTCCAAAAGCCGTCACGCTGCTTTAACGCAGCCGTTTACGTACGGTGAATTCGTTTTTTTTCGAAACACAGGTTTAGGCACGTTGAATGCCGGTGAAATCATCCAATCCCACCATACATTACGCGAGGATATTACTAAAGCTGCTTACGCTTCTTATGCTTGTGAATTACTCGATCGGGTGCTACAGGATGAGGAAACAGGCGCGTTCTGGTTTAAGCAGCTTAAAGCATGTTTGGAGGCGCTGGAGAGTGGCAAAGATCCGCTGATCGTCATGAGTATTTATGAATTTAAAATATTGCAGGCGGCCGGATATGCTCCTCAGCTTGATGCATGTATTTCAAGTGGTCAACAATGTGCTGATGAAGATATGTTTGTCAGTCCGAGGCTGGGCGGAGTTTTGTGTCGGAGCTACAAGCATTATGATCCAGCTGCATTGAGCGTGACTCCACGTACATTGAAGTTGCTGCGCTTGTTCGCCAGAATGGATTTGAATCGGCTCGGCAACATTGACGTAAAGGACTCCACAAAGCTGGAGATCAAACATGTCATGCGTCAGTTCATGGATATGCAGTTGGAGGTCAAGCTGAAATCCCGCAATTTCTTGGATCAGCTCGACAAGTACGATATGTGAAACGCCCTATTCTCTTGACTGTATTGCTGAAAACGTGTAATATCCTACTATATATCTCCTTCGGGAGCAGATGCATTGAACGAGAAAGTAGCGGGATGTATTCTCTGTAATTAGCGAGTTGGGGACGGTGTAAGCCCAGTGGGAATTCTTCGTGAACAAGGCACTCGGGAGCGTCTGAATGGACACGGAAAAGAGGATTACGATCTGATTGGTGATGTAGGATCGCAATCAAGTAGGGTGGAACCGCGGGAGTCAGCTCTCGTCCCTACGTCTGTACAGGCGTAGAGGCGGGGGCTTTTTGCTGTCTCTAGCAAGGCTTTTGGGATAAAATAGCCCTGTACATACGAGCTTAATGAGAAGAAATCACCAACATTTGAGGGAATTGGAAAGGGAGCGTGGACCAATGAATTTTCAGCAGATGATTTTAACGCTGCAACAATTTTGGGCTGAACAGAACTGTATTATTGTACAGCCGTATGACACGGAAAAAGGGGCAGGCACGATGAACCCGATGACGTATTTACGTTCGATCGGACCTGAGCCGTGGAACGTAGCTTATGTTGAGCCTTCTCGTCGTCCGTCAGACGGACGTTATGGTGAGAACCCGAATCGCCTGTATCAGCATCATCAGTTTCAAGTAGTTTTGAAGCCTTCACCGGATAACATTCAGGAATTGTATTTGGAGAGTTTGAGCCGTTTGGGCATTAACCCTCTGGAGCATGATATTCGTTTCGTTGAAGACAACTGGGAAGCACCAACGCTGGGAGCGTGGGGCTTAGGTTGGGAAGTATGGCTGGACGGTATGGAAATTACTCAATTCACGTATTTCCAGCAAGTGGGCGGTATTGATGCCAGTCCAGTTGCCGTAGAAATCACGTACGGTATGGAGCGTCTTGCTTCCTACATCCAGGACAAGGAGAATGTGTTCGATTTGGAGTGGGTCAATGGAATCACGTACGGTGATGTCTTCCACCAGCCTGAATTTGAGCATTCTAAGTATACGTTCGAAGTATCTGACGTCAAAATGCTCTTTACTCTTTTTAATATGTACGAAGAAGAGGCAAATAAAGCGATGGCGCAGCATCTTGTGTTTCCAGCCTATGATTATGTGCTGAAATGTTCTCATGCGTTCAACTTGCTGGACGCTCGCGGAGCGATCAGTGTGACGGAACGGACTGGGTTTATTATACGAGTGCGTAATTTGGCGCGTCAGGTGGCTGCGACCTATCTGGAGGAGCGCGAGAAGCTGGGCTTCCCGCTGTTGAAGAAAGGAGGTGCGGCAAATGTCTAAGGATTTATTGTTTGAGATCGGGTTGGAAGAAGTCCCTGCACGTTTTATCCCGAATGCAATTCAGCAGTTGAAGCAGCGTATGACGGCGTGGCTTGACAGTTCGCGTATTGCTTATGGTGCTGTAGAGGTTTATGCTACACCTCGCCGTTTGGCGGTACTTGTCAAGGAAGTAGCGGAGAAGCAAGAAGATATTAACGAAGAAGTTAAAGGTCCTTCCCGCAAAATCGCACTCGACGAGGCTGGTAACTGGAGCAAGGCTGCACTAGGCTTTGCTCGCAGCCAAGGTGTTGATCCTGAACAGTTCACGTTCAAGGAGCTTGGAGGCGTGGAATATATTTACGCAACTAAGAGCAGCATAGGTGTACCAACAGCGGATGTACTGTCCGAAGGTTTATTGCACATTTTACATGCCATGACATTCCCTAAATTCATGCGCTGGGCAAGTTATGACTTTAAATTTGTTCGTCCGATCCGCTGGTTAATTGCCTTGTTTGGTAGCGATATTGTTAATTTGGAGATTGCCGGCGTGCAGTCAGGAAATGTGACAAGAGGGCATCGTTTCCTGGGACAGGATGCCGTAGTAGAAAGTCCAGCTGACTATGTTGAAGTGCTTCGCAAGCAGCATGTCATTGTGGACATTGAGGAACGGCAATCGCTTATTGTAAAGCAGATTGAAGCGCTGGCTGCCGAAAAAGATTGGACGATTGCGGTCAAGGATGATTTGCTGGAAGAAGTGCTGTATTTGGTGGAAACCCCAACAGTACTGTTCGGAGGTTTTGATCCTGCGTTCCTGAACATTCCGAAGGATGTGCTCATTACTTCCATGCGCGAACATCAACGCTATTTCCCAGTGCTGGATCACACAGGAGAGCTATTGCCATACTTTGTTACGGTACGTAACGGAGGAAGTCAATCGCTGGAAGTCATTGCTAAAGGGAATGAAAAAGTATTGCGTGCACGGCTGTCTGATGCCAAATTCTTTTATGAGGAAGATCAGAAGCTGGAAATTAAGGATGCACTCTCCAAACTGGAAAGTATCGTTTTCCACGAAGAGCTGGGAACGGTTGGAGACAAAGTGCGCCGGATTCGCCGTATTGCTGATGCTCTGGCAGAGAAGCTTCGCGTTTCTCCAGATACACAGGAGTCGGTTAGTCGAGCAGCGGATATTTGTAAATTTGACCTGGTAACACAAATGGTATATGAGTTCCCAGAACTGCAAGGTGTAATGGGTGAGGATTATGCTCGTAAGGCTGGAGAGAAGGAAGAAGTGGCAAGAGCGGTGTTTGAGCATTACCAGCCTCGTTATGCAGGAGAAACGGTTCCTTCAACGAATGCTGGAGCGATTGTAAGTATCGCAGACAAGATAGATACCATTACAGGCTGCTTCTCTATCGGTATTATTCCAACAGGTTCACAGGACCCTTACGCGCTTCGTCGCCAGGCAGCAGGTATTGTGCAGATATTGTTGGATCGTAAGCTTTCGGCTACGTTGTCTGATGTGTTCAATATCGCGCTCGAGGTGCATGGCAACCTTGGAAATATGAAACGTTCCGCTGATGAAATACGTAAAGAATTACATGAGTTTTTCGGATTACGCGTGAAGAAACTATTGTCTGAGACACTTCGTTATGACGTTGTGGATGCTGTACTTGCAGCTGGATATGACGATGTTGCTTCCGTTGTTAACCGCGGAACTGCGTTAATGACTGCCGTACAAACAGGTGAGGTATTCAAAGCAACAGTTGAGTCCTTTAATCGTGTAGGTAATCTGGCTGCTAAAGCAGTTCATAAGTCAGTTAATACAGGTGAGTTTACGGAGCAAGGCGAAAAAACGCTTTACGAAGCATGGTATAGCGCTTTTGAATCTTATAGCGTAGCTTTACAGGAAGGTGATGCGACACGGGCGTTAGCGCTTGCTTCATCCATTACCCCTGCGGTGACGGCGTTCTTTGATTCCGTTATGGTTATGGCTGAGGATGATGCTGTTCGTAATAATCGTTTGGCATTGCTGGCTGCTATTGACTCAGAACTGAAGCGTTTTGCCGATTTTTCCAAGCTTGTAGTTTAAACGTCAGTTGTGGTAGTATGAACAACTTGAAAAAATGGGTATAAATATACGGAACGGTGTAAGAGTAATCTTGCAGCCGTTCCGTATTTTACTCGAATGCGGATGGAGATGGGGGATGCTCATGGAGGGAACCGGAACTTTACTGGATGTGCGGATCGTTGTTGACGGGGACGCTTGTCCTGTTAAAAGTGAAATTGCGGAGATAGCTTCCCGTTTTCATATTGAGGTTATTATGGTATCTTCATATGATCATCTCATTCAGGGCAGCAAAGGCGTAAGCATCGTTAAAGTAGACCGAAGCGACCAAAGTGCCGATCTCTATATTGCCAATCATATCCGCCGCGGCGATATTGTAACCACCAATGATTATGGTCTTGCTGCACTTGCCTTGGCAAAAGGTTGTGAAGTGATGTCTTTTCGCGGAGCTATGTATCGAAACGATTCGATAGATTTCATGCTTGACCGACGTCATACTTCTGCCAAAGAACGGAAAAAAGGACGTTATGGAAAAGGTCCTAAACCGTTTACATTAGAGGATCGTGAAGTTTTTCAACATAAACTGACAAAACTTTTACTTCGCTTGCAGGAGAATGAGTAACGGTATCGAATTATATTTACGTGCTAAAGAGATGAAGGTGGTTAATATGAGTGCCGGACAAGGTAACATACCGGACGATATCATTGAGTCGGTTTTACAACATCATGATATTGTAGATACGGTAAGCAAGTACGTGCATTTGACCAAGCAGGGGAAGTATATGAAAGGCCTCTGTCCTTTTCATTCCGAAAAAACCCCTTCATTCACCGTGACACCGGATCGTCAGATTTTTTACTGCTACGGCTGCGGCGCGGGAGGCAATGCCATCAAATTTATGATGGAAATCGAAGGACTATCCTTTCCCGAAGCTGTCAGGACAATGGCAGAAGAAAGTCATATCCCGCTCGGCGAATGGCAGGGACGTGATTCATCGCATCAGCATCCTGAGTTGGACAGGCTGTTGCAAGCGTATGAGTTAACTTCTAAGATGTACCATTTTTTGCTTAAAAATACGGAGCACGGCAAACCAGCGATGGAATACTTGCGTTCACGGGGATTCAGTGACAAGATCATTGATCAATTTCAAATTGGCTATGCACCCAACCGATGGGATACGATCGTTCAGTTTCTGGAGAAGCGTTCTTTTGATCCAGTGGAGATGGAAAAGGGAGGGCTTATTTCTCCCCGGCATGAGGGTGATGGATATGTGGATCGATTCAGAGATCGCATCATGTTTCCCATTTGGAATCGCAACGGAAAAGTTATTGCCTTTGCAGGCCGTATACTTGGTGAGGGACAGCCGAAGTATTTGAATTCACCGGAGACCAAGCTATTCAACAAGAGCCGAACGCTGTACAATCTTCATCATGCTAAAACCTCAATTCGCAAGCTCCGCCAGAGTGTTCTTTTTGAAGGCTACGGTGATGTCATCTCGGCATGGGAAGCGGGCGTACAAAATGGGGTGGCCGCCATGGGCACTGCTCTAACGGAGCACCATGCTACGATGTTAAAAGGACTGTGCGACGAGGTCATTATTTGTTATGATGGTGACCGGGCAGGACAAGCTGCTGCGCTTAAAAATTTTCCGCTGTTGGAAAATGCGGGACTTCACGTGAAAGTAGCGCTGGTCAGTGACGGTATGGACCCGGATGATTTTATCCGGCAATACGGCGGCGAACGATTCCAGCGTCAAATTATCGAAAGTGCTGTTTCAACGGTGAAATTTAAGCTTATATATCTGAAAAAAAACCATATACTGCAAGAGGAAGAAGGAAGAATCGCGTATTCCCGCGAAGCATTAAATGTCATTGCACCTCTGTCATCCCCGACTGAGCGGGAAGTGTATCTGCGCGAAGTATCAGCCGAAGTCAAGGTGGATTTTGAAACCTTGAAGCAAGAATGCAATTTACTGCGTCAATCCCTGCAAAAAAAACAGAACTTTGGGGATAATAACGAAAATGGGTGGAATAATGGTAGGCATAAAAAAGGGCAGGTCTCCACACCTAATCTGTTGCCGGCTTACCATGTGGCTGAGCGCAGGCTGCTTCACTGGATGATGCAGGATTTAGAAGCTGCAGAGTATGTAGAAAAGCATCTGGGCGACGCCTTTAATATTGAGGATCATGCAGCAATTGCTGCTTATCTATATGCCTATTACGCGCAAGGGAAGTTACCAGATACAAGCCGTTTTATTTCATCTTTGCAAGACGACCGGCTGGAGAAGAACGTAAGTTCGATCATGATGATGGATGCTCCAGGCGTATGGGCACCGCACATTTTGGATGATTATATTCATCAGGTGCGAAAATTTCCATTGCAGGAGCAACTGGATTTGAAAAGGGAAGAAATGAGAGCCGCTGAGCGCTTGGGTGACTTTTTGCGCGCAGCACAAATTGCAAGTGAGATTATAGCCCTAGAGAGACAATGAACACACAGAGGTCGGATGTTTCTAGGGAGGAGGGAGTCGAAAGATGGCGAATGATCAGCATACTGAACTGGAGACGGAACTAACACTGGATCAGGTCAAAGATCAACTGATTGAGTTGGGTAAAAAAAGTTCTTCTCTGAACTACAAAGATATCATGGAAAAACTGTCGCCGTTTGATCAGGACCCCGAGCAAATGGATGAGTTTTATGAGCAACTGGGTGACTTGGGGATTGAAGTTGTGAATGACAACGACGAAGAAGTTACCAGATTGCGTCAAAATGACGACCCGGAAAACAATGATGGGGATGATTTTAATTTCGATGACGATCTGAGCCTGCCTCCCGGTATTAAAATTAATGACCCGGTCCGGATGTACTTGAAGGAAATCGGTCGTGTACCGTTGCTTTCTGCTGATGATGAGGTGGAGCTTGCCAAACGGATCAATAACGGCGATGAAGAAGCTAAGCGTCGGTTGGCAGAAGCGAACTTGCGTCTGGTTGTAAGTATTGCCAAACGTTATGTTGGTCGCGGAATGCTTTTCCTGGATCTGATTCAGGAAGGTAATATGGGTTTGATTAAGGCAGTAGAAAAATTTGATTACGAAAAAGGCTTTAAATTCAGTACGTATGCAACCTGGTGGATTCGTCAGGCCATTACGCGCGCAATAGCCGATCAGGCGAGAACAATCCGTATTCCGGTGCATATGGTGGAAACGATCAACAAGCTGATTCGCGTATCGCGTCAACTGTTGCAAGAGTTGGGGCGCGAACCTACGCCGGAGGAAGTGGCTGCCGAGATGGAGCTGAGCGTGGAAAAAGTACGGGAAATTATGAAAATTGCCCAAGAACCTGTTTCATTGGAAACACCAATTGGTGAAGAGGATGACTCACATCTGGGGGATTTCATTGAGGATCAAGAAGCATTGGCGCCTGCAGATGCGGCTGCCTATGAACTTCTGAAGGAACAGCTCGAGGATGTACTGGATACGTTAACCGAACGGGAAGAGAATGTTTTGCGTCTCCGCTTTGGTTTGGACGACGGAAGAACCAGAACCCTTGAAGAAGTGGGTAAAGTGTTCGGTGTTACACGTGAACGTATTCGTCAGATTGAGGCCAAAGCGCTGCGTAAGTTGCGCCATCCAAGCCGCAGTAAGCGACTGAAGGATTTCCTCGAATAGAAGCGTAACATTGCGGACCTTCTGCGGCTTGAAGCGCGCAGGAGGTCTTTTTTTATCTCATGGCAGCCTTGGTGGAGGGGAAGAAGCTTGGACCAGGAGAAAAAACGGGCAATACTGTTACATGAAATTGAGCATTGGCGGCGAAGTCGGCTGCTCCCTGAGCAATATTGCGATTTTTTGTCTAACCTGTATCGGGAGGACGAAGATCCGTCGCAGAGCCAGAACCGTAACAACACCGGGCTGCTTACATATCTTAGACACGGGCATGGGATCGCCTGGCTTCTTGGTTTTGTCATTATTTCCTGCATTTGTTTGATCGGTTTTTATTTTACCGCTTTTCCGTTGGCAATGCAAATATTCTCGGCAAGTGCAGTTACTACGATTTGCTATGGAGTGGCCGCATTTTGGCGGTCTTCCGAAAAGAGTATGAGTGCGATGTTGAGCACTTTAGGCAGTGCGATTATGCTGGGTTCGGGTGTGTGGATCATTCAGCTCCATCAAGGTGAAGCTAGGGTTTGGTTTCTTTTGCTCGTAGGCCTATGCGGTGTGGTATGGTGTCTTGTGGGATTAACTTTGCGGATCAGCTTACTTCATTACTGTGGTCTTGCTGGGCTGCTTTTAGTGTACGCGGTCCTTATAGGCCGCTACTGGCCTACAGCAACTTTAGTGATGCTTGAGGCATTTTGGATTTTGCACGCAGTATTGTTGATCTGGCTAAGCTGGTGGGTACATCGCCGCTTTCCGCGTCTCGCTTTGATTTATTTCGCTATAGGCATGACACTAGCATTCATGGCTGAAGCAGACATGATTATCCTGCGCCATCAAGCGGCGGGTGATGTGGTATTTTACAGCATACTGAAGTTGGCATTTGTTGTAGGAATTTTATTTTGGACTCGAAAAAAATGGATTACGTGGGTGACGTCATGAAACTTTCTCAACGATTACAATATATTATGGAACAAATTCCTGCGGGGAGCAGACTTGCGGATATTGGCTCGGATCATGGACTACTCCCTGTGGCTGCAGTGCGTAGTGGCAGAGTACCGCAAGCCGTGGCGGGTGAGGTCAACGATGGTCCGTTACGTGCGGCTCAAAAGCAGGTGGCCGAAGCAGGTCTTACTGATCGCATTGCGGTTAGAAAGGGAGATGGCTTGGCTGTAATTAAGGCCAATGAGGTTGATGTTATTACGATAGCCGGCATGGGTGGTGCCTTGATCGCTTCCATTTTAGAGCAAGGGAAAGACAAGCTTGTTTCAGTGAAACAGCTTGTTCTACAGCCTAACGTAGGCGAGGATATCTTACGCCGTTGGCTCATCGAACATCAATGGGTACTAACAAGTGAACATATTATGGAAGAAGACGGAAAAATATATGAAATTCTGACGGCCGTACCTGATTCGGTAAGCCCACTGAAACAGGATGAGCTGTATCAACCATGGAAACTTCCCAATAGTTCGCTGGTACTGACACAGGATTTGTTAATGCAACTCGGACCGCTATTGGTCAAAGCACCGAATGAAATTTTTTTTTATAAATGGAAATTGGAAATTCGCAAGCTTGAGGATGTGCTGGCACAAGTGGCACGATCAGATCAGGAATCCGCACAGCATAAGCGGGAGCAATTGCGCAAGCAAATTGAACAGCTAGAGGAGGTACTTGCATGTTTGCCAAAGGACAGACAGTGATTAGCTACATGGAGCAGCTGGCTCCGAAATACTTGGCAGTTCCGGACGATAGAATCGGGCTTCAGCTGGGTAGTCTGCAAAAGGAAATCAAAAACATATTAGTAGCCCTGGATGTTAATGATGAGGTTGTCGAAGAGGCAATCCGCATAAAAGCTGATCTCATTATTGCACATCATGCGATTATATTCCGCCCACTTAAAGCATTGAACACGGATCAGCCTGCGGGCAGATTGTATGAAAAGCTGATCAAGAATGATATTGCTGTCTACATCAGTCATACGAATCTGGATACGGCTGAGGACGGCATGAATGACTGGATGGCGGAAGCTCTGGGTATTCAAAGTGAAGGTACGCTGGAGGATGTTCACACCGAGCAATTATTCAAGCTTGTTGTTTTCGTACCCAAAACACATCATCAACGGGTACTTGATGCCGTATTAGGGGCGGGAGCTGGACATATCGGCAACTACAGCCATTGCAGCTTTAACATTGACGGCTACGGAACTTTTGTGCCGGGTGAAGGCACACAGCCGTTTTTGGGTGAGCCGGGTAAAATGGAACGTAGTGAAGAGGTTCGTATCGAGACCATTGTACCGCAGGGTGTACGAAGTAAAGTTGTTCAAGCGATGCTGAAGGCTCATCCTTATGAAGAGGTGGCTTATGACCTGTACCATATGGATTTGCAAGGCCGTAGCTTTGGTTTGGGGCGGGTCGGCAAGCTCAAGGAAACCTGCACGTTACGGGAGTTTGTCGATGTTGTAAAAAACGGTCTCAACGTCGAGCATGTACGTGTGGTGGGCGACTTAGATCGTACGATCAAAAAGGCAGCCGTGCTTGGGGGCTCTGGTAGCCGTTATGTGAACAAGTCGCTCTTTAAGGGAGCTGACGTATTAGTCACGGGGGATATTGACTATCACACGGCTCAGGATGCCCTTATGGCGGGGATTGCTATTATTGACCCTGGACATAACGCTGAAAAGATTATGAAGCCTAAAACTGCAGAGTGGATGCGTAAACGCTTGGTAGAAGGTCGATACTCAACGGAAGTACATGTATCTCAGGTGGAAACCGAGCCTTTTCAATTTTTGTAAAATCTCAACATCTATGAGAAAATGAAGATGCTCTATTATTTTTTTTCGTAGGGAGAGGTTCTATGCGGACGCTGATAGCTGATTCTGCAATTCATGCCTATCCAGGCATGGTCGCTGTTGTTACTTCCCGCTATGAGGGGGAAAATAATGTAATGGCCTCAGGCTGGCATACCTATATCGGATCATCACCGGGCATGTATGGCATTTCACTGAGGAAGGAAACATATTCTCACGGTCTGATCGAGAAAAGCAGAGGCTTTGGTATTCAGTTTCTGCCTGCACACAGATCGGAATGGATTCAGGCTGTAGGTACCTTTAGTGGTAAAGATGTAGATAAGTTTCAGCAGTTTGGCATTGCATATGAGGATGGAATTTCAGTCAATGTGCCTATATTGCTGGAGGCTTATCTTGCTTATGAGTGTAAAGTCGTGGATATTCATACCTATGGAGATCATGATTGGATCGTCGGTGAAATACAGCAGACCTACCGAGATGATGAACTGTTCCTAGATGAGGACGTTCCTGATTTTAGTAAGCTTTCTATCCCGCTATACGTGGGAAGGTCTGCTTATTATGTGGCGGATGATTCATTGCAGAGAAAGGTGCATCCGTTTTATTTGAGCAAGTAAACAGAGATCTATACGTTTTACAATATTTTCAGGGTTGTATCATGCGCGCGTTCCCTGTATACTATGTAATGTTGTTCGGAAAGTTTGACAGACAATCGCTGGCGGCGTGAGCCGCGAGAGGAAAGTCCGGGCTCCATAGGGCAGGATGCTGGATAACGTCCAGTCAGCGCGAGTTGAAGGATAGTGCCACAGAAATGGACCGCCGATGGCCGCTTGCGGCACAGGCAAGGATGGAACCGAGGTGTAAGAGACCCCGAGGAACGCTGGTGACTTCGTTCCTGGTAAACCCCATCTGGAGCAAGACCTAATGGGACACAGCTTCTTCGCGAAGCAGCCTTAGCCCGAGGCGTGTCTAGGTTGGTCGCTGGAGCTGGATAGCAATGTTCGGCCTAGATAGATGATTGTCGCTTGTAGTGGGAGGGTAGTTCCCGTCTGTACCACGAATAGCACAGAACCCGGCTTACGGAAAACTTTCCCCACTGCAACACCTTAAAATGCATAAATTTAACTTTTGTAAATGACCTGTTTGCATGAAAGCTTTTAATCCAAATGTATTTATTGAATTAAAAAGGGTGTGTCATATTCCAACGGGAATCATGGCACACCCTTTTTAACATACCGTATTTACGCAGAAATAGTGCCTTCTTAGAATGAAGCCCCCAGCATAATTACTGGGGGCTTTCATTTTAATTTTTACTTCCTCTACCGTAAAACCGTTCGAGGATGAGGCACGTAGTTAGTGTAGCAACGCATTTGAATCTGTAGAAGCGAGGCCTGCACCTTTGTCCCAGATTCCACCATACTATTCAAATTCCAAACGAATCAGGGGTAACAGCGATCGTAAATCAAATGATTGGTGAAGCGGCCTCACGTACATATCCTGCCAACTCCATCATCGCACGCTTTTTACCACACTTTCCTCTGTGTACATCTTCAGTGCTCGATCCAATCGGTCAACCGCTTTAGGCAGCAGGGAAGGATCCGTATGCGTGAAGTTGATCCGCATGTGGTTGCTGCCACTTAGGTCAGCATAGAAGACTTGTCCGGGGACAAATGCGACTCCTTCCTGAATTGCGAGTTGCAGCAACCGATCAGAACGGAAGCCCTCGGGTAGAGTAACCCACATAAACATACCGCCGAGTGCATCATTCCAGGTGATTCCTTCCCATTGACGTTCTTTCATCAGCGATGTGAGACGTAGCATACGAGTGTAGTACTCGGCGGACACGGTACGAATATGTCCGTCCAAGTCAAAAAAGTCCAATAACTCATTCAAAGCACGTTGATCAATACTGCTGGAGTGCAGATCGGCAGATTGTTTGGCATTCGCGACTTTAACGACGATAGCTTGATCGGCTACCAACCATCCAGAGCGAACACCAGGAGCAACGGTTTTAGAGAATGTAGAAGTGTACATCACATGACCGTCTCCACCTAGTTGTTGATCAATTGAGAAAAGGGATGGAAAGTTAAGGTTTTCGTCAAATTTAAGACGTCCGTAAGGATCATCTTCAAAAATCAAAGTGCCGTATTTACGGCATAGTTCAACAACGCCCGTTCTGCGTTCCATACTCCAAACACTTCCTGCCGGGTTGGAGAAGGTGGGGATGACATACACGAATTTAGGCTGATGTTTTTTGATCTTGGCTTCAAGATCTTCTAATCGCATACCGTTAGAGTCTGTATCTACACTTACAATGTTGGCACCATAGGAATTAAATACCTGAAGAGCTGCCAAATAAGTAGGGGACTCCACCAATACAGTATCCTGCGGATCGAGCAACACACGCGAAACCAGATCAATGGTCTGCTGTGAGCCCGTCGTCATGATGATATTATCTCTGGTGACGGAGATGCCTTGGGATGACATGATTGCTGCAAGACGTTCCCGTAGAGGAATGTAGCCCTCGGTTAGGCCGTATTGAAGAGCGGTAGTACCGCCGAGACGAAATACCCGCTCATAGGCTTTAGCAACAGCTTCGATGGGGAAAAAGGCATCGGCCGGAAGGCCGCCTGCCAGAGATAACACATCTGTTCCCTGTGTCAGCTTTAAAATGTCCCTTACCATGGACGAGCCCTGAGTACGAGCCATACCCGAAAATTTGTGTTCCAATCCAATCATCTCCTGTGTTCTATACTGTACTATGAAATTTGTTGTATTATATCGATAATGAAGTATAACAGTAAACGTCTAAATGTAACAGTTGATTTTTGGAGGGGACGGTTCCGATGCATATTGATCTCAGCCGCAATAGCAGTGTCAAATTATATTTACAGATTGCCAAAACATTAGCAGATCGCATCCAGTCTGGATTGCTGCCTCAGGGCACAAAGCTTCCCTCTGTCCGTCATTTGTCCAGTCTGCTTGCGGTAAGTCCCGTAACTGTAAGCAAGGCGTATGCTGAGTTGGAGTCTATTCATTTGGTTACCTGTACACAGGGAAAAGGTTGCTATGTAGCGGAGCCTTCGGTAGCTGTTCAACGTGAGGGAGCACAGGACTTGTCATGGCAAATGTCGCTGATCGATTATTTGCCGCGCGCACAGTTATGGAGAAACTTTAACCATAGCAGACAGTTTCCTTATTCTTTTCATATAGCAGCAATTCAACCGGAGCTTCTTCCTACACGCGAAATCATCGCTGATACTCAACGTCTATCCTCTGGAAATCCCGATGCAATGGCAGCATACGGGACTTTTGAAGGTGATTTAGCGCTGAGGGAAGTGTTTGCAGATCACCTGAACGAACGCGGTATATGCACAGTGGCAGAACAGCTGCTCGTGACTAGTGGTGCCCAACAGGGCATTGACTTGGTGGCACGTACCTTTGTTGGTTCTGGTGATGTTGTCTACATGGAGGCTCCTACATATACGGGGGCCATTGATGTGTTTACCAGTCGTGGTGCCAAAGTAATTATGATTCCGATGGATGAGCAGGGCATGCGGATTGATATCCTCACACGTCTCTGTGACACTCATCCCCCAAAACTAATCTACACGATACCCACCTTTCATAATCCTACCGGAGTAACTTTAACGATGGCCAGACGCACACAATTACTGGATCTAGCTCAAAGTTATCATTGCCTCATTGTTGAGGATGATCCATTTTCCGACCTATACTATAAAACAAAGCCGCCACTCTCTATCAAGGCGCATGATCAGTCCGGACATGTGATATATATCAAAAGCTTTAGCAAAACCGTTGCTCCCGGCTGCCGTATAGCTTGTGTAGCGGCCACTGGCAGTGTAATGGATCGTTTGGTGGCTGCCAAGTCTACTACGGATTTGGGGAGCCCTCTATTAACGCAAAAAGCGCTATTGCCCTTTATCAAGAACCGACTTGATCAGCATCTTGTTAGGTTGCGGGAACAAATGCGGGATCGGTTGACAGTCGCGTTGTATACGCTCCAGCGCTATGCTCCGCCAGAGGTCAGCTGGTATGCCCCCGAAGGCGGCTTAAATGTGTGGATTAAGCTTCCTCCTAATGTTGATATTCCAGAATTGGAGCGGCTGGCTGACCGAGAAGGAGTTTCCTTTTTACCTGGTGCAGTATGCTATGCAGGTGGTATGGACAGTAATCATATCCGTATTTCTTTTTCGTATGCGGACAAGGAAACACTTAAAACAGGTCTTCACAAACTGTGCCGTTTGTTGGGCGAACTGCTTGATCATTCGGTCATTGTTGAACGGAAGCCTATTTTATAAGGGATATTTGTATTAGGGGGTAAACATCCAAGCACAGCACCCGCCTTCATAATATGCTGTACTAATTAACCGAAAGGAGTTGCACATTATGAGTCATTGCCCTTACGACCCGATCGTGTGCCCGCCGATCCAATTTGTAAATCATCAATTTTTCCCACAAGTCGTGCCTGTGGTTCATCCGATTGAAATTGTTAATCAGACGCACATTGTACCTGTACCTCATCACGTATTTCCGGTGAGTATAAAGGACCCTGGAGAACCTTGCTGTCATACTCGCAGCCATGGCAAGCGTCCTGTTCGAAGCAGTTCCAAGCGTTAATAAAGCCCAAAAAAGCAGCCATGGAGCAACATGGCTGCTTTTTTCCAATAAGGAATCTTACGTTTCCAGTTTCTTTAATATAGATTTTAACTTGTCACTTAAATGCTGTGGATAGAATTGCAAAGGAACATATGGACGTTGTGCTGCCTTCAACGCTTTATACACGTCAATTTGACCATATCCGAAATATTTGTCATGCCCGGGTGTGCCCAAGTCAATTATGCTGCTTCTCATTAAATCCATAACCTCTTTGTTGGTCAGATCGGGGTTAATGGATCGAATCAGTGCAGCAAGCGCTGATACATGGGGACTGGCCATTGAAGTACCCGACAGTGCAGCATATTGGTTCCCTGGGTACGTACTGGCAATACTTGCACCTGGAGCCATGACGTCTACATAATCTCCATAGTTAGAAAAGGATGCACGGTGCATAGAAGAATCTGTAGCGGAAACGGCAAATACTTCAGGATACGCTGCTGGATAGCCAGGTCGTTCCGTATTGTCATTACCTGTAGCTGCAACTAATACGACATCTTTATCATAGGCGTATTTGATCGCATCATGCAAAAATTCAGCTTGTGCGTAATTGCCCAGACTCAAATTGATGACCTTGGCCCCATGATCAGCTGCCCATACAATACCTTCTGCAACCGAGTAAGTCGTACCGGAGCCGGATTGGTCAAGTACCTTAATCGGCATGACTTTGTTGTACCATGTCATGCCAGCGACCCCCTCACCATTATTCACGAGGGCAGAAATGATGCCAGCGACGTGCGTTCCGTGACCGACGTCATCATAAGGCTTTTCAGACGGATTTACCACGTTATGACCTGAAAGGATTTGACCTTTTAGGTCGGGGTGATCCAAATCTACTCCCGTATCTACGACAGCGACAATTACGTCCTTGCTGCCTTTGCTTAATTTCCAACCCCGGTTGGTTTCAGTAGCCGGCAGATTCCATTGATAGCGGGAAAAGAGCAAATCATTGGGGATAGAGCTGTCCGCTATGATAGGTGTTTTCTCATTGGTTAGATACATATAGTGAGGCTCAGTATAAAGCGGGTTCCACTTTCTTGAAAAATATTGCTTTAGTTCCTTGAAGTTCATCTTATCCGAATGAAATACATAGGTATAACCAAGCTTGCGGCCTGGCGCACAGTGTAAATCTGCTGCAATTTCCTGCAGCTGTCGTGAATCAGGATTGTGACGGAAGCGAACGACAATTTCGTTTTCGAAATAATGGCTTGCATTTTCGTTGTCATGGCCCGTCTTGACAGTAATATCGTGCAATGTGTCGGGATGTACGGATTCGATTTTGTAGCTGCCTTCTTTTGGATAGGGAATCAAACGCAAATTCTTCCGCTGATGCTTCTCCACGTCACGCAATACTTGCTGACTGACCAGGGCAGCAACGCCGCATGTTCCGTCAGCCGATGGTTCTGCCATGACAAAATATTTACCGCCTTCAGCCTGAAATGCAGCAGATTCGTAGGATTTATTTTGCATGACGGAACGGCGAGCCGCAGCCAAGCTGCTTTTGATTTGAGGATGACTGAGCAGACGAGTTTGTGCTTTGCTGCCCGTATAGGTGCTCGTGTTCCCGTCGCGTGTGTGAATCCACAGTAACGTATGAAGATGACTGTGTGATTGCTGCAGTGTGCGAGTAAACTGTCTTTTCTGATCAGCAGTTTTACCATCAAGCTCCCGCATCACGTATTGAATATCCTGCCTTGCATCCATGCGTGTGAGGGTATCCGTAGCGGACAGGTCCAAAGCCAACATTCCTTTTTTGAGCTGCTTCTCTTGCTGTGGCACCATCTTGGCCGTATATTCGGGTTGCGGTGTAGGGCGATGATCACGGGAAGGCAGCATCAGTGTGATGAGAAGCACCCCGGCAGCTGCTCCTAGCAGGGGTTTTAACCATTTTCGCCGAGACATGGGACCGTCCTCCTTGAGTATTCATAAATTTATGGTTTAGCGTGAGGAGGTTGGCATGTTTTTATACCTTTCAATGCTCATTTGTGGTAGGATAAATACTGAAAATTACAGCTCTTTCGGTTAGAAGGGACTATTTTCGGGTAACCAAATTGATGAACAAGCAACAAATAAGGGGGAGCTGCCTTGATGTCAGCAGTCAACGTACAAAAATTATGTGAGTCGGCGCAGGAGAGACTGAAAACTGCCGTGAAACGGGTGGAAACATTCCTCAATGAGCATGCTCTGCCGCAACTGGTTGCAGATGGCAATGAGGAGTCCGTACTTTTTTACAAAGGCTTTTTGTCGGATCTCCGTCATGTCCTTGTTTTTTCCGAAGTATCTTATGAAAAGCTGGGTGTGGCTTTACGCCGTGCCAATTTTGACGTCGATTTTGCGGAAAAGGCATTGTATAACGTTTACCATGACTGCGTGAACAGCTTTTTTTATCCCAAAAATGAATCTTACGCAGAGGATGGACGCTATGCGTATACGGGACAAGATGCTATCCGCTTCCGTAAAACGCCAGTGCCAGCCGCTCGCGAAGTGATCATGGACATTACGAAAAATTTTGAAGAATTGCGTGATGATCTGACTTATTATGAAAGTGACTATTTGACTCAGCGCCGGATGCAGACTCGACGTACTCATGCCTAAAGCATTCAACGGGGAAGATCATTTCTAATCAAAAACTAAAACAAGACAAGCAAGCCGTTTTCTACTTGCTTCCTGCCATTTTGGAGGAGGTGAAGGAAGCGGCTTTTTTCGTATGTCACCAACTGCCATATACCATGAACGCATAGGTGCAGGGTAGCGGGGGGACAATGAATCCGAGGTGATGATCATGAGCCAAGAGGCCAAGCCAATCGTTAAGTGTAGCGTAGCCAATTGCCATTATTGGGGAGAAAACAACTTGTGCAGGGCAGATTTGATCATGATTGAAGTTGATGGTCATGCCGGAAAGAAATTTAAAGAAGAATATGCGGGAGAAAGCTTCAGTTCAGAAGAACGTGATAAGGCTGCCACGTCAGCCGCAACCTGTTGCCACACTTTTAAGCCGAAGTCCGTGTGAATTTTATTACGCGATTCATTTCGCATTTGGAGGTGCAGTTTATTATGGAAGATCATGAAAACGACAAGCATCAGAATGAAGAGCATGTTAGCCGCAAACGTGTAGATTACCCCCGTCACATTCATGAACGATCTGCCAAGCGCCGTAATGATCGTGAAGAATATGCAGCAGAGGTTGCTCCCGGATCAGTTGTGACTCGACATGAGGTCAAGGGTGAAGAGCAGGTTATAAACAATAGTGGTCGTATTTCTGGCTATATTGGTCTGGCTGCAGGAATTGCCTCATTGTTTATGTGGTCAATTGTGCTGGGGCCTATTGCTGCAGTTTTAGGTTTTTTTGCTTATGTGAATGGCAGCAAAACGACCGGCATTTGGTCGATTGGTCTTGGGGCGCTGGCAACATTGAGTTATTTTGCTTTTATCCCGTTCGTTCGTTGACCCTACTGGAGGAAAAAGCTCAGTTTTCTTTTGTATATCCGAGAAAAATCATCTTAGTGATATAATTACATTAAAGCTGATCTATAAAGCTCCGCTGTCTTTTCGACAGAAACGGAGCTTTTTTTCATTAAAAGGTATGGAAGTACATAGTAAAAAGTTGTATCATAGCAGTAATGACAAGCTATTTGGGATACAACAACTATAGAAAGTTGGGAACACCACATGCAAATTGATCCGCGCGTGTCCAAGTCCATGTTAGACATGCAGCTGTTAAATAATATGAGTGCTACAACCCAGACGGGTACAACGGACGCTTTTTCCGGATTACTGGAACAAGTAGGTCAGTTGGAAACAGATGGTGCTGTGACTCGAGAAAATTCAAGTGATGTTAGCAGAGACGAAAACGGTTTACTATGGCTTCAATTGGGACCTTCCAGGGGAACGGCTTCGTCACTGTATCCCGCTCCTTCCAGTACAGCAACAGACGGACCCACAACACCTACAGCATATGATGATTTGATTAACGAGGCTAGTCAGAAATACGGCATTCCAGTAGCGTTGATTAAAGCAGTTATTGATACGGAATCTTCATTTAATCCGTCGGTCACTTCTTCGGCTGGAGCCAAAGGGCTTATGCAGCTTATGGATGCTACGGCTCAAGGTCTGGGAGTCAGTGACCCATATGATCCTGTTCAAAATATTGATGCAGGTGTTCGTTATTTGTCTTACCAGATTAAACGGTTTAACGGACAAGAAAATATGGCGCTGGCTGCATATAATGCAGGTCCCGGGCGGGTGCAGCGGCTTGGTGTAAATAGTGATGAACAGTTAATGGCTGTACTGGACAAGCTTCCGCTGGAAACGCAAAGATATATTACCAAAATTCAAAATGCACGTGAAAAATATACGATCTAAGCCCTATAGCTTATAACGAAAAAAAGTGCGTAATTTCATTTAGATTAGGTCCGCAGATAGGATCAAATGGGGAAAGGGTGTCGCTATAATGTAGCGGCCTTTCCCTGTTTTGGTCTTTTTTTGTTGTAGCAGTTATAGGAAAGAAAGGGGAGTGCAATGAAATATTTTGATTATGCGGCGACAACTCCACCTTTTGAAGAGGTGATTACAACAGTTGCCGAGGTCATGAGACGCCACTATGGGAATCCATCTTCGATGCATCGGTATGGAGAGGATGCGGATAAGTTGCTTAAGCGTTCGCGCGAAGTATGTGCTGCGGCTTTGGGAGTGTATCCATCAGAGATTGTCTTCACATCCGGAGCAACGGAAAGCAACAATCTTGCTATTAAGGGAGCAGCTTTGCAGTATCAGACCAGAGGCAAGCATATTGTTACTGTATCGACAGAGCACCCGTCTGTGTACGAAGCTTGCAGACAACTGACAAATCTGGGCTTCGAGGTTACATTTTTACCTGTCGATGCGGAGGGGCATGTGAGCACCGAACAGGTTTGTGCCGCTGTCCGTAAAGATACGATTTTAGTCAGTATCATGCATGTCAATAATGAGACGGGAAGGGTGCAACCGTTGCATGATATCGGAGCTGTGTTGAAGAAACAGTCCCCCCGTGTGCTATTTCATATTGACGGTGTACAGGGGTTTGGAAAGCTACCGGTTGATATCCGGGGCTGGCAGGCTGATCTGTACAGCCTCTCTGCGCATAAGCTGCGTGGACCCAAAGGTGCTGGACTACTATTCGTTCGGGAAGGTGTGGAGCTTTTCCCACTGCATAGTGGCGGCTCTCAGGAGCAGGGTTTTCGTGCAGGTACGGAAAATGTACCGCTGCTAGTCGGTATGTCTAAGGCGGTACGGTTGGCGGGCGAACGGCAAGTAGAGACAGCACGCCGTATGACCGAGTGGAGAGAACGGGTGGTCGCAGAAGTGAAGACAATCCGTCAACTGCGGCTGAACAGCGGGGAAGAAGCGCCGCATATTGTCCACTTTTCGTATCCGGGCATGAAGGCCGAGGTAATGCTGCATACGCTGGAGCAATTGGGTGTGGTAGTATCCACCAAATCGGCTTGCTCTTCGAAATTGGCTGAACCCAGTCGGGTGCTGCTGGCGATGGGATGCAATGAGGCGGAAGCGTCTGGCGGCATTCGTATCAGCTTCGGTGATGAGCATTCGGAACAGGATATCGATGAGCTTATACTTGCACTGCGACAGGCTGTAGCCAAGCTGGAATCCCTTGAAAGGTGGAAACGTTAAAATGCACTATGATATGTTGTTACTTCGCTTCGGTGAATTTACATTAAAAGGGAAGAATCGGACTCGTTTTGAAAAGGCAGTACTGAATCACGTGAAGCTGCTACTCAAACCGTTTCCCGGTGCTTCTTTGCGGAAGGAATTTGGACGGATTTATGTGGTTCTCGGAGGAGAGCCTTATGAACAGATCATTCAAGTGTTACAAAAAGTGTTTGGCATCACGACAATAAGTCCTGTCAAAATGGCTCCTGTCGAGCTTGGTGCTATAATTGAGACCGCTGTAGCTTTGATGCGTGAGCTGAATGTGGACGAGGGAACGACTTTCAAGGTAAATGCCCGCAGAGTGTGGAAGGAATTTGCCCATTCTTCACAAGAGATGAACCATTTAATTGGTTCTCCTATTTTGCGAGAGTTTCAAGCGTTGAGGGTCGATGTACATCGACCAGATATTGAGTTACGTGTGGAGGTTAGAGAGCAGGCGGCCTATATATTCAGCGATGTTATTATGGCTGTAGGGGGCTTTCCGTTAGGAACGAACGGTAAAGCTATGCTGCTGCTGTCTGGTGGAATTGATAGCCCGGTAGCAGGGTGGTCTTCCATGCGTAGAGGATTGGAAATTGAATGTGTGCATTTTTATAGCTATCCGTTTACAAGTGAGCGTGCGAAAGAAAAGGTCATTGAATTGGCAAGGGTCTTAGCAGGCTATGCGGGTCGGATTAAAATCCACCTTGTGCCGTTTACAGAGGTGCAGACGGCCTTTACGCGCACTGGACAGGATAATCTGATTATTACGTTAATGAGACGGTCTATGTTACGAATTGCAACGATGCTGGCTGAGCGTGAAGGAGCACTGGCACTCGTGACGGGCGACAGTCTGGGGCAAGTCGCTAGTCAAACGTTATCCAGCATGAATGTGATTGGCCGTTCGACAGAATTACCATTGCTGCGACCTCTCGTAATGATGGATAAGCAGGAGATCACGGAAATCGCAAAGCAAATTGGCACCTACGATCTATCCATCCTTCCATATGAGGATTGCTGCACATTGTTTGTTCCCAAATCCCCAACCACCAATCCGAATTTGTGGGTTGTTCAAAAGATTGAAGCCTCTATTCGGGATTTAAATGCCTTGATTGAACAGGCTGTGGCTGAAACGGAGACACTTGTTCTGGAGACAGGTGGAGCTATAGAGGGGCGTAAAGAGGAAGTTATACAGGAAGATTGGTTTTAAAATAAAAAAGCAGACCCACCAGCTAATTTGGGTCTGCCTTTTTATTTTAGTTAAAACAGTTTTTGAATCATTTTAGACGGCTTTTTCTCGACTGGATACTGCTCTGCGATTTTGAAGATATCCTGTGAGCAAAATACCAGCCATAACTGCGGCAATAAACAAGATACGCAGCGCAGGGTGCTCGGTAAAATAGGGTTCCAGCTTACGTTCTTCAGTAATCATATTAGAGGCTGTATAACCAAGAACAGCCGATCCCAAATAGATAATCCAGGGAAATTTATTGATCAGTTTGATAAAAAGAGTGCTACCCCATACAACGATCGGTACGCTAATTAACAGGCCAAGCACTACAAGTAGCAAATGCTGCTGGGCCGCGCCAGCAACCGCAATCACGTTGTCCAGACCCATAGCCGCATCGGCTACAACAATCGTGCGGATAGCACCCCATAACGTTGTTCCCGCTTTGACTTCGGTATGGTCCTCCTGGTCTACGAGTAACTTATACGCGATCCAGACTAACATGACACCCCCGATGAGTAACAACCACGGTACTTGAAGCAACCAGAGTACCACAATGGTGGCTGCTATGCGAATGAGCAGGGCACCACCGGTACCGTACAGTATCGCTTTTTTTTGCGTGGCAGGAGGCAGCTTTCTGGCGGCAAGTCCAATTACAATCGCATTATCTCCTGCGAGCAGAAGATCAATAAATATCACATTAAGCAGTAGCCAAAAGAACTGAAGTCCGGACATATCAATCGTTCTCATCTCCCTGATTAAACATCCTAAAATCATTGTATGTTGTTTATTTTAATACCCGTTTTTCGGAAATACGATTCATTATATTGCTGTTTGTTATTGATTTCAAGGTCTTTACTCAACAAATTTGACATCAATTTTTAATAAATGATGACTTATTTGACAAGGCTTATAAGCATAGCCTCGTCCTATTTCGCATACAAGTAGGATGGGGGTGTTTGTACACATGGAGCATATCATTTTGCTGTTGAAAATATTAATGATTAATTTGGTATTAAGCGGTGATAATGCAGTTGTTATAGCCATGGCGAGCAAAAACTTGCCTGCAAAGCAGCGGAGTCAAGCAATATGGTGGGGGGCAGTCGGTGCAGTCCTCCTGCGCTGTGTTTTGACTTTTGTAGCTGTCATTTTGCTGGGCATACCCTTTATTCAGGCGGCAGGCGGTCTACTTCTGTTATGGATTGCGTTTAAGCTGCTTTATGAGAATGAGGATCATGTGGGAGTCAGAGCAGAAACAACCATATGGAAGGCTATACAGGTGATTCTGGTAGCGGACTTTGTGATGAGTCTAGATAACGTATTAGCTATTGCAGCCCTAGCAGATGGGGATATCGCCATTATCGTCATTGGTATTGCAATTAGCATTCCGATTGTCGTCTGGGGCAGCAACGTGATTGCGATCTGGCTTCATCGGTTCCCTGTACTTGTTTTGCTTGGATCTGCAATCCTGGCTTTTACGGCAGGAGAAATGCTACTCCGTGATCCCCGATTGGGTGTGTGGTTAGCAGGTGCGGGGGAGCTAATACATGCATGGTTACCGGGACTTTTGGCCGCAACTGTTGTCATTGTAGGAATATATCGTCAGTTACGAGCTCGCCATATTTGAACGTAGTTTTTTTGGAAAACATCGGCTAAAATATACTTAAAAACAATCACATTAAAAGACCTAAAAACAAATTCAGCAAACAAAGGAGACCACGATGAATTCCGGAAAAGAGCGTATGATCGGAGTGGGCATTGTTGCCGTAGGACTGATTATTTTGTTGGGGAAACTGGGGACGTTCTCCTTCTTGGGACGAAACTTTTGGCCTTTGCTGTTTTTAATACCTGGAATCGTACTGCATGCAATGTACATGAAGCGTAAAGTTTCACCCTTTATGTTGCTGCCAGCAGGGATTTTGTCGGTTTATGGCTTCTTATTTTTGCTCTGCAATATTTGGGGCTGGCATTTAATGGCCTATTTATGGCCTTTGCTACTTCTAGGTGTGGCGATTGGATTATGGCAGTACGCCATTAATGATATTTCGCTTTCTCGTAATGTTTATACAGGGGGCGTGATATTGGGGTTGATATCGGTGTTTTTATTGGTCATTACCCTGCTAAGAACGGGCATCATATATGTTATTGCAGTTTTACTGATCGGAGCTGGAATCTGGTTGGTCCTAAACAACCGTGGCAAACGCAAAAGGTAAAACGACAAGCTGTGAGATTTTATGGCGGTAAATTACGGAACAGGCAATAATGTCTTGCTTTATGACATATTTCAACTATAATATAATGGATATGATAAGAGCGTCGGAGATTTCTGACGCTTATTTTAAGGTTTTCACGCGAATCGGAGAGAGAAGCTGTCTGTACAAAGCCTGAAACATATAGAAGGCTGGCAGGGAGTGGGCCTAAAGAACGATTGTTAGCCTTGAATCAGCACTGCTTCAGGATAGAGACACTATTTTGATATACGGAAAGGATATGGATACAAACCATGCATGCAAGAGAAAACATTCGCAATATTGCGATTATTGCCCACGTCGACCACGGAAAAACGACGCTTGTCGACAAGCTGCTTCAACAGTCCGGAACATTTAGAGAACACGAGGCTGTTCAGGAGCGCGCCATGGACTCCAACGATCTGGAGCGTGAACGCGGTATTACGATTTTGGCTAAAAATACAGCAATCACTTACAAAGATTACCTGATTAACATTGTAGATACACCGGGACACGCCGACTTTGGTGGCGAAGTGGAACGGATTATGAAAATGGTTGACGGTGTTTTGCTCGTCGTTGATGCTTACGAAGGTTGCATGCCGCAAACGAAATTCGTACTGCGTAAAGCGCTGGAACAAAATCTGACGCCTATCGTTGTAGTTAACAAAATTGACCGTCCGGCAGCTCGTCCGGCAGAAGTCATTGACGAAGTATTGGATTTGTTCATTGAGCTGGGTGCGAATGATGAGCAATTGGAATTCCCTGTTGTGTACGCTTCGGCGCTGAACGGAACATCCAGCATGGATGCTGAAAAGCAAGACGATAACATGCAAGCATTGTACGAAACAGTTGTAGAGCACATTCCGGCTCCAACTGAGAAAGTAGATGAGCCTCTTCAATTCCTCGTAACACTGATGGACTATAACGAATACCTTGGCCGAATTGCAGTAGGTCGTGTAAACCGCGGTATCATCAAGCAGGGGCAAGCAGTCACAGTTATGCAGCGTGATGGTAGCAGTAAATCAGCGCGTATTGAGAAGCTGTTCGGCTTCCAAGGTCTGAAACGTATTGAAACTGACCAAGCGGGCGCTGGTGACATTGTGGCGATTGCGGGAATTAAAGATATCAACATCGGTGAAACCATTGCCGATCCAAATCATCCTGAAGCATTGCCTGTACTGAAGATTGATGAGCCAACGCTGCAAATGACCTTCCTGGTTAACAACAGCCCATTCGCAGGTCGCGATGGTAAGTGGGTAACATCCCGTAAATTGCGTGAGCGTCTTCTGAAAGAACTCGAAACGGATGTCAGCTTACGTGTTGATGAAACAGATAGCCCGGACGCCTTTATTGTATCCGGACGTGGTGAGTTGCATCTGGGTATCCTGATTGAAAACATGCGTCGTGAAGGTTACGAACTGCAAGTGTCCAAACCGGAAGTTATCGTCAAGGAAATTGACGGTAAGAAAATGGAGCCAATCGAACGTCTCCTCATTGATATTCCGGAAGAAAGCATGGGCGCGGTTATGGAAAGTTTGGGCTCCCGTAAAGCCGAAATGGTTAACATGATTAATAACGGCACCGGACAGGTTCGCTTGGAATTCCTGATCCCTGCACGTGGTCTGATCGGTTACACTACAAACTTCCTGACTTTGACTCGTGGTTACGGCGTAATGAACCATGCGTTTGACAGCTATGGACCATTTGTTGGCGGTCAAGTAGGTGGACGTCATCAGGGTGTTCTCGTGTCAACGGAAAACGGCAGCTCTACATTTTATGGTATGCTGGGCGTAGAAGATCGCGGTATTTTGTTCCTGGAGCCAGGTACTGAAATCTATGAGGGCATGATCGTTGGGGAGCACACACGTGATAACGACATCGTCGTTAACATTTGTAAAGAAAAACAATTGACAAACGTTCGTTCAGCAACAAAAGACGATACAGTTAAACTGAAAACACCTGTTATCTTCTCTCTGGAGCAGGCGCTCGAATATCTGAATGATGATGAGTATTGCGAAATTACGCCTAATGCCATCCGTTTGCGTAAAAAGATCTTGAACAAAGGTGAACGCGAGCGTGCGGAGAAACAACGTAAAACAGCACAAGCAAATACGTAATTAATTGGATTGGTCTTTGGCCACAGCGGCGACGCCCGGGAACGGGATGCGCCGCTGTATGTGTTTTAGGATTGTAAACTTGGAGAAAGCGATATTTCTCAAAACGCAGGAAAAGGTGTTGAAGCATGAGTAATCTTTCGAACGGATTGCCTCCCCGGACACAAAGCGGGAAAAAATCCGCCAAACCGAAAAAAACGAAAAAGAAAAAAAGCTTTTTCAGATCGTTTATGAAGTTTGTCTTGTTTCTGCTCATTATAGGTATTTTGGCAGCAGGTGGTTATACCTACTATCTTTACAATCAGGTAGAGGAAGTTTTGGATACGGGGATCAACAAGGAAGTACCCAAAACACAATTGGCTGAAGCTAAGCCTTTGACTATCTTATTGCTGGGAACCGATTACCGCCCTGATCATCCGACTTATTTGTCAGACGTTATTATGGTAGCTACATTAAACCCCAATACCAAATCGTCTACCATCGTGTCTTTACCGCGCGATACGCGTCTAGAAATGGATGGATATAAACCACGCAAGTTGAATGAGTATTATCCGGTGTTTAAGGCTAGAGAGAAAGAATCTGGTGAAGTTGCTGAAGAACAAATGAAGAAGATGATCGGCAAATATTTAAACATTGATATCGATTATGTGACGGTTATTAACTTCCAGGGCTTTAGAGATGTAGTAGATAATTTGGGTGGCGTAGATGTGACGGTTGATAAAAACATGTGTTATCGTGACCGTGCAGATGGTACCGATATTAACCTGACAGCTGGAGCCAAGCATTTGAACGGTGATCAGGCTCTTGATTTTGTTCGCTACCGCAAATCGAATTGTCGTCCAAGAACAGCTGAATCTGACGATTTTGATCGCAATCGTCGACAAAATCAGGTGCTTCATTCCCTAATTGACCAAATGCAATCCTTTAACGCTTTGACCAAGTTTAGCGCAATTATTAAATCGGTTGATAAGAATATGATGACAGATATCGAGTCACAGCAAATGAAAAATATCGTACAAACCTATTGGAATATTTCCAAGCAAAATGTGAAATACAATCCGGTGGCAGGAACGTGGCGTAGCCCGTATGTGTACATTGATGAGCAACAGCTCGATTTGGCCAAACAAGCGCTACAAGAGGAATTAGCTAAAAAAGCAAGCGACACTACTGCAGCTTCTTCCAATTCCTGAGTATGTATCTTTCTCCTCTCTTATGTTATACTCGCAGCGAGTAAAGCTCTTATATAACATAAGGGGGTTGAGGTATGTCTAAAGTTATAGTGAACCAAGTCTAGGTCCAGTGAGCAATCACTGGGCCTTTTGTGTCTAATTTTAAAAATGTACAGGCTCAGAGCTATCTTCACTACAACTTTTCGTTGCTTTATCTGCTTTGGGGTTCTTTTTTCAGGGAATCAGCAAGTATTGGGTACCCGGTGAATAGGTATAGGTATGAAACACGAGATTGTCCACGCCGCTTTGGAGGGGATTTAATGAAGAAAATTTTTGTGCTGGATACGAATGTGCTGCTGCATGATCCGAAAGCCATTTTTACCTTCAAAGAACATGAAGTTGTCATTCCAGCTGTTGTTCTGGAAGAAATCGACTCCAAAAAACGCAACGCGGATGAGATTGGACGGAATGCCCGCAATGTATCGCGATTGTTGGACGGGTTAAGAGAAGTAGGTCATCTGCACAGTGGCGTTCCACTTCCCCAAGGTGGGAGGCTTAAGGTTGAGTTAAACCACCGAAGTTTTTTGAAAGTTCAGGAGATGTTCGGGGAGGTTTCGAACGATAACCGGATTTTGGCGGTCGCCTTGAATTATCATCTGGAAGAGCAGGAGCAGCCTGAACCACGTTCGGTCGTTTTGGTCAGTAAAGACGTGCTGGTCAGGATCAAGGCAGATGTACTGGGACTGCTGACCGAAGACTACCTATCCGATAGAACAGGCGATCTAAGTGAGCTATATCCCGGATACTCGGCAATACAGGTGCACCCGTCCATCATAGATGAATTTTACTCTAACCGTTTTTTACCAATCAAGCCACTGGAACTACCTTATACGCTGTATCCGCATGAATTTGTTATTCTGAAAGATGAAATGGGAACTGGAAAATCAGCTTTGCTGAAAGTGAATCAGGAGGCAGAGCGATTAGAGCCGCTGTACTTAAGTAACGAATCGGTGTGGGGAATCAGCGCGCGTAATGCTCAACAGCGGATGGCATTGGAGCTTTTGCTTAATGACGATATCCCCCTCGTGACCATTACAGGAAAAGCGGGTACGGGCAAAACGCTGCTGGCGCTGGCGGCAGGTTTGCTTAAGGTAGAGGATGAACATCGCTTCAAAAAACTGCTGATTGCTCGGCCTGTTGTTCCTATGGGTAAGGATATTGGTTATTTACCGGGAGAAAAGGATGAAAAGCTTCGCCCGTGGATGCAACCCATCTACGATAATCTAGAGTATCTGTTTGATGCCAAAAAATCAGGTGATATCGACAAAATTTTGATGGGCTTGGGCAGTATTCAGGTGGAGGCACTTACTTATATTCGCGGGCGTTCGATACCTGGGCAATTTATTATAGTCGATGAGGCGCAAAACTTATCCCGACATGAGATCAAAACGATTGTGTCCCGGGTGGGTGAGGGGAGCAAGATCATTTTGATGGGAGATCCGGAGCAGATTGATCACCCTTATCTGGATGCAGCCAGTAACGGTCTAACCTATGTGGTGGAGCGGTTTAAGCAAGAAGGGATTAGCGGGCATATTATGTTGGAAAAAGGAGAACGCTCCAAGCTCGCGCAGTTGGCAGCCGATCTACTATAAAATCCCTACCGTTATTACAATAATAAAGACCTCGGGAATCTCCCGGGGTCTCTTGTTTTATACACGTAAAAATTCAGAACAATGAAAGGTGAGCAAAATTTTACTTAAAGTTTAATTCGAGCTTAACTTCAAGCATTCCTGCTAAAGTGCGTACTTCTGTGGCTTTGACATATGAAATAAGCTGCTGTGGGTAGAAACCCAGATCAAAATCCTTTTCCAGCTTGTTGCGGGTCGTATCAGGTAGCTCCAGACCATTAAATACCAATCGATCCACATGAAATAAAATTGCATTTTTCGGCTCATTCTCTAGCGTGTAGTGACCTTCTACCCTTAATTTCATCGTTCCCTGCTGACCTTCTACCACAATTCGATCCTGCGCAAATGTAAAGTTGAAGTGATTAAACAATTCATTTTCTGACTTTAAAAAACGGTTAAAGTCCTCTTCACGAATGCTTATCGTAATGACTTTTCCATTTGTAACCATGGCACCTTGTTGTTGTTGAATGAATTGTGGTAAATTCTGCATAGCTTGAGCTAATGCTTTAAAGTGCTTATTTACCTCGTAGACACCTACATTCTCCCAATAAGCTGTCATTTCGCCAATTAGCTTGCGTAGGGTATCCGGGTCATTACTGGCGTTAACGCCGTCATTTACACGCGACTGAAGCAGGGCAATGCGTTTACGTTGTGCCAGTAAGTTTGTTTTGACAGTCTCCAGTTCCATTGAGGCTTGGGTGACTTGTTGTTCTGTTTTTCGCATAGATTGATAATTGGATTCATATTCTTGAAGCACATCCTGATCGTGACTAATCAATAATAAGTAGTAATCGTACAGAGAGAGAAGTTGCCTTATACTTTTCGCCCCTAGCACCACACTCAACAGTTTGTCCCTTTCCCCCATATAATAAGATCGCAGCACAGAACCTGCACGCTTCCGTTGTATGGTCATTTGCTCTTGCTGAACGGTGAGATTACTTCGCAGTTCCTGCTGACGCTGCAAAAGGGTATGCTGCTCCTGACTGATTCGCTCAATTTCATGGTCTATCTCTACAATCGACAGGCTATCTTGTAAAATCTGACTTTCTTCATGGGAGGGAGCGGCCAGGGTAGGACGTACATATATGAAAGTTAGCAACATAATGGTGGTCAGCAGGGTGCTGATTGTGATTTTTATTCGTTTGTTCATTTGGTTTCCCCTTTTATGTATTCCCGAAAAAAACTAATGGTAATGTATATGATCCTTTCTGTTTCTTTAACCATTCATTTTATTGTACAGCAGTCTGAGCAGGCTTGAAACCCGAAACTGTTTACGTTCACGTATGAGTTCTTGCAGAAATGGAAATACAATTTAGTATCAAATAGATTCTATGAACTCTACGAGAGGCATAGGAATGAATAAACAGCTTTTATACCCTATTCAAATACCGGCAAGATCGGTTCATGAAGACGGTTATTTCAGGATGTTGTTAGGAGGGCTAGAGGCATGACTGCAATAAGACAAGATGCATGGAGTGTGGAAGATGACTTGATATTGGCGGAGGTGACATTGCGGCATATCCGTGAAGGTGGAACGCAGCTCGCTGCGTTTGAGGAGGTTGGACAAAAAATAGGAAGAACCTCTGCAGCATGTGGCTTTCGTTGGAATAGCTGCGTGCGCAAACGTTACGATGAAGCGATTAGTATTGCCAAAGCACAGCGCCAGAAGCGCAGTTATATCCGTAAGCAGAACCCGGTGGGTGTATCACAGGTTGCGGCTTTTGCCTCGCTTGATACAGTCGAAGGTGGATACAGAACGGATGGTGCGAGTGAGGATACATTATCTATTGATGCAGTAATTCGCTTCTTGCGCCAATGGAAGGGATCCGTCCAGGAAACGAATCGGCAGATTAAGATGCTGGAGAAAGATTTACGGGAAAAGGAAGAAGAATTGAATCAGCTTCGCTCCATTAATGACCGGCTGTCCAAAGAAGTGAATGATGTACAAACCGACTATCGTGTTGTGAATGATGATTATAAAGCTCTGATTCAGATTATGGACCGAGCTCGGCGCTTGGCTTTAATCACTGAAGATGAGGAAGAGCTTAAATCCAGATTCAAAATGGACGCCAATGGGAATCTGGAGCGCATTGAGTAACAAGATTACTTCTGCAATATTGAAATAAAACGTCAACTAGCGCTTTGCCGTAGTTGGCGTTTTTTGTATTTCTTTAGAGTGCATATGATATAGTAGAAAAAAAGATGGAAGCGAGACGATACAAAGGTGATTGATATTATTGGAGCGGGTTCGCTGGGATTGTTGTTTGCCGGGAGGTTGTCTGCTTCGGGTACAAAAATAAGGCTGTGGACGCGTACACTTGAGCAGGCACGCGTCATTGCTCGTGAAGGGATTACTGTGTTTGATAAGGAGGGACAGACGGCAGTACATGTTTCCGGGGATAAATTGAAGGTAGCGCCATTGGCAGATTGGCAACGGTTAAATTCACAGGCTCCAGCACGATGGATAATGCTTATGACCAAACAGGGGGCGATTGAGGAAGTATTAGAACAGATCCAGCCTGCAGCTCAAATGGATAGAGATACAGGAATTGTTTGCTTGCAGAATGGAATCGGCCATATAGAACGCATTAGACAGGCTTGGCCTGAAGCTGTGGTATACCCTGCTGTGACGACTGAAGGAGCCAAAAGGCAGGGAGTAGCATCTATTGTACATGCAGGATCGGGTGTTACTGAAATTGGTAGTTCGGAGGAAGGGGAGGAGGCGAAGAACAATAATTTTAATCAATGTGTGCTAAATCGGCTGCTTGCAGCAGGATTTGACGTTTGCTTGTCGAAAGAAATCGAGAACGGTATGTATCGCAAGTTGTTGATCAATGCTGTGATCAATCCGCTGACAGCGGTATGGCGAGTTCGTAATGGCGAGCTGCTTTCGGACCCTATTCGAATACATATGATGCGCAGGCTGTACGATGAAGGCATTCAAGTGTATGAAGCTCATGGTATCCACTGGGAAAACGCATGGTGGGAGCAAATTATGAATGTATGCCGGACAACGGCAGAAAATCACTCGTCCATGCTAGCTGATGTACTTGCACAGTCCATGACGGAAGTTGCTTCAATTAACGGACAACTGGTGCAGATGGCAGATCGGGCTGGAGTTACTGCACCAACTCATGAGGTATTGTGGCAATTAATTGAAGGCATGCGGCTAAAAGAGGGGTGATCAGTTGAGTCTTATACAAGGTACTATTATCACTTTCAGTATTCTTCCCTTTTTTCCGTTTTTGATCGTGTTTGCGGTTTGTCGCTACATTCTTAAAATGGAAAAAAAGAAATCGTTACTTACTTCTATGGATATTACCACGTTTTTTCTGATATTTTCCGTCGCAGCACTCTTTAACGTCATTTTTACATCTCGATTCGGTTTTTATTTGATTCTACTGCTCCTATTACTGGCCTTGGGTTTAATTGGAGGAGCTCAAAATCGAATAAAAGGGAAGGTTGATGGTAAAAGATTATGTAGAGCGGTCTGGAGATTAACTTTTATAGCGATGACATTGGCGTATATTTTGTTGACTGTTGTTGGTATATTTAAGAATATATTCAACATCATGTGATATAAGGTGACATGAAAAGGTGAAAAAATATGAATTAATCATGTTTTTTTGAAAAAAAAGCTCAATTTGAAGAAATGTAATGTAGATTTTTTTGACCGCTGGTTGTATAATCTATAAACATATACCACTTTAGAACTAGGGGGAAAACGCTAGATGAAAAGGAAAAGCTTTTTAGTCCTTTTGACACTCATTCTTGCAGTTGGCGCACTGCTGGCAGGTTGCGGCGGCAAGAACGATACCAATGGTAAGGGCGCACAAGAAAACACCTCGACTACGCCGGCTGCGGCCGACAAGCAAATTTTGCGCATTAACCTTGCATCCGAGCCGCCAACGTTCGATCCGGCACAAGCTCAGGATAGTCAAACTAACACGGTTCTGAAAACTTTGTATGAAGGTCTCGTACGTATGGGTCCTGACGGCAAAGAAATCCCTGGCGTAGCTGAATCTTGGAAAATTTCCGATGACGGCAAAACCTATACGTTCAAGCTTCGTGATACTGCAAAATGGAGTAATGGCGACCCAGTCAAAGCAAGCGATTTCGTATTTGCTTGGCAACGGGTATTGGATCCTTCCACGGCTCCTGCACCTCCATATGCTTACCAATTGTACTATATCAAAAATGCTGAGGGTTACAACCTGAGCACTTCGAAATCTTTTAAAGGCACTAAAGTTACAGACTTTAAAGATGTAGGTGTTAAAGCTGTTGACGACCATACATTGCAAGTAGAGCTGGAGCACCCAACTCCTTACTTCTTGGGCTTGACTTCTTTCTACACTTTTTACCCTGTAAATCCTTCCGTTAAAGGTAATGATAAGTGGGCTGTTAAGAAAGATAGCATGATCACTAACGGACCTTACACATTAACGACTTGGGACAGCGGTCAAAAGATCGAAGTAACCAAAAGTGAAAACTATTGGGGTAAAGATGATATCAAGCTGAATAAAATTACGATGTCCCTTGTAAATAGCGGTGCAACAGAGCTGGCTTCTTATAGAAGTGGACAACTCGATTACGCAGGTATGCCAAACGGTGAAATTCCTACCGACCAAATTCCGGCTGTGAAAAAAGAACTGCCTAACGAATTTAAGGCAAAAGGGATTGCAAGTACGTACTACTATCTGTTTAATGTAACTGAAAAACCATTTAATAATGTTAAAATCCGTAAAGCGTTTGCGATGGCTATTGAACGCCAACCAATCGTTGAAAGAGTAACATTGGGCGGTCAAATTCCTGCATACGGCTTTGTACCTCCAGGTATCAAAGGAGTATCTCAAGAATTCCGTACTGAGAATAAAGATGATTACTTCAAAGAAGACTTCACTGAAGCGAAAAAATTGCTTCAAGAAGGTATGAAGGAAGAAGGCGTAACTACACTTCCTCCGGTAACATTGCTGTATAACTCCAGCGAGAGTCACCAAAAGATTGCTTTGGCAGTTGCTGATATGTGGAAGAAAAACCTTGGTGTTGACATCAAAACTCAAAACCAAGAGTGGGGCGTATTTATCCAAACACGTAACAAGCTGAATTTCCAAATCGCTCGTGGTGGATGGTCTGCTGACTATAATGATCCAATGACATTCCTGGATATGTGGACAACAGGCAATGGCAACAACAATGCAGGTTATGCTAACCCAGCATATGATGCTTTGATTGAAGCAGCTAAGAAAGAAACTGATCCAGCAAAACGCATGGAAGATTTTGCGAAAGCGGAGAAAATTCTGGTTCAAGATGATATGGTAATGCTTCCGATCTACTACTACTCAAATGTTTCTTTAACGAAACCGAATGTAAAAGACATTGGGCTTGACTTTAGTGGAGCAGTTGATTTCACAAGAGCGTATATTACACAGTAACTGAAGCTCGATTCTGAAGTTTGATAGTTACTTCGGGATATATATGTGGATAGAACCATATATATCCCGTTTTTTTTGTGTGTCATGGTCTTTTCCATCATCATGTAACCATGCAAATAAGTAGATTGGACAGTCCAATTCTATTTCGATAAAATCGAATGGTGTCGAAAAAAATTTATGGGGGGTGTAAACGGGCAATGACGCGTTATTTGATCAGTAAATTTTTCTATATGCTGCTATCTTTGTTCATTCTGATCTCTGCGACGTTTTTTCTCATGAAAGCAATTCCGGGTAACCCCTTCATGAGTGAAAAAGCGACTTCTCCTGAGATTCAAGCCCGGTTAATGGAACAATATGGGCTGGATAAGCCTGTATATGTCCAATATTTTAAATACTTAGGTGATATTGCTTCAGGTGATTTTGGTATTTCTATGAAAAAGCTGAATCAAAGTGTAACTGACATTATCGGACAAACTTTTACGGTTTCCCTCAAACTAGGTTTTGTTGCCATAATCGTGTCGATAATTGTCGGTCTCTTGCTAGGTATGCTGGCAGCTTTGTATCATCGTAGGCTAATAGATAACGTTGCAATGGTATTAGCTATCATGGGGATTGCGGTTCCCAGCTTCGTTCTAGCATCGTTGATTCAATTTTTCTTCGCTCAACAGTTAGGTTGGTTTAATGTTATGGGCTTTGACGGTCCGATGGACTACGTTCTGCCTGTTGCAGCTTTATCTGCTTCCCCAATTGCGTTTATCGCTCGACTAACGCGTTCCAGCATGCTGGAAGTGCTTCATGCGGATTACATTAAGACTGCCAAAGCTAAAGGCTTGAAATCCATTACAATTATGTTCAAACACGTTGTACGTAATGCTATTTTGCCGGTTGTTACCTATGTGGGACCCATGACGGCCAATATTATTACGGGTTCAGTTGTTATTGAACGTATCTTCGGGATTGGCGGTATTGGTAAGGTATTCGTAGATAGTATTACAACCCGCGATTATACCATGATTATGGGAGTTACTATTTTTTACGGTATTTTGCTGATGGTGGCGCGTTTTATTACAGATATTGCATATGGATTTATTGATCCGCGGATTAAGCTTACTGGCGGGAAGGAGGGATAACTTTATGTCTGTTAAAGATAATGCTGTGAACTTGGATAAGCTTCAGGTAAAACCGGAAGATTTCCAGAAGGTCGGGGCGGATGAAAAGCAGTCTGAAGTTATTCAGCGCGAAAGCTTGTCCGCTTGGCGAGATGCTTGGGAACGACTTCGTAAAAATAAACTGGCAATGACGAGCTTGAGTGTGTTGGTTCTCATTGTGCTTGCTTCAATTGTTGGGCCGATGCTGTCCCCATACGATGATCGCACCAATGATTTGTTGAGCACCAATCTTCCTCCTTCGGCGGAACATTGGTTCGGAACAGATGATCTGGGACGTGATATGTTTGTACGTACTTGGATGGGCGCTCGGATTTCCTTGATTATTGGTTTGGCTGCTGCAATGATTGACTTGATGATTGGAGTTATTTATGGTGGAATTATGGGTTACTTTGGTGGCCGCGTTGATGAAATCATGAATAAATTTTCTGAAATCTTGTACTCCATTCCTTACTTGCTTGTTACGATCCTGTTGCTGGTTGTACTGGAGCCAAGTATCACTACAATTATTATTGCGCTCTGTGTAACGGGGTGGATTAACATGTCGTGGATTGTACGTGGTGAGATGTTACAACTTAAAAACCGAGAATTCGTACTTGCTTCCCGTTCAATGGGTGCTGGTGCAGGTCGTTTGCTGTTCCGTCACTTGTTGCCTAATGCGGTAGGACCAATCATTGTCACACTGACTTTGACAGTTCCAAGTGCTATTTTCTCTGAGGCATTCCTGAGCTTCCTTGGATTAGGGGTACAGGCTCCTCAGGCGTCGCTGGGTTCAATGATTGAATCGGCTCTGACCGGGTGGATGTATTACCCGTGGCGGATGCTTTTCCCAGCAGGTTTGATCAGTTTGATTATGCTTGCGTTCAACCTTTTTGGCGACGGCTTGCGTGATGCGCTTGATCCGAAGTTGAAGAAATAGGAGGTGAGATCATGGTGAGTAGCAACAATTTAATTGAGGTTGAAGGTCTTAAAAAGTATTTTAATGTTGGCAAAAACCGTGTGCTCAAAGCGGTGGACAACCTGAATTTCTATATTCGCGAGGGTGAAACGCTGGGTATGGTTGGCGAATCCGGCTGTGGTAAGTCTACAGCGGGTCGTACGATTTTGCGCTTGTATGAACCTACAGCAGGTAGCGTGCGTTTTAACGGTACGGATATTTACAAATTATCACCAAGTAAAATGAAAGCAATGCGCCGTGATATGCAGATGATCTTTCAAGATCCGTATGCATCATTGAACCCGCGTTTTACCGTTTCTGATATTATTGGTGAGGCACTGGATATTCACAATATGGCGGGTAGCCGTGCAGAACGTAAGAAACGGATTGAAGAGTTACTTGATCTGGTTGGTTTGAACCCTGACCATGCAACACGCTATCCGCATGAGTTTTCTGGTGGTCAACGTCAACGGATCGGCATTGCACGCGCACTAGCGGTTAATCCTAAATTCATCATTTGTGATGAGCCGATTTCAGCTCTTGACGTATCTATTCAGGCTCAGGTTGTCAACCTGTTAAAAGAGCTTCAAGAACGTTTGGGTCTGACATACCTGTTCATTGCGCATGATCTGTCGATGGTCAAGCACATCAGTGATCGGGTAGCTGTAATGTATATGGGTAGAATGGTCGAGCTTGCAGAAAGTGCTGAATTGTATGCAAATCCGATCCATCCTTATACGAAAATGCTTTTGTCGGCGATCCCACTTCCTGATCCAGAAGTAGAAGCCAACAAAAAACGGATTATTATGCCAGGCGACCAAGCAGGCCCGATTCATGATGCATCTGGCAGCAAGACAGGGGCTTATAACCTGGAAAATGCCACGCTCATCGAAGTGTCTAAAGGACATTTTGTAGCTGAGCCTTACGCCTGATCTTGTTTTATGCACCAACCGCCGAGTTATTCGGCGGTTTTTTTTGTAGGAAGCTTTGACGTGGACATGGGCTTTCGGTACAATCAAGCAGTAAGGTTTTAGTGGAGACAGGAGGCAGACCCATGAAGATAATTCCGGAAACGCTTCGCGGAGGGTCGGCTTTGGCAGAAGATTATATACAGGGTACAGGACGCGCAAGCGACTTGTATGAATATAATGTGCTGCACGCTGATGCTTATGCCCAACGGGCGAAGTGGCTGGATAAGACGGGGCATCTGCGATTAAACCGTAAGGATATCGTAGCATGTCTTCGTATATACAATGAGAAATACAATTCGTATGAGGCGGTTCGTGCTTCATTGGACCGTCTGGAAAGTCCAGATGCCTTAGTAGTAGCTGGCGGGCAGCAAAGCGGATTGTTCACAGGTCCGATGCTGGTCATTTACAAAGCTGCTACCCTAATTAAGGCGGCGAGAGAAGCTGAGGAACGGCTTGGACGTCCGGTTATTCCCGTCTTCTGGATTGCTGGCGAAGATCATGACTGGGACGAGGTCAATCATACATACGTAATGGCAAATGACCCACAAGCCGTCAAAATCAAGCTGAATAAGCAACCTGAACGCCGTTCTTCGGTTAGTGCCATTAAAGTTGAGGCTGTTGAGTGGAAGCAAGCGATAGCGGATATAGAGCAAAGCTTGCCAGATTCAGAACATAAGGCTGATATAATGCGCATGATTGAGAACGGGCTAACGGATTCATATGGACTGAGTGAAGCCTTTGCCAAGTTGCTGGGCCTTTTGTTCGGCACCTATGGATTAGTACTCTTGGATTCAGCAGATCCTTCGCTACGCAAGCTGGAAGCATCCGTTTTTAAGCGGCTGGTTCAGCACAATGATGAGTTGGAGCAGGCTTACCGGACGACTGCTGCGCGGATCGTAGATTATGGATATCATTTACAAGCCGATGTGCATGAAGGTGGCGCGAATCTCTTTTATATCCATGAAGATGAACGCTTGCTGCTTTTCAAAAAAGCTGGACTATTCACGGACCGACACGGTCTGGTGGTGTTTACTGTGGATGAACTGCTTGAAGAGATAGATAGACATCCCGAACGTTTTAGTAACAATGTGCTAACTCGTCCTCTAATGCAGGATTCACTGTTTCCGGTGCTGGCATCTGTGCTGGGTCTAGGAGAGATTGCTTACTGGGCGATTACACGGGATGCTTTCGGGGTGTTGGAGATGCAGATGCCGATACTGCTGCCACGAATGTCTTTTACGTTGGTAGAGCCAGGCGTGGAGAAGCATATGCTTAAGTATGAATTGAGTTTTGGTCAAGTTAGAGACGGACTTGAGGAACGGAAAAAGCAATGGATCGCCACTCAAGATCAGCTTGGAATGCAGGATCAGTTTTCCGGGGCTAAGGAAGCTTTTGTCCGCATGTACGAACCGCTTGTGCAGCAGACAGGTTTGATTGAAAAAGGTTTGCTACCGCTCGGAGAAACCAACCGCGATAAGATTCTGGCACAGATCGCCTATCTGGAGGCAAAAGTTCAGGAAGCGTTGCTTCGGCAAAATGAAACAGCACTTCGCCAGTGGGATCGTATTGAGTGGTCGCTTTTTCCATTTGGACAGCCGCAGGAGCGGGCGTATACGATCTATCATTTTCTGAACCGTCATGGTCTCAGCCTGATTGATATGATTATGAGTGCACCATTGGATCTGACGGGTACGCATCGCGTTATTTATGTATGATTTATTATTTTATATAGGATTTATCATGGTTCAAATTTAACCAATATGAAGGAGGAAACAAAGTATGACTTCCCATTCTCTGCAAAATAGCATAGTTCACGATCTTAAATTGGCCCCTGAAGGTCATTTGAAAATTGATTGGGTAGAAGCCCATATGCCAGTATTGAACCGTATACGTCAACAATTCGAGCAAGAGCAGCCTTTTGCTGGTCTGAAGGTAACCATCTGTCTACATCTGGAGGCCAAAACGGCTTATCTGGCTAAAGTGGTACAAGCAGGTGGAGCGCAGGTAACTATTACGGGTAGTAATCCGTTGTCCACACAAGATGATGTTTGCGCCGCATTAGTTGAAGATGGCGTTACAGTATTAGCTAAATACAATCCGGACCCGGAAGAATTCAAAAATTTGCAAATCAAGGCACTGGAAACAAAGCCGGATCTCATTATAGATGATGGTGGTGACTTGGTTACTCTGTTGCAATCCGAACGGCCTGATCTGATTTCTACGATCCGTGGGGGAGCAGAGGAGACAACTACTGGAATTATTCGTTTGAAGGCTTTGGAAAAAGAAGGGCAACTTCACTTTCCGATGGTGGCTGTTAATGATGCTTACTGCAAATATTTGTTTGATAACCGCTATGGTACAGGACAGTCAGCTTTCGACGGCATTATTCGTACGACTAATCTGGTTGTAGCCGGAAGTACAGTGGTTGTGGTAGGTTATGGCTGGTGTGGCAAAGGGGTTGCAATGCGTGCGAAAGGGCTAGGAGCCAACGTTGTTGTAACCGAAGTTGATCCAATCAAGGCAGTAGAAGCCCATATGGATGGTTTCCATGTCTTGCCGATGGTAGAAGCTGCCAAACTGGGCGACTTCTTTATTACAGTAACTGGAAACAAGGCTGTAATTACAGGAGAACACTTTGATGTGATGAAGGATGGAGCTGTGCTGTGTAACGCAGGGCATTTTGATGTGGAGGTTAGTAAGCCTGAGCTTGCTAAACGTTCCGAATCCATTCGTACGGTGCGTCGCAATATCGAGGAATATCGCTTTAAAGATGGACGTAAAATGTATTTGCTGGCAGAAGGACGCCTCGTGAATCTGGCTGCTGCTGATGGTCATCCTGCGGAAATTATGGATACGACATTTGCGCTTCAGGCGCTTGGCTTGAAATATGTGAATGATCGTTACAATGAGCTAGGCAAAGCTGTTATTAATGTACCTTATGAAATTGATGAGCAGGTAGCTCGATTCAAGCTTGATAGTCTGGGAATCCAAATTGACACGTTAACTGAAGACCAAAAGATCTATTTGGACAGCTGGAACGCGTAATCGGATTATTTCATCACGATTTTCGCTGCAAAAGTGTTGCGTTTTTAATGCAAGTGTTTGTTTAGGTTGGCATAATGGACAGAGAGTAAGCCCTTTATTCCGTGTTGTTTCGAAACCTGATGCATATTGTCGGGGGCCGGCTTCATGGGGTAAGGGGCTTTTTTGCATCTTGTGACGCAGGGCTACAATAACAGACATAAGGGTATGGATCCGGCTTCTATCACTTTTTGGTAATGAAAAAGAGGTCTTTGATTTTTTAAAGCGAATCTATTATGCTTAGGTGGTGGAAAGTGGGCCAAAGTGGGAGAATGGGGTAAGGGGTGACGAAACCAATGTTTATGGGGGAGTTCCAACATAGCATTGATGAGAAGGGTCGGCTTACTGTACCGGCCAAGTTTCGTGAACTTCTCGGTGCCTCGTTCGTGGTTACCCGCGGGCTGGACCAATGCCTCTTCGTGTATCCCATGGATGAGTGGGCTGTCATGGAGAAAAAACTTAAAGCACTGCCTCTGATGAAGGCCGATGCGCGGGCGTTTACCCGTTTTTTTTTCTCGGGGGCGACTGAATGCGAATTGGACAAACAGGGCAGGGTAAATTTACCGGGGAATTTGTGCGAATACGCCAAGCTTACTAAAGAGTGCGTCGTATTGGGAGTGTCCACCCGTGTAGAGATTTGGAGCAAGCATACTTGGGAGCAATATTTCAACCAATCAGAAGAAGCATTTAACGACATTGCTGAGAAATTGGTTGATTTCAACTTTGAATTGTAATTTAGGAGGTCAGCCGTTTGTTTCACCACATTACCGTACTCAAAGAAGAAGCAACACAGGCACTAAACATCAGGCAGGACGGGATTTATGTGGACTGCACGTTGGGAGGGGCAGGACACAGTTCCGTCATTGCATCACAGCTTGGCCCTGAGGGAAGGCTCATTGCCTTTGATCAGGACGACTGGGCATTGAACAATGCGCGAGAGAAGCTGTCAGCCTATGAAGGAAAGATTTCCTTAGTGAAATCCAACTTCCGCCACTTGCAGGACAAGCTGACCGAGCTGGGATTGCCCGAAAAAGACGGCGTCCCGCAAGTCCAGGGTATTTTGTTCGATCTGGGTGTATCCTCGCCCCAGTTCGATGAGGGGGAACGGGGATTTAGCTACAATCATGATGCACCGCTTGATATGCGGATGGATCAGAGTAGCTCGCTTACGGCTTACGAAATTGTCAATGAATGGTCGGAAGCAGAGATTGCGCGTATTTTGTTTCATTACGGAGAAGAGAAGTTTTCACGGCGGATCGCAAAGATCATGATTGAACGTCGATTGAACAAGCCTATTCACACAACAGGGGAACTTGTCGATATTATCAAAGAAGGAATTCCGGCTGCGGCACGCAGAACCGGGGGACATCCGGCTAAACGCAGTTTCCAGGCTTTGCGGATTGCTGTGAATGATGAGTTGGGTGCACTGGAAGATACTTTGCATCAGGCAATAAGATGTCTGGCTCCAGGAGGCAGAATTTCGGTCATTACATTCCATTCTCTGGAGGATCGGATATGCAAGCATATTTTCAAGGAGTATTTGGCGAAAAGTATCTATCCATCTGATTTGCCTATTTTGGAGGACAAAATGATAGGCGATCTGAAGCTGGTGAACCGTAAGCCGATTGTGGCGTCAGAGCAGGAATTGGAGCTTAATCCACGGTCCCGGTCAGCGAAGCTGAGAGTTGCCGAAAAATTGTAAATTTAATGGAGAAGGAGAGGCGACATGGCTTATACACGCGGTAATTTGGCTGTAAAAGAAAGAGCCCGTCAGGAACAGGTTCAGCAACAACGGTATCGTGAGACCACCAAAGTCGTTACACGCCGCAGAGAGCTGCCGATTCGAGAAAAGCTGCTGTATCTATTGACACTTGTAGCGTGCATTGTCATTGCTGGTATGTTGATTAGCAGGTACGCTCACATTTATCAAATCAATTATTCGATTAATACGGCAAGCAAGGACATTTCCAAATTACAGACCAATATCGCCCAACTGAAGATTCAAAAGGAGCGTCTGGAAAATCAGATCGTGCCGACTGCAAAGGAACAGGGATATATCGAACCAACAAGAGAGCCCATTCGTGTGGAAAAGCAGGCTGCCAAATAGTTAAGGGCATAGCATCAAGCTATGCTCTGACGTACATTTTTTTGCAGAGAGGTTTGAGCTATGGTCAAAAGAATAAAGCTTCGCACACTGCTAATAGGGGGATGTATTACCCTCTTTTTTCTTGTTCTGCTACTTAAGGTATTTTGGATTCAAGTTGTGAGTGGGGAGTACTGGCATAACCTGGTAGTTAATCAAGTAGAAAGAGATCAGGTGATTCAACCCAAGCGTGGAACCATTACGGACCGTAAAGGAAACGTATTGGCTACGGATGCACCGGCTTATACGGTAGTTGTCAATCCTAGCATCATTCAGGAGTATGATTTGGAGAATGAGGTTGTAGCTAAGCTGCACCAGTTACTCAAAACGCCTGAGGATGAGCTGAGAGGACATCTTTCTGCAAAGGATAAAAAGGGGAACTACTTAAAAAATCGCGAGATTCGTAATGGGGGCTGGAAGGTAGATCCTGAGGTCAAGGCACAAGTGGATACGTTCAAAGAGTATTTGAAGGATAAGTATGAAGTAATTGGAGCTGTGGACACGGTTCAAGAATCCAAACGCTATTATCCGGAAAATAAGCTGGCTTCCCATGTTCTTGGCTATCAAAGAAAAGATGGCACAGCAGGTATGGGGTTGGAAGCTTATTATAATAAAGAGCTCTCGGGGACGGCTGGAAAGCTTCTGTATCAGCGGGATCGGAAGGGAGTTCCTCTTCAAGGATCGGAAAGTGTCTATGAGCCGGCACAAAATGGTAAAAATTTAAAGCTGACGATTGACGATACGATTCAGTATTATATAGAGGATGCCATGCAGGAAGCTATTGCAAAATACAACCCGAAAACGATGACTGTAGTAGCTGCTGATCCCCAAACGATGGATGTTCTCGGTATGGCGACTTACCCGAATTTTAATCCCAATACATATGGGAGTACACCCTTGGAATATTTCCGTAATAATGCTACTCAATCTATCTACGAGCCTGGTTCCACGTTTAAGATTGTCACCTTGGCAGCTGCGGTTCAAGAAAAGGTGTTCAATCCAAATGAATCCTACCAATCTGGTATGATTCGGGTCGGAGGCTGGGATATTCGTGATGTAAGCCGTAACTGGGGAACGTTAACCTATCTTCAGGGGGTCAAGCGTTCAAGTAACGTCGGTTTCGTCCATCTGGGATTGGATAAGTTGGGTGGCGAAAGGCTGAAGAAATATATTAATAACTTTGGATTCGGCGTGAAAACAGGCATTGATCTTCCGAGTGAGTCTACCGGAGCTATTACTTTCCATACCCAGTACAAATCCGAGGTGGCAACGGCTTCGTATGGACACGGACGTGTTCAGGTAACGCCAATCCAGCAGGTAGCTGCAATTTCGGCAATTGCTAACGGGGGGAAGCTGATGCAACCTCATCTGGTGAAAGAAATCATGAACCCAGATACAGGCGAAGTTCAGACGATTCAACCGAAGGAAGTCCGCCAAGTGATTACTCGGGAATCGGCAGTCCGGACAAGCAGCTATCTGGAACAGGTCGTATCTGACCAAGAAATTGGTACGGGACGCCTTGCTTATATTGACGGATATCGTGTAGCCGGTAAAACAGGTACAGCGACGAAGGTCGTCGGAAAAGTATATGACCATTCGAAGGATGTCGTGTCCTTTATAGGTTTTGCACCAGTAAATGATCCGAAAATAGCTGTTTTGGTTGTTATGGATGAACCTAACAAATCAGTAGGCGGCGGTACAGCAGCAGCGCCTGTATTTAAAAAAATCGTATCCCAATCGTTGCAATATATGGGGGTCCCAAAAACGGGAACTAAAACGAATAAATCAGGTGGCGCTGTTGTAAAAACAGTGAATTTGCCAACGGTACCAACATTAACTGGTCAGGTGAAGAAAGATGCGCAAAATGCATTGCTCAAACAGGGAATTGCCTATGAAACGGTAGGCAAAGGCTCCAAAATTGTTCGCCAATATCCTGAAGCAGGCGTCAAAATGAAACCCGGACAACGCATTTACTTGCTGACTGAGGATAGTGCCAACATGACTATTCCTGATTTTACAGGTGTTTCGTTGCGTGACACACTTCAAGTTCTGACCCTTATGAAGGTTGGTGTGCAGGTAAGCGGCGAAGGTTATGTTGTCTCTCAAAAGGCGCAAATGGTAAATGGAAAGCGGATCGTCAGCGTGACGCTTCAGCCGGCCAAAGAAACGGTGACCGGAGTGAAACCGGAGGAAACACAGGACTCGACCAATGGAGTTGCAGCTAACCAGACCGGCAGCGCAACAAAAACGGAGGCCGATACTAAAACCGAATCCAGTACTACTGCTGATGCTGGAACAGACGCGGGAGCTCCTAAGGGAGGAATATCTGCTGTTGCAGATGAGAAAAGTGCTGCTGCGATTAAAGGCGAGGATAACTGATAGCTTGTTCTAATGTCCGTTCTTTTGAATATTCATGAGGTAAGACATGTCATGAGTATTTGAGGAACGGAGGGAGCGCGTTTGAAAAAATCTAACGTGACCATGCGGCGGAGGCTGGTATGGGGGCTAATGGGATTATTTGTACTGTTTGCGGCCTTGTCGATCCGGCTCGCCTATGTTCAATTGGGTAAAGGAGGCGAGCTCTCGGCCAAGGCTGAGGATTCGTGGCGCCGCAATATTCCATTTGCCGCCAAGCGCGGCGAAATTTTGGATCGGCAGGGTACGGCGCTGACCTACAATGTCAGTTCGCCGACAGTCATGGCGATACCAGTGCAAATTAAGAAGCCGGAAGAAACGGCACGCAGGCTGGCGCCCTTGCTGGATATGAGTGAGGATAAAGTGCTCAAGCTGATTACCAAACGAACAGCAAGCCAAAAACTTCAGCCCGGCGGACGAAAAATTACGATGGAGAAAGCGCAGCAAATTCGTGATTTGAAGCTGCCGGGTATCGTTGTTGCTGAAGACAACAAACGTTATTATCCTTATGGTGATCTAGCGGCTCATATTCTTGGGTTTACAGGAATTGATAATCAAGGGCTGACAGGCGTAGAGAAGCAGCAAAACAGTAAGCTTCGGGGAATCGACGGAAGCATTGCGTATTTATCAGATGCAGGTGGTCGTCTGATGCCTGGTTCTTCTGAAAAATACATTGAACCGAAGGATGGACTGAATTTACAATTAACCATTGATAAGTCTGTGCAGTCCATTATGGAACGGGAGCTTGACCAAGCCATGGTCAAATTTCAGGCGAAGTCCGCGTTGTCTATTGCTATGAACCCCAAGACGGGTGAAATATTAGGCATGGCTGGACGACCAAGCTATGAGCCAGCACTATACAAGCAGTATGCGCCTGAAATCTATAATCGAAATCTGCCTATCTGGATGACATATGAACCTGGGTCTACTTTCAAAATTATTACACTGGCGGCTGCCTTGGAAGAAAAGAAGGTCAATCTCAAAAATGACCGTTTTTTTGATCCGGGATATATTGAAGTCGGTGGAGCACGCCTGCGTTGCTGGAAGAAAGGCGGACATGGAAGCCAAACGTTCCTTCAAGTGGTGGAGAATTCTTGCAACCCCGGTTTTGTAACATTGGGGCAGCGGTTAGGTAAAGAAACACTTTTCAAGTACATTCGCAATTTCGGCTTCGGCAGCAAAACGGGAATCGACATGATTGGTGAGGGCAACGGCATTTTGTTCAAGCTACCTCAGGTCGGTCCTGTAGAACTGGCGACAACCGCTTTTGGTCAAGGGGTGTCTGTCACTCCGATCCAGCAGGTAACGGCAGTATCGGCGGCAATCAATGGCGGTAATCTTTATAAGCCTCACATTACAAAAGGTTGGGTTCAGCCGGGAACCGGAAAAGTGCTGGAAAAAGTAGAACCAGAACTAGTACGTAGGGTCATTTCAGAGGAGACCTCCCGACAGGTAAGAGAAGCGCTGGAGAGCGTCGTTGCTAAAGGTACAGGTCGTCCTGCTTTCATTGAAGGCTACCGGGTAGGAGGTAAAACGGGGACGGCACAAAAGGTGATTAACGGACGTTATTCTTCCTCGGAGCATATTGTATCCTTTATTGGTTTTGCCCCGGCGGATGATCCGCAAATCGTCGTCTATACCGCTGTCGATAACCCGAAGGGCATTCAATTCGGCGGGGTGGTTGCTGCGCCAATCGTGCAAAATATTTTAAAGGACGCGCTGATTGCCTTGAAAATACCGCCTCGCACCAATCAAATTGCCAAAGAGTACAAGTATGGAGAAAATCCGATCGAAACGGTACCTGATCTAGTAGGTGCCACTGCAGCTGATTTGTACGAAGATATGAATATGAACTTTATGCTCGTGAAATCTGGGTCAGGCAAGACGGTCGTGAGTCAGGCGCCGAAGCCGGGCTCCAGATTGGAGCGGGGATCAACGATCCGTATTTACATGGGGGATTGATAGGTTCATTTTATACCATACTATGAATAACGAGAGAGCAATGGAGGAATGAAAGATGCAGCTTCAACAATTGGCTTCACTGCTGGCCGTCTCCCGTGTGGTGGGTGACGGTACAGTGGATTGCCGAGGAATCGGGGCGGATTCACGTCGAGTGCAACCGGGGGATTTATTTCTGTGTTTGCCAGGTTTTACAGTGGACGGACATGACTATGCTGAGCAGGCAATTGCGTCCGGGGCGGCAGCTTTGGTCGTTGAACGTGAACTGGATGTACCTGTTCCGCAGCTTGTAGTTAAGGATGCACGACATGCCATGGCGGTTTTGGCAGATTATATGTTTGATTCACCGAGCCGACGCATGCGCATGATCGGCATAACCGGAACCAACGGTAAAACAACGATAACTTATCTGATTGAAAAGATCATGAAGGATGCGGGGGTGAACACCGGACTGATTGGTACGATTCAAATGCGTTACGGTGGTCAGTCTTACCCAATGTCTGGCACTACGCCCGAAGCGGTGGAACTGCAACGTTATCTCGGAAATATGGCAGAGCAGGGGGTTCAATGCTGTGTCATGGAAGTATCCTCACATGCGTTGGAGCAGGGCCGCGTCAAAGGAACTGATTTTCGCACCGCTATATTTACAAACCTGACGCAGGACCACCTGGACTACCACAACACAATGGAGGAGTACCGTGCTGCAAAAGGACTTTTATTCTCTAGGTTGGGAAATGCTTTCTCGCGGGATGCATCCGATAGCAAATATGCTGTTCTGAATGCAGACGATCCGGCTTCTTCCTATTTGCAGGCTCAAACTGCGGCCCAAGTGATTACATACGGCGTGGAAAAGGAGTCTGATGTGCAGGCATCTCGTATCACTATAGGTTCCAAGGGAACCTCCTTTCATGTGTCTACTTTTAAAGGAGATACCGATATTGAGCTTCGAATGGTAGGCAAGTTCAATGTGTACAACGCACTGGCGGCCATTACCGCTGCTTTGCTGGAAGGAATCTCGTTGGTGGATATCAAGCGTAGTCTAGAGTCTATTGCAGGCGTAGATGGGCGGGTAGAGCCTGTAGATGCGGGTCAGTCCTTTGCTGTTATTGTAGATTATGCCCATACACCGGACGGATTGGAAAATGTCCTTCGCACCGTAAAGGAATTTGCGGTCGGTAAAGTATGGTGTGTATTTGGATGCGGCGGCGACCGAGATCGTACGAAACGCCCATTGATGGGGAAAATTGCTGCGCGTTACAGCGATCACTCGTTTATTACTTCCGACAATCCGCGAACAGAAGATCCGAAAGTGATTTTGAAAGACATCGAACAAGGGTTGATCGACGAAGGTGTACCCGCAGAACGATACGAATTGATCGTGGATCGCAGAACTGCAATTCATAAAGCTGTTGAAATGGCAAGCCCTGACGATGTAGTATTGATTGCGGGAAAAGGTCATGAGACTTACCAGTTGATCGGAAAAACGGTGCATGAATTCGATGACCGCATCGTAGCCAAAGAAGCGATAAGGGGTTTATCCAAGTGATGAAAAGAACAATCGGTCAGATTGCATCTATGTGTGGAGGAATACTTCACGGAGAAGCGGACACCGAACAGATGGTCGAAGGCGTTTTTACAGATTCTCGCAGGCCGCAGAGCCAAGGGTTGTTTGTTCCACTCGTGGGCGAACGGTTTGATGGGCATAATTATGTGCAGCAGATCGTAAGCGAGGCAGGTGCAGCTGCATTTTTATGGCAAAAGGATCATGGAGCACCTCCGGCTGAGAACGCTATTGAGGTAGAGGATACGTTAGAAGCCCTTCAGCATCTAGCAGCTGCATACTTACGCGAAACCGGCGTTTCTGTCGTTGGGATCACGGGAAGCAACGGCAAGACGACAACGAAAGACATCGTAAACGCTCTGCTGGGCACGACTTTTAAAGTACACAAAACCGAAGGGAATTATAACAATCATATCGGTTTGCCTTTAACGGTACTGTCCATGCCGCAGGATACAGATATTCTCATTCTGGAGATGGGCATGAGTGGACGTGGAGAGATTCGTCTGCTGGCTAATATTGCCCAACCAGATGTAGCTATCATAACGAACATAGGCGAATCGCACTTGCTGCAGCTTGGTTCTCGTGCGGAAATCGCTCGTGCAAAGTTGGAGATCACAAGTGGCCTTAAGGCTGGTGGTTTGCTGATCTACAACGGAGATGAACCACTGCTTTCACAAGTGTTGGCGGAGTCTGAAACGGTCAAGCCTGAAGGTTTAAAATTGTTTACGTTCGGGCTAGTTGCAGGTAACGATGACTATCCAACTGAAATCACTTCCGATGGAGAAGGCAGCTTATTTATAACAGCCCAATATGGCAAAGAGGCTTTCCGGCTTCCCTTGCTTGGACAGCACAATGTTGTAAATGGTTTGGCAGCACTGGCGGTAGCGCGTCATTTCAATGTCGATGCAGACCATATACGTAAAGGGTTGTCGTCTTTAAAGCTGACGGGCATGCGCATTGAGGTCGTGAACTGTCCTAATGGACTTACCGTGCTAAACGACGCTTATAATGCCAGTCCGGCTTCAATGAAGGCTGCAATTCAGACGTTGTCTGCGTATAAAACGGACGGACGTAAAATCGCCGTGCTTGGTGACATGCTGGAGCTGGGACCTGAGGAAAAGCAATTCCATGAGGAAATTGGAATTTTCGCGGCAAAGCATGACGTAGAAGTACTGTTTACCTACGGTGCGTTAGGCACTTCGATTGCGCAGGGTGCGCAAGGGTTGATGCCAACTGCTAACGTGCACGCTTATACAGATAAGCAAGAGCTGATCCAGTATTTGCTGGTTCATCTACACGCCAATGATATTGTGCTGGTTAAGGCATCCAGAGGGATGCGACTAGAAAAAATTGTGGATGCGCTGAAAAACGGTCCGCTACAGAACTGATGTTGACGAGAGGGAGACTCCCATGGATATTCAATTATTACTGCTGACGATCGTCGTATCGTTTATATTGGCGGTCATTGCCGCTCCACTGCTCATTCCGCTGCTGCGGCGAATGAAATTCGGCCAGCAGGTCCGGGATGACGGGCCACAAAGCCATCTTAAAAAAATAGGTACGCCTACAATGGGCGGTATCGTGATTCTGGTGGCTTTTACGCTGACCTTTCTTAAGTTTTCAGCTATCAAAAATACGGACTTTTACGTTCTGCTGGTTGCTACGCTGGGTTTTGGGCTGATCGGCTTTTTGGACGACTATATCAAGATTGTATTCAAACGCTCGTTAGGTCTGACGGCGCGTCAAAAGCTGTTTGGGCAATTATTGTTTGGCGCGATCATGTGCTGGCTTCTGCTTAGTAATGATCATAGTACTGCGATCGGCATCCCTGGAACGTCATGGTCATTTGATTGGGGCGGCTGGTTTTATTATCCGTTCATCATTATCATGATGCTGGCGATTAGCAATGCTGTCAATTTCACGGATGGGCTGGACGGGCTGCTGTCCGGTACAAGTGCCATTGCCTTTGCTGCTTATGCCATTGTCGCGATTCAGGCGACCTCGCTTCCGGCAGCAGTATGCTCAGCGGCTATGATTGGCGCTGTACTCGGATTTCTCGTGTATAATGCTCATCCTGCCAAGGTGTTTATGGGTGACACAGGCTCGCTGGGAATCGGCGGCGCCATAGGTGCCATTGCCATCGTTACGAAAAGCGAAATTTTGTTCCTCATTATCGGTGGTGTATTCGTAATTGAAATGCTGTCCGTGGTCTTGCAAGTAGCTTCTTTTAAAACACGTGGCAAGCGTATTTTCAAAATGAGCCCGATTCATCATCATTTCGAGCTGTCCGGCTGGTCCGAATGGCGCGTAGTTATTACATTCTGGGCTGTAGGACTGTTGTTGGCAGGACTCGGACTTTATCTCAACAAGGGGTTGTAGACAAATGAACCATCCAGACGCATACAGAGATCAGGAAGTCGTCATTATCGGGCTGGCCAAAAGCGGCGTGCAAGTTGCCAAGGTGCTGCACCAGGCCGGAGCCAAGCTGACAGTCAATGATAAAAAAGATAGGGAACAATGTCCCGAAGCTTCTGAATTAGAGGCTTTGGGAATTTCCGTTTTATGCGGGGGTCACCCAGAGGGGCTAATTCATCCTGGAGTGAAGCTGGTTGTCAAAAATCCAGGGATTCCTTATACGGCTCCTCCCGTACAGAAAGCTGTCGAGCTCGGCATTGAGGTCGTGACCGAGGTTGAGGTCGCCTACCATCTATGTAAAGCTCCGATCATCGGAATTACTGGCTCCAACGGAAAGACGACCACGACCACTTGGGTAGGCAAGCTGTTGGAGGCATCCGGCATGAATCCAATCGTGGCTGGTAATATCGGTACGCCCTTATGTGAGGCGGCTGTGGACGCCAAGTCGGACGAGTGGATGGTTGTGGAGCTGAGCAGCTTTCAGTTAAAAGGAACAAAGGATTTCAAGCCCGCTGTGGCCTGCCTGCTCAATGTAGCTGAGACCCATTTGGACTACCACGGAGGCATGGAGGACTACGTTGCATCCAAGGCGCGTCTATTTGCCAATCAAACGGCGGCGGATACTGCGGTGGTGAACTGGGATGACCCCGTCTGCCGGGAGCTCGTACCCTATATAAAAGCGAAGCTGCTTCCGTTCTCTATGACAGAACGTTTGCAGGAAGGGTTGTTTGCTGACCCGCCATACATACCGGATGTGACGGACGATATTGAACGTAGCATCGTATACCGCGATGGAAATGGTGTGCTGCATCCCATTATAGGCGTAGCTGAGATTGGACTTCCGGGTCGTTTTAACGTAGAAAATGCTCTTGCTGCTTGCGCAATCGCCATTGCTGCAGGCGCAGAACCAGCGAATTTGGCGGAACCATTAAGTACTTTTCGCGGCGTCGAACATCGGCTTGAATATGTTTTAGAACACGCTGGTGTAGCTTATTACAATAATTCCAAAGCAACCAATTCGAAAGCAACAATGATGGCCTTATCTTCCTTTAAGCAACCCATTGTACTCATTGCCGGAGGATTGGATCGCGGTTCTGATTATACAGAGCTCGTACCTTCCTTGCAGGAAGGTGTGAAAGCCGTTGTGCTCTTGGGTGAGACACGGCATAAGTTGGCTGAGCGCGCCCAGCAGGCCGGAATAGAGCATGTCAAGGTCGTCGATAATGGGGAGGATGCCGCCGCTACGCTCGTGGAGGCTGTGAACAAGGCTGCTGAATTTGCTGAGACGGGAGATGTAGTATTACTCTCACCCGCCTGTGCAAGCTGGGATATGTTCCGATCCTATGAAGAGCGTGGACGTATTTTTAAAGAGGCGGCGCATAAATTGTAAGTAGGGGGGTTGGATAAGCCCCTACTTTTATGCAAGGGGTGGCCTCCTGATGAAGCAATCTCGTCCAGCGCCGGATCTATGGCTTTTCGTTTGTATTGTAAGCTTATTAGCCATCGGCATGGTTATGGTATACAGTGCGGGCGCCGTCCTCGCTTTTCACGAGTACGGGGACTCCTACTATTTTGTAAAGCGGCAATTGCTATTTGCAGGGCTCGGTCTTGTAGCGATGTACTTTACTGCCAGAACGGACTACCGGATCTGGCAGAAATATGCCAAGGTTGTGTTGTTGATCTGTCTTGCGTTGCTGGTTGCCGTATTAATTCCCGGCATTGGTGTAGTAAGAGGCGGGGCACGAAGCTGGCTCGGTATTAGCTCTTTCGGCATTCAGCCTTCCGAGTTTATGAAGCTGGGTATGATTCTTTTTCTCGCTCGTTGGCTCAGTCGTCCTGACTATGATATTAGCTCTTTTACGCGCGGCCTGTTGCCCCCGCTTGGACTCATGGGACTGGCTTTTGGGCTTATTATGCTCCAGCCCGATTTGGGCACTGGCACGGTAATGATGGGAGCGTCCATGCTCATCGTATTTACGGCAGGCGCGCGTATGAAGCATCTCGGTCTGCTGGCTTTGTCGGGAGCAGCAGGGTTTGCTGCACTGATTGCAGCTGCGCCTTATCGGCTTCAGCGCATCACCGCTTTTCTGGACCCTTGGTCCGATCCGCTTGGCGCAGGTTATCAAATTATTCAATCGCTATATGCGATTGGTCCAGGCGGCCTGGCGGGCTTGGGGCTTGGCATGAGTCGACAAAAATATAGCTACGTTCCTGAGCCGCAGACTGATTTTATTTTTTCCATTTTGGCGGAGGAGCTTGGCTTTATCGGTGGAATGGCGGTGTTGGGGCTCTTTTTGGTTCTCGTGTGGAGAGGAATGCGTGTCGCTATAACCATTCCGGATACCTATGGTAGTTTGCTTGCGGTGGGTATTGTCGCAATGGTCGCGGTACAGGTCGTCATTAATATTGGTGTCGTTATCGGTTTAATGCCGGTGACAGGAATAACACTGCCCTTAATCAGCTATGGAGGTTCTTCTCTGACCTTAATGCTAACTGCTCTGGGCATTTTACTAAATTTATCACGTTATGCGAGGTGAACGTTTATGCGCGTCGTGTTGAGCGGCGGCGGCACCGGAGGGCATATTTATCCGGCGCTGGCCGTAGCCAGACAGTGCGAAGAGATTGATTCGGACGCTGAATTTTTATACATTGGCGGTCAACGAGGACTCGAAAGCAAGTTGGTTCCTCAGGAAAAAATTCCATTTGAGGCTATTGATATCACAGGATTTCGTCGCAGCTTGTCTGTGGAAAATATAAAAACGATCATGCGCTTTTTCAAAGGGGTTCGCAGATCCAAAGCATTATTAAAGAAATTTAAGCCAGATGTCGTTATTGGCACCGGGGGATATGTATGCGGCCCCGTCGTTTATGCAGCTTCCAAGTTGGGAATTCCCAGCATTATTCATGAGCAAAATGCAATTCCAGGGCTGACTAATACATTTCTGAGTCGCTATGTGGATACAGTGGCTGTTAGCTTTGAAGGCTCAGAAGGAGCTTTCCCCAAAGCTAAAAATGTACTGTACACCGGGAACCCGCGTGCTACAACAGTTCGTTTGGCTAACCGGGATCGGGGATTTGCTACTATTGGGGTACCGATGAACAGCTCGGTCGTCCTTGTGGTCGGTGGCAGCAGGGGAGCGAAGGCCATTAATGACGCCATGATTGCAATGGCTCCGCAACTTTCGCAACTGAAAGACGTCCATTTTGTATATGTAACCGGTGAATCTTATTATGAGCAAACGCTGGATAGCATACGGAATCAGATCGGCTCATTGCCCAATCATCTACACGTGCTTCCCTATATTCACAATATGCCAGAGGTGCTGGCTTGTACCTCATTAATTGTTAATCGCGCAGGTGCGTCCTTCTTGGCAGAGATTACATCGTTGGGCATTCCGTCCATTCTGATCCCATCACCTAATGTGACGAATAACCATCAGGAGGCTAATGCTCGTACACTTGAAAAGGCAGGCGCATCCGTCATGATTGTAGAAAAGGAACTGAGTGGCCCGGCCCTGTTTCAAACTATAGCGGGAATTATGAAGGATGAGGCATGGCGGAGTCGTATGGCAGAGTCGGCGTCTGCGCTTGGCAAGCCTGACTCCGCAGATATTTTAGTAAAAGAAATGGAACGTCTTGCCCATAAAAGGTAGTCTGCAGCGCAGAATTGGGCGGTTGTCACACACCGGATGGTATTTACATAGGATACCCTATAGATTGTGACCATCACTCAGGCTGCCGGTTGTCAGGTGAGAGCCTTATAACCATGCGGGGCAAGCAACAAGGAGGTTTCAGTACAATGCAGCAATGGATGCCATTATTAGCGGAGCATGATATCGGAAAAGTGCTGGAGCATGAGCCGCTGTCCAAATATACGACATGGAGGATTGGAGGCCCTGCGGATGCAATTGTCATCCCGGATACCAAAGAGCAGCTGGCAAGAGTATTGAAGCTGGCTAGCGAGCACGGAATTCCCTGGATGCAGTTGGGTCGGGGCTCCAACATGCTCGTCTCTGACAAAGGGATACGGGGACTTGTGATCAAGCTGGGGCCAGGATTTGATTATGTTCATTTTGAAGATGAACAGATCGTTGCTGGAGGAGGCGTTTCACTGGTCAAACTGTGCGTTATGGCCAGCAAGCAGGGCCTGTCCGGCCTTGAATTTGCTGGTGGTATCCCAGGATCAGTCGGTGGGGCTGTCTACATGAACGCCGGTGCCCATGGGTCTGATGTGTCACAAATATTCCAGTCCGCTGAGATTGTGCTGGATACAGGGGAATTGGTTGTGTACGATGCCGAGAATATGCATTTCAGCTATCGTCACTCCGTGTTGCATGAGCAACGTGGAATGGTGACAGAGGCAGTGTTTCGGATGAAGCGGGGCGACCGCGAGGAAATTTCAGCAGCACTTGCGGCTTTTAAAGACCGCCGCCGGCTGACCCAGCCGTTACAGTTAGCTTGTGCAGGAAGCGTATTCCGTAATCCTCCAGGAGACTATGCTGCTCGTCTTATTGAGAGCGCAGGTCTCAAGGGCTTGAAGGCGGGAGGCGCAGAGGTATCTGTACAGCATGCCAATTTCATTGTAAATACCGGTCAAGCGACAGCAGAGGACGTGCTTACCCTAATGAAGCATATTCAAAGTACAATATCATCTCAAACCGGCATCAAGCTAGTTCCGGAGGTTTTCGTAGTGGGTGAGCGGTAAACTCGGAGGTGATACATTGGACAAATTGGTGATTGAGGGAGGCCGTCCCCTGTCAGGCACCATACGTATCCATGGGGCAAAAAATGCGGCACTACCTATTCTTGCAGCGAGCTTACTAGCACAAGGTAAGGTAGAAATTCGGAATGTGCCCCATCTTTTAGACATTAAGGTCATGCTGCACATCCTTGAAAGACTCGGCTGTACATGCCGACATGAAGAGGAAACGGTATACGTGGATACGTCGTCCGTCCGAACGTTCCAAATTCCAGAAGATTTGATGAAGCAAATGCGCTCATCTATCTTTCTGATGGGACCGCTGCTCGCCAGATATGGAGAAGTTTCCATTTACCAGCCCGGAGGCTGCGCCATAGGCGAGCGCAAAATTGATCTTCACCTAGAGGGCTTAAAAGCTCTTGGCGCAGAGATAGAGGAAAAAGACGAGCAAATTACATTTCGAGCCCACAAGCTAATCGGCTCGGACATCCACATGGATTTCCCGAGTGTAGGTGCAACGGAAAATATTATGATGGCCGCTGCGTTGGCTGAAGGACGAACAACGATCACCAATGCAGCGAGGGAACCGGAAATTCAGGATCTACAAAACTTCTTGAATGCCATGGGAGCCCGCATTATCGGTGCTGGAACCGACACAATTACAATTACGGGGGTCAGTCGCCTCAATCCGTGTACGTATGAGGTCATTCCTGACCGCATAGTAGCTGGAACGGTTATGATCGCAGCTGCAGCTACACGAGGAAGTGTGTCGCTGACCCACTGCAATCCATCCCACTTGTCTGCTCTGATTCATGTCCTCAGGCGGGCTGGTGTTCAAATCGGCATCTTGAATGATATAATGACCGTAAGTTGTATGAGTCGTCCCAAAGCAGTGGAAAGGATCGTTACCTCCCCTTACCCGTCTTTTCCGACGGATTTGCAATCTCAGGTCATGGTTCTGCTTTCCTTGGCGGACGGATTCAGTGTCATGAAAGAGACCGTCTTCGAAAGCCGATTCAAACATGTAGATGAACTAAATGTAATGGGTGCTGATATTACGGTTGATGCAAATGCTGCTTTTATAAGAGGAGTTTCTCGTCTGTACGGGGCTACGGTAGAGGCTACCGATCTGCGGGCAGGGGCTGCGCTGGTCATAGCGGGTCTAGCGGCTCAAGGATGTACCATTGTCGAGCAGGTTCATCATATTGACAGAGGGTATGACCGAATCGAACGTCTTTTCCAGGGACTGGGTGCCCGAATGAGCCGTCAGTCTCCGGTGCCGGAGCAGCTGGATTTCGTAAATTAATGCCTGTAATGTCCCTCCGTTAACGGGGGGACAAAAGGCTTTTGTGGAGAGAAGCTATGCCAAATGCTCAAATACCTGTTCTTAAAAAGAACAGAACGAAAAAAAGTACAAGCCGGAAGATTGCTATTCTTCTCATTTTGTTGTTTATCGTACTGCTCGCTGTTCTCTTTTTCCGTTCTTCGTTGAGTCGGGTTTCTGAAATTCGTTTTGATGGTAATGTATTTTCGACCCGAGATCAGCTTCTTAATCGAAGCGGTCTGGCTGTTGGAGATCAGTATTTCGGAGTCAGTTCATCCGACATCTCTGAGAAACTGCGGGAAATTCAATCGATACAGCAAGTCACAGTGGACAAGCAGTTTCCGGGGATTATTGCTATTCACATTAAAGAGTTTGCTACGGTCGCTTACGAGTTGCAGAGTGACGGGAGCCTTCGTGCTATTCTAGCGAACGGGACAAGCGTGGGCGTGGGGAGTAGCGGAATAGCCGTTGAGAAGCCTATTTTGACCAAATGGAAATCTGATGATCCGTACAAAGCGAAGCTGTGTGATGCTTTATCGCGCATTCCGGGGGAATGGACAGCCGATATTTCGGAGATTATTCCCGCGCCGATTCCTTCTTTTCCGGACCGCATCAAAATGTACACACGTTCCCAGTTTGAGGTTATTACAACCGTTTCTCTACTGAATTCTAAAATCAGCTATTTGAACCAGGTGCTAGAAACAGAAGATCCAGGTTTGATCACCATGTTGGAGGCGGATTCCTACGTTCCGTTCAAACCGGATACGAGTGAAGAGGGCCAAGAAAAAGATACTACTCAGTGATGTGAAAAAATGCTAGAATTGATTTTATGGGTAATAGACTTGCCTCCTTCTTTTTTCTTCAAATTTTTATGTGACTGCAACCATAAATTGGCTTCTAAAAAATTTGTAGAAAAAAGAGGGAAAGCATGGAGTTTGTTGAATATGTACAGAGTGTGTTTAAAGAACGAAATTCATTTTGGAGTCAGGAGGTGCCACAGACTTGAGCAACAATGACATCATTGTTAGTTTGGACATCGGTACATCCAAAGTTCGGGCTATTATTGGGGAAATGAATAATGGAACCTTTAATATTATTGGAGTTGGATCTGCCGACTCGGAAGGGATTCGCAAAGGTGCAATTGTAGACATTGATCAAACCGTGCAATCAATCCGTAACGCCGTGGATCACGCAGAACGCATGGTTGGTATTCAAATAACAGAAGTGTATGTGGGGATTTCAGGCAATCATATTGGCCTGCAAAATAGTCATGGCGTAGTAGCCGTGTCCAACGAGGACCGTGAAATCGGTGAGGAGGACATTGAGCGTGTACTGAAGGCAGCTGAGGTTATTGCCGTACCACCGGAGAGAGAAATTATTGACGTGGTAGCCAAGCAGTATGTCGTGGATGGCCTTGAAGGCATTCAGGACCCTCGCGGTATGATTGGAGTTCGTCTCGAAGTAGAGGCTACGATTGTTACTGGAGGCAAGACCCCGATACATAATCTGTTGCGCTGCGTTGAGAAAGCCGGCTTGAGGATTAAAGATCTGGTCTTGCTGCCTCTTGGAGCCGGACAATTGTCTCTTTCGAAGGATGAAAAGGTGATGGGTTCGGTGCTGGTGGATATTGGTGCAGGTTCTACGAATGTTGCCATTTTCCAGGAAGGAACGATTGTTGCCACATCTACACTTCCGATTGGTGGAGAATTTGTAACCAATGATATTGCCTACGGACTGAGAACCCTTACCGATCAAGCCGAAAAAGTAAAGCTTAAGTACGGCTGCGCATGGTATGATGATGCGGCAGCCGATGTCGTCTTTAAAGTGACGCGTATCGGCAGTAACGTGGATAAGGAGTTCAACCAGCAGGATTTGGCTGCTATTATTGAGCCGAGAGTGCAGGAAATTTTTCAACTCATTCAGGCGGAAGTTAAGCGCTTGGGTTACACAGAGCTTCCGGGAGGTTATATACTTACCGGAGGCACCGTCTCCATGCCTGGTGTACTTCAGGTGGCACAAAGCGAACTGGCCGCTTCCGTAAGGATCGCCGTACCTGATTTTATCGGTGTAAGGGATCCGGGTTACACGAGCGGAGTTGGAATCTTGCATAATGCTATTCGTTACTATCGCGGAAGATCGACTAGCGTTAGCAACAGTGGCGGAAGTACCAAGAAGCCGACTAACCGAACCAAAAGCAGTAGTCCCGCTGCGGAAGGCGAGCAAAAGCAGGGGTTGATTGAACGCTTAAAAAATATGTTCAGTGAATTTATATAACGTTCATTGCTAATTATGCCAATCATGGACGGGCCATCCATGCACATTGAGGGGGAGATGGAATAGTATGTTGGAATTTGATTTTGAAATGGAGAGCTTGGCTCAAATTAAAGTGATCGGCGTCGGAGGCGGCGGCAGCAATGCGGTTAACCGAATGATCGAAAATGGTGTTCAGGGTGTGGAGTTCATCACAGTCAATACAGATGCCCAGGCACTTCATTTAGCGAAGTCTGAGCATAAGCTTCAAATTGGGGATAAGCTGACCCGCGGTCTGGGTGCCGGTGCTAACCCCGATGTGGGTAAAAAAGCGGCTGAAGAATCGCGTGAGCTCATTATGAATACGCTCAAAGGTGCGGATATGGTATTCGTAACGGCGGGAATGGGTGGAGGTACTGGAACCGGAGCGGCTCCTGTCATTGCTGAAATTGCCAAGGAATGCGGCGCGCTGACTGTGGGCGTGGTAACCCGACCATTCACGTTTGAAGGGCGTAAGCGTTCCAATCAAGCTGAACTTGGTATTGAGGGATTAAAAGAAAAAGTAGACACTTTGATAGTAATCCCGAATGACCGTTTGCTTGAAATTGTGGATAAGAAAACCCCAATGTTGGAAGCATTCCGTGAAGCAGACAATGTTCTGCGTCAGGCGGTACAAGGTATTTCAGATTTGATCGCTGTACCGGGTCTAATCAACCTCGACTTTGCTGACGTTAAGACGATCATGACGGAGCGTGGCTCCGCTTTGATGGGGATTGGCGAAGCAACTGGTGAAAATCGTGCGGCTGAAGCAGCACGCAAGGCTATCATGAGCCCGTTGTTGGAGACATCCATTGAAGGTGCTCGTGGTGTGATTATGAACATCACTGGTGGCAACAACCTGTCTCTGTATGAGGTTAATGAGGCGGCTGAAATTGTAACATCGGCTTCCGATCCGGAAGTAAACATGATTTTCGGTGCTATCATTGACGAAGAGTTGAAAGAAGAGATCAAGGTTACCGTCATTGCCACTGGCTTTGAAGGCAAGCCAAGTCAACCGGCACCGGGACGTAAACCGGCAGCCAACCCGGCTACTTCCGAATCGGCGGAAAAAGGCTCTCCTAACTTGCGTCCATTTGGTAACACTCAAAGCAGTGACCAATTAGACATTCCTACATTCTTACGTAACCGTTCGCGCAATAATAATAACGATAACTAGTTTTAATTCAGACTGCCCGCATTCTCCTTGGAGATGCGGGCTTCTTTCTGTTTTCCGCATCCTGCAGTTCAGGCGCTTCTCCTCTTTCCGACAAAATTAGTCGGTCACCGTCCCCACCGTTAGACAGACTTTGAACAGCATGACTACTATACTTAAGCCTATCCTGCAAACGCTGGGCGGGTGAAGTCTTGGTTGTTTATATCGACTTGATTTTTTTGGCCAATTTGTTCATTGATGCTGTGCTGCTGATGGTCACCGCCTGGATGAGAAAAATTCGTCCGGTGTGGTGGAGGTTGATGGCTTCAGCTGGAATCGGCGCAATGTACGTGGTCATGATGTTTGTGCCGGAACTGACCTTTTTATTTACGTTCCTGATCAAACTGGCATTATCGGTCATAATGCTGCTGGTGGCTTTTGGATTTGGCAGCATGCAAAAGTATCTTCGTACAATGGGTGCTTTTTACATGATCAATTTTGTAGCTGCAGGTGGCATTTTGGGGATGCATTATTTTCTCCAAAATACGGGGGAATTGTTTAATGGTATCTGGTACACCGCTTCGGGAGGAATGTCTTTTGAACTGAAAATCGCATTCTGGTTTATTTTATGCGCATTTGGCGGAGTGATGCTTTTCTTTCGTATTGTGCAGTCCTCAAAGCAGCGCACAGAAAGGATGAGTGGGTTTCTGGGACAAGTGCAGGTGTGGATTGGGCAGGATCATATTGAGTGTACAGGCTTGTTGGATACAGGTAACCAGCTCTATGATCCTTTGACCCGAACCCCGGTGATGGTCATGGAGGCGGCCTTGTGGGAATCGTATTTGCCCGCCTCCTGGCTTCGAAAATGTTCTGAGGGTAATGCTGACCAACTGGTGATGGAACTGGGGGACGAATCGTTTAGCTGGCAGGATCGTGTTCGTCTCGTCCCCTATCGTGGAATTAACCGCAGTCATTCCTTTATGCTCGCCCTCAAACCAGACCGAGTAGAGGTGGTGATGAATGGGGCTCATTTTGTACATCATCGAGTGTTGATTGGCTTGGATGGGGGAACATTGTCAGCAGAGGGTAAGTATCGTGCCATCATCCACCCGGATGTGACGGCACAAGAAGAGGGCAGTGCTGATACCAACCAGAAACGAGATGCACATTTTAGTGAGCATTTTACGGAATCAGGATGACGAGCATAAACACAAAATGATGTTTGAAGGCGACGAGAAATATCCAATGGTGAAATGGGCGGAGCACAGCTGGAATTGCACTATTTTCAAAAGGGGGAGAATGATATGTGGGAACAGATGAAATTGAAGATGAAAATTAGGCTAGCGTTGCAATTGCAATATTATCGTATTTTATTTTTATTTGGGCTGAAAAGTGAAGAAATTTATTATATTGGCGGCAGCGAGGCGCTCCCCCCACCGCTGACGAGAGACGAAGAAGAATATTTGCTGGGGAAACTTTCTTCTGGAGATGCAGCAGTACGGTCGATGCTAATCGAAAGAAATTTGCGGTTAGTCGTATATATTGCCCGTAAATTTGAGAATACGGGAATCAACATTGAGGATCTCGTATCCATTGGTGCTATTGGACTAATCAAAGCAGTTAACACTTTTGATCCAGAGAAGAAAATCAAACTTGCGACATATGCGTCTCGATGCATTGAGAATGAGATTTTGATGTATTTGCGTCGCAATAGTAAAACGAGAACGGAAGTTTCTTTTGATGAGCCTCTGAATATTGATTGGGACGGTAATGAATTATTGCTTTCCGATGTGATGGGGACGGAAAATGATACCATTTACCGTAATATTGAGGAGCAGGTGGACCGTAAATTATTGCATAAGGCACTGGATAAGTTGACGGATCGAGAGCGTTTGATTATGGAGCTGCGCTTCGGCTTACAAGACGGAGAAGAGAAGACACAGAAGGATGTTGCTGACCTGTTGGGTATCTCGCAATCGTATATTTCGCGTCTGGAAAAGCGAATTATAAAGCGCTTACGAAAAGAATTTAATAAAATGGTATAATGCATGGGTATATCCGGAAGCGATGGAAACGGCGAATAAAAAAATGCCCTCAGGAGATAATGTACATTAATGTTGCTCCTTGGGAGGTAAGACACGATGACCCGAAATAAAGTGGAAATTTGCGGTGTGGATACCGCCAAACTGCCGGTATTAACCAATGCAGAAATGCGCGAGTTGTTCACATCACTTCAGCAAAATAATGAACGATCAGCCAGAGAAAAATTGGTCAACGGCAATCTCCGACTCGTCCTGAGTGTGATTCAACGATTTAACAATCGGGGAGAGTTTGTGGACGATTTGTTCCAGGTAGGATGTATCGGCCTAATGAAGGCGATTGATAATTTTGACCTTTCGCAAAACGTAAAGTTCTCCACTTATGCGGTGCCGATGATTATCGGAGAGATCCGCCGTTATTTGCGGGATAACAATCCGATCCGTGTATCTCGTTCGTTACGGGATATTGCATATAAGGCGCTTCAGGTGCGGGACAGTCTGACGAATCTGAACTCGCGAGAACCAACGATTTTTGAAATTTCAGAGGCATTGAATGTGCCCAAAGAAGACGTTGTGTTCGCGTTGGATGCGATTCAGGATCCGGTTTCGCTGTTCGAGCCGATATATCACGACGGGGGCGACCCAATCTATGTGATGGATCAGATCAGTGATGACAGAAATAAAGACGTCTCATGGATTGAGGAAATCGCTCTGCGGGAAGCGATGCATCGCCTGGGCCAGCGTGAAAAGATGATATTGTCTATGCGTTTTTATGAAGGAAAGACGCAAATGGAGGTTGCCGACGAAATCGGTATCTCTCAAGCCCAGGTTTCAAGATTAGAGAAGTCGGCTATACAGCAAATGCAAAAACATGTAAAGTCCTAATGAAATGAATGCTTGAATGATTCAGCGATAAAAACGATCCTACCCGGATCGTTTTTGCGTTTACAGGACATTTTTTGGGCTCTTCCGCTCATATAGTGAAATAAAGGATGTGATGCGTGTGAGTGCACCAGAAACGTCAGTAAGAGCAATGAAAATTTCCGAGTTTCAAACCAAGGATGTCATTAACATTGTAGATGGACGACGTCTGGGACAAATCAGTGATTTGGAGATTGACGTGCGGCAGGGGAAAATTGAAGCCATTGTGGTTCCAGGCAGCAGTCGTTTTATGGGCTGGTTTGGAGGCGGAAGCGAGTTGGTCATTCCGTGGCGCAACATTGTGAAAATTGGTTCGGATGTTGTGCTTGTACGACTGGAAGGATTGCATGAGCCGTCGGGTGAAGGTGAGGAAAAGTTGTATATCGAACGTCAAGAGCGGAGTGACCGACGGGGCTTCTGAACTTGCAGATCTACGTATTTTAGTGTGTTGTGAAGACACGGCGGCGGCTTTTTGGTACACTGGGCAGTAGAGGTGAGAATGAATGGAACCATTTGTAGTGAACACCGAGGCTACGGGGGCTGCGCTTATGCAAGATGGCGGACGTCCCGTACCGGAGTTGTTATATATTCAATCTTGGGAGCGGCAGGTTCAGGGATTAACAGCGGGTTTTACAGGTCGTCATGGCGGTGTCAGTGAGGTGCCCTACGCTAGTCTGAACTGTGCGTTCCATGTAGGGGATGACCCCGAGCAAGTTATTCGTAACCGTCGGCTCATTGCTGAGCAGCTTGGCTTTGCTGCTGAAGCGTGGACGTGCGGTGAACAGGTTCATGGTCATCATGTTGCCGTGGTCAAGGCTGCTGATCGCGGGCGGGGCTTTATGGATCGTGCATCCGCTTTTCAGGACACAGATGGACTTTTGACGAATGTACCTGGCATTTTGCTGACGTCCTTTTATGCAGACTGTGTACCATTATATTTTTGTGATCCAGTCCGCCGTGTGATTGGGTTGGCGCATGCAGGCTGGAAGGGAACCGTTGCGGAAATCGCATTGAAAATGGTACAGACCATGCAAAACGAATATGGATCTCAGCCGTCTGATATACTAGCAGCTATTGGTCCTTCCATTGGTTCTGAATCCTATGAGGTGGATGAGCATGTGATGAGCCAAATTCGGGTTTTGGAGCATGATTGCCCGGGTAATGATAAATGGGAAGGTTCTGTTTACTTCCCCTTAACCGACGGAAAAACACTACTTGACTTGAAACAATGCAATCGACACATTATGATGAAAGCAGGAATATTGCCGAGCCATATCGAATGTACTACCTTATGCACGAGTAGCCGTAGCGATTTGTTTTTTTCATATCGCAAAGAAGGCGGCGTCACAGGAAGAATGGCGAGTTGGATTGGTCTGGAAGAGAGGTGAGTCCTCCCGTGTCTTTGGAGGAACGAATTAAAGAAGTGAATGCCCGTGTAGAAGCGGCATGTGCCCGAAGCGGACGTTCGTGTGATGAAGTTAATGTGATCGCTGTCACGAAATATGTTTCGGCGGCGACAATGACATCGGTACTGGATAGCGACTTAGAGCATGTGGGCGAAAATCGCTGGCAGGATGCTGCGGATAAATGGAGCAAGTTGGGTGACCGGGGAACGTGGCATTTTATTGGTCATCTCCAAACGAATAAGGTTAAAGATGTGATTGGAAAATTTAAATTTATACATTCGCTTGACCGCTTATCGCTCGCTCAGGAATTGGACAAGAAGGCAGCCGCTCTGGGACTGCGAGTTAAAGCTTTTGTGCAAGTCAATATTTCTGGGGAAATATCCAAATATGGCTTGTCCTCTGAGGCGGTTGTCCCCTTTTTGGAACAAATTCGCGAGTTGGAGCATGTGGACGTGATTGGCTTGATGACGATGGCTCCTCATGAGCAAGACCCGGAAAAAACTCGGCCTGTGTTTCGGGGATTACGTGAATTACGGGATAGGTTAAATGGACAAGCCTTGACCAGAGAACCCATCGCTCACTTGTCTATGGGGATGTCCAATGATTTTGAAGTGGCGGTTGAAGAGGGAGCGACCTGGCTGCGGCTTGGTTCCGTATTGGTCGGACGAGAGGAGGATTTCCATTGGGCGTAATGAATAAGTTCATGAACTTTCTGGGGCTTCAGGAAGAAGAGGAAGTTATAGAGCGAGAGGTTATGAATACGCCGGAAGATCAAGAAATTGAAACCCCAAGCTTTGATAAACGTAAGAACCAGAAGAGCACTAATGTTGTCAGCATCCATTCACAGAAAAATGTGAAAGTTGTCCTGTATGAGCCGCGTTCTTATGATGAAGCACAGGAAATTGCCGACCATATCCGTTCCCATCGCACCGTCGTAGTTAATTTGCAACGAATTCGCAAGGATCAGGCGCTGCGCATTATTGATTTTTTGAGTGGTACTGTGTATGCACTGGGTGGTGGTATTTCCAAGGTCGGGAACAATATTTTTCTGTGTACACCAGACACGGTTGAGATTCAAGGCTCTATTACGGAAATACTGGCTGACACTGAACAAGAACTTAACAGAATGAGGTGAACTTTTCTTGATCGAGGTAATTTACTGGCTATTTCAGATTTATTCGTACATGATCATTGCATATGTTCTGCTGTCATGGCTTCCTAATGCCAGAGAGAGTGTAATTGGCGATTTACTTGCCAAGTTTGTGGAGCCGTATTTGTCTCCTTTTCGCAGGTTTATACCGCCAATCTTCGGGATGATTGATATTTCACCCATCGTTGCGCTGATTGCTCTGCGTTTTGCGTCATACGGTTTGATTTCTTTAATTGGTAATTTCGTCTAGGAGGAGTTATGCGAACTGAGATTTATGAGCATTTTCACCCGGATGAACGGGATTATGTGGATCGCGCTTCCGAATGGATCAGTCATGCGGGAGCTTATCATGAGCAGAAGCTGACTGATTTTTTGGACCCGCGCCAACAGTACATATTGGAGACACTTGCTTCGAAGGAAGACAAGGTCACGATTAGGGTAGATGGCGGATATATGGCTTCAGAACGAAAGCGGGCGCTTATTGCGCCCGATTATTCGTATTTGGACGGTGAGGAGATGGGGATTCAGGTCCTTTCCATCACATCTGACGATCATAAAGTAGGTACTCTTGAACACGGTGATTATCTAGGTGCCCTACTGGGACTTGGAATCAAACGTGGGAAAATCGGGGACATTCATGTACTAGATGATGGGTGCCATGTATTGGTAGCTTCAGAGATTGTCGATTTTATGACGATGCATTTGCAGCAGGTACATCGTGTCCATGTATGGACAGAACTGTTGCCTGTAGCGAGTCTGCGAACGAAGGAAGTTGTATTAGAGGCGCTAGATCTGACTGTCGCTTCTTTACGACTGGACGGTATTGCCAGCGATGTGTACAAGCTAAGCCGCAGTAAAATATTAACACCGATTCGGGCGGGACGGTGCCGGGTAAATTGGAAGGTGGAGGAGAATCCATCCACTTCACTTAAAGCTGGGGACGTTATTTCCATGCAGGGTTTTGGGCGTTTCAAAGTGCTTGAAACAGACGGGATGACAAAAAAGGGAAGATTCCGTGTCAAAATTGGTAAGTTTGTATAGCTGTAGGCAGGAATCACGAGCTTTCTGTCGAAAGAATTAAGCTATAGCGAAGAACTGGAACGATTTTGCTCTGTACAGTATTCACAAAACGGGGTATGATGACCGATAGATGATAGTGAGCGTCGTGACGCGGAAAATATATTTTTTGTCAATCTTATAGGAGGTGGACGGCATGCCATTAACGCCATTGGATATACATAACAAGGAATTTGCCCGCCGGCTTCGCGGTTATGATGAGGATCAGGTTAATGAATTTTTGGATCAGGTGATCAAAGATTACGAGGGCGTTATTCGTGAAAATAAAGAACTGAGCACCGAGTTGTTGAACGTACAGGAGAAGCTCGATCATTTCGCGACGATTGAGGATACGCTGAGTAAGACGATTATCGTGGCGCAGGAAGCGGCTGATGAAGTTCGTAACAACGCCAAGAAAGAATCCCAACTGATCGTGAAGGAAGCGGAAAAAAATGCGGACCGTATTGTGAACGAAGCATTGTCTAAATCCCGCAAGATCGCGTTGGAGGTTGAAGAACTGAAGAAGCAGGCATCAATTTACCGAGCACGGTTTCGTACACTGGTGGAAGCACAGCTTGACTTGTTAAGCCAAGACGGCTGGGAAGCCCTTGAAAACCGGGAACGCGAAGTACTGGAGCGCGAGCGTGAGATGAAAGAAATTTACTAATTTCATTTCTGACAAGCTTTTATTAGGCTTTGTTAGGGTTGACTTTTATCTTTAAACAGGCTATAACTGTAAATACTATACTGAATTCAATGATTATCCGTCCGTCGGCTGATGGTTGTTATTCAAGGCAACGATGTTGCTGATTTAATATTCGATGAATTTAACATGTTTAATTCGTTGATGGGAACGAGTACGTCATGATTTGTCCCTCAGAGAGTTGGCCTTCCGGTGCAAGCCAACGTTCAGAACATGACCGAAGATCCTCCCGGAGAAGTGAGCTGAAGCGCTTAAGATTTTTTATGGCGTGTGTAAGCAATCACCGTTTGCCATGCGTTATAATGGCGCCCTGCTGTAGTTGAGTGGGGCTCAGAGAGCCGTGATGAGACTGTATTTTTAGAATGGTCTGTTTTTACGGAATCAGGGTGGTAACGCGAGCACAGTCTCGTCCCTTTACAGGGATGGGGCTTTTTTTGTTGCTTTTTTTAGGAAATGCTAGGGAAATCAATGATGAGCAGAGAGGGAGTATGACAGTATGAACAGAGTGGATGTTAAAGAAAAAGCACGGTCCCGTGACCTGCGCATCCTGAGCAAATGGAAACAAGAGGACACATTCCGTAAATCCATCACAAATCGTGAAGGAAAGCCAAATTTTGTATTTTATGAGGGCCCACCAACAGCTAACGGTAAACCGCATATCGGTCACGTGCTGGGACGTGTAATTAAGGATTTTGTAGGCCGCTATCAGACAATGAAGGGATACCGCGTCGTACGTAAGGCAGGCTGGGACACGCATGGCTTGCCAGTAGAATTGGGTGTACAAAAGCAACTGGGAATCTCCCACAAGCCTGAAATTGAAGAATATGGCGTTGAAAAGTTTATTAAGAAATGTAAGGCAAGCGTGTTTGAGTATGAGCAACAATGGCGTGATCTAACCGAAGCGATCGGATACTGGACAGACCTCGATAACCCGTACATTACTTTGGATAATAACTACATCGAGAGCGTATGGAACATTTTGGCGACAATTCATGAAAAAGATCTGTTGTATCGTGGTCATCGTGTGAGTCCGTATTGCCCGGATTGTCAGACGACGCTAAGTTCTCATGAAGTAGCGCAGGGCTACAAAGATGTGAAGGATCTGAGTGCCACGGCGAAATTCAAGCTGCATAGCAGTGGTGAATATGTACTGGCTTGGACGACAACACCTTGGACCTTGCCGAGTCACGTGGCGCTCGCCGTCAACCCTGAACTGGAATATGCACGTGTGAAGCAGGAAGACGGTGTATACATCGTTGCTAAAAATCTGGTTGAGGACGTAATTAAAGGCGATCATGAAGTGATTGGCACACTATCCGGTTCAGAACTGGTTGGCCAAACGTATACCCCGCCATTTACGTATTTTCAGGTTGAGAAGGGTAATCAGATTCTGGGTGCGAAGTTCGTAACAGACTCCAGTGGTACAGGTATCGTTCATATGGCTCCAGCGCATGGTGAGGATGATTACCGGGTATGTCGTGAAAATGGTGTTGAATTCATCAACGTGGTGGATCTTCAAGGTAACTATGTAGAGGAAATCACTGATTTTGCAGGCCGTTTTGTGAAAGACTGTGATGTAGATATTGTTAAAATGCTGTCCGAAAAAGGTTTGCTGTACAGCAAGGAAAAATACGAGCATAGCTATCCGTTCTGCTGGCGCTGCGATACTCCATTATTGTACTATGCTATGGACAGCTGGTTTATCAAAACAACTGCGATCAAGGATCAATTGATTGCCAACAACAGCGAAGTCGAATGGTACCCGGGGCATATACGTGAAGGACGTTTTGGCAAGTTTTTGGAGGAACTGGTGGATTGGAACATCAGTCGCGATCGCTATTGGGGTACACCACTAAACATCTGGGTTTGTGAGGAAACTGGAGAACAGTTCGCTCCGCATAGTATTGCTGAATTGAGGGAACGTGCGATTGGCGATGTACCAGCGGACATCGAGCTGCACAAACCATATGTAGATGATATTAAGGTTCGTAGCCAATGCGGTAAATACGAAATGACTCGTACACCGGAAGTAATCGACGTATGGTTCGATAGTGGCTCCATGCCGTTTGCACAGCATCATTATCCTTTTGAAAATAATGAAACGTTCGAGCAGCAATTTCCGGCAGATATGATCTGTGAAGGGATTGACCAGACTCGTGGCTGGTTCTATAGCTTGCTTGCGGTTTCGACTATGCTGACTGGCAAAGCTCCTTATAAAGCTGTCATGGCGACAGGCCATGTACTGGATGAGCAGGGGCAGAAAATGTCTAAATCCAAGGGTAATGTTATTGATCCGTGGGAAGTGATTGACGAGTACGGTACAGATGCTTTCCGCTGGGCATTGCTGTCTGATAGTGCACCATGGAATAGCAAACGTTTTTCCAAAGGCATTGTAGGTGAGGCTAAATCGAAGCTGGTGGATACGCTTGTAAATACACACGCTTTTCTGACTTTGTATGCGGATATCGACGGATTTGATCCGGCACAGCATCCGTTCAAACCATCGGCTCATAAGTTGGATCGTTGGATTTTGTCCCGTCTGAACAGCCTCATTTTGGTAGTGGACAAAGCGCTGGCTGTAAATGACTTCCTGAACTCATCTAAAGCAATTGAATCGTTTATTGATGAGCTGAGCAACTGGTATATCCGTCGTTCACGCGACCGATTCTGGGGCAATGGTCTTACAGAAGATAAGCTGGATGCATACCGTACACTGACCGAAGTGTTGTTAACGACTGCCAAACTGCTTGCGCCGTTTACACCACTGCTTGCAGAGGATATTTACCTCAACCTAAGCAACGGGGAAAGTGTTCATCTGGATGATTATCCGACTGCCAATGAGTCCTTGATCGATTTGGAACTGGAACGAGATATGGAAACGGCACGCCGTGTCGTTGAATTGGCGCGTAACGTCCGCAACGAAACGGGTTTGAAAACGCGTCAACCGTTGTCCGAGTTGATTCTGTCCATGGATCAGGACTTTGAACTGAGTGGCTATGAGGAAATCATCAAAGATGAGATTAACGTGAAGCATATTCATGTTGAGACGGACGATAGCGGCTTTGTAGATTTTACACTGAAACTGAATTTGAAAGTAGCAGGCAAGAAATACGGCAAAAATGTCGGTTTCCTACAAAACTTTTTCAAAGGAATGTCTGCTGAGGATACCCGTTCTGTTTTAGAAAAAGGAGTGTTAAACGTCGCTTCTCCAGAAGGTGAAGAGCTGCAAGTTACGGCCGAAGAACTGCTGGTGGAGAAAAAAGCGAAAGAAGGCTTCGCTTCTGCTTCCGGTTATGGCTTAACGGTAGCGTTGAACACAGACATTACGCCAGAGCTGGAGCAAGAGGGTTGGGTACGTGAAGTGGTTCGTGCGGTACAGGATTATCGTAAAAAACTGGATCTGCCGATTGAAAAGTATGTGGCGTTGACGTTGGATGTAGATAACGAGCTGCGTCAGGCCATCGAAAGCTTCGATTCTGTGTTGCGTGAGAACGTATTGGTTACTACTGTGACATTTGGTCAAGCCGAACCGGCAGAACATGTGGATGTGAACGGTAAAACCATCGGCGTTCATATTGGAGAATAATTACAAGCCCCCTGTCCCATAATACAATAACAGGCAGCATATAAAAACGAGCCTAAGCATCGGAAACGGTTTTTCTCCGTTACGTGCTTCGGCTCGTTTGCTGCGTTCAGGGCAGCCATGGGAAAAGGGGGATTGTGCATATGACGGCACGATCAAGGCGTAGACAGGGGAGAAGTCTCCGAGAGATGAACGGAGAAGGAGCAGCCGTAGCCGCAGATAAAAGCAAAACAGGTAATCAGGCAGAGCAATTAAGTCGTGTTGAAAAGCTGATACGTGCTGTGTCAGAGCAGATGGAACGGACACGTATTGCAGATTATGCTTTGCTGCTGAACAAGCCTTGGCGATTACTTTGGCTAAATCTAATATCAGGCGTTTCCAGGGGAATCGGCATCGCGCTAGGTTTTACTTTTTTTGCCGCTACCATTATTTATGTGCTGCAAGTGCTCGGAGCGTTGAATTTGCCGATTATCGGTGATTATATCGCTGATATTGTACGAATTGTACAACGACAATTGGAGCTTACTACCTATTAGGCAGCGATCTCCACTTTGAAGTTCACGATTCGTCTTCGTGCGTATCCGGCTCCAGTAGACCTTCGCCCTCGCCATCTTCGATATAACGCTGATAAATGGAACTACGAATAACGGAAACATTTTGTCCATAAATGTCAGTAGCAACAAAGCTTTCGTATGGTTCTACGAAGCCCATATTATCGTCGCCTGCTTCAATTTCCATATCATCATAACTGTGGATTTCTCTACTTTCGGCCATGGCTGGTGTGTTAGAGGTACCCCAATTTTCGACGATCTGCCATGCATCTTCACCGTCGAAGCCGTTTTGATCATCACGCTCATCCAGACTTGTTCTGCCGAACGAGGGAGCGAGAAATTCTTCCTCCACTGGGCGGCGGTTAGACACTTCTGTTTCGGGACTGTACTCTTTACAGTAAATGGTATAGGGAACAGCCAGTAGGCGCTCATAGGGAATGGGTTTACCGCTGGCGGCACAAATGCCATACGTCCCCTTTTCCATGGCCATCAGAGCTGATTCGATGCGTTCTAATTGGAATTCGTCGTGCTCCAGTAAGGAAATATCCTTGGCTCGCTCGTAGGTTTCGGTAGCCAGATCTCCTGGGTGGTTATCAATAGGAGAAAGCTCGCCGGTTTGATCGCGTTGGGAATCGCCGAGTCCGTAATGGCCGTTGTCCTGCAAACGATGCTCAATTTCTTTTTTGCGTTCCAGCAGTTCGTTACGCAAGCCCTGCAATTGTTGCTCCGTCAATGGGGACATGAAATCCTCTCCTTGTTCTAGGTTTACATGCGCATGCGTTGTGTCGAGTATGCTCCTTGTAGTTTGCACCGGGAAGACCTCTTTTACATAGGAAATTCTAATCAAATGCGAAGGAGTTCATTTTATGGATGATCTGTGCTTGATAGCTTGCGGGTTTCGTGGACGATCTGAGAACGCTTATGCTACAATAAATGGGTTCAACAACGGATATAAGCGGATCGGAGTGACGAAGGACTGTGATTTATTTTGGTATTGCGCTAATTATTTTTTTGATTGATCAGGGAGTAAAATATTTGGTGGCTACGCGGATGGAATTGTACGAGCAAATACCAGTCATCGGCAATTTCTTTTTAATCACCTCCCATCGTAATCGTGGAGCCGCTTTTGGGATTTTGGAAGGTCAACGTTGGCTTTTTATCGTGATTACAATTGTAGTGGTGATCGGTATCGTCTGGTACCTGCGAAAAACAGTCAAGGCTGGACAAAAGCTACTTCCTGTTGCGCTAAGTTTGGTGCTGGGGGGAGCAGTCGGTAACTTTTTGGATCGGGCTATTTCAGGTGAAGTGGTTGATTTTGCGCAATTCAATTTTGGAAGCTATACGTTCCCGATTTTTAATGTGGCAGATTCGGCGATTGTCATCGGTGTAGCACTGATTATTTTGGATACATTGCTGGAATCGCGTCGGGAAAAAGGAAATGGCAATGATAGCATTGAAGGGAAGTCATAGCATGAGCGAAGTGAATGAAAATGGCGAAGCCGCAGGTCTGTCTTATGAAGACGAACTGGAGAGTGAATCTCTGGAATGGACAGCGGATTCCGTGGATGCCAAAACACGTATAGACAAATATATCGCCGAAGAAATGAAGGAAGTGTCTCGTTCTCAGATACAGCTGTGGATCGGAAATGGTCGGGTGTTGGTGAACGGTACGGCGATCAAGGCGAACTACAAGCTGGCTGAAGGAGATCGTATTGTATTATCGGTACCGGAGCCAGAAAGTGTAGATATTGTACCGGAAAATATTCCGTTGGATGTCGTTTACGAGGATTCGGACGTTATTGTTATTAACAAGCAACGTGGTCTGGTCGTGCATCCTGCACCGGGACACTCTTCGGGAACATTGGTTAACGCACTGATGTACCACTGCCACGATCTTTCCGGCATCAATGGGGAATTACGTCCTGGTATTGTTCACCGTATTGATAAGGATACATCAGGACTGCTGATGGCGGCTAAAAATGATCAGGCTCACGCATCACTTGCAGCACAGCTTAAGGACCATAGTGTGACTCGGAAATATATAGCCTTAGTTCACGGTCATTTGAGCCACGATCAGGGAACGGTAGATGCTCCGATTGGCCGCGATTCGGGTGATCGCAAATTGTTCACAGTGACGGAACGTAACAGCAAGCATGCAGTCACCCATTTTCTCGTCATTGAACGGTTGGGGGATTATACCCTGCTTGAACTTCAATTGGAAACAGGACGCACACACCAAATTCGTGTTCACATGAAATTTATTGGACACCCATTGGTTGGCGACCCTATGTATGGACGCAGCAAAGGGGTTCGTATGGATGGTCAGGCGCTGCATGCGGCGGTACTGGGTTTTAAGCATCCATCCACTGGAGAGTACATGGAATTCAACAGACCGATCCCTCCTGATATGGAGGATGTGTTAGCATCCTTGCGTAGTCGCTAAAACAATGACAATTTGCATTCCTATTCACAAACCTGAATAAATTATTAAGTTAAACCGCCTAAATGGCGGTTTTTTTATTGTGGGATAAGGTATGGGTAAAAACAACTATGGATAATTATACAATGAAGTTGTATAATTATTAGAGTGCTTCCGGTGGTTCCGGTTGAACGGGTGTTGACACACGATTTTCAATCTGTCATACTTCTCGTAGTTGCGATGAACTTTGTCCAAGAGATGGCTAACCATCTCACACTATGAGAAGCAGGACAAAGGAAATCCTGAATAGCACCTTTAAATCAGTCCCGTGAGGCTGGCAAGGTAACGTGAATGGATCACTGATCAGTGCATCCGCTGCGGCGGTATGTCTTCAGTGTGTCCGAGAGATCGGAGAACAGTAGAAGACTGTTCACACGAGACTCCTTGCCAAACTTGGGCAAGGAGTCTTTTTTGTATCCGAACACGGGACCAGGTCTGAAGGGAACATCACCTGAGGAGGCTGGAAGCATGAGTAATGAAACACATGTACTGATGGATGAAATTGCGATTCGTCGGGCATTGACACGGATTGCACATGAAATTTTGGAGAAAAACAAAGGTATTGACGATTGTGTGCTAGTAGGTATTCGAACACGTGGAGTTCATCTGGCGCAACGTCTGGCTGAAAAAATTGCTGAGATTGAAGGCGCACCAATTCCATGGGGAGAGCTGGATGTTACAGCCTACCGGGATGACCGGAGCAGCGTAGCCGAAGCTAAAGGAAATGGAAAAGAGCTTTTGATGAATCCTGCTGACGTATCGGTTCATGATAAGAAAGTCATTCTCTTTGACGATGTGCTGTATACAGGCCGCACCATCCGCGCGGCGATGGATGCATTGATGCACTGCGGACGACCGCAAATGATTCAGCTGGCAGTGCTAGCGGATCGCGGACATCGTGAGCTTCCGATTCGTCCGGATTACATCGGCAAGAACATCCCGACCTCCAAATCTGAGGAAATCGTAGTAGCCCTTCAAGAGACGGACGGTAAGGACGAAGTGACAATCATTCAGAACCGGGGGGAACAGCTATGATCACAACAGCCAGTCAACTTAAAGAACGTAGCCTGCTCGGGTTAAAGGAACTTAGCCGAAATGAAATCGAGTCCATTCTGGATCGCGCTCATTATTGGGAGTCTCAACCAGAAAAACTAGTTCCAGTACTGCAATCACGCTTTGCGGCCAACATGTTTTTTGAAAACAGCACTCGCACCCGCTTTTCTTTTGAAATGGCAGAGAAGCGGCTGGGCGCTCAGGTTTTGAACTTTTCCGCTGCGGCTTCCAGTGTGGAAAAAGGGGAGTCCATTTACGATACAGTACGTACGCTCGAATCCATGGGCATTGATGCAGGAGTCATTCGGTTAAAGCCAGCCGGGGTGCTGCAAGAGCTCGCCGAGAAGGTCAGTGTCCCACTGGTTAATGCGGGGGACGGCAACAATGAGCATCCAACGCAGGCTCTGCTGGACCTGTACACCATGCGCAAAACTTTCGGTGAGCTTAAAGGCTTGAGAGTATCCATCATAGGAGACATTCTGCACAGCCGTGTCGCTCGCTCGAATCTGTGGGCCTTGCAAAAATTCGGAGCCAAGGTTAGCTTCTGCGCTCCTGATAATATGCAAGCACCTGATCTTGCGGCGTACGCGCCTTATGTTCCGATGCAAGAGGCACTACAGGCGGACGTGGTCATGATGCTTCGGGTACAGCTGGAACGGCATGCTGAAGGGATGTTGCGCTCAGCGGATGAGTACCGAGAGCAGTACGGTTTGACAGAAAAAAGAGCAGCGAACCTGAAGCCCGGAACGATTATCATGCATCCAGCTCCAGTGAATCGGAATGTGGAAATTGATAGTGCAGTTGTGGAAAGCGAACAATCGCGAATTTTTCCGCAAATGGCAAACGGAGTTCCGATCCGCATGGCGGTTATGGAACGGGCAATGAAGCTGTAGAAGCTGTCAATTGGATCGTAGGAAAAAGTTGCAGAAAACTGAGCGGAGGAATATTTCAGATGAAACAATTAATAATGAATGCAAGCGTATTGAACGAGCAGGGCGAGGCTGAATTGAAATCCATCCTAATCGCCGACGGAAAAATTTTGGCTATCGCAAATGCAGATGCTGGAGTCAGCCTACTTATAGAAGAAGGGGCATCTGAGCAGGAGCGCGAAGTTGAAAAAATCGACGCCCAGGGAAAACTGGTCATCCCCGGTTTAATCGACATGCATGTGCATCTGAGAGAACCTGGCTTTGAATATAAAGAAACGATTGAAACGGGCAGCCGTGCGGCGGTGAAAGGCGGATTTACGACGATTGCCTGCATGCCAAACACACGTCCAGTGACTGACAATGTGGACACAGTCCAGCTGGTATTGAAAAAGGGACAGGAAGCCGGGCTTGCCAAGGTTCTTCCTTACGCAGCCATTACGAAAAACGAACTGGGTCGTGAGCTGACAGATTTTGAAGCGCTCAAGGCAGCAGGTGCAATTGGCTTTACTGACGATGGTGTCGGGGTGCAAAGCGCGCAAATGATGAAGGATGCCATGGCGCGGGCCAAAGCATTGGATATGCCGGTTATTGCACACTGTGAGGATAACACGCTTGTTGAAGGAGCGGCGGTGACGGACGGAGAATTTGCCAAGCGCCACGGACTTAAAGGCATTCCGAACGAATCCGAAGCCATTCACGTCGGACGAGACATTTTACTATCCGAGGCAACCGGGGCACACTATCATGTATGCCATGTCAGCACGGAGCAGTCAGTGCGGTTAATCCGCCACGCGAAATCTTTTGGCATCAAGGTAACGGCTGAGGTATGCCCACACCACTTGGTATTGTCAGATGAGGACATCCCTGGGCTGGATGCGAACTGGAAAATGAATCCTCCGCTCCGCTCCCCACGTGATGTGCAGGCATGCATCGAGGGACTGGAAGACGGTACGATTGACATCGTCGTAACCGACCATGCAGCGCACAGTGAGGAAGAGAAGGCAAGAGGTATGGAGCTGGCGCCATTCGGAATCGTTGGATTCGAGACGGCCTTCCCGCTGTTGTACACAAAATTCGTAGCTACCGGACAGTGGACGCTGGACTTTCTAGTGCGTCGTATGACTGCTGATCCAGCGCGTGTCTTCCGCCTTGATACGGGACGCCTGGAAGAAGGGGCTCCAGCTGACCTGACCATGATTGATCTGGAGCAGGAGCAGGCAGTTGATCCGCAAACGTTTGCCAGCAAAGGACGCAACACTCCTTTTACAGGCTGGAAGCTCAAAGGCTGGCCTGTGAAAACTTGGGTAGATGGCAAACTGGTATGGTCTGCTGACGAAGCAAAATAAATAGAAACCACTAAAAAAATAGAACCTTATAGCAGGAAACAATATAGAGGAGTGAGACGGGATGCAGGCAAGATTGTTACTTCAGGACGGCACGCTGTTTACAGGCACATCATTTGGTGCGGAAGGTGATAAAACAGGCGAGGTCGTTTTCAACACAGGGATTACAGGCTATCAAGAGGTGCTTACTGATCCCTCTTACTGCGGACAAATCGTAACGATGACTTACCCGCTGATTGGCAATTACGGAATTACTCGGGATGACTTTGAATCGGTACGGCCTTATGTCCACGGCTTTGCTGTTCGACATTACGAGCCGGCGCCAAGCAACTGGCGTGCTCAATACAGCGTGGGCGATTTGCTGAAGGAATATGGCATCATTGGCATTAGCGACATCGACACCCGCATGCTTACCCGGATTATTCGCCATCACGGCACGATGAAGGGCATTTTGACGACTGGTTCCCAGCCGCTGGAAGAACTGAAAGAAATGATGTCTGACCTCACCATTGAAGAATTGCGTAATCAGGTTCCTATGACTTCCACACCTCATCCGTACAGCAGTCCTGGCAACGGAGAGCGGATCGTACTGATTGACTACGGTGCAAAAAGCGGAATTTTGCGCGAACTGAATAAACGGGACTGCGATGTGGTTGTCGTTCCACATGATACGACGGCTGAGGAAATTCGTCGCTTGGACCCGGACGGTATCCAGCTGTCTAACGGCCCTGGAGATCCAAAAGACGTACCCCATGCCGTTCGTACGGTAGCTGAACTGTTAGGGGAATACCCGATTTTCGGAATTTGCTTGGGACACCAGTTGTTCGCTTTAGCTTCGGGGGCGGATACGGAGAAGCTGAAATTCGGACATCGCGGTGGTAACCACCCGGTGAAAGAACTGGAGAGCGGACGTTGCTTTATCACATCACAAAATCACGGCTACACGGTGAATGAGGATTCGATCCAAGGAACTGAGCTTGAAGTGACGCATATTAATAACAACGATAAAACGATTGAAGGTCTTAAACATACCAAGTATCCCGCTTTTTCGGTTCAATATCATCCAGAGGCTGCGCCAGGACCTTACGACAATGGCTACCTGTTTGACCGCTTTCTGGACATGATCCGTGAGCACAAAAGAAATCATCCAAAGCAACCGCGTCAGGCTGCTATCGCCGCCGCAGTGAGAGGAGAGCGCTAATATGCCGAAAAATACAGAACTTAAAAAAATACTTGTGATCGGTTCCGGTCCGATCGTTATTGGTCAGGCAGCAGAATTTGATTACGCTGGTACACAAGCTTGTCAAGCGCTCAAAGAAGAAGGCGTCGAGGTAGTGCTGATCAACAGTAATCCGGCAACCATCATGACAGACACCAACATGGCAGACAAAGTATACATCGAGCCGATCACACTTGATTTTGTAACACAGATTATCCGTCAAGAGCGTCCAGATGGTCTGCTTCCTACGCTGGGAGGACAGACAGGTCTGAATATGGCAGTGGAACTGGCTCGCGCCGGAGTGCTGGAGCGTGAAAACGTCAAGCTGCTGGGAACTCAACTGAATTCGATAGAACAAGCCGAAGATCGTGATCTGTTCCGTGATTTGATGCGCGAGTTGGAGCAGCCTGTACCGGAGAGTGTAATTGTAACAACCTTAGAGGAATCGTTAGAATTTGCTAACGAAATCGGTTATCCAATTATCGTTCGCCCTGCTTATACGCTAGGGGGAACAGGCGGTGGTATCTGCTCTACAGAAGAAGAACTGCGTGAAACCGTCAGCTCTGGCTTGAGATACAGTCCAATCGGACAATGTTTGGTGGAAAAAAGTATCGCAGGTATGAAGGAAGTCGAGTATGAGGTCATGCGTGACGGCAATGATAACTGCATCGTTGTTTGTAATATGGAGAACTTTGATCCAGTCGGCGTGCATACTGGTGACAGTATCGTCGTAGCTCCGAGTCAGACGCTGTCAGATCGCGAATACCAGATGCTGCGCTCCGCTTCTCTGAAAATTATCCGCGCCCTCAATATCGAAGGCGGCTGCAATGTACAGTTTGCGCTTGATCCGCACAGCTATCAATACTATGTAATTGAAGTAAACCCACGCGTAAGCCGCTCCTCGGCGCTGGCTTCCAAGGCAACCGGATATCCGATTGCTAAAATGGCTGCCAAAATTGCACTGGGCTACACGTTGGATGAAATTGTGAATCCGGTAACGGGACAAACGTATGCTTGCTTTGAGCCAACACTGGATTACATCGTGAGCAAAATACCACGCTGGCCATTTGACAAATTCATTTCTGCCAACCGCAAGCTGGGCACGCAAATGAAAGCAACGGGTGAAGTCATGGCCATCGGACGCACATTCGAAGAGTCCATCCATAAAGCGGTACGGTCGTTGGAAATCGGTGTAAACCGTCTGCATCTTAAGGGAGCCGAACAGCTGTCTGATGACGTGCTCAAGGATCGCCTGATTAAAGCAGATGATGAGCGTTTGTTCTTGGTAGCCGAGGCGTTCCGTCGCGGCTGGCAGCAGCAGGAGATTCAAGATTTGACGAAAATTGACTGGTGGTTCCTCGATAAGGTAGAGGGAATCGTCAAGTTCGAAGCCATCATCGCTGGAGAGTCTGAGCTGACCTACGAAACACTCTATCAGGCCAAACGTAAAGGTTTTACCGACCGCTCTATCGCCGAGATTCGCAGTATGGGCCAAAACGACAGTATGACAACCGAGCGTGAGGTACGTGAATTCCGTCTAGCTCAAAACCTGCGTCCGGTCTACAAAATGGTAGATACGTGCGCAGCCGAGTTTGAAGCCACAACTCCGTACTACTACTCCTCTTACGAGGTGGAAAATGAAGTGATTCCATCTAACAAAGAGAAAGTTATCGTACTCGGCTCCGGACCGATTCGGATCGGGCAAGGGATTGAATTTGATTACTCCACCGTACATGCGGTATGGGCTATTCAAAAAGCAGGCTACGAAGCAGTGATTATCAATAACAACCCGGAGACGGTATCTACGGACTTTAACACATCCGATCGCCTCTACTTTGAACCGCTCTTCTTCGAAGATGTAATGAATGTCATCGAGCAGGAAAAACCGAGTGGGGTTATCGTCCAGTTCGGTGGTCAAACGGCCATTAATCTCGCAGCTCCGCTGAGTGCGGCAGGCGTGAATATTTTGGGTACGAGTCTGGAAAGTATCGATGAAGCGGAAGACCGGAAAAAGTTCGAGCAACTTTTGTCTCGTCTGGCTATCGCACAGCCTAAAGGCAACACGGTCACATCGGTAGATGAAGCAGTAGGAACCGCACAGGCGCTAGGCTATCCGGTCCTGGTACGTCCATCCTACGTTCTGGGCGGGCGCGCTATGGAAATCGTGTACTCAGATACGGAATTGCTGCGGTACATGGAAGAAGCGGTTAAAATCAATCCAGAGCATCCGGTGCTCATCGACCGTTATATGCTGGGTAAAGAAGTTGAGGTCGACGCCATCTGCGACGGCGAGACAGTATTGGTACCAGGCATTATGGAGCATGTAGAACGGGCCGGGGTTCACTCAGGTGACTCGATCGCGGTGTATCCACCACAGCACTTGTCTGCCGAGCTGAAACAAAAAATTGTGGAAATTACAATCAGTATCGCCAAAGAATTAAAAACGATCGGTCTGGTAAATATCCAGTTTGTCATTCATCAAGACCAGGTGTACGTGATCGAGGTTAATCCTCGCTCCTCGCGGACGGTTCCTTTCTTGAGTAAAGTAACGAATATCCCGATGGCGAATCTGGCTACACAGGCTATTTTGGGCGGTAAGCTTAAAGATGCAGGTTATTCAGAAGGCCTTTGGCCTGAAAGTAATTATGTCTCGGTTAAGGTTCCGGTATTCTCCTTTGCCAAACTGCGCCGTGTAGAGCCGACGCTGGGCCCAGAAATGAAATCGACAGGTGAAGTCATGGGACGCGATATTCAGTATGCCAAAGCACTGTACAAAGGACTTGTGGGGGCTGGCATGAAAATTCCATCCACTGGAGCAATCATCATTACAGTGGCAGATAAGGACAAAGAAGAAGCTGTCGAGTTGATGCAGGGCTTTTACAGACTGGGCTATAAAATTATTGCAACAGGTGGAACGGCGGTTGCTATGAAGCAGGCCAATATTCCGGTGAACACGATCAACAAGCTGAGCGAAGGTAACCCGAACATCCTGGATATGATCCGTACGGGTGAAGCCAACTTTGTCTTCAATACGCTGACCAAAGGCAAAACGCCAGAGCGTGATGGATTCCGTATCCGCCGTGAAGCGGTTGAGAATGGCATCGTCTGCATGACCTCACTGGATACAGTACGCGCTTTGCTAAGAATGCTGGAAACGATCAATTTCACATCCGAATCCATGCCGGTCCTAAGCAACTAATGCGTTACGAATAGATGTGAGGAAATAAGTAGCACAGGGAAGGACATTCATCAGCTTCGGCTGACGGATGTCCTTTATCACGGGCAAATGTACCCGAATTGACGTGAAAAGGGGATGTAGAACGGTGAATGGAGCATTTCAGCAGATGGCAGGACGGCTGATGGTTGCATTAGATTATCCCAATGCACAACAGGCTGAGCAGTTAATTCGGCAGCTAGAGGGAATTCCCTGTTATATAAAAGTAGGTATGCAACTGTTTTATAATGCAGGGCCAGCTTTTGTAGAACAGCTAAAGTCCAGAGGATACTCCGTATTTCTGGATTTGAAAATGCATGATATCCCTAACACGGTGCGGGGAGGGGCAGAGAGCATTACCCGCCTAGGTGTGGATATGTTCAACGTACATGCTGCTGGAGGCGTTAATATGATGTCAGCCGCTAAAGCTGGTGCAGAAGCAGCTATTTCCGCAGACAGTTCGCTTTCCATGCCGCTCATTATTGCAGTCACACAGCTGACCAGCACGGATCAGACGACCATGAATAAGGAGTTAGGTATTCCTGGTACGGTACAGGATGCAGTAGTTCGTTATGCACAACTGACCCGTGAGGCGGGACTGGATGGTGTGGTAGCTTCACCTTTGGAAGTGCCTGCCATTCGTGCTGTATGTGGATCAGACTTTAAGACGATAACTCCTGGCATACGCCCGGCAGGTAGTGCTGCAGGCGATCAGTCGCGTGTGCTTACACCTGGGCAAGCCATTGCCCAAGGCAGCAGCTACATTGTTGTTGGACGTCCTATCACCGCAGCAGCAGACCCACGTGCCGCAGCGGAACACATTATTGAGGAGATGATACAAGTATGACCACATTCAATAGTATCCCCGAGCAAATCGCATCCCATCTGTTACGTATTCAGGCGGTGGCATTGCGCCCGCAACAGCCTTTTACATGGACATCCGGCATTAAATCGCCAATCTACTGTGACAATCGTCTGACCATGTCCTACCCGGAGGTACGCGAGCTGATCGCAGACTCATTTGCTGCCCTCATTCGTGAGCAATATCCCGAAACCGAAGTCATTGCAGGGACAGCTACAGCAGGGATTCCTCATGCGGCCTGGGTGGCGCAAAAGCTAAATCTGCCAATGGCCTATGTGAGGGACAAAGCCAAAGGACATGGGAAAGAGAACCAAATTGAAGGCCGCATCAGCGCAGGACAAAAGGTTATGGTCATCGAGGATCTCATTTCTACAGGAGGCAGCTCCATTAAAGCAGCACAGGCCGTAGCACAAGCAGGCGCTCAGCCGTTAGCGGTACTAGCTATTTTCAGCTACCAGCTAGACAAAGCGACTCAAGCCTTTGAAGAAGCAGGTGTGGAGCTGCAAAGCCTGTCCAATTATACAGCCCTGATGAACGTTGCCTTGCGTGAAGGAACTATTCAGGAAGAAGAGATGGAACTGCTGCGTTCCTGGCGTCAGGATCCGACTTCCTTTGGCAAATAAGATGAGCTATAGGGGCCAACAGAGCTAATGATTAGAGCGATTCGTACTCGTGCTAACCATTGTAGATTGTTATGGCTCAGGCCGTGTAAATCGAATTCGATCCGGTTACACTAACTCCTACCATCATGTGAAAAGAGGGAGTTCGGATGTATTGGATTTACTATGGCAGACTGTACACGACTAAATTTCAGGCAGGATGTCTGGCAAAAAGGTTGGAGCACGACGGCTGGATGTATGGCTACAATGATCCCCGCGCAGTGGAGGTGTACCGCTCGCGCAAAGGTCGTTATGGTGTCCGATTTATTCCGTAAGTCCACAAAAATAATTTTGTAAAAGAAAATTTTCGAAAGACTATTGACGAAACACAAGAAAATGTTGTATATTAATTAACGTTGCTGTTATGAATGTGTAACGTGAATATACAAATTTTTTTGAGGGCCCTTAGCTCAGTTGGTTAGAGCGGTCGGCTCATAACCGATTGGTCGGGGGTTCGAGTCCCTCAGGGCCCATTTCCTCAAAAACCCTTGCGTAGCAAGGGTTTTTTTGTTGTTTATAGAGGGTGAGAAAATGGAGGGAAATAGCCCCTTTATTAGGGAGCGATTATAATTTGCAGCGAACCTTCTCTTTCTTCACTTTTTCTAAATGTGATTTAATTTTTTTAATCTTTCATTGCCATGAAGAATGCCCCCTTAGAATATATTAAACTACCCAGTGGGGATCAATATCTATTCTAGGGGATGCAATCTATAGGCTAGGAGAAGCTCCCAAAAGACTATTTTTTTGAGATTTTAAACTTGAACGGATTATATTCAATGGAAAAATCCTCCGCAGACCCCTTTGCAATTAAGGTTAAGTCCGTAGAAGAGTCAACTTTTGAGAATGTCAGAATTCCTTCTGTCTTCATACCAGGTAGTATTTCAGACTGTAACGCAGGATAAGTATAACTTACACTATCAGCTGTTGGTTCGTATTGTTTGTTTCCTTGAACCAATTTAGTATAAAAGTCATAATAATTTATCGTGTTTTTAGATTTATTTTCGATTGCCATATAAATCCGTGTTTCCTCTTCAGCAAACTCGACTTTTTGAAGAGTCATGATATAGCCCTTTTGTTTTATTGACTTATTTACTTCTATAGTGCTCAATGTAGGATCAATAAACATAGATTTTTCTATTTTATTTGCCGAGATGGCAGGAGCTGAGGTGTAGGTGCCGTAGGTCGTTCTATAGCGATATTTATCAATGACAGTACCGGTTACGTGGATAAAATCATTCTCTTTTGCATTAGAGAAGCTGGAAAAACTATTGCCGTAGACAAAAGTGTTTTTTTTATTATTTTTCGGATCAGCATTCACTTGAACATAAATCCCATTTCTATCCTCCTTAGGACCATTAGTGATTTGTCCATAAAAATCAATAGAGCGGTCTTCAAACTGATCAGCATTGACGTACATTTGTTCAAATTCTTCTTTAGATAATAATGAATGATCTTTACTTGATGATACTCCACATGCTGTTAATCCCATTATAAAAATAATAAAAGCACACAAAAGAGAGAAAAAAGCTTTATTTTTCATGAACCCAATATCCTCCAGCATAAAAATATAGTAGCAATAGTCTATCAGAACTAGATCTATTTTTCTATAAATATTTACAAATAACTAATTTCACTATTTTTTCTCACGTTTTTACCGAAATTTATTATGCCTGGCTACAATCAAGCCTTCATTTTTTACTTTGTGCAGCTGTTTCCATTGTTTGGTTTGCAACAATCGTATTATTGTTGAGTTATGTAAGGAAATGGTTAATGTCTCCGAGAGTACAAAATGTTATTGATAAAGCTACGGGCCTCGTTTTAATTGGATTCGGTTTAAACATGATCTTTAGAGTTCAAAGAACAGGACATTGAATAGCTGTGAGAATAGGGGTTGACATCAGCCCGTCCATAAAAATAGCACCGCCCAATAAACGGACAGTGCTATTTTTACCGTTTTTATCTTAGGATACCTTAACAGTGTACACCATTCTCAATTTACCGTTACCGCCGTAAATCTCAACTCTTGCAGTCGTTGCAGTAGTAGTTGTTACCACCCCGGAAGCGGAGACGGTGACATTTCCGCTCGCCACTTTATAAGTATCCCCTGGGTAATTTGACAACGCATAGGAATAATTACGTGGCAACGTAGCCGTTCTGTAGTATACTCCGTTAACTTCTACGACAGGCGTAATTACCGGAGAAGGGCCTACAGATGCGGACGCGCTAGGGACGATAATACTCCCAATAAGTCCCAGAGACATAGCTGTTGATAATAATATTTTCTTAGTTTTCATAAAAAAATCCTCCTTATGTATGATCTGAGCTCCTAAAATATACCATGTAAAGTTATGGATTTCACTTAATTCGACAAATGTTGTCAAAATAATACAACAAAACGATTCTAAAGTCCTATAAAATACAAAAGAATTAAAATATAACAATTTAAGTTTTTTATTTACCATACTTTTGAACTATTCTTCATAGCTGTATAGTCTTTGATCACACGAAATAAAAAACGGACGTCAGAGTGATTAGCTCCAAGTCCGTTTTGTGTTTGTATCTATTTAGTTCTTGATTTCAGTTGACAAGTTGGTGTGCAAGCCTCTCATCGCTGTCTAGATTCCTTTCTACCATACGTTGTTTTAATGCAGACAGTTCCGCACACTGTCGAATTGCTTCCGCTACAAGCTGGGCGACCTGCTTTGCTCCTTCGTCAGAAAAATGGGTATTATCCGTTACACCAGCGGGGTAATTAGGATGCGCTTTTTCAGGCAAATGCATAAATAGCTGCTGTGACTCTTTTTCACCCATTGAACGATATAGCTGCTGAGAAGCTTTAAAAATATCGAGCAGGGGTGTTTTGGTTTCCGCGGCTACTTGTCTCATGGCAGCAGGATAGGCTCCTACAGCCAGCGGATCAGGTTCACCGTCTGCTTTGAAGCGGCGGCGGCTTACAGAGGTCAATAGCACTGGAATTCCACCACGCTCCCGAGCGGACTGAATGTATTGAATTAAGTTTTGACGATACTCTCCATCAGGATCGGTATAGCGAGTGGGGTCTTCTTTTTTCTCATCGTTGTGTCCAAATTGAATAAACAGATAATCTCCAGCTTGAATATCTTTTTCAATATCAGCTAACCGGCCTTCTGCTATAAAAGATTTGGTGCTTCGTCCATTGACGGCACGATTGTCCACATGAACAGACGGTGCCAAGTAGCTTTGCAAGTGTTCGCCCCAGCCTGTCATCGGTTTTTCGGTAGCCCCTTTTTGAGCTGCAGTGGAGTCCCCAGCGATAAACAGTCGAGTTGTCATCTGTTGCCTTGCCTGAGCATATCCATGTTTTTGAAGCCAAGTTTCCGCCAGATTAAGCCATTGATGGCATTCATGGTTGTCCTCTGACAGCCCCAAGCCGTGTCGCCCTTCCTCAAATACATGCAGTTCAAACGGAATACGTTCTCTGGATAATGAAAAAGCGAACAACAGACTATTTTCTACCGGTACAGCGCCATCATTGGCTGTAGTCCACATCAAAGTTGGAGGTGTATGTGAAGTTACTTGCCGATCGGATGAAAAGGCTTGGAGCTGCTCCAGCGTCGGCTGTTCCCCTAAAAAATGTGTACGGCTTCCGATATGTGTATAAGGCTCATGAAATGAAATTACAGGGTATCCCAACAACAGAAGATCTGGTTTTACCATCCCTATAGTGGAGACAATGGAGGCCAAGTGACCGCCTGCTGAAAAACCGATGAGCCCCACTTGATCAGGGATGACTAGCCAATCATGCGGTGTTTGGCGAATCCATTGCAGAGCATGTTCTACATCCTTCAACAAGGAAATAATCTCGAAATCGCCGACTTGATACTCCAGCACACCCGCATGAATACCTAGATCATTCAACCACCGAGCTATAGGCTCTCCTTCATGTGAGGCCAAATGCTCGTATCCACCGCCAGGTAATACCAATATAAAAGGACGAGCTTCATGAGCTGCTACGGGATAGAGGGAGAGAAAGGAAGTGTTTGACGGAAATTCTTCTTTTATAATCGGTTCTTTAGGACTAATAACATGTAACATAAATAACTCCTCCAAATTTCTTTTTAACTGCCGCAAACCAAACAAAATCGACTTAAATTGGAATGATACGGATGTAAAAAATAATGCACACGTGAAAAAAATGATTTAAACCTTGTTATGAAAGCGCTATAATTTTGTTGTGATGCAAAGAGCCAGAGGGGGAGCGCAATGAAAAAAGGAAGAATGTTCTATACTATTTTTATTACGATTCTGGTTTTGGGAATAGGATTGGTGGCCAGTTTTGGCAGCTACATCTATTTTACAACAATTAGCTCCGTTGTGGAGAGAGTTTCCAATACCAAGCAAAGCTACATGGCACAGATCAGAAATAGTCTGGAGCAGAAAATTCAAACGATTGAATATGCTTTTAATACGTATAGCACGACCAGTTCCTTTAATGATGTTGTGAAAAATCCCATTACAGAAAAAGATTTTATAGCGTATCGGAATGTGAATACTCAGCTCAATTATATTGCTACGATGGGATTAGAGGGGACGGAATATTCGCTAATCAGTCTGGATCAGAATTGGAGAATCTCCAATGGAAGCCTGTCCTATTTGACGAAAACGGAACGAGAAAAGCTGATTAGTACCTATATCGACCACCAAGAGAAGGGACTATTCTGGGTTAAAACAGATAAAGGAATTCGTTTTGTTAATACCTTGCCTGTATTCTCTAAGAAGAAGCAAGCCATTGCTTTGTCGGATATTTCGCTGCAAACGTTAAATCATACGATTCAAACCGAGGATCATATGGCTGTTTTTATTTTGAATAAACAAGGCGATTTAATGTATGAAACCCAGCCTGCTGAACAATTATTGTCCACCCAACAGCTTCAGCATATTTCAGAAGCTGCAGTGAAGCCGAACAACACAGGTATGTTAACTTTGGAGAAAACGGATCAGCAGCCTGCACGACAAGTCATTTATGCCAAATCTGCTTACAACAATTGGACTTACTTAACGGTATTAGATAAGAAAGAAATTGCGGATGCCTTTCAAACGACCAAATTTGGGATCATCATGATGGGACTTGTATTAACGCTCTTAATGGTGGTAGTGGCGTACTTCATTGCCATTTACTTTACAAAGCCATTTCAGCAAATAAAACGAAGCTTGCCTAAAAATCCTAATTTCGCTTTCAAAAATGAACCTTCTAAAAATGAAATTGAATGGATTATTAATTCAATCGATAACATTGTAACCGAGAAAGAAAGCTTGGAAAGTCTCATTCAGTCCGAAATGCCACAGTTGGAAACCCAATTGATTCTCAACCTGTTCCGCAAACGTATTTCTGCAGAGGAATTGGCACGAAAAATGCCACGCTTGGGTTATCCGCCGATCGAGAATCAAATGTATATTACCTTGTTAGTCCAACTGGATAATCTGGGAGATCGAGAGCCCTCGGATAAAGATGTTTTGCTGCTGGCTATTAATAAAATCGTAGAAGAAACGATTCCAGAGCAGCAGCGAATGCTTCCCATCATTTTGAACGATAACACTCAGGCCACCATATTAATTCTGACAGGTAAGAGCGAACAGGAAATGAGAAAGCAAGTCCTAGATGATGCGACCCTTTTGGTTCGAAACGTAAAAGAGTATTTGAATGTATCCATCAGCATCGGCATTAGTACTGCGTATGATAACTTATTAGAAAGTAAAGAAGCCTGTGAGATGAGCAAGCAAGCTTTGCATCACCGTTTAAATTTAGGCAAAGAATCAATTATTTTTTATGAAGATATTTCCATGGTCATTTCAGGTCCGGTGCTGCTTCATTATCCTACGGAATTGGAATCAAAACTGTTTGATGCCATCCGAATAGGGGACGAAGAGCAGGTATACCATACCGTGCACTCTTTATTGGAGGAAATGATGATAAAAAACAATCATTCCATGAACTTTGAAGTGCTGTTGGTACGGTTTGTGAATAACCTCATCCAATTGGAGCAGCTATTAGGGATTGAAGTGCTGCTGACGCAAGACAATCATGCCTTGTATCATCGTTTGCTGGACATCCGTAACCCGGAAGAGATAGAACGTATGCTGATAGAGCAAGTTATTTTCCCCATGGTAAAAAGCATGAAGGAGAAGACCAACCAGCAATTCCGCTGTCTCTCGGAAAAAATTGCGGCTATTATCCGTGCTGAATATGACCAGGAATTATCATTAGAACTCATTGGAGACCGACTTCATTACAATCCGAATTATTTAAGCAGTATTTTCAAAAAAGAATACGGAACGACGTTTAGTGAATATCTAATGGGCTACCGGTTACAAATGGGCAAGAAATGGCTTGTTGAGACCGATATGACGATTAAAGAAATCGCTGAGCGACTGCAATATCATAATTCGCAAAACTTTATCCGCTCATTTCGGAAAAAGGAACAGGTTACACCAGGAGCTTACCGAAAGATGAAGCAAGCCAATTAGCCTTTAACCGCTCCTAATAAAGCTCCTTTGACAAAGTGCTTTTGCACAAATGGATACACGATTAACATCGGAACGGTCGCAATGACAATGACTGCCATCTTAATCGTCTGCGCAGGCGGGATGACATCTACAGCAGTTCCTTCTGCCTGCATACCACTGGAAACGATTACAATTTGACGTAGCAAGACTTGAATCGGCCATTTGGCAGAATCATTAATATAGAGAATGGCGTGCATATACGTATTCCAGTAGGCAACAGCGTAGAATAGAGAGATGGTTGCAATAGAAGGCAGGGCTAACGGCAACATAATTTTAAAGAAGATACCAAAATCGTTGCACCCGTCCATCTTGGCTGATTCCTCCAAATCATCTGGCAGCGCCTGAAAAAAGTTACGCATGATAATCAGGTTAAACGCATTAATGGCCACGGGAAGAATCAAGGACCAATACGAATTGATAAGCCCCATGCTTTTTACAACCAGGAATGTCGGAATCATCCCCCCACTAAACAACATAGAAAACACGACAATGAAGTTAATCGTATTGCGGCCAAGTAGATATCTTCGGGATAATCCATAAGCCATAAAAGCAGTAAATATCATACTTACAACTGTACCGACGACCGTTACTCCAACCGAAACCCCGAGACCTCTAAAAATGGTGGGAGTCGACAGAATATAGCGATAGGCATCCAAGGAAAAAGTAACGGGGAATAAAATGAACTTCTTGGCTATCACTTCTTCAGTTGAGGCAAAAGAGCTGGCGATGATATTCAAAAAAGGTAAGAGACAAGTGAGGGCAATGAGAATCAATAGTGTACTGTTTACAATGTTGAAAATACGGCTGCCCAGCGATTCTTTTTTTCGTAATTTTTGTTTTCGTAATGGTTGCGTCAATGTGGTTGACCTCCTCGTAATCGTTTACATGTCAACCTTATCAAGAGGAAAGAATTCCGTATATAATCAAATCTTGAGGTGTTCTCTAATCATGGAGAAAAGCGGATGATCATTAGGTTGTGTTGTAATCATTAGCTAAGGTGAAAAGGTTGAAAAGTAGGCTGTATACTCAATTTTGTAAACGCTATCATTTGATGATTATATGCGGAATGCTGAAAATCGCGTACTCTTGAAAACGTATACAGGAACGTTTGAAGGAGGTCGAACTAATGAAAGTTTCAAGTGTCCCCGCACCAAACATGAAAATGAAAAAGAACAAAAGAACGACAGAAAGCCTTTTACGAATGCAGAAACACAAGTTGCTCTATTTAATGGTTTTACCCGGACTGGTGTACTTCATTATTTTTAAGTACTTTCCTATGGGGGGATTGGTGATTGCATTTCAGGATTATCAAGCTTTTCAGGGAATCACGGGCAGTCCATGGGTAGGAATGAAGCATTTTATTCGTTTGTTTACCGAGCCTACGTTTTTTATGCTGCTTCGTAATACACTGGTTTTGTTTGCGCTGAACATTGTAATCTTTTTTCCATTGCCCATCATTTTGGCACTCATGTTGAACGAGGTTAGGAAGATGTTTTTTAAAAACATTATTCAAACCATCATCTACATCCCGCACTTTATGTCATGGGTTATCATTGTTTCGATTTCTTATGTATTCCTAACCGTAGACGGTGGGGTGCTGAATGAAATGATTGCCGCGCTGGGCGGTGAGAAGATCAGCTTCTTAACTTCTCCTCAATGGCTGCGAACCGTCTACATCGGGCAAGTGATTTGGAAGGAACTTGGCTGGTCTACCATCATTTATCTATCTGCGATTACAGTGGTAGATACGCAATTGTATGAGGCAGCAGAGATGGACGGAGCTGGACGCCTGAGAAAGACATGGCACGTTACCTTGCCTGCGATCCGCCCAGTCATTATTACATTATTAATTTTGAAGATCGGTAGCACGTTGGATTTGGGCTTTGAGCATATGTATCTGCTATTGAACTCATTAAACCGCGAGGTTGCCGAAATCTTTGACACCTACATTTATACTGCGGGCTTAAAGAATGGACAATTAAGTTTCAGTACGACGGTAGGACTTTTTAAAGGTGTAGTAGGGTTAATCCTGATTATGGGCTCCAATCGACTGGCCAAGAAATTTGGTGAAGACGGCGTTTACTAATGACGACGGGAAGGATGCAAAATGGTACGGTTTGTAGAAAACATGAACAAATGGTGCATGCGCCTGCTGCGCCTGGTCTACCTTAACTTGCTTTGGACGGTTGCGACGATTCTGGGCTTGGGTTTTATAGGCGTTGGGCCTGCAACCGTTGCTATGCTTAGTATTTTAAGGCAGTGGATTCGGGGCAATGAGGAAGTCGCCATTTTCTCGACGTTTGTACGTTACTTTAGAGAAAGCTTTAAAGAAGCAGCAATCATTGGCGGGCTTTACAGCCTTGTGGGTTACGTGCTCTACGTGGATATAGTCAACGTCTCGTCCTGGTATGTTCGTGTGGTGACGCTTATTGGAGCCTTTTTGTATCTCATCTCTTTGGCCTACATTTTCCCGCTGCTGGCTCACTATGATTGGAAAGGTATCGGACTGAAGGTCAAAATGTCGATAGTGATTGGATTTTCGTATTTACAATATACGCTTGTTCTTTTTGTAGCCATTGTCGTGCTTTTTGCATTGATTCTAGGCTTGTACCCAGGAATTCTAACTTTTGCCGGAGCAAGTATTATGGGTTATCTCGTGATGTGGATGACGCATCAGGTGTTCAGCAAAATAGAGCGAGAGGTTCTGGTGAAAGAGGAAGATATGGCATAAATATATAAACAGAAAAGGAGCAAACACGATGAAAAAGGGAATCACGACGAAAAAGGGAGTATCGGGCCTTCTTGCTGTACTAATGGTCATGAGTGTTTTTTTAGCTGCTTGCGGTGACAAGGGAGCTGAGGATCAAAGCGGCCAAACCTATGATCCGAAGTCCAAACTGGAATTTACCTGGTTAAACGTATTGCATACAGCTTCTCCGCCTACAGAAACGATCAAAAGCAAAATTGAAGAATACACCAATTCTAAAATCACGTTCAATTGGGTGCCTGACGCTTCCAAAGAAGAGAGAATCACTACCGCGCTTGCATCCGGCGAATTGGCCGATATGGTGACTCTGACGATGATGACAAATTCTTCAGTACGAAGCTCTTTGAAATCAGGGCTATTCTGGGATGTAGGAAAGTATTTGGATGATTATGAAAATTTGAAGAAAATCCCGCCTGAAGTTCGGGAAGCCGCATCCATTGAAGGGGTACTGTATGGCGTTCCGTTCCAGAAGAATCTGGCTCGGGCGGGTCTGGTCATTCGCCAGGATTGGCTGGATCGCTTGGGACTGAAGGTGCCGACGACACTGGATGAGTTGTATGAAGTTGCGAGAGCGTTTACAGAAGATGATCCGGATGGAAATGGAAAAAATGATACGACTGGGTTTGTTGACAGATCGGATCTACGCTACAGTAGCTTCAAAACTTTAAGTTCCTACTTTGGCACACCTAATGGCTGGAAAGTAGATGAAAGCGGAAAATTTACGCCGGAATTTGATACTCCTCAATATTTGGAGACCTTAAAGTATTCCAATAAATTATACAAAAATGGATATCTCTCTAAAGACTTTGCTGTAACCGCTAAAACGGACCAGCAGCAACAATTTGCACAAGGTAAAGCAGGTATTTATACAGGCATGATCGATATCTCTAACCTCAGAACCTTGTCCCAAGGCTTACAAAAGGGACTGAAGCTGGTACCGGTTAACAAGATTTCGAATGGAGATGGCAAATACCACGTATGGTCTGAGGGAAGCGGGGTAGGAGGTTTGCTGGCATTTCCGAAATCCGAAGTAAAAACAGAAGCTGAGTTGAAGAGACTGCTGCAATTTGTAGATGATTTAATTGACAAAGATGTATATATGTATATGACCGGCGGTATAGAAGGCACTCATTATAAGATCGAAAAAGATGGAGCCTTCAAAATTACGAATACAGATTTGTGGCAAGCAGATGTTCAGCCGTTTTCAAGCTCCAGACCAAGTGAAGTGACCTACAACTTAAAAGATGCCAATCCAGAAAAGGAACTGGCTAATGAATTAGTCCGAGAAAATAATGAATTTGCTGTTCTGGACCCAACCGTGCCACTGGATTCAGTCACCGCTAATGAGCAAGGAACAGAGCTGGAGAAAATCATTACCGACGCCTCCTTCAAATTTATTATGGGTGAGCTTGACGAAGCAGGATTTAAAGCAGCCGTAGAAAACTGGAAAAACTCCGGTGGATCACGGATTACTGCTGAGTACGAGGAAGCGTATAAGAAAACGAAAAAATAATAGCTGAGCATGGCTGTTGCCCCCAGACTCCTTGAATAATTTCTTGGATGTTGAAATCCGGGGGCAGCTTATGCTTTTCCAATACAAAATGGATCTAACATTCACAAAATATAAAGACAGGAGAGAACGAAATGCAATTGTATAACATTGTAGATTATGGAGCAGTTCAGGATGGCACGACGCTGGCTACGGGAGCGATTGCGGCTGCGATTGAAGCGGCCAGCAATGCTGGAGGAGGAACCGTTTTTGTTCCGTCTGGGACGTATCTGACAGGTGCTATCTTTCTGAAAAGTAACATTGAGCTGCATGTAAGCCCTGGCGCAACTCTGTCCTTTAGTACGGAACTGGCTGATTACCCTGTAGTAGAATCCAGATGGGAAGGCGTTCAGCGGGAAGTGCATGCGTCATGCATTTATGGGCAGAACCTTGAGAATATTTCAGTTACAGGTAGCGGAACGCTGGATGGAAATGGTCAGCCGTGGTGGGAAAAGCACCGCAATCATCCAGAGGAGTTACAGTATCCGAGACCCAAATTAATCAGCTTTGACCGTTGTCAGCGGGTTACCATTAAAGATGTTATGTTAAAAAATTCCCCCAGTTGGACTGTAAACCCCATCGCTTGCTATAACGTTACAATTGATAATTTGTCCATTCTTAACCCGGCGGACTCCCCCAATACGGATGGCATTAATCCTGAATCCTGTTCCAATGTTCGTATTAGCAACTGCAATATAGATGTGGGCGATGACTGTATTGCGATCAAAGCAGGAACCGAAGATACACAAGAGCGAATTCCATGTGAAAATATTACGATTACCAACTGTACGATGGTGCATGGACATGGCGCAGTCGTACTGGGAAGCGAAATGAGTGGTGACATTCGTAATGTTACGATCAGCAATTGCGTGTTCAAGCAAACGGATCGGGGCATACGTCTGAAATCCAGACGAGGACGTGGCGGAAGCATCGAGGATATTCGCGTCAGCAACATTGTGATGGAAGATGTAATTTGTCCATTTATTCTGAATCTTTATTATTTCTGCGGCCCTCGGGGCAAAGACAAATATGTGTGGGACAAAAATCCCTATCCGATTACCGATGAAACCCCGTGCTTTAGACGAATCCATTTTTCCGATATTACGGCACGACAGGTTCATGCGGCTGCTGGATTCTTATACGGACTTGCAGAACGATATATTGCTGAAATCACATTTTCCAATATTGATATTTCTATGGCTAAAAATGCAATTCCCGGTCGTCCGGCCATGATGACAGGGATAGAAGATATGAACAACCGTGGTTTTTATCTAGGTAACGTGAAGGATATTCGTTTTCAACATGTGACGATTGAGAATCATGAAGGTCCTGCCTTTTATATTGAAAATGGGGAAGACGTTGAAATCAATCGTTGCCATTCGAAGAATACAGCTCAGCCCGAAAAGCTGATAGAACAAGTAACGATACAACCTTCTGAACAAAATATGATGAATTAGGAGGGCATGAAAGGAGGTACAACGTGGATAAGTTGCAAGCATTGTTGGGAGACCTTCCGGCAGATCGCCCTGTAACGGCAACTCTGCTGAATCAAGAAGAGCGTGAGGGATATCGACTGGAGTGTCTCCTGCTGGACTTGAACGGGATCGAGTCTGTACCCGCTTATGTAGCTACACCCTTACAAGGGAACGGTCCGTTCCCATTGGTCGTTTTTAACCATTCGCATGGAGGCAATTATACGAACGGGCGCAAGGAACTGATCCATAGCAGTTCTTACTTACAGCAGCCCTCGTTTGCTACAACTCTGACAGACATGGGGTACTGTGTATGCTGCATTGACATGTGGGGATTTAATGAACGTGGAGGCAAAACCGAGAGCGAGCTGGTAAAGGAAATGCTCTGGCAGGGCCAAGTGCTGTGGGGCATGATGCTGTATGATAACCGTCGTTTGGTGGATTATATGTGCCAGCGTGAGGACATTGATGCTTCTCGTATCGGAACAATCGGTATGTCGATGGGTGGACTCATGGCATGGTGGATGGCTGCGTTAGATGAACGGATACAGGTCACGGTTGATATCTGTGGACAGGTAGATGCCCATACGCTGATCGCCAAAAGGGGATTGGACCATCATGGCTTCTACTCCTATGTCCCCGGCTTGCTGAAGCATTTTACCACCTTGGATATTCAAAAGCGGATCGTACCTCGTCCACGGATGAGTATAACAGGTCAAAATGACCGGATGTGTCCTATTGAAGGAGTCGAGCATTTGGCAAAAGGGCTGCTGGAAGCTTACCAGGAGGCAGGTCACCCTGAGCATTGGCAGCCTGTGATTGCGGGCGGTGGACATATGGAGACGTTGGAAATGCGAACGGCGTGGCAGTCATTTTTAGCTGAACACCTGTAAATCAAATGAAGGGATCGGGGTAACCATGCTAGTTGGAAAAGAATCCTTTTGTGATTTCCATACGATTCAGGAGGCGATTGCTGTATTGGAGCAGTCGGCTTCCAACGAAATGGAAACGCTAACTATTTTATCAGGTACTTATGAGGAAGAGGTACGAATTTACCGTTCATATCTTCATATTATAGGCATTGGGCAGGTAGAGATTCGAATGGATCGGTATGCCAAGGAGCGGGATGAAGCGGGTGAGGAAATAGGGACCTTTGCGACACCTACTTTATTTTTAGGCGGTAGCCATCTGATCTTGGAAAATCTCACGATTTCCAACACGGCAGGACAGGGAGAAGCCATTGGGCAGGCCGTTGCGGTATACGCTCATTGTGATGAAACGGTCTTTAGAAACTGTACCTTTAAAGGACACCAGGATACTTTATTTACAGGCCCTCTACCTCCTGCACCGAAAGAACGACTCCAGTTTGGTGGAATCCATTTGAAGGAGCATCATAGGCACTATCGGCAGCTCTATCAGCATTGTTATATAGAGGGTACGGTGGACTTTATTTTTGGTGGGGCTACCGCGTATTTTGAAGATTGCGAAATTCGCAGTTTACGCCATCATAAGAACCAAACGAGCTACGTTACAGCTGCCTCTACGCCGCAAGGACAAGCGTATGGTTATGTATTCAACCATTGCTACCTAACTGCAGAGCCTGATATTACTCCGGTTTTTTTGGGGCGTCCGTGGCGGGAATATGCCAAGACCGTATTTGTCGATTGTAAAATGGGCGATCATATTGACCCACGTGGCTGGGACAATTGGGACAATGTTGCGAACGAGAAAACCGTCTGTTATCAAGAATATAACGGACACGATGAAGTTGCTACGTTACGTAAGCAGCGTGTTCCGTGGGCGGATTGTTTTGAAGCGGGAACAGAAGCATGGAGCAAGGAACAGGTTTTTGCTGAAGTTACATTTTGGAAGTAAGGAGAAGTGAGGTCTCATGATGATCCAAAATCCCATATTAAAAGGCTTTAATCCCGATCCGTGTATTACACGTGTCGAAGATACTTACTATATTGTGGTGTCATCGTTTGAGTGGCTGCCTGGAGTGCGGGTGTACCAGTCCAAAGATTTGGCAAATTGGGAGCATTGCACAGATATTTTGACCGATCAGGTTGACTTAAGAGGTAATCCTAAAAATTGTAGCATTTGGGCACCGCAGCTTAGCTATGCAGATGACCTTTTTTATCTGCTCTATACGGATGTGAAAAGCACCAAACGTCCGTTCAAGGATGTTCATAATTTTGTGATGACGGCGCCTACGATCCAAGGACCGTGGTCGGACCCCGTTTATCTTAACAGTAGCGGATTTGATCCGTCTTTATTTCATGATGAGGACGGACGTAAATGGCTGTTGAACGCATTGTGGGATTACCGCATGTTGGAAAGCAATAAATCTTCCGGTATAGTCATGCAGGAGTATGACAGCAAGCAACAACAGCTCATTGGCGAGCCTGTTAAAATCTTTGATTGTACTCCTTTAAAGAAAACAGAAGCGCCTCACATCTACAAGCAAAACGGATATTATTATCTTGTTACAGCGGAAGGCGGAACGGGTACGGGGCATGCCGTTACCGTAGCACGCTCGAAGCAGATATCCGGGCCATATGAAGTAGACCCGCACAACCCAATGCTTACGTCACGTGATCAACTTGATTTCCCGTTACAATGCGCAGGGCATGGCAGTCTTGTACAAACACCAGACGGCGAATGGTACATGGCTCATTTATGCACACGTCCAGTAGAGGGGAAATATGCCATTTTAGGACGGGAAACAGCCTTGCAGCAAGTGTACTGGAATGATGAAGGCTGGCTCCGATTAACTGCTGGGGGCCATACACCTCAATTGGAGGTACCCGCACCTCAAGGGATATTCTCGGTTAAGCAAGAGCAGCAGAGTTATGTTTTTGAGGATTTTTTCGAGGGACCCACATTAGATAAAACGTGGAACACATTGCGTATCCTGGCGGACGATAGCTGGTGTTCATTAAGCCAGCGCCCAGGCTACCTTCGCATTCTGGCTGGAGAATCCATTCAAAGTCTGTTCCAGCATCACGTGCTTGCCATTCGGCAAACGGATCATCATTTCCGGGTAGAAACAGCATTGGAGTATAAGCCGACAAGCTATTTACAAATGGCGGGGCTACTACTGTACCTTAATGAAGAAGATTATTTGTACGCCTATATTAGCTATGAGGAGGGGCAAGGGAAGGTACTGCGCATGATGCGATGTGAAGCCAATACATTTACCTTAGTTCCTCAAGCAATTACGCTTCAGGACGATCTTCCTATACATTTAGCTGTGGAAGTCCATGCATCCCACGGGCAATTTTATTATGGAGTCGGAGACAAACCTGCTTGGAAGCGGCTTTTTGAAATGCAGGATATCAGCTTTTTATCCGGGGGTTTTACAGGAAATTTTGTAGGTATTGCTGCTCATGATATGCAACAATTCCAAGGAAGCTACGCTGATTTTTCTCATTTCTTCTATCATGGTAAGGATCATCTTTCCTCATAAAAAAACATGATAATGATTATGTTGAAAGCACCTTAATGGGTGCTTTTTTCGTTGTTTCTGCACTTTACCTTTTCACATTATAACTTCGCAAAATCTCCAAAAAAGCGGTGCTTGCTTTCGTTTCAAATGTCGAAGAAGGAGTTAGGAAGGAGAATTTTCGAATAACCGGAAGATTACGAATATCCAGTACTTTTAATGTTCCCAGAGCAAGTTCCTTCTGAATGACCCATTGGGACAGCAAAGAAATCCCCAAGCCTGCTTCTACAGACTCTTTGATGATCTGTGTACTGCCAAAATTCATCATATGAGAAGGGGAGAACTGAAACCGTGTAAACATTTTTTCAGCCGCTTCCCGGGTTCCAGAACCTTCTTCCCGCAGAATCCAGATGTCCTCTTGCAGCTCACTTACATCCACTTGAGATTTACCAGCCAAACGGTGATTTTGCGGAACGACGATATACATTCTATCATCAGCAAATGATTCGATGTGTAAATGGTCATGCTGAAATTCTCCTTCGATAATGCCTACATCCAGTTGATTATGGATCATGAGTTTTTCAATTTCCTGGGTGTTGCCGATGGTAATGGAGGGCTGAATGAGTGGATACCGGACCCTCATTTGCGCGATCACATGCGGCAGCACATATTCGCCATACGTGTAGCTTGCGCCGATCGACAGGTTTCCTTTTGCTGTATGCATCAGCTCGTCCACCAAATACTGCATCCGTGTATGGAGACGGATAATCTCCTGAGCATGATGATACACAATTTCACCTGCTTTGGTTAAGCGTACATACTTATTGCTACGCTCCAGGAGGCGGGTTCCTACGCTACGTTCCAGCGTTTGAATATATTGACTTACCGCAGGTTGGGTCATGTGTAACACCTCGGCAGCTCGTGTGAAATTTTGTTTCTCCGCGACCATAACAAATACGATTAAAGATTGGTCCAAGGCCCATTCCTCCAAATTCATCATATCTATTTGCTTATTATCATTATTATAATGATTTATTTTTCTTATGACAAAAACCATATTAAGCTGGATGCATGTAGAATTGGAGGGGTTCACCATGAACAGTCATACACAACACACCAAATTATTTTCGAACAGAGGTCGATTATTCCAGCGTATATTTGGCATTGTCCTCACGATGTTATTTGCTTTGGCAGGCTATGGCCTGAACGAATTGCCAGGCTTTCATTATGTAGGTCCATTGGCTTGTGCCATGTTTCTCGCTATTCTGTACCGACAGTTGTGGGGATACCCTGAAGCTGTGCGCTTGGGAGTTGAGTTTTCAGCAAAGAAAATACTACGTGGAGCTATTGTGTTATTTGGGCTGAAGTTGAACATGGATGTTGTCATTCATCATGGACTTGGTTTACTTTTGCGTGATGTGGGCACTGTTGTATTTTCCATCTTTTTTACGGTTTGGCTGGCAAAACGTTTCAAGGCAGATGCTTCGCTTTCACTTCTTCTTGGTATTGGAACAGGAGTTTGCGGTGCAGCAGCGATTGCAGCGGTTTCTCCCTTGTTAAAATCCAAAGATGAGGATACAGCCATAGGGGTAGGACTCATTGCCTTGGTTGGAACGGTATTTGCCATTTTGTTTACTGTGCTTCGGCCCTGGCTCCCTTTGACGGATATGCAATATGGAATCTGGTCGGGTATCAGTTTACATGAAATTGCACATGTGGCCTTAGCTGCAGCGCCTGCCGGACAGGATGCACTTGCAATGGGCTTATTAGCCAAACTGGGGCGTGTTTTCTTACTCATACCGCTCAGCTTTGTTTTAATGTATTGGATGAAACGAACTGGAAAAATTCGTACAGACGCTAAAGTGGAGTTCCCCTGGTTCCTCATCGGCTTTATGGCTACAAGTATTGTGGGCAGCTATGTTTTTGGAAAATATATTGTAGTTCCATCTAGTCTGACGAACGGAATTTCTCAAGTTACCACCTTTATGTTAACGATGGCTATGGTAGGCATGGGGCTGAATGTGAGCTTTAAGGCTTTGCGGGAGAAAGCAATGCTTCCCTTACTGGTACTGTCTGTTACTTCGATCATTCTTACAGGGTTAACATTTTTAACAGTGTGAGCATGAAGTATTCGTTTGTGATAAGATTGCTAGTAAACTAGATTAATAAAACTGGAAAAAGCTCTGCTTGCTGTATAGCTGGCAGAGTTTTTTAGTACTTTTGTATGATAAGACTGAAATATATACTGAATCAATCGTAACTTTTTACATATGATTCGCGTCTATCAAAATGGAGGTCCTGAGAATCATAGAGTGCAAGAATTTCATAAGCGAAAATTTAGAGAATGGTAGGGTACATAATGAAGAAAATTTGTTTATTTGCTTTTTTGTTTCTGTTTCTACTAGCATTTCCAAGAGAAAGTCATGCTGCATCTTCGAGTTCACATCTTCAGTTGGATGGTAAAGATATAAGTGTTGGCAAAGGTGTTCAGATTCAAGAAGTAAAGGGGAATGTACTGGTTCCACTCCGTCTCATTGTAGAGGAATTGGGTTATAGCGTGAATTGGGAGTCCAAGACAGGGACCATAACTATACATAAGCAAAATCTTAACCTCAGTCTTCAGGTCAACAATCCCATAGCCTCTGTCAATGATCATCAAATGGGATTGGCTGTAGCGCCTTTGCTTAGAGAGGGGACGACTTATGTTCCGCTTCGCTTTGTGTCTGAACAGACAGGGATTGATGTGGCCTGGAACAACGAGCTTAAAACTGTGTTCCTGACGACTCCGCCTACTTCAAGCGACAATAGCGAGTCCACTCATGATCATTCTGCTACTCCAGCTGTAAGTAATCCTAAAGAGAGTGCGCGTACAGCTATAAACCAAATTAGCTTCGCTAATCACCAATTGACTATAGCTGTTAATGGAAAAGCAACCCCCAAAGTAACTACGTTGACTCATGCAGACCGTATTGTTGTAGACATACCTAGTTCAACGTTTTCTGAGGAATTTCTAGCATCGCAATCATTTGACAGTAGTGGACAAGGAAGTTTTCCAGTCACTGAAGATCCAGATGTTTCCCAAGTAAGATACTCCATGTTTAGTACAACCCCCGCATCGGTACGTATTGTGGTTGATCTTAATCACAGCACACCCTTTCATGTACTCAATGCGGATGATGGTAAGGTTGTTATAGCGTTGGATCAGGAAACGGAGGAGCCATCAACTACCGAGGACGTTATACCTACCATACCTGTTGTACCTGCGATTTCTTCTGATGGACACGCGCAAGGAATTGACGTCTCACACTATAATGGCAATATTGATTGGCAGCAAGTGGCAGCGGCAGGTAAGACATTTGCTTTTATTAAAGCTACAGAGGGCACAAAATATCAAGATAATCAATTTTTGATAAATGTACAGGGTGCCAGAGATGCTAACATCTTGGTTGGCGCTTACCACTTTTTGAATGCTACTACCGCGGATGGAGCTCGTCAGGAAGCAGCTAATTTTGCCAGGGCAATAGATTCAGCAGGAGGCAGGCTAGATCTGCCCCCTGTGATGGACTATGAAAATAACCCCAAAGGTCTTACTCCTGCACAAATTAGTGAAGTGGCTCATGCCTTTTTGGATGAAATGGAGAGGCTTACCGGGCGTCAGCCAATCGTATACACGGGCAATGTTTTTGCTTCCAAGTTTGATCCTACATTTTCTATGTATAAACTGTGGGTAGCCCGATACAGCACTACGCAAAAGCCGACCGCGGTTCCAGCTTGGAATAACTGGTGGGCTTGGCAGTACAGTAGCACAGGCAGTGTTCCGGGTATTCAAGGCCAAGTCGATTTGGATGAATACAACGGAACGATAGATGAACTCCGGGCTTCACTGGCAGGAGAGCTCGATTAGCAAAATCATATCATGATCAATCCTCGCGAATCCGGAACGGGATCTGCGAGGATTTTTAATGTCTGATTTGTTTAGTTGGGCATGATCCATACGATTTCGCTGATTCTAACAAAGAATTTTTTTCCGTATACATCTAAAATGACATGGTCGGGCTTACAATCGACTACGCATCCATCAATTCTGCCACGTGTTGTCTCAAGTACAACGTACTTGCCGATCACCGATTTTAATGTTTCTACGACGTATGGATCTACAGGGTGCACCACGACGTGGTGAGAGGTAGGATGGTGAGGAAAAGGTTGATTAACGTTGTAATTGAGCATTTGATTTGAATTCAATTGCTTCACTCCTTCAAGATTAGTTGTGTTATCCTATGCTCCTGCCTAGGAAAGGTGTAGGCTAATGCCCATCAGCGAAAACATTCATAACATTGCCGAAAAGCCCGGTCCATAGGAAAGCTCAATACATAAGCTATGTTGTACCTTGAATTGAAGGAGGCAATGACCATGAGTGAATGTGAAAGAGGTTGTGGTGGCGGTTCAGTAGGGGGCTACCCAGGAGTATGGACATCGACAGGAGCTATCCTGGTACTGTTCATTTTGCTCGTTATCATTACTAAGTCTTTATGGGTTTAAATTGAAATGAGTAGCTTAACCCCCCATCGGTATATAACCGATGGGGGGTTAAGTGTTTTAGAGGATGGAACGTATGATAAAACACCTCAAATAACAGCGTACAGGCCCTACACAAACTGTGCCGGGCTGGGCAGCTGTCATTTGAGGTACATTGGCATCTATAGACAGGAACGGACAATGGAACAGAGATTAAATTAACGCAATCGCCAGCAGGGTGAACAAGCTCAAAGTTAAGATTTGATTCCCATACCCGTAGCCAGGATAAAAGGCAGACGTTTGTACACGTCCGTTCCGTTCTGTTTTTAAGTACACATTATTACGATCCACATCCATAATGGTTCCTTCGTACTGTTTTCCGTCAACGGTGAGAATACGCACTTTTTTATTCATGCAGTTCAAACAGTTGTAATAAGCGTCCATTCCATCACCCCCTCTTATACATTGGCATTTTATGAGAGGGACGGTCTTATGGTAACGGCGAACATACAGGGAAAAGGTATTCCCTCGAACTTAAGGCCTGACTAGAGTTAGCCTATTCTTGATAGGGATTAAAAGAGAAGCCAGGATATCCATTGGTATGGGCGTAACCTCTTTGGGGGGCGACCTGAGGGTGGGGTGAAGTATCGGCAAGCCTTACATGTATCCCAGGTTTTCGGGGGGGCTGCTGCTTGCAGTCATTGGGAGGACCGATGATGACAGGCTTTTTAATTGGGGCGAGTGCTTCCTGAATCTTATTCTCATTCAGGCAGTAAGTATGAGCCAGAATGTTACTTGGCGTTAGCCGCAAAATGTCGGAGCCCAGTATGAATTCAGGGGTCGGAGCATTAAAAATGGTCAACAAATGAGTGTTGTCCATCGTGGCGACCAGATAATGCCACCATCCCTGAGGAACGTTAGCCACTTGGCCAGGTGTGATCGGAAAATGTCGTAACTCGAGGGTGAAGGGGTTAATCAGTGACACGGTTACTGCTCCAGAGATGCAGTATACCAGTTCTGTGGCATTTTGGTGATAGTGAGGCTCCACAACATTAGCTGTGCTAAGGCGAATATCCAGCAGCGATACATTCGCCAATGTATTCAGCTGCTGGATCGACAGCTCGTTGATCGAGTTTTGAGCATCCTTCTGAAACAAAACATTGTCTCTTAAATCATAGGTAAATTGTACAGTAGGGGAGGTGTAATCCATATATGAATCCACGCGTCGTTTCCTGCCTTTCTATTATTCGAAATTTGATGATCGTACGCTACCCTATGCATACGCCCATGTATGTGTGCGCGGATATGTGATTTAAATTAGTAGAAATCAGGCTCCGGTCCCGGGCAAGTTGAAGCGAAAAATAGCGAAAAAAGTCACGTATTCAAGTGTGGTCAGAACATGATCCATTGTTCTTAATACACGTCATCCCTTTAGGGATGGCGTTTTATTTGCTTGGGTAGTCTTAGGACCAGAGCCGGATGATACGTAAATGCGGCTTATGGTATACTGCAACGGACGTGTGAAAGCATGATTGTCCCATTCCGTATGTAGCCACGCGTCATTTCTGCAGCTAGGCATAAGTTATGTCATAAGAAACATCATCGGATAAACGTCCCTGAGTTGTACAGGCCGGAATGGTTGCACCGGACAGAACATGAAAGAGGAGGTTGTCTGGAATATGAAAAAGTTATCTATTTTAATCCTGTCCTGCGCATGTATGTTAGGTACTGTATTGTCAGTCGCACCAGGACAAGCACAAGCACAAACGTCAGCTTTGAAGATAGGGGTTCAAAGCGAACGGGTGCTGGAGCTTCAACAGCAGCTTCATTCGCTCGGTTATTTCAAGGCTGGGTTTACTGGGTACTATGGTTCTCTGACCAGTAAAGCGGTGGCTCGTTTTCAACGGGATAACGGTCTGACACCTGATGGAGTAGCCGGAGCGGCTACACAAGCCAAGCTGGAATCCTTCGGAGAGGTGCGCGTAACCGCGCTGGATCAACTGGCTCGTATCATTTATTCTGAGGCTCGCGGGGAATCGTTTGAAGGTCAAGTGGCTGTCGGCGCTGTCGTATTAAACCGTGTTCAGTCCGGTGAGTTTCCAAGCTCGATCCCGGACGTTATTTTGCAGCCTGGTCAATTCACCGCTGTACAGGATGGTCAATACCGCCTGAAACCCAACAAGACTGCGTACCGTGCAGCCAGACAGGCACTTAATGGTGCTGATCCGACCAATGGGTCCTTGTTTTATTACAACCCGGCCATTGCTACAGCCAAATGGAGTAAAAGTCGCCCGGCTGTCATCTCACTCGGTCGCCATACGTTTACGAATTAATTTCATATGAGAATACGCAAATTTCTAGCCGTCAGTTGCTTCTTCTAGGAGCAGTGACGGTTTTTTATATTCACAAATTTGTAATATTTTAGTGGTGAATTATCTGATTTAATATTAAAAATTCTACCTATTATTCCGATACTCTTAATAGACAAAAAAATGAAATTAAAGGAGTCCTTCTAAAATGAGTCAACATCCTTACACTATCGAAGTAGATCAAGCCATGAAAACGGTACATATGGCGGTGAATGGAGTTTTTAGCCAGGAGGAGTATGATAGCTTTGTAAAAGATTATGTAGCCAAAACCTCATCCATTCAGGCGTCCAGCTTTACACTCAAGGTAGATTGTACCCAGATGGCACTTTTGGGTCCGGGAGAAGTGGAAAAATTGAAGGGCTCATTTGTACGTTATAAAGAAACTGGATTTACCAAAGTAATCTTTGGCATCAGCCTTCAACAAACCATTATTAAAATGCAGCTTGGTCGAGTAGCACGCGAAGCAGGATTAAACAACGTAGATATTGTTGTACAATAATGCGCTGATGTATGTGTAAGGGGGAAGCCTGATGAGCCATATCAAAATAAAAGCACTGGGTGTGTATCATCCGTCCCATTCGTTGGATAACGAATACTATGTTCGCCATTTTGACGAGCAGGGCAAAGATATTCGACGCTTCATGGAGCATATGGGTAGAAAACAGCGTTATATCATTGATGATCCGAACGAAAACGGTCTAACAATGGGAATTGCGGCTGCGCAAAAAGCTCTGGAACAGGCTGGTATGACAGGCCGTGACGTGGATATGATCGTGTTCTCCACTCAAGTTCCTGAGTCACTGTTTCCGATGAATGCATTGTTTGTTCACCAGGCGATTGGGGCCAGACATGATGTGGCCGTGATGGATTCCAACGCGAATTGTGCAGGGATGACAGTCGCTGTCGATCAAGTCAGTCGGTCGATGTTATCTAATCCTGACGTGCGGACAGCGCTTATTATCGGTTCGGATTATAATTCACTCATTTCCGGTCCGGAGGATGAGATTACTTATGCGAACTATGGAGATGCTGCATGTGCGGCTATTTTGGAGCGTACAGAAGAAGACACCGGATTTATAGATTCTATGTATTTTACGGACCCAGTCAATATAGATAAAATTTTGTACCCGGCTCAGGGGTTAGCGGCGACACTCCAAAGGAACGCCCCCGGAAAATATATTCAGTGGCTTCCGTTCGACGCCAATATGGCCTTGCCTCCTACATTTGATCTGCTTGAACGCATTTTAAAAAAGAATGGGCTGACGCCTCGGGATGTACGGGCTTATTGTCTGTCTCAGTTCTCGTTAGCAAATGTATTGAAGATTCAGGATCACTTGGAGCTAGAGGATGCCCAAATGATTTATGTGGGTGATCGATATGGTTACACAGGTACCAGTAGCCCGTTCATTGCTCTATATGAAGGTATTGAATCGGGTCGTATCCGGCGCGGTGATTATGTACTGTTCTGGACGATTGGAGCTGGATATCAACTGGTTGCTATGTTATTTAAATACTAGGAATATGAAGACCTTGCAGCTGCAAGGTCTTTTTGTGTATCACACAATGACAACTGTAATGATTTGGTTGTGTTATGTTTGATTATTTTGTAAAATTTAAACATTGAATTAAAAGGGAGAGCTTATATTGCGGACATCGGATAGCATGACAATTATGACGGAAAACATGGCACACAATTCATAATAGGAGCTGAAGAGTCATTAAGATCGAAAATTTATTTTATGGAGAACGAATAAAACTGGCCGCAGTCAGGGAAGAAGATGCCGAAGTGATGTTCAAATGGGGTGAGGATGCGAAGTATCTGCGAAATGTAGATACGGATTTGGCGCTCCCTTACACGTTGAAACAGATGGAGTCAGAAGGATCTCCCAGCTCTAACGAGGTCTATTTTCGATTAAGAACATTGGCAGATGATGTCTTGATCGGATTTGTTGCTATCCACGGAATTGAGTGGAATAATCGTAGCGGGCAGCTGGCAATAGGTATAGGTAATACGGACTACCGTGGCAAGGGCTTTGGGGCAGAAGCTGTAGGTCTCATTCTTCGTTATGCGTTTTATGAGCTCAATTTAAATCGGGTCGGCTTGGATGTGATTGAGTACAATACACAAGCGATCCGAACTTATGAGAAGGCGGGGTTCCAGCTTGAGGGTAGAGTTCGTTCCGCTGTTCTTCGTGATGGTAATAGTTATGATCGTATCATGATGGGTATCCTGTATTCTGAATGGCGCTCGACTGTTCAAGTATAATAGATACACAATTTGTTCATAAAATATTCCATAATAAGCCTTTTAATAACGTGAAAAGAGGTTTATAGTTAAGGGGTCACATGCCCAAATGGTTATTAATTTGAGTATGAGTCAAAGCTGAGGAGGAATTTACATGGCAAACGTTGTAAGGTCCGTCACTTCACCCAAGAAATTTATTTCTGGACAAAATCTGCTCTCGTCGTTAAATGACTATATTAAGGATTATGGCGATAAAGCCTTTGTTATTTGCGATGAGTTCATACTTGAAAGGGCCCAAAAAGAGGCAGGTGCTTCAATTGAAGCAGCTGGTAACCAGGTGGTCTTCGAGAAATTCCAATATGAATGTACAAAAGAAGAGATTGATCGTAACCGTGAATTGGTGCGTAAACATGGTTCAAACATTATCATAGGGATTGGCGGGGGAAAAACGTTGGATACCGCCAAGGCAACCGCTTATTATGAAAAGCTGCCTGTTGTTATTTTCCCAACGATTGCTTCTACAGATGCTCCTTGTACCGCGCTTGCGGTTATATACAAAAAAGATGGCTCTTTTGATGAATATCTGTTCCTGCCTACTAATCCAGACGTTGTACTGGCGGATACAGGCATTCTGGCAGCAGCGCCTGCACGTTTCTTTGCAGCTGGAATCGGTGATGCACTGGCCACTTATTTTGAAGCTCGTGCTTGCTATCAGGCTAACGGAGATAACCTGGTTCTGAACAAGCCTTCCACTACAGGATTGGGACTTGCTCGTCTTTGTTATGATACGTTGCTGGAAAATGCTGTGAAGGCCAAACGTGCTGTGGATCGGAAAGTATATACTCGTGCGGTGGAGGATACGATTGAAGCTACCATTTATCTGAGCGGTGTTGGTGCAGAATCAGGTGGGTTGGCAGCAGCACACGCCATTCATAACGGCATGACGGCTGTTCCTTCGCTTCATAAAGCACAGCATGGTGAGAAAGTTACATTCGGTTTGTTAACCCAGCTAGTGCTGGAAAATGCACCGAAAGAAGAACTGGAAACCGTGATTAAACTGGTTAAGGATGTAGGCCTTCCATTGACGCTTCGTGACTTGGGTGTAGAGGAATTTGTTGAGGCTGAATGGCGCCAAGTGGCTGAAGCTGCTTGTGCATCGAATGATACAATGGTCAACATGCCGTTCCCGGTTAGTCCTGCTGACGTGTACAATGCAATCATTGCAGCGAATGCAATAGCAGAATCCTATCAAGAATAGTTTCTTCCTAAATCACGAAAATGGGTTTACAAAAACGGGTCTGTCACATCAATGGCAGACCCGTTTCGTTTACGTGCACTAACATGTGAAACGAAAGAGGGTACCAGGGACTTATATCCTATCTTGTTCTGACCGATATACATGTAACAGGGAAATTAGGTTGGTTACACAGCAGGAGGAGATTTGATGTTGGTGCATGGTAAAACACGTAGGGGCAACTTGTACATCCATATGTCCAGCGGTTTTCACAAAATTGGAGATTATCGGGAAGAATATTCTGTAGCACCGGGTGATCGGCTGATGTCTAGACTGTCCAAGCGGATCTACACCATTGTATCCGTACATCTTGGTGAAGAGGCGTATGCCGATATTGATCTAGAAGAGGTTATTAGAAATAGTTAGAGTGCTTTATTTGGATTTGGTTAAAAAAAGCTTCCACTTTGCTCCTAGAGCGAAGTGGAAGCTTTTTTCTTTCAGCGTAGGGACTCATGAAGAAGGTCTCGTGTGATGATATTATTTTGGTTCATAAAATGTCTGATTGCTGTTTGTGAATTGGTTGCAGACAGCTCCTTTCCCCATGTCATGGCATAGGCCCAGGCTGGCTGATTTTGCAGCACCTTCGCACTTGGCAGAATATCACTTTCTCCGATTCCCATAGGCTTGCCCTGCGCAAGCTTTAGCAATTCGGTGTAGTAGGAGGGTTTGTAATCATTGTTATAGATATCAGCTGCAAGAATATCTACTCGGTTAATACCTGGGAAGGACAAATTATAGGGAGTGCTATATGCGTTTGGAGCATTGGGACTCCACACCCACAACAGGTTATCCAGATGATGGACATGAGTGAACCGATCATACATTAGATTCCACAACTTAGCATAATTTTGCTTGTTTCCCCACCAAAACCAGTTGCCGTTCATTTCATGATAGGGCCTCCATAAAACAGGTACATCCGCGTCTCGTAAGGTCTTAAGGGACAAAGCCACCTCATCCAGATCAGCGATCAGTTGTTTATATTGCGGGGTACCCGGCGTGATGTAACGATTAAATTCAGCTTGAGTAATTTTTGCTTGTACGTTTTTCCACGTTTTAGGTTTGCCAGGAAGCGCCTGATGGAAGGTAACAGCTACGATTCCGCCGTCCTGACTCCATTGGATAGCACTATTCACAACATGCTGACGTTGCTCTCGTAGGGCTGTACGGGACTGGTTAGCCAATCCTCCAAACTCATAGCCGTGAAGTCCTGCGTATTGTCCGCTGATTTGTTGTAGCTTGTTATTTTGTTCATCCGGTGCCTCTAAGTAATCATGCTGCCCGGAAATTAGCATATCATCCGGTACATTAGATAGGTAGGCAAGTAATTGCTTGGCTTTGGCAGAGGCCTGAACATTAATTGGCGGGGCGGCATCGGCAACAATGAATGATTGCTGAGAGCCGCTGAAGAGTAAAACAAGCATTAGCAGTAGCACCCTCTGTAACCAAAAGCGTGTTGAGTGAGATTTCATGGCGCTCCTCCTTTGATGCATGGTAATGGGATTAGTATTTTTCTTTTTGCTTTCTAAGCTGTATATAGGCGCTAATAATAATCACCAGCAGACTAATCGTGGCCCATCCATTGAATTCCTGTAAGTGTATCCAGTTATCCCACACAAGGAAACCTAAAATTACAACGAGCAAACCCATTGCAAGATACATTTTGGTTTGTGCTGGACGTTGGGTTCGTTTTGAAATCCAATGTATGATGCCGAGAACGATGGCTGCCTGAAATAAAAATATGCCCATCATCATTAAACTTGCTATAAAGATTGGGGACATCGGTATCCTCCTCCTGGGTTTACAAACAGAATATGCAGGTTGTAACCGGGATGTGGATTCTTAGATGTCAATTTAATTATAAGTTGAGTAAACAAATGAGCGCTGGTTACGATCTTGAACAAGTTGACTAAATTATACCATAACTACCGTCCTGCAATGAAAGACGTCTAAATACCCACTCTACCTTGATTCGACATCATACTTTATATTCAGCGAAATATTGACATATGGATGTACACTTCACATATATGAAGATGCAATCAGAAATATATGTGAAGTATATGCATAAGAGCAACGCGAAATCGACGGAAAAGTTTGGTATGATTAAAGTGGATTGAAAAGGAGGTGCTCTTATGAATGAAGAAAACAGACCATTCTCTAGGTCAGCAGATGCTGAAGGAGCCAAAGCGAACTTTGATGCCAATCAGCGGAAGCTTCTCTCCGAGGGAGTGCCTAGCTTATGGCGTCAGGTCAGCAACCTGCTGATTCTGGTTGGCGTGATTGCATTGATTATCCTTTTAGGTCGAGTGCTCTAATGAGATATCCAAAAAAATCGAAAAGAATTTGAAGAATTAGGGATGTGAAATGGTGTTAAAGGCAGCTTTACTTTTTATATTGGCTGGCATCGCTGAAATTGGAGGAGGATATTTGATTTGGCAGTGGCTGCGTGAAGGAAAGACATGGTATGTCGGACTTTGCGGCGGAGTAATCTTGGCTGTGTATGGAATCATTGCTACCTTTCAGGTTTTTTCCTCCTTTGGGCGTGTATATGCAGCATACGGAGGTGTCTTTATTGTTCTTTCCATTGCATGGGGCTGGTGGATTGATAAAAAGACACCCGACTTGTACGATTTCATTGGTGGATTGATTTGTTTGGTCGGTATAGCTGTAATCCTATTTCCGCGATCAGGATGATAGGACGAAAAACCCTATTTTATTTTTGAAAACATGACTATAGGTCTACAAAAATAAGCTTCATATTCCGAAATAGAACTTAAGGAGGGGGTTCTATGAACTGGAATCAAATGAAGCTTAGATTGAAATTTGGTAGTGCTGTACCGAAGAGTGAAGGTAATTTCTCTTTTGGTATCATGTGTGGACTCTTAATCAGCATCGTGCTGTGGATATCAATCATTGGCTGGATCATGCTGATCTTTAAGTGATTTTACGAAATCACTGTACATATCAAAACAAATGAATTAAGGACTGCTCACAAACCTGTGTCTTATTACCCATGCTTTATTTTGTGAAATCGTTACGTAACTTGTCTATCCCGCGACCTATGGCTTCATCAATCATATCAGTAGCAGCAGGTGTATCTGCATCGGTGTCAGGAATGCGATTAAATCCTGGCTCGCGCTTGTCCAGGGATTGTTTATGTTCGATTTGATCGTCAGTACGATTCTTTTCAGAGTTATTATCTCTCATAGCACATCACAGCTCCTTTTATTAGGCATATTCAGCTTCTATACTTTACATAAACGCTTGTGCTCCAGACTAAACGTTGATAAAAATAAAACCGGGAGGGAGTAAATCCCGCCCGGTACTTCCCAAACAACTAGCGATGCTCAATCAGATCAATCGCTCCCAGAACAACATGAGCCAGTCCGAAACCGAGAATGCCTGTAGCTGCAAGTTTGTACTTACTGCTCAGCAACACAGCGCCTGAAGCCGATACTACCGTTCCAAGAACAGCTGGAATCATACCTTCACGCATTCGTAACACCCCTTCTGGTAGTTTGGAAAGACGTTTATTAGTGTAATTCAAATGTGCACAAGTTATACAAAAAGAGAATTTTATTATTTTTTTTAAAAACACTTTACAATTCGATAAAATTATCGTATTATATGTTGGTGCCCAATTGAACGACATTTACATAATGAGAACACTTCTTAATCAGATGCGTGTTTCTCAGATACTTGTAAGACAAGTAAGTGTGAAGATTAGCGTTCCTAAATTTATGCCGGGGTGGCGGAATTGGCAGACGCACAGGACTTAAAATCCTGCGGTAGGTGACTACCGTACCGGTTCGATCCCGGTCCTCGGCATTCTTGATTTATAACGGACACATCAAAGTTAAATGAACGAAAATAACGCGAGGTTCTGTGTACCTGCGGAATACTCCGTAACAGGTATGTAGGATCAACAAAAAACGTCTCACCGTTAACATACGGAGAGGCGTTTTTTGTTTTGGAAAAATTAAGCGATCTTGTAACAGAGAGTTGGAGCCTTTCTATTGCATCAATTGTTATAATCATAGGACAACGAAATTAGGCCTTTATAATTAAATAGTAAGTATTTCTAAAAAATGAAGTGGCCCAAAACCTTAAATCAGAATGTTGTTGTTTTTAATTAACTATTGGGAAGGTGGTTCGGTGAAGCTGATATGAATCTGACTTTTCATATGGAACAGTTAAGAGTCTGTTTTATGAATTTCATCAATTATGTATATTTTGTAATGGATGAGAAAACAAGAGACATAGCTATTGTTGACCCATCATGGGATTTATTGAAAGTAGAGTTCTATCTTCAACAATTGAATGGCGATCTCAAAGCGATACTATTAACTCACTCACATTGGGATCATATTAATTTGGTAAATCCACTCCTGGAAAAATATAACCCGCAGGTATTCATGTCAACAAACGAAATCGATTTTTATCATTTTAGATGTAGAAATTTACATTCAATTAAAGACAAGGATTCAATCCAGGTCGGTGAAACAGAAATTAAAAGTCTTTTGACTCCTGGACATACCGCGGGAAGTGTATGCTATCTTTTATCAGATCGCTTATTTACTGGGGATACAATATTCATTGAAGGTTGTGGCTTTTGTGACCCAAATGGAGGAAATCCAATAGAATTATATAATAGTGTTCAAAAAATAAAGCGAGAAATTGATGACTCTATTCAAATTTATCCTGCTCATTCATTTGGTAAAGCGCCTGGTTTTACACTCAATCACCTCATGGATGAAAATATTTATTTTCAATTTACGAGTAAGGAATCTTTTATTAAATTTAGAATGCGTCCGAACCAAAAGGGCCTGTTCGATTTCAAATGAGTCTGTATTGTGGCCCAGTTCTAATGGTGAGAGAAAATCTTGAATATAAAAAATAATACATAACGATCTATCATTTGTCTGTGCCCCAGATGCTCAAGTTAACTAGAGTAAAACACTCGGATCAGTTCTTTTATAAGCCGCCAGAAACGTTGAAGCTGTATTCGAAAGATAATAATGACTTCAAATTTAGCATTTTCAGAAAGGTTTGCGAATCCAATCATGAACTTGGCCGTTTCCAATCAACTGTGAATTGACAGGGTTTGAGTAGAGGATTATAATGGAAAAACATTATTCCAATTATATGATTATATGAAAAATAAAGGAACTTTTCTGTGGTTAATCGCTGGCGGGTCACGTTAACCATCAAAGAGGGATATATCGTGAGAGATTGTAGCTTATCAAGTAGGATAAGTGAAAGGGCGAAGCTATGTATATGGGTAGTAGTAGACATTATAGGAGATGATTTGGCAGTACGTTTTTATAGGAGATGAGTTAAGTGAGCTGGTACGTGTTTTTTGTGCGAACGGGTAGGGAAGAACAGGTCAAGCAGCTTATTAATGAGTGGTTGGATTCTGAAGTCTACAAACCCTTTATACCACTCCAAGAAAGACTCTTTAAAGTAGCAGGAATAGTAAAGAAAGAATGGGCTCCTTTGTTCCCAAGCTATGTATTTATTGAGTCGAATTTACCTGACTTGCAGTTCGTAACCAGTACAAATTCAATGATTTGCACTTCTAGTGATATCATTCGTTTATTGAGATACTCGAAGTTTGAAGCTTCAATGAGAGATTCGGAGAAACAAATGTTAGAAAGTCTATGCAATGATAGCTATTGTATAGAATCATCAACTGGAATTATTGAAGGAGACAATATATGTATCCTAGATGGCCCACTTAAAGGAAGGGGGAGTATAGTTAAGAAAATAGATAGACATAAACGACAAGCGGTCATTCAGTTAGAATTTATGGGTGATATCAGGTTAGTGAGAGTAGCTTTGGAAATTATAAGTAAGGTTTAAAGTGGAGAACTCGTGACGAGTTCATACTCCATGAGGAAGCTTTCAGAACCCTTAAGGGATTTGAAGGCCTTTTTTGATTTGGACTGCTAAGTTAGTAGTTTACTAGGGGGGATATGCGTAGCCTCGTATGCAGAACAACTAATGTTGAAGCGGGAAGATGCCGTGATGAAGGCGGCCGTCAGTTTTGTCCATGCAGATTATAACGCAGACGCTCCCCTTGATCGAGAAGTCTTTCATTCGGATGAGTGTAGTTACTTCGAGAGTTTGGTATTCCATCGGCGGAAATCCAACTTTGTGCTTGGCAGGCTAAGTGCCAAACAAGCAGTTTCGGTGCTGTTAAGCGAGCCAGACCTGCGCAACGTAAGTGTGGAGTCAGGTGTCTTCGGCCAGCCCATGCTTCGAATCAATGGTGTCCACAGCTATCAGGTGAGCATTGCCCACTGCGACTATATCGGAGCGGCTGTTGTTTTTCCCGAAGCACATCCCATGGGCATTGATATTGAGAGGATTGATTCTAAGCGAAATAAGACAATTGAAAGCCAACTGACGGCGGAAGAAAAAGGAAGAATCTCTGTCGTGCGGGGAGTAGGGGAGTACTCAGCTTTATTGACGGTTTTTTGGACAGTGAAGGAGGCCCTGTCGAAAATATTGCGAACAGGTTTTACAACATCGCTGCATGTACTTGAAATGAATGAGACCAGGTTTGTGGATGGATGCTTCCAAAGTACATTTTCACATTTTCCACAATATGCTGCCCAGTCTTACCAGTTAGGTGACTATATCTGCACGATTGTAGCACCGAGGAAGACGGAATGGAGTATGAATACTTCTCGGCTTTATGAAAAATTCAATGCAAGTTTTCATCGAAATCCGTTTGTAGATCATGTTTACTGAACACCAGGTTTGTTGAGTTTTAAATCATTTATTTTTTAGGAGGATACCCATGCATAAGGAAGAAGTATTCGATATCGTTAAACGTTGTATTCGTGAAGTGCTTCCCGAATTACAAGATCACACGTTCGAGTATGGAGATCGATTGGTGGATTTGGGTGCAGATTCAGTAGATCGGGCTGAAATTGTAAACAAGACGATGGAAACATTATCTCTTAATATTCCGCGCGTCGAATTGTCTGGCGTGAAAAATATAGGGGAATTGACAGATGCACTTTATGCGAAATTATGAAAAATTATGAAAAACCTGAGTTAGTCGTTACGGGGATTGGCGTGACTTCGGCGATTGGGCAGGGGAAGGCTGCTTTTGCCTCAGCGTTGTTCAAAGGGCAGCATGCATTTGGCGTCATGCAACGCCCGGGCAGAAGAGGCGAAGCTTCAATTATAGGTGCGGAGCTGCCACCCTTGTCTTATCCGAATGCATTATCCAAACGAATGTTACGTACAGCATCATTTTCGGGGCAGGTGGCCATGGTAACCCTTCAAGAAGCCTGGGATGATGCTCAATTGGATAACGTTGATCCTAGCCGTATTGGACTGGTGGTTGGAGGCTCCAATTTTCAGCAACGGGAGCTATTTCAGACTTATGAGGCCTATCGGGACAAAATGTGCTTTGTACCGCCGACCTATGGGGTTTCCTTTATGGATACTGATTTGTGCGGACTATGTACCGAACAGTTCGGTATTCAGGGGTTAGCTTATACCGTCGGTGGTGCATCCGCGAGTGGACAAGTCGCAATCATTCAAGCAATTGAGGCAATTCAAGCAGATCGTGTTGATGTTTGCATTGCAATGGGGGCATTGATGGATATTTCGTATATGGAATGCCAGGCATTGCGATCCTTGGGAGCGATGGGAAGCGACCGATATGCCGATGAACCTGCAATGGCGTGTCGACCATTTGATCAGTCGCGGGACGGGTTCATCTATGGGGAATCTTGCGGGGTTGTAGTCATAGAACGGGCCGATTCTGCCGTGAGGCTTCGGGAGAAACCTTATGCCAAACTTGCAGGATGGGATATGGGAATGGATCGAAACCGGAATCCCAATCCCTCCTACGAAGGCGAAGCCCGAGTGATTAGAAGAGCTTTGGAGAAAGCAAAGCTGCTACCGGAAGAGATTGATTATATTAATCCCCATGGGACAGGCTCGGTCGTTGGAGACGAGATAGAAATAAAGGCATTACAGGATTGTAAATTGTCACATGCCTATATCAATGCAACTAAATCCATTATCGGTCACGGCTTGAGCGCGGCAGGAACTGTTGAAATTATTGCTACTCTTTTACAAATGTCGGAGTCGAGACTTCACCCTACCCGTAATTTGGAGGAGCCTATCCAATTGGACTGCAATTGGGTGAAGAATGAGTCCGTACCAGCAATTATTCACAATACTATGAATCTGAGCATGGGCTTTGGTGGAATCAATACTGCCATTTGTATGCAAAAATGTGAGTCGCGTATTTGAGAGAGGGGGACGATTATGGTTGTCGTGGGAATTGAGGCAATGAACGTTTTTGGTGGCTCTGCCTATCTGGATGTTATGCAATTAGCCCAACACAGGCAATTGGATCCTGCAAGGTTCGAAAATTTATTAATGAAAGAAAAGGCGGTTGCCCTACCTTACGAAGATCCAGTTACCTTTGGAGTAAATGCGGCAAAACCGCTGGTGGACGCTCTTTCAGAAGCGGAAAAAAACCGAATCGAAATGCTTATTACCTGTACGGAATCAGGTATTGATTTTGGAAAATCAATCAGTACATATATTCACCACTATTTGGGGTTGAATCGGAATTGCAGATTATTCGAGCTCAAGCAAGCCTGCTATTCCGGTACTGCTGGACTCCAAATGGCGGTGAATTTTATTCTTTCTCAGGTCTCGCCAGGAGCAAAAGCGCTTGTAATTGCCAGTGATATTTCACGATTTATTGCTGCTGAAGGCGGGGATGTCTTGAGTGAGGATTGGTCTTATGCTGAGCCAAGTGGAGGCGCAGGGGCCGTGGCAATGCTCATTAGTGAAAATCCTCATGTTTTTCAAATTGATGCAGGCGCTAATGGATATTACGGCTATGAGGTGATGGATACGTGCCGGCCGATTCCAGATAGCGAGGCTGGGGATGCAGATTTGTCTTTAATGTCCTATCTGGACTGTTGCGAGCAAGCGTTTTTGGAATACCAAAAACGGGTGCAAGGAGTGGATTATAAAGATACCTTTCAGTATCTTGCCTTTCATACTCCTTTTGGCGGAATGGTAAAAGGAGCGCATCGCACGATGATGCGAAGGTTGACTAAATCCAAACCAAATGAGATTGAGGCAGATTATTTACAACGTGTTAAGCCCGGATTGGCGTATTGCCAACGAGTCGGTAATATTATGGGGGCGACTTTGTACCTCTCCTTGGCAGGTACGATTGATCAGGGTACATTCGATGCTCCAAAGCGAATCGGCTGTTTTTCCTACGGGTCAGGCTGCTGCTCTGAATTTTATAGCGGGGTTGTTATGCCGCAAAGCCAGGAACATCTGCGGCGTTTTGAAATTGAGCGTAATTTGAATGATCGCTATCAGTTAACTATGGATGAATATGAATCCCTGCTAAAAGGCAGTGGCGCTGTACGGTTTGGAACCCGCAACGCCAAGCTGGATTTTCAATTGATTCCGGGGGTGATAGCTTCCGGGAAAGGGAGACAGCGGTTGTATTTGGAAGAAATCTATGAATTCCACCGTAAATACAGGTGGGAATCATGAGTTATCAAACGATTCAGGTTCGGTTTCAAGAATCGATTTGTTATATTCGCTTTTACCGACCGGAGGCAAATAATACGATTAATAATACCCTCATCGAGGAGTGCTTGCATGTACTTGCACTGTGTGAGGAGTCAGTTACGATCGTAGTTTTGGAAGGTTTGCCGGAGGTGTTCTGTTTTGGCGCGGATTTTGAGGGAATGCGTGAAAAAGTGGAAAGTGGACAAGAACATGCAATGAGTCCAGAGCCTATGTATGATCTGTGGTTAAAATTAGCAACTGGGCCCTATATCACGATTTCTCATGTGCGAGGAAAAGCAAACGCTGGTGGCGTCGGATTTATTGCTGCCAGCGATATTGTGATAGCCGACGAGACGGCACAGTTCAGCTTGTCAGAATTGCTATTCGGACTTTTCCCTGCTTGCGTTCTACCATTTTTAGTCCGCAGGATTGGATTCCAAAAAGCGCATTATTTAACACTAATGACGCAGCCCGTTTCGGTTCAACAGGCCCATGTATGGGGATTGGTTGATGCGTACGATGCTCAGAGTGAGATGGTGCTACGCAAGCATTTATTACGCCTCAGACGATTGAGCAAGCATGGGATTTTACGCTACAAGCGCTTTATGGATGAACTCAACGATTTGCGTCAGTGTAAACCACTAGCGTTGGCGTCCAATCAAGAGGTGTTTTCAGACGCTCAAAATCTTAAGGGCATTTTCCGATACGTCGAAACGGGGCAATTTCCGTGGATGGACTGATGGTCTACGCCACAAGATGGGGATGTAGGAGGGAAGAAGATCATAATGTCACAATCCGTGGTTGAATTACTTGAAATCGAACGAGGTATTATTCAAGTGAAAATGCAAGATAGAGTTCATAAAAATACATTTACGCTTGAAATGACCCATGGACTAAGACAAGCGTTCAAGACGATCCAAGAAGATTCAACCTGCAAAGTCGTAATTCTAACAGGATACGATAATTACTTTGCCACGGGTGGGACGCAAGAGGGACTGTTGGCTTTACATGAAGGAATCTCGAAGTTTACCGATGAAAATATTTACTCACTTGCATTGGGCTGTAAAGTTCCAGTGATAGCTGCTATGCAGGGACATGCGGTGGGCGGAGGCTTTGTAATGGGGCTATTTTCTGACTTTGTAGTCCTAAGCAGTGAAAGTGTGTACACGACTAATTTTATGAGATACGGATTCACACCGGGAATGGGTGCCACGTATATTATTCCTAAAAAACTAGGGTTCAGCTTGGGAGAAGAGTTATTGTTAAATGGGGGCAATTATCGAGGTGTTGAACTGGAAAAACGGGGAGTTCCATTTCCGACCCTGCCCCGCAAAGAAGTGATGGGCTATGTAATGGATCTTGCCCGGCAGCTAGCCGAGAAACCCAGATTTTCTTTAATCACGCTAAAGGATCATTTGGTTGCTCCACTCCGGGAACAGCTTCCCAAAATCGTAGAACAAGAGCTTATCATGCATGAGAAGACCTTTCATCAAGCGGAGGTTAAAGAACGAATTATCAACTTGTTTGGAAAATAACCAAATAGAGATTCGTTGAACGCCTTTGCGGTTGTTCATGCGAACCAGCAACGAGTGTGAAAGAGGCATATAGCCTTCCTCATCACTCGTTTTTTCTTTGATATATTTTAGCAGGCAACTCCTGGCAATGCTTCAAACGTGAATAATAGCTCAAAATGGACAGGGTGATAAGCCTTTAGCTCATGTTATATAAACTTTGTGTTTTGAGGAGTTGGTGGAGAATGATGCGAAAACATGACCAAACATGGAACCTTGATATTCCGATCGCTTCTTTTATTGAAACTTGCCGGAAATTTCCTGAAAAAGAGTTATTTACGTTTGAGAAAGAAGGCCAGAGTCCTCAAATTCTTTCCGGAAATACGCTTCTACATCAAATACAGGCTTTGGGCAATATCCTATTGAAAGAACTGGCTGAGCAGGAACGGGCACTTCTTGTATTTCCTCAGGGTCTGGAATATATCAGCAGCATGCTGGCATGTTTTTATGCAAATATCGTGGCCATACCTACACCTATTACAGATTCGGAGCCGGATGAAAAAATCTTTGAGAAGATGATGCCTATCTATAGGGATTCCCAAGCCGTATGTATCATAACCAATACGGACTTCAAAGCATTTCTCCAAACACGGAGGGAGTTTAATTCAATCCGTATCCTGAATATTGATGAAATCTTTCAAGAAGACACCGTTGACGTTGAGATAGAGATGAGAATGCCAGCGCCGCAGGATACTGCTCTTTTGATGTATACATCGGGCTCGACATCCTTGCCAAAAGGCGTAATCCTCAGTCACAGCTGTGTGATGAATCAGGCCAAGGCCGAGCAATGGAGAATTGACCGGAATAGTCGTGTCGTTTCCTGGACGCCGCAATTTCATGCTTTTGGACTGCATAACAATATTTTAGTCCCACTTTTAAACGGGGCGTCGAGCATTATTCTCCCGCCAGAAAGCTTCGCTAAAAATCCGGAAAATTGGATTCATATGATTGACAAGTATCAGGCTACCCATACGGCAGCGCCAAATTTTGCGTTCGATTATTGCTGCTCCACACTGGACATAGCTTCAATTAAGCAATATTCACTTCGCCATCTCCAAGCGATTATATGTGCAGGTGAGCCCATCCGGAAGGAAACTTACGAGAACTTCATCCATAAATTCCGGGAATTAGGGCTACAAGAGGATATATTTTGTCCCCTCCTTGGCTTATCGGAGCTGTGCCCTGTCGCCAGTATAAAACCAGGTCAGTCGATGAGATTCCTTAACTTGGATATCCCTAGCTTGGAGCAACGAAGAGTCCAATACACGGATGAAAAGAATAAATCGAAGTCCGTAGTGAGCTGTGGGGAGATTGAAGATCCGACGCAAATACGAATTGTTCATCCTGAAAGGCATACACAATGCTTACCGGAGGAAGTCGGCGAGATTTGGATTAAATCCGCACGGATGGCAGAGGGATATTTAAACAGGAAGGAAGAAACGAATAGCACTTTTGAGGTAGCCCTTTCAGATACAAAAGAAGGCGGCTTTTTTCGTTCCGGGGACCTTGGCTTTATTGCGGATAATCATATCTATGTCATCGGTAGAGAGAAGGAAGTCATCATTATTCGCGGCAAAAACCATCATCCCGTCGATATTGAATGGACCATCCAAAAAAATATGCCAGAGTTGACCTTGCCCATCGCTGTATTTTCCTCTGAAATCAATGGTCAGGAAAAAGTAATCGTCGTACAGGAAATTGAAGCGCCCCTTCATGAGCAGGAATATAAACGTCTGGTCGAAAACATACTGAATGCCGTATCCAATACGCATCAACTTGAAATTTACGATATCTATTTGCTGCTTAAGGGAAGTATACCCAAAACGGGAAGTGGGAAAATCCAAAGAAAGATCTGCCGCAATGCTTATATCAAACAAGAGCTTCAAGCACTTTATCAATATCGGAGTGCGTTCTCACTATCACATTCGAATATGGAAGAAACCGCCGCAGAAAACCATGACAGTACCATAAATGCCGTTTCATTGGTTCAATCGAAGATTCAGGAGTATATAGTGCAATTTTTGTGTTGGGAACTGAATCTCAAGCACGAGGAAATGAATTTGAATACAAATCTTCATGGTTATGGCATCGATTCTATTCTTGTCATGAAGCTTATACGCGGCCTTGAGAAGTCCTATCCGATCAAGGTCAAAGCAAGAGAAATTTTAGAGAACCCGACGATTCAACTATTATCGGCATATTTAGCCCAAAAGGTGGAAGAAGATAAATCCACTGTACAGGTCAATACTGAGAAAAATTCGCTCAGTTTCCGAAGGAATCCGCTTTCTGAAGTTCAGAAAGGGTTGTGGCTATTACATAAAATGTCCCCTGAGATGAATGCTTACAATATACCAATATGCCTCCGGTTTAATACGAAGATTGAGATTGAGAGCATTAAACGGGCTTTTCACATCGTTTTAGAACAGTATCCTATTTTAAAAAGTGTGATTGAAGAGGAAAATGGGATACCTTATCAAAAGCTGCAGCCCACGCAGCCGCTTCATGTGCAAGTGGAGGATATTTCAGCCTTGGAAGCAGATGAGATTATTCCATTTATTAGGGATAAAGCGAAGCAACCATTCGTGCTGGAACAGGATCCTTTGATGCGTATTTATGTTATGTCCAGATCTGAACAGGAACATTTCATACTGGTTGTCATCCACCATATTATTTTTGATGGAAGTTCTTTCGGCATGTTTACACAAAGCTTTTTAGATGCCTATAAAAACGTGGTACAGGGAAAGACATCGACAGTGTTTCCACCCGCAGCGAGCTACGGCGATTTTGTTAAATGGGAGCAAACGATGTTAGCGAGTGCAGAAGGGGAGAAGTATCGTTCCTACTGGACACAACAGCTGTCAGGTGCTTTACCGACCCTGGAGCTGCCATATGACCGCTCTGGTTTTCCGGCTCAAAGCATGGAAGCACAAACATATTCCAAGCCGCTTCCGCTTAAATGGGTCAAACGGGTAAAGTCTTTTGCCCAAGCGCAATATACGAGCTTGTCTACAGTCTTGTTAGGTATGTATACGGTATTGCTTAACCAGTATTCGGGACAGGAAGATATCATTGTTGGAATGCCAGTTATGGTGCGCCCGGAGCAGCGTTTTGATAATTTAATCGGCTATTTTGTCAATATGCTTCCAATCCGGAGTCAGATATCGGAAACAGAGACATTCCTGGATTTCATGAAAAAATTGCAGCTGACAGTAGTCGATGGAATGGATCATGCCTCGTATCCTTTTCCGGCTCTGGTCCGAGAATTGAATGTGCCGCGGAAGCAGACGAGCTCACCTGTTTTCCAAGCAGCCTTTTCTTATCAAAACTTCCTTCCAACTTCAAGCTTTCAGCAGCTTTGCAAGCCATATAAAGATATCTTTTTCGTCGAATTGGTTGAAGAAATTCACCAGGAAGGCGAATACGAGTTGGTATTGGAACTGCAAGAGCAGGAAGAGGAAATGATATTAAATATTAAATATCGCTCCAATTTGTTCGATCATTCAACCATCATACAGATGGCAGAGCGTTATATAGAATTAGCGGAAGCACTTATGGAGAATCCCGCTTGGCCCTTGGAGGAGCATTCCTTACTCTTACCAGAGGAAAAGGACATCATCCTTAATGACTGGAATGCTACCGGAACAAGTTATCCTGATAAGTGCTTCCCTGAATTATTCGCAAAACAGGCAAGAAAAACACCTGAAGCTATTGCAGTTGTATATGAAAAGGAATCGCTTACCTATGGGGAACTAAAAGAAAAGAGCACTTTACTGGCCTTATATTTGCAGAAACATGGGGTAACTCCTGATACTCTTGTGGGGATTTGCATGGAACGTTCTTTAGATATGGTGATTGGGCTGTTAGGAATCCTGATGGCCGGTGGAGCCTACGTACCGCTCGATCCGGAATATCCGGAGGACCGATTGGAGTATATGCTTCAGGATTCCAATGTTTCACTGGTTATTACGCAATCGGGGTTGTTGGAGAAAGTATCACGCTTGGAAGGGAACAACGTTAGCTGTATTGTCCTTGATAAAGACTGGGATCATCTGAAAAGTGATGTGAAGGGTAGAAAGACAATCAAACGGGAAGTGCAACCTCACCATTTGGCATATGTGATATATACCTCTGGAAGTACAGGGAAACCCAAGGGGGTCATGATTTCACATAAAGCGTTGACCAACTTTCTTATTTCCATGGGAGAGCAGCCCGGTTTAACAGAGCAGGACAAACTACTTGCGGTGACAACGTATTGCTTTGATATAGCGGGACTGGAATTATATCTGCCTTTGATTAAGGGGGCTCAATGCTATATTTGCAGCTCCAAAAACATAAAGGATGCCGAAAGACTTAAGCGGGAAATTCAAAGAATAAAACCGACAATTATGCAAGCTACTCCTGTGACTTGGACCCTGCTCTTTCAAGCCGGCTGGAAGAACGAAGAGAACATGAAAGTTCTCTGCGGAGGGGAAGCCCTTTCGGAAACGTTGAAATCTTATTTTGTTCATAACAGCTGTGACGCATGGAATATGTTCGGTCCGACTGAAACCACAATTTGGTCTACAATTCAAAAGATCGACGCTGATAAGCCTATTTCGATCGGTAAGCCTATTGCAAACACCCAGATTTACATTTTGGACAAACATCTTAGACCTGTGCCTGTTGGTCTTCCGGGAGAGCTTTTTATTTCGGGCAGCGGATTGGCCAGAGGCTATTGGAACCAGCCAGAGCTTACGGCTGAAAAGTTCATAGACAACCCATTCAATCCGGAAACCAAGCTCTACAGAACTGGAGATTTATGCAGGTGGCTTTCGGACGGCTCTATTGAGTATGTGGGACGGATGGATTATCAAGTGAAAATTCGCGGGTTTCGGATCGAGCTGAGTGAAGTTGAAGGTCAGGTCAGAACATATCCAGGAATCGATGATTGTGTCGTGATTGCCAAGGAACAGGAGGGAAATAAGCAGCTTATTGCCTACTGTTTGCTGAACAATTCCGAGTCCGGTAAGCCTCCTCTTGATCCGAAGGAAGTGCGAAACTATTTAAAAACTTTCTTGCCTTTTTATATGATACCAGCATTTTTTATAGAGCTAGATAAGCTGCCTTTGACCCCTAATGGGAAAATAGATCGAAAAGAATTAATGAATCGCAGGATCGAGTTAGCAACAACAAGAAAGATCCATTTACCACAATCGGATGTTGAACATCAGGTTCTAACGGTATGGAAAAAACTTCTGAATGTTGATGATCTAAGTACAGATGATGCTTTCTTTGACGTAGGTGGGAATTCTTTTTCAGCAGCAGAGATGATCGGAAGGGTCAAGGAATTGTTGGAATGCGATATTTCGGTGACAGCATTGTTCAAGTATCCGACAGTTAAGGAACTCAGTGCCTACATTACAGAAACAAGAAGCGAGAATGTTGATTCTCAAACGGAACAATCACATTCACCGGAACAAACAGATACAGCTGAAAATACAGCCTTACCGAAAATGGTTTCAGGCGAAGATGACCTCGAGCTATCCTACCCAGATTATTTTGAGGATAGTCTCGCAATTATAGGGATTTCATGCCATTTTCCGGGGGCCAAAAACCATGCCGAGTTTTGGAGCAATTTGAGGGCAGGGGTGGAGAGTGTCCGCTTCTTTTCCGAGGAAGAATTGGTTGGATTAGGGCTGGAAAAAGAAATCGTCGGGAATCGAGGCTATGTTCCCGGACGATGCACAATTGAAGGAAAAGAGTATTTCGACCCTGAGTTTTTCAGCTTATCACAGAAAAATGCAGAGTTTATGGATCCTCAAATGAAATTGCTGTTGCAGCATTCATGGAAAGCCGTTGAGGATGCTGGCTATATTAGCAAAGAAATTCCTGAAACCAGCGTGTATATGTCGGCAAGCAGCAGTTTCTATCAAGCATTTATCCCAAATTTGGCGTCGCAATCACCTAATGTCCTGAAGAACGCGGATGAATATGTAACCTGGATTTTAGCACAGGGTGGGACAATTCCTACTATGATCTCTCATAAATTGGGATTTAAAGGTCCGAGTCTGTTTGTGCACTCGAACTGCTCTTCCTCATTAGTAGGATTGCGTCTGGCTTCGCAAAGCCTGTTATCCGGTGAAGCCAAATACGCTTTAGTCGGAGCATCCACGATCTTTCCTTTTACCAGTGTAGGCTATGTGCATCAACCCGGCTTGAATTTTTCCAGTGACGGACATATTAAAGCCTTTGACGAGTCGGCAGATGGAATGATTGGCGGAGAAGGGGTTGGGGTTGTTCTACTGAAGAAAGCGCCAGATGCCATTAGAGACGGTGACCATATTTATGCGCTTTTACGGGGAGTAGGTGTGAACAACGATGGAACCGACAAATTAGGGTTTTATGCCCCAAGTGTCAAAGGTCAGGCTGAGGTTATTCAGAAGACGATAGAATCAACCCGAATTCATCCCGAATCTATCAGTTATATCGAGACGCATGGAACTGGAACAAAATTGGGCGATCCTGTTGAATTTGCCGCCTTAAATGAAACGTACAGGCAGTATACAACCAAAAAACAATTTTGCGGTATTGGATCGGTCAAAACCAATATCGGGCATCTGGATACTGCAGCAGGTTTGGCGGGGTGCATTAAAGTTGCTTTAAGCTTATACCATAATGAGATTCCTCCTTCACTTAATTACGAAAAACCAAACTCTGATATCAATTTTCCTGATTCACCCTTTTATGTTGTTGATAGTCTCCAAAAATGGGAGAAGGCGTCGTCTCCTCATCGGGCGGCGTTAAGCTCCTTTGGAATAGGCGGAACTAACGCTCATGCCATTTTTGAACAATTTGCAGTCAATGCTGAATCAGAACGATTTAAAGATAGTTCTGTGAACGAAGAAGCTGTCTATCTGATTCCATTATCTGCAAGGCATCATCATCGGCTTAAAGTGTATGCACAAGAGCTTTCAGATTTTTTGATAGCTTCTGAAGACATTAATTTGTCGGATGTATCCTTTACGCTTCAGACAGGACGAATGGCAATGAAAAACCGGGTAGCTTTTATCGTAAAGAATACGAGCGAGCTGGTACAAAAGCTCCAATCGTTCACGAATGAACAAGAACCTATCGAGGACTGCTGGAGGGGAGAAAACAATCAGTCAAAAGATTCAGTGCAATTATTTGAACAGGAAGAAGTTTTCAAGGAATTAATGAGCAAATGGATTGCAAATCGTGAAATGAACAAGCTGGCAGAGTTGTGGACCAAAGGCTTCTATATAGATTGGCGATTGCTATATTCCAATGTCATACCGAAAAGAATAAGTCTACCTACGTATCCTTTTGCTCAGGAGCGCTGTTGGGCTCCTGAGGTTGAGGCCGGAGCAGTAAGAACCGAAACAGTGGATGCGCCTGCGATTAGCCGTACACTGCTATTTGAGCCTGCCTGGAAGGAGCAGGACGTACCACTGGAAGCCGAAGCCCCTGACTATGATTGGCGAATGGTCTTGCTTTATGAGCCGGAAGAAGCTTTGCACGAGCGACTCGAAGCGAGCTTGAATGGAGCTGCGCAGGTGCTTGCCTTTCAATCCGGAAAAGGCCGGGTCGATGAGCGGTTCCAGGCCTATGCTGTTCAGGCCTTTGAGAGCATCCAAAGTATGCTCAAAGACAAGCCGAAGGGAAGAGTATTGGTCCAAATTGTGGTGCGGAACGCCGGGGAAGGACGGCTCTTTTCGGGACTTTCGGGACTGTTGAAGACAGCCCGTCTGGAAAACCCGAAATTCATCGGGCAGCTGATCGAAGTGGATCAGGGAGAACAGGCGGAAGGTATCCTGGCGAAGCTGGAGGACAACAGTCGAAGCCCGATGGATGGCTGGATTCGCTATGAGGAAGGTCAACGGAAAACCGCTTTTTGGAGCAGGCTCGAAACATCTGGGCAAAAAGAGGAGCTTCTATGGAGAGATGGTGGGGTCTATCTGATCACCGGCGGCTCCGGCAGTCTGGGGCTACTGGTTACAGAAGAGATTTCCCGGCAGACGCGAGCAGCGACCTTCATTTTGACGGGGCGGTCGCCGCTGGACCAAGACAAGCAGACGAGGCTGCAGGAGCTGGAGGCTTCAGGGGCCAGCGTGGTGTACAGGCAAGGCGATATCACCGATAGGAAGACGGTTATCGATTTACTGAACAGCATCGAGCAGGAATATGGGCGTGTCCATGGGATCATCCACTGTGCAGGGGTGATTCAAGATAACTTCATCATCAAGAAAACAAGGGAAGAATTTATAGAAGTGCTGGGACCGAAGGTGAGCGGACTGGTCCATCTGGATGAGGCAAGCAGTGGCCAGAACCTGGACTTCTTTGTGCTCTTTTCTTCCATATCGGGTAGCCTGGGCAATCCGGGACAGGCTGATTATGCGACCGCTAATGCCTTTATGGATGCATACGCCGAATACCGGAACGCACTGGTAGGGGCCAAGCAACGGCAGGGACAGACGTTATCTATCCGCTGGCCGTTATGGAAAGAGGGCGGAATGCGGATCGATGCGGATTCGGAACAGATCATGACGCAAAACATGGGCATTACAGCCATGCAGACCTGGTCGGGAATGAGGGCGTTGTACCAAAGTTTGGCCTCCGGCAAGGAGCAGGTGATGGTCATGGAAGGGGAACCCGAGAAGATCGAGACCTACCTGACGAAAGCCTTCTCACAGGCCGGTGTCCGTGCCATCCAGGCAGCTGTACCTTACCAGGCAAGCGTACCTATGCTGGATGCAGGCTTGCTCTACGACAAAACCTTGCATTGTCTCAAGGTGCTGTTTGGAGAGGTGACCCGGCTGAGCGTCGGCAGCATTGAAACCCATGAACCGCTGGAAACCTATGGAATCGACTCGATCATGATTACCCAGCTCAATGCCAAGCTGGCGGGCTTCTTTGGAGAACTGTCCCAGACGCTGTTTTATGAGTACCAAACCTTGCGTGCTTTGACGGAATATTTTGTGGCGGAATACCCACAGGAGTGTATGCAGTGGGCCGGGATGAGCCATGACATGCAGCCTGTAGAGGAAATACTTGCGGCACCGCTGTACGCCGAGGAAGAGGCCGTGCCGGCTGAGACAAAGGCGGCAGCGAAGCCTGTCCGAAGCTTGGCCGGGTCTGCTCCTGCGGAAATGCGTGAACCAATAGCGATCATTGGGATGGCTGGAAAGTATCCCTGGTCCAGGGACATGAACGAATATTGGGAAAATCTAAAAGCAGGGAAGGACTGTGTCACCGAAATCCCGCGTGAGCGCTGGACGATGGAAGGATTCTTCCATCCTGATCCACAGGAAGCAGTGGTGAATGCAAAAAGCTACAGCAAATGGGGGAGCTTTATCGAAGGATTTGCAGAATTCGATCCGCTGTTTTTCAATATTTCGCCACGGGAAGCACTCGGTATGGACCCGCAGGAAAGGCTGTTCATTGAAGCCTGCTGGGAAGCATTGGAGGACGCGGGCTACACTCGAGAACAGCTTGTGGTGCGGCATAACCGCCAGGTAGGCGTATTTGCCGGAATTACTAAGACGGGCTACGAACTCTATGGGCCGGAATTATGGAAGAAGGGAGCGCAAATATTTCCCCAAATATCCTTTAGTTCGGTAGCAAATAGGATTTCGTACCTCTTTAATTTGCAAGGGCCAAGCATGCCGATCGATACGATGTGTTCGTCCTCGTTGACTGCGATTCATGAAGCCTGTGAGCATCTGTACCGCGGAGAATGCGAAATGGCTATTGCAGGCGGAGTAAATCTGTATCTCCATCCGCTCAGCTATGTCGGACTTTGCGCCAACCACATGCTGTCGATAGACGGGCAGTGCAAGAGCTTCGGCAAAGGAGGCAATGGATTTGTCCCTGGAGAAGGCGCGGGGGTCGTCCTATTAAAGCCACTGTCCAAGGCGATCGCTGATGGGGACCTCATCCATGCGGTGATCCGGGGGACAAGCATCAACCATGGGGGTAAGACCAACGGCTATACGGTGCCGAACCCGACAGCCCAAGGGGAACTGATTCGGACGGCATTGGAGCGAGCGGGGGTCCACGCGCGGACGGTCAGCTATATTGAAGCTCACGGGACAGGCACGGAGCTGGGAGACCCGATAGAAGTGACGGGTCTGACTCAGGCATTCAGGAAGGATACGCCGGATACGGGATTCTGCGCCATAGGCTCTGTGAAGTCCAACATCGGACATCTGGAGGCGGCAGCGGGCATCGCCGGGGTTGGGAAAATCATCTTGCAGATGAAAAACCAGACGCTGGTTCCCAGCCTGCATGCCCAAGAACTGAATCCGAACATCCATTTCGGTCAGACGCCGTTCGTCGTCCAGCAGGAGCTGGGAGAATGGAAGCGGCCGGTGGTTGAGATCGATGGAGAGACGCGGGAATACCCGAGGATTGCTGGGATTTCATCGTTTGGAGCGGGAGGCTCCAATGCACATGTCATCATCGAAGAGTATATCGCAGAAGAGAAGATGCCAATGAGCGTTACGGCTCAAAAGCCTGCGATCATCGTATTGTCGGCCAAAAATGAAGAACGACTGAAAAAGCAGGCCGAAAGATTGCTAGCTGTTATGCGGGAAGGACAGCTCAGCGAAAGCAGTCTGGCCGATGTGGCATACACGCTGCAGGTGGGACGCGAGGCCATGGAAGAGCGCCTGGCAGTGATTGCAGGGTCTATGCAGGAGCTGGTGGACAAGCTGGAAGGATTCCTGGAAGGACGGGACGGAATCCCTGAGTTGTACCGGGGCCAGGTCAAACGGAATAAGGAGGCGCTGACGGCGCTGGTAGAAGATGAAGACATGGAGAAAATGATTGCTGCCTGGATAGGGAAAAGGAAATATTCGAAGGTTGTTAATCTCTGGGTCAAGGGACTGGCAATGGATTGGAACATGCTTTATGGGGATGCCAAGCCGCGGCGAATCAGCCTGCCGGCCTATCCTTTTGCGAGAGAGCGGTACTGGATCACGGATATTAAAACTAAATTGGCTTCCATTGAATCTGCAGATGCTGTAAAGCCAACAGATTCGTTCATTGCCCAAAAGACACTTGCCAAAACGGCAAATGTTTCGGAAATGAATAAGGAAGACATCGATGCTTCAAATCCCGAAGCTATTCCTTCGTATATCCAAAACATCCAGAGTCATATTTCTGCCAGTGTAAAAATAAAGAAGATGCCAGATCTTTCTTACCTAGCGGCTGCATACGAGACAATGTCCTCGACTACAGTCGACAGCAAAGCTTATTCGGAACAGGACGGAGCGACACGAGGGACTGAACGGGAATGGAGGCTTACAGATGAAGGAAATGAATGATATCTTATGCAGGCTGTTATGGAGCCATTTGCGCTTGATGGGATTATGTCCATATGCGCAAATGGAAAAGAAAGCTATGATCGCAGATTTTAAAACAAAAACCGCCTTACTGAATTTATACGATCGTTGGCTTGAAGAAAGCATAGAGATTTTGGTACGGAATCAGTATTTGTACTGCAATGGAGATTCATATAGCGTAGCGGGTACCGCTTCGGTCGATCTGCAGGCTGTATGGAAGGAGTGGGAATGGAAGAAAGGGGCATGGCTGAAAAATCCGGATCTCTCAGCCTGGGTATTTTTGGTAGAATCAACCTTGCGCAAACTGCCGGAAATTTTAACCGGGAAAATACCAGCCACCGATATCATTTTTCCTAATTCCTCTATGAAACTGGTAGAAGGTATATATAAGAACAGTCCTGCAGCGGATTACTTTAATGAAGTGTTGGGAGATATCGTAGTTTCCTATCTGAATGAGCGGATTAAGCATAACCCGTCGGTACCGATTCGAATCATTGAAATTGGCGCAGGCACTGGAGGTACTAGCGCTTTGGTCTTCCAGAAGCTCGAACCTTATCGGAAGCATATTCAAGAATATTGCTATACCGACAAATCCAGAGCATTTTTATTACATGCACAAAAAGAGTACGGTCCGCAAAACCCTTACCTGACTTATCAGATTTTTAATGTGGAAGAGTCGGCTCAGGGACAAGATATCGATATAGGTGGATATGATATTGCGATTGCCACCAATGTATTGCACGCCACTCGGAACATTCGCCAAACGTTACGCAATGTCAAAGCGGCGCTGCGAGAAAACGGTCTGATTCTTATAAATGAAATCAGCGGTAACTCTCTGTTAAACCATCTATCCTTTGGCCTTTTAGAGGGATGGTGGCTTTATAATGATCCGGAGCTGCGCATTCCAGGCTCTCCCGGGTTATATCCCGAAAGTTGGCGAAAGGTATTGGAAATGGAGGGTTTCCGGTCCGTTTTCTTCCCTGCTCAGGAAGCGCATGATATAGGTCAACAAATTATTGTGGCGGAAAGCGATGGTCTGATTCGGAACAAACAGGAGCCTGAACACGACAAATCTCAAATGAAACAGCGTGACGAAGGAATTCGATCAGATATTGATGTAACAAGCGAGATGGCTGAAGAGTATGTCCAGGAGCTTATCGTAGGGAAGCTGGTAGAGGCTTTGAATGTGGACTTTACTATGATTGATATTCATGAGTCTTTCGCAGATTATGGCCTGGACTCCATTCTTGGCGTCAACTTTGTGCAGGCTGTCAATCAGGGGCTGGGGATTCATTTGCAAACCACCGACATCTTCGATTACAGTTCGGTAAAACAACTGACGCTATACATTTTAAGCCAATATGGAGATAAAGTTTCACAAGTCTTGGACCGGAGCGCTAATCCAATAGACAACATGGAAGATGCAAGTCGCGACATCCAAAAACTTAAAGACACGGATTATACGATTCATCCTGTTGAAACGGCAAGTATATCCTTTGAGCAGGAGAGACCCAATAAGAAGGATAAAGAGAGAGCTTTAACACCAAGGGAGCCCATTGCGATTATTGGAATGAGCGGGCGGTTTGCTGGATCAGATAATGTACATGAGCTTTGGAATCACCTTAAGAACGGTGACGATTTAGTGGAAGAGGTAACCCGGTGGGATCTTTCGAAATACCAAGAAAAACATGCAAGCTATTGCAATCACGGCAGTTTTTTGGGGGATATTGATAAGTTTGATCCGCTTTTTTTCAATATCTCGGGACTGGAAGCGACCTATATGGATCCGCAGCAGCGATTGTTTCTGGAGGAAGCGTGGCATGCTCTGGAGGATGCTGGCTATGCAGGTACAGGGATGGAGGGTCGCCGCTGTGGAGTGTATGTGGGTTGTGCCGAGGGAGATTACCAACAATTGCTGGGTGAAGACCTGCCTCCACAAGCGCTTTGGGGTCATATGGGTTCCGTGATTCCCGCTAGAATATCCTACTACTTGAATCTTCACGGACCAGCAATAGCTGTAGATACAGCTTGTTCCAGTTCGTTAGTTGCAGTTCATCTGGCTTGCCAAAGCTTATGGACCGGAGAAACGGATATGGCTTTAGCGGGTGGTGTCTATATTCATACGACCCCTCGCTGCTATTTGTATGGTGACAGGGCAGGGATGCTGTCTCGCTCGGGACGCTGCTATACCTTTGATGACAGGGCAGATGGAATGGTTCCGGGAGAGGCGCTTGGCGCGATTGTGCTCAAGCGACTTCATGAAGCTGTTGCTGATGGAGACCACATCTATGGAGTGATTTCAGGCTCAGCGATCAACCAGGACGGCACCACGAATGGACTTACTGCGCCAAGCCAGAAATCTCAGGAGCGACTCGAGCAAAATGTATATGATACATTTCATATCCACCCAGAGCAAATCCAGATGGTGGAAGCACATGGAACTGGCACCAAATTGGGAGATCCCATTGAATATCAGGCACTGACTCGAACCTTTAGAAAGTATACCGACAAGAAGGAATATTGCGCCATTGGGTCCATTAAGACGAATATTGGCCATACGCAAATTGCGGCAGGAATTACGGGAATGATCAAACTTTTATTGTCATTAAAGAATAAGCAAATTCCTCCTACACTTCATTTCCGGTCGGGCAATTCAAATATTCAGTTTGCGGATAGTCCTTTTTATGTCAATACGCATCTGCAGGACTGGGAGGTTGAGCCTGGAGCCAGACGCTGTGCTGCGGTCAGCTCCTTTGGTGCCAGCGGTACGAATGCTCATATGGTTATAGAAGAGGCTCCACAGACGGAACGGAGACATTCCGAAAAGCCTGGTTATTTCATTCCACTGTCGGCACGGACTTCAAAACAATTGCGCCAGCAGGTAGAGCAACTGCTTGCCTATTGCGAACAGGAGCCTAAGGCGGATTGCGGTAATATGAGTTATACATTATTGCTTGGGAGAAAGCACTGTAATCATCGTCTTGCCTGTGTTGCCCGTAATCAAGGCGAGCTTGCCATGTCCCTTAAAAAGTGGCTGGAAAAAGGCAGTGCTTCTCAAGTTTATCATTCTGAACTGCACGAAAAAGATCAACGCATACAAACATCTTTGAAAAGATACGGGGATGAATGTATTTACAATTGTCAAAACGCAAGCGATACCCGCGAGTATTTGGAGCTTTTGACTACGATTGCAGATTTGTATGTTCAGGGATATTCGTTAGACTTTGAGTGTTTATTTTCAAATGAACAGTACTCTAGGATTCCGTTGCCAACTTATCCTTTTGCAAAAGAGCAGTATTGGGCGCCTAGGAGTGAGGACAAAATTACAGGCGGCAGAGCGGCAGAGCGTGAACCAAAATTTACGGTCGCCAGAGCTGCGGAAGCGCCTGCCGTTACGAGTAGCCGTACACTGCTATTTGAGCCTACATGGAAAAAGCAGGAGATACCGCTGGAAGCCGAAGTCCCTGCCTATGATCGGCGAATGGTCTTGCTTTGTGAGCCAGACGAAGCTTTGCACGAGCGCCTCGAAGCGAGTTTGAACGGAGCTGTGCAGGTGCTTGCCTTTCAATCCGGGAAGAGCCGGATTGATGAACGGTTCCAGGCCTATGCTATTCAGGCCTTTGAGAGCATTCAAAGCATACTCAAAGACAAGCCTGAGGGGAGGGTGCTGGTCCAAATTGTGGTGCGGAACGCCGGGGAAGGACGGCTCTTTTCGGGACTTTCGGGACTGTTGAAGACAGCCCGGCTGGAAAACCCGAAATTCATCGGGCAGCTGATCGAAGTGGATCAGGGAGAACAGGCGGAAGGCATCCTGGCGAAGCTGGAGGACAACAGCCGTAGCCCGATGAATAGCTGGATTCGCTATGAGAACGGACAACGGACAATCGCTTGCTGGAGCAGGCTTGAAACATCTGGGCAAGAAGAGGGGCTTCCATGGAGAGATGGTGGGGTCTATCTGATTACCGGCGGCTCCGGCAGTCTGGGACTGCTGGTTGCAGAAGAGATTGCCCGGCAGACGCAAGCAGCGACCTTCATTTTGACGGGGCGGTCGCCGCTGGACCGAGACAAGCAGACGAGGCTGAAGGAGCTGGAGGCTTCAGGAACCAGCGTGGTGTACAGGCAAGCGGATATCACCCATAGAAACACCGTTATCGATTTATTGGACAGCATTCAGCAGGAATATGGACGTGTCCATGGGATCATCCACTGCGCAGGGGTGATTCATGATAATTTTATCATTAAAAAAACTAGTGAAGAATTTATGGAGGTGCTGGGACCGAAGGTGAGTGGACTGGTCCATCTGGATGAGGCAAGCAGTGGCCAGAACCTGGACTTCTTTGTGCTCTTTTCTTCCATATCGGGCAGCCTGGGCAATCCGGGACAGGCTGACTATTCGACCGCCAATGCCTTTATGGACGCATACGCCGAATACCGGAATGCCCTGGTAGGGGCCAAGCAACGGCGGGGACAGACGTTATCCATCCGCTGGCCGCTATGGAAAGAGGGCGGAATGCGGATCGATGCGGACACGGAACAGATCATGACGCAAAACATGGGTATTACAGCCATGCAGACCTGGTCGGGAATGAGGGCGTTGTACCAAAGCTTGGCCTCTGGCAAGAAGCAGGTGATGGTCATGGAAGGAGAACCTGAGAAAATTGAGGCCTACCTGGCAAAAGCCGTTTCACAGCCCGATGTCCATGCTATCCAGGCAGCTGTCCCTATCCAGGCAACTGCGCCTAAGCTGGATTCGAACTTGCTCTACGATAAAACCTTATATCGACTCAAGGTGCTATTGGGAGAGGTGACTCGGCTGAGCGTCAGCAGCATCGAAGCCCATGAGCCGCTGGAGAGGTATGGAATCGACTCGATCATGATTACCCAGCTCAATGCCAAGCTGGCGGGCTTCTTTGGAGAGCTGTCCCAGACGCTGTTTTATGAGTACCAGACCTTGCGCGCCTTGACGGAATATTTTGTAGCGGAATACCCGCAGGAGTGCATGCAGTGGACCGGGATGAACCATGACATACAGCCTGTGGAGGAAACACTTGCGGCACCGCTGTATGTCGAAGAAGAAGCCGTGCCATCTGCGGCAAAAACGGCAGCGAAGCCCATCCGAAACTTGGCCGGGTCTGCCCCTGCGGAAATGCGTGAACCGATAGCGATCATTGGGATGGCTGGAAAGTATCCCTGGTCCAGGGACATGAACGAATATTGGGAAAATCTAAAAGCAGGGAAGGACTGTGTCACCGAAATCCCGCGTGAGCGCTGGACGATGGAAGGGTTCTTCCATCCTGATTCACAGGAAGCGGTAGCGAATGGAAAAAGCTACAGCAAGTGGGGGGGCTTTATCGAAGGATTTGCGGATTTCGATCCGCGCTTTTTCAATATTGCGCCACGGGAAGCACTCGGTATGGACCCGCAGGAAAGGCTGTTCATTGAAGCCTGCTGGGAAGCGTTGGAGGACGCGGGCTACACCCGGGAACAGCTTGCGGTGCGGCATAACAGCCGGGTAGGCGTATTTGCCGGAATTACCAAAACGGGCTTTGATCTATACGGACTTGATTTATGGAGAAAAGGAACACAAATATACCCTCACACATCCTTTAGTTCAGTGGCCAACAGGATTTCGTACCTCTTTAATTTGCAAGGGCCAAGCATGCCGATCGATACGATGTGTTCGTCCTCGTTGACCGCGATTCATGAAGCCTGTGAGCATCTGTATCGTGGAGAATGCGAAATGGCTATTGCAGGCGGAGTAAATCTGTATCTCCATCCGCTCAGCTATGTCGGACTTTGCGCCAACCACATGCTGTCAGCAGACGGGCAGTGCAAGAGCTTCGGCAAAGGAGGCAATGGATTTGTCCCTGGAGAAGGCGCGGGGGTCGTCCTATTAAAGCCGCTGTCCAAGGCGATCGCTGATAGGGACCTCATCCATGCGGTGATTCGGGGGACGAGCATCAACCATGGAGGCAAGACCAACGGCTATACGGTGCCGAATCCGACAGCCCAAGGGGAACTCATCCGGGCGGCACTGGAGCGAGCGGGGGTACATGCGCGGACGGTCAGCTATATTGAAGCTCACGGGACAGGCACGGAGCTGGGAGACCCGATAGAAGTGACGGGTCTGACTCAGGCATTCAGGAAGGATACGCCGGATACGGGATTCTGCGCCATAGGCTCTGTGAAATCCAACATCGGACATCTGGAGGCGGCAGCGGGCATCGCCGGGGTTGGGAAAATCATCTTGCAGATGAAAAACCAGACGCTGGTTCCCAGCCTGCATGCCCAAGAATTGAATCCGAACATCCATTTCGGTCAGACGCCGTTCGTCGTCCAGCAGGAGCTGGGGGAATGGAAGCGGCCGGTGGTTGAGATCGACGGAGAGACGTTGGAATACCCGAGGATTGCTGGGATTTCATCATTTGGAGCGGGAGGCTCCAATGCACATGTCATCATCGAAGAGTACATTGCAGAAGAGAAGGTGCCAATGAGCGTTACGGCTCAAAAGCCTGCGATCATCGTATTGTCGGCCAAAAATGAAGAACGACTGAAAAAGCAGGCTGAGAGATTGCTAGCTGTTATGCGGGAAGGAAAGCTAAGCGAAAGCAGTCTGGCCGATGTGGCATACACGCTGCAGGTGGGACGCGAAGCCATGGAAGAGCGCCTGGCAGTGATTGCAGGGTCTATGCAGGAGCTGGTGGACAAGCTGGAAGGATTCCTGGAAGGACGGGACGGAATCCCTGAGTTGTACCGGGGCCAGGTCAAACGGAATAAGGAGGCGCTGACGGCGCTGGTAGAAGATGAAGACATGGAGAAAATGATTGCTGCCTGGATAGGGAAAAGGAAATATTCGAAGGTTGTTGATCTCTGGGTCAAGGGACTGTCAATGGATTGGAACATGCTTTATGGGGACGCCAAGCCGCGACGAATTAGCCTGCCGGCCTATCCTTTTGCGAGGGAGCGGTACTGGATCACGGATATTATGAGTCCATCTGTAGAAAGAGTCTCTTCTGTAGAAAGAGCTGTTACGGAAGCTCAGGAAAAGGCAATTCCCGTCCAGACTCATGCGATGCAGCCAACAGCCCTAATACAACCCGGTTTTTTGAATAGTTCTGAAAAACCAAGCGGCATATCCTTACCGAATTTGTTGGACCATCAGCCGCACCTAAGCAAGTCTGCCAACCAGGAGGGGACAACGATCATGTTAACTTCACTGGAGGAGACATCGCACACATTAGAGGATGAGAAGAAGACGGAAGCGCTGTCGTCTATTCCTTCTGCAATATCGGCGGAAATATTGCAGGAGGAGCTGACAACAAGCCTGGCGCAGGCTTTATATATAGATCGGAGCGATATCGATTCGGTTAGAAACTTTGTTGATCTTGGATTGGATTCCATTATAGGCGTAGAGTGGGTTCGTAGCATTAATAAGCATTACAATACAGCCATAACAGCGACAAAAGTCTACGATTATCCAACCATCCGGGATTTTAGCAAATTTGTTGAGAAGGAATTGTTGAGCAAATCAATTGCGCCATTCTCTGCCCAGTCTATTTCGGATCATTCTCCAGCAGAGTATTCACTGTCATCCGTTGCATTAGAGCCGGAGAAATCGGCAGAGGCTTCCATTCAGGTGAATTTGATGCCGATTTCGTTTGAAAAGCAGGCGCAGGCCAGCATGGCTGAGTGCAGCGCCTCTGCAGAGCTGTTGCAGGAAGAGCTGACGGTAAGCCTGGCTGAGGCTTTGTATATGGAACGGAGCGAGATTGAGGCGGATAAAAACTTTATAGATACCGGACTAGATTCCATTATAGGCGTAGAGTGGGTTCAAAATATTAATAAACGATATGGTACATCTATAGCAGCGACCAAGGTCTACGACTATCCGACCATTCACCAATTCGCTGCATATTTGGCACAAGAAATCAATAAGCGTGGAGGAAGCTCCAATCAACAGTCCTTGAGCACAGTCCCGGACACGGACAAGCCTATTGCGAAAGTCCATTCGAAGGGACCTGACACGCTGCAATGTTCCCCAAGGCTATCGCCTAAGGAGGATTCCGAGCCATTCCACCTGGTAAAGGTAGCAGAGGATTCATCGCCTATGCCTTTGGAAAATAAAGACGTAATTGCAATTGTCGGGATTTCGGGAAGATATCCTGGTGCGGAAGATGTGCAGCAATATTGGGATAATCTCGCTCTAGGCAAAAATTCCATTATTGAGATCCCAAAGGACCGTTGGGATGTAAGCCAATATTATGATCCTCGTCCAGCGCAAGAGGGGAAAATCAATTGCAAGTGGCTGGGTGTTTTAGAGGATATGGAATATTTTGATCCGTTATTTTTCAATATTTCTCCTACCGAGGCGGAAGGGATGGATCCCCAGCAGCGCATTTTTATGCAGGAAGCATATAAGGCAATTGAGGATGCAGGCTATAGTGGCTCACAGTTGGGAAATAAAAAATGCGGGGTTTACCTTGGAATTTTAAATAATGAATATAGTATGCTGCGGTACAAGCATCAAGCGCAGTTCACCAATACTACTGGGAACAGCAACGCTATTGCAGCGGCTCGCATCTCTTATTTCCTCAATCTGAAAGGTCCGGCCATATCCGTAGATACGGCATGCTCCTCATCGCTGGTGGCAACCCATCTGGCCTGCCAGGCGTTATCTAACGGAGAGATAGAAATGGCGTTGGTTGGCGGGGTGTCGCTATATCTGACTCCTGAATCGTATGTAGGCATGTCTGCATCCGGAATGTTGTCGCCAGATGGCCGGTGTAAAACGTTTGACAATAGCGCCAACGGCTTTGTTCCGGGGGAAGGAGTAGGGGCGCTGGTTCTGAAGCGGCTGAAGGATGCTGAGGCTGATCGGGATCATATATACGGAGTTATTATTGGGTCCGGAATCAATCAAGATGGAAAAACCAACGGGATTACCGCTCCAAGCACAAACAGCCAAATTGAGCTGGAGCGGGAAATATACAACAAATATCAGATTGAGCCTGAAAGCATTAGCTATGTTGAAATGCATGGGACAGGAACCAAGCTGGGCGACCCTATTGAATTGGAAGCTTTATCAACCGCCTTTAAAGAGAAAACCGATCAGAAGAACTACTGTGCCATAGGTTCGGTAAAAAGCAATATCGGGCATACTTCTGCAGCAGCGGGCATAGCAAGCGTGCAAAAGGTGTTGCTATGCATGAAGCATAGAAAACTAGTACCGACACTGAATTTCAAGAACCCGAATGAGCATTTTGATTTTGATAATTCTCCTTTTTATGTCAATACAGAATTGAACGCCTGGGAACCTTCCCGCGGGAACAAAAGGCGCGCCGCTGTGAGCTCTTTCGGATTTAGCGGTACGAACGCCCATCTTATTATTGAAGAATATCGTCCCGGGACTGGAACATCTGCGACATCACCAGCAGCCGCCGATATCCATAATCCCGTTCTCTTCGTTTTGTCTGCTAAAGGTGAAAAGCAACTAAAAACGTATGCCGAAAGAATGAGGAGCTTTATTGCATCCCGGGAAAATCTTAACCTCTCGGATATGGGGTATACGCTGCAAGTGAGCCGCGAGCCGATGGATTACCGGCTGGCTTTTGTGGCAGATTCAAAAGAGGCATTGCTAAAAGCGCTCGAAGGATTTGCGAATCATGATCTGGTTTCTGGCGTCCTAACGGCGCAGGTGAAAAAGAGCAAAGACGGGATTGTGATGTTTGAGGCGGATGAAGATGCCAAATCGTTGCTTGAAACCTGGATCAAGAAGAGAAAACTGAAAAAAATAGCGGAGTTGTGGGTAAAGGGGCTAACTATTGACTGGAACAAGCTGTATGGGGACATCAAACCTTACCGGATCAGTCTGCCGACCTATCCTTTTGCGAGAGAACGCTGCTGGGCGCCTGAGCTTGACAGCAAGGCAGGCAAAGGCATGACTTCTGTCACTGCTGCTTCGCTCCATCCTTTACTGCATCGAAACACCTCCGATTTCTCGGAGCAGCGGTTCAGTTCGACTTTTACAGGCCAGGAGTTTTTCCTGAAGGATCATGTGGTGAATGGACGCAAGGTTCTATCTGGGGCTGCTTGCCTTGAAATGGTCCGGGCGGCCGTGGATCAGGCAACAGGATATGATGAGGGCGGGCCAACCGGAATTTGCCTTAAAAACGTGGTTTGGGCACGGCCTATTATCGTAGAGGATGGGCCACTACAGCTACACATCGGACTTTTCCTGGATGATCATCAAGAGATTTCCTATGAAATATATGGGGAGAGCGCAGAAGCTGATGCAGGGATTGTGATATATAGCTACGGCAGTGCTACACGAAGATCGGCTGTGGAGGTCCCAACACTGAATATTAAAGACTTGCAGAATGTATGCAGTCGGAACTTCGACTCCACACAATTGTATGGAGTTTTCAGGGATATGGGAATGGATTATGGCCCTGGACATCAAGGGATTGAGATGGTGTATGCGGGAGAGGGTCAAGTGCTGGCTAAGTTATGCTTGCCGGCTTCCGTTTCTGACAACCAAAGCAAATTTGTCCTGCATCCAAGTATGATAGATTCGGCCTTGCAGGCAACCATAGGCTTGACGCTGGGGTCTGGCGAGATCAAACCTTCTTTGCCTTACGCCATTCAAGAAGTTGAAATTATAAAAAATTGCAGCTCCATCATGTGGGCGCTGATTCGCTACAATGCAGACGGTCTAGCTGAGGAAAAGGCACAGAAGCTGGATATTGACCTGAGCGACGAAACTGGAGCCATCTGTGTCAGGATAAAAGGATATTCATCAAGAATTCTGAATAGGGACTTGATTTCCTCGGATGTTCAGTCAAATTCCAGTAACTTGATGCTTGAACCCGTATGGAAAGAGCAAGGGATTGCTCTAGGGGCTGAAATGCCCGTATATGATCGCCATGTCGTGTTACTCTGCCAGCCGTCCGAGATTTCCCGTGAACAAGTTGAAGCTCGGATGGACGGCGTGCAATGCATTGTACTGCAACCCGACCGAAACGGAATCGCGGAACAGTTCCAGCATTACGCCGTCCAGGTGGTTGAAGAGATTCAAAGCATTTTCAGGGAAAAACCCAATGGCAAGGTGCTGATCCAGATTGCCATAAGCGGACAGGAGGAGCAGCAGCTTTTCTCGGGACTTTCCGGTCTTTTAAAAACGGCCCGGCTTGAGCATTCAAAACTGGTAGGTCAGTTAATAGAACTGGGACAGGATGAGGACTGGGGAGCAATCATAGACATTTTAAAAGAAAACAGCCGTAGCCTCGAGGATATCCAGATTCGGTACGAGAAAGGCACACGGTGGGTTTCCTGCTGGAACGAAGTTCACATCTCTCAGGAAGCGGCGGGTAACCCGTGGAAGGATGGCGGAGTGTACCTGATTACTGGCGGTGCCGGTGGATTGGGACTCATTTTTGCCAAAGAGATTACGGATAAAGTCCATAAAGCCGTCTTGATTTTAACGGGGCGTTCCGCGCTGGATGAGGGCAAACGGGCTGAGATAGAGAAAATGGAGGCACTAGGGGCACGAATAATATACAGACAGGTCGATGTGACTCAGGAGCAGGCGGTGACCGATTTAATCCAGGAAATTCAGGAGGAATTTGGAAACATCAATGGCATCATTCACAGTGCAGGAGTCATTCGTGACAACCGCATACTCCAAAAAAATAGCGAGGAAATGCTGGAGGTTCTCGCACCCAAAGTAATAGGGACAGTGAATCTGGATCAGGCAAGCAAGAATCTGCCGCTTGACTTCTTTGTTCTATTTTCGTCTGTAGCCGGAGGATTAGGTAATCAGGGACAGGCAGACTATTCTGCAGCTAATGCGTTTATGGATGCTTATGCCGGATACCGGAACACTCTGATAGCATCTAAGCAGCGCCAGGGTCAAACGCTATCCATCAATTGGCCGCTATGGAAAGAGGGTGGGATGCGTATTGATGAGGAAACGGAGAAGCTGGTAAGGCAGCGTACAGGCATGAGCGGCATGTCAACCTCTTCCGGCGTTCAGGCCTTGTATCGTGGCATGATCGCGGGCGTTGATCAGGTTATGGTGATGGAAGGCAATCTCGCAAAAATGAAGAAAAGCATGGGTTTAATCACGACTCCAGAGATTAGGCAGCCTGAAAAGGTGACAGGAATTTCAGAAGCTTCCCCTAAAAGCAATGCCGTACCGGATCTGCTGGACAAGGTACAGGCCGCTATGATACAGGCCGTGTCAAAATTGCTGAAAGTCAAACTTGAAGATATTGATGAACATGTAGAACTGAGTGAGTATGGCTTCGATTCCATCCTGCTCACACAATTTACCAACAACATCAATCACTTATACCGACTTGAGCTGACGCCGGACATATTTTTTGAATACACAACGATTCATGACTTCACCAGGTATTTGGTGGACGAATATGATGCCGTGCTTGGCGAGCAGTTTGCCGTGCATGCCCGGATTGAGCCTGCTGTCCAGGCCGTGGAGGATGATAGGGAAGACAGTACCCACGTTAGACGGCAGCGTTTCCGGTTTGCAGGCGGGAATGTGTTGTCCATGCCGCAACAGACTCAGGCTGTTCCTGAACCTATTGCCATCGTGGGAATGAGCGGTGTATTTCCCATGGCTCGGGATGTGGATGAGTTTTGGAAAAATCTTGAGGAAGGCAGGGACTGTATCACTGAAATCCCTGAAGATCGCTGGGATTGGAAGACGTATTACGGTGACCCTGAGCAGGAGGCCAATAAAACAAACATCAAGTGGGGCGGGTTTATTGAGGGGATCTATGAGTTTGACCCGTTATTCTTTGGAATTTCACCACGGGAAGCCGCACTCATGGACCCGCAGCAGCGTCTGTTGATGACCTATATCTGGAAGGCGATTGAAGATGCAGGCATTCAGGCAGGGAGTCTGTCGGGAACCCGCACAGGAATCTTTGTAGGTACCGCGAACAGCGGCTACAGCGGTATGATCTATCAGGGAAATGTGGGTGTCGAGGCGTATTCCTCCAGCGGTATGGCACCGTCTGTTGGGCCCAATCGAATGAGCTATTTCCTTAATATTCATGGTCCGAGTGAGCCTATCGAAACGGCTTGCTCCAGTTCGCTGGTGGCCATTCACCGAGCCGTTAGAGCCATAGAGGATGGAAGCTGCGAGATGGCGATTGCAGGCGGTGTCAATGTGATTATCACGCCTGAACTCCATATCAGCTTCAACAAAGCAGGAATGCTGTGTGAGGACGGTCGGTGCAAAACCTTCTCCGATAAGGCCAATGGCTACGTGCGTGGTGAAGGGGCCGGCATGCTTTTCCTGAAAAAGCTGAAGGATGCAGAGAAGGACGGAGACCATATTTATGGTGTAATTCGGGGTACTGCCGTCAATCACGGAGGCCGGGCCAATTCCCTGACAGCTCCTAATCCGAGGGCTCAGGCGGATGTGTTGGTAAATGCATATACAAAGGCCGGAATCGATCCAAGGACTGTCTCTTACATTGAGGCCCACGGGACAGGCACCGAGCTGGGCGATCCGATTGAAATTAACGGACTGAAAGCAGCTTTCAAAGAGCTTTATGAGAATACAGAGGGACCCGGGATCACAGAATCCCATTGCGGATTGGGCTCGGTGAAGACCAATATCGGACATCTGGAACTGGCTTCTGGAATCGCGGGTGTCATAAAAGTACTGCTTCAGTTAAAGCATAAAAAGCTGGTCAAAAGCCTTCATTGCGAGGCAATTAATCCCTATATAAAAGTTGAAGGTAGTCCGTTCTATATCGTTCAGGAGGCGCGGGAGTGGAAGCCACAGCGGGATACTCAAGGGAAAAATATTCCTCGAAGAGCGGGTGTTAGCTCCTTTGGATTCGGGGGTGCCAATGCCCATTTGATAATCGAAGAATACATTCCTGGAAAGCAGGCGCAGAATTCTATTACCCTTACCACCCCAAAATCGGCTATTGTGGTGCTGTCAGCCAAGAGTGAAGGACAACTGCTAGAGCAGGCGCAGCTATTACTTGCTGCAATCGGGGAGCATCCGTTCACAGACAGCAGTCTGGTAGATATAGCGTATACCCTTCAGGTGGGGCGCGAAGCAATGGAAGAACGTTTGGCTTTCGTTGTAGGCTCTCTCCGGGAGCTTGAAGAGAAATTGAAAGGATTTGTGGAAGGCCGGGATGGTATCCACGGCTTACACGTGGGACACGCCAAACGCCATAAAGAAGAAATTAGAGCTCGTGAAGACGGAGAGGGTGCAGGCACGACGATTGATGTTTTGGTTAGCGAAGGCAGCTATGGAAAAATCGCACACCTTTGGGTAAAAGGAGTCGCAATTGACTGGGCCCTGTTGTACGGAGAGGCTAAACCAAACCGTATCAGTCTGCCAACCTATCCCTTTGCCAAAGAACGATATTGTATAACCGATATCAATAAACGGACGGGAGCAAGCGGTGTTGTGTTGGAACGGGAGACAGCAGTCGGCATTCATCCCTTACTTCAGCGTAATACGTCCGATATTTATGGACTGCAGTTCAGCTCCATTTTTACGGGGAAGGAATTTTTCCTGTCTGACCATGTGATAAGGGGGCAGAAGCTCTTGCCTGGAGTGGCCTACCTTGAAATGGCGCGGGCGGCAGTAGAGCAGGTTGCAGGATCTCCAGAAGATAAGTGGACGTCCATCCGGTTAAAAGATGTGGATTGGATCCGTCCAGTTGTGGTTGGGGAGGAGTCGGTTGATGTCAGTATTGGGCTCTATCCGCAAGATGGCGGAGAGATCGCCTATGAAATTTACAGCAAGTCTGGAGCAACGGACACCGAGCTGGTGGTGCATAGTGAAGGCAGGGCAGTAATTGTTCCGGTGGCAGAGGTCCCTGCTATAGATATTAAAACCTTGCTGGAGCAGTGCAGTCTGGGCTCCGTTTCATCCCGTCAGTGCTATGAGGCGTTTGCGGCGATGCAGATTTCCTATGGGCCGGGACATCAGGGAATTGAGAAAATATATATCGGAGTGGGTCAAGCGCTTGCCAAGTTGTCCTTGCCTTCTTCCGTTTACCATACGATGGAGCATTATGTGATGCACCCCAGTTTGATGGACTCCGCTCTTCAGGCGACGATAGGCTTGATTATGAGTGCAGGTGATCGCAAAGCTTCCATTAAGCCAGCTTTACCATTTGCATTGGAAGAGTTAGAGGTATTTAACAGATGCACATCAGAGATGTGGGCCTGGATCCGTAATAGTGAAGACAGCAGGCAGGATGGCCCGCTGCAAAAGTTAGATATCGATTTGTGTGACGAGCAGGGGAATGTTTGTGTGAGGATGAAGGGATTTTTATCACGAGTTGCTGAAGGAGGAACAGGTGGCCCAGATGAATGGACTGCACCTGAGACTTTGATGCTTGAGCCTGTGTGGGAAGAACAAGCGATTGCTCTGGAAGGAACAGCACCTGACTATCAACAGCATCTGGTAATTTTATGCGAACCGGGATATATTTCCGGGGAAATTATTGAATCGCAAATGAACGGGGTGCAGTGCCTCATTCTCCAATCCGAAGAGAAGAGCATTGATGCACGGTTTAGGACTTATGCGACACAGGTGTTTGAGGCAATTCAACATATTCTTAAAACGGAATCCAAAGGCAAAACATTGGTTCAGCTTGTCGTTCCGGTGCAGGATCACCAACAGGTATTCTCGGGACTTTCCGGACTCTTAAAAACAGCATGGCTGGAGAATCCAGTACTGGTTGGCCAATTGATAGAAATGGATGTGGAGCAGGATCCAGCAGGTCTGATAAATATCCTGCAAGAAAACAGTCGCGGTTCTATAGAACCACATATCCGCTATCAATCAGGTAGACGGCATGTTGCCGTATGGACGGAAATTAAAGCCTCCGGGGAAGCGATCAGCATTCCGTGGAAAGACAGGGGAGTATATTTAATTACCGGCGGAACCGGAAGTCTCGGTTTGATTTTTGCCGAAGAAATTACACGACAGGCCAGGGATACCGCTTTAATTCTTGTCGGACGCTCCCCGCTTCGTGGTGACACCAAAGCAAGGATTGAGGAGATAGAGGCTTTAGGTGCAAGAGTAGTATTCCGACAAGCCGATGTCGCCGATAAAAGGGCCGTTGAAGTTTTGATTCGGGATATTCAGGAAGAGTTTGGGAAGCTGGACGGAATTGTGCACAGCGCAGGAATGGTTAGCGATAATTTCATTATTAAAAAAACACGGGAGGAATTGCAAAACGTTTTGGCACCAAAGGTTACGGGATTGGTGAATCTGGATCAGGCTTGCAAGGAAATCCCGCTGGACTTCTTCATCCTTTTTTCATCCGTTGCAGGGAGCCTCGGGAATATAGGGCAGGCTGACTATGCTGCTGCCAATGCCTTTATGGACGCCTATGCCAAGTACCGTAATACGCTGGTAGAGCGAGAACAACGCCAGGGGCGGACGATTTCAGTCAATTGGCCACTCTGGAAAGAAGGCGGAATGCGTATTGATGGGGAAACAGAAAAGATCATGGAAGGGATGGGGATGTTTGCAATGGAGACTGGTGCAGGAATTCGGGCTTTGTATCAGAGCCTGGCTTCCGAAAAGAATCAAGTCATGGTGTTGGAAGGGCATGCCAGTCAGCTAAGAGAAACGCTCCTGCAGCAACCGTCCCTGAATCAGGCTGGAGATGCCTCCTCTATGATAAGGGAAAGCGAGATGGGTTCGGTCATCGGACAAGACCTGCTTGCCGAAAAAGCGGCAAATTATTTAAAGCAATTGCTCGCTACATCCATCAGGCTGCCGGCAAGGCAGATTGAAACCGATGCCCCTATGGAGAAGTACGGCATTGATTCCATTATGATTAAACAGCTAACCCGTGAGTTGGAGAAAACGTTTGGAACACTGCCCAAAACTTTATTTTTTGAATACCAGAATATCCGGGAATTGACCCAATATTTCCTTAAAGTCCACCAGAAGCAGCTGATTAAATTGCTTGGAATCGAGACAGAGGTCAACCCTGCGAAAGAATTCAAGCCTTCTACGATGGAAAACGACCCGGGAAGGTCACTTTCTGATAGTCGGAAGCAATCGCGTTTCATGCCAGTTCAGGCAAGTTTCCAACCGCAACCGAAAAGAGCAGGCGAATCAGAGGAAATTGCCATTATTGGTTTGTCGGGCATGTATCCCGATGCAGAAAACATACGGGAATTCTGGAACAATCTGCGCGATGGGAAGGATTGCATTACGGAAATTCCCAAAGATCGCTGGGATCACAGCATGCACTTTGACGAGGACAGGAACCAGTCCGGAAAAGCTTACAGCAAGTGGGGAGGCTTTATCAAAGGTGTGGATCAGTTTGACCCCATGTTTTTCAATATCTCTCCTAGAGAAGCACAGATAATCGATCCTCAGGAGCGTCTATTCCTGAAATGCGTCTATGAAACGATAGAGGATGCAGGCTATACCCGGGAAGCGCTTGGACTAGAGCGGGGCCTTGGGCAGGATAGGAATGTGGGTGTTTTTGTCGGGGTCATGTATGAAGAATACCAGCTTTATGGGGCACAGGAACAAGCTAGGGGCAGAATGATTGCCGTTCCTGGCAATCCGGCTTCCATCGCAAATCGGGTATCTTATTTCTGTAACTTCCACGGTCCGAGCATGGCTGTGGACACCATGTGTTCTTCTTCATTGACGACCATTCATCTGGCCTGCCAAAGCTTGCAACAAGGCGAGTGTGAGCTTGCCATTGCTGGCGGCGTCAATGTATCCATTCATCCGAACAAATACCTGATGCTTGGGCAAGGCAGGTTTGTATCGAGTAAAGGACGGTGCGAAAGCTTTGGACAAGGCGGAGATGGATATGTGCCGGGAGAAGGCGTAGGAGCCGTACTGCTCAAACCACTGTCCAAAGCTATTGCAGATGGCGACCATATATATGGGGTCGTAAAGGGGACCTCGGTGAATCATGGAGGGAAGACAAACGGATTCTCAGTTCCTAATCCCAATGCGCAGGCCAGTGTAATTGGAAGGGCCTTTAAGAAAGCAGGAATTAACCCCAGAACCATTAGTTACATCGAAGCGCATGGCACCGGGACATCCTTAGGTGACCCCATTGAAATCGCCGGATTGCAAAAAGTTTTCCAGGAATATACGGAGGATAAGCAATTTTGCGCAATCGGATCGGCAAAATCAAATATTGGGCATTGTGAGAGCGCGGCAGGGATCGCCGGAGTTACAAAGGTGCTCCTTCAGCTCAAATACGGACAAATCGTGCCTTCATTGCATTCAAAAACACTAAACCCGAATATCGATTTTAGCGATAGTCCTTTTATAGTTCAGCAGGAGCTGGGAGAGTGGAAAAGACCCGTCGTCACAATGAATGGGAAGACAGTTGAATACCCAAGAATCGCAGGTATTTCCTCATTTGGCGCCGGAGGCTCCAACGCACATGTGCTCATTGAGGAATATATCCCTGAGGAGCAGGAGACTAGACAAGTTACCATTCCACTGCAAAATCCGGCAATGATCGTGCTGTCGGCGAGGAATAAAGATCGACTGGATGAACAGGTGCAAAGACTGCTTGCTGAACTCAAAGCGCCGGAATACTCGCAAACCAGCCTGGAGGATATAGCATTTACTCTGCAGGTGGGACGGGAAGCCATGGAAGAACGGCTAGCAGTCATAGTTAAGTCTACCCGTGAGCTTACAGAAAAGCTGGAGAGTTTTTTAGCGGGGAATGAGGATATTGACGGGCTGTATTTGGGTCAGGCAAAGAAGAATAAAGACATCCTAGCTGTTCTTGAGGCAGACGAAGACATGGCAAAAATGGTGGATAGTTGGATAAGCAAGGGGAAGTATACAAAGCTGGCGGAGCTTTGGGTGAAGGGGCTACTCTTCGATTGGACTAGACTTTATGAGAATACCAGCCCTCGTCGGATTAGTCTGCCAACTTATCCATTTGCCAAGGAGAGCTATTGGATCTTCGCGCGTGGGGGCGAATCCCGGGACGTCGAGGCGGAAACTCCTGTAGTCGATGTGTCGGTACAAGAGTTCGTTTCCAGCCCTCCTGCAGTTAACCATAGCAACGATAATGTGCAGAGACAGACTTTGGCGAAAGTACCTGAAAAACCGCAGGGCATTTTGCTAAGCTCCGTTTCCAACATCCAGATGGTAGCAGATAAGCCAGAAAAGTCAGCTGTGCTGGCAGAATCCAAGCCTGCCCCGCCGCAACCTGAGGCCAAGCCTTCTTCGCCGCCGCCCATTGTTGCCAGGGATGAGGCAAAGCGGTCGACATATGCGCCAACGGCTGTACGGATAGAAACATTGGAGAAGGAACTGGTAGAAAGTCTTGCGAAATCCTTGAGTATGAATGAAATGGATATTGGCCGGGATGATCAATTTATTGATATGGGACTGGACTCCATTATAGGTGTAGAGTGGGTGCAGGCTGTGAATAAACGCTTTGGAACAGCTATTCCGGCAACCAGAGTGTACGACTATCCTAACATTAAAGAATTCTCCAAATTTTTGGCAAAGGAATTGAACAAGTCGGCGGGAGATACAAATCAGGCTCCTACAGAGCCGAAGCCTAAGCAGCCCATGCAAGTCTTGTTACAGAAAGTACTGCAGGGTGAGTTAGATTTTGAACAGGCCGACCAGTTATTCAACCAATTACACTCGTAGACAGCCAACACGATATTTGTCCTATTTCATACAGCTAGGAGGACATGTTTATGGATTCAAAAGATATTTTTCGTGCGGTGCAAGCAGGGGAAATCAATTATGAAGATGCTGAAAAACAATTGCTTCAATTTATTGGCGAGCTCCCGGATGAATCATTGGAAGCCAGTCCACAGGAATTATCAGAAGGACGGGCTTTCACGTTGCAACCATTGGACAGCTTCCACACGTCGGAGGATGGGCAGGAGATAAGCGCCCCCCAAATGAAGGTACAGTCTGTGGTTGAATTGCAGGAATTTGAGCACGGGATTGTCTTGTTGAAAATGAAGGACACGGCGCACAAAAATACATTTTCCGATGAACTAATTATTGGCCTGAATCAGGCGTTTGAGACAGTGCAGGCTAACGAGAATTATAAAGTTGTGATTCTGACGGGATATGACACCTACTTTGCCACAGGAGGCACCCAAGAGGGGTTGCTGGCTATCCATGAGGGAAAGGCGAAATATAGCGATACCAATGTTTACAAGATTGCTTTGGATTGCAAGCTGCCCGTCATCGCTGCTATGCAGGGACATGGGATTGGTGCTGGCTGGTGCATGGGGATGTTTTGCGATTTTATCGTGATGAGTCGGGAAAGCATCTATACTACTAACTTTATGAAGTACGGCTTTACTCCCGGAGCGGGTTCGACCCTGATTTTCCCTGAGAAATTCGGGGTTAGTATGGCACAGGAAATTTTATTTACAGGTACTAGATATAGTGGTTCGGAACTGGAAACCAAAGGGGTTCCTTTTCCGGTAGTGCCGAGAAATGAAGTGGTGCCGTACGCCATGCAGCTGGCAAGAAAACTGTCCGAGTCTCCCAGGGAGTCATTAATTGAGCTGAAAAACCATATGGCCCAATCGATAAGAGAAAAGCTGGCGGCTACTATTGAAAAAGAAATAAAAATGCAGGATAAAACGTTTGTAAATCAGCAAGAGGTTAAAGAACGGATTCAATTTGCCTATGGACAGCTGCCGAATAGCAATGATTCCCACAAAACGGTCAAGCATGCTGATTCTAAAAAAGCTATGCCAGATATGCCGCGCGGTCAGGAACATAAGGAGTCTATCGCAATTATTGGTATGGCAGGGCAATTCCCAGAATCCAGGACTTTGGCTGAATTTTGGGACAATCTGGCTCAGGGCAGGGATTGTATATCGGAAATCCCTTCAACGCGATGGTCAATCGATGAATATTACGATACCGATCCCAAGGCTCAGGGAAAAACCTATAGCAAATGGATGGGTGTTTTAGAGGATGTAGATAAATTTGACCCGTTGTTCTTTAATATATCCCCTGCAGAAGCAGAGATGATGGATCCTCAACAGCGCCTGTTTCTTGAAAGCAGCTGGAAATGCATTGAAGATGCCGGATTAAATCCAGCCTCACTGTCGGAGAGCCGCTGCGGTGTTTTTGTAGGTTGTGCAGCCAGTGATTATGGGAGGTCCATGAGTGGGCAGGGGTTAAATGCGCAGGTTCTTATGGGAGGGTCTCCTTCAATTCTATCCGCTCGGATTTCGTATCTGCTAAATTTGAAAGGTCCTTCTTTGGCTATTGATACCGCATGCTCTTCCTCTCTGGTGGCTATTGCTGAAGCCTGCAACAGTCTCCTTTTAGAAACAAGTGACCTTGCTCTGGCAGGCGGAGTCATGATTATGGCTGGTCCGGGGATGCATGTTATGACTAGCAAGGCAGGAATGCTGTCCAAGGATGGACGGTGCTTTACCTTTGATGCCCGTGCAAACGGGTTTGTCCCCGGAGAAGGAGTTGGGGTCATTTTATTAAAACGGCTCTCTGATGCAGTCAGAGACAAGGACTCCATATATGGAGTTATTCGGGGATGGGGAATGAACCAGGATGGAAAAACCAACGGAATAACTGCCCCAAGTGTAAATTCACAAATCTCGCTGGAAAAAGACGTATATCGACGGTTTAACATTCATCCCGAAACCATCTCCATGATAGAGGCCCACGGAACAGGAACAAAGCTGGGTGATCCTATCGAGGTGGAGGGACTTACGGAATCATTCCGATCCTATACAAGCAAGAAGGGCTATTGCGCATTGGGGTCACTGAAAAGCAATATGGGTCATATGATGACTGCGGCCGGAGTGGCCAGTGTGATGAAAGTGCTGCTGGCCATGAAGCACCACCAATTGCCGCCTACCATTCATTTCGAATCCTTAAATGAGCATATTTCTCTGGAGGATAGCCCGTTCTATATTAACACCAGTCTGCAAAGCTGGGAGCCCGAACCGGGAGTACCCCGGCGTGCGGGCGTAAGTTCTTTCGGATTTAGCGGCACTAACGCTCATATGGTTATTGAAGAATATGTTCCTGTAGTCTCTGCGGTGAATCTACCCCCAGTGGGTAAAGACAACCCGGGACTATTTGTGCTGTCCGCTAAAAGTGAACAATCCTTGAAAACCTATGCAGCAGATATGATGAATTTTGTTAAGTTGCACGAAAGCGTTAATCTCACGGACCTGGCCTATACCTTGCAAGTGGGAAGAGAGGCCATGGACTGGCGTCTCGCGTTTTTGACGGATTCAAGAGAAAATCTGATAGATGAACTTGAACATTTTATTAACGGAAACTCGTCGGAAAAAGTGCTGATCGGCCGTGTGAACTATCCAGGTGGCGGAATCGAACTCTTGGATTCGGACGAAGACACCGGAACCCTGGTTCGGGCCTGGACTGAGAAGAAAAGACTTGATAAGGTAGCCAAATTGTGGGCCAATGGCGCAAGCATTGAATGGGACGCACTTTATGGAGATATCAAGCCCAGACGAATCAGTCTGCCGACCTATCCTTTCGAAAGGGCACGCTATTGGTTATCCGAAACAGACACTGGACAAGGCAGTGTAAATCTGGCTATGACTGCCCAAATTCATCCTTTATTGCATCAGAATATTTCCGATCTCTCCGGACAACGTTATAGCTCTACTTTTACAGGCCGGGAATTTTTCCTGTCAGACCACAGAATCAAGGGTCAACAAACATTACCCGGGGTGGCTTACCTCGAAATGGTGCGAGCAGCTGTAGAAGAGGCAGTGGGGGCCGTAGTAGAAGGCGGGACCCATATTCAGCTGAAAAATATCGTATGGGCTCGGCCTGTGGTTGTAGCAGACGGACCGGTCAGGGTACTCATCAGTCTATATCCCCAGGACAATGGAGAGATTGCGTTTGAAATATGCAGCGGGATGGAAGGGGCCGACGCTGAAGGTATTATACACAGTCAGGGAATGGCTGTGTTGGAGAGGGTTGGGGAGATACAGTATCTGGACCTGAATGTCTTACGGGCAGACTGTACCCTCACACCACTTTCTTCGAGCCAATGCTATGAAGCTTTCAAAGCCATGGGGATAGACTATGGACCCGCACACCGTGGTATTGAGGCAATCTTTCGAGGAAAGGATTACGTGCTGGCCAAGCTGTCCCTACCATCCGCTGTACTCCATACTCAAACTGAATTTGTACTGCATCCAGCTTTGATGGATTCAACTTTGCAGGCCACAATCGGCTTGGTAATGGGTTCGGAAGAAAATTTGCCTGTAGGCAAGCCTGCGTTACCCTTTGCTTTGGAGGAACTGAAGATATCCGAAAAATGCACTCCAGTGATGTGGGCCCGGATCTCGCAACATGGGAGTGAAGAGACGTCGAATGGATTAAGCAAGGTGGATATTGATCTGTGCGATGAGACCGGGAAGATTTGCGTGCAGCTCAAAGGGCTTTTATCCAGAGCTTTGGAAGGAGATGTGCGGCAAGCCAGCATCACTGAGGATATGGGTACACTGATGCTTGAGCCTATCTGGCAGGAGATGCCTGTCACCACAGGGGTGAACGCTAACGAAGATATCCAGCATGTTGTGATCCTGTGTGAAGTGGATGGTATCTCCGGGGAGGATATTGAAGCCCACATGGATGGTACTCGCTGCCTTGTTTTACAGTCCTCCAGCATGGATATGGACAGTCGGTTTGAAGATTATACCATTCAGATATTTGAAGAATTGCAAAGCATCCTGCTAGACATCCCAAAACAGAAAGTTTTGATACAGCTTGCAACCCGCGCTCGGAAGGACCAACAGGTTTATTCCGGGCTCTTTGCAATGCTGAAAACCGCTCAAAAAGAAAATCCGAATGTCATGGGTCAGTTGCTTGAGCTTGATGTAGAGAATGATTTCGAAGGAATCATTGAGAAACTACAAGGGAACCGAAGTGACCGGCATAACGAACGGATACGGTACCAAGGGGACAAACGACAGGCTTTAATGTGGCAAGAAATTGAAGCCTTACGTGAAGATGCAGACCTGCCGTGGAGAGATGGTGGGATTTATCTCATTACTGGTGGCTTAGGCGGCCTGGGGCTCATTTTTGCCAGAGACATTGTGCGCAATGTGAAAAACTCCACCGTCGTATTGGTGGGTCGGTCATCACTTTCTGCGGACCAAAAGGCTCTGTTGAGCGAACTGAGAGTGCTGGGCGGTCATATAGAGTATCAACAGGCGGATGTGGGCCACAACGAATCGGTTACCGGGCTAATTCATGGCATCGTCGAGCAATTTGGCGGCCTTAACGGTATTTTGCACACAGCCGGAGTGATTCTGGACAACTTCATCATCAAGAAGACTAAAGAAGAGGTTAGAGAAGTGCTGACTCCGAAGGTTTCAGGGGTGATGAATCTGGACCAGGCCAGCAGAGACCTGCCTCTGGACTTCTTTATCTTATTTTCTTCAGGCGCAGGAAGCCTTGGCAATGTAGGACAGGTTGACTACTCCGCTGCTAATGGATTCATGGATGCGTATGCCTCCTATCGAAATGCTTTGGTGACAGCAAAGCAGCGCCAGGGGCAAACGCTGTCGATAAACTGGCCTCTGTGGAAGGATGGAGGCATGCATGTCGACCTGGAAACGGAAAGGGCGATGCAAGGCCTGGGCATGATTGCCATGCAAACGGAGAATGGAATCAAAGCTTTGTATCAAAGCCTGTCTTCCGGCAGAAGTCAGGTTATGGTGATCGAAGGGTATCCCCAAAGGATTAAAGCGGCAATTTTAGGCCAGCTCTCGGAAACTGATGTCTCAGGCCGATCTGTAATGGAAAGCGGAGGAGCACCGCTTATCGGAGAAGAATGGCTAAGGGAAAAAGCGGAGGGTTATTTGAAAACGGTACTTTCAACCGTGATCAAGCTGCCCGCTGAAAGTATAGATGTAAATGCACCAATGGACAGGTATGGGATTGACTCCATACTGGTTATGCAGCTTACCAATGAATTGGAAAAGACTTTCGGCTCATTACCGAAAACATTATTTTTTGAATACCAGAATCTCCGGTCATTGACGGGTTATTTCCTTGAATCGTATCGCGGTCGGCTGATTGATGCTGTAGAAGCGACAGAGAAGAATACGGCTCCTGATGCAGGCCCGAAAGTACCTATAAAAGCAACCATAGAGCCTTTAGTCTCGATATCGGCTAATCGTAGGCGTCCATGGCTTTTCCCGACAGGTATACAGCCACATCAGGAGAAGAAGGCATTAGACATTGCAATTATCGGCGTGTCGGGGAGATATCCGGGAGCATTGGGTATCCGAGAGTTCTGGGACAACCTAAGGGATGGAAAGGATTGCATTACAGAGATTCCTAAGGAACGCTGGGATCACAGTCTGTACTTTAATGAAAACAGAGGCAAGCCCGGAAAAACCTACAGCAAGTGGGGAGGGTTCATCGATGGAGTGGACTGGTTTGACCCGTTGTTTTTCAATATTTCGCCAAGGGAAGCGGAAACGATGGACCCGCAGGAGCGCTTATTCCTGGAATGCGTTTATGAAACGATAGAGGATGCAGGTTATACGAGAGAAACCCTTTGTGCAGAGCGGGAGCTTGGCGGCATAGAAGGCAATGTCGGGGTTTACGTCGGAGTGATGTACCATGAGTATCAACTCTATGGAGCCCAGGAACAAGCCAAGGGAAGGATGATTGGACTTCTCGGGAATGCCTCGGCGGTTGCCAACCGGGTATCGTATTTTTGTAATTTTCAAGGGCCAAGTATCGCTGTAGATACCATGTGCTCCTCGTCACTGACATCAATTCATATGGCCTGTCATGGACTACAGCATGGAGAATGCGAACTGGCAGTAGCAGGAGGGGTCAACGTCTCCATCCATCCTAACAAATACCTATTGTTGGGACAGGGAAGTTTTGCATCAAGCAATGGGAGATGTGAAAGCTTCGGACAGGGAGACGGATATGTACCGGGAGAAGGAGTCGGGGCTTTGCTGCTCAAGCCATTAGCCAAAGCCATAGCAGACGGAGACCGGATATATGGAGTTATCAAAGGAACTGCAGTGAACCACGGGGGAAAAACCAACGGCTATACCGTACCTAACCCCAACGCACAGGCCCGTGTGATTGGTCAGGCAATTAAGGAGGCAGGAATCAACCCCAGAACCATCAGCTATATAGAAGCCCATGGAACAGGAACTCCACTGGGAGACCCGATTGAAATTGCAGGCTTACAGAAGGCCTTCCGGAAATATACCGGCGATAAGCAGTTCTGTTCAATCGGGTCGGCGAAGTCTAATATCGGGCATTGTGAGAGTGCTGCTGGTATCGCCGCGGTGACAAAGGTGCTTATGCAGTTGAAATATAAACAAATCGTGCCTTCGCTACATGCAAGTACCTTAAATCCCAATATCGACTTCAGCGATAGTCCCTTTAAAGTTCAGCAAGGGTTAGAAGAGTGGAAAAGACCAGTAGTTGCTATCAACGGTGAAACCAGAGAATACCCAAGGGCAGCAGGAGTATCGGCCTTTGGTGCTGGGGGCTCTAACGCTCATGTGGTTATCGAAGAATATATTCCAGAAGAAGCTAGTCAGCAGCAAGCTGCGCCTGTATCCCTGAATCCTGTCATAGTCGTGTTGTCGGCCAAAAATAAGGAAAGACTGGACGAGCAGGTGCAAAGATTGCTGTCTGCACTCAGAGAGCTGAATGACCCGCATACAAGTCTCTCAGATATCGCCTACACGCTGCAAATCGGGCGAGAAGCGATGGACGAACGTCTGGCGATCATTGCAAAATCCATCCAAGAGCTTGACTGGAAATTGGAAGGCTTCCTACAAAAAAAGGAAGGCGTAGAAGAACTGTATAGAGGACAGGTAAAGCGTAATAGAGGAGGGCTTGTCACTCAGGAAGTCGATGAAGATATGGCTAAAATGATTGATGCATGGGTGGACAAAGGGAAGTATGGAAAGCTCGCTGAACTTTGGGTTACGGGACTGATTTTGGATTGGAACAAGCTTTATGAGGATGTGAAGCCTCGCAGGATGAGTCTGCCAACCTATCCTTTTGCCAGAGAAAGCTATTGGATACCCGTACATGAGGAAAAGAGCGCCGCAATAACAGAAGCCGCTTCGTCCCAATCATCCTTTTTGACACCTTTACTGCATCAGAACACTTCAGACTTTCTGGAACAGCGGTTCAGTTCAACGTTTACAGGCGAGGAATTTTTCCTCAAGGATCATGTTGTGAAAGGTCAAAAGGTTCTGCCTGGCGTAGCCTATCTTGAGATGGTACGGGCGGCTGTAGAACGTTCCACAGGAGATATGGACAACAGCACAACAGGAATCCGTTTGAAAAATGTAAACTGGATTCGGCCCATTGTGGTGGATAACCAGCCAGTTTCTGTACACACCAGGCTCTACCTGGAAGACACTGGAAAAATCAGCTTTGAAGTGTATAGCGGGCAAGTAGGAAGCGAAAGAGGGCATACCGTGCATAGCCAAGGTGATGCGGTGCAGGTTTGCGTAGAGCAAAAACCGACACTAAACCTTAAGGCGTTACAGGCAGATTTTGGTCAACACAGGTTTAACGGATCGCAATGTTATGAAATCTTCGAGGAAATGGGAATGGATTATGGCCCGGCATACAGATGTGTGGAGAAGGTATATACACATCCGGGCAGGGTACTAGCCAAGCTGGCATTGCCTTCCTTCATTTCTAATATGGCGGACAGCTTGGTTCTTCACCCCAGCTTGCTGGATTCGGCCTTGCATGCATCCATCGGGCTAATTATGGGCCAAGAGAACGGAGGGTTGTCGGGTAGCGCTGTACCAGCTACGCCTCATATGCCGTTTGCCCTCCAAGAGATTGAGATTTATGGGGCATGCACCCCGAACATGTGGTCGTTGATTCAATACAGCGAGGGCAGCAAGAAAGAAGACAAGGTACAGAAGCTTAATATTGACTTGTGTGATGAGGAAGGAACTATTTGCGTCAGAATAACAGGATTATCCACCCGGGCGCTGGAAGGAGAAGTCGGCATTGAAAATGCACAAGGCGCAGCGGCAGGAGAAAGTGCCGCCGACCCGCTTGTAGGATCCGTAATGCTCATCCCGAAATGGGACCCTGCTGCTGTAAAAAAAGATGTCGTTTCCCCGTCACCGACAGACCGATTGGTCATTGCAGGTGGTACTGACAAAGACAGACAGGCCATCCGGGAGTATTATCCTAGGGCGCATTTCTTGGAGCTTCAAGCGCACGATTCCATTGAAACAGTTGCCTCAAAGGTAGAAGAATATGGAGCCGTTGACCATATCCTGTGGATTGCACCCTGTGTTTCCGTCGAATCGGTGACTGCCGAGTCCTTGATCAAGGAACAGGAGCAGGGAGTCCTTCTCTTCTTTAGAATGGTCAAAGCGATGCTTTTATTGGGATACGGGACGAAAAAGCAAGGCTGGACAACGATAACCAATCAAGCTCAGCCGATGGATCAGAACGATACAGTCAACCCGACTCACGCAAGTCTTCATGGGCTGGTAGGCACCATGGCCAAAGAATATCCGAACTGGAAAATCCGTATCCTTGACCTGCAATCCGATGATGACTGGCCGCTATCCGATATGTTTACGCTGCCTTCGGACCGACAAGGACGGATGTGGGTTTACAGAAATGGGCAGTGGTACCGGCAGCACTTGGTCCCATTCAAACAGACTTCAGGTTTAAAAGGACAGACGCTATACAAAACCGGAGGCGTCTATGTGGTCATCGGGGGTGCCGGCACTATCGGAGAGGCTTGGAGCAAGTATATGGCCTGTACCTACCAGGCCCAGATGGTGTGGCTAGGCAGAAGGCAAAAGGATGCCTCTATCCAGGCCAAACTGGACGGATTTGAAGGCCTGGGACCTGTTCCATGCTATATCACGGCGGATGTAGCAGACGAAAGGGAGCTGCAGCGGGCATATGAGGAAATAAAACAGCGGTACTCCAACATAAACGGAGTGGTCCACTCAGCCATTTCATTTTTGGAGAAGGGCTTGGAAGATTTGACGGAGGAAGAGCTCCGGTCAGGGCTTTCAGCAAAGGTTGATGTAAGTGTACGCATGGCTCAGGTCTTCCAAAATGAGCCGTTGGATTTCGTATTGTTCTTCTCTTCCATGATTACCTATGTAAAGAATCCGGGACAAAGTAGCTATGCTGCCGGAAGTACCTTTAAAGACGCGTTTGCGCATCGTCTTTCGCAGGAATGGCGTTGTCCGGTGAAGGTCATGAACTGGGGATACTGGGGGAGCGGCGAAAACAATGCCTCTCAAAATGGAGGGCAGGAGGTAGAAAATTACTCCAGACTGGCGCAAATAGGTGTTGGGCTCATTGACCCGCAGGAGGGGATGGAGGCGCTTGAGACGCTTCTTGCCTCACCAGTTGACCAAATGGGGCTTATGAAAACAACAAGACATTTGGAGATGGAAGGGACTAATCCGACGGAAGAGATTGATCTCTACCCGCCTAATTCGGATCCGAATCTCAGGGATATACAGGAAAATATTGCTACAGCAATACAATCAAGAAGCCATTTTATCGAAAACTATGCTGCAGACGATATGGGCGACCTCCAGGAAAGGGAGATGGAACATCTCCTAAGCAGGTTGTTGCGGGAGCAGCTCTTGTCCATGGGGTTATCAGGGACAGATCGTCAGTCCGTCGACGAGTTCAAAAATAAACTCGGACTACCTGAGCTATATGGCAAATGGCTGAAAGAGAGCATGGAGATTTTGACACAGATGGATAACGACCTATCAGGTAGAAACTCCAGCTTGACGGATCGAGATGATGTCTGGCAGGAATGGGAAGAGCGCAAGCGTACATGGCTACAATATCCGCAGATGAGAGCAAGGGTTAATTTGGTTGAGACAACGCTACGGGCTTTACCGGAAGTGCTTACCGGAAAATCGCCTGCGACTGAAGTCATCTTTCCCAATTCCTCAATGGAACTAGTGGAAGGAATTTACAAGAACAATCTGGTGGTGGACTACTTTAATGAAGTACTTGCCGATACTACTGCCGCTTATATTCAGGAGAGGATTATGGCCGACTCCACTGCGAAAATCAGAATTCTGGAAATCGGAGCGGGCACCGGAGGAACCAGTGCCACGCTATTCCTGAAATTGCGCCCATACCGCAAACACATTCAGGAATATTGCTATACCGATATTTCCAAAGCCTTTTTGATGCACGCGGAAAAAGAGTATGGGCCGCATAATCCGTATCTCAGCTACCAGATTTTTAATGTTGAAGAACCTATTGCTGGGCAAGGTGTTGAGACGGGTAAATATGATATTGTCATTGCCGCTAATGTACTTCATACCGCAAAAGACATCCGCCAGGCGTTACGTAATGCTAAAGCGGTTTTGAAAAGCAACGGCTTGCTCCTGCTCAATGAAATCACAGGTAGTAGCGTGTTTACCCACCTTACCTTCGGATTGCTAGATGGCTGGTGGGCGTATGAGGATCCGGAATGGCGTATTCCTGGATGTCCAGGGCTTCACCCTCAAATATGGGAAACCGTACTGGACAAAGAAGGCTTCCATGCAGCGTTCTTCCCGGCGCAAGAGGCGCATGATTGGGGCCAGCAGATTGTTGCAGCCCAAAGCGATGGCTTGGTTCGGCAAAAGCGACAGCACAAACGAAGATCAATATTGATAGAGAAAAGAACCGTAGAAACGGTATCAGTGAAACAACAATCTCAACCCAAAATAGAGGTAGCACAAGCAGAGGTAGAGCATGTGCTGCGTGAAAAAAGTACGGCGTACTTTAAACATTTGCTTGGTGAGACGCTAAAAATGGAACCGGGAAGTATCGACTCAACGGTTGCCCTGGAAGAGTATGGAATCGACTCGATATTGGTTGTGCAAATCACAAATGTTTTGCGTGAAGTCATCGAGGATTTTGCCAGCACGCTGTTTTTTGAGTACAACACCATAGATGATCTAGTAGCATACCTTCTTCAAACGCAAAAGGACTCGTTGAAGAAGCTGGTAGGAATGAAGGAACAGGAGTTGACCGAAGAGACTTCCAGAGTTGAAGAGGTCCCTGCTTCACAATTACTCGCTACTGTCCCAATGAAGTTTGACCGGGGAGGGCGTTTCCTTAAGCCTTCTGACAGCACAAAGGAAAAGCCAACGACACGATCCTCCAATATTAGGGATGTTGCGATTGTTGGGATGTCAGGACGCTATCCGGGAGCTCGTGATATAGAGGAATATTGGAATAATCTAAGAGAAGGTAAAAATTGCATAACTGAAATTCCGAAAGACCGTTGGGATTGGAAGGCCTACTTTGACCAAGAAAAAGGGAAAAGGGGCACAATCTATACGAAATCGGGCGGTTTTATCGAAGGCATTGATTTATTCGATCCGCTATTTTTTAAGATTTCTCCCGCAGAAGCCGAAACAATGGATCCGCAGGAAAGACTTTTCCTGGAAGCCGCATATGCAAGCATAGAGGATGCTGGGTATACCCCTGCCAATCTTTGTGAGAGTAGAAGAGTCGGTGTATTTGCAGGCGTTATGAACGGAAATTACGGTTTGGGACCTCAATATAATTCCATCTCAAACCGGGTTTCCTATCATTTGGATTTCCAAGGTCCGAGTATGTCCTTAGATACCGCTTGCTCTTCCTCATTGACGGCGATCCATTTGGCTTTGGAAAGTCTGTATAGCGGTACAAGCGAGTGTGCCATTGCCGGGGGAGTCAACTTGATTGTAGACCCTATACACTATATCAAGCTGTCGGCTATGACGATGCTTTCTAAAACGGGTGAATGTAAGTCATTCGGAGATCAGGCAGATGGATTCGTCGACGGAGAGGGTGTCGGCGCGATCGTGTTGAAGCCGTTGGAGAAGGCCATTGCAGATGGCGACCATATTTATGGAGTAATCAAAGGGAGCATGCTTAATGCTTCAGGTAAAACCAGCGGTTATACAGTACCTAGCCCTCAAGCTCAATCCTGGTTGATTGAAGAAGCGCTCCAGCGTGCGGATGTCGATGCAAGGACAGTCAGTTATATTGAAGCCCACGGAACCGGTACAGCTCTGGGAGATCCTATTGAAATTGCAGGACTGACAAGGGCTTTCGAAAAATTCACAAAGGATAAGCAGTTCTGCGCCATAGGGGCGGTCAAATCCAATATAGGCCATTGTGAGAGTGCAGCAGGCATTGCAGGAGTGACTAAAATATTGTTGCAGCTAAAGCACAGCCAGCTAGTACCATCCTTACATTCAAGGAAGTTGAACCCTGAAATTAATTTCAACAATACTCCATTTATCGTTCAGCAAAGCCTGGAGGAATGGAAGAGACCGGTAATTACAACCGATGGAATCACAAAAGAATATCCAAGACGGGCTGGAATATCTTCTTTTGGTGCAGGCGGGGCAAACGCTCATATCGTGATTGAAGAGTATATTCCCGAGTATCAGGAACAGTCTGGAACAGAATCCGCTTCTCAGGGACCTGTCATGATCGTGTTGTCAGCCAAGAGCGAGGAGCAGCTTAAGGAAAAGGGACGGCAGCTGCTGAATGCTCTTCAGGGTCAGCTATTCTCCGCAAGCCTATCGGATATTGCTTACACGCTTCAGGTGGGGCGCGAAGCGATGGAGGAGCGTTTAGCCATACTTGTGGAATCTACCGCAGAGCTTGAGGAAAAATTAAAGAGTTTTGTGGATGGACGCCATAACATGCTCAACCTATATAGGGGACAGGCTAAACGTAACAGAGAATCGTTGTCTATTTTTTCGGGGGACGAAGACTTGCAACAAATGATCGATCTTTGGATTTCCAAAAAGAAATATACCAAGCTTTTGGAGCTGTGGGCCAAAGGGATAAATTTGGATTGGGAAAAACTTTACACAGGGAAGATGCCTCACCGTATCAGCCTGCCTACCTACCCTTTTGCTAAAGAGCATTACTGGGCTTCTGAAAGCAAGGATCAAGTAAAAGCCTATGCATTATTTTCGCAAGGTGAGAGCGATGTAGACTTTGATGATATATTGTGCGGCAGACTCTTGGATGAAATGATGAACGATACCCTGTCTGTTGATGAGGCTGCCAGTGAAATCCTCAATATATGTATACGTAAATGAGAAGTTTCTACGTGCTGGGAGGCAATAGAAGATGAAGGATTTTTTTCAATATATTCTAGGCGAGGTAAAAAGCGGACGGATACAGAAAGAGGACGCCATTGTAAAAATACGCCAATTTCAAGCTCAAATGGTTTCACATGAGGCCCCGCAAAGCGGAACAGGGACTGCGGGGTCCTTGGCGGATACGGGAGTCCTTATGCTTGAGCCTTTCTGGAAAGAGCAAGTTGCTCATCAGAAAGTGGCACGCCCTGAATTTAGCCAGCATCTGGTGGTGCTTTGCGAACTGGATCATTTCGCGGAGCGCAGCATTGAATCGCTCATGAAAGGAACCCGTTGCATCAAGCTGCATGCCAGCCAAAGCAGCATGGATGAACGCTTTCAGGCGTATGCCCTCCAGCTGCTCACGGAAGTGCAAATGGTTCTCATAGAGGAATCCAAGGGTAGCGTACTGATACAGATTGCAGTTTCCGCACAAAGCGTTCAGCAACCTTTCGCAGGACTGTTGGGATTACTGCAGACAGCTGAGAAAGAAAACCCGAAAATCGTAGGGCAACTCGTAGAATTGGAATCTGTAGGTCTGGAAGAGGTGATTGAGAAATTAAAAGAGAACAGTCAATATCCAAAGAATAAAAGGATACGGTATGAGGATGGTAAACGTTTGGTTCTCGGTTGGAACGAGATGAAACCCACTGAGACAACGGGAAGAGTACCCTGGAAGGATCGGGGGACTTATTTGATTACGGGTGGTGCAGGAGGTTTAGGACTTATTTTTGCGGAGGATATCGCCCAGCGAGTCAGGGAAGCCACGCTAGTTCTTGTAGGCCGTTCAAATCTAAACGAAGGCAAACAGGCCATATTGGAGAAGTTGAAGGCACTGGGGACCCGCGTTGAGTACAGACAGGTAGATGTAGCACGGAAGGAAGAGGTCTCCAAATTGATCCTTGAGATCAGGGAAGAGTATGGAGGCCTTGATGGTATCCTTCATAGTGCTGGAGTAATACAGGATCGTTTTATTATGAATAAATCACAGGAAGAGTTCGCGGAAGTAATGGCACCAAAGGTTGCCGGACTGGTGAACTTAGATCAGGCGACCAAGGAGCTACATCTGGATTTCTTTATTCTCTTCTCCTCAATAGCTGGGATTATGGGCAACCCCGGTCAAGCCGACTATTCTGCCGCTAATGCCTTTATGGATGCCTATGCCGCGTATCGAAACAGCCTTGTATCCTCAAAGGGGCGCAAAGGGCAGACGCTATCTGTCAATTGGCCTCTTTGGAAGGATGGAGGGATGCATGTGGACGATGACACGGAGAGGGCTTGGCAAAGTATTGGCATGGTAGCCATGCAAGCTTCAAACGGTATCCAGGCTTTATATAACGGTCTGGCCGCTGGTCTGAATCAGTTATTAGTAATAGAAGGCGAGCAATCCAGATTGCAAAAGTATTTCCTGGAGTCCCGACCGCAGGAGAAAGAATATGTTGAAGAGTCAGCTTCTTCAGAGGTGAATCTTGAACTGCTTCTGGAAAAAACCTTACATCAGCTAAAACTATTGTTTGGAGAAGTTACCAAGCTGAGCATTGACAAGATTGATGTCAGCGAGCCTTTGGAGAGCTATGGCATAGACTCCATCATGATTACAAGGCTTAATCAAAAGCTGCAGGGGATTTTTGGAGAAATATCAATGACCTTGTTTTATGAATATCAGACGTTGGAGGCAGTGGCCGAATATTTTATTGCTGATTATCACAAGGAATGCGTACGGTGGACAGGACTCGGAAGCCCGATAAAGACGGAAGAGAAATCCGTCTCCATTTCCGCAACCTTGCATGCTGCCAGCGAGTTTTCTTTGTCACCCCTGCCAAAGGAAGAAAACAATCGTATCCGCAACACGGCTACTAACAGAGACCGTGTGAAACACGAGCAAATAGCGATTATTGGTATAAGCGGACGATATCCGCAGGCCAAAAATATGGAAGAGTACTGGAGCAACCTGGAACAGGGCAAAGACTGTATAACAGAAATCCCTGCGGAACGCTGGAAGAGGGAAGGGTTCTACTGTTCCGACATCAAAGAAGCGGTTGAGAAGGGCAAAAGCTATAGTAAATATGGAGGATTCGTGGAGGGTTTTGCAGATTTTGATCCTCTCTTCTTTAATATATCTCCCCGGGAAGCAATGAGTATGGATCCTCAGGAGCGAATATTCCTGGAAGAATGCTGGAAGGTTTTCGAGGATGCAGGATATAGCAGGGAACAGCTCGCCGAACAGTATAATGGCCGGATTGGCGTCTTTGCAGGAATTACCGGAACGGGGTTCAATCTATATGGACCAAAGCTGTGGGAACAAGGACAACCCGTATTTCCGCGAACCTCCTTCAGCTCGGTAGCCAACAGAATATCCTATTTCTTGAACTTAAAGGGGCCCAGTATCCCGGTTGATACCATGTGCTCTTCCTCATTAACTGCAATCCACGAGGCCTGTGAGCATATCTTTAACGGTGAATGCGAAATGGCTGTTGCTGGAGGAGTCAACTTATATCTTCATCCTTCAAGCTATATCTTTCTCAGTACGATGAGAATGCTATCGCCTGAGGGGCGGTGTAAAAGCTTTGGGGAAGGCGGGAATGGATTTGTCCCTGGCGAAGGTGCAGGGGTCGTACTGCTCAAACCTTTGTCACGAGCCATTGCAGACAAGGACCATATCTATGCGGTTATTCGGGGAACCCGTATCAACCATGGAGGAAAAACAAACGGGTATACCGTGCCTAACCCCGTAGCACAGGGTGAACTGATTAGAGAGGCTTTTGATAAAGCAGGCGTAAATGCCCGGGCAGTCAGTTATATTGAGGCCCACGGTACTGGAACGGAGCTCGGTGATCCTATTGAAATCACCGGGCTTACCCAGGCATTTAAGAAAGATACGCAGGACACGGGGTTTTGCGCTATCGGCTCGGTAAAATCAAACATAGGCCATTTAGAGGCGGCCGCAGGGATTGCAGGCATCGCTAAAATCATCTTGCAAATGAAAAACCGGAAAATTGCCCCTAGCCTGCATTCCCAAAAACTGAACCCTAATATAAACTTTTCCAAAACGCCATTTGTAGTCCAACAGGGGCTTTCTGAATGGGAGCGTCCGATAGTGGAGGAGGACGGCGAGCAACGGGAATACCCGAGGATCGCCGGGATATCTTCCTTTGGAGCCGGTGGGGCTAATGCTCATATCGTCCTTGAGGAATACCTCCCTGCGGAACAGGATGAATTTCAAAATACCTTTACTCCTCCAAGACCAGTCGTCATAGTTCTGTCGGCAAAAAGTGATGGAGCATTGAAGGAGCAGGTAAGCCAATTGGCTACTGTAATGGATCGGAATGAGTTTTCCGATCACGATTTGGTGAATGTGGCTTATACCTTGCAGACAGGACGTGAGGCGATGGAAGAGCGCCTCGCTGTGGTCGTTGAATCAGTGGAGGAACTTAGAAGCAAGTTGCGGGGCTTTATTGGAGGAAGACAGAGTATTGCACAGCTTTACCGGGGACAGGCCAAGCGGGACAAGGAGAGCTTGAACATGGCCTCAGAGGAGAAAACGCTCGATGAAACGGTTGATTTACAGATTCTAACGGAAAAGTATGGCAGAATCTCAGACTTGTGGGTCAAGGGTGTCCATATGGACTGGAGCAGACTTTACGGTAATGTCCAGCCCCGCCGTATCCCTTTACCCACATATCCTTTTGCCAGAGAACGCTATTGGATACATGTAGATGAAGAAAAGCCTGTCGCCAATGCAGATGCACATCTACATCCATTACTGCATCAAAACACCTCCGTACTTTCTGAGCAAAGATTTAGTTCAACCTTTAGCGGCCAGGAGTTTTATCTGAAGGACTCCGTAGTTGACGGAAAGCTTGTCCTGTCAGAAGCGGCATGCCTTGAAATGGTGCGGGCAGCGGTTGAGCAGTCGTTAACAGTACAGGAGAAGGGTCAGGCAAACATCATTATTAAAGATATTGTATGGACACATGCTCCCGCTATAGGAGATCAGCCGTTAGAAATACATATAGGGCTCTTTCCGGGAGATCAAGGAGCGATTGGCTTCAAAATCTACAGCAGATTAACAGAAGCCAGGGACCCTGTCTTACACAGCCAGGGTAGTGCCGAACTGAAGATGTTAAATGAAGCGGAAACGTGGGATATACAGGCTTTGCAGATGGAGTGCTTTCAGCATGTTTCGCCTGGGATAGACGATGAAGCAGTGTGGGGCATGGGGGCCGACTACAGTTCGGGACATCAGGCCAATGAACAAGTGCATATAGGACAGGGGTTAGTGCTGGCCAAGCTATCGTTGCCTTCCGGTATAAGGAATACTGAGGGCTTATTTGTTTTGCATCCCTTTATAATAAATGCTGCTTTGCAAATGCCGCCGGCATACTTGTTTTCGAATGATGAAAATATCATGCGGCCTTCAGGCATTGACCCTCTACAGAAAATACGGCCGACTGCCATTGAGAGACTCGAAATTTTTCGGGAATGTCCCTGTGAAATGTGGGCGTTGATCCGGTATAGCAGAGGAAGCGGGGCTGGTCATAATACGCAGAAGTATGACATTGATTTGTGTGATGAGGCAGGCCAAGTCTGCGTGCGTATAAAAGGATGCTCCTACAAGGTAGTGGGCGCATGTGAGAAAACACCTGGTGTAATGATGCTCCAACCCTTCTGGAAAGAACAGGCGGTTGCGGAGGACACGATGGTTCCCACTTACGAACGACATGTGGTAATGCTTTGCGAAACAGATACCATTGCTGCAGGAGATATCGAGTTCTCCTTGGCAGGAATGGAATGTATCACTCTGCAATCCGGTATGGAAGAGGTTGATCGGCGCTTCGAAAAGTATGCCGTCCAGGTTTTTGAAAAAATAAAAAGTATCCTGAATGACAAACCCAAAGGCAAGGTGCTGGTGCAGATTGTAACGATGCCTCAGCATGAAAAGCTGCTTTTCGCTGGGCTGTGCGGCATACTCAAAACTGCGCAAAAGGAAAATCCAAAGATCTATGGTCAGTTAATTGAAGTTGAGGGTACAGAAAAAATGGAAGGGCTCATTGAAATACTAAAGACGAGCAGCCGACACCCTGCGGATAGCCGCATCCGGTTTGCAGAAGGCAAACGTTGGATTCCTGTCTGGAGTAAAGCAGAAATGCCGTCAGAAACACCGGATATTCCATGGAAAGACCGCGGGGTTTATTTGATTACTGGAGGAGCAAAGGGTTTAGGTCTTATTTTTGCTAAAGAGATTGCGCGTCAGGCCAAGGAAGTGACTTTGATTCTTACTGGACGTTCCCTACTGGATCAGGACAAGCAGACTTCATTGGAGGAATTGAAGGCATTGGGCGCCTGGGTAGAATACAAACAGGCGGATGTCACGCGGAAGGAAGCTGTGCTTGGCTTAATTGAAGATATCAAACAGACATACGGCGGAATCAACGGCATCCTGCACAGTGCTGGAATAATCCAGGATAACTATATTATTAAAAAGACTAGCCTGGAATTCAGGGCAGTGCTAGCGCCCAAGGTTACGGGACTGGTAAATCTGGACCAAGCCAGTAAGGACATTGCTCTTGACTTCTTTATCCTTTTTTCGTCAGGTTCGGGAGTGGGTGGTAATGCAGGTCAGTCTGACTATGCTGCCGCGAATGCTTTTATGGACGCATATGCCTGGTACCGCAATACCTTGGTAACCTCCATGGAGCGTACAGGCAAAACGCTGTCCATCAATTGGCCGTTATGGAAAGATGGCGGAATGCGGCCTGACCAGGAGACGGAGAAGGCCATGCAGAAGGTGGGTATGTATGCGATGAGGACAGAGACAGGAATGAGCGCCCTGTACCAAAGCATAGCCTGTATTTCGGATCAGGTCATGGTGATCGAAGGAGACGTAGATCTAATCAGCACAATGATGGTCATGGAGGGACAGCTTGAAGAAAGCGGTAAAGCATCTCGGGATCAGGCGCTCGGGTCAGAAGCTAACATCGTTCCCTCCACAGCAAACAAGACAGAGCCCGGCCAAGAAGAAGACCTGTTGCGTGAAAAGACGGTCCATTACTTGAAGACTCTGCTTTCAACGTCCATCGGCCTGCCAGTATATCGAATCGAAGAGAATACACCTTTTGAGAATTATGGGGTTGATTCTATAAAGTCTATGGAGTTGACCGATCAGCTGGAGAAAACGTTCGATCAGGTGTCGAGGACTCTATTTTTTGAATATCCGGATATCCGGAGTTTAACGGATTATTTTGTGGAAGCCTATCGAGGCCAATTGATTGCTTTGTTTGGTATAGATCAGGTAGCGGTGGCAGGCGCGAAAGCTGACACAACTGTTGCAGCAAACAAGGAAGTGTCCGGCAGAGAAGCGGACCTGCTGCGTGAAAAGACGGTCCATTACTTGAAGACTCTGCTTTCATCGTCCATTGGCCTGCCAGTATATCGAATCGAAGAGAATACACCTTTTGAGAATTATGGGGTTGATTCTATAAAGTCTATGGAGTTGACCGACCAGCTGGAGAAAACGTTCTATCAGGTGTCGAGGACTCTATTTTTTGAATATCCAGATATTCGGAGTTTGACGGAATATTTTGTGGAGGCCTATCGAGACCAATTGAACGCTTTGTTTGGCATAGATCAGGCAGCAGCTGCGGGTGCAAAAGCCGACACAACTTCTATAACAAATAAGGCAGTGTCCAGCCAGGAAGAAGAGCTGCTGCGTGAAAAAATGACAAGTTACCTAAAGAGCCTGCTCTCTTCGTCCACTGGACTGCCGGAACACCGCATTGAAGAGGACAAAAATCTGGAAAACTACGGTGTTGACTCCATAAAGTCAATGGAATTAACCGATGAGCTGGAAAAAAACTTCGGACCGCTATCGAGGACCTTACTTTTTGAATATCCGAATATTCAGAGTTTAATAGAATATTTCCTGGAATCGCATCGAGGCGAATTGATTGAATGGTTTGGTATGGAGCAGGTAAAAGCCCCTTCTCCGATATTCCGTCGTCCCCAATTTTCGGCAACCGAGGTAGAGGCTCAGGAGGAGAAGAAACAAGAAACAGGAGCGATGGACATTGCTGTCATCGGGGTGTCCGGGAAATATCCAGGGGCGGAAAATCTTCAGGAGTTCTGGAGCAATCTCCAAGATAGCAAGGACTGCATTACCGAAGTTCCAAAAGACCGTTGGGAGCACGATCTTTATTTTGACAAGGAGAGAAACAAGCCGGGAAAAACCTACTGCAAGTGGGGCGGTTTCATGGAACGAATAAGCTTGTCAGAGCCAGCATTCTTTCATCTCACCCCTTATGAGATCAGTTTAATGGACCCGATGGAGCAACTCTTCCTGGGGATAATATGGAATTTGCTTGAAAGTGCAGGATATACGCGAGAGGCAATACAGAAGAAACACCAGAACAAAGTTGGCGTCTATGTGGGCGCTACGTATCATAAATACTGCTCCTGTGATATCGAACCGGACTCTGCCCAACGGGTAACATCATTTGGGTCTGTTGCAGTCGCAAACCCCATGTCGCATTATTTCAATTTCCAGGGACCGAGCATATCCATTGATACGATGAGCTCTTCCTCAGCTGTAGCTGTCCATATGGCATGTGAAAGCCTGATCAGGGGAGAGTGTCAAATAGCGGTAGCTGGCGGGGGGAATCTATTGACCAGTCCCAAAAAGTATATTGAATCCAGTCAAAATCAGTTGATTGGAAGTCATGAAGATAGCAGAAGCTTTGCAGATGGGGATGGGTACCTTCCAGCGGAAGGAGTTGGAGCGGTACTCTTAAAACCGCTTCATAAGGCTGTACAGGATGGAGATTGCATTTTAGCGGTTATTAAATCCACGGCAACCAATCATGGGGGACATAGCAATGGATATACAATCCCTAACCCAAATGCGCAGGCGCAACTAGTCGAAGAAAACTTTTTGAAAGCCGGTATAGACCCCCGGACGATCAGTTATGTAGAGGCAGCCGCAAATGGTTCTACATTGGGAGACCCTATTGAACTTGCTGCTTTGAATAAAGCATTCCAGAAATTTACGACTGAGCAGCAATTTTGTGCCATTGGCTCAGTCAAATCCAATATAGGGCATGCAGAAGCGGCTTCGGGAATATCACAGCTAACCAAGGTCATATTGCAATTGTGGCATCGAAAACTGGTTCCTACCATTAAGGCCGAGAAGCTTAACCCTAATATTAATTTCAGTAATACTCCATTTTATTTGCAACGGGAGGTTCAGGAATGGGAGCGGCCTGTAATTGAGATTCAGGGAGAAGAACGGGAATTCCCGTTGCGGGCAACCGTAAGCTCCTTTGGTGCGGGAGGCTCTAATGTGCATTTCATTCTGGAAGAATATATCCCTTCAGAAAAAGACAACATTCATTTACGAGTGGCAGATCAGCCCCAAGTGGTGATTCTCTCGGACATAAATCGTGAGAGACTGATGGCGCTTGCCAATCAATTACTGGGATATCTGGAGCAGCAGAGCGATGATGCCTTACAAGATATTGCTTTTACACTTCAGACAGGCCGCGAAGCGATGATATGCCGGGCGGCAATCGTAGCGAATACGCGGCAGGATCTACTCACGGGTCTTAGGGAACTTCTCGAAATAGCCGATAGCGGCAACGGGCCCGAAGGGGCATCCATTCCTTTATTTATAGGAGAAAGCGCAGAAGACTCAAACACGAGTGCGCTTCTCTCAGGGAAAATAGGAGAGACCGTTTCTCAATTGCTGCTAGAGGAGAAAAATATGGAAAATATAGCGATGTATTGGAGCCAGGGGGGCAGGATTTCATGGGAGGCACTCCATGAGGATAAAGATGTTCGCAGAATCCCCCTACCGATAACCCTGTTTTAAACATAAACAGGGAACCGATCACTATCAGATGGAAAATACAAAATATTCTGGAGGTAAATCATGAGGGAATTTAAAGATAAGATAGCCGTAGTTACGGGAGCCGCCAGTGGGATTGGCCGTGCTATTGCGGATCGATGTGTAAATGAGGGCATGAAGGTCGTCCTCGCGGATATTGAGGAGGAGGCCCTTCTAAGGGCCGAAAAACAATTGAAAGACATGGGTGCAGAAACGTTATCCGTGGTGACGGATATTTCCAAAGAAGCTGATATACGTGCATTAGCGCAAAAAACGGTTCAGACATTTGGGGCTGTGCATCTTTTGTTCAACAATGCAGGGGTGGACGCCGGCACGGGCTGCTTATTATGGGAAAATACGGTGGCGGATTGGCAGTGGGTAATAAACGTAAACATATGGGGGATTCTCTTTGCAACTGAAATTTTTGTTCCTATTATGCTGAAACAGAAAACCGCATGTCATATTGTGAATACAGCTTCCATCGCCGGGCTATTGTCCGGCCCTGGTAATGGCATATATAGCGCGTCAAAACATGCCGTTTTAAGCTTGTCTGAAACGCTACACCAAGAACTCAGATTGATAGGTTCCAATGTAGGGGTTTCAGTTGTCTGCCCCGGGTTCGTACGCACCCAAATTATGGATGCTGAACGAAACCGACCGACGGAGCTGAGTAAGCAGACCGGACTAGGAAATCTTCCCCCGGAAAGACAAGTCATTAATCAATTGGCCCGCAAGGCTGTCCAGAATGGAATACTTCCAGAGGATGTAGCAAATCAGATGTTTGAGGGAATCAAAAAAGGGCAGCTATATATCATAACAGAGCCGAAATTCAAACCTGCAATAAGACAACATATGGAGAATGTTCTTAACGAAAGCAATCCCACACCTTCCCAAATGCAATTAGTTCGCAATTTACTGTGAAATATTCGTTTTAAATGGAGTTATTGGGATTTTATCAATGAGTATGTTGTGGGAGGTTAGAATGGACAGATCTGTGATTTTTATGTTTTCAGGCCAAGGCTCACAATACTACGGCATGGGAAGAGAATTATTTAAGTTAAATCCAGTTTTCCGAAAATGGATGACGAAGCTGGATGATATTCATACGGATATTACAGGAAGGTCCGTATTAAAAATGCTGTACGACGACAACCGTGGGAGAGGAGACCTGTTTGATAGTCTGTTATATACTCACCCCGCAATTTTCATGGTGGAGTATGCCCTCACACAGGTATTACTGGAAAAGGGGATTTATCCTGATTACGTTTTGGGTTCCAGCCTCGGTGAGTTTGCATCTGTTGCTGCGGCTGGTTGTATGAGTTATGAAGATACTCTTCAATGCCTTGTCAAGCAAGCAGAAATGGTAGAAACCTACTGTCCAAAGGGTGGCATGCTGGCCGTAATTGGCGACCTCAGTCTGTATGACCAAATATCCGTATTGAATGCCAACTCAGAGTTAGCATCAATCAACTATGACTCGCATTTTGTCATTTCTGGAAGCTGTGAGGAACTGGAAGAAATTGAACGCTACTTGATAGCAAATGAGATTATATGTCAAAGGTTACCGGTTCAGTTTGCTTTTCACTCTTCCTTAATGGACCCTATAGCCTTGGAATATACAGCGTATTTAAAGCTTAAGACCCTAAGGAATCCGACTATAAATATGGTTTCATCTATGTTCGGAGGAAAAGCGACATCCCTTGACAACCGTTTTCTTTGGGATGTTGCTAGAAAACCTATCCGTTTTCGGAACGCTTTAAAATGTCTGGGAGACGGGGACGGGGTCATCTATATTGACCTTGGCCCCTCTGGCACGCTTGCTAATTTTGTGAAGTACAATTTTGGTAGCAAGAAAATGGCAAGTATTTGTTCTATTCTTTCACCTTTTCAAAACGATATGAAAAATTTGGATCGTCTATTTGAAATATTCGACTAATATGCATTCACTAGCAAAAAGGAGGACACAAATGATCGCATATCTGTTCCCTGGACAAGGGGCTCAAGCCAAAGGCATGGGAGTAGGACTATTTGACGAATTTCAGGAATTGGTTGCAAAAGCGGATGCTATTCTTGGTTATTCTATTAAGAAACTGTGTCTTGAAGATCCTGCCAATCAACTAGGACAAACGGATTTTACCCAACCGGCGCTATTTGTCGTAAACGCTTTGAGTTATCTTAATAAATTAAAAGAGACTGGAAGAAAACCCGATTATGTTGCAGGACATAGCCTAGGTGAATACAATGCCTTATTTGCCGCAGAGGCATTTGACTTTGAAACGGGCTTGAAGCTGGTTAAAAAAAGAGGAGAACTGATGGTCAAGGCTACCGGTGGTGGTATGGCAGCGGTCATAGGCTTGAACGAGGAAGTATTTAGAGAAGTTATCGAGAAAAATAATTTAAGGGGGATTGATGTTGCCAATTTTAATTCGCCAAGCCAGATTGTCATCTCAGGACCGAAGGACATGATTGAGCAGGCACAGCCAATTTTTGAAGATGCAGGAGCCACAAACTATGTGATTTTAAATGTAAGTGGAGCATTTCACTCCAGGTATTTGGAAGATGCCAGACAGAGATTTGAGGCCTATGCGTCACAGTTCGAATTCTCAAAATTGAAAATACCAGTCATTTCAAATATCTATGCCAGACCCTACAGGCAGCAAGATGTAAGGAGTACGCTGATCAACCAGATCGTAAGTCCAGTCAAATGGTCGGAAAGTATAAGATATCTAATGGGTAAAAATGTAACCCAGTTCATACAGGTTGGGCCTGGAAAAGTCATAACAGGGTTGGTTAACGCAATACAACGAGACGCAGAACCGCTGATTGTGAGGGAGGATGAGGAACGTAGCGAGCAGGTACAGGAAGTAAAGTCGAAGAATAGTATATCCGGCCAACGATTTACGGCGGAGTCTCTTGGTCATAGCGAATTCAAAAAATATTATGGACTTAAATACGCGTATCTTATGGGTTCGATGTATAAGGGAATATCTTCAAAAGAGATGGTCGTAAAAGCAGGTAAGGCAGGAATGATGGGATTCTTTGGGGCAGGGGGAGTCAAGATTGGGGCCCTTGAGGAAGCTATAAAGTATATTCAGCAAGAATTGAACCAAGGCGAAGCCTATGGAATGAATCTTATTCATGTTCCCGATCACCTGGAAATAGAAAATAACATCGTTGATTTGTACATAAAATACGGTGTTAGAACTATTGAAGCCTCTGCGTTCATGAGTATAACGCCTTCTTTGGTAAGGTACAGATTGAAGGGTTTGAAACGAAATGAAAAGGGGATCGTAACACCGCAGAACAGGATTATAGCGAAAGTATCAAGACCCGAGGTTGTGGAGGCATTCTTGAGTCCTGCGCCTCAGAATATCGTAAATAAACTGCTCGAGGAAAATAGGATAAGCCGGGATGAGGCCCGGATGGCGATGGAAATTCCTATGGTAGACGATCTGTGTGTCGAGGCTGATTCAGGCGGGCATACTGATCATGCTGTTGCATATGTACTGGTTCCGTTAATGCTTAAAATGAGGGATGAAGCGTTACTTAAGTATAAATACAATAAAAGTATAAGGGTAGGGGCAGCCGGGGGGATAGGGACTCCACAAGCTGCTGCGGCAGCGTTTATACTGGGTGCGGATTTTATCATGACAGGCTCAATCAACCAATGTACGGTTGAAGCAGGGACAAGTGATGATGTAAAGGATTTGCTCCAGCAGTTAAATATACAGGATACAGACTACGCTCCCGCAGGGGATATGTTTGAAATGGGAGCGAAAATTCAGGTTATGAAAAAAGGAGTTTTTTTCCCGGCTAGGGCGAATAAATTATATGATCTTTACCGTAATTATAACTCCATAGATGAAATTGATAGCGGAACCAAAAAATATATCGAAGAAAAATATTTTAAGAAGAGTATTGAACAAGTATATGAAGATATTAAAGCTTATTACCCGGCTGAGATCATTGAAAAAGCTGAAAGAATTCCTAAACGTAAGATGGCGTTGATATTTAGATGGTACTTTACTTATTCTACACGACTTGCAATGAATGGAGACAAACACAGTAAGGTTGATTATCAAGTACACTGCGGACCAGCCCTTGGCGCTTTTAACCAATGGGTCAAGGGAACAGTCTTTGAGAATTGGAAGAACAGGCATGTTGATGAAATAGGACAAAAAATAATGGTTGAAACTGCGGAATACCTGAATGAGAGGTATAAAGCTTTAACGATAATGTGAGTATATGTGTGGAGAAAAATAGAAATCATTAAGATGATAGGGATAAAAGAAAGTGGGGTTTTTCATGCATAGTTATAGGACTCATAACTGTGGAGAATTGGATCAAAAACATGTCGGCGAAGTAGTGAGAATTGCAGGATGGATAAAAAATATGCGTGACCATGGCGGGGTTATTTTTATTGACCTTAGGGATCATTATGGAGTAACGCAGATTGTTGTTTCTGATAATAACGAATTGAAAGATTTTGTATCAAAGATCAGCAGGGAGTCAACCATTTCTGTTACAGGCACTGTATGTAACAGATCTGAAAATACGATTAGTCCCACTATGAAAACCGGACATATTGAGTTAGCTGCTAATGAGATAAAAGTTTTAGGGAAGGTAGTGAATCCATTACCTTTTGAAGTATCTTTAGCAAATGAAGCTCGGGAAGATTTAAGATTAAAGTACCGTTTCTTGGATCTACGGAATGAAAAAATACACAATAATATTATACTTCGTTCTAAAGTAATTCAAAGTATCAGAAGAAAGATGATCGGTTTGAATTTTTTAGAGATCCAGACACCTATCCTGACAAGTTCATCTCCAGAGGGCGCCAGAGACTATTTAGTTCCTAGTAGAGTGCATCCAGGCCAATTTTATGCCTTGCCTCAAGCACCACAACAATTTAAACAATTATTAATGGTTTCGGGCTTTGATAAATATTTTCAAATTGCTCCGTGCTTTAGAGATGAGGATGCAAGGGCAGACAGATCACCCGGCGAGTTTTATCAGCTGGATTTGGAAATGGCTTTTGCAACACAGGAAGATGTCTTTAATGTAGTTGAAAATATGCTATATGAAGTTTTCTCTGAATTTACAAATTTTAAAATCTCAAAGCCTTTTACCAGGATTCCATATCAAGAAGCCATGCTCAAATACGGGAGCGATAAACCTGATTTAAGAAATCCATTAATTATCCATGATGTTACAGAGCTGTTTACAGAGACTGATTTTAAAGTATTTAAAAATAAAACGATAAGAGTTATTGCTGTTCCTGGTTGTGGAGCACAGCCAAGAAGCTTTTATGACGATATAGTAAACTTTGCTATTGAGTCTGGAGCGAAAGGCCTCTCATGGATTAAGTTCAACGATGATATGTCTCTTAGTGGCTCTATTGCAAAATTCATCTCTGAAGAGGTGAAAAACGAATTAATACATGTTACGCAAGCTAGTTCAGGATATGCACTGTTTTTTGCTGCTGATCAACTTGAAAATGTCGAAAAAATAGCCGGTGCTGTCAGAAATCAATTAGGAAAAAGACTAGATTTGCTGGAAAAGGATATATATAAATTTTGCTGGATAGTTGATTTTCCTATGTTTGAATTGGATCCTGATACTCATAAAATTGGGTTTAGCCATAATCCTTTTTCGATGCCACAAGGTGGTATGGATGCGCTGCTGAATATGGATCCTCTTGATATCCTAGCGTACCAATATGATATTGTATGTAATGGGATTGAACTGTCCTCGGGTGCTGTCCGTAACCATGATACGGAGATTATGGTAAAAGCCTTTGAGATTGCAGGTTATACATATAGAGATATCAAGAGTAAATTTCCTGCACTCTTTAATGCTTTTCAATTTGGGCCGCCGCCTCATGCAGGTATAGCACCTGGAATTGATAGGATTGTTATGATCATTGCAAATGAATCGAATATCCGAGAGGTTATTGCTTTTCCAATGAATAGCAAAGCGCAGGATCTATTAATGGGAGCACCTTCGGAGGTTACTGAGAAACAATTGAGAGATGTTCATATAAAATTGGTAAATACTCAGCCAGAAACAGAATAAACAGATTCAACAACATACTGAAAGCAAAGGCTGAATTCGGCACGTATTTGAATCTCATTGAGTGTGTTAAAAACTCTCCCTGCTAGATGCAGAGGAGAGTTTTTTTATTTAGCTCAGATTGGGGTTGTTCATTTTGCAATCTTCATCGGTACACTGGAAGGTATGGCAGGCTTATCGAATGGAGCTATGCCAAAAAGTAGAAATTATAGGAATACAGGAAAATCGAAATAGCTAGAAACGAAAGAATCAGCGTCGCGGTGTATACCTTTCTTAACAATGTTGTTTTGGTAACATTGCATCTTCTTACAGCAAGATAGGCAGCCGGTACAAAGGCAAGCCCAAGTACCCAGAAAAAGATAATATTCAAATTGAAATTGGACATAGGCTGAAAGGGGTCGCCTATCAATTGGATGCTGGAAGCAATGAGATTGACGATCACAAGCAGACCCAGCAATGGTATTACGGTTACACTGTCAGGGAAGGGAAGCCGCGAAGTATTCTTCTGCTTTCTTGCGTCCTTGAGCTTCCGCAGCCACCCTGTAATACCAAAAACAAACCCAAGCGCAAACCAAATGCCGCATGCCCCCACTAGAATATAACTGAAAATGGATGTTTGCAGGAAGGAGATCGGCAATTGGTCATCGATCACTCCATATGACAACTGCGTCACTTTACCATCGGCATTGGTTAAGAAAAAAAGACGACTGATGTTTAAGCCCGCGTAATCATAAGAAGTGCTCCCAGGAGTCACACGTTCAAAAAAATAGGGTTTGGTTTCTACATAATCAACATGAATATTCATGGATGGAATACTCAGAGTGATTCCGCCATTGCCGTTGGCTGTGACCACTTCTTCCGCATTGGATAATACGGGTATAAGCTTCAATATACCAGATGATACTGCACGAGCAGAACGGTATTTTCCCGCCACATCCGCGCTATGCTTCAACGTGCTATCCGCTTGCGGAGTAGCGTGGGAATCCCCAACAAACAGGTCAATGAGTTCGCTTCTTGCACCGGACATTTCATTTTCCACATTGGTCAGGATGCTGATCCCAAAGTTTTGATCCGGCACGATAGAGACCAGAGAGGAGAATGAATCTGTATTTCCACCGTGCTCGATAACACGATAATCTCCCGCGAACCGTTCCCAAAAGCCATGGGCATTCCCCGGAAGCTCGGGATAGTGGGTATATGAAGCCTCATGCATTTCTCGCAGGGTTTCATTCTTGTTGAATAGCGAATATTTTAAGGAATGCTCCATGTTCAGATGAGCAAGCATAAAATGAGCCATGTCCTCCGAAGTAATGTTTAACGCACCCGCCGGCACATCATTAAAGAAAACATTGGGCTTTGCCACCCAGTTTCCATCCTTCTTGGAGTAGCCTGTTGCTTTATGTTCGATAACCTCCGGGATAAGATCATATCGTTGTGTAAAGTAAGAATGTTTCATGTCTAGAGGCTCAAATATATGTTTCTGAATATAGGTTTCAAAAGGCATTCCGGATACACGTTCTATAATATAACCGGCCAGGTTGGTCCCATAGTTGGAATAAGCAATCACTGTTCCAGGCTCATAAATCTGTTCAGGCTGATTTCTGGGTGCGATATGCTCCTTGAGAGACCTAAGATCAGCAGGATCATGAACCAAAAGTTTTTCCAGGTGCTCCTCAAAACCTGCCGTGTGGCTCATCAGTGATTTCAGGGTAATAGGCTTATCAAAAGAAAGCTTGAGAAAGCCGTCAGGCAAGTATGTGCGGATGTCCGTATTCAAATCCAGCTTTTCCTGCTCAACCAGTTGCATTACTGCCGTCCAGGTGAACAATTTCGATACGGAACCGGCCTCCATATAGGTTGTTTCCGTACTCATGGGTGTTTTTTTCTCGATGTTTGAGTATCCGTAACCTTTTGAAAAAACAATTTTCCCGTCCTTTACTATGGAAACCGCAGCACCAGGAATCGCTGTTCCTATATATTTTTTCATAATTTGATCTGTTCTGTTTTCGATTTCGGAAATCGGAATTCCAGAGGGCGTGGTTGGAACGGACCCAGAAGCATATGCCTGGACCGGGATAAATGCCATCAATGCCAACAGGAACAAAGAGGCAAATCGTTTTTTCAATTTCATATCAAGTCTCCTTTTTGCTGCACTTGAATCTTTAAGGGCAGTCTGTTTTTTGGAACATTTTTAGTGTAGCAATCAAGTCTTTCTTATTTCTCTCCTGTTCCTTACTTTTTTCTTTCTCGAATTAAGCTTCAACTCTCAAGTGATTTACCGAAAAAAAGCTATATTTACGTTGGAACAGCTTTATATGTATGTTGCCAACCTATAAAATAAAGACAAGAAGAATCCTCATAGTTGAAAAAAATAGGAGATGACAATAAATGAAAGCTTGTGAACCTCTAACTATTTCATCTGAAAGCGGATACAATCTTCAAACCGATGAAAGTGTGCCCATTGCCCACGCTTGGAACATGATTGCGCGAGATCATAAGCAAGTGTTTGGCCGCAAGCCATTGCAAACAGAAGTAGAGCCCTCGATCATTATCCGTTATGCGCAGGAAGGAGATAGCTGCCCGCATTGGCCAGAGGGCTATTGTCTGCGTTTTGTTGCTGGTAGCAAGGGAACGGTACTCCATATTATTGGCCGTGATGAATTAGGAATTATTTATGGACTGCTTCATTACAGCCGTTTCGCTCTGGGTGTGGAGCCGTTCTGGTTCTGGGCGGAGCTTCTCCCGCCTAAGCGGGATACCATCGTTTTGCCAAGTCAGAATGTTGACAGTATACCGTCCAAGGTCCGATATCGGGGATGGTTTGTCAATGATGAGGTATGCTTGATTGGCTGGAAGGAAGATTATCCACCAACGGAGCAGGTGTGGCAGCCCGTTTTTGAAGCGTTACTGCGGTGCGGTGGAAATATGGTGATTCCCGGAACCGATTTACCACGCACAGGTATCCATCATAAGCTTGCAGCAGACATGGGCTTATGGATCACACATCATCATGCCGAGCCGTTGGGGGCGGAAATGTTTTTGCGCGCCTTTCCGGGTAAACAAGCTAGCTACAGAGAGCATCCCGAGTTGTTTGAACAGCTGTGGCAGGAAGCGATTGAACGGCAGAAGGAAGAGAAAATTGTATGGGTATTGTCTTTTCGCGGGCAGGGTGACAAGCCTTTTTGGGAAGATGATCCTTCCTTTAATACGCCGGACAAACGCGGACAATTAATATCGTATGTGGTTCGCAAGCAGTACAATATGATCTGTGAATTTGTGGAGCAGCCCGTGTGCTGTATGGCGATGTATGGTGAGATTGCCGAGTTATACAAGCAGGGGCATATTGAAGTACCCGAAGGGGTGATCAAAATATGGGCGGACAATGGTTACGGTAAAATGGTATCTCGGCGCCATGGGAATCTTAATTATCGTGTACCAGCATTGCCTGAGGCGCAGGATGGGGGCAAGAATGGAGTATATTACCATGTGACCTTCCACGACTTGCAAGCGTCGAACCATCTTACCCAATTTCCCTCCTCAGCCAGCTTGATTGTAGAGGAATTAACATCAGCGTTTACTACAGGGGCGGACGAGTACCTGCTGGTCAATTCAGGTAATATTTTGCCACATGTATATACGCTGGATTTAGTAGCAAATTTATGGACGAATGGTAACGTGGATGCCGAAGAGCAGCTTACTGATTTTATCGGACGGCTGTACAGTAGTCAGCTTCAAGAGATTTCCCAATTATACCGGGATTATTCCCGTTGCACTATCGTTTATGGCCCGCATAAGGATGATCGAGCAGGGGAGGAATTCTATCACCATCCGGCTCGGCAAATTATGGGGTATTGGCTACAAGGCAAAGAAGGCAGTGATGAATGGCTGTACTGGGCTACTGGAGAAAGGCCTTTTCCTGAACAGGTACGCTGGTTCAAGGAAAAAGCCGAGTCGGCAATCCCGGATTGGGTTGAACTACGAGAGCGGTGTCTACGAATCATGAAGCAGTTGTCTGAAGATGAATGTCGCAGGCTGTATAATCAACTGCTTGTGCAGATTGAACTGCATCTGAGTGGTTCACGTGGACTGGCAAGCTTATGTAGCGCTTATGGGCTGTTCCTTGAAAAAGATTACCCAAGAGCATTTATACAAGCTTCTCATGCCGTTTGGAGCTACCGGATGGGTAAAGAAGCGTTGTCGCTCGCAGGAACTGGAAGATGGGAGCATTTCTACCGGGCAGATTGGTTAACCAATCTAGATAACACTATTTCTCATGCGGACACTGTGCGGAGATTTCTTCGTCTTCAGGGAGACAGTCCGGATATGTTCCTGTGGTCCAAACAATATTTAATGCCAGAAACAGAGAAATATATCTACCTGGAGAATACGCATCGCATGCCCCTTCCCGATGATGAGTTGGCACGCTGTCTGGAGAAGGTATTATATTAAAAAGGATCTTAGAACTTCTATGACTTCTGATAAAAGAACCTTCCAATCCATGAAGTTAGATGGACAGGAAGGTTCTTTATAACCTGATCTACATATTCGTTGAGCTTCTTGCCAAGTGTGGATGTGATTCTCAGCCATCTAACCGTCAATGTTTTTATAGGGCAATAGGTCTATTTCTTGGGGGAGAACTCGTGATTCTTAGCACGCCACGAAACTATGAAGGCAAGTAGCATAAGAATCAGTAACGCCCACGGGAAAGAGCTGCTTCCAAGTGTCTCCAGAAGAATTCCGCCAAGCAAACCGCCTCCACCAATGGCCAAATTCCAAGCGGTTACAAGCATAGACTGTGCCACATCTGCGCTCTCACAAGGCAACAGTTAAATAGACAACAGCAGGTTGGTGACTTCCGATTCCCAGCGCCAAAGATGCGATAGCGAAGCCGAAGGTACTCACAAGTACCAGTAGACGCAGCCAGCGGTCAATGAATACACCGATCAACCCGATTCCGGCAACCGAAGTTATTCCAAAAATAAGCAGCACCACATCTGTTTGAGAAGCCAGTCCAGCTTGATTTAGATAGGGAGCGATATAGGTGTAAAGAATATTATGCGCTAGCACCCAAATTAAAACGACAGTTAAAGGTATATTTTGATATAACTGAAATACTATTATTTCATGGAGGGAATAACCGTATGGTTATAACGGGTGTATGTCTGTGAATATGAATCATCTTGAAGTGTTTATGAAGGTTGCGGAGAAAATGAATATGACGGAGGCTTCCAAAGCGCTGTTTATTTCCCAGCCTGCGGTTAGCAAGGCTTTGATCCAATTTGAAAATACTTTGCAGGTGAAATTGTTTATTCGCGACAAGCAGAATGGACTCGTACTGACCGAAGTGGGAAAAGAAATGCTGAGTCTGGCCAGACAAATGAAGGAAATCGAAGATAAAATGGTTCAGCTTGCGTGTCAGGAGAATAAGCTTTTACGCGGTAAAGTAAAAATAGGCTCCTTCCCGGCAGCCTCTACGAACTTGCTTCCAGAAGCGATCTGCTTATTCCGCTCCCAATACCCCGATGTCACCATTGAACTGATGGAAGGAAACACGAATCAAATTAAACAATGGGTGGAGGATCGCACTGTTGAAATTGGAATAGTAGCTTCTCCTTTCGATCATTATGACGTCCATATTCTTGAACACGATTCCATGGTTGCTATCATGCCGGAGAATCATCCATTGCAAGCAGAACATGAGGTTTCTCTGGAACAGAACAGGAACGACCTTATCTTCTGTAAAGGAGGACATGAATCTGCTGTATTAAACACCTTGCATGAGCAGCAAATTCCTTTCCAGGAGAGTCTCACGGTCCAAACGGCTGAAACCTTAGTCCATATGGTCCAAAAAAAGTTGGGCATTGGCATTATATCGAAGTTTACGCTTTCCTCGGTGTCCCATACACTAATCGTTAAAGAGATCATTCCCCAAATTTCGCGGGATATCGGAATTATCGCGCATTCTTTTGATGAAGCGACCCCGGCAGCCCGTGAGTTTGTAAAAGCGTTGGGTCAGTTATATCGTTCGAGTGAGTAACTTAATAAAAGGGCCTTTGTAAAAGCAAGGGCCCTTTTTGTTTGGTTTGTATTGGGGAGATATGAGGAATGGAGTACAGAGATTATTTATAAAACGGGAAATTCATGCTGTTGTTGCAATACAGACTGAACAGCCCGCTGCCAGCCAGTATAATATTTCTCTCTGGTAGCCTCATCCATCTTTGGTTCGTATGCTTCATACATTTTAAGATTGGAAGCGATTTGCTCTGGATCGGACCAAAAGCCTGTGCCGAGCCCACCGAGATAGACCGAACCCATGGCCGACAGCTCGGCACATGTGGATCGGGTCACAAGGTTGCCCAGAATATCGGCCTGAAATTGCATCAGCCAAGTGTTGGAGGAAGCCCCGCCGTCCGTGCGCAGGCCGACCAACTCAATCCCGGACTGTTCCTGAATAAACTCTATAGCGTCCCGTACTTGGTAAGCGATGCTCTCCAGCGCAGCCCGGACGATGTGTCCTTTGCCAGTTCCACGGTTCATACCGATAATTGCCGCCCGGGCGTAGGGATTCCAATAGGGAGCGCCCATTCCGACAAAGGCAGGCACAAGATAGACGCCATCGTTTGCAGGAACGCTTTCGACTAAGCGCTGCATTTCCTCAAAGGTAGAGAACAGTCCTAAGTTGTCCTGCGTCCATTTGATGCTGTCGCCTGTTGTCCGGATGATGGCTTCAAGCGCATACGTAACAGTTCCGCTGGCCCCCCAGGCGATAGCGGTTACAAGTCCGTCACCGCCATCCACCGGATGATTCCCTACGTTCATTAATACAGAGGTACCCGTGCCAAAGGTTGCTTTGGCTGTTCCGGGCTTGAAACACAGATGCCCATACAATGCCCCTTGTGAATCCCCAATGACGCCCGAAATCGGTATTTTCTCATTGAAAAGGTCGCAATCTGCCGTATATCCGAAAATAGCGTCGGATGGTTTAACCTCAGGCAGCAGGGAAGAAGGAACGGAGAACAGCTGGGCAAGCTCTTCATCCCACTCCAGCGTGTGGATATTGAACAGCGATGTACGGCTGGCATTTGTAAAGTCGGTTGCATGGTTTTTACCGCCGGTAAGCTTCCAGACCAGCCAACTGTCCATGTTCCCTGCAAGTAGCCTCCCTTCAGCCAGCAGGTTGGCAGCTCCCTCCGTATGTTCAATGATCCATTTGAACTTGGCAGCGGAGAAATAAGGGTCAAGCATAAGCCCTGTTTTGGCGTGGATGGTTCTTTCGTGGCCAGCTTGCTTCAGCTCGGCGCACAGGTCCGCCGTACGTTGGCATTGCCAGACAACAGCATTATATATTGGCTGACCAGTCGTCTTATCCCACACCAATGCCGTTTCGCGTTGATTGGTGATTGTCAGCGCAGCTAGTGCGGACGGGTGGACGCAGGCTTGCTCCAATACGCTGCGGGCCGTTATTTTGACATTTTCATAAATTTCGAGCGGATCATGCTCTACCCAGCCGGGATGGGGGTAATATTGCTTATGCTCCATCCCGCTGCGGGCGATTACTGTACCCTGATGGTCTACAAGGAGTGCTTTGGTGCCTGAAGTACTCTGGTCGATGGCCAATATATATTGTTGATTGTGCTCCATATGCTTCGCCCTCTACTTATTAATCAATTCGAATGCAATTTGTTTGATATTGTCACCCGTAATGCCGTAGTGGTGGAAAACTTCCGCCGATTTACCGGCAATCGCTGGCTCATCCGGGATGCCGAGCACTCTCATAGGAACCGGGTGATTCTGCACAACAACTTCTGCCACGGCTGCGCCGAGACCGCCGTAAATGCTATGTTCCTCAACGGTAATGATGCGTCCAGTTTCACGTGCAGCGGTAATGATCGCCTCTTCATCCAGCGGCTTGATTGTATGCATGTTGATTACCCGGGCGGATATGCCTTCGTCGTTGAGTGCCTTGGCGGCATCGAGTGCGATTCGCACGGTTTCACCGACACCAATAATTGTAACGTCGTTGCCTTCTCTCACAGTTATAGCTTTGCCTATTTCGAATGGGTAATCATCGGTTTCGTAAACGTCCTCAACGGGATTACGCCCGATTCGCACGTATACGCCGCCGTCATATTTTACAAGCGCTTCGGTCAGTTTCTTCGTTTCGTGACGATCAGCAGGCAGGACAATCGCCAGTCCCGGAATTGCCCGAGCTACTGCGATATCTTGCACGGAGTGGTGTGACATGCCAAGCGCCCCGTAGCTGACGCCTCCGCTAATGCCGATGAGCTTCACATTTGTCCGCGAATAAGCAACGTCAACTTTGACTTGTTCAATACTGCGCATACTGAGGAAGCAGGCTGGTGAAGTCACAAACGGTTTTTTGCCGCTGTGGGCCAGGCCTGCAGACATGCCTACGATATTCTGTTCGGCAATGCCGACCTCGACGAACTGCTGCGGGAACGTATTGGCAAAGGGAGCCATTGCAGCAGAACCGCGCGAATCGCTGGCCAGTACCATGATATCACGGTCGTCTTTGGCCAACTCCAGCAGTGTGTCACAGATTACTTGGCGATTAGGAATTTTATTCATGCTTAATGCACCTGCCCTTTCTGCGTCAATTCTTCGATCGTTGCCTTTAGCTCTGTGAGAGCCAGCTCCAATTCTTTATCATTAGGCACATGGTGATGCCATGCCGGGACATTTTCGGCGAACGATACGCCTTTGCCCTTGGTGGTATTGGCCATAATTAACGTTGGCTTTCCGGCTACTTCAGGGGCGGACCTGAATGCCTTAAGCAATTCTTCCATATTGTTGCCGTTGATAGAGACGACGTTCCAGCCGAAGGCAGTCCACTTCTCTTCCAGCGGCTCCAGTCCCATGACTTCTTCGGTAGCACCGCTGATCTGGAGTCGGTTGCGGTCGATAATGCCGATCAGGTTATCCAGCTTATAATGAGAGCCTGCCATAGCGGCTTCCCAGTTGGAGCCTTCGGCCTGTTCGCCGTCTCCCATTAAACAAAATACACGGTAAGGACGGTCATCCCGCTTGGCAGCTAGTGCCATGCCTACGGAAATGGGCAGGCCGTGGCCGAGGGCCCCGGTGTTCATTTCAATCCCTGGAACCTTGTTGTTCGGGTGGCCAATGAGTCGGGTGCCGAACTGGCTATAGGTCTCCAGCTCTTCTTTTGGGAAAAAGCCCCGGTCGGCCAGAATACACCATAGAGATTCTACGGAATGCCCTTTGCTGGCGATAAAGCGATCACGGTCATCCCATTTTGGATTAGCAGGATCAACGTTCATGATTTCATAATATAAAGCCGTTAAAATGTCTGTATTGCTCAGCGATCCCCCCGTATGTCCCGTTTTGGCGCGGTGAATGATGGTTAGCAGGTCCATGCGGATTTGTGCGGCTTTTACTTTCAGTTCCTGGATTTCCATAATGTCCTCCTCAAGATAGGTATTAAAGGGATGGGCTTTGTCGCTTTAGACGTCTCAAACGTGAAGGTTCGGGCGCTTATTACGGGCGAGATCGGATCCTCTAAGCCAGCTTTGAATTTCCTGTTCCGTGGGATCGACCGGATCAGGCGTCAGGCCGGGTATATAATTGCAGGCCTCATAAATGGCCGGGATCACATTGGCATGGATACCTACGGAATGATGGACGTAAGGCCCTTTTACGAGTTTTTCCTCCCACAGCGGCCAATCGTTTACTTCCACCCATACGTAGGAGCCGCGGGTATAAGGACCTTCAATACCCCGGGCACGCCCGAGGAACATGGAGTACTCACCGTGGTCGCCGTCAAATCGGGCAATGGTCATACCGCCACCGCGGATTTCGCCTTCATGAGTTCCGGGAGAATGGTCGTCGAAGAGAAAATGTTTGCGTAACTTCGGTTTGTTCTCTACGGAGAGCGAGACCGGGAAATTGCCACAGTGGAAGAGAAGTTCGCCGTTATCATTCTCAGGATGTCGAACAGTAATATCTGCGAAGAAGGTTGGCAATGTGTTCATGGAGGCAGCCTGCACCATAATGGAAGTAATGGCTCCATGGATATCTGTTTCACAAGTAACCGGAATTTGTTCGTCAGTCAGGATTGCATTGGCCAGACACGGCATAATAGATATAGCATCCTGCAAAGAGGACCAGCACTGAATTGCGATAGCGCTGCTTCCCGTCTCACGGGCGAAGGATTTCATGGCGACCTTTAAAGCGGCTATCCGTCTTACATCATCTTCGGTCACTTCACTGTAATCGAGTTTTTCTTTAATGTAATCCATCGTTTCCAGAAGCTCTGAGCTATTGCTGGAGGCGATTTTTTTGGTTCTAAGCTGAATGTCGACAATGGTAATGGGATGAATCTCAATGCCGAAGCGTTCCAGCAGTTCGCCTTCATTGCACATCATCGTCCAGAATGAAGCGGGGCGGGGGCCAATCTGGAGAATGCGTAAGCTCTTGAATTGGCGCACGACGTTGGCGGCCGCCACAAAGTTGGTAAAGCCTCTTTCGAAAACCGGATCATTCACCCAACTGTTCGTTACATAGGTGAAGGGAACGTTGAATCTTCGCAGCACTTTACCTGTGGCGAAAATACCGCATTGGGTGTCGCGAAGGCGCATGCCGTCCGCAAGCGGCGCTTCATCCCGCGGTCCCCACAGCAGGACAGGCTTGCCGAGCGCCTTGCCTACACGAGCTACAGTATCTTCTGTACCAAAGTTGCAATGTGGGAAAAAAACAGCGTCGACTTCTTCTTCTTTGAATCGCTTTGCAATTAAATCCGCGTTTATATGGTCGTCATACAGCAAGCCTTCCTCATTAAGGCCCTCCAGGTCTACAATGTCGATATCCATGCCAAAACTCTCAATTTTCTTGCGAATTTCCACTTTGTACTTAAAGGCATCGTCGGCGCTGAACGTAAATCGGCGCGTCGGAGCATAACCCAACTTTAATTTCTTCATGATCATGTCTCCTCTGTACTTGAATAAACAACATTTGCTGAACAAAATAGAATGAATAAACTAAACAAAACCAAATTAGTTTAGTTGTAAAAACTAAATTCAATGACTATTTCTATGTCGAGGCCATAGTAACATCGAATTAAAACGGTGTCAATTAATTATTTAGTGATATTTAGTTATAAAAACTAAAAAAATAACTAAACAAATATAAATAAATTCAGCTAATTATTGCATCGCATCTCAAATCGGTGTAAACTTCATTTATTCACTTCACTGCTGTGTTCATCTTATTTAGAATGGAGAATTAGGGCATGAAAATGGAAGACATTGCCAAGCTGGCCAACGTATCCAAATCAGCTGTTTCACTGGCCTTCAGCGGCAAGCCGGGTATTGGCCCGGATACGCGTCAACGTATTCTCCAGGTAGCCCACGAGGCAGGATACAGTCCCAAAAGCAAGACGATAACGGCTTCAAGAAGTGATAAGTCCTTGCTTTTTCTCGTGTGTACAAATTCGGGCATTGTCCTTGAGGAATACTATCAACAGCCATTTTTTAAAGAATTAATCCAGTTTATTGAGGAACGTTGCCGACAAAAAGGGTATTCGTTGATCTTCTCGACGGTCGACGTAGAATTTTTCCAGAGGGATATCCAGATGGTTGCAGAGGAGAAACGCAGTGCAGGCACCATTGTTCTGGGAACCAATCTGACCCGTGAGCAGATCAGTAATATTCATGGCAAGCTGCCGAATCTGATTGTGCTGGATACCTGCTTTGATACGCTTCCCGTACAATTTATCCAGATTAATAATGTTATGGGTGCTTATCAGGCAGGAGCTTATTTATGCGACATGGGTCATACCTCAATCGGTTATATTGCTTCAAATGTACGAATTCATAATTTTGAGGAACGTAAACGCGGATTTTTGGCGGCACTCATGGAACGGGGGCTGAAGATTCCGGAGGCACAAATGCTGGCTGTAGCGCCAACCATTCTTACTTCGCAGGAGTATCTGAATCGGCAGTTAACCGTTTATCTGGAGAGCGGGAAAACTTTGCCGACGGCCTGGTTCTGCGAATGCGACTATATTGCTATCAGCGCTATGAAGACCATGAGCGAGCTTGGCATCCGGGTGCCGCAGGATACTTCAATTATCGGCTTTGACAACATTACGGAATCGGTCATTGTTACGCCGGAGCTAACGACCATTCATGTAGAAAAAGAAAGAATGGCCGTTCTGGCTGTCGATCTCCTGACCGATACTATTGAGCAGGGAACGCAGGTTACAGCAAAAATCACAGTGGATACGAAATTTGTAGAGCGCAATTCCTGTGCTGCTCCTGCCACTTTCGTACCTAAAGGCGAGCTAACCGAGCAGGCCTGAGTAGAGGATAGATTTTGACAAAAGAACGGGGGGTCACCTTGAATGAATACGCGAATGGTTTCGATTCTACAGCATTTGCTGGCTGCGGACACTCCTGTCAACAGCGAGCATCTGGCAAAGTTGATCCAGGTTACTTCACGTACCGTACGTAGCGATATCAGAGAACTGGATGAATTTCTGGCCAAGCATGGAGCATCGATTCAGCCTGTTCGTTCAAGGGGGTATGAACTGAAAATCACGGACGACCGCAGCTTTCGTACGCTCCTACAGCAGTTGTTCCTGTATAACGAACCGGATGATCCCAATTCTCCTGAATACCGACAGCGTTATTTAATCTCGCGCCTCCTGCTTACAGAAAATTATTTGAAGCTCGAAGAGTTGGCGGATGAGTTATACATTAGCAAATCCACCGTACAAAATGATTTCAAAGAGGTTAAGCATATGCTACAGGCTTACGGAATCGGCATTGATAAGCGCCCGAATTACGGTGTCAAGCTGAGGGGCGACGAGGTTCGCTTACGTTTCTGCATGTCTGAATTCATCGTCAACCGTTCTGAAGAAGAAAGGGCTGGGGGCGTGGAGGCCGCATCGAGAATGGTTACCCCTTGGGAAATGACACTCATTCGAGGTATTATTCTGGAGCAAATCCAGAACCACGGGGTCACTTTGTCGGATGTTGCCTTCAACAACCTGTCCATTCATATCGCTATAGCTTGCAAGCGTATTCGCGATGGGAACCGGGTCGCGATGCTTTCCGATGAAAGGGAAGATTTTCGGGCTACCGAGGAATTTCGAGCCGCTGAACATATTGTTAGCCACATTGAAAAGCAAATGGATTTGACCTTTCCGGAGGATGAGGTTGCTTATATCGCCATGCATCTGGCCGGGAACAAGTGGTTTGAGGGAGTTACGGAGCAACAGACAGAAGAGACAGGGCCTCAGAAGCTCTTGGATCGGGGAATTTATGAGCTTGGCAGAGAAATGCTGGCTGAAATTGACAGGGGCTTTAACCTGAATATCAGCCGGGATCAAGAACTGTTAATGGGCATATGTCTTCATCTGAAATCGGCGCTAAACCGCGTAAAATATAGGATGAATATCCGTAATCCGATGCTGGATCATGTGAAGAATAATTATCCTTTGGCTTTTCAGGCGGGGGTCATAGGTGCCAAGTTAATCGAGAGCAAACTGAATTTGACCATACCAGAGACAGAAATGGGTTATTTGGCGATTCATATCGGGGCCGCCATGGAAAGGCAGCAGATGAACAACAGACCTAAACGCTGCCTTGTCGTATGCACTTCGGGTGTTGGAAGTGCCCGCTTGCTGTATTACAAGCTACGTAGCAAGTTCGGTGAAAGGCTTGAGGTTGCTGGCACGACCGAGTATTACAAGTTGCAGCAGGTTCCTTTGCATGGCATTGATTTTGTGGTAAGCACAGTTCCAATCCCGCAGACATTATCCGTTCCGGTCGTGGTAGTTCAGACTCTGCTTGGCGGCGGTGACATCGATAAGATTGAAGAGCTGCTGACGGATGAAAACGAATTTACTTTCCGCTACATTATGGAAGAGCTTGTATTTCTGAGACATAACTTTACTACAAAAGAAGAGGTTATTACTTTTTTGGGAGAAAGAATGCATGCTTCCGGATTGATCCGCTCTTCCGAGGGATTCATCGGATTGGTGATGGAAAGGGAAAATGCTGCTCCTACGGCTTACGGAAATCTGATAGCCATTCCTCATCCTATTATTCCGCAAAGCAACCGGACGGTATGGGCGGTCTGTACACTGAAATCTCCCATAGATTGGTCCGGCAAGCCCGTGCAGTTCGTCTGCCTGCTCAGTATTAACAAAAACGGCGACGAGCCTCCGGCGAAAATGTATAAGCATCTGATGGGACTACTCGACGACTCGGATATTATCCAGCAAATGCTGGAATGCAAAACCTACGGGGATTTTGCTCAAATTATTGTCAAACATAAACTGTATTAAAATAAAGCTCTGCACGACATCTGCTTGGATTTTGAACAAGCATCGTGCAGAGCTTCTCTATTTTTTTCCATTGTAAGCATTTCCGCTTCTAGTGGAAAAGGGTTGCGTTTAGAAGTCGGCAAGAATCGTATACACTGAATCTGTAAGCTAAAGAGATGAAATGCATGAGGTGAATTCAATGGATGAGTATCAGGAAATCATAATGGGACTTATAACAAATTCGGGTATTGCGAAGAGTAAAGCTATGGAAGCTATCAGCTTTGCCGAGAAGGGTAATGCGGAGCAGGCAGCAGAATGTCTTGAAGAATGCAAGAACGAGCTGGTCCAAGCGCATAAATCGCAGACGCGACTGATCCAGCAGGAAGCGGGTGGGACAGCTCATGAAGTGACACTGCTAATGGTGCATGCACAAGACCATCTCATGTCTGCCATTACGACCAAGGATCTGGCGAGACATATCGTGGAACTTTACAGCAGATTGAACCGTTACGAAGCAACAGTATCCATCACACCATTATCGGGGAGGAATAACCAATGAAACAAATTACGCTTGTATGCGCAGCAGGAATGTCTACAAGTATGTTGGTACAAAAGATGCAGAAGGCTGCACAGGCTCAAAATGTTGAGGTTGAAATCAGAGCTACTTCCGAAAGCTCTTTTAAAGAGTATGCGGACAAAACGGACGTATTGCTGATAGGACCGCAGGTTGGCTACTTGGAAGACGATTTTAAAACCAAATACGAGCCTAAAGGCATCAAGGTAAGCGTAATCGACAGAATGGATTATGGCATGATGAATGGTGAAAAAGTACTTGCCGAAGCCTTAAATCTATAATCGTCTGTACATATAGATCAACACTTTTTCATTGGAGGTGTTAAATGAAATATCATAAATTGAAAGCGTTTGATTCCAATTTTCTATGGGGTGGATCGACCTCGTCCTATCAGTTTGAAGGAGCATGGAACGAGGACGGAAAAGGGCCGTCTGTTATTGACACCCGTCCGCCCCGGGAAGAGATCACTGATTATAAGGTGGCAAGCGATCATTACCATCACTATAAGGAAGACATTGCCTTACTGGCAGAAATGGGCTTTAAGGCTTATCGCTTCTCGGTGGCCTGGACCCGCATTTATCCGCAGGGAACAGGGGAATTGAATCCGAAAGGCATACAGTTTTACAACCATTTAATTGATGAGTTATTAAAATACGGGATCGAACCGATCGTGACCATGTATCATTTTGATCTTCCGGCAGCTTTGGAAAAAGAAGGCGGATGGTCGAACCGTAGTACAATCAACGCATTTGAAACGTATGCGAAGACATTGTTCGAACACTTTGGGGACCGGGTGAAATATTGGTTAACTATTAACGAACAAAACATGATGATTTTGCACGGTTCCGCTTTGGGAACGTTGGACCCGAACCTGAAGAATCCGAAAAAGGAATTGTATCAGCAAAATCATCATATGCTTCTGGCTCAAGCCAGGGCGATGATTCTGTGCAAAGAAATGTTACCTGAAGCTAAAGTGGCACCGGCCCCTAACATCTCGTGCGTATATCCAGCGTCTTCGCGTCCGGAAGATGTGCTGGCGGCTGATAACTTCAACGCAATCCGCAATTGGTTATACCTTGATATGGCGGTGTTTGGCCGTTACAATACGCTGGTCTGGAGTTACTTCGAGGAAAAAGGCTATACGCCTGAGATTCAAGAAGGGGATATGAGCATTCTGGCCGCCGCGAAGCCAGACTTTATCGCTTTTAATTATTACAGCTCTGCAACGGTCAAAGCCAGTACCCAGAATTCGGTAGAAAAAGGCGGGATGGGAGATCAGCAAATCTCAGTTGGAGAAGTGGGTGTTTTTGCTGGGAGTGGAAATGAGTACCTGGAGCGAACGGAGTTCGGCTGGGGAATTGATCCGGCAGGCCTGCGTGTTACTCTTAGGAAGATCTATGACCGCTACCAGCTACCGCTGATCATTACCGAGAATGGACTGGGGGCTTATGATTCCTTGGAAGAGGGCGATGTTGTAAGAGATGATTACCGCATCGATTACTTGCGCAAGCATATCGAGCAATGCCAGCTGGCTATTACGGACGGAGTGGAGCTGTTTGGTTATTGTCCTTGGTCCGCAATTGATCTGGTCAGCACCCACCAGGGAGTAAGCAAACGTTACGGATTCGTCTATGTTGACCGGGATGAGTTCAACCTGAGACAATTGCGGCGGATTCGCAAGAACAGCTTCCATTGGTACAAAAATATGATTTCCTCAAATGGAAGCGCTCTCTAGATTATTGTTCAACAGATGAAACTCTAAAACAGGAGTTGAAGGAATATGGCTAACGAAAAAAAACTATCGCATAAATTGCAAAGATACGCTGGGAAAATTCAGCAAAATCGCTATATGAGCGCTATATCAAATGGACTGATGTCCACCCTTCCTTTTTTGATTATTGGAGCATTTTCGACGCTTTTCTCCGCACTTGCCTGGGAGCCTTACCAGAACCTCATCGCACCCATCAAGGGTATTATCGGATTAGGATCGACGATGACAACTGGCATCGTCGCCCTCTATGCAGTCTTCTTCATTGCCTACAGACTGGCGCAATCTTTTGACAAGGACCCACTGGTTCCCGCAGCAACGGCACTGCTCTCGTTTCTTATTTTGACGCCGATCCAAACATTCGATAAAGTCCGGGCGCTTCCACTTCAGTGGCTCGGTGCGCAGGGTTTGTTTGTCGCCATGTTGGTTGGCTTGCTCGCTTCCCGATTGTATATCTGGATTGTCGATCGCAACTGGACCATTAAAATGCCCGAAGGAGTACCGCCTACCGTTGTCAAAACATTCTCAGGATTAATTCCGGCGATACTCGTAGCTATGGTATTCGTTATCGTTTCCGGTCTATTCATGCATACGTCATTCGGTACGGTCCATGAGTTTATTTATACCTATCTGCAAGTGCCACTGGAAGGACTGGGTGGATCACTGGGGGCTATGATTGTCGCCCTCATCATTATGCAGGTGCTCTGGATGTTCGGAATCCACGGTGCAATCGTAACGCTTGCCATCGTCAAACCGATCTGGATGAGCCTGGATCTTGCCAATCTCGACGCTTTCCAGGCGGGAGCTCCGCTACCGAACATTATCGGGCTGGCTTTCTGGTATATCTTCTCAAACTATGCGCCGATGCTGGGCTTCGCTCTCCTGCTGGTCTTCTTGGCCAAGAGCAAGCAATTACGCACGATTGGCAAGCTCGGCCTTCCGGGGACTTTCTTCTCGATTCACGAGCCACTCAATTTCGGAATTCCAGTTGTTTTGAATCCGCTCCTGGCTATTCCGTTTATCATTTCTCCTATCGTCTGCGCCGTCCTCGGTTATTTTGCGACAACTGCGGGCTTGCTGCCCGCACCCATCGGAATTTACCCGGCATTTGGCACTCCGATTTTTGCTCTTGGCTTTATTGAGGGGAGCTGGAGACTTGCAGCTGCACAGCTTTTGCTCATTCCCGTTTGTATGTTGATTTACTATCCGTTCTTTAGAACGCTTGATAAACAAGCGTTGAACAGGGAACGCGAAGCACAGGAGAAGTCAGAGCAGGAGGGAACGGCTGGAGCCCAAACTAGTATCGTTACTTCATAAATGAGCAATAAAAGGGAAAGCGGCGAACTGTTCGCCGTTTTCTGTCATTACAGCAATAAGGGGGATGCCGTATGATAAAGCTTGGCATAGCGGAGAACAAACGTTACTTTGTCAATGAAGGAGTTCCATTTTTTTATCTGGCCGATACCGTCTGGAGCGCATTTACCAACATCTCACTGGAGGAATGGGCTGATTATCTTGACTACAGAAGTAGCCAGGGGTTTAATGTTCTGCAAATCAATTTGCTGCGTCAGTGGGATGCCAGCGGCAGTGATTTGGATTACGAACCGTTCGTACGGATTGAGGACGGAAGCTACGATTTTTATTCGCTGAATCCAGACTATTTTGACAGGGCGGAGACAATGGTCGAGATGGCGGTGAGCAAGGGATTTGTACCCGCGCTTGTTTTGCTTTGGTGCAATTACATCCCAGATACATGGGCGGCCAAGCTTCGTGATGAGAAAAAGATGCCTCTGGAGGCGGTAGAACCGTATGTGCGCTACGCGGCAGACCGATTCTCAAAGTATCACCCTATCTATATTGTGAGCGGGGATACCGACTTCCCGTCAGAGCGAGCGAACGAGTATTACCGCACCACACTTCACGTTGTGAAGACACATAGTCCGGAGTGTTTGACTACTCTCCACATTCAGGGGAGACTGGCGGATCTGCCGGATGAGTTCATTAACGATCCTAATTTGGACTTTTACATGTACCAATCAGGTCACAATTCGCAGTTTCAGTCCAAGGCCTACACCTTGGCATTGGACTTCTACAACAAGCGGGTAACACGGCCTGTGCTAAACTCGGAACCTTGCTACGAGATGATGGGATACAGCCGGAGAGAATACGGTCGTTTCGGCCGTGCCGACGTGCGTAAAGCTGCATGGCAAAGTCTTTTGTCCGGTGCGGAAGCCGGCGTAACCTACGGAGCACATGGAATATGGAGCTGGCACAAAAAAGGGAAACGCTTTGGAGTTACCGGGGAAGGTTTTGATAGCCCCTATGAATGGCAGGCTGCCCTTAAATTTGAGGGAGCGTGGGATTATGGATTCGCGAAGTGGCTGTTCCAGATGTACGGACTGGTAGATTTGCAGCCTTGGAACATAGTACTTAAAAACACGGAAGAGATTCGAGTTGCCTCAACCAGAGGCTTCGAAAAAATTGCTATTTATGTGCCGGTGAACACGGTCCTGAAGCTAGACGCCGATCTCAGAGAATATGACTTTACGATTATCGACCTGGAATACCGCCGATTTGCAGCAGCTTCGGTAGCGTTTCGGGGCAATGTGACGGTTATTGATATGCATAATTTTGAGGGGGATGTCATCGTGATTGGCGTTAAAGATAAGAATTGAGCGTTCGGGCAATCTTCATCCAAATCTCTGTTAGATTTCGCTTGCAACCTTTCCATCCTGAACTACGTCAAAGAGGTTGTTAATGGCCAGGCGGCCTAATTCAACTACAAGGTGGAACTTGACATGAACATGAGAAAAAGTGCATTTGCAGCCATTACAACTGTAGCCATTTTGTCCTTCTCCGTTGGAGGTCAAATGTCTGCGGCAGACCGTCAATTCAAGGATTTGGACAACGTAAGCGGCAAAGAAAAAATTATATCCCTTAAAGATCAGGGTCTGCTCAAAGGTGCCTCTGACACGCAGTTTCTCCCGTCATCTAAAGTCACCGCTGCCCAGGGCATTCAGTTGATCTCCGGCGGACTCCAGCTCAGTTTGGCCGCTATTGATTTTAATAAGGCGCCACAGGCCAGCGGACTGTTTACCCATGTTAAGGATACTGCATGGTATGCTGAAGCCTTTATCAACGCGCATTATAATGGCGTAGAGATTCCAAAAGATATCGTTCCTTCAAAAACCCTGACTAAGGAAGAGTTCACCCACATGCTGATTCAGGGCATGGAAAAAGCAGGCGCTCTTCCGATGATTAAAATCGCACCTGCGAATATTGCGGATGACAGCGAACTGGAGCCTTCTTACCAAGGTAGCATTCAACGCTCGCTAGTCTACAAGGTCAATACCTTGGATGCAAATGAAAAGTTTCATCCAAAAAGCGAGATTACACGTGCCGAAGCTGCTGTTATGTTATATAATGCATTGGAATACCTGAATGCTCATACAAAATCGTCATAAATACAGCAATTAAGAGCTTTTCTTCTGAGAGAATTAAGCTTTCAGTTACTTGACATCATTATCGTTAATGTTATAATAAGGAAATCGAATTTAGACCTGCGGTAGCTGATTACCGTAAGGATATTTTCCTGGTCCTTCGGCATATAACACAGGTAACGAATAAATAAGCTGGCTCCGGATGAGGAGTTCAGCTTATTTTTTTGGATCAAAAAGCTTACCGTTTTCACAGATCTACATATTGAGAGGAGACAGGGGTATGTTTGGAAATGACTGGGATGATGTACTACGAGAAGAGGTCGAAAAGCCATACTTTAATGAATTAAGGTATACGTTAGCCAGAGAGTACAAGTTACATAAGGTATATCCTCCAAAAGAAGACTTGTTTTCCGCACTTAAATTAACGCCATTTCATCTGACCAAAGCGGTTATATTGGGACAGGACCCCTATCATGGAGAGGGACAAGCCCACGGCTTGAGCTTTTCTGTTAGACCTGGTGTGCGAACACCGCCATCTCTACTAAATATATACAAGGAGCTTCGCGATGATATCGGCACTCCCATTCCGAATCAGGGATACCTCGTGCCTTGGGCTGAGCAAGGTGTGCTGCTGCTAAACAACGTGTTAACCGTGCGTGAAGGACAACCGCAATCTCACCAGGGAATAGGTTGGGAACGTTTCACGGATGCTGTCATTGAAGCGATTAATGAACGCGAGCAGCCAGCAGTGTTTATTTTGTGGGGGAGCCATGCTCAGAAAAAAGCAAGCTTCGTGAATACCAGCAAGCATTTGGTGCTGAAATCCGTTCATCCAAGTCCATTGGCGGCTCACAGAGGCTTTTTTGGCAGCAAGCCTTTTTCGCGTACCAATGCATTTTTGCAGGAGCATGGAATGGAGCCTATTCGGTGGGAGATTCCTAACCGCTAGCACTGGAGGTGAGGACATGCGTCAGTGGAAGGGACGTCAGGTCATTTTATATCACGGCAACAACGGTCATACCCAGAAGGTGCGCGGCACGCTTGAAAAATGGGATGATATACGAAAGTGTGTTATTTTAGGCCCGAAAATGCTGGCTATTCCTTTTGAAAATATTACGCATATTACCATGCTTCCTCCGGGGCGTGAACGTAGAAGCCGCCATCCGGCGAAGCTGAACGCTATCGGTTATGTAATGAGCGTTCCGTTACAGTTTGATAATGCCATTCATTTTCAGTCGGCGGTGACGATTTGGAGAGAGGATCAGCTGATTGCTTATAATGTAAAGCTGGTTAGCCACTCGGCACACGATGTAATTCTTGAAGATGGACAAACCTTATCTAAAGAAGAGCATTTGTTTGTAGTAAGGTCACTACGTGGAGAACTTTAACTGTAATTATTCACCTTTTTTTGATGAAGGGTTCAATTTAGTTAGCTGCTAACCGATAAAAGTAATGGGATTGTTAATTATATCCTATTTTATAGAGATGAAACTAAGGGAGAGAAACGAATGGAGCGTATGAAACGTATGAGCAAACGGAGTACCTTCTTACTTGCTTTGCTGATGTTTGTATTTGCAGCATGGCCAGCGGGTTTGATCCGGGCTGAGGAGAGCACGACTTCCACGGTACAGTGGGACAGTCAAAATCCGACTACATTGAATCTGGGTGGAAGCCCCGCTCAATTAAAAGTGTGGTCATTGACAGAAAAGGGCAAAGAAGATGTTACACAAAAAGCAGAATGGATCTCTGGGGATTCAAGCATTTTAAAGGTAGATAAGGGACTCATTACTCCTGTGTCAAAAGGGCAGATTAAGATTGTTGCCACATATGAGCAGCAAACGGTAAGTACAACGATTACAGTAAAATCGCCTTACAGCAAGCTGCAATTAAATCCGTCTAGTCCCATTAATTTGACGATTGGTGGAGAATCAAAGCAATTGACTGCTCAAGGTGTACTTACTGGAGGTGGGACGGAAAATGTATCCGGTGTCGAATGGACTTCTTCGAATGCGGCTGTTGCTACCGTTGAAGATGGTCTGGTTCGTCCACTTGCCAAAGGCGTGACTTACATTAAAGCAAGCAAAGATGAACTCAAAGCACAAACGATTGTGTATGTGCGTTCTTCTTCTCAGGCATTAGTATTGAATGCAACTGGGTCCAAATCGGTCTTTCTGGGTAGCTCCCTAATTCAGGTTAGTGCAACCGATGTCAACCTGACTGGCGGCAAGACAGATGTGACCAACACGGCAGAATGGACTTCCTCCAATCCGTTGGTTGCCACAGTCGAGCAAGGTAAAATCACACCGATGGATGCAGGCAATTCGACGATTACAGCGTCCTATCACGGTTTGAGCAAGACTCTGAAGATTAATGTACTTCCGACGGTTGAAAAACTGGTTTCAAGCAAAGCCAGTCTGACTCTCGAAACAGGAGGCAAAACTTCTCTTCCGAGTATATCTGCTTATTTGGTCAATGGGGCTAAAAAAGCAGTTCAATCCGATGTAAAATGGAGCTTAGGCAGTGAAAGTGCAGTTAAAATAGCAAATGGTAAGCTGATTGCAGTGAACCCAGGCAGTGCAACATTGACAGCAACGGTAGGTGCACTCAAACTGGATATTCCAGTGACTGTGCAATACAAAGTGCTCAAGCTGACCGCTTCTGAGAAAAAATATGTATTGGTTGCAGGCCAAGAAGCAAGTATTCCGACAGTAAAAGCACACATGGCTGGTGGCGGAATCCTGGATGTTACCAATCAGGTAAGCTGGGTAGGTACAACAGCCGCAATTACAGTAGCAAATGGTAAAGTAAAAGCGGTAAATGGCGGTAACTCTGGAATCAAGGCTATGTATATGAACAAATATGTGAAAGTACCTGTCATTGTGGAAGGAGCCATTTCTACATTGACACCAAGCTTTTCGAGTGCTGATATGAATTTGAAAGGAAGTAAGTCCATCAAAGTCATCGGCATATATACGGATGGTAAAAAAGCTACGCTGAGCAGTAAAGTGAAATGGACATCATCGAATGCTTCCGTAGCGATCGTAAAAGGCTCTTCCATTAAAGCCGTTGGAATTGGAACAGCAACGATTACGGGCACATATCAGGATAAGTCGTTTAACGTTGAGATCAAGGTCACACCTAAGCTGCTCAAACTGGTATTGAGCAATAAAAACCTGAAGCTGCCTAAAGGCTCCTCTCAAGTGCTTAGTGTGAATGCAGTTTATGATTCAGGTGCTACTACCAATGTGACAAGCTCAGCGGTATGGACATCTTCCAAACCGTCGATCGTACAGGTTACTGGCGGTCAGGTGAAGGCGATTGATACCGGAAGTTCCAGTATCAAAGTAGTTTATGGTGGTAAGACTGTAGCGACATCGGCCAGAGTGTTAAAATAGTCTACGCATATTGCCACATCCACTTATACAAAATAACCCCCGGTCCAAAGACCGGGGGTTATTTTCAGCTTATTCTACGCCGTCCTGATAATGATTTTTCCAGTGCTTATCGCCTTTGTGTGCGAAGTCTTCAACTGTCTTTTCCAAAGTAGCTACCAGTTGGGCTTTAATCTCAGAAATTGTGTCTCGGAACAGTCTTTCTTCCGTACCATTGATTTTTTCACCATATAGAGCCTGAGCGGCTATAAATTGACGATGTTGCTCCACAAAACTGTCAATCGAATGCAATGCATGCTCCACGTATTGGGAAATGCTATGATGCTCGTTAGGCAGTTGCAATTTTAATTCATGAACTCTGTTTAATAATGCCATGATGATCACCTCGTGCGTTTTGTTATGTCAATAATTATACATCATTTTCGGAAAACTTTCATTAAATTTTGATTAAAATGTGACTTTTATTATGTCATGATTGCATTTTCACTGGTGATCAGGCCTAATTTTCGGAATTATTTCATTATTTCCTTTGTGTCGTGATTTTAAAATTTAATATATTTGATACGAAGATGATATAAGAGCAAGCTGCGACAGCTGTCTTTCTGACATGTTATAATGGGGGAAAAGCCCAGTAGGAAAGGTTGTCAGTATGGTATGAAGCTTTTTAAAGGTTTATTTTGGGGGATTCTGATCAGTCTTCTCCTGTGGTGTGCCTTGTTTGGGCTTGTCCGCTGGATGTCTCATTAAGTCGCTTCCTGTATCTTATACAATAACTCTTGCGACTGTATCCACGTCATTAACGGAAATCGTATATACGTGTTCGTCATCATAGAGCTTGAATTGCTGAGTTTCTTGGTCAGATAGGAGCTTAGGCCAGCCAATTACGGTACTTCCATTCAGTAATCGGATTACAACGGCTTGCATTTGGCTCACGGCCAGTTTGATCTCATCGTTCATTCGTACAACCTCCTCTCTATACTATTTGTCGTCGAATATTCAACCTTTTTTTATAGTCAGTAAGGGGTTACAAAAAATAAAATCCAGGGATTACCTTAGTTGAAGGCATCTACTGGAATAGCTTGAAGGGAAGAGGGAAATTGAAGAAAAAATTGCTAAGTTTTATAGCTTTAGTGCTGCTAGCTTTGGGCGCGTACTGGTTTGAAGGAGGCAATCTTCTTACAAAAATGACAGGAGAGAACCCGCCTTCATCGGCTCAGGTTACGCTGCAATTCCCGTCAGGTCGTTACCCTGAAACGGCGCAGCATATTAAGGAAGCCATTCAGGCGGGAAAATCACCGGTATGCACAATTGACCGTGAAGGAGCCGAGCAAAATCGCAAGCATTCGCTTGCAGGTGTTCCCACTCGTAAAGGATACGATCGTGACGAATGGCCGATGGCTATGTGCTCAGAAGGTGGCAAAGGTGCAAATATCAAATACATAGCCCCTAAGGATAATCGTGGGGCAGGATCATGGGTCAGTCACCAATTGGATGAGTATGAGGATGGAACTCGTGTGAAATTTGTTGTGAAATAGTGCTATTACTTTTTATTACCTTGCGCTGTTTCCTGTCTGGCCTTAATCAACGCCAGAAAATCAAAAAAATCACCTAGTGTATTGAAGCCGGCACCTAAAATGGCCAAGTCTTCAGCGGATAGTTGGTTAAACCATTCCATTTGCTTAGCATCAAACATATTATCACCGCCAACCATTGATAATGTATAGTATGTACTGACGGCAACGAAGGTCAGGGCTCTGGCATACCATTTAAGTATGCTTGTTTTTTGTGCAGAGGATGTGTAGAACTCATGTTTAAATTTAATTTTTATACTAAAATCGTCTCCATCGTTATCGTATTGCTTATACCTATGCTGATCCTGTATGTCTATTCTAATCAGACAACGACAGGTGTATTACGTGAGGAGCTGAATCAATCTAATTATAATCAGCTGACTTTTTTTCAAAACCAGGTGAATACGAATATTGAAATGATCTCCTCTTGGCCGCATCTGCTGATTCATGATCCCGATGTAGCCAGTTTTCAAGCGATTTTTTTGAAGGACAAGGTTCTCAATCTGGATGGAATTAACCTTGTCAAACGGATCCAAACCAAGCTTGGGCTTCAGGAAAGCTCTTCTAATTGGAGAACCGGGCTGAGTATCTATTCTCCTTCGCTTGGACGGGTTGTATCGGAGAATGGAGCAGGTTTATATGACCAGAAAAAACTAAATCAGCTGATAAAAGACGGCTGGCAGGTATCCAAAAAAAGATCATACGGGAAAGACCAATTTATATTTTCATTGTATACATTATCCCCGTTTTCTTCACTTGGTAATCCAGAAACCGCTAACACGATTATTAAGGTTGAATTTGACAGCAGTAATATTCAGGACATGCTTGACCGTTTCAAAGGTGATGGTCGAAAGGAGCCTTTTTATTATAAGAAAGGCGTAGGAGTGATCTTTAATCGTACTGCAAATGAAGAGCTGTCTGGACAGCTGATTTCTAAATTGCAAAAAATGGGACTCCATGAAGTTGATAATCTGACTGTGAAAATTGGAGAAGAAAGCTACCTGGTTCATGCCGTTCTTTCGCAAACGACTGGTTGGTATTTGATTGATTACATGCCTTTGTCCGATATGATGTCTCCGATTTACTCATCGAATCGACTGTTTTATATAACTGTTGTTGGCTCGCTGCTGGTAGGCTTGATTGGTGCTTACTTGCTTCATTCACAGGTACAAGTGCCGATTCTTCAGCTTGTGCGGGCATTTCGGAGATTAAAGGATGGAGACTATGCTGTTCGATTAAGTCTAAGGGGGAGTCACGAGTTTGCTTTCCTGTCTAGTCAATTTAATCTGATGGTCGAACAGATTCAGGAGCTGTTTGAGAAGGTGTATGTTGAGCAGCTACATGTCAAGGAAGCGCGACTAAAGCAGCTCCAGTCACAAATTAATCCGCATTTTTTTTATAATTGTTTTTCGTTTATTACAAGTATGGCAAAGCTGCGCAATCATGAGGCGGTTGTAGCCATGGCTCATAATTTATCCAGGTATTATCGGTATACGACAAGACAGGAGCGGGATTTGGTTCCATTGTCAGAGGAAGTCGAGTTTGTTCAATATTATTTGAACATACAGCAGATGCGTATGCCAAGGCTAACGTTCTTAATTCATGTTTCTTCACAAGCCAGCAGTCTACTGATTCCGCCGCTTGTAGTGCAGCCACTGGTGGAAAATGCGGTGCTGCACGGGATAGAGCCTCAAGCGGAGGATGGTATAATTCATATTTTAACCGAGCGTGTTGGCTCGTATATGTACCTGATTGTGGATGATAACGGACTCGGTTTGAGTAGAGAGGCTATAACTGCCCTGACGTCAACGCTTGACAAGCCTGTGGAAGAGGATCATGGATACGGTTTGTGGAATGTGCATCAACGCATGCGATTACATTTTGGGGAGGATGCAGGGCTGGAATTCTCTTTGTCTCCATTGGGAGGATTGCGTGCAGTTTTAAAATGGTCGATCTCAACAGAAGGAGAGCATGCGAATGGTTTAATTGAGCCTTCGCCAAATTCGAATATAGTTAAAACGGAGGGACCAGATGGTTCAGATATTACTAGTAGATGATGAGAGTTATGTAACAGAAAGTCTGGCAGCTACCATTCCGTGGGAGACGCTAGGCATCGAGAGGGTTCATCAAGCGGCTTCCGCATTAGCAGCGGTGGATGTGCTGGAAGCGTACGATATTGATATTCTGGTTACGGATATTCGTATGCCTGGCATGACGGGACTGGAGTTGATTGTTGAGGTAAACGAACGATGGCCACATATCCGAAGTTTGTTACTGACAGGCTATGCCGATTTTGAATATGCTAAAAAAGCGCTCCAGCTTAAGGCTTTTGATTACATTTTAAAGCCGGTGGATGATGAAGAGTTTATCAAATGTGTGTCAGCTGCCATGGATTCGCTAAAGGAAGAATGGGAAGCATTTGACAAGGTTCATCAATTACAATATAGCCGCAGAAACGATTTTGGTGTACTGCGGACCCATTTGATGCATGATTTGCTACTCGGGCGTGATTTGCCAGTACCAAAAATAGAGAGCAAAATGTCTGAGTACGAAATCAAGCTACGCACGGGACATCCTGCCAGTATGCTGCTTATTCAGCTAGGGAAGCATTTTTCTGATATGGACTATCATTCAGTCTCCTTAATTGAGTATGCGATTGGAAATATTGCCGAAGAAGTGTTCGCACCTGATTTTCACGTTTGGCATTGCAAAGCGCCGCATGACTGCTTAATTGTATTAATAGAAGGTAATTGGAATTCATTTCCTGAACGGAGCGCGGATGAGCAGAATCGTTTTTTGAGTGCGGCGATTGAGACCTTTCGAAAAAATGTGAGCAATTACTTGAAAGGGGAAATTTACGTTGCATTAACCGGATGGTTTAAGTTTCCAGAGGAGCTGCCTAAGCTATATCAGACAGCGATTAGATCCTTATACTGGAACCATCACGAGGAGACGGATACACTGCTATTCATAGAAGAACAGGCAGAACAGCCACACAGCTCAGTTAAGTCACTGGAGGGGCTTTATATGCACCCTACGCTTACTCATCTGCTAGAGTCCAGGCAATGGGAAGAGGCCGAAGCGAAAGTGAACCGTGTATTTGGAAAAATGGAAGAGGTGGGATATACACGCGAACATTTATATGAGCTGTTTATTTCGGTGACGAGTGCCTTTATGTATACAGCGCACAAACAAGGACGTTTCATTACACAGATGGACCAAGTAGGCTTCGATCCGTTACATGCGCAGAAAATGGTTCATTCGTTTCCCCACCTCAAAGAGTGGATACTTTCCATGATGAACAAACTTAAATCTGAATGGTCCGCAAGCGAGCAAAGCGCTAAAAGCTATGTGGTCAAGCAAGTTCAGGAGCTCATCTCCCAGGATAAAGGTCAGGAGCTGTCTGTTAAGACGATTGCCGATCAGGTTTATCTTCATCCAGTCTATCTGTCTAAAATTTATAAAGCTGAAACCGGAGAAGGTTTGGGTGACTACATTATCCGAATGAGAATGGAGCGGGCTCTTTATTTGCTTAAATATTCCAACAAAAAAATATACGAAATTACGACGGAACTGGGCTATCAGAATCCCCAATATTTCAGTAAGATGTTCAAAAAGCATTACGGAATGACTCCGCATGAATTTCGGGACCAGTAAAGATGGGACCAGTAAGGACGAAACCAACAAAGATCAGTTGGGAAAGGTGCAGAAATATTTATTTTGTGACATAGGCTGCGAAGAAAAGCCCTCTTATAATAAAAGAGTAGAAAATGATTTTTAGAGGGGGAACAATATGCGAGTTCATTCGAAAAAAAAGTTGTTGTCGTTGCTCGCCGCAACTATGGTATTAGGAGTTGGCCTTGTGGGCTGCTCAGGAGCAGGAAATGGTGGGAATGCGGACAGCACAGCTAAAACTGAAAACGTATACAAAGAAAAATACAATCCGGAAGTCACAATTTCCACGGTATGGGGTGTAGATCCCGCCTTAAAATTTAAAAATGGTGAATCTATCGAAAATAACATTGCGACAAAATGGGCTAAAGAGAAATTCGGTATTAATATCAAATCACTCTGGTCCGTCACAGATACGAATGGTGCATTTGCTACGAAGCTGCGATTGGCTATGTCCTCCGGTCAGGAGATGCCAGACGTGGTTGTATTGGGGACGGAGAATGAGCAACTGGCACAGGACATGATTGATTCCGGTATGTTTGCAGAGGCTGGTCCGTTGTTTGACAAGTACGCTTCGGATTCCTGGAAGCAGGCGATGAATCAGGATACGAACGTATGGAATCAGTATAGCCGAGATGGCAAAAAAATGGGCATTCCTGTGCTTGATTTTGCCTATAACCATGATTATGTATTGTGGGTACGACAAGATTGGTTGGATAAGCTGGGTATGAAGGCTCCAGAGACGATGGATGACTTGGAAAAAGTGATGGATGCCTTTAAAAATAAAAATCCGGACGGACTGGCTCCGAACAAAGTGATTCCGCTCAGCATCGGTTTCAAAACATCCATGAACACTTGGATGGGTGACCCATCCTGGATTTTCGGGGCATATGGCACTCTACCTCAGCAGTGGAACAAAGGCACAGATGGCAGTTTGGAATATGGCTCCGTGCAGCCTGGCATGAAGCCGGGTTTGCAAAAGCTGAGCGAGTGGCTCAAAAAGGGATATATTCCTCAGGAAGCAGCATTGTGGGATGAAAATAAAACGTCAGAACCTACAGTCGCAGGAACAGCCGGTATGATTCCTGGACCATATTGGATGAGCGGCTGGCCGCTTCAGGATACAGTCAAAAATGCGCCGGGTGCCGTGTGGAAGCCGATCAAGATTCCAGCGGGTCCTGACAACAAAGCCATGCGCCACGGAACGCAATATACCAATGGTGTTGTACTAATCAACAAACAAATGCAGCATCCTGAAGCTTTTTTCACTTATCAAAATTATTTGTTTGACCATTATGCTAATGCTAAACCGGACGGTGATTTGTCGAATGGGCTGTTTAAGGGCTACGATTATGATTTGGATGCGGGCGGAAAGCTAATGTCTATCGATAAAATACCAGGCGGTTATGTAAACTCTTTTCGTTATTTGCTGGTTCGTGATGGCGCGCGTATACCTGATGCCCAAATGAAGGCTTTGTTAAGTTTGGCTAACGGCGCAGAACCGAAGACCCGTCTGGAGAAAGATGTAATGGTGAACTACGGGAAAGATACTCCTGCAGCTGCCAAAGTGCTTATGGAACAGAAGGATATCTCCATGAAAGATCAGTTCACGGGCCCTACTACGCCAACCATGAAGGCTAAAAAGGACTATCTGGATAAGATTGAAAGTCAGACCTTCAATGAAATTATTTATGGCAAGCAGCCGATCTCTGCTTTTGATACCTTTGTACAGACGTGGAAAACAGCTGGTGGCGAACAAATTACAAATGAAGTAAACGAATGGTATAAAAGCGTCGAAAAGTAAAATCATGATGTTGTAATAGTTAGGAGGGCTGTCCCAAGGTGGACAGCCTTTTTACTACAGCTTTATCAGGATTGAGTAGAAATGAATGCGCTATTATGATGTGTGTGAAAAAAAATTCATTCGTTTGGCGAACTTAAAAAATGATTGCTTTTGTGCCATGTATGTTGGTTTTTTGAACTGTTGGGACAGCGAAAACGCTTTTATAATTGAAGTATACCATGAGAGTTACAGGAGGAACTGCAATGAGAAGTCTGCAACGTACGTGGCCATTTCATATCATGCTGCTGCCAGCCATCATTTTCTTAATTGTATTCAGCTACATTCCGATGGGCGGCATCGTGATGGCCTTTCAAAATTACAAACCTTGGCTAGGCATAACTGGTTCCGAGTGGGTTGGACTGGATAACTTCCGCTTTTTGTTTCAACGGGAGGACAGTCTTCAAGTCGTCTGGAATACACTAATTATTGCTGTGTTAAAGATGTTTTTCAATCTGGTGGTTCCGTTTGTTTTTGCTATACTGCTGAATGAAATTCGCAAGGTCGGCCTTCAGCGATCCATTCAGACACTGGTTTATCTGCCACACTTTCTTTCGTGGGTCATCTTGGGCGGAATTCTGATTGACCTGTTGGCTACAGATGGATTTATGAATCGTATTCTCGGTAGTTTCGGGATCCAGCCTATCTTTTTTCTGGGAGAAAATAACTGGTTTCGGTTTACTGTCATTGTATCGGATATATGGAAGGAGTTCGGATACAACACCATCGTATTTCTTGCTGCACTGGCGGGTATTAATCCTTCGTTGTATGAGGCTTCTGAAATGGATGGAGCGAGCCGCTGGAGACAGACGCTGCACATCACTGTACCTTCGTTAATTCCGATGGTAGTCGTTGTTGGAACGCTTGCACTTGGCAATGTACTGAATGCCGGTTTTGACCAGATTTTCAACCTTTATAATCCGCTGGTTTACCAAAAAGGCGATATTATTGATACATTCGTCTACCGGACAGCGTTAATCAATGGGGAAATGGGCTTTGCCACCGCAATCGGCTTGTTCAAATCCGTTATCAGTATGATTCTCATTCTGATATCTTATCGACTTGCTTACAAATGGGCAGGTTACCGCATATTTTGATTCCACGAGGCTGAAAGAGGGAGAGTCATGTATCATAAAACAACGCCATACCGCATCTTCAATGTGTTTAACATTTGCTTGCTTGTGATTTTGTCCATCATGTGTATCGTTCCGCTGATTCATGTGTTGGCGGTATCATTTAGTGCTAAATCAGCAGCAGATGCCAATCTGGTTGGACTGTGGCCGGTGCAATTTTCATTAGAAGCCTATAAGAAGACGATGAATAACCCAATTTTTCTGCACTCTATCTGGATTTCTGTCTGTCGGACTGTATTGGGAACCGGCTTAACATTGCTTATTACCTTTTTAGCTGCTTATCCACTTTCAAAGGAAACATCTGTGTTCCGTAGCAGAAACGTATATTCATGGTTGTTCGTATTCAGCATGATTTTTAACGGTGGTCTGGTTCCATTCTATATGGTTATTCAAAAGATCCATCTTATGGACAGCTTCTGGGTACTTGTTTTGCCGGGAGCGGTCAACACATTTTTGGTCATCCTTATGTTGAACTTTTTTAGAGGAATTCCTAAAGAGATGGAAGAGGCCGCATTGATCGACGGAGCAGGACATTTTCGGACATTGTTTAGTATCTTTTTACCGATATCCCTGCCTTCCATTGCCACGATTGCGCTGTTTAGTATGGTATTTCATTGGAACTCCTGGTTTGACGGTCTGCTCTATTTGAGCAATGCAAAGGACTATCCGCTGGCGACGTTCCTGCAAACTGTAATTATTCAGAAGGACATGAGTTCCATGAGTATGAGTCCCAAAGAGATGGAATTACTTTCTCAAACGACGGTTAATGCTGCGCAAATTTTCATTGGTGCAGCGCCTATTCTCATTGTATATCCATTTTTACAAAAGTATTTTGTTAAAGGTATGACGCTAGGTTCCGTCAAAGAGTAACAGAATTCATAGAAGGAGATGATTTGTAGTGACGAAGCAAAACATAATCAAGTACCCTCCCATTAGTGAGCGAGTTCCACGTATGCTGCATGGCGCGGACTATAACCCGGAGCAATGGCAGCATTACCCTGACGTGTTAGCGGAGGATATCCGTCTAATGAAACTAGCCAAATGCAACGTGATGTCTGTCGGCATTTTCTCATGGGTTTCATTGGAGCCTGAGGAAGGTGTATTTACGTTTGAGTGGATGGATCGTATTCTGGATTCGTTTGCTGAGAACGGAATCTATGCTTTTTTGGCCACTCCTAGTGGAGCAAGACCAGCCTGGATGTCACAAAAATATCCTGAGGTGCTGCGTGTGGAGGCTAACCGTGTCCGTAATCTGCACGGGTTTCGCCATAATCACTGTTCTACATCGCCTGTTTACCGGGAAAAAGTACGTATCATGAATACGAAGCTGGCCGAGCGTTATGCTAACCATCCGGCTGTGATTGGCTGGCATATTTCCAATGAATTTGGTGGAGATTGCCACTGTGATTATTGTCAGGAGGCATTTCGTGCTTGGGTCGAGGATAAATACGGTACGCTGGACAAGCTTAATCACGCATGGTGGACAACCTTTTGGAGTCATACGATTACAGATTGGAGCCAAGTTGAGTCCCCAGCACCTCACGGTGAAACACAGGTCCATGCCCTGAATTTGGACTGGAGACGGTTTGTGACCGATCAGACCGCAGATTTTATCAAACATGAGATTGTGCCGCTCAAGGCTGCAAATCCAGCAATTCCGGTCACAACCAATTTAATGGAGTTTTTTGAAGGATTGAATTACTGGAAGTTTGCTGATCTGCTCGATGTTATATCCTGGGATAGTTACCCAACGTGGCATGACCGTGAGGGAGATGATAGCCGTCAGGCTGCTAAAGTGGCCATGATGCACGATATTATTCGCTCAATTAAGGGAGGAAAGCCTTGGATGCTCATGGAGAGTACACCAAGTTTGACGAATTGGCAAGACGTTAGCAAGCTGAAGCGACCAGGAATGCATCTGCTATCGTCTTTACAGGCTGTGGCACACGGGTCAGACACCGTTCAATATTTTCAGTGGCGGAAAAGCCGCGGTTCGAGTGAAAAGCTGCATGGTGCGGTTGTCGATCATGTCGGACATGAGCACACTCGTGTATTTGGAGATGTGACAGAGGTCGGTAATGCGCTGGAAAAACTGGAGGAGGTTATCGGTACATCGGTACCGGCGGAGGCCGCAGTCATTTTTGACTGGGAGAACCGTTGGGGAATCAACGATTCACAGGGACCGCGGAACAAAGGTGTGAAATATGAGGAGACAGCTGAAGCGCATTATTTGGCACTTTGGGAACAGGGAGTGCCTGTAGATGTCATTCATATGGATGCAGATTTTTCCAAATACAAACTTTTGGTAGCTCCGATGTTGTATATGGTCCGCAGCGGTGTGGGGGAGCGTATACAGAAGTTTGTTGAAAACGGTGGCATTTTCGTAGCAACCTATTGGTCTGGTATTGTAGATGAACATGATTTGTGCTTCCTTGGAGGCTTTCCGGGCCCGCTTCGTAAGACGCTGGGGATCTGGTCGGAAGAGATTGACGGATTGCATGATCATGACCGTAATCACATTTTGCCGGTTGAAGGCAATGAGCTGGATCTGCAAGGGGAGTATGAAGCTGTAGAATTGTGTGATCTCATTCATACGGAGGGTGCAGAGGTACTGGCTGTGTACGGCTCAGACTTTTATGCAGGACGCCCGGCTTTGACGGTGAACCGTTTGGGAGAGGGAAAGGCTTATTACATCGCATCACGCAACACCGGACTGTTCCACAGTCATTTTTACAGAAGTTTAATTGATGATGCAGGAATCAGTAAAGCGCTCAATGTGAAGTTGCCTCATGGAGTGAATACGGCGATTCGTACCGATGGGGTTCATGATTATATTTTTATACTGAATTTCACGTATGAGCCGCAAAAGATTACGTTGGATGGACGAACTTATGTGGATATGCTTGAAAATCATGAGATAGAAGACGGCAGCGTTCAATTGGATGCCTACGCTGTTAAGGTTTTAAAGACAGAGCGCAATAAATAGAACATGATATTAAAGTGTGATCTCTGTCGTTTTCCCGAGTGAGGGAACTGGTAGATTGGTCAGAGGCAATGAGAAGTATACAATTCGGATGGGAGATGACTTATGAAAACAGGTAACCGCACGATGGTATTTGCGATGTTGATCTTGCTATCCAGCTTATTGTATCCGTTCGGCTCTGTAGGGTTGGGTGCGGCTTCGGCCGCCCCTGCTTTCGCCAAAGGAGCAGATATAAGCTGGGTAGCAGGAATGGAAGCGCAAGGTATGACTTGGAAGGATAAAAAGGGTGTTCGTCGAGATATACTGCAAATTTTGCGAGATGACTATCAGATTAACTCGGTACGTATCCGTGTGTGGGTAAATCCTGACATGAAAGATTATGCAAGCGGATACATGAATGCCGAAAAGGCAGCAGAACTAGCGCAGCGAGCTAAAAAATTGGGTATGAGCGTTATGCTGACTCTACATTATAGTGATTCCTGGGCAGATCCAGGGCAACAGAACAAACCTTATGCGTGGCGTAATTTTACATTTACACAACTCATGGATGCAGTCTGGTCTCATACGGTTTATGTTATGAACACGATGAAAAGCAAGGGGGTAACACCGGACTGGGTGCAGATCGGTAATGAGACGAACAATGGAATGCTCTGGGAAGACGGCAAAGCTTCGGTGAACATGAAAAACTATGCCTGGCTCGTCAATACAGGTAATAATGCTGTAAAATCGGTAAGCAGCAGTACCAAAACGATAGTACATTTAGCCAACGGGGATAACGGTTCCGTGTTGAACTGGAATATCGGCGGACTGATTGATAATGGAGCTCAGTTTGATCTCATCGGGCTGTCTCTGTATCCGTCTCCTTCTGACTGGCAGGGCAAGGTGGACCAGACGATTACCAATGCCAATAGCCTCATTGCCAAATACGGTAAAGGTATTGTCATCAGTGAAATCGGGATGGAATATAACGAACCTGCAGCTTCCAAGGCATTTATTTCTGCAATCAAAACAAAGGTTCGGAACATCGGAGGCGGCAAAGGTACAGGGGTATTTTATTGGGAGCCGGCTGCAACTCCAGGTTACAATCAAGGTTATAACAAAGGTGCTTGGCAGGCTGACGGTAAACCAACCTCAGCTTTGGAAGGATTTTTAAACTAAAGAAGTATGTAAGAGTATATCAAAGAACCTCTAGTTCGCTGTCTATGCAGACTAGAGGTTCTTTATTGTTATCTTGAGTTAGTTGGAAGTTATAAAATTAGGCTTCCCGGTTCACCTTGAAGAACGAAATGAGCTCTTCCAGCTCCCCGGACATCAATGTAAGCTTGTCAGAAGCTTGGACAATAGAAGCCATAGACTCAGCCTGTTCTCCAATGGTATGCTCGATTTGTTTGCTGCTGCCGACTGTTTTGCTAACTGTCGAAGACAGCTCGTCAGAGGTAGCTGACATTTCCTGCGTGCTGGCCGAGATCTGCTCCGTTGCGCTGGATACCTCCTGAATTTGTGACGACACTTTATTAGACGCATCTAAAATTTCAGAGAACATTTCGCCTGTCTGCTTCGTAACTTCCAGCCCAATGTGAACTTCTTTTGTACCAAGGCTGATGCCTTTTACAGTCTGCTCAATTTCTCTTTGGATTTCTTCAATGAGCTCTGCAATTTGTTTGGCAGACTCTTGAGACTGTTCAGCCAAATTACGCACTTCTCCCGCTACGACTGCAAAACCTTTGCCCTCTTCACCGACTCTGGCAGCTTCGATAGAAGCGTTCAGTGCAAGCAGATTCGTTTGACTGGCAATGCCTGTAATGATGCTGACGATATTACTGATTTCGTTAGAACGGTTCTGCAGCGCATTAACGGAATCAGCTGTACTTTCCATTGTAGTGGAGATGGAGTCCATTTGAGCGGAAAGCTTTTGGGCTACTTGATTGCCTTCAACGGAGCGTTTTTCCATAGAATAAGCTTGATCGGCTACGGAAGAGGAGCTTTCGGCAATCGTTTGGATAACTGTCGACATTTCATTCATAGATCTGGAACTTTCAAGTGCTGCGTGATCCTGAGCTTCAAGTCCCTGGGTTATTTCCTGAATATTGCTGTTAATGACGTTCGTATTCGTACTGTTTTTCTCGCTAATGCTTAACAATTCCTGGGCAGATCCCGTAACTTCTTGTGTCGTATCCTGTACTTTCACCATTGTATCGTTAAGGCGTTTGATCATAGAATTGAATTTTTGATTGATAATGCCAAGGTCGTCCTCGCCTGTCTTGATTTTTACATTCAGATTACCCTCGCTGACTTCCTCAATTCCCTTCATCAAGCTACGAATCGGGGATAGGGTCCGTTTTACCAATAAATATTGGATCGTTAAGAAGATCGCAAGGAACAGAATGAGCAATGACACACCATATACAAGCAATTTATGAAGTCCGGTAGGTACAGAGCTCGCGTCTACGTCAAAGTATATCGCACTTGTGATTTTACCGCTTTCATCTGTAATTGGGTAAACAATGGTAGTCCATGTACCATATTCGTCCGAGTAAAAGCTGCTCAATGATGATTTATTGGATTGAAGCATTTTATTTACAGCTTGTGCATTTTCGTCAGGAAGAGTATACATATCCCCAATATCCAACTTCAAGTCTTGGAAAGCTTGGACTAAATTTGTGGGAACGCCAATAATGGAAGTTTGATTTCCTTCTGTTAGTTCTGTGCCAAATATGTAAGCTTGGGCAACATTAGGATAAAATGTGTGGATAGAATCTAGGAATTTGCGTAAATCCTGTTGAGCAGAACCGTTATAATCTTTTTCGCTTAATGCTTGTTGTACTTTTGTTTTGTCAACATCTTCTGCCCATTTTTTAGTCAATACTTTAACTTGGTCTTGCAGCTGCGTGGTGAGAATGTTCTTTTGAAGTATATAGCTGGATGTGATGAGAATAGCACCTATTAATACGATGTTAAGAAAAGAGATTAATAGATTTTTACCAAAAAAGGACATAGTTCTCCACTTCAAGTTTTTCACGTTTTCTTCTCCTTTGAATTAGCAATTTAGTTTCATATACAACCTACCCCATATATATTTCGACAATTTGCTTTCTAAATGTTAGGTATTTATTAAAAGGGAGAGAAGAAGGTTATTTAAAAAGAACGGCGGCCCCCTAGTGAATGAAACGATGGGACCGCCGCTTGTCGGCAAAACTGGATTTTATGTTGTTTTTCCGAATAATCTTACTAAATCATTTTATTGTTCAAACAATATTTAAAAAATAAGATAAATGAGAGCGAACGGGTATGCTTTATACCTATAAATACCTGGATTGCATTGAGGGTTCTTAAGTTTCTGTCCCTTATAAAAGAAGTGAAATGAGCAAGGGTAGTGAAATGAGCGATAAGACTGAGCTAATAACAAATGCAGATGCAGCTTCCGTTTCCAGTGTTTCATAACGGGTAGCAATCATAGCGGCGACAGCCGAGCCGGGAAAAGCGACAAGCAGTACGGCTTTGGTTACATCCTCATGGGATAGTCCTATCAGAACAGCAATACCGAGCATAACAATAGGCATCACGATGGCTTTCAGCACAGCGATGCTAAGTGCTTTTGGACTGAACGTAATCTTTTTGATACCAATGGTTACCCCGATGGCAAATAGGGCTGTACCAGCAGTAATATTGCCGATTTGATCAAACATGGATTGTAAAAGTTTCGGAGCGTGGAATCCACATAGAGTCAATACGACACCAAACAAGGGTACGCAGGCAAGCGGCTCGCTGAGTCCATGAAGGACTGATTTCATAGTGACTTTAAATAAGTTGCCTTTAGTGCCGTCGGATTCTGTTGTTTTGCGCTGACCGACCGTTCCCAAAATACTTGCAAGCGGATCAAGAATGGCATTAACGACGATCCCAGTAATCGCAATAGGGATGGCGACTGCCGCACTTCCGAACAAGCTTCCCAGAACCGGAATTCCCATGAATGCGAAAGAAGGCTGTGTTGAATTCAATGCGAACATGGAGGATTCAGTCAGGCCTTTTTTGGCAATTAAGCGATAAACAATGAGCAATACAATATAAAAGCCGATTACACCAAGTAGCAAAGCCACAAGAAAGGGCCACTTTTGAATCAATGTCTCTCTTGGTGTCGTCGTAATACCAATAAACAAGTGTGCAGGTAGAGCAAACTTCGTCACGAGTGTATTTAATCCCTTAGAAGAAGCAGGGTTAAAAGCCTTAAACAATCCTGCGAAATAACCAATTAAAATGACAAAGAAAATAGGAATTAAGATAATAAAAATATGACCTGTAGCCATGATGTCGCCTCCAATGAAGATGTCCGCCAAAAATGGCGGACATCAGTTAAATAATCACTTTGCGTATGCAAGTACAAATTTGATGTTGTCGCTATTTTTTAAACCAGGACCGCTTCCTGACCATATTGTTTGATTGGTTTATATTTGCAGTCCCACATCGCATCTCGAACCGCTTGTGCGATATCGTCCGGTTGATGACGCGCTACTCCATCCTGAACTGCTGCCTTGGCCACAGCCACGGCTACCGCTTCAGATACTTCGCGTAATTCATTGATTTTTGGCAGCAGGGAAGCACCAGGCTGCGACAAATCAACCATTTGAGCTACTGCATGGGCAGCTGCTGCAAACATGCTATCTGTTATAATTTTGGATTTTACCACGATTGCGCCAAGACCAAGACCCGGGAACACGAAAGCATTGTTGGATTGCCCAATTTCAAACTTAATATTGTTATAGATCACCGGCTCAAAAGGACTTCCTGTTGCAATGAGGGCTTTTCCTTCGGTCCAGTGGATCAAATCTTGCGGAGTTGCTTCTGCCAGTGGAGTCGGGTTGGACATAGGCATAATAATAGGACGTTCTGTATGTTTGGCCATTTCTTTAACGATTTCCTCACTAAATGCCCCAGTAACACCGGAAGTACCAATCATAATCGTCGGTTTTACGCGGCGAATGACTTCAAGCAGTGGGATTTTGCCATCCTCAGCATGTTCCCAGTCACGGCATTCTGCAACATCACGCATATAAGGGACTTGGAATGGAAAAAGTCCTTCTGTTTCGTTGGTAAGCAGGCCACGGTAATCATAAGCCCAGAAGTTACGTCTTGCTTCTGCTTCTGACAGTCCTTCCAGCATCATGGCTGCGCTAATTTGGTCTGCATTGCCGATTCCAGCAGCTCCTGGGCCAAAGACTAGAACCCGATGCTTGCTCAGTGGGATTCCGGACAATTGAACACCGGACATTACACCTGCGAGCGTAACCGCTCCAGTACCTTGAATATCGTCATTAAAAGTCAAAATACTATTTCCGTATTTATTGATAATGTTCCGTGCGTTGACATTGCCCAGATCTTCCCAGTGCAGCAGGGCATTCGGGAAAAAGGAAAGTGCAGCTTGAACATAAGTGTCAATAAATTGGTCATATTGTTCTCCACGTACACGCTTATGACGATTCCCCATATATAAAGGATCTTCCAATAGCTTCTCGTTGTTTGTACCTGCATCAAGAACAACTGCCAGTACTCGGCTAGGATCTATACCAGCAGCAGCAGTATACACAGCAAGCTTACCAATAGAGATATTAATACCTCCGACTCCCCAGTCCCCGATTCCCAAAATACTCTCGGAATCTGTGGCTACGATCAGGTCGATATCATCAGGGTCTAGGTTCAAATTCTTAAAAGCCTCTCCAATACCCGCCAGATTATCAATAGATAAATACATACCACCAGGTTTGTGATATTCATGACTGTATTCCTGTATAGCCTGGCCTACTGTTGGTGTATAGACAATCGGGAGCATTTCGCTTAGGTGCTCAGAGAGCAAACGATAATAAAGGACCGTATTCCGGTTAAAAAGATCATTTAACGCAACATTTTTACGCAAATTATCTGGTTGGCTCTGAAATTGCTCGTAAACCCGTTGAACCTGCTCCTCAATAGTTAATATCGTAGGAGGAAGGAGACCGTCAAGTCCAAGCTGTTTCCGTTCTTCCAGGGTAAAAGCTACTCCTTTATTCAGCAGTGGGTTGGCAAGTAGATCTTTTCCGGTTAATTTAGTTTCGATAGATCCGTCTTCCGTAAAATGAAAAGCACGCATTTCCAATTCCTTCTTTCTAAAAAATTACATTTAATTAATCCTTGAACAATTCGTGAACAAGTATACGCCTTATTTTAAACCAAGTGAACAAGTATGTTGTGTGAAAAATGGTTATATAAGTGTTTACATAAGAAAAATTATGAAAATGAAAGCGATTTTCAATGTTTTTTGAATGAAAATTTCATTTAATTTTCATGATATTTTCGGAAAATCTTGATTGAATGTGATAATTATCATAGTTTTTTAGGTGTAGTTCGATTAAGCGTGCATGAAAAATAGCTTAACTTCATTTTAAATAAACGAAGTTAAGCTATTTTTTGGCTATAGGGATGGTTGAGGGACAAAATTTAATGCTTCGCAGCTCTATGTTTAATGAACATCAGGCATTTAATTCTCCGATGCGATTGACGGCTTCATCAGTAACTGTAGCAGAGCGTTGCATCCAGCTGTTACGCCATTTCAATTGCATTATGATGACGAGGGTAAAGGCACAGAACGTGATTAGGCTCAGAGAGATGAAGCCTGGCATATATGAACCCGTTGATTTGTACAGATGACCCAGTATAAGGGGGAGGAAGTACCCGCCTATGCCACCAGCAGCGCCGACAATGCCGGTCATGAGCCCGATTTCGTTGCCGAACCGCTGCGGAACGAGCTGGAATACGGAGCCGTTGCCAGCGCCAAGGCACATCATGCCTACGAACAGCAGCACAACTACCACGGTAAGTGGCGGTAAAAACGCAATGCCAGCGAGCATAATCCCGGCTCCCGCATACAAGTACATTAACATGCGTGAACCACCAATCCGATCGGACAAAAAGCCGCCTACAGGACGAAAGAAGCTTCCGGCAATCACACAAACGGTTGCAAAATCGGCGGCATGTACCGCGGAGAGGCCATATTGGGTATTGAAGAAAATAGTCAAATAATTAGAAAGACCAACGAATCCGCCAAACGTCACGCAGTAAAAGGCACAGAATACCCAGGCATCCCTCTGTTTGAGCACCGAAGCATATTGCGACAGACTTTTTGGTGCCGGGCGGTGAGGGCTGTTGCGGGCAAAAATACTGAACAGAATGAAGACGGTTAAGATGGGGAGGATAGCCAATCCGAAAACGGCTTCCCAACTGCCAAAATGTTGAGCAATGCGGTTGGCGAACAAAGTCGCAAGGACGGTACCGCTATTACCAGCACCGGCAATTCCCATAGCCAAGCCTTGATGCTCTTTGGGGTACCATTGACTTGCCAACGGCAGCGCAGCTGCAAATGATGCTCCGGCTACACCCAGGAGCAGGGCAACAACGTACAAGTGCTCCAGCGAATCAACCCACAGCCAGCCGAGCAAGAGAGGGATTATCGTAACAAGCATACCAATCTGCCCTGTGAGCTTCGGACCGATATAATCCGACATGAATCCGAGCACGAGCCGCAGCAGGGAACCACCGAGTATGGGTAGGGCAACAAGATTGGCTTTTTGTACAGGGTCCATTGGATAATCATTAGCAATTACAACGGCCAACGGTCCGATCATTCCCCATATCATAAAACTGATATCAAAATACAGAAAGGAGCCAAATAGGGTGGGCTTGTGTCCGCTTTTCCAGAAATTTTTTTTGTTCATTCTCCATCTCTCCTGTTCTAATTGTTGTTCTTTGTCTGCAAAATGTAATTTGAACATGAAAAAGCCGCAAATCGCCCCTACATGGTATCTAGGAAACGGTTTGCGGCTTCATTGCCGTGGTTGACACACCTCATTGTGAGTCGACTTGGTATGATCACGTTGGAGTGATTTTAATCAAATTATAAAAAAGGATCTGTTTTATGTCAATATACGTAACACAAAATCGCAAAAAAATTAAATATAAGACAAAAAATATAGCATTCATGTATTAAATATTGACATGACATTCACAATTCAGTAATCTTAGATACATATCGGCACAATGATGTGCCGACATTTACGGCAACGGTGCCCTTTTCCATTGAATGGAGAAGGGCTTTTTCTGTCTTATTTTATTCGGAGAATGGGGCTGGTTTAATATGATGAAAAAACTGGTCGTCGTCGGCAACGGTATGGCAGGCATCAAATGTGTGGAGGAAATACTCGTTTTGGAGCCAGAGCGGTTCCAAATCACGATATTTGGTGCAGAGCCCCGTCCCGGGTACAACCGAGTGCTCCTGTCCAAAATGCTTCAGGAGGAGAGCTCATTTAAACATATCGTTACCCATGACTGGGACTGGTATGAAGAGAACGGGGTAAAGCTGTACGCGGGTGAACGCGTCTGTCGTATTGATGTTGCAGCCGGGATGGTGGAAACGGAATCCGGTATGAAAGAACCTTATGACATGCTCATATTGGCAACGGGCTCATTGCCTTTCATGCCGCCCATTCCCGGAGCTCGAAAACAAGGAGTAATCGCTTTTCGTGATGTGAATGATTGTGAAACCATGGCGAGATATGCCAACACATACCGCAAGGCCACGGTTATCGGAGGGGGGCTGTTAGGACTTGAAGCCGCTCAAGGCCTACTGAATCTAGGGATGGAAACTGAGGTTGTTCATAATGCGCAGTGTCTTATGAACCGTCAGCTTGACCGGACGGCGGCTGTGCTTCTGCAGCGAAAGCTGGAGCAACAGGGCATGAGGTTTCATTTGGCGAAGGAAACGGTCAACATCATAGGCCGAAACAGGGCGCAAGGATTGATGTTTGCGGACGGGGACAGGTTGGAAACGGATTTGGTTGTGCTGGCGGTTGGTATCCGACCGAATATCGAATTAGCTCAGGACAGCGGTCTGACCGTAAACCGTGCCATTGTCGTGGATGATTATATGCGCACGAGTATTCCTGGTATTTATGCCGTCGGCGAATGTGCTGAGCACCGCGGGATTTCATACGGGCTAGTGGCGCCGCTATATGAGCAGGGCAAAGTGCTGGCAAAAGTTATTTGTGGTCGTGAAACGGCTCCCTATGAAGGGACGGTTCCGTATGCGCAGCTCAAGGTAGCGGGAATCCATGTGTTTTCCGCAGGAGACATTCGTGATGAGGGAAACGAGACAGCAGTCATGGAATATAACGGGATGCTGAAGGTTTATAAAAAAGTGATGATGCACGGCGGTGCTGTCACTGGCGCCATTTTGTTCGGAGATACGGCGGAAAGCACCTCGCTGCTCGGAATGGTACAGCGCGGCGCACCCGCTACAGAGCTAACATCCCGGGATAACGGCGGAAGCAAAGCGGAGGATGCGGCAGCCGCACTGCCGGAAGAGGAAACGGTATGTGCGTGCAACGGCGTGAGTAAGGGGGCTATTTTGCGAGCGATCACTACGGATAAGCTGAAGACGGTGGAAGAGGTGAAGAGCCGGACCAAAGCATCCGGTTCCTGTGGGGGCTGTCGGCCGCTGGTGGCTGCACTGGTCAAAAATAGTTTGTCCCAATCGACAGTTTCCGGACCTGTAGTTACTCCGACCGCCCAAGAAGTAGTCCCTGTGTGTGGATGTACGCATTACGATCATGATTCGCTTAAAACAGCTATGGTGGACGCAGCCTGTCAGACTCCAGATGAAGTAGTGTCCCGTCTCGGTTGGACTAGACAGCAGGGGTGTGAATTGTGTCGGCCGGCTGTACTTTATTATTTGGAATCCCTTGGGTTGCGCGACAGATCTGCGACAAATCCATTAGGTGCTGGTGTTGTGGTTCAGGTCACACCGCAGTACGGAGGAGAAGCGCCCTCTGCGGATCTGCGCGTTACGAACCTAAATGCCGAGAATCGGGCTTTTGTTGAGTCGGACCTGATGGATCAGGCATTTGTAGAAGTAGCCTGGCTCAGAGAGCGGTTGGTAACTTTATGGGGAAGTCTCGCATTGCCCGCGTTGGTTACAGTTGCTATTTGTCCTGGATCGGCGTATCCGGCAGGTGTACTTGTCCACGATATTGGAATATCCCGATCTCCAGTAGGCTGGGAGGTTTATGCCGGTGGCCATGCAGAGCATCCAGTTCGCCAGGGGCAGCTGCTTGGATTGGAGGAAGACCCGGCAGAAGCGGTCCTGATGGCTGTAGCCTGCTTGCAAATATACCGACATAGTGCCCGGTATGGGGAGAAAATGTGGGAGTGGATTGAAAGGACTGGCGTTCTGGCATTACGGGAAAGTGTGCTTGACGCTGCTCTTCGAAGTGGACTGGCGGGTAGCCTGCGGACCACAATGCTGACAGGATGATGTGATGGGTTGAGTTCAGTTGTGGCGATATTCTATCGTGTGCAGACAATAAAATTCCGAAAAATGGCGAAGGGGAGGTGACTTTGATGTGTCAGTCAGGAGAAGGCAAACCGGAAGCTGGGCTACATGTATCGTCAGTAATGGATACGCAGTGCCCGTTTTGCAGCGTGCAATGTAAGATGACCGTTAGTGCGGGTACGGAGACACTTGCGGGTATCATCCGTACTGTGTATAAGGCGGAAGGGAAGGCTAATGCAGCCTCGCAGGGTAGGCTGTGCATCAAGGGAATGAATGCGCATCAGCATGCGACTCATGCGGAAAGGCTGGTACAGCCCCTCATACGCAAAGAGGGCAAACTTGTTCCCGTCAAGTGGGAGGAGGCGTTGGATACTATAGCTAGCAGTTTCTCTACGCTACTGTCCACACAGGGTCCCGATGCAATCGGAATTTACGGTGGAGGTTCACTCTCCAATGAAACGGCTTATTTACTCGGTAAATTTGCAAGAGTAGCTGTAGGTACGCGATATATCGATTATAACGGGCGCTTCTGCATGTCGGCAGCGGCATCCGCTGGCAGTAAAGTGTTTGGCGTTGATCGCGGACTGACCTGCAGACTGGCTGATATTCCGTTGGCTCGTTGTATTGTGCTTGCAGGCACGAATATCGCTGAATGCCAGCCGACCTTAATGCCTTATTTTCATCAGGCGAAGGAAAACGGTGCGTTTGTCATTGTAATTGACCCGCGCGTGACGCCAACGGCGGCGGCCGCCGATCTGCACCTGCAAATCAAGCCAGGTATGGATGCTGTACTGGCCAATGCCATGCTAAAGGTCATCATGGACGAAGGATTTGCGAATGAAGAGTTTATCCGCAAGCGGACCAACGGCTATGATCAGCTGTTGACTCATTTGAAGGGTGTGGATCTGAACGAATCAGCTGCGCTGTGTGGAATTGAAGTAGAAATGATCCGGCAGGCAGCACATGCCTTTGGCAGTGTGGAGACCGGCATCGTTTTTACGGCCAGGGGTGTTGAACAGCAGACAGATGGACATATGGCGGTGCGTGCATTTCTTAATCTGGTGCTGGCCACTGGCAAGATTGGAAGGGAAGGGTGCGGTTATGGAGCTATTACAGGTCAGGGAAACGGGCAAGGGGGGCGAGAGCACGGCCAAAAGGCTGACCAGCTTCCTGGTTACAGATCAATTGAGGATGAAGAAGATCGAGCCTATGTGGCGTCCGTGTGGGGAGTAAAACCAAGCAGTTTACCGGGTAAGGGAGTGTCCGCCTATGAAATGATGGAGCTTGTCCATCAGAGAGAAATCCAAGCTTTGTTCGTGATGGGCTCTAATCCTGTTGTATCTAACCCGAATGTCCGGCTGGTGGAGGAAGCCCTCAAAAAGCTGAATCTGCTGGTTGTGGCGGATATGTTTCTCACTGAAACCGCGCGGATGGCCGACGTTGTTTTGCCTGTGACGTCTTATTTGGAGAATACGGGGACGATGACCAATCTGGAGGGCCGCGTTCTGCTACGGGAAGCGGCGAGGTCCGCACCAGGCGAGGCTAGAGATGACTGGAACATTTTGTGTCAGGTAGCTGCAAAGCTAAACAAGGGCAGCTATTTCTCGTACAGGGATGCTGAGCATATCTTTGAAGAACTGCGGCTTGCCAGCCGGGGCGGTCCTGCCGATTATTATGGGATCACATATGACAGGTTGCGTCGTGAAGAAGGGGTATATTGGCCATGCCCGTCTACGGACAGAGCCGGTATGGATACGATGTTTCGGGAAACCTTTGCCCATTCCGATCAAAAGGCTGTTTTTACGGTGGTTGAAAGCTGTGGAGCAGGAGAGGAGATATCCGAGGAGTACCCGCTTATTTTGACGAACGGCCGCGTGCTGGCTCACTATTTGACCGGTGCACAAACGCGCAGAAGTCCGTCGCTGGCCGCACGAGAGATTGAGAATTATGTGGAAATTCATCCGCGGACAGCGCGACGCTGGCATATCAGGGACGGGGAGTGGGTAGAAATAGCATCACAGCGCGGCAGCTTCACTGTCCGCGGCCGGATCAAACCACATATCCGCGAAGATACGCTCTTCGTGCCCATGCATTGGGGTGGGATACAAAATGTAAATCGGGCGACCCGACCCGATCTTGATCCGTTCTGCCGGATGCCTGGCTTCAAAACGGCTGCTGTACGCATCCGTCCCCTTCACCTGGCCGTAGCCGCGACCAGTGCAGATAATGGGGAATGGTCTGAGTTCTAGAGCAGGACTGAGTAAGTGACTTTTTCTTTGCATAAAAGGCCAGCCCCCTTTGTATGAGTGAGGGAGCTGGCCTTTTTGGGTTGGACAGTTTAGGGCCCGCAATCCCTAGACTGCGTGACGCCAATAATTAAAAATGCATTCGGGTTTCGGATCTGCTTGCTCCTGTTTTTATTTCTTTTCTGAGCATAGCTTCCCGCCAGTGACAATACAAACCCCAGGCGTCCCCGTTTTCTAGCAGCGGTTTGCAGGTATACAAACCTTCCTCTATGGAGTCGACTCGCCCTGCAACGAACAGTCGGACCGCACTGTTGAGTAACACTTGATTCGAAAAGGCTATAGAAGCTGTGCCTTGCAGCACTTCCTCCGTAATGCGCAGCTGTTCAGCGGGGGTCCAGTTATGCTCGGGTACCACCGAATCCAGCCCGTACATTTCCGAATCAATAACCTGTAGTGATACCTCGCCGTTAGCAAGCAGGTAAGTCCGGGTCGGCCGATCGATGAACAGATCCTCCGATCCTTCGCTCCCCTGGACGATCAGAGCCCTGCGGTAATTCAGATTTTGCATGAGTTTCGCCGTCTTCTCGAGCACAGTATTGTGGAAAACGCCGAATACAATATACGGGGAAGAACCGTAATCAACCAGTTTCTCGGCAGTATTCAGCACTGTGCGAAGCCCCAGCTCTTCGCGAATGGGCCGCATATCTCGCAGGGGCGCGCACCACTGTTCGGAGGCAACGAACAGTACACCAGTCAGCTTCGCGGCATGAATGGCGGTTTCACGTGTCATGTTCCGGGACGTTACCCCCATTTCCTGCAGCAAAAGCGGGAGCGTAACACCCCATTTGGGAGGGAGAGGTGCACTGCCATGCATCGTTACAGGAATTCCGCATGAGGCGAGTAGAAAGGCCGTTGCGAAGGTGGCGATAAATGAAGACTTTCTGCCATCGTACGGACCGGCGAAATCAATCCCTTCCTGCATCGGAAAGCGATGGGTATATTTACGGCAGATGTTTACAAATGCTTCCAACTCGGCAACACTCTCCATTTTAATGCGCTCCGCGGCAAAGAAAGCTCCGATTTGAGCAGGGGTTGCTGACTGGGTCATAATAAGTTCGGCAGCAGCTTCGGCTTCGGCGTAATTCAGATCCCGGGCGCCCCTTTTGCCGCGACCAACTTCTTTTAATATTTCAATGATATTCATGTTCGGGCCCCTTTCAGATTTATGCTTTTAGCATTTGCTGTGCTTTGACGATGGAGATGGCCACATCAACGATACGTTTGCGTTCGTTCATTGCTTTTTTGCGTAGCACATCATATGCTTCCGCTTCCGGGATACCGTTTACTTCCCCAAGTATTCCTTTCGCCATATCAATCCATTTGCGTTCTTCCAGCCGAGCGGTCAGTTGCTTGCGTTCACTTTGCCAGTGCTGGCGTTCAAAAAAGCGTTTGGCGCTAAAATGAAGAGCCCAATTCAGCTCATGGGCTGCCATAGAAGGGGTTAGAATGCCATCGACAGTGACATCAGCTTCACAGGCCTCTGTCGATGATAGCGCTGATTCTGCGCTGCACCACCAGAGCAATGGGATCGCTTTGGCTTGCTCCAGCCTGCCACTCCATATGCTGATAGTGCCGACAGGTATGTTTAGTACCGCCGCGTCTGCATTAAGAATTAGCTGTTTGATTTCAGATTCATTGCGGCAGGGCAGGGTTAGGTATCCGTTGGACTCTAAAAGGTGCTCAGGTCCTGCCTGCCATGAGGAAACGGCGTGTGTCTGCTCAGATACATAGTCAGAATGTAAGTGAATTACCAACAAGGAACGCAAGCGGGCTCCTCCTCTCTGTAACATGAAGGGTAGTTAGCGATGGGGATAGTAATCATTGATAACAAATATGACATAAGATTTTGTCTGCCTGCTTATTTTTTTCATCATCATCAAGCTAAAACGGACTTTTAAACCATTTTGGCGTGTTTTGGACTGAAAATCAATCCTAATTTTGTAGGGGAGTGATATTTTATACGTCATAGATATGTTACATGGTGATAAAATATAATTTTTTATAAGTTAATGCGTAAGGAATGTTGACATATCATTTGAAGCATTATATATTAGCTACAATACTTTTTAATTCCATACTCTGATGGATACAACGGCGTATTCGATGAAACGGCAATGGAGCCTGTTTTCTCATGTGGAGGGATATTTTGAATCCCCATATGTGAAGCAGGCTTTTTATGTTTTGAGGATACAAATGGAAGGGAAGTGACCTGATGAACGATATCCAAAAGTTAGTGTTGATCGGCAACGGAATGGCGGGGATACGCACTCTCGAACATTTGCTGAAGCTTGCACCAGGTAGCTATGAGATTACGGTATTCGGGGCCGAGCCCCATCCAAACTATAACCGGATCATGCTGTCCTCCGTTCTGGCGGGAGGGGCTGGTTTGCAGGATATTGTCATTAACGACTGGAGTTGGTATGAAGACAACAATATTCGATTGTATACCGATGATCCTGTCACAGCCATCAATACGGAAAAGCAGCAGGTGACGTCGCGCTCCGGCGTATGCATCTCTTATGATTTGTTGTTGTTGGCAACAGGTTCTAAAGCCTTTATTCTGCCGCTTCCAGGGGCCGACAAGGAGGGTGTTATCGGTTTTAGGGATATTCGTGACTGTGAAACGATGATGGAGACGGCAAAGACGCACAAAAAAGCAGCTGTTATCGGCGGCGGATTGCTTGGGCTAGAGGCAGCTAGGGGGCTGCTTAACTTGGGGATGGACGTCACAGTTATTCATATTAACGGATATATTATGGATCGGCAGCTGGATGAGGCTGCTTCCCTTATGCTCCGGCGCGAGCTGGAGGAGCAGGGAATGACTTTTCTGGTCAATAAGCGAACGGCGGCTATTACGGGCCGTCGTCGCGTGGAAGGATTGAAATTTGCCGATGGCAGTGAGCTGGAAGCAGACTTGATCGTTATGGCGGTAGGCATCAGACCAGACATTGAACTGGCGGTGTCGGCGGGAATTCCTGTAAACCGTGGCATCATCGTAAATGATTACATGGAAACGAATGTCCCTGGCATATACGCCGTTGGCGAATGTGCAGAACACCAGGGAATCACTTACGGACTGGTAGCTCCATTATACGAGCAGGGTGGTGTGCTGGCTCAGCGGCTCGCGGGAATGGAGACTCCCGGCTACAGTGGTTCCGTCACTTCTACAAGGTTGAAGGTATCGGGTGTCGACGTGTTTTCAGCAGGGCATTACAAGGATGAACCGGGAACACGTTCCCTGCGGTATCAGGATGATATTGGCGGCGTCTACAAAAAAATCGTGATCAAGGACGAAAAACTGATCGGAGCCGTTCTGTTTGGGGATACGTCTGACGGAGCCATGCTGTTTTCTTTGATCAAAAGTGGCGAGTCGGTGGTTGGCCGAGAGAAAGAGTTATTACTTGGCTTCAATCCCGGTCAACCTGAAGCTAGTGGCGCCATGATGCTGGAGCAGATGCCTGATGACGAAATTGTATGCGGATGTAATGGTGTATCCAAGGGTGACATTGGAGAGGCGGTTGCGGCTGGCTGCCGGAGTGTCGGGGAGATTAAGGCATGTACGAAGGCATCGGCATCATGTGGCGGCTGCAAGCCATTAGTGGAGGGACTCTTACAGCTATACGCAGGTGCAGAAGCCGGAGAAACGCTGAAAGAGGGGATTTGTAGTTGTACGACGCTTGACCGGGAAGCGATCATTGATGGCATTCGAGAGATGGGATTGAAGAGCGTTAAAGAAGTGATGAATGTGCTGGGATGGAACGAACCGGAAGGTTGCACGAAATGTCGTCCGGCCCTCAATTATTATCTAGGTATGGTATGGCCGATCGATTATGAGGATGAGAAGGAATCCAGATTCACGAATGAACGGTACCATGCCAATATACAGAAAGATGGCACCTATTCTGTCGTGCCCCGCATTTATGGAGGAGTTACTTCACCTGCCGACCTGAAGAAAATTGCTGCTGTCGCAGAAAAATACAATGTGCCTCTGGTTAAATTTACGGGTGGCCAACGTCTTGACCTGCTTGGTGTGAAAAAGGAGGATTTGCCGGGGATCTGGGCCGAGTTGGATATGCCGTCTGGATATGCCTATGGAAAGACGCTGCGAACGGTTAAGACGTGCGTAGGTAACACCTTTTGCCGCTTTGGCACTCAGGATGCTATGGGTATGGGCATTCGGTTGGAAAAGGCATTTGAACGGCTGAATGCGCCATCCAAAGTCAAACTGGCTGTATCTGGTTGCCCGCGTAACTGCGCTGAAGCGACGATAAAGGATTTAGGCGTCGTTGCTATTGACGGTGGCTGGGGGATCTACGTTGGAGGTAACGGCGGTATTAAGGTTCGGGCAGCTGAACTGCTTTGTACCGTTAAAACCGAGGATGAAGTAATGGAATGGACCGGTGCCTATCTGCAGTATTATCGCGAGCAGGCCAATTGGAACGAACGCACAGCCCATTGGGTGGAACGGGTCGGAGTTGAATCCGTCAAACAGGCACTCGCGAATGCAGAGACGAGGAAACAACTGGTGACCAGAATTGAAGAGACGTTAAGCACGACGACTGATCCGTGGCACGAAATTATTCACAACGAAGAGCTGCGCAAAAATTTTGTACAGTTGCCGGAACTTAAGGCAGTAACGGAATAGGGGGCTGACAAAATGGAGACCAATACGACAACCAACAGAGTCAGAATAGCTGATCTGAACGAAATTGACCGACGTGGAGCAAGGACAGTTCGCATTCATAATACAGAGATAGCTGTATTCCGTCTGAGCGATGGCAGCGTGCATGCGCTTGAGAATCGTTGTCCGCACAAAGGGGGGCGGTTATCCGAAGGAATGATATGTGGCTCAGCGGTCCATTGTCCGCTCCATGACTGGAAAGTTGACCTTTCCACTGGCCGGGTGCAAGAGCCGGATACTGGATGTGTGACTGCTTACCCCACGGAGATTGATAGTGAGAGCGGGGCGGTTTATATCGTAATCTAAGAGTTCTATACGTATTGTGCTGATGGTTCTGCTTTTTTTCCTCTATATAATAGAAGGATCAAGGTGAAAGGCTTTGTTGAAGAAGTGGTGCTGTTAAAGTGCAAATGATCTGAGTATACAGAAAAGTCGACCCTATTTTTCCGGGCGGCTTTTTTATCTTATAAGTATGATTTTAATTAAAAAATAGGTTATTGACTAAATCTTAGTCAATGACCTATCTTCTTTTCTCAGGATAACTCGCTTTATCTCTAGACAAATAAAAAAAGCCTTGAGAATCAAGGCTTTTGACGAATAGGACGGATGGGGATCGAACCCATGACCCTTACCCTGTCAAGATAATGCTCTCCCGCTGAGCTACCGTCCTGCGGTTACTAGATAATATCATGTATTAACCATATATGTAAAGTGAAAAAATAGAAGTCAGCCTGTACTTCATGACCATTTATATATATAATTCGAATTTAGCGAGTTTGCAATTTGGAATTAATGATAGGGGGAACAGATGATGGCCGCAGAAATTATAAGTGTAACAACAGAGGAACAGCTACAGGAGGCAATATCGATCCGTACCAAAGTGTTTGTCGAAGAGCAAAAGGTTCCTCTTGATTTAGAAATTGACCATTATGACAAGCTGGGAGATACGGCCCATCATTTGCTAATTTGTGAACATGGTGAAATGGTGGCCACTGGTCGATTGACATACTATGAGGAAGATACAGCTAAAATGCAACGTATTGCCGTTCTCAAGGAGCATCGTGCGGCAGGCTATGGACGTGTATTACTGCTAGCACTGGAGGAACGTGCACGTGAATTGGGGTTAAGATACTCGCTGCTAGATGCCCAATGCCAAGCCGAGAGGTTTTACGAAAAGCTCGGTTATGAGACGATCTCCGATGAACCTTTTGACGATGCGGGAATACCGCATGTACGTATGCGCAAAAAGTTGTAGTCGACAGCGTAAGGTGCATACAAATCTGTACAATGTGCATGCTAGTAAAAGTTCCTCCACTATAATACTATGGATAAGGAGCGATACAGTTTGGCTGATACAGAACGAGAGCAAATTACAGCAGTACGTAAAGACGGGGATGGCGACCTTACGTCTTTTCAGACATCTACCGGTCGGGTTTTAGATTATAACCAAGCATTGAACGAGATTGAAGCAGGCTCAATTGCAGGCGTTAACGTTTTCAAGGCCAAGGATGGAAGCAAACGAATTCGGGGAGATGCCGATGGAGATCCATCTAATAACCTGGATCAACTGCCATTGTTCTGACCTTAACTCGCAACATTAGAATACAAGTTCATCATTATATTCAAGAACAGCAAGCCGCCTGGCTATCCTTTGTAGGAAAGCCAGGCGGCTTTTTGTTAATTGTTCAAACTGTATTTAGCATGCTACTCTGCACGTTCCAACTCTGTAAGTTGATATACTCGTTGCTGCTCCAGAAAGGACATGACTCCTGCTTTCTCCCTGAATTGTTCCATATCATCACTATAGTGCATCAGATGAATCCGCTCTTGAAGAGATGGCGCCAAGCTTAGCAGCTCGTCCAACGTCGTATGGACTTCTCCAGCGCCTTGTAATTGAACCTCATGCAGAATACTCCGACATCCTCGTTCATGCACCAGATGATGAAGCAAATCAGGGTCAAAAACCATATCTGCACTATAAAAAAGGCGGTCATTAATGAATATGGAATAACTGTTTTTACCCGGAATATGCCTTGTAGGGATTAGCTCCACCTGGATACCCGATACTAATGTAGTGGGTACACCAGGCGTTATTACGTTTACCTCGAATACATCTTCAAGCTTGTCAATCATACCTTGCTGTGACATTCCGCCCTTGAGCGTATGTTCCCACAAAGGGTGGATTAGTGGTTCGGCGATATAAAGTAGAGGCTTGCGACGATGGAGAATGTTCATTTGAAAACCGAATTCCTCCAAACCTCCGACATGATCTGCGTGAATATGTGTGATTAAAATTGCGCCAATATCAGGCAAAGGGACGCCCATTTGGTGTAATGCTAAAGAAGCGGTTGTACCGCAATCGATCAGCAGTTTGCCTTCTCCGCTGTCCAGCAGCGCGTTGTTGTTGTAATAATGCTTGGCAAAGGCACTGCCTGTGCCAAGCATTTGTATCGTTAGGCTCATTATGGATATCCCTCCGGACTTTGTGTACTAGGACATTCTACAGTCGTATTTTATCACCTATGCTGCTGGAACTAAAGATTTGGCTCCTTATGTAAAAACTTTGGACAATTTGTGAAACACAGCGCAACTTGTGCGGCTGAGCTAGGTATAAATGTACGACAGAAGGTTTTAAACAGATAACGATGGAGGGATTAGTAGTGATGAAATGGAGAAAAGTGATGGCCCTAGTGATGGCCTTTTCAATAATGGGAGGGACCGCCATTTCGGCGGAATCCGCCAAGGACCAAGTGCAGTTGATTATTAATGGAGAAGTGTCAAAAGATGGCGCAGTTGTCATTGATGGGAAAACCTATGTGCCCATCCGTGATTTTAACGGACTTGTAAATTTTGATCCATCCGGTGGAAAAGTTGTTTTCGACCAGCCTAACGTGCATATGTTCCTGTTCAAGGGAGATACGGTGTTTGGTAACGTGAATAAAGGCAATAAAGTGAAATTTAATGTATTCAGTCAAATTGATACCTTGAAAACAGATATCTCCGGAGTGAAGGTAGCGATCACCGACCCTTCAGGCAACGTGAAGGATATTCAGTCCCAAGATATCAAAGGAGCGCAAAAGGATAACTTCTGGTTCCGTACGAACGACTTTACGTATGATTTCAAAACAGCAGGGAATTACCGGGTTGGTTTCTACATTAAAGAGAGCAAAGACGGCAGCTATACCCTGGTGTCCGAAAAAGTCATTACAGCGATAAATTAGGCATACCACAAATTGACCTGCACCCTTGATCATGTTACGATACGAGGGAAAATAAAACAATTTGAAGGTAGGTATTTCCATGAGTGATCACAAACATGAACACGGTGAAGCCTGCAACCACGATCATGACCACGAACATGAAGAAATGGTTCTTACGCTAACTGATGAAAATGGTAAAGATGTAGAAATGGTGCTGGTAGAGACCTTTGACGTAGAAGATCACGTTTATGCTCTTCTGCTTGAGCGAGGCAATCCCGAAGCGGATGGCATTATTCTTCGTATGGAAGAAGAAAACGAAGAAATGGTGCTTTACAATATTGAGGACGAAGATGAGTGGAAACGTGTAGAAGCCGCATATAGCGAGCTTGTTGCCCAATACGAATAGAATTGGATGTAGCAGCTGCATAGCTCTTTAAGAAAAAGCCCCCAAATGGGGGCTTTTTTTGTTGGCTATCAACATATTTTGTAAGCATGTGTTGACAGTTCAATATTATGAAATAGCGTCAGTCTCGACGATAACCTTCACCTGATGTACTGTTCGGTCCTCAGGTCCTTTAACAGGCAGGCCTACTTCTACATGATCAACAATATAATCAATATTGTCCTGCGAAATAACTTCTCCTGGCAGTAAGATCGGAATACCAGGTGGATACACATAAATGAATTCTGCAATAATGCGACCAGCAGATTCCTTGAAAGGCACGATTTCCGTATCTCCATAAAAAGCGTCTCTTGGAATAAGGGAGAGCTGAGGGATATCCGGTATCTTTACAACCAGCTCATGCTCCTGACCTGTGGAATAGTGCAGAGAAGCCAGCTCACGCAGAGCCTTCAACAAAATTTCAATTTCCTCTTTGGTATCACCAGGGGTCACCAAACAGAGAATATTGTACATATCGCTAAGCTCAACCTCGATATTGTAGTGATCTCTCAGCCAATTTTCCACATCGTATCCGGTAAGACCTAAATGGCGGATATGAACCGTAATTTTGGTTGGATCATAATCGTAGGTAGCTTCCGTGCCGAGAATTTCACTACCAAAGCAATATAGTCCTTCAATCTTGTTAACCTCTGAGCGGCAATATTCAGCCAAATCAAGGGCTCGTTGTGCTATTTCATGACCGTTAAGTGCTAGGTTGCGTCGGGATGTGTCCAAGGAAGCCAACAGGAGATACGAAGTGGATGTCGTTGTCAGCATACTGAAAATCGTTTGTACACGTTGTGGGTTAACGTATCCGTTTTTCGTATTTACATTCAAGATCGAGCTTTGTGTCAAGGAACCGCCCAGCTTGTGGACACTTGTAGCTGACATGTCTGCTCCCGCCTCCATGGCGGACATCGGTAGATCAGGATGAAAATGAATTAGTACCCCGTGAGCCTCATCGACCAGGACCGGCACATTATAGCTGTGAGCGAGATCTACAATTTCTTTTAAGTCGGCGCACACACCGTAATATGTCGGGTTGATAACAAGGACGCCCTTGGCGTCAGGGTGGCGTTCCAATGCCCGGCGTACGGACTTGGTTGTAACCCCGTGGTGAATACCGAGATTTTCATCACTGACTGGAGAAATGAATACTGGTTTTGCACCAGCAAAGATAATGGCAGACATTATAGATTTGTGTACGTTTCTGGGTACAATAATTTTATCACCTGGCAAGCAAATGGACATAATCATGGTGATGATGGCTCCGCTTGTCCCCTGTACACTGTAGTAAGTATAATCTGCTCCGAAGGCATCTGCTGCAAGCTTTTGGGCTTCTTCGATGACACCTGTTGGTTGATGCAGATCGTCCAATGGAGCGATGTTGATCATATCTATGGAAAAGGCATTATCCCCCATAAATTCGCGAAATTCCGGATCTGCTCCGACTCCCTTTTTATGACCTGGGATGTGAAATTGAACCGGGTTGCTCTGAGCGTGCTTCTTCAAAGCAGTAAAAAGCGGGGTGTTGCTTTGATTCATTAGTGTTGTCACAACCTTTCGTGCAGGATTTCGACAATCCTGTGCAAGTGATAATAGAACAAAATTGAGTATAGCAGTTTGAAGTAGGAATGCAAGCGATTGAGGGCGCATTTATTTGCGAAAGAGTGGAGTAGGCGGAGAACCCGGTCTTTATAGCCAAAAAACGAAGGTGGAGGATGTGGATTAGATGTGGCAAAAAGGACGAAAAGAAGCTCCGCAGCGGCTGTGGACTCCTTTTTTTAGCAAATTGTGGGTTTTGGTATTTCTAGTCGAATTTATGAAAGGATCTCTTCTGGTATCCATCCTTCCGGTATATATGGGAGAAACGCTTGGTTTGTCAGCCGGGATTATTGGTTTAGCCTTTTCACTTCAATATTTTGGAGACAATGCGTTCCGGGCACCGGCGGGCTGGATGGCTGAACGGCTTGGTTACCGTGGAACGATGTCGACCGCACTGTTGTTTACGCTTGTAGCTATTATTATGCTGAGCGTACTGACAGAGCCCGTGTGGCTCGTCGTCGCGTGTCTACTGCTCGGTCTGGGTACTTCTCCGCTCTGGCCTTGTGTTATGACCGGAACGACCGAAATGTCCGGGCCTAATAACAGCAATGGCGCGGCGATGGGCACACTGGAAATTGCGTCTATGGGCGGAACGGGATTGGGTCCGCTCATTATGAACTTCGCCATATCCCACTATGGGCATTCTTACGGCATGGTGTTCATGATTTTGATAGGATGCAGTGTTGTATTGTTGTTGGTTGCTCTCATGCTGCCAGGACCGAAAAGGTCTGCTGACAAAGGTGACCTCGAACAGAGCGCTCTAGTGTCGTCTGATGGGCACATAAAGCAGAAGCGGGGAGTTCTGAAAGGAATCCAGGAGACGATTGGCGTGCTCAAAACAAAGCTTAACGTCAATCCGTTAATTTACCCGGCGCTGTTTTTGCAGTCTTTTGTTATCGGTTTAATCAGCCCGGTACTGACGCTATACGCTCGGACGGACCTCGGGATTTCACCAAACCTGTACAGCGTCCTCCTGATTGCAGGCGGTGGGGTGACTGTGCTGGCACTGATCCCTTGCGGCAAGTTGGTCGACCGACTTGGAACGGAGTATTTTCTACATGTTGGTTTTTTGCTAGCCGGAATTACACTGTTTCTCTTTTCAATCGTTCGATCTATTCCGCTGGTGTTTGTATCCGTAGCGCTTATTGGTTTGGGATATGCGCTCATTTTGCCTGCATGGAACACATTTCTTGCCCGACTGATTCCGGAAAGCGAGCGAGCAACGGTATGGGGCTTTTTTTTAACACTTCAAGGCTCCGGCATGGTTATAGGCCCGCTCGTTTCAGGAGTGCTATGGGACCGTGCCGGACACACAGCACCATTTATCATCAGTGGGGTCGTGATGCTGCTCATGTTTGGCTGCCACCTGGCTCTGGCGCGTAATCCACGCAGGAAGACTGTGGAGGCCTGAACAGCACCTTGAAAAGCGGCGAGGGCTACTCTTTCGAGAAAGACATTCGGTACAGCGGCAGTAAATGCTCAAAGGTAGAACGCACAGCCTGTAATAATGCAGCCCCGTCGCTGGCGAGTGGATCTTCTCGGTCAATACGGATTCCACACATGACCTCCGCTTTTTTTACCTGTTGCAGCTTGTGGATGATCGTTTGAAAATCTTCATTATCCATGTGTTGTTGTTCTGTGCCTTCTGGAGCCATATGATCCATGGACCAGTAAAAATGATCCGGTAGGTTAGAACGTACATCACTCAGGTTGGCTTCGAGCGCCTGGGCAAATGTAGCTTTGTTCGGGCTTTCATAAATAATTGCGAAGATGACGAAAAGATGGGAAGCGAACATGCCTACCTCAAAATGCGGCAGCGCCTTGTATCCGCGCTTGTTTGCCGCCCAGGCAACCCAAGTATCTTTGGGGGGATTGACTTTCCGTCGTGCATGCTTGGCAATGTGAACGTGCATAGGCTCCCCACATAAGTCTGTGAGGAACGGGGCCAATTCCTCGCCAATTGCCTCCAGCTTGGGCCGAACCTGCTGAATCAGCACTTCCATACGAGGCTCCAACCCCGGTATTTCAAAAACATCGAAGTCCTTTGCAGTAAATCCACTAAATGTCATTCCTTTTCCTCCTGTAACTGGGTTAAGCCATGTCGTGTGGCGTAATATGTCCGATTATAGCATAATGCCGCCGGGCGTGGCCGACTTTAGACCAGGTTTGAAACAAGCATATAAGGCAAAAGTAGGATTGTGCGCTGTTACTCATAAAAATAGGTCAAATAACCAAGTACCCTTACATAAAATGAAGTATAAAATAGAGCAAGGGAAGATCAAGCGGGAAAGCCGCAGGCTTGCTGTAGCCGGACTTCTTGAATCGGACTTGAAAAAGGAGGGAATGCCGTGAACAAGGGCTGTGAGGTAGAATATTGCAATCTAGAGCTCCGGTTTAGCCGTCGGCATATCCATAATCTGATCAAGGATTTGATATCGGAAGGGTATTCGCTATACTGGAGCGAGGATGAGTCGTACCTGGTTTTGTCGGTGAGAACCGGGCGCAAGCTGGTGAAGCTCCGTTTTCAACAGCTGCGCACAGGACACTACAAGTTGGCTGGAGATTATGTAATCCGCGATGCCAAGCTGGCTGAGTGGTTGGAGAAGCTGATTGGAAGCACCCGAGGTCATGCCATTGTCAAAAGAGTTAAGGATCATCATATTTTAGTAGAAAATATTTTGTTCGGTGAGGTTATTCGTCTGGTCGAGGTTACTGGCTTTAAGCAGCGTGTCATTTATCAGAAAGGACCGGTGCTGTCCGCACAGGAAATGGAGAATATGTACGCTTCCAATGAAGGGGAAACCCGGCTGCTGCTGCTCAAAATGGAAGTAGACGATGAATTGGAGAAGCTGTTCACAGCGATGACAGACGGAGATAAGGCTAAAATCGGGAATTGCCATGAACGCCTGCAAACGCTATCCCACCAACTGCTGATGATGGAAGTGTAATACATCTGAACACCTCATGAAAATGGGGTGTTTTGATCTGTGAATAGACAGGGGTTCACTTCTGACACCAAAAACGTTAAAATAGAAGTGCACGTGTTCCGATTCACATAAAGTGTAATGCGGTAAAGCGGCGATGTAGAAGACAAAATATGTTGCAAAGGATGAGGAACCAGATGGCAAAACAGCAAATTGGTGTGATCGGCCTGGCGGTAATGGGTAAGAATTTAGCCCTTAATATTGAGAGCAGAGGCTTCACCGTCTCGGTTTTTAATCGCTCTCCAGAAAAAACGCACGATCTTATCAAAGAAGCAGAAGGTAAAAAACTGACGGGTACTTTCTCTATTGAAGAATTTGTGAACTCATTGGAGTCACCCCGTAAAATCCTGATCATGGTTCAAGCTGGTAAAGCTACAGATGCCACGATTGAACAGCTTGTGCCTCATCTGGACAAGGGCGACATTATTATAGACGGAGGCAATGCCTACTTCCCTGATACACAGCGCCGCAGCAAGGAGCTGGAGGAAAAAGGACTTCGCTTTATTGGTACAGGCGTATCCGGTGGTGAAGAAGGTGCCTTGAATGGTCCTGCTATTATGCCAGGTGGACAAGAAAGTGCCTATAAACTGGTAGAGCCGATTCTGACGGCAATCTCTGCCAAAGTGGAAGGCGACCCATGCTGTACATATATCGGTCCCGACGGTGCTGGTCACTATGTAAAAATGGTGCATAACGGTATCGAGTACGGCGACATGCAATTGATCGGTGAAGCTTATCACCTGTTAAAATCAGTCCTGAACGTGAATGCGGAAGAGCTTCATGAAATCTTCACGGAATGGAATAAAGGGGAACTGGACAGCTACCTGATCGAAATTACAGCTGACATCTTCTCCCAATACGATGCTGAAACAGGCAAGCCAATGGTAGACGTTATCTTGGATGCTGCTGGTCAAAAAGGTACAGGTAAATGGACAAGCCAAAGCGCTTTGGATCTGGGTGTGCCATTGTCCATGATTACCGAATCCGTATTCTCCCGCTTCTTGTCTGCTATGAAAGACGAGCGCATTGCGGCAAGCAAAGTGCTGAGCGGTCCTAAAGCTGAGTCCTTCAGCGGCGACAAAAAAGAATTTATCGAGAGCGTACGTAAAGCACTGTTTGCAAGTAAAATCGTGTCCTATGCTCAAGGTTTCGCTCAAATGCGTGCAGCTTCCGATGAATATGATTGGGATTTGAAATATGGAAAAATTGCTATGATCTTCCGTGGCGGTTGCATTATCCGCTCGCAATTCCTGCAAAACATCAAGGATGCATATGACCGCGACCCTGCCTTGAAAAACCTGTTACTGGATTCTTACTTCAAAAATGTAGTTGAAACGTATCAAGATGCATGGCGTCAAGTGATTTCCGTGGCTGTATCTCAAGGTATTCCTGTGCCTGGCTTCTCCAGTGCGCTTGCATACTATGACAGCTACCGCACTGAGCGTTTGCCAGCAAATCTGCTGCAAGCACAACGTGACTACTTCGGTGCCCATACGTTCAAACGTGTGGACAAAGAAGGCGTATTCCATCATCAATGGTTCTAATGAACGGACGGATATGCATGAATAGCATTATGTAATACAACGGAAGCTTTTTTGCCCTATGGGTAGAAGAAGCTTCCGTTTTTTAATTTTTAATTATGGATATCATTCTAGGGTAGTAGAGGATTGTGTAATCTTTTGAGGCTATGGTATGATAGGAATAGAATATTTTAATGCATTACCGCGTCTAAGCTTTGAGTTAAAACAAAAGAGACGGGAAGTTCCCGTCTCTTTTGTTAAGTAGGTTTTCTATTGCTCCTGTGACCATTGCAGCATGCCGCCGGTCATGTTAGTACAGCCTTCATAACCTAGCTGCTGTAGATATTCGCAGGCTCGTTCACTACGATAACCGCTCCGGCAAATAAAGATAATTTCACCGGTGCGTTCAATTTCTTCAAGACGACCCGGAAGCTGTCCGAGCGGAATGTGCTTGGCACCTTCAATCATGCCTTCCGCTACTTCTTCCGCTTCGCGGACGTCGATTAATTGCAATTGCTCTCCTGCTTGCAGACGTGCGCGCAACTCAGAAGGTTCAATCAGGGCGATTTGCGTCATGGCCGGACCTCTTTTCTGATAAATAATGGGTGCTGCGTATGTTTTTGATGTGTGCAAAATGTCACACATACTCTATGTATGATAGCTAAGCTATCTCTAGGCTGTCAATTGGCTTAATCCTAAAGGCAGGTATAGATTAATTAACCGACGGGATTCACTCGGGCGACCTAGATTAATATTTCTTATTTTTTGGGTGGAGAAATGAATGCTACAACTTGTATAATTAACGTAAAATAGGATGGTTTGAACCGAAAAGGAGCATGTACATTATGGATGTTATCGTTAGACCTACCCCTTCCTTGCAAGGAGAGATTGGGGCCCTGTCCTCCAAAAACTACACTACTCGCTATCTGCTCACTGCGGCACTTGCTGAGGGACAAAGTACCATTTATTATCCAGCTCATAGTGAAGACAGTGATGCTATGCGTCGTTGTATCGCCGATCTGGGTGCAGTACTGGAAGAGGATGATGAAAAAATAATTATTACAGGTTTTGGTAGCCATCCTCAAGCTGTGAAGGAATTGAATGTGGGAAACGCAGGAGCGGTGCTCCGTTTTTTGATGGGTATTGCATCTCTATGTCCGGATGTTACATTTGTTAATACATATCCCGACTCATTGGGTAAGAGACCACATGATGATCTAATCGATGCACTGGGGCAACTGGGTGTGAAAGTAGATCATCGTGAAGGTAAGTTGCCAATTCGTATTCAGGGTGGTCAGGCGAAAGGCGGTAAAATTCAGGTGTCCGGCTCGGTTAGCTCACAATATTTGAGCGCCTTGCTATTCCTTACGCCTTTACTAGAGGAAGACAGTGAAATCGAAGTGCTGCATGATTTGAAATCCAAGGTGGTCATTGGGCAGACCCTGGAGGTATTGCAAGAGGCTGGTATTATCATTCATGCAAGCGATGATTACATGTCTTTCCGTGTCCCGGGGCGGCAATCCTATCAGCCACGTACGTATACTGTACAGGGAGACTATCCAGGGAGTGCAGCGGTGCTAGCGGCTGCTGCAGTAACGAATTCTGATGTTACCATTCATCGTCTTAAAGAGCAGAGCAAACAGGGAGAACGCGCTATCGTAGATGTGCTGCGCATGATGGAAGTGCCACTGACACACGAGAACGATACCGTTGTCGTGAAGGGCAATGGCCGATTGAAAGCTGTCGAGTTTGACGGTGATGCTGCAACAGACGCTGTGCTTGCAATGGTGGCTGCGGCTGTATTTGCTGAAGGCACGTCCCGCTTTTATAACGTGGAGAATTTACGGTATAAGGAATGCGACCGCATTACCGATTATTTGAATGAGCTGACCAAGGCTGGAGCTCGGGTAGAAGAACGCCAAGCGGAAATTATCGTACATGGCAGACCGGAAGGTGTCGAAGGTGGCGTGGAAATTAACGCGCATTTTGATCACCGTGTTATTATGGCCTTGACGATTGTAGGTTTGCGTTCACAGAAGCCGTTAGTGATCAAGGATGCACATCATGTCGCCAAATCGTATCCGCAGTATTTTGATCATCTAACGACGCTTGGTGCTTCTGTAGAATGGGTAAAATAAAAGCAAACGAAGATGCGAATAGGAGGGAACAGGATGGCTTTTGAAAATCCGTCGAGAGAAGAGATTAAAACCATTTTGGAACAAGTAGGCAATATTGCGGTTGTTGGTTTGTCTGATAAATCAGATCGAACCTCTTATATGGTTTCTTATGCCATGCAGAAGCGGGGATACCGGATTATTCCGGTTAACCCTGCGGCGGCAGGGCAAACGATTCTTGGGGAGACTTGTTATGCCAGTCTTGCTGAAGTACCTGAGCCTGTGGAGCTGGTCAATGTATTCCGCCGCAGTGAATACTGTGCAGAGGTTGCGCGTGAAGCAGCAGCTATTGGAGCTAAGATTTTGTGGCTTCAACAGGGGATTATAAGCCAGGAAGCCGCTGACATTGCGCAGGAGCATGGAATGACGGTTATTATGGATCGTTGCATTAAGGTGGAGGACTCAGTGACCCAGGCTGTACGTAAAGGATAAACAAGGATCAGTGACCCGTGCTATACGCACATGAAAACCTTCTTCCCTTGCTTCACAGGGTTGAAGGTTTTTGGTGCGAAATGAGGAATATGGTAAAGTATATTATACTTTTAGCAATCCACATAATGTATGTATGCCTGATGATGAAAATGGTCTAGACGGATTCATAGTGTTATCTGTTGTGGTGATAAAGTTTTTTGACCTGTAGAAGCGTAAATAAATATTTTGGCAGATGGAATCATTGCTTTGACAAAAGTATTTATTCGGCTTACCATCAGGGATAGAAAGGAGAGGAATGCCATGAATTGGCTCGGATCCTTACAACAGCTCGGTCGTGCTGTCATGCTCCCGACGATGGTGCTACCAGCCGCTGCAATATTGCTAAGTCTCGGCAGCCTTCCTTGGTCCACATGGGGATTCCCTATGGTGTCTGATATGGCAAATGCGGCGGGACATGGGATTTTTTATTTTTTGCCATATTTATTTGCGGTTGGTGTTGCACTGGGGATGTCGAATCAGGCAGGTCAGGCGGGACTGGCAGCATTAGCTGGTATGGCTATATATGATCAGGTCACATTGAGATTTGGAAACGGACTCATTCAACCGGCGACGCTCATTGGTATCATTTTGGGGGTCATTTCAGGGGTGGCTTATAATCGCTTCAAAAGCATCAAATTGCCCGAGGTGCTTCAGTTTTTTGGGGGTACCCGATTTGTTCTGCTGCTTATTGGCCTCTTCTCGGCTGTGTTTGCAGGACTCATGCTAATTATTGCCCCACTCATACAGAGAGGGCTGCAATTTATAGTAGGTCTGGAATCGAGCTTGGGCGGCTTTGGACTGTTTATCTACGGTATTCTATATCGGTTGCTGGCGGCCTTTGGTCTGCACCATCTGCTTAATAATATTTTTTGGTTTCAACTGGGTACATATAAAACGCCGTCTGGCAACGTTGTGCAGGGAGATTTACCCCGGTTTTTTGCTGGCGATCCGACAGCGGGCTATTTCATGTCCGGGTTGTTCCCCATTATGATGTTTGCGATCCCTGCCATTGCGCTGGCGATCATTCAGGAAGCGCGTGAAGATTTGAAGCCAAAGGTGCAAAAAACATTTTTGACGGCTGCGCTTGTCTGCTTTTTTACCGGAGTGTCGGAACAGATCGAGTTCGCCTTTTTGTTTGCAGCACCTTATTTGTTCCTCGTTCATGCGGTTATGTCTGGGCTGGCCATGTGGCTTACCTTTGAGCTGGATATTCATCACGGATTTTCCTATTCGGCGGGTTTTATAGATTATGTCCTTAATTTTCATCTCTCACATAACGCCTGGTTGTTAATTCCAGTGGGAGTGGCATACGGGCTTGTGTATTATGTATTGTTTCGATGGGCTATCCGGCGGTTCCGTATTCCAACTCCTGGGCGCGAGGAAGGTTCGGTTCTGGAGGATTGGGCCGGCAATATTCCTTATAGTGCTCCGCTTATTTTGGAAGCACTTGGCGGGAAGGAAAATATTGTGCAGGTGGAGGCCTGCATCACACGTTTGCGGCTGACCGTCCACAATGACAGACTGATCGATACCGGAGCGATGAAGGCTTTGGGATCGGCCGGGCTTATCAATCTGGGTGGAGGTAACTTGCAGGTTGTATTCGGAACGTATTCAGAACTGATTCGTGAGGAAATCGCGAAGCTGATGGAGCGTGATCTCCCTCAAATTTTGTTCAACGCTCCTGTACATGGAAAAATGCTCCCGATTCATGAAGTGCCTGACAAAATTTTTGCGACGAAGCTGGTCGGGGACGGTGTTGCTTTTGTTCCTGAACGTGGTGAACTTGTGTCTCCAGTGTATGGTACTGTGATGCACTTGTATCCGACTATGCACGCTTTAGGCATCTCCACACGAGAGGGACTTGAGGTTCTGCTCCACATAGGGATTGATACTTCACAGCTAAAAGGAAATTTTACTGCTATGGTAGAAGCAGGCGATACGGTGGAACCGGGGCAATTGCTGATCAAATTTGATTTGCAGGCGCTGCGAGAGCAAGCTCCATCACTGGTGACTCCTATGGTCATCACGAATCCGGATCGCGTCAAGTCGTGGAGCTTTGCTCCGTTTAAAACAGTGAAAAAAGGTCAGGCCTCGGTAATGTCCGTTGTGCTGCATGACAGGAATGTTGGAGGGGTAGAAACATGATAGAAGGCATCGGCGCCGCAGCAGGTGTGGCAATCGGGAAGGCATTTGTCCTGCCGAGCTGGGAGTGGGATTTACCTGATCAAAAAATGGATGCGGTAGATCTTGCAAAGGAATTTGAACGGTTGTATGAAGGGATACGCACATCCAAAAGTGAGATCCAGTTTATTAAGGATGAGTTTCGAGAGATGGTGGGGCCGGAGGAATCCAGCATTTTTGATGCTCATCTTGCGATATTGGAAGATCCAGAATTCATGAATGAAATTCGCGGAATTATTGAGCGTCAGTATAAGGCGGCTGAGGTGGCCGTGAAGGAAGCCATTGATCATTTTGTAACAATGTTTGATTTACTGGATGATGAATATATGAAGGAGCGGGCAATCGATATCAAAGATGTGGGAAACCGGCTGCTCAAGCATTTGCTGGGTGCACCGGAAGTGACTCTTCCCAAGGATACACAGCCCTATATTCTGGTAGCCAAGGAGCTCTCACCCTCCCAATCGGCACACTTGAATCCTAGCTATGTTTTAGGGATTGTAACTATGAATGGTGGTAAAACATCACATTCTGCGATCATGGCCCGCGCACTTGGTATTCCACTCGTTTCAGGACTGGAGAGCAATCTGAATTTGCCCGTTCAAACGGGAGATATGATGGTTGTGGACGGAGACCTGGGCAAAGTTTATGTGAATCCGGAAAAAACGGTAACTGATCATTATAAAATTTTGCGTGACGAGCAGCGACGCAGAAAAGAGCAGCTTCAGGTACTTGCTTCTGTAGATGCCGTGACCAAGGATGGAACCACCCTGAGGCTGGCGGCCAATATTAGTTCGATTAAAGAGCTGGAGGCAGCTTTGAAGCATGGCTCTCAAGGTGTGGGACTGTTCCGCACGGAGTTTTTATACATGGATCGCAAATCTGCTCCAGATGAAGAGGAGCAGTATGAAGTATATCGGCTGATAGCGGAAAAGGCAGGAAACCACTCTGTAGTCATCCGTACATTGGATATCGGTGGAGATAAGCCGTTGGACTATCTTCAACTACCAGAGGAAGAAAATCCTTTTCTAGGTTACCGTGCTATACGGATCAGTCTGGATTGGAAGGAATTGTTTAAAACCCAGTTGACTGCAATTTTAAGAGCCAGTGCAACGGGAAATATCAAGGTAATGTATCCGATGATCTCATCCGTGGAGGAGGTCCGCCAGGCAGATGCTCTTTTGAAGGAGGCTATGGCGGATTTGGATGCAAGAGGGCTTGCCTATAATCCAAACATTCAGCGAGGAATTATGATTGAGGTACCGGCTGCAGCGATGATCGCTGATCTATTGGCAGCTGAAACAGATTTTTTTAGTATCGGAACGAATGATCTGGTTCAGTATGTGCTGGCTGTAGACCGTATGAATGAGCAGATTGCACATATGTACCATCCATACCATCCAGCTGTACTTCGAATGCTGCGCATGACTGCACAAGCGGCACATCAAGCAGGAATTGATGTGAGTGTATGTGGTGAGATGGCTGGAGATGAACGTTCCGTTCCTCTTTGGCTGGAACTGGGGATACATCAACTCAGCATGTCTCCCCAATCTTTGTTGCGGGTCAAGCATCGTGTGCTGAATACGACTGCATCTGAGGCAACGACAGTCGCTCAGGTTTGCTTTGGCATGTCCACTGGTGCAGCGATCGAAGACAAGCTGACTGCAGCTAATGTCAGCTGCACTCCGGCCGGGCCTGGACGGCAGTAATATATAATGTCCGCAAAGCTTTGCACAGCCAACACCCCGTATTGTTGAGCTTGTCGTAGCAAACCTTAAGGCGTAGCACGGCTTGGACGAAAAAGAACCTTCAAAACCACTTATTCATGGTTTTGAAGGTTCTTTTTTTCATCTTGTTGACAGCCTCTTGAGATTACGGAAAATTAACTTAATCTCTTATTTCCGTGTGTTATCTGCTAACAAATCGCAGAACGCTTTTCCGTAAGGTGGAAGATCAGGCGGCCGACGAGCAGATACAATATGTCCGTCCGTCACAACTGCCTCATCCTTCCAAATAGCTCCTGCATTCTCCATATCATCACGAATACCTGGTGTGGAGGTTACCGTAACACCATCCAAAATTTTAGCAGAAATCAGTACCCAGCCTGCATGGCAGATTTGTCCAATCGGCTTATGAGCAGCATGAAACTCCTGTACGAGTTGAATTACCTTGGGATAGCGACGCAGTTTATCAGGTGCCCAACCGCCAGGGACAAGAATTCCGTCATAGTCGCTGCTATTCAGTTCCTCAAAGGCATATTCCGCTTCAGCAGGTACGCCATATTTTCCAATATATTTCTTACCCTTTTCAGCACCGGCTAAATGCACTTCTGCGCCTTCTTCACGAACACGGTAAATCGGATACCACAGCTCCAGATCCTCGAATTCCTCATCCACCAGGGCGATAACCTTTTTTCCGGCAAGTCTTGACATCCAACCATCCTTTCGTGCGTCACATGATGACACCTCTGTTTTGTAATCTGTACTTTTACATCTTAAGAAAAAGAACGCTCGAAGTCCATTCCTTCGCAGATTCTTATGTTAGTAGTCTGCTCTTTGACAGCAATTGTCGTCATTTTCTGACCCGCCAAAAGCTTTGGTAATTTGTTCATAGCTGCAATCTGTGGAAGGATTTGAGGTCCCAAAGTCGAAATAAAACAAGGTATGATAGATTTAATGGAGTTAACAATTATTTATTAGACTAGTAGATAGATATATTTGGATTCTGATGAGATCCTCGTATAGTTTGATCCTACGTAATGAGGTGGTTAAATGCAGAAGCAATGTCAATGTGGCAAACCGATGGGACTGGAACTGCGAAAGGTAATCTATGCGGGCAAGGTTGAAATTTTGCACGTCCCTGTATTCTCATGCTCGTCATGCTTTTCCAGTGAGGTTTTGCAGCATGTGACGAAGGACATTAAGGCACTATTACAAAGTCTAGGGAGCAAACCTACGGCACGGAGAATATCTTTTGCTCGCAACAATGAACTGGCAGAAATAATTCGCAAGCTTGTATTGGAGGAAGCGGACAATCCCAATGTGGATTGGCAATCTGCTTTGGAGGAGCGCATGGAGCTTCGAATTAATCTCTTACTGGATCTTTATCGCTATGCGAGAAGTCTGGGAGACGAAGATTGGATGAATGATGTAGAGAAAAAATTGGTTCAATTATCCGGTTTTACCAGTGAATCGGTATTTACGAATACAAAAAACTAAAAAATATGAAAATTTTCATGGTCACCATTGGATTTTACATGTTCTTTTTGTTACGATGTGAATAGGCCATACGACAAGACACAGAAAGGAATGTATATCCAATGGCGACGATGACAAAAATGACTACTGTTCAACAATTAAATACGGCTCTGGAAGCGTCATCAGACAAGCCGTTGCTTCTCTTTAAACATAGCACACGTTGTCCGATAAGTGCAGGCGCATATCAGGAAGTGGAGTCCTATTTGCATGGCGCTCCCAACGAAAATATTGAATACGGTATCATTTATGTAGTAGAAGATCGGCCGGTGTCCAATGAAACCGCGGACAGGCTTCAGGTGAAGCATGAATCCCCGCAGGCCATTTTAATCAAGGGCGGAGAGGCTGTTTGGCATACATCCCATTCGAATATTACAGCCCGTGCACTCCACGATCATCTCACATAGATAGAATGTGTGCTGTCGTTGCATAAAGTAGTATTTTGTCGTATCATGGTTCTAATTAGTTGATCTAGGATTCGGTTGAAAATTTATTGGCAATGGAGAGAAGGAATGTGACGGTAACGATCTATGATGTAGCTCGCGAAGCTGGTGTCTCAATGGCCACAGTGTCCCGCGTAGTTAACAATAATCCTAATGTGAAACCTCAGACCCGCAAGAAAGTGTACGAAGCGATTGAACAATTGGGATATCGCCCAAATGCGGTCGCTAGAGGTCTGGCCAGCAAGAAGACAACGACCGTCGGCGTGGTTATACCCGATATATCGAACTCAATTTTTGCAGAAATTGCGCGCGGTATTGAGGATATAGCGAATATGTATCACTATAATATTATTTTGTGTAATGCCGACAAGCGAAAAGAAAAAGAGATTCGTGTCATCAACACATTGCTTGAAAAGCAAGTGGATGGTCTTCTGTTCATGGGTGGTACAGTAACGGACGAGCATATTCAGGCGTTCCATACAGCTGCGGTCCCTATCGTTCTATGTGCAACGAGTGATGAAAAAGGAAGCTATCCTTCGGTCGATATCGACCATGAAGCCGCTGCTTTTGATGCAGTAAACACGTTGATCCGCCATGGACACCGTCAAATCGCAATGATCAGTGGTACGCTTCAAGACCCTGCAAACGGCTATGCACGTTTCCAAGGTTACAAGAGAGCACTGGAAACAGCCGGAATTGATTATCAGGAGGATCTCGTGCGAATCGGGAACTACCGTTATGAATCCGGTGTCGAAGCAATGAAATATTTTCTCGGCCTGAAGAAGAAGCCAAGTGCGATTTTTGCTGCTACGGATGAAATGGCAATTGGTGCGATCCACAGTATTCAGGATGAGGGTTTGAAAGTTCCTGATGATTTTTCGGTAATCAGTGTTGACAATATTCGTATGGCCTCTATGGTTCGTCCTCAGCTGACAACCGTCGCGCAACCGATGTACGATTTGGGTGCGGTAGCGATGCGTTTGCTGACCAAGCTGATGAAAAAGGAAAACGTGGAGAACCCTCGCGTTATTTTGCCGCATGAAACTATTTTGCGGTTGTCAGTTAATTATTTAGACTAGATGCAGTGCTGAATAGGATATACCTTCGATGAAAGCTCCTTTGATGGAGCTTTTTTCGCGGATATAAAGCTTCTTATGGACATCATCATCAAACCAAGAATAGAGGGATGCGTAATGAGCCGACTTTACGGATTAATGGGTGCTATGGATGAAGAAATTGAATTGCTGCTGGCAGCGATGACGGAAGCGAGCAAGACGGTCAAGGCTGGAATCACGTACACTACAGGAATCATTCACGGGCAAAGAGTCGTTGTCTGCAAATCCGGTGTAGGCAAGGTTAATGCTGCGGTAACAACACAAATCCTGATTGATCATTTTGGTGTAGAACAGATTATATTTACGGGAGTGGCAGGGGCAGTTCATCCCGATTTAAACATTGGGGATATTGTCATCTCATCAACATGTATGCAGCATGATATGGATGTAACGCCTTTGGGTTATGCCAGAGGGGTCATTCCTTATCAGGACACCTCAGAGTTTGTGGCTGATCCCGAGCTTGCAAGTCTAGCTGAGCAAGCCTGCAAATCGTTTGGCGATCGGTATATTGTCGGCAAGGTACTTTCTGGCGATCAATTTGTTGCAAATCGTGAGTTAGTGACTGCATTGCATCAGGAAATGGACGGTGCTTGTACCGAAATGGAGGGTGCAGCTGTGGCTCAGACAGCTCATATGAACGCTGTGCCTTATGTTGTCCTACGATCTATGTCAGATAAGGCTGATGGATCGGCTCACGTTAATTATGCTGAATTTACGGTAGAAGCTTCACATCGTTCGCATCGTATTGTGGAGTTCATGCTCAAGCATTTGGGATAAGGGTATAATTTTTTAATACATGAATCTTCGGACAAACCGGATATGGTCAAACTGCTCCTGTGATGCGAGGGGCACATCCTTTCCCATTCGTACCATCAGACAGTTAGCAGGATGTGAGCATATTTCAGGATCATCCGTGGCGTACCAGACCATATCTACAGTTTTCATCAGACGTTCCATCATGCGGCGGTATTCCCATACGGAGAGACCGCTGCCTTTTAAATCCCAATGCCAATAGTATTCGGTGGTAAAAATAATATAGGATTCAAGTTGTCTGTCCTCAAAGGCAATCCGAATCATTCGGCTACCCAGGCCCAGACCACGATAGTCATCGGCTACCTCAACAGCTCCAAGTTCCAGTAAATCCTTCATGCCAGCTTCCGACCAGCGCTCCATCTCATCTGGGTAATGAAAAGTAACATATCCCAGAAGGGTTTCCCCGTTGTGGGCAATGATAATTCTGCCTTCTGGCAGTTCTGAAATATCCACCAACGCGTCGAACTGTTCCTTTGGTTTGCGAAAGGCATCTAATTGCTTGTGCATTTGAAATGAACGCAGTTGATCCGCGGATACGGGGCCTTCTACATAGATTGTTTGTCCGTTATGATCCAGCGTGTCCAAGTGGTACAGTTTTAAATGCTGCATGTGTACGCCCTCCTTGTTCGCCATGAGCTCGTTCCTCATATCCCCTACTTATAGCAAAAAAACAATTAAATGAAAAGGATGGTCGTCACATCCTGACCTATGATATACTGTTTTAGACATAAAATGTTCACAATTAAGTGCTTAAATCAACCAGTACACCAAAGGATTTCGTCTGCTTTATTTATTTTGTAAGCGTTATCTTGTTCTGTGTGATTCTCATTAATCCATTGTGAGGAGGCTGAACGTATGAAGATTGAAGAACTCCAGACTGTAGTTCCCACATCCAACATGGGCCCGTATGAACAAGCTTACAACAACTTTCAGTGGGAGGATGCAGAGCGTCATTTTACGTGGTATGAAACAGGCAAGGTAAATATGGCACATGAAGCCATTGATCGACATGTACAGGAAGGACGAGGTGAGAAAGCGGCACTATTGTATTGTGACGCAAACCGTCACGAAACCTACACCTTCTCTCAGCTTCGTGCTAGTTCTAACAGGTTCGGAAATGTGCTGCGGAAATACGGTATTGGTAAAGGGGAGCGGGTGTTTATTTTCATGCCACGTTCACCCGAGCTGGTTATTAGTTTACTTGGTGTTCTAAAGGTTGGAGCTGTTGTCGGTCCATTATTTGAGGCGTTTATGGAAACTGCGGTTAAGGATCGATTGGAGGATAGTGGGGCGGTGGCATTAGTGACCACACCTGCGCTTCTGTCACGGGTAAAACGTGAGGAGCTTCCTGAGCTGCGACATATTTTTGTGGTTGGTGATATGGATGCACGCGAGCAGGGAATTATCGATTTCGAGACAGAAATGCTTATGTCCTCAGAGGAACTTGAGCCAGAATGGTTGAATCGTGAAGATGGATTAATTATTCACTATACATCAGGCTCAACAGGCAAGCCCAAAGGCGTGTATCATGTGCAAAATGCGATGATTCAGCATTACTATACTGGCAAAATGGTGCTGGATTTGCGGGAAGATGATGTGTATTGGTGTACTGCTGATCCTGGCTGGGTCACGGGAACATCATACGGTATTTTTGCTCCATGGCTAAATGGAGCGACGAATGTCATTCGTGGGGGGCGTTTCAGCCCGGAAGACTGGTACCGCACGATTGAGCGTCACGAAGTGACCATATGGTATAGTGCTCCTACAGCGTTTCGGATGCTGATGAGCGCAGGGGAGCAGGTTGTTTCCAAATATGATCTTAGCAGTCTACGGCATGTATTATCCGTTGGGGAACCGCTGAATCCAGAAGTGGTGCGATGGGGATGGCAAGTGTATACACAGCGCATTCATGATACTTGGTGGATGACGGAAACAGGAGCACAGTTGATCTGTAATTACCCTGAGCTGCCAATTAAGCCGGGTTCGATGGGAATGCCACTCCCAGGTATTCAGGCTGCTATTTTGGATGACAGAGGGCAGGTGTTGCCTCCTGACCGGATGGGCCACTTGGCGATCCGTACACCATGGCCATCCATGATGAATCGTATATGGAACAATCCGAACAAGTTTCAGGAATATTTCCGCTTTCCCGGTTGGTATGTATCGGGTGATTCAGCTTACATGGATGAGGACGGATATTTCTGGTTTCAGGGTAGGATTGATGATGTCATTAACTCCTCCGGGGAGCGAATTGGCCCTTTTGAGGTGGAGAGCAAGCTTCTGGAGCATCCTGCAGTAGCGGAAGCCGGAGTCATTGGAAAACCAGATACCGTGCGGGGAGAGATTATCAAGGCTTTTGTTGCACTGCGTGAAGGCTATGCACCGTCTGAAGCTTTACAGCAGGACATCTATCGCTTCGTTAAGGAAGGGCTGTCTGCTCATGCTGCTCCACGCGAAATTGAGTTTAAGGAAAAGCTACCCAAAACCCGTTCCGGTAAAATTATGAGACGCGTGTTGAAAGCCTGGGAGCTTAACCTTCCTACAGGTGACTTATCTACCATAGAGGATTGAAGTGCTGTGCATATTAGAATTAAAAAAGGGAGTCTCCAAAGCCTTAATGGCTAAGGGGACTCCCTTTTTGATAGGGTGAATCTCATATTCACCCTATCACTTTCTGCTTTGTCTTCTGTTATGGACGGACGGCTCCGGAAGGAGCCGATTCCCCCATGGCATTCATGGAAGTGACACGAAACCAGCCTTTTGGCTTTTTCCCCGACTTATATTCAAAGCTGGGAGATGCGGTAGAGCCTATGTTTGTAAAAGGCTCCGCACCGCTTTCGCTGTAATACACGTTATAGCCTGTAATAGCGTCCGCAGACTTACCTGCGCTCCATTGGAGCGCTACGGATGAGCCAGCGGCTTTAGCTTGAGGCTGTCCAGGGGCAGTAGGAACCTCTGTAGGCTGTGCACCTGTTCCATCTCCCTCGCCCGGAACGTCTGGAGACTCAGAATCTGCAGGTGGCACCACAGGTGCTGCGCTTGCTTTCGTGCTTGGCCCAGACTCATGGCCGCCTACATCAACGGCGGTCACGTAGTAGCTGGAGCTGCTGCCCCCAGGGCTGTCAGAGAACACCTTGGAGCCGTCAGCCATAACAACCTTGCCAAGCCGTTGGAAGCTGCCCCCATCTGTAGAACGATACAGACGGTATCCTACGACGTCGCTGTTTCCGCTTGGGCTAAAGCTGATTATGGCTTTGCCGTCACTATAGCTTACGTTGACGCTAGATGGAGCGTTAGGGGCTGCTCCATCGTCCTTGCGTGGATCAATCTGAGTAGGAGCTTCCTTATCTGCATCCTGAGGCAGATAGTAGGACAACGAATTATGTCGTCTCATCACCTTGAAGGCTTGCTGAAGCTCTTTAATCAATTCTGAGATGGGCTTTTCCCGTTTTCTAACGGTCCGTTCATATAACATATCATCCGGTGTACCATCGCGTGGAATATAATTCACACCTTGGTAGGTAATATATTTCGCACGGCTCACACCATTTTCACTGTTTTTAGGTGGATACTTACTGTTATAAATGTCCGAACCATACGCGGATGCTGTGCGGCTTACAATGCCGTCAGGTCTCTTGAAGCTGTCCGTTTGGAACAGCTGGGCATCTTTAGCTGTTACTTCATTCATGATTAGAGCCCATAAGCGACGAGCCCGCTCTTTTTGGACTTTCGTTTCAAGCTTATTGACAGGTTGCTTGTAACCAACCCATACACCCAGCGTGACGTCAGGCGTAAAGCCCTCGAACCAAACATCAGTGTAGGATTGCGTAGTGCCTGTCTTGCCGGCAATCGGAATCTTGCCGGATTGATCAAAGTTCCGCTTCACCAGTCTGCCTGTGCCTTCCGACACGGCTGTACGCAACATATCCGTCATCAGGTAGGCGGTTTGCGGTGAGAAGGCCTGCACAGGATTAGCCTGATGCTTATATACAATATTGCCTTGCGAATCCACAATCTTTTCGATCATATAGGCGTCATTAAACACACCGCCATTTGGAATGGCTCCATATGCATTCGTGAGTTCCTCGACAGTCACCCCATGGGCCAAGCCGCCAAGTACACCCGTTTGAGCGTTGTTATCACTGGATTCCAAGGTGGTGATACCCAGTTTTTTAGCAAAAGCCCAAGCGTTGCTAATCCCTACTTTTTCGTTAAACAGCTTGAGTGCTATCGTATTTAGCGATTGATTCAGTGCATAACGCGCCGTAACCAATCCTTGATAGCGGTTGTTAGCATTTTTCGGAATGTGATATCCATTACTGCCATCTTTCAAAATAATAGGGGCATCATCCACGATACTACCAGGCTGCACAAGACCGCTGTCCAATGCAGGGAGATAGGCAGCAATCGGTTTCATTGCCGAACCTGGCTGACGTACCATCTGCGTGGCATAATTCATCTGCTCCTTTTGGAAGTCCCGACCTTCCATCATTCCAAGAATGGCGCCTGTTTTATGCTGAATCAGAATAGCCGCTGCTTGTTCGTCACCCTTGGTTTTACTAGTGGCAGAGAAGTTGTTTTTATTTTCTGCAATTTGACGCATAGATTTGTAGACGCTCTTATCAATGGTGGTGTACACCATATAACCGCCTGTGCGAAGCTGCTGTTCAGCTTCTTTGAGTAAATCGTTATCGTCCTTGGTCTTGGCATCTGCACTGGCATTAGCTGCTTGACCCGGATTGGTGACAGACATGAGTGCCTGCGCAGCCTGTCGTTCTGTTTCCATCATAAGGTATGGATAGGTGTTATAAGCTTTAACAGTGCGTGGTGCGAGAGATTTTTTGATATCAAAAGCCATCGCTTCATCATACTGTGCTTTATTGATTTTGTTCTCCTCCAGCATTCGACTGAGCACCAGGTGCTGGCGGTTGATGGCTCTTTTAAAGCCAGCTTCATTAAACTCGCCCTTACCGTTGTAAGCAGAATAAGAAGAAGGAAGCTGTGGCAAACCTGCCAGATAGGCGGCCTGGGCTACATTAATCTCGTTCAGATCATTCTCATTAAAAATACCTTTGGCCGCTGCTTTAATGCCAAAGACGTTGTAACCGCTTGAACCGTTACCAAAAGGTACTTTATTGAGATAGGCCGTAATAATTTGCTGCTTGCTCAGGAAGCGCTCAAGGCGCAGAGACAGCAAAATTTCTTTGACCTTGCGGTCATCCGTGCGATCGAGATTTAGAAAGACACGACGCGCAAGCTGCTGGGTGAGGGTACTCCCCCCGGTTTGTACGGATTCATGCAGCGCCTTTTGCTTCACAGCACGCAGCGTTCCCGACAAATCGACACCTTTATGCTCATAAAAATGATTATCTTCAATGGCAATGACTGCGTCAATGACGAGTTGTGGAATCTCCTTAAACGTGACAGGTCTTCGATCTTCTTCTGTCCGAAGTTGTCCGATGGGAGAGCCATCATTGAAATAAGCGAAGCCTGTAATTGCATTCTTATCTACTTCCTGTAGGATCATGGATCTGGAACGCACGGGTTCGCTTTTTACAATAGAAGCGACATAGCCAGCGGCGGCCCCCCCTGCAAATAGTGCCCCCATAAAACCGATGATGATGACCCACTTTATGACACGGCCGAGCCTTCGCATGGTTGTCCTCAAGCGGGAAGGCTTTGGCGCTGATACATTGTTTTTTTCTTCAACCATTAAGTCTTCCTCCTTTATAACAGCCATTATTATAGCATAAAATTACAAAATGAACCCATATGCTAAAAAGCCTGTCTTTTGGTGTCGTTGACTACATAAAAGCAGTGTGTTATAAATAGGTCAAAGTAAATATCGTGAAAAGCAGAGAAAGACTTCAGTAGAAGGCGGATTCACGTTGTACAGAGAGCCGATGGGTGGTGTGAATCGGTAGCGTCCCTCCTTTGAATTACCGTCTGGAGCTGTCTGGATGAATGGAAAGCATTTGCAGGTTTGCGAAGCTACCATAGTAATCCAGTACCGGGTGTAGGCCCGTTATAGGAATGAAGTGAAAGAAATGTCTGTCTTTGACATGCGTTTCTTTAATTAGGGTGGTAACGCGAGTAGCTCCTTCTCGTCCCTTGGGATGAAAGGGGCTTTTTGGTTTGTCTAATATGTAATATTTTGGATGAAAAATAGGAGGTATACAGGATGAAGTGGGAAGAATTGAAGCCGGAGCAACAGGTAGAGGTCGAGCGACAGCTAGAGGTGATACAGCGGGGTGTGGCGGAAATTGTACCGGAGGATGAGCTGAAGCGTAAGGTAATCAAATCGGTCGTTAGCGGCGAGCCGCTCAAAATTAAGCTGGGTCTTGATCCATCTGCGCCCGACATTCACATCGGACATACGGTTGTTATGCACAAACTGCGCCAGTTCCAGGAATTAGGCCATCAAGTGCAACTGATTATCGGAGATTTTACAGGCAGAATTGGTGATCCGACAGGTAAATCGGAGACTCGTAAGCAACTGACTGAGGAAGATGTACAGCGTAATGCACAAACGTACAAGGAACAAATTTTTAAAATTCTCGATCCTGAAAAAACAAAGGTATTCTACAATTCCGAATGGTTAGGGCCAATGTCTTTTGCTGATGTAGTAACCCTGTCGGCCAAAGTAACGGTTGCCCGTATGTTGGAACGAGATGATTTTACAAAAAGGTACCAAAACGGATTGCCGATCAGCATCCATGAGTTCTTTTACCCGCTGATGCAGGGCATGGATTCCGTGGCTCTCCAAAGCGATATTGAATTGGGGGGGACGGATCAGAAGTTTAATCTGCTGATGGGCAGAACCCTGCAAAAAGAATACGGAGTTGAGCCGCAGGCTACTATTACATTACCATTGCTTGAAGGGCTGGATGGCGTCCAGAAGATGAGCAAAAGTTTGGGGAACTACATTGGTGTTGATGAGGAGCCAAACGAAATATACGGGAAATCCATGTCCGTTCCTGACGAGCTGATGCTGAAATATTTTGAGCTTGCAACGGATATCAACAACGAGGAGCTGGCAGAGCTGGCGAAAGGTGTTAAGGACGGCTCAGTACATCCACGTGATGCCAAAATGAAGCTGGCTGGAACGTTAGTGCGCATGTACCACGGCGAAGAAGCAGAGGAAGCAGCGAAGCAGCATTTTGTGACCGTATTCCAGCAACGTGCGCTGCCTGACGATATTGAAGAGTTCACCTTGACGGCTGATCAGTTAGAAGAAGGTGGCATTCGTGTGATCCAGTTGCTGACTCATCTGGGCTTTGCAGCATCAAATGGTGAAGCCAAGCGCAGTATTCAGCAGGGTTCGGTCAAAATTAACGAAGAGAAATGGACCGATGTGAACGAAGCATACACGCCGAAGGAAGGCGACATTGTGCAGGTAGGTAAACGGAAATTTGCTAAAATCAAGCTTGGATAATGAAAATATATTCAAAAGCAGCACTGAGATTGTATCGATCTCAGCGTTGCTTTTTTTTCTGACAAGTGAAAAGTCATGGTAAACTTAGCACAAATAATCAAACATGTAGGTAAAGAGTTATACATAATGAAAACGTGGGTTGCACAATTTGGGTGTAGGATAGATAACCAAAACAATTACAAGTGCGGGGAAGGATTATATGGACTATTTTAAACGAATTCAGTGTGCGATTGAGTTTATTGAATTGAATCTCCGGGAGGATTTAAAAATTGCCGAGATTGCTTCACAGGCCTGTTTTTCAGCTTTTCATTTCCAACGGGTTTTTCAGGCCATTTCGGGTTTTACGGTTCAACAGTATATAAGAAGGAGAAGATTGTCCGAGGCGGCTGAACAGCTAAAACAATCCAATCAAAAAGTGTTGGACATTGCTATTGAGTATCAGTACAACTCACAAGAAGCTTTTACCCGCGCTTTTGAAAAGAATTTTGGGATCACCCCTGGGAAGTATCGTAACGGTGATATCGAGTTTCCTGCGCAAAGTAAAATCAATTTTCTGGATTACCAAAAAAATACGATGGGGGATTTGGATGTGAATAAGCCGGTGATATTGCAGCTCGAAACAGTTAAAATTGTAGGATATGAATATAAAACAAATCTGAATAATGAGCAGCACTATAAAGAAATCCCAGGGTTTTATGGGCACTTTGGAGCAAATGAATATTTTATGTTTATCCCGAACAAAATTGCACCGGGAATGTCATATGGGGTTGCCTGTCGATTTGAAGACAACGGTGCATTTTCATTTGTGGTGGGCGAGGCAGTTGAAAAAGAGTCAAAAGAACTGGCAGAGGGTTTCGTATATATGGAGATTCCAGCAGGGAAGTATGCTGAGTTTGACGCTTCGGGTTCAGATGGACGGGTTCAGAATATACGAGACTTTATCTATGGCACATGGCTTCCTAATTCTAATTTTGAACGGAGGGAGGGGCCTGATTTTGAAATTACGGACGTGATGAATTCCTCCTATCCAGATCACTTGAGTATGAAGGTATACATCCCCATTGAATAAAACCCTCAGGCTCGATGCATAGGGAATATAAAAAAAAGCACCCGAATAAATTCGGGTGCTTTTTGGTGCTAATACAAGGATTAGCGGTTGTAGAATTCGACGATTTGTTTTTCATCGATATCTTGGGACAATTCGCCACGCTCAGGCAAACGAATGAATTTACCTTCCAGAGCTGCGTCATTGTACTCCAGGTAAGCTGCCAAGTGGTTGCGGTTTTCCAAAGCTTCTTTAATGGAAGACAGGGAACGACTTCTTTCACGAAGACCGATCACGTCGCCAAGACTTACTTGGTAAGAAGCGATGTCAACTTTTTTACCGTTCACAGTAACGTGACCGTGAGCTACCAATTGACGTGCGCCTGCACGGGAATTAGCAAAGCCAAGACGGAACACAAGGTTGTCCAGGCGGCTTTCCAGCAAGAACATAAAGTTTTCACCAGCGATACCGTGCATGTGTTGAGCTTTGTTGAACAGGGTACGGAATTGTTTTTCACCCAAGCCGTACATGTGACGCAGCTTTTGTTTCTCTTGAAGCTGCATACCGTAGTTGCTGATTTTTCTCCGTTGGTTTGCACCATGTTGTCCCGGAGGGAAAGGGCGTTTCAATTCTTTACCTGTGCCGCTCAGGGAAATACCGAGACGACGGCTCAATTTAAATTTAGGACCAGTGTAACGTGCCATTATAGAGTTAACTCCTTCATAATTAAAATTTGAGTTGGGGCTCTCTTTGCGCTCCAATTTGTTCGGCGCTACCAATTAAGGTAAGACGCACTACTGACAGAAAAGTTCAGCCGCTGTCCTGTCAGCAACAAAAAAGATGAGGGTGACACAAACTGTTACGCCCAAAATTTAAGATCCGCACAGTAGATAGTTCTGCCGTACAGTCTTTTTCATTAATATATACTATATGTAAGAGTGGGTCAATGTCAAGAAAAGAAAAAGAATGAAAACGTCAGAATTTGTCGATAGGGCTTAAGAACTAAAAAAGTGGGACGAATTTCTGAAAAATGGATGCAAATTTCTAGAGTTGAGAGTAAAATAGATCATATTATGAGCTATAGTGGTGTATAGCCGCTGTCTTGGTACAGCTAATTTTGCTGTGAAGGAGCGCCTTAATATGTCGGAATTTTCAACAACGGATCAGCAAATGCTTGACAGTAAAACAGTCCAGGCTGGCGGTGCTCCGCTGTTTGATGATAAAGGATATACGTCTTTTGCCTGGCTCCAGAACATGGATATGACACCCTATGATTTCCCCTATATTAACCAGCTGCTTGTCCAAGGATATCGGAGTTGGTTACAGCAGAGCAATGGTATATCCTGGATTAACGAAGAATATACTGGTGTTTTTAATTTTATAGGTGTTCGTGTTGCTGGTAGGGAAGAAGATGATGACGAGGATTTGGATTTGGTCGAACGTTGTTGCATATCTAGAGAGATGGAAGTGAGTCAGCGCAAACTTCGTGATGGAAGCCTTGCGTTTGTGTATATGGTTCCCATACTATGCCGTAATTACAAGAGGGAGCCCTTTGCCGCTCTTCGTTTTACACGGCCTGCTCAACATTCTGTCTCAAATCAGGACACATTGTTAGCAGCTGCTTTACATTTTAAATCCTGCTTTTACTCGAAGTTTGAGTATATATTTATGGAAGATATCCTTGGGATGCAGAATCGAAGCGATCGTGAAGGTAGACGCCGTTCTATTTTATTTCAGATTGTAAAACGGATGCATGACAAAATTGACGTGGAAGGCGTGCTGGATGAGGTATTCGGGAGCATCGCCTATTTGTTTCCCCATGTAGATATCACCTTGTATATGAGTCAGGATCGACACAGTCGCAATCCGCAGGTCAAACCTTTGCTGCTGCATGAACGGGACGAAGATGTATGCGTCCGTGCATTTATGAAAGGGCAAATGGCTGTGAATGAGCCTGTCGGTACACAAGATGAAATGACTGAAATCGGCATCCCATTACGTGGCAAGCAGGGTGTATACGGTGTTTTCCATATGATCCTTCCATCGGGTGCGGATAGTATGAAAAAAGTGGATGTAGAGCTGATTGCCATGATGGCGGATACGGCTGGCACTGCATTTGAAAATGCGAAGCTGCTTGAGCAGTCTAATGTACTTATTCATGAATTGCGTCTCATTAATGAACTGGTTCAGCGCTTGAATCAGAGCCTGAAGTTAAATGAAATATTTGAATTTGCCGTGCAGGAGTTATTAAAAATGTTCATGGCTGACTTTTGTTGTATTGTACAGCTTGATCAGGATGGAAGCTGTTTTAAGGTCATGTCGAGTAATGTGGAAAGCTTAAAATTAGAAAGTTACCCTCATGAAGAGGGATTTGCTGGACTGATACGCAAAACAGGAGAACCAGTGATTGTGTCGGACTATAGAAAGGATGGGAAGATAACCTCTCATTTTATGGATGCGACGGACTCCCAGTCTTTGATGGCTGTACCTATGAAGACCAGCGGTACTCCTAGAGGGGTTATACTATTGTCCAGCAAGCTTCCACACTTTTTCTCTTATGATAATTACAAAATGCTGCAAATGCTAGCCCCTCACATCGGGTTGGCGGTAACCAATGCTATGCTGCACGCTGAGGTGCGACGTTTGGCTAATATGGATATGTTAACAGGTCTGTATGTACGTCATTATGTGGACCAAATCATTCAGCAACATCAGGAAAAGGATTTCTGTGGATCTCTTATTTTGGTAGATATTGATCAATTCAAACAGGTGAACGATACGTATGGGCATCAGACGGGTGACGAAATTCTGAAAAGCGTCAGCAATATCGTTCGTTCGGCGACTCGCGATGAGGATGTATGTGCCAGATGGGGCGGCGAGGAGCTTGCCATTTATTTACCGCAGCTGGGGGTACAGCAGGCGCTCGGATATGCAGAAAAAATACGTTACCGTGTACAGCATGAAACCGAGCCTCAGGTGACTGTTTCTTGCGGGATTGCTGAATGGAACTGGCTGGACGAGCAGATCAGTATTGAATCTTTATTTTATAGCGCTGATATGGCCTTGTACGAAGCGAAAAATGAAGGACGCAATCGAATAGTTGTTGATCATGTAGCCAATGTGTAGAGAATATTCCTTAGGGAATGTTCTCTTTTTGTCTTGCATAACCCATTGCAGACAGGTAATCCTAAACGTAGCTTTATCGTGTGTATGTTTGAACTATAGGGAAAACACGATAAAGTGAACCAGGTAGCATAACTGCCTTGAAGCAGGATTATTGCTCATGAGTACAGTTATGTTCAGGATAGGATGGATGATGGGATGCATTGGAGAAAGCAATGGGTGATGCAGGTTTGTGGTGTGTTCCTTGTGATAGGTGTGTTAAGTGGTTGTGCACTGGATCGACAATATACTCCTGAGCAGATTTTTAAGAGATCTGTTGCAGGAATGGCTGGCAAAGAGATGGTAACGTTTACTGGACGGACTGCAATTAGAGCTGACAGTGGTCTGCCAACGAATAAGCAGTTTGAATATCGCGGTAGGCTAAGAAATCACGATGAATTGATCATGCATTGGGGCTCTACAGAAGCTTTTCGTAAGCAAGGTGGCTACGTAGCCCTGCAACAAGGTAAGTCCGAGCATGATGTTACACAAGAACATTTTCTTCGTCAGAGTGGAAAATGGGTTGCGCTGACATCCGGTTATCCCCCTCTGGGTGGAAATGGTATGTTAAATCGCTTCAATCCGATTCAGGAGCTTGAGGAATTAAATACACTGAATAAGAGCATTCGTATGGAAACGGGAGCTGCCCGGGGAACTTGGATGTTGAGGATTGAACCGGAATCTGCTTCGGCAAAGCGCTGGTTGAAAGATCGTTTAATAAAAGAAATGAATACGTTAAACCCTCAAATCGGGATATTAAAAACGCAGCATACAGGAACGAATCGAGAACTGCAAAAGAAGCTGACTCAAGTATGGTCACAAAGTTGTGAGGATATGAGCAACCAGTTGGAGCAATCCATTGTGCGTACTGTGTATCATCTGACCATAGATCGCCAAACAGGTTTACCCTTAAAGCTTTCATCGGAATGCAGGATTTCCCGACAGGGAGTGAATGAAGAGCTGCATCAAGAGGCTTTGATAACCAGAGTTACTTTTGAGGACTACAAGTAAAGGAGCGGGCGTGATACAATGAATTTTGAATTAACCATTGTTCAAAAAGAATGAAATAGAGAAGGAGAGACACTACATGAAAGATCCTAGAATACTTAAGCTGGCGGAAAATTTGGTAGGTTACTCTGTTGAGGTGCAGCCTGGAGAAAATGTATTGATCGAAATGATTGGTACAGAGCGTGACTTGCTTAACGCCATCATTCATGAAGTTGGTAAAAAAGGTGGAAATGTTTTTGTACAACTTACAGACCGTAAGGTACAGAGCGCCATGCTTCGTCACGCGACAAAGGAAATGCTGGAGACCTGGGCTGAGATTGACCTTAACCGGATGAAGCAAATGCACTGCTACATCGGAATTCGTGCAGGGGAAAATGTAAATGATCTGTCAGATGTGCCGGAAGATAAAATGAAAATGTATAATTCCATTTATCAGCATGCGGTACATAGCGAACAACGGGTGAAACACACCAAATGGGTAGTGCTGCGTTATCCGAATGACAGCATGGCTCAATTGGCGAATATCAGCACAGAAGCATTCGAAGATTTTTATTTCGATGTGTGTAATCTGGATTATGCAAAAATGGACAAAGCTCAAGATGCATTGGCAGACCTGATGAATCGGACGGACAAGGTACGGATCAGCGGACCGGGTACGGATTTGAATTTCTCTATTAAGCAAATCGGAGCTATCAAGTGTTCAGGTCAATGCAATATCCCGGATGGCGAAGTATACAGCGCACCTGTACGTGATTCCGTTAACGGAACTATCAGCTACAATGCACAAACCCTATATAATGGTATTACTTTTGAAAATGTTAAATTCCGTTTTGAAAATGGTAAGATCGTGGAAGCGACGAGTAACGATACGAAGCGGCTGAATGATATTCTTGATTCTGACGAGGGAGCACGTTATATTGGCGAGTTTGCCATCGGGTTTAATCCGCACATTTTACATCCAATGAAGGATATTTTGTTTGACGAGAAAATCGCTGGCAGCTTGCATTTTACACCAGGTCAAGCTTATGAAACAGCGGATAACGGTAATCGTTCATCCATCCACTGGGATTTGGTGTTGATTCAGCGTCCAGAATACGGCGGTGGTGAAATTTATTTTGACGATGTTTTGATTCGTAAAGACGGCATCTTTGTACTGCCTGAGCTGGAGCCATTAAACCCTGAAAATTTAAAATAACGATATCCGTTCTTGCTGAGAAAGCGATTTCAATGTATTATTATGGATGAGTAACGATACATGACAATTCAGTAAAGCGAGGGATCTCTATGTCCAATAATAACGCGGCTGTTGTTGAAATTGCACAGACGGCGAGCAAGTTCACCTCTTCCATCGTCCTTCATTCCGAAAATAAGTATATTGATGTGAAAAGTATACTGGGCTTGTTTACGACCCTAGTCAGCAGCCATAGCTATGAACTACACGTTCATGGACCAGATGCGGAGGAAGCTAAGAAAGCGATCATCGAGGTGTTCGAGAAGCACGGACTTCATATTTCAGTAGCCAGCTAACTTTATTCTTGAAGCAAAAGCATCCCTACCTGTAACTGTAGGGATGCTTTTTTTGTCAGGTTCTTGTATTAGCCTGCAATTTGGTCTAATATTAAGGATAGGACGTCTTGTGCGACATTGAGACATAGGGGGGAAGAATCCATGACTTCATCTGATTTGCAGGAACAATTGAATATCAAGGCTATTAATCTGCTTCAGGAAGATGCAGATAAAATAAAGAAGCTTATTGAAGTACAGATGGAGAATCTGGCAACCCGTTATTGCCCTCTCTATGAGGAAGTGCTGGATACTCAGATGTACGGATTTTCCAAGGAAGTGGATTTTGCGGTTCGCGCTGGACTTCTTCCGGAAATGGTAGGTAAACAGCTGGTCAGTGAGCTGGAACGCAATCTGGCTATTCTATATGAGGCCATGAATAATAAGGCCAATTAGGAAGACGGTTGAATTGATGAGAGCATGCGTAGTTTGAGAGCATGCTTTTTTTGATGCCTTTTTTAAAAAAATGTTCTTTTAGGATGGTGAAAGCGCATCGCCCTTCCACCATCCTAATGCACATTTTAAAACCTTAAAAGCTACACAAGGAAGAAGGATACACCTAACAATACATACACTACCAGTAGCATGAGTCCCTCATACCAGTTGGTTGAGCCGTCCTGGGTGATGGATTTGGCGATAAATACAGCGACAGCAATGGCGACCAGCTCAATTGTGGTGAAAACAATATTCATCGTGTTTCCCATAAAGTAACTGATAAAAATCAGCACAGGGGCAACAAATAGTGCAATTTGCAAACTGCTGCCGATAGCTATTTCGACAGATGCACCGATTTTGTTCTTCATCGCCAGTAAAATAGCAGCGCTGTGTTCGGCTGCATTACCAATAATAGCGACGAGGAAGGCACCTACAAACAATTCGCTGAGCCCAAATTGGGTCGTAAATACCTCCAGTGTACCTACCAGCCATTCGCTGACAAAAGCGACCATGACAGTAGCGAGTACCAAATAGGCAATGGATTTGTTTCTGGACCACACAGGGGCATGCTCATGTGGCAATTCTTCATCTTTTTGTTCGGTCACATCAGCTAAATAGTCCTTATGCGTAATCATAGAAAAAATAAGCCACGCAATATACGCGACAATGAGCGTGCCTGCGACAATGAGGCTGAGCGTATCTGATTCGTTATCCGTGATAACGTGTGTGTTCAGAAAGACAGCTGGAACGAACAAGGCAATAACAGCCACAATCATCAGAGAACCACTTAATCCAGCCAGCGATATATTGAAATTTTGCACTTTGTACTTTAAACCGCCAGCGAACAGACTTGCTCCGAGCACCAGCAGCAGATTACCGATGATGGAACCGGTAAGACTGGCCTTTACCATATCGTAAAGACCTTCTTTAACAAGAAAGATGGCGATGATCAGTTCGGCTGCGTTACCAAAGGTGGCATTTAAGAATCCGCCTAAACGTTGGCCAGCATAATGCGCGACACTTTCGGTCGCCCTGCCGAGAAAACCGGCTACGAATACAACAGAAATTGCGCAAATGACAAATTGGGCTATAGCGTTCCAATGCGTGTAATGAGCGACTGCGCTAAGAGCAAATGTCACTATAAGCAAAGCGGGAGATAACCATTTTTTCAATGAAGAGCACCTCGATATCAATAGATGTGTACAAGTTTGGTGAAAGCTGTCACTTGTATGGATTTTCTAAATTAATATACCCAAAATGATATAGGTTGTAAACGAAAGTTGTTTTTCATACGTAGGGTTTGCATTTGGAGTGGCTGAGGCTTTACAATACAAATAAAGGATGGATGAAGGGGGACATAGGTCATGGCAGAGCAAATTCAACAACTGGAAGCAGGAAACATCAAGATTTCCAACGATGTCGTAGGTAAAATTGCCGGGATGGCCGCATTAGAGACACCGGGCATTGCTGCAATGTCAGGCGGTTTATCGGAAGGCTGGGCCAAAAGGCTGAGCGGTAAAAATGTGCAAAAAGGCGTATCAGTGGAGGTTGGACAGCTGGAAGCTGCCATTGATCTACGTATTATCGTGCTCTACGAAACACCTATTCATGAGGTGTCCCGAATTCTTCAGCAAAATGTGCGAGAAGCCGTCGAAAGTATGACGGGTTTGCGGGTCGTGGAAGTGAACGTAAAAGTGGAAGGTGTCGCGTTCAAGGACGACGCAGTGTAAAAGAATCAGGAACCGATAAATTGACGTTTTTCACCAATTGTATACATGCCGGGAATTCCGTGGGATAACCCGAATAAAAACACGAAAACTGGTGGTTATAGAATCGCCAGTTTTCGTTTTGTGAGTCAACAGTATAGCCATTTTTGCAGAGGATTCCCGTATTTTTATACATAACCAAAAGAACTTCCAAAGCCACCGTTGTAAGTGGTCCATGGAAGTTCTTTTTTTAACGAAAACGGTTGGTTCTACGCGTTTGAAAGCGATTGGGTACTTCATTACGGACAGCTACCCCTGTGGTGCGTTCCTGCACCGCTTGTTTGGTGTTCTCACGAGAAATACTGAGCATAATGCCCATGGAAAACATCATGACAAGTAGGGAGGAGCCACCAAAGCTGATAAATGGAAGCGTTACGCCAGTGATTGGAATCGTTTGGGTTACACCGCCGATATTAATGAAGGCCTGAATAGCGATCAAACCCATGATGCCAGTGCCTACCAACGTTCCGAACGGATCATGGCAACGCAGAGCAATGATCATGCCTCGCCAAATGAAATACAAATATAGCATCAGGAATATGGCTGTTCCGACAAATCCGAATTCTTCACCAATTACAGAAAAGATAAAATCATTAAATGAATTAGGAAGATAGTGAAGCTTGATAATACCTTTACCAAATCCTGCCCCGTTTAAACCGCCTTCACCTATAGCTTGCAAGGACTGTACCAGATTGTATCCTGTTCCTTGTCTATATTTCTCGGGATTAAGAAAGGCTTGAAAGCGTCCGATTTTATAATCTTGCTTGGCAGCAGCTTGTCCATCTGTGGTTCCAGAATCTCCTCCAAACAACGACCCAATGCCAAATACGATGGAAGCGCCTAGCACGAGCAGAACAATTGATGCTGTAATATGCTTGACACTGGCTCCACCGGCATAAATAATCAGACCACTGGTAGCAACCAAAATGAAGCAGGAGCCTAAATCAGGTTGAAGCATGATGAGTCCTGCAACACAGCCTACAATGACTGTTACAGGTATGTAGCCAGTCCGCAGATCTCTAAAGCGATCTCCTTTTTTGACGATTAGTGCGGATAAGTAAAGAATGATGGAAATTTTTGCAAGCTCCGTTGGTTGGAAGCCAACACTACCAAACCTGAGCCAGCTTTTTGCGCCGTTAAGTGAGCCTGTAAAAAGAACGATGATTAGCAGTAATATAGTTATGAAAAATAAAGGTACAAAAAGCTTTTTATATTTTTCCATCTTAATATTCATAGCTACCAACATAATAAAAAGTCCAAGTACAGCAAAAGCAGATTGGCGCTTCACAAAATATAAAGAGTCAAAATTGTATTCTTTATTCAGCAGAGCTACGCTGGAGCTGGAGCTAAATACCATAATTACACCGAATCCAACCAATAACAAAGTGAGGATCAGCAATTGAAAATCCGGTGTGCCTCTTCTTCGAGTCTCCGGCTTCGTATTTCTCATATCAGCTTCCCCCGGTATTCGCCACAAGGTATATTCCTCGCAGACGGTTATCATTTTATCGTTTATCCATTTTATCATATTATGTTTGTTGGGCTTCTGCAACCTCCCTGAAGCAACAGATATCGCAACAATTCCATATCTGCTACAATAGGATGAAAATGAAGACTTGAGAGCAGCGGTGCATACGTGGTGACGCTGCATGATTAATTCGGGAACTTGCCCGGTGCTTTAAAAGGAGAGGTGGAGCAGAATTGACACAACATGCGATAGATAAGATCTGGTTTGATCGTTTGCAAGAAAACATGGTGGAGTGGCGTAGACATTTACATAAGAATCCCGAAATTTCCTTTCAAGAAAGCAAAACCGCAGCTTTTGTGGCGGATAAGTTGGAGAGTTGGGGAATCGAGATTCGCCGTCAGGTAGGGGGACACGGTGTTGTAGGCACCATTCGTGGTGCTAAACCTGGGCCTGTCGTCTTGCTGCGCGCCGATATGGATGCTCTTCCTATTCAGGATGAAAAGGAATGTGAATATCGCTCCAGCGTGGACGGAGCCATGCATGCTTGCGGCCATGACGGACATACATCCGCGTTGCTTGGAACGGCTTACTATTTCAGTCTGAATCGGGACGAGCTGCAAGGAGAAATTCGGTTGTTGTTCCAACCTGCGGAGGAATTGCTGCCTGGCGGAGCGGTCAGTGTAATAAAGGATGGTATATTGGAAGGTGTGGATGTCATTTATGGCATCCATTTATGGACACCTTTTCCGGTCGGGACGGCCGCGAGTTGCGCAGGGCCGTTGATGGCGGCGGCAGACGATTTTTATATTGAAATCACAGGTAAGGGTGGGCATGGTGGGATGCCCCAGTCCACTAATGATAGTGTCGTGGCGGGTTCAGCTCTTGTTATGCAACTGCAAAGTGTTGTAAGCCGTTCAGTCGACCCATTACGACCTGCCGTGCTGACGGTGGGAACCATCCAAGGGGGCTCTGCGCAAAATGTGATCGCAGAAACGTGTCGCTTGAGTGGAACGATTCGTACGTTTGATGAGGAGACACGAACGGTAATGAAGGAGCGACTGCATGAGGTGACGGAGCTTACAGCCGCAACATACGGTACAACAGCACAGGTTCGCTATATTATGGGATACCCACCAGTTGTCAATGACACACATGAAGCATCTCGTTTCTTTAATGAAGCAAAATCTGTTTTCGGCGAGGAGAATGTGCAGGAAGCGTCGAAGCTGATGCCTGCTGAAGATTTTGCGTATTATTTGGAACGTGTGCCAGGTTGCTTCATGTTCGTAGGAGCGGGTAACCCAGTTAAAGGAGCAGTTTATCCACACCATCATCCAAAATTTGATTTTGATGAGGATGCTATGATTAACGCGGTTCGTTTGTTTATTGCGATGTCTATGGGATACGCTGCGGAACGAAACGCAGGGGCAATTAAGGGCTAAAATGAGTTGAATTGGGAACGGTTCAATCTGGAGTATGAGGTTAATGAAATGGGGTACCCTACTGTTGAAAAGGAGGGAGTACCCATGAAAAAGGTTCAGGAAGTTATGACTAAAAAATGCGTAACGGTTACCCCGCAGGACAATATTTATGAAATTGCGGTCAAAATGAAGGACAATGATACTGGTTTTATTCCGGTTGTGGAAAGCGAAGGCAGTGATAAGTTGATCGGTGTAGTAACGGACCGTGATCTTGTCGTTCGCGGTTATGCGGCTAAAAATTCGGGTTCGGGTTCGGTCGATACCGTCATGACGACAGGTATTCGTACAGCCAGTGCGGACATGTCGGTGGACCAAGCAGCTGAACTGATGGCAGAACAGCAAATCCGTCGTTTGCCCGTAACGGAAGGAGACCGTCTGATCGGGATTGTCTCGATCGGGGATTTGGCTGTTCGTAATATTTTTGCAGACAACGCTGGAGAGGCGCTTAGTCATATTTCCGAGCAGGTCCACTAGAAGAATAATTAAGGTAGCATTAGTTTGGGGAGATCTTTACCCCGAGCTTCTAATCAGGAGTTCAACCCGAATATGGGTTGGGCTCCTTGCTATTCTGGTTGATATGCCAATAAACGGATAAGCTATTTATTATATAAGTTTAAAATGATGTATTGTTAGATTATCAGGAGGTAGTTATGAATCCAGATCATCCTTGTATTGTACAACGTGATTTTACCGTTCTGCTGGAGATGGGCTTGCCCGGTTCAGAATGGGCTCGTTCACAGTTGCAGATTTATGCGGAGCTGGTTAAAAGCCCGTCCGCTTTTCATACATACCACATCACTCCATTGTCTTTGTGGAACGCAGCTGCCCTCGGATGGAGTGCTGAGGACATTCAAAATAGTTTGCACTCCATGTCCCGTTGGGATATTCCACGTGATTTGTTGAAGGATATTGAACAGCTCGTTTCTCGTTATGGGACGTTGACGCTTTCACGGGAGGGTACGGAAGAAGAGCGAACTTATAGCACAGATATGATTGGCGCATACCGTGCTGAGCATGAGCCAGACGGAGGTATAAAGACAGGGAAAGCCAACAGCTATACAATGGGTGATCGCTTGATCTTGGCAGCAGAGACCCCCGCTTTACTGGGTAAGCTACTGACCAAGCAAGAGCTTAAACAGCTTGGTTTACTTCGACTTGATGAGGTAAGCGCGTCGGTCCCGTCCGAAAATCGGGGCTTGCTCAAGCAGGAATTAACGCGCTTGGGATATCCCGTTGTGGATACGGCAGGCTATCTTGAAGGGAATCAGCTTAGTTTTACCTTGGGAAAGGGAAAAACAAAGTTGCAGCTTCGTGATTATCAAGTAAAGGCCGCTGATGCGTTTGAAGGAGCGGACGGCTTAGGGGGTAGTGGTGTACTGGTGCTTCCATGCGGAGCCGGAAAAACAGTGATTGGTATGGCGGTAATGAATCGGTTTCAGTGCGAGGTGCTTATTCTAACATCTAATACTACTTCTGTACGGCAATGGGTAGAAGAGTTAAAACGAAAAACGGATATTCCTCCCGATTCCATTGGGGAATATAGTGGTCAGAAAAAAGAGGTGCGTCCGATTACGGTGGCGACCTACCAAATATTGACACACCGTCGCACCAAAGATGGGGATTTTGAGCATATGAAACTGCTGAGTGAGCGGAAGTGGGGACTCATTATATATGATGAGGTTCATTTGCTGCCCGCGCCAGTATTCCGGGCGACGGCTGACATTCAGGCTACCCGTCGTTTGGGGTTAACAGCCACGCTGGTTCGAGAGGATGGTTGTGAACGCGATGTGTTCTCTTTAATTGGACCCAAACGGTATGATATGCCGTGGAAGGAACTGGAGCGACAGGGCTGGATCGCTCAGGTCGATTGTGTGGAGCTACGGCTTCCAATGACAGCTGAACTTTTGGAGCGCAGTATGCGTGCCGAGGGTAGACAGCAGTACCGAATTGCAGCCGAAAATCCGGTCAAACTGGAGGCGGTACGTAGCCTGATGCAGCAGCACAGCGGCTTGCCCACGCTTATTATTGGTCAATATTTGGACCAATTGCGTATATTGGCTCAGGAGCTCGGTGTCCCACTGATTACGGGTTCAATGAGCCAGACGGAGCGGGTGCGTTGGTTTGATGCGTTCCGCAAGGGTACAATTCGGACCCTATTGGTATCCAAGGTTGCAAACTTTGCGGTGGATCTGCCGGATGCGGCAGTAGCCATAGAGGTATCGGGTAGCTTTGGCTCTCGTCAGGAAGAAGCGCAGCGACTGGGCCGCATTTTGCGACCAAAGTCGGGCGAGAATAAAGCTTATTTTTATGCGCTAGTGACGGAGAATAGCAAGGAGACGGATTTTGCAGCTCGTCGTCAGCTGTTTCTGATTGAGCAAGGCTATGAATATGCAGTTCGCAGATTTAGTGTGACAGAGGCTATCGTAGGCCGGGATGATAAGCCTGGAGATCGTGGAAAGAAAAAGGAGGCCTAATCAAGAATGGGCGTAACGAACACGCAAGACAGCTGGAATGAGCTTTCATCAGATGAGCTGCTGGTGCTTAGACAATGCTTTATCCGGTACGCGGGACAGCCCATGAAGGAAGAAGAACCTATACAGCTTACCCGGGGAGCGTTAAGCGGAGTCGAAACGAAACTGGCACTGCGTGGATTACGTGCCCGGGGCTGGCTGGAGGCTGTTACCAAATCGTGGGGCGAACGAATTTTATATATTCCGGTTCATCGGCTACCGGATCTGTACGATATGTTGTTAGAGCAAAATCCAATGAACATGATGCATTCGGATCATCCGATAATGGTACATGAATCAATGACAGGCCTGGAGTCGGATTTGCTGCATGCGTTGTCACGTATTGCGGTACAGGGCGTTCCTTTGACGGCCAAAGGAACCATACATAAGCGGTCATTGCAAAAATTGAATGAACTGACCCCCTTTCGCCCAGAGGACCTGATAGGTCTTGGGTTGCATTATGCGCATGCAGAGCTGTATCCAGTGCAAACGGTGGTAATGATGGATTTGCTACTCAGTTTGGGTCTGTTAGTGAAAGAAACTGTGTCTTTTCGCGTTCAGGAAACGGAACTGGAGACTTGGATTCGTTTGTCTGCTTGGCAAATGCGCAAGCATATTTTTGCTACACTCATGGAAAGATACGGCAAGGCCGAAGCGTCTATGCAGCATTTTCGCTATATGCTGTGTGCCGTCTCCCAGTATGTAGGATCAGAAGGGTGGATATCTATCAAGTGTTTGCTGCAATGGATGCTTCAGGTAGGTCTGATCCAGCAGGAGAGTACGAACGGAGCTGATCCCAAGAACGGTGCCCTTTTAGACCTTGTTCCTACAATCTCAAATACGGAAGGGTTTGCGGGAGAAACGGTATCTGATTTTAATTTCAATGGACCTTTCATGGAGGAATTGAAGGGTTGGCTGAAGGCACTGACTGCTTTTGGAATGGGCGATTGGGGCCAGACTGCATCGGGCGAACTGTGTTTTCGCTGGGATGTATCGGTGATAGATATGCTTCGTCCCAATAATTACGAGGATACACATCAAGAACAAGGTACTTTTTATGTACAACCTGATTTTGAAATATTGGTTCCACCAGATGTGGCATATGATGTGCGCTGGCGACTGGAATGCTGCTGTGAACGTGTGACAGGAGATCGGATGGTAGTATACCGGATCACCAGAGAAAGTGTTACAGAGGCAATCGAGTTAGGAATGAAGGCCAAAGCAATTCCTGCTCTTCTGCACAAGTTCAGCCGGACAGGTGTGCCTGATCATGTACGCATGACGGTAGAACAGTGGGCAGGCGATGTCGGACGGACGGCTTTTGCAACGGTAACACTTTTGCGATGTGGCACACAGGAGGATGCAGACATGGTTGCACGCCATCCCGCGCTGGAAGGATTGCTGGAACGGCTCGGTGACAGGGACTTTATTATTCCGGCGAGCTCTGCTGTCAAAATACGAAAAACGCTTGCTGCAATTGGATTAGGTCCACGTCGTGAACTGGAAGGTGTGGACGATCCGACTCATCATTATCCATTGATTTTGGAACCAGAGAACATAAGTTCAGGCAGCCCCAACAGTGAAATGGAGTCCGACCCTACTCAAGCCCGTTCTATATTTTCCCAAGAGGGAAGAGCAGGTTTTGTTTATACTGGGCGCACGCTGCATTTTTACGAACAAGAGCACACGCTGCCTGATCCGTCTGACTATTTTCCAGAAAGATCTACAGTCCCCTCCTCATGGACAAAAGAATGGAGGAGTTACCATACTTCCACTGCCCGGCAGTTGATCGAGCAAGCGATTCGTTGGCAGGCTGCTGTGGGACTGCGAATCGGTGGGAAAGAGGTTAAATGGATACCGGAGGCGGTGGTTCCCGGTGCACCATGGAGTGTCACAGGCTGGTACGCCTCAGGAATGGATGACGAAGCACCTTCTCCTGCGACTTTACAGCCAAGTGAATGGTCAGACATGCGGCTGCTGGTTCCTTTTACATAGTAGAGCCAGGAAGTGCATGAAACTCCTTCTTCTCAAAAGAAGGATGTGGTATGATAAATGAGTCTACTTATACAGGGTAGAACTTTATATAAAGTGAGATGAACATTCATGAGCGTAGCCGAATTGAATACGGTCAATATGGCAGAAGTGCTTATTAACGCCTATGAATTGGGCGATATGGTCAACCGATCCTTTGAGGTATCGGATTATTTATATTGGAAACAGCGTGTGGAATTGAACCCGTCTATTCAGGCGTGTGTACGCAAGCTGGATGCCAAAAAGGAGCTATTCGCGGAAACGGAGCGTTTTGGGCATTTTCATCCGAACTATCATGAAGCGAAGGATGCAGTGCAGGTCGTTGAGCTGGAACTGGAACAATTCGTGGATGTTAAGGAGTTCAAACGAGCCGAAAAGGCGCTGGATGATATGCTTCATGCCATGTCTGAAACGATTGCATATTCCGTGTCCGAGACCATTAAGGTGCCGAGCAATGATCCGAATGTGAAAAAGGGCGGATGTGGCAGCGGAGGGAAATGCTCCTGTGGATAGGTCATAGGAATGATACCGAGTGGAGGGGAGATGAAGCGAATGTTTGCCGAGCGGACAGGGTACATCATTTGGGTAAGCGATATCAAGGCTGCCCGCAATCTGGAGAAATACGGAAATGTCCACTTTATTTCAAAGCGTATGCATTATGTAGTTATATATATGAATGCGGATCGGGCAGAAGACACCGTTAAAAATATTCGCAGACTTTCCTATGTGCGTAAGGTCGAGCGCTCTTTTCGAAATGAGATTAGGACGGAGTACAACGACGATAAGGAAAAGATGAAAGAATATGAAATATAAGCTTCTAATGTATATAAATTGTAAAATATTCTTAAAAGGTCAGCCTACGGGCTGGCTTTTTTTTGTAAAGCCAGGACTTTTGCATAATGGTCTTAATGCTGTTAGACCTAAAAAATCTTTAAAAATCGCCCATAAACTTCAATTTTGTAACTTGTAGTCCCGGGTCTGTTGAGGTAACATATGAATATATTGGTAGATATAAAGACCTATCTGGTGGGGAGAGTGATCCCGTGCGTGACAAAGCAATGCAGCGATGGAGTACATACGAACCGTTCTACGTGGAGATGGGCGATAAAAAAGTCGCCGATATCGTGATTACAAATCATGCGAAAACTCGCTACTTAGATCGGATAGAGCAGAAACAGTCCGAGACGAATCATATCGCCGCCTGGCTTTGGGAATGCCTGAAGCAAAACAGGATGGAGTCCTACTATCATAACGAAGAGGATGTATATTTAATTGATGGTGATCTGGTCGTCGTGGCCGAATTTGGAGAGTTGCCCGGCGAGATGGATATTGCGGGGAATCCGCTGCACAAGATGATTGTCATTACCTTTTTGGGCCGGATGTCGGAGACCATTGAATTAAGGGATTTGAAGTCATACTATTCATGGCTACGCCATTCGCGGCGCATGACACTGATGAAAAGCACTCGTAAGCAAAAATAGACGGTGATTGGGCGGTCGGCCCTAGGCGAAAAAATCTCCGAACTTATGATTACCGTCAACTTTGAGTAGAAAGTATGCAGTTATTAGCTGCATGCTTTTTTTATTTCCGTCAATATAACTCTCCAATTCGGTAAGTTTACTTGGAAATACTTCGACAGATGTTTTTCTTATGTTAAAATAGGGAGATCAGAGGGGAGAGGGCTGTCAGTATGAACTTTCATCAGTTGCACATTTTTTATACCGTAGCGGAGCGCGGAAGCTTCTCGGCGGCGGCACAAGCGCTGCATATGACACAACCTGCGGTGACGATGCAAATTCAGTCTTTAGAAGATTATTTCGGCACGAAGCTGCTGCAACGTTCGACTAAAAAAATCGAGCTTTCAGAGGCGGGAGCGACACTATTGCCTTTTGCGAAAAAAAGCATGCAACTGATCAGGGAAGCTGACGAGGCGATGTCTGCTTTTACTCACATGCTGGAGGGAAGATTGCATATTGGCGCCAGCCTAACGATTGGTGAGTATATTGTACCAAGAATGTTGGGGCCGTTTGGCCAGGAATACCCTCATATACGTATGGCGATGAATGTGATGAATACGACTCAAATTATGGATGATATACTAAAACATCAGTTGAATTTAGGACTGATTGAGGCCCCAGTCCAGCATCCAGATATCGTGGTGGAACCTGTGATGCAGGACGAACTGAAACTGATTGTGCCTTCAGGACATGCGCTGGCCAAGGCTAAAAAAGTGGTTCTGGAAGATGTGTTTAAGCATCCTTTTGTAGCCAGAGAAAAGGGATCTGGTACACGTCAAGTGATAGAAGATGAGCTGAAAAGTCGTGGTGTGGATGCCTCCCGACTTGGTATTGTAATGGAGATGGGGAGCACTGGAGCGGTCAAATCGGCGGTAGAGGCTGGACTGGGTATTACCATGCTATCACCTTCTTCGGTGAAGCATGAAGTTGCGCTCGGATTGTTGAAAATTGTAAACATTTCAGATATCACGTTCAAACGAGAATTTTATGCAATTCATTTGAAGTCGGCGTTGTTGCCGATTCCGGTAGTAACCTTCCTGTCTTACTTGCGTCGTCATGATCAGGGAACGGACGTGCAGAGGGACTCGCAGGACGAGCTTGCAAAGCTGAAAGAGAAGGAGGATGCATAATGAAGGAGCAGATTAGCGTAAAACGATATGATTTACATACACACACCCTAGCATCTGACGGTATGCAGCCACCTGTAGATAATGTGCGCTGGGCCAAGGAAAAAGGACTGGCAGGTGTGGCCATTACAGATCATGATACGGTAGCTGGCTTGGAAGAAGCTCTGGAGGAGGGAAAACGCATAGGAATTACTGTGGTGCCAGGAGTGGAAATTAGTACTCGAGCTGGCGGTAAGGATATTCATATACTGGGTTATTTTATGGATTACCGCAATAAAGTGTTTTTGGAGCGGTTGGAAAAGCTTCGCCAGGCGCGGGATACCCGTAATGATTTGATTTTAAGTCAATTGCGTAGTCTGGGCGTGGAAATCACACTGGATGAAGTGGTGGCTACGATGGGCAGACCGCTGGCACCAGATGAAAGCATTGGACGTCCGCATATGGCGGATACGCTGGTTCAAAAGGGATATGCGAAGGATATGCGAGACGCGTTTGACCGTTACTTGGCGGAAGGAGCGCCCGGATATGTGTCTGTACCCCGTGTAGAGCCTACGGAGGCCATAAACTGGATTCGTGAAGCAGGAGGGGTACCTGTGGTGGCCCACCCTGGCTTGTACGGAAATGATGAGCTGGTTCGCTCAATTATAGAGGAGGCGAAGCCTGTGGGCTTGGAGGTGCGACATTCGGACCATGATGCTGAGGCTGAGAGCCGATATACTGCGATGGCGGCGCAGTATGGGCTTATTGCAACTGGCGGCTCGGATTTTCACGGTGCACGCCAAGGTGTTATTTTCCACGGTGATCTGGGTAGCCGTAGTGTGGAAGGTCAGGTTGTCGAGGAATTGAGGAAGGCTGCTGTTGGACAAAAGTAAATAAAAAGCCCCTTGCCTTATGCATGGAACACAAGAAGTGTACCGTGCAAAGAACAAAGGGCTTTTTTTGTGGATTCAATAGGCTAGTGAGACTTAGCCGTTTTTGATGCGATTCGGCATTTTTTTGATCAGCTCCTCGTCGGGTGTAATGAAGAGCGTACGCTGATGGTCGTAGATGACAAAGCCGGGTTTGGCTCCGCTGGGCTTACGTACATGCCGAATCAGGGTGGCGTCCACAGGTACACTGCTGGATTGCTTGGCCTGGCTAAAATAGGCAGCGAGTTGAGCTGCTTCCTCCAGCGTCGTATCCCCGAATTGCTCAGCACGTATAACGACGTGTGACCCCGGAATATCCTTTGTGTGCAACCATGTGTCATTTGGTCCGGCCAGTCGATTTGTCACATATTCATTTTGCAAGTTGTTTTTGCCGACCAGTAACTCGATACCTTCGGATGATGTATAGACGTGCAGGGTTGGACGGTCGCTTTTCTTCTTTTTCTTTCCTTTTTTGACCCGATCTCTGAGATAGCCCTGCTGAACCAGTTCTTCACGTATTTCCTCAATGTCATTCATAGAGGCATGGGCTAGCTGCTGAAGAAGATTGTCCATATAACGGATTTCTTCGTGAGTTTTCTCCAGTTGTTCATCAATGACAGCCAAGCTGTTTTTATATTTGTTGTATTTTTTAAAATACCGTTGTGCATTATCCGACGGGTTGAGTAGTGGGTCCAGTGGGATGGTCATTGGTCGCTGTTCCTCATCATAAAAGTTAGTGAGCGTCACTTCTTTGTCACCTTTTTTCACCTCATGCAGCGAAGCGAACAGCAACTCTCCATAAATGCGAAATTGATCGGCATCTTCCGCCTCGGCCAAATCCTGATGGAGATAGTCGAGTTTTTTTAGGTTTTTACTCCGCTCGTTTTGCAGAAACCGCAGTAGGTCACTGACCTTTTGCTTAACCGTATCCCTTTCTGCTTTTTCACCGAAGAAGTCCTCCATACACTCACTGATAGTAGCGTACTCCTTACGTCCTTCTTGGATCAACGTCAGTGGAATGGCTGAGAATATCACTTTATCTTGTGCGTTTAGTCCAGATACCGGCTGAAAACGATGATTCCGCACGTCATCCATGATGTGACTGAATGTCCTCCATAGTGAACGATCACTATCACCAGATACTTCATTAGTTACTCGAGCTAGTATCTCTTCAGCAATGAGGGGACTGAGTCCAGTAAAAGTGTTCACGATCCAGCGTTTGGGAGCTTCTTCGGCCTCGATCGCTGTTTGATACGAGGATATGAAGGCTGCCTCTTCCGTTTCTAGTGGATTCAGCTTGTTTTGTTCAGGAGGCTCCGTGTATTGAAAGCCAGGCATAATGACCCGATAGCTGCTGATAGACGGTGTGACATGATGAATGCCATCCAGCATCACGCCTGTTTCCGGGTCAAGCAAAATAATGTTGCTGTGTCTACCCATCAGTTCAATGATAATTCGTTTGAGTGAAATATCTCCCAGTTCATCACGTTGACGTATATCCATGTGAATAATACGCTCCATGCCCACCTGTGTGATTTTCTCAATAACGCCTCCTTCGCAATGCTTGCGAAGGAGCATACAAAACATAGGGGCTTCTGTCGGATTAAGAAAGCTTTGTTCTGTAAAATGTACACGCGGGAAGGTCGGATTAGCCGACAGCAGCAGCTTTACGCTTCCGCCTTGTGCCCGCAGATTCAGCACGATATCGCGATCATTTGGCTGATGTATTTTATTAATGCGCCCGCCCCGGATGCCTTGCAGTTCGTGTACGATAGCGCGGGTTACGATTCCGTCCAATGCCATAATTATGTTCTCCTTTGAAGCAAATGTATTTTCGCCTTCCTTCTATGATACATAACTTTGGGACAAAACTTAAGCGGCTTTGTGATATTTCAGGTTCTGTCCGAATAGATTGAATCTAGAAAGTCTGTCCAGCTTATCAGCAATCGCGGCACAAAAATATAATAACGGGCAGCCATCCTACGCACAACCGACGGAAACGGACTATCTGACCGGGAGGGAATTGGGGAGAATGGAACAAGCACACTGGCACCAATTAAGCAATGAACAGCTTTCAACAAGTCTGGAAGTCGACCCGAAGCAGGGTCTTTCGGAGGAACAGCTTGCGGAACGAAGAGAAAGGTCAGGATGGAATGAGCTGAGCGAGGGGAAGCGAGTTTCGGCAATCTTGCTGTTGCTCAACCAGTTCAAGGATTTTATGATGCTCGTATTGATGGGAGCGACCCTGATATCCGGCCTGCTTGGTGAATATTTGGACGCGATTACCATTATTGCTATTGTTGTACTGAATGGAATTCTCGGCTTTGTACAGGAATTCAGAGCTGAGCGTTCATTGCGAGCTTTGAGACAACTGTCGGCTCCAACCGCCAAAGTGTTGCGGGGCGGCAAACGAATTCAAGTTCAGGCCAGAGAGCTGGTTCCGGGTGATATTGTGCTGCTGGAAAGTGGTGATCGCATTCCTGCAGATGTAAGGTGGTTGAGTACGAACGGCTGTGATGTAGAGGAGTCTGCCCTGACGGGGGAATCAGTTCCGGTGAGTAAGCATTGCCGCCCTATTCATGCCGCCGAAGTACCACTCGGGGATCAAAAAAACATCGGTTTTATGGGCACGATGATGACCAGAGGAACCGCACAAGGAATGGTTATACGTACAGGTATGAGTACCGAAATGGGTAAGATCGCAGACTTGATTGAAAATACGGAGTCGCAGGAGACACCGTTGCAGCACAGATTGGAGCAATTGGGCAAAATTTTGATTATCGTAGCGTTGGCGCTAACGGTGCTCGTTGTCGTAGCAGGCATTTTACATGGACAGCCAGCCATGAGCATGTTTTTGGCCGGAGTGAGCTTGGCTGTGGCGGCCATACCGGAAGGGTTGCCGGCTATTGTGACAATTGCGCTCGCATTGGGTGTGCAGCGTATGATTAAACGAAAGGCGATTGTGCGTAAGCTGCCTTCTGTTGAAACGCTCGGCTGTGCATCTATCATTTGTTCCGATAAAACCGGCACCCTGACCCAAAATAAAATGACAGTCACCAAGCTATGGCTGGACGGTCGCTTCTGGGGAGTTACGGGAGAGGGCTACGACCCACACGGGCATATTATGGATAGAGACCTTCCTGCTGATCTTAAAAACGGACAATCTCTGCGTAGACTGCTACAAGCCAGTGTACTTTGCAACAATGCTGAAATTGTTCAAGCTGATACAGATGAGTTGCGTTCGAAAAAGAAGACCAAAGAGCCGACGCCGTCCGCCGTTTGGGAGCTGAAGGGTGACCCGACGGAAGGAGCACTGGTCACGTTAGCTGCCAAGGGCGGAGTCACGCGACAAGGGCTATATGAGCTGTACACAAGGGAGCGAGAATTCCCTTTTGACTCGGATCGGAAGCGAATGTCGGTACTCGTACGCCACCAGGGAGGACACATCGTCTTTGCCAAAGGTGCGCCGGATGTGCTGCTGGGTCAGTGCTCCTACATTTTATGGGAAGGAAATGTCGTTCCGTTAACGGGCACGCTGCGCCAAAAGGTACTGGCAGCTAACGAAGGAATGGCCTCAGAGGCGCTGCGTGTACTTGGTGTCGCTTACCGTGACATCCGCTCGCATGAGCGTGTCTCCACTGTTGAGGAGGCTGAAGCACAGCTGATCTTTATCGGGCTGACAGGCATGATTGATCCGCCACGTCGCGAGGTTCGCGAAGCCATTGGCAAGTGCCGTCGTGCTGGCATTCGCACTGTGATGATTACTGGAGATCACGGTACAACTGCAGAGGCCATTGCACAGCAGCTGGGCATTCTTCAGCGCGGCTCCCATGTGTTGACAGGACAGGAGTTGTCTGTGATGGATGATGCGGCGCTGGACAAAGCCGTTGATACCGTCTCTGTGTATGCACGGGTTTCGCCGGAGCACAAGCTACGGATCGTCAAGTCACTTCAAAGACGCGGACATGTCGTAGCCATGACCGGTGATGGCGTCAATGACGCTCCGGCGATAAAGGCGTCGGACATCGGTATTGCGATGGGCATTACCGGGACGGACGTGACCAAAGAAGCGGCTGCGCTTGTACTGAGTGATGATAATTTCTCAACGATTGTAGCCGCAATTGAGGAAGGACGGAATATTTACGAGAATATCCGTAAATTTATCCGTTATCTACTCGCCTCCAATGTTGGTGAGATTTTGACGATGTTCTTTGCCATGATGGCCGGGCTGCCATTACCTTTGTTACCGATCCAGATTTTATGGGTGAATCTGGTGACAGATGGCCTACCAGCGATGGCTCTGGGGGTGGACCAGCCAGAAAAGGATCTCATGGAGCACAAACCTCGTGGCGCAAAGGAAAATATTTTTGCTCGTCGACTGGGCTGGAAAATCATTAGTCGTGGCTTGTTGATTGGTTTATGTACGCTAGCGGCCTTCTGGCTGACATTACGTATTGCACCGGATGACGCAGGACAATTGATCAAAGCACAGTCCGTTGCCTTTGCTACGCTAGTTCTGGCACAGTTAATTCATGTATTTGATTGCCGTAGTTCCCGTTCTATTTTCCATCGTAATCCGTTTCAAAATAGTTATCTCGTGCTTGCGGTGCTTTCTTCCGTAGTGTTAATGCTGGTGGTTATGTACGTGCCTATGCTGCAACCTATTTTCAAAACGGTACCGCTCGGTTTGCGTGAGTGGGCGCTATCCATTGTGGCAGCCGGGATTCCCACGTTTCTGATGGGAGCGGGAAGTGTATGGGGCGGTCGACGCAACCGTCGTCGCGGCGGAAATACACACTTTTCAGCGGGACGTACGAAGTTTTCAGCCTAGAAATCAGGTCATGTATACCGCATCGCTTTCCCACTATTGCCCTGTATGATATCATGGGATCAAAGCTTCATGAGGAACATGATATCAGCAGCAACGGCGGAGGTAAGCTATGGAATTCACAAAAATGAACGGTCTAGGTAATGATTTTATCGTTTGGTTTGGGCATCAGGATTTGCCGTCTGACGCCTCGGAATTAGCTGTTCGGCTATGTGATCGACATTTTGGTATTGGTGCCGATGGGTTGGTATATATATTGCCGTCACAAAAAGCGGATTTCTGCATGCGTATCATTAACTCGGACGGCTCGGAGGCCGAGCAATGCGGTAATGCTATCCGTTGTGCTGCTAAATACGTATATGACCGTAAGCACATCAACCGTGAACAGATCACGATCGAGACACTGGGTGCAGGGGTACAGCAGGTCGAACTAACTGTAGAGAACGGACTTGTTCGTATGGTGAAGGTGGATATGGGAGAGCCGATTCTTGAGGGTTTGAAGATTCCAACTACACTGGATCTGTCTAGCGTAATTAATGAGCCCATTGAAGCTGGCGGAAGTGGTTTTCGTTTTACGGCTGTATCTATGGGGAATCCGCACTGTGTCATTTATGTGGAGGATGCGCCAAGCTTTGATCTGGAAGCCTGGGGGTCGAAGCTGGAATGCCATCCGCTGTTCCCTAAAAAGACAAATGTTGAGTTCGCCACGGTACGTAGCCGGAAGCATATAGATATGAGAGTATGGGAGAGGGGAGCCGGACCAACGCTAGCTTGTGGAACCGGAGCCTGTGCTACACTTGTTGCTTCTGTACTAAACGGGTACAGCGACCGCCACGCCATTGTAAGCCTGAAGGGCGGCGACCTGGATATCGAATGGAGCGAGGACGATAATCACATATATATGACGGGCCCGGCTGAGATCGTGTACGAAGGTCGTCTGTTCTAAATCATGTGAACTTTAAAAATAGCGTGCAACTGGCCTATGAATCGTATAGAAGTGAGTGAAAAGAAGACCTTAGTAGGTCTTCTTTTTTTGGACTTACATGCCGCTGTATACAAGGAATACGATGAACAAAGCAACATTCTGTCTTTTTTTGGCGCCTGAACGATGTATAATATAGAAAATGAGAAAACAATAAGGAGGCCGTTCATAGTGCGGAAATTTCGTTGGATTTCAGCAGTTGCAGTCCTCATATTTGTAGCCACCGCGCTTCCGGTTCAGGCGGCGACCATTCCTGCTGGCGCGGAAACGACGGACAAGCAGGTTGGCTCGCTAACTCCGACAGTGGTAAGCCGTTTAGAAAAAGCGGTGCAAGAACTCATCGGTTCAAAGACAGCATTTCAATTTGACGATGTGACAGATATGGGGAAAACTTGGATTGTAGAAGGCGAACTGGAAGATGGAACTGCTACGTTGCAGACAGAATATAATAAAGAAAAAAACAGAGTGGATTCTACAACCATACGATATAAAATAAGCAGCTTAGGAAAGGCGATGAACGCGCCACTCAAGACGAAAGTGCTAAACAGCGCCAAAGCGTTTGACAGCAAGCGTCCTTTGCAATTTGAAGCATTCTGGCGGGTCAAATCCCCTTATCAGTCCAACAAGCCTTCAAATTACTGGGTATTTTGGGGCGCAGGAGAACAAGCTTCCTCGTTGTATGTGGATGTGGATCGAGGTAACGCTATTACCATCAACGCGGACTATGCGCTGAAGCAGGTGGACCCTTTGTTACTGAACCGTGCAATGAACACATTTAAGCGTGTGAGTGGACAGCGAATCAAGGTACAGCACGCTTCACGGTACAAGGACGAGACGAAGGGACTTTCATATTGGTCGTTCGAGGATGCAAACGAGGCGAGTGAGGTCAAAATTAGCGCGGTAACCGGTAAAGTGCTGGCCGTATCCACCTATGGGGTGGACTGGAATGATGACGCAGATTTCAAAAAAACATTTGCAAGCCCGAAATATACTGCCTCAGAAGCTTTGAAGCTAGTCAAGCCCAAGGCTCAAATGTTGTTTAATATCAATTTGTCGGGCTATAAAGTGAAAGTTCAAGGGAATCAATATACGTTCTCGAAGCAGCAAAAGGGAACGGATTCTATTGTGGCTAAAGTGAATAAAAAAGGGACTTTTTACGCTTACTCTCTTCATTCTTCTGATGGGAAAATGCCATGAAAATGTAGTAGGAAATAGAAAAGATAAATCGAGTCGTTTCACTCCTGAGATCATTTTGTCGGGGAGTGGGGCGGCTTTTTTTGTTTTTGGCTTATGTTTATAGTCTCTTTATGTTACATTAGTATGAAAATAAAGAGCGGGGTGGAGCAGAGGACATGAAACCGGATTTGCGTACTGTGCTGAATCGTGAAATTATTGTCGGAGACGGCGCAATGGGGACTTTTTTATATCAGCTAGGATTTCCAGTCAATACGTCTTTCGAAGAACTGAACATCACTTCGCCTGACGTTATATCAGACGTGCATAGTCAATATTTAAGTGCAGGAGCTCGATTGCTGGAGACTAATACATTTTCTGCAAATGATTATAAGTTAGCCCGGTTTGGACTGGAATCTAAGGTAGAAGAGATCAATCGTGCCGGTGTGAGAATTGCCAGAGCTGCGGCCGGACCTGAACATTATGTGGTAGGTGCGGTGGGTTCCATATGTGGGGGCAAACGGCTTAACATATCCAAGCTGGAGCTGGCAAGAAACTATGAGCAGCAAATTGATGCCCTTCTCTCCGAAGGAGTCGACGGCATTCTGTGCGAAACGTTTTATTCACTGGATGAAATACGCATTGCGCTTCACAGTGTACGTAAATACAGTGACATTCCGGTAATTTGTCAGTTTGCAGTTGATCAGGTTGGTCGTACCCAGGATGGTTTTTTAGTTGCGGAAGCTTTTTCGGTGCTGCGTAATGAGGGGGCAGACATCCTTGGATTTAACTGTCACTCGGGTCCGCAGGGAATTATGAGTGTAATGGAGCAGCTGGATGGCCCTTTGTCTGTACCGCTGTCCGTATATCCGAATGCGGGACTAGCAGATTATGTGGACGGTCACTATGTATACGGTGCATCACCTGAGTATTTTGGGGAATGTGCCAAGTCCTTTGTAGACCTGGGGACGAGGCTGCTCGGTGGTTGCTGCGGAACTACACCGGACCATATTGCAGCTATCTCAAAAGCTTTGAACCGTTTGCAACCGCCTCCGCTGGCTTCAAAAGAAGCTCTGTCGAAAGAGTCCTTTCAAGTGGCGGAGCAGATTGCAGATGAAGGGGAACGAGGAAATGGCAGACATACCAGCGAGCCCAACATTGTGGATCTGGTTAAGGAACGACATACGGTCATTGTAGAACTGGATCCTCCGCGCGATCTGGACATTACGAGGTTTATGCAAGGTGCTCATGCGTTGAAGAAAGCCGGGGCCGACGCACTTACACTGGCTGACAACTCGCTTGCAGTTACTCGTATGAGCAACATGGCGCTTGGACATTTGGTCAGTATTGAAACAGGCTTGCGCCCATTAATTCATATAGCTTGTCGTGATCGCAATCTGATTGGTACTCAATCCCACATGATGGGTTTTGACGCGCTCGGTATTGACCATGTACTGGCGGTTACTGGCGATCCGGCGCGGTTTGGTGATTTGCCAGGCGCCAGTTCGGTGTATGATATGACCTCTTTTGAAATCATACGCATGATCAAGCAATTAAATGATGGTGTTGCATTTTCCGGTAAGCCACTGAAGCAGAAGGCTAATTTTGTGGTAGGTGCCGCATTTAATCCTAACGTCAAGCATTTGGGTAAAGCCGTGCAGCGATTAGAGAAGAAAATTGCCTCCGGAGCTGATTATGTTATGACTCAGCCCGTTTACGACCACGAGCTCATTGCAGCCATCGCGGAAGCGACACGACATTTGGAAGTACCGATTTTTATCGGTATTATGCCGCTGGCTAGTGGGCGCAATGCAGAATACTTGCACAATGAAGTGCCAGGCATTCAGTTATCCGATGAGGTACGTGCACGTATGTCTGGTCTTGAGGGTCCGGAAGGACGAGCAATGGGCGTGTCTATTGCCAAGGAGTTACTCGATACGGCAATGGAACATTTTAATGGTATCTATTTTATGACTCCATTTATGTTCTATGAAATGACAGCTGAATTGACTTCCTACGTATGGCAAAAATCAGGCCGCGTACAGGCCCCCTTGTTTCGACTATAATAATCAATTACAATAGTATAATGGATGTGATGCCGATGTCATTGAGTATGACCGGATACGGTCAAGCCATCCTTCATTATGAGGGCTATAAAGTGCGCTTGGAATTGAAATCGGTGAATCACCGCTATTGCGAAGTGATGATGAGAATTCCGCGCGAATGGACTCGTTACGAAGATGGCTTGAGAAGAACGGTTCAACAGCAGATTAAACGCGGTCGTATCGATGTCTTCATCCACAGAGAACGTGATGAAGAACAGATGCCCGCCGCGCGGTTGAATGACACTGTGGTGCAGGCTTACCTGCATGCAGCGGAGCAGCTGGCGGATCGTTATGGAGTGAAAGGAACGTTAGGGATAAGCGATATTCTTACTTTGCCTGACGTTCTGGGTGAGCCTGGAGAGGCTTGCCATGGAGACGAAGAGGACTGGGAAGAGCAACTACAGCGAGCTTTGAATGAAGCTTTGCAAGGTTTACTGGAGATGAGAAGGCGAGAAGGCGGGCATTTGGCGCAAGATGTGGAATCCCGTATTTTACGGCTGGAATCCCTGCATCATGAAATGACGGTGCTGGCTCCTCATGTTGTGAGCGACTACCGTAACAGGCTGAAACACAGGCTTAAAGAGCTTCAGGACGGTTCATTTACGCTTGATGAACATAAGTTCGGAATGGAGATTGCGTTATTCGCGGATCGCAGCAATATTGATGAGGAACTTACCCGGCTTCAAAGTCACTTTGGACAGTGCAAGGGATTGCTGCTGTCAGACGAGCCGGCCGGTCGCAAATTAGATTTTTTAATCCAGGAAATGAACAGGGAAGTCAACACGATCGGCTCCAAGGCTAATCATCTCACATTGGTTAATTTGGTCGTTGAGATGAAAGCAGAGCTCGAGAAAATTCGTGAGCAGGCTGCAAATATTGAGTAGCTACCTGGTAGCGGCACGGCTGCAAGAGTCACATGTATAGGGGGAAAGACCTGAATATGGCAATCAAATTGATCAATATTGGTTTCGGCAATATCGTGTCGGCCAACCGAATTATCTCCATCGTCAGTCCGGAGTCTGCTCCGATCAAGCGGATTATACAGGAAGCCAGGGACCGTCATATGCTAATTGATGCTACCTATGGCCGCCGGACGCGGGCTGTTATTATTACAGACAGTGATCATGTAATCCTGTCTGCGGTGCAGCCGGAGACGGTCGCTCATCGCCTATCCACTAAAGATGATGACAATGACGAATAAAAATGGAGTGTACTATGGCTAAGGGATTATTATTTGTAATATCCGGACCTTCGGGTGTCGGTAAAGGGACGGTAGGCAACGCATTGCGTGATAAGCTACCAGAGATAACATACTCCGTTTCTGCTACAACTCGAACACCTCGTTCAGGCGAACAGGATGGAGTGACCTATTTTTTTAAAACGCGTGAAGAATTTTTGGGTATGATTGAACGAGATGAAATGCTGGAGTATGCTGAGTATGTAGGGAACTATTATGGTACTCCACGTGATTTTGTAGATCAGACGCTTGCGCAGGGAAAAGATATTTTTCTGGAGATTGAAGTTCAGGGAGCGCTAAAGGTTAAAGAAAAATTTCCAGAAGGCATATTCATTTTTCTGCTTCCGCCTTCGCTAGACGAATTAAAGGATAGAATCCGGGGACGGGGCACAGAGACTCAAGCGACCATAGACCACCGTATGTCGGTAGCTGTGGATGAAATGAATTTGTTGCGTCACTATGATTATGCGGTCGTCAATGATGAGATTGATTTCGCTTGTAAACGAATAGAATCCATTATTATCGCCGAACATTGTAAGGTTCATCCTTAAACGAGGGCTTTACATATGCCAAGCGTACCTAAAGAGAAATAATACTGTATAAGCTGAGCTTGAAGGTGTACACTGGAGTTCAGCTTATACAGTCCCAAAACTACATGAAGAGGTGTCTATTCGTGCTGTATCCTTCCATTGATGAAATGATGAAAAAGGCAGATAGTAAGTATTCGTTGGTTGTAGCGGCTTCACGTCGTGCCAGACAGTTGCGCGAGGGTGAAAAGACGACTCTCAAGAATCCTAAATCCCACAAACAGGTTGGAGTGGCGTTGGAAGAGATTTACGCGGATCATCTGCGTCTTGAAAGCGGCGAAGACGAGTAAGAATTATACACAACTATTATAACCGGGCGCAATGCCAATTCCTTTGACAACCGCAAGGTTGTTATTTTTTTAGGTCAGGGGGAGTTAACGATGTTGAAGGGAAAAGTTATTATTCTTGGTATAACTGGCGGAATTGCTGCTTACAAAGGGGCTGCGCTGTGCAGTAGGTTGACGCAAAAGGGAGCCGAGGTTCATGTGATTATGACGGCCTCTGCCAAGGAGTTTATTACCGAACTTACGTTGCAGTCGCTCTCTCGTAATCCGGTGTACAGTGACACATTTGATGAAAGAGAGCCGTCAGTCGTATCCCATATTCATCTGGCGGATGCGGCTGATTTGGTGCTTGTTGCTCCTGCAACTGCGAATATTATCGGGAAAATGGCGCATGGTCTTGCTGATGATATGCTGTCTACAACGCTGCTGGCTACAACAGCGCCTATTATGGTGGCCCCTGCGATGAACGTACATATGTACACTCATCCGGCAGTCATGCAAAATATGGAGACGCTTGTATCACGTGGCGTGAAGATGATTGAGCCTGGTGAAGGATTACTGGCTTGCGGTTACGTTGGCAAAGGACGTTTGGAAGAGCCGGACACAATTGTGCAAACCATAGAGCGCTTTTTTGATCAGCAAGCTCAGGAACAAAAAACCAACATCAAGTCTGAACCACGATGGTTTGGTGGCGAATCTATGGAGGCTCAAGTGCCTGAGTCACTTGTGAATGAGAATGAATCGGTGCTTTCAGGCAAAAAAGTCATTGTAACGGCTGGAGGCACGATAGAGCGAATTGATCCAGTGCGTTATATCACAAATGATTCATCTGGCAAAATGGGCTTTGCCATTGCAAAAGTGGCTCAGGAGATGGGTGCAGAGGTGCACTTGATTGCTGCCAATACCAGCGCGGAACCGCCTGCTGGTATTATGCTTGAAAGAGTCCAGTCAGCTGAAGACATGTACGCCGCTGTATTAAAGCAATGGGAAACGAGCGATATGGTCGTTATGGCTGCTGCAGTTGCAGATTATCGACCACGTGAGATTGCACAGACCAAGATCAAGAAAAAAGATAGTGTATTTACGCTAGAGCTAGTGAAGAACGTCGATATTCTAGAATCACTCGGACAGAGTAAGAAACATCAATTTTTAATTGGCTTTGCAGCTGAAACCGAACATTTGGAGACGTATGCGATAGATAAATTAGAACGTAAAAATTGTGATTTGATCGCGGCAAACGATGTAACTGTGAATGGTGCTGGTTTTGGCGTCGATACGAATGCTGTTCAAATTTATGACCGAAGCGGGATCGTAGAGCGTATTCCTGTACAGTCAAAGGAAGAAGTTGCGCGTAAGTTGCTTACTATAGCCGCGGGACGCATGGGTGGGGTGCTGCATTAATGGAGACGGGCAATTTAGTTGCCAAGGTCATTGTCGATGTACCTGCCAAGGATACGGACCGCACCTTCGATTATCTGATACCAGACTCAATGAGACCTTGGATTGAGCCGGGTAGCCGGGTAGCTGTGCCATTTGGCAAACGGACGGTGCAGGCTTTTGTCATCTCGGTAGTCCCAGCTGATGATCCACCGAAATACAGGATGAGAGCGATCCAGGAGTTACTGGATTTGGTACCACCCTTATCTGCCGACCTAGTCGAACTGGGCAAATGGATGAGCGAACGTTATGCTTGTAATCAAATTATGGCACTGCAAGTGATGATTCCTACCGCGCTCAAGGGCAAAGCAGAACGTTATATCTCAATTGCCGAACAGCATGAGTTAACGCATCCACAGCGTACTATACAACCGAATCAGGGCGATGAACTCGAATGGGCACTTCTGACCGACGATGGTATGAGTGATCCGACGGAGCGTCGGATTGTTAGCTTCATTCAGGAGAAGGAGCAAGTCCCATTGCAGCAACTCAGTCGACGTTTCCCTGAGGAAGCAGAGGTTATTAAATCACTGTTACGCCGGGGTGTGCTTCAGGAAAGTCAAGTTATTAAAGACAAACTCGGCAAAAAGACCATGAAATCCGTTGATCTGGCTATCGGCATAGACGAGGCATCAACGGCGCTGGAGCAATTTTCTGCCAAAGCGCAGCGTCAGCGGGAGGTACTTGCTTTTTTGCTGGAACGTAGCGAGTTTCTGCCTCTGTCGCTGAAGGAGGTCATGACCTCACTGAGTGTATCGGCAGCAACGGTTAAGGCGCTGGAAGATAAGGGCTACGTGTTGCTGGAGGATGTCGAAGTGTTCCGCGACCCATACCGGGGCAGACACTTCAAGCCTACAGAGCCACTCCCTCTCACGGCAGAGCAGCAATCGGTATATGAACGGATTATTCGCCAGCTGGACACGCGTGAGCAGGGAGCTTATTTGTTGCATGGAGTCACAGGGAGCGGTAAGACGGAAATCTATCTACAGACGATTCAGCGTTGTATTGAGCAGAATCGTCAGGCCATTGTACTGGTACCTGAAATATCGTTAACCCCACAAATGGTAGAACGTTTTAAAGGCCGCTTTGGCGATCAGGTAGCAGTGATGCACAGTAGGTTGTCCGGGGGGGAACGGTACGATGAGTGGCGCAAAATACGCGAAGGCCGTGTGAAAGTGGCGATTGGTGCTCGCTCGGCAGTATTTGCGCCTTTTCGTGAGTTAGGTCTTATTATTATGGATGAGGAGCACGAAACGTCCTACAAGCAGGAAGAGACACCTAAATACCATGCGCGTGATGTTGCCATTCGCAGAGCCCATCAGCATGGGGCTGTCGTTATTCTCGGCTCGGCAACACCGTCGCTGGAAAGCTACTATGCGGCTCGCTCACAAAGCAACGACGAGTTTGCGCCGTTGCTGCTTGAAATGCCAACTCGCGCATTGGGGAACACGTTACCCGAAGTACATATCATGGATATGCGTGAGGAACTGCGTGCTGGCAACCGCTCTATGTTCAGCCGTGCGTTGCATAATGGAATTGCAGAGCGGTTAGAGCGTAAGGAGCAGACGGTACTACTGTTGAATCGGCGTGGGCACTCCACGTTCGTCATGTGCCGTAGCTGTGGCTATGTCGCGGGTTGTCCGCATTGTGATATTTCCCTTACGTATCATCAGCGGTCGAACAATTTACGTTGCCATTACTGTGGTTATTCCGAGCCCGTGCCTCAGACTTGCCCTGAGTGCGGTAGTGAGCATATTCGTTATTTCGGTACAGGTACCCAGCGAGTGGAAGAAGAGCTGGCGAAGCTATTCCCCGGTATACGTGTTGTTCGAATGGATGTTGATACAACGACAGAAAAAAATGCCCACGAAAAGCTTCTCAAGCAATTTCGTGATAAAAAAGCGGACGTGCTGCTCGGTACTCAAATGGTTGCCAAAGGCCTGGACTTTCCCGATGTGACACTGGTTGGTGTCATTACTGCGGATTCGGCTCTCAATTTACCGGATTTTCGGGCTGCGGAAAAGACATTTCAGCTGTTAACACAAGTAGCTGGACGGGCTGGGAGACATCAATTGCCGGGGGAAGTATTCGTACAATCCTATACTCCAGAGCATTATTCGGTGATTCACGCAAGTCGCCATGATTATGCTTCTTTTGTGAGGGAAGAATTGAAACACCGCCGCAATTTGCACTATCCACCATATTGTCGTCTTATTTTGGTGACCTTTTCTCATGAACAACTCCCGGTGCTGGTCCGATTGGCTGAGAATTATTCAGCAACACTACAGGGACGGGCCAGACAACGGGGCTGGTTCGGGAATATGGATCGTCTTACATCGGATGTACTCGACATTTTGGGGCCAGTAGCTTCACCCATTTCGAGAATCAAGAATAGATACCGATTTCAATGTATGATAAAATGGCGTGGAAATATCGATGCGATTAGTTTGGCTCAGCAAGTAGCTGATGAAATGGCCGAATCCGCACAGGCACAAAAGTTGCTGATTAGTCTGGATGTTGATCCGCAAATGCTTATGTAGAGTGTTGCCACAAAAGTTATTATCACAATTAATGCGGACAAGCCGTCCGTACATAGGATAATGTAGCAGTCGCGTGTGTGATGAATACAGTTAAGCCTAAATGAAACATAAAGAGGAAGGTGTTCTGTTGTCATGTCAATTAGAATTATAGTGTTGGAGCCGGATGACGTATTGCACAAAGTAGCAAAGGAAGTCACTAAAATTACGCCTAACGTGCAAAAGCTGCTCGACGATATGGCAGATACGATGTATGAAGCGGAGGGAGTAGGTCTTGCTGCTCCGCAAGTAGGTATTTTGAAGCGTCTCATTGTTGTAGATGCTGGAGATGAGCATGGATTGATTAAAATGATCAATCCAGAGATCGTGGCCGAAGAAGGGGAGGAATTGGGTCCTGAAGGCTGCCTGAGTATACCTGGGTTGAACGGGGATGTGCGTCGTGCCGAGAAGGTTACAGTCAAGGGACTGGACCGCGAGGGTAAGGCCATTACCGTTACAGCGACAGGATTGCTTTCTCGTGCTTTTCAGCATGAAATTGACCATTTAAATGGAATTTTATTCACGGATATTGCAGAAAAAGTATATGAGGTTGCGCTGGAACAGCCAGGACCGAACCGTCAGATAGGAGAGTGAGGTTCGATGAGTCAAGACATTCGTATTATCTTTATGGGTACGCCTGAGTTTGCAGTGCCATCGCTGAACATGTTACTGGACAACGGTTATAACGTGGTCGGTGTGATTACACAGCCCGATAAGCCACAGGGACGAAAAAAAATATTGACGCCTACACCAGTCAAGGAAGCGGCAGAAAAACGCGGATTACCTGTACTGCAACCGACCCGCCTGCGCCAGCCAGAAGCGGTGGCCCAGGTGGCAGAGCTGCGTCCTGATCTGATCGTAACCGCAGCCTATGGGCAAATTTTGCCTAAGTCCGTACTAGACTTGCCTCGGTTCGGCTGTCTGAATGTGCATGGTTCGTTACTTCCCCGTTATCGGGGAGGTGCACCGATCCAGCGTGCGATTATTAACGGTGAGACCGTAACGGGTGTGACGCTGATGTATATGGCGGAAGGACTGGATACTGGCGATATGATATCGCGAGTTGAGGTTGCTATAGAGCCGGAGGATACCTCCGGTACGATTTTTGAGAAGTTAAGCGTAGCTGGAGCAAAGCTTTTGCAGGACGAGCTGCCTAAGTTGCTGGCAGGCCAATCAGACCGTACGCCGCAAAATGAGGACGAGGCTACCTATGCCCCTAACCTGAACCGCGACGATGAGCGCATTTCGTGGAGTGACAATGCACAGCAGATATACAACCGGATTCGCGGCCTTGTTCCCTTTTCCGGCGCGTTTACGCTTTGGGAGGGAAATGTTTTTAAAATATGGGCTGCTGAGCAGCCTTTCATAAATAATGAAGTGAGTGTCTCAAATGCTCCAGCACCCGGGACGGTTCTTCAATTGACCGCTCGTGGCATTGAGGTGCAGACAGGCGAAGGAACTCTCTGGCTGACTCAGGTTCAACCGGCTGGCAAAAAAGTTATGGATGCTGGAACCTTTGCACGCGGCGGACAGATGAAGCCAGGCATGGTGCTCGGATGAGCGGGAGTCACTCCCGCCAGGGAGGCCAAGGCAAGGGAGTGGGTGCCAGAACCGGCAAGACTCGCAATCAGACGGCGCGGGAAGTTGCACTTGATGTGTTGACCAGTGTGGAGCAAGAGGGTGCGTATAGCAATCTTGAGCTAAATCGTCGGCTTCAGCAGGCAGGTTTGTCTGCAAGTGATGCTGGTTTGGCGACGGAACTTGTATACGGTACAGTCGCACGCCGAAATACACTAGATTATTTTTTGAATAAATTTGTTCAAAAAGGAACGGCCAAGCTTCAGGCTTGGGTACGTTCGTTGCTGCGGATGAGTGTGTATCAGGTGGTGTATCTGGATCGAGTTCCGGATCATGCAGTCGTTAGTGAAGCGGTGACCATTGCCAAGCGGCGTGGGCATCAGGGTATTTCCGGTATGGTCAACGGCGTGCTCCGCAGCATGCTGCGTGAGCCGGACAAGCTGCGTATTCCTGACGATTTGTCACCGGAGGAACGGATTTCATTAGAACATTCCCATCCACAGTGGCTGGTTAAGCGCTGGATTAAGCAGTACGGTGCAGATACTGCTGAGGCTATCTGTCAGGCTAATAATGAGCCCCCTGCGGTCAGCGTACGGGTGAATACGACAATGATCAGCCGTGATCAGCTGCTGGACGAGATGAACTCAAAAGGGCTTGATGCCGTTCCTTCGGCAGTTAGTCCCTATGGGATTGTTGTTCGTAGCGGTGGAAATATGGCGCTTACCTCGTGGTATACGGACGGCTTGCTGTCCGTACAGGATGAAAGCTCCATGCTCGTTGCCGAAGCAGTCGCTCCTGAGCCTGGCATGCTGGTACTGGATTGCTGTGCCGCTCCAGGTGGCAAAACAGCTCATATGGCTGAGCTGATGAAGGATCACGGACGGATAGTTGCGAATGATCTGCATGCCCATAAGCATCAATTAATTCGTGAACAGGCTAATCGACTTGGTCTGGATGCCGTGGAAACAGTCACTGGTGATGCGCTAGAACTGAAGGAACGATATGCTCCAGCTTCTTTTGACCGTATTTTGCTGGATGCGCCATGCTCTGGCTTTGGAGTGATTCGTCGTAAACCGGACCTGCGTTGGAGCAAAACTGCGCAGGATGTTCGCGACATTACACAGCTTCAGCATGAGCTGCTGGATAGTGTGGCGGGACTGTTGAAGCCAGGTGGTATTCTGGTATACAGCACATGCACGATTGAACCGGACGAAAATGAAGGACAATTGACTCAATTTTTAAGCGAACATCCAGAGTATGAATTGGCAGAGGGTCATTCCTTCCCGGACGTGAGCCGCGAAAAGGATAGTATACAGGGAGGCTCGGTACAGCTGTTACCGCAGCATTTCCACAGCGACGGATTTTATATCGCGCGCCTGCGTCGGGTGAAATAGCGCGGAAGAGAATTCCAGGCAGCTTTCCACCAGTATTTCCACATTCCGCCGGAACATTTCCGGCGGTTTTTTGCATGAAGACGAAAAATTTTTACCCCCTCAGGGATTTGTGCTAAAATAGGAAGAATGAAAAATACTATCTGCGATCAAACAGAACTTAATGAAGAAGGAACGGGTGCAAACATTGATGAAACCTTTTATATATGATTTAACTCTGGAGGAGCTTCAGGACTGGGCCAAGAACAATGGCGAGCCTGCTTTTCGTGGAGGACAAATTTTTGACTGGCTGTATGTGAAGCGAGTCAATGATTTCAGCGAGATGACGAATTTGTCCAAGGCGCTGAGAGAGAAGCTTGAGGAGCAATTTAGTTTTGTGACGCTTAGTGAAATTACAAAGTTGGAATCGAAGGACGGTACAGTAAAATTCCTGTTCGGTTTGCACGATGATCATGCCATTGAAACGGTCATTATGAGACACAATTACGGAAACAGCATTTGTGTAACGACTCAAGTGGGTTGCCGGATTGGTTGTACTTTCTGCGCTTCGACGCTCGGAGGCCTCAAACGGAACCTGACGGCTGGTGAAATTACTGCACAGGTGGTGCAGGCTCAGAAAATTTTGGATAAAACCAATGAACGAGTGAGTAGCATCGTGATTATGGGCTCGGGCGAGCCTTTTGAAAACTATGAAGCGACCATGACGTTTTTACGTACAATGGTTCATGAAAAAGGTCTGAACATTGGTCAACGTCATATCACAGTGTCGACCAGCGGTATTGTACCGAATATTTATAAATTTGCCGACGAGGATACCCAGATTAATCTGGCAATATCCATTCATGCGCCTAATGATGCGCTTCGTTCGAAGCTGATGCCTGTAAATCGGCGTTATCCCTTTAAGGATGTTATGGATTCTCTACGTTACTATCTTGCTAAGACGGGGCGGAGAATTTCGTTTGAATATGCCCTGATTGGTGGGGTAAACGATCAGGCAGAACATGCTGAAGAGCTAGCGGATGTGTTAAAGGACATGCTGTGTCACGTCAATTTGATTCCAGTCAATCATGTGCCTGAGCGCAAGTATGTACGCACATCACGCAGTGATATTTTTAATTTCCAACGTATTCTTGCCGAAAAAGGCGTCAATGTGACGATCCGGCGTGAACAGGGTCACGATATTGCCGCTGCTTGCGGTCAGTTGCGTGCAAAGCATATGGAGTTGGGGTGAAACCATTTGATCAAAACAGTTCATGTCAGCCATGTCGGACGTGTACGTTCGGTGAATGAGGATTCTGCCTGGATCAGGCACTTGGAGCAAGGCTATATCCTTGGGATTGTTGCCGATGGTATGGGGGGGCATTTGGCCGGTGATACGGCCAGCCGCCTTGCGGTAGAGACACTTGCCGCTGATTTGGCGACGCTGGAGAGCGGATTATCCGCACATTCTTTGACGGCGGCGCTCAGCGACGCTATTTTGCATGCCAATGAAGTCATCTTCCAGACGGCTGCACGCGATGAAAAGTATCATAATATGGGAACGACAGTTGTTGCGGTTTTATTAAACGACGCATCCGGAATTATCGGACATATCGGTGACAGTCGTGCCTATGTCATTTCTAAAGGAGCGGTACGTCAGCTTACAGAAGACCATACTTTGGTTAATGAGCTGTTCAAAAACGGTCAGATCAGTAAGGAAGAACGGGAGAACCATCCTCGTCGCAATGTACTGACACGGGCGCTGGGCACTGATTCCGAGGTGAAAGTGGATATTGACTCCATTGCGCTGGAAAAAGGCGATGTACTGTTACTGTGTAGCGACGGATTAAGCAATCTGGTAACGGAAGAACAAATCAGCAAAGTAGTAGGTGCCGCAGAGAATCCTTTGGAGGAGCGCGCGGATCGTCTGCTACATCTGGCGTTGCTTGCCGGAGGAGACGATAACATTACTGTAGCTTTGTTTGAATTGCCCGACGACACGGTTTCATTGAGTGAAAAGGGGTGTGACGCATGATCGGGCACCTGCTAGGGGGAAGATACGAAATTATTGAGCGTATCGGTGGCGGCGGTATGGCGCTGGTGTATAAGGCTCAAGACATTTTGCTGAATCGCAATGTCGCAGTTAAAGTGTTGCGCCAGCAATTTGTTCATGATGAGGAATTTATTCGCCGATTTCGGCGTGAGGCGCAGTCTGCGGCCTCGCTTTCGCATTCGAATGTGGTCAGTATTTATGATGTCGGCCAAGAGGATGAAATCCATTATATTGTAATGGAGTGCATCGAAGGTAAAAATTTGAATGAGATTATTAAAGAACGTGCACCATTGCAAGTGGATGAAGCAGTACGGATTGCTTCCCAGATTTGTGATGCGCTGGAGCATGCCCATCAAAATCAGATCATTCACCGAGACATTAAGCCTCATAATATATTAATTGGACGTAATGGACGGGTTAAGGTAACTGATTTTGGGATTGCTAGAGCTGTTACGTCAACGACCATTACCCAGACGGGTTCTGTTGTGGGTTCTGTTCATTATTTTTCACCTGAGCATGCAAAGGGTGTCGTCACCGGCGAAAAATCGGACTTATATTCTTTAGGTATTGTCTTATATCAAATGCTGACAGCGCAGCTCCCTTTCCTGGGAGAAAGTCCAATTAGTGTAGCGCTCAAGCATTTGCAAGAGGAATTTGAGGAACCACGTAAAATTAATCCGTTGATTCCGCAAAGTGTGGAAAATGTCATTCTAAAATCCATGCGCAAAAATCCAGAAGAGCGTTATCAATCGGCAGACGAAATGCTAAAAGATCTGGAAACCTGTTTGCTGCCGGGACGGCGTAATGAATCCAAGCTGGAGTTTACACATTTGGATGATGAGGATCAAACACGGGTTATTCCGGCTATTAAGCCTCAACAATTAGGGATGTCTTCTAGTGGCGATGATGTACCTGCTCAACCGCGTGAGTCTGAACAGCTTCCGAGCAAGCAATCGTCCAAAAATAATAGAAAAAAAGCGATCTTGTGGGTAACACTAGTGTTGGTGTTACTTCTGTGCATGGGCGGAGTGGTGTACTATGTGCAAAGTGTACTTGTCGTGCCTGAGGTAAAAGTACCAGGTGTATTGACACAAACAGAAGACCAAGCGAAGGTTAATCTCAGTAAAGCGGGATTACTCATTGAGGAGCCAATACAGCATGAATACAAAGAGGGAATCGCGCCAGGAGTTGTATTTTATCAAAGCTATCCTGCAGATTCTTTAGTCAAGGAAGGAACCAAGATTAGTCTGAAAGTCGGGATTGCCAAGCCGCTCACTCCGATGCCGGATGTCAAAGGCCAAAGCTACGAGAATGCTGTTAAGCTGCTGACCGCCCAGCAAATTAAGGAGACGCAGATTCAGCAAAATGAGCAGTTCAGTGATCAGGCCGCGGGGACCGTCCTTAGTCAGACACCCGCTGCAAATGAGCCATTTGATAAGGACTCAGTCCAGGTTGTGCTCACAGTCAGCAAGGGCGCTGATACTGTGAAAATGCCAAGCCTGGTAGGGAAGACGCAGAACCAAGCAGAAAATGAGGTTAAAAAGGCAGGGCTGAAGGTTGGCTCGATTAAAGAAGAATTTAGCTATGAGCAGGAAAAAGGAAGAGTAACCAAACAGTGGCCGTCAGAGGCAGGCAGTGAGTTGCCACCAAATACGGAAATTACGTTTTATGTAAGCACGGGTTACCCGCCAGAAGCTATTACACTACCATTTAATGTGCCTGTTGCGCCGAAGGAAGAGGGCAAAAACAGCAAAATTCGTATCACTTATACGGATGCGCGTGGAGAAAATCAGGAATGGGGAAGCCGTACGATTAATACGACACAGATGTTCACTATCAATCTGCTAATGGCTCCGAACAAAGACAGTGTTGTCTCAGTATTTAGAGATGGTGACTTTATTGATACGTATCCAGTCTCTTATATTGAGGCGAAAAATGGAACGGTGACGATGCCCCAAATTGCTCCGCCTGCTGGAACTTCACCAACGGATACACCTGATGGTACTTCCTCGCAGAATGGAAGTGGAAACGGCGAGGAAGGTGATAGCGGGGGATCTTCTAATGATACTGGCAATAGTGGAGGCGACTCGAACAATCAGGAGGGCACAGGAGGTAATGGTGACCCTTCCGCCTTTGTTCCTGGAACGAATTCCACGGAGAGTACGCGCAGTGAGTTGGCGGTTAGTCATAAAAACAACCCAGGCCACGCAAAGAAGGAAAAAGTGATTGAGGCTGTTCAGCATCAGTAAACTTGCAATAGGAAGATGCTCAACCTGTTATACGCAATGAAACTTGAACATTATGAAGGAGGACATCTTACACATGCCTGAAGGTCTGATCGTCAAGGCGCTTAGCGGATATTATTATGTCTCCAGCCTGGATCAGGATGGGCGTCCGGTATCTGGCGAAGCTACAGTACAATGCAGAGCACGCGGCATTTTTAAGAAAAAAGAGATTACGCCTCTTGTCGGTGATCGGGTCGTTTACGAACTGACTGAGAACGGGGAAGGTATGGTCGAGGAGATTAGAAAGCGTACGACAGAGCTAATTCGTCCTCCAGTAGCTAATACCACGCTAGCCGTGCTACTGTTTTCCTTGCGTGAGCCGGATTTAAACCTGCCTTTACTGGACAAATTTTTAGTCCATATTGAGCACGCCGGACTGGATACGATTATCTGTCTGACTAAGCGCGATTTGTATGAAGGCAGCCCTTCAGAGGATGACACCGTGCTGGCCGTTCAGGAAATGTACCGGAAGATCGGTTATGAGGTGCTGGTGACCAGTGCCCGTACCGGAGAAGGGACGGCTGAGCTTAAGAAGCTGTTGGCTGGTCAAATCAGCGTGTTTTCCGGGCAATCAGGTGTAGGAAAGTCTTCCATGCTTAATGCTCTGGAGCCTGGGTTAACGCTGGAGACGAGCGCCATAAGCAATAAGCTGGGCCGAGGAAAACATACAACTCGTCATGTGGAGCTGATTCCTCTAGACAACGGAGGGTTTGTAGCAGATACACCGGGGTTTAGCCAGCTGGATTTTCTGGAGCTAGGTGTGGATGAGTTATCTCCCTGTTTTCGTGAATTCCAGCAGTATGCGGAAGGATGTAAATTTCGGGGGTGTACCCATATTCACGAGCCTAGCTGTAAAGTAAGAGAGGCCCTGGAAGAAGGCCATATTTCACAGGGACGATATGGTAGCTATTTGCAGTTCTATCAGGAATTAAAAGAAAAAAAGCGGAGGTACTGAGTATATGTTAAAAATAGCACCGTCGATTTTATCCGCTGATTTTGCTCGCTTGGGCAGTGAAGTTGCGGAAGCTGAGGCAGGAGGGGCAGACTGGATTCATGTGGATGTAATGGATGGACATTTTGTATCCAATATTACACTGGGCCCACCTATCGTTCAGGCTATTCGTCCGCATACGACTCTTCCCTTAGATGTTCATCTGATGATTGAGCATCCTGAACGCTATATTGGCGATTTCGTAAAAGCAGGAGCCAACATCATCACTGTTCATGCTGAGGCCTGTGTTCATTTGCATGGTGTCCTTCACTTGATCAAGCAGCAAGGCGCTCTGGCTGGAGTGGCTCTCAATCCGGGTACTTCACCATACGCGATCAAGGAAGTGCTGCCAAATGTGGATATGATTCTGGTGATGACGGTCAATCCTGGCTTTGGAGGTCAGTCCTTCATTCCAGAGACGTTAAATAAAATCAGACAAATCCGTGCTTGGCTGAACGAACTGGGTCGTCCAGACGTACATATCGAGGTAGACGGAGGTATTGCGGAGGAGACGGCACCAGCCGTATTTGAAGCGGGGGCTGACGTGCTGGTGGCTGGGAGTGCGGTATTTGGCAGAACAGACCGCGCTGCGGCTATAGCTGCGATTCGGGACAGTGCAGCACGTTTGTCCAAGTGAAGCTGACCGAAGCATTGTGGATGACTGTAGCGAGCATGGCGACGGGGTTGACCCTTAGCTGTTTCTCGCTAGTGAAGGCTCCTTGGAATGCTGTTCTTTCACTTTTGGCTGTTCTAATTGTACTGTTTTATTTTCGGAAAAATGAACGGCGTGGTTTACGAATAGGTTTTGTAGTGTGCAGCGTACTTTATTATATCCTGTTTATTTTCATACTCTCAGCATATCTCTATATTCGCGGACTTGTCTGATGGTATAGCCTGGGATGGTTGTGCATAAATATGGTTACATGAGCGGGATTCTCATGTAGCCTTTTTTTTGTGGGGCAACAACCCTTGACAGGTTGCATAAACTACAGAGAACGGATGCAGGAGGATGATGGGGAGGGTGAGGCATGAAGTTTTACACAATCAAGCTGCCAAAATTTCTGGGTGGATTCGTTAAAGCCATTTTGAATACATTCCAGAAAAACTGAATTCAACGTAATGTAAACACAGGATGTAGGATGAAAGCTGGAGGTACACAGGGCATGCTTCCCGGGCACAACAGATAGGTAGCTCGGCAGTAAAAGATAGGAACGCACGGGAAGGTGCCTGACATTTTGTTCTCCTGAACCAGATGGATATTACTTTCGAATAACCAAAAAAGCACCCGTTTAAAACGAGGTGCCTTTTGTTTATAACGATATTTTTTTACGACTACACGCGAGTCACTTTACCGGCTTTCAATGCACGAGTGCTGACATAAACGCGTTTCGGTTTACCGTTAACGAGAATGCGAACTTTTTGTACGTTGACGCCCCAAGTACGGCGATTACGGTTGTTAGCGTGAGATACGTGGTTACCGCTGCCAGGCTTTTTGCCTGTTACAGAACATTTACGAGACATGATTCCACCTCCTATTCTGAAAATAACCAAATTCCATATGGAACGGGTCTCTCTTCAGGCCGACTGGGTCAGCCGGACTTTGTAAGTCACTAACCTGAACAAAACAATACTTAAATATAATATCATAGTCAAAAAAGCTCCGTCAACTGATTCAAAAACTTTATTTATTTCTCTTTCGCATTATAGTACAATATGGGATAGTTATTGCTGCGATTATTTTGTATTAAAATGGAATGTGAATTCTTATTCCAGTCATGCCGGCAGTTCAGAGGCGGGACTATAGTCATCATTCCAGCCGATGATTTATTGTTAGGCAGTTGACTGGTTTTTCATTTTATATGACCTGTAGAAGAACGACCAGACGTGAGTACAAAAGCTTACGAAAGTGTGATATTCGTATTCGTCGTCTGGCTTTAGTATAATTCAATTGAACCTGTACGCACAGTTGAATAAGGTGTTGTGAAGGTTGATAGTAAAACAAGTGTATTAAGCTAGGAAGGGGAATTCTCTTGAGTAATCGTTCTTTGAATGGAACAGATTTTACCGCAATGGTTTTAGCCGGGGCGGAACAATTACAGCAGCATGCGGAACATGTCAATTCACTAAATGTATTCCCAGTGCCAGACGGTGATACGGGAACCAACATGAATTTGACGATGAGCGCGGGCGTAACGGAATTAAAGAGGGGGGACTCTTCCTCCATCGGTGTCATGTCCGGCATATTATCCAAAGGTTTGCTGATGGGAGCCCGCGGCAATTCAGGGGTTATCCTGTCTCAGTTGTTTCGTGGCTTCAGCCGTTACGCTGCCCCATACGAGGAATTGAATACCCTTCAGTTCGCATCGGCATTGCAGAGCGGGGTGGATGCGGCCTACAAGGCGGTTGTTAAGCCGGTGGAGGGTACAATTCTTACCGTGGCGAAGGAAGCGGCCAGGCATGCTGTGTTTTTCTCGCGCCGGACGAACGACATCACGGAACTGATGGAAGAAGTGCTTGCCAAAGCGAAGGAAACGCTTGCCATGACGCAGGACATGCTCCCTGTATTGAAGCAAGTAGGAGTTGTAGATTCGGGTGGGCAAGGTCTTGTGTACATTTATGAAGGTTTTATGCAGTATCTTGGAAGCGGCTTGGTGACGTCTTCAACTGCAAAAAGTGATAATGTACGCACGGTTTTTGCTCCTCACGTATCGGAGAGACCTACTGCTACTGCAGTTGTTCCTTCCCCAGATGCGCCGATTTCTGCGCAAGCGAAGCTCGAAACGGATAATATTGAATTTTTGTATGATATGGAGTTTTTTATTAATCGACAATTGGGCGAAGCGCAAGGTACCGATTTTGATGAGGAAGCCTTCCGGAAAGCGTTAGCAGTAGATGGTGATTCTATTATCGTAATTTCAGACGATGATGTCATCAAGGTTCACGTGCATTCTAAGGCTCCTGGTGAAGTGCTGAATTTGGCACTGCGCTACGGAGAAATTACACAGATTCGTATTTTAAATATGCGCGAGCAGCATCGTGATTTGTTGTCTGCGGGTATGGATGTTGCTCCTGAGCCTGAGTGGTTTGCTGAAATACCAACAGAGCCTGCACGTGAGGAAGAGCCGTCTGAGCCCCCCGCTCATGAACTGGCATCCTTTGGTTTTATAGCTGTGGCTTCCGGTGAAGGAATTGCTGATATTTTCAGAAGTTTAGGCGTCGATGTTGTCCTTTCTGGCGGCCAGACAATGAATCCGAGCACAGAGGACTTCGTTAATGCGGCGCGCTCGATTGCGGCTCAACATATTTTTATTCTTCCGAATAATTCCAATATTATTTTGGCGGCAGAACAAGCACGTGAACTGCTAGAGATGGAACGTATGGTGTCGGTTATTCCGAGCAAAACAATTCCTCAGGGCATTGCGGCAGCATTTGCCTTCCAGGAGGAAGAGGCTTTTGAGGTGAATCAGGACAATATGCGTGACGCAGTCACCCGGGTGAAGTCTGGGCAAGTGACCTACGCGGTACGGGATACGACACTGGATGACCTGCATATTACAGCCGGGCATTACATCGGTATTCAGGATTCCAAAATTGTAGCGACCGAGGAACACTTAATGGCAACGTCCCGTCTTTTGCTAGCGAAAATGCTGGTGAATGGCGATGAAATTGTTACGATTCTCACAGGTTCAGACGCGAATCAAGAAGACACAGATCAGCTTGTTGCATGGCTTGAAGAAAATTATGCGGATGCTGAAGTGGAAGTTCATGAAGGTGGTCAGCCGATTTATCCTTATTTGTTCTCAGTGGAAACCTGATGTGCTTTAGCACGCCCATGGAAGTCCACAACAAAAGGAGGTCTGACTGATGAGCAGTACCATCATTTTGACGGATAGCACGGCTGATATTCCACCGGAATTAGCAGACCGTCTCGGTATAGTTGTTGTACCATTGACAGTGATGTTCGGCAGCACAGCTTACCTGGACGGCATTGAGATGTCAGCATCGCAGTTTTACAGCGAACTAGTACGGGCTGATGAGCTACCTACGACATCACAGCCTTCACCAGCCCGTTTTTTGGAGACATACACGACGCTGTTGGAGCAGTACCCCGAGAGCCAGGTTATCTCTATCCATTTATCCTCGGGTGTGAGCGGAACGTATCAGTCTGCTCTGCTGGGCAAATCCATGCTGGAGAAGCATGAACATAGAGTGACTGTGGTGGATTCCAAATCAGCTTCATACGGATACGGCATGCTAGTGGTTTATGCGGCAGAGCTGGCGGCTGCCGGGCACTCCCCGGCTGATATTGTTCGGGCTGTGGAACGTCGTGGGGAGCGCCGTCGTTTGTATTTCCTGGTGGATACCCTGGAATACTTACAAAAAGGCGGACGTATTGGCAAGGCAGCGGCAATGGTTGGTACGTTACTTAACATTAAACCGATTCTTTCGATTGACAAAGAAGGCACTATTTATTCGGTTGATAAGGCGAGAGGGCATAAAAAAGCGACAGCACGTATAATTGAACTATTGGAGCGGGATTTAAAAGGCCAAAAAATTAATATTGCTGTGGGTCATACGGCAGATCGCTCAGCGGCAGAAGCGTTCGTGGCTCAGCTGGCAGAGCATTTTGAGCTGGGAGATCGAATATATACTGAACTTGGCGCTGTGATTGGGACCCATGTAGGGCCAGGAACGATTGGCATTTTTGTATGGCCGGCCGGAGATGAGAGGTAATATGCTGCAATTGGATCAAATACCTTTAAAACAAATACATGGCGTGAGTGCTCTCAAAGAGGGAGAGCTTCACGCTTTTGGCATTTCTAACGTACAGGACATGCTGGAATATTATCCGTTTCGGTATGAAGATTACCGACTGCGCTCGCTAAGCGAAGTGAAGGATGGAGATAAGATTACAGTACAGGCCAAAATTATGGGCATTCCGGTGCTTCAGCGTTACGGGCGCAAATCAAGGTTGACTTGTAAATTGATGGCCGAGGATTGGATGTTTACCGCGACGTGGTTTAATCGGCATTTCATGAAGGAGCAGCTAACCTCAGGTCGTGAAATTGTGGTGACTGGTAAATGGGATCTCAAACGGATGCAGATGACTGTTGCAGATTCTGAGTTTCCTGATAAAGGAGTAGCCCGCTCGGGGACACTTCAACCGGTGTACTCTATAGGCGGCAAGATTACGCAAAGCTGGATGCGAAAAACAATGAGCCAGACACTCCAGCAGTTTGGTGAAATGATCCCCGAAATATTGCCTGAGTTGCTTGTGCGTAAATATAGTATGATGCCGCGCAAGCAGGCTATTGCAGGTATACACCAGCCTCAGGACAACCGCGAGGGGCAAGAGGCTCGTCGGCGGATGGTGTATGAGGAGCTATTTTTATTTCAGCTGAAAATGCAGGCATTCCGGGCGCTAAATCGTGGTCGAGCGGACGGGGTGGTACATACCGTGGATAACGCCACGATTCGTGAATTTGTAAGGGCTTTGCCTTTTGAATTAACGGATGCACAGAAGAAGGTAGAGCTTGAAATACTGCACGATCTACGCTCACCTTATTGTATGAACCGTCTGCTTCAGGGAGATGTTGGGTCAGGTAAAACAGTTGTTGCTGCCATCGGTTTATTTGCCACAGTACGTTCCGGTTTTCAGGGAGCGCTGATGGTGCCAACCGAAATATTGGCCGAGCAGCACATGCGATCGCTTCACAAGCTGTTTGAGCCCTTTGGAATCAGTGTGGGCCTACTGACTGGGAGTACAACCGGGAAGAAGCGTAAGGAGCTCCTAGCTGCTCTCCAAATGGGTCTGCTGGACATTGTAGTAGGCACCCATGCTCTCATTCAGGAGGATGTATATTTTCACCAGCTTGGGCTTGTTGTAACGGATGAGCAGCATAGATTCGGAGTGAATCAGCGTAGTGTACTGCGCCGCAAAGGCTATAATCCCGATGTGCTGACGATGACGGCCACACCGATCCCCCGTACGCTGGCCATCACTGCGTTTGGCGATATGGATGTTTCTACGTTGTCAGAGCGGCCGAAGGGGCGTATTCCAATTTCCACCTATTGGGTGAAGCACGAACTGATGGATCGGGTACTTGGTTTTATTTCCCGCGAGGTAGACCAGGGACGGCAGGCTTATCTGATTTGCCCGTTGATTGAAGAGTCGGAGAAGCTGGACGTACAGAATGCCATCGATTTGCATATTCAAATGCAACAGGCTTTTCCACATTACCGCGTTGGGCTATTACATGGACGAATGACTCCCGCAGAAAAGGAAGAAGTTATGCGTTCTTTCTATGCGAATGAGGTTCAGTTGCTCGTTTCAACGACGGTTGTGGAGGTGGGGGTAGACGTCCCAAATGCGACGCTAATGATCATTATGGATGCGGATCGTTTTGGGCTGTCCCAGTTACATCAATTACGTGGACGTGTCGGACGGGGAGCACATGCCTCGTATTGTGTACTGATCGCTGATCCTAAGTCGGAGGTTGGTCAGGAGCGGATGAAGGTTATGACCGATACGGACGATGGTTTTGAGGTGGCTAGACGCGATCTGGATTTGAGAGGGCCGGGTGACTTTTTTGGCACCAAGCAGAGTGGGCTACCCGAGTTTCGTTTAGCAGATATGGTAGCGGATTTTGAGGTGCTGGAAAAGGCGCGGGAGGATGCAACCGATCTGATTAAGGATTCGTCCTTTTGGACATCTCCGCAGTATGAAGGACTGCGCGGTTATTTGCAAAAAGAACAGATTTTCCAGGGGGACCTCATCGACTAATCCACCATGAATCATGAGGTTGTTCTAAACGTTTTAAACAGATAGGCACAATGGACAGGCTGGCCGTCATATATTTGGGAATGACCGAATGATATGGGAGGTGTGGCAACATTGAGCTATCAGCAATATGGAATCAGTCCGCAACTGGTGGAGCGGATTAAGTTGAAAATGAAGAATCGTGCGCTCAAGGAGCGGGTTAAGCAGCAGATTGAAGGTGTGACTAAAGCGGACCTGCAAAATAAAGCTAAGGTGCGTCATCTTGTGAAGTCCACTTCTGCTATTTTAAACGAGCGTTTGACGGCTGCGCAGGAGGAGCAATTGACCGCCTTCGTATTGGCACAAAAAATTGATCCGTCCAATACATTCCATCTAATCAAGCTGTGGGGAATGTTCCGTTGATTGCTTTTGAAGAGGTGCTTCAAAGCGCTCTCCATGTTTTTTTGTGAAGCACAGATGAAAAAAGGATTGCCTGATATCAGGCGATCCTTTTTGGTTTGTATTAGTTCATTCCCCGGGCAATAGCTAGTGTGTGCTTATCATGAGACTTTTATTTGTAATGACCGCCAATTTTGATAGACCGTTCCATGGCCTGTCCGGCATCTGTTAACGACGATGCGCGCATGATGATGGACTGACCGTACCGATCCTTTAAAGTGTCCGTCACCTTTTCCAAAGCACGGGATCGCTCCTGATCCTCAAAAAAATCCAGCTGATACAGTTGATCATCCACCAATCCGCTTAAAGTAACCCCTGCGCGCTTCACGGGCATATGATTCCAAAAAGTATAAAAGATTTTTTTAACGGTTTCATATACCTTTTGGGTATGGTTTGTAGGATCGGGTATCTTCATTTGTCGGGAGAATCCGGTTGGTGCCTCGTAGGGACTGCATATACAATGAACAGTCACAACCGAGCCCATATATCCTTTGCGGCGGGCGTCCCGACACACCTCCTCTGTTAGTTCAAGCAGGATGGTTTCCACTTCCGCAGGCTGGAGATAGTCGCGGGGAAGAGTCATCATATGACCGATGGATTTGGGAGGTGTATTAAATGTTTCCGGCTTGACCGGGCTGTGATCGATCCCGTTAGCAGTTCGCCATATCACCTCTGCCTGAATATCGGACTGCTTGCCGAAATGAGACCGGAATCTGTCCTGTAGCCGGGGTAAGGGAGTACGTGCAATATCTCCAATGGTGTGTAGTCCAAGCTTCTCCAAATGCCGTTCCATGCGCGAACCGATGCCGAACATAAGACGTACTGGCTGAGGCCACAGCAACGCTGCAATATCGGATGTAGGCAACAAGAAAATGCCACTGTCATTTTTTTTAGCCCATATATCTGTTGCGGTTTTAGCCAGCATTTTGTTGGAGCTGATGCCAATTCGAATCCATACTCCTGTTTGTGCCAGTACCTTTTGCTGAATTTCACTTGCAATACTCACCGGATCCCCGAACAGGGAGAGGCTTCCGCTCATATCCAGAAACTGTTCATCAATGCTGAAAACCTCAACCAAATCCGTATATTCATTATAGATTTCTGTTATTTTTAATGAGACATCGATATAATGCTGCATACGTGGGCGTACAATGATAAGGTCAGGACATTTTTTCACCGCTTCTCCCAGGCGTTCTGCTGTAGATATACCGTATTTTTTGGCCAGCGGACACGCAGCTAAAATAATGCCTGAACGAAGTGCAGGGTCACCGGCCACAACGAGTGGCTTATGTTGGTATTTGGGATCATCTGCTTTTTCGATGCTGGTATAAAAACTTTGGCAGTCCGATAAGAATATGGTTCTATTTCTGCTTTCCTTCAAAAATCCGACCTCCTCTCCTGATATGTGTGGGTCATCCTTCCAAAATATTCTTGAATGTATACTCTTATAGTAGTATTATATACAGAACAAGTGTTCCTAATACAAATGTATTTTTTGGAACGTTACAGTTTACGTAAAACCTAACATGGCGTATCATAATATCTTGAGCAAAAACAAGTGGAAATGAATGAATATTGAGGGGAGAAAACCATTTTTATGAACCCAAAACGTCGACCATCATCTCAAAAACGCAGTAGGTGGCGTATTTTTGGCAGAGTTTTGCTGATTAATATCAAGTGGTTCTCGTTTGCGGGTGTACTTGGAGTGCTGTTTGCTGGAGGTCTTATATCCGGTTATGTGGCGGCACTGGTTCATGATGAACCTGTACGATCACGTCAGTTGATATATGAAAAGGTAAATGAGAACGCTCTGACCAGCTTTGTATTTTTTAATGATCAGGTAACTCCGGTTGGAAGAATGCGCATGGAGGAGGATCGACAGCTCGTTGATCTGAAGGATGTTCCTCAGTCTATTGTGGACGCCCTCATTTCAACGGAAGACAGCCAATTTTATGAGCATCGTGGTGTGGATTTAAAGGGAACAGCTCGTGCCGTTAAGCAGAAGCTTTTGAATGAAAACCGCCAAACAGGCGGCAGCACACTGACGCAGCAGGTAGCCCGAAGGGTTTTTCTCAGTCTGGATAAGACGGACAGTCGCAAGGTGAAGGAAATGCTGCTGGCACTGCGTATGGAGCGGTTTATGGGCAAGGATAAAATATTAACGGCTTACTTAAACAAAATGCCTTTTGGTAATGGTTCCGCTGGTTACAATTTATATGGAATCAAGTCTGCTTCGTTAGGGATTTTCAATGTAAGTGATCTACATAAGCTTCATATTGCTCAGGCGGCTTATTTGGCAGGTCTCCCGCAACTGCCATCTGTTTATTCCGCTTTTGATGGTAAAGGGAACTTCGATGAAGAAGGCTTCAATAAAGCGATGGAGCGCCAACGTGTCGTGTTGGGAAGAATGCTGGCAACAGGTAAACTTACGCTATCCGAATATAACGAGGCGCTTCAATTTGATGTGAAAGCCACTCTTGCGCCACATCGCGAAAAAAGTTATAACACATTCCCTTATTTGATGCTGGAGACAGAGCGGGAAGCAGCCCAATTGTTAGCGCTCCAGCAAAATCCCGATATCACGGCAGCCGAGATTTCCAAGCCTGAGCATGCCGAGCTTCTTCAAAATACGCGAGAAGAGTTGCAACGGTCCGGCTATCGAATTTATACAACGATAAATAAGAAAATTTATAACAATATGCGGCAGATTGCAGCCAATCCACAAAATTTTTCTCCATACAGTAAGAAGAAGGGATTAGAGCAGATTGCAGCAATCATGATTGATCATAAAACAGGGGCTATACTCGGTATGATCGAGGGCAGGGATTTTAATACCGAGCAAATGAACTATGCAACTCAAATGACACGTCAGCCCGGTTCTGCCATGAAGCCTATTGCTGCTTATTTACCTGCTTTGGAAAAGGGCTACACTCAGCCAGCCGGTCTTATTGATGATTCACAAATCATATTGAAAGACGGGCGTAAAGGTTATCATATTCCTAAAAATTATAACAGACGGTACGAGGGGCTTATGACAGCCCGTGAAGCACTCAATCGGTCAATCAACATCCCTGCGCTGAGGCTGTTCTTATATGAAGTTAAAATTCCAAATGCTTGGAATTTTGTGCGTTCTCTTGGAATTACGACGATTCAGCCGCAGGATGAACATGCTCAGACAGGGGTTTTGGGTGGACTAAGCAAAGGGGTATCCGTCGAGGAACTGACCGCAGCATATGGAACGATTCCCAATATGGGTGTATATAATTCACCTCATCTGATCAGCAAAATTACGGATGCCAACGGGAAGATCGTATATGAATTTAAACCGCAGACGAAGCGTGTATATTCGCAGCAAACCGCATTTTTGATGACGGATATGCTCAAAACGGTTATATCAGATCCGAGGGGAACCGGCAAACGCCTGCAAAATGCTTTTAAAAGCTACGGTGCCATTGATATCGCCGGTAAAACCGGTACGACACAAAACTTTGGTGATGTGTGGTTTATGGGGTACACACCTGACGTTACACTAGGCGTCTGGGCTGGTTACCGCCAACAGGTTAATACATTATCTCAAGAAGGCCATTCCAGAGCACAGTCAGTGTGGGCACTGATCATGAATGAGGCGGTCAAGGACCAGCCTGAGCTTTTTAAGAATAAGCACTTTATACGGCCGGAAGGTGTTGTAAGAGTTACGGTTTCTAGCCTTACAGGTAAGCTGCCAGGGCGTTATTCCCGTCAATCGGGTCAACTCGTGACTGACTGGTTTAATCAAAAGTATGTGCCTACCGAAGTTGGAAGAGAACAGCTTCCGCGTTCTGCTAGACCAGTGGTCCCATCTAAACCAGATATCAAGGAAAAAGAAGTCCCAGAGGTTGAGGTACCTGCAATAGATCAAGAGAAAATTCCACCAGAGGAAACGGATCCTACTGTTCCTGACGCAGACACAGAGATAGATATGCCTGATGAGAATAAAGATTTGCCATCTACAGCTACTCCGCAACCTTCTGTTGAGAACGAGCAGGTGACTCCTTCTGAATCACAAAGCCAGAGTGAGACTCCAAAAACCAAATCTGACGAAGTTGTTTATCCTGAAATAATATCTGATCAACCCAAAAACTAAACGGCAGGAACGGCCTAGTTTAAAATGCCGTTCCCGACAATGTCTACAGTGACCTGCGGATGAAAACGGATATTGGGGTATTCTTTATTCCAATCCACACTTTTCCATACTGCTGGATAATGAGCGATCAACTGTCTGCCTACGCCAAAGGCATCACATCCATTTTCCTGAAGTGTACGGATAATTTGTTCCGCATCCTGGGTCATGATTTCGGAAAGTTGACGGTTCAGACGCTGTACGTTAGCTTTATCTTGAAGATGGTTTCGTGCATATTCAACAATATCGACAGGCAATTTTAGGTTAAGCTCCACATCAATTTGTCCATCGCGCTGAACGTTCACTTTAAGGCTACGTTTGACATTCTGGATTTTAGCCTGATACGTAATAAAGTTTTGCACATCACCGACAGGTCCGGGATGTATCCTTTTTACAAAGCGAGCTGTATTTTTCCACTTTCCAGTCATTAAGACATATAAAACACCTTGCTCACTACTTAGGCTTCCTGTGAATTTTTGTCCGTGAAATAAGGCAATTCCACGTGCTGTAATATCTTCTCCTTCTTTGGAAAGATAGGGGAGTACAAAATCTTGACCCGGATCAAGCATTGGGGGGGAGCAGTGTCTCCAGTGTCATTTCCGGGAACATACACATTTCCTCAAGGCTTCTGATTTTTTTGGTTATAAATTCGCCAATCAAGAGGTTACCTATGCTTTTTTGATCTATTATTTCTCCAGCTAATCCATCTACAATAGCTACCTTGACATGGGAAGTCGGATGGTCAGGCTCACGATACAGCACATCCAGATAGGGATATAAATCTTTTCGGGCCAAGCTTGTACCGTACAAAATAACTCCGTATTTGAAAAAGCGGATATCCCCGGTTACTTTGGCTCGGATTTTGTCTGTACTTTGCCGAACGGAGTGGCCGGTGCCTGAATGAATTTCATTGGTGCTTTTACCTTGATTGCTTTGAGAATCGTCTACAACCTCTAGCGTTTGCAACAACATGCCTTCAGGAGTGAGATCATAAGCCGATGCATTTGCCAATCGGGCATCCTTCAAATTGTCCTGATCCCAGCAGCCTGTTATAAAAATGAGTAGAGTTAGCATTCCAAGCGCTCTGCTCTTTTTTTTCATGTTTCAGGTCCCTCCTTTTTTTTGAAGAGATAGGATAGGATCAGCAGCAGAAAAGGGAACACAATTAGGAAAAAATAAGCAGAATTATTGGCTATGGAACCAATAAGCTCGAAATCTTCTCTTCGTTGAGGCAAATAGGCAATACAACATGAGGCGAGCACAACAAAGGGAACCGCCTTTTTGTGACTTTTTTGCTTGAATAGATAGCTTATTCCGTAAGACGCCGCATAATAATATCCACTTATAGCGCCAAAGATCGAAATGAGCCAAATCGGCAGAAAAATAAAATCGACCCGATCCATCGTCCCCAGTGGAATGGATCTGAGCAAATAAATGACTGGCTCCGGCATTAATTCAAGCTGTTGGGGACTGAATACGGTTGTACAGGTAAATACGGTAAAACAATACAATAGTACCACGATCGCGTTAGCTGCCAGAATTGACTTGAGCTTGCTTGTACTTTTGCCCTCAACCATGGGAAAGACGACAAGAATGAACTCAAAACCAAACATCGCTAGGAGCGTTTCTTTTGAACCGACAATAATACGGGGCCATCCCGCCTCAGTCAGAGGTAGCAGATAAAGCGGGTTGGACTGCTTTATACCATAGCTAATTAACAGCATCATGGGAAAAATCAGAAATGAAATTAAAACAAGTACTCGGGCAATCGTTCTTAAATTTTCGCGAACCAGATATATGCTACTGAACAAAAACAGGGCAAGTATAGCCCAACGGGGAGTATATTGCAGCATCCAGCGATTAATGACGTCATAAGCGTTCACAAGAACCGAGGTACCCATGAGCAGATAGTAAGCAATGTAAGCCACAGTCAATCCTTTTCCAATCCAGGAACCAGTAATCTGGGTTAATATTTGATAAATCGAAGAGGAGGGAAAACGTCTTAGCAGGAGCCAGCACATCAAAATAATGAGTTGAATCAAAAGGCCACCAATAATGACAGATATCCAACCCCCTCCTTTAGCTGAAAGGTGCATCTGATAGGGAAGTGACAAAATATCTACGCCAATCTCAAACTTAATGATGAGAAAAAACAGTTGACCCGATGCAATGGTACTTTCTTTATTCACGTCTTTTCCAGCTCCTAGAGTCGTTCTGCTGCTTCAATTTTTGGGCTTGGGAATCATATGGTCGCTGATGAAATGTCCAAATCGGAAAGCGGATAAAAACATCTTTCATATCACCGAGCCGGAATGGTGCAAGAGGAGCAAAGTAGGGCGTACCAAAGGTCTCAAGCTTGCAAAGGTGGATAGTAAGAAAAAGTAAACCGAAAGCAATGCCAATGTATCCAAACAAGGCTGCAGCAATCATCATCGGAAAACAAAGGATACGAACCGCTGAGCTCATTTCATGAGAAGGCACTAAAAAAGAAGAAATGGCTGTTAACGAGACGACGATGATCATCGTATACGACACGAGACCAGCCCGAACGATAGCATCTCCGATGACGAGACCGCCAACGATTCCAATAGTTTGACCAACCCGACTGGGTAGACGAACCCCGGCTTCTCGTAGCACCTCAAAGATCAATTCAAGCAGCATAGCCTCCACAATCGCTGGGAATGGAACATTTTCCAGTGATTTTTTGATGGTATGCGCCAGCTCTAATGGCAAAATAGCTGGATGAAAAGCAATCGTCGCAATGTAAATGGCAGGTAGCGTAAAAGCGATCAAAAAGCTCATCATTCGAATCGTTCTTAGAAATGAACTAATAATCCAACGACCGTGATAATCATCTGGGCTTTGGTAAAATGCAAAAAAAGAGACGGGAGCTATTAGAGCAGTTGGGCTACCTTCAGCCAAAATCGCTATGCGTCCCTCCATTAGATTGGCGGTCACACGATCCGGTCGTTCCGTGCTGAGTTGTTGAGGGAAGAGGGAAAAAGGGTTGTCCTCAATAAACTCTTGAATAAAACCGGGGGGGAGCACCATATCGGAGGAGATCGCTTTAATTCTCGTTTTCACTGCTTCCACTAGCTCAGGATTAGCCAAGTCTTGAACATAGACAATAGCGATTTTAGTCCGGGTTTTAGATCCCACATAAAAGTAGCGTACAACCAGTGACGGTGTGACAATTTGTTTGCGAATCAGATTCAGATTGATGGATAACTGCTCAATGAATCCATTGTGCGGTCCGCGAATAATCCCTTCGTTTTCTGGTTCGTCCGTACTGCGAGCATACGTTTTTTCGGAAGAAAGGATAAAAAATTCCTCCGCTCCATTTATCATAAAAATGCAATATCCCTGAATAAGCGAATCAGCAGCATTTTGAAGGTCGGTGTCTTTTTGACTGCTTAAGGTAGTGAACATTTGATGAGAGACTGCATCGGTTTTCTCATATAAGGCACTCAGGATATGAGTTTGAATCATCTCCTGATCTACGAGCGAATCAATATAGAGCAGCATACCGTCTTTGCCGTCAACGGAAATCGCCTGCTTTTTTAAATCATCCGTATAAAAAAGGGCTTGCTCAATAAAGGAAACATTCCTACTTAATTCAACGGAAGCTGCGTCATGTCCAGCCAAGAGAGCACCTCCTTTTTGGATGAGATAGGCATAATGTGAGTCAAATGGATTGAGTTTATCCATGATATGGTGACTTATCCATTCTCGAATCACCTTCACTTCACGTAACGCAATAGTTTTATACTAGAATTTAATTTAGGTTGATAAATGGGAGGTGGGTTGGTTATTTTGCAGGGAATGAAAATTAATCGTGCAAGAACTAGAGACGAGATTACAAGGGGGCTTAATCTTGGGTGGGGTCAATTCCCAGATAATGTCCCAGTTTCCGTCGGACCTCGCTGCGGGCAAAGGATGAAAGCATGAAAAAACGCCTTTGATAGCCGCGGCATACATACAAAACCTCTACGCCTTCATGATTTCGGATTTCGCTGTATATTTTAACCCCTAGTGTTTTCATTCGCGCCTTTGTCTCTGCTAATTGAACAGCTACGCGCTGTTGTACTCCAGTCAGGCTACGAACATACAAATCGGGCATTTTTAGAGGAGAGGTATTTATAATACGAATGTCTCGTTCCAGCACATCCAGCACAAGAGTTAGAAGTACACAGATCTTGATCAGCCCTGCGTCTTCTTCAGAAGGCAAAGGAGCTTTATTCTTGTGGTTTAGTGTCTTTTGGTTTGGCATAAAAATCTCCTTTACTCCGAGTAAGAATACAATATATAATCAGTATATAGAACGTATGTTCTGTTTATACCTCCCTCATCATAGGAATTTTTCCATTACTAAAGCAATCATCAATTATTGGAAAAGTGGTAGGGAGCGATATCCTATGTGCCATTGTGTAAAGAATTCATGCGTTTATCGCCAATGACAGTCAAACAGAGTTTATGTTAAGCTATTGGATAAAAACTTACATAAAAGGAGAGATCGTTCTGGCTGCGGTCAGCCTTTACTATTTAACTTAAGAAAGTGGAGAAAGAAGGTATACATATTGTCACGTTCGTTATATGCAGCTTTATTATTGTTGAGCCTCATTTGGGGCGGTTCGTTTATGTTTATCAAGGTGTTGTTGCTACATCAAGTAGGGCCGTGGACGATTGTATTTCTCAGATCCAGCTTTGGATTTATTTTTATCGTCTTATTAATGCTACTTATGCGCAGGCCGTTTGAAATCAAAAGCATTCCGTGGAAATCGGTTGTTCTGGTAGCTTTGGTCAACATGGTTTTGCCATGGACACTGATCGGTTTTAGCGAGACCAGAATAGCTAGCAGCATGGCTTCTGTATTGAATGCCACCACGCCAATATGGACCATGTTGGTGGGGCTTGTTTTTTTCGGGGCTATTTTTCATCGAATGCAGTGGTTAGGAATGGGTCTCGCTTTTGTAGGAATCATTATTTTATTGGGTATTAATCCTGCATCTATTATTTCTGTTGATCCTGTGGGTTTTGGATGTATGCTGCTTGCGACTCTCTGCTACGGATTTGGAACACAGCTCTCCAAACGTTTTCTCTCCAATCTTTCCATGTATCAGGCTACTTTTTCGACACTGTTTGGTGCTGCGGTAGGGGGTGGCATTATGATGGCAATTGTGGAGAGACCTGATTTGTCGATTGTTTCTGACCCAGGTGTATTGGGTTCTCTTATAGGACTGGGAGTTTTGGGATCAGGAGTAGCATATATTTTGTTCAACTACATGATTTTGCGGGGGAGTGCGGAATTTGCTTCTTCGGTGACGTATTTTGTACCAGTAAGTGCCATTGTATGGGGCTTTTTGCTCCTGAATGAACATATCGGCTGGAACGTTCTGACCGGGCTGGTCCTTATACTTGGAGGCGTGTTTATGGCCAACCAGCGTAGAACCGCCAAATTAAGTGAATAATAATCTAAACAGAAATAAAATACGCTTTGGTTATTATATTAAATGTGCATTCGCCAAACCTTCGGTATAATGCGTTAATTCGCACATACAATAAAGCATGCTCACACATAAAATAAAATATGGTGCAGCAAAAAAGCAAGCTGTTTAGCAGGTGACAAGGTGTGGTATAATAAATTATAGAATTATATGCACCACAGAAATGTCGGAGTTTTATTCCACAAAAGAAAGGATCAGGATACCATGTGTCCCCGAAGGATACTTCCCCAAAGGACGATTTGGAAACGATTTGATCTGTCTTATACTTAGCTTTTCCGCGGAGTAACGTCAAGTTGCGAAAACCAACTCTGCGGAAGAGGGGATTGTACATGCGAAGGACCAAGTCCTCCAGGCACATCTTACCCGGTAGCTTCCGTAAGAGTGGGTTCATCCACATCAAACTTACGAGAAACCGAGGGAGCCTGTATGAGGAAAACTTACGAATCTATCGTGAACAATGGAGCATTGAGACAGATTGCTGTCATGTTGCTCGGAACATGCATTTTAGCTTTTACGTACTATCACATTAATGCTCAAAATCATTTGTCAGAAGGCGGCTTTGCAGGCTTAGCCCTGCTGGGACATTACGCATTTGGCATATCTCCAGCATGGAGTATGTTGTTGCTTGATATTCCCGTCATATTGCTGGCATGGGTACTGAAGGGCAGAAGATTTATGCTGCTTGCGTTAATCGGAGCCGTCGCTTTTTCACTGTTTTATGCAGGATTTGAGAAGTATTCGACTCTGGTTATAGATCTACATGGAAATCTGCTGATAGCTGCTCTACTTTGTGGGGTGCTTACAGGTTTGGGAGCCGGAATCGTACTGCGATTCGGTGGAGCAACCGGGGGCGATGATATCTTATCTCTGCTGATCAGTGAGTGGCGCGGGTGGAAAATCGGCAACGTGTTTATTGTCAGTGACATCATCGTACTGGGATTATCATTGTTGTATCTGCCTATGAAGGAAACAATGTTTACAATACTGGCTGTGTGGCTTGCCGGAAAAATAATTACATGGACGACCACGTTCCAACTGCACCGACCTGTGAAAAAGGTACTGCCAGCGGCTATTCCCGCTAAAAAGGTGGTTGCCAAAACAGTGCCGGTCGTCCACAGCCTTCGTCAATAAGGAAAGGGTGTTACGTCAGGAGAGAAATCTTCTTACGTAACACCCTTTCGCTGTATTCAGCTTCTATCAGGAAGGCTTTAAAGTTGAATGAATGCGTCCATTCCGGTCATGAATAATTGCAGAAATCTGTTGGCGTTCTACAAAACTTTGAGCTTCGTCAATCGCCTCATTTTTGTGTTTAAAGGTTGAAATAGGCTGGTTGTGTCCCTCTTCTTTGATTGCCCAGTGATCCTCGTGCGGCACCACATGAATGGGTTCCTTTGCATCGGAAGAAGCGGAATGATGGTTGTGCAGATTTTCGCTCGAATGCTGTTTTTCATGTTTTGTCGGTTTCTCATCTTGCTCGGCTGGATGATTATCGTTCCATTCCTCGGCTTGGGAAGTGGCAATCGCAATCGAGCGCCCTTCTTCATAGCCGTCACGGAGTAGGGCGTTAGCAATATCGACGGCTTTTTCTCGCACACGAGGCTCCAGGTTTTTCATGGATGGAGGGTAATCATGTTTGTTCCAAGGCATAGTTGCACACTCCTTATAACAGATGATGTATTATGTATTACCCGTTGTCGGCTTAAACAAACGGAAATCAAAGAAATGAATATATTGTAAAATGTATCTTGAGAAAAAGCGTATAATGGTGTGCAGAATACCAGAAAAAGGAGTGAAGCATTTGCTTGCCTGGGGTTTTGTTTTTTTGCTGACTATCATCATTCATACTACAGATAGCTTGTCCTATGCTCTTCGACTTGGTGGTTTGCGAGCGCGTCGGATTGGATTGGCGTTAACCGTTGCGGGGATGCTGCTGTTGGTTTCACGCACCTCTAACATGGTGCAGGGGCCTTTACTTGGAGGGATGGTCGATCAGGCTAAAGCTGCAACACAAGTGGGCGGAACGGATATTAGACTGGAACTATATATGCATGGGGTACTGCTGGCAGCAACCGTTGGAACCATGCTTGCTATATTACTGTATCCAACAGTGGTACGCATGTCAGCCAGATGGATTGTGCATTTGGAGCATACCGGATCTATTCCGGCTTTGGTGCGTCATTTAATGCTGCGAAGTCGCTGGAAACATGCAGGCTACTACATAAAGCGCCCCACCTGGTCAATGCTTACTTCACTGATTAGTGGAGCGATACCTAAGCGTCTAATTATTCTGAATATAGCTGTCACTGCGATTTATACAACAGGAGTAGTATCTGCTTTATATGCATCATTCCTGTGGCCTGCTCAAGGTACAGCAATGTCAATGTCGTCAGGTCTAATCAATGGCGTCGCAACGGTATTATTAACCTTGTTAATTGATCCAAGATTGGCGGTTCTGTCGGAGAAAACGCTACGAGGGGAGCTACCCTTAACTCGGATGAACAGCATGTACGGCTGGATGATCATCTCGCGCTTGGCAGGTACTTTATTAGCCCAGCTATTGCTAGTACCGCTAGCCATTTGGCTTGGATGGGTAATGAGTTAAATGGCTAGCTTACGTAATGATGTGCTGCCACATCCCAAAAAAGGCTGGCCCATGATCATCTATTAAAGATAGATCGCGGGTCAGCCCCAATGATTCTATGGCTATTTACTGTTCAAATAATGACTTATATGCTCCGTATCCTTCACGTTCCAAGTCTTCTTGAGGCACAAAGCGGAGCGCGGCGGAATTTATGCAATAACGCAAACCATCTGGACCAGGACCATCATCGAATACGTGCCCTAAATGGGAGTCAGCTTCACGACTTCGCACCTCGGTACGGATCATAAAATGGCTGAGATCAGTTTTTTCTTTGACATTGTAGCTGCGCAATGGACGGGTAAAGCTGGGCCAACCGCAACCTGCGTCAAATTTGTCCAATGAACTGAACAAAGGCTCTCCTGATACGATATCCACGTAAATGCCTTCACCCTCATGATCCCAAAACTCATTTTGAAAAGGGCGCTCGGTCGCGTTTTTTTGTGTTACTTCGTATTGAATAGGCGTCAGCCGATCTTTAAGATCGGATTTATCAATCTTGCCGGACCAATTTTGCTCGATAAAATCTTCACGTCCCGAACCTTTGCGGTAGCGCTTGTAATGAGCGGGGTTCTTCTTATGATAGTCCTGATGATATTCTTCTGCTTCATAAAAAGTGGCCGCAGGCAGGATCGGTGTAGCAATGGGCTTGTCGAAGCGGCCACTTTGAGCCAAAGCTTCTTTAGACGCTTCTGCCTTGATTCGTTGCTCTTCATTATGATAGAAAATAGCCGTTTGGTAGGATGAACCCCTATCGTGGAACTGTCCACCTTCATCCGTCGGATCAATCTGCTGCCAGAATAGCTCCAACAGTTTTTCATACGGGAAAACTTGTGGGTCAAATGTAATCTGTACGGCTTCCACATGTCCCGTTGTTTCAGAACACACCTCTTCATAGGTAGGATTTTCGGTATGTCCCCCTGTGTATCCAGATCTAACCTTCAAAATACCGGGTAATTCCTCAAAAGGGGAAACCATGCACCAGAAGCAGCCACCTGCAAAAGTTGCTTTTTCTACTGTGTGTGGATTGTTGGTGCTCATATTTGTCACTCCAATCTGAGAATGTTTAATTAGTTGTTATTTAAATAGCTTACAATTAAATTATATACGAGATTTTTGCAAAATCCAACGAAACGTCAGAAACCAAACAGCAGTGTAACTGGCTCTGTCCTCAAAAATCGCAACGAAAGAGACGGTGGCAAACTATCGCATTATATTCTATTGGCGCGTTGAAGCCTTTTTCGGTAGAGTATAAAGCCGCCGCCCACCAGTGCAGTATATAGCACCAAAATGAGCAAACCGGTGATTGGATGTTCTGCAAAGGTGCCGCCTGCATAAGCATACACCGCAATTGCGGGAAGCTTGCCAATAGCTGTACCTAGGATAAAGCTCCAGAACGGAAACCCTGCTACTCCAGCGTATACATTTACCGCTGCCTGGGGGATGACCGGAATCAGGCGAGCCAGCAGCACAGCAGCAAAAGGCTCCCTCTCCATGACCCGATTGAAGCGCTCCAATGCGGGAACCCGCTCCAAATAGGCACGTCCTTTGTCACGGAACAGGGTACGTACGGCACTATAAACGACCAGCGCAGCCAAGGTAGTGCCCAGCCAGCAGATCAGAGCACCTTGCCAGGGGCCTGCGGCATAAGCAATAGAAGCGATAATCAGCTTGTACGGCACAAACGGTATTAACGCGAATAAAAATGCGAGCAGTAGCAGAACTGGAAAGGAGGTTTGCTTGTCCGCCCAGGCGAGCCAATCATATCTGTAGATAAACGCGATGCAAAGCAGCGAAACATAAGCCGCGACGAGTAGCCATTTTTTCATTTACATACCTCTTTCAATATCCCTGTTCGGCTTATCGCTTATACAGAAAAAAATAGGGTTCACATTCCCAATAATGTGTGCTATACTGCCACTAATAGAATAGTTCCCAAAGGGGAGTAGCTCAACGAGTAAAGTCGTCATTACGGGATTTTTAATCCCCGGCTTTATTGGCAACGTAATGTTGTAAGCGAGACCTTTGCCAGGATTTTAGGAATCCGGGTAAATGGTCTTTTTTTGATGCCAAATTTGGGTCAAGCGCCGTTTCCGGATTCCGTGAAATGGCGCTTTTTTAGTATAAAGCGCTGAACTATGTACAGTATAACAAATAAATAAAAAAGGTGGGAGAAACGTATGGATTTTTTGTCAATTGAGTTTTTAACCGCATTAGTATCCATCATTATCATTGATCTGGTGCTAGCTGGTGACAATGCCATCGTAATCGGTTTGGCGGCTCGCAATGTTGATAAGGCCAATCAAAAGAAGGTCATTATTTGGGGGACGGTCGGAGCGGTCATCATTCGTGTGATTGCTACAGTGCTGGTCACGTATTTATTGCAAATTTATGGATTGCGTTTGATTGGGGGACTCGCACTTATCTATATTGCCTATAAGCTGCTGGTCGAAGAGAAAAAACATGAAATTTCAGCTACGAATCAAATGTGGGCAGCGATCCGCACGATTATTATCGCGGATACGATGATGGGCCTCGACAATGTACTTGCTGTTGCGGGAGCAGCTCATGGAAACATGCTGCTTGTTATACTGGGTCTGGCAATCTCCGTTCCAATCATGGTGTGGGGAAGTACGATTATCTTGAAGCTGACTGAACGTTACCCAGTAGTTATTACGATTGGTGCTGCTGTACTGGCTTACACTGCCGCCAAAATGGTGGTGGCGGAACCGCTGATTGCACACTGGTTTATGAACGGGGTCATTAAATACGGCTTTGAGGTTCTGGTTGTGGTTCTGGTTGTAGCCATTGGGATGCGTGTTAAAAAAATTAAAAGTGAAAAAACAAGAAAGCAAGCGCAGCACGCCTAAGCTAACTTACATTAAGTAAACTTAGCTGAAGCTGAACATTCATGCCGTAGAGGCTGTTCTGTTAGGTCCAACTGGACCCGGAGCAGTCTCTTTTCTTTGCTTGTCAGCAGACTTCCATGTAAACTAGACAACAGATGAATGAGTGATTAAAGGTGGGAGCGAAATGGACAAGCAAACGAAGACAAGGGTAGCTATTGCAGGACTGGGTGGTATTGCTCGAAAAGTATACTTACCGTTACTGGCAGCACACCAAGGTGTAGACATTGTAGGTGTCATGAACCGTTCACAGGAGCCGGTGAGTTCCATTATGGAGCAATATAGGTTGCCAAGAGGAACGACTGATGTGAAGGAGATGCTAGCATGGGAACCGGAAGCTGTATTTATACATGCCGCGACCGAAGCTCATTTTGATCTAGTTATGGCGTGTATTGAAAAAGGGATTGCTGTGTATGTGGATAAACCGTTGTCCTATGATGTTCGTCAGAATCTGGAAATGACCGCTTTTGCGGAAGCGCAGGCCGTGCTGCTGGCGGTAGGCTTTAATCGACGTTTTGCCCCGCATTATGTAGCTGCTAAAGCATGGTTAGAGGAAGCAGGTGGATTCAGTCAATGTGCGGCCATTAAACACCGTACTGGATATGATCGAAGACCGGCGGCACAGACGGTTTATGATGATTTAATTCACATGCTTGATTTGCTTTTGTGGTTGGGTGGCGATGATTATGAGCTGCTGCATAGTAGTATGAATACGACGAGTGATGGATATATGGATGCTGCGTTCGGGACCGTACGTTTGGGGAATGCTACCGGAAGCTACAGTATGAGTAGACAGGCAGGGGCTGACATAGAGAAGCTGGAGCTTCACGGGGCAGGACGGTCTGTTGAAGTAATAAATATGGAACAGGCTGTTTTTATGCAAAAAAATCATTCACCACTAACGCAAACATTTGGAAGCTGGGATACGATTTTGGAAAGACGGGGATTCACCGGAGTCGTGAATCATTTTCTGGAGCATATTCATCGTCCGGAGGAGTGTGCTGTACGGGCTGGAAAAGTATTGGAAAGCCATATGCTGGCTGACGAACTGATCAGCCGTTTGAGTGTTTAATATGGAACGTCCGAACGTGATCTTAACAGTCCAGACAGACATCAAGAATTAGGTTGAAGGAGAAATGAATGAATGGAAGAAGATAACCGTGGTAAACAGCTAGAAGAAGCCATCATTGAAAATTATAAGCAAGAAGAAGATATGATGATCCTTGTATTTGCGCAATGGTGTATCAATCACGGGTTGGAGCCAGAGGAATTATATCGTGTAGCGTATCCGCATCAGGATAGTAACGAGCGTCTGCTACGAGTACGCAAGTTGACTGTATCGCGTGAAGAAGCGGGTGATATTCCGCTGGATACGGTATTAGGGGTACTGTCCATGTTCGGAAATGAGGACTTGGCGATGGTCGTATCTGAGGCGGCTGCCAGCCTTTCGTCGGAACGGAAATAGGGCTAGCCAGAATAAACAATATACTGTTATCATTTATGGCATCATGGACTCACTGTATTTACTTAAGACATTGTTGATGGGGAGGGTAAGCTTACGATGGAAGATATACCTATGCCAAGTACCTGTAAAGGCTGTGAAAGAGATATCTCGATATCGGAAGAGCAAATTACCAGAATTCTAACCAACATGAGACCCAAAATGGAATGTGTAAACGATGAAGTGTACGAAGCCAGACTGTTGGCCTGCTCACAATGTGAAGAGTTAATGTCCGGGCATACATGTGGCATCAGCGGAAGTATTGTTCGTGTACGTGCTTTGGCGGCAGCTCAAAATTGTCCCAGTTACCATGGTTCACGCTGGATAGGAACAGCCTAAAAGATACAATGCTCAGGCTCGGCTGAACTTGGATTACGGGTTAAAGTAGTCATACCTTGGTCTGCCCTAATGGCAGGCTTTTTGGTTTGATTGGACCTTTTCTTAACGATTGACAAAAAGTAGGCAATAAAATATATTAAACACGTGAAATGTTTTTATTTAATTATTAATATTTATATTAATGTTTTCTGGATGAGATGTTGCGTAAAAATTAAGATCGGAAGAAGATCGGTAATATGAGTGATATTTAGACCAAAAATGAAAGCGCAAACATTCGTAAGGGTGTTCCAACAATCTTAATATTTTGGGGAGGGTTTGTTGTGAAGGGTTCTATTGTTGTTAATACCGATTGGAAACAAGGCATTATTAATAAAAATATTTATGGACAATTTGCTGAGCATCTTGGACGTTGCATTTATGAAGGCATATGGGTTGGAGAGGACTCACCGATTCCAAACACAAACGGAATTCGAAATGATGTAGTGGAAGCCCTGAAAAAGCTGAACATTCCTGTATTGCGGTGGCCGGGAGGCTGTTTTGCCGATGAATATCATTGGAAAGATGGTATCGGACCAAAAGAAAACCGTAAGAGAATGGTAAATACGCATTGGGGCGGTGTGGTTGAAAATAATCATTTTGGCACACATGAGTTTTTTCAATTGTGCGAACTGTTAGATGCAGAGCCTTATATTTGTGGAAATGTCGGCAGTGGTACAGTTCAGGAAATGTCGGAGTGGGTAGAGTACATGACCTTCGATGGAGAGTCCCCTATGGCTGCATGGCGTCAGGAAAACGGTCGTGAGAAACCATGGAAGCTCAAATATTTTGGAGTGGGTAACGAAAACTGGGGTTGTGGCGGTAACATGCGCCCAGAATATTATGCCGACCTGTATCGCCGCTATCAGACATATGTCCGTAACTATGGCGAGAACCGCATTTATCGGATTGCAGGGGGGGCGAATGTGGATGATTATCGTTGGACCGAAGTGTTAATGCGTGAAGCTGGGAATCTTATGGACGGTTTGAGCCTGCATAACTATACGATCCCGGGAAACTGGGAAGGGAAACGGCAAGCACTCGGCTTTGATGAAGCGGAATGGTTCGAGACGATGAAAAAATCATTGCATATGGATGAATTGATTACTCGTCATTCAGCCATTATGGACCAATATGATCCTGACAAAAGGGTCGGACTGATCGTCGATGAATGGGGAACCTGGTTCCTGACTGAGCCGGGGACCAATCCGGGCTTCCTGTATCAGCAAAACACGATGCGCGATGCGCTGGTAGCTGGGCTGCACCTACACATTTTCCATAATCACCATGACCGAGTACAGATGACGAATATCGCTCAAATGGTCAATGTTTTACAGGCCATGATTCTGACCGAAGGCCCTGCTATGCTGTTGACGCCGACATACCATATATTTGAAATGTTTAAGGTGCATCAGGATGCACAAGCACTGGCTGTTCATGTAAAGGTGGGCGATTATGAATATGATGGGGATTCCATCCCACAAGTAAGCGTGTCCGCCTCCAAGGCGCAGGATGACAATATTCATATTAGCTTTTGCAACATCCATCCGGGCGAGTCGGCAAACTTGAATTTGGAGCTAAGAGGACTGGAAGAGGTTAAAAAGATCAGCGGTGTTGTTCTTGGCAGCGACGATATGCAGGCACATAATACGTTTGATCAGCCAGAGCGTGTGAAAAAGGAAGCTTTCACATCCTATCAGCTGCAAGGTCAGCATTTGGATGTTACACTGCCACCAATGTCGGTAGTGATGCTGACAATTGCTCCGTAAAAAAGCTGGGTTGTGGTATGTAAGCACAATTTCATTATTATTGGTTATGAACAAAGAGAGCGTTCAGGTGAACGCTCTCTTTTACCTACAATTGCTCGCGGTGAATCACCCTGAATTCTTTGGGCGACATACCGAAGCGGGAACGAAATACACGATGAAAATACGTGTAATTTGCAAATCCTGACGATTCGGCGGCTTGTTCCAGTGACATGGGACTGAAAATGATTCGTTCTCTCGCCATGTTAAGCCTGATGTCCAGCGTGTACTGCATAATGCTCGTATCGAATGTTTCCTTAAACAGATGTACTGCTCGGGATACGCTGATACCTACGTGTGAAGACACGTCATCCAGCTTGAAGTTAGAGGATGCATTTTCTTCAATATAATTTTTAATCTGATACGCAAGATAGTTATGATGAGTAGCGATAGGATGATCGGATAGCATACGGTCAAACTCCAAACATAAAATGCGCATGTAATAACTTGATATTTCCGGGTAAGGATTAGAAATACGTCGTTGCTCCATCACAAGCTGACGAAATAGGCCAAGCAGGGCTTCTGTGAGCTGAACCTTAATTCTGTTGGGTCGTTTATGATGGTTCCACCACTCATCTACCCAGGAACCACCGAAAAAAATGTGATAATCTCCACTTTCCACGACCAGATCTCCCATGGGATTCAACTCACTATGAATATCCAGTTCATAAGGCTCGGTAGGATTGAATAGCAGTAGATCACCCGCTTCAATCCGTGTCATTTCCCCGTTAATGCGGGCCTGGCAGCGTCCATCTGTTTGCAAACGGAATAAATAATTTTTAATCCCATCAGGCTGGTTCGAATAAAAGGGCTTTCGATGGAAGGAATAGCCTGCGGTAAGAACCTGACAAGGCTCGACGATAGACATGATGATGACTCCTTTGGGCATATGGCTGTTTCAAATATTGACCAGATTGTTCATGTTTTAATCATATTATTCATTTTAAACGAAACAGAAATAGAATACTATGTGAACTGTAAAGCTTACATGTTAGATGAGAAAGTACATGTTGGAGGCCAAGGAGTGTGACGACGTGGAACGAATGAAGGCCGGGATTATCGGATGCGGTACTATTAGCTCGGTATATCTTGAAAATCTCCAAAAGAGCCCACTTATTGAAGTAGTGGCCGTCGCTGATTTACTAGATGAGAGGGCCAAGGAGAGGGCCGATGAATTCAACATTGAAAACGTATACAAGGTGGATGAATTGCTTCGTCAGCCTGAGATTGAGCTTGTATTTAATCTGACCGTGCCTGGCAGCCATGCACTGACAGATGTGGCGATACTAGAGGCAGGCAAGCATGTGTACAGTGAAAAGCCTTTGGCGGTTTCTTTGGAGGACGGAAAACGCGTTCTGGATTTAGCCAAAGCAAGAAATCTGCGTGTCGGCTGTGCTCCTGATACTTTTCTTGGAGCGGCTATTCAGACCGCACGTCATGCCATACAGACTGGAATGATTGGTCAGCCAGTAGCCGCTACTGCCTTTTTAATGAGTAGAGGCCCTGAATGGTGGCATGAGAATCCGGAATTTTTCTATGCAGCTGGAGGAGGACCGATGTTTGACATGGGACCTTACTATTTGGCCTCGTTGATCCAAGTGCTGGGGCCGATCCGGCGAATTAGCGGCTCCGTAGGAATTCAGATTCCAGAACGTCATATACATTTCGGTCCCAAAAGCGGCACGCCATTACGAGTGCAAACACCAACGCACTTGGCCGGGACCATGGATTTTCATAACGGAGCCATCGCAACCTTGATTACCAGCTTTGATATTCAGGGAGCATCAGACCTGCCACGTATTGAAATTTACGGAACGGAAGGGACTTTGAACTTGCCGGACCCGAACTTTTTTAACGGAGATGTCAAAATTCGCCGACCTGGCGAGGAAAACGCAGAGCTGTTAAAGCCCCTTTTTGAATGTGGGAAAAACGAACGTGGAATAGGCGCGGGCGAGATGGTGAGAGCCATACGCAGTGAAAAGAACCATCGTGCTAATGCTGAGCTGGCCTACCATGTGTTAGAAGCCATGCATGCTTTTCAGCGCTCATCATTGGAAGGCAATCACATTACGATGGAAAGCACGTTCAAGCCGGACGAGGATTTGTATTATGGAACAGATATAATGGAAAATTCATCCTAATTAAAGAGGTGAAGGGTAATGGCTAAAGTAGGATTGCAATTGTACACAGTAAGGGAAGAGCTTGAACAGGATTTTGAAGGTACATTGCGCAAGGTAGCTGAGCTTGGCTATAAAGGGGTAGAATTTCATACCTTTTTCGGACGCAATGCCAAGGATGTCAGAGTGCTTTTGGATGAGTTGAATCTGGAAGTTGTCGGAACTCATATACAATATTCTCGTTTGTTGGATCATTTGGATGAGGAGATTGCATACCACAAAGAATTGGGCAATAAGTACCTAATCGTTCCTTATTTAACCGAAGAACAGCGACAGTGGGATGAAATTTTTGCTAATTTGAATCGTATTGGTGAAAAAGTGAAAGAACAGGGCTTGATACTGGCTTATCATAATCATGATTTTGAATTGACAGAAAAAATCAATGATCGCCCGGTATTCGATGCTTTATATGATGCGGTTTCCGATGATTTGTTACAGGTCGAAATGGATACTTGTTGGGTATACTATGGGGGCTATGATCCAGTGGAATACATCGGACGTTATAATGGACGCCTGCCTATCATTCACTTAAAGGATATGGCACGTGACGAGCAACAAAAAGCAGTGACTGTAGAGCTTGGCAAAGGCGAAGTGCAGCTTCAGGCCATTACAGACGCCGCTATTCAGGCAGGTGTGGATTGGGTCGTCGTGGAACAGGATTTCTGCTCAAACCCTCCAATCGAAAGCATTGAAACCAGCATTAAATGGCTCCAACAATACGTAGCTCAGGGAGGAAATATTCATGTCTAAAACACTCAAAATCGGGATTATTGGTTGTGGAGGCATTGCCAACGGCAAACACTTGCCGAGTCTTGCCAAGCAGAAGCGTGCAGAAATCGTTGCATTCTGTGACATCATTCAGGAGCGCGCTGAAGAGGCAGCAGAAAAGTTTGGAGTTGAAGGGTCGCAAGTTTATAGTGATTACCGTCAGTTGCTAGAAAATAAAGACATTGAAGTCGTACATGTGTGTACACCCAATGACTCGCACTCAGAAATTACCGTAGCGGCGCTTGAGGCAGGTAAGCATGTGCTGTGTGAAAAGCCGATGGCTAAAACTGCTGAGCAAGCACGGGAGATGCTCGATGCAGCCAACCGTACAGGTAAGAAGCTGTCTATTGCGTATCAAAACCGATATCGTGATGACAGTTTGTATCTGAAGCAATTGGTTGAGCAAGGAGAGCTTGGAGACATTTATCTGGGCAAAGCCATTGCTCTACGCCGTCGCGCGGTTCCGACTTGGGGAGTATTCTTGGATGAAGAGAAGCAGGGCGGTGGTCCTCTTATTGATATTGGCACGCATGCACTCGACCTGACACTCTGGCTGATGGATAATTACAAGCCTAAAAGTGTACTAGGTTCAACCTTCCATAAGCTAGGGGATCGTAAAGATGCGGCAAATGCCTTTGGGCCTTGGAATCCTGAGGAATTTAAGGTAGAGGACTCAGCTTTTGGTTTTATTACGATGCAAAATGGAGCTACGATTGTACTGGAATCCAGCTGGGCATTGAACGTTGTAGAGTTTGGCGAAGCGAAGACGCTGTTATGCGGAACCGAAGGCGGAGCTGATATGCAGGATGGATTGCGCATTAACGGGGAAAAGAACAGCCGCTTGTTTGATACGAAAATAGATCTGGATGCAGGTGGTGTTGCCTTTTACTCTGGAGAAACGGAAAATGAAGCAGACCGCGAAGCTCGTCTGTGGATCGAATCTATTCTGGACGACAAAGAACCTCTTGTGAAGCCGGAACAGGCACTGGTTGTTACTGAAATTTTGGAAGCTATCTATGAATCGGCCCGTACCGGGAAAGCTGTCTATTTTGACTAAGCCCGTAATTATCTCGAATAGACCATCATTATAATGAAAGCAGCTTTTTTCACATATGATACAGGGAGGGATTTCTTTTGAAACTTGGAGTATTTATGGTGTTGTTCGGCGGACGTTCGCTGGAGGAGGCGCTGGATTATGTGGCTTCTCAAGGATTAGATGCTGTAGAAATCGGTACAGGCGGCAACCCAGGAGATAAGCATTGTAAGCCGGATGAGTTGCTGGAGAATGATACAGCGCTCAAAAATTTTAAAAAGGCAGTGGAGTCCCGTGGACTAACGATTAGTGCGCTTAGCTGTCACGGCAATCCTCTTCATCCGCAAAAGCATTTAGCCCAAGCTGATCATGAAACGTTTCTTAAAACCGTTCGATTGGCAGAAAAGCTGGAAGTTCCAGTTGTGAACACTTTCTCTGGCTGTCCGGGTGATCATGAGGATGCGAAATATCCAAATTGGCCTGTGGCTCCGTGGCCTAATGATTTTCAGGAAGTGTTGAAGTGGCAATGGGAGAATAAAATTATTCCTTACTGGACTGAGACGGGAAAATTTGCAGCAGATCATCATGTTAAAATTGGGCTGGAGCTACACGGAGGCTTCTCCGTTCATACACCAGCGACCTTGCTTCGTTTGCGTGAAGCTGCGGGAGAGGTCATTGGTGCTAATCTGGATCCGAGCCACATGTGGTGGCAGGGAATTGACCCAGTGCAGGCGGTTCAAATTTTGGGCCGAGAGGGAGCCATTCACCATTTTCATGCCAAGGATACGACGATTGATCCGGTCAATGTAAATAAATATGGACTTACCGATATGCAGGAATATACCAAAATGCTAGATCGCGCTTGGCAGTTCCGTACTGTGGGTTATGGACATGATGTAAAAACCTGGGCAGATATTATCAGTGCTCTGCGTCTGGTGGGATACGATTATGTAGTGAGTATTGAGCATGAAGATGGTCTGATGTCCGTGGAGGAAGGCTTTACTAAGGCTGTCCACAATCTTCGCCAGGTATTAATTGAAGAACCGCTGAGCGAGATGTGGTGGGTCTAACCTAATAGGGGGAAATGTTGATGATTAACGTCACCATTTGGAATGAATTTTTGAACGAAAAGTTGAATGATGAAGCCAAACAGACATATCCTGACGGGATACACAAAGCGTTGGCTGACGGCCTGGCAGGAGAGGGATTTGCCATTCGAACAGCTACTCTTCGTGATGATGCCGAGCATGGTTTGGGAGAAGAGATCCTGAATTCCACAGATGTGCTGCTGTGGTGGGGGCATAAAGCCCACGATCAGGTGAGCGATGAAGTTACGGCGCGTGTTGTAAAGCGAGTGCAGGGAGGAATGGGCTTGATTGTGCTACACTCGGGCCATTTTTCAAAGCCATTCAAAGCCCTAATGGGCACTAGCTGTGATCTGAAATGGAGGGTGGCAGGTGAACAGGAGATTATTTGGTCGGTGAATCCGTCACATCCTATTGCAGAAGGCATAGACGCCAAAATTTTGTTGAAGCAGGAAGAGATGTATGGCGAGTTCTTTGATATTCCAGCGCCGGATGAATTGGTATTTGTTAGTAACTTTGAAGGCGGCGAAGTATTTAGAACCGGATGTACTTTCCGCCGAGGTAGCGGTAAGATATTCTATTTCCGCCCAGGTCATGAGACCTATCCGACTTATTACCAGCCTGATATTTTGAAAGTTATCGCCAACAGCATTCGTTGGACTTCTCCGACAAATATTAACAAACCAATATATGGAAGAAGTGAACCTGTAAGACCTCTCGGTGGAGTGTTGGTATAATAACAATCATCACATTTTGATGAGCTGTATAATGAACAGATTGATAGGCGGAACCTCTAGGGATTCCGCCTTTTTGTATTTAACGATTTAGACATATACCTGCTGTGTTGGTTTGTTGTATAATCAGTTTTGGTCATGGCAACTTTATCAGCGCAGGTATTTAATTTAAGAAGAAAGTGTTTTCTTTCGGGATAAAGTATGCTAAAATGATATATACTAACAAAAGGAAAGCTTTATCAAACCGAAATGCAAAAGAAGGTGAAAAATTTGGAGAGTCAACCGCAATTTACAAAAATGTGTCCGCGTTTTGAAACCGCCTTTTCATGTTTGGGTAAGCGTTGGAATGGATTAATTATTCAATCCATGATGAGCGGTCCTAAGCGGTTTAAGGATATTTCCAATCTGATTCCCACAATGAGTGACAAAATGTTATCAGAGCGGATGAAAGATTTGGAAAATGAAGGAATTCTTACACGTCATGTATATCCAGAAACTCCTGTCCGTATTGAATACGAGCTAACAACCAAAGGCCGTGCACTTCAGCCGGTTATGGAACAGATTCAATTTTGGGCTGAGGAATGGATTAGATGAGCACCAAACTAAATAAGCGTTTCTCATAGCAAAACAGCCTTTTCCTAGGAAAAAGGCTGTTTTTTTATTTTGTGTATAGGGCTACTTATCCATTTTACAGAAATGATCTACATAGGCAGCACGGCTTAATAGCCTTTGACGCGCCCTGCAACTGAGAATAATCCTGCTGTTGCACGGCGGGGCACACGGGTTTGAATATCCAGCGCGGCCGAACGGAATGTACCCAAGCAGGAATGGCAAAGTCTTCCTGCATAAATGGGGGAACGGCAGGATTCACAAGGATAATCAAGCTGACTGTATGTGGAGGGAAACTTGCCTGCTCTTACCCAATCTGTGAGCAATTCTATAGGTGTGCCGGTTACGTCACTGAGCTGGCGAGTATGAGTAGAAGGATGCTTCCATAGATAGTTAGAACAGCGGTCCAAGAATATATTTTCTTCCTGAATACAAGAACTACACAGGTTTCTAAGGTTTTGACGAAAAACGGAACCGCATTTTGGGCAATTAGAAGTATGTATTTCCATAGAAACCAGTCCTTTGTATCGAAATATAGTGAAATTTTAAATTTATTAGTTATATATTACTATGACCTTATACCTATATCAATCTTTATTTATGGAATCTCTGATCTTTAAGTGTATGTTGAAATCTGTGTTGATATTACTTTGTTACTTATGTATTATTACTTACATAAAGTTACTTAATGAATAAAATAAACTATTGATGATAAGGGGATCTTTATATGATGCCATCTTTATTTTTGGCCCACGGCTCACCGATGCTTGCTATTGAACAGACGGACTACACTTCATTTTTAGAGCAACTGGGGAAAAGCGTTCGCCCTAAAGCGGTTGTTATCTTTACTGCTCATTGGGAAGCGCAAACGTTGACGATCAGTTCGATGGATGACGTGTACGATACCATTTATGATTTTGGCGGTTTCCCACCGGAACTGTACATGGTGAAATATCCAGCACATGGTTCTGTGGAACTGGCCAATAAGCTGGAAAAATTATATGAACAAAAGGGCATTGACGTACAAACTGACCGGGTGAGGGGACTGGATCATGGATCCTGGACATTGTTGCATCGTATGTATCCTGAGGCAGACATTCCGGTAGTTCAGATCTCAGTAAATCCATATCTTTCGCCCAAAGCACAATATGCCATTGGTGAAGTGCTGCGTGGACTGGGAGAACAAGATATTCTGGTCATTGGCAGTGGAGTGACTGTTCATAATCTGCGTATCGTCAAATGGGGGGAAACGAAAACAGAACCTTGGGCTATAGATTTTGATGATTGGATTATTGAAAAAGTGCAAAGTAGAGATATAGAGGCTTTGGATCACTATGAAAGCGAAGCACCGTATGCTCGCCAGGCCGTACCAAGAGCAGAGCACTTTGTACCGTTGTTTATTGCAATGGGGAGTGGTAATCCTGCAAACAAAGCCAAGGTCATCCATAGAAGCTATGAGATGGGGAATTTAAGTTATCTATGCTTACAGTTTTAAAAAGTGTGTTGCCAGAAGAAGGACTATTGTTAAAATGCTTCGCAACTGCTTCTGTATAAGTAGAGGAGTGGAAATAAATTAGGGAGTGTTATAAGCTATAATGGCTTATAACACTCCCTTTTACGTAAAAAACGATTTATTATATGCGGCAAATCTCACGAGGGCACAATTCACAATGACATACGCCTTGCAGCATTTCCAAATCCTTGACAACAATCATGCCATTATCATATTCAACTGCATTTTTCTTACGTAGATCACTAAGCATCCGGTTTACGCTTTCCCGAGTCGCACCGATCATATTTGATAAGTCAGTATGAGTAATTTTTTTATGAATCAGGATATGTTCGCCGTGAGGCTCACCATAGGTATTGCATAGACGGATGAGTGTTGAACATAAAGCGCCAGGCTTGCCGTACATCATCAAATCGCGGAACTTAGTCTGAGTAATGCGATGATGCGAACCCATCCATTTCATAAAGTCAATCGCAAAATCACAATGCTGGCAAATAAGTAGCTCCAGATCTGTATGATCGATTACGCCAATATCACTGTCTTCCAGAACCTCAGCAGAAAAGGAATGCTTAGTACCGAAAAATGGATCGGCTTGACCAACAAGATCGCCGCTTTGATACATATATAGAATAAGTTCCTTACCCTCATCCGTTGTTTTGGTTACTTTCACGCGTCCGCGCTTAATATAAAACAGCTTATCCGCTGTATCTCCTTCCCAGAACAGATGCGAGCTTTCTGGCATAACTCGATCTTTCATCATCACTTGCAACCGGTTGAAGCTGGCCTCCGAGAAGCAACAGGTGTTGCCGCGGGCTTCCATTACATTTGTAGGGTTTCTCATCGTCCATTTCCCCTTTGTATCCTATGTTTTTTATCTGCAACTTGATCAATTCAAATTCATTATATACCTGCGCAATGCGTTTTTGGGGCAAGAAGAGGGGGTAAAAGTGGCAGAATTCCAAACTTTGTGATTTAATTCACTTCATAAAATAAAATTTTAAATAGATTGTGAAAAAAATCACAATATATCTTGAAAAGCTGTGTTACGATCAGTGCGTGAACAAGAGATAGTACACGAGATAACAGGAGGATGAGGGAAATGGCTGTTAAAAACGAGGTTATCCAAAAAGAGCAAAGCGCAGAGCAGTATATTCAAACGCTGATTGACCGGGGGAACCGGGCACAGCAAGCTTTCATGAGTATGAATCAGGAACAGATTGACGAAATCGTACAAGCTATGGCACTCGCAGGGATGGATAAACACATGTACCTGGCGAAGTTGGCTGTTGAAGAAACAGGACGCGGTGTGTACGAGGACAAAATCACCAAAAACATGTTTGCAACAGAATATGTCTATCATAGTATCAAAAATGAAAAAACCGTCGGTGTCATTGAAGACAATGATTTTGACAGTTTTCAAAAGATAGCAGAGCCAGTCGGCATTATCATGGGGATCACTCCAGTGACAAACCCGACTTCGACTACGATGTTCAAAGCGTTGATTGCCATTAAAACACGTAACCCAATCATTTTCGGTTTCCATCCATCTGCTCAATCGTGTAGTGCGGAAGCAGCCCGCGTCTTGCTCGAAGCAGCCGTCAAACATGGTGCTCCAGCTGATTGTATTCAATGGATTGAAGCTCCATCGATGGATAAGACAAATTCACTCATGAATCACCCGGATGTGGCTCTGATTCTGGCAACTGGTGGATCAGGCATGGTTAAGGCGGCATATAGCTGCGGTAAACCTGCTCTGGGTGTAGGCCCAGGTAACGTGCCTTGCTTTATTGAAAAAACAGCAGACATCAAGCAGGCCGTGAACGATCTTATCCTCTCTAAATCTTTTGACAACGGTATGATTTGTGCTTCCGAGCAAGCGGTTATTATCGAAGAGCCAATCTTCGAACAAGTGAAAAAATTGATGATCGCTAACGGCTGCTATTTTGTAAATAAAGAAGAAGCAGCTAAGCTCACTCAAGGAGCTATGAATGTCGAGAAATGTGCAGTGAACCCAGCAATCGTCGGGCAGTCTGCTGTGAAAATTGCTGAAATGAGTGGTATCACAGTACCAGCAGGAACTAAAATTTTGGTCGCTGAGATTGAAGGGGTAGGAACAAAATTCCCATTGTCTGCGGAGAAATTGAGTCCTGTATTGGCTTGCTATAAAGTAAAAAATGCGGAACAAGGTATTCAACGCGCTGCTGAAGTCGTGGAATTCGGGGGCATGGGCCACTCGTCCGCTATTCATTCGAACGATGAGGACGTTATCGCCCGCTTCGCAAACCGTCTGCAAACAGGACGTATCATTGTAAATGCACCTTCCACACATGGTGCGATTGGCGACATTTACAACACCAATCTTCCTTCGTTGACACTCGGTTGCGGTTCGTACGGTCGTAACTCGACTTCGTCGAACGTATCGGCAGTCAATTTGATTAATGTGAAAAGGGTGGCGAAACGGACGGTGAATATGCAATGGTTCAAAGTACCTTCCAAAATCTATTTTGAAAAAAATTCGACACAGTATCTTGCTAAAATGCCTGATATCACACGTGTAGCCATTATCACGGACCCTATGATGGTAAAACTGGGATATGTGGATCGTGTTATTCATTATCTGCATCAACGCCAAACACCGGTAGCTATCGAAGTGTTCTCTGAAGTAGAGCCAGATCCATCGACAGTTACGGTAGAACGTGGTACAGAAATGATGAGACGTTTCCAACCGGATTGCATCATCGCACTGGGCGGCGGTTCGCCAATGGATGCGGCTAAAGGCATGTGGATGTTCTATGAATATCCAGATACTGATTTCAATAACTTAAAACAAAAATTCATGGATATCCGTAAACGGATTTACAAGTACCCACGTCTGGGCCAAAAAGCACAATTTGTAGCTATCCCTACAACCTCGGGTACAGGTTCCGAAGTTACATCGTTTGCAGTAATTACGGACAAAAACCTGGGTAACACGAAGTACCCGCTGGCTGACTATGAGTTGACTCCTGATGTGGCAATTATTGACCCAGTGTTTGTATATTCGCTGCCTAAAACAGCTGTAGCGGACACAGGTATGGACGTTCTGACACATGCTATCGAGGCTTACGTGTCCGTAATGGCTAATGATTACACAGATGGTCTGGCAATTAAAGCCATTCAATTGGTATTCCAATACCTAGAACAATCGGCTCTGATCGGTGATAAGCTGGCTCGTGAAAAAATGCATAATGCTTCCACACTTGCTGGTATGGCGTTTGCTAATGCATTCTTGGGTATTAACCACAGTCTTGCACATAAATGGGGTGGACAATACCATACAGCGCATGGCCGCACGAATGCCATTTTGCTGCCGCACGTTATTCGCTATAATGCGAAAAAACCGACAAAATTTGCTTCGTTCCCTAAATATTCGCACTTTGTTGCGGATGAGCGTTATGCAGAAATCGCGCGCATACTGGGACTGCCTGCACGCACCACCGAAGAAGGGGTTAACAGCTTGATCGAAGCAATCCGTAAGATGAACAAAACACTCGGTATCGAGGAATCGTTCCAACAAATCGGTTTCGATGCGAAGGATTTCGAATCACGTGTAGACTATCTGGCTGACCGCGCATTTGAAGATCAATGTACAACTGCGAATCCGAAGTTGCCACTGGTTACGGAGTTGGCTGATGTCTATCGCAATGCCTTCTACGGACGTTTTGACCAATAATATAATAGGTACGAAGAGGCTTGTGAAAAAGCATTTTCTCGTTCAATACCGATGCAGGCTCTCTATATAGAGGGCCTGTTGGTTTGGGAAGGGAGGTGAACGGCAAGGCTAAGGATATAGGCGCGAAGCTAGGGAAAATAAAGTGATAAAAATCACTCATGTTGTGATTTTTATCACATACTACACTCTATCATTATTCTACAATAAGGGTGTAAGAAAGGTCCCGACACTGAGCGTAAGGCATCGGTGAACAGGCCGGGCTCAAGAAATAGCGTTATCGTGAAAAAAATCACAAGTCCGGAAGACCAAACAATTTGGAGGGATTTACATGTCGGTGATTGAGAGAGAATTACAAGAGCAACAATCTGGCTGGAGAGGTTTTAAAAAAGGCAAATGGACTAAAGAAGTCAACGTCAACGATTTTATTGAAACCAATATCTTACCTTATGTTGGCAATGAAGAATTTTTGGTTGGTCCTACCGCCAACACAACTGCACTGTGGGATATTGTATCCGATCTTACCAAAAAAGAGCTGGCAAACGGCGGCGTGCTTGATGTAGACGTGAATACGCCATCCACTATTATTTCACATAAGCCGGGTTATCTGGACCGGGATAAAGAGCAAATTGTCGGTGTACAAACAGATGCTCCATTCAAACGCTCTTTGCAGCCGTTTGGTGGAATTCGGATGATGATCGACGCTTGCAAAGCCTATGGTTTTGAAGTACCAGAAAGTATCATTGATATCTTCACTCATATTCGTAAAACTCACAACCAAGGTGTATTTGACGCTTATACAGATGAAATGAGAGCAGCTCGTAAAGCTGGTATCATTACTGGTCTGCCAGATGCATACGGTCGTGGTCGTATTATCGGTGACTATCGTCGTGTAGCTTTGTATGGTGCAGACTTCTTGATCCAAGATAAAAAACTGCAACTGAAAAGCCTTGAAGTTGATTCCATGGAAGAAGATGTAATTCGTCTGCGTGAGGAAATTTCCGAACAAATTCGTGCTTTGAATGAACTGAAACAAATGGCTGCTGAACACGGTTTTGATATCTCAAAACCTGCTAACAATGCGAAAGAAGCTTTCCAATGGGTATATTTTGGATATCTTGCAGCAATCAAAGAACAAAATGGTGCAGCAATGTCCTTAGGACGTGTATCTTCCTTCCTTGATATTTACTCTCAACGTGATATGGAAGAGGGTACAATGACAGAAGAACAAGCTCAAGAACTGGTCGATCATTTTGTTATGAAATTGCGTATTGTTAAGTTCTTGCGCACACCTGACTATAATGAACTGTTCAGTGGAGATCCAACTTGGGTTACTGAGTCCATTGGTGGTATGTCCGTAACTGGAGAAACTCGGGTAACTAAAAACAGCTTCCGTTTCCTGCACACCCTCTACAATCTGGGACCTGCACCGGAGCCGAATCTGACTGTACTGTGGTCGGAAAAATTGCCTGAAGGCTTCAAAAAATATTGTGCGAAAGTTTCTATTGAAACTAGCTCCATTCAGTACGAGAATGACGATCTGATGCGTCCGATTTATGGAGACGATTATGGTATTGCTTGTTGTGTATCGGCAATGAAAATCGGTAAACAAATGCAATTCTTTGGTGCTCGTGCCAACTTGGCTAAAGCTCTGCTGTATGCAATTAACGGTGGTAAAGATGAAAAATCTGGCGTCCAAGTAGGGCCTGAATTCCCAGCCATTACAGGCGAAGTTCTGGAATATGAAGAAGTGTTGAGCCGCTTCAAACCTATGATGGAATGGTTGGCAAAACTGTACATGAACACTTTGAATGTTATTCACTACATGCATGATAAATATAGCTACGAACGCATTGAAATGGCGTTGCATGATCGTGATATTCTCCGCACCATGGCTTGTGGTATTGCGGGTCTGTCAGTTGCTACCGACTCCTTGAGTGCCATTAAATTTGCAAAAGTTAAACCAATCCGTAACGAAAAAGGGATTGCTGTTGACTTTGAAATCGAAGGCGAATACCCTTGCTACGGTAACAACGATGACCGTGTAGATAACATCGCTGTGGAACTGGTAGAAAGCTTCATGAGCATGATTCGCAAGCATAAAGCTTATCGTAATGCGGTTCCTACTCAATCTGTACTGACTATTACTTCCAACGTAGTGTACGGTAAGAAAACAGGTACAACACCGGATGGACGTAAAGCAGGCGAACCGTTTGCACCAGGGGCAAACCCAATGCACGGCCGTGATAAAAAAGGTGCTTTGGCATCTCTGAGTTCCGTGGCTAAATTGCCTTATGAACACAGTCTAGATGGTATCTCGAACACCTTCTCCATCGTGCCTAAAGCACTGGGTAAAGAAGAAGAAACACGCAAAACAAACCTTGTTTCGATGATGGATGGCTACTTTGGAAGCCACGCACATCATCTGAATGTCAATGTGTTTGCTCGCGAACAACTGTTGGATGCAATGGAACACCCAGAAAACTATCCACAGCTGACGATTCGTGTTTCCGGCTATGCCGTTAACTTTATCAAGCTGACTCGTGAACAACAATTGGATGTTATTAACCGTACTTTCCACGGTACAATGTAAATAAGTATTACAATGACGCACGCATAGCGGATGCGGGAAGGATGATGCAACATGTTGAAAGGTCACATACACTCATTGGAAACCTTCGGGACCGTCGATGGTCCCGGCATCCGCTTCGTGCTCTTTATGCAAGGATGCTTGTTGAAATGTCAATATTGCCATAACCCGGACACTTGGGCCTTGAATGAAGGTAATCCGATGACGTTGGAGGAGGTATTGGCTGAGATTGAGCCGTATTTAGCCTATTACCGTTCTTCAGGAGGCGGATTGACCGTATCCGGTGGAGAACCGACGCTGCAAGCTCATTTTGTCGCAGAGCTGTTCAAAGAAGTGAAACGTCGGTGGAATTTGCACACGACACTGGACAGTAACGGCTTTAATGACGCGGGCCGTATCCATGAACTGCTGGACGTAACAGACTTGGTGCTACTGGATATTAAGCATATTGACAATGACAAGCATATTAAGCTTACAGGCAAGTCTAACGACCGTATGTTAAGTACGGCTCGCTGGTTGTCTGAGCAAGGGCGCAAAATGTGGATTAGACACGTATTTGTACCGGGTATTCATGATGACGAGCAAGATTTATTGAATTTGGGACGGTTTATCGGAACGTTGAACGGAGTCGAGAAATTCGAAATATTACCTTACCATCAAATGGGTGTTTACAAGTGGGAAATGCTTGGTAAGGAGTATCCGTTGGAGGGAGTTCCATCTCCTACAGATGAAGAAGTTCAACGTGCTTACCGACTCATTGAAGAGGGTCGTCTGGAGACTGCAGGAAAGAATGCTGTCTGTCGTCCATCATAATGTAAATGGTTCAAAAGCTATTTCCTAGTAATGAAGCCGCCGCCACATCAGGTCAGATGGGCGGCGGTTTTTTGTTGTTGAATTTTTTGCAGTCACAGGAGAAAGTTCCCTTTTTTTCATGATCAGCAAAATTTCCAGAAACTTTTTAACAACTGACGCGTCTAATAGTATGACTTTTTACGGGAATGATAATAATTTGGTGATAGAAGGAGACAGACAATGAATTTCAAGAAATGGACCATGCTCACCGCCCTTGCGGTGGCTCAGGTGGCCGCAGTAGCCCCTGTAGGAGCAGAAGCAGCATCAACAACCGTTCAATCCACCGATTCGGTTAGCGCACAGCAGGCTCAGGCCAATGTTGCTGATTCAGGCGTTCAGAATAGCATCGGAGATCAAGATGGAACTAGCACACAAAATGACACGGTTACACCTAATAACACAGGCGTTTCCAATGATCCATTGACTGGCCTGCCTACGGATACAACCAACGGATCGAACGTTTCCAATGATGTATACGGTGGAGACGGAACGATCACCAATCCTGGTGGAGCTCCAACATCCATGGGTGCTAATCAATTGATTTTGTACTTAAACAGCGCGAAAATGGAACAAAACGGACAGGTGTACACAGCAACTCAGCCGATGACTGTTAAGGACGGAGTTTCCTATGTAGCTATCCGTTCTCTTGTCAGCCGTGTCGGATTGCAGTTTAGTTATGACACTGCCACCAAAGAAACCGTAATCACACAAGGAACAAATGTCATGCGCTTCAAAACAGACAGCAAGGTTTATACGGTTAACGGTGAAGCCAGACAAATGAAGGGACCGGCTTTTCAGCAAAAGAACGTATTTATGGTGCCATTGACCTCGATTACACAGGCCTTAAATATTCCTTATACTGTGAATAATACGACTAAACAAGTTATCATGGATTTGAATCAGAAACCTAAAGCTTCCTTCACGGTTCAGCAAAAAGATATCTATGCGGGCGAAACCCAAGTTACGTATTTGACGAAGGAATCTTCTCCTACAGGTCTTCCGATTGTAAACCAACGTTGGGAAGGTAAGCAGGACGTATTTCAGGAGCCGGGTACATATGTAGTTACCTATTCTGTTCTTGACTCTGCTGGGAACTGGAGTGATCCTTACTCAGTTACAATTACAGTAAGACCACCAAATCAGCCGCCAGTGGCTCTGTTTACAACTGATAAAAAAGAGTACAAGATGGGCGAGAAAATCACCATTACCGACCTGAGTACAGATGATGAGAATGCTATCACTAAGCGTGATTGGGAGAATAAGAAACTTGCCTTCTTCCAACCAGGTGATGTAACAATTACGCTCACCGTAACTGATAAGCACGGCGCAACAGGTACCAAAAGTGAAACGATTAAAATTACAAATGAACTGCTGTACAACGAAGATGATTTCAATAAAATCTTCACACCATATGGTGATAAATATACAGTAGACGGCAGTCAGGTGCCTACCATGGCTACTATTCCAGTGACAAGTACTTCTTCACCGCGTCTTTTGATCCGTGCTAACAGCCCAGAACGTGTGTTCCAGGATGGTATCGTGTATCAAGAAACCGGATCAGGCAGCACGCGCATACTCGTCCATCATGTCAATGAAACGGGTAGAGATGTGAAGATGTACGTGATTGCGACCAACAACAATATCACTCCTGCCAATATAAATGTCGAAAATTCCGGTTTTGCTGGACCATCTGAATTTGCCACGGCTGCGGGTAAAGTCTCGATTCAACGATATTTTCAATCCATGCAGGATGGAAGCAAGCGTTCTAGCACAGTTCTAAATCCTGGCGAAAATCGCATTATTTTAGAGGATTTGAATGCACAAAAAATCAAGCAAAAACAGGTCATTTCTCTGTTATCCGATTTATATACGGATCAACCTATTCAATACACGGTTATTGTGTTAGATGCAAATGTAGATCCGTTGACCGTGATGCCTACTCTGGCAAAACTGCCTAAGGACGGTATTCACAACCGTGGAACGTACGCTAATGCTGATATCTCGCTCAATTATACCGAAGAGGTTGGTAAAACAGCTCAACGTATCGTTCTTGGTGATAATAAGGTAGACCCGAACCTGATTGGTACGGACGGTCTGGACGGCTCTTCTGCTTCCAATGCCGGTAATTTTGGTGTTGTATATAAAGTTAAATTGGATCATGTAGCGCCGTATTCACTGATTACGTTCAACCCGCGTGGGGGCGAATATTCCGGCTATGCGATGGTAAACAATCAGGTTGTGGGTATCCCGACGAACGGCGCGGTATGGGCTCCAAATGAGATGAGTGTGCTGTATCGCACAGGGCATATCGAGGAAAGTGTAGAGATGTATTTCACTGCTGCTGCAGGAAGTAACTTGCCAGTTTCCGTAGTAGTCATGCCTTTACCAGCTATTAAAAATTAATATGAATTAACCGGTGCTGTTTACCGGCTTAGACCTTGGGTCTCGTCATTCACCGTTTAAAAGTCGATGTCACTTGCAGAATATAGGCGTTCTCCTGCTGCGAATTTAATCGTAGCGCCGGAGAGCGTCTTTTTCTTATGTATAGATACGAATATCTCTTATAATATTGACTTTAATCGTGGTATAATAAATAGATGCAAGCCTAAGCCTGCATCAGAAAACCTGAAACTACAGACAGGGGAGGGTGAAACGCATGCTGACAAAGGATGAAATTATTGCAACAATGTCCGCTCAGGGGCTGCGTATTACAGATCAGCGCAAGACGTTGGCCACGTTATTTTCCGAGAATGAAGGGTATCTGTCCCCCAAAGACGTTTATGAATATATGGGTAAGAAGTACAGTGGACTTAGTTTTGATACGGTTTATCGTAATCTGCGTGTAATGCAGGAATTGGGTGTACTGGAACAGGTATCTTTTGAGGATGGAATGAAGTTCAAGGTGAGCTGTAATGAGCATCATCACCATCACCATATGATTTGCTTGAGCTGTCAGAAAACATTACCGATTTCTTTTTGCCCAATGCAAATGACGGATACAACGGATCAATTCCAAATCGTCGAGCACAAGTTTGAAATTTTTGGTTATTGCAAAGATTGTCAACAGAAGAATGGGCATACTGACAGTAATTCGGATGGGGGATTCAGACAGACGAGCAGTCACACTCACAGCCACGGGGGCTACTGAAATGAAAATCACCACACGCAGAGTGGTACAGGCTCCGATTAAGTTTTATCGTTCCTATATTTCACCGTTAAAGCCGGCTACCTGCCGATTCTATCCAACGTGTTCGGCGTACGCGTTGGAGGCGGTAGAGATGCATGGTGCGCTCAAAGGTTCATGGCTTGCTGCTAAGCGTATAGCCAAGTGCCATCCCTTTCATCCGGGCGGCGTAGATTTGGTCCCTCCTGCAAAAAAGGGAACAGATAGGTCTAGCGAAGATCGTTTGGCTACCCACTCTGAAAAGGGTCTGACTTGACAGCGCTATGCGGATTTGGTTATATTTTGGTTAATATTGTTTTCCTGCGAAGGGATGAGTAGGGTAAAACGCCCAGTACAGAGAGCCGGGGTTAGCTGCAAACCGGTCTGGAGCGAAGCCTGAATATGGTCCTGGAGGAACCTTTTTCGAGCGTATTTGCCACAATTATTAGTGCTTGGGAGGCAATCGTAAGGGGGAGGCGTGTTCCAGCGTTAATGGGCGGTCAGATGTGACCGGTGAAGCCTGTAGTCTGCGAGGATACAGGAAAATTGGGTGGTAACGCGTGAGGTGACTCTCGTCCCATAGGGGCGGGGGTCTTTTTTGTGCCCAATTTGTGCCAAATACATGAATTGGAGTACCATCATGTCAGCAGGTCTTATAGCTGCCGTGAACAAAACAGGAGGCAACACACATGTCCAATGAGAACACATTTTACATTACGACACCGATCTATTATCCGAGCGACAAGCTACATATAGGTCATGCTTACACGACGGTTGCGGGAGATGCAATGGCCCGTTACAAGCGGCTACGCGGTTATGAAGTGCGCTATTTGACAGGAACGGATGAGCATGGTCAGAAGATTGAGCAGAAAGCAAGTGCAGCAGGCAAAACGCCGCAACGTTTCGTAGATGATATTGTGGCAGGTATTCAAGAACTGTGGCGGAAGCTCGACATTTCCAATGACGATTTTATCCGTACTACGGAGGAACGCCATAAGGCTGTTGTACAAGAAATTTTTGATCGTTTGCTGAAGCAAGGCGATATTTACAAGGGAGAATACGAAGGCTGGTACAGCATCCCTGACGAGACGTACTACACAGAAACTCAGCTGGTTGACGTGGTGAAGGACGCCGATGGCAATGTGGCTGGAGGAAAAAGCCCGGATAGTGGACACCCTGTAGAACTGGTCAAGGAAGAGTGTTACTTTTTCCGTATGAGCAAGTATGCTGATCGGTTGCTGCAATTTTATGAAGAGAATCCGCAGTTTATCCAGCCGGAATCACGTAAAAAAGAGATGATCAATAACTTCATCAAGCCGGGTCTGGAGGATTTGGCTGTATCCCGTACTACCTTCGATTGGGGCATTAAGGTGAAGGGGGATCCGAAGCATGTCGTGTATGTGTGGATTGATGCACTTTCCAACTACATCACAGCCTTGGGTTATGGCTCTTCCAATACCGAGCTGTATGATAAATTCTGGCCTGCAAATGTGCATATCGTAGGTAAAGAGATTGTACGGTTCCACACGATATATTGGCCGATTATGCTGATGGCGCTGGATCTTCCGTTGCCTAAAAAAGTATTTGCACATGGTTGGCTGCTCATGAAAGACGGTAAAATGTCGAAATCTAAAGGCAATGTTGTAGACCCAGTGACGTTGATTGACCGTTATGGTCTGGACCAACTACGATACTACTTACTGCGCGAGGTGCCTTTTGGGGCAGACGGAACATTTACACCAGAAAGTTTTGTAGATCGAGTTAATTCGGATTTGGCAAATGATCTGGGCAACTTGTTGAATCGTACCGTGGCGATGGTAGATAAATATTTTGATGGTAAGGTTCCAGCTTATGAAGCTAATGTAACAGCATTCGACGGAGCTTTGGAAGACATGGCAACATCGACTTATAGTAAAGTAGAAGAAGCCATGGAAAACATGGAGTTTTCCGTGGCATTAACGGCGATTAGCCAATTTATTAGCCGTAGCAACAAGTATATTGACGAGACGCAACCATGGAATTTGGCTAAGGATGAGGCAAAACGTCGCGAATTGTCATCTGTTATGTTGCATTTGGTAGAAAGCTTGCGCATCGCTTCTATCTTACTCCAGCCATTCTTAACCCGTGCTCCTCATAAAATTTGGGAGCAGCTCGGTATTAGCCAAGGTGAGTTGACTACATGGGATAGCGGCAAACAGTTCGGTCGTATTCCGGAAGGAACGCAGCTGGTCAAAGGTAATCCGATCTTCCCGCGTCTGGATTCAGAGCAAGAGGTTGCTTTTATCGTGGAAGCGATGACTGGAGGTAAGAAGCCGGAGGAAGCTACGACACAAGCTCAACCGCAGAATGCATCTGAGACGAGTCAGGAAGCACCGGAGGCAAAGGAAGAGATTGGCATTGAGGATTTTGCCAAGGTGGAACTGCGCGTTGCTCAGGTCGTCGCCTGCGAGCCTGTGAAGAAGGCCGATAAACTATTGAAGCTTCAGCTTGACCTTGGTTATGAGCAGCGGCAAGTAGTATCAGGGATTGCGAAGTTTTATACACCTGAAGATATCATTGGGCGCAAGGTGATCTGTGTGACCAATCTGAAGCCAGTAAAACTTCGGGGAGAGTTGTCGCAAGGTATGATTTTGGCAGCATCACATGGAGATCAGCTTACGCTGGCCACCGTACCGGAAGGTATGCCGAATGGTGCGGTTGTAAAGTAGAACGCTATGTAAAAATAAAAGAGCGTAATGAGCGTATGTTCGGGAATTATTCTTCCTGGGCATGCGCTTTTTGGCTTGCATCATATTTTGCTCCCGCTATACGTATGTTTTAGTAGGCAGGGCTTGTTTGCTTGTGTTCACTTAAGACAGGTGGGAGGAAATAATGATGACAAATATCAACGCTGGGTTGGCGATCATAGCCGGACTGGTTTCTTTTTTTTCACCGTGTTGTTTACCGCTGTATCCATCTTATTTATCGTATATGACAGGGATGTCTGCGCGTGAACTGGCTGAAGGACGGCACAAGGCTGAGGTTCGTTATCGTACGATGGGACATACGCTTGCTTTTGTATTGGGCTTTTCGGTGGTTTTCTATTCACTGGGTGCAAGTGTCGGGTTGCTTGGAAAATGGTTTGCCAATTATGGGGATGCGCTAAGAGTGGTAGCGGGATCACTTATTTTACTAATGGGGCTGGTATCTCTTGGTGTGGTGCGTCCTTTGATTCTAATGAGGGAGCATAAGCTTCGCTGGACATGGAAGCCTGCCGGGTACGCCGGTTCCTTTGTAATCGGAATTGGATTTGCGGCAGGCTGGTCGCCCTGTATCGGTCCCATGCTAACAGCTATTATCGCTTTGGCGGCAGTAGAGCATCACATTTGGTTCAAACTGATTACAGGCTATGCGCTTGGCTTTGCGATTCCATTTTTTGTATTAGCTTTGCTGGTAGGCTCTGTTCGACTATCCTCTCGCTATACCTCCATCCTCATCAAGACAGGTGGCATACTACTAGTTATTACGGGCATTTTACTGGTAACGGATCATATGACCGATGTAACGCTATTTTTACAACGGATTACCCCAGATTGGATGCTAGTTATGTGAAATATTCAATACGACTTAAAGGGAAATGTTCAAAAATGCGCTCTGTGATAAACTCTCGCAGTGCATTTTGCTGTTCATCGGGATAAACATATTTGTTTTGTCCCCAGCGGCCCCATTTTTTCTTGCGTTTCTCTATGTCCATCTCCAGCTTGGTTTTCGGATAACGTTTCTCGATGACAGCTTTGGATGTTTTGGTGAAGCGATGCTGAATTAATTCGAACGTCAAATCTTTTGTAGCATGCTGTGGCAAGGTTTCTCCCAATTTTCGCAGCAACTCGCCGTAACCTTCTTCCCAGCCGTCATACCAGATGATGGGTGCGATGATGAACCCCAGTGGATAACCGGCTCGTGCGATTTTGCCAGCGGCTTCAATACGTTCCTCGAAGCGTGAAGTTGCAGGTTCAAACTGTTTAATAACATAATCGGAATTAATGCTAAAGCGGATGCGAGTATGACCATTATGTTTAATATCCAGCAATGGATCAACATGATGATATTTAGTAACAAAACGCAGACGACCAAATTCTTCATCTGCCATGAAACGAATCAAGTCTTCAAGCGTTCCGGTGATATGCTCCAAACCAACTGGATCGGAGGTGCAAGCTGCTTCAAAACGGGTAATTTCAGGCGCACGCTCCTCGATATAAGCTTTAGCTGCTGATAAGATATCGTCAGTGTTGACATATACACGAATATACGGCTTTGCTCCCAAGGTTGTTTGTAAATAACAGTAGTGACAGTGCCCCATACAACCAGTCGAAATGGGGATGGCGTATTCGGCAGAGGGCTTGGATTGGTCAAAAGTTAACGTTTTACGGATACCGACAACCAAAGTTTTTTTTGCCATTCGGTACTTTTCAACTTCAGTTTCACCTGGTAAATTGGTAATTCGGTTGTGAGAGGTAGTCATCCGATACGGAATATCCTTGGCTTTAACCCAATCCATAATACGCTGGCCCTTAGGATAATTCAGTGCGTCTGGCTCAAAAAACACCAGATCAGGCAAAAATGGCTTGGTTCCTCTGGTTTGGACAGGAGTACGCTCAAGCGTAGACATGACTAACGCTCCTTTCGAAATAAATCCACAGTGCTCTGGTGTCCAACTTTAACATATTGCCGCAGAAATAAACGATACAGGGACGACGATATTAGTGTGTCCCGCTTAAATTGAACAAATCGTGGCAATAGCTGTGAGTGGAGGGATGCGACTTGCCAATGGGCAATGATAACATGTATCATTACATAGTAGGTTTAACGCAGGAAATGAAGGCGGTAAGCGCCCGTTCAATAACAGAAAAGAGGGAAACAAGTGCCAACGCCAAGCATGGAAGATTATTTGGAACGCATTTACCAACTGATTGATGAGAAGGGTTATGCTCGTGTCTCGGATATCGCAGAGGGGTTAGAGGTGCATCCTTCGTCCGTCACCAAAATGATTCAGAAGTTGGATAAGGACGATTATCTTGTATATGAGAAATATCGGGGACTGATTTTGACACCGAAAGGGAAAAAGGTCGGCAAACGGTTGGTTGATCGCCATCAGTTATTAGAGCAATTTCTGGATATGATTGGGGTTGACAAGGACCTGATATATAAAGATGTGGAAGGTATTGAGCATCATTTGAGCTGGGATTCCATCACCCGTATCGAAACATTGGTTGAGTATTTTCGTCGGGATGAAGATCGCTTGCGCCAGCTTCATGACATACACAAGGAATTGAGTGGAGATTCCTAAAAGCATCTGTCCTTACGGACGATGCTTTTTTATTTGTCCCGACCGCAACAAATATCCGGTTATTAGCGTCTATCCATTATATAGCAGGACAAGATAGGGGTTAAAATTAACAGGGTTAGCGGAGGATTGTAATAATATGAATCGAAAGAAAATAGTGGCATTGGCTGCTGGCCTACTCTTAGCAGTGCAGACTGCCATCGTTCCTGGAGTTCAAGCAGCTCCAACTGGTAATATTGAAATTATATTGGACGGACAGTCCCTGCAAAGTGACGCGTCACCGTATATTGTACAGGGAGCCAATGTTACGATGGTTCCTTTGCGAGTGATTAGTGAGGGATTGGGCGCTCAGGTCAACTGGTCGGAATCGTCCGGTACGGTAACGATTACAGCACAGAACAAAAATATATCTATGGAGAACGGTGCACAAAGCGCTACAGTGAATGGCAAGTCAGTTCGACTGGATGCATCTGCCCGTATGACAAGCGGGAGAGTCATGGTGCCTCTGCGTTTTGTTGGGGAAGAGTTGGGATTAAAAGTGGATTGGCAAGCTTCAGAGCGAGTTATTACGTTAAGCAGTGGTAAGGAAGGTGTCTCTACTGGCGGGAACACTTCTGCAGGAAGCAGCGGCTCTATATCAGATACGCCTGCATCTGGCAATCAGGAGAGTGTAAGTACAGATCAGGGAGCCATCGATGATGAGCAGGCGGTTGTCACTTCACCGTCAACGTCTACTAGTGAGGACGGTTCAAGTTCTTCACAGGCAAATGTTGTTCAGGTAAAGGCTTCAACTTCCATGCGTGGAGCATGGATTTCTACCATTAACGGAGATTGGCCTTCTTCCGCTGCCCGAAGCAGCTCAGAGAAGCAAAAGCAGGAGTTTACTAAAATGCTCGATGATTTGCAGGGGATGGGCATCAATGCAGTATTTGTTCAGGTTCGTGCCAGCGGTGATGCGCTCTATCCATCGAGTCTTGTACCATGGAGCAAGTATTTGACCAACACCCAAGGTAAAAATCCAGGCTACGATCCCTTGAAATTTATGATTAGCGAATCGCATAAGCGAGGGATGGAATTCCATGCCTGGTTTAATCCGTTCCGTGCGAATTCTACAGGAACAACCAGCGGTTTGGCTGCAAACCATGTGGCTAATCAACATCCGGACTGGATTGTTAAGAATGGTAGCCAATTGTACATCAATCCAGGAATTCCGGCTGCACGTCAGCATGTCATTGCGGCGATTATGGAGGTCGTGAACGGATATGATATTGACGGCGTCCATTTGGACGATTATTTTTATCCTTACAGCGGGACTTTTGATGATGATGCGACCTTCAAAGCATATAATACCAACAAAATCTCTAGCAAGGGCGACTGGCGGAGAGATAATGTGAACAGTTTTGTTCGCGATTTGGGCAAAAGCATTCATGCCAGCAAGTCTAAAGTTCAATTCGGAATTAGTCCTTTTGGGGTATGGCGTAACAAATCTCAGGACTTAACGGGTTCAGACACGAAGGCAGGCGTTACAGCGTATGATACGACGTTTGCGGATGTAAGAACCTGGATTAACAAAGAATGGATTGATTATGTAGCTCCACAAATTTACTGGAGTATCGGTTTCCCAGCGGCGGGATATGACAAGCTTGTCGCATGGTGGTCCAATGAGGTCAAAAACTCAGATGTTAAGCTGTATATCGGTCATTCTCCTTATAAGATCGGCACCCCTGAAAAGGGCTGGCAAACGGCTCAAGAGCTAATTAAGCAGCTTGAACTGAACGAAGATTATAAACAGGTCAAAGGGGATATTTACTTTAGTGCACAGCATTTGCGTAAAAATCCATACGGACTCATTCAGCTTCTTCAAAATTATTATCAAATGTGATATAAATTGGATCATATAGGTTCTATTTGGGCCTCCGTTCTCATACATAAGCAGTAGAACTGCTTACTCCCAAGAGAACGGAGGTTTTTTGATCTATGCTGATCAATGCTGTGTTCCAGGGTGGAGGGGTTAAGGGAATTTCGCTGGCGGGTGCAGTTAAGGCTGCGGAGGAGCATGGAATTGTATTCAATCGTTTGGCAGGTACATCATCAGGTGCTATTGTAGCTGCTTTATTGGCTGCGGGATACTCTGCGGATGAAATGAAAGCCGTAATTGAGAAAACCCCCTTGGTCAAGTTGTTACGACGTTCTCCAGTGTTCAATATTAAGTGGGTTGGACCAGCAGCTCGTATCTTTCTTAAAAAAGGGCTCTACTCAGGGGAGGCACTGGAGCACTGGGTACGTGAGCTGTTACGAGCTAAGGGAGTGCGTACGTTCGTGGATTTACCTCCTGGCAAACTGCGCATTATTGCATCAGATATCACGAATGGACGCATTCTGGTGCTTCCTGAGGATATCAAACGTTTTGGTATCAATCCCTCTTCACTGGAGGTAGCTAAAGCCATTCGGATGAGCACAAGTATCCCTTATTTTTTTGATCCCGTTATGTTAAGGCTTGATTCTGCACTTGCCAAGGGAAAGACTTTTTCTCAGCAATTTGTATTTGTAGTTGATGGGGCTTTACTAAGCAATTTGCCGTTGTGGCTTTTTGATGAGCCTGTAAATGAACGTGAGGCCAAAACGATTCCAACGGTAGGGTTTCAAATGGTGGGCAAAACGGGGACGGAGACCAAAGTTTCTTATATACGGGGTCCATTGACCATGCTGCAGGCTATTTTTGATACCATGCTATCAGCACACGATGAACGATATATTGAGCAGGAGAATCGGTATCGGACGATTAAAATTCCAACATTGGGTATCCGCACTGCACAATTTAACATTTCTACAGAGCAAAGTGATTTGTTGTATGCTTCCGGTGTGCAGGCAGGGGATGCTTTTTTCCACAAATGGAGCATCACTTCTTACCAGCAGCAGTATAGCAAGTACCAATTGATGAAGGATACCATGTACGCTATGAAATAAACACTAACTCGCAGTTAAAGTTAATTTAAAAGGGTGTAAAAAAGGAGCCTCTTCCCGGTCATATTTGAATACGCGGGTGATGGCTCCTTTGTGCTACATTTTAAAGGATGATTATCATTAATGATATTTAGGTTGTTCTTCTTCATTTTTGCCCTTGGAACCTTCAATTACATGAAAAGGATACGCTTTGCGCTTGCCTGTAGTCTGCTGCTTACGTGCGTTGGCTGTTTTGGCCATGGTGCGCACAGAGGGTTTGATTTTGGGAGTACGATTGCGTTGCCCTGGCAGGTATTTGTATAGCAGAAATATAACTGCAAAAACAAGGACGGGAATTAGTAAACTCATGAGAAAGCCCCAGCTTCCTCTCCATAGCATATCCACAATCCCATATGCACCCAAAGCAAGGGTAAGCCAGAAAATAACGGCATGTCTGTTCATTATTCACTCATCCTTTCACAGGATCAAGGACCGGACTGTTGAAGGTCTCCTTTACAGGTACGTTTTCCAACTCAGCATCCAATTCAAGCATACGCTTAAATGAGGCAATGGATACCTCCACTTGATCATCAGTCGGTTCTTTGGTGGTAAGTAGTTGCAGCCACAGACCGGGGTAACCTAAATAACGAAGTACCGGAATTTCACGAAGAGCATTGGTCAGCTTGAGAAATTCAAAAGAAAGCCCCAGTACGATCGGAAGCAGTAGAAGCCGTTGCCCCATGCGCTCCCACAGATTATCGTAGGTAAATAGGGAATAGACAAGTACTCCGATGATCACGGTCAGCATAATAAAGCTACTACCGCAGCGGTAATGCAGACGGCTGTATTTTTGTACATTGGCCGGGGTTAGTTCTTCCCCTGCTTCGAATGCTGTAATTACTTTATGCTCTGCGCCGTGATATTGAAACAGTCGCTTAATTAACGGAGTTTGGGAAATACCCCACAAATAAGCCAGTAGCAGAATCAGCTTAATAGCTCCTTCTGCGAGGTTATGCAAAATTTGGCTGTGAAACAAGCTACCGAATAGGAAATCCTCTACAATAACCGGAACGAGAGTCAATACAATTTTGCCAAACAGGAATGACAAAATACCGACTGCCGCCACACCGATCATCATACTCAGACTCCAGCGAGATTCTTCTTTTTTCTTTTGCTCAGCGCGTTCTTCCGGATCTACTTCATCATCAGCATACGCATCGGCTGAATAGTTTAAATGCTTGGTACCCTTGGCGCTGGAGTCGATGATGCTTACAATCCCCCGCAATAAAGGAATTCTGCGGAATTTGGATACCCAGGATTGCTCCTTGCGTGGTACTTCCAAATATGTGATTTCGCCAGTTTTGCGGCGAACTGCCGTGACATTGACACGCTTGCCGCCGAACATGACACCTTCAATGACTGCCTGACCGCCGTAGCTCACAGGCTTGGATGCTTGTGACAACCGTCTCACCTCTCTTAATACATGCTTTTTTGTATATTGTATCGAATTTGGAAGGGAATATCTAGTTAGATGAAACTGAGTGTAGTAATTAGGCCACTCCAAGCTAAGATTCTGCTTTTAACGGAGAAGGTAGAAATTCTTATCGTGGAGAAAGCTCATGCCACAGGCTTATAAAAAAAGCATTTATGGAGCTCAGACTGCTCACATAAATGCTACTCATTATAAAACCGAATGAATATTTGGAGACAACTTATTGCGTAATTGCCCCGACAACCTGGTCAACCAGCCCTTTTGAAGAGAGGGGGCCGCCAAATGTCCATGTCGTACCGCTCAGTGAATAGGTACGTTTTTCTTTAACGAAATTCAGACCGTTCCAGACCGAATTATTTTTCATGGGTGCGCCGAAAACATTATCGTCCGGCTGAACAATATAGATAAAGTTGCTGTCCTGAACGGCAGACAGAGCTTCAATGCCTACGGTTGAAAAGCCATACTGTTCAACTTTGCTCGGTTTCCAATCGTTAATCATGCCGATCTTCGCCAGTGTTGCCACGACGACTGAGTTATCTGAAAACATACGAAGGCTGGCCGCATTTTGCGAAGTGAAAGCCTGTGTCAGTATATAATGATAATCCGACTTGCCAGCAGCGGTGAGCTTTTCTTTGGCTTCAGCATAATGCTGATCCAGTTCGGCAAGCACCTGCTTAGCTTTGTCTTCTTTTCCAAGAGCAACTGCGATGCTATTAAAAATTTCTACCATTTTATCATGATCGTAGCCGTTACCATCGTTCAGATTATATTCGATCGTCGGAGCGATGGCCTTGAGTTGCTCATAGATAGCCTCATTTCCATCAACATTGGAAATGATCAAATCCGGCTTCAATGCAGCAATCGCTTCCAGATTCGGCTCGTTACGCGTGCCGACATCGACCACGCTACTATCGAGAGCCGCCTCCGGTGTCACGTACACCTTGTAATTGGCATTGTCTGCATTACCAACCGGCTGAACGCCCAGCGCAATCAAATCCTCTGTAAATGTCCATTCCAGCACTACGACACGCTGTGCGGGCTTGTTGAGCGTGACCTCACCACGATTATGCTTTACCGTCACAGGACCAGTCGCTGTGTCAGTCGGTTTGCTACCCGACGTGGCTGCCTGATCTTTATCCGATGCTTTGTCGGCTGCTCCGCAACCTGCCAGAGTGAGCGTAAAAACCATTAACAATAAAATCCCGATTAATCCCTTTTTCATAGAAGCGTTCTCCCGTATATATGTTTTTAGAAAATGATAATGATTATCATTTTCATCATTATATTATGATAGAGGATTGAAATTTTGTCAATGTAAAAAACGAGTCCGTACCCTCAATTGGAAAGCTGCCATTATTCAGCATTCCTGTTCATTGTTAAACTATTCCCCCTTGGAGCATACTACCTAGCAAAATGGATGCAGAATCCGATGAACGTACATGCATTTCCGATTGCAATTGTCTTTACGATGGGAAAAGTTTGCATATTGAAAGGGGATTAAACAACATGAGTGAAACCTACTCTATACCCAAGATAGGACATGAACAGGAGCAGTCTCGCGGATCTCAGGATCAACGTCATCATAACGACAGTGGTAGAGGCAGGCAGCAGTCAGGCAAAATACATACGCCTCTCATTCCTTTTGCACTTGAGTTGGGTTTTTTTGCGGGTTTACTCTGGGGATTGCTGCGCTGGCTGTTTTATAAGTTGCATTTTACGGTAGTAGCGCCTGGCTTTCTCGCGGAGCCTTTTTTCAAGCATTCGTTTATGAACACCATGGCGGGACATCTGGTAGGGCTACTTTTTTTTATTGGATTATCCGTCGTAGCTTCACTGGTGTACACTCTGTTGCTGCGCAGATTTAAGGGTCCTATACCCGGAATTGTGTATGGTCTGATTTGGTGGGTTGTTTTATTTGTATTAACAGGTCCTAAGCTAGGAATGATGAATGCTCCTGATCGGTTAACATGGAATTCCTTATATACGGAAATTTGTGTGTTTATACTGTGGGGACTATTTATCGGATATACCGTTGCTGTCGAGTATACGGATGAAAGAAAGCGCGAGCCTGAGAAAGCTGAGGGCTGAACGTAACAAAAACTTCTCAAGCGCCTATCCCCTGTGTTAAAATAGCATTTGGTTATTTGACAGAGGGGAGCGGAATGAAAGATGAAGAATGACCGGGTGTTAAAGCTGCGGCAGGCGCTGGGCGAGCATAATCTGCGGGCTATGCTGATTACTAGCCCTGTCAATCGTCGATATTTGACAGGCTTCACAGGTTCGGCGGGTTATGTGCTGATTACGGAATCCCATAGCTATTTGCTGACTGACTTTCGCTATATGACACAAGCGACCGAACAAGCCGAAGGCTTCACGGTGGTGCAGCACGCTGCACAGGTCATGGAAACGGTGAAAGAATTACTGTCTTCCCATCAGATCAGCGAAACAGGCTTCGAGCAAGACGCTGTAACTGTTGCGACGCATAAAGCTTATAGCGAAGATTTGTCACCTATTTCACTGGTTCCGGTGTCGGGCATTGTGGAGAAGCTACGGGTGTACAAGGATGCAGAAGAGCTGGAAGTGATGCAGCGGGCAGCGGATTTGGCAGATGCTACTTTTGCACACATTTTACCTTACATCAAGCCAGGTGTCAGCGAGCGTGAGCTGGATCTGGAAATGGAATTCTTCATGCGCAAGCAGGGAGCTACATCCTCTTCATTTGACACCATTGTGGCTTCCGGGGTTCGTTCGGCATTGCCTCATGGCGTAGCCAGTGCTAAGTTAGTACAAGCAGGCGAGCTAATTACGTTTGATTTTGGTGCGTTGCTGGATGGCTACTGCTCCGATTTGACACGTACAGTGGCTACACAAGGGGATTTAGCGCCTCAGTTGCGTGAGATCTACGATATTGTGCTTAAGGCGCAACTTCACGCACTCGAACATATTAAGCCGGGCATGACAGGCCTTGAAGCGGATGCACTGACCCGGGATATTATTGCTGGCCATGGCTATGGAGACAATTTCGGTCACAGCACAGGTCATGGTCTGGGTCTGGAAGTACATGAATCTACACGCCTGTCTAAGGTAAGCGATGATATTCTGGAGCCGGGTATGGTTGTAACGGTCGAGCCAGGTATTTATGTGCCTGGATTGGGCGGTGTACGGATCGAGGATGATATCGTTATTACAGATAGCGGCATCAAGGTATTAACACATTCGAGCAAAGAATTTACAGTCGTTTAATAACGATAACAGTCCTGTAGGAGGGGTATTTTAGTGATTAACGTTAATGATTTTAAAACAGGATTGACCGTCGAGGTAGACGGAGATATTTTTACGGTGCTGGATTTCCAACACGTAAAACCGGGTAAAGGTGCGGCATTCGTGCGCTCTAAGCTTAAAAACCTGCGTAACGGCAACACTGTTGAACGTACATTCCGTGCGGGTGAAACGATCGGCCGCGCGCAAATTGAAAACCGTGGTGTGTCTTACCTCTATGCGAGCGCAGACGAGCATACATTCATGGATAATGAAACATATGATCAATTCACACTTTCCAGCGATCAACTGAAATGGGAACTTAACTTCCTGCAAGAAAACATGAATGTAAACATCATTAGCTATAATGGTGAAATTCTCGGGATTAACCTGCCTAACAGCGTAGAGCTGAAGGTTATTGACACTGAGCCGGGTATTAAAGGTAACACCGCTACAGGTGCTACTAAAAATGCAAAAGTTGAAACAGGACTGAACGTTCAGGTTCCATTGTTTATCAACCAGGACGACGTATTGCTGATTGATACACGCGATGGTAAATACATTTCCCGCGCATAAATTTTGCAGCTTTTAGATTTCCTCTGTCCTTGTTAAGGGCAGGGGATATTTTTATAAGCACTAATATTAAAAAACAATGGCTCCGTACAGCACTTTCGTATTATACTGTACTAAAGTTATGCCGCAGGATGTCACGTTCAAGTCGTTTGGTGCCATCTCAAGGTTACATACTGTTGAGTCTGAGGGAGTGAATATCGTTGTCATTGTATGTCATGAAATTCGGAGGCAGTTCCGTCGGTGACACGGAGCGCATGAAACGCGTGGCAAAACGCGTTGTGGAGAAACAGAGTGAAGGGCATCAATGTGTAGTGGTCGTTTCCGCAATGGGAGACACGACAGACGAACTGATTGACCAGGCCAAATTGTTGAATGAGGAGTTGCCTGCACGTGAGCTGGATATGTTGATGACGACAGGTGAACAAATTTCAATCGCCTTGTTGTCGATGGCTATTCAGCAGTTGGGTCATGAAGCGGTATCGTTTACGGGATGGCAGGCTGGTTTCCGTACTGAATCTGACTTTGGTCGAGCACGGATTACGGATATTCAACCTCAGCGTGTGCTGGATGCACTGAGCAGCAACAAGATCGTTGTTGTAGCTGGTTTCCAAGGGATGTCTGCAGAGGGAGACATTACGACGCTGGGACGTGGTGGATCTGATACGACGGCGGTTGCGCTGGCGGCGGCAATTCAAGCGGACGCCTGTGAAATTTACACGGATGTGGACGGCATATATTCAACAGATCCACGGATCGTGAAGGTTGCTCGTAAGCTAAAAGAAATTTCTTATGATGAAATGCTGGAATTAGCTAATCTGGGTGCAGCTGTATTGCATCCTCGTGCGGTAGAATATGCCAAACATAACCGGGTACCGCTGATTGTGCGGTCCAGTTTTAACCATAATGAAGGAACGGTCGTAAAGGAGGATGCAGTAATGGAACAAGGCGTTGTAGTCAGTGGGATTGCATATGATAAAAATGTAGCAAGAATCAGTATTTTGGGCGTCGCCGATATCCCCGGTGTACTGGCGAAAGTATTTGGAACACTGGCGGCAGCCAAAATTGATGTAGACATTATTGTACAAAGCGGGGTTGAAGCTGGTAAAGCGGATTTCTCCTTTACAGTAGCTCTGACGGATCGTGAAGCAGCACTGAAGACGCTGGAAGGTATTCGTGGAGAGCTTCCGTACCGTGAAGTAACGTCTGAGGAAAACCTGGTGAAGGTGTCCATTGTAGGTGCAGGAATGGTTAGTCATCCGGGTGTTGCTGCGCAAATGTTTGCCGTACTGGCAGAGCAAGGCGTTAGCATTAAAATGGTAAGCACATCTGAGATCAAAGTATCGTGTGTAATTGAAGCGGGTAAACTTCATGAGGTTATTCAGGCGTTGCATACAGCTTATAACCTGGACACCGAGGAGCAAGCGTTTGTGGGTGGACCGCAGGACCGTCGTTAATAACTGCAACGTGAGATCTAGACACTGAATATGTCTAATGTGAACGATGCTTATGATAGGTAAAGGTTGATACAGGCCCTCTATTTATAGTTTGATAAATCATAGAATACAGCAGTAGGTTAAGAGGTTGTTCCATCAGTGAGAGTTAGACTGAGGGGCAGCCTCTTTTTTTGCTGAATCTATCTTTTCTACCCAAGGGTATCCCTTAGCCGACAAGGCTTTGAGAGGCCCTTTTTTATTGTGCGAATTAGAGAATGGTGCTTAAACAAGCGGGAGAAAGGTCTGTTGAGTGTTGATAGGAGTTAGCAAAAGTTTGCCTAGGTTTTCAATATATTTTCGGCATAAAAAGCGAGAGTCAACCATAGACTTGTCTTAAAGAAAAAGGACAACTGTGAGGGGGCGGCATCGGTATGGAATGGCTGGAATTATTTCCCGAACCGTTGCACGGTATACTCGGAAGGCTTCCAGAAACGGTATTTAAGCAACTGGAAGAAATCCGGGTCAGGGAAGGAAGGCCGTTGGAAATTAATGCAAATGGTGATCATCATTTTGTAACGTCTGCTGGTCGGCTGACTTTGAACCATGTGGAAGCCTATAAGCCTGACCGTGAGGATGCCCACCGACTGCTGGATTTTATCAGCAATCATTCCCTGTATACCATGGAAGAGGAGCTTCGTAAAGGGTTTATTACGATCCCTGGCGGTCATCGTATTGGCTTGGCAGGGAGAACCGTGCTCAACCGAGGACGAGTGGAGCATTTGAGGGATATAAGCAGCTTTAATGTAAGAATTGCTCGTGCAATTCCCGGCATAGCTGATCGGATATTGCCTTATGTAGCAGATCGAATGTCCGGGAAAATCCGGCACACCCTCATTTTGTCCCCTCCTCAGCATGGCAAAACGACACTGCTTAGGGACTTGGCTCGGCAACTCAGTTACGGAGGGATGGAAAGCAACGGGGGGCGACGGAATGGACTCAAGGTAGGCATTATAGACGAACGCTCTGAGATCGCTGGTAGTCACAAAGGTATCCCCGGTTTTGATGTCGGGCCTCGCACCGATGTATTGGACGGATGTCCGAAAGCAGAAGGCATGATGATGATGATCCGCTCGATGTCACCGGATGTCCTCATTGTTGATGAAATCGGACGACCGGAAGATGCGGAGGCGGTGCGCGAAGCGCTTCATGCAGGCATTGCAGTCATTGCTTCCGCACATGGCCGCGATGTGGCTGAAATGGCGACCCGGTCTGCGTTTGCTGGATTAACTACAGGACAAGAGCTGTTTCAACTCTACGTCATGCTGGAGCGGACGAGCCGGGGCGTCTCATTCCGGCTGGCAGATGCCAAGCAGCGCAGGCTTACACTGCCTGGAGAAGGGCAGAATGGGGGCATCTCCTATGCTTAAGCTGCTGGGTGCAGCCTTGGTTATACTGGCCGCTACGCTGGCAGGCTGGCAGCGGGCAAGACAGTTTGCGATGAGGCCGCGGCAAATCAGGGAGTTGATTCTTGCGCTGCAAAGATTGACCACCGAGGTTTCCTACGGGGTGTCTCCGCTACCAGATGCTTTCGCCAAGACAGGAGAGCCCTTGCGAGAGCCGCTGCGCACTCTGTTTCAGCAAGCCTCACGCTGGATGCACCCCTCTTTTGGCCTGACTGCCAGAGAAAGCTTGCATAAAGCTATTGAAGACTCGTGGAACCGTTCCTCTATGAAGCAAGCCGAGAAGGAAGCGATGCGGCAGCTTGCTTACAGTCTTGGAACCAGCGACCGTGAAGACCAGATCAAGCACATTGCGCTGACCATCCAACAGTTATCCCATGAGGAAGCGCAGGCGCAGGCAGATCAGGTGAGGTACGAGCGTATGAGCAGGAGCCTGGGACTGCTGATCGGAGCATTGATCGTCATTTTGATCTATTAGCGGGGTGCTCGAATGAATTTAGAAGTGAACGCAATTTTCCAGATTGCCGGAATTGGCATTATTATCGCTATGATTCATACCGTATTAAAGCAAATGGGCAAAGAAGACATGGCCCACTGGGTAACGGTCATTGGTTTCGTCGTGGTCCTGTTCATGGTGGTGCGAATGCTGGATAACCTTCTGCAAGAGATCAAATCTATCTTTCTTTTTCAGTAGGTGGACACATGGAAATCATTCAGGTGGTGGGCTTCGCCCTCATTGCCACAGTCCTCATTTTAGTCATTAAGGAACAGAAGCCGATGTTTGCCTTTTTGATTGCAACAGCTGCGGGAATCGTCATTTTTTTGCTGCTGATTGGCAAGATCGGATCTGTGGTTGCTGTACTGGAGCGACTGGCCCGGTCTTCAGGCATGGATATGATCTATTTTAAAACCGTATTGAAAATAATCGGTATCGCTTATATTGCTGAATTTGGAGCGCAAATCGTTCGGGATGCAGGACAAGACGGGATTGCTTCCAAAATTGAGCTTACCGGAAAGGTACTCATTATGGTGCTCGCAATCCCGATTATCAGCATTATTATTGATACCATTCTGAAGCTGATGCCCGCCTGAGGGGGTGATGCCATGAAAAGGCTAGGGGGCATGCCGAATCTCAAAGTAATTGCAATGTTGCTGCTATGTCTCTGGTGTGCCTCAGCTGCGGTCCTCTTTGCAGATACACCGACAAACGAATGGATCAGACAGCAGGCGGAGCAAATGCCCAAAGATGAAGTAGAACATTATTGGGACGGGCTCATGCAGCAATACGGCGGATTTTTCCCTGATCAGAAAACGCCTTCCTTCATGGACATGCTGCTTCCAGGCGGTGAAGGGTTCAGCATAAAGGGTGTATTGAGCGCTATAGCTGATTTTTTCATCCATGAAATCCGGGTAAATGCCAAGTTGCTCGTCACCATCGTCATGCTCAGCATTATGAGTATGGTGCTGGAAACGCTGCAAAGTGCTTTTGAAAGCAAACAGGTCAGCAAAGTGGCCTACGCTATCGTATACATGGTCATTATCATTCTGGCGATTAATAGCTTTAGTGTAGCGATTGGTTATGCCAAAGAAGCGATTGATAGCATGATTCACTTCATGATGGCAATGTTGCCTTTGTTGTTTACCATGTTAGCCTCGATGGGTAACGTCGTAACAGTTTCGGTGACCCACCCGCTGATTGTATTTATGATCAACACAGTCGGAACAGTCATTCATACGCTGGTTTTCCCGCTACTGTTTTTCTCGGCTGTGCTCTACTTGGTCAACTCGCTGACAGGCAAATACAAACTGACCCAGCTAGCCGATCTGTTGCGGAACGCTGGAGTAGCAGTGCTGGGAGTGTTGCTGACCATATTTCTAGGAGTCATTTCGGTACAAGGCTTGACATCGTCAGTTACTGACGGATTAACGATCCGCACAGCCAAATATATTACAGGTAGCTTTGTTCCGGTGGTCGGCAAGGCGTTGGCAGATGCGACAGATACAGTCATTTCGGCTTCGCTGCTCGTTAAAAATGCCATTGGTCTGGTAGGAGTCATTATTATTTTGTTCCTGTGCGCATTTCCTGCTCTCAAGATTCTGACACTGGCTCTCATTTATAAAGTGACAGCAGCGATCATGCAGCCTTTGGGTGATACGCCTATTGTGGAATGTCTCGATGCGATCGGCAAGAGCATGATTTATGTTTTCGCGGCACTGGCGGCAGTGGGTTTAATGTCCTTCCTTGCGATTACAATCATGCTCGCAGCAGGAAATATGACGGTCATGATGAGGTGAACCAATGCACGTAAACCAACAAGGGGGGAGGGGAGTGACGTGACCTGGCTGGGAGGTTGGCTTAAGGAACTGGTGCTAATCGTGTTGCTGGCTTCTTTTGTCGATATGATCTTACCGAGCCGATCTATGGAAAGGTATGTCAAACTCGTTCTCAGCCTGCTTATTCTGCTGACGTTGCTGTCTCCGGTCGTGCGCTTACTGAGCAGCAGCCCCTCCGAGGTTTTAGGGCGAGCATTGGATCTTCAACGTCAGGCTGAGACAGGCAAGAGGGAACCGACATTGGAGGAGATTTTGGCAAAAGGCAGCCAGTTAAAGCAACAGCAAGAACAAAGCTCCATGCAATGGGCTGGCAAAGAGGTAGCTAAGGAAATGAAAGGACAATTGGAACAGTATACTGGGTTAGCAATTCAGTCGGTCCAGGTTACCCTTGCAAAGATTCAACAGAAGGAATCGGGGCTGGAGGCAGGAACGGGTGTCCAGTCGGTAGTGGTCAAATTGGCGGAGCAGCAGCCAGAAAAAGAAAAGAAAAACACAGACGTCTCGCCTGGTGCAGATGCTAAGCCGATTATGGTGGAGCCTGTGGCCGAAAAGACAGTGAATATTCGTGTGGAGCCGACACATACAAAAACTTCAGATTTTAATGAAGGAACGCGAGAAGATGATCGTAATCCTGATAAAACTGCTGAGGACGGAAAACCAACGGATACGAAAGCTTTTGACTTAATTACAGGACTTCTACGTGAAAAATGGGGGATAGACAGCAAAAATGTTCAGGTGGTTTCTTCGCAGGATGGAACACATGAATGGTAACAGGAGGTGAGCAGAAATGAGCAAATGGCTGAAAAAGCTCGAGCGATGGCTGGGTGGAGGGGCGGATGGGGCGAAAAGATTCAACTCATTTCGTTGGCTGCTTATACTTGGCCTTATCGGTGTAGCGATCATGCTTTTTAATTCATTCGTTAATGTGAAAAAGGTCGATCCAGAAAACGTAGGGCGTGAGCCGCCTGGCGTGATGAAAAATGAGCCTACATTAGAGACAACAACAGGTGAAGAAAGTTCCTTTGCCGGGATCGAGAAGGTTTTTGAGGACAATATGAAACAGATGCTGGAGCAGATTGTTGGCGTAGGAACCGTCGATGTCATGGTTACGGTAGATTCCACCGAAGAAGTTATCGTTCAACGCAATGTAAAAGATATGCAGGAAGAGAACAACGAGACGGACGCCAATGGTGGACAACGGCACACTACTCAATATACACGTGATGGCGAGATTGTCACCTATGAGTCATCAGGTGGTCAGCACACCCCGATTGTGACAAAAAAAGTAAAACCGCAGGTGAGGGGAGTGCTTGTTGTGGCTATGGGGGCAGAAAACCCTACAGTGAAGCAGCTAATTGTCGATGCTGTACAGAAGGGACTAAATGTACCTTCCTACAAAATTTCAGTCGTACCGCGCAAGCAGGGATAATATGGAATTGAGGAACAAAGAAGTTTATATTTTAAACCATTAATGAATATGGAGGACGGAACATGAATAATAAAAGACAAACCGTTTGGCTGGTGTCCATGCTGAGTTTAATGGTCGTGCTGTCTGCGTATTATTTGTTTACGGAGGACTCGAGCCCTGCAAATCCACCAGTAGCCGATAGTGAGCAAGTGAGCAAGGTTAAGCAGGATGCCGCACAGGAAGCAACGACGAAGGCAGAGGAACAATTGAACGAACTGAAGGTAAATGAAGTAGTGACGAATGGCGAAGTAACTGATGGAGCATCAGCAACTTCCACAAAATCGGATACGGCTTCCACAACTGACCCAGCAACGGAAAACTCAAAAGGCGATAAAGATACGGCAGCTGCCCCTACTACTGAACCGGCGACATCCGATCAAAACACAACTGCGACTAAAACGGACGCGACAGCACAAAGTGACGACAAAGCAACCTCTACAGCCAAAACCGACCAGCAGGTACTGGATCAAGTGGCAACCGATCAAGCTGCCCAACCTACAGCAGCAGCAGTGATTGACAACTATTTGCTGGAACGGGATGTGGAAAATCAGAAGAAAAATGATGAACTGACTACCGCAATGAACGACAGCACACCAAAGAAAGCTGCTGAGGCTCAAAAGGAATTACATGTACTTGAAGATAAGCAGGCTAAAATTACTGGAATTGAAGAAGAGCTTCAGCAGCAGTTCGCCAATGCGGTCGTCCGTGAGGAAGATGCTGATAAATACAAAGTAGTGGTTCTGAGTGAAAAATTGGATGCTAAGCAAGCGGTAACAATTGTCGATAAAGTCATGAAGGAACTGAATGTAACGCAGGATAAGATCAGTGTCCAGTATGTTACACAATAAGACAAAAAACGCGAAAAAGCCCGGATTTCTGCATTATTCCGGGCTCTTTCTATTTTTAATGATTGTGATATAATACATAAAGCTGTTTCAACAATGTTATCAGCAACCGGCAAAATGCTGAAGGAGTGATTAATAGAGATGTTTAAATTAAGCGAGATTAAGGAATTGATCAAGCTGGTGGATGAAACGTCTGTGCATGAGCTTGAAATTGAAAATGAAGGAACTCGCCTGTTGATCCGGAAACCGGGCAAAAGCGAGATCGTTACGGTACAGGCTCCTGTGGCAACACCTGCTTATGCAGTGGCACCACAAGCTGTTATTCCAAATCCACAAGTACAGTCCGATGTTGGACTTGCTGGGGAACCGAGGGAATATGCAAGCAATCTACATAAAATCGTATCTCCGATGGTAGGCACTTTCTATAGTTCTTCATCTCCGGATACGGCTCCGTATGTGAGTATCGGCAGCAAAGTGGGCGAAAAAACAACGGTATGTATCATTGAAGCGATGAAGCTGATGAACGAGCTGGAAGCTGAAGTGAAGGGCGAAATTGTGGAAATTTTGGCCGAAAACGGACAGTTGGTCGAGTATGGCCAGCCATTGTTCCTTGTGAAACCGGAGTAAAAAGCTTGTTTGAACCCTCTTTTGAGGGTTCGGCAAGACTACTCCCAGGGAGGATAAAGTCATGACATTTCAAAAAGTATTGATTGCGAATCGTGGAGAAATTGCGGTTCGTATCATTCGCGCTTGCCGCGAAATGAATATTTCGACAGTTGCCGTATATTCGGAAGCTGACAAGGATTCGTTACATGTGCGTCTCGCAGATGAGGCTTACTGTATCGGACCGACGCTATCTAAGGACAGCTACCTTAATTTTACGAATCTGATGAGCGTTGCTACATTGACTGAATGTGATGCCATTCATCCAGGTTACGGATTTTTGGCGGAAAACGCAGACTTCGCTGAAATTTGCGAATCGTGTAATATTACGTTTATTGGTCCTTCTCCTGAAGCCATTAACAAAATGGGAGATAAGGCCGTAGCCAAACAGACCATGAAGGATGCCGGAGTTCCGGTTATTCCGGGTTCAGACGGGCTGGTTGAGGATTTGCAGGATGCGATCAGCATCGCACGTGATATCGGATATCCGGTAATTATCAAGGCTACAGCAGGTGGCGGAGGTAAAGGTATTCGTATCGCCGAAGATGAGGATAACCTTATTCAGCAAATCACTACTGCTCAGCAGGAGGCGCAAAAAGCATTTGGCAATGCGGGTGTGTACCTGGAAAAATACTTGACCGGTATGAAACACGTGGAAATACAGATCATAGCGGACAAGCATGGTAATGTTGCCCATTTGGGCGAACGGGACTGCTCTGTGCAGCGTCGTCGTCAGAAGTTATTGGAGGAAGCACCATGTCCTGTACTATCGCAGGATGTTCGTGAAGAAATGGGTCAGGCAGCTGTTCGTGCAGCTTTGGCCGTTCAATACTCTGGTGCAGGTACTCTCGAATTTTTGCTTGGCCCGGACAATAATTTCTATTTCATGGAAATGAATACACGTATTCAGGTAGAACATCCAGTAACAGAAATGATTACTGGTGTAGACCTGATTAAGGAAATGATTTCTGTCGCTGAAGGACATCCGCTTTCCTTTACGCAGGAAGAAGTCACCATCAATGGCTGGGCGATAGAGTGTCGTATTAATGCTGAGGATCCGGATCGTAATTTTATGCCTGCACCGGGTAAAATCGGATTTTATCTGCCTCCAGGCGGTCCTGGAGTACGGGTAGACAGCGCAGCATATCCAGGTTATAGCATTCCTCCTTATTATGACTCTATGATCGCCAAGCTGATTGTGTGGGCACCTACACGGCAAGATGCAATTGCCAAAATGAAGCGGGCTTTGTCTGAGTTTGCTATTGAGGGCATACCCACAACGATTTCTTTTCATCAGCGCTTGCTAGAGCATCCTACCTTTATTAAAGGCGATTTTGATATTAAATTTTTGGAGGAAAACGAAGTTTAATCGGTATATTTCCTCAGTTTGTCATAATGAACGCCAAATGATATAGTATGGATAATAAGTGAGCATGTCTGCTTTGAAATCCAAAGCTGGAATGAAACTTATTTTGACCGAAAGGTGTTGAAGGTATGAGCACAGTGCCAACCGAATTCGAACGTACAGAAATTGGGGAGATTCAAATTGCCCCAGAAGTTATTGAAGTCATTGCCGGACTGGCTACCGTTGAGGTACCGGGCGTTGCGGGAATGAGTGGCGGATTTGCTGGTGGGTTTGCCGAATTGCTAGGCCGCAAAAATTTATCTAAAGGTGTAAAAGTGGAAGTCGGACAGCGTGAAGCTGCTGTAGACGTCTCCGTCATTATTGAGTACGGTAACCGTCTGCCTGAGGTGGCTGCTGCTATTCAGCATAATGTTAAGCGTTCGATTGAGAACATGACAGGTCTTAACGTTGTTGAAGTGAACGTGCAAATTCATGATGTTCAATTCAAAAGTGCCGAAAAAGTAGAAGAGCCGGAAGTGCTGGGCGCCGGACGGGTTAAATAGAGCGATACTTTGTACAAACCCCCGACCCTTATGGGTCGAGGGTTTACTCTAATTTAAGGAGGCTGTGTGTTTCGTGGCTAAAGTTATGGACAGACTTCTGCTGTTCTTGTACAGCTTAAGTATCGGAATTATTTCCATTCTCGCCATCCTCCTCCTGAGCGGGGCCATTCCGTATGTTTTAAGTATTGAGGATGAGCGAGTGGTGTGGTTTACCAGCCTGATTATTGCAGGGGTTCTGTTGTTATTGAGTCTTCGTTTTTTTTATATCTCTATTCGACGGAACCAAACCGTACAGCATTCTATTGATCAACGAACGGAATATGGCGACATTCAGATTTCTGTGGACACCATTGAAAATTTGTGCCTCAAAGCAGCTTCCCGATTTCGCGGGATGCAGGATTTGAAAGCACGCGTTCGCGTGTTAGAATCGGGACTTGATATTACGATTCGGGCGGTTGTAGACGGGGAAAGCTCCATTCCGGTGTTAACCTCCGAGGTACAGAAGGGGGTACACGATCATGTGGAAGAAATTACAGGAATTCCTGTGTCCAATGTGTCGGTGTACATCGCTAATGTTTCTCAGTCACCCAGCTTTAAGAGTCGTGTGGAATAGAGGTGATTTTCCCTGATGCCCTGGAAAGAAATATGGGGAAGTTACAAGGGCCGGATCATGGGGATCACGGCTGGTATTTTTTTCGGTTTTATTTATTTGTGGGCAGGCTTTTGGAATATGTTGTTCTTTGCATTGATGGTGTTCATCGGATATACGCTAGGAAGACGTAGCGATTCAGCGCTTGGTTCATTCCTCCCTTGGAAGGAATGGGGCGATTGGTTGTCGCAGCGTTGGCGTCCTTTTAAATGAACCCTGTGATACGTGTTCTCCAAAATAGAGCTGTAGCTTCTTTGCGCCCAACGTTTTGGAGGATGCGTTCACAGGTTTTTTTGTGGAAATTGGTTAGAATGAAAAATAGATATAGGCAAGCGTAGGAGGCAGGGCATGAAAAGACGTCTGGCGAGGGAATTAGCGGTACAGAGTATGTACCATATGGAAATGAATGAAGTGGATGCGGCAGCAGCCGTGGACATGTTGCTTCAGGAAGCCGCTGAGGAAAACGAAGCGGAAGTTGTCGTTAAAAACGCGGCAGTTTTAAGAGCGTATGTTTTGGAGCATGTGCGGGGTACGTGGGAGCACAAGGAAGCCATTGATGGGCTGTTGGTGGATTATCTTAAAGGCTGGCAGATCAGCAGACTTTCACGTGTAGATCGTCAAATTTTGAGACTTGCGGCATATGAGATGATTTTCCGTGAGGATGTTCCAGCTAAGGTAGCTGTTAATGAAGCGATTGAATTGTCGAAGCACTTTGGTACCGAGGAATCCGGTAAATTTGTTAATGGTGTACTGGGACGAGTGATTCAAGAACTGGAGCAATTGAAAGCACGTTTTTAAGTAGAGACTACTGAATCAGGTTGGAGAGTGGATAAACATGTCAGTACCGATCATTGATGGTAAACAAATCTCTCAGGATATTCGCGCAAGCATTCAGCAAGAGGTCATTCGTCTGAAAGAGCACCGGTTTCAGCCGGGACTGGCTGTTGTATTGGTAGGCGAAGATCCCGCTTCGCAGGTATATGTTAAAAACAAGGAAAAGGCATGCCATGATCTCGGCTATTACTCAGAGGTTCACCGGTTAACAGCAGATACTTCGCAGGAAGCATTGTTGGAACTGGTGGACAAGCTGAACCATCAAAGTACTATCCATGGAATTTTGGTACAACTGCCGTTGCCAAAGCATATTCATGAAAAAGCTGTCATTGACGCCATTGCAGTGGAGAAGGATGTAGATGGATTTCATCCGGTGAACGTAGGAAATTTGGTCATCGGTGACGATAGTCTATTGCCTTGTACTCCTGCTGGAGTTATTGAGTTAATCAAGCGTGCTGGAGTAGAGATAGCTGGTAAACATGCGGTAGTTATTGGTCGCAGTAATATCGTAGGCAAGCCAGTGTCTTTATTGTTGCAGCGTGAAAATGCTACGGTTACGATGTGCCACTCCCGTACAGCGAATATCGCGGATCTAAGTCGACAAGCGGATATCTTAGTCGTTGCGATCGGCAAAGCCAACTTTATTGATGCTTCGTTCGTGAAGCCCGGAGCGGTAGTGATAGATGTGGGGATGAACCGTCTGGAGAACGGAAAGTTGGCGGGGGACGTTGATTTTGAGAGCGTGAAGCAAGTGTCTGGTCCGATTACGCCTGTTCCCGGCGGAGTAGGCCCGATGACAATTACGATGCTGATGCAAAATACGCTTGTAGCGGCCAAGCGGTCGCACGGTTTGGCATAAGGGCAGCTGCCTGTGGCTGAACAACGTATTTACTCTATAAAGGACCTGAATCGTTATATCCGGATGAAACTGGAATCGGATCAGGTGCTGTCTGATGTATGGATACGCGGGGAAATTTCTAATTTTACGCATCATTCGAGTGGTCACATGTACTTTACGCTCAAGGATGAGGGGAGTCGCATACGTTCGATTATGTTTGCAACCCATAATCAGCGGCTCCCTTTCGTACCGAAAGAAGGTACGCGTGTTATTGCCCGGGGAAACGTATCCGTGTACGAACGAGATGGACAATATCAGTTTTATGCAACTCAAATGCAGCCTGACGGCATAGGAAGCCTTTATCTGGCTTACGAACAGCTCAAGCAAAAGCTGGATGCAGAGGGACTGTTTGATACTGCTCGTAAGCGTAATCTCCCTGCCCATCCGGCAACCATTGGCGTGATTACGTCACCGACCGGAGCGGCTGTGCGTGATATTATTACGACACTTCAACGGCGATACCCGCAGGCTGGAATTGTGTTGTATCCTGTGCTCGTACAAGGAAAAGGTGCCGCACCCTCGATAATCAAGGCAATTGAAGCTATGAATCATATGCAAGAGGTTCAGGTGATGATCGTCGGACGGGGAGGTGGCTCGTTGGAAGAACTGTGGGCTTTTAATGAGGAAGCGGTTGCGCGCGCCATTTACGCATCGGTCATTCCGGTTATTTCGGCAGTTGGACACGAAACGGATTTTACTATTGCCGATTTTGTGGCTGACTTGCGTGCGGCAACGCCAACCGCAGCAGCCGAGTTGGCTGTGCCTAATCAGGCAGAGCTACGGGATCAGCTACTCCAGCGTGAGCAACGGTTGCGCAACGCCCTCCGGCAGCGGCTGGAAACCAGCCGTGAACGCTTGGCGAGGCTTCAGCGTTCGCCAGTTCTGCTGCACCCACGCCGTTATATGCTACAGCATGCAGAGCGAATGGACATGCTGCATCAGCGGCTGATTCGCGCAGCGGGTAACCGTTCGCGTTTGAACGCAGAAAAGAACGCACGTATGCGTCAGGTACTAGAGCGGTTTAATCCGCGTGAACAAATTCGTTCGGCACGCAAGCAGACGGATATGGCGCAACGTCAGCTGGAGTCTGCGATGCGTGCTATTACGAAAACGGGACGGCAGCAGTTGCACACGGGAATTCGTCAGCTGGATGCGCTGAGCCCACTCAAAGTCATGGCCCGAGGCTATAGCTTGGTATACGATGAGCAGGAGAAACGGCTGATTAAGTCGCTCAAAGACGTACAGCCGGGAGATTCCATCAAGATTAAAGTAAGTGATGGGCAGTTGGACTGCCAAGTATGGGGAATGAAGGAGGACGCGAAGCACGGTGGCGAATGAAACGGAATTGAATTTTGAAGCGGCTATGGCCGCTCTTGAAGAAATTGTCGGACAACTGGAGCATGGAGACGTTCCTCTGGAGCAAGCCATTGATTTGTTCCAGCGGGGGATGAAGCTGTCTCAGCTTTGCAGTCAGAAGCTGGAGCAGGTTGAACGTAAAATTGAAATGATCGTGGAAGAGGATGGAGATTTGCGCAAGAAGCCTTTTGGCGGTGGATTGGATGAAAACGGCGGTGAAGGGCTTGAATAGACCGTCGTTCAAGGAATATTTGACCGGGACGACGGATGTAGTTTCATCCGCACTGATCGAGCAGTTCCCGGTCGATTGGAACATTCCCGCTGTTCTTCGAGAATCCATGAATTACTCACTTACCGCAGGCGGAAAACGGCTGCGGCCTCTGCTTGTGATCGCTGCTGCTGAAGCATTCGGTGGAAGTAGGGAAGCTGCGCTACCAGTGGCATGTGCGGTAGAAATGGTACATACGTACTCCCTCATTCATGACGACTTGCCAGCCATGGATGATGATGATTATCGGCGAGGTAAGCTGACGAATCATAAGGTATACGGCGAGGCGGTTGCTGTCCTTGCGGGTGATGCTTTGTTGACCCATGCCTTTTACAGCATTGTGCAAGCAGGACGGCGTCACGGTGTTTCATCCGATGCGCTATTGTCCATTGTCGAGGATTTGTCCGAAATGAGTGGCGCGCGGGGCATGGTAGGCGGACAGGTTGCCGATATGTCAGGCGAGCAAGGAATGACGGGGATCGAGGAACTGGAATATATCCATCTTCATAAAACTGCTGATTTGATTATTTTCTCGCTCTTGGCAGGTGGACGGATTGGTGGGGCGGACAAGAGTCAATTAGAGGCGCTTCGCCGTTTTGGACGAGACTTGGGGCTGGCTTTTCAGATACAGGACGATATACTGGACCTCATAGGCGATGAGAGCAAAATGGGTAAGAAAACGCAAAGTGATGTTGAACAGGAGAAGGTTACCTATCCGTATTTCATTGGTATGGACGCATCTTTGCAGCAGGTGGAGAAACTCACCGCATCTGCTAAAAAAGTGATAACAGAGAGCGGTATTCCCGATTCTTCTCGTTTGCTGGAGATAGCCGATTACCTGATGAAGCGTGATCGTTAGTTGCCTTAGAGCTGTTTTGACTTGTCTGCGTTTAAGCACAGTCAAAAAGTGTGATATAATACTTGTTAACTTTACACACAAACTTGAAGGAAAGCGGGGAGATATGCGTGCTGCTTCCACACATAAAGCAACCAGGCGATCTGAAATCACTGTCGGTTGAGGAGTTGGCTTCTCTGGCCGAGGAAATCAGGAGCTTTTTGATTGAGAAGCTGTCCGTGACTGGGGGGCATCTGGCATCGAATCTGGGAGTGGTTGAGCTCACGATCGCCCTGCATTATTGCTATAACAGTCCGAAGGACAAGATGATTTATGACGTTGGGCACCAAGCCTACGTACACAAAATATTGACAGGGCGAATGGATCGTTTTGATACACTTCGTCAGCGTGATGGACTTTGTGGTTTTGTAAAAAGAAGCGAGAGTGAGCATGATGTTTGGGAAGCCGGTCATAGCAGCACTTCTCTGTCGGCCGCAATGGGAATGGCTTTGGCTCGAGATTTGAAGGGCGAGGACAATAAAGTCATTGCAATGATCGGAGACGGCGCGTTGACTGGGGGGATGGCCTTCGAAGCGTTGAATCATATCGGACATGAGCGCAAAAATTTAATGGTCATTCTGAATGACAACGAAATGTCCATAGCACCTAATGTGGGGGCCATGCATAATTATTTGAGTAAAATCCGCTCGGACCGTCATTATTTGCGAGCAAAAGATGAGCTGGAAGTCTTGCTGAAAAAAATACCCGCGATCGGCGGTAAACTTGCCAAATCGGCTGGCCGTGTCAAGGACAGTCTTAAATATATGATGGTGCCTGGTGTACTGTTTGAGGAACTGGGACTTACGTATCTCGGTCCAGTGGACGGGCATGATTTGCCGAAGCTAATCGAAACCTTCCAGCAGGCTGATAATGTCACTGGCCCTGTATTGGTGCATGTCGTAACCACCAAGGGCAAGGGCTATAAACCTGCAGAGGCAGATTCACACAAATGGCACGGAATCAGCCCTTACAAGATTGAATCGGGTCAGGTACTCAAAGCTGTAGGTAATCCGATGTATACGGAAATTTTCGGCCGAACGCTGATTGAGCTGGCTGAGCAGGATGAGCGCATCGTTGCGGTCACGCCTGCTATGCCTGGTGGATCAGGACTGGTACCGTTTAGTAAAGAGTTTCCTAGCCGTATGATTGACGTCGGCATTGCTGAACAGCATGCAGCTACCATGTGTGCTGCGTTGGCAATGGAAGGGCTGAAACCGGTGTTTGCGGTGTATTCGACTTTTATGCAGCGTGCTTATGACCAGATTGTGCATGATATCTGTCGTCATAATGCGAACGTAATGTTCGCGATTGACCGTGCAGGTTTTGTTGGGGCTGACGGAGAAACTCATCATGGCGTGTTTGATGTGGCATTCTTACGTCATATCCCGAATCTTGTGCTTATGATGCCAAAGGATGAGAACGAGCTACGCCATATGATGAAAACAGCGCTCGATTATGAAGACGGTCCAATTGCTTATCGTTACCCGCGTGTTAATGTGGTTGGCGTGCCGTTGGATAAAGAATTACAGGCTATTTCCATCGGCAGTTGGGAGTTCCTGCGTAAGGGTGAGGGCTTTGCTGTAATTGCATCAGGACCGATGCTCCAGGTGGCGACAGAGGCTGCGGAGGCGATGAAACGTGAAGGGTTGCAAGTGGGCGTAGTGAATGCCCGTTTCCTGAAGCCTTTGGACGAGGATATGTTGCGTGAGCTGGCTCGTCAGCATACGAAGCTGATCGTATTGGAAGAAGCTTCTGAAGCAGGAAGCTTGGGTAGCGCTGTACTGGAATTTTACGCCAAAGCCGAAATACAAGAGGCGCAAGTGCGCCTAATGGGGATTCCCGATCTGTTCGTGGAGCATGGCTCCATTAAAGAGCAGCGTGCTGAAGTAGGGCTTACCATTGAAGATGTATGCTTAAAGCTGCGTAAATGGGCTGCTGAACCAGCATATGGCATGGGACAGTCCGTATAGGGTAACTTGAAGCGAAGACCATGACGTTTATAAAAAGTATGACAAGAGCAGCCTGGCTGCCTAAAGGGAGATTAACATGTCTGTTCCGAAGGAACGCATTGATGTATTACTTGTAGAACAAGGCTTTTTTGAAAGCCGTGAAAAAGCTAAAGCTGCGATTATGGCTGGTCTAGTGCTGGCGGACAGCGAACGGATAGAGAAAGCGGGTATGAAGGTACCACGCGCCAGCGAGCTTAAAGTTAAGGGCTCGGTGCATCCGTATGTAAGCCGTGGAGGATTAAAGCTAGAGAAGGCCATTCGTCAATTTGAGCTGGATATGAAGGGCAGGACAATGCTGGATATTGGTTCGTCCACTGGAGGTTTTACGGATTGTGCACTTCAGCATGGAGCGGAATACGTATACGCCATTGATGTGGGTTATAATCAGCTGGATTGGTCGCTTCGTAATGATGAACGAGTATGCGTAATGGAAAAAACGAATTTCAGATATATGACACCTGCGGATTTGAATGGTTCTGTCCCGAATTTCGCAAGTATTGACGTTTCGTTTATTTCATTACGTATTATTTTGCCCCCGTTGCTTGCCTTATTGCATCAACCTGCTGATATTGTAGCTCTAATCAAGCCGCAATTCGAAGCTGGACGCGAAAAGGTTGGAAAATCCGGTGTGGTCCGTGATCCTGCTACGCATAAAGAAGTGTTGCAGACCATTCTGATGTTTGCGCATGAGCTTGGACTTACGCTGCAAGGTTTGGCTTATTCGCCTATTACAGGTGGAGAAGGCAATATTGAATTTTTAGCGCATTGGCGTTTGGATGGGCTTCCTGCTGCAGAATCGCAGCTGGAGAAGATGGATTTCAGACCACTAATTGAACGTACTGTTCAGGAAGCAGGGCAGACTTTTAATAATGGTCCATCGCGTAAGTAACATTCAGGGGTTCTCCATGAGTTCTGTGAACTTAAGGGAACCTCTTTTTGGTGTGAGGGATTGATTATAGAACTCACGTTCGCCTATAATGAGATGTACAAAGGAAAAGGAATTTTACATCTTGTCCTAGAATATGTCCATGAGGTGATCGGTCCATGGACACAAGATATGATACGATTATCATCGCTGTAATCGGGGTGATATTAGGGATATGGGCTTTATATAGCCTGCGTGCCTGGTTGAAGGAGCCAGGGCCGCTTGTGCTAAAGACAATACCGATTAACGAGGATTTGGATGAAGGGCCTGCTATAGATATACTCGAAGAAGCAGGTTATGAAGTAGTGGGTGGGAAAATGAAAATACCGCTTGCTTTTAAAGTGAATGGACATACCGTGTATAGCCGTTTGTTTATAGACTACGTGGCTGTACGAAACGGTTCGACATATATGGTCAAAACGTCACGCCGCAAGAAACCAATGGAGTGGAGTGGTCCTGATTTACGGGACAGGCTCATGCCGTATTTGTTGCTCTATCCGGGTTGCGCGGGTGTATTGTACGTTGATACGGACGAGCGAAGTATTCGCCTTATTACATTAGTGGAAGACCTCGAAGAAGAGGAATATGAAGGTTAATCCATAGGAGGATTATATGAAGGGTCAACGACATATTAAAATTAGGGAAATTATTTCACAACATGAGATTGAGACGCAGGATGATCTGGTTGAAGCATTGCGTAAGGCTGGTTTTCAGGTCACACAGGCGACCGTATCGCGTGATATCAAGGAGCTGCTGCTGATCAAGGTTCCAATGGACGATGGCAGATATAAATATTCAATGCCTTCAGATCAGCGCTACAATCCGGCCCAGAAACTGAAACGTACGTTGGTCGATAACTTTTTGCATATTGACTACACAACCAATCTGATTGTGATGAAGTGTCTGCCGGGAACAGCCAACTCGATTGCTGCTTTATTGGACAATATTGAATGGTCCGAGATTATGGGTACGATTAGCGGAGATGACACCATTTTGATTATTTGCCGATCGGAAGAAAACAGCGAAGCTATCGTGAATCGTCTTATGGGCTACATTTCCTAATTATAATGGCTACGCATATTAGGCGTTTTAATTTGTACATCATAGAGGTGAAAGAACGATGCTGGTCACTTTGTCTATACGGAATTTGGCGGTCGTAGAGGCCGTCGATGTTCATTTTTATAAAGGGTTTCATGTCTTGAGCGGGGAAACAGGTGCTGGTAAATCCATTATTATCGATGCGCTTGGGCTGATTGCAGGCGGTAGGGGCTCTGCTGATCTAGTACGTTACGGTTGTGATAAAGCAGAGATGGAAGCCTTGTTTGAGCTGCCGGTAAAACATCCAGTTTGGAAAACACTTGAGGAACAAGGGATTAAGGCCAATGCGGAGGAGCATTTGCTGATTCGTCGCGAACTTACGGTTCAGGGGAAAAGCTCTTCTCGAATTAACGGCCAGATGGTTAATTTAACAATGCTGCGTGAGGTAGGTGAGCAGCTCGTCAATATCCACGGGCAACATGAGCATCAAAGCCTGCTACGTGCAGATCGCCATCTGGCGCTTCTGGATACGTTCGGTGATTCGGTGATCGGTCCAGTCAAAACGCTTTACCGTGAGCGTTACAATGCTTTTGTCAAAGCGGAAAAAGAAGTAAGAGAACTGCAAAGCTCCAGTCAAAAGGCTTATCAGCTTTTGGATATGTACCGATTTCAATTAGAAGAGATCGCTGCGGCGGAGTTGAAATTGGGAGAAGATGAATTATTGGCAGAGGAACGGGTCAAGCTATCCCATAGTGAGAAAATGATGGATGGGATATCAGGAGCATACGAACTGCTAAGCGGCAGAGGTGGGCTGGATACGATCAATAACGTATTGTCCAGATTGAACGATGTCCAAAGCTATGACAGCAAAAGCCTTCAGCCTATTGCGGAGCAGATTCAGTCTGCTTTTTACCAGTTAGAGGACGCAGCATTCCAATTACGTTCTTATCGTGAGGATATTGAATTTAATCCAGGCAAGCTGCATGAAGTGGAGCAACGTTTGAATCAAATTACCGGATTACAGCGAAAATATGGTGATAGTATAGAGCAGATTTTGGAATACTATAGCCGTATTGAGCAGGAAACCGATCTGCTGGAAAATAAAGATGAGCGGCTGGAGCAGCTCATTGCAAAACGGGATGAGTTGCTTTCCGATTTGCTGGAGATTTCGGAAGAGCTTACAGAAGCACGTGAAATTTGTGCTGAAGAGCTTGCAGAGCAAGTGGAGCAGGAGTTAAAAGACCTGCAGATGGAAAGAACGTCACTCAAGGTGCGTATTGATCCAATTGAAGATCCACGCGGATATGAGTATAAAGGTCTGAAGGTAAGACCTACCAAGCAAGGCATAGATAATGCGGAATTTCTTATTTCCCCCAATCCAGGTGAGCCACTACGTCCACTTGGTAAGATCGCTTCAGGCGGTGAGCTATCACGTATCATGTTGGCGATGAAAAGTATTTTTGCGCGTCATGATCAAATTCCAGTACTCATTTTTGACGAGGTGGATACCGGGGTGAGTGGTCGTGCAGCTCAATCCATTGCCGAGAAGCTATATCGTTTATCTTCCGTTTGTCAGGTGTTTTCCATTACTCATTTGCCACAGGTGGCATGTATGGCAGATCATCAGTACCTTATTGAGAAAAATGTTCATGATGGACGGACCATGACTCAAATTGAGGGACTTACGGAGGACGGGCGTGTCAAGGAATTGGCACGGATGCTGGGCGGCGTGGAAATTACCGAAAAAACATTGCATCACGCACAGGAAATGCTGAATTTGGCGGAAGGAAAGAAAGCCTGAAAAGAGCGGCTGGCGTAATGTTTAACAGTTATAAAAGCCTGGGGGCAAGGTTACCTTATAGGTACGCAATTGGCGACCACCTTTACTCGTCAAGCGAAAGAAGCAAAGGGAGCGTGACAGCCATTGAATTTTTACTCCAGGATCAAATTGCTCGGTCTTTTGCTTGTTTTTCTTATGTGTTCTATCGGTAACGCTCAGTATGTGCAAGCAGCGCTGCCTCCACAAGCTTCTTTGGATTTGTTCGGCTCTAAAAGCATGAGGACAACCCAAGAAAGTGTAGTCCCCGATTTAAAAGTATACCCGGGGGGGCAGACGATTGGGGTCAAAGTAAAATCTTCAGGAGTGCTTGTCGTCGGTCACCATATCATTCAGGAAAGTAATGATCGTAAGGTGTCACCTGGTGAAACAGCAGGGATTCGCCTAGGGGATCGAATTACACACATGAACGGCAAGCCACTCAATAGCCTGGCAAGGGTTGCTGAGGCAGTAGACGAAGCAGGTAAGAACAAAAAACCGCTCGACATCACGCTTTGTCGAGGGGAGCAGACCATTTCCACCAAGTTAACACCAGCATATGATCAAGATGATAAAGCGTGGCGGCTTGGGTTGTATATTAGGGACTCGGCTGCAGGTGTAGGTACATTAACGTTTTACGCACCGGACCAGGGTGTATACGGGGCCTTGGGTCACGTAATTACCGATATGAATACCCAAACCCCTATTGTCGTGGGGAGCGGAGAGATTGTGCAATCCAATGTGACGTCAATTGCGAAAAGCCAAAGTGGGGAACCAGGAGAAAAACGCGCTCATTTTCTCAAAGATCATCGGGTATTAGGAAATATTGAACGAAATACGAATTTCGGAATCTTTGGGAAAATGTCAGATGAGCCGCAATATGGATTGTATTCGACTCCTATTCCAGTGGCTCTTGCGAATGAAGTAAAAGAAGGACCGGCAGAAATTTTAACTGTGCTGGAAGGTCAACAAATTCAGCGGTTTCAGGCGGAAATTGTACACATCTCTCAGCAGGACAAACCAGCAACCAAAGGACTTGTGATACGCATTGTAGATCCAAAGCTACTGGATAAGACCGGGGGAATCGTGCAAGGAATGAGCGGTAGTCCGATTATCCAAAATGGTAAGCTTATCGGGGCTGTGACACATGTATTTGTGAATGATCCTAAATCAGGTTACGGTTGTTTTATCGAATGGATGCTGCGCGATGCAGGAATCATGCAGAATAACGTAAGCTTGAAATCATCTTCTAATCTTAAGGCGAGCTAGTGGCCTTAAGATTTTTTTGTCGAAAAGCAGGGGAATAACTCATAATTGCAAGATAAAGAATCAATTATAATAGAAACTCTAAAAAAAATAAATAAAAATAATTTTCGACAGAAGGAATTCATAATTCGATGTCGAAATCATATACTCCGACAAGAAATATTTATATACTGTAAACAGATATCACAATGGAATATCACTCAATGAGGAGGAAGTACATTGCAAAAAATTGAGGTATTGTTGGCTGATGACAACCGGGAATTTACGAATTTGCTTGCTGAATATATTTCCGATCAGGAGGATATGGAAGTTACAGGAATCGCCTATAACGGCGAAGAAGTGCTCCAACGCATCGCAGAATCCCGCAACATACCTGATGTACTTATTTTAGATATTATTATGCCTCACCTGGATGGTCTCGGTGTGTTGGAGCGTTTGAGAGAAATGAACCTGACTCCACAGCCGAAAATCATTATGCTGACTGCATTCGGTCAAGAAAATATTACACAAAGGGCCGTACAGCTCGGGGCATCTTATTATATTTTGAAGCCGTTTGACATGGAAGTGCTGGCTAACCGTGTTCGCCAATTGGTGGGACCGCAGTTAGTTAGCAGCAGTCCGGTGACCATTTCATCCATGCGGTCCAACGTAGTACCTATGGGTAAGACGAAAAACCTGGATGCCAGTATCACAGCCATCATACATGAAATTGGTGTACCAGCTCACATCAAGGGCTATCAATATTTACGTGAAGCCATTACGATGGTGTACAATAATATCGAAATTTTGGGAGCCATCACCAAAACATTATATCCGGCAATCGCCGAAAAGTTCAAAACGACGGCATCTCGCGTAGAACGCGCCATTCGTCATGCTATCGAGGTAGCATGGACCCGAGGAAATATCGACAGCATTTCACATCTGTTTGGTTACACCATTAATATCAGTAAGTCCAAACCAACCAATAGTGAATTCATAGCGATGGTGGCAGATAAGCTGCGGATTGAGAATAAGGTGTCCTGAAAGAGTCAGAATGATTTATGAAGCAAGGGATTTTTGTGGTTTGACGTTTATCAATGATAATTGCAGGGATGGCTTCTAATCTCCAAAACAGCCGCCCAGATTACCGATAAACTTCTGAATAGTAGAAAACTAATACCGCCTTTTTATTGGTTCTTCCAAGAACCAGTAAAGGAGCGGTATTTTTTGTGAACGATTTTCAATTTCAACTGGACAATTTAAAGTTTTCTTCAATTATCGTCATTTCATTGCTATCAGTCGTCGTTCTACCAAGGGAGAGAGTTGGAATTGTTATTGAACTATTGCTTGATCGACAAGCTCTATAAGAAATATAATTAAAACAATCTTTCAAATGAGGTGAATCGGATGTCATTCCGTATTGTTCGAGGTATTTAGTTTCCGGGCTGGAAAAAACGCGTACCAGCCGTCAAGGGAGAAGTCTATCCTTTTGGCTACAAAAACTAAAATTCTGAATGATATCGGTCTGCTAACTCGTAGTTTTTATCCTTAATTGGAAGGTGGAAGAAAAATGAATTCAATAGAATATAAAGAGTTTTATGATAAGGTTGGAAAAATCAACGGATGGGATTTCAGCAATGTGAAATGTATCTCCAAAGGAGTAAAATGGGACTTCTACAATGAAGTGGCGAAGACATGCAAGAAGTCGGATATATTGCTTGATATCGGTACTGGCGGTGGGGAAGCAATTTTATCAATAGCAGATTCTGCATTACTTCTAGTTGGGATTGACCATTCCACCGGAATGATTGAAACAGCAACCAAGAATTCTGCTGAATCAGACATAGCAAATGTTCGTTTTCTCCAGATGGATGCTGAAAATCTAAATTTTCCTGAGAACTTCTTTAATGTAATCTCTTCTCGACATTCATGTTTTTATGCAAAAGAAATAGCAAAGGTGTTAGTAAAGGGTGGCATGTTCCTGACACAGCAAGTAAGCGAAAACGACAAATTAAATATTAAAGAAGCGTTTGGAAGAGGACAGGCATGGGGTGCTAAGAAAGACTCGTTAAAAGCTAAATATATTACCGAATTAAGTGATGCGGGCTTTAACGATATACAGTCATTTGAATTCAATGCAAACGAATATTATCAGACTCCTGCTGACTTAATATTCCTCTTGAAACACACTCCGATTATTTCTAACTTCGGAGAAAAAGAAATTGATTTTCAAATACTCCAACAATTTATTATAGACAATCAAACCGAAATAGGAATAAGGACAAATTCAGAACGATTTATGGTGATTGCTAGGAAGTAAAACATAAAGGGATACCCGTTTCTGGGTATCCTTTTTTTAAAACTTATAAGTTTGATGGAATAAGTGAATAAAGATTTTCAGCATCTCCCTCCCTATATGACGGTACAATTGTTGGGGATTATAAAACATAATGCTCTCCACGAGGTTATAAAATAAACCTGAATCAGTTGCACCAACCATCACGAAGGGAAATTTTCCTTTTGTAAACAGTTCTGAAATTCTCTTTAATTTTGATATAAACAAAGTGTCGTTTCTTGTCGATATAGTATCTAATATAAAGAGAACTGAGGAGCGTATATATGAAATTTAACATTCGAACAAAATTGATATTGGGTTTTTTAGCGGTAATAATCCTTTTGATCGTGATTAGTACAGTATCTATCTCAAAAATGAAAAACCTAGGTGACACTTCGATGGCAATTGATAGCCATTGGATGCCAAGTGTGACCATACTGGGAACACTAAATGGTGATGTATCTGATGTAGAGCGGATTTCATTAAACATTATTGTAGAACGTGACCCAGAGGAAATGGAGAAGGTTCAGGCCGAATATGATAAGGTTTTAAAAAAGGTTGAGGACGGCCGCAAAACATACGAAAAATTAATTGCTACCCCTAAAGAACGCGAAATGTACGAAGAATTCTCTAAAAATTATACGGAGTATTTGGCTAAGTTGCCTGAAGTGATCGAAGCAGGTAAAGCCAATGATTATGCTCAATCAAGCATCCTTCATCAAGAGACCTATAAGTTGTGGTATAGTTCAAACGATATGATCAGTCAGCTCATTAAATTGAATGCAGATGGATCTAAACAGACTACGAAAGAAGCAGTTGACAATTTTATTTCAGGGAGACAATTGGTCATCGTTTTGAGTATAGTAGCCGTTATATTAGCATTGATCATGGCAATCATCATAGCCCAAATTATTTCTAAACCTATCTTGCGGATCAGTCGTGCTGCTGAAAGTATTGCATCGGGTGATCTTACAAGTGAAGCTATCATTGTGAAGGGCAAGGACGAGATCAGTACGTTGGCACATTCCTTCAATGTCATGGTTGAGAACCTTCGTCAACTGATTCAATCTGTGAGTAAGACGACTGAGTTGGTAACCACTTCCTCAGAAGAATTGACGGCCAGCGCAGAGCAAAATAGCCAAGCTTCTGCACAAATAACCGAAACGGTGCAAGAAGTAGCTACTGGAACAGGAGACCAGGTAGATATGGTGACGAAATCGTCCCAAGCTATTGAGGAAATGTCTATCGGTGTTGAGCAAATCGCCATCCGCGCGCAAAATGTATTCGCATCTGCGCAAGATGCGGCCCATAAATCGGCTGAAGGTAACCAGATGATTCAACAGGCAGTTACGCAGATGAATGCCGTGAATGATTCGATGAATGGATTGGCAGATCTCATGGCTGGATTGGGAGAGCGCTCAGACGAAATTGGCAAGATCATTGATGTTATCACCAATATTTCTAGTCAGACCAACCTTCTTGCCTTGAACGCTGCGATTGAAGCGGCCCGTGCAGGAGAACATGGTCGCGGATTTGCTGTAGTTGCAGGCGAAGTTCGCAAGTTGGCTGAACAATCGGCTCATTCAGCTCAACAAATTACGGAGCTAGTGGGATTGATTCAAAAGGATACTACCCATGCTATTGAGGCGGTAGCGTCTAACGGGAAGGATGTCATGACAGGTCGTGAAGTTGTACAAAATGCAGGCGCATCCTTTGAACTAATTCAGGAAACCGTAAATAAAGTGGCCAGTGAAATTGAAGAGGTTTCTGCCGGATCAGAACAAATGTCTGCAAGTACAGATGAGATTGTTGGTTTTGTCAGACAAATTTCAGCGATTGCTGAGGAAGCCGCAGCAGGGACACAACACGTATCTGCCGCAACTCAGGAACAGCTGGCGTCCATGGAGGAAATTGCTTCATCTGCAAGAAACCTGTCTACGATGGCAGAGGATCTGCAAGGGCAAATTGGTAAATTCAAAGTATAATTCGTATACTGCTTTTTATGTTTCAGAGGAACTAGCTGCTCTATTGTGAGCGGCTTTTTTCTTTTTTTATTAATATATTGTGATTAAAGGGTGGAGATATGAGGAATCTGTAATTGGAAAGATATGATATAATGGTGGGAAATTCTTTGGGTTGGAGTGACATCATGGACTATAAGACTGAACTTAAAGCAAGTGACCTACGTCAGTTAGCGATAGAAAAAATCATAGCTACACCATTTTTGAATGATTTTAAATATCTGAAAAGCAGAAAAGTTTTGAAAAAAGAAACCAAGGAATTTATATTTGGAATTTGTTTTGGTGCGACGAAATATGGTGCATTAAAAGTTTATATTATCGTGGAATCCAAAAGAATAAAAAAGAAGTATAGTACTGGGGCTTGTTTTCACAGTGAGCTGATTGCTCTCACCAAGAAATATACGGGAAACAGGGATTACCTTGTGTCCACAGAAGCAGAAAGAGAACGGGTGATCCAAGAGATTATTGAAGATATCTACACTTTCGCGTTGCCCTTTTTCAAGCGATTTGAACATGTAGAAACACTAGCAGAACAAGTACATAAGTCAGGCTTTTTACCGCATCGCAAACGCTTTGATAAGTTTAATCCTTTGACGAAAAGATTCATTGATTTTTATTATCAAGGGGAGTAATGTAGCCATCTGGGACATTTTTGTTCTCACCATTGGGCAGTAGGTAAGCATTTTGATAAGGAGAACGAATTCAATGGGGGGGATATTATCGTTTTTCAAAAGGATGATGTACAATTTGTAAAACGGGGCAATGTACTCCTTAGGAAAAGATGATTTACCTAATATGCTCAATTTCTTGCTTAGAGGCGAGTCGGATATTGCACTGGAGGGTACGTTTTTTATATGGGAGACAATCGGATGAACAGCACAGAGGCTGTATAACGGGTATAATTTCAATGAATAAAGCTATAGGCTAAGTCATCGCATTGAACGGGCTAGTGGTATTAACCCAATTGATTCTAAAGCAAAGGCGGGGATGAGAGCATGTGGAATAGTCTGATTTGGGTGTTCTTCGGCGTGTTGTTGGTGGCGTTGGGTTGGATTGTTAAAGCAAGGCGTAGTCGCAGCAGCAACAAACAAGTGCATGAACAGCGGGGCAGTAATGTCGTTGAATTTCGTCCTCGTAAGTCCGCTCGACAATCCCGCACCGGAAATGAATCTAAGTCTAAAGTGTCTTCCGGTTCACGCGCGAATGCAAAAGCAGCAGGTATTCAGGCGCAAACTGGGTTTGGACTGTCTGACTCTATCCAGGGCACAGGCAAGCAAAAATGCTCCTTTTGTAAAAAAGAAGACAAATTAACCTTCTATGCGGATGACAATGGATCGCTGTATGGGGTATGCAAAGAGTGTAAGCATAAGGCGGAAAGACAGGATATGTTGCCACTTTAGTTTATACAGACGATTGAGGACCATCATAAAAGAATTCTTATAATTGATAAAAACTCCCAACCGTATGTAAGTAAATTGGTTAGGAGTTTTTTGTTTGTGCTTTACATTGTTATCTAATTTGCCTGTCAATCAATTCCTCAAGCGCATCTGCTATGTGATCTGGTCCATAGGATAGCTCTTCCCGGCTTAAGCTCAACCAGGCATGACGCTCATCCATATCAAAGGCAGTCTCCAGCCAACCAGATAACCCTTTGCCCCTGCGGTCTACTTCTACAAGCACATGCACACCCTCGGGTTCCAACTGCATAATCAGCTCCAGCTCCTCGATATCACGTGCATACTCTGATCCGGGCGTAAATTCAAATTCCTGTACATACGGAACACCGCGTCCCAGCTTAGGGTGACGTTCGCAGGTGGAGGAGCGGAATCGGAAGCCCAACAGGTGAACCGCCTCAAACACTGTATTCATATAGGGATGTGGCTCGATTTTTAGTGAATCACGATCGGTCGGGTCCAAAGCCATGCCAATATCTAATGCTGTTTCCAGCCAGACGGGCTGTTTGACGTGAGTAACAGGAGTTTCCAACGGCAATCTGAAGGAAAAAGGAATTTCAAGCTCCTGTCCTTGCTGTAGATGAAAGCCATCAGATACCTTGATCCGTGCAATGCAGCAGGTGGTGGTAGTTTTTTTATCATCGTGCTCTACGATATATTCAGTCTTGAGCTCAATGTCAATTTTGCCGATTTCCTGATCAATCTTGCCGCCTTTGATGCGCATGATACCACTAAGTTCTTCCCCAGGCACATATACGGCTTGATCTACCAGTGTATCGACTTTAGCTGAACCGATTCCTGCGCTTGCTAAGATTTTGTTGAAAAAACTCATTATTCCGTCCCCCCAGATAACCTCATGGTCATGATATACAAACGAAAACTAAAAACTTGTACAGCTTAACCGGATATACGGGGCAATGGTTCGAATCGTTCCAAAAAAATGCAAGAAAAAAGTAACTGGTACTCACGTAGGCATATTGCAGCTTGTCGATCTATCTGTCTACTAATCGCAGTTCACTTTATGAGGAGGTATAAAGCAATTTCGACAGCGAGGCTCATAAGCCTCAGAGTCACCGATCATCACAATAGGTCCTACAGTGGAAGGTTTACCATTTACCATACGTTGCGTAAATACTGCTTCCGAGCTACCGCATACAGCGCAAAAGGAAGTCAGCTTCTCGATATCATCCGCCATGGCGAGTAGACCACCGACATAGCCGAACTCCTTGCCTCGATAATCCAGATTCAGCCCATCGGCAATTACATGCTTGCCGCAATAAGCTAGCTCTTGTACAAGCGACATAATATGACGACTGAAAAACTGGACTTCGTCAAAGGCAACCACGTCGGCATCTTTTGTTTCTTGTAAAATACGCTGAACGAGCTCATCTGTGAGTTTTCTGGGGATAGAGATAGCGGGCAGCCGATATCCGATCCGGCTTACTATTTCGTCCTCGGCATAGCGGTTATCTTCAGCGGGTTTGTAAGCGACCACTTTACGATGCCCGTATTGGATTAGTTTTTGACAGCGGCGAATCAATTCGCCGGATTTTTCACTGAACATGGGGCCTGTAATAATCGTAATTCGTCCTGTAGGCAAAGCGAATTCCCCTCTCTGTAACATGTACATAACACTGTAAATCTTCTTCTCCGAAAGAAAACGCCATTATAGATTACCATAACCAGCCGCATACAGACTAGAGAAAATATATTGTTTTTCGACATGTTGTGTATGTCTATTCCTAAAACGTAAATGTGGTCGTCATTGCTCTGCCGCCTCTGGCATGATATGGTGAAGCGTAGTGGAATGAAGGGAAGAGTGAAAGGCATGGACGAAAAAAATACGGATTATAGTGCCAAAAAAGGAGCATTACTGGAGCAAGGGCTGATCAGCCCGCAAGCTCTAGAACTCATCACTGAGCTGGAGACAGAGCTGAGCTTTCTGCGCAAGCAAAATGAATCATTTCGCAAGGCGCTGCGAGTCAAATCAGCACAAAGTCCAAGGATGTCTACTAAATTACGAGATGCGCTGTATGAATGATATGGAAAGATATCTGGATTAAAGGGTTATCTTTTTTGTAGCCTATGCCTAAATGCTATATTTTGTACAGTGAAATAAAGAGAGTACAATAAGCTATATATAATCAATTGTTAATGGAGGAGAAACATGACTATACATTGTGATGTCGCTATTTTGGGTGGAGGAACCGGGGGATATGTAGCAGCCATTCGTGCCGCCCAGCTAGGCAAGGAAGTGGTTATCATCGAAAAGGACAAGCTTGGCGGAACCTGTCTGCACCGTGGTTGCATTCCGAGTAAAGCCTTGCTGCGCAGTGCGGAAGTATATGCGACGATTAAGGAAAGTGCACAATACGGTATTGAGACATCGGGAGCACAGCTTGTATTTCCTAAGGTTCAGGAGCGTAAGGAAGCCGTTGTGGAGCAACTGCATCAAGGCGTTCAATTTTTGATGCGTAAAAATAAAATTACGGTGCTGAGTGGTAAGGGACGTGTGATTGGTCCGTCTATATTTTCTCCAAAAAGCGGGGCAGTTGCTGTGGAACTAGAAAATGGTGAGATGGAAACGATTGTTCCTACACATCTCATTATCGCAACGGGATCACGCCCGCGTGTGCTGTCCGGACTGGAGCCAGATGGCGAATTTATCCTGAGCAGTGACGAAGCGTTAACTATGGAGGAGCTACCAGCATCCCTGATTATCGTGGGCGGTGGTGTTATTGGCGTAGAGTGGGCTTCCATGCTAAATGATTTTGGCGTGGAGGTTACGGTGGTTGAAGCCGCGAATCGACTTATTCCCACGGAAGACGAAGACGTTTCGCGTGAAATGCAGCGCTTGTTAACCAAGCGTGGTGTCAAGGTGCTGACGGGTTCACAAGTGCTGGCTAAAACATACGGCAAAGATGAGGAAGGCGTACAGATTGACGTGCAAAAAGGGGAAGAAACCGAAACCCTCAGCGCTTCCAAATTGCTCATTTCTGTAGGGCGTCAGGCAAATGTGGAAAATATCGGGCTGGAAAATACGGATATCCGCGTAGAGCGTGGCTTTATCTCGGTTAATGAGCATTTGCAGACGAATGAACCACATATTTACGCCATTGGAGATTGCATCGGCGGCTTACAACTGGCGCATGCGGCGAGCCATGAAGGTTTGCAGGCGGTTCATCATATGGCGGGCGAAGAGTTTCACAGTGTACCTAACCATCTGATTCCGCGGTGTATTTATACACGTCCTGAAGCCGCGAGCGTCGGCTTAACGGAGCAAGAAGCCCGTGAGCGTGGACATCAGGTGAAGACAGGGAAGTTCCCTTTTCAAGCTATCGGAAAATCGCTAGTATACGGCAGTCGGGACGGCTTCGTCAAAGTAGTGGCCGACGAGAAGACCAATGATATTCTCGGTGTACATATGATCGGTACGCATGTGACGGATCTGATCAGCGAGGCCGCTCTTGCGCAACTGCTGGATGCTACGCCATGGGAAGTCGGACAACTTATTCATCCGCATCCGACGTTGTCGGAGATTTTGGGAGAAGCGATGTTGGCCGTTGATGGACAGGCGATTGGCATATAAACGTTTCAAATAAATCGGTGCTTTTCTTTTTGGGGAGAAAAGGATTATAATGGGGTTAGCCAGAGTTTAGTACCAGGTTTTAAGACAAGATGGTACTAGGTACTGGAAGTAGGATGTTTGACACTTAAGGAGGTGCCTCAATGAGTTCTAAAGGCGCTGTAGACGCTGGCTTCAGACATGAACAGCTGGGACTTACTCACGGACAAGTTATTGATATGTACAGATATATGTTGCTCGCAAGAAGATTTGACGAGCGCAACATGCTCCTGCAACGGGCAGGGAAAATTAATTTCCACGTTTCTGGCATTGGACAGGAGGCGGCACAAGTAGGTGCAGCTTTCGGCCTTGACCGGGAAAAGGACTATTTTCTTCCCTATTATCGGGATTATGGATTCGTGCTTGCGGTAGGAATGACGCCGCGCGAACTAATGCTGTCGGCATTTGCCAAGGCAGATGATCCCAATAGCGGCGGTCGCCAGATGCCAGGACATTTTGGTAGTAAACGGCTGCGTATTGTGACAGGCTCCAGCCCAGTAACGACACAGGTTCCGCATGCAGTAGGTGTAGCTTTGGCTGCCAAAATGCAGAAAAAGGATTTTGTTTCGTTTGTTACGTTTGGGGAAGGCTCCAGCAATCAGGGAGATTTTCACGAAGGCTGTAACTTTGCTGGTGTACAGAAGCTGCCAGTCATCATTATGTGCGAGAACAATCAATATGCGATATCGGTTCCGATTCATAAACAGTTGGCAGGCAAGGTAAGCGACCGTGCTTTGGGATATGGTTTTCCAGGGATTCGAGTCGATGGTAATGATGCGTTTGCGGTATATGCGGCGGTGAAGGAAGCACGGGAACGTGCTGTCCGCGGTGAAGGTCCTACGCTGATCGAAGCCATGATGTACCGTCTGTCTCCTCACTCCACCTCTGATAATGATCTGGCTTACCGGACCAAGGAGGAAGTGGATGAGAACTGGGCCAAGGATGGCGTAGCCCGTATGAAAAACTACTTGATTGAATGCGGCATTTGGGATGAGGCCAAGGATGCGGATCTGTCGGCTGAGCTGCTGCTCGAAGTCAAGGAAGCGATTGAATATGCAGATAATGCGCCTTTTCCAAAGCCCGAAGATACGCTGCTGCATGTGTATGCAGATAGCGATGGGGAGGGCCGGTAACGATGGCGATTATGGAATATATTGATGCGATTCGTCTTGCCATGAAAGAAGAGATGGAGCAGGATGAAACGGTTTTTGTATTAGGTGAGGATGTCGGGGTGAAGGGCGGCGTCTTTACAACGACAAAGGGGCTTATGGACCAATTCGGTGAGCAACGTGTCATGGATACGCCATTGGCTGAGTCGGCTATTGCCGGGGTTGCGATTGGTGCAGCCATGTACGGAATGAAGCCGATTGCCGAAATGCAATATTCGGACTTCATGCTTCCGGCTACGAATCAGATTATTAGTGAAGCAGCTAAAATCCGTTACCGCTCTAACAACGATTGGAACTGTCCTGTGGTAATCCGCGCGCCAATCGGTGGTGGTATCTTTGGTGGTTTGTATCACTCTCAGTGTCCAGAATCTATCTTTTTTGGTACGCCGGGTTTGAAAATTGTTGCTCCATTTACACCTTATGACGCAAAAGGATTGTTGAAAGCAGCTATTCGTGACCCTGATCCAGTGCTGTTTTTTGAAAATAAAAAATCCTACAAGCTGATCAAGGGTGAAGTGCCTGAGGATGATTATATCGTTCCGATTGGCAAGGCTAATCTATTACGTGAGGGTGACGATATTACGGTCATCGGATATAGCCAGCCTTTGCATTTTGTCATGCAGGCTGCTGAGGAATTGGAGAAGGAAGAGGACATTACCGCACATGTTGTGGATTTGCGCACACTCCAACCGCTGGACCGCGAAGCCATTATTGAGGCTGCACGACATACAGGTAAGGTATTAATCGTGCATGAGGACAACAAAACGGGCGGCATCGGTGCCGAGGTATCGGCAATTATTAATGAGGAGTGTCTGTTCGAGCTGGATGCGCCGATTGAGCGTCTATGTGCTCCTGATGTACCAGCCATGCCGATCAGTCCACCGATGGAGAAGTTTTATATGTTAAACAAGGATAAAGTTAAGGAAGCCATGCGCCGTCTTGCAATGTATTAATAAAAGCTAGATTGGACGAAAGCATTCCAAAAGTATAGCGGGGGCAGCGGTAAAACGCGCCCTCCTATGATGTTAAGGAGTTGAAAAAAATGTCAGACCAAACACAATGGAACGACGTGACCATGCCACAATTGGCAGAATCGCTCGTATCGGCGACAATTGCCAAATGGCTCAAACAACCTGGTGAAACGGTAGAGCAATTCGAGCCGATTTGCGAGGTTATTACAGATAAAGTGAATGCAGAAATCCCATCCACATTGGACGGCATTATGGGTGATCTGTTGGCAGAGGAAGGTCAGACAGTAGCGGTAGGCGAGTTAATTTGCCGTATCCAGACGAAGTCGGCTGCACCTGCGGCGGCATCAGGATCGACACCTGTTGCACCAGCATCTCAAAGTACCGTACAAACACAATCTCAGCAGAGTGCTGGATCGGACCAGTCCATGAGAGGACGTTTTTCCCCAGCGGTGCAAACCCTGGCTGCTGAGCATAATGTCGACTTAAGCCAAGTACCAGGCACGGGCATGGGGGGAAGAATTACCCGCAAAGACGTGCTGAATTATGTGCAGCAGGGCGGCTCTGCTCCCACTGGAGTATCTGGACAGCCGACTGCGACAACATCAGGACAAGGCTCTCCTTTTGCAGGAAGACAGCAGTCTGCCACTCAGCACAGCACACCGATTCAAAATATGGACCCTGCTATTCCGGTTCGTAACAGTGGGATTCATTTGACGGAGGCTCCAAAGGCTCCTGTGATCGAAGTTGAGGGTGGCAACAATAACAGATCCGAGTATTTTATTGATGTTACACCCATTCGCAGTGCAATTGCTCGCAATATGCGACAAAGCGTTTCCGAAATTCCACATGCATGGACGACGATTGAGGTGGATGTGACCAACCTGGTAATGCTCCGCAACAAGATCAAAAACGAGTTCAAGCAAAAAGAAGGCATCAATATTACGTATCTGGCTTTCCTCATGAAAGCAGTCGTGAATGCAATCAAAGAATATCCGATCATGAATTCGGTGTGGGCTGTGGACAAAATTATCGTTAAAAGAGATATCAATATTTCGCTAGCCGTGGGTACAGAGGACTCCGTTCTTACTCCTGTTATTAAAAAAGCGGACCAGAAAAATATTGCTGGATTAGCTCGTGAAATTGACGATTTGGCACGTAAAACCCGGGAAGGCACGCTCAAACTGGACGACATGCAAGGCGGAACGTTCACTGTAAACAACACAGGCTCCTTTGGTTCGATTTTATCTTATCCGGTAATTAACTATCCGCAGGCTGCAATTCTTACCTTTGAATCCATTGTCAAAAGACCAGTGGTTATTGATGATATGATTGCGGTTCGCTCGATGGCTAATCTGTGCTTGTCGCTGGATCATCGCATTTTGGACGGAGTGATTTGCGGACGATTCCTGCAACGGGTTAAAGAAAATCTAGAAGGCTACACTTTGGATACGAAGCTGTACTAATCATCCGAACAGTGGGGGAAATGTACGGAGAGGAAGTGACAGGCCGTGAACAGACGACCGCTTGATGTAACCTATACGAATAGGATGGAATATGCCCATGCATGGGATGTCCAGAAGGAGATTGTGGGAAAGCTGGATGCGGGAGAGGCAAGAGAAACGCTTATGCTTCTCCAGCATCCACCGACCTACACGATTGGTTCTCAGCGGCATCCTGAACATTTGCTCCTCACACCAGAGCAACTGAAGGAGCAGGGAATCAGCGTCTTTCAGATTGACCGTGGGGGAGACATTACATATCATGGGCCGGGGCAGCTTGTCGGATATCCTCTACTTATGCTCGGCAACCGGGAGGCGCTGAATCTGCACGGATACCTTCGAAGTCTGGAAGAAGTGATCATCCAGTTGTTGGCATCTTATGGGGTTGAGGGAAGCCGTAAGCCTGAATATACGGGGGTATGGATCGGGAATCTAAAAATTGCGGCCATTGGCGTCAAATTCAACAAGTGTAAGCACCGTCGGGGCTTCGTAACCAGCCATGGCTTTGCCTTTAACATCAAATCAGGGATACAGCATGAGGGCTTTGAGGGCATTGTCCCGTGCGGAATTCAGGAATACGGTGTGACATCATTGGAGGACTGCATACAGAAGCCTATGTCGGTGGAGCAGATTGCGAAGGAAATTGTACCGTTCTTTGAACAGCAATTTTCATTTGCTGCGCAATGGCAAACGCATTCTTTCCAATAAAGGTAAGGCGGGCTATTGTGTATGTACACGAAAGCCCGCCTGTTTGCTTTACGTAACAGCTCGTCCACTCAAGGCTTCAATAGTGCCTTAGAGCAGCCGGATACCTTGAGCGGTATAGTTATTATAGTGGCATAATAAACGGCTCAATTACCATGAACAGCGTAGAACCAATCATAGCTGCGAGCATGATGTAGACGAAAAAACGAACCCATTTTTTGTTCGACATGTGTAACTCCTTTAGGATAGGTTTAAGTCATAGATAAGAACATCTATCCGTATTGTAGCGTAATCGGGAAAGAGAGGAAAGTTTAATGACAGTAAAAGTAGTAAAAGACCGAATCGTACAGGAATTTATGGAACTCGTACAGGTGGATAGTGAAACGAAAAATGAGCAGGAAATATCACGTGTTCTAAAAGAAAAGTTTAATGCACTCGGGCTGGAAGTAATGGAAGACGATTCTCGTGAAAGAACCGGACATGGTTCAGGCAATCTGATCGTCACCTGGAAAGCGGAAGGTGTGGAGAAAGCACCCAAATTATTTTTCACCTGCCATATGGATACCGTTACTCCGGGTAAAGGCATTAAGCCACAGTTGGGTGAGGATGGCTGGATTCGTAGTGACGGTTCAACGATTCTGGGTTCTGACGACAAGGCGGGAATTGCTGCTTTGTTCGAGGCGATTCGTGTCGTGCGCGAGCAGAATATTCCCCATGGTCAAATCCAGTTCGTGATTACAGCTGGCGAGGAATCTGGTTTAATGGGTGCACGGGCGATGAAGCCGGAAGTGCTAGATTCTGATTTCGGATATGCTTTGGATTCGAATGGTGAAGTTGGCTCTATTTGTATAGCTGCCCCAACGCAGGCACGTATTGAAATGAAGATAACTGGGAAGTCCGCTCATGCGGGGGTAAATCCCGAAGATGGCATTAGTGCCATTCAGGTCGCTTCTAAAGCCATTTCTAAAATGAAACTAGGACGGATTGATAAGGAAACGACCGCTAACATCGGCAGTTTCGAGGGCGGCGGCGCGACGAATGTGGTATGCGATTTTGTATTGATCCGTGCAGAGGCACGTAGTATTGTGCAGGAAAAGGTTAATCATCAAATCCAGCATATGCGTGAAGCGCTGGAAACCACCACACGCGAATTTGGTGCACAGGGAGAGTTCCGCAGTGAAGTCATCTATCCAGCATTCAGCTTTACGGAGCATGACGAAGTTGTACAGGTTGCGCAGCGTGCAATTCAAGGACTGGGACTGGCAACGTCGACCTTCCATTCCGGTGGTGGCTCAGATGCTAATGTATTCAACGGGCTTGGAATTCCAACGGTGAATTTGGCTGTGGGCTACCAGAACATCCATACAACAGAGGAAAAAATCAAGGCTGATGACCTGGTGAAGGTTGCTGAAGTTGTCATAGCTCTGATTCAAGAAACCACAAAATAAACTTGTATCATACACTTGCAACATACTGAAAAAAGGTTCAGGTTAAAGACAGGAACAGCGTTCCTTCGTCTTTAGACCTGAACCTTTTTTGGAACAGCTAGCGAAGCGATGGTGGCGGTAGGTCCGTGTTCCTTTTGCCACTGACGCAAGAGTGCTTGAATCTGCCAGGCTTTACCAACGATATGGAGGGTGCTTTCAGTACGGTAGCTTTTCATTTCTGCATCTCCTCATGACAGGAAGTTTGTTATCCTACCACCAGCATATGTACAAAGTGGACAAGTTAGACTAACTTTGGTGATAATTAATAAAGAAAGATAGATATGAAGGAGGAAACTTACCGATGAACGAGCAAACGAACGGACAATTGAACAATCCAACAAACGATGCACATTGCAAGCCTTATTCCAATCCTGCGCTGGAGGAAAAGACCGTGTCCACACAGCCTATTTTTGAGGGAAAGGTCATTACATTACAGGTAGACACGGTAGAGCTTCCCGACGGCTCCACTGGAAAGCGTGAGATCGTAAAGCATCCAGGTGCGGTGGCTGTTTTGGCTCTACATGAAGGGAAAATGCTGGTCGTGGACCAGTACAGACAGGCGATGGGGCGCTGTGAGGTAGAAATTCCTGCAGGTAAGCTAGAGCGGGGTGAAGACCCGATGGAAGCAGCGGGGCGTGAGCTGAGAGAAGAGACAGGTTATACTGCCAAGTCGTTGAAGCTGCTACACTCCTTTTATACCTCTCCTGGCTTTGCGGATGAAATCATCCATCTGTATGTGGCCGAAGAACTGGAGTTAGGTGAGATGGAACCGGATGAGGATGAATTTCTGGAGCTGTTTGAGGTGACGCTGGAAGAAGCACAGACGCTCATTCGTGAAGGACGGATTAGTGATGCCAAAACGATTCTGGCCGTCTATGCGTGGCAACACCGCCAACATACAGGGAGCTTCTAAGCGGATGGATGAAAATATAGTAGAACTTAACGACTACTTTGCAGACTTGCATATTCATATTGGCAGAACAGAGAAGGGAAATCCGGTCAAAATTAGTGGCAGCCGCGATCTGACCTTTGCCAACATAGCTAAGGAAGCCTCCGGTCGTAAAGGAATTGGGCTGATCGGTATCATTGACTGCCATGCACCTAATGTACAGGAGGATATTCGTACCTATTTACATACGGGTGAAATGAAGGAAATCAGCGGCGGCGGTATCGCATACCGGGATACGGTTATTCTCCTTGGCACGGAGCTGGAAATACGTGCTGAAGGTCGTCCTGAGGCGCACGTACTGGCCTATTTTCCAGATCTGGCGGCGATGGAGGATTTTACCCAATGGCTGGCCCGGCATATGAAAAATGTTAATCTTAGCTCACAACGAATCTATGCGCCGCCACGCGAGTTGCAGCAGCAAATTTACGGACGTGGAGGCATTATGGTGCCTGCGCACGTGTTTACTCCTCATAAGGGCATATACGGCAGCTCAGCGGCCCGTATGGAGGAACTGCTGGATATGGAGCTCGTTAGCGGGGTGGAGCTGGGGCTGAGCGCAGATTCATCTATGGCCGGTTTGATTTCGGAACTGGATCGCTTCAGCTTTCTCACGAATTCAGATGCCCATTCACTTGGGAAAATCGGACGAGAATACAACAAATTATCACTGGCAAAGCCGTGTTTTGATGAATTCAGAATGGCTTTGGAGCGGCGGGAAGGACGACGGGTGCGTGCCAACTACGGATTAAATCCGAAACTGGGCAAATACCATCGTTCTTACTGTCAAAGCTGCGGTACGATTATTGACGAGCAACAGATGGCGGATGAACGTTGTCCTGACTGTGGTCATACCAAGCTGGTGCGAGGTGTGCTGGATCGAATATGGAGCATTGCCGACCGTGAACAGCCCATGATCCCCTCCCATCGTCCGCCGTACATTTACCAGATTCCACTGGAGTTTATTCCAGGTCTGGGTAAAGCCAAGCTGAACCAGCTATTGGCTGCATTTGGAACAGAAATGAATATTTTACATGAGGTTACACAGGAGGAGTTAGCAGCAGTCGTCGGAAAAGTGCTGGCAGAGCAAATTGTGCTTTCACGTGAGGGGAGACTGTCGCTTGTATCCGGTGGTGGTGGAACATACGGCAAAATAGCTAAGTCCTAGTAAAGTCTTGTCCCTCTAAAGGCATATCAGCGTCTGCTTGTTCATAACCATAAATTATCTATGCCGCTGGCTTGGCACATCATTCGTGATGCTTGATCTGCAGTGAAAGCTGCCCCATTTCTAGCCATCAGCCGTCGGATTACGGTTGTTTTTTGGACAAACAAGCAGATGAAAGGGGCAGGACGCCGATGCAATGGTTTCGTCATACGTTAAAAGATCAGACGCCGTATTATGTTTTCTTGGCTGTGCTGTTTCTGGTGGGAGTCGTCTTTGGCGCACTTATGGTAAACGCACTCTCGCTGGAGCAGTTACAGGATTTGTCCCGTTACCTGAAGGATTTTTTTGTAACAGTCAATCAAAACGAACAGGGCTTCGCTGATTCGCAGGCGGCTTCGACCTTTTGGGATAGCGTATCTTTACATCTGAAATGGGTCGGCCTAATTTGGGTGTGTGGCCTTTCGGTTATTGGTCTACCGGGCATTCTTGTATTGAATTTCCTCAAGGGTGTGCTAATCGGATTTTCAGTAGGTTATATGGTGGGGCAATATTCGTGGAAAGGACTGCTATTTTCTTTGGTTTCAGTTGCTCCCCATAACCTGCTCGTCATTCCGGTACTGCTCGTCTGCAGCGTGGCTGCGATGACTTTTTCCATCCATATGATCAAAACCAAAATACTCGCTACCCGGCCGTCAGACGGGATGCTGCGTCCGTTGCTGTCTTATGCAGGATTGACTGCTGTGATGATGGTGCTTCTTATCGGTAGCGCGTCCTTTGAAACTTGGATCACCCCGGTTATGATGCAATGGGTCACTCCTATGCTGACAGCTTCCGTATCATCTTGATCCGTTTCAAAATGTTTGACTTTATTTGTATAGACCCCCTATAATAATAGGAGTGAAAAAAGTGCAGTAGGCAGTAGCTTTGCAGGGGGAGGGAGACACATGGAAGCACGGATCGAAAAAATTAAGCAGCAGCTGCAATCCCAGGGCTACAAACTAACGCCTCAGCGGGAAGCCACCGTCAGAGTTTTACTTGAGAACGAAGATGATCATCTGAGTGCGGAAGATGTATTTATGCTCGTCAAAGAGAAAGCTCCCGAAATCGGTCTGGCAACCGTATACCGTACCCTAGAACTGCTAAGTGAACTGCATGTCGTGGAGAAAATTAATTTTGGTGATGGCGTTGCGCGTTATGATTTGCGCGGCGATACAACCAAACATCACCATCACCATTTGATATGTGTGCAGTGTGGCAGTGTAGATGAAATACTGGAAGATTGGCTTGGACCATTGGAGGAGCGTCTGGAACGGGAATATAATTTTACCGTAGTGGATCATCGTTTGGACTTCCACGGTATCTGTTATCGTTGTAAGGCGAAGAACGATACGACGGCTCAGAAATCTTTGGGCAAATCCAGAAAACACAAATCTCAGGACTAAAAGCTGACTACCCAAGCTCTCACCGACGAAGATGCGTTCGGGAGAGCTTTTTTGGTTAGGAATCTGTTGTTCGAGATTAAGTGGTATAAAAAGGAATAGCTTGTCATACCCTTCCATAGAGAGTCCTAATAGGGACTATATTCTGAGGAAAAGGCGGCTGATCCACATGGTACTATCGTTGCGGAGAGGACTAAAATGGCTGCGTTTAGTAATATTGTTCGGAGTGCTGGCATGTATGTTCTTTTATAGCCTCAGGCTGTTTACAGATTGGATAACACCTGTAGATCATTACCGAATACCGGAAGGACATGCAGTTAAGGTATTTGGCGGGCAAAAAGTAAATGAAGGGTCCGAGCATCGAATAGCAGTGTTGGAACGTTTACGTTTCTTTTACTGGTATGGTGAATAGTCTAAGTAATCGGTCTTGATGAGCTTATGATATGAACGCACACGAAGAAGCAGACGCTGAGACTGAACCGTTGTATGCAGAACAAGGAGACTTTTGGAACTCATGAAAATGTACATTCAACCTTTCGTTCAATATATGGAAGAGGAAAAAGGTTTGTCGCACAGCACATTGGAAGCGTATCAACGGGACGTACAGCAGTTTGCCGAGTTCGCAGAAAGCTGTGGTATTGAGCAGCCGGATAACGTCCAACGGTCATATCTGGTACTGTATTTGGGCCGTTTGAAGGAACAGGGAAAAGCTGCGGCGACGATATCACGTAGCGTCGCCTCCATTCGCTCCTTTTTTCATTTTCTTATTCGGGAGGGAATTACGATCCACGATCCGTCCGTTCTGCTGGAGCTGCCCAAAGCGACTAAAAAGAAGCCCTCGGTGCTAACGCAGGATGAGATAGAGCGTTTGCTGGACGCGCCGGATGTGACTGCCCCGCAAGGGGTGCGAGACAAGGCGATGCTGGAGTTGCTGTATGCGACGGGCATTCGTGTATCGGAGCTGATTGCCCTAAACGTGCGTGATGTCCGCACCGATCTGCGCTTTGTGCACTGTGGCGGCGAGGCAGGCAAGGAGCGTGTTGTACCGATCAGCCGTGAGGCATCACAGTGGGCACAAGCCTACATGGACGAGCAGCGTCTATTATTGCTGAGATCCGGGCAGGGTGAAGAAGCTCAGGTAGAGCAGGAAGCCATGTTCCTGAACGTATCTGGTCAGCGTCTCAGTAGACAGGGCTTCTGGAAAATGATTAAGAAGTACGGCCAGGAAGCAGGCATAAGCGAGGATATCACGCCCCACACGTTGCGGCATTCCTTTGCGGTACATATGCTGGAGGGCGGAGCGGACTTACGCTCTGTACAGGAAATGCTGGGTCATGCTGATCTGTCAACGACGCAGGTATATGCGCAGACGGCCAGACGGAATATGAAGGAAGTATATGAAAAGCATCACCCGCACGGCGGCAACCGCACTTCTCATGAAAGCAAAGATCGAACGTAACGATACTTTGCTTTCATAGAAAATGTGATAATGACTATAACTTTACGATTGTACAAGTCAGGAGAGATATTAATGTCAACAGCCAACCAATCTACAATTCAGGAAGCAGCAGATTATATCCGTGCCAAGAGCGGAATACGTCCAGAGATTGGTCTTATTCTGGGATCAGGTCTCGGTATTCTGGCCGATTTAATTCAGGATGGAATTAGTATTCCTTATCAGGATATTCCCCATTTTCCTGTATCGACGGTAGAAGGTCACGAGGGAGAATTACTGTTAGGCACGATTGAAGGTCGCGCTGTCGTCATGATGAAAGGGCGCTTTCATATGTATGAGGGATATGGCCCGCAGCTGACGGCTTTCCCAGTTCGGGTGATGAAGCAATTGGGGATTCAAAGTCTGCTGGTGACGAATGCAGCAGGTGGTGTAAACACTTCCTACGAAGCAGGCGATCTGATGGTCATCTCGGATCATCTTAATCTGACCGGACAAAATCCATTGATCGGACCGAACGATGCTGGTCTAGGCGTTCGTTTTCCAGACATGTCGGAGGCGTACAGCCGCCGCTTGCGTGAAATTGCCAAGCAAACGGCTAACCAACAGGGCTTCAGTCTGCAAGAAGGTGTATATGCTGGATTGCTGGGGCCTAACTATGAAACGCCTGCTGAAATCGTTATGCTGCGTACACTGGGTGCAGATGCGGTGGGTATGTCGACCGTATCTGAGGTTATTGTAGCCCGTCATGCAGGTATTGAGGTACTGGGCTTCTCCTGTATCACGAATATGGCCGCAGGCATTCTGGATCAGCCTTTGTCCCATGGTGAAGTGATGGAGACGGCAGAGAAAGTACGTGAGCAATTTTTAAAACTTGTGCTAGCGATTATTCCACAAATGTAGATTGGGGATCATGTTCAACCGAAGCGGTGGACATATATCCCAAGAACCCCATATCCGATCGCCTTTTGATGGCGTGGATATGGGGTTCTTTTTTACATCAACGGTTGAGCTGAGTATGATCTCCTAATGAAGAGGGGGTGTGCTCAATGCAGTTGAATTCGCTTTTTCTGCTACAGCCAGTTTATGTCGTTCTTGCACCTTGATCACAATAACCATAAAAATGATCCAGTAAATGGCTAGCGAGTTCAGGAAACGGCTGTCCGTTATATTGTTCAATACAATAAATAGGAAAAAAACCACTGCCGTCAGCCATGTATACATATCTGCTTTGCCAATTCTGAATTTAAATAAAGTTGTTATGGCGAGTGTAATTGTTGCCAGTAGTCCTGTAAGGCCCACATCGATCCACAGATCACGGAAACCGCTATGGCTGCTTGTCAGATCAAATCGGATGCCGTTCGCATAGATACTGGGTCGGGCTGCCCAGTAGGAGCCGTAACCATGTCCGAACCAGTAATGGCTCTGAATAGCACCACCAATCCCCTGCCAGATTTCCGTTCTTCCAGTTAAGGTCGTTGTTTTTCCGAATTCCGACGCAATCGCATCTCCATAAGTAAAGGTGAGTACCAAACCCAAAAGAACGAGCAAGCAGGAACAGCTAATGAAGAAACCGCGCAACGCAATGCTTCGGATTCTCTTGAATAGCAGTATAAACAATATAAATACAAAGAGCGAAGATGTCAGTACCAAAGAGGTGGTAGATTGGCACTCGATGAGCAATAGGGCATTGAGTAAGATAAAGCCAATATGCAAAACTTTACGTTTACCCCTGAAAAAATAAATGACATGTGAAACAAAACTTAACAGAGAGAGAGTTCCAAGTGTATTTTTATGACCAGAGATGCCCTTCCATAGCCCAGTATGTTCTACTCCACCATGAATGGCAAAGGAGGGAACGAGCAAAACGGCGAGTAGATTGAGTATGCTCAAAATACTTAACGTAACGACTAAGAGGCGAATGCAGCCCTGAGTTGTATAATGGGTGACCAAATAGAGCCCAAAGGTAGAGAAGGCAAGGAATTTGAGAACCATCAGCAAGGAAGAGGTCTGTTCTTGTTCAGCCCATAAGCAGGAGGCAGCGATGTACAGCGTGAGTAGAGTCAGTAACGGATTGTCGGCTAAGGTTGCGATCAATGACTTGAGTGAAGGTAGTAGCATGGTATAGCTGAACAACAGGATAAGCACGGAAATCGTGATAACTCTGGGGGACAAACCCTGACAAGCATAAGGAATCGAAAAAGCCAGTAAACCAGCTACTGTAAGTACATGTTTCACGATTTCACCACCTAGATACATTATGTATCTATAATATACAAAACGTATCTTCTTGTACAATAATAATAAAATATTTATTTTCATTTTTCTCAAGCCTAGAGCAAGCCCTCTTGTGCATATACTCAGTCCATGCTAAGAAAATGAAGAATTCTTCGGCTTGGTCAAAAAAGGAACTTTTTACGTTTTTAAACATGGGGGTGTTCGGGTGGCGGATCATTTTACAGACCGTTTGAAGTTGAATTTGAGTGGTACGGGCAAAGAGTTAACGCCGCAGCAATTAAATGAAAATTTTAAAACCATTGAAAAAGAATTCATTGAACGAAGTGTAAACGTAAGCTGGTTTGGAGCTGCTGGTGATGGTATTCAGGATGACACGGCAGCTTTACAGGAATTGATTAATAAGACCCCCGATTATTCCATTCTTCACATCCCCAGTGGACGATACAAAATAACCTCTACCTTACAGATTCGCAAGCAGGGTGTGCGCATTTTTGGCATTCATAAGGGCAGATACCGACAAGGCAAAGGTGTTACGTCGATTGAATATTATGGTACGGGTCCTTGTTTTCAAATTGGAGATGAAAGTCTACCATCGTTTAGCGGATATCAAAATGTGCAGTTTCATGACTTATCGATCCGGTACGAGGGGGCTGACATAGGCACATTAAATAATCCGTTTTCGCAGTCAGTGAAGCGTGGATATTATGGCAAAGGTACTTTGGGTATTCAGGATTGGAAGGGTGGCGGAGTTGTCCTGGATAACGTCCTAATTGAGCATTTTGAAACGGCTTTTTGGGGCTATGAAAGTGATGTGAATTTATTTAAATGCACGGAGATTAATTACAATAAAACAGGGATTCACTTGCAGAACAGAAGTTCACAGTTTACTAGCATAGCGCTTTTTACATTGGGGAACGATACGGCATTGGATCTGAATAGCTCCAATGGGGCCAGATTTTTGGCTAGCCAGCACATTAAGGATGGAAGCTCCAATGATATTCCCATTCTAATTAATGATTTTATGAACGCTGAATTTATAGGTTGCTGGTTTGAGGGACTAAGCAGAGAGCATAAGATGACAGTGCCTTCTTTTATTCAAATTGGGGCTACCAAAGAAACAAAAAATGTGGCCTTGCGTGACTCCATTTTAGCGATAGCGGACAAATTCGATGACACCCAATCCGTATGTAACTATTTTGTGGATGTGGTCATTGGCAAAAAAGTTTTGGTGGACGAGGTGGGAGGGTATCCCCGTAATCTAAAGCAGCTTATTTCTTTCTCTGGTAGCTCTTCCACACAGCAGGTGACACTTCGCTCACATTTGGATTTTAGCTATAGCAATAATCGTTATGGCGAGAATAATGGGACAGGGCAGGCTTTGCTGCTTGTCGAGAAATACTCAAACAACGGGATTGAGCATTTGGACGAAACCTTTGTTAAAGCCTACCTGGGAGCAAGGCAAAATCTTCCCGCAGGTAGCTGGCAGAAGGTGAAGTTTAATCAAATCAACCATGATGAGCTGATCGAATTCGATGCGGTGAATAGCCGATGGCGAGCCAAGCGAGCTGGGAAATACAGAATACAAGTCTACATTTCGACCGATCCCCAAGTGGATGGCAATCGCACACGGCTGGCACTTCACCTGAATGATGAGCAGCTTACCGGAAGTTCCGCCTATGCGTATCTCGATGATAGGGTAATTGGCGGACTGAACTATAGTGCATTGAGTGGAGCTATGGAACTTAGATTGGAAGCGAATTCTTTTATTGATATACGGGTGTTCAGTCAAAATACGATGGATATTCTACCCGGTGGAGGAATCACATATCTCACTATAAGCCGAATTTAAACAATTATTTCACAGACGATAGATGTTCTGTCATTTTATATATTGGAAAATGCGCACCATGCTGACTCAGCTTGGTGCTATTTGATGTTTTTATTCATATGGAATATTTTTCTTTCATTCTGACGACAATGGTTAGCAGCACGCGAATAGGCCGGAGGGGTAAGTAAATGGGCTCCGGTGCTTTACGCCAATATGTTGAGGAGGGAACCGATTGTGAAGAAAAAAGTGGTGGCGTTCATCCTGGCTTGTCTGGTAGCCTTGACTGCCGTCCCTGTCGGCGGTTGGGCCGAAGAAAGCAGACCTGAAAGCAAACCCAAAGAGGGATCAGCGGCTGAGCTGGCTCCCGAGGCTCTCTCGGCGATCCTGATGGATGCAGATACGGGCACAGTCATCTATGAAAAAAACAGTCGTGAAAAGCTTCCTCCAGCGAGCATCACCAAGATTATGACGATGTTGCTGACAATGGAGGCTATTCAAGATGGCAAGCTCAAGCTGACCGATAAAGTTCGGGCCAGCGAATATGCGTCTTCAATGGGAGGCTCGCAAATTTTCTTGGAGCCCGGTGAAGAAATGACGGTCGATGAGATGCTGAAGGGAATTGCAATGGCTTCCGGCAACGACGCCTCTGTGGCGATGGCTGAGAAAATTGCAGGATCTGAACAGGCTTTTGTCGAGATGATGAATGCGAAGGTGCAACAGCTCGGGCTCAAGGATACGCATTTTGCCAATTGCAACGGTTTACCCGTAGAGAATCACTATTCTTCTGCGCATGATATTGCGGTTATGAGCCGAGAGTTGTTGAAATACCCGCAAATTACGAAATATACGGGAGCCTATCAGGACTATTTGCGCAAATCCTCAGTCAAACCCTTTTGGCTGGTGAATACGAATAAGCTTGTCCGTTTCTATACTGGAGCAGACGGGCTGAAAACAGGCTATACGGCAGAAGCAAAGTTCTGTCTTTCCGCTACTGCGAAGCGTGATGGCTTGCGTGTCGTAGCTGTGGTGCTCGGGGAGCCAAATACGAAGATACGCAACAATGAAGTATCTTCCATGTTCGACTATGCATTTTCTCAATATACAATGAAATCCATATACAAGCCGGGTGAATTGCTGGGCAGCGTAAAAGTTGAAAAAGGCGTATTGCCAGAGCTGAAAATTCAGGCTGACCGTTCTTACAGTGTACTGGTGAAAAAAGGTGGCAACAAACAAACGTTGCGTCATGAATTGCAACTGGCCCCAAGCCTCAAAGCTCCTGTCCGGGCTGGTGACCCAATCGGTAAGCTGGTCGTCTATCAGGATGGACAACAGCTTAAGGAGTTTAATATCACTTCGCCTGTGGCTATCGAAAAGGCCGGATGGTGGAAATTGTTTAAACGTACCATGTCGAACCTATTTTCTTTGTAGATTTTACGGGGTTTTCTTCTAGTTTTGTCGGAGGGCAGGAATCGTCTGCGGCTACGTAGAAATCCTTGTCCAAGACCGGGAGGAGAGTGAGTAAGCATGAACCTGCAAATTGAAATGGAGCATCACCGGGGGGTACTGATTGTAAGGCTGTCTGGTGAGCTTGATCACCATACGTCGGACATGGTCCGTATGCAAATGGACGAGGCGATTCAGCGCCGGCAATGCGAGCATATTGTGCTCAGCCTGAAGAATCTTCAGTTTATGGATAGCTCCGGCCTTGGCGTTATCTTGGGACGGTACAAACTGATCAAGCAAAAGGGCGGAAAAATGGCAGTCTGTGATGTCAATCCGCCAGTACACCGACTGCTGGATATGTCAGGGCTGTTCAAAATCATGCCCATATATGACAACGAGGGAAATGCGCTCACGGAACTGGAGGTTGTGTCATGAGAGAAGGCACGGGAAACAATTTCATGAGCTTGCAGTTTGCTGCCAAATCGGAGAATGAAGCATTTGCTCGTGTGGCTGTCGCGGCCTTTATTTCCAGGCTTGATCCCACAATGGATGAGCTAAGCGATTTGAAAACCGTGGTGTCTGAAGCGGTGACAAACAGTATTATTCACGGTTATGACAGCGATCCGTCAGGTGTCGTAACGATCAAAGTCGGGATTGAAGCGGACGTGATCACGTTGGTTGTTGAGGACGCAGGGCGAGGAATTGAGGATATAGAGCTAGCCAAGCAACCTCTATATACGTCCAAACCTGAATTGGAACGCTCCGGCATGGGCTTTACGATTATGGAAAATTTCATGGATGAGTTTGAAGCAGTCAGTGAGCCGGGCGGAGGCACGTCGGTCCGGATGAAGAAAAGGATTGAATCCAAGAAAGCTTTATATAATTAGGAGTTGATCCTATGGAAGCAGGAGGAAAAAAAACTTCGCACAGCTATTTGGAGGATGCGGAAGTCAAGCGGCTTATTGCACTGAGTCAATCTGGTGATAATGAGGCTCGTGAGACACTGGTCAATAGTAATATCCGGCTCGTCTGGTCTGTCGTGCAGCGCTTTATGAACCGGGGGTATGAACCTGACGATCTTTTTCAAATTGGTTGCATCGGCTTGTTAAAATCGGTGGATAAATTCGATCTCAGCTACGAAGTCAAATTTTCAACATATGCAGTACCGATGATTATCGGTGAGATTCAACGGTTTCTGCGTGATGACGGTACACTCAAGGTTAGCCGTTCCTTGAAGGAAACGGCCAATAAGGTCCGCAAAATGAAGGACGAGCTATCCAAACGACTCAACCGCCTGCCTACAGTCAAGGAAGTTGCTGATGAGCTGGGAGTGACACCGGAGGATGTTGTTTTTGCGCAGGAGGCCAATAAGCCGCCTACTTCAATTCACGAAACGGTGTTCGAAAATGACGGTGATCCGATTACACTTATGGATCAGATTGCTGACGAATCACAGGAAAGATGGTTCGACAAGCTGGCACTCAATGAGGCCATTGGCGGACTATCTGAGCGGGAGCGGTTGATTGTGTACCTGCGCTACTACCGGGATCAGACTCAATCAGAGGTTGCAAGTCGGCTTGGTATTTCTCAGGTGCAGGTATCACGGCTGGAAAAAAAGATTTTACAACTGATCCGCGATCAGATTGCCCAATAATTACAGTCAGGATCTTAGTGAAATCCTTATGCTTACGTATTACTAAAGGGTATTCCAAAGCCATTTTAATGGCAAAGGGTACTCTTTTTTGCGTGGGATAAAAGACAATACACAGAATAGGTTTCCTTGCTTTGTTCCATACTAATCGATAATTACGAGGATAAGGAGGGGATCGGATGACTCATAGTCCGGCTCCTACAGTAGCTCCTATTGTCTACTTGCGGCTCCGCAGCCGTGTCCGCATGATACAAGGGCAGGATTTACATTTGGGTGATGTAGCCCAACTGCTGACTAATCCTGAATGGGAAAAGGATTTGCTTGAGCTTGTTCTCAAGCGGCCGCAGCACCAGGACGGTAATCTGATACTGATAGACATGCTGCAGATTATAGCAAAAATTAGAGATCATATTCCGGGGGTCGTAGTTGAATCTCTCGGGAAGCCACATGTACTTGTGGAACTCGTGGAGAAACCCCGTAAGCCGTCCAAAATACTGTTTGTTTTGGTATGGGTGCTTCTGTTTTTTGGCTCTGCGCTGACAATTATGAATTTTCATGCTGACGTTAGCATGATGGAGGTACAGGTTCGGATTGTAGAGATGATTACGGGACGTAAGGATGAGCATCCGTACCTGTTTCAAATTGCTTACTCGATCGGCATCGGCTTTGGCATGATCGTTTTTTTTAATCACTTGTTCAAGAAAAATTGGAACGAGGAGCCGACGCCGCTGGAGGTGGAGATGTATCTGTACCAGGAAAATGTGGATCAGTATGTTGTGGCAGAGGAATATGAAAAGATGGCCCGTCTGCAGACAAAGGATAAGAAACCATGATATTTGTACAGGCTGCACTTCAGATTATTTTAGGTATTGCTGGGGGCCTTGCGGTGGGTAGCGGTGTAATTGCTTTTTTTATTGTGCTGGATATCATGCCGCGATTAGCACAACTTACCCGTACGTATAAAAAATCACGTGCATACGAAAAGGCAATGATTGTAGGCTCAGTACTGGGAACTGTGGTCGATTTTTGGAACATTTGCTTGCCACTACCGGGCATAATTACATGGATACCTGGGTTATTTTGCGGAGTGTTTATTGGCTTGCTCGCCGCGGCTCTAACGGAGGTATTGAATCTCCTGCCTATACTCGCCAAGCGACTCCACATGACCGTGTATATGCTCGGTCTGTTAATGGCAATGGTGCTTGGGAAGGTGACGGGTTCCTTATTTGACTGGTTTGTATACAACCGTTAACAACGAAAGCGAAGGGGGCAAGGAGTATGGATCACAGAGCGGATCAAGAGCATCAGGAGCAGCATCAAGAAGACGGGGGAATTGGAAAGGAAAACCATACCGGCGAAGAAGAGTTAAGTCCATGGAAGAAAAAGCAGGCGCAGGAATCAGCACGTTTTAAACACAAGAAAGAGAGTGAGCGGTCTGATAACGTAGAGGAGTCCGTTCGCTACTGGCAGGCCGAAGATGATATATCGCCGAGGATGAAGGATAATAAGAATACACTTGAAACAGTATTAGGTTTGGGAGAAACCTTTGATGTCGTATTCAGGGAAATGACGCTGGGTGGGCGTCATACCGGATATCTGTTCCTAAATACCTTTGCGAAGGATCAGATCATGCTTGAAGTGCTAAAGCGGCTCACCTATCTGACGCCGGATAATCTCTCTTCGGATGGACTACAAGCGTATTTTGAAAATTTTATTCCACATATTCAGGTGGAGAAGACAGATAAGATGTCTGTCGTCATTAACAAGGTGCTGACGGGGATGAGTGCCTTTTTCATGGAAGGCGAGCGCTTTTCCCTTATTCTGGATACTCGTAATTACCCGGTGCGTAATCCGGAGGAACCTTCTTTGGAGCGGGTTGTGCGCGGTGCTCGCGACGGGTTTACTGAAACAATGCTTACAAATGTAGGTCTGGTGCGCCGGCGTTTGCGGGACCCAGGGCTTAAATTTGAGGCTATGCAGGTCGGACGTCGAACCCGAACAGACGTATGTTTGGGTTACATTGACGATATTGTGGATAAGGTGATGGTGGATACTGTACGAGACAAAATTAAAAATGTTAATTTGGATGGTATTCCGCTGGCCGACAAGCAATTAGAGGAGACGATTATCAATAAAGGTTGGAATCCATATCCATTAGTACGATATTCGGAGCGACCAGATGTCGTGGCATCGCATATCATGGAAGGAAGGCTCGTTATTTTCGTCGATACCTCACCCAGCGTGATGATTTTGCCTACCACTTTTTTTGACTTGTGTCAGCATGCAGAAGAGAATCGGCAAACCGCTTTTATGGGAAGTTATTTGCGGTGGGTACGTTTTATAGGTATATTCGCCTCGATGTTTCTGCTTCCGATGTGGCTGCTAATGGTCATCAATCCAGAATTAAAACCGGCGTTTCTTGATTTTATTGGTCCTCAAAAGGAAGCACATCTTCCGCTGATTGCCCAGTTTATCATTGTAGAACTAGGGGTCGATCTAATGCGAATGGCGGCTGTGCATACTCCGACACCACTGGCTTCCGCTATGGGCTTGATCGCAGCGATTCTGGTCGGTGATATAGCGGTTAAGACGGGACTTTTCGTGAATGAGGTCGTGCTGTATATGGCTGTCGCTGCCATAGGAATGTTCGCAACACCGAGCTATGAGCTGGGGTTAGCGAATAGACTGATTCGACTATTCCTGCTGGTTGCTGTTGCAATTTTTCACGTACCGGGCTTTGTCGTGGGTACGACACTGATCATTTTGATGCTGACGCTGCATCGGTCATATAATTCTTCGTATTTGTGGCCGTTCATTCCTTTTAATGCCAAAGCGTTAGCTTCCATCTTGTTCCGTATGCCTGTACTAGATGCGCCTAACCGCCCGTCATCTAACAAAACGAGGGACAATACGCGTATGCCCCATACGGATGCCGACACAGATTCGAACTCAGGCAATGGACAGGAGCATTAATATAAATGATCTGCATAAAAATCCATTGTTCTTGATGTTTTTTTTGCTATACTGGTGTAAACATTCGATGGAATATGACTAGCTTGTTCCAGAAAGAGAGGCGCCAGAACATGTATTTGCATGGAAGCAGTAAAATTAACAGCAATGGACATTTGGAGATCGGCGGTTGTGATACAACGCTTTTGAAAGAGCGTTTTGGCACGCCGCTATATATTGTTGACGAACAGTTAGTCCGCCGGCGCTGCCGGGAATTCATAGAAGCTTTTCGTGAAACCGGATTGAAGTTTCAAGTTGCTTATGCAAGCAAAGCCTTTTGTGTTATGGCGATGTGTGCTTTAGCTGCTGAAGAAGGGATGTCGCTTGACGTAGTTTCCAGTGGAGAATTGTTTACTGCGCTACAAGCAGGGTTCCCGGCAGAGCGAATCCATTTTCACGGCAATAACAAAACACCGGAAGAAATTGAAATGGCGTTAGATGCGCAAATTGGCTGCTTCGTCGTTGATAGCGAAATGGAGTTGCATTTGTTGCAGGCCCTTGCCTCCGAGAAAGAACAGCAGGTGAATATCTTACTGCGTGTTACACCAGGGGTTGAGGCGCATACGCATGAATATATGGCCACAGGTCAAGAAGATTCGAAATTTGGCTTTGACATTGGGAATGGTACAGCACGCCAAGCAGTGGAACAGGCTATCGAGCTGGACCATCTTAACCTGTTAGGGGTACATTCTCATATCGGTTCGCAAATTTTCGAAGTGAATGGCTTTCAAATGGCTGCTGAACGGGTTGCAGCTTTTTCCAGAGAAATTAAAGAACAGCTTCAGTTTTCTTTCAAAGTGATTAATCTGGGTGGGGGATTTGGCATTCGCTACACAGAGGAGGACACACCGCTGAAAGTATCCACCTATGTGCAGGCTATCGGCGAAGCGGTGAAAACCTATTTTTCAGGACTTTACGATGAACTTCCAGAAATTTGGATTGAGCCGGGACGCAGTATTGTAGGCGATTCAGGCACGACCTTATATACGGTAGGAAGCATCAAGGATATTCCGCAGGTACGTAAATATGTCTCGGTAGATGGCGGGATGACAGATAATCCACGTCCTGCACTGTATCAGGCCAAGTATGAAGCGATGCTGGCTAATCGAGCGCAGGATACGGACGAAGAGACGGTGTCCATTGCGGGCAAATGCTGCGAAAGCGGCGATATGCTTATTTGGGATGTAGAGCTGCCTCGTATAAATAGCGGCGACTTGCTCGCTGTTGCCTCAACCGGAGCCTACAATTACTCCATGGCGAGTAATTATAACCGAATACGTCGACCAGCAGTTGTATTTGTCAACAACGGTGAGGCCGAGTTGGTGGTGCGTCGGGAAACCTACGAGGATATCGTACGCAACGATGTTGTGCCACAGCGCTTGATTCGTGATCAAGCCAGTCCGGCGGTTCAGCCTAACGCCAAGATTACGGTTTCGTCCTGATTTTAGCATTGTAAGATCAAGCAGGCCATTGAGTCGGTAATAATACACCGAGGACAATGGCCCTTTTTTTTTTGGACAAGACTTTGCTAAGCGCGGCAATTCATAGTAAACTGGAACTTGATGTTATTTAGTTCTCAAAACAGGTTGAAAAGGAGATACAAACAATGAAAAAAGGTAGAATAGATCTTGAAAACGGCGGTATCGTCGAAATTGACTTTTTCCCAGAAGAAGCTCCAAACACCGTTGCTAACTTTGAAAAGCTGGCAAACAGCGGTTATTACAACGGTTTGAGCTTCCACCGTGTCATTCCGGGCTTTGTGGCTCAAGGTGGTTGTCCAATCGGTAACGGTACAGGCGGTCCTGGTTACACGATTGACTGTGAAACAGCTACGAATACAACAAAGCATGCCAAAGGCGTTCTGTCCATGGCTCATGCAGGTCGCAACACAGGTGGCAGCCAATTCTTTATCTGCTACGCTCCACAACCACATTTAGATGGAGTACATACTGTATTTGGTAAAGTAACCAAAGGTATGGAATTCATTGATGCTGTAAAACAAGGCGACAAAATGAAAGAGGTTAAAGTATTTGACGTGTAATTTTACCGTTAATTACATGATCTTTTTTAAATAGCGTTGCACCTAAGCCGTTCTGTCTTTGGACAGGGCGGCTTTTGTTGTCTTTTGTTTGACGGTTTATTGATTTTCGCAATCACGTAGGCATTACAGTGCGTAAGATCACATTCGAAAAGTAAGTGTTGTGATAGCCTTTTCATAAGAATGCATTTTCCATTTATTTTATATGAGTATTCAAACTCAGTAAGGATTGGAAAAGAAGGGGGCTTATCACATTGTCTATTTTAACGCGCACAAATCGACTCGGATTTTTTGAAATCCGGCTGGAATCCATTGGTGGACTCGGCGCTAATCTGGCTGGCAAAATGTTGGCCGAAACCGGGGTGCTTGGTCTGGGGCTGAATGCTTCAAATTTTTCGTCCTACGGTTCGGAAAAAAAGGGAACTCCGGTTAAAAGCTTCGTCCGCTTCTGTGAGCCAGAGGTCGATATTCGGGATCACAGTCCGATTGAGCAACCGCATGTGGTAGGCATTTTCCATGAAACGTTATACAAAACGGTAAATGTAATCAGCGGACTGCCAGCGGATGGGATTGTAGTGGTTAATTCCACACGTCCAGCAGAAGAAATACGGGCTGATTTGGGACTGGTATCCGGTACATTAGCGGTGGTGGATGCGATGGGCATCGCACTGGAAGAGCGAACCAAACTAAATACGTCCATGCTCGGTGCCTTGTTCCGTGTCTGTGATTTCCTGGACCCGGAAGCGATGAGATCGGTTATACGCAGTACCTTTGAAAAGAAAAATCCACTGTTAGTGGAACCTAATCTGCGTACGTTTAACCGTGGTTATGATGAAATGGAACTGCACGTATATCCGGTTACTGATGACGCAGAGGATCGGGTTTTTGAACGTCCGCAGCCATTGCTGGGATACGAAACCCAACTACTGGGGGGCGTTATTGCAACTCAGGGAAACAGCATGACGAGAGATGTTAGTGGTTCACGTCAGGGATATGTGCCTGAATATGAAGCTGATAAATGTACCCATTGTGCCAAGTGTGATTCGATTTGCCCGGATTACTGTTTTGTATGGGAAGAGCAAGCAGACAAACGCGGAAGAATGATGGCATTTTTGCAAGGAATTGATTACCAGTATTGCAAAGGATGTCTGAAATGTGTAGATATTTGCCCGTCGGGGGCATTAAGCTCGCGTCGCGAACAATGGGGATGGGCGGAACAGAATCGAGTTGCCCACCAATTTCCGGCATATGAAGGAGGGCGTGCGTAATGGCAAAACTGGAGGAAGAACTCAAACAGACAGGCGCCGCGCAAGTGACAACGTTCGAATCCGGTAATGAAATGGCAGCTACGGCGGCTGCGCAGATTAATTATCATATGATGGGATATTTCCCGATTACTCCATCTACCGAGGTAGCGCAGTATCTGGATCAGATGAGAACGAGAGGTCAGCATAATATTAAGCTGGTTGCAGCAGACGGAGAACACGGATCGGCAGGGATTTGTTATGGAGCTGCCGCAGCGGGAGCGAGGGTTGTGAACGCCACTAGTTCGCAAGGTTTCCTGTACATGCTGGAGCAGTTACCTGTTCAGTCAGGTACCCGTTTTCCAATGGTTATGAATCTGGTGACACGAGCTGTTAGTGGTCCCCTGGATATTCGCGGGGATCATTCGGACCTGTACTATGGTTTGAATACAGGCTGGGTCATTTTGACGGCAAGTACACCACAGGCTGTGTATGATATGAACATCATGGCACTAAAAATCGCAGAGCATAGCGATGTTCGGCTGCCTGTAATGGTCGCATATGACGGTTTTTATACGTCCCATCAAAAACGTAAAGTGCAATATTTTGCCGATGCTGAGACCGTGCGCGGTTTTGTAGGTCCTAACCCGAACTTGAATTATCCGAATATTACGGATTTTGATCATCCTGTTACCGTGGGTGCGCATATGAACGGTGATGACCTGACGAATAATCATGTTCAGCTATCCGAAGCACTGAAGCTGTCAGAAGGAGTATATGAGCAGGTAGCAGCAGAATATGCCGCTTTATCCGGTCGGGAATACCCGATTTTGGATCTGTATCATATGGAGGATGCTGAGGTCGCGGTATTCCTGTTGAATTCGGCGGCTGAATCGGCCAAGGATGTGGCGGATCAACTCCGCGCGCGCGGGATTAAAGCTGGTGTGATACGTCCGAATATCATCCGACCGTTCCCAGCCGCACAACTGCGGGAAGCATTACGCGATGTCAAGGCGCTGCTGGTAGGTGAACGTGCAGATTCGTATGGGGCAGACGGCGGTAATTTAACGCATGAAATTAAAGCGGCCTTGCAGGAGGACCCGCTGAACCGGACACTCGTGTTGAGTCGTATATTTGGCTTGGGCGGCAAGGATTTTTATGCGGAAGATGCAGAGGCGTTCTTCCAGCTTGCGATTGAGGCGGCAGAGGCCGGACGAGCCGAGAAGCCCTTTGATTATTACGGAATTAATCCGGGTTCACCGGACAAGGTGATGCCGCAAGTTATGCAACCGCCACGTGGCAATGCATACCGTACGGGTCTGATTCAGGTTACGCCGGACGAGGCGACCGGGAAGCTCAAAGTCAAGGTACCACCCCTGCGATCGTTGACGACCAAACCACGCCGTCTTACACCAGGTCACGGGGCTTGCCCAGGATGTGGGGCATTGTCTGCGCTGGAACTGTTTTTCAAAGGTATTGAAGGGGATATTGTCGTGCTGTTCCAGACAGGCTGCGTATATGTGACGACGACAGGGTATCCATATACATCACACAAACAACCGATGATCCACAATCTTTTTCAAAACGGGGCTGCTACACTTTCGGGAGCGCTGGAAGCTTATATGGAAATGAAGCGCCGCAATGAAATTGAGATGTCGGACGATCCGACCTTTATCATGATCAGTGGTGACGGTGGGATGGATATTGGTATGGGTTCTGCGATTGGTGCGGCTCTGCGTAATCATAAGCTGATCATGTTGGAATATGATAACGAAGGGTACATGAATACAGGTTCACAGCAATCGTACTCCACTCCGCTCGGTCACATGACCAGTACGTCGGGTGTAGGGAAAATGCAAAAAGGAAAGCAAGGGCATCACAAGGATACCGTGCAAATCATGGCTGCTTGTAACATTCCGTATGCTTTTACAGCAGCTGAAAGTCATCCGCAGGATATGCTGCGTAAAGCAGCCAAAGCTCAATGGTATGCGAACAACGTGGGTACGGCCTATGGTAAGATCCTGTGCGCCTGCCCGCTGAATTGGAAATCCGAAGACAGACTGGGCACCAGCATTGTGGGCGCCGCAGTCGAGTCCTGTTTCTTTCCTTTGTACGAAATAGAGCAAGGCAGTACGACGATTACGTATAATCCGGAAGACAAGGGAAAACGGATTCCAGCTGCAGAATGGTTGAAATTAATGGGTAAAACGAAGCATCTTCTCAAGGAAGAGGCTACGCTGGCTACCTTTGAGCAGGAGATTGAGCGTCGCTGGACTACCCTGAAAAAGAAACATGAAATTTCAGAGCTATAATTCTGTTTTTTGCATAATCATCGATTAGCATTGTTAGCCGCTGTTACTGTAGTGGTTCGATCAAGATTCTTTGCGCTTATTGCGCAAAGAATCTTTTTTGTCGTTTATGGGTTCAAGCATAAAAAAACAGGTAATGATTTCCGATATAGGAGTGGAGGCCTATAAGAGGCACGTTAAAAAGTTTTCTTCTGAATTTTAAGATGCAATGAGGTGCAGGTAATGATTAAGCTGAATACAGTTGAAATAATCGAAATTATAAAGAAGCAGATCCCTAAGGTTATGAACATCAAGCCAGTAGAACTAAAGTTTACGGACGATTTTGGACGGGCCTCGCTGGCAGCGACAGAACACAAATTCACACTGACGAACCAGCATTATTCTGCCAAGGTGATGGATTGCGTGTTAGAAACACAAGTACGCCCCATTTTAATGTGTGAAATTATTTATTTTCTGAAATGCGAGTTTATTGACGGACATGTTGATGTGCGACTGGATTATGAGGCATGTTCTGAGGAAGGGCGGGGACCTGTTGCTTCAGCCGTAATTACCTTTGATCATGCAACAGAGTTGGGAGTCGAGGAGCTGGCCGATCTGATTGACTTGGCGCTTCATATGAATGATAAAACCTGGTTTGAAGAACTCTCCAGCCAATATGTCAAAACCAAAGCAGGCGCTTCTATTAGATAACTTGCTTTTTTTAGAAGTCGGTGCTAATATACGTAACAAGTTTAATGTTAATTCAATTAAATAAGAGCAAGATCCTTCGGGGCGGGGCGAAATTCCCCACCGGCGGTGATGACATGTTTGTGGATCGTTTTTGTGAGAAACAGCATGGCTTAGTCCGTGACCCGGATGCTGAATGATCGGCAGAAGGTGGACCTGGTGCAAATCCGGGACCGACAGTATAGTCTGGATGGGAGAAGGATACGAAGCGCATGTGCATGACGTGACATGTGCCGATTTTTAGCATACCCAATTGTGCGTACGGCTTATTTCGTTGTAGGACAGCATCGGGCGATAGCTTGCTTAAGCTTTCTTTTTGATGGGTGTTCTGAGCGTATTTGGTTGTATCCTCAGTCATGCTTTCTATTGGCAAACCTATGATTTCATGTCGTCTTAAGATGCATATGAACTGCGCTTGTATACTACAAATGTGACTCTCATCACCCCCATGACGGATTGAATCCGAACTGGGGGTTTTTTGCGCTTATAGCTGATGAATTAGGGATAAACTGAAATGTAGTGGAAAGGAGTGAAGGCATGTTTACCGGATTAGTTGAGGAAGTGGGTCGCATTCAAACTATTTCCAAAAGCGGTGAAGCGATGGTGCTGGGGATTTCGGGTTCCGTAGTGTTGGGCGATTTGAAAATAGGAGACAGTGTCTCGGTGAATGGCGTTTGCCTGACCGCGATACGGATTGGTTCGAAAGACTTTAAGGTTGATGTGATGCCGGAAACCTTTCGCAGCACTAATCTGAAAGAGTTGAGATCCGACAGCCGAGTCAATCTGGAGCGAGCAATGGCGGCGAGTGGAAGGTTCGGAGGACACATCGTGCAAGGACATGTGGACGGGACGGGAACGATTCGCGGGGTGACATCAGACCAGAATGCAGTTGTGTTCGAAGTTGAGCCTAAAAATCAAACATTATTTAAATATATTCTACTCAAAGGGTCAATCACAATTGATGGTATCAGCCTCACAGTCGCACAGCGTACGGGAGATACCTTTGCCGTATCCATTATTCCCCACACTTTATCCGAAACGGCCTTACAAGCCAAACGTGAGGGGGATACCGTCAATATCGAATGTGATATTTTGGGCAAATATGTAGAACAGCTTTTAAATTACAGAGGTGCAGCGGAGGCGGAGAGAGTAGAAAAAGCTCCTCTCAGTTTGGACTATTTGGCGAAACACGGCTTTGCCTGATATTGAATGGTAAGCCTGTTTAGGACCATTCGTGGCACAAGACATAAGGAGGAAAGTGTTATGGATAGAGGTAGCCAAACAAGTGCAATGGCAAACGTCATGGAGCATGGCGAGTTGGAACATGACGAAGAGATTCGTTTGGATTCCATCGAAGAAGCGTTGGAGGATTTAAAAAACGGTAAAGTCGTTATTGTAGTGGATGATGAACAGCGCGAAAATGAAGGCGATTTTATCGCTTTGGCTGAAAAAGCGTCGCCTGAGGTCATTAATTTCATGATTACAGAAGGTCGTGGGTTGGTCTGTGTGCCAATCACACGACAAAGAGCCGAAGCTTTGGAATTGCATCCTATGGTAGAGCAAAATACAGATTTCCACGGTACTGCCTTTACGGTATCGGTAGATCATATGGAGACAACAACGGGTATTTCAGCGGCCGAGCGCTCCTTGACTGTACGCGCCTTGGCAGACGAAGCAGTCACAGGAAGTGATTTCCGCAAGCCTGGTCACATGTTCCCGCTGATTGCTCGCGATGGTGGTGTCTTGCAGCGTGCTGGTCACACTGAAGCGGCTGTTGATCTGGCCCGACTCAGTGGCTTCAAGCCTGCTGGGGTCATTTGCGAAATTATAAAGGAAGATGGCTCAATGGCCCGCCTGCCTGATCTGGCAGTGGTCGCCAAGCGACATCAATTGAAACTGATCAGTATTCAGCATTTGGTGGACTACCGTCGTCGTTTGTCATTGTAAAAATACATCTCGGTTCCAAGTAAATCTGAAGTATTATCCGAAGTCCCTAAATAATTAAACTATGAGAGGTTGATTAAACATGGCACGTTTTCTAGAAGGTAATCTCGTATCGAACGGTTTAAAATATGGTATTGTGGTGGGTAGATTTAATGAGTTTATTACGAGCAAGCTGTTAAGCGGCGCAATTGACGCCCTTCAACGACATGGTGCGCAGGAAGATGAAATTGATGTAGCCTGGGTTCCGGGTGCATTTGAAATTTCACTGATTGCACAAAAAATGGCTGCAAGCGGCAAATATGATGCCGTAATTACGCTGGGTACGGTCATCCGTGGTTCTACTTCACATTATGATATCGTCTGCAATGAAGTGGCCAAGGGTGTGGCAGCAAGCAGCCTGAAAACGGGAGTGCCTGTTATTTTTGGGGTAGTGACGACAGAAAACATTGAACAGGCTATTGAACGAGCAGGTACGAAGGCTGGTAATAAAGGTTGGGATTCTGCATTGGCTGCGATTGAAATGGCCAATCTCGGCAAGCAATTTTAATTATAGGAATAGCTGAATAGAACGGTATAAACTGCAAGGTGAAAAGGGATTGGATTGTTAAGCAAGGCGATGACGTATATACTACAGAAAGAGGGATTGATAACGTAGAGCATAAGTGCTATAGGGAAAGGTATTGTTGAATGATGATTGGAGTAAGGCAGGGGGAAGCACATTGACAGTCGTAAACTACAAGCTGGAAACATTCGAGGGTCCGCTGGATCTACTGTTGCATCTGATTGATAAAGCCGAGATCGACATTCAGGATATCCCGATTAGCGATATTACTGATCAGTATATGGCTTTTTTACACAGTATGCAGGAGCTGGAACTGGACATTACGAGCGAGTTTCTGGTGATGGCGGCGACGCTCTTATCTATTAAGAGTAAATTGTTGCTTCCCAAGCCACCTGTGATGGAATATGACGATTTGGATTTTTATGAGGAAGAGGATTATGATCCACGTGAGGAACTGGTCCGCAAGCTGGTGGAGTATCGTAAATATAAAGGGATTGCTCGCCATCTAAGTGAACGTGAGTGGGAGCGGAGTCTAATTTATGGCAAGGAGCCAGAAGATCTAAGCGCATTCCTGCCCACTGAACCCGCAAATCCGGTGCATGGGCTGCATGCAAGCGATTTGGTCGCGGCCTTTCAGCGTGCTTTGCGCAAAGCAGAACGACGTACGACGGTAACCCGTGTTCATCGAGACGAAATTTCAGTCAAGGACCGTATCCGGCAAGTTATCGGGGCGTTAGAGATGCTGGGGAACGGAGGACGGCTGCTGTTCTCCAAGCTGATGCATGAGGATATGTATCGGCATGAGGTGGTTGTGACCTTTTTGGCTATCCTTGAACTGATGAAAATGAAACAAATTTTCTGTTATCAGGAGAAGCTTTTCGATGATATTGTAATGGAGTGGAGAGGGGATTTACGGGTTAATGGATTATCTGAAGCTGAAATCAATTATTGAGGGACTGCTGTTTCTCGCAGGAGAGGAAGGGTTGTCCACCAAGCAGATCGCCGACATTGTAGAGCAGCAGCAAGAGCTGGTTGAACAGTGCTTGGAAGATATGAAGCAGGACATGGAGCAGGGGGGAAGGGGCTTGCAACTTGTCCGTATTGCCGGTCATTATCAGCTTGCAACTTTATCCGAACATGCACCTTACTTTGAAAAGCTCGCATACTCTCCGGCACGTGCCTCACTGTCTCAAGCTGCTTTGGAGACGCTGGCCATTGTTGCCTACCGCCAGCCCATTACAAGAGTTGAAATCGAAGAGATTCGGGGTGTCAAATCCGAGCGGGCCATACATACACTGGTCAACAAGGAGCTCATTGAAGAGAAAGGTCGAGCTGAAGCCATCGGACGGCCAATATTGTACGGAACGACGAAATCATTTTTGGATTATTTCGGTCTGGGCTCTTTGGCAGATCTACCGCAACCGGAGTTGTTCGAGGATTCGGACAATTTGGAGGAAGAGACTCAATTATTGTTCGAGCGTCTGGAGAGCAGCCAGCCTGCGGCCAACGATCTAGATCTTGAATCCCAATAAAGTTGCTCCGGATCTTGCGGCTCACTTATGTAAAGCTCAAACAGACAGCCAGTCCTCACGTAGTTGGGGGCTGGCTGTTGGTATTTTAAGATGCATGATTTTCCGGCGAACGGTCATACTATTTTTGCCATGATATCTATAGCAAAAAGGTAGGGAGGACTCGCCAGTGTGGAAATGGATCAGTATCGCCATCATCGTCGTTATATTACTTGTGCTGGCTATTCTGCTCTCTCGTATTCGATTGAAGCTGGATATTGCCAAACATGACAATGATGATCGGGCGCATCTAGAGATCAGATTTCTATACGGGATGATTAAAATGAATTACGATATTCCGGCCATTCTCGTAACAGGTTTAAAAAAAGGGCTTCTCTATCGGCTTGACCGCAATAAAAACATACATAAAACGGATGCTTCCGTAGATAGCGGAAATATTGATACAGAAAAAATCAAGCAATTTATACATGATATCCGGGTTTTGCTCAAGGGAACGAAATCCTTACAGCGATGGTTGCGACATACCTTGGCGCATGTGACGTTGTCCAAAATGGAATGGTCTACCAATATAAGTCTTGCTGATGCGGCTTATACAGCTACCTCAACCGGTATTTTATGGGGATTGAAAACGACCTTGATCGGTTTTGCTACCAGCTTTGTACGTGTGGACTGTATCCCGAAGCTGTTTGTCGTGCCCTATTGGGTGGATCGCTTGCGTTTTACTACCACCTTGACCTGTGAAGCAAATATGTCGCTTGGTTATTTGATTTTCTCTATGCTCATGTTAGCTTACCGCATATGGCGCGTTCCGGGTGGACCGGAGGCGTGGAAACGGGTTTTTTCCAAAAAAACTGAGGATCCTCAAGCTACCAGTGAAAGTTAAACAGTGGAGTGAGGTGAGACTCAATCCTTTCTGAACTATCGAATGACATACATATTTCCTTGAACCCCTGCGCACAATAGCGAAAGAAAAGGCAGTCTACGCTTGAGATAAGCAGAGGAGGAATAAATCATGTCAGATCACCCGATTCAAGGGCTCATGCAAACCGCAATGGAAAACATCAAAGCCATGGTAGATGTGAATACGATTGTAGGAGACGCAGTGGAAACACCCGATGGTTCCGTTATTTTGCCAATCAGTAAGGTAGGATTTGGTTTCGCTGCGGGAGGAAGTGATTTTAACGTAGACGAAGAGGCACTTCATACTTCCTCGGCGTCGGGTAATCATAGCGGGAAGGAAGGGCATCCTTTTGGAGGCGGTAGCGGTGGTGGTGTATCTATTCATCCCATTGCTTTTCTGGTTGTTGGCAAACAGGGGGCACAAATCGTTCCATTGGACAATCAAACGCATCTGATTGAGAAGCTCATTGACTCCACGCCATACCTGATTGATAAGGTTCAGTCTATCTTCCAGAACGCAGGCGGCAACTTGCAGACTCCACCCCCACAGGTACCTGTAGATGTTGCTACGGATCACAGTAATTCTGGCCCGGCTTACTTGTAAAAGTTATTGAAATTAAAAGCGTTCTCTCAGGAAGGTATCCCAAAGCCGAGTATAGGCTAAGGAATACCTTCTTTTCTGCTTGTACTTGGCCCTATCCCCGAATATACTGCCTTCCCCCAATGACAGCATGTATATGGTGACTGTATTCCTGTTGATACAAAGTATGCAGCGAGATTTCATTTTTTCGATTTCCTTCGGCAGCAAACTGGGATAGGTAGATGAAGTCCGGATAGATCACTTCATCCGTCAAATAAGCAGATACCGTGGCTTCCGGTCGACGATGTTGATTCAGGGAATCGATAATACCCTTCGCCGGCAAGATGCCAATCCCATGTCCATAAAACAAGTCTTCCTTCAGCTTAACGACATTTTCTCCTTTCCATTCCAATGTTTCAGACGACACATCCGGATTGTTGAAATACAGAATATCGCCGGGAGCCGCTTTATGACTTCCTTGCTGCTGTATGAGTCTGAGGTCGTTGTCATAGTGCCAGTCATACAGCAGCATATCTGCAAAAATCCGATTAAACTCACTTTCCAAAATGGAATCCAGCACTCCTTTGTACAGCACAATAACCATAGCTGTTGCACATTCAAAAGCGTATTGATGTCCGTTTAAAAAGATATCTCTGATCCCCTGTGCCGGTGTGACACCTGCTTTGATCTGAAAGCCACCTTTTTCCGTTAAATCCCAAAATTGCTGGTTGCAACGTGCGGTAGAAAATGTGGCAAAGGATACACCACTACGGTGTAATGCTTCTGCGGACTCTACAATCCGTGATCTTAAAATCATTTCAAACTGTAGTCGCTGCATGTTATAACCCCTCGATCCATATTTAACGTTTAGTAACTAATATATATGTATTCAGGGAGGGATGTTGCTTAGTTTGTGTAGAAAGAAAGCGAAAAAGGAACAGCTAATGGCTGTCCTGTAAAGGAATTTTCTGTTATAAAGGTGGACATACTTTGAACAGCTTGGACATAGAATGGTACAAGACTTGCTCAAAACCGGAGGAATCCAAATGTTTAAAAAAAAGCAACACATCCACGCGGACCACAGCCATTTCTTGAATAAGGCACGCGCATTTGTTTTGCCGCTGGTACTTCTGCTTATTTTGTCATTGCCGCTTACGTTGCTAAGTCCGCAGCCCGTTCGGGGAGCGATAAAAACAGAAGCAGCACCGCCCGCATTAGGAACCCATGCACAGGCTGCTTCTTTAATTGATGTCACATCAGGAAGAATCATTTATTCTACCGAGGGTGACCGGGAGCTACGTATTGCCAGCCTGACCAAAATTATGACAGCGATCGTGGCCATTGAACATGGACGCTTGCAGGACCGGGTGAAGGTGAGTCCAACGGCGTATGCCAAAGAAGGGTCCTCGCTTTTTCTGCAAATGGGTGAACAAATGTCGCTGGAAAATATGTTGTACGGCTTAATGCTCCGTTCTGGTAATGATGCCGCTTCTGCCATTGCTGAGCATGTGGGGGGGACAGAAGAGGGATTTGTCCATTTGATGAATGACAAGGCGGTTCAGCTTGGGCTAAGCCATACACATTTTGCTAATCCGCACGGGCTGGATGCCGAGGGACATTATTCCTCAGCCAATGATATGGCCCGGCTTACTGCTTATGCGCTGCATAATCCAACTTTTGCCCGTATCGTAAAAACAGAACTGAAAAAAGCACCGAATCCCAACGATTCTTGGGACTACTCATGGCACAACAAAAACAAAATGCTGCGGCTGTATGAGGGAGCTGACGGGGTGAAAACAGGCTTTACCAAAAAAGCATTTCGCTGTCTGGTCAGTTCAGCCACACGGGACGGTCGCCAGCTCGCTGCTGTTACCTTGAATGATGGGGACGATTGGAACGATCATGCCCGTATGCTTGATTACGGATTTCGATATTATCCGCTCATTCCGATTACAGACAAGCAGCAACCTATCGATGGTTACCCACTATTAACAGGTACAAGCTTTGCATATCCTTTACATGATAGTGAGAAGACCCAGTTGCTCAAAAGACTAGTGTTGTATAAAAATTCCGCCTCTGTAGACAGAGCGGACATATCTTTTGGCTTACGAGGACGGGTCGAATTCCTATTGGATGGTGAACTTATTGGTTCCGTTCCTGTGTATGAAAAAGGGAGTAAGCTGCCTGCTCAAAGTACCGTACGGCCACAGCAGGAGGCTCCAACTGCACAAGATCCTGCGAACAATACTCAGCAACGAGGTTGGACGAGCAGATGGAACGAAATTCTTAAAAATTTGTTTGGAGCCTAGGGCAAGCAGGAAATAGAGCTGCACGTGTCACATCATTGGGTAAAGGAGGAATCAGCCATGATTCATCTCATATGGGTGGCTTTGATTTGTATTGGATTTGTATTTGCTGCCGCGCAGGGAAATATTGAGGTGGTGACGAAAGCGGCTTTTGACGGGGCAACTACGGGGGTTACAGTGTGCTTTGGACTGATAAGTGTGCTGGTGTTTTGGATGGGCATGATGAGGCTGGCTGAAGATGGCGGGCTCTTACAGAAAATATCCAAGCTACTTTCTCCTTTGGTTGCCTTTCTCTTCCCTGATGTTCCGCGTAATCATCCCGCTATGGGTTACATTTTGTCCAATATGAGCGCCAATCTGCTGGGTCTGGGGAATGCAGCTACACCGATGGGAATCAAGGCGATGCAAGAGTTGCAGACGCTCAATCCAGATAAGCAAACCGCCACACCAGCCATGTGTACGCTGCTCGCCCTGAATACAGCCAGTATTACGCTTATTCCTACGACGTTGATCGCGATACGGCTTAATTTTCATTCCGCACATCCGGCAGAAATCGTTGGTACAACACTGGTAGCGACCGCAATAGCCACCTTTGCCGCAATTGCGGCGGACCGTTGGTACCGTAGTCGAGAATTGCGCCGCCGTCCTCCAGCGATTCCGCCGTCCCAGACATCCTTGGCGCCACTCACCTCACCAGCATCAACATCTGCTGCCTCTTCAACAACGTCGTCCGTATCTTCACCTGCCGTTCCGCGAACGGGAATCAAGGCTGCCAAGGGCAGGGACACCACTTGGAAAGGATGAGGGAGGCATGCTTTATTTTATTAACCTCGTATCAACTTGGGCTATCCCGGTTATTCTCGCTTTTATTCCTTTATATGCATATGCCAAAAAGGTGCCTGTCTACGATTCTTTTGTGGATGGAGCTAAAGACGGCTTTTCTACCGCCATCAGCATTATTCCTCATCTCGTAGGCATGATGGTGGCGATTAGCATTTTTCGAGCATCCGGCGCCCTGGACTATTTGATCTCCTGGGTAACGCCATGGATTAAACACTGGGGTGTACCGGGCGAGGTATTGCCTTTAGGCTTGCTTCGTCCATTAACGGGCACTGGTTCACTTGCGTTCACGACGGATCTAATTCGCACCTATGGCCCGGATTCCATGATCGGTCGGATCGCTTCAACGATTCAGGGCAGCACAGACACGACGCTGTATGTGCTAACTGTATATTTTGGTGCCGTAGGTATCCGCAATGGACGGTATGCTTTGAAGGTAGGACTATTTTCAGATGTGGTTGGTTTTGTGGCAGCTATTGCGATTTGCCTGCTTATATTTTAATTTCTGTATCGTTTTTTGAACGGGGGTTGTGATTTTGCTCATGGATGGGTATCATTAGCATGAGGTGAATTAGCGAACATGGAAAGATTGCAGAAAATATTGGCCCAAGCTGGTGTAGCTTCCAGACGTAAATGTGAGGAGCTTATTCAGGCGGGCAGCGTGGAAGTGAACGGGGTTGTCGTAACTGAACTGGGAACGAAGGCAGACCCTGATCAAGATATGATTACGGTAAAGGGACGCCCGATCAAAACCGAGAAAAAAATCTATCTGATGATGAACAAACCTAAAGGAGTTATTACGAGTGCTTCCGATCCGGAAGGCCGTAAAATTGTGTCAGACTATCTGAAAGGCGTTAAGGAACGCGTATATCCGGTAGGACGTCTCGATTACGACACCGAAGGACTGCTGTTGCTTACCAATGATGGCGAGTTCGCCAATCTGCTCACTCATCCCAAGCATCATGTGCCCAAGACATATGTGGCAACAGTCAAAGGCGTTCCGCATGGTACTGAGCTGGACAAGCTGAAAAAAGGAATCGTGCTGGAAGATGGCATTACTGCACCAGCCGAGGTAGAATATAAAGATGTAGATCCGAATGGTAAGGAGTCTGTGATCCAGATTACCATTTATGAAGGCAGAAATCGCCAGGTAAGACGGATGTTTGAGGCCATTTCACACCCAGTCATCAGACTCAAGCGGATTGCCTTCGGAGATCTTTTGCTACAAAACTTGAAGCGCGGTCTGACCAGACCCCTAACTAAGGACGAAATCAACCGTCTCATTCAACTTGCCAAATCAGACAACACGAAAAAGAAACGGACAGGACGGGGGTCATAACCCCGGCCTTTTTGGTGTAAAGAGACTGTTGGATGAGAGTAAAGTTTGACCAAGCACAGGAAAATAGTAAAATAGAGAGAATGCTTTTTTTAGCGAAGGGGCTGGGAATATGTCAGAACAAAGCAACCGCATATTAATTGTAGACGATGAAGAACGCATTCGCCGCCTTCTGCGGATGTATCTGGAAAAAGAAGGATATGTAATTGACGAAGCTGAGGATGGTGAGATTGCCCTCCAAAAAGCGACTGCAAGCGATTACAGCATTATTTTGCTCGATGTAATGCTTCCGGGGATGGATGGAATTGAGGTATGTACACGGCTGCGTCAGACCAAAGCTACACCTGTGATTATGCTGACTGCCAAAGGCGAGGAAGTGAACCGTGTACAAGGCTTTGAAGTCGGAGCCGATGATTATGTGGTTAAGCCCTTTAGCCCGCGAGAAGTCATTTACCGGGTGAAGGCAATTTTACGCCGTTCGTCGGAAACTGCCTTTTTAACGAAAGAGGCGGTACCAAGCAATAGTATTGTTTTTCCGAATCTTATCATTGAGCATGATGCGCACCGGGTAACTGCGGGTGGGATTGAAATCAGTCTCACGCCTAAAGAGTACGAGCTGTTGCATTATTTGGCGGTGTCACCAGATAAAGTCTTCTCGCGCGAAGAACTGCTGAAAGACGTTTGGAATTACGAATTTTTTGGTGATCTGCGCACTGTGGATACGCATGTGAAACGGCTTCGTGAGAAGCTGAATAAGGTATCGCCAGAGGCAGCGGCTATGATTACGACCGTGTGGGGCGTAGGTTATAAGCTGGAGGTTCCAAAATAACGTGAACTTCTGGAGATCGCTGGTAGGCAAGCTGTGGATCACCATCATTTGTCTTGTAGGCTCTGTGCTTATTTTTCTAGGGCTTTTTTTATTGCCGTACATCAACAGAAATTTTGCGGCGTATGAATCGACGGAAATCAAGCATTTGTTCACCTATACATGCATTGTCGGATTTTTATTGACGACCTTTTTTGCCCTATTCCTTTTTACTAAAATCACACAGCCTATGCAGCTGTTGATTCAGGCGGCGAATGCGATTCGTGAGGGAAGGTATGATACTCGGCTTTCGCTGGTGACCAGTGATGAAATTGGAGAACTGGCGAAAACTTTTAATCATATGTCTACGGAACTGGAAGCAATGATCCGCAGTCTGAATGAGGAAAAAAACCATTTATCCAGTGTACTGCGAAGCATGTCTGATGCAGTAATCACCTTCGACAGAAGCGGACAAATCATCTTGACGAATCCGCCGGCACAAAGTCTGTTGGATATCTGGAAAAAGCTGGAGTGGCAGGAGCGTGATCTGGAGGAGTTTGGAGCTTCTGTACCTGAGCCTTTGCAGTCTCTGTTCCATACCGTTATGGACAGGGGAGAGGATGTCGGAGACTATATCCATGTCAAGAAGGGCTCCTGGTCGGTGCAGATGGCGCCTCTGTATACGGATAATGCAATCCGCGGTGCAGTAGCTGTGCTTAGAGATATTACGGAAGAAGTGAAGCTTGAGAAGATGCGGAGTGATTTTGTGGCCAACGTCTCTCATGAAATCCGTACACCTTTATCTATGATGCAGGGCTACAGCGAGGCGTTGCTGGATGGTATGGCGGGTTCACCTGAAGAATCCGAGGAGCTGGTACAGGTCATCCATGATGAATCATTACGCATGGGAAGATTAGTCAAAGATCTGCTTGATCTGGCCCGAATGGAGGCTGGTCATACAGACATGCACCGACAGGAAGTGGATGTGAATGAGCTGATCGAGCGTGTTCATCGTAAATTTACGGTACGTTCGAAGGAACAGGGACTGACACTCGATTACCATGAGCAAGGCCAACGTTTGCTGCTGCCTGAGGCAGATGAAGACCGACTGGAGCAGGTATTGACCAATTTGCTGGATAATGCATTCAGACATACACCCGGCGGGAAAAAGGTTACTATTGCGGCGGATCGAATTTTGGGAGAACGGCATGAGTTAATCCGTATTCAAATTAAGGATGAAGGTGTAGGCATTGCCAGCGAGGATCTACCTTATATTTTCGACCGCTTCTACAAGGCAGATAAGGCCAGAGTACGTGGTGAGGATAAAGGGACTGGTTTGGGGCTTGCTATTGTCAAGAATATTGTAGAGGCTCACGGAGGCTCTGTCTCTGCTGCCAGCGCATTGGGGGAAGGGACGGAATTTACTATTTTGCTGCCGATCTCCAACAAAACAAAGCTGGGTCTGTAACAGGCTTATAAGCCCCAACTGATATACCCCGGTTTGCAGGCATCCTCGGAAGAGGGTGCTTTTTGTTGAAAAATCAACATTTATCTTGTTCAACGTGGAACATCCTGTTTCAAGATAATTGCTCTCATGATAGATAACGGTATAAGAAAAAGACGCCTGGGTAGCCAGGCGCCTCTCTTTATTATAAACCTTGGACTTCTCAATACTGTCTGGAACTAATCTAGCACTACTTCTTGGGCAGTATTTAGTTCTGGCAAACCAACGAGTTGAACCAGCACATCTTTAGGCACGGCTTTATCGACGGTCAAGATCATGATGGCTTCTCCGCCGACAATTTTACGCCCTACTTGCATGGAAGCGATATTGACGCCGTTCTCCCCAAGCAAGGTGCCGACACGACCGATAATGCCTGGTTTATCATTGTGGGAGATGAGCAGGAAATGAGCTTCCGGTGCCACATCTACTGGGAACTGGTTCAACCGAACAATACGTTCGCCATAGCCTGCCAGCAGGGTGCCAGATACACGTTGCTCTTCGCCGCTCTGGGTTTTGAGTGTAACGGTAATCAGGTTGGTAAATCCCTTGGTGGCGGGCGCCTGAGACACGACAAGATGGATGTCACGTGTTTTGGCCAGATGTACAGAGTTTACAATGTTCACATCGCTGCCCAGATGACGGCTAAGTACACCTTTCAAAATATAACGTGTCAGCGGCTGTGTATCCACAGAGGACAAATCACCAGCGTAATCTACCTGAATTTCACGTACAGCCTGATTCGTGATCTGAGCGGCAAAGCTGCCCAGCTTCTCTCCAAGCGAGAAATATGGCTGCAATTGCGTCATGACGTTGGATGGTACTGGAGGCATGTTGACCGCATTTTTAAAAGGCTCATCACGCAAAATATGCAGCACTTGCTCGGACACATCGATAGCTACATTCTCCTGAGCTTCGACAGTTGAGGCACCCAGATGTGGTGTGACGATAATTTTCGGATGACTCAGGAATGGGTGATCCTGTGCTGGCGGCTCTGACTCGAATACGTCAAAGGCTGCACCGGCAACGATACCTTCATCAATGGCTTCAACAAGAGCCATTTCATCGATAACTCCGCCCCGGGCACAGTTGATGATGCGCATTCCTTTTTTCATCACTTCAAACTGTGGACGAGCAATCATATGTTTCGTTTCCGGTGTTAATGGTGTGTGTACGGTCATAAAATCTGCGTTGCGGATAATTTCGTCCACGCTCGCCAGCTTAATGCCCAGCTTCTCAGCGCGTTCTTCCGTTAGAAATGGATCATAGCCGAGGATGCTCATGCCAAATGCTTTGGCACGTTTAGCCACCTCACTGCCGATACGTCCCATGCCGAGGACTCCAAGTGTTTTGTTACGCAGTTCGACACCGAGGAATGTTTTACGATCCCATGTACCGCCAATGGTTTTGGCATACGCCTGTGGAATATGACGTGCTAGAGCCATCATCATCGCAAAAGTGTGCTCACATGTCGTAATCGTGTTGCCGTCAGGAGCGTTAATAACGATAATCCCGCGCTGTGTTGCTGCTTCAAGGTCGATGTTGTCCACTCCGACCCCAGCTCGCCCTACAACCTTGAGGTTCTTACCTGCCGTCATGATGCGTTCGGTTACCCGAGTCTGGCTTCGAACGAGTAACGCGTCATAGTCACCAATAATTTGAACCAATTCATCCTCGCTGAGACCTGTGTTCTTGTCCACTGTGACATCGTCTGCATCCATCAGTTGCTGGATGCCCAGGTCACTGATCGGATCGGATACTAACACTTTAAACATTTGGTTTCCTCCTCAAAGTTAACTTCTTTTATGGACAGGATGTACTTCAAACTGAAATACATTCCATAAAGAACATGAAAAAACTTGAAATGCTTCTAAAAGTACAGGAGAGCGGTGTGAAATACTAGTGTGATAACGCATTGACGCAGAAAAGGGATGGAATAGCATTATGCACCAAACTAACGACCAAAAGTCTTATGCGGAGACACTTTGCGGTTTTCGGGCATCAAAAAAACTCCCGAATCACATACTATCTCCATAGTAAGGGACGAGAGTTATCGTGGTACCACCCTAATTCGCAGCCATTTCGCAATGGACTGCCTTCAGCGGTCATAAAATGACCGAAAGGATAACGGTTTTCTGCCGATTGCATCTAATGCCGGGAAATATTCCCCAGACCTCGGTGCAATAACTCAGGAGCGCTGAAAGTAGTTACTTCGTCACCGGCTTCCACCCAAGCACCGGTTCTCTGAGGACGAAATCAATACCTTTTCTCCATCATTGTTGTTGTCGCTAATAATTTTTTCATAATGTATCATGGCTTACATGGGCATGTCAATAGGACATGCGACATGTGTGGATAGCCGGCTAGATATATAGCTACAGAATGCGGAAAATTAAGATTTAAGTCTTCTTGAATCCGTCCGACTTTTTGGCTATGATGCTAAAGAAGACTATGCAGAGGACTAACTAACTATGAAAAAGCTTAAAGTGAAATGGAAAAGAGCGCAAATTCATGAATTGAATGACCGCTTGCTGCTTTACAATTTGTATCTAACTCAGGGGCTGACCCTGCTGATTGGCGCAATCTGGATTATTTTTCAGAAAAGAAATGTGTTAGAACTATTTGCATTGCCGAACACTCTGCACGTCTTATGGTGGGGATTGGGCTTGGCCGCCGCTATGTTACTTGTGGATCTGTTGCTATCCCGGATTATGCCTGAGGATGCTATGGATGACGGTGGTATTAACCAAATGCTGTTTCAAAATCGTCCGGTTTGGCATATTATTTGTATAGCAGCTATCGTCTCCATCTGTGAGGAACTCTTGTTCAGAGGTGCGATTCAGTACAGCTTTGGTCCTTATTGGACAAGCATTTTGTTTGCGGTGATTCATATCCGATATTTACGGCATTGGATTCCCACTGGCTGGGTTTTTCTTAGCAGTTATGGATTGGGCTACATATATGTGCAGACCGGTAGTCTGTGGGCACCGATCATTTGTCATTTTGTGATTGACCTTATATCTGGTTTAGCGTTACGTTTTCGGAGGTATGAAGAATGAATCAGGAACTTAGCAGAGTGCAGACCTATGGTAGCCGTCGAAATGGTCGCAAAGGCAAGGAGGAGGACAGGTCAAAATCTAAACCAGTTCGCTCCCGTGCTTCACGGCCCGTGCCAGAATTGGCTCACGTTGCCGCTGCACCAGAAGTTGCTGTGACGATGGAGGATGACACTCCTGCCAGTGAGTACCGAACGCGGGCGGAAATGTTTCCGTCCCGCCGTATTCGGGTAAGCAAGTGGTTTTTAAATTTTTTGAGCACTCTTTTTGTGCTGATTACTGCAGCGTTACTGTGGTGGGGCATCAAGGGTGCACCACCCATCAGTGAAATGCTTTGGTAATATAAAGTTATTATGGACGTCTGTGCTTAGGTCAAGGCGCGTAATGATACGGTAAAGGCCTCCATCTCCGCATGAATAGCGGAGAATGGAGGCCTTTATTGCATCATCTATAGTTAATCCGGAGTATACGCAAGTGTCTATTAGCTGGCAGGAACCTCAATGCCTTGCGGATCGACAAATTGGTAACCCTTTTGCTCAAGGCGTGTCAATATACTGTCCAGCGCCTCAGCTGTCCATGGCAGTTCATGCATCAAAATATTGCTGCCTGGATGAAGTTGTTCTGTTACGTTTTTGAGGAGTGCCTCCGTTTTATTGGGCTGATTCTTTTTCATTGTCCAGTCCAGAGAACCGACGGACCATGTCATGTATAGGAGACCGTTTTCCTTAGCGACCTTGCGACCTACGTCTCCGCCTGCACCATGAGGGGGACGGAAGAATACAGGGGCTTGCCCTGTAATGTCCTTAACAGCTTTTTGTACTGTTTCAATCTGTTTTTTGACCTCGGGCTCAGATTTATTCTTCAGCACGATGTGATCCCAGCTATGGTTGCCGATGGGCTGCCCACGGTCATGGATAAGCTTGAGCAACTCAGGATGCTCTTTTACACGGTAACCGTTTACGAAGAAAATTGCTTTCGCTTTGTGTTTGTCCAGTACATCTATGATTTTGTTAATCATGGCTGCTTCCTTAGGACCATCATCAAAGGTCAGTAACACGACTTTTTTTTCGGTACCTTGTTGGTTAGGGATTACATTGTAGGCTTTATCCAAGTGATACATTTTGTTATTGGTAGTTGCAGATGTTGCAGATGTCGCAGCTCCTGTTTCGTTGCTTTCGCTGGTTTTATCATTTTGTGCATTGGTTTTACCCGCTGAGTTATGATCATCACTGCCTGCTTGCTTACTGCTGCTTTTTGGGGAAGAGACGTTGCTCTGATCTTTAGCGCTGTTACTTGAGTCAGACGCTGCCGAATCCTGCTGGTTGCTTGTTGCCGCAGATTCCGGCTTGGTTGCAGTGCAAGCACTAAGCAGCAGACATGCGGTGAACAAAATGGCTGCTGTTTTTGTACCCATTATTTCATCTCACCTTCCTGTATTTTATACCGTATGAGTTTGTCACTACTGACGAACACTATGCTTGATTCTACCACAAAGGGAGGTTCTAATTGTGAAAACATCTTCATTTTTCCTGGGAATCGTCTTGGGCGCTGTCGCAAGCTCTTTGATCTCCCGCAACCGCAACATGTTGGGCTTATCTATGGACATGGGTGGAAAAAAAGGCGGCAATTTAGTGCAGAAAGCCCGTACTAAAATGATGGACGCGGCATTCCCCGGAATGGGCGAGATAACGCTCAATAAAGAAGACACCCATAAGGATCAAGACCATCATTTACAAACAGATAAAACCGCTCATAACGCCCATACTGCCAAGAACAAAGAAGAGAATATGAAGTTGATTAAAGACTTCATCAGCACAAGTCCCGATGTTAAACGTGAGGTCGAGCAAATTTTGAAAGAAACTCATACAGCCGTACCGGGATTGTAACCCAGAAACCTTTATTCCGAATCATTTTGCGGCTTTTTTGTAAAAGCCGTTCAAATGATTCTTTTTTTTATCTTTTTATTGCGTGCATTTACGATTATAAAATGATAACATGATTACATAGAACCATTTTCATCACAGGCATCATAATTGCATCATAATCTGTTAATAACACTCGGCTGCCAGGAGGAGGGTCCAGTATGAAAATAGAAAGATTAAGTCAGGACAAGATACGGATTTTCCTTACCTTTGACGATTTGAGCGAACGCGGTATTCAAAAAGACGATATGTGGCAAGAAATTCCAAGAGTTCATGAGCTGTTTACCGAAATGATGGATCAGGCATACAGTGAACTGGGCTTCGACGCCACGGGACCGTTAGCTGTCGAAGTCTTTGCGCTTCCTGCTCAAGGAATGGTTGTTATCGTCACCCGGGGAAAATATGACCATCAACAGTATGGTTCGGGTCCCGATGAGGAGCTTCCAGAAGAAGTCTACGAAATGGAAGTCACGCTGGAGCATAGCGATTCCATCGTTTACGCGTTTAGCGATTTCGAAGTTCTCATAGAAGCGGCTCATATGCTTCGTAGCAACACTACGGAAGCAGGTAAGCTGTATCATTATAGAGGAAAATGGATTCTGCATTTGGAACCAGAAGAAGTAGAGGAGTCCAAGCTTGCGGCTTTAATCGCGGTTCTTGCTGAATTTGGAGAAGGCTCATCCGTTACACCAGCTATGTTGGAAGAGTACGGCAAGCTGGTCATTCCTGAACAGGCAGTTGCTGTCATCTGCACTCATTTTGACAGCCGTTCTTGATTCGTTCTATTGAAAGTGATATCGAAGTGAATTTGTCGGCTCTGCGCTGAAAGCAGGGCCGACTCATTTTTATGGAGGGATGATCGGTGCTTCTGTTTTCGGTTTTAGCGGCAGCCACAGCGCCGGGTCTCGCCTTATTGATGTATTTTTACTTGAAGGACAGGTATGATTCGGAGCCACTGCACATGGTTATTAAAGTGTTTTTGCTCGGCTTTTTGGTGGTTCTTCCTGTCATGATTTTTCAACGCGGGCTGCTGCTTTGGCTAGGGGATCACACGTTAATCCAGGTATTCGGCATTTCAGCCGGAGTGGAAGAGTTTTTTAAATGGTTTCTGTTGTATCACATCATCTATAATCATACCGAGTTCGACGAGCCTTATGATGGTATTTTGTATGCAGCCGCAGTCTCACTCGGATTTGCAACGGTTGAAAATCTGTTATATGCCTGGGCGGGGCATGCTTCGATTAGCATGATGCTGATGCGATCATTGCTACCGGTATCCGGTCATGCGATGTTTGGCGTAATGATGGGCTACTACATGGGGAAGGCCAAGTTTTCAAAGGGCTTGAGGAGCAAATACATGTTGTTGCTGTCATTGGTGCTTCCATGGTTCTGGCACGGAGTATACGATTTGATTTTGACGAAATTTTCGCATGACTGGATCTGGTTTATCATTCCACTGATGGCATTTCTATGGTATGGGGGAATGGCGAAGATTAGTCGAGCCAATAACCGTTCTCCTTTTCGCTTGTTAAAGCGGGAAGAAAAGGTTAATATGTAATGAAATGGGACACACTGATCTGACAAACCTGTTAGAGAAAGAGGTGTCTTTTTTTGCGCATAAAAGTAAGAATTCATTGTAAAAGATGCGGGGAACGCTTTGTGCTAAGAGGACGCATAGAGCAAGGACAGATTCAGACCGGCTTTAAGCGCTGCATTTGCGATAACTGTGAGTTTATTGTTGAAGTCATGGAAAAGCATGCATAAGAGAGCTTTCTTCTTGTCACACTATCGGTAGTGTACTTGAAGAAAGGAGACTCCCAATATGTATAAGCGACTTAGTGCCGTATTGTTCCCGGTGGTTACCCTGATGATGATAGGAGCATTTGTGTGGGGTTATCAGCAAAGCCAGATGAGAAAAGAGGTGTCTCTTCAGGCAGATAACATGTCGATTAAAGCGGAAAATCAATACCAGCGTGCGTTTCACGATTTGTCGTTTCATATGGATCAGCTGCATTCTCAACTCGGTAACGCGGTTGCTGTCCATAACACTTCACACTCGATGCACCGCAAATGTTTGATGAACGTGTGGAGAATTGCAAGTGAGGCCCAAAATGAGGTTAATCAGTTGCCTCTCAATGTAATGCCTTTTAATCATGCCAAGGATTTGCTGTCACATCTATCTGCATTTTCGTATCAGACCGCTGTTCGTGATCTGGATCACGAGCCTTTAAATGAGAAAGAAATTTCGAACCTGAAAACGTTATATAACAATTCCAAAGAAATTTCGAAAAACATGCAGGAAGTGCAGCAAAAGGTCCTTAGCAAAAATTTGCGATGGATGGATGTAGATATGGCGGCAGGTTCTCAAACTGGGCCGAAGGACAATACCATTATTGATGGCTTTAAAACCGTGGACAAAAAGGTGGAAAACTACAAGGAGCTGGATTGGGGACCGTCTGTAGCCAGCATCTATGATAAACGCTCTGTGAAAAAATTGAGTCTCCCGGCAGTGAATGCAGAACAAATTAAACGAAATGCCGCTGAATTTACAGGAAAACCGGAAAGTCAGATTCGTGTGAACGAAAACGGTAAAGGAACGGAATGGGCATCTTATACAGCTACCCTGCTAAATAAGAAGCAACCCGTGGCCAGTATGGATTTCACGAAAAAAGGCGGCAAGCTTATTTCTTATCATGACATGAGGGCAGTAGGTCCTAAAAAAGCAACACGTAATGAAGCGATTCGCTATGCTAGTGAATACCTTGAACAAAAAGGTTACAAAGGAATGAAGCCAGTTGCATATGATGAAAGCGGGAATTTAGCTAACATTACATTTGCGAGCCAACAAGGGGACGTGATTATCTATCCAGAAAAAATCACAGTCAGATCAGGCCTTGATAACGGACAAGTGATCGGTTTTCAATCCAGTGATTATGTGTATGAGCATAGTCATCTCCGCCGCATTCCGCAAGCGAAATTGAATTTGAATGCAGCACGAGCAAAATTGAATCCTGAGTTTCGTGAAACTTACCACCGTAAAGCCTTAATTGAAAATGAACTTTCGAATGAAGTTCTGTGTTATGAATTTGGTGGTAAAATCAATGGTTCCGTTTACCGGATATACATTAACGCCAATACAGGGATGGAAGAAACGATTGAAGAGGTTAAAGATTCAGATGAACCTCAGGTTACTGCAAGTAATGCGTAGTTGATTACATGAAAATGAATCAATAGTCACTCTAAACCTCCTTCATGAAGGAGGTTTTTTGTGCTTTAGTCATAGCTCGAACAAATATAATGCTTAATATAGGCATAAAGTCGTGGTATTATATACCTTAATTAGAGCTTTTAATGGACAAGGATGGTGGATCATTTGTTTCCCAAAATTAATGATGTGTTATACATACAAGTGGCTGGTACTGACCATAAGGACGAGATTTTTGAATTTAAGTCTCGTATTGCGGAAGAGGAGTCACAGAACTTTCTAATTGAAATTCCTATGTCACAAACAAGTGGACACTTGAAAAAATTGTTTCTAGGGGAAGAGCTGTCTATATTTTTTATGAGCGAGGGAGGTATTAAAAATTATTTCAATACCCACGTTACGGGTTTTAAAGAGGATATCCTCCGGATGGTTCGCATCCACAAACCTGCTCCAGACAGCATCAGCAAAATTCAACGCCGAAACTTTCTTCGGGTTAAGGCCAACTTGGAAATTGCGGTAAAGCATGGTGAGAACGAGTCCAGATTTGTAGCAGAGACGCATGATGTGGGAGGCGGAGGCGTTTCTTTTCAGACCCAGGGAGCTCATCATCTTGAAGAAGGAGAATCATTATCTTGCTGGATTTTGGTCCCTTATAAAAACGGAACTCAAGAGCATGTTCCGTTCCAATCTGAAATTGTACGTATTCAGCAGATGGAAAACGGCCGCAGACTCATTATGCTGAAATATGAGAAAATTGCTGATCAGGAGCGCCAAAAACTGATTAAATATTGTTTTGAACGGCAGCTGGAATTCCGGGAAAAATCTTAATCATCCGAAATTTTTCTTTTTTAGTAACCTGTCGCTTATTTTGCATCGCCTATAAATGTGTGGTATAATTTTCACGTCGCAGGCAATGCCTGCTTTTTTCTTGAGGTTAGGTTAGGAGGAATTCCCTGTTGGCAAGGCAACATGTATCTTCAAGTAACAAAATAAATGTAGCCATTGATGGACCTGCTGGTGCAGGGAAAAGTACAGTGGCCCGCCTGGTGGCGAAAGCACTTTCTTATGTATATGTAGATACCGGCGCCATGTACCGAGCAGCAACGTGGTACATGATGTGTAAGGAAATTCCTGCAGAAAATGTACAAAAAGTGCTTCAGCATGTACCTGAGCTGGTGATTGAATTAGTACCGGACCCCACAGGCCAAAAGGTTTATTGTAACGGGGAAGATGTAACCACTGTGATCCGTTCGATGGAAGTGACTAGCAACGTGTCACAGTATTCAAGTATTGCTGGTTTACGTACACGTTTGACTGAAAACCAGCGTGAAATGGCTGCACGCAAGGGTGTCGTTATGGATGGTCGCGATATTGGAACAACTGTACTTCCCGATGCGGAAGTCAAGGTGTTCATGACCGCAAGTGTTCAGGAACGTGCCTCTCGCCGTTTTAAAGAACTGAGCGAAACTGATGATATCACTCTGGAGCAGCTAGAACGTGACATTGCGGCACGTGACAAGCTTGACGAGGAGAGGGAGGTATCCCCGCTTCGTTGCAGTGAGGACGCCATCGTGCTCGATACGACCCATATGGGCATTCAGGATGTCGTTGATACGATCGTATCTTATTGCTTAACGGAGAAGGATGGAGAGATCAGCCAATGATATATACTGTATGCGCCAGTATTTTGCGTCTCATTTACCGCGTTCTGTTTAGACTTGAGGCGGTAGGCAGGGAAAATGTTCCTGCCGAGGGCGGAGTACTGTTGTGTTCTAATCATATTAGTAATCTTGACCCTCCCACAGTCGGTATTTTGTTGAAGCGAAAGGTTCACTTTATGGCAAAAGCCGAGCTGTTTAATGTTCCTGTACTAGGTCCACTAATTGGGAAACTGGGAGCTTTTCCAGTCAAACGCGGTGGTGTAAGTAAGGAATCCATTAAGCTGGCATTGAACATTTTGCGTGACGGTAAGGTTATGGGGATCTTTCCCGAAGGCTCCAGAGGAGCTGGGGGAATCGGTAAAAAGGGTGCTGCAAGCTTTGCGCTACGCAGTGGAGCGGCTGCCGTTCCGGTCGCCATCATTGGTGATTACAAGCTTTTCCGTAAAACGAAAGTGTTATACGGTAAACCTGTCAATTTGGACGCTTACCAAAAGGGTGCCGATATCGCAGGAGATCCGCTTGAACTGGCAACAGAAGCAATTATGTCTCGTATTCGCACGATGAAGGAAACGGGTAAGCCTACGAATAACTGAAAGGCTTGCATGAATTGTGTCTAAGCTCGGAAAACTAGAACAAAAGTTTATTTATGTTTTGAACTCTGCCATGCGCAGGTTTAAATAAATGGTTTTTTTTGAATTGAGGAGGGTATTGACATGTCGGAAGAAATTAAAAATCAAGAAGCTGCTGAAGCGGCAAATCAAGACGAGCTCGATCAAATCGTCTCCCTGAAAAAAGGTGACACCGTTAAGGGTACAATCGTGAAATTGGAAGATAACCAAGCGGTAGTAAGCATTGGATATAAATACGATGGAGTTATTCCAATTCGCGAGTTGTCTTCTGGTCTGGATAACGCAGAAGAAGCAGTACAAGTAGGCCAAGAGGTTGAAGCTAGAATTATCAGCATCGACGATGGCAAAGAAAAACTTGTTCTGTCCAAACGTGCAATCGACAGTGAAAATGCTTGGGAAAAGTTGGAGCAACTGTTCGAAAGCAAAGAAGTATTTGAAGTCGTTGTAAATGATGTCGTTAAAGGTGGCATCGTGGTAGACGTAGGTCTGCGCGGATTCATCCCTGCATCCATGGTAGAACGTCACTTCGTTGAAGATTTCAGTGATTACAAAGGCCGCACATTGCGTGTTGTTGTAAAAGAACTGGATCGTGAAAATAACAAAGTGATCCTTTCTCAAAAAGACGTTCTGGAAGCAGAATTCGAAGCCAACAAGCTTAAAGTAATGGCTGAGCTGAAAGAAGGCCAAGAAATCGTAGGTACGGTTCAACGTCTTACTCAGTTCGGAGCTTTCGTAGATGTTGGCGGCGTGGACGGTCTGGTTCACGTATCTGAAATTGCTTGGACTCATGTCGATAAGCCTTCTGATGCAGTTTCTGAAGGAGATCAAGTGAAAGTAAAAGTCTTGAAAGTAGATCCTGAAAAAGGAAAAATCAGCCTGAGCATGAAAGCTGCACAGCCTGGTCCTTGGGAATCGGCTGCTGGACAATTCAACAACAATGACATCGTAACAGGTGTTGTAAAACGTCTGGTTAACTTCGGCGCATTCGTTGAAATCGCTCCTGGCGTGGAAGGTTTGGTTCATATTTCCCAAATTTCCCACAAACACATTGGAACTCCACAAGAAGTTCTGGAAGAAGGACAAGAAGTGAAAGTTAAAATTCTTGAAATGAATCCTTCCGAAAAACGTGTTAGCCTGAGCATTAAAGAAACTGAGGAAGCTCCTGAAGCTGCTCCTAAAGCAGAAAGAGCACCACGTGCATCTCGTGCACCTCGTGAGGAACTGAATAATCCTAACGTTTCCCTCAATAATTCCGGTCTGAGCATTACGCTCGGCGAGCGTTTTGGCGATAAGCTGAACAAATTTAAATGAGTTTAAATCAATACATTTTATAATAAGCATAACGTACACCATCGGCGGACCCAGAGGGTTCGCCGATTGTTGTTACGTGACCATATCGCCAATAGGTATGTTTTTTGCTATGATGATAGCGGAAGAATTGACAGGAGGAGTGAATTTATGGCAAGACCCGTTGTGGCTATCGTTGGTCGTCCGAATGTGGGTAAGTCCACTATTTTTAATCGGATTATCGGGGATCGTTTGTCCATCGTGGAAGATAAACCCGGAATCACTCGTGACCGTATATACGGTATATCGGAGTGGAATGGTAAATCCTTCAGTATTATTGACACCGGCGGCATTGAGATTGATGGTGAGGATGTCATTTTAAAATCCATCCGTATGCAGGCCGAACTCGCAATAGAAGAAGCAGATGTAATTGTATTCATGAGTGATGCGAAAGCAGGAATTACACAGTCAGATGAAGAGGTAGCTCAAATGCTATATCGTTCGGGTAAACCGATCATCGTAGCTGTCAACAAGGTGGACAACCTCAGTCGCGCCGATCTGATTTATGAGTTTTATTCTTATGGATTTGGTGATCCAATCGCTGTTTCTGGTAGTCATGGAACAGGGATAGGCGACTTGTTAGATGCCATTACGTCCAATTTGCCTGAGCTGGAAGAAGATCACTATGATGAAGACGTTATTCGTGTTGCCTTGATCGGCCGCCCAAATGTAGGTAAATCTTCACTGGTTAACGCCATTTTGGGAGAAGAACGGGTTATCGTTAGTGACATTGCAGGCACGACGCGTGATGCAATTGATACACCTTTTGAAAAAGACGGTCAAAAGTATGTGCTGATTGATACGGCAGGTATGCGTAAACGTGGTAAAGTTTATGAAACGACCGAAAAATATAGTGTAATGCGTGCCATGCGTGCCATTGAGCGTGCAGATGTTGTACTGGTCGTTATTAACGGCGAGGAAGGCATTATTGAGCAGGATAAGCACATTGCTGGCTATGCTTATGAAGCGGGTAAAGCATCGCTGTTTGTCGTTAACAAATGGGATGTCGTGGACAAGGACGATAAAACGATGCACCAGTTTGAAACGAAAATTCGCGATCACTTTCTGTTTATGACATATGCTCCGATTGTGTTCTTGTCTGCAAAAACGAAGCAACGCCTGCAAAAGCTGCTTCCTGTTGTACAGCATGTGGCGCAGCAGCATGTGTTGCGTATTCAGACACATTTGCTGAATGATGTAATTTCCGATGCGGTTGCCATCAATCCTCCACCAACAGACAAGGGACGTCGTCTGCGCATTAACTATGTGACCCAGGTTGCTGTTAAGCCGCCTACGATGGTTGTATTCGTAAACGATCCAGAAATAATGCACTTCTCATATGAGCGTTATCTGGAGAACAAAATTCGCGCCGCCTTCAATTTTGAAGGAACTCCAATTCGTATCTTTACACGGCGCAAGTCTGACGAAAGTTAGGAGCGAATAGGTTGATTTTACAAATCGTTGCCATCGTACTCAGTTACTTGCTTGGCTCTGTCAGCTTTAGTTTGCTGTATGGAAAATTAAAAGGAATCGACATTCGCCAGCATGGAAGCGGCAATGCCGGTGCGACGAATACGCTGCGTGTGCTTGGAAAAGGCCCAGCTATCCTGGTGCTGCTGCTGGACGTACTTAAAGGGGTTATTGCAGTGCTAATAGGGCACTGGTTAGGTGGACAATCATCCTGGGTACCGGGTTTGTGCGGCATTGCGGCGATTGCGGGCCATAACTGGCCGGTATATTTTCACTTCCGTGGAGGAAAAGGTATTGCGACTGCTATTGGTGTATTGGCATCGCTTGCCTTACTGCCCGCACTATATGCCGGAATCATTGCGATACTTGCAATCGTAATGACGCGTTACGTATCCTTGGGATCGCTCATTTTTGTCATTTTGACCCCCTGGATATTACTCGTGCTTGGTTATGCATGGCCGTTATTCTGGACGGCTCTAATCATTTGTCTGTTCGCTGTGTGGAGACACCGTACCAACATAGTCAAGCTGGTACGGGGGAATGAGAATAAGCTTGGCTCCAAAGGAGGAGATCGTCTTGTCTGAGAAAATAGCTGTGCTGGTCGCGGGGAGTTGGGGAACAGCCCTGGCTTCCGTTCTTGCGGCCAATAACAACAATGTCTCTGTCTGGACGAGAAACGAGCAGCAAGCAGCTGAAATCAATGAGAAGCATACGAATGAGCATTATTTACCAGGCTCCATTTTGTCTGATCGCATTTCAGCTACAACTGACATGCAGACTGCGGTATCTGGTGCTAGAGCAGTGATTATCGTATCTCCTTCGGCTGCTGCTCGTCAGGTAGCACGTAGTCTGAAAGCTCATTTTAGCAAGGATATGCTGGTAGTGCATGCCATTAAAGGTTTTGAAACTGAAACGCTTAAACGTATGTCCACGGTGATCTCGGAAGAACTGGAAGTCGCGGAGGGCGATATTGCCGTGCTGTCTGGTCCGAGTCATGCGGAAGAAGTGGTGAAGAAGTGTCCTACAACGGTCGTTGTAGCTTCCTCCAATGAGAAGGCTGCACAGGCCGCACAGGGGCTGTTCATGAACTCCTATTTCCGCGTCTATACAAACCGTGATTTGCTCGGCGTGGAACTGTCCGGGGCGCTAAAAAACATTATCGCATTGGGTGCGGGAATGTCAGACGGACTTGGTTTCGGTGATAATGCCAAAGCGGCTTTATTGACTCGTGGATTGGCTGAAATTACCCGTGCCGGAGTTGAGATGGGTGCTAATCCATTAACCTTTGCCGGCCTGGCTGGTATTGGCGATCTAGTGGTCACTGCAACGAGTCGTCACAGTCGCAACTGGCGTGCAGGGTCCCTATTGGGACAGGGCCAGCAGCTTGATGCTGTGCTAGAATCGATGGGCATGGTCGTAGAAGGTATTCGAACGACAAAAGCTGCATACGCCATCTCTCAAAAATTAGGTGTTCAGATGCCTATTACAGAGGTGCTGTATGGAGTACTGTTTGAAGGACGTGACGTCCGTAAGGCCGTTGAGGCGCTGATGGGTCGCGATCCTAAGACCGAGATGGAAGTCATGCCACTTCAAACTTGGGAGCAATGGCATTCTTAAGGGTCGGATGAGCTTTAATAATATAAAGGCTGTCTCATGGTAGATTTTTTCTATAATGAGATAGCCTTTTTTAGTTAGGCGTTTGGCATGTCTTATGTACGCTTAATCACCTTTTGTCTCCGCCACTCATAGACTGAGTTGAGCAATGGCGGAGGAGGGGAGATTGTGAATAAAAACTTTCCGAAAGATGCATTGAAGGCCATTAACAAAAAAGGTGGCAAAAACATATCCGAAAATGCAGTGAAAAAGCTGGCAGGCACGGTAAAGGCGGACACGCTTCAAAGCGAAGCGCAACTGCGTCAGCTTATCAAGCAGGTGTCTGCGATGGCCAACATTCCGGTGTCGGAAGATACAGTAAGGGATATCGTTGGTGCCGTCAAAAAGAGCGGAATGAATCCTTCCAATATGGAAGCGTTGATGAAAATGATGATGAAAAAATAGACCGCTGGCCGCACGCCGGTTAGTATTATTCACCGTGAACCGGGAAGGTTCGCGGTTTTTTTTATATTTTGGAGCAGCTAACCTCTTTTTCAGTACACAAAATATCGAACTGCCCTGTCGAACATGTTATAATGATGCCCATCAGGAAACGGAAGGAAAGACAGCAAAGGAGGAAACGATGTTGAAGGAGGCAATATCATCAGTGTTAGTAGACAGGCTTCCTCACAATCTGGCAGTTGCGCTGAGTAGCTTGGCTGAGAGCTGGTCAAAAGTGTCGGTTCCGTGGATGCTGGGGGGGAGCTGTTCACTACTTGTGCAAGAAGTTGAACTGGATCGCCTGCCTCGGGACATTGATATTTATGCGGATATTCATGCTGCAAAGCAGCTCCATGCGCACCCCCTGGGTATGAGTATAGATCGACAGCAGGTTGACCGTAGCGGCTCTTACGTTTCATTGCTGAGCCACTATGACTTGGAGGGTTTTCCAGTCGAGTTGGTGGGGGGATTTGAGGTATTATGTGGCGGAGCGTTATACCGCTTAGAGATCGAGCGACTACTTTGGTCGGCTGGGGTTCAGCTTGAGCTGGGGAGTGCTTCACTGCGTCTGATGCCGCTCAGTCATGAACTTTTATTCAATATATTGCGAAATCGACCCGACCGATATAAAGCGATTGCAGATGTTATGAAGCGCGACCCGCGACGTCATATCATTGTACTGAAGCAGCTACTAGTCAGTAATATTTGGAATGAGGAGCAATTGGACAAGCTTGCAGAACTTCTGCCTTGGCCCGAGTTGCATTCCGTCATCCTGATGGGCAATGAAGTATAAGCTGTGTGTGTTAGGAGAAAGACGAATGGAGGACCGTTCATGAATGTGCAGATTATGTTCAAGCCGTCAGGCAGGCGCGTACAGGTCGGTCAGGGTACGTCATTGCTTCAGGCTGCCCGTAAAGCGGGTGTATATATTCCCACTCGTTGTGACGGAAAAGCAGCCTGTCTGATGTGTAAGGTACAGATATCACCGGAATGGGCTGAATTCGCAGGCCAACCCAGCGATGCAGAGCAGCGTAAGCTGGGACCTTTACTGGATGAAGGAATACGCTTATCCTGCCAGGCGCGTGTCCAAGGCGATATGCAGGTAACCGTACCGGAGGATAGGCTTAAGGCGGCTATCAGGCGGCAACTGGAGCGTCAGGCGATGGATGATGAACTGTGGTAATGCCGATTATATCAGGAGAATAAAAAAGGATGGTTTCCGACGACTCTAAACGGTCAGGAGAAACATCCTTTTTTTATTTAGTCTAGCGACGAAGTCATGGGAGAGTCTTGCCCCGCATATATTAGGTGAGTGGACCCAAACGTAAAATATCGTTTCTGCAATGATCGCTGTGTCGTAATCTATTTTTTAAAAAACTAAACATATTTTACGGAGGGGATACATATGATGGTATCAGTCCAAATGCATGTACGAGTTTACGCCGTTTCGCCGATTCCATCAGTCTCCTGAATCTCGGCGGCGGACGACTTCCGGGCATTTTAAAGGCTGTTCTGCCGCATCTGGGATCAAGCAGTTGGTTGAACACGAAGCGGATGCTCTTTAAGCATTTTTCCTTCGGAGACTTTTGAGGAGGGGATTTCAATGGAGAAAGTGGACATTTTTAAAGACATTGCCGAACGCACCGGAGGAGACATTTATCTTGGGGTCGTCGGCGCAGTCCGAACAGGAAAATCAACGTTTATCAAGCGGTTTATGGAGACGATTGTTCTGCCGAACATTACAAGTGAGGCGGACCGTGCCCGCGCCGTAGACGAGTTGCCGCAAAGTGCGGCAGGCAAGACGATCATGACGACGGAGCCTAAATTTGTACCGAATAATGCCGTCCAGATCAAAGTAACGGAAGGACTGGACGTGAATGTACGTCTGGTTGACTGTGTAGGATATGCAGTAGAAGGAGCAAAAGGGTACGAGGATGAAAATGGTCCGAGGATGATCTCCACACCATGGTTCGAAGAACCCATTCCTTTTCAGGAAGCGGCGGAAATTGGTACACGCAAGGTTATTCAGGAGCATTCGACGCTCGGTGTGGTAGTCACTACAGACGGCACGATTGCGGAAATCCCGCGCAGCTCTTATGTAGAGTCGGAGGAACGCGTCATTGAGGAGTTGAAGGAAGTTGGCAAGCCATTTGTTTTGGTTATCAACTCCACGCATCCGCGCAGTGATGAAACACTCCAGCTTCGCAGTGAGCTGGCTGCCAAGTACGATATACCAGTTATGACACTCAGCGCGGCGACTATGACGGAAGATGATGTTACAGGCGTACTTCGTGAAGTATTGTATGAATTTCCGGTGCATGAGGTGAATGTAAACCTGCCGAGCTGGGTCATGGTACTGAACGAAGAGCACTGGCTGCGTAGCAATTATGAAAATTCCGTTCGCGATACGGTTAAAGATATTCGACGTCTGCGTGATGTAGATCGAGTGGTTGGCCAGTTTATGGAATATGAATTCATCGACAGGGCCGGATTGAGCGGGATGAATATGGGGCAGGGCGTAGCTGAAATTGATCTGTATGCTCCCGATGAGCTATATGACCAGATTTTGGTCGAAGTCGTCGGGGTAGAGATTCGCGGCAAGGATCATTTGCTGCAAATGATGCAGGATTTTGCCCATGCCAAACGGGAGTACGACCGCTTCGCCGAGGCGCTGGAAATGGTCAAGACAACGGGATATGGCATTGCAGCGCCGTCGTTGTCCGAAATGGCACTAGACGATCCGCAGTTGATTCGTCAGGGCACAAGGTTTGGTGTGCGGCTCAAGGCAACAGCACCTTCTATACACATGATCCGTGTGGATGTGGAATCGGAATTTGCTCCGATTATCGGAACAGAGAAGCAAAGTGAGGAGCTTATGCGCTATCTGATGCAGGATTTTGAGAATGACCCAATCAAAATTTGGGAGTCAGACATTTTCGGACGTTCGCTGCATTCCATTGTACGGGAAGGCATTCAGGGTAAAATCGCTATGATGCCGGACAATGCACGCTATAAGCTGCAGGAAACGCTGGGTCGTATCATTAATGAAGGCTCCGGCGGTCTCATTGCTATTATTCTTTAAGGCTAAGCCACACCCAAAAAAATGTATAAGAGAAATACCGTGGAGAGCAATTGGCTCTCTATGGTTCGCAAAAACAAAATATTAGACTGACCTCTAAAACCAGACAGGGGTAGCCATGGACGAGAAAATAAAGTCCTAGACTACCTCTGTTTTTATTGAGCTTTTCGTTTCTCCTAGCGGGATTTAGGTTCAAATGTAACAATCCGATTAATGAGTTTCACAACGTGATTACCCTGGTAGTCATTTTCATATTTGGTCTCTTTCAACGTAGCACCGAGGCTTATTTAATTTGCAATGAACGATTCTTATAATCGATATAGCAATTGACTGGCTATTTATTAAAAGCGTTGTTCTGGCATTCGGCAGGACACCCCAAATATTCAAATACTCTGCGTCCAGGTTCGTCAATCGGTAAGTACACTTCAATTCCAGGATACATGTGGCTGCTTACAGAAAGATGAATTTGCTTGTAGCGAATGGGGGCTAAATCGGCCATGGCTCCCATTCTGGCCAAAATGATTTTAGAGTGCTCAACTTCATTTGATGAGTCCTTTGGCTGCATACTCCAATATTTATTAAGATCGTCGTATTTTCGAAATCTGTCAATTAACTTTTTATACCAATGGTCGTATCGGGAAAACATGTTATATCTTTTGAAAGCTTGTATCCCGTAAATAGCATGAGACTCCCACTCTTCGAACGACTCAGCATCGAAGGTAGAACGGGGACGAATGGAAAAATCGGAGTTAAAATGAAAATCAACTTTATTCAGTTTTCCATTCATAAAAGAATCGGAGGGGATATCAAATAAATGGCGAAACGGCTCATTTAACCCCTTGATATCTAAGGTATGAGTAACGATCATTGCCGGAAATGGCAAATTACTCATGATCTGCTGCGCTTGCTCCAGAGCCAGCTCCAGAGACCGTCCCTCCAATTCGTAATGGATCGGAAGATAATCAGCGGCGAGAAGAAGATCATTGCGCTCATCTGAAGTGCACTCCAGATACTCAGCAATATGGATCATCGTTTGCCGATCCGGTATTCGACGAGACCGTCCAACCAATAGATTTTTATACGTAGGACATGCCTCATCATTAAGCTCCTGCTGAGTAAATCGTTTCAATAACGGGTGAGATAGCTCAGTATATTCCCGTTGACGTTTCATGCGAACAGCTTCAATCTCTCCCAATACGATTTTTAATGTTTTATATTGGAAGTCCTCGTCCTTGTGCATGGTCATCCTTTTTCAATCCTTTTCATAATGAGGTGTAGTTCTACACTTGGTGCAGATGATTCCCTACAGTATACTACATTGTGAAAAAGGTGAGCTATTTACAAGAGGTTCTCAATGATAATCATGGAGGAGATCGTATGGTTCGTGCAATTGTAACAGATCCGTTTGCTTCAGGATTTTTCGCGATAAAGGAAGTAGCCGCCCCACAGGCCCAGCCTTGGGAAGCGATCGTTCAAGTACAGGCCTTCTCTCTTAATCGGGGTGAAGTTGTAGATGCAAGGAATAATGGAAGACAGATCAGACCAGGCTGGGATTTTGCTGGGATCGTCATCGAGCAGGCCAAAGATGGCACGGGTCCGAAACAAGGAAGCCGTGTGGTAGGCCTTCTCCAAATGGGAGCATGGGCCGAACAAGTTGCTGCCCCTACTTCATTACTGGCTGAATTTCCCGATGATATTACCTTCGCCCAGGCTGCTACTTTACCGGTAGCCGGTCTGTCAGCGCTCTATACGCTTAGAAAAGGAGGAATGCTGCTCGGTAAGCGGATATTGGTAACTGGCTCGACTGGCGGAGTGGGGATTTTTGCACACCAGCTAGCAGCGCAATCAGGAGCTTTTACAGTAGGTGTAGCCAGAACCAAGGAAAAAGCTCTACTTGTTCAAGAGGCTGGTGCTAATGAGGTTATCGTTGGAGATACGGCGATTTCATCGGTTGATACATTTGGACCTTATCATCTAATTTTGGATTCAGTAGGTGGTGATACGCTAGCTGCATTACTACCTCAGCTTGTGCCAGAAGGGATTTGTGTATCCATGGGACATTCGTCCTCACCTTACGCAACGATTAATATCAGGGGCTTAGGGGGTAGGACCTTGTACAGCTTCTTTCTAGGAGAGGAGATAAATCGCTATTCGCCAGCGGAAGATCTGAAATTACTAGGTGAGCTTGTTTCAAAAGGCCAGTTAGTACCAAGGATCGAAGTGGAGGCATCGTGGAAGGAAATTGGAACTATTGCCCAACAACTGATAGATCGGAAGTTTTCTGGTAAAGCAGTGCTCCAAATAAGTTAGATGGGAGCGTCCTCATATTGAAAATGACAAGGAGATTGTATCTCCAGGCTAGTCTCCGCTCATGATGTTCACATTTTAAGCATAAGCAAAAATCGACCCTGTGGCGTACCCTGTCAAGTAGAGAACTAAAAAGACACCTCTATGCAGCAACCGTTCCCCGTTATTCAATCGGGGGCGGTTGTTTAATTTTTTTGCGGAATTGTCGTATTTTGTCATATGTAGTCGGAATTTTTTCTATATTTCATAAAACCTATTTACATACTTGGTTTAAAGCGATATATTAAGTATCAAATTTGAATTATTTTGTGGATTGAACGAGGGGGAAATGAAATCATGAATATCCAAAAAGAGCTCCAAAGAAACAAAAAGCTAGGGCTGGGGGCTATCATGCTACTGGTGCTGGTTTTGCTGGTCACTGCATGTGGCGTGCCGAAGACAGAGAGCGGCACTCAAGGGACAAGCACTGCAGGATCGAATACAACAAACGGAAAAACGGACAATTTAAATCTAAAGGGTAAACGGGTTGCGTTGATCATGGAGTTTAACACGGGCACATTTTCGCAACAGTATGTTCAAGGTGTGGAAGAGGAAGTTAAGAAATTTGGCGGTACGCTGACTAAGTTTGTGGCAGATAACGATAAGGCTAAAATGGCTTCTCTGCTTGATAGTGCGATTAACCAGCAATTTGATGTCATTTTGACTGATCACGGTGATGCATTGCTGGAGACAGGGCTGAAAAAGGCAATTTCCCGCAATATTCCGGTTATCGTGTTTGATGCTGCCGTCAATGTTCCGGGTGCGGTAGTGCTCTCACAGGATGACCAAAGCATGGCTGAGCTGACGCTGGAGCAAATGAAAAAGGATATCGGTGGCAAAGGCAACATTGTGAAAGTATGGGTTGCCGGATTTGCACCGATGGAACGTCGTCAGGTTGCTTATGGTGCATTTTTGAAATCCAATCCAGATATTAAAGAAATTGCGACTTTTGGTTCGGCTCAGAATCCTGCGTTGGATACGCAAGCCAAAATGGAAGCTGTATTAAAGCAATATCCTAAGGGCGAAATTACAGCCGTCTGGGCGGCGTGGGATGAGTTTGCCAAAGGTGCAGCCCGTGCCATCCAACAAGCGGGACGTACGGAAATTAAAGTCTACGGCATTGACATGAGCGACGAGGACTTGCAAATGATCCAGGACCCGAAAAATCCTTGGGTGGCCTCGGCAGCCGTAGATCCAACAGATATCGGGCGCGTACAAGTGCGCTATGCATATCAGAAGTTGCATGGGGATAATCCGGAGGAGAAAGTTGTACTGAAGGCTGTATATGTGCAACGCGAAGCGCTGCCAGATAAGCAAATTTCCACATCCGAGCTGTCCCAATATGTGAAGGGATGGGGCCAAAGCGAGCAGGGCTATAAGGATTGGATGAAGGAATATGAAACGTCCAAATAAAATGTTTGCATAACGCAAAGGCGCGCTTCGGCGCGCTTTTATCATAAGCAGGCGTGAGGGGGCACCATGAGTTCACAAGTATATACATTGGAAATGAAAAAAATCAGCAAACAGTTTGCTGGTGTAGATGCGCTGCGAGCCGTGGATTTTACGGTGCAGGGTGGCGAAATTCACGCTCTGCTGGGCGCCAACGGGGCAGGGAAAAGCACATTGATGAAGATTTTGTCCGGTGCGTATCGTTCCGATCAGGGAGCTATCGTAGTTGGTGGGAAGGAACTGAACATTAGTTCACCGTGGGAGGCCAAAAGAGCGGGAATTCACTGTGTGTATCAGGAGGTCGATTCAGCGCTTGTACCTCAGTTAACTGTCGCTGAAAATATTGTAATGGACGATTTATCTGCACCTGATGGTCGATGGTGGGCTGCACCGGGTTCTATGCGCAGACGAGCGCGTGAGGCATTAGCACGTCTGGAGGTAGATATTGACGTAAGACGATATGTGTCTGAATTGACGTTGGCAGAAAAACAGCTTGTGCTTATTGCACGCATTCTGACACAGCAAGCAAATACCATCATTTTTGATGAGCCTACGGCGCCGCTCAGCGAGGAAGAAACGCGACGTTTGTTCCGCACAATCCATACACTCAAGGATGAGGGAGTTGCATGTATCCTCATCACACACCGATTGCCGGAGGTTATCGAACACAGTGACCATGTTACGGTGATGCGTGATGGTGAGCGCGTGTTCACGGGGCCTGCCTCTGATTTAAGTGTAGGCGACATCGTTACGCATATGCTTGGGAAAACATTTGAAGAGGAGTTCCCAAAAGCAGAGGTACCGATTGGTGAAGCGGTATTGGAAGCGAAAGGGCTTTACAAAGGCTTACGAGTGCACGGCGTTGATTTACAGGTCCGACGTGGTGAAATTCTCTCTATTGTGGGTTTGGTTGGTGCAGGCAAGACAGAGCTGTCACGACTTCTTACAGGAGCAGACAAGCCGGATAAGGGAGAGCTGACCTTTAAAGGTCGCTCCATTCGATTGAGAGAGCCAGCGGACGCGGTAGCTCAAGGAATTGTGTCCATACCCGAGGAGCGGCGTAAGCAGGGGGTGTTAATTGAGGAGAGTGTGGAAAGAAACCTCAGCCTTCCGCTTTTGGGCAAGCTGAGTGTCCTTGGTTTCATTAGTCGGCATAAAGAACGAAATAACGGTAATGGGATTGTCGCCTCTCTCGGTATTAAGACGCCATCGCTCCGCCAGAATGTTAAATATTTAAGTGGTGGGAATCAGCAAAAAGTTGCGATTGGGAAATGGTTGCATTCTGGAGCGGATGTATTTGTTTTTGACGAGCCAACCAAGGGTGTAGATATAGGGGCAAAAAGTGATATTTTCCGTATCATTGGCGAGTTGGCGAAGCAAGGAAAAGCGATCATTTATCTAACCTGTGAATTTGCTGAAGGGATTGGTATTGGTGATCGGATTGCAGTGATGTATGATGGCAAAATTATAAAGGAATTTGCGCGGGGCGAAGTGGAACAGGAACAGCTTCTGTTGTATGCCAGCGGCGGTGAAGAGGTGCATTCATGAAGGAAAAATGGTTAAACGTCTCATTTCGTTACGGTGCCGTAGTTGTCATTATAGGTGTGTTAGCGTTTTTTTCATCTACATTACCTTATTTCTGGACGTATGATAATTTAATGGACATTCTTGGCTCAATTGCCATTGTAACTTTCGTTGCCATTGGTGTGACGTTGTCACTTATTGTGGACGGTTTTGACCTATCGGTGGGAGCTACAGTATCTTTGACAACGGTCGTTTCAGCTTCTTTGATGGTCTGGTATGAGCAGCCTGTTGCGGTGGTCATTATTGTGTCTCTGGTTGTCGGTGCTTTGGTAGGACTGTTGAATTCATTACTGATTATTAAACTGCGTATTCCTGATTTGCTCGCAACCCTTGCAATCATGTATATTGTAAGCGGGATTCACAAAACGTACGCCCAGGGCTATACCATATACAATCATATGCAGTTTCCCGATGGCAGCAAGGCGCCGGGGGAGATATCTCCTGCATTTCTTTTGCTGGGGCAAGGTAAATGGTTGGGTATCCCGATTTCAGTTATTTTACTGTTGCTGGCTGTGGCAGCGGTGCATGTTTTCTTGACCTATACAAAGCATGGGCGTCAAATGTATGTAACGGGTGGAAATGAGGAAGCTGCTCGTCTGTCGGGCATACGGGTAAAAAAAGTCCGTACTCTAGCCTATGTTGCTTCAGGCGTATTTGCGGCGATTGCCGGTATTTTGTATGCCTCGCGAGTAGGCTCAGGCCAAATTGACGCGGGGTCCCCCTTGCTCATGGAGGCGGTAGCTGCAGTATTCGTCGGTTTTTCGGTCTTTGGTGCTGGTAAACCCAATGTCATTGGTACATTTATTGGTGCAGTGTTGATCGGTGTGTTGGTTAATGGACTAACGATGATGAATGTGCAATATTTTGCCCATGATATTGTCAAAGGAGTAGTGCTGGTACTTGCGCTGGCCGTTACTTTTTACGTGTTAAACCGTCGTCGTACTTGAAATTGTCTGTGGACTGTATTACTATAAACCTTGTTCCACGCAAGAAGGGTGCCATAAAACGCCAGTTTCGGCCTATATTGCGGAGGTTAGGTATATTCTATGTATATTTAACGACGAAACGGAAACAGATGATAACATTATGGAAGGCAGTACGCCGCCCGGGTTATTTTATACAGGCGACCTCATATCGGTCATTAACACCGATAACCTTAATGCTGGACTACACTTGAATTGGGAGGTGAATATTATGAATAAAACGGATTTGATCAATCAGGTTTCTGAAAGCACTGAATTGTCCAAAAAGGACGTAACCAAAGCAATCGATGCAGTATTTGAGGCGATCTCTGGAGCGCTGCAAAGCGGAGATAAGGTGCAACTGGTAGGTTTCGGGAACTTTGAGGTTCGTGAACGTTCCGCACGTAAAGGACGTAACCCGCAAACAGGAGAAGAAATCGAAATCCCTGCGAGCAAAATTCCGGCATTTAAACCGGGTAAAGCGCTCAAAGACGGAATTAAATAAGATTTCTTACATATTCCCAATGCGCTGAAAAGACCGTGAATTTGATTCACGGCCTTTTCTTTTTGTCCTGTTTACTTCGTGGTAGAGGTGCTATGGACTGGAGAAGAGGAAGCTGTTCTGCCGTTTCGCGAGGCATAAGCGATCAGCACTAGGGGTTCACCTGTTAGCTCAGCAAATTCATGCTCCAGCTGTTGAAGTCGTTCGATTTGGGCAGGACTGAGATTGGCGGGAAGATAGTTTTTCATCAAATCCGTTCCTTTCTTTAATGGATGGGACTGCACGGATAGTATGGCTCGGGACACGCTAATTGTTGCAGGTAGCGAAGGAAGCATGTAGTTGACAAAACAAGCTTGAATCTCCATCATAAAAAGTATAGCTTCGGCTCTCAGGGAGGAAAAGGACATGGAAGATAACGTGACGGGTAGTAGTGAGTACGTCGTAATTAAAGCGAAAAGCAACGGATGTCAGGTTTTTGGTCTGACCAGAGGTCAGGATACACGCTTGCATCATTCAGAAAAATTGGACAAGGGCGAAGTACTGATCGTCCAATTTACGGATCATACTTCTGCTATTAAAATTCGCGGCAAAGCCGTTGTGATGACCAAGCACGGGGTAGTAGATACGGAGGATTAAAATGCAGGCATAGCCTGCTTTTTTTTGTTGTAGAATGAGAGTGAGGACCTTTACCGTAGCAAACCCACATTATGAGGTAGAGGTCAGGGGAGGCTCTGATGAAACCTTGGATTGTATTCGGTGGCTCCATTCTCATAACCATCGCAGCAGCTGTGTTGCTGCCGTCCTTACAGGTGCTGGACTCAGGAACCGCAGCAGTTCGCGAGACACAGGCGACGATTTCGCCTCAGCAACGGGTGCTGCTGTCGGATGACAATCTGGTGGATACGCTGAATGAGCTGCCGTTGACCACACCGATTGCAAGCGCAAGCTGGGAACATTCAGTCCTGACCCTGGATGTCAAGCTGTCCAAGGAAGAAACTGCCCCACTAGAGATTTATCAAAACATGGCGGAGCTTGCCGCTTTTAGCTTTTACGGAACGACGAATGTACGGCAATTGCTGCTTCGGGTGGTGACACAGGACGAATGGTCAGGAGAACGTCATCTGCTGCTTGCATCCGATATACGCCGGAACGAGTGGACGAACGAGGCATTGGAACAGCTGAGAAGCCGGGAAGGCGCGGAATTGCCAGAGGATTTGAAGTCCCGTTTCCGCATTACAGTAACGCCCATGTGGCAAAACAGGTTTAACGGTGTATATACAGATTAGATGTTTCTGCCGGTGGACCTACAGTACTTTAGTCGCGAATCATTTTAAATTGTGATATAATATAAGGCATTGCAATTATTTGAATATAGCAGAAAGTCATGTCTCGGAGGCTTAGGATGAAACCGTATCGCGTACCCCAATTAGCAAGGAAATATGTGGAATACGACATGATTCAACAACATACGGAAATGCCGGCTTTTCCTGACAGCCGTACCCGTTTGATGTTTGTGTTTTTGAACCGGAATGCGCAGGAGCTGCATGCCAGTGAGGACGAACTGTACGCATTGGTAACCTCACTTGTGCAGATGGGGCTGGATACGCATGATATGATTGATACTTTATCGGGTATACGGAGCCCGAAGGAGATGCGTTCCAGACAGCTGAAAGTGTTAGCTGGGGACTATTTTAGCAGTCGTTTCTATCAGCTACTTGCACTGGCAGGCCGCATCACGGCCATTTCGAAGCTGAGTGATGCTGTATGTGAAGTGAACGCAGGGAAAATGAGTCTGTACTGGGGGATGAAGCAATTCCGATTGGATGCAACTCAGTATTTAACTCAGATGGTTCGTTTCAAAAAGGAGCTTTTTTTATCATTCACTTCACTTGTAGCAGAACAGGATCAGGAAATTTGGAAGCAGCTTCTCAACAAATTTGCCCTCTGTGACACCTTGGTGGAGGAATGGGGCAAGCGGACAGAACCGGACAAGTCCCGTTTCGGATATATGTTCTGGCATATTTATGGTAACGGGGACCGGAACGAGCAGGCATTGCTTTCAGAGAGTGGTACTGACACTGAAGCATGGCGTAAGCTTGTTCTGAAATACAAAGCCGAGGATGCGATACTGGACAAGCTTCGCACGGCTGTTACACACATCCGGCAGATCCTGTCAGATGATCAAAATACGGGGATCGAGGAATTTGAACGCATGCTTGAGCCTTTCCTGAAGCTGCTAAATAGTCCGCACCCAGTTGTGAGGGAAGGTTAGGTGAACGTGATGGGATCAAGCGACACCAAGCCGAAAGAGCAATTCGTTCATGGCGTGTTTGAAAGCATAGCAGGTAAATACGATTTGATGAACGATATACTGAGCTTTCGCAGACATAAGGCTTGGCGGAAATTTACGATGAAAAAAATGAACATGCATCGCGGCGATACGGCAATTGATCTTTGCTGTGGTACATGTGACTGGACGCTTGCGATGGCACGAGCAAGTGAAAGTGGTCACATCGTAGGACTCGATTTTAGTCAGAACATGCTCAATGTTGGCGAGCGTAAGATTACATCAGAATCCCGTGAAAAGCAAATTAAGCTTGTTCAGGGCAACGCGATGGAACTACCTTTTGAAGATAATTCATTTGATTATGCGACGATTGGTTTCGGTCTGCGCAACGTGCCTGATCTGCGCCACGTGTTACAGGAGATGCAACGAGTCGTCAAACCTGGCGGGCAGGTCGTATGTTTGGAATTGTCCAAACCTACTTGGCAGCCGTTCAAGGGAATTTACTACACATATTTTCAACACATCTTGCCCATGCTCGGCAAATTGTTCGCCAAACGTTATGAGCAGTATAAATGGCTCCCTGATTCGTTGGCGCTTTTTCCAGGAAGGGATGAGTTGGCTGGCATCTTCCGTGAAGTCGGATTGAAGGATGTTCAGGCTCATTCTCTCACCGGAGGCATTGCGGCATTGCACATTGGAATCAAGGAGAGTCAGCATGTTTAAGAAAATTGCTATTTTTTTGGAAATGATTAAAATTGAACATACGTTATTTGCGCTCCCATTTGCATTCATGGGGGCTGTATTGGGGTCTGTTATCGTGACAGGCAACCTTCCCTCTTGGCCGCAGATCGGCTGGATTCTGCTAGCTATGGTTGGCGCACGTAGCGCGGCTTTTGGCTTCAATCGTATGATTGACCGGGTGATTGACGGGAAAAATCCGCGCACAGCAGGACGCGCTATCCCGGCGGGGTTGCTCAAATCGAGCGAAGTGGTGATTTTCATTATCGTCAGTTTGGTGTTGTTATTCTGGGCATCATTCAAGTTAAGTCCGCTGGCGTTCAAGCTGTTCCCGCTGGCCTTTTTTATGCTCGTTTTTTATTCTTACACCAAGCGTTTCACTTGGCTTTGCCATATTGTGCTTGGTCTGACCATTGGTTTGGCGCCACTCGGCGCGTGGGTTGCAGTAACGGGACAAATAGATTTGACTGCAATCGTACTATATCTCACGATTGCATTTTGGACGGCGGGATTTGATGTAATTTATGCTTGTCAGGATATAGATTTTGACCAAAACGAAGGAGTTTATTCTATTCCTGCCCGTTTTGGTGTAGCAGGTGCGTTGAACATCGCTCGGGCATTCCACGTCATTACGGCAATCGGATTTATTGTACTGTTCTTTATTGCAGATTTAAGCTGGTGGTATCTGGCGGGCATGATTATTTCGTACATTATTTTATTTTATGAACACTATATCGTATCTCCAAAAGATTTGAGTCGTTTGCAGACGGCATTCTTTACTATGAACGGTGTACTTAGCACTGTCGTGTTTGCCTTTACACTGATTGATTTGGTGGTGCGTCAATACTAATGAATAATCAGGTGAGCGGACATCAAGGCAAACGAATCGTTATTGGCATTACAGGCGCGAGCGGAAGCATTTATGGTGTGCGACTGGTAGAGACTTTGCTGGACTTGCAATACACAGTTCACCTGATCGTTTCCAATGCTGGCTGGCGGGTATTGAAAGAGGAGTTGGGCTGGAATGTGACTGACCGGGAAGGGGCTTTGAATGAACAATTCGGAGGCCGTCCCGGTTCTCTTGTATACCATCCGTTCACAGATATTGGAGCTTCGATTGCGAGCGGCTCTTATTTGGTGGATGCGATGATTATTATGCCATGCTCGATGGGGACGTTGTCAGCAGTAGCACACGGTTCGTCCGATAATCTCATGGCGAGAGCAGCGGACGTGATGATGAAGGAAGGTCGTCCGCTGATCCTTGTGCCTCGTGAAACGCCTCTACATGCCATTCATTTGGAAAACATGCTTAAGCTTGCGAGACTCGGCGTCAAAATGATTCCGGCTATGCCGGCTTTTTACTTTCATCCGAAGACGCTGGATGATATTGTGCTGTTCCTCGTAGGCAAAGTATTGGACAGCTTGCGTATAGAACATCAACTGTTTACGAGATGGGGGGATTCCGATGCCGACGCCGGACACCAAGACAATCACAATCGGAAAAATTAAATATACAAACGCTTGGCCTATTTTTCATTATTTTAATCCTTCTGAGCTTCTCCATTCGGCGGAGATGGTTTCTAAAGTTCCGGCTGAATTGAATCGAGGTATGCTGAATGGGAGTTTGGATATCAGTGCGATGTCCTCATTTGCGTATGCATCGGGTGCTGAGGAAATGCTATTGTTGCCGGATTTATCCGTCAGTGCAGATGGTCCTGTGCAATCCATTTTACTATTTTCACGCAAGCCGCTTGACGAAATCAAAAACGGAACCATTGCACTAACGAATACGTCTGCTACATCCGTGAATTTGTTGAAAATTTTGATGCAAAAGGCATGGGAAGGTCAGCCTTCCTATTTTGACTGTGAACCGGATCTTGACTTGATGCTGGAACAGGCAGATACAGGGCTACTGATTGGAGATCACGCGATTAAGGCATCTTGGCGAAGCGAAGGTCTGTATGTTACGGACCTCGGAGAAGAGTGGAAGCGCTGGACGGGCTATAGTATGACTTTTGCTGTATGGGCAGTACGACGTGCTGTTGCTGCTCAAAATCCCGCGGCGGTGGCTGAAATTGCAAGTGCGTTCCGCGTAAGCAAGCAGCGTAGTCTGTCGGACCTGACGCCTGTTATTTCTGAAGCATGCGAGGAAATTGGAGGTCTGCGAGATTATTGGGAGCGCTACTTTACTAATCTGTGTTATGATTTTGGAGAGAAGCAACAACAAGGTTTAGAGCTTTATTTTCAGTATGCGCATGAACTGGGGCTGCTTGACCGACGAGTGAAGCCGCTTCTCTGGAGTGACAATACGCTGACACGGGTGAAAGAATGAAACGATTGGATTTGTTCGGTTTATTAAAGAAGGATATGAACTTTATAGAAGAAGAGTTGTATCGCAGTATCGACAGTACGGAGCCGTTGATTAATGATACGTCGCTTCATCTGCTTAAAGCAGGGGGCAAGCGTTTGCGTCCCGTATTTGTATTACTGGGAGGCAAGTTTGGGGAATATGATCTGGACAAGCTCAAACGTATAGCGGTACCTCTGGAACTGATTCATTCTGCCTCTCTCGTTCACGACGATGTGATTGACGATGCGGAAATGAGACGCGGTCAACCCACCGTGAAGTCCAAATGGGACAATCGGGTGGCTATGTACACCGGAGACTACATATATGCACGTGCGCTGTCTATTGCTGCTGGACTGCCGAATCCCGACATTCACCGGGTACTGTCTAAAGCGCTGGTGCAGATGTCCATTGGTGAAATGGAACAAATTCGTGATTTTTTTAATGTGGATCAGAGTGTGCGGAATTATTTGCTTCGCATACGGCGAAAAACGGCATTGTTGATTGCGGTTAGTTGCCAGCTGGGAGCTATGGCTGCAGGGGCACGAGAAAGTGTCAATTCCCTGCTGTACAGCTACGGCTATAACGTAGGTATGGCTTTTCAAATTCAGGATGATCTGCTTGATCTGTGTGGCACGGAAAAAAAGATTGGCAAGCCGCCGGGCAGCGATATGAGACAGGGGAATATTACGCTTCCGGTGATTTATGCGCTTGAACAGCCTGAGTTGCGTGCCGATCTACTGGCTGAAATCCGCCGCATTCAGGATGGAGATGGGCAAGGAGACGCACGCAAAGCGGTGGATATGATCAAAAAAAGTGAAGGAATCGCTAAAGCTGAAATTCTCGCCGACCGATATATTAATAAAGCGCTAAACGCGCTGGACTTACTACCAGATGTCAAAACAAAAAAGACGCTACGCGATATTGCTCATTTTGTAACACGCCGCTCCTACTAAAGTTGTGTTTTGGGTTTGCTGTGACAAAATGCTTTAACCGGTTCCAAGCTTTCTGTTACAATACAGTTTAGTACTGTATAAATACATTAGATTGGATTGGGAGTGAGCCGATGGATCGTACTTTTTTGATGGTTAAACCGGATGGTGTACAACGTGGATTGATTGGACGTATCATCAGTCGACTGGAAGACAAAGGCTTCAAAATGACGGCTGGCAAGCTTGTGCAAGTATCTAGAGAACAGGCAGAACGGCATTATGCGGAGCATGTGGGCAAGCCTTTTTTTGAAGAGCTTGTAGGTTTTATCACATCAAGCCCTGTGTTTGCTATGGTATGGGAAGGGGATAACATCGTTACGCTTTCCCGCTTGTTGATTGGTAAAACACAAGTAACTGAAGCTCTTCCGGGCACAATTCGTGGAGACTTTGCAGCACATACACCGTTTAACCTCATTCATGGTTCAGATTCACCGGAGAGCGCAGAGCGCGAGATTGCAAATTTTTTCATGCCGGAAGAATCCATTCGGTATGAAAAAAGTGTGGCGACCTGGATGTAAGTTAAATTACGTATGAAGAAGGATGGTAGCATGACGGATATGGAACTGGGTCAGACGGACCCCGATTACACAGCGTTTATCCGCAAAATCAAGGACAGCACAGGTATTGATCTTGCACAATACAAAGAAGCACAGATGAAAAGGCGGTTAACTACGCTTCGCAACAAAAACGGGTTTCCCAGTTTTGTTTCTTTTTATGATGCCATGATGAAGGAAAAACCTCTATTCTATGAATTTCTGGATCGAATGACGATCAATGTTTCGGAATTTTGGCGAAATCCCAATCGGTGGGAAGTGCTGCGAGATACAATCTTGCCACAGCTGCTTGTGGGGAAGCAGAAGCTTAAGCTGTGGAGTGCTGCCTGCTCGACTGGTGAAGAGCCTTATAGCCTGGCTATGGTTCTCGACGGTAAAGGGATTTTGGGGAATTGTTCCATTACAGCTTCCGACATTGATGACGGTGCATTGGCAAAAGCCAAGGAAGGCAAATATTTGGAGCGTTCGCTCAAGGATGTACCTGAGCAGGTGGCTAGCAAATATTTTAAGCCGGATGGTGCGATGTATCGAATTGATGACCGTTTGAAACAAGCCGTGAAATTTCAAAAGCAAAACTTGCTGCTGGATCGGTTTGAGGATGGTTATGATCTCATTATCTGTCGAAATGTAATGATTTATTTTACAGAAGAGGCCAAACATACGTTGTATCAAAAGTTTGCAGCCAGTCTTCGTCCCGGCGGTGTGTTATTTGTCGGTAGTACAGAGCAAATCTTTTCTCCTAACCAATATGGTCTGGAATCGACGGAAACCTTTTTTTATCGCAAAAAAGCATAAGCCTGCATGTATCATCCAAAGTTTGTAGGAACTTATTTATATCCTTGAGTAATTGATGGTTGGCTTATCAGCAAAGCACGTCCTTTAGCCCCTTTGGCTAAGAGGCGTGTTTTTGTTTATCTGCATACACGTGGCTTTTCTTGTCAAAGAAAGGTGCGTATACTATAATGAAGCACAGTTAAAGATTTTAGCGATGCACAGTTTAACAGTTTAAAGGGGGAACGCGTCATGAGTTTACGTTATTTAACCGCGGGGGAAACGCATGGTCCCCAGCTAACTGCCATTGTAGAGGGTATGCCGAGCAATTTAAAATTGGATTTTGAGGAATTGAATTTTCAGCTGCACCGTCGTCAGAAAGGGTATGGACGGGGTCGGCGTATGCAGATTGAAAAAGATACGGCGAAGATTGCCGGAGGCGTACGTCACGGCTATACCACAGGTGCACCGATTGCGCTGGTTGTGGAAAATAACGATTGGAAGCACTGGCAGAACATTATGAATATTGAGCCTATTGAAGGCAGTGATGAAGACAAGCGTCGGGTTCACCGGCCACGTCCGGGTCATGCGGATTTGAATGGCGGAATGAAATACAACCTGAAGGACCTTCGTAACGTGCTGGAGCGCTCCAGTGCACGTGAAACAGCAATTCGTGTGGCATGCGGCGGTTTGGCCCGTCAATTGCTGGCTGAGTTCGGAATCAAGGTGGCAGGTCAGGTCATCCGTATTGGGGAAATCGAAGCTCCTTACCGTGATTTGCCGATTGATGAGCTGATTGCCGTGACAGAAGCCTCCTCGGTGAGAGTAACCGATCCAGAAACCGAAAAGAAAATGGAAGCATACATTGATCTGATCAAGCAAGAAGGTGATTCAGTCGGTGGGGTAGTGGAGTGTATTGTAGAAGGTGTTCCGATTGGTCTGGGCAGTCATGTACAGTATGATCGGAAACTGGATGCACGTATCGCACAAGGCGTCATGTCGATTAATGCATTTAAAGGCGTGGAAATTGGCATCGGCTTTGAAGCAGGGGAATTGCGCGGTTCACAGGTGCATGACGAGATTCTATATGATGAGGAACGTGGATATCACCGTCGTACCAATCGTTTGGGTGGTTTTGAGGGTGGTATGACGAATGGAATGCCAGTTGTGGTTCGTGGCGTAATGAAGCCGATTCCCACACTCTACAAGCCGTTGCAAAGCGTCGACATTGATACAAAGGAAGCGTTCACCGCACAGGTTGAGCGTTCGGATGCATGTGCAGTGCCAGCGGCAAGCGTAGTCATGGAGCATGTCGTAGCTTGGGAGATTGCGAAAGCTTTGCTAGAAAAATTCGGTGGGGATTCGATTGAAGAGATTCGCGCGAATATTGCATCCTACGAAGAACAACTGGGGCGGTACTAAGATGAGTACGCTGACGGTACAACTTGGCGAACGTTCTTATCCTATTCATATCGGACGAGGGCTGTTACATCGAGCCGGAGAGTTGTTGAAGGAACGAGGAATTGCGCAAAAAAGCCCGTTGTTGATTGTTTCTGACGAAAATGTAGCGGGATTCTACTTGGCAACATTGGAGAGCAATCTTCAGGCATCTGGCTACAAGACAGTGTCCTTTGTCGTTAAGCCAGGTGAAACCTCCAAGTCGCTTGCTGTATTTGAGCAGGTCATAACAGCAGCCATTGAGGGCGGTTTGGATCGTAATTCAGCCGTTATTGCACTTGGTGGTGGTGTGGTGGGTGATTTGGCTGGATTTGTGGCAGCTTCTTATATGAGAGGTGTCAAGTTTGTACAGATCCCCACTACGATCCTTGCCCATGATAGTAGCGTGGGCGGTAAGGTCGGCATCAACCATCCTTTGGCGAAGAATATGATAGGAGCCTTCCATCAACCGGAACTTGTGTTATATGACGTAGATACGTTGTCTACCTTACCTCCTCGTGAGGTATCTGCCGGGCTTGCTGAAATGATCAAGCATGGTTTGATCTGGGATGCTGATTTCGCCCAGTGGTGCCGTGACCATGCGACTGATTTGCTTGCGCTGGATGCGACAGCTCTGGAGTACGGTCTGGAAAAGGGATGTTCCGTAAAAGCCGAAGTGGTGTCGCGCGATGAACGAGAAAATGATTTACGCGCTATTCTAAACCTAGGTCATACGATTGGTCATGCGATTGAAGCCATTGCGGGATATGGTGAGTTTTTACACGGAGAAGCCATTTCTATTGGTATGGTCGGCTCCGCACTTTTGGGCGTGAAGCTGGGGGCAGATCCTTCTTTGGTAGATGAAACGAAGGATATGTTGTCTTCGCTACGGCTACCGACCTCCCTTCCGTCACATCTCGATACAGATCGGCTGCTGGACGCGATGATGCATGACAAAAAGTTCAAAGAAGGCAGCATTACTTTTGTCGTCCCACGTAGCATCGGGCACGTGGAGGTTGTGAAGGATATTTCCGTCTCTTACATCCGACGAGTTATTGAACAGTTAAAAGAGGGGGCGTAACGATGTACAATCGGGGAATTCGTGGCGCGACGACCGTAGTGAATAATGAAGAAAACGAAATTTTGGAAGCAACATGCCAACTACTGGAGGAAATTGTATCCTACAATGAAATTCAGCCGGAGGATATTAGTAACGTATGGATTACGGTGACCCATGACCTGGATACTGCCTTTCCAGCCAAGGCCATTCGTCAGCTTGATGGCTGGGATATGGTTCCGCTCATGTGTGCATTAGAAATTCCTGTGGCAGGCAGTTTACCCAAGTGCATTCGTTTGATGGTACAGGTAAACACCGATAAATCCCAGCGTGAAATTAAACATGTATATTTGAACGGAGCACAGGCGTTAAGACCGGATCTGGCTTCCCAAGGGAAATAAGTGCCCGTTTTTAAAGTTGATGGTTGCCAAAGTAACATCCCATGAGATATAGTGTGTGTAGCAGAGTTAAGTAGAGTAGAGTTAGCCAGAGACAGAGTTGAGATGAGAAGAGTGCAGCCTTAGCCAATTCCATATGAGATTACAGAGATCGGCGGTAGCGGGTAAGCTTTTGTCTATGAAGAGATATTCTTCTACAGAGAAGCTTATTTGAGGCAACCTGTGCGGTTATACAAAAGGGATGAGTGTATACTTATCTATTTGCTGTAGTCATTTTACATATGGAGCATTCTTATAATTTCGATAACTGACAGCCTCTACCTTATCGGTAGAGGCTTTTTTATATTCTCTCCTTTGGTTCTGCGCCAATTTGGAAAGGAAGTGATCTCATGTTAACGCCGCATGTGGAGCAAGTGATAACGATGGCGAGTGAATTTAACCTGATTCCTGTGTACAAAAAAGTGCTGGCTGATATGGAGACGCCGATTCGGATTTTCCGTCGGTATGCCGAGCGGGACCGTGCCTTTCTGCTAGAGAGTGTAGAGGGAGGCGAACAGTGGGCGCGACATTCATTCATCGGTACAGACCCGTTCCTAATGGTCTCGGGTAAAAAAGGACGTTTGATATTGGAGCAACACGGTAAACGGCAAATATTAAACGACAAGCCGATTGAAGCGCTCAAAGCATTGCTTCGTAAATACCGTAGTCCGAAACTGAAAGAAATGCCTCCATTTACAGGGGGGGCTATCGGATTTTTTGGATATGACTTGCTTCAATACTATGAAAAGCTGCCAGAGCATTCGGTAGATGATTTGAATATGGATGATATTCGTTTTATGTTCTGCGATCAAGTAATTGTCTTTGATCATGTGAAACAGCAAATTTTGCTGGTCGGCAATGTTCATATAGGCGAAGGGTTTCGCGATGAGGACATTCGTGCTGCTTATGCTGATGTGGAACGCAGGTTGGAGGAAACGGCGCAGTATCTGCGCAAGCAGACCCCGCCTGAGCGATTAGGATCGGCTTCCATTCCTGATGATGTGGAACTAGGTGAGATCCAATCCAATATGACGAAGGAACAATTTATATCAAACGTAGAGCAGGCAAAGGAGTATATCCGCTCCGGTGATATTTTTCAGGTTGTACTATCCCAGCGTTTTCACATTGATACAGAGGCCTCTCCTTTACAGGTATACCGTGTGCTGCGCACGATGAACCCGTCGCCATATATGTATTATTTGAAAATGGATGACGAGATCATCGTAGGTACCTCGCCTGAGGCACTCGTCAAGGTAGAAAACGGCCAGGTAGAAACCCGTCCTATTGCAGGAACGAGACCGCGTGGGGTAACGGAGACAGAAGATGCGGCACTTGCTGAAGAACTGTTAAACGATGAAAAAGAGCGTGCAGAACATCTGATGCTGGTCGATTTGGGAAGAAATGATTTGGGCCGTGTATCACAGTTTGGCACAGTCAAATGCGATACGTTTATGGAAATTGAACGCTATTCCCATGTCATGCACATTGTTTCCAATGTGTCGGGTGAGCTACGTGAGGACAAAGATTTCTTCGATGCCTTCCTGTCTTGTCTGCCAGCTGGCACTGTATCGGGGGCTCCGAAGCTACGGGCCATGGAGATTATTGCTGAGTTGGAGCGGGAAGCACGCGGACCCTATGCAGGGGCGATTGGATATTTGGGCTTCTCGGGCAATATGGACGCTTGCATTACGATTCGCACGATTGTGTTTAAAAAGAACCGGGCCTATGTCCAGGCAGGCGCTGGAATTGTGTGGGACTCGGTTCCGGAAAGCGAGTATCAGGAGACGGTGAACAAGGCAAAGGCATTGCTGAAGGCAATCCGCACGGCAGAAGTGATGTTTCCGGCAACAACACAGCCCTATAACAGCGTCATCAACCAGGATTATTTGTACACTCCGTAACACACAAAAATCTGATTTTGAGGAGGAGACGACAATGGAACGACATGACATGATGCAAGTGGGGTTAAGCCGGATCATTGAGGGACAGCATCTTTCGCGTACGGAGGCCCGTAGCGTAATGGAACAGATTATGAGTGGAAGTGCTACACAGGCGCAAATTGGCGGGCTGCTGACGGCTCTTCGCCTCAAAGGGGAAACGGTAGATGAAATCACTGGTTTTGCCGAGGCTATGCGTAGCTACGCTAGTCCAGTGCAAGCTGAAGAAGGTAGTGGTCGTTTGCTGGACACATGTGGCACTGGAGGTTCGGGTATTCACAAGTTTAATATTTCCACGATATCCGCGATCATCGCAGCTTCGGTGTCAGTGCGGGTAGCAAAGCATGGCAATCGTTCTGCAAGTGGCCGTGCTGGGAGCGCTGATGTCCTGGAGGCATTGGGAGTCAACATTCATTTGACGAGTGATCAGGCTAGGTCTTGTCTGGACCGAATCGGCATCTGCTTTTTATTCGCGCAGCTGTATCATCCGTCTATGAAGCATGCCGCCGCGCCGCGTCGCGAGCTGGGTGTACGGACGGTATTTAATATGCTTGGTCCATTGACGAATCCGGCTGGTGCGGATCGGCAGCTGTTGGGCATTTATGACGCCAACAAAACGGAAGTCATTGCCGAGGTATTGAACCAGCTCGGCTCCAAACGGGCCATGGTTGTCAGTAGTCTGGATGGGCTAGATGAAATTAGTATTTCAGCTGCGACACGAGTATCCGAGTTGAAGGACGGCAAGGTTCACACGTTCGAGCTTCATCCGTCGGATCTGGGCTTGCAGACGCATTCTCTCGATCAGGTGCTGGGTGGCGACGCACAGGTTAACGCAGATATCATACGACGAATTTTGAACGGAGAGCATGGAGCTTATCGGGATGTTGTGCTAGCGAATGCAGGAGCGTGCATTTATGTATCAGGGGCAGCAGACACCTTGACGGACGGAGTAGCACGAGCGGCAGAAGCCATTGACTCGGGACTGGCACTCTCCAAGCTGGATCAATTAATACAGGCAACGGGGGAATATCAATATGTATCTTGATAAAATTGTGGTGACGAAGCGACAAGAAGTGGAGCAGCTTAAGAAGCATTTTCAAATAAGTGAAGCTGAACGATTAATTGCTGATTTACCTGCGACGAGAGGATTCGAAAATGCGATCGCGAGCGGACGCAACCGTCCGCTCGGACTGATTGCTGAGGTGAAGAAGGCTTCCCCATCCAAAGGGTTGATTCGACCGGATTTCCATCCTGTGGACATTGCACGTGCATATGAGGGAGCAGGAGCGGATTGCATTTCTGTACTGACAGATGTGACGTATTTTCAGGGGAGCCCTAAATATTTACAGCAAATTCGCGATCAGGTGAAGATTCCGCTGCTGCGAAAGGATTTTATCATTGATGAACGGCAAATATATGAAGCTCGTCTGCTGGGAGCGGATGCGGTGCTGTTGATTGCCGCTATCCTGGAACCGCGTGTATTAGGGTCCTTTTTACAGATCGCCAAGGACCTCGGGCTGGACGCATTGGTAGAGGTGCATGACAGCGAGGAGCTTAAAGCGGTGCTGGAGCTGGGGACAGCAACCTTGATTGGTGTAAATAACCGAAATCTGCGGACATTCGAGACTCGTCTCCAGACGACAGAGGAGCTGATCTCACTAATTCCTAAAGGGATTACGTTCATCAGTGAGAGCGGAATTGCGGGACCGGAAGATGTTAAGTATCTGTATTCGGTAGGTGCACACGGTATCCTGGTCGGGGAGCATCTGATGCGCAAGGAAGATGTAGGACAGGCTGTAGCCGAATTGATGGACGGGGTTAAAGCATGAACAAAACGGGCATAAAAATTTGTGGACTTCAAAGCGTTGAAGTGCTAAAATCTATGGTAAACTTACCGGTCGATTATATAGGTTTTGTGTTTGCCGACAGCAAGCGCCGGATTGACGGCGTACAGGCTGGAGAGCTGCTTCGCGTATTGGATGAATGGACCTCAGGCAGCAGACCGCGCAGCGTGGGTGTATTTGTGAACCCTGGTGATGCACTGTTAAATGATGTGATGGAGAAAGCACCCTTGGATGTCATACAGCTGCATGGGCAGGAAAGTCCGCAGCGCTGTCGGGAGATCAGGGAGCGTTTTGGTATACAGGTATTCAAGGCATGGTCTGCGGACAGTCAAGGACAGCTAGAACGCTCGGCGGACGAATTGGATGCCTATGTCGGGGCAATTGACGCTTTACTGCTGGATACATACGATCCCCTGTATGGTGGCGGCTCCGGAAAAACGTTTGCGTGGGATCGAATTCCTGCCTATCAGGCTTGGACTCATCAACATGGAATTCCTTTGTTTGTAGCCGGCGGGCTGACTGCCGATAATGCGGAAAAGCTAGTTCATGAGTATCATCCCGATGGGCTGGATATATCCAGCGGTGTAGAGACGAACGGAGTCAAGGACATTGCAAAAATCACAGCATTCGTAGAAAGGGTGAAGCAGGCATGACACAATTACCTGATAACAACGGACGTTTTGGAACATTTGGAGGACGTTTTGTACCGGAAACGTTGATGAACGCACTGATTGAATTGGAGGAATCCTACCGTAAGTACGCGGATGATCCCGAGTTTAAAGCAGAGTTGAACGGGCTCCTAAAGGACTATTCTGGTCGGGAAACGCCACTTTATCATGCGGAGCGTCTGAGTCAGCATTTGGGCGGGGCTAAAATTTACTTGAAGCGCGAAGATTTAAATCATACCGGTGCCCACAAAATCAATAATGCATTAGCTCAGGGTTTGTTGGCGAAGCGTATGGGTAAACAGAAGGTCATTGCTGAGACAGGCGCAGGACAGCATGGTGTCGCGACAGCGACTGTGGCTGCGTTGCTCGGATTGGAATGCAAGGTGTTTATGGGCGAAGAGGATACTGTGCGCCAGCAGCTGAACGTCTTTCGGATGCAGCTTTTGGGTGCAGAGGTCATTCCGGTGACATCGGGTACACGTACACTTAAGGATGCTGGGAATGAAGCTTTGCGTTACTGGGTCAGCCATGTCCATGATACGTTCTATATTTTGGGTTCAGCTGTCGGTCCGCATCCGTATCCGATGATGGTGCGGGACTTCCAACGTGTGATTGGTGATGAAACACGTCGCCAGATCCTAGAGAAGGAAGGCAGACTTCCGGATGTCATCGTGGCAGCGATCGGTGGCGGAAGCAATGCCATTGGCATGTTTTATCCTTTTATTGAGGATCAGGGTGTCGCTTTGATTGGCGTGGAGGCCGCTGGAAAAGGTGTCGAAACGGAATTCCATGCAGCTACGATGACCAAGGGAACACAAGGGGTCTTCCAAGGCTCTATGAGTTATCTGCTTCAGGATGAGTACGGACAAGTGCAGCCTGCGCATTCCATCTCGGCTGGACTGGATTATCCAGGTGTTGGACCGGAGCATTCATACCTGAAAGATATTGAGCGGGCCAAGTATGTTCCGATTACCGATCAGGAAGCGCTGGATGCGCTTCAGCTTCTCTGCCGTACCGAAGGAATACTTCCTGCATTAGAGTCGGCACATGCAGTTGCACAGGTCGTCAAGCTGGCACCTACGTTGACGGCAGATGATATTATCGTCATTTGTTTGTCTGGACGCGGGGATAAAGATGTGGACTCCATTATCAAGTATTTGGGAGGAAATCCGTTATGAATTTAATTGATCAGGCGTTTGGTCGCCTTAAAAATGAAGGCAAAACGGCATTAATTCCTTTTCTGACGGTAGGTGACCCGGATGTGGATACTACAATAGAGATCATTCGGCAGTTAGAGTCGGCCGGAGCTGACATATTGGAACTGGGTGTACCCTATTCCGACCCGCTGGCTGACGGTCCTGTAATTCAGCGCGCGTCTGAGCGTGCACTGAAACGGCAAATTTCCATCCGCACGTGCATGGAGACAGCTTCTCTGGCTAGGGCGGCAGGTTCAAGCCTGCCTTTTATTCTGTTCACGTATTATAACCCTGTATTACAGATGGGTATGGATGCTTTCTTCGCAGGCTTGCAGGAGCACGGTATCAGTGGTCTGATTATTCCGGACCTTCCGCTTGAGGAAGCGGAGGAGCTGGGAGGACGGGCAGCAGAGGTGGGTGTGCATCTGATTCCTCTGGTGGCTCCAACTTCTGAACAGCGGATCGAGCGAATTGTCCGTCAGGCCCGAGGATTTGTATACTGTGTATCCTCGCTGGGTGTAACCGGGGAAAGAGCTTCCTTTTTTGAAGGTATAGAGGGCTTTATCGCGCAGGTCAAACGGCATACGGATATTCCGGTAGCGGTCGGCTTTGGGATCTCTACTCAAGAGCAGGTAGCCCGGTTTTCAAACATTTGCGATGGAGTTGTGGTCGGCAGTGCTATTGTACGTCAGGTGGAAGAAGCCATTCCATTGCTGAATGATTCTGCGCGCAGGCAAGAAGGTCTTTTGCAAATTCATAATTTTGTGGCACAATTAAAGCAGTAATGGCTGTCAAAATAGAAAGTAATAAATATGTTCTGATTGGATAGAGGAGGTAGGGGCATGCAACCTAAACCGCATATTGTACATTTGCCAGTATATCAGCCCGGTAAACCGATTGAAGACGTAAAACGTGAGCTGGGACTCGATGAAGTCATCAAGCTCGCCTCGAACGAGAATCCGTATGGTAGCTCTCCCAAAGTGTTGCAGGCCATTCAGCAGGAGTTTGCTAACATTAGTGTATATCCTGACGGAAGTGCCGTAGCTTTGACACAGGCACTAGCTAAACGGACGGGTTTAAAAGAGGAACAGTTTATCTATGGCTGCGGATCTGACGAAATAATTGCGTTGATTACGCGTGCTTTTCTCCTTCCCGGGGAAGAAAGCATTATGGCCGATCAGACATTTTCCGTATACAAAAGTAACGTAGAAATTGAGGGAGCGGTTGCAGTTGAGGTGCCTTTGCGTGACGGTGTACATGATCTGGATGCTATGCTGTCCCACATCAATGACCGTACGAAAATTATTTGGATCTGTAATCCAAATAACCCGACGGGCACGATTGTACCCGAAGCAGAGCTGATTGCGTTTTTGGACCAAGTACCAAAGCATATCATGGTTGTACTGGATGAAGCCTACGCCGAGTTTGTGACGGATCGCTCGTATCCCGACGGCATTCGTTTGTTGCCAGCGTATGAAAACCTGGTTGTACTACGCACCTTCTCCAAAATCTATGGGCTTGCTTCGCTGCGCATTGGTTATGGTATGGGAGCTGAGTCAATCATTCGCTTGATAAATCAGGTTCGTGAACCGTTTAATACATCACGGGTAGCACAGGCTGCGGCCATTGCTGCCTTGGAAGATCAGGAATTTGTTCAAGAATGCCGGGATCGTAATGCAGAGGGCAGAGCTTATTTGCAAAATGAGCTGAAGCGTCTGGGACTGGAGTCTTTCCCGGCACATGGTAATTTTATTATGCTGGATGTACGTCGTCCATCCGGTGAAGTATTCCAGGAGTTGCTTCGTAAAGGTGTGATTATTCGCGCAGGTCATCACAAATATCCGACATATATTAGGGTGTCGGTTGGATCACAGCCGCAAAATGAGTTGTTTATTCGTGCGCTGGAACAGGTCCTGGGGGCGGAAGCGGCGAAAGTACGCCTATAATTTCCGCAGATGGGATTTGATAATTGATGAAGATTGCCATTTTCGGCGTGGGACTGATTGGTGGGTCCCTCGCACTTTGTTTTAAAGGGAAGCCAGATATTACTGTTGTCGGCCATGCTCATCTCCCAGAACTGATGGAACCGATGTTAAGCCGTGGTGTCGTGGACACCGCGACTCTCTCGGTTGAAGAAGCGGCAGCGGATGCCGATTTTATTTTTTTATGCGTACCTGTGGGCTTACTGGAGCATTATCTCGAACTGTTAAGCAAGTTACCGCTTAAAGCGGGTTGTATTATCACTGATGTAGGCAGCACGAAATCGGCAATTGCCAAGAAAGCATCAGAAATTTCTTTGCGCAACGCTTACTTTATCGGTGGTCATCCAATGGCCGGTTCAGAGCGTTCCGGTGTAAAGGCTGCTTCCGCGTTGCTGTTTGAAAACGCATATTATGTGCTTTCCCCGGCAGAGGGTGTGCCAGAGGAAGCATACAGTTCACTGGAACGTTTGTTAAAATATACTAGTGCTCATGTTGTGCGTGTCCAACCTGATATGCACGATGACATTGTCGGCGCGATTAGCCATCTTCCGCACATTATTGCAGCGGCGCTGGTGAATCAGGTGCGAAAGCACAATGATGAAAATCCGTTGTACCGTACATTGGCTGCCGGTGGGTTCCGTGATATTACACGGATAGCCTCTAGTGATCCGGTTGTGTGGCGGGACATCTTACTGAGCAATCGTGAAGTTTTACTAGGTCTGTTGGAAGAATGGAACGGACAGATTGAGCGTTTTACCCATTTACTGAGAATACAAGACGGTGAGGGAATAGCTGACGAGTTTTTGACAGCTGGGCACTTCCGCAGTGAACTGCCAGAGCGTCGCAAAGGAGTCATCGTCTCCACGTTTGATCTGTATATTGATGTACCGGATACCCCAGGGATTATCGGGCGAATTGCTATGGAACTCGGTAATCACAGCATTAATCTGAGCAATATGCAAATCATTGAAAGCCGGGAGGATGTCCCAGGCATCATGCGGCTTTCCTTCCGTCAAGAGCAGGATTGGGAGCGTGCTAAGACTCTGCTGGATTCGATGGGCTATAAAGTGGTGGTATAGGAAGGAAAGTGAGATGTTCGTTAAGGAGGCCGCTTCGCGATTCATTTAATCTTACGATCGCTGTTGCCGCCGGATTTTTTTCGATCAGATTCTTTAATGGGAAAATCCGGTGGCAAAGGCGAACGCTCCGCTTCTCCAGATTCAAATGAACCTCTGCGCTACTGACCGCCTTAAAAGCAACACGCACTTTCTGGGAGTGAAGTAGTAGAAAAGATTTAGAGCGGACGAAGGTTTCTTCGTCCGCTTTTTTTTAAAGCTCCTTTTTTTGAATAAAAAAAAGACCACCCGGGTAAAGCCCCGGGTGGTAGCTACTTTTAGTGAAGTAGCTGAGTAGGATAGGAGTGGAGAGAAACCATACTGTACTTTTATTATATGTATACGTTTTCATTTTGTCAATAATTTTTTAAAGCGTTTTCTTTTTGTGTATTTATCCTTATTGGTGCATTTGAATAGAACACTTTCAATCGGTTAGTCATTTAATCTTGAAAAAATTTAAAATCCATTGAAAAGCTGTATAAATGAATTAGTTGCCAGCGTTAGGGAGGCATTGATGGAAATCGTGGGGATTTTGGACTTTTTTACTGGCGGTCATTTTGTGGTACAATGGGTAAGTCCATTTTGGATGTTGAATATTGTTGGGGATAGCACCGTTAATGTTGGCACTACATAGGGTAAGAAAATAACAAATGTTCCATGATGCTGTTTCATCCATTTGCGCAGAGTGCGCAACTTTTTTTGACCTGTTCGGTATATATAGAAAGAATCGAACGGGAAAACAGCACATGTATGGGCGAGGAGGGTCTCACTCGGATGATGACAGATTCCCAGATGATTCAGGAAATCAAACAAGGTAATGTTGAGGTTTATTCAGAATTAATGAGGCGGCACCAACGTAAAATTTTAGCTTTTGTTTATCATATGCTGAAAAGTTCGAACCTGGAAATGATTGCTGAGGACTTATGCTCAGAGACGTTTTATAAAGCGTATCGGAGCCTGCACTCTTTTCGCGAGGTAGACGCATCGTTCTCCACTTGGTTATATACAATTGCACGCAATACGGTGCTAAGTGAGCTTCGCAAGCACCGTAGCGGTCAGGTTCCATTGGAGGAGAGCGGTTATGTACCGGTAGCTCCATCGGATGTAATTCCGGAGCAGGCCGTCCTTCGCGGTGAGAAGGTAGAGATGGTTCGTGAAGCGATCAATAAATTGCCTGAGAAGCAGCGATCTGCGCTGATTTTGCGTGAATATGAGCAATTAGATTATCAGGAGATTGCGACTATTTTAGGACAGACGGTCAGTGCGGTGAAGTCATTGCTTTTCCGGGCAAGAACCAGTGTGAAGACGCAGTTGGAGCCTTATTTTTTTGAGCCTCTCTATGAGGAAAACGAAGGGATGAGCAGCCAATGAAATCCAGGGACACTGAGGATTTGTTCGCTACAGGCAAAAATGTATCGAAACAAGACTCGGAGCGCAGACGGGCCAAAAGCTCGTCTGCTGGGTGGGAGCATGGTTCGGAAGAAAAAGAGTTGGATTTGTCAAAAGAAAATCGATCCGCCATTCGTGATATTTCCTTTGAAATAACAGATGATAAGCTAGAGGCAATGAATCGCAGGGTCATGGATCGAATTTATGAAGAATCACCGTGGCTTGTTCCGGGCGAGCATCGACGTGCGCGTGTGAACCCAGCAGCCCGTAAGTATATGTCTGTATGGATCGCCGGCTTCTTGGCCGTATTTTTATGCAGCTTTTTGTTTTTGAACTGGAATGGAAGCTCCTCTCAGGAAAATCCCCCTCAAGCAGCTCCTGTCATGGACACTGGTATTTTACCGACAGGCCTGTTGGAAACTACAAGTACATCTCCACAATATCAATACCACATTAAAGATGTGAATAGTGGCATTATGGACCCGCTGGTTGCTAGCATTGTTCCTACTTATCCGCAATACTGGATGCTGTTGTCTGTATTGGCACTTGCGCTTGCTTTATTTTCTCTGGGCTGGATCCATCGGGCGAGAAGGGTCAGAAATTAGCAGGACAGCTGGTCCAATATGAATTCATAATAATGACTGAATAACAAAACAGCGGAGGAAACGACACGATGCTTATTGGCTTGATCAGACATGGATTGACGGATTGGAACGCGGTAGGGAAAATCCAGGGCCACAGTGATATTCCGTTGAATGAGGAAGGGCGCAGACAGGCACGCCTGCTAGCAGAACGATTAAAGGAAGAGCCTTATCATTGGGACGGGCTTATTACAAGTAGTCTCTCCAGAGCGAAAGAGACTGGGGAGATTATTGCTTCTGCTCTGCATCTCCCGTTGTTAGAGCCTGATGATCGACTAAGAGAACGTGCTTATGGTCAGGTCGAGGGCATGACACAGGCCGAGCGTGAAGAGAAGTGGGGAGTCGACTGGCATCTGCTGGATCTAGGGCAGGAAAGCGATGCGGATCTTCAGCTTCGTGGGCTAGCTTTTATGGAGGCCATTTGGACGGAAAATCGGGACAAGAATCTGCTGGTCGTTTCCCACGGCGGTTTTTTGGCTAATTTGTATAAGGCACTGTATCAGGAAAAATTCACGGAACGAATCGGCAATTTGTCACTTAGCGTACTCCAGCGTGAGGATATGGATTGGGCACCACTTTTGTATAATTGCACGAAGCATTTGCAAGAGAAAAGTGACTGTAACTCAAAAAGTTAGTAAAAGACCAAGGCTTCTACTTATCGTAGAAGTCGTGGTCTTTTTTGTTTTTTAATTATACCTTTGCAAAAAAGAGGTTTAGAGTCTGAACAATCCGTCAAAGCTGTGGGTACAACAGGTAAGAATCAATTCCGGATGACAGTCCAGTGACGAGGCGATGGAACAATGAATCTGGCGGATATGCTGACATTTGCGGATATTGTGCATTTGAACAGAATCGCGGTGTATTACGATTGTGACTGTAAACCTAATTCCAAGCATGAGTTGATCCAGGGGATTTTGACGAAGCTCGGCAGCAGTAGTTTTTTTGAGACGCAGGTCAAGGAGCTGAGGTTGTCAGAGGTAAGGTTTTTGAACGCGCTGCTGTTCGATGACCGACCGTATTTCAGCATGGAGGAATTGGTTGCAATAGCCAAACAGTCTGTTGAGGAGGACGAAAGTCCTGGTGAGCGGCCAAGGGATATTGTGACCCGTCTGCGTTCTAGTGGCTGGTTGTTCAATGGTTCGACGCACAATACGAGGTATTTGTTCCAAATTCCGTTGGATATGAAGGAGCGCTTTCGACGTGTTATGGTACATGACTTCCAAAGCGGAATGACCCGGGTGAGCGAACCGTCGTCGTACCGGGATGAAGGGCATCTGCTGGCAGAGGATTTACGGCTTTTCCTTCAATACATGGGGCAGCATGAGGTTCCGCTAAATCCCGAGGGAGCTTGGTATCGTCGCAATCAGCAGCAGCTGATGGAGCATTTGCACATTGCGGAGCCGCTTTTGGGTAAGGGAGGATGGCGTTTCGGGTATGGCTCCTCTTTTAAGTTTTATCCAGACCGAATGGCACTACTGTATGATTATGCCCGTCACTCCAAGTACATTGAGGAGAAAGGGGACCAAGTTGTGCTGACGACAAAGGGAGAAGCGCATCAGGAGCATACAATTGAGCAGGAAATGATACAGCTATTCAGGTTTTGGTTAAGATTGTATAAAGGAGCCGTTCCTAATTTGCTCTCTCTAGTCTACTGGATTGGAGAATGTGCCAGGCCTTGGACGTCCTCAGAGTCGCTTTTTGTACATATCGGCCCACTGATTCGACCGTTTTACTATGATACGCCCCGTTCGGTCTTTGATCAGAGGATTATACGAATGATGCTTCACTTGGGTATGCTTCGTCAGGGTGATCATTCGACAGGACCATCTGTACAGATGACGGCCTGGGGGCTGAAGTTGGCGGGAGAGTGCCGCATTGGGCGGAACGACTCGGGTATACGGCTCCATTGACAAGCAGCACACATGTTGATAGAATTTCACCCAAAATGAGAGGGTGAAGTTGATGCTGATTCACTATAACGGAAACATGCCACAGCTCCATTCATCTGTCTATATGGCAGAAGGAGCAAAAATTGTCGGAAAAGTAACGATCGGTCAAGATTCCTCTGTATGGTTTAATGCCGTACTGCGCGGAGATATGGCGCCTATCATCATCGGTGAACGCTGCAATATTCAGGACGGTGTCGTGGGACATGTGAACACGGATCAGCCCCTGTTGCTGGCGGATGACATTTCGGTAGGTCATGCTGCAATAATCCACGGTTGTACGGTAGGCAAAGGCACTTTAATCGGTATGGGGGCCATTGTACTCAACGGAGCGGAGCTTGGTGAATATGCTTTAATAGGAGCAGGGTCGGTCGTTACGGAAAATACCAAAATACCACCCTATACTCTTTCTCTCGGTACACCTGCCAAAGTGGTGCGCGAATTGACAGATGCAGATTTGCAGCGGATGTCACGAACGGCACTCAGCTATGTGGCGAAAGGAAAAGAATATAGGATCTCTTAAACTCATGTTGGAGGTGCATCCTATGGATAAAATGAAGGTTACTTATGAAGTAATGTTGGGCCTGTCTGCTGAGATGGTTTTGGACGAGGCATTACGTAAACACCGGAGTGAAAAACTCTACAAGGATATTGATGAGGCGCTAGCCTCCGGAGATGAAGTAGCTTTTCGTCATCTTACGGATGAGCTGAAAGCAATGAGTTAGAACAATTTTAGGAACCCTAAGTTGGATTTCAGACAAATCGTTAGTTCGAGATTATAATCATCAAACCTGACTGTAGCGGCGGTCAGGTTTTTTTGATACGCTTGGATATGATATAGTCTTTGTAGGATGGAACCTGTACAAGGTAACTGTCGTATGAACGGAGGATGAAGGACGTGTCGTTATCTTATTTGTGGAGCCGGTCGTTCTTGACGAGCCGGCCTTTTTTGTGGCTGCTGTTCTGGTGTAATTTTGTGGGAACAGTGTATGGGTACATATGGTATGGGGGGCAGTTGGAATATACACTAAATTATCACCCGTTGTGGCAGATTGTATTTGTGCCTGATAGTCCGACGGCGAGTCTGTTTTTTACGATCTCTATAGCATTTTTGCTCTATTCTCCGCATCTCAAGAGCTTAAAGGTCATTCGGCAGATCATGGAGGCGTTGGCTGTTGTCACGAGTGTAAAATATGGCATCTGGGCTTCGGCTATTATTTTTTGGGGAGTCGCGCAGGGGGGACACATGATATGGCAGGATTGGATGCTGGTGGCATCTCACACGGCAATGGCGGTCGAAGTGTTACTGTTCGTGCGTTTTTTCACCTGCAAATGGACTGCTTTATGCCTAGCTGCACTCTGGACATTGTTAAATGATACGATGGATTATACATTTGGCATATATCCGTATCTTCCGAAGACGCTAACGGATGATGTACCGCAAGTGCGTGCTTTTACCTATATGCTGACCCTTGTCAGTATCATAGCGACATGGCTTGCCATGTTTGGGCGCAATCGAATGGGAGTAGAAGTGGAGAAATAGAGATGAATATTGTTATAAGCCAAAAAGAATATATATTTAAAAAAGGAATCCGTGATGATCTTAAAATAAGAAAGAGCTTTAATCAATTAGCCAAACAAAGCTTTGGTTTTGATTTTGAGGCTTGGTATCAATTGGGCTTTTGGAATGATAAATATATCCCTTACGTACTTTTAGATGGGGAGGCTGTTGTGGCTAATGTATCTATAAGTCTGATGGATTTTTGTTTGTCGGGTGAAATAAGAAAGTATATCCAAATCGGAACTGTAATGACGGATACCAACTATAGAAATCAAGGGTTGAGCCGGTTTTTAATAGAACGTGTATTAGAAGATTGGCAGGGCAACTGTGATGCTATGTATTTGTTCGCAAATGATAGTGTGAAGAATTTTTACCCTAAATTCGGGTTTGTTTCGGTACAAGAATATCAATTAAACCGGAAAGTAGCCGCAAACAACGTAGACATTAAAGTTGAGAAATTGAACATGGAAGAGCAGTCGGATTTAAATTTACTGAAAAATAAAAGTGCTAGATTAAATCCGTATTCACTTTTTGCTGCGAAAAGTAGTGAATGGCTGGTCTTATTCTATGCCATCTCGTTTTTTAATGATAAATTTTGGTATATACCTCAATACGATACGATTGTGGTTGCAGATTTTGAAGGGGATACGATGAATTGTTACGATATTTATGGAACGGGCGAAATTCCTATGGATATCATACTGTCAGCGGTAACGAAACAAGAAACGAAGAAGGTTGTTTTTGGCTTTACACCAAGAGAACAGGAAGGCTGCAATATTTCTCTGTTGAAACAGGAAGATACGACGCTATTTTATAAAACTAAAGATCAAAACACATGTAAAGAAAACCAACGAATGTTTCCTATTTTGTCCCGGGCATAACCCGGCTTCAAACGATTCGTCCTAAAGCAAGTTCTAGTCCCGGTAACCTTGCCATACAGTAAGGTGAGGAGGGATGTCCCATGTTTAGGGGTCAGGCGTTTCAAATTATGATACGTATTGTTTCGAGTGTTGTTTTATCTATGGTCCTGCTGCTGTCTGTCTGCGTCCCTCCAGGTGTGGCAGAAGCGCGTGATCAGTCAAAACCCATAGGAAATACAAAAGAAATTGAGGAACTAGATCATGCAGCTGCGATACTGTACCGGGATGTCATGGACGGGAACATTGAAAAAGCGCGCGCGGATGTAGCCGAGGTGAGTAGATGGTTTGGCACCGGACAGGTGCAGGCAGCGTTATCTGTAGAGGCCATTCATGCTTTGTCCGGCAGCATCCTTGAGGTGCAGCAAGCTACTCAGTCCGTCCAAGCATCACCGGATGAGTGGGTGAAGGCTGCGGCCAATTTACGACTTGCGACCGATGCGCTTGCACATCCGCGTCAGCCTTTATGGCAGCAGTATTATAAGATTTTAAAAGAAGATGTTAGTGGCTTGAACAGCCAGTTTGCTAAAGGTAACATGAAGGGTTTCAAAGCTGGAGCCGCAGTGCTGGAGGACCACTATGAGACGATCCGTACAGCAGCATTGATTCATGGCAGAACAAGTGAAGTTGTCCGGGCTGATTCATGGATTTCCTACGTCAAAGGTTTGGGGGATCAGCAAAATGCAGATGCCTCAGCGATTAGAGGGGCGTTGGATCAGGGGAATCCGACGTTTAATGCCTTGTTTGGACGTGAAAAAGACGCCACTGCCCTGGCGCCATTTATCCCGCGTGAAAGTGAGCGCCGGGCAGAATTGGCAATCGGCATGATTGTTCTGCTGGCGCTGGTCTATGCAGGTTATCGTAAATATCGAGCTGGTCTCTCTGGATAACGATGCAAAATTCAAACATTCGCGTCGTTGGCTGCTGAGCCATCCATATAGGTTAGCCCATCGCCCGGATTTCCGGGCTATTCCTCTTTGAACCCCTCTCCATGTACATCATGCACATCCTGTATGATAATAAACGCCCGTGGATCAACCGATTTAACAATTTGGTGCAAACGTCGTATTTCCTGACGAGGCACGACACAATAGGCAACATGCTTGGCCTGCTTGGAAAATGCACCTACAGCCGGAATAATAGTAACTCCGCGATCCATGTCCCTAATAATAATATCCGCAATGTCCATCGTGTGGTCGCTGATAATCATAAAGGCTCTGGCGGAATAGGCCCCTTCTTGTATAAAATCAATAATCTTGGACGCGATGAACACGGCGACTAATGTATATAGAATTTTTTCTTTTGGTATGTAAAGTAGTGAAGCACCGATAATGACAATATCAATGACCAGCAGAATCCTTCCCATACTCCAGCCAAACTTCCGGTTTAGAATACGAGCGATAATATCCGAGCCGCCCGTGGTGCCGCCAAAGCGGAACACAATACCTAACCCGGCCCCAAGCGTAACCCCTGCATATAATGAAGAAAGTATAAAATCGTGTTCAGTCTGAAACGTTCCCATCCATCCGAAATGAATCATTTTTTCAAATAACCACAGAAAAAAAGTGAGCGACCCGATACCTACCCCTGTATATAGAATTTGCTTGCCCCCAAGCATTTTCCAACCAATTAAAAATAAAGGAATGTTCAGAAGTAATGTGGAGAGAGAGGGTGAAATCGAAAAAGCATAATTAAGCAGCAGGGTGATCCCTGTAATACCACCTTCCATCAGTTTACTGGGTATAATAAAATAAAGCAGACCGAATGCATAAATGGCGGTCCCGAGCACAATGGATAAAATCATTTTAAGCTGTTCCATGGACTTGGATATCTTCATATAATCCCTCGCAGTAGCAGTTTAAGGAAGAACGACTTCATGCTGATTTTGCTAAATCGCAGCTCCTTATATGTAGTATACCTTTTTACGGTAGCTTTAAAAGACTGATGACTGTAAGTTGGGATCATAAGTACACAATTAAAAAAAATTTGTTTTAAAATGTGCTTTACGATAACATATGAATAAACCTGCACATGGGGGGATTGCGTGTTTCATGGAAAAATCATTAGATGAAATTCAACGTGAGATAGACCAGTATATATCTCAATTTAAGGAAGGGTATTTTAGCCCTTTGGCGATGTTGGCCCGGATGTCTGAGGAAGTCGGGGAACTGGCGAGGGAAGTTAATCACTCCTTTGGCGAGAAACCGAAAAAAACGGATGAGGCGGACAATTCCATTGAGCTGGAGCTGGGGGACATTTTGTTCATCACAGTTTGCTTTGCGAACTCACTAGGTATAAATTTGACCGAGGCTCATGATAAGGTCATGCAAAAATTTAACACGCGTGACGCGAATCGCTGGACTAAAAAGGACACCGATTAGGCGTTTTGTACATATGCTGTACCAAACCGGTTACCCGGAGGTGCAGTGTCATGAAGGCGGAGGAATACGTTCAGAAAGCTTATCAGTGCATTTTGCAGAACGATTTTGAGCAGGCCGTGGAATGGTTTGAAAAAGCAATTTCAGCCCAGCCTGATCATGCGGAGCATTATTTCCGGTGCTCGGTTACCTATGCTCGCAGTGGTCGTTTGGAGCAGGCTCTCGCATATGCAGAGCATGCGGTTCGTCTTGCTCCACAGCAGGATGAATATGTTCTCCATCTGCATGCGCAGGAAGCCAGGCAGCATACGGAGAAGGCCAGAAAAATGCTGGATGTTGACAGAGCTACGCCACAGGTGCGTCAGGATGCGATTTTACTACTGGAAAGAGCAATAGCCCTCGATCCGTTATGTGGGGATGCTTTTTTGCTGCTTGCATTGATTTATGACGAATTGAATGAGTATAAGCTGGCTGTGCAGGCTGCTCGTGAGGCGGCTGCACTGTTTCCTCACAATGTGCAGCTTGCCAACCTCATGAAGAAGTTATGCCAGCAGATGAATGAACAGATCTAACACAAATGGATGCATAAGGAGTTGTAGGGATATGTCAGAACCAATAAAAGTGGCTGTTGTAGGAGCAGCAGGGCGTATGGGCCGTGAAGTTATCAAATTGGTTCTTCAGGATGAGGAACTACAGCTTGTGGCCGCAGTGAACAGAACACATGCCGGCAGTGATGCCGGCCTTCTCGTCGGACTACCGGAAGCGGGTATCGCTATTGTGGAGGATGTGGAGCAGGCTTTACTGGAGAGTCGTGCGGATGTCATGGTCGATTTTACGGGGCCGCGTTTTGCGTACGCACATACAGCGCTTGCTATCAAGCATGGAGTTCGTCCGGTTATCGGAACGACAGGGTTTACCCCCGAACAGATTGATGAACTGGACAAGCAGTGTCGTGAGCAGCAAATTGGTGGTCTGATCGCGCCAAACTTTTCGATTGGGGTCATTTTGATGATGCGTTTTGCGGCTCAGGCAGCGAAATACTTCCCACATCTGGAAATCATCGAATATCATGGTGACCAAAAATTGGACGCGCCATCGGGCACAGCCATTAAGACCGCAGAGCTGATCGCCGAACAGCGTGAAGAGCTACGACAGGGTAACCCGGAAGAGGAAGAAACGTTAGAAGGATCACGGGGGGGTTACTATCAAGGGTTCCGTGTCCACAGTGTCCGTCTTCCCGGTGTGTTCGCACAGCAAGAAGTTATATTCGGAGGATTTGGACAATCTCTGAAAATTCGTCAGGATTCTTATGAACGGGCGGGCTATATGCCTGGTGTTAAAATCGGTATTCAGAAGGTCATGGAGCAGCCAGGGCTTGTATATGGATTTGAGCATTACATCGATTAAGAATACGCGAATGATTTGACGAATGAAATTATAGAATGAGGCAGGAGGAACTTTGAATGTTAAAGATTGCATTTATAGCGCATGACCGAAAAAAGGATGAAATGGTGAATTTCATAACGGCCTATGAGCATGTTTTTACAGATCACCAATTATTTTCAACAGGTACAACAGGTCTGCGCATTATGGAGCAAACCAAGCTTCAAATTCACCGTTTCATGTCCGGGCCGCTTGGAGGAGATCAGCAAATCGGGGCTATGGTTGCGCAAAATGACATGGACTTGATTATATTCTTGCGTGATCCGCTCATGGCACAACCGCATGAGCCGGACATTAGCGCCTTGTTACGTTTGTGTGACGTGCAGGGGATCCCTTTGGCAACTAACGTTGCAACTGCTGAAATACTGGTCAAAGCACTAGACCGTGGCGATTTTGCTTGGCGTGAGCTGGTACATAAATATAAACCGGGCATTGACCAGCAGGGTGATGTAAAATGACGCTGGACATCCTGATTTTCGGAGCCCATGCCGACGATGCAGAAATAGGAATGGGTGGCACGATTGCCAAGCATACAGCCGCTGGTTTAAAGGTGGGCGTGTGCGATTTGACGCGGGCTGAAATGTCATCCAATGGTGATGTGGATACTCGTATGTCAGAAGCTGAACATGCTTCGAAAGTGCTCGGGCTTGCTGTGCGTACGAATTTGGGTCTGCCTGATCGTGGATTAAATGTGACTCCTGAACATGTAGCTGCAGTTACAGCAGAAATTCGACGCCATGCACCGAAAGTTGTATTCGCTCCTTATTGGGAGGATCGGCATCCAGACCATGTCATGTGCAGCAAGTTGGTGGAGGAAGCGGTATTTAACGCCAAGTTGCGACGTTTTATGCCAGGAAATCCTGCGGTACAGGTAGAGCAATTATATTTTTATTTTATTAATGATATTGGCAGAACGGATTTGATTGTGGATATTACCGAGCATTATGAAGCCAAGGAACAGTCGTTGTTGAGTTATGCTTCGCAATTTCAGGCAACGCCTGGAAAGGATACAGTATCCACACCATTAAATCAGGGATATGTAGAACGCGTAAAAGCTCGTGACTCGTTGTTGGGTCAGCGCAAACTGATTTCGTATGCAGAAGGCTTTGCGTCCAAAACGCCATACCTGGTTAAGCTATACACATAAGGAATTTGAAAAAATCCAATAAGCGACTTCCAATGATAAGATATAGATCGAAAGGGTTTAGTTTGTCTATATCTTGTACTTCGGAGCGATTGGAATCGAATTTTGTAAAATCCTGACATAAGAATTCTATACTTGAGCATTTTGCAGAATGTTAAAATAAATCGGCAGAAAAGTTATCACTGATGGGCGGAAGGAGGCAGCTTAGCTTGAATGACAAACTGAAAATTGGAATTACCTGTTATCCGTCGCTGGGTGGCTCCGGCGTAGTGGCTACTGAGCTGGGCAAGTTGCTGGCAGAAAAAGGGCACGAGGTTCATTTTATTGCCAATAGCATTCCGTTCAGATTAGGCGGGGCGTTTCAGAAAAATATTTTTTATCATGAGGTTGAAGTTAACGATTATTACGTGTTTAGATATCCGCCATATGATTTGTCACTAGCGACCAAAATGGCCCAAGTCGCACAAATGAAGAATTTGGACGTACTCCATGTTCATTATGCGGTACCACATGCAGTATGCGCTTACTTGGCGAAGGAAATGGTGGGTGATCATCTGAAGGTGGTAACCACCTTGCACGGTACGGACATTACCGTGTTGGCACAGGATGAGTCGTTGAAGGACCTGATTCGGCTGGCTATTAACAAAAGTGACGCTGTGACAGCGGTTTCCAAGGATTTGATTCGGGAGACGATAGATGCGTTGGAAATTACACGACCTATTGATTTAACCTACAATTTTGTAGATAAACGGGTATATTATCCACGAGATGCCGCTGCGCTTAGAAGTGATTTTGCCCAACCGCATGAAAAAATAATGATGCATATTTCCAATTTCCGTCCTGTCAAAAGGGTGGGAGATGTGTTGGATATATTTGAAAGAGTGCAACGTAAAGTACCTGCGAAGCTTCTGTTGGTGGGGGAAGGACCGGATCTTCCAAAAATCCGTTGCAAAATCGAGACTTTAGGTCTGCAAGATAAGGTCTTCTTTTTAGGTAAGCAGGATCAGATCGCAGAAGTGATTTCTATGGCGGATGTACTGCTGCTTCCCTCGGAAAAAGAAAGTTTTGGTCTGGTTGCGCTGGAAGCAATGGCCTGTGGAGTGCCGACAATCGGTTCTCAGGCAGGGGGAGTACCTGAACTCGTTGTGCATGGAACTACAGGGTATCTTGCTGAAATCGGTAATACGGAGGCAATGGCTGATTATGCAGTAGAGCTGTTGTCCGATGAAGCGATGGCGGAACGTTTCCGTGAAGCGTGTCTGACACGCGCCCGTACCGTTTTCTGTGATAAGCTGATTACCCGTCAATATGAAGAGATATATTACCGTGTGTTGGGACGCGAGGTGCCGGATCTTAAACCGATCAGCGTTTAAGGGGGCGGACTCGCGTCCGTTTTTTATATTGAATACTTGCAAAGGGGGAAACCCTGTGAATACAAATACTTGGCAATATGCTGACCAAGAGATGGCTCTTCATGGTAGAGAGGTCATACATACACTAACAGCAGCAGGACACGAAGCTTACTGGGTCGGTGGTTGTGTGCGGGATGAGCTATTAGGACGAGCTATTCATGATATGGATTTGACCACTTCGGCTGAGCCTGAACAGGTCATAGCGCTATTCCCTCACGTCATTCCGACAGGGATTCAGCATGGGACGGTTACGGTCATGCAGGGTGGTCATGCGTTCGAGGTGACCACTTTTCGTACGGAAAGCGGTTATGCCGATCACCGCCGTCCAACGGAAGTTGCCTTCGTGAAGGATATCCGTGAGGATCTGATGCGACGGGATTTTACTATGAATGCGATTGCGATGGCAGAACACGGAGAGCGGGTGGACCCGTTTGGGGGAGAAGCCGATTTACGAGCTGCTCTCGTTCGTTGTGTAGGCCGAGCCGAGGAACGCTTTGAGGAGGACGGGTTGCGGATGCTGCGTTGCATCCGTTTTGCCTCTGTCTTTCGGTTCCGCGTTGCATTCAACACCTGGAAAGGTATGATTCGGCGCAGAGAGGGACTTCGTTACATAGCCATGGAACGTGTGCGGGTCGAGCTGGAAAAGATGCTGGCGGGCCCTGACCCTTTACGTGGGTTGGAGATGCTGGGGCGTAGCGGATTGCTCGGCTGTACGAAGGTTCCGGTTCCCTGGGAGCAATGTGAAGCACAAGCGCTCAAGGGGATCGTTCAACTGCAAGAAGAACTGCGGTGGGGCCTGCTCTTAATGTCTTGTAGACTTACCTCAGAGGTAGCGGACGAGCTACTAAGAGCTTGGACCTTCTCCAATGCGGTACGGCTTCGGCTGGTTCATTTGCTGGAATGGGAGACCGAATTAATCTACAGTACTGGTGTCATAGCTGGCGACTCCGTTACGGAGGAGTCTGACATCATCAACGATGAGGCACTGCGTCGTAGCTGGATTCGACTGCTAATTAGACTGGGAAAGAATACAGCTTCAGACTGGCTTGATCTTTACAAGACACTGCCTGCTTCATTCCGCGGATTACCGCCATGGGTAGAAAAGCATGTGGCGAAAACAGCCAAACTGGCAAGCTTGTGGACAAAGCAGGCTGTAGTCGTTCGTATCAAAGATTTAAATATTACAGGAAATGAACTGGTTCAGGCGATGAATCGACCAGGCGGACCTTGGCTGGGTCAGATGATGGAACAGCTTTTACAAGCTGTTGCCTGTGGAGATATTCCGAATGAAACAGAAACATTGCTTCAGGAAGCGAAACGGGTGATGAGTAGTGAATAATCATGAAAGATTGTTAGGCATACTGGAGGAAGGTACATCCGATTACGTATCAGGGGAGGAAATCAGCCGACGGCTCTCGGTTAGCCGAACAGCAGTATGGAAGCAGATCAACAAACTGCGTGAGTTGGGCTACAATATTGATGCCTCCTCGCGTCGGGGCTATCGGTTGATATCCCGACCGGATCGGCTAGAAGTCTCCAAATTGGCCGATATATTAAATACCCAATCGTTTGGCCAGCGTATCGTTGTACTGGATTCGACGGTATCCACTCAGCAGGATGCCATGCGTTTGGCAGAAGAGGGCGCGCCAGAGGGGACAGTAGTGCTTGCAGAGGAACAAACGGCAGGTCGGGGACGTCTGGGGCGGAAGTGGTATTCACCTCGTGGCAAAGGAGTCTGGTTGAGCATTGTGTTGCGCCCTACCCAGCCTTTGGCTTTTACCCCCCAGCTAACGCTACTTACAGGTGTAGCAGTGTGTAGAGCCATTCGTCGGCTGACGGGTGTGGAGGCTGGTATCAAATGGCCAAACGATCTGCTGATTCATGGTCGCAAAGTATCCGGTATTCTGTTGGAATCTGCAACAGAGGATCAACGGGTTCGCTATTGTATTGCAGGGATCGGCATTGACGTAAATTTGAATAAAGAAGATTACCCGGAAGAGTTATCGCAGGTGGGAACGTCATTGAAAATAGAAGCAGGGCGTGAAATTGACCGTACTGTGCTGATTGCCTCAGTGCTGGAAGAGATGGAACAGCTAAGTAAGTTGTATGCCGAGCAGGGGTTCCAGCCTATAGCCATGCTGTGGGAGGCTTTGTCCGTGACTATGAACCGTAGTGTACGGGCACATACCGGACAAGGGATAACTGTAGAAGGTACAGCTGTTGGCTTGGACCCTTCCGGGGCACTCGTGATAGAAACGGATCAGGGAGAGCGAATTCAGGTCATTTCAGGGGATATACAATTATAGAAGCGACCTTAGCTATGAAAACGACCGAAATCGTTCTATTCTCTGTGCAAAACTTCACGTGAAAAAGCTGATGTTTTTTGTTATACTGTGCAGGAGGCGGCATCGGACGGTCCGAGCTGCACTCCAGGGGCACATGCTCTACTTTAGCAAGTTTGTAAGACCATCATAACTTCATTTGAAGGTTACGTTGGATTCTGCTCTGAGCCGAACAGGACCGAGACAGAAGGGACGATCTCAAAATGAGTGTCTTTTTTGGCTGTTCGGACCTTTTGATGACGCAGATGTACAGGCGTTCATAAAAGGTTATTTTTTGTGCCAAAAAAAGATGGAAGGGAGCCATTCGCAATGGCAGGAAAACAAGCACTGAATATTGTGAAAATGAAAAAAATGAAGCAAGAGGGCATTCCGCTCAGTATGCTGACCGCCTATGATTATCCATCAGCTAAAATAGCCGAGGAGGCGGGAATTGACATGATTCTCGTAGGTGACTCGCTGGGTAACGTAGTTCTTGGTTACGATTCAACCATCCCTGTAACCTTGGATGATATCGTGTACCATTCCCGGGCAGTCGCAAGAGGCGCGGAACATACATTTATCGTAGCGGACATGCCTTTTATGACATATCACAGCAGCGTATCAGAAAGTCTTCAGGGCATCCGCCGTCTGATGCAGGAAGGACATGTGCATGCTGTTAAATTGGAGGGCGGAGCTGAAATTGCCGATGTCGTAAAAGCAACTGTTCAGGCAGGTGTGCCTGTATTGGGACATATCGGGCTTACTCCGCAATCGGTTAATCAAATTGGCGGCTATCGCATTCAAGGCAAGGACGAAGCGGACGCACGCCGGTTGATGGCTGACGCCAAGGCGCTGGAGCAGGCGGGTGCTTTTGGCGTTGTACTGGAATTGGTAACTGAGGAAGTGGCAACAGCGATTTCTAAAGAGCTTTCCATTCCAACCATTGGAATTGGTGCTGGACGTGGATGTGACGGTCAGGTACTTGTTTATCACGATCTGATTCAGTACGCATCGCCTTATTTCAGCAAACGCTTTGTTAAAACCTATGCCGATGTAGGCGGCTTGATCCGCAGCAGCATTGAGCAGTATGTGAGTGATGTGAAAGGGCGGGCATTTCCGGCCGCAGAGCATGTGTTCAGCGCGGATGACCGCGTTGTGGAATCCCTATACGGTAAGGCAAAAGGACAGACACAGGAACAAGCTAAGGAAAAGGTGGAATCTCGGTCATGATCATCGTAAGAGAAGTGGCTCAGCTGCGCAAGATTATTGCTGAACGTCGGCAGCTTGGGACAAACGGAGCAAAAACAATAAACGATTCTGCTTCTTTACAGCAACATAAAGTCGGCTTTGTACCAACAATGGGATACCTGCATGAAGGACATGCGAGCTTGATGCACAAGGCGCGTGAAATGGCAGATACGGTGGTGCTTAGCATTTTCGTAAATCCGATTCAATTTGGACCGAATGAAGATCTGGAAAGCTACCCCCGCGATGAAGCTCGTGATTTGGAGGTAGCACGGCGCGAGGGCGTGGATATTGTATTTTTGCCAACTGTAGCAGAAATGTATCCACAACCAACCCAAACCAAAATTCGTGTATCCGCTTTGACAGATCGCTTGTGCGGTGCCTCCCGTCCCGGCCATTTTGATGGTGTGACTACGGTGGTAGCCAAGCTTTTTAACATGATAGGTCCTGATTTGGCCTTTTTTGGAATGAAGGACGCGCAGCAGGTTGCTGTGCTCCAGCAGATGGTGACTGATCTCAATATGAACGTGACTATCGTACCTTGTCCCATCGTCAGAGAGGCGGATGGTTTGGCCCTCAGCTCCCGTAATGTGTATTTAAGTGCAGAACAGCGCGAGCAGGCGTTGGTGCTGTCCCAGTCACTGCGTAAGGTGCAAGAAGTGAGCGAAGATATTGTAACAAACACAATTACGATTCGTCAGCTACATCAAATGGTGGAGTCCACCATTACTTCCTCTCCTTTAGCAGACATTGATTACATTGAAATATTAACTTTTCCCGGTCTGGAGCCCCTTCTTCCCGAGCAACGGCTATGTGATGTTCAGGAAGACGTCATCGTAGCGCTGGCTGTGAAATTTGGCAATACCCGACTGATTGACAATATAAGAATACAGAAGGCGGAGGTGCTTTCCCATGTTTAGAACCATGATGAAATCCAAAATTCACCGCGCTACCGTTACGGAAGCTAACCTGAACTATGTGGGGAGTATCACTATAGATGAAGATCTCATGGAGACATCGGATCTGTTGGAGAATGAAAAGGTTCAAATTGTAAACAATAACAATGGAGCTCGACTGGAAACCTATGTTATCCCCGGACCGCGTGGGAGCGGAGTGATCTGTCTCAACGGTGCGGCAGCCCGTTTGGTGCAGCCTGGTGATACAGTCATTATTATTTCCTATGCTTCCATGTCGAATGAAGAGGCCAAAACATACAAACCAACAGTGGTATTTGTTGATGAACATAATAAACCAGCCCAAACGATGAACAAAGAAGTACACGCGACGATCATGTAATGAATGGGAGTGCGGATGAAACCCGTCTTTTAAGCGAAAAATGTGAGTGTATTAATCCATCTTTCATAAGGGCGGGATGCACATGTTCCAGCATGTATTCGCAGAAATGAACAGCATGTTAGATGATATCGTGAAGCATTACCCATCAGCCCAGGGCTCCCGCAGGCAGGAGCTGCTACAGCACTGGAGTCTGCTGCGGAGAATGAGTGACGGAATTATGGATGAGTGGCTGGCCTTTGAGGAAAAAATGGTTTGCTTGCGTGCGGCCGGATTTTCCGCAGAGACCGATATGTCTGACACTGAGCTGCCTGAAAAAGAGCTGCCAGCTTTTAATCGGGGGCAAGGGTATTATCGATTACTTATGTACCCTGAGGCGATCCAACAATTTGAGCAGGTACTACAGCATTTTCCGAACAGCTGGCAGAGTCGCATGTATATGGGAATGGCCTATTTTCAACTGGATGATCCAGCAGAGGCTGTATTCCATTTTCAGAAGGTGCTGGACCTGACTGAGCAGGCAGGACTAAAGGCGGTCATCTATAATGCGCTAGGCTGTCTGTTGGCAAAGCAGGCTGACGTAGAGGAGGCGCAAAAATGTTTTGCTCTCGCACATCAGTTCGATCCTGCGTTACCCGAGCCGCTGCACAATATGGAAGCCTGTTTGTCCGGTACCGAAATGCTTCGATACGACAGCTCCATGATGACCTGGATGTAGTTGTCAGACACCGAGTAAGACGATGCATGCCCACCTCCTCAGGCGGCGTGTGCATCGTCTTTTTTGGCTGTCTTAATTTCCAAACAGGCGATCTTCTGCTATGCTAATATATAGAGTTATTATTTTTGTAAGTGTCATAAGAAAGGATTAAGCCCGAATGAAATTTGCGGTATTGGATTTTGAAACGACAGGCACCCAGTCCGCGGATGACATCATTCAAGTCGGACTTGCAATTATAGATCATGATAACAGCATTTCCCGTGTTTACGGCTCTTATGTGAACCCTGGCAGATCTATTCCACCTTTTATCACTGGATTGACCGGAATTACAGACGATGACGTCAAGGATGCTCCTGCACTTGAAGAAATGATGATGGAGCTCGTGCCTATGCTGGACGATGTTGTGCTGGTCGGTCATAATGTGGCGTTTGATTTTAATTTTTTGCAAAACGCTCTGGATCGGTGCGGATATTTACCGTTTAGCGGAAGAATCTTGGATACAATGGATTTTCTGAAAATTATGTTTCCATCGCTATCTTCGTATCAGTTGGGTTTTGTGTCTTCTGAGTTCGGGCTGGCGCATGATCGCCCTCACCAAGCAGACAGCGACGCGTTGGCTACGGCTGAGGTGTTTTTAAAGTGTCTGGGTGAGCTTCAAGCATTACCTCTGATAACGATACAGCGGCTTAGTGATTTGTTTGCAGAGGAAGACAGTGACCTTGGATGGTTTCTTGATGGGGTGCGTGAAGAGAAAGAGCTTGATCCTATTCAGGATTTGGAGGGACATCAGTTTTTTCGTCAGCTTGCGCTAAAAGTGGAAGATTGGACGGAGCTAGCTGCACCGCGTAGAGAAGATGACCCGAATCCACTTTCAGGTGTTTCCTTTGAGGAGTACATGGATGATGTGCGGGACAATTTGCGTTCATCCTTGAGCCAATATGAGGAGCGCGAGGCGCAGATACAGATGATTGAGGGTGTAAATCAGGCACTGAGTGAAGACAAGCATCTGCTGATCGAAGCAGGTACAGGAACAGGAAAGTCTCTCGGTTATTTGCTCCCATCGCTGTATCACAGTGTAAAAAAAGGACAGCGCGTTATGGTAAGTACACATACGATCAACCTGCAGGAGCAATTACGCGAGCGCGACATTCCTATGCTGACCAAGGTGATTCCGTTTCCGTTCCGGGCTGCTATTTTCAAGGGTCGGGGACATTATTTGTGTCTGCGTAAGTTTGAACATAAAATAAACAGAAGAGACTTCGCGACACCGAAGGAAGACTTAATTACAGCGGCTCAGATGATCGTCTGGTTGACGCTAACAGAAACCGGTGATGATGAAGAACTGAATCTGAGCAACCGTGGAGGGGATTTCTGGGAAACGGTGGCGAGTGATTCAGAGTCCTGTCTTGGTCGTTCTTGTCCATGGTTCCGCAAATGTTATTATCATCGTGCACGCCATGAAGCAGGGATAGCGGATGTCGTTATTACGAATCACTCTAAGTTGTTCACAGACGTCAAAGCCAGTCACCAGTTGTTGCCGAGCTATGAACATCTGGTGATTGATGAAGCCCATCACCTGGAGGAAGTAGCTGGTAAGCACCTAGGTATGCATATGAAATATTTCACACTCGTGCATACACTGACGCGACTGTTCAAAGACAGCAAGAATGGACAACTGCCTTCACTTCGTCAACAGTTGGCAAAATCGGGGCACGAGAAGTCGGCGGATTGGGCTTCAACCATCGACCAGATGTATCCGCTCGTGTTAGAGGTTAAGGAAACTTGGGACCTGCTAAGCGACAAGCTGTTTGGCATGTTGCCAGAGCGAAGCGATGCGACACCGGGTGAAACAGGACAGTTTTCTTCCCGTCTCAAACCTTCGGCCAAGCCTGCAAAGTGGGATCAGGCGGGTGCTTTGGAAAATCAGCTATATGTAACGATGAGCGAAATTTTGCGCAAGGGCGACAAGCTGATGCTGGACGTCAAGGAAGAACATGACGATTATGCGGCAGATAGCCTTATTACAGATATCACGGGTCTGCTCAAGGATTTGGCGGGAATCCGAGAAAATTTGCGCTTTTTTATCCGACTCGATGATGAAACAACCGTATACTGGCTCGAAGCGAGTGGGCAATTCCGTAGTAAATCATTGCAATTTTATGCGGTGCCCGTCGATGTGAGCCGCCAGTTGAAAGAAATGTTTTTTGACAAAAAAAGAAGCATTATTCTGACGTCTGCTACCTTATCGGTAGATAAGTCGTTTCAGTACATGATCGATCAGCTCGGCTTGCAGGAGGCCGCAGATCAAGAGCGGCTGATGACTTCGCAGCTCCCGTCACCCTTTAATTACAGGGATCAGGTGTTGCTGGTCATTCCACGGGATTTCCCAAGCGTGAAGGGCAGTGTAGGAGATGCACACTTTGTAGATATGCTCGTTAGCTCTCTAGGAGCGACTGCTCAGGCGACGCGGGGGAGAATGCTCGTTCTGTTTACTTCCTATCGGATGCTCCGGCAAGTGTATGAGCCGCTCAAAGAGGCCTTAGCATCCAGCGAAATTACTGTGCTGGGACAAGGTGTGGACAGTGGGAGTCGCAGCAAGCTAACCCGCCGTTTTCAGGAAGCCAAAGCTTCTGTATTGCTGGGAACCAGCAGCTTCTGGGAAGGCGTCGATATTCCAGGAAAGGCTCTGACTTGTCTGGCCATTGTTCGCTTGCCGTTTCAACCGCCGAATCACCCGTTGCTGGAGGCAAAAAGCGAGCTGCTTCAGCAGCAGAAGAAGAATCCATTTATGAAGCTGTCTGTACCACAAGCGGTCATTCGCTTCAAACAGGGATTTGGTCGGTTAGTACGTACAGCGAGCGACCACGGGGTCGTTATCGTTTACGATACGCGTGTGATCGAATCCTATTACGGAAAGCACTTTTTGTACTCGTTACCGGGACCAAAAATGGAGCATATGCCATCGGAGCAAATGGTGCCCCGCATCGCCGAATGGCTCCAATCCGCCCCGGAGACAGAGGCATAACGGACGGACACTAAGTATGTTCGTTACAATTAGGGGGAGCAAGTATGAAATCAGATAAAATTTCAGAGGCTGTCGTACGGAGGTTACCCGTATATTTACGTTATCTGAATGCACTTCACAAACGGGAGGTGGCTACGGTCTCTTCTCAAGAGTTGGGACAGAGGCTAGATTTGAACCCGGCCCAAATCCGTAAAGATCTCGCCTATTTTGGAGATTTTGGTCGGAAGGGTATCGGTTATGATGTTTCTTATCTAATTGAGAAAATACGCCATATCCTGAAAATCGACCAGCAAATTAATGTCGTATTGGTCGGTGCGGGTAATCTGGGGCAAGCCCTTTCGAATTATAACGCTTATTTAAAAGACAATATGAAGATTGTCGCAGTATTTGATGCGTTTCCGGATAAGGTAGGGACCAAGATCAATACATTGGTCGTTCAACCGATGGATGAACTGGAAGCGACTGTGAAAGAAAAAAACATTCGAATCGGGATTATTACCGTACCTGATTTTGAAGCACAGCACGTGGCTGACAGGCTTATTGAGAGCGGAATTGGAGCGATCCTGAACTTTGCACCGACTACTCTCAAGGCACCGGCCAACATTCGGATTCATGCCACAGACTTTACAACTGATTTGCTTAGCCTCGCTTATTATTTGGAGGACGGAAAGGAAGAAACACAATATGACAGTGAATAAATGGATGATTAAAAACGGCTCTTTTGCCGTAAATGGATCAGAAGCTGGGGTAGTCCATGGTTTTATGATTGTGGAGGATAGCCGTATTACTTATATTGGCGAAACTTTGCCTGCGGGTGAGGAAGAGACGGAAGCGATCGATGGTAAGGGGCTATTGTTTTTACCTGGTCTGATTAATACTCATGGTCATGCGGCGATGTCTCTGCTGCGTGGGCATGGAGATGACTTGGCACTTCAAGTATGGCTTCAGGAGAAAATGTGGCCTATGGAAGCCAAGTTTACATCTACGGACGTGTACTGGGGTACGTCCTTGTCTGTGCTGGAAATGCTGAAAGGTGGAACAACGACCTTCCTGGACATGTACGATCATATGGATGAGGTGGCTCGTGTAGCTGAAGAGTCAGGTATTCGTGCAAGTCTGATGCGTGGAGCAATTGGACTATGCTCGGAAGAAGAACAGCGAATCAAGCTGGCTGAGGCCGTGACTTTTGCGCGTAACTGGCATGGTAAAGCAGACGGGCGTATTACAACGATGATGTCTCCGCACGCGCCATACACATGTCCACCTGCGTTTATTGAAAAATTCGTACAAGCAGCGCATGATCTGGACTTGCCACTGCATACGCACATGTCTGAGACGATCGCCGAAGTGGAGCAAAACGTACGCGACTACGGTTTGCGTCCAGTTGCACATTTGGATAAGCTTGGCTTTTTCTCCCGTCCTTCGCTTATTGCCCATGGCGTTCATTTGAACGACGAAGAAATAGCTTTACTGGCTGAACGTGGTGTAGCGGTTTCGCACAATCCGGGTAGCAACTTGAAGCTGGCAAGTGGTGTGGCAAGAGTGCCTGAATTGCTGCGTGCAGGGGTTACTGTTTCTCTCGGAACGGATGGTCCTGCCAGCAATAATAACCTGGATATGTTCGAGGAAATGCGTCTGGCGGCACTTATTCACAAGGGTGTATCCGGTGACCCTACGGCAGTTCCTGCAAGTGAAGCGCTGCGTCTGGCAACAGAATACGGTGCAAAGTCGATTGGTTTAAAAGAAGTAGGAGCGTTGGCAGCGGGCAACAAGGCTGACTTTATCGCGTTGGATCTGAATCAGGCACATTTCTTGCCGCGTACAGATCTTATTTCCCATGCGGTATACTCTGCAAGCGCCAAGGACGTGGCTCATGTGTGGGTAGACGGTCGCCAGGTTGTGAAAAACGGCGAATGCCTGACTATGGACGAGGAACGTATCAAACATGAGGCACAAGCCGCCTTTGAAGGGCTGCTGTCGCGCTAATTTAGGTGTCACATCCCCTTAGAGAGGAAGCACAGGTTTGAAAAATAAGAAAAAATGGATAGCGGTCGCCATTTTGGCCGTGATACTGATCCTGGTCAGCATTTTCTGGTATTATTCCTATGTTACTCAAGACCAGGTGGCTGAGAAAAATGCCGCTATCATTAAGGCCAAGCAATCAGCTGGTCTGGTTAGCACGACTCAAACATGGAAGTCTGTGTGGGATCAGGTATATTGGGTGGTTCAGGGGAAAAATGCACAGAATGAAAATATAATGGTGTGGGTTCCTTTTCAAAAAGTGGAAGGACAACCTAACGTACCTGCCGCAGATAATAGCGGTGTTCACACCGAGTTGCTGAAGAACGGAGTCGATGAGCAAAAAATGACGGCAATAATTCAGCAGCAGCTTCCAGGTGCAAAAATTGTAAGGCTTCAGCCGAGTGTGTTCAATGGCGAATATGTGTGGCAGTTGTTTTACGATGATGGAAGTCATCATTACTACACCTTTTATCGTTTCTCAGATGGGGTAGCGACGGGTGTGAAATATACTTTGCCCAATAACTGAGCTGGTGTGAGGATTGGCAAATGTGGAATGAATGACTAGTAAATGATTAAAAGCTCAAGAAAAAGACGTAAATACGACAAAATTCGTATTTACGTCTTTTAGTTTTGCTATGCCGTAAAGCTGGCTGAAAGCCAGTGAAGCATCTTTACCTATCCATCTTCTCTCCTAGGTCAAATTCATCTTTGTGGCGGGCAATAGCGGAGTGGAGGATTTGAATCTGGAGAAGCGGAGCGTTCGCCTTTGCCGCCGGATTTTCCCCATAAGAATCTAATCGAAAAAATCCGGTGGCAACAGCGATCGTAAGATCAAATCCTACACGCAGCGTCTCGCCTCCACCATAACCAAAGATTTTGCCTCATCACAACTCCTCCACACATTGCCTTCGATATTAGATATACGTTATGATATACTATATTTTATAAGTGATAGACAAAAATGATAGAAAAAAGAATTGCTGATCACTATAAGATCATGCAATTTGGTTGTTTGTTGACATTCGTCCCGTTTCTTCTGGGTTTTACATTTTGAGAGGAGGATGTTGTTTGAAATTGCGTGCAGTTCCTATCGTTGTGGCGGCAGTTTTGGCAGCTTTGCTGCTATTTGGGGGATGGTTCATTTACCGTCAGGTTACAATGCAAAGTCCTCTGGAAAAACTGGTATCTCAATATCCAGGCGTGACAAGCGCTCAAATAGATATTAAACAGGATCAGGTTGTATTGAAACTAGATCTCAAACCGCAGGCGGATGTGGCCAGATTGGTCGATGTGGTTAAGCAAAAAGGACAATCCATCATTGGCAGCCGCACCATTAAGTTGGATATCGCAGATCGTTCCAATTCAGCACTGAATCAATGGTGGTCTGAGGCTATGTTTCCTGTGGCCGAAGCGATGGAAAATAAAAAGTATACTCAAATTTCATCTACAGTTGAGCAGATGAAAAAGAAAAAGACGGGTATCAAAGCTGATACCGACATGGATTCGAACAATGTCTATATCCGACTCAGCGAAGGTAAAGCGACCAAGTTTATCGTTTTGCCACGTCAATCTCAGCAAATGGGGGTATGGCCTAATGCCTAGATGGATTAAGGAAATATTAATCGGCATTGTGCCGGTAACCATTATATTTCTCGTTTTTATTGGGGTAAATATTATCCCTCTTCTGGTTGCTGGCGTGATGCTCAGCGGCTTGTTAATGCTTATGCATGCGCGTGGCGGTTTGGCCGTAGGTGCTGGGCAAGAGCGTAAACGTAAAAAAAATGGTCCGGACAAGCTGACTTTTGAGGAAATCGGTGGGCAAGAAAGCGCTAAGCAGGAACTGCGCGAGGCCCTGGATTTTTTGAATCGACATGATGAAATTTCCAAGTTTGGTATCCGTCCATTAAAAGGCGTTTTGCTCACTGGTCCTCCGGGAACAGGAAAAACGCTGATGGCGAAGGCAGCGGCACACTACACTAATTCTGTATTTGTTGCAGCCTCAGGTAGTGAATTTGTTGAAATGTACGTTGGTGTTGGAGCGGGTCGTGTCCGTGAGTTGTTTCGGGAGGCGCGTACTCGTGCAGCCAAGGAAAAGAAGGAAAATGCAATTATTTTTATTGACGAAATCGATGTAATTGGTGGTAAACGTGAGGGTGGACAGCAACGAGAATATGATCAGACTTTGAATCAGTTACTGACAGAAATGGATGGTATTTATTCCGCAGATACACCGCGGATTTTGATCATTGCGGCAACAAACCGTAAAGAAATGCTGGACAGCGCCTTAACGCGTCCAGGGCGTTTTGATCGTCATATTCAAGTGGATCTGCCTGACAAGAAGGGCCGTCTTCATATTCTAAAAATTCATGCCAAAAACAAACCGATTCAGGAAGATGCAAATCTGGACAAAATTGCTGAGGAATCTTACGGGTTTTCCGGCGCACAGCTGGAGAGCGTGATGAATGAAGCGGCAATCTATGCGATGAGACAGGATCAGAAAATGATTGCGCAGAAGCATCTGTCGATGGCGATTGACAAAGTGATGATGGGTGAAAAGACAGACCGAGAATCGACCTTGGAAGAGAAAAAACGTGTAGCGATTCATGAACTAGGACATGCTATTATGGCCGAAATTGTTCGTCCCGGTAGCGTAAGCCAGGTAGCACTTAGCCCTCGTGGGAAAGCGCTTGGCTATGTGCGCCACAATCCACAGCAAGAGCATTATTTATACACCAAGCAGTTCCTGGAGGAGCAAATTATGATCTCGCTCGCAGGGGCTACGGCGGAAGAAATGTACTATGGCGGTCGCAGTACCGGCTCAAGTAATGATTTTGAGCAGGCGCTGAACATCGTCCATACGATGATGACTTCCGGTTTGACTTCACTTGGCATTATTAACATGGAAATGGTAACCAAAGAAGAACTCATGCGGGAAAATGGCGAGATAATGGCTGACCTGCATACCCGAACTTCGGAGCTGCTGGAAAAGCATCGTCCTGTGTTCGACAACTCACTTGACATCCTGATGAAGGAAGAAACTCTGTCTGGAGACCAATTTAGATGTCAATTTAGTGAAAATGCTTTATTACCAGCATAATTTTTTATGCTGGTTATTTTTTTTTACTTTTAGTCCGTGCTAAGATATTATTATCTATTGGGACATAAACATGTATTTTTCGACAAAGAAGGATACAATATATGAGAGTGACCAGGAAAGGGTGGAGTAAAGAATCATGCAATTTAAAAAAATCGGCGTCATCGGCGGCGGCACCATGGGACAGGGGATTTCTGAAATGCTCGCGTCCAAAGGAATCGATGTGCTGCTGGTAGAGCAGACACCAGAGAAACTAGACTACGCCTACAATATGATTGAAACGAGTCTGGACAAACAACTGGAAAAGTGGGCAATTACTCAAGCTGAGAAAAAATTGATCTTATCCCGTATTCAAAAAGTAATTCATTTGGCGGAGCTCGGCAGCTGTGATATGGTCATTGAGACTATTACAGAGAATCTGGACGAGAAGAAAGCAGTGTTCCAAGAGCTAGACCATGTGTGTCCAAGCAATATTATTCTTGCAAGTAATACATCCACGCTGAGCCTGACCGAGCTTGCTAGCTCGACCAAGTATCCTGAGCGTGTTATTGGTATGCACTTTATTTATCCAGTATCCCGTATTGATCTTGTAGAAATTATTCGTGGTTTGAAAACTTCGGACGATACATTTGAAAACACTAAAATGTTCGTGGAAGAGATAGTGGAGAAAAAAGGAGTCATGATTTATGAATCTCCTGGATTCGTAACAAGCCGGATTATCTGTCTGCTGATTAACGAAGCGGCCCATGTACTTCAAGAAGGCGTGGCTTCCGCTGATGATATCGATGACGCTATGCGAATCGGATATAACTTCCAAAGCGGCCCTTTGGAAATGGCTGACCGCTTTGGTCTGGATTCCGTTTTGGCTGCTCTGGAGCGTATGTTCCGTGAATTCGGCGAATTGAAATATCGTCCGTCCATCGTACTGAAGAAAATGGTGCGTGCAGGTAATCTGGGCGTGAAATCGGGCGAAGGCTTCTTTAAGTACGACAAGGATGGTGACCGGATATGAAAATTCTCGTAATCAATGCAGGGAGTTCTTCCCTGAAATACCAATTGTATGATATGACGGACGAGTCCGTTCTGGCAAAAGGATTGGTAGAGCGCATCGGTATGGATTCCTCCATTCTGACGCATAAGCCAACCAATAAAGAAGAATACACTGAAGTTAGCGAGATTTTGGAACATACTACAGCCATCCGTAAAGTGCTGAACGTACTCACAGATGCTGAACATGGTGTAATCTCCAGTACTAGTGAAATTCAGGCTGTGGGCCATCGTGTGGTTCATGGAGGCGAAATCTTCAAACAGTCAGCAGTTGTAACGCCTGAAGCGAAGAGTGAAATCCGTCGCTTGTTTGACCTGGCGCCACTGCATAACCCTGCTTCCATGATGGGGATTAAAGCGGCTGAATTGAATATGCCAGATGTACCACAGGTTGTGGTATTTGATACCTCGTTCCATCAAACTATGCCTGAAAAAGCTTATATGTACGCCATTCCAAGAGTGTTGTACAATAAGTATAAGGTTCGTCGTTACGGTGCCCACGGCACTTCCCATGATTTTGTAAGTAAGGAAGCCGCCAAATTCCTTGGTCGTCCTTTGGAAGACCTGAAGATTATCACTTGTCATATCGGTAATGGTGGTAGTGTAACAGCAGTTCAAGGCGGTTTGTCTGTTGATACTTCCATGGGTATGACTCCATTGGAAGGTCTTATGATGGGTACTCGTAGTGGTGATTTGGACCCAGCAATCGTACCTTATGTCATGAACAAAGAAGAATTGACTGTCAATGAAGTCAATTCCATGTTGAACAAGCATAGTGGACTTTTAGCTATCTCCGGTATCAGCAGTGACATGCGTGAAATCACAGAAGGTATGGAAAAAGGCGAAGCTAATTCTACATTGGCATTCGAAATGTATGAATACCGTCTGCGCAAATACATTGGATCGTATGCTGCCGCAATGAACGGAGTAGACGTAATTGCATTTACAGCAGGTGTAGGCGAGAACTCCATCGTTCTGCGTAAGAGAGTGTTGGAGCAATTGACATTCCTCGGTATCGAGCTGGATGAATCGTTGAATGCTATTCGTTCTGGCGAGCCTCGTCGGATTACAACTGCAAATTCAAAGGTAGAAGTACTGATCATTCCAACGAACGAAGAACTGGTTATTGCCCGCGACACGTTCCGTTTGGTTCAGTAGTTCGGTTCGAAAGTGTAAACTTTATGCATGCGGACTATTGTTTGAGTTCCGCATGCACCAAACAGCGAGAGCAAACAGCCTGACCCAGGGGGAAGGGCTGTTTGATTTTCGGTTAAGAGGAGAGAGACGGTCATGACGAATAAAAGTACGATTGCCCAAGTGGGCCGCCATGTAGGGGAAACGGTTACAATCGGCGCTTGGGTAAACAATAAACGATCTAGTGGTAAAATTCAGTTCCTGCAACTGCGCGATGGTAGCGGGTATATTCAAGGGGTTATCGTGAAAAGCGAAGTGTCCGAGGATATTTGGAATGACGCCAAATCCTTGACTCAAGAGAGCTCCCTTTACGTTACTGGAGTGGTGCGTGAAGAACCGCGTAGCCAATCGGGCTTTGAATTAACGGTTACAGGCATTGAAATTATTCATTTGACCGAAAACTACCCGATTACACCCAAAGAGCATGGTGTAGATTTCCTGATGGATCATCGTCACTTGTGGCTGCGTTCCGCCAAGCAACGTGCTGTTCTGATCGTACGGGCGGAAATTATCCGTGCTGTACAGGAATTCTTTAACGGCAACGGCTTTACGAAGGTGGACCCACCTATTTTGACTCCTTCCTCTGCAGAAGGTACAACAGAGTTGTTCCACATTAAATATTTTGATGAAGATGCGTATTTGACACAAAGCGGACAGTTGTATATGGAAGCCGCGGCAATGGCGCTGGGCAAAGTGTATTCCTTTGGTCCAACTTTCCGTGCGGAAAAGTCCAAAACACGTCGTCACCTGATTGAGTTCTGGATGATCGAGCCTGAGATGGCTTTTGTGGATCATGAAGAATCCTTGCGCGTTCAGGAGCAGTTTGTAAGCCATATCGTGCAATCTGTTCTGAAAAACTGTGCGAAGGAGCTTGAAACAATCGGACGCGATGTTTCGAAGCTGGAGCAAATTCAAGGAGAATTTCCACGTATTACGTATGATGAGGCGATTGCCTTCCTTCAAGGTGAAGGTTTCGATATCCCATGGGGCGAAGACTTTGGTGCTCCTCATGAAACGGCGATTGCTGAAAGATATAACAAACCTGTGTTCATTACACATTGGCCAACTCACATTAAGGCATTCTATATGAAACCAGACCCAACCCGTCCAGAGGTTGTTCTGTGTGCCGATATGATCGCTCCTGAAGGCTATGGTGAAATTATCGGGGGTTCCCAACGGATTGATGATCCAGCATTGATGGAAGAACGTTTTAACGAGCATAACTTGGCTCGTGAAGCCTACCAATGGTATATGGATCTGCGCACCTATGGTACCGTTCCGCATTCCGGCTTTGGACTGGGCCTGGAGCGTACAGTAGCATGGATTTGTGGACTCGATCATGTACGTGAAACGATTCCGTTCCCACGCATGCTGTATCGTTTGTATCCGTAACCGATGACCGGATCATTCGACAAGACATCAGCGGCAGAATGGGCGGAGGGAGTAGCCTTTGCTATGGAAGCCGGAATGGTCCAGATTCCCTATGCCCTGCTCAAGCATTATCGGACACTTCGGCTGACAGATGGTGAAATGCTGCTACTGATGCAGTTGCTTGCCTTTAAACAAGCGGAACGTAATGAATTTCCGACATGGGAACAATTGCAGACCCGCATCGGATGTACTGCGAACGAAATCGCACTCTATTTCAGTAAGCTCATGAAAGAAGGATTTTTGAGAATCGATTCCGTAGAAGACCGCAGCTCATCCGTACAATTCGAACGTTACAATTTGACGGGGCTGTATCGTAAGTTGGCAGAATGTATGATCGCTGAGCGTAACGAGCAGCACGATGAAGATGACATTTTGTTTGCCGGAAAGCCGGATTTACTGAATGGAATAGCAGAATCCCCGCTTACAGAAGAACGGAATTTGTTTACGATTTTTGAGAAAGAATTCGGGCGACCATTGTCACCGATGGAATACGAGACGATCACCAGCTGGGTGGATCAGGATCGGTATCCCGAGGAGCTGATTTTGCTGGCTTTGAAGGAAGCGGTATTTGCAGGGAAGGTACATTTCCGGTATATAGACCGTATTTTGCTGGAGTGGAGCCGAAACCGTGTTCGTAATGCACAGGATGCCAAAGAATACGCCCAGCGATTCCGTGGTGGCGGACGCAATTGATATATCGGTCTAAGCCTTTTAGGCTAAGCAGTAGACTTATGTATCGAGGTTGTCACTACAAATTGGCTAATGTGCAATGAGAACAATCTGGAATATCGCCTGTGCGCGTGAACTAAGCCGAAATGAAAGCGAGTAAATAGGCTTTAATGATAGAGGACACACCATTCCGTCAGGAGGGTGTGTCCTTTTTAAATATTTTTTTGAAATATGCAGGGGAAGGAAATTTCCTGGCGTCTATAGTATTGGGAAGGGGGAGAGCGTCATTGATATAGAGAGAATCATTGAACGAATACGGTCCGGTGACCGGCAGGCGTTCCGTGAGATCGTAGAGCTGTACAGCAAGCATGTATTTCATGTCGCCTATTCGGTACTGCATGACAGCAAGGAAGCAGAAGATGCCGCGCAGGAGGCATTCGTTCAGGTGTACAAGTCTCTCCCCCAGTACCGGAACGAAGGATTTAAAACGTGGTTGAGCCGAATTGCGCTCCACAAAGCGCTGGATATTAAGCGCAAACAGGACAGACGACCCGCAGAGCTTATAGACGTCGCACAATCCCTTGTACAGCTCCCTTCCCGGGATGAGGATGTGCTGGCTCGTCTCATTCGCGAGGAGCAAATTGAAGAACTATCGCAAAAAATCGCCCAGTTGCCCCAGCAACATCGGGATATTATTCAAGCCTATTATATGCAGGGCAAAACCTACGACCAAATTGCAGAAGAGACGCAGGTAGCTTTAAAAACAGTAGAGTCGAGGCTCTATCGGGCGCGGCTATGGATTCGAAACCACTGGAAGGAGGAGGAATGGCAATGACTGACCAACAGGATAAACCGTGGATTGAAGGGAAATCGAATGACTGGCATGCTTACATTGCAGGAACTTGCACGATAGAGGAGTCTGCCCGGCTGGAAAAGCTCCTGCTGGAAGACGAACAGGCGCTGATGCTATATCTTGTCGCACTGGAGCAACTGGAGTCAACTATGAAAGATTATTCTGCCTGGATGGATACGGAGCGCTTCACAGATCAGGTAATGGCCGTTCTTCCCGAGATAGAAGCTGAACCGAATCAAGTTCTGTTTAAAAAACGCCGCTGGTTTGAAAAACCTGTGTTTCACTACGTTGTCGCCGCAAGCCTAACGTTGATCTTGTTGTCCAGTGGAGCCTTTGACAAAATGATGCCGCAAACAGATGGAAAGCCGATTCCTCCAAAAGAACGCGTTTCTTACAGTGAAGAGGTCATGCGAGCTACAACAACCTGGCTCGATAAATTAAAGCCCTAAATCATCGGATAAAGGCTGAGATGAAAAAACTCAAACAACAACCTTCAAATGGGGACTTTATTAAATCCCATAAATAGAAAGGAAGTGTAGCGATGCCTTATGCGGAAAGAAGCAAGCTCTTGGCATTTCTATTGAACATCATTCCCGGTGTGGGACACTACTACTGGACCAGAAAAGCCAATGCGTTTGTATACACCATTTTGTTTTTCGGATGTCTGGCGGGAGGATTATTTTTTTCAGTGGTTTCAAGAGACGAATTACCTTTATTGGCCAGTATGTTTGTTGCCGCTCTTTTTTGGGGGCTGAGTATGCTGCATATCATTATTAGCTTATTACGTTATGATCCTCGTGCAGCTGCTGTTCCATATCCCCCACATGCAGGACCCAATCCATATGGTTATTACTCGCAAAGTGGGCCTTATGGACATGCTGGTTCAACGGGAGAGGTACCGGAGGGGGCAACAGACGCGGATGTGGATGCACCGGGAGCAGGAATGGGATATGGCCCGGGCTATAACCATTATCAACAAGGACACTATGGTATGGCAGGATCACCTGCTTTTCAAAAAGGATCGGAGAATGAACGCTTTTTTACGATTTTGCTGTCGTTCATTCCTGGATTGGGACACCTTCATTTGGGGCTGATGCAGCGTGGTTTGTCTTTTCTGCTATCTTTCTTTGGCTTTGGAGCGATCCTCGTTTTTATTACCAGCATTACAAACGAATCCGGATTTTTGGCGTTTGCGGGCGTGCTGCCGATCATTTGGCTGTATTGCATGTTTGATGCGGTGCAGCATGTACATCGCAAACAAGCGGGAGAAATGCTTCAGGACCGGACTTTGTTTGAGGAACTGGAGCATGGAAGAGTCGAGGGACGGCGGAGTAAAATGCTGGCTACCATTTTATCGGTATTTCCCGGTGCTGGACATATGTATATCGGTTTGCAAAAGCGTGGACTCCAGCTTATGCTTCTGTTTTTAGGAGGCATCTATGTACTGGACGTGCTATATCTTTCACTCTTTTTGTTCCTGATTCCGGTGGTTTGGTTTTACAGCTTTTTTGATGCGTTGCAGCAAGTAAGCCGTTATGGACGGGAGCCGCTGATCGACAAGCCTGTGATCGGTATGTTTGCACAATATCACCGCTGGGTAGGCTTGGGGTTGCTATTGCTGGGCGCCTATTACATCTTAATCAACGTACTAGTTCCTACTCTGGATCGTCTGTTTCCGAATGGAGAGATTTATAATTTGGTTGACATGTATCTACGGACGATTATCGTATCCTTATTGTTGATTGGCGGTGGTATTTGGATGATGATTGGGAATTCCAAATCTAAACGAGTAAAGGAGAAGCAATAGAATGGATACTGAGTTTTCAAAGAGTGAGGCTCCCTTTAAGGGAGCCCATCATCCTCATAGCGATGGAGGAGGCTCCACAGGTATATTTGGTACATCGTCTAACAAAAATAGTTCCTCTAAAGCGTCAAACGCTCCGGCAGGGGTGTGGAAAGTCGGAAGGCTGTCAATGGGACTTTTCCTCGTCCTGCTGGGGGGCATAACGTTTGCCTCCAAGTTTTGGGGAGCGGGCATACTGGACCAGGCTTTGACCTGGTGGCCTGTCGTTTTTGTTTTGCTGGGGTTGGAAATTTTAATGTATACTGCTTGGAAAGGGACGCGTGAGCGCATTCGTTATGATTTATTCAGTATGTTTATTACGGCGGTATTGGTTTTTTGCTGTATCGGATTTGCCTTGGTCAGTTCATTGGGGATCACTCCGCAAGTCAGAGAAATAATGAGTTCGGTTCAGGAAACAAGGCTTCTCCCAGACTGGCATGAAAAACTGCCTGCCGGAGTGACCAAGGTGATTGTACAGGGAGAAGATCCTTATGCGGTCAAAATTGATGCAACCACCTCACCGGAGGTGCATGTGTTCGGGAGTTATGTATACACAGGCAAAGAGGACGAAATAAAGGGGCAAGATTTATATCAGACCAAGCAAATCGGCGATACCTTGTATGTATTACTGGGTCAAATTCCGACACGGTTTATGCAGACTCAGCAGCAGCTTGATGTTACGATTGCTGTACCTGAGGGAATTACGGTTACTGTGCGCGATAGCCGAGGAAATATAATTGAAAAATAGGGAGATCTTCCGGCTCCAACTTTACATTTCGTATCATTCACGCGATACTGAAAGGGAAGCCTGAGATGTCATCCATGTCGCTAACTAATGGTGCATTTGCTTATCAGGCGAAACTTGATGATGTGCAGTCGAATAGCGATTGTAATCGGAAATGAGGGAGAAAAATGATTTCGTTGAATCCTGACACGCTTACAGGGCGTGAAAATTATAAGCTGTTGACCGGAAGTATCATCCCAAGGCCGGTAGCCTTTGTAACGACTTTGAGCAGCGAAGGGGTGCTGAATGGTGCGCCGTTCAGTTATTTTTCCATCGTAGCTTCTGAACCGCCACTGCTGTCTGTATCCGTACAACGTGTTGATGGAGTACCCAAAGATACAGCACGTAATGCGATGGAGCATAAGGCTTTTGTCGTACATATCACAGACGAGGACAATGTGGGAGCGGTGAATGTGACGGCTTCCCGTCTGTTGCCGCAGGAGAGTGAGGTTACACTGGCAGGCCTTACCCCGGTCAAAAGTACAAAAATCGAAGTTCCCGGTGTGGCAGAAGCGAAAATACGTATGGAATGTATTCTGGAACAGGTTATACCGTTGGGAGGTCAGGAGGACACACCTGCCTGTGATCTGTTAATCGGACGCGTAGTGCAGTATCATTTGTCCGAGGAAGCGTATCAAAATACGTATGTGATTGCTAAGGAGTTGCGTCCAGTAAGTCGTTTGGCTGGGAACAACTATGCGAAGCTAGGAGAGCAATTCACGCTGGAGCGTCCCCAATAGGGGGCGTTTTTTTACAGCATATCCAAAATTATATCAGGAGGATTCTTATTCATCATATTTCCTTTTATGTCGCTAGTAGAATAGAAATACCCTTATTATAAAAAAAGAGAACGTTCCTGTGCTATCGCTTAGGCTCCGTTCTCGATATTCAATGACTACTTTTACAAATAAGGATACGCATCTTTGATATTTATGAGTTTATTTACTTCAAAGTTTTCAGCAGCAGGGAGCGATAGGTCGTTTCAAACAAAAATTCAAACGCCTCCAAATGCTTTTTAGCCTCAAATACATCACGGCCCCACGCATAAATGCCGTGGTTACGCAATAAAATTCCAGGCACCTGATCATTCAGCACACCAGGTACGAGCTTGGCAATCGAGGCAATATCCGCGTAATTAGGCAGCACAGGAATATCAATGGCAGCATTTTCTTTCCAAATGTTAAAAGCCTTGATCAGCTCAATACCTTGGATAGGTACAGCGCCTTGCTCACCGTAATATTCGGAAATCAGATTGTTAAACACGGTATGCACATGAAAAACGGCTCCGCAGCCTGTTAGGCGGTAAATTTCACAATGTATAAGCGTCTCTGCGCTTGGCTTGAGGTTTGTCGCTTCTGCCGCTTTTCCGTACTGGTCTACGAATAGAAAATCTTCCGGAGTACGCTTGGTTTTATCCTTGCCGCTGGCGGTGACTGCAAAATAAAATTGTTCGGGATGAAAGTCACCAATTCGGATCGACAAATTGCCGCTCGTGCCTGGGAACCAGTTGCGAGATGCGAATAGTTCTTTGACATCAGCGAGTTCTTCAAGTGCGCGGCGTTTTTCTTCCAATGAAATGTCTGCCAAGTTAAAACTCATTTACAGCACCCCTTGCTCCTGTTTTTGCTTTAAATCCTCGATAATGTCATCAAATGTTTCAAAGGGTACATGTGGTACGCCAAGCTCTTGACACTTTAAAGTCAGATGCGAACGGGAGTACACAAGATCGGCAATTTTAGCTCCTTCAAAATCGGTCAGGCTGTCGCCGATCAAAATCCGTTCGTATTGTTCGGAAGGGTATTGACGAATCACAGTCGTTTTACACATGCCACAATCATTTGTACACGGTTCCTCACATGGATGCGGCCAAGTAATCTGGATGCGATCCCCGGAAAAATCCGCTCCGTTGCAATAGACGTGGTCGTGTGGAATATCGAAGGGTTTTAGCAATGGATCAATAAAAAAATCAATGCCGCCACTGGTGACGAAAAATTGAATCTGCTGCTCTCGTACATAGTCCAAAAAGCGTGCAAAGCCCTCGCGTATACCAGCTTGTCCAAGTACATATGAGATAATTTCGTCCTTTTGCTCCGATGGCATGAGGGCAAACATCGCACCAACGCCTTCACGAATGGATGTATGCCCATTTACGATCTGATGCATGATGGGCTCACAGCCTGTAGGTTGAAAATGCTTCATAATGGCGACAATATTGTCGCTGTTCGTAATTGTCCCGTCAAAATCGCAAAAAATGACGGGCTTCTTCGCTGTGCTCATCGTTCACCTCCCCATGTGTCGAGCGCAGATTGCAGCTCGGGGTGAGTACGGGCGTATTCTGCCAGAGGGACATTTTGCTGTACCGCTTCAATCGCCTGCACAAAGGCGCGCCCACCAGCTTCTGTACCCAGCGGATGACCGTGAATCCCGCCCCCAGCGTTGACAACAACGTCAGTACCAAAGTCACGTACAATTAACGGCACGAGGCCCGGGTGAATCCCTGCGGAAGGGACCGGCATACTGGCCTTCAGCGGTAGATCAGGGGTGATCAGCTCATCGCGGATCGCCATGTTTTCCTCACGCGGCATCGTCACTGAGCCGTAGGGAGAAGGGAAGAGGACGAGGTCAGCGCCAGCCAGCCGCATAAGCTGACCGAGTAGGACGGACGCCGAAATACCATAATGCGGCGATGGATAAGCAGCTCCCGCCAGCGAAGGATGGGCTGCAATCGGCACCGAGACGGCAGGATCGCTACTAAGTTCATGTAGCACATCGTAACCGTAGGCCAACACGTTAAACAGTAACGCGTTGGCACCCGCATCAATGGCCTTGAGAGCTTGCGTCTTAAGCTGCGAGGTCGGCCCCGTTAAATTAGCGGCATACAGCAGCTTTTTACCGGTTTCACGCTCAGCCGCTTCGGCGGCTTTGATGCAGGCTTCGACACGTTTTTCAATCGGCGTCAGCGCGTTTTCAAACAAGATCTCGTCGTCCTTGATCAGATCAACGCCACCGAGAGCCTGCCGGGTAAACTGTTCACGAAGTTCGTCCAAATTGAGGCCAATTACAGATTTGAAAATGCTCATGAGCAGGGGACGATCATACACGCCAAGCTGTTCGCGCAAGCCGCTGATACCGAATTTCGGTCCTGGAAAAGCAGAGCGGAATGCTTCCGAGAAACCCAGCTTCGTTAGCTTAATTCGGCCGTCCATCGAAATTTTGCCGAAGACTGTGACCAGCAGAGCAGGAATGTCTCGGCTGAAGTTGACATCCGGGTAAGCGATGGTCAGGTCCGCGTACCGTTCACCGGGACCTCCATCGTAAATATCCACAGAATGAACCGAGCCAAGATGCTTTTGCATCGCGTCCCGTTTGGCTTGCGGGAGCTCAGTCCAGCTGCCCACCGTCATGCCGATGGCAATAGATTGGGCCTTTTGGTTAAAATCGGCTTTGTCATCGTATACCCGGTAGGTCGCCAAGCAATAGCTCATTCAATTCCCTCCTTGAGTACAGCTCCCATCTCGCGGGATCGTTCAGCGCACCGCTGCACCGCCGCAATCACCGTTTCGTAGAAGTCACCTTTGTCCAGCATTTCCAATGCAGCTACCGTAGAGCCATTAGGAGACATGATTTTGTGGCGAAGGGCAGAAGGCTCCTCTCCGGTTTGCTGCACCATGCGTGCCGCTCCAAGCGCGGTTTGCACCGTTAGTTCGTGCGCTTGCTCAGGGGTCAAGCCACCACGGATTCCCCCGGCAATCATGGCTTCCATCAGGTAGTAGACATAAGCAGGGCCGCTTCCAGATATCCCGGTCAAAACATCCATTTTCTCTTCTTCTATAACCGTTACCGTACCTACAGATTCGAACATCGTAAGCACGTTTTTACGCTGGTTTTCGCTGATTTCCTTGGAAAAGCTAATGCCTGTGGCTCCCAGCCCAATTGAGCTGGATGTATTGGGCATCGTCCGTGCGATCGGCTGCTTGCGACCCAGCAACGTTTGCATCGTACGAATGGACAATCCTGCGATTACCGAAATAATCAGCTGCTCATCAGACAGAAGTGGGCCGAGTTGCCCAAGTGCTTGTGCAGCATCCTTGGGCTTCATGGCAAGCACAATGACCGGAGAACGACGCAGAAGCTCGGTTTTGGCGGCATCCTCGGTTTGGAACAAGACTCCATATTGCTTTTGAAGTTCCTCAAGGCGAGCCTGATTACTGCGGTTGATGACGGTAATACCACTACGTTTGACGACAGAACGAGCCGTCATTCCGCGAATAATAGCCTCTGCCATTGATCCTGCCCCGAAAAATGTAATTTGCTCATTAATTAAAACCTTTGTTTGTGATTCACACATAGATTCATAACCTCCAAGGATACAGATTGATTTATGTTATTATTCCCTGATTTGTCCAGTACCGTACACGCGATATTTGGTTGAAGTCAAGGCAGGCAATCCCATTGGGCCGCGGGCATGTAATTTTTGTGTGCTGATTCCGATCTCGGCACCAAACCCAAACTCGAAGCCATCCGTGAAGCGAGTGGATGCATTGTGATACACGGCTGCCGCGTCCACTTCTTGCAGAAAACGCTCGACATGGGCTTTGTCCTCGGTGACAATACACTCAGAATGCATCGTACCGTAACGGGCAATATGCTCCAGTACTTCGTCCAAATTGTTTACGACCTTGATGTTCATAATGTAATCATTATACTCGGTGCCGTAATCCTCTTCTGTAACAGGAATAGCCCAAGGGGCCAATTCTCGTGTGCGTGCACAGCCGCGTAGCTCAACCCCCGCATCACGAAAGCGTTCTGCCAATCCTGTTAAGTGTGCTTTTGCATAATCCGAGTGTACGAGCAATGTTTCCATCGAGTTACACACGGACGGTCTTTGCACCTTGGCATTCAGCGTAATCGCTTCGGCCATTGCTGCATCCGCTGTAGCGTCCAAAAAGGTATGGCATACACCAGCTCCGGTTTCGATGACAGGTACGGTAGCGTTCTGAACAACATTTTGAATGAGTGAACGCCCGCCGCGTGGAATAATTACATCCAGCAAGCCGTTCAAGGTGAGCATTTCGTTGACCGAGGCACGGTCTGAATCTTCAATAAGTTGAAGCGCCTCGCGTGGCACAGCTGTTGCGTCTAGTGCCTGCTGGAGTACTTCGATAATCTTGCGGTTGGAGAAGAGGGCGGCTGAACCACCGCGTAGCACAACCGGATTGCCTGTTTTCAAGCACAGGCCCGCGGCATCCACGGTTACATTTGGACGCGCTTCGTATATGATGCCGATGACACCCAGCGGCACACGTATCTTCTCAATTCTCAGACCGTTTGGACGTTCAATTTGCTCAAGGATGTCGCCGACCGGGTCAGGCAGTGCCACAATTTGGCGTAATCCTTCGGCAATAGCTCCGATTCGGTCCTCGGTCAGCTTGAGGCGGTCGAGCAGCGACTCGGATGTTCCCTGTTCCCGTCCATGTTTCAGGTCATTATGGTTTGCTGCAATCAGCTCTTCAGTATGATTTACTAGAGCTTCAGCCATAGCAAGCAATGCTTCGTTTTTCTGTGCTGTAGTCAGGCGGTTCATGACCCCGGCACTTTTTTTGGCAAGATTGGCTTTGGTTCGTACTTCGCTAAACTGATTCTCCTCGGTTGTAGCTGTGTTAGTCGTTAAATCACTCATGTTACGGCCTCCCTACATACATAATGTAATCCATTCATCCCTGTGGATCACCTCAAGCCGGTGAATGGGACCGATTTTGCCCACAACCTCGCCGCTGGATAATCCTTGTACAATTCGTAGCTGTTCATCGTCATAATTGACGATGCCGCGTCCTAAAACTTTATTTTCCGGTCCGAGCACCTCAACGACATCTCCGGCATGAAAGCTGCCTTCGACACGTCGTACGCCAACCGGAAGTAGACTGTGTCCTCCGTGAACCAACGCTTCCTCGGCCCCTTCGTCTACATGCACCGCGCCCAGAGGGGTGGACATAAATCCAAGCCACTGTTTTTTCATCGGAAGTGAAGAGAGGTGAGTGTCAAAATAAGTTCCCGGTCCGTGTCCTTCGACGGCTGCGTTTAGATCGCCATTCGCGCTTACACGTCCCACATATACAGGCACACCGCCGCGTGTAGCGACTTTGGCAGCTTCGATCTTGGATCGCATGCCGCCAGTACCTACAGACGATCCAGAACCTCCAGCTAATGCATAAATCTCCTCTGTAATTTCTTCGATACGTTCAAAACGTACGGCATTCGGATGCTTGCGCGGATCTGCCGTATATACGCCATCGGTGTCCGTAATGATAATCAGATGCTGAGCTTTGACCAGATTGGCAACCAGCGCGGACAGCATATCATTATCGCCGAATTTCAATTCGTCAATCGATACAGTATCATTTTCGTTAAAGATCGGGATAACCTGCTGGCGCAGCAATTCTTCTACGGTCATTCCGGCATTATTCATCCGTTTGCGGCTCAAAAAGTCACTACGGGTCAGTAGAACCTGCGCGATCACTAGGTCAAAATCTTTAAAAGCCTGCTCATAGGCCTGCATGAGAAGAGCTTGGCCAACAGCCGCTGCCGCTTGCTTTTCATGCAGTAGCTTAGGGCGAAACGGGTACCCAATCTCTCTGAATCCGGCGGCTACTGCACCTGATGTAACCAGCAGCACTTCATGACCTTTTGCACGAAGCAAGCTGATTTCCCGGGCAAAATAAGCGATGGCTTCCCGATTCAAGCCACCTTCCACTCCAGTTAGAGAGCTGCTTCCGATTTTAATGACGATTCGTGTTGACAAGACGTCCACTTCCTTAATTTTACTCTTTTTAATGCAAAAAAACTTCCATCCTTTGTATGCAAAGGACGAAAGTTTGTGCTTCCGCGGTACCACCTTCATTGATGATTCATGATCATCCCACTTGAAACCTGTTAACGGCAGGGACCGCCTGATTGCGCAGGGCGCTCGGGGATAGGAGTTGGGAGAGAGTCCAGGTAAATTCTTGCAGCCTATCGGAATTTACTCTCTGAACAGGACCGAGTCTCTCTTAATAGTCCCTTCAACGCGCTAAATGATATTGGATACAGAATACCACGAAAAGACCAGGTTTGGCAAAGAAGTTGTAGCTGGAAAATACGGCTTAACCAAACAGGTTTAGCTTGCCAATTCGATCAGCTGCCTCGGTCAGTCGAGCTTCTGAGCTGAGCAGTCCCGCTCGCACATATCTTTCGCCGCCATTCCCGAAGCCGATCCCTGGAGCAACAGCCACCTTGGCTTCCCGCAACAACAGATCGGCAAAAGAAGTGGAAGTATAGCCCTGCGGCACAGGCAACCAACTGAAAAAGGAGCCGCTTGGGCGCGTCGCCTTCCAGCCTATTTGCCCAAGTGCATCATAAAAAGCGTTACGGCGTGATTCATAGCGGGCTACCAGCTCGCCTACGCAGTTCTGCGAGGCCGTCAAGGCTGTCGCCGCCGCTGCCTGAATGCCGCCAAACAAGCTTACATAAATATGATCCTGTAGGAGATTAATCATCGAGATGATTTCGGCATTACCGAGCGCGAAACCAACACGCCAGCCCGCCATATTGTACGTTTTGGACAAGGTATAGAACTCAATCCCCACCTCTTTAGCACCCTCAGCCTGTAGGAAGCTTACCGGACGTTCGCCATCAAATCCAATAGCGCCATAGGCGAAATCACTGGCAACTACAATACCGTTACGTTGCGCGAATTCAACTGTATCCTCGTAAAAGGAAAGTGGAGCCGTTGCCGAGGTTGGATTATTCGGATAGTTAAGGAACATTAACTTGGCGCGGCGGCGGTCTTCCTCGGAAATGGCTTCATAATCGGGCAGAAAACGGTTCTCTTCTTTTAATGGGAGAAAAGACATTTCCGCTTTAGCCAAGGCTACACCAGACCAGTAGTCCGGGTAGCCGGGATCAGGGACGAGACACACATCCCCGGGATTGAGTAAGACTTGCGGCAGCTGAACCAAACCCGTTTTTCCGCCAAACAGGATGGCGACCTCGGTTTCAGGGTTGAGCGTCACACCGTAATCCTCCTGATAGCGCTGGGCAACGGCTTCCTTAAGAAAGCTGTAACCGCGAAATGGCGAATATTTATGATACAGCGGGTTATCCGCTGATTCCTGCAAAGCTTTTACAATATGAGAAGGAGTGGGCGTGTCGGGGTTCCCCTGTCCGAGATTAATGACATCATGCCCCGCCGCGATTTCACGGTTTACATTTTGTACAAGTGTGGCAAAAAATTGAGTGGGTAACTGTTTCATGACGTCAGCGGAGGGAATAGAAAAATGAGTCATCAATTCACACGACCTTTTGGAATAGTTTAAGAAATAATCTATCACGATTTTACCGAGTTGTATAGGGGGAATTAAGCTTGCATGGTTGCGTAATCCAGACTGATCGGGCTATGATGGGGGAAAATACCGGACAATGGGTCGCGGGAAGCTCTGGCTCACAAGGAGGATGAAGGATTTTGACGTATCAGGAAGCTCAGCCGTTCAGTGTTGCACTCATACAAGCTCACATAGAGATAGGAAATCCCCCGGAAAACCGCAGTCATATCCGAGCTTTAATGGAACAAGCGATGAAAGTCGAACTGAAGCCGGATCTGATTGTCCTGCCGGAAATGTGGAACACAGGCTATGCCTTAGATCGCATTCATGAGCTGGCGGACAAGGAAGGGACGGAGACTCGGGCATGGATAGCAGCATTCGCTGCCACCCATGAAGTGAACGTAGTAGCTGGGTCGATCGCAGAGAAAAAAAGCGACGGTCATGTGTATAATACGATGCTCGTTTTTGACCGAACAGGCAGAGAGGTTGCTTCGTATTCCAAGATTCATCTATTCCGACTTATGGATGAAGAAAAATATTTGCAGCCTGGCGAAGAAAAGGTTTTATTCGCACTGGATGGCGGGATTCGGGCAGGTGCGTCGATCTGCTATGATATTCGTTTTCCTGAACTAGCCCGTAGTTTGGCCCTGTCGGGCGCAAATTTGCTGATCGTACCCGCAGAATGGCCTCATCCCCGGCTTCATCACTGGCGTACCTTGCTAACCGCACGTGCTATAGAAAATCAAATGTATGTTATTGCTTGTAACCGGGTAGGTCGCAGTGGAGATACTGATTTCTTCGGGCATTCGCTTATTATTGATCCATGGGGAGAAATCATTGCTGAGGGCGGAGAGCAGGAGGGGATCATCACAGGAACGATTGAGTCTGCCTTAGTGCAGGACGTACGTGGTCGTATTCCGGTGTTTGAAGATCGGCGTCCCTCACTGTATGACCGATAATCAGTGTAGAAAGGAATACTCCATGCTTAAGGAACGCATTGAATTTTTGTGTAAAAAGAAAAATCTGTCCCGTAAAGAGCTGGTAGACGGGCTGGTGACACCAGCACATTTCGCAAATATACTGGCTGACCGTTACCCGTTGGCAGAGGATTTGGCCGAGCAAATTGCTGGGCGTTTAGGTGTAAATCCCTCCTACCTCTTGCGTGCAGCGGCAGAGGATGAAGAGACGCTGACTACAGCGGATAAGATTTTCACAGAGCTGTCCAAGCTGGCTAATCCTGCCACGGAAAGCTATGTGGATCTACTGGAGGATCGCAACGATTCGCTTGTGGTGGAAATGACGACTTATTTGATGAAGGCCGTTTATTATCAGCAATTAAATGACCCAACGGCCTATGAATATTTACATCAAACCTATTTGAATTTTTATTTGGAGAAGTTTGGTCGCTCGGATGAGGTGGAGCTGCCCGCACCGCTAAAAAAAGCAATATTATTTTATAAAATCCAGTATTTCCGCTCGAAAAACCATTATTATGATGTGCTGAATAACGTTAAGCAGCTAAGCCGTCTGGTGGAAGAGGGGACGGAAAACTGGCTGAATGCGCAAAACATTATGATGGAGGCCTGTATTCAGGTCAAGCAATTTGATCAGGCGAAGCAGGTATTCGAGCAGACGATGCGCAGGGTGTATGATGATCGGCTTTTTCACCGTTTGACGGGTCTGTATGTGGCTTACAGCGGATATTGTTTTGCCATGGGTTCTGTGCAGGAAGCACTGTTAACGCTCTCTATGGCTGAGGCCAATTTGGTCTATTTAGAAAATGCGGCAGATATGCTCACGACCATTCTGAACAACCGGATTATTATGCTGACATCGATTGGCGAGCTGGATAAGGCTTTGGAGGAAGTAGCGCGTTTTGAAGCGCTGGTGAGCCGGGAGCGGGAGGAAATGCAGCAGATGATGCTGCCCGTTACGCTAATTTATCGCTGTGAGATTGCGTTTGCGCGAAAAAATTGGGGGCTTCTCTCACAGCATTTGGATCAACTGCGTAAAACAAATCTGACAACAGATCAGCAAATGGGGCTTGATTTTTATGAAAGCCAGCTTGCGCTTGCTCAGGGAAATCAGGACGCCTTTTGGATGCATGCCTTGCAATGCTTGCCTTATTTTGAAGCTCTCCAGCATCCAGCGCGGCTTGAACAGTTATATGAAACGCTGGCAGTTGTGTCCGAGGACAGTCGTCGTTATAAAGAATCATCGGCGTATTATCGCAAATTGGTCTATCTTTTGCGTAAAAAATAGCCTGAATTCACTCGTTTTTCACAAAACTATCGGATAGATCGTGCGAAAGAATACTCCAAAGTGCGCAAAATTTTTTGTAAACCGTCCCAGAGTTCAAAATAAACCGGAAAAGTACAGGTTAAAGCTCCTGTTTTTTCGGTTTTTTTGTATGCGCCAAAACGTATTGTGATGCCATATACCCTCTTTTATACTGAATTCATAGGGAACGACAATACAAAATACGAGGTGCAACCACATGATGAACTTATTCGGGAAAAAGAAAAAACAGCAGGATGCGATAGAACAAGCAGATCAACTGATGAATAAAGGCCTGTCAGGATTATTTATGAAAGGTTTGGTACCCAAAGAGCATCGGGAACAGATTAACCAAAGCCTAAACTCGGCAAGACAAGCTCAAACGGCGGCTAACTGTGGTTTGTCGATGGCAGCGACTGCGGTTGTTATTTCGGTAACAGATACCGGGAAGCTCGTGAATTTTGATCCGATTGTGGTGCTAGTGCTAGATGTGACGGAAGTAAACGGTAATCGATACCCAAAAACGTTGGAAACGCTCGTATCCAAGCTGCAAATTCCGCGGCCTGGAGATACGGTGGGTCTGGGGAGCAATCCGGTAAATTCATCGGAGCTGATTTATATGGGTCTGGTGACAGCATAAATGAGTAGGTCGTCTCACCTTTCTTGCTGACATATAATTTGAACAGATGATTGAAAAAGGGGTTTTGGAGGATGAAAGGATTTTTAAGTATGATCGGGGTACTTTTGGTGTTTGGTGTAGGCTTCTCACCATTTTTGGCTAACTATTTATGGGATGATCCATTTGTGATTATGGATGCCCCGTGGTATAGGCCGTTAATTTATATAGGCTTTGCGCTTATTTTTCTACCTGGCATTTTAGGTGTGTTTTTTGGAGGCGGTAAGGTCAAGAAGGGTGTTCCTGGAGTAGGGATTATTACAAGTGTTCAGCTAACAGGGACTTATGTGAACAATCAGCCGCAGGTAAAGCTCGGGTTGACCGTAACCAAACATGGAGAAGACAAATATGATACTGCTTTGACGACGATTATTCCTTTGACTTCCATGGCTCAATTTCAGCCAGGCTCGATCATTCCGTTGGTCGTATCGGAGAAAGATAAACTGAAAGTAGGACTTGACCTGAAAGGGCAGGTGTCGCAGACGGATTTACAAGCGTTAATGAATGAGCAAATGGTCAAGCAGGGCGTATCGCCTGAGCTGATGGAAATTGCCAAAACCGGTGAGCAGGCATATGCGAAGGTGCTGGATGTCACACCCATGGGGAAAGCAGGACCTAATAAAATTAAGCTTCAATTTACGCTGAGTGTTACGAAAAGCAACGGCGATACATTTAATGTAACCACGCAAAAGGATGTTTTTTCTTCCCAACTATCCAAGCTGCAGCAGGGAAGTATTATAGAGGTCATTTATTCACCACAAGACCCTTCGAAATTGGTCTTTAAAACACAAGTGAGTGAAGCCGAGGTACAGCAAGCATTTGGTTCTTCTCGATAATAAAAAAAATTTCGATACCTGTTTCAGTTACAGCCCATAGGTGTATTATAATAGTATCCCGACACCAGGAGGTCGATAACGATGGATAACCAAAGTAGATCCGAACTGGCGAATAGGGATGGCCTGTCACGGCCGAGAGGCTTAAATAGACAGGTTGTCGGAAACAATTATGAAATGGGCTATGATCAGGATAAAAGTCCACCAGATTTAGGGAGACCCTGATCACAAAAAGGCGAGGACAGGCACTTTGGGATCACACAGCACATTGGAACTGAGGTAGGACATTCTTGGGAGACCAAGGCTAGAGACCTTAAGGAAAGAAGTGATGCGGGATGGATAAAGTGGAGTTTCCGAGCAAGCGTAAAGTAATCAGGCGAGGCTGACATGAAATTCAAATGAACATGAAATGTGGTTCGTTAAAGACAGATGGAAGCAACATCGCAACAGTGTAATCGAACCCGTAAAGTAAATGAAGTATTGAAAGCATAGGGGCGAAGCCCCGGGACCGTCTTCTTCTCTGGCTTTGGCTGAGGAGGAAGACGGTCCTTTTCACATTTGAAGCTACTTTTGAGAAAGTTGCTCGACCGTTTCTCGGAAGGTATCAATAAAGGCTTCGGCAGCTTTAGACAAATAACGTCCGTTTCGGTAGGCAATGGCTAGGGTACGGCTAGGGGTAGGTTCGGCGAGTGGCAATAATGCTGGAACAAACTCGCTGCTGGCGGCCCGGGCGATAAAACGGGGGACGAGTGTCACTCCCATACCTGTCGCTACAAGCGATTGGAGCGTCTCCATATTAGTGCTCTCAAACACCACATTGGGTTCAAAGCCAGCTTGATGACACAAATCCATCGTCAGCTTGCGAAAGCCTTGCCCTTTTTTCAGAACGACAAAAGGCTCATCTTTCAGTTCTTCCATATGCACAGGCTGCGGATGGTCTCCGTTTTTACGCAGGGCTAGGGGGTGACCTGGAGGAACGGCAAGATCAATCCACTCTTCACCGATCGGCACATAGGAAAGTGTAGGTTCTACTAATGGAAGAGATAGCAGGCTGAGATCTGTATCCCCACTGGCAGTTTTTTTCTCCAAATTCATGGATGAATCCTCGACCAACACGATTTCAATGTCCGGATGAGCTTTCTTGAATACAGGCAGCACATGCGGCAGCAAATGAGAACCTGTGATGGGCATACTGCCAACCACAACCTTCCCTTTTCGCAGTTGAGAAATGTCGTCCATTTCCTGCCGGAGCTGCTCAACTGCATCGACTATTTTTTTTGCCTTTTCCACAAAGCTTGCTCCTGCATGTGTTAATTCCACCGTGCTGGTGTTGCGTTGAAATAGAAGTACCCCAAGTTCTTTTTCCAGTTTGGACAATTGTTGGCTCAAAGAGGGCTGAGCAATATGCAGTTTTTCTGCTGCGCGTGAGAAGTTTTTTTCCGCTGCAATTTGCAGGGTGTATTGAAGTTGTCTGAATTCCATCGAGTTTTAAACCCCTTTTATATACGCTTTTATAATGGTTGTCGTCTTATAAGCTTTACCTATTACTTCATAGACTGATTATACAATAATATAATGAAATTCCCAATCCCATATGAACTCCATGTGTTCACAAGCTGGAAAATCCCTATGTTTACTTTTATCTTTGATTTTATAAATTATGGTATTTAATTCTGTTTGACATGGCAAATGGGTTCATCCATAATATTATTCATATTAAAACAATATGTTTTATTGGAGAAAAGGGGAAAATGGGATGTCCAAACTTATTGTATCTTTTAGGAAACCGTTTTTGGTTGGATCTTTAGCATTTCTTTTATTGGTTCTCGTGGCAGGATGCTCCGGCTCCAAAAATGATGCAGATAAAAATACAAACGCAACTAACCCAAGCACAAGCGCTGATCAACCCGCGGAAGGGGGAACCTTTACATATGGCCGCCCGGCTTCCGTAACCTCGTTTGATTTGCATAATCAGATTACATCAAATAATGCTTTTGCTATCGACAAAGTATTTGAGCCACTAGTCGCCTTTAACAGTGATGGGAAAATTGTGGATTGGCTTGCAGCGTCGCACAATATTAGCGCGAATGGATTAACCTATACTTTTGTTTTACGTGATGGCTTGAAATTTTCAGACGGTAAAGGAGTTACTGCCGAGGACGCGGTTTTTTCAATTCAGCGTCATTTGAATGTAGGAGGTCCTCTTGCAATAGCGGCACAGGTGGCTTCGCTTTCGGCTCAAGATGAAAAAACACTTGTAATTAAGCTTAAAGCGCCGTATACGCCGTTTATTTCTGAACTCTCAAATTTCTCCAATGGCATCCTTCCAAAGGATTTTGGCGGTGTCTCGGAAAAAGAATTCTTTAAGAATCCGGTCGGTACCGGTCCCTTCGTCGTTAAGAAATGGGATTCTGCCGGTGATCTTACTTTCAGCAAAAATAAATACTATTGGCAGAAAGGCAAGCCATATATCGATGAACTTGTCTACAAGCTCATTGAAGATGACAGCCAAGCGATTAACCAGCTGAAGGCTGGCGCGATAGACGCTATTGAGTCTGTAGCTCTTGAAAATGTAAATGAATTAAAACAAGGAACTGATACCAAAGTGGCGACCAATGGAAGCTGGGTGACAGAGCAATTGTTCTTCAATACCCTGGACGAGCATTTTTCGGATGTGCACGTTCGCCGTGCGTTGGCGTTGGCACTTGACCGTAATGGATTGACCAATGCGGTTACCTTTGGTTTCGCAAAGCCAGCCAATTCGCTTTTGCCGCCAGCCATTCCCTACAACACGAACGATACGATTAAAGCGCTCAGCTTTGATACGAACGCTGCCAAAGCAGAGCTTGCAAAATCAAAGTTCCCTAATGGGTTTTCTACAAAATTGCTCATTGCCTCTGGTAACAACTCAAGAACTCAGGAGGCACAGATTATTCAGGCGGCCGCCAAAACGATCGGCATAGACATTCAAATCGAATCTGTTGAGTTGGCCTCATTTCGCGAGCGTTTCTTTGCCTATGATTTTTCGGCAATGATCAACAGCGGACAGGCGGATTCTCCAGAAGCCAACTCGATCCTCGCTTTCCAGACAGATCCGGAAGGCTTTAGCAAGTCGTACTGGACTCATTACACGAACAATGAAGTTACCAAGCTCCTGCACGAGGGGCAAAAAACACCTGATGGGGAAGAACGTGCGGGAATTTACGCCAAGCTTCAACAAATCCTTGCAGACGAGGTACCTTACATCCCGCTTTATTATCCGGATATTCTGAAAGGTGTTCGTTCTTCCATTGATGGCCTGGTCGTGCTTCCCAATAACAGCGCTCGTTTTGAAGATGTACGTGTGAAAGGTAATTAGATCCTTGACGGCCCACAATTTATTTAAAAAGTCTGCCGGATTGTCTGCAAATCTAACTTCCCCACACAAATGGCTTGTGCGCGCTATGATAAGAGCGGCATCAGTAGTCATCTGTGTGGTGGTGGCAGTCTTCTTCATCATAAGGCTGGTGCCGGGAGACCCCGCCAAAATGATTCTGGGGGAATACGCCACAGCTGAGGCTATTGAGAGTATGCGCCATAGGTTGGGGCTGGATCGTTCTCTTTGGGAGCAGTTTATAGGCTTTGTGCACAATTTCTTTACACACGGTGATACCGGCGTTTCGATTGTTTTTGAGACTTCTTCAAGAGAGTTGATTGCAGAGCGGGCCCCTGTGACGCTGCTGCTCATTGCAATGACCTGTCTTTTTTCCATCATTGTTTCGCTGGTGCTGGCCACCCTTGCGGCAACACATAAAGACGGACTGCTTGACCACATTATACGCATCTTGCCTGCTGTAACGCTCGGTATGCCGATTTTTTGGGTTGGACTACTACTGATTCTGGTATTTAGCGTTCGGCTTCGCTGGTTCCCCGTTGGGGGAGTCGGCGAGGGCTGGCTTGGAATCTTGTACAGTCTCGCCCTTCCTGCGATCACTGTCGGATTGTCGCAAATTCCCTCGCTTGTTCGTTCTTTAAGAGCGCAGATGCTGGAAGTGCTGGAATCTGATTTTGTTGTAACCTTGAAGGCAGCGGGAATCCCCGGCCGGGTTATATTGGTAAAGCATGTCCTGCGCAATTCCGCTCTTCCCGCTCTTATGCTGCTTGGCGTAAACATTGCCTACCTGATGGGCGGCACGTTGGTAATTGAACAGGTTTTTGGCCTCAAGGGTATCGGAAGCCTGTTATTTTCAGCCATTTCAAACCGGGATTTTCCTGTTATACAGGGGATTGCTCTTTATTGTGCGATATCTGTGGTCATCATCGGCTTCGTGATTGAGGTTGCTTCTGGGTATCTTGATCCCAGGACGAAAGGAGAACAATGAAACGCACGCAATTAGATCTTCAGATTCAGAAGGCGGGTCATAGCAACCGCTCTTGGGGAAAAATACTAAATACTCCATCTCTTTTATGGGGCAGTATTATGTTTGCGTTACTCATAGGTATTGCAGTGTTCGCACCGGTTATTAGCCCCTACCAGCCTTCTGATCAAAATATTTCGGCAACTTTACAACCCCCGTCCTTCGAACACTGGCTGGGAACCGATCAACTGGGGCGTGATTTGTTTACACGGCTGATCTATGCCGCACGGACTGATTTGAAGATTATGGTGCTGGCGGAGATCATCCCTTTTTGTATGGGGGTGTTTCTGGGAATGCTTGCCGGGTATTATGGTAAATGGGTAGACACGGTTATCACGCTTTTGACCGATACGTTTATTGCGTTCCCTTTTTATTTGATTGTAATTATAGTGGCGTTTGCAAGCGGTACGGGTGAACAGGGGATATACATTACATTTGTCCTGGTTGGCTGGATTGTATACGCGCGCGTGGTCAAGGGTCTTAGCGCATCGTTTCGCAAGCAGGAATGGATAGCCGCTGCAAAAACTCTGGGAATCCCGGATATTAAAATCATACTGCGCCATCTTCTGCCGAATGTGTTACCGCAAGCAGTGGTAGTGCTTATGACGGACATGGCTGTTCTGCTTGTAGCCATTGTTACGCTAGGCTATCTAGGTATCGGCATTGCGCCGCCAACTCCGGATTGGGGAACTATGATTTCTGATGGGCAGCCCTTTATATCTACTAAGTGGTGGCTTTCAGCAATCCCGGGCTTTGCGGTAGTATATACAGGGATAGCCTTATCCCTTGTGGGCGATGGGCTAGCAGATATATGGAGAAGAAAATGAATGCTATGAATCCAATTTTAGAAGTGGAAAATTTGTCGCTCGCGACGCAATCGAATCATAAATTGGTCACCAATGTGAGTCTCAAAGTTGAAGCGGGCGAAAGTATAGGACTTGTGGGGGAATCCGGATCTGGAAAATCGCTCACGCTTCGCTCCATCATAGGGTTGCTTCCCTCCGGTATTGAACAAGTTGGCGGGCATATTAGGAGCAATGGCAGATGCGCAATGATTTTTCAAGACCCGATAAGGGCACTTGACCCTCTCTGCCCGGTGGCCCGGCAGCTTGCCGAGGTTGTGTACTACAGGCAGAAGGTGAGTCGGAAGGTCGCGCGCACAATAGCTTTGGAACTGCTTGAAATGCTCGGTCTTCCCGATTCCTTAAAGCATACTGACCGTTACCCCCGCCAGCTTTCAGGCGGCCAGTGTCAACGTATTGTTATTGCGATGGCTTTGGCGTGCAAGCCGGGCATCCTTCTTTGTGATGAGCCAACAACTGCGCTTGACGTAACGGTTCAACGGCAAATACTTGACGTTATTTCACGTCTTCAAAAGGAGTTGGGTTTTGCCATGGTGTTTGTTACGCACAATCTTGCTGTAGCTGCTTCGATGTGCTCAAAGCTTTGCGTTATGAAAGAGGGAAGAATCATAGAGCGGGGAGACACTTTGCCCCTTTTACAAAACCCGCAAAATCCGTATACACAGTTGCTGATAAGCTCAGTGCTTCCTCTCCCGGATCTTGAAAGGAGCGCGGATTTATGAAAACAGCCTTGCAGATAGAAAATATAACGGTTGCTTATGGTAAGTTCACCGCGCTTGATCAAATAAGCCTGGAGCTGCAGGAGCGTACCACGCTTGGTCTTGTAGGAGAATCGGGTTCAGGAAAGTCTACCCTCGCGCGGGTAATAGCCGGGCTGATCGCCCCGGATGAGGGCCGGATCATGCTGGGTTCTCAGGTTCTGGGCAAGCGACGGAGCCGGGAGCAGCATAAAAGAATACAAATGGTTTTTCAAAACCCGGATTCCTCGCTAAATCCAAAGCATACGATCAGGCAAATCCTTGCCGAAGCCTTACTTTTTCACAAGATTGTTGACCGAGCTCAAGTGGACAAGAAATGTAGGGAACTGCTTACACGTGTTCACATCGATGAAAGCGCCCTTGGCAGATTCCCTCACGAATTTTCCGGCGGTCAGCGTCAGCGAATAGCAATTGCCCGCGCATTAAGCGTTGAGCCAAGCATACTTATCGCAGATGAACCAACGAGCGCACTGGATGTTTCGGTACAACGGAGTATGCTTGAACTGTTGAGCACACTCAAATCGGAGCTTAATCTTACGATGCTTTTTATCTCTCATGACTTGGGAGTTATAAATGCCATAAGCGATATTGTTGCTGTAATGCGGCAGGGGAAGCTGGTTGAGATCAACCCCAAGGAGAAATTCTTTTCTCGTCCTGAAACGCCTTATAGCCGTGAGCTTTTGTCCGCTGTTCCTAAAATGCCAATATCCCATTCTGCAGGAGGTATTTATGAGTCAAAATAATAAAGGATTTGTACCTCTTACAATATCGGAGTTTGATACGCTAACTAACTTGCTCTCCAAACTCCTGTCCACCCAAGAATCCCCGGTAATCATACCGGGCGAGGCGATCCTGGGAATTGAAGCCATAGCAGCAGGCATATCTGCGCCCGACCGTAAAATTCTAAACATTGTGACAGGTCCATATGGAACGATTTTTGGTAACTGGCTTGCGCGTGGCGGAGCAGAAGTCATCGAACTCAAAACATCTTTTGATGATGTGGTAACTGTAGATGAAGTCGCCGCAGCGATTGAGCGATATAACCCATGTGCGCTTTCTTTTGTGCAGGCGGAAGTGGTCACAGGAGGCTCTAATCCAACAAGGGAAATCATGGAGCTTGCGCGTAGATCAAACATTATAACCGTGATAGATTCAGTTTCTGCAATCGGGGGCGAACCGGTGCTCATGGACGAGTGGGGAATTGATTTTGTAGCTGTAGGGGCGCAAAAAGCACTATCCGGGCCTAACGGGATCAGCGCTGTGGGGATTTCTCCCCGTGGCTGGGAGTTTCTGGCCTCCAACAAAAATGCGCCGCGCAATTCCATACTGTCTTTGCTTGACTTAAAGCGTTCCCCTAATCATGTGACGCCCGTGCGAGTTCCTGCCAACATCCCTGTTTTGGAAGCCCGTGCGCTTATAGAGTCATTAAAGCTTATTGAAGAAGAAGGTCTGGAAGCAGTCAACCGCCGCCATCGCTTAACTACATCTGCTGCAATTGCTGGCATTAAAGCCTTGGGCCTTGAACCGTGGCAGCGGAATAAAGATAGCTACTCAACGTTGACTACAACGGTTCGGATTCCTCAAGGCGGTAATTTCAATATCGAACAGCCCATAGGCATTGTCGCACCCGGAGATGGAGAATTGCATAATAAACTCTTACGTATTAACCATTTTGGGGCGAAGGCAAATCAACAAAGCGTTGAAGAAGCTATCCAAACGCTTGCTGAGCTTGTACATCAAGACCCTTATCATGCGCTTGCCGCCCAAAGGTTAATTTGGGGGAATGAAGATGGAAAATAAAATTCAAAAAGAGTTAACCTATAAAAATATATTTGTGGCGGGGATTGATGGGAAACGATTTGATATAACAATCACCAATGGTCGTTTTTCGTCCATTGCAGAGTCCTTATCCTCGCATACTCAACAAAATGATCCAGATGGCGACTTATGGATTAGCCCCAGCGTAATTGATCTTCATACGCATTTGGCATGGACTGATTTTAATCATACTGATCAGGAGAAGCGCGATGAATTGGAGATCGAAGTGATGCAGGCGCAAGCCTTTAAGGCTACTTTCCAGGCTGGAGTGACTTCAGTGCGTGATGCAGGTGGGCTTTTGCCAAGTACGGTGAAGCATATAGGTCAGCATTATAGCCAGCCTTTAAGAGTTTATACCAGTGGTGATATGCTTGGAGCCGGAGACGCACGAGGTTTTAAGCATTTGGAACGGCGGGTAACAGGAATTATTGATTCCGGGGCAAGCTGGATTAAAATTCTTGCAACGGGGGGACTAGGCTCGTCGCCAGATACAGTGCTGGACCCGATTTTTTCTGAGGAAGAATTCTCTTTAATTGTGCATAGCGCTCATGCACGCAACATAAAAGTCATGGTTCATACCTGGGGCGGACCTACTGTGGATTGGTCTATTGACGCTGGAGTGGAATCTATAGAGCATGGAATGTATTTGACCGAGGATCAAGCCAACCGGCTTGCGCAATCCAGGACAGCCTTTGTGCCTACTGCTTCCATCTATCGTATTGCTGCAGACCCGTCTGGAGTTCTTTTACTCGACAGGGAAATTTGTGACCGCGCCGCCCGCGCCGCCGAAGCCCACCCTAAAGCCGTTAGCTATGCCAAAAGAGCAGGCGTACGAATTGCGTTCGGTACAGATTTTGCCACACCTTCGTTACATGGACGTAACCTTGAGGAATTAGACACACTCATAGACTGTGGATTAACTCGAAAAGAGGCTTGGCAGGCTGCCACGGAGTTCGCCGCTGAAATTTTGGGATATGGGGACAGATTGGGACGTATAAAAGAAAACTACACAGCAGATACAATCCTTTTTAATGCTGATCCGTATAAGTCACAAAACGCCAAAGCACTCCGTGAAAGTATCGTATCGGTAATTCAGGGACAATTTGAGTGAGACCAATACTCCAGAGAGCATCTTTAATATAGTTAGACAATCCCCTTAACATTCTCCTGACAAAGTATGATTAGACTTAGTTCTGATTGTACAATAAAGTGTCTGGGAGGAAATTGAATGCTAAAATGTTGGGGGATACATACGAAAAAATCGGTGGCAGCACTCGTAGCGACTATGATGCTAGCAGTAAGCGGTGGGACGGCGATGGCAGTCGAAAAGGACACGTCGATTAAAAACGTAATTATTTTGATTCCAGACGGTATGGCTAATGACGCCACTGCACTGGCTAGATGGTACAAAGGATCTTCCTTAACGTTAGACAGCATGGCAAGCGGCATGGTGCGTACGCATTCTGCGGATGCTCCAATTGCCGATTCTGCTCCAGCGGGTACTGCTTTTGCCACAGGACATAAATCTCATACTGGGTATGTAGGTGTCCTTCCTGATGAAGCGACAATGCCCGGACAACAACCCATTGCAGCGGGTGACGCCAAAAAGCCTGTAGCTTCCATTCTTGAGGCTTCCAAGCTGGCAGGGAAATCGACTGGAATTATTGCGACTTCGGAGATTATGCATGCGACACCAGCTGATTTTACCGCACATTATCCTGATCGTAAAAATTATGATGCACTCAGCATGCAGCAAGCCTACAACGGGGTTGATGTAGTGTTAGGTGGAGGCGGCAAGTTTTTGGAGGCAGCAGGGCGTAAAGATGGCCAAGATTTGGTAGCCCAAATTAAAGACCAGGGTTATGACTTTGTCACGACACCTGAAGGGTTGAAAAATTCGACCTCCAGCAAGCTCTGGGGCAGCTTTTCTCCTGAAGCCCTTGCGTATAACCTGGATCGCGATGCATCCAAGGAACCTAGTCTGGCAGAAATGACATCGAAAGCCATTGATGTGTTGTCCAAAAACGATAAAGGCTTCTTCTTAATGGTAGAAGGCAGTAAGGTGGATTGGGCCGCCCATGCAAATGATCCAACCGGAATTATTAGTGACGTGCTTTCGTTTGACGATGCAGTGAAAGTTGCTGTGGATTACGCCAAACAAAACCAAAATACAGTCGTCGTAGCAGTGACAGACCACGGAAACGGTGGATTGACGATTGGTAGCAGCGATACAACTAGCAATTATGACAAAACACCTTTAGCTTCTTTTATAGACCCGCTGAAAAAAGCGAAGCTGACGGGTGAGGGCTTGGAAGCCAAGCTGAATGCAGATCGCAGCAATATTAAAGAGGTGCTTTCCACATATTTTGGCATCACCGATTTGACAGACGAAGAAGTAAAAACCATTAAGGATGCCAAAGAAGGCAGCATGAACTATGCTGTTGGACCGATCATTAGCAAACGTGCGAATATTGGCTGGACTACAGGCGGACATACAGGAGGCGATGTCGTGCTGTACACGTATGCGCCGAACGGAGACCGTCCAACCGGTGTAATCGACAATACAGATGTTAATAAATATATGACACGTGTACTTGGACTGGATTTGGGTACGGTCAGCAAGCAACTTTTTGTTCCTGCAAAAGCCGCTTTTGAAGCTAAAGGAGCCAAGTTTACTGCGGACACGAAAGTCATTACGGTGACCAAAGGCAGTAACAAGCTGGAGCTTCCGGTATACAAAAATGTCGCTACGCTGAATGGTAAAAATACCACGCTCAACGGTGTAGTTGTATTTAACGGCGTTGATTATTTTGTACCCCAGCAGGCGATTGATTTGATTCAGTAATAAGCAGAACCATCGACAAGGGCTGTTTCTTCCATTAGAGGAAGAGACAGCTTTTTTGTGTGTTGATATAAATGTGTATTTTTTGGGGCAGAAGTTGGAGGAGGTTTTTATAAAATGGGATTTTTTGTGAAACTAATCACGTTACATCCTCTCCGATATTGCTAGAATAATACATGTACGGTACAAGCCGCTGATGATGTGAAGTCCGGATGGACGAGGGAAGAAGGGATGAGTCACGGACGAATTATTACTGCGTTTGGCTGACGGCAAGGAATGGACGCATATGGAAATGATGGAGCTGCTGACACGTCTGGATGATGAGCCAACGCTTCGGGCTCAACTGCGCCACCTGGCAGCTCGCACTAAATTGGAGCGCTATGGCAAAGGTGTTTTTTTACGGGGATTAATTGAATTCTCCAGTATATGTCGTCAGGACTGCATGTACTGTGGGCTGCGCGCTTCGAATAAACAGGCAGATCGTTACCGTTTGCAGCCAGAAGAAATTCTGGCCTGTTGTGCGGAGGGGTATGAACTCGGTTATCGGACCTTTGTGCTGCAAAGTGGGGAAGATTACTGGTTTACAGCGGCACGGCTGACGAAATTGATTCGCGAAATTAAAAGCCGTTTTGCGGATGTGGCGGTTACACTGTCCATCGGTGAACGGGATGATGAAACTTATGAGCAATTATACGAGGCGGGCGCGGACCGTTTTTTGCTGCGGCATGAGACAGCTTCCCCCCGTTTGTACGCCAAGCTGCATCCGACGATGACGATGGAAAGCAGGCGCAGCCGTCTGCTGGCTTTGCAACGAATCGGCTTTCAGATCGGGGCCGGATGTATGGTGGGATTACCAGGACAAACGAATAGTGAATTAGCAGACGATTTGGTCTATCTGCACAGCCTATCACCAGATATGATCGGGATTGGCCCCTTTTTACCGCATAGCAACACGCCGCTTCGGGATGCCAGTCAGGGGAGCATGGAAAAGGCACTTGATATTATTTCGTTATCCCGATTGGTCGTTCCAGATGCACTTATTCCGGCGTCCACGGCAATGGGAACGATTCATCCCCAAGGCAGGGAGAAGGCGCTTCAGGCAGGGGCAAATGTGGTGATGCCCAATTTGTCGCCACTAGCGGTGAGACCTAAGTATGCGATTTATGAGAATAAAATATGTTTGGGCGATGAGTCTGCCCAATGTCGACATTGCTTGGAGCTGCGAATCCGTGGAGCGGGATTTGAAGTCGATATGGGGCGTGGCGATAGTTTGAGGGTGCAACGACAGCTTATGAGACAGGAAACTTTGTGAGGCCATAACGGAAACATTGCAGTAACCATAAATAAGGAGATGGGTATACGTGAGTGGAGTACGGGAGAAAGTGTCGGCGGATTTTATTAATGAAGCAGAGATTATGGCAGCAGTGGAGCAGGGGAAACAAGAGGCAACAGATCGACACCGTATTTTAGAAATTTTAGAAAAGGGGAGAGCCTGCCGGGGACTGAGTGCGAGTGAAGCGGCGGCTCTTTTGCATGTGGATGATCCTGAATTATTGGAAGAGATGTTCAAATCTTCGAGGGCAGTCAAAGAACAAATTTATGGCAACCGAATTGTACTGTTCGCCCCTTTATATGTAAGCAACCACTGCGTGAATAACTGCGAATATTGTGGTTATAAACATACCAATGACAGCTTTACTCGTAGCCGTCTGACACCGGAGGAATTGGTGGAGGAGGTTAGAGTGCTTCAAGAACTGGGACACAAGCGGCTCGTGCTGGAAGCGGGGGAAGACCCAGTCCATTGTCCCATTGACTATATCGTCGATTGTCTGCGCCAGATCTATGAGGTCAAGGTAGATAACGGCAGCATTCGACGGATCAATGTGAATATTGCATCCACAACCGAGGAGGACTATCGGAAGCTGGCAGAGGTAGGCATTGGTACGTATATTTTATTTCAGGAAACGTATCATCGGGAAAGCTATCGTAAATTTCACTTACAGGGACCAAAGCGGGACTTTGATTGGCACACCACCGCAATGGACAGAGCCATGCGTGCGGGTATAGATGATGTGGGGATCGGTGTGTTGTACGGTCTGTATGATTTCCGTTATGAAACCGTAGCGATGCTGAAACATGCCGAGCACTTGGAAGAAGCCTTTGGGTGTGGCCCTCATACGGTTTCAGTTCCACGATTGCGTCCGGCTGAAAATGTAGACCTGGAGCGATATCCGTACCTGGTCAACGATGAGGATTTTATGAAAATTGTATCCGTTCTTCGACTGGCTGTCCCTTATGCTGGTATGATCCTGTCCACACGCGAGGAGCCGGAATATAGGGACCGCGTCATTGGTCTAGGCGTGTCGCAGATTAGTGCAGGTTCAGCTACAGGCGTAGGGGCATATGCAAAACAGGAAACTGATGATAAGCCTCAATTTGAGGTAGGGGATCATCGCTCACCATCGGAAATTATTAAAAGTTTGTGCCGTGGTGGATATATGCCGAGCTACTGCACAGCTTGCTACCGTGAGGGGCGAACTGGAGATCGTTTCATGGAGCTTGCCAAATCAGGACAAATTCATAATGTGTGCCAGCCGAATTCGCTGCTAACCTTCCAAGAATATCTGCTGGATTATGGGGATGAGGAGGCGCGTGAACTGGGAGCTGCCGCTCTGCGAGAGAATTTGGAGCGTATACCACGTGAATCGACGCGCCGTTTGACGCTTGACAGACTGGAGCGACTGGAAGCAGGCGAACGTGATTTGTATTTTTAGCAATTTATATTATTCGTAGTATCATTTCACACTATGAAAATTCTCATGATTTATAATAGAACTTGAAAATAAAAAGCAGTCGCGTTGGAATCAGCGCGACTGCTTTTGTGCGTCTGGAAAAAAATATTAATGATGAGATGAGGTCTTTTAGGAATAACTGCCGGCTTCTACAGCTTGCTCCCATGCCAGCATAGCAGATGGGAAGCATTCAATAGCACGGGGAAAGACCCCCTGTACATAAGCGATGAAAATACCATAGTTCACAATCGGCACTCCGGCAGCTTTCGTTTCCGACATTCGATGAAGCATCGTACGCCGATTGAGCATGCATGCACCGCAATGAATAACCAGTGCATATTCGCTCAGATCATCAGGGAAGCTGGAGCCGGATGCATGCTCGATGATGAGACGTTTGCCTATCGTTTGGCGGAGCCAGCGGGGAATTTTCACTCGACCAATATCGTCAGATTGGCATTGGTGAGTGCAGGCTTCGGCAATGAGTACACGGTCTCCATCCTTGAGGCGATCAATGGCTCTTGCACCTCGTACCAGTTCGTCCAGATCGCCTTTATGACGGGCAAACAGGATGGAAAAAGAGGTGAGAGGCACATCCTTGGGCGTGTCGGCCGCTACTTTCATAAAAACCTGTGAATCGGTAATGACCAAGCGAGGCTTACGTCCCAATCTCTCCAGCGTCAATCGTAGTTCATGTTCTTTGGTCACTACGGCGATGGCATCGCTCTCTAGTGTATCGCGGATTGTTTGCTGCTGTGGCAGGATCAATCGGCCTTTTGGTGCAGCTTTGTCGATTGGGACGACCAGCACAACAACATCGCCGGGTGACAACAGGTCACCGACGATACGGAAACGATCCTCGTTTTGGGGGAGAGTATTCGTGATAGCCTTTTTCAGTTCCGTGTCTCCCCGGAGCAAAGATGCACTGAAAGGAATTAGGGTGAGATCCAATTCAGTTGCCAGCTTTGTAGCCGTTTTATCTGATTCAGTAAGGGTATCTACCTTATTCAATACCCCAATAACAGGAATCTTTTTGTTGCGGAGCTTTTCGAGTAGCTCATGCTCGAATGGTCCGACTCCAACGGTGGCGTCGATAACGAGCAAGGCCAAGTCTGTACTATTAAGTATTTCTAGCGTTTTGTTGCGGCGCAGCTCCCCGACCTCACCCTCATCGTCCAGTCCGGCGGTATCCACCAGAACAATGGGACCCGCTGGGAGCAGCTCCATCGGTTTGAAAACTGGGTCCGTGGTCGTTCCTCCTACAGGAGATACCACAGCGACGGGCTGACCCGTCAGGGTGTTCAGAATGCTGGATTTGCCTGCGTTGCGGCGACCGAGCAGGACAATATGTGGTCGGTTGCTACGAGGGGTATCATTCATTCCCATGGTGAGTTCCTTCTTCCTGCCCCGGAATTCCGGGTTTGGTTACTGTATAGGGATGGCATAATTGGTCAATCCTCGAACGGGTCAGTAGGCCGCGATCTTCTGCAATATCCTCTGGTGTGCGACCTTGCACAATGGCTGCAGATGCAATGGAGGCAGCTTCATCATAGCCAAGCTCCGCGACCAGCGCAGAAGCCATCACGGCTGAGTTACGCAGATTTGTAGTGCAGCGTTCCTCACGCACGATCAGGCCGCGTACGCATCTTTCCTCGAATAGTCGAACCGCGCTGTTCAGAATATGTAGCGATTCCAGCAGCGATTCGGTAATCAGCGGCAGGAATGCGTTTAGTTCCAACTGACCGGAGGCAGCGGCCATAGTGATAGCCGCATCTTCGGCTATCACACGCATGGCTGTTAGTCCTGCCATTTCAGCTATTACCGGATTGACCTTGCCAGGCATAATAGAGGATCCGGCCTGAACTGGAGGCAGCGTGTATTCGCCAATACCACCGAAAGGACCAGAGGCCAGTAGGCGAAAATCGCCAGATATTTTGTACAGATTCACGGCGGCTGATTTGAGTAGACCGGACACCTCCACAAAGACATCCATATTTTGAATCGGGTCCATCGGGTGGTCGCTGCGACTCAGTCCAAAACCAGTCTCATCCGCCAGCTTTTCGACCATTCGATAGCTGTAAGCGCGGGGCGCGTTCATACCTGTGCCAATCGCCGTGCCTCCAATAGGGATTTCCCGCAGCCGCTCTTCAGCTTTATAGAGACGCCAGCGGTCGCGCGCTATAGCCTTTGCGTAGGCACCAAAGCCTTGCCCGGCCATCATGGGTAGGGCATCCATTAGCTGAGTGCGGCCTAGCTTGAGCAGGTCGGCATATTCTGTTTCTTTATGCTGTAAAGCATCTTGTAACGAAGACATCGTGTTACATAAAGGCCGAAGCAGCCGTATTGCTGCAATTCGTAGCGCTGTGGGATAGACATCATTCGTAGACTGGCAGCAGTTCACATCATCCAGAGGATGTATAATCTCATACTGCCCTGGTCTGCCTCCTAGCTGTACGATGGCCAAATTAGCAATGACCTCATTTACATTCATATGGGTACTGGTGCCTGCACCGCCTTGTATGGCATCCACGGTAAACATATGTTGGTGCCTCCCGGCGAGTAATTCGTCGCAGGCATTTACAATGGCGGAGGCCCGTTGGGCAGGAAGCCGTTTCTGCTCACCATTCACTTGAGCGGCTACTTTTTTTACCAACACAAGAGCGTGGATCAGGTTTGGGTTCACGGTCCTGCCACTGACCGCAAAATTGTTCATCGCGCGTGCGGTGTGAATACCGTAAAAGGCATCTGCGGGAATTTCCATCTCTCCTAGCGCATCCCGCTCGGTTCGCGTATTTGTAGGCAGAGGGAAACCTTCGGTCATAGACCCGTTGCCGGAATGCGTGTCATATGCAGTAGCTGACGTGCACTTGCAGCGCGTTTTTCTTCAACCCGGGCATGAACCAGATCTGGCTCGACCAGTTTGAGGGCTTGTGTTGGACATTTACCAATACAGGCCGGACCGCCGTCCACGCCTTCGCATAAATCACATTTGCTGGCAATCATGCGCTCTTTGGGTTGCAAGCGTCCTGACATATTTGTATACAATCCATCCTGCACGACAGGCTGCCCGTTTCGATACTCGGGTACCATGTTAATCGCGCCGTAAGGGCAGGCGATCATGCAGGTTTTACAGCCAATGCAGCTTTCGCTATTAATGAGAATGCAGCCATCTGCGTTCGTAATAGAGCCGTTCGGACAAGCGTTGGCGCATGGAGCATCCTCACAGTGACGACACTGAACGGGTGCAGTGACCCCAAATGATTTGATAACCTTCAGACGAGGGTGAAAATGAAACTCATCATCCGGCGAGATAAAAGGGTTCTCCGCTGAATGTGCGATGACACATGCGATTTCACAGGTACGACAGCCGATACATTGATCGGGATCAGCTAAAACAAAACGGTTCATACAATTCGACTCCTCTCTAACTAACGACAAAAATAATGTATACAGCATAAAAATAACTTAATGTATTAATGAATGGAGTAATCCGCATCCCCTTTGGTGGAAATAGTGTTGCTGTGGCTTTGCTTGCCGGTCCCCCGTTGTTGGAAGGTGGTGTGCAGCAGATGATGCGACACATGACCCAGCGGCTCACCTAGAAATTCATCATAAAGTTTGATGATGTGAGGGTTCTCATGCGATTTTCGTACCTGGTGTGCAGCATCATGTCCATAGATGGAGGATTTACGTGCCCGATAAGCTTCAATTCGTTGCTTTTCTAACATGAGCTTGGGTTGTCCCCCTCCGCTGATACATCCAGCAGGGCAGCCCATCACCTCAATAAAATGATAATCACATTCGCCCGCCTGGACACGATCCAGTAGCTGATAGGCATGTTGTAGCCCGGCGACGACCGCTACCTTGAGCTGCAGCTTGCCTACCTGAACCTCAGCTACTCGAATGCCTTCCTCACCACGTACAAAATCGAGCTGGAGCTTCGGCAGTTTTTCATTTGTCAGCAGCTCGTAACCTGTACGGATGGCAGCTTCCATGACTCCTCCAGTGACTCCAAAAATGGAGCCTGCACCTGAATATTGTCCTAACGGTGAATCGAATTCTTCATCAGGCAGGTTCGCAAAATCAATTCCGCGCTGCTTGATCCAGTATGCAAGTTCACGCGTGGTCAGTACCTCATCCACATCACGGTAACCGTCAGATTCCATTTCGGGACGATCGCATTCAAATTGTTTACAAGTACAGGGCATGATGGCAACGCTGTATATATTCGCAGGTTCCACCTCGTCCAGTTGTGCGCCATAAGATTTGATTAGCGCTCCTAACATTTGCATCGGAGATTTGCAGCTGGATAGATGGTCTAGCAGATCGGGATATTCAATCTCTGCAAATCGGACCCATGCTGGACAGCAGGATGTGAACATGGGTAAGGGACCGCCTTCGGTCACGCGACGAATCAATTCAGTGCCTTCCTCCATGATGGTCACGTCAGCTCCAAAGTTGGTGTCGTATACCCGGTCGAAGCCAAGGCGGCGTAAAGCAGCAGCCATTTTCCCAGGCGTCAAGGTGCCGAACGGCATTCCGAATTCCTCCGCGAGTGAAACACGAATGGCTGGAGCACATTGGACGATCCGAAACTGTCCAGGTTTGGTCATCATATCGGCTACCTTATTCAAGTTGTAGCTATAATAGGCAGCGAATAGTGGCTCTCTGATGTCGGCAGGCATATCGCGTTCTTGGATACGTTCCAGCCGTCTAGCGGCGCCTTCCTGTGAAGATGAACCTGCCCAGTCAGATGCGTATACGCTGCATATTTGTACACATTGACCGCAAATAACACATCGGTCTGCATTAACGGTTTGCGGTTCTCCGGGCAATCCCTCTATGGCATCAACTGGACAAACCCCAGCACAACGTCTGCATCCTGTGCAGAGCGTAGGGTCAATATGAATGACAGGGTCTGTGCAATCAGTCGTCTTCATACAAGGAGGCGAGGAGATCTTGTCTATTGTGGTTGACATGGTTTTCTACCTTTCTGCGGCTGATTTTGGCCTTATAGGCGTGGGAAAAAGACTTCCCGCCGAGGCTCTGGAGGTGAGTCGGATATACCTTTGGCCAGCCGTAGGACATGATTCGGGCAGGCCTCTACACATGCAGGCTGTCCGTTCTCTGTTTCCGCGCACAGATCGCATTTGCTTGCTGCGGTGCGGGGAAGGGCGACTCGATTTGCACGGTGAGTCAGGCCGGACTGCGTTACAACGTGTCCTGCCCGGTAGACCGGAGACACCTCAATTGCCCCGAAGGGGCAGGCCAAAACACAGGAGGTACAGCCGATACATCGTTCCTCATCAATCATGACGACGCCGTCCTCCTGACGAATGGCCTGTACCGGACAAGCATGTGCGCAGGGGGCATTTTCGCAATGCCGGCATTGAACCGGCACATACATTTCCCCTGTACGTACAACATACACCTTGGGTACAACAGGTACGCTGACGGTTCCGACCGAAGCTCCTATGCCGTTAGCCTGACTGTGAACGGCGAAGCACGCCAGTTCACAGGCTTTGCAACCGATGCACTGTCCGGCGTCTGCGACTACAAAAGAAGAAGCAACAGCGCTTGTTCTACTGGCTGCTCCCATTCTACTCGTCGAAGTTGACCGGTTATCTGTCAGACGGTGCATCATATTCCCTGTGCCGCTCATCTCGTCACCTTATCAGCCAAAACAGCTTCCTGGACGTTCATCTGTCTGCGAATCCGTTGGTACGATTCATGTACATCACGTTCGGCCTGCGCTTGGTCGGCGATCCGTTCCAGACGGATGGCACAGTATTTTAATTCCGGGGTTTTGGATACCGGATCGAGAAAATCAGCGGTCAGCTCGTTGCATGCTCCAACCCACCAGTGATAGGTCATGTAGGTCGCACCTTGTTGCACACGGTCACTGATTTGTGCCCGTGCCATGATGCGTCCCCGGCGAGAGGATATAGCAACAATTTCGCCATCCAGAATATTCAGATCTGCTCCGTCTTCTGGGCTAATCTGAATAAAGCCAGGCTCATCAGACAACTGGCGCAGCGCGCGGCAATTGCCAGTCATGGTACGAACGGAATAGTGACCTACCTCACGGACTGTGGACAAGACAAGCGGGTATTTTGCATCCGGTTGTTCTTGTGGTGGACGCCATTCGCAGGCGAATAATCTGCCTTTGCCACTAGGTGTCGAAAATTGATTTCCTTTATATAAATACGGTGTACCTGGATGATCCTCAGTAGGGCAGGGCCATTGCACGCCGCCTTGCTGCTCCATTTTTTGGTAGCTGGCACCGGAGAATAATGGGCTGAGACTGCGCATTTCATCCCAAATTTCTTCTGTGTTTGCATAGGACATAGGATAGCCCATGGCGGTAGCAACCTCGCTAATAATAGCCCAGTCTGGCTTTACATCACCCTGTGGCTCAACGGCCTTACGGATGCGCTGAAAGCCCCGATCTGCCGAAGAATATACGCCGTCATGCTCACCCCAGGCAGTAGAAGGGAGGATGACATCGGCGTGCAGCGCTGTTTTGTTCATGAAAATATCCTGAACCACGACAAATTCCAATTGGTCTAGGGCTTCACGCAACTCGGCGGCGTTCGGATCACTTTGTACAGGGTCCTCGCCAAAAATGTAATAAGCTTTCAGCTTGTTCTCCTTCAGAATGAGGTGTGGTACCTCCGTAAGTGGATAGCCTTTTTTACGTGGCAGCTCAACACCCCATGCTTTTTCAAACTTTTTGCGAGCTGTGTTATCTGTTACATCCTGATAGCCAGGATACACATTCGGCAAAGCACCCATGTCGCAGGAACCCTGTACATTGTTTTGTCCCCGTACTGGTCCGATACCCACATTCGGCTTGCCCAAATTTCCAGTCAACAGTGCAAGGGAAGCGAGCCCCTTTACCACATCAACGGCCTGTGAAAATTGACATACGCCCATTCCGTACAAAATTGTAGCGGTAGGGGCCTTTGCATATTCCCTCATAGCCGCCCGGATATCGCCCGCCTTGACCCCCGTAATGCCTTCCGCATATTCGGGAGTATATTTTTTAATGCTGTCTACGTATTCGGCAAAGCCTTCTGTGTTTGCTTCCACATATCGTTTGTCGTACAGTCCTTCATGCACAAGTACATGACCAAAAGCGTTCACCAAAGCCATGTTCGAACCGCCCTTTAAGGGTAGCCACATATTCGAAATACGAGCTGTTTCGGTCATGCGCGGATCGCATACAATAATTTTGGCGCCCCTTTGCTTGGCAGCTACAATGCGTCTTGCGACGATCGGATGTGTTTCGGGTGCATTATATCCAAACACGAAAATGAGATCAGAGTGTTCAATTTCAGGAATAGAGTTGGACATAGCTCCATCTCCGAGCGAGTAAGTCAAACCTGCCACAGAAGGGCCGTGGCATACACGAGCGCAATGATCAATATTGTTCGTGCCAATGACCGCCCGCATGAACTTTTGCATGACATAATTGGCTTCATTTCCCGGACCGCGTGCGGAGCCCGTTCCCATGATAGAGTCGGGTCCGTATTTTTCCTTAATTGCTGACAGCCGTTCGGCAGTATATTGAATGGCTTCTTTCCACTCCACTTCCTCCATTACTCCATTTTTGCGAATCATGGGTTTGCGCAAGCGTGCAGTCAGAATTTGCGGGTCATTCAAAAAATCCCATCCATAGTGTCCTTTCAGACACAGCGTTCCTTCATTCGTACGACCACCAGCCGGCTCTGCGCCAATTACCTGTCCTTTTTCCACCAGCAAATGAAGCTGACAACCGCTCCCGCAGTAGGGACATACGGTCAATACCTTGTCTGCCATAAGTGCAGCACCTCTTTTATATGAAATAGATGAAACTCGTAACATAAAAAAAGCCAATACAAAAATGCCGCTTTACGCTGCATCCTGTACTGGCTTATCCGCGAGCGAGGAGACAAGCTCCTTCCCGCTAATCCAACCGGTGTATGTGTTGTAGTTCTAGAGTAATGATAATGTGTCCGTCTCCATGGACGGAGGGGCAGACCTCCCAAGTATAAGTGAAGGGACTGCCGAGTGTTTTTTCGGCTTCGTTCATAAACTCCTTTTCTAGATAGGGACGAAGGACGTCCCAATATTCCCTGACCTTGTCCTCAGCCCCTTCATGAACGAGAATTTCGGACAAATTAGACAATGTACCTCGAATTTCTACCGTAATCCGGAGCGGCGAATCCAGTGAAACCTTGACGTTGTCCGGTCCTTTTCCCCGGTAGTGCTTGACAATACACACGGCCAACTTCCTGATGCGCTCACGGTATTCCAATTCGGTATTCAACATCTGGACACTCCGCTTCGAATCAAAATAAAGGCGTACTTGCCGCGCATGCCAGACAGCCTGTGTAGCTGGTTTAGAACAAGACGTAACCGTCCCGATCAAATTGGTCTGCCCAGCACGGCGTATCACTCTTCTATGGTAGAACAGGTTGACCCGGAAAGATGTGAAATTCATTACACTGAACCAAAATTTTACATAGATTAGACCACTCTTGAAGCAGCTATACCTCTATGGTTTGTATGATGCTTCTCGTTCCATCGTGTTGTTTGTACAGATCCAATACAAAAGCAGTTGAATGACAAGCTATGGGCTGAGATTAGTAAATGGCATTCTCAAAGCCCTCTATACTAAAATAGCACAGTGCGAATCTCAGAGATTTATAGTAAATTATTCATTTATATGATTTGCAATATCAATTTATTATTATTACATTGGACGGAAATGCTAGTCGAACTCCAGAAGGCATAGATATGTTATCCAAAATGGTGGAAAAGTACGGGTTCAAGATGTAGAATCTATGCGATATTCAGTTTGTAGAAGGGCACGTCAAGGTCGTCAAATGAAGACTTAGTAGGAATTACTGCAACGTGTGGCTGAACATGAAGCCGCAAGTCAAGCCACGTTAGAATAAAGAGAAGAGGTTCGTGCTAAAATGCATGGACCTCTTCAAACTTGTAATAATTGATTTTTTATGAAACTTTACTGTTTAACCAGAACGGATAAATCGCCTTCAAAAACTTGCTCCTCTTTGTTGTTGAAAGTCGACAGCAATACAGTAACGAGTCCTGTTCCATTCCTCATCTCTTTTACTCCAATCACTTCAACAATGGTGTACAATTCGTCGCCTGGATATACTGGTTTAATAAATTTAATATTATTCATAGCAGTTCCAGCAATAACCTCATCACCGTAACTGCCTGTTTCAACCCAAAGCTTAAAAGAAACAGCTAATGTTTGAATTCCTGAAGCGATAATTCCATTAAATCTACCTTGTAATGCTTTCTCTTCATCTAAATGCATATATTGCGGGTCAAACTCCCTTGCAAATCTGGTAATATCCTCTTTAGTTAATTTTAAAGACTTGGTTTTAAATACTTGTCCGATATAAAATTCATGAAACCGCATTATTACACCTCTTGATTAAATTATTTGCTTATTTATAGAGTAGCATAATATCACCAATCATTTGTAGTCCCACTCAGCAAGTAACCCTCCGTACTTTTGTACAGTCAGATCAATGTAAGTGTCTGCTTTTTGAAGGATTATATTTCCATTAACATAAGTCTCACCGGTAACAGTGGCAGGGTTATTTGACTTCAATGCAGAGTGACTCTTTGGAACTGCTTATTTTATATACTTCGACATTCGATGCAAATAAATAAAAATTATTGACAACTGTTAAATTATGGACAACAATAGAATGCAATAATATATAAATATTGGTACTTCTGTATGGAGGGTGGTTTATCTATGAAAGTTACACCCACGATTAGAGCAGAATTGGAACAATATCTAAAACAAGAAGGTTTGAGCATGATGGAGTTTGGGCATATAGCGGGCATGAATAGGGGGATAGTAAGTAGCATAGTGTCAGGCAATAAATCTATGTCTGTTAACCAGATAGATCGCATTACCGAGGCTATGGGGTTACCGGAAGGTCACTTTTATGTCTTGTTCATAGAAAACTACATCATCGACCATCCTCCGAATATGAGACGAATCGAGCCATTTTTGTTTCGCTGTGCGGAGTTGGACAAGTTGGATGCAATCCGTCGAGTGGTGGGAGCCATCATGGACAATCTACTGTATTCACCCAAGCTATTTGAAATTGCAGAAGAATTGTTGGCGCAGGGAAGACATGCGGCTGCATTGCTGCTCTATGAGGGGGTAGCTGAAGCGGAGAAATATCAACATTCAGAACGATTGGCAGTCTGTCAATATCGTATATTCACGATTCAGATTGGTGACGACCAAAGCCGCAACCACAAGGCAGCTATACTATTTGAGCCTTATGTCGAGCGCCTAGATGATTTAGAACAACTTGATGCGTTAAAGGATTTGGCTAATGTGTACAGGTCTTTGCGTAAGTGGGACAAGGTTGAGGAAATGGCAAGGCAAATGAGAGGGAAAGCTGAAGTACAATATTCCATAAAGCATCAGCAGAAGAATCGAAAGAACAGGGAGCATGAAAAGGAAACCAGAAATCCGTTATTTGGATACATTGCTTACGCCGATTTGTTGTGTGCTAGTGTTTGTGAAGCCCAAGGCGATTATCAACAAGCTCTACAATATACATACGCCTATGCGGATTTAGACTGGGTTAAAGAGGATGACGAGGATACAAAACACTGGGTAAACCTGTTCAGTCAGTGGGCGGTAGGAAATACTTACGTATATAAGCTGTTGTCAGGAGAAATAAGCCTGCTGAACGATTATGTTGAATATATTGCTACAACATCAGCCGCTAACGAGAATGAAAAGCTTTCAAAACTGCTGAATGTTATAATCGCAGCAAACCAGTTTAGCATAGATGTAGACAATATACTCAAACGATTTGAAACGCTAATTGCGACTTTTTCACAGCAACCATCATCAGATGATATGTATACCCGACAAGTGATACCGGATTATATCGCGTGGTTTGGTTACGAATTAGGTTTTTATTATTTATACCGAGGGAAGTACATTGATGGCTTTAAATATTTGATGAATGCAATGGTAAAGTCACATATAATAAATAATGAAACTTACTTTATAAACTGTATGGGGTTGTTTGTTCGTTTTCAAGCCCATGCAGTTCCTGAAACTAAAGCTGAGTATTTCAATTTTATTGAAAGGGTGTGGGAAAACAATGTTCAAAAAAATGGTATTTTTAGTCATCGCGGCTAGCTTTTTGTTTATTGTTACTATGCCGGACCAAGCCTTTAACCACCACCATAGTATTCAGCCTAACGTTACCATTGGAGGATTTTAAAGAAAAAGCTCTGCTAACCTGATGGTCGGCAGAGCTTTCTTTAGTGCAGGAATTACCACACACGGCAGAATAACTATCTGAGGTGATCAGCTTGAACCATACATATAAAGTGTTAAAGTCGGATATAGAACTATTTGCTGCTGCATTAAGCCAGGTAAGAGTATATGTAGTAAAACCGTTGGGTGATGATATGATGTAAGTTTTAGACCATCTGTTTGCCGCAACTGCGGCCCCACGACTTATTATTTTTGCGTTATAAGGGGGAGTGCCAGCGTCGCTGTCACCAGGCACAAACACATGTGGAATATAGCAAATATATTTGGGTTTGACAGCACATTTAGACAGCAGTATGCTTGCTAAGGAAATATTGATGTCCTCGTTAGGTGAGGCTCCTATATGAACATAAGCCACTGCCCGGAAACATCGAAAGATGCCAATGGGTATAACAGGAATTGCCGGATTAAGGCTCTTCTTAATGTGGCTAAAGAACTTTGGTTCTTTTACGTCGTATAGTGCTAAAGCTCGACTTGGGGGAATCGGATATTTGTATGCTTTATCCTGCATGCAGAACGACGCCCTTCAGTTAGCTGAGGGGCGTTTTTATTTCAATGTTGTAGTATTGGCAATGATTTGGTTCCAGTGTGATCAGTAAAATATGGAGCCCACAACATGTTAAGGGGAGAGGGGTTGAACCATTCAATGAGTAGTCGAAGTTCGTCTGAACCGGATCCAGAACCAGGGAGTCTATTGGCAGTCGGGTTAAAACTAGATACCATAATTGAGTATGGTTGCTATTCCTCCCCTACGGGTTAGTATTGGGCCCGACTGCCTTAAAACAAGGAGGCAGTTGACATGTCAAAAATGAATTTTTTTCAAAAAAAACAGCAAAATAAAAGTGCTGCTCATATTCAAGGCTTTGATATTGAATTGAATCAGGAAAATACCCGTCGTATTGATCGGCTAGTCGATAGTTACGAGAATAGCATTCTTTCTCATTTAGATGAAGCGTACCAAAGAACGACAAGCTGGCAAGATCGTCTTGCAGATCGGATTGCATCATTCGGCGGTAGCTGGAGATTTATTACTTATTTCGCTATCTTTCTGACCCTCTGGATACTCTTGAACAGCTTGCCGTTTACTCGCTTTCATTTCGATGAACCTCCATTTATCTTGTTGAACTTGTGTTTGTCCTTTATTGCAGCATTTCAGGCTCCGGTCATTATGATGAGTCAGAACCGCCAAGCTGCAAGGGATAAGCATGAATCGATCATTGACTTCGCGATCAACTACAAAGCCGAACAAGAGATTGACGATATGCAGAGCCACCTTCATCGGATCGAAGGCGAACTGATTGAGATTAAAAAACTCTTACTTGTTCTAAAACAACCGAATGAAGAACATAAATGACACTTTAGATTATATAGAGGCCCCGTAGAGAAGTTTTTACCTGAATCGATTCCGATTAACGAATCTTATTTCTTCCGAATCAATTTGAATTTAGAGTAGATGTGAAAAAGGACTCCGCTGGTATGTAACCAGTATGAAGTCCTTTGTTGTTTATTATTTTGTTGAATACTCGCTTACTTCAAATGTGAGTATTTTATTGAATATTACATAGTCCTTACGGTTGCTGAATGGACCTTTGTTGTTATTGTGTTTATCGATAGCAAAGAATGAAGGGCCTCTACCAGCATCTTTAGCGTCATACCAAGCAATGAATGCACTGAGTTCTTTTTTACTTAGATCGAATTCCTTATCAAATCCATTGTCCATTGTTACAGTCAGAATAGCTCGGTCGCCAGTTGGTTGTGCTGGTTCGGTCGGCTCAGTAGGTTCAGACGGATTAGGCTCAGGACTTGGTGTTGGATTTGGCGTCGGTGTTGGTTCAGGTGTCGGTTTAGGATCTGGTGTTGGAGAAGGTTCCGGTGCTGGTACTGTATCTTTACTGTTGAAAAAGTCAAGTTCGCTTATATTTATGTCTTCACCACTAAGTGAATAAAGAGTGACGAATCTAACGCGTTCTACTTTTTTTTCATTTGGAAGCTTCTTCAGTTCTCCATTTCCTACGTTGGTTTCAAATATGCCTATATAACCTGTGTCTCGGTCGTAGAAACTAATTCTTAAATTTTTAGAATCACTTTTAAGCTTGTAAGAATCAATAGTTCTATCTGTACCTAAATCAATCATAACCATCTTATCTTTAGGAAGTAAATAGTTTGTTTCTTCATTGTTATCTGTTATAAGTGTTGTACTTGCTTTGCTTGCATGGGGTCTTCCTATAAAATATATGTCAGGTATCATTGCATCAACACTTTTTCCGTTGGCATAACCTCCCGTATAGGCACTCACTGATGACAATGGGAGGAAAATAGTAATAAGTAAAGTGAAGCATAAAATTAAATTGAGCTTTCTTTTCATGTATAAATCCCCTTTTTGTTTATTTGCTCAGTAATCATACAAAATTGAAAAAGGGAGTCTAAACATTAATGTCTATATATTCAAAAATAAGTTTAAATGTGGTTTTTAATTTCTGGAGTAATGAGCTCTGCCCGAAAACTGGTATGAGTCCTTTTTATTATGTGACAATATACGCGATACTTCGACATGTCTCCCAATATAGTATTGAGAAGATTAAATACTATGGAGGGTCGTATGATAAAAGGAATCGCAAAAGGATTAATCGTATTGTTACTGGCAGCTATCTTTTCCGTACAGGGTGTTTATGCTGAACCGGCAGCAATCAACCAACAAGCAGCAGTTGGGTATACGCTGGAGTTCCCAAGCTCACGTTATCCAGAAACAGGGGATGCAATAGCAGCCGGACATTCTGCGGTGTGTACAATTGATCGGGATGGAGCCGAAGAAAACAGGAAGGAATCGCTCAAGGGCTATCCGACGAAAAAGGGATATGATCGCGATGAATCGCCAATGGCAATGTGTGCAGAAGGTGGCGCAGGTGCTGATATCAGATACATAAAGCCTAGTGATAACCGGGGAGCAGGATCATGGGTAAGTCATCAGTTAGATGAGTATGAAGATCGGGACTAAAGTGAGGTTTATTGTAAAAAAAACAAGGACTCAACCAGTATAGAAGCTGGCATGAGTCCTTTTTAATACCCAATAAAAAATAAATATGCAAATATATTGATTATATTTATAGATTAGCAAGTTTATGTTTAGACACATTCTAAAGAATGTATTACCGTAGTATCTGTTATACAGCACTTCAAAATATACGACCCAATCGGGAGCGCAGATTAAGTTCTCATTCTATGGAACAAAACTGAGACTGATTGGTACAAGATACCTAGATAGACCAACTAATGTGCAAATTACAATAGATAATATTGATGAAGTATTTTCTCAAAATGGAACGCTTTTAAGACAAAATCTATCATATGAAAAAACAGGACTACCAGAAGGAAGACATAATGTAACAATTACTGTACCACAGCTTACCGGGGGTCACTATGATTTGGATGCAATTGATATTGATAAAAATGGTAAATTAGTAGATGTTAATACTGCCGCTAATCTTACAGCAAAAGCTGGAGACGGCAAGGTTACTTTAAAATGGGATCAAATAGAGAATGCAGAAAGCTATACAGTTAAATACGGAACGGAGTCAGGTAAATACACTGAAACTGCTACAGCAACAAAAGATGCCTATGGAAACTTCATCATTCCAAGTCTGACCAATGGAACGAAATACTACTTTGTTGTGAGTGCTAAAGTAAATGGTGTGGATTCAGAATACTCCAATGAAGCTTCAGCAACTCCACTAGGAGGAGGAGGCAGTCAACCTGATCCAGAGCCAACTACTGGAGATCGTGCAATATTGGTGGTCACTATGACAACAGGCTTGGAAAAAGAGTTTGACCTAAGCATGAAAGAGGTTAATGACTTTATCTCGTGGTACGAAAACAAACAGGCTGGTTCTGGATCAGCTTCATACGCAATCAATAAGCACGATAACAATAAAGGCCCATTCAGCAGCCGCAAGGACTACATGCTGTTTGATCGTATCCTTACGTTCGATGTAAGTGAATACTCTAAATAAATCAAAAAGCTCAGCTGACCTTAATTGGTCGGCGGAGCTTTTTTTTGTTAAGAAGCCCTTCCTTTAACCAAGACCTCGCATAGCCTATGGAGTATAGTACCCTAAAGTAAAGGAGGCGTTACGTGTGGGGGAAATGAAAAGAGACTACGAGGGAATCACCGGAAGAGTTTGGACATCGATAGCTGCTGTATTGGCATTGTTCATTTTGCTGGTAATCATCTTAAAATTAATTCATTTATAAAGATTCTTAAGCTCCACCGGCATTTTTTCGAATTGCTGTTTAGCCCTGTGCTTTTTATCCTTTTGGTCATAATGACTAAAGCGTGTTGAATTTAATTTCTTGAGCATAGCCACATTAGTTCCCGAGGAATCTATAAGGTTCGCCGTTCGGCCCTAGGCTAATCCATGAGGGTCGCCTCTTTTTGGAATGGTTGGGTGGTACTTTCCATTAGCCAAAAAGGCGACTCTTTTTATCCTATTTTTGGATACTCAACAAGCCTGACTTTGCTTCAAGATCTTCTATAATTTCCATTGCAACAAAATATCCAAAAGACAATGTTAAAATATCCTCGTATCGTTTTCCTGATCCTCTTGCTCTACTTAATATGATGTTTTGACTTTCTTGTATTTTTTTTCTAAGGAATGATAGAGAAACCACAGGTGGATTGGAAGCGATCAAATCCATCATTAGAGTTGACAACTTTTTCTGAAACTCTTCAATCGGAAAGTCATTATTTTCTTTTGAATACAGATGCATCGTTTCAGGTGGATCTTTAAATGAAGTTTGATATTGAGTATTGAAAACACCTTCATTAGCTATTTTGTCCGCAATTAATTTACCAAAAACGATCCCCGATGCGAATGCTTGCCCAGGGATTCTTCCTATACCAAGATCACCATTAAATTGAGCTTCTCCAGTAGCAAAAACACGATTCAAGTTTATAGCCTCAGCATTAGCGTTGATTTCGATTCCTCCTGAAGAATAGTGCATCGTTGGTGTAATTTTAATTCTTTTATTTTTAACTACCTTAGGACTAAATCCATATTTTTTGAATTTTTCATTTAAAACATTTTCATCAGCATGGCTCATATCCAAGTACATGTCTTTTTTTTGTTTGATACATTCAAGTTGGAATTTTAAAATCTCATCAATCATTTCGTGGTAATCATCTCGAGCAATTGCATCACAAATATACTTATCTTTTAATAATTGAACTCCATCCTCATCTATTATTTTCCCTTGACTCAAAGATACAACCCCGCCCAATAAAATTTGCCTTCCGTTATATATAGACCAAGGATGACACATTACTGTAGACATTCCCTTTAATCTTGCACCTATTTTTTTAGCTAAGATAAGCGTTTCACCAGTTGAACCCGGCGAATTATCATTGAAACAGAATTGTCCTGCATATCCTCCCGTAGCTAATACCAAATAATTTGTAAATATTCTGATAAATTGATCTGATTGTGTGTCATAAAATATTGCGATAATTCCTTGATCGTACTTTTCCAAATGAATCAAAATTTTATTACACATCGGTTGTTCAATATGTTGTAACAAACAATTGATTAATTTCTTTCCCCCATGTGATTTAATCAAACATTCAGGCATGATACCAAAGGATGTTTTCTCATAAGGAATTCCTAATTCTTTGAAGAAATTTATAATTATGTTGGAATTCCTATATAGCGCTTCAATTACTGATCGATCTGCTCCACATTTATCAATAGTAAGATTAATAATATTGTTAACTTCATTCTCTGATGGAACCCGAGTATTTGCGGCTGAAAGAAAGGAGTTGCTTTGTTTGGGTGCATTCTTTTTTGTTACAATCGTGTACTTAATATTATTTTTCGACAAATAATAAGCAGCAGTAAGCCCTGAGATCCCCGTACCGACAATCAAAATTGGAGTGTAGTTTTCAACGGATATTCCATTTTGTTTCATCATTCCAACTCCCTTTTAGGATGTGAATGTTATCTTCGGCTGAATCTCGTAGTCAGTTTTCTATTTGTTGCAACAAAACGCATCATGATGATATTCATAAAATTCTTGCTCCGTTGTTAATTGCCTGTAATTTATATCAAATTATATAACTATATTTCGTTTTATACTTTATATAGTTATTAAGAGCTAACAAAATCAAATACGAACAGTTTTGCAAAAGTAGAGGAAAAAAAGAACCATTATAGCAATCGCTAAGATGATTCTTATTACGATTTCCAATATCCTTGTTACCAACGAAGAATGGAATCCAAAAAAAATATTTTCCTAATTGTACAAGTTTATTCCTTATATTGTCAACATTATCTGAGAATATATAATTGACTCAGCTTTCGCAGTATGAATATTCAAACAAATCCTTAATGTAATAACTGGCAGTACCTTAGAAAAGGCGACAGAGTTCATAGTATCCATCCTTATAGCCTTAACCTATCACTTCTATAGATATCATATCTTAGACCAATCAAACATCCCGTGGTATATTGTTGACATTCAAGAGAGAGCCGTTAGCTTCTCTCCAATAGGTTCGAAAAACACAGGGGTGAATAATGATGAGTAAAAAGACCATGTTCGAGAAAATTTGGGATAACCATGTCATCTATCAGGAAGCGGGAAAGCCGAGTATTTTGTACATTGATCTTCACCTCGTACATGAGGTAACATCGCCGCAGGCGTTTGAGGGATTACGTCTTAGCGGACGTCAGGTACGTCGTCCAGAGCTTACGTTTGCAACGATGGATCATAACGTGCCGACTAAGGACCGTTACAATATTACGGACCCGATTTCCAAGCAGCAGATTGATACATTAACTCAAAATTGCCGTGATTTCGGTGTTACACTGTATGATCTGGATACGGTGGATCAAGGTGTCGTTCACGTTATGGGGCCTGAACTTGGTCTGACTCATCCGGGCAAAACGATTGTTTGTGGTGATAGCCATACCTCCACACACGGGGCGTTCGGAGCACTCGCTTTTGGTATCGGAACCAGTGAGGTAGAGCACGTAATGGCAACACAATGTCTCCAGCAAGCTAAAGCCAAAACGATGGAAGTTCGCTTTGTAGGCCGCCGCAAACCTGGTGTGACAGCAAAGGACATGATTTTGGGTGTCATTGCCAAATACGGTACAGATTTCGCCACAGGTTATGTTATTGAGTACACAGGTGAATCTATCCGCGAATTGAGCATGGAAGAGCGCATGACTGTGTGTAACATGTCCATTGAAGGCGGAGCCAGAGCAGGAATGATTGCACCGGACGAAACCACCTTCAATTACTTGCGTGGACGTCAACATGTAGCACAAGGAGCTGCTTTCGAGCAAGCGGTTGCTGAGTGGAAAGAGCTTGTCACAGATGAAGGCGCTGAGTTTGATGTCGTGCTGGAGTTTGACGTAGATGCTTTGATTCCGCAAGTAACCTGGGGCACCAGCCCGGGGATGGGTACAGATATTTCCTCAACCGTACCGATTCCGGCAGAACTGCCAACCGAAAACGAACGTAAAGCAGCTGAAAAAGCGCTTGAATATATGGATTTGAAGCCAGGTACTCCGATCACGGATATTGCGATTGATTATGTGTTTATCGGCTCCTGCACCAATGGGCGGATTGAAGATTTGCGTGCAGCCGCTGAGGTTGCCAAAGGTTACAAGGTTTCTGACAAAGTAACGGCCATCGTCGTACCAGGTTCGGGGCGTGTGAAAATTCAGGCTGAAGAAGAAGGGCTGGACGTCATTTTTACAGAAGCAGGATTTGAGTGGCGTGAAGCGGGATGCAGTATGTGTCTTGCGATGAATCCAGACGTACTGCAACCGGGACAGCGTTGTGCATCGACTTCTAATCGTAACTTTGAAGGTCGTCAGGGACGCGGAGGACGGACTCATCTGGTATCTCCAGCAATGGCAGCCGCTGCGGCGATTCATGGACATTTTGTTGATGTACGGGATTGGAAATTCAAGCAGGAAGAAGTAGTCCGCTAGGATACAGAGGAGGAATTACGATGGAAGCTTTCACAACATTAAAAGGAATTGTAGCACCTGTGGATCGGGTGAATGTGGATACAGATGCTATTATTCCTAAGCAGTTTTTGAAACGAATTGAACGTACGGGCTTTGGACAGTTTCTGTTCTACGAGTGGCGGTTTGATGAAGCGGGCAATATCAATCCTGAATTTGAACCGAACAAGCCTCGTTATGCAGGGGCGTCTGTGCTGATCTCTCGCGCTAACTTTGGCTGTGGCTCCTCACGTGAGCATGCGCCGTGGGCGATTATGGACTATGGGTTTCGTTGCGTAATTGCTCCGTCTTATGCGGATATCTTCTATAATAACTGTTTTAAAAACGGTATATTGCCGATCAAGCTGTCTGAAGAGCAAGTAGAGGAATTGTTTCAGCGCACGGCGCAGCATGATAACTACCAATTAAACATCGACCTGAATGATAAAACGATCACTGACGATTATGGTCTGAAAATTGAATTCGATTTGGATGAACATCGCCGCCAGTTCCTGCTGCAAGGCTTGGACGATATTGGCCTGACACTCCAGCATGAATCTGAAATTCTGGCTTATGAACAAAAACGTGCTGCGAAACAAGGCGCATAGGGTTAATTCCCAGTTCAGTTTCAATACGTAGTCATATAGCTAGCTCATTTGTTAGACAGAAAGCCCGTACTGGCATTACTTTTGCCTGCGGGCTTTTATCATGCTCAAAAAATAAATTGGAAAATAAGGGGTTGACGGTTCGACTCAGCATGGTATTGTAAATGTAAAATGATTGAAGGACTGTGTCTGTGAGAAATACCAAAAAATACATATATAAGTTAGGGGAATGAGAATGAAGAAATATGGTTGGGTGATACTAGCGGCTATCCTGATTTGGTTGTGGCCGTCCTCCCCTCATGCGAATGCGGCTGGAGCAGATTTGTTTTTAGATGGCAAAAGGGTGGAAGCGCCTGCAGATGCCAAGCCTGAAATGGTCAATGGAAAAATCATGGTACCGCTAAGGGTGGTTGGGGAGCAGCTTGGATATCAATTCAAGTGGGAACCACAATCCTATAAAATCTCAATTCAAAAAAATAGTACCGATATGTCCATGTATGTAGGCCGTACATCGGCTGATGTGAATGGAAAAACAGTTAGTCTGGATGCACCTCCTGTGCTTCGGGGAAGCTCGACCATGGTCCCATTGCGTTTTGTTGGGGAGCAAATGGGGCTAAAAGTAGATTGGAATAATAAAAGTAAATCCGTTAATCTCAGTCAAAAGGCTGTAACTCAACAAGTGAGTAAACAGTCTCAATCCCAACCATCGTCGCAAACGTCAACACAGAGTACAACAAGCACCAATAAAACGTCTTCAGCAACAGCGACGACAATAAATCCAGTTGAAGCAGACAAGCATACTGAAGCCGCATCTTCACCAGCCAAGCAGCAAAATACAGAACAGACCACAGCAAATGCGTTGCTTGTACAAAATATTACTTTTGAGGGTGAAACGTTAAAGATTTCTCTGAACAAAGATGTTACCCCTAAAGTATCCAAAATGACGGGGAATGATCGTATTGTTGTAGATTTACCCGGGGCTTCACTGGCGACTGATTTTCTTCAGCCGTTCCCGATTCGCACCGATGGCACGCGGGCGTTGACGAATAGTGACAGTGAGGATGTGCAGGAAATTAGATTTGCTCCCACAGATGGACAAAATGGGGGCGTACGCATTGTCATTGCTTTAAATCAAGCACGTGATTACGACCTTTTAACCAATGGCCTAGGCGATATCACCCTTCAATTGCGTGAGCGTAGTGTGAATCCGGTAGTGGTAACACCAACGAATGTCGAAGGACGGCGAATCGTTGTCATTGATCCCGGACATGGTGGCAAGGACCCTGGGGCAGGTAGTGTGACTGGGCGACATGAGAAGGAATTTACATTGGCGGTAGCGTTAAAGGTCGAGCAGCTTCTACAAAATGATCCTGACATTCAAATCGTATTGACTCGCAATGGAGATACGTATCCCACGCTGGATGAACGACCACAACTGGCTAATAGTCAACAGGCAAGCGTGTTTGTATCCATTCATGGTAATAGTATGCTAGCTTCAGATAAAGGAAAAACCAATGGCTCTGAAACCTATTATGCACGCCAGGACAGTTTGGCACTGGCAAAGGCGATGCATAAATATCTTGTAGCGGCTACCGGATTTAAGGATAATGGCATCAGGGTGGCAAACCATGTGGTGACGAGAAAATCACAAATGCCCGCTGTATTGCTGGAATGTGGCTACCTTAGTAATTTATCAAATGAAGCAGCCATGTTCACAGAAGAAACACAGGAAAAGATCGCCGAAGGTATTGTCGATGGGTTGAAGGAGTATCTTGGAACAGGCACAGGAGCAACTGAATCACTTAACTAAGGATGTTTACAATAAAAGCTACTTTCCACCTTTTAATGAAAATTCATGGGGTGAAAAGTAGCTTTTTTAGTTTTTTTGGCTGTGACTTTTGACGGAAAGCGAATGATCTATATTTTTAGTCAAAATTCGACAAAAATAGTTCTTTGGCACGTATATTTCTGTTATGATGGAATATATTCGCAACTTTTGGTGTGAGATAACGTCTATAAGGTTGTCTGATATTACATAAGCGCGTATATCAGGTCGCCGCACCGGAGCATGTGGCAAAAAAATTATGAATGGAAGGGTGACGAATGAAGAAATTTGGTTTTTTGTTGTTATTATTTGTCTTCATGTGGGCGGTTCCGGGTTATGGACATGCGGCTTCGAGTGGAACACAAATCTATCTCGACGATCAACAGTTAAGTGTCCCTAGTGGTGCTAAGGCACAAGTAATTGGCGGAAGTACAATGGTCCCGCTACGCGTAATTTCTGAAAATTTGGGATATGACGTGACGTGGAAGCAGCAGGCGCGAACCATAACGATTGAGAAAGACAGTACCTCGATCCGAATGATAATCGGAAGTAAGACGGCGACTGTCAATGGAAGCGACATTAGTCTGGATGCTTCGCCTCTGCTGCGTTCCAATTATGCCCTTGTACCGCTTCGTTTTATCGGCGAGCAAATGGGACTGGACGTAAAATGGGACAGCAGCTCCAAGTCCGTAAAATTATATACCCGCAGTAGCGGGTCTGGAAACGGGGAATTTACACCTCCCAAGTCCGGAAATAACAGTACAGGTACTGGTAGTGTTACTGCACCAACGAATAATGCGAACTCAGGTGTTACACAGGTGCAGGGAGTTAGTTTCAGCCAAAACCGTTTAACCATCACAACAGCCAGTGCCGTCAAGCCGAAAGCGTTTACGATGGCAGGCCCTGATCGGGTAGTGGTGGATTTGCCAGCGACTGCGTTTGCTGACAATTTCGGAGAGCAGCAAAAGCTGGATAGCAACTTAAATGGTTCGCTGGACATTGAGAATGAAGCGGATGTGTCCGGTATCCGTTATGCTTTATTCCAAAAGGAACCTTCAACGGTGCGCGTTGTTATTGATTTGAAACATGCCATGAATTATACCGCATATAATGATGGTTCGAATCGTGTTATCGTCGATCTGGCTTCCAAAGATTCTGTGAATACCACGCCAGACGCAACGTTACCAGATGGCTCACAGCCGGATGACACGCAGACATCACCAACTAACAGCAATGGTAAAAAGGTCGTTGTTATTGATGCTGGCCATGGAGCAAAAGATTCTGGAGCAGTTGGTGTTTCAAGAAAAAATTATGAAAAGACCTTCAACTTAGCTATGGCTCTGAAAGTAGAAAGCATATTAAAGCAGAACCCCAAGCTTGAGGTTGTGCTGACACGCAGTGATGATACATTCTTGGAGCTTAAACAGCGCGTAAAAGTAGCTGAAAACCTTAATGCTAACGTGTTCGTGTCCATTCATGCTAACAGCAGCGGTAGCTCAGCCTCCAACGGTACAGAGACGTATTACCAGCGTAGTGCAAGCAAAGCGTTCGCTAACGTTATGCATAAGTACTTTGCTCCTGCGACGGGTCTGACAGACCGAGGCATTCGTTATGGCAATTTCCATGTAATTCGGGAAACGACTATGCCAGCCGTATTGCTTGAAGTAGGATATCTGAGTAATGCAAAAGAGGAAGCCACACTGTTTGATGAAGATTTTCAAAACCGGGTAGCTCAAGGGATTGCAGATGGAATCACAGAGTATCTCGACGTAAAATAGATCTTCAACAAATCGCTTGTCAACGTCAAGCAAGGAGGGGGACATATGAACAAGAAAATCGTAATTGCAGGTCTGCTGGCACTGTTTGCCATTGCAGGTGCAGGGTGTGCCTCTAAGCAAACAACGGCTCCTGCGACTCCATCTCAGGAAACACAAACTTCGAATGCACAAAATAGTACACCTGAACAGACGACTCCTGAACCTTCGGCTCAATCTGCTGAAAATAATGGGGCGAGTCAAACACCTGCATCTCCGTCAACAGAGCCTACAAAGACCAAGACGGACACGGAAAATTCAGGAGATCGACAAACACAGCAGATTACGGTGTACTATACGGATACACAAGAGAACGGCTTGAAAGAACAGAAAAAGGAAATTACCTATCCAAGCGAGCTGGAAAAATTGCAAAAAGCGTTTGAAGCTCTGCAAAAGAGTGGGGATTCTGCTCTTATCCCGTTGTGGTCCGAGAAAATTTCCGTGCATAAGATCAAATTAGATAACGGTGCATTGACTTTTGATATTTCTCTGCCGGACGAGGCTCGATTGGGAGCTGGTGGCGAGGAATTAGCTATCGATGCCTTGAAGAAAACGATGTTCCAATTCAAGGAAGTCAAAACGCTGGATTTGCTCGTAGATGGTCAATCTTTAGAGTCCTTAATGGGACATGTAGATTTGGATCATCCCATGAGCCGCTAACCGATCAGACAGTATGAAAATTTCTTGGAGATTTACACACTTTTCACGTGCAATCTGTGACAGATAATGATAATATAGGAGTGTATTTCTCGCCTATGCAGGCAGTCATGCACAAATAGTATTCGTTTCTTTCCGGATGATTATTTAGAGTGACCGTCTTGATGCGGGCTATCCCGTATCAAGACGTTTTTTTTGGTAGGAGGTAGGATTTCCGTGAATGCAGCAACCGCACGTCATATATTGGACACCATCGGTACGATGTTTCCGGATGCCCATTGTGAGTTGAACCATGACAATGCTTTTGAATTAACGATCGCCGTGTTATTGTCTGCTCAATGCTCCGATCAGATGGTCAATAAAGTAACGGCAGACCTGTTTCAAAAATACAAGTCACCTGAGGATTATTTGGCTGTTCCTCTTGAGGAACTGGAGCAGGATATTCGCAGAATCGGCTTGTACCGAAACAAGGCCAAGCATATTCATAACCTCTGTCGTATTTTAATAGACCAGTACGGGGGAGAGATACCTTCGGAGCACGATCAACTGGTTAAGCTACCCGGTGTTGGCCGTAAGACGGCTAACGTCGTAGTATCTACTGCTTTTAATGTACCGGCTATTGCGGTAGATACGCATGTAGAGCGTATTTCCAAACGGCTCGGTTTTGCAGGGTGGGATGATTCAGTGCTTGAGGTGGAAAAAAAGCTGATGAAGAGGGTACCTAGGGATGAATGGTCTTTGACCCACCACAGGCTTATTTTTTTCGGACGCTACCATTGTAAAGCTCAAAATCCTCAATGTCAGGTATGTCCGTTACTTGATGTGTGCAGGGAAGGCAAGAAACGTATGAAAACGTCTCTTATCAGAAAAGATAAGGAACGTAGAGCTTAAAGACCCACAGAGTAACAGAGGGTTTAACCATTTATGTGTAGAAAAGGATGAAGAGTATGAAGTGCATTTCGGTATATACAGACAATTTTGAAGCGTTCTCTGATATTTTTGAGCAAATTGTAACAACAGAATTTGCTGAAAACGAAGAGCGCGAGCTTGAGGGAATCACAGTTAGTCATTCCGGTGATGTACCTGAACATTATCTGGAGCGTATGTCACAAAAGCCAGAAGTGGTCGTAATGAAGGACAAATCCCGTGGGATTACGATTTTACAGCATGGTCAAGTATTTGAAATTTTGCTGCCAGTGCTTGAGACTGCAGCCAATTAAGTTCAATTCGCGGACGACATGCGTTGCATGTTCCGGTGTAGGCGGCTCGGCTGGTTTAACCAGCCCGAAGGCGCATATATACACGAACCTTGCAGACCATCCTGATATGGATAGAGCCTCGTTCCAATGAAGTGTGCATACATTTTGACCCTGAATTATGGTGTCGCGTTCCCCATGTTCTAAAAGGTGAATGTACGTGATGAGCAGGCTCACCCGTTGTATACATATCTTGCTTCGTCGGTGCTCTTTGAGGGCTTTGATGAATTGCATTCGGTTGCCTAAATATTTATTTTTAATGATCCGTTTGGACAGTATAAAATGAACTTATTATTATCATGTACGAAAACAGCGTTCCCTAATGCCAAGTACTGGCGGGGAGCGCTGTTTAGTTTTTTTGATGTGATGATTCTCACAACGGCTTAGGAATGCTACAATATAACTATTTGGTGCAGACAAGTGATAAGGAGTGGAACCGTAGCTTATGATGCAAACGATTACAGGAGATGCGGGAAAGTGGTTGGTTACGATAGAACAGATACAGAATACATTGCGTAAAGCCGGGGATGAAGCGGGAGCGAAGGCGATGGGTAATCTGCTGGAAAAAGCATATGCGCAGGAGCTGACCATTGCCTTTTGTGGACATTTTTCAGCGGGTAAATCGAGCTTGATTAACAGCCTGTGTGGTAAAACTGTACTGCCGTCTGGACCGGTGCCTACGAGCGCTAATGTAGTGTCCATCCGTTATGGACGTCCGAGAGCGCTCATTCATCCAGCCAAATCAGCGGAAAACCCAGAGCCGGAAAGCATGGAAGCGTCCCTGTCCGAGCTTGCTGAGTATTGTAAAAATGGTGGAGCCTATGAATCGGTTCAAGTGTGGGAGGATGTTCCGATATTATCTAGCGGAGGAGTGCTGCTGGATACACCAGGCGTAGATTCCACAGACCACGGACATGCGCTGGCGACACATTCTGCTTTACATTGGGCAGATATTGTTTTTTATGTGATGGATTACAATCATGTCCAATCTGAAAATAATTTGTCCTTTGCCAAAAGTTTGTCGGATTGGGGCAAGCCATTATATTTGATCATCAATCAAATCGATAAACACCGGGAGCGAGAGCTTTCATTTACACGTTATCGTAATGAGGTGGAGACCAGCTTTCATGCCTGGCAGGTACATTATACGGATATCCTTTTTACTTCCTTGAAAGAGCAGAATCATCCATGGAACCAGTGGAAACAGTTGACGCATCTGATTCCGAAATTGCTGGAGCGAAAAACAGAGCTTTTGGCATACAGTTTAGTGTCCTCTATGCATCATTTGGTAGAGCAACATGTGGAGACTGTGCAGGCAGCTGAAGAAGAGGAACTGAACACACTGTTAAAAGAAGCAGGTGGAGAAGAAGCTATTTTGCGCCTGGATATAGAGCAGAAAACCTTGCAGCAAGAAGATGAACACTGGAAGGTGCTTCCGGAGCAGGAGCGTAAACGACTGCGTCAAGAGCTGGATCATTTACTGGAACACGCACATTTGACGCCAGCGGAGCTACGTGAAGCCGCAGGCGAATACTTAGAGAGCCGCAAGCCGGGCTTCAAAACAGGAATATGGTTTGCAGGAGGAAAGACTGAGCGAGAAAAGGAAAGCCGTTTGGAACGGCTGACAGGAATGCTGACTGATCAGGTGGAGGGACAATTGCTTCCCCATGTACGGGAGCTACTGAGGTCTTGGGGTGACAGTCAGGGTTTGTGGTCCGCTGCGATGGAGCAGGAGCTGGATGACATCCGCCCTGTGACGGACCGGCAACTGGTAGAGCAGACGGTGAAGGAAAATGCGTTGTCGCCGGAGTATACGTTGAACTATTGCAAGGATCTACGCGCTGCTGTGACCGCCGAATGTCGCCGTAAGGCGCTAACGCTGGTAGACCAGCTGCTGGCCCAGCTTGCAGTGCGAGCCGAAGCCCGCCGCGCGGCTCTCGCGGATGCACGCACTGCGCTGCTGGCGCAGACGGACGCGGCGAGCCGCTACAGCACCCGCGTGCAGGCCTCGGCTTCGCACGCCAGCCTGCTGCGCAGCTTGCTGCCGCAGGCGTCCGCGCCAGGCGGCTTGCCCCGTGCGGACGCGCCTGCACCGGCGTCCAATACCGCCGCTGCTGCCCCGCCAGCTGCGGCACCAACGGGCGTTGCGCGTTCTGACATCGCTGGCCCGCGCAACGCATCGGCGCAGCCGCTAGCAGGAACGGCGTCAGCACAGCCTGCCGCCGGAGGCCGCCGCACGCGGCTGGATGCAGCAGCGGCCCGATTGAAGGCTGCCGCTGCCCTGGTAAGCCCGTACCCTGCCATGCAAGCGGCGGTACGGGATTTACATGCCCGCGCCGCTGCGCTGGAGGGCGGGCAGTTTACGCTGGCGCTGTTTGGAGCGTTCAGCGCTGGGAAATCCAGCTTCGCCAACGCTTTGCTGGGTGAAGCTGTGTTGCCCGTATCGCCGCATCCAACGACAGCGGCGATTAACCGCATAATGGCGCCTGCAAGTGCTGAGCGCCATGCCACGGCTGACGTCCATATGAAACCAGTGGACGCGTTGCGGGAAGATCTTAAATACTCATTTCGGTTATTAGGATTGGGGGAACCAGCGGCAGCGGGCTGGCAAGAAGCCGTTCATGCTTTATCTCCGGAAGGCATCCATCCTGCGGGTAGGCCTCATTATAGTTTTTTGAAGGCTGCCGCAGCCGGATGGGAAGAAGCTGAAAGCTTGCTGGGACAACAGCTTCAGGTGGATTTAGAGCAGTATCGGGATTTTGTTGCGTCTGAGCACAAATCATGCTTTGTGGAGCATATCGACCTTTATTATGATTGCGCTCTGACCCGTCAGGGCATCGTGCTAGTGGATACGCCAGGAGCGGATTCTGTGAATGCACGACACACAGGCGTGACTTTCAACTATATGAAGCATGCGGACGCTCTTGTATTTGTCACCTATTATAACCATGCGTTTACGCAAGGTGATCGCCAGTTCCTGAACCAACTAGGTCGAGTTAAAGAGACCTTGGCGCTGGATCAGACGTTTTTTATAGTTAATGCATCAGATCTGGCTTCTTCTGAAGAAGAACTGCATTCTGTTACCCGGCATGTACAGGAACAACTACAGGCGAATGGAATCCGAAAACCACGTATTTATCCGCTTTCCAGTATGCTGGCGTTGGAAGCTGCCGAACAGGGAGAGGCTTCGCTGCGTTCAGCTTCACGTTTTGATGCATTTGAAGATGATTTTTCAGCATTTGCAGCCGAAGAGCTGGCAGGTTTGTCCATTGCTTCTGCTATGCAGGAACTGGGTCGGCTGCGGAACCGCATAGAGCAACATGCAACCGATGCCCGGTATAGCAAGGAAGAACGTGAGATTCGATTAGAGCGATTAACTCGCATCCGTGGAGAATTGGAGCATACGCTCCTAGGCCTGACTGACAGCAACGGTGCATCTGTGTTATCGGGTGAAACCGATGAATTGCTGTATCATGTACGTCAAAGGCTGTCCTATCGGACTGGAGAATTTATGGCAGAGGCTTTTCATCCATCTGTTCTGCGTGAAGGAGTAGGTGATCTTCGTTCGGCTTTTGCATCTTGTGGTCGTGAGCTGATGCGTTTAATCGAACTGGAGCTGTCTCAGGAATTGCTGGCAACCACACTCCGGCTGGAAAAAACGGGCCAAATTTTGGTACACAAGACTATACAACAGTGCGTAGAACACATGAACCACCAGTTGCAAGGACTAGATTGTACGATTCCTGAATCCAGAAACTGGGCTGTTCCCGAGCTGAATGAAATTTCCCTGCAGGAGTCTATTCATTGGAAGGACTATTGGAATAGCTTTAAAAATCCAAAGCTATTTTTTGAAGGAACTGGGCGAGCGAATCTACAAACCAAACTGGAGCCGATATTACGCCAGCGAATCGGGGAAGCTGTGGATCAGCAACGAGAACGAATGTCTTCTTTTTACGTTACGCTGATGCAGGAGGAACAAATGTGGCAGAAAGCTCAGCTTCGAGAGCAAATGCTGGAGACGACTCGTGGCATGGAGCATGCCCTTATGGGCGGTGAGCAGCCACAGGTTTGGGAAGAGCTTGCTGGCAAGATTGCGGCTTTGGAGTAAAGATAAATAAGTACACCATTTATTTAAGTTCAGGACACCGGGTTGTGGGACAACCCGGTGTTTTATGCATGCTCCAAAAAGAAAGCAATACTGAGTAAATAGCCATATTCAATAATAAGAAAGCGATTTAATTTGTCTAATCACCCACCAATTGATAACCTGCCTGAATACGGCTTGTTATCCTCTTTGCCCCCTTGGAAAGCGAATGGTAAACTTCACTAAGCCATATAACAACGTCGTGCAACTAATGGAGGGACATTGACATGGAAGTGCTCAGGCAACTGCAAGTTTTTTTTCGCGAGAGGAGACACTATCTGTTTCTTTCTATTTTATGCCTTGCGATAGCGACGGCCCTGGGACTGGTGTATCCGAACCTGCTCCAAAGGCTAATTGATAACGCTATCATCCCCGGTGACTTCGGGAAAGTCCCGGCGCTGGCTCTGACTGTGCTGGGAGTAGTCATCATCAAAGGGTTCATGCAATTTTTACATGGTTTTTTTGGTGGACGGCTAGGTAACTACTTGGCGTACCGACTCCGCAATGCTTGTTACGAAAAGCTGCAATTTCTGTCCTTCAGATATTATGACACTGCCAAAACGGGGGATCTCATGTCCCGACTGACTGGTGATTTGGAGGCAATTCGTAACTTTATCGGGTTTGGTTTTGCCCAACTCCTCAATGTGCTACTGATGGTCGTATTCGGCTCTATGATGATGCTGTATATTAACTGGCAGCTCACCCTCATTACGATGATCAGCATGCCATTGCTACTCTTCGTCACATTCAAGTTTGAATCCCGGATTCATCCCACCTTTCAGGAAATGCGGATTGCCCTTAGCGCCTTGACGACAGCGGTCCAAGAAAATATAACAGGTGTGCGAACCGTCAAATCTTTTGCCCGCGAATCATATGAAGTTGAGAAATTTTCAGTACGTAATGAGCAATACAAAAGTAATCAAATTCAGGCTGCTTCCTTATGGAGTCGGTTTTTCCCCGCAATGGAACTGATAGCTTCTGTCAGTGTGGTCCTGCTGTTGGGCATGGGGGGGTATCTGGTCATTCAGAAGTCAATGACCTTGGGGCAGCTCGTCGCTTTCTTTAGCTTAATTTGGTATATTATCGGCCCCATCTGGAGCATTGGCTTTCATATCAATAACTATACGCAGTCCAAAGCTTCTGGTGAAAGGGTCTTGGAACTGCTAAATCAGTCCATAGATGTAACCGATGAAGCCGGAGCACTTAAACTCGATGCCGATCAGGTGGAAGGACATGTTACGTTTGAACATGTTACCTTTGCTTACGGAAATAAGCTCCCTGCTGTTGTTGACATCAATTTAGACGCACCGCCGGGATCAGTCATTGGAATTTTAGGCGGAACGGGGTCAGGGAAGTCTACCATTATTCAATTACTCATGCGCGCTTATAATGTGAATGCAGGAAGTATCAAGTTGGATGGCAAGGATATACGTCACTTGAAGATTCGCGATTTACGTGCTCAAATTTCTTCCGTGTTTCAGGAGACGTTTTTGTTTTCGTCCTCTATACGCAACAATATTTCATATGGATTAAGTCATGTCAGTATGGATGACATCATACGCGTTTCCAAACTGGCTCAGGCACATGAATTCATAACTGAACTACCGCTGGGATATGACACTGTCGTCGGAGAACGTGGATTGGGACTGTCCGGAGGGCAGAAACAACGGATCGCCATCGCGCGCGCACTACTCAAAAATCCGAAAATTCTGGTACTGGATGATGCTACCAGTGCGGTTGATATGGAGACAGAGCATGAAATACAGACCGGTTTTCAAGAGGTTATGCGTGGTCGAACAACATTTATAATTGCTCATCGAATCTCTTCACTTCGTCATGCCAATGAGATTGTGGTGCTTGAGGAAGGACGAATCGTCCAGCGTGGAACACATGAACAGCTCATTGCTACTCCAGGTCCATATCAGGATGTGTATCATATTCAATACGCCGATTACATAGCTCAGGCTCCAGACGGTGTATCCGAAGGGCAGATGAGACCATGAATATACCCGCAGAAAAAGTCAAACCGTTAAAAAAGCCAACGAATGAACGCTTTGTCTATCAAGATGATGATGTCATTGACAAACCGTTTAACTGGTCAGAATTCAAACGTTTGCTGGCATACATGAAGCCTTATGCCCGTCAGATTCTGCCGATCCTTCTGGTCATGATGATTCTCGGCACCATTACCAAGCTGACCGTTCCTTATTTGATCAGTCTGGCCATTGATAAGGCAATTGCTCCCGCATGGCCTGCACTGCCCAGCGTAAAGTTACTGCTGCTCATCACGGGTGCCGTGCTCTTGTTATATTTAATTCAATGGGCAGCCAGCACGTACCGCATTAAATTCACCAATATTATCGGTCAACGGGTTATTTACGATTTGCGTGAAGATTTATTCAAGCATATTCAAAAGCTATCCTTTAACTTTTTTGATAAGAGACCAGCAGGTTCTGTATTAGTGCGCGTGACGAATGACATTAACTCGCTACAGGATCTTTTTACGAACGGTGCAGTGAATGTCCTGATTGACTGCGTACAGCTTATCGGAATTATTGTCATTTTGCTGCTTATTAACTGGAAGCTCGGTTTGGCGGTAATTGTGACCGTTCCGATCATGTTTTTGATCTCGACCAAGCTGCGCGTACGTATCCGCCGCGCTTGGCAAGAAGTCCGTATGAAGAACTCGCGTATCAACTCTCATTTGAATGAGTCCATTCAGGGGATTCGTGTGACACAAGCGTATACGCAGGAGCAGGAAAACATGGCTTATTTCGACGACATGAACAGCTCTAGCAAAAAATCGTGGGATAAGGCTTCTGCCATGAATCAGGTCTTTGGCCCACTTATTGATATTACCGGAGGATTTGGTACGCTTGTGCTGTTCTGGTTTGGAGCGCATTTAATTCAGACAGATCAGCTTACGGTGGGATTACTGGTTGCGTTTGCTAACTATGTTGGGAACTTTTGGGAACCGATTAATCGACTGGGCCAAATGTATAATCAGTTACTGGTTGCGATGGCTTCGTCAGAACGAATTTTTGAGTTTATGGATGAACAGCCGAATATTGCAAACAAACCGGGAGCAAAAGCCTTGCCGTCCATTCGGGGCGATATCCAATTTGAAAAGGTCATTTTTGAATATGAAAAGGGACGTCAGGCGCTTAAAGGTATTAATCTTTCTGTCGAGGCGGGCCAATCTATAGCGCTTGTGGGTCATACCGGATCAGGTAAAAGTACAATTATTAATCTGCTAAGCCGTTTTTATGACATTACGTCAGGGCGGCTTACGATTGATGGTCATGATGTGCGTGATGTCACGGTAGAGAGCTTGCGTAGGCAGATTAGCATCGTACTTCAGGATACATTTATTTTTTCGGGGACGATTCGCGATAATATTCGATTTGGCCGTTTGGATGCAACGGATGAGGAAATTGAAGCGGCTGCGAAGGCGGTCAATGCTCATGAATTCATTGTTCACTTGCCAGCTGGCTATGAAACAGAGGTAGAGGAGCGGGGGGGAATGTTGTCCATGGGCCAGCGACAGCTCTTATCCTTTGCTCGTGCCTTGCTGGCAAATCCGAGAATTCTTATCCTGGATGAAGCAACAGCCAGTATTGATACGGAAACGGAGTTGAAAATTCAGGAGGCTCTTCAGGTTTTACTGGAAGGCAGAACTTCGTTTATGGTCGCTCACCGTTTGTCCACCATCCGGAATGCTGATCATATCGTTGTACTGGATCATGGGGAAATCCAAGAAAGTGGTAATCATGAACAATTGATGAAAAAACATGGAATATATCGGGGGCTGGTGGAAGCACAGTTCAGATTTTTGTAAAAAAAAGATCAAAAAATCGCGTTTTTTGTAAATTTAAATGCCGAGCACTATTGCATTCTTGGAGCTAAACCCTGAAAATAAAGATGAAAAGAGATCAGAGCAATTTCGTCAGAGGGGGAAGAGTTCAAGATGTGGGGTGCTCCTTTTTCTGCCAAAGCTAAGAAGATGCTGCTGCTGGGTAGCGGCGAATTGGGAAAAGAAGTCATTATTGAAGCTCAGCGGCTTGGCGTGGAATGTATTGCTGTTGATCGCTATGAACTGGCTCCAGCAATGCAGGTGGCCCATCGCTCTCACTGTCTGGATATGCAGGATGCTGAGGCGTTGAAGGCACTAATTCGTGAGGAAAAGCCCGACATAATTGTACCTGAAATCGAAGCTATTGCTACGGGTGCTTTGGAAGAATTAGAGCAAGAAGGATTTTACGTAGTACCAACGGCCCGTGCCGCCCGTCTTACGATGGACCGGGAAGGTATCCGCAGGCTGGCTGCCGAGAAATTACAGCTTCCGACTGCTGCCTATCGTTTTGCAGATAATTTTGACCAGTTGCGGTCGGCGGTTCATGAGCTGGGCACGCCATGTGTGGTCAAGCCTTTGATGAGTTCGTCGGGTAAAGGGCAGTCTGTATGCCGGGCACTCGAAGATGCAGAATCCTGCTGGAATACGGCGCTGGAAGGCGCGCGTGCCAAAACAACACGTGTCATTGTTGAAGCTTTTGTCCCGTTTGAGAGCGAAATTACCTTATTGACCGTCAGATCGGTTTCGGGTACGACTTTTTGCCCACCGATTGGCCACATTCAGAAAGATGGGGATTATGTCGAATCCTGGCAGCCTCATGGCATGACGGACAAGCAGCTTTCGGAGGCGGAGAACATTGCCCGTACGATTACGGATGAACTGGGTGGTTACGGATTGTTTGGCGTAGAGCTGTTTTTAACAGCTGATGGCGTCATATTCAGTGAAGTATCCCCTCGTCCGCATGATACAGGAATGGTGACCATGATCACGCAGGATTTGTCGGAATTTGCGCTTCATGTGCGGGCCATTCTCGGATTCCCGGTGCCATCCGTCACGCTGCTTACACCAGGAGCTTCAGCTACTTTGAAGGCAGAAGTGGCTACGCGGGATTTTGTAATAAGCGGTCTGCATGATGCATTATTGCTACCCCGGACACAGGTGCGAGTGTTCGGGAAGCCTGAAACCAAGCCGGGACGCCGGATGGCTGTAGCGCTTAGCGCTGCAGAAGATGTGGAAACAGCACGGAAGACGGCCAAAGAAGCTGCTAATATGCTGAAAGTGGAGGTAAATCATGTCTAACAATGTGATGATTCCAGTACTGACAATTCGTTCCGTAGAGCTTGGCGATTGCGAAGCCGTAACTGGACTACTAAGAGAAGTCGGGTACCCGATGACTTGTGGTGTAATGAAAGAAGTTATGGGAACAACGCGGGAGGACAGTCAAGCGAATATGATGGTTGCAGAAATGGATGGTCGTGTTGTCGGAGTAATCGGCATGCATACGGCTCAAAGCTTGGCTTATCCTGATCCTGCCGTACAAATCACCATGCTGGTCGTGAGCGGGGAGTATCGCGGCGAGGGCATTGGCAAGCGCCTGGTGGCTTGTGGTGAGGAGTGGGGACGTGCGCAAGGATGCTATCATTTATTCATTACCGGAGCGAATAACCGCATCAAACAAGTAGAGGCCCGAGCATTCTACAATCGAATCGGCTTTGAAAAGCAAGGCTACCGTTTCAGCAAAAAGCTTAGATAATCAGCCTATAACAAGACAATCTAATACTTAAAGCCTCACTACTTTTAACTTAGTTCCGCATGGGTCAATTCCGAGCGGGGCTATTTTTTTTCCAACTTTTATACCATTGATCCTTCTATAAAACATGATATACTGCTAGAGTAAAGATTACAAAGTTGTAACCAGACGCGTTCACACCAAGGCATTTATACAACAAGGAGATGACGAAATGAAGAATATGTTGAAAAAAACACTGGTGATGGGAAGTCTAAGCGCCATTTTATCCGCAGGATTCATCGTTCCGGCATCAGCTTCACCAGCTGACGATTTGACTGCCCAACTGCAACAATGGTTTCAAAATAACGGACATACCGTCAATATGTCCAACGGGACGACTACAATAACAAAGACCGTAATTAAGGATGGTTCTGAAAAGGACAAGGCTAAAAACAAAACAGCAAATCCTTCATCCGGTAAACAAGCAACAACCAAACAGGGTAGCCAAAAGGCTTCGCAGTCTAGTAACAAGCAACAGACCCAAAAACAAAGCACAAACTCAGGCGCGGGCCAGTCAGCAGGATCGGATGCACAACTGAGCAAGTCCCAATTTGCAGCTGAGGTTGTAAAGCTTGTAAATAACGAGCGCAGCCAAAAAGGTCTGAAGCCCCTCGCATCGAATGCGAAGCTTACAGAAGTAGCCTTAGTCAAGGCGAAGGATATGAGTACGAACAATTACTTTTCCCATACATCTCCGACCTATGGTTCACCATTTGATATGATGAAAAAATTCGGTGTAACTTATACGTATGCGGGTGAGAATATTGCCATGGGACAACAAACACCACAAGAAGTGATGAAAGCCTGGATGAACAGCCAGGGACACCGTGAGAATATTTTGAAGGCAGAATATACACAAATTGGTGTGGCTTACTACAATGGATATTGGGTACAAGAGTTCACACGTAACTAAGATGATCGTAAATACGTTCATAACGTCATGTCGCTGCTACGAAAAGATAGTGACGTGACGTTAATCTGGAGACCCGCTGACACGTTCAGCGGGTCTTTTGGTGTCTCTTATTCCTCCAGTGGCATAACCATTGCTTTATACCAGAAAAGACATAAGGGACGTATTTATAGTATGATATCAGCAAGTTGAATGGATTGCAGACTACTTATGGAAAGCCAGGTGAACAAATGAGCTACGAAATCGTGCATGAAGGTGCCTTTGCTATGCTCAAGGTGCAGTTGAACCCCGGAGAAATGATTAAAGCGGAAATGGGAGCGATGGTTTCCATGTCTTCCAGTGTAGATATAAAGGGGACGGTAGACGGTGGACTGTTACGTGGTTTAGGCAGAATGCTGAGCGGAGAAAAATTCTTTTTTCAAGAACTGAGGGCAGCCCGGGGATCGGCTGAGGTGTTATTAGCCCCTGCCAGTATAGGTGATGTACAAGCGGTGGAACTGGATGGCACGTATAGACTGTTGGTCCAAAAGGACGGTTTTCTGGCTTGCACGGAAGGTATTGAGGTAAGCACCAAAATGCAAAACCTGATGAAAGGTTTATTCTCCGGTGAAGGTTTTTTTATCGTAGAAATCAGTGGTCGAGGTACGGTATTCCTGTCCTCTTATGGAGCCATTCATCCCATTTACATCGCGCCAGGAGAGGAGCGTATTATTGATAATGCTCATCTGGTGGCATGGCCGGATTATATGGATTATAAAATTGAAAAAGCATCTAAAGGCTGGTTGTCCAGCGTAACGAGTGGAGAAGCGCTTGTATGCCGCTTTCGCGGTGAAGGGACGGTACTGATTCAAAGTCGAAATCCAGGCAGTTTTGGACAATGGATCAAAAGTTTCATCCCTGATAGTAAATAGTTTGGTTCGTCTGATTAGAGTTGAGAGGATAAACTATTCGCACAAGAAAGTATAATATAAGGGTGGCCATTTGCCATCCTTTTTTTGCATGTTCATGGGAAATTATGTGTGACTCTAAGCATTTATTGCGCTTTTATTCCGAACGGTTTATTTGCAAAATGATATGAGAAGCCTTATGTTTATTTCACTAAGCTATCAGGAGGGAACACGAGTGAATTCATCAAAATGGATTTGGCGGTCTGTCGGTTCCGTTTCCATTGCCGCCACATTGCTATTATTGTACGGATTTATTACAGCAGTACAAAGTATCACGGCTCCAGAGCCAATGGTTAGCACTCAACCTGTGCATTCCGGTTCATCGCAGACACAAACTGCGCCATCCGCTACAAATCAGACGGGAGAGTTTCGGGTAGCTGCCATTGGAGATTCGCTGGCCAAAGGCACGGGGGATGACTCCGGAAGTGGTTTTGTGCGTCGGTCGGTGAGCTTGTTAAATAATCAGGAAGGCCATAAGGCTCAGCTCATAAATAATCTGGGGATTAATGGACTGACGACTCAAGGACTATTGACCAAGCTGGATGAGCCTGGTGTTTCTTATGTGTTGAAAAAGGCTAACGTCATTATTGTCTCGATTGGCGGAAATGATTTATTTCAGGGGGCTCAGGCTGCCCAAACTGGCAAAGAGCCACCTACACTCAGTGGTTTGCGTAAAGCTGTGCCTGATGCCGCCAAACGTCTGCAAAAAGTGCTGACAAAGGTAGGGAAAATCAATCCGAATGCTAAAATTATCTATGTCGGATTATATAATCCATTCAGTGATCTGCAGGAAATGAAAATTCCCGGTAATCTTGTGGTCACAGAATGGAATCTGGCTGCCATGGCAATTACCAACCAAAACAGCAATATGACGCTGGTTCCAACTTTCGATTTGTTCCAGCAAAATTTGCCCGTCTATTTATCTTCCGATCATTTTCATCCAAACGGACAGGGCTATCAGGCAATCGCTGAACGTATCGCGCAAGGGTTTGCAGTTGCAACCACGAAGGATGCCGATAAAGTGGATAATGAACAACAGTCTACAAGTAGCCAACCCGCTGAAGTGAAAAAGGGAGGGAACAAGTAATGAGCATCCAATCTGCTGACAAGACCGGGGCTGGAATAACCCAAAATCCGACATCAAGGGATGCAGTGTCCAGTTTCCATTCCGCCAATCAGGTTGGCAGCGCAGGCAGAGACAGAAGCAATAACGAAACAGTTCTCTCTGTTCAGCGCGTTAAGAAACGTATCAAACGCAAAATGATCATTCATGATGTAACATTCGACGTTCGTGCGGGTGAAATTTTCGGATTTCTCGGTCCTAATGGGGCTGGAAAAACGACGACTATTCGTATGCTGGTCGATTTAATTAAGCCTACGGAAGGGACGATTACTGTCTGTGGACATAATGTAAATCGTGACCCTGAGCAGGCTTTGCGGCATATTGGTTCTATTGTGGAAAATCCAGAGGTGTACAGCTACCTGACAGGGTGGGAGAATTTAGAGCATTTTGCCCGTATGCAGCCTGGTGTAGACGAGCCGCGTATCCGCGAAGTCGTTGAGCTTGTTCGGCTCGATCGCCGTATCCATGATAAAGTAAGTACGTATTCTCTCGGAATGCGCCAGCGTCTTGGTATAGCCCAAGCCTTGCTTGGTAGACCGAAATTGCTCATTTTGGATGAACCGACGAACGGGTTAGACCCCAAGGGGATCAAGGAAATGAGAGCTTTTATCCGTTTGCTAGCGGCAGAAGGCATGGCTGTATTTGTTTCCAGCCATTTGCTCAGCGAAATCCAGCTGCTATGTGATCGGGTGGCAATTATAAGTCGGGGAAAGGTGCTAGCTGTAGGTGGTGTGCGGGAATTGGTTGATACGCACTCGCACATGGCCGTATGGCAACTGGAGCCTCGTGATCAGGGTCTTGCCATATTGCAAAATTCTCCGCATGTGCAAATAATTACGAACGCCGATGAATTAATTGATGACAGCATTGTGGCAGGCAGCGGAGCCGATGCAATTTTTACAGAAATGGATGAAGAGCATATTGCGGAGCTGGTGACACAAATGACGGCTTCCGGTATTTCCGTTAAAGGTGTAACCAAAATCAATCCTACACTGGAGCAGCTATTCCTGAAAATGACGGAAGGTGAGATACTTGAATAACATTTTACCGCTCGTACAAAATGAAACGCTCAAAATTATCAAGAAGAAACGATTTTATGTCATTTTACTTGTTTTACTTGTGCTTGTGCCGATTTTTACGTACGCTCAGATGAAAGTGGCAGAAAACAATCGCGAAAAATTCGGCAATGATTGGCGACTCGAACTGCGTCAGGCGATTACCGATAATCAAAACTCGCTGGGAAGTGACCGGGTTCCCGAGGAATGGAAGACCTACCGTCGGGTCTTTGTGCAGCAGATGCAATATTATTTGGAAAATGATGTGAATCCTAATGAGCCGAGTGGTGTCACCTTTACCAGAGAGTTTATGGATAATTCCATTAATCTGTTCGTTCCGCTGTTGATTATGGCCATTGCCTCCGACTTGGTTTCTGGAGAACGGACGACAGGCACGATAAAAATGTTGCTGACTCGCCCAGTCAGGCGGTGGAAAATACTGCTGAGCAAACTGCTGACATTGTATATGTTCGTCTCGCTCATCATTTTAGCTGTATTTGTAATTAGCTATCTGATATCAGGCTTGTTTTTTGGTTTTCGCGGTTTTAATGTTCCGGTATTTACCGGATTTCAAATTGTTGGATCGACGGTGGATTTGTCTGCTGTACACGCGATTCCACAATGGCATTATCTGATGCTGCAAGCCGGATTGATCTGGTTCGTCAGTCTTGTGGTAGCTTCGTTAGCCTTCATGGTATCTGTACTGGTACGAAGTACGGCGGCAAGTATCGTGGTCATGATGGCTGCACTTATTTCGGGCACTATTTTGACAAACATGGCTTCATCTTGGCAGAGTGCTAAATATTTATTTATGGTTAACCTCGAATTAACCGATTATTTATCTGGAAGCCCCGCCCCCATTGAGGGAATGACCTTACCCTTTTCTTTAGCTGTACTGGGCATTTGGGGGGCTGCGGCATTGATTGTTTCATTCGCCGTCTTTACGAAACGGGATATATTGAATTAAAATGGACAAGGTAAAAGAAAACATCTGTTTGCATTTTTGGTGAAAATCATCAAGAATAAGGCAAAACACGGTTACGATTAGACAAAGGGGGAGCATGAATGGTCGACAAAATCGACTTGTCTGCGGGAGTGTCCGGCACACAAAGCGGAGCTTCGGAATATGGCGCGGACGACATTCAAGTGCTCGAAGGGCTTGTGGCAGTTCGCAAACGGCCGGGCATGTACATCGGGAGCACCAGTTCTTCGGGGCTGCATCATTTGGTATGGGAAATTGTAGACAACGCGGTGGATGAACATCTCGCCAAGTTTTGCTCTCGCATTGATATTACAATGCATAAGGACGGTTCCGTTACAGTATCAGACAACGGGCGCGGTATTCCTACGGGAATGCACAAAACGGGAATTCCTACGCCTCAGGTTGTATTCACCATTTTGCACGCCGGAGGTAAGTTTGGCGGTTCGGGATATAAAAAATCCGGGGGTCTGCACGGTGTAGGTGCGTCTGTAACGAACGCTCTTTCGGAATGGCTTGAAGTAGAAATTTACCGGGACGGCAAGATTCACCGTCAGCGGTTTGAATATTGGCAGGACAAGAAGGGCGTGGAGCATGTCGGGGAACCGACCACAGGCCTTGAAGTGCTGGGCAATACTAACAAGACGGGCTCGAAAATTACATTTAAACCGGATATTCGTGTTTTTCAGGCAGGCATTCATTTTAACTACGATACGTTGGCTGAGCGCCTTCAGGAAATTGCTTTTCTAAATTCGGGCCTTCGTATTCAACTTAAAGACGAACGCAGCGGAAAGTCAGATGAGTATTTTTATGAGGGTGGCGCAAGTCAGTTTGTTGCTTTTCTGAATGAGGGCAAGGATGTGCTGCATGACGTTATTCACTTTAATGCCGAGAAAGAAGACATTGAAGTAGAGATTGCCATCCAGTACAATGCTGGTTATACAGAGACGATTGCTTCGTTCGTTAACTCCATTCCGACACGTGGAGGAGGTACGCATGAAACGGGATTCAAAACCGCTTACACTCGTGTCATGAACGACTATGCCCGGAAAACGGTGATGTTGAAAGAAAAGGATAAAAACTTGGAGGGCAACGATCTACGTGAGGGCATGATGGCTGTAATCAGTGTCAAGATGGCTGAGGTTGAATTTGTCGGCCAGACAAAGGATCAGCTGGGAAGCGCTTCGGCACGGAGTACAGTGGATGCCATCGTATCTGAGCAGATGCAGCGTTTTTTGGAAGAAAATCCGCAGATAGCACAAACTTTGATCAAGAAGGCAGTTCAAGCATCCAGAGCACGTGAAGCTGCACGTAAAGCTCGGGATGAAATGCGTTCCGGTAAAAAGCGCAGTGAAAGTTCCAATTTGAATGGTAAACTATCGCCTGCGCAGTCCAAGGATTTTACACGTAATGAGTTGTTTATTGTGGAAGGCGATTCGGCTGGAGGATCAGCCAAGCAGGGACGGGATTCCAAAATTCAGGCCATATTGCCGCTAAAGGGCAAGCCGATGAATCCGGAAAAATCCAAACTGGCGGATATTATGAAGAATGATGAGTACCGTGCTATTACAGCAGCTATCGGTGCGGGAGTAGGAACAGAGTTTTCGCTGGAAGACAGCAATTATTCCAAAATCATCATTATGACCGATGCAGATACAGATGGTGCGCACATTCAAGTGCTGTTGTTGACGTTCTTTTATCGGTACATGAAAGAGCTTATTGATGCAGGACGCATATTTATTGCTCAACCGCCATTGTATAAAATAACTCGAAAGTCGGGTAAGCTCGAAACGGTGCGTTATGCTTGGACTGACGAGCAACTTGATAATTATTTAAAAGAATTTGGACGAAATTTTGAGCTTCAGCGCTATAAAGGACTTGGGGAAATGAACCCTGATCAGTTATGGGAAACAACGATGAATCCCGATTCACGCACCTTGCTACGCGTTCAGATAGAGGATGCAGCCAAGGCTGAACGCAGGGTGTCCACTTTGATGGGTGATAAGGTGGATCCGCGCAAGCGCTGGATCGTGGAAAACGTAGATTTTACGGAATACGTAGAGTAGTGCTATCAAAAGAGGTGTATACATGAGCTTATCGGAGCAGTTTTTGCCAGCTTTTCTGGAGGAAGTGGTCGGTGACCGCTTTGGCCGATATTCCAAATATATTATTCAGGATCGGGCGATACCCGACGTACGGGACGGATTAAAACCCGTACAACGTCGTATTCTTTATGCAATGTACGATTCGGGCAATACGCCGGATAAAGCATATCGTAAATCGGCCAAAACCGTTGGGGACGTTATGGGTAATTACCACCCCCACGGTGACTCGTCGATATACGATGGCATGGTACGGATGGCGCAGCCTTGGAAAATGAGTCACGTGCTGGTGGACGGTCACGGTAACTGGGGCTCCCAGGATGATGATCCGGCGGCAGCTATGCGTTATACGGAGGCTCGCTTGTCTCCGATCGCAATGGAAATGCTGCGCGATATTGAAAAGCGTACGGTTTTGTTCAAGGACAATTTTGATAACTCGGCCAAAGAGCCCGTTGTGTTGCCGTCTCGTTATCCAAATTTGTTGGTGAACGGTTCCAGTGGGATCTCGGCGGGATTTGCGACAGAGATCCCTACACATAGTTTACGCGAAGTTATTGATGCCAGCATTGCGGTGATGGAAAAGCCAGAGATTGAGCTGGAAGAGATTATGACCTTTATCAAAGGTCCTGATTTCCCGACTGGCGGACTCATTATGGGTGGCGAAGGCATCAAGGACGCTTACCGCACGGGAAAAGGACGTATTTATATTCGTTCCAAAACGGAAATTCAGTCCTTGCGCGGAGGTAAGCAGCAGCTAGTCATTACCGAAATCCCATACCAGATCGTCAAATCAAGGCTCGTAACCGCCATGGAGAATATCCGTCTGGAGAAAAAGGTGGAAGGGATTGCCGAGGTTCGTGACGAAAGCGGACGAAATGGTTTGCGCATTGTTGTGGAGCTGAAGAAGGAAGCCGATGCGGAAGGGATTTTAGCTTATTTGCTGAAAAAAACCGACCTACAGGTGGCATATAACTTCAACATGGTAGCTATTGTGAACAAAGCGCCACATCAGCTTGGGCTAAAGTCCATTTTGGAAGCGTATATCGCCCATCAACGCGAAGTTGTCACTCACCGTATCCAGTATGAACTGGAAAAGGCAGAGGATCGTGCCCATGTGCTGGAAGGTTTGGTCAAGGCGCTGAACATTCTGGATGAGGTCATCGCAGCCATTAAAGCTTCCAAAAATCGCCAGGACGCGCAAAATAATTTGCAATGGATGTTTGGTTTTAGCGAACGTCAGGCAGATTCTATTTTGACTTTGCAGTTGTATCGTCTCACCAATCTGGAAATCACCACGCTTGAAAAAGAACTGGGTGACATCCAGAAAAAAATCGCACAATATCGTTCTATTCTGGAAAGTGATCGCAAGCTGATCAGCCTGATTCGCAAGGAACTGTTGGAAATTCGTGAAAAGTACGGCATTGACCGTCGTTCAGATATCCAGGGCGAGGTAGAAGAGATTAAGGTGAACCTGGAAGTCATGGTGGGAGCAGAGGATGTGCTGCTGACACTCTCAAAAGATGGCTATGTGAAACGTACAAGTATGTTGTCATTCACTCGTTCAGGCGGGGAACGTTCAAGTTCTGGTGTTAAAGAAGGGGATTACGTTACCCAATTGCTTGATGTGAATACGCTGGACATATTGCTCGTCTTCACCCAGCGCGGACAATACTTTTTATTACCTGTACATCAGGTGCCAGAGTATAAGTGGAAAGAGCCGGGCACTCCAATTGTCAACGTCATTCCGTTATCGAAGGAAGATCGTATCGTAAGTGTCATCCCGCTCAAAAACATCGAGGAAATTGGCAAAAGCCTGGTATTTGTAACAAAGAAGGGCCAAGTAAAGCGTACAGAATTGAAAGAATATGCTACAAAACGTTCCAGTGCCGTAGCCGCCTGCAAAGTAGCAGGGGACGATGAGGTGTTATCGGTAACGTTAAGCGAGGGTACCCGGGATATTATGCTGATTACCCGCGCGGGTATGAGTATACGCTTCAAGGAGCAAGAGGTTAATGCGATGGGGCGCGTCTCGGCTGGTGTCAAAGGTATACAGCTAGCCGAAGGCGATGAAATTATCGCGGCGTTGTGGGTAGAAGAGGATGAAGGAGAAGTGTTGGTGCTGACCGAGTCCGGTTATGGTAAGCGTACGCTTCTGCTGGATTATCCTACACAGGGAAGAGGCGGCAAAGGTATCACCACCTTTGAGTTCAAGGAAGGCAAACGAGTACGTTCGAATGGAACTCGAATCGTGGCTGCCTTCTATTGCCGTGAAGCTGTTCAATTATTTGCAATCACAGCAGAAGGACAAACGATGTCCTTCCTTTCGGAAAAGGCTCCTTTGACCGACCGAAAGGATACAGGCAAGCTGCTAGCTCCAGTGGAGAAGAAGGACGAAATTGTGAATGTGCTGCTGCGTAGTGAGCCGCAAGCTTCTCAGTCCATAGAATAATAGGAAAGTCAAGCGCTTTTTAGCTCGAAAAAGAGAGGTCCTCTCGTGCCATTCCGGCACGAATGAGGACCTTTTTGCCGTCATGCTGTCGAACCCTGACCAGCCTTCAAAACCGAAGTGAGACTTCCTTCCCCTTTTCATTTCGTGCTCCAAAAACGGCAGGAAACCGGGGCTGAATGGCGAAAATTTAATGTGATGAAATACAATCCGGACGGTGGCCCATACGGTAACTTTGATGCTTTTACTGACCCTGTTATTTAAAGGAGTGAGGCAAAATGCAAACGACCGAATTTGCGAAAATCTGGTCCAGAATGGCTAAGGATTATAAGGTTCATATGGAGCAGCAGCTGGCTCCATCACTAACGGAAGCTCAACTTACGGTGCTGGAGGTTTTGAACGAATACGGCCGTATGAAACCGTCTCAACTAATCCCATATCTCGCCACCACACCAGCCGCGGTTACGATGCTGCTGGATCGGATGGAGCGGAATCGACTGGTCACCCGTTTCAGAGACGTAAAGGACCGTAGAATTGTATGGATTGTTATCTCGGATCAAGGGAGAGAAGAAGTAGAGCGTGGATTGCGAATCCGGGATGATTTTCTGGGTTCTGCACTAAACCGAATTTCTCAGCACAATCAAAATTTGCTGGTTTATTTGTTGGGGAAAATTACAACGAAGGCGAAAACTTCAGTAATGACAAGTGAGGCTGAGGGAGTAAAGGAACCAATAGAGCGAGCAGAATAACTAGAATGGCGGCTACATGAAAAGTAGCTGTACGCAGCAGATTATCATTTTAAGGTAAGTAGGAGTGCGCGGATGTAAATACCTATCGTGGTATTCATACCGCGCTTTTTTGTGTTGAAGTATAGGTGATATTTGGGTGAATGTTGACATTTACATAAGAGATGATAAAATAATAGTTATGAATAAATAACATTTCGTATGCAAATAGTTTCTAGTATATGTATATGTATATGTATATGTATATGGATTGTCAATTGGATATTAGAAAGAAGGATGGTTCCAGTGAGTGATAGAGAGGAAGACAGACTTGAGGTGTACCGGATTATTCAATCGGTAAGGGAGGTTAACAAAACGATATTTTATTCCTTCTGGAATGAGGAGCAGCATTTGGATCTGACGGCCATTCAGCATATGGCTTTGGCAATTCTGAATAAACGCCCCAACATCGGATTATCCGAGCTGGCAGACATAGCGCATGTGGGAAGCAGCTCTATGAGTGGGGTAGTTGACCGCTTGACCAAGGCGGGATATATTGCTCGCGGACGGCATGAGCATGACCGTAGATCCTTAGTGCTGACGCTTACGCCAGAAGGAAAAGATATCATGCAAAAAGTAGACGCCATGTGGATGGAGCGCGTCTTGCCCATTCTGGACATCCCGAAGGAGCAGCTAGAGATGGTCCTGGATATCCATAAACAAATGATCATGAAATTAACACCGAAGGGAATGAATCAACTTGAGCAGTCCTCAAATGACACTACCAGGTAATGTACGCAGAGCACCCATTGTGGCCGCTCTGTTGATTGGCGCGATTGTAGCGATATTAAATCAGACGTTGATCAGTGTGGCTTTACCGAAAATGATGAGTGATTTGAATATAGATGCCAATATAGCTCAGTGGCTTAGTACGGGCTTTATGCTCGTGAATGGGGTATTGATCCCGGTGACCGCGTTCTTGATTGCCCGTTTCTCCACTCGTAAATTGTTTATTAGCGCGATGACTATTTTTTCAATAGGCACGCTGTTATGTGCTGTAGCTCCAAGCTTCAGCATATTGCTGATCGGTCGGCTTATTCAGGCCGCGGGAGCAGGTATCATGATGCCCTTAATGATGGTGGTTATCTTGAACATCTACCCAATAGAGCGTCGTGGCCGGGCGATGGGAACCTTGGGGATTGCGATGGGTTTTGCTCCAGCCATTGGGCCAACCTTATCCGGTTATATAGTACAGCATTATGACTGGCGGGTTTTGTTCTGGATCATCCTGCCGATTTCAGTGATTTCGATTGTGATCGGATTTATTTTTCTGAAAAATGTAACGGAGCAGTCCAAGCCAAAGCTGGACATTCCCGGCATCATTTTGTCTACGCTCGGTTTCGGTGGAATATTATACGGCTTTAGTGATGCAGGAACATCGGGTTGGGGAAGTATTCCGGTCCTGTCTACGCTTATCGTTGGGACTATTGCGCTTATTTTGTTTATTGTTCGCCAACTGAAGGCAGATGAGCCTATGCTGGAGTTCCGTATCTTTAAATACGATGTGTACAGCTTGACGACAATCATTAACGTGATTGTGACGATGGCTTTGTACGCCGGTATGATATTGCTTCCGATTTATTTGCAAAATATTCGGGGGTTTACACCGCTCCAGTCCGGTATGCTAATGTTACCGGGAGCGATTCTGATGGGGCTCATGTCTCCTGTAACGGGGGCTATTTTTGACCGAATCGGAGCACGCTGGTTGTCTGTAATTGGCTTGCTGATCATGGCTATAACGACTTGGGAATTTACACGGTTGACCGAAACAACCACCTATATGACACTGTTAATTAATTATACGGTGCGGATGTTCGGGATGTCGTTGCTGATGATGCCGATCCAAACAGCCGGGTTGAATCAGCTTCCGCAACGATTGAATGCACATGGTACGGCGATGAGTAACACGCTGCGTATGATTTCTGGCTCGATTGGGACGGCAATTCTGGTGACAGTGATGTCAACACAGAGCAGCAACCGTTTGACATCGATTGTTACATCTGAGGGACTGACCGTGACAGATAAAGCGGGGATGCTGGCTGCAGGCAACCAAGCTACAATTTATGGGATTAACTCGGCTTTTATCATTGCAACAGTGTTGAGTGTGGCCGCTCTGATTTTAGCGTTTTTCATCAAAAATACGAATGCACAAAACGCCCATCCCCGTCAACAGCTGGTAAACAGCAAGAAGGGACAGTCCGTGGCTTCCTCGTCATAAAAGGATGGGATGACGCATTAATTTAATTTTCTGCAAAAAAAAGAACCTGCAATGCATGTTTGTTTACATGCGTTGCAGGTTCTTTGTGCAAATGGGGTTGAAGATGTTGATATCCAGATAGGGCAGGGCTTTCCGGTTCAAATTTCAGACGTAATCATGTTCTCATAAAGCGACCGGGGCCATTCATTCCATGGAAATTGGACTGGAGGTAACGAGTGAAATCTCATATCGTCCTTGCTAACCGGATGCGGTGCTCCAGCGAGTAAGGACCAGAGCGCGAGCTGTTGACCGGGCCGGCTCAGATTACCGCCATATTTTTGGTCACCGTAGAGGGGACAGCCAATCGCCTGCATTTGCACACGGATTTGGTGCGAGCGTCCGGTGTGCAACTTAATCTGCACGAGACTGAGTCCATCTGCTTGTCCGATCACGCGGTACTCCAAAATGGCTTCCTTCGCACCAGCCGTTCCAGGCCGAACCGCTTGAACCGTGTTGGTACGGCTATCCTTTAGCAGATAATGGGTTAGACGGCCCTGTGAGGCCGTAGGAACGCCATTCAGAACTGCTGTATACAGTTTGTGAAAATGACGACTTCGAACCGACTCTGACAGGCGAGAAGCAGCTTTGGACGTCTTAGCAAAAATCATGGCTCCACCTACAGGCCGATCCAGTCTGTGAACTAAGCCCAAAAAAACGTTACCAGGCTTATTGTGTCTGATTTTTAGATCTTCCTTGAGTAAAGACAACAGATCAGGATCACCACTGGCATCCTCTTGCGTTGGAACATTGACAGGCTTTACAACTGCCAAAACATGATTGTCCTCATATAGGACAGGAATGTTGGGTTGTGCATGCTCATGCCGGGTAAGTTCATTTTGAGTCATAAGAGGAATTTAAGCCTCCCAGCGTCCGAGAATACCACAAGGCAAATTCAATCCCGAGCGTGTGATCGGCAATCCGATTTCACCAGCGCTAATTTGTCCGCCGTACTTTTGTTGCATGGTCATGCTCAGCATGTTGCGCAATACAGTAGGCGAAATACCTGTAGTATAGGAGTTAATCAGCATGAACAGCGGTTGATCCGAAATGATGCTCATGCAGGATTCGAGAAACGGGTATAAGCTTTCTTCAAGCTTCCAAGTTTCTCCGTTCGGTCCGCGTCCGTAAGAAGGGGGGTCCATGATAATGGCATCATAACGGTTGCCCCGACGTTGTTCCCGTTGCACGAACTTGAATACGTCATCCGTAATGAAGCGTACCGGACGGTCAGCCAGACCAGACAATTGAACGTTTTCCTTTGCCCACTGTACCATGCCTTTGGCGGCATCCACGTGAACTACACTGGCTCCAGCATACGCAGCAGCAGTAGTGGCTCCTCCCGTGTATGCAAACAGGTTCAGTACGGAAATCGGTCTGCCTGCGCCTTTGATTTTATCCATCATCCAGCTCCAGTTCGCTGCTTGCTCCGGAAAAAGACCGGTATGCTTGAAGCTGGTCGGTTTAATGTGGAATTTAAGCGGTCCATAGCTAATTGTCCAGCGCTCGGGGATAGTTTTTTTCATATCCCAGTTGCCGCCTCCGGAGGAACTACGGTGGTAATGTCCATGAACATTACGCCATTCGGCTGTTTCCTGGGCCAAAGGCCATATGATTTGCGGATCGGGACGACGCAGGACAATATCACCCCAACGTTCCAGTTTTTCACCACCGCCTGTATCCATTACTTCATAGTCTTTCCATTCTTGTGCTACATACATGTACAATCCATCCTTCAGCAGTCAATTCAGGATCCAGGCAGCAAGCTGCACAGAAATCCCCATATGGAGTCTATTGTACAACAAACCTCAGCAACAATCGAATGATTACATAAATAAGTAAGTAGTCAAATGGTCCAAAATATTTTTTCTAGGATGCACTTGTAATTATAGCGCTTCCATATTAAAATGAAATCAATCCCACTTGTACGTACAACCATCCGTTTTTTATCATAATAATGAAAGACGGAATGGATTGTACGTACATAATATTTTTTATCAACACAGCTGAAGTTCCACTTAATTAAACACAAACTGCCTAAACTGCCTGTAGCCAGCGTTTTGTGGTAGACGAAGCCTTCGTTCGAAGCTTCTGCCGAAGCGTGGATTCATGTTGGCGGAGCGCATTATAAGGTAATGACCTATGTTGTAACTAATAATTTGTTTATCCATAGAGTTTATCTGCCAACAGCCGCATGTAATGCGGCTGTTTTGCGTATATTTCCATAAGATTAAACCTAGTTTTTGAAATTAACATTTGACAATGAGAATCATTATCAAATATTATTTGAGTAACAGGGAGTGAAAGCATCCCATATTTCAAATAAAGGTGAGGGATGAACTTGGGTAAAATCATGATTGCTTATGCCAGTTTGACAGGTAATACAGAGGAAATCGCGGAATTGATCGCCGAGGGCGTCCGTCAGGCAGGGCACGAGGCGGAGTTGAAGGCTTCGTATGATTGCAGCGCGCAAGAACTGCTCGCATATGACGGGTTCCTACTGGGTGTATATACATGGGGAGATGGTGAGCTTCCTGATGAATTTTTGGATTTTTACGAGGAACTAGACGAACTTGATTTGTCTGGTAAAAAGACCGCAGTATTTGGCAGTGGAGATACATCTTATACGCAATTCTGTGGCGCAGTGGACTTGGTAGAGGAAAAAGTCAAAGAACGCGGCGCATCTGTCATTCAAGAGAGTCTGAAGATTGAATTCAATCCCTTGGATGATGACAAGGAGAATTGCCGAGCTTACGGAAGACAATTTGCACAGGCGGGTATTGGGGTGTCCTGAGAAGAGAGTGAGGGATAGGTATGCGCAATAGCGATGGCTTAAGCGCCTTTCCTCTTCTGCACGACTATCAGCTTGAGGAGATGTGGAGAACTCCACAGCCAATTCGTCAATCACAGAGGAAAAGAGGGCGTGAGGGTTGGAATTGGCGGCAACGGGTTCAATATGCAATAGGGCATGCGCTGAACGAATACTTTGGAATGGAAGTAGAGGTGCGGCGGGAAGTCCCTGTCCAGTATGTGCTGGAGAAATGGTGGCCCAAGCAGTCAGACAGCTTTGAATCTTTGTTCCATTATTGGGATGTCAAAAATAAAGTGTCAGGTGAGTTGTCAAAAATTTGTGGCTTAAATAATGACTTGCTGGTACCTGTAATGCTGTATGAACAATTTTGTACGTCTGTGCCTGAGTTAGAGGTCAATATTTCGCTTATTGTTCAGGCTGCTTGGCAACTATCAGCAGAAGCAGATTCCCTGCTCATTCAAAAGTACATCGTTGACTATAACCCTAACGTTATTAGTACGTTCCAACATATGACAAATGTATTTTGTTATTATGCATTTGGAGCTCTTCCTCAGCTTATTGAGGTATATTGTCTGCTAGAAGGCAAGAAGGTCCGTTTCATTCCGGGACCTTCTTCTTTACAGCAATCTCTGGATTACGTGCTGCTATTACGGGATTCCAAAGAGGATGTACATGGGACAACAGAACGCTGCCGTTGCGGGGGTTGCATGGAAAAGCAAGCTTCTCAAGGGAATAGAATGAATAGGAACACGAAGGAAGGGCAGGGGGCGAAAAACTGCAAACAACGGTCAGCTGTACCTACGCCTTTCTCATAACGTTACTGTGTAACCCTTTAATTGTAAACTATCCCTTTTCGTGAAAGAGCCTTGGAAACAAGGCTCTTTTTTATGAAAAAAAATTATGAAAAAACTGAAAATTTATGTTGCCTGAATAGATAAATATATCTATAATATTTCAATGTACAATAGTTATATGAAAATATTTAAATATAAAAAGACGGTTTGTGGATCATGGATCAGATTGTCCTATGTACATAAAGTTAGTCCTGTCTTTTGCATGGAATGTTGCCATGTGTTTATTTACGTTCTCTATTTGGTTTAATGGCCTAATATTTCAATTTTAAAATATTAGCGTTGAATAATAAAATTTTTTGGACAACAGGGGTGGAAGAAGTGAGTAAGAAAACTGTATTGCCAATCCTCATTGTACTGCTCATTCTGAGCGGTGGAGCTATTGGCTACTATTATTGGTATCAAGCAACACACTTTGTTAAAAGTGACGATGCGCGCATTCAAGCCGATCAATATAAGGTAATGCCGCAAATCTCCGGAGAAATTAGCCACATTGATGTGGAAGAAGGAGATGTTGTTCAGCGTAATGAACCGATTGCCGAGCAGGATGTATCGGGGCTGGATGCGAGTATGATCAGCAAGTCCGTACTGCGCGCGCCGATCAACGGAACCGTTATTAAGATTTATTCGAAAGAGCATGAAATCGGATCGCCGGGTAGTGCTGTTGCAACTATGGTGGATATGAACAGCTTGTACGTATCCACGAACATTGAAGAAACCGATATTAACCGTATTAAACCAGGACAGCTTGTTGATATTACGCTTGATGCAGCAGGTGACCAGGTGATTCAGGGTAAAGTTCGTAAAGTGGGCGAAGCCTCCAACGCCGTGTTCTCACTCGTTCCTGCAGTGAACACAAGTGGTAACTTTAACAAGGTGACTCAGCGTGTGCCTGTAGAGATTGCTGTGAACAAGCCGAAGGATATGAAGCTTATCCCTGGAACGAACGTGGAAGTAAAAATTCATACACCTTAAAAAGGAGGGGTCCATGTGGCTGCCAATGATATTGCTGCTGCTCCTTCGACAGATTCTTCCAAAGAACGCTGGCTTGCCTTTTTCGCTATCGTTTTAGGCGCCTTTGTCGCCATTCTGAACAACAGTCTGATCAATGTCGCCATTCCTAGATTGACGACGGATTTAGGATCTACGACGACACGTATTCAGTGGGTTATTACAGGTTACACGCTTGCATCTGGTGTAATTGTACCGATTACCGGATATATGGAGCAGCGCCTCGGATACAAAAAGTTTTTGATTCTTGCGCTCAGCGTGTTTTCGCTGGGAACGGGAATATGTATTTTTGCATGGAGTGATTCTTCCCTGATCGCAGCACGGGTGCTGGCTGGTCTGGGCGGTGGTGTTATTATGCCGCTGAGTATGACGATTATTTACAAAATTATGCCGCGTGAACAAATCGGTATGTCCCTTGGTATATGGGGGATCGCCGCAATGGCAGCGCCGGCTGTAGGGCCTACGCTCAGCGGATATTTAATTGAGTGGTTTAACTGGCGGTTCTTGTTTATTGTCAGTGTGCCAGTTGCTTTATTTGCAATTTTAATGGTTATTCTTCTAATCAAAGAACCGCCTAAAGTAGAGCCGAAGCCGTTTGATCTACCGGGCTTTTTGCTGGCCGCAACTTGTGCCGGAACACTTTTGTACGCACTGACAAACGGACAGCGTGATGGCTGGACTTCTTTTGGAATTGTATCCTTGCTGTTTGTTGCTTTCTGGGCACTTGTTTTTCTGATCTATGTAGAAAGCGGGAAGGATAATGCGGTAATTGAAATCTCATTATTCAAGAATTCAAAATATACGATTAGTGTTATTGCTTCCAGTCTGGTCATGATGGGGATGTACGGAGGAACGTTCCTAACACCGTTGTTTTTGCAAAATATCCAGCGTGTGTCACCGATTGATACCGGTATTATCCTCATTCCACAGGCCATTGCCATGGCGGCTATGATGCCTATTGCCGGGAAGCTGTTCGATAAGTTCGGCATTGTGCCTTTGGGACTTGTGGGCCTGACGCTAACCAGCTTTATGACCTATCATCTTCACCAGCTTACGCCAGATACTTCGCATGCCTGGTTGGAAACCGTAATGGCATTACGGGGTCTGGGAATTGGTATTTGCATGATGCCATTGTCCACGGTCGGCATGAATGCCGTTCATCCTAGCAAGGTAGCCAATGCGTCTACAGCGTCCAATCTGGTACGTACTGTGGCTGCATCTATGGCGATTGCGGTGCTAACCGCCATTATGCAAAGCCGTTCGGCTGCTCATGCCCAGCAAATTTCGGAGTCCATTACACCAGACTCGGCTCATACGCTACAAGCGACATTGGGCAGCTCATGGATGTCATCCATAAGTAGTTTAATCACACTGGATGCTACATCAAGAGGAATTGGGGATACGTTCCTCATTTCATCCATACCGCTGTTTTGCACGATTCCACTAATCTTTTTGTTTATTCAGAGGAAGAAAGCAAAGACACAGCCGGAAGCATAACCAAAGAACTATAAAATACGACTGGATGGCTTACATTATTTCCACGGACAGAAAGAAAGGGAATTATCATGAAAATATTGAGAGTAGAAAGTACATTAGCGGCTTTAGTGCTCGGCGGCGCAGTGCTGGCAGGCTGCTCCAGTAATAGCGGGGCGGCTCAGGATATGGTCGTTCCGGTTAAAATCAGCCAAGCACAGCAGGGAATTATCGGACAGGGAAATATTTATACAGGAACCGTAACACCTTCGGAGACGGTGAACATCGTGCCTAAAGTGGGCGGCAAAGTGGTTGAACTGCCTGTGGATATTGGCACCGAGGTTAAAAAGGGTCAAGTACTGTTCAAGCTTGATGATAAGGACATGCGGAATAATGTTGCGAAAGCCCGCGCCGCAGCAGCTGCGGCAGCAGCCGGAGTAAGCACCGCTCAAGCATCCCACGAATCTACGATGGTTCAAGCAAACTCGGGCTTAGTGCAGTCCAAGAGCGGCGTGATTCAATCCCAAAGCGCAATCAATCAGGCACAGGGGGCTATTAATCAAGCCACTACAGCCGTAGAACAAGCAACACATGGTGTCTCCTCAGCAGCCAATACGGTGAAACAAACGCAGCAAGCTTTGGCAGATGCACAGAAAAATGTAACACGTACACAAAGTCTATTTGATGCAGGTGCGAGTACCCAAGCACAATTAGAACAAGCCAAAACAGCAGTTGTGAATGCGGAAGCGGCTTACAATAATGCACAAAATGCTCAGGCTAATGCGCAAGATCAGTTGGTAGCTGCGCAGAAGGCCCTAACTACAGCTCGCAACAGCTATGATTCAGCAAAAAATAGCTATAGTAATGCCAATAGCGGTTACAGTAATGCGCAAAATCAGCTCAAAGTATCTCAAAATACTGCGGTTATCGAGTCCAGCCAACAATCTTTTAAGCAGGCTCAGCTAAATGTGAACATTGCTCAGGATGCATTGGATGACACCGTTGTTACATCACCGATCAATGGTATTGTGGGTACGAAAAATGCAGAAGTGGGCGAAATGGTATCCGCTCAGTCTCCTGCACTGGTCATCGCTAATCTGAGTACAGTCAATACTTTGATCTATGTTCCAGCGGAACAGATCAACAATGTAAAAGCAGGTGACAAGGTACAGGTTCGTGTTGCAGCTTCCAACATTGTAACAACAGGTACAGTTAAAAATGTAAGCCCGTTGGATGCAAGTGGAAAAGGATATCCTGTAAAAATCTCAGTAGCGAATCCAGACACGAAACTGAAATCCGGTATGTTGGCTGATATCAGCTTTGTCGCTGCCAATGCACAAGAAGGCATTGTGGTTCCTACTGCGGCAGTTCAAAAGGATCAAGGTAAAGAATATGTATATGTTGTAAACGGAGACCATGCGAAACGTAAGGAAGTGAAGACTGTTCAGACGGCAGGTTCCCAAACACTCGTTACCAGTGGTTTGAGCAATGAGGAGAATGTGATCGTGAATAATCTGGCATTGCTGTCCGATAACTCACCGATTACAATTAGCCAATAATTTGGCTCTAAACTCACGTACTATATAATAGTAGAAGTTTATTGTGAATATGCAAGACAGCCTGCTTAGCGGGCTGTCTTGTTTTTATTTCATTGAGCACATTTTACATAGGATTGATGTCGAAGCGGGACTATTTTTGACGAACATTGGTAGAATAGGATAGACTAAATTGGAAATAGATAGTTTACGAGATCTCAGACAAGCGATCGGAGGAATTGTAAGATGGAAGTGAAATTGGTAGTGGATTATGAAGCTTATGAGAATGGCCAAACGATGGCTAAATCTATTGAGGAACTGGCAGCCAAGCCGGAGAGCGCGCAAATTACTGATCTCATCATTGGAGATTGGGGCGGCGCCTATGAAAGTTCACCAGAGGATTTTATCCCAGTGTTAGTGAAGCTCAAAGATCAATTCCCTAAGATACGCAAACTGTTTATTGGTGATATGGAATATGATGAGTGTGAGGTTTCATGGATTAACCAGACGAATCTGTCCCCGTTGTTAGAAGCGTTTCCAGCATTGGAGTCCTTTCATATCAAAGGAAGCCAGGACCTGAGCTTGGAGCCGCTTCGTCATAGCCATCTTCAGGAATTGGTTATTATCTGTGGTGGCCTGCCTGCGAGGGTTCTTCAGCAAATACGTAATGCCGAACTGCCTGAACTGCGCAAGCTGGAACTGTATTTGGGTGTCGAGGACTATGGTTTTGACGGTAACCTCAATGATATTTTGCCGTTCTTGGACAGCAATCCTTTTCCCAAACTTACATACTTGGGACTCAAAGATAGTGAAATACAGGATGAAATTGCAATTGCAGCAGCTAATGCCCCTGTGATTGGACAGCTGGAAGTGCTGGATCTCTCACAAGGTACGTTGTCTGATAAAGGTGCAGAAGCGCTGCTGGCTAGTGAAAGTATAAAAGGGCTGAAGCATCTGGATTTGAGCTATCATTATATGTCTAGTGAAATGATGCAACGTTGGAAAAGCTCGGGTCTATCTGTGAACGTGGAAGATCAACAAGAAGCGGATGAGGAAGATGATTGGCGCTATCCATCACTGACTGAGTAATTTGTTAAATGGATTTCTAAAACGGACTGTTTTCAAAATTAAAATGATCTAAAGTGAGGCGGCTCTATGGTTAGGATGTCAGACTGTAATGTCAGCGAGCCGTTTATCTTGTTCGGTAATCCGGGGAATCGTCGAACTACCGGGCTGCAGGAGGCGCGAAGCAGATTAAAGCTTCCGCCCGCTCTGGAGGTTTCCTATAAGAATGTGCTGGAAGCTATTCGGCAGAAACAAGGTCTGAGCGAGCTGATGTTGCGAATAGCTGCACGAGCTACGCAGGATAGCGTGAATGGCAGTTCTTTTGTGCAAGAGAGCATTGATCAGTTACTGGCGGGGCAGATGGACAGTGGTCCGCTGCTTCGTCTGGATGCACCGGGCGAAAACTTTGAGGTAGAGCGTGAGTTGATTGCTCTGGGCGCCTCGGATGTTGAGGGAGACGATTCTCTGTTGCCATGGCCCGAATGGACACAAGGCACAGGTATAGCGGCGGCAGAAGCGCGACGTCTGCAGGAGCAGCACGGTCGTATTTGGCACCCGGCACAATGGTTCCGGGGCTATTGCCGTCTGCTGGCCTGGCTGCGGGATGAAGTGGCTCTGCTCTGGCCCTCGTCACACTGGATGAATGATCCGGCGGAAGTGGCCGTAATGTTCGACAAACGGCGTTGTAGCGCCGATTTAGGTAAGGCAGACATAAGGGTCCCGCCAGTACTTGCATCTTCAGGTGGTGCATTTCGTGATGTTGATGATCTGCACACGGCAATGAAGGAGAGCGGGTTTCACCGCGTATTTGTGAAAATATTTTGTGGGTCCGGTGCTTCTGGTGTCATGGCCTATCAGGTACATCCCCATACACACGCGGAACTGGCGGTGACCACGATTGGAACGGAAATCATACACGGACAGCGCGTGTATTATAATGCCGGACGATTGCGTCGTTATACGAATAAGCAGGACATTCATGCTATCCTTAACTGGCTATGCCTGGAAGGGGTACATGTGGAGCGCTGGATTCCCAAAGCGACCCTGAACGGGCGTGTTTATGATGTGCGTCAACTCGTGTGCGGATCAGAAGCTTGCCATGCGGTTTTGCGTTTGAGCCACAGCCCCATTACCAATTTGCATTTGCGTAATGAGCGGCTCTCGCTGAAGGAAGCCGGATTACCACAGAGTACGGTGGAATCGGTCCAGCTTACTGCGAAAGCTGCTATGAGTGTTTTTCCGGCGTCCATGGTTGCTGGACTGGATGTGCTGGTTCCGGCTCATGGGGGGCGTCCCTATGTGTTGGATGTTAATCCGTTCGGTGATTTGCTGTACCGGGTTGAACATCAGGGTTGGAATCCGTATGAATGGGAAATGCAGCACCTCGCTAATAGGAGCGTGGTTAGGGAAAGGAAAGACAGATATGACTGATATGAACCAAATTGTCGGCTCTCATGATATTGTCATGATTACGCTGGATACCCTGCGTTATGATGTAGCAAAGCTGGAGGAAGAGAATTGTCCGAATTTGTGCGGCTCCGGCTCGTGGGAAAAACGCCATACACCGGGTAGCTTTACCTATGCTGCACATCATGCTTTTTTTGGCGGATTTTTGCCGACTCCAGCGAATACGGATAAGACTTCACATATCCGTCTGTTTCACACAAAGGATACGGGGCTGCGTACGCATCCACATACCTGGCTGTTCGATGCCCCGGATATTGTGTCCGGGCTAGAGGGTGAAGGTTATCGGACCATCTGTATCGGCGGCGTTATTTTTTTCACGAAGAAAAATAAGCTTGCCAAGGTGCTGCCTGGATATTTTCAAGAAAGCTACTGGCGTATGAACTTTGGCGTTACCAACCCCCGTTCGACGGAGAATCAGGTGAATCATGCTCTGAAACTGTTGGGGAATACAGACCCGTCGCAGCGCTTGTTTTTGTTTCTGAATGTATCAGCGATTCATGGGCCAAATCATTATTTTGTGAAGGGCTCTGCTAAAGATTCAGTGGAGTCTCAACGGGCAGCCTTGCGGTATGTGGATGGTGAACTTGGACGTTTGTTTGATGCCTTACGAAATCGGGGCAAAACGTTTTGTATGGTTTTTTCCGATCATGGTACAGCTTATGGGGAAGACGGCTATGAAGGACATCGTCTGGCGCATGAGGTAGTCTGGAATGTGCCTTACCGCGAATTTATATTATAGAGCAAATAGAAATATAGATTGCACTGGTAAAATATCAAGAAATCAATCCAGCGCGAGGAAGGAGCAGAAATGAAAGCCATGAATTTGAATCACTCGCATCCAACGGGTGCGGCAGCCCCGGAGATAGATACAAACTTAACACCGTCTAGGTTTCAGTGGCCTGAAACTCCTGTTGAATGGGCACGCACGATCCGTGAAGCTCCCTATCGCTCCTATCTGTACTCCTACCCACATAAAACGGCCTATCGTCCGTTTGATACACCGCTCTCGTTGCAGGAATTGTGGGAGAAGGAGGAGTTAGAAAGCTATTTTTTGTATATGCATATTCCATTTTGCGCGGCTCGCTGTGGATTTTGTAACCTCTTCACTTTGCCGGACAAGCGTCTGGATGTACATAAGGAGTATGTGGATGCGCTAGAAAGACAAGCCAAGCAATGGGCACCAATTATGGGCCGTCGGCCTTTTTCGCGTTTTGCGATTGGCGGCGGTACACCGACCTTACTGGAGGCTCCTTTGGTGGAGCGCTTGTTTGACATTGCGGAAAATATAATGGGACTGGACCCTAAACGAGCTTCTATTTCGGTGGAAACCTCTCCCGATACTGTGACTGAGGATAGGTTGGAGGTGCTCAAGCGCCGCGGGACAGATCGTGTCAGCATGGGAATTCAGAGCTTTGTGGAATCAGAAAGTGCCGCCATATACCGACCTCAGAAGCCAAAACTTGTTAGAGAAGCACTTGAGCGGCTGGTGGAATACAACTTTCCTTTGCTGAACGTGGATCTGATCTATGGCCTGCCTGGTCAAACGGTGGAAACCTGGCTGTATTCTTTAGAGGAAGCACTGTCTTACTCGCCAGGAGAGATTTTTCTTTACCCGTTATATATTCGAGAAAATACGATTTTAAAGCCAGGCTATACCGGGCTGGATCATGATATTCGCCTTACTTTGTATGAAGTGGCGCGTGAACAGCTCAAACAGGCAGGATATGTACAATATTCCATGCGCCGTTTTGCTAAAAATGATGGTATATCCAGCAAAGAGCTTTTGCCCTACAGTTGTCAGGAGGAAGGTATGGCCGGTCTGGGGTGTGGTGCACGCTCCTATACACGCAATGTCCACTATGCTAGCCGTTATGGTGTTAGTGCAGCAGCTACGCGTAGTATTATCGCAGATTATGTTGCTGCGGAACGTCATGATCTGGCTGACTACGGCTTTATTTTAAATGTGGATGAGAGGAAGCGACGCTTTATCTTAAAGGCGCTTCTTCATCGTGAAGGTTTGGAGCTATCGGCCTATGCAGAGCGCTTCGGTGTATCCCTGTCGGACGATTTTACAGGAATGTCGTTGCTGCTGGAATCCGGTATGGCTGTCGTCGAGGAGGGTACGCTGCGACTTACAGAGGAAGGAATGGCCTATTCCGATGCGATTGGGGACTGGATGATCTCCACGTCAGTACGTGAGCGCATGGAAGGATATGTAGGCGCATGAGAGCGACCTTATATTATCGTGGTTCGTTGACCTCTTGCAACTATGCTTGCCCTTACTGCCCGTTCAGTAAAAACGTTGATAGTCGGGAAACGTTGAACAATGATCGGGCCCAGTTGGAACGTTTTGCTGATTGGGTACGGGAACAGGGCGCTTTGGGGCATCGTCTCTCTATTTTTTTTAATCCGTATGGAGAAGCCTTAATTCATTCCTGGTATCGCAAGACCATGATTGAGTTTTCCCACATGGCGCATGTGGAAAAAGTGGCGGTACAGACGAATCTATCGACTAAGCTGGATTGGACGCAAGAACTGAACCCGGAGACTGCTGCGCTGTGGGCTACATATCACCCTGGAGAGACGAAAGAGCAAGTTTTTATATCGCAGGCTATAAAGCTATATGAACTTGGTATTTCCTATAGTGTCGGTACCGTCGGGTTAAGACAGGCATTTCCGGCTATTCGTTCCTTGCGATCGCAACTTCCAAGGGATGTTTATTTGTGGATCAACGCCTACAAGGATCGTCCACATTATTATACAGATGCTGAGGTTGCTGAATTAACTGCGATAGACCCCTATTTTCAATGGAATTTAAAGGATTATAGCAGCCAGGGGCGGGGATGTCGCGCCGGTGAAGATGTATTTTATGTCCAGGGTGACGGAAGAGTAAAACACTGCTATCAGGATCGACGGGTGCTTGGACACTTATACAGGGATGGTCTTGAGGGTCTGAGTGGCAAACGTCCGTGCCGAATGAAAGAATGCGGCTGCTATATAGGCTATATTCATATGGAAGAGCAGCCGTTTCGGGAAATGTACGGTAGTGGCTTACTCGAAAGGGTGCCGCGGGTACAGGTAGCTCCGGTTCCATCATTTGGCAGACAGGCTATTCATAGAGCAAATGAATCCATATAGCAAGGGACGTCCACGTCTATATGTAATACTATAGCACCTTGATCTACTAGAGAAACGAGCAACAAAAAAAAGAGCCGACCTTTGCCCTCAAGCAAAGGTCGGTTCTTCTGTTTTATAATAAGTTTGTGTGACGATCTTATGCGAAATAATCAAGTTTGGACAACAGCAGTAATTTCTTCATCCAGATCCAATCTGATTTGTTCGCGATAGGCACGAATATTGTATTCGGAATATAGGTATCTCAGAATTGCTTCAATCATATTGGCTTCCACCAGATATTGACTGCGGCCCTGTACATGGACTTCTGCTGAATAACCTGTATCCTCTTCCCAGCTTAATTCTACTGTCACATCAGTGGGCTGGACACCTTTGCGTTCAGCCATATGCAAGCAAATAGCGTTGACAATCTCATCCATACTCAAAATCATAGCTTAGTAACGTCCTCCGCGGGAATCATCTGGTCTGCGACGATTTTTAATAGCACGGTAGATACCTACTCCGGCCATGATCAGGACGTAAATGGCGAGAACGTTAACGGCAAGGCCAAGCAAGCTGCCCAATGCGCCCATGTTGCCGAACAATCCACCGAAGAGCATACCTGCCAATCCGCCCAGCATCATACCTTTCAGGAAACCGCCGCCACCGCCAAGGAATCCACCAGTTCTGCTTGTATTACCGGCAGTTGCCCCTGACTTGGTTCCGCTATCTGACTTATTGATGCCATTGCTGTCATTCGCCTTGCTTGGTGTAGATTGGTACGATTTAGGCCCGGATTTAAACCCGCCGCCTCGCCTTGCGTCAGCAGTAGATGGTGCGATCATAGCAATGAATAGGGTAAAAGCCATCATCAGCATCATCATATTTTTCAAAGTGAATGTTTTTTTCATGTAAATATAATCCCCCTTAGTAAATTGTTTTATAGGTCAAACAACCGCTTACTAGTAATACGAATGGCATGGAAAAGGGTTTCGAAGAATTTTAATTTTTAAAAAATTAAATAATAACGTTCCTTAAATCCTATGCATGGATTAGCAAAAGCATTCAGCTTTGCGGCTTAAGTGCAAACGGATTAGTGTCCACACTGACATCACCGGCAAGCAGCATGTGCAGAACCATTTGGCACCATTCCAGACCTGCTTTAGCATTCAAAAGCCCTTTTTGTACTAAAATATAGTCACCAAAGTTTTTACTGCCAAAATGTAAATTCTCTGCGGGAATGTTGTTCAGAATATCCTCTAGATGCTGGATTTTCTGAATAAAATGACGTTTGCGTTCCTCCAGCATACGATTGGCACTACTTTTGTCTGTCAACCAAAGACAGAACAGTCGAAGACTTAATTCATCCCGTGTAACCGGAGCAGCTAACGCTTCCTGGGACCATTGCTGAAGCATATGGATTCCCTTGTCGGTAATGGTATACATTTTCTTATCAGGCTTGTCGGACTGCTGAATCCAACGGGAGGCTAGTAGTTCCTTGCCCTCCATACGGGCCAGTAGCGGATAGATCTGACTGTGCTTGGCCTGCCAAAAAGGCTGGATACGCAACATCAGATCATAGCCGGAGGATTCCTCTCTTGCGAGAAGCCCCAACAGACCATACGATAGTAAATTCATAGATCTTATCTCCTTCATCCATCATAGTAACGGTTGTAAAAGCACTGCGGCAGGTATTCTGCAGCTTCATGAAAAGTGTACACTGAAACTGTATGGTTTGACAACTTTCAGACAGGTCGTTCACAGGTTAGCCAAAATTGGCTCCTGTCATTCTCCACGTATATGCGTTTTTTTTCATAAAAAAGGGTAGTTTAAGCTCGTATGTACGAGCTTAAACTACCTGGTAACTTTCTGCCGAAGCGTATCCTATTTACTGTTCATTCCCGTCAACGACAAGCGTTAACGCTCCTGTATCTGGATGAATAACCATGCCGTGAACGGGAGCATTAGGGGGGAGAAGCGGGTGATTTTTAATAAGCTTCACGGTAGTTCTTACCCCTTCTTCAATGTTGTCAAAACCTTTCAACCATTTATTTAGCTTAATTCCTGAATTTTCTAATGTATTCAGCACTTCCTGAGAAATTCCGCGATCGAGCATTTCATTGACCATGTGGTCTGCATTTAATGCAGCCATGCCGCATTCATAATGGCCCACGACCACTACTTCGTCTGCTCCCAGCTCATACAGGGCGACTAGTACACTGCGCATTACGCTTCCAAAGGGCTGTGAAATAATCGCACCCGCATTTTTGATGATTTTCACATCACCATTACGCAGGTTCATGGCTTTAGGGAGTAACTCTGTTAGCCGTGTATCCATACAGGTGATAATGACCATTTTTTTATTGGGGAACTTGCCCGTTCTATAGGCCTCGTATTCTTTGTTTTCTACGAAAACACGATTGTACTCGAAAATGTCTTTGATGTGATCCACGATTGTTCCCTCCAGGTTCTTATAAAGTTTGATATGTACAGCCCAACGTTTATTTCAGGTCTTAGGAGCTGGTCGTACATGTTGTGTGTTGATTATACTTTTTAATATAAGTATCATCAAGTATAGGTATTGTAAAGTTTTAACCATTTTAAGTTAAAGAGGTGACCTCAAATATGGCGCAACAGACGTTGGATCAATTGACGGCTTTAAAGGAGCTTGCACACAAAATTAGTAGTTATGGCGAAGCAGTAGGTCTGCTGCACTGGGATTTACGGACTGGTGCCCCGCGAAAGGGCGTTGACATTCGGTCGGAGACGTTAGGTATGCTGTCCACTGAAATGTTCAAGCTGATGATCTCGGATGAAATGGGACAATTGCTGCAATTTTTTGCCCCAGAAGACAAGCTGAAGCAACTGGAGGATAATGATCGCAGATTGGTGGAGGAATGCCGTAAAAATTATGAACTGAATCGTTCGGTTCCGGCAGACCGATATCGGGAGTATAGCATTCTTGCAGCACAGGCAGAGAGCAAGTGGGAGGACGCAAAGGAACATAGCGATTTTGCCGGATTTGAACCGTACTTGTCTAAAATCGTCGACATGAAGCGTGAGTTTATCGGCTACTGGGGTGTTAAGGATACAGAGTATGACACGCTTTTGGATCAATATGAGCCGGGGATGACGGTTGAAAAGCTGGATGCTGTGTTTGATCGTCTCAAAAAGCGCCTTGTGCCCCTATTGTCTAAAATTCAGGCTTCATCGAACCAGCCGGATAAGAGCTTTTTAGATGGTGTGTTTGATGTGAAGCAGCAGGAGAAGTTCAGCCTGTTCATTTTAGGACAGATGGGGTATGACTTTGACGCAGGTCGTTTGGATGAGAGTGTACATCCTTTCGCAACAGGATTAAATCCAGGTGATGTGCGTATAACAACTCATTATCTGCAAGATGATGTAACCAGCGCTATTTTCAGTTCGTTGCATGAAGGAGGCCATGCGCTGTACGAACAAAATATTGCTCCAGAGCTGGCAGGATCACTACTGTCTGGAGGAACCTCTATGGGGATTCATGAATCCCAGTCGCGCTTGTGGGAAAATAAAATCGGACGCAGTCGTGCTTTTTGGGATCGGTATTACGATGATTTGCAACAGCATTTTCCTGATCGTTTGGCGAAGGTTACGGCAGAGCAATTCTACCGGGCAGTCAACCGTGTGGAAAATTCACTGATTCGTATTGAAGCGGATGAGCTAACATATAATTTACATATCATTATCCGTTATGAAATTGAAAAAATGCTGTTTAATGAAAAGCTGGATGTGAAGCGTCTCCCCGAGGTGTGGAATGCGAAATATAAGGACTACCTGGGGCTTCTACCACCGAATGACGGACTGGGCGTACTTCAAGACGTTCACTGGTCCGGTGGTGATTTTGGTTATTTTGCTTCCTACTCGCTTGGCAATATGTATGCAGCGCAAATTTTGGCGACATTACGCAAAGAGTTGCCCAATCTGGATGAATTAATTGCTGCTGGGGAACTTGAGCCGATCAAGCAATGGCTGACCGAACGTATTTACCGTTACGGCAAGAGTCGGACGCCATCCGAGTTGATTGTAGCCATTACAGGTGAGGAGCTGAACCCGGATTATCTCGCCGACTATCTGGAAGAGAAATATACCTCCATATACAAGCTGTAATTTAGAAACTATAAAATAATCATATATGCATCTACCCCGCGTTCCTAGGCGAACGCGGGTTTTTTTTGTGCGATTAACCATTATAACGACAGTCGCATAACAATATATGAAGTCAACCGATGTAAAAAGGTGGGGAGGGAACAAGGATGAAAAACGGCGCTCGTTTCAAAGCTGTGGTGGCTGCGGCACTACTCGGATTACTGTTGCTCAGTGGGTGCACCCCTAAAGGAGGGGAGCAGACGATTGAGATCAGACTGGGCGAGGTAGCCCGTACGGTCTTTTATGCGCCGCAGTATGTAGCCTTGAGCCAGGGGATGTTTGCTCAGGAGGGACTGGATGTCCAACTCGCAACGATTCCCGGGGGTGACAAGGCGATGACGGCGTTATTGTCCAATCAGGCAGATATCGCGCTGATCGGCGCGGAAACATCTATTTATGTGTATCAGCAAGGAGCAGAGGACCCTATCATTAATTTTGCCCAACTGACACAGAAGGATGGTACCTTTTTATTTGCCCGTCAAACGCAGGATAGCTTTGAATGGGAAAAGCTGAGAGGACAAAACTTTTTGGGGCAACGCAAGGGCGGAATGCCGCAAATGTCACTTGAATTTACGCTTCGCAAACACGGCATTGATCCTCATAAGGATCTGAAGCTGATTCAAAATATTGATTTTGCTAATGTTGCCTCTGCTTTCGGCTCCGGTACAGGGGATTATGTGCAGCTGTTTGAGCCACAGGCATCTATTTTTGAAAAGGAAGGCCGTGGACGGGTAGTTGCCTCTATCGGTGTGGAGAGCGGCGAGTTGCCGTATACGGTATATATGGCTAAGCAAAGCTACCTGAACACAAATAGCGAGGTTGCACAGAAATTTACAAATGCTGTATATCGGGCACAACAGTGGATTGCTACGCATTCACCTGAACAGATTGCTGAAGCAATCACGCCCTATTTTAAAGATACAGATTTAGCTGTTTTGACGAGTAGTATCAAACGATATAAGGAACAGAGTACCTATGCTTTGAACCCGATGATTGAGGAAAAGGAATGGAAGAACTTACAGGATGTCATGACCTCGGCAGGGGAGCTTAAAAGTCCGGTTGTACTAGATAAGCTAGTGAACCCAAGCTTTGCACAACAAGCGATTTCATCAAACTCTACCGGGAATACTGAACCGCCTGTGAAAAAGAACACAACTGAATCTACGGATGCAGGTGTCGATGCTGGAGGTTCGTCATGATGGAGGAACGGAGTGGTCTCACTTCGGACGCGACCATCCCGATGGTGAGAATGGAGAAAGTGACGCATGTCTATGTAACGGATCGTGAAGCTTCGCTGGCGGTTGAGAATATTGATTTTTCTGTAGAGACAGGGGAGTTTGTCAGTTTGGTTGGTCCAAGCGGCTGCGGCAAAACGACGATCCTGTCCATGATCGCGGGGCTACTGCGTCCAGCGGCAGGCCAAGTCATGTTGCAAGGTCAGCCGGTAAGTGGTCCGAGTCCAGAGGTCGGTTACATGCTGCAGCAGGATTATCTGTTCCCGTGGCGGACGATAATGGATAACGCATTGTTGGGTCTGGAACTTGGTAACAGAGTGGATGAAGCTACGCGTGAGCGGACACGGCTGTTGCTGGAAGGCATGGGTCTAGGAGGGAAGGAGCATCTGCATCCGTCCCAGCTGTCTGGGGGAATGCGTCAGCGCGTGGCGCTGGTACGGACGCTGGCGACCAATCCGGGGCTGCTGCTGCTGGATGAGCCTTTCTCCGCGCTGGATTATCAAACCAAGCTACAGCTGGAAGATCTGATTGCGGAAACCTTGCGCGAGCGGAGAAAGACGGCTATTTTAGTCACACATGATTTGGCCGAGGCCATTGCGGTCAGTGACCGGATTATAGTGATGGGTCGAAATCCTGGTCATGTCCGACGTACCTTCGAGATTCCGGATTGCATCCGAAAAGCTCAGCCTTTTTATGCACGCGAGCAGCCGGGTTTTAATGAGCTTTTTCATGAAATATGGGGTGAACTGGAGGCTTCGGGAGCAAAGGAGTGAGTTAACGTATGAAGGACGAAGCGGATCAGCTTGAGCAACGTTGGATTCAAGGACTACATCAGGCGTATTTACGCAGCAGGCGTTCGCAGCGATGGTTAGTGACAGGTGTACAGACAGCTATTTTACTGCTTTTGTTTGTGCTATGGGAAATTGCAGGCCGTTTGAAGTGGATTGATGTACTGTTGTTCAGCTATCCGAGCAAAATTTTCACCCAGATCGGTAAGGATGCGGTCAGTGGTGAATTATGGGGACATGTAGGTGTCACCGTGGGAGAAACGATGGCGGGGTTTTTACTCGGTACACTGTTAGGTACGTTGCTGGCTGTACTTATTTGGTGGTCACCGTTTTTGTCGAGGGTGCTTGATCCCTATATGGTCGTGTTCAACAGTATGCCTAAGGTGGCGCTAGGTCCAATTTTTATCGTCATGTTTGGGGCGGGATTTACTGCTATCCTAATGACAACCCTCTCCATTACGGTCATTATTACGACACTAGTCGTATACAACAGCTTTCAGGAAGTTGATTCGAATCTGATCAAAGTGGTTCGTACGTTTGGCGGATCACGCCGGGATACGTTTAAAAAGGTGATTTTACCTGCATCCTTTCCTGCAATCGTCTCTACGCTGAAAGTGAATGTCGGTATGGCATGGGTTGGCGTGATAGTTGGTGAATTTCTGGTGGCCAAAAACGGCTTAGGCTATTTGATTATCTATGGTTTTCAGGTGTTCAATTTCACGCTGGTTATGTCCAGTTTGTTGATCATTGCTGTCGTAGCTACACTGATGTATCAGGCGGTCGTGTATGTGGAGCATCGTCTGCTTTCCGGTCGTCCTCATCGGTAATAATAAAATTTCTGAACATTTGTGTAAAACGTGAAAATAAAGTACCATGAAAATGAAATACTTAATATTTATGAAAATGTGGAAACAGATTTCATCTAGAGAGGACAGAATTTTTTCATGGGCTTTCGTACGATTAAAACGGCTATTGCCGCATTAATGGCCGTACTTATTGCGGAGGGTTTTGGCATTCATGGAGCCACCTCAGCAGGGCTTTTAGCGATTTTGGGGGTGGATGTCACACGCAAGAGAAGTCTCCGTACCATTTCGGCGAGATTTTTTGCATCCGTCGTGGGGCTTCTTTTTGCTTGTGTTTTGTTTGTGGTATTCGGATTTCATGATTGGGTACTAGCATTATATATTTTAACGGCGTTTCCAGTCATTGTACGGGTGGGCTTTAAAGAAGGGATCGTCACCGGCTCGGTCGTGGTTTTTCGCGTATTCAGCGGCGGCGTGATTGATATGGAAGTACTGCTGACCCAGCTAGCTCTGCTAGTGATTGGGCTGGGTTCCGCGATGATTGTCAACTTAGCCTATATGCCGGGTTCTGATAATACAATGCAACAAATTCGGCAGGAGGTGGATCGGACTTTTTCTGTTATATTCAGAAATATGGCCAATACGCTGCGTAGTCCAGCATACATATGGGATGGCAAGGAAGTTATTGAAGCGAACAGCGTGATAGCCAAAGGGGTCACTGAGGCGGGGCGTTCCTTGGAAAATCAGATGCTTCGTCCCCAAGAGGGCTGGAATGTGTATTTTTATATGCGAAAAGAGCAGCTGGATTCGATCCAAAACATGATGCAGTTGATCGCACAAATGTATCAGCATATGCCGCAGGCCAAGCTGCTGGCCGAGCTGTTCGACCAGCTTAGCAATGACGTTTTGGCTGGACATTATACGGGACAGACTGAGAAGCTGCTGGAGCAGGTTCGTGAAGAATTTAAAGCAATGGAGCTTCCCGCAACCCGGGAGGAATTTGAGATTCGTTCGGCATTATTGCAGCTTACACATGAGCTTCATCAGTATTTGAAAATTGCGAAAAAGGACAAGGCCCCTACTCCAGTGAAAAATTAGAGTAAAGGCCTTAAGCGGCTACTATCCATGACGGACAGTAGCCTTTTCTTGTTCAGTGATGGTAGAAGTCGGATGACTCAAAGTCCGTTTGTGCCGAATTCGGTCTGTGATCCATAAGACAGCGGTGATCAGGCAAGGGTACAGCATAGCCCATCCGACAAAGGGGAAAACGATCGCCGTAGAGATGAACGATATCCAACTAATGGCAACGCCCCAGCGACTACCACGCAGAAGCTTAATTCCTGCTGCACAACCGCCTAGATAGGTCAGAATAAAGGTGGCGTTCGGGAACTGGATCAGGTTAGTGAGTGAAACAGTACCACTACCGTACAACACCATAATGATCACGAAGCAGACGCTAAGAAAAGCAATGCCACCGATAGGGGTATGGAATCGTTGGGATAACATGCCCATCCAGCGAAAGGCCTGTCCTTGCCGGGATAAAGCATAAGCGACACGTGAAGCGGCACCAACATAAGCAATAATAGTAGCGGTACAAATAAAGATACCCGTCAAGCCTGCAATTATCGCGCCCCATGGCCCGATAGCCCGACTAATCACCCATACGAGCGAAGCATCCGAATCCCCTGCAAGGTAACTTTGTGTGCCCACAGTAGCCAGCGCAGTTAAGAAATAAAGCAAACCAACAATGACGGCTGCAATGGTCACGCCTTTAACGGCTGCTCTCTGGGGATTGGTGAATTCCTCTGACATATGGGACACAGCCTCCCAACCGATGAAGCACCAGAACAGAATCGCGGCCGCTTGACCGACAGGGAACCAGCCATGTGGAACAAACGGGGTGAAATGGACTGTTTCCATCTGAGGAAGTGCTGCGGCAATGGCGAATATGAGGACGGCAACGATAGCTATGACGACAGCGATCTGAATACGTCCCGCGACCTTCATGCCGATCCAATTGATGATCAGGCCCACCGCCAACATAGCAGCGGCTAACATCATGCGGCTTTCCTCTCCCCAGCCCATGGCTGCGGTCATATAGCCAGCTCCAGTGAGTGCGGCAACAGGTGCCCCAATCGGAACCGACATGAGAAAAAACCACCCGATATAAGCACCAGCACGTGGTGAAAAGGCCAACGTGACAAAATGCGATACCCCTCCCGCATTCGGAAATTTGGCGGATAGAAGACCCATGGAAAGTGCCATTGGCAGGATGAGCAGGGTCATAAAGCCCCATGCCAGCAGCGATGCCGGTCCCGCCATTTGGGCGGCAAGTCCAGGCACAATCAATATCCCCGAACCCAGTACAGCTCCGATATAGAGTGCAATGGCCTGTGGAAGACCAATGGTGGATTGAAGTTTACTTTCATTTGTCATGCAGAAAAGCCTTCTTTCTCTTGTTATTTTCTCCAGCTTATCAGATAATCAATCTATCGGAAAAACGGAATATAACGATTGCTTGCATCGGAAAAACCGATTGAAGGAGCGGATTATGGAATCGCGGCATTTGTTTACCTTTTTAAATGTAGTTGAGGCAGGCAGTTTTACGCGAGCAGCGCGTATACTGGATTATGCACAGTCGAGTATCACTGCTCAAATTCAAACGCTGGAGGCAGAGTTGGGTACGCCGCTTTTTGATCGCATTGGCAAAAAAATCATGCTGACGGATGCTGGACGACGTTTGCTGCCCTATGCGCAGGAAATTTCCAAGATGCATGCTATGGCCAAGGATGCGCTTCGTTCAGAAACGGAATTGGCAGGCACGCTGAAAATAGGAGCACCAGAGTCTCTGGCCGCTTTTCGTCTACCGAGTCTGATCCGTGAGTACAGAGAACGGTATCCGAAGGTTAAAATTGTCCTTAAACCCGGCGAATGCTGGGAATTACGCGATTTGATCCGCTCCGGTGAGCTGGATTTGGCTTTTTTGCTTCAGCCTGAGACGGAGGATAGAGAACTGAATGTCACCACGCTTATTCATGAGCCGATGGCCTTGGTTGCTCCACTTAAGCATTCGCTGGTTACCTATACCCGGGTAGAGCCTGCTGACTTGAAAGACGAAACCATTTTGCATACGGAGGCAGGATGTACGTACCGTATCCTTTTTGAGCAGTATTTGAATAAACACGGTATTTTTTCAGACCCTAGCCTGGAATTTTGGAGTATTGAAGCCATCAAGCAGTGTGTCATGGCTGGATTGGGTATCGCGCTGCTTCCGCTGGTAACGGTACAAAACGAGCTGCGAGAAGGTAAAATGGCGCGTTTAGCCTGGGATGACAGTGAACAGCAGGTGGCTACTCAGGTCGCCTATCACACGAAAAAGTGGAAATCCCCGGCTCTTAGTGAATTTTTACAGATCGTTGAGCAGCATGTAACACATTGGCGTGCATGAGTTCAAGCCATCGCGGCATATGCTTATACAAATAATATTTTTTCCTTTTCGCCTATTCACTCAACATTCGCCCACAACCTGCATACATATGTATGGAATGATTGATTGTATGGAGGAGGTTCAAGAATGGCATTAAGTCATAAAAATCGTAGAGAGATTATTACCAAAGCGATCTGTGGTAAAGGTCGCAGATTCTCTACCGTAACCCATACCGTAACTCCGCCGAATAATCCGACGAGCATTTTAGGGGCATGGATTATTAACCACCAGTATGAAGCTGTGGCGGCGGGGGACGGCATTGAGGTCGTCGGGACGTATGATATCAATATTTGGTACTCATACGATAAAAACTCGCAGACCGATGTGGCCAAGGAAACGGTGTCGTACGTGGAAAATGTGCCGCTCTCGTATCTTGATCCGAAGCACCGGGCGTCTACAGTGGAAGTATCCGCCGAAGCTACACAGGAGCCGAGTTGCGTCGAGGCCAGTGTGTCTTCTGGAGGTGGCAGCGTAATGATCCGGGTCGAGCGGGAATTTGCGGTGGAGCTGGTGGCGGAAACGAAGATTGTTGTAGAAGTATTCCCGAATGGTAGCAGCGATGATTTTGACAAAGACTTTGATTTTGGAGCGGAAGAGGGGGACTATGAGGAGCTCGACCCCGACCTCATTGACGACGAGCTCTGACAGAAGTAACCAAAAAGAGGGCCGCTTTACTCTTTGCGCCGGCTGATTCTGCGCAGGGGGCAAAGGCCCTCCTTTTTTGTTATTGTGGGTTGAAATTGGGTTGAAATCCGTACGTAGTCCGTAGGGGGGAATATGATGCAGCAGCCGGGACAGGCGCTCATACGCTTCAGACAGATGCCAAATGATGAAAAAAAGCGTAGACTGGAGCGTTCAGGCATAGCGGTGCAGTGGATGGATAGTAGTATAGCAGATTTTGCGATAGGCTACGCGGTGCAAATCCATCTACTGCGAGTGTTGGAAATTCGTAGACGTGCCATCGAAGGCCCTTCCAAAGTCCGCGCATACGATCTGTCTGAACTGGATCAACATTCACCGCTCTATGTCCGGATGGAGCGGCTGGCTGTACGAGCGTTGTACACACTGGGTTTGGACAGTGGTGAGGTGGTACTGACGCCGCTGGGGGAGCGCAGCTGTCAGGTGCGCGAAATCTCGGCACAGCCATGGCTGAACGATAGACGTTTGGCCACGTTATATGAAATTGCTGCGCGCGAAGGGGATGTTGAGAGTGAGAATCTTTCAGCGCAACGAGGAAGAGATCGACTGCTCATCGGAATGGACCCTGAATTTGTGCTGGTTCGTATGCCCGAGGGACGGGTCGTTCCGGCCTCAAGATATTTGGGTCGTCTCGGCATAGCCGGCTGCGATGCTGTTACTCGTCGAGGACGAACACTGTATCCAGTCGCTGAGCTTCGCCCTGCGCCGAGTGGAGATCCGGCCCATCTGCTGAAGCACCTGCGTCAAGCTTTTGCAACAGCAGCCCGGCGCATTGCCGACCGCACACTCATCTGGCAGGCAGGGGGGATGCCGCAACCGGGTTTTCCGCTGGGCGGACATCTGCATTTCAGCGGGGTTTCGCTAAACGGTGCCATGCTTCGGGCACTAGATAACTATTTGGCACTGCCTTTGGCGCTACTGGAAGACAAGCGTGCGGCTCGACGCAGACCGCATTATGGCAATTTAGGTGATTTTCGCCGTCAGTCGTATGGAGGCTTTGAATATCGTACACTGCCCAGTTTTCTTATCTCGCCACAGCTGGCGAAAGGTGTGATTGGAATGGCGTTTCTCATTGCCTCTCAATATCCGCGTTTGCAACGTAGGCCGCTGGGTGAGGAGGAGGCTCACAGAGCCTTTTATGAAGGAAATCAACTTGTCCTTAAGGAGTATATGGAACCTCTTATTTTGGACATGGTTTCACTGGAAATATACTCGCAATATGAAGCTTATGTAGCGCCATTGCTGGACAGCCTCCGCAAGGGGAAACAGTGGGATGAATCACGGGATTTGCGCCCGTATTGGAAGCTTACGTAAAATCAAGTGTCGACACCAGGAATGGTTTCATGTTATCGACTGTCATTTTTGATATAATGAGAGATAATTATAAGTTTAAACGGAACAAAGTGTGGGGGTTAGTAAACGGTATGTCCAAATATACACCGATGATTGAGCAGTATTTATCCATAAAAGAGCAGGCTAAAGATGCATTTTTGTTTTTCCGCCTGGGAGATTTTTACGAGATGTTTTTCGATGATGCAATTCTTGCATCCAAGGAGCTGGAAATTACACTTACGGGTCGTGAGGGTGGCGCCACGGAAAAAATTCCGATGTGCGGCGTGCCTTATCATTCAGCGGAAAATTACATACAGCGCCTCATTGAGAAGGGTTATAAAGTGGCCATCTGTGAGCAAATGGAGGAAGCCTCAGCTACGAAGGGGATGGTGCGGCGGGATATTGTCCGCGTTGTGACCCCGGGTACGGTAATGGAAGGCAAGGTGCTGGGTGACAAATCCAACAACTATATGGTATGTGTCACAGAGACGGACGGGATGCTGGCACTTGCGGCGTGCGACTTGTCAACAGGTGAATTGTATGTGACCTCTGTGCCTGATTCGAAAGAATGGCTACTAGATGAAATTAACATTTATGAGCCTTCCGAAATGTTGGGGGATGGTCATCTGCTCGATTTTGTGACATCCCGTATGTCCCCCGTTGGACGGCGCGTTGTGTATACGGCTTGGGACAAATCCAAGGATGATCTGGTTCGGGATCAATTTGGCGAAGCCACATGGGCAAGGCTTACGGAGGAACGTAGACGGTGCGTATCGCGCCTGATTTCCTATTTGAATGAAACGCAAAAAAGATCGTTAGGCCAATTGACCCAAATCTCGGTATATGAGCCAAACCATTTTATGATTCTGGATCCATTTACCCGCAGGAATCTGGAACTGGTGGAGACGGTACGTGAACGCTCAAAGAAAGGCTCGCTGCTGTGGCTGTTGGATCGCACAGAGACTTCCATGGGAGCGCGTCTGTTGCGTCGTTGGATTGACAAGCCGCTGTTGAGCAGCAATCTTATTGAGGAGCGCTTGGAGGCGGTGGACAAGCTATACCACCAATTTATTTTCCGAGAGGATGTACGTGCTCAGCTTAAAGAGATTTACGATCTGGAGCGTCTAGTTGGGCGGATCGCCTTTGGTAGTGCTAATGCACGTGATCTGATCGCTCTCAAGCTGTCGCTGGCCCGAATTCCGTCTTTACGCGAATTGTGCGCTGAATCTCCTTCGAAGACGCTGAGACGAATTGCACAAACGCTGGATAGCTGTACAGACCTGTGTGCGTTGATTGAGGAAGCGGTGGCGGATGAACCGCCGATTTCCGTAAGGGATGGAGGTCTTATTAAGGAAGGCTACCATCAGCGTCTGGACGAACTGCGCGAGGCGAGTGTGAACGGTAAGCGTTGGATCGCTGAGCTAGAGGCCAAGGAACGTGCAGCAACCGGCATTCGGTCACTTAAGATTGGATACAACAAAGTATTTGGTTATTATATCGAGGTGACCAAATCCAATTTGGCTTCATTACCAGAAGGTCGATATGAACGCAAACAGACGTTGGCGAATGCGGAACGGTATATTACACCGGAGTTGAAGGAAAAGGAATCTCTAATTCTGGAAGCCGAGGATAAAATGGTTGATCTGGAGTACACGCTTTTCTCCGAGCTTCGCAGTAAACTGAACGCTGAAATTCCACGTTTGCAAAAGCTGGCAGAACAAGTGGCTGAAATTGACGTGTATCAGTCGCTGGCTTCGGTTAGCTCGGAACGGGGATTCGTGAAACCTGAGCTGACTACAGGATATGATTTCGTAGTGGAGCAGGGTCGCCATCCCGTGGTGGAAGCTGTAATGAAAGATGGCGGTTTTATCGCAAACAGCACGGTGTTGGAGGAAGCCGATGCGCATATTCTACTTATCACTGGGCCGAACATGGCTGGGAAAAGTACGTATATGCGTCAGGTTGCGCTTATTGCGATTATGGCTCAAATTGGCTGCTTTGTCCCTGCTGCACGTGCCAAGGTGCCAATGCTGGATCGCATTTTCACACGGATCGGCGCGGCGGATGATCTCATCGGCGGGCAGAGTACGTTTATGGTCGAAATGGCAGATATCCAAGTAATGACGGACAAGGCAACTCCGCGAAGCTTGATCATTATTGATGAACTGGGACGAGGTACGTCCACCAGTGAAGGAATGGCAATTGCACAGGCAGTCATCGAATTTGTCCATGACACGATTGGCTGTAAGGCGCTGGTATCCACGCATTTCCATGAGCTGGCACATTTGGAGCAAGGCCTGTCTTCGCTGCGAAATTACTCTATGGCCGTGCAGGAAAGCGGCGACAAGGTGAATTTCTTGCGCAAGCTCATACCGGGAGCGGCTAGCAGTAGCTATGGTATTTATTGTGCTCGGCTTGCAGGTTTGCCCAATAACATTATTGAGCGAGCGAATGGACTGCTGAATGGTTTTGAACAGGCAGCGGCTCAAGTAACGGCAGGTACCGAGACAGTAGTAGGAGGGAAGGAAGGGACTGATCTTCGTACAGTTTCAGGGACAGAAGATATTTCTTCTTTGACCGAATATAATTCAGGCCAGACATTGCGAGAAAGCGGAGAAACTGCATCATCAGCTCAGTCTTTATCACAGCAGGCCACCCTGGTAAAAGAAGATACTCTGCAGACGGTGGAAACTTCCAGCACGTTGGAGCAAGGAGCAACCGAAGTGGTACAGCTGTCCATTTTCGGAGAGCAGGAGCTTGCCGCCTCCAAGCCACACGCAGAGACAGTAGAGGCTAATCCGATTGTGCGCCAAATTTTGCGCAAGGTGAAAAATGCTGATGTCATGAATATGACTCCTTTACAGGCAATGCAGCTATTAAATGATCTTAAAAACAAGGCCAATGGCCTGTAGTTAAAATAAGTGACATTATTCTTATTTTTCATCACACTTTGAAGTCAGGAGGAGGTTAAAAGGATGTCTAAAATTCGGGTACTGGATGAACATATTGCGAACCAGATTGCTGCCGGTGAGGTCGTGGAACGTCCAGCCTCCGTCGTGAAGGAGCTGGTGGAAAATGCGATTGATGCAGGCGGTACGCGGGTGGACGTATGGGTAGAAGAGGGCGGCCTGCAAAGTATCCGGGTGACGGATAATGGAAGTGGCATTGAGCCTGAAGATGTGGAGACGGCATTCTATCGGCACGCGACAAGCAAAATTGGACATGGTCGCGACCTGTTTCAGATCACAAGTCTCGGCTTCCGAGGAGAGGCGTTGCCAAGTATTGCGGCTGTATCGAAAGTAGAGTTGCTTACAGCAGCCGGAGATGACGGACGTGCCCGTAAATTAGTGATTGAGGGCGGTAAGCTGTTGCTTCACGAGGATGCTGCTAGTAGACAAGGGACGGATTTTACCGTACGGGAGCTGTTTTATAATACACCTGCACGGCTGAAATATATGAAAACAATCCAGACCGAGCTGGGACACATTTCGGATGTATTGTATCGAATGGCGCTTTCGCATCCAGAAGTAGCCTTCACATTGCGGCATAATGGCAATACATTGCTGCAAACGCTGGGTAATGGTGATTTGCTGCAGGTGATTGCCGCTATTTACGGAACTTCTGCGGCGAAATCCATGCTGCTGCTGGAAGGAGAGAGCCTCGATTACCGAATTAGCGGCTATGTCAGCCGTCCAGAGTGGACGAGATCAAATCGAAATGCGATCTCTACGGTAGTGAATGGACGTTTTGTGCGAAGCTACGGGCTTAATCAGGCGTTACTCAAGGCGTATCATACCTTGTTGCCGATCAATCGTTTTCCGCTGGCTGTGATCCAACTGGAAATGCATCCTTCTTTGGTGGATGTTAACGTTCATCCTGCCAAGCTGGAGGTAAGGTTCAGCAAAGAAGCTGAACTGTTTCAGCTGGTTGAAGATTCGGTAAAAGCTGTTTTAGGGCAGCAAGTGCTGATTCCGAAGGCAGTCAAGCGCGAGATCGGTGGCAAGGACAGTGGCTCGTTTGTGCAGGAGCAGTTTCACTTCTCGAAGGGAAATGGTGCGGAAGGGGATACTCCTTCCCGCAAAGACCGGGGGGGAGCACTGCCACTTTCCGTGACTTCGCCGGAGAGCCAGGAACCGCGCCAATCCAATTACTTGAACAGGAACGAAGAGAATAACAAAGGTAGCCAGGAGCGTGAGCAACGTCCGAGCAGGGATAGCCTCTCAGCCATTGGACGGGCAAACAACCTTTCAGGTAAAAGTATTAGTGATGATGAACTGGATGCAGATTTTGTAGAAGAAAACAGCGGGAGTGAAGTTAGAGGGGACGTGCCGCTCCCTGATGGGGCGACTGTACAGTCGTCCGAAGGAGATAATGCCGCAATAGGCATATCTTCCTTATACAGTGGAGGGATACAGGAAACGGCTGCTTCTGCTGCTTACCCATCTTCTATGCCGCCGATTGCAGGACACACTACGGATTCCCGTCATTTCGCAGATCAGAAGCCGCGCCAGCAACGTCTAGATGCCGAGCAATTGGCAGCGGTATCGGGAGAAGTTCCAGAGTTGCCCACTTTTCCTGAACTGAATTTAATCGGTCAGCACCATGGGACATATCTGATTGCGCAGAACGACCAGGGCTTGTATTTAATTGATCAACATGCCGCGCATGAACGGGTGAATTATGAATTTTATTATGAAAAATTCGGCAATCCTGCGTCAGTATCGCAGGAACTGCTATTGCCAATTACACTGGATTTTACGCCTTCCGAGACGGAAAAGTTGAAATCAAGGCTGCACTGGTTTGAACAGGCAGGGGTGTATTTGGAGCATTTTGGCGGTCAAACCTTCCGTGTCAGCTCTTACCCGTACTGGCTTCCCCAAGGGGAAGAAGCGGATGTCATTGAGGAAATGGCCGGATGGGTGCTGGAGGAAAGAGCCATTGATCTTGCTAAGCTGCGGGAAGCAGCCTCAATCATGTGCTCCTGCCGGGCTTCGATTAAAGCAAACCAGAAGCTGACTGACCGACAGGCTATCGTGCTGCTAGAGCGTTTGGCAGCGTGCAAACAACCATATACTTGCCCTCATGGGCGACCTATTGTGGTTTCCTTTTCCACATATGATTTAGAGAAGCTGTTCAAAAGAGTAATGTAAGGGAGTATATATATGTTGCAGGATCGGGAAAACCGTGAAGAAGAAGAGCGGTCGAGGCTACGGGAGAAGCAAGTCGAATTACTGGTCACGACAGGGGATTCCCCCTCGGCAGAGGTTATGGAGCGAGCGAAGCTGCTTGCAGCCGAGTTAGGGGTGCTGTATGCCCCTCGTCGTGGCATATCGGTAGCTAAGCTAATTGCGGCTCACAGAGTCCGTCAAGCGTTGGTTCTGGTGCAGGGCGGAGTGAGGCTGATTAGTCCAGAACAATCACCGATGGTTTTTCACCCGAGTATGGGCTTCATTCGCGCCAAACGAGTATTAAAGGGTGAACCTGACCCGATGTTGACGGCTGCCCGGATCGTCCCGGGTGATATTGTGCTGGATTGCACCGCAGGACTTGGTACGGATTCTCTTCTATTTTCAATTGGAACTGGAAGCTCTGGACAAGTCACGGCTGTGGAGAGTTCTTTCCCCGTCTATGCTTTAATCAAGGATGGAATGAGGCATTACCGTTCCGGCAACGCTGAAGTAGATCAGGCCTTTTCCAACATTGACGTTCGTTTTGGTCATCATTTGGACTATTTGCGTAGTTTGCCGGATCGCAGTATAGATATTATTTACTTTGACCCTATGTTCCGTGATCCGTTGCTCGATTCCAGCGCAATCGGTCCATTGAGAGGGTTGGCTAACCCAGACGCGTTGAGTGAGGAAAGTATTATTCATGCGAAACGGATTGCACGAAAAACAATTGTATTAAAAGAAAAACGGGGTAGCGGGGAATTTGCCCGCCTCGGCTTCCGTGTGGAGCAGCGGGGCACAACGAAAACAGTGTACGGAGTGATTGATATTGACAGTGGCACCTAAGCCTAAACTACTTGTTCTTGTTGGCCCGACTGCGGTTGGCAAGACGAAACTAAGCATCGAGATGGCTCGACAATTTGACGCAGAAATTATTTCCGGGGATTCCATGCAGGTATACCGTCGTATGGACGTTGGAACCGCCAAAATTTCCGAACAGGAAATGGAAGGAATCAAGCACCATTTAATTGATATTCATGAGCCTGAATACCCATATTCAGTAGCCCAATTTCAGGAAGACTGTCGTCGTCTCATACCTGATATTCAATCTAGAGGAAAGCTACCGTTTATCGTAGGCGGAACAGGTTTATATGTAGAATCAGTCTGCTATGAATACCAGTTTTCCGAGGTAGAGGCTGACGAAGCTTTTCGTCAGGAACAGCTTGACTATGCCGAACAGTTTGGAGCTGAGGCGCTTCATGCGCGACTACAGGCGGTTGATCCCGAAAGTGCACTTCGTTTGCATCCTAATGATCGTCGTCGTGTCGTTCGGGCACTCGAAATTTACCATGTTAGCGGAACGACACTTAGCTCTCAACTTGCCAGTCAAAAAAAGGAATCTCCCTACCAACTCTGCATTGTAGGTTTGACAATGGATAGGCAAATGCTATATAAACGTATTGAAGACCGAATTGACGGGATGCTCGATCAAGGGCTTGTTGCTGAGGTAACCTCCTTAATGGAACGGGGAGTGCGAAGCGATGCCATCTCCATGCAAGGTCTAGGCTATAAAGAGATATCCTCCTACCTGCGGGGAGAAGTGTCTTTGGAAGAGGCGGTGACTTGGCTAAAACGGGATACGCGTCATTTTGCGAAGCGACAGCTCTCGTGGTTTCGCCATATGAAGGATATCCAGTGGGTAGATGTCACTGATTTCGGAAATTTTTCTGCTCATGCAGCCCGAATACACGAAATTATAGCAGGAAAGTTCCGGACAGACCTTGAATATACTTCAAAACAATCCAAATGATTATTGGGGGTACGGCTAAAATGAACAAGTCCATTAATATCCAAGATACGTTTCTGAATCAATTGCGCAAGGATTCTATACCTGTAACGGTATACCTCATCAATGGATTTCAGGTGCGAGGGACGATTAAAGCATTTGACAATTTTACGATTGTTATCGACTCGGATGGAAAGCAACAGCTGATTTACAAGCATGCCATCTCCACCTTTACACCGCAACGCAATGTATCGCTTGTACAGCAACAGGATAACGCTAGCGATAACTGATTACGGCTTGACGGTCGCCCGGGTTCATGAAACTTTTCAGGCGCCCGTCTCGTCTAACTGTATAGGAATGTGACCGGGAGCAACCTGATCAGGGTTGTTCTTTTCATTCCGTTTACTTTCATGCTGCCGACAGCAAGCTTTAAGCTTATGTTAGGTATCATATGATTATTCGCGAAAGGGAGTCAGGGGAATGCCAAACGATTCATTGTCCAGATCCGGCAATCGCAATAGAAACACATCTAAAGAGAAGCCGAAGGGCAAGAAAAAGAAAATAACAGGTAAGCGAGTGGGGTGGACGCTATTTATTACAGCGGCGTTAGCCATATTTTGCGCACTTGGTGGATACTTATTTGTCATGGTTAATGGCGAAAAAATTTACAAAGCCAACAAGGACAAAATTACAGTGAACGAGACATCGAAGGTTTATGACCGCAACGGTGTGCTCATGGGTGAGTTGTCTGTGCAAAAAAGCGATCCTGTCAAAAGTGAAGAAATTCCACCGCTGCTCAAAAAAGCATTTATCGCAACCGAGGATAAGCGTTTTATGGAGCATCAAGGGGTTGATATTTGGTCTATCGGCCGGGCAGCCGTTAAGGATATCGTGGCCCGTTCGGCAGTGGAGGGCGGCAGTACGCTGACTCAGCAGCTGGCCAAAAACTTGTTTTTGACACGTGACAAAACCTTTTTCCGTAAAGCGACAGAGGTATCCATCGCAATGGCGCTGGAGCGGAATTTGACTAAAGATGAAATTATTACACTTTACCTGAACCGGATTTGGTTTGGACGCTCGTATTCTGGAATTAAGGCAGCGTCGGAAGGCTATTTTGGGCAAACGGATTTGAATAAATTAAAATTGTGGCAGGTCGCTACACTGGCAGCTATTCCAAAAGGGCCATCCAAGTATAATCCGATTAGTAACCCAGAAAACTCAAAGGCCCGGCGTGCTGTGGTTCTCCAGCTGATGTTTGAGCAAGGGATGATTGGGAAGCAAGAGATGGAAGAGGCCAAAGCTGTAAATTACGATTACAAACAGCCGGAAAAAGTTCAAAAGTATCAAAATTTTATGGAATATGTCATGGATGAGGCAGAGGATGCGTTGCCAGGAGTTAGCGGTAATGATCTGATTATTGGTGGTTATAAAATTCATACCACAATGGATGCCCAGGCTCAAAATGCGCTGGATCAGGCGATGGCAGATGATGACATGTTCGAAAAAAGTCCGGACGATCAGCCTGTTCAAGCCTCGATGGTCATTATTAACAACCAGACAGGTGGAATTGCCGCGATGGCACCCGGACGGGATTACAAAAAGGGAACCTTCAATCGTGCGACACAGAGCCGCAGACAGCCAGGATCGGCCTTTAAGCCGATTGTAGCCTATGCGCCAGCTCTTGAATCCGGTAAGTTTACGATGGATACCCCTTTGAGTAACGAACGCCAGAGTTTTAACGGATACAGTCCGAAAAACTTGCATGGTTACTCGTCGACCATCAGCATGCTCGACGCCATTACGAAATCTGAAAATATTCCGCCTGTATGGTTGCTGAACCAAATCGGTGTGGAAAAAGGGGTTCAATTTGCCGAGAGCGTAGGAATTCCGATGGACAAAAATGATCACTCACTTGCTATCGCATTGGGTGGATTAAGCAAAGGAACGAATACCCTTGAAATGGCGCAGGCGTACAGCGCTTTTGCCAATAAAGGACAATTCCAAAAAGCTTATTCTATTAAGCAAATTAACAATAGTGATGATCAAGTTGTTTATACTCATGAAGAGGAAACTAAATCTGTAATGAGTGAAAAAACGGCTTATGAAATGACACAAATGATGCAAAATGTAGTCAATAGCGGTACAGGTCGCAAAGCACGTATTGACTGGCCTGTAGCTGGTAAAACGGGTACGACCCAAAGTGGGATTAGCGGTAACAGTGGTAACCGGGACATCTGGTTTGTCGGTTATACACCGGAATATACCGGAGCGGTATGGATGGGTTATGACAAGCCGGACAGCAAGCATATGCTGAGAAACTACAGTGGGCAGTCGGCAGCCTTTTTCGGAAGGGTCATGGGTGAAGCTCTCAAGGGACACCCGGTTACGCAATTCAGCGAGCCGAAGGGATATGAACCACCAGTTGAGCAGAAGCCAGAAGAGCCGGTTCAGGCTACCGCTCCGAGCGGACTGAGCGGGTCTTATAGTCAGGACACCCAAATTGTATCGTTATCCTGGACTGCGGCTACGGGGGATAATGTACAATACCGCGTGTATCGCAAGGGGACTTCCGATACAGGCTTTACGGCAATCATGGAGGCCATGAAGGGCACGAGTGGTGAAGACACGTCTCCTATAGCTGGAAACACGTATGAATATTATGTAGTAGCTTATGGGGCGGATGGTAAAGAATCCGAGGCTTCTAATACGATCCGTGTGGAAATTCCGGCAGAGACTACTCCGGTTGATCCACAGCCAGGGACTGATCCAAACGAGAATGGAACCTTACCGGATAATGGCGGGGCTACAGACGGACAAAACGGTACAGATCAGGGAAATACAACTCCTGGCGGTATCAATAACAATAATGGCTCAGGTCAGCTTCCGGCATCTCCTGGGGATACTAATGGGAATGGTGCTGGCGGCACAGGTAACAATAGTGGCAATTCCGGCAATGGAAACGATACTAATCAGGGAAATGGTCAGACTACTACACCGGATGCAGGTATTTCTGATGAAGATACTATGGTAAATCCAGAAAACACGGATGCATCTACGACTGAAGTCACAACGGATGGGACTCAAGAAGGCAATTCCAACGGTCATTCGAATTCCAATCGTGGACGTCATAATCGGAATTAGCAAGTATTACTTTAGTAAGTTGAATATGCTTCAAATCAAAGGTATTCTCAGTCCGTGAACTGGTCTGAGAATACCTTTTTTGCTGTTTTAAAGGGGTTCTTTTTGAGTGTACAGTTTAAATATGGTAAGCTGGTTTTACCAATGTTGGAGAGGAACATCATTTATGAAGCGCAAATTCGGAGACCGGGCCAACTGGCGCAGAATCACCAATCGCAAGTTTGCTTGCCGGTATGTAGAAAGTGACGCGTTTACAGGATATGTGACCCTGTATACAATTTTGAGTCTCAAGGAGCCGTTATGGAAAAGTTACGGTGGTCATACGTTTTGCATAGCCGATAAAGGATATTCCTGGCTGCAATATTATCCAAAAGGTGAGCACTACGTGGTGACTGCTATGTTTGACAATCGGGAGCAGATCGTTGAATGGTACATTGACACCTGCCGTAATCAGGGTGTGACCGATCAAGGAGTCCCATGGTTTGACGATTTGTATTTGGATGTTGTGGTGCTTAAAAACGGTGAAATCTTCCTAGTGGATGAGGATGAATTGGAGGAGGCGTTACAACGGGGGCATATCTCAACGCAAGAGGCAGAATTGGCTAACCGTACAGCGGCTGATGTGTTACATCAGATAGATGCCCACGTGTTCCCCTATTTTAAAATGTCACTGAAACACCGGGCAGAATGGTTTCACAACGGTGATTTCAAGAGAGAACGGTGAAAGTTTTGCAGTGGATTAAAGACACTGGGCCCAAACGTCCTGAGTTGAAAAGCAGGCAGAGTCGCCTTAAGAAAATATCTATGGTATCCAAGCGTCTTGTACTTTGTTTGATGATTTTCATTTTGGTCGGATTGGTATGGGCAGGTATCCGAGTGTGGAACATGAATACGGCTGCCTCTACCACTCCGCTCCAGCAAGTGCAAATTGGTATCGTACTAGGTGCTTCTATGTGGGGAGCTGAGCCCAGCCCTGGATTGAAGGAAAGGCTGGAAGAAGCCTTGCACTTATACCGCAACGGGACGGTACAGCGTCTAATTGTAAGTGGGGGACTGGATAAACCAGATTTTCCGTATACGGAGGCTGAGGGCATGCAACGCTATTTGGTAGATAAAGGGGTCCCTGTACAGCATATTGTGTTGGAAAACCATGCGACCAGTACTTACGAAAATCTGCTCTATAGCCAGCGCATTATGAAGGAATATGGATGGACCTCCACCGTGATCATTACACATAGCTATCATGGCCCTCGGGCGATGGAGATTGCTCAATTCTTGAATTTTGATCATCCTCAGATGGCTCTGACGGAATCCAAAGTGCTCAATATGCCAATTCATCAATCAAGAGAAGTATTGGCATACGCTAAATGGACGCTGCAACGGTGGTGGATCAGCGCTCAAACTTGGGTTGCCTGAATTTAAGAAAAGGCTTTGTGCACGTTCCCGTTGCTTTTATGCTAATAAGGACATGCCAGACCGAATACATTAATAGGGTAAGCTGTGCCTGAAGAAATGTTGAGGTGATGGATGCATGAACGGACGGGGAATCGCCGCGGGCAAGCGGTCGGAGGAGAGACCTTCCAGACAAATTAATGTCGTGCTGCGTAGCCCGGAGCCGATAGCTTCGGTGACTGTGGACGAGACGGAAGCAGTGGCTTCAACCAACTCACAGGCGCTACCGCAGTATCTCAGTCTTTATCAGGAAATTCAGAAAGAACTCGATCATCTCGTCGGCTTGGATAACATCAAAGACCTGGTATTTGAGGTATATGCCTTTTTGCAAATCGCCCATATGCGCACGGATGCGGGATTGTTGAGCAATGCACACGTATATCACATGATTTTCAAAGGAAATCCAGGTACGGGGAAAACGACAGTAGCCCGCATTATCGCTAAAATGCTGCAAAAAATGGGGGTACTGAGCAAAGGTCATCTGATTGAGGTGGAGAGGGCTGATCTGGTCGGTGAGTATATTGGGCACACTGCACAGAAAACGCGAGATCTGGTAAAGAAATCTCTTGGCGGCGTGTTGTTCATTGATGAGGCTTACAGTTTGGCACGCGGAGGGGAAAAGGATTTTGGAAAAGAAGCGATTGATACCTTGGTAAAGTCCATGGAAGACCAAAAAAATCAATTTATTTTGATTCTCGCTGGATACTCGGGAGAAATGGACTTTTTTTTACGAACGAATCCTGGTCTTCCTTCTCGCTTTCCAATCCAGTTGGATTTTCCTGATTATACTGTAGATCAGCTTATCCAAATTTCCGAGATGATGGCCAAGGAGCGGGATTATATTCTCATGCCTCAGTCCATAATTAAAATGAAGGAGCATTTGCTAAACGAGCGTAATGACAGTCTTCATGCATTTAGTAATGCACGCTATGTTCGTAACGTGATTGAAAAAGCGATTCGGCACCAAGCTGTCAGGTTGCTCAATCAGTACCGGAACGGGCAACCCGGCAAGCAGGAATTGATGACGCTGCGTCCAGAGGATTTGAAAATGGACAAAAGATAGGCGATAATAGGAATCTGAATCACATCGAATGGTATGACATCGAACGGGGGCCGGCCTGAACATCAGGTCGGTCTCTGTTCGAGAGTTGACATGAAAATAAAGGAGCAAACAATATGGCGAACTCCACTCATGATACACAAACTGAAATGCAGGACAAGGCGGTACTGGTCAGTCTGATTACGGATGAAGTCAAACGATCTGGCATCAATACGGAATATTCGTTGGATGAGCTGGTGAAATTGGCTGAGACAGCGGGAGTTGAAGTACTGAGCGTCCTGACACAGAATAAGGAAGCCAAGGATTCAAAATGGTTTATTGGCAAAGGAAAAGTAGAGGAATTGCGTGCAGTTGCTGAAGAATTGGGAGCGAATACAGCTATTTTTGATCAGGAGCTCTCGGGGGCCCAAGTACGGAATCTGGAAGAAAGTCTGGATCTCAAAATTATTGACCGGACACAGTTGATTCTGGACATTTTTGCTCAACGTGCAAAAACACGGGAAGGTATTATTCAGGTTGAACTGGCGCAGTTGTCATATTTACTCCCCCGTTTGTCTGGACATGGCAAAAATCTCTCGCGTCTCGGTGGCGGAATCGGAACACGTGGTCCTGGTGAAAGCAAGCTGGAGACAGACCGTCGTCATATTCGTGACCGAATCAGTGATCTGAAACGCCAACTGGAGGAAGTGACTCGTCACCGGTATTTGCACAGGGAGCGCAGACAAAAGAGCGGTATTGTTCAGGTTGCACTTGTTGGCTATACCAATGCGGGCAAATCGACGCTGTTGAAGCAACTGACAGCAGCCGATGTATATATTGAGAACCAACTGTTTGCGACGCTGGATCCTACCTCCAGAACAATGGAGCTACCGAGTGGAAAAGAAATTATTCTTACGGATACAGTCGGTTTTATCCAAAATCTTCCTCATGATTTGGTTGCTTCCTTCCGGGCTACTTTGGAGGAGGCGAATGAGGCTCATCTCATTTTGCATGTCGTGGACGCTTCCTCGGATATGCGAGACGAACAGATGAAAGTTGTAGAGACGATCTTGCAGCAGCTAGGGGCTGCGGACAAGCCTCAGATCGTATTATTTAACAAAAAAGATGCCTGTACCCCTGAGCAACTGGAAATGCTTCCTTCTGGGGAGGGCTATTTGAAAATTAGTGCTTTTGATGAAGGGGATTTGTTGCACATTCGTGAACTGATTCAAGAGCATCTGAGCGGTGATACGCTGAGATTCCGCATTCCTGCGGAACGTGGGGATTTAACCTCGGTGCTTTATCGAATCGGAGATGTACTGCTGACAGAGTATGATGGCAATGATGTTATTTATGAGGTTGAAATTCAAAGAGGCGAGTACGAAAAGTACGGTCATGCACTCAGCGAGTTCACAGAAGGTTAACATCTAATGATGTTTTTGGGTCAATAAAATGAAAATGCTCATCGTTCAAAGTGAACAATAATATAACATGAATAGCCTAAGGCTGCGTAAGAGAGAGGGTCAAGAAGGTAAATGGTAGTTTTTAGTCCAGAAATTCAGAAAATTCAGGAAACTGCAGAACATAAAATACAAGAACGTATACAGCACATAGATCATATTGTAGATTCAAATCAGTGGAAGGTAATTCAGGCATTCCAGCGGAAGCAAGTGAGCGATTTTCACTTTGCGGGTTCTACGGGATATGCTTACAATGATCGGGGACGTGAGGTGCTGGAAGAAGTCTATGCGGATGTGTTCGGTGCGGAGGCAGCGTTGGTGCGTCCGCATTTTGCCTCGGGTACTCATACAATTGCCACTGCTTTATTTGGTGTGCTGCGTCCAGGGGATGAACTGTTGTACATTACTGGGAGACCTTATGATACCCTCCACAAAGTGATTGGTAAGCCCGGCGACGGAACAGGATCATTGCAGGATTTTGGTGTTACTTATGGAGAAACCGCACTGACAGCGGAAGGTAAAGTGGACTGGGAAGCGGTGGAGGCTGCGATCTATGCCAATACCAAAGTGATCGGTATTCAGCGTTCACGCGGTTATGATTGGAGAGCTTCGTTTAGTGTAGCAGATATTGAAGAAATGACAGCACGTGTGAAGGAAATAAAACCTGACGTCGTTGTCTTTGTTGACAATTGCTACGGTGAATTTACCGAGAAGTTGGAACCTACTCAGGTAGGTGTCGATTTGATGGCAGGTTCGTTGATTAAAAATCCCGGTGGTGGCATTGCAGAAACGGGTGGATATATCTGCGGCAAACAAAAGTATGTAGAGCTAGCATCCTACCGATTAACTGCACCTGGAATCGGTGGAGAAGTAGGTGCCATGCTAGGTACTACACGAGGCATATTTCAGGGACTATTCCTTGCTCCAACACTGGTTGGGCAAGCGGTTAAAGGGAGCGTATTCGCAGCTGCGGTCTTTGAGGAGATGGGATTTGAGACCAAACCTGCCTGGCATGAAGAGCGTACGGATTTGATTCAGGCTATTTCTTTTAGTGGACCAGAGCATCTAATTGCTTTTGTACAGGGCATTCAGCGTGCAGCTGCCGTGGATAGCCATGTGGTGCCGGAGCCGTGGGATATGCCGGGTTATGAGCATCCAGTTATCATGGCTGCAGGTACGTTCATACAAGGGGGAAGTTTGGAACTATCTGCGGATGCTCCGATTCGTGAGCCTTATATTGGTTACATGCAAGGGGGCTTAACCTACTCTCATGTTAAATTTGGAGTGCTTATGGCTCTGCAAACGATGAAAGAACGTAAATTATTGTGAGTTTTTCTAACATGTCATTGACACTTTGCATCAGCTAAATGTACAATAAGGTGAATAATAGATCACTGGAAGGTTGATGACAAATGGGCGACGAAATTCGCAGAAATATGGCCTTATTTCCAATAGGTATTGTCATGAAGCTAACGGACTTGTCAGCACGTCAGATTCGTTATTATGAACAGCATAACTTGATAGTTCCTGCCCGTACATCGGGAAACCAACGTCTTTTTTCTTTTAATGACGTAGAGCGTCTGCTTGAAATTAAGGCGTTGATCGAGAAGGGTGTTAACATTGCGGGAATTAAACAAGTCATGAATCCGGTTACCAAGGAATCGGAGGAAGCTACGGTTATTACAGCAGATACGGAAGTCAAACGCCGTGAAATGTCCGATACTCAGCTTCACCGCTTACTGAAACAACAACTTGTTGCAGGCAAAAGACCAGGACAGGTATCCCTGATCCAAGGCGAATTATCACGGTTCTTCAATAAGAGATAATGCTTTGACTTACCTCCTGGTATAAGGTCGCTTTACTTTAAAACCCGGTCTCATCATTTAAGTAATTTATAGAACAGCCGATTCGTATATAGTCGTTACAGAAAGGGAGAGGTTAGAGTGAGTTATAGCAGAGAAGATATCCTTCGGATTGCGAAAGAAGAAAATGTTCGTTTTATTCGTTTGCAATTTACAGATTTGCTGGGCACTATTAAGAACGTTGAAATTCCGGTTAGTCAACTGGAAAAAGCATTGGATAATAAAATGATGTTTGACGGATCTTCCATAGAAGGTTATGTGCGTATTGAAGAATCTGATATGTATTTATATCCGGATTTGGACACTTGGGTTGTATTCCCTTGGGTAACCTCGGATCGTGTAGCTCGTTTGATCTGCGATATTTATAAGCCGGACGGAGTTCCGTTTGCAGGCGACCCGCGGGGTATCTTGAAACGTGTACTTAAGGAAGCAGAAGAGTTGGGATACACTTCGATGAATGTCGGACCAGAGCCTGAATTCTTCTTGTTCAAAACGGATGAAAAAGGCGAGCCGACTACAGAACTGAATGACCAAGGCGGGTATTTTGACCTGGCTCCGATGGATCTGGGTGAAAACTGCCGTCGTGAAATTGTACTTAAGCTTGAAGAGATGGGCTTCGAAATTGAAGCATCTCATCATGAAGTTGCACCTGGTCAGCATGAGATTGACTTTAAATATGCAGATGCAATTAAAGCTGCCGACCAGATTCAAACGTTCAAGCTCGTTGTTAAGACGATTGCTCGTCAGCATGGTTTGCATGCTACCTTTATGCCAAAACCTTTGTTTGGTGTAAATGGCTCCGGTATGCACTGCAATCAATCCTTGTTTAAGGATAATGAAAATGTATTTTATGATGAAACGGATGAACTCGGATTAAGCCAGACGGCCCGCCACTATATGGCTGGTATTCTTAAACATGCACGTGCAATGGCAGCGATCACGAATCCAACGGTAAATTCCTACAAACGTCTCGTACCAGGTTATGAAGCGCCTTGTTATGTGGCTTGGTCTGCAAGCAATCGCAGTCCAATGATTCGGATTCCCGCATCTCGTGGTCTGAGCACTCGCGTCGAAGTTCGTAACCCTGACCCGGCGGCGAATCCTTATTTGGCCTTGGCAGTGATGCTGAGAGCCGGTTTGGATGGTATCAAACGTCAGTTGGCTCTGCCAGCTCCGATTGATCGTAACATTTACGTGATGTCTGAGGAAGAGCGGATTGAAGAAGGCATTCCAAGTCTGCCTGCAGACTTGAAAGAAGCTTTGTCTGAGCTTATTCGGAGCGAAGTTATCTCTGACGCACTGGGCGACCATGCTCTGGCCTACTTCTATGAGCTTAAGGAAATTGAATGGGATATGTATCGCACCCAAGTGCATCAATGGGAACGTGATCAATATCTGACTCTTTACTAAAATGTGAAATGCCTGTAATGTCGCGGTTATTTTAGGGATTGTAGTGGGGGGACATTTTAAAGGAGATTATTATTTCTTCTGAGGCGTCCCCCAAACGTCCCCCGATTTTAAATTAGTTGAACTAAGTATATTGGCAGTATACTGTTCGTATTTATCTATGTTGCGCTTTTCTAGCTTTTTAGAAATATGAGCATAGACATCATACGTAATTTTCGCACTTTCGTGACCGAGTTGTTCCTGGATAAATGTAATATCGGCACCAGCTTCCAACATGAGCACCGCATATGAATGTCGAAGAGAATGGATATGGAAGTCCTCGCTTAAACCTGCGCGTTTAAGAATGCGCTTAGAGGCATTGAATAGAGTAGATTTAGGCATTGGGTTTCCATCATTCTTGCATAAGACCAAATTCAGATCGTGTCTATACATAGATTCACCCAAAGTATTCTTATTTTGGTTTTGCCACGTTTCATGGTATATCAAATCATTTATCAACCCCGTGCTGACAATAATTGTGCGAGTGGATTTTTGGGTTTTTGTATCTCCGAAAAGTTCATCCTCATGTTCTGGTTGAAAATCAAGAGTTTCATCAATATATATTTTTTTCTGCTCGAAGTTAATGTCAGACCATTTTAAAGCTGCTGCTTCACCTTTTCGCATACCAGTTTCGAGTAATACTTTGAAGAAAATCCAGTAAATATATCCATAGCTTCTAGCAGCATGAAGAAAATTAGGGATATCTTCAGAATCTATGAACTCAACAGATTCCTTTTTTCTTTCTCCTTTAATGACTGATCCTTTACATGGATTGCGTTCCAGTTTTCCTTGAATTATTGCGTGTTCTATTGCCCCATAAACTGTTGAGCTAATGATCTCAACAGTTCTCCGACTTAACCCCTTCCCTAAACACGAATCTAAGAATTTCTGGTACATATCTGGTTTTAAATCTTTCAACATCAACTGCTTGAAATAAGGCTTGATGTGAGTGTTCAGGCTGTTCATATGTTGTTTGATAGTATTTTTCCTTACGACTCCCTTCTTGTAATTGTCAATCCAGTTCTGTATATACTCAACCAAAGCTACATCACTTTGCTCATAACCTTGCTTAACATTTTTTAGAAATTCAGCTGCAGCTAACTCAGCCTCCGGTTTTGTGCGAAATCCCCGCTCCGATTTTTCTCTCGACTGTTGCGTAAAAGGGTCAGTGTACTTTAATCGGTATCTCCAGCCGCTCTTTAACTTTTTAAAATTTGCCATATTTAACCCTCCAAAAGAACATATGTTCTATTTTTGTGTATATAAAACCGCCTTGGGCGGTGGAAGCGCAAGTTAGGTTAGAAATTTATATAATTCAGGCGGGATAGAGCACCGGCGCAAAAATTGTTCTCTGTCCTCTCCGGGTTGGGGAGAGGCTGAAGCGGTCAGAAGCTTAACAGCAAACTGATTTGCTTGTCTTTCGTATTTGCCTGCATTATAAAATGATTGTTCGTCCAAAAAGAATCTGCTGATCCCTGGATGGAGCCGATCATGGGCGAGTTCATGCGCGCATATGAATTTTTGCCAAGGGTCACTTAACCCTAGATGTATCGCAATGAAGCGGCGACGAAGTTTACGATAGTACATTCCACGGGTGCTCTCCCCTAAATCACAATGCCAAACCTGAATATTCAACTGAGAGGCTATTTCAAATGGGCAGTTGGTCTTGTATCTCCTTATGAGCACATGAATTATTTTATCCATATCTCAGTCCTCTGTCTTTTTACGACCGTAGGTGTCTTTATTCTTCTTTTTAGCATCCCAGAACATGGCTTCCATGACTCGTTTTATTTTTTCCTTGTCTTCGTCTGCAATCGGGACTCCATCAAACATTACCGGCTCATCTTCCTCAAGCATGGTTTTAAAGTCTCGGATATCTTTAGAAGCAGCCCATTCTGGGTATTGTCGATCATCTTTATCGTTTTCTGTGCGACAAAGCAGGTAATCAACACTTACATCAAAATACTCAGCTAATTTTGAAGCAACCTCAGCGCTTAAAGTGCGACTCCCTTTTTCGATATTGTATAGAAATTGAGGGGTAATCCCCAAAAAGTCAGCTACCTGAACTCCTGATTTCTTTTGTGATTTTCTGAGCTCTCTTATCCGGTTAGGATAACTAGACATGTCCTATGAACGCCCCTTTTAAACTAATTGATGAATTAATCATATCAACAAATAGATTAAACTTCAAACAACAAATAGATTAAAATGGAGCAAATAGGCGAAAAAATGAGCATTTTAACTAATCTATATGGTTAATTCTAAGAATTGCTCTTATTTGAATCTATTTGATTAATTTATCGTTTGATTTAATTAATCAAATAGATTAATATGTATCCATCGGAGGTGATGATATGAAGGTTTCTGAACAAATGAGACCACTTATAAACGAAAAAGGATTAAATCCCTCTGAGCTGGCTCATTTAGTCGGATGCTCCCCGCAATACATGCACAATTTGCTGAATGGGAACCGACGATGGAACGAAACCACGCTCAGCAAAGCCTGTAACGTATTGGGCTTAGAGATTAAGCTGGTTCCAGCAAAGCAGAAGAAAGAGGGAGAGCCCATTGGATAAAACGTTAATCGCCGATGATCTGTTACCCATCTATCAGACATCGGCTATGTGCCTCATGTAAGGCAAAAGGCACACTGGAAAGCAAGTAAAACGTCGATGTTAGCTCAGGGGTGGCGGGGAAGGAGGAAATTATGTTATCGGTTACCGTTGACGAAAAAGAAGCCCGTCTACTTTTTAAAGCTAAAATTGCTGAAATATTAAAAGAGGTTGATGCTGAGTATGTATTCTGGGATGCGGCAGAATTGAAACGCCGCACATGCATGAGTTGGAACTTTATACAAGAACAATTTTTCTATCATCCAGGATTTCCAAAACGGAAAGTAGGGAGCAAGTGGTATTTTCCTGCGAGAGAAACTCGTGAATTCTTGGAAAATTGGTTATCAGAACAATCTTATTAAAGAAAGGAGAGCAAAACTAAATACACCCAATATTGAACAACTGAATAACCGACTGCCTGATTTAAAGCATGTAAGCACGAATGATTTGATCAATGAACTGGCAACTAGACCAGGGATTGAAAAGATATCCGTTGGATCATACCAACACTTTGAACTTAAAAGAAAATATCATAAAGAACATTTGTCTGATGAGGATATCTATGTAGAAGCAAAGGAGGTTCTTGTTGTACTACCAAATCTGAAAACAGAAGATTCATTAGGAACTGTGGAGAGATTTTGGCAAGAGCGATCTGATCTTATCGAAAGGTCCCAAAGACAGAGCTAAAGGAGGGTAAACCTTGTCTTTTTATCATCATCCCATTAAAAGAGATAACGCAATGACTCACGTTATCGTTTCGGGATATTCTATCAATCAACCAACCGAGTCGGATATTCCATCAAAAATGGTCCAAAGTAAATTAACTATTGAATTGATGTTTACTAGCAATGATTGCAGCCCAGCTAAATATGAGGCGTTCTTGAACAAGTTTCAGCATTTCTTGAATGACAACTATCAATAGCCTATCTGCTTCTTGATAATTTGAGCAATAACATTTGAAGCAATGCTAGAAAGCATGGAGATTGAAACGCTGGAGAACCTGCTAGCAATGTCCTTGGATTTTATCCAAACACCATTGTCTCGGATGTTATCTAAGAATTGGTGTCCTTCCCAAGTCAGGCTTGAGATATAAAAATTATGCACCTCATCGCCAGCATACTGAACTTGGGCGTTAATGTAATTTGCTTCAATTAATCTTTGAGTTGTATAAATTATTTCTTCAAACGAATATGGCTCAGTAAAAGGATTGCTATTGAATGTGTGTTTAGTTACTTCGTTACCGAATGGTTCAGATTCTACGGCTAAAAGTAAATCTCTTATGCAGTCTTTGTTTAACTTCATAATCACATGTCCTCTCATTGTAATTTATCATTACTTTGAAATTCGGTATAGGGGCAGAAAAACCTTTAGAAAGGAGATTTAACTTGCAAATTGACATTAACAAAATAAAAGTCAGTGACCGCATTCGCAAAGATTTCGGCGGTATTGAAGAACTGGCCCAGGATATAGAACAAAACGGACTCATTAACCCTATTGTAGTAACACCGGATTATCAGCTTATTGCCGGAGAGCGGCGTTTGAGAGCGCATCAGTTCCTTGGACGCTCAGAAGTGACAGTAAGAATTATGGAAATCAAAGATTTTGAACATCAGCTTCAGCTTGAGATTTCTGAAAATGAACATCGTAAAGAGTTCACTTTTTCTGAACGAGTAGAATGGGCGCGGCGACTTGAAGAGGCCGAACGTTTGAAAGCCAAAGAGCGCATGGCTGGAGGTACGGAAAATTTTCCTGACCAACCTACCGGGCAAGTACGAGACATTGTAGCGGATCAAGCAGGGTTCGGCTCTGGCAGACAGTACGATAAGGCGAAATTCATCGCTGAAAATGCCACTCCTGAGATTATTCAGCAGCTTGATGAGGGATTAATCAGTACCCATAAAGCTTTTGTTGAAACCAAAGCCCGCCTAGAAGCTGCTGTCCGCGAAGCCGAAGAGAGGGCCGAACAAGCAGAACAAGAGAAACTTGCTCTGCAACGCCGGTACAAAGACACAGTTCCTGTTGACCAGGTTGACGAGGCTGTAGCTGCTGCGGTAGAGCGCCATGAAGAAGAAACGAACGTGTTTATCCGGCAGAAGGAAAAAGAGGCTGAGGCTCAACTTAAACAACGAGATGAATACTGGAAGAATAAGCTCAATGAAGATTTAGAACTGGAGCGTTTAAAAGTTGAGCAGTTGAAATCTGGCTACCAACAGAAAAAAGAAGAGTTGGAAGCGATGAAATTGCAGAAGACAGATGATTTTGATGAGCAGCAAGCGGAATTGAAAATGAGGAAGCTTCGTTCTGAGTCCAATATCAACGCCTTACAACTGAATACCCATGTAAAAAGATTTCTTGAAACGGTTGGAATCACTTCATTCATGCTAGGTGCAATTGGGGCTGCAAACATGGGGGAGAAAAAGCGCTTGGGGGAAAGCCTTGATATGTTGCAACGTTTTATAGACCAAGTTAGACCAGCCGTAAACGGCAGAAAGGTGGTAGAAGTATATGACATTGATAAACAATAATCAACAACCGGATTATATGATGCTGGTGGAAAAGCAACTCCAACTTACAGAATCTCAAGGAGTTGCCATTCGAGGCCTGTGGGACGGAATGAAGAAGATGCAGGAGGATGTTACTGGAAAAGTTGAGGAAGTCCAGATGATGGTTCAGGAGGTTCGAGACAGTGTTACGCTCACAGATGCCGAATGCTATCAGCTACAAAATGCTGTCCGAGTTCGATCTGTTTCTCTCACGAAAGATCGTTACAAGGAAACCGACGGCAAGTTTAATGAGACGGTTGGCAAATACCGACGCATGATTTGGAGTAAGCTGAAAGTTTTGTTCTCAGTTGCAAAGTACAGTCACATCCGGCGCATAGATTTTGATGATTCCATTTACTTCGTTAAAGAGTTTCGTCCAGAAGACTATATCTAAGAGGTGAAGGATTATGACTCTACCGGAATTGGCTCGTATATGGTTCGAAAATGAATTACAGCATGCCATTATCGTTCGTAACATCCGGCGTAAGGACAAGTCAAAATGAGCAGCAAGATTTACTCTATTCCAATCGTGGATGATGAAGGATTCAAATTTACATTAGATCAACCAGCAGACTCACTTATAGCCGCTGTATTACTCATGCATCGCTGGCTGAATTGTCAACATGCGGTAGATACCGAAATGCTGGGGTTAACTGAACAGGATAAGAAAAAACTTGCTCTACAAAAGGAAAAGGAGCTTAGTGAGCAAAAACTTCAAGGCATTTATAAAACTCAATATGCAATTACGGATAGTCCATGGCCTAACCACGTTTGTATCCAGAAGATGAAACCTTTGAAGGAACAAGAAAAACAGTTGAAGGCTAAAATATCCGAACTTGAAGCGGAGATATGGAGCTGAGAGAGTTGGACGAGCAAAAAAAATCTAGGGTGCTTAGAGCACAATTAAGGGAGCTATACGATGACAGTATTGATGCTGTCAAATTCGGATTACCGACTGACGAAATTCATGCTCAAATAGGCTTGCTTACTGCCGAACTAAGTGAACTTGAGGAATTTAAAAACGAAGAATATGAAGGGCTAGAGGCTCCTAAGGAATCAGGATACAAGATATCTGGTAAAGGAATAGGTTGCTGCGATCATTGTGGTAAAGAGATATTCGAAGGTCAGAAACACCCCATTCCAAATGAAGAAGGACTTTTCTGTAATTACTATTGCCGTAAGTTATACCGCAAAAGAAAAGACAGAGAAGCCCAGACAAACAATCGTGCTACCAACACGATCATTTAATAAACAATTCAACGGAAGTATAACACAAGATTTTGAAAATGAAAATAGGAGGCCTGTCTTGTGAGAGGAGACAAAGATTTTAGCATCTGGAATACAAGCATAGCTATAAGAGGCGATAAAGAAATTTCTCATCCTACCTTTTTACGAATGTTAGACATGATGAGAAATAGAGGTTTTGTCGTTGGATCAGATCCACAAATAGACCGTGACTATCCTATTCTTTCGGAGGATCGTTTTGCTGGCAACAAGGGAGAGCTTCTGTTTGTTGGTGAAAAATATAATTGTGGTGCAAAACTCGAATTCTATCAAGAAATTAATGTAGAGAACCCAAACGGCGGTAGATATGACTTTAATAAATTTGAAAAGATGCCTTATCTACTCCAAAAGCGGTTTCTACTTGAGGTCAGATATATGGAACAATTTTTACTGGAGGAAGGATTCACTTGTGACTCTGAACCAGTACTAAAAACGTCATACGAAAAGGTATTCCATGAGCTTAATTCACCAAGCAGACACTGGATTTCAGAAAATCTTCCTGATTATAACGCTCTTGATAAAGATGGGATACGGATTAATAACGGAGAAGTGAAGTATTTCAGGGATAGAAAAGGAACGCTGATGCGCGGGACTGTCTACCACAACATTAATAACATGTGGTGGGTGATTGTAAACAAAGATCATTACACCAATTTGGCTGCTTTTGAACTGTTTGACCTAGACACTGTTCCTGAAAATGCAATCAAGAAGCTGATTCGGAGATCAGGGCATAACAACCCTAAATCAAGGTTTGTTCCTACAGAAGGACAATTGAAAGATTGGAAACGAAGAGCAAAACAGGCTGGCAGGGAAGGCAGAATCCAATTCGCTAACGCTATACTTGGATACCTCTATGAAATCGGATGGGTATCACGAAAATTCCAATTGTTCATCAAGGAAACGAAGCGGCTCGGTCTTGTTGAGACAGAAGGAAATCCTTATTTTCTCGGCATGAGGATGGGAGAGAAGAAATACGATCCGCCTAAATCTATTCCTTTGTATCCTATGCCTCAACAGATGTCTGGTACAGAGTCTGGTTGGGTAGAAAACTTGCGAGATTATGTCACGTATGGTAAGCCAACAGTCTCCCGGTGGTTTTGCAAAGATCGAAACGGCGAAGGTGGACAAGCATACCTTTGGCCTGAGGTTAGAGAACGATTACTCCATATAGGAGCGCATGTATAAAAAAAGGAGTGGCTGCATTGTCTCTACAAAAACAATATACGCTCGGAGAGCTTTATAGTCTTGCGGATCAATGCAGCCATGATTACCCGGCAACGCTGGCTCGAAAGATAGAATTGCTTACCGAGGTTCAAATTCTGCTGGGTCGTAAGGCCGCTGAAGCTGTGAGGGATTACAAAAAGATCTATGCCAATAGGAAGCGCGTTTATGCTGAAGCGTATATCGCGGCAGAGAATCTTAGGGAGCAGCGAGCGGAATTGGCGGTTATTGATCTTCGTATCCAAGAAGCAAATGCAGAAGCTGATAAGGTCCGCTGGAGTAATGCTGTAGAAAGTAATGACCAGGTAATAAACTCTTTAAAATACAGCCTAAAGGTTCTGCTAGCGGAGTTTGGAAACAACGCCAGCGGGATTAGATAGTATTCAGAAAGTACCGGGGTGAGGTGAGTGGTAAGTCCCCAATTAAAAGACGGTTTCATAGGAATAGCCAACAGCATTTGGGATGAAATCATAAGCCGAAAGTTTACTGAGAGACAGCAAAAGATATTAAAACTCATTTTGCGGCTTTCCTACGGATGCCAGAAGAAAAGTGCAACAATCCCTCTACTAACTAATTTTGAGCTGTGTGGTGTACGTATACAGGACGCTAAGAAGGAAATTACCTATCTGAAGCAGTGCAAAGTAATAGAGTGGGACGGTAAGCAAATTTATTCTTTAAATAAAAATTATGATGAATGGCGTGTAAGTCTCGTTAAAGAATGGAACGAGGAAAAATTCAAAGAACTTATTTCAATAAATCTTGCAGTATATAAAGTTACGAAAAGTGTAAGTAAACAGGCGGGTGATAAAGTGGGAAGTTACGAAAAGTGTAACTCAGTAGTTACGAAAAGTGTAAGTGGAGACTTACGAAAAGTGGAAGTCAAAGAGGATGAAAACCCTTGTGGGAGTAAGGACGAAGGCACTCCTAAAGACATGTTTAAAGACAATATTAAAGACAGTAGTTGTTGTTTAACGCCTGATATTGAAATCAACTCTAAAGATGAGGGGATACCGTCTTCCCGGCAAGGTACCGTTCCTGCCACTTCTGAAACAGATACTGACTCTGAACAGAATGAAATATCATCTTCAGATATTGATTATCGGCAGGCTGTAGCTGATAAATATCTTCGTCGTCGTGGGAAGGGCCTAGAAATAACGATTGCTGATGATCAAGCGATAGACGAGCTAATCAAGGAAGGTGTACCACTTCAAACTGTTTTAGATGGCATTGACCAGGCTTTTGACAATTTCAAACCGAAGCACAAGCGTGATGAGATTAGAAGTGTAAGCTACTGTGCAACGGTCATTTATTCACTGCATGCATCTCGCCAAACTGCTGATCAAAATGCTGTTACAGTGGAGCGTGAACAGGAAAGTGATTCTGTGCTTCAATCGGACGAGCAATACAACACGGATAATTTACAAAAAATGCTGGCTGAGTTAAGAGCAAAGCAGGGAGGCTGATAACGTGGGGAGCTTCCAAGAAGAATTAAAGGCTTTAGTGCCTTCACAATTTTACGAACGCCAGGCTGCTGCCATTCAGCGCATAGAGAACCACCCTGAGATCCAACGACTAAAACAGAAATACCCTGATCGGACAGCAGATTTAACAAGTCCAAGGCACTACAGGGATGTATCACAGCATCTTTCATACTGCGATGCATGCGACGCTTGTCCCGGATTAAAAGCATGTCAAAACGAACAGAAGGGGCACATGAGCGTTGAGGAACCGAGTCCAACCCAATCGGACGAGTTGGTATTCCGGTTTCGGAAATGTAATTTGCTGAAGCAGTATGAGAAGCAGCAGGGCATCAGCCAGAGGATCAAGAGCCACTATATACCATCACACATACTGGAAGCTACCTTTGATGACATAGAGCCAGATCCGCAGAGGCTGGCTGCGATCACAGCAGCAGTAATATTCTGTAGCACGTTCGTTCCAGGTGAAACGGTTGAAGGATTATATCTTTATGGGCCAATGGGTGTGGGTAAGAGTAGGGTCGCCGGAGCAATTGCTCAAGAGCTTGCAAAATGTGATGTAGATGTACTCATGGTCTATGTGCCCGACTTTTTGTTGGAGGTCAAAGACGCTATCGGTTCCAAGACGGAAACGGTGGAGAGCAAACTGGATGCTCTCAGAACAGCGCCTGTACTCATACTTGACGACATTGGAGCTGAAACGCTTACCATATGGACGAGGGATGAAGTGTTGGGGCCTATACTCCAGCGACGCATGGAGAGGTTACCGACGATCTATACGTCAAACCTAACCATGATTGAGTTAAAACAGCACTTGGCGAATGTGAAAGACAGCAAGCCGAGTGAACAGAATGACAAAAAGGCGGCTCGGATCATTGAGCGTATCGAACCATTTGTAAAAATACTGCCGGTGGGTGGTAGAAATAGACGGAGGGATTAAGGGTATGTGTAGAACTTGCAGTGGCAGTAAGGTGGCATATAAGTTCAATGGCTCCATCGTAATGTTGGGACCTTGCCCGGAGTGCAATCCTAATGCGAAAAAGGAGGTCAAACCTTATGAATATAGTAGTGGACAGCGCTCTATTAGCTGAGGCTTTGGAAGATGCCAGTAAGGCTATTTCAGCCAAAAACATCATGCCAATACTTGGTTGCTTCTTAATTGAAGCCAACAACGAGGGCCTAACAGTAACAGGAACTGATGATAGAGCTACGATACAATCGTATATTTTCGACGAGCATGTTCAAATTGAACGGAGTGGAAAGGTAGTTCTGCCTGAATTGTTTTTGAAAATGCTCAAGAAATTAAGTGGTGACGTTCGGATTGAGTCTAAAGATGGTATGAATGTGATTATCACGTCCCGGAATAAAGAAATCGAAATGGCAGGATTGGACCCCGAGGAATTTCCTCTGCCTCCTTCAATAAATGACAATGAATACATTGAAATTACTGGGAAAGATCTAAAGGGATTATTCAAAAAGGCTATCTTTGCGGCAGACATTGATGGTAAAGACATGCCCATACTAACTGGAGCAAATGTCTACCTAAAGACCGGGAAAATAGGAATGGAAGCAACCAATAGGCATCGCCTTTCAAAAACGGAAAAGGAAATTGAATCGGGGGATTTTGGTAGTGCTGTGATCGAAGCAAGAGGTCTGGTCGAACTACAGAAGATCATTACAGATAAGGACGATGTTCAATTTGGCTTTTCAAAGGGGAAGGATGATCGGGTAGTTTATGCCTTTGCTCGCACAGAGAGATTCACTTTTTACTCTCGTGTTTTGGAGGGCGAGTATCCAGACATACACCAGATGGTTATTGTTCCTGATAGTGGTACGAGGATAGAGATAAATAAACAAGAATTTTTGGAATCTGTTGAACTTATCTACACTCTGGCAAAAGAAGAGAAAAATAATATGGTTAGGCTTAATTTAACTGAGAAAGAAATAAATATTCGCGGAAAAGGAAAGCAAACGGGTAAGGCGAGCGAAAGTATTGTTCCTATTAAGTTTACGGGACAGGAGCTAACCGTTTCCTTGAATTCTAAGTATGCTATGGATGCTTTGAAAGCTTTAGATGGGGAAAAAGTCACCTTGGTTTTTGCAGGCAAAATGAAGTCTATTTTCATTCTTAGCAATGAAGATAATCAAAGCGTCCATATTGTACAACCTTACAGGACGGTAGATTAATGAGTAAATACAATGCAAAAAAAGTGATTGTTACAGCTGATGGAACACTATTTGAGGAATGGCTGATAAAGAAATATAACCTTGATGTAACTGGTATTCGCTTCGACAGCAAAATGGAAGGTGAGTATTATCAAGAATTGCTCATGCTGAAGCAGCTGGGAGAAATAAAGGATTTTGTCTGTCAGCCCAAATACATCTTACAGGAAAGCCCGAAGGTGACCTACATTGCAGATTTCCTTGTTACTGACCTTGATGGAAGCCAGCGAGTAATTGACATAAAGGGAGTTGAAACGGCTACCTTTAGAGTGAAGCTGAAGCTTTTCCTACTAAAATACCCGACTTTACCAATTGAAATACTTGTAAAGCGGCGTGGAGAATTTATCCCTACACAGCAGGCCAAGAAAGAACGAGCAGATCGAAAGCGAGCAATCAATAAATTAGTAAAACGAGCCGAAGGAGAGATTAAAAATGTCAGAACTGGCCGGAATAAAAGTCAGATTTACCGTAATCAAAAATGAGGATGCTGAAAATTACCTTGATGATCGGGATAAAAGTGAGTTGTCCCGCATTCTTTGGAAAATCCAAGAGTTGCGACATCTAAATGGAAAGCCGGCTTTAAATACCTATCTGGTAGTTAACACCGACGAAACATATGCGGCTGATATAGTCCGCATCATGCAGGCTAATAACCATTGGGGACCAGTGATTGACCCTAATCAGGCGGAGTTGAAGTATGACGGAGATATGCTTATTCTACCGGAGACGGAGGAGGCGATTAAATGAAGCACTCTCAAAATGAAATTGAACGTCCAGAAGTAACACAACGGATCATAGAATTGCTGGACAAACAAAACGAGAAAGGTCTAAAAAAGTATGGAACCACCATAGACCAGGTATCAGATATGGCCTATGACTGGAAGCTCATGGCGCTGGAAGAAGCAGCTGATTTGATTCAGTACCTTCAGAAAGAAGTCATTCGACTCGAAAGGTTGCTAAACCCGATCTAAGAGGAAAACAAAAGGAGCATAGAGGTCCTTAATCCTCTTGCTCCTCAGTAATAAACAAATCCTCAATCGTAACATCTAGCGCTTTAGCGATAGCAAATAAATGCCAGGCTTCATGGCGACTATTTTTATCAAATCTACTAATTGAACCCTGTGGAATTCCAGTCATTTCAGACAATTCCATTTGAATGATACCTTTCTTTTTTAACAAAGGCGTCAAATTCGGTTTCACTTTAAGCAATGCAATTCACCTCTCAGTCGAATTATACGATACCGAATATTTATTAGCAACATGCATTGACTCTATATTCGATATCGTATATTATTAGGTCAAGAACTACAATTCGATATACGATATGGAATAACGTATTCAAGTCTACAGCATTGCGGAGATTCTCAGGTGAGATTGATACAAGCCAAATGATCAACTCAGGAAACTTTTCCTACGCTCTACATTGTATCCGAACGAGCAACATTGTACTGGAACCAAAAAAACATATAGGAGGGGTGGATATGACGGAGCAAGAAGCGGATGAATTCACCACAGCATTATCCGAGCGTTATGTGGAGATACAAAAATATAATTCTCATAACAACGAATTATTGAACACTTGGAATGGTGTCATTGATACCTTACCACCTGACATAAAGCATAATTTTGTAGAAAAATATAATCGCCTTACAAGGGAGAGTAGTTCGTGAAAAAGCTCGACTTGAACACGCTTGATGAAGAGCCTATCGAAGTACAACAAGCTGTGGCCTTTTACGCATCACTAACGATTAATGAAATTCGTGTGACAACGAAAGAAAGATATCGACATTATTCAGTTTTAGAGGAAGCCGGATTATTGGAGCCTTTAAAATCCGTAGTGGAACCATAGCGGTTTAGGCTCAAAATATAAGCATAAGCACAGGAAATACGAATCAATCTGTTGGAAAGGTGGCGAGGGAGAATGTCTCATCAAACATTCTGGAAACCGGAGAAAAAAGTTAAAGAGAAGAAGTCGTACAGCAGCCTTGGACAGCGTAAAAAAAGCAAAAAGCCGATTCCGGAATGGAAGAAGGATATTCTTGCTCACCACCAGTCACGTCCTTCTCGGGCTGACCGAGCTGAATTTCCGCCAGAAGTAATTACTGAATTAATAGAAGAGACACAAGGCATCTGTCAATGTGGGTGTGGTCGTAAATCCACTCAAACCCATCACGTAATGCCAAGAGGCAGAAGCGGACGCGGTGTAAAGACAAATGCCATGCGTGTCTGCGATACCTGTCATGATCGTATCCAGACAAACGAGGAAGAACTTCAAGGATGGATAACGACATATTCATTAACTTATGGACCTAGATTTTGGTTTGACGAACAAGATTGGGAAGAGTACAACCGCAAGCAGGCGGCGCGTGAACGGATGGAAGCTGAGAAGAGAGAGCATCTAGATTACATGAAGCCAGTAATGGAACTGATTACTTCAGCGGCAGGCCGAACTTTGAAGGCTAAAGAGATACGGCTGTTGGAAGCTATGGATGATAAGCAAATGCTCGTTTTTACAAACATGATATCTGATGCTTTGAAAAATTTCAGCGTACCAGCACCTTCTTATGGTTATGGTGAGCGGTTCGAGGATTGATCTATAGCCCCCAAGGGCAGAGAGGACAAACACACCTTTGGGGATAAGAAGGAGGGAACAGCAACAGAGTGATTACAGCAAAGAGTTACTTTAGCGGAGCTGGAGGCCTTGACCTTGGGATGATCGAGGCTGGGATAAATGTCATAGAGTCCTATGAGATAGACAAAATTGCTTGCGAGACATTGAGACAGAACTTTGAGCACCAAGTAAATGAGGCGGACATAACCAAAATCACTGTACTGGACCAGCAAGATGCAGATGTATACATTGGGACATTCCCATGTACCAGATACAGCACAATCGCGGATATTCACGGCACAAGGACCGGAGACGACCTATTTCTTCACTTCTTCCGGCACGTAGCACTGGCGCAACCAGAGGCATATGTCGTTGAGAATGTACCAGGCATGAAGAAGTTCCAAGTTGTCATGGAATGCTTAACCAGACTGCCAAACTATTATGTCAGGGTTGAATGTCCGGTGAATGCAAACATGTGGCTACCGCAGGAGCGAAAACGGTTGATTGTAATAGGCACTAAGAAACCTCTTAGCCACTTGCCTTATCCAGACGATAACCCAATAGCCATGAAGGACATCATAGATGTCGGGGCTGAGGTATACACGCCTGAGTACGTGCAGAAGCGTTTAAACGGCGGATACAGGGATCTGCCCATTGTCACCGACTTGGAAGGCAGAGCGCCTACATGTGTTGCTCATTATGCCAAGGATAGATCAACACGACTGGTGAATGATGGAGTATCAATACGGCCCTATACTGTTCGCGAATATGCGAGATTACAAGGCTTCCCCGATTGGTTCCAGTTCGCCGGGACAGACAATGATGCTTACCGTCAGATAGGCAACGCCGTTGCTGTACCAATGGGCAGATGGGTTGGCGAGGCAATTAAAAAGTATTTTCAAACGGCTTAATTTAGGAGGCTTAGCCCTCCATAAGGGGGTTACAAGCATGAACCGGATAGACGCAATTATAGCGATTGGTGATCTACTAGAACAAAAATGTTCCGGTTGCCCAACACGGGACGAATTTAATCGTAAGTACGGCAGTGTTACATCCAAGTTGGATAAGCACTGCAAAATGAATTGCCCTGTGGGGAAGCAGCTCCAAGACTACGGAAGGCAACTAAGTCGGAAGGGTGACGGGAATGGAGCGAATAATTTATGTAGCAGGAGTCAACCGGAAGCACCTTGCAGAGCAGGCCAGCGCTGTTCCGTATTGGCTCCTGAGCGCGACCCTGCTGCGAAAGTACCCCAGTTGGCTTGAGCCATACATGCGTAATCGGGCGGTGATATGGGACCCTGGGACGTTTACCGAGGATTGCATATCGTATCAGGGTTACAGGGCCTACATTGATCGGAACGTTAAATCTCGCCATCAACACATGCAGTATGACGAGATTGGCAACCCGGAAGCTACAGCATGGTATTTACAGGATATGCGGCGGCGCGGATACAATCCGGTTCCTATCTTACAGCCTGGCGGAGATACGGGGCTGCTTCAAACGGAACAACTGGTATTCATCGGAGGGACCGTGCGAATGTCTGAGGAAGAGCGAATTCGTTACCTTGATGGCTTGCTGTGCGGCCCTGTCAGAGCTCGCGTGCATCTGTTAGGCATGATGCTACCTAAATGGTTTGCCCCGTACAATGCCGCTGTGCAGGGAGATAACACAAGCTGGATACCACGTTCGGAATGGAACCGCCGTAAGACTGTAGCGGAGTGGATGCGAGAATACGGCAAGCAGTGGATACCACCTGAGCCAAGACGTTCGGTGCAACTGACACTATTTTAAGGGGATACACCCCCTACTACCTATACCAAAGGAGAACGCTATATGTATTGCAATTCACCCAACATTTACCGCCTACAAGAGTGGCACGAAAGTACGGATGAGATAGGAATGCAGGCGGATTTTAGTAATGAAGTCGGTGCAGAGTTGTTTATTTACATTGCAGACTGCCAACGAAAACGTAAATCAGTAACGTTATGCGGTTTTATCAAACATTTACAAAAGACGGCGGATAGCTTCGGTGTTCTGAAGTAGTTCCAGCCTACTACCTATAAAGGAGAGATAAGAAATGGATATGAACTTAATCATTAATAACCAATTGGCAGCATTAAACGAAGAAGGTTATGTAGAGAAGATCATTAGGAAGCAACTGGAAGAAACAATTAAGGATGTTGTCGAAGATTCCTTGCGTAGTTGGAGTGACTTCGGAAAAGGGTTGAAAGAAACTGTAAAAGGGCAGCTGCAAATCAATCTCGATAAATTGGATATCCCTTCGTACAACCAAGTTATTCTGAACGTTATTAAAGGTGAGATAGAGCGTTCGATTCATGAAGAAGGCGCAGCGAGAATACAAGAGCAGTTACAAGAGTTGCTAGGAACAGGGAAGAATGAATATAGATTGTCAGAATTAGTAAAAGAAATGGTTGAGGATGAACTTAAACTTGAAGAACTGTCTTATGAAGAGGTTGAGCAAATCACGGTTATTGTAGAGGAAAAATACGGAACCAAGTACGTATATATGGACCCGAAAGAAGATGTTGAGTGGTACCAATGCAAATACATGATATCGCTTGAAAAAGATATGACCGTATCAAGAGCCGAGGTTTCAGATAAAAAATTCGATAACCGTGTGATTATGGGTGGAATGTACGGATTGGATGCGACCTTGTTCAAGATGTGGTCTCAAAAAGCAACACTGGTCATTGATGATTACGAAACGGAGTTTGGAAACCCAGAATTTGAATGAGGCATAACAGCCTCTTACCCTATACCCTTATAAGGAGATGAACGGATATGAGAGAGATTAAATATCGTGTTTGGAGCAAGCGGATGGGCATTATGATGCAAAACGAAGTAATGGTAGAAGCAGGCAGGCAAGTTGTTGAATTTGCTAAACGTATGCGTCCTGATATGCCTGATATGAGCAACGCGAAAGGTGGACTTCTGCTTCCGACTGATGATGACGACCTCATTTTCATGCAATATACCGGAATCCCAGACAAGCAAGGTGAGGAAATTTATGAAGACGATATATGTACTGCGGAAGAAATGATATTCCCGCTATCAGGCACACGGACAGGCGTTGTGAAATATATAGACGGTTCATACGTGCTTGAAGACTTGGACGGAAAAGACGGTATTTATTTGTTCAGCGAATCGGCAGAGATTACGGTAATAGGCAACATACACGATAACCCGGAGCTGCTACAGCCCCTAGGGGAGGAAGAACAGTCATGAGCAAGATAGATTTTGAACTTGTCTCTTTGAAGTTGAAAGAAGCCAACATTTCAGGGCTGACATACGATCAAGATAATAACGATATCTACCAGTTGGATAGCGATTGGATTGTGTGTGAATTGTCAGCTGCTGCTGATGGAGTAGTAGGCGAGGTTTTGGCAGGAGCACCAGCGTGGGCTGAACTATTACTTGAACAAAATAAGATTCTCCGCGAACAGCTTGCAGAGAGGGACCGGACAATAGCAAGGCTCCGCAAGGCACTGGAAGAAGCCCGAGAACGTTGTGCTGGTCGAGGTGTGAAGACTACCATGCTGAACAGGCAAAACCGGAAAATGCGAATCCTTTTACGAGATATTCGTTCTGAGGGAGTAGGGGATAAATTCGCTTCAAAAATTGACATAGCATTAGGGGAGTAATCACCAATACAATACGCTCCTATATCTTTCACTTGAAATAGGTGTTCTTTTTCAAAAAAGTATATGATAATATTTGAATTAGACAACCTAAATCAAAATAGGAGTGACATTTATGGAAGCTAATTCTCGAGAAGAACTAATTAAACGACTTAGAGATACTCGAATGGAAGGAGAAAGACTGCTTTTTAGCATTAAACAGAATTCAACGGTCGGTCGCGATTATTTTGTAGAAGCAGGGGATCAGCTTGCTGATAAGTTATTCGACCTACACACAAATAAAGATGTAAAGATTAATTCACTTCGTTCACAATCTACTAACTTAATAAGCCAAAAAGATAAGTTTTTTAAAGACTACGCTGCTTTTTGTGCTGATCCAATAGGATTCAACAAAAGGCGTGAGGCAGATGCGGCAAAGGTTGAAAAAAGAGGGGGGGCCCGAAAAGGAGCAGGACGTAAATCTCTTGGCACAAAGAAATCCGTAACAATAACCTTGCCGCAAGAGCGTTGGGATGAGATTGACACTTTGATAAAGAACGGGAAATTCAAAAGCTACCCTGATTATTTCAGGCACTTGGATAGTAAGGATTAAACCAATACAGGGAAGGATGATAGATATGTCGGTAAAGGAAATGACAGAGCAGCACTTTAACGAAGAATTAGCTAAGTGGCTTGGGTACACCATGGTATTCGTTGGTGGCGAACCTAAGTATGCAAGAGTCATATCGCCGGAGGGCAAGTTAGTCGGTAAGACTAACACCGATACAACAAAAGCATGGGCTGGAGCCATCCCAAACTATTGCAACGATCCTGCCGCCTCTCTGGAGGTACAGGCAGCAGCATGTGAAGTTGATCCAAACGAATATATCCGAAACTTGGAAAAGGTTAAATGGGGGCAATCGACCGGATGGAAGGTGAGCAACCGCGTGGTAGCGCAATTGTGCAATGCTAGCCCACGAGAACGCGCAGAGGCTGCTTATATGACATTATCAAGCAGGGTGTAGGTAACACCTGCACCCACTAAGGGAGGATATATACATGAAAGGTCATCCAGATGAGGTTAAGCAAAAATGTCAACGCGATAAATGTAGTCGTGAAAGATATGAATTAATACAGTCTCCAATAACAGGTGATAAGAGATTTGTGTGTAGCAATTGTTGGAACTATCTTTATAAGAAAAGCAAGACGACAAAATGAACTGGGAGGAAATATTGATGAAAGCATGCCCATTTTGTGGAGGAACACCATACATCAACCGATGGCATAGCGAAAAAGGTACAAGCATTAAATGCAAGAACTGCGGATGCACAACACAAGTCGAATACGGGGAAAATGGAGCTCTTGCGGTGTGGAATAAGCGCACAGCAGAAACCGCAAGACCGCTTGACGAGTGGGGAGAGGATTATGGAGACGTCCTCTGGTGGAAATTCCCGATTGTGGAACCTCCATATTGCGGTACCCCCTTGGATGCTGACTGGCCGGATTATCACACGCATTGGACACCAATAACCATACCCATTTTAAGGGAGGAACAACAATGACAGATAAACCACACACGCATGTGCAGCCTGAACACGCGTATCTCCCGCAAGATGAAGGAGACACCCCATGATAAGAGCCTATACCTCTATATTATGCGCATTACTGTTATATGTGGGTGTAGTCAGTATAGATAGGTATGTGATTATAGAAAGGATAGATCCAAGCGAGGTGAACTTAAAAGTTAAATATAAAAACAAAAAAAAGTAAGCACCTATGACAAAAGTGCTTACTTTAGGTGGATTTTATTTTTTCGGAATAATACTGTAAAGGTAGCCACGAAATAGTGGGTATACTTTATTTCCAGAGGTTTTCCATTCATATAAGTAAATAGTTCCCATATAACTCCCTTGTATGTAAAACATGCTTTGAGGAATGTAATCTTTCATTGCCTCTGAAAACTCTGACTTTTTAAACGAAGAACCTTTGATGCCAGTTACCCATTTTTTGTCCTCTTGTGTCGGAGTGTATGATCTCTCAGAAGAAATATTTGCTGAAGTTTGGGCTTGTTCTGCAAAACCTAAAGATGGTACAGACAATGCCCCAAGAAGAACTGTGCCAGCAGCCAAAGCGATAATAGATTTTTTCAAAAGTAAAGCCTCCTTAGTTTGTTTATCTTCATGTGCAAACTATGGTGTAAGGTTATTATAGTGTTTCTATTTCCATTTAACTACCAGAAATAACGATTTCACCAAATTATCACATTATATAAAGGAATGATAAATGATGAATGATAATCAAATGTGTATAGTAAATAGTCTTGAAGAAGAGTCTTCTGATACGCAAAAGATAATCCAGGTAAACTTTTTTTCAGACATTGAGCAGGAAGATATTCGAAAAACAAAGTGGCTTCTCAGTAAGTATGTCGATATGATTGACGTGATCAAAAACTATGAGTTTGCTCTCCAGCAGATTGAAAACGGAATGTCTGCGTATGAGTTGCTTTCCGCCGAGGGGGCAATTGCAAAACGGGAGTCAGGTCAGGAGTTAACGGCAGATGTAACAGCGAATGCTGCGATCCTAAAGGACAAACGGCATTTGAATTACAAATTCTATCAATTCATCACAAACAATGTCCGCTTCGCCGTGAACAACATGAGGGACCCACACGAGGGACTTGCTGCCAAGCTGCTGTTCATAGATGGAAAAAAATATCTCAAGGCCCAGCAGTATATGGAGAAGGGATACAGAAAAGATGTGCCTGGTATCTCAGCTACGACATTTGCAGATAAACGACGACGAGCGATTGTAAATATAGCAAACAGCCTTAAAATTAATCGGACTTTGGATTTTGTGGTTATCGACTACGGGAGAGGGCGGAATAAGGAAGGAGAAATTGGACTCAGGATGCCAGAAATAAATTAGACCGTAAGGGCTTAAGCCTTTGCGGTCTTTATTTGTTATGTAGGGTAAGACAAATCCGTAGTAGGTGCGGAGTAGAGAGGACTTACACTTTATTCAGGAACAAATTAAATCTATTCTAGGAGGCAATAAACATGGCACATAGATACGCTTACTTGGACAACACAGGTATTTTACATCTTCATCCGTTGGAAAGCGAAGCAGCCAAGCATGGCAAGTATGTAGGCACAAATCTGGATTACGACGATAGTGGCTTCCCAATTATTGGCGGTGAGGGTGTAGTTTACTATGTAGACAAAGACACAGCTTATGTAAACGGAAATGAAGATAATGGCAAACAAATTGCTGTACCAAGTGGCCTTAAAGCGCTGGCTGGCCAACTTCTGTAATTTTTCCAAAACTAAAACTAAATCGGAGACAGGACTCAGAGGGTAATATAAACCCGGAGCAAGAAGGATGTCCATTGAAGGCCCATTCCGGGCATGGCGGATTAGCGGTAGCCGCATGTTATAAATTACCGCAATTTTATACATACAACTGTACTTGGAGGACAAAGGCATGTCTAAGAAAAAGGTAGCGGATTTTGGAATTTTAGTAGTGGCCTGTGCTATTGGTGAATTATTGGGGAACCTTGTGATTTGGTTAGCGTGGAGCTAATCAGAGCGTAAGAAAAATACAGGGTTATAGCGGTTCGATTCCGCAGTGTGGTAAACTTGATCAAAACGAGAATAGGGGTGCTGTGTAATGTCTCTAATACCTATAAATAACATTATTTTAGACGGTACGGAGATTGAATTAGAAAACGGGTTTCTAGATTGGAATGATTATGGGTCTGAAATAACTGCAAATGGATTTTCTCATCCAGATTGGTTTCAACTCAGACGGACGCATTCTTTTATAATTCACCTATCCGACACAAACGCTATTGAAGGTCGTGTGGAGTTGGAGATACAAGACGTAAATTCAATTGTTAAAATATATAATAACAGTTCATTCGGACCAATAAGTAAGCCGATTTTAAAAATGGTTATATTGTATCATGAAGTAAAGACGAAAATTTAATAAAGTCGCGAGTCGCCAATAGGCGGCTTTTTTTATTTGTTCAGGAAACTTTTCCTTAGTTTCAGATACATACAGAACAGAGATAAAACCGCAGTAATAACGAATTAGAAAAATGATATATTGTATCCATAAAATAACGTAAATTTGAGGTCGCTGAGAAGCGGCCTTTTTGCATTGGAGGAATGTGATGTGGCAACCAAATCAACAAGGCGACCTCCGCCAATTCCAGTTAGATCCTCACGTCAACCTAAAAAGTGTTGCGGATGTGTTTGGGGAAACTGGACTGGTACTAAACAAGCTTGCATGCTGCCGTCCTGTGTTCGAACAAATCCGAAAGGAGACAAACATCATGAACTTCGTTCAGCCGATCCGCGATCCTAAAAAGTTGGAGGCCATAAAGCAACACTTGAAAGAGAAGAATGAACGAGACTACATCCTGTTTCTGGTTGGCATTAATACAGGCTTGCGAATATCGGACATTCTCCCCCTTAAGGTCGGTTCAGTAAAAGGGACTCACATCGTTATACAGGAAAAGAAAACAAAGAAGAAAAAGATTATCCCCATTCGCAAAACCCTCCGCAAAGAATTGGATGCATATATATCCGGGAAATTGGATAGCGATTATTTATTTCCGAGCAGGAACAAAAAGAGGAGATCGGAAGTCGTGCCGATCAGCAGCAGTATGGCCTACAAGATGTTGAACGGCGTAGCACGGAAGTTTGGTTTAAAAGAAATCGGCACCCACTCCATGAGAAAGACATTCGGGTACTATTTTTACAACACAACCAAGGATATAGCGTTACTAATGGATCTGTTCAATCACACCGAACAGAAGGTGACTTTACGCTATGTGGGCATCCTTCAAGACACTTTAGACGATGTTTTGAAGGATTTTGAACTGTAGCAATTCCCTTCAATCGGGTAACCGTGAATTCAAAATAGGGAAAGAACAACAAAACAAATAGCATCAAGCAATCTCAGCGTTTTACGAGTTACCGAGAATATATATTATAGTGAATTAGTTTTACAGTATCTAGTTGAATAAGTGCTAGATTTCTAATCGTTAGAACAACATGAGAAATAAATGCAAGTGGAGCGCTAAATTTATTTTAGACATCCGCGTTAAAACCAACTCGAATACTTTGGTGGTGGTGAAAAATGAAGTGAGTAGAGAACGAAGCCCAAATAGGGAAAAGGCACTAAAAATGTGGATTGACAGCGGGCGCGATATGAAATTAAAGGATATTGCGATGAAGCTTGGTGTCAGTGCCTCCAGTATTCGCAAATGGAAGGCATTGGACAAATGGGATGAGATACCGGAGAAAAGAAAGCGCGGCGGACAAACTGGCAATAAGAATGCAAAAGGAAATAAAGGAGGAGCTGGAGGCCCATACGGAAACGACAAAGCTGTTACACACGGATTTTTTCGTAAGTTCATGCCACAGAACCCAGAATTCGTTGAAATAATGGATGCTGTCCAAGAAATGGACCCAGTAGACATGATCTGGTACAACATTACCACTCAATTTCAGGCGATAATTTGGGCGCAGCGGATCATGTTTGTTGAAAATAAACAGGAAATGATTAAAGAACTTAAAAAAGTCGAGTATGAAATACACAATACAGGTACTGCCAAGAAGAAAAAGCTTGAGCAAGTGCCAATCAAGGAAGAATATGAATTTCAATTTTCTTGGGATCGTTACGCTACCTACTTGAAAGCTCAATCCACAGCCATGTCTGAATTGCGTGGTGCTATCAAGCAATTTCTGGCGATTGCGGATGAGGAAGATGAACGCCGTCTGAAACTTGACCAAATGCAAGCACAAGTTGAAAAGACGCAGCTCCAGATTGAGGAAATGAAGAACGGGAAAGGCGATTCGGAAGAAGACCTTATAAATGATTGGGTAGAGGCGGTAATGAATGATGGCGAAGAAAGTGGAGAGCTTGACCAAACGGATGGCGGCATTCAAGAAGAGGATGCCAGTGTACCGAAAGAGTCCTAAAACATTTTTCAAAGAGATTTTGAACTTCAGCCCTGATAAGTGGCAAGAGAGCGTATCGGCTGATATTGCAAAGCATCGTTTTGTTTCCGTGAGATCCGGTCAGGGTGTGGGCAAGACGGCGCTTGAAGCGGCAATCTCACTATGGTTTTTATGCTGTTTCCCGTTTCCGCGCGTTGTTTGTACAGCTCCAACGAGGCAACAGCTCAATGATGTACTGTGGGCGGAAATCAGTAAATGGCAGTCCCAAAGCCCAATTCTAAAACGAATCCTCAAGTGGACTAAAACTAAGATATATATGAAAAATTATGAGGAACGCTGGTTTGCAACAGCACGTACAGCCACCAAACCCGAGAACATGCAGGGGTTTCACGAAGATTACATGTTGTTCATAGTGGATGAAGCTTCCGGGGTAGATGACAGGATTATGGCTGCTATATTTGGTACGCTATCAGGAGATTACAATAAACTTTTCATGTGTGGGAACCCGACCAAAACGAGCGGGTTCTTTTTTGATTCTCATAATAGAGATCGAGCGATATACAGGACACACCGTGTATCTTGCTTGGACAGCCCGAGAACCAGTAAAGAGAACATCGAAATGCTCAAGACGAAATATGGTGAGGGTAGTGATGTTTGGCGCGTTCGGGTATTGGGTGAATTCCCACGGGGGGAATCAGATACATTTATCGCACTTGAAGCTGCTGAATTTGCTAAAGATGAAGTTAAAATGGAACCTTATGGAACAAAGCTATTTGTCGGCGTTGATGTTGCTCGTTTTGGGGACGATGAGACAACCATGTACGCACGTATGGGCGGAAAGGTGATAAAGACTCATTTCCACCACAAGCAGGATACTATGACAACCACAGGCTGGGTATTGCGTCTGGTTGATGATGTAAAGGCCGAACGATCAGAAGTGGATGAAGTTGAGATTCGTATAGATGATAGTGGAATAGGTGGAGCTGTAACAGATAGATTGAATGAGATTAATGAGGAGAAGGGATTGGGTTACACCATCATTCCAGTTAACAACGGATCAGCAGCGAAAGATGCTCATTACGGAAATCTCGGGGCTGAGCAGTGGGGGCATATTAAGGAAATGCTTGAGTCTAACATGAGTAATTATGTTCTTGGCAAGTCAGGAGACTTGCAGTTACCAGATGATGAGAAACTTATAACGCAGCTCACTACCCGAAAATGGCGGATGGGTAGTAATGGTAAGATATTCTTGGAACGTAAAGAGGATATGAAAAAGCGCGGACTACAATCACCAGATAGAGCAGATGGATTTGTACTTGCATTTGCAAACATTGAAAAAGATAATGGTTTTTCTTTTGGTTAAGTTATTAGTTATTGTAAATTTAAAACTCTTATTATATGGTAGTGTTATTAAAATGAATTGATGGTGATTATATGGCAATTTTCGAATTGTTCTCAAAGCGAGAGAAAAAAAGAAATCAAATTACTAATGATCCTTATCAATACACAGAACTACCTAGGTCATTAAGAGTGCAGATTGTTCATATATGGAAAGACGTAGCGGGTGAAGGGTCGGCTTATTATAATTTTTCTAGTACATTTTGGGAAGTTGTTCATAATACTATGATTAGAGAACTTGGGCTGTTTACACTTTCCGATAAAACGGATGATGATTATAGAAAATGTGTAGATTTTTTACTCTCTTCAAGCAATGAAAATGCCTTAGACATAATTGATTGTACTTTCTATTTGTTTAAAGGTTACCTAACTCAATTAGATTCTTATTTTAGGGAGTCTTCAAGGGGAGGATTTTTAAGTCCCCAAAAAGCTATCAAGGAATTGAATTATAGATTTAGAGAGAGTGGAGTCGGTTATCAATTCGAAGCTGGTGAGCTTATTCGGGTAGATTCGAGTTTAATCCATGAGGAATTGACCAAACCAGTGATATCTTTGCTTTATAATCTTGAATTTCAGGGAGCGGAAGATGAATATTTAAAGGCGCATAAACATTATAGGGAAGGAAGATATAAAGAAGCTATTGCAGAAGCTCTGAAATCTTTTGAGAGTACAATGAAAACTATTTGCGTACGTATGAATTGGGAGTTTAAACCAAGTGACACTTCTAATAAATTAATTGATTTGTTGGTGAAAAAAGAATTAATTCCTCTTTATATGCAACAGCATTTCAACTCTTTAAGATCTACTTTGGAGTCGGGCGTACCTGTGTTACGCAATAAAACAAGTGGGCATGGGCAGGGTGAAGAGACAGTGGAAATTCCTGAACATTATGCTTCTTATGCTCTACACTTGTCTGCTAGTAATATTTTATTTTTGGCGAAATGTTATCTTGATAAAAAGAAGTAAAATCCGCAGTAACACCGTAATAACTCAATGATATTATTTAGACATAGAAATATGAACGAATGCAGAAGGTCAGGAAAATTTTCCTGCCTTCTATTTTTATATCTGGAGGGTTGAATGACATGGATGAAGTTTCTGAATTTGTTGACCTTGCATTAGAAAAATGGAGAGAAAAAAGAGATCAATCATTTATTGCGTACAATCTTAATCGTGACGAAGTTTATGCGACTGGAGGCTTTGAAGGTCTTCCTGCTGAATGCCTGATTGCCGTATGCTATGTAGATGCTTACGCATGCGTACAAGCAAAAATCCGAAGCAAGGACGAATAAATCAGATGTTATTCTTGTTTCATAGAAGTCTACGAGGAAAGGAGGTACAGACTTGGGTGTAAGACAGTGGCTAATTAACTGGCTAGCGGCGGGAAGGCCGAAAAACGAACCTGAACGACAGACGGAAAGCTACCCATTCCCGTTTGGTATCATGATGAGTAAGGGAAGTAACCAGCCAGCGCCGAAGAGAACACCGACCAACTTACGAACGTTATCGGAATCCCCGATTCCACGCAGAGCAATTAATGTTATCAAGAATGGAATCACAAAGCTGAACTGGTCCGTAGCTGCCATCGACGAAAATGATACTGAGAAGTACCGGGAGATATGCAAGATTATCGAACGGTCATTACTAAAGCCGAATCCTGGTGACTCGTTCCGTTCATGGATTGAGCAAATAGTCGAAGATATGCTTGTATGTAGCGCGGGTTCATCGGAAGTGTTGAAAGCTGGCGATACTCTCAGGCCGTTTAGAATGTATCCAGTGGATTCTTTCTCAATTGACTTATATCCTGAATGGGATGGAAAGGATAACTCTTACCGCTACGCACAGCGGGTTCGTGGACAATATGTACATTTAAAGTCTTCCGACCTAATGTATATACGAATGAATCCGAGAACCAATACACCATTCGGACTTTCACCGTTAGAAACGGTTTGGGAATCAGTTGAAAGCTTTATATCAGCGCACCGATCAGCTGGGAAACAAGCTTCGAATACTGTGATCAGGAAGCTGATTAACCTTGGTAGAAATACTGATAGTAAGGCTGTAGCTGCTTTCCGTGCGTATTGGGAAAATGAAGTGCTGGGCCGTGGTCTTAACCCTATCATAGGTGGCGAGAATCCAAGTGTACTGGATTTGGGGGCTACGGATGATAAGGCGTTATTTCTTGAGTGGCAACGGTTCTTAATTGAGATTGTTGCTATCGCCTTTGACATATCACCGAAGAAGCTGGGGCAAACAAAGGATGTGAACCGTTCAACGGCGGACAGTGAGGACGACGATACGAATGAAACGGTCAAGTCTATTGCGGAAAACATCGTGGAGCATATCAACAATCACATAATTGATGGCATTTTTAAGCTGGGCGGCGTAATTGAGTTTAAGTTCCACTATGCTGCGTCACTTAAGGATCAGAAGCTTAGGGCTGACATTGACGCGATTTACCTTGACCGAAGAACTGTGACACCAGATGAAGTACGCGATGGTCTGGCGCGTAAAGCATTGCCTAATAAACATGGTGAAGTAATATTACAGTCAGGCAGCACGTCGGCTATTGATCTGAATAAAACTCAGGAAGAAATACAAGGGGAGAAGGACAAGCTGTTAAGTAAGCTTCCCGAAGATGATCCGCCAAACAAAGACAAAACAGAAGACGATGAAACTGACACCGCTGAAGAGTAGGTGTTTTTATTTTGCCCTGAAAGGCGGTGAGGACGTGTTGACGAAGTTCGTCGGCAGGATTGTGAAGCTGACTTATTTGAGGTCTGTCCCTGTGCCAAGGAACAGGGCGGAGCGCAGGCAGCAAATGTTTAGCGGAGGGAGGTGAGAATCTAAATGCTTAAAACGTTGAAAATGAGCAACCAGCGGATGCGCGTTCAGGACTTCAAGTTGTCCGATGAAGGAGGCCATCCAAACAAAGTTCCTTTCAAATGCGCTCTTTTCGCTGTTGACCAACCTAGTGACGGCTCACCTCATGGGGCTGGTGGGAAACGTATTCGTATTTCATCAAGTGTTTGTGATCAATATCTGCAAACCTTTGTAGGCATGGCCTTGAATATTGACTACGCCAACGGTATGGCGGACCATGATCCGCGCTTTAAAGTCGCTGTGATTGATAAAGCTTACCGTTCACTTGATGGGTATGCATGGATTGATGGATACATTTATGCAAAGGATTTTCCTGATGTGGTTGCGACTATTCGTTACTACAATGGGCTGGCAGCTGAGTATAGCTGGAGCGAATACCAATTTGGAGCATCATTGGAGATGGAAGCCGCTGTACAGGATGCAACGGATATAGAAGATGTGTTGGATGTAATTGAGTTTTGCGGTACGGGAGCAGCCATCCTGTTTGCTGATGCCGCTGCCTATAAAACAACGAGCTTTGCTGCTCGTAACATGAAAAAGGACAAGGAGGATGTCGATATGACACCGGAACAAATTAAAGCGATGGAAGACTCCATGAAGGCACTGCAAGACGGTATGACCGCTATCACTGCGAGTGTGCAAAGCGTGGTCACAGAGGTGGGGGCAATTAAAACAGATATCACCACTATTAAGGCTGCAAGCGAAGAAGCCGAACAAAAGACTGCTGAAGAACAAGCTGCTGCTGACCTAAAGGCAGCTCAAGATAAAGCGGACGCTTTAGAAAAGGAATTGAAAGAGTTAAAAGCAGCGGGTGCGCCTCCAGCAGAGCCGGAACGCAAAACATTCAGCGCGTCTGCATTATTGTCCAAGTATGGCAGTAATGCCAATCTTGCAGCCGGAGCGGAAGTGAATGATTACAAAACCTTCTGCGCTTCTGTCGATGCTCTGAATCTTCCGTCCTCTGAATCTTTCAAACTAAAAATGCAGGCAAAAGCACAATTTGCTGAGAAGGAGAGTGTGTAATATATGAATAACCGCGTAGGAACAGCTGAATTCGTGACAATGGCAGCAGCAACGCAATTTCAAGGACCAGGGGCAATTATTACAGACGATTTCCAAAAAGAAATTACAGATGTATTGCGCCGAACATCTGTATTGGATGGACGACTAAATTACGTACCTGCTACAGGAGATATTTCAACTTACTATGAACAAAACACTGTTAAAGGCGGGGAATTCGTCGATCCGCGTAATCCATCGGCTGCTTCCACTAGCAATCAGCGCACACCTCATGGGGTGAAGATTAAGGCCTTGACCAACCAAGTTAATTTTGGGCATTATGATATCACTTTAGGACAACAACAAAACAACTTCCCTGAGCTTAAGGCGAAGGATTTGAACGATATGATTAACGGCATTGGTCTAGCCCACGGCAAGGCTCTTTGGAGAGGTACAGATACAGGATTGACAATCCCTACAACTCTTCAATATGTGGGCCTTGCCAATCAAATCACAAACACTTTCACTGTTGGACCAACTGCATCTATTGTATCGGGTATTCGGGCGAAAGTTGCTGCAATGGTAGCAAGTGAGTTGTACGAGCTTATGCCAACCGCTATCTATATTCATCCTATTGCTCATCACTACTTGGAAGAAGAAGAGAGAACCGTAGCCAACAATGAAACGCAAATCAGCAACATGAAGAAGACAACTGTCGCTGGTTTGGAAGTACTTGCTATTATGACTGCTGCTGGACTCTTGCCGATTATTCCAGAACCGTTTATTACTTCGTCTGTAAATGCGACGACAGCGTCGAATACTGACTATGGCATTGCAATTGTAACCGAACCAATGATTGAATATCACTACGTTGGAGAAAAGGGAATCTACTTGTTCCAATTGGGCACAACATCAAGCTTGCAAGAGCAGTATGTAGGCATCAAATACGGCGCTCCAGTAGCTAAAGGACCAAGTTACGCTCATGCGTATGGGACAATTGAACGTCCAACTATCACAGCCGTATCATAATAAAGTTTAAGTCAGGAGACGGTTAATGTGACCGTCTCTTTTCATTTTGAGAGGAGATGATTCAGTTGGCCAAATCAAATCTGGACAAGTTGAAAGATACGATTACTGAAAGTGTAGCCTTGTTAGCGCAGGCTGAGATTGGTGGAAACGGAGGACAATATCCTCAACAATCAGCAGATACTTTCAAGGAAGCGATTGAGGTAGCGGAAACATTGGCCGGTACTGAAGGGGTAGAGCCAAGCCAGTTCGATGCTCAAACAACAGTGCTGAATGATGCACGTAGTTCTTTTTTGTCTACAAGGATTCCGGCAGTCCGAAAGGTTACGCTTCGCGGTACACCGAGCCAGCGCAAGGGCGCTCACACGATTCATTTTAAAAATGGGGTCGTCAACTTCGTGGATGGCGAAGCGCAGTTACCAGATGAACTAGCGGACGAGCTTACTGATGCTGGATATGTGGAATGAGTCAATATCTTGATATAACGGATAATGACTTTGTTCCGGCTGGTATCAAATTAACTGTTCCGCTTATTCTCAGGGCATCGGCAGTAATAGACGGAAGGTGCAGACGTGAGATTGGAGTTACAACCTATACCGAACGTATACCGCTTACCGATCAGCAGCGAGGGCATTTGTCCTATTACCCGGTTGTAGAGGTGAAGGAGGTAAAGGGCAGGCCGAAGCAGGGATTGATGGGTAATTTCTTTGGTCCGCCAGGATTCGAAACAATCGCTGATATCGGCACAGTTGATATAGACAAGGATATTGGTACAGTCTGGTGTGGTTACTCTCCTTTTGGTTCAACTTTTGCAGAGCTGGAAGTTACGTATACCAGCGGTTGGGAGACGATACCTGATAAGGTCAAGGTGGCATGTGGCCTGATCATAGGACAATTAGCTGGGAATCCGAACACCAATGTCAAATCGAAGAAGGACTTCGACTATAGCATTGAATACTTTGGCAACAGCATGGTTACACCTGAGATAGCCGATCTGCTTTCAGAGTTTGAACATAGGTCATTTAGGTAGGTGAAGAAAGATGTTTTTTGAGTTTTCACACCGCCATACGCCATGTGTAGTGGATGGCAACGAAGATACAGTGATACTGTCACGGGAAACTAAAGCGACGACTGTAATGGGCAAAGAATACGTCTATAACGGTGTATTCTCGCCTGAATCACTCATTAATCGTGGTTCTTTGGTGCAGACAGAGGACACGTTTCTGGTTCTTACCTTAAGAAAAACAGTGGATCAGGACAACTACTGTTCTTTGGTTAAAACGAATGCTGTGGTAGAGGTGCAAAGATACCAGCAGACTTATGACGCAAACGATAATCCGGTGGGCGATGCTGAATTTACATCGGTCGCTGCTGATGTTGTTTGCTTTGCGCAGTATGTCACTGCACAATTGCGACAACAGGAGCCGGGCTTGCTGCCGAGTACCGTGTTTACCTTGCAGTTACAGACGACAGTCGATGTAAAAGACCCTCAAGACTCAAGTCTATCCGCGCCTGAACGGATTGTAATGGGCGGGAAGACATACCAGGTAGATGTGGTAGATAGGATAAAGTATCCTAATCTGCTGCATGTCCAGCTTTCAGAGGACCGCCGATGATTACAGGGTATGATTCAGCGAAAGCGGCGAAGGATCTGGAGAATAAGCTCGCTGTTGAAATTACCGGGCTAACGAAACTGGTCATGCTGACAGCCAAAAGCGGCATACGGTACTATCCGGCAGTTCGGGACCATTTGGAAATGCACATGTTTGTACTTGCTAATCAAATGATTTCAGGAGATATAATCGCGGACTATTGGCAGGCATGGCTTGAACAGTTTGGCAAAGGGTCCAAGATGGCAGACAGCAGTCAAAACCCCGGATTGGTGACCTATATGAACAGTGAAGCATGGAACCGACTGAGGTCCAAAGGTGATCGTATTATTGTAGGTCGTTCCCGTGGAAAGTACCTGGCAATTGACGGGACCATGAAGGAATCAGGTGGGGGCTATGCTGGAGTAAACTTGGAGGAGCTTGCGGAGCGCGGTGATATTGATCCTTCATTCAGGGCCACACCGCCAACCTACTTTTTGCGTATTGCAATTCAGTCTAACCGGAAACGTATTCTGGATGGCATTAGCCGTGTAATAACTGAGTTTCCATATCACAGATACTTCAGGGAGGTTAAGGAGTGAGTTTGCAACTTATTGATGCCGTTCAGAGTGCCTTGAAAGCAGATACAGAGCTTATGTACATGCTGAAGCTCACTTCTTCATCATCTCCTGACGAAGTCGTAAAACGATTCACCAAAGGCATGGAGCCTGAAATAACGGTTAGCAAGGATACAATTCCTCATATCTGCCAGTACGTCATGCCGGGACGATATGCAGTTAATCCGTTAGTCTTTGAGGGCAAGTTCTGTATCGACTTCTACGGGAAGACAGCACGTGAAGCGAAATTACTGTTTGAACGTTCATTCAAGATTTTGCACGACAGACGACTGACAGCTCAGGGCTTTGCTTCATATCTGTGTGTTCTAACCTATGACGCAGACTTTGCTACTGGTATACAAGGGGCCAAGGGATACAAAGCAATTTTCGATGTTGATTACTTGAGAATGAATTGAGGTGAACAGAATGGCAGAAGCAGCAATATGGAAAGTAACGGGAAGATCCGGTGAACACAATGGCGTTAACCACGTTGAATATGAGTTGCTTGATTCAGCGCAAAAGCGAGTTTCCTTGGCTAAAACAAATGTGTCCAGCATTGAAAAAGATGGGGTTAAAATTGAACCGGATGACCAAGAAACTCTATGGTTTAGCGAAGCAAATACAACCAAAAAGTACAAATTTAATGTAGTTACTCTTGCTGGTATAACTTATGAAGCCGAATTGAATTGGACTCAACCTAATCCTCCTAAACCAGAACCTACCGAGTGGGATACGCTGATTGCTGAAAAAATCACGCTTGCTAAAGGATTGGGTATTATGGGTGTTTGGAATCCAAAACAGGGCTATAAGCTAACCAACGAGTACAGCCGTATTGCAGAAATTGATAAGCGTTTATGGGAACTGGTCAAATAAGCTGACCAGTTTTTTTGTGTTCACACATAAGGAGGATGAAATTATATGCAACCTTTAGTATTTGATGGTGTGGGGTCGGCGCAGGTTTATGAAGAAGGCGGAAGGCTCAAGTTTCTTGATGATAAAATCACTAAAGTAACTTTGCAATTGCAGTTTGATTGGGACAAAGTAATGGGCGGCGATAGTGGATATGCATTCCACTATACTGCTAAGGATTTAGGGGATAAGGCCTCTATGGAGGTTCCTCGTTATTCTGACATCCTCGCTGAATTGTCTCAAGGGGCCGAATCAGAAAAAGGTACGGTTCAATTTGACGAAGTAGAGCAAGGATTCTTGACTGCTACGGATGGTTACCAGCTAAAAGCTCCTTCAAAGTATAGTGGAACTTTTGTCGCTAAGAGTGACCGTGTTTATTTAAAAGACACAGCAACAGGAGAACTCACTGAACTGACTCGAGTAGCATCTGCTCCAACAGCAGAACAGTACGTAATTACAGCTGATGGAAAAATTACATCTGATGTTGCAAACGAAGGGAAGTTAATCACTGTTACGTTCAAATGGTCAAAGGAGAATGCTACAAGAAGTAGTTTAAGCGGTAAACGCCGTCCGAAACCATTTAAACTGGTACACCGTTTTTCCTTAACCGATGATCGGAACGGTAAAGAAGTCCCTTGCCAGCTCACTATTTGGAAGGCTCTCGGGGGTGGAACTTTGGACGTGTCCCAAGAACGCAAAAAGCCAACCACTAACACATTGGCACTGGAGATTATGGAACCGGATATCACGCCAGAGAACCCAAACAGATATGCAGTAGAAATCATTTTCGGTATCTAATCAATTACTAACCCAACCCCCTATCGCTCAGGTAGGGGGTTACATACATTGAGGAGGAAATTTAATGAGTACAGACAAACAGTTAGATAAAACACTTAATATCGGGACGGAAATCCCTCTTGGTGAGGGAATTGTAAAACACGTTAAAATCGGAACTATTGCTCTGATCCGTCAGGTGCGGCAACTTATGAGTGGAAATGAGTATAAGTTCTCTTTTTCAATTGGACGTGAAAAATGGGATGCCACAGAAGATCGAGCCGAGGTCGATTGGCCTAAAGTTGAGGCATTGCATAAGGAAGCCTTTAATCTTGTGCTGGTAGAAGGACTGACGGAGGAAGAATACGAGAATGTAGACGAAGAGGGCATTAAGGAGTTGGACGGCCTCTTAGAACGATTTCTATAAGGAGTCGTTTCCACCTGATGAAGATTATGAGCCTGACGACGAAGACGACCAAGAGGTTACTGAGGATGATCGGGAAACGGACTGGATAGAACTTTGGGCTTTATGCGTGAGTAATGGTATTTCTGATTCAGAGTGGCCTAATATGACCATTCCAAAGATTAGAGCGCTCATGAAAGCCAAGAACAGAAACCGGGAATTTGAAATCATTCTTCACGGTGGCAATGTGGAAAACAAAAAGCCGAAGAAGGTCAAGACGTTATCTGATCTTGGTTTCTTCGCCAAGTAAATTAAGAGGCATCCGCAATCATGCAGGATGCCTCTTTTTCTGTATTTAGGTCAGGAAACTTTTCCTGAACCATTTGTGAGGTGAGTTAAGTGGCAGACTTAAATAAGGACGTAGTAGGCGCACGAATAAACCTGGATACCAGCAAGATATTACCTGCATTCAAGGTTATCGACAATGGAGCAAGAGCCAATGCTGAATCGTTTAAACTTCTAAATGCTGAATTAGGAATCAGCGAGAAAAATTTCAAATCCTTAGCCAGTAGTGCGGATAAGTTTGCTTTGAGTGCAGAAGACAGACGGAAGAAGATTCTCGCTGAATCCGAAGCTCTTGTAAAGCAGCGTACTGCACAGGCAGAATTAAATAATGCTCGGAAGAATCAACTGGACCAGGCGAATAAGATAACCGACGATAAACTCAGAGCACAGCAGGCCATTGTAAAAAAGCGTGAGGATGCAATTGAGCAGCAGGAACGAGAGCATCTAAAACGGATGGAGGCCCTTCAAAATAAGGCGACATCAACCGGACAGAAAGCCGCTAAAGTTTCAGGGGTAGGAACGGATGATAAGACGCGTGAACGTGTCCTCATGCAAGAACAGGCTATCCGTATGAAGTTGCAACAAATGGCGGATAAGGAAGCACAACAAGCAAGGAAGAACGCTCAGGATTATGAGAAGTTCTGGATAAACGCTCTGCGTGCTAGAGAACAGAAAGAAGCACAGGTTCGCGAAAAGGTGCTTCAAGAAGAACAGAAGATCCGTCGTTCACTGAGCCAAACCGAAGCACAGATGAAACAGACCTTCACTACAACGCCTAATTGGATGAGCCGAGTAGGAGACATGGCTACGCATGCGCTTGTATTCAACACAATGTATGCAGCCATGCACAAAGTGCAGGAAGCACTTAAAGAAGGATTGGTTGGGATAGAATCCAACATGGCGGGTTATATCCAAACAAATGAACATTACTTTTTAGAATATAACGAAGGCACTAAAGAAATGGTTATGAACACCGAAAAATTACATGACCAAACGACCAAATTCATTCGCACGGCCCATGACTTGGGAAGTGAGATTATGGATGTTACCGAATCTGCGCGTTTGTGGGGCCGGATGTATAAGGACGCAGGCGTAGTTCAGGAAATGGTGCGTAAGTCTACGATGCTCTCGACTGTCGATTTGGTTTCTCTTGAAGGCGCGACTAAATCAATGGAGTCCACATTTGCTCAATATGGCGTGCAGATTAAAGACAGCAACGACGCCATGGTGCTTGGCGGTCGCGTGCTGGATTCCTGGTCCAAGGTTGCCCATGACACGATGGCACCAGCGAGGGACTTGGGAGCTGCCTTCGAACGGACAGGTAAGATAGCGGCAGAAACAGGCGTTTCATTTGATTTTATGAACGGCTTGATTTCAGCAGGTGTTCGTAACACGGCTCTCAGCGGGGAAAACCTGGGTAACATGTGGAAGACAGTCCTGGGTACAATTCGGACAGACAAGGCTGTTGGAGAAATTGAGCGTTTAGGCGTTGCTACCAAGGAAGTCGTCAACGGACAGGAACAATGGAGACGAGCAGAAGATATCTTACTGGATTTGTCTACCAAAGTAATTGACAAAAACTATGACCTTACGAAATCCTACGCTGATATTTCACGCGGCGTATATCAATATGCAAAACTGGCCGCTTCACTTAATGCCGGAGACATTTTGTTGGGTACAGCGGCTTCTATTGGATCTACTGGCTCCACGATGGAGTACCTTAAAGTGCAGATGGATACTATTCAACGTAAAGCAGCTCAAACTAAGGCTTCATTACTGGAAATATTCAATAATGCTGGTGATGATGGATTGCGGCGCACTATCAAGGACGTATTGGATGCAATTGACCAACTACTTATCGGGCTTACAAAAGTTCCTTCCGGCGTGTTTGAGGGAACGGCAGCAATCGGTGGTCTACTGCTTGCCTATAAAGCTCTGAGCGGCCCAATCATGAATGTAATTGCTGCTGTGAAAGTGTTAACCACAGCGAAGGTAGCGGAAACCGCTGCTATTGGCGCTAATACGGTAGCTAATAACGTTAATATTGTTTCCTCACAAGGAGCAACTCTTTCAACAGTTCAGAGAGTCGCCGCTACCGAAGGGGCTACAGTAGCACAAGGAGCGCTAATAGTGGCTACTGAAGGAGCTACAGTAGCTACAAAATCATTGTCTGTTGCTCAAGCCACAGCAACCGTGACGACAGCAGCAGCAACGGCAGGATTGAGCTTACTTATTGGTGCAATTGCTCTAGTTGCAATGAATAGCGGTAAAGAAGAAAAGGCTGCTCGTGATCGAATCCAGAACTTAAAAGATGAAGATTCGGCATCTCAACAAATGGTTAGCCAATATCAAAGACAGATTGAATTAGTACCTAAATTGGCTAATGCGCATCGTTCTCTTGAACAGTCACTTAAACTAAGCACTGGCTCGGCAGAAAAGGAAACCCAAGTAAAAAAACAACTTGAAGAGGTTTCAAAAGCGTTGGTCATCACTCTTGGAAAAGAAGGGGCTAAGCAACTTGAAGCAGCTGGTTATACCGATGAGGCTGTACAGGTGCAAGTTGCTGCTTTGAACAAACTCATCGAGAAGCAGAATGAAGCCCGAAAAAACGTATTGAAAGATCAGCAATCGCAATTACTCGACCAACAAAAGCAAAAAATAAATGAAATCACAGAAGCCACCAAAGAATTGGAACGAGTAAAGAAGATCATTGCTAATCCGATTGGAGATTTTTTAGGGACAGGGGAATTCAAAGAAGACGCTGCCAAATTAGAAGAGAAAATCAAATCTTTAGAACAAGAAAATAATAAGCTTACTTTATCTGTAACAGAAGTAGGAGTAGCTTTAAGCCAAGCGACTATTGAAACTGACCAATTTGCTGGGAAAGCTGGAACAGCAACCGAAAGTGTTAAATCACAGGAGGAAGCTCTTGCCGATTTAAGAGAGCAGATTCAGGGGAATGGCAAGGCGATTTCTGAGATGAACACTGTTTTAAATGATCTTGCCAATAAACAGTCCATGAACGCAGAAGCTGCGGCTGAATTAATTCTCAAATACCCTCAATTAGCTTCGGAGATTTACAAAACATCTGAGGGATGGGCTTTCGAAAAGAATGCTCTCGAAGTTGTCCGTAAAGCTAAAATACAAAAGGCTATAGATGATCTAAAGTCAGAAAAAGCTTCCAGTTTAAGCACAAAACTTGAGTCTGACGATCGTATTGCAGTTTACATTAAAGAGGCTGGAGCGATTAAAAGTCTTGCTGAGTTAAAAGCTAGATTGAATGGAGTTATGGCTCAAAGTTCACTAGATGTTTTTAATAAACAAAAAGAATTAAACAACATGACTGGAGTGAAATCTTTCCTAAGTGCTCCTTTTCAGAACCAGTTAAACCAAGATAAGAAAAACATGGAGAACAGCAAAAAAGATATAGGCGAAATATATAGTGGATACGAAAAAGATATGAAGCAGTATGACACTCAGATTAATGCTTTAAGCAAGCTATATAATGATCCTAAATTTGGCGTGAGTTCTTCTGGTTCAAAAAAATCGAAGGGGAGCGGGGGCAAAAAAGGCAAGAGCGATGCAGAACGTGCAGCTGAAAAAGCAGCTAAGGACGCATCTGCGGCACGAAAAGATAGTTATGATAACGAACTTGATAACTTTAAGTATATCGCTGAACGAAATGAATGGTCTGTAGACCAGCAAATAGCTGGATACAAACGATTGACTCAGCGGCATAAGCAGTACCTATCGGAAGATAAGGATGCAATGAAGCAATGGAGCCGAGATGTTCAAAAACTGAATGATTCCAGATTTCAGGAAGATGTCGAGAACCTTGAACGAAGAACCGAGCGCATGCGGTAGGCCAATAAACAAGAAATTGAGATGGTTAAAACCAGCCTGGATTTTTACAAGAAGGAACAATCTAAATCTTACTTGCTACCAGCAAATAGGCGTGAAATACAAAAGCAAATTTATGATCTGACCGTGAAGTATAACGAGCTTCGATACCAAAACTCGGAGAAATGGATTGATAAAGAGACTTCCAAAATGGAAATGGCAGGCCAAAGCCAGATTGCTATCCTCAAAATGGAATATGACGCTTATATGCGTATGAGTAAGGCAAAGGATCGTACCGCCGAACAAAGTTTTGAGTTGCAGCAGAAGATTTACGAGAAACGTAAAGCTCTGGAAGATGAGTTTCTGTCCGACTTCCAAAAAAGAATCAATTACCAAAAGAGTATGGAAGCTGTATCTGTTTCCGATCAACTCAATTTATGGACAAAAATGCAGGCTCTTTATAAAGAAGGATCAGAACAACGGATGGAAATTGATGTACAGGTTCATGACCTTAAAAAACAGCTTCTTGAAGATCAGAAGAAGGTTGCTGCCGAAGCAGCTAAAAAGGAGAAGGAGGCGCTTGAAAAGACTCGGGACGAGGAAGTAAAGCGTATCGAGGCGGAACGTGATGCTTTTATCGAAGCTCAGGACGCTAAAATCAAGGCCATAGACGACTTGCTTGCCAAGATGCAAACCGCGAATGAAGACGAGGACTATGATCGTGCTATGGCGGAGAAACAAGCACGTCTTGCCTTGCTCCAATCCGCCGTTGGTCCCGAGGGTATCGCTGAGCGCAAACAAACCGAGAAAGACATTGAGGATATGCAACGGGAACATAACCGGACGCTGGCAAAGCGTGGCTTGGAGGACCAAAAGAAAAAGATTCAAGATGAGAAGACTGAGCGAGAAAAGGATTACAATGACCAGATTGAAGCAGCAAAACAGCACTATGATGAACTCACCAGTAAGTTCGATGAGTATTCAGATGGCGTTGAATCCAAATTCGAAGATCTGAAAAATACGCAGATTTCAAAGGAATCTGAGAAGAACGCAGAAATCTTGCGCCAGTTGGATCAATTCATCTTAGACTATCAGATGAAAATGGCTGAAATCAATGCTACTTCAATATCTGCTTCCTTGGATACCGGATCTTCATTTTCACAAAAGGATAGCGACCTGGAGCGATACAATTCCAATATTGATAAATGGTACTCGGCAGGCACCGCCGAGAAAGCCAAGCTGCATGAGGAGAATGCTGCTCTACGGAATAAATATGGCATCAAGAAGGACACAGGCAAGCTTCAAAAATTCCATTCTGGTGGGATCGTCCAAGGGGACCGGGGCGCAGAGGTTCCAGTAATCGCAAGAGCCGGTGAAATGTATCTGAACGATCAACAGCAAAGTAACCTGTTTAACCTCATAAGTTTCAAAATGCCAAGGCTTGATTTCTCTATGCCGAGTTTCTCTATGGCTTCGGGGGATGGGACAAATCCGCAGTATAACAACAATTACTACACAGTAACTTCAGGAGATACTTATATTGAAGACGAGTCCGCAGCAAAGGTGTTTTGGACCGAACGAGATAACCTGGTACGGAGGTTACAAGCGAGGGGAGGTAAGTCTTAATGATCGACGCTACGGCAGATGGCAAGTCTTTTAAATCCATTGGTTTGGGGTTGAAAAAGCACAATATACCCGTGCTACCTCCTACGAAAGATCATTCTCTAGAAATAGCTGAGCGTGATGGGGAATTGGATTTTGGCAGCACTTACGGAGCTAGGACAATTGACCTTGAATGTGTCGTAATGGCAGATGATACAACCCTTGATTACCATAGGAGAGTCGCCCAAGTGGCGGCTCTTTTTAATGCCAAAAAAGGGGATATCGTATTCACGTTTTCAGACTTGCCCGGAAGACGGTATATAGGCCGGTACGCTGGAACCTTGGACATCGAAAAAATACTTTGGGATGGGGAACTGACTATACCAATCAAAATGGGTGAGCATCCGTTCCCAGAGTCGGAGGAGAACATAAAAGAAGTCATTATCACACAGTCTCCACAAACAGTGTCAGTTATTTCTACAGGGGATGAACGGGCGAGTCCTGTAATAGTGCTTACCAACACAGGAAACAACGACATACGGAATTTTCGTATAGCAAATGAGTATCAAGTAGAATAGGAGGTCTTTATATGGTAGACACATTGCTCAGTAAATCGACTGAAGAAGAAATAGTGCTTAGTAAAAGTAATTGGTGGAAAACAGCCTGTATCAATGCTGCTTTAAGGGGGACGAATTTCACAGCTCCACAGACCGTGTATATTGCTCTGTACATTAGCAACCCGACAGACGCAGATACTGGACAAGAGGTAAGCGGAGGCGGCTATGCGCGGCGTGCTGTTACGTTTGGCGCTCCGGTTATTGCTGATCGTAGGGCAGCCGCAGCCAGTGCAGTAGATGTATATTTCCCAATTGCAACGGCTGATTGGGGATTGGTTACACATATCGGCATCCGTACGGCAGCGACCGGAGGCAATTTAATGTATCACGGGGCAGTTACAAACCCACGGACGGTGCAGACAAATGACTCACTGCGTTTTATGGCTGGTCGAATAAACATTGATGAAGGGTAGGTGTTAAACATGGAAAAAATGTATCCACCAGTGGTGAACTCTCCTAAAACAGAGTTGACCGAATTGATTACGGACACACAAACGGAAATTACGGTTGCTAATGCGTCCGTGCTGCTTCAAGGAGAAGGTATTGCCGTTTTGGGCAATGGAGATGCAGCAGAGACTATTATTTATACTTCTGTTCAAGATGATGTTTTAAAAGGTTGTGTGCGCGGTTTTGAAGGCTTAGCGAGGGCGTGGCCTGTTGGTACACGAATCGCCCGCAACTTCACAGCTGCTGACTGGAGGGCGGCAACAAATAATATTAAGGCTCTTTACGATCAATCTAGTGTCGAATTACGTAAATCCGTCACATTGCAGCCAGGAGTACAGATCGTCAAAGCAGATCGTCAGGCAGTATTTAGTTTAACAGGATTGACAGGTAAAACGGTGATCGACTATGACGGTCAAAAAGGCTTATTCGGTGTCCGTAACCCTTATGTAATTCGGTACGGAGAGAATTTGTTACCATCGTTTTATGAATGGACTGTGCATAGTAATGCTAAAGTAACAAGTCCAAATGCACTAAGTCTTGTAACTGCACAAAGCACTCAGGAGCTTTCGTATTATGACTTTAGGGCTGTAATTGTCGGACAAAAATATACAGTTTCTTTTCAGGGGGCAGGTAAGGCAATTATATCTTTTGTGGATGCGACGAATTCAGCACCTACAAGGGTTATCGTTTCAGCCACAACTCCTATCACATTTACCGTTCCATTAGGAACTGTATATATCCGTGTGTATGTAGGTAATCTCATAAGTTACACCGATGAAAACAATCCTTCAACATACGCATATGGCGCGGGAACATATACGTTTAGGGATATGATGTTCAGCATTGGAGATACAGCCAAACCATTCAAGCCACGCGAAGATTCCATGCTTGCACTACAAACAGACTTGTACGCCGATCCTGTATCCGGCGCGAATGCTGATACAGTGTTCGAGCGCGATGGGCAGTATTTTAAGTCCAAGAAGTGGCAGGGCCTGACGCTTGACGGTAATAGAACTTGGGTGAATGGCGAGGCTGGGCTTACTGCTGGGCTAAAACAGGTAAAGGTGGCAGGACTGGCGGCTGGCGCAGTAGCTGGAAGCGGCATCGGTGTGAAATTCGATGGTAAGCTGTTACCACAGGGCGCTACAGGTAGCACACCCGATACAAACGCAGTCACCGCAGCAGGAGATATATACGCATCTATCCCGATTGCAGACAGTGGATGGCGAGACAGCTACACACCGACAGCCGACGAAATTAAGGCGTATTTCAACGGCTGGAAGATGTACGATACCAGCGTAGGGAGTACAGTAGCACCGTATAATCGTACAGATGGACAGTCCAAGGGATGGGTCCGACGTAGATTATCGGACGGCGCATTTGTTGATGGATCTGGAACATTGCCGACAACGCAGGCACCAGAGTATACACCTTACAAGCTTGTATATCAACTTGCTACGCCTACTGTCGAGCCAATCGTATTCGAGGGTCAGCTTTCGTTCACTGAGGGAGATAATCAGGTTGAAGTGGGTACGGGTATTGTATTGCGGGAGAAAGCTACGCCTTTCGGTAATTACATCAATGCAATAAATGAAGTGAGTGGAATAAGCAGACTTAAAAACAAGACAACTCGTATATTGGCTGTATATAAGTCGAATATGCGAGACGGTTCTTGGTCGCTGCGTTCGCATGTATTTAACGGGGAAGACTATATGTATGCAGTAAGTTCATATGTGGATAACAGTTTTCCTTATACTGTTTCCTACATTGCACGTGACCGTTCACCTATTGTTACTTTCACCGGGAACTATGCCGCAAATGAAAAAACACTGCTGCTGGACTTGGTGGAGAGTGTACAGCAATATGCATCGCGGGTATCAGTAATAGAGAATAAAAAGGTAGAAAAGGATGCTCCTGCTTGGATTGCGCCAACGTTGTTTAATGGATGGGGTGTGTCTTTGCCCGTGGGTTTTCGCATCGAGGGTAACCGCGTAATTTTGAAAGGGTCTATAGGTGGGGGTTCCCCTGGTTACGGGACTACATTATTTCAACTGCCTGCGGGCTACAGACCCAAATACCCCCTGACAATCGGAAGCGTATCATACAGCGCGGCGGACGGATCGGCAATAGGTTTGGCTATAGATATCTTTTTGGACGGAACGGTTAAACTCGCTTTGGCAGCCAAACAGATTGTAGTCTTAGAAGGATTATCATTTCCGATAGATTAAGGAGGGCTAACATGAAAGCAGTACCTAAAGTAAATACAGAAGGTTTTTATATTGATGTCGAAAGTGTGGACGATGCCTTTAGTGGTGTCGTCCCTTTTTATACCGGATTGGACAGCATTGGACAAGGTTCAGAGGAAGTTAATCAGCCAGAGTCTAATGGTTCGCAGGAACCGATCATAGCCGGATATATTGTCGGCGTTCCCTTTCCTGAAGAATTCGGCGCATACATGACAGAGGATAAGGCGTTTCGCTTTAACTTGGAAACTTTGCTATGGGAAGAAGGTCTTACAGATGAAGAGATAGCGGAGCTGACCAAACCTACGGATCAAGTTCAGGATGCATCAGAGGTTGTGGGCCAGCAACTTGCGGAGCTGAAGATTCAGGCCATGCAGCAGACACAGTTTATTGCCAGCATGGGGGCAGAACTGGCAGCTACAAAATTGGAACTAATCAATTTGAAGGGAGCTAATCAATCATGAATTTCTGGAGTCTTGCTTTTAAATTGAACTGGGTAACGGCGGAGAAATTGAAGGGTGCTGTAATCACAGAGACAAACCGTTTCGGGGAAATCACACCAGAAGAGTACAAGACCATTACAGGCGTAGACTTTGCATAATCCCAAGCGCTTGGGATTATAGAGGGGAGGGCGCTATGTTTAATGGTGGATTTAATAGCCTTGGTTTTAATACAGGAGATGTAGAGGGGAACATTATTGACCTTTCTGCATCTCTTTCTGGTTCCGGGCAAATGTATTCGCGGAAGCTGGAGACGGATGGGTCTGAGAGCGACAATGCGTTCAATCTTATGTCGTTTAATGTGGATGAACCCGGTACAGTAACGGAATACATTTTGGAATTTGCACTTGATATGACTGCGGCTGCGGAATTGTCCGGTGAAGGTCGGGCGCAGGCTGATTTTATCCGTGAGTATGCCTTGGAAGCTATCCCAATGTCGGGCGAGGGACATATGACAGATGCCGTGTATATCCGTGAAATATTAGCGCAGGCCATGCCTATGTCTGGCGAGGGTCGCATAACGGCGGAGCTATCCAAATTTCATACGGACTATATCGAGTTTACAGATGTATTCCGTCCGGGTGAAGTGATCGTCATTGATTCGGGTAAATTCAAAATCACGAGAAATGGTCAGAATGTTTCCCACCTGTACAATGGTGATTTTTTCGATCTTAACCTTGGTAGTAACAACCTGACTTGGACTGACCCGGAGACAGGTAGGACGGTCTTGTTCCGTATTACTCACCGGGATAAATACTTATATTGAGGTGACTTATGGCTACTCCAACTATGCAAGTGTTCGACAAAACTATGCGGCGCGTTGGGACGCTGGTGGATTCTTACGACATTCAGCGGCGGCGCAGGATAAACAGTGATTATGAATTAACCTTTATGGTCCCAATGACCAGCGAAGACTACAGGGAGAAGATAGCAATCAAAGGCCACGTTCGAGATGAGCGTGGTCAATTTTATGTTATCCAATCCCGAAGCCGGTCACGCGAAGGCCGAAAGCTGACTGCAAATATCTATTGCAATCATGTTATGTTCAAACTCAATGATTACAAATTTCCGTACGCTTCATACATTGCCGAAGCCTATGGTATCCATATCAATCAACTCACAGACCTGATTACAGCTGCTACAGGTGGACGATTCAAGTTTGTTATCCATGACACATTTGATTTACATGATGTTAAGGACTTTGGGCGAGGCACTTGTCTTGAAGCGCTTAACAAGATCGTGCAAATGTATGAATGTGAAGTCGAACCGGATAACTTTGTAATCAATCTGAGAAAAAAGATTGGGGCCGATAATGGACTACAATACAGACTTAAGAAGAATATCGTTTCTAGCTCCTTCAAAGATAAAGGGGAATCCCTTGTAACCCGCATGTTTTCGCAGATGAAGGATGGACGTACCTTTATTGGAATGGATGCATCCAAGCTGACCGACGAGGAGCGAAGTTTGCTATCTGGCGTGCCGGGAACCATTGTAAACGGAAAGCTGGCAGTGAACTATTTGATATCCCCCTATGCTCAGTATTGGGCCAGCGAGTCAGTTCCTTTTTACGATGGTGAAATTATAGAGCAGGACATTGAGGAACCGGAGGACTTGTTGAAGGCTACTCGTAAGGCTCTCAGAGAGCAAGAGAACGTAACACTAGAAGTTACCGTATCTACGGCCGACCTATTTAAAATTGACAATACAGAACCAGAACCGCATTTAGGTGACACGGTAATGTGTATTGACCCAGCAATGGATATGAACAAACTCAAAGCCCGAATCACAGAGCTTACAGAGTATCCATATAGCCGCGATAAACACAGTGAACCTACGATATCCAATGTCAATTTACGGGACTATGCGGATATCATTTCTGACCTTGAGCGGAACAAGAATATTATCAATAATTTGTTTTCCAATGGTAAGATTCGGACGGAGGTTTTTGAGTCTTTTGCTAAGCAGGCTGTGATAGATATTGATAATTCCAAAACGGAAATCAAGTACGATCAACGCGGCATCGTCTTGCAGGACCAAACGAACGCACTGAATCAGGTTATTATGACTTCGAACGGAGTTGTCTTAACCACCGATGGAGGCAAAACAGCAAGAACGGCTATTACAGCGCGTGGGGTGGTAGCTGAGCAGATTGTCGGGCAACTTGGTAACTTTGTATCCTTAGTAATTGGTAGTGGTAATAACGTAACTAAAATCAATACCAACGGGATAAGTGCCGGTAACGACGACTACACTATTGCACCGTTCAGGGTAGACATGCAGGGGAATGTTGTTGCCAGGTCAATCAAGCTTACAGGACAAATTGATAACTCAGAAATGAATGCTTCAGATATTAGAGCCAGTACAGTTAATGCAAGTACAATACGTGGTAGTAAACTGATCGGTAATGAAATAGAGGGTGGTATTATTACAGGGGCCTTGTTTCGTACAGCCAAAGAGGGAAGACGCATAGAAATAAACTCTATTGGTCTTACTGCTTATAATTCGCGCGGTGGAGAAGCTGTTTCATTAGGGCAGTACAATGACGGAGGCGGCTTATTGTTTATGGATGATGGCTCACCAAGAGGAAGTGTCTACGGAGATAGAGAAGGATTTCATTTAGGGAACATGGGACCTATTATTATCCGGTCTATAGATGATGCCACATATTTAAAAGGTCCTGTAGATTTTTCAGAAGCTACAATAAGTGGACTGGCTTTAGGAGTAGAGAGCATTAAAGGGCTTGATAACACTCTCAGAGATTTCCGTAATGATATTGCTGAAATACGTGGTGATTTGTTTAATGGTTTGATCGTTAATGCAACATTCGACCCCGGTTCCAGGAATCTAAAATTGTTCAGCCAAGGAAAAACTGTGGCTACAGTTAACATCCCCGCTGGCGGAAGTTCTAGTAGCTCGTCAACATAATGTTTACTGTACCTCCTACCGATGGTAATATTAGGACATATATACTATGTAGGGGGTACGGTTCATGAGAAAATGGTCTTATTTACTTAGTGGTGTGTTGATCGGAGCAGTTGTCGCTACGGCTGGTAGCTCATTTGCAGATCAAGTTAAATCTTTAGTCGGAGAAAAGGTAGCAGGGGAATATGCAGTCAAGGTTAATGGTAATTCGCTTGTCGAAAATGCCATCGTGGTTGACGGAAAGGCGCATGTACCTTTGAGAGCTGTAACCGACTCCTTAGGAGCGAACTTAAAAGTGGACGGGAAAACAATTCAAATCGAATCGTCGAATACTTCTTCTTCAAAACAAACAAATACTGAAGTGAAAACTTCTTCAGGTAAATACCAGGGATGGCCTGCTTCCAAACTGGAAGAGAGAAAATCCGAACTCGAAAAATTTGTAAATGATACTGAAAAAGATAAAGAGAACCTACAAAAATCTCTTGAAAAATACAACAAACTTAGAGAAGAATACTCAGGGAATAAGAAAATGTTGGACAATCTGGATTCCGAGACAAAAGGTACGGAAGAAGTATTACAAGAAGCTGAAACAAATATAGCTAAATATAAGACTGAACTAGAAGAAATAAATAAGGCTATAGCTTCCCTTAAATAAAATCCGTAGTGTCACAGTATTATTCATAAAATAAAATAGAGATATAGAAAAGCCTGTCCTAACTTTAGGATAGGCTTTTACTCTTTTGTGAAGGTGGAATTGCTATGAATAATCAAGATAAAACTACTAACTGGTCTTACGAAAAGGAAATTGTATTCGAAGGTGGAGCGGCTATTAGCATTTCAATTGGATACAGTAACATGAAGCCTGGTGACGTAATAAATGTAATTTCCGGTCTGGGCATTTTGGCAGAACAAGTAACAAAGAAGGTTATACTACTTAAAGAAGTGAGCGAGTAACTTGGTGGTCACTGCTCCTAGTAACCAACCATGTTTTGAAGCTGCTTCTGAGAAACGAGCAAATGTTCCTTTTTGAACAGGTATGTTACTCTCTATGATGGCGTTTACCATATTTAGCATCTCGTTCATTAGCTCTTTGTCAGCGCCGCAATTCTTGTCAATATAATCTTTTATTTGCTGATCGGAAAAATTATTGGTAAGAGTCGCGTTTTGTTGGGTTCCTATTATTGAATTTTGGACATCGTTAATATGAAATGTTACAGGTGACGGTCGACTAGTTTGTTTCTTGTGCTGAGATTCGGTAGAATAATAAGCTTCTTTTGAAAATGGTTCATTTCCAAACCCCATTGATACCGTTACATCATCAACATAGAATCTTTCATTTGTTGATTCAGCCCAGATCCAATCTTCTGGTTGTATATCTGCATCAGGGAAAAATTGAATAAATCGTTTACCTTTATTTGAATTGCGAAGTCCTTCAAGGGTTCCAATTGGCAATTCATCACGGATTATCTTGAATGTTTCGCTTCCCCCGAAATCATTCATAACACTACGTAAGTTCACAATCATGTCTCCTTTTATTGGTTATGTTTACTTTGCATGAATTCTATAAGTAAGTTCGAATTCCTTCTTTTTCCTGTTTGTTTGTAGCAACAATACAGCAACTAAATAATATATCAAACAAACAAAAGCCCTCCGTTTAAGAGGGCTTTTGTTTGTTTGATGTTATCCGATGTTCATATTGTAACGGATTTTTGATTTACACTATTGAACCATCTTTTCCTGTAGTCAAAGAATACATAATTGCTCACAGTAGGAGTAAGGACACTTTTATATTTACAAGCATCAATATGTTCGATCTGGCAACATTGACTAAGAAAATTGGATACTAAATATTCTTTTTTGATTTTGGATTGGCCAGATGCTTTAAACATACAAGATCGAAATAAAGGAAGGTCTTTGTTGGTTACATCTATCATTGTGATTTCTTCGTCAAAGCCCCATTCAATTACATCATAAATGGTACCCGCTGGTTGTTTCATTTCAAGAATAGCAGTTTCTTCTTTTCGGGAAACATATAGGTAGCCTTTTCCAGTAGAATTAAAACGTCCTTGCGAACTAAAACCATCTGGAGCTGCGAACATTTCATAGCGTGTAAAGGGCATTGTTCCTTCTTCTCTAGTTCTACAACGATAGAATGAACCTGCTACATGAACCTTTTTAGCTAAGCCCTTAATTGTATTCCGTATAAGTTTCCCAACTTTATGCTCCAATGCCAGCATAGGGTATTCGAGCAAATGCCCAACAAAGTCAGTCATTTGCGCCTCTGTTACACCTTTCAGCAAGTCCAGCAGTCCAAATCCCTCTTTTAATTCTTCCACAGGTACGGGGACTGCGTTTTTAGAAACCAAGTATAACGGTTTCTCTTTATCGTCCTGATCCTCAACTGAGACAAAAGAGTAGTCATAGTTGCTATGAAGCTTGTCGAGGCGGTTTGTGAAATCCAAATTAGCTCTCAAGTGGTCATCGGACAGAGGCATGCTGATTAAAGAGTGGAGAGTATTTCTAGTGTGCACACTGTCCACTATATCCCATGCTTTAGAGGTGCCAGGCTTAATAAAATCCCATTCAAATCCAGATTTACTTTTCCAAGGCATACCACGCATTAAACCTGGTGATATAAAGGTGACAGGTTTTATGTGTTCCATTGCATTAATAGCAGAAATACTCATGTGGTCTAAACCAAGACCGATTATGTTTTCCCAGGGCACACCACGCGATATTCCCACAGGCAGAAAGGTGTCGAGTTTCATGTGACCTGATTCTAAATGGGGGAAACGAGGCACTAAATCACTTGCCTTAGTAGCTGAAGTTGTTATACGGTCTAAACCAAGACCAGTAATATTCTTCCAAGGTAGTTCGCCCATTCTTGCTACAGATTTATAGGCTCGATCAAAACCAGATGTGCCTTTCGTAGCCATGCTAATCATGTTTTGTGCTTTAATAGCAGCAGGTGTCCTTTGACAAACATCCAGATTGGTAGTTGTTTTAAGGGAATCCAGAGCCGCAAACTGTTTAGTCGTACCCATACCCACAGCATTCATCATGTCAATTGCTTTCTGCCCTAAAGATGGAATTTCGGAGTTTTTTCCGCCTCCCCGTGTGGATTGTATTTTTTCTTTATCTGATTTCGGGATCACGGTATCACTCATTTGAATACTGGAGTCAGTTTTTTCATTATCCAAGGAAGAATTCTCCTTTCACACCGTTTAAACTCAAGTAAAAATATCTTATGGAAATCTGTTACTATACATATCCTAACATACAAAAAGGAGATGATATAGGAAAATACAAGTATGAAGTATGGAAGGAGGGGAGAGGGGGTTGTTCGGATTGATGCATAATCTGAGAACAACCTGTATACCTATATTTATCCAGGAATCTGCCCTATCATAATAAAGAGCAAATGTACGCTCACGGTTAACTATCCTGCCTGCTAGCCTAATAACGTATGAGTTTTTAAAATCCGTAGCATTATAGCAGCAGAACCAATTTAATATATAAGTATGAAAGCCTCTGATAACTCAGGGGCTTATTTTGCGTCTTGAGGGGGTGACGAAACCCATGGTAAAGATAAAATCCACATTGGATATACAACTAGATCTAACCAGACCTGTTGAGGATTTGACTGAGGTCATTTCTGCTGTAATTGCTTCACAGCCAGCACGACGGAAAGAAATACTTATAGGTTTGGATATGGCAGTAGGAAATGCATTAGCAGAGATACAGGCCCAGGAAGAAAAGGAACAGAAAGTAGACGATGATAGCTCAGGAAAAGTTTCCTGAACGGAGAGACGGGGGAAGCAAGGTGGATAAGTGGGAGGTTTTTAAGTTCAGCACTGCTTTAGGAAGTAGCGCTGTGACGTATTTTTACGGTGGGTGGTCGGGAGTATTGGGGGTGTTACTTGCTCTGGTCATTATTGATTATGTGACCGGACTATTTGCCGCTGGCGCAGAAGGTAAGAAGGGTACCGGACCCGGGTTAAAAAGCAAGATTGGTCTCATTGGTATCGCTCGAAAGGTATTTATTTTTGCAATGGTAGCAGTATCCCATCTGATTGATGGAGTCTTAGGCGATTCGCACCTATTCCGGGATGCGGTCGCCTATTTTTATATGGCAAATGAGCTGCTTTCGATTCTTGAGAATGGAGGCAGGCTTGGAGCGCCAATTCCACCAGTGATCCGGCAGGCAGTGGAAGTTCTAAAAAGTAAAAGTGGTAATCAGGAAGGAGAGAAAGAGGATGCAACGACGAAACAGCCGTAATGCCCAAGGAATAGACGTATCCCGTTATCAAGGAAAGATCGACTGGAATGCTGTGAAGAATGATGGAATATCGTTTGCCTTCATCAAGGCTAGTCAAGGGAAGTCATACCGCGACAAAACATTCATCGGTAATGCACAGGCTGCACGAGCTGTCGGAGTCCTAGTAGGAGCTTATCACTATGTAGACGACTCTGCGAAAACGCCGGAGGATGCCCGAAAGGAAGCTGCAAACTTTGTGAGCACCATTGATTCAGCCGGAGGCATCACGGCTTTCGATCTGCCACCAGTAATGGATTATGAGTCCAATAAGTCTGGCTTAGGCAAAGCGGCTCTTACAGCCGTAGCCAAGACATTTCTGGCGGAAGTTGAGCGGCTTACTGGAGTACGACCAATCGTGTACACATATCCTTCGTTCATCGGTAATTTCAGCGGCTTATCAGATTACCCATTGTGGATTGCCCGGTACAGCGCCACACAGGTTCCGCCTGGCGCATCTGGTTGGTCACGCTGGGATTTCTGGCAGTATAGCGATGGCTCGGCTGGTGGCGCATTGCCGTCCGGCACACGTAAGGTGGCTGGCATAGCGGGTCCAGTCGATTTGAATGAATTTGACGGTACGGCAGATGAGCTTCGGACACGGTTTAGGAAGAAGACATCCGTACCCAAAGAAGAGCCTGCCACTGTTGCGGATGGATCATTCCAGATCAACGGAGAGAATGTGGGTAAAGCTCTGCTGTTTGATGGAAAGACTCACGTTCCGTTGCGCGTGCTGGCGAATGCTCTCGGTATCCCTTTACGCTGGGATAATGCCAAAAAGGTCGCATATTTGAACAATCGCAAATTGCAATCTGTGCAGCTTGTGGAGGGTGTCGCTTATGTACAACTTCGGCCAATTGCAGAATCTTATGGAGCCGAAGTTTCATGGGATTCTAAAAATAGAATTGCTGGTCTGAAAACGAAAGGAGAAAAGTAATCATGCAAACAATTATCGAAACTGTGCAACCTTACGTAAATACCATCGCCACAGCCGCTGCGGGTGTGCTTACAGCATTTGTTTTAGGAGGTCTGAACAAACTAAAAACTAAGGTTAACGTGTGGCTAGAAGCGCGCACCACGGCAGCACAGAGGGAAGTAATCCATAAAATTGCTGGTGAGGGCTTTGCGTTTGCTCAAACATCATTTAAAGAAGCTGGAGGAGAACGTAAGCTTCAGGAGGCTTTACAGTATGCTTCACTTACTCTTTCCAGTCAAGGTATCGTAGTGTCCCAAGTAGAGCTAAGGTCTGCAATTGAGAAGGCATATCTGGAGTATAAGGCTAAGACAAAGACAGTACTGACTACCGAAGCACAGCCAAGTGAAGAGGTAACACAGGCCGCAGCTAAAGAAGCTGTATCTGGTCTAGCTGCAAAGCTTAATGATTTCTTGGCTCAGGCTACAGCAGAGGCGGGAACCGTTGCTTCTGCGCAGGTTCAACCTACATTCGAGCCTATTTCAGCACCGGCAGAAGTTGTTAAAGCACCTACATCCACTGAATAGAGCAATAGAACTGTTGTATAATCTGAAACGTGAAGCGCTACTGTGCTCATTATTTTTAGAGCGGATAGCAATATGGTTATTAAGTAACTGGTGTAAATGATGTATCTTAGGCGGTGATTGGGTACATCTTGGCCGAGGCTTGTGTGGATGGCAGTCGGCTGGAGTTACGGGGACTGACGAGCTTAATAATCGTAACCATTAGTAGGGTCAGTAATTTGCTGAATTAGTTGGCAGTTTTCTTGAGAATAAGGCGCCTCTTGATCATTTACAATGAATTTAAAGAGGCGCTTTATATTTTTTATAATTATACAGTACAACCACCTGTTATTTTTACTTTTCTCTAATGTTGTTGACTAGCCCACTCAGACATGTTTAAAGTTGCCCAGCAACCGTTTTTAATAGTGTACTGAAACACTGAACGCTACTTTTCGTCATCAGACAATTAAACATGTACTAGTTAGCTACAGATCTGTCCACTACTTCTAAGCGAATGTTTTTGATAGACACCTGCCATGAGTCAGCTTCTATCTTAACGTACCGGATATGGCTCACTTCTGGGTGTTTACTCTTGTATATTGTCCAAGGAATAGTGTAAACACCATCATATCTATCATAATACAACGGTGTCGAATCCTCTAAGTACCATTTTACTCCATCCTGAGAATAGTACAGGGAAACCCACTCAGGACGATCTCCAGTATTTTCTGTTTTCGCATTGTAAACACTCTTTATGCTATACATGTCTCGCGGAACTCCAGGATCTCCTAGGTCAAAGGTGTAAGACGTACCTCCATCTTTAACTTCCCACGTTTGGCCTACATGGTAGGTATCTGCCGAAACTGTTTCAGGATAACTAGGAAGAATGGTGACTAAAGTAATCATTGCCATTAATAAAATTGAAAACCATTTATTTCTCATTTAATTTCATCCTCTCAAGTTGTTCCCGCATTAGATATCTAGTTGTTTTTTTATCCTGTTTTTAAAAGGCAGGTCTATTTATCAACCGGGTTATTATTTACTCTAAAATCATCGTAACTGAACAGATACGTAGTGTAGTAAGCCACGTCACTGTCTGAAGCGGCAAAGCAGTGTCTCAATTCTTACTGATTATGTTACTAAATCTAATTAATTCCTCATTAGAGAGCCAACCCCCTGTCATATCTTAACTATATTTGCAATTATGAAGAATAAAATGTAAATTTCATATAGGAGTAAATGCCTATTTAGCATTTTGTTATGTGCATTTTTAGAAAGAACGATATTATATAGAAGCATCAGTGACACCCTGCTGGGGTATTTTTCTGTTTTATAGGGGGAGGAACACATATGTTTAGATGGATATTTACCGTGTTGATAACAGTCCTATTAGCTGGATGCAGTGTACAACAAGACGTTGTAAAGACCACTAAGAGCGACCCTGTAGCCGTTCCAGTAACACAGGTATCGGCAGACACGATTAAGCTGGAGTTTCCGTCAGATCGCTATCCCGAGACAGCCCGGCACATAAAAGAGGCTATAGCATCCGGGAAGTCACCAGTATGCACCATAGACCGCGAAGGAGCCGACCATAACCGTGACCTGTCCCTAAAGGGTGTACCCACAAAGAAGGGCAAGGATCGCGACGAGTGGCCTATGGCTATGTGCTCAGAAGGTGGAGAGGGTGCAAATATAAAGTACATAAGCCCGAAGGATAACCGTGGAGCTGGATCGTGGGTAGGGCACAAGCTGGATGAATATGCAGACGGAACAAAAGTTGAATTTATCGTTAAGTAGTAAAAAGCTGTGCTAACCTTAATTGGTCGGCAGAGCTTTTTTATTTAGGCAATTTTCCGATGGGTTTAAAGAGAGACATTAACAAGGTTAGCCCATGGGCAGCGGACGTATGGGAGGAAATGACCAAGAATGGTTACTTTGATGGAACTCGTCCAGGCGCGGCAATAACCCGAGAAGAGGTGGCGGCAGTAATCAACCAGCTTCGTGGAAACATACTAAAATTAATCTTAGAAAATACCGACCGGATTACAGACCTTTAGGGCCATTTAAAACAATTAGATCCACTGTTGAATAGAAGTATAAAAAGTGAATAAGTGTAATAAATAGGTAATAATAAAAAAGCGTGGAATGATAATAATAAATCACGTTATTACATTATGATTCCAAGAGGAGGAAAAGAAGTATGTTGTTTGAGGAAATATGGCAAGCTGACATGGATGGTAATGGTGTTCTCCCATTAATTAAGGGTGTCAGCGATTCGGAGCGAAACGATGAAAAAGGCTATGTAATTGTGGATATGAATCCTCTCTCAGGCAGAGGAGGAAGGGGCGAACGGGATAGAGAAGTGAATGTACTCACAAATGTCACTATTCCAGAAGAAAAAATGGCATCGTACAATATATTCCAGAAATTTCACAATAATTATGATTGGCATGAAAGAGAAAATGATCCTGTTACTGAGGAGGAAGAAAATGAAATTCGTGAGTTGCTTGAATTTAGTATTAAAACCCCACCGATGAAGATTGTGCGTGATTATGCTCTGGAAAAAGGAATTATAAGTAACCGCACTTCAGATGAAGAGTGGTTGGAACAACTAAAAGGCATTTGGTTTGGACAGTATCGACGAAATAGTACATCAGCTTTTGAACATATCTTTATGGGCGAACAAAAAGCAAATGATCTAAATGGTCATCACTTTTGGTACCATTACTATATTAATGATGGTCCTTTTGAGGTGACTCATGTTAAGGATGCAATTCGTTACTTAAAAACAGTTGAAGTTGTTCGCGTTGAACAGTCACACCTGGCTGAGGTTATAACCATTAAATACAATTATGAAGAGGTTGATTCTGCTGGTAATAAAACGGTTCTACACAAAAAGAAAGGTGGTTTTTTTGTTGGAACCAGCACTGAAGGGCTACTTGCACTTGGTACGGCTGCATTTTTCGACGGTCGGGAAAGTATTCCCATGGAATTAAACAAAGAGAAATATGATTTGGCTGTTTTTAGAGCAGATGAAGATCAAACTAAGTTTCGGACTTTCTTCCCTAAAATTAAACAGCCTGCTCGGGTAGGGCGTTAACTAAATCTGCACCATCGGTAGACGGGTGTTTTTAGCCTCTGGTTACTTCAAACACCAGGAAAAAGCTCTGCTAACCTTAACTGGTCGGCAGAGCTTTTTGGTTTTTCAGAAGCATTTTTTGATTAACGTTTTATATATTTTTTCATCAACTTCAATAAGGCTGCGTTTTCCATCTTTAAACTGTAGGGCAATCGTATGGACCCCTATTTGTTTAGCAGAAAGACCGGCAAGCAATCCTACTGGGCCAAGTAAGAAACCTCCAACTAAGCCTCTACCTACTGCGCTGGCTGCACTCTTTGTATGCGTTTCGTCCATAACTTCATATTTTTCAATCGTTTCCTTATCCAAATTAAAAGACGAAAAAAGGCCTGTAGATAACATTACCATTCCGAAATTCTGCGAAATCATTTTACCGTTGTAATCTCCCGCGATCACACGATTTTTAGCCCCCATCTCGCTCCCACCCCTACATAAGTAAATATTTGTATTTAGTCTATCAGACCTAGGAATATTTTTCTAGTACAAAAGTTTTATAGGGAAGGATAAAAAAACTTGTTAGGAACAAATGTTCGTAATATAATCGTTACATAATACATCAGGAGGCTACATACATGGGAAAGAAACTTGAGGGTAATGGTTTATGGGAAAGTTCGCGGATCATCATACCAGAACATAAAGAGGCTTATTTAAAGCTCATGCAGGATCGCCAGCGCCGTGGGAAACCGGAATTGGACGATCAGGAAGTGCAACTCATTGAGCAGGCGCTAATAGAGTCCTACAACTCACGCCAGCCTGTCAGCGTGACTGTATTTAGCCCGTTTGACGATGAGGTCATGACTGGTGTGATAACAGTAATCAACACGGCTAGACGCGAAGTAAAGCTATCTCGTGGGGAAGATGATTTTAGTTGGATTAAGCTAGAGGATATTGTTTCGACAAGCTAAAAATAATTACCTCACATAATACATAAATACTTCCATTTAACATGGTAATTGGATTGCCTCTAACAAGTAACAAATATAGAATTAAAGCATATTTGTTACCAATTATGTGAAGGGGTTATGTGTTATGTGGGAGCCTATGAGGTTCTTGCTTTTTTCGACTGTAGAAACATTTGCAGCGTTTGTTTTAATGTTAACTATTTTCAGGGTTAGGGCTTTAGACTATGTATGGCCTGCGTTGTTTATTGGATTAATAATGAACTTACAAAGTTTCATTTTAAGGGAAGAAACATCCTTAGCTTTTTTTGCTCCTACCATTAACATTATATTGTTCACTTTGTTGATTACTACTGTTGTAAGGATGCCTATTATTTGGGCAGCTATTATCTCCATTACAGGCACGTTTCTGTATACGTTATTCCAAGCAGTAATTATATTGATACTCTTTGGAACCTTGACAACAGAAATGCAGACCTCAGCAGAGGGATCGTTGGCTCAAGCGGTAACCAGTGCATGGGTATTAGCCATTTCGTGGTTTTTGTATAAGTTTAAGATAGGCTTTACAGCAGATTATGAAAACCTTCGTTTTAGGTGGGAACACGTACTTGTTGTTATCTTGATAGTCGGGGTACTAGCATCTTGTACATTTATGTTTTACTTCAACAATTTCTTTCTGAGTATTTTATTTATAGCTTTGGCTTCTGCCATGTTTTTATATTATGCGCTAAGAACGGAACGTGAATATTATAAAAAACCTTGACTCCATCGCCCTTGATATTGCAAAGCACATCAAAACTGTTGTCCCCGATCATCCGGCATCTGTGAATGTTTTAAAACATGGTATAGCCGTTGTGATCAACACAGTTTCCATCATTTTATTAACTATTGGAATTTCGTTTTTCACGGGTAAGGTCCTAGAAGCTATAGTGGCAATGATTTCTTTTTCTTTACTCCGCCAGGTTGTAGGGGGGATGCATTTAAAGAGTAATCTAACATGCATAGTTGTATCAACGGTTTTGCTTACCGCTTTATCTTTTGCAAATTTTAACTACAATTGGGTCATAATTACGTCGATATTAAGTATGATACTGGTCTTAATCTATGCCCCATCACGGATAGAAGGAAGGACTCGTATACCAAGACGATATTACCCATTGCTAAAGTGTATAGGAGTTGCAATTGTTACCCTTAATTTGTGGTTGGCTAGTCCGGTAGTAGCCGCTAGTTTTTTTGTTCAGAGTTTAACACTAATAGAAGGAGGTGTGAAAAATGAAGAAAACCAAACTGAGTAAAGTGAAAGCTGGTATGTATTACAATGTTGCAGCAGTCCTCACAACTCTTGCAGTTGCATCTGTAAGCACAGCAAGCCTGTCGTGGATTCATAGTCCAGAGCCACCGAAAGAATTGTTAAAATAAAGTGGGGAATTGAAATGCTAAATTTAACTGCATCAGCAGACCCTGAAGGTTTTATCGATGGCGAAAACGTACCAGTGGATAAGGTTCTTTTTATATCTAAAGGGCGTAAAAGGAATCAGATTTTAGTACACACATTTGAAAAAACCTATTACATGATTGGAACTCTAAGACATTGGGAAAATTACCTGAATAGCAACGGATTCAAATTTTTGAATGTAGATAGAAGTAACACGCTGAATGTGGAAAATGTAAAAATCGTTAATGGCATTTTCAAAGACGCTTACTTTGAGTGCGATGTAACTAAAACATCAAAAAGGTGCCCAATTTCACATCATCGGTTTGATGAAGTAGTTGAAGAAATGGGCTTCGTGAATTCGAGAATAATTATCACTGGAGCTGCTACTAAATAGCGGCTCTTTTTGTCGAAAACTATTGTCTTTAAATGTCGAAACTTGTAACACATTCAGCGGCTGAATTTTTGTTGCCAAAACACCTAATATTGGGATTTAATAGTAGTATGGTTATGGCAAAATAATATTTGTAGGATTATTGGTATAATCATCTTGTGGTCTTTAAATATAAGTAAACAGGAGGGGATAGAGAAGTGCTTGTCCGATAATACATGCTACATAAAAAAAGAGCGAAAGGGCATGGGGCGCAGCAACTTAAGGAAGAGGCGGAACTATGGATTAGCCATAGTTTTTCCCGAGGGAGAGCCGACAGGCAGGCTCACTCATAGATCAGTTCGTATAGCTCCTCGACCTGACAGTCAAGAGCAAACGCAATATTGAACATTACATCAGCTGACATTTTATCTCTATTGTTCGCCCAATTTGAGATCAATTGTTCGCTGTACCCTGTTCGTTTAGCAAGATCGACTTGCTTCATACGACGTTCTTTGAGTAAGATTTTTAGTCGGCATCTCCCACGGGAGATTTTCAATCAGAGATCCTCCAGTAGGCATCTATTCGTGCAAATTATATCACTGAGAGGCACTCCAGTAAATACGACAAAGGACGTGCATCAATGCAGACACACAGATTAAAGATTAAATGGGACGTAAAAAAGGAGAACGCTGAAATTTATACCCAATCCGTAATTCAGGTATTAGAGATTAAGCCGCCTGTTGTAATCTATGTAGAGGCTCCAACATGGAAGCACACATTTACTTTTACAACTGTTAGAGCGATATCAAAAGGAGCATAGAGGCGTACAGTAAGATCTCTATGCTCCTTTTGATATTTTAATAGTTCTGTATTCCGTCCCCCAATTTGTCCCCCAAACGCCCCCCGATTTGTGATAAGCTATGATATAATAAGAACACATGTTTTTATAAATTCTTCCGAAGTTCGTTATAGCACTGGATGATAAAATAATATGATGCTGCCGCACATATATCGCACCCAAGTGCATCAATGGGAACGTGATCAATATCTGACTCTTTACTAAAATGGGAATCCCTTGGCGCTCTAAGCGTTGAGGGATTTTTTTTTGTGTGTGTAATCCATCCGTCATTTGAGACTAATTAGTTCTCCCCCATAATCTCCCCACAAAAAATATTATTGAAATAGACCCTCGGTAAAAGACTCATATTTCTCCATGCTATTCATCTCTATTTTTGGAAATGTGTGCATAAACGTAGGCTGTGAAAAAATTTCAAACTAACGTTGAATGCAAAATATGTGTTGGATGCCTTGAAAGTCTTAGAAAACGAAGTCATTACACTCGGGTATACTGGCTCTTCTAAGCTACTCACACTCCAAAGTGATGAGTCGAGTTTCTACATTGTTCTTCTTTAAAGGGGGCTGGTTAGATGAGTAAATACTATGCGAGAAAAATGATTTTTACTACTTACTACAGCGGCAGACTGATCTTTGAAGATTAAGGAAGTTCGATTGCTGAAAGCTATGGATAGGAGACAGATTTCTGTTTTTGAAAACGTGAGCAGTGACATTTTGGGAGTCGCCGCCAAACAGCAAGTGCCTTATGGATGTGGGTAATTTGAGGATTGAAAACAGATAGTAGAACTTACAGGAATATAACCAAAAGTCCACATGTTAAAAAGAAGAACCCAAAGAGAATCGATACAGAGCCTCTAAATTTCATGTCATCAATGTAAGCATCACTTGGTTCTGAGTCACCTTTGATCTTCCAGGCTTCGTTTGCACGCCATCCCCAGGTGGGATTTCGTTTACTTAAAATACCAAGCGAGAAAAAAATAATCGCAATAAGAATAAGCATGAATCCCATTGGATCAGCCCCTTTAAGTAAACTATACCAAAAAAGAACGACAGATGGAAAGTATCGTCCCTCAAGGACGGATAGAAGAAAAATAAGAGGGCTTTGCCCTCCATCTGAAGGTGTAATTTTAATCTGAATAGGCAACCGCGTTAAAACTTTCTATTCCTATTCGGGTGGCATCCGCTGTGCAAAATAGATATAAGGTATACACCAATTCATTTGATGGTGGTAGAGGGACATTGTAATCGGAAGCATTAATGGTGACGACCTGCACAGCGTTGGGATTTGCCTCGGAGACACTAACAGAGTAAAGGGCATAAGCAACAGGAGAGTCGAGAGTGCCTCTAACAATAGAAATAGCAATAACGGAGTCAAATGGTGGAGTAGTGGGAAATGAAAGCTCAGCAATCCCAGATAATTGTACACGCATATTTTCCCCAGCGCCCGTCACGTCTAAGCCAAGCTCTGCAATGGCTACAGGAGTATTGGCTGGCAAGGGAATTGAGATTGTATTACCATAGCTTGCATTTTGAGATGTTCGAGCATCTAACAATCTAGTCATTATCTCATCTCCTTTTTGATAGTTTATGCAGAAGATATTCAGTGTTGAGGGCTTGGTGGATATGCCTCTAAGCTAATGCGGTGTATTGCGTCATTATCGGCCCCGAAGGGTAGAGAGGAAGGATACAAGATGGAACTTAGCGAGAAACAGTTGGAGAGTGTGAGCACGCTTTGTGCTTAACTACAACATGAAGCCGACAAAAACAATTTTTACTGTGACACGGTCGATCGGTTTGGAATGATCTTGTTGCTAAAGGGTTAGCTACGAAACGAGGCGGATGGGATGAGAAAAGTGCATATTTTCGCCTGACATATGAAGATGCGAAGACCGTTTATACAAAGCCAATGCCATGAAAGTATTTTGGAGTATTGCATTAAAAAGTTTTGAACCCATAGGGGACAAGAAGGAGGAGCAACTTTCCATAAAGGAGAGAGACACAATGCATCCCCTATACCAAAGGAGAGATAACCCGTGAGTAAATACAAAGTGTATGAAACAGTAGCGGTGAGACAGTTGGTATATCTAGGAGAATACGAAGGGAATAGAATGCGTGAGATCGGAGCGCAGATTCGGTCTGAAAAGCCCAATATGATCATAACCCCACAAGAAATAGAAGAATTAGGGGGATTAGAACTGATTGACATAGATATTAGACAAATATACCTATAATGAGCGATAAGCACAGTGGGGTAATACACCTCAAACGCTACATAGAGCGGTTTTACGTGGATGGGGTAGGGAGTAACCACCAATACAATACGCTCACCCAGGAACGTTGGAAGGATGATAGATATGAATCTGTGGCCGATATCGGCTATTAAACAAGATGGTAAGTCCAGATGTGCCAACTGCGGAAAGCCGATAAGCGAAGCTAGAGAAAAACTTACAGGCAGGTTATACGATGGGGAGTTTGCTTGCTGTCGGGAATGTGATGATGAACATGAAGAATTAGGCAGCAGCCCCATTGAACATGGGATAAGATATCGTGATTTGAATATTAAGCCTATACAGGGTGTCGGTCACACGGCACCAAAGGGAGAATATATAGATGAAAATCGTAGTGAATAATGAGCAGGAAGCGGACTGCGTCGCTTCTTCCAAGACGGACACGAATATTCGATCATGGACTTGATCAAATCAGAAAAGGAAAAACAAGAAGACACAGAAGACTTGCAAGGAGAAGATTTTCGCATTTTGGCAGAAGGATTATTTTGGTCAGAACTGCATATAGAGATTGATCGAAAAGAAGAAGAACTGAAATTTCGAAGACGACGATTGGGTGACAGGAGAATGCATACACTGTGGTACTCATACGACGGGAAACAATCGCGATGAAGATTAACCTATAGTGAGTGGAAAGCGATGGATTCTCCTGAATCGCGGGCTACTTGGCGATGCGAGGATTGTTACAATCGTCTATGTCCGTGCTGCTCAGAACATCTTATAGGAGACGATGAAGACGACGAATGCTGGGGGAGGAACAACAATGACAGATAAACCAGACTGGGAAAAGCGAATGGATTACTGGATACTGGAAGCCGAAAAAGAAAAAAGTTGGGTAGATGATATAGAAAAACGGTTGTATTTTTCGAACACCGAAAATGAAATTATTGAAAGGAAACATAAAGGTACTCGTCGATACTCAAAAGGAATCTGAATCCCTAATACAACAAAGGATGCAGAGATAGCCAGACTAAACGGGTCACTCATGAAAGCCTTCCAGCTGTGGACTGATTATTTTAATGCACCGAACGCAGAGGGCAAAGCGTGTATTAATATCGAGTTATCTAAAGTGTTTGCGAATGCGGCGGTCAAGGAGGATGCCACATGATACGCGCATATACCACTATATTAGCTGCTGTACTGTTGTTTATAGGTGTATTACAAGTAGATAGGTATATGTTGATTGAGACTGTGCCGGCAAGCGAGGTGAGGATTAAATATGGCAAATAATAACGATGAAAAAAGTAAGCACCTTTGAAAAAAAGTGCTTACTTTAAAGTTAGTTTTATTATTAAGGGAATATTTTGTAAATGTAGCCTTGATATAATGGGCATACTTTGTTGTTGCCTTTTTGTTGCCATTTATATAAATTAATATTTCCTCCAAATCCTCCTGTCATGTAAAATTTTTGAGTTGGAACTGTCGATTTCATATCCTCTTTAACTGTTGCACCTCTGATGCCACTTACCCATTTTTTGTTCCCTTGAGGCGGATCATATGGTGACTGAGAAGAAATATTTGCTGAAGTTGGGGCTTGTTCTGCAAAACCTAAAGACGGTACAGACAATGCCCCAAGAAGAACTGTGCCAGCAGCCAAAGCAATAATAGATTTTCTCAAAAGTAAAGCCTCCTTAGTTTGTTTTCTTCGTATGCAAACTATGGTGTAAGGTAATTATAGTGTTTTGATTTACATATATCTACCAAAAATAACGATTTCACCAAATTATCACATTATATAAAGGAATGATAAACGATGAATGACGATCAAATGTGTATAGTTAATAGTCTTGAAGATGAGTCTTCTGATACACAAAAGATAATCCAGGTAAACTTTTTTTCGGACATTGAGCAGGAAGATATTCGAAAAACAAAGTGGCTTCTTAGTAAGTATGTTGATATGATCGAGGTGATCAAAAACTATGAGTTTGCTCTCCAGTAGATTGAAAACGGAATGTATGCGTATGAGTTACTTTCCGCCGAGGGGGCAATTGCAAAACGAGAGTCAGGTCAGGAGTTAACGGCAGGTGTAACAGCAAACGCTGTAATCCTAAAGGACAAACGGCATATGAATTACAAATTCTATCAATTCATCACAAACAATGTCCGCTTCGCCGTAAACAACATGAGGGATCCACACGAGGGACTTGCTGCTAAGCTGCTGTTCATAGACGGTAAAAAATACCTCAAGGCCCAGCAGTATATGGAGAAGGGATACAGAAAAGATGTGCCTAGTATCTCAGCCACGACATTTGCAGTTAAACGACGACGAGCGATTGTAAATATAGCAAACAGTCTTAAAATTAATCGGACTTTGGATTTTGTGGTTATTGACTATGGTCGGGGCCGCAACAAGGAAGGTGAAATCGGACTTAGGATGCCAGAATTAAATTAGACCGTAAGGGCTTAAGCCTTTGCGGTCTTTATTGAGGTGTCAGAAGAAAATAAAGTAATAGTCTTACGATGTTTCATTAAGCTAACGGTCAGGAAAATTTAACCAAAAAGAGAATAGATAGTCTTTGAATACTTCGAAAATACCGGATTCCAGAGGCGTTAATACTGAGGAGTTCTTCATATGTCATTCCCCTTTGAATGTATTAGTAATTTTATGTTTTTCTAAACGGAGTTGGAACAGTCAGACATTATATTAATTCCAGAAGCAAGTCATCCACAATTAATGGAAAGAGTCGCAACATTGTACCATAGCGGTATCGCTCAATTTATTCTACCTTCTGGTGGTACGACCCTTCATGTAGAAACAACCGAATGGGAGTTTCTAAAAAATGTCGGGGTAGCGTTAGGAGTACCTTCAGAATCATTACTTAAAGAAGATAAAGCAACTAATACCTTTGAAAATGTACGTTTCTCCTTGGAAGTGTTACAGCAACAAGGAATTCATCCAAAAAAGGTTGTTTTAGTTCATTCAAATGATTAAACTAACGAATAACAGTAGGTTCAAGTAATCGATGAAACGAAGAGGGGGGAACCGAAATGAAGACGATCAAGTGCATGATGGACCACCTGTACTGGGCGGACGAACGCATCTTGGACGTGCTTGAGAAGAGTGAGGTGAAGAACAAGGACCTTCTGAAGCTGGTTCGGCATGTCGCGGTCGCGGAACGAGTCTGGCTGTCCCGATTGCAGGGCAAGGGCAGCGCGCAATATTCGTTGTGGGAGGAAGCGGAAGACCTGACGGCGATCCGGACGATGTTCGAAGAAAACGCCGAGCAATATCGCGTCTATATCGAAGGGTTCGAGGAATCCGAGTTGGACGAGATGATCGACTATGCGAACCAGAGCGGGGTTCCGTTCCGAACGTCCGTCCGGGACATCCTGTCGCAGGTCCTCTTACATGGGCAATATCACCGGGGGCAGATCAACCGGGCACTTCGGATCGAATCGGCAGAGCCTGCCCAAGTCGATTACATCACGTTCGCGAGGCTCTAACAGGGCTAATAATCACCATTACTCGGAATGGGATTGGTATTGAACTAACGGGACACGTTAGTTTAATGGAACAGCGACAGTCTAGGACCTTTATTTTTTCATCCTTGGTTGTCGCTGTTCTAATTTCTAAGGTCAGTCTAAAACTTATTTTATGGAGTTTTCTTCGAACAATAAAGTTGTGTACTAGCGAGTCAACTACAATTATTTTCCCCTGTGCGATATACAATAAAGTTGTGTACCAAAATCCAATATTTGCGATTTATATTTTTTTTAATATTCTAAAAATATGTACGTTAAACCCTTATAAATATGTTCTCCTGTCTTTAACTTTTCAAATATTTCTTTACCATAATACCGCTCTCTATTTAAACCAAAGCAGCCGTCCTGATTTTAGCAAAGCCTGATGACACTTGTTCATCAGGCTTTTGTTTCTACTAAGAAACTTACGCTGTAATCATGCAACTTACAGCAGCAATCTATGTATTTCATCCATCTTCATACCAACGTGATTTTGAGGATGCGAATGCCGGTTCCTTTGGTTGGGCACAGTAGCATTTTAAGCATGAGGCGGTCTTTTACGCTCATCTGAAAAGCAAGGCTCCAACCTGATACGGTGATCGGACACAGACAACGGTATGGAAGGCTGGTCTTCCTGTTGAGGAACCGCTGCCTAGGACAGTATGGGAAGTTTCACGGGGCAATGTAAATAAGTATGTTCACCCCACTCAGATGCCCCTTGATCTACTAGCTATTCCCATTATGAATAGTAGCCAGCTTAGTGGCGTAGTTGTCAATTTCTTTGGCGGCAGCGGCTCTACCCTTATGGCCTGTGATTAGCTTGACCGCTGTTGCAGGACCATGGAACTGGACCCGGTATTTTGTGATGTGATTAAAATGCGATATCAGCAGGCAACCGGCATGGAGCCGGTACGTCTTTCTAATGTTGCAACACATTATTCTAAATCGTAAAGTACGTTTGCACGAGAAATGTCTATTGGTTCGTTTACAGGTATGTTAAGAAAATACTTTAACTGCCATGTCTGAGTTTTTTGAGCCTGAAGGCTTGTAGGCGTGTCCCATGGTGGATAAATACGTATTGCTCTTTTACCACCTTCACCTTTGTTAGATAATATTTTATGTTTAATCAGAATGGATTTTGGGAATACAATTGCCCCAAGCTACTGTCTTTACGTGCACTAATAACCAAAAAGTCGATTGGATCTGATACGTCATAGGGTTGTATTGGTCCATCCCCAATTCTCTTATATATAGTCACAAATTGCCCGATCTTTTTTGGAGTTGTCTTTGCAATACGGAATCGTATAGAGTGGGCATTTAAATTAAAGAAGTAGGCCCCATAGTCAGAGTTTTGTTTTTCTGGAATTGGTCCAGTACATTTAAAATTGCGTGGATTATAAACTGAAACTTTAGCGGCAAGCAGGTCGGTATGAATCTTATCAGATGCTGTCCATGAATTTTGGTCACCAGAAGATATTTCTTTGTTAACCATTGTTATTTATTCTCCCCCATATATAAAACCGTTGTTTAACGTAGCATTCACTATATTAATGTAACCGCAGATGGTTCACAAGTTTGTGTATATTCTGCCTAGTATAAATAAAAAGGGAGACGTGTGAACGTCTCCCCAATGACAATGGGACAGACAACGAATAGCAAGAGACACTACTACAGCGCGAAATAGAGTTCGTCGAGGGTATCCTTGATCAATGGTATAGTACCGAAAGATTGTTAAGGCTGGTATAGCTCAGTGGGTCAAAGACCTACAGGCTAGAAATATAAAAATGCAGATAGTGCAGAATCTGGATCGGTTGATTGAACTGGATATAAGCTTCAGAAGGATGAGCTGTAATAATGCTAACACGATAGAGTCAGACCTATGCCTATTTTCCCAAGATGAAGTCAACAGCCCAATCTTTTTGGTTAATTGCACAATAAACTACTTTGACTAGACTTTGGAGGTGATCATTAAATATGTTTCGACATTATTATTGGCAAAAGAAAATGCATCGGAGAAAATTTAGAAGATGTGTAGTTAAAAAAGTCAAAGTTTTACCGAAAGTTATTGTTAAAGGGATCCGAGGACCTCAAGGACCTCAAGGACCTCAAGGACCTCAGGGACCACAGGGACTGCCGGGTCCACAGGGAGTTCCAGGCGCTCAAGGCCAGCAAGGGCTACAAGGTTTTCAAGGAATTCCTGGACCAACAGGACCAGCAGGAGCAGTAGGTCCAGCAGGACCAGTGGGACCGGCAGGAGCGATAGGACCAGCAGGACCAGCGGGAACGGTAGGGGCGGTAGGACCAGCAGGAGCAACGGGGGCAGCAGGGCCTGCTGGCGCCGGGATATCAGACTTCTTAAGTGTTTTCCGAGCAGATCCTGGTACGGGAACCGACACAGTTCCGGGTAACTCACCAATTACCTTTACTGGAGTTTTGGCTAATGTTGGTGGTGCATTTACTTTCACTCCTCCATCTCCAACGATAACAATCAACGAAACGGGGAGCTATCTAATAGATTTTACAATTCATAACCAAGGCAATGCTGACTTTAACCTTACCGTAAATGGATTCCCTGTTACCCCAGTACCTTTCACGGGTAACGGTGGCGGACCAACTTCGGCAGAAGTCATTATTACTGTAGGGGTCGTTCCTACAACTATTCAATTAGTAAATGCAAATGCAACCCCAGCCCAACTTCATAACTTTACCAATACTACTCTTACTATATTAAAGTTGACTATTTAAGCCATTCTTAATGATATATAGAACATTATATGTAGCCGCTTTAGAAAAGACTGTACGATTTCATATCGTCAGTTTGTCTAATTACACTCATAGTAAGCAGACGTATTTATGGGGGGGATTGTGTAGCATGGCAAGAGAACGTAGTGGTAGTAATAAGATCCATTAAACATTACCACTACTCCAAAGCCTATCTTTAAAGTTAAAATGGAAAATCCGTAGTAACATGGTAAAAAGCAATGATATTATTCAGACATAGAAATATGGATGCTAAGAAGGTCAGGAAACTTTTCCTACCTTCTTTTTTTGTTGTGACAAAATAGGAACTATTGCTTTGATCCGTCAGAAACGACAACTCATGAGCGGCAATCAATATAAATTTTCTTTTTCGATTGGTCGCGAAAAATGGGAAGCTACAGAAGAACGGGCCGAGGTCGATTGGCCTAAAGTTTAGGCATTGCATCAAGTCGCTATCTGATCTTGGTTTCTTCGCAAAGTAAATTAAGAAGCATCCGCAATCATGAAGTGACCCCTGTCAAGCAGACAGCTATCAAAAAGCAATAATTAAGCAGCCTGAGTCCTGTACTCATAAGGAGTCAGGTTGTTTAGTTTCTCTTGAAAGCGTTCATGGTTGTAGAAATGGATATACTTCTGGATGGCATGCTCCACCTGTTGAGCTGAGGCGAGAGGTATATTGAAATCCTTGGTCGCTATGCAGTAAGACCTCGCGCGTCCTGTCGCTTCCTTGCCTTTTTCACCGTATCTAACACCAGGCTCAAATCTTTCTGCGGCTGATCTGGTAGGCAACCATTACGTTGTTAAGAAGATCCTGAATCGCGGAAAGGAGAGTCTCTGTTCATTGAACATGAGGTAAGTGATGTCCGTTACCCACTTTTGATTCGGCTGGTCAGCCTTAAACTCCCGGTTCAGATGATTGCCAGAAACAACGTAGGCTACTTTCTTACCATAGTAGCACGATGCTATGTCCCTTACTAAGCAATTCTTGGATCACCGCAAACTTTTTACTCTTGGGTACAGCATCCATTCCTCCTTTCACATTTGCAAGAGCCTTTTTAGCATTTCATTTTCCGCTTCGAGGCGTTTCAGCTTGACCTCCGGATATTCGGGTCGTGTTCGAGGTCTGCCGATGCCTGGCCCTTTTGCTTTGCCTCGTTTTTCCTCTAGACCATTAACTTACTTATCTTCTCTTAGAAAAGGAAACCGGGATCGGCAAGAATACATGGATCTGGCGTATACCTGAAGCAATCCATGATTTAAACAAGCGAATCCCAAGGACTATCGAATTAACAGAAAATGATGATGTATACTTTCCAAATATTGAACAAATCTTTGAAGTTTACAAAAATGACAAGAACAGAATATTTAACGAGCTTCACTTCATCGAAGCAACTTTCATTTAGCATTATAATGAGGCTAAGAGTCTAAAAGAGGGGCTTAACCAGCCTAAAGATAATTTGATTATGCTTGATAATAAAAACAGAAAACATACGAGTTTGGAAAATTTGGGGAGCTATATTTGAAACTGAGGAATCTAATCCTGCGAAAAAAAATTTAACCTTTCAAACATGAAAAACAGGTTAGCCATATATTCAAAAAGGACCGATAGGTCCTTTTTTGTTTGAACAGAGCGGGTGAATCTTCTAAGACTATGATTTTGAAATCTGGGATGAGCGTTATAAGCCCCCGCATTTTACACAGCGTTGTAAATGCTTCAAATCTTATTCTGAAATCATTGTCCATCTAACCCATTAAAATTATAGATATCTTGTTATGCTGTGTTCTTCTTCACTAAAGTCTGTGGTTTTGATCCTCTGTGTCTTATGTTGCTAAATGCGATGCCACATAAAATGATGATAACACCGATCCATTGAGACCAGCCTACAAATTCTCCTAATACAAGAGAAGACATAATAACGGCCATGGGTAATTCAGATGCAGTCATAATTGTACCCATTCCTGACCCAATATGTGGCATACCTATGGAGTACAAAAGCGGAGGCAGCACAACTCCGAACACCCCGAGGACTAATCCAAAAGGACTCAATCCTGCCAGCACATCGAGGTTAAATAAGAAGGTTGGCGGAAATACCACAAAAACAGTAATAACAGCTCCGGTTGAAAGAAGGGCGCTTTTCAGTGTGGGCGAAGTTTCTTTCGCAACAGCACCACTGAGGAAAACAAATAAAGCGAATGTTGAAGCAGCCAATAGCCCCCAAATCGTTCCTTGCCACGAGAGTGAGAGATCACCTTGAGAAAAAATGTTTGCCGCCAAAACCGAGCCGATGAGCAGTATTCCAATCGAGATAAGTTTACCCCTGGTTGGTTTTTTCTTCTGGAGAACCCATTCGTATAGTGTCCCAATCCAAACAAACTGAAATAAAAGGACGATAGCTAGGGAAGCATTTATGGTCTGTAGCGATTGATAATAAAACATACCTGTCAGTCCAAATGGAATTCCGGATAGAAGGAGTTTTGTAACCTGCTTGTACGTAAGGTTTTTCTTTTTTACAAAAATTACAAACATCCAACTCAAAACTGCACCAAAGAAATACTGCACACCAGTTACCTCTGGTGTTGAAAAACCAGCGCTATATGCCAGTTTAACAAATGTGGAAAGTATGCCGTAACAACAACCTCCCAAGAAAACAATAACTGCATAATGCCACAACTTCATGAACAATCCTCCTTTTTTGAATACAAAAAAGCCACACAAATGCGTAAAGGCATTCGTGTGGCGAAAATAGAGATGACTCTCTAGAAAAATCCACATCCATCGGGTTTTAGTATTTCGTTCATTTCGGTATCAGTATAAAAGCAAAGGTTTGTTCTTGTCAATAATCTGATTCGGAGAGAATCAGGATGAAATCTAAAGTAGGTCAAAGCGACAGTAACAGTTAAATACAAAGTAATGTGATTAAATAGCAATCAAGCCCAAATTATTTTTTAAATATTTGGGCCAAAATTACTTCATATATGAAATGTAAGAATGTTCATGTGAATTCCTCTCTACAAGTTAAATTCCAGAGAAAAAAACCTTGCATTTTCAAAAAAGAGTGTTTTATTATTGTCCGCAAAGGGAGCTTGTACATCAACTGGATTGTGACTGTTCAATCAGGCAATACCATTTCTGGCCAGAAAAGACGTACTTTCAGCTAACTTTCACAAAATTTGAGGCCTGTGACAAATCGGAAATCGCTAACACAGCCTTACAGGATTTAACCGTCGCAGGGCAAAACCTGGATCGCTAAACTTCCAGCATGGTGATGTTGCCTAAGATCTATGCACGGGGCAGCTATTCAGTTATTTTGATGCAAAGTCACAGCCAGAGAGGAAGAGTATTCATGAACTATGACCAGTTGGCCAAGGAGATTTTGTCTCGAGTTGGCGGTATTGAAAGCGTTACCAGCATTGTTCATTGTGTAACACGATTGCGCTTTCAATTGAAGGACGAAGGATTGTCCAAAACGGAATGGCTGCGACAGGAATGATTAAAGGATTCAATGAACTGTTTTTGTCTTTCGGTTGGATTACTGAAACATCTGGGACGTATCAATTGTCTTGATCTACTTCATTGGTTTTAAAGATCCAACAGAAACAATGTCAACAAATATGGGCGACAAACAAGAACCCATTCCCAACATAAGTCAATTGAATGACCAACCATTTGAAATTGTTAGTCCGATGACCGGTACTGTTGTTAGACTCCAAGATATTAAAGACGAGACTTTTGCAGGGGAACATATGGGTAAAGGAATAGCCATCCGCCCCACGAATGAACGTGTCGTTTCCCCAGTGAACGGCATTGTACAAACGATTTACCGTACTAAACATGCCATTGGTCTCATTAGTGATGACGGGGTAGAAATACTCATTCATATCGGACAAGATACGGTTCAGTTAAAAGGTCAGCATTTCAATGCATTTGTTAAGGATGGTGATCGTGTTCAGGTCGGTGATGTCATTGTAGGGACCAAAAATGACATGGTTAATGAAAAAGAACATTTAATCAAAGTATATGTATAAAAAATAGGGAGGTACGTGGAAATGTTTAATGAAATCACTAAATTCCCGGATAATTTTCTGTGGGGTGGAGCTACAGCTGCGAATCAAATTGAGGGAGCTTACCTGGCTGATGGTAAGGGACTGACGACCATTGATTTGATGCCGACGGGGCCCAAACGTAATCAGGTTTCGACTGGCAACTTAAATTCATTTGTACCCGAGGAAGGCGAGTTTTATCCTTCACATGAAGCTATCGATTTTTATCATCGTTATAAAGAGGATATCGCGCTTTTTGCTGAAATGGGTTTCAAATCATTTCGAATGTCGATCTCCTGGGCCCGTATCTTTCCCAATGGTGACGATATAACTCCAAATGAAGCAGGATTGCAATTTTACGATGACGTGTTTGATGAACTTCTGAAGTACAATATTGAGCCTGTCGTTACGATTTGTCACTTTGATTTACCCGTGAACTTGGCGAAAACGTATGGCGGCTGGAAAAACCGAATCATGATTAAACTATTTGAAAAATACTCTAAAACACTGTTTGAACGCTATAAAAATAAAGTGAAATACTGGATGACATTCAATGAAATTAATATGTTATTGCATCTTCCTTATACAGGAGCGGGCATTATTTTTGAAGAAGGCGAGGACAAACAACAAGTTCTGTATCAAGCAGCGCATCATGAACTGGTTGCAAGTGCACTAGCAGTCAAGGCTTGTCATGAAATTATTCCTAACGCCATGATGGGATGTATGTTGGCGGCTGGAAATGTGTATCCATACAGTAGCAATCCGGAAGATTACTGGGAAGTAATGAATCGTTGAGAACGGACTTGGTGCGCAAGATACTCTTATGGACAACGATACCATTGAAGACGATTACCGCATCTCGTATTTGGATCTTCACTTTGCAGAGATTGCTGAAGCAATAAAAGATGGGGTTGATATTATAGGGTACACAAGTTGGGGGCCGATTGATCTTGTGAGTAACGGTACCGGCGAAATGAAGAAGCGGTATGGTTACATCTATGTGGACAAAAACAATGACGGTTCTGGCACGCTTAGAAGAATTAGAAAGAAAAGTTTTCATTGGTACAAAGACGTCATTGCGAGTAATGGAACAAAGTACTTTCAGAAATAATCACTTTATCTGTAATGGACCGCATAATCTTAAATTTTTGAAACTGCTGCAAATTGAAAGGGCATCAGACACTGATGCCCTTTTCTTTAGTTAGGGTGAAAAATATTGTTTATTGAATTTTTTTGTATATATCACCAAGTTTAGTGGCTTTGGTGTAATACAACCGTTGGGTGAGGATTTGATAGATATTGTGGACTACGGGCGCAGTTGGAGAAGATTACACCGGAGTTAATTAAGATTAACGGATCTTATTTCTTTCGTGAGCAGTTTGAATTTAGAGTGGACGCGAAAAAGGAGACTTAATCAAATGTGTATTTTTCATGTCAGACAAAGCTCCCCTTACTTTGACAGTCATTAAGCTGTATGTTTATTAATGAGTATTAAAAGAAGGAGAGGACAAAAAAATGAGAATGAAATTAGGAAGGAAAGCTACTTTATGTTTTTCCACAATCGCTCTCTTGTTTTCAGTTATTGCTCCGTTGTCAGCTTCTGCAGATGCAGCAACTGTAACGCTTGACACTTACAAAAATTTCACAAATCAAGAAATAGTTTTATCACAATCAGTAATATTTAAAGATGACACGGCATATACAGATGTATCAGTTACAGGGAAAAGAGTGAAATTTTCAATTAATGGTTTGGAAAATCCTTTTAATGCTAATTATTATAATCGTTTGGTCTGGACAAGTGATGAAAATACACCGAGTATAGAAAATACGTTATCAGTAAAAATTGCACCAAAAACAGGGAGTCTTTACGGTTCCAGTAGCTATGAGAACCTTTCTCTGATAAAACAAAAGATCAACTCTGATTCAAAAGTATATGGATGGATTCAATTAGAATCAAAAGAGTGGGCTAAAGCAGGATCAGCTATAATTAAATATTAAAAAATCCTTAACGTTTGAGGTAAGTGAATGCTCAAATAAAACAGAAATCTCTGCTAACCACAACTGGTCGGCAGAGATTTTTCGTTGACCAGTTTGAATTAGAGTAGATGTGAAAGGCTCAACCAGGTACTGGCTGAGTCTTTTTTATACCCAATAAAAAATAAATATGAAAATATTTAGATTATATTTAAAGATCAGCAAGTTTATGTTTAGACAGGTTTTTAAGAATGATTTATATTGGTAATAGTTCAATATATTGCTAGGAAGAGATCGAGTGATAAGTAAAATTAAAGCATTATGGAGCATTTTAATTGTAGTGATAGTGTTCTTGAATATGTCAGCTTTAGAGGTAAAAGCAGAAGCTGTAAGCGATGAATGGTCGATTAAAACGACTATAGAAAATCCTAAGGCGGTAAGTGCTGTTTCTGAATTGAATGGCAAGATATATATTTTCGGTGGTTCTTCAGGATCAAACCCATATAAGGATGTTCAAATTTATGAGCCGAAAAATAATATATGGGCCTCAGGAAGTAGCATGCCTACGGCTCGTTCTACAGCAACTTCCGTTGTTTATGGAAATGATATTTATGTTATTGGTGGCTATACAGGTAATGCCTTTAGCTGGACAGGAGGCTCCTCAGTAAATAATGTTGAAGTTTACAATACCCAGACAGATACATGGAGTGTTAGGAAAGCTATGCCGCAGGCTGGCTTTAGGTTCGTTGACAAGTGTTTTGTATAAGGGAAAGATTTATGTGTTTGGTGGGATGACAACAAATACGCGTTCAGTTGCTACTGTCCAAGTATATGATCCGGCTTCCGACAGCTGGTCAACGAAGAAACCTATGCCGAATACACTTCATGGTTCCTCTGCAGTTGTACATAAGGACAAAATCTATCTTGTAGCAGGTAGACATATTGATAATAATTCAAATGTCTCACTAAACACATTTCTTGAATGTGATCCCGATAACGATAACTGGTCAACTAAACCCAATCTTTTGACAGCACGTGGAGGGGCCCAAGCTGTCATTTATTCCAATAAAATATTTGCTATTGCTGGAAAAACTGAAGCAGGTGGACGTAGTTATGAACTTAATACAGTAGAATCCTTTGATTTTGAACAGAATAACTGGTCTCCTGAGGCTAGCTTAAAGCAAGCCAGAAGTGGGGCAGGGGCTATAACATTAGGTGGACAAATTTACGTTATTGGAGGAAGTCAGAGTACATTGGCAAATTCTCCGGTTAATACTATAGAGATATTCGGGAAGATTGACGGTTCCACACCTGAGCCGGCACCAACTCCCGAACCAACTGATCCATCTCTACCAACTGGGGACCGTGCAATTCTGGTGGTTACTATGATAACTGGTTTGGAAAAGGAGTTTGACCTAAGCATGAAAGAGGTCAATGACTTTATCTCATGGTATGAGGGCAAGCAGGCTGGTTCTGGATCGGCTTCATACGCCATTAATAAACACGATAATAATAAAGGTCCATTCAGCAGCCGAAAGGATTACATGCTATATGATCGTATCCTAACATTTGAAGTAAGTGAATATTCTAAATAAATTTAAAAGCTCTGCTAACCTTAATTGGTCGGTAGAGCTTTTAACTGTTCACGCCTCTTATAATGTATCAAGGTATTCTTTCTGGGATTTGATATAATCTTCCACACCATCATGATAGGTAAATCTACCGCCATTTTTATCAATAATCCAGTTGATCTTCTCGTCATTTAACAAGACTCCATACATGCAGTGATGAAGCAGTTCAATTTGTTTTTCATCCCTAATTCGGATCAAGTGTTTTTCTTGTTCGTCAATGAGGTACCATTTCGTTTCTGTTTCATCTACATCTAGATCTACATCCGCATCCACATACAGAATTGATACCGACAAGGGGAATGGCCAGTCAAACCAATGTTCTCGCTTGTCTTCTCTATAACCTTCAAATGCCATGGTTATTTCCTCCTACTTGGATAATTTCCTGATTAGTTAAATGTAACTAACGTGCTGCGATTGTACGCTTTATTGAACACTGTTTTTTTGGAACTCGCAGCTATCCTCAGCCTTTGGCATCTTGGCACCAATGGGGTGAATGACTTGCCGTTTGAGGTTGGCACGAACTGCGATACGTCTGTTTAGGCTGGGTTAATGGGGGGGAGGTCCGAACTTTATTGTAAATCCCTCATTTGCTCAATTTGTAAAGGCAATGCTGGTTCAAGGGAGAATTTTCGGCAGTAGCCCCTTTTGACATTGGACGAGTAGGCTTTTAGGAATACACACATTAAATTTACTGCTGTTCTTGTCTTATCCTATTGGCTCAGGAATATCGCCCCCATATTCTTTCCATGGCTTTACGTGCGCCATCGTAAACTTCTGCAAAAGTTTAGTGTAACTTTGGCAACCGTCTATTCCGCTATTGTTGCATAATAGTTGTGTCCGCTTTCGTCGTTCATTGTTCTGATCTGTATAGTATACGGAAACGCTGGGTAACAAAGAAGTTGAACGCTTTGTTACCTGATATCGAACGCTACTCCAATACTCTACAATAATTCTGCTGAGCGAAGACGGGTGCCCAACATGATGGAACTGGAGATAAAGACAGGTAGCAGTGTAGTGGACATAAAGGCGCGCGGTTGCTGGCTTTGGGAAGAAGGGGACAACAAGAGCGATATGCGCTCTATATTGTAATCATAGAGGGCTGGGATGGTGACCAAAAGATCATTACATTTTCCTCGTCTGGAAATAGGCATTATACGGTATTAAACCTCCAATGATCGGGAGTTTATTTTTTGTACTCAGAATATAATTTGTGCATAACACATCAGGAGGCTACATACATGTCAAAAAGACTCGAAGGTAATGGATTATGGGAAAGCAGCTGAATCTTCATACTGGAACATAAGGAAGCGTATCTAAAGCTCATGAAAGGCCGTCAACGGCGCGGCAAGCCAGAGTTGGATGATCAGGAAGTGCAGCTAATCGAGCAAGCGCTAATAGATTCCTACAACTCACGTACGGCTGTCACGCGGTGAGGATGATTTTAGCTGGATTAAGTTGGAGGATATTATTTCTGCAAGTACATAAAAGGCCCTAGGTAACCGGGTCTTTTTTACGTCTTTTACCAAGTTAAAAATATGTTTACTATTTATTTTTTTTTCGTATATATTAATATTTGGAAATTATTTTTCATAAATTTTTCCTGCAAAAATAGATTAAATTAATAGAGGAGATTATCTCAATGAGCATTTCATTAAGAATAGAACGCAAATCCGGTGGTGAACCAATCGAGTTTATAAAAGGTGAGATCACTGGCTTTACTTATAAGAATAATAGTTCCATAAACCTTTCAGCTAAGTCTACAAACTTGGCTCATTCGCTACATATTCGAAGCAAAATTCCGCTTCATTCGCTTCCTTCAGTTATATACAATGCGGATAATTCCAACATGCTGTACACATGGGCAAACGCAGAATATAAACCTGATAGTGAGGACGACTATCGAAAATGTAACATCCAAGTCGTGAGAAATGAAAACGCGATCCGTGATATTACGTTTACACACGCTTATGTAGATAAGTATCAAGAACAGATTGATACCAGCAAAGAGATTCTTGAGTTTGAACTTGTTTTAAAACAAAAAGAAGATCAATTGGGAAAAATTCAGTACACTCCTCAGTTAGAACCTAAGGAAACAAGAGAACAGGATCAGCCTGATGTCTCGCAAAAAGTACTGGAAGACGCATACAGTAAGAATATGTTAGTGTATGCAGGAAATAATACTTTTCCGTTTGAAAATCCTCTGGTAGAACTAGAAAAGACTTGGGTGCGAGGCGTAGAGAAGGTAAAAGATTCGACAGACACTGTAATACATTATCCTGATCGTAAAGCATTTACATTAGTAGCTGTTCCTATAGCTCGAAAGAAGTACGGAGACATCACAGCCAATTTACTTCAGCATTCACTTGATTACAAACCAGGACATTTACACTTTAACGAGTGGTCATATGAGGCGCAGCAAGTTAAAAAATCTAAAGAGCACATCGCAATAGTTAATGCCGCAGTCAAAAAAGCTAATGCTAATAAAGTTAAAAGTTTTTCATATAATGGATCTGAGGGATTAGAAAGTGATAGAGATTTATATAATGCTTTTCACAACATGTATTATAAAATAAATGGAAATTACGTTAACGGGCAATGGAAAATTACTACAATATATTATGATATATATAATTTCGAGTATAATTTTAAACAAATGTTTACTGGGCACAACAAACTCGGTTGGGCTGCGGCCAATCTAACAAATTTAATGGAATCATGGGAAACGCTCAAAGAGTATACATCTTATGTTACAGTAACTGATACAAGAAAAGCTTGGAAGTGAGGTGTGAATTGGATGAAGCACAGATACATCTTTATCTTGATAGCTATACTAGTTACAACTACTACTCTAATTTTCCTGGTGAATTCTGGGGATAATACGAAGTATAAATACCCATCAGGCAAAGATACCGTAGAATATTTTGGTGACGGGACTTTTCAAATTTTCAGAGGGGGGCCACACGACCCTTTAATACTTTATAATCATCTTGCTGATCCACTGGAAAATGCTGTTGATAATATTGTGTCATATAAGATGAAAAAAAATATTGTGTATTTGATTGGTGAAAAAGGCTTCATTAAATTGGATTCAAGTACCAACACGTACGAGCAAAAGAAACGGATTTCCGACTTTACTTCCAAAGATAGAGAGATATTTAATAAATTAATGGAAAAATAGAAGTTATCATAAGCAAATGTGGTAGAAAGGGAGCTTTAATTTGTTCACTAAGGTTAAGTTAACATGCGCTTTAGTTGAGTAATTGTTATGTAAGTATTCTAAATTTATAAAGAATGGTTAACCACCAGTGGTGATTTTATGATTATTAAAATTGAAGGTTACTTTTTTCAAAATTTGATTACTGGTCACCAATGCACACAAGAAGAACTATATCAAAAGTATATACAAGCAAAAATGATAACTCTTAATATTAGAGATTTACCTGATATATTTTGTCGACTTCATAATTTTAATCGATTGCGTTTTGAAGATGACACAGAGGTTGGTTATGTGATTGATACAGATACAGACAGGATATACAGACCGATATATTGATGTTTAAAGCGATTTATCCGAAAGAGATCTTCCTATCTCCTTAAATTACAAGTAATGAAGGACTCACTTAACTGGCTAACGGAACAAAAAAATAGATACATAATAAGGAGAGGTCTTATAGCGGTGGGAAAATATACTTGTCCTTGCTGTGGTTACAAAACCTTAAACGATGAACCGCCTGGAACCTATGATATTTGTGAAATTTGTTTTTGGGAAGATGATGGTATTCAGTTTGCAGATCCTGATTATGATGGTGGGGCAAACATAGTATCTTTAAGACAGGGCCAGCAAAATTATAAAGTATTTGGCGCTTGCGAAGAAAAATGCATAGAGTTTGTGAGAAAAGCCTCAGATAAAGATATACGCGATACGAACTGGGAACCCTATAACTAACTGGAACGTTAGTTCAAAATTGAATTTCTATTAATTAAATAAGTCTCGGCACCTAGCTGGGACTTTTTTTTTTTACTTTATACTTGCCATCTAATGTTAAGAGGAATTTTCTTGAAGTTTTTGAAGGAGCAAATATAGATATGTGGGGTGGCACTGGAACGCGCCGAAGGGTTTAATCGATTAGCCAGGCAAAGAGTGGTACAAGGGCTTCTTCGGGGATTCCACCACAAATACGGCCTTTTTTATCGTTGGGGATAAGATCAAAGTAACAAGCCAAGGTACTTGGAACTGGACAGTACGTTTAATATCGTAAGGCGAGCAGCCTGACCTTACATAAATTCTTTTGAAATATCACCAAACCGTTGCATAATCCGAAAGAATGGGTGATACCCTACTGGCATGCGCTGACGGGATGTTTATTGTTTTGGAATATAGTAGAATTCATTAATTGAGTCTTGAGGAGTGAAAAATATATACTCGAAGCCATAACTCAATGCAATTAAATTGAATTAAGGCAGATATAAAGAAGGACTCTATCAGCTAAATGCTGTAGGAGTCCTTCTTGTTGTTCTTTAGTTGTGGCAATAGTAAAAGTTCTTCATCAGTGGCACCTTGCTGGATACGCTGGTAAAGTGTTTTTATTTTCCTAGAAGTCCATCCCATAAACAAGACCTCGCATAGCCTGTGGAGTAAACAAAGGAGGCGTTACGTGTGAGAGGAATAGAAAGAGGCTACGAAGAGACGGCCGGGAAGATTTGGACATCGATAGCTGCTGTCTTGGCACTCTTCATTTTGTTGGTAATCATCTTGAAATTAATTCTTTTATAAAGACTATTAGGCTCTACCGGTTTATCTGGGTGTGAGCCTTTGTTTTGTTTACCTGCATGCCCTATCACTGAACGTATTTATACATATATTAAGGTGAACGACAAATAAAGGAGGTTTAAGACATGGGTGCATATGAAGGTGCAGGTGGCGGCGGTGTATGGACTTCTACAGCGGCAATTTTAGTGCTCTTTATTCTCTTAGTTATCATCACTAAATCACTTTGGGTTTAATTCGTGAAAAGAACTGTTGGATAATACCACTTCACTCATGGATGGCAAATAGTTGAACTCAATGAGCGCATAAGCTATTTGGCAATAGCTACAGTATTCGCTTCTCTTTTGGCGAATACTTGGTGGATTTCCTGCCATAATAGATTTGCGCTTATTGTATTTTGTAAGAAGGGGAATGTTTCATTGAATGGGTACAATCCTTCCTAATACCTAAATTTAATCTCAGATAGGGCCTTATTAGTTTGCAACAATAACTGGTATGAGTCTTTTATTTGCGATAATACGCACGATACTTTGACACATCTTTCAGTATAGTATTTAGAAGATTTATTATACTTTGGAGGTATCCTATGATAAGAGAATTGGCTTGAGGGTTAATTGCTTTCACTGGCGGCTATTGGGGATGAGATTATTGTGAAAATACAAGAGAGTAATGTAACTGTTGATCATAAGTACAAAGTGGTAAAGTAGAATACCGAACTGTTCGCAGCTACGCTAAGTCAGGTAGATGGAAATAATAATCCAATATTCGAAAATGTACATGATCAACTTAAAAGTATTGAGACTAAAAGAGACATGCTAAATCGAAAAAATTAGGTGTTGTGATTTGATGCTTGAATTCTTTTTAAAGCTATAATTTTCTTAGTAGATTCAATATATTTTTCCAGCGGCCATTTCTTAGCTTTTGTTTATATAGCAAAATTACATAACATTTTTCCCATTAGTGAGTTTATTCTTAAAATTGATTCTTGAGATGGGATTATAATTACGGCGATACAATTTTAGTAGGATTATTCATCCAAAACTAAAAGACTCTATCCAAATATCGACAGAGTCTTTTGTATGAATATTTGTTTTAGGATGGAAAAAGTGTTTCGGAATCTGCGGAACCGCCGTCACCAAGCCAACGGTTAGGACCTGCAAATGAGAAAGTTTTCCCGTTTCCAGATATTTTGACATTAGCGATTTTCCAACCTGGTTTATACCCAGATCCATCAGTTCTAATAGTAATTTTTCTGATGTCACCTAGGTTACTAGTGCTGATTCTTGTTGTATCGGAATCTCCTTGTTCAAAGCTACCATTGAGTGTAGCGGTAGCATAATCTCCATTAGAACCATACAGAGTTATAGAGATGTTCGAGTCTGTTCCGGCATCTTTGAGATTGGCCGTATTTACAGTAACGACATATTCAACATTAGCAAAAGGCGTAACAGACTCTATACTTCTATTTGAGTCTTGTAATGAACTATAAGTGTCACTTGTGACCTGATCTGCAAAAGAAGGTGCAGCAAAAGCTACAGATGAGATAAGCATTGCTACTGATACTAGTAAAGATACTTTTTTCATTAAATTGTTACCACCTTTCTAGTATTTGTATTTAATGTTATACATGTGTAATGTATTTGTACATAGTTCATTGGTTGTGAAGAGAAATTTTTTTCTTGTCTTTGTTTGTTGTATTTTATCTTTATGTGTCGGATATTAGCTTTCTAAATAATCATGTAAGGGTATGATTATTTAGAGAAGGATTTTTAGCGCTTATCCAGAATGAATTGTCGAGTTGATCAACATGAATCATACATATGAAGTGTTGATCCAATATCGAATTGTTTTCAGCTGCATTAAGTCAGATAAGAGCATCTGTAGTCCAGCCGTTGAGTAGGATATGATGGAGTTTGTGGAATACGGTGGTGGGGAAGTGGGGCCTTATAAAGTTTTAAAATAAAAAATTGAGCAAACAATGCAGCAACGTACAAACCATGGACGGATATACAGCCGGAATACTTAAGTGAAAAAAGCTGAAGCAAGTTTGAGGGCTATAGGTGTGGTCAGTTGTACACAAAGTATTTGAGTCAAGAATGCTGCTGCTTTTGACTGGGTACCATTTCGCTTCTGTTTTAACCAGTGGAAGCATAGTTGAATATGTATGTTAAAAGGAAGGCAACTGAATTTAGCAGTTCTATGGGATTTAGGAGTTGGGTGTATCGTTTAACACAAAAAAAGCAGGAAGAATCCTTCCCGCTTTTGCTTGAAAACGATTATTAACGTCTGCGTTGTCTATCATTTACGCTAAACAGATTAACAGCCAGTGCGTTACCTCTTGCACGCGCAATGGCTCTTTGAGTGGAACGGATGTTTAATCTTCTTCTTCTTAAATCACGTTTGCAATGTCTTCTGCTCATAATATCACCTCCCTTCAAGAAATGAAGGTACGGTTAAATCTTAGTGGCGTTTATGCTTACGCTTGGAAATTTTGATATTCAAGGCATTGGTTGCTAGTGCATTTCCGCTTCCTGTTTTAGCAGCTGCGGCTTGAAAGACTTTAACGACCAGATATCTGTTTTTCCCGATGCGATGCTTATACGTTTTAACTCTATTTCTGATCATCTGCATATCTCCTTTGCTTAGTTCTGCTATATACATATGTCAATTGTGATAGTAATGTATCAGCATAAATCTATTAAAAGCAAAAAGAAGCTAGTACCTATATTCCTAATGGATAATAAAAAAACTCATGCGAACCTGTCTTCGCCTTTTCAACTTTACGTTGCAGGAGAATGTTACAGGCAGGTCGGCATGAGTCTAATAGTGTAGATAAAGATAATAGGCAGTTAGTATGAAAATTATTTACTATTAAGAGTGTTAAGTTTTTTCTCGTAGTACGCCTCTTGAGCAAGAATATGATTCAGTTGTTCAGAGAGCTGTTTATATTCTTGGCTGTCTTCTGGATAATTATTTCTTTCGAAAATTACAGCTTCGAGTTGCTTTTCTAAATACCTGAAATGGATAAGTATTTGTATATACTTAATACGGTCATAGGTTGTTATGTGGGAGTTCTCTTTTGCATACAAATGATCCATTGTTGGAACTACACAGCTTATGGCGATAAATATCACAACAAACGCTGAAATTATAATTTTTTTCATTTAATTCCTCCTACAGAGCTATAAGTAATTAATATACCATATTTATCTAAAACAAAGAAAGATCTATTAGTTTTGCCCATGACAGTATAGCTGCTCAAGGTCAGTGGGGGATTATTTGAGATGAGGAGGCTGATTTTTAGTAGAAAAAATAGGGATAGGTTGCTGAAATGAAAAAATAGTTGTGAGATACATAATAAACATAATAGCAATACAAAACCGGCTTGCCCTAGGCAGCCGGTTTTGTATTAGTGGATAGAATAACGGGGAAGAAAGAACGAGAAATCAGTGGAAGTCCCGGAAGAGTCCTACAACCTTGCCCAAAATGCTGACGTGTGTCAGGCGAAGCGGTTCAAAGGCTGGATTTTCAGGTTGAAGCCGAATATGATCCTTTTCTTTGTAGAAGGTTTTAACTGTAGCTTCGTCTTCATCTGTCATAGCTACAACAATATCACCATTATCAGCGGTCTGCTGCTGACGTACGATTACATAGTCTCCGTTAGCAATACCAGCTTCAATCATGCTTTCGCCTACAACAGATAACATGAATATTTTATCCTCACCAACAAAGTGTTGGGGAAGAGGAAAGTAATCTTCAATATTTTCTGTCGCCGTAATAGGAAGGCCAGCAGTTACTTTGCCGACGACGGGGACACGACTAATGGAGTAATTAATCAAGTTGCTGTTATCCGATTCGTCTTGACCGAGTAACTCAATAGCCCGTGGTTTTGTAGGATCGCGGCGAATGAGTCCTTTTTTCTCTAAACGATCCAAATGACCATGAACCGTAGAACTGGAGGCTAATCCGACAGCCTCGCCTATTTCGCGTACAGAAGGGGGGTATCCCTTTAGACGCACTTCATTGCGGATAAATTCAAGAATGGCCTGCTGGCGGCTCGAAATCTTAGACATACCGTATCAACCCCATTTAGTAACGTTTGGGAAAATTATAGCATAGAACCTCCGTTCGTACAAACATAAGTTCTAAATAATCCCTGAAAATAATTGCGAACTTTTGTTCTCTTTTCTATTGAACAAAACAAATGTTCGTGTTATATTGTGAAAACATAAGAACAAACGTTTGGAGGACACAGCCAATGATGAAATATAGCACTTATCAAAGTATTTTTCCGATGAATTTAGAAAATTTACAGGAGACTCGAAAAGAGGGTAGGGCACGTTTTATGCAGATTATTACCAATACTCTTTTACTTAAGCTTCTTATTATAGTGATTGTTGCTTGGATTGCAGGGGCAGGTGTACTTACAGTTTTCGCGGCACCTTCAGCTTCCAAGGAAGAAGTGACTAAACTGACCGTACAACCTGGGGATACGTTGTGGGAGATTGCCGCAAATCATAAACCGGAACGAATGGATACACGGGTATATATAGAAGGAATTGTGCGGATTAACGGTTTGGAGGATCGGGGAGTGCAAGTAGGTCAGGTACTCAAGCTTCCTAACTTCTGATCTATAGACTATTAGAGCTTGTCAGGGAGCGTAATACGGGAGCCTTGACAAGCTCTTTTCTACATGTCAAAGTGTATTATATCTTTGCTTTTATGGAGGGGACACAATTTGGATATAGACAGCTTGGTACAGCGCATTAATGAATTAGCGCGCAAAGCAAAATCCGAGGGTTTGACGGAAGAGGAAGCCACAGAGCGCGCCAATCTTCGGGAAATTTATTTAGGTAACATTCGCCGTAATTTTCGGCAGCAGCTTGAGACGATTGAATTTGTGGACGATGATACATCGAAAGGAAATGACGGGCTGAAGCATTAATGTTGTTAAAGTGCCCAAGCCTGCAATTTGCCTTTTGTTTTAGGTACCTTTTATGGTATCTATATAGATCAGCTTTGAGGCAATTGTTTTAATGTAATATATCTGGGAAGGAATTGAGAGATGGCCCGATCATTTGAAAGAAAAGTACGCAAAAACACAGCGCATTTAAATAAATCGCGCAAAAAGCAAGGCATTCAAACCATTAGCGGCGCAGGTTCTACAATGGATATTTTCCGTGGCCGTAACATTACTGTGCCAATTATGCTGGCTGGTCTTTCTGTATTGTACATGCTTATGAGTTACTTTTTGACTAAGACCGGTATGCGAGGGATGGATTGGCTTGTATTCGGCCTGTACTTGATGCTGGCTGTTATCTTTTTCATCCGTCGTCCTTATTTGAAAGTGGGAAAGGATACTCTCTATATGCTGAAAGGTGGTAGAGAACGTCCAATGACGGCAGGGGACATGAAAGCCATCAAGATTGAAAAGGGTTACGTAACCGTTGAAAGAAAAGGTAAGGGTGGTAATTTTATTTTCACAAAATCATTAGGTCGCTATGACACGGATGCCATTGCAGAGCGACTTGAGAAGTTTGCGCTATCCAATCAGATACAGGTAGACAAGAAATAACTGATTTAGCCTGTAGCTCTGTAACAAAGGCCGTATGATGTTATTTCATATAACATGCTGCGGCCGCTTGCTTAATATGGGCACACATAACGATTCAAATGCTTAATCAAGCAAATAGGCGTACATATACTGTGGAAAGAGAGTGGATAATTCAGATGACGATTCAGGCGGTAATGTTTGATCTTGATGATACCCTTTTGTGGGATGAACGTAGTGTAGAAGAGGCATTTGATGCAGCGTGTCAAACAGGCTCCCGTGAAGCAGGCGTTGATCCAAAAACTCTGGAGGAAGCCGTACGTAAGGAAGCACGCGCTTTGTATGAATCCTATGAAACCTTTAGTTTTACTCAAATGATCGGCATTAATCCGTTTGAAGGATTGTGGGCGAATTTTACAGCAGGTGAGCAACCTGAATTCCGCCAATTGGAACAGTTGGCCCCTGTTTATCGAAAGGAATCATGGCGCAGAGGACTCCAGCAACTAGGGATAGATAATGAGAAGTTGGCGGAAAAGCTGGCTACCCAATTTGCTTCGGAAAGACGCGCGCGTCCACATGTATATGAAGAAACGTTCGAGATTCTAGAACAATTGAAGGGACGTTACAAGCTGTTATTGCTGACAAATGGCTCCCCTGATCTACAACAGGAGAAACTGGATGGAGTTCCTCAATTAGCTCCTTTCTTTGATCATGTTGTCATTTCAGGTTCATTTGGTCGAGGCAAGCCTGATCCGTCTATATTCCAGCATGCTTTGGGGCTTCTTGGTATTGAGCCTGAACATGCTTTAATGGTAGGAGATAAACTGACGACTGATATTCAAGGAGCGTTGGCAGCAGGTGTACACTCGGTCTGGGTGAACCGAAACACTAAAACCAATACCACAGAGATCAAGCCGAAGTTCCAAATCAAGCATCTGTCTGAATTGGACGGAATTATTCAATCGTTAAAGTAAGAAATCAATAGTCTTTAGAAACGAGTATTAAGAAAACTCCCTTCGCTATTGTTACAGAGCAGAGGGAGTTTTTTTATTCACACAAGGATAAATTCGTAATTATGCTTTAATGAAGGTTGGATCTTCATACGGTTCGGCAATCCAGCCATTTTCTTCGATGAACAAGCGGATTGCGACGATCTTTTGATTCTCCATTAAAGTGAAGAAGTGAGGTATATTTTCAGGTACAGAGATAACGTCCCCCGGTGAAAGCTCTACGTTAAAATAGCCGATCTCTTCAGGGCCTTTAATGATGAAGATGCCTTTACCAGCGACAATGGCACGGATTTCATCCTCGGTGTGGGTGTGAATTTGCTCAAACTTGGCCAGCAGCTCGTCCAAATTCGGCGTTGCTTCAGATAAAGTGATAACGTCCCATATTTTATATCCGCGACGTGCGGCTAAATCCTTGATTTCAGGTTCAAATGTTTTGAGAACAGCGGCCTTTTGATTATCTGTTAAGGTAAAGTTTTCTTGCAACTCCCCAGACAATTTGGAAGCATCCCAATGTTCATACAATATCTCGTGACTCTCCAGAAATTCACGTACTTGTTCTTCACCGCTAATTCGTTCATTCGTATTACGTATTAAGATTTCGGCCATATATATTCCCTCTTTTCCACTTGGATTAATGTTGTATAAAGAATACCATGTCTTGAAACGTTGTACAATACAGGATTTCAACATTTTATAATGCAAATGACCATAGCTAAAGGATGCAGGGTTAAGTACGCTCTATAATGCTACAAACTATAAAAATGGATAAGAGAAGTCATTTTTACAAAGAACAACCTGTATAAAACGTATGTTTTTACTTCAATCTATCTAAATGATACGGTTTCTGCTAAACTAGGATTTAACGTTTTGCGGGGGTGAAGAAATTTGGATAAAGTTAGCTTGCAGGATGCATTACAACGAAGAATACTCCTTCTTGATGGGGCCATGGGCACCATGATTCAACAGGAAGACCTTTCCCCCGATGATTTTGGTGGGGAAGAGCTGGAGGGCTGTAATGAAATGCTGGTCTTAACGAGACCGGATGTCATTCAAGGGATTCATGAAGCATACTTGAAGGCCGGAGCAGATCTAATTGAAACGAATACATTTGGAGCAACATCCGTCGTTTTGGCGGATTACGATATACCAGAACGTGCCCGTGAAATTAATCTGGTGGCGGCCAAACTGGCGCGTAACGCGGTGGATAAATACAGCACTGCGGACAAGCCTCGTTTTGTAGTAGGAGCTATGGGCCCAACCACGAAAACCTTGTCTGTCACAGGTGGGGTTACATTTGCTGAGCTGATTGAAAGCTATCAAGAGCAGGCCTTGGCGCTTATTGAAGGCGGCGTGGATGTACTCCTTTTGGAGACCTCACAGGATACGCTTAACGTCAAAGCTGGAAGCATCGGAATTCGGCAAGCTTTTGAGCAGACAGGTATCGAGCTTCCGCTAATGATTTCAGGCACGATTGAGCCTATGGGAACGACGTTGGCCGGACAAAATATCGAATCCTTTTGCATATCACTGGAACACTTGCACCCAATTTCGATTGGATTGAATTGTGCTACAGGTCCAGAGTTTATGCGTGATCATATTCGCTCTCTGTCTGAAATGTCCTCTGCAGCTATTAGCTGTTATCCAAATGCGGGCTTGCCCGATGAAAATGGCCAATACCATGAATCGCCTGATTCATTAGCACGTAAAATGGCTGCTTTTGCTGAAAAAGGCTGGTTGAATATTGCTGGGGGTTGTTGTGGTACCACGCCTGAGCATATTCGAGTTATGAGTGAAAGTATGGCGCAGTTTGAGCCGCGTCCGCTGGTAGGTCATCATCCTCCTGCCGTATCGGGCATTGAGCCTGTATATATTGAACAGGACAATCGTCCGTATATGGTTGGTGAGCGAACGAATGTTCTGGGCTCCCGCAAATTCAAGCGTTTGATCGTGGAAGGCAAATATGAAGAGGCATCTGAAATTGCCCGTGCTCAGGTAAAAAGCGGAGCGCATGTCATTGATATTTGTGTGCAGGACCCGGATCGCGATGAAATGACGGATATGGAAGCATTTTTGAAACTGGTTGTAAACAAGGTAAAGGTACCTTTGGTGATTGATACCACGGATATTAAAGTCATTGATACAGCACTTCAATATTCGCAAGGCAAGGCAATAATTAACTCCATTAATTTGGAGGATGGTGAAGAGAAATTTGAGAAAATGGCTCCTCTTATTCATAAGTACGGCGCCGCTGTTGTTGTTGGAACAATTGATGAACGCGGACAGGCTATTTCACGTGAGGATAAGCTTGAGGTAGCTAAACGTTCTTATGATCTGTTGGTGAACCGTTACGGTTTGGCAGCGGAGGATCTAATTTTTGATACGCTCGTATTCCCAGTAGGAACAGGTGATGAGCAATATATCGGTTCAGCTAAGGAAACCATTGAGGGCATTCGCATTATTAAAGAAGCGCTTCCCGGGGTGCATACCATCCTGGGCATCAGTAACGTATCTTTTGGTTTGCCGGAAGCGGGTCGTGAAGTGCTCAATTCCGTCTATTTATATGAATGCACCAAAGCAGGTCTGGACTATGCGATTGTAAACACTGAGAAGCTTGAACGTTATGCATCCATTCCAGAGCATGAGCGGAAACTTGCGGAAGACTTGATCTATAAAACAAATGACGATACTTTATCCGCTTTTGTAGCAGCTTTCCGTAACAAGAAAGTGGAGAAAAAAGAAAAGATATCAAACCTTTCGCTCGAAGAACGACTGGCTTCCTATGTAGTCGAGGGAAGTAAGGAGGGACTCATTCCGGATCTGGAGCAAGCGCTCGTGAAATATTCTTCGCTGGAGATTATTAACGGCCCGCTGATGAAGGGGATGGAGGAAGTAGGACGACTGTTTAACAATAACGAACTGATTGTTGCGGAGGTGCTGCAAAGCGCTGAAGTGATGAAGGCGTCCGTAGCCTATTTAGAGCCGTTCATGGAGAAGAATGAATCCTCAGTAAAAGGTAAGATTTTGTTGGCTACAGTCAAAGGTGATGTGCATGACATTGGTAAGAATCTGGTGGAGATTATTCTATCCAACAATGGTTACCATATCGTGAATCTGGGTATAAAAGTACCACCAGAACGCATTATTGAGGCTTACCGTGAAGAAAAGGCCGATATGATTGGCTTATCCGGACTGCTTGTTAAATCGGCACAACAAATGGTGCTGACCGCACAGGATTTGAAAAATGCGAATATTGATATTCCAATAATGGTTGGTGGAGCTGCTTTAACACGTAAGTTCACTAAAAATCGTATCCGTCCTGAGTATGATGGTCTGGTTGCCTATGCAAAGGATGCTATGGATGGGCTGGATATTGCCAACAAGCTTATGAATCCTGAGTCCCGCAAAAAAATGGCTGAGGACATGGAGGCTGAGCGGGAGGCTGAAGCGGCAATAGTCGTGGAAGCTAAGCCGCTCCCTAAGCTCACTCGAGCTGTGCGCTCTAACATTGCTCAGGATCTGCCCGTCTATATTCCACCAGATACGGATCGTCATGTACTGCGTAATTATCCACTGAATTATATTTTGCCTTACGTGAATATGCAAATGCTAATGGGGCATCATCTTGGTTTAAAAGGCAATGTTGAGCAGCTGCTGGCTTCGGAAGATCCGAAAGCGATTCAGTTGAAGGAAACCGTGGACAGCATCATGTTTGAAGCTGTGACGGACGGAATCATCCAGGCACATGCTATGTATCGTTTCTTTCCAGCGCAGTCCCAAGGAAATCAAATTCTGATCTATGATCCGTCGGATGTGAGCAAGGTACTGCACACATTTACATTCCCGCGCCAGCAGGTAGAGCCTTATCTATGTCTGGCTGATTTCTTGAAATCAGTGGAATCCGGGGTTATGGACTATGTAGGTTTCATGGTCGTTACAGCTGGTCATGGGATTCAGCAGATATCTACCCGGTGGAAAGATAAAGGGGATTATCTGCGCTCGCATGCACTTCAAGCGGTAGCACTCGAAGTAGCAGAAGGGTTAGCGGAACGGCTTCACCATATTATCAGGGATAGCTGGGGGTTCCCAGACCCTGCCGATATGACAATGAAACAGCGACACGGTGCCAGATATCAAGGCATACGGGTATCCTTTGGCTATCCGGCATGTCCAGATCTGGAGGATCAGGGGCCGTTGTTCCAGTTGTTAAAACCTGAGGATATTGGCGTTGAGCTGACGGAAGGGTTTATGATGGAACCGGAGGCTTCTGTATCAGCCATGGTGTTCAGCCACCCTCAGGCGCAGTATTTTAACGTCGAAAAGGTTTAACACCTTTATCAGATAGGATAGCAAATACCCTCCGAGCTTCGGAGGTTTTTTGCTGGTCAGCAGGAAGAAGGTTAATGTTATGGAATTTTATTTTCTCGGTACAAATGCAGGGGTGCCTACGATTCAGCGAAATGTAACGTCCATCGCTCTTCGTTTGCTGGAAGAACGAAGAAGCATGTGGCTGTTCGACTGTGGCGAAGGCACTCAACAAGAGGTATTGCGTTCGCCGCTCAAACTAAGCAGACTTGAAAAAATATTTATCACCCATTTGCATGGGGATCATCTTTTCGGTCTGCCGGGACTGCTGTCGAGCAGGGCGTATCAGGGGGGAACGACACCACTGACGGTATATGGACCGCCTGGAATCCAGCAATATATCGAGCTATCTTTAGGGATCAGCCAATCGCGTATCAATTACCAACTACATATTGTGGAGCATACGGGCGGGGTTCTGTTTGATGACGGTCAATTCCGGGTGGAGTCAGCTTTACTGGATCATCGGATCGACAGCTATGGCTACCGAGTTGTAGAGATGGATAAGCCCGGTAAGCTTAACCAAGAGCTGTTGGAGCGATATGGTATTAAGCCCGGCCCGGTGTACGGTAAGTTAAAGCGTGGGGAAAGCGTGGAGGTAGAAGGTGGAGTTATTTTGCATCCTCAGGATGTACTGGGTTCGCCGAAAAAAGGGCGTATCATCACGATTTTAGGGGATACGAGACCTTGTCCGAATACGGTAGTGCTGGCTCAAGATGCAACTGTCGTCGTTCATGAAGCCACTTTTCTGCATGAACTGTCAGATACAGCATACGAGTATCATCATAGTACGGCGCTTCAAGCAGCGGAAGCTGCAAAAGCCGCAGGTGCGGGTCAGCTAATCATGACGCATTTTAGTTCTAGGTATAAAGATCAGGAGCAGCTTCAGCCATTGCTGGAGGAAGCGCGAAGCATATTTCCCAATTCATTGCTTGCGGAGCAGCATGTGTTGTTATCGGTACCTGATATCGGTTAATAAACGATTGGAGAAGATATGTGCATGGGTGCCGGGGCAAGCCCCGGTGCCTTTGTTTTTCACCCAAATTATTTTCCGGGAAAGCGCAGGATGCGACAAGAGATGAGAACCCGTACACGGTGGTAGGGGATGAATTTGTTCTACCACATATAGAGGCGTGTCATATTCGAGTTTCTATATATCGAATTTAAAGGATTCTATTTCTTGAGTATGACCAGGAAATACAGGAGATTTCCTTTGAGGAAATAGCTCCTTCGATGGATTTCGACGAAGAAGTGAACTTATGTCATGTGAAAGCGACGGCTTTTAGCGAGGAATGGCGCCATTTTGGAGGGTTTACCAGCAATTCATGGACTTCATAAGCATTTTTGACTTAAGATAGATGAGATGAATGGAGACGGCCGATTATTTAATGACCTGAATAATTAAGGTGGTTAAATAAGAAGGAGAACATCGTTCATAGGATGAATTATAATTTTCAATGCTATGATGTGAATGGATTTGAAGTGGGGGAGGGGATTGCGATAAAATCGTTACTAATTGATCTGGATGGAACACTTTATCATGGAAATCGGATGATCAAGGGTGCGGATCTGTTCATATCCCGATTGCGTACAGACCAGATACCTTATGCTTATGTTACCAACAATGCTTCACGTACACCCGAATTGGTGGCTGAGCATTTGGTTGGTATGGGAATTGAAGCGGCCAGCCATGAAGTATATACTTCGGCGTTAGCAGCTGCACAATATGTTGCACAGCAAAGTCCTGGAGCTCGTGTCTATTGTATTGGTGAAACAGGATTACGCGATGCACTCACAGGAGCCGGTTTGCAGCTTGTTGAGAACCATCCTGATTATGTGGTGCAGGGGATAGATCGTCAATTTACATATGATGCGCTGGCCGCTGCCATGCGTTGGATTCGGGAAGGAGCAACTTTTATTTTGACAAACCCGGATCTCCAATTGCCTTCACATGATGGGCTAACGCCAGGTGCAGGTACGATTGGAGCTGCAATTGAAGCTGCTTCACAGGTAAAGCCTATTGTCATCGGCAAGCCTTCAAGCGTATTGATGAACTATGCGCTGAACCGCTTAAACATTAGGGCGGATGAAGCTCTGGTTGTGGGCGATAATATGCTTACAGATATTGCGGCAGGTGCAGCAGCAGGTTGTAAAACAGCTCTGATCCTGTCGGGCGTGACGACCCGCGCTAATATGGATGAACATGTGCGTACCGTTGGAGTGAAACCTGACCTGATGTTTGAAAATCTCGCTGAACTGCAGGACTGGATGAAAGAAGAGCTGAAATAATAGAAAGTATATGTCTTACAAAACTTGCGAGAATTAAAAGCTATGTAGCTACGAAAGGAAAGATGTTGATATGCCGGAACTTCCTGAAATGGAAAACTACAGAATCTTATTATCAAAACAAATTTTGGACATTCCGATTACTGGAGTGACGGTTAGCCGTGAAAAGTCCATTAATACTGAAGTGGAAACGTTTGAGAAGCAATTGCTGGGAACGACCGTTGTATATTTAGAGCGTCGAGGCAAGCATTTGATTTTTCATTTAAACACGGGCGGGCGGCTCGTACTTCATCTGATGTTGGGAGGACTGTTATATCTGGGAACGGAGGAGCAGCGTCCAGATCGTACAGTTCAGATCGAATTAGATTTTAGTGGATTAAAGCTTTATTTTATCGGACTGCGCTTAGGTTATCTGCACTTGCTAACGGCTAAAGAAACAGAAGAAGCTTTGTCAGACCTGGGACCTGATCCGTTAGACCGTCGCATGACTTTGGAAAAGTTTACAGCACGTCTGAAGGGACGCCGGGGGATTTTGAAAACAACGCTGGTGAATCAGCAGATTTTTTCGGGTATTGGCAATTGTTATTCAGACGAAATTGCTTATATCGCCGGATTTACACCGGGTTCCAAAGTACAAAACATTGTGCAGTCCCCAGAAAAAGTGGAAAAACTATATCATGCCACTCAATCCGTACTACGTGAAGCTACTGCGGAAGGCGGGTACATGGAAATGCCTCTAATGGAGGGGGACACGCTAACAGGTGGATTTGATCATCAGTGTCGAGTATATGACCGCGAAGGAGAAGAATCTCCAAGTGGCGGAAAAATTGTAAGGGTTGAACTGGCGGGGAAAAAAGCATTTTATTGCCCGGTACAGCAGCATGATGCCTAAATTGCTTATCGGCTCCCATGTGAGTACGCGTGGTGGCTTTTCCAAAGCCGCTATGCGTGCGCGAGAGCAGGGGGGACGTTCATTTCAATATTTCCCAAAAAATCCTCGTATTCTGAGACTGAAGGAATGGAGTGCTACTGATGCTGCTGCTTGCAACGCTTACTGTGTAGAGCACCAGCTTCAATCCATTGCTCATTCGCCATATCCCGTTAATCCGGCTCATGGGTCCGAGCGTGGTCAGGAACTTTATGAGCTGACGATTGCTTCATTACGCAATGATCTGGATATTGCTGAAGCCTGTGGGTCAAAAGGGATTGTCGTTCATTTTGGTCACATGCATTCGTTAGACCCTCTAGAGGGCTATCGTAACATCATTAACTGTTTTAATGATGTGCTGGAAGGCTGGCAGGGAAATGCTAAAATATTGATTGAAAATCAGGCGGGGGATCATGGACCTATGGGAACCACGCTTGAGGAAATGGTGCAAATCCGTCAGTTGTGCCGGTATCCTGACAGTATCGGCTTTTGCTTGGACACTTGTCATGCGTATGCAGCAGGATTGTGGAACGGTGGAATGGACGAGGCTTTGATCGATAAAGGAAACCGTCTCGGCTATTGGTCAGCTCTATGCGGAGTTCACTTGAACGATTCTAAATACCCGTATGGCTCTAAAAAAGACAGACACGCTCGTGTGGGGCAAGGCTACATTGGTACTGAGGGCATGCGCTGGATGACAGATCAGGAGGCTGTAAGAGGCATTCCTATCGTTTTGGAGAGTGAGACGGGACCTGATGGGACACATCAGGAGGATATTCAAATGATTCTAAGCTGGGAGTAAATCAGTCTGATTGGTAATAACTATCTTTGAGGCTTGTGAGCTTGCATTTATGGGAAAAAGGAGGAGAAGTTGATGTATTTGTTTATGGACGATTATCGGCCTTGTCCTCCGGGCTTTAAGCTGGCAAGAGATGCGGATGAGTGTCTACTGCTACTTCATGAATACCCTATTTCAATACTATCGCTAGATTATGATTTGGGTCCAGGTCAGCCTACGGGAAAGGATGTGGCTGCTGCTATCGCAGGGAAACGGTTATATCCACGTGAAATTTACTTGCATTCCTCCAGTCCAGAGGGGCGGCGAGCCATGTACGAGCTACTCTATGCGAATAAGCCAGAGGGAGTCACCGTGCATAACGGGCCCATACCCGAGGAGCGTATGCGAGAGATCAGAAAAGGGTCTGAACGATGAAAGAGATCGGACAAAAAGAGGTGCGCCGTGCCATATGGGAGGGATGCAAGCTGGCTTTGTTTGTGTACACTCCCATGTGTGGAACATGCGCGGCTGCCCGTAAAATGCTGGAGGTAGCAGAGTATTTGCTCCCTGAAGAAGCAGTGGTACAGAGCAACATTAACTATATTCCTGAACTGGTACAGGAGTACCGGATATCCAGTGTTCCCGCGCTTCTTATATATAATGGTGAAAACAAAAATCCTGAAATCATCTACAAAATGGAATCTGTAGAACACTTGCTGAGCAAAATAAGGAGCGTGATGGAATGATATCCATGAAGAGCATTACGTTGCAGCGGGAAGAAAGACGGATTTTGGACGATGTAAGCCTGGACATACGAGAAGGTGAACATTGGGCTATTCTGGGTCGCAATGGCTCCGGTAAAACAACATTGCTGGAAATGATGACAGGGTATATGTTTCCAAGTCGTGGTACGGTTGAAGTGCTTGGGCAAATGTATGGTCAATGTGATGTGCGGGAAGTTCGCAAACAAATCGGATATATCAGCCAGACTTTGTTGGAAAAGCTGGCGCTAAAAGATCCCGTTTGGGAAGTCGTTGCTACAGGTGCATATGCTTTTTTGCGCTTTTATCAGGAAATTCCGACAGAGGCAAAAGAAAAGGCCATATCTTTGCTGGAGGGTATGAATTTAGGCGACTTGATTCATCACCCGCTGGGGACGTTATCTCAAGGAGAACGTAAAAAGGTGATGCTGGCCCGCTCACTGATGGCAGAACCTCGTCTGCTAATTATGGACGAGCCTTGTGCCGGGTTGGATCTATTTGAGCGGGAAAAAATGCTGGTCGAGATTGATCGGCTCCGCAAGCGGGAGTTATCAGTGGTCTATGTGACTCATCACATTGAGGAGATTGTCCCCCTCTTTACGCATGTTGCATTGATTCGTGATGGTAAGGTCGCAGCAGCTGGCCCGAAAAAGGAAGTTTTAACGAAAGAATTGATTATGCACACATATGAAGTTCCGGTTGAGCTGGATTGGGATGGAGAACGCCCCTGGATTCGGGTGTGCACTGGAGGGTAATGTTATTTTGGAGGAACTATATATCAGTACAGATGAACAAAGTGAATCTACTTTGTCATCATCAAGATTTGTTTGTACAGCCAATCACGGTTTTGCACCCTATGCTCAAGAGGAGCTTAGAAGAATATTTGGCTCTGTTAAAAGCACGATGCTTTTACCTGGTGAAATTTTTCTGGCTACATTACCTGCGGAAGAAATTGAGGCAGTGAGGACAATTACAGGTCAGCCGCCGATGTTTTTACGTCACTTATTTCCTGTTCATTTTCAGGAAGAAGGAACGGACCTGGTTCAGGTACAGGAGCGCCTGGTTGCATTCATCCGTAACCGCAAGGAACTGATTGATCAACGTGTTTCTTTACAAGTGCGCAAAGGATCTAATAGCAGTTGGATTGAAAGCGCAGGTGCGCTCAAGCAGGCTTTGAGTGAACAATTAAGTGATCTACCTATGGAGCAGACAGTACAAGGCGCCGATGTTATTGTGTCCGTTTTTGCAGATACAGATACGTGGTATGCAGGTGTATCGCGTCCTGAGGACAATCTATCGGATTGGAGCGGAGGCGCGGTTCGTTTTCAAAAAGAAGATGGACAAATTTCTCGTGCCAAATTCAAGCTATTGGAAGCAGAAGCAACGTTCGGCATAGATTTTGCCGCTTTCCATCAGGGACTGGATATTGGGGCAGCACCGGGTGGATGGACTTCCTTCTTACTGGAACGGGGACTGAAAGTTACAGCGGTTGATCCGGCAAAGATGGAGCCATCACTGATGAAGTACGCCAATCTGACTTTTTTGCGTAAAAATGCAAGTGAAGTCAAATTTAAAGAGAATTCGTTCGATCTGCTGGTTTGTGATATGAGCTGGAGTCCTAAGCAAATGGCAAGGCTCGTTACTGATTTACTATATAGTTTGCGAAGTGGTGGTACTGCTATCGTTACGGTCAAGCTAATGCATAAAAAGCCCTTGGCGCTCATTCATGATGTAATTGCTTCATTTGAAGAGTCCGGCATGCAGATTCAGCGAGCTAAGCAGCTATTCCATAACCGAGATGAGATCACCCTGTACATGATCAAGTATGGAAAATAATACTTTACAATGGATACAGGTGTGCTATATAATAAATCCAAATTGTTCCTTAAAAAATAATAATCACGTTTAAATCAAGGGAAAGCATCCCGCGAAAACGGTTTTCATGACGACATGGAAATTTGATTTTGCGGCAGCTTTCCCTTTTTTACGTTGTCTGCTTGAGAAAGGAGGTAGGAGAATAATGAAGCAACCATCACAGTTGGAATTCGGATCAATTATCGGTGAGCGGTACCGTATTGTTCGCACATTGGGTTCGGGAGGAATGAGCCGTGTGTTCATGGCAGAGGATTTAAAACTGCCAGGCAAGCAATGGGCGGTGAAGGAGTCGGTTGCCGGGCCACAAGTGATGAAGCTTGTACGCACGGAGGCAGAGATGCTGATTTCGCTAAGCCATCCACGTTTACCGAGAATTGTTGATTTTTTTGAGCATCCTCCATCTGGTGCGGTATATCTGGTCATGGATTACATCGAAGGAATTACGCTGGAAGCATACATGAAGGGCTACCAAGGCTATATTCCACAGGAGCAAATCGTCCCATTCGCTTTGCAGGTACTGGATGTATTGGACTATTTGCATACCCGTCAACCGCCAGTCATTTACCGGGATCTGAAACCAACGAATATTATGCTGACACCGGAAATGGAATTTATACTGATTGATTTTGGAATAGCGAGGAGCTATAAGGCTGAACTGGATCAAGATACGGTAAAGCTGGGCACAGTGGGCTTCGCTGCTCCGGAGCAATATGGAGCTGGTCAGACGGATGCTCGTTCAGACTTATACAGTTTGGGAGCGCTGCTATTGTATCTTTGTACAGGAGGCCAATATAGCGAGTGGACTGCGGGAGTAGAAGGGTATATTCGCGGAGAATTGCCCCGCCATTTGATCCCAGTGATTCGAAAACTGCTGCGTCAGCATCCTGAGGAACGATTTCAATCTGCCGGGGAGGTCATTGGAGAACTGCGGCGCAGTGCTGATTTTCAGCCTGCTCAACAAGGAATATCCGTTAATGATGCCTCAATGGATTATGCAGGTACAAGAGTAGTGGCTGTACTGGGTGTATCTGCCGGCTCCGGTGCTACGCATACAGCAATTGCGGTGAGCCACTATCTGGCTCGAAGGTCCCGCTCCGTAGCTTTGGTTGAGCTGCACAGCACAGCCAAAGCATTTGCCCGACTTCAAGAAGTCGTAGAAGGCACATCTGCTGGACAATCGAGTTCAAGTCGGCGTTTTGAAGTCGATGGAGTACATTACTGGCGACAAACATCTCGTGCGGATGTCATTTCTTTGTTGGGTGGTTCCTATAGATTTATCGTACTGGACCTGGGGAGTGGGCAGGACAATGAACGACTGGAAGAATTCTTGAGAGCCGATTATCCGCTCGTCGTTGGCTCAGGGGCCGAATGGAGAGTTCAGGATATAGCAGGGTTAGCCCGATCTCTTCAGCGCCATCCACAGCACAAATGGAATTACTGCTTGCCATTGGCAACCTCGGAGGCGGCCCGCAGGCTTCGTAAGGAGCTGGATCACGATAAAGTATTTGCTCTACCGTTCCACTCAGACCCCTTCGAACCGGATGATGAGATGGATCAGGTGTTGGACGAACTGTTTCGCGGAGTCATTCCAGATACCCGGAGAAGACGCTTCGTATTCCTTAAGCGACGGCGCTAGATAGAAGGTATATATCAAAAGAGGCAGGGGAGAAGTTGTGTGTCTAAGCTAAGAAAAAGCAGTAAACAAAAACTATACGCCGGTTGCATTGGCGCTGGGATTGTTGGCATTATCTTTGCCGGCTACCTTATGGTTAATATCCATCAAATGAATGAGGTCAGGAAACAGGCTGAGGTAGAGGCAGAACTGAAATGGAAAGTGTATGAACAGGAGCAACGAACCGCGAAAAAAGGCTGGGTGGTTGTCCGTGACATTTCTCCAGGTGAACAGATTGCATCTAATGATTTGAAGGGAATTAAAGTTCCCGGTTCTCAGGCTCCATCAAATTTGCTGGCAGATAAAAGTGAAGTTTCCGGAACCACAGCCAAGATTGAGCTTAAAAAAGGATCTGTGCTTACATCGGCTATGATAACTGCTGATGAACCCACACCTAAAGATTTACGCAACCGTGAGCTAAAGGTGGTGGTACTACCCAACAGCCTGAAGTCGGGGGACGAAGTGGATATTCGCATTCAATTTCCAACAGGTCAGGATTACATTCTATTATCTAAAAAGAAGATTTCCCGACTGGAAGGTCCAATTGTCTGGGTCACTTTGAATGAGCAGGAAATATTATCGCTTTCGAGCGCGATTGTTGATGCCTATCTGCATAAAGCATCCATTTATGCTCTGACATATGTCGATCCCCAATTTCAGCCCAAAGCAATCCCGACCTATCCGCCTAATGCGCAGGTGTTAGCGTTAATGAATAGTGATCCAAATTTGATACACATTGCTGAACAAAAGCTGTCCAAGCAGCTGCGGGATTCCCTTGAAAATGCAATTAATTCATCAAACAGTGTGATTTCAACACCTGTGGAAAGGAGTCTGAGTGAGGAAATTGCAGCTCAGCATGCGGGTGCTACTATAGAAAACCCAGCAAGCGGAATTGATGATACAAGAAATGAATATGAGAACGAGCAGGATCATCAAGAACAAACAAAGATTCTGACGCAGGACGGAAGCTCTGATCCGTATGCCAAATAAATGAGAGAAAAGGAACGGAAGTATGAAAACATGGATATTTGCCGGGCTTTGTGACAAAAGCGATGCCTTGTTATACATCAGCAGCATATTAGCAGCTTCCGGCCAACAGGTACTGCTTGTGGATGCTACGCTGCGGGGACGGTATCGGTATAGCATAGGGATGCTTGACAAACCACTTCCCATTACGCAGTTTAGTGGTTTTGATGTAGCAATTGGATTTACAGCATGGGAAGACCTGCATATAGGTATGACGGCTGATCAGAAGGCAGAGCAGGCTTATGACATTGTTATTTTGGATGTAGAGTTACCTAATTTTTGCCCCATTTCTGTTTGGAAAAGGGCAGAACTCCGAGTTTGGGTCAGTGATTATAGCCGCATGCTAATGCATAACGGACAGAATTGGCTTGAGCATTTATTCAGTCAACCTGAATTTCCTAAAGATCTTGTATTTCACAAGCTTTTTTTACAGGCTGTGGATTGTGGTGTGGAGGAGCCGTACCTGTGGGAATACATGAACCATTTCCCAGCTTTTTGGCAGCAAGAGCCATATGTACTGCCATGGGATGAGGGGCTGCTTGCTCTGAAACTGGAAAATGAGCATAAAAAACAGCTACTACTAAAACCGCTATCCAGAACGTATAAGAAACAATTATGCCGTTGTATTGGGGAATGGATGAGTTGGGAATTAAAAGTGAGTCGTCGTGCGCTAAAGCGTGCGGAAAGGAGTAGAGCATGAGTACCATTTTGTTTTGGAGCCCCATTAAGGGGGCTAGTGGAAGTAGCTCTTTGGCGGCAGCAATAGCAATTACCATAGGCAATCTATATCGAGGAAGACTATTATTGACTCATTTGGGTCGTAAATATACCGGTATTGAATCAGGATTACCTATACAAGAGTATGGTATGGACGATCCAACCCTACAGCTTCAGGAAGGGGGCTGGGATGCTGCCGCACGTTTAGTTCTGCGAGGGACACTGTCTAAAGAAAATATTCGTAATTATACGACGCCTGTACTCGAACATACTTTGGATGTACTTGAGGGAACCTCCAGCTTTGGAGCTGCACCGCCGTTACTATCTCCAGGGCTTGTACGGGCAGTAATAGATACAGCGAATCAATATTATGATTTAACGCTGATTGATGCAGGAAGTGGAGCAGGGTGGGGGGCTGTACAGCATGAAGCATGTGCACGAGCCAAACTGGCCGTTCTTTCACTCACTCAGAATATGCGAGAGTTAGACGCTTATTTTGAATCTGTGTCTCCGTTATCTACCTATTCATCGTTACCCTTATTGATTGTACTTGGGAAATATGATGTGCATTCTCAAGTGAATGAAACGAATATTCGCAGGAGATATGGCTACAAAGGTGCTTTGTATACAGTCCCTTATAGCACCGGATTTATGGACGCATGGAACCGCAGGGATGTGATCGGCCATGTGCAGCGTGAGGTGCGAAGTGGAAAAGAGCAGCACCGCAAGCTTTTTATGCCCGTGGGATGGGCGCAGAGTATACGGCATATCAGCAAAGCTATCCTGGAGGCGGCAGAGTCCGATCTTCGGCTCAAGGCTTTGGAGAGGGGCGCTTAAATGCTGTCCGCTCAAATGATCAACGGATTGATTCTTACCTGTATAATACTGATGTGCATCGTACTGATTATTGTTAAATACCGAGGAAATCTTCACTCGCGACATTCAACCCTTCGGGTAGAAAAAAAGAACGAAGATGCCACATTCGAAACATTAATAGAGTATATCAAAAATGCACTTCATGAACTAAGTCATAGCCAGATGGCGGATGCCGGATTGCATGAAGAGGAATATAGACGGCGTATCCATCAAAGGGCGGAACTACGCAGGGCGTTAAAGGACTGTGCCAATGGCAGCATGGGTGATAAACGTTTTGTTAAAAATCTGATGGCTGAGCTTCTGATTAACGGTTACGGCTTAAACGAGAAAATTGTCGATATTGTTATGCCATTCTCCCGACCTGAGTTGTTTAGCATACAGGATCAATTCGAAATTATATTTTACCAATACCAGCAGAAGTTTGGCGCTGATGCACTATCACGTTTACTGGATACTTATGACTTGGCCGAAATGAGGTATTCACAGCAAGGTGAAGAAGATGGAAGTTATCTCGTTACCGCAGAGGATATTCGTTATATCTATGACTGTGAGTACCGCCCTCTTTCCTTTTTGGAGAAAGTGGATATTATTGTCCAGCGGATTTATCAGCATTACAAAGGCTTTTCCGTCATTGATGATATTCGTGACCAGCGGATCGACGGTGTAAGTGGGGGCGTCAGTGGTATGCCGGAAGGTGGGATTCCTGCATCATCAGACTGGCCTTCGGATGGGTATGTATTTGAACAAACATCTGCGCCTACTGCCAATGGTTATGAGAGCGTATGGATCTTTTATAAAGGTAAAACTATCCATCTTTCGTTCCTTTCCTTCGGATCTGAGCGTGAACTTAAAAGGGTGTGCCAAAATATTTATAAATACAATTACCCGGGACAGCTTTCCGAAGCGAATGGTTATAAGGTCAACGAAATGAAGGATGGGTCGCGGGTAGTGGTAGTGCGTCCTCCTTTCTCAGAATCGTGGGCTTTCTTTGTTCGTAAATTCGATATTCAAAGCGCATCACTGGAACAGTTAATTAAGGGACAAAATGCTGATTTTCCAATCCAGTTACTTTCTTATTTAATGAAAGGTAGCCGGATTACTGCTATTACAGGCGCGCAGGGTTCAGGTAAGACGACGTTGTTAATGGCGATGGTCAAGCATATTTATGCTTCGTATACGCTTCGTGTTCAAGAAATGGCCTTTGAACTGCATCTACGCAGCATTTACAGTCGCCGTAACATTCTTACCTTTCGAGAAACGGACCATATTTCAGGACAACAAGGGCTTGACTTGCAGAAAAAAACAGATGGAACCGTCAATATACTAGGCGAAGTAGCAAGTGATGAAGTAGCTGCTTGGATGATTCAAATGTCGCAGGTTGCCAGTCTGTTCACCATTTTTACTCATCATGCCAAAACATTTCGTGATCTCGTGTTTTCACTTCGTAATTCATTGCTCAAAACAGGAGTATTTCAGCATGAAGGCATCGCTGAGGAACAGGTAGTTCATGTCATTAACTTTGATGTGCATCTCAAACGTGATGCGGAAGGGCGACGCTACATCGAACGGATCACAGAATGTGTGCCGCGTGACCCGGATCATACGGATGCAGGCTCCAATGTTTCAACGAGCTATAGTTATCGCCACATTATGGAATATCGGAACGGAAGCTATATACCGATGGAGCCCCTTACTGCCAAAAGTGCAAAAGAAATGTGTGAGCAGATGAATGTAAAGGATGCCAGAGATTTCCGCAGTTTTTTGACCCGCTATTGGGAGGAAGACTATGAGTCTTAAAGAAATTTTATTATGGATTTTACTAATATCAGGTGGGGGCTTTGCGCTTCTATATATAGTTTTGTGGGGGTTGCGTAAGCGAAGTAGTCATGCAGTTCGCAGAGGACGAATTCATTCTGTTCAGGAAGGTCGCAAAGGAAAAGCGGTACTTCAACGTGAGCTGCAAGCCTTACTGCATAAGTTGTACACGCTGTGTATGAAGGTGCCTTTTTTATCTGGATACATCACAAGTGTACGTAAGCGTCTAGCTGGTCAGCATGCCTACGATGAGTACAAGCTTCGCCTACAGACCATGAAGATGACGCTGTTCATCTGGGGGGCTTTTACTTGCAGTGGCGTTGTGCTGGTCATGATGAAGCCAGGAATAGAGTTTGCTATATTGGCTGTTTTATGCGGAGTGGTAATCAACAGTCTTATTTTGGATATGGCCATTAGCCGGATGGAGAAAAGGCTACTTGCACAGATGATCGAATTATTCGCCAATGTACGTCATTATTACCATCAGCACGGTATGGTGGAGGAAGCCATATCCGAAGCGGCCGATTTAGCGGAGGCAGAGGCTGGGAGACACGCACGACTCATCCATGAGGCGCTAACAGATGTTGATCCGCACGAAGCATTGGAAAGATACTATGAGTCGGCTCCTAATCGATTTTTAAAAGCTTTTGCCGGTATCTCATATATGGTAATGGAGTTTGGTGACCGGGTTGATGAGGGGGGCTCCATTTATTTGAAGGGGCTCGGCAGTCTCGCACGCGAAATCCAGTTGGAGTTGCTGCGAAGAAATAAACTGGACTATCTGTTAAAAAGTCTAAACGTGATCGCACTGGCACCTGTTTTCTTTACGACCCCAATCGAGACATGGGCGAGATCCAGCTTTCCATCCATGAATGAGTTTTATCAGGGAAAATTGGGTTATATAACGAAATTGTCCGTTTATATTGTGATAATCGTATCTTATTTCCTGTTACAGAAACTGCAACAGACCGATGAGACAGGATATCGTGCGGGTAGAGGCCGGAGGGTTTGGGAGCAGAAGCTATACCGTTTTCCCATCATTCGTAATGTGGTGGATTCTTTAATTCCGCGTCAGCATATGTCTTCTTATTTCCAAATAACCCGTCTATTAAAGGAAAGTGGTGCGGAGGTTAAGCTGGAGTGGCTCTACATACGCAGAATGGCTCTTTTTATCGTAGGATTGGTGCTCAGCATCAGTACGATATTTTTTTTACATGAAGCTGAGAAAACGCATATCCTTCACGCCCCAGTACAATCAGGTCAAATGTTTGGACGTTTAAGTCCGGTGGAGCAAAAAGAAGCTTCGAAGCAGAGTGAGATTGATCGCAAAATCATGCATTCGCTGAACATGAGGGCGAACAGCACATACGAACAAACGTACATTGTTTTAGAGCATAATGCTAATGGAACTGCTACTCCTGAACAGCTATCCACAAATACTCGGCGTATCCTCCAAAAGCTGAAAGATTGGAATGATGAATACATCAAGTGGTGGGAAGTACTGATTAGTTTGATTGTTGGGTATGTAGCCTATCAAATGCCTATGCTTTTATTATATTTGCAACGAAAAATGCGTCGGTTGGATATGAGGCATGAGGTGTATCAATTTCAAACGGTTATTTCCATTTTACGGGTTATGGAACGAATGTCTGTCGAGGAAATATTGGAGTGGCTGAACAGATTTTCAGTTATATTCAAAAGACCTCTGCAAAAATGTTTGCTTCATTATGAACACGGGCCAGAGGCAGCTCTCGACTTGCTAAAAGAAGAGGCACCTTTGCCGGAATTTCAACGTCTAGTGGACAAGCTCCATTTGTCTTTGGGTAAAATTACGATTCGAGAGGCCTTCGATGATTTGGAATCCCATATGTCCTACTATTTCGAACAAAGAAAACAGGAGTATGAAAAAATAATAGACAGCAAGGCTATCTGGGGAAGGATGATTGGTTTTGCCCCGATGTATGGTCTTATCTTTTTATATTTGGTGATTCCGTTGATCGGTATGAGCTTTGTTCAAATGGATAACTATTATGAGCAAATACAAAAAATTCAGTAAAAAAGTTCTATTATGACTAATACAAAATAACAAGCTGAGGAGAGAAAAATAATGAATAACGCATCAACAGCTTTAAAGGTAGCCGCTGGGATATTTTTGACCATCGCTCTAATTACGATTGTAGTTATACTGTTTATTTCAGCCCAGGAGGCGACTAAAACGGCACAAAACAATTTTGCTGATATCCAGACCGAATTGTCTCAGGCCTCTTTTACGGTATATGACGGCACAACGATTAGCGGTTCCCAGGTGACCAATGCGCTGCGGAAGTTTCAGGGGAAGGACCAATTCGGCATTCAGATTAAAACCGGCAAAAATATGGCAGGCCAGTGGTACGGTAATGCTCTGAACATTAGCCCAGACAGTGAACAGTATGGCGCCGTGAATGGCGGCAGTGATAAGACTGGGAAAATCACGAATACGCTTAATGAGAAAGAGAATGAATACGTAAATCCAAGTGGCAAATTCAAGGCTGAAATCGTCAAGGACAAATCGAACGTTGTCCGTGGATTGTTGTTTACCCAGTCCTAAGCACTACAGTAAAGATAATAATCATAAGGGGGATGAGGGTATGTCTGATCACGCTTCAAGCATGCTGCGGCTTGGTGTGTCAGTTATTCTGTTCATAACCGCATGTGTAACGGAAGCAGACTTGTCCAGCCAGCTGGATGGTGCACTGGAATTAAGATCACAGCAGGAGGAGCATTCTGAAGGGCGAATAGCCCGTACTGCTGGGGTGGGGTTGCCGGAACGGATAAAAGGGACTCAGGTAATGCAGGCAATTCGCATGAACTTACAGGAGGGGATTTCGATTCATGTCGACGGGACAGAGTACGATGCGTATTCTGAACCGTTTGAGCCTGATGTATCGACCTTAGATGCTTCTTCTTTATATTCCATATACCCACAGCGTAATGGGAATGGGGACATAACATCTGTACGTTTTGAGAAATTGGGGGAGGAATGAAGTGGTTCAAACAATATCCAAGCTGTTGGGGGCGCTGATCGCTGTATTGCTTTTGTACATCGTACCCGCAGCTCAAGCTGCTGAACGGCAGGAAGATATATCCGGGTTAAATACATATCATTCAACTGTACGTTTTGTTGATATGGTAAGAACCAAAGGTTACATTACACCGACGATGTATAACGATTTTATGCGTGATCTGGAATTGACAGGCAATATCTACAAAGTTGACTTGGAGCATATGCACAAAAAGTATGTACCGGACTATGCAGATGCCGCGAAGCCAGACAGTTTTCTGGGCAATTATGAAACTGTATATGATGGGTACTATAATCCGCAAATCTTACCTGTACTGTTTCCTGACAATCAGCAGCCAAAATCAGATCAGCCACGTCGGTATACCTTGATGGCCGGGGATTATTTTACGGTCCGGCTACATAATACGAATCGGACTCCTGCGGACTTGTATAAATCATGGCTTCTCGGTGGGGCAGATAGCGGAAAGCCGGCAGTTACAGCTTCTTACGGGGGCATGGTTCTGAATGAAGATTACTGATTTTGCAGTCATATTTATACTTTTGTTTTTGCCCTTTGGTGTAGTTAGTGACTTACGGGTCCAGAATCAGCGTGAAGTGCAGCAGCTAGAAATGAAATATACGTCGGCTCTCCGTACCGCAGTTCAGGATGCAGGGGTTATGCTCTCACAGAATGAACGTCAAGAACGCGAGGCCGGATACGGATCGGATAAGTTTTTTCGTGTAGATAAAGAAGCAGCGCTGCACACGTTCCTGCACACCCTTTTTCTTAATGTAGGCATTGATGGGGATATAGTAGCACAACGTGCATTATTGGATTACATACCAGCCATTGTAATTCTAGATTATGACGGTTATTATGCGTTCACTTCAGAAGCCTATACCGACGAGCATGGACAAGCTGCCATAGGTCCCAAATGGAGCGAAAAAAAGCCATATGCCTATGTTGATTCAGTAGACAACAGTGTGGGGTTCACCTTGGATAATTATGTGCACGCATATGATGCGCGGAATCACAGGTGGGTGGAGGGCTTTCAAAAGGAACTTCAGGACCAGACCCCTATATCTTTACTGAATAATTCAGAAACTTTTGAGCAAATACGTCGTTCCACCATCGTTCGCAGCGTCCAAGAGGACCTGGCGCGAATTATTAATGTCCATAACGAAAAAGCTGCACGTAACGGCATAACTTATACGTTCACGCTACCGCTCATTCCGCAAGAGGAGTGGTACAACACAGTAGATGATGTGGGTCTGATCGCGTTTATCCAAGGCATTCCGGTCGGAGACAGGTATTACAATAACTATGGATTTGGTGGTGGGAGAGTCGTTAGAAAGCAAGACATTATAGGCGGCATAGAACCAGATACTGGGATGAAATATTTTTATAGAGATTCATGTCCAGCTCCCTTTAAAGCGAGTGAACGTTTTGCGGATGAAAAATCTGCAGCAGCTGCGGGATACTTTGAGTACAAATGTTATAATGGCTTAAAATAATCACCTTCATGGGTGGTTTTTCTTTTTTTAGGCAGATCCATATCAAAAACCTTAAAAATCGCTGTTTTCCATATTCCGATATGGTGACAGAATGTGCTACAATAAAGCTTTGAAAGAAACGAAATGCATATGAAATAAGAACAGTCGGCAGCGCCGATGACAATAAGGAGCCAAAAACAGCTTATGAGTTTATTGACTGTAGAAAATGTATCTCACAACTTTGGGGACCGCGCATTATTTAAAAATGTTTCCTTTCGATTGCTTGCGGGGGAACGTGTAGGTTTGGTAGGAGCTAACGGTGTCGGTAAATCGACACTCATGAACATTCTGACTGGAAAATTGCTTAAGGATGAGGGTAAAGTGGAATGGACTCCACGTGTACGTTACGGCTATCTGGATCAGCATACCAAGCTGACACCGGGCAAAACGGTACGTGATGTTTTGAAAGACGCTTTTCTTCCTTTGTTGGAATTGGAAAAGGAAATGATGCAGATTACTGACAAGATGGGGGATGCTTCTCCTGAAGAGTTGGAAGTGCTGCTGGAACAGATGGGTGAAATTCAGGAGCAACTGGATATGGGGGATTTTTACCTCATTGATGTGAAGGTTGAAGAAATGGCGAATGGACTAGGTCTGTCGGCCATAGGACTGGATCGGGATGTATCTGCACTTAGCGGTGGGCAACGGACAAAGGTGCTTCTTGCTAAGTTGCTGTTGGAAAAGCCAAATGTCCTGCTGCTGGATGAGCCTACCAACTATTTGGATGTAGAGCATATTGAATGGCTTACGCGCTATTTGAAGGATTATCCCTATGCTTTTATCCTTATTTCACATGATACTGAGTTTATGAACCAGGTCGTTAATGTTATTTACCATCTTGAATTTGCCAAGATGACCCGTTATTCAGCTAACTATGAAAAGTTTCTTGAAATGGCGGATCTGAACAAAGCTCAGCATATTGATGCTTATGAGAAGCAACAGGACTTTATTAAGAAACAGGAAGATTTTATTCAGCGTAATAAAGCGCGTGCCTCTACATCTGGCCGAGCAAAGAGCCGTGAAAAGCAACTTGATCGGATCGAACGTATAGATAAGCCTGAAGAAGCTGCGAAGCCAACCTTTCAATTCAAAGAAGCACGTGCAAGCGGAAAGACGGTATTTGAGGGTATTGATTTTGAGATTGGTTATACGCATGCCCTTTTGCCTAAAATGTCCATGACGATTGAACGTGGCGAAAAGATTGCTATTGTTGGCTACAACGGTGTCGGTAAATCGACATTGCTCAAAACCATATTGGGAAAAATTCCACCAATCAGTGGAAAAACCTATCAAGGTGATTTTTTGCAGCCCGCTTATTTTGAGCAGGAAGTAAAGGCGGAGAAAATTACACCGATTGACGATGTGTGGAATGAATTCCCACATTTGAACCAGCATGAAGTACGAGCGCATTTGGCGCGTTGCGGTTTAAAGAATGAGCATATCACGCGTCCGCTATCTGCGCTCAGTGGTGGAGAACAGGCTAAAGTCCGTCTTTGCAAACTGTTAATGCGTGAAAGCAACTGGGTACTGTTCGATGAGCCTACCAACCACTTGGATGTTAAAGCTAAGGATGAGCTGAAACGTGCCTTGAAGGAATACAAAGGGACCGTATTGCTTGTATCTCACGAACCGGACTTTTACGAGGATTGGGTAACCAAAACGTGGAATGTGGAAGAGTGGTCAAGTAAAGTTAACTAACATCAACTAAATCCAATTCTGCATATTTCACACGAAGTGGGGTTTGCAGAATTAGGAAAATATGCTAAGCTATCTTTAGCTTATACAATAAAATAGTCACACTAGGGGAGCCGCCCATGCGGCTGAGACGGAATAAATGGATTTCGGACCCTTTGCACCTGATCTGGGTTATGCCAGCGTAGGGAAGTGAGCGCCGTACAAACAAGGCAACACCATCTTATTTTTGTTTGTGCGTGGGACGATACACGTATACGGATATCATTGTCCGTTCGATTATTGGACGTTCGTTAAACCACTTCCTTGGGGAAGTGGTTTTTTTGCGTTTCGTTCACTTTAAGTTGTTCGAGCTTCCGTAGACGATTCACATACAATCCTCTTTCATTACTGCTGGTAGACGTGACTGGCTAAGCTTATATCTTTTAGTCCAATGTGAGGTGAAGACAAAATCGAATTACACGCAATTTCGATGGAAAAGGGCACTTTTGCACAAGCAGCCCAAGTGGCTGCTGTGATTTGTCCGTATGTTCATTATGTACACGCACGTTTAAAACAGAATGGTGCCTCTGCATTGCTATCTTTGACTCGCAGCATGGTGGAGCAGGGAGTTCCTTTGCAACAAATTGTAGTAAATGATCGTGTGGATGTAGCTTTACTTACTTTGGTTGGAGCCGTCCAGCTACCAGCTAATGGATTACCTGTAGCGGATGTGAAAAGCCTACTTCCAAAGGGTACACGCTGTGGAGTATCTGTGCATTCCTTGAAGGAGGCGCAGACTGCCGAGCGGGTAGGAGCGGACTATGTACTTTATGGTCACATATATGAGACCCATTGTAAGCCCGGTATTGTACCACGGGGTTTAGCTCAGCTTGAACATATTTGCAGGCTGTCGAACATTCCGGTGATCGCGCTGGGCGGCATACAACCGCACCATATCCCGGAGCTTTATAGGGCCGGAGCAAGCGGAATTGCGGTGATGTCTGGTATATGGGAGGCTGAGTCGCCCGTTGCAGCTGCGCTGGAATATCGGCGAATGGCAGATCTTGTAGTTCACGACCTGTAGCGAGAAAACGAGAGTAGAGGCAAGCTGAAAGCAGAATGGTTTATGGAGAGGAGACACGGAACAAATGCCAAAGATACACATAGAGGCAAGAGCGATAGGACACGCTGAATGCTTGGTCATAGGTGGAGGTGTCATCGGCAGTTCCATTGCTTATCATGTGGCCAAGGAGGGAAGAAGTACGATCATGCTGGAACGATTGATCCCGGGTGAGGGAGCCTCAGGAGCAGCGGTTGGAATGCTGGCAGCGGAAAGTGAAGAGTTCACCGACTCTGAGCTGGCACGATTTGCTCGCATAAGTCGAGACGCATTCCCTGAGCTTGTTTGTGATCTGGAGCGTTTGTCAGGTATTTCGGTGGAATTCCGTACAGAAGGATTTGTGACTCCTTTCCGTACGGAAACTGAAGGCCAAAAACGCTGGAAAGCTGCTAAAACGCGAGAGGATGATTGTCCTATCTGGTGGGATGCGAGGGAATTGGCCCGACGAATTCCAGGTTTGGATGAACAAGCGATCGGGGCAATATATCGTTCAAAGGAGACACAAGTGGCTCCTGTCCAGCTTTGCCATGCTTATGCAGGTGCTGCTGCGGTGCTGGGGGCAACGGTATGGTCTGGTACACAGGCAGAGCAACTGGTCATACAGAATGGTCGAGTTTGCGGTGTTCGAACAGATAGTGGCTTTTTTTCCTGCGATCAGGTCATTATTGCCGGAGGCTTGGATAGCATGAAATTGCTAGCGCAGGTTGGATTTGAATATCCACTTTATCCGGTCAAGGGTGAAGCGGTAGCGGTCTCCTTGAAGGATCACCCGTTAGAATATACCATTTATGCTGATGATATTTACCTCGTGCCTAAACAGAATAACGAGCTTTGGATTGGGGCAACGAGCCTTCCGCATCAATATGACGAAGAGGTGACCGTAGGAGGCTTGGAGGGGTTGCTGGCACGTGCCTCTGCTTGGCTGCCGCGCGTCCGTGAAGCTTCTTTTATACGCACTTGGGCGGGCTTACGTCCGCAGGCCGCATCAGGTCATCCTTTTATAGGCACTGTCCCTGGGGTCGAGGGCGTATATGCTGCCGTCGGGCATTATCGCAACGGTGTCCTGCTGAGTGATGCTACCGGGCGTGCGCTGGCAGCTATGCTTAATGGGGCTGGTGCAGCTGAACTTGGGATAAGTAGATTTTCTTCTGAGCTCCTCAAGGAGGAAAGCTTATGAAGCTGACGATTAACGGCCAGAGCCTGACCTTTTCTAATCGAATCACTCATGTGGATCAATTGCTACATGAGCTTGATGTAAAGGTGAAAACCGTAGTGGTAGAGCTGAATCGGCGTATATTGACCCGTGAAGATCATGATGAAGCGGTACTGAAGGATGGAGATTGCCTAGAGATTGTACATTTTGTGGGAGGCGGTTGATCATGTTAACCATTGGAAAAGCATCTTTTACCTCAAGGTTGTTGTTGGGAACAGGAAAATTCTCTGATCTAGATATCCAATCCCAAGCCGTAGAGGCTGCTGAGACGGAAATATTGACGTTTGCTGTACGGAGATTGAACTTGGAGGAACGGGATAAGCAGCATTTTCTCGATATGCTGGATTTGAGCCGGTATACACTTCTTCCCAACACAGCAGGGGCTACAACAGCAGAGGAGGCCATTCGTATTGCCCAATTGGCAAAAGCCTCCGGCTTGTGCGATATGATTAAGGTGGAAGTCATTGGGGATAGCAAGACACTGCTGCCTGACCCTTTTGAAACGTTGAAGGCTAGTGAAAAGCTGTTAGAAGAAGGCTTTATCGTGCTGCCCTACATATCGGACGATGTGATTCTAGCCAAGAGGCTACAAGAGCTTGGAGTACACGCCGTTATGCCTGGAGCTTCACCGATTGGTACAGGACATGGTTTGCTCAATCCGTTTTCATTAGAGCTAATTATTGAACAGGCGGAGGTCCCGGTTATTGTCGATGCGGGTATTCGCTCACCCAGTGACGCGGCAATGGCTATGCAGTTGGGGGCAGATGCTGTTTTGTTGAACACAGCCGTATCAGGAGCGAAGAACCCAGTAAAAATGGCTGAGGCCATGAAACTGGCTGTTCGTGCTGGAAGATATGGTTTTGAGGCGGGGATGATTCCTGTAAAACGTTACGCTTCAGCGAGCAGTCCGACAGAAGGCATGATTCAGGCATGAAGGTATCTGACAAATCCGGTGCAGGAGGAACACATCCAAGTGACCGTTATTCCAGACAAGAAAGATTCACACCCTTTGGACCGACAGGACAACGTCGGCTTGCTTCCTCTCACGTATTAATCATAGGTGTTGGAGCGCTAGGCACAGGTATTGCGGAAACACTTGTTCGCGGGGGCGTAGGTACAGTGAGCCTCGTAGACCGGGACTATGTGGAATGGAGCAATTTGCAGCGCCAACAGCTTTTTCAGGAAAGTGATGCTGCGCAAAGATGTCCCAAAGCAGTAGCTGCTCAGCGAAGATTAAAGGATATTAATTCGGAAACGGTTATACATGCACATGTACTGGATGTTAGGGTGGAAGAGCTGGAAGAGTTGATCCAGGGGGTAGATCTCGTAATGGATGCAACCGATAATTTCGATACCCGACTTCTTATGAATGACATGGCACTAAAGCATCGGATTCCTTGGATTTATGGGGGATGTGTGGGCAGCTATGGTGTAACCTACACCATTTTACCGGGTCAAACGCCTTGTCTTCACTGTCTGCTGGGAACTGTGCCGTTTGGTGGTGAAACCTGTGATAGCGCCGGGATTATTCCGCAGGCCGTACAGATGGTCACGGCTAACCAAACTACGGAAGCTTTCAAACTTCTGGGTGGATATCCAGAAGATTTGAGAGGAAAGCTGCTTTCGTTTGATTTGTGGAAAAATGAGTATGTAACGATAGCAGTAGATAGCGTTAAAAAGGAGAATTGTCCTTCTTGCGGCAACCAACCGACGTATCCCTACTTGTCGGCCTCTCATCGGCAGAAAACAGATGTTTTGTGCGGCAGGGATACCGTTCAAATTAGACCAGCAAACCCGACACATCTGAATCTTGCGGAAATAGCAGATAGATTTGCTTCTTTGGGAGAAGGAAAAGTAGAGCAGAATCCGTTTTTGGTTTCCTTTAGTACAAGCGAGCATCGCTTAGTTGTTTTTGCAGATGGCAGAGCGTTGATCCATGGGACAAAGGACGTGGCAAAAGCAAGAAGTCTGTATCATCGCTATTTGGGTTAAACCATAAAAGCAGAAAGCCATTCTTTGGAGAATGATTTTCTGCTTTTTTGTTACAATAATATTAATATGCTTTAATGGCTTATAACAAACTTGTTCGTATCCAATGTAATGCTATGTCCAAACCAGGTGGGTGAAAAGATGAGCCCGTTAATTTTACTTGTGGATGTAAATGAAGCGTCTCCCGTAATTGTTCTTCCATTGGAGCAGGCAGGTTATCAGGTGGTACATGTTAGCAATACATCGGATGCAAGCTCTTATGCAGCCCACAATCCGGTGAATTTGCTACTCCTGAACATAGGAGATGAACAGGCGGATACACAAGGCTTGATTCGCATTTTGCAGCAAAACCATCCTCATGTCCCGCTATTTGCAATGACTTCATCAGATGAGGAGGACCATATTGTTTCCTGCTTTGAACAAGGGGCACATGATGTGATCGTTCTGCCCTTTTATCCAAGAGTTTTTCAGGCAAGAGTGGCTAATTTATTGCGGATTTTTGGTATTGAACGTGATGTGAAAAGGGCGATCGAAGCGGGTGATTTACATATAGACAATGCAAGCAGAATGGTGAGCAGAGGGGGACAAAAACTGGAATTAACTCCGAAAGAATTTGATCTTTTGCTTCATCTGGCGATACATCTTAACCAAGTTTGTAGCAGGCAGCAAATTCTGAAGGATGTTTGGAAACATGATTATATCGTTGATACGAACGTGGTAGACGTCTATATCAGACATTTGAGGGTTAAAGTAGATAAAGGGTATAAGTTTAAAATGATCCGTACGGAACGAGGTATTGGCTATTCACTCAGAACACCAACAGTATCAGAATAGCATAAGGCATATAAAAAAGCCGGAACTTTTCGTCCCGGCTCGCATATTTCAAAATGAGTTTCATATTACAGCACGCGGCGTGCTTTAATGTATGTTCTTTTCCAGTTGCCGGAGTTCAAATCGGAGATGGTCACGCCAGGTCCGCCGTAAGTGTGTAAAATTTTACCCCCGCCCATATAGACTGCTACGTGGGTAATGTTGCGTCCTGTGGCACGGCTACCGCTTGAAAAGAACACTAAGTCACCTTTTTTCAAATTGGACTTGGATACGGCATGTCCGACTTTAGACTGTTGAACAGAAGTACGTGGCAAATCCACTCCGTATTTCTTGAATATGTGCTTCATGAAAGAAGAACAGTCAAAATTACGTGTAGTGCTCGTGGAAGCTCCAAACTTATAAGGAGTTCCCATATATTTTTCACCGTAGTTAATTACTTTTTGGCCTACTGAAGTAGTAGTGGCAGCTTGTGCCGTATTTGTTCCCTCAATTGCAAAAGTACCAAAGCCGATAGTGGCTGCGACCCCTGCTATAATTACCTTTTTTATGATTTTCTGCATATTCATGTTGTAAGTACCTCCAGAAATTGATTTGTGCAATATTTTGCTGAGTTGCTAACTAACTGACAGCGTTGAGTATAACAGTTTTGAAACCGCCTAATAGTTGGAAAAGAACTCTCAAATGCTTGAGGGACAAGACTTACACAGCGTTTATTAAAAAACGATTAAAAATTACAATTTGTAAAAAATATATCGATTCATAGATCTCTATAAACGGAAAAACCCTTGTTAATCAAGGGTTTTGAGTGAAAGAACAATCTGAACAATGGTTACAACAATGTCATAATTAATCCTTGCTTTGAATAACGAGTAGTAGACCGCTTTTGATGGAAATCGTACCTTTTGAAGCCGTTAGCTTATTACTGACAGCACGCGATTGTCCCATTTTGAGGGTGGCATTATGTAGCGGATACATAAATCCTTCCAGTTGTATACCTGTTACTTCGGCAGTCATAGGAAGCAGCGATGTATATGTATAGCCCATAGGCTGGATCTCAAGCGTTGATCCGGTGAGCTCAATATAATTATGTGCGTCCATAATAGCGCAGCTAATATGATGCTGCATTGCGCGTACCAATATTTGAACATTAGCTAATGTGTGATCCATCCGGGTGCCAGTCACACCAAGCAACAATACATGATCTACGTGCTCGTCCATAGCGATTTCCAAAGCAAGCTCAGTATCTGTTAAGTCTTTAAGTACTGGATCACACGCAATCATACGTTGGCTTGCTAATTCTACCTTTTCTTTTTCCTCTGGTGTGATCGAATCAAAATCTCCTACAGAGACATGTGGTGTAATACCGTGTTCGATCAGGAAAAGAGCACCTTTATCTGCACCTATAATAAAATCATCGGGTTGTATTTGATGTAAATCTTCTTCATTAAGACGACCGCCTGAAAATACAATCGCTCGTTTTTTTGTCATAATCAACATCCTTTCTTTCTGATACGATCCTATATATACCATCGTTTTTAAGTATACCGCGTTAAATATGGCTTGCACAATTTTGGAGGACACGGATACAATGAAACAGAAAAAAGGAAGTGTAATAGGAAGGAGAACGAAATGATTAACGTTTTGTTTGTATGTTTGGGCAATATTTGCCGCTCTCCGATGGGGGAGGCGATACTGAGACATAAAGCGCAGGAACGGGGATTGGGTGCAGAAATCGGGGTAGACTCGGCCGGGACAGGCGACTGGCACATCGGAAATCCCCCGCATGAGGGAACACTAAAGCAACTTAAGCTGCATGGAATCAGCGAACAAGGCATACAGGCGAGGCAAGTAACGGGCCGCGATTTTGACGCGTTTGATTATATTGTGTGCATGGATGACTCCAATGAACAAAACATGCGTAAGATTGCAGGTGGGGCGGAGGCTGATATTCTAAAATTTATGGATTTGCTCCCTCAAGAAAAATTAAGAGAAGTACCCGACCCGTATTTTACAGGGAATTTTGAAGAGACCTATCGATTAATGGACGCAGGGTGCGACGCCTTGCTGGACAAGATCATAGAAGAAAAGCTATAATGTGAACGAAAGATGACGGCAATAATTGCCGTTTTTCGTTATACACTTTTGAAAGCGTAACCAAATTATGAAAAAGAGGAAGGAGCTTTATGACCTATTAGGTCAATGCTCTCATTCCCCTTAGTTACCTGGAAGAATATTTACTCAGGCGCGATCCAAAAAATACATTAGCGCGTCAGGCAACTCGTTTTGCCAAAAGCCCCACAAATGTTTGCCATCCTTTTCACGGTAAGAAACTTCAGCGTTCCGTTCGCGCAGCAAATCTGCACATTGACGGTTAAGCTCTACAAAGTTGTAAATGCCAGTATCACTCTCAAATGCATCTTCCTGAAGGCCAACTGTCATCCACACCCGCAAATGAGACAGATCTTTCTCACGGGCTATGATTTCCTGCGAAGCTTTATAGTAAGCACCTGAGAGGCTGATAATGCGGTTGAACAGCTGAGGATACATCAAAGCCAAATGCAGAGACACACTGCCTCCCAGTGAATCCCCCGCCAAAATGCGGGACGCTGCATCTTTTCTTATAGGATACTTTTGCTCTACATAGGGAATAATTTCTTCTGCAAAGCAGGCGGTATACGCCTCAAAACGATTGCCAAAGGGAGCATACTCCTGAGTTCTGATTTTGGTGTTCACTTCCACTCCTACAATAATGAAGGGTTCGACGCCCTCATCTAGAATGAGGCGGTTGGCGTGAGTTGCAATGCGGCCAAAATTGAAAAATTCTTCTCCGTCCTGACAGTATACGACCGGGTAGCTCAATATTTCATTATAGCCGGGCGGCAAATAAATCCGGAGAGTTCTGGTCTCGCCAAGAAAGCGGCTGTCTACTTCGTCTTTAAGGATGGTTCGTTTTAAATACCGAGAATCCGTCATTTTTCGTCACCTTTCTTGGGTATTATTTTGCATTCGGGATCACAATAAGTTAAGATTACCCTGATTGCAATAGATGTTTAAAATTTCAATCATGTACTAAGCTGTTATAGTAAAAAACATACCCTGTTACACACACAAAAATGTGGCAAACTCAAAAAAAATAACTAAATCTTTGACGCGAGCGATATAACAGGTGTATAATAATCCTATAACAGCGGAACTTGATATTCAAATTTTTTTGTTGAGGTGAAGAAAATGAGCAAGGTTCCTTATGAAGTTTACACAGAGGAAGTTGAGGCGCTGTCCGTACTTTCTCCAGATGGTGAAATTATCAATAAAGATATGTTGCCTAAACTTACAGATGATCAATTGAAAGAAATTATGTATCGAATGGTATTTACACGTACTTGGGATGACCGTGCCGTTAACTTAGGCCGTCAAGGACGTCTCGGTTTCTACGCTCCGGTATCCGGACAAGAAGCAACCATGATTGGTAGCGAATATGCGCTCCAAAAAGAAGACTTTATTGCTCCAGGCTACCGCGATATTCCGCAAATCGTTTGGCATGGCCTGCCATTATACCAAGCTTTCTTGTATTCCCGTGGTCATCAACACGGCGGCCAAGTGCCGGACGGTGTTAATGTACTGATGCCGCAAATCATCATTGGCGCGCAAATTTTGCATGCTATGGGTATTGCGATGGGTTACAAACTGAAAAAGCAAAAACAAGTCGCCATTACATATACAGGTGACGGCGGTTCTTCCGAAGGTGATTTCTACGAAGGCCTGAACTATGCTGGTGTATACAAGTTGCCAGTTATTTTCTTTGTGCAAAACAATGGTTACGCGATCACGACTCCATTCTCAAAACAAACGGCTGCTCTTTCGATCGCTCATAAAGCAGTAGCTGCTGGTATTAAAGGCGTGAAAATTGACGGCATGGACGTGCTTGCAGTTATTAAAGCCGTTCAAGAAGCTGCAGAACGTGGACGTAATGGTGAAGGTGCTACATTGATTGAAGCTGTAACGTACCGTTTCCGTCCGCATTCCCTTTCTGATGATGCAACAAAATATCGTTCCAAAGAAGAAGAAGGCGAATGGAATGCGAAAGATCCGATTGCCCGCTTTGCGAAATACCTTGAGAAAAAAGGTCTTTGGACTGAAGAAGATACAGCTCGCGTAAAAGAAGAAGCTAAGGCAAAAGTGAACGAAGAGATCAAAAAAGCCGAGAAAACAGAGAAAATGACAATTCCTGGCCTGATTGATAGCATGTTCGAAACAACGCCTAAGCACTTGGAAGAACAAAAAGCTGATTTTAAATAATTGAACTTAAAAGAGACCGGGCGGTAACCCGATCCGGTCTGCTTTTCGATTGACCTGAACTGAAATTGATCTGTCAATGTTTAAGGAGGAAATGAAGCAAATGGCACAAATGAACATGAAAGAAGCGATTCGTGACGCACTGCGCGTAGAGTTGAAACGCGACCCTAACGTCCTGCTTTTCGGTGAAGACGTAGGTCATGTAGGTGGCGTATTCCGCGCTACGGAAGGTCTGCAAAAAGAATTTGGCGAAGAACGTGTATTCGATACTCCGCTAGCGGAATCCGCAATCGGGGGTCTTGCTGTGGGTCTGGGTATTCAAGGCTTCCGCCCTGTAGCTGAAATCCAGTTCGTAGGCTTTATCTTTGAAGCACTCGATCAAATGGCAATTCAAGCATCCCGTATGCGTTACCGTTCCGGTGGACGTTACAATTCTCCAATCGTATTCCGTACACCTTTTGGTGGTGGTGTTAAGGCAGCCGAGCTGCATACAGATTCCTTGGAAGGTCTTCTGGCTCAAACACCTGGTATCAAGGTTGTTGTTCCTTCCAACCCTTACGATGCAAAAGGCCTTATGATCGCGTCTATACGCGACAATGATCCAGTATTTTTCATGGAGCATTTGAACCTGTATCATGCATTCCGCGCTGAAGTTCCTGAGAATGATTACACAGTTGAACTGGGCAAAGCTAATGTAGTTCGTGAAGGTTCCGATGTGACGATCATTACTTACGGTATGATGGTACACACTTCGATTAAAGCTGCTGATGAGCTGGAAAAAACAAAAGGTATTAAAGTAGAAATCATTGATTTGCGTACCATTAGCCCGATTGACATTGATACCGTTGTTGCTTCTATTCAAAAAACCAATCGTGCCATCGTTGTTCAAGAAGCGCAAAAGAGTTCCGGTGTAGCTGCTGAAGTTATTGCACAAATTAACGAAAAAGCAATCCTGCATCTGGAAGCACCCGTTCTGCGTGTAGCAGGTCCAGATACCGTTTATCCTTTTGCTCAAATTGAAGATACTTGGTTGCCAACGCCAACACGTATCATTGATGCGGTTAATAAAGTATTGGAATTTTAATTAAAGCACACCGTAAATTTGGGAGGTTTTAAACGTGGCTAAATTTGAATATAAATTCCCGGAGCTAGGTGAAGGTCTTCACGAAGGCGAAATCATCAAGATTCACATCAAGCCCGGCGACAAAGTAACAGATGAAGATATCATCATGGAAGTACAAAACGATAAGGCTGTAGTTGAAGTTCCTTGTCCGGTTAATGGTACAGTACAAGAAGTATTTGCCAAAGACGGCGACATCTTTAACGTAGGTCAAGTCGTAGCTGTAATTGATGCAGAAGGTGAACTTCCTGAACAAGAAGATGCACCAGAAGCACCAGCTGCTAGCCCTGAACCAAGTGCTGCTGCACAAGGCGGAGCTGCAGGTACAGCTAGATTTGAATATAAATTCCCAGAGCTGGGTGAAGGTCTTCACGAAGGCGAAATCATCAAGATTCACATCAAGCCCGGCGACAAAGTAACAGATGAAGATATCATCATGGAAGTACAGAACGATAAGGCAGTAGTTGAAGTTCCGTGTCCAGTCAATGGTACGGTTCAAGAAGTATTTGCCAAAGACGGCGACATCTTTAATGTAGGTCAAGTTGTGGCTGTAATCGCTGCAGAGGGCGAACTTCCTGAACAAGAAGATGCACCAGCTGCTGTGAAACAAGAAGAGGATGCTGCAAAAGGCGGAGCTAACACAAAACCAGCTGCAACACCTGCTGCTTCTAACAAAGACGTATTGGCTACACCTAGCGTCCGCAAATTTGCTCGTGAGCAAGGTGTAAACATCGCTCAAGTGAGTGGCTCCGGCAAAAATGGTAAAATCACCAAAGAAGATGTAGAAGCTTTCAAAAATGGTGGAGGTCAAGCGGCTGCACCAGTAGCGAAAGAAGCTGCAAAAGCACAAGAGCCTGCTAAGAAAGAAGCGAAAGCTGCAGCACCATCCGCACCAGCAGCAGATCCACGTGCTGAGGAAGAGCGCGTACCATTTAAAGGTATCCGCAAAGCTATTTCCAATGCTATGGTTAAATCGGCTTATACGGCTCCGCACGTTACGATTATGGATGAAGTAGATGTAACTGAACTGGTTGCTTTCCGTACTCGTATCAAACCAATTGCTGAGAAGAAAGGCACAAAAGTAACTTACCTGCCATTCATCGTAAAAGCTTTGGTTGCTGCTTCCCGTCAATTCCCGGCTCTGAATGCCACGATCGACGAAGAAGCAAACGAAATTGTCTACAAAAAATACTACAACATCGGTATCGCTACAGATACAGACAACGGCTTGATCGTTCCTGTTATCAAAGATGCTGATCGTAAGAGTATCTGGATGATTGCTGATTCCATTCGTGATCTAGCTGTGCGCGGTCGTGATGGAAAATTGGCTGCGAATGAGATGAGAGGGAGCACAATCTCCATCACTAACATCGGTTCCGCAGGCGGTATGTTCTTTACTCCAATCATTAACTTCCCTGAAGTTGCGATTTTGGGTACTGGCCGCATCAGTGAAAAAGCAGTCGTGAAAAACGGTGAAATTGTAGCTGCTCCAGTAATGGCTCTTTCCTTGAGCTTTGACCACCGTATTATTGACGGTGCAACTGCTCAAAACTTCATGAACTATATCAAACAGCTGCTCGCTAACCCTGAGTTGCTTGTTATGGAGGTGTAATCAATGGTAGTAGGAGACGCTTCTCTGGATATTGACACATTGGTTATCGGTGCGGGTCCTGGCGGCTATGTAGCTGCCATCCGTGCCGCACAATTGGGACAAAGCGTATTGATCGTTGACAAATCTGAGCTGGGCGGTGTCTGTCTGAACCGTGGATGTATTCCATCCAAAGCTTTGATCTCTGCAGCTCATCAATACGAAGCAGCTAAACATGGCGAGTCTTTCGGTATTACGGCTGAGAACGTAAAAGTAGACTTTGCTAAAACACAAGAATTCAAAAACGGTGTTGTTAAGAAAATGACAGGCGGCGTAAGTGGCTTGCTCAAAGGCAACAAAGTTGAAGTTTTCAATGGTGAGTGCATGTTCATCAACGAAAACGAAGCGCGTGTATTCAACGAACATGAATCACCACGTTACCGTTTTAAAAATGCAATTATCGCAACAGGTTCCCGTCCAATCGAACTGAAACCATTCCCATTTGGCGGACGCATTCTGTCTTCGACAGAAGCATTGAACCTGCCTGAAATTCCGAAAAGCCTGATCGTAATCGGTGGTGGATACATTGGTGCAGAGCTTGGACAAATGTACTCCAAATTCGGTTCCAAAGTAACGATCATTGAAGGTATGGATACAGTGCTTCCTGGTTTCGACAAAGATATGACTTCGATCGTTGCGAAAAGCATGAAGAAAACTGGCATCGAAATCTTCACTGGCGCTAAAGCGGAAAGTGCAGAGCAAACAGATAAAGACGTAACAGTGAAATTCTCCGTTAACGGCGAAAGCAAAGAAGTAACTGCTGATTATCTGCTTGTAACTGTTGGACGTCGTCCAAACACTGACGGTGAACTGGGTCTGGATCTGATCGGCCTCGAACTGGATGAGCGCGGAATGGTGAAAGTTGACCACCAAGGACGTACTAGCATTCCTCACATCTTTGCAATCGGCGATATCGTAGCTGGTCTTGCTCTGGCGCACAAAGCTTCTTACGAAGGTAAAGTAGCTGCTGAAGCAATCGCAGGCGAGCCGTCTGTAGTAGATTACAAGTGTATGCCGGCTGTCGTTTTCACAGATCCAGAATGCTCCAGTGTAGGCTACACAGAGACACAAGCCAAAGAAAAAGGCTACAATGTCAAAGTTGGCAAGTTCTCTTATGGAGCAAACGGTCGTGCGGTTTCCCTGAACGCTGCTGAAGGTTTTGTGAAAATCGTAGCTGACGCTGACACAGGTCTGGTACTGGGTACGCAAATCGTAGGTCTGGAAGCTTCCAACCTTATTGCTGAGCTGGGTCTGGCGATTGAAATGGGTGCTACACTCGAAGATATCTCCTTGACTATTCATGCTCACCCTACATTGGGCGAAATCGTTATGGAAGCAGCGGAAGTCGTGCTGGGTCATCCGATTCACGCATTGGCACCACGTCGCTAATACCATTTTTCATTATCTCGTTTTTGGTTTTCATACATGACAAAGAGAGGCAAGGAGCGCTATATCTGCGCTCTTTGTCTCTTTTTTTTCAAGCTTTAGGATTTTCAGGACTACCATGAAAATTCACACAGTACATGGTCAACGAAGCACCGTACATGATAAACTAAATATAGATATTGGTGCAGAAAAAGAATTTTAAAGATTAGAATCTGGCGATGCCAGGTTTTTATTCATGCTCAAAGGAGAGGAATAACGTGCGTAACTATTTGGAACTGCTGGAGGATATTTTAGAGAATGGAGTAAAAAAAGAGGATCGTACAGGAACGGGTACACTATCTGTTTTCGGAAGACAACTCCGTTTTGATCTGGCCAAGGGCTTCCCCTTGGTGACCACCAAAAGAGTACATTTGAAATCCGTTATTCATGAGCTGTTATGGTTTTTGCGGGGAGATACCAACATTTCTTATCTCAAGGAGAACGGAGTTACCATTTGGGATGAATGGGCCGATGAGCAGGGCAATCTGGGGCCTGTATATGGATCGCAATGGCGCTCGTGGGAAACAACAGATGGACAACATATTGACCAAATTTCGAATGTCATTGAGGCTATTAAAAATAATCCGGATTCACGTCGACACATCGTCAGTGCTTGGAATGTGGCTGAAATCGAATCGATGAAGTTGCCGCCATGTCATTTTGTATTTCAGTTCTATGTAGCTGGAGGGAAACTTTCCTGTATGCTAACGATGCGTTCTGTGGATACCTTTTTAGGGTTACCGTTCAATATTGCAAGTTATGCATTGCTAACGCATATGGTTGCACAGCAGTGCGGTTTGGAGCCCGGCGAATTTATTTGGTCAGGCGGCGATGTGCATATTTATTCAAATCATATGCAGCAAGTGCATACGCAGTTGGAACGTGATCCTTATCCGTTGCCTCAGTTGAAAATTCTGCGCAAGCCGGATTCGATTTTTGATTATACCTACGACGATTTTGCTTTTGAAAATTACGAGTATCATCCAGGGATTAAGGCGCCTGTCGCCATCTGATTAGAGGAGGTGGAAAAATGGGCATTTCAATGATATGGGCTATGGCACAAAATGGTGTGATTGGCCGGGATAACAAACTTCCCTGGCGCCTCCCTAGAGACATGGCTTTTTTCAAAGAGCAGACGATTAATAAAACGGTACTCATGGGACGCAAGACGTGGGAATCCTTTGGAGGAAAAAGCCTGCCAAACCGACGTAACGTCGTCTTGACTCGAGATCAGCGCTATCAGGCAGAAGGTGCAGAAGTAATTCATTCACTGGAAGAAGGGCTCCAATTAGCAAAGCAGGAGGAGTTAATGGTCATTGGAGGAGCGGAGATTTATTCACTGTTTTGGCCACATGCTGATCGGCTGATTGTGACTCGGATTGAGGAGACTTTTGAAGGCGATACAACCTTCCCTGAGCTGGGTTGGAACGGCTGGAATATAGTCAGTGAGACCCCGGGTATCAAGGATGACAAAAATCCCTATGAGTATCGTTTTGTTATTTACGAGAGAACGGAATAAGAATAGACTGTATCCGACCCCACTCATTTGAAAAATTAATAAACCATATAAAAAATCCTTTTGGCTGTTGATGCAGAAAGTTGCATAAGTTTTCATCACTTTTACGCTGTATTGTGATACAATAAATCAAATTCAACGAGAACAGACCCTTTCATAATACAAACAGACAAATTCGAATTTGACTTAAATTCTGAATGGATGATCGGGGTTCATAAGCGAAGAGATGGGGGAACGTAACATGTCTACACCAACTGGATTTATGGAATACACACGGCAGCTTCCTACAGACCGGGACCCGGCAGAGCGTATAAAGGATTGGGAAGAATTCCATAAGCATATGTCCGAAGAAGAGCTGCGTACCCAAGGGGCGCGTTGTATGGACTGCGGAACTCCTTATTGTCATACGGGGATGGATATCATGGGAGCAACTTTAGGCTGCCCGGTTCATAATCTCATTCCGGAATGGAACAATCTCGTATATCGTGGTTTGTGGAAGGAAGCGCTAGAGCGGCTGCACAAAACGAATAACTTCCCGGAATTCACAGGTCGTGTCTGTCCTGCGCCATGTGAAGGTTCGTGTACAGTCGGCCTGATCGGACAGTCTGTTACAATTAAAACCATTGAGGAAGCTATTATCGAAAAAGGCTTTGAGGAAGGTTGGGTCGTTCCTAATCCGCCAGAAAAGCGTACAGGCAAACGTGTGGCTGTTGTTGGTTCGGGTCCGGCAGGTTTGGCTGCAGCTGCTCAGCTTAACAAAGCAGGGCACAGCGTGACTGTGTATGAGCGTGCGGACCGTGTGGGTGGATTATTGATGTATGGAATACCGTCTATGAAATTAGATAAGAAGGTTGTTCAGCGGCGTGTGGATTTGCTAGAGGCTGAAGGTATTCAATTCATCACAAATACGGAAATCGGCAAAGATATCCCTACCGATCAGTTGATTGCTGAATATGATGCGGTTGTCCTATGCGGTGGTTCTACGAAGCCAAGAGAATTCAACATTGAAGGTAGCGATTTGAAGGGTGTTCATTATGCGATGGACTATCTGAATGGTACCATCAAAAGTTACTTGGATTCCAACCTGGAAGATGGCAACTATTTGTCCTCCCAAGGTAAGGACGTTATTGTAATCGGTGGTGGTGATACGGGTTCAGACTGTGTAGCTACTTCTTTGCGTCATGGTTGTCGGAGTGTCACTCAATTTGGCACTCACACCAAAGCGCCTATGGAGCGTGACCCGATTGCCAATCCTTGGCCACAATTTCCAAACGTGTATTCTCTCGATTATGCACAGGAAGAAGCGAAGGCGCTGTTCGGAGAAGATCCGCGTGAGTTCTCCATCATGACGACCAAATTTGTAGGTGATGAGAACGGTAATTTGAAAGAGCTGCACACCATTCAAATTCAACGGATTGTTGATGAAACGGGGCGCAAAATCTATCAACCGATTCCAGGTACGGAGAGCGTATTCCCTGCACAAATTGCTCTTATTGCCATTGGATTTGATGGTCCTGAGCAAACGATTGTAGAGCAAATTGGTTTGGAGACGGATCGTCGCTCCAACGTTAAAGCACGTTATGGAAAATATGTTACCAATGTAGATAAGGTTTTTGCTGCAGGTGATATGCGTCGCGGACAAAGTCTTGTCGTGTGGGCTATTAATGAAGGTCGCGAAGCTGCACGAGAGGTTGATAAATACCTCATGGGCGCTACCGTTTTGGTGTAATTATAAATTTTATGTTACGGATCAGTCAAAGCTCCATCTTCGGATGGGGCTTTATTGTATTTCAAGCTGAGTCTGTCAGAAGCGAAAAATGAATAAATGATTATTAAGCTGTGAAACATTGTGAAATTTATGTTAGTTAATGTAACTCGAATTTAATTATCTCACCATATATTTCTTATCTATATTGATCATAACATAAAAAAGAGTGTTTAGTGTAGCTTTTTTATAGAAAAAAGAATTAATTCACAAGAAAATTAGATAAAATCCGATATTTATGTAATATAAATTAACATATACATAACTTTTATTGACTGTTTAAAATCATGACCTGAGAGAAGCATGGCATCTATGGTATAATACACGTATATTGTTGAAGCGTTTGACTAAATGAATTTACAAAGGAGCTTTCATCGGGAGAAGGCTCCTTTTGCATGAGGCCAGGATACCTGTGTTTTCATTAACATTCCATGTATATGTATGATTCATGGAGGAGAAACAGAAGGCCGTCAGGAAGGAATGGAGTATGAATGAAGACGTTGATTATTGCTGAGAAACCAGATATGGGACGGACGATTGCCGCTGTTATGGAGCCGCGGGCTAAAAATAACCGTACCTATTTGGAAGGTGAGAAATACATTGTAACCTGGGCGATCGGACATTTGTTGGGTTTGGCTGAGCCGGATGCATACGATGATAAGTACAAACGATGGAATATTAAGGATCTTCCTATTATCCCTGAGCAGTTCAAAATTGTACCGAATCCGAAAACAAAAGATCAGCTGAAAATGATTGGTGAACTGGCTAAACGCTGCAATGCTATCGTAAATGCTTGTGATGCTGGACGGGAAGGGCAATATATTTTTGCGTTGATTCAGCAGCAATTGAAGTTGCATCAGCCAGTTAAGCGGCTGTGGATTTCAGATTTGACAGCGGAAAGTATTGCGACAGGCTTTGAACGATTGCGAGATGCTTCGGAGTTTGAATTTCTGACTCAAGCTGCGAGGGCACGAAGTGAAGCGGACTGGCTGATCGGAATGAATGCTTCCAGAGCGTTCACAACACGACATAATACACTGCTGTCAGTAGGACGGGTGCAGACTCCCGTGCTGGCACTGATTCATGACCGGGAAAAGGAAATTGAGGCATTTCGGTCTCAAACCTTCTATGATGTATGGGCTGAATTTAAGCAAGATCAGATCAAGTACAAAGGTGCGTGGCAGGGGGATCGGTTGACGAAGCCAGAGGAAGCTGAAGCGATCGCTGCGGCCGTTCGTGGAAAAACAGGTAAAATCACCAAATATGATACTAAGCAGACAAAAGAGTATCCTTTTAAATTGTACGATTTAACGCTGCTTCAACGCGAGGCGAATGCCAAGTACGGTTATTCGGCCAAAAAAACACTGGATGTGGCACAAGCGCTTTATGAGCGTCACAAGGTCATTTCCTATCCGCGTACCAATTCTAACTATGTGACAGAGCAAAATATAGACGGCATGCACAAGGCACTACGGATGCTGGGGACAGGTCCTTATGCTGATCTGGTACAACAAGCCAACCCCAATTTGGTCCATAAACAAAATAAATCGGTCTGCAATCCATCTCGTGTTGAGGATCACCATGCTATTCTGCCGACGTTAAAAAGGCCAGGAACGCTAAGCAAGGAGGAGCAAAATGTATATGACCTGGTTATTCGCAGGTTTTTATCACATTTTTTCCCGCCTGCTGAATATAAAATGCATACCGTAATGACGCAGGTGGACAAGCATCTGTTTAAAACAAATATCAAAGAGCTTCTTTCCTTGGGTTGGAAAGTAGTTTTAAGTAAGGTTGATCAGGATAAAGGTAAAAAGAGCAAATCACCGAAAAAAGAGGATGAAGAGGAAACGGACGAGTGGACGGATAAGAAGTTTGAGATTGATGCGGGGCGTCCCGTGGATTGTGTTCGGGCCGAGATGAAAGAAAAGGCGACTCAGCCCCCTAAAAGCTACACGGAGGGTACATTGCTTAAGGCGATGGAAAGCGCGGGCAAACAGATGGAGAATGAGGAATTGCGTGAGGTCATGAAGGACGCCGGTTTAGGCACACCTGCGACGCGGGCCGCCACAATTGAACGATTGAAAAAGGTTGGCTATATTGAAATGAAGGGCAAAAAGATTCTTATTACGGAAAAGGGAAAGATGGCTATTGACCTGATCCGTCATGCTGGGGTTGATCTATTAGCCTCGCCGGAGATGACTGGTCAATGGGAACGTCGTCTACACCAAATTTCCAAAGGAGAGGCGGCTCAAGAGAAGTTTATGGATAACGTTAAAAGATTTACGTTGTCCATCATTGACAAGGTGAGGCAGCAGCCACCGGCTCCGGCAAATGCCTTTGGCGAGGAAGCAAGGGGAAAGCGTGCAGCTGGAAAAGAAGGCGCACGTAATGCACGCGCGAGTGGAGGCACCGCCGCTAAAGGGGTGGGGCGTGCTTCATCAGGACGCGGTGGAAGCGCAACGCTGGAGCAGGCAGCAGCACCAGCAAGTCGTGCTGCGGGAACAGCGGGTTCCGCTGCACGCAGCTCCTCCGAAGGAGCCTCAGGCTTTTCGGTGAGCCAAAGGCAAGCTTTGGGTAGCTGCCCACGCTCTAATTGCGGCGGAAGCATTATAGAAGGCCGCAAAGGGTATGGGTGCAGCCACTACAAGCAGGGTTGTGGCTTTGTCGTCTGGAAGGAATATGCTGGAAAGCAGATTACCGGAACGATGCTCAAATCTCTGTTGACGAAGGGACAGACGCAATTGTTGTCTTTTAAGCGTAGAGATGGATCGACCGTCAAAGCGCGAATTGTTCTGAATGAACCAGGTACAGGACAACTTAGCGTTCGAGAGGAATCCTGAGACAGGGTTTAGACCACCATTTTGGCTGAATCAAAGGTTGAATAACATTTTTTTTTAAAAAAAGGGACCCTATCCGAGGGTCCTTTTTTGTTGATGCAATTGTATGCTTTCGTGGATAACCCGTGGTACTTCCGTTAGCTTCTGTATCGTATACATCACGGAGTTCACGTTTTTTTGCAATTCAACCATATTGTAAATCCATTCCTTTGGCTGCTTGAGATATACAGCATGAATACCTGCGGCAAGGGCTGGAGATACATCAGTGCGCAGAGAATTCCCGATCATCCAGGTGATGCTTCGGTCCAAGCGATTCATCTGGATGATTTCTTCCAGTGCTTCGACATTTTTATGCTGGCGAATGTAGATGCGCTCATTAAAGTAGGTAGCCAGTTTCATTTGTTCAATCTTTCTTTCTTGAATGATCTGCTCACCCCCAGTATAAAGATGGAGGGAATGCCCTGCTTTTTGGAGGGAGTTCAACGTTTCGACCATGCCTGGATACGGTTCGATTTCCTGTTCGTACACACTTCGGCCAAGAGAGCGAAGCTCCTGCTCTTCCCGAAAATCGAGACGGCGTCCGAATTGTTCCGAGAAAAATTGGTACGTATCTATCAGAGATTGTGGAAAATGCTCGCTGGCAAAGCCCACTTGATGAACTCCAGCCACATCAATTTCGATTTGTTTTTCACGAATCGTATTTTTCGTTAGATTATGAGTTGCAAACCATTCCTGAAGCAAATCGAAAAAGTGGTTGAGGATAAGGTCAAAATACTTGTTGCAGTGGACTAAGGTGTCATCAAGATCAAATAAAATGTGCTGCTTCGGATACGACATGATGCATACTCCTTCCAAGCCAAAGCTTTAACGCTGCTTTGGTTATAACTAAAAGTACAATTTAAATTACAATCCAATATAGGATTCCAAAAATACCTGTAAATCAGCCGCGCCATCGGGACGGATGCTGAATTTTTCCTTATGATAACGTCCGATGTGAATACGGAGCAGACCAGCCACTCGTAAAATCATCATATCAGACATGAGTGTATCTTCCAAACGGCTCAAATCATGGCGCATATCTTCGAGAGACTTAGGACCTTGAGCTACATAACGCAGAATTCGCAGCCGCTGCGGATCATTGACCGCACGAGTGAGCCGTAGCAGAAGCGTAGGCGGTTCTTCCTCGCTCTCCTCGGGAATATCTACCGGATACTGGATCAGCAGTGTGCGGGTATAAAAACAGTATGAATTAATCGGGCGATTATGGACAACCGGAAATAGGACTACTGTATCCAGGTCTTCCATGTGTGGCACGACTAGTCCAGCTGTCGCATACTCAACCAGTGCTTCTGGTTCCATTTTACTCAGTAGCATGCGCTTTTCCGCAGCGTCTTCTTCTGCCAACACACGTAGTTCGCCTTCCAAGGCCCGAAAATAATCACGATCCCACAATCTGAGGAGTGGTGCGTATACCTTACGAATGCGTAAAGATTCTTCAAAGGTTAAAAAAGGGATATGCGGAACGAGCAGCTCAAACATATCTTTATCCGGACCGTGGTCCAAATAAGAGATATAATCAGATATTTCATCCGATTCCGGTCGAAGTAACGCCCAGGCATAGAGTGCGTCATAATCGCTAAAAGGGCAATCCTGAGCTGTAGCAAGCTCAGTACGAACTTCAAGTTGTAGTCGTGCATCTACCTTATCGATCCATTCATGGCCCAAGTCCATATCTTGGACCCACTTTTTAGTCACATAGGCCATGAAGCTGCCGAGCAATTCATAAATTGGAGAAGTGTCTATTTTAATTTGATAACTCATGGAACCCAATGCCTCCTATTCTGTCTTCTAGCCCAGAGCGGTGAACGTAATTAAGCCCGTCCATAAGCAAAACATGAGCATTTTAATAATTGCTCACTTATTTATTATGGCTTGTTCTGCCAGGGATTGTCCACTATAATATGAAATAGTGCGTTGTGACGTGAATGGGTTCGGATTGAACATACGAGGCTCCTTAACCAAAGGAGTCGGATACATACCAGACAAGCTCTTTCCGTAAAATCGTCATCTCAGATGGCGATTTTTTTCTTCTATTCTTTAATACACTAATTACACCTGAATTTGTATGTGTTTGTCGGTTTTGCAGGACGGTATGGAATACATAGTGATAAGAATTATTATTGATTATGGAATCAAATGCAAATCATTTCTTAACATTGATTTTAATTATTTTATTTGTTCGATCAGGAGGAGCTAGGATGTCGTCGTCGTTACGGGTTCATTATTTTATTTTAATTGCTGTTATTATTGTTGCTGGATTATGCCAAGGTTTATTATTACCTATTCTGTCTATCTCGTTGGAACAAATGGGAGTTTCATCTTCACTAAACGGAATGAATGCGGCTGCCCTGTATATTGGCTCATTCGCAATGACGTTGGTGGCAGAACGGACATTGGGCTTGTTGGGGTTCAAAAAGCTGATGGCCGGAGGGCTTGTGCTAGTGCTCATTACGCTGCTGCTGTTCCCGCTAATCCCTGATATTCGGGTATGGTTCGTACTGCGTCTGCTAGTAGGTATTGGTGACAGTGCACTGCACTACTCTGCGCAGCTATGGATATTGCTGGTGACTCCAGCAGAGAAGCGAGGCCGCAACATTTCCTTTTATGGTATGTCATACGGTCTGGGTTTTGCATTAGGACCATTGGGATTATGGCTATTCGATTATGGAATGCTGGTTCCATTCGCTGCGTTGGCCTTATTGTGCTTGCTTGTCTTGCTGTTGGTGTTAATTAAGCTGCCAGACTCTAGACCGGAGAAGCTGGAGTCCGAGGCACGTCCCACTCAAAGATTTCGTCGCAGTTACAGCTGGGCATGGTACGCTCTTTTGCCAGCATTTCTATACGGCTATATGGAAGCGAGCCTGAACAGTAACTTTCCAGTCTATGGCCTACGTATTGGCTTTCATACCGATGAAATCGCCGTCTTGCTACCGTTCGTCAGTTTGGGAGGGTTAGTGCTGCAGCTACCGCTAGGGATATTGAGTGACCGTTGGGGACGTAAAAAGGTGCTAATGAGCGTAGGTATAGCAGGGGGAATGACCTTTATGTTGCTACCATGGAGCGGTAATCATTTTATGTTCACTTTGATATTGCTGACCCTAGCAGGTGGTTTAGTAGGCTCCTTTTTCTCCCTCGGTTTGGCCTATGCCGCTGATCTGCTGCCCAAATCATTTTTAGCAGCCGCTAATGTACTGGCATCCTTTCACTTTAATCTGGGAAGTGTGATCGGACCTAATATTAGCGGAGGATTGCTGGACTATGGAACTCAAGGCAGCATGTTTCTTGTCCTTGGAGGTAGTTACGTTGTTTTCGGATTGTTAGGTCTGTTTTCCAGAAAAAGAGTACCGGCGGTTTAAAACTGCGGTTTGCATGGTATTTGTTTCACATTTACTATAAAATATAAACAGTATTGATGGCGCGCAAAGGGGAATCACTTAGATGATTAAAATTCGGAAGCTGACCAAGCAAGTGGGGCCTGAACGGACCCAGCTACTTCGAGGAATTGATGCTGAAATTCATCAGGGCGAATTCATTGCCATAGTAGGGCCAAGTGGAAGCGGCAAAACGACGTTGCTTCGCTGTCTTGCTTTACTAGAGCCATGGGATGAAGGCAGTTTAATTGTAGGTGGCAATGATGTGCTGAAATCCGGGTGGACGGGCAAGATGAAAATAAAGCGGGAATGGGCATACCTGGAGCAAAACCCGCATCTAAATATGAATCGAACCGCTCTTAAAAATGTGCTCATTGGCAGATCCGGTCAAACTCCAATGTGGAGAATGGTGACCGGTATGGTGCGTTCCGACGATTACATGGGAGCGATGGACGTACTGGAGGATCTGGGTCTGCTGGATAAGGCGCATGATAAATGCGACAAGCTCAGCGGTGGCGAGCGGCAGCGGGTAGCGACTGCGCGTGCTCTCGTGCACGGAGCCAAAGTTATTTTAGCTGATGAGCCTGTAAATGGACTTGATCCAGCTTCGGCAGCGCATGTATTGGAGACCTTTCGCAAGCTGTGTTCTGACGAGCGGGTGACGATCATTACTGTATTGCCGCTGGAAATGGCTGAACGCTTTGCTTCCCGTATATGGGGGTTGAATGATGGTGAATTGGTGTTTGATATTCAGGGAAGACGATTGACACAAGCAGAAAAGAACAAATTGTGAAGGGGACGGCAAGAGAAGTGAAAATAATGCTGTTGAGAATGGTAGCTGGCTGCTGTTCCTTGCTGCTCCTTGCTGGATTTTTAAGCGGCTGTAATGTTATTAGCGATCCCATTTCGCTGATGGAGACACCGACGATGTCTGACGAGAAACAGCAGTTGAATGGTGCAGTGAATACGCAACTAGGGGCGGTACAGCCTTTAAGACCGAATGACCCAGATGACCCGACGCCAATTCGGACGGGTGATCTGAACAATGATGGCACAGACGAAGCAGTGCTCTTTTATGAAACGCCAGATGAGAGCGTAAAAATACATGGTGCCTTGTTTGAAGATCAGGGCGGAACGTGGGTAAAGAAGCTAACGTTTGATGGGGAAGGCACTGTGCTAGAGTCATTTAAGCTCGTGGATTTAACGAATGATGGAACACTCGATATTGTAGCGGGTTTTTCCAGTGGAGATAGTGGCGATGGCGGGGATCAGAAGGGACTCATCGTGTATTCCTATACCGGAGGAACTCTGGAGAAAATATATGCTACAGGCTATACGGACTTCGTCGTAGATGATTTTAACCATAACAAGATGGACTTGAACGGGGATAATTTGAATGATTTGACGATTATCACGCTGCGACGTAATGAATTCTTTACAGTTAAAACATTTCAATTCAGTGGGGGAACCTTTAAGGAAATCGGATCGTTGGATTTGGACAGTCAGGTCTTAGGTGTCTATAATGTCGTTGCTGGCAAGGTAGCCGAGGGTAGGCAGGGGATTGTTATAGACACCAAAATTGCCCAGACCACTACCGTCTCCAATGTCATTGTGATGGATAACGGCAAGCTCAGGAAGCTTAATCTTATGGATGTCACCTTCAAGGATGCGACCATCGCCAGTGGTGATGTGGATGGTGACGGTATTCTGGAATTTGGTAATTTGGAGAAGCCAAAAGGTTGGAGTAACAAGCCGCTGGATGAGGTTCCATATTTTGTGTCGTTCTATCAGTGGGACGGGGCGAAAGGGACGATTTTTAAGCAGCAGCAGTATCGTGATTCTAATGAACAGGTCTACTTCAGATTACCGAAAGAGCTGCATGGCAAGGTGACGATTGATCCGAAAGTTTCGAAGAAGGACAGCTATTTGCGCTTCATTTTGGATGATACAGACAAAACGATAGCGGAAATTAAATTTTTCTCGTTGTCACAATGGGAGCGAAACAACGAAGGGTATAGCCAACTGTGGCGAACGAATGCGCAGGTCATTGGCATTAAGCGATCCAGTGAGCTGGAACCGCGTAAAACCATAAAAAACAAGATGGGGGAAAGGCAGGTAGAGTAGAGTGAGTAAAGTTTTAATCATGGAAGACGAGGAATCCATTCGCAGTTTTATTGTCATTAACTTGAAACGTAACGGTTTTGAGGTGCTGGAGGCGTCGGAAGGGCATGAGGCTCTGAATATTTTGAACACGGTGCGGGATATTGATATTGCACTGCTTGACGTAATGGTACCCGGTATGGATGGTTTTGAAGTCTGTCGGAGAATCCGGGAAACGAATGAGCGCATCGGCATTATTTTTCTCACAGCGAAGGTACAGGAGCAGGATAAGGTGTATGCCTTGTCTGTAGGGGCCGATGACCATGTGAGTAAACCTTTTAGCCCGACGGAGCTGATTGCACGTATTCAATCGTTATTGCGTCGGGTGAATGTACATCGTGAAACAGCAGCCAAAGTGTCCTTCCAGTCTGGACCGTTTACGCTAGATTTGATTGCTAAGCAATTTAAGAAGAGCGGGCAGCTGATCGAGTTGACACCGACTGAGTTTTCCCTGATTCAATTTTTTCTCGAAAAAGAAAACACGCCGCTCAGCCGAGATGTTCTACTTGATCACGTATGGGGCAAGGAATATATGGGCGATCCGAAAATTGTGGATGTGAACATCCGACGTTTGCGGCAGAAAATTGAAAACAATCCATCTGAGCCAGCTTTTTTACAAACAGTGTGGGGACATGGATATAAATGGAAAGGTCAGTCTCAATGATCAAAAAGGGGATTCGCCGACAGATTGTGCTTCACTATTTTTTCGTAGTGTTCTTGGCGCTTCTGTTAGTAGAAGTCATTTTTATGTTTGCACTCCGGTCGTACTATTACGATTCCATTTACAAACATATCGAAAGCCGTATCGAATCGGTAAGTGAATTTGCACCCAAATTCAAAGAGCCGGAACAGTCTTTGCAATCGTATTTGTTAAATACATTTTCTCTGCCCTTCACTGAACTGCAGTTGCTTGATGAACAGGGAAATGTAATTGATAACTCGACTAATTTTGCAGCAGATCTAAGTGTGCAAACAAGTGATGTGACACAAGCATTAGCTGGAGATACGGGCAAATGGATCGGAAAGCAACCGAGTACGGGGCAGCAGGTGATGGCGGTATCTCAAAAACTGGACAATATCGTCGGAGACCAGGTGTATGTTATTCGGTATACGACTTCGCTGGAATTGGTAAATGATAAGTTGTTTACGATTACGCTGTTTTCTCTTGGCATCATGGCAGCTGTACTGGTTATTGTATTTGTGGTCAGTACAGGGCTCGCGAATTCCATTGTTAGACCAATTAATAATATCCGCGATGTATCTGCTCAGATGGCTCAGGGGAGGTTTGATGCACGCATTGAAGGCGATTATCGCTATGAGTTGGGTGAACTGGCTTCGACTCTGAACTATATGGCACAGGAAATTGTCAGAACAAATCAAATCAAGGATGATTTTATATCATCCATATCTCATGAATTGCGTACTCCGCTTACATCTATTAAAGGTTGGAGTGAAACGTTAAATTCTGGCGGTTATGACCCGGAAGAGACGAAAATCGGGATGAAGATTATTTCTAAAGAGACGGATCGACTGATTGGCTTGGTGGAGGAAATCCTCGATTTTTCCAAGCTGGAGCAGAATGCCATGAAGCTTGTGATGGGAACGGTGGATCTACGGGAGCTTTTGCAGGAAATTATGCTGAACGTATGGGCCAAAGCAGAAATGAAGCAGATAAAACTTCAGCTGGATTCGGAGGAAACGGCATATCTCGTCCATGGAGACGGTAACCGTCTAAAACAGGTGTTTTTGAACATTGTGGACAATGCTATCAAGTTTTCGCATGAAAGCTCAATTATTTTCCTGTCTCTACAACGGATTGATGGCAATATCGAGATATCCGTACAAGATACAGGGATTGGAATTAGTGCTGAAAATCTTGCCAGAGTCAGAGACCGCTTTTTCCAGGTAGACCACCAAAACGGTGGTACTGGACTGGGATTGGCAATCTCGCAACAGTTTATCGAGCGCCATCATGGTCAGATGCTCATCAGAAGTGAACTGGGGGCTGGAACTACGATTACGGTTTCATTACCTGCTCTGCAAGCAGAGCAGGTAATGAAACCATCACAACTTACTGAAGGGCTGATTTAAAAGGCCCATTGTATAGATTTAACTAGAAAAACAGCCAGTCCTCTCAAATCGGGAGGGCTGGCTGTTTTTAATTTGGGGGTAACGTTATGAAGTAAAACCTTCGGCACGCAAGCGTGTATTGCGCTCGTAAGCTTCTTTCAGCATACGCGTAGTTTGCGGTCGTACCGCCATTTTACCAAATACCACTTCATTGGGTCCGATAACCATAATTTCGCCCGGATTACCTTTAATGACAGCACCATCGCGAATCACAGCACCTTCACCGATAATCGCATGTTCAATATGGACGTTACGTCCAATGCGTGTGTCAGGCATAACGATACTTTCTTTGATGGCTGATCCTTTACCTACCTCGACACCACTAAATACAACGGAGCGTTCTATTCGGCCCTCTACTTGGCAGGAATCATGCAGCAAGCTGCCCAATGGTTGTGTTTGAAGGTTAGGTACCTTTTGTGCGCTCAACCTTGTGCGGCGTTCACGTGTATACATCGGCCAGTCCTTGCGTTGAAGGTCGATAGCACAATCATCCTGTAACAAATCCATGTGTGAATCCCATAGGCTTTTAACGGTACCCACGTCCTTCCAATAGCCCTGGAATTCATAAACGTACAAGGATTCTTGGTCCGCTAACATTTTAGGGATGATATCTTTACCAAAATCATGACTGGATTGAGCATCCTGTGCGTCTTCTAACAAGTAATTTCTTAAGTAATCCCATTTGAAAAGGTAAATCCCCATAGAGGCCAAATTACTTTCCGGTTTCTCCGGTTTCTCTGCAAATTCTGTGACACGCAGATCTTCATCGGCACTCATAACACCAAAACGGTGTGCTTCATCCCAAGGTACCTCCATGACAGAAATGGTAGCCGCAGCTCCTTTTTCCTTATGGTGGTTTAGCATTTCACGATAATTCATATAGTAAATATGATCACCGGATAAAATAAGCACATGCTCCGGATTTTGGCTGTCAATATATTCGATATTCTTATGAATAGCATCTGCCGTTCCTAAGTATTCAGCGTTACCTGTGTTATAAGATGGAAGCAGGGTAATTCCTTTGTCATCTGTTTTTGTAAGACCCCATGGTGTTCCATCCCCGATATGTTCGTGCAAGGATTCTGCCTCATATTGCGTCAGTACACCTACAGTATCAATGTCTGAATTTACGCAGTTACTGAGAGGAAAATCGATGATCCGGTAATGACCGCCAAAAGGTACGGCGGGTTTTGCAATCGTTGAAGTAAGGGGAGCAAGACGGCGTCCCTCTCCGCCTGCCAGCAGCATGGCAATGCATTCTTTATTAAACATTTCGTTTCCCTCCCGGTTTAGTTGTCAGTGTAGTACATACATAAACGGTATGGGGTACTCTTGAAACCATAAGGTATATAAGATTCCCCCAAAACTAAGGTTTATTTTTTTCCTAGTCATTTTTCTGTTCATTGTGGCTAGAATGGGGTAATAACTCAGGTCAGCTTTGACCCAAAAGCGAATGCATTACCGATTCATACATTTTTACCTACAAAACATATAAGGGTGGTGACGTGATGACAGACCAAACTCTTCCGCAACAGGCTATTTCATCAGAAGATATTTATTTGTTTCATGAAGGAACGCTTTATCACAGCTACCGATCTTTGGGTTCCCACCTTACTGTGGAGAACGGAGAACAGGGCGTCCGCTTTACGGTCTGGGCTCCTCATGCTCTCCATGTCGGGCTTGCTACAGATCGCAACAACTGGAATGGGGAACAGGATTCCTTATATAGGGTTCCCAAATCCGGTTTTTGGAGTCGTTTTTTTCCGGGGATATCCCAAGGAACTTTTTACAAATACGAAATTACGGGTGCAAACGGTGAACGATTTCTGAAAGCAGACCCTTACGCGGTACGTGCTGAAGTGAGACCGGCAACGGCTTCTGTGGTAGCTTCTATAGATGGTTATGCTTGGAACGATGCGATTTGGCGCCGAAAACGTAGAGCACCTTATGGAAAGCCTCTGCACATATACGAGCTTCATCTGGGCACTTGGAAGCAAAAAGAAGATGGTACGTTTTATACATACAGGGAAATAGCTGAGCTTCTTGTGCCTTATGTGACCGATATGGGGTATACACATATTGAGCTAATGCCGCTGAGTGAACATCCGTATGATCTTTCCTGGGGCTACCAGCTCACCGGATATTTTGCACTCACAAGCCGGTATGGAGAACCGCATGATTTTATGTATTTGGTGGATCGTTGCCATCAGGCGGGAATTGGAGTGCTGATGGATTGGGTCCCAGCCCATTTTGCAAAAGATGCTCATGGATTAAGGCTGTTTGACGGATCGCCCCTGTTCGAATACGCGGATCCGCTGATTGCGGAAAAGCCCGGCTGGGGAACACTGACGTTTGATTACAGCAAGCCGGAGGTGCGTTCTTTCCTGATATCTAATGCGCTATTCTGGATGGATGTGTACCATATTGACGGCCTGCGCGTAGATGCTGTGACGAGTATGCTACGACTGGATTTTGAAAAGCAGGACGGTCAATATCGTTTTAACTCTAAAGGAGGCATTGAAAATGAGGAGGCTATTGCCTTTCTTCAACAACTGAATGAAACAGTATTCCGCTATTATCCGTATGCTCTGATGATGGCAGAGGAGTCCAGTGCCTGGCCGATGGTGACTTCCCCGGTAAGCGATGGAGGACTCGGTTTTAATTACAAATGGAATATGGGCTGGATGAACGATACGCTTGATTATATCGAAACGGATTTCGATCAGAGGCCGGAGCGCCATAATTTGCTGACATTCCCCATAGCTTATGCGTACAGCGAGAATTTTACACTGCCGTTGTCGCACGATGAGGTTGTTCATGGTAAGAAGTCGTTGCTTGATAAAATGCCGGGTAGCTATGAGCAAAAATTTGCCGGGCTTCGAGCGCTTCTCGGTTACCAAATCACCTCACCGGGCAAAAAACTCTTATTTATGGGAGGGGAATTCGGCCAATTCATCGAATGGAAGGATGAGGAGCAGCTTGACTGGTTTCTGCTGGATTATGACAGTCACCGTTCGCTGCACGCTTTTACGAAAGCGCTGAATCATTTGTATATTCAGGAAAAGGCATTATGGGAACTGGATCATTCGTGGGATGGATATCAGTGGATTGAGGCGGAGGACCGTGGGCAGAGCGTAATTACGTATTTACGTAAAAGTAAAAAGCCGGGAGATACACTGGTCGTGCTTATTAACTTTCAGCCCGTGCCCAGAGAGAACTACCGAATTGGGCTGGAAAAGGCCGGGAGTTATATCGAACTGCTGAACAGTGATCATAAGGACTTTGGGGGAAGGGACCAGCTGAATACGGGAATAATACGGACCGCCCCCATCCCTTGCCACGGACAGCTTCACAGCTTGGAGGTGACCATACCACCCCTGAGCATCGTTATACTCAAGAAAGCGCCTCGGAGGCCTAAAAAAGCAGATTAAACACATAAGGAGGAAGCACATATGAACATTTTGTTTGCGGCAGCAGAAGCACATCCATTTATTAAAACAGGCGGGTTGGCTGATGTCATTGGCGCACTGCCGAAGGCACTTCGTCAGGCGGGGTGCGACGTCCGAATCATTTTACCTAAATATGCGGGGATTCCCGATACTTATAAAAAGTCTCTGCGTCCGGTAGCGGTGAAGCAAGTAGCCGTAGGCTGGCGTAATCAATATTGTGGAATAGAGGAACTGACATTAGACGGAATCAAGGTTTATTTTATTGACAATGAGTATTACTTCGGTCGTGACGGTATTTACGGTTATATGGATGATGGCGAACGTTTTTCCTTTTTTAACCGGGCGATTTTAGAAGTGCTGCCTGAACTGAACTTTCGGCCGGATATTTTGCATTGTCATGATTGGCATACGGCGATGGTTCCGCTGCTTCTGAATGCCGATTATCGACATTTGCCCTTCTACAGTGATATTCGCACGGTGTTTACGATACATAATCTGCTGTATCAGGGGGATTTTCCGTATGAGGTCTTAACTGAGCTGCTCAACCTGGATGGGAGCTATTTCACCCCCGAGGGTGTGGAGTATCATGGCAGACTGAATTTTATGAAAGGTGGGCTTACGTACTCGGATCATGTCACGACCGTGAGTCCAACCTATGCAGAGGAGATTCAAACGGAATTTTACGGATATGGGCTGGAGGGTCTGCTTCGTAAATTGGGAGATCAGGGTCGCTTAACGGGGATTGTGAACGGAATTGACACCAAAAGCTACAATCCTGCCACGGACAATCGTATTTATACGAAGTACCGAACGAATCTGACAAAGAAAAAGGAAAACAAAATTGGCCTGCAGCAGGAGCTGGGTCTGCCGGTGCGGCCAGACGTACCTATGATTGCCATGGTAACCCGGCTTGTAGATATGAAGGGGCTAGATCTGGTAACAAGAGTGCTTGACGAAATCTTGTATTATGATGATATCCAGTTTGTCGTGCTGGGAACAGGGGATCCGGCTTTTGAGCATTGGTTCCGTGAGGCAGCGGGACGCTATCCACTGAAAATGTCGGCGCAGCTCGCTTTTAGCGAACCTCTGTCACGAAAAATATATGCGGCAAGCGATATGTATCTTATGCCATCAAGGTTCGAACCTTGTGGGATCAGCCAACTGCTGGCACTTCGTTATGGAAGTATCCCTATTGTACGAGAAACAGGGGGCCTAAACGATACTGTGCAGGCTTACAATGAATCCACAGGTGAAGGAAACGGATTTAGTTTCACGAACTACAATGCACATGATATGCTGAACACCATTCGTCGTGCTGTTCATTTTTATCGCCAATCTGAGCATTGGTCGAAGCTTACACAGACGGCTTTTGCAGGAGAATATAGTTGGGATGTTTCAGCCGAAGCGTATATAGATATTTACCATTTGCTAACAAAAACGGACTGAATAGAATAGGAACACCCCAGTCATGTTAAAGAAAAAGGGAATCCCTTTAGCCAAGTTTTCTGGCTGAGGAATTCCCTTTTTGCTATGATCAGTCGCCCCCGCCACCACAGCTGCTTCCACATGAAGAGCCGCTGCTACACGAAGAATGGCTACCAGAATCGCCTGAATCATGATGAGAAGAGCCTCCATGATGAGAGCTGTCATGGGGGGAATGATGGTGCGAGTGATGCGTATCCCAGTTCGAACAGCCGCTTGCCGAGCTACAGCCGGATGAGCTAGCTAATACGGCATTACCTGTAGCATCCGGGTGCATGTGTATGGCAAATTGTTCAGGTTGATACCATGAATACCACACAACAGCTAATAACAAGTAGTCGACCTGCAAATAGTTGACCTTAGGCAATTGCTTACCCTCAGGATCATCCACCGCTTTATTCACCCGCTCGCGCAGATGTCGTACAATCTTATGAACCGCTTGTTGGGCCTGCTGTGAAATAGCTATATTCTCCTGCATATTCCAGCGGTCACCTGCTGGCTGCGCGGAAGTTGTGAGTTTGTAATAGCGCGAAAGCTCGTCGCTCGGTAATGGATGATTAAAAAAAGTTCCCCACAAACTGGCGCTATAGCGGTTCCAGCCAAAGCATTCTACATACAACCAGTCAAACCACGCCCGCTCCTCAGGCATCGGCTGAGAGCCGCCGGAATGAGGAGCATGGTGAAGCATACGACCAAAAAAAGCTTCCGAGAATTGCTGATATTCGCGCGTAAACATCAACATTTCGTGCCATAATTCATCCACATCACTACTGAACATAGGCACTCGATTCATAATCGCGCATAGCATAAAATATCGTTTTAGCTCATGCCAGCGCCAATCATATTCTTGCTCCGTCAGCTCAGGGTGGGCTTCGATTACACGACTCCTTACGCTATGAGCATAGGAGGCGGGAATGGATTGCTCCAGTAGCTGCATCAGCTCTGTAATCTCTGGATGACGCTCCTGCGCAAGGGACGAAGGGGATGGGGAGCTGAGGAAAAAAGCATTCCGGCTCCGTGTTTTTCTGTTTCCCCGGTTTCTGCGTATTGCACGGAATATAAACCAAAAAATGATGAGGATCACCACAATAAACAACGTCCAAAAGCTGCTCATACTATCCATGATGGCTGACTACTCCTTTCTGAAAGAACACGGAATTAAGATTTAGCGTTCGTTATTCAGCAGAGCGAATTCTTTTTTTATCCGGGCTAGCAGTTCAGGATTCGTGATTACATCGCAAGCAGTCCATGCCAAAGTTCTCGCAGCCAGCAGCATTCCTTCCATGGCCCGGTCCTGCATCGTCAAATCGCGGAATTCTGGTGTATGCAAGGCATGCTTCTCGTCAATAACTTGAATGTAAGGATGGATAGCAGGGCAATGAAGCGATACATTTCCGATATCCATGGAGCCGTGATCTTCGCCTTCCGTTATATCTTCTTGTGAAATGCCAGCCTGCACCAAATTTGCGGTAAACGCATCGGAAAGTACACGGTTCGTGACCATTTCATCATAAGAAGTCTCATAATTGGAGGTCTCCAAACGACACCCGGTCTGTAAAGCAGCTCCTTCAGCAATTTGAATAACACGGCGAGTCAGCGGGTTCAGTTCTTGACGTGTAGCGGCTCTCACATAAAATTGGGCTGAGGCGTAATCAGGAATAATATTGGCTGCTTGCCCACCCTGATTAATGATCCCATGGATACGCACTGTACTTTTTACTTGTTGACGGAACGCATTGATGCCATTGAACGTTTGAATCACAGCGTCCAGCGCGTTAATGCCTTCGTGCGGGCTGGCAGCCGCGTGAGCAGATTGACCAAAAAATTCGAATTGTACAGCATCAATCGCCAGAGATTTGCCTGATTTTTCGTAACTGTCATAAGGATGCGTCATAAGTGCTATGTCACAATCATCAAACAACCCGGCAGCGGCCATCGGAACCTTTGCACCGCGTGTTTCTTCGGCAGGTGTGCCGTATACCCGTACTTCTCCACCAGTTTCGTCGATGATCGACTTGAGGCCGACGGCAGCACCGGTACTCATCATACATATCAGATGGTGCCCACAGGCGTGTCCTAGACCTTTCAGAGCGTCATATTCTGCCAGAAAAGCGACAACCGGTCCGGGTTTTGCAGCTTTGTAAGTTGCAATAAAGGCTGTTTCTATGCCCAATACAGGTGCCTGGACCTCAAATCCGTGAAAAACCAGTTCTTCTTTTAAACGGGCAGCGGCCAGAAATTCCTCGTTTCCAAGTTCAGGATTTGCGCCAATATATAACGAAATGTTCTTAAACCGTGGGGCATGCTGCTCAATGGTCTGTTGAATGGTCTGTTTAAAATCCATGCTGAAAACTCCTTTATATAAGCTGTAATGTAGGTACTGCGTTAGGTATGCTGAAATTGTACTATAACATTCATTGCATAATCATGCATATTCATTTATAATGACACAATCTTATTTATTATAAAGAATTTAAGGAGAGAAAAAAAGATTGAAAAAGGCATATCGTTTTACCGCCCTGGTTTTGACGGCGGTTATCTTGCTGTTGACTGGTCTTCCCATGCTCAATGCATACGGAACGGAAGCAAAGCCACAGAAAAAACTTGTAGTGGGCATGAGTGCCGACTTTCCGCCGTATGAGTTTCATAAAGTCATTAACGGTAAGGATACCATTGTTGGGTTCGATGTGGATATCGCCAAGGAAATCGCCAAAGATTTGGATGCGGAGATGGTCCCTGAAGACATGAGTTTTGACTCTTTGCTGCCTGCTCTGCAAAGTGGTCGTGTAGACTTGGTACTGTCCGGTATGACACCAACGGATGAACGCAGAAAGAGTATTGATTTTTCGGATGTATACTATCGCTCCAAGCAAGTCATCATGGTACGCCCAGAGGATAAAGACAAATATCCGACGATGGATGCTTTGAAAGGCGAGAAGATCGGAGCACAAAAGGGAAGTATTCAGGAAGAGATTGCTCAAAAAGTGCCCAATGCCTCTGTAACTTCACTGGATAAAATATCTGACCTGGTACTCCAGCTGCGGACCCAGCGTGTGAACGCTGTCGTGATCGAAGATACGGTTGCTAAAGGATACACGTTAGACGGTACCGTAACCCTTGCCAAGGCTGTGCCTGAGGATGCGGGAGCAGAAACAGCTGTGGGTATCCGTAAAGGGAATGCAGAATTGCTTGCTTCTGTAAATAAAACGTTGGCTCGCCTGAAAGCAGACGGGTCGATTGAGAAGTTTTCCACGGAAGCGAGTGCACTTTCTGCGGATCGTCAGGTTTCTTCTAATAACATTGTAGATATTTTTTGGAAATACCGCAGTTTATACGCTACGGGTATCGGCTACACCTTGTTGCTGTCTGCGCTCGGAGTACTGTTCGGATTCATCATTGGTCTGATCATATCCTTGCTACGTATGAGTGGAGTACGCATCATTGAGTGGTTAGGTACCACTTATGTAGAGATACTGCGTGGCACACCTATGCTGGTGCAACTCATGATTATTCACTACGGGGTTGCTTTGACGCTGGGTGTCAATTTTACTCCACTCCAGTCTGGTATAATCACATTGTCTCTGAATAGCTCGGCATATCTGGCTGAAATTTTCCGTGCAGGTATCCAGGCAGTAGACCGTGGACAGATGGAGGCTGCCCGTTCATTGGGTATGGGACGAGGCAAAGCTATGCGTCATGTCATTTTGCCGCAAGCGTTTAAATCTATTTTGCCTGCTATCGGTAATGAGTTTATTACGATCATTAAAGAATCATCCATTATTTCGACCATTGGGATGGTGGATATTATGTATCAGGCCCAGGTCATTAAGAACATTACCTACGAAGGATTAAGTCCGTTCGTAATCGCAGCCGCTATTTATTTTGTAATGACATTCAGCTTGTCTAAGCTGCTGGGTTTATGGGAAAGGAAGTTGAGAGCCAGTGATCACCGTTAAACAACTGCGTAAATCGTTCGGCAAGAATGAGATTTTAAAAGGCATTGATATAGATATCGCCAAAGGTGAAGTCGTCGTCATCATCGGTCCCAGCGGTTCGGGGAAGAGTACGTTTTTACGTTGCATGAATCTGCTAGAACAGCCTACGGACGGGGAGATTTTGTTTGAGGGCGAGCCGATTACAGCTCGTGGTCATAATATTAATGTAACCCGGGAGAAGATGGGGATGGTGTTCCAGCATTTTAATCTGTTCCCGCATAAAACAGTGTTGCAGAACCTGACGCTTGCACCAACGCAGGTTAGAAGACAGTCAGGGAAGGAAGCGGAAAAAATTGCGCTAGAACTCCTGCGTACCGTAGGGCTTGAGGATAAGAAGAATACCTATCCGAACCAGCTATCCGGTGGTCAGAAGCAACGTATTGCGATTGCGCGTGCTTTGGCCATGCAGCCGCACGTAATGCTGTTCGATGAGCCGACTTCTGCATTGGACCCTGAAATGGTTGGAGAGGTTCTGGATGTAATGAAGAAGCTCGCCGAAGGCGGCATGACCATGGTAATCGTGACGCATGAAATGGGCTTTGCCCGCGAGGTAGGCGATCGAATCATCTTTATGGATAACGGTCAAATTGTGGAACAAGGTACACCAGAGCAGGTATTTGGTACTCCAAGCCATGATCGCACCCGTGATTTTCTTGCCAAAGTATTGTAAGAAAGTGCTGATATGAGCTATAAAAAAGCCCTCCGTTTGACGGAGGGCTTTTTCTTTTTTTGTCACCATTTCACCATATTTTCGTAACAAATATCGATTTCTTGGTGGCAAAATTGTAACGATTATAGTATGATGTTCAAGGTTCCCAACATTTTCATGCGGATAAGGTTACAAAATTGTGATATTATGCAGTAAGCCAAAACTTACCGGGACAGCATGCGGTTATGACAAACGCTGAATGCTGGGCCCAAACTATGGGAAGTGCGGGGGACGTAACAACGGCAGTCTTTCCGAAACGTCATAAGACGATATGGAATATGCCTAGGGGTGAATTGCACAAGCATAGGGCTTCTCCTGAGTCCGAATCCGACAGCTAACTTCGCAGGCATAACAGAGGAGGTACATATCTTTGAAACATCTAAAACATATTGGAAAAACCATGAAATTTGCGGTGCTTGCCGCAGCCATTGCAGGGCTGGCACAGACAGCTGGAGTAGCGGATGCTGCTTCGCTTCATACTGCCAAAGATGGCGATACCTTCTTTTTGCTTGCTCAACGTTATGGAGTATCAGTGGACGAGCTGACGAAGGCGAACCCAAACATTGCCTCTAACAATATATATGCAGGTCTGCAAATTAAGGTACCTGGTGAAAAAAGTGTGAATGTAGCTTCGGATTCGAAGCCGCAGCTTCTTACGGAGAAAGCACCAGCGAATGAGGGGCCAACGATTGAAGCGTGGGGCAAAACATTTAACTATAGCAAAATAGTTGACGTTAAGGCTACTGCGTATTCTGCCGCAGCCGATGAGAATGGTAAATGGGGAGCAGTGGACTACTACGGCAATCCGCTTAAACTAGGTACAATTGCGGTAGACCCGAACGTCATTCCGATGGGCACGAAAGTGCTGGTTACAGGCTATTCCCACCCAGGTTTGCCGGATCATTCTTTTGTAGCTGTCGCTCGCGATCAGGGCAGCGCCATTACAGGAAAACGGATTGATATCTTTATTCCTGGCAACAAATCATTTGTGAACGACTTTGGATTTCAAAATGTGAAGCTGTACGTTATTGATAAATAGCATTATACGTATATACGGTTTAATTAAACATAATATATATTATGTAAACTTAATGCCTGTATCCTACCGCATATAACTGGGTCAGACTCTTATCAGGTCCTATCCATAAAAAAGGCTGTCTTGACGAGCAGAAAACTTCTGCTGGTAAGACAGCCTTTTTACGTTGCTTTAGCTTGTAGCTCAATCCTAAACATATGGTTATTTCTGTTCCGATGTGTGGAGTAGCCGGGGGACTGTCACAAATTTGTAGCCCTTAGCTTTTAGAGAGTGAATTAGACCCGGCAGAGCTTGGACAGTGCCTTGCAAGTTGGAACTTTGACCTCCACCTGCGTGCATTAAAATAATAGAGCCAGGCCCAGTAGCTGGGATCACATTGCGCTGAATTTGTGTTTTACTTAGTCCCTTCCAGTCGAGAGAGTCTACATTCCAATTGACAATCATGTAGCCATGACGACGTGCCCACTGGATTTGAGGCTCCGTGATTTCACCGTAGGGTGGACGAATCAACTTGGGGCGAAAACCTGCGCTGGCTTGTAAAATACGTTCTGTTTTTGTAATCTGGTTGCGAAAGCGTTCTGGTGTGGCCTTCCTAAAATCCGGATGAGTATAGGAATGGTTTCCTATAGCATGGCCTTCACGGATAATACGGCGTATGATCCCCGGATGCTTTTCCGCACGGTGACCGACGATGAAAAATGTAGCTTTGATGCCATTGGCGTGTAATACGTCCAAAACCTGCGGCGTATACCTAGAATCGGGCACATCATCAAAGGTTAGGGCAATTTGGCGGGTGTGTGGGCCGCACATTTTAAAAATGTCCGCATGTTTTTTTCGCAGCATTGCTAATGTAGGAGTTGCTCGATCTGTGCTCTGTTGTACAGAAGAAGTAACAGCTGCTTCCTTGGGATGGGGCGTTCCGATGTTGGGAGGCGCATCCGCGTGAACGGGTAAACTTGAAAATGCTAGTAACAGTGCCAAGCCTGGCAACACTCCCCTGTACGGCATATGTATCCCCCCTTTCCGTGCAGTGATACCTAGTGGTGCTCTCGACTATTATGTACCTGTCCTATTAAAAATATGCTGGTTACCAAGTTCGGCTCATAAACGACTGGAAAGAAGTCCACGATGAAACGATTATCAATGAAGATGATGGAGCTAAACGTACATATTCTCTTAAACATGACCGAAAACAGGAGCATTTTCGCAAGTTTTAGCCTTACAACGAATTCGGTATACCGTGACAGCTGGTGTATAATGGGGATGCAATTCATAATTATACAGACATGGAATTGAAGGAAGGATGGATAAAAGTGACCGACTTGTTTACTCCTTATCAATTAAAGGGGCTTTCTTTAAAAAATCGGATTGTCATGCCCCCGATGTGCCAATACAGCGTGGAGGCCAAGGACGGAAATCCAACGGATTGGCATCATGTCCATTATGTGAGCCGGGCAGTAGGAGGCACTGGACTTATTATTGTGGAAATGACAGCGGTCCATCCAGATGGACGTATTACAGATCGTGATTTGGGTATTTGGAGTGACGAACATATTCCTGCATATCGTAAGATTGTAGAGGAAGTTCACAAGTATGGTGCCAAAATTGGCATTCAACTAGGCCACGCTGGACGCAAGGCTGAAGATGCTGAGCAACCTGTGGGTCCTTCCTCGATTCCTTTTAGCGAACGCTTTAAAGAGCCGCACGCCTTAAAGACAGCTGAAGTCAGGGAACTGGTTCAGGCATACAAAGAAGGCGCGCGCCGCGCGGTGGAAGCAGGTTTTGACACGGTCGAGATACATGGCGCTCACGGCTATCTGATCCATCAATTTCATTCGCCTTTAACAAATGCCAGAGAAGATGAATATGGGCAGGATTTGTCACTGTTCGGTGTTGAGGTCATACATGCTGTTAAAGAGGTTCTTCCTGCTGATATGCCTGTGCTTATGCGGATTTCTGCCAAAGAATACGTCGAGGATGGATATAATGTGAAATACATAACAGGCGTAGGGGAACGATATCGTGATGCGGGTGTGGACATTTTCCATATCTCTTCTGGTGGTGAGGGTCCGATTGGTTCTGGCGGAGGCCCGTCTGCGCGTGCCGGCTATCAGGTGGATTTGGCTCATACCATCCGTGAAAAGCTGAATGTACCTGTAATTGCTGTTGGCTTACTGGATGATTATGAGGACGCCCGTCGGGTTGTTCAGCAGAAAGAAGCTGATCTGGTAGCAATAGGCCGTGCCATGCTGCGTGATCCCTATTGGGCGTTGCATGCATCGCGGGAGCTAAAAGTACAGGCCGACATCCCAGAGCCTTATTTGCGCGGCTTTTAGATATTTTTGAAACCCTCTTTGCAAAGCTTGCGTAAACATGTGTACAGAGCTTAAAATTTAAGCATTCAACTCTAGGAGGAACTTCACATGTCTATTTTCAAACGATTAAGAGATCTTACGATGTCCAACATTAATGCCATTATTGACAAGGCAGAAGATCCAATTAAAATGACGGATCAATACATTCGTGATATGCAAGAGGACCTGGAAGATGCAGAGAAAGCGGTAGCCGCTCAAATTGCTATTGAAAAGAGATTCAAACAGCAATACGAAGAACAGGCTGCTTTGGTAAAGAAACGCGAAGAACAGGCACATACCGCTGCAAAAGCACAAAATGTAGATCTGGCTCGTCGCGCGCTGGAAGAAAAGAAATCTGCTGAACAAAAAATGAATGAGTTCAAAGCTGGTTACGAACAGAACAAAGCTGCAGCCGATAACCTGCGTGGCAAGCTGGATGAAATGCGCAGACAGCTGACAGAAATGAAAAACAAGCGCGAGACACTGGTTGCCCGTTATAATGCAGCTAAAGCGCAAACTGAAATTAACAAAGCTATGAACGGTTTTAGCTCTGATACGGCAACTGCCGGATTGAAGCGTATGGAAGAAAAAATGCTGCAAGCAGAAGCACGTGCCGAAGCGAGCAACGAAATGTCTTCTAAGGAAAAATCGTTGGATGAGGAGTTCAAGGAGCTGGATAAGAAAAGCGCCGTGGACGATGAGCTTGCCGCTTTGTTGAAGCAATACGAAAATAAATAAGAACATTTTAGCAGTGCCGCCAAGGGTGATTGCTCAGGAAGCGAAGGAGAAACGTTTTCTCCTTCGCTTTTCCCTGCCTGGAGGCGTAAAACATTATATGAAGGTCAAGAAGATGTGGAGGATGGTATGAAATGCATTTTTTAGAAACGATGAAAGCAATGCTTGTATGGACTGGTGCGGGGGCAATTTTGATCTTCGCATTAATGTATGTCGACTCTTTATTTACGAAGTATAAGGATTTTGCCGAAGTGAAGGCTGGAAATATGGCCGTAACGGTACGAATGATTATGAAGTTAGTTGCACAAGGCTATATCTTGTCAGGCTCTATCGCTACAGCTAATAATTTGCTCGAAGCGCTTGTGTATTCTGTGATTGCCTTTGTCATCCTGCTTGTTTTGGAAGTTATTGTACGTCTGCTGTTGCGGTACTGGGCTCAGTTTGATCTGGATAAAGGGACACAGGAAGGTAAAATTGGTTTCGGTCTGTTTTCAGGAGCGCTGCATCTGGTTGGCGCCTTGATCATTACAGCATGCTTCTAGGCTAAGAAAGGCAGGAATATAACCATGGGTGTGTGGAAACGAATTTCAAATCTATTTGCTAAGCCGGAGCCGCCGAAAGCAGAGAAAAGCATGCTTCACTTAAATCCAGGTGATATCTGTGAAGTGTCGCTTGTCACCTATGAAGTGGTAGGTCGTGTACATAATCGTGCCCGGAATGCCGTTGTTTTGACGCTTCAGGATGGTAATCAAGTCAGTTATCTTCATATTGAGGAACGGGAAACACTGCAATTTGGACTATATCAGGCCATCGACGGCAGACTTGACAACCCTGAGGAAGTGCCGACCATTTTAGAGTTGGATGATACAACGTATCATTTGGAGGAGCAGTATTCTGGGCATGTTACCGTCATGGGCCGTGCTCCTTTCCGACAGGGTGGAGAGCAGCATGTGTGGCAGTACCAGTCTGATGATTACCATCTGTTGCGAGTAGAGTGGCAGGACGGTCGCTTTATGCTTTATGAAGGAGAAGAAGTGATTACCGGAGACGTCAAGGTTATTCGGGCAAGCTAGGAGAGGGTTACACATGAGCAAACGCACCTGGCAGTATGCATTAAAGGTCATTGTGGCGCTGAGCTTGTTCGTATCCGTGTTAAGCGGCTGCGGCGCGCCAAGTGTAAAAGATACGTATCCGCTGGAATCGGTTAGTGGCAGCGGAAACTCGACCTCGTATGTATACCGGGCAGCTGGCAAGACAGTCCCGGAAGTAGCGGAGGAATTGAAAGAACAGCGTACACCGGAACAAATGTCACCGCAGAGCAATGAGCGGATGTTTCTGGTATATAGCGATGAGTGGTACCATTTGCAGCAAGATCCAGCTAAGAAGGAAGATACACTCATTGAAATTGACAGTAAAAAGTATGTCGAACAAAATTACAGTTCAAGCTTTCTAAAAGGATACTTAACCGCAACTGTACTAGATGCTCTGTTTGATTCGTTGCGTGGTTCAGGCTCCTATCGAGGCTACTCCAGCAGAGATGTATACCGACCTTCTCAGGGCCAATATCGTGCTCCTACAGTGCAGGAGAAAAAGGCAATTCCGCCGATTACGGTGGAGCGGAAAGGTTCGGTTACCCGTAGAGGAAAGAACTCGGATTCTAGCGTTGGATCAAGCGGAAGTTTGTTTGACAGAGGGTCCAGCAGTTCACCGAGCAGAGGCTCGATTTCACGTGACCGGAGCGACAGCGACGGTTCCAGCATATTTGATTCGCCGCGTAGATCTTATAGTAAGCCCAAAACACGTAGCGGTTCAGGTAAAATCAGCCGACGAAGTCGACGATAATGGGTATCGTCAATTTATTTGAAAACAAAAGATTCGCGGAACTGTGGTACTGATGCACAGTTCCTTTTTTTATTTTTAGAGATGACGTTGGTGATCATCTAGCGGCACAGCCAAACCTACACTTTTATGGATATAATAATGTAGAGATAATCAAAACTTTGTTTGATTGAAGGGATTGAAAATTAAATGGTACTATCTATTTCTTGGCCAGATCTTTCACAAAGACCATTTAATCTAATGGTGGAACGAAAAATGGAGTGTTCTCCGAATGTCCTGTATCAGGCTTGGACGAAGCGGTTTGACAGTTGGTTTGCAGCCCCAGGATCAGTATTAATGGAGGCTGAAGTGAACATGACCTTCTTTTTCGAAACGCATTTTGAGGGGAAGCGTCATCCACATTACGGAAGATTTCTAAGACTTGAGCAAAACCGACTGATCGAGCTGACTTGGATTACTGGCGAAGGCGGTACCAAGGGAGCTGAAACAGTTCTCACTGTTGAGCTTAAACCTCGCGGTAATGGCACGCATCTTTACTTAACGCATGCAGGTTTACCAGACGAGAATTCAAGAAACCAACATGAGCAGGCTTGGCCGCTTGTACTTGAGCAGCTCGACAAAAGGATGATGCCAGATAGATAATTCAGAAGGTTCCAGGCTAAAACTGCAACAAGAGGACGATTTTAAAATCGTTCTTTTTATATTTTTTGATGACAAAAATAAATATTTACCTTACATAAAAACAAATATTACCAGTTTACTAGATTATTTCATTGCCACATCTAATAGTAAAATATACAATTACAACAGGCGAAATAAGAGGATGGTGTATCTGTGTTATCTGCTTTTTTATATATATCACTTGGTGTATTCGATGCTTTGGCCGCTGTTATTTTGGTCTTAAAGCTTTATATGCTTCCCGTGAGGGAATATCGTAGAAAAATATTATTTTATGCAATTGGCATAGCTTTGTTTTCCTTTCTAATGAGGGAAGTTATAGGCTTGCCTAAATTAGATTTGCCGCTTCAGTATTTGTTAATGGTTATCTTTTTTAGATTTGGTTTAGGGATCAAAACCCATCTAGCAGCTTTTTCTGCTGGTTCTGGTCTAACGGCCTACATTAATTTACAACTTTTTGTATTTCTGTTTGCTTATTTTTTTGGAGTAGCAGAACCAGGTGCTATTAATGATACTTCTGGCTCTTCTATTTACGTTATTCAGTTAACTTCTATTATTATTGCGTGCTTTATTTCTTATATAATGGGAAAATATAACTTTGGTTTCTCGTTTATAATTCAGCCTCCACATGATTTTTTAAGAGCTGAAAATTACTTATCATCCCTAAATAAAATGTTGATTCTAGGTGCTCTAATATCAGCTGTCACCATTTTTATTACTTTGTATATGCTCTATAGCTCAAATACCATAGGATTACTATCCATTTCATTGCTTACTTTCGGCGTGTCGTATTTCTTTTCAGAGAGAGGAGATTATGAGGATGCTAGAAGCGCTATCACGGTACATCGCAACGGAAATAAAAAAAGCTGATCCTGATGGTCCAACAAGTGTAGAAGTGATGGAATATGCGCTTGGTATAAAAATTACCGAAGTGTCTTCGATACTAATGGTTGCGATTATAGCTTGGATGACTGGGCATTTTTTGGGGTCGTTATTAGCTCTAGTAACTATCATGTTTGTAAGAAGATTTTCAGGAGGGGCACACTTCAGTAATCTTACATTTTGTGTCTGTTTTACAACGGCAATATGTGTAACTATACCTCTCGTCTCTTTAAATTTATCAACGATTTTGATTATTAATGCTTGTTCAGTATTAGTGTTTTTAGTTTATGCACCCAATCATTTTATTTATATTCATAAGACCAATAACCACAAATATTATAAAACGGTATGTGTTTTGATTTGTGCGGTGAATTTTTTTGTACAATCCCACATAATATGCTTATCTTTAGCTATTCAAGCATTCAGTATTCTTCCTTTATGGAAAGGAGGTGAACGAAAATGGATAAGAAATTGGCGAGAGCTTTAAATTTAAGACTGGGAAAATACGCTAACGAATCTACCAAAAACGAAAAAACAGTATTTGGCGCTAAACCGATACCGGCAGAGCTCAAGAAAAAAGAAAAGAACTGATTATGTACCGCGTTACTCTAGACATTGTTCTTATACGATCGGGGTAACTGCACAGGCTTGTAAGGAAGCTTTTCAGCTGTGAGATCGAGTCTAGCGCATTTGAAGGCCTGGTACGATTCGAAGCTTCACTTGCTCTATTTCTCATAATAAGCTTGAAGCACTTATAAAGTTATGGAAATGACCCGTGGAATTCACGGGTTATTTTATTGCCAACATACTTATATAGTAAGCCCAAAACACGCAACAGCACGGGGAAAAGCAGCCGAGTTTGACGTTCTAAACTCCGCCCGGATTTGCCAGATAACGGTTTTAGCGTTATAACAGAAAGAGGGCATTTTAGAAGAACGGAGTGAGATTATGAATCATACATCATTAAACGCAGAAAAATTCCAGCGTAAAGCAGTTCAGGTGGAAGAGGCACAAAGCAGGATAGCTAGCTATGTTAAACAGTGTGAAAGGGAAGACGTAGAGCTGGAGCAGGCGCATGGACGTTATTTGGCGATGGATTTGACCGCACCACACCCGTATCCCCGTTTTCGTCGCTCAGGTATGGACGGTTATGCGATCCTAGGCTCGGACACCGAAGTGTGTTCGTCCGGTCAGGAAATCTGGCTACATGTGATTGATGAAATTCCTTGTGGCACCGTATCGGACAAGCGGGTGGAGACTGGAATGGCTGCCCGCATCATGACAGGAGCGCAATTACCTGAAGGAGCGGACACGGTTGTCATGCTGGAAGCGACACAGCTGCGTGAAGAAAACGGACAGACATATGTCGGCTTGAAGAAGCGTATAGAAGTTGGCAAAAATGTGACACAGATTGGTCATGAGATTCAGGAAGGTCGGCTTTTGCTTAGTAAGGGAACCTGCCTGGGAGCAGGGCACATCTCGGTACTGGCTACTTTTGGAGTACACCGGGTACCTGTTTACAGGAAGCCAAAGGTGGCCGTTTTTTCTACAGGATCGGAATTACTTGCAGTGGATGAGCCGTTACAACCGGGGAAAATTCGAAACAGTAATACATATATGTTGGCTTCTCAAATTAGAGAGGCAGGAGGAGAGCCGTTTATTTTACAAGCCATTCATGATGATTTGAGCCTTGCCCGTACTTCTGTACGTGAAGCGATAGATGCCTATGATATCGTGGTCACGAGTGGAGGAGTATCAGTGGGGGATTTTGATATTATGGGTGATCTGGTACGACAGGAAGATGTGAATATGCTGTTCAACAAGGTTACGATGCGTCCAGGAAGTGTGACCACAGCCGCAGTGATTGACGGCAAGCTGTTATTTGCGCTTTCAGGCAACCCCGGTGCGTGCTTTGTAGGCTGTGAGCTGTTTGTACGGCCGACGATCCAAATGATGGTATCTTCGGCACATCCATATTTACAAACCTGGACGGCGAAGTTAGGCGCAGATTATACGAAGGTAAACAACTATACACGCTTTGTACGCAGCTCTCTGGAGATACGTGGTGGACAAGTATACGCGATTCCTGCGCGAGTAGATGAATCCAGTGTCATGGTGACCATTAAGGACAGCGACTGTCTGATCGTGATTCCTCCCACAACAGAAGGATTACGCGAAGGTGAAGAGGTGCGTGTACTGGTGTTACAAGGTGGACAGGTGACGTGAATACGAAACATCCATTTGTATGTCAAATCGTCGGATTCAAAAATACGGGAAAAACGACCTTTCTCGGAGGATTGATTCGTTATGTGCAGAAGTCAGGTCTACGCGTAGCAGTGATTAAGCATGATGGACATGAATTTGAAATGGATCATGAGGGTACAGATACGTTCAAGCACCGACAGGCGGGTGCTGAAGGCATAGCTATTGTTTCGGCTGGAAGAACAGCCATTTTAGAGGAGAATAGTCAGCCTGTCACCGGACTGATCCGGCATTTTCAGGCCTATGATTGTGTGTTGCTAGAAGGCTTCAAGCAAGAGGATTATCCGAAGCTGGTCATGGTGCGGGAACAATCGGATGCTCAGCTTACCGATAAGCTGACAAATGTACAGGGAGTAGCGGTTTGGGAGCATCAAATGGATTGGGCTCAAGGTCACTACTCAGATGAAATGATACAGATATTTCCTGCCGAGGCCAACGGACCCGCAGGCCGCTGGCTACTCGAACAGATTCAAAAGCAGATAGAAGGAATGAGGAATGAGCAGGGGTGAGACATCAATCGGCTGAGTCGGTTAGAGTCTCTACCCGCCGTTCGATCGCCTGAGACATGGTTTTGTCAGTCAGGTGAGCATACACTTCTGTTGTTTCTGTCGAAGCGTGCCCCAGCTGTTCCTTTGTTTTGTAAATATCATTTTGTAAATAATAGTCAGTAGCAAAGGAATGACGAAGCTTATGCACGGTAAGGTAAGGCTTGCCGAACCGTTTGGCGTACTTAATGATCATTGCCTGAATCGCTCTTTTGGTCATTCGTTTGCCTTCTGTACTGCCGTTAGGACGTGTGACAAAGAGAGCCTTTTCTTTTTTTGGAGCGCGGTAACGGGTATGTCTCAGGGACAAATAAAGTACGAGATCATCTTTGGATTGCTCGCGGAAATACACCGGCGTTTTAAAGGTTTCGTCGTTATTGCCTTTGCGGTACACATATAATAGTTTATTGTTTATGTCTAAATCGTCCAGATTCAGATTGACGATTTCAGATACGCGCAGGCCTGAGTTCAGAATGAGGCTGGCGATGCAGGCATCCCGTTCCTTATTTAGTTCATAGGAGTATAATGCTTGCTTGTTATCGGCCAAATCTTGACCATAGCCTTCATAAATATAACCGATGAATTCAAGCAGTTCTTCCTCTTCCAGTATTTTACCTTTAAGCTTAGCCGCCGTATCCTTGGGTTTATGTATACGCTTGATTTCGACCTTAGCCATAATGTTGCGTTTGAGCAACGGATAAAAATTTTCATCCTCAGCGATCTGACTTAAATAATGAAAAAGCGAACGCAGAGACGATAGCTTACGTGAAATGGTAATACGGGAGTTGGAGCCTTCGCGCTTAGTAGACAGGAATAATCGAAAGCCTGTAATACTGTCCATATGAAGTGTCTCCAACTCTTCCAGTGTAACTTGGGCATTCGTTTCTCCGGTGGACAAGCCTTCCGCGCGAAGCCATGAAAAGAAAGCTTCGTAATCCCGCACATATTCTAGTAATGTGGAAGGGGACAGGTCGGGCAGCTTATAATCCATAAATTGCTGCACGTACCATGGTAATCCCGGCATTTTTTCATCTAGTTTGCGCCGGTCGATGATCTTTTGTATATTCATTGAGTTCCACCTCGTCCGGTCATAATATATATGTATTTTAGCATATTTTGAACAGCACTGGATGGGATGTAATTCGAAGTTAAAGAACAGATTGAACCGCCAAGAGAGGTGAAAGTATGGGGTATAATATCAAATCGGAACTGAAGCTATCTATTAAGAGTGTACCGGAGTCGCAAAAGGACATTATTGTACAGCTCATGCAATTTTATTTATATGATTTTACAGCCTATCTTCGAATTGATGTCACTGAGAAGGGGACATTCCCGGCTTATCCAGACTTGTATCAATATTGGACGAGCGGTGAACAGAAGCTACCTTTTCTGATTTGGAGACAGGATATTCCTGTGGGTTTTGCACTCGTTGACCGAATGTCCAGCAATCGAGAAGCTGACTACTACATGGCTGAGTTCTTTGTACTTCGTCCTTATCGGCATAATGGGGTTGGGACTTGGGCGGCTCATGAGCTGTTTGGACGTTTTAACGGACGTTGGAAGGTGACCCAAATGAGCACGAATAGGCCGGCACAGTCCTTTTGGCGTAAGGTGATTGGAAGCTATACGAAAGGTGAGTACAGGGAACAGACACATCCGGTAAGAGGGAATATCAGTCAGTTTTTCAATACCTGAAAAATTCGAAATAGAAATTAAGTAATGAAAAAGAGTCGGGGAGAGTATCCTATCGGCTCTTTTTTGTTGTCAATTCAAGTCTTCTATCCATCTATAGAGCATTCCAATTAGAACCTGCATTGACACTATAAAAACGCAGGTATACAGTTATTAACATAATTCATATATATCTCATTGGAATTATCAACAATGAAACATAGGCTCCAAAAATGCAATGTAATCATAACATCACCCATCAGATCGGAGAGTGTTTTTAGGTGAAACGAACAAGTCGATTTGCAAAAATGGTAGCTTTAACCCTGTCGATGGTGCTGGTCTTATCGGCATGCTCGGGTAATAGCGGGGCCAATTCTACGAATACTGAGGCGAATGCAGCGGGAGGCGGGCAAGCTGCAGAAGGTGGAGATCTTACCTATGCACTGGCAACATCGCCGGATTCACTGGACCCGCATAAGAGTGGATTGGCAGTAGCATCTCGGGTATATCGTGCGATATTCGATAACTTGGTGGTAAAGCTACCGGACAATACGATTAAGCCTTGGCTGGCAACCGAATGGAGCGTTTCCGAGGATGGCAAAAGCTATACATTCAAGCTGCGCAAGGATGTTAAGTTCCATGACGGAACTCCGTTCAATGCGGAAGCCGTCAAATTTAGCTATGATCGGATTATTGATCCGCAAGCCGTAGTAGGTAATGCCGCTAACTTGCTGGCTCCCTATGAATCCTCACAGGTGATTGACGAATACACGATTAAATTGAATCTGAAACGACCATCGCAGGCATTTTTGAGCAATTTAAGTGTTCCGGCTGTAGCCATTGTTTCGCCAGCAGGAGTTAGAAAATATGGAGATCAATTCGGTAAGCATCCAGTGGGTACAGGCCCCTTTAAGTTTGTAAAATGGGACGAAAATGCAGAAATCAAAATCGAACGTAACCCGGATTACAAATGGGCACCGGAAACTATTGAGAATCAGGGAGCGCCGTATTTGGACAGCGTGACCTTTAAAATTGTTCCGGAGGAGGCGACCCGGATCGGCAGTGTGCAGAGTGGGCAGGCTTTGGCCGCTGAAACCGTCCCACCGCAGAACATTTTGACGTTGAAGAGTGACCCTAATTTCCAATTGTTGCAGGTCAATACCCTAGGATTGCCATATACACTGTTCATTAACCAAAAGAAGACACCGTGGAATGAATTAAAGGCGAGGCAGGCATTGCAATATGGTATTGATGTGGGGACGATCGTCAAAACGCTGTATCTAGGAACTTATGAACAGGCTTGGTCGCCACTCACTCCAAGTATTTTTGGATATGATAAATCACTGGAAAACGGCTTGCAGCCTGATCTTAACAAGGCCAATCAGTTACTGGATGAGTTGGGGTGGGCTAAGGGAACGGATGGTTTTCGGGTGAAGGATGGACAACGTCTGACGCTGCATTATGTAGACGGCACTCCGAACCGTGAAAAACGGAACGACATTGCAGCCATTATTCAGCAGCAGCTGAAGAAAATCGGTGTTGATGTGAAGATTGAAATTACCAAGGATATTGCAACAGTTGTATATACGAACGGAAACTATGATTTCTACGGAAATAGCCAGGTCAATGTGGACCCGAACGCTTTATATGCTTTTTACCACACAGCGGCACCAAATCAGCGGCCTACACTGCCTAACTTCTCCAATCCAGAGGTCGACAAGCTGTTGGAGCAGGGAGCTATTGAACAGGACGATGCCAAGCGGGAGGAGATTTATAAAAAGGTGCAACAGCTAATACGTGATCAGGCCGTCATCATTCCGATTTATGTTTTCCCTTATACGGTTGGAGCAGCCAAGTCAGTGCAGGGTCTCAAATTCGATTTAGTGGGTTATCCGCTCTTTAACGATGTGCGTATTCAAAAATAGTATTGCTAAGTAATTTCTGGGGACCATCCAGTAGGGAAGGAGTGTGGGCTATGATCAGAGCTGTTGCAGAAAGACTGGTTACTTCTTTGTTGGTCATTCTGGGTTCCTGTATTTTGGTATTCAGCATTTTGTATCTGCTCCCGGGGGACCCGGTAGATTCGATTCTTGACCCTTCAACGGCCACGCCAGAGATGATCGCCAATTTGCGTCATAAGCTGGGAGTGGATCAGCCTTTTCATGTTCAGTTTTTGAACTATTTCGGAAATCTGCTACAAGGTGATTTTGGAAAATCACTGCTCAATGCTGATCCGGTGCTGCCTAAAATATGGGTCAATCTCCCGCCTACACTGGCGCTGACGCTTGCCGGTTCTGCTATTTCGGTCATTATTGGTGTCCTGCTTGGAGTGCTGTCGGCCATTCATCGGGATAAACCGATTGATATCATCGCTCGAATCGTTGGATTGTTCGGCATTTCTATGCCCACATTCTGGTCAGGCATTCTGCTGTTGCTTATTTTCTCCATTCACTTGGGATGGCTGCCTGCTATGGGCTCGGACGGTTGGAAAACTCTTGTGCTTCCGTCTCTCACTTTGGGCATTGTCGGTGCAGGGTTCATTGTCAGAATGGTGCGTAACAGTATGCTGGAAGTCATTAATGAGCAGTTCATCGTAACGCTCCGTTCCAAGGGTTTGTCTGAAAAGGTTATTATGTATCGCCATGCGCTACGCAATGCGTTGATTCCAGCGATAACGATGATCGGGATGCTGATGGGAGAAATGCTGGCCGGAGCAGTTGTGAGTGAGACGGTATTTTCACGGCAAGGCATTGGGCGTTTAATTGCGGACGCAATTATGGCTAAAGACTTACCAGTTGTGCAGGGAGTTGTATTGTTCTCTGCCATCATGTATGTGATCGTAAATCTACTGGTGGATATATCGTATACGTTCATTGATCCAAGGGTTAGACGCTCGGCGTAAGCCGGAAGGATTCAGGGAGGAGGAAGTCGGTTGAGAGAAACAATGGCTGCCAAAACAATTTGGAAGGAAAGAAAGCTGCGGGTAGCTCGGCAAACTGGAAGGTGGCGGCTCGGTGGAGTGTCGGATGGGTTCGTATATGCGGCGGGACTGATTATTGTGTTCGTAATCGTCTGTGCGGCGTTTCCGCAATGGATTGCTTCTTATGCACCCACAGAAATGTTAAGCGACCATATTTTACAAGGCCCAAGTGCTTCTCACTGGTTCGGAACGGACTATTTTGGGCGGGATGTATTCAGTCTGGTTGTTCACGGAAGTCGGGATTCTCTGTTTATTGGCTTCATGTCGGTACTCGTCGGCGGTCTGGTGGGTGGAATTATTGGTGCGCTCTCAGGTTACATTGGCGGTACAGTGGATTCGATACTGATGCGATTTATTGATATTTTGATGACTATTCCCGGAATTCTGCTGGCTTTGGCGATTGCGGCGGCTCTTGGCCCAAGCTTGTTCAATATTGTGCTGGCGGTAGCCATATCTGCTGTCCCCGGTTATGCAAGAGTTATGCGAGGCCAAATTATGAGTATAAAAGGACGTTCTTACGTCATTGCTTCGCTTTCCATCGGAGTTACACCTTTCGGCATCTTTTGGCGTCATGTGCTTCCTAATTCCTTGTCCCCTTTGCTCGTGATGGCGACGCTTGGCATCGGTAGCGCTATTTTGGCCGGATCGGGATTAAGCTTTCTGGGACTTGGCACGGTAAAGGAAATTCCAGATTGGGGAACAGTATTGTCTCAAGGACGAGGATATTTGACAGTAGCTTGGTGGATATGTACCTTTCCTGGCCTAGCCATTACGTTGTTTGTGTTGTCAGTCAATATTTTGGGCGACAAGCTGAGAGACCAGTTGGACCCGAAAAAGAACGCAAACTAGCATCAGGAAGCCTATTCTTAAGTGCTATAGAAGGAGGGAGTTCGTTTGTCATCATTGCTGGAGATTGAACATTTGTCGGTCGATTTTCACACTAAAAAAGGTTTGCTGCAAGCACTCGACAACGTATCACTGACGATCAGGGCGGGAGAAACGGTCTGCCTCGTCGGTGAATCTGGCAGCGGAAAAACGATTACCTCCAAGGCGATTATGCGGCTAATCGATTATGAGAACGGACGAATTGCCCAAGGACAAATACGGTTGCAGGGCATAGATTTGACCGTTTTGTCACAGCAGGAATTACGCTCACTTCGTGGCAAAAAGATGGCGATGGTATTTCAAGAGCCGATGTCGGCGTTTGATCCGGTGTACACTATCGGGTATCAGCTGATAGAAATCATCATGGAGCATGACCGGAAGACACGAAAGCAAGCATGGGCTCATGCGGTTCATTTGCTGAACAGGGTAGGGATTCCTGAACCGGAAATTCGTATGAAGCAATACCCCGGAGAGCTGTCCGGTGGGATGCTACAACGGGCGATGATTGCAATGGCACTTTCATGTGGCCCTGAGCTGCTAATAGCGGATGAACCAACAACGGCGCTGGATGTAACGATTCAGTCACAAATTTTGCAATTGCTTCAGGAATTAAAGACAGAATTCAACATGTCGATTCTGTTGATTACGCATGATTTGGGTATTGCCGCAGAGGTTGCGGATCGAATTGTTGTGATGTATGCCGGTCGAGTTGTGGAGCAAGCAGTAACGGAAGAACTGTTCGAGCTGCCATTGCACCCTTACACTAGAGGGTTACTTCGTTCGGTGGCAACACTGGATACAGATCGCAGCAGCAAGCTGTTTACGATCCCGGGGGCAATTCCGAGCCTGAGTGCATTGCCTTCCGGCTGCTTGTTTCACCCGCGTTGCCCGCATGCGACAGATCAATGCAAAAACGAAGCGCCACCGCTGGCAGCCAAGGATGAACGCGAGGTAGCTTGCTGGCATTCGGAGCAATTGGCTGCGTCCGGCGATTGGTTTATTACAGAGCTATCGGTGAAAGGGCAGATCACGGCAGATGCTGTTGCAAAGGCAACCGAAGTAAAGGAAGAATTGATGAACGTATCTGCTGTTGATGGGGCTAAGGTGAGCAGTCATGGCGTACAGGTAAAGAACTCCCCTAAATCCAATGAGACTATCACGGAAACCGTCCAGAACAAGCAGGACTTGTTTAGAGTGGATGAAATTCGCAAGTATTATCCGGTGAAAAAAAGCTTTCCCGGTCGGACGGGTGCTTCGATCCGGGCGGTGGATGATGTATCGTTCTCAATCCGGCAGGGCGAAACCTTTGGATTGGTCGGAGAATCCGGCAGCGGTAAGTCTACTTTAGGCCGGCTGCTGATGCAGCTGGAACGTCCGACCTCAGGGCAGGTATGGTTCCAGGATCGGGAGCTGACACGTTTAGGAAATTCTGAGTTGCGATCCGTTCGCCGTGATATGCAGATGATTTTTCAAGACCCCTACGGATCACTTGATCCACGGTGGAATGTGGGAGATATCATAGGGGAGCCGCTTGCGGTTCATGAAGGGTTGTATGGCAAGGCAAAGCAGGAACGGGTGGAAGAACTCCTGAGCGCTGTTGGATTATCATCTTCGCTGGTTACGCGGTTTCCGCATGAATTTTCGGGAGGACAGCGGCAGCGAATCGGGATAGCCCGTGCCATTGCTCTGCAACCGCAGTTTATTTTGGCGGATGAGGCAGTGTCGGCTTTGGATGTTTCCGTTCAGGCGCAAATTGTCAATCTGCTTCAGGACTTACAGCGTAAGCTGGATACAACCTATTTGTTTATTGCACACGGATTGCACATTGTCCGCCATATTTCAGATCGGATAGGGGTTATGTACTTGGGGAAACTTGTAGAAATTGCGCCAAGTGACGAGTTGTTCAGGCATCCTGTCCATCCGTATACCCGGGGGCTTGTTGCCTCGATACCTAACCCAAATCCGAAAAACCGTCGGGAGCTAATTACGGTACAAGGTGAGATTCCTTCGCCTGCGAAGCCGCCATCCGGCTGTCGTTTTCATACCCGCTGTCCACTAGCGACCTCGCGTTGTCGTGAGGAAGCACCTGAGCTGACAGCGATTAGCACAGGACATTATGCCGCTTGTCATTACCCGGCCTAGGTTCAACCCCTTCCTTTGATCTGCTATCGGCATGATAAGAGAGCTACATTCTACAGGCCGTTCATGGTAAGATAAGGATATAAGTATATAAATTCAATAGGAAAAGAGGGCATTATGCTAGATAAATGGGTTCAGGAATTAAAAGATGATGAACAAGAGCTGATTGCGTGGAGAAGACATTTACATCAGCATCCCGAGCTGTCTTTTGAAGAAACGAATACGTCTGTATTTATCGCCGATCAATTGCGTTCTTTTGGTATTGAGGTAAGAACGAATGTGGGTGGAAACGGTGTGCTGGGGTTTTTAGAAGGCGGTCAGCCAGGTAGAACGATTGCATTTCGTGCTGATTTTGATGCACTTCCCATTCAGGATGAAAAGGATGTGCCTTATAAATCGACCGTTCCGGGTGTTATGCATGCCTGCGGACATGATGGTCACACGGCTGCGTTACTTGGAGTGGCACGCGTGTTGAGCCATAACCGTGAGGCGCTGAAGGGAAAGCTTGTGTTTATTTTTCAACATGCGGAAGAAAAACCGCCTGGTGGAGCCAAGTTTATGATTGAGGATGGCTGTCTGGATGGGGTAGAGGCGGTATATGGTATTCACCTCGCATCTGAAATTCCTTTTGGTAAAATTGGATTAAAGAGTGGGCCTGCGATGGCGGCTGTCGACGCGTTTACGATCCAGATCAACGGTAAAGGCGGGCATGGCGCACGACCGCATCAGACGGTGGACTCTATTGTTATCGGCAGTCAAATTGTGAACGGGTTGCAGCAGGTGGTTAGTCGCAGGGTGGACCCTATTGAATCAGCAGTGTTAACGATTGGGGTATTTCAAGCTGGAACTGCCTTTAATGTGATTGCAGATAAGGCTAAAATTGAAGGCACCGTACGTACGTTTAATAAGGAAGTGCGTAAGGAAGTCGAGAATGAAATTCGCAGTATCGTCAAGGGGTTGACTGAGGCTTATCATGCCGGATACGAAATTGACTATCTGAATGGCTATCCTTCTTTGGTGAATGCCGAAGCCGAAACGGAACGTGTACGCGAGCTCATCGGCAGACTGTATGGAGCAGACGCTTTTTTGGATTTGAAGCCGGTCATGGGAGCAGAGGATTTTGCTTATTATTTGGAGCATCGACCGGGAGCCTTCATTCATGTGGGTGCACGCAATGAGGATGAACGAACGCATTTTGCTCATCACCATCCTCACTTTGATTTTGATGAGCGGGCATTGCTCGTCTCAGGGCATATTTTTTTAGCACTGGCGCTTGAATACTTGCAATAATAGGCATATGTTTATGACTGAGGACATATTAACGAAGCTGGAACCGCGCATAGCGCGGTTTTTTGTTGTAAATCAAAGTATTTTGACACCCATAAAGAATGAAAATCAAGTAATTAATTCACTATATGAAAAATTCATAATAGAATTAAATAAAAGGTATTAACTCTGAAGGAAGTTCAAACCTCCTATTATAAGCTGCGGAGCAGGAGATAAAATTGTATTATCTTGATTTTTCGCACAAGGAAATGGGAAAAAGATGACGAATCTATTGAGCAAGTCACCGATGTAAGCGCTAACAAAAAACAGTGTTGCACCGTATTTATTGGGAATGAATGGGGGTGAGTCTGAGAGGACATTTGTCAGAATTGTGAGAAGCAACGATAACGATAGGGACGAATTCAGAATCGGCTGATTACTTTTATCTCAAAATGACTCGCATATTCAATTGATAATGAAGAAGGAGGTTGAATTCATTGACTAAGGCAAAAAACAGGTTGAGAATTGCTTGTTTGGCGCTTGTGGTAGCGGGTGCTTCCTGGACAGGAATGATAGCGCCGACTCATGCTGCTCCAAGTGACGATTACAGTTGGAAAAGTGTGGTTACGGGTGGAGGAGGTGGTTTTGTACCTGGCATTATTTTTAATGAAACGGAAAAAGACCTGATCTATGCCCGTACAGATATTGGAGGAGCTTACCGCTGGAATGCTGCCAATGAGAGTTGGATTCCGCTGACGGATTCTGTGGGCTGGGAGGATTGGAACAAAAATGGTGTCGATGCACTAGCGACTGATTCTGTTGATCCGAATCGTGTATATATAGCTACAGGTACGTATACTAATTCATGGGATAAACAAAACGGGCAAATTATGCGTTCCATCGACAGGGGCAATACGTGGCAGACAACCAAGCTTCCTTTTAAGGTGGGGGGCAATATGCCGGGGCGTTCAATGGGTGAACGTCTGACGATTGATCCAAATAAAAATAATATTTTGTTCTTTGGAGCTCGAAGTGGTAATGGACTATGGAAAAGCTCTGATTTTGGAGCAACTTGGAGCAAGGTAAGCAGTTTCCCGAATCCAGGGACGTATGTACAGGACCCTTCCAATGAATATACCAGCGACATTGTCGGTTTAGCGTGGATCACCTTTGACAAAAAAACAGGCTCTTCCAGTAAAGCAACGCAGACGATCTATGTAGGTGTTGCAGATAAAAAGCAAAGTGTCTATCGCAGTACAGATGGCGGGACAACCTGGTCTGCTATAGCGGGACAGCCTACGGGCTATTTGCCACATCATGGTGTGTTATCACCGGACGGCAATCTATATATTTCTTATAGCGATGGAGCAGGTCCATATGATGGATCAAAGGGTGAACTGTGGAAATTGAATACAGCAAGCGGGCAATGGACTAACATTAGCCCCATAGGTAGCAGTAGTGCGGACAATCATTTTGGATATGGTGGACTGACGGTGGATGCCCAGAAGCCAGGTACACTCATGGTTGCTACGTTGAATGCCTGGTGGCCGGATGAAACGATTTATCGCAGCACTGATAGTGGGGCAACTTGGAGTCCTATTTGGGAATTTGATGGTTATCCGTCTCGTAAGCTAAAATACAATCTGGATATAAGCGGTGCGCCTTGGCTGACTTTCAATGCCAACCCTGCTCCACCGGAAGTATCGCCCAAGCTGGGGTGGATGATTGGAGATCTGGAGATAGATCCATTTAATTCAGACCATATGTTGTACGGCACCGGAGCTACGATTTATGGCTCTAAAAATCTGACCAATTGGGATAAAGGCGGAAAGCTGGATATTTCAGTAGCCGCTAAAGGGGTAGAGGAAACGGCAATTTTGGATCTGGTGAGCCCTCCAACCGGCGCGCCTTTGGTGAGCGCAGTAGGTGATGTCTCTGGATTCAGACATGACGATTTATTCAAGGCTCCAGCTAAAATGCTGGATAATCCGACCTTTACAAGCAGCGAAAGCATTGATTATGCCGAGCTGAATCCTTCTTTTATGGCCCGAGTAGGTAAAGCGGATTATAAAAAAGATCCAAATGCCAAATCCATCGGTTTTTCCAATGATGGAGGAGCCAACTGGTATAAAGCAAATAGTGAGCCTTCCGGTACAGCAGGAGGAGGCAGCATCGCCGTAGCAGCAGATGGTAATGGCTTGCTGTGGAGTACATCAGACAAAGGTGTGTTCTACTCCAAAACTGGCGGCAACTCATGGACAGCAAGCACAGGGATTCCAGCGAATGCAAAGATCGTCTCTGACCGAGTGAACCCTAATAAATATTACGCATTTGCCTCCGGGAAAATATATGTGAGCACCAATGGAGGCGTATCCTTTACGCCATCAGCGGTAACTGGCTTGCCGACAGCAGGCAATGCTGATATTGATGCTGTACGAGGAGCAGAAGGAGATGTATGGTTCGCCGGAGGCTCCGAGGATGGAGGGCCGTATGGCTTATGGCATTCCAATGATTCCGGCGCTACGTTCACCAAGCTCTCTAATGTGCAGGAAGCGGATTTTGTAGGCTTTGGTAAGGCAGCGCCGAACCGTACGAATGCAGCGGTATTTATCGTTGGTAAAATTGATGGTACACGTGGATTTTACCGTTCGGACGATGCTGGCGCAAACTGGGCGCGCATTAATGATGACAAGCATCAATATGCTCGAGTGACCAAAATTATTGGGGACCCTCGGGTTTATGGACGTGCTTATCTGGGAACGAATGGCCGTGGCATTCTGGTGGCAGATCGTGTGGGTGGTGATCAGCCATCTACCGGGCAAGCAAGTATTACACCAACGACTGCAACCTATGGATTGAATAACAGCAATACGGATCTTACTGTCAAGCTAACACTTAACGGCAATACGTTAGAAGCTATCAAGCAGGGGAGTGTGGTGTTGAACAAAGGTGAAGATTATACGCTTAGTGAAGAAACAGTCGTTCTTACCAACAAGTATTTATCTAAACTTCCTAAAGGAGAGACAGCACTAAACTTCCATTTTAGTACAGGTAATGATGTGTTGCTTACGATTACGGTGAAAGGGGATACGCCAAGTGAGCCGGGAACAGGCGAGGGCGTTCTGAAGGTGCAAACCTTCAATGGGAATGTATCCGCCACAAGCAATACAATCAGTTCCAAATTTAAAATAACCAATACGGGAACCTCATCAATTTCCCTAGCAGACGTGACATTGCGTTATTATTACACCATTAACGGGGAGAAAGTACAAAATTTCTTCACGGATTGGTCGAGCGTCGGTACAGGGAATGTGATTGCTAGCTTCAAAACATTATCCAATGCGAAGCCAGGGGCAGATTCTTATGCAGAAATCGGGTTTAAATCGGCTGCGGGTTCTTTAGAACCCGGTCAAAGTGTGGAGTTGCAAACCCGGATATCCAAAGAGGACTGGAGCAGTTACACACAAACCGATGATTATTCATTTAATCCCACAGCAAACAGTTTACAAGATTCTGCTAAAATAACCGCTTACCTGTCTGGAAGCAAGCAATGGGGAATTGAGCCCTAAACCTTAATAAGGATAATCCTAAGTCAGCCACTCTAATGAGTGAGCTGGCTTTATTTTTGACGACCTGTTGTCCCGGATTCTTTTTTTGGGGAAAAAGCAACGACAAGTTGAAAACAGCAACTAATAGAGATTCAAATTAAATTGTATGATTATTTCACTATATGAAAAATTCATAATAGAAAAAAACTCTTTCTCGCATACGATCTCCACAAAACAAACACACCACTTTAAGTAGAAAAAAGAAACAATAACACGAACGCATGTTCCCTTCATCTTGAAAAAGAAACGCTCCTGTCCTTAGACAAAAAGCGTCTCTAATCCATTTTTTATATTTATCATACACCTCAAATAAGATGCCGAGATGCTGAAATTAACAGTGTCATCGTAATGACATTCACAATCGTAGAAAGTAATACTGTTTGTGCGGCAAAATCGGGTTCATTTTTATATTCTTCCGCCAAAATACTTGTATTAACGCCGGTAGGCATACCCGATGCAATGAGCAAGGCTTGAGCCGGAATCCCCTTAAGACCCAGCAGCAAGACGAGCATAAAACCGACCATTGGACCAGCAATCAGGCGTAGTACCATACTGATGTACACGGCTGCCCGGCGCAAACGAAAGGGATATTGCACAATTTGTGCCCCCAAAGTAAGCAGAGCCACGGCAACCATCGACTGACTAATATAATTCAAAGGTTCAGCCAGTAAATTAGGCAATGGACTATGCAGCAGATTTAGGAGCAAACCTAGCGCAAGCGCATAGGGAACAGGCATTTTAAAAAAATTAATTAATATTTTTCGAGTATTGGCCTTGCCGTTTTGCACAACAAAAGTGCCGTATGTAAATGTGACAAAGCTTTGAAAGGTCATAATCAGAGCTTGAACGGAAATGGCCAACGGGTCACCTTTGAACACCAACTGATTGATTGGCAGACCATAATTCCCTGAATTATCTAGCATTACACTATTTGTAAAAGCTCCACGCATTCCGGGGCTGTATTTCAGAGATCTGGCGACGGTAGTGCTGATTACGTACAGAATAGCTATGTACAAGGCATAAAAAAGTGAAACCTCACCCATGAGCATTAAAGAAATTTCCGAGTTATAAAGACCTGTAAACACAACTGCGGGGGTGATATAGTAAAAATTGATTTTAGCTAAGGTATACAAATCCAGTCGAAAATAATATTGCATGATACAACCAAAACCGATAAGTACAAAAATAGGTAAAACAACGTCCAAAAGAATGGTGCCGAACATGTCTGTTTCATCTTCTTTCTATTATGCGAATGTAAAGGCTGATTCTTAAAAATGCATGTGTAATTCTCATTATACTGTGTAAATAGGTTAGGCGTATAATAAAATTTTATAGTGGTTTTGGTAATATGGACTGCAGCTATAGTAGTGTCTCACACATTAGATAAGAAAAGATAAAAAATCAGCTTAGAGAAGCCGTTAATACATCTAGGGACATTTGAGCCCGGTCTTTACTATAAGGAGGAATCGCATCATGAGAAACACTTGGACAGCCTTACTAGCGTGTATACTGGTCTTGGGATTGGCAGCGGGAACCGCTGAAGCCAAGCAGGGACGCGGAAATGATCAGGAGGACAAACAGGAAGCAAAGACGTCTGTTAAAGACGGGAATGAAAAGAGCGGGGAAGAGCTAATCAATCCCCATGACTCAGACAATGATCAGTCCAAAAAACAAAAGGACAAAGCATCCGGGAAAAAGGATGAAAACAGAAAAAAAGACAAACACGCAGAAATCAGAAAAACCGAACCTGTTGCAGTAACAGATGATACATACGAGGAGTCCAAAGACCATAATGGTCACAAGGGACGCAACGGTTATAAGGGTCTGCTTCACGCGGTAGAAAATACGAAGGATAAGCCGGCAGGAGCGGTTATTGCAAATCTGCTGCTTACGAAATACCCAAACCGTTTGACTCCGGAGCAGGTTGCTGAACTTGAATTGATCCGGAATTCTGGTAAAGCACTGACTGAGGCAGCTGAGCTACTGGCTGAAAACGGAAATGTGACTGATGCCGTTTACATGCAGGAGGAGGCGGTACTGGCTAATGTGTCCGATCTGGACAGCTACAAAAAGCTGGGTGAATTCTCGAAGAAGGCCGGACGGCCGTCGGGTATGAAGCTGTTCGTGAATGGTGAAAAATACGATGCCAAACCGATTAACCGCAATGGGACCACACTTGTTCCGTTTAGAACAGCTTCCGAAGCTTTGGATGCAAAGGTTTCCTGGGATCCGAAAGAAAAGGCTGTTACTGTCACCCGTAACGGCGTGTCCGTCAAATTATTTGTTAACAGTCCAAAAGCATATATTAACGGTCAGCCGTATTCTATAGAGCAGCCAGCATCCATAGTGGATGGGACGACAATGGTACCTGTAAGGGTAATCGGAGAGGCCTTGGGGACAAATGTTAAATGGGAGCCTGAGAGCCAGTCCGTTGTTGTATACGAGCAGACAACAACAACACCTGCATCAACATCATAACGTGCTGTAAACAAAAAGGGCCCTGACTAACTGTCAGGCCTTTTTGTTTTACCTTGCAATTAATGATTTCGTATTCTTTTTAATGGTGAGAAGATAGATAGCCTTCATAATACTACCAAGCTATTCGCATTATGTGCTGGTCATGTGTACAATTAAATAGAGAACGCTTAGAAAAGGGAGTGTCATAGATGGATTTAGGATTAACGGGAAAAACAGCCTTTGTTGCAGGTTCCAGTAAAGGACTCGGCAAGGCAAGCGCACGAGAGCTGGCACGCGAGGGTGCGAATGTCGTCATTTCAGGACGGAACGAAGCAGAGCTTCAGCGGACGCAGGCGGAATTACTGGAAACAGCGAGTGGCCGCGTTGAATATGTAGTTTGCGATGTAACAAAACCAGAACATATCTCCCAGGCCATCCGCCGTACAGCTGATTTGTTTGGCACCGTGGATATTTTGGTTAACAATGCAGGTGGGCCTCCTGCCGGTACCTTTGATGATTTTACAGATGAAGTGTGGATGCAGGCCTTTGAACAAAATTTACTTAGTCATATCCGGTTGATCCGTGAAGTGTTACCATATATGAAAAAACAACAAAGCGGTAGGATTTTAAATATTGCTTCTTCCTCAGTTAAGCAGCCAATTCCGGGGTTAATCATTTCAAATACGCTGCGTACTGGAGTTGCTGGATTGGCAAAAACATTGTCTCTGGAATTAGCTCCTCATAATATTCTGGTACATACTGTAGCACCGGGGAGAATTGCAACTGATCGCGTGCGTAGCTTGGACGAGCATCGAGCTGAGAAAACCCAGCAAACGACGGATCAGGTTCGCAAACAAGCAGAAGAGGGCATTCCATTGGGACGGTATGGACAGCCTGAAGAGTTCGGTAAAGTCGTTGCTTTTCTGGCGTCTTCAGCTTCATCCTATTTGACAGGGAGTACCATCCTTGTGGATGGCGGAATGATTAAATCGTTATAAAATAAAGATGCGTGCCAGCCTCAGGTTTAATTGAGTGCTGGCACGCTTTTTTAAAATTTATTTAGGAAGTAGAAAATCTTTATTCACGGACTGTTCAGCCCTCACGGCCTGGAAGCTCACAACCCTCATCGGTACATAAACCACCTGCATCTTGTTTGGACGAGCTGCCGCTTATCATGGTGAAAGGTGAGCGTTCATCCCATGCTTTTTGAAGCGCATCATGAAATACTTCCTCCGGCTGGGCACCAGAAATAGCAAATTTTCGATCAAATACAAAGAATGGCACACCCTGAACACCCAATTCAGCGCCTTCGGCTTCATCAGCTCTAACTTCGTCGGTAAAACGGTCACTGGCTAATATAGCAGCCGCTTCCTTTTGATCCAAACCAACTTCAGTAGCCAGCGCTACCAGCACTTCATGATCCCCTGTATGCTTGCCTTCGATGAAAACAGCTTGGAATAAACGCTCGCTCAGCTCCAGCATTTTGCCTTGTGTTTGAGCCCAAAGTGTTAAGCGGTGAGCATCAAGAGAGTTCGTCGGCACCATGGCATGAATATTATAATCAAGACCCGCAGAGCGTGCGTTTTCGTTCATTCGATCATTCATAGCCTGAGCCTCTTGCAGACTGACCCCATATTTAGCTGATAGTTCTTCATTGATCGTTTTACCACTATCTCTCACAGCATTCGGGTTCAATTCGAAACTCTTGAATGTCAATTGCACCTCATTGCGATGTGGGAATTGCTGTAATACTTGCTCCAAACGGCGTTTGCCGATATAACAGAATGGACACATATAATCAGACCAAACTTCGATATTCATAAGGAAAAAGCCTCCATGTATACGTATTTTATTGAGTAACTGGGAGTGGTGCTCCCCCCTTTAGAATGTGTATTAAGGTGGAACTTCATTAGTTACAATAAGAATTATAAAGCTAAAGCATTCAACGTGCAAATAATTAATGCTTGTCAAAAAATTAATGCTGTGATATTTTATATGTGTAACCGGTTACACATTGGAGTTGAACCTACACTATGACAACAATTAAAGAAGTCGCCAGCTTTGCAGGTGTTTCCGTAGCGACCGTATCCAGAGTTATTAATGAAACTGGATATGTACATGAGGATACACGGCGAAAGGTAGAGGCTGCTGTGAAGCAGTTAAATTACAAGCCTAATGAAGTTGCACGTTCTTTGTATAAAAAGAAATCCAGATTAATCGGCCTGCTGCTGCCGGATATTACGAACCCTTACTTTCCCTTGTTAGCTCGTGGGGTGGAGGATCGAATGCAGGAAAATGATTTTCGGATTATTTTCGGTAATAGTGATGAAGATCGCCAAAAAGAATTGGATTACATGGATACTTTTGTTCAAAATAATGTCGTTGGTGTTATTTCTTCTACCAATGATCCCGATGCCGATTGTTATGCCAAACTGAAGATCCCGGTCGTTTTTCTCGATCGAACTTCCAGTGACAGCCTCTCCGTATATGCAGATGGAGCCCATGGCGGTTGCTTGGCTGCTCAAGAAATGGTTGCCCGCGGCAGCAAACAAATTACAGTCATGCAGGGCCCTGCACATATTCGTCCAGCACAAGACCGTTTTCGCGGGGCGGTTGAAGAGCTTCAGCAATCCGGAATTGCTTACCATGTGGTCGAGACAACCTCCTTTTCGTTCAAGGAGGCCGAGTCGTGGGCCAAAGAGCTGTTTAGCAAGTACCCGGATACGGACGGAGTTATCGCAAGTAACGATATCGTGGCTACAGCGGTGATGCATGAGGCACATAGATTAGGAAAGAAAATCCCGGATGATGTTCAAATTATCGGGTTTGATGATATACCATTAAGTAGTTTGTTATTCCCGCCTTTGTCAACGATCCGACAACCTGCTTATGAAATGGGCTGGGAAGCAGCAGGGCTACTCATTCAGTTGATTGAGCAGTCGCAAGTAACGAAGTCAAGCGTACCTAATCTTCATTCGAAAGTACTTACCTATTCAAGCATACAATTGCCCGTCAAATTTATAGAACGGGAAACGACAAGAAAGGTGGATCATGATGGCTAAAATTTCAATTATCGGAAGCAGTTCTATGGATCTCGTAGTTACTTCGTCCAAACGTCCCGGTGCTGGTGAAACGGTATTGGGTGAAAGCTTTACAACCGTACCTGGAGGTAAAGGAGCCAATCAGGCAGTAGCCGCAGCACGACTCGGAGCAGACGTTACGATGATTGGACGTGTAGGGGATGACCATTTTGGAGAACAGATTTTACGGAATTTTGAAGAAAATCATGTTCATACTGGCTATGTGAAACCGGTTACACATATGGAAAGCGGTACAGCGCATATTGTACTAGCTGAAGGTGATAACAGTATTGTCGTGGTAAAAGCAGCAAATAATGAAGTGACACCCGCCTATGTGGAAGAAGCACTTGACGTCATTCGAAGTTCGGATATTGTGTTAATTCAACAGGAAATACCGTCGGAAACGGTTGTTTATGTAAGCGAAATTTGTGCGAAGTACCAGGTACCCTTGTTGCTGAATCCAGCCCCGGCTCGTGAAGTGGAAGAAAGCGTAATTGCGAATGCGACCTACATTACGCCAAACGAGCATGAAGCTGCCATTATGTTTAAGGATATGAGCCTGCAAGAAGCGTTGCGCAAATATCCCAACAAGCTGTTTGTGACTGAGGGCAGCAACGGTGTACGATTCTTCGACGGAGAACAGGAAGTCGTGGTTCCTACTTATAAAGTAGAAGCCGTTGATACAACAGGTGCAGGAGATACGTTTAACGCTGCTTTTGCAGTGGCATTGGCTGAAGGAAATTCGTTGGCAGACAGTGTGAAATTTGCTAATCGTGCTGCGTCATTGTCCGTAACCAAATTTGGAGCCCAAGGTGGAATGCCAACCCGACGTGAAGTGGAGGAGCAAATATAATATGAAGAAACATGGAATCCTAAACAGTCATATATCCAGAATACTGTCGGATCTCGGCCACACAGACTATATTGTCGTGGCTGATGCTGGCTTACCTGTTCCTGAAGGCGTTACCAAAATTGATTTGGCCCTTAAATTGGGGGTTCCATCCTTTCAGGACGTCGTTGATGTCATTGCAGCAGATATGGTGATCGAAAAAGTAATGCTGGCCGAAGAAATTAAACAAGAAAATGAACAAGCATTACAGTATATTATGCGCACCTTTGCAGGGGAGCAATTAGAACAGCCACAGCTTAATAAGCAGGCAGCCGTCATTGAGTTTTGCCCTCATGAACAATTCAAGGAGCTGACCCGGTATGCGAAGGCGGTCATTCGTACAGGAGAGGCTAAGCCGTTTGCCAATTGTATTTTGCAGGCAGGAGTTCATTTTGGATAAATCAATGTTGAATAAAAAGGAGGGTACAGCATGCAGATTCAAATGAAAGGAATTCACAAAGCCTTTGGAACCAATCAGGTACTGAGTGGTGTTGACTTTGATCTTCGTGAAGGAGAAGTACATGCCCTCATGGGTGAGAATGGTGCAGGCAAATCAACGCTGATGAATATTTTAATCGGACTGCATCGGCGAGATGAGGGAACGATCATCATTGACGGTCAGGAAACCTATTTTGCCGACCCCAAAGAAGCGGAGCAAAAAGGAATTGCTTTTATTCACCAGGAACTGAATGTGTGGCCGGAGATGACCGTGCTGGAAAATCTATTTATCGGCAAGGAAATGACATCCAAGTGGGGCTTACTAGACAGCTCCAAAATGAAAGCGCTAGCAAATGAACAATTCAGCAAGCTTTCGGTAAATCTTCCATTGAACGGTGAAGCAGGCGATTGTTCAGTGGGTCAACAGCAGATGATTGAAATTGCCAAAGCACTCATGACGGATGCTAAAGTTATCGTGATGGATGAGCCGACAGCCGCCTTAACCGAACGAGAAATTCAGAAGCTGTTCGAGGTTATTACTTCCTTGAAAAAAGATGGTGTTTCGATTGTGTATATTTCACATCGGATGGAGGAGATATTCGCGATCTGTGATCGGATTACCATCATGCGTGACGGGAAAACGGTGGATACTCAGGCGATTCCCGATACGCATTTTGATGAAGTTGTACGGAAAATGGTGGGTAGAGAGCTGACTGAACGCTACCCGGTAAGAACGCCTGCTTTGGGAGAAGTGGTGCTGGAGGTCAAAAATGCTTCGCATAAAGGGTTATTTGAAAATGTGAATTTCACTGTACGATCTGGGGAAATTGTAGGTTTTTCAGGCTTAATGGGCTCGGGACGGACCGAGATCATGCGGGCGTTATTTGGACTGGATGCTTTGGATCGTGGTGAGATTCATGTGCGTGGAAAAAAAGTGTCTATTCGTAAGCCGGATGATGCGGTGAAACTAGGGATTGGCTTCATTACAGAAGATCGAAAAGATGAGGGCTTGGTGCTGGACTTTTCCATCCGGGAAAATATGGTGCTGCCAAATCTGTTCAGCTTTACTTCAAAAGGATTTATTTCAGGTAAAAAAGAGCTAGATTTTGTTAACACTTTAATTAAGCGCTTACAAATTAAAACCCAATCGGGCGAAACAACGGTTCGCAGTTTGTCAGGTGGTAATCAGCAAAAGGTGGTTATTGCCAAATGGGTAGGTATTGGTCCAAATGTACTCATTCTTGACGAACCGACGAGAGGTGTGGATGTGGGAGCCAAGCGGGAAATCTACCAGTTGATGAACGAGCTGACCGAACGTGGAGTCGCGATTATCATGGTATCCTCGGAACTCCCTGAGGTACTCGGCATGAGCGATCGTATTGTCGTGGTGCACGAGGGAAAGATCAGCGGAGAGCTGAGCAGGGAAGAAGCCACACAAGAAAATATTATGACGCTAGCTACAGGAGGACAGTAATATGACAACTATGAATGAATCAAAAAGCAGCAAAGGCTTTCAAATGTCACAAATCACACAGAAGCTTGGCCCGTTGTTGGGACTCATTATTTTGGTAATTATCGTATCGGTCTTAAATCCCAGCTTTTTGGAACCGCTTAATATTTTGAATTTATTGCGCCAGGTATCTATTAATGCGTTAATTGCGTTCGGTATGACCTTCGTTATTCTCACAGGCGGAATTGATTTGTCAGTCGGCTCCATATTAGCACTATCCAGTGCGTTTGTCGCAAATATGATGCTGGCCGGGTTCGATCCTATTTTGGCGATTATCATTGGCTGTGCATTGGGTGGCGTGATGGGCATGGTCAACGGCTTGATGATTACGAAAGGTAAAATGGCTCCGTTCATCGCTACACTAGCAACCATGACCATTTTCAGAGGATTAACACTCGTTTATACCAACGGTAACCCTATTACAGGACTCGGAGACAGTCTGGTATTTCAATTGTTCGGTCGTGGCTATCAGTTCGGTATTCCGGTTCCAGCGATTACGATGCTCATTACCTTTGCTGTCCTATGGATCATTTTGCATAAAACACCATTCGGACGCAAAACGTATGCCATCGGTGGTAACGAGAAGGCTTCGATTGTATCCGGTATTAAAGTACCGCGTGTGAAAATTTGGATTTACTCTCTGGCTGGAATGCTTTCCGCGTTGGCGGGTGCTATCTTGACCTCACGTTTGAACTCGGCACAACCGACAGCGGGTACTTCTTATGAACTGGATGCCATTGCGGCTGTCGTATTAGGTGGAACAAGCCTCTCGGGAGGACGCGGACGAATCGTAGGTACGTTAATTGGTGTGCTTATCATCGGTACACTAAACAATGGCTTGAACTTGCTGGGGGTTAACTCTTTTTATCAAATGGTCGTAAAAGGGATAGTCATCGCTATTGCTGTATTGATTGACCGTAAAAAATCCGCATAATACACCTAATCTGCGTAGAAGGAGACACATAAATATGAAAAAGCTTATATTAATCATGACTGCCTTGCTGCTCCTGCTCATGACAGGGTGTTCCTTGGAACCGCCCGAATGGGCCAAACCTAAAGCGGCCGCGAACCTGAAGGACATTAAAATCGGCTTGTCGATCTCAACGCTGAACAATCCATTCTTCGTCTCTCTCAAAGACGGAGTTGTGGCAGAGGCCAAAAAACAAGGAATGCAGGTCATTGTTGTGGATGCACAAAATGATTCGGCGAAACAAAGTAATGACGTGGATGATCTGATTCAACAGGGAGTAAACGCGTTACTCATTAATCCGACAGATTCGTCGGCCATCTCCACTGTGGTACAATCAGCGAATGCATTGAACATCCCGGTTATTACACTGGATCGTTCTGCTGACAAAGGAGACGTAAAAGCACTCGTCGCTTCAGACAACGTAGAGGGAGGACGAATGGCTGCCAGATATGTGATTGATCAAGTTGGAAAAGGTGCCAAAGTGATTGAGCTGGAAGGTGTTCCAGGAGCATCCGCTACCCGTGAACGTGGGAAAGGCTTCCATGAAGTAGCAGATAAGGATCTGAAAGTCATAGCCAAGCAATCGGCCGATTTTGATCGGACCAAAGGTTTGAACGTGATGGAAAATCTGCTGCAAGGAAACCCGGACGTACAGGCTGTATTTGCCCACAATGATGAAATGGCGTTGGGTGCTATCGAAGCAATCCAAAGCTCAGGTAAGAACATTCCAGTCATCGGTTTTGACGGTAACGAGGATGCGCTTAAATCAATTAAGGAAGGGAAACTGACAGCCACTGTAGCTCAGCAACCCGAGCTTATTGGACAATTGGCGGTGCAGGCAGCCAAGGATGTACTTCAAGGTAAAACTGTGAAAACATCAATTCCTGCTAAGCTGGAGTTGGTGGACCAATCGAAATAAAATGGGTACTTGACCCGACATATTAAGCCTTCGGACTGATGCAAAACATACGCATCAGTCCTTTTTTTGACTAATCTACGATGATGATACATACCACATAAATGGAAGTTTTTAATTTTTGTATTGTAAGAAGAGACGGTAAAAGATAGAATAACAATTATATGATAATGAGAATCACTATCATATTATGAATTGTATATATCTAAGGAGGACGTATATTGTGCAACAAAGGTACAGATTAAAATGGGAATCCACGCTTTGTCTTGTGGTTCTTTTGATGGTTGTATTGAGTGCATGTGGAAACGCAGCTAGCAAGAACCAGACAAACGACAAGACCAGCACTAATGATCCTTCCGGGCAATCCAAAACGGTTGTCATGCGCGAATATACTGATGCCACTGGCAATAAGATCAGTATCCCTGCAAATCCACAGCGAGTCGTCACAACACAATATTTGGATGCTATGCTGGCCTTGGGAGTTAAGCCTGCAGGTGCTGCTTCCCATTTGTTGGAAGGCGACTATTTAAAAGGTAAGATTGACGGAGTTGCGGATATTGGGAACCCGACAAATGTAGAAAAGGTGCTGGAGCTACAACCGGACCTCATCATCACAACAGAAGATACCACGCCAGAAGTGAAAGAGCAGCTGGAGAAAATTGCTCCAACCGTAGTCGTTTTGTTTGGAGATGGGGATGTATTTAAGCAACTGCGGGATGTCGCAGCCGTGCTGGGTAAGGACAAGGAAGCCGAGCAGTGGATCGCTAGTTTCGACAAAAAGGCTGAAGAAGGTCGAAAGAAGCTGGCTGGAAAATTCAAAAAAGATGAAACGGTTACCATTTATATGACCTACGGTAAGGATGTGCTAAGAGTATATGGAGCGCGAAATGTAGGACATGTCATTTACCGTTCACTGGAATTGAATCCTCCTGAGTACATACGACAGAAGCTGGAAAATGACCCGAAGTTTAACTTTGTATACGATAGCATTTCAATGGAAAAGCTGCCTGAACTGTCAGGAGACCGTATTATTATGCTGGTTTATGATGAAGCGAGCAAGGACGGAATGCTTAAGCAAATTGAGCAAAGTGCACTGTGGAGAAATCTCCCGGCTGTCAAGAACCACAAAGTGTATTTCATCAAAGCTGACCCGTGGTTTACCTACTCGCCGCTTGCTATTGACAAATCGCTGGATGAAGCCGTTAACATGCTTTCCGTCGATCCTAAATAATCACTCGAAATTAGAAAGGAGAAGTCATGACTATGCTTAGACGATTTTTTGAATACTACCGTCCTTACCGGACTTTGTTCATCATTGATTTCTCTTGTGCCTTGCTAGCTGCACTGCTGGAGCTGGCTTTTCCGCTTGCAGTCAACCGGGTGGTCGATGATTTGCTGCCCAGCGGGAACTGGAAATGGATTTTATATGCCTGTCTAGCTCTACTCGGTATTTATGTCATAAGTGCTGCGCTGAATTACGTGGTTACCTATTGGGGGCACAAGCTGGGCATCAACATCGAATCGGACATGCGTAAAAAGCTGTTTGATCGAGTACAAAAGCAATCTTTTCGCTTTTTTGACAATAACAAAACAGGGCATCTCGTTTCACGTATGACCAACGATCTGATGGATATTGGGGAAATTGCTCACCACGGCCCCGAAGATTTGTTTATCGCATTGATGACACTGGGGGGAGCCTTTGGTATCATGCTCGGTATTAACTGGAAGCTGGCTGTACTGACTTTCATTATTGTACCCCTCATGATTTACTTGTCTCTTTATTTCAGCCGAAAAATGTCTGCTGCTTTCCATCGTATGTTTTCTGATATTGCGGATTACAACGCTCGTATTGAAAATAACGTCAGCGGGATTCGCGTTGTTCAAGCGTTCTCCAACGAAGCCCATGAGATGGAACGTTTTGCTGAAAATAATGGGCGTTTCCGTAAAACGAAGCTGATCGCGTACCGGATTATGGCCTGGAATTCCTCAATTAGTTTTATACTAATGAAGCTGGTTTCATTGTTTGTGCTTGTGTGTGGAACATGGTTTGTTATCGAAGGACAGATGACCTACGGGGAATTTATCGCATTTGTGATGTTGTCTAATGTATTCCTGGGGCCGATTAAACAAATTAATTCTGTCATCGAAACGTATCCGAAAGGGATTGCTGGCTTCCGACGGTATCTGGATTTACTGGAAAGTGAATCGGATGTAGAAGATCTGCCAGGAGCCAAGGCGGTTAGCCATCTTAACGGAGATATTCACTTTGCAGGTGTAACGTTTGGTTACGAGAACAAAGATAAGGTATTACGCAAAGTGGACCTATCTATCCATGCGGGTGAAACCGTAGCACTTGTGGGGCCTTCAGGAGCAGGTAAAACGACACTTTGCAGTTTGTTGCCTCGCTTCTACGATGTCGAGGAAGGCAGCATTACCATTGATGGGATGGATATCCGTGAAATGAAGCTGGAATCGCTGCGATCCATGATTGGTATCGTACAGCAGGATGTATTCCTCTTTGATGGAACGATTCGTGAAAATATCGCTTATGGTAAGCTGGATGCTTCGGAAGAAGAAATCTGGGATGCTGCTCGTCGAGCTCAGATTGAAGACCTTGTTCGCTCATATCCGGATGGTCTGGATACAATGATCGGTGAGCGAGGTGTGAAGCTCTCCGGTGGTCAAAAGCAACGTTTGTCTATTGCCCGGATGTTCCTTAAAAATCCGCCAATTCTCATTTTAGATGAAGCGACATCAGCATTGGATACAGAGACAGAAGCCGCGATTCAGCAGGCGCTGACAGAGCTATCCCAAGGCCGTACGACACTCGTTATTGCGCATCGTTTGGCAACGATCAAAAATGCTGACCGCATTATCGTAGTTGCAGATCAAGGGATTGCCGAGCAAGGCAGACATGAAGAGTTATTGGCAGTAAAAGGGGCATATAGCCGCCTGCACCAAGCTCAATATGGAACGTAAATAGGTCGATATGACGCCGTAAATAGAGAGAGGAATGAACGGGTTTGACAAAGAAAATGTGGATTGTGATGATGCTTCTGTCAGTCATTTTAGTTCTTACCGCCTGTGGTGGAAACGTAAAGCAACCGGATGAAAAGCAGAATCAAACTTCTAGTGAACAAAAGTCAGAGGAAACGAAAACAGTCAAAACGATTCATGGAGATATTAAGATTCCGGTTCACCCTCAGCGGGTTGTAGTGGATTTGTACCTGAATGATTTATTAGCACTAGGAATTAAACCTGTGGGAAGTGTTAAATATTATCTGGATAATCCGTTTTCGAAGGATCTTGTACAGGGAATTACAAGCATTGGAGACCGCGGAAGTGTATCCATTGAGAAAGTATTGACTCTGCAGCCGGATTTGATTCTGATTGGTTCCAAAGATGCTTCTGAATATGAAAAATACAGTAAAATTGCTCCGACCATCGTGATTCCTTATGGAACGTACAAGAATGTGCATGAGGAACTGACAGCTTTTGGTGAGCTGCTTGGAAAAGAACAGGAAGCCAAAACATGGCTTGCTCAATACGATCAGCGGATGCAGGCTGCACGTGACAAGCTAAAGGGAATTGTTCAGCCTGGGGATACTTTCACCGTAATGGAAGCTTCGGAAAAAGAATACTATGTCTATGGTGATAATTTTGGCAGAGGAGGACAGGCGGTATACAGAGGACTGAATTTGACACCTCCGCCGCTTGTCCAAAAAGAATTATTAGGTGAGACTCAATGGAAATCGGTGTCAAAAGAAGTCATTAATCAATATGCCGGCTCTTATATCTTTCTGACGGTTAACAAGGATTTGGGTGGTTACGAAGGAGACAGCATATGGAAATCACTGAATGCGGTCCGGCAAGGTAAGGTTTTTGAGCTCCAGGAGGATCGATATTGGTACTTCGATCCCATCGCTATTGTAGGGCAAGCTGAAGAAATCGCAGATATGATCGTCCAGCGGAATAAAGAGAACGCCGCACAGAAGTAGTCGCTTCGGTGTTGTTGGCAGCCCTTTGGTATTTATGCCGAAGGGCTTTATTTTTTCACAATAGGGCAGATCATTAGGCATTCCTCGAAATTTGCTATTGAAGCCGTTGCCACATTAATTTACAATAGTAAAGATTGCATGATAATAATTCTCATTATCAACATCATCTTCAACACAGTTCGTGATAGCTACATACTATTCAACAGTAAGGGTGAACAATAGTTATGAAATTATCAGAATCATCGGATAGCCCCGCTCAAAGTAATCATAACCAGTCGCCGACTCAATTCCACTCGCGACCTTGGGCGGCTTCGCTTATCCTGACAGCTGGGCTTGGACTTTTAGCGTTCGGTATCGCGCTATCCCTATCTTTTGGTGCAGCCTCTATTAGGCTAGAAGAGGTATGGAACGCCGTTTTTCATTTTAAACCCGAGTTACAAAACCATCAAATTATTTGGGAAATCCGTCTACCTCGGATTCTGGGTGGGGTTCTAATCGGAGTTTGCTTTGCCGTAGCAGGTGCAATTATGCAAGGAATGACCCGAAATCCGCTTGCTGACTCGGGCTTGCTTGGACTGAACTCGGGAGCCAGCTTGGCGATGGCGATTTGCTTTGCCCTTTTTCCCGGATCTTCCTTTTTACAGTTAATGTTGTATTCCTTTGTTGGTGCAGCTCTGGCTGTTGTGATGGTATATGGTACAAGCTCCATATCCAAATCAGGTCTTACGCCAGTTCGTCTTGTATTGGCGGGTGCAGCTGTCACGGCATTGCTGTCTGCCTTAGGAGATGCGATCAGTTTGTACTTTAATGTTGGACAGGATTTAGCCTTTTGGTATGCCGGAGGGCTTAGTGGAACCAAGTGGGTTCAGCTCGGTATAGTTTTGCCTTGGGTTGTGGCAGCTTTTATCGGCGCTCTCATGTTGTCGCGCTCCATTACGCTGCTTAGTTTGGGAGACGAAATTGCGTTAAGTCTTGGTCAGCGAACTGGGGTGGTAAAGGTAGTCGGGATGATTCTTGTTCTGATTCTGGCGGGTGCAGCGGTGTCGTTGGTTGGTTCTATAGGTTTCGTGGGATTAATTATTCCCCATATAACCCGCAAGCTGGTTGGCGTCGATTATCGCTGGATTATTCCATGCTCGGCCATTATGGGAGCTTTACTCATTGTGTTTGCCGATCTGGCAGCCCGTATGATTAACGCACCTGAGGAAACACCGGTGGGCGTACTTATTGCCTTAATTGGGGTTCCATTCTTCCTTTATCTGGCACGTAAAGAAAGGAGGGCGCTGTAAGATGAATAACGTTACGAATGGGGCTATTGCCAAAGCTAGTCATCGTAAAAAAATCCATGATTGGATGGTTGTAATTATTCTGCTCGTATTGCTCATTGCTGCGTTCACCATAAGCGCGAATACGGGAACCATCCGGCTTTCGCCAATGGAGCTATTTAGAACCTTGTTTGGACAAGGGACTCCACAGCAGGAATTAATCCTCTTTGAATTCCGATTGCCGCGAATGGTTATTTCTCTTCTAATCGGTGCAGGTCTCGCTGTTTCTGGCTGCATCATGCAAGGGGTCTCACGTAACGGCCTAGCGGACCCTGGTATTCTGGGGATTAATGCGGGCGCCGGGCTGATGGTCATGCTGTTTGTATTGCTTTTTCCATCTATGCAAACTACGAATTCATTGTTTTTACTTCCCGCTCTTGCGCTGATTGGATCAGGAGCAGCTGCTATTCTCATCTACGCGCTTTCTTACAAGAAAGGCGAAGGAATTTCCCCGACAAGGCTACTGCTGAGCGGAATTGGCGTAGCGGCGGGTATCAGTGCTGCGATGATCATTATGACTCTTAAGCTGACACCTGAAAGCTACACGTTTGTAGCTAATTGGTTAGCAGGAAGCATCTGGGGCTCAAACTGGAAATTCGTAATGGCTCTGTTGCCTTGGCTGATTGTATTGCTTCCTTTCGCATACTACAAAGCAAATGTGATGAATGTGCTTAATCTGGGAGATCAGACGGCATCGGGGTTGGGTACACCTATCGAAAAGGAACGTATTCTCCTTCTCGCTGCTGCGGTTGGATTGGCCAGTTCTAGTGTTTCGGTTAGCGGCGGTATCGGCTTTGTCGGTTTGGTGGCTCCACATTTGGCGAGAAAGCTGGTGGGTCCGAAGCATAAAATGCTACTGGTAACCTGTGCTTTAGTCGGAGCACTCCTGGTACTTGTAGCGGATACGATCACACGATCCTTACCTTTACAGAAAGAAATACCGACAGGTTTGATTGTAGCCATCATTGGTGCGCCATACTTTTTATATCTGCTGAGTCGCTCCAAAGGGTAACATCACGAAAGGATACCACCTGTCAATTAAAATAACCTTCAACACCACTAAGGAAGTGGGGCTGAAGGTTATTTTTTTCATTTGATTTAGCAGCCTTTTATCTCAACGGGAAGTATTCAAGGCATGAGAGGTTTGATGCAGCTCTCTGATCATTTTATGCAACGTGTAATTTTCCTGACGTGTCACGCCGTGTTGATTTTCCTGAACCAGCAACTGATGGATGTTTCGTTTTAGAATTTCACTTCGACGTTCCAGCATTTCGGTACTCATAAATAAATGAACACTCCCTTTGTCATGAATAAACCTACATTTTTGAAATGAGCATAGGCTGAATATAAGTTTGCCTTTCGACTTCTTTAAGTATATCGTGCTAGATGATCAAGGGAAAACGGAGCGAGACTGCAAATTACTTTTTCTCATCATCCATGCCGTGTCGACAGCGACTCACCCCATGAGTTCTTAGATATACTTCCTGATGCTGGCGATAACAGGAGATTAGACGTAATTAACTTCATGTATATAATTTGACTAGCTCATGTTTTTTGATATAAACGGATTTAGTGTATTAATCCATTTAAAATTTTGCTGAAAGCTATGGAGGGGAGCAACTAGAACTGCAAAGGTGTATTCAATGCAACATTGGTTTATTCCATATCAGCGAGCTCAGTTAACCAAATTTTGCAGTTCTAAATGTCGGAGTCATTACAACTACCTAATGAAAAGAAAAGAATAAGAGGCTATAACATTTTGGAAGTGAGGAGATACAATAATGATTATTTAAAAATCAAATGAAGAAATTGAGATCATGAGGGGAGCTGGCCGAATTACGACTATTCTGCCAGTCCGCACCACTTGCCTTTGAGGCCGAACTTTTCAAGTCCTGTGTGTACGCCGTAGACGTATACTGGAAGCCATGATCCGAATGAAGCACGGCTCCGGATACGTCTATTTTGTGTGCATTCATAATACCAATTTCTTTATACCCCGGACCGAAAAGATCCGGAATGGTGGAGAAATAGCTGCTTTATTATCATTATTTGTATTGTGGATATACCGGCTGAACGGCTACCTGCTCAGGATCATGACCGAAGAACAACAGATTCGGCTTAACCTCCTGCACAATCTGCTGAATGCGGGCGATTGACTGGCGTGCCTGTTCACGGTCAAAGCCGTCAAACGGCACGTCGTTTGCGTAATTCTCCTGCGTGTAGGCAACATCAATCGTCAGCATGACCGGACCCGATTCCTTTGTTGTGACCAGCGCGGACTGATGACCCGGCGAATGACCCGGAGTATAGAACAGTTGCAAACCTGGAACCAGCTCATGATCCCCTTGAAGCAGTCGGTAATTCAAGTCCGCCTGCACGCATTCCGGTGGCGCATACTCCAGATTACCGATCGCAGCGTCTGCTTCGGTCTGCTGCACATAAATCGGTGTATTCGGAAAATGCGGATTGCCTCCAGCATGATCCATATGCATATGAGAGATTACGATGGCATGGATATCGTCCGGTTGATAGCCGATCCGATCCAGTACAGCCACGATACTATCATCGGCTGACATATGGGGAATGAAGCGCCCTTCAAACGGTGTACTTTTAAAATAATTTGGATTGTTGATAAACGAATCCGGCATACCGGTATCAATGAGAATCGGACCGTGATCTGTCTCCAGCAGATACGACCAGATTTGCAGGCGCACCAGTTCACCGGGCTGTGCATGATGGTTGAGTGAGGAGCGATCAATATCAAGCTGACCGATCGGTAACCAGTACAATTTGTTAATCATACAATCATCCTCCAATCTTAGTTTACATAATAATTATTATGTAGTTATGAATCAGGGTTTCGGCTGACAGAAAGTGATGTTTGTATTTTCGTTTGTAAGATCCGGGTGCTGGAGCCTCATGCTGTCGTTGTAATCTCACTCTTTCGAAAATTAATTTTTAATAGTTTAAATGATAAGGCATGTAGGCGTCCAGCAGAAATTTGCCGTCAGGCAGCTCAGTTCATGCTTTTCCTGTGAACAAGACTGTTTCTACGCTCTGCTCGAAATTTGTCCAGAAGCTGGATCACACGGTCATCATCTCGAAAATCGGTGAAATTCTTGGTGATCCACTGCTGCTATTGGGTGAAAATTACAATCAGCTAGCAGGCTATCATATGGAGATGGTGCACGCGCCGGAAGATGATCCGGATAGCGAGCTGGAAACTGCATATGATATTCATGTTTTGGCCACTATGGCGATTTTGACTGCTACCGATCGAGAGCAGCGCCCCAGCTTGCTGATGAAGTAGAGAAGTGGTGCTGCATGCAAGACTATTGGCTATTTAGTTTTGTTTTGGATATGAATGAATTACATTCGGAGAACTTTTCTTGAGCGTGTTTTAATTTGTCTACATTGTGGGATCGACCCCCTCTGACCCTATGCCACCCCGTTAAGTGCTTTGAAATGTCTGCTTGAAGGCGATACCAGGCTGGACAAGAGGGGAGCGCTTTATTTATACTTAAAAAGCGCTAAAAAAACAGCGTATAATATAAATTATACGCTGTTTAGGTTTAAAACGACTTTTAGAATCCCTCCTGCATAAGATGTCGATTGGATTGTCGATAAAAATCAGACGAAAATGATCATTTTACAGTATATTTCGGAATATGAACTGAATTGGAGGCGAACGGGATGAAAAAAGAGTTACGACATGTGGGGCTCGATTCAACTGAAGAAACTGATGAAATATATACTGAGGAGCTGGAAGCTTTTTTGATCTGGATGAAGGATGCGGGATATACGATACATACGCAAAAAAATTATATGGGGGATGTAAAGCAATTTTTACGCACGTTGCGTGAAAAACCACTCGATCAGGTGAAGAAGATTCATGTTATGTCGTATTTGTCTAAAGCGCGGGAGGGAGGCGCCGGAGATAGTACGCGGAACCGGAAGCATGCAGCGGTGAACAGTTTTTTTAAAGCGCTACAGGAATTTGAGTTATGCAGCACAAATCCGGCAGCGGGAATCAAAAAAGCAAAAACTGAAAAGAATCGTATGCCCGTCTATCTGGATGAAAAGGATATTCATCCGTTTTTGCTCGCGGTGGAGGGGAAATATGCAAATCGTAATATGGCTATTTTTCTGCTGATGGTCTACATGGGATTGCGGGTGGGGGAGGTTCATTCATTGAATGTCTCGGATTACAGCCGAGAAAGACGTACCTTAGATGTGTTCGGTAAAGGACGTAAGTGGCGTACTCTCCCGGTACCGGAAGCCGTATGTGATTTTGTAGAGCATGCGTTGGAGGAAAGATTGACGCCGTGGAGAGGTAAAGAGGATGCGATGTTCATATCCCAAAAAGGCCGCCGTCTGGCAGTGCGCACCATTCAACAGATCGCTACAGAAACGTTCGAACGATTCCAGCAAGATAAGAGTATAGATCGCCGGGAGGCTTATTCCAGCCATAAGCTGAGACATACATTTGCGACAATGCTATTACGTAAGGGAGCAGATCTGCGTACCGTACAGGAGCTACTGGGGCATTCATCCATTCAGACAACCACAGTATATACACATGTCACTGATCGGGAAAAAGAAAAAGCAATGGATAAGCTGGATATTCAGATACCGATATCAGGATTGTAAGTATAGCATGAAAGTTGAGATTAAATGAAAAATAGTTTACATAATAATCATTATGTAAACTCGTCAGAGGAAGTTACATAATGACTTGAAAATTACATCAACGGCTTTAGGTCATTATGATCATGAACGTAGTATTCTTTTTCATAGCGTTAGTTTTGTTTTTGATTGATTTGCTCCAACCTGATACTGATTAGCTGCCACCCAATCATTTTGCGCATACGATTCGATTTTGGTTCTTCAACAGCATTCTTCAATAGATTAGCCTCCTTATTTTAGCGATCATCTTATGTTAAGCATGAGAATAATTCAGAATAAGCTGGAAAGCAATAGTGAATTAAAGGTTAGTACGATATTGCCTTGACAAAGGTAATATTTAGTTGCAAAATTGGTAAAACAACTTTATAAATATGGTTTATAAAGTTGTTTTATGATTTTATAAAAAGAAGGTGCTATGTATGGAAAAAGCTAATACAAATTTAATTAAAGAAATAAATCTGAACCTGGTTCGGAAAGTATTGAAACAGATTAGTAAGACAACAAAACCTCAACTAGCCGCATTGACTGATTTAAGTGTGGTAACTATCAATACCCTTATGCAGGAATTGCTTAATAATGGAGAGATCTTTGAAGATGAAATCGTTCCTTCAAACGGAGGCAGGCATGCGTTAACCTATCGTTTTAATTATGAGTATAGTCTAGCACTGATTATACATATTAATGAAAAACAAGGGACAGATGTAGTGTGTACTACGGTAGTTAATTTAAATGAGGATGCTCTGATGAAAGAAGAGCATCCCTTTCAAATTTTTAATGCTACACAATTTTATTCCACGATTCAAGACAACATTTCCCTCTATCCTTCCATTAAAGTTATTGGAATAGGAATCCCGGGACAATCTGTAAATGGAGAAATTACAGTCAGCAGTCATGAAAGATTAAATGGAATTCGGTTGGCAGAGGATGTGCAAAGCAAATTTGGTTTGCCGGTTATTGTGGAGAATGACGTAAATGCCGCTGTATGTGGTTACGTCTATAGAGAACAAATAGATGAAGATCAATGTGTACTGGCTATTTATTTTCCTGAGAATTCTCCACCAGGAATGGGGATTTATTTGCGAAATGGGGTTTTAAAAGGCAAACATGGATTGGCTGGTGAAATCAAATTCCTTCCGTCGATAGTTTGGGATGAGAGTAAGGGAACGGAAGTTTTCTTCAATAGTATATGTGAAATTATTCAAATATTACAATCTGTATTTGATCCTGATCGAATTGTGATCTATAGAGAGAATATAGAAGAAGTGTCTTTCTTTCATTTTTTAGAATCCTACAAATCTAAACATAAGATGCCTTTGTACCCTGAGGTTATTTTCTCAGATTTATTTTATGAAGATTTTAAAACAGGTTTGAGAGGGTTAACTCTAAAAGAATTGGAACGTCCAATCATTGTCTTTAAATAATGTATATATGATTACCTGGGTTTATTCTTATTGGTTAGGACTTGCGCCGATTTACCCTGGACTTCTTCATGAAACGCCAACTCGGTTTGGTAAAGAGAATTCTTCCAAACTCATGAGATATCAAATGGCAGTTGCTTATACAGGAACGACATTACTTCCTCCCATTTTTGGGGTTATAGCTTCTCAGACAAGTATTCATTTTTTTCCGATTGCCGTCATTGTTTTCCTTCTTTTTATGCTGTTCAGTTCAGAACAAGTGAATCGTACATTGAAAAAGAGAACTTTGAACGGTTAACCCAAGATTATATCTTAAATCATAAACATCCATGACAAAAATGTGCTTTTCTATAAATTATCGCTTGACCTGAAACGCGTTTCATCAGCTAAAGTAAACGTGTAACCTAAAAGAGAAAGAGAGGGCACTCTATGATCTCACTGATTTTACTTTGCTCAGTTATATGGGTTGGTACTTATTGGTGCTTAGCATTATCCGGGCAGCCTAAGGAAGTAAAACCTTACCGCTCCATCGATGATTTTTTTGAATAACTTTGTATGTCCACTTAATAAAGAGGCTTTTTTTACTCGCTTTATTAATGTGTTTAATTAAATGGTTTAATAAGTGTACAGGATTTGCAATGCACCTATTAAATGGATCAAGTTCTGGAACTAAGTTGGATTTACGGAAATAAGGAGGTGTGACTGTGTGGGCGATAGAAGGTATTTCATGTATCATAATTTTAATCATTATGTATTTCATGATCAGTAGTTTGGTACATTCTCCTCATGTTCAAAAGCTTGCAGCACGAATGTTTGAAGATTTTAATAGAGATTTTGATGTTGATCCATGGAAAGAAAATGAAAACCCATAAATTAAACTTGACTAATAAAGATCTTTATATTTTAAGGGGGATTTATATATGTTTAAACTGGTAGTAAGTGATCTGGATGGTACTTTTCTGAATAATAGTAGCACTTTCGATGTCGAATTATTTAATCAGGTGTATGGAGAAATGCAAGAAAATAATATTTCCTTTGTAGCCTGTACAGGCAAGCAGTGTGAAAGAGTAGAAGAATTATTTGGCGAGCACGGAAAAGGGATCTGGATCTTAGGGGACAGTGCTACGCGGATTAAAAAGGATGGAGTCGTCGTCAAAGAGTTTACGATTGAACGCAATTTAGCTTTACAAGCGATAAGAGATATCGAAAGTTTTTCCAATGATTTCATTATCATAGCATGTACAACGGAAGCAGCATTTGTTCATTCTTATATTCAAGACGAATACTATAAAATTGTGAAAGGCTCGTATAAAGAAGTGATTAAAATTGATTCATTTGATCAAATCAACAGTAGCTTTCTTAAAATAACTGTATATGATCCAGCTGGAAGAAGTTCCTTATTAAGAAAACATGTTGAAAAGACTCTAATGGATCAAATTTATATCGTTGATTCTGAAGCAAATTGGCTGGATATTACAGCCCTTCATACCCATAAAGGGGAGACGGTAAGAAAACTCCAAGAGATATTGGGGGTTACTGAGGATGAGACCCTGTCTTTTGGAGATGGTGAAAATGATGTGGAACTTATGAGTATAGCAAAATATAGTTTTGCTATGAAAAACGCATGTGATAATACTAAAAATGCAGCCAGTTTTATCACTAAATCCAACGAAGAAAACGGTGTCTTATTAACGATAAAAAAAATGATGGATTTACAAAAGCAATAATATTAATTATCGTTATGGAGAGAAGACCCCAAATGCCTCATGAAAGGACTATACGTAGCATGAAAAATAAAATACTGGTTTTTGATATTGGTGGCTCTTTTATTAAATTTAGTTTGTATTTTCAAGGTGAATTTATGTGCAAGGGGAAAGTTAAAACTCCATTGGACTCACTTGAGAATCTGCTTGTAGCTTTGAAGCAAATTCATAATCAGTTTATGGATGAATGTGAAGGTATAGCCGTCAGTATGCCAGGTATTGTGAATTCTGAAAGCGGTCACATGGTGCATGGCGGTTCATTAAGATATATAAATGATATAAATATGCTTGACGTTTTTAAGAAAGCGTTTCACAAGCCTGTAGCGATTGAAAATGATGGAAAGTGTGCTGCTCTTGGAGAAGCATGGCGTGGTTCATTACAAGGGATTACCGATGGTGTCGTTCTGGTCGTTGGAACAGGGATGGGCGGTGGAATCATCTCTCAAGGGAAATTGTTGAAGGGCCATCATTTATCAGCTGGGGAGTTCTCCTTCATTAGAACGAACAACGAAAATGCAGACAATGATGATTACTTGCTTGGTATGCAAGGGAGTAGTTTTGTTTTAACTAAAACCGTTGCGAAAGCCAAAGACCTTCCTGCAGATTCTATGACAGGTGAAAAGATATTCAAGTTCATTGAAGAAGGTGATGGCACGGTCCAAACGATTTTTCGAGAATACTGTAGGAACATCGCAACACAAATCATTAATTTGCAATCCATACTTGATCCTGAAAAGTTTGTAATTGGGGGAGGCATATCTGAAAATCCATTACTGGTTATTACCATTAGGGAAGAGCTAGAAAAGCTTTATAAGGATTCTTTCTATAATTTTGTGCGTGCAGATATTGAACAAAGTAGATTAGGCAATGAAGCGAATTTGCAAGGTGCTATATATAACTACAAACAATCCTATCATCTTGAATGATAACAAAAGTTATATTTCGATGAGCGCGGGATTGAGTATTACAAACAAATAAAATAACAATAAAAGAGCGTGCCTTAACTTTGGACACGCTTTTTTTGCATTACAGACGTTTGATATAGGAGCTTTATATAATGAAGCTGGATTGAAGGTTAGAAGCCGAGTTTTACATGAACTTTGGATGTCTGATTTATCTTGTCCCTCTCTAGTAAGGAATCATTAAGTTTACATAATATATATTATGTTTTTTGTGTGGTAAAATCTGCAAGTGGATCACTCTTATCAAGTGTCCGCTTGCAGATTCAAGTTTCACTGACAATATAAAAATAACTTATTTTTTATATTGAGAATATACGCATGCGTCTATATTTCATTTTCCGGGGGAGATTCAATCATCACTCCTTCGACATGCTTGCGTCCCAGCAGTTTTCGTTTTTTGCGGTTTTCCTTGGTTTCTAAAACAATATCCAGATCATAGTCGTCAGGATACAATTCAGTAGCAGCGATGTGAAGGGCGAGCCTCTTTTTGTTTATGGTTAGCTTCTGTCCTTGGATTAAAATCCCGACATTCCCCCGTTCATCCTCGGTTTTGTATACAATTCCAGTTCGATCCAGGTAGCCTACATAAACACTATCACCAAGGGCAAATGGCTTGGTTTTGAGAGGAATTTCTTGTTTCCCCCGTTTTGTGACTGTACCGTCTAAAGCTGCTTTTTTAGGGAGAGGCTTATTTGCATCATCAGACTTTTCATCATCTACAGAAGGGGGAATAACAAACGATTCCTGTGTTTTCCGAGACACTCTGCCTGCAGAAATGGCCTCAGAACGCTCGATAATACGTGTCCACATGCCCAGCTTCAAGGCAATCGCATATGCATAGCTTTCTCCGGCCTCTCCAATGCGAAGTCGGTACAATGGTTGCAGCGTTTCGGTATCAAACTCCATACGAGCATTCTGAAATCCCGGTGTGTTTTCAGCAAAATGCTTGATTTCGCTAAAGTGGGTTGTAGCCACTACTGTCGCCCGGCGACGGTGGAATTCTTCTAGCAACGCGATAGAGAGGCCTACCCCTTCTCCCGGATCGGTACCAGATGCCATCTCGTCAATCAGGATCAGAGTAGAGTTGCCCGTCGTTTCTAAAATGCTAATCATGTTGCGGATGTGTGCAGAAAAGGTGCTCAAAGCATGTTCAATGCTTTGTCCATCCCCGATGTCAACCACAATTTCCTCGAATACAGCCATTCGGCTGCCATGCAAAACAGGTACCAGTAGCCCAGATTGCACCATTAATGTTAATAGACCGACGCTTTTGAGGGCCATCGTTTTTCCGCCTGTGTTCGGTCCGGTGATGATGAGTGAGGAATATCCTTCACCAATTGAGAAATCAAGCGGCACCATGGTATTGGACATCAACGGGTGACGTGCACCTCGGATGTCTATAATCCCGTCAAGGTTAAGTTCGACAGGGACAGCATCCAGAGTCATGGCGTATTTGGCTTTTGCCAATAAAAAATCCAGTACACCTACCGTCTCTGTATTGATGCTTAGTTCCCGATTGTATAACTCAGCCATTGCCGTTAGGTCTCCCAGTACTTTCGTTTCTTCTTTTGATTCTTCTGCCATGTTCGCGCTCTGATCGAATTGCAGATTCGTGATCTCGGCAGGTTCAACGTAAACCGTTTGACCACTTCCCGATTCATCCAGTACATTGCCTTTCACTTGTTTACGGAATTCTTTTTTGATTGGAAGCACGTAACGGCCATTGCGCTGACTAATCATATTTTCCTGCATAATGGATCGGTGACGGCTGGTGAGAGAGTCAAGTTTTCTCTTGATACGTTCTTCAGTAACCGCAATTTTTTTGCGAATTTTAGCTAGTTCTTTACTGGCGATATCCGTCACACGTCCCGAATGAATACATCTTTCGATTTCGGATAGAAGTGGCTCCATGCTATACATGGAAGATGCATAAGCGCTGACGGTTGGAGCAGCGTCCGCCTTGGAATGCATATATTTTATTAGTTGAATGCAGCTTCTAATGAATTGGGCCATATGAGAAAAATCGCGCTCGCTGAACATATACCCGGTCCCGAGCAGATGAAGAATGTGCTCCATTCCTTCCAACGAAGGGACAGGGACGCTTGCTCCATGGCGAATGATCTGTAAGGCTTCGTTCGTTTCGTCAAGACGAATCTTAATTGTACGGATATCAGTAATTGGGCGCATAGAAGCAGCGTGACGCTTACCCAGGTAAGAAAAAGCACATTCGGAAACTCTTATTTTAATTTGATCATATTCCAAACGCAGCATTGTAGTTTCGTTCATGAATAAATCGCTCCTTTAGTTGTGTAGTGTCAGGATTTTGGAAACCTTGCTGTTAAAATAAAAAAGGGCGGAGAATGAACAAAACGTTCATTCTCCGCCCTTAAGGAAAGAGGGAATTTATCATCAAATAAGCCTGTTATGCAGCTTTTGTAGTTCCGAGTTCCGTGTTTCCAATTTATTCACGCAACAGCTCTTTTCTAAGCTATTTGGATCGAATGGAAGACGTTTAAAGGGAAGTTACAAAATCTGAAAACAAAAAAACCGCGCTGAACACAGCACGGAATAGGGCCTGGATGAAGATAATCCCGAAGGCGATTTATGATATCCGCATGTTCTTAACTAATATCAGGGTAACAACAAAGCAACAAACAAACCTGTCCCCGAAGGGTACAAGCGCCTGATGATACTCCCTGAATATGCAATTGCTTAGTTAAGAACGTTCACCGACATCAAAATCTCTCCCTTAATTGAAGATATAACCATACTATACGATTGGACAGGCGTTGAAGTCAAGGTCGACTTCTTTAATTCGATACAATGGTGATCATAAAAATAACATAATATATATTATCCTGAATTTCGAAAGCCCGTAAGATCAAAGAAGCCAGAGACTCACCGCTCAAAAAAACTGTAAGAATCAGGGTGTATTAACAGGGGGAATATTCCAAAACGGCTTACCAGCACGTAGATTCCGGAAGAATTCCAGACGAAACCTTGCAATCGTGTAGCCCCTATGAACCGGTTCGCAGCAATCTTGTTTGAATCGCTCGTACAGGTTATAGGCCAGTAATTTGACGAGCAGGTCAATTTCATTGGCTTCAAAAGAGCCCGTGGCGAATTTTATCGATGGCAAATCCGCACTTGGCTTCCTGGATGTAGTTTTCCATACAACACCGCTGGTTGTAAAAGCGCCACAAATCGATGGATTCCCACTCCAGGCTCGTGACGATCGCTTCATACTCCCAATCGGTAAACAGCAGGAGACAAGCTTGGTCGTCCTGAACGACTTTGCCTTGCGGATGACGGCGACCCGCCGCGGTTTCTTCCAAGACGTGGCTTGGTACCAAAGGGCGATGCCTTCAATGATCCAGTCTTCGTCCACGTAACGTTTCCAATACCGACAAGCGGCCACTTCAGCCGCCAAACGTTTGGTCCATTTCATTTTGCCCACATAGCCGATCTGCCGTCCTTTCCAGAGCGAATAGAAGTCTTCGCCGCCAAAGCCCTTGTCAAACCGGGCGTATTGGACCGGGTGCTGACCTAAGAGGTCAAAGGTCTCTTTCAGAAAAGGGGCGGCCTCGGTGGACGAGTGAACGTTTCCTGCCCGTAGCACGGCATTCAGGCAAAGGCGGGACTGTCCTTCAAAAGCGAGCAAGGGATGATAGCTTTTGCGCCCCGGCTTATGGGCATTCACGCCTTTCGCCGCTTGGGCCTGATTGCCGTAGACCGTCTCCACGGTCGAATCCAAATCGAGAATGAGCTTGGAGGGCAGACAAGGCCGGATCACTTCGAGGTTCACTTGCCGGAGTTCCATTCGTACATTAGGATTCGTTTTTCCCAGCCGATCCAGTTCCTTGTACAGAAGCGAGTGGTGTGGACAGCGTCCACCGAGAAACCGCTGAAGGAGGGAGTCCTTTTGCCATCGGCGAAAGTGAAACAGACGCTCACAGCCCAGTATCCAGCCGACGATGAGGTATAGCAGAATGCGGTGCACTGGGAACAGTGCATTGTGAGCTTTGCCTCCGGATAAGGTTTGGAGCACCTGGCTCAGTTTAATTTTTTCGAGATAATCGAGGAAGATCTTGCTTCCTCCGATGTTTGTGGACTGGTTTAGGGGAAATTAGGTCTTGATTTTATGGATGGGTGTGGTAGACTTCACCTAAAAGGTGCTCCTCTCTTTGGGTGATTTTGTTCTCGACAAACACCATTCTACCAAAGATTTGAGCCCTTTTTTTATTTTTTATAGAAGGTTACTTTCAGGATAATGTACAATTGGTTAAAAGGTAAATTTCCTAATGCAATTGTGGAATTTGAAGTGTATATCCCCACTACAAGGCAAATAGCAGATATTTATGTTGAGCATCAAGATGGAGAGTATGAGGGAATGAAATGGGCTTTTGAATTTCAGCATAGCCCCTCTTACCATTGCCCAATGGGAAGAACGTCATAATTTATTTGAGTCCGTTAGTATTCAAGATTTCTGGATCTTTGATAAGTCCAAATTCATAAAATTTTCTTCGGCTAGAGACTATACAGATGCTAGAAAAAGAGTGGATTTCGATGAATACATTTATAAAAAAATAGGTTTGGTATACTTTCTCGATGTCGAAGAAGCCAACCTTAACCATTGAGTTCAATTACTCTTTAACATCAAGAACGACCAATGTAAACGGCCACGATAGAAAACAATATTTTACTTATCATAATCCTGAAGATATTTCGGTTCAAATATCTAATGTGAGAGTAAGAAAATGCAAAACATACGATTATTGTGTTTTGGTTTCGGATAGTTTAGAACCATTCATGGAAGATCGATTGAGATATATCCTGAATCTTCTTTTACAAAAAAGTTTACAAGAGCGGGAAGAACTTTTTCTAAAAAAACTGCAAGAAATGGTTAGCTTTGCTAGCGCTATCTATGGAGAAAAGTTTATGAATCGCTTAAAGGTAATTATTGGGGATAGTGATAGGGAATTTTCTTATTATCAAACTTCAGTAGGTTCATTTGATGACGGATCTTATGATAAAGAGAGAACTTCAATAAATTTAAAGATAGCGAAGATATTTCATTAAGAGCATTAACAAAGCTTATTTCCCCTAGTGATTTTGTGCTGATTGGTGCTTTAAAGAGACAGGGGGACATGACTCTACGAGAGTATGTAACAAGTAAACACAAAAATGAGATCTCGTTAGTGGAGTATGTGTATACAGAGCACAGAGACACTCTGGATAGATTAACAAGGAGAAATAAAATCTTCGTAAATAAAATGCTGGAAGAGGTTAATATCAAGCTTTGTGTTCATGGTGGTGCACGTACTTCTACGGACTATGCAATTCAATATTTATACCTTGATTCTATTTACGAAGTGGAGAATTGCATCAACAAGATTAAGGAATTATTATTTATATCAGATCCGTTTGCGTAATTCTGATCATCAATTGTTTAAAAATAGCCTACAATAGCCGGTACCAAAGAATCCTGAATCATGAAATTCATGAACACCGCCATAAGAAGAAAGATTTTGCGCTGGTTGTTGATATTATTTATCCGAAAGGAATAAATGTTCGTATATTTATCTGTTCTAAATTGACACTGACGCCCATAACTCGACCGCTATTGAAGGGCATACCAGCTTGTTAAATCCAGAATTCCCCAAGGCGTTGCTCAAGCTCTTATTCCAGCGTATCCGGAACTGGAGAGGCGCTTTGAGCGCGACTTTTTTTGTCAATTCGAGTCCATGCGGTTCTTGTGTTATATAAATGCAGTCCATTTAAAGAGGTTGGGAGGTATAAAGATGCCAAAAACGATATTAGTTGTAGACGACGATGAAGAAATCGTAAAACTCATCACAAAGAGTTTAAGGTACGAGCAATTTGCAACAATTTCGGCATGTTCCGGGAAAGAAGCCTTATCTGCATTGGAAGAAAATCACATTGATTTCATCGTTCTTGATATAGTGATGCCTGATATGGATGGACTTGATGTCTGCAGAAGTATCCGAAATTCTTATAATGTCCCAATTCTGTTTTTAAGTGCGCGTGATAAGGACATTGATAAAATCGTCGGGCTCGAAATAGGAGCAGACGATTACATGACCAAACCTTTCAGTATTCAGGAGCTTGTCTCCAGGATAAAGGCTCACTTCAGAAAAGTGGACAGGCTTTTTAAAGAGTGGGATGAACTTAGTCCCAGTAACGAAAAGGCGGATGCTCCGCTCATTTTGAACGATAAGACGTTTGAAGCATTTCTGAATAGCAGGAAGCTCGACTTATCAACGAAGGAATTTCAGATTCTGTCTATCCTCATGCGCCACCCCAATCATGTATTGACTCGTGAGCAGATATATGAAAACGTCTGGGGAGACGAATACGGAGAAATAAATACCGTAACGGTTCATATAAAAAATATCCGTAAGAAACTTGGTTCTGAATATGACTTTATTAAAACAATATGGGGCATAGGATATAAATACACGGAAAGAGAGCAATAGTATGAAACTGAAAATAAAGCTTCCTCTTTTGTTCCTGCTGATGTTTATAATATTCATGTTTTCGATTGGAATGTATCTGAAGCTTGTCTTTGCAGTATATTCCCCTATACGCAGTTCATTGCTGGACTCGCGATATATAGCATTGCTCCTGCCCATATTTGCAATTGCCTGTTTCATATTTATTATTCTGATTATCTATATTCATTTTTGCATAGAGAAACCCATTCAGCTTCTGAATACCAGGCTTGAAGAAGTAAATATTGTACATCCACTGCCTCCGCTAGCTCTGAGAAGTAATGATGAGATCGGAGAACTTTATAAGCACTTCAATAAGATGGAGCATCGGCTTCAACTCGCGCACAAAGAGCAGATCGATATGATCGCGGCAATTGCCCACGACTTGAAAACACCCTTGACATCTATTAATGGTTTTACTGAACTGCTGGCTACACACAAGGATTTACCAGAAACTGAAAAGCAGGAATATTATGATTTGATTCAAAGGAAGTCAGGATATATGGTCGAACTCATCAATGATTTCTCCAGCTTCACCAAAGAAAAACTGGAGTTGGAATCTATGGTAGCTAAACCTGTAAAAGCATCAAAATTATTTGAAAACATTGCCCTTGAATATGAGTATGAGTTGGCGGGACTTGACAACGAGCTTACTTGCCGCCATTCATTCACGGAAAATATATTGCTGATGGTCAATGAACCGATGATACGTCGGGTTTTCGGCAACCTCTTTAGCAATGCTGTAAGATATGGAGGGAAAAATAAACTGAAAGTGTATATGACCGGATACCCGCTAGGACAGTATGCCTTTTTTCAAATCGAGGATAATGGAATTGGAGTGCCGGATAAGGATATATCTTCTCTGTTCCTCAAATTTTTCACTGTGGATAAATCGCGGCAAATCCAAAAGGGCGGGCTGGGTCTGGGTCTTGCAAGCTGTAAATCCATTATTGAACATCATAGGGGCGAAATTTGCGCCTACCCTTCCGAATATGGCGGTTTGGGGATAAGATTCAGCCTTCCCTTGGCCGCACAACACTGATTTTATTTTTGCACATTTTCTTTTACTACAGGAGTTAAAGGCTGCTGCCAGGTGTGAACACCCAGGCAGCAGCCTTTTTTGTTTTTTCAGCGGTTTATAGTTTTTTATATTCTCTTTATAAACATTTATTTTTCTTTTAAAGAAGCTTTATCTTTGTGTTGTAAAAATTACTTGTAGTAAAAAAACTACAATCACTAGAACTGGAAAAGGAGGATGTTGCAATGTCAATTGAGTTCAGCCGTTGGCCCAATAACTACATGATGTCATACCAAGTCACCAAAGCTTTAGGTATGGCAAGCCTCGGTGCTACGGACGTCACCGAGATCTACGAGGCCTGCAAAAAAATCGACCCCGATGACAAGGACACGTGGCACAGGGAATGGCTCATAACGGCTCAGGCATTGGAAAGACACGGCAAGGAGGCCGAAACGGCTGGAAACTGGTATACAGCACGAAACTGCTACATTCGTGCCTGCAATTACTACAGAATTGCGGAATATGTGGTGATGGATGATGACACCGAGAAAATCCGTATATTTAAGAAAGTAAATGAACTCTTCGAAGCTGCCGGAAAGTACTTCGATGTCCAACCGGAGAAGATCCAAGTCGATTACGAAGATGTCAAGTTGGATGGTTACTTCTTCTCCCCTTCCTGGATAAAAGGTCCGAAGCCGACCCTTTTTGCTCTCAACGGTGGCGACGAGTGGTCAATTGAAAACTATTTCTGGCTAGGTCCCGCTTTTATTTCGTGTGGATATAACTTTCTGGTCTATGACCAGCCTGGCACCGGCCTCTCGCTGTACGAAAAGGGAAAAGGAAGACGAGCGGACAGTGAGGCTTTCCATTCCCGAGCAATCGACTTTCTTCTAACGCGGCCGGAAGTCGATCCCGATAAGATTATCGTGCACGGGGAGAGTTTTGCGGCTTACGACTCGCTGCGATTCGCTTCGTTCGATCACAGGATTGCTGCCGTCATCTCCGACGGCGGTACGCACGCCTTCGACTGGGATGCCATGCTTAAATGGATGCCGCCGAGTCTGGCCGCACACGGCATGAGAATTCTGGGGGCAAAAAGCTTGGAGGATTTTGCGGGGAATCCGCGTTTTGCCTATGATCTTGAGGGCGTGCTCCACCAGATAGAATGTCCGCTTCTTGTAATGCACGGAGCGGAAGAGATATTGGTTCAGCCAAATCCGCTGACACAAGCCTTGAAGAATTACGAGCTAGCGGGTTCGAAAAACAAGACGTTCTACCCGATAGAGGATAGACGACTTGGCGGATTAGAACACTGTCAGGTAGACAACATCAACGTGCTGCATGAGGTAGTGCTGAATTGGCTCTGCTCAATTGGGCTTGGGCCAGCCTCGCCTCGCTTAAGCGATTGCCAGGACATCATAAAGTAGATTTATTGAAAAATTTCTGATTGAGCTTGTTCAGGAGTGTCGTACTTAGAATCCTGAATAAGCTCTCTCTTTATGGAGGAGTTGAAGGCTATGAGTATTTTATCAAAGGGAAAAAATGGAGGAACGCCCGCCATACAAATTGAGGGAGTGCACAAAAAATTTGACGACTATATCGCATTGAACAATCTTTCGCTGGAGGTGAGCCGAGGAGAGATATTTGGATTTTTGGGACTGAATGGCGCTGGAAAGACAACGACCATAAAGATGCTCTTGGCGATGCTCAAGCCAACCTCCGGCAAGCTCTATATGTTAGGTGAAAAGGTCGATGCCGGAAACTATAAATTATGGGACAAGGTTGGATATTTGGAGGAGGCTACTTTTTATCCCGATTTAACTGTAGTTGAAAATCTTGACATAGCACGACGCATGCAAGGGGTGCCTGACAAAGATTCCGTAAATCGGGTTATCTATAAGTTGGGGCTTGAGCCGCACAAACAGAAAAAGGCAAAGAATCTTTCTTTAGGAAACAAACAGCGCCTGGGACTTGCGAAGGCAATGATTCATAATCCGGAAATTCTAATATTGGATGAGCCGATAAATGGCCTCGATCCCGCAGGCGTGGCGGAGATACGGAATATGTTATATGGCCTAGCGAAAAATTTCGGCGTAACTGTTTTTATATCCAGCCATCTGTTAGAGGAGCTCTTGAAAGTTTCCACACGCATTGGGATTATTCACAATGGCCATCTTGTTAAAGAAGTCGCAATGGATAAGCTGGAGCAATCGTTACAGAAAAACTTAGTGGTGAATGGCCGCGACAAACATGCCTTAAAGGAGGTGCTTGAAGAGCATGGATATGAATTTGAGGAGACAATAGACGGCTATATTAAACTAACCGATGACCACGCAGCGGATAGTCCTGAACGACTGGCCGAACTGCTGGTTAAATCCAATCAACCGCCAACATTGCTTCGAGTGATTACGGAGGATTTGGAAGGATATTTTCTCCGCACAATTGGTATGACAAGGGGGAATATATAAGGGGGAATATATAATGAATATTTTTTCTGTCTTACATTGTGAGATTCGCAAGATTATCCGCGCCAATGTGTTTTGGTTGGTATTTCTTATTTTTGCATTTGGGCCAATCATGATGGGTGTCGGAATTATTTTATCCAGTGACGCCGGCGGCATCAATTGGAAAATGTATTTAACCGAATTGCTTGATAGTCTTGCCCCGCTGGGACTTATCGGGTACACCTTTATCGCGGCATGGGTATTTGAACGAGAGTTTTCGGATAAAACAATTAAAGATTTGCTTGCAAAGCCCGTTTCCAGATCGAAAATTGTACTTTCCAAATTTATTGTATTTTAGCATGGAGCCTATTACTTTCCATGTATATGTTTGCCATAGGTTTTGCCGTGGGGGGTATTCTAGGAGTTGCGGGCGGGTCAGCTTCTTTTATTTGGAATATCTTCTTTAAATTCATTATAACATCGCTATTGTTTATTATTGTTACCACACCAGGCACTCTTCTGGCCAATGTGAGCAAGGGATACTTGGCACCATTAGGACTCATCCTGATAATCGTCATTCTCTCAAATGTTTTGGCCTCTTTTGGATTCGCCCCCTATTTTCCGTGGACCATCCCGTCGGTATTTCAAAGCACCGGGTTTTTAAAGTTGAGTAGTATAATCATTCTTGCGTCTACGGGAATAGCCGGAATAGTCGGAACATTTGCCTGGTGGAGATTTGCCGAGCAGCAATAAACGCGCTACATGCACTGAGTTGTAGATATATCAATTATGAAAAGGAACAACAATCTCTCCGCTGCTCGCACGTTCATGCTTGACGATAAACTAAGCGCTGGATTGGAGAGTGTACCACCATATCTATCAAAGCGGCCGTAAACTTATAAAACTGCCAGTGACAAAGGGCATAAATATAACGATCAGAGCAAGTTTTCGAGAATTATTGAATGCAACGGCTCGCATTATTTCATTACATTAAATTATCCCGGTATTGTTAAATTGAATATGGAAGATCACCGTATAGAAATTATAGACGAGCGGATAGAACCCGTTCAAAAGATGATCTTTGACCCTGAGCGCGGCTATTTGTCCAACAGTGTTTAGGAGGAGGCGCTGTTTGGATGGAGGAAGCCGGTCTTGCAGTGGAACTGAAAAACATGCCGAGTATACAGTTCCCGAAGAACTGCGGCTTAAATTCGAGGAGCGACCGGTCCTAAAAACGGCGTTTGAAGCGTTGACGCTCGGACGCCAGAGAGCGTATCTGCTGTATTTTTCAGAACCGAAGCAGTTCAAAACGCGCGTTTCAAGGGTTGAAAAATACACACAGCCCATTCTGGAGGGCAAAGGGTTGAACGATTAGAACGGACAAATGGATCGGATAGTCTCAAGAAATACGAAAGGCGAGGAACATCTGCCGAAGAGCAGGTGTTTTTTTGCTTAGAATTACAGAGGGAGCAGCAACGATTTTTCAAGAATACTGTAGAAACATTGCAACTCAGATTATTAATTTACAAACAATTCTTGACCCTGAAAAGTTTGTAATTGGGGGAGGCATATCTGCGAATCCTTTACTCGTTGTTACCATTAAAGAAGAGCTAGAGAAGCTATATCTAGATTCGATCTTAAATTTTGTGCGTGCAGATATTGAGCAAAGTAAATTAGGCAATGAAGCCAATTTGCTAGGCGCTATATATAACTACAAGCAAACACATGATCTTGAAGTATGACATTCATTTTATTTTGACGGGTGCATAATTGAGAAAAAGAAACCGTTACAAAAAAGAGTGCCTTTAACCTGAGACACGCTTTTTTGTATGAAAGCCACTAGTATAGGTGACTTCTATGAAAATGGGAAGGATAGGCCCTGTGTGCTCTGTACTTCGTAGTTAAACCTTCAGCTTTGCAAGAATGTCCTCCATCTTCTTCAGCTTACGATAAACAGCGGAGCGATCAATTCCTAGCTGTCTGGCTGCTTCGGCACTATTGCCACCACAGACCTGCAGCATCTGCTGAATGTATCGTCCCTCGGTTAACGCCGTATATTCCTTCAGCCCGCTCAGTTGACTGCGATTGGCCTGAATGAAATGGTCCAATGTGAACCAGTCTGTAACTTGTTCGATCGGCTGCTGCTGGCGCAGCACGGTCTGATCGGTTACGATCAATCGTTCGATGTAATTACGAAGCTCACGCGCATTCCCATGCCATGGCTCGGCTAGCATTCTTTGAAATTCGTCCGCTGGCAATACATACTTTTTATCATATACCTTATTGAAATGAGCAATAAAGCTGGAAATCAGTCCGACGAGATCCAGTCTGCGACTACGTAGCGGCGGGATATGGATCGGAATGACATTGATTCGATAGTACAAGTCCTCGCGAAACAATCCTTTTTTCACCATACTCCATAGATCACGATTGGTAGCAAATATCATCCGGCATTGAATGAGAATGGCTTCGGTGCTCCCCACACGCCGGAATTCACCACGCTCAAGCACATCAAGCAGTTTGGCCTGTATTTCCAGTGGAAGCTCGGCGACCTCATCAAAGAACAAAATGCCTCCTCTGGCCACCTCAAACAAGCCTTGCTTCTCGTCCATTAAGCCGGGCATAGCCCCCTGAACATATCCGAACAGCTCATATTCGAATAATGCGGCTGGAATAGCGGCACTATTAATCGGAATGAAAGGTCCGTTCCACTTCGCGCTCTGGCGGTGAATGTATTTGGCAATTACTGATTTGCCTGTCCCTGATTCGCCCAAAATCAGTACTTTGCTATCGTAAGAAGCGATCTGGTCACACACCTGAATAATTTGCTTCATCGCCAGGCTCTCAGCAATGATCCCGTTATTCTTAAGTACAGAGGCTGAAGTGACTGAACGTTTGCTGTTCTCATACGCATGTGGCAGCGTAGGGGCAGCTATGATGGATAATCCACCTTTATAGTTGTTAGTACTGGTAACAACGAGCTGCACCTCATCTGTACTATCAAGTATTGGAAGAGCAGTGGACTTGAGCTTAAAGCCACGTACAGTGTTGATATACTGAGTTACCTTTTGTTTGGACTGTATTGCTTTCATTGTTATTGATTCCTTGTAGTAGCCGGCTTTCACCAGGTCCTGTACATTGCAGCGCAACAGCTCCTCCAACGGAATGCCGATAGTCAAGGCAGTGAATTCATTGGAGATTAAAATATTACCTTTGGAATCCGTGACAAACAGAGGGGCAGGGGACTGATCGCTCTCATCGGTGGAACGTTTATCTATACGTCGGGTCATGATCGATCAACTCACTTTTGGATTATCGAGGCTATGCTGAAGTGATTGTTTCATTTTTATTATATCTGCTTTACGCTACGAACAACAGAGGTTACCCAGATAAAAATTAGCACGCAAATCTAATCAAAAAACGGACCGTTTCCTATTAAATATGGATATGGTCCGTTTTTTTCTTTGTTTACAAGTTATATTATACTGATGCTATCTGCTCACCGGTAATCTGTGTCTGTCCAAGACGATTTAGCAGTGCCTGCGCTTCGCTGAACATTGTCGTAATCATCTGCTCAACTGTCGTAATCTCGTCGCACAGGCCGCATATTTGTCCTGCCATGACCGAACCGCGATCTGTATCACCTTCGAAGACGGCTTTGCGCAGGGAGCCAAGGCTGATCTTCTCCAATTCGTCACGGGAGGCATGCTCTTGCTCCAGCTTGAGGTATTCGGCGATCATGCTGTTCTTGATGCTGCGGACGGGTCCACCGATGCTGCGTCCAGTAACCGTAGTGCTGGTATCGTCGGCGTCAATGACGGCTTGCTTGAAATTGTCGTGCGTCGGGCATTCGACGGTGGTGAGGAAGCGCGTTCCGACCTGAACTCCCTGTGCGCCGAGTGCAAAGGCTGCTGCAATTCCGCGTCCATCGGCAATGCCGCCTGCGGCAACGACAGGGATGGATACGTTGCTAACAACCTGTGGAACGAGTGCCATGGTGGTTGTTTCACCGACATGGCCGCCAGCTTCTGTACCTTCGGCCACGAGGGCATGTACGCCGATAGCCTCCATTTTTTTGGCAATCTTGACGGAAGGGATGACGGCGATCACCTTAATGCCATGCTCCTTGAAGATTGGCATATACGGAGCTGGTGTGCCCGCGCCCGTCGTAACAATGTTGACTTTTTCCTCGACGATAACCTCGATCAATTCGGGAATATTATGCATCATCAGCATCAGATTTACGGCAAACGGCTTGTTGGTGGCTGCGCGAACCTTGCGAATTTCTTCACGAAGTACCTCAGCCAACATGCCCCCAGAGCCAATAATGCCCAGCCCGCCAGCATTGGATACAGCACTTACGAGTGGTTCACGGGCAATTTGGGCCATAGCACCTTGGAAAATAGGGTACTGGATACCGAGCAGTTCTGTAATATTCATGGTTAATTCCTCCAATATAAATTTATAGGTTGTACTATACTTAATACTAAAAATAGTGATTTGCTAATATAGCAACGGATTGATCAAACGGTTTCAACAGCAGCTGGTGCAGGGTTCTTACCATTTTCCAAGGCCTTATACAGGAATGTCAGCGCGAACCCGACCAAGGCAATAACGAGCGCAATGTAAAAGGCGTTGGTGAATATGCCGTTATTGGCGGCAGCTACCGAGTTCGCAATTCGCGGTCCAAAGAATGCGGCACCGGAATAGCCGATAAAGGTTATTCCGTAGTTGACACCATAGTATTTCATGCCAAATTTCTGTCCGACGATTGAAGGGAAGACGCCCATCGTACCACCAAAGCACAGGCCGATGCCAATAATGGCAATAGCAAATCCAACTATGGAGCCGGATAATGCAAGTGTCAGCATCATGGTGGCAATGACCAGATAGATCATCATCAGACAACGCAGATGGCCAATCTTGTCTGATATGGCTCCCCAGAAAATGCGTCCCAGACAGTTGCTAAGCGAATAAAGACTCACGAACAAGGCTGCTATACTGGCCGATAGACCGAACATCGTCTGGCCAATGACGGAAGCATTGGATGTAACCATCATGCCAGATAAAGCGCCGATCAGGAACAGGCAAGCAATGACGTAGAACAGGGGTTGCTTGATCATCTGCCGCCAGTTCAAGTTCACGGCAACCGGACGTAAACCTGACGTCTGCGGTGGTGTCCAACCAGCAGGGATATATCCTGCCGGACAAGCTTGAGTAAATAGCCCACCTGCCAAAATGACGATCAGAAAGGAGGTGCCAAGGATCATCATAGTGGTCTGAACTCCTGAGTGGGTAATCATCGCGTTTGCAAGTGGGGCAATGATTACTGTTCCACCGCCATAACCTGCAGTCACGATTCCAGCCGCGAGTCCGCGTTTGTCTGGGAAGAACTTGATGGTGTTACCGATTGTTGCCGCATAGACGACACCTTGTCCAAGACCAGAAATGATGCCATACGTCAGATATAGCATCCAAGGTGCAGTCGCAAGGCCAGTCAAGATGAAGCCAAGTCCAAACATGGTACCGCCAATGAAGATGGCAATTCTGGCACCTCCCCGGTCTACGAGCTTTCCGCCAAGAATCGCCGGAATCGGTGCAATTGCGCCGTTAATCGTAAAGGCCATCATAATTTCAGGCATGCTCACTGCAAGCAATTTACTCAGTGGCAGTGCAAAAATGCTGAAGGCGTAAATAGAGCCGACGCAAATATTGATCAGGGTCGCGGCGATTAGAATGCGCCAGCGATTCAGTTGTACATTTTCCATTTCGTGTTGGTCCTTTCTGATGCAGGATCAGTGCGCGTGGGATGAAGCATTACTCCGCAATTCCATAATTCGTGTCTGGTAGTCCGTTTGACAGCTACCGGTATCTCCTGAGCTGTACTATACAGTAGTCAAAGCGACATCCTCATGCTTCGCTTGCTCGCTACCCTTGATCGTAATCACGTCATGCAGCTTACCCCAATGTTCACAGAACATGCCGGCGTCCATTTCCTTCAGTTCTGGTGAGATGACAGGCATGAAGTCCATCTGATCGAGAATCTGGGTCTGCAAATCAATGCCAGGCGCGATCTCTGTCAGTGTCATTTTTCCATCTTGCAGCTGGAATACCGCACGTTCCGTCACATAGACGACCCGCTGCTTGACCTTGGTCGCATAAGAGCCACTGAAGGTAATTTGCTGGACCTCCTTCAGGAATTTCTTAGTTTTACCCTCCTGTACAATCCGTAGCTTGCCGTCCTCAACAGCAATTTGCAGGCCTCCTGCTGTGAAAGTTCCGGCAAAGACGAGCTTTTTGGCTGATTGGGAAATGTTGATAAAGCCGCCACAGCCAGTAACACGGGTACCGAACTTGCTGACATTCACATTCCCGGATTCGTCGGTCTGAGCCAGCCCTAGCACGGATAGATCAATACCACCACCGTCGTAAAAGTCGAACTGGGACACATGATCTACGATGGCCTCAGAGTTGTACGCATGCCCAAAATCCTTGATGCCTGCTGGTACGCCGCCGACTGAGCCTGCTTCGGTTGTCAAAATCAATTGGTCGCTGACGCCTTCCTCTGCCGCAACCGTAGCCACACATACCGGAATACCCACGCCAAGATTCAGAACGGTATTTGGTACTAGCTCAGCTGCGGAACGACGGGAGATAATTTTACGCTCGTCGAGCGGAATCACTTCCATGGCGTCCATCGGTACCTTCACATGTCCTGCGAAGGCAGGGCTGTATTGTGTGTTTTCAGTCTGGAAATGATTTTTCGGTTCGGAGATAATTAGATGATCGATCAGAATGCCTGGCACTCTAACATCCTTCGGATGCAGGGTCCCGTTCTTGGCCACAGTCTCTACCTGAGCAATTACGATACCGCCAGAATTGCGCACTGCCTGAGCAATCTGTAGAACCTCCATATGCAGGCCTTCCTTTTCCAGCGTCAAATTCCCGTTCTCGTCAGCTATGGTACCGCGGATCAATGCGACCTGAATCGGGAAGCTCTTATAGAACAGCCATTCTTCGCCTTCCAGTTCAATCAGCTTGACGATCTCCTCCGTTGTGCAGGCTGACATTTTGCCGCCTTCCACACGAGGGTCGACGAAGGTCTCCATGCCTATCTTGGTAATGACACCTGGGCGCTTGGCAGCAATTTCACGGAACAGCTGTGTGATTACGCCTTGCGGCAAATTGTAGGCTTCACATTTATTGTCTTCAATTAATTTAGCCATAGCAGGCGAAGCAAGGGCGATCCCGCCGATCCAGCGTTTGATCAGACCTTCATGGCCTAGATGGCTCATTCCCTTGGTCCGGCGGTCGCCAACCGCACTGGCATGAACAACTGTTAGGTTGCGAGGATGACCAGATTCCAAGAATCGTTCTTCGATGGCGATACCCATCTCCTCGGCCCAACAGGAGAGCCCAAATCCGCTTGCGGCAATGGTGACTCCATCCGGGATAAGTGCTGCTGCTTCACTCGCTGAAATGATTTTGGACATAGAGTGCTCACTCCTTCAATAAAATGGATTGAAATCATATGGATATAAGTACATATATTAGAAGTTCACATTACGTGCGGGCAAGCTGCCGAGTGTCATGTGCAAGCTAATTGCCGTCATCACGGAATAAGTAGAAAAATAGAAAAGTGGATATTCTGTTTATTGTGTGAAAACATTCACTTTCACTCCGGAATGAATTGTGAATATTTTCACTTGAATCATAATGCGTGTTTTTTTTCTCGTCAACGGGGGGCCAACGACTCGGGATAGAGGTGAGGAAGTGTAGCAAAATTGCGAATATGATGAGGGGTGAAAGGTTAGAAAAGCATGCAAATAAGGAAGAAAAATTGTTTATGGCAAGGGGCCTGAGCATAATAGAGCCTTGGAACACGGGATATAAAAGGAACGATGCCTTGTTTCAATAAGAAGAATCAAGGGGAGCCGAGGGAAAGTCTGGGGAAGTTATTATGCGTTGGCAAAAATGCAACACTTTCTTGATCTTGTGAGAATGGACGATGGGCAGAGGAGCCATTAAACCTTGAGGGTACTGGGGATATTCAGCAAGTAAGCACTATGTAAGTCCAATACATAACAATTCATATACCCAGGGCGAAGGGAGAATTCTGCATGAACAGTTTAAGGAGTTCAAAAATAATGAAAAAAATTTATGTTGTCTGTCGAGGTAGATTTTTTCGCAATTTTGCTACGATAGACTTTTTCGGAAATGGAAATACTTGACTGTAGAAACTTGGTATTACTTAGCTATCACAGTCCGTCCCGAGCTAAGAGCTACGTTTCGAGCCCTGTCCTCGAAGGAAGCAAACGCCTGATAAATGAAAAAGATATTGCTGGCTTGCGCAGGAGGATTTTCTACAAGTATGCTGGTGGAGAGAATGAAAGAGGCGGCTCGTGCACAAAATGTGGAAATTGTAATCGAAGCTTGTAGTGAGAGTAGCATAAGAGAGCATATGCCGGTCAATATTGTTATGCTGGGCCCCCAAATGGGACACGCGGAAGATGACGTGAAGAAAGAAGTGGGCAACGAGATTCCAGTCACTGTAATCAATATGATGAATTATGGAATGATGAATGGAGCGAATGTGCTGAAAACAGCGCTGGATATGATTTAAATCGCCAACTTTATAAAGCGTTATCATTCCTCACATTTAAACCTTTAAGACTACTTATAAGCAGTCTTTAAGGTTTTTTATTTCTGTATCCATAAGTTATGTTCAAGCATCCATATTTTGAAAATTCGATAAATTAAACAACAGAGATTAGATATTGATATGTTAAAACTACAGAATAGAAAATTAATCTCGCAATAAATATTATGTTAACTTAGTAGCGAATGGATGTTATTATCTTTTGGATGAGAATGATAATCATTATAATTGTAATCATGAATGGAACTCGTATGCACTACGAATCCAGATAAGGGAGGAAGCGATAACAAGATGAAGATACATAATTCTCCGTCTACATTTAATGATTACTATAACCATATAACCATATAACCATATAGCCGATTCAAACCTTATAAACGATGAAAATGATCTCACTCAATCGGCATTGAAACATGAACATATTTATCATATACCCGAATAGTGGGGAAGCGGTGTGCATCGTACACATTTTTTACGTAAAGGCTTCGAGCTTTCGCACAGTAAAATGCTATTTCATGATCCAGTCCAGATTACAAGAAGGTTCGTTACGCCTTATTTAGAACTAGCGCTGAACATCGACTATTCAGCCGCCTGGTCCGTGGATGAATTTCGTTCAGAGCGTGAGCATGGAAGGCATGTACAGCTCATTTACATGAATGATGTGAAGATCCATGCGGCGATGCCAGCAAGCAAGGCGATGAATCACATGGAGCTGCGTTTTAACCCTTTGCTATGGAGAGAATTGCTACAAGAACTGGATATTCGTCTGGAGCAATCTTTTGCTTGTATGGAGACGCTAATTACTCCTGACATGCGAGCTATTGCTTAGGAATTGTCATCTCATCCTTATCAGGGCATAACCCGACAGCTTTTTTGGAGAGTAAGGCACTGGAACTTATAGCTCTGTCCCCATTAATGCTAGTAGGGTGTTTTTAAATTAACAGGAGTGTCCTTATGACAAATGATGAGCATTCCTGGTTTCAAGAAGCAAAAAAAGTATAACCGAGGCAGGGATTTAAGACGTCCTGCAGTGCCCGCCCTTTGGGTATTGGTAAATCAGGACAACAGGGCCATGATGAGGGCTCTGAGGCCTGCGGAAACCAGGAGGAATAACTCTGTAAAATTATAGGAAGAATAGGAGCGATTCAATTTTATCTATAGTATAATGGTTACTTCAATATGGGATGAAAACAGGGAAAGAGGAAACGAATGCCTACTATACTGGTTGCTGACGACGATGCGAACATTCGCGAACTCGTCTGTTTATTTCTACGCAACGACGGATTCGCAACAGCCGAAGCCGCAGACGGCAAGGAAGCACTGACCGTCTACGCTACAACGCATGTCGATCTTGTCGTGCTCGATATTATGATGCCGATAATGGATGGTTGGACGTTATGCAAGGAGCTCAGAAGAGCCAATCCTGATCTTCCCTTACTTATGCTGACTGCGAGAGGCGAAACATGGGAGAAAGTGAAAGGTTTCGAACTTGGAACCGATGATTATTTGACGAAACCGTTTGATCCACTGGAATTGACAGTTCGGGTCAGAGCACTGCTGAAACGCTATCGGATTGGCACCACGCAGATGATCCAGTTCGGCAACGTCATCCTTGATCGGCAGACCTATAAGGTGATGAGAGGGACGGAGTCGCTCACGTTGCCGCTCAAGGAGTTCGAATTGCTGTATAAGCTCGCTGGAACACCTGGACAAGTGTATACGCGCGAGCAGTTGATCGATCAAATTTGGGGGATCGATTATACTGGAGATGATCGAACGATAGACGTACATATTAAACGCCTGCGCGAACGGTTCGCTACAACACCCGATTTTCGTATCGAGACGGTGCGTGGACTTGGCTACCGGCTTGAGGTTTACGAATGATCAGATCCTTATATACACGTGTTGTCCTGACATTTCTGGTCTCCGTCCTCGCGGGCACGATCATTGCTTTTTTTGTAACATTTTGGGTGTTTGAAGAGAAATTGAACGAAAATTTGCAAACCACCTTATTTAACTTTGGTCAGGACATTGTCCGGGTTTACGAAACCATTCCGTTACGTGAAGCGGACTTATTCGTAAGTGGAATGAAACAACTCGATTCCTATTATATTCGAATTTTTGATGAAACGGGGCAGTTCCAGTCTTACGGAACGCTTAACGGACAAAAACCTGTTACTGTGACGATGGATCAAGTAAGGAAAGTATTGGGTGGAGAAGTTGTTCAAGTTAATCCGAGTAGTGTTTCAATGAACCTCTTGGGACTGAGGTTGAAAACGGAAATGGGAATGAAAGCGATGTTTGTGGAGCCGCTTATGTATCCTTCCGTCTCTTTTGCCCAAAAATGGTTATTTACTTTTTTGACCTATTCGTTGGTAACAGGAAGTCTATTGATTTTGGTTGCCTCTATATTCCTAGTCAGACCGATCAAAAAACTGACAAAAGCGACCAGACGTATAGCAGTTGGAGATTTCAACGTCAAGCTGAATATTAAGCAAAAGGGTGAGCTAGGTACTTTGGCTCGCAGCTTTGAAGAAATGATGCATGATCTACAGCAACTTGAGCAGATGCGTAGGGAGTTCGTCACGAATGTGTCGCATGAAGTTCAGTCGCCGCTCACCTCGATATCCGGTTATGCTATAGCACTCAAGCAAGTAGACATAGCAGATAACGAGCGAAGCCGTTATCTCGATATCATCATCGCGGAAGCAGATCGGATGTCCAAGATGAGCGATAGCCTGCTAAAGCTGAGTTTGCTTGAATCGCAGTCACAGCAGATGCGGCTGGTCACGTTCAGCCTTGATGAACAGATCAGACGAGTCATCGTCGCGATCCAGCCGCAATGGTCGGCTCGCAACATCCGTTTCGAGCTCAATTTGAAGACCGTTCGCCTATTGGCGGATCAAGATCAATTAAACCAGGTATGGACGAACATACTCGGTAATAGCATCAAATTTTCCAAGGATGGCAGCGTTATTAACGTCAGCATCAAGCAAGATATCAAAAGCGTAACAGTCCGAATATCCGATACGGGCATTGGTATTTCCCTTGAGGACCAGAAGCGTATATTCGAGCGATTTTTTAAAGCTGATCGTTCCCACAGTCGTAAATATGGCGGTAGCGGTATGGGACTCGCCATCGTTAAACAGATCGTATCGCTTCATCAAGGCGACATTCGAGTGGAAAGTGAACCCGGCCAAGGAACGACCGTCATTGTCACCTTGCCAATCACAACGCCACCAGATTAGTTAGATTCATAGGGTATCATTCGGATTATCTAAACCGCATTTTCCATGATACAGCATAATGTGCAGTTTCCTTGGACAACGTAGCATTTTTTTGCTTGTTCATACTCCGTTCATATTGTCGTCATAGGGAGTACATCTTCTTTCGTTAAGCTTTCATTAGCGGCTCGTTAAGGTAGCCCAACAAACAGAATGGGACAGGAGAAGTTGAGCGTGAAACGAAGAGAGGTAATGAAAATGAGGAATGGAACGAGAACAAATAAAGTACGAAGCATTTTGCTTAAAATAATAGGAACAATAGTTATAGCAATCGTGCTTTTTCTAGCCGTTGTCTATACAGTTAATATTATCAGCAGCAAATCAGAGCAAGGAAAAATACAATCCTATGGTCAGTTCGTACCTGTAGATGGGAAAAAAATGAATGTTTTGATTCAAGGAAAAGGCGAAGAGACCGTCGTGTTACTACCAGGTTATGGAACAGCAGCACCAGCACTTGATTTTAAACCGCTAGTAGAAGAGCTATCTCCATTTTACAAAGTCATCGTTATTGAGCCTTTTGGTTATGGATTAAGTGATCTAACCGAAAAGGAACGAAACACAGAGAATATTGTAAGTGAAATTCATGAAGCTTTACAGAGTCTTAAAATTGACCGATATATTCTAATGGGTCATTCCATTGCAGGCATTTACGGACTGGATTATGTGAACAAATATGAAAACGAAGTGAGTGCTTTTGTCGGGATTGATAGCAGTGTTCCAACGCAAGGTGGTATGGATGCTGAATTACCAATAAAAACGTTTAAATTTCTCAAAAAATCAGGTTTAGCCAGATTGGTAATGAAACTAACTGGTGACCCATATGCTGGACTACCCTATGATGATGAAACAAAAGAACAAATGAGAATTCTTTCTCTAAAAAACATGTATAATTCCAGCACCTCAAACGAAATGGAAAATATTTATCCTAATTTTAAAGCAGCTAAAAATTTAACATTCCCAAAAAATCTGCCCCTTATTTTCTTTATACAAGCGAATAATACAGATGTGGAAAGATGGATACCACTACATGAAGAGCAAGTCAAAAATTCTGTTCATGGAAAAGTAATGACACTTGAAGGAGAACATTATTTACACCATACCAAATCAAAGGAAATCGTTGAAAACTTCAGGAGCTTTATGAAAGAAATAAAATAAGTGCACTGAAAAGGGCACCTTCACTATTTTCTACAAATGTATAAGTGATATAAAAAAAAGTCCTTTGGTCATATCCCTGTCAAGTAGACAGATGAAAAAAGCTATGTAGCCAGCGCGTGCGGATACTCAATCGGTGCGCGCTGTTTGAGTTAAGACTGAAATCACTCGTAGTTATAAAAGTAGAGACAACAACAGGCAGGGGAGCGTATCGTCCAATTGCTGAACGAGCCAGTGATGCCGGGTGACCAGCTGCCTTCGGAAAGACACGACATTGAGCTGAGGCGCATAAGTTTTGGGTATGGTGACCAGCCTGTACTGCGGGATGGTGAGCATGTTTATGCCATTCCGTTCTTTCACAGCGCTTGTAGGGCCTTCTGGTAGCGGAAAAAGTACGGCCTGTATGCACGATTATGGAAAAGACAGCATGAAGGAAGAGAGTCATAATCTGTATGAAATCATGATACAAACATTAAGAAACCGCCCCCGGAGGATGCCATATCATATCTCCAGGGGCGGTTTCTTGTGCTGTTATTTAGAATCATCGGCTATGACAGCTTGTACGGGCTGCCTGTCACGAAGCAATGGTAACAATAGCATCGCTCCGACCAAAAACAAGCCGGCGCTCACGGTATATACGGTGTTCAGGGAGGATTCGTGTTTGAGTGTTCCGCCGATACTCATACCGACGACCATCATCCCAGAGAACAGGGGAGAGAGGGCACCACCGACGCGGCCGATAAAAGCAGCTTCGGCGTTTTTCATCATCATTGTGTTGATACCGATATGAATGCAAGGATAAAATAGGCCGCTGAAAACTTGTAGTGCCATTGTCAGCACAATATTGTGTGACCATCCGACACCAAAGGTTGTCAGTGTGCTGACCAAAAGTCCGGCCACCAGCAGCAATTGCGGCTGTGCTTTTTTGGCAACCCCCATAATCAGGCCGCCTCCCACCAGCATAGCCGCTCCGTTCGCCATTAACGGCCATTGCAGGAATTCCTTGTTTTGTCCAAGGTTCTCGATGGCGACAAAAACCATTAATGGTTGAATAAGTCCGACCGCCAGCCCAATTACGGTAAATGTTCCCCCAAGCGTGCGAAGTGTGCGGTTATTCCATACATAACGTATTCCTTCTTTAAGCTCTTGAATGAAATGAGTTGGTTGATCATCTATCTCAAGTGATTGTTCATCTTGTGGAATGCGAGTCAGAACAAGCGCCGAGATGAGAAACAATATTCCGGTTATAGACATTGAAGTGAAAATTCCAAAGTGTTGATAAATAAATGTACCGATAACAGGGCCGATAACCATAAATAATGCCATGAGAGATTGAAAAAGGGCCATCACTCCCTGTAGCTGTTCTGGTGCTACATGCTGCTTAAATATCTTCATCGCAGACGGCTGAGAAAATTGAGATAGAATGGCCGAAAAGAAAGTGGACAGCAAAAGCACCTGCCATGACCCGTACCATAATGCCAACAAGACAATAAAAATAGAGGCCGCGGATAGCAAATCGCAACTAATCATGGTCCGTTTGGGCCGCCAACGGTCCGCGAATGTTCCTCCAATGATAGCGAACAGAAAAATAGGCATGAATTCAGCAACCGAAATGAGCGACACGTATACGGGATCATTATGAGTCAAATCTGTTACATACAACAGTATGGCAAAGTTGCGCACCCAAATGCCCAAATTTAGCAGCGCATTGGAGGCGATAATGGTCCTTATATATGGATTTTTAAACAACAACAAACTCTCCTTTCCTGTTTTCAAGGCGAACCCCTTGGAATATCGTTTTATATAAACAAAATTTATTTTTGTCTATATAATAATAGATAATATAATAAATTAACTATTGTTTAGTCAAATGTTTTTTGAAACCAAGAAGAAAGTAGAGCATGGAAATAAAGAGGCCAATGATCCTTAAGGACGTGAATTAGAATAGTGGTAAAAGTACTCACTTTAAACTTGTGAATTGGGAATGATAACTAAACGAAAAAAAAGATCAACATAATAAGTATTATGTTAACTAAAATGTTTATCTAGTAATAGGGATCTGAATCCGATGTACCTTTTAAAATCATAGTGATATAATTACGCGTACATGCCTGAAAAGGAGCGAATGGAACGTAAATGAACTTTCAAGTAGATTTTTTATCTTTTTTTGTAATTCAGGTAGATGGAAAAGAAGGACAGGGCGGTAAGTCCTATAAGCATTACGCTACAATGGACGACTACGATTATGACGAAAGCGATGTTAAAAAATTTCTGGACGGGGAATTTGCTCGTATTAGCAAGCGTAAGGTTGAAAAAAACCCCAGCACAGAGCAGGCACCGACCAAAATCGGCCGCTTTATCGTCGAACCGGAGCATGAATTGAGCAGTAATCCGAATTTCAATATGTTCGCCCGACTGCGGGCAGCAGAGGATAAGGAAGATTTTAAAAATGCTTGTGACGATCTGGTGCGGATGTATCTGGATACGAGCGCAGTACGCGGCGGAGCGCTAATCATTGTACAGGCTACCTTGAATACACACTCGGATGATCCGTTTATTTTTGTGCTTAAATGTGATTTTGAACCTAAAATTGCCAGAATTACTGAAAGCAGTCTGGTGAGTGAGGTCGAAATGGCTATTTCTGCCCGTAATATGAAATCCATCATGTATCCTTACATGCTTGAGGAAGGGATGAACGATGAGTGGGAGCTTAAAATTCACCAGTCTTCGCATGCCCGGTATTTTGAAGATTTTTTGAAATTCGTGACCTATGAGCAATCCATGCCGGAAATCGTCAATGAGCATGTCATGGGCTTCGTTCAGAACTATGTAGAAACCAAATGGCCGGATGCATCTAATGAGGAAAGACAGCAGGAAGAGCGCGATCTGGAATTGTGGGCGGCTAGCGAAAAACGGGATCTGCAAGGGAAATGGGAACCCCTTCAGGTCGTAGAGGCTGCACAGCATATTGTCGAGCTGAAACCAGAAATTGAAGTTCGTTTCAAACTAGATGATACGGCCGTGCGTGGGCTACTGTCCGACTTTGGCGCCAAACTGCATATCACGAAACTTCATGATAGATATGCACTTATTATTGAAGGTGATGCATTTACGTTTGAAAAGGGATTTTCACCGATTGAGTTACTCCAACCTGAATCGTTTGAAACGGTGGCTGAGCGGCTAAAAGAGAAACGCCAGCATGAAAATGAGGACGTGGATGGCGATACGCCACCTTGGTAATTCGAATGCATAGCAGGACGACAAACTGAACTTTTACATTATAATGACTAAAAAACTGGCCTCTCAACGGATATTACCGCTGTGGAGGCCAGTTTTGTTTAGTATTTATGTTCGCGATCTACATATGAACTTTGCTAATTTGATCCTTCAGCTTGTCCGCAGATTGAAGCAATCTTGCACGTTCCTCGTCATTGAGCGGAAGATCCAAAATTTCACGTACCCCATTGTGATCTACGATACTTGGAACACCTAAATATACGTCAGATACTCCGTTATAATCTTCCAGCAAGGTGGACACATTAAGTACCGACCCCTCGTCCCCGAGAATGGCGGCTACGATTCGGTCGAGAGCCAGCCCGATAGCATAAGAAGTTGCGCCTTTAGCATCTATAATTTCATAGGCAGCATTCTTGGTATTTTCAAAAATTTCATTTTTCGTTTCTTCACCCAGTTCCAGTGGAGTTCCAGCTACGTTGGCTGTGCTCCATACAGGTAACTCGGAGTCACCGTGTTCTCCAATAATATGGGCGTGGATGCTTCGTGGATCGATGCCCTTTTGCTTCCCGATCAAATAACGGAAGCGTGCGCTGTCCAGCAACGTACCTGACCCAATGACTCTGCTTGAAGGCCAACCGCTGCGTTTCCAAGAGATGTAGGAGAGAATGTCCACTGGATTGGTAGCGATCAGCAAAATGCCGTGTGTATTGACCTTAACGATATTATCAATAATACTTTCAAAAATTTCGGCATTACGCTTCAGCAAATCAATGCGCGTTTCTCCCGGCTTTTGTGAAGCACCTGCTGTAACAATAATGATATCTGCATCACGGCAGTCTTCATAATCACCTGCCCACACTTTGACACCACCGAGAAAGGGAAGCCCATGATTCATATCGAGCATTTCCCCCTTCGCCTTTTTGACGTTGACATCAATAAAGACAAGTTCTGACATGCGTTGGCGCAGCAGTAGGGTATAGCCGGTTGTTGTACCAACCGCTCCCATGCCGACAATGGCCACTCTACTTCGTTTGTAAGGTTTTAAGCTCATAAAATCCTCATCTCCTTCTCGGGTTGAATACCTTTTCATTTTGGGGTATTTCTTAAAAATTTATCTTTCCAACTTAGTGTACCGTATATATTTACCCACCGCAAAGAAATATGACATTTTTCCTTGACTTCAAAGACGAGCTCGCTAATAATTAATCGAATGATAAGAACACGCACTAAAGCGTTGCAGCACCGATATTGACGCATGAAATTATGGAAAGAGGATTCGGCATATGGACTTATTTCGAAAAAAAACAGGACTGCTCCCGCATGAGGAAAGCGGATCTACAGGTCACTTAAAGAGAACAATGGGTGCCTTTGATCTCACCATGCTAGGTGTAGGATGTATTATCGGTACTGGGATTTTTGTTATTACTGGCAAGGCAGCAGCAGAAAATGCAGGTCCTGGATTGATGCTCTCCTTTGTTATTGCAGGTATTGCCTGCGTACTAGCAGCCTTGTGTTATGCGGAGCTTTCATCTACAGTTCCCGCAGCTGGGAGCGCTTATGCGTATAGTTATATTGTATTTGGAGAAATTTTGGCCTGGGTACTGGGGTGGGACCTGATTCTGGAATACGGAGTGGCGGCCGCCTCTGTGAGTAGTGGATGGTCTGCTTACTTTCAAGGCTTGCTGGCTGGATTTGATGTACATTTACCGCTGGCTTTAACCGCAGCCTTCGATTCAACTAAGGGAACCATTATTGATCTACCAGCCGTGTGCATCATTATGCTCATTACACTGTTACTGAGTCTCGGAGCCAAGGAGACGGTCCGATTCAATTTAATAATGGTTTGTGTTAAAGTCGGAGTTGTATTGCTATTTATTGGGATCGGTATCTTTTATGTTAAGCCTGACAACTGGACACCATTTTTGCCTTATGGTTTTTCTGGTGTTTTGAGTGCTGCGGCAATCGTATTTTTTGCTTATCTGGGTTTTGATGCCATCTCAACTGCAGCCGAAGAGGTTCGCAATCCGCAGCGGAATATGCCCATCGGCATTATTTCTTCTCTAGCGATCTGCACGGTACTGTATATTGCGGTTTCAGTTGTACTAACTGGAATGGTACCTTATACGCAGTTGGGGGTAAGTGATCCTGTTGCGTTTGCTCTCCGCTTTATTCATCAGGATTTTGTTGCCGGATTGATTTCAGTCGGTGCGATTGCGGGGATGACCACCGTTTTACTGGTGCTGTTGTTTGGTCAAACGCGGTTAATTTTCTCTATGTCACGTGATGGCCTTTTACCCGTTTTTTTATCCAAAATAAATGCCAAAACTCAAACACCGATACGAAGCACTTGGCTGGTGGGCAGCATTATCGCATTGGCTAGTGGATTGTTTCCATTACATGCACTGACCAATTTGACGAGTATTGGAACCCTGTTCGCTTTTGCTGTGGTATCGGTAGGGGTTATCGTGCTGCGCAAGAAACGCCCTGATTTGAAAAGAGGCTTTACCGTGCCGTGGGTGCCGTTGCTCCCGCTTTTAAGTGCTTTGGTTTGCATCGGTCTGATGCTTCAGCTTCATATTAGCACCTGGATTGGATTTATTGTGTGGCTCCTGCTTGGATTGCTGATCTATTTCTTCTATGGATACCACAAAAGTTTGTTGAACCGTAAATCTTAATAAATTCTAGTATAAAAAAAGCCGGCATCCTGCACTTTTGTGAAGGGTCCGGTTTTTTTTGACATTACGCGAAAAGTGTCACATAGAGGCGTTTATGGTATAATTCTGTTTCAGATAAGCTTTTGGCACGTGATTACAGCATGCCATCGAGGGAGGATTTTTATATGAAACTGCGCTGGCGTGCGCTCTTAGGGGGAGTACTGCTACTGACGGGCATTCTACTGACTGCCTGTTCTGCTGAAGCCCCAGAAACGTTAACTAAACCTCCGATTGAGGAACCTGATGACCAGGGTCAGACGATTACTATTAATCCACCAGTGACTCCAAAGGTGGGCGATCCCAACGCCAAATATGTAGTTCAGACGCGAATAGCGGATTTTCATTTAATTGATAACAATAAAGGGTTAGTTTGGGGAGTTACCCATAATGAGCTCCGGCTTTATGATACTCATGATGGCGGAAAGACATGGAATAATATTTCCCCCTCCGAAAATGTCCAATTTCAAGACAAACTTGAATATGGAAAGGACATCAGTTTCACTGATTCTCGTCACGGTTGGGTTGTCCGTCAAAATTTGGACAAAACAGCAACCGTCATTCTGAGAACAGCAGATGGAGGACAGAGCTGGGATGTTTCAGCGCTTCCAAGCGGGGATCATGTGAGCTCGATTCAATATGTAAATCCAACTACTGGCTGGATCATGGCATATGTAAAACTGAATGAGCAGGATCAACAAAAACTGTTGTATCACACCACTGACGGGGGAGCCACGTGGAATAAAGTTGCGCAAAGTTCTGGTACGACATCCAACAAAACAGGCTCAGGTTTACCCGATCGGGGCAGTCTGGCAGGAATGAGCTTTTCTTCCAACAATCAGGGATTTGTAGCGATCAATCTGGATAGCAGTGTTAAGATATACAAGACTTCGAATCAAGGGAAAACCTGGACTCCGGTAGCTAACAGAATACAAGGCTGCCCTCAGGCCAAAGCAGAAGCTCAGCAGTCTCTGAAAGGGAGCAGTTCCTCGTATTGGATTCCGGTTCTTTGCTATGGGGCTAACGGCACAAAATATAATGGACTGTTTACAAATGATACAGGGGCCCAATGGAGCGGTGTGCCTTTGGGTCTGAGTAGCAACATTAATTCTATTATCCCTGGACGTACGTTTCTAAACGAAAAGGAAGGGTGGATCATAACTGAAACCGGAATGAGCCGTACATTGGATGGGGGGAAGACGTGGACAAGTCTCACAGGCAACAAAGTGCTACCTTTGAAGCTAAAAGACTACCCACGATCGGTCAAGCTCCGTTTCGCTTCTTCTTCGGTGGGTTGGCTCCTTTTGGAACGCCTTGATGATAAGAAGTCACTGCTGCTGAAGACGACGGACGGCGGTGCGAACTGGAGAATTTTATAATCGCTATAAAGCTGATTGCCCTGGGGTGTTTTTCCCAGGGCGTTTTATTTTTAAAAAATTTAAATTTTATACGACTATATGTGAAAAAAATCACAAACCAACGAATAAGCCGCTGTTATACTAAACCTGTAAACAACGATAGGAGTGATAATCATGACAGCGAATCAGGATCATATGTTAACCCAATACTACCTTCAATTTTGTTATACTTGCCAGGATGCCTATGGTTGCACGACTGAAGAGGACTGCAAGCAGTGTGCAGAGCGTTACGCTGAAGACGAAGATCATGAAGTTCTGAATGAAACACAACGTTATCTCCAGCTTGTACATGTGTAAATCGATGCATCATTCTGATATCGCCATATCTTGAGCCTCCCGGATTATTCCGTGGGGGCTCTTGGCGTTCTTGAGAGTTGCTATCAAATTTGGGCAGGAACATACATATACTGTTATAGAAAGCTTAGGTCAGGTCAGGATGCCCGGTAGTTTCCCTGTGGAATGCCTGGCGGAGAGGAGTGCGGTGCATGGGATTTGAGTCATTATGGATGTTCGATTGGCTGGGCACGGTACTGCCCGTATTTTTCGTTGTCGTGTTGGGAATTGTCGTGTTGTCTGCAGGCAGGGAAGTCATGGAATGGAGTCGGAATAAAAGACAGCCTGTATTGACGGTCGGTTCCCGAATTACAGCCAGAAGGACACATCTCCAACAGAGGCGGCAGGAGGAACAAGGGACTCGTACCTATACTTTCTATTACGTAACCTTCGAGGTGGAGAGTGGCGACCGGATGGAGTTCAAGGTATCTGGGGAAGAATATGGTCAATGCGCTGAAGGTGATGAGGGACGGCTTACTTTTCAGGGTACAAGGTATATCGGGTTTCAGCGTCTTAATCGCTATAGCTTGGAACAGGTTAAAATGTAGAATTCAGTCTAATGTTCTTGGACTCATTTACAGCCTTCTGCGAGAAATCAGGATAGGGGGCTGTAGATGTTTCTTGTACAGCACATTTTGGTACATATATACTAGAACAGAGTAGTTCAGAGGAGGAATGATTTGTGTCATTTGAGGGACAAGTTGTCATTGTAACAGGAGCGGCGCATGGCATCGGGAAAGAGGTTGCTTTTGCCTACGCTGCTCAGGGTGCCCATGTTGTATTTGCGGACCACAATGAGGAAGAGGGTGCCGCAGCCGCTGCAGCAGCCCGGAACGAAGGCTATCAGGCCATTTTTATTCCTTGTGATGTGCGGAAGGAAGAGGATATTGTAGCGCTAATCCGTGCCACGGAAGAAGAATACGGTACGATTCATACGCTAATTAACAACGCTGGCGTGTCCAAATGGAAATCTCCATATGAGTTAACGATAGCAGAATGGGATGACATTTTGAATACAAACGTACGCAGCTGTTTTATTGCCACTAGGGAAGCGGCTAAGGTAATGAAACGAAACGTAGAAGGTGGCTCTGTGGTCAATATGACCTCTACACGAGCTTTCATGTCAGAGCCGGATACAGAAGCCTACGCGGCATCCAAAGGAGCCATTGCGGCCCTTACACACGCGATGGCTATGTCGCTAGGAAAGGACGGGATTCAGGTCAATTGCATCAGTCCAGGGTGGATTGAAACCGGGGATTATGAGCAACTGCGTGCAGAAGACCATCAACAGCATCCGTCTGGGCGAGTAGGAACCCCTAAAGACATCGCACGGGCCTGTCTGTATTTGACACAACCTGGCAATGATTTTGTAACAGGCACGAATCTGGTAGTAGATGGTGGCATGACGCGCAAAATGATTTATGAGCCATAATAAAAGCCTAAATGAGTAGTCCCAGTCTTGGGGCTATTTTTTTGTTTTTCTGGACTGTCACCCATTGGGCATTTGTACCATACGATAGGGTATGTGATGGAGAAGCGAGGAGGGGACGCGGTGGCTGTAATCAAGACCAACTCAGAGGATGTAAGGACCCTCGCCCGACTGATGCGGGCTGAGGCCGAAGGCGAAGGAGAGCAGGGAATGCTCATGGTCGGTAATGTTGGGGTGAACCGGATTTTATCCAATTGCCTGGATTTCCAGGGCATACGTATGATGAATGACATGGTGTTTCAAAGCCCCGGCGGGTTTGAGGCTACTCAGAAGGGGTATTTTTATCAGAAAGCCCGTGATCGGGACATTCGACTTGCCCAGCGTGTAATCAATGGAGAGAAAATACGTCCGGCATCCAATTCATTATGGTTTTTCAGACCTGCCGGAGACTGCCCAGATACCTGGTATAGCCAGGTCAATACCGGACGTTTTAAAGCCCACTGCTTTTTTAGCCCGACTGTACAGGATTGTCCTAATGTATATTAGACAATTTACAGAATGGCTTGAAGAATTAAATTTAAACCATTTTAGGAGGAATTCACATGATTTCACAGCAAGCTTACCGTCCCGTATCTTATGCTTCCGGCAATGGGTATCCCGAATGGCCAAGAGGGATGACTCCAATCGGAACCATGCAGCCTATGACTGGCTTTCCACCTCAAGTAAGTAGTGGCAGCCCTATGACACCAACGGGTACCGTAGTGCAGGTTCAGACTCCGCAATACGAGCAATCATACATCGAAAATATTTTACGCTTGAACTTAGGAAAAACGGGAACTTTTTATATGACCTATGAAAATAACCGGGAATGGAATGCGAAAATATTCAAAGGCATTCTGGAAGCAGCAGGTCGGGACCACATTATTATTAGTGATCCGGCGACGGGCAAACGGACCATTCTACTAATGCTAAACCTGGACTATGCAACATTTGATGAGCCGTTGTTGTATCAATATCCCGGCGTCATCGGGAACCCGGGTGCATCCCCGGTTCGCTGATGCCTTCATATATATGAGTCTACATCCTCTGCCAGACGGCAGGGGATGTATTTTGTTTATAATCTTTCTCAAATATAGTAGCTTTCTTGATGGTAAGCGGCGAAAACGAGAGCTTTACAACCTAAATGATAGAGGAGCTGTTTTTTCTGACATTGCTTGTGGTTTGACTGTATAGAGTATAGTTATATAATTAAATATAAGCTGATGAATGATCTAATCATTTATGCGGAATATGGCTTTGGAAGCCGGAAGGAGTGAATGTGTTGGGAAGTTGACGCTGCTTATGATGTGTTATCGTTCTGTCTATGATGAAACTATCCGAAGGAGGTGCGCCTGTCTGCCGTAATGACGGCTGATGGGGAGCATATTGAGTGACCCTTTACCGAGTATGTTTAACTTATTTATTGTTTTTGCATTAGTACTATTGAATGGTTTTTTTGTATCTGCGGAATTTGCCATGGTGAAGGTCAGAGGCAGCCGTATTGAAACATTGGTGGAAGCGGGCAATAAAAAGGCCGTGTACGCCGCCAATATGTTACACAACTTGGACGCTTATTTGTCTGCCTGCCAGTTGGGTATTACACTAGCATCGTTGGGACTAGGATGGATCGGAGAGCCGGCCATCGCACATTTGATCGAACCTGTATTTACAGCCGCCGGATTAGGAGCGGTATATGTGCACGGTACTGCCGTGGTTATTGCATTTATTGTCATTACGATTCTGCATATTGTCTTGGGTGAATTGGCGCCCAAAACGATAGCTATTCGTAAATCTGAGACCATTACGCTGTATTCAGCCATGCTGATGACTTGGTTTTACAAGTTGATGTATCCATTCATATGGGCGTTGAATGGAATGGCGAACAGCCTGCTGCGTTTATTCCGTCTGGAGCCGGTATCCGAGAATGACGATTCCGCGCATACCGGAGATGAAATACGCATTCTGATGAAAGAAAGCAATAAGAGCGGACTAATTGATAATACGGAATTGGCGCTTGTTGATAATATATTTGATTTTACCGACACGACCGCCAGGGAAATCATGATTCCGCGAACTGAGATGATCTGCTTATACAGTAATGAGTCCACAGAAGAAAATCTCGCGATTGCGACGGAAAGCATGAGAACCCGTTATCCAATCTGCGCCGAAGATAAGGACCATATTATCGGCTTTATCCATATTAAGGACCTTCTACGGGCGAACACACTGGATACCCGTACGATGATTCGACCGATTCTTGCTGTCCCTGAATCTACGCAAATTAGTGATCTGCTCAAACGTATGCAGCGTAGCAAGACGCAAATCGCAATTTTGATTGATGAATATGGCGGTACATCGGGTATGGTAACACTGGAAGATATTATGGAAGAAATCGTTGGTGAAATTCAGGATGAGTTCGATCAGGAACGTCCGAGTTGTGAGCAGATTAATGACGAGGAATTTTCCATTGACGGCATGTTATTAATTGATGAAGTGAACGATCGCTTTGGACTGGATCTTGATCATGAGGATTATGATACGGTAGGGGGCTGGCTATACTCACATGTCGAGGTTATTCCCCCACTGCCTGGCCAGTCTGTAGTGTTTGAGGGATGTATGTTCACGGTAGAAGAAGTTGAAAACAAGCGGATTTCACGTATTCGGCTGATAAAACAGCCTATCATCGTGGAAGAAGCAGGAGTCTCATAACGGAATAAATCTAGAGAGCGACCTTGAACGATGTGGGGTCGCTTTTTATTTTGTCTTCTTTACAGAATGGACATGAATTGATATGATGTTCGTGTGATTGTCAACCTAATTATAATTATTTAGGTTGACAATAAAAAAAGAACTTCTCTACGCTGAAAATCTTATCCATTTACATGATCATTAAATTTTGGGAGGCAAGAAGTATGAATTTACTAAACAAGGTTATAGAATGGGACTCGTTGGCTGAAAAAGCAATACACGGCAGTTGTGTATCGCTGGAAGAAGGCATAGCGGTACTGGAAGCCGACGATGAAGAATTATTACCGATTATGCAAGCTTCATTTCGGGTGCGGCATCATTTTTATGAAAAAAAAGTAAAGCTCAACATGATCATTAATGCCAAAAGTGGCCTATGCCCGGAGGATTGCGGTTATTGCTCACAATCTATCGTATCCACGGCGCCTGTGAGCAAGTACAGTATGTTGGACAAGGAATCACTGTTGGCTGGAGCTAGGGAAGCAGTAGCGCGGAGAGCAGGGACCTATTGCATCGTAGCTTCCGGCAAAGGTCCAACAGATCGAGAACTGGATCAGGTGATTGAGGCAGTACAAGAAATTAATCGCACGATGCCGCTCAAAATTTGCGCCTGCTTAGGGATTCTCAAGGGAGATCAGGCACGGCGGTTGGCAGAGGCTGGGGTACATCGATACAATCATAATTTAAATACAAGTAAGGCCAACTATCCCTCGATTACAACCACACATACATACGATCAACGCGTCGAAACTGTGAAAATGGCTCAATCTCACGGAATGTCTCCATGCTCTGGCGTTATTATCGGGATGGGGGAAACGAATGAGGAAATCGTTCAAATGGCTTATGCCTTACGGGAGTTAGATGCTGACTCTATTCCGGTTAACTTCTTGAATCCAGTCCCTGGAACCCCGTTGGAGGGAGCAAAGCGAATATCACCTATCCAAGCTTTGAAGGTGCTGGCACTGTTCCGCTTCATCTGTCCATCCAAAGAAATACGCGTTGCAGGTGGACGAGAGTTGAATTTACGCTCGTTACAACCGCTATGCCTGTATGCAGCGAATTCAATTTTTGTAGGAGATTATTTAACGACAGAAGGCCAAGAGGTCACATTTGATCATCAAATGATTGAAGATCTTGGTTTCGAAATTGAGATGTGTGCTCTTTCAGCCGTATAATAGAAATTGTACAAACTTGGAAGGGAGAGTTAAACGATGAGCGAAAAAGTATTTATTAGTCCAGGTAAATATGTGCAAGGGAAAAATGTGATTGATAAAGCTGGTGAGTATGTTAAGCCATTTGGTCATACTGCCTTGGTTATTGCGGACAAGCTGGTTTGGGAGATTGCAGCCGACCGCGTGGTAAAAAGTCTGGAACAGACTGATATTACGGCGGTTAAAATTGAGTTTCAAGGGGAAGCATCCAAAAATGAAGTCAACCGTATTGCGGATCAGGGACGAAGCGCCCAGGTCGACATTGTCATTGGTGTAGGTGGTGGTAAAACGCTGGATACTGCCAAAGCCGTTAATGAACTACTCGGTTCCTCGGTTGTGATTATTCCAACAACCGCTTCTACAGATGCACCCACCAGTGCACTATCCGTTTTGTACACCGATGAGGGTGCATTTGATACGTATTCCTTTTTCAGTAAAAATCCGAGCTTGATTCTGGTGGACACGAAAGTCATTTCTCAAGCACCGCCTTTGTTCCTCTCCTCAGGCATTGCGGATGCTATGGCGACGTGGATTGAAGCCCGTGCGGTCATTGAAGCTCGCGCAACGACAATGGCTGGTGGTTTGCCAACCTTGGCGGCAGAAGCCATTGCGTCCAAGTGTGAGGAAGTTCTTTTCGATTACGGACTGCAGGCTTACGAATCCGTAAAACGCAAAGTCGTCACACCTGCGCTTGAAGCGGTAGTGGAAGCCAATACGTTGCTAAGCGGTTTGGGCTTTGAAAGCGGCGGTTTGGCAGGCGCACATGCGATTCACAATGGTTTTACCGTTCTGGAAGGAGACATTCATCACCTGACACATGGTCAGAAGGTAGCTTTTGGCACCTTAGTCCAGCTTGCCTTGGAAAAAAGACCTTTGTCCGAGGTGGAGCGGTATATTGACTTTTATCTAAAACTCGATCTGCCTGTCACGCTGGAAGACATTAAGCTCCAGGAAGCTTCCCGAGAGGATTTGTACCGGGTAGCTCAGGCTGCTACCAAAGAAGGCGAAACTGCTCACAATCTACCATTTGCTGTCACAGCGGATGATGTGCTTGATGCGATTTTAGCGGCTGACCAGTATTCACTTGCCTACAAGGCTAAGATTGGACATAGAAACTAACCCCATACGAAATAAAGTAGAATCAAAGGTCGCTGATCAGCGGCCTTTTTCCCATTATTTAACTTGCAGCTTATGTTATGATTTTTATGGTACATAATCAGGAAATGCCGGGAGTATATTTATGGCTCCCCTAAAATTTGAGAGGAGTTTAGCGATGGCAAAATGGAATGTAGAAGATCAAGGTACTCAATATAGTATTGAATACAAGCGTAGCTTAACTGGCGGAAAAATTATTGTAAATGGAAGCGAGCAGAAGGTTAAAAGCCAGAACGCATTTTTGAACTTGATTGATTTTCCAATTAGATTGAAAGAAAAAGCTGTAAATGTTGTTGTCATTGGCAACAAAGCAGATTTAGCCGTGGACGGTGTGTATCTTGGGTCCAATCAACCTTATGTTCCTGTGAGTAAAGTTCCCGGCTGGAGTTGGGCTTTTGTCGTGGTCAGTTTGGTTATAGGATGGCTATTTGCTGGCATCTTTGGTCTGTGTTTGGGGATATTAGGCAGTATGTTTTATGTGAAATCATCTTTATCCATGCATCAAACCACCAATCGAAGAGTTGTAAATTGTCTTATTGTCTTTTTTATCATCAGCGTGGTACAAATTGTTTTTGGAATTGCAGCGAATTCTTGGATTAACACGTTGTAAAATAGATCTAACATAGCCTATAGGATGAAGCAAGAAGGCTCTCACGCATGAAGCGGTGAGAGCCTTTTTGCCGTGTTAGATCGCCCAATTTCCTTTACGGAAGATAGGTTCCTCAGTACCGTCCTCGGTAACGCCGTTGATGTCCATTTCACCTGAACCGATCATAAAGTCGACGTGTGTCAGGCTGGAATTCAGGCCGTTGGCAGCCAACTGCTCTTGAGTCATATCCTTGCCGCCTTTAAGGTTAAATGCATAGGCATTACCGATGGCCAAATGGTTAGAGGCATTTTCGTCAAACAACGTATTATAAAATAAAATATTTTTATCAGAGATAGGTGACTTATGAGGTACGAGAGCAACCTCGCCCAGATAGTGTGAACCTTCATCCATTTCTACGAGATGCTGAAGAGTTTCCAAACCGGTCTCTGCCTGTACATCGACAATACGTCCATTTTCAAAAGTCAGTGAAAAGTTGTCGATGATATTTCCGCTGTAGCTAAGTGGCTTGGTGCTGCTGACCTTACCGTTCACTCCCGTTTTGAGCGGAGCTGTAAACACTTCCTCAGTAGGCATATTGGCTACAAAAGTATGTCCCTGTTGGTTGACGCTTTCGGCTGCTACCCACAGATGATCTTTTGCCAATTCGATGGTGAGGTCTGTGCCTGGAGCCAGATAATGCAGCTTTTTATAGCGTTTGGCATTTAAAATATCAGATTTGCTGGAAAGGGTTTTCAAATGCTCTTTCCACGCCTCCACGGGGTTATCCAGATCCACACGCACGGTGCTGAAAATGGCATCCCACAGTTTATCCATTTGCTCTGAAGCTGGCAGATCAGGGAATACTTTGGCAGCCCACTCTGCTGAAGGATAAGCAATCAGAGACCAACTGAATTTGTCGGCCATTTGATATTCGCGGTATTGACGTAATTCATGTGACCGCACGCGCTGGGCAGCAGTAATTCGGCTGGACGGAATCCCTTTAAGCAAATCCGGATTTTCTGCAATGACATGCAGTACAGCTGCGCCATTTTCGACCTCTTCAGTCATTTCGGCTGCGTACCATTTGGGAGCAATATTAAAAGTTTCATCAGGAGCTAGTTCATACTGTAATCGAGTAATGGTCTCATCACTCCATTTTACTGTAACCAGCTTGGCTCCGGCAGTATACGCTGATTTGACGATAAGTCTCACGAGTTCGGCGGACAAGATTGGCGCATGAACGATGAGTGTCTGCCCAGGATGTACATTGGCGCCGACCCGAACGGCTAACTCGGCATATTTTTGCAATTTTTGTTGAAAATCTGACATGTAACTTTCCTCCATTTCACGAAAAGCCTTAAACAAGGCTTGGGTAACTTGCACAGTTTTTTTGCAAATTCCACACATAGCTTATATATTGTACAATGTAACGAAAAGGTTCACAAATCAGTTTTGGTACTATTTAGTGAAAATGAAAGGGCGGATAGATGAATGACAGAGCAAAATTCACCTCAGGAAGTGAAAGAAGTACATATTCAACAGGCACAAATGACAAAAGATGAGAATGGTGCTTATCTGGGCCAAGTGGTATTTGGAGTAGACGGACAGAGTTCTGTATATGAAATCACATTCCACAGTAAAAGGGGAAAGGAATGGGATTACAGTCTCCATTTTGCAGGAGAGCCACGGGTGGAGGAAGAGATGCTGCAAATGGATAGCTGGATTGAAGAGAACGATGATTTGTTCGATTATTTACTAGATACGGCATGGAGCAAATTACCCGAGTAATGTAAACATGGTCTATTTTCGTGACAAGCGGATTATATTTAGCAGTGTCCGCATAATCTGCTGACATGGGGGAAGCCTAAAGGTCGATATTAACAGGAAATTCCATGTGAATAGGAGGGTGAAGCTTTGGCAAATCATCTGTTCACCGAAGGAATGACGGCAAATGAAGAGGCTGCTCCCGATCTCCTGAGCTTACGGACGCTGTTTGTAAATATGTGTTTTATTGGAGAGCCGGGAAGCCGCTCCTGGGTGCTGGTGGATACGGGGATGACAGGATTTACAGACTCGATTATACGCCTGGCAGAGGAACGGTTCGCTGGCCCTCCGATCGCTATTGTGCTTACACATGGTCATTTTGATCATGTAGGTTCGGTTATTGAGTTGGTACAGCATTGGGGTACACCTGTTTATGCACATCCTTTGGAATTACCTTATTTGACGGGAATGAAGGATTATCAAAAACCTGACCCTAGTGTAGGGGGAGGTTTAATGTCGGGCATTTCCTTCTTATACCCCAATGATGCTATAGATCTCGATGATCGCATCACATCCCTGCCCCAAGATGGCAGTGTCCCCGGTGCCCCTGGTTGGAAGTGGCTGCATACGCCAGGACATACACCTGGTCATGTATCGCTTTTTCATGAGCGAAGAAGGTTAATGGTGGCCGGTGACGCTTTTATTACGGTGAAACAGGAATCGGCACTGGCCGTTATTTTACAGGAAAAAGAAATACATGGACCTCCTGCGTATTTTACAACAGATTGGCAAGCTGCGCAGCGTTCGGTGGAAATGCTGGCCAAGTTAAAGCCTGAGATTGCAGTCACAGGACATGGTCATTACATGCGTGGTGCTGAGCTGACAGATCAGCTGGAGCGACTGGCGGGAGATTTTGAGCACATGGCTGTACCCAAACAGGGACGTTATGTGTAGTGATGTGTGAAGGACGATGCCTTGCGGGGCATCGTTTTTTGTGTGGACGTGGAATTTTTTTGCTCAGCATGGTATAGTCAAGCCAAAAGCTAAACGCTTTCATTAAACATCGTCATTTCATCAAGGAGGATTTTTTGATGACACAACAACATGCTGCAATTGGTGATCTTTATTATGGAATACCGGCGATTCGTCTTAAATTTGGACGATATGAAGCGGTTGCCCTGCCGGGAAACGGCGCAAATCTGATTTCTTTTCGTGACAATGAAACGGGATATTCTTTTCTGCGTGAGCCAGATGCTGAGAGCATAGAGGCTTTTAAGCAAAGCCCGTCCGTTTACGGAATTCCTTTCCTGTTCCCTCCGAATCGGTATGAGGATGGAAAATTCCTGTGGAATGGTGTTACATATGAGCTGCCGATAAATGAAGAGGCGACCCACAACCATCTGCACGGCTTTTTACACACTGTTCGGTGGGAGGTTGAGGACTACGGTTCCGGGGAGCAAGGTAGCTATGTGGTAATGAATCAGCATGTAAGGGAAGGACATCCCATGTTCCGTTATTTACCCTTCACCTTTACCATGAAGTTAACGTACAGCCTGGACGAATTTGGCCTGCATCAGCGTTATGTGATCCATAACGAGGGCGATCAACCGATCCCCAACTTATTTGCCTTTCACACAGCGATTCGCGTTCCGTTCGTACCCGATAGCTCGCCTGAGGATTACAAGATTAAGGTCACAATCGGTGAGCGTCGTGAGCTGACGGAACGGTTGTTGGCCACAGGTCAGTTCCAGCCTTTATCTCCGGAAGAGGAACTGCTGAAGACGACGGGAGTTAGTCCTTATTTTGCTTCTATGGATAATCATTACACGGCAGCTCCGCAAAATGGACGCAACTACATGGAACTGACACACAGTAAGACAGGGGCTACCCTCGTATACGATGTAGGTACAGCTTATAAGCATTGGATGATCTGGAATAACAAAGCGAACAAGGAATTCATCTGTCCTGAACCGCAAATGAACATGATCAATGCACCAAATCGTCCGGACCTACCAGCTGAGGAGATCGGATTGATTGCACTGGCTCCAGGCCATATTTTTGAGGCAACCAGCCGTTTGTATTGTATAACACCTAATAAATCGAAATCCTAGCATTTAATTTATCCTTATAAGCCTGTATCGTGTCCAACGGTGCAGGCTTTATTTGGGTATGTAAAGCACAGGTAAGGGACAATGGGGAAGGAGGACGAAAAAGGTTGCAGAATGCCAAGCAGTCATAGTATGATACGAAACAGGAGATGATCAGATGAATTTTCCTTTTCAAGCCGTCAAACGCAAGCAAATCGCCGATGAAGTAGCTGAACAGCTGCAACGAAAAATTGCTGCTGGTGAATGGAATGTGGGCACAAAGATTCCAACCGAGCCTGAGCTCATGAAGCTATTCGGAGTCGGGCGGTCTACAGTGCGTGAAGCGGTTAGCGTTCTGGTACATGCCGGTCTATTAGAGAAAAAGCAAGGACACGGAACTTTTGTCTGCCAACCGACGACTTCTCAAGAGCCATTGGATTACCGTCTAAGCCGTGCTGAAATTATTGAAGTTTATGAAGTACGGAGTGTATTGGAACTAGAGATTGCCAGATTGGCTGCATTACGTCGTAATGACGAGGATTTACACTTAATGCGTGCGGCGCTGGACCGTCGTGCTGCAACTTTGGCCGCTGGAGATTTGTCTGGGTACTTAGATGCGGATATCACTTTTCACTTGGCTGTTGCCGGAGCTACACGCAACAAGGTGCTTACAGACGTATATGGCAGCTTTGTAGAGGCCATTCGCAAGGCATTGAACAATCTCATTACCGATCCAGCGATGCAAAATCATTTTACTTTGCAGCATGAAAAAATATATGAAGCAATCCGGGATCAGGATGGCAAGGCTGCCGAGCTGTATAGCATTCAACATTTGGACGGCACCAAGCTGGAGCTGCAAAAGCATATGGGAAGTTCATAAATTTTTTTACTCTTAAACATCAGATGATCAGATGAATGATAAAACGAATTTTCAGCCTTCTACTCGAACATCTCCTAAAATCAATCAAAAGGTGGTATCTGTATGCGTAAAATATGGGTGTTGGATACAACGTTAAGAGATGGAGAGCAATCACCAGGAGTTAGCTTAACCAGCACAGAAAAGGTGGAAATTGCTCTTCAGCTGCAAAAGTTAGGCGTAGATCGGATTGAGACTGGCTTTCCAGCAACCTCGCCTGGTGAGATTATCAGCATGCAGGAGATTGCCAAACAGGTTACCCAAGCAACACTGGTTGGTTTTGCACGCTCGAAGGAACAGGATATTGATGCAGTCAGAGAGGCGCTACAAGGAGCTGAGGATGCCTGTCTTCATTTGTTCCTGGCTACCTCACCCATTCACCGCCAACATAAGCTGCGAATGGATAAAGCGAAAGTATTAGAGACCGCTGCTGCTGCCATTCGTTATGGACGCAAGTATTTCAGCAAGGTAGAATTTTCAGCAGAGGACGCCAGTCGTACCGAGCTGGACTTTATTTGTGAGGTCGTGGATATGGCGATTCGTGCTGGTGCGACAGTCGTCAATTTACCGGATACGGTGGGATATGCCTCGCCGGATCAGTTCGGTGAAATGTTTAGAATTGTAAAACAACAAGTGCCCGGTATCGAAAAAATACAACTTAGCACACATTGTCATGATGATCTTGGTATGGCAACAGCTAACACGCTGGCGGCTATCCGTAATGGTGTAGACCAATTTGAAGGTACCATCAATGGCATCGGTGAGCGAGCCGGAAATACACCTATCGAGGAAGTTGCACTGGCCCTTGACACTAGAACCGAGCTCTATGGTGCACAAACGAGTCTGGTTTTGGAGGAGCTGTATGCCACCAGTCGCCTGGTGAGCAAACGTACGGGGATGTCGGTACCGGGAAACAAGGCCATTGTTGGAGCCAATGCGTTTGCGCACGAGTCTGGTATACATCAGGACGGAATGCTTAAAGAGCGTACAACGTATGAGATCGTGTCCCCTGAGCGTATTGGTCTGAAGACAAGTAAACTTGTATTGGGCAAGCACTCGGGTAGACATGCATTTAAAGAAAAACTGGCGGACATGGGGTTTGAAGCTTTGACGGAGGAACAGCTGCAAGAGGCGTTCCGCAAATTCAAGGCCTTGACGGATAAGAAAAAACAGGTGTTGGATGAAGATTTGCTCGTCCTGATGGATGAAAGCCGCAATGCCTCGCCTCAAATGTACACACTGGATTCCATTCAGGTGTCCTATGGCAATCAGTCGGTTCCAGTCGCATCCATTCGGTTGAGTAAACAAGATGGGACAGCAATTGATGAAGTAGCAATGGGTAACGGTTCTGTAGATGCGATTTTCCATGCTATAGACAAGGCCAGTGGTGAAGAGGTGGAGTTGGAGGATTATTCGATCCAATCTGTAACATATGGCAAAGATGCGTTGGGGGAAGTACACGCCATTTTGAGGCAAGGTGAGTACACAGCACTGGGAAGAGGCACAAGTACTGATATTTTGGAAGCTAGCGCCAAAGCTTACATCGATGCGCTGAACAAGCTACTGAGCAGAAAAGAAGTCCATGGCAAAAGAAATATCACCATTAGCTGAACTTAGTGACCCAGGATAGTAGCCGAAATCTCCTTTTGCCTCCTCTGGCCTCATCGTAAAAAAGCGCTTGCAAAATAAATGATAACATTTGAAATTTAATGTATAATAGGCAAGAGAGATCACCATATTTTGTCTGAATTACATAGGCCAAGAGGAGGAAATGAGTTGAACTACCGCATCGAAAAGGATACGTTGGGCGAAATCAAAGTACCGGCAGACCGTCTGTGGGGAGCGCAAACACAGCGCAGTAAGGAAAATTTCCCGATTGGTTCGGAGAAAATGCCATTAGAGGTCATACAGGCGTTCGCGGTGCTTAAAAAGAGCGCGGCGATCAGTAACTATAAGCTGGGTAAGCTATCACAGGAGAAGCAGGATGCCATTATTTATGCAGCAGACGAAATTCTCGCAGGGCGAGTTGATGACCATTTCCCATTGGTTGTATGGCAGACAGGGAGCGGTACGCAGTCCAATATGAATGTGAATGAAGTGATTGCTCATCTGGGAAGCCAATGGTTACAAGAGCAGGGAAAAGATACGAAGCTGCATCCCAATGACGATGTGAACATGTCGCAAAGCTCAAACGATACGTTTCCTACAGCGCTTCATGTAGCGGGTGTCATTGCAGTGGAGGATCGTTTGTTGCCTGCCATCGATAAGCTGAAAGAGACTTTTCAACAGAAGTCAGAGCAATTCAAGGATATTATAAAAATTGGACGAACCCATTTACAAGATGCGACACCGCTTACGCTGGGCCAGGAAATAAGCGGCTGGTATGCCATGCTGGACAAGAGCAAGCGAATTATCATCGACACGGTTCAATACATGAAGGAGCTGGCGATTGGCGGTACAGCGGTGGGGACAGGAATTAATGCTCATCCAGAGTTTGGCTCCCGAACCTCTGCGGAAATTTCCAGTATCACTGGCAAAACGTTCACTTCCGCACCCAATAAATTTCATGCATTGACCAGCCACGATGAAGTGGTGGCCGTACATGGAGCAGTCAAAGCGCTCGCTGCCGATTTGATGAAAATCGCCAATGATGTTCGCTGGCTGGCAAGTGGTCCGCGTAGCGGTTTGGGGGAAATTACGATCCCTGCTAACGAGCCAGGTAGCTCTATCATGCCCGGTAAGGTGAATCCGACCCAGAGCGAAGCACTGACGATGGTCGTTACTCAAGTAATGGGTAATGATGCAGCTATCGGCTTTGCTGCGAGTCAGGGTAATTTTGAACTGAACGTGTTTAAGCCAGTAATCATCTACAATTTTTTGCAGTCTGTTCATCTGCTGGCCGATTCCATGATTGCTTTTAATGACAACTGTGCGATCGGCATTGAGCCTGATCTCGTTAAAATTGAGCACAATTTGAATAATTCGCTGATGCTGGTGACGGCATTGAATCCACATATCGGATATGAAAATGCCGCTAAAATCGCCAAACTTGCACATGCAGAAGGACTGTCTTTAAAAGAAGCGGCACTCCGCAGCGGACTGTTGACTGAAGAACAGTTCGATCAATATGTTGTACCTGCGCATATGATTCATCCTAAAGCCTAAAGCACGACGATTCTCTCTGCTTAAGCCTTATAAAAAATATACAAACCAGCTCATCGAGTGCGATTTAGCACAGACCATGAGCTGGATTTTTTGGTTTTCTTATATATTTTTTTACTTAAGATTAGTATTCTGTGTGATTTGAGGGTATATAGATAGAAGGCGAAAAATTGAACATCCATTTTCAAGATAGGAGAAGCGTATGGAACAGACAACCCTTATAAATTTGATTGTGCTTTTGCTTTCCAGCTTGCTGCTGGTCGGTGTGCTGACTACCAAATTTTCCAGCCGTTTCGGTATGCCTGCGCTTGTTTTGTTTATTGCCGTAGGTATGGTGCTTAGTCAGTTTATTTATTTTGATAATGCCTTTATCACACAGCTGGTGGGCATTCTCGCGCTCATTGTAATCTTGTTTGAAGGCGGGATGCAGACAAAGTTTGCAGACGTTAAGCCAGTTATTCGACCTGCGTTATCATTATCAACGTTAGGGGTCATCATTACGACCGTAGTCATTGGCGTATGCGCCAAGTTTATTTTAGGCGTAAGCTGGATGGAATCCATGCTGTTTGGCGCTATTGTCGGATCGACGGATGCGGCAGCCGTGTTTTCCGTTCTAGGAGGTAAAAACATCAAAAAACGAATTACCTCGACGCTCGAAGCGGAATCCGGCAGTAATGACCCGATGGCTGTATTTCTCACGGTAACATTGATTGAGCTGATACATCACCCTGAGCAATCCATTTGGATACATATCTTGTTGTTTTTATGGGAAATGGGTTTTGGTTTAGTCGTTGGTTTTGTACTTGGACGTATAGGTGTATATGCGATTAATAAAATGAATTTTGATTCATCCGGTTTGTATCCTGTAATGGCGCTGGCATTTGCAGTCTTGACGTATGCGGCGGCATCGTTACTGGAGGCAAGCGGATTGCTGGCGGTTTATGTCATGGCCATTGTCTTGGGAAATTCCGACTTGACCTACAAGCGATCCATTATTCATTTTAACAATGGTTTCGCCTGGATGGTGCAGATTATGATGTTTGTCCTGCTCGGCCTATTGGTCTTTCCTGATCAATTGCTGGGCATTGCGTGGCAAAGCTTGGCGCTCTCCTTCATCCTCATGCTCGTGGCTCGTCCAATAGGCGTGTTCCTAAGCTTGCTTTTTTCCAGGTACTCTGTGCGCGAGAAGACACTGTTATCCTGGGCAGGACTGCGGGGGGCGGTACCTATTGTACTAGCAACCTATCCTTTACTGGATGAGATGGATGTAGGACCCTTGTTTTTTAATGTTGTATTTTTCGTCGTGCTCACCTCTGCGATTATTCAAGGTACCACTATTTCGTGGCTAGCGGTGAAGCTTGGCTTGATGGACCCTAACGAGACGTCATCTCCTTCACTGCTGGAATTAGTTTCTCTGGGAAAAACCACTTCGGAAATCAACCACATTCAGGTACAAAAAGGGATGTCGATAGCGGGCAAAGCGATTCAGGATATACAGCTACCTGAAGATATTTTATTCACAGCCATAATTCGGAACGAGCAAATTATTGCCCCGAGAGGCACGACGGTGATTGAACCTGGCGATACATTGTATGTGCTTAGTCCCAAACTCAAGCGTCAGCAGATGAAAGAACTGTTCATGCTACTCGAACCAGAGGCTGCTCCGTAAAAAGCGTAGGGTACTCTTAATTACAGTCCTTCACATTCATGTGGAGGACTTTTTCCTGTATTTTTTTCAGAGTGGATGAATCTGTTAAAAAATTGACACTATCATTCTACAAAATTAGTTTATGATATTGTCGTTAGATGTCGCTGCCTATCGTTACGGATCATTTGATGGGCAATAGTGATGAATAAAATAGAAGTCACCAATAACAGGAGAGATGATGAATGAAACCGGAAGTCTTGCCACAGCGTGCAGCAGCTCGCAGGCAGAAAAATAGAAAAAAGAAACGAAAAGGAAAATTCGGTCGCTTTATACTGCGACTTTTTATTGTATTCCTGTTAGCAGGAATAGGGGGTGGTGCGTGGTTGTTCCTAACGTCATCTGGCAAGGACATGCGCTATTTGGCTGCGGATACGCTGATCACGACCCAACATCGTCACTGGGCGAAGTACTTTATCGGTGAAGCAGAGGCAAAAAAACGTGTGGCTGAATATTCGGCCCGTTTTGAAGCGATGGGTGAGGAGAAGGACAGACATACAATCAATCTGCCTGATCTGATACCGACCAAAGTACAACAAACGCCGCTGGTTGAGGTGGAAGAGGTATCGGGCCGTAACTATCATGGCTATGTTATGACGGTTCATGATCCCACTAAAATTCGGCTCGGGGTTCCTTCCAAGGTCGGCCGGGGAGAAAGGGTATCTAGTATGGTCGAGCGTTTAGGGGCTGTTGCTGGCGTAAATGGCGGTGGCTTTGCCGATCCCAACTGGAATGGGAATGGTTTTAAACCGATTGGCGTTGTCATTTCCCAGGGCGAGATATACTACAATGATATGGGCAAAAATGCCTCTGTTCAAATCGTAGGTATTGATAAACAGGGAAAAATGATAGCCGGTCACTATTCGTTGTCTGAGTTGTCCAAAATGAATGTGCAAGAAGCGGTTACTTTTCAACCACGCCTAATCGTGAATGGGAAAGGTCTGATTCGCAATGCAAGCGAGGGGTGGGGAATTGCTCCCCGTACCGCAATGGGACAAAGAGCAGACGGGGCCATTATATTCGTGACCATCGACGGTCGTCAGCCTGGGTACAGTATTGGTGCCAACTTGTATGATATGCAAAATATTTTGCTTAAACATGGAGCAGTTATCGGTGCTAATCTGGATGGAGGTTCTTCAACGGTGCTCGTCAAGGATAATACCATTGTGAACAAGCCTTCTTCTGAATACGGAGAGCGGTATTTGCCGACTGCGTTTCTCGTATTTGAGCATCCAGAGACTGTTAGTATCCCGAACATATGGGAAGGTCTGAATCCTGGAGACATTGACGCAGCCAAAAAGAGATAGATTAGGAATGAATAAGTTCATTAAGTGAACGGAGACTGATGACCAGCCAGAGATTCATGGTAAATTAAAAGAAGAAATATACGAGGGAGATCTGGCGACAGCACGCGAAGCGCTAATCCGTTTAGACAGCAGCACTGTCCATCCTTATATAGAAGCACATAATCCTAACACTGAGCTTCTATCCAGTGTCTATATGTTCCCTCAAGGCGAAGCATTACGGTATTTTACAGTGAACGGGGATGTGCTGAGTCTGGTTGAAGTGAAGGACGGTTTTCCGATTGTCACCTATCAAGGGTATGTGGGAGCTCCCTTTGATAAAGAATTTACAATGGAATACGACCCGCTGGGGCGTTTTTTGGAGAATAAAGCCAAAAATCAGTGGGGTACTTATCCGAAAATAAATAAGTTGCTGATCTACGAGTTCACTACAGGATGGGGAGACAGCAGTACCACTTTCTATGGGCGTATTACTACGGATAAAAAAGAAGAACTGCTGGGTACTACGGGTGATCCGATAACTGGACTCCCGGCTAATACCAAACAAATTATGAAAACCTTCAAGTTGCCGTGGGAATCGCGTACCGATGCCCAGCAGGCGATGAAATAAGTTAAGAGCAGCAATAGCAAATGAAAATATAAGAAGCGCGTATCGTTGAAGTAAAGTTGACTTCCCGGTACGCGCTTTTTTTGATGGGATTTGTACTTTTGTTGCTTCGTGCTTGCGTAAATATCTATTAAGCGTCATTATCTGCTTCGAGAAACACGGAGATCAGAATTCGGGCGTTGTTTTCTCCCACATTTTTGACAAAGTGGGGGATGGCTGCTCTCCAGCTAAAGGAATCTCCTGCTTCCAGAGTAGCTGAATCCTCGCCTTGCTCCACGTATACCGTGCCCTCCAAGATAAAATGAATCTCATCCCCCGCATGAGCATGCTCCTCTTCTGTAGATGAGCCTGGCGGCATGTCCACCAGCATCATTTTAACGTTTCCTTGCCCCCCCAAATGATCAACCTGGAGGTTGTTTTTACCATATAACGTTTTACGACGCTCGTCCTTGCGAATCACTTGCATCCGTTCCTCTTCTTTAAGAAGCAGAAAAGCAAGGGGAACCTTAAGCGCATTAGCGATGCTGTCCAATGTTGCGATGGAAGGGGAGGTTTTATTATTTTCTACTTGACTCATAAACCCTTGCGATAGTCCGGTTCGTTCACATATTTGCTGGATGGATAAATTTTTACGTTTACGAGCGGCGCGTATGTTGCATCCTATACCCATAGAGCGTTCCTCCTTTAAGGGAATATAATGTATACTAATTTATTATTTATCATACCAAATAATTTGTTGACAGACTACAGTTTCTTATGATAAATTCACACTACAAAATAATTATTTCTATTACTAATAATTCGAGTTTGATTCACACTAATGTGGTGCGGCAGAGATTCAGACAGTATTATTTTTTTAACCAAATTATTAGTAATATAAATTAATTATTCATATGCACTTGTATGAGTGTAATAAACAAACAGAATGGAGAGATAAACATGAGTTCAGCAAGCAAAAACATTTCTACAATTATGCGGATGGCGCTGGGAATTTTGTTTTTGGCACACGGAATTGCTAAATTCCAAATGGGGTTGGGTAATGTAGCAGGCTGGTTTTCCAGCATTGGCGTTCCAGGATTTTTAGGTTATGTCGTTGCGGTGATTGAGTTGGTCGGTGGGATTGCATTGATTCTTGGATTGCTCACTCGCTATGTATCTGGGCTTTTGGTTATTGTTTTGATCGGCGCCATTTTTACAGCAAAATTGTCCGGCGGGTTGATGGGGAATGGTCAAGGCGCTGGCTATGAGCTGGATATTGCTTTTATTCTGGTAGCTCTTCATCTGGTATTTGCTCCAACGACTCGATTGTCTCTGGATTCTTTGTTCAGCCGTCGTGAGTCAACCAAACAATAATTTTTGATTAGCTTTAGTCCTCCAATCCATATAGAAAGAGGGAAATCTCATGACAGCACATATTCATGACAACACCAAAATCGGGCAGGTTTCATTAAAGGTTAGTAACTTGGAGCGTTCTATTCAATTTTATACAGAGGTCGTTGGTTTTCAGTTGCTGCGTCAAACGGCGGATACCGCTGAATTGACTGTCGATGGGAAGCATGCGCTACTGATCCTTAACTATATTGAAAATGCAGTTATTCTGCCGCGTCAATCTGCTGCCGGGTTATATCACTTTGCTATTCTTCTCCCAAACCGTGTAGCTCTGGGCCTGTCTTTACGTAATCTGCTGGCTCATGAGATTGAAATCGGACAGGGAGACCATGATGTAAGTGAAGCTCTATATATCCATGACCCTGATAATAACGGAATCGAAATCTATGCAGATCGTCCCCGTGATCAGTGGAAAAAGGATGCAAATGGATTTTACATGATGGGAACAGATCCCGTGGATGCAGAAGACTTGGTTGCGATTTCCGAAAATCTACCTTGGCAGGGACTACCGCAGGGAACGGTAATCGGGCACGTCCACTTCCATGTGTCTAATTTGCTCAAAGCACAGCAATTTTATTGCGATGTGCTTGGCTTTGACATTACGTGCCGGTATGGCTCTTCAGCCTTGTTCGTTTCCGCAGGTGGTTACCACCACCATATGGGCTTGAATATATGGGCAGGTGAAGGAGCACCACCAGCTCCTGAGCACGCTGCAGGATTGGATTATTTTGAATTGATCGTACCGGATCAGAATGAATTGGATGCCATTGTAGCTCGTTTAGAGGCAGCAGGCTATGGAATGCAAGAACGCGATGGCGCCAAGTATGTAGCTGATCCGTTCCGCATTCAAATTAAACTGATTAACGGTCAAATCTCGTAACATAGAAGACACGCAACAAAAAAGGGTATTCCTATGAGCCGTAAAGGCTGGGAATACCCTTTTTTTCGTATACTTAGAACAAGCTCCAGTCCAAATCCCGAGACATCTTCTCCAGCAAGTGTACACCGGCTGTACTGTTGCCCATACGGTTCAGAGAAGGTCCAACCAGTCCAATGCCATATCGTCCGGGTACCATCGTCATAATACTGCCTGATACGCCGCTTTTGGCAGGTAGTCCGACTTGAATGGCGAATTCCCCTGAAGCGTCATACATGCCGCATGTCGTCATAAATGTTTTGGCGATCTGTACATAGCGGCGGGGAATCAGCGGTATACCTGTCACTGGATCTCGACCATTGTAAGCTAATACAAGTCCCATACGAGCTAAATCAGTACAGTTCAATTTGACAGCACAATGTCTGAAATAAACTTCAAGCACATCCTCCACATGACCTCTTAAAATTCCTTTTTCCATTAGAAAATAAGCAAGGGAACGGTTCAAATGGCCTGTAGCTGATTCTGAATCGTAGACATCCTGATCATATTCCAATGTGTCATTGTGGGTAAGCAGGCGGAAAAATTGGAGAACACGGGCAAATCTCTCTTCTGGACTGTTCCCGCGAATCAGAGAGGAGACTGCGATTGCTCCGGCGTTAATCAGTGGGTTAAACGGAATGCCCGGCTCAACTAGTTCTAGCTTTAGCATGGAATTAAAACGGTCTCCGGTAGGCTCCATACCCACCTTAGAGAAGACAACGTTTTCTCCATTATCCATCAAGGCCAGAATGAGCGTAAATACCTTTGAGATACTTTGCATCGTAAATTGGATTTCCGTATCCCCGGCTACCACGGTCTCGCCCGCACCGTTCATTACAACAATACCCAGCGCGTCGGCTGGTGCTTTGGACAGCTCGGGAATATATGCTGCTACCTTGCCATGAATATACTCATGACGGCTTTGTTCTACCCATTCCGGCAGTTTGGTCTGTAATCTCTGCCACTCCGATGTCATTTATTTTCCTCCAGTCGAGTAACCAATCTGTGGTATTTTATTGTAGAGTAAGAAGTGATAGCTATACGCCTATTCTAAAGATATTTCTGGTCGAAAGACAAGTTTGAATTGAATTTGATAAGAGGAGGTAGTGATTTGTTGTTATCTCATAATGAACCGAATTTTGATGAAGACTATGATGAGGTTTTTAAGGGTCGAAGACTTAGAGGTTTTGTACGTAGTGTACTGGAGCAGGCTGCAGCCTTATCAGACAAAAATCCTGAATGGGCTAACCCCATATTGAAACAGTGGGCAAATGATGTGGAAACGAGCCGAAATGAGCGTCTGGAGCATGAACGCTCCCGGGAGAGGCATGTGCATCTATTGTTTTCTCAGTCTGCCGCAGGCTCGATGAAGGTAGGACTTTCCGGTGCAGGATTGCGGCTTGAGAGTATCGTTCTGTCTTTTAATGATCAGTTTTCCATAGGACCATTGTGGAGGTTGGAAACATCAGAAGGACAAGAAAACCGTCACAGCTGGTTGGCTGAACGGATGATGCATTATGAGTTTTTCCATTACGCCAATTGGGAGCAGCGTATTGAACAGATGATGGTTACCCTTAGTGAAATTCCGGATGATAAGTCGATCACGATCTGGTGTGGCTCTAATGCTGACGAGCAGGTTGGATTACGCTTTGCATTATATCTCTTGCGCAACAGAGCTACACCTATTCGAGTCATTAATGTCACGGATACCTTGGAGCGGGAACCGGATGATTATTTATATAATGAGAGTCCATTCCCTTTATCCATGGGCGTGGTGCATTCGAAAGAAATCGAACGGTTCATTAAGCGAAGTAAAGATGAACTTTATGTGGTGTGTATGGAAGACCGACGTCGATACGAACGGGAGTGGTTGGAGCTTAGCGAGCAAGATAGTGTCCTGAGATTATGGGACAATGACCGTATTGTTCATGTGCCGGAGGATTATTTGGATAAGGCCATGCTTGATATGATTAGCCAGATACAGTTAGCTGATAATCTGGAATTTGTGAACACCGGAAAAATAATAGGTCAAGCTTTAACGCAGTGGTCGCAGCCAAGAAGCGATACTTTTTTGGAATACCGGATTCAACAGTTGATCGCTTATGGCAAACTTGATTTTCAGGGGATGCCGGGAATGATGAATCGTTATGCTGTGAAAATAAAAGAGTAAAGCGAAAAGAAATCAAATAAAACTGCCGACGAGATCGGCAGTTTAGTTTAAAGATCTTCTGATGATCAGGCTATTCATCGGAAGGTTATTTTGCTATGTAATTAGAATCAATAGTAGCTGCTTGAATTCAATGAACTTATGATGGCAGGCAACAGAGCAACAGCCATAATGATATAGATCACAATTACAATAGCTGCCCAAAGAAGGCCTGCTTTAGCATAGTTAGCTTTGCTCGGATTAGTCGAGCCGCTAAATGCCCACACAAATAGCATAATAAGTCCAACTACCGGTATAGCCATCAGAAGTAAACTGATCATCCACTCCTTGAATGATACAGGAGGCGGGTAAACAGGGGCTGGTCTGGATGGTGCTCCTTGCTGATTGAATTGCGGATTAAACTGGTTAGACAATTAGATCTTCTCCCTACGTGATTAGTATGTTGTGTTTCCTATATTGACCAAAACATCATACATGATATGACAATAAGCAACAAGTGAAATTCAGTAAACAGTCTAATAGTACTATCAAATGATTAAAAATAGGACTATACACCCTATTGACGAAGCAGTTTTTATATATTACTGTATTGATATTAACATTTTGTTTTTATCAATTGATTCAAATTAAAAGTTACATAGAGCATTCGTCACTTTTGAATTAAAAGCGACAAATGACCCATATATGAACAGGTAGGTGACGCAAGTGACAGATGGATCGAAACATAATCACAGTGGCTTGACGGAAGAGGAGTTCTTGGCCCTGTATGATGCGAATGTATATGAGCGCCCATCCGTAACGGTAGATATGCTGCTATTTACGGTAATGGATCAGCTCCAACAAAATTACCGGAAGCTGCCGGAGAAGACCCTCCAGCTTCTTTTGATCCAAAGAGGGGAGCATCCCTATATAGGGCAATGGGCGTTGCCGGGTGGTTTTGTAGGCATAGATGAAAGTCTGGAAGAGGCTGCACGACGCGAGCTTAAAACGGAAACGAATGTGGATCAGATTTATATGGAGCAGCTATATACTTGGGGAGATGTGGCACGTGATCCGCGTATGCGGGTAATTAGCTGCGCTTACATGGCATTGGTGGACCACGATTCCTTGGAGTTAGAGGCGGGGGATGATGCCGCTGATGCCCAATGGTTTGAGCTAGATTACAGCGTAGCTCAGGAGACGCGGACGAATCAGCCGGAAGGTTACACATGGGAACAAGACATTGACATCACATTGAAGCATGGGGACATCCATCTATCAGCCAAAGTAAAAATAACTGAAATTCTTAAGGGAAGAACCATTGAAATCAAGCGAGAGGTGCTGGAGTCACAAGGAATTGCTTTTGATCATGCCAAAATTATTGCGTACGGTATAGAGCGTCTGCGCAGCAAAATAGAATACACAGATATCGCGTTTCACCTGATGCCAGCTCTATTTACACTGAGTGAGCTTCAGCAGGTGTATGAAATTATTCTAGGTAAGGAGCTGTTGGCCGCAGCTTTTCGTCGCAAAATAGCTGATCTCGTGGAAGAAACCAATGAGTATAGAAAGGCGGCTGGACATCGTCCGTCCAAGTTATACCGATTTAAGCCTCGGTCGCGTTTTATGTAGCATAAGGAATATGAAATGAGGAATCTTCATGGAAAAGTTTACATTTTTTTATCGCAGTCATTCGCCATTTTCGCAATGGTATCCTTCTGATTTTGTCGTGGATGGATTGGAGTTTAACTGTGCCGAGCAATATATGATGTTGAAAAAAGCACAGCTTTTTGGGGATGAAGAGGCGGCCTTGAAAATTATGCAAGCCTCTACCCCAAGGGAGCAAAAAGCCCGGGGCCGCAGTGTGCGCGGATTTGACCAATCCTTGTGGGAGGCCAATTGCCGGCAATTTGTATATGACGGTAATTACGCCAAGTTTACACAAAATCCGAATTTGCTCAAGCACCTGCTTAAAACGAAAGGAACCACTCTGGTTGAGGCTAGTCCGACCGACACCATTTGGGGTGTAGGCTTAGCTGAGAGCGATGCTCGTATACGGAACCGCAAGCTATGGCGTGGCACGAACTGGCTAGGAGAAATATTGACGAATTTACGTGAGGATGTATTGCAAAAGGAGGAATAGTCATCATGAAAAATACAATGAATTCCCGGAGCAACCGGGATGCCCGATCGCATATGGCGAAGGAAACACTATCCATTTTGGAACATGGGAATTATACGAATATCAAACTGGTTCAAGTAAATATGACAAAAGAGATAGGAAATGCGGTCACAGGCTCGAAGTTATATACACCTTCTCAGCTGGTAGCTGTAAAACAAGAGGCAGAGCAAAGAATAAAAAGTATATTGGGGCCTTCTTCCCGTATAGACGAACAGACGATCATTGCAAAATTGGAAATTACGGGAGAAAGCACGTTACAGGCGGCATACAGACTCCAGGTAGAGGAGAAGCTGGCCCACGTGGCGTGTTTGAATTTTGCATCAGCCAAAAATCCGGGAGGTGGATTTCTCGGAGGCAGCCAGGCTCAAGAAGAAAGCTTGGCTCGTTCGTCAGCATTGTATCCTTGCATTTCACAAATGGAAGAGATGTATGGACATAATCGGAAGCTGCGGAGCTGTTTTTATTCAGATTATATGATTTATTCGCCTGAAGTTCCGGTATTTCGGGATGATCAGGGGACATTGTTGGAGAAGCCGTATCAAGTCGATTTCCTGACAGCACCTGCTGTAAATGCTGGAGTTGTGCGAGAACGGGAACCAGAGCAGGTGAATCGGATTGGTGAAGTGATGCTGGAGCGGATTCGTTACATTCTTGGAATGGCTAAGCAAAACGGCGTAGAACATCTTGTGCTTGGAGCCTATGGTTGCGGAGTATTCCGCAATAAGCCGGAAGAGGTTGCCCTCTGGTTCAAGCAAGTACTTGTAGATGAAGGATATGGCTTGTTGTTTGACCGGATTGTTTTTGCAGTGTTGGATCATAAAGCAGAGCAGCGTACTTTAAACAGCTTTAAAAATGCTCTATCCTGAAGCTTGAGCTGTGCATAAAAACTGTTTACTATAATATCTCATGAAAAAGGAAGGTGCTGAATGAATCCATCTTCGAATATAACCTGGCATGTGTCCGATGTTGATAAGCAAGCGCGTCAGCTTTTGAATGGACATAAAAGTCCGGTGCTTTGGTTTACGGGGCTGTCTGGTTCGGGGAAATCAACGGTATCCTCCACACTTGAAAAAGCGTTATACGCACAAGGCATACACACGTTTATTTTAGATGGGGATAATGTTCGGCACGGTTTAAATCGGAATCTAGGTTTCCTGCCCGCTGACCGCAAAGAAAATATCCGCCGTATTGCTGAAGTTGCAAAGCTAATGGCACATGCGGGTGTTCTAACGATTTGCGCCACCATTTCCCCTTATCGTGAAGATCGTGAAATGGTAAAGGACATTTTACAGCAGGAAGGTTGCTATGAGATTTATATACAGTGCAGCCTGGAGGAATGTGAGCGACGCGATCCAAAAGGAATGTACAAGAAAGCACGTGCCGGAGAAATTCATCATTTTACGGGGATTGATGCTCCCTATGAAGCACCGCTGGAACCGGATCTAATCGTATCGACTGAAGGTCGGGAGGTAATCCAGTCGGTTCAGGATATCTTGGATTTTCTCGATAGGAAGCTGCTTCTTTTATGATTTTATGATGAATTCTACATGAATATTGTCTGAAAGCCTCCATGCCAAGACTTCGAGAAGTGATCAAAGTAATCATTACAGAACGTGAAAATTGAAGCATACCTATTAGTAAATAAATACAATACTGCATATACGGCAAGCCTTATAGGGCTTGCTTTTTTGTTTATGATTTTAAACTAATTCTAAATCCTAAATTGTAATAATTATAAAAAAGTATTGATTTTTGTTTGTGCACAATTTATAGTGAAAGGCACATAGTCAACCAATTCATTCAAGAGGTGATGTCAATCATGAGTAACCAACCAACGAACCTGACTACAAGCTGGGGCGCTCCTGTTGGAGATAATCAAAATTCGATCACAGCAGGCTCACGGGGTCCCGCACTAATTCAGGATGTGCATCTGCTGGAGAAATTGGCGCATTTTAACCGGGAGCGTGTGCCGGAACGTGTCGTTCATGCAAAAGGTGCAGGGGCGCACGGATATTTTGAAGTCACTAATGATTTGTCTGCATTTACAAAAGCAAGCTTCTTGTCTGAGGTGGGCAAGCGTACACCGATGTTTATTCGCTTTTCGACTGTGGCGGGTGAGCTGGGCTCGTCCGATACTGTACGCGACCCGCGTGGTTTTGCGGTGAAGTTTTATACAGAAGAAGGCAACTATGATCTCGTGGGCAATAATACACCTGTGTTTTTTATTCGGGATGCCATTAAATTTCCTGACTTTATTCATACGCAAAAACGTCATCCCCAAACTCATCTGAAAAACCCGAATGCGGTCTGGGATTTCTGGTCCTTATCTCCTGAATCGCTGCATCAGGTAAGTATCCTTATGTCTGACCGCGGTATTCCAGCTACACTTAGACATATGCATGGTTTCGGTAGTCACACGTTCAAGTGGGTCAACGCCGAAGGACAGGCAGTATGGGTGAAATATCATTTTAAAACGGAGCAAGGTGTGCAAAATCTTGATGTGGATTTGGCTGCGAAAATTGCCGGTGAAAATCCGGATTATCATACAGAAGACTTGTTTAATGCCATCAAAAAAGGTGATTTTCCTGCATGGAAACTTCATGTGCAGATTATGCCGGTAGAAGATGCAGATACGTACCGCTTTGATCCATTTGATGTGACAAAAGTATGGTCTCAAAAGGATTATCCGCTGATTGAGGTTGGGCGCATGGTGCTGAATCGCAATCCTGAGAACTACTTTGCTGAGGTAGAGCAGGCGACATTCTCTCCGGGTTCATTTGTTCCTGGAATTGAAGCATCCCCGGATAAAATGCTGCAAGGACGCCTGTTTGCCTACGGCGACGCACATCGCTACCGTGTAGGTGCAAATCATAATTCGTTGCCGATCAACCGTCCGCATGCAGAAGTACACAACTACCAACGCGATGGTGCATTACGCAGTGACAGCAATGGCGGAGGATCTGTTTATTACGAGCCTAATAGTCTCGGTGGACCCAAAGAATCACCTGCGCACAAAATTGCTCCTTTTGAAGTGTCTGGCGAAGTTCAAAGTGTAGCCTACGATCATCATGATCACTACACACAGCCAGGCGACCTGTACCGCTTGCTCAGTGAAGAAGAGCGTGCACGTCTGGTCCGAAACATCGTAAATGCGATGAAGCCCGTAGAAAGTGATGAAATCAAACTGCGTCAGATCGGTCATTTTTATAAAGCTGATCCTGAATATGGACGTCGTGTAGCCGAAGGTTTGGGCTTGACCGTTCCTCAAGGCGAGTAGAGGTATCTGCAAACTCTAACCTGAAAGCCGTATGAATATATAATAAAAGGATGTCCCAACACCACGTACATGGTGGATGGGACATCCTTTGTTTTGAGAGCGATGTAAATCAGGTGCTGCTATATCCTCTGCAAGCGAGGTAAATAGATTACAAGAAACAGCGACCGTCCTAGGGCAAATACAATAAAGGACAGCCAAAGTCCGTGATTCCCATAATGGGGAACGCACCAGAAGAGAGCGATCAAAAAGCAGAGCAATGAGATCAGCATCGAATTACGGATCGGATACGTTACCGTCATCCCCGTAAACACACCGTAGAATACCAGTCCCAGTCCGGCTGCCAGCGGAAAGACCACAAGCCATCCATTATAAGGGCCTGTAAGGCTAATCACTGTAGCATTATCCGTAAATAGCGAGATAAGCGGCTCTTTCAGTGCGAAATACAATCCTCCCGTCACTACGCTGGTCACCAGTGTCCAGAACCAGGACAAGTGAATAACCCTTTGCAGCATTTTACGTTCCCCAGCACCCCTAGCCTGACCCGTCATAATGCTACTGGCGTTGGCGAACCCATCAAAAAAGTAAGCCATAATATAATGGATCTGCAACAAAATAGCGTTCGCCGCCAACTGATCGGTTCCAAAGCTCGCACTGCGTGCCGTAAACAGATTAAACATTGTCAGCAGACAGGCTGTGCGAATCATGAGATCAAGGTTTGTCGCCATGACATTTTTCAACTCTGAAGCTCCAAACCAACCTCGCCAATTCATCTGTCCGCTTTGCTTCCATTCCCTCCAAATCGATGAGCGGAACACCAGCGCCAGACCCAATACACATGCAAGAATTTCCGCAATCAGAGTAGCGCTTGCCACACCCGTGACATTCCAATGCATCATCTGTGTAAATACAATAGCTAATACCATATTGATTACGTTCATTGAAATTTGCAAAAACAATGTAGCCTTCACACGGGACAATCCCATCAGCCAGCCGAGCAGCACATAGTTCACCAATGTTAGAGGGGCTCCCCAAATACGAATGTTAAAATAAATCGCTGCCTGCGCCGCCACATCCTGCGCCGGATGGATTAGCTGAAGAGAAGCCAGCAGAATTGGCTTTTGCAACACAATGAATACCGCACCAATGAGTAAAGCAATGGCCAGTGGGCGCATGAGAGCAGCTATGCCCTGGTCGTTATTTTGTGCCCCTGCGGCTTGTGCCGTGAAAGCTGATGTGCTGACTCGCAGAAAGCCAAACAACCAATATAAAGTATTAAAAATAAGAGTGCCCACCGCTACACCGCCTAAATACGCGGAATGGCTTAAATGACCGATTACAGCTGTATCCACCGCACCGAGCAGCGGGGTTGTAATCGTCGAAATAATTAAAGGGATAGCTAAAGCAAGATAGGCTCGGTGGGAAGGCAACATGTTGAAAAAACCTCCAGTAATGATTGTGTATAGGGATGGCGATCCGAATGAAATAATGCTTCTTTGGGAAAATGCTCAAGCACACTGCCTTCTTTCATGACCATGATTCGATCACTCATAAAGTGCACAGCCGCCAGATCATGTGAGATAAACAGATAAGCCAGTCCTAGCTCATCCTGCAAATCTTTGAGCAGATTCAAAATGGTGGCTTGTGTGGTCACATCCAGACTTGCTGTTGGCTCGTCCAATACGATAAAATCCGGCTCTGTGCTGATGGCACGTGCGATGGTTACACGCTGCTTTTCCCCACCGCTGAGCTGATGTGGAAACTTGTCCAGATAGCTGGCTGGAAGCTTTACCATCTCAAGCAAATGTTCTGCTGTATCCCGACGTTCTGAGGACTTACCCGCCATAAAGGAAGGAACATAGTACTTAAGCTGGTCCAGTGGCTCCAGCAGGGATTGCAGGATGGTTAGTCTGGGATTCAAAGCCGCGGATGGATGTTGAAATACTGCACCCAGCCTGCTGCGAATCCGTTTTAATTCGCTCCGCTTTAGCCCTCGAATAGACTGTCCATCCAGTCTAAGCTCACCCTGATCAAACGGGTCCAATGTCAAAATACAGCGAGCGAGTGTGCTTTTCCCACTGCCGCTTTCCCCGACGATACCCAGACATTCTCGGGGGGAGATCGACAGAGCAACATCTTGCAGCACCGTTTTACCTCCAGCGTAAGCCTTCGTCAAACCGGAGACGGTCACGACAGCATTAGACGTGTCTTGCTGCTGAGCGTAGGCGGCTTGATTATTCATGTAAAGCGCTCCTTTCCAATGCGTTCTGTTTCAGTGCTGTTGTAAGGCAAACGTGCTGGAGCGCCCGGAGACAGCGGTGGAATAGCCGCCAGTAGACGACGAGTATACGGGTGGGCCGGATGGTTCAGCACCGCTTGCGTTTCACCAGTTTCAACCAGTGAACCTTCGCGCATCACTGCGATTCGATCTGCATACTTGCGTACATGACGCAGGTCATGAGTGATCCACAAGACGGAAATACCCGTCTCCGTCCGGATTTGGTCAATGAGCTGAAGCACCCGATGAGCTGTGAGCGTATCCAGCGCAGTTGTAGGCTCGTCAGCAATAAGCAACTTCGGCTCCAGTAGTAGTGCAGCCGCAATAGCTGCCCGTTGCAATTGACCGCCGCTGAGCTGAAACGGATAGCTGCGGTACACGCGCTCGGCGGGAAGCTGTACGCGCTTCAGCACCTCGATACAGCGTTGCTTACGTGCCTTGCGATCTTGTTTGCCGTGGGCGCGCATCAGCTCGTTCAGTTGGCTGCCCACACGCAGAAAGGGGGTGAAAGCCCCGTGGTAGTCTTGAAAAATGTAAGATATTTCACTACCAAGCAAAGAACGTCTTTGTTTAGCGGATAGATCCAGCAAATTATTGTCCTTCCAAGCAATAATTCCTTCCGCTGTAACAGAAGAGGGGAGAAGGCCGCTGATAGCAAATGCCGTCATGCTTTTGCCACTACCGCTTTCGCCGGCTAGAGCACACCATTCCCCCGGACGAACGGCAAGCTTCAGTTGCTCTACAATCGTTTTTACATTTGTCCGAATCGTTAAGCCTTCAATAGTCAGCATGTACAGCTCACTCCTCTGTCCGGGTTTTAACATCATAACGGTCGCGCAGTTTGTCTCCCAATACGTTCGCCAGTAGCACTGTTAGCACGACAGCTATCCCTGGAACCAGCATCAGGTGGGGAGCCATTTGAAAATACGCTCGTCCTTCATTCAACATCGTACCCCATTCGGGAATTGGCGGCTGTGGACCTAAGCCCAAAAAAGATAGGGAGGCAATCATTAAAATGATTTTGCCGATATCCAGCGTAGCCAGCACAAGAACATTCCCAATTGCATGGGGGAGAATATGCCGCATGACAATCCGCAGGGAGGAGGTACCCGCCAGTATGGATAACGAAATGTAATCCTTTTGCTTTTCAGCCAGAACGGTACTACGCACCAGGCGTGCATAACCAACCCATTTTACCGCAGTCACCGCGAAAATAAGATTTACTAAGCCTGGTCCGAGCAAACCGCTCAGTACAATGGCAAAAATATAATCAGGTAATGTCATGAAGGCATCTACCACCCGTTTGAATACACGATCCATCCAGCCACCAATAAATCCTGACAGCAGACCGAGAGGGACCCCGACAACCAGCGAAACGGCCAAAATCAATAAACTGGTTCCGACAGTCGTCCGAAGTCCAGCTATCACTCTCGATAGTACATCTCTGCCCAAATGATCTGTTCCCAGCCAGTGTGTAGCGCTGATCGATTGTAGTCGATTCCCCATCTGGATACGATACGGATCTTGCGGAGCAAGAAACGGAACGACTGTAATTGCTGCAAGAATGAGCAGGATGGAGAGCGACACGATCCATGTATTGGACAATCGCGTTCTAGTGAGCTGCCTGTTTTCCGCATGTACGGATTTTATCATGATAAACGTTTCTCCTTCAAAGCGATTTCAGGATTGACCCAACGGTAGGACAGCTCTACCAAAATATTGATACATACAATGAATGCAGCCATAAATACGGTATAGCCCTGAATAATGGGGTAATCCCTTGCAGCAATGGCATCCACAATCCATTTGCCCAGCCCTGGATAGGCGAATAGCACTTCAATCACGACTGTGCCTCCCAGTAGGCTGCCTATACTCTCACTGAATACCGTAATGAGTGGAACAAGACTGTGACGGAGCATATGTCTGAAAAAAATGCGGATGGGGCTGATTCCACGCGCTTGCGCCGCTTTGATAAAGTCTTGCCCCGAGCTTTCAATCAGACTTGCGCGGATCATTCGTACATAAACGGCCGCCATTGCCAATCCCAAGGTAAGAGAAGGGAGTACCAAATGAAAAGCGGTTCCTTCACCCATAGACGGCAAAATACGTAATTTAACTGCAAACCATTCGATAAACAAAAGCCCCAGCCAAAAGCTGGGAATCGAGGAGCCGATTAAGGCAAACACACGACTGGCTCTGTCAATCCAGCGGGTACGGTAGAGCGCCGCCATCGTTCCCAACGGGAGAGCTATCAGCAGCATAATGAACAGAGACCCTCCGGTAAGCAGCAGTGTATAAGGCAGTTTTTCCATAAACTCTGTGAATACTGGACGATGGGTTAAATAAGATTGTCCAAAATCAAACTGAAGCAACTGAACCAACCACTTACCATATTGCACAGGTAATGGTTGATCCAGCCCCAGTTGGCTGCGCATATTCATAATTTGCTGATTGGACACAGCTACATCGTCGACTCGGAGAATGCTCCGGACGGGATCGCCCGGAACAAGCTTAAGCAGACAGAAGCTCACAAAGGAAAGAATAAGAAAGAACAAGACCAGTTCAAGAAACTTTTTTGCGATGGATTTAAACATGCTAGTTCACATCCAGGTCCTGGGTCAGCAAGTAGTATTCACTTTGGCTAGTTACCCAGTTATGTACGTAATCGCGATAGGCCACTACGTTGTTTGGATGGACCAGAAAGGATTGCAGATTTTCTTGGTCAATCAGCGTGACAGCCTTCAGCGCCAGCTTGTTGCGTTCTTCCTCATTCACGGTGGTGTTCAGCTGTGAAATCATACCAGTGAGTTCCGGTACATGCACACGCCCATAATTCAGTGCTCCTTCAGGCATGTAAGCCGCATTCAGAAAATAGCTTGCATCGCCGCGCGGGGCTGTAATGCTACTATAAGTCGCTAAATCCCAATCCTGATGAGCGGCAAGATATTCGTCAATATTATCAACCTGACGGATATCAATCGTAATGCCAAGTTCTTTAGCGTTAGCCTGAATAAGCTGAGAGATGAGTGGAAGCTCCGCTCTCGACTGGTAAGTTAGCAATGTAAGATGAAGCGGCTTGCCGTCGGGGTTCGCAACTTTACCGTTCTGTACTGTATATCCAGCTTGCTTGAAGCCTTCTCGGGCAGCATTCAAATCAAACTGTTTCGTAATATATTCCGGTGAAAAAGGAAAGTCGGACAAGAACGGGCCTTGAGCAGGGGTTCCCTGACCAGACATGATACCACGGGCGATCTCATCCCGGTTAATCAGGTTATCAAATGCTTTACGTACAGCCGTCTTTTTCAGATCGTTATTGTTCATATTGTAAATAAGCTGATGCGTTCGCAAACTAGGAAGCGAGTCAACCTTTACGGTAGAATCAGCTTTCAATAGCTCCAGACTTTCAATTGGCGGGCGATACACAATATCAGCAGTTTTGGCTTGAAAAGCAAGCTGACGTGCATTGGCGTCTTCGTTAAACATGAATTTAGCATGTTTCAACTTTACTTCACCGTTCCAATATTGTTCATTGCGATCTAAATTCAGTTCACTTCCAGCACGGAAGCTGGCAACCTTGAACGGTCCCGTCCCTGATGGGAAGTCATCTGTAGCTGTGGTGTCTATAATAGCGGTATTCGGATGAACCAGCTCGGACACAAATTCCGGGAAAGGTTTGTCTGTCGTAATGGTCAAAATCTGTCCATCCGCATGAATATCACGGATATGTAGCGCATTTTTGACCGATGGATTGAGCTTTAGCGCTCTTTCCAAGGAGGCTTTGACAGCAGCGGCATTGACGGCTTTAGCGCTGTGGAAGTTCACACCTGGTCGGATGTTGAAGGTCCAGTGCTGTCCGTCCTTGCTGTCCCATTTCTCTGCAAGCCAAGCTTCCAGCTTAAGATCCTTGTTCACTTTGATCAGTGTTTCACTTACTCCAGCACGAACAGCTGTGTAATTTACATCTGCATGAGGATCTATAGAAGGGCTTTGCACATTGAATAATAAGGTGACACTTTTATCTTGTGGTGCAGCAGATGGAGAGAGTGAAGCTGACGGAGATGAAGCGCAGGCTGCCATCATCACCGCAATCACCGCAGGTATAAATAGTTTAAAATACGAACGCTTAAACAACAGGGAATCCTCCTTAATAGTAATCGTAATTTTTACGCTTTAATTCATAAATCATATCGTAACCAAATGAAGGAGCTTTGTAAATATGTAATTGATGAATGTGTATGTAAATTCATATGAAAAAAGGCTGCATAACCAATAGTGAGATGGTTAGCAGCCTTTAAGTATATTTAGATATTTTTAATTTGGGATGGAAAAAAATTTATGAATTAATGCATGGGTGCTTTGGCAGTGCCATGTTCAACATGAACTCTGCGGATGAAAAACGCAAGGATCAAACCGACCACACTGATGATCATCGCAAAGAAAAATGAATTTTGTGATCCGATTGCCATGGCATTAGCCATTTCATTTACGGATTCAGGCATACTGGATTGGCTCAAATAGCTGTCCATGCCTTTCGAGAGAATGCTTACCGCTACGGCTGTACCGATAGCACCAGCAACTTGTTGGAGCGTGCTCATAATGGCCGTTCCGTCTGGGTATAGATCCATAGGGAGCTGGTTTAGGCCGTTTGTCTGAGCTGGCATCATAATCATGGAAATGCCGATCATCAAGCAACTATGAAGCACAATAATGAGTACGAGAGTTGAAGTTGTTGTAATGCCGGACAGGAAAAACAAAACAGCGGCCACAATCACAAGGCCTGGAATAACAAGCCATTTGGGACCAAATTTATCGAATAGGGAGCCCATAATGGGAGACAAGAGACCGTTGATAATCCCACCAGGCAGAAGTACCAAACCTGCTGCTAGAGCAGACAGAGCCAGCCCTTTTTGCAAAAAGAGTGGAAGAATCAGCATCGTAGAAAGGATCGTCATCATACATAGGAACACCATAATAACGCCGATAACGAACATTGGATATTTAAACACACGCAAATTCAACATTGGCTGCTTCATTTTCAATTGACGTACAGAGAACAGTATCAACGATACCAGACCGACGATCACAGGAAGCAGAACCATCGGGCTAGCCCAACCTTCGCCACCTTCTCCGGATTTACTGAAACCAAACACGACACCGCCGAAGCCAATGGAAGACAGGAGGATAGATAAAAGATCAATTTTGGGCTTGGTCGTTTTTGAAACGTTTTGCATAAATAAAATACCGCAAATTAGCGAGAGAACCAAAAACGGAAGAGAAATCCAGAAGATCCAGTGCCAAGACAGATTTTGCAGTACCAGTCCTGCAATGGTAGGTCCCACCGCAGGTGCAAACATAATTACCAATCCGATGATCCCCATAGCCGCGCCTCTCTTTTCAGCCGGGAAAATGATCAAGATGGTGTTAAACATCAACGGCAATAACAGCGCTGTACCTATGGCCTGAAGAATACGAGCGATCAATAGCACTGAAAAAGTAGGTGAAAGTGCAGCAACGAGGCAACCAGCTATTGAGAACAGCAACGATGTAACAAACAACTGTCTTGTCGTAAAGGTTTGAATCAGCAATCCCGATACAGGTACTAAAATACCGAGTGTCAGCAGATAAGCGGTCGTCAGCCATTGGGCTGTTGCAGTTGTAATATGCAAAATCTGCATCAAATCATTCAGTGCAATGTTAAGTGCCGTTTCACTGAACATTCCAATAAAGCCACTAAGGAGCAGGGCAATCATAATAGGTAGCACCTTGAATGTTTTGGGTTCAGAGGGTGAACTCGTTTGACTCTTTGTACTCATGTTGTTTTTGTTCCTCCAATAAATTAATGGGTATTGAATTATAACGATCGGTCTATATATAATAAACATGTTGTTATTTTTTTGTCAAAGTAAATTATAAATAATATATTAATGAAGGATGCTGTATATGGCTGCTAAACCCGAATCATACGAGAATATCGTACAAACCGCATCGAAGCTCTTTTTTCATCAGGGGTATCACGCGACCGGACTGAATCAGATTCTTGCGGAGAGTGGATCACCGAAGGGCTCACTTTATTATTATTTTCCGCGTGGTAAAGAAGAATTAGCTTTGGAGTGCATAAGAAGAGGGAATGAATTTATTAAGCAAAAATTAAAACAGACACTGGACGAAAACGATAATCCTGTACTAGCCATTCAGAATTTTATTCGTAATACAGCTGAGGAGGCAGACCGTACCGGCTTTAACGACTTCATGCCGATTGGCTTCTGGGCTGCTGCGGAAACTTCCTGTATTAGCGAATCGCTACGTCATGCTTGTGTGAATACATTTGCAGATTGGCAGCGCATTTATATGGAGCGTCTTCAGAAATCGGGCTGGACAGAGGAAAAGGCACACAGTCTGGCGGTACTTATCATTTCGATGCTCGAAGGTGCATTAATTTTGGCTGTTACGCAACAGAGCAGTGCTCCTATTTATAATATCGTGGATTACATTCCACAGTTGGTCAAATAATCCTGTCTCTTCGATTTTCAATCGCTCCTAATGAGCTCCAACAAGCAACTTTAAAAAGCCGATGTTCTCGTTTTTGAGAACTTGGCTTTTTAGTGGTTCTGAGACGTAATTTTACTCACATTACCAGCACCAAATGATGAAAAGTATGGTAAAATGGAATGAATTTGATTTTGATTTTGCACGAAAGGAAGGGTGATAGCAAATGGCAAAAGCGAAGGTAGCCAAACGGCCTACTCGGGATGAATTTGTACTGGAGGAAATCGGGAATCAGCTTGTAGAAGCACAACGTGAGCAATCCGAAATCGTATTGACCGTATGGGGACGCCAAGAAACAACCCGCGGACAGATCGTTAAAATGGACCCGAGAACGGGAAAGGTTCATGTGGAGAGTAATGGAGAAACAGAAAAAGTTCCTTTTATGGATATTATGAGTGTAAATTACCCGAGAGATTAGTTGTTGTGATTACATAAATATAGCAGAAAGGGACGAAAAGAATGACAAAGTTAGGGTCTCCCTTACTGCTGTGGGAAAGTAACAATTTACAATTCGCGTATACAAAAACAACCGAGTGGTTTAGAGCCATCGGTTGTTTTTGTATACTGCTGCATGAGTGGGAAGAGAAAGCCGCGTTATTGTGTTGGCACTTTCCCTTGTACATGCTTATGTAGCTTTTATCGGGCTGGTATGACTGGCACGTGCTTCGGCTTTCTTAAGCACCTTACGATCAAAAATGAAGGGGCCAAACGGCAACAGCGATGCAATCAAGGCTGCAAGACTTTGCAGTAGCGTTATTTTCCGCAGAATCAGCATGACCACAGTAGCTATGACATAAGCCACGAACAGTACCCCATGGATCATACCCACCCAGCTTACCATTTGCGGCATTCCAGCTGCGTATTTAAGCGGCATAGCGATACACACAAGCAGTAGATATGAAATCGCTTCAATATTACCAATGACACCAAACATCTTAAAGGCATTTTTGAACATAATACACCTCCTTCTCCTATTGCTTAAAATTTAATATATCCTATAATGCAATGTTATTAAACGGTAGAAAGTTACGATATATCGAATATTTACAGCTGAACCCCAAGGTTATGTCAGAGCTTTCACATGACTGAAGTATCTCACATCAATGCTTCATTTCGCTGATTCCAACGTACCACAGCTTAGCGTGCCCGGAAACGATGATCGTAATTTCGTTTATCTTGTCAAAATATGTATCTATATTCACTGGTTGCATGATCTAATCTATTAAAGCAAAAATATAAAATATAAAGTCACTCTGATATTAACACGCTATCGAGAAGCCGAGCAAAAAGTGATGAAATTGAAACAAACAATAGGGCTTAAAAAGATGGCTTGAAGTAAGAAAAAACACTAAGCTGATCAAGTTCGAAGGCTTAGCACAAGTTGTTTGCGCGACCCTATCAGTAAAAATGCTAGTGTGAAGCCTAAACATTTTGTATGCAAATTCCGATAACAGTTAAATGAACGTGTGTACATTATAGTGTGAATTTTAAAAGCTGGATGGCAGCAGAAGGGTTTATAAGCTTAACTTATTAGTTTTGACAAATAAAATTTCCATACTGGTATCAAGGAGAGCATAGATCATGAATAAAAAACGTTTGCGTCAATGGATGGCTCCGTTCGCAACGGCTACACTGATTTTAAATACGGGATATGGCATTTTGGCCCCCGATGCAGTGGCTAGCGCGTTGCCGACTGAGAGGCATAACTCAAATCTGACAGGACTGAATACAGCACAGTTACATACCAAATTAGCAACCGCTCAAGGTCGTAATGTGCCGGTTACTTCAGGCACGAAAGTGACTACGTTAACAAAAGGTTATGGTCAGAACACCTATCTCAACCAAATGCTAAAAGTAATGTCGAGCCAAATGGTTACTGCGAATATCGCGCCGGCAGAGGTAAGCAATCTGACAGCGGTTCCTACAGAAACAACAAAAGTAAATTTGTCCTGGACCAATCCGTCGGACCTTAATTTCGACCATGTAAAAGTGGTTGGTGTCACTAACGATGTGTATGTAGATAATATTAGAAGTAACTCTTATATGTTGAGCGGTTTACAGCCGAATACGACCTATACCTTTCGAGTGAAGACGGTGAATAAGAGCGGAGATGAATCACAAGGTACGACAGTACAGGCCAAAACGGCTTCCATTGATGTCCCTGTAGATAAGACACCTCCAGGAGAGGTAAGCGGGCTGACAGCGACGAATGTCGGATATAACGCTTTTACCGTAAATTACATATTGCCTAAGGATGCTGACCTGAGCCAAGCGATCATCTATTTAAATGGTAAGGAAGTGCAGCGAACTACAGGGACGTCCTATACGTTCAGTGGATTGATTGCCTCCACAAATTATACAGTTCTGGTCAAGACTATTGACAAATCCGGCAACATCTCTGGAGGAATCAGTATTCCGGTTACGACCTCAGCGCTCAGCGTTGATACCGTGCCCGAAGTGACAGGAGCTTCAGTGACATCAGTTAATAACTATAGCGTCACTGTTTCCTGGACGAGACCCAGCGGAATTAGTACAGTCAGTCTGTATAAGGACGGGCAACTGGTAACCGATTCATCAGGAACATCCTATACATTCAACAATCTTTCTTCAGGGCAGGCCTATTCGTTCACGATTAGGTCCAAGCGAAGCACAGGTGCATTGTCCTCCGGTGTGAGACTGACTGCCACAACGGACAGTACGTCCTCCAATTCGTCAGAAGTGTCCAATCTTGAAGTAGATAGCAAAAGTGACACCTGGATCAAAATCACCTACGATATGCCGAGTAAAGCCGACAAGGTGAAGATATATGTTGATGGAGATTATGAGGGAACTACAAGCTCTGAGTCCTATAAAATCACGGATTTGCGAGAAGGACGCTGGTATGAGATTAAGGTCGTAACTGTCAATAGTAATGGAAGAGAATCTAGCGGTGTAAAGATATCAGAACGCACGAATTCGGATGGTTACTATTCTTCTTCGTCATCTAGTTCATCGAATTATGAGAAAGCGAGAGATTTGATGCGAATTGCAGAAAACAGTCTGAATGCCTCGGACTGGCGTTCTGCCAGAGATGCAATCAGTGATCTGCCGAGCGGAACCCGTAAAAGCGATTTGCTGGATCGGTTAGAAGCTATTCGCAATAGAGCGATCGGTACCAGTAGTTCATCATCCGGGACGAGTTCTACAACAACAACTTCTGGTACAACGTCCTCATACCCTAACAATGCGGTTTCCTCATATTCAACTTCGTTCACCCTGACACCAGGAGCTAAATCAGCTTATGTCGATGGTCGTGCTACGACGATGGCTCAGGCTCCGCGAATCATAAATGGGGCGACGATGGTCCCGCTGCGCTTTATCAGTGAACGGATAGGTTACGAGGTAAATTATGAAAAGGCGACCAAAAAGATCATTCTGACTCGACCTACAGATGGCAAACAAGTAGTGCTTCAAGTCAAGAATTCGACCCTTGCCGTGTATGAGTTAAACAACTCCCGGAGTTATTCGACGAACATCACAGCTCCGGTTATTGTTAACGGCTACACGCTGGTTCCACTACGAGTGATTAGCGAGCTTTCGGGGTATCAGGTGAACTATAATACTGCATCCAAACAAATTACGATTACAAAATAAATGCTTCTGCAAAAAAAGGGTTCTAGAGTTTTCACTTTAGAACCCTTTTTGTGTATTAGGAAGTGTATGTAGAACAATGACAAACTGTTACTCTGTAAACAAGTTATCTTGATTGAAAAGAATATCGAGTTGCTTAAGCTCGTCACTTGTTAGTCGAACACCCAGAGTTTGAAGATTGGACTCGATTTGATCAGGCTTGGTTGCACCTGGAATAATTAGATCAACGGCTGGACGCGTTAATAGCCAAGCTAGCGCAATCTGTGCAGGATCTGCACCCTTGTCTTTCGCGAATGCTTTGAAGCGATCCACGCGTTCCAAATTTGCGAGAAATGCTTCTTTTTGAAATAAAGGATTATTCATTCGTGAAGTGTCATTAAAAACATCATCCTTCTTATATTTACCGGCCAACAGACCTGATGCGAGCGGGAAAAAAGGAATCAGTGAAATTTCGTGCTCTAGACAATAAGGAATAACGTCGGCTTCTGCATGACGAACCAATAGTGAGTATTCAGCTTGAAGAACATCCAAGTGCTTATTAGCATTAAAAGCCTGAAGCTGCTCAAAGCTTAAATTTGAAGCGCCAATGGCTTTGATTTTCCCTGACTTCTTCAGCTCTGCAAGTGTGTCAGCAGCTTCAGCCAGCGGGGTACGGCTATCGGGAAAATGAAGAAAGAAAATGTCAACATAGTCTGTCTGTAATCTCATCAGGCTGTCATCCACAGCCTTACGTAATGCAGCTGGACTGTTGTCGACTTCCAGATGGCCTTGATTAAATTGGGTATTAGAAGAAGATTTAGTAGATATTACAAGATGTTCACGGCCACCATAATCCCGGATGGCTTCACCGATTAACTCCTCAGAGTGGCCCATTCCATACAGAAATGCGGTATCAATGAAATTGATCCCTTTTTCAAGGGCAGTCCTAATTAATTGTCGGCTTAGAGTATCATCGACTTTTGGATACATCATTGAATTACCTACCACACCTGCTCCAAAACCAAGTTTAAATGCTTTTAATCCTGTTTTTCCTATTGCTATTGTATTGTTCATGTTTATAAGCTCCTCTTTTGTATGATGTGGAATCCTAGGAAGGACTCTAATGCACATCTTACAACCTGGTGTAAACACTAGGTCAAGCAGAGCGATCAGGTATCGAAAACAGATTAAGTTTGGTTTTCAAGTGGCAAAAAGTTATGGCCAAATTTTTGCCCGGTTTGCAATTTCAATTCAATCATATCCTTAATTTCCTGAAGTTCTTTCAGTTGCTGATCTATCTTTTTTTGGTAATCGTAAAGCCTATCGTACCATTCAATATTTGATATGTTGCTCTCATCTAATTGAAGCTGGATCATAGGTTTTAACTCCTTCAGCCGACATTGGTTGTGTCAGGAGTGTCTTCATTCCGATGCAAAATGATAAAACGCTACTGATATATAAATGTCAGTAGCGTTTTATATCGTTTAAGCATAGAACAAGGAAGAGGCGTATGCCTGATGAAATTGAACTAACCTAGATAGTAGATGATCTTTTTTTAAAAATTTGACGATCATATCGGTAATGACCTGAGTGGAATTTTAATACTTACCTGTCCGCCGCCTGTCTGGGTGGAGTTGGCAATAATCAGCTTTCCGCCATGTAGGTTGACAATGGATTTTGTTATATACAGGCCCATCCCGTAATGCCCGCTTAATCTTCTGGACGAGTCACCCATATAAAACTGCTCGGCGGCCTGTTTGAGACCTTCTGTAGAGAAGCCCGAGCCTTCGTCTAAGATGCTGAACTGAATGCCGTCTTCCACAGATTCTACGATCACCTGGATCTCGCTATACTCAGGTGCCTGATCTACCGCATTAGAAGCAACATTCATAATGGCGCGCTCAAGTAGAACTGGGTCTGCATACAGCGTCTTAGGGAGGTTACATGCAGCGAATGCTACAGATATTTTTTTGACAGCAGCCAAGGCTATTATTTGATCTTTCACTTTCGTTAAATAGAAGTCAGAATCCATCGTTTCCGCCCGCAGGGTGACAAGCGTTTCCGCTTTTGAAATTTCAATAAGAGTCTTAATATACTGCTCCATCTGCCTGGTGCTTTCCGATATATAATCCGTATAGTTCTTTTGCTCTTCGGACTGATCGGTCTCGGACAGCAGCTCTACGTTTCCACGAACGATAGTGAGTGGTGTTTTGACATCGTGTGCCAGGGCGGATATTTGCTCGCGACGTGATCTTTCCAGATTCCACTGTTTGTGAAGCGAAGTCTTTAAAGTTTCTTTCATTTTATCCATGGAATGCAGCACCTGATCGATCTCCATCACGCCACTGAATTCGATTGAGAAGTCCAGATCCTGTGCTTGAATTTGTTTGGTGGCCTGCTGCAACCCACTCATCTTACGTGCCAGCTTTCGTCCGAAGGAGGAAGCCAGCAAGGCACCTCCCCCCAGAAAGGCGATACAGAACACGGCAAAAAAGGACAATTCCGCGTTCGGCAGGTATTGACGCAGGATAGGAAGTTCAAACTGAGCCGAGACAGAATAGCGCATCACAGTAACTTTATCATGATGTGAGACTTTTACATAGTTATAGGGAAATTGATAAGCAGTATCGTTCTGCTGCGTAACACTCCAAGCAGTTTGAGCCTGCTTTTCAGAAAGGTTTCCCTCATTGAGGCGGCCTTCCGAAGTGAATGATGCGTATTTATACAGTTTCTGCCGAGAATCCGGCTGTAGGGTCTTGCCAGCTTCAATGATTGTCTTGTCCGCCCGCACCTGATTCTCAGCATAGTTCGCGGGGAGAATGGTCCCACAAGACATCAGGACATAGAAGATGAGAACCAGGAACAGAGCGAGCGCAATCGTCCCGATACAGAACATAACTAAATAACCCAGAAAAATGGTTCGTAGTTTGGTTGTCTTGCATGCTTGCTGTACTTTGGTTACTTCCATCGGTACCCGATTCCCCAAACCGTCTCCACTGGCGAAACCTCTACTTTGCCAAGCTTGGCTCGGATATTTTTAATATGCTCCACGATGGTGGCGGAATCGCTGTCCCCATCCAAGCCGAAGACAGCTTCGTAAATCTGCTCTTTAGGGAACACCTGTCCCCAGTTCAGGGCTAGAAACTTACATATCTCATATTCGCTTTTGGTAAACGGGACTACAACATTCTGAACGGTGATTTCCTTGCCGGACAGATTGAAATGAACTTCCCCGATGCAGAATACATTACGCCGTTCACGATTCTCCCGTCTGAGATGGGCGTTGATTCTTGCGCGCAACTCTCCAGCACCAAACGGCTTGACAATATAATCGTCCGCCCCTTCCCCAAGCCCTAACATCACATCGTTCTCCATGGATTTTGCGGTGAGGAACAGGATCGGGCAGTCTATTTTGCTGCGAATTTCCCGACAGAGTGTGAACCCGTCCATGGTAGGCATCATCACGTCAAGCAGGATGAGGTCAAAGGCTCCAAGCTGCATAGTGAGAACCTGTGGGGAGTCGGAGACCACCGTGACAACATGGCCATCTTTCTGCAAAATATTTTGAAGGAGTGCCAAAACGGCGGGTTCATCATCAACGGCCAACAAGTTTGCCATGCTTAATTCACTTCCCTTGCTTTCTTTACTCTAGTCTTTATTCCGACGAATTGTGTCCTTCCCAACGACAAATCCATAATCCTAATAATACCATGATGACTACGGTCCCTACTACGCAATATCTGACTCCCGAATCAAGCCGTATAGATTCAGGAATAGATACTGCTGAGTTTATACCGTATTGCACCCAGATCGTGATGAACCGGGCAGTCCAAGCAGAGGGGATGAATATCCAATTATGATCACCCAGCCCTGTAAGAAGCAAAGCGGACAATAGACTCTCCATAATGCCTAGACCGATGGAAGCTCCCTTGCCGAACCGCAAACTAATGAAAAAATGCAGAAAATAGAGGAATACACTGGACATAAACAGAATGCAGGCAGCCAACACATAAAACTTCAAGCCATACGGTGACTCTCTCATAAGATATATATAGCCAGCCCCAAAGCCACCGGAGGCAAGCAGCACACTGCCAAATCCCAAGATCAGGAGCAGGCTGAGCTTGCTCAGGAAAGGTAGCAGCTTCACTGGCGAGATCAATAGCTGCTGGAAATTGCCAGCGACTGCCTCCTGCTCAACAGCAATGGAGCAGACAATACCAATCATGGTAGGAAGAACCACGGCCAAGACCTGCAAATAGCCGTCCACCTTTGAAATCGGTGAATACGGAGTAAAGGAATAATAGGCTAGAAAGATTGCTATGCCTAAAAGCGGCACAAACAGCTGCACAAGCAGTAAGGGCTGCCTTCTAAGTTTAAGCACATCGGATTTCAGATAGCGGAAAAAAGAAATCATCTTATTTAGCCTCCCGCTTGCGGAAGGACATCGCCGTCAGTATCGACAGAATTATAAACAGGCAGATTGTGATCACTAGGCCGGGCACAATCACGCCTTTATCCAAAAGCGGATCTCCTGAAGGAACGGCAAGCCCATTAGGTAGCACTTTAATGACGGCGCACATTAATCGGGCTGGAATAGCATAAGGGACCGCCCACCACACAGAGGACGTAGCGAACAAAATGGTGCAGGATACGTTGCCCAGCATATTAATAATTAGAGTGGCAAACATGCCTATTCGGTCCGTCAGGAACAGGCAAAGTGGAACTTGCCACAAAAAGGTGATGAAGAGGATTAGAGTTACAGCAACGCTTCCTGCTAGTGTCACAGAAGTTGAGAATACGAATCCGCCAAGAGTTATCCCTATAAATAGGACAATAAAGGAAACCATTAAGAGTCTTACGCAAACCCCGATTTTACCGTACCATACCTGAGCCAAATCTACAGCCATGCCGAGGACAGCACGGTATTTCAGCTTCTTGCAATCCTTTTGGATCACTCCTGAGCACATTAAGGTGAGGGCACCTGGCAGCAGCATGAAATACCACCAATTGTAGCTGGCGCTTTGGAGCATACGTCCCCCCATGAGTACGGTACACAGAAGAAGAGTAGCGATGGGGGCAAGCCAGACCAACTTTTTTGTGAAGGTACGCTTTAATTTTAGATGTTCGGCGGCTATATATTGCTGCATCCTACTCATCCCCTTTTCGGTATTCCTGTGCAATCTGCATGAACAACGATTCCAGGCTTTGTCCTGGAGTGACCGCCTCTTGATAAGCTAATACGCCGCCGGCAATGATACCGACATGGTCAACGATTTGTTCGACTTCGGATAAAATATGGCTGGAAAGAATTACGGTAATTCCTTGCTTCGGGAAGGAGCGAATCAACTCGCGTTGCTCCTGAATACCAATGGGGTCTAGTCCGTTGGTTGGCTCATCTAAGATCAATAGCTTGGGATGATTGAGGAGAGCAATGGCAATGCCCAGCCGCTGTTTCATACCCATCGAGAACTGGCCCGAGCGCTTTTTCCCGGTATGGGTCAAATCAACAATGTTCAGCACTTCATCAATCTGCGAATCAGGCAATCCCAGCAACGTTGTACGAACTTTGAGGTTCTCTCTAGCTGTCAAATTTTCATAGAGTGGAGGGGATTCGATCAGTGCGCCGATCTGAGCAAGATCTTTTCGGGACCAGGGTTTTCCTTGAAATAAAATCTCACCGGATGTCGGGCGTAGCATACCGGTTAACATTTTCAAGGTGGTTGATTTTCCAGCCCCATTTGGGCCAAGTAGTCCATAGACGGAATTCTCCTGAATAGACAGTGTAACGTTGTTCACCGCCTGTTGTCGTCCGAAGGTTTTGCAGAGATTTTTAGTCTGTAAAATAATGTTATCCATATCAGTTCATCCTTTTCATTTGTTCTGACAACTACTTTAAAGATCAATTCTAAGAACTTTATAAGGATTTAAAATATTAATTTCAAACTTTATGCATTCATGCACTATTCGCTATAATGGATACAGTGATTTAGGAAAGGGATGTAATCATGAAGAAGGTCATCGTAATCGGATCAGGAATTCTGGGGGCATCGACAGCATACCATCTAGCAAAAATGGGTGCTAATGTCATTATTGTAGATCGTAAAGATAAAGGACAGGCTACTGATGCCGCTGCTGGCATTATCTGTCCCTGGCTATCACAGCGACGCAATCAGGCTTGGTACCAACTAGCCAAAGCGGGAGCGCGTTTTTACCCTGGGTTGATTGAAGAACTCAAAAGCGAGGGAGAAACAGAAACTGGCTATGCTCAAGTGGGGGCTCTCAGTATTCATGATGATTTGGAGAAAATCAAAAAAATGGAGGAGCGGGCACACTTACGACAAGCGGATGCACCGGAAATCGGTGAAATTACCCGGCTAAATGAAAAAGAAACCCATGAACGGTTTCCTTTGTTAGTAGAAGGTTATCATTCTGTTCATATTAGCGGTGCCGCCCGAATAGATGGGCGTGCGCTGCGGGATGCGTTGGTCCGATCAGCACAAAAAAACGGGGCGGTCCTTATACAAGGAAATGCTACGCTTCAATATGAGTCCGACCATGTAACGGGAGTAGTGGTCGGTGCACAAAGCTTCTCGTCTGACAAGGTCATTGTTTGTGCAGGTGCATGGGCAAATCAACTACTGTTGCCTTTGGGCATTCATTTTAAGGTTAGTTATCAAAAAGCACAAATTATGCATTTGCAGGTTTCTAATAGGCAAGACACAGGCACTTGGCCTGTAGTCATACCGCCTTCTGATCAATATCTGCTGGCTTTTGATAAACAGAAGATCGTAATAGGGGCGACTCACGAAAATGAAATCGAAGGTTACGATACGAGAGTAACAGCAGGTGGGATGCAGGAAATTCTGGATAAAGGTTTAGAGTTGGCCCCTGATTTAGCAAACAGCACTTTTCAGGAGGTAAGAGTTGGTTTCCGTCCTTTTACACCCGGTTTTCTACCGGTGATCGGAGCTGTTCCAGGCTGGGATGGTCTTATAGCGGCAAATGGGCTTGGAGCATCCGGGTTGACCATGGGCCCCTTTATTGGAAATCAGCTGGCAAAGTTGGCACTTGGAATGGATTTAGATATCGATATCAATGATTATGATATTCGAAAAGCAATAGATGAAAGTTGATCCTTGACCGGAGACAACAATATATATGCTTATGAAGTCGCCATACTGGCGACTTTTTGTTTTAGTGCTATATTCATTCTATACGTCATTCATCATGTCATTGAGATGCGAATTTTTTAACGATTGTGTTGTGGTTTGCATGTTTTTCAAGTAGTCGATTTTATAGATACAGGAATAGATCACATTTAATACATAGTCAAAGGCAATCTGCGATGAAAATGTACCAATCTTGGCATGTTTTACTTCGTCATTAGGCACCTGGATACAGATATTACTGAGTTTGGCCAATTCGCTTTGATTGGTTGCTGTAATTGTGATAAAAGGGATATTTTCATGTGCGAAATGCCGTGCTGCTTTTAAAAAAATCGGCGACTTTCCGTGGTAAGTTAAAAAAACAGCGCAATCCTGTGTCGTAAGATTAGCCGTATGGTAAGCCCACTCAGACAGCTCCGTGGCTATAAACACATACTTGTTTATTTTTACCAATTTATTTTGGAAACTTTTCGCACGGATTTGTGAATCACCTAACGCATATATAAAGATTCTTTTCGCTTGATCCAGCAGTAGGGCTGTTTGCGACAATAAATCATCATCCATGAATGTAAAGTTTTTTTCAATCGTTTCTTTCATTAATTCTGCAATTTCTTTCGCTACTTGAAGTGGGGATTCATCAAAACCGAAAGGATAGTTGGGGTCTACATTGGAAATGTTCTGGGTATTCTGCTGAAATTCCCGAGCAAGTTTGATTATGAACTCCTTGAAACCAGATAGCCCAAGTTTATGTGTTAATCGATTAATCGCGGAATGCGAAGTATATGTTGCCTTTGCAAGCTCCTGAATATTTAAGTGCAGGATACTTTCCTTATGAAGCAAAATATAGGATGCAATGCTTTTTTCGTTTGGTGTAAAGTTTTGCATTTCGGATAATTGCATCAGTATTTTCAACAGGTTCACTCCGGTTCAATTGAAATAACGTTTGATAAAGGATATAAAATAAACATTTTGTTTAAAAACAACCCGCCATGTTGACAAATAATCGGTTGAATGTACCATTTTGGCGGCAAATCCTTTACGATCAACATTCTTCTTCTATAATAAATGAAAAAGAGCCTAAGGGGGAAATAATATGCTTACCATCGGTTATATTGGAAATGGGAAAAGCACGAACCGTTATCATCTTCCTTTTTCATTGAACAGAGCTGATTTGAAAGTGAAGACGATATACACACGTAATCCAGATAAAGGGGAGTGGAAAAAAGTCCCTGACGTGCAGTATACAGATAATATTGAATCTCTAATGAACGATAAGGAGATTCAGTTGATTGTTATCTGTACACCTGTAGAATCCCACTACGACTATGCGAAAATGGCGCTTGACCACGGGAAAAATGTACTTGTTGAGAAACCTTTTACGTTAACCAAAGAAGAAGCCATGTCGATCTTCCAATATGCTAAAGAGAAAAATCTGGTTGTACAATGCTATCAGAATAGACGTTACGACTCGGATTTCCTCACTACCCAGAAGATTATTGAATCAGGAAAACTTGGAGATTTGCTGGAAGTGGAGATGCATTACGATTATTATCGCCCTGAGATCCCGAACTCCACTTCTCATTTTTCCAAGTATAACAGTTACCTATATGGACATGGCGTTCATACCATTGACCAGGTTCTTTCCTATTTTGGGAAGCCGGACACAATCCGTTACGATGTTCGTCAATTGCTGGGTTCTGGGAGAATGAATGATTACTTTGATCTGGATTTTTATTATCCCTCGCTCAAGGTATCCATCAAATCCAGCTTTTTTCGCTTAAAAGAGCGGCCGAGTTTTGTTGTATACGGCAAAAAAGGCGTTTTTATAAAGCAAACGAAGGATCGTCAGGAGGAGCATCTGAAATTATACTATCTGCCTAAGGGACACGCCGATTTCGGCATCGACCTGCCCGAGCATTACGGCATCTTAACATATTTGGATGATAAAGGCGAGTATCATGAAGAAAAAGTCGTTTCTGAAAAGGGAGACTATGCCCGAGTGTATGACGATATTTATCAGTCGATCGTATTTGGTAAAGAAAAAGTGATTAAAGACGAAGAAACGATAATTTGTATGGAAATACTTGAAAAAGGTATAGAGGAGTGCAACTAAAATGAAGTTGGGAATTGTCGGAGCAGGGATGATCGTAGGGGATCTATTGAGCTTTATTCAGGAAATCCCGACCATTTTATTAAAGGGCATTTGTTCTAGACCTAGCCACCAGGAGAAATTACTGGATTTGAAAAATAAATATGGAATATCTCAGATTTATTCGGATTACAGCGAGATGCTGATGAACCGTGATGTGGATACAGTTTATATCGGGTTGCCTAATCATCTTCATTATTCATATGCCAAAGAAGCATTATTGAGTGGTAAACATGTCATTTGTGAGAAGCCGTTTACTTCCAATTTGCAAGAATTTCTAGAGCTAAAAGAAATTGCTCAGCAAAGAAAACTGGTATTGGTGGAAGCCATAACGAATCAATATTTGAAAAATTATTTGTCAATGAAGGAGTATCTACCTAAACTTGGTGAGATCAAAATAGTTGAATGCAACTATTCTCAATACTCATCTCGATATGAAGCTTTCAAAGCGGGAATAATCCAGCCTGCGTTTAATCCGGAAATGTCTGGTGGAGCCTTGATGGATATTAATTTATATAATATTCATTTTGTTGTTGGATTCTTCGGTAGCCCAAAGAAAGTGGAGTATTGGGCGAACATGGAGCGTGGAATTGATACTTCAGGTATGTTGCTGCTTGATTACGGTGATTTCAAGTGTGTCTGCATAGGTTCAAAAGATAGTACGGCCCCCAATGCCGTGAACATTCAAGGCAATAAGGGCTATTTACACATGGCAAGTTCAGCTAATATATGCGACTGCTTTGATTACACTGCGAATAAGGAAACGCCAATTCGTGTGGATCTAAAAGATCATTCGCATCGAATGTATGACGAATTCGTTGAGTTTGATCGTATCATCGAAGAAAAAGATTTTGGAAAAGTCTCGAATATGCTTGAACATAGCGAGATGGTCATGAATGTCATTGAGAAAGCCAAGCAGTCCGCCAATCTTGTATTTGGCCCTGATAAACCATTTTGAGAGTAGCAGACATATGTCTGCTACTCTTTTTTATCAGATTACAATTTCCGGTCCAACAGCATGCCTATTTGCTCTGCCATCTCGACAGGAGGGAGAGGTTTATCATTCAAAAACCACCACTCCATAATCCCTACCACAGCGGACGCTGCATAACGGACAACCACTTCTTCGTTTAGTCCCCGATTTCTTGCTTCATTCATGTCGACCTCTTCCCGAAGTTCATCGATCATAAATTCAAGAAACTGAGTGCGGAAGTAAGGGGCGCCTTTGCTCACCAGCATCGTGGAGAAAAATAAATAGTTAGCCTCAAAATATTCAAACCAAACAATTTCGGCCTCTGTAAAGCTCAAATGAGCCGATTCAATACATAATCTTCGAAGTTCATTGATGTGTGCGGCGATCAGCTTATCCAGCAAATCATATTTGTCCACGTAATGAAGATAGATGGTTCCCCGGCTTACATTCGCTTTGTCGGATAGATCCTGAATTGTAATATGGTCGAAACTCTTTTCGGCCATCAACTCCGTTAATGCTTTTTTCAAGGCTTCCTGTGTTTTGAGTATTCTCCTGTCCACTTTCACTGTGTTCAACCCCTAAACTTCTAAATGATAATTGACTGTTTTAACTTATATGTCTATTAATGAACAAATCAAGCGTATTTAACAATTGCAAGCATTCTGTATCAGCTTATAATAATAGACACAAGTTCAATAATGTATCTTTTTCAATTATAGATGCATTTATATGAAGGATCAATGCAAAGAAAGAGGAGATATCACATGTCAGATACTCAAAAACTTACGGCTGCACAGCGAACGATTGGGGACTTCTCACCAAAGATCGTCGAGCTGACCGACAAGGTGCTTTTTGGGGACGTTTGGGAACGCAAAGAGCTGGCCCCACGCGACCGCAGCCTCATTACCGTAGCAAGCTTGATCACCGGAGGGAATTCCGAACAACTGGGCTTTCATTTGGGTAAAGCCAAAGACAACGGCCTGACGGAAGAGGAACTGATCGAAGTCATTACCCATCTTGCCTTTTATGCGGGCTGGCCGAAGGCGATGTCCGCTATTACAGTGGCCAAAGAACTCTTCGCAAAAGAAAACTAAGTCTCGAAAGGATGTTCATTCTCTATGTCCAATATTCAAGATAAAGTCGTTATTATTACAGGTGCTTCCAGCGGAATCGGAGAGGCAGCGGCCAAAGAACTGGCATCTAAAGGTGCGAAGCTTGTGCTGGCGGCTCGCCGTGAAGACCGTTTACAAAAGCTGCAAGAAGAAGTTGAACAAAGCGGGGGTACAGCCATCTACAAAGTAACCGATGTGACATCGCATGAGCAAGTGGAGGAGTTGGCTTCGTATGCACTTCAAGAGTTTGGGAAAATCGACGTACTTATCAATAATGCCGGAGTCATGCCGCAATCGTTTCTCTTTAAGAAGAAAATTAATGAATGGGATATGATGATTGATATTAATATCAAGGGCCTTTTGTACGGGATTGCTGCTGTTCTGCCTGCGATGCGGGAACAGAAATCTGGCCATATCATTAATCTGTCTTCTATTGCCGGACATAATGTCTACCCCGGCGGCACTGTATATTGCGCGACCAAACATGCCGTAAGGGCGATTACGGAAGGTTTACGTCAAGAAGAGGCGCTCAGTGGTACCCAGATTCGTACAACGAATATCTCTCCAGGAGCTGTCAGCACTGAATTGACGGAGGGAATCACGGATGCAGAGTTAAAACAAGCCTACGATGAGTTATATCAAGGAGCGATTAAAGCGGAAAGTATCGCACGTGCGATTGCTTTTGCGATTGAAGAGCCAGGAGATGTTGCGATCAATGAAATGATTATTCGCCCTACCACACAACAGGCGTAAGTCAACAGCAGGAGGAATGACGATGAATTATCGTACAGTAGGAAAAACAGGAATCAAGGTTTCAAATTTATGTTTTGGCACGATGTCCTTCGGCGGAAATGCCGATGAAGAAACATCCAAAAAAATGTTCAACCGCTCCCGCGAAGCTGGCATTAACTTTTTCGATACAGCAAACGTGTACAGCAACGGTCGCTCCGAAGAAATTCTGGGCGAGTGCATCGAGGACTGTCGGGATGAGATTGTACTGAGCACCAAAGTTTTCTATCCGATGGGACAGGACGTGAATGCTAGGGGGCTTTCCCGTCGTCATATCATGCTTGAAGTGGAAAACAGTCTGCGACGCCTGAAGACGGACCGCATCGACTTCTACTTCGTGCATATGTTCGACGAAAATACGCCAATGGAGGAAACGCTTCGTGCACTCGACGATCTTCAAGCGCAGGGCAAAATCCTTTACCCAGCGGTGAGTAACTGGTCGGCCTGGCAGATTGCCAAAGCGGTCGGCATCTCTGCCAAGGAGGAGCTGGCACGCTTTGAATTGATCCAGCCGATGTATAACCTGGTCAAACGTCAGGCTGAGGTAGAAATCCTGCCTCTTGCCGCTTCCGAGCAGATTGGGGTCATTTCGTACAGCCCTCTGGGAGCCGGGATTCTTACGGGCAAATACGGAACGAACAAACGACCGGAGCAAGGACGGCTGGTCGAAGAGCAGCGGTATACGGACCGCTATGCGGATGAAATGAATTTTGCCGTCGCCGACCGCTTTACTGCACATGCAGCAGAACGAGGCGTGAAGCCCTCGACGCTTGCGGTAGCCTGGGCGATGTCCAATCCTATGATCACGGCGCCAATTATTGGCGCAAGAAACCTCGCGCAGCTGGAAGACTCACTGGGCGCTGTCGATGTAGAGATGACTCCAGAGTGGCGCGATGAGATTTCCAGACTTTCGGTGACTCCCGCGCCTGCTACAGACCGGGGCGAGACGCTACTGCCGAACTGGGCTTGAAGACCGAAGACCGCCTAAATGATGTTGGGGAAGTCGGTGGTGTTCTCGTTTTATAGGAAATGACGCTGGAAGTTAAACGTATCATACCGAAAAAGAGACGGCCTAAGGTCGTCCTTTTTGCTTCTTCGCCGATCAGTCTAGATACTTAGTCATTCATGACCTGGTCATATTTTTCCTTCAATCGCTTGATGTCCGCTCTCGGAGGAGCACCGAACATGCGGGAGTATTCGCGGCTGAATTGGGAGGAACTCTCGTAACCGACCCTGAAAGCGACGTCTGCGGCGTCCGCCGATTCAGCCAATAAGATGCGGCGAGCTTCCTGAAGTCTCAGCTGTTTTTGGAACTGAATTGGGCTCATGGCGGTTACCTCTTTAAAATGCCGATGGAACGAAGAAACACTCATGCTGGCGGTGTCTGCAAGATCTTCGATCCGAAAAGACTGGTCCCAATTTCGGACAATATGGTCGATAGCTTCCCGGATCCGATAGGTGCTGCTTCCTTCGACTGCAATCTGAGCCAATTCGACTCCATAGGGCCCCTGCAGCAACCTGTACAGAATCTCCCTCGTGTAAAGCGGGGCGAGAAATGGGATTTCTCCCGGGGTGTCCAGCAGACGGGCAAGCCTGAGCACGGCGTCCTGAATGGACGATTCCATTCGGCCGACGAACAGGGCACGCTTGGCATTATCTTTTGACGTGACCTTAATATCACAATCGTTCAGCACTTCAAGGATCTGGTTCTGTGTAAATTCGAGCTTAAGACTCAGGTAAGGAGAGTCAGTAGACGCTTTTATAATTTGACCGATCACAGGCAGATTCATGGAAGCGATCAGATAATTGGACGGTCCATATTCAAATCTCTCCTGTGCCAGCCAAATTTCTTTCAGACCTTGAACGACAACACAAAAAGAAGGCTTGTAAACCCGATAAGCGGGCTCAGTTATGCTGGAATGCTGATAGAAAAATAGGGAAGGGATCGCCGTTTCCTTGGCGCTATTCTGAAGCGAGTGACGCTCGATTAATTCGGTAAGCTCCTGTTGCTGTCGAATAAGGTTCTCGGACATTCAAATCCTCCTTGCAGGTTTGTCTGGTCCCATTATAAGACTTATCCGCCTGTAGCAACAGTAGCCGTAATAGGATTGGGCAATCATTTAAGACGAATGAGATATCGCTTCGCTTTTTCTGTTCGGCATAATAAGACTAAGCTCACAGAATCAAGCAAGGGGGGGAACAACGGAATAGCTGAAGCGGCTGAATAAGAAGAGAGAACGGGTGCTCTGTCGGTGGAGGGAGTGACAGAAGCCACTACCGCAAGCAAACGACATTATCAAAGAACAAGTTTAAAAAAGGGAGGAGATGAATTAATTGAATCGTTGGTTTAGGAACTTATTGGTTCAAAGGCTTATCACATTAATAGAGTTTGAAGAGCATGAATGTTTCAAAAAATTATATAATAGTTCTCTTGATAGGATCGTAAGCCAATTAACTAAAGAAAAATAATGAACATTTTTCATACCCACCCTCCTACTGGATAAAGAATAAAATGATATTAAGAAAGGAAGAGGTATGTTGGAAAAGCGTAAATTGGGAAATAGCGGTCTGGAAGTTTCCGCAATCGGACTTGGATGCATGGGAATGAGTTACGGTTATGGGCCGGCTTCGGACCAAAAGGAAATGATCTCGGTCATTCGGGAAGCGGTCGAGCGCGGCGTGACTTTCTTTGATACCGCCGAAGTATACGGACCCTTCACGAATGAAGAACTCTTGGGCGAAGCTCTTCTTCCCGTTCGAGACCAAGTCGTGATTGCCACGAAGTTCGGCTTCAATATGCAGGATGGCAAGCAGTCCGGGATGAACAGTCGCCCTGAGCATATCAAGAAAGTTGCCGAAGAATCGCTTAGACGGCTCAAGATTGAAGCCATCGACCTGTACTATCAGCACCGAGTCGATCCAGATGTGCCGATCGAAGAGGTAGCGGGAGCCGTGCAAGATCTGATCCGGGGAGGAAAGGTGAAGCACTGGGGATTGTCTGAAGCAGGAGTGAAGACCATTCGTCGTGCACACGCGGTTCAGCCACTCACTGCAATTCAGAGCGAATATTCCCTGTGGTGGAGACGCCCCGAAGAGGAACTCCTCCCTGCCCTAGAAGAGCTCGGTATTGGCTTCGTTCCGTTCAGTCCTTTGGGCAAGGGCTACCTGACGGGAAGTTTTAACGCAAACACGACATTCAACCATGACGATTTGCGCAGTATTCTTCCACGTTTTACTCCAGAAGCGCTGGAGGCCAATCAGGTGTTGGTCGACCTGCTTAAAGAGATGGCTGAGCAGTTAAAAGCAACGCCAGCCCAAATCGCACTCGCCTGGCTGCTAGCCCAGAAGTCGTGGATCGTTCCGATCCCGGGCACACGGAAATTAAGCCGTCTGGAAGAAAATCTAGGCGCAGTGGACATTAAGCTCACATCCGAAGATGTGCGCAATATTAACAGCGCAGCCTCGCAGATCACTTTGATGGGCGCCAGATATACGGAGGAACTGGAGAGAAGAACGGGTCTTTGATCTAATTCTTCAAGTCATATCCCAATCATGAGGAAATCTCTTTTGTTAAAGTAAATAATTAGATGAGAAATCGTATTTCTCCGCAATATTAAAATTCTGTCCCGCCTTGTGAGGCGGGGTGAGTATAAGTCCAATGCTCATTAACTCGCTGCTGGTAAAATAGCATTAAAATCATCCCAAAAATCGAAATAGCGGCAGTCATGGACGAGGAAATAAAGTCCTAGAACTGCCGCTATTTTATTGAACTTTCGTATCCGTTAGCGCAATAGTTAATAAACATTTATTTGTTCGCGGCACCGACTGCTGGGGCTGGGATATTCCGTTCAATCTGCTGGCAAGCAGGAATCGCGAGACAATGTCCTTTTAGTAGAGAAATGAGCTTATTCATCTTTGAAGCACGCTTTTTGGGATTGACAGGGGTATGGCTGCATGAGAAAATGTACGCGCGTACATAAAATGATTTGGAGGTGGGTAATATCGTTTCGCGCAAGGAAGTAGCAGAACTTTCCGGCGTGTCTGAAGCGACGGTATCCCGGGTCTTAAATGCAGTAGGTCCTATCAAAGAGGATACGCGGAGAAGGGTTCTGGACGCAGCTAATCAGCTTGGATATGTTCCTAGTGCGCTGGCCCGTAACTTTGCCCGAAGCAAGAGTGGCCATCTTGGTGTGGTTATGCCTTATGTCCCGAAGGCGCACCTGTTCTCAGCCTATTTTTTCTCTGAGATGCTGAGCGGTATCGGAAACAAGGCCAGAGACAGCGGACTCGATCTGCTTCTATTGTTTCGGAAGCCGGGGGAACGGATTGATTACAGTAGTCTTTTCCGCCAGCAAAGGATCGATACCTGTATCATCCTTGGAGCCAGGGATGACCACGATGAGGTGGAAGCTCTAAAGAGACTTCAGGAAGAAGGGCGTCCATTCTGCGTCATGAATCACCATTTTGAAGGGCAATCGTTCTGTGAAGTGGATGCAGACCATGTAGAAGGCAGCCGAGCGGCTGTAAGTCACCTCATCGAGCAGGGATACAAACGGATTGCCTTTCTCAACGGCCCGGATATCTATTCCAATAGTACTGAGCGAATGAAGGGTTACCGTACCGCGCTTCAGGAGGCCGGTATTGAATATGACCACGATCTGCTTCTGGAAGGTAACTACAGCCGTCGAAGCGGGCTCGAAGCCTCAGCCACAATAGCAGACAAATTGAATGATATTGATGCCGTATTTGCGGCGAACGACCGGATGGCCCTCGGGGTAATGCAGGGTCTCCGTGAGCGCGGACTGCCAGTTGACCGGTTCCCAGCGTTTGTAGGCTATGACGATTCGGATGCGGCTGAGATGGCTGTTCCGCCGCTAAGCAGTGTCCGCGTTCCTTTTTATGAGATGGGAGAGCTTGCAGCCTCGAAGCTTATACCCGATTCTCTGGACCTTATTCCAGCCCTGGAACTGACCGGGTCCGACTCGATAAGAGAACTCCTGTCCACAGAGCTGATTATCAGGGCGTCATCCATTCGTCCATAACACCAATCGTCAAAAACTCGTTGAAACTCAGACCCATAAGGAGGATCACGACATGTCTAATCGTCTTCGTATCGGAATGGTTGGCTACAAATTTATGGGCAAGGCTCACAGCAACGCTTACCGTAGTCTACCCATGTTCTTCCCAGATGCCCCGCTGCAGCCAGAGATGTCCGTTATCTGTGGACGCAACGCGCAGGGGGTTCAGGCGGCTGCCCGCCAGTTCGGCTGGACCGAAAGTGTTACGGATTGGCGTGATCTAGTGAAACGTAACGATATTGATCTCATTGATATTAACGCCCCGAGTAATGCCCATAAGGAAATTGTCGTTGAGGCTGCCCTCCAGGGCAAGCATCTGTTCTGTGAGAAGCCGCTTGCGCTCTCGCTGGCGGATTCCCGTGACATGCTGCAGGTAGCAGAGGAAGCAGGGGTCAGACATATGGTAGGCTTCAACTACCGCTTTTCTCCGGCTGTCCAGCTGGCAAAGCAGCTAGTCGAGAGCGGTCGCCTAGGCAAAATTTATCATTTCCGTGCTTTCTTCCTTCAAGACTGGATCATGGACCCGTCCTTCCCGCTGGTATGGCGGCTGCAAAAAGAAGTGGCCGGTTCTGGCTCTCATGGTGATCTTGGCGCCCATCTGATTGATCTCGCTCGCTTCTTGGTCGGCGAGTTCCATGAAGTGATCGGCATGAGCGAGACATTCATCAAACAGCGCCCGTTGGCTTTGGAGATGAGCGGGTTGAGCTCCAAAAGGAGCGCAGAGGCAAATGCACCGATGGGAGAAGTGACAGTCGATGATGCCACGCTGTTCCTGGCACGCTTCGCCGGAGGTGCGCTGGGCAGCTTCGAGGCCACACGTTTTGCTGCCGGACATCGGAGCACAAATTCATTCGAGATCAACGGTAGCCTAGGCAGCGTGCGGTTTGACTTTGAACGAATGAACGAACTGGAAGTGTATTTCACACAGGATAAGGAGGACGTTCAGGGCTTTCGCCGCGTACTCGCCACCGATCCGGCACATAAGTACTCTGAAGCCTGGTGGCCTGCAGGACATACAATTGGATTCGAGCATACCTTCACCCACGAGATGCTTGAGATGTTGAGGGCCATCTCCGAAGGACGACAACCTTCGCCGAACTTCCACGACGGTGTCGCTTGTCAGGCTGTGCTTGAAGCGGTAGAACGCTCCATAGAGGAACGCCGCTGGGTATCCATTGAAGAAATGTAGAAATGTAGTATAACAATACATTCCGAAAGGTGAGTGGATTACAGATGCGCAAGGCACTGATTGTATGGGGTGGATGGAACGGACATGAGCCGGAGCAGGTGGCGGCCATTTTTGAACGCATTTTGAAGGAAGAGCAGTTCGAGGTGGGGGTGTCTAATACCCTTGAAGCCTACCAGGATGCAGAGAAACTGCTTGACCTGGACTTAATCGTTCCAATGTGGACCATGGGACAGATTGAGCAGGAACTAGTCAATAATGTCTCAGCAGCCGTTCAAAGCGGCGTAGGTCTCACAGGCTGCCATGGCGGCATGTGTGATGCCTTCCGGAACAACGTGGATTGGCAGTTCATGACAGGCGGGCAATGGGTTGCGCATCCCGGCAATGACGGGGTGGAGTACATGGTGAACATGAAGCGCGGCTCCAGCCCACTTCTAGAGCACATTGAGGATTTTCAGGTCAAAAGCGAGCAGTATTACCTCCACGTAGACCCGGCAGTTGAAGTGCTGGCAACCACACGCTTCCCGGTCGTACCAGGTCCCCATTCAGCCAATGGGCCAGTGGATATGCCTGTTGTATGGACGAAGCGCTGGGGGAACGGACGCGTCTTCTACAATTCGCTGGGCCATCACGCAGATATCATAGATATGCCTCAAGTGACCGAGATGATGCGCAGCGGGTTTCTGTGGGCAGCCGCAGGCAAACAGGCGGTGGCCACCCAGGGCAGCTCGCTGGCAGAGGCTTATACAGGCATGACAGACAACCAGCAGCGTTAGCGTGGACCGGATGAATTGGTAGTACCTCTGGCAAAGAGTTTGACCACCTGAACTCACCATGGTCAGAAAGGGACAGAGCACAGAAGGAGAACAGACAACACGGACAGTAATACCGTTAGGCGTGTGCCCTTATGCAATGAAGTCCTGATTGAATTCGTATTGCCAGTCTCTAATAGTATCCGATGAAATAAAAGAATGCCATTATCCATTTTTTCTGAAGAAGAAGGGAGTCCAGGCATGAACAAAATGAAAGTAGGCATTATCGGGTGTGGTAAAATTAGCGGAATTTACATGGAAAATTGCCATCGTTTCGACATTCTGGAGCTGTACGCAGTAGCGGATCTGGACCAAGGTCGGGCAGAGGAGCAGGCAGTAGCGTTTAACGTTCCGAATGTATATTCGGTAGATGAGATTTTGGCTGATCCGGAGATCGAACTCATTATTAATTTGACCATTCCGGGCGTTCACGCTGACGTTTGTCTCAGAGCTCTTGAGGCAAGCAAGCATGTTTATGTGGAGAAGCCACTTGCCGTCACCCGTGAGCAAGGGCAGGCTGTCTTGGATCTTGCTCATCAAAAGGGACTGCTTGTCGGCTGCGCACCGGAGACCTTCTTCGGTTCCGGTATACAGACATCATTGAAGCTGATTGAAGACGGAGTCATTGGGAGTCCGGTAGCCGCTACGGCTTTCATGATGAGCCGTGGACATGAACATTGGCATCCTGATCCTGAATTTTATTATGCAGTCGGCGGCGGTCCAATGTTTGATATGGGCCCCTATTATTTGACGGCTCTGGTGCAATTGCTTGGTCCGATTGCTACCATTTCAGGCATGACAAGCAAGGCGATGGATCAACGAATGATTACGAGCGAGAAAAAGAGAGGCCAGACCATCCCCGTCGATATACCGACCCATGTGGCCGGATTGCTGCGCTTCAAGCAGGGGGCTGTCGGCACGCTAATTACCAGCTTTGACATCTTTGGTGGAAGCACTCTGCCACCGATCGAGGTATACGGCACTCATGGCACGTTACAGGTGCCTGACCCGAACACGTTCGGAGGGCCAGTTCGCTATAGGGTGCTAGGCGGGCAAGAATGGACAGACGTTCCGCTGTTGTCGGGCTACCAGGAGAACACAAGGGGCATCGGTGTTGCCGATATGGCCTACGCTATCCGCAGCGGACGGCCTCACCGCGCCAGTGGTGAATTGGCCTATCATGTGCTGGAGGCGATGTGGGCGTTCCACGATTCCTCCGATCAGCAGACCTTCTATCCAATGCAAAGCACATGTCTGCGTCCAGCGGCTTTACCGGAAAACCTGCCTTTGTACACGTTAGATACGTAAACAAAGGTCAGCCTAGTGCTAGTCGGCAGCATTCAAAAATTACAAGACTGGAGGGCATGTCCCAAAAGTCAGTTTTTGTTTTTTTACATTCCGCTTTGAATGTTCATTTCTATTGAAAAGAAGACTCCAGCTCCGTTTTGACCGCGGCTTTGGAGTCTTCTCAGTTCAATTTTCGGGAAATTTGACAGAGCGAGAAGTTGTGGAAGTCCTTTCATAAAGGATTATAGAGCAAAGACTAAAAGAGGAAAGACAAAGCAAAGTAACCGTCATAGGTACGTCGGATAAGAAAAGCTCACGTGTGCATTCACCGGTAATGAGAGGGTTCACTTGGTAACCTAGCTTTAAACTGACGAGGAGTCAATAATCGAAAATATGATGAACTGAAACGGATTTTCTTTACGCACAATTGGTACTGCCTTAGTGGCGAACAGTTAGATCGAACGAAGAACATTTTCTCCGCTACATTTTCCGGATCGCCGTCATACAGACAGCCATTCAATTTGCATTCTTCATCGATCATCTCTGGCGTGGTCGGATTATGCTCCCAAAAGACCTGATCTTAATTTCGGTCATAAAATCATTCTTTACCGATCGTTCTAAATATGTTATATTGTTGGCGTGGGAGGAATACACGGATAAGAAGCCAAGAGTTATGAGGAGTGGTGTGAGATCTTGCCGTGGAGCTCTTCTACGCATGTTAGAATGATCATTCTTATTTTAAAAGATGGAGAAGGGATGGATTGACATGGAATATCGTGTGTTAGGAAATACAGGCCTTAAAATAAGCAGTTTTGTATTAGGTACAGGTACTTTTGGTTTTTGGGGGAACAATACGGAGAAAGAAGCTGCAGTCATGTTGGATGAGGCTTTGGCTGGAGGCATTAATCTGATCGATACAGCGGATGTCTATTCAAGTGGTCAATCCGAAGAAATTCTAGGTCAAATCCTAAAAGGACGCAGACAGGATGTTATTCTGGCCACGAAAGGCGGAATGCCCATGGGCAGTGGGCTTAATCAATCCGGTAACTCGAAATATTGGATTAAGCGTGCAGTAGAGGGTAGCTTGAGAAGGTTGCAAACGGATTATATCGATTTGTATCAACTACATCAGCCGGATCTCCATACTGACATTGAAGAGAGTCTTGACGCACTTACGGACCTGGTTCGTGAAGGGAAGATTCGCTATATTGGTACATCCAATTTTCAGGCATGGCAAGTGACCGAAGCACAATGGACTAGCGAACGCAAAAATACCGCACGCTTTGTATCCGAGCAAGCCCCGTATTCCATATTGAATCGAAGTATCGAATTCGATTTGCTTGCTGCAACCGCTAAATACGGAATGGGTGTAATGGTTTGGAGCCCACTTTCGGGTGGTCTACTAACGGGAAAATACCGCTCGGGAGAAGCTGTTGCCCCAGATTCAAGAGCAGCAAGTTCTCTAGGGAAACTTTCAACTGTTGTAGATCCGAATCGAGAAGAAAATCGCATCAAGTTCGAAGCCGTTGCTAAGCTCCAAACCCTTGCAGGTGAAGCAGGATTAACTTTGCCTCATCTTGCCATGGCATTTACACAAGCTCATTCGTCAATTACTTCTGCTATAGTGGGGGCAAGAACAATTGAGCAACTTCGTGAAACGTTAAAAGGCAGCGACATCCGATTAAGCACTGATATCCTGGATGCGATAGATGCTATCGTTCCGCCAGGAGTAACCCTGGATGCCCTGGAAAAAGGATGGACGCCTGATTGGTTACAAGCAGACAAACGAAGAATCCTGGGTTAAATATGTAAGACAGACCTCATACCTGTAATGTATTCACTTATTTTAAATCTAGTTTGCCGATCCTTCACTAAATTGTATAATGATTATTCGAGGTGATGACGATGGCAAGATCAAAAGAATTTGAAGTTAATGAAGTATTAGATAAAGCAATACACCTATTTTGGGCACAAGGATATGAGAAAACCTCAATGCAAGATTTGGTTGAGTTTATGGGCATTCACCGAAGAAGTATCTATGATACCTTTGGGGATAAGCATGCCTTATTTATGAAAGCTCTCGAACGATATGAAACGAAGCAGACCAGCAAAATGAGGTTTCTGATTGAAAAACAAAAACCGATCAAAGAATTAATTCGGGAGTTGTTTGAGGCGACAGTAAGAAATGAAGGAGAACCTCTAGGGTGTTTTCTCGTGAATTCAGGCGTGGAACTCGGCGTGTTGGATCCAGAAGTTGCATCCTTAGTTGATGAGAGTTATTCGCGAACTGAGGAACTCTTGACTAACCTTGTTCTGAAGGGTCAACAATCGGGTGAGTTCAAGAATGACTTGGATCCTGTAGTTATTTCTCATTATTTAATGAATGCGTGGTTGGGGCTACGTACGTTGGTTAAGACAACAACGGATCAGCAAAAATTAAAGAATATTATTGATATGACACTGACCGCTTTGGATTAAAAGTGGAATTACAGCATGACAGGCAAAAGGAGTCACCTAAATGGAGGACTGTTTGTTTCCTTGATACAAGTTTTTTCTTGTCCCTCTAACGAAAGAAAGAACTTGTATCTCATGCCTCACACAAGTCAAAGAATACCGCTCCAAAATTAAAATCTTAGTCATAAAAAAAATCTTTACTGTTCGTTCTAAAATTGATATGCTAATAGCAAGTTAGATCTAACTGTTTTTTCACCCTAATAAGAATGATCGTTCTAAAATCGTCTTTAAAACTCATTTACACTAATCTGCATGTTATGAAGGAGAGAATATTATGAAGTATACAGTTATTACAGGAGCAAGCTCAGGGATTGGATATGCAACGGCATTGGCGTTTGCTGCACGTGGCAAAAACTTAATCTTGGTAGCTAGAAGATTGGATAAATTAGAAGAACTTAAATCAGCAATTCTGGATATGGATCCTACTATAAATGTTATTGTTCGTACAAGTGACCTGTCTGTTACAGATCAGGCCTACACACTATATAACAATTTAAAGGAATACCAAATTGAGACCTGGATTAACAATGCGGGGCTCGGTGAAGCTTCTTTTATAGCAGAACAGAATTTAGATAAAGTTGAAACTATGCTACGTGTTAACATTGAAACCTTGACGATCCTTTCTACACTATATGTACGAGATTATGCTGATGTAGAAGGAACTCAGCTAATTAACGTCTCATCCGCACTCGGATATGCCATTGCTGTTGGGAGTGTTGCTTATTCTGCATCTAAATATTACGTTAGTGCCTTCACAGAAGGGCTTGCAAAAGAACTAGAAATGAAAGGTGCAAAACTAAAAGCTAAGGTTTTAGCACCAGCTATAACAGAAACGGAATTCGTTAAGAAATCATTAGATACTGAAGAATTTGATTACAAAGCAAACATGCCTAAGTACCACACTGCCAAACAAATGGCGGGCTTCATGTTGGATCTTTATGATAGCAACGAGGTGGTAGGGATTGTAGACCAGAACTATGATTTCAATCTGAGAGGCGAAATCTATCCAATCATTTCAGAATTTTAAATTCAATTCATATATCCTTGAATACATTAAAAGAGGAGAGTATCCGAATGAAAAAATTGTGGAGTAAAACAAACATTGGAACAATGGAATTACCTCATCGTTTAGCAATGGCACCAATGACACGTAGTAGATCGCAAGAAGATGGTACACCGGGAGAGCTAACTTCCCTTTATTATGCTCAACGAGCGTCAATGGGACTCATTATTACTGAGGGTGTACAGCCTTCTGATGATGGGCAAGGTTACTTATGGTCACCTGGGATCTATACGGATAAACATATTGAAGGATGGAAAAAGGTTACAGATGCAGTGCATAAAGCAGGTGGATATATGTATATCCAATTAATGCATGCTGGTCGCATGTCGCACCCTGATAATACACCACATCATCGCCAACCTGTTGCGCCATCTGCAATCGCGCCCGGTGTAGAAATGTTTACTGCTAAAGGTATGCAGGACATTCCCGTTCCTCGTGAGTTAAGTGAAGAGGACATTCAAACGACCATTGCTGATTTCCGGAAAGCAGCAGTAGCGGCTATTAAAGCAGGTGCGGATGGCGTTGAAATTCATGGAGCCAATGGTTATCTGATTAATCAATTTATTGGAGAAAATTCGAATACACGGACGGATGAATATGGGGGATCTATAGAAAATCGTGCTCGCTTCGCGATTGAAGTAACGAAAGCCATAGTCGAAGAAATTGGAGCAGAAAGAACAGGCTTCCGTATCTCGCCAGGGACACCTCTTGGTGGGATTCAAGATGGTGAACAAGGTCCTGAACTTTATCGTTATCTTGTAAAGGAATTAGCTCAATTGGATTTAGCTTACCTTCATGTCATGCATCTTGGAAATGAAAAGCTGCTCCAAGACATTCGCTCAATCTGGACGAATCCATTGTTAGTCAATCGTGCTGGACGAGCTCTGGAAGATCTTAGCGTGGATATAGATCGTGGCCTTGCTGATCTGGTGCCCGTTGGTGTGTGGTCATTAGCCAATCCAGATTTAGTGGAACGACTTCAAAAAGGTGCGCCATTGAACGAAGCAGATCCGACAACATTCTTTGGTCTGGGAAGCAAAGGTTACACGGATTATCCTACGATGGAAGAATTAGAATCCCAAGAGGGGTAACAATAGTGAATATGGTAAATCATGGCGTGCGACTGAAAGTTGTACGCCATGATTTATCTACTCTACCTTGATTTTATTAGCCAAGAACTAAATATTTATTTTGATCCACCTACACTCGTAACTAGTGATTGCATTCATGGTGTGCTACCCCAAAATTAGCAAAGGAAGAGGATGAATCATGAGAGCAGCACAAATACAGAAATATTCAAAAAAAATCCAAGTGGAATTAAATGATGTTAACATACCACAGATCAATAGCCATGAGGTTCTTGTCAAAGTAAAAGCTGCAGGTGTAAATCCACTGGACATTCTTAATCTGAATGGCAGTGTTCGGATGATTGCTGACTATAAGTTGCCATTAACTTTAGGGAATGAACTATCCGGCATTATTGAAGCCGTTGGTGATGATGTTTTGAATTTTAAGGTTGGTGACCCTGTTTATACGAGGTTGCCGCTTAATAAAATCGGTGCTTTTGCTGAGTATGCGGCCGTAAATGAAGATGCTTTATCCATCATACCTGAAAATCTATCTTTTATTGAAGCTGCTGCGGTACCCCTTACTGCCTTGACTGCTTATCAAGCATTGCACGATGTACTCCATGCCCAGCCGAATAGAAAGCTATTCATTCCTGGAGGAACCGGAGGATTTGGCGCTATGGCAATTCCCATTGCCAAATCAATGGGATTACATGTTATTACAAGTGGAAGTGAAAGAGGCAGATCACGTACACTGTCGATCGGGGCTGATCAATTCATAAATTATAAGGCAGAGAATTATGCTAACATACTGTCCGATATCGATTATGTGATCGACACCTTGGGTGCCAAAGAGATCAAAGCTGAACTGGGCATTTTAAAACCACAAGGGAAATTGGTATCATTGAAAGCCGGACCTAATTATCGCTTTGCGGTTGACAATCATTTTCCGTTGTGGAAAAAAGCATTGTTTGGTCTAGTGGGTGCTCGCTTAGATTCTTTAGCACGTAAGAATCAAAATGAATATCGCTTTTTATTTGTGCAAGCCAATGGAAGTCAATTACAAGAAATCACTAAACTTGTTGAAAAAGAAAATATAAAGCCCTCTATAGATTCAACTTATACGTTTGGTGACATTAACAAGGCGCTGATTAAAGTGTCGACGGGCCACTCCCAAGGCAAAGTAATTGTGACCTTCTAAATAATAAGCAACTTATGTGATGTTGCTTGCGTGTTCTGAGAATAAACAAATTATACTGTAGGCCGAAGTAAGCACATCTAATATTACAAACGCCGTTCCGAGATGACCTAAATAAACGATTATTGCTGGAAACGTAACAACAGGTGAAGCGACACGGGATTTAATATTACTTTGTGAATCCAAAAAAGGGGAGAAGAACAGATACTTAGTCATGTGGATGTTGATTATTTAAAGAATTGGTTCTCATTAACGCATCCCCCTGACCAAAGTTTCTGGCAGAAGGATTGCATTAATGTAAGTTCTAGTTCACATACTTCTCTATCGTGCTTCGGACTGCACCAGGACCTGCCAGCATCTCATGAAACATGGCTTCAATCTTGTCGCCCAGACCAATCTCATATAATCGGACACCGAACAGTTTGTCATCCTCGAGAAGGCAGCGAATCTCGGAGGTCTGATCGCCCAGCTTCGTGTTCTGCAAATATCCTTGCAATGAATCCAGTAATGGGTCCGGGCTGAGTGTGAAGGGTGCTCCTTGATCATCCACTCCCAGCAAATAGCGACACCAGATCGCAATGGTCAAGGGAATAGCAGTCAAGTTCGCAGGATCAAGTCCTGCTGTGCTAGCATAAGACTTTATGGTTTCACCAAAACGGATGCTCATCTTTTGAGAGGTATCTGTGGCAATCCGCTGAGGCGTATCCGGAATATAGGGATTGGCGAAGCGTTCCTGCAATACCTCGTCAATAAATGGTTTCGGTTGGATAATACCGGGATCAACTACAACAGGCAAACCTTCCTTGTAGCCAATGGTTTCCACCAGACGACGCAATGTGTGATCCCTCATTTCATCTGCAATAAGCTCATACCCAAGCAGACACCCAGCTAGGGCCAGCGCTGTATGCAGCGGATTGAGACAGGTAGTGACTTTCATCTTTTCCACTTTGTCCACCGTATCCCGATTCGTGAAGATGATGCCAGCTTCCTCCAGTGCAGGTCTCCCGTTCGTAAACTTGTCTTCAATGACCAAATACTCGCTAACCTCAGCATTGACAAAGGGAGCCGTATACGTATGCCTTGAGGTAACGATCATCTCCATGTCGGCTAACCCCAGCTCCCGAAGAGCAGACTGTACTTGCAAGGAAGGGCGGGGGGTGATTTTGTCAATCATGGTCAGGGGGAAGGTTATTTTCTCCTCATTCTGCAGATAGTCTGCAAATCCTTCCTCTACCAGGCCTCTGCGAGTCCACTCCTTGGCGATAGCAATCATACTATCCTTTAACAGATCGCCGTTATGGGAGCAATTATCCATGCTCACAAAGGTCATTGGATGCTGCCCCTTCAGATAACGCCGATAGGCAAGCGAAGTAGCTATGCTCATCACATGCATCGGCTGTTCAGGACCATTCGTCAAATCCCCCTCCACAACAGCCAGATACTTGCCGTCGGGCCCGGTCAGGGCGTATCCTTTTTCCGTGACAGTAAAGCTGGCCATCTGCAGGGACGGATTCTCAAATATTTCAATCAGACGGAGGTAATCGTCTGGACGATTTTGCTCTGCTGCGAGTCCCTCAACGATGCTTGCGACCACGCTCTTGTGAAATCTTCCGTCAGCACTCATCAACACCAGTAAGGTTAGATTGTCATAAGGCTTATAGACTTTGTCGATCATTTCAAAATCAAAGGCTTCGGCCGCAATAATACCTGTATCCGCTTTCAATTTATTCAGCAGTTGTTGCTGCGCGTTGGCTATCAACCCTCGAAAAATATTGCCTGCGCCGAAATGCACCCATTGTGGTCTAACTCGGGTGTTATTGGCTACAAGCTCCAGATCATATTTTGGCAGTTCGATGCCTGCTGCTCCCCAGGCCGCCTTTTCTGAAAGGCCTTTCCGGTCAAGTTGGAGCATTTATTTCACTCCTTTGCCTTGAGCGAGACTATCCCAGACACCCAGCAAGTACATAACTCCCAGTGCACGGTCATACAAACCGTAGCCTGGCCGACAATTCTTTTCTTCCCCCCATAGATGTCTGCCGTGATCCGGGCGTACATATCCCTGATAGCCGTTCTCGTAATAAGCTCTAACTACTTCCGGAACATCGACGCTTCCGTCCTTACCACGGTGTGACACTTCAATAAAGTCGCCATTCTCAAACACCTTGACATTACGAATATGAGCAAAATGAATACGATTATGAAACTCCCGAATCATGGCTGGCAAATCATTCTCAGGATTGCTCCCCAGTGAGCCTGTGCAGAAGGTTAGACCATTATATGGGCTGTTCACTGCATCTAGGATGCGCTGGATGGTCTCACGACTACGGACAATTCTCGGCAATCCGAAGATGGGCCATGCCGGATCATCAGGATGAATGGCCATCTTGATGTCAACCTCCTCGCAGACCGGGATGATGCGCTCAAGAAAATACTTCAGGTTGCCAAACAACTTGTCTTCTGTGACATCCGCGTAAGCAGCAAAAAGTTCATCCAGTCTCGCCAACCGCTCCGGTTCCCAGCCAGGCATGGTGAACTTTCCGGCTCCCTCGAGAATCCGATCCACCATTTGGCGTGGATCATCGGTAATGGCAGCCTTTTCATAAAAGAGGGCGTTGGACCCGTCAGGCAGTTCCTTATACAGTTCCGTTCTTGTCCAGTCAAAGACAGGCATAAAGTTATAGCAAATCACCTTGACTCCCACTTTGGCTAATTTTCGAATGGTGTCGATATAAATGTCAATATATTGATCGCGGGATGGCAGGCCGATTTTGATATCATCGTGGACATTTACACTTTCTACGACCGCCGTACTAAAGCCCTTGCTCGTAATCTGATCAGCTACCTCCTGAATTCGCTCCATTTCCCATACTTCACCGGCTACCTTATCATGTAAAGACCAGACAATGCCCATAACTCCCGGAATTTGCCGGATATGATCCAGTGTAATATTGTCGTTGTTTTCACCATACCATCTCCAGGTCATATTCATAACGATACCCTCCCTGATTGTATTTCGTTTGTCTTGTATACAAGATTGAGTTGATCATAAATTATAGGGTTTGTTCTTGTCAATGATAATTTCAGAGGGGTTCGTCAGCTCAAAATGCTTTATAATATAACTAGATTTATAAAGTAAAGGTAGGAATGATATGTTTACAAAAGAAGAAATCATGCAACTGTTGAAAAAAGATATTTTGTCACTGACCTTAAAGCCGGGTACTCTTCTCAGTGAGACGACCTTGTCAGAACGCTTCCAGCTGTCCAGAACTCCGCTACGCGATGTATTGAAGTGGCTTGCGCTTGAGTCCTACATTGATATTTATCCCAAGAAGGGGAACATTGTGTCCTATATTGATCTAGAGTCCGTTGAACAAATTATTTACTTAAGAAGCGCATTGGAAAAGGAGATTATGAAGGAGCTTTCTTCGCAAATTACATTAAGCGATGTACAGAAGTTGAGTGATATTCTAGTCAGACAGAGAGCTGTGATTGAAGAAGATCATGCTACGGATCAATTTCTCAGTCTGGATGATCAGTTTCACCAAACCATGTTCCAATTGGTGGGACGGGGGTTTCTTTGGCAGCTCATTCAGCAGTCGAATGTTCACTATATCAGATATCGCAAGCTGCATATGCTGGAAACAGGGAAGCTGATGGGCATCTGGCATGAGCACCAAGCTATGCTTGAATACATGCTGAATAAGGAAACAACCAAAATGGATGATCTGGTTCATCATCATCTCAGAGAGGATATCCATTCGCTCGATTTTCTCCGGAAGTTCGCTGATTATATCAAGAAATAAGACAGCTAGCTCAAATTAACATGTATGAATTTTAAAGTAGTGGGTAATTCATGGAGGCTGTTCTACAAGTTGAATATGTCGGTGATAGAGCGAGTAATAAACGCGAGACTGCAGCAAATTTATGGGCGGAAACGTGCCGGCCTGTGTCATTCCATTTTTGCTCGTGAGCATTGTTATTTACCGTCAGGCGGTGGTCATCCTCACAGGAGTTTGCAGCCTTGTATACATGTTTCAGGCCCCGAAGCAAACGGATATTAAGCAGTGGAAAAAGGTGGAGCTACTATATCAACAAGGATACGCTTACCACTCCTGCGGCTGCGGCGGCCCCGGGTACAGACCCTCCCGGCTGTCGGAGGTACCTGAATTTCTGGAGATACAGCGAACGTTTGAGAATAAGAGAGAGGCGCTGCTGTACCGACTTTTGCAGAGCTAGTTGACGCGGGCTTATAACAAACGTAAGTGAAAGTAAATTTGGCAATTGGAACAAACATATCCTGGATATATTAATACATATCACAGTGTTTCACAGTAAGTGTAAGCCAGGAATAGAGAATGAAATAAATTATCTTCTTTTTAGTTATCATAAAGAAGAGCCTATAGAATCACATGTGAGATGAAGTGAATTATAGAAACTTTCATGCTTTCCCATTTTCCCAAGTGCAAAGATGAACATGCCCGAAAAAAAATATAAGAGGTTCACTATACGCGCTTCGTTCGCTGAACTAACGGGCAGGTTAGCTCAATAAGAACCCGACGCAACTTCAGGGTTTCCTTAGGCTACATAGGAGCGATAGGGAACTATGCAGTAACTGAGTTCGGCTCGAGCCATGGTTTTTGATGTGACTAATGATAGCGGAAAATCAAAAAAGAACCTGGATAGTTTTATCAGGTTCTTTTATATTGCATATAAAACAGACACGATGATATAATCAGATTACGACTTCGTAAATTTTTAGGGACATAATTATTACATCTTACAATTTAACTTTACCATGCCGCTAAACTCTTGTCAAATGTTTTTTTCTCAATTTAATAGTTAGGAGAGATATTGAATGAGTTCTTTGGTTCTCGGTTTTCAGGAAATGGAAAAAACGCAGTTTTTGCTGGTTGGCGGAAAAGGGTTAAATTTAGGGGAATTATCAAAAATTGAAGGAATACCTGTACCAGAAGGTTTTTGTGTTACAACAGTGGGGTATCAAAAAGCCATCGAACAAAAAGAAACGTATTATGCATTGTTGGATCGACTAACAAGGCTAAAAGCAGAAGATCGTGCTCAAATTGGTGAAATCAGCAGGCAGATTCGACAAATCATTATGGAAGTAGAAGTTCCTGCCGATGTTGTGGAAGCAGTTACTCACTATCTCTCCCGGTTTGGAGAAGAACATGCTTACGCAGTGCGTTCCAGTGCGACTGCTGAAGATTTGCCACATGCCTCTTTTGCTGGTCAACAAGACACCTATTTAAATATCATCGGCAAAGAAGCAATCTTGCAGCATATCAGCAAATGTTGGGCTTCCCTATTTACTGATCGCGCGGTTATCTATCGTATGCAAAATGGATTTGACCACAGTCAAGTTTATTTATCCGTTATCGTTCAAAGGATGGTTTTCCCGCAGGCTTCAGGAATTTTATTTACCGCTGATCCGATTACATCCAACCGGAAGCTGCTATCGATCGAAGCTAGTTTTGGACTTGGAGAAGCACTGGTCTCTGGCTTGGTCTCTGCCGATTGTTATAAAGTACAGGAAGGGGAAATCGTCGATAAGAGGATAGCAACCAAAGAATTGGCTGTCTATAGACGAAGAGAAGGCGGAACAGAGACCCGGCAGATCGACCCCGATCAGCAAAAGACTCAAACCCTTACTGAACAACAAATTTTACAACTGGCACGCATGGGAAGACAGATCGAAGCTTATTTTGGCTATCCACAAGATATCGAATGGTGTTTGGCCCATGATACTTTTTATATTGTCCAGAGTCGTCCAATCACGACTTTATACCCGATCCCTGAAGCAAATGATCAGGAAAATCACGTTTATGTATCTGTCGGTCATCAACAAATGATGACTGACCCGATAAAACCATTGGGATTGTCTTTTTACCTGTTAATAACTCCTGCACCCATGCGTATAGCCGGTGGAAGGTTGTTTGTTGATGTTACACATATGCTGGCTTCACCTGTCAGCAGAGAAACTTTCTTAAATACCCTGGGACAATCTGATCCGCTCATAAAAGACGCATTTATGACCCTAATAGAGCGAGATTTTATAAAATCGTTACCAGATGATAGAACAGAACGGAGTCCCGGTAATATCAGTAAAGGTAGGTCGTCTGCAGGTTTTCAAGCACAAATCGAAAACGATCCGGCAATCGTTTCTGATTTGATTAAGAACAGTCAAACATCGATAGAAGAATTAAAACAAAACATCCAAACGAAATCAGGAGCAGATTTATTTGATTTTATTCTGGAAGATCTCCAAGAATTAAAGAAGATCTTATTTGACCCACAAAGTTCAAAGGTTTTTATGACTGCTATGAATGCTTCGTCATGGATCAATGAGAAAATGTACGAGTGGTTAGGTGAAAAAAACGCAGCAGATACGCTTTCTCAATCTGTACCAAACAACATTACTTCGGAAATGGGTCTGGCGCTATTGGATGTCGCAGATGCGATTCGTCCTTATCCGGAGGTAATTGATTATTTACAACATGTAAAAGATGATAATTTTTTGGATGAAATGGTTAAGTTGGATGGTGGACAGGAAACTCAAGACGCTATCTATGCTTATCTCAACAAATACGGAATGCGATGTGCCGGTGAAATCGATATTTCGAGAACTCGTTGGAGTGAAAAACCAATTATACTTGTCCCCATGATTCTCAGTAATATCAAAAACTTTGAGCCTAATGCTGGCAATTGGAAATTTGAGCAGGGGCGACAGGAGGCTTTGAAAAAAGAACAAGAGTTATTAGATCGATTGAAGCAATTACCGGATGGTGAACAAAAAGCCAAAGAAACAAAACGGATGATCGATCTGATCAGGAATTTTATCGGTTATCGTGAATATCCTAAATACGGCATGGTTAATCGCTACTTCGTTTATAAGCAGGCTTTACTAAAAGAAGCCGAACAACTCGTACAAGCTGGCATTATTCACGAAAAAGAAGATATATACGATCTCACTTTTGAAGAACTTCACGAAGTCGTACGCACAAATAAACTGGATTATCAGATCATCAGTAAACGAAAAGACGATTACAAATTATATGAAAAACTAACCCCCCCGCGTGTAATCACGTCTGATGGTGAAATCATTGCGGGTGAGTACAAACGAGAAAATCTCCCAGCCGAAGCGATTGTAGGGCTGCCTGTTTCTACCGGAGTTATAGAGGGACGAGCACGTGTCATCTTAAACATGGAAGATGCTGATCTGGAAGATGGAGATATATTAGTCACCGCCTGTACTGACCCCAGCTGGACACCATTGTTTGTATCCATAAAAGGCCTAGTCACCGAAGTTGGTGGACTGATGACTCATGGTGCCGTTATCGCACGTGAATATGGCTTACCCGCAGTTGTCGGAGTGGAGAATGCTACCAAACTGATAAAAGATGGGCAACGAATTCGTGTGCATGGAACAGAAGGGTATATCGAAATATTGTAATGGCTGAATACGCTAAGTAATAGCCTCTGTCATAATGGACGGCATTAAATGCAACCTGTCATGGATAAAAGGGCGGTTATCCTGTTCGTCCTTTTATCCATGACACAAAATGATTTATACATAGCTGACCCGATAATCTAAATCTCTTGTCCTTTACGGGAATAGGTACAAGTACTTTTCCTCGACTTGAGACAAGAACTTGTACCGTTAGAACAAAAAATCCGCTAAAATAGCGGCTTTTAATGTCTTGTTCTCGACAGTATCGGGTGTTAAATACCCAAATGTGCCCTCAGAGTCGAACCTGCATATTCGCTTCTGAACAAGCCTCTTTCAACCAACTGCGGCATCAGTTTTTCAAAAAATATTTTCATAGATTCTTCTGAACCGCCCGGAAGAGCTATAAATCCGTCAATAGCCCCAGCCTCAAAACGCTCAATAATATCATTCAATACGTCCTCAACCGTTCCAACGGAAACCCAATGAGCAGATCCGACGACCTCGGGTCTTGCCAACACATCTTCCACTGTAGGCTGATGGTTTATAATATACCGGCGCAAAAGCTCAGCATGTGTCCGGCTACGGACTGGGTGATTCGGATCGGGAAGCATATCGGCAGTTACGCGATGTTCCAAAGCAAAGCTGCTTAAATCAAGGCCAAGCACTGACTTGAGCAGTGCATGTCTGCGCTCCATACTCAAATGCGCATGTGCTCAGTAGCAGCTTCAAATAAGAAATGTTGAAATGCGTATTTCAGGTGGTAGAATACTTAAGGATATAGCCTATACAACGAAATTAACTCAGATGAACTCTCCTAATTTGAATAGATTTCAAATAGTTGAAATGGCCTGATTCTACTTTCAATTGTTTTCAAGAATAAAAAAAGAATTTTTCAGAAGTTTTCTTTAACTTTAAGCCAAGAAAATTTTATGATATGTTTGATGACAAACATTCGCTGTTTTTGCAGGCAATGGATCGTTACAGAGGTAAGGTCAGCAACACTTTACTCGCAGAAATTAAAGCGTCCAAGACAGCAGTGGAAGCACTGTATAAAATTTTCGAAGTTATGATCAGTGAGGTAGAGGACACGCCATCAGGTTACTTAATCGTAAACTCTGCGGTGGAGCTGGGCGCACTGAAGCTTTTGGAAACATGATGCAGCTACTTCTACAAGTAATAGAATGAGCATTCCTGAAGTGCTATTCAATATGGTGAGCAGAGACTTACCAAAAAAGTAGCTTGGAATCCGTTAAAGGATTTCAAGCTACTTTTTTTGTGCGTGCCATCAATTGGTGAGGGCATTTTCTATCGATTTAATTTTGTGAATCTCTTCGGTTCCAACTTCCAAAGCAGTTTCGTAGTAAGAACATTTGTGCTCAAAGACTTCCATGGTTCTTCGTAGTTCCTCCATTTGTCCTTCCACAATAGCTTTTCGCTCCGTAAACATGTCATATCTTTGCTTCAGTGTGGAGTCCCCTTCAGAACACCATTCAACGAAGTCCTTAATGTCTTTAATAGACACCCCAGTCAGTTTCAGACATTGAATGATCTTAAGAAAGTCAATGTCGGAGTCTTTGAACAAGCGTGTTCCGCTCGTGGTACGTTCTACAAAAGGCATGAGTCCTTCCTTGTCGTAGTAACGCAATGTATATACCGTAAGGTCTAATTTTTTAGCAACTTCACTGATTGAATAGGTCATGTACAATGAATTCCTTTCTACTAGGAGTATACTTCGGGTTAACTCTAGGATTGATCCGAGTGAATTCTACCATGCTATAAATGCATGTCAAAGTGCATCGAAGATAAAAAATAAGATAAACATTTGACCTAGAGTTAACTAGAGGGGGGCGCTTGAATTATCCATTCGTTCCTGGACACGAGATTGCCGGGATTGTAACGGATGTATGAACCCTTCTGGGGTGAAATGTGATAACTGCCTCAAAGGAAATATTCCTACCTACGATGGGGCAGACATTTACGGTGAGCCTACACAAGGTGGATAGTTCTACCCATATATGATCTCTACACACACTGGCCGTAAAGAGTACAATGGTTAATCAAAAACGAAGAAGCCCATAAAGCGAATGATTGCAGATGCATTCAAGGGTATTCGCGCAAAGAAACTTTTTGTCCTTTCGGCGTGATCTTAGCAGCAGTACTTTCCCACGTAGATTACTGAAAAGCATCGAAAACATACACTAGAAATTATAGGTTTATTCAACAGAGCGATATAGAGTTTTAAGTGGTCAATTAAAAAAGCAGTTGACTATGAAGAAATTCTAGTCAACTGCTTTTTTATTTTATATTTAGTATTCTATAAACAAAATTATCAATCTCTTGTGAAATTCTCCAACACTCCAGCTGGATACCGGCTACCGGCTGATCCGTGTGGAAGGATCTCTTTGATACGTTGAAGATCAGCTTCTGTAAGATTGACGTTAGCAGCAGCAACGTTTTGCTCAACTCGCTTAGCACTTCGTGTACCCGGGATCGGAACGATATCTTCTCCCTGGGCGAGAAGCCAAGCCAGTGCCAATTCGGCTACAGAAATACCTTTGTTAGAAGCCAGTTCATTAAGTTGTTCTGTTGCTCGTAGATTGTAGATATAATTTTCGCCTTGCCAGCGCTCGTCGTAACGGCGCATATCGTCTTCCGCGTACTCTTGGGCTGGTTTAACAGCACCTGTCAGGAACCCTCTGCCTAAAGGAGCGTAAGGCACTAAACCTATGCCTAATTCATTCAAAGTCTCTCGTATATTGTTTTCCTCAATCTCGCGTTCAAATATGGAGTATTCAGTTTGAAGCATAGAAACCGGAGTAACAGCGTGAGCTTGACGAATTGTTTTTGAACCGGTGTTACTTAAACCGAAATATTTAACTTTGCCTTCTTTGATAAGATCTCCAACGACCCCAGCTACTTCCTCGATAGGAACATCAGGATCAGGGATATGCTGATAGAACACATCAATGTAATCAGTCTGCAGATAGCGAAGACTGTTCTCAGCTACCTTACGAATATTTTCTGGCCGGCTGTTAAAACGTGTTCCAATCTGCTCGGCCGTCATATCAAAACCGAATTTGGTAGCTAGTACTACCTTTTCACGAAAATCCTTTACAGCTTTACCCAGCAACTGTTCATTGTGACCATTTCCATATCCATATAATTCTGCTGTATCAAAAAAGTTAACTCCAAGCTCATAAGCTCGACGAATAGTTGCTATTGCTTCATCTTCATTTGAAGGACCGTATGCCATTGTCATCCCCATAGTACCTAAACCAATAGAAGAAACTTTTAAACCTTGTTGACCAAGACTTCGAGTTTGCATTTTTGTTCCTCCTTAAATAATTTTATCACCGAAGTGTTTAAAGCCTAGATTAAAAGGTATCCAATCTTAGCTCGTTCAATATGAATTTTCATCACTGTTATTCATAAGAACAAACACATAATATCATGAAAAATGAATAAAGCAAACAAAAAGTATTTAAAGTGTCTGTGTTGTTTAGTTTGTTTAAAATGATGATTATGAGCTATAATATAATTTATAAGGGGGCATTTAGATGGAACGGCAGATTGAAAGACAACATCAGATGAGGCAAAAACTTACTAATAGATTGTCAGCGCACGTTAGAAAATATGGGTTTCAAAGTTTAAAAATGGACGAAATTTCAAGGATTATGGATGTAAGCAGGGCGACTTTATATAAATATTTCTCTACCAAAGAAGATATTATTACGTTTCTTGTGAGTGCTTCTATCGAATACATCCACGAAATTATTGAAGATTCTGACGCTGATCAAGTATTTGTTCAGCGATTTCAGCAAACATTTGAACAAACAATCATATTAAAAGAGTTCATCACAGACATTTTCCTAAGGGATCTTGAAAGTAGTTATCCTGAGACCTATGAGTCCCTAAAAGAAGCTATGAAGCAACGAGTAGATCAGGAATTGGCTTTCTATGATGAAGGGATTAAAAGTGGGGTTTTTAATAAGATTGAGGGTAGACTTATCGTTATGCAAGATGAGATTCTAAATAATGTTTTAGATGTAAAGTACCTGATGGAGAACCAATTGACCGTGTATCAAGTGCTATTTGACTATTACAATCTAAAAAAAATTCAGTTGTTTAAACCTGATAAAATGAAAATGATAGATGACAACTTGATGATTCCTAGAATTGAGTATATGGCACAAAAGATTTCAAAAAACTTATATTAAACTTAGCAATTTAGAATAGGTATTAACCCCGCTAGTAAAAATATGAGATTGAAGGATTTCTCATCAGAAAAACTAAGTAACCTGTATATAAGTATAATGAGGTAAGAGGGGGAACATCGATTATAAGATGGGAAAAACCCGATTGTTCTTCATTTTTTATAAACAGAGTGCGTCTAAGACTAGAACGTAAAACAGACGAATACGAGGGACTCCCGTTATAGGAGATCACTCGTATTCGTCTGTTTTAGCGAGCATACTTATTTATTATCATATGTGCAGCCTCGTCCGCTATTTGAAAAGCCTGCTCTCGGGAGATACTGAAATCAAGCAGCAACATTTTGGGCCATAGCACCTGCCCAGCAATTATACTCATAAATTCGTTGGCCGTTTTTGCCGCATCCGGCAGGTTTATATTACCCAATTGAACTTCATCTAATAAATATTGCGTCAATTTCTGATGAACAGCACCTTCACCCAATTCATAATGAAAAAGACTGAGCTCGGGGAACTGCTTGGCCTCTGCAATGACGACCCGAAACAAAGGAGCCATTCCATCACGAGTCAGCACGCATGCGTAATCTCGTCCGAACTTAATTAATCCTTGCAAGGGAGAGCCTAGTACCGGTGGAAAGTCCCATTCGGGATCAAGTTCCCAAAAATGCTTGACGATGGTTTCGAAGATCAATTCCTTGGTCGGGAAATGATTGAACAATGTTCCTGTAGAGAGACCAGCAAGTTTTGCAATTTGAGCTAACGTGGTGCGCGCATACCCTTTTTCAAAAAACAGTTCTTCTGCAGCGGCAATAGCACATGCCCTTTTTTCTTCCTTTATACGTTCATGGTAAGTTGATTTTGTTCCCATATTTCCACTCCAAAGTTGGATTTAAGTCCTATCAGAGGGATAGCACCCTTTTCTCTACTATACAACAGTTGATCGTGTTCTAAAAGAAAAAGCTGCCTAAGCACCCTCGGAGGGCTTAAGCAGCAATAGGGCTAACATATTAGAGAATCGTTTGAGCGCCATCCAGAACCAAGTCAACGCCAATGGTGAAGCGTGACTCATCCGAAGCCAGATAGACAACAGCTTTGGCAATCTCTTCGGCAGTACCCATGCGTCCAGCCGGAATCCCGTCACGAATGCGGTTAATAACCATCTCACGAATTTCGTCAGACACGCCTAGCTTGTTCTTATCGTAAAGCGGGGTATCAATCGGTCCAGGACTCACCGTATTGAAGCGAATTCCGTGAGACGATAATAAGTCGGAATTCCAGGCTTTGGTCAGGGTGGAAATGGCACCTTTAGTAGCCGCATAAGCGTTGGAATGTGCATATCCGGCATGAGAACTGCTCGATCCCATTAAAACGACAGAGGATGGGTTCGCCATCACTGGAGTTAATGCCTGCATTAAGAAAAATGGAGCTTTTACGTTGATGGCAAACAAGCGGTCAAAGGCTTCTTCATCGATTTGCTCGAATGGACGCCAGTCAGATACGCCTGCGTTTAAAAAGGCAATATCCAGTTTGCCAAAATGTTGTTCAACACGTTCAGCCAGTTGACGTTGGGCGTTGAGGTCTCGGGAATCTGCCTGAAGCACAAGGACTTGATTTCCGAGTTCCTTTTGTGTTTTTTCTACATTTGCCGGGGTTACTCCGGTGACAATCAATTCAGCGCCTTCAGCCAGAAATTGTTTGGCTGTCTCCAAGCCAATTCCGCTGGTGCCACCCGTGATAAGTGCTCGTTTACCTTTAAGTCTAGTCATGTTAAAACCTCCATCGCAAGATACTTACAAGGACAAATATAAGGGGGGAATCAACCAAAGTCAAGTAACTCAGCTTTATATTTTTATTGATGTGTGATAAGATCACTACGTGGACAGGAGACAGTGAACACAAATGAGGAAGAAGTAGCCCGCTGGGGAGATTTCCGACTCGAATCGTGAACGCAAACTTCTTCAAACCTTGTTGGAAGGACAAATCCAAGATGTCGATTCAATGAAGGTCTACTGATGCGTATATAAAAAAATAGAGCAGTTACCTAAGGTAAATATGGACTGTATCAAGAAGATCAATGTCTCTATGGAAGGTGAGTATGAATTGAAAACAATGCTTATTATCGGTGCAGGACCTGGTCTAGGCTTCTCACTAGCCAAGACTTTTGGAAGAAACGGTTTTCGTATCGCACTCGTTTCAAGAACACAGGAGAAATTGGACCAATATGCAGAGCAGCTTGGTAAGATGGGCATTGAAGCTCAGGGTTTTGCTGCCGATATCACTAACAAAATGCAACTTATCAGGGCTTTTCAAGAAATTAAGAATACGTTCGGTACAATCGATGTAATGGAGTTTAATCCGCATAGTGGAAATGTTACTACGACATCTGTTCTGGAAACGACAGATGAGAGCGCACTTCAATTTTTCAACAATGTTGTCATTGGAGCTATAAATACAGCCAGACAAGTCATTCCAGAAAGACAGAACGGGGTGAAGGGGCGCTTCTTTTTACAAGCGATCTTTCCGCAATGAGTCCAAGCCCGATGTTTGGAAATTCAGGTATCGCCATGTCAGGACTCCGGAACTATAACACGAGCGTTTGCTTCCTCTTGGAGTATTTGTGGGCCATTTATCCATTAGTCCTTTAATCAAGCAGGGCACAAGTTTTGATCCTGATCAAGTGGCAGATGCTTGGTACAGTCTTTATGATAAAAGAACAGAGGCAGAGGAAACTTTTCCTAAAGGAATCATGAATTAATCAAAAAATAAAATGATAGGACTAATTTAGTGACTGCCATTAAATTTGCTATGCGGCTTATTTTATCGGTACCCGAGTGAAGGACTAGAACTTGTATCGGTTGCCGAAATAGACAAGAACATAGTCCGATCATTTCTGTATTGCATAATTCCATGCGAAATAGTGATGTGAATGCATCTATTTATTGGTTGTCAAGAATGTTGGAATCAGGTGAAGATCCTTTATTTATCGCTCGTAGGCTCGTTAGGTTTGCAATTGAGGACGTAGGTCTGGCAGACAATAGGGCGTTGGAAATCACTGTTTCGGTGTTTCAAGCATGTCAATTTATAGGGATGTCAGAGTGTGATGTTCATTTAACACAAGCCGTTATTTATCTGACCCTGGCTCCCAAATCGAATTCTGCTTACTTGGCTTATTAATACTACATAATCTGGATTAAGTATTTATGTTTCTGTAGAAGAATAGAAGGCGAAATGATTTTAATTTAAGTGAATAGAGTATTTTAAACTGAGACTACTATCTAATACTAGATAGTGGTCTTTTTGCTGTGTATAATTAAGATGAAGATATCGCGAAAATCCGTATTCATTATCATGCATAAAGATGCAAAGTGAGTTTTTGCTTTTTCTCACTAAATATGAAAATGTGTATTGATGCCATAAGCTTTTTTGATGACTTTTTCTCACTAATTATGACAACGCACAATTGTTGTGTGGTGTCATAATTAGTGAGAAAATTTACAGATTAAACGAGAATAATAATCATATTTGATGTCCGAAGAAAATAAAGTTTTAGACTGATCCGACAAATGCAACAGCGGCAGATAAGGACGCGAAAATAAATTCCTAGACTTGCCGCTGTTGTGGTCAACATTCAGCTATCGTGTCCTGTTAGCCTAATAACTCTGCAGTTTGTAAGAAAGCGTCCAGCCGCTCCTTTTGAAGAAGATGATGACGGTAATGCATCTCCACCATCGTGAACCATTCGACCGCGTTTAACGCGCCGAAGGCTACGGCCGGATGAGTCGCCTTTCGCTGCAGCCGCTCTGGGTCTATGTTCTGCAGCGACGCCCCAATCTCATGCATGCGGCGCCTTGCTTCCTCCAGCTTGGCGACAAGCTGCTCCTTGCTTTCTGGCTGTGGAGGCGTATATTGCAAGTCGGCCGGTACCTGAATGCGAACCGATGGGAAGCTCCCTTGCTCAAACACGGCATGGCCGGCCTCCGTCTTCCCGCCGCCCTCCTCGTTGCCGCCACCGAGCGCCATGCACTCCTCCGCAAGACGGAGCTGCAAGTTCAGCGTGGAATGGGGCAGATGCAGGTACATTTGACCAAGCGACCATTCGTTCTCGCTTGGCTTGCGACACAGTTCCGCCAGACTATACTTGTCCAGCTCCCGAACATAATGCTTCGAAATCTCGTCGAACCTTACCAAAATATCCTTAATCCCTATGTTCTTATTCAGAAGATCATCTCCTCGAATACTGAATTACTCTCATCATATGAGAGGGCTCAAGAAAAAGCATATTCGTAGTTTATATCTTTAATACTTTATTTACCAGTCTAAGACTATATTTTCTAATTACACCGGCCGCTGTCGCTAGCGCGCTGATCGCAAAGCTGACTTCATTCCGGAAGATTCGGGAGCGCAAATGCAGCTGTGCATGCGGGCCACGCGTCGCCAGTCTATAACTTTGTTATCTCAGTCTAGTTCTTTATTGTTTAGTCTAAAACATTATTATTCACTAACAATTGACAATGAAGAAGTAGTACAACTTCTTATTGATTGTATAAATACGCATTTTTAGAGTTGCGTATATTCTCATAAATTTGAAAAATTAGGGTGGACCGAATAACTTCGAGTCACTGAGTTCTCACTAATTATGAAAATGATCGTTGAATTATCATATATTCAGCTTGTTGTTTTCTCATTAATTATGACACCACACAATTGTTGTGTGGTGTCATTGTCTACAGACAATAAGTTGTGTACTAATCGAGAAATAGGCAATAAAGTTGTGTACTAAATATTAAGGAAACATAATAAAAGAATCACTTTTAGTAAAATCAAAAGCCTGATGAACAAGTGTCATCAGGCTTTGTTAAAATCAGGACGGTTGCTTTGGTTTAAATAGAGAGCGATATTAAGGTAAAGAAATATTAGAAAAGTTAAAGACAGGAGAACAATTTATAAGGATTTAAAGTACATATTTTTAGAATTTAATAAAAAATATAAATCACAAATATTGGATTTTGGTACACAACTTTATTGCATATCGCACTGGTGAAAATATTTGTAGTTGACTCGCTAATACACAACCTTATTGTTCGAAGAAAGTTGTGTACAGACAATAAAGTTGTGTTCTAACTTTTAGCAACTTGTGAGTGACTGGAAGCTTGCTAAAACAACCTGTGAAGACGAGTAAGGACGAAGATTGATCAAGGTCAGCAGATTGCAAAGCCTTTTTGGGGTAGCTAAACCAGACCCTTTATCGAAACTTAAAACCAAATAGCGACTTTTCTCTGGAATCCACCGGAGAGAAGTCGCCGTATTTGTTATGGAATGTTTCTTGGTTTTAAAAATGAGATTAATCTATTGTTCTTTATTTATGAATCTTCCTTTCAACCGCTACCGCACTACAACTCAAGGGAAGATATTGTGAGCTGTCTGGAGGAATGGCAGACACCTGTAATTTTGAAACCAGTCTCCGGACAGGGAAGCCTTAATATTTCAATAATCCGCTCTTTCGAACAGATTGAAGACGCGTTGCGTCATAGCATTCAGCAGGATGAATATATATTGGATGGTACGCTGGTGATTGAGGAGTATATAGACGACGGGGAAGAATACAGCGTTGAGGTGCTGACGACTAATGGAAGGCACGAAGTGCTTGCAATCACAACCAAAGAGGTGGTAATGCCTTATTTCATTGAGGCTGGTCACCTGTTACCCGCACCTTTAATAATGATTCTCATTATCAATATATATAGTGTAGCAATTACTACAAAAAATGCAATCGCGAATGCTAGTATTTAGGATTATCAAATCCAGGCTTGCTGTGTGATTATTTATGATGATCTAATTTATGCGTATATGCAGAGGGAGACAAATGCCACGTCATCATTAATAAACTCAGTCGGACTATTTGATTTAATAAGGAGAGAATCGGCAGGCGCCGATTCTTTTAATGGAAAGCATTTTTTTCCCTTTGAGGGATATAGGCCATGCGGCAGGCAATGTCCCAAATGCTCTTTTGACAACCCAAAATCCAAGACTGGCAGGAGGATTAACACATGCCAAACATGCTTAGAAAGTTCTCTTTAGGCCGAGTCGTGGGAACTCCTGAAAGCTTGCAAGCCGTTTCGGAAGATGAAACTTACCAAAAATATTAGTGATAAATGTAGCGATTCACCCTATTTATTGTGCAATAGTCAATAAGTAGTATTCCAACGTTTTGCGAAAAGTTTTTCCGTTTCCATTAGATACAATTGGCGCTGTTCAAGAGTTCGCTTCTCCATACCTGAGTAATTATACCATTTAAGTGAGTTTATACCCATTTTTCGAAAAGTTCCACGAAACATCATTTTGGTGATTGGATTTCCAAATAGCCATCGATAAATATATGTTGGAGTTGCCATAACAGTTAGTAAAGAAGCACCCTTCAAACGAGGAAGCAGACACTTAAATAAACGCCCTGGTTTAGGCTCGCTGTACACGATTCCTTTTGCGAATACCTTATCCAAGAAACCTTTCATCATTGCTGGCATTCCTTCCCACCAGATAGGAAAGATAAAAATAAGGTGATCTGCTTCGAGTAGTCGCTGTTGATAATCTGCAATTAGAGGATCAATTACTTCCTTTGTTCGCCAAGACGCGAGGTCAGAAGCAGACATAACAGGATTGAAGCCGTCTTTATGCAAATCAATCAAATCGATTCGGTGACCACTTGAACGCAAACCTCTTATGGTAGCTGCCAACAAGGCGGCTGAATAACTTCTATTGTGAAGAATATTTTCTGAAGCACCACTTCCATAAGGATGATCAAATATAATAAGAATATTCATATAAAATTCCTTTCTTGTACTTTGTTTTCTTGGAAATAAAATTGTTTTTATGGATACAATAATATATTTTTGTTTCTCTGTTGTCAATAATGTTTCCTTGTATTTTATTTTTTATAATCACTTGGTATACTAGAAATATAAAATCTGAGAATATTTCTTTATTCTCTAATATAAAATCTTAAAAGTAAGAGAGTGAGATTGTAAAAATGAATGATAATGTTGAACAAACGCTTTTAATAACAGATATAATAGGTCACATTGCTGCTGTACAGAAGCGATTTCAGTCAGAAGGCGAAGATGAAGAAAGAAGATGGATGATTAAAAATGCTACTGAATCGGTCGTTATCGAATTTTTAAAGGAAGCATCTGTTCAGATGCTCCATGTCTTGGATGCTATAGGAGAATTAGAGCCAGTCAATGGCATTACAATTTCTAGGCATTTTGGTATTCCTAGAGGTAGCGTATCCAAAATAACTCAGCGGCTGGTGAAACTAGGAGTTATACATGCTGAATCATTATCTTCCAATAAAAAAGAAGTATTATTTCGTTTAACTCCATCTGGTGAGCAAGCTTTCAAATTGCACCAGCAACTTCATGAACATATGGATGATAATTTTAGGATTTTTCTAAGTCGTTATAACCTCGATCAGATACGCTTTCTTTCAGAATTAATGAGAGAAGTATTGGAAACTTCATGGGTTGGATCAGAAATGGTTCCTGTTGAAGCAGAGGATGAACACGAAGATTACAAGTTATCTACTAACAAGATTAGCTCACCTATAGATTTACAACAAAAAAATGAAATCTTAAGTATGTTGCAGAATTTTGATTCGAAGAAGTTGAGCAGAGTAAAAGAATTGATACGTATTGCCTTTCTTGAGGATTGACTAATACCTTGTCTCTATCAAATTTAGGGTTTATGGAGAAACTCTTATAAAAAATGCATGAAGGCACTAAAAATTCTTAGGTCTCCTAAGAATTCTGTACTCTCGACCATAAGTTATTTGGTGATAGCTGGGCTACAGCCCGCTCCCTTCAAATAGCAATTAAATGGAAGCGGGATTGCAACAGCAATAGGAATAGGATATTACACTCTATCCCGTCGCTCAGGCCAGCTGCAGCGATGGCTTCCCTAATGAGAACCTTACGGTCATGGAACCCACAATTATAGTGAGTTCTATGATGTCCTTCGTCATTGGGGTAAAGTGACTGACTTGACTTGAGCAGAGGTATTTCCGTAAATATCCTTGGCCAGTACGAGAATATGCAGCGTATCGGCTTGGGAGGAACCACCCTGTTTGTATTTAGTAGTTGGAAGCGTTGCTGACCAATTGGCTTTATCTTCTGTAATATCGACACGAATGCCATTGACATAAACTTTAAGCTGTGCAATATCGCTTTGATCTGTGACTGAACCTTCCAAAGCGAGAACATCATCCGTGATTGAAGCATTCAATTTAAGTTCAGGGGTTCCTGTTTCCTTGCGTTTAGAGGGTGGGAGAGCAGTTTGCGGGTTATAGGAAAAGGTTTCATCCTCAAGCGCTGGCGTGCGTGCTGCAATAGGACGGTTTTTGGTAGCCTGCTCATAGGAATAAGCGTAACGAAGCAGGTCATTATCGCTGTATGCGGCACCTGCCATCGTCAGATTAACGGGCATTCCGGTATCCTTCATAGCGCCCATACTCACAGACACACTTGGGATACCGTACTCGCGTAGAATGAAATTCGTATTGGAGAAATAGTTGCCATTCTCCCAAGCCTCCTCATAGGATGTTTCATTCACATCGGAGTCAGCTTTGCCGATATTCGAATTTGCCGGGAATGCAATAAAATCAAGGTTGTTTTGCTTCATCCAATTTTCAAAATCAATCTTTCGCACATTTTCAAGCCCCCGTAGTCCTTCATGAAACTGGGGAATTTGTTCGTAAGGGGTGACGCCTTTCTTTATGGTTTCAATAAATACGTCATAGTGGCCAAGGTCTCTGCCACGTTTGGCATCTACCGAACCGGGCGGATTTGGGAAGACGGTTGCAGGGTCGATATTAGCCCATGACGGAAAATTCGGATCGCCCACACTTTTAAGGAATTCCTCAGCAGCATAAGGATTAAGTAATCCGAATTCCTTTTCAACCCACTTTGCCGGCATCAAACCACGTTCCTCAGGTGTTTTTGCTGTTGCCCGGTCTTTCTCGCTGTTCGCCTGCAAGGGGAAGTCAACTTCCACAACCTCAGCTCCAAGAGCAGTTAAATCCTTTACAGCTTTTTCCCATAATGCCTGTATCGAAGGTCTGAATTTGATCGGAGTTGTGGTTTCATGGTCCTTACCAATATAGATTTTCGGAACGCCAATGCGCTTGCCTTTTAAAGCTTGAATGTCTCGCAGCTCTAAATAGGATTTGGGACGGACACTGTTGACAGAAGGGAGTCGAACGGCTTTCTGTTCTCGCCAGAAATCCCCCTTGGTGATCTTATCTTCTACAACGATCACGTCAAGCAAGCGGAGCATGTCCTCGACAGTCCTCGTATGTGGGACAACGACATCCCGTATAGGGAAGAGCGGCCAATTCCCCCGAATGGAGATTAGGCCCCGCGATGGCGTGTAGGCAATTAAACCATTGTTAGATGCTGGTGATCTTCCAGAGGATACCGTTTCCTCCCCCATACCGAAGGCAGCGAGGTTGGCGGCTGTTGATACGCCAGATCCGTTAGAGGAGCCAGAGTACCAAGCTGCAGCCAAATAATTTGGATTGTACGGACTTTCAGCACGGCCATAAACGCCTCTTTGCATTCCCCCTGCTGCCATTGGCGGCATGTTGGTTTTACCAATGAGCACCCCTCCGGATTTGCGTATCTTCTCTACTGTAAAGGCATCGTCTTTTGCCATCAGATTTTTGAAAGCTGGAGATCCAGAAGCGACAGTGAGTCCCTTAACCTTGTAGCTGTCTTTAACCGTGTAGGGGATGCCTTGCAGTGGACCGGTCTTAATACCCTGTGCCCTTAGTTGATCAGCCTGAGCGGCTTCTTTTAGTACGTCGGGGTTCAGAACAGGGATGGAATTCAGCCGAATGCCACTAGCATCATAGGCATATACGCGGTTAAGGTACAGGGCGGTGAGTTCGACACTCGACAGTGCTCCTGACTTCATCGCGTCCTGCATCTGAGCAATCGTAGCCTCTTGCAATTGAAATGTAACTAGGGAGGAGACGGGTTCACTACTGGTTTTACTTGAGGAAGAGGGCGAAGGGGTGGCGGATGCAAGGGAGCATCCCGTGAGAGTTAAAATCATACCAGTCGCGATCCATTTGCAATAATTACCGATTACATTCCTTGCATTCGCTTTTAGCATTCGTGCGCACATAGCATTTTCACTCCTTAAATTAGATAGGATCAGGAATTTGAATAGAGAGGAACGAGAAATTCATAAATGTTTCTAATTATACTACTTATTTTCATACGAAATGTCAATTTTTGTAATACGGATATAAAGGGAGCCATTTAAGGTAAAATGGTGCCCGAGATTACACTAGGGAGCTTCCCTAGCAAATCCCGAGCACCAGAGGGCGTTTTCCATGGGTTACACTTGTAAGTCACTGAGGATGGAACACCCAGACATTCTCAATATAGTAAACATTTGGCTAAGATAAATACGAGCGATCATAATGAAAATTCAATGAAATCCACGTAGGCATCCCAGGTTCCGTCATCGCTCGTCAAGGTGAGTTTGACGTCCTGATCTCCGGTAGCGTGAGTAATGTTGGATAAAGTTTGGACAGTCGGCGTTTTGCCCGTGAAATAAAAGGAACCCACAGTTACTCCTCCAATAACCAAGTCCACTTTGGCCGTACTAGCATTGCTTGAAGCCCCCCGTACTGAGATATTATGCGTAGGGTTGGCAAAATACTGTGAGTATGATGCATAGTCAGCAGTGGCATACAGAGCAGCCCCGTCAAAAGGTGTACTGATCTTGCCCGCATAAGTGCCGCCAATGTTCATGTTCTCAGCTTCAACCTTTGTCCCCGTATTGTTCCCCGTGTTGGGGGTAAACTGCCAGGCATCCAAATTAAATAGATTGCCGTTTCCTGTCCCAGTAAACACCAGATAAATGTTGCGAACCCCAGTTGCATTATTGATCGTGGTCTCTACTTCTCTCCAGGTCTGCATACCTCCAGTTGAAGGTACTTTTAAGGTGCCGACTAAAGGGCCTGTCTCACTGTCAAGACGTACTTCAATACTACCACCGACATTTGTGGCAACATTGGCTTTGAACGTCTTTGCTCCGGTAGAGCCAAAATCAGCCTTCCCGACAGCGACCCAGTCCCCATTGTGAATATTGGTCACATTCAGATTACTGACCGGACCGCCAGTGGCTTGAGTGGGCTCGGACGTAATACCCGCCTGCCACGCCATGGTTTCCGCTTCAACTCTGGTATATGGATTTAGATTGGATAGCTGAGCTATTCCAGTCATATTCCCTTGTACCTCCTGGATGCTTCCATCGGTATTGTACACCAGCTTATTAATGTGAGGAGAGCGATAGCCTTTTCCATTTCCAATTTGTGCCTTGCTGACCGTTTGGGCATGATACACGACGTACCACTCATTTTTAAAGTTAAATACAGCATGGTGGTTGTTGCCGCCAACGCCGAAGAATGTATAGGGGTTTTTCAGGAAATGGCCTTTATAAGTGAAGGGGCCCATCGGGTTATCGCCGACCATATAGCCGATTTCACCTGCAGGGTACTGTGGCGGGTGTGTCCCGGCAAAGTTAATGCAGTAGGAATAATAGTATTTGCCATTGTACTTATGAATACCGGAATCTTCAAATAAGTAAGGTGCATCAATGGTGGTTGTGCTTCCAACAACACTTATCATATCGGCCCCCAACTTGATCACTCTAGCTGTTTTAGGATTAGCAATGGAAGCGGGATCGGATTCGTTAGGAATTCCCCCACCGCTATACAGGTATCCTGTGCCATCATCATCCACCAACACAGCCGGATCAAAAAGCCATGTCACGCCAGCCATTCCAGGCGTACTATGTGTCACAAGCGCTTTACCGAGGGGGTCTGTCCAAGGTCCGATCGGCGTGTCTGCTGTCAGGACTCCAATTCCTGCCCCACCATTGGCAAAATAAAGAAAGAATTTATCTTTGCCATTCAATTTTTTATGCGCAATTGCTGGAGCCCAGGAGTTAGAGGCCCATTTGGCAATGCCTCTACCGTTGTTCTTGTTGTTGGCACCTGCGACCGGTATCGTTCCGTGATCCGTCCAATTCACCATGTCCGCGGAGGAAATGACCTGGATGCGATCCAGTGCACTGAAGTCATTGTCTTTAATCGATCCATCATTGTTATAAACATACGTATCACTTGACATGTAGACATACACCCTTCCACCATATACCAATGAATAGGGATCAGCTCCCAATTTATGATCCACTAGAGGGTTGGAATTTCCAGGGAGTTTAGCCAGTGGTCGATTGGCAGCATCTACACTTAGCACGAGAGAGACACCAAGCAATAAAGTGAAGGAGAGAAATAAAGCTAGACATTTTCTAATCATAACAATAACCTCCGTTTTTTTATATGGTCCAAAGCCGAGCTATTCGTAAATTTATCAAACTCAAGAATATACTCAGACCTCTACCCGTAAGGAGAACTGCTGTGAAGAGGGCACGAGAAATAGACATGAAATCGCTTACATTTATTGAATTTAAAAGTGAACTACGAGAGGAGAGTCACCATATACTGGTCTCTGTTCATTTATTGACAACTCCAGTTATGTGTTGGAGAAAGTATAGTAATCATAAACATTGGGTTATTAAATATTAATATGTAAATTGATTGCAAATAATGGTTTTATTTGGCGCAATCATAGCATGTTCTATCAAAAATAACAATATCATTCTATTTTCTAAAAAAAGCGAATCGAAAGGAACGTAAATTACGATACCAATGGCATGCTGGACCTTTTGCAAAATCGAGATATCCGACCTGTTATTCCAAGCAAGCGCAATCGACGGGTGAAACTTTAAGTTGGCATTAGTTAAACACACTATGTCCATACGTTGTATGCTGAACATGACTGGATAAAATATACGAGTAATTAGTATGAATGATTGCAGCAGAAGAGGCAGCCCTGCAGGGATGCTTTTGCCTGTCCAGGGGAGATAGCATTAATGCAACACTGATATCCAATTTCCAGTATCCTAAATTAGTGCAATAAATGTTCTAAAGTTAGTATGGGCAGTTACCTGATTCATTCATTATTATAAATGCTGTAATCTACATTACCTAGAGTGGGGTGACAAAGTTGAACGAAAGTAAAAAGAAGACGATCGGCAGTCTGCTGATGGTAGGTGTGTTGACATGTCGGCCGTGTTGAACGGGTGCAGCAGCAATAACGAGCGGTCACAAGCCGGGTGACACAAAAACTACATGTGCCAAGCTGGAGATAAGAATGGTAAATACGATCAACCGGTAACAATTACGTATTTGTTACCATGGGGTCCAGATGTTAAGTTCAAACCAGGAGAAATCATACCAAATGGACAAAAGAAAAGCTGGGAATCGAGTTGAAAAATCAGTAGGTTTCTCCATCCACAAACAATGCATTTAAGACAAAACTGCGTTTGTCTCTTGTATCAAGCGCTGACTTGCCCGATATTATTTCATATCGCGGCGAATTTAATTTGGTTCGAGAACTGATTGAATCTCTGACAAATTTGTGGAAGCCGGCGAATTGTTTGATCAATATGCTGACGAGACATGGAAGGAATGTCGAGGGACAAGAACATGGCCCGATTACCAATTATCCAACAAATGGTAGTCATCTTGAACTTTCGAGTTCGTTATCCGTTTCACGGATCGACTTTATCACAAATTCAGAGAAAGCTTTTACTGTTGGAGATAACCACTTTTTCTTTTTAATCAGCATATGGGAGTATATCGGATCGAACTTTTCGGAATGACTTACGATTTTAAGTTTTCCTCTATTAGTGTATCCCAATTGCGATGCAGCCCCTGTATAACTTCCGATTTCGATAATCGTCTGAAATGTAATAAGGTGTCTAATTTCCATCGATGTTCTCCTTAGGTTTAATTTCTATCGATAAAAATGATAATGATTTTGAATATTTCAATTTTATTAATGAACAGATCCAGCATACAATGGAATCCTTCTGATCGTAAATTAATCTACAAGGGAGGAAACAATGAATGGAACCGTTCAAAATTTCAATTCCAGAGCAACAACTGCATGATCTGTCTATCAGACTAAAACAGGTTCGATGGCCTTCGAGTTTCTCTGTAGAACCATGGGCTCTGGGGACAGACCGTTCCTTTTTAAAGAGATTAGTTGATTATTGGAGTACGGAATACAACTGGCGTGAACAGGAAGCATGGTTAAACCGTTTCCCGCAGTTTATGGAACATGTGGATGGCTTCGATATCCACTTTGTACACGTTCGGGGTGAAGGCACATCCGCACGACCACTGTTGTTGACTCATGGATGGCCAGGATCATTTGTAGAGATGTTAGAACTAATCCCTTATCTAACAACTCCATCACTATATGGTGGACATGCTGAAGAGGCTTTTGACGTGATTATTCCCTCATTGCCAGGCTTTGCATTTTCGAGTAAACCCACACGACCGGGAGTGGGGTCCAAATACGTAGCTACGCTTTGGGCAAAACTTATGGATCGTTTGGATTATGAAAGGTATTTGGTTCAGGGAGGGGATATTGGAGCAGAGGTCTCAACGTGGTTAGCATTCATGTACCCTGAACGGGTGATGGGACTTCATCTCAATTATATTCCAGGAAGCTACAAGCCACCCCTCACTCCGAATACACCATCTGTTAGCGAAGAAGAGCAAGCTTACTTAGACATGATTCCCCAACCGGTCTTGCCAGCTGGATGGTAGAAAAATTTCAAGGTTGGAGTGACTGTGACGGGGATATCGAAAGGTCTTTCTCACTTGATCATATCCTCACTAACATATCGATTTACTGGTTTACCAATTCGATTGCTTCTTCCATGCGAATATATACTGAAGGCAGCAAAATGCCACTGCATTTCACCGAAGGTCAGCGTGTTACTGTTCCAACAGGGGTTTCCTTATTTCCCAAGGAGCTGCCCACGCCTCCCCGAAGCTGGGTAGAACGCGTCTATAATATTACGTACTGGGAGAAAGCGAATAAAGGCGGTCATTTTGCCGCTATGGAAAATCCTAAATTGTTTGCCGAACATCTAAATCATTTTTTTCATTCATTAAGCATCTGATCGTCTCTATCCTTAAGAGGGTTATGAACAACCAGTACATTTTTTACCAGACATATATTTACCCCTTAAAGGGGAATGGACACAAAGTTGGCCCTCAAACTTTGTCTCAGAGATTACCACAGTGAAACTGGAGTTGACCTGACTACTAAGATCATGTGAAAAGGGGCAAATTTTAATTTTGTGTTACTGTAAAATATGTAAATGCAAAGCGGTAACACAACTCAATATTCTTCTACAAAATCACATATGAGATTCATTCCGCTACGGTAGGTTCACATATTAGTCCATATAAAATGAGAAAAATATCGGGGTGTATACACTTAAATAGATACATTTATCCATACTTCTCTTAATGATAATTCAGCCTAGTATATTCACAACCTCAACCATACTACACAGCTTCGATATTGTTATATGAATAAAACTGATCGAAACCGTCTGTATCACTCACTAATCTCAAGGCAAAGGAACATAGATGATCCAACAAAATAACCAGTACTCTTGAATGAACTTACAGGGCAAAGAGAGCTTGGAATAATTCATGCGCATTAAAAAGCTCATGTCGTTGGCTTTGCGTCTAGTTATCGAAGAAAAAAAGGACATTGACCATTTAATTAGTCGCTTATTTAGCGGCTTTTTATATTTTGGAACGACTGCCCGAACTAAAGATGAGAGATTTTATTATATTTCCGGAAAGTGTACAGTTCATACTTTGGAAAACCTGACAAGGCCTTGATCGATATGTGGGTGAAAAGGAAAACTGAAGAGGGGGTTATTCGAAAAAATAAATGCGGTGAAACTTGGGGGCACAGTCTAATAAAGCAATTTAATCGCTCTGTAAGCTTGCTAATGATCTCAAAAGAGGGCATCGCATTTCCTTTCTCAATTTGACTAATGTAACCTCTGGTTCCAACATCTCTAGCTAGATCCTTCTGACACATTTATAAACCTTTTTGTAAGTTCTTTATCTTCTTCCTAGTAAATAAGAATTTGTGTAGCCACGGTATTGGAAGAGGGAGAGGGCTTGGTAATTACAATCGAGCCCTTTTTATTTACAGGTGCAGGGTATGTCGTTGAGCAAACGGATGGATGGCCTTTATGTGTACCCGACAATAGCTCTGTGGCACAACATGAGCATACCATAATAAGGTGTCTCAGCCGGTGAATACAAGAATAAGCAAAAGCTATAAAGAATGAACTGTACCCTGTCAGTCAGACATGAAGAAGAAACTATGTCTACTTGGCAGGGTACTTTCATTGGTTTCTCTGACTTAAGGAGGAAGAATTGATGTGGAAGAAATGTAGTTTGTTTTTATTAGTTCTAGCATTTGTGTCGATTTGCATTTCTGAAATGCCTGCGTCTGCTGCCAGCTCTACAATTACCAAGCATATAGGAAATTCTAACAATGAAATTTGAAATGGAAGGAGAAGATGTCAAAACGTGCTATGACAGATGAAGCCAAAGCATTGAATCCTTGTTTTTCAATCTTCTATACCGTGAATATGAGAAAAGGCTGAACCAGCTTGTGAAAGCTTTTTATATTATTTTGTGCTGCTATCCTTCCACTGAGAAAGATAGGACAGAATCAGGATTTTGAGGCTTCTTTGAGGATGTTATTACATAAAAGCGGATCTTAATACAATCTTAATGCTGTAGGCAAATTCGTAATACGGTACTGATTTTGCTCATGATATACTAAGGATTGAGAGAGAATATAGTAGAGGGTGGGCACAGGATGGCAGCAAAACAGAACGATGCCGGGTCCATACTTGATCGAATTACTGACTTGCCGTTAAGAAAAAGTAGAGGAAGACTGAAAATTTTTGTTGGATATGCACCAGGTGTTGGGAAGACCTGTGCAATGCTTAGCGACGCTCACGAAGAGCAAAAAGAGGGTATAGATATCGTAGTTGGATATATTAAACATTATGCCCGGCCATACACTACGGCGTTGTTGGAAGGACTTGAACTTCTTCCTTACATCAAAATTTCAAATAAAGAATCCTCAACTAAGGAATTTGATCTGGACCAAGCGCTCCAGAGAAGTCCTGACCTTATTTTATTGGACGATTTGGCCCATACCAACGCGGCAGGATGCCGACATAAAAAAAGATATCAGGATGTGGAGGAACTTCTTCGCGCAGGAATTCATGTATATACGACGATGAATGTTCAACAGATCGAAAGTCTAACGGATATTGTCTACTCCATTACTGGCATTTCCGTTGACGAACGCATACCGGACAGTGTATTTGACAGTGCTGATCAGGTGGAATTAGTCGATATTGAACCGGATGATTTAATAGGACGTTTGAATAGGGGAAAGATTTACCCTGAGGAGGAGAATACACAGGCTCATTTATTTACCAAAGAGAAGCTGACGACTCTACGTGAAATTGCTTTGCGTAATACAGCAAGTCAGTTAAACCGAATCGCGGAGCAAATCAGTGAGCAGGCGAAAAGAAATGAATTTGATACGAAAGAACATATTCTGGTCTGTCTGTCTTCGGCTGCTTCCAATAAGAAAGTGATCCGAACAGCAGCAAGAATGGCGGCAGCTTTTCATGGTCATTTCACCGCGTTGTTTGTGGAAACACCAGAAGCGAGAGAATTGACATCAAAAAATAAAGCGGAGTTAAGGGAGAACCTTAGGCTGGCTGAGCAAATGGGTGCACAAATCGCAACGATGTATGGAGACGATATTCCAGGACAGATTGCCGAATATGTCAAAACAAGCTGTGTATCGAAAATTGTCCTAGGACGCTCCCCTTACAAGAGGAGAGGGCTTGCAAAATCCAATGTAAGTGATAAACTAACGGCCTTACTTCCTAATATTGAAATCTATATTATCCCCTATACTCAGTCTTCCTTCTATAAAAGATTGCCTTTTTACGAAAAATACCCATTGCTGTCGTTGGCAGATACTATCAAGACCATTGCTATCTTGGCTGTGTGCACAATTATTGGCTTGTGGTTTAAGTATTTGGAATTCCGAGAAGCTAACATTATTACCGTGTACATTCTGGGAGTTTTGTTAAATGCAATTGTGACCAAGGGCAGAATGTATAGCGCCATTTCTTCGGTTATGAGTGTACTTGTGTTTAATTATTTTTTTACCGAGCCTTATTATTCTTTACAGGCTTATGATTCAGGCTATCCGGTCACCTTTCTGGTCATGCTGGCTGCTTCTTTCATGACGAGTACACTGACTATGCGAGTAAGAGAGCAGGCTCGGCAATCCGCGCAAAAAGCTTACCGTACCGAGGTGCTTCTGGAAACAAGCCGGAAATTGCAACAGGCCAAAGACTCTCCGGCTATTATTAATGAAATGGCACATCAAATGGTAAAGTTGTTGGACAGAATGGTCATTTTCTATTCAGTTGACCAAGGGGTACTGTTGGCGCCGCAGTTTTTTCCAAAGAAAGAATCTGCAGTTGATCCAGGGGTCTACACAGGAGGCAACGAACGTGCAGTTGCAGAGTGGGTATATAAAAACAACAAGCGTGCAGGAGCAACGACGGATACTTTTTTTGGCGCTAAGTGTCTATATCATGCGGTGCGTGGAGGAGAGCAGGTTCTTGCGGTGGCAGCTATTGTAATGGATGAGGAAGAACCTTTAGAAGTTTTTGAAAATAGCCTAATGCTTGCCATGCTGGGAGAATGCGCGCTGGCGCTAGAGAAAGAAAAACTGAACGAAAGACAACAAGAGATCTCCATGCAAATCCAGCAGGAGCAACTCCGTGCCAGTCTGCTTCGGTCCATTTCTCATGATTTACGCACTCCACTTACCAGCATCTCAGGCAATGCGGGGATTCTTCTTGGAAACCCAGAGGTACTAAACGAGGAACAGAAAAAAGGTCTATATACGGATATATATGACGATTCCATGTGGTTAATCAATTTGGTAGAAAATTTGCTGTCTATTAGTCGAATCGAAGGTGGTACTCTAAATCTGAATTTTCAGGCAGAATTAATGGAGGAAGTCATTTCGGAGGCTCTGCTTCATGTGAATCGCAACAATGTGAAGCATGTCATTCAGACGGAACTGGATGATGAATTGATGATGGCTCGAATGGACTCCCGACTTATTGTTCAGGTATTGATCAATATGATTGATAATGCAATCAAGTATACCCAAGATGGCTCTCACATCACAATTTCAGCAAGACGCGAGAAACATATAGTCATTGTAGAAATCTCAGATGATGGCCCCGGTATTTCTTCAGAAGAAGTCAAGGTTAGACTGTTTGAGATGTTTTATACGGCAGACAACATTCATGGGGACGGACGTCGTGGATTAGGATTGGGGCTTTCTCTGTGCAAATCAATTGTGAATGCTCATGGAGGTACTATTGGTGTTAAGGACAATATCCCTAAAGGGACGGTTTTTTATTTTACCCTGCAAGCTGAGGAAGTGAATGTTCATGAATAAACCTTTTATTCTTGTTGTGGAGGACGATAAACCCATCCGCAAGCTGATTACGACAACGCTGGAGACACAGGGGTATAAATATCATACGGCTGAAACAGGGGAAGCATCGATTTTAGAAGCAGTATCCAAGCAGCCGGATCTAATGATTCTGGATTTGGGGCTGCCGGATATGGATGGTGTAGATATCATAAAAAAGTTTCGTGCATGGTCGAATATGCCTATTATCGTGGTCAGCGCACGCAGCGAAGATCGGGATAAAATAGATGCGCTGGATGCCGGAGCGGACGATTATCTAACAAAGCCCTTCAGTGTAGAAGAACTGCTGGCCAGACTTCGAGTCAGTTTACGAAGAATTCGAAATGACAGTGATAAGCTCCTGAAGGATGCTTCCAGCTTTATTAATGGAAATTTGAAAATTGATTATGCAGCAGGATGCGTATGGATCGGTGAAGAAGAAATTCACCTGACCCCAAGCGAATATAAACTGCTTTGCCTGCTGGCAAAACATGTAGGCAAAGTACTGACCCATAATTTTATCCTGCATGAAATCTGGGGCAACCACAGCTATGACATTCCTGCCCTGCGTGTGTTTATGGCAACGCTGAGAAAAAAAATAGAAAAAATATCATCACAAACTAAGTTTATTCAAACACATATCGGAGTTGGTTACCGTATGCTTCAGGTTGGAGATGATGGCTAGGTAACAATACCATTATGTAATTAGAGATCATGCTCTTATGGAGCATGGTCTCTTTATTTTTCATCTGCCGTCTAAATCTTAAGATGATCTTTATACCTATATGAAAACCCTAATCCTAAACTAATGGTGAAAATGTTACGCTGAACTCTGAAGTAAAGAGGATAAGGAGGTTCGGCATGTGAGATGGGCACTACCTTGTTCGTCTGTTTCATCGGCTAAGCTGTCAACTGAGTGAAAGGGAAAGAGGTATGGGGAATGAATGAAATTTTAACAAGTGCGGGTCTGATCTCAATTGTGCTGGCGGTGCTGTATTCCGTTAAAAAAATATATGATTTTATCGATTTGCAGAAGGTGACACGGAAGGATATCTATGAGAACTATGATATCTATAAAGCAGCTCAGAAGTTTGCTCTCGGTACACCCGTCGATGAGATCAGAGAAATCCTGACAAACAGCTATGAGTTAGACGATAACCAGGTTGAAGAGACAATGTTTTTGGCTCTTCCTCATCGGAACGATACCGATGGTGGTTATCTTGCCTTTATCAAGGCTGTAAATCGGGTGCTGGAACAAGAGGTTTATAGCTAAACTCCGAAAGAAGGAAAAATATGAATCGTCAGGCCGCGTTACCTGGTGTTTGCTCCCAATCTGGCCGGAGAACAATTTCTACAAGTGCTGAGTGAAGAAGAAAAATTATTTGTTGCTTTGGCATCCAATCCTGATCAACAACACCATTTGTAAGAATTAGGAGTAGAAAATGTTATTGAAAGCTTAGAAGGCTTATTTCACTTGTTGAAGACGGAGTGAGCCCTTTTTACATGCAGAAAATTCAACTACAATAAGCAATTAAAAACGGCAAGTCATATATGCAAAGAGGAAGGGAGAATAAGTTCTATAAATTCCATGAAAGCGTTTGACATATTTGAATATCAATCTATAATTATGAACAGAATTGGACCTCACTGAGATGCAAGTATCCTGATTTTTTCAATCTGAATCGGATTAAGATGTCGCCAATTTTCAAATAGGTCGCTGCCTAAGAGGAATACGATAATTGATAGAGCTGTTGTTCATAAACAGCAAGCTTCATAACCAGGGGCTTGCTCTTTCATTTACCTAAGGAGAATGGGTCGGAATGACACTTAAAAAAAGAATCTTTTTATTGTTTTTTCTCAGCGCGTTTATTCCCTTTATCAGTATATTTGCAATTTCTTACTATACCATTGATTCCATTTTTGCGAATAAAATCAATGATGGAATTCGGAGCAATCTACAGCAGGTAACTTCATCACTGGAAAATTCAATTACCAACCTGAATCATGTTACTCAGCAATTATCATATAGTGGTACATTAGGAAAAAAACTGGATGAAGTCTTGAAGCCTTCCTCCAATATATTTGAATTGATTGAGGCTAGAGATGAATTAAAGAATGAGTTAAATGTCGTAACGTTTACTAATCCGAATATAGGTCTGACCTTATACTATTTCCAGAAAGAAGGCACTACACAGTTCGCTAACTTTCCCATCAAAGATCGTTTTTCTCCCGAGTCTTTGCCTGTGCTTTCCAAATCATATGGCATTGCGTACTATGGTCCCCATATGAGTATGAACCGATTTGATGATCAGCTTGTTTTATCTGCTATGCGAAAGGTACAGCTGCCTCAAAGGGACGATGTATATATTTACGTCGAATCCGGCTTTCGTCTTACACAGGATATACTGGGTTACAATCAATACAAAGGAGCTTTATCGCATTTAATCCTGAATGGTGAGGGCAACATTGTTTACAGTGAAATTCCAGAAGCGATGAAGGTCGGAGAGAATTTCTCCAGCATATCGAAAGGTACTGCAAAAGATGGAATATCCCGTGATTACCATTGGTTTAAGGAGGACTCCAGTCAGAATTGGAGCGTCATATCGGTAATTTCGCAGGCTAAGTATCAACAGGAGAAAAACCAATGGTTGCTTCAAATATTACTGGTCGCTTTATTTTTTCTCGGCTTTACCGTATTTCTGGCTTGGCTTCTGTGGAAGATGGTTTACAAACCACTAGGTCTGTTCCATTCGGAAATTAACGGAATGTCTCAGAATCCACAAAAGGCAGGCAGCCAGACCCGCACTCAAATTCCCGAGTTTGATTTTCTGTTGGGAGAATTCTCAAATATGCAGCATCAAATCGGCGACCTGTTCAAGGAAGTGCAGCAGAAAGAGAAGATTCGTGCAGATTTGGAAGTGGAAAAATTGTTATATCAGATCAATCCTCACTTTCTAATGAATACGCTGGATACTGTGCACTGGCTGGCCGTCATGAACGGACAAGGAGAGATTGACAAGTTGGTGCAATCCTTAAACAAGCTGTTGTATTACAATTTGGGTAAATTAGGGCAAGTATCCACGATGGAAGAGGAAATTGATGCGCTAAGACAGTACCTAATCCTGCAGCAAATTCGATATGACTTTGAATTTGACGTGCGTATTTCAGCGGATGATCAAGTTCTTCAAATACCTGTGCCTCGTTTTATTCTGCAACCGTTGGTTGAAAATTCACTTTATCATGGACTGAGTGACGAAGGTTTTATTCAAATTGAAGTTACACTTGCCAAAACGCTGAATATTTTAATACAGGATAATGGAGCAGGCATGACCGAGGAAGCGATTCAAAGACTTCTGAATAATCGTATAGCTGAACATAAAAAAGTAGGGATGGGCATCGGACTCAATTATGTCCACCGCATGTTGAGGGCACAGTATGGAGATCAAGCACAACTGGTGATCGAAAGTGAATTGGGTACAGGGACAAGTATACTGCTCATACTTCCTATCAAAGGAGAAGATGTCTGAGGATGATTAAGGTATTGATAGTGGATGACGATAAATTAGTACGAAAAGGAATAAGCTCCGCGATGCCGTGGAACGAGTTCAATATGGAGGTTATAGGAGAAGCAAGTAACGGGTTGAAAGCACTGGATTTTCTGAAAGCCCAACCGGTCGATCTGATGCTGACAGATCTCGCGATGCCGGTGATGTCAGGTATTGAACTGATGCGAGCTGCAAGGCAGCTCTATCCAGAACTACATATTGTTGTATTAACACTGCATCAAGATTTTGATTATATCCAGGAAGCGCTCAGACTTGGAGCCATCGACTATATAGCCAAAGTTCAGCTCGAGAAGGAGCAATTCGAACACGTGCTGCATCGAATACATACCCGGATTGACGAGCTGGCGAATACAAGACGAAAGCTGCCTCTGCTAAGTGAGACCAATGTCCATTATCGCCATGTGTATGCACTTGTTTCACTGGATCGCAAGTCAGGACAGAGCTGGCCGATTGAACTGACATCCAATGTAGACGAGATCCGATGGGAGGTTGAACGGAACAGCTGGATGTGGACGGCACCCATGGACGTAGAGGATCAGCTGTTCCATAAACTGAAGGAATCCCTGGATCAAGTTCCCCAAGTCGCCTTGCTGGTTATGTCCGATGTACAAGAGCGAACATGGTCGCAAATCCAAAACTGGATTATGAATTATACAGAAACGTCCTTATTCTATGCATACAATCCTTATGATCCTGTCATTTCCGTTTCGATGAATGTGGAGGACTCATTTCCAATAGAACCGCAGGATGAAGACATGGATCGTATTAGGCAAAGTTGGTTCCTATCACCATGGACCCACAACGACAGTTATTACAACCAACTGATTGAACAGTTCAAATCACTAAGACTGCATAAAGGCCAGCTGATGGGATTGCTATACTCTATAGTTATGGAATGGAATCACCTTTTTGCTCAGACTACGTTGGGTAGAATCTCAATGATCCATTCTTTTCAATCCTGGTACGAGGTAGAAGATTGGATCAAGCAGACCTCTGTGGGCATTCGTAAGGCAGATGAACAGACTTCGTATTCACAAGAAATTGTAGACGCCGTGAAAAAAGCGATTATGATCATGCAAAATAATTTGGACCAAGCTTTTACAGCTTCAGGTCTGTCCCAACAACTGAACATCAGCCGAAGCTATTTCAGTCAATGCTTCAAGGATTTGATGGGGAAAACCTTTAATGAGTACTCCCGATTTATACGAATAGAGAAGTCTAAAGAGTATTTATTGAATACAACCAACACGATTTTCTGGATTGCGGAGCGAGTGGGTTATACGGATGAAAAATATTTCAGCCGAATTTTTCGCGAATTGACAGGTCTGCTGCCAAGCGAATATCGACAGCTCGGCAGAGGGGATAAATAGCGTACTCTCCCAGATGACCAATAATCCGGGCGAAAGAAGGGAAAGCGATGATTAAGAAGATGGCTGCATGTGTTCTTGTCGTCAGCTTAATTACAGTGACAGTATATTTCAGCAACCCATACTTCCGGGAATCGCCAATGGGACCAACGAAAACAATCTCGGACACTGCCGCTGCCGATCCATTGGGGAAATATGAATATCCCGTTTCCATCCGACTGGGATATGTGGTAGATCCAACAGGCGCGGATCTCTCTGGAGGAGAAACACTTGAGAAGAATATATGGAAAACGATGATTAAACAAAACCTTAACATTGATGTCCAGGTATTATGGCAGGTGTCGAAGGAAAATCTGAGTCAGAAAATCGATCTGGCTATCGCCAGCAATGATCTGCCGGATGCCATGATTGTAAATCAGCTGCAGCTGAACGAGATGATCAAGGCTGGAGAAATTGAAGACCTAACCGAGGCATACAATAGTAGCGCATCACCGGAAATAAAAAAAATTATTGATAGCACAAACGGATTGGCTATGGAACAAGTGACCTTCGATGGCAAGATGATGGCTGTTCCTTCTGTGACAGCGGAAGACTTCAGCATGCTCTGGATTCGACAGGATTGGCTGGACCGTCTTGGACTGAAGCCGCCGAAAACGGTAGATGATCTGGAAGCTATCGCCAAGGCCTTTGTAGAGAATGACCCAGATGGAAACAGTAAGCGGGATACGATTGGCCTTGCTTCAAGCACTGGACTGTATAACGATTTCAACAACAGTGCTTTTTCTTTTGATCTAACCCCAATCTTCGCAGCATATGGATCTTTCCCGGGATATTGGCTGAGCAAAGATGGAAAACCTGTATACGGTTCGGTTCTACCGGAAACGAAGGAGGCCTTGGTCAAACTGCGTGAAATGTACGCCAAAGGCCTTCTCGATCCAGAACTGGGTATCCGCAAAGAAGCGGAAGAAACAGTTATTAACGGTCAGGCGGGGATGTTCTTTCAAGGTTTTTATGCTGGGTACTGGCCCCTTCCGAGCGCTTGGCAGAACGAGCCGGAGGCGAACTGGCAAGCATACGCACTCCCGCTGGATGCAAACGGAGCATACCATGTGAAGGTGGATAATCCGTCAAGTTCATTCTTGGTGGTACGAAAAGGATATGCTCATCCCGAAGCGATCATTAAAATTAACAATCTGTACCTTCGTGATGAGTTCAAGTACGGTACGCGTTTTATGCTGGGCCGCAATTTCTTTGCTCCGGCAGATGAAGCACGATATGAATCGAAGGCAGCGCAGGATATTCTGATGGGAACCAAAACACCCGCCGATTTCAAGGACAAGTCTGAATACAAATTGCTGGAAAACTTAGTTTCGACAATAAAACAAACCAAATTGAAGCCTTATGATCAATATGATATTTCCTATTGGAATGAACACAGCGACAGCTTTATGCGGGGTTATTCGCTTCTTGTAGGCGGAAGAAATTTTTTCGATCCAAACATCCATAAAGTTCAAAGCCTTACCTATATACGAACTCCAACGATGGAGAAGGCTTGGGGTGAACTATCAAAACTGGAACATGATACATTTTTAAAAATTATTTTAGGCGCTGAACCGATCGATTCATTTGATCAATTTGTCGAGGAATGGAAGGAACAAGGGGGTGATCAAGTGACTGTGGAGGTGACTGCACACCATAATCATCGCTGAAGACCATTATGAATGTGATACGATAAATTCTATAAGACACTCTTAAAATTCCATTAATCAAGCCGACGATTCCTATTTCAGGAGCTGCCGGTTTTTTTTGTTCTTCACTTTGATTAGTAAGTAAGGATAGACAAATGTATGTCGGTAAGTAGGATAAATGCTTACAAGCCAACTATGGCTTCATGATCCCGAATGAAACCGTATACATTTCTCTATCCAAACAGACGTTCAATCCCTATCTCGATTTGTCTTCTCCGAGTCTTATAATGAAAGCGCAAACAACAATGATAGAGAAATATTCAAAACGAAGGGGAATCGAATGTGATGAGAACTAAATGGTTCATAAAAAGAAACATGTTGACGAGACGTCTGGCCGTGTTGTCGATGTCTGCCCTGATGATTTCAACCCTTGCAGCCTGTGGGGGTTCCTCCAACCCTCCCACTGCGGAGGAAGCGGGCAAGTATGAGGTAACACCGGGAGACCCATTCAGTGCCTATAAAGACGAAATAACCGTAACGATGGGTCGTGTGACTACAGCCAACCCGAAACTGCCGGCTGGAGATACGTATGAGAACAACGCGTATACTCGGCTGGTCAAAGAAACATTTAACGCTCAGATTAAAGACCAATTTGAAGCCAACGGAGAAGATTACAGCCGTCAGGTTTCTCTCGCCATCGCCTCTGGGGAACTGCCTGACATGATGCGTGTCGATTCCAAGGATGAACTCAAAGAACTGGTTGATAATGATCTGATTGAAGATATGACGGAAATTTACAAGCAGTATGCCACAGATAACATCAAGAACATTTACGAATCTTATGAGGGCCGTGCATTAGATAATGCGACGATAGATGGACGTTTAATGGGACTTCCGGCTACTTCCCTAGATTCCGCGCCAACCATGGTCTGGGTTCGTCAGGATTGGCTGGATTTACTGGGTATCCAACTTGACGCAGACGGAGACGGGGCCATCAAGCTGGATGATGTGGAGAAAACGGCCAAGGAATTCCTGAAAAGAGATCCTGGCCAATCCGGGAAACCGGTAGGTATTCCCTTTGTGAACACCCTTAATACAAGTGACTATAATGGTTCCGCCTATACCATGCTGGGAGTTGCCTCCACCAAGGGTGCATTCCCTCAATACTGGATGAAGGGAAAGGATGGCAGCATTGTTTATGGCTCGACAACAAAGGAAACCAAGCAGATGTTAGGCGTCATGGCAGATTGGTTCAAGAGAGGCATCATCGACCCGCAATTTGGAACACGCACATTTGATGATATTACGGCACTGTACACCAACGGCCAAAGCGGTATTGCTTTTGGACCATGGCATATTCCCGACTGGGGTCTGAGCAGCGTGAAGCAGATGGATAAGAATGCGAAATTCACGGCTTACACTTTGGAGGATGCAGACGGAAAGGTAAACGTGGCACACGCCAATCCAGCCAATCAGTTTATCGTTGTGAGAAAAGGATATGAACACCCGGAACTCGCCGTTAAAATAGTAAACCTTTTCTACGATAAATTGGCAAATGATAAAAATGTGGAAACATCTATGCCAGAAGCCGCCAAGTATCAAGAGAACGGCGTAGACGGTTCTACCAGACCTTTTAATATTGAAGTCAACTCGGCTACCTCGCTGCTGGATGATTACTCTGACGTTGTTCGCGGGATTAAAGGGGAGATTAGTCTGGATCAGGTCCGGACAACCGAATCAAAGAACAATATTGAAAGTATCCAAACCTACTTGAGCGATATGGATACGGATAACGTAACAGCCTGGGCGAAATATCACTCGCGTATCAACGGAGTGGGACTCATCGACAAACTGACACGGGAAAACAAATTCGTCTGGATGACACCCGCTTTCTCTGGCACTACACCAAGCATGAAACAGACATGGGCTAATCTGACCAAGATGGAGCAGGAATCTTTCATCAAAATCGTGACTGGTGCAGAATCTCTGGATTACTTCGATACTTTCGTTAGCAATTGGAAGAAACAAGGTGGTGACCAGGTGATTCAGGAAATTGAAGACGAGGCTGCATCCGAAAAATAAACAATCATGAACTGCTAGAAGGGCTGCGATAAGTAGCCTTTCTTCAGGAAAGGGGTCCATCCATGAAACAGGGAAATGATAGAGCAAAAGTTCGGTTGGGCACGGGTGCCATGTATCATATGATGATGCTTCCGGGAATTTTATTTTTACTGGTATTCAGCTATGTTCCGATGGTCGGTGTCATTACGGCGTTTCAGGATTATATACCAGCCAAGGGGATGTTTGGCTCCAAATTTGTAGGGCTGAAGCATTTTATTTATATGTTTAAGCTGCCGGACATCGCACAGGTTTTTAGTAATACGTTGGTGATTGCCATTGCCAAGATTCTATTGGGAACAATGATGGCTATCATTTTTTCCATTTTGTTAAATGAGATCCGCATCAAATTCGTTAAAAAATCCGTACAGACAATTGTTTATCTGCCACACTTTCTATCCTGGGTAGTTCTAGCATCCGTGGTTGTTAACATGTTCAGTTTGGATGGAATTGTGAATCAAATTTTGGCTTTTTTCGGTCTGGAGAATATTAATTTTCTCGGCAGTAACACCTGGTTCCAGCCGCTGATTATTGGGACAGACGTGTGGAAGGAGTTCGGTTACAGTTCCATCGTCTATTTGGCTGCAATTACTTCGATTGATCCGGGTCTGTATGAAGCGGCAGGAATGGATGGAGCCAGCTGGTGGAGAAAAGTATGGCATATTACATTGCCAGGTATGCTGCCTATTATCCTGCTCATGGGAGTGATGAGTCTGACCAATATTTTGAGTGCCGGCTTCGATCAAATTTATAATCTGTATAATCCGGTTGTCTATGAGTCGGGAGATATTCTGGATACTTATGTATATCGGATTGGACTCGTTGGGCGACAGTATAGCTTCGGTACGGCTGTTGGCCTGTTCAAGTCAGTGATCGGTATTGTTTTGCTATTGTCCGCCAACCATTTGGCCAAGAAATACACCGACCGAAAAATATTCTAAGGAGGCAAAGCCTATGTCATATTCTGTAAGCCTAAAAGATCGAATTGGCCGGTTTGTCATCAATGCCATCGTCATATTGCTGGCATTGATCTGCCTTCTTCCGTTATGGAATATCGTTGCGATTTCATTCAGCAGCAGCGAGGCCGTGTCAGCTAATGCTGTAGGTCTCGTACCGGTCAATTTTACAACAGCAGCGTATACGAAAATTATCGATGATGCTCAGTTCTGGCGTTCCTTTGGCATATCTGTTCTACGTGTTGTGCTCACACTTATTCTCAACATGATTCTTATTATTTTAATGGCATACCCGCTCTCCAAGTCGAAAAGGGAATTTAGGGGCAGAAACATTTATATGAATGTTATGATTTTTGCCATGTTGTTCAGCGGCGGGATGATCCCGAGTTATCTACTGATCAAAAACCTCGATATGCTTAATACAATTTGGTCGCTTGTTCTACCGGGAGCTGTCCCTATATTCAGTGTCATCCTTGTCATGAACTTCTTCTCTGCTGTACCTAAGGCGCTAGAAGAAGCAGCATTCATCGATGGGGCGAATCCGCTCCAGGTTCTGTTCAAAGTGTATGTTCCCGTGTCCATCCCTGCGCTGGCGACGGTAGCACTATTCAGTATCGTGGGAACGTGGAATGATTTTTTTAGCGGTTTGATCTATATGACCCAAGTCAGCAATTATCCGCTAATGACTTATATTCAGTCCCTTAACGTGAATATTGCCGAACTTCTTCAATCCGGCACCAACTCAGCACAACTCAGCAACCTGACTGAAATATCAAACAAAAATCTAAATGCTGCCAAAATCGTAGTCGCTGTCATCCCGCTACTGCTGATTTATCCGCTGCTTCAAAAATATTTTGTGACTGGAATTGTTGTAGGATCGGTAAAAGAGTAATTGTATGATGCGACTTGATTAAGATAAAAACACTATGCGTCTATTGGAAAGGTTGTAATGAACAATGGAAAATAAAAATTGGTGGAAAGAAATCGTTGTATACCAGATATATCCACGGAGCTTTCAAGATAGTAATGGTGATGGAATCGGCGATTTGAAAGGAATTGTTTCCCGTCTGGACTATTTGCAGCAACTCGGTGTCGGTGCGATTTGGCTATCACCAGTTTGTAAATCCCCTCAGGATGATTTCGGTTATGATATTTCGGACTATCGGGATATTGATCCGATGTTCGGGTCTTTGGATGATATGGGGATGTTAATTCATGAAGCTGGGAAACGTGACATTCGAATCATAATGGATTTGGTGTTGAACCATACTTCCGATGAGCATCCATGGTTTCAAGAAGCAAAAAAAAGCAAAGAAAATCCGTACCATGACTATTATGTCTGGAGAGATGGCGTTGAAGGAATGCCACCAAACGACTTGGGTTCCATCTTTGGTGGTTCAGCTTGGGAATGGGTACCCGAGATAGGACAATATTATTTACATCTTTTTTCTGTAAAACAGCCGGATCTCAACTGGGAAAACCCAAAAGTCCGACAAGAAATTTACGAAATGATCAATTGGTGGATAGGCAAGGGTGTAGGCGGTTTTCGGCTTGACGTAATTGACTTAATCGGAAAAGAACCAGATTTGAAAATTACCAGCAACGGGCCGAATCTGCATAAGTATATCAGGGAACTCAGCAAGGAGACGTTTCAAAAAGCAGGAGACCTGCTGACGGTTGGAGAAACATGGGGCGCTACGCCAGAGATCGCCAAATTGTATAGCAACCCGGACGGCAGTGAGTTTTCAATGGTATTTCAATTTGAACATATTAGTTTGGACGAACAAGAGGGGAAAGGGAAGTGGGATCTTAAGCCTCTAGATTTTCAAGAATTAAAAAAAGTGTTATCTAAATGGCAGACAGAGCTGAAGGGGGATGCCTGGAACAGTTTGTTTTGGAATAATCACGACTTACCCCGAATCGTTTCTCGTTGGGGAAATGACGGAGAATACAGGATAGAATCGGCTAAAATGTTGGCAACCCTTCTTCATGGCATGCGAGGCACACCATACATTTATCAGGGGGAAGAATTAGGAATGACGAATGTTCAATATCCAATTGAAGACTATCGGGATATTGAGTTACTAAATTTCTACAAAGATAGAATTGAGAAAGGATACCCTGAAGATAAAGTTATGGAGTCAGTCTTTGCAAAGGGGCGTGATAACGCTCGAACACCAATGCAGTGGGACGCTTCCGACAACGCTGGTTTTACATTAGGGAACCCTTGGATTAAAGTAAACCCGAATTATAAGGATATCCATGCACAAGAAAGTTTAAATAACCCTGAATCCATATTCCATTATTATCGGAAACTAATCCGATTAAGGAAAGATCATGAAGTGATCATATATGGGGATTATGAGCTGATGTATCCCGAGAATAAAGATTTGTTCGCATACACTCGAACGCTGAAAGGAACCAAACTACTTGTAGTATGTAATTTTCAAAAATACACAACCCATCTCCCACTTCAGAAAGAGCTGGCAGAGACTAAACAGCTGCTAATATCCAATTATCCAAATAACATGTCTGATATAGAAATGCGTCCTTATGAAGCGAGGATGTACCTTATCGATACACTCAATAAATGAAAATGAATATCGTACAAAAGTGTATGATCAATAAATTTCTAATCTTAACTGGTTGAAAAATATTTATGAATTGAATTTAGAATAAGGGAAAAAGGATCAAGCAATATGAAAAGGGCATGGTGGAAAGAAGCTGTGGATTATCAAATTTTTTATGGACTCCAATGGGGATGGCATTGGTGATATAAAGAGGATGATTCCTTTCATAGTCGAGGTATGAAAGGAATCATGGATTTGTTGATCAATCACACAAGCGACGAACACCCGTGGTTTATCGAATCAAGATCTCTTCGCTAGATTTGATTACTTACAGAATAAAGCTGAGACAAGTGACCTAAAGCCATATATCCAGCGCAATGTTATGGCCAAAATGGATTTAAATGTAGTTAAAGAAAGCCAAGAAACCATTGCCAATCGTATGGATGGGAAAATTCTCAGGGAAGACGATTTTGAGTCATTTAGGCAGTTTATATCTCATGATTTCGGAGAAATCAATAAAGAGAATAAACGTATTTTCAATTTCCATCAGTTTAATCGTGAACGGGATACAGCCATTGTTTCCCTCATTTTAGGATCTGGTCTTAGGCTCTCTGAGGTAGCAGGTATTAACATTGAAGATCTGGATATAAATAAAGCTTTAGTGCGTGTTATACGCAAAGGTAATAAAGAACAATATGTATATTTCAGCAAGCGTTACTGGATTTAGAAAATTATCTGCAGATCAGAGAATCTAGATATATCCCAGAAAAAAACGAACCTTTTTTGTTTATTGCAGCTCCCATAGGTCGTAAAGGAAAAAGCAGACGCTTAACTCAGCGATCCATAGAGAAACTGATCGAAAAATATGCTACAGCTTTTGGAAAACCAGCTTTAACCGTGCATTCTCTGAGACATTCATTTGCAACACGTTTTCCAACAGAAGTCATATAAGAAATGGGGTAAACTTGTTGTCACTGAACATCAACGGACAAATATGTCGGATGATAAAAACATTATCTCATTAATTGCTGCGGAAATCGCGGCTTTTTTATTTTATGAGATAAAGTTCTTGTCAAAACCAAATGACAAGAACTTTATCTCATCACCGATTTTGACAAGAATATTATCCCATTTCCAACAAACCAATTCGGGTTATTGTACCATTTCACGATAGGAGCACCCCTTGAGTCACGGGCTTGATCGTTCACAGCCGAAAGTGGAAGATCTATAATCTTAGGATCATCATCGGAAGTATTGAGAAGCACATAGACGAATTGAAGACTTTATACATTTTTACAATAAGATACGTGCCTGTTATCTTCTGTCGCAATTTCTATTTTAGCGGCTTTTTTATGTTATCGGTACAAGTTCTTGTCCCGAGCCAAGGACAAGAACATGTTCCGATTGCCGATTTGATGATGATCTAAACAGATAACTTACAGTCCACTATTCACCACAACACACAAACTGATGTTCATTCGAAGGTCATGTTTGATTTTCGTGTGTAAAACTGGGTGGAGAGTTGGCTATTTCTGATGAGACGAGCGAATACAGGTGGGTTCCAAAGGAAAATGTTCAATTCAGTAAGCCCATTAATATACGGGTGAAACCTTCTTCCAAGATGAGCCACTATACAATCCAACGTTTGCTTTCTTCAGGCACAACAGGCTTGGTTTCATCTGAACGGGCAGGATAGAGCAATAGCGACAAGACCTATCCCAGTAGTTCTTTGGCTCCGTTCATCATTAAGGGCATAGCCTGTTTAACAAATGATTCCGCACTTATTGGGCACCCCTCATTGTTCCAAACGTAAGCAGCCCCATACATCCCCCAACTTAACATGATAGAAGCTGTATTTATTAAGAAGTGCGCGTTTGGACTCGATGGCATCTTGTCTTTGTCTATAAAGGAAAGAAGTATCGTTTGAATTTTTTCCTTTATTTGAATTTCGAATACAAGTCCAAGCGATGTATACCTTCTTTTGCACATCGTGCTTAGACCCTTGTGAAAATCGCACACACCCAGAAAAATACTCTGAATTGTTTCTTCATTTAGAACTTCGTGACCGTTTATTCTACGATTTATGATTGTCATAAATGATTCCATTAGTTTGGCCTCAAGAATTTCGAATTTATCTACAAAGTGCGCATAAAAAGTCGCTCTGTTAACAGTAGCCCGCTCTGCAATATCCCTAACGGTTATCGATTCAAAGTCTTTTTCTTGAATTAATGAAGCAAAAGCGTCTTGAAGGAGTCGCCGTGTACGTATCACACGAGGATCAGCTTCATTCTTTTTAATGGTCATCGTTAAGATCTCCCCTAATAAAACGACATTATAGAAATGGTGTTGTCTATACAACGGTTTATGGTTATTGATGATTGCGTACCATTCGGTTGGTATTATAACATATAAATACAACAAGTGTTGTTCAAACTACTAATGTTGTATTGAAACAAAATGCAGAATGCTGCTTTTCCAAAAGGAGGAGAGAACCATGTCGGTTTCACAACCGTCACTAACGATGGAGCACCAACTTTTTTTTGATGTTATTGGAGAACGCCGGTCAGTTCGTAGCTATGATCCCGAGATCAAGATTTCGCGGGAGGAATTGACCGAAATATTGCGGCAAGCCACGCTCGCTCCTTCAGCCGCTAACCTGCAGCCGTGGCGTTTTCTAGTTATCGACTCGCCGGAGCTGAAGCAGAAGCTGCTTCCGATCGCATTCACTCAACAGCAAGTGGTCGAGGCTTCGGCTGTCATTGCGCTACTCGGAGATTTGGAGTGTTATAAATCGGCCGAGAAAATCTACGGAATGGCGGTCGATGCGGGTTACATGCCTGCAGAGACGGCTAAATCGTTCGTGGAACGCTATACCGGGATGTATTCGAGCATGCCGCCCGAGGCCATCCGCGAAAAAGTTTATACCGACGGCGGGCTAGTATCGATGCAACTCATGCTTGTCGCCCGCGCTAAAGGCTACGACACGGTATCGATGGGCGGCTACAACAAACAAAAGTTCATGGAAGCGTTCCGGATATCAGAACGCTACGTTCCGATTATGCTGATCGCCATCGGCAAGGCGGCGAAGCCCGGTCATCCGACGGTGAGGCTGGCAGTTGATGATGTAGCTTTCTTTAACGAAATGCCTAGAGAATAACAAAATGAAAAAGACTTGGCGCCCGCATAATCAACGGCCAGCAGAGACTTGAGGGATACCATCGTTAATTTCAATTCTTGTTTTGCTCGATTGCTCGGGACGGTAGTACAAAAAGATACCAGCTTGAAGCGCTCGCAAAGATTGAACAGCAGATGCTAATGTTGTAATCGTTCCTTTCGAATAACAACGAAGTTATTGGTGGTATTCAGCTTACAATTAATTATTCCGAGGTTTTCGAGATTAGGTACAGAGGTTAAATTGAGGGTGTTCGTGTAGACAGGATTATTATGGCAAAGGAATTGGAGAGTCCCCATTTTGTTATACTATTAATGAGGCTAAAACAATGGGTTACGAAATAATCTAACTGACAACCATACACACCGTAAAGATGCTACAGATTCAATAAACGACTTGGATTTGTTGCTAGTCAAGATAGTATGAAATTCACTCAGTAATTAGTCCATACAACTAACGCGAAACGTTAGTTGTACAACAGTATGGAGCAGTTTTGCCAGTTGGCAGCTGCTCCATTTTTATTAAGCTAACCAGGTTAGCGCAGCCGGCCAAACGATCGGCTGATCTTTTCATTACGCTTATGGGCAGGTTAGTGGAATTAATGTAAAGAAGGGAACACTTCATAACCGTGGCCTAGAATTGCCGAACCCCATTAGGTAGCGTTTGCGTAAAAGCGAAAGGATAAAGTTCTGAGATACATTCAATGCTACTTCGGATAAACTTGATTCTTTTCAAATAAATTCCTAACCTGATCGGCCATAAATTGTGTGGAATGCGGCATTTGATGACGTACCCACCACTCCACAATGCCAATAAAAGCAGAGGCCATGAATTGGGCTTTTAACTCATTGTCGATAACGGGCTTATTGTCAGTACTTTCCATTTTATTCATAAGATTGACTGAGATGAAATTCAGCAATCGGTCCCGGAATAGAAAGGCTCTTTGATTGGAAAACATAGCAGAGAAAAACTGGAAATTGTCACGCAAATAATCAAAAACCGGTTTGGGCTCTTGTACCATTCCTTGGCTAAGCGGATTGGCCTCCCGTTTCTTGCACAACGAAATCAATTCGTTGATGTGATCTTCAATGCATTTATCCAAAAGGTCGTATTTGTCACTGTAATGCAGATAAACGGTGCCGCGGTTAACATTGGCACGCTCCGCTATCTCGTTAATAGTGATTTGTTCAAAGTCTTTTTCCGAAAAAAGCTCCAGAAACGACTTCGTTATGGACTGCTTGGTTCGGAGAATGCGTCGGTCGGTTTTAACAGCGTTTTCCATTCCTTTCGTTACCTCCTTCAGTTAATCAACAATTCTTAGGGTGTTGTTGTATATAAAACAAATACGCATCCATTAACCATTGAGTAATCGGGGCTTCTGTCTATAATATTAATCAACGACCGTTAAATATTCAACACACGTCACCAAGAAAAATTTTGGGTAAAGGAGCATTTAACAATGGAAAATATACGAGATAAAGTGGTGATTATAACTGGAGCCTCCAGCGGAATAGGGGAAGCTACAGCGAAGTTGTTGGCACAAAATGGCGCAAAGGTGGTATTGGCAGCCAGAAGAGAGGAACGTCTGCATGCGATTGCTAATGAAATTAAACAGGGTGGCGGCGAGGCCGTTTCTGTAAAAGCAGACGTCGTTTCTGCCGAAGATATGCAGAATTTGGCCAAGTTTACCTTAAGTGTATATGGCCGAATTGATGTATTGGTGAACAATGCAGGGGTCATGCCGAGTTCCAGGCTGAATGAATTAAGAGTAGAAGAGTGGGATCAAATGATCGATGTGAACATCAAAGGCGTTTTATACGGTATCGCAGCGGTATTGCCTACCATGCGGGAGCAGCAGTCCGGTCATATCATTAACCTATCCTCTACAGCCGGTTATCATGTGTCCCCTACAAATGCCGTATACGCGGCCACCAAGTTCGCAGTTAGAGCCATCTCGGAAGGGCTGCGCTTGGAAGAGTCTTCGACTTCGCGTATTAGATCTACCTTGATTGCTCCTGGTCTGACGAAGACCGAACTTTTTGACAGCATTACCAGCCCGGAAGTGCAGACGATCGCCAATCAAATAAGCGGCATAGGGATTTCTCCTTACAGTATTGCTAGAGCCATCGCGTTTGCCATTAATGAACCTGATGACACCCTAATCAGTGAAATTATGGTTAGGCCGACCGCGTTGCCTTGAACATTTCCAAACAAGATGATAGGGAATTTTCCTTATGGCTGAAAATCAAAATACTGGTCATCCACCATCTAAGGCTATTATCCAACTGTAAGCTGATAACGGAAAGATGAATTTACTTTATATATAACAAGAGCTATCATGTTAAATTGTTTTTTGAACTAACTGGGAACGTTAGTTCAATGAAACAGCGACAGTCTAGGACTTTATTTTCTGTCGCTGTTTCAATTTCTAGGGTAAGTCTAAAACTTATTTTATGGAGTCTGACGGTATGACAATTCAAAAAGCCGCGCGGAATAAGAACATCCAGTCTAATCGGGAGACAAGAACATGGTCCCATTGAAAGTCACTATTATAGCGGCTTTTTTGTTTTATCGGTACAGGTTCTTGTCCCGATTGCCGTAATGAACACAAACATGATCCAATTAACAATTAGACATTTATCTATACATTTGTAAAATAGCAAATGTCGTTATGCTTACCTCAGAAATTTCAGAGTAAGACTTTAAATTTCATCAGTGGGGAGACGATTGCCCCTGATCCGCCCCAAATGCTCTTCTACTGCCATCTGCAGGAGCGCTAGAAGCTTTACTACAAAACCGCAGTGAAAGAAACAGACCACTTCAGATTGAAGTAAAAGTAATTTAAGTAATTTAGTTTAAGAAAAAGGAATGCTTAAAGTCGATCTGAAAAATGCCTGTTAGTGGTCGTGGAGCACTTAGTGATCTTAATGCACCTTCATATCTATTCTCTATATTAACTGACCCTCGCATCAAAAACATCGAATAAGATTGATCAAGGAGTGGATTTTGAATAATGATGTCTTTAACCCACAGTAACAACCATCATCAGATTCCAAGTGGTTTTTCGAGCACATTTTAACAACCTGCGAAAATGATCGTCAATCGAATTGATGTAATTTGACATAGGCTTAACAATTAATAAAATTCTTGGTTTCGAGGGGGGATTGGAGAAATGTAGCTGTAGTTCAGCAAACCTGGAGCTGTCATATATACGAGTGAGACAAAATGGAATCAACCCGGGCAATACCAAATCTGCACTGCTAAGTGTCATTTCCTCCGTTGTGGCAGATGTGGGTTCCTCTCCATAGGACGTCATGTACCAGAATTCATCACCTCTCACGTCTACATGTTGCAGCTCAGCCTCGTCTACCGTTGTACCCAACCCGGAACTCGTTGATACGATTGAATTCATTGGAATAGATGGATTTTAACCTGAAAAATATCGAGGGAAAATCATTTTTTTCATCACTATATTGTACAACCTGTTGTCTATAAAGTGGGATGTAAACGAATACAACAATTGAATTCATCATGTTATTATGAATCCACAGCAAGAAAGAAGTTAATCCTGCTGAGTAAAAGGAAATATAAAACAATTTGCAAGGAGGATTTTTTCAACCCTTTGGGATTGGAAATGGATTTAAAACTAGCTTCGAAAACTAACATACCAGGAGGAATTAACATGTCAAATTCAAAAATTAAAATCGCCGTAGCTTGTGGAAGCGGAGTAGCAACTTCTACTATCGCAGCAGATGGAGTGAAAGAGGTATTAAAAGAAGCAGGAATTGAACATTACGATATCATTAAAACGAGTATGACGGAATTACCGAATATTATTGACAACGTCGATATTGTTCTGACAACTAATAATTTTAAAACCGATGAAAAGCCATATATGAATATCATGGGATTTGTAACAGGGCTTAATGAAGAAAAATTGAAAAATCAATTGGCTGAAAAACTGCTGGATTTAAAAAATAGTTAAGGTGGTAGATCATAATGGATACTGTGCATAATATTATTAAATCTATTACTGATATGGGAGCAACAGCTATTTTACCAATAATAATCACCGTATTAGGTCTAGTTTTTCGAATGAAAATTGGAAACGCTATCAAATCAGGCCTTTTAGTTGGGGTAGGCTTCTTAGGTTTAACATTAGTTGTTGGCTTGCTCAATTCCTCCCTAAAACCGGCAGTTGATTATTATGCAAAAATCGGTTCTGGATTTACAATTGCAGATATTGGATGGCCAGCTGTAGGGGCGGCATCTTGGGTGCCTCCTTTTGCAGCATTAGCAATTCCTCTTGGTTTAATTATTAATCTAGTATTAGTTCGACTTAGATGGACAAAAACGTTAAATGTGGATATATGGAATTACATGCATTTTCTAATTCCAGGAGCTTTGGCTTACTTTCTTTTTGACAGTTTCTGGTTAGGGTTGGTAGTAACATTGGTGATGTCTGTTATTGCTCTATTCGTTGGTGATTTAATTGCTTCAAAATGGCAAGAATACTTTGGTTTAGAAGGTACAACCTGCACAACTATTATTTATTCAGCTTGGGGTTATCCGATTGCCTGGCTGGTAAATAGAATCATTGATTTCATTCCTGGTTTAAATAAATTGGAGTTTTCTCTGAGTAAAATTAATAAAAAAATAGGCGTTCTCGGGGACCCAGTTATTATTGGATTTATTGTTGGATTAGTTTTAGGGGCAATTACTAAAAGACCTGTTACAGAGATAGTGACTATGGCCACAGGGATAGCTGGAGTTATGGTATTAATGCCTAAAGTTGTTGGAGTGATGATGGACGGGCTATCTCCAATTGGGAAATCGGCAAAAGACTTTATGATTAAACGCATGGGGAATAACTCCAATCTAAATGTGGGGATGGATATTGCGCTAGGCTTAGGCGATCCGACTACTATTACAACTACAGTCGTTTCTATTCCAATTGTTATGTTATTGGCACTCATTTTACCTGGAGTTCAGTTCTTTCCAATAGGACTGTTAATGTCTGTTACCTATATTTCTGTAATGTGTACGTTAACAAGTAAAGGAAATCTATTCCGTTCTATTGTGTCGACAGTAGTATTTTGTATTATCACATTTTATTTGGCAGGATTTGTTGCACCAGGTGCAACACAGATGCTTAACAGCGCAGGTGTCGAGTTAAAAGGTTTAGGGACAGATGTTACTTTTTCTGAGATATGGAACTTATTAATTTATTGGGTAAGCACTTTAGTTAAATAAAGACTAGAGAAGAGGAAAAATAATGAATCTGATTTTACCTTCAATATTTGCAGCAGATTTAATGAACTTAAAAAGTGAATGCGATGTTTTATATGAAGAAGGATTTCAAGTACTTCATGTAGATATGATGGACGGAAACTTCGTCCCTCATATCGCATTTGGACCAGAACAAATTAAAAATATAAAAAAACAAGTGAATATGAAATTAGATGTTCACATGATGGTATCAGCCCCAGAGCAGCATATAGCGAGTGTATTGGACACTGGAGCAGAAATGATATCAGTTCACTATGAATCAACTCCTCATATTCGTTTTGTCATTGATCAGATTAAGCAACATGGAAGGAAAGCAGGGATCGTCATTAATCCTGGGACGGACACCTTTATATTGAAACCTTTTCTAAACATCATTGACTATGTTCTAGTTATGTCGATCAATCCAGGAAGACCTAATCAAGTTTTTATGGAAGAAACGATTGATAGAATAAGAGAACTGAAAGTAATGATAGGTCAACGAGATATTCAGATCGAAGTTGATGGTGGAGTAGATGAGAGTATAGCTAGTCAATGTATCGAAGCTGGAGCATCTTTGGTTGTCATCGGATCATATTTATTTTCGAATAACAAAGCACATGTGAAGAATTTGAAAAGTCTAGAACATGGAGAGAGAAAGGATGAGAGAAAATGAAATCATTAAAACTGTATGGTGCCAGAGACATACGTTTTGGAGGAGCGGAAAAACCTCAAATACTGGATGGAAAAGATGTCATTGTAAAAATAAAAGCATGTGGCATTTGTGGATCTGATATCTCTCGATATAAAAAATTGGGTGCAGTCACACCTGGTCAGGTATGGGGACATGAATTTGCAGGTGTTGTAGAACAAGTTGGCGATCAAGTAACAGATCTAAAAGTTGGAGACCATGTTGCTGGATGTCCAGCACTAATTGAAGAAGATGATTATTATTATCGAGCAGGTCAACCAGCTAGAGCGAATTCATTGCATGCAATAGGTGCTAAGGAACCTGGTGGATTCGCCGAATACATTAAACTCCCAGAGAAGAATTTAGTTAAAGTACCTGATGATTTGGATTTCGAATCAGCTTCTATGGTAGAACCTTCTACTGTAGTTTTACATGGGTATTATCGAACCAATCTATCGGTGGGCGACGATGTGGTCATTGTTGGAGCAGGGGGAACCATTGGGTTGTTTGCTGTTCAATGGGCAAAAATATTTGGCGCGAAAAAAGTAATTGCGGTTGATATTGATGATGAAAAACTTCAAATTGCGAAGGAATTAGGCGCCGATTATACGATAAATTCTCTGAATGAAGATGTTCTGACAAAGGTCGCTGAATATACGGATGGCATGAATGCAGATATTGTAGTTGAAGCAGCTGGAACGCCCCATACAGCAGCAACTGTGTTTGGTTACGCCAAAAAAGGCGGCGGAGTTGTGTTCCTAGGTATCCCTTATGCAGACGTTGCGATGGAAAGATTTTATTTTGAAAAAATCCTAAGAAGTGAGTTAACCGTGTGGGGATCATGGAGTTGTGTATCCGCACCATTCCCAGGTAAGGAATGGGCAACGACTGTTCACTTTATGCACAATAACAGATTAAATACTAAAAAAATGATTACACATCGTATACCGCTTGAAGAAGGTTCAGAAATGTTTGAACGATTAATGGAAAGAAAAGAACTTATCGGCAAGGTAATCATGTATCCAGAAAGCTGAAGGTGAACTTATGGACAAATTAATTAAACAAATGGAAGTCATTATGAAAGAATTAGAAAGAAGTATTTCCTTAATGAATGTTGGTGAAAGTGAACAAATTCTACAAGTCTTGTATAATACAAAGCGGATTTTCCTTGCTGGTTCAGGGAGATCAGGTTTAGCGATCCGTGCTTTCGCTAATCGACTGTTGCACTTAGGTAAAACGGTTTATATTGTTGGTGATATTACTACTCCAAGCATTCAAGCAGAGGATATTTTATTTATTGGTTCTGGTTCAGGAGAAACCGCTGGTCTAATAGTAAATGCAAAAAAAGCAAAGCAATCAGGAGCAAAGGTAATTCTTAATACAACGAATTCGCAGTCGACTTTGGGGAAACTAGCTGATTACATGCTTTTAATTAATGTTGACAATAAAGAAACGGATACTGATTTAATGGAATCTTCTATTCAACCAATGGGATCGGCATTTGAGCAATTAAGTCTTCTCTTGTATGATGCGATTGTTTTGGAATGGGTAGCTAATTTTAATGAAACCTATGATGACATGAAATTAAGACATGCTAATTTGGAATAAACGTTTGATTTGAGGCAGAACAAAATTTCGATTCTTCACAGAGCGCCTCCAAGAGCAAAGATTAAATTGAGTAATTTGAATACGACCTAAACTTGAAGCCTCTTATATAATCCTCTGGAGCTGTCAATATTATTATTAACAAGGAAGGAGGAGAGAGAGCCATGCAGCTTGATGATAGAAGCAGCAGCTTGCTGCAAGAATTGTTATCAAATCCAAGTGTGAAGAGTAAGAACTTGGAACATAAGTATGGTTTAAGCCGCAGGCAAATCAGTTACAGCCTTGAAAAAATCAATGACTGGTTAGAGGGCCAACGCCTACCAAAAATTGAACGGAATAAACAGGGTGTTTTTATTGTTGATGCTACTCTCTTCTCTGCTGTGCCTAATGAAGTAAACAAGCCTTCGACAAAAAAATATATTTTTTCTGAAGCAGAGCGAGTAGAACTTATTATTCTGATCCTACTGAGTCGTAGTGAAGAATTATCTTTATTTCATTTTACCAGTTCCATTTACGTAAGCAAGAATACCATACTAAATGATCTAAAAGCAGCACAAGAATTAGTCGAACCTTATGATCTTAGTATCCGTTATTCCCGGTTATCTGGTTACTCAATTGAGGGTGTTGAATTTCAAAAAAGAAAGTTATTGATTGATGTCGTTAACAAAATTCATCACATGTACAATGGGGAAAAATGGGTTCAACAGTTAGCAGAGATCACTGAAAAAGAAGTGCAACAGATTCATGAACGTCTTGAAAAGATTGAAAGCCATCTGAGCTTGAAATTTACAGATGATAAGATGAAAACTTTGCCGCATATCCTACTGATCTTGCTGCGAAGAATCAAACTTGGGAAAACAATAAATTCCTCTCATATTAGCTATGAAGAATTATCGGATACCAAGGAGTACCAAGCGGTTCAAGAACTACTATCGGATTTGGTGCATATCCCGACCGAGGAAAGATTATTCATCACACTGCAAATTCTTACGACGAATGTTTCCTCATCTGAGCTCCTTGGGGAAGACATTGTATCAGATTTAAATCAGGCATTGAAAAAGATGCTGGAGCGATTTGAGAAAATGTCCTGCATCCTCTTACAAGACAAAAAGCAGTTGTTGCATATGATCATGCTGCATATAAAACCTGCATATTATCGCATTAAATACAAACTTACTATTACTAATCCACTACAAGAAACAATTAATAGTGAATTCATAGAACTGCACCACCTTGTAAAAAAGTCAGCAAAACCTTTAGCTGATTACATTGGCTGTGATATTCCAGATAGTGAATGCACTTATTTAACGATGCTGATAGGCGGTTGGTTAACAAAGCAAGGAGACAGCATTCTGAGTAAAACAAAAGCAGTAGTGGTCTGCGCTAACGGAGTATCCGTTTCTAAGCTTTTACTAATTACTTTGAATGATTTATTTCCTGAATTCATTTTTTTAGATTCCTTATCTGTGAGAGAATTCAAGATGTATGATTTGGAATATGACATTGTTTTTTCTTCCGTATATCTGCAAACGAACAAACGACTATTTATAGTCAAGCCAATATTACAAAAGGAAGAAAAGATCTCTCTACGAAAACAAGTGATGGAATTATTGCATGGATTCACTCCATCTGAATTAAGTTTGAAAAATATTCTGGAGATCGTTGAGAAATATGCAACCGTTCAGAACAGGCAACTTCTTGCAAAGGAATTACAACACTACTTTACAAGCCATCACTCGTTGTCTTTCAAATCACAACCCGAATTACAAAAGACAAATTTGCATGACCTGATAACGCCGGAGAATATTACATTGCTTCCTTCAGTATCATCTTGGGAAGAGGCTATACGATTAGGGGCGCTACCGCTGCTGCTTCAAGGGAGTATCCAACCTTCTTATGTAGAAGCTATGATCCAACATTACGATGTGGAAGATCCGTATATCATTATTAGCCCAAATGTGGCAATTCCTCATGATAGTCCTGAAAGTGGGGTAAACGAAGTAGCTATGAGCTTGCTCCGTTTAGAGCAAGGCGTTGAATTTGCAAGAAATAGGCCGATAAACATCGTTATTATCATAGCCGCTGTCGATAAACAACAGCACTTAAGGGCATTGGTTCAGTTAATGAAACTTGTTGAAAGTAAAGATGATTGTGAAGCTATCATTCAAGCCCAAAGTGCAATGGATATCCATAGTATCATCAAAAAATATGGTACGGATTATTAAAAAGATATCTATGTTTTCCGATTTTTATAAAAGGGAGTAATTATTATGAGCGCAAAAACGATAAATGGACTCGTGTTTGATCAGGATTTAATTCAACTGCACGCACGTTACGATTCGAGGGAAGAGCTTATCAAAAGCTTTGGAAAAAAGATAGAAGAGAAAAATTATGCCAAAAAAGGATATACAGAATCTTTGCTTCAACGTGAAATCGAATATCCGACCGGAATCAACATGGGGACAATTGGTATAGCAATTCCACATACAAATAAAGAATTCGTTAACGAAACTGCTATTGCCGTTGCAGTTTTAGATAATAGCATAGAGTTCGAGGATATGGGGGGATCTGATGTAACTGTCAACGCAGAAATTGTGATGGTACTTGTAGTAAAAAATCCTAAGATGCACATCTCATTTTTAAAGAACTTAACAAGTTTGTTTCAAGAAGAAAAATTCGTTAAACGTTTTCAAAATGCAACTAATCCTGCCGAGATCGAGGAAATACTCTTGAAGTTGCTTTAATAGAGACACATAAAATAATGTTGTAAAATTAATTAAATTGGTTGATGGGACCGGATATGAAATTGCGACATATAACAATGATGGAAAACTGGATTTACAGCCAAATACAGATTATCATCTCAAAGTAGAAGCGCAAGGCAATATCACTAAGGTTTATTTGAACAATAAATTAGTTATCGACACAAAAGATCAAACTTATAAAGAAGGATACTTTGGTCTCAATGTATGGAATACAACGGCTTTTTTTAATGATGTTAAAGTGAAACTAAAACATAAAGATGAATGATTAAGAAAAGTTAAATAATGATATTTGTATCTCTATGGATTTAGTTTGTGTCGCCGCACAGCGACACAAACTTTTTTTAATTATTTGATCCATTTTCAGAGACAGAATACTTAATCCTGTTTGGTTCAATGTACATCGACACAAAGTTTCCAATCAAAACTACCTTATAAAATCCAAGCTTAAGCAGGAAATTTGCAGAAACGGTTATGATTGAAGACGATACCTTCTATATATGGGGTGAAGAATGCATTGTAAGCAAAATATCAAGTGAGAAAGGCATAAAGTTGGAAGAGCAATTTTTGTTTGTATTTAATCGAATTGAACAAACCAAACATAACTTAATGATGGGGGCATTATCAATGAATAAGGAAGATGAGAAATTACTGCAATATTATCTGGAACTCAAAGGTCCGAATGCGGGGGAATGGAACTCTTCTCCACAGTGCCTTCACACACAGTTGGTGACAAGAGATTACGTAAGAAGACATTCGATATTTTTGATGAAATCCAAGTATGTAATGTTGGTATCGGAACTGGAGATTGGGACGATTACCTTGGATATTGGCTTAAGGGAAGAGGTGGTTTAACCAGCATTGATATTGACGAAAGTATTTGCGAGATATTTGAGTATAGACAACAGAGGGAGCAGCATCCGAATCCATCAAAAGTTTTATGCAGGAGCATATTCGATTCCGATTTGCCTCAAGAAGCCTTTGATATTGTAACCCTAATTGGGTCCGCTATTAATGAAACAGGGGACTTCAAAAAATGCTTAGATTCGTGTTTTAGTTTAATCAAGCATGGGGGATATTTGATGTTTATGGCAAGTTTAAAATATACACCCGTTGAAATGTTAGAGGAATACATAAGTAATACTAAGTATCATATTGTGCAAAAAACTGTATACGAAGTGTTCCTTGAATATCCGTTTTTCATCAGCAAAATCAGAAAATAATCAGGCTAAGTGTAAATTGACTTACTGTAACCACTCTATTTGTATAGGCTTGGTTGCACAATCTTTGGTACTTCGCGAATAATTTTTTCTTTTATTTGCGATATAAAAGTTTTCATTTGTAAAGTGATTATTTATATTCTTACCTTCAGTCAGTCATTTTCGTTGAAAGTTCTTTACCTCGGTTGGTGACGGTAAAGAACTTGCCAACGAGATCTGAAGGGGTTACCTATGAGAGCGATACCTTGCCCCGCTCCGATGCAGTTCGGCATATTTCTGCGTGTTTGTCCCATATAATTTCCACCTTAGGCTTAGATTTTGTTCAATCAAGAATGAGGGTTGACACCTATATCGGGAACAAATATAATAAGGCTAATCAAAACACATGAACAGTTGATCATATGTTTATATAAATTCAATTCGTTTCTTTCAAACTGTATAGAGAGGGAATGAAAAGTCGATCGAAACAGTGGAAAGGTATTATGACAAACCATTCAATTAGTTTAAGGAGAGGATAACGGTGTCCGTAAACAATCATGGTCATGACCATGGACATAACCATAAGCATGTACATACCAACAATAAAAAAGTACTCCTGATTTCATTCATCATTATTACGGTGTATATGATTATCGAAGCGGTTGGAGGTGTGATTACCAACAGTTTGGCTCTGCTTTCCGATGCGGGTCATATGTTGTCCGATTCCATCGCTTTAGGGGTGGCTTTGCTTGCATTCACATTTGGCTCCAAAGCTGTAAACACAGGGAAAACATACGGCTACAGGAGATTTGAAATTTTAGCTGCAGCCCTTAACGGTGTTACGTTGATCGGCATTTCACTTTACATTTTTTACGAGGCGATTGAGCGGTTTATGAATCCTCCGGAAGTAGCCACATTTGGCATGTTGATTATCAGTACCATCGGATTGCTTATAAATCTGTTGGTTGCGTGGATTATGATGCGTGGAAGTGACACCAAGGAAAACCTGAATATGCGCAGTGCCTATTTGCACGTACTCAGTGATATGCTGGGGTCAGTTGGCGCCATTGCCGCAGCTCTTATGATGATGTTTTTTGGCTTGGGCTGGGCAGATCCGCTTGCTAGTGTCGTTGTCGCGGGACTTGTTTTACGTAGCGGTTACTTTGTCACAAAATCGTCCTTGCATGTTTTGATGGAAGGGACGCCCGAAAATGTTGATATGAACGAAATTGTCAATTCGATCCGAAGGATAGATGGTGTTAAGGGAGTCCATGATGTACACATTTGGTCCATTACAAGCAGCATGAACGCTCTTACTGCTCATGTTGTCGTTAACGGAGAAAAATCGATCTATGAAACCGAAGTGATTCTAAAAAAAATCAAACACATGCTGGAACACAAAGAAATCTGGCACGTGACCTTACAAGTTATGTCGTCCGAACGGCATGCTCACGATAGCTCGATTTTATGTACCGTCAAAGCCGATGTGACGGATGCGCATGCTCATCATCACCATTGATGGACACGGAATCGTCAACATCAACCACTGTAGACGAAATGAATTTATTCCCCCACAAGCGGCCTCTCCACTCCATAGTGTGATGAGGCTGTTCTGCTACTTATGGAAACTAAATTTAAAATGCCGCCAAATGAGGCGAAAAAACTGCATTCATTGCTCTTTAAGAAAGCAAAGGCATACTTTCGTGAACAGTCTAAAGAGAAGCCTAATCCAACTAATGCAGAAGTGCTTTGTTATATTTTAAGTGGGGAGGTAAAGTAAATTGGCTCGTCCGGTTTCTTTCAGTAGCAGCGACTTGGCATGGGAATGTGCACAAGTAAAAAGAAAGCTTTTAAATGATGTCAAAAAGGGGCGATTATCGCGTCTTTCAAAATCAGATGTGTACGATATGATTGCAAAACGCCCGCGAATCAGATTGAAAAGCTCGCGAATGTTGTGGACGGGTTCCTATAAGGAATATTTGGAAAAATGGTTCACCAAATTGAATGAGGAAATACAATTAATCCTAGACTCGGCCTCTGAAGGAGAACCAACGATTACAAGTCCTGAGATTGTAGCCCAGGAGCACCGGGAATTGCAAGCCAAGGTTACTCATTTACACAGCTTATAAGTACGTATAAAGATGCTTTGGACGAATTACGCATAGAGAACGGACAGTACCGAGAATTAATCAGCCAGCGTTTCGGAGATATTGACTTATTCTAATGATCCTGAATGTCCCGTGTACTGATACCCTTCGCATACATATGTGCTCCTCAATGCCGGTCACATTCGTTTGATTTTTCTTCACGACTACAGGTTCAAATTCTACATCACCGTATTCGGAGGTTACGGTTTTCTTACTGTTGTAGCCGTCGCGGCTGTTTCTCGTTTGTTTGTTTTTACATCATGTTTCTCATAACCGGGATGCGTATCCAGTTCGGCTTCTAATGCTTCTTGAAGTACATCTGCAAATAATTCCTTTAATGTCCATTGAATATCTTCTGCCGATTGAAAATTATGCTCTTTTACGAATTGACGTAATTCTTGTTTTGACAATAATCCGCTTCAGGTCACCATGTGCTTATTCCTCCAACTTTGATCTAGTAGTCAGTATTGACAAATTTATCTCAGTTGAAGTAAAGATTATGTCCAAACTAAATTGTTACTTCAAGCCTTGTACGGAATTGAATTACAAATGGGTGAATCTCTCCCGGAGCGACTATTCTTTGGTGTGACGGTTCACTCGCAATTAATGAAAGCAGGCCGCGTGATAGATTTGAGGGCTGAACGCATTCTTATCATTGGAAATAAAACTGTATTTCATGAATATATCCAATCGTTATCGAGAATTGGTAATTTGTTAGAGAAGAAGATCATTGTTGTTTATCTTGGAGGTTTTCCAGGACCGGATAAACGATTTTTTCTTCGGCAAATCCAAGATAAATTTGATAAAAATGGTCTTCAGATTGAAGTTCAGTTTTGGGGCGACATCGATTGGGGAGGGTTCCAAATATTCCGGCATTTGCAAAAATCAGTGTTTCCACAACTACGACCCTATCGTATGGATAAGACTACTTTCCATCAGCATTTGGATTGGGCAGAAACCTTCACTGCAGATTATCAAGTCAAATTGGAGCAGCTACTGGAAAACACGGATAATTCCTAGTTTCACGGATTAATTCGAGAGATGTTGTGTACGGGCAAGCGTTTAGAGCAAGAAGCTATACTATTATAAACTGTATTTCAGCCACTGGTTGTTGCCGAATTCTATAAGATTCGTGGTAATACTTTGTATTGACAGTGTATTTCACAATAGCCGCGACTTTTGCGGCTTTTTTCATTTATTGTTATTAGTTGTTTTCTTGGACTGGGACAAAAATCAAAATTGAGCCTTCTATTTTTACCATAAAAATGCAAGTAAATCCGTAACTGGCCGATCAAGGAAACAAGGTTGTTACCAGGTTGGTGTAGAGCAAGGTAACGTCTGGGTATCTTGGCGGCTTATTTAAATGGGGGATGAAGAGCCAGTTGCAGACTACATTCTCAGTTCCCGGCTACAGCAAGCGATCAAATCGTCCCGGAAATGCGGGTCGCCGAAACAGACCACATCATTACTAAAAAGCAATGGGGAGCTTTTTACGGAACGGAGCTCGACCTGCAGTTGCGTCGCCGGGGAATCGACACCATCGTCTTATGCGGCATCGCTACCGGGCTTGGCGTGGATACGACCGCGCGGGAAGCGTTTATGAATGGGTATCAGCTGATTTTGGCGATCGATGCCATGACCGGGTTTTCTCAAGCCGAGCACGATCACGTGAAAAATTTTATTTTTCCACGCATCGGGCGTGTTCGGACAACACAGGAAATCATTTCTGCCTTTGCTGAAGTTTGAACCCAAAGGAGATGTGCCCTTGGATTTATCAGGTTCCAGGGGTCGTTTTTTTATTTCAGGAGGTTGGTCTCTATGACCCAAAAGAGAAGTCCCAAGTCCGATAGGATGTACCCCTGGTATGTCTTATCTGTAACCAGTCTCGGAGCGTTCCTGGTTCTGGTCAATATCGGAACGCTTAATGTCGCATTGCCGGAATTAAGCCAGCAATTTCATGCGAATGCGGCAGCTTCCAGCTGGATTTTACTTTCCTATATGCTGGTAAACACTATCCTGATTTTAATCTTCGGACAAATTTCGGATATTTTCGGAAGAAGCCGAATGTATTTAATAGGAATGGCCATCTTTACCGTATCCAGTTTACTACTCGGTTATGCTTTTAATGTAGAGGTACTAATCCTTCTTCGGATCGTACAGGCTGCCGGAGGAGCGCTCGTAGTGACGAACACAACACCGCTGATTACCGATGCGTTTCCCCAATCGCAGCTGGGCACCGGTCTCGGTCTGAATTTATTGTCCGCTTCCGTCGCGCAGGTGCTTGGCCCGGTCGTCGGCGGCGTGGTCACGACCGCCTGAGGCTGGAGGTGGGTGTTCTGGTCTAATGTTCCCTTCGGGATCATTGCTCTCATCTGGGGGCTCTGGATTCTAAGGGTGAAGCCCCTAGCGCAGCTCCATAAAAAAGTGGACGGATATGGAGGCATCATGATCTTTGTCGCTTTAGCGGGTCTAATCATTGCTTTATCCAAGGGGGGAGAACTGGGCTGGGGAGACAAGCAGGTGATCGGAGGTTTTGCGATATTCGCCATATTTACTACTATATTTTTATGGCATGAGCATCGTTCAGCATCACCTCTACTAGATTTAAGCCTTTTTGAAAGCTGGACGTTCAGTATGGGGAACATCGCTACATTCTTTAATTCTTTTGCCCGTACGGCGGTTGCTCTGCTCTTCGCTCTCTATTACCAATTTGCCTTCCACCAAAACGCGCTTAATGCCGGTCTAAGGATCCTTCCAATTACGATAGGGATGTTGGTCATTTCTCCGATTGCTGGCATGTTGACTAAGAAGGCGGCCATTCGAGTTCTGGCCTCACTTGGAATTCTTATTTCTATAGCAGGACTACTACTACTCCTATTCGTGGTCGGTGGAAATTTCTCTTACGGGGTCACCGCTTGCGGCATGTTGTTAATCGGGGTCGGGACCGGTTTATTCCTTACCCCCAATACGACGGAGATCATGTCAAGCGTTCCGGAGCAAAGCCGCGGGGTGGCGAATGGACTGCGGTCCATGCTATATAACTTGGGTCAAGTGCTGAGTACGGCTCTTTCTTTAACCATCGTCGGCGCAGCGCTGCCAGCCCACCTGAAGAACGTGCTGTATTCCGGAAAGAACAATGTGATTTCTGCCGTTGATTTTGCTTTCGTCATTCACGGTTACCGCTGGGTCATCATCGCACTAATAGGGACTTCTCTACTCGCTCTTGCTGCCTCGTGGTTCCGTCCGCAACAGAAAAAAGCTTACGAAAGCTCTTCAGCGGCCTCTTGACTTTGACGCATTGATGCCGCGTCAATCCGTCCGATCCTCATCGATCGGTCCTGCGGCTGCCGCCATAACCCCAGCGCGTCCGGTAAGCCCAAACTTCTGGAGCTAGCGATATATATCCGGCGGGTAGTGGAGCGTTGCGATATACTTTCACACGACAACAAGATATCCTCTTCTCCTAAATTCCGCCTTTTGGAGGCGCGAAAAAGATGAGAGTTCTAAAGTTAGAACATGTAGGTGTTCTAACACATAACGAACATTGTTCTTTACGAACAATGTTCGTTATGGTATAAATATTGTATGAACGTCCAAATACTGCATATGCGGTAAATGATACAGTAACATATAGTGGAAGTACTTATACCTGTCTTCAGGCACATACTTCCCTTGTAGGCTGGGAACCATCCAATGTTCCTGCTTTATGGAAGAAAGGCGGCAGCGGAACTACGCCACCTACAACACCGCCAACAACGCCACCAACAGGTCCTTCAGTAACAAAGCCTTCCGAAGTTCCAAGCCACATATGGACATACACAATGAATGCGGGCGATAAATTCGGTAAAGGCGGAGATTTTGCTTTATTGCTGAGTGCTGTGATCAAAAAGGAAAGCAGCTTTGGAGCAGGCTTACCAGGCAGTCCATCAGCCGGCGACGGATTGATGCAGGTAGAACCAAACACACGTAATGCTTATTTATCTCAATTCAGCTCAAAATTTGGCCGTGCTTATAATCACGGCAGTGAACAAGATCAGGTATGCTTGGGCGGACTGATTTTAAATGAAAAGATTACTAGATTCGGCAACATATATAATGGCTTATTACACTATAACGGAGGAGATAACTGGTATCCGGGAGCTACAGACTCTTATGGCCGTCCTACTCTGGCCAATCAATATGCAGATGCAGTTTACGCTACTTATAAGGGCTATGGCGGTAAGAACTAAGATGTTATTTATTTTCCACCCTTGCAGGTTTTACAATCCTACCGTACATGTACACCCAGTTTTGTAAGTAATACCGGGAGTGGGCGGGGGAGGACAAAGGCAACGATGCACATCCACCACAAGCCGGGAGAGAACATGGATGTGGATTGGGCCGGAAAAATAAACTGAAGTTAGTGTTTAAACACTAACTTCAGTTTAAGGGAGGAATTATGAGTATGGAAATTTTTGAGCAGTATGAATCCAACGTAAGAGCATATTGTAGAAACTTCTACGATGTGTTTGACCGGGCTAAAGGTGCACTGATTTATTCAGAATCCGGAAAGAAATTTGTTGATTTTTTTGCAGGAGCAGGAGCTTTAAATTATGGACATAACAACGAATACATCAAACAAAAGATACTCGCTTATCTTGAATCGGACAGTATTACTCATGGGCTTGATATGTACACAAAAGCGAAACGTGAATTTATCGAAAAATTCTCGCAGATCATATTGGAACCCCGAAAGTTAAACTATAAAATTCAATTTTGCGGGCCTACAGGTACAAACGCTGTAGAAGCATCGCTGAAGCTTGCCCGAAAGATCACTAAACGGACTGGTATATTTGCGTTTATGGGAGGATTTCACGGAATGTCGCTGGGGAGTCTGGCTGTTACCAGCAACATTCAGAAAAGATCTTCCTCCGGCATAGCATTATCCGATGTTACCTTTTTCCCATACTCCGAGAGTCCAATTGACTCATTCGATACTATTGAATACATGGAAGCCGTTCTAAACGACGGTCACTCGGGAATCGAAAAACCGGCGGCTATTATATTTGAAACCATTCAGGCGGAAGGCGGCGTAAATATAGCTTCACCCGAATGGATGCTCAGGCTGAGGGAACTTAGCGACAGACACGGTATTCTACTGATTTGCGATGACATTCAGGTTGGCTGCGGACGCACCGGACCGTTCTTTTCATTTGAACGTGCCGGGATGATCCCTGATATTGTACTGCTTTCCAAGTCAATCAGCGGGTATGGCCTTCCCATGTCTATTCTGCTGATGAAACCGGAACTTGATGTCTGGAAGCCTGGTGAGCATAACGGTACGTTCCGGGGAAACCAGCTTGCTTTCATTGGAGCTACAGCTGCGTTGGAATATTGGGAAATGAATAATTTGGAACAGTCTGTGAAATATAAGGAAGCATTTGTAAGAGAATATTTAACCAAGCAGATTTTGTCATTACATAAGGGCCTGACCATTCGGGGTGCAGGTTTGATTTGGGGTATTGATTTTTCCAATGTGGAGGATGAGCGAATCACGCAAAAAGTAGTAGAGGAATGTTACCAAAACGGTTTAATCATCGAAAGCGCAGGAAGAAAAGACAGTGTTATAAAACTTATGCCTCCGTTAACCATCGAGCTTGAACTTTTGCAGCAGGGTTGTTCAATTATCAGACAAGCTATTCAAGAGAATATAAATAAAGTATTGGAGGTCGAAAGTTATGGATAAAATCGCCATTATAGGAATAGGATGCCGTTTGCCAGGAGGAATAAGGGGGCCTGAGGAGTTCTGGGAAGCATTGACTGCGGGAAAAGATATGACTTCCGATTTACCCGAAGGCCGCTGGGATTTAGAAAAGTTTTATGATCCTGACAAATCAAAGCCAGGCAAGCATTACACCTGTCATGGTGGATTTTTAGATAAAATAGATGAGTTTGACCCTTTGTTTTTTGGTATTTCTCCAAGGGAAGCGGCCTTTCTTGATCCACAGCAAAGACTGATGCTGGAGACATCATGGGAAGCAATGGAAGATGGAGGCTTGGATCCGGCCAAGCTAGCAGGAACCAATACCGGTGTCTTTGTAGCGGGCTTCACCCTTGACTATCAAGCAATACAATTTAAAAACGAATCGGTTGAAAGTTTAGATACACATTCGGCAACGGGTATGATGATGACAATGTTGTCCAACAGGATTTCATATATATATGATTTCAGAGGTCCAAGTTTGTCTGTAGATACAGCGTGTTCGGGCTCTTTGGTTGCAACACACCTTGCATGCGGGAGTTTATTGAATAATGAATGTAATCTCGCAATAGCAGGCGGAGTAAGTGTTATAGCTACACCTGAGTATACCATAGCGGAAAGTAAGGGTGGTTTTTTATCTCCCGATGGACGGTGCAAAACTTTCGATTCCAGTGCAAACGGTTATGCAAGAGGAGAAGGAGCCGGCGTTGTGGTTTTAAAACGCCTGTCAGATGCTATCGAAGACGGAGATAGGATTTATGCCGTAATAAGTGGATCGGGTGTAAACCAGGACGGCCACACAGACGGGATTACTGTTCCAAACGGGCAGGCTCAGGAAAACTTAATGAAGGAGGTATACAAAAAGGCAGGAATATCACCTTCAGATATAACATATATTGAAGCTCACGGCACCGGCACTCCGGTTGGAGACCCTATTGAGGCTAATGCAATAGCACGAGTGGTTTCAACAGACAGGCCAAAAGATAAAAAGTGTATTGTCGGATCTGTTAAGACAAACATTGCCCACCTTGAGGCCGCTGCAGGAGTTGCCGCACTGATAAAAGCTTCACTAATCATAAAGCATAAGCAAATACCTCCACATCTGCACTTTAAGAATCCAAACCCTAAAATTCCCTTTGACGATTTATGTATACGAATTCCTCAGACCCTGGAGCCTTTGCCGCAACCCGCATTGGTTGGCATAAATTCATTCGGTTTTGGAGGAACAAATGCCCATATCCTCTTGGAGGAAGCTACAGATCTCCAAAAAGAGGGTACTCCTGAAGTTAATGTAAATACCGGATGGCCATATATGATTCCCATATCTGCGCGCTCAGAAAAGGCGCTAAAAAACTATGCGCAAAAGTATGTTGATTTTATTAATGGAAGTGGAGAAAGTATTTCTTTATATGATATTGGAAGCATGATGAGCAAAAAGCGCACCCATCATGACTATAGACTAGCGGTTTCGGCATCTTCAAAGGAAGAACTTGCAGGAAACCTGGAAGCGTATATTAAAGGACAAGCACGCCAGGGGATGTCTGCGGGAAATGTTGAGGCAGGAAAGTACAATAAAGCTGTTTTTGTATATACAGGTATGGGGCCCATATGGTGGGCTATGGGTAGACAGCTCCTTGAAAAAGACCCTGTGTTTAGAAATATGATAGAAAAATGCGATAAACTTACACGTCAGTATGCTGGATGGTCTCTACTGGAGGAACTTCTCGCCGATGAGGAGAATTCACGTCTGGACCAGCCCCAGTTTGCTCAACCTGCCAATTTTGCTGTTCAGGTGGGTTTGACTGAAGTATGGAAATCCTTGGGTATTATACCCCATGCGGTGGTAGGACACAGTGTTGGAGAAGTGGCTTCTACATATGTTGCAGGAATTTACAGCCTTGAAGATGCCATGTTGGTAAGTATTCACAGAAGCCGTGCACAGCAAAAAGCAGTAAACAAGGGCACAATGCTGGCGGTAGGTTTACCAGAAAAAGAAGTTGTGGCCCTGCTGGATGAGAACATAAAAGGTGTTTCAATGGCAGCAATCAATAGCCCAAATTCGGTAACTTTGTCAGGTGATCCTGATGCCCTTGAGCAGATCCAAAAACAGTTGCAGGATAAGGGGGTTTTTGCGCGGCTTTTAAAGGTCAATGTAGCGTATCACAGTTACCAAATGGAACCATATGAGCAGGAGCTATTGGAGGCATTAAAAGGAATAAAGTCCCAGCCTGCCGGGATACCGATATATTCCACGGTTACAGGGAAAATGCTGACGGGTACAGAGTGTGATGGACATTACTGGTATAAAAATGTAAGAGAGCCGGTACGTTTTGAAGCAGCAATGTATGAAATGATTTCGTTGAATTATAACTTATTTATTGAGGTGGGCCCTCACCCTGTTTTAGCAGCTTCTATTTCTGATTGTCTGTCAGCTAAAAACGTTGAAGGTAAGAAGTTGTTCTCTATAAAAAGAAATGAAAACGAACAGGTTTCAATACTGGAGAACTTAGGGAATCTATATGCACTGGGATACCCTATAGATTGGAACAAGATTTACCGGTACCAAGGTGAGTTTGTAAGTCTCCCTCTTTATCCATGGCAATGGGATAAATACTGGATGGAAACGCAGGAATCAAGTGAATTTAGGCAGGGAAAAAATAAGCACAAGTTTTTAGGACGCCGTTTGAAAACTTCCAGCCCTATATGGGAGATTGAACTTAATACTACCTATATGACGTATCTTTCTGATCATAAAATACAAGGTATAGAAGTTTTCCCCGGAGCAGGGTATGTAGAGCTGGGAATGGCTTGTGCCAGAAGCTATTTTGGAGAGGGTTTTTATACAGTTGAAGATATAAAGTTTGAAAATGCTTTATTTTTAAATCAAGGAGTATCACCTGTGGTGCAGGTGGTTTTGGATCCAAAAACCGCAAAATTCGAGATTTCAAGCAGGATACCGGGACAAGATAAGACTTGGACATGCAATGCATCCGGCACAATAAGAAAACGGCAAAACATAAAGATCACTGCTAAAGATGAGTTGATTCAAATACTTGGCAATTGTACCAAAGAATACGGAAAAGAAGTATGTTATAAAACCTTCTATCAAATGGGTTTCCATTATGGTCCTTATTTCCAAGGTATAGACAAGATATGGAAAGGTGATAACGAAGCTCTTGGCAGGATCGAGATCCCTAAAATACTGGAGATTGATAGCTCTATCTACGGTCTTCACCCGGCGGTATTGGACGCCTGTTTCCAGGTTACCATTGCGGCAGTTGCACCACTTAATGAAGATGAAAATAACGAAGGCCAATCATTCCTACCTGTAGGAATAGACAGGGTGCAGCTTTATGGAAGGCCGGAGCCTGTCATGCTTTGTCATACGCAGATGGTAGATAGGAAAGATAATAATTTGAACGCCAACATCCGTCTATATAGTGAGGACGGAAATCTAATCGCCGAAATACTGGGCATAAGAACTAAGGAACTTGGAAATAGTGGAGGGTCTGATGCTGGAAGAGTTAAGGATTATCTTTATGAGATAAACTGGGAGCTTCTAAAAAGTGAAGAAGTTGATACCCGCACAGCTGCTGCTAACTCTGGAGCATGGCTTATTTTTGTGGATCATAAAGCAGCAGGAAAAGAACTGGCAAATCTCCTTGAAAAAAGGGGAGAAGAATGCTTTATGGTATATCCTGGTGAGAATTTTGGTTGGCAGTATGAAGAGCGTGAGATATATATAAACCCTCGAAGCATTGAGGATCTTAGAGCGTTGTTTGATGAATTCTCAAAAATTAAAACGAAGCTAACAGGTATTGTATATATGTGGAGCCTCAATATCCTTGAGATCCAGGAAGTTAGCAATACAGCTATAGAAAAAGCTTGTTTTGAAAACCTGTTTGTATTAAAACACCTGGTACAAGCAACCACAAATCTGGGATTAAATTTTAAGCTGTGGGTTATTACAAGAGGAGCCCAAATGATCAACAGGGCTACTCCAAATTCTGCATTCTTACAGTCGTTGGTATGGGGCCTTGGCACCGTCATAGGTTACCATGAGTTGCCTTCAAATTGGGGAGGCCTTGTAGACCTTGACATAGAGGCCAATGCGGGTGAAATGGAAATGCTGTTAAAAGAAGTCTTAGGTAATGGAGAGAACCAAATTGCTTTCCGTAATGGGAATAGACTTGCAGCAAGAATCGATAAACTGCGGATTGATATGCAGCATCAAGTACCCGTACATCTTCGCCCCGATGGAAGTTATGTTATTACAGGTGCTTTTGGTGGCATAGGTATGATTACAGCCCAGTGGATGGTTGCCAAGGGAGCAAGACATCTGGTACTGCTTGGACGCGGAGAATTTCCAAAACGTTCTGAATGGAACAATGTAGAGCCAGGCAGCAGCCTTGCAGAGAGGATTGAGTTTGTTCGTAAGCTGGAGTCCCAGGGGGCAACAGTATATATTGGATCAGTGGATGTAACTGATGAGGAAAAGCTTGCTGGATTTTTTAAAGATTTTGATAAGGAAGAAAGGCCTCCTATTCGAGGTGTTGTACATTCTGCTGGTATTACGGATGATCAATTTCTTGAGGTTAGTAAAGATGAGACTTTTTATAGGGTCCTTTCGCCTAAGGTAAATGGTGCATGGAACCTTCACCGTATGACAGAGGGACGGCCTATTGACTTCTTTATTTTATTTTCTTCAGTTGCTTCTGTATTTGGTTCACCAGGCCAGGGAGCATATGCAACTGGGAATGCCTTTTTGGACTCACTTGCACATTACCGTTTATCGAGAGGACTTCCTGCACTGAGTATCAATTGGGGACCATGGTCAGAGGTTGGAATGGCTGCAAGGTTTATGGAACGTGATCCGGAGTATTATATACAAAAATCCATAGAATCTGTAACGGTAGAAAAGGGAATTAGGGCTATGGAGCACCTTGTTGGAGAAGCTGTTGCACAGTCTGTGGTTCTACCTATACTCTCGTGGCAAACGTTTGGGGAAAAATGGTTCTCACCCATGAGTTCTCCACATGTGCTTAAAACTCTTTTGCAAGATGAGTCAGGACAACAAAAGAATATAAATAAATCAAAGGTGGATGTTGATATCCTGGAGGATATTATTTCATCTCCAATACAGAGCAGGCAGAATATCGTTGAAATGCATATTAAAACAATAGTAGCGAAGGTTTTGCGTTATAATCCTGAGGATCTAAGTACCAAACAACCACTAACTGTTTTTGGGATGGATTCATTAATGGCCACCGAAATAAAAAACAGGATGGAGGTTGCCTTTAAAACACCTGTTTCCATAGTAGAACTTCTTAAGGGTTCCAGCATATACGATCTTTCCGAGCAAATGATATCAAAGCTATACGAATCGGGAAAGATTTCAGAACAGGATTCCCTAAATATGGGTAAGGCTGAGTTTGAAAGAATACCTAAAGTTTCTGAAAAAGAGTACTATGAAACCTCATCTGCACAAAAGATGATGTATATCATTAATAATCTTGAGGGTAACAACATTGGGTATAACATACCTGTGGGAATTTTATTTGAAGGTGGGATTGAAAGGGTTGCCCTTGGGGAAGCATTAAAAACATTGATACAAAGGCATGAAGCATTTAGGACATCCTTTGAGATGATTGATGGGGAGCTTGTGCAAAGGATACAAGATGAAGTTGATTTTACTATAGAATATTTTGAGTCTGAGGAAGACGGAGTAGAGAAAATAATCGATGAATTTGTAAGACCGTTCGATTTAAGCAAAGCACCCTTAATAAGAGTAGGTCTTATAGAAATCCATGCTAGCAGGCAAATACTTTTGCTTGATGTACATCATATAGTCTCGGATGGAACTTCAATAATCAGGACTTTTGATGAAATAGTTTCTATATTAAGTGGTGAAAGCCTTCCGGCAATGGAGGTGCAATATAAGGATTTTGCCCAGTGGCAGAATGGCTTGTTTAGCACTGAGGTTTACAAAAAGCAGGAAGAATACTGGCTTAATAGGTTCAAGGGTGAAATTCCTATCCTTGATATGCCTACAGATTATCCTAGGCCTGTCCTTCAAAGCTTTGAAGGAAATAGGTTGCTATTTGATTTAGACAGTCATTTGATGGATAAATTAAATGTACTTTCCTCCCAAACAGGAGCCACCGTGTATATGATACTTCTTGCGGCATTAAATACACTAATGTATAAATACTCAGGACAGGAAGACATAATTATTGGTACTCCTATAGCGGCAAGAACTCATTTTGATACTGAAAGAATACTGGGGATGTTTATAAATACCCTGGCATTAAGGAATTTCCCAGAGGGAAATAAGGCCTTTACTGAGTTCTTGGAAGAAGTAAAAGAAAGCTCCTTAGAAGCATATGAAAATCAGGAATACAGGTTTGATCAGTTTGTGACAAAACTTAACGTAAAGAGAGATTCAAGCAGAAATCCTTTATTTACTGTTATGTTTAATATTGTTCCTTCTGATGAGCATATTATGGAACATCGTGGTGAATTAAAGTATTCCAAATATCCGGTTGAAAGTAAAACATCAAAATTCGACCTAACATTCCAGTTGATACCAGATGGTCATAATATAATATTATGGATGGAATATGCTACACGTCTGTTTAAGAAGGAGACGGTAGAAAGGCTTGTTCAGCATTACTTTAATATCCTTGAAGAGATAACCTCAAACCCTGAAAAAAAACTATCAGAAATCAATATGTTATCCCAAGAAGAAAAGGAGCGAATAATATACGGCTTTAACGATACGAAGGTTGAATTTGAACATCACCTGACGGTACACCACCTGTTTGAGCAGCAGACGAAAGTACGTCCAGACAATATAGCAGTAGCGTATGAAGGCCGTAGATTTACATATGGCCAGATCAACCAAAGGGCAAACAGGATAGCAAGGTACATGCTAAAGGCTGGCACTGGTAGAGAAGAAGCCGTAGTTGTCATGCTGGAGAGGGGACCCTTATTTGTAGAATCGGTACTTGGTATATGGAAAGCAGGGGGGGCTTACATACCTGTAAATCCAAAATACCCTACACAAAGGGTGCTTGATATATTTAAGGAATCTAAAGCTGCCTATGTGTTGACCTTATCAGATTATGTGACCCAGCAGCTTAGTGAGAACTATAAAGGCCGAATTATATACCTTGACCAGTGTGAAAAAGAGATTGAGGCTGAAAGTGGCGAAAACCTAGATCTAGATATAGACATAAATAGTTTGGCCTATGTTATATATACATCTGGTTCAACTGGTGTACCAAAGGGAGCTATGATAGAGCATCTTGGCATGATAAACCACATCCATGCGGAAATAAAGGAACTTTGTATAACTAACAACAGCATAATATCCCAGAACTCGCCTCAATACTTTGATGTATCTGTATGGCAGTTCTTTGCAGCCCTAACCATAGGAGCTCAAATTATCATCTATCCAGATGAAATAGTAAAGGATGTTGCAAGGTTTACGAATCGGATCATAGAAGATGGCATAACGGTCCTTGAGGTGGTACCTTCATACCTTGCTTTAATGCTTGAGTATGTGGAAAATACAGGGAATAAACCGGAAAAACTTCATTACTTGCTGATAACGGGAGAAACCGTAAAATCCGGCATAGTAAGGAAATGGTTTGACCTATGTCCAAATACTAAAGTAGTTAATGCCTACGGACCTGCAGAGGCAGCGGACGATATTACTCTATATACTATGGAAGCTGCTCATGAAGGAGAGAACATTCCTGTAGGCAAGCCTATACAAAATATGAATCTATATATAACAGATAAAAACATGAACCTGTGCCCTATCGGAGTAAAAGGAGAGATCTGCGTCTCTGGAACAGGTGTAGGAAGGGGTTATTTAAATGACCCTGAAAAAACAGCCCATGTATTCCTTGAAGATCCTTTCAGAGAAGAAAAGGGGATAAGGCTGTACAAAACAGGAGACCTGGGAAGATGGCTGCCTGACGGGAATATCGAATTCCTGGGCAGAATAGACCATCAGGTTAAGATCCGCGGATACCGAATAGAGCTTGGAGAAATAGAAGCTCAGCTTCTAAAACATTCTTCAATAAAAGAAGTTGTGGCAGCAACAAGGGAAGACCCCCAAGGGAACAAGTACATCTGTGCATATATAGTTGGAGAAAGTGAATTGACAATACCGGAATTAAGGGAGTATCTCTCCAAAGATCTGCCAGACTACATGATCCCTTCATATTTTGTACAGTTGGAAAAACTGCCTTTATCAGCGAATGGCAAGGTAGATAGAAATGCCCTGCCTGCCCCTGATGGAAATATTAATACAGGGGTAGACTATGCTGCACCATTCGGTGAAATTGAGGAGAAGCTTGTACTGATATGGAGCCAAATCCTTGGAGTCCAGAAGATTGGAGTAAATGATAACTTCTTTGAATTAGGAGGAGACTCATTAAAGGCAACCAATCTTGTATCAAGGGTTCATAAAGAATTTGACATAGAATTTGCATTAAAAGAAGTGTTTATGGGTCCTACAATTTCGGCAATAGCAAAAAGTATTAAAAATAGACTTAACGATACAGTGGAAATCGAAGAAATTTTAAGCATGATTGAAAATCTATAAATAGGAATTAAAAGAGATGAAATAGAGAAGAGGGACGAAGTTATGGATAATTTGATGAAAAGAATAGAATCTCTTTCTCCAGAAAAAAGAAAGCTATTTGAGACGATGCTAAAAGAAAAAGGAAAAGATGTTTCAAAATATACGCCAAATGCCTTTTCTGGAATACCTTCTGCCAGAGAGCAGGAATTTTACCCTATGTCATCTGCCCAGAAAAGGCTGTATATACTAAACGAGCTTGAAGGAGCAGGTACTGCATATAACATGCCAGGCGTCGTACTGCTGGAAGGAAACATTGATGCAGTACGCTTCGAACAGGCATTCAAGGAGCTAGTAAAAAGACATGAGGCTCTGCGCACATCATTTCATATGGTTGAGGGTGAACCAGTACAAAAGGTTCATGATTACGTGGATTTCAGTATTACGTACCTGGAACTGGATGAAGAAAAAGCAGCAGAAATAGTCAAAGAATTCATAACGCCCTTTGATCTTAGCCAAGTTCCATTACTGAGAGTAGGACTTGTAAAAACGAACGAAGACAGGCGTGTTATGATGTTTGACATGCACCACATAGTATCAGATGGTATATCAGTCAATATACTTATGAGTGAGTTTTTGGATTTGTACCAAGGGAAGACCCTTTTGCCACTACGGATACAGTACAAGGATTTTTCTGTATGGCAGAAGGAGATGTTTGCCGGAGACTCAATAAAGAAGCAGGAAGAATACTGGCTCCAGACATTTAAGGGTGATATACCGGTACTGGATATGCCTACTGACTATCCAAGACCGGCGGTACAAAGTTTTGAAGGAGATGCTGTAAGCTTTGAAATAAACCCTGAACTTTCAGTCAAACTAAATAAGCTTGCAACAGATAATGGAGCTACCTTATACATGGTACTGATGGCTGCATATAACGTACTCCTGTCCAGATACACTGGACAGGAAGACATCATAGTTGGAAGTCCTGTAGCCGGAAGGCCCCATGCTGACCTGCAGGGTATCATTGGTATGTTTATAAATACCTTGGCCATAAGGAACTATCCTGAGGGAGAAAAGACCTTCGTCCAATTCTTGCAGGAAGTAAGGGAAAATGCGTTTTTGGCTTTTGAAAATCAGAACTACCAGTTTGAAGAACTTGTAGAAAAACTTAATCTCATGAGGGACATGAGCAGGAATCCTCTTTTTGACACTATGTTTGCACTGCGCACTTCAAACAAGACAGAATTTGCAGCATCGGGTATAAACTTCAAACAATACAACAACTGGCTGGAAGGCAGAAAGGCAAAATTTGACCTTATGCTTGAAGTGGTAGAGGGTCAAGAAGGTATAACATTTAACCTTGAATATTGTACCAGGCTGTTTAAGAAGGAGACAATAAAAAGGTTTGGAACCCATTACATTACCGTTCTTGAAGAGATAACGGCATGCCCTGAAAAAAGGTTGTGGGAAATTGATGTACTGTTACAGGAAGAAAAACAGCAAATCCTATATACCTTTAACGCTACAGAGGCACAGTATCCTAAAAACAAGACTATCCATCAGCTTTTTGAAGAGCAGGCAGAGAAGAACCCTGATCATGTAGCTGTGGTATTTGAGGGTAAAAAGCTTACATTTAGTGAACTCAATAAAAAATCAAATGGGTTGGCCCATGTATTAAGGGCTAAAGGAGTCAAACCGGACAGTATCGTAGGTATTCTGGCAGAACGCTCACTTGAGATGATAGTAGCAATCCTAGGGGTATTAAAAGCAGGAGGGGCATATCTTCCCATAGATCCAGATTATCCTGAGGAAAGAATAAGTCATATGCTGGAAGACAGCCGGGCAGTGATCCTGTTGACCCAATCACATTTTATAGACAAATATACATCAATAGGTACAGTAATAAATTTAGAAGATGAGCAGGAATATTCAGATGAACAATATAACTTATCGGAGGTAAATAAACCTTCCGATCTAGCTTACTTAATATATACCTCAGGCTCTACAGGTAAACCCAAAGGGGCAATGATAGAGCATAGAAACATAGTAAGGCTGTTATTTAACAGTAAAATGCAGTTTGATTTTAACGAAAATGATGTATGGACTATGTTTCATTCTATGAGTTTCGATTTTTCCGTATGGGAGATGTACGGGGCGTTGTTATATGGGGGCAGATTGGTGGTAGTTCCTAAAATGACAGCACGCAGCAATGTAGAGTATCTGAGACTTCTAAGGAATGAGAAGGTGACCGTATTAAATCAGACACCTTCAGCCTTCTATAATATAGCCAATGAAGAAGTATCATATGAAGAAAAAGAACTTAAGATAAGATATGTCATATTCGGAGGGGAAGCATTAAAGCCTGCATTGTTGAAGGAATGGAGAAAGAAGTACCCGCAGACTAGACTCATCAATATGTATGGAATAACCGAGACAACAGTGCATGTCACATATAAAGAGATAGAAGAGGAAGAAATTAGATCTAATGTGAGCAGCATAGGAAGGCCTATACCAACCCTTACAACATATGTAATGGATAAGAACATGAAAGTTGTTCCCATTGGAGTAGCCGGAGAGCTTTGTGTAGGAGGAGACGGAGTTTGCAGAGGATATCTTGGAAGACCGGAGCTTACAAAGGAAAAGTTCGTTCAAAATCCGTACAAGCCGGAAGAGAGGTTATATAGATCTGGAGACCTGGTCCGGTTATTATCTGATGGAGAAATGGAATACCTGGGTAGAATAGACCACCAGGTAAAGATAAGAGGCTTTAGGATAGAGCTTGGTGAAATAGAAGCACAACTGCTAAAGCATCCTTCAATTGAGGAATCTTTGGTGATTGCAAAGGAAGACCATCAGGGCAGTAAATACCTGTGTGCATATATAGCGGGAGAAAATGAGCTGACAATATCAGAACTAAGGGAGCATCTCTTAAAAGAACTGCCCGAATACATGGTACCATCATACTTTGTGCAGCTTGAAAAAATGCCATTGACAGCTAATGGCAAGATAGACAGGAAGGCATTGCCTGAACCCGAAGGTAATATAAATACGGGAATAGAGTATGAAGCGCCTATAGGCGAATTTGAAGAGAAGCTTGCACTGATTTGGCAAGACATCCTTGGAATTAAGAAGATAGGAAGAAATGACAACTTCTTTATGTTAGGTGGACACTCTTTAAAGGCTACAAGCCTTGTAGCGAGAATTCACAAAGAGTTCAATATAGACATGCCTCTTAAGGAAATATTTAAGGCTCCAATTATAGCGGAAATAGCAAGGTATATGAAGGAAGCAAAGGAGAGTATATATCAATCCATCCAAACTGCTAAAGAGATGGAATACTACCCTATGTCATCAGCCCAAAGAAGGCTGTATATATTAAATCAGTTTGAAGGAGCAGGGACAGCATACAATATGCCAGGCAGCTTGCTGGTTGAAGGCAGTATTGATCTGGAGCTTTTTCAGAAGACCTTCCAACAGCTTATAAATAGGCATGAGACCCTTCGAACATCTTTCCATTTCATAGAGGGTGAACCCGTCCAGAAGATCAATGATCCTGTGGGTTTTAGTGTAGTGTATCTAGAATCTGACGAAGAAAAAGTGGGGGAAATCGTAAAAGAATTTATAAAGCCGTTTGATCTTGGAATTGCTCCGCTGCTAAGAGTAGGCCTTGTGAAAACGGGAAAAGACAAGCATGTCATGATGTTTGACATGCACCATATCATATCTGACGGTACGTCCATGGATATACTGGTACATGAGTTCATGGATATGTATGGAGGAAATAACCCTTCTTCCCTCCGTATACAGTACAAGGACTATTCTGTTTGGCAGAAGGAACTATTTGCTGGGGACAAAATAAAGAAGCAGGAGGAATACTGGCTCCAGGAATTTAATGGAGAAATTCCTGTGCTGAATATGCCAGTAGATTACCAAAGGCCTGCGGTTCAAAGCTTTGACGGAGGTTTTATCCGTTTTGAAGCAGGCAGTGAGCTTACGGGAAAACTTATTAAGCTTGCAAGGGATAATGGGGCTACTCTTTACATGACATTGCTTGCTTCATACAACATACTGCTGTCTAAGTATACGGGGCAGGAAGATATTATAGTGGGAAGCCCTATAGCTGGAAGACCTCATACAGATTTACAAGACATAATAGGTATGTTTGTAAATACTTTAGCCATGAGGAACTATCCCCAGGGAGAAAAGACCTTTGCTGAGTTTCTAAAGGAAGTAAGGGAAAACTCTATAAGGGCTTATGAAAATCAGGACTACCAGTTTGAAGAACTGGTGGAAAAGCTTAATGTAAAGAGGGATATGAGCAGGAATCCTCTTTTTGATACTATGTTTGTATTGCAAAATACCGGCTCATCAGAATTGAAGATAGATAGGCTTAAGTTTATACCCTATACAAATGAATTTAGAATATCCAAATTTGACTTGACATTAAATGCTCGGGAAACCCAGGAAGGTATTGCATTTGATTTGGAATATGCCACAAGGCTGTTCAAGAAAGAGACTGTAGAAAGGTTTGCAGCCCATTACCTTAATGTTCTGGAAGAGATAACGGTTTATCCTGGAAAAAGGTTGTCAGAAATTGATATGCTTTCACAGGAAGAAAAGCAGAAAATACTATATGACTTTAACGATACAAAGGTCCGGTATCCTAAGGATAAGACTATACATCAACTGTTTGAAGAGCAGGTAGAAAAGACACCCAATAATATTGCTGTAGTGTTTGAAGATAAACAGCTGACTTATAAGGAAGTAAACGAAAAGGCAAACCAACTGGCCAGAAAATTAAGAGAAAAGGGAATAAAACCTGATAGTGTAGTGGGAATTATGGTAGAACGTTCCCCGGAAATGATCATAGGGATCATGGCTGTCCTAAAAGCTGGGGGGGCTTATTTACCCATAGCTCCTGAATACCCTGAAGACAGGATCCAGTTTATGCTTGATGACAGTGGCAGCCAAATTATTCTGATACAGGATAAATTTATAAATGCTAAAGGTAGTTACAGAAATGCTGAATTTATTAGCATAGAAAATCAGGAACTATTTACTGGGGATGTATCAAATCCAAAGTTAATTAGTAAACCTGAAAACTTGGCTTATGTAATATATACATCCGGTTCTACCGGCAAACCCAAAGGGGTAATGATAGAGAACTACTCCGTAATCAACCGGATCAACTGGATGCAGAAGCAATACCCGATAGCTGAAGGTGATGTGATCCTGCAGAAAACTCCCTATACCTTTGACGTATCGGTATGGGAATTATTGTGGTGGAGCTTTACTGGGGCCAAAGTCTGCCTGCTGATACCGGGAGGAGAAAAAAATCCGGAAGAAATCGTGAAGGCAATCGAAAAAAATAAAGTTACCACAATGCACTTTGTACCATCCATGTTGAGTGTATTTTTAGAGTATGTAGAGGAAAAGGGGATAATAGAGGAAATAGCAAGCTTAAAGCAGGTATTTGCCAGTGGAGAAGCACTGAACCTGAAGCAAGTAGAAAAGTTCAACAAGCTGCTGTACAAAGAAAAAGGAACAAGCCTGCATAACCTGTACGGACCAACAGAAGCAACAGTAGATGTATCCTACTTTGGCTGCTCTACGGAAGAAGAATTGGAGCTTGTACCTATAGGAAAGCCCATAGATAACATTAAGTTGTATGTTGTCAGTAAGGAAAAGGGCCTGCAGCCGATAGGAGTAGCGGGAGAACTATGCATAGCAGGGGATGGACTGGCAAGAGGGTACTTGAACAGACCGGAACTTACAGAAGAAAAATTCGCAGCAAACCCATTCGCACCGGGTGAAAGGATGTACAGGACAGGTGACCTGGCAAGGTGGCTGCCTGACGGCAACCTAGAATATCTGGGCAGGATCGACCATCAGGTAAAGATAAGAGGCTACAGGATAGAACTGGGTGAAATAGAGAACCGGTTATTAAAGCATGAAGCAATAAAAGAAGCGGTGGTATTGGACAAAGAAGGAGCTGACGGAAATAAGTATCTTTGTGGATACGTCGTACCGGATCAAGAAATAACCGTACAGGGGATGAGGGAACACTTGTCAAAAGAGCTCCCGGACTACATGATCCCTTCCTACTTTGTGCGGATGGAAAAGCTGCCATTGACCCCTAATGGAAAAATAGACAGGAAAGCATTGCCTGTGCTCGATAGCAATGTTAATACCGGCGTAGAATACGTAGTACCTTCGGGAGAAATAGAGGAGAAACTTGCGCTGTTGTGGCGGGATATCCTTGGAATAGAGAAGGTAGGAAGAAATGATAACTTTTTTATGCTTGGGGGACACTCGTTAAAGGCAACAAGCCTTGTAGCAAGAATTCACAAAGAGTTCAATATAGACATACCTCTTAAGGAAATATTCAAGACACCAACCATCTTAGAAATTGCCAGATATATTAAAGACTCAAAGGAGAGCCTATATCAGTCAATCCAACCGGCAGGAGAAATGGAATACTACCCTATGTCATCTGCACAAAGAAGGCTGTATATACTAAACCAGCTTGAAGGGGCAGGGACAGCATACAACATGCCTGGTATTATGCTGCTGGAAGGAAGCATTGATACAGCGCGTTTCCAGGAAGTCTTCAGGCAGTTGGTAAAAAGGCATGAGACTCTTAGAACATCGTTCCACATGATCGATGGTAACCCGGTCCAGAAGGTTCATGACCATGTGGAATTCAGCGTGATGTACTTTGAAACTAACGAAGAAAAAGCCGCAGAGTATGCTGGGGAATTTGCCAGACCTTTTGATCTTGGCAAGGCTCCTCTGCTAAGGGTAGAGCTTGTAAAAACGGGAGAAGACAGGCATCTTATGATGTTTGATATGCATCACATTATATCCGATGGTGTCTCCATGGACATACTGATTCGTGAGTTTATGGATCTTTATGAAGGAAACAACCCTCCAGCACTTCGGATACAGTACAAGGACTACGCTGTATGGCAGAATAAACTGTTTGATGAGGGCGGAATTAGCAGCCAGGAGGAATACTGGCTCCAAGCATTCCAGGGAGAAATACCTGTACTGAATATGCCGCTAGACTATCCAAGGCCTGTAATACAAAGCTTTGAAGGGGATTTTTTTAGCTTTGAAGCAGGCAGTGAGCTTACGAATAAATTAAACAAGCTTGCAAGGGATAATGGGGCTACGCTTTACATGACACTGCTCGCGGCATACAACATATTGCTGTCTAAGCACACCGGACAGGAAGACATAATCGTTGGAAGCCCTATAGCCGGAAGGCCACATTCAGACCTGCAGGATATCCTTGGTATGTTTGTAAATACCTTGGCTATGAGAAATTACCCCAAGGGAGATAGTACCTTTGTAGAATTCTTGAATGAAGTAAGAGAAAACGCTCTAAGGGCTTATGACAATCAGGATTACCAATTTGAAGAACTGGTTGAGAAGCTTAACTTGAAGAGGGACATGAGCAGAAACCCACTGTTTGATACTATGTTTACCATGCAAAATGCCTCTAAGGTAGAATTTGCAGTACCTGGTATAAGCTTCAGACCTTTTAATAACGGGCTAGAGTATAGAATATCAAAATTTGACCTATCCATTGATGCAATAGAGCGTGAAGATGGTATGGCTTTTAGCTTTGAATATTGTACTCGGCTTTTCAAAAAAGAGACTATAAAAAGGTTGGCGGCTCATTACCTTAACGTGTTGGAAGAGATAACCGCAAATCCGTTTAAAAGGTTGTCGGAAATAAATATGTTGTCCCAGGAGGAAAAACAGCAAATAATCTATGGCTTCAATGATACAAAAGTAGAATATCCTAAGGATAAGACCATACAAGAGCTATTTGAAGAACAAGTGGAAAAGACGCCTGATAACATAGCAGTAGTATTTGAAGATAAATACTTGACTTACGGAGAACTTAATGAAAAGGCCAATCAACTGGCTTGGATCTTAAGGGACAAGGGATTAAAACCTGACAGTGTAGTAGCTATAATGGTAGACCGGTCCATAGAAATGATAATAGGTGTAATTGCTGTATTTAAAGCAGGAGGCGCGTATTTACCCATAGACACCGAATATCCTGAAGAACGAATCAGATATATGATCGATGACAGCTTGGCTGGAATTATTCTTACGCAAGAACATCATAAAGAAAAAATTAAATTTGATCTTGATATTATAAGCTTTGATGACTGTGTGAATTACAACGGGAGAACAGAAAATCTTCCTGTCATTAATAAATCTTGTAATTTAGCATATGTCATTTATACATCAGGAACCACAGGAAAGCCAAAGGGGATCATGATAGAGCATAGAAGTCTTGTCAACATATCTTACGCATGGAAAAAGGAATATAGGCTTGCGGATATGGATGTAAAGCTGTTGCAAATCGCAAGTTTTTCTTTTGATGTATTTGTGGGAGATGTTTCGAGAACGCTGCTCAACGGAGGCCAAATGGTTATTTGTTCATCCGAGGAGAGATACGATCCTGCACGATTATATTCACTTATTAAAACCCATAAAATAACCATCTTTGAATCCACACCGGCACTGATTATTCCTCTTATGGATTATATCCATGATAATGCTTTGATTATTGATAGCCTCAAGTTGCTTATACTTGGATCAGATACTCTCTCTGTGGAAGATTATGAAAGATTACAATCCTGGTATGGAGAGAAACTGCGGGTTGTTAATAGCTATGGGGTTACTGAGTCCACCATAGATTCCAGTTATTACGAAAAGAGACTGGGAAGCTATTTGGAATCCGGGAGTGTACCTATCGGAAAGCCAATGCAAAATATAAAATACTACGTTGTTGACAAACACTTGAGACCTCAGCCTACAGGGGTTTTGGGTGAGTTGTGCATAGGGGGAGAAGGGCTTGCAAGGGGATATCTAAACCGGCCCGAACTGACAGCTGAAAAATTTGTACCTAACCCGTTTATATCAGGGGAAAGGATGTATCGTACAGGGGATCTGGCCAGATGGCTGTCTGATGGGAATATGGAATTTTTAGGAAGAGTAGATCATCAGGTAAAGATAAGGGGATTTAGAATAGAGCTGGGGGAAATAGAAGCACAACTGCTAAAGCACGTTTCAATAAAGGAAGCAGTGGTTATTGCAAGGGAAGATCAGAAGGGAAACAAGTATCTGTGTGCCTATGTGGCAGGGGAAAATGAATTAACAATAGCAGAACTAAGGGGACATCTCTTAAAGGACCTTCCAGACTATATGATACCATCCTATTTTATGCAGTTAAAAAAGCTGCCGCTGACTCCCAATGGCAAAATAGATAGGAAGGCATTGCCCGAACCTGACGGCAATATCGATGCTGGAATAGAGTATGTCGCACCCTTGGGTGAAGTGGAGGAGAAACTTGCGGGGTTGTGGCAGGATATCCTTAGTATAGAGAAAGTGGGAAGAAACGACAATTTCTTTGAGCTGGGGGGACATTCCTTAAGGGCAGCAAATCTTATTGCCAGGATTCACAAAGAGTTCAATGTAAACATACCGCTTAAAGAAATATTTAAGAGCCCAAATATGTCTGAAGTTGCCGAGTGCATCAAGATTGCAAAGGAGAGTGTATTTCATTCTATTGGGCCGGCTGGGGAGATGGAGTACTATCCAATTTCATCCGCCCAGAAAAGGCTGTATATTCTAAACCAGCTTGACGCAGTTGGGATGGCATACAACATGCCTGGTATTATGCTAATTGAAGGCAAACTCGATAAACTGCGCTTTGAACAGGCTTTTAGGGAGCTTGTTGACAGACATGAGTCTTTCCGTACCTCATTCCATATGATAGATGGTAAACCGGTACAAAAGGTCCATAGCAATGTGGATTTTAGTGTTATGTATATGGAAACCGATGAGGAAAGAGCTGCGAAAATAGCCAGTGAATTTATTAGGACCTTTGACCTTGATGAGGCTCCTTTACTTAGGGTTGGGCTTATAAAAGTTGGAGAAGACAGATATATTATGATGTCTGATAAGCACCATATTATATCTGACGGGGTGTCTGACGACATACTGGTAAGAGAATTTATGAGCCTGTATGAAGGTAAGGAACTTCCGGAACTTAAGATTCAGTACAAGGATTTTTCCGTATGGCAGAACAGGCTGTTTGCTGATGGGACAATTAGTAAGCAGGAAGAATACTGGCTCCAAGTATTCAAAGGAGAAATTCCTTTGCTTAATATGCCGCTAGACTACCCTAGGCCAGCTATACAGAGTTTTGAGGGAGATGTGATCAGTTTCAAAGCAGGCAAGGAGCTTGCTGTTAAACTGAACAAACTTGCAGTGAATAATGGTGCCACGCTCTACATGGTACTTTTAGCTTCATACAATGTCCTTTTATCCAAGTACACCGGACAGGAAGATATTATAGTTGGAAGTCCCGTTGCAGGAAGGCCGCATACTGATCTTCAGGACGTTATTGGTATGTTTGTAAACACGCTAGCCATGAGGAATCACCCTCAAGGTGGAAAGACTTTTGTGGACTTCCTTAATGAAGTAAGAGAAAACTCCTTAAGGGCTTACGAAAACCAAGATTACCAATTTGAAGAACTGGTAGATAAGCTTAACCTGGAAAGGGATCTGGGCAGAAATCCACTTTTCGATACTATGTTTGTACTGCAAAATATCGAGGCATCAGAAGTGAAGATGGATGGGCTAAGGTTTATGCCCTATGACAGTGAAGTAAGAATATCCAAGTTTGACTTGACTTTAAACGCTGAGGAAACAGAGGACGGTATTGCATTTGAATTGGAGTATGCTACCAGGTTGTTTAAGAAAGAGTCAGTTATAAGGCTTATTGCCCATTACCTTAATGTATTGGAAGAGGCAGCAGCCTTTCCTGAAAAAAGGCTATTAGAAATTGATATGCTGTCACAAGACGAAAAACATCAAATATTATATGAATTTAATAATACAAAAGCAGGATACCCTCGGGAAAAGACCATCCATCAGATTTTTGAGGAACAGGTGGAACGGACACCCAATAATATTGCTGTAGTGTTTGAAGATAAACAGCTGACTTATAGGGAGCTAAACGAAAAGGCAAACCAACTGGCCAGAAAATTAAGAGAAAAGGGAATAAAACCTGATAGTGTAGTGGGAATTATGGTAGAACGTTCCCCGGAAATGATCATAGGGATCATGGCTGTCCTAAAAGCTGGGGGGGCTTATTTACCCATAGCTCCTGAATACCCTGAAGACAGGATCCAGTTTATGCTTGATGACAGTGGCAGCCAAATTATTCTGATACAGGATAAATTTATAAATGCTAAAGGTAGTTACAGAAATGCTGAATTTATTAGCATAGAAAATCAGGAACTATTTACTGGGGATGTATCAAATCCAAAGTTAATTAGTAAACCTGAAAACTTGGCTTATGTAATATATACATCCGGTTCTACCGGCAAACCCAAAGGGGTAATGATAGAGAACTACTCCGTAATCAACCGGATCAACTGGATGCAGAAGCAATACCCGATAGCTGAAGGTGATGTGATCCTGCAGAAAACTCCCTATACCTTTGACGTATCGGTATGGGAATTATTGTGGTGGAGCTTTACTGGGGCCAAAGTCTGCCTGCTGATACCGGGAGGAGAAAAAAATCCGGAAGAAATCGTGAAGGCAATCGAAAAAAATAAAGTTACCACAATGCACTTTGTACCATCCATGTTGAGTGTATTTTTAGAGTATGTAGAGGAAAAGGGGATAATAGAGGAAATAGCAAGCTTAAAGCAGGTATTTGCCAGTGGAGAAGCACTGAACCTGAAGCAAGTAGAAAAGTTCAACAAGCTGCTGTACAAAGAAAAAGGAACAAGCCTGCATAACCTGTACGGACCAACAGAAGCAACAGTAGATGTATCCTACTTTGGCTGCTCCACGGAAGAAGAATTGGAGCTTGTACCAATAGGAAAGCCCATAGATAACATTAAGTTATATGTTGTGAGTAAGGAAAAGGGCCTGCAGCCGATAGGAGTAGCGGGAGAACTATGTATAGCAGGGGATGGACTGGCAAGAGGGTACTTGAACAGACCGGAACTTACAGAAGAAAAATTCGCAGCAAACCCATTCGCACCGGGTGAAAGGATGTACAGGACAGGTGACCTGGCAAGGTGGCTGCCTGACGGCAACCTAGAATACCTGGGCAGGATCGACCATCAGGTAAAGATAAGAGGCTACAGGATAGAACTGGGTGAAATAGAGAACTGGTTATTAAAGCATGAAACAATAAAAGAAGCAGTGGTATTGGACAAAGAAGGAGCTGACGGAAATAAGTATCTTTGTGCGTACGTCGTACCGGATCAAGAAATAACCGTACAGGGGATGAGGGAACACTTGTCAAAAGAGCTCCCGGACTACATGATCCCTTCTTACTTTATGCAGATGGAAAAGCTGCCATTGACCCCTAATGGAAAAATAGACAGGAAAGCATTGCCCGAGCCTGACGGAAGTATGAGTACGGGAACAGAATATGTAGCGCCGCGGAATGAAGTGGAAGAGAAACTGGTTGAAATATGGCAGGAAGTGCTTGGAGCAAAACAGGTAGGAATAAGGGACAACTTCTTTAAAATAGGCGGAGATTCTATACGTGCAATATCATTAGTCAGCACAATATGCAAAAAGTTGGATATAAACATCCAAATCAGGGATATATACATGAATCCTGATATTGAGAGATTGTCTGCATTCTTAAAAGTAAAAGATACGGAAGCTTTTAACAGTAAGATGGGTAAAGCAAGGGAAGAACTGGAGTTATTTAAACAGCGAATATTGATGAATGAAACTCTCTCAGAAAAGTTACCTTCGGACATGGAAGATATATATCCGATGAGTCACATAGAGCTGGGTATGATTTATCATTCCAAAAAAGACTATGAAAATGCAGTTTATCATGACCAATTTGCATTTCATCTGAATGACAAAGACTTTGATTTCCCAGCATTTAAAGAAGCGATGCTTCTAATGACGTCAAAACATGATATTTTAAGGACGGTTTTTAATTTAGAGGATTTTGAAACTCCTGTGCAAATTGTTTACAAGGGCAGTAGTCTTGATATTGAGCAGATAGATATCATGAATTTTAGCAGGACAGGGCAGGTTGAGTATATAAACAAATATTTGGAAAATGACAGAGCGAATCCGTTTGATATATCAAAGCCCCTTTGGAGGATAAGAATATTCAAACTTGACGCAAACCATATTTGTCTGGTTCTGATATTCCACCATGCTATCCTGGATGGCTGGAGTGTTGCTTCATTGATTACGGAAGTTTCAAACCTATACTCTAAGCTTAAGCAAGAAAAAGATTATATACCAACACGGCTTAAATGCAGCTATAAAGATTATATAGCAGACCAAATGACAATTAAGGACAACCAGGAAGTAATTAATTATTGGAGAGAGGAATTAAGTGAATATAAAAGGTTGAATATGCCTGCAAATATTCATGGAAAAACAAAAAAATCTTATAAAGTAGACCATGTAACACGCCATTTAAGTCAGGAATTTTTAGGTGATTTAAGAAGTACTGCCAGAAGATATGATGTAAGCTTAAAGACACTTTGCTTTGCTGCATACACTTATATGCTCAATATGCTTTCATACGAGGATGACTTTGTCGTAGGTTTGGTAGAAAATAACAGACCTGTATGCGAAGATGGAGATAAGATGCTGGGGTGCTTCTTAAATACGGTTCCCGTCAAAATGTGTTTTGATAAAATCGATATATGGGAGGAATTGATAAAAGTTGCAGAAAAGAAATTAATAAACTTAAAGCTTTATGGAAGACTGCCTTTATTTGAGATCATAAATATCCTGGGCGGAAAAGAAAACAAAGAGGAAAATCCTTTATTTGATACCATATTCAATTATGTGGATTTTCATATATATAACGAGATAATAAACAAAGAAATCGGTGATGTTAAAGATAGAATTTCAGTTGATGAATATGAAGCAACCAATACAAGTCTTGACTTTACAGTAAGTAATACATTCGATGATCTTAATATAAGCTTGATCTACTCGGACAAAGTATTGGAAAGAAAACAGGCAGAAGAGTGTATAGACTATTTTATTAATATTTTAAATATGTTTATCCATAACCCCAAAGGGTCAGTTGACAAGCTTATTATATTAAGTCATGAAGAAAGAAAGCAGTTGCTGATAGACTTTAATGATACTAAGAAAGACTATCCGCAGGACAAAACCATACATGAGCTGTTTGCTGAGCAGGTGGAAAGGACACCTGACAACATAGCTGTGGTATATGAAGACAAGCACTTGACTTACAGGGAATTGAACGGAAAGGCAAATCATTTGGCCAGAGTATTGAGGAACAAAGGGGTAAAGCCTGACCGTATTGTAGGAATTATGGCCGAACGTTCATTTGAGATGATTGTGGGGATATTTGCCATATTGAAAGCTGGAGGGGCGTATCTGCCGATAGATCCTAATTATCCTGATACAAGGATAAAGTATTTGTTGGACGATAGTGGTTCCCAGATCCTTTTGACCTCCAGGACCTTTATGGAAAATAAGCAGATTGATGCGGATATTATATATCTGGAGGAAGAATATTTAAATGAAGAGAACTCAAAGCTTGAAAATGTAAACAAACCCTCGGACCTTGCGTACGTCATTTATACATCAGGTTCGACAGGGAAGCCCAAAGGTGGAATGATTGAGCATACTAGCGTTGTAAACATAATTACAGCCCTCCAGGCCATGTATCCGCTTAAAGCGGAAGACGCTTTTCTATTTAAAACAACTTATACCTTTGACGTATCCGTAGCTGAGATATTTGGCTGGTTCCTCAACGGAGGAAAGCTTGTAATATCACGCCAAGGTGTGGAAAAGGAAGCTATGGAGTTAGTAGAGGTAATAAACAAGCATAAGATAACCCATGTAAACTTTGTACCATCAATGCTGAATATAATGGTACATACTTTAAAAGATAATGGTATAAAACTGCCATCAACTCTCAGGTATATTTTTGCTGCTGGAGAAGCGCTGCCCAAAAAGCTTGTCCATGAGCTTTTCGATGTCTCAGAGAACACATCTCTGGAAAATATCTATGGGCCTACAGAGTCCACGATATATGCAGCGGGTTACAGTATAACAAAGAAAATAGCAGAAGAACTTATAACAGTACCTATAGGGAAAGCTTTACAGAATGTATACCTTTATATACTGGACAAGCACAACCAATTAACTCCTGTAGGAGTGGCCGGTGAACTTGTGATAGGTGGAAGCGGTCTTGCAAGGGGCTATTTGAATAGACCTGAACTGACAGCAGAAAAATTTGTACCTAACCCGTTTATTCCCGGCGAAAAAGTGTACCGCACAGGGGACTTAGTAAGGCGGCTTCCTGATGGGAACATCGAATTCATGGGCAGGATCGACCACCAGGTAAAGATAAGAGGCTTTAGAATAGAGCTTGGAGAAATTGAAGCACATCTGGTGAAGCACACTGCTATTAAGGAAGCAGTGGTTATTGCAAAGGAAGAGCAGCAAGGGAAGAAGTACCTGTGTGCATATATTGTAGGGGAAAATGAATTGACCATTTCCGAGCTAAGGGAGCATCTCTTAAACGAACTACCTGACTACATGGTACCAGCATATTTCATGCAGCTGGAACAGCTGCCATTTAATGCCAACGGTAAAATTGATCGGAAAGCATTGCCTGAACCACAGGGGAATATTAATACCGGAGTAGAGCATGTAGTTCCTAGAAACGAAAGAGAAGAAATACTGGCCAAAGTATGGGAAGACGTACTAAAAACTGAAAACATCGGGGTAAAAGATAATTTCTTCAGCCTTGGAGGAGACTCAATAAAAGCCATACAGGTAATGTCGCGTCTTAACGTCCATGGGCTAAAGCTTGAAATGCGGGACTTATTCAAACATCCTGTAATTGAGGAACTCGTCGAATATATACAATCTACAAGCCGAAGAATTCATCAAGGCCCGGTAGAAGGCATAGTACCGATAACACCTATACAAAGATGGTTGTATAAACAAGACAGCAAGGATATCCATCATTTTAATCAGGAAATAATGATATATGGGCGTAACGGATTTGAAGAAGCTATTATTCGAAAAGTATTGTCAAAGCTTGTAGAGCACCACGATATTTTTAGAACAGTGGTAAAAATAGAGGATCAAAATATACTCCAATACAACAAAAACCTTGAAGGTGAACATTTTTCATTGGAAATTGTAGACCTTAGGGACAGCTATAATTACCGGGAAAAAATAGAGCTGGAAGCGTCGAGGATTCAGAGGAGCATGGACTTGTATAACGGTCCTTTAGTTAAGGTTGGTCTGTTTAAGACTAAAGAAGGGGACCACCTGCTAATAGCTATTCACCACCTTGTAGTTGATGGGGTATCGTGGAGAATCATACTGGAAGATTTGGACATAGGATACAGACAGGCGCTAAACAATGATGAAATAAAATTCAGCAACAAGACCGACTCTTTCAAAGATTGGGCACAGAGGCTTGATGAGTATGCCAATAGCCCTGAACTATTAAAAGAAATAAATTACTGGACCAATTTGGAAAAAACTGAAACAATACCGCTTCCAAAAGACCGAGAGATTGAAGAAAGAAGGTATATGAATAACAATAGCGTCAAGATCGAGCTGAGTATTGAAGAGACTGAGAAGATGCTAAAGCGGGTAAACCATGCTTATAACACAGAAGTAAACGACATATTGCTTACCGCCTTGGGATTAGCAGTGAGGGAATGGACCGGAAATGATAAGGTTCTGATCAGTCTGGAGGGGCACGGCAGGGAGGAAATCATTAAAGACATTGACATAAGCAGGACCGTGGGATGGTTCACCACCCAGTATCCCGTGGTGTTAGATGTCAGCGGACAACTCGATATTTCCCGCATGATCAAATCGGTAAAAGAAAACATCAGGCAGATACCTAACAAAGGGATAGGTTACGGCATACTAAAATATCTTACCTTGCCGGAAAACAAAGCCGATTTAAACTTTAATCTAAACCCTGAAATAAGCTTCAATTACCTCGGTCAATTCAACCAGGATAATGTAGACAATTTATTTGGAGTGTCTGATATTCCTGCCGGAGAGTCTACAGGACCAAACTATAAAAGTGAGTATTGTATTGATATTAACGGCGGAACTGTAGAAGGCGGGAAGCTGGAATTAAACTTTAGCTACAACCAGGGCGAGTATGAGAAGAGTACTATTGAAGGGGTAGCGGTGAGTTTTAAAAAGCATTTAGTAAACATAATAACCCATTGTGCAGAAATGGACTATTCAGAAGCTACACTCAGTGATTTTACAGTAGACGATCTGAATATGGATGAGTTTGAAGACGTATTGAATAACTTCGAATAAAAAGAGTTTGTATTTAAGGAGGAGTACTTATGAGTGATTTGAAGAAACAAAACATAAAAGATATGTACCGGCTCACTCCTATGCAGCAAGGGATATTGTACCACTATATGATGGATAAAAATTCAGACGCCTACTTTGAGCAGATATCACTTTCTATAAAAGGCATCCTGGACATTGATTGTGTTGAAAAGAGCGTTAATATCATTATTGAAAAGTATGACGCTTTGAGAACAATTTTTTTGTATGAAAATGTAGCCAAGCCCTTACAAGTAGTCATGAAGGAAAGAAAGCTGTCTGTCAGCTATGAGGATATTACCTCCCTTGCCGAAGAACTAAGGGATAGGTATATAGAAGAATACAGGGTTAAAGACAGAAAAAAGGGCTTTGACTTATCAAGGGATATTTTAACAAGATTAAGTGTAATTAAAACAGGCTACCAATCTTATAACATGGTATGGAGCTTTCATCACATCATTATTGATGGGTGGAGTCTCGCAAATATATTTAGAGAATTTATGGAAAACTATGAAGCCCTGATGAATAGCCGGGAGCCGGAGTCAGGAAAGGTATATCCTTACAGCCGCTATATCAAATGGTTGGAAGGCAGAAATCAGAACGAGGCCGCAGATTACTGGGAAACCTATCTTAAAGGTTACGAGCATCAGACAGTCCTTCCCCAAAACGGCAGGTCTGCAAGTGATGATTTCAGGATTGAAGAAACGGAGTTTAAAATATCTGAACAAATAACTAGCGATCTTGAGAAGTTTGCAGCCAAAAACAATACAACCATGAGTACCATTATAAAGACCATATGGGGGATATTATTACAGCGGTATAACAATACCGATGATGTGGTGTTTGGTGAGGTGGTATCGGGAAGGCCTCATGAAATACAGGGAATTGAGAGCATGGTGGGTTTATTTATAAATACCGTTGCAGTAAGGGTGAGTTGTGATGAGGATAAAACTTTTACCGAACTGATCAAAGAGATGCAGCAATCGGTGCTTGAATCTGACCGGTACAGTTTCTATCCTCTGGCGGATGTGCAGTCAAAAACATGCTTGAAAGATGCCTTGATACATCATGTCATGGCTTTTGAAAATTACCCTATGGATGAAGCGGTTAATGCTTCATCCAGTAATGGCATTTTAAATGTAGTTGGAATGGAAATATTCGAGCAGACGAATTATGATTTTGGGATACTCGTTGATGGCGGTAAGGAATTATCTATTAAATTCAGTTACAACTCACTGGTATATGATGGTAATTTCATAGAAAAAATCAAGGGACATTTTCAGTCGGTAATAGAAATTGTAACCGATAATCCCGATATGCATATTAGGAATATTGATATACTCACCGAAGTGGAAAAGAAAGAAATAGTACACTGCTTCAATAATACAACGGAGGAATACCACAGGGAAAAGACCATTCACCAACTATTTGAGGAACAAGCGGTGAAGACACCTGACAATGCGGCAGTGGTGTTTGAGGGTAAGCAGCTAACCTATAGGGAACTCAATGAGAAGTCAAATCAGCTTGCAAGAGTGTTGAGGGATAAGGGAGTTAAACCAGACAGCATAGTGGGTATTATGGTAGAACGCTCACTGGAGATGGTCATAGGTATATTTGGCATACTTAAAGCCGGAGGGGCATATATGCCTATAGATCCTGACTACCCTAAGGCAAGAATCGAATATTTACTCGAGGACAGCGAGATAGGGGTGCTGATTTCCCAAAAGCAATTCCTGGAGAAAGTGGAGTTTTACGGGAAGTATATAGACATAGAAGATGAAAGCCTTTATGCCGGAAACCCTATGAACCTGGAAGTGGTATGTTCACCGCAAAATTTGGCATATATCATTTATACATCTGGGTCTACAGGAAAACCTAAAGGGGTTATGGTAGAACATAAAGGGGTAGCAAATCTGGAGGCGTTTTTCAAGACCCGCTTAAATGTAAGTGAAAGCGATAGGATTATTCAATTTGCATCAATTTCATTCGACGCTGCAGTTTGGGAAATATTTATGGGACTATTGGCAGGAGCAACACTATATATATCTTCAAGCGATATTATCAATGACTATCGAAGATTTGAAGAATACCTAAATGAAAATGAGATAACTATTGCTACTTTACCACCTCCGTATCTGGCAAATCTGGACCCGGAAAAAGTAACTTCCTTAAAGAAGGTAATTGCAGCAGGTTCGGCTTCCACTCCCGAACTTTTAAAGAAATGGAGCAACAGGATTTCATATATAAATGCTTATGGACCTACTGAGACAACCGTATGTGCAACGGTATGGAAAGCAGATGATTGTGAGACGGCCGATAAGTCGGTACCTATTGGTAAACCTATTACCAATACCCGGGTGTTTATAGTTGATGAAAACAATAATCTTAAGCCCATAGGTGTTGAGGGTGAACTCTGTGTTTCCGGGGCAGGATTGGCGAGAGGATACTTGAAAAAACCGGAACTTACCAGGGAAAAGTTTGTACCGAACCCATTTATGCCTGGAGAACTGATGTATAAAACAGGAGATCTTGCAAAGTGGCTTCCTGACGGGAATATTGCATTTGCCGGCAGAAAAGACCACCAGGTTAAAATAAGAGGGTATAGAATCGAGCTTGAGGAAATAGAAGCAGCCCTTTTGAAGCATGCTGATATAAATGAGGCGGTGGTCATTGACCGGGAGGATTCAAGTGTAGGCAGGTATCTTTGCGCTTATATAGTGTCTGACCGAGAAGTGACAGTGACCGAAATAAGGGAGCTTATATCTAAAGAGCTGCCCGATTATATGATTCCATCCTATTTTATGAGGATAGCAAAAGTACCGTTAACCATAAATGGAAAATTGGACAGAAAGGCGCTGCCGCTGCCTGATGGAAGAATAAATACAGGAACAGAGTATGCAGCGCCTTCAGGTGAAGTGGAGGAAAGGCTTGCGCTGCTGTGGCAGGACATCCTTGGAATAGAGAAGGTAGGAAGAAATGATAACTTCTTTATGCTCGGAGGACACTCGTTAAAGGCAACAAGCCTTGTAGCAAGAATTCACAAAGAGTTCAATGTAGACATACCTCTTAAGGAAATATTCAAGACACCAACCATCTTAGAAATTGCCAGCTACATTGAAGACTCAAAGGAGAGCCTATATCAGTCCATTCAACGTGCTGGGGATATGGAATATTATCCCATGTCATCCGCCCAGAAAAGACTATATATATTAAACCAGCTTGAAGGAGCTGGAATCGCCTACAATATACCTGGCATAATATTGCTGGAAGGTACTGTTGATAAAGCACGTTTTGAGCAGGCTTTTCATAGTCTGATAGAAAGGCATGAGAGCTTTCGAACCTCCTTCCATATGATCGAGGAAGAGCTGTCTCAGAAAGTCCATGACAAGGCGGACCTAAGTATCATGTACCTGGAAACCAGTGAAGAGAAGGTTCCCGAAATAGTGGAGAAATTCATAAGGCCCTTTGACCTTGGAAAGGCTCCACTATTAAGAGTTGGACTTGTAAAGATTGGAGAAGCCAGACATATTATGGTGTTTGACATGCATCATATCATATCGGATGGAGTGTCCAACGACATACTGGTAAGAGAGTTTATAAGCTTATATGAAGGGAAAATACTTCCTCCACTGCGTATACAGTACAAGGACTACTCAGTTTGGCAGAGGGAATTGTTTGCAGGAGCTGCCATAAGTAAGCAGGAGGAATTCTGGCTCCAGACCTTTCAGGGAGAGATCCCTGTGCTGGATTTATCCACCGACTACCCAAGACCCGCAGTACAAAGCTTTGAAGGAGACTACATCAGCTTTGAAGCTGATAGCGAGCTTGCGGTTAGACTTAACAAGCTTGGATCAGACAATGGAGCTACATTATATATGACGCTTCTTGCTGCATACAATGTGCTGTTATCTAGATACACTGGACAGGAAGATATTATTGTGGGAAGTCCTATAGCTGGAAGGCCTCATGCTGACCTTCAAGACATCATAGGTATGTTTGTAAACACTCTGGCCATGAGAAACCACCCGCAAGGAGAAAAGACTTTTATTGAATTCTTGAAAGAAGTTAAAGAAAATGCTTTGAAAGCATACGACAATCAGGACTATCAGTTTGAAGAATTAGTGGATAAGCTGGACATAAGGAGGGATATGAGCAGGAATCCCCTCTTTGATACCATGTTTGCCATATACAATGTTGGAAAAGCAGAGCTCATAACGTCTGATCTAAGCTTCAAGCCGTACAACAAAGGGATAGAAGGCAGAATATCAAAATTTGACATCACCTTAAATGCATTTGAGACTGAGGATGGTATAGCCTTTGAACTCGAATACTGTACAAGACTGTTTAAGAAAGAAACAGTTGAAAGACTTGGGGCTCATTACATCAATTTGCTGGAAGAAATTGCAGCATACCCCGAAAAAAGGCTTTATGAAATCGAAATGTTATCACAGGAAGAAAAACAGCAAGTATTATACAGCTTTAACGATACTGCTCTCGAATATCCCCTGGATAAAACCATACACCAAATGTTTGAGGAGCAAGTGAAAAAGACTCCTGATCATATTGCAGTGGTTTTTGAAGGTAAACAATTAACCTACCGAGAACTGAATCAAAAGGCAAACCAATTGGCCAGGGCATTAAGAGAAAAGGGAGTAAAGCCTGATGATATTGTAGGCATAATGGTGGACCGCTCGCCTGAAATGGTTATAGGTATAATGTCAGTAATCAAGGCTGGGGGGGCGTACCTTCCTGTAGATCCTAATTATCCATTGGAAAGAAAAAGGTATATGATGGAGGACAGCAAGGCCAAAATTTTACTCACCCAAAATCATCTTATGGATCGTGATGATTTCGATGGTGAGATTATTGATTTATCTGATTATGATTATAATTTTATAAACGATGTGAATATAAAATGTATAAATAAGCCTGGTGATACAGCGTACATCATCTATACCTCTGGCTCAACGGGAAACCCTAAAGGTGTTTGCATTGATAATAAGAGTGTATTAAACCTGGTAGAGGGTCTGTTCCAGAGAATATATAGCAAATATGAATCACCGTTGAATGTTTGCCTCATTGCCCCTTATGTTTTTGATGCTTCGGTGCAGCAGATTTTCGCAGCACTGCTAATGGGGCATGCATTGTACATTGTACCGGAGGAAGCAAGGAAAGACGGTAAAAAGCTGCTGGACTTCTATAGTGAAAATAGGATTGATATTTCGGATGGAACGCCCATACACGTAAATATGATGTTAAATTCTCCTCCTATAGATAATAACCTAAAAGTGAGACATTTTATTATAGGCGGAGATGTTCTTCCATTTGATGCAGTAAAAGACTTCCTAAGCAGATTTGAGGATGTGCAACCTTGCATCACAAATGTTTATGGTCCTACCGAATGCTGTGTGGATTCTACGGAATATTTGATTACTGCGGCGGGGCTTAGTAGATTGGATAATATCCCCATAGGCCGTCCTTTGCCAAACACCAGAGCATGCATACTTGGTAAGAAATTAGAAGTAAATCCTATAGGTATCGCTGGGGAATTATATATATCTGGGGATGGTCTTGCCAAAGGCTATTTAAACAAGACGGGGCTTACTGCAGAAAGATTTGTATCTAACCCGTTTATAAAGGGAGAAAGAATGTATCGTACTGGGGACTTGGCAAGATGGCTGCCTGACGGGAATATAGAATTTTTAGGCAGGATGGACCACCAGGTAAAGATAAGGGGATTTAGAATAGAACTTGGAGAAATAGAGGCTCAGCTATTAAGACATGCTTCAATAAAAGAAGCTGTGGTTATTGTAAAGGAAGACCAACAGAAGAACAAGGATCTGTGTGCATATTTCGTTGGGGAAAATGAACTGACAATAACTGAACTAAGGGAATGCCTTTCAAAAGAATTGCCCGAGTATATGATCCCGGCATACTTCATGCAGCTGGATGAAATGCCTTTGACAGCCAATGGTAAGATAGACCGGAAGAACTTGCCCCACCCTGCTGCTCATTTAAATACTGGAGTAGAGTATGAAGCACCTTCAGGTGAAGTGGAAGAGAAGCTTGTACAATTGTGGCAGGATATCCTGGGGGTTGAGAAAATAGGGAGAAATGATAATTTCTTTGTGCTTGGGGGGCACTCATTAAAAGCAATAAACTTTGCAGCCAAAATTCACAAAGAGTTCAATGTAAATATATCTCTTAAGGAGATATTCAAGCTGCCGACAATTGCAGAAATTGCCAAGTACATCCAGGAAGCCCAAGAGAGTATTTATCAATCTATCCAGCCCACTGGAGAAATGGAATACTATCCTATGTCGTCTTCCCAAAGAAGGCTGTATATATTAAATCAGCTTGAAGGAGCAAGGGTGGCATACAATATGCCAGAGTTTATGTTGTTAGAAGGCAGTATTGATATAGAACGTTTTGAGAAAGCCTTAGATCAGCTGGTAAAAAGGCATGAGGCTTTCCGGACCTCCTTCCATATGGTAGATGGTGAACCGGTGCAGAAGGTCCATGATGAGGTGGAATTTAGTATCATGTACATGGAAACCGGCGAAGAAAAAGCCTCAGAAGCAGCAAATGAATTCATAAGGCCATTTGACCTTGGCAAGGCTCCTTTACTAAGAGCAGGGCTCGTAAAAATTAGAGAAGACAGGCATGTCATGATGCTTGATAAACACCATATCATATCTGACGGGGTGTCGGATGAAATACTGGTAAGAGAATTCATAAGCTTGTATGAAGGAATGAATCTTCCAGCACTTCAGATTCAGTACAAGGACTATTCCGTATGGCAGAATAAATTGTTTGCTGACGGCACAATCAGTAAACAAGAAGAATACTGGCTCCAGGCATTTAGGGGAGAAATACCAGTACTTGATATGCCGGTAGACTACCCAAGGCCGGCTATACAGAGTTTTGAAGGCGATATGGTCAGTTTTGAAACAGGCCGGGAACTTGCACATAAACTGAACAAGCTTGCCGTGGATCATGGAGCAACACTGTATATGGTGCTTCTAGCTTCATACAATGTGCTTCTTTTCAAATACACCGGACAGGAAGATGTCGTAATTGGAAGCCCTATAGCAGGAAGGCCACATACAGATTTGCAGGACATCATAGGCATGTTTGTCAATACCCTAGCTATGAGGAATTACCCTCAAGGTAAAAAGAATTTCAGCGAGTTTTTGATGGTAGTAAAAGAAAATGCTCTAAGGGCTTATGAAAACCAGGATTACCCATTTGAGGAACTTGTGGAGAAGCTTAGCATTAAGCGGGATTTGAGCAGAAATCCGCTGTTTGATACTATGTTTGTCTTGCAAAATAAAGAGGCATCAGAATTTAAGATGAATGGGCTAAGGTTCATGCCCTATGATAATGAGTTCAGGGCGTCCAAATTTGATTTGACCCTAAACGCCCAAGAGACCCAGAATAATATTGTATTTGGGTTAAAGTATGCTACTCGTCTGTTTAAGAAAGAGACAATAGAAAAACTTGGGGTCCATTTCATCAATGTACTGGAAGAGATCACAGCTTACCCCGAAAAGATGCTGTCCGAAATAAATATACTATCTCAGGATGAAAAACAGCAAATACTAAATAGTTTTAATGATACAAAGGCAGAATACCCTAGGGATAAGACTCTACATGAGCTGTTCCAAGACCAAGTGGAAAGGACACCTGATAATGTAGCTGTAGTGTTTGAGGACAAGCAATTAACCTACAGGCAGCTCAATGAAAAGGCAAATCAGCTTGCCAGAGCACTAAGAAGTAATGGTGTAAAGCAAAACAGCATAGTTGGAATAATGGTAGAAAGATCCGTAGATATGCAGGTTGGAATACTGGGAATTTTAAAAGCAGGAGGTGTCTATTTACCAATTTCAACCAAACTTCCTGAACTAAGAATAAAAAAATTACTGGAAGATAGTAATGCAACTATGCTGTTGACGCAATCACATTTAGCGGATAAAGCAGAGTTTTACGGTAATATATTACTGCTTGATTCCCCTGAAATATACATTGGAAGTGCTGAAAACCTTGATAAAATAAATAAACCAGAGGACTTAGCTTATATCATTTATACATCGGGATCTACTGGAGTTCCGAAGGGTTCAATGATAGAGCATCGAAGTGTAGTTAACTTGGTTTATGGACTAAGAAAGCTTGTCTATGAAAATTATGATAATTATTTAAATGTTGCCCTTGTGTCCCCTTACTTTTTTGACGCATCTGTAAAACAAATATTTGCGGCTTCTCTCCTTGGCCATACGCTGTTTATAGTTCCTGAGGATACAAGGCTAGATGGTGAGGGCCTTCTAAAGTACTATAACAGGAATTCAATTGCTGTTTCAGACGGAACACCAGCACATATAAATCTTTTAACAGATACTGCCAGGCCTGGCGAAAGTCTTTCAGTTATGCAGTTTATTATCGGAGGGGAAGAACTTTCATGTAAAGGTATACAAGGTTTCTATGATCGGTTTAAAGATAATAACCCTACTATAACAAACGTTTATGGTCCAACAGAATGCTGCGTAGATTCAACTTATTACCATTTAAGCCGTGAGAAGGTGAGAAATCTAACAAGTATACCTATAGGTATGCCATTGCAGAATTATAAGATATATATACTTAATGAAGACATGAATATCTTACCGGTTAATACAACTGGTGAAATATATATATCTGGAGATGGGCTGGCAAAAGGCTATTTGAACAAACTTGAATTGACTACGGAAAAATTTGTAGCTAATCCTTTCAGCTCTGGAGAAAGAATGTATCGTACCGGTGATCTTGGAAGGTGGCTTCCTGACGGAAACATCGAATTTATAGGCAGAGTAGACCATCAGGTAAAGATTAGGGGCTTTAGGATAGAGCTTGGGGAAATAGAAGTGCAGCTATTAAAGCATCCTTCAATAAAAGAAGCTGCGGTAATTGCAAAGACAGACCAGGAGGGCAACAAGTATTTGTGTGCTTATATAGCAGGGGAAAGTGAATCTACAATATCAGATTTAAGGGCGCTTCTCTTAAAAGAACTTCCCGATTACATGATACCACAATACTTTGTTCAGCTGGAAAAGCTGCCTTTGACAGCCAATGGCAAAATAGATCGGAATAATTTACCCCAAAATGACGGTACTTTAGCTACATCAGTAGAGTATGTAGAGCCTTGCGGTGAAGTTGAGGAGAAGCTTGCACTGCTGTGGCATGATGCCCTTGGAGTACAAAAAATTGGTGTGAATGATAACTTCTTTGAACTGGGAGGATACTCACTGAAGGCAATATCCCTTATAAGCAGAATTTATGAACAGTTAAATGTTGAGGTACCACTAAAAGACTTTTATATGGCCCCAACCATAAAGGAAATTGCCCGTTTTATACACAATACGTACGCCAATGATTATATTACACCAAGTCCGGCAATTCATTTTAATTCAGCAATGGAGAGTCTTATGTTTGCATTCCCTCCAGGAGGAGGAAATGGAATAGCTTATGGTAGTTTATCAAAACAAATGAATGCTTATTCCATATATTCCTTTGACTTTATAGAAAATGAGAGCAGGATGGAGGAGTATGTGAAGGCAATTACTTCTGTCAAACCCGAGGGCCCATATATTCTATTTGGTTACTCGGCAGGAGGTAATCTGGCATTTGAAGTTGCTAAAGTATTAATTGAAACTGGACATCATGTATCCGATATAATCTTTCTGGATTCGGCTAAATCATTTGTCCTTATTGAGGAAGAAAGCGAAGATGCTAAGAAACTTGCTGAGCAACAGGATAAAGAATTTATAGAAGAAAATGAGAAACTTATAAAAGGCATGTTTGGAGATAACCAGGCAGTTATTGAAAAGGCCATTGAAAGAATGAGAAATTATCATAAATACACTAGAAGTGTTATAAACTCGGGACAGATAAACTCCAATATCCATCTTATTATATCACAGCAGCAAGACAATGAAGGTGAAGCTGATTTATGTGAAGGATGGAGAGAGGCAACAACGGGAGAGTTCAAAGTATATAACGGATTTGGCAGTCATTTTGATATGTTAAGTACAGGATATATAGATAAAAATGCGGCTATTATTAAAGAAATATTGGAAGAGATCAACCAATAGTTCAGATATAAGGGGTAGATATAATGGATAAGATTAAATTGTTTTGTCTGCCGTATGCAGGAGGTTCTGCAGCAGTATATAAATATTGGGAACAATACTTGCATGATAGGATTGAGCTTTTCCCGATTGAGCTTGCGGGAAGAGGCAGCAGGATTGGTGAACCGTTTTACGGAAGTGTTGAGGAAGCGCTTGAAGATATACACCGTATTATCATAAGCAACCTTGAAGAACAACCTTATGCGTTGTTTGGCCACAGTATGGGCAGTGTACTTGTATATGAACTTGCCTATAGAATAAAGGAGCTCGGACATCCATATCCTGTCCATATGTTTATTTCCGGCAGATATCCTCCGGGTTTTGTAAGTAAGAAGAAGGTACTCTATGATTTGCCGGATAAGGAGTTTGTGGATGAGGTATTTAAGCTGGGAGGCACGCCCAAAGAGGTTCTGAAAAGCAATGAATTAATGGAGTTGTTTTTACCGATACTCAGAGAGGATTTTAGAATTACTGACACATACAGGCACATTGAAAAAAACGCTAAGCTTGACTGCGATATAAGTGTATTGTGGGGAAAAAGAGAAAAGGGAGCCACTATTTTTGACGTTGCAAAATGGCATGATTATACGTCCAAAAGTTGTAAAATTCATATGTTTGACGGGGATCATTTTTTTATACACGATTACAAAAAGGATGTAGCAGCAATAATAAATAGTAGTCTCATCGACTTTGCAGACAATGGTATGTGAAGACTGAAGTTTATTTAAAATTTAATATGAAATCAAGAGGCTAAGTTTTTAGGTTGACTTTAATGACCTGTAGACTTAGCCTCTTTCCAGTCTAATCAAAAATTTCAAGAAAGTAGAACCTACGTCCTATTGGAATTATTTTCATGTTTCTGTATTACGACGAAAGCAGCGCTCCATTCCTATACGCTATCCCAACGGTACATGCTTAAAGACACATCGGTGAAAATCCTGGAAATTGCGCCGCCAGGGGTTCAAACGTATTTCAATAACGATCCGAGCTCTATGCTACTAGCATCATTCATTGATGAAACGATGAAGGTACTTGGTACGGATGCGGACGAGGTTCTAGTGGAAGAAGCGAAAGTATTTCGAAACAACCCGGGCCCGAACGAAGGTATTTTTGTGAACCAGTTAAACAATATGATGTTTGAGCCGCCAAAGGGTCATTAATCCGTTTAATACTTAGCGTATATTTTCGTTAATTATCTCAACTCGCTTTTAGAAAATCCTTGATTATCAAGGGCGTGTACATCGAAGACATGTAAACAACGTATTCGCCTTGACAATGAGCCTCGCGGCATCTTAGTCTAAACACGTGCGCCGATGCCCATAGGACACGGTTTACCTAGGGCTTGCTGAACGAATCAAAACTCCAACAGGCACAAGGGTTTAGGGCCTCTTATGTCGAAGGAAAACGGGGCAGCCCCGTGAAAAACCGTGCACTTGGAGGCGTCAGGATTGTATCAGCGAACCGAGAACCAGATGAACCTGCCCGTCGACTTTTTTCTGCCGTTCGGCGGAAAGCTCGCAGAAGATAACCGCTGGGTGCTGCTGGCCCAGATGATTCCGTGGTGGATGCTCGAAGAGAAGTATGCGAAAAACTTCAAGAAAAGCCTCAAGGGCCAAAAAGCCGTTTCGATCCGTATCGCGCTCGGCGCACTCATCATCCAGGAGCGGCTTGGCACCGATGATCGGGAGACACTTCGTCAGATTCTGGAGAACCCGTATCTGCAGTACTTCCTCGGTCTGCCGGAATATCGGTACCGCCGTCCGTTTCATCATTCTCTCATGACGCATTTCCGCAAGCGATTGGGTGGCGAAATTCTGGATGAAGTGAATGAATGGATCGCTCTGGAAGAAGCGCGCAAGTGTCGGATGATTCATCGGACGACGATGAACCTGGCAGCGGAACTGACGCAGCGTCCGGTAAGCCTTCAGAAACGCAGCCACAGCAGATGGAACTGACGAACGAGGGCGAACTGCTGCTGGACGCTACCTGCGCGCCGGCGGATATCGCCTACCCGACGGATTTGTCGTTACTGAATCAGGCCAGAGAAAAGCTGGAGAAGATCATCGACATCCTGCACGAACCGGAACGTGGAAAGACCCGCAAGCCCAGAACATACCGAGAGCGTGCCCGCAAAGCCTATCTGGCGGTTGCCAAGCAGCGGCGCGTGAAGCCGCGCGCGATACGAAAAGCGATCGGCAAGCAGCTCAGGTTCGTTTCCCGTGATCTGCGCATGATCGCCGAACTCGCCGATATGACGAGCGGCCTGCCGCGGCGTTTGTACAAGGAACTGCTGGTCATTCAAGAGCTTTATCGTCAGCAGCAAACGATGTATGACAAGCGGACACACAGCATATCGGATCGGATTGTCAGTATCGCACAGCCACATGTCAGACCGATCGTGCGCGGCAAAGCCAGGGCAAACGTCGAGTTCGGAGAGAAGCTGGCGATTAGCGTGGTGAACGGCTACGCTTTCCGCGAGCATCTGTCGTGGGATAGCTACAACGAAGGGCAGACATTGCAGGACGCCGTAGAGCGTTACCGCGCCAGATTTGGTTATTATCCCAAAGCGGTGCTGGCCGACCAGATCTATCGAACCCGCGACAACTTGCGCTTCTGCAAAGAGGGAATTCGCTTAAGCGGACCGCAGTTGGGTCGTATTAATAATGGTTTCGCATTTTCAATAACCTTAGATATAGTCGAGCTATTTCATAACTACACTCACCTAAAATCACTTTGCGATGATTCGCTGCTCTCATCAGTTGGAGTAACTACAGACAATCTCTTTGTATTAGCAAAGTTAACATCAATTAAAGACTTTATGAGATTATTAATAAATTTACGCCGACCAATCGGAATTATTGGTTCGATTTCAACTTTACGGGAATACGGGTTTCTCAGTTATGAATCTGTTAATTCAATGGACATTACGATATATCCGATTAAAAGTGAAACAAGCAATTTTTGGAACACAATTCCAGAAAATCCAATTAACCAGTGTGCAAATCATTTAAGATTATATATTGATGGTGATGGTTATATTTATCCTTGCTATGGACTAGTGGGGCTGAGAGAGTTTTCTTTGGGTAACATTAAAGATGGTTTTGAGAATTCAACTTTTGTAACAGATAATTACGATTTAGATTTATTAGAGTTAAAGAGAAATGGACCGAAGCTACATGAAAGTACAAATCAGCTACAACGAGTATCAACACTTCCTTGGATTTGTGAACGTCATAGAATGGAGTTGTTAATGGATTGAAGTATCATTCAAATACTCAAACATTGTTATTTCACCTTGATTCTATATTTCCACACATGAAAATTCAAGAATTACTCCCACTATCATTAAATAGAAGTTATGTATATAAAGCCATCACAGCGCGTGAAGATTTTCTTTTGAAGATTCTTCCTATCAACTCTTTGGATAGATTACAACGTGAATATCTTGCTATACAAACACTATTTCGCGAAGGAGCTCCCTTACCACGTCCCCTCAAAGAAGAGAATAATATAATACAAATTAATGAAGTGGCATTTATGGCAAGGGCTTATGAGTTTGTTGAAGGTCATGCACTACAAATTAATAAATCCAATTTCTTCTCACTAGGCACTTCAATTGGTCATATACACAATATTTGGGATAAGATGAAGAAGCCGAGTTGGCTCCGAGATATTACAATTAATGAGTTACTATATAACTCATTGGACGCAATAAGAAATTCTTACAATGATTGTGAAAGTCTCTTATTGACTGAACGACTAACAAGCACAATAGCTGTAATATTAGAAAAGTATAACGATGAATCTTTATTTGGATGCTCACATGGGGATGCACACCACTTAAATGCAATACAAACAACTCTTGGACAAACTGTGATAATCGATTTTGAAGATGTTGGTTGGCAGTGGAGAATATATGATCTAGCGACTGCAATCTGGGGCACTTTTGGGAGAGGGGGGACCCCTGAAATTTGGAAAGAGCTTATTTCAGGGTACTCCTCTATACGCTTTTTAAACCAGGAGGAGGAAGGCCTAATACGTTTCTTAATTTTTGCCCGTCATTTATGGTGGCTAGGCTTACATGCTAAGAACTGGAATATGTGGGCGCGACAATATTCAAAAAAACATTTTTTCGAGTCAGGGATTAATTTGTTAATAGCCATAAGCAAAGATGTTTGTGGACTTAAGGTGCTGGGTGGTCTCTAACAGTACATTCTCTTAGGTATTCGTTTGCAACGCGACATCATAAGGAAAATAATAATGTACCTAAACCAAGGAAGAGACCAGTTTAATTACTTGGAAGTATTTCGACCTACTGTGACCTCATTTGATAATTACGTAAAATATAATTTTGACGAATATTTATAACTGAAGTATAATAATTTACGGAGGTTATACATATATGGATAAACAAATGAAAATGCATTACATGAATCGAATCGATGAAAAATTGTCTGATCTTCCGTGGTTTATTACGGAATTTATTGATAGTAGAAAACGAAAACTTTCTCCCACAACGCTTCTGAACTATTGCCATGACTATATTATTTTTTTTGATTGGTTAGTTGCAGAAAATTTTACTGAAGATAGCCGTAAAAACATTAAATTAGCTACTTTGGAGAAACTAACGATTCGTGAAGTGGAAAATTTCCTGTCTTTTTTGGAGTATCAACTAGGCAATGCCAAGCTAACCATCAACCGTAAATTGTCCTCACTAAAATCCTTATTTGATTACTTACAGAACAAAGCTGAAACAAATGACTTAAAACCATATATCCAGCGCAATGTTATGGCCAAAATGGATTTAAACGTGATTAAAGAAAGCCAAGAAACCATTGCCAATCGTATGGATGGGAAAATTCTTAGAGAAGACGATTTTGAGTCATTTAGGCAGTTTATAGCTCATGATTTCGGAGAAATCAATAAAGAGAATAAACGTATTTTCAATTTCCATCAATTTAACCGTGAACGAGATACAGCTATTGTTTCCCTCATTTTAGGTTCTGGTCTTAGGCTCTCTGAGGTAGCAGGTATTAACATTGAAGATTTAGATATGAACAAAGCTTTGGTGCGTGTTATACGAAAAGGCAATAAAGAACAATACGTGTATTTCAGCAAGCAAGCGTTACTAGATTTAGAAAATTATCTGCAGATTAGAGAATCCAGATATATCCCAGAAAAAAACGAAAGCTTTTTGTTTATTGCAGCTTCCATAGGTCGTAAAGGAAAAAGCCGACGTTTAACGCAGCGATCTATTGAAAAACTAATCGAAAAGTATGCTTCAGCTTTTGGAAAACCAGCATTAACCGTGCATTCTCTAAGACATTCATTTGCAACGCGCTATCATTTAGAGAACAATGATGTGCCTAGATTGAAAAACCAATTAGGACATTCCTCAATACAAAAAACCATGATCTATACACATTTAACAGATGAGGAAATGAGGAAGGCAGTCAATAATATGGATAAGTAATGTAGAGCGCGTCAAGTAAGTGACACTAAATTGCCTACCTGACTGGGAGAATGACACAAAGTTACCTACTTAGCTTGATAAATAAAAAAAATTACCTCATTCGCTTGAAGAAAAAGAACTAAGTCACTCAAAAGTATGATTTAACTACTAAAGTAGGGAACTTTGTGTCATTTTAGTAGGGGATTTTGTGTCAATGTACACCAGAAATGTACAGTGACAACAAGTTTATCCCTTACTAAGTCCTGATAAAATCAGGATTTTTTTATATTTAGGGGAGACTTGTTGTCACTAAATTGCGACAACAAGTTTACCTCTTTCGAGGAGAATGACAACAAGTTTATCCCTTAAGAGGAGTTTGTAATATTTAAAGCGGCGGATATATAGCTAGTTTACTTTAGGGAATGACATAAGATATTTTCGTTTTAATCGATATTATAGGATTTATTTCGACATAATTAGATTTTCTTAGAAAAAGGAATACTGAAATATTTGACGAATTATTTCATTGATACAATTTCTTCCATAAAGGGGTGAATGTATGTACACACCTATAAAGTTAAATAAGCTTGGGGTAAATAGATGGTTTGCTTTTAGTAAAAAGCTTAACCGAGAAGTCACGTTTTATGGAGAGCTAGAATATGATCACTGGGTATTAATTGAAATGGATCCGGAGGTAACAAATTATTGCGAAAAACCATTTGAAATCAACCACTCATATTTTGATAAACCGGACAAGGCTATGATTGATATGTGGGTAAAAAGGAAACATTGTGAGGAATTTGTTAATATCACACATACTAATAAAATCGAACCGCATAATGGAAATTTCAGTACCAGCGTTATTGAGAAAATTAATGCTGTAAAGCTGTGGGCACAGTTTAATAAACACAAACATATTATTATAACGGAGAAAGAGATATATTCAAACCGAATCCTGTTAGAAAATAAAAAACGTCTGCTTCCCTATAATTTTGATATCTCTTCAATAAATATGGAGTTAAAAAATAGAATAATAAGCCAGGTCCAAGAAGGCATAAACAACATAATGGATCTTGAGACGCAATTATCAGAAAACTCTAATATATATGAATTTCAAAAGACTCTGTATGTATTGATCATCCAGCAATTAGTTTCAAGTAACATTGATCAAAAGCCTCTTGGTCCTGAAACGGAGGTGTATTTACGTTGAGTAGAAAACGTCTATTACAATTGTTCCAAATGCACGAGAAATATCTCGATTTGTCAAATTGGCCGATAGTAAATAAGTTATTATTGAATCAAGATGATCTTAAATTATATGAAAGACGTGAACTTGCAGTTAGTTTATACATGGAACAAAAGTTAACCAACAAAGAAATTTTTGAAGCTGCGGGTATTAATGAAAAAGAGATTACTCGTCTGATAAAAAGATGCTTGATGTGGGATAAGGATACAAACATCATTTGGGGATTTCGAGCTCTCATACCACAAAAAAGAATTTCTAATTATCAAAGAAAAGCCCAAACATCTGTGGATTTGAATACGAATACTGTACAAGATCATGCCAAAAAGTTACCTGGAGCTTTTTCAAAACTAATGGATGATTATCCGACAATAAAAGAAAAGATTAGCAAAGCACACTTGCGAAAAATTGGTTCTTGTAAAGCACCGCAATTTGTAAGAAGGAAAGATATTCATAGTTACTTTATAGAACTATGTAAAAAAGAAGGATTAGGGGAAAGAGATTATCCACTTAATACATCAGATCGTGGAAAGAGATCTTTATACAGATATTTTAAAACAAATGAATTCAATCATTTTGTTGCAGCCGCAAGTCTGTATGGTTCAGAAGCATCACGAAATGCAAAGAAAATAAATTCAAATAATTTTGAGTTCACAACTCCCTTGCTAGTTCGGCCATACCAAAGAGTTCAATTTGATGGACATCGAATTGATGCTTTTTTTACAATTACTTATAAAACTCCTGAAGGAGATTGGGTAACTGACACAATAGAGCGTATATGGTTACTGGTTATTATTGATGTAGCCACTCGAGTTATAATTGGCTATCATCTAAGCTTTAATAAAGAATATACGCAATACGATGTCCTTAAGTGTATTAAAAATGCAATTGTGCCCTATTCAAAAAGAGTATTATTCATAGATGGCTTAGTTTATCACGAATCAGGTGGATTCCCATCTGAAGTAATACCGCAAGCAGAATGGGCGTTATGGGATGAACTAAGTTGCGACAATGCAAAGGCTAATTTATCTCTTATGGTTCGTGATCGGTTATATCATGTGGTTGATTGCAGGATAAATCCAGGCCCTGCTGGAGTACCGGAATTCAGAGGAATCATTGAACGGTTTTTTCGTACGTTTGAAAACCGGGGGTTTCATAATTTGATAAGTACAACCGGAAGTCATCCAAATGATCCAATTAGAAAAGAACCAGAGAGCGCAGCCAAACGTTATGAAATCTCCTTAGAAGACTTAGAAGAACTCACAGATGTTCTTATCTCAGATTATAATGGTACGCCTCATGGAGGTATAAACAATTTTTCGCCTCTTGAACTAATGAAACAAAGAATAGAATTAAGAAATATGAGCCCTCGAACACTAGAACCTTTTAAAAGGAAGGATATACTTTTCTTTTCCTTACAACAGAAAAGAAAAATACGAGGTAATGTGAAGAATGGAAAGCGTCCATTTATTCATTATGAAGGAGTAGACTATCGAAGTGCTGTTCTTTCTAATAGTCCTTTTTTAATAGGAATAGAATTAACATTGGTTATAAATACTGAAGATTTAAGAGTTATTCGAGCATTTCTGCCAGATGGCAGTGAGTTTGGGTACCTAACGGCATCTGGAAAGTGGGGAATAAATCCCCACTCGTTAGTTGAGCGTAAGGCAATAAACAAATTGCGTGATGATGGGAAAATATCTTTTACTCAGTATCAAAATCCAGTTGTTATCTATCACGAATTTATAAAGAAAAAAAGTCTTAAAAGCAAACGTTATCGAAATCGTTATGCAGAAGTTTTACGAAAAACTAAAGAAGAAGAAAGACGGCAGCTTGAAATTCAAGAAAGCGTGCATGTAACAGAGCGAAATGTATGTGAAAATAATCAATCTTCAACTCAGCCTTCGTCATTAAAACAAAATGAAACGAATTTAAAGCCCTTAAAAACTTTCAACTACTAAATTGGAGGTGGTTATATGAGCGCTATTGAACGTCCTCATGTTCTTCTGGGAAGTCACCCGGTTGAAAGAACAACATATCTTATTGGTACTAAGGAAGTTGCAAAAATGTATGAAGAAATTAAGCAGTGGATAGAAAATCGTTCACCTGGTGGACTGGCTTATGGGCGGCCCAGACTAGGAAAATCGAGAGCTATTCGCTACTTATCCCAAGCACTCCCGTATGATTTTGGAGAAAATTTACCGATATATCATATGTTATGTGACTTGGGGAATAAGACAATGAACGAGAATAAGTACTTAGAAGAACTATTAATAGGCGTAGGCCATGCAATTCCTTATTCAGGTAAAACTATCATGAAAAGAGAGCGAATAATTAAGTTTTTAAAGGAGAAGGCCGAGACATCTGGAACTCATCGAATTATTTTCTTTATTGACGACGCTCAAAGTCTTGTGGAATTACAATATGAGATTCTCATGGATATTTATAATAAGTTGGAGGCGGATGGAATTAGCTTAACTGTAATTCTGGTTGGACAAGAGGAGCTGATTTATCAACGAACGGCTTTTTTAAGTGCAAAAAAGGCTCAAATTGTCGGGCGATTTATGGTGCATGAATATAAATTTTCGGGAATTAAAAAAATGGATGATATAGAAACCTGCTTAGATGGTTACGACGTAGAATCGGAATATCCTGTTGGAAGTGGTTGGTCGTACACAAGATATTATTTTCCTGACTCCTTTGAAGATAATTTTAGACTTAAAAATTATGCAAAAGATATTTATGATATTTTCAATGAATTAAGAACCGAAAATGGTTTACATGGTGAGTTTGAGATTCCGATGCAATACTTTACCTTGTCTGTAGAATATGTTTTAAAAAAATTTGGTATGGATGGAAAAGCTGTAGATTATCTAACCAAGGTACACTGGCAAGAAGCTATCCAAAAATCAGGTTATATCGAAAACGAAATATATATGGATGTCTTATCTTAATCAGGTGAGGTAAAAATGGCAACTATTTTTCACTTAGAAGAAAAAAAGGTTGATAAAACTATGTATGCTAAGATTTGTTGGAGGTCAAATTGGATTTCTCCCTTTGAATCTCCATGGGGGGTATTTGAAAAATTCAAACACGCTAATGAGGCAGATATGAAGGACATTCTTCAGCTCTTTGGAAATGAAAGGGTTAGGGCTTTGAAAAATCCTTCAAGTAATCTAATTAGAGATCTTATTAATCTAAATGCTTTTGATCCTAGTAAACTTTTAGAGGGCTTACAATATGACCTTATCTCAACAAATGAAAGGAATGTGATGAACATTGTAGGAGTAATGCCGGATTGGCATTTTGACGGTCTAAAGAAATTCGAAAGCCCAATTTTTTTCCGGAGAGAACTTGCTTATTGTGAACAATGCTTTAAAAAGGGTTATCATAGTTTATTTCACCAATTTGTCCTTTTAAGCGACTGCCCATATCATCTAACACCTTTGAAATACGAGTGTCCATCTTGTAGCTCTAAGATTCCCTATCTGTTACTGCGCAATGAATTTAGAGCCCCCTTTATCTGCAGATGTGGATACAATTTCCTATCATATAATGATTATTCCTTAATTGACTGGAAGCCTACTTCTATAGAAGAGTTACACTCGGAAGTAGTGAAAAAATGGATAAATCTAAATGATTCTCAGGTTGAACGATTGGCGAGCCTTTTTATTGATCCTAATTTTGATTGGGCTTCAATGCCTAACTCACTTGAAAAAGTGTACGATTTAATTAAGAAGGAAGATGAACGTAAATCTTTAACTGATGAATTTGATAAACATAATCATTACGTAGTATCTAGCTCCTCATATATTAAAAATATAAGAGGAATAAAAGAGAAGCGTGAAGATCAAATATATACCAAAAAGTACTATCCAAAAATTAATAGTGATTATATATGGAAAATGAAGTATCTTGAATTCATCAAAGAACTGAATCAGTCATTTGAAATAACAATTAGCGGGTTAGCAAAGCATATTAGGAAAGAATTATCGGATCATAAAACTTGTATTAAACATTTTTTTAGAAGCTTAGAAGAAAAAAATAATGAACCTCTTTGTCCTTATGCTTATGCATATTTAAACTGGCGACATTCTTTACAGAATTATTTTTTTCTTGGAGGAGTAGATAATTGTAGAACTCCTGACCGAAGTGAAGGACCCTATTTACGTTTCCCTCCTTACTTTTCGTATCAACTTTCAGAGCTATATCGCTACTTTAGAAGGGAAACCGAAGATATAACACTTGAAAGTCGGGCATCTCTAAAATGGGGACTTAATCGAATTATTATTCACTTTGCCTATCATTATTTTTTGAATTGGTTGGAGAAATCGGCGGATTTTGCTAATAGACGTGTTGAAGTCGGTACTATTCCATTCGATCAGAACGATGTTCCATTTTACATTGCTAAATTACCCTGGTCAGATAATGAAAGTTATGAATTTCACTGGTGGAAAGAAAAAAAAGAAAAAAAGGAATTGCATCTTCTGTGTCCATATAATTCTGTTAAGAAAAGACGAATAAAACAAAAAGCCTACAAGAGGAATCGAATAGATTAGAAATAATAAATCACTTTTTCGATATTGGTTATGAGTGACTTATCTAGAACAGACAAACGAAAAATATGGTATTTTGTAAATGAGAATAAAAAGGAACTAATGTGTCTATATTTACTGAGAAGTAAGGATCACAAAATTTTGTATACTTGATAAGATAGAAATTAGAACCAATCATCTTAGAAAATCACATTAGGAATTCAGAGAACTATTATTTTTTTAATAATGTTCAGTTGAAATAATGAATACGTTTTTTGGAATGGCTCATTGCATACTAATAGAACATTAAGAATGAGCGAGGTAATTGTTGTTTCTAATGATCGGATCGAAATGAAGTTTGGTAGATACTCAGTTAATGGTAAAGTCTGTCGCAAGTCAATATTTTTGAAATCACTCAGAAAAATCAATTAAACCAAAAGAGCACTGCAGATTCATTCAATTCTGCAGGCTCTTTTTAATTATTTAGTCATGATGTCTGCAAGTTCAGTCGCTAAAGACTTAGATCCAGACAATCCCTTAAGGTATCGAAGATGTCCAGTTGAAGACCAATCTATATCCTTCAGTTTTTGTACAGCCTGGGTTAGTGACGTGTAGTCAATTTTCTTTTTTTCAATTGAAAAAAACTTGTCTAGTACAATCCCAGCAGCTATAGACAATGCATCTAGACAAACTATATGAGTTATACGATGACCGCCATAATCCAACCATTCATAAGAAAATGTGTCTTTTAATGTATTGTAATAATGTAGTGCAATATTGAGTTTTTCCTCTTTTGACAATAATGCTACATCATCCTTCTTAAATAAAAAATGAAGGGTGCGATATACATTTTGCAAGGTAATGTGACGGCCTTTAACTCGTTTCCCGATAATACTGCCAATGTTATAAAACGGGCTTTCTTTGCGTACAAGTAATTCGGTGGCAACCCAGCTTAGCTCATCAGAGTCACGCCTTAAGTATTTACTGAGGGAAGGGCCGATCCCTTTGGCTTTAGTGTTGATGATATCAAACAACTGAATCTCCTCATCTTCATCCAAAGAATGAAACGCTAAGAAAGGAACCATGATATCTGCGTTTGTTTCTTGGATATACCTCTGAATGCCACCAAGCCGATGCTGTCCATCCATAAGAGAAGCCTTCCCTTTACAGAATAAGCGGCCATAATTAGGTCGTAGTTTGTCATAAGCACTAAACTCCCAGTTAGAACAAGCATTTAACAACACAGGCGTGAATAAAGCATCATCGCCTTTGGATAAGTACAAAGCAAAGTCATGACAACGTTTAGGATCTACTGGGCGCTGGTATCCTTTTCCTGACTTATCGTCATAAGGTTTAACAAAAGTCAGGTTTAACGCTATTGGGGCTGGCACGTTACTTTGATAAATAACCTTGCCACGCATTTTGCTTTGGATCACATTTTCAATAACAACTTGTTGCGGTATTCTTTGGTCCATAATATTGTCACTCCATTATGTTTGATGAATAAAATAAATATAGAACTTATAAGTTCTTTTTACAATGGTATTTATAGTATAATGATCTGTTTTGATTTCACTCATCTATTTACGCTTAATGTAGGTGGTGGTATCAGTGACTGATTTAGCTGAACTTATTGGGGTTCGTATTCGTCAAATAAGAAAATTGCGCGGCTTAACCCAAGAGCAACTTGGCGAGCGTGCTCAGTTACAAAGTACATATATAGGAGGAGTAGAGAGAGGGGAGAGGAATATTTCTATCGAAACACTTGAAAAGCTGATTAGAGCATTAGAAATGAGCCCTTCTGAGTTTTTTTATTTTGGCGACAACCCCATTGAAAAAAATATAGATAAAAATGAGCTAATTCACATTTTTATTTCAAAACTTATGACACAAGAAAAGAAGAATATTCGTAAGATGATTAATATTTACAAAGAGATTTTTGAATAGCAATTCAGTTGAAACCATCAATTGTGTTGCTATGGTATTAACTCTTGAATCGTAATAAGAGTTGTTGCTGCCTCAATGGAAAATATGTGTTTGTGACGTCCCGTGACCACTCGGGCAGAGAAATATCTAGTATAAAGTTTAGAACCACAACACATATCAGAGGGCAAAACAAATCATTTGAAGGGTCTAGTTCTTGTCCTTTGCTCAAATGAATCGATCAGATAGTAATCCTTTCATACTACTCCTAATTGTTCCGCTAAAATTCGAAACAAATTATCGATTCTTTTCAAAGTAACAAGTGTGAACGAGCCACTAAACTGAGTGGTAAACCCCAAAAGAATATTTTGTAACTTAAAAACGTATAACAACTGGTTATAGCTGGTTGTTTTTTTGTAGATGTTCTGTTGCTAACTTAGAAAAGGATTGAGATATCACGAATGCTTGGGTAGTTCAGCAAAGTATTTCTTGCCGAGAGGAGATTATCTCATCCTGACGGTAAGGAGAGATGAAGGTAATGGGATCGAGTGCGTGTCATTTTAATGCATGTCTACGACCCTGAGCAGGTCTCTAACGGGATTAAGATAGCTTATCAAAGTTTTGACCAAATTGATTTGTTCTTGTGAATAATTCCTTATATGGATTATTATTGAACATCTAAGGAAATAACGTTACGTCACTTGCGCCAACAACTGTACATCAACTTGGAGTGTCGACCTACTTAAACAAGCAACGAAATATGCACTAGCTAAAAAAAGAAGAAACGCGGAAAATCTGTTTCTTCTTTTTTATGCTTTCTTAAAAGAGTTTGAGTTAATATGAGTCTTTGGACCTGTTGTTGTTTCATTAGATTTTGTTTACATAGATTTCCTTTGAATGTAGAATTACATAATAAAGTATTACTAAAGGCTTATTTATTGTGCGGAAATATACAGTCAGTAGTTCTATAGACTATGGACGATTTGAAACAAGAATAATAAAGTTGTTTATAATCTTAATAGGTAGAAAGTAGAGGTGCGCTACATTATGAGGCTTAGTAAAGTAATTATTAGTAACTTTCGTTGTTATGGTTCTGAGGAGACGTCTATCGACTTTGAAGATATTACAACATTTATTGGCTCTAATAGTAGTGGGAAAAGCGCGGCATTACAGGCATTAACTAAGTTGTTTGGTGAGACTAATGCGGAAAAAATGCTGGAGAAAACTGACTTTTACGTTCCTCAGAATGAAGTGTTGGAGGATTCTGAAAAGAGGGAGTTGTATATTGAAGCTAATTTTTCTTTTCCAGAGGTTGAGGGCGAGAGTGATGAGATTCAATATGCAGTACCAACCTTCTTTGAACATTTTTTAGTGGACAAAACAGGAGAAGCTCCTTACTTAAGGATTAGATTAGAAGCTTCTTGGGAGCAGGGCAACACCCCAGACGGCTTGATAGAAAGTAGAATTGTTTATGTGTCTACCAATGACGTTACTACAAAAATTTCACAGAGTGATCTTTCTCAAATCAAAATCATCTATGTACCAGCGATTCGAAACCCCTCTACACTTCTAAGGAACGCTACAGGAACTTTATTATGGAGGGTATTAAAAGGCATTAATTGGTCAAGTGAAACCAAAGAAAACATAAAAAATCAACTGAAAGAAGCTGAGGATTCATTATTTGAGGAAGCAGGTCTGGAAAGGGTTAGGAGTTCCTTGAAGGACCATTGGAAGATGTACTATAAAGATGCTAGGTACTCAGAAGCAAATATAAGATTCAATAGTACTGATCTGGATCAGTTGATAAAAAAGTTTGAAGTTGATTTCATGCCTTCTGTAACACAAAAGGCGTATTCAATGGATTCACTAGGAGACGGTCTCCGGTCTTTATTTTACCTGTCACTTGTAGACACCTTTTTAGAGATTGAACAGCAAGCTTTAGAGGGAAGCAAAGAGGAAGGTGCTCCAGTTTTTAATCTTCAGATTCCGGCAATTACGATTTTGGCTATTGAAGAACCTGAGAATCACGTATCACCTCATTTACTTGGTAATATTATTTTAAATCTGAAGAGGATTGCATCTAAGAAGAATTCTCAGGTAATACTTACATCACATACCGCTTCTATTGTAAAAAGAGTATTACCTGAATCCATTAGGTATTTCAGTATTTATTTACCAGAATTAATAACAAAGGTAAAAAAAATAATCCTTCCTCTAAAAAGTGGATCTCCTGAAAATGAAGAAGCCTACAAGTATGTTAAAGAAGCGGTGAGGGCATACCCGGAGATTTATTTCTCTAAATTAGTCATTTTAGGTGAGGGAGATAGTGAAGAAATAATTATCCCTAAAATTATTGAATTAGAAGATGAGAAGCATATCGATAGTTTATCTATATCTGTGGTACCACTTGGGGGAAGACATGTAAATCATTTTTGGAAGCTTTTAAGTGAATTAGATATCCCTTTTATTACATTGTTGGATTTAGATAAAGAGCGTTATGGAGGAGGTTGGGGGCGAGTAAAGTATGCTCTGGAGCAACTGATTGAAGTTGGTGTGAACAGAGATAACTTGCTAAAAATGAGTGATGGTGCTTTAGCTAACTTAAATGAGATGAACAAATGGGATGAGAAGAATGTAGGAGTTCAGCAAGCTTGGATAAAACTCTTGGAAGGCTTCAATATTTTCTTTTCAGATCCTTTAGACCTAGACTTTATGATGCTGGAAGCATTCCCGGTGGCTTATAAGAGCATACTAAGAAGAAATGAAGGTCCGTACATAGATGGGGATGGGAAGGTCGTAGACATCGAAGATGAGGATCCTCCTCAAACAAGTTATTTAGAGCGCGTAACCTTATCCATGAACCACACATTGAAAAAAAGAGGAGGTAGTGGAGAAACTTATTCTGATCATCAAAAAAAATTAATGGTGTGGTACGACTATTTCTTCTTACAGCGCGGGAAGCCTGTTACTCATCGACTGGCATTACTTCATATCACAGATGACGATTTAAAAACGTATTTACCAGATCCATTGAAGCGACTACTCTCCAAAGTCGAACAAATACTTAATGGGGCTGAGAAGGAAGATTGATATGAGATATATCGATAAAGACATTTGGATGCCAACAGACGGTTTAATACTGGAACCAGCTGCATTAGATGCAGTAAAAAGTGAACAAAATGCTTTAGTTATAGCTGGCCCAGGAGCTGGGAAAACAGAATTGCTTGCTCAAAGAGCAAGTTTCCTACTTGAAACGAATTCATGCAGGGGCTCTAAAAAAATTCTAGCAATTAGCTTTAAAAGGGATGCTGCCAAAAATCTTACTGAAAGAGTAGAGAAGCGTTGTGGGGCAGAACTCTCAAGGCGCTTTAAATCGGTGACATATGATGCATTTGCTAAAAGCCTTGTGGATCAGTTTTATATGGCCATTCCTGAAGCCTATCGCCCAAATGATCTTTATGAAATTGCAGTGTCGGATCGCACTCAAAATGATATTAGAAGAGCGTATGACCTTGCTGGGTTTGAGCCTGGAGGAATGAACAGCAGAAATATTAATAGTTTTTTGGAAAGGGAGATTGTAAAGTATCCATTGCCAATTTCTACAGAAGTTGATCTCCCTACACAGGCTGCGTGGAATATATTATTGAAGGGGGAGTACATGGAATCCGCTAGGTTATCGTTTACAATGCTTACAAGATTAGCAGTGTATTTGTTAGAGGTTAACCCAATACTGAGAAAATCTCTTCAGATGACCTATAGCCATGTTTTCTTGGATGAATTTCAAGATACAACGAGTCTTCAGTATCATTTGGTTAAAACATGTTTTTATAATTCTGATTCTGTTCTCACAGCGGTAGGAGATAAAAAACAGAGGATAATGCTATGGGCAGGTGCAATGAAGGAAGTATTCTCAACTTTTATGTCCGACTTTCATGCCCAAATGCATCGTTTAGTGATGAATCATCGCTCTGCTCCTAGACTTGTGGAGATTCAAAAGATGTTTTTTTCCAGACTGGACGAGTCTGCTTATCTTATACAAACTAATTCCAAATGGCAATCCACTGATGGGCAGGCTTTTATTCATTTCTTTGAGAACCATGTTCAGGAAGCACGGATAATTTCGGATATCGTTCGAGGTTACATTTCTGATAGGAGTCATAAACCTGATGATATATGTATTCTTTTAAAGCGATCTGTTGATGATTATTCCGGTGAAATTATTACCGCCTTAAATAAACTTGGAATACAGGCGCGTAATGAAGTTATCTACCAGGATTTTCTTAAAGAAGATTATATAATGCTATGTATTAATACTCTGATTATGGCTGTGCGACGTGACGCTAACGCCTGGAGTTATTGTAAAAAAATCTTGTTTGATCTTAGGATGGTGGACGATGGTTCTGAGGAAAACTATAAAACCCAACAAGAGTTAGGTAAATTTGTAAACCAAATCAAAGGAGATATAAGAACTCTCGCAGACGTGAACGATTTAATGATACTTATTAATAAAATTTCAGATTTTTACTCAATTGATGCTATAAAATCATATTATCCACAGTATCTGAGATCAAATTACATTGAAGTATTGAAAAATAAACTGGTTAGATTCTTATGGGATGAATATGGTGCTTCACCAGGCTCAATGAAGGTAGCAATCAATAATCTTCTTGGGGAAGATACCGTTTCAATTATGACTATTCACAAAAGCAAGGGATTGGAATTTAAAACGGTTATCTTTCTTGGATTAGAGGATACTGCCTTTTTTAATTTTACGAACCAGAGAAGCGAAGATACTTCCGCTTTTTTTGTCGCTCTTACACGGGCAAAGGATATAGTTCATTTTACTTTTAGTTCAACAAGACCAGTAGGAAGAAATCACCAACAAAAAAGAATTATCATTGACGACTTCTACCAAGCGTTATATGAATCGGGAACCGTAGAATTGATTGATCATTCTAGTATTGATTATTAACTAACAGAAGGGTCGTTATCACTGAGTAGAGTCTTTATTACCTTGTTAGTTTGACCTTATTGATTACGCCTAGTATTACAAATGCGACCCAGACAAATGTAGTACAGACAAAAAGTATATTCCTATAAAATCAAAAATATACTAATACTTCTATTGATTAATAATTGATTTGGTAAGAACATATTTGGTATGCGCACAAGCAGAATATTCATTTCTAGAAAATGATAAGATGAAGTGGCTGCCAGATACACATTCCCTTAAGAATGAACCCATGCAGGACAAAGAGAGGATCACATGAATAAGAAAGAGGGATATCAGGATACGGATGACATACAGATTGAAAAGAGAGATGGGCAGGGCCAGATCCCAGAGTTTACAATCGCAGATACGAATAAAGTGATTGAAATTGCAAAACAGGGCAGTATCAAATATAGACGCACGCTTGATAAACTTCAGGATTAAAATAAAGTTACTGATGTGACGGAATTCCACTTGTTTGGACAAAAGATATATTTTCCTCCGATTATGGATCTGTATAACCGTGAAATCATCAGTTACACCGTATTTAGAAGACCAACCCTCTCCATGGTCACAGAGATGCTCGAAAAAGCCTTAGAAAAGCTACCAGAGCAACATAATCTCATTCTGCACTCTGATCAAGGGTGGAAATATCAACCAAAAGTGATACCAGTATATACTCTCTGAGAGAGGAGTCACACAAAGTATGTCGCGCCGAGGGAACTGCCTGGATAACTCCGTGGTAGAGAATTCCTTTGGGATCTTAAAGACGGAACTTCTGTATATTCAAGAATTTGAATCCATTGAACATTTCATTTAAGAACTACATCAATATATACACTATTACAACTATTGAAGAACCAAACAAAAGCACAGAGGACTGTCGCCGGTAGAATACCGCATTCAGTCCTCTGTAGCAGCCTAAGTCTGTCTGTGTCTAACTTTTTGGGATCAGTTCAAAATGGCTTGCACCCGAATTTCAGCACTCGTGTCTGCCAAATGAATTCCAACAAGACTACGTAGCATTCAATTCATATATGACGAGAACATCGCGTGATTGAGGGAAGAGTCCTTGTGCAAAAGTTTGGGTTCCGTTACCGTAAAATACTTACCCAATGTTTTATTTCCCTTCGCAAGCATGGACTGATAGCTTGGAAGTTCTTTACGCCCAAGCCATTCTAGACTCGACGATTCTCTCCGAGACGGATAAAATTTCGAAAGACCATGATGCCCAAAAATTCCGAATTTGAGAATCCCTTCATCATCTTCAAGCTTTTGCAACAATCTCTTTTGAGTTCGATTAATAAGAATTAATTTGCTGATTCTTCTATATTATTTTCAATGATGACTAGTCACTAATTTTCCTGAAGGTAATCAATAATGATCAGGAATTTGTTGACTAATCAACAAATTTATATTTTACAATGAACTGTTCATTGTAAGAGGAGTCAAACAAATCATGAACAAGCATTGGATAATGATAAACTCGTCAAATATCATAGCAAGAAAACTATTAACTAAAACTGATTTTTATGGTTCAATACATCTTTCTAAGGATTTAATTAAATATTTTAATGACTATGAATTCAAATCCAACACTGAAGAGAAAATTCATAGCTTACAGTTCTTCGGTATTATGGATTACGATTTCGTGTATTTCGAAGAAGATATACTATGTTTTTATCCATTAGTAAGCGACGCGTATAATTCACAGTTAAGAAAGGTAGCAGAGGAACAATTTTTATATTTCTTTGATGAGCTTGGAAAACCACGCAGACCAAAGAAACAAGATGTTCTACCTGATGATTTGAAAGTGTATCTCGAATTAAGTTGTGCAGATGAATGGACAACAGTCACAGGTGAACTAAGAAGAGTGTTTAGATTTGAAATTTATAGACAAGAGCCAATCATATCAGAAGAAATTTTTAAGAACATAGAAAGAAAGTATATTAAAACAATTGACCATACGTACTTGGAGAACTTAATTAATTCTAATATGAATGAAGATGAACTTATTCAGATTCTTGGTACGATGGACGATTCAGCTAGAATAGAAGAGTCCACTGCCTTTCTTAAAACTAGAAGATACAAAAGGTGGATTATAGAGGATTTAAAAAGGTTATATGAAGGAAAATGCCAGATTTGCGGGTATAGTTCTTATCCTGAGTTCAGTATTCAAGTATCCGAAGCACATCACATAGATCTTTTCTCAAAATCGTTAGATAATTCACCAAAAAACATTATAATTCTTTGTCCTAATCATCATAGGATTTTGCATTTAGGTAACTTCCATTTTTCGAGAGAGAATCTTCATTTCTATAATGCTAAATCAGTGCTGCCTATCTACTTAAATAAACATTTATAGTAGTTTAATAAATACTATTATGTAGGTCATCGAATAAAGAGAGCTAGGTTCTGAAAAAATTCCGGATAATATAGAAATCTTTAAAGGAAGGTTTACTGTGAAGAATAAATCATCTGGGGTACCTGGACACCCAGGAGATTAAAGAAAAGGTGTATCCTTGTTGTTGAATCACTCATGGGCCAATGTGGGTATTATGGCAATACCACTCGGTAGAACATTTGAAAGCCGATTGATGGCGATGAACTGGCACTGTGTGCAGACCATTACATGAAACTGTGTCAAGAGGTCGGTGGTTAGGAAAAATTGTTATTTGGAATTGCTGTGAGGACTACCTTAATATCCACTTTGAGACTCGACAATGCTTGGAAGAAAAATCATGTGAACGAACTAAAAAACTGTATTGAAACCAAAATAACGAAACTATAAACTAATAGACCCTGCTGATGTGTAGTCAGCAGGGTCTTCATTATTCAACGTGACTTCATTACTGTAATTACCTATTTATCGGAGGAAAAGTGTTTAAAAAAGAAAACTTGCTTCAAAAAAAGCATTAATTTAGATTGAAGCAGCCAGTCATATTAGTTTGTTTTTAATTACGTATGAACAGGGACCTCAGTAAGTAGTGAAATTCCGAGAGCCTCTTCAACCTCACCAAAATGATTTGCAAAGGTTCTTGACCCATCTATAGTACCACCAAACAATAACCCTATAACTTGATTCTGTTCATCAACAATGACTGAGCCTGAATCTCCTTCATCAGAAAATCTAGGATTTCGATTTTTATCCGGTTTAATGGAAATTTGATTTTTTAATGTCACAAAACCGATACTAGATCCATAATTAATTGTAACGGTGCGATCAAGACCATCTACAGAACCAAAAGTCAAATCAGTAGTACGACCTTGTTTGCGAACGGCTGTCCCAAACACTGGTAAAGCCTTACCTTTTACCCTACCGATATTTAATATCTCGGATGAAACTTGTCTATTTTCAATTGTGCAAATAGCTGCATCAATCTGTTTGTTTTGACAATTAAATTTACTACTGAGACAAGCATTATCGAGTTTTCCAATTAGATCATTGGAGCAATTACCGCCATCAGGTCTACCTGGTTGTGTCATATCATCTCCCGGGGCAAAGGCACTGTCAACGCACATAACGTGGAAATTGCTCAAAGCGTAAAGTTTATCATTATCTTTCTTAACGATAGCTCCAAGTGTACCAACATAAGTAACTTGTTGGCCATTATTATTAATAAAAGTTCTGCATGGCCCGATGCTAGTTCCACCGATTAAAGGTTCAAACCTTCCTCTTTCAACTTCGAGAACTGGCGCATCTACCGGGACTTCTAATACTTGTAATACTACCTCTTCTTCTTCAATAACATCTGTCTTTATGCCATTTATAGTCTTAGGAACTTCATCATTAGGTTTCACATTTTCTTTCTTTTTGACAAATACACGTATAGCAATCTCGTCAGTTCGTTCCCCTCCGACATGTTTAAACCCTACATCAACACCAATGACATTCGGTTTACTTAGTAATACACTTTCATTAGCTCTTTTAACATCTAAAAGTTCTTTAAGTTTTTGGTCCAAATAAATCCTTCCTTTCTTAGGGGTTAAGATTACTGAAACAGGAACAGTGATATATTTAGTAAAAAGAGCACTATATATACATGCTATTTTTTACTAAAATTACTAAAAATTAAATTCCGTATAATTTAAAAAACTAAGTTGCAGTAATGGCCCCCGATGACATACATTGAAAACCATATCAAGGCAACCAGGAACGTGTAAGAATGTACCACGCTTTGTGGCACTAAAATTTGTGGAATGGTCTAGAACGTACTCAACGTGAGCAACTGATTAAAAAAGGTTGGGAACCTCCCTGATTTGAGAATGATTCCGGGGTATCGACTTCTTGTAGATGCATAGACAGATGATTCAGATGGTGAATTCGTGGGTTGCTCAGAATAACTATCCACACAATGATCACGATCATAACATCAACATAAAACCTTTCATCACCCCATGGCTGGAAATATCTTGGGATCATAAGGATCAGGTCTGGCCAATGCCTGTAGTGGGAAATCCTAATCTACAAATATTCGGGAACTCAAAAGAACAAGGGACCATCGATATTTACCAACAACGCGTGACGGAACGATATACCAACCCGAATGGTTAAGATCGGTAACGCTAGACGATTTAGGTCGAGAATTGGAATTCGGCATCCACGGGTGGATGCATCTGCACTGGAGTTCATTGCCGCCACCGGAAGCCCAGAATATTCTCGATCCATCTAACGATTGGCTTGGATCGCCGTTCTCAAGTCATGTGAATAATCATTTCTGGAAGTTACACGGCTGGATTGAAGATCGAATCATTGTATGGGAAGACGCGCATGGTACAGAGGCCAATCTCTCCCAGGGGTGGGACGGGAGCATTGGGGATTTGATGATCTGGCCAAGGGATATTGGGCGTCTTCCAGCGTGTAAATAAGAGAGAATCACATGGATTAGAAAGAGGGATATCAGGATACGGATGACAAACAGATTGATAAGAGAGAGGGGCAGGGCCAGATCCCGGAGTGTAAAATCGCAGACATGAATAAAGTGATTGATAGAGTAAATGGTGCATGGGTTGTCACTAATAGCAACTTTACAGCACAGGCCTATAAGTTGGCTAAATCCAATAATGTCAGCTAATCAGCCGTGATGAACTTGTAGAGATGCTGCTTCAAATGTTGGCCCCCAAGAAGACAAATACTAACGCAAAGACAAGCGCTTGATTCAATAGAGATACTGACTTTTGTAGACTATGGAGACCTTTTTGTCATCTAAATCGAACTGGCTCTCTGTACGGGATGAACTCGAAAATAAAAACAAAAGTTTAAACGAAGCGATTTTGCTTTTTAATAACTACAAAGAGCGTATGGACGAAGCATCAACCTTCATTGAAAAGAAATCGGTATTACTTTCATGGTGTGAAGTAAATCAACGCTCCGTACAAGACGACGAGATTTCCTTAGTGGATCAAAAAATTGCAAAGCTTGAAGATACACAAAGTAATAAACAAACATCCCTATATGACTTGAAATCGAAGAAGACTCGGCGTGAAGGTATAATGGAAGGAAAGACGAATGCAAATGCTGAAAAGTATAAGAAACCACCGTTTGTATTTGGTCAGCAACATGAGTATGAATTGGAAGGCTACGCTTTTGAACATCAAGCCGCACTTGCTGAACTAGAACAAACGCAAGAAGACATGAAAATAAAGAGAGAACAATCGTCAGATATAACGAAGGTCTTTGATCATTTTGAAGGTTCGGATAATTTTAGTTCTGAAGCAGCGAGTAGCTACTCGCCGATGACTCCGGAAGAATGGGACGGAATTGAGAAAGCGTACGATTGGGCTAAGTCGAAATTGACCGTCTTGCGGAAAGCAAAAAAGCTCACGAAGAAGAGAAGATTAAAACAACAGAAACCTATAACGCTTATAAGGCCATCCTCGTAAGTACGAATAATGTAAAGGTCAAACAATTTGAAAAAGAATTGGTTCGGTCTTTGGTGGAAACGGGAAGACTCTTTGACTTTGAGTACGTTCTATCCTGTTTTGTCCAAGTGTTCAATGCACTTGAGCAAATGAAGCATAATCTGGCTTTGAACCTGGCTGAACTTGAATCGGATTTGCAGGAATTGGTCGAGCAATCCTACCAGCGCGGCAATACGCTTTATGAAAGTATATGTGAAATTCCAAAACATTCCAAAGTTGAATTGTTCAATAGAACGATTCAGATGGTGGATATGACTTGGAATCGCAATGATGAGGTCTCGGCTCGGGCCTCGTTGAAACTCTACATCAACAATCTTTTGGAAATGATTCAATTGTATAAACGAGAAGGAAAAACAGACGAAGCCATTGACCAGTATATGTTATCTCAATTGACGTCAATTCAGCTTTTAAATCAGATTGCACCAATTGCAAACTGCATTGTAACTATTGTAAAACCGCGCCGATAATCCTTTCGGTAAAGCATCTTCAGAACATGTGGTTCGACCAATCATCGAACTTGCGCAGAAGAATAAAATTCAATTAATTTGTTTAACTTCTATTCGGGATGAAGAAATCCAGACACACTTTGATGTAGTTATTAGCAATCGATATTGCTAAGTTGGTGGTAGAGAAGTGCTTCAAACCAATCCAGAAAAAATGAATATCGGTCACTTGTCTTACGCAACGAAATAGACCAAGCAAAGCTCTTCTTATACAACAAGTAGGGCTTGATCGGTTATACATTCGGATGTAGGGTAGTATCATGTCACGGGATAAGAACATTGTTCCATTACCGATTAAATAGGTATTTAAAGGGGAAGTGGTGATCTTTTGTGTATGACCGAAACGCTAAAGGCGGATTTAGGAGTAATCAATGAAGTCTTCATTGGATCGGAGAATACGACATTGTTGTGATTGAAGGCGGGATGAGCTGGATCTTCATTCGATGTCTGGACAAAGAATGTGCTGTTGTATCAAGAAATGAAAGCACCCTTTGCGGTGCTTTTCCTTTTGCCATCATATGTAAGAATATATGCCGTTTTGAGCCTTCTTCCTGTTGCAAATGCAACTGCCGGAAGGAGTGTGGCAGAGAGGGGACATACACGTGTTCTGTGTCCATAATCTGGTACCGACTAAGGAGGTCAATCAAAAAAAGAATTGCAGTCGTGGAGGTGAATTCTTTAGCTGTAGATCACGCCTTTGCTATGATATTTGAATAAAGTAAAAAGTAACCTATTATGGATTAAAAAGTAGTGACATTATCGATTAATCTTGTAATAATAGGTAAGTGATTCTATATACCTAAAATATTAGGTACATAGTCTTGATTTAACACTACATACATGAGAGGACACAAAAGATGAAGAAGTGGGTTAATGTTTTCACGGCTGGAATTTTAGCGACCTCTGTATGGGCTAGCCCCATATTTGCAGCCAAAAGTTCACACCATGTAACAAAGGAAGAAAGTTCTACTGTATCTCAACCATATAGGGATATGGCGGGCCATTGGGCAACGGAAAAGGTTGCAAAATGGAGCCATCTAGGAGTGGTTTCAGGTGTGAAGAACGCACGTTTTGAGCCAAATCGTCCGATTACTAGAAGTGAATGGGCTGCTTTGTTAAATCGTGCATTTCAAATACAACCAGGACAATCAGCATCTTTTGCCGATGTAAATAAAAACGATTGGTTTGCCCCGACTGTTACAGATGCAGTTTATGCTGGATATATGAAAGGATTTGAAGATGGCAGCTTTCGCCCTACGCAAGTATTAAGTAGAGAAGAGGCGGCAGTGACCATAAACCAATTGCTTCAAATCCCTTCTTCCGATTTAAATAAAACCTTTAAAGATAGTACATCTTTGCACAATTGGTCCCAAAAGGCCGTTAATGCTGTAGGGACAGCTGGTATTATTGAAGGTTATCAGAATGGTACTTTTCAGCCTCAAAAACCGTTGACTCGTGCTGAGGCTGTCACGATTCTGGATCGTGCTGTGAATCATTCTGGTGCTTGGTATGGAGAATCAGGAACATATGGACCTTCAACTGGACTCGACAAGCAGTCAGGCAATGTTGTCATCAACACAACAGGTGTAACGCTTCAAAATACGGAAATTGCAGGTGATTTAATTATCGGGAAAGCCGTTGGGAACGGCGATGTATTCTTGAAAAATGTCAAAGTCCACGGTCAAACCTACGTTTACGGCGGTGGAGAGCATAGCGTTCATCTGAACAATTCTGTGCTGGTTAGCATCATTGTAAACAAAGTGGATGGTACTGTTCGTTTGGTTGCAGAAGGTGCAACGTCCATAAGCGAAATAAAAATCAAGACGGGCGCAGCCCTCGATGTCTCACAAGGAGCAAGTGTTGATCGAGTTATTCTAACAAATGAGCTCCCCGCAAAATCCAATGTGAGCCTTACAGGTTATTTCCACACTGTAAATGTCGAAGCATTCGCTATTAATGTAAACATTCCAAACGGACAGATTAATACGTTAAACGTAGCTGATAACGCTAAGGGTACAACTATAGATACAGCACAAGAGTCTTCTATTCTCTCACTGGTGCTTAATGCTGCTGCCAAGGTAATAGGATTAGGTTCTGTTGATAAAGCCGTAGTTAATGCTGAAAATGTTTCCTTCCAAATAAAACCTAAATCCGTGTTGAATGGCGATAAGGTAAGTAGTGATGTTAAGGTCACAATAGGCAATTCAACAAATATTTTGGGATCACAAGGCACAACATCATCAGGTGGCGGTGGGGGTTCTTCTAGTAACTCTAATGAATCCGATAATTCCAAAAAAGATGATCATAAAAAAAGTGACGACAAGAAAGATAATACACCTCAAGCGCCGGAGCGTAATGGGGACGCTAACATTTCTGTTCCTAAAAAAATAGTGACGGTCGGAGAGTCCGTTTATTTTACTAGCTCTTATGCTGGCACTGCTTACTTTTCAAGTGATTTAATAGATTTCGCTAATCTTCAATCTCTTGAGTTAGGTGTCGAAAGTGGTGAGGTGCGTAAATTGGAGGTTCCGGCCAATAAAACTGTCAGTTTCTCGACATATGATATTAACCATTGGGATTATCCTAAAAACTTTGAATTTGATCTGACGATTTATGACAAAAATGGTGCCTATCGTAGCAAGGAAATAACGGTTATAGATGAGAATGAGCCTCTTGTTGGGTCACCGATATATGCTCAATATCCTGAAAGAAAGGATAGACTTGATCAATTCTCTATCGATTATAATCGCTTATTACAGCTTGCGGACGGGAAGACAACAGAAGATATCGTTCAGTGGTCTGTTGGTGACAGTCCTTTTACGCCCTTCACAAAGGAAAATGGGGCTGTAAGAGTTGAGGATAATAAAGTCTTTATATTGCCTAAACATTTGGAGGATCGGTTAGTTTATAAATTCCGTTTAGTCGCAGACTCCGTGGTTACATCAAATGGTGAATTTAATAAAGAATTTCAGACCTGGGGAAATACAAGAACGGTCAGAATTACAATGATTCAACCTATTGGGGATATTTTAAAGGTGAAAAAGGGAGACGCTATTACATTCTCTCTTTCAGGCGTTTCAAATGTGTATCTGCTAAATACATTTGTTTGGGGAAGCCAAAGTAACTACGACGATTTGGTCGCAGAAAACTGGGGCAAAAAATTAACTGTTACGGATGATGAAGTAAATAAACCAGTTACTATCTCAACAGGCGATTTGCCGCCCGGAAAGTATAAACTTGATGTTTGGTATGGACAAGACTTAGATCTGGAAATTATAGAATAAAACTTAATGTATTAGGTGAGTGAACTAGAAATTACGATATTATAAGTGGCCAGGAAACTTTTCCTGACCACTTTTTTTGTTCCAATACTCTGTCTTGAAAAGAGGGTTTATGGTATGCATAACGCTTATCCATCGGAAAATCAGTAGTAAATCCGAATAATGCAGATATTACTCTGTATTCAAGAAGTTTGTAACGAAAGGCGGTGAAAACTTGAAATGGCACCATAAAGCTGTATATTCACTTGCTAATGCTGTTCTTCCAACAGCGGTAAAGCGACAGATGATAGGTGTGGGCAGAGCAACGGTACCTAGTAACGCTAACCCGAAGGGGATATTTAATTGCCTTTCTAAAAAACATCAGCAGGCTCACAATATTGACCTTACTAAGTTGCAAAGCTTTACAACAGAGGAATTGCTTGAGCTATTTATATCTGTCCACCCAGACGTATCCTATGCCTTACACACATACTTACGTATGGGAGATACCAATTTAACGTTTACTGCAAAGAAGCCAAATGGAAACGCGGATAAGAGTGAACAAAGGGTGCTGGATGAACTAAAGGCCTATGCTGAATACACCGTTACAGTCTATTGAATCGGAACGCAAATTTCGCAATAATGATCATTAACAAGTTCAACTGTATATCGCTCAATTTTTGATTAAGCTTATAATCATACATAATGATAAGGAGAGAAAGCACCTTGGACTGCATTTCAGTTTGAATATATATACAATATATAGTCAATAATGAAATTAATGTAAGAAAAAGAAGGTGACATGAGTGGCAGAGGTAAATAATACAACACCAGTAGTATCCTACAGAGATCAATGTTTTGGAAAGTCCTGAGGAAATAAAATATAACGGATCGCTGCAATAACATAAAGGCGCATAAGGGGCTCGGTTCATATGCCTACGCCAACCCGAGGGTACGATCCGCTGTTTATGGGAACAAATTATCCGATCGAACACCCGACTCTCATTAGTAAAGTAAAAGGTCAAATTTTAAATGAATGTACAATCTTTTACTTCACTCACTTTTCCCTTGCCCTATCTTATCTAAGAAGAGAAGGATCTTGTTTTAGAGCGCAACAATTAGAATTTTCATAAACGAAAGGAAGCTGTAAACATGGTGCTATCAAGATTTGATCCGCCAGGCAATCTAGAAGACTATGATACTATTCCGAATCAGCGAGAGGCATGGAGCGAATTCATCTCCAATGTATTCGATTCTGCAATTCGGGAAAATGAACGTTTGCTTAGTCAGGGCAAAAGCCAGTTTTATAACCCTTTGCGGACAAATACACCTGAAGAAGCGAAGGAAGCGTCTATTGCATGGCCAGGATTCCCAAAACGGTTATCGGAAGATCCGGACTTAACGTGGAGGCAGGCAATGGCGATAGCCGACCAGCGACCAGCACCGGGGGAATCGCGAATTCATGACGAATATCTGGAATGGTTTGTGGAATACGATGAAGAAAGCACCAAAGTTAAACGGGTGACGTTTACGTGCGAGGGTCCGGAATATTGGCGGGCGATGGCGAATGGACATCCGTTCTCATCCCCGAATTGGCAAGTTCACGCACGGGGGGATAAGCAGCGCGTTCTTGCACTATACCAGCAGTTTGTTTCTCCCGATGTGCAGCTCGGCGATCTGTTCCTTGGCAGCCGATACAATCCACTGAACAAATGGAACACGAGTCATGGAGCAATGCACTTGACGCATCCGGCTAATACGCTCGGAGCTGAGATTAACTTGGCAGCCGATGCGACGGTGCTTCGAAAAGGCGGTGAAGGCACGATAATCAGCGATCAGAATGACCTTATCCGATGCGCGGGATACGGGGGTGAGGAGCGGGCGAGCGATCCGCTGATCGGCAGCGAAGTCAACGCGCTGGCACGGCAGGGTGCGCTGATTACGCTGAAGAATCCTGTCGGTCTCTACATGTTGGAGCCGAATACAAGCGGTTGGACTGCACCAGACAACAGCGATCCACTTAGTTTTTGGAAGATACTACGCGGTAAGCCAGGTTTCGCTGTAAGGGCTGTGTATGAGGTGCCGTCGGACAAACCGTTCCTTGTCGGCGACATTGAGATCGGAGGCAAACCGATTGAATTTGGCGGGCAGATTGCCCAGCATGTTTTTGTCAGGTTGATCGGTTCTTATTTTCGCTTGGGCGGAGAACGCAGTGATGCCCAAGCGTGTATCCCCCAAGGTATCGCTCCAGCAATGGTGGCCGAATCGGATATGGAAGATGAGGAGCAAGCAATCCTGAAAGCACATAGGAGGGAATTTGATGGCGGACGGGTTGGAAGAACCGTTACTGGAGATCGATGAGATACAGGGTAATTCACTTGTCGGATTCAATAAGGACCACCAGATATTCCTGTTCTTTGAGATCGTTGATCCGGCGTTGGCGAAACGATGGCTGCGTTACTGGACCCCATATGTCTCGACGACGCGTGAGGTGCTCCAATTCAATCGGCTTTATCAGATGATGTGGGCGCGGCGTGGCGAAGAGCCGCCCGGGATGATGGCGACTTGGCTGAACATCGCCTTTTCCTATGAGGGATTGAAGCGCCTGACAGATGATCTGGGGTTCTTTGAAGATTCTGAGTTCAAACTCGGAATGAAGAAACGGTCCGGGTTCTTGGGTGACCCGACAGGAACCGCTCATGAGCAACATGAGGGACATGCGAAGAACTGGCTGTTCGGCGGGGAGCGTAATCCTGTTCATCTAGTATTGATTGCAGCGGGAGATGATCGTTCCATGCTAAAAAAGTGGACCAATTGGATACAAGCGAGCACCCAGCAACTGCCTGGGGCTGATCCGGGAACGGGCGGCGGGATTCGACTCGTGTTTGAGCAGGAAGGACAGGTGCGCCCCGACCTAAAGGGACATGAGCATTTCGGATTCAAGGACGGCATTTCTCAGCCGGGGGTACGGGGGCGGGTATCCGAAATGTCAGACGATTATTTGACAAGGCGGCTGATTGATCCGTCGGACCCACATGCTGCCTTGTACTCCAAACCGGGACAGCCCCTTATTTGGCCGGGGCAGTTCGTGTTCGGCTATCCTCAGCAGAAGCGGGATGACTCACTTCTACCTAAGCAGCTTGATTTGCACATGACAGGATGGGTTTGCAACGGGTCTTATCTGGTCATCCGGCGACTGAGACAGGATGTAGCAGCTTTCTGGGAGTTCATACGTTTGGAAGCGAAGACGTCCGGGATAAAGCCGGAACGGTTCGCAGCGCTGATGGTTGGCCGTTGGCCGAGCGGAGCACCGATCCTTCTTGCCCCGGAGAAGGATGACAAGTTGCTTGCTGAGAACGAGTTGGCGAACAACCATTTTATGTTCGTAGAAGATTCTCGGGCGATCAAGTTACGGCCGGAGCTGGCCGAGAGCCAAGATCAGCTTCCTCAGGCGAAAGGGGATCCACAAGCCACGCTTTGTCCGTTTGCTGCGCATATTAGAAAGACGAACCCTCGTGACGAAACGTCGGATACAGGAAGCTTGAGCGACTCACTGGTTCGCCGCATTTTGCGTCGGGGCATTCCGTTTGGAGAGCCGCTCCCCGTCGATTTTGAGACGGGAATGACAGGGGGTGATTCGTGCGCAGGAAATCGGGGGCTTATGTTTGTTGCGTATATGACCTCCATTGAGAAGCAGTTCGAGTTCATAAGCCAGAACTGGATGAATTCTAAGAGGGAGCCGATGGAAGGCGGGCATGATCCGATCGTCGGACAGCATGACCGCGACGGTCGCAAACGCGAATTCGAATTGATGGGCCGCAGAATGATGTTGGATAAGGAGTGGGTCATTCCGACAGGTGGGGAATATTTCTTCCAGCCGTCGATCAGCGCGCTGCGTGATGTTCTGACCAGATAATTTCCGGCGCTCAGACTGCCCTATGTCTGGGCGTTTTTACTTTTGCGACAGAGAGGAATAGGATACATACCAGATGGTTGTTCATGGAGCATACGAAAAGTAAAGATTGGGCCATCTAACGATCTCTGCTTATCTTTCAGTAGCTCATTCATAGGTAATCTTTTTATTTTTCCCCTACATACATATACACAAAAGATGTGTTTCTTTTAGTTTATATAAATTCTTAATTTATTCAATTCTATATTAATCTGTATATATTGTGACATAAGATATAATTTGCATTCCTTGAAAGACAGCACAAGACTTGGGTTCATACAAATGATGAACTCTCACGATGGTGGTATCAAACTCCACTCTTTCGAAATCTTGTTTAATTGAGAACAATCACATAGTTTGATCCTGGATCCTGGCCCTCTGCCAGCACATTTAGCCTAATCTTGTGAATCCATATTTCACCAGCCTTCACTGTGAAGAAAACAACAATTCCTTAAAGTGCATAATTCAGTGTGCAAAACACATAATTACAAATAGATATTTTATTTGTAAAGCTATTTGTATTCACGCTTACGGCGGTTGTGCTGCCACCCGTAGCAACTCCGGTACCAGGATTAACCGTGATGTGTACGCCAATGTGCTGAAATGGAAGGAAGCCGGCGCATCTCCCCAAGCATCTGCAGAAGTCGGACGCAAAAGGGTAAAAGTATAAGCGGACATCGGAGGCTGGACACATGCCCAAGAACAGACGCGAGCTGATCGTTATATCAGACCCAGGTGCATTGAATCCTCCAGAGAGCTCCCTAATTCAGCCGCTGCCTACAGTCCATACGCTATTGTCGGAATTGTCTGCAGAGATGGGAGAATCCTTTCAGCTGCTCCCTTTATTTGCGCGGGAACCGGAAGCTGAAGTTGAGACTGTTGAAATGACCGCTGAAATGGCCGAGGCCAGAGCGGGATTACAAACCTTTTACAGGGTCGACGCTCCCGATATTAAATTAGATCAGATTGCCGAGAAATTGCGTCAAGACAGCCGGATTCAAGATGCTTATGTGCGGCCTGAACCAGAAATTCCCCGCCCTGTTGCATTGGAAGCGGAGAAGGATGTATCCCCCTTGCCGGCAGCAACTCTGAATTTCGGCGAACGGCAGGGTTATTTAAATGCGGCACCGGCCGGGATTGATGCGTATTATGCCTGGACCCAGCCCGGCGGTTATGGTAACAGAGTGCGGATCATTGATCTTGAAAGTGGCTGGAACTTTGAACATGAGGATTTGCAAGTCAATGAGCAAGGTGTCATTGGTACAGCGAATGATTATAACGATCACGGGACTGCCGTGCTTGGTGTGATGGGCGGGGATCACGAGGCCAAAGGGGTTAAAGGGATTTGCCCCGAAGCGCACATAGCAGGTATCGCCTGGAATGAAAGCTGCGCATCCGCAGGGGACAGCCCCGACGTGCTGCTGGACTCCATCCGGATTTGCGCCCCGGAAGCGATACGCAAAGCGGCCGATCAATTGCAGACCGGCGACATTTTGCTGCTGGAAATGCATGTCCCCGGTCCGCACTATAACTATGTCTGGCGTCCCGATCAACAGGGATATATTGCCATTAATGGTACCCCGATATGTTGGCTGCGATAAAATATGCTGTTGCAAAAGGAATTCTTGTTGTGGAGGCGGCGGGGAACGGCGGCGAAAATCTGGATGCTCAGATGTACGATCAGCCCAAAGATGGCTTTCCTCCCAACTGGAGCAATCCCTTTCGCAGACAAGAGAATGATTCTGGAGCCATTCTTGTCGGAGCAGGCACTCCCCCGAAAGGAACCCATGGCCGAAATCACGGTCCCGAACGCTCCAGACTGGACTTCTCCAATTATGGATCGGCGATCGACGCCCAAGGATGGGGAAGGGAAGTGACTACTGCCGGTTATGGCGATCTATCACGGAGCAGCGGCGAGAATTCGTCGTATACCGACCAGTTCAGCGGCACATCCCGCGCATCCCCGATTGTTGCAGGAGCTCTGGCATACTTGCAGAGCATTCATCTGACCCGCGGCGGAAGACAGCTGCCCTATGCAACTGTGCGAGAGCTGCTGCGCACAACGGGCAGTCTACAGCAGGACGCACCGGGCAGACCTGCCAGCCAACGGATTGGCAATCTGCCGGATTTGAGGGCACTGATCTCACTGTTGAACGAATTTTAGGCAACAAGTTTACCGCCATGAGGATTTTGTCAGCATATGAAAGGAGGGGGCTTTTCATTGAGTAATGTAGACATGCAGTATGAACTTAAGTTTCTGCTCGATGCCAACCAGGTGCTTACGGATGAGCATACGTTGCGCACAGAGCTTGTGCATTTAGATCAATCGGAAGGGCAACAGATGGATATCCGCTTCATGGATACGCCACAACAGGATTTCTTCCGCGAAAAATGGATATTGCGTGCTCGGTTCAAACCAAATAAAGATCAATGGGAGATCACCTATAAGAAGAGGTTTGACTTTTCTGAGGGTCAAGATCTGCAGCAGGTAATGGATCATGCAAAGGGGCTTGGATATGATCTTGAGGACCCCACCTGCAAACAAGAGGTTGATTGGAGCGGATCTGACCGTACATTTGATCTTTCCTATGAAGTGAAAGCAAAGATCGTCCAAGCGGATAACTTGGATGAGTGGAGAGGTATTCTGGTTGAAAATGCCCCGCCAATGCTGAAGACTCAGAAATGGGGAGAACGCGATTTTAGCGCCATTCTAACAGAAACCACGGTGTTAGGTCCAATTACTGCTCACAAGTATAAGGGGCAATGGAGCGGATTTCAGGAGAGTGTGGAGATCTGGACGGTGGCCGGCAATTCCATCGTTGAGATATCGACGGAGGCGAAAGGATTAGAGGCGGCGGAAAGCAGTCACCGGACAATGGAGAGTTTACTGGCGCAGCAGAACTTGCTTCCTGTTCAGCATAAAATATCAAAAACTCGCTGGGCGCTGGATATACTGCAGCATCCGGCGAAAAGAGAGGATCCCTTTTTGCTGTTGCTTCATGGTGGTTTTAATCTCTACTTTCGCCATGCCCAGCCGGTTGGGGGTAGCACATGCGCGGCAGTTGGGAGAAATTTTGAGGAATAAAAAAATCCCGTTGCAAATGCCGGTTTTATCCAGTCCGGTTAAGCGTGCGCTGCAGACCGCTGTCTTGGCTTTTCCAAATGAGGGTGAGGTAAAAACCGATGAACGCCTGCCCAGGGTAGATGAATTACAGCAAGTGCTGGAGAAGAAGCCGGAGCCCGGAACCAATCAGGTTCTAGTTGCGCATTATCACACGTTCAAGAATCAGCTCCAGGAGTTTCTGAATCATCTAGGTTTGGTCATCCTCCAACCCCTAGGAGCAGAGCAAGGATACAGGATCCTCCGACAAGTGGATATCTTGCAAGCATCGCTGGTGAAGTATGGTAGCGGAGTTATTGAACCGGCAGCATCCAATGACAACAATTGAATCGGGGAATGAAAAAGGACGGCGAATTCGCCGTCCTTTTCACATATCAGAAGCAATGCTATGAGTTTATTTGAAGGAAAAGATAGTGTAAAAGTAGGCGCTCGGCGTCCAACAGGGCAAGGAATCCATCGAATTCTGACCGAGGCTACATATAACGAACGGGGGTATATTGAGAGTAGGGAGCCTCCCAGCGAGTTTAAGAAGCATGATTATGTGCCCGATGTTCATGAGGTGGGGGCTGTCTCTGAAGAAGTGGAGCTTCAGATTGACTGAACTGTAAGAGGAACTCGGAGCTTTTAAGGGAAAGGAGATTTTGAAAGCGGTAGCCTGTTTTCTTGCCTTCTTTTAATATATTCATCCCTTTGCCGGCGGTAATTTCTGATGTTGAATGACCATCAGCCGCTCATTCTCTATGGTGTGGGCAGAGAACTGTACTATAGAAGTCTGCAGAAGTATAAACAGGAGAGGACCCAACATAGCATTACTATTTATTATAAGAGCTCTCTCATTTTTTTGCGAGGGGTACTATACATGCTTCGGTGATACATATTTGAGTATGGAGAATAAGCGATCATTAAACGACGCAGCCGGATCCGGACAAAATGTACCCGCAAGTCATTACCAAAAACATGCAGTTTCTTATTTCGACCTTAATCTGATCCCAAATCTCAAGATTGAGCCGTTAACAGCGTAAATGGAAACATGAAGAACTTAGGCCGATAGAATATCGGCCTAAGTTCTTCATGTTAATTTTTCTATGTCATTAAACTGGAAATTGCCCTATCGGAATAACGTCTTTTCCAGAATTCTTCTAACCCTCTATTATGATGTCAAGTTGAATCTGTTTGGTTGCCTCGTTAAATGAGATGTTTCTAAGACTGACTCCGGAAGCGATGTCTGAGAAGGATGTGGATATTACACCAGAGTCGTTAAGCTCTCTCACTTTTTTCGACCCTGGGAAAGGATCTCCAGCATCTCCAGCATTCAAATCGTTGGGATCGTTAAGATCATTTCTACCGTCGGCTTGAATTAACAACATTCCTGGTCGATGACTTCCTTCCTGTTTAGCGTCTTCATCCACCCTCCATACTAATAGTCCTTCTCCAGGTAAAGCACCGTCAAAATTATTCATTATTCTATTTTCCAAGAGCAAATATTGCTTTTCTGTATAGCCAGGCCCACTTATTTTAAGTACTTTTCCATTTGGTCCTGTAACTGGAGGTAAGACAACCTCATTCGTTGATTGTGAAATTTTCGTCACTCCAACCCAACCATGTTGAGATTTATGGAGCCCCGCTGGATGGATAGGGCGTACTTCATTCCCAGCGTAGGATCCACTTGCCATTAGATCCCACATGCCACTTCCATCCCAGTGATCACCATCCTCATCATAGTTAGGATCGTAAAAATCCTGCCATTGAAAAGCAAGGTGCCCCAGTTCATGAGCACACACACCTAATTTCGCATCTTGCGGGACCATTAAATATGTGCTTGCATACAGATTCGGTGAAACTTCAATTGGATTCCTCGTTACCCACTTGTGAGACCATATATGCTTTCCTCGTAAGGAGGGGTTCAGTTTTTCAGCACCCAAACCCGCATGTACGATGAACAATGCAGTTATCTCATGATTACCTAATTTATCAAGCGTAGGATCAAAGGTGATCCCCTTTGAAAGAGCTGTCTTCACAGCATCTTCAGCAAGTACCCGTGCATTGGGATAGGATTCAGACATACCGGAACTCCCATTGGTATAATAACTATAGTTTTGAGGCATTCTGAGCCACCCGTGAACTTCTCCCTCAATATGGACTTTCCCTGAACTAACCTCTTCGTAATAGTCTGACAAACTTCCAGTAAGAGAATTTTTTTTAGAGAACAGCAATTCATCATAGTGACTTTTTGGTAAAATTCCTTGTTCGTCTGGGAAGTCTACCAAAAGGACTAAAACTTTCAGAGTACCTGTTACAGGGGTGTGGGGGATCAAAATAAATTCATTGCGTCCATCCCGCATGATATTCGTTACATTGTCGTCCATTCCGTGCAAATCATGGGCTGGATTTTGGTACCCTCGGGCAAATAAAAATTGTTCAAAACTAAACCCACGATTTTTCCATTTCGTACGGTACTCATTCAAAATGTAAAATTGTACTGCAGGGGAAGGTGGAACTAAACGCAATTCATTCATGATATACCTCCTGTGATGTGATTAAACAGACTTATACACGCCCGAGCTTAAACTCCCCTTAACATTTAAATTTTATACAGTACAGAGTTTAAACTGACAACCGATGCTTCATTTCATTAAATATATCAGTGGATTGTCAACAGTAAATCAGATAGCTTTTCGTATTATCAGGTTAGCCAGAATCTTCTGGTTGGCCTTTTTTTATGGTCATTTTACGATGGGGGGAGCCGGGAGAACGTGACAGCTTTAGGGAGCGAGCGGTCCCGGACAACAATTGTTGGAACGTTTGGCCAAAGTGCTTGCGTATGACGCCAATGCGGTTCATTTGCAAAATGTCCAGATTCTGCATTTAGAGAGCGACGATACATGGAAATCGGTCGACCAACCGCCCATGGTGTTCAGCGGCAACCTGTCAACCTTTACCCCCCCCCCCCCCCGGGCGACGGCCTGTCTGTCTTTACATCGCAGAGTCTTCAGACATTTGCACGTCTGCTCTATATGAGTGGCACGGTCCGGTCTGGGGGGAATTACCTTTATTATGAGGATGTACACCAGAAATGGCCGCAAAATCCAGGGATACCGTTTACGGCGCAAATTTTACTTACCTATGCCCCAGAAGCTCCGCTTGGCGCATACGTCAATGCAGCGGATACAGTGATCGGTGCGGCGGAAGAAACATTCTATTTCTTGGATGCATTAACAAGCCGAAAACCGGCTTTTCCGCCGGGGCATGCCGGACTGGAAATCTACCGCCCGGCGGCGGATGAAACGGGAAATCTAGTGGCTTACTATTTATGCAAGATGTTTATTCAGGTTGGTACAAAACTGGAGGGAGGAAGCTCGTTCATTGCACAGGATCTGTCGGATGTCCCTATCGCACCGCTGGATCAGGTTACTGCTCTGCCCTCTACAGATATCGCTGGTTTGTGGAATCACTATCGCGTTGTGTTGCCTATCGTTAAACATGCCATTCGGCGGTCAATGGCCGAAGACTGCGATTATCCCGCCGACAACCCGTATGCCGGGCTGGGCGAAGAGGTCAAGTTCACCTTTTACCCGCGGGATGTACTTGGGAACACGCTTTTAAGTCCAAGCTATACGCACGCCGTACCCGTGCTATACCGTGATTTTGTGTTGCCGCCGCATCAATGGCCGGGCACAACGCTTCACTATAAGCTGGATGACGGCGGATTGGTGATTAGCTTGGATTTTAATTCGGAACGATTAACGAAGGAGCAGACGTCTGTAAGCAAAGGCAGCTACGCCCTGGCATATCATCAGTTGTCCCAGGACTATGTATCTGCAGGGTTAACCTATTCGATTGATGAGGCAACGACACATGAGGACAGCATACTGGCCACACTGCGGGAATACACGCGGGAATGCTGGCGGAAGCTGTGCCAGACGATTCCCGGACTTCCCATCCCTCGGGTGGTCAGGGAACTAAGAATTGAGCGTTCAGCGATTAAGCTTACCGTGGACAAACCTCTCTTTGCCTTAAACCTGGAATTGACCATTACCCGGACATATGAAGACCATATTGATCCGGAGATGCGCTCCATTCCGGAAGCGATCAGTGCATCCAGCCGTATCCCGCACGAATCTTTAAAGGTTGCGGATTGGTCGATGCCTGCGCAGCAGACGATTCAAGCATTGGCGCGTTATTTCGATGCCTCATTTGGCCGCAAATTAGCCAGAGGAGCATGGGTGGGGGGCGAAGAGGCCGATCAGCTCTGGCTCGTCGGCATTGGAAACACTGAAAGCTTGTCCATTGTAAAGCAAACGGATACGTTCTTCTATGCTGCCGCGCCGATGGAAACCATGAAACGCCGCCGAACATTTAACGTCACGCCGTATCCGTCTGAGTGTTCGGATGGAACCGATTCGGCGGACCATTCCGGAACAGAGACAGTGGAAGATCTTGACGATTGGGTACAACAAATATTTGCTTTTGTTGACAAGATGCTGGAAGCCCAGGATCTGAGCATTATAGGAAAAGTGGACGATGGGAAATCGCTGGAGCAAATACGCGCAGCCAAACAAGCATTGGCAGAGTCTTATGTGAGCCAAGTGAAGCATTTGGGTTACTTGAAGGCTGCTTATCATCTGAAGGGTGCCCGTGAACGCTTTAAACAACAAATGCTGATGCAGCTCGCCGTAGCTTATAAACAAGATACCGTGGTGCAGCAGCCGATTGCTATAGATATCACCCGTGGCGATCCGGCAGAGATGAAGCAAATCTACTGCTATGGTCCAATTGAGGCGGCAAGCTTTATGGGATTGCCTGATGGCTGCGAGATGGAGGAGGGACATCATTTCCCGGTGCAAGCGCGGTTTGCTGATGCTAAACTGTCCTTGGAAAAAGGCATCCAGCATTTGACGTACTTGTTCGATGTGAAGAACACCCAACATTTCGCGCAATATTTAGCTCAAAAAGTGAAGTTCAAAGTCACCCATCTGGAATACACCTCAACGGAGTGGATTTACTATTACACTTACAAACTGCGGCAAGAGATGAGTGCACAGGATCGGCTGAAACATGAAATTGTCTGGAATGAGGAAGAAATCCTCGCCAAACAGAACAACGAGGACGAACTCCCTCAGGCGATGGCGCAACTCATTCATCACATGCCCTGCATCCGTGATGGCTTGAAACAAGGAGCGGACAGCGGAGAACCGACCATAGCCGTTACTGTACTGAAAAACGAGCTTGAGCAAATCGTGCGTAAATGGAAGGAATATTCCAAGAAACCGGTGAGCATAGCAAGCCGGGGATTGCTGACCACTTTCGATTTGGAACAGCCTGGTTTCTCTTCCCGTTTGGAGATTAAGTTGGAGGGGCTGAGCGGACCGGCTGTGCCCGGCGCTTTTTCAATGAGTATCGGCCCCTACCGCTCCGTCAGCGCAGGCAGCGGGGTCTTTCAGTTTATACATCCCGACAACGGGCAATATTTGCGCTTTGATCAACGCAATTTAGCGGAAAATTTGGAACGCACCCTGATTATTGACGACTTCAATATTCTCAGCTTGAAAAAAGCGCGTGTCCTTCTGTATGAAACACGCAATGAGCTATTGCTGCGGTGTTGCAGCTCTTATACGGGAGCGACGGCGGCGGAATTTGTTTACCGTACCCAGAGAGTCACTCTTCCCGATGCGGTGACACCGCGCTTAAGAACAGCCAAGGAGATTGATATCTCCAATCTTACCAATCACTCCAGTACGGACAGACTGTCCGTAGAAGACCACATGGATAATTTATTGAAGCAACTGTTCAAGGATAAGGATACCAAGCCGTGGTTACATTCCCTGGTTTGCTCCGCTGTGTACAGATATGTTTATATAGCGGTAGATCCAAGGTGGGACAATGATGGGAATAACCTTGGACAAGTTACGGTTCCGGTCTGCCTGAAGCACGCCAGAACGTATCTGGAGAATGAAGAGTCCGTTGCTGAATTTTGCCGGCAAATCAACGAATGCTTGCGGCGCAAAGACGGTCCCTTACATGAAGAGGGGAATTTTATCCTCAAGCTCAGTGTCCATTCGGAAAATGGCGGAAACGTAAACACGCTCCCAGTGCTGGTTTTGGAGAATCTCAAGCTACCGCTGAACAAAATCAGGTATTTACTTTAGGAAGGACAAAGCAAGAAGCTATCCGTCCAAGATCCTTTTCTGAACGCCCAATCGAAAATATGCCTTCGCATATGCTGTACTTTCAGGCCGCTTGCAGAGGAGAATCATTCTGTAAGCGGCTTTTTAATCTGGATTGTTTACTTTTCTTTGGAATACACATTAGTGTGGGAATCGGCTAAGGGACTAAGTTCTTGTCCTCCGACAACAAATGTCGTTGGACAAGAACATGGTGCTATTGCCGATTTGATCAATATCTAATTACTAACTTGTTCAGGTTCCAAGCATGAAATCGGTAATCAAACTTTGATATTTGGTTAGCATACAGCTGTAAAAAGAAAATAAAGTATGAGATTGACAATGCTTCATTAAGCTAACGGGCAGGTTAGTTTTAATATTATATAATCACCAAAGAGGCTTTGCGTTGTTAAATTGAATATCCTGATTAAAACCTGACACAAAGACGGTCGATTATAGGCAGCAATAATCTCCAGGGTCCAATTGTGCCGTGCTGTAAAGCCCGCATAATGTGGAATAGAGCCCACAATGACCTGCTTCAACTTTTCCTGCTGCTCTTTGGTTAGTCGGACAGGTGCGCCGGGAGAATGGTTCATTTGCAAGCCAGGAAGTCCTCCCGTTTGATAAGCCTTGATGTAACCCTTTACCGTTTTTGCACTTCGGTTCCTTGCAGGTACAAATAAAGGGTCTGGTACCGCTCGTACATCCGACGATCTTTTTCTTTTTTCATCGCGCTTTCGATTTCTTGAAATGCACCTGTGTTTTCCATTCTGATTTCCTGCCTGTCTAAGTAGTTTCTTATATTACTTCGACATGCAGAAGCAAAATTCTTACCATTTTTTCCTAATATTTTGTTCAACTTATATAGATGTATTGATTTTGAGTAGTATGAAAACTACTTATTGGACAGCCCCAAGGTAGTGCGTAACTCTTCTGCTGGAGCAGGGAAAAGGAAGACACTAAATGAACGGATACCCTTGTAGGTGCAGACCAGTTAACCGTTCTGAACCGTTAACGGACAATCACTAACAGCTACCGTGTGCTGACCCCACAGGTTAAACCGGTACGTCAGCAGTGCTTCCTGACGGGTCAATGTAATGAATCGGATCTGCTTACCCTCGGCGGTACGAAAGACGATTCCATTGTTTTTACCGGTGTCCGGATAAATGACGTAAGCGTGATCACTCTCACGCACTTCTCCGTCAGCTGCCTGCAGTCCGGTAATCTTTGGAAGGAACTGTTCGTTCATATAGGTTTTTTTGCCGACCGGATTAGAGCCGCCATGGTTCATATAATAGCCGAGCATATTGCTTCCGCTAGCAAGCTTGATTAAAGTCATGGCTTCCACGCTGGCTGCGGGAACAAATGAATGCCGGTCAACAAAAAATAGACCGCAGTTAGTTTATAACCTGAGGAGGGGACGATCTATCGTTTCTAAGGGCTGCTTGTTGATTCGCTTCATAAATTGACTTAAAAGAAGCCTAATCTTATAAAATTTTTCAAAAAAGATGTTGTTCACCACATCGGATTTAAGCCACAGCCAAAGCCCTTCAACTGGGTTGAGATTTGGACTGTAAGGCGGTAGAAAGACCAGTTGTAGCCGCGGATGTTCCTTTAAAAATAATTGTAACTCTGTAGCGTGATGTATCCGACTGTTGTCCAAAATTAAAGCCATTTTTCCACTTGGATAGGCAGTGTATTGCCTATCCATATGTTGGTGCAGGTGGGCAATGGGCATTGGTATAATTCCTCACTAAATTACAAATCTTATCGCTAAAGAAACATTTCATGAATACAAAAATGGAGGGAGAATTAATGGCATTTTTAATTGAAACTTTTGAGCCAATTATTGAAGGAGCTATCACACTTGCTAATTTTAATGAGACATTTAATGAGCTCACATTAGAGGAGCGGAGAAAAGTCGTAGACCAAGCAATCGTCATGATTGAGTCGATCTATGTTCACCTTCCGCAAAAGAAAGCTATATATGCAATAGATCCGGTACAAAATTTAAAAAATTTACGCCGTCAATTACATGTCCTTACAGAGCGTGAATTCCACAGCGAAATGATAAAGATTTTTAAACAATTGCGTGATCGACATACAAATTATTTCTTGCCAGCTCCATATAATAAGTTTTCTGCTTTTTTGCCATTTTTAATGAAGGAATACTATGATGCCGATAATGAACGCCACTACATCGTTACTGATCTGACTGATGGCGTTAATCATGAAACTTTTGTTATAGGTGTCGAAATCACAGATTGGAATGGAGTTCCGATTGATCAAGCAGTAGCTTTAAATGCAGAGCGTGAAGATGGTAGTAATAAAGCAGCTCGGCATGTACGAGGATTAGACGCCATGACTGTTCGGCCAATGCTTAAATTCTTACCCCCGGACGAACATTGGGTCATAATCGGTTATCGCAGTAATAATCAAAACTACAAGATCCAAATCCCTTGGCAAGTTAAAGAGTTTATCCCGGACGTTTGTATAAATCCCCCTGTAACCGAACAGTTTGTGGCTGATTACGGGATAGATCTTACTTTAGATCTTACTAATAGTATTAGAAAAACCTTATTTGCAAGAAACACCACTGAATTAATTAAAAAGACAGCAGATTATAAGAACAATACCAACAATAAAGAATCAGAAGTTTTCTTTAAAAGTAACAGTCGTTACCCGTGCACCTTTCAATTTCGAACAATAGAAACCTCACAAGGTGAACTTGGATACCTACGTATCTGGAGCTTTATGGATCCTGAGCCCGAACCCTTTCTTTACGAGGTTATTCGTATATTAGAGCTATTACCGCAAAAAGGTCTAATTATTGACGTTAGACGTAACGGAGGAGGCTATATCAGTAATGGCGAACGTATGCTCCAATTATTTAGTTCCAACCGAGTTGACGCCGAAAGGATGCACTTTATTAACAAGGAAATAACCCTTGCAATTGCAAATTCAGACTTTAATGACGGGAACTATAACAAATGGGCAAAATCCATTGAGTTATCTACGGTTACAGGTTCAGTTTATTCTTTAGGCCTACCATTAGAATCTCCTGATCTAACTAACAGCATTGGGAGACGCTATAAAGGCGACACTGTTTTAATCACAGATGCAAGCTGTTACAGTACAACAGATATATTTATTGCGGGATTTCAGGACAATAATATCGGGAAAATTCTAGGGGTCGATGATAATACTGGGGCAGGTGGCGCTTCTGTTGTTACCCATGAACATTTAAAAGATATATTATTTAAGTCTGACTTCCCTTTACAGAAGCTCCCTAACGATATTAAAATGCGAGTTGCTCTCCTTCAGTCAAGACGTGTAGGTGACAATACAGGTTTACCCCTTGAAGACTTAGGGACTCAACCAGATGTAATTCATAGGATGACACGAGACGATGTACTACATGATAACCGTGACCTTATTGCAGCTGCAGCTAAGTTACTGCTTCAATCTTCCGTACAAATTTATTCTTAAGTCAAAGAAGTGAATGTATTGGTGATTTGGCCGTCATTCATTATGGAGCCAGTAAAGGCCGCAAGAAAACATGTCTGAAAGCAGAAACAAGGCCCTGATAAGAGGGCCTTGTTTTTGTTGTCAGAAGAAAACCATACGCTATGCGTATGGTTCAGGAGAGCTTCAAGCGATGTATCAAAAAAAATTCCTCCCTAGTGTTACAATAAATTTGGTTCGCCAACCGAATTAATCGAACAAAAGGAGGAATACAGATGTCATCTGATGTGAACAGTTTAGCTGAAGTTGAAAGTAGCTTTACTCCTAAAATCGGTTGTGAGTTTTTTTTAAATGGTCTTGGAGCATCAGGGCGAGGCATCCAAATGGAATTAAAATAAATAGATTAACTGACTTCAAAGATGAAATCATACGTCCCGGCACGAATATCCATGGATTATCAAAAAGATTTTGAACTGATTAGTTGTGTAGGTTCTTATATAAAGAAACATGATTATTGAAAACAACTCATATGAGTTGTTTTTTATGGCCCGAAAGGGACTTTGTCGGCAATGGGACCAAGTTCTTGTCCTACAAGGGACTATGTTCTTGTCCTCGGACACTTTTGTCCGCTGTTATAAACAACAAGATAACTCAGGCTTTATAATTACGTAAAATACCTATTTGACGAATAATTATTGAGAGATTATAATTACATAAGGAGGTTAGTATAAATATGGATAAGCAAATGAAATTACACTATATGAACCGCGTTGATGAGAAACTGTCTGAACTACCTTGGTTCGTTACGGAATTTATAGATAGTAAAAAACGCAAGCTTTCACCTACAACACTTCTTAATTATTGTCACGATTATATTATATTTTTTGATTGGTTAGTTACAGAAAACTTTACCGCAGACAGCCGCAAAAACATTAATTTAGTCACTTTAGAGAAACTAACCATTCGTGAAGTGGAAAATTTCTTATCATTTTTGGAGTATCAACTTGGCAATACTAAGCTAACCATTAACCGTAAATTGTCATCACTAAAATCCTTATTTGATTACTTACAGAACAAGGCTGAAACAAGTGACCTAAAGCCATATATCCAGCGCAATGTTATGGCCAAAATGGATTTAAATGTGGTTAAAGAAAGCCAAGAAACCATTGCCAATCGTATTGATGGGAAAATTCTCAGAGAAGACGATTTTGAATCGTTTAGGCTATTTGTAGCCCATGATTACGGAGAAATCAATAAAGAGAATAAACGTATTTTCAATTTCCATCAATTTAACCGTGAACGAGATACAGCCATTGTTTCCCTCATTTTAGGATCAGGTCTTAGGCTCTCTGAGGTAGCAGGCATTAACATTGAAGATCTGGATATGACTAAAGCTTTAGTGAGGGTTATACGCAAAGGTAATAAAGAACAATATGTGTATTTCAGCAAGCAAGCTCTACTGGATTTAGAAAATTATCTGCAGATCAGAGAATCTAGATATATCCCAGAAAAAAACGAACCCTTTTTGTTTATTGCAGCTCCCATAGGTCGTAAAGGAAAAAGCAGACGCTTAACTCAGCGATCCATAGAGAAACTGATCGAAAAATATGCTACAGCTTTTGGAAAACCAGCTTTAACCGTGCATTCTCTGAGACATTCATTTGCAACGCGTTATCACTTAGAGAATAATGATGTACCCAGATTAAAAAATCAGTTAGGACATTCTTCAATACAAACGACAATGATCTATACACATTTAACTGATGAAGAAATGCGAAACGCGGTTAATAATATGGATAAGTGATGTAAACCTTGATAGAGAACAAAAGTAATTTATAACTACTTGTAATAATAATTTTGTTCTGAAAATGTGACAACAAGTTTATGCCTTCCGAAGAGAATGACAACAAGTTTACCCCTCACGAGGAAAGTGACAACAAGTTTATACCTTTCAAGAAGAATGATACCAAAAATATGGAGTTCAAAAATATTATTAGGCTTGTTCCAACAAAAGTCATATAAGAAAAGGGGTAAACTTGTTGTCACTGGACAAGAAAAGTTTTTTAGGGATCGTGCTGTTATGCGTTTCTCTATATACATATTCACAAAACTCGTATTTTGTACATATGTATATAAATCGGTTTTACCCCTTGTTTTTAAGGTTTTTGCCGTTCTTGTTGATTGACACAAATCTCCCCTCGTTTTTGACACCAAAGCAAGGCAATCGTTGTAGATAGAATACTGAATAAAGTTACCTTTCCTGTACCAAATCTATGCAATAATCTACTTGCAAATAAACTGGATACAACAGTACAAAACGAGACCGTTAACGATATATAACCTGCCATTTCTGTTGCGGCGCCGATATCAAATTTCATAATGGACCATGCACTGCCAAGTAAGGCATCTGGCAGTCCGAGACCTATAAATACGAGGTAAATAACTATAAGTAGTACCGTAACCATCTTCGTTCTCTCCTTAATTTGTGTGGAATCTTTAATTGTGCGTTTTCTGTGTCTTGCCGGAACAATATGTCCGGACCAGTTCGTATTCCTCTGTTAAGCCTCTATTTTATTCTTTCAAGAAAACTACAATATATTTGTTTGAACATTTCTTCCTCTTCATACTCAATTAATTTCAAAAGTCTGATAATTAGTAAATCCCTAAACCAACGATTCAAGATACGATCTTCTCCTTTTTAAACTTCTTATTTTATATTATCGCTACACTTAAATCGAAAAAGAATGAGTTGCCAAGAAAACAGGCTAATCACATATTTTTAGCAGAAAATTACATGCTATTCCTTCAACCCCTCCTCTCTTCGCTTAAACTGTTGTCTAAACTCCGACGGTGGGAGTCCAAACCGAAGTTTGAACACTTTGGAAAAGTGAGCAACGCTTTCGAACCCAGTAGTGAAACAGACATCGGTAGCAGACAGTGACGTCTCTAACAGTAACTTCTTAGCTTTATCCAACCTCCTATTGCGAATCCATTTCAACGGTGAGGTATGATATATTGCCTGAAACTCCCGTTTGAACGTTGACAGGCTTCTACCAGACAAATAAGCCAGATCATTGAGGGATACGGGATTTGTGAAATTTTCTTCCATAATCTTATCGATACTACTGTTCCTATCATGGTTAGATAGTTGCAACAGTTGATATTGAAAATGATCATTTGAGTCTACCAGGTGAAATAGAAGTTCCATTAACTTGATCCGAACGAGTGCATCTCTAACATCGTCTGGGTTGTCGAAATAGGGTTTTAAAGACTCAATGTAAGATAGAGTGAGGTCATTAACCTTAATAATGGATACAGGAACTTCACCGTTCACTGGATAAATCGGTTTTAAACCAGCGAATTGGACAAATTCCTCAACCAATTTCTCATTCAGGAAAAACATCATATAATCAAGCATGTATTCAGAACCGGGTTCCCCTGATTTCTCGTATTCAACCAGCATAGACTTGTTAATAAACACCATTTCATTGCTCCGGACGATATACTCTTGATCTCTAAAACGTACCGTGTAAATGCCCGATTTAACAAACAACAAAAGATGTTCCTTCAGGAAGCATGTTCCTATATCACCTTGTGTATGCAAATAAAATTTAATGACGGATAACCCGTTCTGCTTTAGACTTCCTTTTTTATCTGGTGCACTTTCCAGCTCTTGCGGAGCTTTGATCAACTTGCTAGTTCTCATGGACATTAGGAAGCCCCCTTTTTCTCCTACATCACAATAAGGATAATTTCGTAATTAGTTAATAGAACTGGAATTGACTTCCCTGAGATTTAGTTGGATTTCCATCCGTAAGGTCTTGCGTTCTAACTTTACCTATAAGATAACAGGAAACAGTAATAGATACTTTACTCCTAGGCTCAGATCATTTGTTCATTTAGCTCAAAATTTAATAAGAGCGCAATACCTCATGTCGTAATCCTAACTCTCTAAATATGTTAGCTGAGCTATAAATGCATTCAAATCAAGTTCTGTTCTTCTCGGATGTCATATCATAATCCTCCTTGGTATGTATTAAAAAGCTATTAATTTCATCGGAACCCTGCTGTTCATTTTGTATTGTGAGATCAATATTTCATCTTTTAAGAATTTCAGTATAATGATTATTTTTTTCGAAAACTTGCATGATTATCCTCAAATGTATATCTAGTCTACATTTGTAGACGATGTGAAAAGGGAGAATACTTAATGAGTACCGCCGGTGTCGTTATTTCAAGCAGCAAGATCGATTTATACAAAATCAAAAGAACTCCGATATTGGTAGCATTAGTTATAGGTGCTTTTATAGCAATTCTTAGTGAAACTTTGTTAAGCAATGCATTGCCTGAACTGATGCAGGAATTTGGAGTGACAGCTTCAACCATTCAATGGCTTACTACCGCTTATATGCTTGTCGTCGGCGTACTAGTTCCAGTACAGCGGTGATGCAGCAATGGATATCAACCAAGCAGTTATTTACAGCAGCAATGGTTACGTTTCTTGCTGGAACCTTGATTGCGGCATTTGCTCCAACATTCAGTTTTCTACTCACAGGTAGGATTGTACAGGCATTTGGTACGGGGCTTATGATGCCTCTGATGATGAATACGATATTGATTATCTTCCCGCCGGAAAAACGCGGTGCTGCAATGGGCCTGATGGGTCTAGTGATCATGTCTGCCCCAGCACTTGGACCTACGCTTTCAGGTGTTATTATCGATTCATTAAACTGGCGCTGGTTATTCTACATCCTCATTCCCTTGGCTATGATTTCTATTTTTGTAGGAGTGAAATACCTGACCAATGTTATGGAAATCACCAAGCCCAAGATTGATATTCTATCCATCATTTTATCTACACTCGGCTTTGGTGGCATTGTTTATAGTTTCAGTAAATCCGGTGATCTTGGATGGTCAAATCCGGAAGTTTACTGGACGCTAAGTGTTGCTTGTTTGTCATTGGCGTGGTTTATCTTCAGACAACTAAGGATCAAAAATCCGATTCTTAATTTGCGCACCTTTAAGTACCCTATATTTGCCTTGATGGTTGTGCTGATGATCACCATGATGATGAGTATGTTCTCCACGATGGCACTACTGCCTATGTATTTGCAGGGAGTATTACTACTTACAGCCTTTAAATCAGGTATTATTATGCTTCCTGGTAGTATTATAAACAGTTTGATGGGACCTATTTCCGGAAAACTGTTTGATATTTTCGGGCCGCGGGTCGTCATTGTTCCATGAGTGGTCATCGTTGCATTTGCAATGTGGATGTTTACAGGAATTGATGCTTCGACTACCACAACGTATATTATCCTAATGCATTCTATATTCTTAGTGGGAGTATCCCTTGTGTTGATGCCAGTGTAAACCCCTGGACTGAACAGTTACCCAAAGAATTATATCCTCACTGTACGCCATTTGCTGCAAATGGCAGGGGCCTTAGGTACCGCTTTGCTTATCAGCAAAATGTTTTCGGCTCAAAGCAAGTGTTTGGCCGATTCTGCAGAGATAGTTGCTTTTTCGGTTGCATGCTTGTAAGGAGTCTATGCACTGGGACTCATACTTTCAGTAATATCCATTATAGTAGAACTCTTCATCATACGTTTTAGGAAGCAAAGTACAATTACTATTCAAGAGAAACTGCACCCCAGTTTCTCTTGAATAGTAATAATCACATAACTTAGTATCATAACCAATTTCACAATTTTGAGTTTAACTTAGTATTTTTTAAGCGCTTCAGAATTAATCTCGAAATTCATTTATTATTTTTGTGGTATATGTTTTAGGAACAGCAACGTCTTTCATTTTCTTTACCGTGTTGTGAAGTAAAGAATAATGGATTTAACTTTACCTTTATTCTAGGAACAATGTGACAATATTTTACCAGACAATATACAAATAAGAAGCTACTGATCTGGGAAATCAGTGGCTTCTTATTCATGTAATAGACTTATTCTGACTTAGCTTGTCGTTAGTTCCTTATACTAGCTCCTTTTTATGAGTATCTCTTATTACATGTGTACTGCTTAGCGTTACAATATGCTGTGGTTCCAGCCCTAGAAGCACTCTTCCGTACAGTTCCATGCAAGTAGAAGCTGTGGTAAACGCATGATTAGCCCCACCACGAATATCGCGGAATATTTGGGATAGTCGGTTCGAATCCAGTATTACACTTCCGCCGCTTTCGACCACTAACATTTCAACGGCTTCCCAACATAACATTGCCGCATATCCAATATCCGTTTGAACCCGCGCGAAGTTTTGTTGATCTAGGAGCTCACAGTTCTTTTCATAAGTCTCTAGAATTTCAACGGATCGATGGATATGAAGATGAGCAGATTCGATCTTCATGGCTGCCAGTCCTACCTTGTACTGGATATGTCCAATTTCTGCCTGGGATTTGTGGATTGTCATGGCTATTCCCTTATGGGGTGCCTTTTCAACAAAGTGTTCCAACGCTCCTCTTGCAAGTCCCAGAATTGTGCTAATTCCTGTTGTGAGACTGGTTATCAAAAATAAATAAGGTTTGAATCTGTCTTCGCCTTTTAGATGCTGCAGCATGCTTTCATCAACTTGCTCTGCATCCTCATAAGCGACAAACTCATCAGAAATAAAAACATCATTCATTTCCAAACTGTTACTTGCCGATCCTTTTAGGCTCATCGTGTGCCAATCATCAATAATTTTAATTTCATCCATGGGAACAACAGCAAGCTGCATTTTGGGATCTTGCTGCATTCCACTCGCATCCTTTAAATTTAACAATGCATGTGTTGCATGCTTAGACCCGGAACCAAAGGCCCAACGACCATACTCAACCAGATAACCTCCCTCAACTTTCCTCACCACTGTTTTGATGGCTTGAAGTACCGAGCAGAATCTCACTTCGTTGACTTGATTGAAGATTTTACTCACCACATTTGAGAGTAGTAGCTGGGATGCACTATAGTTATTTCCATTTAAATTTTGAATCACCCATCCAACAGAACCATTGCCTTTCGCAACTTCAGAGACAATTTCAATCATTGCCCTTATGCTAACTTCAAATCCACCATATTTCTTCGGTGTTCTGAGCTTAAAAAGTCCTGCACTTGAAAGCTTTTCGATAACTTCTTCCGGTATGTGCATGTTTTTATCAATTTCCGTACCATATTCCTTTAAGAATGGAACTAATTCCGTAGCATTCTGAAGAAGTTTTTGCTCTTCATTGGTAAGTGAAATTACTTTACTTAGGTTTGACATTCCAAACACTCTCCTCTTTACACGTATTAGATTTTAATATGGATCATGATATAAAAGACTCTTAAACTATTCTTATATCGATACAATTCAATTTCGGGTTATTCATCCTCGCGCTATATCTCATCATCATGTACCTCAATAAACTTCTAGTTATTTGGAAGACAGTACTTTAAAATAAAAAATATGACGACGAAGAGGATAATCTCGTTGCATTATTTTGATCATCCGTCCTTTAACCTCAACGATTTCAACAGAACCATCTTTGTGTTCCATGTAGAAATCAGGTGTATACACACGTTTTTTTATACTTCTTGCCACAGTGTTCCACAGCCTGCATGATCTCAAAGGTTTTATGAAGCTCTAGCTTATGAAGGTAACCTGCAATAATTAAAGGAACAACCCGCTTATTATAGAAGCGCTCCTCCGCTTGGCTATCAAATGTAAGACGTTGAGTAGGTAAAGGCTCCCGAGGCGGTTCTCGAATTTTCACATGAGGGTTCGATGTAAGGAATTCTATGAGATCGGCTTCAGACATATGCATAGACTCACCTCTTCTTCATTTGCGATGTTCACCCTCCAACAAATGAAATAGAAGAGCGAATAGATAATCGTAAATAATCTATTCGCTCTTACACCTTTTAATAAATCTGTGGTTGAATCAACAATGCTTCTTGAGAAGCATTATGACCAATCGGAGTCTCCTGACCACTTTTGGACTTTCACTCGTCTAACAAATACGCCAAGAACAAGGCCGGCAAGGGCAACAAACATCACGAAGAATAATGCGTTCTGCATACCAGCCGTCAAAGCCAATGTTGCATTAGCCGGGTTTGAAGGATCAGCAACATTGTTCATAAAGTCTCCTACTCCGCTTGTCATGACACTAACCGCCATAGCAATCCCGATCGCTCCTGCAATTTGCTGCAGCGTGTTCATAATAGCCGTACCATCCGGGTACATCTCAGCAGGTAGCTGATTCAGACCATTCGTCTGAGCAGGCATCCACACCATAATAATTCCAACCATCAGACAGGTATGCAAGACGACAATCAAAGCGATTGACGATGCAACCGTAATATCAGAATAGAACCATAGGGTGGCCGCAGTTAGAATTAGACCAGGAACTACCAAAAACTTAGGTCCGAATTTGTCAAAGAGCGACCCAACAACAGGAGAAAGCACAGCTGAAATGATGCTGCCTGGAAGAAGAGTCAATCCAGCTGTCAAAGCACTTAATTCAAGAACACGAATCAAAAACATAGGAAGAACAAACATCGCTGCAAGATCAACACTCATACAAATGAATACTAGCGCCGTACCGATGGCAAACATCGGGTTTTTAAGTGTTCTTACGTTCATAAGAGGTTCTTTCATGTTCAGTTGTCGAATGACAAATAGTATCAATGCAACAACACCGGCGATCAGAGATACAATGACTACAGGGTTACCCCAGCCATGATCTCCTTCTCCAGCAGTACTAATACCGTAAACCAATCCGCCAAAACCAATTGTCGACAAAACCAGAGAGTAAATATCAATACGTGGTTTAGTTATTGGTGCTACATTTTTTATAAATGTAACGCCTATCACCAAAGCAACCACCAGAGTCATTAACGATACCCAGAATATCCAGTGCCAGCTCAGATTATCAATCAATAGACCTGAGGTGGTTGGACCTAAAGCAGGTCCCGCTGTGAACACAAGAGTGACCAGCCCCATCGCTTTTCCGCGTTTCTCGGCTGGGAATATAATGAGAGCAGTATTAAACATCAAAGGAAAGAGCAGGGCTGCTCCAGCAGCTTGAAGTATCCTTCCTAATAGCAATATATCGAAACTTCCCGCCATAGCACCTATTGCTGACCCTACGATTGAAATAATGACTGATGTCAGGAAAAGTTGCCTCGTTGTAAACCACTGTATCAATAATCCTGAAAGGGGAACTAAAATTCCCAGTGTGAGTAAATAACCACTTGATAACCACTGGACCGTGGACTCCGTAATTGCAAACTGATTAATTAAATCGCTGATAGCGATATTAATTGCTGTTTCATTAAACGTACCTATGATACCTGCAAGCATTAATGCGAACATTATGGGTAAAACTTTAACATTTGGGACCTTTTGCTCTTCTGAAATAGTTCCTGATTGCAAAACCTTCACTCCTCTGTGTCTTTCTAATTTTCACTGCATAGCATAAACAAAGCATTACAGAATACCTTTACTTAGAAATAATGTTTACCAGAACCGCCATGACAGGTAGCGCATTGTGTTATGTGTATATGTAAACCTCCTCTTGCATACTTATCTCATTCTCTCTCCAAATCTGTAGAGGAGAACTTTCAACTTTTTGATAATAACACACGCATGTCAAGTCCCCCCTAAACCAAAGGAAAAGTCAACCCCCTTTTTTTTGAATCTCTAAAACAAAAAAAGCCGCGATCTATGCGACTTTCTAAGTGATAATCTATTTTATAGTTATCTACGTTTCCTTTCTCAAAGCCTCAACGATACTCGTTTGATTTAATCGATACATCGGCCAAACTGTAGCAACGAGCGTTGTTGCTATGGCACCTGCACAAGCAAGAACAATGCTGCCCCTAGAATCGTCCAACCTACATCGACAGCACCTTTGAAGAGACGATGTATACCATAGCTCAATACTGTTCCGAGTATACTACCGTATACCGCAGCGTATAGGCCGTAAAATACGCCTTCCAACAGAATCATTTTCTTTACATTACGTTGTGTCATGCCGAGGGCTTTAAGAACTGCAAATTCTTTGGTACGCAGAATGACATTGTGCTGACGGTGTTCAGTATATTCAGGAATGCAATCAGGACAATGACACCAATAAATCCATATAAAAAGATCCTGGCGGTTGTCGCGTCGTTCTTGGCTTGAGCAAGTTGCTCCACTTTATCTGTTTAACTGTACCCCTTCTATAATTTTATTCTAATACACGTTATTAATGGGGAAACGTTCCTACAATTGATTTTCTTTGTCACCTCTCCGTTTACCCGTGTTTCCAAAGTATAAGCTACAAGATAGAAACTTTGCTTAGATAATTATCTAATCCGCAATGACAAAATGTTCTTGTCCCGCGACAAATGTCTACATCACTTTGGGCACACTATTTTACGTAATTACATATGAGAATATAGTTACATTATTTTTGGATCAATCTACTAGTAAGGATTTTATATCATTAGTTATATCAGATGTTAGCAGCTCATAGCCGTACCGTCCCCCGCTGAATCACTACTGAAATATTTAAAGAACGATTTAACAGGCACCCCATATGATTAAAGGGTGCCTGTTTTAAATTCATTATTTTTAGCTGGCTTTGTGTTACACTTTTTAACCAACCGATCCTAGTTCTCACTCCGGAGAGCATCTACGATACTAACTTTATTCAACCTGTACATCGGCCCAATCGTTGCGACGATCGTCGTAATCATCGAACCTGCGAAAGCGATGCCGATACTGTACCACGGGAACACCCAATCTGCATCCAAAGCACTCGCAAAGAGAACTTGTATTCCATAATTCAGCGTCGTCCCTAGGATAATTCCGATCACGGCGGCAAATAGTCCATAAAATACGCCTTCTAAAATAATCATTTTTCTCACTTCCTTCTGGGTCATGCCGATGGCCTTGAGGGTTGCAAATTCTTTCGTACGAAGAATTAGATTCGTACTTACTGTATTTACAATGTTCAAGAAAGCAATTAGAACAATGACACCGATAAAACCGTAAAGCAAGATACTAAAAGTCTTTGCATCGTTTTTAGCTTGAGCGACCTCTGCCACTCGATCATGGTAGTTAAAACCAGCGTTTTTATCAGTTAATGATTTAAGATAGTCCGTTATAGGATGATTTGATATATCGGGATTAGCGAGGATAAATATTCTGGAATAAGTGTCGCTACCCATAATCTTGGAGTATACTTTCGGCGTCGTAATAAATGAAAGATCTTGACCTGTACTATATTTCTTCGATAACAAATCTTGATCGACAATTCCGACCACAGTCACGGTTTGATATTCATTATGATTTCCGTCAATTGTTCGGATTTTGATGTGATCTCCAACCTTAAATTGGGTTTGATCGAGAATTAGTCGTTTGCCTTCTTCTGTCATCATCATTATTTTTTGTAGGACGATAACGCCATTCTCTTGGTTCATTTTCTCTTTGTCAATCTTCCCGGCCGTGAGTTTGGATTGCAGAGCATCCAAGCCATTGTCTCCGTAGGACACAAGGAAATTATTATCTGTTCGATACCCTTCCCCTTCGGCAACGATGTATCGATCCTTATGAAATCCATAATATATGGGATTGATCTTATCCTTAGGGATGATTGCATCTACTTGATTACTGTAAAATTTGTAGGCTTGTTGAACAGCATCAAGCTTAGAAACATCCCGATACACAGTATCGTCTATTCGACTTGAAGGACCATCATAGGAAAGCGAATAAGAATACTGCGCACCCGAGAGCTGTGTTATTTGCTGCATGAAATCAACCAAACCACTAAAGACAATAAATAAAATAATACTAATAATCATGGAAAAGGCTGTAATCCGGAAACGTTTCTTGTTCCGTTGCAAGTTTCTGCTGGCGAATTGCCCTACGACGCCAAACAGCTTTTTAACAAACAGAGACTTTTTGACCTTTGTGATATTTTCAACCTTCGAGCTTCCCGCATTTTTCAGCGCTTCAAGAGGATATACGCGAGCTGCTTGTTTTGCTGGTCCAATAGCGGAAAGGTATACGCTCAGCAAGCCCAATAAACCGGCAGAGATTAGAATTGGTAGGGAAATGACCATTCTCATATCATTTAAGAAACCTAACGTTAACAAGCTGATATTGTAAAACAATACCTTCATAAAAAGGGTTCCTGTGAGAATCCCGATGGGTATGCCGATCAAGCTTATCAGGGTTGCTTCTTGCATCACAATTTTGCGAATTTGGGCTGGTGTAGCTCCAATGCATCTTAACATACCGAATTGTGAAATCCGCTCCAGTACAGAAATATGAAAAATATTATAAATCATTGCAATCGTACAAATCATTATAATCGCAATGACAGCAGCGAAAGTTAGGATTAAGCTGTTATTCACACCTTCATAAATGCTTTTGCCATACAATTTAAGCAGTTCATTATTGTACTCAATTCTTACATTTTCAATAAAGTTATCCCTATCCAGTTGCATAGCGGAACCTTGTTCGACATTACTCAGCTGTAAAGAGGACATCAAGGCTTCCGTCTTTTCTTTGATGTTCTTCAAAGATTTCATTTTGACGTAAATAAAGTAATTTTTGTAGTTATCGATACTCTTGTTATCATTGAAAGTAATTGCAGGAAAGATGTATCCGGAAGACCAATTCTCTTTGCTTGACGGCTTCATAAAGCCTACAACAGTATATTCTCTTTGGGATTGAGCTTGGAAGGCTTCGTCAAGATCCCAACCATAATCGCCAAGTCCGTTAATCTTTTTGTCTTCACCAGTTGACGCCACCTTCCGGATTCCAAGGTTTAGCGTAATTGTTTCGCCAAGCTTTGGTTTTTTTAAAAAATAACTCAGACTCGAAGATGAAAGGATAATTTCATTCGAATTTTCCGGGTACCTGCCCGAGTCTAGCTGTGACTGAAGCATGTTCATTGCATTCGCATTATATCCCTTGACATTCAAGTACCGGTAGGGTGCGGCAAACGGATCTTCCTTCTTTTCCTTCTCTTTTGTTTCCCTAAGGACAGCATATCCTTCTCTACTGATGACGCCGGCACTTTTTACGGCTGCATTGTTTTTGACTTTCGGGATTGCTTCTCCTGAAATACCATTGAAAGAGACGTGGTAATCTCCGAAGTCCTGCATGGTTTGTCTGACTGACTTATCCCAATAGCTCATCCCGATTGTTCCAATGGAAGTAAACAGTGTAACCGACAAGATTATACCTAAGATTGTAAGCATCGATCTTTTTTTCTGTCCCTTTAAATATTTTCCAGTAAGATCTGTGTAGCTTTTCAACTTTCACTCACCTCATTTGCCTGTAGAAGGACTCCGTCTTCGATTCTTACGACTCGATCTGCGATTTTAGCAATATTCAAATCGTGCGTGATCATGATTAACGTCTGATTATATTTTTTAACTGAAAACATAAGTAAGTCCATAATATCCCTGCTGTTTTTACTATCCAGATTTCCGGTAGGTTCATCCGCCAAGATAATTGACGGTTTATTAATTAACGCACGGCCAATCGCCGTTCTTTGCTGTTGTCCGCCTGACAATTCGGATGGAAGATGATGTCTCCGCTCGGTCAGACCTAATATACCCATTAATTCCTGAACATAATTTTCATCTACCCTTTTGTTCTCTAATAGCATCGGTAACTTGATATTTTCCTCTGTAGATAGGACCGGGATCAGATTGTATGATTGAAAAATAAATCCAATTTTCCGTCTTCGGAATACAGCGAGCTCCTCTTCACTTCTGGAGTAAAGATCCGTACCATCGATGATGACCTGTCCACTAGCCGGGCGGTCCACTCCAGCTAGAAGATGCATTAAGGTACTTTTTCCTGATCCACTGGCTCCTACGATGGCAACAAATTCTCCATGTTGAACAGAGAAATTGACATTTTTTAAAGCTTCAACCTTTGCCTCTGCACTTCCATAAGTTTTACATAAATCAATAGTTTTTAGTATTTCCACCTGTTTACCTCCTGAGCTAATGTTTCACTTTGTATGTTTGTTATTATAAAGATCGAAGCTTACAATAAAGTGAAGAGGAAGCTTACGTTATTGTAAGCTTCCTCCACTATCCCATTTATTAAACGAAACTCTAAATTCTGTTCCTAGCCCTAACTGACTTACAACGGTGATCATACCGCCTTGCTCTTCAATAATGGACTTGGATAAAGACAAGCCAATGCCAAGACTTTGCGGCTTTGTCGTTCTTCTCCCTCTATAGAATCGTTCAAAAATGTGAGGCAAATCTTCTGGGGAAATGCCTTCTCCTTGATCTCGAATGATTACTGTCTGGAATAATGAATTTTTTTCTAAAATAACATCAATTCCTCCCTCTAGTGGCGTATGTTCCAGTGCATTTTTAATCAAGTTAATCAAGGCTTCTGTTAGCCATTCTTCATCCGCCCAAACATACATATCTTCTCCACCATGAATGTGAATCTTCTGCTTCCTTTGCTCGGATAACATTCGCAACGAATGTACAGCATGATCGATCATTTCTCTTACTCGAACGCGTTCTATCAGGAACGTTATTGCTCCGGCTTCGACCCGTGCCAGCTTCAGCAAACTGATAATCAGCCATTCCATTCGCTCTAGTTGTTGACGGCCTCGATCCAGAAATTTCGTTCTCATTTCTTCTTTCATATGAGGATCATTTAGCAAATTTTCATTAAAAACGATGAGGATTGCTAGTGGCGTTTTGAGCTGATGCGAAATATCGGAAAGCAAGTTGCGTAGAAACATTTTCTCTTGTTGGAGTTGCCGAAGACTGTTGTGTAACCTTTCGGCCATCGCGTTAAAGTTTCGTCCTAATGCGCCAAAGTCCCCTTCATCATTCTCCGGAAGCGGTTGATCAAACTGATGTTCAACAACTTGCTCCGCTGCAAAGGTTATGGTTCGAATCTTGTTAAATATTTTGCGGTATTCCCATCCCAATAACAGCAGTAATGGAATACTATAAAGCAAAACCTGAGCCGCCGTTTTCATGGGTAAGGCGTTATCCGAGAGTACAGGTTGATCGTTTACGGGCATATCTTCCTTATATGCATATTGAGCCAGGCTGCGTTTTCCCTCTACGATTTCATTTTCTTGTGCACCCTGAGTGATAAAGTGGATAATTTCATTTTCTAGTTGAGGAGCTTGCTTCAAAACATAACCAATCAATGCAGCATTTTGATTAACCACGGCCTTATTGATCTGACTGACTTGATAACTCATATAAAAGAATATGATTACCGCTAACATAACTTGTAATACGATCGCTTTAACAGTAATAGACTTCCACTCTGGATTACGGACGAATTCATTCATGGTTTATCTCCCTACAATATCTGCATTCCATTTATATCCGACTCCTCGAACGGTAATGATGTATCTCGGTACTGCAGGAACATCCTCGATCTTCTCTCTTAACCTTCTGATATGAACTGAAAGGGTGTTGTTATCAATGAATTCTCCTGACATATCCCACAGACTGTTAAGGATGATACTTCTGCTGCAAATTTGCTTGGGGTGAGTCATTAACATCAATAGCAATCGATATTCCAGCCCCGTCAATAAAAGTTCCTGATTGTTTTTAAGAACAATTCCTTCTAGAACTCGAACTTCAATATCGTCGGATATCCATCTATTCGGTTCATCCTTGGGCTTATGATTGCGCCTTAATACGGCTTTCATTCTAGAGAGAAGTTCTTTGGTACGGAGCGGTTTGGTCATATAATCATCTGCTCCCAAATCAAGACCAGCAACAACATTTGTCTCCTCATCCAAAGCTGTCAAAAAAATGATGGGAACCTGGGATAATGCACGGATTTCCCTACACAGGTCATACCCTGAACCATCAGGTAAATTTATATCCAACAAAATTAAATCGACGTCGTCTGTCTTTAATGCCTTTCTGGCTTCTTCCAAGCTACCCGCAAGAACAACGCCATATCCTTCACTTGTTAAAGTATATTCAATACCGAACACCAAATTATCATCATCTTCAACCAGTAAAATTCGATTCATTGAGCACCTCAGTTTAATTCAAGAAAGTTTTTAAAATGCTTACTTATTATAGTACATAATTCCACTTTCAAATAAATGGCGGCGGTAAAACTACACCGTTTTTCCACTGTATCATGAAAGATATCTTTCACAAAGCTGTTTAGTGGAAAATTTATTAAAGATAACTCTGGTTCACCCATTAAACGTCACAAAAAATCATCAACCAATGTGGAATAATTTTTAAGTTGAGAAAGCCTATTTCTAAGCCACAAAAGACATGTAGGTGTCGGGCCATTTTCTTCACATTCTGTGCAATGGCCGTCATCAACGCCTGCCTTTTATAAGCTCAATGATTGTCATTGTATAATCAGCATAATTTCAAATAGGCATTCCCTGTTATTTAGGGTTTGCAATATAAAAAGTAATCTTGTATCATTTTCAGTGAATGAACGATCACTAACTTAAATAAAAGGAGAAATATCTTATGAATGAAATGGATACAAGCCGTACACTGCGTTTGTTATTCCCTCAATGGCAAGGAGGGAACAACCCTCCTTACGTTCTGGGAGCTCACTTGTTAAACTGGCTTGCTCCCAAGTCTAATGGTCCTTTTGAAGAAGTACCCGTCGATCTGAACCCTAATGTAGAAAAAGAACAAGGTATAATTGCCAAAAGTACCGTATTGCAACAAGCTAGATCAGCCAAAAGTCTAATTCATAAACATAACCCTGAACGTATCGTTGTCCTTGGAGGGGATTGCAGTGTAGAACTTGCTCCTTTTTCTTATTTGAATGAGAAATATGATGGAGATGTTGCTCTGTTATGGGTAGATGCTCACCCTGATGTCTCGATCCCTGAAGACTTTGAAAATCATCATGCTCATGTTCTTGCCAATTTGCTTGGGGTAGGTGATCAGGAATTTGTTGCAGAGGTGCCCCATCTTTTTAAACCTGAACAAATCCTATATGTAGGATTGAACGACATGATCGATGCTCTTCACTCAGAGCCCATGAAAAACATGAAATTAGATATTGTAGGTCCCGATGAAATTAAGCAGGATAGTTCTAAAGTGCTCCAATGGCTAGCTGAGAAAAAACCGTCCAAGATTATTATTCATTTTGATCTGGATGTTCTGGATATGAAAGAATTCCGTTCTCTTCTGGTTGCTTATCCGGGAACATACGAAGAATACACCAAGAGCTTCCCACAAGGATCAAGTATGGAAACCATTATCCGAGTTTTGCAAGATGTAGCCAAATCCTATGATGTAGTCGGTCTAGGGATCACTGAACATTTCCCTTGGGACTCTTATTTCTTGGCGAACATGCTGTCTCGTTTACCTCTGCTTGGAGATATTGATAATAAAGAGCGTCCAGTCTTTAATACACTTTAATCCAAATGCAGACTATGGTAATGTACATGGTATGATGGATGTACATTATTTCGCGAAACAAGGAGGTTACAGGGATAAGAGCCAAGAAGGTATCCCTGTACATTTGAAGTACAATGAATAACTCTGAACCGCCTAAATCGAAACGAATGAAACAAAAAGACGATAGCAGACGCTTGCTCATCGAGGCTGCTGTTCGATGTTTTTCACGCAATGGATTTCACAAAACAGGCATTGTCGAAATTGCAAAAGAAGCAGGAATGAGTGCAGGGAATCTGTACCGCCACTTTCCAAGTAAAGATGCATTTATTATTGCACTGGTGGAAGAAGAACAGCGCCATGCCTTGGCCAAAATGGAATTTAAAGAAACCGAAAAAGATCCTCTCGGACAGATTCTGACGATTATAACTAGTTGTGTCAGTAATCCCGTATATCCTATGGACCAGAGATTATGGATCGAAATTTTGGCTGAAGCTTCACGCAATAAGGGCGTGCGACATGTCTTCAATCAAAGTGATATCATCATGCGTGAATCATTCAAAAATCTGCTTACAAGTGCTATTCATGAAAAACAAGTAGATCCAGAATATGATGTGGAGACCCTTTCTCTCTGGTTGTATGCGCTGATTGACGGCCTTATTGCACGTACAGCCACTGACGAACATTTCAGTTTTGATCACCATATGAGTCAATTCAATCAACTGATTCGCCAAGCATTAAAACCCAAAGAGCTCCAATAAAAGAAACAGCGGTAGCTATGGACGAGAAAATAAAGTCCTAGACTGCCGCTGTTTTACGATTACTTTAATGGCGCCTCCGTCAGCTGTTTTTTGGCGTACAATAACCATCCTCGCAAACATTGCCTGATTCTTGGTTTAGAGTCGTATCTAACGTCATCAGCGGATGTTCCTCGTCCCATACTTTTTGCAGCGCCTCCAGAAACACTTCACTTGATTGTGCGCCTGAAATCGCATATTTGCGGTTGATGACAAAGAAAGGTACACCTGTAGCTCCAAGGCTGCTTGCTTCACGCCCATCTGCACGAACTTCATCCACATATTGCGTGCTTTCCAGCACGTTGAGCGTTTTCTCGCGATCCATACCAGCTTCCGCCGCTATGTCAGCCAGTGTGTCCGCGTCGCCGATATGCTTGGAATCTGTGAAATATGCTTTATACAGAAGCTCCAACACTTCCGCACTCTTGCCATAGGTACCCGCAAACTTGATCAATCGATGCGCATCGAGCGAATGAGTAGGGATTATTCGGTCAAATTGAAAATCCACTCCATCACCCTTCGCTTGTTGGGCAAATTGTTTATGCATGGCCTTGGCTTCTTCTCTGCTGCCACCATGCTTTGAAACATACAAGTCATGTACATCGTAAGCTGGGTATTTCTCGGCATAAGGATCTAGCTGGAAGCTCCGGTACTCCACATTCACTTTATCTTTGGATGCAAACAGCCCCAGCCCGTCCTCGAAACGCTGTTTTCCGATATAACAAAATGGGCAGCCAATATCCGACCAAATCTCTACTTTCATTTCGTTCCTCTCCCTTCACTTGATAAACAGATGGAATCCTTTCTCAACTGTTGTATACAATCGGCATTTGATGAATTAAGGATGGCTCGGAAGCTGCATGATACATAAATTTAGCGATATTTTCTCGGGATACCCCCATTTTGGCTGGCTGATCGCCTAGCGAGTAAGCATAATGAACGTTTTCCTTATGCCTTACATTTGGATTAATAATCCGAACTACTGTCCAGTCTAAAGAAGATCGCTTGATGATTTCCTCAAGCTTTTTCATTTCGTAATAACCATTCGGAAACATCACCTTGGCCATAATTCCCGGTACAATTGTGGCAATCGAATTCCGATCCTTATCAGATTTCAAGGTTGGAGTAGCAAGTGTAATGAGTCGTTTCTTATTTAACTTTCTCATCGCATTTACAATAACCTCATGACCATCCGCAACAGGGGTACCTTTTAATTTTCTGGACGTATCAAGTGCGGGTCCCAATGTGCTAATGACGAGATCGGCATTCGACAGTGCTTGTTCCACCAAGTCTTGATTAGATAATTGACCCTCGACAACATTTAGCTTCTCATGTTTCTGTCCAATTTTCCCCGCATTTCTAGCATAAAGGGTAACGTTATCCCCGTTTTGAATTGCTACCTCAGTCAAAATTTTCCCAATTGCACCACTACCACCAAAAAGCGTTATGTTCATTAGTCGATCACCTCGATATTTTATTGTTAGATTGCTCTTTTGACCCAATGAACATTTAGGTTACAGCAAAACTTTATCGAACTTTTGTTGAATATATAACGTCCGTTGGTTATTATTATATGGATTATGTTGATTTCTTCAATCGCTAAAAAAGTGATTTTTGTTTTATATTCAACGGATTCGAATAATTTGTTAAATATCTTCTGGAGGCTATACATTATGGGAGTTAAAATCGATCGTAGAATCCTAAAAACAAAGGCAGCCATATTTAATGCATTTATAGGTTTGATCTCGGAGAAGGATTTTGAAGAAATAACTATTAATGAGATTGCGGATCGAGCGAATGTTAACAGGGGAACCATTTATTTTCACTACACCGATAAATACGATCTTCTTAACCAATGCATCGATGAGCATTTGAGCAGAATGATCTCCGTTTGCATCTCAACCGATCCAAATCAGGAAAAGGTTGATTTTATTCATTCTTTGTCACCTGTTTTTCAATACTTTGAGCAGAACCATACGTTTTTCGCTTCCATGCTTTCGAATAAAGGAATCCCTGCATTTCGGGAGCATATGTTAGAGATCGTGACGGGGAACATAAAAGACCAAGTCAATATGGAGGACCTTAATAAGGGGTATGACAAGCTATTGATCACACACTTTATGGCCTTTGCATTCATTGGGGTAATCGAATGGTGGATTATAAATAACATGCCACATTCACCGAAATACATGGCCGAACAGGTATGGGGATTGTTTAAAAGGAATCAGGTGTACCCTTCATAAGCGAGATAACCCGTTCTTTAACTTAAAGATTAGCGAAAACAAGTTATTTGAGAACATCATGTATTACACGATGTTCTCAACGAGTATGAAAAATGAGGTATCACAATTCTGTATAGTTACTAATCGTCCTTCTTCTCCCAAAGAATACTTTATTTTCCTTGAACACCTATATGCTTAATGAAATATGTTAGAGGACCCATGCCGAATCCTGAGCTTGGTGACCCTTTTCCTCAAATACTTTTTTGAAAATGGACTATCTTGATGCTTGGCGTTCATTTCTTATCTTTTGTCTATACATCCCTGGAGCCAAACCAAAATGTTTTCGGAATAGTTTAGATAGATGTGCTGTATCCTGATACCCCACATACTCAGCGATCCAGTTGATGGTGTGATCGCTATTTAGCAGCCAGTGTCGTACCTCCTGAAGTCTAATATGTGTAATGTATTCTTTAAACCCACAATCGGTCTTCTGCTTAAACCACTGACTGAAATAGACTGGATTCAAATGGACTTCAGAAGATACCTCCTCCAACGTTAATGATCTTCTAAAGTGACAGTTTATATAATGTAAAACGCGTTGCACCGCAGGTTCCCCAGCTGTATTGATAAGTCTATCCAAAAGATCAGGTATTTCTGTCATACTTAGAAGCCAATCCGTATCCCCGGGCAACTGATTCACAGTAATGACTTTAGCTCCTGCATAATTCCTTGTGATCAGCTCCTTCACTTCCATGAAATCATTCTCGTCTATTTGTATAAGAAGAACACCCATGAGTTCCTTCCCCCTTTTATGCTCGAAGTATACGAATAGTTTTATGGAATAAAACATAACGTGAAACAGTACACATTCCAAACAAAACTTGATTTACACCATAAAACTCTAGATTAAGACACTATTAGGATGTTCATTTCCATTGCTATAATAACCATATGTTAAATAAACTAACTCGAGGAGGCTAAACCATAATGGAAAGTATAAAAGAGTTAAATGTATATCCTGAAAAAGGACATAGCATCATGTTTGTGTTCCGAAGAAAACCAGGGATGTCACTTGAAGAGTTTCGCTATCATTATGAATTCACTCATGGAGCTCTTGCTACCAAGCTTCCGGGGCTTATTTCTTATCGGCAGCATCCTACTCGAAAACCGGGGAAGGGAGATGGAGCCTACGTCCCCGATGAAGCACCCTATGATGCTGTTTCGTTATACATCTTCGAAAATGCAGCCGTAGCAGAGGCAGCTTGGGTTTCGCCGCAAGGTTTGTTAGTGGATGAAGATACACTAAAATTTATAGATACTGAGACCATGATTAGTTTGCCTGTTATCCCTCGGCAAGTCCTCTAAATTCATGTTCATAACATTAAATTTGAAACAGCCGAAACACCTCCATTCGTTATGGAACATGTTTCGGCTGTTTTACCTCTACTCTGTAATGATTTTTCCATTGGTAGCGATGACTTCTTTGTACCAATTGAAACTCTTCTTTCGTGTTCTCTCAAAAGTTCCCGATAAATCATCGTGACGATCGACATAAATGAAGCCATAACGTTTACGCATCTCTCCGGTGGAGTTGCTTACGATGTCTATGCATCCCCAACTAGTGTATCCCATGACCTCGACTCCATCTTGAATCGCTTCTGCGACTTGCACAAGATGCTCACGGATATAATCAATCCGATAGGAATCCTCAACAATCCCCTTCTCATTCGGGACATCTATTGCGCCTAGGCCATTCTCGACAATAAACAAAGGTTTTTCATATCTGTCATAGAACTGATTTAACGTGTAGAGCAATCCCTTTGGATCGATTGACCAACCCCACTCGGAAGCTGAAAGGTACGGATTTTTAACCGCGCTCATAATATTGCCTCTGGATTGCTCATTAAGTTCAGGATCTGTCGTTGCACAGTAACTCATGTAATAGCTAAAAGAAATGAAATCGACCGTGTGTTTAAGTGTCTTCAGATCCTCTTCTGTGATATCGAGATCAATATTGGATTCTCTGAAATAACGCAGTATATACCCAGGATATTTACCTTTGACTTGCACATCTGCAAAGAAGAAATTCTCCCTGTCTTTACGCATGGCTTCCAACACATCCTCTGGTTTAGGTGTAAGAGGATACATTGGGCCACCCGCTATCATGCACCCGATCTGAGCATCGGGAATAATTTCATGACAAGCCTTCACTGCTAAAGCACTTGCAACGAATTGGTGATGGATAGCCTGATAAGTTACTTGCTCAGTTGCCTGATCAGGATAAATTCCTCCTGCAATAAAAGGACCATGAAGCATCATATTAATTTCGTTGAATGTCAGCCAATACTTTACTTTGTCCCCATACCGATCGAAAACAACTCTCGAAAAACGTTCAAAAAGAGTAATCACTTCTCGATTAGACCAGCCACCGTACTTATGGACGAGTCCAAGAGGCATTTCATAATGAGAAAGTGTAACTAATGGTTGAATTCCGTATTTGAGCAGTTCATCAAATAACCGATCATAAAATTCCAGACCTGCTTCGTTAGGAATGGCTTCATCTCCATTCGGAAAAATCCGGGTCCACGCTATAGAAGTTCTTAGTGTTCGGAACCCCATTTCTGCGAACAATGCGATATCCTCGGGGTAACGATGGTAAAAATCAATGGCCTGGTGTTTGAGATATTCACCATCAGGCTTATCCAGGATCTGACCGAATATTCCGTCCGACAACACATCTGAGACAGATAATCCCTTACCATCCTCCAGATATGCACCTTCGATCTGATTCGCAGCCACGGCTCCGCCCCAGAGAAAGTCAGGGGGGAATAAATCCCCCGACGTTTTAATTTCATTCACCGATTTTTTTGTAAAATCCATTGTTTTTCACCCTCCAAATTTTCTTTATCCGATTACCTTCATTAAAGGATCTTTTTCATCAATACTTCCGATTGATTCTGCATTAACATCGACATAGTCATTATAATTAGCTACAATAATAGGAGTTACCGTGTCATAGCCAGCTTTTTTAATCTGTTCTATGTCGAACTCAACCAACAGATCGCCAGCCTCAACATGTTGACCTACTTCAACGTGAGTCTCAAAATGTTGACCATTCAGTTTAACGGTATCTATGCCAATATGAATCAATATTTCTGCTCCACTGTCAGCCACAACAACAATGGCGTGTTTCTTCTTGAAAACAGTCGCGACCGTACCTTTCACAGGTGACACCGCTCTTCCTGTAGTGGGTCTAATTGCAATTCCTTTGCCCATCATACCAGCTGCAAAGGCAGGATCACTGACTTGCGAGAGTTCTACCACTTCTCCATGAATAGGACTAAGAATAGGTTGAACACGATCTGGATTATTAAATTGTACCGTTACGGGTGCTCTAGGATCACTCTCTATCGTCCCTGTAATTGTATTATTCGAAGAGACGGCTACAGCTTCTTTTCTCTCTGGAATATCTTCGAATCCAATAATGAGTGTCAGAACAAAACCAACAACAAAACTAACTGCACAGCCGATCAAGAAATACAGGAATGTGGAACCGAAGAAAAATGGTAACCCTGCAATCGGCCCGGTACCAATTCCCGTGGCACCAACTTTAAACCATCCCATTACTGCACTGCCCAGGCCTCCAGCAATAGCAGCTGCGATCAACGGTTTTTTTAACTTAACGGTTACACCGTAAAGAGCAGGTTCGGTAATCCCGATAATGGCATTCAGTGCTGCTGTTCCAGCTACAGCCTTGAATTCTTTGTTTTTGGTTTTCAAATATACCGCAAGAGTCGCCCCTGCCTGACCCGAATTGGCTGCAACTGCAATCCCCATTATATAGTCAACACCATACTTAGAAAGGGATTGGAACATGACTGGCAAGAACCCGTAATGCATACCTGTGATGACAATCAGCGGATAAAATCCTCCGAGAAGAAGCCCCGCTAGCCATCCATAGTTCATGTATAGTGAAATAAATCCGACGGCGATTCCATTTCCTATGAGTGTACCAGCAGGTCCAAGCGCAATAAGAATGATAGAAGAAACAATCAACAATGTAAGCAGTGGCAAAAAGATAGACTGAAGAACCTTAGGAATGATACGTTTTAAAACCTTTTCCACATAAGACATAAACCACACGCCCAGAATAATGGGTAATACAGACGATGCGTATATGACTGAAGTAATCGGGATGCCAACTAGGGTGACAGGTGATTCACCGTTCAAAAGAGCACCTAAGTTAGGATGAATCAAAACACCCGCAATCGCCCCAGCGACATATTGGTTAGCATTAAACTTTTTCGCCGTACTAAAAGCAAGAAGGATAGGCAAGAAATAAAAAGCCGCATCAGCGAATACAGATAGCAACTTATATGTGCTACTTTCCAAAGATACGAGTTCAAAAGACGAGAGTAATGTGATAATCCCTTTAAGTAATCCCGCCCCGATGATTGCTGGAATGATTGGAGCAAAAATACTTGAGATGACATTAAAGAAGGAATTGAGAATCCCTTTGAAGCCTTTCGAACCTGATGCAGAACTACTATCATCCGCAACTTGACGGTTACCCAGTAATTTTATAAATTCGCTGTGAACATCGGATACCTTATCCCCAACAATAATTTGAAATTGCCCCCCATTGACTGTCGCTCCCATAACACCCTGTATAGCCTGAATACCAGCTTTGTCTGCTTTCTCATTGTCTTTAAGGGTAAGACGCAATCGAGTTACACAGTGAGTTACATCTTTTACGTTTTCTTCTCCACCTAATAAAGGCAGTATTTCTCGTGCAATTTTCTGATTGCTCATGCTGATCCCCCCGGGATTTTAATGAAAAACGGAAACAAAAAAAGACCCAAATTCAACCAACTTACGCCCCGCGGTAGTCGTAAGTTCGTTAGAATTTAGGTCTTGCCTGCTCGAAGCAGTTACAATCCTACTTATCCTAAAGAATTATTCGGTTTGTGAATATGAACATAATTTAGCACGTACTTTGGAATCTGTCAACGCTTACATCAGGTGTAAAGATCTCAACTCCTGTTGACCACTCTTTCAATATGGATCGTCAAATAGAGTAATTCGTCCTTGTTTAAGAGATAATCATAGCTTAGCTTGATGTATTCTTTGATTTTCCAGGCACATTCATAAGATGGCTTATACTTTTCTTTCACAATATTTAGCAATTCCTCATCTTTACTTTCCGTCATAATTTTATTAAACATCCGCTGGGAAAAAAATTTGAGATGAGTTACGAATCTGAAATAGTTAAGCGATTCTTCATCCAAATCAATTCTGAATGTATATTGAACAATGTTTAGGATTTCTTTAATTAATCTTGTGATATTTGCCGCTTCAGGTACATTTTCGTTCATTTGAGCATTAACGATATGGAGGGCAATAAAGCCAGCCTCATCTTCAGGGAGTTCCACACCAAGACGCTCTTTAATTATGGACAGAGCTTCCATGCCGATTCCAAATTCCAATCTATAGAATCGTTTTATTTCCCAAAGGAGTGCATTATGAATATCTATCCCTAGTTGATGACGTTCGATTGTAAAATTAATATGATCGGGAAGCGAAATATATATACTTTCATTCAGTTTTCGATTCGTTTTCTGCATAGCATAGTTAATAATATCTTCTGTAAGCGACATAACCTCCAACGATATTTTGTTTAATAACGTCTTTAGTCTATCGGTAAGTTCCTTATTCTCAAGGCTAAATACTTTTTCAATTTTGGACTTATCAACGGTGTCGCCTTTTTTCTTTTGAAAAGCAATCCCTAAACCCATAATCACCAATTCCTTGTTGTCTTCATTCATCGCCGTGATCACATTATTGTTGATCACTCTTGAAATCAACATGAATATCCCCCCAATGTTCAAAAAGCATCAAAAAAAGACAAGTCTCCATTGATCACTACGCTTGTCTGAATTGTATGTGATTCTAACATTTTGCTCAAATGAACGTCAATTATCAAATTCAATGTAAGGCTGTGTAGCCATCAACATTTTTGTTGTGCTGCACTTACTACGGACATGATTTTTTTAGCTAAAATAAGACTTCTCAGACAAGTAAGAGACAATTAATAGGCGTCCTACAAACCATATGAACCATATGTTGCAACTTTCCATGCCACCTGGCGAGGATTACGCCAACGCCAGATTTTTCTACTAACCTTTACCACTCTTAATATCATCCTCTGAAAGTCATAGTTAGTTCGAGCGAGGCATCACGAGTATGGCCAGGGATGCTTTCCCACAGCCCTTACTTGGCGGTACTTCCACTCAGAGAAATTTTATATATAGCGAATCAGTGTGATTAATCTACAACACCTCCAAGATTATTCCCGATCTCTCTCATAAATAGGGTATTATCTTGAAGGTGTTTAAATTTTTCCAACACTATGCAATTGTCTGTTACTTTCTGTTAGTTTCCCCAAGTTTAACTCTTCTTTATAGATAGACTATAAAAAACATAGCTATAAGCCCTTTTTTATTTCAAGCTTAGTCCGATTTATAGTAAAAGCCAATTGCAAAATAAAAAATACGTTCCTAAATACCCTATATAATGTGTTTATATATATTTTGTATACTGTATATAGTATATAAATTTAAAATAAGTCTAATCTGTCTGGATGTTTCTTGACCATTATTTAATTGCGTACAGCATCTCTTCCCAAGCTGTTATCCCCCTTGAAAAGTCACTTTTAAATTAGAAAACCTATTAATTTATCTCCTTCAAATCACCAATACTGCTCTTAGAAAATCTAAACATAAAAACATGCTCTACTAACACTACTTAGAAATTAATATCTCTTATTTAGGTGATACTACCTAATAGAGGTAATAGATATGGAATAACACATATTGGAGCACAATTTGCCTGAGCTAGGTTATACGGAAGGGTTAATTATCTGTATTAACTGCTAAGCCATTTCCTAAGCAGCCTTATGGATGAGATGCATTTTCAACTTGCAGTAATGGGGATTTTAAACGTGGCGAATTATTCTAACTTGGGAGACTGTATTGCCACCCCATATCCTATAAACATATAACCTTATAAAATCATGTTTTATTAATTTCCATGTTTGATCTTCATTTGATACACTCGAAATCACTTCTAAATATCGTTCTTTTTCTTTCCCGTTCTATCAGCTAGAGTATATTCAAGAAATGAAAACTTGATTTCTAACATATCGTATCTCTTATTAAGTTCAAAGAACTCAAGACCATCAATTATAATCTTCTCTCTCTTATGGAAATTATAATTGAGGATAATTGACCAGGGCATGCACGGACAGATTCTTACGCCTTTCACCACTGCAGAGCAATCGCCCTTATTCACTTTTAATGAGATTGCTCCGTGGTCGTCTTTCGAGTTCTGCTAACTTTCCAAGGATATGAAAACACCCGATACGGTTGTGAGCCGACCGGGTGTTACGTGTCCAGGCAGAAAAATGTTACTTTAATTGGTTTTGAGGACCAAGTTTCAGATACGGATGCACGCAACCGGGCTGTAACCACTTCGTCGAATCAAGCCAATGCTTAACGAGTTCCGTCGTGAGATAATTAAAATTTGAATAATATCAATAGTTAACGTCTAAACATTCTCATTTCCCCAAATGCTTACTAGATCATTGATTTGAAGCGATACGACCTTTAGTTCTCCGCCAATGGCATAGAGTTCCAGCCCCCTGCTTTCCAAGTCCGGGAAAATCATGTCTGAAATGATTGTTTCTCCATGATTTCCGAAGACCTCGACACTTGACCAATCCACGTAAATACTCAGTTGTACCCGTCCATGCTCTGGCTTCATAGGGGCCTTGTGTATTGCTGTGAAATCGGAATGAAAATTAATGGCGCTCGACTTCGTCCGATCGACAAACAACTCCCCATTCGAGATATTATATCCAATGATCGTCTCCTGATTAGAAGACTTCCGCACTTTAAACCCGAATTCCACGGCAGTGCTGATTTCAAATTCTGCAATAATTTCTGCCTTTGCAGCAGAGAAATCAGACAACACGTTCATACCTGGCTTAATCGTCAAGTCTTGCAGAGACAAAATTGGTTTTCTTAGCTGACTTAATTCACTTATGGGTGCTTGGATTAAGTGAAGCCCCTCCGGATAAGTCCTAAGCTGTAGCTCACGAGGAATTGACATCTTGCCACGCCATTCCTCTGAAGGTAGCGTGGTACCATAACGCCAATTGTTCATCCAGCCGACCCAAATCTTTCGACCGTCCTCGTTTGGAATCCCATTCCAGGTCACGGCCGCGTAAAAGTCTGATCCGTAGTCTACCCATTTAATAGTATCGAAAGATTCCAACGTTCCATCCAGAGCAAATGCCTTACCGTCAAAGTTGCCTATGAAATACATCATGCCAGAACCACCTGCCGGTGGTTCCGGATCATCTGGATTCACACCATTTCTATCCCCGACACTTAGCATCAGAATCCACTTTGTGGTATTAGGATCCTCATCCACTTGGATTTGAAATATATCAGGACATTCAAATATCCCTCGGTGGATATGCGGAATGTCAGAACCGAATTCGCTTGCAAAAGACCATTCTTTCAGGTTTGGAGATGTGTAAAATTCTACACGTTCTCTTACGGCAAGGACCATTATCCACATCGACGATTCATCATGCCAAAACACCTTCGGATCACGAAAGTCTAGCGTTTCCATTGGGAATAAAACCGGGTTACCTTCATATTTTGTCCAGGTTCGACCTTTATCCCTGCTGTAAGCAATGCTTTGCACCTGCGGCTTGCCGGGCTGAGCCCTGTTGCCCTCATTCGTATAAATTGCAACCAATCCTGATCCTTCTTCGTTGAAAAATCCGCTTGTATTGTTCTTATCCACCACCGCACTTCCCGAGAAGATCGCTCCGTCCTCTCCAGGCGGAATTGCCGGTGAGAGTTCGTCCCAATGTATTAGATCCTTGCTTACCGCATGCCCCCAATGCATGCGGCCAAAGTCAGGCTGCGTATCATGGGGCGTATGCTGGTAGAACAGGTGGTACTCTCCTTCATAGTAAACCAAGCCGTTTGGATCGTTCATCCAATTTTTCTCAGGTGAATAGTGGAATTGAGGCCTGTATGTCTCCCTATAATAACTGTTTCGTGATCCTTTTCTGCTGCTACTGTCGCCCGTTAGGAACATGTCTTTAATGGTATCCACTCTCCTATTGATTGTTGATAAGGTGTTTAACAGCCCAACCACCTTTTATATATTTCAGCCTTGATCTTTAAGATATCGGTCGTAGCCTTTCTGCTTGATTTCCAGCCATTTGTCTAGTCCCAGTCTGGACAGCTCGGCCTTATATTCCGCCCATTCTTCTTCCACTTTGCCTGTTTTGATCCATTCTGCCCGTTTGCGGTTAACGTAAGCAAACAAATCGGTTTCCAGTGTGGAGATCTGCTTCTGATCCTCCAGCGAGAAGAAGACTTTCGGGAAATTATGGTCAGCCTTCATATAAGGAACGAGTCTTTTCTTTATGAGCTCGAGCCTCCCCACTGCATCGTCGGGCTTGGTCGTTACTTTTCCGTAATATTCGTCAAGAATTGCCAATGGACCACCGATATTCGTTTTTTGACGCAGCTCGACTGGCGCAGTTCCCTTAAGCGGAAGATGCTTCAGCATATGACTCGCTTCATCGTATTCAAAAATGTTCTGCTGAGTTTTGTCGCCGTAGGTGCCCCAGTTGTCCTGTACGGACTGGATGGGTTCATACAGTTGGTCAATCCATTTTGCTGTAAGCTCAAGATTTTTGTTGTCACTGGTAATCACCATTCTCCCCCGGTCAAAGCCGAGATTGTTCGTGCGGGTCACATTGACTTCACCGCTTGGCCCCGCGAGCGGATTCATCAATTCATATTTATCGTTGTCTCCTGAAATGTTCGCCTTATCCCATTGAAAATAGAGACCATATTTTTCATTCTGTCCTTTGGCCAGATACGTATTGTAATCCTGCTCGAATGACTCTTCGTCAATCAGGTTCAGCTTATAAAGCTCATTAAGGTATTTGATCCCCTCTTTATAACCGTCCTGATCGGCAGTGAAGACCACTTTCCCCTCATTGGTCACTACAGTATGATCGCCGTTGTCCCCAAGACCAAATGATCCAAACAGAAAATTCAGGTCCTCATTGCCGTTATTGAGTATAAAGGACAGCGGGATTTCATCCGCCTGGCCATTTCCGTTAGGGTCGTCATTTTTAAATGCGAGCAGAACTTTTTTTAAATCCTCGGTGGTTTTTGGCATTTTAAGTCCCAGCTTTTTCAGCCACTCCACATTGATCCATGGCATGTCGTTTACAGAATGAATGCTCTCCTTCCCGGCCCCCAGCTCTTCAATCCAAGGAAAAGCATAAATATGCCCGTCCTGTGCAGTTATCATGGATTTGTACTCAGGTGCTTCCTTCAATACCTTCTGTAGATTCGGCATGTATTTATTAATCAAATCCTCCAGAGGGATAATGGTTCCATCCTGTCCGAGGTTCAACAAATCATAGTCGGAATAGCCGGCATCCAGTATGGCATCTGGAAGATCTCCACTGGCAACAGCTAGGTTTCTTTTTTCAATGAAGGAATCGGAGGTGAAGTTGGTAAAATCGATATGCACCCCTGTTTTTTCTTCCAGTCTTTTATAAATCAACTTTTCATTTGGATCGGAAGGTGCCAGCGGCGAGCTTTGAGTCATAAAATGCAAAGTAACTTTCTCTTTAAGCGGCAGAGTAACATTTTCCAGCTTGTAATCTTCGGATGCCGCGGAATTATTGCCTGAACCGCCACATCCGGCAAGCAGTGAAGTAGAAAGTACCAACACAGACAAAGTTAGTAATGTTTTTTTCATCTCTATACCCCCGGTTTTTTATTTGATCGAACCTACCATGACACCCTTTTCGAAATACTTCTGGAAGAATGGATACATGACAATCAAAGGCAAACTTGATATGACAATGGCAGAGTACTTAATCATTTCAGACAATTTCTTAAGCTCCGCTTGTGCCATCGCATCGGCAATCATGCCGGGCTGAACCTGATTCTGTATCAAAATGGAGCGGAGTACCAGTTGAAGCGGAAACAGCTTCGGATCATCCAAATAAATCATGGCGTCGAAATAAGAATTCCACTGTCCGACAAAAGCGTATAAAGCTAGAACAAAAATAATAGGCTTGGAAAGCGGCAGGACGATTTTGAAGAAAATACTGAGCTCGGAAGCTCCGTCTATACTCGCCGCCTGGAACAGCTCTTTCGGAAGTCCCTGGAAATAAGTCTTTGCCAGAATAATATTGAATACGCTGATCGAGCCGGGTAGAATAATGGCCCAGACCGTATTCAACATGCCTAAATCCTTAATCACCAGATAGGTAGGAATCAGACCGCCACCGAAAAACATCGTTATCAGGAAAAAGATCATAATGGACCGTTTCCCTACCAACTCTTCAATCGCAAGCGGATAAGCCGCGAAGACGGAAAATAATACGGTTGCGAACGCAAAGGCTGCTGAATAAAAAATAGCATTAAAAAAACCGCGGATCATGGCACTGTTGCTTAGGATTTTGGCATATCCCGTGAGTGTCCAGTCTGATGATGTAATGGCATACCCTTTGGTAATCAGGGTATTTGGAGTTAAAAAGGACGAAAGCACCACATAGACCAGCGGTAACAGAATAGCGAGAACAAAAAAACCAAGTAGAATATAATTGATAATGAGCAGAATCCGGTCCTTCCCGGTGTAATGAATATCCATAAATACCTCCTTCTTTAATACAGCCCTTCTCCTTCGTTCAGCTTCTTGACGACGGTATTTACGAAAATCAACAGGACTACATTAATTACGGAATTGAACAATCCGATTGCCGTAGAATAAGCATAATCGCCGGATTGCAACCCCACCTTGTATACGTAAGTCGCGATGATTTCCGAGGTTGGTGTGTTCAGAGCCGTCTGCATCAGGTAAGCCTTTTCATAGCCGATCGACATAATACCTCCTGCAGCGAGAATGAACAGGACGGCCATGACGGGTTTAAGAGCTGGCAGATCAATGTGGAAGATTCTCTTCATCAATGAAGCCCCATCAATTGTTGCAGCGTCATGCAACTGCGGGTCCACATTGGCTAAGGTGGCCACATAAATGATAGAGGACCAGCCCGCTGTTTGCCATATACCGGACAAAATATATACCGTTCGGAAATAGGCGGGATCAGTCATAAAAGAAATCGGCTTGCCGGTGAAGGTTGTTACCAAAGCGTTCACTATTCCAGCTGGCGATAGAAAAACAAACAGCATACCGGCAACAACAACAACCGAGATGAAGTTAGGTGCGTATACAATAAGCTGAATATTCTTCTTGAGCTTCGCTCCTCTGATCAGATTTAGCATTAAGGCCAGAATAATCGGTACTGGGAAACCGAGAATAAGACCGTAAGCGCTTAATTTAAGCGTATTCATTAAAATGTCATAAAAATTTGGCGATGAAAGAAACCGCTGAAAATGTTCAAATCCAACCCATTCGCTGCCCATGATTCCTTTTCTTGGGCTGAAATTTTTAAACGCAATGATCGAGCCGTACATGGGAACATACTTGAAAATGACGGTAAGAATTATGGACGGAAGCAGAAACAAATACAATATATAATTTCGAACCATGTAGCTTAACCAATGGTTTCTTTTTTTTGTTTCTGAAGCCTTTAGTCCCCTTTTTTGAACGATCGAATTCCCCAATGTTTTCCCTCCTACTGTTCACGGCTTGTTATACGACACAAAATATAAGCCATGTTATGTCACCTCTCTGACATAATTCACCAAGATGTTTTCAAATACTTGCTTGTAATATCCACACCTCCAACAGAACTAGAATTTTACACATCCCCAAAATGAATGGGTTTACAATTTACATTTGAACACTTTTTACTCTTACAATTTAGCAGATGTACATTTAATTAGTCAATATATTTCGGGTGAATAAATTCATTCAAAAAGCATATTTCAAGATAATTATAATGTTTTTAGCAAAAATACATCAAAAACACACGATATAAATAAACAAATGTAAATTTTTATTGTTCATTTGAATAAATTCATTGTTAAAAACATGAAAATACTATATATTTAGAAATATGGAGAATCTTAATTCGGAGAATAAGGTGAACAAAATGACGAGAAAGTCAAAGGTTACGATACAAGATATCGCTGATGCCTTGGGGATTTCTAGAAACACTGCATCCAAGGCGCTTAATGGAGTAGAGAATATTCCTGCCGTAACGAGGGACAAGGTGATCAAAAAGGCAGTGGAGCTTAAATATAAACAATTTTCTTATATGGAAACAGCCTCTGAAAAACAGGGCAATATCGCACTTTTGACCTGTAATCTTCCCAATAGTTCACACTTTGGATCGCTACTGATCAGCGGGCTGGAGAAGGAAATCAGCAACCAGGGCTATACATTATCCATTTATTTTGTCCGTGAGAACGATATCAATTCGATGACCCTGCCCGGCAATTTCGAATCTTCGAATGTGGCTGGCATCTTCTGCATCGAAATGTTCAGTAAGGAATACAGCAAGATGATCACAGATCTTTGCATCCCAACCATTTTTATTGATTGCGCTGCGGATATGATGTATCCAGAATTGAAGGCGGATCTGGTATTAATGGAAAATGAACACAGAACATACTGTGTTACCCGGAAATTAATTAATCATGGCTATGAAAGCTTCGGTTTTGTAGGCGATTACAATCACTGCAAAAGCTTCAATGAACGCTGGACCGGATTTAATAAGGCCTTAGCTGAAGCAGGAATCGCCGTAGATCCTGCTCATAGCATTGTAGCGCCTGACCGCAACTTCTTTATAGAGGAGAACTGGATGGAACAGCAGTTGGATGCCCTGAGGGAGTGTCCCTCCGTCTTTATTTGTGCCAATGATTTCATTGCCATCAGCGTGATCAAATCTTTGAAAAACAAAGGGATTAAAGTTCCGGAAGATGTTGCTGTCTGCGGGTTCGATGATGCTTCGGAATCCCGGGTTGTCGAGCCTCATCTTACAACCGTGCATATTTATAGTAGTCAGATGGGTATTATTTCAGCCGAAATGTTATTGTCCAGAATCAAAGACAATACCATGCCATACCGAGTGACTCATGTTGCAACGGATATCGTATACCGGGACTCGACGCCTGTTCTAAACTAAATCTACCAAGAGGTGAATTAATGTGAAAAATGACGGAACGGTTCTTTGTGTGGGCGAGCTGCTTATTGATTTTTTCTGCACGGATATTGATGTCAATCTTGCCAAGGGTCAGCATTTCTCCAAGCAGGCCGGCGGTGCTCCGGCAAATGTAAGCGCAGCCGTAGCCAAACTCGGAGGAAAAGCGTCATTCTTGGGAAAAGTCGGGGCTGATCCCTTTGGCATGTACCTGAAGCAAACTCTGGATGAGCAGCATGTGGATACGTCCATGCTCCTTTTTGATCCGGCAACGCCGACTACACTGGCCTTTGTTTCCCTTGCCGCTAACGGCGAACGGGATTTCGTGTTCAACCGCGGAGCTGACCGTCAACTGTCTCTGCAGGACATTGATAGAGAATGGACCCGGCAGGCTGCCATTCTGCATTTTGGCTCGGCAACGGCCTTGCTCGCCGATCCTTTCCGAGAAGCGTATTTGTCTTTATTAGATGGAGCGAAGGCCAATGGGCAATTCACCTCCTTTGATCCCAATTACCGGGGGGACCTCTGGAAAGACAGGCAGGAGGAATTTATCACACTGTCCAGAAGAGGAATACACAATGCGGATTTGGTAAAGGTAAGCGAAGAGGAATTAAACATCATTACAGGGCTGGCTGACCGCGATGCTTCATTGGATCTTTTGCATGAGTTGGGAGCCAAGACGGTGGCAGTTACCTTAGGAAAAGAAGGAACCCTCATCTCAAGTGGTGCCTCCCGTTCGTTAATCGGCAGTATCGCTGTTAAATCGATCGACTCTACTGGTGCCGGAGACGCCTTCGTCGGAGCAATGCTGTATCAAATCAGCCAGTTGAGTCAGCCTAAGGCATTTACCTCTAACGCGAAGCAGCAGCAGGAATTTGTGACACTTGCCAATCAAGTTGGCGCCATCGTGTGCACTAAAGTTGGAGCGATTGCAGCCTTGCCGTCGTTGGAAGAAGTTAATCGTTTCGTAGCGCAAGGTTGAATCAAGGAATGAAGCGTAAGAACTGCAAAAGGTGTCCGACGATCTCTAAGGTTGCTGGACACTTTTTTATGTAGTGATCCGTCGTTCATTGGAAAGATGCTGCTGATCAGGGCACCTTCCAATGAATGACGAAAAGCTTGGTCGATGAAAATGAAAACTTTTATATCGCAAATGAAAGAAAAAAATTATTCGCGAAGTACCAAAAATTGTGAAACCAAGCCTATACAAATAGAGTGGTTGCATTAAGTCAATTTACACTTAGCCTGATTATTTTCTGATTTTGCTGATGAAAAACGGATATTCAGGGAACACTTCAATCTCCAGTTCCGATACCAACATTACATACTTGGATTTCATCAAAAATATCGAATGTCTTCTTATGTATTCTTCAACCCATATATAGAAGGTATCGTCTTCAATCATAACCGCTTCTGTAAATTCCCTGCTTAAGCTTGGATTTTATAAGGGTAGTTTTGATTGGAAACTTTGTGTCGATGTAAAAAAAGTTTGTGTCGCTGCTGCGCGGCGACACAAACTAAACTCATAGAGATACAAATGTCATTATTTAACCAACTTTAATCATTCATCTTTATGTTTTAGTTTCACTTTAACTTCATTAAAAAAAGCCGTTGTATCCCATACATTGAGACCAAAGTTTCCTTCTTTATAAGTTTGATCTTTTGTGTCTATAACTAATTTATTGTTCAAATAAACCTTAGTGATGTCGCCTTGCGCTTCTACTTTGAGATGATAATCTGTATTTGGCTGTAAATCCAGTTTTCCATCATTGTTATATGTCGCAATTTCATATCCGGTTCCATCAACAAATTTAATTAATTTTACAATATTATTTTTTATATCAACATTTGCTGCATACGAATTCTTTGCAGTTAAGTCAGAACGAAAAACCAATGAACCTGCTCCAATGGAGTTATCTATCAAATCTTTTTCAGAATTACCGGGGTGGGAATCTGTATCTGGCACGTTTATATTGGCTTCATATACAAAATTCCTGCCGGTCACTTTTGATACTATGAAAGCATCTCCCTTACTCTGTCCCTGTTTTCCATGAATGGTGTCCGCCCAGTTCCCGTTAACGATGGTCCAACCTGATAAGTTTGATTTAAAAGAAGAGTTCTTTTCTTTCCATACACTCTTTAGAGGATATAGGTCCAAAGATTTCAGCTTCACATTTCCGCCCTTACTATAAATTTTTAATCCTTTGCTTGCAGAATCCGCGAATATCTGATCGGTAATCACGGTCGTACCATCATTACCGAACACCTCTACAGCTGATCTATCAACAATTACCTGCAATTTAACCGTGCCGTTTTTTGCCTGTAATGGTCCCTCATGCTTGCCAACTACACTACTTCCGTAATCGAAATCTCCTGAATGAGTCCGGTCTACAAATAATTGTTCGTTGTAGACATCGTAACCGACAGTAGTATATTGCTCACCTCCTTCACGGATCTTGAAGCCAAATTCTGTTGCCTTAGTATCCGATACATCAAACAAAGCGATCAGTTCAAATGTATCTTCTGATAAATTAGAAAGAAGATGGCTGTTACCCGATATCATTTTATTGGTATACGATATACGATCCCCTCTGTCACGAATGCTTTTTAGCGCAATAGGGGTTTGTTTTAAACGTAGACCCTTTGTGGTTTGAGTGAGCTCCATCTTCCGCGGCAGTGTTGTTGAACTTCTCCACGTTGAGGTGGGTGTATCGTTGGCATACTTCCAATTACTCATCCAGCCGAGCCAATATTTCTCACCATTCTTCCCTTCTACTCCACTCCAATCCACAGCAGCATAAAAATCAGCGCCATAGTCAGTCCATAACACTTTATCGGAAGTATTTTCATTTTTAAACGTTTTACCGTCAAAGCTGCCTACAAAATACTGCATGCCCGATCCGCCTGCCGGAGCACCATCATTTATACTTACCTGTAGGACCCACTTTCTTTTTGAAGGATCGCCATCAACCGGCAATTCGACTAACGTAGGACATTCCCATACTCCTCCGATGCTGCCGTTTGTGGAAGGAATCCACTGTCCAGAAACAGCGGACCAATCTGTGAGGAGACCGCTTTGTTTCATATCTGTTTTCTCCGGCTCTTTTGCAACCTGGTCAACTTTATCCGATATGGTCCCTTCATTATAAACATTAACATCATCAACATTTATATGACCGTAACCATCTTTGGCATGGTCTACTACCTTGATATATAATACTTCACCAATATATTTGGACGCGTCCCATACGTATTTTGAATATTTTTCTTCATTAAATTTTATATTGGCCTGGCGGATCAATTCTTGATCGTCGGCTGCTCTGACCAATGATACATAGGTATTGTCGCCATCATCGCCTGCTCCTAGTAACAGATTGATTTCTCCGGATCCGCTTAATTTAAAATAGGAGGAATGCAGTTCACCCGTTGCTTCATCTCCCTCGTGAAGCTTGGAATATCCCCACAAGTGATAATTCCCCTCATGTCCGAAGGGTCCACCCCAATAAGTCGCTTCACTGGATACATGATCATTCGAAAAAGTATCACCCTGGGTCACCGTCCATCCGGTTAAATCGCCTGTTTCAAAATCATGATTGATGATTTCTTTCTCATCGGTCATGATATTTCTACCCAGTTGAACATCCTGAAATATCGCAGAAGAGTGCAAAAGATGTAATCCAAAATGGCCGGACAGGAAGGTTGCATCATCGATATCATGAATGAGATTTCCGTCCAGATACATCTTTATATTTGTTCCAAAAGTGCTCACTTTTAAATCATGGCTTTGATAAGTATCCAGCGTTACTGTGGTTTCAGCCAGAACCGTTTTATTCCCGTCTTCCATTTTCACAATTTTCACTTTATCGTTTAAAGCATCGATACTCGCCATATATCCATTTTTCGCATCAGCATCCGTCCGGAAAACAAGTGATCCTGTTTCATCTCCTCCCTCTGACAAATCTATAATCGCATTATATATAAAGTTGTCCCCAGTCTTACCACTTATGATAAAAGCATCATCTGCAGATGTACCGCTTTTCCCCTCCATGGTATCTTCCCACCGGCCGGTTACAGCTGTCCAATTAGATAGATTGGTTGCAAAGTTAGAAGTGTTCTTGAAATTCACATTTCGGAAGGAAGTTGTTGAATTCCAGGCGGTCAGACCGTAATAACCATAATCAAATTCAGTATCCGTTTCTTTAATTACAGACTGATTATCTATAAACACCTGAATGTCATGACCATATACGTCTACCTGCACGTTGTAAGTTGATGAGGTTCCCAGGGTTAAAGACTTGCTAGCAATTTCTGTATTCGATCCATCGACATTCTTATTTAAAGTAACGACATCATTTTTGGCATCCAGGCTGACGACATAACCGTTTTTCGCATTCTTGTCAGCACGAAAAACCAGACCTCCTGAGCCTTCCCTGCCATTCTTTTTATTAAGGGTAATATCTCCCTCATAGGTGAATGAACCTCCTTCCTGTGAAGACATAGCGTACGAAGTGGTATCCACACTGTTGGCCTGTATTCCGTTATCTTCACCAAATTCGCTTGCATAGGTCCACTGTTTTAAATTGGGGGAAGTATACAACATTACTTTATTCGCTGCGGCCAAAGACATCACCCATTGTCTGGAGTCTTCATGCCAGAATACTTTAGGGTCTCGCCAATCCGATATCGGGGGATCCGGCATTACCGGATTTCCTTCATACTTGGTCCAGGTTCTGCCTCTATCTAAGCTGTACGCAATGCTTTGAACCTGGCCGTTATCCCCGGAATGAGTGAAGATCGCAACCATCGCTTCTTTTCCGAACCCTGCTGTATTGTTCCAATCGATCACAGCACTTCCCGAGAAAATCTGACCGTTTTCATCTGGATACAACGCAATCGGTAAATGTTTCCAATGAATAAGGTCTTTGCTCACCGCATGCCCCCAATGCATCGGTCCCCATTTCGTCCCATAAGGATGATACTGGTAAAAAAGATGATATTCACCCTTATAATAAACCATTCCATTCGGGTCGTTCATCCAGTTAGCCTCAGGCGAAAAATGAATCTGATTACGGTAAGGTTCATCGTAATAACCAAGATCCGCTGCAAAGGCGGGAGTTAATGGTAAACTAAATACCATAAAGCAAATAAGCAACATACTTAACTTCCTCTTCACCATCTTTCACATCCTCTTTTAATATTTTGAACACCTAGTGTTATTCTTAACATCACAAATAAAGCGTTTACATTTATCTCTATAACTCAATTTCTTATGTTTACGCTGTTTTGGTCACAAAAATCCGACAAAGTCCGGCCAAGGATGACTCCCTGACCGGCACGTTTTAAGCCAAAACACCAAATGCGTACCCAATAATGCCTACTGCGAATAAAGCAAAAATCAGAGCGATTGCGTTCACTTTCTTTTTCAGTAGCCTCATACATAAAAAGGTCAATAATAGTGGTAAAAGTCCGGGCATCAATTGATCCAAAATCATCTGAACGGTCGTAATAACCTCTTTTCCATCCGTTCCCAGATATCTTGATACCACCAGCGGCACATTCAGGGTGGTCCATTTGGAAACAAGTGCGCCCATAACGAAAAGCCCCAGTATGGAGGCTGACTCCGTGAGTTTTTGCAACCGGTTTCCAGACATATCGGAGACAATCTCCGTACCTTTGTGATAACCGTATTTCAGACCGTACCATTTCGTTGCCAAGCGTGCGGTGTTAAAGAGAAGGAAGAAAAGAACCGGTCCGACAAGGCTGCCGGATAAGGCGATTGAGGCTCCGAGTGCAGCCAGAACCGGGCGTAAAGTCCCCCAGTAAATGGGGTCACCCACTCCCGCAAGGGGTCCCATTAAACCGACTTTGACTCCACTTATGGTGGCATTGTCAATCGACTGGCCGCTTGCTTTCTGCTCTTCCATCGCTGCCGTTACACCCATAATAGGCGCCGAGATAAACGGTTGAGTGTTGAAAAATTCCAGATGTCTTTTCAATGCCTCTTTTTGATCTTCTTTCTTGCTGTACAGCCGCTTAATCGCAGGGATCAAGGTGACACAGAAACCGATCGACTGCATTCGCTCAAAATTGAACGAGCCTAACAGGAAGCATGAACGGACAAACATCTTATTTAAATCACTTTTAGTCAGCTTCTTTTCTTTCATAGTGCTCTCCTCTCCCTTCAGGTAGTTACTATAACTCTTCAATTTCTTCCATCTTCTCATTACGCTGGTTGTATTTTGGGCTCAGCTGGATGTAAAGCAGAGCCAGAACCGCGCCAATGACCCCAAAACCAACCAGATTAATGCTGGTAAAAGCTGCAATGACAAAGCCCAGAAAGAAGAATGGCATCAGGTATTTGGCTGCCATCATATTAATGACCATCGCATACCCTACGACTACGATAAAGCCGCCCGCAATTTGTAGTCCTCTTGTGATTACCTCCGGAATTGCGTTAAGCATAGCAGTCACCAGGCCCGTTTCTGCGGCAACTGCCACCAAAACAGCGGGCAAAGCAACGCGCAGACCTTGCAAAAGTAAGGCAATAAAGTGACATAGCTCAATTCCTTTGAAATTTGCAGATTCCGCATACTTATCAGCTAAATGCTGGAAGAAGACAGTAATCGTCCTGACAAAAATGGTAAGCACTTGTCCGGCGGCTGCAATTGGAATCGCAACGGCAATTCCGGCGCCGATCGATTGATGGCCGACGATGACCAAAATGGTTGAAACCACACTGGCTAGAGCAGCGTCTGGTGCCATGGATGCTCCTACATTCATCCATCCCAAAGCCATTAATTCCAGAGTACCGCCTAGTATAATGCCAGTTTTGAGATCGCCAAGGACAAGGCCAATCAACGTACACGCAATCAGAGGACGATGGGTTTGCCCTTCATCTAGAACGCTACCCATGCCACATATGGCCGCTACCAGCGTTACCATCACAATTTGAAAAACAGTCATTTCTATAACTCCTCTCTAGTTGCCGCCTGGTATTTACGATCACAAATCCTGCAGTTTGGTAATCAAGTTGATTTTCGGATCACTGGCTACTTTTCTGATTTCCAGCTCAATGCCTCTTTCATGCAGCTTACGAAATGCATCTACATCCTGTTGGTTTACGGATACCGCCCCGGTAATCTGTGTCTTTCCTTCCTTAAAACACATTCCTCCAACATTCACCGAGCGGATGGGTACTCCCCCTTCTACAACCCGCAGTACATCCGTAGGGTTGGTAAAGAGGAACAATGTTTTAAAATCACTGTATTTGGGGTTATTATAAGCCTCTATCGCTTTGTTAATCGTTACGACATACGCCTTAATTCCAGGCGGCGACACCTGAAGCAATAAGGTTTTGCGTAATGTATCCGCTGCGACTTCATCGCTAACCGCGATGATCTTGTTGCACTTCGCTTCTTTCACCCAAACGGTCGCCACCTGACCGTGAATCAGACGGTCATCAATACGAACTAATGCAATTTCCATTCTATAATTCCTCCTCTAATTGACTGTTTCGAATGGCACGAAAAGACATCATGGAATCGTGCCCCGCATGTATCGCTAGATTTACCAAATTCTCTACTTGTTCAATCCCTCTGTTTGCAAGAAGGTCAACGATCATTGGCAGGTTTACTCCTGTCACAATATCCATTTTTTCATGGTTAACTGCAATTCGGCTGGCAGCATTATAAGGACTGCCGCCGAATAGATCAACAAGGAAGATAACACCGTCCGTCCAATCCAGCGATGCCAACGCAGCCTTATATTTCTCTACAAGTCCGCTGACACTTTCACCTGGTTCAAACGTAACACCTGCCACATTATCCAATTGGCCGAAAACCATTTCTGTTGACCTCAGTATTTCTTCAGAAAATTTCCCGTGTGTCCCAACAATTACACCGATCATCTGTCTCACCCCCTTTGTTTCTCTCCACATATATCTATGATGCAAGTTCTGTGCCAAACTTCTGTATAGATCAGAGAGAATTTTGTAAACAACAAAAAACCCCCGTTGCGTCGGAGGTTTTTTCCAGTCTGAACAGATCATTATTTATCAATCTCCACTGCTTTCATACACATATGAAAGCGTTTTATACTCTTTGGCCATTACTGTGGAATAAAGTTATATACTTCGCTCAACATTTCGCAAATATAATATTTTTCGTCATCAGAAAGAGTAAGATTCATACCAGAAACAAATATGCTGCATGAACGGTTTACCACCTCGAATATGTGCTGGTCGAGCTGTTTCACTTCCCCCTGATAAACAAGTCCATCGCGAATAACCATACGTTCCAGCGCATAAGCTGTGTGAGTAGAAATTTGGACTTTTGTTGCATAATCAAATTTGACTTCTAATCCAAGTTCCAGCTCTTGCACAAATCTCATCACCATTCCCAGAATTTTGTGGGGATTCAAATAAGTCATAAATTCTTTCAGACTTTCCTCGCATAACTCCCTGACGACTACACTTTGATCCACAGCAGGGATCTGTTTGTTATTCAGCAGTAGCTCTCTCAATGTCTGCTCACCGCTTGCTTCAATCAGCTTTTCCAAAGGAATAAACGGGATTTCCGGCTCGCTTGGCCGTTTTACTCCAATCACAGCAAGAATTGTTCGCTTAGACCGCATATCCTGGACCACTTTATCCAACTCCCTTACGTTTGCCGGGACAACAAGTATTTCCTCATCCGTCAAATCGCAGACAATTTTCTCTACAAACTCTTTCAATTTGACCGCTGCACCTTTGCCGGAGGAGCAAACCGTCACAATTGCCTTATGAACTACTTTCACTGCGGCGCTGCTATTGTTATATCCCCTGAAATCCTTTAGCGATTGGTATATTTCCTCTATCCCCATGTCAAAAACACTGGCCTTTCGGACAGCCTCCAGCGTGAGCGGAGTTGAAACCATATCAATAGTCTTTACATTGATTCCAACACGTTCCATAATAGTTTCTTCAAGATTGAGCAAAGAGCCCATATCAACCAGCAGCAACACGCCTCTACCACGGTCAATGCTCTTTACTTTATCGATAATAAGCTCCAAAATTTCCCTAGGACTGACATCGAGAGGCATATCAACAGCACAAAGATTAGAACTGCCCAGCAAGCTGTCTACGACGCCGACGATGCTGCTCGCTGTACTGGTACCGTGTGCTGCCACAATAATTCCCACACTACCCTGTCGTTCTTCCTCAACAGATTTCAGAAGAATCGCCATATAAGTTATTTCGGCCTCCGGTACATGTACACCAAACTTAGACTCGATCAAACTTTTGATAGTCTGGGCCAGTCTGTACTCTTCATCATGTTCATTCATCGGTTCATAGATTCGTGCATCACCGTATTTTTTCTCTCTGGTGCGCTTGAAAAAGGCGCTTAAATGAAGACTGAAAGCATACACGAATCTCTCGCTGTAAATTCGGTTTAGTTCCTTTTTGGCCATTTCCTTAATCTGCTCGGAGAATTCAAGGATGTCTTTGTCCACAATTTTCAGAATTCGTTCCCTGCTCCCCTTGGTGTTATAAAAACGGTTATAAAAGCTTTTAATATGGATATTGACATCCGTAGCAATAAATCTGTGGATGTAGGCGTCGTCTAGCCCTTCTTCCTTCAGCATGCCAATCTTGTCTTCAATTAATTTGTAAAGGTTAAACGGCAGCTCGGAAACAGCCTCTTCATCCAAAGCTTTTCTTCCTTCTGGAGTAATGTATAGGCACGAGGAAATACATCCGATTTCCTTCATCTTATATTGCGTTTTATCAATATTAAACAAACCATCTCGGATATTTCCCGGCAGGTTTTTAAAATCAAGTCCTATTTCTTCTTTGTTTTCATGTATGCTGTTTAAAAAACCTTTAGCGCATACCAGCTGGATGTTCGACTTTAACTGGCCGATATTGCCGTAGGTGACGCTGCCGATCAGTGCTCTTACTACCTCTGGTTCAATCCTAATCGGCTTGTTTACCCTATTGGCCTCGTTAGCAAACAAATGCTTCAAAATCAGCATTTGCTCCTCAATTGCACGTTCCTGAAGGGAAGGGATATTGATTGTGATGGGTATGCGCCTAATGAAGGTTTTCAGCATGGATGATCCGGGATCCTCCGTCGTAGCTCCAATCAATAACACACTCGCATCTCTTTTTCGATCCGTTTCGCCCAATTTGTTATAGGTGTGAGTATCCATGAAATAGAAAATCATTTCCTGGCCTTCCGGGGGTAAACGGTGAATCTCATCCAAAAACAGGATGCCTCCGTCAGCTTTCTCCACCAGCCCTGCTTTTTCATGATCAGCGCCTGTAAACGCCCCTTTAACGTGACCAAAGATGTGGGAAAGTAGCAAGTGGGGGTTATTGAAATAATCAGCGCAGTTAAAAACGATAAATGGCGCATGCTCTGAAAACCGCTTCATATACTTGCCATAATGGTACATCAACCTGGCAAACATAGTTTTTCCAACACCCGTCTGCCCGACTATCAGGGTATGCAGACCTCTAGGAGGATACAGAATCGCTGCCTTCCCCTGCTCAACCTGGTTACGCATGCTGCCCCTGAAACCGATCAAGGCATGGAACGGATCGACCTGTTCGTCAGGCAGCAATACCTCTTTGATGCTTTTGACCTCAATTTGTTTCTCTTTCAGCTGAACCCGAAAGGTGTCCTCGATAATCTGCTTGTGCAGAAATCTGACCGGTCTTCCTTTGATTTTAAGGATTAGATCGTCACGCAGCAGATTATTCAACTCTTTGCTCACATTGTTTCTCAACATCTTTTGATCATCAGCAATTTCCGCAGCCGTAATCCCTTCCCCCGCAAATAAAGCCTCTTTGGAAATTTTCTTGGTGCTTTCGGCAATATACTCTAAAATCTTATCTATTCTTTTCACCTGTATTCCTCCAGCCTGAATCAGTCATTGGAAATTGATTTCAACCTGCTTATTTAGGGAACAGAATATGGTTTTTCAGCGCATGAGCTACTCCATCCTCGTCATTCGAAAGAGTAACGGTGTTGGCAGCAGCTTTGACCTCAAGGGGAGCATTTTCCATGGCAATGCCAAGTCCTGCAAAGGCCAGCATGTCGATATCATTGTAGTTGTCACCAATAGCCAGACAATCGCTTTGTTTCAGTTGGTACTCTTTTAGCAGAATTTGAATGGCTGCGGTTTTGGAAGCCTTTTTTGACATGATTTCCAGATAAGTAGGCTTGGATAAGTAGAGATTTACTTCTTCGCCGTATACGGGTCGCAATACTTGAAGGACGCGTCTGATCTCTTCGGGATCACCCATGCACAAAATTTTACTGGTTCCATCAGTCTCTTCCCTCCAACCATTGGTAAGCTTAGAAAAACTATAAATGCGAGGCTCGATATTGGTGATGTCACGTTCTTGAAGCGCCCATGCATCCAATTGCTCAATATACCACTCATCATCCTTATACAGGCTTACGTGAAGATCATAGGCAGCCAGGCTGTCAAGCAAACGCTGTGTCATTTTCTTATCTATATAACGGGTGTTCAGCTTGTTCCCGTGTTTATCTATAACAAGTGCCCCACTGTAGCATATGAGAGGCTCCGAAATACCAAGATGCTTCTGCAATGGAATAATTGCTTTTGGCATTCGCGCAGAGACAAGAACCACTGGAATCTGCTTATCATTTATAACCTGGAGAATGGTTTCTTTGGTTGCTTCCGTGATTTGATGCGCCGAGTTAAGCAGCGTCCCGTCAATATCAATGCAGACAATTTTATAAGTTTCCATAAATGATTCCTCCAGCTCCAGTGTATTTTGTTATTCAATGAATGAGTATACAAGAAAGATAGTGTATATAACCAAAAATACAACACACATAATAACTGTTACTTATTACGACAAGCTTTGGCTTGTTTTGAATCGTTTCTATCAGATAAAATTACTCGGTAACGTTAACATCTAGGCAGGAGAATTGCATAGGCATAGAGAAGTAGATCTTTCATAAATGACTGACTGTGAATTTGTGCCGGAAATGTATGGAAAAGGAGTTTGAATAAGTCAATGATACGATATGGATTACAACAGGAACAAGGATTCAAGCTGGTTATGACGCCCGAATTGCGACAAGCAATCACGATTTTGCAATATTCTTCGGCTGATTTAATATCCTTTCTGCATGAACAGGCGAACAATAATCCAGTCATTGATTTGCCGGAGTTTAATATGTCCATTGGCGGTATCAAAGAAGAAGCAGAGCAGTTTTCACAGAAAGATCAAGGAGAGCTGATTGAACATTATCGTGGCGGAGAAAAATATCCATCGGTCCAGCGAGCAACCCCCGTTACATTTCTGGACTTTGTCCCCAACCCGAATGATACCCTGTTTGAACACCTGAACAGGCAGCTTGGACTGGTATGTGGGCTTACAAATTCACAGCGTATGGTGGCACGGTACCTCATTGGCAATTTGAACGAAATGGGATATTTAGAACTTGATGTTCCAACAGTCGCCTCACTAGTGGACGTTCCCATAGCCGAAATTGAGGATATGCTCTTGGTGATACAGAGTTTTGATCCACCGGGGATCGCCTCTTACAGCTTGGAAGAGTGTCTTCTTCTCCAGCTCCAGCTTGCTGGCATGGATGATGAATGCATAGTCAGAATGGTAAGCAACCATCTGGCTGATCTGGCAAACAATCGGATACAAAAAATTGCGGATGCTCTTGAAATCGGTAGGCGAGAGGTTATACAGATGGCCGATCGAATTCGCAAGCTAAATCCATGCCCGGGCGCAGCATTTGCTCATAAAGAGCAGCAATACATCATAGCAGATATCACGGTCGAAAAAGCCAACGGCGAATATCTTGTCCTGATTAATGACATTAGTGCGCCGCGGGTTGAGATCAACCCTTTTTACCAGCAAATGATGCGGGATCTACCGAATAGTGAAACCAAACTTTTTATCCATGAGAAGATGAATACGGCAAAATGGCTGATCAATAGCCTGAAGCAACGTCGGCTGACCCTTCTACGGGTTGCCAAGGCCATTGTGGAAAAGCAACAGGATTTTTTTGAGCATGGCGTGTCTTTCCTCAAACCAATCACCCAAAAGGAGATTGCCGAAAAGACGGGCTTACACGAATCCACGGTCAGCAGGGCGGTCAGTAATAAATTTATACAGACGCCTCGCGGATTGTTCGAACTCAAATTCTTCTTTACTTCCTCCTTGACGTCAGCGGACGGAGATGCTGCTTCATCGGAGAGTGCAAAAAAGCGTATCAAAAATTTGATAGATGATGAGGACAAGCAAAAACCGTTATCGGATCAGGCTATTACTACCCTGCTGGGAAAGGAAGGTTTGCATTTATCACGCAGAACCGTGGCAAAATATCGAGAAGAACTAAGATATCTTTCTTCTGCCAAAAGAAAAAAGTTTGAAGTTTGAATGGTTAAAGATAGTGGCGATGCAGCAAGACAGGCAACGTCTCAGGAAAGCTTGATCCGACTCGCTAGTTCTTGAATTCACCATTACACCCCCTTTCTTGAACTAGGATGTTTTCACTTTTGAAACGTTTCCAATTTGCTGTAAGAAAAACGTCAGTTAGTAGATCCACACTATGAATCGAAAGAATGAGGCTAATATTTTTCAATAAAATCATGTAGTTTCGCCTTGCTTGAAGACAACGGGGAGACGATACACTTGCTGATCTAAAGTTTCACCTTCGATTTTCTTATAAAGTAATCTGATTGTCATACGTGCCATCTCCTCCACTGGCTGCCTGATTGTAGACAATATCGGATGAAAATAAGGATGATCCTGAATCCCGTCGTAGCCGATAACCTTTACATCCTCTGGAACGCGAATGCCCTCCCTGCGTGCTCTTTCTATATAGCTGGCGGCTAACATATCGGTAATAGCAAAAATGCCGTCCACATCGCGGTGCTCATTTAGGAACTCGTTAAAATAGGCATCGTCGTCCACTATAGGGTCGGGCTTCTCGTAGATTACATAATCGACTCCCAATGTTTGCGCTTCATGAATGAAACCTTTTCTCCGATTCATGGTTTCACTGAAAACGGAAGTGACGCTTCCCATAAAAGCCGGTTTCTGGGCTCCCGCTTTAACAAGCTCCCTCAAAGCCAGACGCCCTCCCTCATAATTATCGGAGGTCACACAGGTAATTTTTTTGTTGAAGTGCCTATCAATACTTACAATCGGAATGTCATTGCTTACGCTATTCTCTATATCATTGTAAGTAATGCCGACAATACCAGCCACTTTGTTTTGCCGTAGCATATCCAGATAATATAGTTCCTTTTCGGGCTTGCCGCCGCTATTACATAACATGAGCTTAAAGCCTTCCCTATCCAACTCATCCTCAATGTAATAAGCCAGTTCAGAAAAAAAAGGATGCCAGATACTTGGAAGCAGCAAGGCTACCATCTTGGATTTCCTCATCTTGAAATTTCGAGCGACTTCATTAGGAAAATAATTCAGTTCTTGTATAGCTTTCTCCACTTTCCTGCGTGTTTCTGGTTTTACAGAGCCCGAGTTGTTAATAACGCGGGACACCGTTCCCACAGCTACGCCAGCTATGTTAGCTACATCTTTAATACTTGGCATCTCCCTCCCCCTATCTCTCTTTATGAAAATTATAATAACACTAAGATGGAAACGTTTCAATTATGTTTGAAACGCTTTTTTTGCTGACTGTTTTCATGCTTCCTAAAGAATGTCGTCGCTTTAATGAAGCTCTATTGTCAGTTGTATGCGGATCTAAAAAAAACAAGGCTTGTGATGAAAATTATCATTAGAGAGAACGGTTAAAATCTGTATCAATTTTTGTTCCGGAAATATGCCTACGCTTGCTCAAGCGTTCTCTCCAGTACATCCGTCAGAAAAATGATTTGCTCTCGAGCTTGCCCTTTTCATGACTACAAATGCCCACGGCCTTTATAAAAGCTTTTTATCTTCCCTGCCGGGCTGAAGCGCCAGTGTGGATTCCATTAGATATACGTCCTTGTCCTCTACATCTGTTCATATTCATCTCTATCCTTCTTGTTTTAGTGGTTAATCCTAAATTTCCCCCGAAAGACACGAATAGCGTTATTAAAAGTTACGTGCCCACCGTTTCTTTAGTCCCATTTGCCAATTTATCGAAGAGATCACGTTAAATTTGTAAAGGCAGCCGATTATCGGCTGCCTTTACGTTTAAATAGTGTTTGCAAAATTATATTTCTTATCTTCTAGAATAGGCTTGCAGATTTGCGTATATAGGCCTTACAAGAGCACATTTCTCAAGTGCTTGCCGTATCAACATTTGCCCAATAGAGCCGCTGGTGCCAAACAGGTAAAGCCCTTCTGGAAAGTGTCTTAGAACGTTGATGCTACTTTGGCCACTTCTTGAAGTCCTTCTTTTACAATCACTTCTGCACGATCCTTGTACTGATTATGTCCTTCAATAATAACATCGGTAGTTTGAATTCCGAAAAGGCCAAGATTCATCTTCACTGGCTTAACCGCTGATTCGAAGGATGCCATCGGCTCTATCGAGTACATTCCTCCACGTGCGCTTAGCAATGCGATTTTTTTATCACCGGCAAGACCAACAGGACCTTCAGCAGTAAATTTAAATGTTTTGCCAACCTGGGAGATATGAGCGATGTAGTTGACCAACGGTGCAGGTGCCATGGTGTTCCAGAGTGGAAAGGCAATGACTACTTTATCTGCGGCAAGGAATTGATCCAGATAACGATTGGACGTTGTTGTGGCTTCCAACTCTTCTGCCGTAAGTTCATAACCTTGACTTAATTTATAGATGCCTGTGATCACAGTATTCCCATAAGTAGGAAGGTTCTCTACGAACAAATCAAGTTCAGTAATTACATCAGACGAATGGGTATCTTTATAAGTCTTGAGAAAAGTCTCATACATCTGAACACTTACTGCTTGATCTGCTGGACGATCATTCGCTTTAATAAAAAGTACATTGGACATAGTAATTTCTCCCTTATAGTAAGATATTTATCTCAGTCCATTTCATATTGTGCCTTTTTTAAGCACATTTAAGACTTTTAAATGCAACTGCGATGAGCACATTATAATTCATTTATTCCTTAATCTCAAGTTCTATTTCTGTACGAATGTTAGGTTACAAAATATGCTTTATAACGTTGTAGTACAGGAGTGACACCTGATTGTTTGGTCAGTAGGAGCAATGGCGTTTTGAGGGGGAGCCCTTTCACAGTATTCGTAACCATATATATCTATCATCTGAATACATCTATAGATGACTAACCGTGATCGATGAGAAGGTATACTTTTAAACATTTTTCTTACAACTAGGGTTTTAAATAACTTACTTTCGTCTAATGATTGAACTTACCATCAAAATTTATATGACTATCTAAAAGATATTGGGAACGGGTCTATTCTGGTAGTATCCTTTAATACTTTAACAGGTATTACCATACCAGTGCTGTTCTCTATATACAATAGTTGCAAGTATGCGCAATTGTGGGGATGAGCGATCAGTGTACTGTTATAACAAAATCCAGCAAGAAAATAAAAAGTCGCCAATATGGCGACATCTTTAACTCTTAACCACTAAGGCAGCATCATTGGTTAAAGCTTTTGAGATGCATCTTTGAAACAGCACATTACAAATTTATGCCTGTTTTTTTATTTTTTTACTAATTAAAGTAAATCTATACGGTTAGCGACATCATCGATTGTAAACTGACTCAAATATTTTATAGTGTGCTGTTCAGTTTCATACAGAATTTTTTCCAATTCAAGATCAAGCTGTTTAGCGGCATCTCCACAATCGATATCAAAATCAGATTCTGATATATCCGTATTTACTGCATAATAAATATCACCTAAAGTAATTAGACTGGGAGCTTTTCGTAAAATGTAGCCCCCCTCACGTCCACCTTTTGACTCCACGATACCTGCAATGGTTAAAGACTGCATGACTCTTCTCATGAATGTAGCATGCGATTTAACTTGACTCGCAATCATTGCACTAGATAAAACGCTGTTACTTTTTGCTAGCCATACGACAGAATGAACGGCTATTTTAAAACGGGGAGGACCAATGTGGATTCCGCGATTTGCTGTACTCATATGAACACACCTTTTCTCTGTTTAGTTATTATTGGTTATTTAAACTGAATTGGAACTGATAATAAGCTTTAAATATTCTCAATTCGTTCTGCTAAAGAATATATACCTTTTTCTTTCCCGTATATTCAATAATAATCTGCACCGACTCCTTAAACCGCAGCGCATGCACAATCTCCCGCTCCCGCAGAAACTTGAGGCTGTCTTACAGATCCACATCATCCGTCTTGTCAATCAGCCACTGGTATGTAGCTTGGGCCTTTTCTTCGGCGGCTATTTACTCATACAAATCTGCCAGTGGATCACCTCTAGCCGCGTGTAGGTCGTGATGAACGGAACCCCTGTTGCACTGTTGTAGAACAAGACTACTAGACTGCCGCTGCTTTATTAACTAACGTACCCAGTTAGCATAATGACCTGTTTGTTGACTATATGTCCCTAGATTAAGTTCCCCTTTAATAAAGACTGTTCGGCATAAGAAGATCTCTCTTAGAGAGAGCGTTACTTTGTCTGATTGAACAACTAACGTACACCTTCCTCAATAAAAAATTTCAGCCCTTGAGAAAGATAAGGTATCACCAATTGGATATATTCTTCAGCTGGCCTTGTATCGTTATATTGCCAGTTAACGGCCGCCCCGTAAATGCTCCAGCTTAACATTACAGATGCAATTCGAACGGATTCCTCACGGACTCCTGCATTCTGATTCATCATCATCTCGAAAAATACTTGCTCAAGTTCTTTCTTAATTATCGCTTCTATTACAGAAGTAAATGATTCGAAGCTTTTTCGACATTGGGAAGCCAGAGAAGATTGAAATTGAGTAACCGACATAAATACACTGGCAAGCGTCGTTTCATTGAGCTGGTCATGTATTGAAATTTCTCTCATTACGTTCGTCATTAGATGTTCTTCCAGTGTTTTTTCGAGCAGATCGTATTTATCCATAAAATGATAGTAAAAGGTGGCACGGTTGATCGTTGCTTCTGATGTAATGTCTTTAATACTGATATTCTTAAAATCCTTTTTCGTTGAGAGGAGAAGAAATGCATCCATAATTAATCTGCGTGTACGTACAAAACGTGGATCGAGCCTGTTTTCCGTCATCTCATCTCACCTCCACTTTTTAGACATTTCACTGCATATGTCGTATATCCGATAAAAACGTAATTTTATCGGTTGAACAGTAGCTACCAGTACTTACAATATAACTATACAACAAGTGTTGTAGAAATAATAGATGTATGAAAGACGAGGCTACGTTATGATAATTACAATTTTTGGCGCCAGCGGCCTATAGGAAAGTTGGTCGTAAAAGAAGCTTTAACACACGGCGACCAGGTAGTGGCTTATGTAAGAAGAGCGGATGCTCTGCCTGAAAATCACCCGAATTTACAAGTGGTTGTCGGTAGCCTGGATGACCACCGCAAAATGAAAGATGCGTTTACAAATTCAGACGCCGTGATCAGCGCGCTTGGACCGGCGCAGGATAAATCCAGAAAAGTGAAGGATTTGTCGATCCCCGGGCTCATGAAACCATCATTCAAACCATGCAGGCTTTAAATAAAAAACGTTTTGTCACACTGGGGACGCCTACCGTGAAAGCAAAAGAAGACCGTTCACAAATCAAACATAGAATGGACTGTCGTACGCATTATCAATCCGAATATCAAACAAGACGGCAAGAGCTATGGAATTTCGTTCGGTGATACGAAGTCAGGCATGAATGTATCTCGGGAAAACGTTGCGAAATGCTTGTACGATTTTGTTTGTAAATCTGCCTATATACAAAAAATGCCAATTGTTTTTAATAAATAAGGAGAAAAAATGACAATTACAATATGGATTATACAAGGATTATTGGCAGCCATGTTTCTGTAGAGTTAACAGACGCGGGATTCTGGAAAAGCGGCTTTGCCGCAGTCGGCGCACTCCTTTTGGGTATTACAGTATCATGACTCATATTCGGGTAAAAGGCGGCCTTAGAAACGACGACGATTATTTTCTCGGTATCCTGCCTTTCGTACCGCTGTTCCTGCTCTATTAATTAACTAAAAGAAAGGCTGCCCAAAATGTCAAATATGGATGGAAAACATTTATTCGCTGGGCGAATTGATTGCGGAACAGCACAAGCGAAGGATCGAAGCGGCTGAGCGGGTTACAGCTATTTTGCAATGGCCAAAATGCCGGATGAAGCGGGACTCGATTATTATTTAGAAGGTCACAACAACTTTGCCTTGGGAGTGACCCGTCGACACTTTAATCAACGCTTTGTTAATGTCCCCAAACGTATAAGTTGAATCTATAGAGGGCTTGATATTTTCTTTTTCAACAAGTTTAGTGGTATCTTGTAATTGACTTCCATTGGATTGCACAAATAAAAAGCGATATTCATTTTGATTCTTACGTGCTAAAGAATTGTACATTGACAACAAGTTTATCCCCTATTTCACTCAATGACAGCTGGTACTAAGTCGCTATAGAGAAGCTTTGTGTCATTCCCCCTTGAACAGGGTAAACTTTGTGTCATTCTCCTCGAAAGGGACAAAGTTTGTGTGATTACATGACGAAGCTTTATTACTTATCCATATTATTAACTGCTTTCCTCATTTCTTCATCAGTTAAATGAGTATAAATCATAGTCGTTTGTATTGAGGAATGTCCTAATTGGTTTTTCAATCTAGGCACATCATTGTTCTCCAAGTGATAACGGGTTGCAAATGAATGCCTCAGAGAGTGCACGGTTAAAGCTGGCTTTCCAAAAAGCTGTAGCGTATTTTTCGATCAGTTTCTCTATAGATCGCTGAGTTAAGCGTCGGCTTTTTCCTTTACGACCTATAGAGCAGCAATAAACAAAAAGCTTTCAGTTTTCTCTGGTTTATATTTTGATTCTCTGATCTGCAGATAATTTTCTAAATCCAGTAAAGCTTGCTTGCTGAAATACACATATTGTTCTTTATTACCTTTACGGATAACACTTACTAAAGCTTTATTCATATCCAGATCTTCAAGGTTAATGCCTGCAACCTCAGAGAGCCTAAGACCGGATCCTAAAATGAGGGGAAACAATGGCTGTATCTCGTTCACGATTAAATTGATGGAAATTGAAAATATGTTTATTCTCTTTATTAATCTTTCCGTAATCATGGGCTACAAATAACCTAAACGACTCAAAATCGTCTTCTCTGAGAATTTTCCCATCAATACGATTGGCAATCGTCTCTTGGCTTTCTTTAACTACATTTAAATCCATTTTGGCCATAACATTGCGCTGGATATATGGCTCTAGGTCACTTATTTCAGCTTTATTCTGTAAGTAATCAAATAAGGATTTTAGTGAGGACAATTTACGGTTAATGGTTAGCTTAGTATTGTCGAGTTGATACTCCAAAAAAGATAAAAAATTCTCCACTTCACGAATGGTTAGTTTCTCTAAAGTAGCTAAATTCTACCCTGGAACGATTCGAGATTTCGCTTGAATATTTGCTCTCTGGTATAACAGGCATTATTCATTACTGGGTTCAAAAACAGGACCGTTTATCCATAGAAAAAATATCGAGCGTTCTTAGCGATATTCACTTCAAGAACGTTCAAGACTTATTTGCCGACGAACAAAACAGGGCTTAAATCGTCCAAGAACGATTTAAGCCCTACCCCATATCTAATTTACACCGATGACTGGCAGCTTGCCATCTCTCAACGATGCCAATGCTAAACTCGATTCTTGATCAGGTAAGTGTATGTTCTCTTAATCTTACGGCTGGGCCTTCATCCAGCGGCTACTCAAGGCAACAAACAAGGCAACGCAGAGAGAAACGCTGGCAGAAATCCAGAAGATGGCTCTGTAACCGGCGGAGTCTGCCACCAGGCCTAGAACGAGACTACCAATCACGGTTCCAAAATCGGACATGGAGATAAATAACCCCATCCATACTTTTCGACGTTCTTTTCCGAGTGTGATGCTCAGGTAAGCGGCAAGCACAGGATACACATTAGCTATGCCATAGCCGATCATCGCACCGCCCCCGTACAGCATCCATGCATTACCTGTTACTGGGGCAAAAGCTACAAGTGCCAGACCTATCGTGAGCGAAACCAACAGCATGCCGACATATACGGAATGCCAGTTCCCGTCCGAAGGCAGATTCTTACGGAAAGCAAATCTTGCTGTCACGATCACGCCCGATTGAATAGCAAAAAACACCCCCGCATTGCCGATTCCGGTCTGTATCACATACAAGGCAAGAAACGCCGTTACCGCGCCAAACCCAATCGTTGCGCTCATCATCACGATGCTGCTTAGCATGAAGTGACGGTTCCAGAGCGTGGATCGTGCGCTTCTATCTATTTCATGCTTGGTTGTCGTTTGCTCCGCGGGACGCTTTGCCGCTTTGATGTGCTGCGTGGCTCTTCCTGTTCCATAGCCCGAGATGAGCGTCAATGCGCCCAAAACCAAAAGGCCTGCGTAAAATCCGTTCAGTCCAGCTTTTTCCCAGGCGATCCATCCCAGTGCAGGCATCATAACCGAGGGTAGCAAACCAAACAACAAGTATAGAGATAATCCCTGAGCACGGTCACGCTCGGGCAACAGGTCCATAACAGCCATTTGCACGGTCAACGAAAAGAATGCGGCGACAGCGCCTTGCAAACCCCGGACAATAATGTAAGAAACGTTGCCTTGCCATACAAACAATAGCAAAACTAACAGATGCCCCGCCAGAATAAAACGTAGAATGCGGGCAATCCCGAATCGTTCAACGACGATTCCCGCCCATGGTCGCAGCAGCATGCTAACTAGCAAATACATCCCCACGATCATACCGATCTTGTCGTTTCCATAGCCAATGCTTTGCGTATAGAGAGGCAATATCATCTGAACGAAGGCGTTAGCACTATAAAACAAAAAAGTGAGGGTATATAGGCGTAGCAACACGGGGGAAAATGCACCGTTGCGAGCGTATGGCAAATCTTTGCTTCGATTCATGCCCAGGCGCCTTTACGCTGCCCTGCGTCAACATAGAAAGGCCTATCCTTCCGAATTGTACCCAACTCCGGATGTCCGGATAATGAGGCGTCTAACAACTGCTTAACTGCTGGTTCCCTGGATACCTTCATCTCGGCTATCGTCGAGAAGCTACCGCATAAGCTACCCTGATCTAATACAGTCCATCGGTCACATAGTGCAAAAGCAGCCTTCAGGTTGTGCGTGATGAATACGTAGGACATATCCCGTTGTTTCTTTAAATCGCGTAAAACATCGATAATATGTACCTGGTTGGCAATATCCAAGCTGCTGACAGCTTCATCGAGCACGATAAAGCTGGGTCTGGAGATCATGGCGCGTGCAATGTTAATGCGCTGTAGTTGTCCACCGCTTAATTGTCTTGGCAGCTTGTTCATGGCACTTGCAGGTAGTCCGACGATGTCCAAAGCTTCGCCGATGCGGTAATCCTTTTCCCCATTCGTTAGTCGCTCGAAATTGTCCAGGGGCTCCCCGATGATTTGTGCTGCCGTCATCTTGGGATTTACCGAAGAATAACAATCCTGAAATACGGCCTGTACATGCTTCCGTAACTGTTTCTTCGTTCGATTGTCGCAAGCATACATATCCTTACCATCAACAAGTACTGAGCCCCGTTGAGGGCGCTGCAAGCCAAGCATGATTTTGCCGAGTGTACTCTTGCCTGCACCGCTCCCCCCCAACAAACCGATGCATTGTCCTGCCTCCAGCGTCATGGAGATATCCTTCACGACAGCTCCCTGCAACTTCTGTTTCGATTTCCACCAAGAGTTGTTCGCAGAATCATACGTGTGAGTGACGCCGGAAAGTTCTAGCAGTGCCATTATTCTTCCCTCCGTTCATTCATTCAACCGACTGCGTAGCAATTCTTGTGTATAGGAATGTTGTGGTCGATTGAATATGGATAATACGTCGTTATGTTCCACGATCCGTCCTTCATGCATCACGATGACCTCGTCTGCCATCTCTGCGATGACGTCAAGATCATGCGTAATAAGCAGGATGGCAACGTCCTGGTTCATCCGCAGTCTCTCTAGTTCCTCCAATACATGGTATTGATTAATGGTATCGAGGGCTGTGGTGGGCTCGTCCGCAATGACGATGGAGGGTGACAGACACATCGTTAGCGCAATCAACACGCGTTGCAGCATGCCTCCGCTAAGCTCGAACGGATATCGTTTGAGAAGTTCCGGCGGATCAGGCAGCCTTACACTTTCAAGTGCCTGCACAGCCAGTGTCAACGCATCCTTTTTACTACACCGGGCATGTGTGCGGATCGTTTCGACAAACTGGCTTCCGATGGTATGAACAGAAACCAGTGCATTCATTGGATTTTGAACAATATATCCAATATCATTTCCGCGAATGGTGCGTAACTGCTCTTCAGTCATGCCGTTCAGTTCATCACCTCTCAGTCTGATGCTGCCGTTTATGCGGATGGCAGGATCGAGTAGCTGAAGAATCGATCGACAGGTTAGCGTTTTGCCGCTGCCACTCTGTCCTGCAAGACCTACGACGCGTCCAGGCTGCAACGAAAACGAAACATCATGCAGCAATCGTTGAGAAGCGCCGTCTTCGATCACATCGGCACAGACATTATGAAGTGCAAGCAATGGTTCAGGGGTTGCCGATCTGACGTGATGTTCTTCGAACATTGCGGGTGCTCCTCTCCTTCACTTTCTTTACGCCGAGCAGTTGGGAGAGCGACTCCCCCAGTACATTGAACGCGGTGACTACAAGTAAAATACACAATCCCGGATATAGCATTAGGGAAGGGTGTTCGCGCAAATAGCCGCGTCCTTCATTAATCATCGCTCCCCATTCCGCGGTAGGCGGCTGAATGCCGAGTCCCAGGAAGGAAAGAGCTGAAATATCCATGATGGCCCACCCCATCTCTAGCGTACCGATCACCACAATTTGCGGGAAAATATGCGGGAAAACGTGTCTTCTCAGGATCGCTAATCGGCTGGAACCGCAAATGAGGGCAGCCAGCAAATACGGCTCGGAACGCAGATGCAACACTAGACCCCGGGTCATACGTGCATAGTACACCCACTGTACCAGCAGCAGTGCAATAATGACCTGATATATCCCTGGTCCAAGCATACCAACGATGCCAAGCACAAGGACGAGGTTCGGAAATGCAAGCATGCCGTCGCAAATCCGCATTAATAGCTGATCCAGCCAACCGCCTACGTAACCGGATAACATGCCAATCGATACACCAACCAGCACAGATATGGAAAAGACACCCAACACCAGTCCAAACGTAATTCGGACACCATAGATGAGTCTGGACAACACATCCCTGCCCAAATGGTCGGTACCCAGTAAATGCTCAGCCGAGGATGGAACGAGCTTGTCAGCCATTCGTATCTGATTCGGATCATGGGGAGCTATCCATGGAGCAAAGATAGCTGTTACTGCGCAAACACACAAAAAGAACAGGCACAAGCCTACGACCAGCCGCTTGCCAAAAAACAAACTTTTCAATTTCATATTCCTACCTGCTCCTTTCTTGCAAGGAAAGCCTCGGATCAGCAGCCATGTGCAGAAGATCGGTTAGGAGACTTGTACATAAGTAAAGACAGGCAGCAAAAAAAACATAGCCCTGAATGACTGGTAAATCGCGGTTGAAAATGGATTCCACGAAAAACCGCCCCAAACCGGGCCAGGAGAATACTCGTTCTACCACAATCGTTCCCGTGATAAGCCTACCTAGATTCATACCGAATCCGGTAATGATGGGGAGGATGGCCAGTCGAACCACATGTCTGAGCATGATGCTGCGCGGCTTTAATCCTCGTGTATGCGCATAGTCCACGTAAGCCTGCTTCATCTGCTCCAGAATACTCTCGCGAAACAGTCGGGCATAGGTTGCCACAAGTGCCAAAGAGAGAGTCAATGATGGTAAAATCAAATGCTGCCATGTGCCCTTTCCTTCCACGGGAAGCAAGTCCCAGTGGAGGGCAAACAGATAAATCAGTAAGTAACCCAGCATGAATTGCGGTAAGGATGCGCCGATGTAGGAAAGAATGCGCACCGCATAATCTACCCACCGCCCGGCGTGTACGGCCGAGAGATACCCTAGTGTGACAACAGCTACGAAAGCGATCAACATACTGCTCCCCGTCAACTGCAACGTTGCGGGCAACCGTTGCCAAATCTCTCCCCAGACAGACTTGGAGGACAGGTACGACGTCCCGAGGTCTAGCTGTAGCATGCGAACAGCAGATTGCACGTACTGAGACATAAAGGGATCGTCCAGCCCCAGTTCTCCCCTCTTCTCCTGTAGCATTTGCTCGTTAGGCTTGATATGAGCTGCCGAGAAGTACGCCTCGGCCGGATCAACCGGAGAGAGCCTCATTAGTACAAAAGCTACGAAGGTGGCGAACAGCACGAGTGGAACCAGCGTCAGTGCTCTTCTAAAAATATAACCTGCCATGAGTGGCCCTTCCTTTTCTTTATTTTAGGTGAATGCTATTAAATGGATGATCCCATCTGCTCTCCGGAAATGAAACGTTATCCAGTGTTTTCTGGTATACGTTATATTGACGAATATAGGACAGGGGTATAATAACCGATTCTTCCTGAACTTTTTGTAAAATCTGATCATAAAGCTCTTGTCTCTGTTTCTCGTCAACGGAAGCCAGTACTTGCCTGATCTGTTCGTCAAGCTCTGCCTTGCCTTCAATATTGAGATGTGCCTCTGCAACGCCAAAGGTAGGCTCCGCTACCGCATTGACCAATGTATGTGGATCGTAAGGCACTCCGGAGTTGAACCAAAAGTTCATGTCATAGTCTCCCTCACGGAAACGTTTGGTCTGTTCGGTCAGCTCAAGTCCCGTCAACTGAAGTTCAACGCCAAGTCCAGCCCATTCGGCCTGAAGTGTCTCGCCCATCGCTTTCTGGATGCGGTCAGTTGTATCGTACATCAGCTCAAACGACAGCTTCTCGCCATCCTTTTCCCTGGTACCGCCCGATGCCGGAACCTTCCATCCTGCCTCGTCCAGATAAGCTGCTGCTTTGGAGGCATCGTATGCAAATCCAGGGAACGTCTGGCTAACGTAAGGATAATCGGTCGTTAGCACCTGCGTCGCAGGCTGTTCCACGTCAGACGTGATGCCTTTGACCATCGCAGCCTTGTCAAATCCGTGATGCAATGCAAGCCTTACTCGCGTATCTGCCAGCTTTTCATTCTGCGTATTCAGGATTAAGTTTCGCGTGCCCAACGGGCCCGATACTTCCGTTTCGAATGCATCGTTCTTTTGCAGGCGCGTGAATTCGTCAAGGCTAATGGAACCCTCTCCGAAAATGAGATCAAGATCGCCTTTCTCGAAGGCTAGTACCCGAGTTTCGGCATCCGGTATGATGCGGACCGTGATCTTGTCCAGTTCAGGCTGTTCGCCCCAATAGTTCGGGTTTTTCACGAATACGCTGTATTCATCCTGCTTGTATTCTTCAAGCATCCATGGCCCCGTGCCGATGGGAGACTGAATGCTTTCCAGCGTATTGTCCCCTTCCGGGAAGCCTGCATCGGCCAAGAAGCGGAATGGACGCACGGTCGTTAAGTCCTGCAAAACCGGATAGTACGGCTCTGACATGACAAGCTTGACGGTGTACTCGTCAACAAGCTCGAGGTGATCCAGCAATTTGGCCGTTCCCAGCCAGCTATGCGTCGTCTTGTTTTGCAGGATCGCGTCTATGTTACGCTTGACGCTAGCGGCATTGAACGGTGTTCCGTCCGAGTATTGGACGTCCTCCCGAAGATGGAAAGTATATTCTTTGCCGTCCTCGCTAATCTCCCAACTGGTGGCCAAATGAGGCTTGATTTTTCCCCCTTCGCCGTACTCAACCAGCGGTTCGTAAATCATGGATTGTGAGAACAGCTGTGATGGATAGTACGCGTGCGGATTAGATGGACCCAAATCCCTCATCCATGAAACCGTTATTTCTTTAGCTCTTTCCTGTTCCCCGTTAGCTGACGCAGATGGTGCTGCCTCCTCTTTTTCGGAACATGCCGCTGTTACAGCAAGCAGAAGCATAAATAGCATGACAAGTATGCCTTGGAACATTTTTCTCTTTCGCATGGTAAAGCCCCCTAAAACATTAATGAGAATGAAAATCATCTTCAATTTATGTTAAGGAGTTTGGTATGATTGAACAATGGATATATTTCTGATTTTTTATAGCACAAAAAACAGAACCGGGCTTGCGACAATTGACTTGTCTATGCATGTCTTGCTTGGAACCGCGGTTCAAAATACATTTGGTTAAGGAGCACAACATGGAACGTTCAACAATTGACGGAAAAGAAATTTCCTTTTTGCCGAATGAAGGATACGACATATACATCCCTCAAAGCGTGAGCCTTTTCCGCAGGCTGTCCTGCAAACAGCTTATCCCGAGCTCGCCTGGGGCGCATCGCCTCGTCGTGTTTAAGTCGACATCCGGTGTGTTGCACTTGAGGAAGCATTTCGTACAGACCGAAAAAAACGATGTCTTACTGCTTGCACCTGATGCGCAGGCCAGCATTCAATTCGTCGATCCGCACGAAGAAACATTGAGGGCTTCATCGTCCGCCACGCAGCTGAATACCGCGGCGGCCATCGTCATCGTGTTCAGTGTATACCGGCTTGGAGAGTCGAAACCAGCCAATGAATTACTGTCCATGATTCCGTACGAGACGCGCATGAACATTACTGACGAATCAAGGTTACTTGATTTGGCAGGAACGCTCGACCTTTCATTGAAGCGCCCCACTCCCGTCCCCGAAGAGTCGAGATTGAAACAGCAGATTGCGTTGCAGGAACTACTCCTGTTCCTGATGGAAAACATTCGACGGAATACGGAAATATCCGATAACATTCAAGCGGTGAAGCATACCGTCACTTATATCGAATCTCACTATCAGCAAAACATTACGGCCCGCCAGTTGTACAGCATCGCAGGTGTGGCTAAATGGCAATACAGTACCTTATTCAAGTCCATTACAGGAAAAAAACCGTTGGACTACGTGTTGGATATTCGTATGAAACACGCCAAGCGGCTGTTGTTACAGACCGAGGACACGATTGCACAGATTGCCCAAGCCGTGGGATTCAAGGATGAGAGTTACTTTTCGCGCAAGTTTAGACAAACGGAAGGGATCACTCCCCGCCAGTACGAGGAGGCTGCTTCAGTCAGCTCATCTCCCGTGCTCATGCCCGAGGTTCCTTACAAACGGATCGTTGCCGTTGGTTATTCGCTGGGCGATCTATTGTCCTTGGGTATCACGCCGATAGGCGCAGATGTGGAGATCATAGGTAAAAGAGGTCTGTACTGGGATTCCATCAATGGTATTGAGGATATTGGATTACTGGGTGAACCGGGCAAAATACGTAAGCTTCTTCCTGACCTGATCATTCATTCTGGTTTCCGTCAAGATTGGATCGAAGAATTGGCATCCATTGCCCCAACCGTCCTCATCGATCGCTATGAACATGTCTATTCAAGAATCATGCAAACAGCAGAGCTAATGAATCGGCAGAAGCTTGCACAACAATGGATTTATCGGCATCGCGCTGCAAGTAAACGAATGTGGATAGGCCTGGCGAAGCATATGGATGTTAAGCAAACAGCAGCTGTGTTTTCCATCGTTGAGGGCAATCTCTACATCATGAGCATGAAAGGCTTTGCAGTTACTGTATACCACCCTGACGGCATGCAGCCTCCTCCGAAGGTGAAGGAACTAATCCGGGCAGGCATTCCTTTTCAACTGACGCGACCGGAACATGCCTGTAGCTATGAAGCCGATACCCATTTTATTCTCATGGATAACGATCCCCGTACGATCCGGTTATACAGAAGACTGATGCAGTTACCATACTGGAACTCGAAAAGCATCGACCGTATTATTCTTACCGAGAACAAGTACAATTTCGATGATCCGCTCACGATGGACAGATTGTTGCTAGAGCTTCCTCAGATGATTCTGAAGAAAAGTCACTAATGACGACATTGATTTCTCCACGCCAAAAATAGGGATGTAATCAATCGCCTCTTACTACGATTGGTTACATCCCTATCCCCTACAACGTCATATCCTGCAGCCACTGCAAAACAAGCAATCGTACTTCCAATATTACCGACTCCAATAAATCCAATGGTTTTTTTCATATGTCAATGTTCCTCGTCTGATGTTTGTTCACTGTAAGTTTTTTATTGATTATCTTGGCTTGGGACAAGAACTGTACCGATAAAATAAAAAAGCCGATAAAATAGCGACTTTCAATGGGACCTTGTTCTTGTCCCTCGACATCCTTGTAGTATGTATTCAGATAATATTCGCACAAATCTCGGGGATCATGCGGTGACTATTGTTTCCTTATTCGATCGCAAATAACGAGAAAAACGACATGCAGCTCACATTCATGATAATGATATCTAAATATAACTAAAAAATGACGGGATCGTGTGTCAACGCTCCTGTAATTTTATAACATTATTTTTGACATTACATCTCTTTCAATTGAATATTACTTTAACCCTTGCAAGGATCTTACTTCGATGATTATATATTTTGAAGCATGTGTGCTCGTTAAACAGTGGATTAGAAGCCTGCCGTCCAACCCGCGTCTGCAGCTATAACAGCCCCGTTCACAAAGCTCGATTCGTCTGAAGCCAGGAAAAGGGCTACTTTTGCGATTTCTTCCGCCTGCCCTACGCGAGGAATTACGCCTTGTGTAACCTTCGTTCGGGACGCGCCAAACTCATTTAAGTTATGAATCGTTGAAGTAATGTTTGTGGCTGTCGCTCCTGGCGCAATGGCATTGCATCGGATACCTTTTTGAGCATACATGAACCCCGTGTTTTTCGTAATACCGATTACCGCATGCTTTGAGGCAGTGTAAGCAGCGCCCGCATGCGCGCCGTTGAAGCCGCCCGTAGATGCCGTATTTATAATCACTCCATTCCCTTTATCCAGGAAGATCGGGATAACTTTTCGAATCGAACGCATAACGCTTTTTGTGTTAACATCGAATATAAAATCCCATGTCTCGTCGTCCACATCTCCTACAGGCGCCATGTTATCCATAACGCCCGCATTTTTAACTAAAATATCGAGAGTTCCGAATTCATTAACAGCAGTATCGATCATAGCATGAATATCATTTAAATCAGCAACATTGGTTTTTACTGCGACGGCGGTTCCGCCAGCTGATTTAATTCCCGCTGCAACCGATTCAGCTCCTTCAATGTTCAGGTCTGAAACAATAACACTTGCGCCTTCTTTTGCAAATAATTCTGCAATTGCTTTCCCCATTCCTGATGCTGAGCCTGTAATGACCGCAACTTTTCCTCCCAAACGCATGAAAAATCCCTCCAATGTTTTTTTGAACAACCGTTCATCTGAAGTATGGATCAAATTCTAAATCAAAGTCAATTGTACGAAAGTACACGCCCGAACGGGGGATTCTCAAGAACGAGCACCTCAAAAGGCTGCCTCATGAAAGTCCCTGAAGAACTGTGTAGGTGATTAGTTCACGTATTGGAGCTAGTCTGATGAATCTTTTCGAAGGAGTTTAACGATTAGTGTCAGGTCAATTTTTAGGGATTGATCCAGGTGATGCGGTTAGTTACAGCAACAAAGGATTTATGTTCAGAAACTTATTGCATCTGACTGGTCTTTACATAACTAAGTGATATTCCAGAGTGATACTTTTTGAAGTTTTCCCAACAACTAAATTAATCATTAATGATCTTAGGTCCTATAAACCAAAAGAGTGTATAAGATGAAAAACTGACGCCGTTTAGACCAGCTCCAACCATGCCTACTTCAGCAAGCATCTTACCAGCCAAATTCGCTCTCAGCCTTTCAAAAAAAGAATAAGCACTTTATCCGGAATATCAATTACGAGCAGGTCTGGAATAAGATAAATAGTTTTTGTATTTTTTTAATCTTTCAGGCAACTCGCCAGCCTTGGAATTAGGTTTTAATGAAACTTTATATAATTCATCCGCATGCTCGAATTTCCCGGAGATTAGAACATGAGAATGCGCTCTATCTTCTTCCGCGACATTGAATTTAACTTTGCCCTGTTCAACCTCCAAAGTGCCCTTTACACCGCAAATTCCGCATATTGCAGGATAATTATCATCATGATTCCTGATTTCAACGAGTTTGGAATGACAGATTGGACATAAACCAGATTCGCCAATATATTTCGCTTCCGTATTCGGGTTCATTAGTGTTTCAGCCACATGACGACCAGATTGCCTAGCTCTGTTCAATTCATTTTCCTTGAAGACTACTGATCCAGGCAAGCCAACCCAATTGACCAGCATTTTGTCTACAACATTGATTTGCATCGGCAGCGTGAAAAGATGGAGCATTGGCAGTGCAAGTGTGTCCCACTCACTCCCTCCTACAGCTATAAGAGAAGCCACTCTTTGCTTAAAGCTTCTTTCATCTGGGCCTTTACCAGTAGTTATTCCTCTTTCTTCGCGTTGCTTCTTGGCAATCATTCGGAAGGCAATGTCATGGGAAGGGCCCATCCGGTCATTCAGAGTCTTCAACAGTCCACTCGGACTCTTCTCATAAATGGCTGAGCTCACAATTAACCCGTCGCATTCCATTATTTTTTCTTCAATAAATCCATAATCATCGTTCTTTATCACACAATCTCCTGAGCCACACTTTTCAAGCAGGCTGACTACACAAGCATTACAACCGGTGCAAGGTTTAATTTGCAGGTCATTAAGACGTATAAGCTCTACCTCGGCACCCAGTTCTTCAGCACCCATCAGAGCTTCCTTGACAAGGATTTCTGAATTACTCATCCTTCTACCGCAACTGATCCCTAAAATTTTCATTAATATCCTCCTGCAATTTGTATTTGTTAGGCATAGATCCTGAAGCAAATCCATGCGAGAGTTTCAGCTTTCTCCACTAATTTCGCATAAATTTGCTCACATAATTCCGAAACTATTCCCTCACAGAGTTTTGATTTTAAACAATATTACTCATTTTTTGATTAAAGTGTTATTTATTGCAGCGCGTAATAATTTCAGTATATATAATGAAAGCGTTATATCCTATGTGCTGGAATTTAAACCAGGGCCGATATAGTGACGATATTTTGTAATATTGCACAAGGATTAAAAAGCTTTTGGAGGCTGCTCTCGTGAAAATTCAAAAAATAATCAGAAAACTTAGCGACTGTTATCTTTCCTTGCCCGAAGAGGCCATGCAAACAAAAGAAATCAGTGAATTTACTATCCTGCGGTTGAGTTCCGTTTTCCAGGCTGACACCGCTTATATAGGCAATCTTTCGGATTTGCCAAAGGACTTTCCTACAGACACTCCTCTTTTCTGCATTCAGGATTGTGATGCACTTGTAGACTCTTATACTTGCCTTACCCTTCTGCCAAATGGACTGGACCTGCTGGATCTTTCGGGAAAGATTTCATCTATACTTGCTCATGAGAATCGGCTCATTGAGCATATGCACACTCTGATATCCGCACTTTACTCAAACAAAGGTTTGCAATACTTGACAAACGAGGCCTCACGCATCTTTGGTAATCCGGTAATCATTGTCGACGCAGGCTATAAGTTACTCGCTATGTGTCAGGCCCCCATCCCCAGCCGACCTGATATCGAACAGCAGCGAAATTTGGGTTATATTCTTGACAATAATATTGAGAGCATGAAGAAATCCAATCTGTACGAATTAACCCGTATGGCTCTTACTCCTTATTATTCACGCGATCCCGAGACCAACGACTGTTGGATAACAGCTTTTGTGTACGTACATGGTATAGAATTCGCTCAGGTCAGTGTTATGGAACTGGATCGTAAATTTACAGATATTGATTTTGAACTCGTACAATTTCTTTGTGAGTTGGTTTCGGTAGAATTGCAAAAGAACGACTTTTATAATTGCAATCAAGGAATGATGCATAGTTTTTTGCTTTCCGAACTGCTTACAGGCGAGCTCAATGATGCTAATGTCATCGCAATGCGACTGGCTCATCTGGAATGGACGCTTACACCTTACCTGAGAGTGATGACCTTGACAGACCTGAAGAACGGCTTTTTTGACGGGAAAGTTCAGTTGGTTGCACAGCATATGATCCAATTACTTCCGGATAGCCGTTGGATCGTATATCAGGGACGTATTGTATTTCTCATTTCCCTCGTTGATTCATCCTGTAAAATCATTGCTGAAGACAAACGAATTCTGGAATTTCTCCAAGTAAACGGCCTAACTGCTTCGCTGAGTGACTGCTTTAGTCATTTAACCTTTTTGCGAAAATATTATAAGCAATGCCTAACCGCCATCGAGATTGGGTTCCAACTTCATTCTAACAAGCCAGTGTATATGTATGAGGACTATCTCTGCGAGCATATTGGAAAGATCATATCGGAACAGAACGATCTCGCTGACTTCTGCCATCCAGTTATCCAAAAGTTAATTGCTTATGACAATGCCCACAAAACAAGTTTGCTGTCTACCCTTGAAGCCTATCTTCAATATGTGGATACTCCAAATATTGCTGCTAAAACACTTTTTATTCATAGAAATACTTTGTTCTATCGAATCAACAGGATACGTGAGCTTTTTGAGATTGATCTAAGCGATGGTGATATTCGTCTGAAGCTTCAAATGACTCTTCATTTTCTAAAACTGAAAACACAACGCGGCGATCCTAAAGATCAGAGTATAGAAGGGTAAGCAAATGCAAAAAAAACATGCAGACAAAATTTCTTATCGATACTTTGTCTGCACGCTGGTCTTTTCTATCTATTTTTAAATTTAATGATAGTCCATAAGCATTCAGATAGTTCGCTGCTGTTCTAAGATGACCAGTATGTCTAATTCCATCATTAATCAGCTTACCAGCTTTAGGCCAACTGCTGAACCGAGTACCATCGCAATGAACAGAATTCTCGCGGTATTACGCGGTTCACTGTAAAAGATCATGCCCAATATGGCCCCGCCAGAAGCCCCAATACCGGTCCAGACAGCGTAGGCCGTTCCCATGGGTAGTGTTTCCATGGCCAGGGATAGAAACAAGAAGCTCAATCCAAAGCCTGCAAGCAAGTAAAAAGCAGACAGGAAATTCCGATCTTTATGGAGCTTATTAATCATAAGAACTCCCATCATCTCAAATACGCCTGCCAAAATTAGAAATACCCAGTTCATACGTCAGTGCACCTCTTTTCCTTGTTTCTTCTCTTTGCTCTGTATTTTGAGCCCTACAACTCCGAGCAGAAGCACCCCGATTAGCAACAATTTAGATCCCTGTACCTCAGCATCAAACAACAAAATTTCTGCCAATACAGTGCCGGCCGTTCCCAACCCGACAAACACTGCATACACCGTACCTACCGGAAGCGTACGGGAAGCCATAATCATGAGTATGAAACTTACTAAAATTCCAACTAAAGTGCCCCCCCACTCTAACCATCCGCTGGCATGTTTCAGGCCGATGACCCATCCAACTTCAAATAATGCCGCAATTACAACAGATAACCATGTCTTGTTCATTCTGTGCTTCCCCCTTTTTGATAATGCTGCAAATGTAGTATGGATTTATAGCAGCAATAAAAAAAGCCTGAGAGAATACTGCATACAGCAGTTTTTCTCCCAGGCTTTTATCCCTCCGTGGCACAGTACGACGACTGTGAGTTTTCTCTCGGACCAGCCGATATTACATCGCGGAACCCTAGAAAACATTTTTGAATTCAGTTATAGTTAATATTATATATATTAGTGAATAAATTACAATATAAAATTAATAAGAATTCGTATATCATCCTAAACTTATATTATTGTTTTGGTCATTATGAAATCAATTTGTTCTTCATCACCCATATAAAAAGAGTGTGCGCCAGTTTGAACAAACCCCATTTTCTTATAAAAAGCAATGGCGTTTTCATTTTTTTCCCATACACCGAGCCAGATTTTCTTCTTATTATGTTCCATCGCAATTTCCATAGCTTTATTTAGCAGATATTTACCAAGCCCATGTTTTTGAAATTTATTTTTTATATAAATCCTCTCAATTTCGAGCGACTCATCACCCAGTTTTTCGGATTGGGCGTCATTCATATTTACCTTTAAATATCCAGCCAGTTCTTCATTGAAATAGATGAAAAAGATTTCTGAAGAGACGTTGGACAATTCCTCCTCCAACTGTTTAAAGTTAAATGCTCTTTCCAAATAGGCTTTCATATTTTCAGGTGAATTCTGATCTTTAAAAGTATCATTAAATGTTTCAATACTTATTTCTTGGAGTATTTGTAAATCTTCACGGTTGCACTTTATTATTTTTACAGTCACTTAATGTATCGCTCCTTCATGTAAATCAATAATTTCTCTTGTTCCCCTTTTTTACAAATTCCCAGTCTTCCCCTATATTTTCTCTCACTCTTTGAAGAAGATTGAAAATGGTTTCTACTTCTCTTTCCGAAAATCCCTCTAATGCAACGTTATTGGAATAATCATTTTCTCTTTTTATAAAAGGATAAACATTGTTCCCTTTATCTGTTGGATAGAGTTTTTTAATTTTTTGGTTATGGTTATCTTCTTTCTTTTCAATAAATCCATTAATTACAAGTTTTTTTATAGCACGAGATGCAGTTGTTCGATCTACTTTTATCATCTCAGCTAACTTTTCTTGAATGATTCCTGGGTTTTCACATATTCTCACAAGGTACAAATACTGCCCTTTTGTAAGGTCATATTCTTTAAATTCGATATTACTTATAGAATCTAATGCCCTTGCGATCATTCCAATTTCACGAAGTACTTCCTTCATAGTTAACTCCTTCGCACCTATTTTATTGCAAATGCAATAAAAATGATATATATTGAATTTACCTTATTTTTATTGCATTTGCAACAAAAAAATATATTAAAGAGGTCGAGTAAAGTGAAATATATTTTTTTTGTATTAGGAATTTTTATATTATCCCTTGGAATTTCGTTCACTATACAATCAGACCTTGGGACTTCGCCTTTTGATGCACTTTTAGTAGGACTGTCCATAAATGTGGGGCTTACTGTGGGAAGTTGGGAAATCATAATAGCTATAATATTGATATGTTGTAATTCGCTTTTGAAAAGACAAAGACCAGAAGTTTTGGGGTTGTTAACAGCATTTATAACGGGTATTGGTATTGATATGTGGCTTTTTTTATTACACAATTTGATAGCACCTGAACTATGGTACAGCAAAGTTGTTTGTTTTGGAATTGGTTTAGTTGTTGTAGGATTAGGAACTGCAACATATTTACAGACAAATTTTGCACCAATTCCAGTTGACCGATTAACATTAATCATACAAGAATTAACTAGAACAAATCTATTTTTTTCGAGAACACTCATCTATCTTATATTCTTGATCATAGCAGTCATTTTAAATGGACCCATTGGCATTGGAACTTTGTTAACCGTTTGTTTAGGGGGGCTAATACTCAATTACTTTATGCCACTTACTGAAAAAGTACTTGACCGCATATTAACACACTCTGATACATCACTAAATCATGAGAAACATAAAAAGCATTCTATATAGAATGCTTTTTATGTTTCTCAATTAACCTGATCTGTTAAAAGATGTAATATCCAAGTTGACACTGAAGCTTGATGCTCATATCTCTTTGTTTCGATCTTAAGTTTGTCTAGAAGAATTGGTACTGTTATTTGTCTCTCAATTGGTACTTTAATTGTGTCTAATTCATTTTTATAATGTGTTTGTATTTTGAAGGTCAATTAATAAAGGAGTGTAGCTTTATGTTCTGTGGATTATCTGCTTTTCCACTCACCCCAGTTAACGAGGCAGGTATTAACGAAAAAGCATTTGTGACACTAATTCAACGATTAGTTGCAGCTGGTGTAGACTCAATTGGTGCATTGGGTTCAACTGGAAATTATGCATATCTTAATCGAGAAGAACGTTTACGTGTGCTTCGACTTGCTGTCCATTCATCTGAGGGGATTCCCGTGATGACAAGTATAAGTGCGATTCGTACTTCTGAAGTACTTCGATTAGCGGAAGATGCACAAAGAGCAGGAGCAAGCGCAGTGCTGTTAGCTCCTGTTTCTTACCAGGCATTAACAAATGAAGAGGTATATTCGTTGTATGAACAGGTGACAAGCTCGCTCTCTATTCCGCTCTGCGTATATGATAATCCGGGGACTACACATTTTCATTTCAGTGATGAGTTGCACGGTCGGATTGCTGAGCTGCCTAACGTTCGTTCTATCAAGATTCCTGGAGTGCCTTCTGATCCTGAAGCAGTCAAGGCACGCATTAGAAAACTGCGAACGGCCATTCCTCCCCATGTAACTATAGGAGTAAGTGGAGACTCATCCGCAGTCACTGGCTTGGATGCAGGCTGTGAAGTATGGTACTCAGTTCTTGGTGGTTTGTTTCCAAGGGCGTGCCAAAAAATGACCCGTTTGGCCCAGTCCGGTTTTGCTGAAGAAGCGAAACAACTCTCGGCGCTACTTGAACCGCTTTGGTCGTTATTTCGTCAATATGGCAGCCTTCGCGTTATTTCAGCAGCAGCAGAAATAAGTGGCTTGATCTCAAGTCCCAGTCTTCCTTTGCCCTTACAACCATTGAATCAATCAGCTAGAGAACACTTGAAATTCATACTAAAGGATCTTCAGTCTACAGAAACATTCTGTTCACCATTCGGCTAATACCTTTTCGAAGGGGAGACTACTAAGCACGTTTGCATTAAAATTTTTCGTTATGAGTGTTGGAGGAAGAACAGATGCTGAACTGCCCAAGCATTCGTAATTTCTTAATCCTTTTCTTCGTTAGCAACAGAACTATCTACTAAAAAAAGCCAGCTATAATAGCTATAGCTGGCTGTTATACGTTTTTTCAATTTACTTCCAAGATCAAATCCATGCTGTCCTGTGTTAAACCAAATTTGAAGATGAAACGCTAGGTTTTGCAGGAATCACATGTAATAACTGTTTTGAATTTGGATCCTCCAGATTCACATGCACTTGATCATAATTAAATGAATTCGTAACAATAACCATTACCGTAGGATCATAACCCGCAGCCTTAATTTGCTCCAAGTTAAACTCAACTAATTTGTCATCAATGCCAATTCTATCATTTTCCTTAACCAATGGTTTAAAGTGTTGTCCCTTTAATTTCACAGTATTAATACCGATATGAATCAAAAGTTCTATACCGGAATCAGATACAATGCCAATCGCATGCCCGGTTTTGTACACGCTGCTTACCGTTCCGTTTACCGGAGCTGTAACAATTCCGCTAATTGGAACAATCCCTGCTCCTTTACCCATCGCTTCAGAAGCAAACACCTCATCGCTTACACTGCTTAAAGGAACAATTTGGCCATTCACAGGTACCACAACCTCGTTTGGATTTGCTTGATCACTCAAATTCGTCACACTCTTATTCGAAACACCGAAGAAATAAGTTAAAATGACGGCTCCAAAGAATGCAATAATCAATCCGATGACTTCTCCAATGAAACCTTGGCCTAAATAAGTTGGAATAGCCAACAAGCTAGGAAATGTAAATGTGGATGCATGTACTTCAAACGATCCAATAACAGCGCCTCCAATACCAGCAGCGATCATTGCACAGTAGAATGGACGCTTTAATTTAAGGGTTACGCCGTAAATTGCCGGTTCAGTGATACCAAAAATGGCTGTGATTGCTGCAGAACCCGATAGGCCTTTGATTTTGGCATCCTTGGTTTTCAAAAATACGCCTAGAGCAGCACCTGCTTGAGAAAGTACGGCTGCACATACAATTGGCAACCATTGGTCGTATCCTTGATTAGCGACATTGTTTATCATCAGCGTAATCAGCGCCCAATGGACTCCGAAAATGACAATCGACTGATGGAACGCTCCTAAAACCAACCCAGCAAGTAATGGGGAGAAACCAAAGATTGCTAACAATACCATGGCGAACAGGTCACTGATCTTTGTGCCTAGAGGGCCGATAACAGCCAAAGTTAGAGGCAACATAATCACTAGAGAAACCAGAGGGGTTAGCATATTACGAATTGATTCCGGAAAGAATTTGTTCAACAAAGGTTCCAAGTAAGAGAGGCCCCAAATCGACAACAGAATGGGAAACACAGACGCCGTATACGTAATTGGTATGATCGGTATGCCAAAGAAATCAATCGTTTGTGAATTGGATACGATCTCTACTAAAGACGGATGAATGAGTGCACCAGCTAACGAAACGGCTACGAATGGGTTGACTTTAAGCTTCTTGGCCGCAGTAAATGCCAAGAAAATCGGCAAAAAATAGAAAATGGCATCACTTGCTGCATTCCATATTTTATACGCACCACTGTCAGTCGATATCCAGTTCATTGTTGTAAATAAAGCTAGAATGCCTTTCAAAATTCCGGATCCAGCCAAGGCTCCCAGAAATGGCGTAAATACGGCCGAAACAAAATCCATCAACTGACTGACAGGATTAAATTTCCCAGTTCTTTTTTCTGAAGCGCTTTCATTGTTGCTAGAAGCATGTAATGCCATTCCAGGTAATGATGTTAGTGCATCATAGACTTGAGCAACGGAATTACCAACAACCACCTGATACTGTCCGGCACTATTGACGACGGTAATGACCCCATCTGTGTTTTCAATCTTTTTGGTATCTGCAGTACTCACATCATTTAATTTAAATCTCAATCTAGTGGCACAATGCCACACCGCATTTACATTCTCTTTTCCTCCTACGCCATCCAGAATATCCTTTGCCAATTTTTGATAACTCATAGTTGTCCCCCCTATTATAAATGCCCGGACCATTTTCCACATACCGTACTACTGAAACGATACAAAATGATCCGGGGGTGCCTTCATCATTTAGTGATTCTCATCCTAATCGTTGGTGGTTCTATGAAGATCCTCGCCGTTTGTATCAATAACTTGCTTATACCAGTAAAAACTATCTTTATAATGGAATTGCCCATTTCCATTACCTTCATCATCATAGTCCACATAAATAAAGCCATATCTTTTGCTCATTTCAGCAGTACCTGCACTGATGATGTCGAAAGGTGCCCAGGTACAATAGGCAAAAACATCTGCCCCTTCATGTATTGCCTCTTTCAGTGCTGCAATATGCTCCTGGTGGTATTCGATGCGATAATCGTCATGAACTTTATTGTCCGCTGTTAAAACATCTTTAAATCCAAGACCATTTTCAGCCACCATCATGGGAACATGATACCTGTCCCAATACTTAGACATGCAGAGATATAATCCTGAAGCATTTATAGACCAGCCCCAGCGATTCGCTTTCAAATGGGGATTTTTGACGGTAGAATTAGGGTCCATCGTATTCTCACTAGCTTTAACAGTATTTGACCAGTAATAAGAGACTGCAAGGAAATCGGCTGTATTGTTCCAAAGCAACTCTTTCTCCGATTCCGTAATTTCCAGCTGGATGTCATGGTCTTCGAAATACGTCAATGCATATTCTGGATACTCTCCTCGAATCAGAACATCGCTGTAGAAATATTGCATTCGATTCCGTCTGAAATTCAGTTCGACATCTGCAGGTTCACATGAATAAGGGGCGGTTAACGTATCGGCCAACATCATTCCCATTTGAAGGGATGGATTTAGCTTGTGGCCAAACTCAGTAATCTTTGCAGAAGCTACGAATTGGTGATGAACCGCTTGAAACTGAGACTGCTCGTAATGATCAACTTTATCTTTCAGTATGCCAAGGGAGGCAAATGCCTCTTTGTGGACAAGGTTAATTTGATTGATAATGATCCAATATTTAACGGTTTGATGATATCTTTGCAGGACGGTTTCCCCATACTTCACGAAGAAATCAATCAGTTTCGGGTTTGTCCAACCGCCATATTGCTCAACCAAATTTAAAGGCATTTCATAATGGAAAATCGTGACGATTGGCTCAATATTTTTTTCTTTCATGTACTCAAATAATCGATCATAGAAGGCCAAACCCTGCTCGTTTGGAGCGGTATCATCTCCATTCGGAAAAATCCTGCTCCAAGAAATAGACAACCGCAACGTTTTTACATGCATGTCTGCTAACGCATCGATATACTCACGGTATCGTTCGTAGAAATGTACTCCTTGGCGCTTAGGGAAATAGTATGTCCCATGTTTGTATTTTTCGTATGTTTCTGAATCCATGTTATTAAAATGTAGATCAATAGGATCAGCTCCTGGAATAAACGGCTGAATATCAGCGGTACTTAACCCTCTTCCATCCCTGCGATGTGCACCTTCTACTTGATTAGCAGCAATAGCCCCTCCCCACAGAAAGTCTTTTCTTATTTTGCTCATGTACGTTTCCCCCAAATGTATTTAAAATTTTTGTACGATAAAGACTCCTGCAATAACCAAAAGAGCTCCCAATAATCGAGGAATATTCAAAGTGTGCATACTAGCACCAATTAATCCAAAATGATCAATGATCACCGACACGATTATTTGTCCAGCTAAAACGTATCCAACCGTAGCTGCTACTCCTATTCTGGGCATGAGAATGGTTGTCGCCAATACATAGAAAGCACCCAGTAGTCCTCCTGTCCACATCCACCAGGGAGCTTCAAACCATTCTTTTTTGAACAACGATCCTTTTACAAAAAAAGATATGATTATTAATGAGATGGCACCTACTGTAAAAGAAATGGCCGAAGCAACAATAGGTGATCCCACCACCGTCCTTAGCTGCGCATTAACACTAAATTGTGTAGGCAAGGCCATTCCTGCCAATAATGCGAAAATTATGAATATGATAGCCATGTATTTTCCCCTTTCTCTTACTTTGATCAATTAGCCAATCTGAAATTGAACGAAGTGCTTCAATAAATCGTTTATCCGATTTTAGAACCACGAGAAAAGAAAATACCAAAAGAACGGTTTCAAGTGTGTCCATTGCAAAAGTAATCCCGCCTCACAGTATTATCCCCTCTCAAATTCTGAAGATTGAATATCTCCTACAGATGAGTCAATAATATATCTTAAATATGGGAATACTAGATTGATCACCTTCTCAATTTATCGATTAATCATTGACAACCCGAGTATAATTCACGCAGTATAATAAGTAAAATTAATAATAAGTATAGGAGGTATACTAAATACTTATATGGATATTAATTATGAACTCTATAAGATCTTCTATATCACAGTAAAAGCTGGAAGTATGTCTAATGCGGCAAAGGAACTATTTACATCACAATCGGCAGTTAGTCAGTCCATAAAACTGCTTGAAAATAAGCTAGGTGGACAGTTGTTCCATAGAAGGGCACAAGGAGTGTCCCTTACTGCGGAAGGAGAGATATTATATCAATATGTAGAACAAAGCTATGAGTTATTACAGGCGGCTGAAAGAAAATTTTTGGAATTAAGGAATTTAGATGCTGGCCAACTAAGAATAGCCGTAAGCACAACAGCTTGTAGTAACTTCTTGATGCAATACCTAGAGACATTCTCCTTGGCTTACCCTAATATCGAGATTTATATCAAAGATCAATCTACTCATTCTACAATTAAGCAGCTAGAGTCAGGCGAAGTTGACATAGGAATCATCAATCTGAACGGAAGCAGAGATTCTCTGACGGTGATTGGAAAAATAGAAATACAAGATTGTTTTGTAGTAGGTGAGAGATTTAAAGAAATATGTGATAAACCAATATTCTTAAAAGAACTAGTAGTAAATTACCCGATCATTCTCATGCAGAAAGGACTTAATACCAGAAAATATATTGACAACTTTTTCACTTCATATGGCTTAAAAGTAATACCTAAAATAGAACTGAGTACCATGGAACTGTTAATTGAGTTTGCTAAAAAAGGTTTGGGCATATCGTGTGTAATCGAGGATTTTGTTCGCAGCGATTTGGATCAACAACAGCTATTCATAGTGCCCATCCAAGAAATCATACCTAAAAGGTTTTTAAGTATTGCTATCAAAAAAGACTTGCCCCTTTCTTCAGCAGCTCAGAAGTTTATTGAGCTTTTTCAAAGCTGCACAGTATAAATTTATAAATTGGGTTATTTATTAAAGAATTGTCTAAAAAAAGCTCACTAAGGGCTTCTTATTTGACAGTCAACGAACCTCGCTTCAACCGCTCCAGAATGAGGTCGTCTGCTCCTGCGACAACTGGATGGTCAGTATAGTGAGCATTAAATAGGTAGATATCTAATCGGCAATGGAATAATCAAGTTCTTGTCCTTGGCTCGGAGCATGAACTTGATTTCTTAAAACAAAAAAGCCGTCATTTAGGCGGCTCCTAATGCAACATGGCTTTTGTCATCCGACATTTTTTTATTAACTCAAAGCTCAAGTTTACCAACCAATTTTTTTGAATCAATCTCCTCGTTCCGACATGACGTACCAACCGCAGTGCCCTTCGGCTGTTAAAAGTATAAATTTTTAGAAAATTCATAACTTTGGAACTATTTTTTTTCACAAAATTTAATGAACCGAAAACACAAAATAGCAAGTCTCTAAGTTGCAAGAGACTTGCTATTTTTAAGTTTTGGCGACTTGACCCTTAAGAATGAAGTGAATACTGCCACAGCGAACGTACCGAAAACATTTGTTGTGTGATGTATACTGTGTACGAATCGAATCGTTTTTGTTGCCGAGCGCATCACAACCGAGTGAGCTTCTACCCTGTGACCAGACAGGAAACGAACCCTTTGAAACCACTCACCAGATATTCTGATAAGCCCTCGTAAATCACGGCTTTTAGATGACAAGGGATTGCCGCACCTGTTCACATAACCGATTTAAAATGGTGTGCGTCATGTAGAAAAATTCTTGGTAATTGGATGGCTGCGTTTATGGATTTTCTAATTTATTGCTAGCAAAACTTTGGATTAGAAGGATCGTAAATTATGATCTGAAGATTGTTGAGAATTAATGATTATATTTTCAACATAATCACCAGCTAGTTTAAGCTGAAGGTCAACAAAGTGCTCAACGCATTCACCTTATGCTTATGCCGTTCTTCTTTAGTCCATTGCTCGATATTCTCTAGGCGCTCTCCTGGTTATTTCCTTGAAGTTACGATGAAAGGTTCTTAAATTGTTATAACCACACTTGATTGCAACTTCACCAATCGCCTGCTGGGAATTTTTCAGCAAATAGCATGCCTGTGAAATCCGATAATGATTTAAGTAGTCCGTGAAGGTCATGTTCATTTGTTGGGCAAACAACTTTGATAGATAAGGATAGTCATACTGCAGATGTTTTGCAATGTCTTTTAATGTGCAATCAGTAGAATAACTTTCCTCTACATAAAGCAGCATCTTATAGAGCACCTTTGTCTGAGGTGATTGCTTAACTAGGGTAAACGATTTCTGATTTATCAGATCAGCACAAACAGCATATAAAAAACTTTTCTGGCTATAGATTGAATTCAGCCTACTAAAATCAATAGCTCTCTCCAAATGCAATGCACTGTCATTTGGAATTAAGCCTTTTAAATTCATAAAAAAGTCGCCGATCAACTCTGGCGAAAAAAGGATGATTGTAATATCAGAGTAATCGATGGTCTTAAATTCATGCATTTGATTTGTAAAGATAAAGACCAGATCATTTTCCTTCAAAAGATACTCTTTTTGATCAATGGATACATATAGCTGTCCAACATTAACATAGATCATTTCATATGCGCGGTGAAAATGAAGGGGAAAGCTATAATTCTTCAAAGGAAAAAAATGAAAGAATTCTTCCCCCTCCATTCCATGTTTTTCAAATAAGACCATACAACTCTCCTTTGCCAGAACACTAATATTGTCTTAAAGTGTACTATATTTTGGATAGAATTAACAAATGTTATTTCCTATAATAAAATAAATTGAATTTAAAGGAGGATATAAGACTATGGAGTATCACGTAGCAAAAACTGGTTCAGATCACGGCCAGGGGAGTCAGGAAGATCCATTTCTGACAATCAATAAAGCAGCTTCTGCTGCTGTGGCAGGAGACACGGTTATTGTCCATGGAGGGGTATATCGTGAATGGGTAAAACCAAAATTTAAAGGATTAAGCACCAAGAGAAGAATTACTTATCAAGCTGCAAAAGGTGAAAAAGTAATCATTAAAGGCTCTGAGCATATTCAAAGTTGGCAGCATGCAGAAGGGAATGTTTGGAAGGTTGTATTGCCGAATGAGTTTTTTGGTAACTATAACCCATATGCTCTTGAAGTGTCCGGAGATTGGCTCGTAACAATTGAGGAAACCAAGCATTTAGGAGACGTTTATTTAAACGGTATGTCTTTTTATGAAGTCAACCGCTTTGAACAACTGATCGATCCGAAGGTTACAACAGAAGTATTGGACCACTGGACAAGAAAAATGGTTCCTGTTCATAATCAGGAACAGACAAAATATGTCTGGTTTGCAGAAGTGAATTCTGATAATACAACCATATATGCAAATTTCCAAGGCGCTGATCCGAACAAAGAATTTGTTGAGGTTAACGTTCGCAGATCTTGTTTCTATCCCCAAGATACAGGGATTGATTATATTACAGTAAGAGGCTTTGAAATGGCGCAGGCCGCAACACCATGGGCACCTCCGACAGCGGATCAGCCTGGACTGCTTGGCGCCAATTGGAGCAAGGGTTGGATTATTGAAAACAATATCCTTCACGATGCAAAATGCAGCGCCATCAGTATTGGTAAAGAAGCCTCCACCGGGCATAATTATCGCTCCGTCCGGAAAGACAAACCCGGATACCAGTACCAGCTTGAATCTGTCTTTTCTGCTGAACGTAATGGCTGGTGCAAGGAAAAAATCGGCTCCCATATTATCCGTAATAATACGATTTATGATTGCGGTCAAAATGGAATTGTGGGTCACTTAGGCGGTGTATTTAGTGAAATTCATCACAACCATATATATAATATTGCTCTGAAACGTGAATTCTACGGTCACGAAATTGCAGGAATCAAGCTCCATGCAGCCATAGATGTCCAGATTTACCATAACCGTATCCATGACTGCTCTTTAGGATTATGGTCAGATTGGCAGACACAGGGAACAAGGATTAGTAAGAATTTATTTTATAGCAATAATCGCGATTTGTTTGTTGAAGTAAGCCATGGGCCATATATCGTTGATCACAATATAATGGCTTCTGAATATTCTCTGGACAATGTGTCACAGGGTGGAGCTTACATAAACAACCTAATCTGCGGTAAGATGAATCATTGGAAAGAAATGACACGATCTACACAGTATCACCTCCCCCACAGCACCAAAATCGCAGGTTTTTCTTTCATTTACGGCGGTGATGACCGTTTTTATAATAATATTTTCATTGGAGCTGATGGATTAGAAGGTGTCGGAACGTCCCATTATAAAAACCACACGGCTTCTTTAGAAGAGTATATTGAAAACGTACACAAAAATCCCGGAGACGCTGAAATATTTAACTTGGTGGAACAACCTGTTTATATTAATAACAATGCGTATTTGGCCGGAGCAGAACCGTTTGAAAGAGAAAAAGATAAGATAGTTGACAAAAGCTTTCATCCAAACTTCAGAATAGTTGATAAGGGAGAAGAAGTTTATCTTTCCTGTGAATTACCGGAAAATTTCGATGTTTTTCTAGGTGAAGTACATTCAACAGCAACATTAGCACGGGTACGTATCGTTGACGCTGAATTTGAGCGCCCCGATGGTAGTGAAGTGATCCTGGATACTGATTTGTTGGATATGCAGAGAGTAGAAAAGTCTCCAATAGGGCCGATTACACTTTTGAAAAAAGGTAAAAATTATATTAAAGTTTGGTAATCCCTTATAGAAAAAGCCTTACACCTCTATAAATTATGGTGTAAGGCCTCTTTCACTGATATCGCTTGAATATTTTTTCAAATATAAGATTTTTGAATTTAATTTTATTAATGATCTGGCACATTTAGGCTTGCATCACGTTCTAGAGAACATCAACAACGATGTGTCACTACCCTTGAAATCTTAATCTTCTGAACTAATCGTTCAAAATTACGATCTTACCATTCGCATCATTACTCTCCATTAAAAGATGAGCTTCTCGGATTTCTTCTAGCTTGAAAACTTTAGCAATCGGCGGAACAATTCCATGTTCTTTAATATGATTGAACAGGTCGATTAGTACGTTTTCTTTGATAACTTCACTTGTAAATGCCGTAAAATAAACACCTGTCGGTATATCAATTAACGGTTCAAAGGAATCAAGTGTCCATTCATTTCCCAGTATCCCTGACATGCATAAGGTCCCTTGCTCTGAAACCAGTTGCAATGATTCCTTTATTGTGACGGTGCCGACCAACTCCAGGACCTTGTCTACGCCATTTGGAGCGATTTTATAAACTTCTTTTGTAAAATACTCATCATCGAGTAAAGCAAAGTCTGCTCCAGCCTGCTGAAGATATGCTAGCTTTCCGTTGTTCCGAGTGGTTGATATGACTGTGGCGCCTGTACTTTTTGCTAGCTGAAGGGCAGCCAGACCAACAGAACTCGTCCCACCGCGAATGAGAAGCACTTCGTCAGCAGTTAATTGGAGACATTCGAATAAGGACGCATACGCCGTATAATACATTTCTGGAATTGCAGCGAGCTCAGTCCATTTCATTTCAATTGGAATGGAATAAACCTGTTTTGAAGGAATCAAAACATATTCAGCATAACTTCCATCAAATTCTCGGCCTAATCCCCCCATTAATGAAGCAACACGCTCCCCTTTTTGAAATGTGCTGTCAGATGGATCTTCGATCTGCCCTATGCATTCAATACCAATAATCCGTGGGAATTTGACGGATAGGGAATGTCCCTGTCTTGTAAACATTTCAGAGCGGTTTATTCCAAAAGCTTTGATCTTAACAAGTACCCAACCTGGTTTAACTTTGGGGATTGGAACTTCTTTTATCTTTAGTTCTTCAGGTTTACAGGCCCTTTCCAGTACAACAGCCTTCATAAAAGTGATCTCCCCGATCCAATGTAGATTCGTTTTTCAAACTGAATGAATACTGCATTCGTTCCAATAGCGAGACACGCTGACAATACACTTCCCCACAGAATCTTATCTATATTCATGGTTCGTAAGCCATCATTTAATATCGAGCCTAATCCGCCTGCATTTATAAATGCTGCTATAGTCGCCATTCCAACCGTAGATACGGATGCTAGCCTTAATCCTGTAAAAAGAGCTTTGATGGCCAAAGGCACACGAACATGAAGCAATACCTGAATACGGCTCATACCAAGCCCAGTAGCTGCCTCAATAATAGACTGTTCAACATGATTCAAACCTGCAATAAACTGACGTAGTAGGATATATTGGTTATATGCTATGAGCACGGTAATCGCTGTCGTTTTACCCAAACCTGTCACGGGGATCATGATTGCGAACAAGGCCAAGCTGGGAATTGAATAAAGAATCGAAAAGATATAAATGAGTAACCTGGATATCGTTTCTGAAGTCAGGGCTAAAATTGTTAAGAGTACTGTGACGACAATGGAGATCAGCATGATCACAATTAGCATCTCCACATGCTCCAGTAATGCAATTCCTAACTTATCCGGATGCTTAATGGCATATTCGATCACTTTAACCCCTCCCAGAAACGTTCTTGCTCTCTTGAAGATTGAATAAGCGATGCGACAAATTCATCTGCGGGATGAGCAACAATTTCTCTTGGAGTATCAAACTGACAGGCTTTACCTTGATTCATGATTATTACCCTGGTTCCCAGCTTAAATGCTTCATTGATATCATGCGTTACGAATAGGAAGGTTTTCTTAACTCCCCCATGAATCCGCAGAAGTTCATCCTGCAAATTTAGACGAGTCATGGCGTCTATGGCTCCAAAAGGTTCATCCAATAACATTGTATTAGGATTTGTTGCTAAGGCCCTGGCTAGTCCAATTCTCTGTTGCTGACCTCCCGATAGTTGAGAAGGGTAACGATTTAGGTAGTTTACTGGATCTAACCCAACCAAAAGTAACAATTTGTGCACCATTTCATCCACCTTCGTTTTTTCCCATTTCAAAAGCCGGGGCACAGTAGCAATATTTTGTCCAATGGTCATATGAGGAAACAAACCCACTTGCTGAATAACATAGCCAATCCTTCTCCGTAGCGCTACAGGATCAATTTCAGCAATGTCATCACCAAATAGTTTTATCTTCCCTTGGGTAGGTTCAATTAAACGATTTACCATTTTCAATAGTGTGGTTTTTCCTGATCCGGACGAACCCAGTATGGTTATAAATTCGCCTTCCCTAATAGACAGATTGACATGATCAACAGCTAAGTCATTGGAGTTTGCGTATGTTTTGCACACATTTTGGAATTCAATTGCTATAAGACTCATGTTATCCCCCACACTCATTTAATTGAGTCATAAAATTCTTTTGCCACATCTTCATATTCTTTTTTATCCACGTCCACTTTTGCATTCAAGGCGGTTACCGTTTCCGTATCCAGCGCCGCACTCACCTTATTAATAACCTCAGCTATCTCTGGATTTGTATCCAGCAGATTATCACGAACAACAGGAGCCAAGTTATACGGAGGCCATACTTGTTTGTCATCTTTCAACAGTGTGAACTGATCTTTATTAACTAGTTGCCCTTCTGTTGTGTAAGCTGGGGCAACATCCGCTTCATTGTTTTTAAGCACTTCATATTTCAAGCTGTTATCATATACTTTAGATGACTTCCAATTGAACTTACCATACACTTTCTCTAGAGCTGGAATTCCGTCTGCACGTTGGTCAATTTCTCCTTGTGAGGCGAATCGAAGCTTACTTACATGTTTTTGTAGATCAGTAATTGTAGTAATTCCTAGATTTTTAGAAACTTCCGAACGAATAACAAGTCCTGCTCCATCATTTGCTTTAGAGTAATCTAGCCAAGTAATTTTAAATTGCTTTTTATATTCTTCCTTAACTTTCTTATAAACCGTGTCAGGATCAGTGAGCATATCTACTTTCAATATGGATAATAAACCGGTACCTGTATATTCTGGATACATATCGATATCGTTGTTAACAATAGATGAATGGATAACGGAGCCCGCAATATTGGGTACTCGCTCTACCTTATATCCCGCACCCTCTAAAGCCAAAGCGTAAAGTTCACCCACAATCAAATTCTCAGTAAAATCTTTCGTACCGATCCGTATCGTTGCTGCTTTATCTTCAGCATTTTCTGTTTTATCACCACATGCACTTAAAATGAGCGACAATACAAGAAAAATTGAAATTGAAAAATACAGTTTTCTCTTGTTTCTAGACATATCTTTTACCTACCTTTTCAAAAATCTATATTTAAACAAAATACGCTCGGACATATCAAGCATTACCCCGACTGTAATTGCTAAAATTCCCACCGAAAACCCACCAATCAAAAGTAAATCCACTCGATTAAGTCCTAAACCAGTAAAGATGATTTCCCCTAATCCACCCGCTCCTATTTTGGCAGCCAGGGTAGCACTCGCAATGACCTCAATGGCAGCTATTTTAATCCCTGTCAGAATCATTGGCGCAGCTAATGGGAATTTGACTCGCCACATTACCTGTTCTTCTGACATACCCACTCCATGAGCAGCTTCAAGCAAAAAAGAGGGAACAGACTCTAAACCGGCTATCATATTCATTAATATAGGAGGAATTCCCAACAGTACCAGGGCAATTAAAGCTGGTTTTGTTCCCGTCCCCATAATAGGGATTAGAAGGAGTAGAACAGCTAAACTAGGCATAATTCTTAGAACTTGGAACAAGGATACGATCCATTTCTCTGTTCGTTTGTACTTACAGGTTACATAACCCAACACAATTCCAATGGAGGCAGAGCAGAGTAAAGCTAGTAAACTTATTATTATATGCTCTTTCCCAGTAGCTAAAAAAACATGCATGTTATTTGAAAAGTAGGCTGTTAATTGCATCCATAAGCTGTCATTCAAGGTTTCTCCACCTTTCGTTTAATTTGCTTTTTCCTCGACCGCTTTATAATATAAGCAATATAATCGTTTTGAAAGTAGGCACCTTTTTATTAGATAGGAACCAAAAAGTAACTATTGGAGGATTAGACCGAATGATTACAAAAAAAGAGTTGCCTCTTTGTCCGGTGGCGACAACGGTTGGACTTATAGGAAACAAATGGAAGTTGCTAATAATGAGAGACCTTTTGAAAGGAACCAAACGTTTTGGTGAACTTCGTAAAAGTATTCCAGAAATCAGTCAAAAAGTTCTAACAGAAAATTTGCGGTCTATGGAAGAGGATGGTATCGTCATTCGAACCGTGTATGCCGAAGTACCACCTAGAGTCGAATACAGCTTGAGTGATTTAGGGAATACTTTAAGACCCATCATTAATGTTATGGAAACGTGGGGTTTGGAATATCATAAGCTCAATGAGGAAATTCCTCGTAACATGAAGGATTCTTAAAAAACTGAGCCCGATTAAGTGTTTTGAGGACGAGAATGACAAGCCTTTGAATATTTTAAAAACAACGGAGGACTAAGGTTAACATTAGTCCTCTTGGGTATTGTTCGTGCAACTGATAGTCACTCCAACTATTTTGTGTAAAGTTTCAATAGCTAACCTGCAACAACGGAGATGATCAACTTTTAGAATATAAATTGGACCAGGAACATATAGAGCAGTGTACCGCCAGCGATGGATATCAGCATGTTTCTTCTCCAGAGATGCAGCATAATAATGACGACAATGGAAATCAATTCGGCCACACCATGAGACCCAGAGAAAAAAGTGACATCCTTAACACTGTAAATGACCAGCAGTCCTAAAGCTGCCGAGGGAAGCACTTTGCCGAGATACTGTACATATTTAGGTGTGGGACGTCCCGAAGGGAACAAAATAAATGGAATAAATCGGGTCATTATCGTTCCCAAGACGACCATTCCTATCGTTGTGATGTTCTCAAACAAAGTCATGGACATCGTGTCTCTCACCTGTCTTTCTATCTAGTGATTTTCTCATGAAGGAGAGCACGATAAGAAGACCTATCATAGATGGAACGATGAAATTTTCGCTATTAAAAATAAGCAGGCAAAGGACCGAAATTCCCAAACCCAACAATGCACTATGATGTGTGCTCTCTTTCATCCATTGTTCAATAAAGATCACAACAAAGAGCGCCGTCATCACAAACTCAAGCCCCTCCATATTAATGCGCACCAGAGATCCGAAAAATCCACCAATGGCAGCGCCAAATACCCAGTAGCTATGATTAAGCAGGGTTACGAAAAACATATACCATCCCTTGTCGACTTCTTTGGGGATGTTTGCCGTGTAATTAATTGAAAACGATTCATCACATAGTCCAAAAATTAAATAGAACTTTTTGAATCCGGTGCCTCTGTATTTTTCAAGCATGGATATGCCATAAAATAAATGCCGTGCGTTCACCATTAAGGTCATTAGCAAGGCACCTAGTGGATTGAACGGACCGAGCAGTAAATGCACTGCAACAAATTCCATGGATCCGGCAAAAATAAATAGGGCCATAAGGATCGCATACCCCGCACCAAAGCCAGATATATTCATAAGAATGCCGTAGGCAATCCCTAGAAACAAGAATCCAGCCAGTATGGGAAGTGTGGAAGGGAAAGCTGATTTAAAGGCCAATTGAAGCTTACTTCTGTGTATCATCGTTGCTACATCTCCTTGACAAGATTACATTTCTTCGTTAGTTTAGCAATGTAAATCCATACAATCAATGATACAATTGTATGCATTACAATATTGTGAGGTGTGCTATGCCATTTAATTCGTTTGAACATTATCCGATGTCGTGGAAACCTGACAGGGATAGATTGCAACGACCGCTTTATCGCTCTCTCGCCCTATTGCTGGAACATGACATCAGACATGGCTTTTTGGCTCCGGGTACAAAACTTCCCCCTCAGCGGGAGCTGGCCGATTTTTTGGATGTGAACTTCACAACGATTACACGCGCATACAAGCTTTGCGAGCTTAAAGGATTAATTCATGGTGTGACCGGAAACGGCACCTTTGTTTCAGCCAACGCGGCTCGGTCGGTCACCATTTCAAAAGATCCATCCTCAAACGTACATATTGACCTTGGTTTTGTTGCCTCATTTGAGCAAACCAATGATCTGGTTACTGAGGCCTTAAAGCACGTGGTAGAGAAAAGTTATCTGGAACAGCTATTGAATTACAATGATCCTGCAGGTATCCCGCATCATAAACTGGCTGCTCTCAATTGGATGAAGGCTTTTGGCATCCAGGCCGATACTGAACATATGGCGATCGTTTCAGGAGCCCAAAATGCATTAGCTATTACACTCTTAGCACTGTTTGAACCCGGGGACCGAATTGCGGTTGACCAGTATACGTATGCCAATTTTATTGAAGTATCCAAAATGTTTCGTATCAAACTAGTTCCCATTTCAGGGGATGAGTATGGTATGTTACCTGAAGCTCTGGAAGACCAATGTTCTCAATCGAATTTACATGGTGTGTTTTTAATGCCTTCCTGCGCTAATCCCACGACCATTGTAATTCCGGAAAAGCGAAAAAAAGAATTAGCTCAGGTCATTCAAAAACATCATTTGATCCTGATTGAGGACGACATTCATGCCTTTTTGTCAGCGGACATTATAGATCATTATGGTCAGCCGATGTATCAGCTGCTCCCTGAACAAACGGTTTATATTTGTAGCACCGCCAAATCCATCTGCTCAGGTCTTCGAGTGGCCTATATCGTGTTTAACGAAGCATTCAAAGACACAATGATGAAGGCCATATACAACGTCAACGTCAAAACATCCTCTTTGGACGCAGAGATCGTAACTGAGCTGATTCTGTCAGGAAAAGCAAATATGATTGTTACGAAGAAAAAACAATTGGCCGAGACAGCCAACCAGTTATTTGCTGAATTCTTCCCAAATACTCTCCACGGGGGACATCCACTGAGTTTTTATCGATGGCTACGTTTACCAAAAGTTATGCACGAAGCTTATTCTGAAGGTTTTTTTCTGGAAAAAGGGGTTCGTGTATTTCATTCCAATCGATTTCTGAGCGGTGGGAATGCAGAAGAAAATTATCTAAGAGTAGCGCTTTCATCCACTAGTTCTTTAGAGGAATTAAGAAGAGGATTAGAGATTTTAAGAGAGAGCCTCGAATGAATTGATGTCTTGATGCGTATAGCTACATTCAAAGGCTCAGGCATTATTTTATTTATATTTCATAACAAAGTACGAATGTTCACAGCACAAACAGTGTATGTCTTTTATTCGTCTAAAATGGAAAGCTTCCCTATGTAGCTTCCATTTTAGACGAACATTTGTCCTACTTAGCTACATATCCATCGAACAAAGAACACCATCAGATGTCGTATTGAAATGAACCTCTACGAACTTGGAACAGCGCCAATTTGTTGAAGTAATCCAAGCATATCGGGTTGACCATATTCTTCTACAATTTGCCCATCAGAGAATCGATAAAAATTCATCGCTTGAACCTCGATGGTTTTCCCTGTTGGAGGAAAACCGAAGAAACTGCCTTGGTGCGTACCTCGCATAATGAATCGCGCAGCTACCTTATCGCCTTCAGCAACCATCTCCTTCAGTGTCCATTGGATATCAGGGAAGCCAGTTCGCATCATTTGGATAATTGCAAGATATCCATCCGGTCCCTTCATCGCATCTTCCCGTGCTGGGACATAGAAAATCGCATCTGGGGCAATAAGTTCTTCTGCTAGCTTTACGCTAGCCGTATTTATGAACTCTGTAAACCGGTGCATCTGTTGTTTATTCGCTTCAATTGTCATTCTCAAATTCCTTTCAAAATTTTTTATCCTTTTCGTTTCGTGCCCATCACCATTGAAGTAAAAGGTTCCTGCTTGATCAGTAAATCTCCCTCACACATCAATATCATAATTGATAACTAAAGACTTCAAAGTTACGATATTAATTTAACTTAGGTTTTCAAATTCATAATAAGTTCGCTCGTGTTTTTTGTGAAGTAGGCACCTTAATGTTCTATAGTAACCATTTGGTAACTAATAATACTTATTTATTCATTCATTTCATCAACATTATATTCGAAAAAATCAAAATCAGCATATTGTTGATGTTTAACACGATCGGCACAGGTCAAGCCAACAAAACTACCTGTAAACTCACCATACTTGCTATATTCATCAGAGAATATCGTGGTATCTAAGCCAATTCCAATAGCTTCATATTCTTTACCGTCATAACTCCTGAGCGACTGAAAATGTGTTCCTGCATAAAAGCGAAGTGTATACGCAATATTGCTGTAGGACGTAATCGGATTGTTCGCTGCCTGGTCCACATCCTGGGAGTTTACCGTCAACGGTTGTTCGCTAATTTTCCAGCTTGAACTGCCTCCCGTAATGAGAAACAACGAAATATCTCTAACATAGCATACGTTTCCCCTTTCGTTGATCCAGCTGTTAAGTCTCTTAGCATCCAGCCAATGAATATGTATTTTGTGGTAATGGATTGTTCTTCCCAGTATATTGACATATCAGGTCCTCCGTTTTCCTCACATCTGCCAATAAGAGGCGATCAGCGGATGAAGTCTATCATTTTGTAGCTTTACTATGTCCACTGCAGTTACGTGGTTAACAAAAATGCTGACATCTATGTAACTCGATGTCAGCAGTCAGAAATCAGCACTGTCCATTGCTGTAAAGATACACTACGAAGTCAATAACCTTCAGTAGAATAAAAATAGTGAATAGTTCTTCACCCATCCACCACATCTGCTTGCAAATCTGTTGCAATTTCAATCATCTTAGGCACGACAGCCTCATCGGAAATAGCCACATACACATCCCCCATATAATGGCGAAAAGGTATTTCTACGTCAGCATACTTCCACATGAAAAAATCTCCCTCAATCGACATGGTGCTCTCAGCACCTTGTATGATAAGCACTCGTGAATACGAAAAGTCTGGCTGGGATGCAAAGTAATCTTTGCACTCCTCCAGGGAAATGGATTGCTCCACCGGACTTTCCTGCATGGAACGGGTGATTCGAAAACGCTGGTTCATTGATCTGCCTCCACAATTATGATTAAGAAATTCTGGCTTTCATACCTTATAATGTCCACATGCTGATGTCAATGCTGATGGAACTATATGGATATTTATTATGCTTTCAAGCAGTTACTTTTAGGATGCATGTTCAAACTGACTGTTGTATAGATCAGCATAGAAGCCGCCTTTAGCCAGCAATTCCTCATGGTTACCCATTTCGATAATGTCACCATCCTTCATGACCAGAATCAGATCCGCATTCTTGATCGTCGAAAGTCGGTGAGCAATCACAAAGGAGGTTTTCCCCACAGTCAGCTGGTCCATCGCTTGTTGAATCAGCAATTCCGTACGCGTATCAACCGAGCTTGTGGCCTCATCCAGAATGAGCATGGGTGAATCTTCAATCATCGCTCTTGCAATGGTAATCAATTGCTTTTGACCGGCGGAGAGATTGGCTTTGTCGTCCAGCACTGTATCATAGCCCTGCGGCAGTGTTTTAATGAAGCTGTGCAGCCCCACCGCTCTACTAGCAGCTTCCACCTGCTCATCGGTAACATGATCTTTGGAAAAGACGATATTGTCACGAATCGTTCCTTCGAACAGCCAGGTATCCTGAAGCACCATACAGAATAATTCATGAATATTCTCACGCGTTAATTGGCTGATCGGGGTTCCGTCAATGTAGATTTCTCCATCGTTCAGCTCATAAAACCGCATGAGCAAATTCACGAGCGTGGTCTTACCAGCACCTGTCGGACCAACAATGGCAATTTTCTGACCAGCTTCAGCTTTCATGGAGAAGTCCTTGATAATCATACGATCTGTATTATAGCCGAAACGGACATGTTTGAATTCGACATCCCCTTTGGCGGTGTCCATCTTTATGGTCTTGTGACGCTCATCTGCCAATTCTTCTTCACCCAGAAATTCGAATACACGTTCACTGGCGGCAGCCGCCGACTGCAGATTGGTTGCGGCCTGTGCCAGCTGCGACAAGGGCTGTGTAAACAGACGAATATACACCATGAAGGCGACAATAGTTCCGATAGTTATAGTCTGTTGGTTGACCAGCAAAGCTCCCACGACACAAACCGCGACATAACCAAAATTTCCAATGAACATCATGACTGGCATCATCAGACCAGACATGAACTGGGACTTCCATGCATTTGTATATAGGCGGCTGTTAATGCCATGAAACACTTCCTTGGCTGCTTGTTCCCCGTTATATACCTTGACTACGTTATGACCAGCATAGGTTTCTTCGATATGACCGTTGATCTGGCCAAGCTCCGCTTGCTGTGCTACAAAGTATTTCTGTGAATGCTTCATAATCACGCTCATCAGGCAAAAGCCGATCAGCGTAGCTACAATTCCGGTAATGGTCATGATCCAGTTTGTATAAAGCATCATAATCAAGGCGCCCACGAAGGTAGCCAGTGCACCGACAAGCGTGCCGAGACTGTTGTTTAACGTTTGTCCGATGGTATCGACATCGTTGGTTACGCGGCTAAGCACATTACCGTAACTCGTAGAGTCAAAATACTTCAAAGGCATATGATCGATTTTTCGAGACAGCTCTGTCCGCATCTTCTTTGTAAGACGCTGTGAGACGGTTGCTGTAATGAAGCCCTGGAAATAGTTAAAGATAAGACCAAATCCATATAAAAGCGCCAATACAAGAACAATCTTCTGAACAGCACTTACATCAATCCCGGTTATGATTCCTTCCTGAATCAGGTTGGCAATATCACTGAGCTTATCCGGGCCAATCACGTTGAGGGTGGAGCCGACCAGGGCCAGTACCATAGCTAGTACAATCATAGGCACATAGGCCTTGCTGTAGGATACAAGCTGGCTGATGGTCTTTTTAAAATTATTCGCTTTTTCACCAGCACCCTTGCCCCCCGCAGGGCCTTTACCCATGGGACCTCCTTGATTCATTTTCATTTGCTGGCTGTCGACGGTGTGTTCATTCTTATCCATGTATGAGTTCCTCCTTCGAAAGCTGCGAATATGCGATCTCCTGATAGGTGCTGCAGTTCGTCATCAGCTCTTCATGCGTGCCGCTCCCTACAATCTCTCCCTGGTCCAGCACGATAATCCGATCAGCGTCTTTGATCGTACCTATGCGCTGACCAACGATAAGTGTCGTAGCGTGGCCGGTTTCTTTTTTGAGAGCGGAGCGCAGAATCCGGTCTGTTCTGTAGTCTAGTGCCGAGAAGGAATCATCGAAAATATAAATCTCCGGCTGACGGTAGATGGCACGCGCAATGGACAGCCGCTGCTTTTGACCACCGGACACATTCGCTCCACCTTGCGAAATTCTACCCTGATATTGACCATCCATTTTTTCGACAAACTCCGTTCCTTGAGCAATACCAACGGCTTCTTTGACAAGTTTCTCCGAAGCTCCTGCTCTTCCGTTATCACCGTACGAAACGTTGGATACGACCGTACCGTTGAACAGTACAGCTCTCTGAGGAACATACCCGATTTTGTTATGGAGTGCCTGCTGATTATAGTTCCTGACATTCACACCGTCCACGAGTACCTCTCCCTCGGTCACATCATAGAAACGGGGAATCAGATTGATCACGCTGGTTTTGCCGCTGCCTGTAGCGCCAATAAAGGCAACCGTCTCGCCTCGTTTCGCCGTGAAGCTGATGTTGCGAAGCACGGCCTCCTCCGCGTCCGGATATTTGAAGCTGACATTACGGAATTCCACTTGCCCCATAACGCTCTCTTCTCCAGTCGTCTCATGCCCATTAACGATGCTGGATTCGGTATTCAAAACCTCCATGATCCGTTTGGCAGAGATCGAGGCGCGAGGCATCAGGATGAATATCATACTTACCATCATAAAGGCCATAACCACCTGCATTGCATAAGAGGAGAATACGACCATATTGGAGAACAGCGTGATGCGGTCTGGTACGGCCGCCCCGTTAATCAGGTAAGCGCCGATCCAATAGATAGAGACACTCAGACCTGACATAATAAAGGTCATACCTGGGCCAATCATCGTCATTAAACGGTTCGCAAACAGGTTTGTATTCGTCAACTCGACGTTAGCCTGCTCGAACTTCTCCTGCTGATACTGATCTGCATTATAAGCGCGTACTACCCGAAGTCCGATCAGATGCTCACGTGTTACCCTGTTCAGATTATCGGTGAGACGCTGGATTCTCTGGAAACTTGGAAGAGCGAAAACAACAATGACACTTAGCATCAGGATCAGAGCAGCCACGGCCGCTCCTGTGGAGGCGGTCCACTGCCAGTTTTTATCTGCAATCTTCACAATGGCCCACACGGCCAGAATCGGTGCCTTGATGATCACCTGCAGCCCCAGCGCAACCACCGTTTGAATCTGCGTAACATCGTTCGTGGAGCGGGTAATGAGGCTTGCCGTCGAAAAGTTGTTCATCTCTTCCATCGAAAAGGATAAGGTCTTGTCAAAGACCATCGCACGCAGACGCATAGCCAGCCCTGCAGCCACCTTTGCCGCGAAATAGCCCACAATAATAGATGCAATCATACTGCCGACGGCACAAAACAACATGTAACTGCCGGGAATCAGCAGTTCGGACACAGGCGTTCCTTCCGTTTGCAGCTTGGTCGTAATTTCCGCCATATAATCAGGTAGCTTCAGATCAAGCCATACCTGCACAACGATGAAGGCTAGGCTGCAAACCACAAGCATCCATTCATTTTTCTTGAGATATTTGAATATCTTTAGCATTCTGTTGCTCTCCTTTTATCTGATAGTCTTTGATGCTTGGTGAAGTATGGTGCATCCTGCTCTGCATAGAAATTCAGCTTCTAGAGACAATAAGCTTAATGAGTCGGATCAGTTCTTTGGCATCTTCTTCGTCTAACTTTCGAAGAACATTCTCGGTCCATGCGATTCCTTCATTATGCCTATCAATCATAAATTGCTTACCTGAATCCGTAATGAATACAATTACCTTACGTTTGTCGCTGACATCAGTACGCCGTACAACTAGTCCTTTCTTCTCCAGGCTCTTCAGTGCCGTTGCTACCCGTCCCGTACTGACGGACAAGTATTCGCTCAAGTGGCCAGAGGTAACCCCGTCCTTATTGAAATTCAGACAAATGAGAATCCCCATTTCGCCACGTGAAAAGTGCCCTCGTTCCTCTAATGCCGGTTTCCGCGATTTGACGATATACTCGAATAGTTCTGTCGCTAATGCTTTATAATCCAATGGTCACAACACCTTCTCGCTAATACCTTATAGTATGAGATAATTAATCTTATAGTATAAGATAATAATATTGTCGGGTTATAAAGTCAATTAGAGAAAATATGGAATACAAAAAATCCTCCGTAACCAGCTTGTATTTTTACCAATTTTTCTACACAAAAGTCCAATGGAAATGACAAAAGAAAACTTGAGGAGCAGTTTGCAGCAGATATGGAGAAATCTCATGAATCTTGAAAAAGACCGCATCAGTACGGCTCAAATAATATTACTTGGGCTTTTCTCACTTATCGGGGATATGTAAGAGACTGCTTCTAAAAGTAAAGCAGCAGCTCACTAGGACTTGAAAAATAAAGTCTTAGACTGCTGCTGCTTTTACCAACATTCACTTCTACTATTAAAATCAAAGATACTACTACTATTTTTAAAAGCATTTCCTGATAGCAGCATTTCGCTGTTCAAGCAACCATCTCCCGCCACTCAACTGTGACCCATGATATCAACAAGATCAAACTATTAGGAACGGAGCGCTTTCCGAGGTACAAAAGGTGAATTTCCTTACAACCTAATAAAACCAGGATGTAAACAGATTGTTAACCGGTTTATAGATCATCATGACCAGAAGCAATGGGCTCGGCACATTGATTTTGTACAAGGAGCAGACCACTACACCAATGCCCGTGATCCAAAACAAGCCCCAGACCAGAAGGTCACGGCGCCTGCTTCCTCGTGTCAGCAAAGGCACATCGATGACCGCACAAACCGCTGCTGTTGCCAGAAAAAGCAGTAACACTATTGCGCTCACTCCTTGATATCTTCAATAAAAGATTTGTCTGTAATACCAATTCGGTTAATCGACACGCTGGCTTTGTAATGGATAGGTAGCGATTTTAGGTAATTGTCCCCTTTTTTCTGTTGTAGCCTAGCCCAAGCTTGGGGGTTGGCACGGTAGATCAACTGTCCAAAGCCCATAATATCCACATTATAGCGCTCATTAATTTGCTTAACTGCAGTTTTCATCCGCAAGATAATTCGTTCTTCCGATTTCCTTTCCAGCCCTGTAATCACGCGCTCTGCTTCCAGATTATCTTTGCTCATTACCTCTTCAACATTACACAAGGCCTTTACATGGATGTAAATATGTGGTTCACCGTCAATAATCTTGACTTTACGTTTGGTGTCTGTATGAAGTGCTTCAATGACGATGGGCCGTCCGTCGTCTCCTATTACAGAACCTGAGCTTTTGACAACGTTATTGGTGATATAATTGTAGCCAATCGTCTCGTTATCGCTTAACCACCCGATCATCTTATCCTTCCGAAATACGGCTATATTACTGTACTGTAATTTGGCTGTGGGCGAGCTATCTTCCACATTGCTCTTCTTTTCGCCCTCACTAACACTGCCGGACATCTTCACTCCGGTTAGCACCGGATTCTTCCCCTCGTACAACAAATCTTCAATAAATTGGTTCAAAGAAACAGCGACTGTTTTGCCCGATGTCTTATAAGATTTGTCCAGGGAATTATATAATTTACTTGCCGGCAATCTCTCTAGCGGGGTAAGGACCTTCAGAACATCTTCGGCAGTGGTGTCTTTGGCGACCATGGCATAGTAATCATTACGCGGCTCTCGGCTCCGCTTCATCATATCAAGTGCCTCGCTAATTCCTGCCCGGGCAAGCTCCTCTCCAATCACCAGTATACGGATATGTCCATAGTAGCCGGCTCTCGCACTTTCCAGACTGTACTTGCGCTGGGCTTCATAAATCGTTGGGACCGTAAAGGTAGATACAATCACTGGCACCCCGGCACCTCCCGTCCCTCCCGCCGCCTGCGAGGCAATTGCTGAAGGAATAACCACCTGCAGTGTAACCTTATAGCCAGATTCAGCCTTATCTAGCCCCATTCCCAGCACAAAGGCCATTTCATTTAACTCCTGTCTTTCCCAGCACCCGCTGAGCAGCATAGGGACCAAAAGGGTAAGCAGCAGTCGCGAAACAGTTTTACGGTTTTTTGGGCTCATCTGCCGACTCCTTTTGCTTGGTTGTGCTTTGACGGTCAAGATTTTGAATCATACTTTCTGCCGGCCTTGTCTTTAAACGCGGCCAGGTAAAGCGGAAGATGGAATCCTTCAGATCATTTGAACGGTATGGACCGATCGGACTCATATAGGGCATGCCAAAAGAACGCAGACTCGCCAAATGCAGCACGATTAAAAAGATACCGAATAGTATTCCGTATAGTCCAATAAAGCCAGCTAGTCCGATAAGAACAAAGCGAATGATTCTTGCAGCGATCGACATGCCCGTCTCTGGTATCACAAAACTGGATATGGCCGTAATGGATACAATGATAACCATTGCTGATGAGATAAAGCCCGCGGCAACCGCCGCCTGTCCTATTACAAGTGTTCCAACAATGGATATCGCCTGCCCTATATTTTTTGGAATCCTCACTCCCGCCTCCCGCAAAATCTCATACGTTAATTCCATGAGTACTGCCTCCACAAATGCAGGAAAAGGAACACTTTCTCTCTGTGCGGCAAGGCTGATAACCAGATTGGTAGGGATCATCTCCTGATGATAAGTCGTAACCGCCACATAAAATGAAGGCGCAAGCAACGTAATGAAAAAGGAAAGAAAACGGATGAACCGTAGCAAGGTGGCAATATCGGCCCGCTGATAATAATCTTCGGCAGATTGAAAAAAAGCGACAAAAAAGGTAGGCACCAACAGGACAAAGGGGGTTCCATCCACAAGAATCGCCACTTTGCCTTCCAGGATTCCCGCTGCGATAGTATCCGGCCGGTCGCTGTTATAGATCGTGGGGAACGGCGTAGCAGCCGTATCTTGAATAAACTCCTCAATATATCCGCTCTCCAGGATACTGTCCGTATCTATTTTGGCCAATCTGCGCTTCACCTCCTGCACCAGGTCAGGATTAGCGATGTTGGCGAGATACATAATGGATACACTGGTTTGAGTCACCTTACCAATTTGGAAGGTTTCTAGCCATAGCTGGCTATCTTTAATTTTCCTTCGAATCAGCGCCGTGTTTGTCCGCATATTTTCCGTGAACCCTTCCATCGGCCCACGTACAACTGATTGTGAGCTTGGTTCGCCTACATTGCGGTCCTCCCATCCAGGCAGTCCGATCCGTAGGGCGCTGGATGTTCCGTCAACCAGCACCATGATATTACCGGATAACAGCTCATGAACAAATTGCCCAAGGTCATGCGTGACGGATAGATCCCCCGCAATCAGCATACGTTTTCTCAAAAGCTCAATCTTCTGATTAGCATCAAGATCTCTCATTTGGTCAGGGGTACAACGTTCCTGAAGCGAAAATAATATGGAATTATGCAGAACCTGTGTATCCACAAGACCATCAATATAAAGCAAAGCGATATGCGTAGACTCATCCAATTCCAGCTTTTTAGTGATCAAATCGGTGCTTGTCCCGAGCAGTTGAACCAACTGCACCAAATTGTCCTCCAAGCGGTGTGATAATGTGCCAGTAATTGTATCCTTCATGTCACAACCTCCGCATTCCGTGAGCAAACTACAAATAGTATGACAGAAGAACTTGATAATTATCCCCTTAACATTCCTTTTCGACTATCAATTAATAATTATGTTATAAAATCACATACTAAAGGAAATGACAAAAGAAAACTTGAGGGGCAGTTTGCAGCAGATTTGGAGGAATCTCATGAATCTTGAAAAAGACCGGATCAGTACGGCTCAAATGATGTTACTTGGACTTTTCTCGCTAATCGGGGAAATGGCACTTGTGTATCCTGCAGCAATGGCAACCGGAGCCCACGAGGATGCGTGGATTGCCGCCTTGATTAGTATTCCGCTAGGACTTGCATGCGTAAAGCTGATGATATCTACATCAAATATTGATCCAACTAAAACGATTATTGAGCTTTCATTACAAGTATTAGGAAAATGGGTGGGTGGAGCTGTAGCGTTGAGTTATTTATTCTTTTTCCTGATTGCAGCCTCCACCTATATCAGAGAAATCGAAGATTTCATGTGCACACAGATTTACGAAGGGACACCCGGCGGGGTCATTCGCTTCATGGCGATTTTTCTGTTGGTGTATGGCTTGCGGCTGGGTCTTGAAACGCTGGGCAGAGCAGCCCAGATTTTTTTTCCTTTCTTTGCGTTTTTTCTGATTTGCCTAATCGTTCTCCTGTTCCCCGATGTCAAGATGGAGCGTATCCATCCTATTTTGAATACATCGTTTCCTGACATGCTGCACACCATTATGTTCGGTGTATTTTATCCCTTTGGAGAAATGTGCGTGTTCTTCATGGTGTATCCCTATGTCCAAAAACAAAGCAATACGAGCCGCAATATATTCATTTCTTTGTTGATCGGAGCTGTTGGACTCAACCTCATTTTGTTTCTCTCCCTAACAGTACTCGGGGCATATTTCTCAGAACACGAATTTTACGCTGCCTATATTCTTGCCCAGAGAATCAACATTGCTAATTTTTTGCAGCGGATTGAGGCTTTAATGGCCACCACGTGGATCATTAGCACCTATTTCAAAACAGCGCTTTTCTTTTACGCATTTGTTTTGGGGACAGCTCAGCTACTAAAGCTAAAATCCTATCGGCCATTGATCTTTCCAGTGGCATTTCTGATTTACGGACTGTCGCATCTGATTGCAAAAAATATTATTTTCTACGTCAAGGAGATCCCCGCCTACTGGGTAGATTGGGATTTCACCCATGCCATCGCTTTCCCGTTAATCCTGCTCGTTGTTTATCATATCAGGAAACGTATCAGTCACAACAACCAGCTAACGTAACTTTCGGGGCATATTCGGCAATCTTACGCACTTCTCCCTCCACAATTGCAAACCTTCTTCCATCTTCCATGCTCTCCGTGATCGCAGAGTTCATTCAATTAGACCTTTTGTAGAGTACCTTGATAGAGTACTTTACAGAAGGTCTAAAGGACGTACTTTTTTCTTAATCGACCAATTCAAAGTCCTTTATCGTGGCATTCGGTCTTAAAATCTTTTCCTGGTCAAATATAGCTAGCAGTTCATCATTTTTAACTTTGACAGGCCAATTATGATTAGCAAGAGCTCCTTTGCCCAAAGTAATAATATCGGCTGTACAATTTTCGACCATCTGACTTGCTTTAGATGGATCTTCCAGGTGTCCATTAGCCATCACTGTAATGTTTCCATACTTCTTGGCAAGCTCAGCAAGAGATTGTCTACTACTGTCTGGAAAGGCTGGTTGCCAAGCCTCATATTCCGTGACATGGATTTAATCAAGCCCCGACTGTCCTAACTGTTGGAAAATCACTTTTGCCTCTTCTTCTTTACCAGCCCACTTATGCTCATAATCATTTACTTTCCCTTGGGAGATTCGAATCCCAACTATAAAGTTTTCTCCTACGGCTTGCCGAACTGCACTCGATACCTCAACCAATAAACGAACACGATTGCTGAGGGAACCTCCGTATTCATCCGTTCCCTGGTTTGTATAGTCCGTAAGAAACTCATCCAGTAAATAACCATTTGCACCGTGAATTTCTACGCCGTCAAATCCAGCTGATTTGGCACGAACAGCAGCATTCACAAATCCCTGAATTACGTTTTCAATATCTTTCTTCGTTGCTTCCACAGGCATCGAAAAAGCTCCTTCACCGCCATAAAACGCAAGTTGCTCTCCTTGTGGTTGCACTGCTGATGGAGCCAATATATTTGATTCGAATCGGTTACCTTGAGATAAAGCACCCGCGTGTTCTAACTGAACAATAATTGCTCCGCCAGCCTTATGAACAGCTTCCACCACCTTTTCCCACGATTTAGCCTGTTCGTCAGTGGCCATCCCGGGCTGGTTGAAGTAACACTGACTAAACAGCTCATCTGTATAGGTTCCCTCAACAATAATCAAACCAAATCCGCCATGTGCAAATGAAGCATAGTATTGTGCCATTTGATCCGTTGCAAAGCCTTCTGGAGAAGCACTCGTGCGTGTCATAGGTGCAACACCTAATCGATTTTTCAGCACTATTTTTTAGTTCTACAAAATTAAATCGTCCAATCTTCCGTCCCGAATTTTGCTGACCCAAGCAGGATCAACCAATAATGCATACAGTCGGTCTTAGAACCCTGTAGTATACTGTGTAGGGAATGCAGTTTCTTTTTTCAATTTTGATGCGGCTTCCAGTGACCAATAAGGATTTCTCAACATCCCTCTACCCACAGCAACCAGATCGGCCTCTTCATTTCCGATAACTGCATTCGCCAAAATTGGATCTTCTAGTCTTCCAACGGCCATCACCGGAATATCCAGAGCTTCTTTGATTTCTTTTGCCAAGGGGACTTGATACGCTGCGTGAGTTCCTGGTCTGCCCCATGCAGCTATAGGTCCCTCACCGCCAGATGAAATATCAAACATATCTACTCCTGCCTTTTGATATTCCTTGGCAAAAGCAATGCTTTCCTTAATACCATATCCACCTTCTACGTATTCTTTGGCAGAAATACGCATCAAGAGCGGCATATCTTCCGGCATCTCGCCCTTCGCTGCCTGAATGATCTCCCGACCAAAAAGGGTAAGGTCTTTACCGTATCTATCTTCCCGTTTGTTCGTAAGCGGCGAATGAAATTGATGAATCAAATAGCCATGTGCACCATGAATTTCAATGGTGTCGAATCCAGCCTTGACAGCGCGAGCTACAGCAGCACGAAATTTCTCAACTAGTCCTTTAACCTCTTCTGTTGTAAGCGCGCGAGGTTGTTTTGAATTTTCATCAAATGCAATGGCAGATGGCGCTACAGGAACTTCAGCATCTTCCGCCTTGCGTCCGGCATGCGCGATCTGGATTCCCACTTTGGCACCGTAGCTGTGACAAGCATCTACAATCCGTTTGAGAGCAGGAATCTGCTCATCTGACCATAAACCAAGATCAAAATCGGAGATACGACCATCCGGCTCTACATCTGTCATTTCAATCATGATAAAACCAGCTCCGCCTACCGCTCGGCTAACGTAGTGTATATAATGCCAATCTGTGGCGATCCCATCCTTTTTGTCAACCGAATATTGGCACATTGGAGGCATAACTACGCGATTTTTCAATTCCAAACCTTTAATTGTATAGGGACTAAATAAATCTTTCATGTGAGAAAGACTCCTCTCTGAGTTATATTATGAATACATCAATCAAATGCATGCACAAGCATATATATTAACATGTTTGTTTCATTTGTCAACTTTAGGTATGATTTCAAAACTTCAAAGTAAAATACGCCATTTACTCGTTGGTCCTCATCTTCAGATTTTTTGCAATGCATCAACAACTGAATCGTCACCAGTAATCAGATCAAAAGCTCGCTTGTATGTGTTCTTCTCATCTAAAGCTGCCACAATGGCACGGGCTACATCCTCACGAGGGATACTGCCATAGGTGATATTCTCCGCAGCAGCCTGCGCAATTAATTAATGTATCTGCACGGCCCAAATGGTCTATGGTGAAATTCACCAATGACTGAACTTCTGCATTGACATCTTGTTCTAATTAAATATTAAGTAACCGAATGGTTTTAGCACATTACCAAATTAAAAAACATGCGCATGCATTTAATTTAGTGAAAAAATTACTTGCTGTCAAGTTTTGAATGCAAATATGGATTGCTTATTTTTCAAAAAAATACGTGGATGATTTGAATAAACTTTGCTTTCTCTTTTCATTCTAAGTTCTCATCCTCTTCGGCACGTTAAACTGTGAGCGCTTCTGGTATCCACTAGGAAGCGCTCGTACTGTATATTAATTTTGATGTGGAGGTAAATCTACATTCTCATGCTCTCCATAAAAAAGCTCAATGCATTGGACACCCACTTCTTGGGATGAAGAACAAGCTGAATTTCCAGCTTGAGCTCGGCATGCTCAAAGGGTAACACCTTTAGCTCTTCCCGTTCAATCTCCTCCAGCGCAGCCATTAGAGGTAGAATGGATATACCCTCTCCAGTTTTGATGCTCCGTTTGATCGCTTCGGGATTACCCAGCTCCAGGCTCACGCGATAGGTGATTCCATTTGCTCGAAGCACTCTCTCCAACAGTTGTCTGTAGTTGCACGTATGCTCGGGCATAATCCACTCCGCATCTACCAGATCATCCAGGCTGATTCGCTCTTTAGCGATAAGCGGATGGTTTGGATGGACAATCAGCACAAGCGGTTCTTCTCGAATCGTAATCCACTGCAAGGCTGGATTGCTTGAATCGTCCGCGAGGATCAGCCCGACATCGGCCTCCCCTTCCCTGACCTGGTGCAAAATCATCTCTTCGCGATCCGTATGCAATCGTATGTTCAGATCAGGGTATTCTTTGCGAGTCGCCTGCATATACGGCGGCAGAAAATACGAAGCGATGGAATCCATAGTACCGATCGTCATGGAGCCCCCGCCCTGCTTAGCCAATTTTTCTTTCGATTGCTCAAAAAGCTCCAGCATTTGTCCGGCAAGCTTGAATAGCTCTTCCCCGGCGGAGGTAAGACGAATCTTGTTGTTGCTGTAGCGCTCGAACAATTTGACTTGATACGTTTTCTCCAGCTTTTGAATCTGGGTCGTGACGCTGGATTGTGCGTAACCGAGCACTTCTGCTGCTCTTGTAAAGCTTTCACGAATGGCAACTTCCCGAAATGTTTGAAGATAAATGAAATCCAATCTGGCCACCCCATCGGAAATTTTGATTAGAATCATCGTTTATTATAGATAACTCTGATGCTGTCTCCTATGTTACATTAGATTTAATTCAACGGGAAGGGATAACTGATGATGATGAACGAACAACATATTCGTGGGATTTTCATACCGCTGATTACACCTTTTACACGTGACTATAAGTTGGACATCGATTCGTACCGGAAGTATGTTACCTATCTTGCAGGCCATGACATCCAGGGTCTGGTCGTTAACGGTACGACAGGAGAGTCGCCAACCGTATCCTGGGATGAAGTGAAGCAAATGGTACAGGTGACGCAGGATGTTCTGAAGAGCATGAACAAAACCATTCCGATCGTCATTGGCACGGGAACGAACGATACTTATTCAACGGTGCATCGGACGGAAATGGCGGCTGAATTAGGAGCGGATGCAGCCATGGTGGTCACTCCGTATTACAACCGGCCGACGCAGGAAGGAATCTTGGAGCATTTCCGTGTCGTATCTCGTGTAGGCCTGCCTGTGCTTGTATATGAGATTCCTGTTCGCACGGGCAGTCGCATGACAATAGATACAATACGCAAAGTGCTGGACCTGGATGGCGTAATTGGGCTCAAGGACAGCACGGGCGGTCTTGATCTGCTTTTAAAATTGACCCAGTACGAGACCAAGCCTGTCCTCTGCGGAGAGGATGCCTATTTCCATGCCATGCTATGCCAGGGAGCTGCCGGTGGTATGCTTGCATCCGCTCATCTCAATATCCAGGAGTATGTGGATATATACCAACGTTTTGTGGCTGGCGACATGAACGGGTCGCGAGACAGTTTCATGCTACTGGAACCGGTGATCCAGCATGTATTTGCAGAGCCAGCCCCGGCCGCGATCAAGTGGTGGCTTACCCAGAAAGAGATTATTGCCGCCGAGCAATTGCGTCTGCCACTTATGCCACTGTCGGATCAGGTGAAGCAGGGTCTCCTGAATTCAATCGTATCCTGATAAATCAGCTTATCTCAGACTACCCAATCATAACGTAGAAGAAGCATCTCCTGGACAGGAGATGCTTCAATTTTTAGCCGGAACTGACAACCTTCAGAAAAACGAATTTAAGAAGATACTCTCTATGGTAGAACGCTGTATCGGTGTTTTCATCCTAATGAGGTCCGCAATCTGAAAAGCTTACAAGCAATAGCTAGATGGTTGTTAGTAAATCCAGTTGCAGCATTAAGGGAATTCTTTATGTAAGCGAAATTATTGCAAAAAGAAGGCTGCCGGTGAATTTCACCGACAGTCCTTCTTCCAAGCAGTATACTCCTCACTCCTATTCGCTGGACAGCTCCTTGAGCGATTTGACTTTACCATGGGGATGCTGTTCTTGCTTTCGTGACTTCCAGGCTGCTTCTTTCCTTTTCTTCTGGTGAGCCATAACAGATATCCTCCTTTGGAAATTGTGATGTATACTACTTTCTTAAGTTGTCATTTCTCAGCTCTGTTCATTCATAAAACTAAATTCGTTGGATTTTTGTAATAATTCAGGGGTTCCAAACCGTTTCAAAGGAATAGCTGGGAGCATGGCTTCATGTATTCTGGGTTTGCTGGAGATTGCATTAATTGAGCAGACGGCGCTACTCAAGCGCTGCACTGGGAACAATTTTTAAAAAACAGCCGATTTCTCCTTAACATACTAGAAATCGGCCTTTGCCTTCCGAAAAGAGGATTTAGTACATATAATACAACACAAATAATTAGAAATATCGGTGATGCGCCCGAAAGATTGGAAGGTGTGTAAGAAGGCTACTTATCGGCTGAACCGCTAGTTTCCGAGAAATAGTTATGTAAGTGATATAAAAAATATTATCATGTTCATACATTAGCTGTTATTGTAACTCCCTAAAGGACATGTTTTTTAAGAGACTATGAAGAACTTGTATTCTTCATAGTCCTGTTTAATGAACTAATGATCAATTATTCAGCAAATGATGCAAGTGAACTGCCTTCCCACATTTCCCCCTTATTCAGTGTCCAACCATCATTATAAAGATTGTAGGCACCTTTATTAGCTGCGGGGCTCCATCCCTCATCCCAAGCTAAGAAATAAATGGTTTTCGGATATTTTTCTTTGATGGCATTGATAAATAAAGAATAATCCATACTACCATTGGTTGCCTGCGGACCGACTTCTGTGAAAGCAAAAGGCTTATCAAGAGCTGTTAACTCGTCATATCCTTGAATCGAATAAGGATCTGAGAAATAAGCGTCTAATCCAACAATATCAACATATGAAGATCCAGGGTAAAAGTCTGTCTTAAAGTTTCGGTTGGCGTCTGGTGCGTATACCCATATCAGGTTGTCCAATCCTCTTGTATCGGTCATATAATGATAGACTTTTTTATAAAGCTGTTGATATAAAGTGATACGTTCGCTATCCTCTTGGTTATAGTCGGTGAGTCCCCACCAGAACCATTCTCCATTCATTTCGTGAAGAGGTCTGAAAAGAACAGGAACACCTTCATCTTCTAACTGCTGAAGGCCATCGGCAATTTTGCTTAACATAGCGTCTAATCGCTGGCCCTCTTCAGTTGATGAGTCTAGGATTCTTTCATACTGACTGTTTGAGATTGGGGTTTTATAATTTCCAGAGTTAAACGCAGGGTTAGCCAGATGCATACTGATCTGAGGTATACCTCCGTTCTTCCAATGAGAGATTGAATCGGTGTTACAACTATAATCGATCGAATCGGCAATATTAGAAGTCTCCATCCATCCTCTTGAATAATCACAGCCATACACGGCAGGGGACTGTCCTGTTGCATTTTCAATTCGATTAGCTTCGGTCATAGAAAATGACGCATTTGTGTACCCGCCGAATGCTCCTGACACTACGCGATTTTCCGATGACAGATTAGCGAGCCAGTTCATCACTTCCTTGGTTGTGGCTTGTCCATTAGGATTCACCGTATGTGCAGATGCTGTCTGTGAGAAAGTCGAAGCGATTAACAGAATCCCCAATATTCTTATGTACCACCTCTTCTCTAAAGGAACGACTGGTCGATTTTTACCATCGTATTCATTTAATTGATTTCACTGTGATATTTCTCCCTATGACACTTCTGATTGCAAGCTACATTATTTTTCATTCTAGCGAGTTGATACCAACTCCTTATAAAAATTTGATTTTTACGAATAAAAGCACCTCAATTATATCGACCTCAAATGAATAGATTAAAATAGTTCTAAAAGAGTAAAAAATAGTTCTTATAACAACTATCATTCAACTTCACAAAGAATGTTAGAGATAAGAATATGCTTAAAGTAATATTTTCCTTTTCATTCTTATGAAAATATTCTTTTCAAATTATTGTTATTATGTGCTATATAGAAGACTTTATGCCCGCACATTTGACACGCCATGTTATAAAAATCAAAAGAAATAAATAGCGGCTAACCAACGTCTATCAAAATAAGTTGATTACATCTGAAGGCTTAGCGTAGATTTTCGCTAAAACAAAAAAGCCGCCAAAATGGCGACTTCTTATGCGTATATGTTGTTGTCTCTCCTTGCAGTGCTGAAGTCTGCACCTGTGTTCGATAAACCTATTGTTCCTCGTTAGCTTTTATTCTTCAACTTCAACAATGATGTTAACCATAGATGCATCGTGATTTTTAATGCGAAGTGGTGCTGTGAAAGCAGATAATATCTTTTTACCAATTAATGGTGCAGGGTTTATGTCTTCGTAAATGAGCATTGTCGGCTCTTCATATTTTTCATGGTCTAAGAAGGCATGGTGAACAAAATAGCCGTTTCTTTTGGCTTCTTCCAGATTTTCAATGCTCATGGTATCAATGGCCACAGCTTTGCAGTTCGGCAAATTTTTACGGATGAATTCCGCTGCTTTGGGAGAGACGGCTGGGAAATTATTAGCGTATTTCTCAAAATCCGTATCTCGGTGTTTCCAATAGCTTGTATTAAAGATGAGAATATCCGCTTCATGCAGCTCTTCATATTCCTGAAGCATTTCGATAGATGAATTCTTCAATCGGAACAGCATCTATTCCCTTACCGTTATTTAAATGATGCCACGGTGCATCGACATGGGTGCCGACATGAAGATACATACTTAACACACTTCCATTCCAGGCATCCCCTTTGTCCAAACGCTCTCTAGGCTCTAACTTCACTTCTGGCAATCCTGGATAAACAGGCATTCCTTCATATATTGGGTAACCGATTTCAACGTATTTTGACATACTAAGACGCTCCTGTAATTTTAGTTTTAAGAATCCATTATTATAGGGATATTCGCCTAATGTGTAGCTTCCGAAAAGTATAAGCGGAGTACAAACAGACAAACTGATAAAAAGACCATACCCCTACAGGTCAACTCCCTCATTTTAATTTATATTTTATATTCAATCGCCCTATCTTTCCTGAAATCGTACGACCACTTCTCCTTGATTGTCCTTTTAAGAAAGATAATATAAAAATAATAAACGATTATCCTAAGATATTAAAATAGGTATCTCTCCAAGCAGATTCTTTAAGTTAATAGAATCCCACGGCATATGCTCCGTTATACCTAATCCAACTACATCTGTTTCTTCAGATAGTTCTTTAATCAGATTAAGTAGCTGAGGCATTTGCATTGTTCCCGCAGGAGAAAAATTATAAGGTGCTTCAGGGTTGGCGAATAATAAAGAACGAAATGCTTTTGGGTCAAGCACATCTAAATCAAGGTGAATAGCTAGGTGCTTAATGCCACTTTCTTTAATCCACTCTCTTATAGATTCAGTACTATTCGTTAACTCTTTGGTTCCTGCAGTTTTAATTCCTAGTCTTTGAATCATTTCTGTGTCTGATTCTACAGGAGCTATATCTAGTCTTTGAAACGCTTCTGAAATGACTTCTGATTCTTGTTCTGTAGGAGCCGCTAATCCCGCGATAAAGACATTTTCAGGTTTTAGTGGGATTTTCACATGTTTTGCGAACTCCTCATCTCCTTCTCCCAAAAGATTTCCGAGCGGTAATGTATGTCCGTTATCATAGCCTACATATCTAACTAAATCACTGTGAGCATCGATCCAAATTAAACCTAATTTCCCACCGTATCGTTCGTTCAAATAGGCAAATGGAGCTTGTTCCACTAAGCAGTCACCGCCAAACATTACAATGCGATCTGGCTTATGAGCATCAATGATATGCTGAGCAGCCTCTAACTGTTCAAGTAGCTGTTTTCTCCCATTCATACCGTTTTCGTTTTCAAGCGGAGTACCCTTATAAGCTTGAACTGGAACATGAATAAGAGGTTGTTCATTATCCGGAGCTAGCCAAGCAAGCAGTTCGGCTCCAAAAGAGTAATTAGGATTGTTTCCCCCTTGCCATTGTGGCATTAACAGGCGTATTGTTTTTTTAGTCATGTTTTTCTCTCCTTTACTTCAAAAGTAAGGTTAGTATAAACTGAACACAAATAAAAACGTAGTACGCACTATTTTGATAGGTACTACCCGAAAGGATAGTGTAAACATGAGTATGGCTGAATTTAAAGGTAAAGTTAAAAATATTCAAGATACACCTTTTGGTTATACAGTTTCATTGATTGGTGGTAAATGGAAAATGGTTATTATTTATCTCCTAGCCGAAAACCGAACAGTTCGCTTTAATGATCTGAAAAGACAAATAGGGGCTATTACTTATAAAACATTGAGTTCACAACTAAAAGAATTGGAAGCGGATGGTCTGGTGAATCGAAAAGAATATCCTCAAGTCCCCCCTAAAGTCGAGTACAGTCTCACAGATAAAGCAGAAACGCTATTACCTGTTTTGGAAGGATTGTGTGAGTGGGGAACAAAAAACCAAAATAATTAAATCCAGTGTTCTACTAAAAATCCTGTATGCGAAAAATTGTCCTGTTTTCCAACACTGCTATCCCAAGTTAAACTCTATGGTTAACAGCAGTGACACTTTGTTTATTTAGCTCTAAATGCTGAAGATGCCGTATTCATATACTTCCTCTTATTCTCCAACCGAAGAGGAAAGGCGGCCTTCCATAATGGCTCTGATTTGTTCGGTCGGCATCTTCGGGTGTCTATCGTGCGTCAGCAGAACGTTGATTCCCTGTTCCACGTCCGTCAGCTGTGTGTAACAAAAACCTTGTACGACAGGTGAATGCAGCAATGACTGGACATCAGCATGCAGCCGTTCTAGAAATTCTATTATCTTAATTATCGCTTCAAGCCAGATTTATCTCCCGAATCACTTCAAGCGGAACCTTCGGTTTTCGGTCTTCCGTCAACAATCCGTTGACTTCCTGCTGTACATCGGTTACCTGTGTATAGCAATAGCCCGAGAGATAGGAGGTCGCTTTAATTGCTCCGGTGACTGCACGGAAACGTTCGATAAAAGCTTCGACTGAATTCACCTGGTTTCCGTATCCCCAGCCCATGTCCGTCTGGAAGGCAATGCCGCCGAATTCGCTTATGATAATTGGTTGTCCCCGGTAGGCATATCCTTCTGCAAAGGCATATTTCCAATTGTTAAAGGAGATGCTGTTGTTTACAATGCTTTCCTTGTCCTGATATCGCTCCAAAAACTCTTCGCCCGTCTCCACATAATCATGAAGGGTTAAAATATCCGAGACTGTATGCTCCCATCCGTCATTGGTAATCACCGGACGATACGGATCAATCGTCTTCGTCAGATGATAGATGGTTTGCGTGAACTGCTGCTGCCTTACATCATGTCCAATGGTCGATATGCCCCACGATTCATTGAACGGGACCCAAGTTATGATGCTCGGATGATTGTACTGCTGCGGCACGATTTCCAGCCATTCCTTCGTAAAGCGGCTAACCGCCTGATCATTGAACTCAAAGGTCGCCGCCATTTCCGACCAGACGAGCATGCCTTTCACATCACACCAATATAAAAAGCGAGGGTCTTCCAACTTCATATGTTTACGAACCCCGTTATATCCCATCGCGGCTATTTTATCGATATCTTCGATAAGAGCTTCTTCAGACGGCGGAGTCAGATGTGTTTCCGGCCAGTAGCCCTGATCCAGAATCAGCCGCTGGTAAAGAGGACCATTATTCAATAGAACCTGTCCGTTTTCAATCGATATTTTCCGCATGCCAAAATAAGAATACACCCTGTCGCACTCTTTCTCATCCTCATACAGAATAAACTCTACATCGAACAAGTTTGGCGATTCCGGTGACCACAAGCACTGCTTCCATGGACCACCGGCTTCATGAAATACATGGACCTCTACCGTTATCCAGGGCCTGTCGGCAGATAGGCTGACCTTTTTCACATGCTGTCCTTTCAGCGTAATCCGTGTCTCTAGGCGTAAATTATCTTTACCCTTGATACCCATGAGCTGAAAGTCAAAGCGGATCATATGACGGTCGATATCCGGTGTTATCTTGACCTCATTGATTCTTACCTCATTCACATATTCAATCCACACACTTTTCCAGATTCCGGTGCTCTGTACATAAAAGCATTCAAAGTTTTGATCCACCCAACGCTGCTTTCCCCGGGGCTGCGTGCAGCTCTGACTATCCTCCACTTTAAGCACGATGCTATTCTCCGAGTCGTAAGTGATATAGGGTGTGATGTCGAAAGAAAACGCAGCATAACCTCCTTCATGCTCACCAGCCATAAATCCGTTCACCCAGCATTTCGCTTTATAATCTACACCCTGAAAATGTAGAATTGTCCTTTTCGCTATTGCCTCCTGCGGGACCTTCACGCTCCTGCAGTACCAGACCACCGGATGGAAGGTCTCGACTCCGATCCCGCTTGCCTTGGTTTCATAAGTAAAAGGTACGAGGATTTTGGCTCCCTTCGGAAAATGATGATACCATTGCTCGCTTTCACCCACTTTGCCGTCGTCGAAGGCGAAATCCCACACCCCATTCAAATCCAGCCACTCTTTACGTACAAATTGCGGCCTTGGATAATTTTTGATATAAGCGTTTGTAGTCATACAGTTTCCACCTATCCTTTGATATATAATTAGTCACCTTAGCCTGATGACTTTACAGTGCATTGCTATCATCTGTAGGTCCGATCGTCATCCTTTACCTCCGCTTCGAAATACAAACAATAAAATCGATTTGTTACACTATTATTGTATCTTTAGGGGATTATATAGTGATGCATTTTTAATGTCAACGCTTTCAAGTTAATTTTATGTAACTAATAAACTGAATAAGGCTTTAGCTACAGAGCACCTGCAACTAAAGCCTATCCATTTCACCAATATCTCAATCCATAACATAATTCACAGTCATTTTGATATTCTGATCATAATCTCCAAATTGCTTTCCGAACAGGTTGAGCCCACCTTGATGCACCGCATCTGGCTTAATTCCGATCCGCAAACGCAATTTGTGGCTGTTTTGCAGGTTGAGCTGATCCAGTGTAACCGAGGAAACCTTCTCCATATCCAGCGCAGTCTTCTCTTTATCTACTCGCCAGGTCTTGAGCAACCCATACTGGGTAGACCACTCATACCACCAGGCAGGATTCAGCTTGCCGCGCCTGTCTCCAAAATCACCGGGACACGTCCACATGCCAATCTCCACGCCATTAACCCACAAGGAAATATCAGAAGGCCAATTGTTGTCATAGTTTGGTGCTTCAGAACACATTTCCATCGATAGCTCAAGCGATTCTATTCGCGCTCCTGCCGGTATTTCGAGCGGCATTAAATACTCGACATAGCCCTTGCGGAACCATATCATCTGGGCTCCGATATGCTTCGGGTGGAAAAAACTCGCCGGTTCGTCCTCGCGTATGATCATCCCGTCTGCATTGGCCATACCGCACGTCGGTGAAACCTCACAATCGCTATAATGACCGATCGGCATGTCCACTTCGTAGATCTGTACATCCCCTTTGGGTACTGCTTTTTCAAGATTTAGCGCAATATGAATGTCATCATAATTGCGGCTGCACATCTTCATCGCGCCGCGAGAGGCAGGCAGCAGCTCTGTATTAATCAGTCTAGCAGCCTCCAGAACCTTGATATTGTTGGCTACCGTAGACACCGGAAGTTGAAGAGCTTCCGCTATTTCTACAATATTAAGGTTTTTAGAAATCAAGAGGCGGAGAATATCAACTCGGGAACGGGTGGATAAAGCATGCGTAACCGTTACCAGCTTGTCCGGATCATCAAAACTAAGCTCAAGCATTGCATCACCCATCTCAATTTACTGTGATTATATTACAATAAGTTTACTTGTATGCTTTGAAACAGTCAATAATATTGTATTAAATTATTAATTTTGTATTAAATACCGATCATGTCCGATTTCTCTGGTTCAAGAACCCATAGGAAAGACAGCGATTTTTGAGCGGAACCCTGTATACAAATGCAACACGTTATTCCTTTGCTTTATGCAATAAAAAGCCGCTGATCTTCGGATTAAGATCAGCGGCTGATGCTCTCTTCATTTTAAACTTTCTTTAATACCCATACTCCATACGGTTCCAATGGTACGGTACCAGTAAGCCTCCTACCGGAAAGGAGTTCCTCCGTCTCAACACTCAGTTTAACCTGAGCCGTTTCTCCGCTGTAATTCAGTAGAAATACCAGCTCTTCTTGTACATCCGCACGAATAGCGACTTCTACCGTCGAAGGAGCTTTGCACCACCCCGCAAGCGGAGATGTCACCGGCAGCTGTCTTAGGAGCTCAGCCGCTAATGCTAGGTCAAAAGCTGCACCCCAATAGTAGACCAGTCCCTTGCCGACACGGTTGACGGTCAAGGCCGGTTTCCCTTCATAGTAGCTTGATGCGTACTCTGCGAGTACTTCTACCGTATCAGCATGAACATTCAATATATCGTTGAAGCCTGGAGCCCAAAAATCAAGAGCTTGATCCTTAAATCGCACCGATACAGGTGATGCCGTCCCATTTATCATCGTAAAGTCCTCTACGTGGACGCCGCTCATTGCGGCTGCAGGGCCTGGGAGTGGCTGCATGCGGCAGTGACCGAACTCGTTCTTATAACCGGTGCGGCAGCCGAAGATCAGGATGCCCCCATCCTCTACATATTTCTGTAACATAGCTGCCGTACTGTCTCGTAGGATCGCCGGATGCGTGTATACCAGCACCTTGTAATTGGCCAGTTCCCGCAGCTGTTCTGATTCCATACCCGGACGGATTGTAACCATATCCGAAGGTATATGTCCATACTGCAGTGCCTTGTACCAGCCGAGCTCACTTTGCTTTGTCAAGGGACCATACCATTTATCCAACTCGCCATCCCACTCGTTATCATAGTCACGAAGTAGAGCAACCTCTGCCACATAGCGTTTGCCAAGAATCCGCCCTCCAACCTTTTGCAGCTCCTTTCCGACGCGGCCTGCTTCTGCGACCCGACGATTCGGCTGATTGTGATAATCATTAATTCCATGCCAGTACATTTCCGTACCAAACGTTGCCGTTCTCCAGCGGAAATACAAAATCATGTCTGCCCCGTGAGCAATGCTTTGGTAGGTCCACAATCGCATCTGCCCCGGGCGCGGAGATGGCATCTCCATCCTGTTCACCCATCCTCCTGGACCGGATTGCTGCTCCATCACGCAGAAATTTGGTGACATCCCTCTGACGTTACTTAAAGAAAGCCCCCACTTGCGATCCAGCAATGGCTTCTCCCCTTGGTCCGGATAAATGGTACTGAATTGAGGGTAAGAATCGTACGAGAAAAAATCAAGCAGTTGATCCGTCATTTTATGGCTATCCAAATGCCCGAATACACCGTTGGTTGTCACCCACTGATTAGGCGCTACTGACCGAAGTATGTCCACTTGTAGCTTGGCAAACGAAATGGTGTTATCGGATATAAATCGCTTCTCGTCCAAAGCCTGATGAGGATTCGCTGACCCGGATACGGTCGGACGAGTTAGATGGACCTGCTTCCAGCTGTCATAAGTTTGATCCCAGAATACAGCACCCCAGGCCTTGTTGAGTTGCTCCAACGTACCGTATTTTGCCTCTAGCCAGCGCCGGAAAGCCTGATGATCTGCCTCGGCATAGAAGACGTTTATCTCGCAGTTCAGCTCATTATCAATTTGCCACCCAATGATGGCCGGATGATCTTTGTAATGTTGTGCCATCTCTCTTGTAATACGTGCGCAAAGCTCCAAATAAACGGGACTGCTGTAGTTATAATGCCGACGCTGACCGTGTTGGAACGTGACCCCTTCCATGGATACGTTCAGCACCTCGGGATACTTAAAAGTAAGCCATGCCGGTGGCGTAGCTGTTGGTGTGCCCATGATCACTTGAATCCCGTTCGCGTCTGCCTGCTCCAAGAAACGGTCAAACAGCGTGAATTCGAACTTTCCTTCCTCCGGCTCGAAGATCGACCAAGCAAATTCTCCAATCCGAATGATGCTGAAGCCCAGTTCCTTCATTCTTATGAGATCGTCCGACCACAACGATTCGTCCCAGTGCTCAGGATAATAACAAGCTCCCAAATGGAAGCGATCTAAAGATAAGGATTTCGGCATGCTCCAATTCTCCTTCAGTAGAAGTGATAGTACAAAAATGTGATTCTCTGATAATCGTATCTATTGTAATATAAGAATAAAAGGATTAGAATAACTCGATTTTGCTAATTGAATTACTTTTTTGCTAACTTACTCAAGGAGATGGATACATGATTAAAATAGATTGTTATCTTCCTTCACCCATTCTAAAAGGTATACTGTTTCCCGAATCGTTAGGGCATTACAAGAACTTCCCCAATCATGGGGAGCGAAGGAATGCAGGATTACTGAAAGATTACAATTTACATATCATTTTTGCAGGCAAAGGCGCTATTGTGCATGATGGGAAGGAAATCGAGCTTACCCCTGGCATGGGCTTTCTTTTCGGCAAGCATACGACGCAGCAATATCGAACTAAACCCGAGGATCCCTGGGATGTCCGATGGATTCATTTTGACGGGCAGGATGTAGATTCGCTATTACAAGGTCGAAGCATGCACGAACCGTATCTGTTCTCGCTCCACCGGCCAGAACGTTTAAAACCGCTGATGGAAGAAATGTTGCAACTTGCCCAAACTTACCGTCACGACTATGATGTACAGATCTCTTCCCTGCTTTATGAAGTCCTTCTGGAGATCGTCCATCATTCCCACCAAATTTTCGGCACCTCTCCCGGCGGCACCGTCCATGAGAGGATTCGTCATACGGCGGAATATATTCGTATGCATTGTCGAAACATGCTCGATTTGAAGACAATGGCTGCGACGTCAGGTTATAGCTCCTTTCATTTTAGCCGACTCTTCCATCAGATCATGGGTAGTACTCCAGCTCAATATTTGCTCCAATGCCGAATAACACTGGCCAAACATTTGCTTGTATCTACGGCACTCACTGTAAAGCAGATTGCACTGGAAACCGGCTTTCATCAAAGCAGCTATTTTATCAAGAGATTTCGGGAGCATACAGGCATCACGCCGGAGCAGTTTCGCCAGCTGAGAAGGATGGGTTAGTACAATCCAAAAACTCCTTCAATAGCTGGGCGTGTGTGTATGGCAGCGTACAAATCGAAATTACAAATTATGCAGTTGAATAAAAGAATAAGCGGCCGCTTAGGACGTTTGGTTAACATGTCCTACGCTACCGCTTTTGTTAATGTTTTTATTTCGCTTATATTTTGGATTAATTTGTCTGTTTGGATATCGCTCCGAAATATTCTACAACTACCTCACGGAATTCCAGAGCAGCCCGCGAAATATACCGACTCCTGTGCCATAATAAAGCGATCTCCCGTACCAATTCGTGATTTTCTACTTGGAGATACTTAAGATGTTCCCGTGAATTTCTTGCCGTGCTTGGTATGAAGGCTATGCCAATTTCAGCTTCCACAAGCGTACTAAGCCTTGCAGGTTCATCCCCCTCATACACATATTTAGGTACAAATCCTTCCGATTTGCATATAGAGTCCACTAAATCGCGAGTACCGTAGCCTCTCTTTACACCGACAAACCATTCATCCCTTAGATCTGTCAACGTTACACTGCTTCGATCTGCCAGCCGATGTCCCTTTGGAACAGCTACAAGGATTGGGTCGATAAACACGATTTGGCATTCGATGTCATCTCCCTCTATTGGAGGTGAGGACAAGCAAAAATCGACCTCGCCTCTATGAAGAAGCGTTACCATTTCCTGCGTAGTCAGCATTTGCACATGAAATTGAATATAGGGTCGCTTTTTCCGAAACTCTCGAAGGATATTGGGTAATGTGCTAGCGGTGGTCACCGCCAATTCGAGAGTGCCATGTTCCGGGCTGGATAAATCACTAAGCTCCTGCTTCCCCTGCTCCAATTCAAATAAAGCCCTCTCTGCACGGTGAAGGAATCTGCTTCCGAACTCATTCAATCGCAGTTTCCTCCCTGTTCGATCGAATAGAGGAACCCCCAGATCTTCCTCCAGGCGCTGAATCGTTTTGCTCAGCGACGATTGAGTAACATGCAGACTTCGTGCAGCTTCGGTCACATGTTCCAAACGAGCTACCGTCAGAAAATATTGCAGTTGAAGAAGTTCCATTATGATCCCCCATTCATTCCCCCAAGTCAATGAGATTATAACATCAAATGCGTTGGAATAAATAATCGGTTTCAAGTACGATGACATTAATTCGCTATGGGGGGACCAGAAATGAGCGTTCGCAGCTGGTGGTTAATGATTTCAGTTGGTCTAGGGATACTATTGAACCCATTAAATTCTTCGATGGTTTCTGTTGCTATTCCAAGTCTGCAAAAAGTGTTCCAACTTGACTTTACAGGTGTTTCCTGGATTATTTTTTCTTTCTACATTGCAAGTAGCATCGCTCAACCTGTCATGGGAAAAGCCAGCGATTTATTCGGTCGTAGAAAGATATTTCTTACCGGGCTTGTTGTAGCCTTCATTGCATCATTATTGGCTCCATTATCACCAAATTTCGGGTGGCTCATCGTGTTCCGCATTGTGCAATCCATCGGAACAAGCATGATGGTTGGGGTTGGAATGGCTATTGTTCGAATTCATATTACAGAAAAACAAGCAACTGCGTTGTCTGTTTTGTCCATATTCCTATCTGGAGCAGCAGCAATTGGCCCCTTTATTGGCGGAGTCTTGATTCATTGGTGGAATTGGCCTGCTATCTTTTTCATCAATATTCCGTTTGTGGTGGCCAGCTTTGTATTGGCTTGGAGGAATATTCCTAAGGATGAACTGCCTACATCCTTAGCACGCAACATGTCCTTTCGTAAATGGTTTGAATTGATTGATGCATCAGGGATTCTGCTCTTCACAGTGGCTTTGGTTACCCTACTCGTTGGATTACTCTCAGCACAATCATTTGGACATATCTCATTAGGAAATGTCATTGTCGGGCTGATAGGTCTCGTTGCGCTGGGGATATTCGTACGACATGAGTTAAAAGCGACATCACCCTTTATCCCTTTACGCACATTCGCCAAGTACCCTGCAATGACTTGGGTGAATGTTGAATTCATGCTCGTTAATGTACTATATTACTCGCTCTTTTTCGGGCTTCCGTCCTACTTGCAAATGGTACGTCATGTCAGCGAGTTCCAAACAGGCATTCTCATGCTAAGCTTAGGCTTGTGCTCGGTAATTACTTCTCCAATTGCAGGACAATGGATCGATAAATCAGGACCCAGACCGGCATTGCTGGTGTCCGCAATTCTGATGACATTGGGGTCAGTGTGGCTCGTGACATTGAATCCAACTTCACCGGTTATCAGCGTGTGTTTGGCTTTAGCTGCATTCGGAATTAGCAACGGTTTGAACAATGTAGGTATGCAAGCAGCCCTGTTCCAAAGTTCTCCAAAAGAAATAATCGGTGTAGCATCCGGATTATTTAACACATCCAGATATCTGGGAACCATTATCTCTTCATTATTGATAGCTATCGTAATGGGAGGTACGTTTAGCTTCAAGGGATTTCAAATGCTTGGGATCATCCTTACGGTAATTGCATTGTCTTTGGTATTCATAAGTCGGCGGCACCAGAAGCCAGCGCAATTGCATGAGTCATAGGTTCACCAAGTTCATAATTCAAACCACAAAAGCCGTAAATCTCCGGGGTTATTGGAGACTTGCGGCTTTTGTGGTTTGTTTAGATTGCCCCAAAGCCATTTGAAAGCTTCGGGGCAGTTTCCCTATTTTGAACTCGGAGCTTGTTTTTAATGCCTAAAGTGAGAATCAGGTGAACATTATTCCACTTCCGTCTGTTACTAGTAAGTTCGCTAGCTCAGTTTCCAACATCGCTTTAACGGTTTCTGGATTTTCTTCAAAAGGAAGTTCAAGTGATATTTGCAGTACGTTCTCTAGATGCTGAACAGTGAAGAAAATGATCGAATCCCGATGAAAGTCCCTCTCTTCTGGCAGCACATTTTTAAACAGTTGATATGTTTCCGACGCTTCGCCAAGGTAATTGAAGACAATAGGCAGTTTATTCAGGCTATGCTTTAGATACCGATTGGACTGCGGATACAACGATGTCATTTCGCCATTGTATATGAGATTTAAAAAATTCAGATTATGGGACACGGCCAACTGTATAGTTTTCCTGATCTCATCCCCCTGTTCATCCGCATCTGTAAGCAGTACTGGAATTTGGTCAATAAATTCACCTATAATATCAAAATATTGCTTGTCCTCATATGCCCGGCCATAATTGACGAGAAGAACAGGAACTTCGTCCACTTGCAAATATCTGCGGAAAAAGCGATTGGCCAGTCGTATAGCCAAGTCCCACATGTATTCGACCACGTCGGAATCATTCCAATTCGCAAGTTCAACTGTCACATCTGTGCCCGTTGTGTAGCTGCGCCCATCGACTGCGAGGAAAATAGCATCCGAAGCAGTAGCGAATGCGGACAAGCGAAATTTGTCGACAATCTCTTGATCGCCCATACCCTGAGGTCCTTTGCGGACCTGACTCACATAATCACGGTAGCTTCCTGCTAGCTGCCCTTTTACATTGTTTATGTCATCATATGCACGGTACAACTCACTCTTAACGACCTCTCCACTCATGTTATCATAGATGAGATGTGAACAAGGGAGCAGCAGCAAATGATCCCGTAAATTGAGGCGAACAAGCGCAATACGATATAACAAGTCTCCGGTTGTTTCATAAGGGTTCATAAAGAATGCAGGCAATATATGTGAGAGTATACGATTTTGCATCTCTGCATCGTAGTTCGATAAATCTATCATTGGAATGTCCATGCGCTCCTTCATGGACAACGTTTCCCATTCACATCCGATATCCGTTTGGACCAACACACTTCTAAAGAGTTCATGGCGCTCTATCAGGCGTTGCATGACTGCAGATAACCGTTCTACATCCAGCAGGTAACTATCAAAAGGAACGACACCTCCTGAGGGTTGCGGATGCTCCAAATGATAATGTTGAGCGGGAGCAAGCGCATAGCGTTGTAAAGGCTCTCCTGCTAGCATCGTGCTGTTCCATTGGTCATTCATCCGCAGCAGATGTTCCAGCCATTCCTCAGCATGCAGCTTCACTGCTTCATCGTCTACCATCGTATCTGTGTACAACTTTTCACAGCCAAGTACTTGGACAGCTTCTTCAAAAGGAAGCAAATGATGTGGATGAAGGTCAGGATGAAGGCGTGACAAAATGACTTTTTTCAGGGCCTCTGCTTGTACAGAATCGAAAGGATCTATGTGCAAAGTTAATTGATCTCGTCCTTCAACGGTTGTTGATTGGAAATGAGCATATACGTCATAAGCCTTTTCGATGATGTCTATTGCCTCGGCAATATCACGTGTTAGTATATCCGGCATCGAAGTGTCTGCTCGCATATACTCTGACATTTGGCGAATAGTCTGATATTGAAACACCTGATTAATTCCTATTTCAATGCCAACAGCCTTAGCCTGTGAAACCAATTGAATGGCTTTTAGGGAGTGTCCGCCTAAATTAAAATAGTTATCATCAATGCCAACAATACTGACACCCAAATTCTGCTTCCAAATATCTACCATATGTCGTTCCATGTCGGTTCGCGGGGCTGCATATTCAACACCTGTTTGAATGTCTCCATCCGGCGCAGGCAACGCTTTGCGGTCAATTTTCCCGTTTGGTGTCAGCGGGAAATGATCCAGTTGTACGACATAAGTCGGGATCATATAACCCGGCAGCTTGGGCTGCAGCAGGTTGCGCAGCTCTGGCAAATTCAGCGCCTCCGAGGCTACGACATACGCACACAAATCCTTGTCTCCGTCTTCGTCTTCCCAGGCGGTGACGATGGCTTTCTGAATGCCGTCCACGGTCAGCAGCTGTGCTTCCACCTCGCCCAATTCAATCCGGAAGCCCCGGATTTTGACCTGATCATCCATCCGGCCGATAAAGTCCACATTGCCATCCGGCATCCACCGCGCCAAATCGCCTGTGCGGTACAATCGTTCACCCGGTACATATGGGTTCGCTACGAATTTCTCGGCTGTCAGGTCTGCACGATTCAGGTAGCCTCGTGCCACCCCGGCTCCGCCAATGCACAGCTCACCCAGTACGCCGATCGGCACCGGATTCAGCTGGCTGTCCACGATATAGAAACGTGCGTTCAGCCACGCCTGACCAATCGGCACATTGCCGCTGCTTGGCAGCTTCGACAGCTCTTCGTCGTAGAAGCTAGAGTCGATTGCCGCTTCTGTGACACCATAGCTGTTCATAATGCGGATATCCGCGCCAAACCGTTCTTGCAGCACCCGGTAATCTGTCACGCTACAGCTATCCGAGCTGGTGATCAGCAATTCCAGACTGCTCATGTCCAGTCCCTGTTCATGCACATGTTGCATAAACGGTACGATCAGGGCCGGGGTCGATTCGAATACGGTAATCTGGTAATCGCGAATCCAGCCATACAAACGGCTAAAATCAATCCGGTCGTCTTTCGGACAAATGACCATCGTGCCGCCGTTATAGAGCGTCCGCGCGATATCTCCGACGAATACGTCGAACGAGAAGCTCGCCAGCTGCAGCAGTCGTACCGGAAACTCGCTCAGACGGTAATCTCGGCGATACGCCGCAGCCGTATTCACTAAGCTGCGATGCTCAATCATGACCCCTTTTGGACGTCCCGTTGTACCAGACGTGTAGATCACATACGCCAGATCCTGTGGTTCGTTGATGTGATCGACGTCTGTGATATCTCCGATGTACAGCGACTCATCATCCAACGCCAGCATAGACTGCAGACGTAGTCTGGTTGCCAGTTCGGATGCTGCTTCGCTATCAGGTGACGAAGTTGCTGTTCCATTCAGGGTTCCATGGAGAGTACCTGATTCCATCGTTTCAGCGCCAGCCGCTGTTTCTAACTCGGCTTCAGATTGCCCTCCGGCCAAGGCCTGTCGGCTTTCCTCCAGCCATGCCTGCGCACGGTCCTGCAAGCCCGTCTGGGTCAACAGTACCGTCGCACCGCTGTCCTCCAGCATGAAATGAATACGTTCTGATGGATAGTCTGCATCCAGCGGCACATATGCGCCTCCAGCTTTCCACACCGCCAAAACGCCGACCAGCATGTCCACCGAACGTTCACTTAAAATGCCGACAATCGACTCACGTCCAATGCCTTCATTCCGCAATCTACGCGCCAATTGGTTCGCACGCTCGTTCAGTTTCCGGTACGTAAGCTGCTGCTCCTCGTACACCACCGCCACGTGATCCGGCACAAGCTGTGCCTGTTCTTCCACAAAGGTATGGAAGAAGGCTTCTGCTTCAACTACAGCAACATCCGATACCCCTACATTTCCAAATCCATGGATGATTTGTGCTTTTTCCTCGGCAGGTACCATCTCCAAAGCTGCCAGTGGCTGCTGCGGATGAAGGGTAATTGCACGTACAAGTTCGGTAAAATGCTGTGCCAAGCGCGTGATGGTCTCAGGCTTGTACAGCGCCGTGCTGTATTCCAGACTGCAAACAATACCATCCGGCTGCTCCACTGCATCCAGAGTCAGATCAAATTTGGCCGTATTATTTTCCAGCGGATATGAATGTAAGGTCAGACCTTCCAGATGGAACTCCTGTTGCTCCAATGTTTTCAACTCAAACATCGTGTCAAACAATGCATTTCGGCTTGTATCCCGCGTTAAATTCAGCTTTTCAACCAGCTCTTCAAAAGGATAGTCCTGATGCTCATAAGCACTAAGCGCATGCTCTTTAACCTCTTGCAGATAATCAAGGAACGTTTTGTCGCCAGACGGATAATTGCGGATCGCCAGCGTGTTGATGAAAACACCTACGAGGCTCTCCAGTTCCGCATGCGGTCTTCCAGCAATCGGCGTTCCCACTACGATATCTTCTTGGCCTGTGTATTTATGCAAGAGCGTGGTGTATGCCGCCAGGAGCACCATATACAGGGTTGCGCCTGTTTGTGCCGCCAGTTCTTTCAGGCGTTCGCTAACTTCACGCTCCAGTCCGAATTCGATCGTATCCCCTGCCGTACTCTGCACTGCCGGACGGGCAAAGTCGGTTGACAGATCCAGCGCAGGTACTCCACCCCGGAAGGTGTCGAGCCAGTACGCTTCCTGACGCTGCATCCACTCCTGATGGGCTTCGCTTTGCTGCCATACTGCATAGTCTTTGTACTGAATCCGCAATGGTAATAGCTCTTCACCGCTATACAACCGGACAAATTCATCGGTCAGTACCTCCATCGACACACCATCCGAAACGATATGGTGCATGTCGAGCATGAGCAGATGCTGAGATTCCTGCTCTACTCCTTGTACGCCCAAGTCCACCAAGCCTACCCGCAGCAGTGGCACAGCTTTTAGATCAAACGGACGGACAAACTGCCGCACAAGCTCTTGTGCTTCCTGGCTGACTGTCGTGTCCGTAGCTGTAGCTGTGTCCTGATCTGTATCCGTAGTCGCACGCTCTGCCTGTACCTTCGTATATTCCACCTCAAACGACACCGTATCCTCAACCCATTGCATCGGCTCATTGTCCACCAGCTCAAAGCGAGTACGCAACGTCGCATGACGGGTGATTAATTGATGGAACGCGTCTTCTACCTGTTTCACATCCAGCGGTCCGCTCATTTGCAGCACCGACGGCATGTTGTAGTTCACATCATTCGGGTCGAACTGATGCAGCACATACAGTCGTTTTTGCGCCGAGGAAAGCGGGTAGAAGCTGCGTTCTTCCGTCACCGGAATGGACGCATACGCCACTTGATCCAGACCTTCTATGATCGCTGCCAGTTGTTCAATCGTTGGCGCTTCAAAAATACTGCGTAGTGGGAGCAGCTTGTTCAGCTCCTTGTGAATTTTTGAGGCCAGCGTCGTCGCCCGCAGCGAGTGTCCGCCAATCTCAAAGAAGTTTTCCTTCACCCCAACCTGCTCCAGACCCAGCACATCCTGCCAAATTTGTGCCAGCTTCACTTCCACCCATGTCCGCGGTGCGACATAATCAGCTCTGCTTTGCAGACTGTCTTCCGGTGCCGGCAGTGCCTTGCGATCAATTTTTCCGTTCGGTGTCAGCGGCATGTTCTGCAGTTGTATAAAATACGACGGTATCATATAGTTCGGCAATTTTTCATTCAGCAAATTCAACATCATACTGCCGCTGATTTCTTTTTCAGCTACGTAGTAAGCAGCCAAATGATAGTCTCCCTGCTGATCTGCACGAGCCATGACAATAGATTCTTTAACACCGTCCACCTTGATAATTTGCGCTTCAATCTCACCGAGCTCAATCCGATACCCGCGGATTTTGACCTGATGGTCAATCCTACCCAAATATTCAATGTTCCCATCTGGCAACCATCGTGCCAAGTCACCTGTACGGTACATTCGCTCATAGCCAACTTCCTCTGCTGCAAACAGATTGGCTACGAATTTTTCTTTTGTCAGCTCTGGACGGTGCAGATAGCCGCGTGCCAGACCCGGACCGGATACACACAACTCACCAGGGACTCCTGCAGGTGAAAGATTTCCGTGTGTATCCACCATATACACGCGGTGATTAGATACTGGCCGTCCGATGGATATAATTCCACCTGACTCAGAATTTTCTTCTGATACCGGCCAAAGAGACGTTGCAACGGAATTTTCGGTAGGACCATACGCATTGTAATAAGCCACCCGGTCCTTCCATTTGGACACCAGTTCTGCGGTAGAGGCCGATCCTGCTGTAAGCAGAACACGCAAATCAGGCATGCGATCAGGGTTCAGGTATACAGCATAGTTTGGCGGCAGCGTTGCAATTGTAATTCTGCAGGCAGCCATGTATTGCTCGAAACGTTCATAATTCAAAATAGTCTCGGAGGAAGGTATATACAATGTCGCTCCGCATAGTAAAGACTGGATTATTTCCGAGCATGATGTATCAAACGAATAACTGGCAAACATGACAACCCGATCGGACAAGCCAATACTCAATTTTTGCTCGAAGTAGGTTTTAAGATTACTAAGACCGTGATGCTCAAGCATTACTCCCTTAGGCTGACCTGTCGTCCCGGACGTATAGATGACATATGCTAGATCGTTTGGACCCGATACAGCCTCCAGATTCGAACCGTTCTGATGATATACGGGCAGCATTTCCCTGCGTACATCCGCTTTTCTTGTATCGGAAGCGACTCCGTCCTGTTCACCGTCAAGCACCAGCACTTTGCCTCCAAACAGCACCTTTTCCGTTAGGTGCTGTTGCGTTAACAACAGTTCCGTACCTGAGTCGTCCAGCATGTAGCGGATGCGTTCCTCCGGATAGGTTGGGTCTATCGGGATATATGCTCCCCCCGCCTTCAAAATTCCCAATATGCCCACAATCATATCTACGGAACGCTCTGTCATCAGACTAACCAGACTATCGGCTTTCACGCCATAGCTGCGTAAAGTACGGGCCAGACGGTTTGCGCGCTCGTTCAATTCATGGTAGGTCAATTGTTGACCTTCAAAATATACCGCTGTCTGATCCGAAGTCTGCAAAACCTGTTCCTCGAACAGTCCGTGAATTGTTTGTTCACGCGAATACTCTGCCGTGGTATTTCCCCACACCTGGATGATGTGCTCCCGCTCGTGCTTAGTCAACAGATCCATTGCCTCAATTAAACTATCCGGATTCGCTATAATTTGATCCAGCAACCGCAGTAGATGTCCTTGAATCTGCGACACACTCTGATGATCATACACCTGGGCATTGTAGGAAAAATCAATTCGTAGCGTATCTCCCTGAAGTACTATGATGCTTAAATCGTAGCTTTCTTGCTCAGTATTGGCCTCTTCCAAAGTAGTCTCAAACACCATTCTATGGCCAAAGAGGGCCAGTTGTTGCACTTTCGTTGTAACCAATTCAGACATTGGCAAATGTTCATATACCGCAGATTCATCGGTTTGCTGCTGCACACTTCTCATCAACCCGATAAAGTTAGCTCCTGCTTCGGTTCGAATGCGAACTGGTAAGGTGTGGTTACCCAGTCCAATTGAATGCTTCGAATCCAATTTATCTGTCAAAGGACTTGATATGGAGCAAGCGAACACCACATCATCTGTACCGTTATACTTTTGTAATAAAATTCCCCAGGCTGTCTGCAGTAGCGTATTTGTCGTCACCTGCTCATTCAGTGCAATTCGCTGCAGTGCCACCGTTCGTTCAACATCCAAATTAATCTCCAAATGCTCTGTCTGATATGGACTGCGTCCCATCAGATTGGCATATGGCAATTGAGGTGCTTCTTCATAGCCTTCGAGCAGAGTACTCCAGTAGCGAGAAGCCTTTAGGATGTCCCTATGTTTTTTTAGAATCCCTTTGTCTTCTTCCGAAATCAGCGTCAATTCGCCCAGCTTAGTATTGGGATTGGCTACAACGGTTTTAACCAACTGTACAAAATGCCTTGCCATGCTTTCTACCGTTTCCCGTTTAAACAAAGATGTAGCGTACAGAAATTGGAGTTGAATAGATGCTTCCTCCTCATTAACTTCAAGCGTCAGATCGAATTTCGCAGAAACCTGATCTATGTCAAAAGAGCGGAAGAACAACTTGTCCAACTTCACTTCCTTTTTCTCCACATTCTGCAATACAAACATTGTGTCGAACAACGGATTACGGCTCATATCTCGTTTCAGGTCGAGCTTTTCCACCAGCTCCTCAAACGGATAATCCTGATGCGCATATGCTTGCAGTGCACACGTCTTGGCGTCCTCAATGCAGTTATAAAACGTCTGTTCAGCGTGAGGATGATTGCGTAATGCGAGCGTGCCGACAAACATACCGAGCATAGGCTCCAGGTCAGCATGCGGTCTACCTGCAATCGGAGTACCGACAATGATGTCTTCCTGCCCTGTGTAATAATGCAGCAATGCTGTATAAGCAGCCATAAGTACCATGTACAGCGTAGAATCCGTATGCACCGCCAGTTCCTTTAAACGCTGAGTCAATTCCAGTCCCATTTCAAATTCAACAGCGTCACCTTTCGTACATCGTGTTGCCGGACGCTCAAAATCAGTTGGCAAATCCAGTTGAGGCAAATCACCACTAAATCTATTCAGCCAGTACTCTCCCTGACTCTTTATTCGCTCCTGCTGAGTTTTGCTATGCTGCCACACAGCATAGTCCGTATATTGAATACGCAGCGGAGATAATACTTCACCGCTATATAAGCGGGCAAAATCACCAGCTAATATTTCAATGGATACCCCGTCTGAAACGATGTGGTGCATATCAAGCATCAATAAGTGCTGCGGCTCCTGTCCTTCTTCGTCCAATCCCCATTTGACCAGCTTTACACGTAGCAACGGAGCGATCCTCAAGTCAAATGGGCGTACAAAGGAACGGGCATGTTCTTCTGCTAAATTCTCAAGCATAAGTTCATTGGATTCTGTCCGCAGTTCTGATATTGTGGCATATTCCAACTCAAAGTGAATCGTATCATGAACCCGCTGCATCGGCACACCATTTATCAGTTCAAAGCTTGTCCGGAGGGCCACGTGACGTGAAATTAATTGATGGAATGCCTCTTCCACCTGTTTCATATCTATCGGACCGATTACTCTCAGTGCTGATGTGGTGTTATAGCTTATTCCATCCGGATCCAGCTGGTGAAGCACATACATCCGTGTCTGTGCGAAAGAAAGCGGGTAAGTGTCGCGTTTTTCCGTCACCGGAATGGATGCATATGTGATTTGATCCTGCTCTTCAAGCAAGGCGGCTAATTTTTCAATCGTCGGTGCCTCAAATATGTTTTGCAAATCCATCGGTTTGTTTAAATCTTTACGAACTCTAGAAGTCAGTGTCGTCGCCCGCAGCGAATGACCACCAATTTCAAAGAAATTTTCGTTGATGCCTACTTGTTGTAGACCCAGTACATCCTGCCAGATGTCTACCAATTTTATTTCCATCCACGTTCGCGGTGCAACATGGTCGGCCAAACGACCTTCTGGTATCGGCAGTGCCTTTCGATCAATTTTACCGTTTGGTGTAAGAGGTACGTTCTGCAATTGAATGAAATGTGAAGGGACCATATAATTCGGGAGTTCTTCATTTAACATCTTACGAAGCTCGCTCCCCGTCACTTCCCGTTCCGCTACATAATAAGCAACGAGTTCGTGTTGGTTTTGGCTATTTGCATGTGCCAGTACGATGACCTCTTGCATGCGATCTGCCTTCAGCATAGCGGCCTCAACTTCGCCCAGTTCAATCCGGTAACCACGAATTTTGACCTGCTGGTCGATCCGGCCCAGGTACTCAATGTTGCCGTCCGGCATCCATCTCGCCAGGTCGCCTGTCCGATACATGCGTTCATAGCCCGCTTCCCCATCTGCAAACGGATTGGTCACAAATTGGTCTGCCGTTAATTCCGGACGGTGCAGATAACCGCGTGCCAGTCCTGGGCCGGATACGCACAGTTCACCAGGGATTCCTGACGGTGAAAGCTGTCCATGTGCATCGACCATATACACGCGGTGATTCGGTACAGGACGTCCGATTGAGATACACATTCCTGCTTCGGGACCTTCCGGTGAGAGCCAAATAGACGTTGTTATGGAATTTTCCGTTGGACCGTAGGCATTGTAGTATGTCACATGATCCTTCCATTTGGATACCAATTCTGGTGAGGCAGCCGAACCGCCTGTAAACAGGATGCGCAGATCCGGCATTCGTTCCGGATTCAAGTATACAGCATAGGTCGGCGGCAATATCGTAATTGTAATTCGATGATCCGCCATATACTGCTCAAACTTGTCATAGCTGAGAATGGTTTCTGATGTCGGAATGCATAAAGTGGCCCCGTTGAAGAGCGCCTGAAGCATTTCCCAGATCGAAGCATCAAAGGAATAGCTGGCAAATGATACGACACGATCCGAGCCGCTGATCCGCAGCGTCTCCCTGAAGTACGTATGCAGATTGCAGAGTCCACGATGCTCAAGCATGACTCCCTTAGGCTGGCCTGTCGTTCCGGACGTATAAATCACATACGCTAGGTTATGAGGACCGGATATGGCCTCCAAATTCGTACCATCCCTGTGATATACGGACACAGGGTTCCCTTTTGCTTCAGCCGAACTTGCATCCACAGTGGCTTCGTCCATTTCTGCGTCCAACAGCAGTACCTTGCCCCTAAATTCCACTTTTTCCACTAAATGCTGCTGCGTTAACAGCAGTTCCGTGCCTGAATCGTCCAGCATATAGCGGATGCGGTTCTCCGGATAAGTCGGATCGACCGGAATGTAGGCGCCCCCTGCCTTCAAAATACCCAAGATGCCGACAATCATGTCAATCGATCGCTCTGTCATTAGGCCGACCAGACCGTCTGCCATCACACCGTTGCTGCGTAAAGTACGCGCCAAACGGTTCGCCCGCTCATTTAATTCACGGTAGGTCACTTGCGCTCCTTCAAAATATACTGCTGCCTGCTCCGGTGTCTGCATGACCTGCTCCTCAAACAATCCGTGAATCGTCTGCTCACGTGGATATGCTGCTGTCGTGTCACACCAAGCACCCAGCATTTGCTCGCGTTCTTGCGCGGTTAATATATCCAGCTCGCAAATCCGGCCAGCTGGATTTACCTTGATTTGCTCCAGCAGTTGCAGCAGATGCCCCTGAATCTGTTCTACCCTTTCGTAATCATATACCTGGGCATTGTAACCAAAATGAACCCGTAGCGTCTCTCCCGGTAACACCACGATGTTAAAATCATAATTCGTCTGCTCAACTGCATCTACTCCGGTTATTTTAAAATCAGCTTCTTCCCTTTCACCTAATTGCTCAATTTGTTCATCCATCGGATAGTTCTCAAATACCATAATATGATTAATCAGTTCCACTTTTTGCTCAGCCTGTGCCTGAATCTCATAGAGTGGGAACGTTTCGTATGTTCCTGAAGCAAGCGCCTGTCGCTGAGTTTGCTTCATCAGCTCTGTAAATGCAGTTGCTTGTCCGCCTTGAATACGGACGGGGACCGTGTTAATGAATAGTCCAATCATCTGCTCTACTCCGGCAATGTCCGCTGGGCGTCCAGAAACCACGCTCCCGAAAACAACATCCTCTGTGCGATTATACTTTTGTAATAAAACACCCCAGGCCGTTTGCATCAGCGTATTTATCGTTACCTGTTCTTGCTTTGCTAGTTGCAGCAAGGCCCTTGTCAGGTCTATACCTAAATCAAATTCTAGATATTCGGCCTCATATCCCTGGGTCTTCCCTGTTTTGGCCTGCGGCAAGACCGCCGTTTCCTCATAGCCCCACAGGTAACCGCTCCAATACTCCGCTGCTTCCTGACGGTTCTGCCTCTCCAGCCATTCGATGTATCGACTGTATGGTGTTACCACCGGCAATTGCGGTGGCTTCCCCTCTGTAAGAGCGGTATATCCTCCAAAGACCTCATTGGTGACCAGTGACAAGCACCAGCCGTCCATTATGATGTGGTGGAAACTCCATACAAAATGGTATGAATCGTCTGATGTACGCAAGATAGATACACGCATCAGTGCATCCTTTGCCAGATCAAAGCCTCTCTGCTGATCTCGACGCGTGAACTCCTCAATATACTGCTCTTGCGCCGTCTTCTCCTTCTCACGTATATCCTCTACGTACAGTTCTCCGCGTTTATTCCGGTACACCACTTGCAACGGCTGGTCCTGCAAATCGCTCCGGAAGTTGGTCCGCAGTGCTGAATGACGCTTTACCAGCAAGTCCAGACTGGCAGCGAATGCAGTGAGATCCAGCGTTCCCTTCAGTTCAAAGGTGGACTGCTCCACATAGGCGCTCGATTGGAAATCCAGCATGTTGTGAAACAGCATGCCTTTTTGCATCGGCGTCATGGGGTACATATTCTCAAGCTCTTCGTCAGACTGAATCTGCTCCACCATCCGGTTCAGTTCTTCAAGGCTTAAGTCTGAAAGCAGCACATCACTTGGCGTCAATTCGGATTGCTCCCGAGATGCACAATGCTGAACTACTTCCAGCACGTTCTGCTTGAATTGCTCTGCTAGTTGCTCAGCAGCATTTTGTTGGAGTGCCTTAATGTTGTATTGAATACTTAATTCCAGCATGCCATCTGTAACGAGTCCTCCCACGTCCATAACACAGGACATTTGGGTCAGTTCATGAGTACTGGCTCCGCTGGAATATGGAGAAAAATGCATGCCGCTATGCTGCAGTGTCTGATCAAATTCGCCCAAATAATTAAAGCTTATCTGTGGCTCGGCATATGTTGCCCCGGACGGTCCATTCTGGCTGAGATATCTCCAGATGCCATACCCAATTCCTTTACGTGGAATGCTTCGCAGCATCTCCTTCATCCGTTTGATGTGCCCGGAGATATCATCTTCCCGGTTAATCCGCAGCAGTACCGGGTATTGACTCGTAAACCAGCCAATCGTCCGTGATATATCCGTATCCTTTAGGATTTCTTCCCGGCCATGGCCTTCGAGAAGAATCGCTACCTTTTCATTGCCAGTCCAAGCGCTTAACGTCTTGCCGAGTCCCGTCAACAACAGATCATTCACTTCTGTGTTGTACGCGCGGTGGGCTTGCTTCAGTAATTGGTCAGTCTCTTCCTTCGTAAGCCTCACATTTACGATACCCATGTCTTGCTGCATAAACCTATCGCTATGCTCTTGGGACACTGGAAGTTGGGGCGACTCGGATACCGCCAGTTCATTCACTTGCTCCCAGTATGCGTGCTCACTTTCCATCTCAGGACTGTCGGCATAGGCTGACAACCGCTCCGACCAGACCCGGAAGGAGTCTGTTTTGGCAGGAAGCTGTATGGCTTCTCCACGTACAGCCTGCTCATAGGCATTCGACAAATCCTCCAACAGTATCCGCCACGATACGCCGTCTACCACCATATGATGAATAGCCAGTAGCAGATGGTCCCCATCAGCGCAGTGGAACAGGCCCACTTTCAGCAGAGGTCCTTCATCCAGTCGGATGCTACTCTGAATAGTACTGGCCCGGGCTTCTATAACTTGACCCAATACGGGACCGATCGGCACGTCTTTGAAATCGGCCACTTCCAGATCATACAGCGCCCCTTCCTCCGCTCTGCGGTTCCACGCTTCCCAGCCTTGCTCCGCCTTGCGGAACACCATCCGCAATGCATCATGGTGCACCACCAACTGCGTCAGTGCCTGACGTAGCGGCTCTTCCTCGAATCCCTGCTCCCGGTGAAGCATAACCGCCTGATTAAAGTGGTCCGGCACAGGCTGTCCTTGCTCCACAAACCACTGCTGAATCGGCGTCAGCAGCACAGCTCCGCTAACCTCTTCCTGATCAGCTAATTGGGTATCCGACACACGCAGGTGCGTAGCTAGCTCAGCAACCTCAGGGTACTTAAACAGGTCTTTAATATCCAGCTTGTATCCTGCCTGCAGCAAGCGTGAGGATACCTGAATCGCCTTGATCGAGTCCCCGCCCCGATCAAAAAATTGATCCGTCAATCCGACCGGACCGCCGCCCAGCACAGCCTCCCACACATGGGCCAGCGCCTGCTCCTCTGCTGTCTGCGGAGCCCTATATTCCTGCGTGGAGCGGGAAATCTGTTCCGGTGCCGGCAATGCCTTACGGTCGATTTTGCCGTTGGGTGTGAGCGGCATTTGCTCCATCTGAACAAAGTGCGAGGGAACCATATAATTCGGGAGTTCTTCACTCAGCTGCTTGCGAAGCTCACTCCCCGTCACTTCGCGTTCCGCCACGTAGTAGGCAACCAGTTCGTGTTGGTTTTGGCTTGTCGCATGGGCTAGCACGCTGACCTCTTGGATACGACCTATTTTCAGCATAGCCGACTCGACCTCGCCCAGCTCAATTCGGTAGCCGCGAATTTTAACTTGTTGATCCATCCGTCCAGCGTATTCCAATGTACCATCTTCACGCCAGCGAACAAGGTCTCCCGTGCAGTATAGGCGATCTCCGTCCACCCACGGATTAGCAAGAAATCTCTCAGCCGTCAATTCAGGACGGTTCAAGTAACCGCGTGCGACTCCGTCTCCGCCAACAACCAGCTCACCCCATGCTCCAATCGGCTGCAGGTTAAACGCCGAATCGACCACATACGCCGTCGAATTGCGGATAGGACGCCCGATCGGCACAGAATCAAGCTGTTCTTCCTTAATATGATAAGCCGTCGAAAAAGTAGTATTTTCCGTTGGTCCATAGCCGTTAATGATATTCATGTCCGGATTATCCCGTAACACCCGGTTAATATGCGGCGCAGACAGCACGTCGCCTCCGACCAGCAAATACTTCACATCTCCGAACAATTTACTGTCCTGCTGCGAAAGCTGATTAAATAGCGGTGTAGTCAGCCACATCATGGTGATGCGATGATCCCGTATGGTCTCCTTGAGCTTAGCTGCGTCCAAAAGATCATCCTTATGCACGAGTACAAGCTGACCACCGTTCAGTAGCGCCCCCCAAATTTCAAACGTAGACACATCAAATACAAATGCGCAAGTCTGCAACATTCGAATTGATTCATCGAACGGCACATAATCCGTATTACGTACCAATCGCACGACACTTTGATGCTCAACAACGACGCCCTTAGGCTTGCCAGTTGATCCCGAGGTATAGATGACATAAGCAGCATGTTCGCCCGCTCCATCTATCCCCAAATTGGAAGCATCCGAACTGTAGGACGTATCATCATTCAGATTGACAATCTGTCCATCAAAATAGCAACGATCCAGTAAATCTTGTTGAGTCAGCAGCAGTTTGGCTCCCGAATCCTCCAGCATATAGCGAATACGATCTTCGGGATATTGAGGATCTATCGGCACATACGCGCCTCCAACCTTCAAAATAGCCAACGTTCCGATAATCATATCCAACGAACGCTCCGTTAGAATGCCGACAGGCTCATCGGCCTTCACTCCAGCAGTCTGTAGCGTATGCGCTAATCGGTTAGCCTTCTCATTGAGTTCCCGATAGGTCAACGATTGATGATCCAAAGTGACGGCCACGTGATCTGGCGTACGTTCAGCCTGCTCCTCAAACAGCTTTTGGATTGTCTGATTGCGCGGATATACAGAAGCCGTGTCGTTAAACTCGCCTGTAATCTGTTGTCTTTCCGTCGTTGTCACCATTTCCAGTTCTTCAACGCGAATATACGGGTTGAACGAAATTTGCTCCAGCAGACGGGCAAAATGTCCATACAGACGCTCAAGCCTGGTTTGATCAAAGCTCAATGCGTTATACATAAAACGAATCTTGATGCCTTCTCCCGGCATCACGACAACATTCAAATCGTAGTTGGTTTGTTCTGTGACCACCACGTTCGAAATCGTGAATGGTTCCTGCCCATCACTTCCCAGCTGTTCTACCTGCTGTTCCACCGGATAATTTTCGAATACCATAATGTGCTTGATTAAATCCTGCTTCTGCTCGGTCAGTGCCTGAATTTCATATAGCGGGAAAGTGTCATAGGCATTGGCAGAAAGCGCCTGCCTCTGAGTTTGCTTCATTAACTCAGCAAATGCAGTTGCCGGTCCACCTTGAATACGGACTGGTATGGTATTAATGAAAAGTCCGATCATTTGCTCTACTCCCGCAATGTCCGCTGGACGTCCCGATACCACACTACCGAAAACGACATCCTCTGTGCGGTTATATTTTTGCAGCAAAACACCCCAGGCTGTTTGCATCAGCGTATTTATCGTCACCTGTTCTTGCTTTGCCAGCTTCTGAAGTTCCGCCGTCAGGTCTATACCTAAATCAAATTCCAGATATTCAGCCTCATATCCCTTCGCCTTCCCTGTTTTGGCCTGAGGCAAGACCGTCGTCTCCTCATGGCCCTGCAGATAACTACTCCAATACTCCGCTGCTTCCTGACGGTTCTGCTCCTCCAGCCATTCGATGTATCGACTGTATGGTGTTACCACAGGGAATTGCGGTGGCTTTCCTTCTGTAAGGGTGGTATATCCTCCAAAGACCTCATTGGTGACCAGTGACAAGCACCAGCCGTCCATTATGATGTGATGGAAGCTCCATACAAAATGGTATGAATCGTCTGATGTACGGAAGATGGATACCCTCATCAGCGTATCCTTTGCCAGATCAAACCCCTTCTGCTGATCCCGACGCGCGAACTCCTCGATATACTGCTCCTGCGCCGCCTTCTCCTTCTCACGTATATCCTCCACGTACAAATCTCCGCGTTTACTCCGGTATACCACTTGCAAGGGCTCATCCTGCAAATCGCTCCGGAAGTTAGTCCGCAGTGTTGAATGACGCTGCACCAGCAAGTCCAGACTGGCAGCAAACGCTACGAGATCCAGCGTTCCCTTCAGTTCAAAGGTGGACTGCTCCACATACGCACTGGACCGGGAATCCAGCATGTTGTGGAACAGCATGCCTTTTTGCATCGGCGTCATGGGGTATATATTCTCAAGCTCTCCGTCAGGCTGAATCTGTTCCACCATCCGGTCCAATGCTTCCAGGCTTATACCCGGAAGCAGCACATCACTCGGCGTCAATTCAGAACGCTCCCGTGATACACAGTGGCGAATCACTTCCAACACGTTCTGCTTGAGCTCCCTGGCTAGTTTTACTACATTATCTTCCTGTAATACTTTTGTGTTATAACGAATATCCAGTTCAAGCATTTCATCTGTTACAATGCCCCCCACATCCAGGGAACACGGCATACGGGTCTGTTCGTTAACATCTGCTCCACTGGAGTACGGTGACATGCGCGTTTCGCCGTGCTGTAGCGTTTGATCAAATTCGCCCAAATAATTAAAGCTGATCTGTGGCTCGGCGTATGTTGCCTCGGACGGTCCGTTCTGGCTGAGATATCTCCAGATGCCGTATCCAATCCCTTTATGTGGAATGCTGCGCAGCATCTCCTTCATCCGTTTGATGTGCCCGGAGATATCATCTTCCCGGTTAATCCGCAGCAGCACTGGGTATTGACTTGTAAACCAGCCGACCGTTCGTGATATATCCGTATCCTTCATGATTTCTTCCCGGCCATGGCCTTCCAGAAGAATTGCAACCTGCTCACTGCCAGACCAAGTGCTTAACGTCTTGCCGAGTGCCGTCAGCAACAGATCGTTCACTTCTGTGTTGTACGCGCGATGGGCCTGCTTTAGCAGTTGATCAGTCTCTTCTTTCGTGAATTTCAAGCTCAAAGTAGCTGTGTTATTTATGGTCAATGGTTTTTTATTATAATCCAGCAATTCTGAAAGTTTTAAAGACTCGTATGCCGTCAATTCATTCAATTGCTCCCAGTATACGTGCTCACTTTCCATCTCAGGGCTGTCGGCATAGGCTGACAACCGCTCCGACCAGACCCGGAAGGAGTCTGTTTTCGTCGGGAGCTGTATGGTTTCTCCACGTACAGCCTGCTCATAGGCATTCGACAAATCCTCCAACAGTATCCGCCACGATACGCCGTCTACCACCATATGATGAATAGCCAGTAGCAGATGGTCCCCATCAGCGCAGTGGAACAGGCCCACTTTCAACAGAGGTCCTTCATCCAGTCGGATGTTACTCTGAATAGTGCTGGCCCAGGATTCTATAGCTTGACCCAATGTGGGACCGATCGGCACGTCTTTGAAATCGGCCACTTCCAGATCATACAGCTTTCCTTCCTTCACTCCGCGGTTCCACGCTTCCCAGCCTTGCTCTGCCTTGCGGAACACCATCCGCAACGCATCATGGTGCACCGCCAACTGCGTCAGTGCCTGGCGTAGCGGCTCTTCCTCGAATCCCTGCTCCCGGTGAAGCATAACCGCCTGATTAAAGTGGTCCGGCACAGGCTGCTCTTGTTCCACAAACCACTGCTGAATCGGTGTCAGCAGCACAGCTCCGCTGACCTCTTCCTGATCAGCTAATTGGGTATCCGACACACGCAGGTGCGTAGCTAGCTCAGCAACCTCAGGGTACTTAAACAAGTCTTTGATATCCAGCTTGTATCCTGCCTGCAGTAGGCGTGAGGATACCTGAATCGCCTTGATCGAGTCCCCGCCCCGATCAAAAAATTGATCCGTCAATCCGACCGGACCGCCGCCCAGTACAGCCTCCCACACATGAGCCAGAGCCTGCTCCTCTGCTGTCCGCGGAGCCCTATATTCCTGCGTGGAACGGGAAATCTGTTCCGGTGCCGGCAATGCCTTGCGGTCGATTTTGCCGTTGGGTGTGAGCGGCATTTGCTCCATCTGAACAAAGTGCGAGGGAACCATATAATTCGGGAGTTCTTCACTTAACTGCTTGCGAAGCTCGCTCCCCGTCACTTCGCGTTCCGCCACGTAGTAGGCAACCAGTTCGTGTTGGTTTTGGCTGTTAGCATGTGCCAGTACGATGACCTCTTGCATGCGATCTGCCTTCAGCATAGCCGTCTCAACTTCGCCCAGTTCAATCCGGTAACCGCGAATTTTGACCTGATGGTCAATCCGGCCCAGGTACTCAATGTTGCCGTCAGGCAACCATCTTGCCAGGTCGCCTGTCCGATACATGCGTTCATAGCCCGCTTCCCCACCTGCAAACGGATTGGTCACAAATTGTTCAGCCGTTAATTCCGGACGGTGCAGGTAACCGCGTGCCAGTCCTGGGCCGGATACACACAACTCCCCTGCTATTCCAGCAGGTAAAAGATGACCAAGAGCATCGATCATGTACACCCGGTGGTTGGGTACGGGACGTCCTATGGAAATGGTATCGATTGCTCCGGGGTGCTCCGACACCGGCCAAATGGACGTTGCTACCGAGTTTTCTGTCGGTCCGTAACCATTAAAATAGGAGACCTGATCCTTCCACTTGGTTACGAGCTCCATCGAGGAAGCGGAACCAGCGGTGAACAGAATACGCAGATCCGGCATTCGTTCTGGGTTTAGATACACGGCGTAGGTAGGAGGTAATGCTGCCACCGTAATTTTATGATCCGCCATGTACTGTTCAAACTGGTTGTAGTTCAGTATGATTTCCGAAGTAGGCACGTAAAGTGTCGCGCCACAAAATAGCGCCTGGAATATTTCCCAGCAGGCAGCATCAAATGCGTAGCTCGCAAACAGTAGGGCACGATCTAACGGACTTATCTGCAATGTTTCATCAAAATACGTTTTCAGGTTACACAATCCATGGTGCTCCAGCATTACACCTTTAGGCTGTCCTGTAGTACCTGAAGTGTATATGACATAGGCTAGATCGTTTGCTCCTGATACAGCCTCCAGATTTGACCCTTCCATGTGATATATAGTTGGATCTTCATCCAATACTAGGACTTTTCCTCCAAAAGCGGCCTCTTTGACCTTTTCCACAAGATGGCTTTGCGTCAAAAGCAGGTCTGCACCGGAATCGTCAAATATATAACGGATACGTTCCTCTGGATATGACGGATCGATGGGTACATATGCCCCTCCTGCTTTAAGAATAGCGAGGATGCCGACCACCATATCTATAGAACGATCAGTCATGAGTCCAACCAGCCGATCGGTTGTTGTGCCGCAACTACGTAGGGTACGAGCTAGTCGGTTAGCACGTTCATTCAGCTCAGCATAAGTCAGACTGGAGTTCTCACAGACAACCGCTATTGTCTTCGGTGTCTTTTCTACTTGTTTTTCAAAACAAAGATGGATGGTATCACTAGAAGGATATGAGATCTGTACTCCGCTAAATTGGGATAAAACCTGACTTTTCTCTTCCGTCGTCAGAAATTCCAAATCGGAAATCAGTAGATCCGGCTGTTGAACAATCTGTTCCAGTCCCCGTTTAAGATGAGCTGCAATTAGCCTAATCCAATTTTCAACGTAAACCAGCCGATTGTAACTAAAAGTAACTTCATACTGTGATCCAGGAACGACAATCACATTAAAATCATAGTTGGTCTGTACAATATCCTCCACGTCGGTGACCTGAAGTGTATCAGGCCCTTTTTCCGCATGAATAAGCTCCTCTGAATAAGGATAGTTCTCAAAAACAACAATATGACGGACTAAATTTTGTTTCAAATCCGTGTGATTCTGAATATCTGCCAAGGAAGAATAAGAGTACTGAGTAGACTCGATGTTGGAGTTTTGCACAGATATAAGCAGATCCGAAAATCTCTGGTCCACATCACTGGTTATGCGTGTTGGTATTGTGTTAATGAACAATCCCACCATATTTTCAATTCCCGGAACTTCATCTGGTCTGCCGGATACTACGGACCCGAACACAACATCCCGGCTGTGGTTGTACATTTGAAGCAATAATCCCCATACCGTCTGAAATACAGTGCTGACTGTCGTGTGGTAGTGTTTAGCTATTCTCTCCATTCCTTGAGTCAGTTCTTTCCCCAGCTTGCATGTGTAACGTTCTGCTTCGAAGATTGGATTCAATGGACGGTTATAGCCCGGTAAAATTGTTTCATTTTCAAGCCCATTTAAATACCCTCGCCAATAGGCTGTCGCTTCTCCCTTGTCCTGTTGTTCCAGCCACTGAATAAAACTGCTGTACGGATATACCGTATCCAATTGTGCAGGCACTCCGGACCGAAGGGAAGTATATATGGTAAAAAATTCCTGGGATACCGTTCCCATGCACCAACCATCCATTATAATGTGATGAACACTCCAGACAAGTCTGGAAGACTCATCACTCCATTCAAACAGGGCAAGCCGAATCGGAACATCTTTTTCCAAGTCAAAACCCGCTTGACGCTCTGCCTTTAAAAAGTCAGTAAAATGCTCTCTTTTCTCAGCTTCAGGAAAAACACTGATATTTTCGAAATGAACCGGCATCGCTTCACGTTCTTCCAAGACAATTTGAAGCGGACGTTCTGTTTCTTTATACATAAAAATGGTACGGAATATATCATATCGATTCATGAGTTGCTGCAAGCTTTGCTGAACCAAATAAACATCTAGCACTTCATTAAAGGTAATAACGGTCTGCTCAAAGTAAGCTTCTGATTTTGCGTCGAGGATGGAATGAAACAACATTCCCTCCTGCATCGGGGATAGCGGATAGATATCTTTAATATTTACCTGTGCCAAATCATTCACCTTTCCTTTATCCATGCAGAATTTGAGTTTCAACTTGCGGATATCCTTTATTTCAACAGATTTCCCAGCTTATCCGATAATCGGCTTGATATTTGTTCAAATTGCCCCATAGACAATTGATTATATGTAAAATCCGTAGGGCTGCGCTCCGCCTGATCCTTAGTGCAACAATGATGGATAATATTCAATAGATGTTTTTTAAAGCCGATCGTTAATCGCTCTACCGTCGCTGCACCATATTCAAGCCCGTTATATTCAAATCCAAACCGAAGGATTCCGTTTGTGATCATGCCGTTAATGTCAAATGTATTCGTCTTTTCCGCACGCGGGCTTCTCTCACCATTGGCTAAGTCTGCTAATCGAGAAATACGCCAAGGCATGTCTGCGCTGTTTTCTTCGTCGAATTGTCCCAAATAATTGAAGCTAATTTCCGGGAATGGTGCTGCGACTAGAGAAGCGGATTTAGTCTGGTCTTTGGTCAAATAACGTAAAATACCATAACCGATGCCCTTATTAGGCACCCGCCGCAGCTTATCTTTAACCATTTTGATCTGATAGGCCAAATTTTCGGGTCTGATGACCTCGATTACAAAAGGATACAGGGAGGTAAACCAGCCGACTGTACGAGAGATGTCCAAATCTTTAATGATCTCCTCCCTGCCGTGCCCCTCCAGCAAAATCGGGATTTCGTTGTAACCGCTCCAATCATAAAAAGCCAGACCCAAGGCTGTAAGTAACAGATCATTCATTTCCGTATGATAGGCATGATGTACATGCTTCAACAGCTTTTCCGTCTCATCCCTGCTGAGTACCACCTCCGCTTGGCGTCGATCTTGCATCAGGCTAACCGCGATTTCATGATCTCTTGGCAACCGACGTATCCTGCGTGAATCTACATTGTTCCAGTAGCTGATTTCTTGGCGTACCTGTACACTTTCGGCGTAAGTGGTCAGTCCTGAAGCCCACTCTTTGTAAGCATCCGTCTTGGCAGGCAGATTCGGCATCTCACCGCGAGCTACCTTATCATAGGCGGTGCCCAAATCTTCCAGCAAAATTCTCCAAGACACACCGTCTACAATAAGATGGTGGATAACGATCATCAGATGATCTTCACCGGACAAATGGAATAAAGCCAAACGTATGAGAGGACCTCGTTGCAGATCCAAACTGCTTTGCAGCTCATCGCCAATGTGTCGGATTTCTTCTTCAGGCTGGCTTGATTGTGTCAAATCATAGCTCGTTAATGTAAAGAACTCACCTTCGTTCACTCCCCTGTTATAGGCGGAGGCTCCCTTTTCCTCTTCCACAAAAATGATGCGTAATGCATCGTGATGGGCTACCAGCTTGTCCATAGCGTTTTTCAGCCATAATTCATTCCATCCTCTATCATTTTGCAGCATGACCGCCTGATTATAATGGTGACGATCTCTCCGATGATGCTGAAAAAAATCGAGTTGAATGGGTGTCAATTCTACCTCACCCTCTACAATCCCCTGGGGAATGATACGGGTGATTTTTTTTATAAACGGTGCCATCAAGTGAATTTCAGGGTAACGGAATAAGTCCTTTACTTCCATTTTTAGGCCTTTGGCATTTAAGCGGATTGCAATTTGCAATGCTTTAATCGAGTCCCCGCCAAGCTCGAAAAAGTTGTTGTGTAATCCAATTGGTTTAACACCAATCACTTCTTCCCAGATCAAAGCAATTGTTTTTTCCAATTCATCCTGTGGTGCCTCATATATGCTATCCACCGATGCTATTTCATCTGGTTCGGGCAGATTGGATCGGTCTATTTTCCCGTTATGGGTCAATGGCAACTGTTCCAATACAATGATTTGGGCTGGAACCATGTAGACTGGTAACTGCTGAGCCAGTTTATCTCGCAGTATGTCTTTCTCAGCTGCACCTGCAACATAGGCACATAAATACTTTTGTCCCGCTGTGTCCAGTCGATCAACAACAACAGCCTGGCGCACTCCTTCCGTTTCGAGCAAAATAGATTCGATTTCTCCAGGCTCAATCCGGTATCCGCGAATTTTATATTGGTAGTCAGCTCGCCCGATAAAATCAATATTCCCATCTGGTTGCCAGCGCGCCAGATCCCCCGTACGATACAAACGTCCACCGGGCGAGAACGGATCAGACACGAATTTCTCAGCCGAAAGCTCCGGTCTGTTCAGATATCCCCGCGCTACAGAAGCTCCACCAATACACAGCTCGCCCGTTACACCGACAGGGACCGGACGCATCCTGTCATCAACAATATATAACTTATGATTTGGTAGAGCTCTGCCGATAGGGACAATACCGGACAGAGGTAATTTTTCCAGCTCGTCCTCATAAAAGCTAGATTCGATTGCGGCTTCGGTAACTCCATACGTATTAATAATCCGCATCTTGCTGCCAAAACGGGTCAACATCTTACGGTAATCTGCAACAGCCAAGCTATCTGCTCCAGTAGTAAGCAGCTTTAGGGAACTGATATTTGTACCATGCTCATAGATGTAATTCAATAGTAGAGATAAAAGCACAGGAGGCGTCTCAAACGTAGTAATCTCCTGCTGCTCCAACAGTGTAGCCAGGGTAGCTGGATCATTTCTCACGTTTTCAGGACAAATGACCAAGGTACCTCCATTGACAAATGCCTTGGCCAAATCGCATGCAAACACATCAAACGACATGCTGGCAATTTGCAGTAGCTTAACAGGGAAATCTTTAAATCCTTGGCTGTGTCTGTAACCGAGTGCGGTGTTGACATATTGTTGATGTTCAACCATAACGCCTTTGGGCTTACCTGTGGTACCCGATGTATAAATGACATACGCCAAAGAGCTGGGCTCATATGTGGAGATATACTGCTTGTTCGAATCCATCTCGGGCTGGAGTGGCAAGGTAGCGAGATCGACTACCTCGCCCATAAAATCCATTGTTTTCAGCCAGCCCGTCAGGTGAGATTGCGTAAGCACAATCGTCGTTCCACAGTCACGCAGCATATATTCAATACGCTCTTCTGGATACACGGGATCTACTGGCACATAGGCAGCTCCGGCTTTCATAATTCCCAGCACCGCCACTATCATCTCAACAGACCTGTCAACCATGACAGCGACCAGACTCTCCCGTGTAATTCCACGCTTCTGCAAAAAATGGGCAAGAGCGTCCGCTCTATCATTGAGTTGTCTGTAAGTGAGCATCGTATCTTCATATATGACGGCTGCTAGTTCTGGTGTACGCTCCGTCTGCGCTTCGAATAGCCCGTGAAAAGTAAGTGCAGGAAACTGGACAGCGGGTCCGCTCCATATTTTCGTCAAATTAGCCTCTTCTTCGGTTGTTAACAGCCGAACGTCACGGAGGCAAACATCTGCATTGCTGGCAACTTGGAGGAAGACATGCTTCAAATGATGGGCCAGATGCTTCATCGCTTCACTGTTGTATACCTTGCCGTTATAGGACAATATGAAACTCATTGCCTTCTTGTCTTCAACTTCAATATTAAAGTCATACGGTATTTCTTCGAATAACCGGGCGTCCTCAATAATGAATCCAAGTTTGTCTTGCCAGTCCCGTCTCCCGATCATGTTTTCCAGCGGATAGTTCTCGAATACAACGATATGATCAAGCAAGCGTTGCTTGAGTGCAGATTGCGACTGGATTTCAGCAAGTGAACAGTATCCGTTCATCCTTCCTTGGACAGAGGCTCTCTGGACATCGCGCAACAATTCAACAAAACTCTTTTCTTCATTTAATCTAATTCGTAATGGAATAGTGTTAATGAACAATCCCACAATTCGCTCTACTTCATCCAATTCCGACGGGCGGCCAGATACCACCGTGCCAAAAACTACGTCCTTGCTTCCGTTGTAACGGCCAAGTACAATTCCCCAGGCGGCCAGAAAAAGACTGCTGAGCGTGGTCCCATTGCATTCAGCAATCGCACGCAAAGTGCTGGTCTCTTTTTCCGTCAGCGTCGTTCTATATTCCTGCAGCAGATAGCCGCCTTTTTCAGGAGTTGTAGCTGAAGTTTTTAGCATCGGAAGTCCAGCCGTTTGTTCGTAACCTTGTAATACAGAACTCCAGTAGTCCTTGGCCGCCTCCTGATCCTGTTCTTCAAGCCAGTCGGCATACCCGGTGTAAGGTCGTGGTTCAGGCAATTGAACGGAACGGCCTGTACGATAGGCCTCATAGGCCGTTAACAACTCGTCCATTATGATGCCAAGACACCAGCCGTCCATAATAATATGGTGAAAACTTAAAAGCAACGTATAAGCATCTTTATCCGTTTGGAGTACAGCCATCCGGATGAGCATATCCCTGCTCAAATCGTAATGGGTGTTACGGTCCACATCCATAAATCTACGAATAGCGTCGGCTTGCTCCTTTCCGGTCAGCTCTGTCATATTTTCGTAAGTAATCGCCGTGTTTCGCTTTTTAAAGACAATCAGCCGCGAACGAGAAGCGGATTTATGATAAATGTTCGAGCGCAGCGTTTCATGACGCTGAACCAGTAGCTGAAAGCTTTTTTGCAGGGCATTCCAATCCAAATCTCCCCGAATAGAAATACGTAATTGCTCGTAATAAGCCTGTGATTCTGGTTCCATCAGCGCATGAACGAGCATTCCTTCCTGTAAGGGAGTCAAGTTGACCACTTTTTCAATTTCAAGTCCTTTGATCATGGATATCCTCCTCGTACGAATCGTTATAGATTCTCATAAAACTGCCTCATGTCTTCAAACTCATCCAGATCCAAACCACGTGCTCCCACATCTGATGGTGTTAGTTGCCGTTCGGATTGGTCCAGACAATGCTGAATAATGCCCGACAAATGATGTTCAAAACGCAACAGAAGCATTCGGATAGTATCTGCTTCATACGCGTGATGGTTATAAAGCATGCAGATGGAAAGCTTACCGTCTTTCAGCCGCCCATCCAGATAGAGGGGATAGGCTAAATCTGAAATGCTACAATTCTGGCTGGACCCTAATTCAACATCCATAGGCGATGTATGAAAGTGAGAGGAACTGACCGATTCAGAATGAATCAAGCGGAAGCCAATTTCCGGGTAATACTTAGCATTAAATTCCGATCTGCCGGAGGTTGCAGAACCATATTTTAGTAATCCATATCCTAAACCCTGGTTGGGCACTTGCCGGACTGTCTCCTTTACGTTTCTGAGCAAAAGAGAACTGTCTTCCCCAGGCTCCATGTCCAAAACAAGCGGATATATGGAACCGAATTGACCTACGGTTCTTGAAAGGTCCGGTTTGTCCGAAGTCACAGTTTGTTGCTCCCGATCATAATGTTCAAATCCAATGGAAATCTTAGACTGTCCGGACCATTCCACTATAGTCAGTCCCAATGCAGCAAGCAGTAACTCAGCGGTCACTGTATTATAGGTTTGGTTAGCCCGTGTCAACAGTTGGCTTGTTTCCTCGTCCGAAAGCTGTATGATGCAATGTTCTACTGGACGAAGTGTTTCGGAATGTGCAGATGTCTTATGGTCCTTCGGTATAAATTCTCCATCAAAATTAACCTTATCCAGCCAGTAGAGTTTCTCTTTGGCCAGCTTTTTGCTGTCTGCATAGTCTTCTAGCCACCGCATCCAGGAGCGGTAAGAATCTGTTTTGTCAGGAAGCACTATCGGTTCCCCGTTGAGAGCTTGTTCATAGGCAGTTGTGAAATCCTCAAGCAGGATACGCCAAGATGTGGGATCAGCCACTAGCGGATCTACAGAAAGGAAGAACTGGTCGGAGCCCGACATCCGGAATAAGCCTGCGCGTACTCTGGGTCCCTCAAACATTCCATAACTATTTTGAATCTGGAAGCATTCGCTCTTTAATTGCTTGCTAGCTTCATGGTCATCATCTACTAGAGAGAACACATCAAGTGTGAACAATTCTTCATTTTCATCTCGGTATACAAGGATTGACGGTTCGTCGATCGACGCCTGACCAAGCCGTAATCCCTCGTGATGAGTAGTTAATGTTTGCAGCACAGACCGTAACAGATCCTCATCGAAGTCCGGGTTGCCTGCAAATAGCATGGATGTTGCCGTCCGCAAGGTGTAAAATGTGCCCAGTTCATTCAACTGCCGCTGAATCGATGTTATTGGAATCTCTCCATGTATCGAATTCTGGTCTGTGTAGCGGAACAAAGTTGTCACAAGCTTGCTGAGATCCTCAATGAACGGGTGCTCCATCAAAAGAGAAATGTCAAGGGAATAACCATGCTGACGCAGGCGTGAGGCCACCTGAACAGCCTTAATAGAATCGCCGCCAAGCAGAAAAAAATGATCTCGAACGCCTATATGATCACTTCCCAAAACGTCTTGCCATACCATAACCAACGCCTTTTCCACATCATTTCTCGGAGCAACATAATCCGTTTGCAAAGAGTCATGTCGGTCCGGCTCAGGTAACGCTTTTCGGTCCGTTTTTCCATTGGATGTAAGAGGAAGCTGCTGCATTGGCACCACATATGCTGGAATCATATAAAACGGTAGCTTTTGCTTGAGCGCATTCTGCACGTCCAGCGGACTTAATGGCTCAGAAGCCACAAAGTATGCACACAAATCCTTGTAGCCGTCTTTGTTCTCCCGCGCTACGACTACTGCTGATTGGATTCCGTCTATAGACAGCAACTGCGCTTCGATCTCGCCCAGTTCAATACGATATCCTCTCACTTTTACCTGTTGATCGATCCGACCCAGATACTCAATGTTGCCATCAGGCATCCAACGCGCCAAATCTCCTGTGCGGTACATCCGCTCATAATCCTCCGCTCCGCTGTTAAACGGATTGGCAGCGAACTTCTCCTTGGTCAATTCCGGTCTATTAAGATAGCCACGGGCTACTCCTATACCACTGATACAAAGTTCTCCCACCACTCCAATCGGCTGCAATCGCTCCGTACCTTCCTGTACAACATACAATTGAATATTATCAATCGGTTTACCGATCGGGATCACCGAGTGCTCTTCCACAGGCTCGCATTCAAAGAATGAAACGTCTACAGTAGCTTCTGTTGGACCATACAAGTTAATTAGTTTTGCGCTTCCAATCCCTGACATAATTCGATAGAAACGCGCCACCTGCTGAGGAGGCAATGCTTCACCGCTGGCAAATACATGTTTTAACGTTTTCAATTGTGCTTGCACCGTTTCCCTTGGTTGCTGCTCCAGATATTCCAGAAAAATATGCAGCATCGCGGGTACAAAATGAAGGGTGCTCACCTTGTCTTCATTAATCGTGTTCAGGATCTGTTCGGGAGACTTTTCTCCACCGATTGGCAACAAGCTTACTTTTGAGCCCACCATCGACCACCAGAACAACTCCCATACGGATACGTCAAAAGTAAAGGCAGTTTTTTGCAAAATCGTATCTTCTTCGCTCAGCCCATATCTATTGTGCATCCAGCAGAGCCGATTCACGACTGAGCGGTGCTCAACAATAACCCCTTTCGGTTTCCCTGTGGAACCGGATGTGTAGATGATATAGGCCGCATGGTTTGGTTCTGCTACAGGCGCAAGGTTGGAGGCATCTTCATGCCAGCTACTCATGCAGTCGGTCGTAGGCTCCGTCGATCTGGACGTTTGAGAAACCATGATCGTGGAAGCATAATCCAACACCATTACCTTGCAGTCCGCATATTGCTTCAGCTGTTCTGCAAACTGTGGTTGTGTCAGCACCAGTTGTGTTCTCGAATCTTCAAGCATATATTGAATTCTTTCCTGTGGGTATCCCGGATCAATGGGTACATAAGCTCCACCTGCTTTTAGAATTGCATAGATGCCAATCATCATCTCAGGTGAACGCTGAGCGATAATCCCCACCGGCTGATCCGGTCCCACTCCATCCGCCCGCAGCGTTCGCGCTAAACGATTCGCCAGCTCATTCAACTCTTGGTAAGTCATACACTTATCTCCAAATATGATTGCCATGTCATCTGGAGTCCTGCTAACCTGCTGCTCAAACCTTCCGTGAATCGTTGCATCCTGCGGAAAATAGGCAGAGGTGTTGTTGAACTCATATAGTAATAAGTGCTTATCTTCTTCTGTCAGCATATCCATGTCAGCCAAGCGAATTCCGACATCTTGAGTTACGATTTCCAACACTTTTATATAATGGAGGGCAAATCGCTCAATCGTCTCCAACTTAAATAGGCTGGTCGCATACTCCCAGGTTAAAGTTAACTGGTCTTGAGTTTCCGTTACATGTAATGAAAGATCGAACTTCGATACACCTAAATTAAACTCATTCGGTTGCAAACGAAGTCCGCCGAGTTCAATGACCTCTGTTCCCTTATTTTGCAGACTGAACATCGTATCAAAGATGGGATTGCGGCTTACATCGCGTACTCGATCCAGTTTGTCGACCAGTTGGTCAAATGGATATTCCTGGTGCTCCAACGCAAGCAGAGTGTTATGTTTGACGTCCTCCAGAAAAGCACTGAATGGCTGGGATGCCAGCGGTCGATTACGGAGAACTAAAGTATTCACAAATATGCCGATCATTGCTTCCGTATCCGCATGCCCTCTACCCGCTGCCGGTGTACCTACGAGGAAGTCCTCTTGCCCGGAGTATTTGCTTAACAGCACATTATAAGCTGCCAAAAGCACCATAAAGAGCGTTGCTCCCGTGTCTCTTGTCAATTGATTAAGTCTATCCGTCAGCTTGGATTGCACAATGAAGGTAAGGCTGTCCCCTGCGAAGCTCTGACTTGACGGACGAGCAAAGTCAGTTGGCAGGTCTAATACAGGGAGCTCGCCATCCAACGTGTCTAACCAAAATGCTTCATCCTTTGCTTGGCTGTCTCCGACATAATGTTGTTTTTGCCAAACGACATAGTCTTTGTAGTGCACGTCAACGGGGGCAAGTGGCACACCCTGATACCGCGTGCTGATCTCATCCATTAATACTGCCATCGAGAAGCCGTCTGAAATGATATGGTGCATATCGATCAGCAACATAAACTGGTCACGATGGATTGCGAACAGCTCAGCACGAATTAAAGGAGCCTTACTCAGGTCAAAAGGCTGAATAAACAGTTCACGGACGTGATTAGCATCCTCTTCGGAAATTGGAGTAACAGGAATGTCCAGTGAAAGCATATCCTGTACCTTCTGCACGGTTTCCCCGTCTACTATCTCAAAATACGTCCGAAAGGATTCATGCCGTGAAAATACCTCCTTCACTGCATCCATGAACCTGGAAACGTGTAACTCTCCCTCTATATGCAGTTGACCCGATACATGATACGCTGCACCTCCACCCAGTTGATCCAGCACATACATTCTTTTTTGAGCGGGAGATACCGGATAAAAGGGCTGTAAATCTGCCCGAACAAGCGGCTCAAACTTTCGCTTTTGTCCTCCTTTTACATGTGCAGCCAGTTGTGCAATCGTTTGCAAATGTAAAATTTGTACCAGCGGAATATATACTTCGAATTCCTTGTTAATTCTGCTTAGAAGAACAGTCGCTTTTAAAGAGTCTCCACCCATTTGAAAAAAATTATCGTTGTATCCGATATCAGATACATTTAAAACTTCCTTACATATAGATATCAGTTTGTCCTCAGTCATATTGCCGTCAGAAACCTGCTTCTGCGAGTCCTCTATCTTGATATCTTCTGGTTTCGGCAATAATTGAAAATCCGGCTTCCCATCAGCCAAAAGAGGGATGCTATCCATCAGAACCCAAAAGCGAGGTTGCCCATAATCAGGAAGTATTGAGCTAACACTCTCTTGCAGCTTCGCTATATCCCACGAATTAGAATTATTGTCCACTATATAAGCCACTAGATACGAAGAGTTACTGCTCTCACCGTCTTTTCGTGCCGTCAAAACACAGGCATCCAAATCCAGTGCTTGCAAAAGATGTTTCTCTATCTGCTCAAGATTTACTTGATGCCCGCGAATAAGAACATCTCGGCTGGCTGCACCGATATGTCGAATTCTCCCTCCAACCTCGACATAAGCCCATTCCAGCGTAGTTCCCAGTAAACCAGCGGATGTGGCCAAATATACTTGTCCGATGGTACCCGTAGGAGACGGATGTTTATATTTGTCCAGGACACAAGGATAATTCCCTTTAGAATCCGCGTATGTCGCCCACACTTCCAGAAGCCGCTCCCTTTCCGTACTTCGAAGCAAAGACAGTGCAGATACACGCATTCCGTCTTCCTGCACAATCGAGCTCAGCAGATGTACAAAGTATTGCGCCCATACTTCCATAGTGTCTTGTTGAAAAAGACTCGCAGCATAGTCAAAATCAAGCCGCAACTGCTGACCAGACTCCGTAACATTCAGAAACAACTCATATTGACAGGACAATATTTCATGCTCCAACAATTCTGTTTCCAGTCCGTAATAGTGAAACTCTGGAATCGGCCTATCCATATTGAACAACACTTTAAGGACGGGCAAATGGCTTAATCCTATCTGGGCAAGTCCGGCAAAGCTGTATTTCTGATAAGCATCCAGCGTATGCATTACTCGCTTGACCGTCTGTGTGAATTCCGTGAACGTTGCTCCAGAGTCTACCTCACAAATCACTGGAAGCAAGTTAACGCAGTTGCCAATTAGCGGGGACACACCCATATGAGATTGCCCTGCGGTTGGAATACCTACCATTATTTGATTTTGGCCTGTCAGTCTGTGCAAGAAAAGCTGAAAAACAGACAATAAAGTCACAAATAAGCTGTTGCCAAGCCGAATACTGACTGATTTCAGTTGCTTCACCAGAGGCTCATCCACCACAATGGTGTGCCGTGCTCCGCGCGAAGAAGGAGAACTGATGTTGCGTTGGATAGACGGCAAGTCAAGGGCGGGCAATGGCTTCGCAAGTACATCTGACCAAAAAGCAAGGGCAGCCGCTCCACCTGCCTCTAACTGGTTTTGCTGCCATGCTGCGAAATCTCGGAACGGAACAGGATCGGGAAGCGTGCAGTGTTCCCCCCGTACACAAGCGGAATAAAATCGTTCCAATTCATGGAAAAACACACCTATGGACCAGCCATCTGCAATCAGATGATGAAATGTAAATGCAGCGATGTGCTTCTCATTCGACGTTTTTAAAAGCTGGATACGGAATAAAGGTTCCCCCGCACTTATTGGGAATACGGTCTCCCTGTCCTTATCCATCCAAGCACGGATATCATGTTTCTGTTCCTCTACAGAAAGACTGCTGATATCATGTAGCGGAATGCTGACAGCCATTGCCGGGGCGATGATCTGCGTTTCTCCGTCCTCCCCCATAAAGGTGCGTAGGGCTTCGTGGCGTTTAACGATACGTTGGACAGCCTCATTAAATTCCTTAACATGTAGCGGACCCCGGAAACGCAGTAAAACAGTCTCATGAAGCGACTGCGATTCCTTTGAATCCGAGACTGAGGCGAACCATAATTGCTTCTGATCCGGAGTCAGCTTAATCGTCGATTCCTTAAGGTTTGCAGTTGCAGTTTCAGGAAAAAAAGCCTTATTTAGATCGTTTGCATGAGGGTGCAGATCCGGCAGAAACCCTCCTTTGCGCAGCTCATCAACGCTCTCTTTAATTGCCTGTACAATCCGCTCTATATCTTCCAAAGTATGAGCCGTTGACAAAAAACAGTTCCGGCCTTCCCATATATAAATTCCTTTATCCAGCATGTGATAAAAGAATAGTTCCAAGTCACCTTTAAGGACGAAACGGAACAAGGAACCGAAGTAAACGACATTTATAGGTATCTGTTCCTCCGTAAAATAGTGATTCAGTTCTGCTGTGAGCGCCTTCGTACGACTATTCAGCTCGTTATGCAGTTGCCCCCTGTCCTTCTCCAACCGCTTTAGTACGGCCAGGGAAGCTGCCATAGCCAGGGGGTGATGGCAAAAAGTTCCCGCTACAAACGTCCGCTGTTGCTCATGCGGTGGATAAGAGTCATCTCCGAAGTTCCACATTCCTCCATAAATTCCATCCATGAACGATGCTTTCCCTGCCACGATACCGATGGGAAGACCGCCGCCAATGATTTTACCGTAAGTTACAAGGTCGGCTTCAATGCCGTACCACGCCTGCGCACCCCCCGGCTGAATACGGAAACCCGTAATTACCTCATCAAAAATGAACGCGGCCCCGGATTGCTCCGTAATCTGGCGTACTTCCTTCAGAAAAGCTGCGGGCTGGAAATCAGGGCGACGACTCTGCACTGGCTCTATGAGAACAGCAGCCAGTTCATGGGCATGGGAGCGGATATATTGGAGTGACTCGTCCGTTCCATAGCTGAGCACAACGACATCGTCCACCATGTGCTGTAGTACACCAGGTGCGAGAGGAGTGGAATGTTGTTCCCTGCCATCCGTTGTTCCGCCCAATGCCAATACTCCGTCAAAGGTACCGTGATAGGAACCAGAAAAAATCACCACTTTTTCCCGCCCGGTGGCAGCCCGTGCTAACCGAAGGGCAACCATAATCGCCTCTGTCCCCGAGTTATATAGCGCAATTCGTTCCATGCCTGTCATTTGGCAAATTTTTTCGGCAATCTGCCCGGCCATATTGGACATCGGTCCAAGGCACATTCCGTTATGTATTTCCTTTTCTATCGATTCACGAATAAAGGATGGGTTGTGACCAAACAAATTGACCCCAAACCCCATCGTCAAATCAATATATTCATTACCATCCAGATCCCAAATTTTAGAACCCTCTGCACGCTGGGATATAATCTGATACACCATTTCCTTGTGAGCAAGCCTAAATCCGGCCACATTCCGGTTATTGGCGTATACAGACCTGTATTGCTGAGTATACTCTTTGGTCTTTCGTGTGCGCATCGTGTAATGTTCAATCAACTTTTGCAGATGCTTTTCCTGCCTAAGTGAAAGTGAATTATGAGCTTGTACATTTATTTTTTGATAGGGAACAAATGCTTTCGATTTTTTTCTGTCTGGCAAAACAGCTGACACGGAAGCCTGTACGGGGGAAACAGAAGTAACTGTGGCAGCTACCTCCTTCATCGCGGATGTCTGAGGTTCGACAGCAGTTTGTAGTGAAAGCGATTCAGGCATTGCCACTGGTGCAAGCCGAGATTGACACAGTATTTCCATCTGCTGCGACATGAGTTGAAGTTGCATTTCTAAAATTCGTTCTCTCCCCGCAAATACATCCTTATTTGATAGCTTGCTTTCTTGTGGTGCGGGACCTTCTATAGGGATAGTAGATTCTTGACTCCAGCCCGACAAAACGGAAGGTACCGAAGAAGTGATACTAGACGCCACAGCCAGCTGATGCTCCTCCGAATTCTGGAACAATTCTTCAGAGGTCGAGGCTATCCTATCAGCAATATAGTTTGTCAGCAACTCCAGCGTAGTCAGTGATTCAAAAAACTCGTTCATCGGGATATCCAAGCCAAACGTACTTTTAATGCTGTGTCTAACCTGAGACAGAAGAATAGAGTCTAAACCAAGTTCTAAAAAATGTTTTTGCGGCTCTAATTCGTCTGGACTGAGTTGGGATACACTTTCGATTATTTTTGACAGTTTATTAGTAATCGTAGATTTTTGGGGATTGGAAGCAGATTCCGTCGAAAAATACTCATTCACCATCTTTTCAGACTCCTTTACTATGGGGTATTCAAGGAATTAATTTTATCCTTTCCAACTGTGACGCTAGCCTAAAAAGCACGATATAACCTAGCTAGGGGTACAAGATAAAGTTCTCATAGGAAGGTAAATATGAACGGTCCACTGTATAAAGAAACCATCCTCATACTAATAAAATATAATTATCCATCTGTAAAGCGAGGATCTAATTTGTTTTATTAAACCATTAATGGCTAAATGCGCTTATCTAACTTATTATGCAGGATATAGTTTTTTTCCAGTAATGATCCTAAAAAAACTCAAATCTTTTCGTTTACTCGCTGACATGCGTCAATTTATGACAATTGAATTCGATGACATAACTGATGCCCATACTGGGTGCACTACTAAAAATGCCAAGTCCTAAGAATAGAACCTGACATTTTATCAAACTTGGAGCGTAAAGACGCCAAGGTGCACTTTACCCGATTTTTCAGCAAAATAAATACGGGATTGGACAGTTTGCTTAACGTCTCACATTAATGTGTTCGCGTGTCAGAACGGGAGTCACTTCGTTTCTTGACATTAAGCGAACCAGAACTGCCTTTGATCTGGGGTTAGTGGGATGACCGTTTCATCCACGTCCACTGTCGATACTTCTGAAGGGTCGGCTATAGACACACTTTGCTTACCTGGACCTGGGCCTTTCCCGTTCGGGGTGAGATCAGGCAAGAATCCCCCTTTACGCAGCTCATCCACACTGTCCTTGACAGCTTGTATGATCCGCGCAATATCTTCCTCTGTATGAGCGGTCGACAAGAAGCAGTTCCGCCCTTCCCAGATGTAAATACCCTTTTCCAGCATGTGATAGAAGAAAAGCTCCAGATCACCCTTGAGTACGAAGCGAAATAGTGAACCAAAGTGAACAATCTTCATGGGTATCTGCTCATGGGTAAAGTAACTATTTAACTCTGCTACCAACGCCGAAGTACGGCTGTTCAACTGATTTTGCAGCTGCTCGCCGTGGTTTTCCAAATAATTCAACACTGCTAGGGATGCCGCCATCGCCAGCGGATGATGACAGAATGTACCGGCTACAAAGGTTCGCCGATGCTCATTCTGAGGATAGGAATTATCTCCGAAGCTCCAGGTGCCTCCGTCAATCCCATCCATAAAGGCGGCTTTCCCTGCTACGATACCGATCGGCATCCCGCCGCCAATAATTTTACCGTAGGTCACAAGGTCAGCCTGTACACCAAACCACGCTTGAGCGCCTCCCGGTTGAATTCGGAAGCCTGTAATCACTTCATCAAAAATAAAAGCTGTACCGGATTGCTCCGTGATTTGACGAACCTCCTGCAAAAAGGCCTTCGGCTGAAAATCGGGACGACGGCTTTGCACTGGTTCCACTAGCACAGCAGCCAGCTCCTGCCCATGTGTACGTATATAATCCAACGATTCGTCTGTTCCATAATTGAGTACAACGATATCATCCACCATGTGCTGCAAGATACCAGGCGCCAGAGGTGTGGAATGCTCCTTATTATTGCCTGCACTACCCAACGCAAGCACACCATCATACGTACCGTGATAGGAGCCGGCAAAAATGGCTACTTTGGCTCGCCCGGTGGCAGCACGCGCCAAACGGAGGGCAACCATAACCGCCTCGGTGCCGGAATTGTACAAAGCGATCCGTTCTACACCGGTCAGCTTGCAAATCTTCTCGGCGACTTGTCCTGCCATGTTGGACATAGGTCCGATACACATGCCGTTCTTTAGCTCTGCCTCAATTTTTTCACGAATAAAGGCTGGATTGTGTCCAAACAGATTAACACCAAAGCCCATGGTCAAATCTACATATTCATTCCCATCCAAATCCCAAATTTTGGACCCGTCTGCACGTTGAGAAACAATTTGATAGACCATTTCCTTCAAAATAGGCCGGAATCCGGCTACATTACGGTTATTCGCGTAGACAGACCGATACTGCTGAGTGTACTGCTTGGTGCTTCGCGTCCGAGCAGTATAGCGCTCAATCAGCTCTTGCAGATGTTGTTCTTGGCGGTGTGAAAGCAATTCATGAGCTTTGACCTCCAGCTTTTTATAAGGTGTAAACGGTTTTGCTTCATGGCCTGCCTTCTTCGGAACAGCTAGTACAGGTGGAACAGTCGCTAATGCAGTTGCAACTTCCTGTTTGGTTTCAAAGCTCTCTGCGCTTCCTCTATTTGCTGACGACAAATCCCTTTCCGGTTGAAATGATTGGGAAACGGATGTCGGAGGAGTCGGTTGAGTTTGGAGCACATCAAGCTGCTGTGACATCACGTGCAGCTGCTGCTGCAAAATCTGCTCGATACCAGCAGAAGTCGCTATAACTGATGTGCTTTGAAATGGGTCTTGCCCGGACGTGACTATTCCATGAGGCGATGTACCAATTGCGCTGGAATCCTGCCCTGTCCAGGTTGATACTGTAGTAGCATCTACCCGATTAAGGGGTATTTTCGGTTGGATTTCCACAGCACCAACTGCTGCCTCGTCAGAAACGGAAATACTCACCTGTTCTGCGACGTAGCTAGTCAACAGTTCGAGCGTGGTCAGCGATTCAAAAAATTCATTCATTGGGACATCCAAGTCGAATGTATCCTTGATGCTGTGGCGGACCTGGGACAAATTAATGGAGTCCAGCCCTAGTTCTAGAAAATGTGTTTGCGGTTCCAGTTCCTCAAGACTAAGTTGTGACACATTACCGATCATTTTCGCTAGCTTTTGTTGAATGGAAGATTTATGCTGCTCAGTAAACGACGCTGAAGTCGAATACTCATTCCCCATATTTTCAGACTCCCTTACTATTGGTTTTTTATAAACGGGTGCGTTCTGCTCTGCTCGAACCTGTTCTGGAACATGAATCCAGCACCTTTTCCTTTCAAACGGATACGTAGGTAGAGAAACCCTTTTGTACGGGTGACCTGCGTATATCGTGTCCCAGTCTATCTGTGCCCCCTGTACGTACTTCACTGCTACTTGCTCCAGTGCTTGTAAAGTGTCCGAGCTTCCGACGGCTGTTTCTGTACCACCACTGCTATCTACTTTTCCAATGTATACACCTTCAATGGCCTTGCCCTGCTCATAAAGCTGAAGTAATTTCACTTTCAGAGCCTCCGCTCCTTCGGCTATCACAGCCACTCGGTATGTTAAGTGGCTTCTGCCCGTGTTAGCCGTATAGCAGACATCCTCCATCGGCAATTCTTCCTCACGTTCAAAGCGATCCACGTACCGTGCAATCAACTCACTTAAAGCTCCTTCAGTTCGCGCCGACAGTGTCAGCAGCAATGGCGATGATCCATTTTTTCGGTCGGTGGTTTCTTGGTCCGCACTCTTTTTCGCTATATATTCTTCCAGCACCACGTGGCAGTTTGTCCCGCTGAAGCCAAAGGAACTCACCCCGCATCTTCTCGGAAATCCGTCTGTCTTCCATTCCCTCAGTCTAGTGTTGGCATACAGCGGAGATTCTTCAAAATGGATGTTCCGGTTGGGTGTGCGAAAATGAACGAGCGGTGCAATCTGTTGATGCTTCATCGACAGCACGCATTTGATCAATCCCGCAATCCCAGCAGCTTCGTATAAATGCCCAATATTCGTTTTGACCGTGCTTATCGCCACAAACTGCTTGCGCTGTGTAAATCTACGGAATGCCTGGGTAATGCCCTTAATTTCAACGGGGTCACCCAACTTGGTGCCAGTACCATGGGCTTCAATATAGCTTACCGTCTCGGGATCGATCCGTGCATCACGCCACGCCTGCGAAATGACTTCTGATTGAGCCAGCGCATTGGGCGCGGAAATTCCAATCGTACTGCCGTCCTGATTAATCGCGCTTCCTTTGATCACACCCAGAATGTGATCTCCGTCTTTTTCCGCTTGGCGAAGCGGCTTTAAGAGAACGGCTCCAACGCCTTCGCCCCAGCCTGTGCCGTCCGACTGATCGTCGAATGCTCGTGCCCGGTCATCGGAGGATTCCATGCCAATGCCAGCTTTCAACGGCAGCAAAATGGTCTTCACTCCACCGGCCAAAGCCATCTCACAGTCTCCATTCAAAATCGACTTACACGCCAGATGTACCGCTACGAGTGACGAGGAGCATGCCGTATCAATGGTCAGTGCTGGGCCTTTTAAATCAAGCAAATACGCAATCCGACTGGAGATAACGGACGGAAGATTGCCTATGCCAAAGTTTGGAATCGCTCCTGGCTCCACTTCGGACAACAATCGTTCATATTCAAAGCTGGTTTTGGAGAATCCAACATACACCCCTACCTTTTTCCCCGACAGCTGTTTTCCTCCATAGCCTGCATCCTCAATCGTGCTCCAAGCAGTTTGCAGAAATAAACGTTGATTCGGGTCCATCAGAGAAGCTTCACGTGGAGTCAGCTTGAAGAAGGTGTAGTCAAATTTGTCCACTTCGTCCAGATAGCCACCTTCGGCGATTTGCATGTTTCGGCCTTCCATATTCAGACGGGAAATAAAAGCTTCGGCATCCTTTTTTCTTTCATCGCTATATGGACTGATATGATCTGTACCGGAAGCTACATTCGCCCAAAACTGCTCCAGTGTATCCGCATGAGGAAACTTACCGGACATGCCAATGATAGCAATATCCAGGTCCTCTACCTCCTCTTTGGATTCCAATTGCGGTGCTGTGTTCACCTTATGACCTAAGCCCTGACTGGATATATATCCAGCTAGCTTGGCGATAGTCGGATAAGAGAAAAAGTCCGTTACCTCAATATGAATCCCGAGTTGTTCCTCTAATTGGTCCACGATCTGAACGAGTTGTAAGGATGTTACGCCGATATCAAAGTAGCTATCTTCCTTCCCAATTGACTGTACATTTAAAATAGCTTGGCAAATCCCAATCAGTTTTTGCTCGATCTCACCTTGAGGTACAGGGGCATCGTTCGCTTCCTGTATATTTCGAGCGGCCTCGGTTAGGGATGCCAAAACTACATCAAATTCTCCCTGCTCGTAGCTCTGAGCCAGCTTGTAGCGCTGAACCTTTCCACTAGTAGTTTTGGGAATACGGCGAATTGGAACTACATCTTGAATATGCCATCCTCCCCGATAATTCAAATGGCTTTTCAGCCTTTGGACTGTTGGCAAAAATAACTCTATTTTTTTCGTGTGCATCACAAAAACAACAATACGATCCTGTCTAGTTTGTGCATCATGTACACCGCAGACAGCTACTTTCCCCAGATCCACCCCGTCCAGTTCCTCTGCAATCCTTTCGATATCATGCGGATAAATGTTCTGGCCGTTCACGAAAATAATATCCTTAGCTCTGCCTGTAATCACCAGTCGTCCGTTTCTCATAAAACCCAAATCTCCGGTAATGAGCCAGCCATCCTCTGTCTTGACCTTTGCGGTAGCCTCAGGATTGTTATAGTACCCAGCAGTCACATTTTTGCCGCAAATTTGGGTGTATCCGATTACATCGTCCTTTAGTACCTGATTTTGCTCATCACAAATGCGAACAGAGGTGCTGGCCATGGGGTAGCCCAAATCCGCAAACGTAAGACAACGCTTATCGGATGAATCTACTTCTTCTATAGGTTCACCTACATGTAGCTGCTGCCGATTTAAATGAATAGTAACAAAATTATCTTTATCCAAAGGTGGAGTGGAGACACCTACGCTGGCCTCTGCCAAGCCGTATACAGGATACATGATATTTTTTTTTAATCCATGTACACTCATGGCTTCCATAAATACATGGCAAAGCTCCACCGATATGGGCTCAGCCCCATTTAAAATCATGCGAACACTTGACAAATCCCAGTTATCCGCTGTTTTGGATTTATATTGATCAAGGAAAAATTTATAACCGAAGTTAGGAGAACAGATTTGAGTCACCTTATGCTCCGACACCTTTTTTAGCCATAATGAAGGACGTCTTATAAAAAGAGCTGTTGGCATAATGAGCTGCTTGGCATGGGCGATGATACAGGTTAAATGAAAAGCGATCAATCCCAAATCATGTGTGAGTGGCATCCAGCCCAGATACGCATCACTTGAAGTCATTCCCGTTTGACTGGCGATATCCCGAATATTGTATACGAGATTCTCATGCGTCAGCATGACTCCCTTGGGATCACCTGTCGAACCAGAGGAAAATTGAATAAACGCCAAATCCTCCGGTCTGGATTGATGAATGGTCCCTTTGTTCTGATCGGAATAATCAAAATCATGGCTAGAAAAGGTCGCTTCTTTCACAGAATCAAAGAAATCCAGCATCTCATGCTGATGAGAATACTTTTCTAACTGCTCTAATACTTTATGATCCGCAATCATGTAAGGGCAAGTAAGGGTACTCCAGATTTTAAATAGCTTCATTTTATGTTCATCATTATTCCCGATACTTACAGGTACGGGGACGATTCCGCCGAGCAGACAGCCCCAAAACACATTCACAAAGGTATGATTGTCTTCAATTTGCATAATTAGCTTATTGCCAGGCTGTACTCCTTTTTCCTGCAATTGATGAAGTACCTGCAGTGCTTGCTCCAGAAGCTGACTGTAGCTTACATACTCCTCCTGTGTATCACCCGAAATGAAAATAATTCCATTTTCAGCTCTACTGGCTCGGTCCTGAATGATTTCAATTAAAGTTTGAAACTGCTCCATCCTGATCCCTCCTCAAAAGGTCTAAAACTTCCTCCTGCTCTACTGCAGATACTTGTTTGGTTTGCAATATCAGGCGAATACACTCCAGCGCTTCGCGTCTTAGTTCATAAGCAGAAGAAGATTTGCCCGATTCTATGCTTTTGAGTAACTCCTCCAACCTGTGAATAGGTAAAATAACCCCCTTTTGATACTCATCCTCATTCCAATTGGCATTGGGTGTAGACACCGCCAGCGCCAACGGTTTGACCAACCAATCACGGATCGAAAAACGACGTTCCAGCTCAATCCGATCCAAGTCTCTGTCCAAGGAAAGCACCTCAAAAGCGATGTTTGTTTCCTTTGCCAAGTTTTTCAGCACCGTTCGCGGTCCTAATTCAATTCCCTGCTTCACCCCATGTTTCTCCATATACTGCATCGTTTGTATCCACCGCACTGGATGGATCATTTGCAAATGCAAACCTTGACGAATGCTGTTGGCATCCGTATATGGCAGTGCTGTAACATTAGAAATGACAGGCCACAGCGGTTCATGAAACTTATATTTTTGCAATTCCAATGCTAATCGGTCAGCAGCATGCTGCATAAGCGGGCTGTGAAAAGGGCCGCTTACCTGCAAACGGGTAATTTGGAACCCACGTTGCTCTAATTGTCCCGCCACCGCAGCAACAGAGGCATGATGACCAGAAACGACGTATTGATAGGAGGAGTTATAACAAGCGATGGAAATAGGCTGACTGGTTACGTCATAGTGATCGCACAGCTCTTCTAGCAGATTTAAATCAGCCCCTCGAACAGCAATCATGCAACCCACTCCGGCCTCTGAAGCTTCTTCCATAAAGCGTCCCCGTTCTTGTACCACCCGCAAAGCATCGCCAAACGATAAGACTCCGCTGCTTACCAATGCAGAATACTCACCCAAACTATGCCCTGCAGAAAATTCGGGAATAATCCCAACATCGTGCATGTAACGTCTGAATGCGATTACACTAATTGTGAGTAGTGCAGGCTGAGTGTAGGATGTTCTGGATAATTGGGAGATGGGTCCTTTCATACATAAAGTTTTCAAATCATACCCCAAAATATCAGCAGCCTCTTCAAAAATGTGACCTGCCTCTGAAAAACCGTCATGCCATGCCGCTCCCATCCCGACATACTGAGATCCTTGTCCCGAAAAAAGCAAAGTCATGCGATTCATGTCCAACCCCTTTCCTCACCATAAAAAAGCGGTAAAACAAATGTTTTATGGGATTCAGATGTTCACATTCCTATGTATTTAAGATAGATACAGCAAAAACAACAAAATGTCTTGCCACAAACAAACAGTAATCGACATGTTAAAGTAAATCGTTTTTGAGTTTCATGATGTAATCAGAAATAAAAGTGTGTAAGTAGACTTGGAAGTGTAAAAAAATGGAGTGTGCTGGAAGTTCAGAGTTGATACTTAGAAACTTCAGCATCATAGATGAGTGTAAGACATAGGTTAAGGCTATTAATTTATTATAAACATTAAAATGAATTAAAGTACAGTGATATATACTACATATATTTTATAAACCAAAAGAATATCCTCTTTTGTTTAAAAAAAGGAATTGTTTTCAGCTTTTTAATGAATTTACATGAAAATTTCGTATTCTAAACTATTGACTGGCATCTATCGTTAAAACAAAAAAAGCCGCCAATTTGGCGACTTATTATACATAGTTGTTGTCCTTCGACAGTAATCGACGGTTAGGCGTCGTCATAGATACGTAACTAATTAAGTAGCGAACTCCAAAGCGATTTATTTCCTTATGCAGTTTCCTTAATAGCTACAATGTGCAAGCGGCTACTGTCGATCCTCCACTGACTTCGTTGTGGCTTCGTACAAACGCTGTAAAAGGGTAACAGCTTCAGCCCGTGTGACTTGCGCTTTGGGGCGAAGGTATCCTTCATTAGCGGTAAGGACCCCCATCTTGGTTAGGGTGTAGAATGCTTCTGCCTTTTGATCCTGGGAATCGCCATCATAGGAGTACTCTTCTCCAGTCTTGTCGATGTACAGCACCGGATAGTAGGCCGAGAAATTGTCATTGTAATTGGCCTGACGAACTTTCATATCCTTGTACTGCGCAGCTGCGGAAATCACTTCCTCAATCTCAGGATGAAGCGTCTGATTGGTATAATCCGTCCGAAGAGAGGCAATCATCATCACATCCCAGCGGGTCAATGGTTTGTCAGGCTTGACATAGAAAAGATAGTTTGGATATTTCCCCCCAACACTTTCAGCATACGGCCAAACATAGTCCCCGTTGAATATTGCTGCAAAATCTTTATTCGCCCAGTGTTTACGCGCATCCACAAAGTCGGAAGATTTGCCGGAAGAATGATCGATTTCTGGAAAAAGCTTATGAAACATATGTACAAATTCCGCTTTCGTTATAGTTTTGCTTGGCTTGAAGGTCCCATCTGCATAGCCCTTGACAACGCCCTTGTCGACCATGGAACGAATCGATTCGGCAGCCCATTCATATTTTGTTCCTTCCACATCTGAAAACGTGTTTGCCGCGAATGCAGATTGACCGAAAAACAGTGTCGTCGCAACCAACGGGGTGATAAGCCATTTCTTTTTCAACATCTCTTCACACTTCCTTTAGGTAAAATTTATGTATAAAATAGTTCTCAAGACTCAATTTTATATCGGCATTTCAAAAAAAAATGATGATATCAGAGAGAAAAAAAGTACTGTTAAACAGTATTTTGGAATATCGACAATCTGTGTTTAAAAAATGCTATGGATACAAGTTCTAAAGCCTCTCCATATTCGGGTAGCCCGTCGGGAATTGAGAAAGCTTGTGGAGGCCTTCATGGGCCAATTTCTCCTGTATTACTCTTCCGACCTAAGCCTGTAAGTTCGACCCTGGCATCGATTAACCACTTCATGTAATCTGCCCACTAGTTAAAAAAACAGCCGAGCGCTCGGCTGTTTTTGATAGCGTTGAACTATCGTTTTTAATTAGCACGTGCATAATCGTTGTTGCACTGAAGCCATTCATACCAAGCTTTCGAGAAGCATTTCATTTCTCTTACCGATTCAACGTAAATATTTGGCGACGGTTCCCATAATTTCCGCCACCAATCGCATGTATGCCACTGATTATCAACCTCACTAAGTGACAAGAACGGCTGCAGTTCCACGGGTATATCCCCATCAAACTCCATCTTTACCCCTGACATCGCTATAGCCAATTTACCTCCTTCTTTAACTAGCGGCGTAAGATGGTCATCTAAGTACTGCTCATTCGCTCCAAAATATTGATACGCATCTACGCTTATAACTGCATCAAAGTATTGTTCCGCAAAAGGCAAGTGGCAGGCATCTGCATGGATGGGGATAATTTGGCTTTCCAAACCAAACTCTCTGAATCTTCTATAGTTTTCAGTTGCACTAATCTATAAATCGACAGCAAACACGGTTATGCCAAACTTTTGCGCCAGATAGATAGAAGTAAGTCCGGTCCCACAGCCCAAATCCAGCACTCGCATTCCTTTCTGCAAAGGCAAATTTTTCGATAGCTCCTCGAGCATGATAATCGAACTAGGCCCCATTAAATTTGCTCTTATGAAATCTACGTCATCTAGATCTCGACGGATCATTTCTGCTGACCCCCTCCTACTTTCTTCATTTGATATTTCCAATAAAGCAATTCTTCATCTTTGTGATCAATTTGAAATCCTAACTTCAATAACAAATTCTTAGAGCTGATATTGTCAGGTACGCATCTTGCCGTTACGATTTGGACCTCTTCATGATTTAAGGACCACTCTATTAATTTTTGAGCGGCTTCATAGCAATAGCCTTTGCGGCGATGGCTTTCATTCGTTGCAAAACCGATCTCAATCATACCGTTCTGATCAGGGTCTCCTAAAAAACCAATCCCTCCAACAATTTCTTGGGTATCCTTCTCCACAATGATCCAAGAGTCAAAACCTCTAGTGCCATTATTTTTTATCAAAAGTTCTCGAAAATAAGGTAAAGCTTCAAAGAAATCAGGACCCGGCCATTCATCACTGGTTTTATAACCCAAAGCTTCAATAGCACCTATATCACGTCGGGCTGCTGCTTCGATTAAATTAAGATCAAGTGTTTTTAATATGAGCCGATTCGTTTGAAGTTTCATGTATTGTCCACCTTTCTATTTACTTAGATTGAATCTTTCATTCAAGAAGTCTGGATGTATTTGACCAAATTGGAGTAATTCCCTTCTATCCCCCTTTGCTAAAAATTAGAAAAGGGCAGGAATGAACATACGTCATTCCTACCCTCATATCACCTGCTATTTGAGCCATAAAAAAAATCCGCGCTGAACCAGCACGGATTGGACTCATTATAACAGGTATCCCTAAGGATCTGGTAATATCCGTTGTTCTTAACTAATTCCGAAGCTTTCAAATCCCACCCGTAATACAAAAATTGGGCAGACGAATAGTAGGTGCATGAAAACCTCTTTTTATGGAATTGGATTAGTAAAGAACAGCTCCAGACAAAAAAATCTCTCCTTAGTGAATTACCTTTATTATACCAGGGCCAATTTTATCTGCCAACTTTTCACTTGTTACAAAAGCGTTTCATTAGAACTATCCTGCCGGTTAGCTTAAAAGCAACCGAGTGATCGGTTGCTGTGGTAGCAGCAATTGCATCATGACCCTACAGGCCTTTTCCCCCTAGAGCACGAAGTTTAATGGGCTCCGCTCCGATAATCAACGGTCGGCCGCGTTGTATCGACGCCAGTACCTCTTCGTTCTTAAGACTGGCTGCATGGGCATCTGCATCTTTCCACAGTTCGGTCACATACACCGCATTCGGGTCGTCGTCTGACACATTGACTATATACAAATAGCAGTCATTATTCGACTTCAACAGATCGGCCGCTTCTAGCAAGATGTCTGCAAGAGCGTCCCTTTGCCCTGGACGTGCCGTCAACTTTCCATACATAGCAAAATGGTTCATGATCCTCATCCTACCCTCGAGTAATGTTTGACTTCATCTTATCATAATGTTCCGCAATGTCAGCGCTAATTTCAGCAAGCTTCTCCACAAGCGCTAAAAAATAGTCGGTACCATTCCCCCATCCATACGGATTGGAGAACCTTTAAATGCAGATGCATAAGGACTACATACAAATGTAGCTAGTCTACCTATTTCAATAGGCTTGATAAATCGCTGTATTTCAGATTGAGGCAGGTTGGTAACCATAAAATCCTTCTCTTTTTCTAAAAAAGTCATATCTTCATGAGGATACATACTCTCAATGATTTGGTGCACATTCTCCGAGAGTGTTGGTCCTGGCATGATCGTATTGACTGTAACTTCTGTTCCTATTGTTAATTTAGATAAGCTTTTTGACAATGATAACAACATAGATTTTGTCATACAATACTGAGGCATTTGTCCTGAAGGCATAATTGCTTCTTCACTCGCAATAAAAATAATGCGGCCATAATCATTTTTCAACATTTTAGGTAAATAAAATTTTGATAATCCATTTGCAGCAAGAACGTTAGTGCGGAAGTATTTTTCCCATACTTCATCGTCTACGTCCTCATATTGCATAATTTCATAAATACCCGTATTGTTAACTAAAATATCAATATTGGGGTATTTTTCGAATAAAGCATCTCTTTGTCCAATATCCACAATATCGGCTGTGGCATTTTGAGGAGAGGTAGCTGGGAAATCTGACTTAATTTCATTTACAGTTCGTTCTACCTCTTCATAATTTCGTCCATTAATTAGTACATTAACACCTTCTTTGGCTAGTTCAATGGCAATTGCTTTACCTATACCTTTCGTTGATCCTGTAACTAAAGCTGTTTTATGGTTTAATCCCATATCCATAATACACTTCTCCTTTTTAAAACAGTCTTGTGCTCCGGATAGTGATTATATTATCTTGTCTGGATTGTCCAGTAACTAGTATAATGCGCCAAAGTTCTTGTTTAACACGCCAAATGACAAAACTCATTAGGAATTGAATCAATGAATAGTCGGCAGTCCTAGCGTGCTCCTGATATCGAGTTTGTACCTAGATGTTCAGTCCGCCAATTTGAAGGTGTATCACCCTCCCATAGGCGGAAGGCGCGGTAAAACGAGTTCTGGTCTTCATATCCAATCAAGAATGCCACCTCTTTAATATCAAGCGAGGGGTCTACCAAGTACTTTCGTGCCTGCTCATGTCTAGCTTGTGTCAACAGAAGCTTGAAGCTCGTGTTTTCGTCAGTAAGCCGGCGCTGCAAGGTACGATCGCTCATACCGAGCTCCTTCGCCACAGCCTGAATGTCGGGGCGCCCTCCTGTAAGGCTACGTTTCATGATCCATTTGACCATCTCGGTAATTGAGCGGTTGCGCTGCTGTTCATCCAACGATCGGTCCAGAACAGGAGTCAGGATTTCCAGCAACTCTTCGTTGTACGAGACAAAGGGGCGGTCCAGATCTCTTCGATGCAGCGTCAATCGGTTACGTTTTGCACCAATCCGGATACGACAGCCGAAGTAAGCTTCAAGCGCCTGTACATCGCCCATGGAGTGCGAAAATTCAACAAGCTGCGCGGTCAAAGGTTGACCTGTGCCCCGGCGTCCAATCTCCAGAAGACAAGCCAGCGTGATACCAACCAGCATCGGCGGACCAGATTGCTCGGGAGACAGCCATTCCAGATCAATTGTGCAGTGCTCGCCCTCCTCAGTGATATGTAGGCTTTCAGGGGGACACAGTTGTTTGTACCGAGCCATTCGGTTTAGAGCGTCGCGGTAGTCCCGAGCGTGGTAAGTCGCTAAGACGGTCGGTGGGTACTTCGCTGTATCAAAGACGGTCGCAAGCTTGATGATTCCTTGGGCAGTGTCACCAATGAGATCAGAATATGCCTGCCAGATGGCGAAATATTGGGCGGTGGTGACTACTGGTTCAGTAACAATGGTGATCGGCAATCGTGCTTTGCGAGCGACGTCGTGAGCGCCAAACCCTAATTGACATAATCCTGCCCACAATCCTGGCGGGATATTAATACGGTCAGAGGTATGAGACTTCATACATATGGGCCTCCTTTATATACTTACATATTCATTAGTTTTGGTTGCAATGGGGTCCCTCTTAAGTACACATAAGAATACTCTTAAGTACGTTAAGGTGTCTACATTAACGTACTAAGCTGCGGCAAATGTTACATCTTCTTGTTATCTGTGCTACTTTAACACCAAAAAAAACACACCCATATGTTTATGAGTGTGTTTTTAAAACCTCAAACCACCGACACTCCTAGGAATGTCATTCCCTCCATGCTTCTTATATTTAAAAATTAAGGCTTCAAGAAAGGCCCGGTTTCACCGATCTTACCGGGAGCAGGATTACCCGGGAGATCAAGTACATATACCCTTAAGTTTCCTTTGCCCGAAACTGCCAGATTGAGCGTCCCATTCGTGACCTCTTTGACGTCTCCGGTAATAGCATCTTTATAAGTGCCGTTAGGAATATTCCGAAAAACAGCTGATTCACTAACAGTAACTAAAGCATAACTGTCTATGCCTTTTGATGTATCCGTATAACGTCGCTTGTACGCCATTTGTCCGCTTACATCTTTTGTAGAATACTGTCCTTTTTGCAAGGCAGGAATACTTCTTCGAATTTGATTCAGTCGCTGAATGTGCTTTACAAGTGGGTGCTGCAGGGTTTGAGCAACCGAACCTGAAGCAGAAGCTACCTGTCCGAAATCGGAGGCTACTACTGTACCTTCAATATGATTTCCATAGTAAGCACGTCCTGTGGTTGCTAATGGACATGTTGGACCACAGTCGATTGGCTTGCCTGCCTGAAATTCGATTTCTGAGCCGTAATACAATGTTGGAATTCCACGGAAAGTCCACATTAAACTCATATTCTCAGCCCATGCAGCCGTGCCCCCCGTATACCGGGTAGATGATTTGTTAGGTCCATAATCATGGCTATCTACATACACTACGTTATAGGTCGCATCGTTATAACTGTCATCCGAATCCTTGCCATTCCAAAATGCGTTATTCGCATCACTAAAATTCATATGCATCCTCATATCAATTACATTCATCCCGGAGGATTGCGAATGGTCCGGTTCATGATACAAATTCCCTTTGAGGAATGCATTATCGGATAAAGGCTGATTGGCTGTACCAAGATTATTTTCGTGTTGATATTGTTCCAACGCAGCTACTTCATCATTGGTGCTATACTCTTTGCGTTCCTTCCAAGTGAAGAATTGAGCCGAATGATTCACAGAACCTCGGTTCCATTTATCGTTAACGAAAGCACCTACTTCACCGAACATATAGAAATTACGTCCTTTTTCACCAAACTTCTCAATCGCCCGCTCCTGCGCTGCAGGAAGAAAATGACGGTTCCAGGTAACGCGTGGAATGTGCACAGCGGTGTCTATCCTAAACCCGTCTACACCCATATCTATAAATCGATTGTACGCTTCAATTAAATAATCTTGGACAGGCTTCGACTCTGTATTAAAGTCAGCCAGATCCTCATGCAGCCAACAACTCCGTGAATCTTCCCCTTCCCAATTGCCGATCCAGCAACTGTGATAGTACTGTGAAGGAAACATGCCAGAGGTGGGGTTGGGCCATTGGCAATTGTAGGTTTTTGAGTTCATTGGGATTCCCCAATTCCGGCAGGTGTTGCCCTCCGGTTCCTTCGTTGACCATAGGTCACCGTTATACGGCTTGCCCGCGTCATTCTGCTGAAGGCCATCGTACTCGATTCCTTCTTGAGGTTCGTCATAGTACCAGGTCCACTGATTATCTCGAATACCGAATACTTTTGGCGTGAATAGACCTTTTGCACCCCAGCGGCTAGAGTGATTGTACACAACATCCTGTATAATTTTAATATCTTTGTCGTGTGCAGCATTAATCAAATCCTGGTATGTTGCACCTGGTGACTCTAACCTGGGATCCACTCGAAAAAAATCGTAACCATGATAGCCGTGAAAGTCATAGTCAGATCGATTCAATACAACCGGTGTAATCCAAATCGCTGAGAAGCCAAGAGCCTTGATATAATCCAGTTTATTGATTAACCCTTGAAAATCGCCCCTAAACATTGGATCACTGTTGACTGCATTGCCGCTTGAAACATGATTCGCACCACCTCGGTTGTTCGAAGGGTCCCCATCATAGAATCTGGCAGTCATCACAAAGTAAATTGAATCTTCACGCATATCTGTTCCGATCGGGCTTCCCTTTGAAGCAGGAGGTGATGAAGTTCCTGTTGTTGCACTTACCTCAATACTACTTTCCGATTTGTTGGCTGGTTCTGCTTTATCGTATGCCTTAACTGTATACGTATATGTCGTTTTCGCTTCCAATAATGAATCTTGGAAGGTAGCACGGGGCGTCGTATAGACCTTTTTGCCTTTAGTTCCTCCTGTGCGAGTGATCTCATACCCGCCGATTCCACTTCCACCAACATTATCAACAGAAGGATCCCATTCTAATTGGATTCGTAGTCCATCGGCATTGGCTATCAATAATTGAGGTATAGAAGGTGCTTCTAAATCAATAACCGGAGGGTTACACGGATTCTTAGCTCCGGTTGTTGTGACGATGCCGTCTTTGATAGTACTTAAACCAGCAGCTAAATGATAATCAGCGCCTTTATTATTATCCCAGACAGAGCCGTTGTTAAATGCTGCTTTCATCGATGTTTTGGAGCCAAGATCAATAGTTTTTTTGGCCCAATCCAAGCAAGCGTTTTCATTCATGCTGATACCCGGCGGGGATGTCCAGGATGAACCATCGGGAGCATAGTGGATATTTACATCGCTCCAGCCACGGCTTTTCTTAAAATAGTAAACTATCGCTTGGTTGTCTGGAAGGGCTGTAAAATCAAGGTTCTTCGGCAGATTGGCATATGTTGCATCGGAGATATTTTGCTTGATGAGAGAACCGTTGCGATAGAGATCATAATCTGATACTCTACTACCATTAGAGATGTTTTCGGAGGCTTTCCATGAAAGTTTTACTGATGTACTTGTAACGTTTTTAGGCGATTCATCAGCATTGATCGGCGTAACAACACTTACTGATGTTAATACAAGTATCCCCGTGATCATGAGTAAAAATAAGCGTTTCCAAGATCTTCGTTTATAACTCCTCATTCTCTACGTCCCTTCATCTATATTCTTCTGGTCGCACAGTACAATAAACGATCTCTCCCTTCCTCTTTCTCATACAAATGATTATGCTAGCACTTTCATGGATTATTTTATGTTTTTATGGAAGAATTTAGAGTGGAATATGTTGATTTATAAGGAGGAAATAGCGGATTTTATGTAAAAACATCTTTTTCTTTTTACGTGTAAATTAAACCTATTCGAAATCTCAGCAACTTAAAAATGATCAAGCAATAGAATTCGGTTGTGGAGCGATACCCGCTTGTGTTTTATGGTGGGCAAAATTATTTTGCTCACCATTTCAAAGGTTTCTGATTACTTAAATGCATCCCAAAATTTCATTAAATAAATCTGTTTGGTTCTCTCCAGGCTCCTATATATCTCTCTTATGACGGATCGAAAATAAAGCAGCAGATCTAAATAGTTCTTCGAATCACGCTTTTGGTTGCCCCCGCCTCAAAAATCGTCTCAATCAGCACCAATACACGGTGTACTTCTTCGCTTTTGATTGCAATCTCCGCTTTTCCTTCGATGGTGGAGACAAAATTTTCATAAAAGCTTTCTGCAGCAGCAGGTATTTTCTCAATCGGGAACTTAAGGGTGGATTCCTCAGATGGCGGCGCCATCGTTTTCGTCAATCCTTGACCTGCTTGAATCGGCTTGGGTTCCACGTGAGCGACATCTGGATTTCGGGTGACGATCTCTCCGCTCAAATCCCAATCCCTAATCACTGCGGTTCCTTCGGTTCCTTTAATATACCAGCGCGGCAGCTTTACGTAATTGGTTGTACCCACTTCAATGACTGCTTTCAGGCCGTCCTTGAACTCAATAAAGCTGGTAAAGCCGTCATCCACTTCAGTCCCCAAAATATAGCTTAGGGTAGCAGCTACGCTTTCTATTTTGCTGTCCGTAATCTGAAGCAGCTGGTCCAATAGATGTACTCCCCAATCCAGCAGCATTCCTCCTCCATACGCCTTTAGTTGCCGCCAGTCACCTGGAATCCCATTAGCCCCCTGAACTCGCGATTCCAGCTGGAAAAGCTCGCCTACGGTCTTATTGCCAATTATATCTTTTATAATTCGGAAGTCTTCATCCCATCGACGGTTTTGATGTACCGTAAACACACGATTTTCTTTCTTCGCCACCTCAACAATATCCAAGAAATCCGCGCTCGTTATCGTAACTGGTTTTTCGCAAATGACATGTTTTCCAGCTTGTAGCGCCTGGATCGCGATTTCCTTATGAACATCATTAGGTGTTGCTATCAAAACAATATCCACGGCCTGATCTGCCAGAACAGCATCCAGGCTAGCGTAGGTTTTATAGCCAGCAGCCGCAGCCAGTTCCATTCGGTAATCAACAATATCATATACACCGCCAACGGCAAGTTGCTGATTAGATTCGATCAATTGAACATGGTAGCTTCCCATGCCTCCATAACCGATAATGACTACATTGTATATACGATTGCCCATTTTCATCTTCCTCCACTTCTGATTTAAGCCTACCGCATATCAAGCGGTTGCTCATGGATCCATAAATTTTAATGTCCTCGTAACTCTCCCTTCACTTCGTCGGATAGCTCTATCATACAAATCTCATGAAAAGCTTTCCTCCTCATTTCTTGCTGTATTATTCCCGAATATTGTCCTGCGGTATTTCAATGGTGATGTTCCTGTCGCTTCCTTAAAGAGATGATGAAACGTCTTTACACTACTGAATCCTGCTGCCTCTGCGACCTCAGTGATCGGATTGTTTTCATTCAACAAAATCCATTTTGCCTTATTCAGTCTGTAATCATTCAAAAATGCTACAAAGGTCATCCCCGTATTCTTCTTAAACAGTCTGGCGAAATAATAGGGACTGAAACCCATATAATCAGCGACATTCTTCAGCGAGATGGTTTCATGATAATGGCATTCCACATACTCAAAAATACGTTCCAGTTTATAAAGGGTGTCCTTTGATTGTGTTAAGGTTCTTTCAGAGATTTCAGAAAGCCTTGGCGTCATGCTTCTCGGCACTTCACGCATAATAAGAGTCAACATCTCAAACAGCTTGGCTTTGATCATATAAGCATGACCTTCGTGGTGGTTGACGTTCTCATCATAAATGCTTTGAATCAGAGGAAGCATTTTAGCTGCTGTTTCTTCTGGCCAGTTCCAGCTTGATTGCTCCATCTCCGTAAATATATATCTAAGAGGGCGTTTCTGATCACTTAATGTGGAAACCTCTTGAAAAAAGCTCAGATCAAATTGAATAACCACCCGTTCGCTGTCGGGAGAAGCCAAAAAATAATGAACATCACCCCCATTTATAAACTGAACTTCACCTTTTTTCATCCGTATCGAAATATCGTTAATTCCCAGATCCAAGGTTCCCTGAGTCACATAAATAATTTCAATTTCTTTATGCCAATGAGGATAGCAAAGCACGTCACCTTTATTAATAAAGCTCCGGAAAGGAAAATGTCGGTCAAGCTCCGGGATTTCCAAATAAAAATTCATTTTGGTAGACTCCTTTTGTTGTAAAGTTCAAAAAAGCCGTACACATGACTATTGATAATTATGCTGCACTGCATTCCTTCTTCTCCTCTTCATTTTTCTCCTTCTCAACTTTCGAATAAAATTCCCTCTCCCTTTTGAATTGTAAGCGTTTAACATTCTTTTTCCTACCCTATCAATCATAGTTGTATTAAGTAAAACCACTGTTAGGTATCCTTACTAACCTAATTTTGCAAACACAAAGTTATGCCTCAATTATGAGCGGTTTGGCGCCCGAAAACAATTTGGGCTGATCTTATTTCTCCCTTCCGCTTGCAGTTTCTTCAGATAACCAAGTTTCGCCTTAACTAGATTAAGCAAATACGTGTAAAATTGTCGAACGATTATTTTTACATTTTTTATATAAAGAGATATATACATTTCCAATAAAAAGGTATAATCTAGTAAAGCAACAGAATCCATATAAAAAATATAGACTTATGGAGGGACGGACCTTGAAGAGACTATTCGCTTTAAGTTGTGCTTTCTATCTGCTAATCGGCATTACTAGTGTGGTGCTTGGAGCATTACTGCCGGTTCTACTGCCTTACTATGGACGGGGGTACAGCGATGGCGGATTATTGTTGTTCCTTCAGTTTTTCGGATTTCTTGTCGGCGTTCTGTTCTCCCCCTTCATGGCTCTACACATCGGTCGCAAGTCTATGCTGTCCATTGCTCTGGTTAGTATCGTGGCAGGGTATGCCTTCTTGGGTGTACTCCCCTCATGGACCTGGGTTATCGTGATGACCATCTGGGTTGGCTTCGGCTCAGGCATCATTGAGTCGTCCATCGGAGCGTTCACGATTGAGTTCACCGAAGAGCAGAAAGCCGTAGCCATGTCCAAGCTGGATGTCTATTTTGCACTTGGTGCACTGCTCATTCCCGCAGTGGTAAGCCTGTATATCTGGCTTGGAATGTGGTATCTGACCTTCTACACCATCTCCCTTCTGACGTTTATTCTGGGACTGTTCTGGATTACCATGCCTGCTTCCTCCTCTTCCCACCTTACCCAAGCAGATCTCCAAACCTCTGAGCGATCGGTCGAACAAGCCCGGTACTCGGTACAGCACCGTGTGTTACTGGGAATATTCATTGTATTCTTCTTTGTTTACATGGGGCTTGAACTGGGGCTCATGAACTTCCTGCCCTCTATTCTGATCGAGACCCTGCAGATTCGGGAATCCGTAGCCTCGTTGGGTGTTAGCATACTCTGGATTGCGATGATCATCGGCCGCATGTTCTCAGGGAAGATTGCTGAGTCAGCAGGATATATTCCTTTCCTACTGTGGAGCGGAATCGGAACTTTCTGCTTTCTGGTTGCAATGGCGTTTGTATCCAGTCAGTGGGCTACATACCTTCTGATTTTTGGTGCAGGGTTATTCATGTCCGGTCTCTTCTGTATTGCCCTCGTCTATGCGAACCTGCTGATTCCGGGAATGACCGAGAGAACGACCAGCATTCTGATTGCGTCAGGCGGAATTGGCGGAGCAGTTCTTCAATATGTAACAGGCTGGAGCATGAGCGAATGGTCGGTGACGACTACCCTTTGGATTTTGGCGGCTTTCAGCCTAATTTTACTGCTGGCAGTCATTCTCTCGCATCTGTGGAATGGCAGGAGCAGACGGGTAGTTGACTCCCTTGTCCATCAGGGCAAGGAAGGATGAGATTCTTTATTCTTGAGGGAGGTGAGGCCCGCCGCGTTATGTTGTAGCAGGGCAGTACACTTTTTAAAGAATGTACTTAATGAGAATGTATATTCTGATATGGAGGGAAACATCGTGCATACCTTAACCAAAGAACGCTTCAGATACGGAAAAGGCATTACTCTGATTGACGATTCCGGTAAGGAATATTTGGATGGCGTGTCTGGCACCTTCAATCTATCGCTCGGTTATAATCACCCTCATGTCGTCACCAAGGTACAGGAACAAGTCGCCAATCTTGCCCACATGTCCTCATCCTTTACCGAGCCTTACGTCGAGGAAGTCCTGGATCATCTGATCCAGTATACGCCGAACGGCATCGACGCGGGATGGATGAGAGATATTACCGGCTCCACGGCGAACGAATGCGCTGTGAAGCTAGCCCAGAAATATACAGGAGCGCTCGATATAATCAGCCTGTATTTATCCCATCATGGGCAGACCCAGTTCGCAACAGGCATATCCGGCAACGCCTTCCGGCGGAGGAAATTTCCCAACTCGGCTGCAGCAAATTCCCTGCATGTACCTGCTCCCTACTGCTATCGCTGCCCGTTTAATTCTTCGCCTGACAAGTGTGGTTATCAATGCGTCGAAGCCATATCGGATGCCATTGAGTATGCAAGCTCAGGCTCTGTGGCCTGCATGATTATTGAACCCATCTTGGGCAACGGAGGCAATATCATCCCACCTGCAGGATATTTTAAGCGGCTCCGTCAGCTGTGCAACGAGTATGGGCTGATCCTGATCGCTGATGAGGTGCAGACCGGGATTGGGCGGACAGGCTACATGTTCGCAAGTGAGTTGTTGGATATCCAGCCAGATATCATTACTCTCGCCAAGGGTCTCGGCGGCATTGGTGTACCGGTAGCAGCGGTATTAATGCAGTCTCGGCTTAATGTCCTGGAGAAGCACGAGCACTCCTTCACCTCAGGCAGCAATCTAATCTCGGTTACGGCAGCCAAAGCCACGCTGGAGGTTGTATCTGAGCCCGGTTTTCTGGAAGCCGTTCGGTCCAAAGGAAGCCTGCTCGGAACCCTGCTGACGGAGATGGCCGACAAGCACGATTGCATCATCGGTGAGGCTCGCGGCGTCGGATTGATGTGGGGACTGGAAATTGTCGACGAGGATAATGCCCCAGATGCAGTTAAGAGCAATGCGATTATCGACCGCGCTTTTGCCGAACAGCAGCTAATTCTCAGAGGCTCCCGTTACGGTTATGGCAATGTGGTCAAAGTGAGACCTTCCCTCACGGCTACGGAAGATGAGATTGTCGAAATTGTTAAGCGGCTTGACACTGTTCTGACCACCCTACACTAACCATCTGCCTAACAGGCAAAAGGAGGACTATTTATGCTTGCACTGGTATACAAATCAGCTTGGGATGTCGCACTTGAGGAAAGACCTGTCCCGGAGATTAAAAAAGATAACGATGTACTCGTCCGGATCCGGGCGACAGGCGTATGCGGTACGGATTTAGGCATCATCAGTGGCAAATATCATGCCGTGCCGTCCACGATCTTAGGCCACGAATCAGCGGGGGATGTGATCGCTGTAGGATCAGCCGTCAGTTCACTGCAGCCTGGGGACCGTGTGGTGATTGATCCAACATATTACTGCGGTCAATGCGAAATGTGCCGGACAGGAAGACAGAATCATTGCACACATAAAGCCGTAACAGAGACCGGAGTCAGCGCCGACGGTACGTTCACCGATTATTATGTGACTGAGGACCGTTTTTTGTACAAGCTGAAGGATCATATCAGCTACGAAGAAGCGACGCTGACCGAACCGCTGAGCTGTATGCTAACCGGGATCAACCAGATTAACCTGCTGCCGAACTTCACAACCGTTATTCTAGGCGCAGGTCCGATCGGGATTCTGTACAGCTATGCTCTTGCTTCGAAAGGTGTAACTGGTTGCCTCGTTGACATCTCGGAGGAGCGGCTCGCCATAGCGGATTCCATTGCCCCTGAGCGATGGTCCGCGCACGCCACACTGGAGTCGGCCATTCATGAGCTAGCTCCGTTAAAGAATCAGGTGGACATGATTGTGGATACCACAGGAGTGGTCGGCACTGAGGTATTAAGCCAGCTTGCGAGCGGCGGGTATTTGATGCTGGTGGGGCTGAGAGATGGGATAAGCTCGTTTAATCCGAAAGAGGTCGTTGACCGTAGCCTTAAAATCATCGGCTCGATTGATTCTCTGGGCACGTTCTCCACGGCGCATTACCTGATTGAGCAGCAGATCATTCCCGCCAAAAAAATCATTACCCACTCGTATCCGCTTGATGACTACCATGAAGCCTTTAAGACACTTGGATGCAATATCAGCGAGCGGACACTTCAGCCTTCGTCTCAGGCGATCAAGATTGTGCTGCAATCGAATGGCTCGGGCAACTAAATTTAGCTACTAACAAGGGGGAGAATGGACATGACGAGCATTCATCATGTTACACCGACGAATCATGAATGCACAGGAGACCCATCAGCGTCCGTTCCAGTCAAAGCGGTCATCTTCGACATGGACGGGGTGTTGGTAGACAGCGAACCGATTTATTTTGAAGTTGAACGCAGCTCCTTTGCCCATTTCGGTGCGTCCATGACGGAAGAAGAGCACCATACCTATGTTGGAGTGACACTCGAATCTATGTGGCGTCAGGTACTGGACAGACATCAGCTCACCAATACGGTGGAAGAGGCCCTGACCTATCACCGAAAAAATGTGATGCAGACGATGATTGCACACGAGGGCCTTGTGGCGATCGACGGACTGGAACGGTGGCTGGACTGGCTGCAAGAGAAAGGGATTCCGGTCGCGGTAGCCTCTTCCTCTCCACGAGCGCTAATTGATCTCATTATGGAAAAGACAGGACTTGGCCGTTACTTCGACATTCGAATCACCGGTGAAGAGGTATTGCAGGGTAAGCCGGCACCGGACATTTTCTTATACGCCGCCGAACAGCTAGGCATTGCACCGGCCCATTGCATCGTTATTGAGGATTCACAGAACGGTGTCCAGGCAGCCAAAAGCGCAGGAATGCACTGCATCGGCTTCCACAACCCCGGCTCCGGCCGGCAGGATCTGTCCAGAGCCGATCGCTGGATTCTCAGCTATGACGACCTGTGGGCGATCAAAGAGAATCTGCCGTTCGATGAGAAGTTGCTTGCTAAGAGCAAGAGCCGAAATGTACCGGAAGGCATACCCCCTTTATAATCATATGGAATCGTCCGATCTTTACTATGATTGAGGGTACTAAACAATGCCCCTTGGAATATACACTGGAGAATGTATTTATCCTTCCCTGTGTGTACTCTAAGGGGCGTGCTTTACATCGAAGTGGTCTAGTTGAAACGAGTAATTTCCCGGTTCAACACACAACCTCGTAAAAACTGTCTTTTTGACATATAACTGATCTCCTGACGGTTTTAAATCCTCTATTCGTATGCAGCAAAACTTATATAGAAAAATGGGGTGCTGTTAACACCCCAAACTGGATTCATCGATATATATCCTGCTTCATCTGAACAGTAATTTTGCCGTATATTCAGCTCTTTCTGTCTTCTTCGGTAATTAGAGAACTGTAAGCCGGAATTGTAACTGTTCCTTTCTTCACCTTTACATTCTTTGAGGTGGAGAAGACCACTTTCCATTTACCCTTATCGAAATCTTTCATCTGCAGGGTAACCGGCTCTCCAGACAGGTTATGATATACATATAGTGTTTCTTTGCCTGAAGTACGTTTAAATGCGGTCACGCTGGCAGAACCTGCTTGTATAGGTTGCAGACTGTCGCTGCGTAAAGCTTCATGTTCTTCCCTCAGACGGATGAGTGTGCGATAGCTTTCCAGCAGGGAATCATCGTCCCTCAGCTGCGCTTCCACTGATACCTCGCCTGTGTTGTATTTGGGTTTCTCCCACGTCGTTTGACCAGGGCCATCTCCCTTGTACCAGCGCATAGGCTCACGAAGATACTCATCAGGCTTCTCTCCCTTCATGCCGATTTCTTCCCCATAATAGAGGAACGGCTGACCCGGAAGCGTCAAAAGAATGGAAGCAGCCAGCTTGGCTTTTCGCACATCTCCGCCCACTTCGCTTATGACACGGGTCTGGTCATGATTGCTCAGGAACGGAGCATCGAGTGCCGCCTTATTATACGATTTGTACAGTTGCAGCGTTTTCTCGGCGAATGCCGCGATACCCTGATCTCGGCCGTTTTTCACGGAGTTCAAAATCGTTCCACCCAGGTCAAAATTAAACAGGGAATGGAGCGGTCCGTAATAAGGAGCTATGGTCTCCGGTTTGTCCCATACCTCTCCTGCCAGATATACATTTGGATTTACCTTCTCCATCTCGGAACGGAATTCATTCCACCATGCGATGTTCTTATCCGCACCATCCTTCGTCTGTCCTCTAAAAATATGCATCGCCGCGTCAAGCCGGAACCCGTCTGCACCCTGCTGCAGCCAATACTTGCCGACTTTGATCATTTCTTTGCGGACTTCGGGATTGTCAAAGTTCAGATCCGGCATGCCCGACCAGAATGTACTGTAGAAATACCCTTCGCCATTCGGGTTCTTATGCCATACCTGCTGACCCCACGAGCCCTTTTCTTCCAGATCTGTGTTCTCATCCGCCCATACGTAATAGTCGTGGTATTTGCTTTGTGGGTTGGCACTGGCCTCCTTAAACCATGGGTGCTCGCTGCTCGAATGATTGATAACAAGGTCCATGATCACCTTGACGCCCTTTCGGTCCGCTTCTTTCATCAAGGTGCGGAAATCATTTAGACTCCCATACTGCGGGTCCACCTGATAGTAATCAGTTACATCATATTTATGGTAGCTTGGAGATGGATTAAGGGGCATAAGCCAGAGGCCGCTGACCTGCAAATCCTTACCCGAATGGGGTTTGCCATCGTTTAAGTAATCAAGTTTTTGTGTGATTCCTTTCAAATCACCGTGTCCGTCTCCATTCGAATCATAAAAAGAATTGATATAAATTTCATAAAATACGCCGCTTCCAGTAGAAACCGGAGGCTTATGTCCGTTCATTTCCTGCTCTGCCATTGCACCTGAAGCGAACATCGTGAGCATAGGCACCGTTAACATGGCGGTGGACAATCTTCTTAAGCGTTTGTTACGTGTCAAAACAAATCAGCTCCTTTGATTGTTATGGGTGCGTTTTCATTATAAATAGAAACAATCCAAAAAAAGGGGATATTTATTATCTATTATGGTGGAAAATATCGATCTTATTGCTTTATCTCTGTATCGAACGAAAGAGGAGCAGACTCTATGTCTACTCCTCTTTCGGAAATTATTCTTTTTCTTAGATTTAGTACTTTCGATTTGCTGAATAAAAGATTGTCTGCTGTCGTCCAAATCAGTTCAGGAAATATATCTTAATTTAATGCGTTTTGAAGCTCTGTGCAGCGAAGACTTTACTGAATTTTCACTCTTGTTTAAGATTCTAGCCGTTTCTTTTATGGAGTATCCTCGGACTAAACGCAATTCAAGTACCGTCCTTTGCTCGGTATTACTTGCCATCAAAAGAATTCGATTGACCTCCTCCTGAATTTCAAAATCGAGGATATCCCAGTGATAATAAAGCAGTTCCTTGCGTAAGTTGTATTCATCCATCTTTTTTCGTTTTCTGATTAAATCTATAGCTAAATTTTTGGCAATTCTCAAAAGGTAAAACCGAATACGATCTTGAGGCAAGTCAGGTGAAGCTCTTATAAACCGAATAAAGCACTCATGCAACAAATCTTCGGCATCCTGTTTGTTATGCAATATCCTTAATAGATAGCCAAAGAGATCTGATTTGCAAGATAAATATTGATCCTCCACATCTTTAATATCCATATTACTGCTTGTCCCTTCTGTTTTGATTGGAATCGGTAAGTCACTTTATAGTCTTAAATTCATATCCCTGCTTTTTTAAATATGTTATGATTTCAGGCAAGGCTTTGGCAGTTTCTTCTTTCCCATAAGTGTCATGCATGAGTACAACTGCTTTTTCTCTAGTCCCCATGTTCCTTATGAATTCGCGAATTAATTGTTCAGCATTCTTAGGTGCACCTTCTGCATCTTTAGGTAACACATTCCAGTCAATCTGATGGTAATCCTTATCATGTAGAGCTTTGTCCAGCACTTCCATACCATTGGGATCATTTCTCTGCCATGTCATATGGCCACCTGGAAAACGAATTACTCTTGTGGAGAAATTCTGCCCCAATATTTGCTTTAAAACTTGATTTGTTTTTTCAATATCCTTCATAAAAATGCTCGAATTCACAGTTTGATTAGGATATAAATAACTGTAGTCATGTGAGTAGGTATGATTTCCGATAGCATGTCCTTCTTTAACTACTCTTTTTGTTATTTTTTTAGCCACTTCATTTTCTTCTACTGCCTTTCCTACCACAAAAAACGTTGCTTTCACATTTTCTTCTTTAAGAACATCCAATATCTTAGGCGTTACGGTGACCGATGGGCCATCATCAAAAGATAAATAGACTACTTTTTTACCGTCTATCCCCTCAGGCCGATGTCCTTGCATTTGCTGATTCAAGTATTTTTCAACAAATGCTGCATCTTCAACACCCGAAACATTTTTTAGAGGTGATTCGCTCCCTTTGGATTCGTTATTTAATACCGGCTGTTGTTTACTACTAAAGATATCAAAGAGTTTTAAAATAATTAGAACAATACAAATGATAATAATAAACAGTAGTCTTCTTCTATTTCTCTTCATCCGATGAGCTCTGGTTCTATTATGCGTATAGCTTTTTTCCATTAGTATATGTTCCTCCAAAAATCTAGAAGCTGTTTACGTTTCATTTTGCGACCATGTGCCAATTGAAATTATTCGTATCTCAATGCATCTATAGGCTTTAAACTTGCTGCTTTATAAGCCGGGTATACTCCAAATAGGATGCCTGTGCCCGCAGAGCTAAGAAACGAATATATAATAGGCGAGATCGTAAATTCAATGGTCATATGTGTCGTTGCTTCGATTATTTTGGACGCTCCTATGCCTGTTACAACCCCGATTGTACCTCCTAACAGACCAAAGATGACCGCTTCAGATAGAAATTGAATCATAATATCTCTCGGCTTGGCACCAATGGCTTTCCGAATACCGATTTCTCTTGTACGCTCTATAACCGAAACCATCATAATATTCATAATTCCGATTCCCCCTACCACGAGCGATATCGCGGCTACACCACCCAGTAAGCTGGTCATGATATTATCTACACCGGAAGCTGCACCTGCTGCCTCTGACTGACTCATAATTTGAAATTGATCCGGTTCCGAGGGTTTTAGCTGATGCGTCACACGCAAGCTTTCCAATATGTCTAGACGAGCCTGATCCATCAAAGCTGGTGACTTGGCAGACACGTCCAATCCCGTAATGTTTTTCTCACCCAGACGGTTCATCATGGTTGTAGCAGGGATGTAAATTTGTTCATTAGTACTATAGCTTAAGTTCGTAACTGGCTGAGTATTCAATACTCCGATCACCTTGAAAGGAATCTGTTTAATTTGAAACGTTCGTCCCAATACATTTTGGGTATCTCCACCAAAAAGACGTTGAACCGCTTGGCTTTCAAGAATGGCGACATTCATGCGTTTATCCATCTCATCGTTGGTAAATGTTCTGCCCTCAGCAAAGGAAAACTTTTTGACCTTATAGAATGAAGTGGAAGTCCCTACAATAGTAGCGTTATAGTTATATCGCCCCCACGCAGCTTTTGAATTGCTCGATATATTTGGCATCAATGCATCTATAGAATTCTTTTGTTCCAACGCCTCGACATCAGCCCAAGTAAACGAGGGCGTGTTGTCCAAATCTATTTCACCATCGACCATTGTCATAGCTGGAGCAACCATCAATACGTTATTCCCTAATTTATTAATTTCTGCTTTTATGCGGGCTGTAGAGCCGTTTCCGATCGCCATAATGGCAATAACCGCTGCCACCCCGATAATAATACCGAGGATCGTTAAAAAGGAGCGCAGCTTATTGGTCGTTAAACTATTAATTGATACACGGATCGTTTCCATCAAATTCATAGGCTCGCCATCCTTGATGAAATTCTTCTATTGGTAATGCATTCATCTCGCTCAATATCCCCATCCCGAAAGCTGATCAACCGCTTGGCATATTCAGCGATTTCCAGCTCATGAGTAACCAAGACGATGGTTTTCCCCTGCTCATTCAAACCCTGAAATAGCTCCATAATCTCGACGCTCGTCTTCGTATCCAGTGCCCCCGTAGGCTCATCCGCCAGCAAAATAACAGGATTATTCACCAACGCACGCGCAATAGAGACACGTTGCTGCTGACCGCCAGAAAGCTCGTTAGGTTTGTTGTACATCCGTTCTGCAAGGCCTACACTTCGAAGCGCCTCCACGGCTCGTTCCCGGCGTTCCTTGGCAGGTATACCTGCATACATCATAGGTAGCTCTACATTTGCTAATGCTGTAGTTCGGGAAAGTAGATAGAATTTTTGAAACACAAAACCCAGTTTCTGATTTCGAATCTCGGAAAGCTCATTCTCACGAGCATCCAATATGGAATACCCATCCAGATAATACTTCCCGGTATCAGGATGATCGAGGCAACCAATGACATTCATCATGGTGGACTTACCCGAACCAGAGGGACCCATTATGGCAACAAACTCACCTTCGCTAATAGATAAATTCACACCACGTAGAGCCTGAATCTCCTGTCCGCCTACCTCATATATTTTTTTTAATGCTTTAATTTCAATAACGTTTTTATTTAATTGAACTTCGTTCATTGTGCCTGACCCCCATCAGGGTCCTGGCCCTCTTGACTGCCATTCGAACCAGCACCGCCCTGAGGCGGAATAACAATGGTCTCGCCTTCCTTGACACCGGACTTGATTTCGGCCTGATCCGCTGTATAAACACCCAGCTTCACAGGTCTGAATTCATAATCTGCAGGGTTTGCTGGGTTCTTCGCTACATATACTCCGTCCACTCCACCTTCAGATCTCAGTGCAAACAATGGAACAGACAGCGCATCTTTACGTTCAGCCAAGAGGAGTGATACATCCATGTTCATCCCTGGTTGCAGCCTTATTTTTTGGCTATCCAAAGACAATTCAATTTTGTATGTAGTCACATTAGATTCGGTAACCGGCTCTGGAGAAACAAAGCGTACTTCGCCTTTAAATTGTTTGTCCGGGAATGAATTCGAGTGCATTGTAGCCTTAAGTCCGGTCTTCAATTTAGCAATATCACTTTCGTTAACCTTGGCAAGAACCTTCATAACGCCTGTATTGGAGTTATTCATTACAATAAAAGGTGCAGTAGGACTAGTACCCACATCGCCGTTGACCTTCAAAATGATCCCGTCCCACGGTGCCGTAACCTGTAATTTGCTCAGGACACTTTTCTTCTGCTCTAATGCCGTTTCAGCCTGCTGTAAAGAAGCCTGTGCAGATTGGATGTTGGAAGCTTCAGGCGGGGACTGTGCAGCCTTTAATTGTATTAAAGCTGTTTTAAAGCCCATTTCTGCCTCCTCAATTGCCTCAGTCTGTTTGGTCTGTGCCTTCTTGTACTGCAGCTCCGCATTGCTCATATCCAGTTTTGCCTTATCCAGATTTTGCTTGGCTGTCGCCAGGTCACTTTCTGCTGCCGCATCATTCTGAACCAGATAAGCCTGGTCATCATAATCCTTCTGGGCCTTATCCAAAGTCACCTTGACTGCCACCTTTTGTGCAGCGGCTTCCTCTAACTCCATATCGTTCTTGGCTGTTTTAATCGCCATTTGTGCCTTTAAGACATTGGTTTTCTGGAGCTCGATATCATTGGTTTTGGGTCCGCGCTTGGCTTCCTCCAGCTTGGCCCTTGCAATCGCGACATTGGATTCGGCATCCTTAATTTGCAGCCTGGCATCCGAATCATCTAATCGTGCTAGAACCTGACCTGCTTTGACACTATCTCCTGCTTTGATATTGACAGCGATAAGCTTGGCACCCTCGACATTTGTAAAATTAATATTTACTTCCTTGGAAGCCTGAACGGTCCCAGTCACTTTAAGCGACTCGGTCATGTTTGTTTTCTGTACCTGTACGATCTGGTTCGCAGGACTCTCCACGGGCTTTTCCTGCCCCTTTTTCATATAAACAAAACTTCCAATTCCCGCTATAATGATCAAGACAAGAATACCTATAATCCCTTTCAATCTTTTTTTCCTTCTTAACACTTGCAATGAATCTTTCTTTTCTGTTTCCGACAATGTTATATCCCCTTAAAATGTATTTTTTCTAAAACCTATACGCTCCACGGTTTGTTTAAAGCATGTTGCAGCAGCGTTATTTGAACAATTAGTTCATCCTTATTCCGTTCAATTTGCTTCACTTTTAACTGATTCGTGGCTACCTCCGTACCTGTAGCAAATCCTCGTTCCTTTTTTTTACGAGATATATCTAATACTTTATTGGCGTTCTGTAGATTACTTTGCATTTGTTCGTATTGTTCATAACTCTGCTGTAAGTTAAAGTACATATTCTTCAGTGTTTCTGCTAATTGATCCTTGGTATTTTCCAATCCGCCTTCCGCTGAGTCTACATCAATCTGTTTAATTTCATAATCGTCAGTTCCCGAGTTCCACGTGTAATATTTAATTTCCATCTTTGCCAGCTTGACAGCCTCCTCCTGCCTCCATACCGAAGGACTCGCCGAGATTGCACGCGTCACCAGCGTATCTAAATTCGTGTTATCCATCTTCCGGTAAACAGGTCGATCAACCAGTTCATACACCGTACCTTGAGGTTGCCCCATTTGCGTATTTAGTGAATCCATCGCTTTTCGAAGCGCAGCTTTTGCAATCTCTACATTCTTTTGTGCTTCTAGTCGAGTCTGAATAATCGTACTTTGATCACCTGGAGAAATTTTCCCGCGTTTGGCCTTCGCTTCAGCAGCTTTTTCTTCCAGTAGTGCGAGCGAAAGTGCATCCTCACTGCTCTTTACTTTGTTTTCAGCTAGAAGTACGTCATAATAATTCTTCATTGCAGAGTAATCCGCCTGATCTTGGGCAAGTTCGATTTGCTTTTTGGATTCCAAATAAGAAACCGTCGATGAGGCATACCCTTTCCAGGCTGAACTACTAGCCGCGTCCTCTTCACCGTTGCCCGCACCTGCTGGGATGAAATCCAGATTCTTACCTGCATTTTTTAGGTTAATCCGGTTACGATCTATCGCTTGCTGAGCCTCCTTCAAGCTAAAGCTATTAGATCGTGCCCATTGCTGTGCTTGACTCAGTGTTATTTTCACACTTGCATTGGAAACCTGCTGCTGCTCTGCATGAACAAAGGACTCTGAAAAAGAACTGGCCGATAAGGCCAACAACAATAAAATGAACATACGTTTTTTCATAGAACCCCCCTCTTTCTAAGTTTCATCAAGTATAATAAATACGTTGTTATATGAATTTTTATTCTTCCTCTTCATTACAATTTCTTTGCACAACTCCCCATCAAGGATGTCGTGAATTGAGAACTGCATCTTCTATCATCCGTGCAGATTCCAGAAGGGAGGTATAATCCTGCCCTCCTGCTATTCTTTCACACACGGCTTATCGCTCTTTACAGCATCTTTAAATCCAATTGACGAAGGTACAGGAAACGTACAATAAGAAAGGAAAAGAATTGGATTGCCCAAAAGCAAAGCATAATCTGAATAAGCGTAAGATGAAAGGGTGCTACATTTATTCCAGATGGTTCTGACATAAATAAACAAAGCACTACTCCTACGGATGATACGACTAATGGCAGAAGAAATAGGAAAGCAATTTGTCTGGATGCAGCTCGTCTCATTTCCCTTGAGTTTAATCCGATTTTCGATAAAGCTCGGTATATTTCCTCATCCCGTTGAAGATCTACATACAATCTGAAATACAACAGACTTACAGTGCTTGCCAACATAATAATGGCGATAAATCCGCCAATAAATTCACTAATATTCAGATCCATCTCCGATGTCAAATAATCCACTGCTCTAGAGTTAAGTACCCCTTTATTCACCTTGTTGGCCAACACGGAATACAACCATATCTCCTGTTGAGTTTCAGAAGTTTCTAATGAAAGTTGACCATTCTTCCATTTTGGCACAAAATAATAAACAGATTTGTATGCTAATGGAACATTGAAGTACCGTTGTTCAACTAAATGGTCGTAAGTTCGATCTGAAACAACAAGTAACCTTCCTAGTTCAGAGATGATGTTTTCAACAAACTTTATGCTGTGGTCTATCTTCTGAGTATCCATAATCTGAATATTCATAATCTGAGATTTTCCTTGATTGTAAGTTAGCTTTTTTTCAAAAAAGGTTTTCTGTTCTTCTAAAGACATTCCATTAGAATCAAAAATGAAAAAGCCTTGATGATCCCGAAGTGCGGCTGTCTGTTTTAGTTCCTTAAACCTGGAAATAAGAGCTTCATAGTTGGATTGTTTCATCACAGGTGCGAACTGTTCACGAAAGGGAAAGATCAGTATTTCACTTTTCGAATAATCTACCCCAGCCGTATAAAGATTTTGGTCAATCTCTTTTTCAAGCTCTCTAGAACTTACTACATCAGAAGAAAGTGCAAATGAATAAGATTGCTCCCTTAGAAATCTTTTTTGCTGCTGCATGGAGTCAAAAGTTGACGCTGCTCCTACACAGGAAATGATAGAAATTAAGGTAATCAATGAAAACAGCCCGGCATTATTCCTAATTTTGTATGTGATCTCAGATAACCATAACAAACGTGTTCCGCTCCAAGACCATTTCCTGTTAGCTCTAAGCAGTTGAATGAATAGTATACATAATTGAGTATAAAATAAGTAAGTACCAATAAACCCCATTACAATTGTGTATTTAAATGTGTCTCCAACCGAATAGTGCAATATATAAAAAGAAAGAGTCCCTAAACGATACGGTGCCAGATAAATGTATGGTGGAAAATCAAGCTTCATTAAATATACAGCCGCTCCTATTAACGCTATTGCAAGAAAGGAAAGACTCCATGAAGCCTTTAATTCCTTTTTGAGCTGTGGAACCTTGTTAAAAAGCTGCTGTAATTTAAAATGGCGTATGAAGAAAACAGACACAAGTGAGATCAATATAAACAAAAACATAAAGCCAATTCCTGTGAAAGCCAGTGCTTTCCAAGGAAAATAAAACGTTAAATACATTCCTATGACATTGGAGCCCAAAAGCAGAAAGAATTTCGCTGAAATAAATCCTCCGATAATCCCAGTAACCAAGGATAAAAAACCTATAATTAGATTTTCATATGCCACCAAAAAATAAATTTGTCTGTGATGTGTCCCTAAAATGGTCAGTATACCCAATTCTTTCTTACGTGCAGCAACAAAGATATGGTTTGTGTATAATACGAAAAAAAAGGAAAATACAAAAATCAACAGATCAGCAACTTGTAATCCTTTTTTTACATTAGCTGCTGTGATTGCATTTGAGACATCCGGGTGAAAAATAAATATCGCATATACGAAAAAAATCGAAATCATCAATGAGCTGCTTAAATAATAAGGTACATAAGCACGTACATTGCGTTTGAGATTATTCCATGCTAACAGACGAAAGCTCATGTGCATGTCTACTTCCCCCCAAAAAGGAGAGCATATCTATGATTTCCTGAAAAAATATTTGCTGACTATGACTACGGTGGATTTCATTATATAACTCACCATCTTTTATAAAAATTACCCGATCACAATAACTGGCTTCCATTGCACCGTGTGTTACCAGCACGATTGTGGAATAATCTACACGGTGGATAAGTCCCAGCATTTCCATCACAACACGTGAAGACTTGGAATCGAGATTTCCAGTGGGTTCATCTGCGAGCAGGAGTGAAGGAGAGTGAATAATAGCCCTACCAATGGCTGCCCGTTGCTTTTGTCCCCCTGACACCTCATAAGGCCGTTTATCCAAAACATCAAAAATATCCAGTTTCTTCGCTACCTCTTCCAGTTTAAGCTCCATTTCCTTTAATCCTTTTTTATTCAGCATCAGAGGAAACAGTATGTTCTCTCCCAAAGTGAGGGTTTCCAGCAAATTAAAGTCCTGAAATACAAGTCCCAGCTCTTTGCGACGAAATAAAGCCAGCTTATCCTTCTTGAGCTGATTTAGATTTTCCCCTTTAATGCAAACCTCGCCAGAAGTCGGCATATCAATGGTCGAAATCATGTTTAATAATGTGGTCTTCCCACTACCAGACGGCCCCATAATACCAACAAACTCACCTTGTTTGATCGTTAAATGGATGTTGTTAAGGGCTCGGTAGGGAACCTTGCCATAATATATTTTGGTGACTTGATCCATTCGTACAATCTCCATAATTCATTCCTTTCCTTTTTCTATGTTATGATCATAATCCATCCAGACAAGTGAAGCGATCGATTAACATTACAAAAACCTTAAATGTGTTGTAAGGTTTCTCATTTGTGAATTGAAAACAGGATTTGAACCGTTGTCCCTTCACCAACTGTCGATTTCAGTTGAATATCATGATTCAGTCTTTTGCAGATTTCAGACACCAAATAGAGTCCCATCCCGGTTGATTCACGATACTTCCGCCCATTTTCACCTGTATAATAAGCCTCAAATACCCGTTCTACATCTTTTTTAGGGATACCAATCCCCTCATCCTGTACTTCCAACACAATGACATGCTCTCTTACGTCAGACATTAGTTTCAGACTGTGGGCATGACCTGAAGAGTATTTCACCGCATTGGTCACCAATTGGTTAATTATGAATCTTAGCCACTTGGCATCGGTAATCACACTCAACTGCTCGTCCACTTCATTGGAAGGATAAATTTCGTTGCGAATCAATAATCTTTTGTTATCATAAATCACATCACTAACCAGTTTTCGTAATACAACAGGCTCCACATGAAAGTCAGGTTCAAAGGATTCCAATCGTGACATATACAAAATCATGTCCAGTCCTTTTCCCATTCGATCAATCTCATCGTGTATCTGATCCGATTCGGGATCTATTTTTCCTTTAAGGATTAAATGAATAACAGAAAGAGGAGTTTTCATCTGGTGAACCCACTGATTGATAAACGTAATATGATCGCGCTGCTGATGCTCTAACTGATGAATTCGGGACTGATACAATCGATAATATTGTAAAAGCAAATGTTGCAAAGAAGAGGCTAACGGATTAAGTACCTTCATCTGAATAAGCTCATCTAAATCTCTAATGTTTGCAGTGGATAATATGCGATATAAACCAGAGTACATGACATACCGGAAGAGCAAATAAACCAGCAATATGGAGGCCCCAAAAAAGACGGAATACAGGGCCGTCGACCAGTTGCGGTAACCATCCATCCAATAGATACTTAACACAAGAAAAAGTTGGATGATATTAAAAATCACCAGCGAAAAATGGTCACGCCAAAAAAGCTTCACCGTTCTTCCTCCTCACTCAAGTGAAGCCGATAGCCAGCCCCTCTAACCGTCTCTATGATATCCCCTAGTCCCAGCTCACTCAGCTTTTTGCGGACCCGAGTGACATAAACATTCAGTGTGTTTTCGCCCACATATTGGTGATCATCCCATAAAGCCTCTAAGAGATGAACTCTACCCACAACCTGCTTAGGATACGTCATCAATAGCTCTAGCAGTGCTGCTTCCTTCTGGCTAATTTCTACCTGCTTGTCATGGAATACAAGTTCCATAATATCGGGATATAGCGTCAAATCTGCCACTTTTAAGGAACGTGATTTTGGGGCAACAGCATAAGAGCCATAGGCACGTCGCAGATTGCTTTCTACTTTGGCTAACAGTACTTCGGGATAAAATGGTTTCGTAATGTAATCATCTGCTCCGTTTTGCAAAGCAATGACCTGATCCATTTTATCATCGCGTGCAGACACAAAAAGGATGGGACATGTAGACTGAGTCCGTATTTGCCTGCACCAATAAAATCCATCAAAGCGAGGTAGATTCACATCAAGTAGTACCAAATCAGGCTTTACCTCTTGAAAGATAGCCAGAACTTGATCAAAATTTGAAACGTTAATCCCTTGATAACCATATTTCTCAAGATAGGATTGGAGCAAGGAACTGATTTGAGGATCATCCTCTACTATTAATATCTTTTGCATCGTGTTTTCTACCTTCTTAGTGCTTGAATTTTTAACAACTGATTTCTCTATATAATGCCTTTATTCGATCGTTCAAGCAATAACAACAATCTAACCCCCTTGGTTGTAGATTTAGGAGGTTTTCATGGTGGTGTATATTGAATCCCGAATAATATGCATGGTGCCGAGCACCAGAGTGATTAACAATATAATTATAATAACGATAACGGTGACTGTTATAATGGTTCTTTTAGGAATTTTTAATGTTTCATTGAAACTTTGCTTTGGATCTTTCAAAATCTTCTCACTTCTTTCCTTGCCTAGCTGTTTACCAGCATAACAGCTTCTACATAATGAACAACAGTTGAAACTTACAAAAACCTTTATTTTGTTGTAAGGTTTCTGATTAGCCACAAACCATCGTCAGATTAAACTAGCGTATGTACATAACAAAAATGCCCGGCTAGAGAATCTTTTTTCTGATTCTCTAGCCGGGCATTTTATCCTTTCTATCCTTTTACAGCGGAACCCACCGTCATTGCCCGTTCCACTTGTTCACTCAAGAACAGATAGACTAGTACCATCGGCAGGGAAGCGATAGTCATAACAGCTCCCATGGCCCCCCAATCCGTGCTGTAGGAGCCCTGGAAGAAAAGCAAGCCTAGCGGCAAGGTCTTCATATCCTCATCAGAAATCAGAATATAGGCTAAAGTGAACTCATTCCAGTTGTTCAAGAACTGAAAAATGGCTACAGTTGCAATTGCAGGCATTGCAAGCGGCATAATGATTTTCAGGAACAGTCTATAAATATTAGCTCCATCCATACATGCCGCCTCTTCAATCTCCTTAGGAATTCCTGCCAGGAACCCATAGAAAATCATTGACGAGAAAGGAAGGCCAATTGCGATATAGGGAAGAATAAGAGCTCCATACGTATTCGTAAGATGAAAATCGCGAACCAGAATCGCCAGCGGTATCATAATAACCTGTAGCGGCATAAACATTCCTATGATCATATAAGTTCGGACAGCAGAACGAAACCTCCATCTCATGCGAGCCACTGCAAAGGCAAACATCAGTGCCAATAAAAGGATGAACAGAGTCGAAATCGTTGATACGACCAGACTGTTTAGAAAGTAACGAGGAATATTAAATTGCGTCCAAGCATTGATGTAATTTTCGTAACGAAAATGCGTTGGTAGTCCGAATGGGTTGGTAACAAAGATCTCATCATTGTTCTTCAACGAGTAGGAAACCATCCAGAACAACGGATAAATCGAAACAATCACATACAACCACAGCGGTATCTGCAGGACAGCTTGTCTGAACTTGCTCACAGCGGTTTTACTCATTTCGTTCTCCTTTTCAATACGCACCTCATCAGGCGGTTTGTCCGCGATCGAACAGCTTATTGATAACTAAAGTTGCCAGCAGCGAGATCAGTACAAGCAGCACAGATACAGCACACGCATAGCCATAGTTGCTCTCCATAAAAGCATAGCGGTAAATCATGAATGTCATTGTATAATTTGTAGTACCAGGTCCCCCGTTGGTCATAATCAGCATCTGCACAAAGGCGCCTATCCCAGAGGTAATCGCGATAATGAAGCAGAATTTGTACGTTTCCCTCATCAGAGGAAGTGTAACATGCAGATGCGCTCTCCATTTGCTGCAACCGTCAATCGTGGCGGCTTCAAAGTAGTCCTCAGGTACTGACTTAACCCCTGCATATAGCAGCGCGAATTGATACCCCATAAACTGCCAGGCATTAACAAAGGCGATGGCAATAATTGATGCTGTCGGGGAGCTCAGCCAATTTTGCTGATACGAGATATTCAAAAGATCGAACAGCCGGTTGATCAGTCCGTTGGTCGGGTCGTAAATGGCGATCCACAGCTGGCACACCACAGTTACCGACAGAACAACCGGAATAAAATAAGCCGTTTTCAGTATTTTCCGCCCGCGTGTACGCGGGTCTGCACAAATCAGCGCCAATAGCGTTCCCAGTCCAATCTGAAAGACCACCAGTACAATTGCAAATATCAATCCGTTCTTAAGCGAAGTGGAAAGTAAAGGATCGGAAAAGAGCTCCCGGTAATTACTCAATCCCGAAAAGATCGGCGTACTAAGGCCATCCCATTCATAAAAGCTACGAAGAACGGTCTGCAGAACAGGATAAATCAGGATCACACTGTACAGGATCAAAGCAGGGAGCAGAAACAGTGCCAGCGCCGGTTTGTTCCCCAAATATTTATTCATGTGTTGCTTCCACCCCTTATTTTCGGGACGGCTCCCCCCCAGCGACTTATGTCGCCAGAGGTTGCTTGTCCCTGGATTATCAGTTTTCTTTCTCCAATGTACTGTTCAGATTGTTCACAAAACCCTCTACCAAAAAGTTGTCCACCATCAGATTCTGGGTATTGTCATTGATTGTGTTCTGAATTTTGGTATTGCTCAGAAGCTGAGCATATTCCTTGGCGTTTGGCAGCAACTCTTTGGCGACTCGCTGCATCATTGCTGGAACATTGGAGGCGATTTGCTTATCCACTTTCGGCGAAACGATAGGACTTCCGAGTTGGGTATATTTGTACTCGGCTGACTTTGTCGCAAGGAATGCTGCTACCTTTACGGCAGTTTCCTTGTTCTCGCTACTCGACGATACTGCGTAACCCTGTGGCGAACCTGCACCGTCGATAAAATATTTGGACTTCTCGTAGGTTGCTTCATCCTTTGCTGGCCAGTACATCCAGTCGACCTGGTCGCCCAGCTTTTCCTGTGAACTGTAAATTTCCCATTGTCCGTTCACAAACATGGCAGCCTTTCCCTGATAGAACAGGGACGATGCCTGATCATAATTGGTGTTCGTGGCATTTGCGTCGAACAATCCGGCTTGCTGCAATTGCTTCATCTGCTGTGCTGCCGTTACAAACGCTTCTGGCAATGCTTTTACACCTTTCTGATCAAGTGCTCCGAATCCTTGTGGCTGCTCTCTTGTGACCAGCCCATTATAAAAAGCAGTCGTAATCCACTTTTCCTTGGCAAAGATCGACATGGGCACATAACCTGCAGCTTTCAACTTTTTAGCTGCTTCGCCCATTTGATCAATCGTCCTAATCGGCGTTTCGATCCCCGCCTTCTCAAAAATCGACTTGTTGTAATAGATAAGCTGGAATTCAATGCCTGTATCCGGATAAGCATACACATGATTATCTGGAGCTACTAAACGAGATTCAACACCCGGATTAAGATTCTCCTTGAATTTAGCCGTTGTCTCATAGTTGTCCAGCACCTCGACATTTTTCGATTTTGCTAAAGTTTGCAGAGTTGGCCAATCCGTGAAATAAATGTCCGGCATGTTTCCTGTCGCTGCATAAGTCTTTAGCTTCTGGTATCCGTCCTGAACGGCAGGATCCAGTTCAATCTCAACGTTTGGCATGTCCTTTTTGAGTTCTTCCACGGCATAATCGAATGGCTTGGTGGTATCGGCGTCAAAATGCTGCGCATATACCTTCAATTTGATCGCTGTGTCTCCCGTCCCGCCCTGGGAGGAAGCTGATTTATCTCCGCCACAAGCGACCAATCCAATAGACATGGTGAGCACTAGCAAAGCTGCACCCCAACTTCTGTAAGTTTTTTTCATTTGTTTAATCCCCCTTATGCAGTGTGTTTTATGTTTGCGCTTTCATTTGCATGACTACAGTATACTCCCGCTTCTTTTCTTGATTAAGGAATAAAACGGGCATAATCAGTAAAAAACGGGACAAATAGAGCAGCGGTTCTCCATATAGGAAAACCGCCAGGCTTAAATCGATGTTGTTCTGCCTCGCAGGACAAGAGCTACCTTTTTTGGAGTTGCTCATATTCAGTCGGTGTCATGCCAAAGCGTTTCTTGAAGCATTTGCTGAAATAATTGGGGTCACTGTATCCAACACTTTCAGCGATTTCCGCCAACTTCCGATTTCTGTTCAGTAAGAGCTCCTTAGCCTTCTTCATCCGAATATGTGTAATATGATCCACTATGGAGAAGCCGGACTCCTTGCGGAAGACGCGCCGCAGATAGCTGGGATCGACGAAAACCCCGCACGAAACCTGCTCAGCAGACAACTCTGTGTCTGCATAATGCTCCTCGATATAGGTGATCGCCGCAGCAAAAAGATTGGAAGCCTTCGTAGAGTGCATATTCTCCATCAATTGGATCAGCCTGCGGTACAAAGCGAGCATCCATCCTTCAGCAGCCTCCCAGGAATCTAACTCCCGGAGCCGGTCGTAAGGAGACTTGTTCAAACCTTCATCCCATAGCCGATCATAAGGAATGCCTCGTTCACTTGCAAAGGAAAGTGCTAGAGATACGATTCCCATAAGCATCGCGTCCGCGTATTCATCCCCCCACCTATATATACTAAGCTGCTGGATTGCCTTACGGACTTCCTCTAACGTTTCACTGTCTTTCAATCGAAGGTCTAGCACGACTGCATCACGCAGATGGCCCAAATCAGGCATACTTGCTCTGCCGTGCAACGCTTCGCTACCATGACCCCACTCGGTACTTTCGCTCTCCTGCAGAAACACCGGTAGTTTCGGCTTAATACGTTCCAACATCGAGAGCATTTCTTCTGCATTGAACGGCTTCAACAAATAATCCTGCACTCCGGTTCGAACCGCCTTCTGTAGGTATTCAAATTCGTTATGTCCAGATATGAATACAATAACGATGCGTTCGAACTTGACTTTCAACCTCTCGGCTAATTCAATTCCATCAATGAAGGGCATATTGATATCTACGAGGGCGAGATGCGGCTGATACCGTTCGGCTTCTTGAAGTGCTTCCTGTCCGTTCCTTGCTTCGCAGCAAACCCGAAAGCCATGACTTTCCCAATCTATCTTTATACGCAGAAAGTCTCGGAACAGCGGCTCATCATCGACAATCATCACTTTATACATCTTGGTGTTCACTCCCCTTTGGCAGCATCGGCAACGACAGGTCAACAGTTGTTCCCTCCGCGAGAATACTTTGAACGGATATCCCATACTCCTCGCCAAAATACAGACTCAGTCGTTGCTGAACACTGTAGGTACCGATTGATCGTATTCCTTCTTTCGGTAAATGTCTGGACATAATAGTCTGAACTTGGAATTCATCCATCCCCACACCGTTGTCCTCCACCCGAACGATCACCTTATCACCCTGTTTAAAGGCAAAAATACGGATAAAACCTTTTGTTCCTTTCTTCTTAAGACCATGGTAAATCGAATTCTCGACAAGCGGCTGAAGCGAGAGCTTCGGGATAGGTGTACCTGCAAGCTCGGCAGGGATATCCACTTCATAGCGAAACACATCGGGATAACGGATTTGCAAAATCGTCAGGTAATCATCAGTAATCTGAGCTTCCTTTTCTAAAGTAATTAATTCCCGTCCCTTGTTCAGCACCATTCGATAAAAATCTGCTAGCGCTTTTGTAGTATCTCTAGCCTCATCATTACGATCTAACTCATTGAGTGCATAAATGGTATCCAAAGTGTTGTACAGAAAATGCGGTTTAATTTGGGCGCTTATCAGTGCGAGCTCATATTCACGCTTACGGTTCTGTTCCTGCCTTACCTCATCCAGCAGCTCCCGAACTCTTCTTACCATAAAGTTAAACGCTTCAGCAATCGTACCGATCTCATCCTCTGTGCGGACTGTCGTAACCGCTTGCAAGTCACCAGTTACTACTTTTCGCATGGCCCTAGTCAGATGTTCGAGAGGGCTAACGACCATTTTGGATAGAAAGCTAGCGCCCAGCCAGGAAAAAACAAGGCACAATACGCCGATTAAGAGCGACAATCTAACATTTTGCCGGACATCAGCCGTAAGCAGGCTAAGAGATACGATATTGACCAACTTCCAATCCATCCGGGTATAATCAGTGACCGTTACCAGATTGCCCTCATCCTCGAATGAGCACGTTCCTTGGGATGCATTAGGCGCACAACGTTGGATGGCCTCACCTAGCTGTGGATTCACCGGATTCATAAGCATCTCATTGTCTTCTGCCACCGCCACGCGCATTCCGTTATCTAAAAAATAATAAGATTTGGGCGCATCCGGATCGCTGGAACGGAAGTAATCGGACAAACCTTCTTCCTTCACTAACAGAAAAAGGGTTCCATAGGGTTCGCCCGTGTCTATATTAATGACCGTCTTCCCCAACGTCAAAACCGGAGAGTTCGGATCTGGTGTTAGGAAATCCCTCTTCTCCATATCAAACCAGAGTGCCTGTCCATAACTTTCGGATTCCCTTACCCGCTTAAGCATGCTATAGATCTTGCGATCATCCCCGCTTTCGGTATAAGAGGCGAAAATTGTCCCTTCATTATCAATAAATACAGCGGCATCCACCTCACGAAAGATTGACAAATCAATGGATAGGCGGCTCTGCATCAAGTTTCCAAACTGAATAGACTCCATCGCAGTACCAGGTTTGGCACCGTATGAATCATACATCCGGTTAATATTCGTCACCATAATATTGGCCGCTGTTTCCACGCTGCTGAATATGTAATCGGTCCGAGACAAGATAAGCTGAGACTCATCGACCACGTTGCTGGTGGTTCGGTCTATCAAAGAACGGCTGAAAAGCTGGTTGGACAACAGTCCAAGAGTAAGCAGAGAAACAATAATTAGCGGAAGAAATACCGTTATAACCTTGCTTTTAAAGCGAAGTCGACCAAACCACTTACGAGCTAGTGACAGAATATTCAACTAGGACCCCTCCGTCATCAAGAGAATATTCATCATGTTAACACAAACAATCTCTACAGTAGTAGATCAAAAATAATGTTAAAAAAATTCAACCGTCCATCTTGAAAGTGCTTTAAAGATGTGTTAGGATAAAGTCGATTTTTAGTAAAATTATTAACTAAAAAGGTGTGAGCTCTTTTGGCAACCATTAAAGACATTGCCCGCAAAGCGGGTGTGTCTGCCGCAACCGTTTCAAGGGTTTTAAATAACGATCTGTCACTGTCCGTAAGCCCAGACACCAAAAGCAGAATTTTTTTGGTTGCCGAGCAACTCGGGTATAAGCCTACCCGGCTGAGGCAATTAAAGCAGAATACGGAACGTGCCGGGAAAACCGTCTCCCTCCTGCTGTGGTGTTCTATTGAGGAGGAAAGAGACGATCCGTATTACGCCTCGATCCGCCGTGGAATCGAACTGCGCTGTGAAGAGCTTGGACTGACGTTGGGCCAGACCTTGCGAGGCCGCTCATCCATCGGCACCCTGCAGAAGGCGGACGGTCTGATTGTTGTGGGCGGCGTTGATCCTGAAGAGGTATTCAAACTTCATCCTGACAAGAACACCATTGTCCTTGTCGACCAGTACCATGAACAGCTGGAGTATGATTCTGTACGACTTCATTTCCGGCAAGCTGTTGATCAGGCACTCGGACATCTACTTGAGCTTGGCCACCGACAAATCGGATTTATCGGCGGTAAGAGCGACGGTGAGCGAAGAGCGCATTATTTTGAACGATTCATGCGGGAACAGGGGTTGTACAATCCTCAATTCGTCCGTATAGGTGCCTGGAGTACCGCGGATGGTTATCTCATGATGAACGAGCTTCTAACCCAACAGGAACGACCGACGGCCTGCTTCGCTGCAAGCGATCCGCTCGCTATTGGTGCCCTCCGCGCCCTTCATGGACATGGAGTCAAGGTACCAGAGGATATGGCTGTTGTCGGCTTCGACGACATTGAGATGGCAGCCTTCGTGCAGCCTCCGCTAACCACTGTCCGTGCCTATCCTGAACAGATGGGAAAGGCTGCCGTGCAACTGCTCTCTGAACGGTTTGAGGGGCGTGAACCACCTGCGTATAGCGTGATCGGGACTAAGCTTGTCATTCGGGAGAGCTCATGCAAAAAAGGCTAAAATCAGTACTTGAGAGACTTATTGTCATTGATCAGTATCCTTACGTAAAACAATAATGATAACCCCCTAAGGAGTGAATATCATGAACATTCATGTTAACGAGGCGCTTGGTTTGTTTCATTTGCAGTCCAAGGATTGCAGCTATATTATCCAGCTTGTAGAAGGATATCCCGCACATGTCTATTGGGGAGCTCAACTTCATCATGACCAAAGTCTCGCAAGTATATTGGAGCTTAGGGAGCGTTGCTCCTTCTCTCCCACTCCCGTTTCTTCCAGCCGTACAATTTCTTTGGACACGCTTCCACAGGAATACCCCCAGTATGGAACAAGCGACTTTCGTCAACCAGCTTACCAGGTTGCACTTGCGGACGGGACTCGGACTACGGAGCTGAAATATAGTGGTTACCGTATTGAACCGGGTAAACCAAAGCTCGAGGGACTTCCTTCCGTCTATACCGAATCGGATGATGAAGCCACAACCCTCTGTTTGATCCTTGAGGATCCATACTCTGGGCTTAAGACTACACTGCTCTATACTGTATTTGCGAATCACAGTGCCATTGCGAGGTCTACTCTTTTTGAACAAAAGGGAAGCGCTACCATGAATATTGAACACGCCATGAGCGCCTCAGTCGACTTCGCCGATTCCAACTACCAAGCTCTCTACTTACCTGGAGCCTGGGTTCGGGAAAGACATATCCAACGACGCGATCTCGGACCTGGTTCCATTCGACTCGAGAGCAGACGGGGCTCCAGCAGTCACCAAATGAATCCCTTTCTGGCATTGCTTCGTCCTGATGCGACTGAAGACCGTGGGGCTGTGTACGGTTTCAGTCTAATCTACAGCAGCAACTTCGTCGCACAGGCGGAAGTAGAGCAGTTCAATCAGACTCGTGTAAGTATCGGAATCAATCCCTTTGACTTCTCCTGGCGGCTTGAGCCGGGTCAGTCATTCCAGACTCCTGAAGCCGTATTGGTCTTTTCCGAAGAAGGTCTTGGGGGCATGTCACGCACCTATCACCGACTCTATCGCACACGTCTTTGCCGGGGGACTTACCGTGACAAAGAGCGTCCTATTCTCGTGAACAATTGGGAAGCCACGTATTTCGACTTCGACGCCGATAAAATCGAAGCAATTGCCAAGGAAGCAGGCCCCCTTGGAATTGAGCTCTTTGTTCTAGATGACGGTTGGTTTGGTAAGCGCGACAATGACGACAATTCGCTTGGGGACTGGTTTGAAGATCGCCGAAAGCTGCCTGGCGGCCTTGCCGACCTGGCCAAACGGGTTAATGAACAAGGATTACAGTTTGGCTTGTGGGTTGAGCCGGAAATGGTATCACCTGATAGTGAATTGTATCGTAACCATCCCGACTGGTGCCTGCATGCGGAAGGTCGGCGGCGGACGGAAGGCCGATCCCAACTGGTGCTCGATCTCTCCCGCAAGGAAGTATGCGACTACTTGTACGAGACGCTTAGCTCCGTATTCTCGATCGCTCCGATTACTTATGTCAAGTGGGACATGAACCGTAATATGACGGAGATTGCTTCGGCTACAGCTCCTAGCGAACGACAAAAGGAAACTGCGCACCGTTATATGCTCGGACTTTACGATCTGTTGGAACGTCTGACCTCCCAGTTCCCGGACATCTTGTTCGAAAGCTGTTCCGGAGGCGGTGGACGATTCGATCCCGGAATGCTCTACTATATGCCGCAGACATGGACCAGTGACGATACTGATGCCATTGAAAGATTGGCTATCCAGTATGGCACAAGCATCGTGTATCCGGCCAGTACCATGGGCGCACACGTATCGAATGTACCGAATCACCAGGTGGGGCGAATCACCTCCCTCGCTATACGCGGCGACGTGGCAATGAGCGGGAATTTTGGCTACGAACTTGACCTAACTGCCTTTACAAATGAAGAAAAGGAGCTCGCTGCCAAACAAATCGCCCAGTATAAGGAAATTCGTTCCCTTGTACAGCAAGGAGATATGTATCGACTCCTTAGTCCATTTGAGGGCCGAGGCGACACGGCCTGGATGTTCGTTAGCGAGGACCAGTCCGAAGCTTTTGTCGCTTACTTCCGTGTACTAGCTGAACCGAATGGGCCCATCCGGCGACTAACTCTAAAAGGACTTGACCCAGATAAAAAGTATATAATCGAACACGGAGCGACGGGCAACACTGCAGTCCATACGGGTAATACCTTAGTGGAAGATGACGGTTCCCCCTTCCGCGTAGCATTTGATGGAGAAATTTTCGGAGGTGACCGCCTAATGAGAATTGGGCTTGTGGTCTCCGATCTCACTGGAGATTTCGCCAGCTCTACCTTCCGCCTTAAAGCTGTCTCCTGCTAATCATGGACCAGCCAGTGACGATAAAAAAATTTAAACAAGGCAGGCCGATTTTCCGGCCTGCCTTGTTTTATAACTTTGGTCCTTGTAGATTAAAGACACACAAGAGATTGCCAAGCAATTGATCATTTAATAGCATCCTTGACTTTGATTCTCCATATCATATGATCAGAGCCTGCTCCCCAATAATCGTTTAATAAATAATCAGGAGTGCCAAATTTCTTTTTCCATATTTTCTGCGCAATACGATATCCACTATCTGTAGTCAGGGTGAACAAGTACAGTTCCTACCTCGCACAAATTTTTAAATGTAGCATTGGTAGATTTACTTATTAGTTCACTTACTGGTCCATATTCAATAGAACCTATTATATGATTCCCATCTACAGCGATTAAGAAGTATCGTTGTTCACCGTGACTCTCAAAGTCACGTTCCAAATATACCCTCTTAGTCTCAATTTCCTCCTCTATGTCTTCCAGCATATGACCAATGCCTTCTTTAGCAAACGTGTCTATAATCACAATTCTAAACAATTCATTTATCTTTTCGATGTCCTTAATTTCTGGCCTTCTGATTTCGACATTATTCATCTAATTTCAGCCGATGTACGATTCAGTACGAGACGCTTTGAAAGCACACGATTCGATAACTCCATCAGGCTTTTTATTTCATAAGTGGGTTGAATACCAGACGCGTTTGTTTTCCCAGCAGGGTTGAACCAGCAGGTATCGATTCCGTATTGGTTCCCTCCTTGAATATCCGAGGTCAAAGAATCACCGACCATGAGAACCTTACTTTTATCTGAAATGGCTAGCTTAGTAAATGCATAATCGAAAATACCAGCTTGTGGTTTTTGGCAACCCACTTCCTCTGAAATAATTACCTGCTCAAATACATCACGCAGCGGTGAAAGCTGAATTCTGGAGGTTTGCACCTCTTTGATTCCATTCGTAATGATCGCCAAACGACAATCAGACAGCATATCACATAATTCAACCGCTCCGTCCATCAAAAAAGCACCTTCACCCAAATAACGTAAATATGCAGCACTAAAGGCATCTGGATTGAAGTCTAGATCATAAACAGTAAATAATCGCTTAAACCGTTCCACACGCAGTTGCGCTGAGGTAATGTGTCCTTCCTCTGCCTCTCGCCACAACGCGCCGTTGATTTCATCGTAACTGGATTTATACTCCGTGGCCCCTTGCGGCAATCCAAATTGGGTAAACGTATTATGTAGCGCATGACTTTCTGCCTTTTTAAAATCAAACAGCGTATCATCGACATCAAATAAAATAATTTCGTATTTCATAACGACCTCCATATCATTGCTTTACTAAATTGTTCAGTTCTATGAGTCTTAGAATTGTTTTCTGATAGGGCATAAAAAACGGGAATTAAACTATCAATGTAACATGATCTCCCGGTTATTATACAGATCCTAGTTAAGCCGTCAAGTCACGACAACCAGGATGAAGTAATATTACCCAACAGTTTATTTACTTTGTTTGTTTTATCAGATAAATCGAGATCGTATCTTTCTTCTAATATTTTGTCAATCTTGTTTATTGTTTATCATCTTCTATATGTTTTTGATTTTCTGGCTGTCCTAATTGAAATTAAAAGATTACCGTTGGAACCTATGATAACAATATTTCGCTAAAGTTGGATATTGGTGACGAACATGAACTGATTGACGATTTGAGCTAGTGAGAAGCGCATGCGTTTTGCCAAGCCGCTGACATATCGATTTATAAAAAGAGGAGAATGCTTCCTCAAGCTGCCCCTGATGAGACAAGCCTATAGGTAACCATTCTCCTTTTAAAAATTTAGTCTAATTGTTCTCCATTCGTAGCAATAACATTTTTATACCAATAAAATGATTTTTTCTTTATGCGACGTTTTGTACCTCTGCCCATATCGTCCTGATCTACATAAATATATCCATAGCGTTTTGACATTTGATTAGTTCCGGCGCTAATCATATCGATACAGCCCCAGCTCGTGTAGCCAAATACATCTACACCATCTGCAATTGCTTCTTTTACTTGTTTAATATGTTCTTTTAAATAAGAAATACGATAATCATCCTCAATTTTATCGCCCTCCTCTAATACATCTAAAGCGCCATATCCATTTTCAGCAACAAATAATGGTTTTTGATAAAGATCATACAATTGGTTTAAAGCAGTTCGTAGACCTTTAGGGTCAACCTGCCATCCCCAATCACTTGTTGGCAAATAAGGATTTTTAACTCCTCCTGTAAGTAGATTTCCTACCGCTCCTTCGATTCTTTCTGGATGTGCACTGACTGCGCTAGACATATAGTAGCTAAAGGACACGTAATCAACCGGATAATCTCTCATAATTTGTTCATCTTCGGGTTCTGTTTCCAGTACTACATTCTTTTCTGCAAGCATTTTAGCTGTGTAAGCAGGATAATAGCCTCTTGCCTGAACATCTGTAAAGAACAATGAGGTACGCTGTTTATCTACTGTAGCTTGAACATCATCTGGATCACAGCTATAAGGAACAAGTAACTGATAACTAACCATGCATCCTACCATTGCTTTAGGATTACTCTCTTTGCATGCTTTGGTTGCAAGAGCACTTGCTACAAATTGATGATGAGCGCCTTGAAATTTTGCTTGTTCAATATTAGGGTGATTTTCCTCAATAACCCCTAGACTTACATATGGGTGATGGGTCACACAGTTAATTTCATTAAAAGTCATCCAATATTTCACTTTGTTTTTATATCTGTCAAATACAGTTGAAGCAAAACGAACAAAGAAATCTATTAGTTTACGATTCACCCAGCCACCATACTTTGTTGAAAGATGTAGTGGCATTTCATAATGAGATAAGGAAACAACAGGCTCTATTCCATACTTATTCAGTTCATCAAAAACACGATCATAAAACGACAATCCTTCCTCATTGGGTACTAACTCATCACCATTCGGAAAAATACGAGTCCAAGCAATTGACATGCGATAAGCTTTAAAGCCCATTTCTGCAAATAATGCGATATCTTCTTTATAATGATGATAAAAGTCTATCCCATGTCTTTTGGGATAATATTTTTTACTTGCAGGATCTTGAGCTTCTTCTATTTGCTTATGAGTCATTAAATGCCACTGATCTGACCATTGCTCTTTCGGCATCTTTTCATCAAACGTATATACATCAGCCAGAGAAAGTCCCTTGCCGCCAACATCACTTGCTCCTTCTAGTTGATTTGCAGCCGTTGCTCCACCCCACAAAAAATCTTCTGGAAATTTTGTTTTCATTTGAAACATGATAACCCTCCTATTAGTACATAGATCCTATGTCAACAAACTATTATTTTTATGAACAGAAATGCATTAAGAAACTCTAACAGGCTTTAATTGATGATCTCATCTTAGCTTGCAAGCGCCTTCTGTTCTTCTTTATATTTCTGATTGTCCATGATCTTAAAGAACGGGAAGTAAATAACAAAGGATACAGCAAACAAAATAAGCTGTAAGACGATCCCCGAGACACTACCAGTCATCAGATATCCGCCTATAAGTATTGGCATTGTCCCAGGAGGCAACACACCAATGGGGCTCGCTACCCATCCATAATACATAGATAGATAGGTTATCAACACGCTAATAACTGGTGTTATAAGAAACGGAATCAAAATGATTGGGTTTAATACGATTGGCATACCGAAGATTAACGGTTCATTGATATTAAATAGTCCGGGTCCAATGGCTAGTCGTCCCATTTGCTTCAATTGTTTACTCTTAGAAAAGAAAAACATTGCGAGCACAAGACCAAGTGTTGCACCGGATCCACCGATAAAGATAAGATATCTAAATTCTGCCGTAACAATATTATCGACGGGTAATCCTGCTGCGTAGGCAGCTGCGTTCTCTGATGTCAACTGTAACCAGATAGGTAACATGACAGAACCTACAATTGTAGAACCATGTAACCCAATCGCCCATAACAAATTGATTAATAAGAATACAAAGATTGTACCAACTAGGCTTGTACCAACATTGGTTAAAGGTTGTTGTAGAAGTTTTGCGACGATAGTGTGAACGTTTTCAAAATGAGTAAAGTTTTCAACAAGTAAACGTATAACCCATACACTCACGATGACAATAAAACCTGGAATAATTGCTGTAAAGGATTTTGCAACAGTGGGCGGAACTCCATCTGGCATTTTGATAACAATATTCTTTTGAACGACCCTACGGTAAATTTCTGTCGAGAATATTGCAATAAGCAATCCTACGAATAAGCCTTGACTCGAAAAGTAATTAACATTCATTGCTGTTGTGACCACTTTATCTACCGTAAAAGTTGTATTAGGCGTGACAACAAAATACGAACATAATGCTACAGCCCCTGAAGCAAGTGGGTCCACTTTATAACTCTCAGCTAGCCTATATCCGACAGCAAAGGTAGCAATTAATGCGACCAGATTAAATGTACCATTGTAAGGATAAAGTAAGGTTGCTTTGATATCTGGATGAGCTTTTAAGAAGTTTATATAAGCTGGAATTGGCAGATTTGCTAAGATTAGAAACACGGAACCGATAATAATAAATGGGATTGTTAGAACCATTGCATCGCGAAGTACTTGTAAATGCCGTTGACCAGCAATTTTGCCTGCAATTGGCATTACCTTTTCTTCTAAAAACTCAGTTATTTTACCCATAACATCGTGTCCTCTCCCGAAGATGTAATTTCTTGTAGCGATGCCACTTCTATTTGGCTTGAACAATCTCTATTTTGAACGCTTATATAGCTCGATCATTTCTGTAACAAGCAGTGAAATGGTTTCTACACTCATGAGTTGGTCTTCTGCATGCATTAATATCAGTGAGAAATCAAGTTGCTCTCCATTTGCTTCTCTTTTTACTAATGAAGAATGCGCTCTATGTCCTTCTCTAAAAAATTGCTTTGACTCTTCTAACTTTCCTTCTGCTAATTGAAATTCTCCTTCTTTTGCCGCATAAAGTGCCTCAATTACTAAGCTTTTAGCTGTACCTACGTTACTAATAATGTTAAACGCCACCGTATAGTATTCTTCTTTTACCATAACTTCTCCCCTCTTATCTTTTATTGTTTAGTAACAAATTCTTAATTCAAATCCTTTGTTATTTGCTTTTTATTAACTGTAATGCATCTTCTAACACTTTTTCACCGTTCATCATACCGTAATGTTGCATATTAATAGCTTCAATAAAAATATTTTTATCTGCCAATTTAGTTTCTAATTGCTTTTTCAAATATTTCACCTGAGGCCCTAATAATATGACGTCTACATTTCTCTCTTTCAAAGTAAATTCAATTTCAGAAGCCGATTTGGCAAAAATATCTACTTTTATGCCTTTTTCCTCAGCTGTTTTTTGCATTTTCGTTACTAATAAACTTGTACTCATTCCTGCTGCACATACTAACATAATTGTATTCATAATCTTTTCCCCCTTAAATTCCTTCATTTACTGAACAACTTAAGTTTACAATTAAATCGCTTTCTTTTTAACCGAACCTTTTTCCAAAAACAATAGGAAACGTTTGTGGTGTAAAAAACGGCTCCTTGTTGTTTCAGTTTAGTAACTGCATGATTTCTTCCACGGAGTCTTTGGCAAGAATTCGTTGGACGATCTCCTTATTCTCTATAAGCGAACCGAGTTTCTTATACATGTTTTCTAAATCGACATTGTTTCCTTCTTTAATGTTTAACAAACAAATCAACTGTACCATTTGCTTATCATTCCATCGAATTGGGCGTTTTAACGTACATATGGTCCAGAAAGTTTCTGTCGTAACGGGAAGAGTCGGATGTGGAATGGCTACTAGATTACCAAAACTTGTTGGAGCCAATGCCTCCCTTTCTAATACTAAAGATACATAATCATCAGGTACAAGACCTTGTTTAACCAACTTACTACTTAAAAAATGAATAACGCTTTCCTTTGTTGTTAATTCTTTTTTCACAAACACCCGGGATGGATCAAGATAAGTATGAGCTTCTCTTTGCTGTTCTGAAGAGGATAAGAGGTTCCTGATTCGATTTAGATCCTTATCATCTAAAAAGGTATTTACTACATAGACGGGTATCCCTATATCCTCTTTGATCGGAACTGTACTGATTATAAAATCTATAGAGGATAAATCGGCTTCTGCTAATTTATAATAACTGATTGTATTTACAATTTGTAACTTATTTTCAAATGAATTGATTAATCGATAATACAGTAATTTTGCGCTTCCGACACCTGAAGCACATACAATAATCACTTTTTTTATCTTGTTGTTTTTATTTTTCATTCTTTCTAAAGCAACTCCAATGTGTAAAGCGATAAAAGCTACCTCATGTTCTCCAACTTCTAAATTCAAAAAATTATTAATACACTTGCTGGCTATAAGAGCTCCTTCAAATGCCGCTGGATAATTTACTTTAATTTCATTTAATAAGGGGTTTCTAATATTCATTTTGTACCTAAGTCTGTTCATTGCAGGCCTAATGTGAAGTGTGAGTGCTTGAATGAATTCAACGTCATGATTGAAATCCCAATTTAATTCTTTCTGTAATTTATTCAGAATACAACTCACAATGGATCCGACTTCATCCAACTTACTGTACTCTGACAAACTTTCTTTTGGAAGCAATTTAGTACCTACCAAATGGGTAATAACATAATTGATCTCCGAATCAGGAAATAGCAATCCTGTAATGTCTTCTATTTCTTTGACAATTTCATGGGCCACTATTTCTTCGAAAGGGTAGTCTTTTTGTAAATATACCGACGGATTATCAATTAAAAATCCCTCTTCGATTCTCTTACAAGCAATAATTAAATGAATAGCAAGGTTTTCTAAAGAAATATCTGATATTTCAATTTTGTATTTGTTTACTTTTTCGATTATTACTTCTTTAATTTTCTTGTATTCCTTTTTATCAAATAAAGGAAAGTCCTCATGAGATTGATTGAAGTTTTCTTCTCTTTTGTATAAATAATTTGATAAACATGTTCGTTTCATAAATTCATCACCCTCTATATACAAGCCGTAGTGGGGGCGATTTACTAAATTCAGGTTGTACTTTTCCAGTATTTTTCGCACTTCTTTTAAATCGTTTTGTATTGTAGATTTAGATACAAACATTTCTTCTTCAATAGTCACTAATTTTATATAGCTATTTTCTAACAAGAAACGGCTCAACAAATAAATAACTCGGTTATCTTGTTCAGAAAAGTCAATTGTAGAATGACTGAGTTTATCATTAGTTAAGTCATTGAAATTTTGATTAAACAAATCTTTATCGGTAATTTTTATGTCGTATCCTTTTCCCCTAATCAATTCTAAATTTAGACCCATTGGAGCAGACTTAATTTGTATATACTTCAAATCATTACGTATGGTTCGATCACTAACATTTAATTCTTTAGAAATCCATGCAGCAGTAACAGGATGATTTGAACTAATTAAGTATAAGAGTATTTCTTTTTGCCGTTTGGAAAACAATCTTATCCCTCTTTCTTTAAACTTACTTATTTAAAGGTTACGCCATCAAATCGATGGACGCAGCTGTGTCAAATTTACAGTATCATAATTTTGTTTTCTGTCAAACAACGTATCAAACTCAGCATACAGTCGATCAAATCTCGCTGATCCATGCTACTGCGCTCCAAGCTTAGTATAATAAACAAAATCGTGATTATTCATTCCGTCAACTGTATGTTAGATGTCTTCCCTAAGCTCAGGCATGATCTTGATTTGTTAACATCAAAAAAGTCGACTCCTTATTAAATAGGAATCGACCGTTTAAAATCTTAGTGATCATCATTAATCCATTTTGCTAATGTTTGATCAAAACAATGAGGTTCTTCAAACATCGGGTTATGCCCACTATATTCAAAAATCACTTTTTTCACGTTCTCGTAGGTGTCATCGACCCTATCCCATAATGAAACAGGTGCAACCAAATAATCATACCTTCCCAAACCAATAAATACGGGTTTATGGATATCCGCCAGGGATTGTATCAAATTCATGTTACCGAAAGCTTCTCCCCATAAATAATCAATGATAGGCATGTTCGTGTACACATCATTCCACGTGTAAGCCGCATCATAGGCATAATCATAAAAGCTTTGGGCTCCCATTCGTATACACATGTGAACAAATCTTCCATCAGGGTCTCTTTTGATATCTTCCTCTAATAAAACAATGTCCTTTTCAAAACGTTTCTTTCTTTCTGGACTGGCCGTTTCATAAAAGAATGAAGCGCTTTGCCGCTGTCTTTCCTGGCTGTTCGTAGGTGCTGAATTTAAAAGCACCACTTTTTGAACATAGTCCGGGTATTGTTTAGCATATTCCAAAGCCATAAAGGCATGCCCGGAATGTCCTAATATGATAAATTCGTTTAGATGAAGGCATTGTCTTGCTGTTTCTATATCATTAATAACTTTATCCAAAGTATAGTCTTCTAGTTTAAGCTCGAGTCGGTTTTGCAAACCCTCTATGATCCAGAAAAATAAACTGAAACTTTTTATATAAATGGTCTGAAAATAAGCGAGGATAATATACACTACTGCCGATCACCAATATCGGCCTTCCGTTACCTGTTATAGCATATTTCAGCTCAAATCCATCACTAATAACTGTTTGATAAGTGCTCATTTATAATCTCCTTTTCTTTTTTAAATCACTCCCTTTCCTTTGTGTAATTCCCTTGTATTCTCCATAGAACGTTCCAACACTTCAACTCACCTCAGAAAGTACATTTATTTTTATGAGAAAAGTTTAACATGTTTTTTTCAAAAACAAAACTGGTTTACTCTTGTCTTACTTGTCTTTACTTATGGGATTCATACTTCATTTTTGACAAGCACATCTTTTTGGAAACAAAAAAACCGCGATAATCGCGGTTTTTTATGTAGAGGTCATACTTTTATTTGCTTGGCGACGTCCTACTCTCCCAGGACCCTGCGGTCCAAGTACCATCGGCGCTGGAGGGCTTAACGGTCGTGTTCGGGATGGGTACGTGTGGAACCCCTCCGCTATCGCCACCAAACATGAATTTACATCGTAAATTCTACTGTACGGTTATTCGGTTCATCACTTATCGTGTGAATGAATAGCCATGCGCTTGTCGTATGTCACTTGTACATACCTTCAAGGTTACACCCTGAAAACTGGATCCGAAACTCATTTGCGTTTTATTCTTAGGATAAGCCCTCGACCGATTAGTATTGGTCAGCTCCATGCATTACTGCACTTCCACCCCCAACCTATCTACCTCGTCGTCTTCAAGGGGTCTTACTAATTGGGAAATCTCATCTTGAGGGGGGCTTCACGCTTAGATGCTTTCAGCGCTTATCCCTTCCGTACATAGCTACCCAGCGGTGCTCCTGGCGGAACAACTGGTACACCAGCGGTACGTCCATCCCGGTCCTCTCGTACTAAGGACAGCTCCTCTCAAATTTCCTACGCCCACGACAGATAGGGACCGAACTGTCTCACGACGTTCTGAACCCAGCTCGCGTACCGCTTTAATGGGCGAACAGCCCAACCCTTGGGACCTACTTCAGCCCCAGGATGCGATGAGCCGACATCGAGGTGCCAAACCTCCCCGTCGATGTGGACTCTTGGGGGAGATAAGCCTGTTATCCCCAGGGTAGCTTTTATCCGTTGAGCGATGGCCCTTCCATGCGGTACCACCGGATCACTAAGCCCGACTTTCGTCCCTGCTCGACTTGTAGGTCTCGCAGTCAAGCTCCCTTCTGCCTTTGCACTCTTCGAATGATTTCCAACCATTCTGAGGGAACCTTGGGGCGCCTCCGTTACTCTTTAGGAGGCGACCGCCCCAGTCAAACTGCCCACCTGACACTGTCCTCGCACCGGATCACGGTACCAAGTTAGAACCTAGATACGATCAGGGTGGTATCCCAAGGATGCCTCCTCTCAAGCTGGCGCTCAAGATTCAACGGCTCCCACCTATCCTGTACAGATCGTACCCAAATTCAATATCAAGCTGCAGTAAAGCTCCATGGGGTCTTTCCGTCTTGTCGCGGGTAACCTGCATCTTCACAGGTATTAAAATTTCACCGGATCTCTCGTTGAGACAGCGCCCAAGTCGTTACGCCATTCGTGCGGGTCAGAATTTACCTGACAAGGAATTTCGCTACCTTAGGACCGTTATAGTTACGGCCGCCGTTTACTGGGGCTTCGGTTCATAGCTTCGCCCGAAGGCTTACCACTCCCCTTAACCTTCCAGCACCGGGCAGGCGTCAGCCCGTATACTTCGCCTTGCGGCTTCGCACAGACCTGTGTTTTTGCTAAACAGTCGCTTGGGCCTTTTCACTGCGGCCCCCTCGGGCTATTCACCCTACCGAGGCACCCCTTCTCCCGAAGTTACGGGGTCATTTTGCCGAGTTCCTTAACGAGAGTTCTTCCGCGCGCCTTAGAATTCTCTTCTCGCCTACCTGTGTCGGTTTGCGGTACGGGCACCTTCTCCTGGCTAGAGGCTTTTCTTGGCAGTCTGAGATCATGACCTTCGCTACTATAATTTTCGCTCCCCATCACAGCCCAGCCTTACGATGTGCGGATTTGCCTACACACCAGCCTCACTGCTTAGACGGACATCCATCAGTCCGCGTCACTACCCTACTGCGTCACCCCATTGCTCATAACGGATTACGGTGGTACAGGAATTTCGACCTGTTGTCCTTCGACTACGCCTATCGGCCTCGCCTTAGGTCCCGACTTACCCTGAGCGGACGAACCTTCCTCAGGAACCCTTAGGCTTTCGGCGGATCTGATTCTCACAGATCTTTTCGTTACTCATACCGGCATTCTCACTTGAATGCAGTCCAGCGCTCCTTACGGTACACCTTCAACCCGCATTCAACGCTCCCCTACCCCTGATGCAAGCATCAAGCCATAGCTTCGGTGGTGTGTTTAGCCCCGTTACATTTTCGGCGCAGAGTCACTCGACCAGTGAGCTATTACGCACTCTTTCAATGGTGGCTGCTTCTAAGCCAACATCCTGGTTGTCTGTGCAACTCCACATCCTTTCCCACTTAACACACACTTGGGGACCTTAGCTGATGGTCTGGGCTGTTTCCCTTTCGACAATGGATCTTAGCACTCACTGTCTGACTCCCGGAACTAAATCTATGGCATTCGGAGTTTGACTGAGCTTGGTAACCCTTGCGGGCCCCGCACCCAATCAGTGCTCTACCTCCACGATTCTTTTTTCCGAGGCTAGCCCTAAAGCTATTTCGGGGAGAACCAGCTATCTCCGGGTTCGATTGGAATTTCTCCGCTACCCCCACCTCATCCCCGCATTTTTCAACATGCGTGGGTTCGGGCCTCCAGTGCGTGTTACCGCACCTTCACCCTGGACAGGGGTAGATCACCCGGTTTCGGGTCTACGTCCACGTACTCATTCGCCCTATTCAGACTCGCTTTCGCTGCGGCTTCAGCTCTTCACCTTAACCTTGCACGGGAACGTAACTCGCCGGTTCATTCTACAAAAGGCACGCCATCACCCATAGATCGGGCTCTGACTTCTTGTAAGCACACGGTTTCAGGATCTATTTCACTCCCCTTCCGGGGTGCTTTTCACCTTTCCCTCACGGTACTGCTTCACTATCGGTCGCCAGGGAGTATTTAGCCTTGGCAGATGGTCCTGCCGGATTCATACGGGGTTTCACGTGCCCCGCACTACTCGGGATCCGTCTCGGAGAGAACAAGTTTTGAACTACAGGGCTTTTACCTTCTCTGGCGGGCCTTTCCAGACCTCTTCATCTAACCGGTTCCTTTGTAACTCCATGTGAGACGTCCCACAACCCCAAGAAGCAAGCTCCTTGGTTTGGGCTAATCCGCGTTCGCTCGCCGCTACTGACGGAATCACTATTGTTTTCTCTTCCTCAGGGTACTTAGATGTTTCAGTTCCCCTGGTCTGCCTCTATTCTGCCTATGTATTCAGCAGAAAGTGACTGTCGATGAAGACAGCCGGGTTTCCCCATTCGGACATCCCCGGATCAAAGCTTGCTTACAGCTCCCCGAGGCTTTATCGTTGTTCGCCACGTCCTTCGTCGGCTCCTGGCGCCTAGGCATCCTCCGTGTGCTCTTTGTAGCTTAACCTAGACTTTTCTTTCAAAGAAAGAAAATGTCGATGTTCAATAAAGAATGATTTTTGCCAAAGGCAAAAGATCTTTCCTTACCTGCTACCTTTATTTCACTTGTTTACACAAGATCAGCTTAAAGGAATATTCTAAAACGCAATTTCGTTTCGGTATCCAGTTTTCAAGGTGCAATTCGCTTCTTCGAAGCGAAACCCGATGAATATTTCGGTTCCACACGCATGTGTGAATGAAACATTCGTCGAAGCTTGAGAGTTTGAGCTCTCAAAACTGAGCAACGAGTGAGTAAGTTAAGGATATTCATTTCATTCACACGAACGTGATGAACCGAATTGAATATCCGGTCGCAGGTACATTGTACCTACTTATTTGAATGTTTCCATTGCAGGAAACGATTCTCCATAGAAAGGAGGTGATCCAGCCGCACCTTCCGATACGGCTACCTTGTTACGACTTCACCCCAATCATCTACCCCACCTTCGGCGGCTGGCTCCCTTACGGGTTACCCCACCGACTTCGGGTGTTGTAAACTCTCGTGGTGTGACGGGCGGTGTGTACAAGACCCGGGAACGTATTCACCGCGGCATGCTGATCCGCGATTACTAGCAATTCCGACTTCATGTAGGCGAGTTGCAGCCTACAATCCGAACTGAGACCGGCTTTTCTAGGATTGGCTCCACCTCGCGATTTCGCTTCCCGTTGTACCGGCCATTGTAGTACGTGTGTAGCCCAGGTCATAAGGGGCATGATGATTTGACGTCATCCCCACCTTCCTCCGGTTTGTCACCGGCAGTCTGCTTAGAGTGCCCAGCTTGACCTGCTGGCAACTAAGCATAAGGGTTGCGCTCGTTGCGGGACTTAACCCAACATCTCACGACACGAGCTGACGACAACCATGCACCACCTGTCTCCTCTGTCCCGAAGGAAAGGCCTATCTCTAGACCGGTCAGAGGGATGTCAAGACCTGGTAAGGTTCTTCGCGTTGCTTCGAATTAAACCACATACTCCACTGCTTGTGCGGGTCCCCGTCAATTCCTTTGAGTTTCAGTCTTGCGACCGTACTCCCCAGGCGGAATGCTTAATGTGTTAACTTCGGCACCAAGGGTATCGAAACCCCTAACACCTAGCATTCATCGTTTACGGCGTGGACTACCAGGGTATCTAATCCTGTTTGCTCCCCACGCTTTCGCGCCTCAGCGTCAGTTACAGCCCAGAGAGTCGCCTTCGCCACTGGTGTTCCTCCACATATCTACGCATTTCACCGCTACACGTGGAATTCCACTCTCCTCTTCTGCACTCAAGCTCCCCAGTTTCCAGTGCGACCCGAAGTTGAGCCTCGGGATTAAACACCAGACTTAAAGAGCCGCCTGCGCGCGCTTTACGCCCAATAATTCCGGACAACGCTTGCCCCCTACGTATTACCGCGGCTGCTGGCACGTAGTTAGCCGGGGCTTTCTTCTCAGGTACCGTCACTCTTGTAGCAGTTACTCTACAAGACGTTCTTCCCTGGCAACAGAGCTTTACGATCCGAAAACCTTCATCACTCACGCGGCGTTGCTCCGTCAGGCTTTCGCCCATTGCGGAAGATTCCCTACTGCTGCCTCCCGTAGGAGTCTGGGCCGTGTCTCAGTCCCAGTGTGGCCGATCACCCTCTCAGGTCGGCTACGCATCGTCGCCTTGGTAGGCCTTTACCCCACCAACTAGCTAATGCGCCGCAGGCCCATCCACAAGTGACAGATTGCTCCGTCTTTCCTCCTTCTCCCATGCAGGAAAAGGATGTATCGGGTATTAGCTACCGTTTCCGGTAGTTATCCCTGTCTTGTGGGCAGGTTGCCTACGTGTTACTCACCCGTCCGCCGCTAGGTTGTTTAGAAGCAAGCTTCTAAACAACCCCGCTCGACTTGCATGTATTAGGCACGCCGCCAGCGTTCGTCCTGAGCCAGGATCAAACTCTCCATTAAAGACCAACCGAAGTTGGTCTATAGAAAAGAGCGATAAGCTCATTTTGAAACTGACGAGATAAAAATATCTCTTGTTTGCTTCCATTTTATACAGCCCGATGGCATGTACCAAAATTTCAGCGTTGGATTTTGTAAACAAAATCCGTACTCACTCGTTGTTCAGTTTTCAAAGATCAAATCAACAGCCGTTTAACTGGCTGGATATATAATTTATCACGTGTATACCTATCAGGCAAGTTGTAATATTTCCCAGTTTGCTAATTTGTATTTCTACACGTTGTAGTTTTTATTAAAACACTCCAACACACGGTAATTTACCTGGAGCAACCAATGCTCTCTTATCTCCTACTTAAACTGCAAAGTTGATCAGGTATAAACGTCATAAATCAGAAAAGCAGGTGCTCTTTATGTATTGGAGGAGCCGCTGCTTTCGCTTTTTTAGATAAAATACTGAAATGTTCGCTTAGCTTAAAGCTGTAGCCAAATCCTGTATCAAAAGTTCAGCAGGCTCATGCCCTACAGCCAGGCGGATAAGCGATTCAGGCATGTGTTGTTTTTTTAGACTCTGCTTATTGAAGCCGTAGTTTGGTGAGATCACCTGGCTCTCCATAGACCCCCAAGATACACCGATCCGGATCAGTCGCAGTTTATTGATCACTCTACATATATCCTCATAAGTCGAATCCTTTAGTTCAAAACTGAATAATCCAGCATACCCTTTGAGCTGTCTACATGCCAGCTTATGTTGTGGATGAGAAGGAAGTCCGGGATGATTCACTTTGGAAATGGACGGATGATCTGATAGAAAACGAGCAACCAACAGAGCATTCCTTTGATGGGCTTCCATACGGAGCGGAAGTGTTCTTAGACCCCGAATGAGTAGCCAGGCTTCAAAAGGAGCTAACGAGCCGCCAATCAACTCATACTCTTCAGCATACATACGGTTTATTATCTCTTTAGAAGCGATCACTGCCCCTGCAATTAAATCATTATGACCACCCAAGTACTTGGATGCGGAGTGAACAACGATATCTACGCCCCATTCCAATGGTTTTTGGAAAAGGGGTGTAGCCCATGAATTATCTATGATTGTACGTATACCCTTTGCTTTGGAAAGCCAAGTTACCTCCTGAATATTTACCATATCGAATGTGAATGAGGTAGGAGACTCCATAAGAATAGCACGGGTCTGCGATTTGATGGCATCAGCAACTGCTTCCGTAGAAGTCGAATGTACGATTGTATAGTCTATATGGAACCTCTTTAAATATTGGGCTAGGCTGACGGAGGTTTCATATATGTGTCCGACCAGAATCAGATGGTCCCCTGCGGATAAGCTACACATTAGAGAGGCACTGATAGCAGCCATTCCGGAAGCAAAGCACTTGCAATCCGCCCCACCTTCCAGCGCAGCAATCATTTGCTCTGCAATCTGAACGGTAGGATTGGTTCCCCTCGAATAGACATAATGCTCCTTTTCATTATTAGCCGCTTCAGCATAATCTTCGTAAGTATCAAAGAAAAATGGAGCAGTCTCATAAATAGGAGGAGCAGCAGCCTTAGCAAAATACCCTAGTTCGTCCTCAAATCGGAGACAGATAAGCTGATCATCCGAGAAACTCAAACCTGATCACCACTTTCTAAAAAATTTCAAACCTATAAGAGGTAGTCTCCTCAATCCGGGACTCAAATATTCTATACGTCAAACTCTTCTAGACCCTATGCTGGTTGATTTGCGAAATTCGGATAATTATGAGGCTTCCAAATGTCTTTCACTAAATATCCAATTCATAAAAATAGCGTATATTTTTGGGGTGCAGGGCAAAGATATGCTTTATCAATAAAGAGGGGGTTCACTTGTGTTGACACGTTGGATTAGAAATGTTCTGAAACCTGGAAAAAGGTACACACAGGATATCGAAAAATCTAAACAGCAGGCCTCTTCAGAACCCATAAATCCATCATTAGCACATACTCTATCAATACTAAAATTAAAACTCGGACAAAGCTCTGATTTTATCATTCGTGATTTTTCCGAAAGTCCTGTCCATGCTGGACATCTCGCCGTTTGTTATATCGAGGGGCTGATTGACCAAAACTTGCTTTCCGATTTAATGGAGGGCTTAATTACAGAGCCGGTCTTCGCAGCTTCTTTTAAGCTTGAAGAAAATACCGCAGTTTCGCTAATAAAGAGAACAATCCCGTCAGGAAATATTCAAATGATACACTCGCAAAATGAAATTTATCAATCCATCCTCTCCGGTAATGCTGTCATTGCTATCGATGGAAGTACATATGCCCTGACAGTTTCCATCGCCGGCGGAGTAAGACGAGCTATTCAGGAACCCAGTACTCAAACCGTAGTTCGGGGTCCTAAAGAAGGATTTACGGAGGATGTCTCAACCAACATCACACTGATTAGAAGAAAATTGCGGACACCTGACCTTAAGTTTGAAAGTCATATTATTGGGCGATATACACAAACTAAAGTTATATTAGCTTACATTGAAGGTGTCGCTAATCCAGAAGTCGTGCATGAAATTACTAAACGGCTTCAATCCATTGATACAGACAGTATACTTGAAAGTGGCTACATAGAAGAATTCATACAGGATGAACCACTTAGTCTCTTTCCCACCATGCTGAACTCAGAGCGTCCGGATACAGTCGCAGGAAGCCTTTTAGACGGACAAGTAGCTGTTCTGATTGATGGGACGCCATTTGCTCTGATTGCACCTGTAACCTTCTTTAATTTCTTTCAGACGGCTGAAGACTACTACCAGAGATATGACATTTCATCTTTTTTAAGGGCTCTTCGTGTGGTATCTTTTTTAATCACTTTGTTGCTCCCTTCTCTATTTATAGCCCTGACGACTTTTCAACAGGAAATGATCCCTACCACGCTGTTAATTACACTGATGGCTCAACGGGAAGGAACTCCTTTTCCCGCATTATTGGAAGCATTAATGATGGAATTGATGTTTGAAGTAATTCGTGAAGCCGGTGTGCGAATGCCTAGGGTCATCGGGCCAGCCGTTTCCATCGTAGGAGCTCTAGTTATCGGGCAGGCAGCGGTGCAAGCCGGACTGGTCTCAGGTGCAATGGTAATCGTTGTTGCCTTCACAGCTATATCGAACTTTGTGATCCCATATGTCACCTTGGCTTCAGCAGTCCGATTGTTGCGGTTTGCTCTTATGCTAATAGCGGGGGCTCTGGGCTTATTCGGTATTCTGATAGCGCTTATCCCCCTTTTAGTTCATCTTGTATCACTCAAATCATTTGGAGTTGATTATTTTATGCCCTACAGCCCCTCCTTTAAGTCCAATATGAAGGATCTTGTCATTAGAGTACCGTGGTGGGCTATGAAAACAAGACCAAATGGAAAATCAGCTTCCAACAAAACCAGACAGGCAACTCACCAATACCCTGCCATTTCAGATGAAATTAGAAATGATGACAAGTCTGATACCGAAAAATAGGAGAGATCAATGGTGAGCCAATTTAGAGTTAGTTACGTTCTGTGTATTGCAGGATTATTACTTACAGGGTGCGTGGATCGAACAGAATTGAATGAATTAGGCATCACAACAGCAACTGGAATTGATGGACATCAAGGCGACTGGATCAATACTTATCAAATCATCATTCCATCAGCTATGACGACTGGCTCAGGTGGTTCTTCCACGGGGGCATCGCAAAGCGCTGTACATACTTTTTCTACACATGGAAAAACACTAAGAGAGACCGTTACGAAGAGTAGTCTGGAATACCCACGTAAATTGTATTTTGCTCAAAATAATGTAATCGTTATTGGAAAAAAAGCAGCAGAACAAGGCATTGAAGAAATTATTGATATTTACCTCCGTAACCTTGATTCACGGGAAACTGTAAAAGTATTTATTGCCAACGGAGAGGCTCGTGATTATTTAAAAAAGCTTGTACCACCAGAGAAAATTCCCGGTCAAGCTTTAGAAAATATTATAGAAAAAAACAGAAGATATGGATCGATTTATCCATCCGTATCTATGTATGAATTTATTTCGAAAATTAGCTCCGATAGTGGTGCAGCCGGAGTTCCAGAAATATCTCTTGAGGGCTCCGAGCCGGAGAAACTAGATTCTGTTGATGTGTTCAAAGAAACATCCGCTAAAAGTAAACTTAAGTTGTCGGGCCTAAGCATTTTCCGGAAAGACAAGAGAGTCGGACACCTAAATGAAAAGGAAAGTATAGGGGTTTCATGGTTAAACAACCAGATTAAAAACACCACTATAAACTATGTGGATGGGAATGCTACGGCTGCTTTCCTCATCCGGAAGGCCAAGGTTAAGATTACGCCAATAAAGAACTTAAATCATTTTTACCTAAACGTTGACGTTAAAACTACCGGAGATCTTTTGTCAGCCTCTTCGCAAAGAGAAATGAAAAATATGCAAAGTATAGACCAATTGCAGAAGCAAGCAGCAGAAATTATCGAGTTGCAAATCCGGGAAGGCTGGAAAGCCTTACAGCAAAATAATATCGACCTTATTGGTATTGGGAATAAAATTCATCAGAAGAACCCAAAAGACTGGAAAAAAATAAAGGAAACGTGGCCTAAGGAGTTAGCAAACATGGATATAAAAATAAATGTAAAAATGAAACTTGCACGTCCAGGATTATTTGGAGAGTCTTTTAACGAGCTATTGAAATGAATGGAATAAACAGGCAGAGGTGAATTGAAGCAATGCGTCAAAATTCAATCCGAGTATCAGAGCTGATCATTTGTATGTCTTTGTTTGAAGTTGGAAGTACAACTTTGTTTTTAATGGGAGCTGAAGCAAAGCAAGATGCTTGGTTAGTCATGTTGATAGGCGCCTTAGCAGGACTACTTCTGTTAATGCTCCATCTTGCTATCCATCATCAAGACCCTGAATTAGATTTGTTCATGTTGTTTCGCCGTTACATAGGAAAATATGTGGGTACAACGATTAACCTGCTTTTTGTGATGTACTTCACATATGAAGCTTCTCGGAGCTTACGCGATTTAGGCGAGGTGACAGTCCTGGCTTTGCTACGCCAAACCCCCTTGTGGCTCATCATGTTGATCACAATCATGGTTGTATCCAATACGATTCGTTACGGATACAAAGTATTGTTCCTATTTTCCTTATTCCTTTTCCCTTTTTTTGTACTTGGATATACTATAATTACTATACTAATTCCGGCAACCGGTCTCTTTCACTTTGAAAATTCTCTTCCGATTCTAGAGGAAGGATGGAAACCCATTTTTAAAGCCGCTATTCCTGAGCTTATCTCCTTTCCATTCGGACAGATTGTATTATTTCTTGTATTTTATCCGCTTGTACATAAAGACCGGAATCTCACAAAAACTGTGATCTTTGCCTATAGTATTACCGCCCTTTCTCTGATATTTATCAATCAATTGAATATTTTTGTTCTCGGACCTAAGATCGCCGTAGATAGTACACTTCCTCTGTTGGAAGCCGTTCAGTTGATTGAATTGGCGGATGTGTTCGAACGAATGGATGCCCTTTTCACCTTGCTTCTTTTTCTTGGATTGATCATCAAAATGTCCTTATTTTTTAATGGCGCCGTGATAGGACTTGAAAAAATAACTGGAGTCGGATTTAAAAAGTGGATTTTCCCCCTTGCAGCACTTATTTATGGGCTTTCTTCTTTGTCCCCTAACTTTACTCATCACATGGTAATCGGTCGAAAAATTGTAATTAATACTTGGTTCCCTATTTTTCAGATTGTACTCCCTTTGTTTCTGTTTACAGTTATTATTATTAAAAGAAGAAAAAAGACAAATAAACAGTCCTCTTCATGAGAAGATGGTAGTTCAATACCCCAAAGTTCTGCCTCTATCTCAGTAGCTACACCATACACGGTAAGAAGCGCAGAACTGTAGTAGCCTATCATTCAAATTTTATGATGCTTTTTCTATTTCATCGGCACGATGTGAAGTGTTCCATCCTCGCTAAACTCTGCGTAGGCGATTTCGTCGATACTATCATATCCCTGCTCGCGCACCTTTACTTTAATCTCTTCAATATCGATTGACTTCCCACGCATAGATTCGTTCAGGAGTTTTCCTTTATCAATGACTGTAACAGAAAAAAGATCAGGCTGTGCATCTATTCCCATATCCTGAGCGGCGGGTGGCTCGTATTCGGGTTTGCGCATGACTGACAATGAACCATTCGTTTCTAACGTGGCGTACCAGACCTCACGAAGAGAAAAAATATTTTGCTGGCGTAGCATGGAGAGCAGCTGGGTAAATTCTATATCATATTTTTCAAGCATCTCTTGATTGACCTGGCCCTTATCCACGAGAAGCACTGTTCGACCTTCTGCCATATATCCAAATTTCACAAAACGGGTCGTCGCCTTTTCAAAAAAGTAGGCCAGCGCGCACCATAGTGCCAATGCAAACAAAAGCTGCCCAATGGTCACCTTATCGTCATATAACGTATTTCCCACAATTTCGCTTAACACCAATGATGTTAGGAAATCGAGTGGTGTTAACTGACTGAGTGTTTTTCGACCTGTAATAAAAGTAATGATCCACAAGCCAAAAAAGCTGATGATCAATTTGACACCAATCGTAACAAATACCTCCATAAATAGGCCTCCCGGAAGAAGTTGTTTTCCTTATGTGTTATTTACACCTGTCTACCTCAGCATAAACAGAGGGTTATTCCTAAAATGTCCGATTAAAAAAGCCCGCTACCAACTAGAGGCAGCGAACTTTAATTATGGCTAGTATATAATCTTAATCTCTCAGATGTTTATCAAAAAACTTCTTAACAACGTCCAATATATGTGGCTGGGTAAAGGCAGTATGCCAGCTCCCGTAATTTTGTACATAGTAACATCATTGCCCGCTAGCATGGACTCTGGAGACATGATTATCTACTTTTCACAAGAAGCTGAATCGCTTCTTTAACCAGCTTATCCGTGTCTCCTCCTGCCTCTTGCTCTTCCAATATACATCGTTGCAGATTCTCTGCTACAATTTGGGCAATCGCTTTATCTGATGCGTTACGTACGGCAGATAACTGGCTAACGACGTCTTTGCACGATTTACCTTCATCCATTAAACGAAGTACCCCACGTACCTGTCCCTCAATCCTCCTCAGGCGCGTTTTCAGTTCATCACTGTAATTGTAATCCATAAGTAATGCACTCCTTTTTTGACTTACCATATACACGTATAGGTATATTATAAACCAAAAAAATAAATAGGATACCCTAAATAAATAGATTCACCTTCCCCTGCGAAGCATCCCCCAAGTAGGCGGCTACTCCAGCATATTCCAAACCGTCGATTAGCTCTTCTTGCTGCAGTCCTAACAAATCCATGGTCATGGTACAGGCGACGAGCTTGATCCCCTGCTCTCGTGCCAACTCTATAAGCTGCGGCAAGGAAAGCGCATTGTGCTTTTTCATGACATGCTTGATCATCTGTGGACCGAGTCCGGCAAAATTCATTTTGGATAGTGCAAGCTTTTTGGGTCCACGAGGCATGATCCAGCCAAAGGCTTTTTCGAGCATTCCCTTATTGGTGCTCACGATTTCATCCTTGCGCAGCGTATTTAGCCCCCAAAAAGTAAAGAAAATAGTTACTTCATGATCATATGCTGCCGCTCCATTCGCAATAATGAATGCAGCAATCGCCTTATCCAGCTCCCCGCTGAATAATACAATCGTTGTTTTGGACTGAACATGTTCTTGATTATTTGTATAAATTCCTGCTGTCGTACTCATATGGATTCGCTTCCCTTAGTTTCTCCAGCCCATTCGGATATGCCTGAAAGCACAGATTTGACTTTTTTAGCGCCTTTGGAAACTAAGAACTGACAAGCCATTTCACTGCGTGCTCCAGCTTGGCAAATCACTGCGATCTCTTCTTCCAAGTTCAGCTCAGAAAGTCTGTTCTCCAGTTCGCCAAGAGGGATGTGCTTAGATCCAGGGATATGTTTAAGCGCAAATTCAGCGGGTTCACGAACATCAAGCAAAATGAAGTTCTCTTTTCCAGAACATTTTGCTTGTAGCTCTTCATGGCTTATCGTAGAAGAAAATATTTGCTCCTTCTTCACTTCAGCCGGATTTGCTTTTCGTAAATAATGTCGCATTACATCTCCTTCTTGGAGGGTGCCCAAATATTGATGTCCGGTGTTTTTAGCCCAGCTCTGAAAATCGGCTAATGAACCTTTGTCAGTCGCCTGAACCTCTATAATCTTTCCGGGAACGAGCTCATTCATAGCCTTTTTTGTTTTTACAATAGGCATAGGACAAGCTAGCCCTTTGCAATCAAGAATATGATCTGCTTGGATATTGTTAGTTGATGACATTCTATAACCTCCGCCTGTTTTTTGAGGGGACTTAGTTTAGTTAAATTTCTTTATACATATACCCCTATGGGTATTAGAATAACGAGACTCGCTTCTTTTGTCAACTTATTTGGCCGTTTTTTCTCAGAAGCAAATGAAATCATGTCTTGAACAAAATAAAATTAAAAGCAAAAAAAGCCGCGCAAAAACGCGACTCTAATACATAAACCAAAATTAATCGTCTTTTTTCATCAGTTCTGGTAGATCCAGCGACATCGAAATATTACACAGCATACCTCTGGCGAGAAAAAGCATCGTTCTTTCCATTGCTTGTTCAATACCTGCCCGTCGGAAAGCATCATAAACCGTCGTATGAATTTCACGGAATCCTTGCTGCATCACGCTTACAACCTCATCCTCGCGGATCGTCTGCGCCTGCATTTGCAAAAGTGTTTCATTGCGGTATTCCATCATAATTTGCGAATAGGCTGCAATTAGCTCTTGCTCGAGCTGTTCAGATGAGGCCGAATGAATAACTCTGTGAAAAGAGTCTATGATACGTGCAAATGAAACCTTCAAGGCTTCAACAAGCAACGCTTCCTTGGTAGCGAAAAAACGAAAGACATAGGGCTGAGAAATATTGGCCCGTTCCGCAACTTTGGCTGTTGTAGCTCGGTAGTAGCCCATCTCTGCAAACACTTCAATGGCAGCAGATATGATTTCCTTTTGGCGATTTATAGATGTTGACGTAGCTTTAGCCATATTTTTTTCATCCTTTAATTTAGCACAGTTTTCTGATTAGTGATTAATCAATTACAAATCAGTATAAACGACATAACCTAAAAATGCAATGAGTTTGAACAAAGTCGCCTCCGCAATTCTGACGGAAACGACTCTGTTATATACATCCAATTATGGCGTCTTAGAGTTAAAATATAATCGGATATAATTGACCTTTTGCGTTTTGGTTTGATAGGAAAATACTAAATAATAACTAAGTCCTGATGTGTTATTGATCGTATAATTAGCTTCTGCTGTGTCAGGTATGTCTCTAGAGGTGTCAACGGTTTCCGTAGGTTGGCCCAATTCGTCAACAACTTGTTTGATAAGCAACTTCTTATAGTCTGGATCGGAAGATGTGATTTCTGTAACTTTATCGCTTCCATCCAGCACGATGTCTGTATGATACTTAGCGTAGCTTCTCATAGGACCTGTAGAACCTGACTCGGATTTCCCCCACAGCTCAAATAACAGATCGCTGCTAGTTCCCAAGCCAAGACCTTTAGGCAAATTCGGTAAGGTCCCCTGCTTGGCTGCGCTGAATATAGCGGCTGCGGAGCTGTGTTTACTGTGAGATGAAGCTGTACTACTGGCAGGTTCTTGATGGGTAGAGGTTGAGCCTTGCCCATTAGTATTGGGATCCGTGTTTTGATCTGTAGAACTAGCAGGTGGTGTGACTGTTTCTGCTTTAGTAGGAGCAGTTGATTTTGCTTCCCCGCTATTGCTGCATCCTGTCATCACAGCAAAACCTATAGCCAAGAAAGCACTAGTGGTGATTAGCTTGCAAGCCAACTTTTTACGATCATGAGATTGATGTGTATGCTTCATTATAAGATCACTCTTTCCTTGTTCATGGGTACAAAGCAAGTGTAACCGAACCTCGTTTCCAGAATACCTCTACTTGTATCCAACTTGTAAACAAGGACATTGATGATTTTCTAACATACCCTATTTACGACCGTAAGCTCCCAGCTGTTGTTTAGAAAAGGAGTAAGGAGAGTCACTCTTCTTCAACCATATATTCCCTTTAATGATGAAGATGTATACAGCAAAAACAAAGTAGATCGTACCCGCAATCCAGTCTATTGCCGTTGGGATGTCTCGCTGTACTATTTCATGAATATACCAGATTCCGACTGGAACATGCAGGAGAAGTGCCGTAAACAAGCCAGGATTATATAAGGTTTTTGCTTTAATATTGACAACGATACCGTGCCAAACGACCTGAAAGAATCCCATAAAAATTGGTGCGAGTCCAAGCCAGACTACTTGCGGGAACCATACGGGGAGCAGATAAAACACGTAGGCAATTGCCACATTGATAATCATCGCTGATTGAGTGTTTAAGGGGTAATGATCCGGTGTATCACTTTTAAACATAACATTGTTAAATAAACCAGCAAAATATCCAGGCCAGCGGTACTCCTCAAATTGATGAAATAATATAGCTACAAAACTCAACCATAACATGCCTGTTATATCCGAAAGGATAGCTGGATTCATAAGTAAAACAATACATACAACCACACCGATTATAGCCCCTGCATCTTGCCAATATTTTCTTAAAAAATTCATATTAGTCACCCCTATGATTTATTTTTGATCAAAATATCTTTCGAACAGCAGATTTAATTGTTCCTCTATTGAAGGTATTTCCACAACTGCCCCTGATTCAAGAATCGGACTCATCAGTGCAGGCAGAAAAATAGCTCCAAATATTTGCAGCATCATCGCTAACAAGCGCTCCGGCTGTTGCTCACCTGTCAGCTCCTTGATCGTGCTCTGAACCTTTGGAAATCCCATGATGTTTAAAAACCTTCCGTATTCCTGTTGAGATGTAAAGGGCGTGCTGCCCATGGCAATAATTCGCGAAAGAAGCTCTGGATATTGACGAATGACCTGTAGATAGTTAAGTAAAAATTGTTTCAGTCTATCTTGGGGGGGCATCGCTGTATTGTCCAAAATAGAAAAGGTGTGCTGAAAGCCATTTAATATCACTTCAATAGCTTCACTGAGCAGATTTTCCTTGGAGCCAAAATAATAATTAACTAAAGAAATATTAGTAGCAGATAGGTCGGCAATTTTTCTGATTGTAACCGCTTCAAAACCTTCCTTTTGAATAAATTCCAGTGTAGCGTCTAAGATTTTTTCTTTGGTTTGTTGTTTTTTGTCTGGGTGATTCATGTTTTTCCTCCTCCTGTTTCGTCCCATCATAACGGATGAATGAAATGGGACGATTTTATGTAAATGACTTTTCAAACAATAATTAAAACGTTGTTTAAATTACTGTTTGAACTCAGTTTAGCACTTTATATTTCACAAAACAAGGAGCAATTTGAGATTTAGGGAATAGAAAAACCCGCATAACGAATGAGATCGTTTGCGGGTCGATTGAATGGAGATTGAAAAAAGGCCTAAATAGCCCAATTTCCTTTGCGGAACACGGCTTCTTTGCTTCCGTCTTGCAATTCGCCGTCAATATCCAGTTCAGCTGAGCCGATCATGAAGTCCACATGAGTCAGGCTGACATTGGCACCGTTCTGGAGCAGCTCCTCCCGGTTCATTTGTGTCCCATTTTCCATATTAAATGGATACGCACTGCCTAGAGCCAAGTGGCAGGAGGCATTTTCGTCGATACCTGTATTGTAAAAAATGCGATTGAGATTGGAAATCGGTGAATCGTGCGGCACCAGTGCAACTTCTCCCAAATAGCTGGCCCCTTCATCCGTAGTGAGCAAATGAGTCAAATGCTGCTCGCCGGATTCTGCTGTATATTCAGTGACTTTACCGTCCTTAAAGGTAAACGTTATGCGATCCACCAGTTGTCCATTTAAATTGAGTGGCATGGTACTTGTGACATGACCATTTACACCTGTACGTTTAGGCATCGTGAACACTTCTTCTGTCGGCATATTCGCGACAAAGTAATCTCCGCGTTCGTTCTCACCACCACCGCTGCGCCAAATATGCCCGTCAGCCAGTTCAATTCTCAAATCTGTTCCTGGTGCACGATAATGGAGGCTTTTATACTTTTTATGATTCAGCTTGTCTTGTACCTGTTCAAGGTTTTTCAAATGTTTCTGCCAATTCTGAATAGGATCAGAGCCATCTACACGGTTCATTTGGAAGATTGTATCCCACATGACACGTATACGATCCTCTTCTGCTACATCTGCAAATACTTTATCGGCCCAAGCCTTCGTCGGCGCTTTAATCAAACACCAGCTAATTTTATGATTTCGGGTATATTTGGAAAAACCTTCTCTCGCCGTAGCTGCCGCCTTAGTCGCACGAGATACCTTTTGTGGATCAATGCCTTGATATAAATCCGGGTTCGGCACTTTAATCGTTAGTGTGGCTCCACCCTCTTCGGCAAATTTCTCCATCATTTCTGCCTTCCAAGTAGGGTAGTAATCAAAGCTGGCTTCGTCACCATGTTCAAAACGACTACGTGTAATGGAATCATCCTCGAACTCTACCTGTACATATTTAGCGCCTGCTTCATAGGCTTTGCTGACAATCAGGCGTGTAAACTCAACAGTTTCCAGTGGTGCAGTTACCAAAAACACCTGTCCGGGCTGAATGTTAACCCCTACTCTTACGACCAGTTCTGCGTATTGCTCCAACAATGATTCAAACGTACTCATTTTTCCACGCTCCTGTTCCGTTTTGATTATATTGAATGATTTCATCACTACAGTACGGATTGCTTCTCCAGTTCACGCAGCTCCACTCTTCGTATTTTGCCCGAGCTAGTTTTAGGAAGCTCTTGAATAAACTCTATTTTTCGTGGATATTTATAAGGCGCCGTCCATGTTTTCACATGATGTTGCAGTTCCTTCACTAACGCCGGTGATCCTTCTACCCCAGCTTTGAGTACGACAAAAGCCTTTACAACATGTCCACGGATTTCGTCAGGGCTGGCTACGGCAGCACATTCCTGCACGGAGTCATGCTTCATAAGCGCTTCCTCTACTTCAAAAGGACCAATAGTATAGCCAGAACTGATAATGATATCATCACCACGTCCTTCGAACCAGAAATATCCATCCTCGTCTTTGCGAGCCCGGTCTCCCGTAACAAAATAATCTCCGTGGACACTAGCTAATTTGCGTTCTGGATCATGGTAATACGTATGGAATAATGCCGGCAGATCGGCACGCACTGCAATATCTCCCACTTGCCCCGGAGCCAGCGGAATGCCATCCTCGTCTACGACCTCAACGAGTCCCGGTGCAATGGATTTGCCCATCGAGCCTGTACGCAGAGGTGCATCCTTTAAATTACCAATAATTAATGTGCTCTCCGTTTGACCATAGCCGTCACGAATCGTAATGTTGAATTGCTCCTGAAACTTGTTAATGACCTCCTGATTGAGAGGCTCTCCCGCAGAAACTGCGCTGCGCAATTGGGATAGATCATATTGATCCAAACCATCCGTTTTCGCCATAATCCGATATTCTGTCGGCGTACAGCACAACACTTGGATTCCATACTGCTGCATAAACTGCAAATACCGACCTGGACGAAACGGACCATTATATACGAATCCGGTCGCTCCATTTCCTAGTACGGATAAAAACGGACTCCAAATCCACTTTTGCCATCCCGGTGCAGCTGTAGCCCATACTATATCTGAAGCTTGAATATCCAACCATGGTGATGTTATCCGCAGATGAGCATATCCCCAGCCATGGCTATGTACAACACCTTTAGGATTTCCTGTGGTGCCGGAAGTATAGGCCAGAATGGCCATGTCGTCACGGTGCGTCTTCACAGCTTCAAAAGTATCTTCCTGTCCATCCATCAGCTCATTCAGCACGAGCCAGCCAGATACATCTGCCGTGTCGTCCCCGGAGACCACGATGCGATAATCCAGAGCAGGCAAATCATCATTTATTTTGTCCACTTCGCTTATTACTCCGGTCCAGGCAATGACTGCGCGCGCTTCTGAATGGCGAAGACGAAATGCAATATCCTTGGCACGTAGCATTTCTGAAGATGGAATGACAGCAAGCCCAAGTTTCAAGCAGGCCAGATAAATTACATACGCAATAATACGCCGTGGTACTACGACCAGAACTCTGTCACCTTTGTTAAATCCCAGATTTGCGAGTCCTCCAGCCAGTCGATTAGCCTTTTTCAACAGCTCTCCATAGGTGATTTCTTCGTATTCTCCTGTCTCACTCAGCCACTTGAGTGCGGTTTTACCAGCATCATGGTGTTCCATTTCCGAAGTCATATTGTAATATTCAGGCGCAAGCCATTGTTGTTGATCTGTCAAATTATACCTTCCCCTTTATACATAAGATGAGATCCACTTTCTTACTGTAGTATAACACGTCTTAGTACCAGGTTCTAATACCAGAATCATTTTTTTGGAAAAAAATAAATTTGGTAAAGCGAACGACAAAAAGAAAGAGCCTAATTACAGGCTCTTTTTCTTCACTACTATCGTGATTTACAACTGGAGTTCTACCACTGTAGAAGCCGCTTCCTGACCGTTTACGAGCAGTGCAATCCGGTGCGCTCCCGCATAATGGCGACGAGTTGTCAGGTCTGCAAAACGGTGTGTCCGTGTACCTGTAAGATGGGTTCCTCCAGGGACCGTTTTGTCAGATAGCAAAAACAGTTTACGTGAGACTTGTCCTCTCGCCTTCACAAAGTCGATGCCGTACTCGATGCGGACTCGTACCGGGTCACCTTCACGAAGCTGAAGCGCGTAGCTCAACTCACAGCTATCACCAAGCTTTAGCATGGCAGGGTCTGTGGTGAAAGAGGCTCCCGTGACTAACGGCGCCCCGTCTGTTTCATCCGCATAGCCGAACATTGCCATCACTTCGGGGATGGATTTGCGAATCAGGGTCCGACAGCCATGACGCACAATCCAGTCGGTGTCAGGATGTGTTCCTTTCCACCGTTGAGCCGTGGCAATGACCACATCAGGATGATCCTTGGCAATATCGTTCAGGTTGTTGGCTACACTTTTACGTACATACAGTGAGGGATCGGCCTTCAGTAGTTCCAATACGGCCAATACTGGAGCAGGATCGCGTTTAAACACAGGCAACGCCTGTCCCCAGGGTAGCCGTGGACGACAGCCTTCGCTGGCAAGTCGGCGGACGTGTTCACTTTGTTGTCCGGCCCAGGTCGTCATCTGCCGCATCATCCGTTCCGGTTCACGCAGAAGGAAGGGTCTCACGGCGAACTCCGCAGAGGACTTAGAGGTGAATCGCTCCAGTGCCTTCATGGACAGTTCCCAATGCTCTTCTCCCTGCCCATACACCTCCACAAAATCGGGGAAAAACAAGTATGGAAAACCACTGCAATGCTCGTCTATAGCAAAAAGAATATCCAGAGCTTCTTCATATTTACTGGGCAAAAATGCCCCTAATGTTAACGAAATACGTCGTATTCGTTCTTTTAGCTCCAGTTCATCCCATTTTTCATCCATCACTTGATGGATGAATCCGTTGGTATCGAACGGCCTGTACGCAGACTGTACTTTTTCACCGAATAGTTGAAGAAAATTCTCCGTGTACATATTTTTTAAGGGCTCGGCCATTATATATCTCCTTTTGTATGAGGTTGAGAGAATTGTAGCAAGGCATACTAAAAATGCCAAGTCCTATGGTTAGGACCTGACATTTTTACATTAATACAAGAAATCGATTTACTTATAATTCGTGTTGGGCAAACCAATTGGTAATACGTTGCAGTCGTTCCACACGAAGCTGCGGGTGCCCTTTTCGTGAAAGCTCGTGACTTGAAGCTGGAAAACGGACAAATTGCGTAGGTTTCCCCAAGCGACGTAATGCTGTAAACAGCTGCTCTCCCTGCTCTATAGGACATCGCAGATCCTGCTCCCCGTGTAATATGAGCAGCGGTGTGTTGATTTGCTGCACATAAGCCAGCGGAGATTGCCTCCACAAAAGCTCGCAATCCTCCCACGGATTCCCGCCGACTTCATCTTCAGTAAACGAGTACCCTATGTCACTCACTCCATACATGGACAGCCAGTTAGATATGGAGCGCTGGGTCACAGCTGCGCGGAAACGATCGGTATGGCCGACAATCCAGTTTGTCATAAAGCCACCATAGCTGCCTCCTGTTACACCCAGCCTTTCCGGATGAATGAATGGAAATTGACGTATAGCCTCGTCCACTGCGCTCAGCAGATCGGTGTAATCGCGTCCGCCGTAATCTCCAAGGACGACATTGGTGAAAGACTGTCCATACCCTCGGCTTCCTCCCGGATTCGTGTAGATGACTGTATACCCCTGAGCGGCCAGCAACTGAAATTCATGAAAAAAAGAATTGGAATACATGGCATGAGGACCACCGTGAATCTCCAAAATAGCAGGATAGGATACCCCCTCCTTAAACCCAGCAGGCTTCATCACCCATCCCTGCACCCGTCGTCCATCCTCAACCTCAGTCCAGAAGCTCTCAGGCACACTGATCTCAATCTCATCAAGCAGAGAATCATTCACTCGTGTCAGCCGTTCCTCAGTTCCTGAATGAATCGCAATCTGGAATAAATCACCTGGTAAAGCTACATCGGTGGAGGCGGCAATGATATGCTGCTCATCCGAAGTAAGCTCGAATTGGTAAATTTCCCGCTCTCCTTGGGTTAAAATTTTAAAAGTCCTATCAAGCGCAAACTGATATACGTGCACATTTCCTTCATGGGTAACCAGCGTATACAGAGATTGGCCGTCCGCACTGAAGCGTGGTGGTCCTACATGAAGATGTGAACGCATGTCGCTCATACCCGCATTACCGAGGTGAGCGTCAAGCGTCTCACTAACGCATACTGCCGTCCCCCCACTGGAAGGAACCGTGTACAGTCGGGTCTGAGTAGCGCCTTTGGCATGTCGATCATGACCGTAAAAGGCAATCGTTGAACCGTCAGGAGAATAAGCAGCACTCTCGATGTGCAGTTCAGAATGGGTCAGCTTAAGCGGTGCTGCTGCATCACCATTTGAAGTTGCAGGAGCTATCGTAAACAAATCATTCTGCTTACGTAAATCCGTATCCTCTTTCGAATGCTCTGCTATTCTGGCGACGAATAAAATACGTTGACCATCCGGTGACCACACAGGCTCCGCCACATCATAAGCGCCGGAAGTCAGTTGAACTGTGTGCCCCGAAGTCACATCAGTTACATACAAGTGATCACGAGTATCATCCCACAGTCCATATCCGTCGGATTTAGCTTTCGTTCGATTAACGACTCGTCCCTTAAGTTGTGCCTCCTGAGTTCCTCCATCGGATGTAGGGCTTGACGGGTTCTCGGCCGTTTTAGCTACAAACGATATGCAAGTCCCATCAGGAGACCAGGCTAATGAACGAACATTGTTCTCTACGTGTGTAAGCTGTCGTGCCTCCCCTCCGCGTTCTGGAATAATCCACACCTGGCGCTTGCCGTCTGTTGTACGGAGAAAAGCTAGTTGTGATCCATCTGGTGACCAGACAGGCGTTTCATCTTTCGGTCCGTATGTAAAGGGTAATGCGCTAGCGCCTTCGGACGATAATAGCCAAATTCCTGAGTTATAATCTGTCCACTCTTTATTAATATACTGTTCTACGTAAGCGATTTCACCACTAATAGGATGAATAGCTGGATCGCTAACCCAGTGAAGTCGATATAAATCCTCGGCTGTTATACAGCGCTTGGTCGTACTAGATTGTGAGTCGCTCAAAAAAATTCCTCCTTTATATCATTAGATTCCACATCTTTAAATTTTAATTAATCCGATTAATTTTATGCGATTTAAATGAATATACAATTACGTTACTCTTTTTATTTATCTCTGTCAATTTGTCTAAAACTAAAAAGACCCTCTCTCAGTCGCTATCGACCCGAAAACACCGCTACTTCGGTTGCTTTCATGAGAGAGGGTAACGTTATTCATCAATCACAATTGGAAAATAGGAGAAATGGAGGGAGCCCCATTAGGAATAGCAGCCAGTGATCCATTTTCTTTGTGTAGGTTCGGCACCTGCTGCCAAATAGTGCTGGGAATCTCTCGCCGCAGCACAGGAATGATATCCTCGGCAAACCGATGCAGCTGTTCAAGCTGCTCCTGCTCTCCCAGCCCATCCACGCTTATGCTGAGTACCTGATGGCCGAACGCAGTATAATAGTTCCGTATTTTTTCGAGAACGCTGTCCGCAGAACCAATCAGAACTGGACCGTTGCGGATGTTATCCTCCAAACTTGTAAACGGGGATTGATTATGCTGAGCCGCCGCCGTCGAGTGGTAAGCATCATAATACGGGCGATAGCGTCTGATCGCTTCCTCGTCTGTATCCGCCAGATACAAGCTCCCGGCTCCGGCACCAATTACAGCCTGAGCCGGGTCATGACCGTAATAAGCCAGCCGTTCACGGTAATGATCAATTAAGCCTTTATACTTGGCCTGAGGATGGAAAGAATTTGAGGAAAATAACGGCTCTCCATATTGTGCAGCCAGCTCCGTCGATAATGTACTGGAGGCACTTCCATGCCATATCGGAATTTGCTGTTGATACGGGCGTGGCTGTGTCGTGACCTGATACAGCGGGGGCCGATAGTTGCCCTTCCACGTAACCTCTTCCTCGCTCCATAGCCGTTTGAGCAGACGATAGCGTTCTGCTAACGATTCCCACTGCTCTTCCTCCGTAATTCCAAACAACGGATAATGGCGTGGATCATTGCCTTTTCCGATAATCAGTTCTAATCTTCCGCCCGATAAATGATCCAATGTCGCATAATCCTCAGCTACGCGTACCGGGTCAAGAATACTAAGCACCGTTACCATCGTCAGCAGACGAATCCGTTCAGTTCTCGCTGCTATAGCGGTCAGAACGAGTGGAGGTGAAGACGACAAAAAAGGCGCACCATGCCGCTCCCCCACACCATACGCATCAAAACCAAGCTCCTCTGCGAGCACAGCCTGCTTAATTACATTTTGGAATTTTTGCTGCGAACTCCAGGCTTCTCCGGTAATCGCATTAGGCAGATTAGCCATTAGGCTGAACAATACAAACTTCATTCGCTCCTGCCCCCTTTCTGCGAACGAATCGGCTTCTTCCGTTCCCTATGATCGCGTCTAATTTCGGTTAGCTGTCTCGGCTTCATTTTTTTCACGAATGTAGGTGGAGAATAATTCAGGATTCACCACTTTACGCAGTAAATGCATCGTCCCGTCCCCTGTTCCATGGTCAAAAGCATGGATACGTTCATACCCCCAACGCTCATACATGGATAGCAAATAGGGATGCTTTTCCGCAGTCGCCAGTGTCACAGCAGGAGCACCGACCTTGTCACGAATAATCGTTTGCTCTACCCAATTCAGCAGTTTTTTCCCATATCCTTTGCCCTGGGCAGCCGGGTCTACAGCAAACCACATCACAAACGGTAGATCGGTTATAAAATTAAGGGCTCTATTTTTGAGATGGCTAACGGTAGCCTGAATGACACCGTCTACTTCCAGCACATAGCAATCATTATTTTTAATGTTTTCTTGAATGAGAGCAACATCTGCCTGAGCGGCAGGCCATCGAAGCTCCAACTGCCGAATTGTTTCATACGCCTCATACGTCACATACTGCAATCTTTCTGCATCCTCTTGGAGTGCCAGACGATAGATTTCACTCATACTAACCCGCCTTCCTATAGTATTATTATAATGCTCGTGAATCACCAAAATAATTAATCCTATCTACTTAATCAGATATAAAAATTAACATAACTGTAGCATGCTCAACATCCAGCGACAAATTAATTTTTTCTATAACTCCATTTAAAATAACAATAGCCCCTAGAAAGATGGGAATTCGTTAATTAAAGTCAACGCAAAAAAGCCCGAAAATCGGGCTTTTTTACTTTCTAGACGAATAAAATGCTGGCCATATCTCCGGCATTCAAAACACACCATGTATGCTGTATTACTCCGCAGGGGCAGTAAAGCTGCGTTTGGCAAACTCGCTGTCCAGCATATAAAAGGCGTTGCTGTCTCTTTCAATGCGCTTAAGCTTCTGGATAACACTGTCGAACAGAGCTTCCTCTTCGACTTGCTCATCAATAAACCATTTCAGGAAATGGATCGTTGCATGCTCGCGTCCATCGAGGGCCAAGTCAGCCAGATGATAAAATTTTTGCGTGTTTTGTTGCTCATGCTTGTAGCCATGCTCAAATACGTCCAGCATGGAATCGTAGCTGTTTTTTGGCTCCGGCAATGCAGCCAATGTGGCGCGTCCTCTACGGTCATTAATGTATTTATACAGTTTCATGGCATGAAACCGTTCCTCCTCAGCTTGTACCAGGAAGAAGTTTGCAAACCCATCCAGACTTTCACTGGAGCAATAAGCAGCCATCGCCAGATATACGTGAGCGGAGTAAAATTCAAAGTTCATTTGCTCATTCAGAGCCTGTGCCAAATTGTCATTCATGTCTCAGGTCACCTCGGTCATGTATGTAATAATGTAACGATCATAGTGTACCACGAATCCGATCACAAAAAAACGGACGGAAGTGAATTAAATGATCTCACATTCCGCCCGTAATCTCTACAATTAGTTTACAATCAAGGCTCCAGACCCCAGACACGTTTGTCATTTATATACAATGGTGCTTTGCCCCAATCCGTATAAGATGTCTTGGTTGGATCATAGGAAAAATCATCACTTTCGTTATAGTTGCTCCAGTCCGTCTTGTTCATGCGAATCTGAATGTCCCCTGTGTTTTCCCCTGCTGCCAGACTTCCCGCACCAGCTCCAAAGGAGATTTCCAGATAATAATCTGCGCCTGTAACGGCCTTATCCAGTTTCACAAAACGTCCCTGAACGTTACTACTGCCCAACTGTGCATAGTCACAATGGAATTCCTGTGACTTGTCGCCATCTACGGTGTAGTAGTATCGCAGCTTGACATTTTTCAGATCAACTGCTTCTTTACCCTTGTTTACAATACGGAACAGTGGCCGAATCTGGTTATCTCCCGGGTTGGTGTCGCCCACGCGGTATTGGGCAATCACATCTCCCGTTGCTGGAATGGGTGCTGCCGTAGGCTTGGCACTGACCTCGGCAGAATCCGGGCTGGTTCCTAAAGAATTTGTTGCACTTGCCACATAATAATAAGTGGTTTCATTCACCACTCCTGTATCCTTGTAAGTGCTGTCTGTTACTGTTGCTACTGTAGTATATGGGCCACCACTGGTTGTGGAGCGCTTGACCGTATAGCTATCGGCACCCGTCGCTTTGCTCCAGGTCAGTGTAACCTGAGCATCCCCTGCGTTTGCCTTCACATTTGCCGGAGCTTTGGGAGCTGTAGGCTCGGTTGGTCCACTACCGTTAATGAGACGGTCATACTCGGCATAAGCCGTTGCCATATCAACTTGGGACCAGAAACGGTGATACGTAAATTCTGGAGCGCCTTTATCCCATTTTTTGGTCTGCTTGTTCCATGAAGTCGTGTATTTATCTTTAAGATAGGACCATTGCGGATCTTTGGTGATATTAGGGCGGATATCGCTGTAGCTGGAATACGTACCATTACCACCTTTAGACGGATCAGACGGTGTAGCGTCGGTGCCAGGGATCGTGTTGCCTTGCCCAGTCTTACCACTCCAGCCGCTCGGGATATACACTTCTTTGGTAAAATAACGATAATAATCTTCGCGCGCTTCCTTCGTTGTAATGCCTATACCATCGTTATAACCCCATGCAGCATCAAGCAAAGCTTTAGACAGATCCTTAGCTTCCTTGCCTAACTCGGAATAGTCTCCTTTTTCAGCTTTCGTTCCAGCAGCAAAGAAAGTAAGTGCTTTAACATAGCTGCCCAGCACTCCGGCATCCTGCCCCGGATTCTTTGTTACCACATGGAGATTGGTATTCCCTTTATGATTGGCAAATCCGCTCCAGGTTTCAGGCTTTCCGCTCCATTCCAGATTGCTCGGTAGCCAGAACTCACCTTTAGCCGCTGTAGTAGCCACTTTCGGATTCTTGCCACCCAGAATACGCTTACCTTGAGCGTCCAAATAGTATCCCTGTGCATCAGTCACAGGCCGTTCGTTGGCAAATACATAGCTCTTGGACCACGCTATCCAGTTTTCCGTCACTTGTTTAGCCATTTTAAACTGCTCGGACGAAGTATCCCCTTTCTTGGCTAAAATGTAGTACAGCTCGGCAACTCGCTCGACAGGCCAAGCCTGCATCCCGAACCAGTTGTTCGAGGGTGGATCGTTATATACAGGAGCCCCTGTATAAGCCATGCCATAAAAGGTACTTGTGCCGGATGGATAAGCCTTGTAGGCACCATCCCAGCTATTCGTCGCTCCGCCTGCAATGGCCCCCTCATCGGATTGCAGCCAAGTATAAAACTCCAGTTGGCGCTTCAGCGAGGTCGCCCAGTCCTGTCCCGCCGTTGGTGAATTCGGTATTAATCCACCATCTTGATCGGACAACGCATACGCTGCGACGACATTTTGGTAGCCCTGATGTGCATGGCTGGCACCAATACGCCAAGCCCAGTTGCCGCTTTGGCCAAGTCCGCCGCCCCAGGCTGTATACCATGCCATCAGATAAAGACTGGCATCCTTGCCCGTACCAGCAATTGGACTTCCATTGGAAGCGCTTCCGGTTTTCTGGAAGTATTTATCGTACATGCCGTACCGCAAAAAGTCTCCCATCTTTTTGGCTTTATCCAAATATACGGAGTTGTCATATCCCAATTCCTTAGCCCAGTACATCGCTTGAACTGCCCGTGCATCTGCATCGGTGGCATTCGTGTAACGCCATTGCTGTGCAGGGGCATTATTTTCCTTGGTAAACAAGCTCATAAAGCCTTCATTAGGCTTGCCAAACTTTTGATTGTCTTGCGATGGATGCGGTACAGCCTCCCAGACCGATTCCTGTTCCCCACGCTGGAAGGTGTTTACATAGGTTGCTGTATGCGACGGATTCAGCAGATTGCCGAAGCCGTACCAATTATCCACGTCCAACAACCAGTGCATCAGATAAGTCTGGTTGTTGCCATAGGTTGCCTTCAGCTCAGAGTCCAGTGGATCCTTGCCAGCACCATACTGTCCACTCAGACGGCTTGGGTATTGATCCGGCTGTGAGTATTCTGCGGCATAGGTGGCGGGGCTGTTCGGGTTGTAGTTACTCATTGTTGGCTGTTCTTCCTTACCGTCGCCTTCATTAACAGGAATGATATATTTCTCCATGTTGTCCCATGCGGATTCCAAATGCCCCCAATCCCCGGTATAATGACCATACAGCACTTCCAGCCACATCCAGTAGCTGTACGCTTCCGAAGTCGTTAAGTGTCCGTAATCTGGAGCCTCGCTCATAAGCGTTTCAACGGAATGATAAGGGATGCCTTCTTTTGAAAAGTATCCGCTAGCCGGATCCTTCAGCTGTTTATACAATTGTAAAAAGCGTGTCGATTCCGGTGTTGCGGCTGATGCACGGTCGGGTCCTGCCTGAAATAAGCCCAAGGTTAACGGAAGTACCAAAATGGCTGACATGACCATAGAGACAGATTTCCTGAACACTGATTTTCTGCTGATCACTTTTGCATTCATCCTCTCCATTATCAATTTTGGCTTTACACAAGATTTTATTCCGAAAAACGACAGCACAAAAAGACAGCATCATCACCTCACTTTCCCATAAAAAAGGTGGAGGACACGCTGTCTATTGCTCCAAATGCTTCGCATTGGCCCTGGAAAAAATATACCACACTAGGCGCCAAATGAGAGTCGAAAAATTCTATAAGTTTAGAGATTCACAAGGAAAATTGACGAAATCGATTGGAATCGGTACTATTTCACAGGGAGGCGTTAAAACATGAAAATTTTGCTATTGCTTGGTTGTATCGTGATGTTTTTAGCCGTAGCTCTGGGAGCGTTCGGCGCACACGCATTGAAAAAGAGACTTTCCGTAGACATGATGAGCATATTCCAGACAGGAATTCAATATCAAATCGCTCACGGACTGGGTTTGCTGCTGCTTGGAGTTCTTGCTGACAGCCTTGTCCATTCTTCTCTCATCGTTACCGCAGGCTGGGTTATGCTGGTGGGTATTCTCCTGTTCTCCGGCAGTCTGTATGCCCTTAGTATATCTGGTGTGAAAAAGCTTGGGGCAATCACCCCCATTGGCGGGTTGGCTTTTTTGGCAAGCTGGGTCATTGTGATCGTGGCGGTTGTGCAAGGTTAAACAAGGATAAAGGAACAGAGACTTGGAAAAGGAGGCGCTTCCAAGTCTCTCGAATTATTGACGTAGCATTCCTGAGTATATGAAAGAATACATTATTTCGTCTGCACTTGTTGCGCCTTCTGAGCGGCTATCCGATGACCTTCGATATAACGTCTGGATTCTGCCATCTCATGCTCCTGAGCAGCTTCCATAATAATATGAACCCCCGGCTTGTACTGCTCCAGCAGTTCCATGTAGAGGGCATAGTTCATGTCACCAAAACCTGGCGGCACCGTCTCAATTTCACCTGACGATGACAACCGCCGGTCTTTGGCATGTGCTGCGATAATCCGAGGGCCCAGCAGTTGGAAAGCTTCGCGGATGATCTCATCCTGCTGCGCCAGATTTTCCGTTTTCAGCAGATTACCCGGATCAATCACAACACCGATGTGTGAAGAAGGTACTTCCTCCAGAAAGGCAGCCAACTCTACGGCAGTTCCGACCAAGTGATCGTTTGCAGCTTCCAATCCTACGAATACGCCCCACTTCTCCGCTTCATCTGCTAATTCACGCACTACTTCCCTTACAACTCTCCAGTCACGTTCCGTATAGGCGGTACCATCCTCATTACGTCCGACTTCGGCTGCAACCATTGGTGCTCCTAACAGACCCGCATATCGGATCAGCTCTTTGAAGCGCTCTACATTTTCACGCAGCAATTCCTCATCCTGTATAAAAAAATGTAAATAGCACCCGAGCACCGATATGGATACACCATGCTTACGAAATTCTTCTGCGATAGACAGTGCCAATCCCGGATTGAACTTACCCGGTTTATTAAAATCCACATCACTGATCGCTCTCCACGGAGCCAGCTGAACATGAGTAAAGCCCGCTGCGCCTACCTTTGCAGCCAATTCACGATAAGGCAACTTGCCAAACAAATGTGCCAATACACCTACTGTCACTAAAAATCACCTCTTATTTTTATTGTTGTATGCTACTTGTTACCGTACTCTGCTCCAAGGTCTCATTGATGATGTGCGTAATCCGTTCCACTTCATCATGAATAAAAAAGTGTCCTCCCTCAAAGGTAAACATACGAAATTGCTGATCCGTATGGTGTGCCCATGCCTCCGCATCTTGTAAGGTCACCGTGTTATCGGTCATTCCTGTCAAAGCGGTGATAGGACAATGTAAAGGTGCGGCTTTAGCCATGTACCTATACAACTCGACAGCTTTGAAATCCGCTCTTAACACCGGCATAAAATAGTCGTATAATTCCCGATTGTCAAAAATCGCTTCCGAAAGCTGACCGTACCGCTGCAAATGCGTCCTGAACTGATCTGCGGGCAGATCGTGTAACCACGGGGAATTTCTTGGGACATGCGGTGCCCGTCCACCCGAAACGAACAGATGAGCAGGCTTGCCATATCCACCGTCCACCAGCTTGTAGTACAGCTCGAATGAGATCATCGTCCCCATACTGTGGCCGTATATGGCATAAGGATCGCCGGGGGCTATCTCTTCGCTGATCTTGTGCAACAGATCCTCGCTCATCTCCTCAATGCTTTCCTTTAGCGGTTCCCCAGAACGAATACCTCTGCCCGATAATTCCAGTGGAACAAGCTTAATCTGCGGAAGCAGCAACTTTTTCCATTTGAAGCTGACCGACGCCGATCCGCCTGCATACGGGATGAAAAATAATGTGATAGGTGCCATTCTTGCAACCTCCTGCCTTGCTAAGTTCTAACTTTTTCATTTTAGCATAAAAAGGTATATTTACCCATTTTAAATATTTTGCAAATTCCAGAAGATAGGTTGAGAAAATCAAGCACATTTTATATAAGGCAGGAAATGTCTTTCTAAAGAAAGAACGGCTTTATGTTTGAATATAATCATGTGTTGGGTCTTTTATTTTTTCAAATCGAAAGGAGTTCTGCGCCATGAAGTACGGTTTTTTCGATGATGTCAATCAAGAATATATCATCCACACCCCTCAAACCCCTTATCCCTGGATTAATTATTTAGGTAATGAACGATTTTTTGGACTAATCTCCAATACAAGTGGCGGCTATGCATTTTACCGGGATGCTCGCTTACGTCGCTTAACACGTTACCGGTACAACAATATTCCTGTCGATAACGGTGGTCGATATTTTTATATTTATGATGATGGGGATTATTGGACTCCAGGTTGGATGCCAGTCAAACGGGAGCTGGAGCAGTATGAATGTCGCCATGGACTTGGCTATACCTCAATTATGGGAGAACGCAGCGGTATTCGGGCCACCCAGCTGGCTTTTGTGCCCCTTTCCTTTGACGGCGAGGTCCATCAGGTAAAGCTTCAGAACACATCGTTACAAACCAAAAAGATCAAACTCTTTTCATTCGTGGAATTTTGTCTGTGGAACGCCTATGACGATATGACCAATTATCAGCGCAACTTGAACACCGGCGAGGTTGAAATACAAGACTCTGTCATTTATCACAAAACGGAATACCGTGAACGTCGCAATCACTATGCTTTTTTCTCTGCTAATCGTCCGCTAGCGGGTTATGATACAGACCGTGAAGCTTTTCTGGGGCTCTACAACGGATTAGATCAGCCTCAAACGGTCGCCGCTGGGCAAGCCTCGAACTCTATTGCCAGCGGATGGTCCCCTGTCGGATCACATTGCATTGAGGTAACGCTGGAGCCAGGCGAAGAAACAAGCTGTAACTTTATACTCGGTTATGTGGAAAATCCCGAGGAAGAAAAATGGGAGTCGCCCGGTGTTATTAATAAAAAACAAGCACATGCCATGATTAAGCAGTTTGCGGATGAAGCTGATGTAGAACGAGCGTTGAGTGAGCTGCGGACCTATTGGAATAATCTGCTGTCCAAGTATACCCTTCAAAGCCACGACGACAAGCTGAACCGAATGGTAAACATATGGAACCCTTATCAGTGTATGGTTACGTTCAATATGTCGCGTTCCGCCTCGTATTTTGAATCTGGTATCGGGCGTGGAATGGGCTTCCGGGATTCGAATCAGGACTTGCTCGGCTTCGTCCACCAAATACCGGAGCGGGCAAGAGAACGGATTATCGACATCGCCTCTACTCAATTTGAAAACGGCGGAGCTTATCATCAGTACCAACCGTTAACCAAAAAAGGAAATCACGAGGTTGGCGGTGGCTTTAACGACGATCCGTTGTGGCTTATTGTCGGTACCGCAGCGTACATCAAAGAAACGGGAGACTTTGGCATACTGGATGAACAAGTGCCCTTTGACGGAAATGTAGAGCGTACGGCTACGCTGTTTGAACATTTGAAGCGTTCTTTTTACCACGTTGTGGGTAATCTGGGCCCGCATGGTCTTCCACTCATTGGCCGGGCTGACTGGAACGACTGTCTGAATCTCAACTGTTTTTCTGCTACACCAGATGAGTCCTATCAGACAACTCAGAATCTGGAGGGTCGAATAGCCGAATCCGTGTTCATCGCCGGACTATTTGTATATACGGGACCGGATTTTATTGAGCTTTGCAAGCGCAGAGGACTGGATGAAGAAGCAGCAACCGCTCAGGCATATGTGGATCGTATGCGAACAGCCACATTGGAGCATGGTTTTGACGGGGAATGGTTCTTACGTGCTTATGACCATTATGGAGACAAAATAGGGAGCAAGGATTGTGAGGAAGGCCAAATTTTCATTGAACCTCAAGGCTTCTGTGTCATGGCAGGAATTGGCGTTGAAGAAGGTCTAGCTCAAAAAGCTCTCGATTCTACACGTGATCGTTTAGAAACTCCCTACGGCATTGTGCTGCAAAATCCACCGTATTCTCGCTATTACATCAATCTGGGCGAAATCTCATCTTACCCTCCCGGGTATAAGGAAAATGCCGGTATTTTCTGTCACAATAACCCTTGGATTATGATGGCGGAAGCCGTAATAGGACGTGGGGATCGCGCTTTCGAACTATATAGCAAAATTGCCCCCGCCTATCTAGAGGACATTAGCGACATTCACCGCACTGAGCCGTATGTGTACGCTCAAATGATTGCGGGCAAGGATGCTGTTCATGCAGGCGAAGCCAAAAATTCCTGGCTGACGGGTACAGCGGCATGGAACTTTATAGCTATTACTCAATCCATTCTCGGTATTAAGCCCGAATGGGATGGTCTGCGTATTGATCCGTGCATTCCTACAGCCTGGGACGAATTCACAGTCACCCGTGTCTTCCGCGGTGATACCTACGTGATTCATATCACGAATCCACAGCATGTCTCCAAGGGTGTAGTCACAGTTACCTTAGATGGCACCGTCCTTACGAATAATATTCTGCCGGTTGCAGGGGACGGGGCTATCCATCAAGTAAAAGTGTTGCTAGGCTAACAAGTTCATGGCCTTCAAAAAAATTAGCTTCAACTTCATCACATAGTATCTTATAATACGAGAATGGCTAAAGATACATTAAGTGTGGTGACATCATGAACAAGACAAAACGGCTTACTCAAACCATGGATTACAAAACAAAGCAAGCCCGCTGGGTACGCAAAATGTTATTACTGTATTGGATGATTATAGCTGTACATTTTATCGTCCAGCTGGGCAGCTACTTATTTCTTGATTACTCCGCTTCGCCTTATGAATTTTACGTCGGAACCCTTATTGTTCCCACGCTAATCATGAGTGGTTCCAACTTACTGGCAGAGTTGGCTCATTTTAAATTTAACAGGTATTCTTTTGTGATCCTGTTTATGGCAAGTACCGTCATTTGCTGGATGATTATTCGCCTAAACTATGATATCCGGATTATTACAGCGTTGTGCTTGTTGCCTATTTTCTCTTCTATCCTGTTCTTCAATCGCCGCTTAATATGGCTTTCCTTTGTATTACAAGTAGTCGTCTTTTTTCTGTTGCTGGCAGTGGATGCATCATTTCGTACCTATTTGTCAGACTTTGATATCGTGGCGATTCCAACCTTTTTGATTATGTCCACCTTTATTGCTCTCATTATTCAGGCCAGCGGCCGCGATTTGTTAGTGGATTTGTATAAAACAAAGCGCGCGCAACAGGAATTAATGATCAGTAACGCGATTATCAGCAAAATGTCAATGACTGATGGTTTGACAAAGCTGTACAATCATTTGTCCTTTCAAAACTTTTATGAAAAAGCACTCGAATATGCCGAACAAGGCGCGATCATCCATCTGGCGTTAGTGGATATTGATAATTTCAAAAAGATCAATGATACTTACGGACACCAGTTCGGAGATAAAATTTTGGAAGGCATCTCGCAAATCATTACAGAACAGATTACCGCAAATGACATTGCGGCTCGCTATGGCGGTGAGGAATTTGCTATTTTGATGTTCGAGCATACTTTCGAAGAAGCTTATCAGATCGTCGAAAACATCCGTCGTGAAGTGGAGAAAATGACCTTTCAGGAGAAATTGCAACTCGTTTCTGTAACCGTAAGCATTGGACTGAAAAGCTATACAGAGGAAATGAACAAAGATAAAGATGTATTTTTTCAGCAAGCAGATGACTATCTGTATCAAGCTAAGCGCTCCGGGAAAAACAAAATTGTTGCTCTTAATCATATCGCTTAATGTAAAAACACTTCATTTGATGAGACTCCGGCATGAGCTTGCCGGAGTCTTTTGAATATAGAGCTTAAAATTTAATAGAGTTGACAATTCCATAAGTTGAAACTAAAATTGTTACATATGTATTGGTTATTTACTTACAATAAATAAGTTCGAAGGAGATGGTTTTTTAAATGTCAACCCTCGTTATTGTCGTTCACCCTGATCTTGCGGAATCTCGCATTAACAAAAGATGGGTGCAAGAACTCAAGAAACAATCTGACGTGACCGTTCACAACCTGTATGAAGTATATCCTGATGAGCAAATCAATGTCGCCCAGGAGCAGGAACTGCTAGAGCAGCATGACCGTATCGTTCTGCAATTCCCTTTTTACTGGTACAGCACTCCTTCCCTACTGAAAAAATGGCTGGATAAGGTTCTAACCTACGGCTGGGCATATGGAAGCGAAGGTGGCAAGCTACAGGGCAAAGAGTTGTTGATCGCCTTGTCTGCTGCCAGCGTTGAGGAAAATTACCAACATGACGGACGGAACAGGTATACGATCGAAGAGCTGTTGAGACCTCTGGAAGCTACAGGCCATATGATTGGTGTCAAATTGCTCCCTTATTTCGTACAATATGGTGCTGCAGTTTTGACCGATGAGCAACTAGAGCAATCCGCACAAAAATACGCGCAAACGGTTATTTCTTAATTTTTTACTAGAAAGCCCCTTGGACGGCGCCTGCCATACCTGCTTTACAGCAGACGGCAGCTCCAGCCAAGGGGCTTTACTGATCGATTTACATCGTAACCAACGTACTGGTTACCTGTGCCATACTTTCTTTAATAATGTCGCAGCCCTTACGCAAGTTTTCCAAGCTTATCGTTAACGCTGGCATGATTTTAATTACCGTATCGTTACGCCCAGCACGTTCAATAATGAGTCCCCTACTAAAGCAGAGAGTCGCTACCTCCTTGGCGAACGCTTCTCCCAGATGGGATACATCAATTCCCCAGATTAGTCCCATGCCGCGAATTTCAATTAGAGGATCTATCGATTGGATATGTTCACGCAAGAACTGCTGAACAAAAGCCTCTTTTTCCTTCACTTGTGCTTCCAGCTCTACCGTATCTCTGAACTCCAGCGCAGCCTTTGCCCCGACAAAAGCAAGCTGATTTCCACGGAAGGTGCCGTTATGCTCACCTGGACTCCATATATCCAATTCTGGCTTGAGTAGCAACAGAGACATTGGCAAACCGTATCCACTGATCGATTTGGACAAAACAACCATATCAGGAACAATTCCCGCCCGCTCGAATGAGAAGAACGAACCAACTCGACCGCAACCGACTTGAATATCGTCAACAATGAGCAAAATATCATGGTCATCGCACAGCTGTCGCAAATCACGCAGCCATTCGGTATCTGCAATATGAATACCGCCTTCAGCCTGTACCGTTTCCAAAATGATCGCGGCAGGCTTTTCCACACCCGAGTGAGTGTCTGTTAAAAGCTGCTCCATATACAAAATGGTATCCATTCCGTTAAATGTGCTGTTATAAGGTATGAAGGTAACATTGTTCAGGGGTACCCCTGCGCTCTCTCGCATGGAGTTGTTGCTGGTAATAGATAAACTACCCAGCGACATTCCGTGGAACGCGCCCATAAAAGCGAAAATACCATTTCTGTTTTTCACCTTGCGTGCAAGTTTCAGTGCTGCTTCCACCGCATTGGTTCCGGTCGGTCCGCAAAATTGCAGCTTATAATTCAAGCCCTTGGGCTGGAGAATACGCTCTGAAAAAGACTCAATAAACTCTTGCTTAGCTGTCGTGTACATATCCAGACCATGCATAATCCGATCGGAACTTAAATAATCCAATATCCGGTTTTTCATAAAATCATTATTATGCCCATAGTTCAAAGCCCCTGCCCCAGCAAAAAAGTCAATGTAACCCTTGCCTGCCTCCGTGTACAGTACATCGTTTTTAGCTTTGTTGAAAACAACTGGAAAACTTCTGCAATAGGATCTTACATTGGACTCCAGCGCTTCGAATGTGTTCATGATCTCTCGTCCTCCCGCTGACCTGATTTTAAAAAATACAAGCATGGAAAGCAAAAAAAATGTAAATATGTAATCTAAATGAGTAGACAGTCTGAATTCACACTGGGATATCCACACCAAAGAATCATAAGTATGATCACAAGAACAATTAAAGTACGAAAATTAAATACAGAGATAGCACATGAGAGTATGTTAGTAGAAGATTAAATAGTGGGTTTTTCTAAGAGGCCTATCAGAGGATGTCAACTCCTATGTAATAAAATACCATAATTTTCATTTAAGTCAATGCATGTTTCTGATGTGTTTTGTTAAATTTTTGTAATTTATCATCAATGGCTTGTAGTATATTGTTAAAAGAAAACGAAAAATGTCGTATTATAGTAATAAATCTCAAAAATAGTACATTTCCATATCAAATAGATATACATCTGGACTAATTGTCCACAGGATTGTCACAACAAACCTGATCTTTTGACAGACTGTCCAAAGGAGTTTACTCTATCAACAGGACCTGCCAAAAACTTGTTGTAAACATTGCAGTTATCCTAACTATTTGGCTCGAATTTGATAGAAAGATAAGGAAATATGATCATGTCTAATGTTTTAATTATTGAAGATGACAATATGTTGGGAGAGACCCTTTCCTTGTATTTAACAGGAGAAGACTACAACGTTACTCGAGTGGAACAAGCGTCTGAGGGTATTGCCCGGCTTGAGATCGTACAGCCCGATATTATTTTGCTGGATCTGCTGCTTCCAGATTTGGATGGGGTAAATCCCTGCCCACTCATACGCAAGCATACGGACGTGCCCATCATCGTGATTTCTACAGAAAACAACATATCAGAGCGTATTCGTACACTTACGTTGGGAGCAGATGATTATATTTGCAAGCCTTTTAGTATGCAAGAGCTAAAAGCACGGATGGAGGCTCTTTTCCGTCGTATTGAAATCACGCGCTTGCAAGGAAGAGGCAGAGCACCTGAACCTGAAACCGGCATTACTTTGGATCTAGCGAGAAGAATGATTACCGTTAACGGACAGAATGTGGAGACAACATATTCAGAATTTGAGCTCATGAAGCTTTTTTATTTGAACCGGGGAATTGTATTCAGCAGGTATGCTTTGATTCAGGCTCTCCGTGGCACAGACTCCTTTATTAATGAAAGGGCTGTGGACGTACATATTAACCATTTACGCAGAAAAATCGAAAAAGACCCTAAGAAACCGCAATTAATCAAGACCATCTGGGGAATCGGCTACAAATTTATGCAATAACACGGTCAGCTCCAGGGAAGTGATGACTTGATTTGGTTAATATCCTTCTGAACCGTGCTCAGATGCTTTTTCCAGTCTGGATACAGTGCTCCTGTTGAGGTTTCATTGCTGCGCTTCAATGCCTTTTCCAGCTCTATTACCTTTGCCAGCAACTCAGGCGCGCACAGGTTCCCCGTTCCTCCCTTAAGTGAGTGGATTAATCGAAGAGCAGAAGATAACTGCCCATTGTCCATTTTTCTCACAACTCTTTTATCGAGATACTGGTATTCCTGTATCCATTTATAAAGGGCAAATTGAAAAATATACACCTTGCCATCCATGCCTGCTATCGACTGCTCAGCGTGAATACCATGTAAATCTTGCAGCCACGCTAAATTAATCCAGCTAGTTAATACTCTAGCAGCGGTCAGTTCATGGACAGGCTTGAACAACACGGCATTAATACCAGCACGAAGACAAACTTCCTGTTCATGCTGCACAGCATCAGCGGTAAAAGCGATAATGGGAAGCCTGTTAAAAGCTTTGTTTCTCCGAATATGCCTCGCCGTCTCAAAACCATCCATCTCTGGCATATGCAAATCAAGCAGCACCATATCCCAGTAACGCAGTTCCAGTATCGCTATTAGTTCTCTTCCGTTCGTGACCATCGTTACCTCAAAGTTACGCTCTGCTAAAAACTCGGTAATCACCACCTGGTTAATTTCGTTATCCTCTGCTATGAGAATTTGATACTTCTGTGTTGTATCCCCTATCTCATTGTGGGAACTCATCGTCGCATGAGTCTCCAGAGTATTACCATCTGCTGGCACTGACTGTTCCTTCTTCCAGCAGAGAACCTCCAGCAGAGCGTTTCGGGTAACGGGCTTGGACAAAAAGGCATCCACACTATGATTCATGTCCCCTGCAGCTATTGTTTCCATCTGAAACACGGTTGTAAGTCCAATAATCTGAGTTATCTGCCTATCCAGCATTTGAAGCCACTGCCTCCGGGAGTCCAGTTCTCTCAAACCTTCCATCCCCATATCGATGATAACATAATCAAAATGCTCACCCTTTTGAAAAGCGTCCACACTTTCTTGGAAGGATGAATTAGTGAATGTTTTTAATCCCAAGTCTTGCAGTAGTTCGTTCAAGCTGTATCTCACCAGTTCATGCTGCGCAACAATTAAGGCTTTGCCTTTGATTTGTTTTTCTATTCGTGTGCTTCCTGCATTCAATTCCCCATTTTCCAGCTCGACATTAAAGTAAAATTGACTGTACTCTCCTAATCGACTTTTCACCTCTACTTTCCCGCCCATAGCTTCAGCCAAATGCTTGCTAATGGCCAAACCCAGCCCAGAGCCCCCATATCTGCGGCTGGTTGATGTACTCGCCTGGATAAAAGGGACGAATAGCTTGTCTATACACGTCTCGGAAATTCCTATGCCCGTATCTTCTACCATAAAAGAAACGCCTACTCGCCCTTCCTGCTGACTTAGCATTTTTACCTGTAACAATACATGTCCCTGATCCGTAAACTTGATGGCGTTGGTCAGAAGATTTGAAAGCACCTGCTCCATTCGAAGCGGGTCTCCCTTAAAGCTTTTCGGTAACGCCGGGTCCGTTATAAATACGACCTCTATTTCCTTATCTTCAAGTAAAGTTCCAACGGTATCTGCGAGATGCCGAAGCATTTTTTCCGGCTCGAATTCTACCTTTTCCAGTTCCAGACTGCCGGCTTCCATTTTGGAAAAGTCCAATACGTTACTGAGCATGGATGAAAGGGTACGAGAGGAAGCGAGAAGCTTGTGGAGGTAATCTCTTTGAACGGCAGTCAGTTCAGTCTTATTTAACAGCTTTGACAGACCGATGATTCCATTCAGCGGGGTGCGAATTTCGTGACTCATATGAGCCAAAAAAGTGCTTTTCGCACGGTTAGCCTCGTCCATCTCCTTTCGCTTCTGCTCAGAGGCTTTATACTCTGTAATATCCAACACGTGACCGATAACATGCCTGGTATTCCCGTCCTCCCTAACCGGATGTAAGGTAATGAGAGCCGAATATTCCCAAAACTCCAATTCAAATACGGTCCGATCACCGAACCAGGCCTGTTTGTAGTATTGACTTAGCTGCTCCATCGTTTCAGAGGAAAGCTCCAAAATGTCCCCGAGACGCTTCACATGCTCCCTTTTATTGTAGTTGACTTGTAGATTCAGACCCACGCGCTCCAGCAATTCACCTTCAAGCAGCCTATAATAAAATTCATCACCACTTTTCTCCAGCCTAAAGGTAAAGCCAGGTTGAACCCGAAGTAAATTCAGCAGGTCACGATCTTTGTCTAACAAACGTTGTCCATATGAATACTTAGCGGTGGTTAAAGCGTGCACAAACAGCGTCATGAACATTAGACCCATCCCCAGCTCCAGCACGCAGGTCAGCAGTGTTTTATCACTTATGCCAAAATATAAGAACAGAATTCCTGCCACTCCATAAAAAACACCTGTAATCGCCTGACGAACAAGCTGCCGCTGAAAAATCAAAACTAACAATAATATCAAGATAGCATATAGCACTAAATCTCGAACCAAGTGTTCGCCCCCTTATAATCTTCCATGTTTTGTGAGATATCGAAAATATAAAAAAACTCAGGACAGATTCCTTATGCCATAAGGCTTAAAGAACTGTCCCGAGCATTCATTGTACTATACATTCCATAGGGTTCAAGTTCATTTTAATATTTGAAACGACTGATCATTACCTTCAAATCAGCAGCCATCGTTGAAAGCAACTGTGCAGAAGCTGATATTTCCTCCATGGAAGCCAGTTGCTCTTGTGAGGAGGCAGCAACTTCCTCAGATGTGGCGGCATTACCAGTTGCAATCGTCGCCAGCTCGTTGGCTGTCGCTGCAATTTCTTGTACACTGGCTGATATTTGCTGTGCAATCGCAGCGACCTCCTCTACCTGAGGCGTTGTCTCTCGAATGCCTTCCATCGCATGACCCAGCTTGACAATGGTTGCTTTGGAAATCTGCAGTCCATCCTGCACCTCAGTCGTGACCCTGTCCATCGTCTTCACTGTTGTTTCGGTTTCATGCTGAATTTCGGCAATCAAGGTGGCAATCTGTGTGGCGGATGTCTGAGACTGCTCTGCCAGCTTACGCACCTCATCAGCAACGACGGCAAAGCCTTTTCCATGATCACCCGCTCTGGCTGCCTCAATAGCTGCATTCAATGCCAGCAGGTTTGTCTGATTGGAGATATCACCGATAACTTTCGTAATTTCACCGATTTCATGAGAGCGGGCTTGCAAGGTTTGAATCATCTGGTTGGAACGCTCTACTGATTGATGAATGGAATTCATTTGCTCGCCTGTCTGCTCAACAGACTTTCGTCCTTCCTCGGCTTGCAAGGCAGATCGTTTGGCCAAATCAGCTACCAAAATCGATCGTTCAGCAATTTGGGTGATCCCTTGTGCAATTTCATCCAGGGCCACCGAATTATTTTCCAGCCCTGTAGTCTGCTTCTCTGCACCACTGGCAATTTCTTGCACAGCCTGGGACACCTGCTCACTTGCAGCACTGGTTTGTTCCGCGCTTATTGTGAGTTCATTCGAAGAAATTGCGACATGATCTGCACTGTTCCCTACGTTCTGAATGACAGATCGCAGGTTATTCTGCATATTTTGAAAAGCCACTCCTAATTCTCCGATCTCGTCCTCGCTCTTTACTTGAATGTCCTGTGTTAGATCTCCGGCGCTCACATTTACCGCTTGTTCTTTTAACTTTAAAATCGGTTTGATGATGGAACGAATCAGGAAATAAACAATGATAATACCAATCACAAGACAACCGACGATGGTTAGTAAAGTGCTGATCAAAATCGGGCCTGCTGCTTCATCGACTTCAGACAAATACAGCGTTCCGCCTATCTTCCAGCCAGTCAGCTTGTTAGTTGCATAGTTCATATATTTGGACTGGCCTTCATACTTATACTCGTATTCACCAGTATCGCTCTGAAACATGCGTGATTCAATATCTGTAATTTTGGTGCCTGCTTCCTTCGTCGGATGTACAATGTAGGTATGGTTGCTGTCCAGCAATATGGCATAACCTTCATGACCTACTTTAATATTGTTCAACGTCTCTTTAATACCACTAATTTTCAGGTCAATGCCAATAACACCCGATCCATCTGACGTTGCCCGGGACACCGTAACCGTCATTTGCTTCGAGCTTGCCGAAAGATAGGGAGAACTAATCGCTGTCTTTGCTTGCTCTTTTATCGCTTCATCGTACCAAGGTCTGACCCGTGGATCATAATTGTCCGGTAATTGCTTCTGTGGATAGGTTATAAATTTACCATCCTTCGTACCATAAGAGATGGATTCTGCTTCAGGATGAAGTGCAGCATATTGCTTAAAAAACTCTTCCAGTTTGGCCGCTTGTTCCTCCGTCTCTACCCGATTGCCTTTTAGTCTTTCTGCAAAATATTCTGCGTCATGTACCTTGGGTTCGATAGTACTATCAATAATAAAATTAGTGCGGATGATAGCCTGCTCGGCACTTTCTTCAATCTGGTTTCGAATCTGCTGACTGGCGCTCACAAACGACAAAGCCCCCACGATCATGGACGGTAAAATCAGAAAGGCAATAAAGGCGACCATTAGCTTCGTTTTAAAATTTTTGCTGAGCATCCTTGCGACTAGCCACTTTTTTCCTGATAACTTCTTCATTAATAAACATCTCCATTTCATTACCTAGATTTCCTAACCTATGGTGAACCTCTTCGTCTTGCCGATGATGACAATCACCCGACAGACTCTCTTTCACATTTTTCACATCTGCTGCTAAAACGCTTGGACATAAAAGATATAAACACGCTAGTTAAATAGGTATATGTACTTATTTTCGAAAACAGCAAGGCTGGTCGGAACCGGTTCTTTGATATAATATACCTAAAAAATATTAAAAAAAATGCGTAGCACATGTTAAGAAAATATTAGTTTCATTTCACTATACCTACCTCTTAACATGAAAATAATCCCCTTGAAGGTAGCAAACATAGGGTCATTTTCGATAATCACCATATGCTTACTACCCCCAAGGGGATTAGGTTTGATCGCTTTATTCAGTTCAATCCAACAACACCTTCAGATCTTCAAGCCTGGTAACAGGTGCCTGACAGGTAAAATGCTCACACACATATACGGCTGGTTTGCCTTCCACAAGATCGTAATCACGGATATAAGAAACCGTCTCTGCAATCTCCGACTGTCCTTCATCCTTCAAAATAACGACCGTATTCGGCCTGAACCCAGCTCGAACTGCCTGAATGAACTGTACGGTCTGCAGATCGTCCCTATGACCTACAATCACAATCTCCTTCGTCGTTCCCGTCGCATACAACAACGCGCTGAGTAACGCGGAGTGGCCTGACGGGTAATGAGCAACCATACCGCCAAAAGCCTTAAACTGCTTGGCTGCATAGTTCTCTAATTGAGATTCACCCGTTAGCCGCGCAAGCCTCACAAAATTATAGGCCGCGATGCTGTTACCCGACGGAATCGCACCGTCATAGATTTCTTTAGGCTTGGCAATTAGCTGCTCACTATCTGACCCATAAAAGAATAATCCGTCCCGTTCCTCATCCCAGAACAAATCGATCATATTTTGATTGAGCGTCAACGCCCGTTGCAGATACTCTATATCGAAGGTCGCCTGGTATAACTCGATCAAGCCCCACACATAAAAAGCATAATCATCTACATAACCGGGATAAGCTGCTTCTCCGTCCCGATAACGTGCCAACAGCCGTCCGTTCTCCTGTCTCAAATGGTTCCACAAAAACGTCTCAGCCTTCCGAGCTTGCTCTGTATATCTCGTGTCTCCAAAAGCTTGTCCCGCCTTCGCCAGAGCAGCAATCATCAACCCGTTCCACGAGGTCAAAATCTTGTCATCCTTGTGAGGATGAACACGTTGCTCTCTGGCAGCAAACAGCTTGGCGCGTAGCTCACTAACCCGCTGCTCCAGTTCCTGCTCAGTCAAGTCATGCTTGATCCCATAGGCTTCCAGATTGATATCAATCAGGTTTGGAATGTTGTGGCCTTCAAAATTTCCGTAAGGTGTAATTCCATACAAATCGTTGAAAAAGGCGGCATCCTCATCGCCTAGTACAGCCCTTACCTCAGAGTCGTCCCAGACGTAGAATCTCCCCTCTTCTCCTTCGGAATCCGCATCCTCCGCCGAATAAAAGGCACCATCTGCATCCGTCATGTCTCTTGCGATATATGTAAAGATTTGTTCTGTAATCCGTCGGTACAGTTCCTTGCCTGTCACCTGCCAAGCCTCTGTATACGCGATGGCCAACAGAGCATTGTCATACAGCATTTTTTCAAAATGCGGCACCAACCATTTCTCGTCCACGGAGTATCGTGAGAACCCCATGCCTATATGGTCGTAGATTCCGCCCCGGGACATCGCATCCAGCGTCTTCTCTGCCATTTCCAGTGCCTGTTGATTTCCCGTATGCTGTGCATATCGCAGCAAAAAAGACAGGTTATGCGGAGAAGGAAACTTAGGAGCTTCCCCGAAGCCGCCATATTCCTTATCGAAGGTGTGGCTGAATTCATGGAAAGCTTTATTCAAACTCTGTTCATCCAGTTCACCGCGATAACCTGCAAGCAAGTCCTGCCGCTCATGCTCGGTAAGCACCTGCTCACTCAACTCCACCAGCTCTTCAGGCTGTTCTTTCCACCGGGTACCCACCTTGTCCAGCAGCTCTAACAGTCCGACACGGCCAAATTTCTGCTCCTTGGGCAAATACGTCCCCGCAAAAAAAGGCTTCTGATCCGGCGTCATCAATATCGTCAGTGGCCAGCCTCCATGCCCCGTCATCGTCTGGCAGATGGACATATAGATATGATCCACATCTGGACGTTCTTCACGATCCACCTTAATGGATACGTAATCCCTGTTTAATACCTCAGCTACTTCTTCATCCTCGAAAGATTCTCTCCCCATTACATGGCACCAATGGCAAGTTGACTTAAGCCCCACTAGGAATAGCCTACTGACAAAAATACAGGTTTACCCTCCCGAGAGGCTTTTTGAAAGGCTTCGGGGCCCCAAGCCATCCAATCCACTGGGTTATACGCATGCTGCAGTAGATAGGGAGACTTTTCATTTATTAAGCGGTTAGCCTTCCGTTCCTTGCCTTCAATAAACTCTCTCATCGTTAAACCTCCCAAAGACTTATATTCTTTCTTACACTTTCAATATAACCATTTCATAAGAAAACTAAAAGACCTCAAACGAGGTCTTTTGGATTGAATTTATAGAATAACTCATTGAACACCTTGTTGGCTGCTTTAATCGCTTCTTCTGAGGGTTTGTTCAGCACAGTGGCTGTTATGTTATTTCCATGACTCCGGTACTTCAAAATCTTTTGCCCTTCATCATTGAAACTTATTTCTGGAGGGGGATTGTCTTCGTTCTCATGATGTACTATTTCTTTAGCTCCCACACGCCCCTCCTCCTTCTACTATAATTTTCAAATCAAGTGCAAGTTTATAAAATGCTCCCCATCTGATTTTCCTGTATGTTGGCTCACTGATCGGTGGCTGAAACACAAAACTGTACCCCTTTGATCTGTAATGTAATCATATTCCTTTGTCATGTACCGCGACTCAATCAGAAAACTTTCCATCTTGGGCATACGCTTCACAGCTCTTCCCACCCGTTTACAATATTCCTCGCGATACGCTTGAGAATCTACATTATATATAGCTATATTAGCTGTCTGATCGCTAGTAACATTCGTCGGGCTACTACGCGGTATGTCGCTATATGCGGCTGTCGTGCCAGCTTCTCGTTCTTCAACACTGAGGTACTTGTATATCCTGTATTTCTCCAACGCGGCTTCAACAGCAGCCTGCGTCCGCTGATAGTACTTCTGCAGGAGTTAAAATATCTCGTGCCCTATTATTCATGAAGACATCTCCCTTGATGTAATTTATTGATCATCAAGATTCTATCGTTTTTAAACAATTAGGTCGAGAATAAAACTATTTCACCCCTTCGCTTTACACTTCATTACTGTAGTTCTTTGACTAGCTTGCCGATATGGGCCGGAGCCGTCAAACCTTCACTCTCAGTCAGCGTACCATCCGCATCCAACTTAATAGCCAACTGGTCGTATTCACCCGTGCCTGTGGGCACGACAGGGTTGCCGTATGCGTGTGGATCAGCAAAGCTAACTACTCTACCAGTGGGGCTATATTTAAGGGCCTCAGCCTCGGTATTTAACACCTTAAAAATATTATCCGAACCAAGATACCCATATCCGCCATTACGTACTGCGCTTGCCTCTGTACTCATTACAAAACACTTCCTCTTCTTATTTATATTGTGAAAACAATAAGAGCAGCGCACATACGCCACTCTCATTCATCCTTAATTTAGGTGCACGGTGTGGGAATTGAACCCACGCCCTTTAGGATTGCTTCACGACACTTGCACCACTCCTTAGACTTTTAGACTTGTGGAAAGGATTCATCTCAAAGCGATGGCAGGTATCACGACACCAATGACTGCACCTAACCACGCCCGTGGACATCTCAAGTAATACCTAACAGTCTCGTTCACAGTCACTCACTCTCCTTTTTTACGAGCGTAATCAAGACCGCCTGCATACTCCTTACCATCAACAATGAGTCGAACTTGCACTGATCTGCTTATAATGTTTGGTGCGATCTTGTAATGTTGCATTAGCCATTCACTGTGCTCGTCAATGATGCCAGTGAACTCGCTCATGACTCAGATCTCCTTTTTGTCTTCAGACAACAAAAAAAGCCCCTCATATTTTTGAGGTGCTCGGACGATTCCGTTTATTTAAAATCAACCACGTGGAAAATCATCAATTTATTTTTACAACTACAACTATGTCATTATAATCTCCATCATTCATATAATCATCAAATCCGATATGCAAATCATGTCCGTCTGAACTTTCTATTTTCATTTTACTCTGAATCCATTCCCCATTAGGAATCGGAGCAGGATAAAAAGAGAAACCCGCGAGGTAGTACGTTGCATCATGATCAGTTCGTTGAATACTCTCATTACTTGGAAAATTATCGGTACTGAGATATTCTTTTATGTTGATGTGATTAAAATCATAGATGGCGAGTCCTTGTGGCCGGTCTGCATTTACAGTATATTCGAATTCCGCTTTTTTATCTTTTGGTATAGTAATTATACTGTACTTACCTCTCTCCAAGTCATGAATAGTGTGGGGGAAAACATCTGCCATGATAAAACAACTCCTTCGTATGTTATTTAGTAAGTATGTGGAGTTTGGGGCTGCTTATTCATTAACCACGGTCAAGTTATCGGTCATACACATCAACTTACAATCGGGCCCGCCTGTGCTCTACCATTAAGCTAACCGTGCATAATACTGATATTGAAGAAACTAAAAAGGTCGGCACGATAGCCGACCTCCTCACTGCATTTAAATAACTATAATGTGATTATTACAGTTCTCCTCGTGAAGTGCCTATACGAACTGAAAGCTCGCCCTCCATGTATGCTTTACCCGAGGAAAGAGATACATAATACTTATTAGCACCAGGCCAAGCGCTTGAGCTAATTTCACTGTAAGTGCGACCAGGTTCTACAGTTCCAGACAACATTTGTGTACCTGTTTCTGAGCCTCTGTTTACCGAAAATTTAATTGGCTGCTTACCGTCATTACGTATCCATACTTTAACATAGCCATAACCTGAGGGTATATCGAAATTTTCTGTAAGTTCTGTGTTGCGGAGAGTTCTATCAACCACCGATTTAGTGGCATAAGGAGTAATAACATGATCTCCCGCCTTTGGTGTATTCACATCGGTCGATGTGTTTGCAGATTGGGAAACTGCTGTTGAGTCAGTTGCAGCTGGTGCAACATCCGTAGCTGCTGCTGAAGCAGATAATGGAATTGCAAGAGCTAGAGACAAAACAGATACTACAGAAGCTTTTTTAATGTTCTTCATACTCATAAGCCCACTTTCTTTGATTTTTTATCCTGTGTACTTTATCAATCAACTAGTATGTATAGAAACTATTAGAGTATTCATGATCGATAAAGTTTTTACAGGTAATAATGACATTTACATTATAAGTCTTTTATTGTAATTATTCAACAAAAAAATGGGTTTTGATTCCATGTTAGCAGAAGCCCGGATTTGAACCAGGACGTGGGGATCTGACCCCCGCAGTGCACCTCGCATTCTGCATCAAACCCCGCCAGACCGCACGAACGCGTTTCGTACAGCCTGGGCTTACAGGTAATGATATAAGCTTTGTTGGAATCCGGTACTTGCTTACGCGCCCGGCTGCGCTCCTGATCCACTCTTTAGCGGCTAGGATCACCATGCATGAGGAATGCGCTCGTCAGACGCACATTAGCAAGAATGGAGTAATGTTTATGTGGTCAAGGGATATATAGCACGCCTAGCGCCTTTCGGCTCCCTCCTGCCTTATGTATTGCCCCACAAGGAATAGAATGCCCGCTTGTCCTACCCTTGGTCTTATAGCAAGGGGCTAACTGGTGTCGCTCGTCTTACGCCTACCACCGTCAAACAGGTATATTGGCGTGTCGGGTGCTGCTCTCTCTTTGTTTTCCATGTTATAAGAATACACTATTGAAAATCTAATGATTTATAGTTACTTCGAATAATTAACAAAAAATTATTAATTATTTTTCTAAACGTTATATTGTGTCATTACAATTGGTAAGGTGTCTTGTTATGGATAATACTTCATACATAATAAAATACGTCGCTCTTTATCTTCGAAAAAACCGCGGAGAAGAAGATACAGATCTTGAAAAGCACCGCTTCGTCTTGAGAAAGATATGTGTGAAGCATGGATGGAAGTATGTTGAATACGTTGAAATAGCCAGTTCTGAAACAATAGAGTACAGACCTAAATTTAAGAGTTTGCTGTCTGACGTCGAGGAAGGTATTTATGATGCTGTTCTTGTAGTTGATTATCAGCATCTTGGCAGAGGGGAACTTGAGGATCAAGGAAAGATAAAACGTATCTTCCGTGATAGTGAGACGTACATAGTCACACCTGAAAAAATATATAACCTCGTTGATGATACTGACGATCTGCTTGTGGATGTAAGAGGACTACTTGCTCGTCAGGAATATAAGATAACTACGAAAAATTTGCAACGCGGAAAGAAAGTCGGAGCAAGGCTTGGCAAATGGACAAATGGACAAATGGACCGGCTCCTCTCCCTTTTGTTTATGTTGCAGCAATAAAAGGGCTTGATGTCGTTCCTAAAAAAATGTTATCTACCAAGAAATGAAATCCAGGATTTTTGGAGGTAAAAGCTTAGAAACAATTGGCTGGGATTTTAATAGACGTAGCATTCCCGGTCCCGGACCTAAAAATGGATTATGGCACTCAAATACGATACAGGGAAAATAAATTCGAACAAAACAAAAGGATCTGGTCACAAAAAAGAAATCTCAACCACTGGTTATCAACCCACGAGAAGAATGGGGCATTGTAGAAAACTGTCATGCCGCTGTAAAAACTGAGGAAGAACACATGAAATTATTAGCCATGTTAGAGAAAAATAAAGGCAGGGACATATGCCCTGTCTGGCCTAGTGTTTTGTGGGAAATGAAAGAAAATGATGCGTTATAATCTGATGGTTATACCACTAACTCACTTAAGGCCTGTAATAAATACGACCACTTGGGCAACTATTGTAACAACAGTGGCGTGAAGGTTAATGTCCTTACTGACTTTATAGATTGGGAGATAGCCGATTACGAACAGAGAATTATTGATAGTGATAATTACATAAACACTGATGTAATCGAAAAGTTAGAGAATATACACGAGAAGAGTATGAGGAGCGTAAAGTTAAACGGCAACAAGAAGTATCTGCTCTCGAATCCGAATTAGCGGTCCATCGTTATGAGGTAAACTACGACAGCAGAGAGAAGAATAAAGAACGGATGAAATTAATAAAGTCATTTAAAGACATTTGGTCTTCTGAATCTGCAACTGAAAATGATAAGAATATGATTGCAAAAATGATCATCTCTAGAATAGAGTATATCTACGATAAAGGTACGAACAATCTGAATGTATCTATTCAATTTAACTAAACCCTTATTCAGTAAGGGTTTTTCTTTTGAAGCTTAAGCAAACGTGACACCAATGGCAAGTGGAATAGCCGACAGATAGGAAAATGGGCTTGTTATTACGCTTAGCAATTTCAAAAGCCTCATCTGACCAAGGGAACCAATTTACTGGATTGTGAGCATGCTGTAGCAAAAAGTGATTTTTCCTTGGCTAGTCTATTCGGTTTGCTGCTCGTTGTCATGGGACATCACCACTTCCGTAGTTGTAGGTATGAAAAAGCACTGATGGATATTCTCCATCAGTGCTTTATTTACTGTAATCGTACCTTATTAGAGTTTAGCATTATACTCATTAGAATTTATATCAAATATCTCCAGAGCTTTCAGTAAGGCGTATTCACTTGTTCTAGCCCCTTCTTTTGAAAAATGCGCATCCGGAAACGCGGGAGACATATGATGGTACCCGGGATAGACATGTAATTCCACTAAGACACCATCAAAGGCCAGTTGTTTTGCAAAAACTAAGGCCTCATCAATGAATAAATCAAGGGTACCTATATTTATATAAGTCGGTGGTAATCCGGCCAATGACTTAGCACGGGCCGGCACATAATACTCACTTACCTCCTCCTGACCCGGTTCATCCCCCAATACAGATTTCCAGCCAAAATAGTTGCTTTGTTTTGTCCAAATAAACTCTCCTGAGTATGGATGCTCTGGTGCGGTGCTTGTGCGATCATCTAGCATTGGCCTCATTAATCTTAGATGATGGATTTCGAATTCCTTCTGATCACGAATGTACAAGGCTAGGCCAGCCGCCAATCCGCCGCCAGCGCTGCTGCCCCCTACGGCAACTTTCTGAGTATCTATCCCTAACTCTTCCGCATGTTCAATACACCATTTTAGGCCCGAATAACAATCCTGTAACTGACTTGGCTGTACATGCTCTGGTGCTAGGCGATAGTACACAGATACACAACAAAAACCATGTTGTGAAGCAAGAGATGCATTAGCAGGACGATCCACGACTGGACTTCCTAAGACCATCCCGCCTCCGTGTATCGAATAATATAGAGGCATCTTATGATGCTTTGATTGTGAGGGCTTAATGATTTCTATTTGAATATCTGGACCCCTAAAATAGCTTGGCACAACCTTTTTTTCTAATGTAATAGGGAACATCTGCGTTACATCTATTTGTTGCATCATTTGAGATTGATTTTTACGTGCTTCCATTAGTGTAGATTCGGTAAGGTCGGTTATTGGTATTAAATCAACTGCACTGATAATTTCTGGATCAATCAGATGTCTACTTCTACTTCTTTGCTCCCCCATAGTAATCGTTTCCCCGCTTTCTTGTTTTAAAGACAATGAATCAATACATATTTCATATTGTTGCTGTCGTTTATATTCATATTTTAAAGATTAAAATAAGCTTTATAAATGAAAACAACGATTTAGAATCATTTTTGGCATAAAAACAATAATAAAAAAATGAAGTACAGCCTTTGAAATAGAATGGGTCTGTTGGATCATTGAGGGAGGGTGAGCGGAATTTTGGGATCAAGAACGGTATGTAAAAAGTTCAAGAGAGAAAATGAAATGCCAAAAACGTATTTCGGTATCTGGATGTGGGATATAATGCGAGAACACACATCAAACCTTTTACCAAATAAAAAAGACGTGACCGGATTGGTCGTTCACAGCGATCATCCGATCACGCCCTAAGCTCACCACGTTATGAGGCCAAAATTAAATTCATTTATGCGGGTAGAGTACCACGCCACTTTACAAACTAGGTATTTTTATGTGAATAAACTATTTTCTTAATGGTTTCGGTAGAGAGGAAAAACTCCTTAGCTAATTGCTCGATACTGCTGCTATTTTGAAAAGCATTTCTGATTGCGGCATTTCGCTGTTCAAGCAACCTTCTCCCGCCACTCAAACTGCCCCAATTCATATATTCCGTTTTTGGCTTGGGAATATACAGAGTCTCTCCTTGAACATATTTTTGAATTTCCATAATTAGTTTTTGAGGTAAAACTTTTGTAGCATTCGTATATTTCAATTTTGCTCGCCCCTTATTTTGATTCTTTAAAATAAGGTGCAAAGCCAAAAATATTAAAAAAGCTTGTTCAGCGTTAAAAATTGTTTCGCCCCATACAAAGTAACGCTTTCCTAATAATTGGCTTTGCATGAGTGTAAGAAGTCACAGACAATCCCAATAGATTCTCCATCAGTAGGCACCCCCTTTTACTTCGCAAGTATAGCATAACTTCTGCTCACCTGGGACCAGCTAAATGATATCAGTACAATCCAACCATTAAAATTGAGCTGATATATAACTGATCTTCATTCGTTTATGAGGTGTTGCCGGGACTTTTGTTTGCCCGACTCTTGTTATTTGCAAGCCGATGTTTTATATTGACATAAGAGAAGGTCAAAAATAAAAGAGGTGACGGACGAGATGTCTCCACGCACGAAGGAACAAAACGAAGAGATCCGGCTGCGGCGTCTGGCGCAAATCCGGAAAGCCGCTGCCGATGTGTTTTTGAATAAAGGGCCTTTACTGGAAATCCGCGATGTGGCTGTGCAGGCGGGACTCGGCTATGGCACGGTATACCATTATTACAGCAATAAGGGCAATTTGCTCCACGATCTGCTATGGGACGCGTTGGAGCGGGCCGGGGGATGGCTGGAGGCCCCGCGCGCTTCGGCTTCGGGGGAGGCGCCAACGGGCTGGCATTTCGGCTTGGCTGCTGCGGCGGACACCGGGAACTCGGTTGCCGCGGATTCCCAAAGCGAAAGCCGCGAACCGGCCGCTGCCGCAGAGCTTGGCCCCGTCGCCGTCGCCGGCATTCGGCTGCTGCAGCTTTGGGCGGAGGACCACGCCCTGTACCTGCTGCATAAGCTGGCCGGTGAGGGCTTTGCCTCGCTGCCTGAAGCGCGCTCGGCCCCGCTCTCGGCCGCCTTTCGCCGGGAGGTGCTCGCGCCGCTTGCCGCGCTGCTGGAAACCGGTCATGCGGTGGACGGGACTGCCGCTTCCGGCGGAAACGCGGCGGAGCCGCCGTATCCGCTACAGCGCGCGGAAATGCTGCTGGCCGCCTTGGTCGGCTGCGCCTCGCTTTCGCTTCGCCGCGGAAAGCTGCACGAGGAGGCCATGGATATCGCCCGGTTTTTAAAATTATAGAATTGATAAGGAGCGAATAGACAAAGATGATCATTCTAAAATCACCTAGGGAAATCGAAGAAATGAAGCCGGCGAGCCAAATCGTTGCGGACTGCTACCGCGAGGTGGCCAAACTGATCGAGCCTGGGATCACCACCCGGGAAATCAATGACTTTGTTGCCAGACACATCACCAAGCTGGGCGGCAAGCAGTTTACGAAAGGGTACAACGGTTTCCCCGCCGAAACCTGCATTTCGGTCAACGATGTGGTGGCCCACGGCATTCCTTCGAACCAGGCGCTTATGGACGGCGACTTGCTGAAGCTCGACATCGTCGTGGAATACGGCGGATGGTTTGGCGATTCGTGCTGGTGCTATGCGGTGGGCAATATCCGGCCGGAAGCGCAAAAATTAATGAAGGTGACAAAGGAATGCTTGGATCTGGGGATCGCCCGGGCACTCCCGGGGGGCCGGCTCGGCGACATAACGTCGGCGATTCAACAGCATGCGGAATCAAACGGGTTTTCGGTCGTACGCGATCTGCTGGCGCATGGGATCGGGCGGAGCCTGCACGAGGAGCCAAGCTACGAGCATATCGGCGTAGCCGGCAAAGGCATTCGGTTAAAGGAAGGCATGGTGTTTACGATTGAACCGATGATCAACCAAGGTACGTTCCGTATCACGATCGACGATGATCAGTGGACGGCGAGAACGGCCGACGGCAAGTTGTCAGCGCAATATGAGCATACGATCGCAGTTACGTCGGACGGACCACTGATTTTAACGGCCCAGTAAGTATAGAGGCGAACGGACGGCAAAGCGTCATTTAGGAAATAAGTCGCCAACCCGGCCTGCTTGGCCTGATGAAAGTTCGTAATCCGAAACGCGAAAAAGCGCTGGTTCCAGCCTGGGACCAGCGCTTTTTCTACATGGTTTGTAACTTTACCGATTTACGAAAAACCACGTTGTTATGCGGTTTTTTATTATGACTTTGGTATCGTGTTACGGATTTACACTCTTTCTTGGATAGCCTGTCTTGCGTGTATTTTTTTCATTGCAAATCTTGCTATTGGCTGAGCAATCAATAGCTCAATCCAAAATGCTACACCAAAATTTCTAAACCAACTATGAAAGAAGTTCTGAAAAGGTTCTAGGCTTATTTGTTTCGTACCAACCCAAGTTCCTATAATGGTTAGAAGAACAGATAAGACCGTAACATTCAATAAAGTATTCAATAAAACTCTAGCATTAAATCCATCTGTTTGTCCTGCGAATTTGGGTATCACTTTACCCACTAACGGTCCCGCAACCAATCTTACTAACAAAACAACGATAATCCACATAAACGGAATAATCTTTAGCGTTTCTAAATAATTTTCTTTACTAAAGCCGCGCTCCAATCCCATAATAATTGGGGCGATCGTGTTTACTGAAATAATTGAAATAATCAATAAAAATAATATACCTTCTTTTGCGTTTTGAGGCAGTCTTTCTTCCTTATACATATTGTTTCCCTCCGAAATAAAAATATTTCAGATGGTAGACGTATCATGCGACATATATTTTTGGTCATTAAAACTAGTACCAATATCTCTACACACTGATCTAACAATTATAACAACTTTTTTTAAACAAATAAAAGGGTTCCTAAAACATTTTTTCCAGTTAATTGAACAAACTCCAGCTAACTTTAATTAGAGAAATCTGATAATCTAAGTTTATCAAAAGAGACATTAAGGAGTATATGAATCAGATGAGCAATTTTCTAAGTGAATTTGAGGAAAGATTTAGGGCAGGATTTTTGGATGATCTTAAAAGCATACTGGAAGAAGTGAAGAATGAGCGGGTTTACGCTTGTGCTTTTGGCACAGACAGCGATTTTATCACCTTGTTTCTTGCTGTTAATACGGAGGAATCACTTGTTAGACATATCACAAACATGAAAGCCCAAGGCCTGTGCAACAGCAAGGAAGATGAAAATTATTATAGATGGGGATTAAGCGAATATCAATATGGCGATACAACACATCTCAATCATATTAGCAAATTTCTGTATGCAACCGAAAATGTGTTTGACTATAAAGATGAAGTGATAAAAATTATGGCCAAGGTAGTTAAGGAAACAGACGATGTACTTTTTAATCAATTCGGCCAATCCAAAGAAGATATTATTTTTTTCGTGTCCATGACGGATGATGATATGGCCGAGGAACTGGAAAATCAGTCCGTAATTCAGATGACAAACGCCAAATTAGTTGATGACTTCTTGCATCGTTATCAATAGAAGTACAGTTTGAAATATTACACTCATTTCGTTCTCCAGCGCCGATTGATTGCGCATCCTGTTCATTTGGTTTATCTCCATTAGGTATGAAAAAACTTATTTCTCCTCATGGTTCGAGTTGAAATAAGTTTAAATTAAATACATTCATCCAGATGAACAGGAATTCTTACCATTCGACTTCTTCAAATAATCGGAAAACCATCTTTTTTTCAAATTCATCTAAAATTCAAATCCAGATATTTCTTCTTTTGTTTATCTTGGGGTTCCCTTTTTAATGATAATTCACTTCATTTTTTTATCATTTTCTCTGTACGGAAGCCTTCTTTTCCGATTCGTGTCATTGCATGATATAAGACTATGAGGTTCTTATCTTCTAGCAAATTTTCTAATTCACCTATTTGAACCTTCCCCCTTCCGCTATCTTCTTTAATATACTTCATTTTAATCCCAGCTAAGAGCTGTAAATTGGAATGACCGGGAGCTTGTTTCATCAGAAACAACCACTATGATCAGCTCTGCATTTCTTTTCGCAAACTACGCCGCTATCATACTCATGGTATGGGAATCCGTTTGTTTTATTGTAGCGAGACTCCGGTGCAGCTTATGATTGACGATTCCGATCACCACGTCCGGCTCCATTTCATCCTGATGGGAGAGCATAACCATTGCTGCAATATCTCCCATCTGATATGCCGCCGTCAACGCTCTCAGAAAAGTTTTCGAGTTTTCACTTTCCGGTAAGGATAACTCTCCTTTGAGAAGATCCTCCCTGACTGCTCCAAGCGATTTTCGTGCCCGGTGGAGTGCAACTTTTACCGCTCCCTCCGTTGTTTCAAGCATGTCGGATGTCTCACGAATCGAATATCCAAACACATCTCGCAGCAAAAAAACAGTTCTCTGAAGCGGAGATAAATGATTCATTAAGGAATGCAGCGCTATCTCGATTTCAAAAGATCCATGATCGGGTACAGTTACTTTCGCTTGTTCCCTATTCAATATCCGAGTGTAGACTGCTTTTCTCCGTATGTCATCAATCCAGGTGTTCTTAGCAATCCGTAGCAAAAGCGCTTCGGGATTTGTATGCTCGAAGCTATTTAACTTACCTAATGCTTTGATCCAAGTGTCCTGAGCCAGTTCTTCCGCATCCCAATTTGATTTCGTAAGCGACAGACAGTAACGTTTCAGGACCGCCTGTAATTCCTCCAAGTTCTCGATGTTTATTATATTATCTGTCATTTGTATAGAATCATCTATGCGCATAGGTCCTCTCCTCCACGGTCTTATTCTGCCCTTTCCTAGAGCAAAACCATTTGCTACCTCCAATGTAAACGAACAAGTGGTTGTAAAAGTTACACCATTTACGTAAATCGTTTTCCCATTAAAGCCTCCGTATCTTTTTACGGCCTCGGTTCGTTTACAAGGAGAAATCAACTGGAAACAGGAAATTGGGGGTATAAAAAATGAGTGTTTATGTGCCTTATGTTGTCGAGCAAACTGCTCAAGGTGAAAGATCGTACGATATCTATTCCAGACTATTAAAGGATCGTATTGTGTTTGTCGGGGCAGCCATTGATGACCATTTGGCTAACAGTATTATTGCTCAATTATTGTTCCTGGCGGCAGAAGATCCGGAAAAAGAAATTTACATGTATATCAACAGCCCGGGTGGCTCTACTTCCGCAGGATTTGCCATTTATGATACGATGCAGTACATCAAACCCGATGTGCACACGATATGTACGGGATTTGCTGCTTCGTTTGGCGCGATCCTTTTGCTGGCGGGCGCCAAAGGGAAACGTTCGGCGTTGCCGAACAGTGAAATCATGATCCATCAGCCGCACGGCGGCGCACAAGGTCAGGCCAGCGATATTGCGATCAGCGCAAAACGAATTTTATGGACGCGTGAAAAGGCAACCCGTATCACAGCTGAACGGACCGGGCAATCTTTTGAAAAAGTCGAAAAAGATATGGACCGGGATTTTTACATGTCCGCTCAGGAGGCACTGGAATATGGTGTTATTGATCAAGTGATAACTTCTTTGTAAAGTATGCTCAAAACCTAATGATCTGCAAGAAACTTCAAGAAATAATACGAGGTGATATCATGTTAGCAAGCTTACAAGGCAAGGAAGTAACTATTCATTTTATAGATGGGACAAATGTATGCGACGGGATATTGGATCAGATTGACGACAAGTTCGTTAAATACGTTACGCAATATCAGACGCTTGTTGTTCCTATTACATCCATTCGCACCGTATCCATTGACATTAAGGAACGGCAACGCTATAGAGTTGGATTCGCCCCATGAACCTATTCTAGCATGGGTGGCAATTACATTGTACGGAGGCCCGATATTATGGAAATTTCACAGGGGGTAGAAATGCTTCAGCTAGATTTTCATGGGAATATGATTCACCCTATTCTTTTGTGGGATCAAGAAATGGCTGTTTTAATAGACACAGGACTCCCTGGGCAAATGGAAGATTTACGCGTGGCTATGGAAAAGGTAGGCGTGTCGTTTGACCAACTAAAAGCTGTGATTTTGACGCATCAAGATGTGGATCATATAGGAAGTCTTCCTGAGATTTTGCAGGAGTGTGGCAGTCATATTAAAGTCTATGCACACGAACTGGATAAGCCGTATATTCAGGGGGAGATCCCTCTTTTAAAAGATGGTCACCTTGTGAATCCCCCGAAGGGCAAAGTGGACGATACCTTAATAGATGGTCAGGAACTGCCGTTTTGCGGCAGGATTCGCGTCATCCATACGCCTGGGCATACTCCGGGTCATATCAGCCTTTATTTAAGGCAAAGTAAAACTCTTATTGCCGGGGATTCGATGTACAGTGTAAACGGGATTCTCGCGGGAATTCATGTCCCGACCACACCCGATATAAAAGTAGCTCATCTCTCATTAAAAAAGTATTTGGATCTCGACATTGCATCCGTAGTTTGTTATCACGGGGGATTAAGTAATGTACATGTGAATGATCAGATATTAGGACTTACCCAAGGATTATAAAGTTAAAGTTCCGGTAAGTTACCTTTGGTGAAACAATGTTGTGAACGAGAAGATTATTTAAAATAACACTTTGTTAATTCGTGATTGAACTTTAACAAAGTGTTATTTTGCATTTCACAAAATAGATCTTCATTGTTTATTCCTGCAACCCATACTCCCCGTGTGCTAACTTGTATATAGATCAGACTTTAACTGATTAAAAATATATTCTTGCATTTGATCTAAAAGAAGAATGATGTTAGCATCTTTGCCATTTTTCAAGACCCACTGAATAGACATCATTGAGTTAGCAGCATATAGTTCTGCTAAATACTCTAATGCGATCGAAGTTGAAGAATTCTGTTGCTTTAAATAATCTAAGCAAGTCCTAAACAAAATTTGTTCAAATTCCTTACGTAGATCTGCTGTCACTTCATGAACGGCTAACAATGTTGAAATTTCGAGCTTATTCTTAATCATATTATCGGTTACAAGTTCTATGGCGTTTGCCACCTTGCCATCTTCCGTGGAATCAAAACGCTGCTTAATTTCAACTTTAAAATCAGAAGCATACTGTTTAACTATTTTTTCTAGCAAGTCGTACTTATCCAAATAATGACTATAAAAGGTAGAACGTCCGATAAGAGATTGATCACAGATTTTTTTGATCGTAATATCTTTAAAATCATGTTGTTGGAGTAATTCTATTAAAGCTCGCTCAATAGCTATTTTTGTTTTATAAATTCTGATATCTTCATTCATTCAACCACTTGCTCCTTATGTGTAAGTTTTCGAACACTTCATATATAACATGTAAGACATCTTACAGATTATGCGATACTAATTATTTTTTATGTAGTAACTATACTCTATAGTAAGCACATACCCAAATTGAAGGAGGAAAATATATGTTTAAATCCTATGTCAATAATGAACAATTCAATCTTCAAATTAATCGTTTTATCAATGATTATTATCAAGAAGATGATCAATACGTACCTATTAGCCGACTCGCACAAATCCAACAAGAATTAATCAATGCTGCGTCCATTACACCAAAGTATTTACTAAAGAAACAGGTGGTAGCAGGTCACAGGGAGTTAGCATTTAATGAAATGAAGAAATTCATATAACAACTGTAAAAATATATTGTTCGTACGCAACATGCCCATCAAAATCGTAGTTCCATAGCTTCAATCGTTATTATCCAATCAAAGCAGATGTTTTTTCAACAACGTCCATTCGCTCTCATTAATGCCCGATCCTTTTCTTTTAATCGCGGACATGCGTAACAGTAACCAAATTCACGATCCAAGCAATAAGCCAGGCAACAAGCTGTTTTCACTAACATTTTTTGATCAGGGATATTTGGGTGTTCAATGAAATTTGGTTTAATATTAAACGGGTTATTACGGAGTCCGAACGCACTAGCATCGACATCGTGTGTGAGCAATTTGAAAAAAGAAATGATCCTGGTTCTACTTTCTTCATCAGACGCTTCGGCCAACTCTTCTTCCATTTGAGCATACAACGCATTAACGATTTGTCCCCATAATGGAATAGCGTTTATGGGGGCCAGTTGGGACAAAAGTTGGATTATAGGCGTTACCTGTTCCCTGTAAAAGGAATCAAGCGATTTCTTCTCCCCCTCATCCCAGTCCATTATCGAAATTTGGTTAAATCGCACTTCGTTGATTTTAAATGAAAAAAGCGGATAGCCGTCAACTACATATAATTGTACGGATAAATTAGATAATGATAAATCCAACAGCAACACGTTGCCTTGATACAGCATGTGCTGCATCGCACCGCATACCCCGGCGTACCAGCTAATAAAAAAAGCTGCTGCTGCTGAACGTTCTTTAGCTTTGATGAGCGTGCCGTATGTGTCGATTAAGTGATTCATATTTTCAACTTTTAATAGATCAAATGCAGGGATGGTAAGCACGGTTTTATCGAGCTCATTCAAAGTAAGGAAAAATTTTTCTTCCAAATGTTGAAAATCAACCGTGCCCATAGCATACACTCCCATTATTGTTCTCTATTTTTCAAAAGCATGAACGACATCGTTAATAGCATGAAGATCTGCCAATGGAGACATGCCAAGACTAAACCATTCCTTGCCTCCCATCATGTGAACCTGTTTTTTTTTCACGGCTGTCATGTTTTTCCATAAAGAGCTGTTCAGCATTTCCTCATATCTATTCCGAACTTCTTGACTGGAGTCATCATCTAACTGCAAAATGATATGGTCAGGATTATATTCCGGTATTTTTTCCAATGAAATGGATAGACTTAGCTCACCCTGTGGATATTCTTTAATCGGCTTTAGACCTAATGTCTTATGGATGAAGATTCCCCGATCACTATTTTCTCCGTAAATAACGATCTCCTTCGCCATAATCATCATGTACATGACTGTCTCGTCACCAACTAGAGAATGAAGTTTCTCCTTCGCTTCAGTTTCTTTCGTTTGCAAATCCTGAATGACCTTTTCAGCCTGTTCCACTTTGCCTAGAACCTTGCCAATATCCCGTAACTCATCACGCCAATCATCCCGCTGCGGTAAAAGCACCGTTGGTGCAATTTTGGAAAGCTGAGCATAATCCTTATCGGACCACCACGTAGGGGCAATAATTAAATCCGGCTTAGAGGCCAGAATAGCTTCAAAATTAGGAGTTTGGGCAATTCCCATCTTCAGTGTATCTTTAAACGGTTCCTTTAAATAGGATGGGAAATCCGGATGATAGTTTTGTACCGCAACAGGCGTAACGCCAAGTGCATATAACAACTCTGGGTAAACAACAGAGAGTCCAATGACCCTTTTGGGCTCCGTTGGAATACTAAGGTCCCCTTTTAAAGTTGAAATAACGTGCTGCTCAGCAGTGGCTCCTTTATTCGCTTTTTCAGAATTGCTAGCTGTGTTTCCTGCATTATTGGCTCCACAAGCAGTACTTACAATGACGAACAATACGATAATTAAACCTGCGATTATATGTCGTTGTTGCTTCATTCTTCGGTGGTCCTCCTGATCATTTGATTTATTTATGACAACCTCTAATTAAAATTGATTATCATTATCATATATTAGGAGTATAGATGAATTTATAATTTCGGAATATTGACGATAGCGACTTTTTTTCATGCACGATCCCGCCAAATCTTTAAAACTTCATCCAGCATAAGCTCATGAGTGAAAGCCGTATATTCTACCCAAGGATATGAGGGAAGGAAGTCCACCCGGCTGTTCCTGACAGCTTTCAAATCACTCCATAGCTTAGAATTCATGAGTGTTTGCCAACTTAATTGTGACTGAATGTCCTCGTCTACGATGAGCAATAAACGATCTGGATCAAAATTCGCTAGTTGGTCAGGCGTTATCTGCTGATTTTGACTCAAAAGATCGACACCTTGCACAGGCAGAACATGCAGATCATCGTAAAATACTGTGCCTAGGCTTCTACTGCCCAAAACATTGTAACGATCACCGGTGATTCTCAGAATGAGGAGACGATCATCCTTGAATACATGTTTCACTTGCTCTCTTACAAAAAGAGCCCTTCGATCATATTTTTCAAGCCAAGTCTCGGCTGTTACGGTCTTGTCCAGAAATTTCCCAATTAAGCGCAAATGCGTACGCCAATCGTTCTTCACCCAGGGTACAAAAAATGCAGGTGCAATTTTCCTCAGCATTTCCTGTTCCTCAGGAGATACCAGAGTGTCGATACCAACAATAAAATCGGGTTCAGCAAGTCGAATTTCTTCTCTCTTGATCCATTGATTTGAACTTAGAGGAAGCACGGCATCCATGTGATACTTTCGCTTGTAATAACCAGTCCATGGGTGATCGGCTGGTGCGGCGAAAGGATTAATTTGAAGCGCAATCAATTGTCCAATGTTGGGGAAATCGTAGGCGACTATTTTTTTTCTGCTGTTCTGCATAAATGCCGCTGGAGGCACGCCCGATACCTGTTTAAATTTGCGCCGAAAATAAGTATCGTCATGGTAACCTACATGTCGTGCAATATCTCGAAGACGATTTTGCCCACCCGACCTCATCAGCTGTTGTGCCTGCTCGATTCGGAACACTGCCAAATAGTCGATCGCGCTGCAGCCATACCTTTTTTTGAATAATCGCATAAAATGACGGGTACTCATTCCCCCCACCTTGGCCAAGTGATCGATTGTCAGTTCTTTCTGGTAATGCTGCTCTATATAGCCTTTGATATAGTCTAGGGCTGTTTCCGAATCGTTTCCTTGTTCAAGATGGGCATCTTGCAAGATGGTATGCAGCAGTTCTTGAAAGAGAATTTGCCCGCGAAATCGTTTTAAATGATCCTCATCCTGCAAGTATTGGTTAATGGTATCGCACAACGTATTAACAGAAACCGGCGACGTAACGATAACTTCCCCTTTAGCCGGAAACGGGCTGTTCTTCTTAATAATCTGCATCGAATGGGCTGAAGATACCTCATCGTCCATAACATCAAATCGAAGATAATAAAACCCTCGTTCATCAAAGGAGTGCGCGGCTGCTTCGATGAGTTCTCCTGGCGTACACACGTAAACGCTGCCCTGTCGAAGTTCGGTGAATTGCCCATCAATCGTTAGCCAGCCTTGACCGCTTGCCGCAACAAGAATCATGTGGGATTCGATAAACTGAAGTCTTAGCTCCCAATCATTTGCTTGATTCTTGATATGCTCAATTTCTCGTAGCTTGAAACACATCCCTTCGAGGGGTGCATATTCTTTATGTTTAAAGTTCTTTTCTATATCAACCAAGTAATCTCACCGCCCTCATACTAGCTAAAACATTTAACCTTGATACAAGTCAGACTTTAACTGATTAATAATATATTCTTGCATTTGATCTAAAAGAAAAATGATGTTCGCATCTTTGCCATTTTTCAAAACCCACTGAATAGACATCAAGCATACTGTTTAACTATTTTTTCTAGCAAGTCGTACTTATCTAAATAATGACTATAAAAGGTAGAACGTCCGATAAGAGATTGATCACAGATTTTTTTGATCGTAATATCTTTAAAATCATGTTGTTGGAGTAATTCTATTAAAGCTCGCTCAATAGCTATTTTTGTTTATAAATTCTGATATCTTCATTCATTTAACCACTTGCTCTTTATGTGTAAGTTTTCGAACAATTCATATATAACATGTAAGATATCTTACAGATTATGCGATACTAATTATTTTTTATGTAGTAACTATACTCTATAGTAAGCACATACCCAAATTGAAGGAGGACAATATATGTTTAAATCATATGTCAATAACGAACAGTTCAATCTTCAAATTAATCGTTTTATCAATGATTATTATCAAGAAGATGATCGAGCACAAGCTGACTTGGAAGAAATGATTCCGAAATTAAACGACACCCATAGCTGGTATGAAGCTTGGCTCAATTTTGCAAAGAAACGCGAAGACAGCAAGGACTTTGACTTAGCCTCAGTCTACTATCAAGCTGCAGAATTTTATCTTGCAACCACAGACCCCAATAAAGAAAAAATGTATCGAAAATATAGAGAAATGTTCTATAAAGGCTTTCATGATTTTGATTATGAATCCTACAAGATTCCCTATGAAGACTCGTATCTTCCTGCTGTAAAATTATTGACGCCTGGAGCTACGAAAACATTACTTGTCTTTGGTGGGTATGATTCTTACATGGAAGAGATGCTTAAAATGATGAGATTTATGAAGGGAATTGATTACAATATTATTGTATTCGATGGCCCTGGCCAAGGAACTGCTTTAAAAAACGGCCTAAAATTCATTCATAACTGGGAAAAGCCCATATCAACGGTGATTGATTATTTCAAATTAGATCGTGTTAGTCTCGTAGGTGCTTCTTGGGGAGGATATTTAGCAATGCGTGCGGCAGCCTTCGAAAAGAGAATCGATAAAGTAGTTGCTTTTAACATTTTCTATTGTGGTTTAGATGCCTTAAAAATGGGAATGCCAGAAGAAACGTATCAGAGTATGATGCAGCTAGTCGATCGTAATGAAGTAGATCAAGTGAATACATTATTCGAACAGATGATGACTCACAATATTGATTTGCATTGGAAGATTACCAAAGGGATGGAAAACACCGGTGAAGCAACGCCCTTTGATCTCATTAAAAATTTCGAAAAGCACACGATGCAAGGCATTGGAGCATTCATTAATCAAGATGTTCTTTTATTAGCTGGAGAAGATGATCAATACGTACCTATTAGCCGACTCGCTCAAATCCAACAAGAATTAATCAATGCTGCGTCCATTACAACCAAAGTATTTACTAAAGAAACGGGTGGTGAGCAACACTGCCAAGCAGGTCACAGAGAGTTAGCATTTAATGAAATGAAGAAGTTCCTATAACAAAGAGATATAAATACTATAATTTCTCGCATAAAAAATTCAGAGTATGGTTAATGCGGATATTTAGTAAATATTTAAAAGAATTATGTATAACGAATGGTTTCCCCAAAAGGGGAAACCGCCTTTTTTACGTCTCATTTTGATCTGCGTATTTAATAAGAATTTTATCCCCTATGATTTTTTTTATTTCTGGGTAGGTTAAATGATCTAATCCTTTATTTGTTCCTACAATAATTATACCTTCATCATCAGATCCGCTAAATTAGCGGCTTTTTTGTTTTAAAAGTGCTGGCGCGTCAGTCCTTTTTTTATAAAACATCAACGTGGTTTCCATATATCGCAAAACCGAGAATGGATGGTATAATGAAGGATGATTTAAAGGAATCTGTAGTGTAGTGAAGGGATGATTCATATTGATAAATCACGATAATCTTGAAGAGTATCGAGACCCGATTAATTATGATCTTGAATTTGGCGGTGAGACTAATAAATACAATTTCTATCTTGATATGGCTAGATTGAACCCAGGTGAGGTTCTGGAACTTGCATGTGGTACAGGATTGACAACCATTCATTTATCAAAATCGGGGATACATATAACAGGTGTTGACATTTCTTCATCGATGCTTGAATATGCGCGGGTTAAAGCTCAAGGTTTGCCTGTGGATTTTATTGAAGCTGATGCTCGTACATTCGATTCCGAAAAGCGTTTTTCCATGATTTATTTGACAGGAAATGCATTCCAGGCATTTTTGAGCGATGACGATCAACGAGCCTTACTCGAAACCGTCTACAAGCACCTAGAATCAAATGGGATATTTGTTTTTGAAACACGAAACCCCTTGGGAACCGATTTATCCAACCAAGAGGAAAGCATCTGGGGAAATTTTATCGATAAAGATGGAATTAAAGTCAAGATATCTGGGACACAGTCGTATGATTCAAGTAACCAGATCATGCACTGGGTCACGATCCGTGATTGGGGATCGGAGAAAACAATTTCTCGAATTGCATGTCGCTTTACTGATAATGACACGCTTCAGCGTTTATTAACGAGCCGCGGCTTTTGTATCGAAAATCAATATTCGGACTGGGATAAAACACCGTTCACCCCTTTATCTCCTTCCATCATTACTGTTTGTCGAAAACATGGAGCCTAAAACGAATAATCCCGGAATGTTCATCCCAAGTGTTTGACGACCGCGCGTAAGATATCCATGTCATTCGCATGTTTTTGAAGGAACAACAAGCTATTCCAGTGATTTCCGGAAAGAAAAATCGCCGAGTCACCCTAAAATATGATCAGGACGTTTACAAAAAAACGTTATTTGGTGGAATGCTTCTTTAATAAAGTAAAGAATTTATCGTCGTCTGGCGACTCACTATGATAAATTGGCGTGTACATTCAAGTCTTTTTTTGCCTTGGCAACCATTATGGTTTGGCTTGCCTGAGTTTGAAGACACGCCCTAATTCATAAAAAATTCAATTGTTTTCTGCCAAGAATCTGATTGACCAAAAGAATTTCCTTTTAAAGTACCACCACAAGTAAAAACACCTCTCACCCATTTTTAAACTAGTCGTTATGAATGATCAGCCCGGTCACGCCTTTTGCCTTGCAAAAGCTTTGGCAAGTCCTTATCGCAGAAAGATACCACCAGCGTTCGCCCACTCGATATTGCGTAATATCCGTTACCCATTTTTGGTTAGGCTTTTACTCTACACACTCAGCAGCTAAGTAGTTTCTCCTAGAGCGACGTTTTCGGCGAATTTTGGACTTGACTAAACTTTCAAAATGAATTGAATACAAACGCTCTACAGCTTGAATAAGTATTCTATTCATTTGGTTCACCTCCATTAGATATGAAAAAAACTTATTTCTCCTCATGGTTCGAGATGAAATAAGTTTTGAATTAAGTGCATTCATTCAAACGAACAGGAGGCATTACCATTCGATTTCTTCAAATAAACGGAAAACCATCTTTTTTTCAAATTCATCTAATATCTTAAACCCAGTTATCTCATCTTCTTTTTCTCCAAGTTTTATCATAGTAGCTATTGCTAAGTCTCCTACTTTATAATGACCTATCATCTTATCTTGAGGTTCCCTTTTTGAAGACAATTCACTTAACTTTTTTATAATTTCCTCTGTACGGAGGCCTTCTTTTCCGATATGTGTCAATGCATGATATAAAACTATGGGGTTCTTTTCTTCCAGCAAATTTTCTAACTCTTGTATTGAACATTTTCCTTCTTCTATTTTTTTTACTATATTCATTTTATTCCTCCTTTAAACAGATATTAATTAATGTTCCAAACTGTAAATACTTGCCCCCACTTGAACAAGATCAGGAGATGCTAACTTACCAATGCATATTCCAATATTCTTCTTTTCAGCCATTGAAGTTGAAATTTGAACAGAGCTAACGCTTAATACCATTTCATTTTGATTTGCATATTTAATAAGAATTTTATTACCTATCATTTTTTTTATTTCTGGGTAGGTTAAATGATCTAATCCTTTGTTTGTTCCTACTATAATTGTACCTTCATCTTTTGACTCAAAAGTTAAACTAACATCCATTATTTTCCCCATTTTAACGTTGCCCCTTTATCGTTCTTCAATATAAAGTTCTCCCTTAACAATTTGGATTAGAACAACAACCACCTACTCTTTTAGATAATGTATTTTTTGTATTTTTGCTGAATTCATCTCTCACATTAACCGACCCAATGATTTGAGTTGTTATTAGCATACTAAACATCTACTTTGAATAGATTTCATAGCTAAATATTACTATTACGCCCTCCAATCTTTATCAAATAAAAGTTTATCCTTTGAAAGTTGGATTACAGAATGTGTAATCAAAATTTCTTGTGTAGTACTTGAATATTTATTTAATTCATCAATTGAAATGAATGTTTGTTTTCGTTGCTCATCATATAATTCAATAATATTGTCAACCACACTATTTTCAACATTTTTGAATAGTACTGAATCATGTATCAAAATAGGTAGTGGTGTTAAGTCAAATATACATATATCTAAAATGAATAAATTTGTATATGCTTTCCCAGTTCCAGTATTATCAAAAACCTTATACTCATAGTCCTTTTCAAACAAAGTCAGTTCAGGTGCTCTCCGTTTTTCTGTATGAATTTTCTCATTAATAGAAATAATCTTTTTGTTAATCCGATCCATGACTGTTGACAATGACTGTTGTTTACTTTCACTAAGAACTGTTTCAGTACTAATAATTTCTTTTTGCAGTCTATTAGATTCTACAAAAAATTTATTTTCCAGCTCAATATTAGATACTTTACCAGATAACTCAAATAGTTTTTCAAATAAATAATTGTTATGTCTGCTATTTTCCACTAAATCATCTATTTTTATATCAATTATGTTTAACTCATTATTGAATGCTTCTAGATTCTTCGATGCATCTTTTCTGGCTTGCAATAACTCTTGACTAAGTATTTTAGTAATACCATTATGAAATGAATCTATATTCTCCAATCTTTCAATATTTACATTTGGAAAATATGCTAAAAGAAGTTCAAAATTACTCGAATTAACCTTATTTTTAATACTTCTGTTGATTCTTTCTAGCCTTGACTTATAGTAATCTCTTTCTTTTAAAAATGCTTTTTTTTGACTTTGAAGCTGAAAAACTTCATCAGATAAAGCTTCAGACAATTTGACAGTTGTATTAACAATATCCTCTTTTAATTTAGAAATCTCTAATTCAATTTTATCTTTTTCTATAATATTTTTTTCATATTTTTTGGGGGTTATTTTAGGAATATAATCGAATTTCTTTGCCTTTTTTATAGCCCAGTCAGATTCCTTTAAATTTTTTAATTTCTTTTCATTATCTAATATTTCATTGTACTGATTGAATAGTAATAATAATCTTTTAACTGTATCAACATTTTTTTCTTTTGGAAAATTATGAAGGGGTCTCTTAACTTCTAAATTATATTTTCCCCATATCCTTGAAAAAAGACTTACTACAGATCTAAAGGTTTGTCCCCATGAGATGGAGTAATATTCTTTTAATAATTTGTTATATTCTGCTATAGTTATTTGCTCTATTTTTTGGAATCTGTTATTACATTTATAAACCTCTTTTGGTTCAAGAGTTCCTCTGCTAAAATAAAATAGTTCTTTATTAAATTCAAAGATATAGAAAAATTCATGATGTCCTAATTCAGAAACGACATCATCATTATGTTCAATATATGAATCTCCACCAAAAATAAAATCAATAATCATAAGAAGTGTGGATTTTCCAATAGAGTTAGATGCTTGGTTGTCACCTAAGACAACATTTAAGCCCTCGTGAAACTTTATTCTTTTTTTACGAAATAGCTCACATTCAATTAGTTTCAACATATGATATTACTCCTTTATCGAAGTCCACATCAATGGCATTAAGAATATAAAGTACATCCAAAGAATATATAAATTCATCAATCTCTTCAAAAGAATTTTGAGTACTAAAGTATAATTCTTTAATTTGGAAATTAGATTGAGAAAGTTCGGTTAGTAGCACTAACATTTTATTTATAATCGAATCATTATAGTTTATAACTTTATTTGGTATAATCACGAAAACACCTCGCAATTTTGTATGAAAAAAGAGACTATAATTTTACATGCTTCTAGAGAACTATTCTCTGTCTTTTTACTTAACCATTCAGCCATATGATTATAAATCTCTTCTTGTGTATGTTTATTTTTCTTCAATTTTAGGTAAAATGTATTTACTTGAGAAGCAATTGTATCAAAGGAATATTGACATTCTTTGTCCAGCATTATAAATTGTTCCTTCACAAAGAAATAGTAGTCCGCTACATCACTTTTAATTCGTCTCTTTGTAAGTCTATTCAGAGTTATATTCGCCTTTTCATCAACTTTCAATGCATCTAAATTTAGAATCTGAGGAGATAATTCATTTTCGTTTTCCACAAGTTTATTTAGTATTATTTTAATTTCTGCCTCAATTTGATAACTATGATAGTCTGCTCTCCTCTCATTTCTTCTAATAATCTCCTTTTTTATGATGAGTAATTTTTTATATTCTTCTATAGTTCGTGGGGAATCAAATTTTTTATGACAATCACGACATAAGGCAATCAAATTATTCAAATCGTTTACATTTTGAGATAATTTCTCTACGTTTTTTAACAATAAGGATTCTTCTTTTGTTGGATTTAATGGGTAAATATGAGCAGCTTCAAATATCTTCCTCCTAATTCCATCTTTCACATATAGTAAGCTTTTAGAACAGAAAGGGCACATACCTTCTACCTCAGAAAAAAGGATCATATTATCATTTTCATTCATACTTTTTCTATTAGCTTGCATGAGTTCACCTCAAACTAATCAAATGTAATAAGATACAATTAAAGAATTTGCTTCCTTATTTCGACTTTATGTACTTATAGTATCATACAAATGAACTATTGGTCGATGTTACCTGATCTTTTTGCCTAATACTTAAGAGCCATTTTCGAAAAAAAATATTACATTAGTCTTCGTAATTGGCTAACTAAGCTAAAAGCTCACTCCAGTAAATTAAGGAGAAAGCTCTGGTTATAATCATTGTATTATAGTTTAGTTATGATCCAATTGTCATTTTATCAGGAAATACTCCCCTTCTTTAATGAAGCATCGAGCCATTTGTTGTGCTGCTCTGTCAAAATAAAAATGTGTTTGAATGATTTGAATCTTGTATAGGCTCAATCTCAGAAAATAACTTAGTATCTTTATTCAATTGGATTTTCTCTCATGAATTCTTTTTTGGACCTTATCTATACACAACCACAGTCTCATCATACTATTCTTTATAAAGTAAAATAAATGCTTCCATTCTCAAAATCACCTTTACGTACTCCCCTTAATATTATTGATTGTTAACATAATCTGAATTAGATGTAATTCCCTTAACTAGAATTCATTTACAATATCTTCGATTTCACTAGCAAACTTTCTCATCTATAAAGAAAGCCTTCTGTCTACACGTATTTCCCAAGCCTCGTACTGCACCTCTTGTAATAAAAAAAAGTAACTCCTAATGTGAGAGCTACTTTAAAAAACTAAAATGGCATCGCCATTTGTTTCTACGATTCTTGTAAATAGTTTATATATTTCACTTACGATTCAATAGTAGTTTTTTCTACGAAGTTTCCATTCTCTTTAATAATCATCCTTGCCAACCTTCGTCCCGCTCTCTTAAAGAAAAATTCGTCAGCATAATTCTCTGAAACTATCGGTAAAATTTGATTTATAACCTCATTTTTTTTGTCATATTCTATTTTCCCCATTACATCTTCACTCGGTCCATAACTATATACAACTTTTTCCTCATCTTCGTAATCTTTTAACATGATTATATATACGGCCATTATTCTCACTCCTCATAAATCTTTTCCCAATTCCATGGTCTTCCAGATTCTATAGTTTTATCATGTGCTGTTCTGTAATTCGTATGGAATATGCCTTCAAATCTCGATTCAAAAAGCTCATGATGTAGTAATTGTACATCAGAATCCACATACTTCCCATCCATTAATCTCTCCCACGCTTGTGATAACTCAAAGTCTGGGTCAAATCTCCCGATTCCATGATCTTTAATGTGGGTATCGTTAAAAACATGGTCTTTGATTCTTTGAATTCTATTTTCTGAAAAACCAGTATTTTTAGAAATGGCTTCCACGTCTTGATTTCCTAAATTCCTAAATTTTTCATACAACTCTTCTGCAATAGCTTCTTCTCTAAAAAATTGCTCTGGAGAAATATTACGAGCACCAGTTTCAGCATAATTAAAATCGTCTGATTTTATATTAGAAGAGCGCTGTTCGCTTTCTTTTAAAATATTGGCTTTACTCTGAGTCGATTCAAACTTTACAGACCCTTCCAAAATATTTTTGGGCTTAATCAGCGCTTTAGTTGTCGTAGAACCTATCATCAAACCAGCTGTACCAATCAAATTTGCCATATGTTCTTTTGACCATGCATTTGTGGGATTAAATGCTCCCTGAATCATGCCCGATACTCCAAATGTACCGAAATTGAGCATGTCATTCCATGAATCGTTTTGTTTAGCTGCCCGTTCCATGTACCCTTGATACATTCCCTTCGGAATGCCGTACGACATATAATCTAGGAAGCTCCAGACTGAATCAAATTTTTTCTCATATCGTTCTGAATTAGCTGCTACAAAATCCTGCCCAAGCTCCGTTAAGCTATCCGCCGATTTCTGAAGCGCATTTCGTGTATCTGCAACAGGAACTGCGCAAGTATTCGGTGGAGGTGGCAAGCAACCTGGGTCTAGATTCCCATCCTCCATCATATCTGCTAATCTAAACTTATTTGCATGCTGCCGTAGTTCTCTAGCAATCGAATCTGTTAGTGTAACAAAGTCAGCCATATTCTTCTGAGATGTTTGGAATCTATAATAGAATTGCTCCTTTGTTATCCCCTCCCAAAATCGTTCCATAAACGAAATTTGCTGCGATAACTGACTATTCATTTGCATCGCCGTTTGCTGCGCAAGCTCAAATTTCTTAGAGACAGTTATAAGTTGTTCAGGTGTCACTTTAATTGTTGTCATAATTTACCTCGGTTGAGTTCATTAAGACATAATAACATTATTCAAATTTATGGAAAACCATCTTTATTACTAATTGTTATATGAATTAGAAGACTTAATCCCTATGACCTCTGACTTATATTTATTAAATTCAGCTCCCCCTTCATTATAAATAAGTACCTTTTTAATGCCTCATCTTCTTCTGAATAATCGTGAAAATATATCTTATTTCAGTTATATGATCATAAGATTAACAGCCATCTCATATTAAATAAGCCGGTACGCTATAGCGTCCGGCCCTTGCCTTTTAACTCTATTCTGTATAAGTTTTCTTTCCCTTTACTTTACAAAGGTATACCTTAGTTTCGATAATTTTTCCCATCAAATATTTCTAACATCATCAAAACTCCCGTTTTGTACCCAGAAATATAATCCGAGGCAGATAATATAGAAATTAGGACATCATTTAAATCAGATAGTTCTTCAATTAACTTATAATCTTGTTCTGGCAATCTTGCTTTTAGAGTTTCCATAGAAGCGGATATTTTCTGATGGGTTAGTTCAAGTTCAGGGTTCTTCGGTTTGATTCGTTCACTTGGATACCATTTGCCGTAATATAAATCCTCCAAGATACTCATTTCATCTTCTCCTTCTTGATACAGACTTTGCGTAAATTTCGGATCCGTAGATGCGTTTTGTTCCCCAAAAATAAGAATATCCTATTGGAAATATCAATATTGAATTTTAGCGAATATTTCACTAGGAATAATTGAAGGACTATTGGCAAATTTCCACCAAACAAGCACAGACTATTTATTAAATAGAACAAACCAAAAGAAGCCCTACCCCTTAGGATAGAGTTCCTAAAATCATCAAGCCATCTCACATATGAGCATTTTCCGCTACAAAATTGTCTGATCCTATTGTTCGATCGGCATCTTCCGTTCAAGAAACATTTCATCTTGATATCCAATGGGTAGTACATTAATTAATCTAACTCATAGCCTAACGACTTAATCTGCAATGAAACGGTTAAAAGAGCCAATCTAATTCATCTAAAGTAGGCTTTAAAGAATAAGGAACCTCCATAAATGGAGATCCCTTTTTTTAATAAAATAACATAAATATTTAAAATTTCTCACTTATTAAGCAATTTTTTTGTTACCCAGGTTATAGCTGCATTATTGACATCTTCACCCTGGCCACCGTGGGGAGCTTTAGAGTTAGACATAAAAATATTTTCTACTCCTGCATGGTTAAGAGTATCTCTAAGTCTCAAACTTTGTTGAATAGATACTAAACTGTCACTTCCTCCATGTGCAATAAACATGGGTGGATCATCTGAAGATACATAATTTATAGGACTTGCCAATTCTGCCAACTTTACTTTTTCCCAATAAGGAGAATTGGTTTGTTTTTTATCCCGAATATCTCTCAGGACTGCCACACCTTGTCCTTCTTTATCAAATCCAAGAAGTTTGGCTTCAGCTGCTCGTGGAGAGTCATGTGTTTCGGCTGCCTCCTCAGGAGATTGCAGGGTTGGGTCCATCTCAGGGCCCATGGTAAACATATCTGTTGGACCGTAAAAATCAACTGCAGCCATTACTTTGCTTGAATACTCAAGATTGCCCCCAACATCACCTTCAAGCTCTTTTATATCACTAGTAACAGCGAGTTCGGTAGCCAGATGTCCACCTGCAGAATTTCCTGCTACTGCAATTTTTTCTGGATCAATACCGTATTCCTTGGCATGTGCACGCAGATATCTGATACTGCCCTTAACATCATAAATGGGAGCCGGAAAAATAGCTTCGCCACTTAGCCGATAATCTATGGAAACGAAAGCAATTTTATCTTCTAATACTTTTTTGAAAACTTGATATGCTGAATCTGTAGCCACTTGATCTGTAGCTCTACCTGTCATTTGTGCTGGTCGATTTGGTGGCGCGGCTGTTTCCTTCTTTGCATCTTTAGGCGCATCATCGCCCTGATAGTCCCCTATAGCCCATCCTCCACCATGAATATATACCAAGACAGGAGTTGCTTCGGTTACACCCTCCGGCTTAAAGATGTTCATTTTTAACTCTTTTTTCTTTCCATCGTCATTAGTTACGGTTGCATACACCACATCTTTATAGGTAGGAGCCATACTAATCACATCTGTAGGAGGACTTTCAGCAGCTACGAAACTTTCCTTTTGTGTGGCAAAAGCCAATGTTGCTAAAAGTACGAAGGATACCATTCTTAGTTTTTTATTCATACTCTCTCTCCTCACTTTTTTTCATTCTCGCATTCTATCAGGTTATCTAAAGTTCTTATTAAGAAACTTTGATACAATGCTATTTCTTCCTCGCTAAATCCCTTGTAAAAAATCTCTCCGACTTCATCAATAATCTTTTTGTTCAATTCCACTAATTTTTCATTTCTGTTCACTACTTTAACTATTGTTTTCCGTTTGTCTGTTTGGCAAGGCATAAAACTGATATGTCCTGCTTTTCCCAACTTAGCTAATATACTCGTTAAAGTTGACTTTTGAAGATTGGTAACCCTTGAGATTTCATGTATAGGTATTTCGTCTTTCGTCCAAAGATAAAACAAAATCCTTGCTTGAGTTGCTGTTAAAGTATCAACCTCAGATTCCCTGTGTTTTCTTGAAACTATTCTAGCCAGCAATGCATCTATGGATGCTGATAAAAAAACAGATCTTCCTTTTATAATTCCCATGTGCACCTCCATTTTCTCAAAAAAAGTACCATATCGTACTAATATTATAGTTCGATATGGTACTATTTTCAACCTGTATTTTTTGAATGTTTGCATTCATTATCTCTTGCGATCTGTAGATCACCCCAATTAATAGTAGTAAGTACGGCTCAACAGACATTAGGCATTCACTACAGCGAGGAAAATGTTTTATTGGGATGCATGGATGTTTAACCAGCAGGAAAGTTTGATTTATCGTGATGGGTCTTCTTTGTTTTCTAATCTACATCTTTAAAATTTGAACAGAGATCTCAATTAAATACTCTTCATAACCTCTAACTGAAAGATCATCTAACAAAACATCCTCATAAAAAAATCCCTGTAATTCTATGCTCTTATCTTTAGCATAACTTATTATTCGATCATAAGTGTCACATACGCTTGAGTATCCCTCTGTATGGTACGCGATTAAATATGTTCCTTTTTCTCGCTTGAAATTTGAATAATTTGATTTTTTACTAACTCTAGTAAAAAGATAATCATAATTGAATGTTTCATTTGTTAAGACTCTTTTAGTATCTCTCATCCAGCCTACTGTATGGGAAGCATCAATACTATAAATGTTCAAGTACTTTTCGTGTTTTATCATAGAATCGTAAATGCTTTTATCATTTGTGTAAGGATCAGCCTCTGTTACTACCAAAAACTCCTCCTTTTTTTCCTCAATAATAATATCAGTTGAAATGATCTCAGTTGCTGCTTGGGTAATTCGTTTCTTCTCTGATATTATACTTTTCATTTTTTGCAGTTGTTTAATTTTTGAATTCAGCATTGCCTCTTCTTTCCCAAGTAGGACAATGAGCTCCTGAGGTGACCTTTTATTTAAATACTCTTTTATCTCTTTTAATGGCATTTCTAATTCTTTAAGTATTGAAATCACTTTAAAAACATCCATTTGATTAATTGAATAATATCTATACCCATTTTCAGCTTTAAATTCAGGAGAAAGAATTCCAAGTCGATCATAGTGAAATAAAGTATCCTTGCTAATACCCATCACTTTTGCAAATTGTCCTGACGTTAAATGAGTGTGAACATTATTCTCCATGAAATCCCTCCTTGACTATGGTGTTACACCACACTTTATTATAACCAAGTAACCTTCAAATAGCAGTAGACCATGAGGAGTATCTAATCGAAAGTAATACCTAAATAATTAATCTTGGGAGGATATAAGGAATGAAAGTTCTAGTTACAGGAGCAACAGGAAGTGTGGGAAGTCATATTGTTGAACAACTACTTGCAAAAGATATAGAAGTAAAGGCATTATCAAGGAAGGAAAGCAACTTGCCTAAAGGAGCACAAGTAGTTCTAGGTGATCTTGATATTCCCGAAACTATACAAGCACATCTCCATACTATAGATAGCTTGTTTCTGATCACTCAGAGTGAACAAACGGACGAAAAATTTATAAAAAACAAAAGAATTATTCAGATGGCAAAACAAGCTAATGTTGCAAGAATTGTAGCCCTGTTAGATTTTGAAGGGAACCCAATTGAGGACGTTATTAAAAATAGCGGAATGGAATGGACTTTACTAAAGCCAGTGGAATTTATGAAAAATGCACTTTACAGTGGTTGGACAGAATCAATCCAAAAAGAAGGACTTATTCGTACGGCTTTCCCCGATAGTTTAAGCGCTAGAATTCATGAAGCTGATATCGCTGATGTCGCAGTAAAGGCACTAACAGAAGAAGGCCATGATAAGCGGACATATGATTTGACAGGACCAGAAGCATTGTCTCCAAGAAGTATGGTTAAACAAATTTCTGTAGTTATAGATAAATACATTGATCTTGTTGAAATTACAGAAGAACAAGTACAACAAGATTGGAAAAGCAAAGGCTATGACAATGAATTTATTGAATACTTTATTATAGGGATTGGGAAAAACCCTCCTAAAGGAGCCTATACCGTTCTACCGACAGTAGAACAAGTTACAGGCAAGCCAGCCAGAACATTTACTCAATGGGTTAATGAAAACAAGCATTATTTTGTATAACCCCTTATGTACTTTTACTAATTACCTAACGGAAAACGCTAGTTGAACCTAACACTAGTTGAACGAGGAATGGCAAAGAGTAAAACGATACTACATTAGACTGATGATCCAAGTAATAGAAACAGCGGCAGCCATGGACGGAAAAATAAAGTCCTAGACTACCGCTGTTTTATTGAACTCAGTAAAACCGCACCTGTAATTTCGTTAGCCAGATTTTTTCCATGTTCATAAGGGATAATCGGATCTTCAGTACCGTGAATCACCAGCCTTACCTCCATAAAGTACTTTCAGTTCCTCTTCCTTCATCGTAAAAGTATGTTTTTCTTCAGGAAACCGTTTATTCTTCACATCAGCAGTATAAGCTTGAATGGACTCCAATATAAACGGATTCAGCGAATGGTATTGTTTCACAAACTTAGGAACCCGTTCAACACCATAGCCTAAAATATCATGATATACGAGAACCTGGGCATCCACATCCAATCCAGCACCAATTCCAATCACCGGAATCGAAAGGGCTTTGGTTACTTCTTCTGCAAGTTGTCTTGGAACACATTCCAAAAGAAGAGCAAATGCTCCAGCCGCTTCACATTTCTTAGCATCTTCCAGCAATTTTTTAGCGGCTAATGCATCTTTTCCCTGCACCTTATATCCGCCTAAAACTCCAACAGTTTGCGGAGTCAGTCCCAGGTGGGAGCAGACAGGAATTCCTGCTCTTGTCAGGGCGGCGATATGTTCGACGACTTCATCGGCACCTTCCAGCTTCACCGCATGGGCACCGGCATCTTGAACTAATTCCCCAGCATTGATTAATGTATCTCTAACAGACAAATGATAGGTTAAAAACGGCATATCCGTAATGATAAATGTATCCTTCGCTCCTCGTTTAACAGCTTTCGTGTGGTGAATCATGTCTTCGATTGTAACTGGAATTGTTGAATCGTAACCCAGAACAACCATTCCAAGCGAATCACCAACCAATATGACGTCAACGCCCCCTTGTTCTGCAAGCTTTGCAGAAGGATAGTCATAGGCTGTTAACATGACAATCTTTTCATTGTTTTGCTTCATCTTCAACAAATCTGTAGTTTGTTTCAACGTATTCCCTCCTCCTCAATTTAAATGTGACATATATTCAAATGCTGTTGTTCCATATACACTTTTAAAGTGTTTATTTAAATGGGTTAAATCAACAAAACCACATTCTGCTACTGCTGAATAAATATCTCTATTTTTTTCTATTAACTGCTTTGCACGTTCGATCTTGCAGTTAAGAAAGTATTGGTATGGTGAAATTCCAGTATGAGCATTGAATAATCGGATAAACTGAAATTTCGATAAATTAAGCTCTTTACATATCTCGTCAAGTTTAAGTACATGTTCTAAGTTGGTATGAATCATATCCTTCGCTATTCGAATTAACACGTTCTCTTTCTTATTGTCTGTAGAAAGATTGGTTTGAAAAAGGCTATCCGTCAAGGATAAAAGTAATTCGCTACACAAAGCCTCATCTTTTTCGCTTAAGATAGCCTTAGAAAGACTTAATATTTTTTGTTCAAGGCTATAGTCATACACAATTGGCGTTGAAAACCGTACGATATCCTTGTGCTCAATAATCTCTAAAAGCAATTGTGGCTCAATATATAGCATGACATAATCAAGCCCCACCTTATTATGTGCCATTCCGTCATGCGCCTGTTCTGGATTAAAAAGCATCACACCATTTTGATAGGATAACTGTAAGCTGCCATCCAAGGTATACTCTTGAATTCCACGCAATGTTACGCCTATTGCATATTCCATGTGAGAGTGCTTCTTATACTTAAATTCAGAAAGACTTGCTGATAGCGCAGTAATACCTGCTGATTTCTTATAGATAAATTTGTCCAATTCAATCACCCCTAACAAGCTTACCTACATCCATATCATTATGGCCGCATAGGCTAAAAACAAGGCCATCATTATATTAACAGTCTTTTTATGCTTCTGTAAAAACTCCTTGAAGATTGCACCGAAAAGAACCCATGTCACAAATGCTAAAAAACCAATAAGCGTTATAGCGACAATACTTATCGTCACCGCAGGTATTGCGATATAGTGGGGCATAATAAAACTAGGAATTACAGTCATTGTAAATAGTACTACCTTTGGATTTAGAAACTGCATAAGGAAGCCTGACATAAAGGTAGCTGATTGGTTTACGGTTGGATTGGATGTATCCATTTTGTAAACTTGATAGGCGAGATAGAACATATAACAGCTTCCAATTATCTGCATAACAATTAAAATCTTCGGTATGATCGTTATAAGCATTGTATTCAATATAGCAGAAATAACAAGTAATAAACCAAAAGCTAGAGTTGCTCCATACGTATATTTCATTGCTTTTTTTGCCCCAAAATTATGGACTGTAGATAGTATAACGATATTAGTTGGACCTGGTGTAAAAGTGGCAATAAAACAGTAAATTAAAACAGATGTAATATTCATGAGGAAAACTCCTTTAACGTATTCTCATGAAATAATACATCTTAAGATAAATGGCATATAGTATATTATTGCAGGTATTGTACCCTTCGTAGTCCCACTTCTTCTACGCTGTTTGCTATATCAAAATTTCCCTTATCCAAGAGTTGCATCGTCAGTTCCTTGTTGTCCGTAGCTTTCTTCAAAAATTACTTAGCCCGAATCCTCTACCGTTAAAGATGTTTTTAACCTTACCGACAACAAACATAATCATGGATTATTGTGGTATTATTTCGGATTATTGTTAATACTACGTATCTGAGGAGGGTGAAAATGAAGTTACATACCAAATTTTCAAGACAATTATGCCAGAATATCGATCTCATTTGTGACTTCATGGGAAACAGTTCGGATTTTATTGTTCGTGAGATCACGACTGGCCATAAACACGCCGCTCTTTTTTATTTGGATGGAATGACTGACATGCAAAAGGTACAGGACAACGTGATCCGTCCGTTGCATGATCGTGTTTCCTCTGACGAGATCACTTTACCGTTATTGAAAAACGCAATTTTGGACATTGGTGAAGCAAGCTTTACTCAAAACTTTGAAGATGCTTTGGAACAGATCCTCTCAGGTGGTCTTCTCCTACTTCTGGACGATATGGATGAAGGATTGGTCATTTCTTTGCCTGGATGGGAAGAACGCAGCATTACGGACTCGAAGACACAGCCTGTGGTCAGAGGTCCGCAAGAAGCGTTTACAGAAACTTTACGTACGAATACGACTATGGTTCGTCGAAGAGTGAAGGATACAAGAGTACGTCTAACTACGGTAAAAGTTGGCGAAAAAACCAAGACCGATATATCTGTCATGTATTTACATGGGGTCGCTGACCCAAAAAAGGTGCAGGACATGATATCCAAGTTAAAGAACATGCATGTAGAAGGTGTACTTGAAAGCGAATATTTGGAAGAATGTCTCCATGAAGATAAGCAACTCACGATATTTCCGCTCTTTTATAATTCTGATCGCCCAGACTCTATTGCAGCAGGAATTATGGAGGGGAAAATTGCGATATTTGTGGATGGATCTCCCTTCGCCATCCTTGCACCTGCGGTGTTTGCAGATTTCCTTCAATCCGCAGAAGATTATTATCAATCCTTTATTTACAGCAGTATCATTCGAATATTAAGGTACATCTGTCTAGCAATCTGTATGTTGGCTCCGGCCATTTATGTCGCATTAACGACATTCCATCAGGATATGATTCCAACAGTTTTGTTATTAAGCTTATCCGCGCAACGTGAAGGAGTACCGTTTCCAGCATTTATTGAGGCAATGATCATGGAAGTGGTTTTTGAAATTCTGAGGGAGGCAGGTCTTCGTATGCCACGGACGGTCGGTCAAGCCGTTTCAATTGTTGGGTCAATAGTGATCGGCCAGGCAGCTGTAGAAGCAAACATCGTTTCGGCTGTTATGGTCATTGTTGTTGCAATAACTGCCATTTCGAGCTTTGTCATTCCCTCGTACACCTTTGCTATTCCAATCCGGATATTACGTTTCGCTTTCATAGGCATAGCCGCTATGTTTGGTGTGTACGGATTGACTGTTGGTATCCTCATGCTCTTTGTGCATCTGAATGGGCTTCATTCGTTCGGTGTACCGTATTTGAGCCCCTTTGCCAATTACAAATCGTCGGAGCAGAGGGACGCCATATTACGTTTTCCATATAGAACTAAAAAAAAACATCGCAAAAACTAAAGGAGTAGACCATCATGAACTCGTATCGATCCACCATTTTATTACTGTTTATGTGCATCTGGTTAATGGTGTTTCTTACGGGTTGCTGGAACAGTAAGGAATTGAGCGCAATTTCCGTCGTAATGGCTCTGGGCATTGATGCAGTTGATGACCAATATGAAGTCAGTTTACAAGTGGTTGACCCATCGAAAATGTCTCATAATTCCCCCATGGAACGGACGCCAACGATCGTTTTTTCCAAACGCGCCGATACCATATTTGAAGCTATTCGAAAATTAACAACGGAATCGTCCCGAAAAATGTATATGTCTCACTTAAAGTTTGTTATTTTTGATGAAAAAACGGCCAAAAAAGGAATCAAGGAGCCGCTGGACTTTCTGTTCCGTGATCATGAAGTTCGGCCTGATTTCTATTTGGCCGTTGTCAGAGGAAACACGGCAAAGGAGGCCGTTACTTTTGTAGCTCCGACCGAGGTCTTGCCTGCAATGGATATGTATAAGGCATTAAGGCTTTCTGAAAAAGCATGGGCTCCAACTTCCGCGGTCAATGTGAAAGATATTTTACAAAAATTTACAGATGATGGCATTGAACCGGTTCTCACCGGTATTCGACTGACAAACCTAGAAAAAGGTCTAACTATTGATAATGTGACAAAGTCGCCCCAACATGTTAAATATTTTTTCACTGGAATTGGTGTTTTCAAGGGCGACCGACTTATCGATTGGATGGATGATTCACAAAGTAAAGCCTTTACCTATATATCCAACCGTGTTTCCAGCACCGTAGCTTCCATCGATTGTCCGAATTCCAAAGGAAAATTTGTTGTTGAAGTAATCCGTTCCAAAGTAAAGATGCGTCCAGAAATAATAGACCATGAGCCGCACATTTCTCTTATTGTGGATACAGAATCCAATATCGGAACGGTCTCGTGCAATGCCAACCTTAAGAATGAAGAGACATTTAGAGATCTTCAAGAATCAGCTAAAGAGCATCTGGAACAGTCTTTGAAGGAAGGCATTTCGTACGCACAACAAATCGGTTCCGATATATTCGGGTTTGGAGAAGCTCTTCACCGCAAGTTCCCACGTGAATGGCATAAATGGAAAGAGGATTGGCCACAAAAATTTCAAACCCTTAAAGTGGATATTCAGCTCAATTATCGTTTAGTCCGGTTCGGAGACATTACCAGTCCAATTGATATGGGAATACACAATCAGGAGTGAATGCAATGCTTTATGTGATTCTCGTAACTTCCATTTTAACATCTTTGTATGAGTTTAAAAAATTCAAGGAGAAACAATATGTGCGTGAAATTGTATTCAGCTCGATATTGTTGATTATAGGCGTTATATTGATTATCCTACGGATCGCCAACATTAAACTGCCGACTCCACTGACGGGCATTCAAATCCTATTCCAACCAATAAGTCGGTTACTTACAGAAATGTTATCTTAAGGGGGCATTGGAATGAATTCCAATTTGACGGTTCGACAAGCTATTTTGTGGTTTGCATTGTATCAAATAGGAAGCGCATATCTGGTGCTCCCAGCGGTAATTACCGCTGTCGCTAAACAAGATGCCTGGCTCTCCATCCCAGTCTCCTTAGGTTTCCATCTGTTATTGATACCTTTATATGCCTCCATCGCTAGGCAAATGCAGGGGAAATCTTTCGTAGAGCATCTCCGTTGCCTCTTCGGTCCCTTGGGCGGGACGATCAGCATCGTTTTCATTTTTTTCTTTCCCTTTCTTGTGTTTATTATGACACTTCGAAATCTGGGCGACTTTATCACGATAGCTATTATGCCGGAAACTCCCTCCGACGCGATATATTTCATCATGCTTATAGTCATTTATTTTGCCGTTCGATCTGGCCCTGCTGTAATTGGCCGTTGTGCGGAAATCCTATTTTTTTTCCTTCTGGTTCTGTATCTGTTGGTCAGGATTACCCTTCTTTCTGATACCACCATAGATAATGTGCTCCCTATTTTTGAGTATGGTTTGAACCCTATCGTTCTCGCATCGTTCAATTTGTTTGCCTTTCCCTACCTTGAGGCAATTCTGTATCTTTTTTTTGCACAGTACATCCCCGATCCAAAAAAGTGGAGAAAGACAGTGATAACTTGTGCTTTGATTAGCGGCGGCATGTATTTTTTCATGGTTTTACAAATAATCGCCGTGATGAGTGAAGGTGTTGTATCTAATTTGACATTTCCTACTTTTTTTATTAACCGAACAATCAGTAACGGAGAGTTTCTTCAACGGTTTGAAATTTTCGTTGCAGTGTTTTGGTTTGTCACCATTTTTTTTCGACTCGCATTGCTTTTATATGTTTCAGCGCAAGGGCTTGCAGATGCTTTTCGTCTTCGAAGCGCTAACTCTCTCTTAGTTCCTCTGATCCTAATCGCATTGGCAATGGTTCATTCTATTTGGCCAAATATGCAATTTTTAATCAAGTTTTTTTCAGTATGGCCTTTTTACGCCATGATTTTCGGTATCGTGTTTCCTATTGTGCTATGGCTGGTGGGTAAGGTAGGCGGCTCGTTGAAATTCCGTAAAAAGTATCACTAAAGTTGCATTGACCGTATGAACATACTGTCCAATTCCAGCCTCTCCACCACGTCCAAAGGACATGGAAGACGCCTATTGGGCTAGGGGACTTGCTCTTGTTGTAATCATTATTGCAATTTAGCAAGAAGTAACTCCAGTTCCTCCCTCTCCAGATGTCTCCATTGCCCACGTTCCAGATGATCCAAGGTAATATTCATAATTCGAATACGTTCCAACTTTAGCACCCTGTAGCCCAAGGCCTTGCACATTCTGCGAATTTGCAAGTTCAGACCCTGCGTCAAAATAATGCGGAACTCGTATTCGCTCGTACGATCAACTTTGCACGGTTTGGTAATGACGTTCAATATTTCAACGCCACGAGACATGGCCTGCGTAAACTCGTTTGTAACAGGTTTGTCTACAGTCACTATATATTCCTTCTCATGACCATGCTCGGAACGCATCATTTGATTGACAATGCTTCCATCGTTGGTTAATAGAATGAGTCCCTCTGACGCTTTATCCAGCCTGCCAATGGCAAAGATACGTGAAGGATAATTGACATAACTAATAATATTGCCAGCCACTTGCTCCGCTGCGGTACAAACAATGCCTATAGGCTTATTCAGAGCCAAATATACAGGTTCAATGGAATTAAGCGGAATAGCTTTTCCATCAATCAGCACGATATCCTGTGGCTCTACTTCTGCGCCCGCTTCACAAACATTTCCATTAATCGTAATTCGTCCTGCTGCAATCAACCTATTGGTTTCCCGACGTGAGCAAAATCCTGTCTCACTTATGTACTTGTTAATTCTCACGATTCACCTGCTTCTGATTATAATATGCGAGTATAAGTAAAATAATTAAAAAAACACCTGATTGTTCTTGCTTAATCAGATGTTCGCCGTTTACGACAACTTATACTTTCCCGGCTTATTTGCTACTGCTGCCGCCGCTTTTATTCCTTGTTGGTTTGGCAGTGCCGCCTTTTGTGCCACCTGCCGCTTTGCTTCCCGGTGCGCTTGTAGAAGCGCTTTTTGTCCTTACTGGCTTCGCAGTTTTGTTCCAGCGTGTCCAGCCCTTACTACCTGTACCTCTGCCGGTCCCGCCGCCCTTGCTTTTTCCACCCATATGATCACTCCATTACTAGTCGTTCAGATTTAACTAAGCTATCATACCATTACTTTGATCATAATGCCCATTTGTTTTAAAAAATTGAAGCATAAACTGTGCCAAATAAAGGAGCACATAATCATGTGAAAGCTCACACATGTTATTGTAGGCCGCGAAAAAAGCTTTCTTTTCCCCCACTTAAATGGCTAATTTTCTCTAGAAAAGAAGGATACAGGATGAATAATGACGTAAGGCTGTTTGTGGTTCGTCACGGTATTGGGACTGGTAATGAGCCGGATGCTCCGCTCAGAGTTCCAGAGGGCTTCGAGCAAGCCAAGCAGTTGGCGGATTTTCTACTGCATATGGATGGTTTGCATGTAGACCGTTTGATTTCCAGTCCGTATAAACGAGCTTGGCAGACAGCGGAAATCATTGAAGAACGATTAAACATCAAACTTGATCCACCTGAAGATCGTCTTAGAGAACGAGGGGTGCCCGAAGTTACGGCTGAAGAGTCTGAAAAAATGGTTAACACCCGGGTCACTGCCTTAACGGAAGAATTGCTGGAGAGCGGTCGACACACCTTTCTGTTAGTCACCCATCGCTTGATCATAACACTCCTGCTGCATCATTATGCTCCAGATTTTATTCTGGAGGAAATCACGAATCCGGATCTCTATCTTTTAACTTTTAGTGATGGAAAATGTCAGGCGAAGCATTTGTGGAGTACAGAGTAAACTGTTGTAGTTTAATTCAAAAAAAACTGGGAGGTCATCTAATTATGCAAGGAATGCTCGAAAGAAATCGCATCACCGCTGTTACCAAACCCGACGTATCCAACATGTCTGTTTGTATCGAAAATGTGAAAAAGGCGGTTCTCTCCAATCTTCAGGGGCCGGCAGCCCCTACGGATTATCACCAATTGATGGGAAGACTCCATGCGGCAAAAGCCAAACTACCGAAAATATATCAGGAAACGGTCGCGATTCCGTTTATTAAGGAATTGGACAAGCTTGGGCAACAGGGCTTCACTGAAATTTTGATTCAGGACCCAAGTAGAACTAGAGCTGCCGGACTCATGCTGGATATCGCTCAGAGCATTCTGCAAAACGGAGAAGGCTACAATGCACTTGCGACCGATGCTTTTCAGGAGATTGTGAGTGACCTGTATGACGGTTTTCTTAGCGCAGAAGATCGTGAAGGAATAAAAGAACCGGATCTCAGTATTATTCCAGCACTTGTTAAATGGGGAGAGCCGGAAAATGGCCCGTACACATGGCCCGCTGATGCCACAGCAGTATTTAAAGTGCAAGCAGCGATTGTCAGTCTTCCTCCTGCGCATGCGACAAATGGACTGCTGGCTTGGTCCAGTATCCCGCATGAAGTATGTGGTCATGACATTTTGCATGCTGATCTGGGTCTAATTCAAGAGTTGGCCAATGTCGTTAGAAACAGATTAAACAGCGAAAACATCGGACAAGGACTACCGGACTACTGGGCTTCCCGCATCGATGAAACCGCCTCGGATGTATTGGGTGTCCTTAATCTGGGACCAGCAGCTGCCATTGGCTTAATCGGTTATTTCCGGGGTATGAATGCCGCCTTTTCGGGAAGAGCTCAACTTCGAAATGAAGGACCTACCCGTGATCCACATGCTGCAGATATTTTACGGGGATATTTGGGTGCCTACGCCACTGCACTTTTGGAATTCGACCAAGCTGGAGCATGGGCAGAAGTCATTGAATCGGAAGTCGACAAGGATCTATCAAATATTAAGCTTAACGGCAGAGCCATCGACGCTAATACAGCAAAACGTTCTGCACGAATTGTAGCTGAAGCCATTATGAAGACTAAACTTGCAAGCCTTGAAAATCACAGTCTGGATGAAATCCAAAACTGGAGAAACGAGGATGAGAGCGTCGCCGCACTTTTACGTACCTTGCTGCAAACCACCGGTTCTCTTACCGACGAGCACCGCTCTGGTTTCTACGCCGCGCATGTGGTAGCTGCTGCTGTTACTGAGGGACTTTCCCGGGAAGCGGATCTGCAGGTTATATTTAATCGGATGCTGTCCCTGTTAAAGCTGATGCACGATACCAATCCTGCTTGGGGACCACTTTTCGTACAGCATCCCGGCGATATTTCACGTCATCTGCTCTATCACCCTGCCACTCCAAACCTGATTTCCCTCTAAACAAGCCATAATCAGAACCCGCAAAATAGTTTGCTTAAGGACAAGCAGCCTTTTTGCGGGTTAGTTTAATTCTAATCCCTAAAAAAGACGCTAACATCCCCCTCAACGGCTACACGTTAGAAAGTCCATGAACACTTGGTATTTTTGCTTCTGCACAGGCTAATAATGATAGGTGAGAATTTGCAAGTAAAAAATCAGCCATAAAGGAGTGAAACACATGTCTGTTGATGTTTATCTTAACTTTAATGGAAACTGTCGCAAAGCAGCGGAGTTTTACGCAGAGGCATTTGGGACTGAGAAACCACATATCATGACGTTCGGTGAAGCACCACCCAATCCCGATTATCCTCTACCAGAAGAAGCCAAAAATTTGGTCATGCACACGCGGCTTCAAATTGATGGTAGTAATGTCATGTTTTCAGACGTTTTTCCTGGTATGCCTTTCGTAGCCGGAAACAACATCAGCCTCGCCATCGTCAATAAGGACGAAGAGAAAATTCGATCGTACTTCCATAAGTTAAAAGAAGGGGGGACCGTAAACATGGAGCTTCAAGAAACATTCTGGAGCAAATGCTACGGTAGCCTTAAAGATAAGTTTGGAATTGAATGGCAATTGAGTTATGACAATGAAGAATCGCCCAAAGAACAATAAAAAAGACGTTAACCCAGCCATATTTTGCATGGACATGGGTTAGCGTCTTTTCATTATGCATTTAACTGGCTTTCGACAGCAAGTAAAGGAAATAAGGGGTAACCAGTATGGTGATAATAATTCCGGTTGGAATATCAGCTCCAAAACTAATCGTCCGAGTAAGTGTGTCAGCAATCAAAATGACGAGTGCACCAACTAATGCCGTCGTAGGTAGCAATAGCTTATGATTGGGTCCTACTAGCTTGCGTGCTAGATGGGGACTGACCATGCCTACAAAAAAGAAATTTCCGCCAAGTGCCACGCTACCAGAAGCGAGCGCAACGGCAGCAATCGTCAAGCCGATAAACTCCCTTTTAATTGCTACGCCGAGCCCCGATGCTGTCTGATTCCCCAAATTCAACGTATTGAGTGTGTTCGACCTGTAAAAAACGTAAAAGCAAATGATAAGCACCCACGGGAGCAGCACCATAATATAGCTCCAGTCGTCCCCCCACAGGTCTCCAGCCTGCCATCTCAGAGCAAAGTCATACTGTTGCTTGTCTAGCCGGAGTGTCAACATCAGAGATAATGCGCTGTAGCCACTGCCCATAGCGACACCGGTTAAAATTAAGCCTGTAGGCGAGATGTCTCTTCCCCGCCTGAAAGCAAACATAAAAATCAAAAATGCTGCCGTAAGGCCGCCTGCAAAAGCCAGTCCTGGAAGAAGAATAGGCGATAGCAATCCTTCACTAGCGAACAACGTAATATACATAAGTACAAATAACCCTGAGCCTGAGCTGATGCCGAGCGTCCCCGGGCTAGCCATGTCGTTTTTGAGCAAGCTTTGCATAATACAGCCTGATATCCCCATGCCAATACCTACCAATATAGAAAGCACAATACGTGGCAGTCGAAAGTCAAACACGATCAGGTTCTGTTTGCTCGTTCCTTCGCCAATGATGACCTTGAAAACTTCGAGTGGAGAAAGGTTCATTTTCCCAACATTCATACTGAGTACAGCCACTAGCAGCGTCAGCACTACTAACAGTAAAATAATGCTAATCCCCCTGGTATTACGGGACAGTTTCAACTAAACTCCCTCCTCTGCTTGCGCACAAGGTAGAGAAAATAGGGTACGCCCACCAAGGCAAAAATAATGCCAAGGGGTGTTTCGTGAGGGCGATTGATCAGTCGTCCGAGTAAATCCGCCGCCAACAGAAAGACTGCTCCATACAAAGCTGAGGCCGGGATAATATACCGATAATCCGTTCCGACCAGATGGCGCATAATGTGTGGCACGATCAAACCAACGAAGCCAACAGGGCCGACCACAATAACCGATAACCCTGTTAAAATTAATACAATTAAGGTTGAAAACAGCTTAATCCTATTCGCACGAATACCCAAGCCTGATGCCACATCCTCCCCGAAGCTCAAAATCGTAATCGAGGGAGAAAGCGCGATGGCACAGACCAAACCCACTACAAACAGTGGCGCAATGAAAGCTAATTCGCCCCACTTGGCACTGGCTGTACCACCAGCAGACCAGTAATCAAGGGCTTGGCCAATCTCATACTTAATAGCGATAAACGTACTAAACGCACCAAAAAGCATGGAGATGGACATTCCTGCTAACACCAGTCGCTGAGGCGTCATTCCTCGCTTGCCTATAGAAGCGATGTAATACGTGATGCCAGTAGTGATTGCTGCACCTAGGCAAGAATACAGCATAGTTTCTCCGTAGGTACGACCAGGCAAAAAGGCCATACATAACGCAATAGCAAATGTCGAGCCTGAACTTATGCCAATGAGTCCCGAATCCGCTAGTGGATTACGAGTGGTTCCCTGCATAATTGCCCCACACACAGCCAAGCTGCACCCTACTATGATATCTGCCACGGTACGTGGAAAACGCAAGGTGTGAATAATCTGATGTTCCGTAATGTTGGGATCAAACTGAAATATAGCCCCCCACGCCAGCTTCAAGCTCATTTCCGCAGCACCAAAGGTAATAGATGCTGCGGTAACCACCAGGAGCAGGAACACGCCCATGATCATATAGCCTATAAAATGAAATATTCCTTTTTTATTTGGTTCTTTGTGAGTAGACATCGATTACACCCTTAGTTGGTCAATTATGCAACGTTACTTAGTCTGTTCCAGCAATTTGCTAATAATATAATCTAGCTGCCCCGTCATACTAGCAACGTCCGAATAATAGAACAGTCCTGCATATTTCGCTGGAATTTCGATGATATGTCCGTTTTTAACGGCTGGAATACTGCTCCAGATTTTTGTCTTCGCATATTCGGATTCTTTGCCTTCCTGCTTAAACCAAAGGACATAATCTCCAAAGTATTCAGCAGCTACCTCGTAGGATAAAGAACCTCGACGCTCTCCGGAGCTTTTAACCAATGTGTTGAGCTTTTCCGGTTTGTGAAGTCCAAGATAATTGTAAAGCAACGTTCCTCCACGTGAGCCTGTTTCATAATAAATTCCATAGGAGCCACTGCCCCAGTCCTCGAAAATGCTAAACGTTTTGTCCTTGAATATGTCGGAATTTAGTTTTTCTTTGGCCTGACTCAGCTTGCTTTCAAACAGTGAAATCACTTTGTCTGCTTCTGCTTCATGTCCTGTGGCCTGACCAAGAAATTTCAAACGTTCTAGGGAGGTCATTTTATCCTCAGGTATCACAAGAACAGGCGCAATTTTAGAGAGCTTATCATAATCCTTTGTATCATATGTAATGATGAGATCAGGATCATACTTCATAATTTCCTCAGTTTCCCACTTTTCGATATTGGGGATGTCGTTAAACTTATCGTAAAAAGGCATCGTTTCTTGTTTCCACCCCATGACTGCGGCCGGCTTAATCCCTAGTGTAAATACATCGCCAACATACCAGTTCACTACTACCCGTTGAGGATTAGCGGGCACCTTCACATCTCCTTTTACCGTAGAGACTGTACGCGTATCAGAATCACTGCTTACCTCTTCCTTCGTGGGCGACGCGGGTTTAGCAGATGAATCAGAGGAACTGCCAGCATTCCCACAACCTGAAATAACAAAAATCACTACGAATAGTGCACATAAAATCATGTGAAATTTCTTGTTCATCATACGATGCATGTTGTAAATCTCCTTTGAAATATAGTAAGTGCAAAACATACTTAAAATTAGTGATATTGATAATCATTATCACTAATATAAAATTGTAAATTTTATATTAGTGATTGTCAACTGTTTCTTTATTTTTTTGTTTTACTTTAATGGGTTCTCCAGTGCTCCCCTTCTATTCGCTTCATGCCATTCCTGGTAGATTCCTCCAATTTCATAAAATGCTTTGTTCATTGCAGTTGTCAGCTCCTTCGTGATTTCCTTGGTATATTTTAAATGAGTATTTATGTTATCCACTTTATATTTGCGAAGTAAATTTAGATGAGCAATGATGTGAATTGTATCTTCGATGATCCAATAAATCACATCCTCTTCCTCTTTCGTAAGCTTGTTCAGCATCTGTATGCCTCTTTCATACATCTGGAGCGTATAACCCCGCTTGCCCACTTGCACATACGGGCTCAGATCATCATAAAAATCCGTACGGAAAGGTCGTCTTACATATTGCTCATACTGGTCTTCATATATTGAAGTTTGTTCAAGCTGTTTAATAGTCATATCTATGAGTTCTTGTTCGCTATATATTTTTTTCATCAGATTTTCCCTTCCCTTTCTCTACTAAATAAATTCAAGTCATAATCATGTTAGATCACAAGTGATGCAATAAGAAGTCAAATTCTTTTTTTACCAACCATTAACAATTCTGTTTGATGCAAACGATAATTAGAATAGAGGGAATTTCCTCAATATATCCAACTGAAGGAGACAGGCGAATGAATAGAGTATGGACGAAAGCATCAGCTATTCTATTGGTAGTGGTATCCTTAATATTCAACGGAACGTACGCACTCGCAGCTTCGGCAACATCAACGTATATCGTTACGTTTCAACAAGCAACCTTGGTATCCAACGATCACGTAGGCAACGAATGGGCCATTGCTGCCCAGGTGGCAGATCAATCCATTAGTGAAGGTAACAGCGTGAAGGTGAAGGTCAAATCGAATGGTAGCATAAAGCTGTATGCGTACGCTGAGGAACAAGACAAAATTCCTGATGAAGGCGAAGCCACCAAGAATGTAAAGGTCTCCTCGGTTTCTGCTAAAGGTTCTACCGTTAAGTTAAGAGTGACGGTTACTGAAAACCGTGGACGTTATTCAGGTCATCAAGCCGTTTGGGAATTTACGTACAAGATTAAGAAACAATAATAGAATGCTAAAAAAAAGACCGTCACTCCCCAGGAGCGGCGGTCTTCGCTTTTACAAGTCGCTGTAACTGGGCACGTACCATTTCGGTATATAGGTTTGAAAGTAATTATACGCCTCCAAAACCTCTTCAGCTCGTTGCACCATATCGTCTACCTCTTCTTTGCCAAATGGAATGGCCCAGTGAATCGATGAAAGCTGATTGCTTGCAATATACAGAGCCATTAATCTAAAAAATAAATCAGGTACATGGTTATTAAAATAACTGTGGATACGGCCCGAAGCGAATAAAGGACTTAATGCTGCACACCAGGTAATTCTATTGAATTCCTCCCAAGGATCACCATAATCCATTCTATTAAAATCAATGATACCCAGTTCACCAGATGGGTTAACCACCATATTGCCTACATGATAATCCCCATGCTGAAAAGTCTGGGGACGATTTTCTAATAGATGGCGGTTTTTCTCAATAAAGCTTATGGCTTGATCTGCTCCCTTTAGGGGAATACCGCATGACTTATAGTTTGTAATATATCTGTTGATTTTGGCATTATAATGTTCAGCCCATGGGACTCGATCTTGCTCCGCATGAATCTCATGCATTTTTTTTAGTGCATCTCCTGCCTGAACTCCGAGTTGATACTGTTGTGCTGCGGTTAACGTGAGGATAATCTCTTCAGCATCTTTCCCTTCGATCCAGGTGAACAGAGAATACACAGATTGACCATCATGACAAATCCCAAATTCAAGCGGCCGGGACATGAACAGATTCTCCACGTGATTCAGCTTTGTTACAGCTTCAAACTCGCGTTTCTTTTTATCATAATGAATCATATCCGACATTCTTAGCAGCAAGTCCCTACCGTCAGTGGTTTGAATATAATATTTTTTGTCACTAGACCAGCCTTTATGAATCTCTTCCACGCTGCTCCACATGCTGGCACCCGGTATTTCACTAAAGAGTCGATTCACGCTCATCCCCCCACGTTAAGATAGCCTTACTTACTATATTTGCTTTCCATAGTTTACCTTTGAAATGACAGAGGAATCAATCTTCTTCCAGGAAAAACTCAAATAAAAAAGGCTGAAAAGACAAGTCGTCTCTTCAACCTCAATATTCACTGGGTTGCCATCGTGAACACCCATCACTTGTATTGTCAAATTAGTAAGAATAAGAAAACTCATGTTTAAATTCGTCTACCCGTTGAATGGTTTTCAAAATATTGCGACCTTCACGTGTGCCATCAATAATACGACGAGCTTGTTTACTATCCCCGATATTAATAACTTCTACTTGATGTTCTTTACCATATTCGAGCAAGCTGTCCATCAGCGGACTGTACGAACGCATACCCAAGCATACGAATCCAAGATCAAAAGGAATCTCAAACTCCTGTTCTCCATGCTTTACTTTGAAGCGGTCGCTGCACACTTCTGTCAAAGCTGTTTCCGTATGGACGTTCACTTCCCGCTCCTCTACCATTTTCATCATAGAAATGCGAGTAATCATATCCAGGTCTTTACCCAGTAGCGGCATCATCTCAATGATGGAAACCTCTTGTGCCCCACGCTCTGCGTAATATTCGACAACATCCAGTCCCACAGCTCCGCCACCAACTACAGCAATGCGTTTACCTTCAAACTCCTGGAATTTCTCCATGTTGTGCAAAAGATCAAAGATGGAGAACACTTTTGTGCCCGGTTTGCCCAGTTGTTCATGCAAACCTGCAATTGGCGGAAGAAGTGGTGTGGACCCCGTCGCATTGACAATAATATCAGGATTCAGGGCACTAATCATCGCCAAATCGGCTCGGGTCCCTGTTACAATGTTCAGATTGGTTAACTGTTTGGTGCGTTGAATCAGATAATCAGGGAAATCATTGATGCGTGTTTTGTCCGGCAAGCGGGCAATATCACGAGCCAAGCCACCCAACTCTGGTTTCTCCTCAAAGAGGGTTACTTTGCAGCCTACTTCGGCTGCCGTACATGCTGCTTCCATCCCAGCGGTACCCCCACCGATCACAACAACCTGAACATTGTTTTTAACACGTTGTTTCCGGTATTCAGCTTCCTTGAACAGATCCGGATTTACCGTACAGCAAATCGGTTTACTTTTGGAGATACGATGATCGGCACAACCAATGTTGCAAGAGATACATTTTCTAAGCAAATGTTCGTAGCCGTTTTGCACTTTAAGCACCCAGTTCGGTTCTGCAATCAACCCTCTACCCATAGCCAGCAGATCAGCGTCACCTCTCTCCAAAATATCCTGCGCAGCCTGTGGGCTCCGAATATTACCTGAGGTCATCGTGACCTTCCCGAATTTTTCTTTTACCGCTTTAGCCATATATGAGCGCCAACCATCCGGCAGGTTCATCCCGTCAATCTGGAACTGGATGGAATCATTCAGAGCAGCAGAAACGTTCAGAATATCTACCTCATCATTAAGATACTCCAATAACTCGAGTGTATCTTCCAGTGTGTTCCCACCTTCTGTGAACTCTTCCGCGCTAAAACGTAAGCAAATAGGGAAAAATGGACCGACCACTGAACGAATTTCATCAATGACTAATCTGGCAAAACGAGTACGGTTTTCTGCGCTTCCGCCAAATTCATCCGTGCGTTTATTATACATCGGTGAAAGAAACTGACTCAGCAAGTAGGAGTGTCCCGCATGAATTTCAACACAGTCAAATCCTGCTCGTTGCGCTCTTCCCGCTGCTTCTCCGTATTTGCGCACAATGGCGTAAATTTCTTCTTTTTGCAGAGGTCTTGGAATAGCTCCGCCCTTTTTAGAAGGAATATTCGAAGAAGATACAGGCTGAACTCCGTTCAGTCGTCCCGCATAAGCCGAAGCACCCGCATGGTTAATTTGTACAGAAACACAGGCTCCATAAGAGTGCAGGGCTTCTGTTAATCTAAACAGTCCGGGAATAAACTGGTCGTTATCCATACGCAACTGGGTTGTTCCGTTTGTACCCATCGGGAAATCCAGACAAACATTTTCTACTGTTATCAAGCCGGTACCACCTTTGGCCCGTTGCACGTAATAGTCAATATGATCCTGAACAAAGCTTCCGTCCATGGCAGCAAAGTTAGTTCCCATCGGGGGCATAACAATCCGATTTTTCAAGGTCATGCGTCGTATGGTTAGAGGTTCAAAGATAGCAGGATAGTGGTTCATTGTTCTTCCTCCTTGCGAGTTTACAAATTTCATGTTCAAGTTTCCATAAAGCATTCTCATATGTGATTTTTTTCACTTTTGGGAATATCGAGATGTTATTGAGTACGATCATTCCTTATGACTTGATTTTATATCATCTAATCCATAAATTCTAATGCTATTTTATGTATCAAATCATAGTTTCAGTCTATAGATTAACTGGATTTAGACATAAAAAAGGAACAATCCTATGAGAAATGTTCCTTTAGTGTGAAAAATCATGCTTATATTCCGGACCATCTACCGATCCGTTCTTTTGAAACCGTTGGGTACACGCTCCAAAATCCCTTCCCTAACATATTTGTCCAGCAGCCCACACATTGCGGCATATCCATTTTTTCTGAATAAAGGTACGTAGGCTGTGGCTTTAGGAGAGATTCGAAGTTGTGAACTGTGCGAGCGATTGGTCTATACCCTTACGCCTCATTTCTATTTTCCTTCCTCCTATCCATCACTAGAAGTATTCCATTCAGAAACCAAAAATCCCCTGCCCGAAAAGCCGGGTGAGTCCAAAGAAAGGAAACACCTCAGCTTGACGTCAAGGGAGACTTGTCTAGATTATACTTTTAAATCACCATCATAGGTGGCAATCATATTGTACAGTTCAGGACGACGGTCACGGAAAATGCCCCATTCAATCCGTCCTACTTCCAGCTCATCCAGGTCAAATTCAGCAGTAAGCACTTCCTCATCGGTACGACCCGCTTCTGCGATCTTGTTACCTTGATGCCCAGCAATAAAGGATGAACCGTAGAATGTAATACTGGAGTCCTCGTCTGTTTCAGTTCCGATCCGATTGGAAGCAATGACTGGAATCAGATTGGAAGCAGCATGACCCAGCATACAAGTCTGCCAGTGATCTTTGGAATCAATGGCAGAATCCTGCGGTTCCGAGCCAATAGCTGTCGGATAGAACAAAAGTTCTGCACCCATGAGCGCCATACAACGGGCCGCCTCAGGATACCATTGATCCCAGCACACACCTACCCCAATTTTGGCATAACGTGTATTCCATACTTTAAAACCGGTATCGCCCGGATTAAAATAAAATTTTTCCTCATACCCAGGACCGTCTGGGATATGACTTTTGCGGTATTTACCCAACACTTCACCGTCTGCATCAATTACAGCAAGACTGTTGTAGCGCGCGTAGTTTTTCTTTTCATAAAAACTGATTGGCAGCACAACCTGTAATTCTTTGGCGATCTTCTTAAAATGGTTAACCGCCTTGTTGTGCTCCAGCTCAGTTGCATATGAATAATAATCAGACTTTTCCTTCTGACAGAAGTACGGAGTTTCGAACAACTCCTGCAGCAAAATAATTTGTGCGCCCTGCGCAGCCGCTTCACGTACTAGCTTCTCTGCTTTGCTTATATTTTCTTCGATATTGGTAGAGCAGCTCATTTGAGTCGCTGCCACTTTTACTTTTCTCACTTTAGTCCTCCTTTTAGATGTTGTATCGTTCAACGCTTTACAGCAGGCATCTGCTGGGTCGTACAGTGTACGTTACCGCCTTCACGGATGACCGCCATACCGTCTACAGTCCGAATGGTGCGATCTGGAAATACATTTGCCAGCACTTGCTCAGCTGCAAGATCGCTCTCAGCGGCAGTGCCGCCAAACACTGGCAAAATGATACCGCCATTCACAAAGTAGAAGTTAATATAGCTCAGTGTCAATCGGCTGTCTTCATAATCCACACGCGGCGGCTGACCGATCCGAATCACTTCCAGCTTACGGCCTTGGGCATCCGTTGCTTGCTCCAGAATACGCAGATTTTCCTGCGTGATTTCGTAATTTTCATCCTCAGGATCATCACATACTTGCATAATGACCTTGCCAGGAGCTGCAAAGCAAGCAATATTGTCCACATGGCCATCTGTTTCGTCGCCACTAAGACCACGTTTTAGCCAAATTATTTTCTCTACACCTGTATACTCACATACATACCGTTCAATTTCTTCTCTGTTTAATTCCGGATTTCGGTTGGAATTGAGCAAACACTCTTCGGTTGTAATCAGTGTGCCTTCGCCATCTACGTGCAGTGAGCCGCCTTCCATCACAAGCGGTGCATCAAACCGTGGAACTCCAAGTTTGTCCAAAATTTGCGGCGCAACCTGATCATCCAGGTCCCATGGAGCGTATTTACCACCCCAGGCGTTAAACTTCCAGTTTACACCTGCCAGCTGACCATGCTCGTCTGTGAGAAAAGTAGGGCCATTGTCACGCAGCCACGCATCGCTGTGTTCAATCGGCAGCAGTTCTACACGTTCCCCAAGTTCAAGCGCCTTAACGCTCTCCAGATCATCCGGATTTACGACCACAGTAACTGGTTCAAATTCCGCCATGGCGCGTACAATTCCGGCATAGCCCTTGCATACATCAGCATGCATATTCGGGTAAACCATTGAAGATTTTACAGGCCAAGAAATATACGTGCGTTCATGTGGCGCCCATTCAGGCGGCATCTTATAATGTGAATCCTTAATTTGCATGTAATGAAGCTCTCTTTCTTTTTCATAATGTAGACTCCGCTCCTATCATACAATAATATGATCTTTGTCTCAATCGAAGCGGAAAAGTTTTAATAATTTACAATCACATTTGAGTAAATTACTTTGAAAACGTGATTGCTTTCACCGTATTCCCATCAAAATCCTTCACAGTGAAATGTGCTCCCTCCAGCACACCGTAAGAGGATGGATAGTTATCTTTTGGCAGCGAGATCGAACCGGGGTTCAGTATAAAGACCCCATTTTCCACATCCGCTACCGGAATATGAGTATGTCCCTGGATGAACACATCTCCCGCTTCCAGTGGTGGTAAATTTCCGATACTAAAGCCATGTCCGTGCGTGACATAGATTCTCCGTCCTTCATGATACAGCCAAGCATAATCACCCATCATAGGAAACTCAAGTAGCATCTGATCCACCTCTGCATCGCAATTCCCGCGCACAGAAACCGCAATGTGGGACTTGTACTTATTCAGCAGAGCGGCCACTTCTGCCGGATTATACCCTTCTGGTAACGGATTACGTGGTCCGTGGTACATATAATCTCCGAGCAAGACAAGACGATCGGCTTTCTCCTCCCTGAACTTTTCCAGTGCCAATTGCAACCAGTGCAGCGAGCCGTGAATATCTGAAATAAACATCAATTTCATGATTGTTCTTTCCTTTCTGAATAGGCTAAAAAACATTCCACTTAAGTACATTATTGCATTATTCCCTGAACAAATCTGTGCAAAAATTTTCTCTCGTTTGATAATACTCTTTTAAGAAAATAAACTACAGCTCCGAGTGAGCTGTAGTTTATTATTAGTTCCTTTTGTACTTGGTCTTATCATCTTCGGTGATTTTACGGATTACCGTGCAAGGGTTTCCAGCAGCAATCACACCAGAAGGGATATCTTTGGTAACAACACTTCCTGCACCGATAATGGAGTTATCGCCTATAGTAACACCAGGCAGAACGCTGACATTACCACCGATCCACACATTATTGCCGACTGTAATTGGAAATGCAATCTCCAATCCCTCATTACGTTGTTCTACATCAAGAGCATGACCCGCAGTATAAAATCCGCAGTTAGGAGCAACAAACACATGATCACCAAAAACGATTTTTGCCCCATCAAGCAAAACTAGATTATGGTTACTATAGAAATTTTCACCGATTTCAATGTTATAGCCATAGTCACATACGAAAGGTTGCTCAATCAAGAATCTATCAGTTGTTTTCCCAAGTAAAGTTTTGATGAGTGTTTCTCGTTCTTCGATATTTCTAGGATGGAGCTGATTATATTCGTGGCAGAGAACTTTAGCGTGTAAACGTTCTTCAATTAACTCTTCATCATAATTAGCATTGTATAGGAGTCCTAGTTGTGATCTTTCTTTTTCTGTCATGTCCATCCTCGCTTTGCTTATTTAGATACAGAATTCAGATTTCTTTTAAAGCTTCATTGTAGGATTCCACATGCTCACTCTTCAGAACTGGAAAGCTACTCACATTGAAATTTCCACCAAATTACCTTCTGGATCTTTAATTACGCTTTCATAATAGCCGTCACCTGTCAATCTTGGCTGACCCACAACTTCATATCCTGCATGCATGAGCTGCTCTGTCTTTTCATTCACCCGTGCTTTACTTCCAACGGAAAATGCCACATGAGCCCAGCCCGTAATATTTATCTGTGGTGAATGATCTACTCCCGTTTTACGCATTACCTCTAACCTTGCTCCATCCTCAAAGGTGATAAAATAGGACTCAAATCCTTTTGTAGCGTTATAATATTTATCGTTAGATTTTCCATCAAAATATTGCTCGTAAAAGCTTTTCATCTTTTCTAAGTCTCTCACCCAGATCGCTACATGCTCAATCTTCATTATTTTCCTCCTTCTGCAGCCCTCATCATTAATTTATACTGGACTCAATTTTTAACATCGTTATTATTAACGTTTTAATAAGTCTCAATATATCTCAGTAATTAATTTTTGTCCAATCTATTTATCATCAATTACCAATAAATAACGCTTACGAATCATTCATGAAAGCTCTTTCGTCCTCAGCTTGTAACCCGGTTGCTAATACCCCTAAAAAATTAGCGACCGCTTCGTAAAAGAGAAGAAGCGGTCGCTATCTATAAGCCTTCATTGTAAATTTAATACTTAATCACTGGTTTATTTATAAATTAACGTTTCAAGCTTTCACCGTTCGTAGCAATAACTTCTTTGTACCAATGGAACGATTTCTTCGGATATCTTTCAAGTGTACCGCTGCCATCATCATGACGGTCTACGTAAATGTAGCCATAACGTTTTTTAAGCTGAGCGGTCGATGCGCTGACAAGGTCAATACATCCCCAAGACGTGTAGCCCAAAACCTCTACTCCGTCCTCAATAGCTTCTCCAACTTGAACCAAATGATCATTCAGGTAGTTGATCCGGTAGTCATCTTCAACCGTTTTTTCGCCTTTTTCATTCGTGATCAGTTCATCAACGGCGCCCAGGCCATTTTCAACGATGAACAGTGGTTTTTGGAAGCGATCATAGAACGTATTCAGGACATAACGCAGACCTTGCGGATCAATTTGCCAGCCCCACTCACTTGCCTCGAGATGCGGATTGCTGACACCACCAAGGATGTTACCTTTACCTTTGACTTTTTTAGCTTCGTCAGCTGTCTCACAAGTACTCATATAATAGCTGAACGAGATAAAATCAACGGTATGCTTCAAATCTTCGGCATCACCTGGTTCAAAGTGAATAGAAATTCCGTTTTCTTTAAAGAAACGTTTCATGTAACCTGGGTATTGACCTCTTGCGTGAATATCGGCAAATGCCATGTTTCTGTGATCAAATTCCATCGCAGCAATCACATCGTCCGGATTAGGTGTCAGCGGATAAGTAGGCATGCTCAGCACCATACAGCCAATTTTGAAATCAGGGTTGATCTGATGACCGATTTTTACTGCTCTTGCACTCGCTACAAGCTCATGGTGAATAGCTTGATAAAGATCTTGTTCACTAAGTTGATCTTTTGGTGTGCTAATTCCTCCACTCATGAATGGTGCTTCAAGAATGGAGTTGATTTCATTGAAAGTCAACCAGTATTTAACTTTATCTTTGTAGCGATTAAATACAGTTGTAGCATAGCGCTCATAAAAATCAACAAGCTTACGGTTTACCCAACCATCGTATTCTCTGGACAAATGTAAAGGTGTTTCATAGTGAGATAATGTAACGAGTGGCTCAATTCCATATTTGTGAAGTTCATCAAACAAATCATCATAAAATTGCAAGCCTTTTTCGTTAGGCTCCAGTTCGTCACCTTTAGGGAAAATACGTGACCATGCGATAGAAGTACGGAATACTTTGAAGCCCATTTCTGCAAAAAGTTTGATATCTTCTTTATAATGATGATAAAAATCAATACCGATCAACTTCATGTTATCTTCTGTTGGTACATCCGTAACGGGCCCCCAGCCACCACGAGGAGTTACATCCTGAATGGACCAGCCTTTTCCATCTTCTTGATAAGCGCCTTCGAGCTGATTAGCAGCAACTGCTCCGCCCCACAGGAAATCTTTTGGAAACTGTGTACTCATATTTTCTCCGCCTTTGCTGATGTTTTTCATTAACTAGGATAGAAATACGTTACCTCTATGCTAATGTGTTATAAAGTACTTCTAACTGAATCTTAAGGTTTGTAACGCGTTTCATGTCAAGTATTATTTTAAAAACTTCCAGAGCTTATAATTGTATTATCTCCAATAATTACCCCCATATTTATAACTCTTCTATTATTGAGTAAAATGGCTATTCTTCAAATGGCGGATCTACATGAATGTCTCTATCTGGTTCAGTGCTTACCCAGCGAGTAAAGATAACCTGAAAACCGGCTCGAGTCGGCGCGCAGGCAAAAGGACCCGCCTGTTGTCCCGTTTCATAAGGAAAACGTGCTACACGTACGGTGCGCCAGCTTTGATTTTCGGTTCGGGCTCTAATGATAACTGCATCCTGTAGCTGTGAAGCACGAATCGTCACATTTTTCCCTACCCAATCAGGTACAGGAGCTAATGACCAATCGGAATAGCCATCCGTGACTACGACTGCCAGTTGAGGAATTCCATCATTTAATTCGATTCCGGCTTTAATCCACTTTTGCTGTCCTTGATACAGCATTATACCGGCCTGATCGTAGAGCTCCGTAAATGAGCCTAATTGAAACGTGACTTCGATGGCAGAGCCTTCTTCCCAGTCTGTAAGCAGGGAATGTCCGCTACTGCGTTCAAATCCATACAAAGTTTTTTCCCAGTAGTCGCTTCCTTCTCTGGTTTCAACTTTAAGGAACTGATCTTCTTCTATGGATGATACAGGGTGATTAGTCCATGTCCCTGTAGTCCATGCAATCGATTTTTGAGTCATTAATCTCATCCTCTCATGCTTTATTAAACGATGCCCTATTTCCTTTTCTCCACCAATTGCAAATTGTACGTCAGACTTTCAAGGGTCACCGAAATCAACCCACGCATGTATTCATCATGCGTATCATTTTTCACAAAAATCTCGGGCATATGTTCTTTGGGTACATCTTTTAGACAGCCGTTATAAATATCGTCCAACAGAGTCGGCTTGGATAACTCTCCAGTCAAAGCGATAGATACAGGGTCTATGATCGCAATAATGGAAGTTATCGTTTTGATCGCCAAAGGAACAAATCCCTCTGTGCTATTTAACTGTTTAAGCTGTTCCTCTCTTGTTAAATCAAAGGGTAAGAAGGAAACCTCCCCAGCAAATTTGGTATTTCCTTTTAACAAATGTCCATCGACAATAAAACCCGCGCCGGGGAAATTGTCTTTGGGAAACGTAACAATAGCAAAGGTTTTATCCTCATCATAATTCTGCATGTTATAAAATCCGTAGACTGTCAAATGCATATCATTTTCAATGGTAACTTCTAATCCGTATTTATCTTGAAGCCGTGGACCTACAGGGACTCCTATGAGCAGGTCGAGATCACAAACATCGATAATCCCTTGATGAACAACCCCGGGGATGCCAATCCCAATGGCTTTGACGTTTCCATAGTTATTAATCAGCTCTCCAATTTGGGTTTCTATGACCTCATAATCAATATGAGGCACATTGGAAGTATTCTCGATGATGATATCACCAAGCAAATTGGCAACAGCATAAGTAAGAGAATGTATACCGCCTTCCGTTTTCACATTTAAACAGATAATATAAGAATAGTCAGCGTTATATTTGTAACGTCTAGCCGGACGTCCGCCATTCGACTCTTCCAATTCCGTCTCTAATACTTCCCCGGTTTGAAGAAGCTCATTCAAAATATTTCCGCAAGTTGCCACACTAAGACCTGTGATACTGGCTATGGATGACTTGGTTGCATATTCCTTGGATTTCAGTGTGTTTTTAACTAACTCTACATTAATTTGTTTAACCCGAATGGTATTATTGGAGACTGGTTGTATTTGAATACACTCCTTTTCCAGTATTTATTAAAAGGTTTATAATAAGTTGTAATATAACGCTCTGCCTGCAAAAAGTCAATTTGTACACATTTTCCTCTTCTCTTCGATCATCATGCTATACTAGAAATAAGAATCAAATTTTTAGTGCGGCATCTTTGCGATGAAACTAAGTGAAATTGGGGGGATTCTGTTGTCAGCTATTGAGTATATAGCAATAATCGCGTTGCTCCTCTCCGTCATACTTTTAATTAAGGTCTACAGCCTTCAATCTCGGCTTAATGACTTGAAATCCGACGTGGAGCGTCTTGAAAATCGTTCAGGAATACAAGGCGCATCGCTGTCAGGTACCATCGCTGCCACTCCTCCACATATTCTAGATGCAGGAGCTTCAGAAGATATCAATGAAAGGTTGCTCCTGCTAATTAGGGAAGGTAAAAAGATTCAAGCCATAAAAGAGCTGAGAACCGCTAAGGATCTTTCCCTTAAGGATGCAAAGGATTATGTGGATCACTTGGAAAAACTCTAAAGAAAGGAAGAAATAAGATGAGTGCCAGCAAAACAAACGCCATGCGCATATTGGACGGGCAACATATACAATACAATATTTTGAGTTATGATCATCAAGACGGAAAAATAGACGGGATGAATGTGGCTGAGAAAATCGAGAGAGCCCCGGAAATGGTTTTCAAAACTTTGGTTGCACATGGCAAACAAAATCTGTTTGTTTTTGTGATTCCTGTACATAAAGAGCTTGATCTCAAAAAAGCAGCCAAATCCGCGGGAGAGAAAAAAATTGAAATGCTTCCAGTTAAGGATTTGCAAAAGTATACGGGATATATTCGCGGTGGCTGCTCCCCCATAGGAATGAAAAAGCTCTACCCCACTTTTATCGACGAGCCTGCATTGGAACTGGAAGCCATCGTTGTGAGCGGTGGGAAAATTGGGACCCAACTGGAGTTGAGTCCACACGATTTAGCTCTAATCATTCAGGCACAGTTTACAGATCTGACGCATACAGCATAAAACTCACCACATGATCATAAAATCTTTATGCGTATTTTCTCTTATCCCATACTTCATCAAGCTTCAACCTGGAGAGGAAGATCTAATGATGCATAATGATTGCCCGAAAAATGCAAGAATCCCCCAACCCATCAGAAGTGATGGTGCTGGGGGTATCGACAAGGGTCCACGTGATGTGATGAGGGATCTACAGAATCCTGATATGCTGGTTCCCCCCGTAACGGACAATGGTCTCATTCCGAATATGAGATTTTCTTTTTCTGATGCTCATATGCAGCTTAATCATGGTGGGTGGTCAAGAGAAGTAACAGTAAGGGAATTACCTATTGCTACAACCCTTGCCGGGGTGAATATGAGTTTAACACCGGGTGGTGTACGTGAGCTTCACTGGCATCAGCAGGCGGAATGGTCATATATGCTGTTGGGAAGTGCTCGCATTACGGCAGTTGACCAAAATGGACGTAATTTTATTGCTGATGTGGGTCCCGGGGATCTCTGGTATTTTCCTCCTGGCATTCCGCACTCTATACAGGGGCTTGAGGATGGGTGCGAATTTTTGCTGGTTTTTGATGATGGCAGTTTCTCCGATCTGAACACCCTATCCATCTCGGATTGGTTCGCACATACTCCCAAAGACGTACTTTCTGCAAATTTTGGTGTACCAGAAGCTGATTTTGCAGCGATTCCTCAAGATCAAGTATACATCTATCAGGATTCCGTTCCCGGTTCAATCCAAAGCCAAGCGGTTCCCTCTCCTTACGGGACATTGCCCCAATCCTTCAAGCATGAATTACTAGCCCAGCCCCCAATCAAAACGCCGGGCGGAAGCGTACGAATCGTTGACTCCTCCAATTTTCCGATTTCCAAAACCATCGCAGCCGCCCTTGTTGAGATTGAGCCCGGAGCCATGCGAGAAATGCACTGGCACCCCAATAATGACGAATGGCAATACTATCTGACAGGGCAAGGAAGGATGACTGTCTTTGGTGGTAATGGCGCGGCCCGCACATTTGATTTTAGAGCCGGAGATGTCGGATATGTGCCTTTTGCTTACGGTCATTATATTCAAAATACTGGCTCTAGCTCACTATGGTTTCTTGAAATGTTTAAAAGTGACCGTTTTGCAGATGTTTCCTTGAATCAATGGATGGCTCTCACGCCAACAGAACTGGTTCAGAGTAATTTACATGTAGGTACTGATGTGATCTCTAACTTACGAAAGGTAAAATGGCCCGTCGTCAAATATCCTGGTTATTCTTATGACCCTAAAAAGAAATAACCGGGAACGGTATCACGCTCGCCACTAGATTAGTGAACCTTCTTTTTGAATATGACGGGTTGATTCAATTGCCCCCTTCATTATTACTTCCATTTTCACGTATCCTTCTATCCAATCCCGCCAACATATCTGCATACTCTTCAGGCATTCCAGCGTGAACCATTCCCACTTCCAACTCTTCATCAGACAACGAGATATGCTGAATCGGTTGGCCTGTTACTTTCCCGATAATCTCAGCCACTCCGCCAAAGATTAGCGACTGAGGTCCGGTGATGACTATACAAAAAAAACACCGTATCGGAATACGGTGTTTTTATAAACTAACTAACAAAGACTATTCCTCAGAGTCTACATTGTGGTAAACCTGCTGAACATCCTCCAAATCTTCTAATGCATCAATCAATTTATCGAATTGAACCTGTGCATCTTCTGGAAGAGAAATATCATTTTGGGCAAGCATGGTGAGCTCCGCAACGGTAAACTCAGTCACTCCTGCTTGTTTGAAAGCTTCCTGCACAGCATGGAATTGATCAGGTTCTGCATATACGATGACGGCTTCATCTTCTTCAATGATGTCACGTACCTCTACATCTGCCTCCATCAGCAGCTCCAGCACTTCATCTGCGGTTTTACCCACCAGACCAATAACTGCTGTTGAATCAAACATGTAGGCTACAGATCCACTCACGCCTAAGCTACCGCCATTTTTAGTAAAAGCAGAACGCACATCTGATGCTGTACGGTTAACGTTATTGGTCAGTGCATCTACAATGACCATGGAACCGTTCGGTCCAAAACCTTCATAACGAAGCTCTACGTAGTTTTCATCGCCAGCACCTTTTGCTTTTTCAATAGCACGGTCAATGATTGCTTTGGGTACATTGTACGTTTTTGCACGTTCTAAAACGACTCTTAATACCCGATTGGATTCAGGATCAGGTTCGCCCTGTTTGGCTGCCACATAAATTTCCACGCCAAATTTAGCATATATACGACTCGTATTAGCATCCTTGGATGCCTTCTTTTCTTTAATGTTATTCCACTTACGTCCCATAATATCCCGCTCTCTTCCTGTATGAATATACACAACGAACTTCATTATATCCTTGTATATTATATCTCCTAAAGGACATACGAACAAGTTCAAACAACTCCGTTATGGAAAAATAAACAATTCTACCTAATTAGGGATGCTTGGAAATGTGAACTTTCAATTCTCCTCATCTATGGACAATCCCCCTATCAATCTCTAAGATGAGGAGGAAGTCTGACTTGAAGGAGATCATTCACTTGGATGTCTTGTACAAAAAGTTGAGCCATAATCATGAAATCACAGTATACGAAACCACTGAGCTGTATGGTGAAAAGGGATTATTTCGAGTAATGCAGTTTTCAAATACAGCCGTCCAAGGCGCGGTGGACTTGAATCATCCGCAACGCATTGTGTTCGAATATCCGAGAGCAATCATCCATCTCATGGAGCTGAACGATCCGTCATTTGAAGATGTATTTGTTATTGGGCACGGTATAGGTACAATAGCGGGTCATTTTACAGATAAACGCTTTAAGATTGCCGAGCTGGATGCACAAGTCGTAGAGTTCAGCCGAACATTCTTTGGATACGATCAGGATAATGTGACTGTTGGCGATGGACGACGCATTCTGGAGAAGGAAGCGCCGGATGCTTATGACTATATTATTTTGGACGCCTTCACGGAGCAGGGTACACCCTTGCATTTAATATCCTGGGAATTTTTCAAGATGACCAAAGAAAAGCTGGATTCCGAAGGCTCCCTGATCATGAATTTAATGGGCAAAAGTGAACACGACCACCTGATCAATGCCATTCACACAACGTTGCGTGAAGAATTCGCCTATGTCACAACTTTCTCGCTCCCCTCGGAAGGCGCTGCCGACATTCAAAATATCATTATGATTGGTCGGGACAAGCCCATCCGGTTTCAGGCACGTCAGATGGCGGAATTTCATGAAATTACACTTGGAGAAGGTTATATTCTACGGGATACAGATGGTTAGTGTAGTTCCAATATTCGTCTCTCTACATCTTCGATATGAATCGTCTCTTTGTTGCAGCTTTTTCGTTCCACTAACTCTACTTTCCCGTGTTCGGCATCTTTACCAACGACGATGCGCACGGGAATACCTACTAAATCGGAGTCTTTGAATTTAACCCCGGGCCGTTCCTCCCGATCATCCAGCAGCACCTCCACGCCACGATCCTGCAGCTGGTTGTATAATTTCTCGGCTATTTGCATCTGAAGCCTGTCTTTCACAGAAATCGGAATAATATGAACTTGAAATGGGGCCAGCGCATAAGGCCATATCATTCCGTTCTGATCGTGATTTTGCTCTACAATGGCGGAAAGGATCCGGGATACGCCAATGCCATAGCAGCCCATAATCATCGCTTGCTCAGTTCCGGAAGCATCCAGAAAAGTCGCACCCAGCTTCTCACTATATTTGGTGCCTAGTTTAAATACGTGTCCGATCTCAATCCCACGATGAAGTTTCAATTCCCCTTCGTCACATCGAGGACATCTATCCCCTTCTATGGCATTCCGCAAGTCAGCCACATGCCGAAGATCTATATCGCGCACTGGATTCACATGTCGATAATGATAATCCAGCTCGTTGGCGCCTGCGATACCGCTGGACATTTGGACAACGGCGTAATCTACCCACATAGGGATCGTCAATCCGCATGGGCCTATGAACCCCGAGGGGGTTCCAGTCGCCTTTGACACAGTGTCTGCACTTGCTATTTCGAATTTTTCACTACCTAAAATATGTTTAACTTTCACTTCGTTGACCTCATGATCACCCCTGACAACTACAGCAACAGGTTGATCGTCAGCCATATAAATCAGTGTTTTGATGATTTCTTCAGGTTCTATGTGAAGCGATTCAACCAGTTGATCTATTGTACGCAGACCTGGAGTATGGAATTTTTCCATTTTAGCTGTATCGAAAGAAGGATGGCTGACATGTTCATTTTCATCTGAGACTGGGGCTATTTCTATTTCCCCCGTCGACCGCGCCACGGCTTTTTCAAGATTAGCTGCATATTCACAGCAGGTACATGCTACAATTGTGTCCTCTCCAATATCAGCTAGAGCCATAAATTCATGGGTTTCACCTTCGCCACCAATGGCACCCGCATCTGCTTCTACAGCACGAAAATTTAGACCACAGCGGGTGAAAATACGATGATATGCCTGGAACATGGTCCAATAGGTATGATCTAGTCCTTCCCAATGTGCATCAAACGAATAGGCATCCTTCATTAAGAATTCTCTGCTGCGAAGCAGGCCAAATCGAGGACGTCGTTCATCCCGAAATTTGGTTTGAATTTGATACAGGGTTACAGGCAATTTGCGATAAGAATTCACTTCATTTCGTATTAAAGACGTAATGACCTCTTCATGTGTAGGCCCCAAAGCAAACTCCCGATCATGCCGATCTTGCAAACGCATCAGCTCAGGACCGTAAACATCGTATCTCCCTGATTCTTGCCACAGCTCCGTTGGCTGCAATACAGGCATCAGCAGTTCCCCAGCCCCTACGCGATCCATTTCATCCCGTACGATTTGCTCTACTTTTCTGAGCACCCGTCTGCCCAGTGGCATGTAGGTGTACATTCCAGCCGCCAGTTGACGGATAAATCCTCCCCGCAGCATAAGCTGATGACTGATCACTTCGGCCTCTGCGGGTGCTTCACGCAAGGTTGTCAGTAATAATTGGCTTTGGCGCATGTGTAGCTACCTCCTTATATGGACGATAAAATGTACGCAAAAAGACACATCCGTCAGGGACGAATGTGTCGTGGTACCACCCTTAATTTGACCGTAACCATACACGGAACGGTCCTTCATCAGATAACGGCGTCTAGCCGGTAACGGTTTATCTTACAAACCGCTACAGCTCGCAAGGCAGGGAAACGTTCATTCGCGGCGAGAAACCTTTCAGCCCATGAGTTTCTTCTCTGTACAGCGGGTATTGAACCTTTGATCCTTGGTCTACACTATTCCTATATATTACAATTTTCACCACTTTACACGAAACGTAAGTTCTAGTCAAGGAGATGATCGTCTATCTGGAGCTGTCCAGGGACATGAACGATATTTAGATTTCAAGATAATCAAATTCCGTTGGTTACCATATTGCATAATGAGCGGCCAGATTTTAGGACGAATACGCCTGCGAAAACCCAGAACAAAACGGACAAAGCGAGGCGAAATATCCCAAATACGAACTGCTTCCTCCTTCACTCCTTTAGGTAGCTCCTTGGAAAACAGAAAACGGTTGAGCGAACGTGTGATAACGCCTGTTATTGCTTCAAGCGTACTAACATCCATTACAATGATCGTATCGGCGCGCTGGAGTCGCTCGGTAAAATAACGCTCATGATAATTCCCTTCGATGATCCACTCTTCCCTTTGGAGCACTTCACCCAGCTGTTTGAGAAATTGTTTGTCAGTGCTCCGCTTCCACTCCGGGCCCCAATACAAATCATCCAAAGAGATATACGGCAATTGAGTCCACATGGAAAGACGTTTGGCCAAAAAAGTCTTACCGCTTCCCGGCGAGCCGATCACGATAATACGTTTAGCGTGCTGCACAGCACGAAACTCGTTATCCTGTCCTGCATGTAAGGGCCGCATGGAATAGATCAATCGATAGAGTAAACCTACTACCAAAGAACCTCCCTTTAAAAGCAAATAAAGGAGGCACAGTGGCAGAAAAACAATTACGTATTTCACACTGTCCATCAGACAACATGCTCCTTTTACAAATTCAATAATTGAGGCCATTACGTACGTGAAGCTCCAAATACGCGTTGTTGTAGGGTAGAGTTCTCTTGATTACTTATGTATCTTTCTTTTTAAAATACACGCCCTTGAAAAACACAAAATTTTGCGAATGTGTGCCATACAGCTCCTGAAACCTAGAATGGAGTTTATTCATAGAAAGGGTCTCTGAAACCGTCCGATCCGTTTGCAGGGTCAAGTCGACACAGCTAATTCCAAATTGGCACACTTGCTCCATAGGATAACCTTGGGTAATACCATAAATCATCCCGGCAATAAAAGCATCATCTGCGCCTGTGACATCAATGACCTCTTGAACAGGATGCATAGGAATTTGTCCATGAGTTCCATCCTGAGAGGCGTACAAAACACGATCAGCACCGCAGATAAAAATGACATTTTGAACCCCAAGTTTGTGAAAAATCCGGGTGGCATCCAACATATGCTGATCATCTGTAAGTTCTAGCCCCAAATAGGCTTCAGCCTCCACCGGTTTACATACCAGCCATTCCACCCCATGCAAATTTCGGGGAAGCTTTCTCATCTTGGAGGCTGATACCGAAGAAACGACAATCGGAACCCGATGCTCATGGCAGACATGTATGGTGGCCGCAATTACGTTCATAGAGAAATTAGTGTCCAGCAGAACCAGTCGGGACGAGGCGATTAAAGGAGCATTTTCAAAAATTACTGAAGGACGAATCTGATCATAAATCTCCATTTCTGCTGTCGCTACAATCAGTTCACCACGCTCGTTCAGCAAGGCAGTATAAACTCCAGTTGACGGTTCACCTTTGACTTGCAGAGGAACCACGTGCATGTAACGGCTGGACTGCTCGATAATAAATTCACCTTCCGCATCGTCTCCAACCGCAGTTAGCAGGCTGACCCGCTGGCTCAACCTCCCTAAATTTTCAGCTACATTTCGTGCTACCCCACCGCAAGATTGCAGCCTTGTACTGCTCGGATTGGAGGTATGAAGCTGAAATGTACCTTTAATCATGATTTTACGATCCAGATTGGCCCCCCCGATACATAATATTGGTTTGCTAGAGGGCCAAGGCTCGTCCTGTTCATTTTTGTGGATTTTTTTTAATTTCATCATTTGACTCCTTTCTCGAGTCTATTCGTTAGAATGATTTAAATTTGTACAGAAATAGGCACTATATAAAATTAACACGTTCCAAATGTCATATTCCCAAGAATAATGTCGAGTTCGTTAAAATATCCTAAAGTTACACATGCAAAAAAACACCCTATCGTAAAGATGCCTTCCACTTTTACGATAAGGTGCTTGGGTTGGAACTGCGCATAGTTCTTCCTTACATTATTTCAAAATAAATAGAGCTGCTCCGTGAGGAGGTAAATCTGCGGACAGTTCTTGTGCTAAAACACCTAAATCTATATGGTTCCATAAATCTCTGGCATTTGCCTGCCCTTCAATACCAAGGTCTTTTAAGGATACACGCACCTTTGAAGCTTCATCTCCAGCATTAAACAAAGCTACATATACATGACCCTCCTCGTTATGTGAAGTCCAAACGATATGTTCATCCTTTCTATACACCTGCCGCGCATTCAAACCGTTACGATGAGCATTTAACACTTCTTCATTAGTTAGCAAGGAAAGGGTCCATGCATCATTATCCCGCAGTTCCCCCCCGAACATCAGTGGAGATCGGAAAATGCTCCACAAGGTCATCATCGTTAGCTGCTCATCCTTCGTAAAGCGTGTCCATCGGTCATGGCTGCCGGAATCTACCGAATCTACCGAACGAATACCCAGATGACCCAGTGGTAGCATGTCGCAATCCGGCCAGTGACCTGGACCTACATGTTCCGCCCATTTTTCGCAGCGCTCAAACATACCATACAGTAAAGGCCATACATCCCAGAAGTCATCCGTCATACGCCACATATTCGCGTTTGCGATTAAATCGGATGCATGCTCCAGCGGTGCCGGACCAGGCGATAGACTCAACACCATCGGACGTCCGCATTGGGCGATAGCTCGCCTAATCAATTCAATTTCCGCCAAATGAATACCATAGAGACGTGATGCAGCAATGTCATCTACTTTGACAAAATCCACACCCCATTCCGCATACAGGTCAAACAATGAATTATAGTACTCCTGTGCGCCCTCCTTGGATGCATCTACCCCATACATATCTGTGTTCCAAGGACAAATAGAGTTGGGATGCGCAATTTGTCTCGCCGTGGCTGTGGTTCCCAAAATCGGGGTATCCTGGTGCACCGCCTGACGGGAGATGCCTCTCATAATATGTATACCAAATTTCAATCCCAGTCCGTGTACATATTCCGCAAGAGCTTGGAAGCCTCGTCCATCTGCTGCCGAAGGAAAACGATTCACCGCTGGAATAAGACGTGAAAATGAATCCATTTCCAATGGGACAAACGGGCGATACTGTGAAGATACTGCTCCTGACTCATACCACTGAATATCTACAACGACATATTCCCAACCATATTCCTTCAGGTGCTCCGCCATATATTGAGCATTTCCCCGTACTTCCTCTTCCCGTACTGCTGCACCGTAGCAATCCCAGCTATTCCACCCCATAGGTGGTGTATGCGCTGTCAAATGATGTTTCATTTCATTCATCCTTTCATCTTGTATAACTCATCCTGCTACTAAAAATCCCCTCAGTACTACGTTACTATTATAATGTAAACCCTTACTTTTGTCGCTCGTCATCTTTTCCATTTCCACTTTTTATACATTTAAGTTGACTAACTTAAAGAATGTGGTACATTTAAAATTGCTTGTTAAAAAACTTTGACTTGAATCAGAGGGTGATTTTACGTGTGTGAACATGCTTATCGAATTTTGTTGTTTTACAAATATGTCAACATTGAAGATCCTGCCACCTTTACGGCAGAGCATCTGGCTTACTGCAAGGAGCTGGGCGTCAAGGGAAGAATCTTGATTGCTGCGGAAGGAATCAACGGAACACTGTCTGGTACAGTAGAGCAAACTGAGCAATATATGCGTGATTTGCGCGCCAATCCGAAATTCCACGATATCGTTATTAAAATAGATGAGTCTGACGGTCATGCGTTCAAGAAAATATTTGTACGCCATCGTCAGGAGCTTGTTACGCTGCGTCATGAAGATGAGCTGGACCCTAATGAAATTAGCGGTAAGCGTCTGTCACCAAAGGAGTTTTATGAACAGCTTCAAGATGAAGATGTAGTTGTTCTGGACGGACGTAATGACTATGAATATGACATCGGTCATTTCCGTGGGGCTATTCGCCCCGAAGTCGAATCGTTCCGTGAATTTCCACAATGGATTCGCGACAATATGACTCAGTTCAAGGACAAGAAAATCTTGACGTACTGCACCGGAGGTATCCGTTGCGAAAAGTTGTCCGGTCTTCTGATCAAAGAAGGATTTAACGATGTAGGCCAGTTGGATGGCGGCATTGTGACTTACAGCAAGGACCCGGAAGTACAAGGACGTTTATTTGACGGTAAATGCTACGTGTTTGACGAACGAATCTCGATTCCGATCAATCATACGGATGAGGAAGTCATTGTTGGCAAGTGCTTCCATTGTGAAACGCCTAGCGATCATTATATCAATTGCCCAGTGTGCAATCTCCAGCATATCGTATGTCCGGATTGCGAAGAACAGCATCAGCACTATTGCTCTGACGATTGCCGAACCAAAGCGGAAACCGTGGCTACTGCATAAATCAGCAGCATCATTAGTTCATTATAACAAGAGGGATGCCCTATTAGCCGTTCAACATGGCTGTGGGCATCCCTTTTGTTGTTTTCACAATAAGTGTCGAAAGCTTCATAGTATGTACCTATGACCTTGATTGTATTTTCATCTTGGACGGGCTCGAAAGTAGCGTTTTATAATGGAAAATGTCATTACAGAAAGGATGGGTGGAATTCATGATTCAAATCGTACTTTCAACTCTATTATCCGTTATCGTTCCGCTGTCCATTCCGGTGATCGCCGGATTTTTACTCGGCAAATTCATGAAGCTGGAAACGAAACCGCTCTCGACTTTGTATTTATATTTTTTAAGCCCCGCAATGATTCTGGACACGCTACTCAAAGCACAGCTTTCCTGGCATGATGTGGCGCAGACTGCCGCTTTTTCAATACTGAACCTACTGCTGTTGTGGGGAATTGCACAATTAGCGGGGAAAATCTTTAGACTGAGCACTCCGGAAACGGCTGGACTTACCTTAATCTCTACGCTGACCAATAGTGCAAATTATGGCCTGCCCCTTATTTTACTTGCCTTTGGGCAGCTCGGTCTGGATAAAGCCTCCGTGTATGTCGTCATCCAGATGATTATGGTCAATACCATTGGCGTTTACTTTGCAGCCCGCTCTGAATTTTCTGTTCAAAGTGCTGTTAAGTCGGTGTTTTCACTTCCTGCGATCTATGCAGCTCTACTTGCCATGGGATTGCGGTTGCTGGACTGGCATCTTCCCTCAGGGATTCAGTCAGGCGTCTCGATGATTGCTGCCGCCTATTCTCCAGTCGTGCTTGCGATCCTTGGTACCCAGATGGCTTATGTAAAAATATTCAAGCTGGAGTCGTCTATTAAAAAAGCCAGCTATGCCGGACTAACAATTCGGCTTCTGCTCTCGCCGCTTGCGGCTTGTCTTGCTATGCTGATACTGGGAATTTCAGGCCTTTTGTTCTCCGTTCTCTTCATTTTGGCCTCGATGCCGGTTGCTGTGAATGCTGTCATTTTAGCAGAAAAATTTAATGCATCGCCAAAACTGGTTTCCACCTGCATCCTGTGGAGCACGCTTGCCTCATTCCTGATTTTGCCTATTCTGATTATGTTGGTAGCAGGTTAGCGAGCAAAAAAGACTCTCTACACCATAGAGAGCCATGCGCGATTCTGTCTCCATTCTACTTGCACAGGCGTTTCAAAAAAAGCACTAAGCGTTTCACTGCTTAGAATATCAGTCGTTTTACCTTTGGCAAATACCGTGCCCCGGCGGATTAGAATCGTATGCGTGTACATCGGTAGAATTTCTTCGATATGATGTGTAACATACAGTAAATTCGGCGAAGCCGGCGACTCCGATAACTGGCGAACGCTATCCAGCAATGCTTCCCGGGAGAAAAAGTCCAAACCATTACACGCCTCGTCCAAAATCAGTAGCTTGGGCGAGGCCATTAATGCACGGGCGATAAGCACTTTTTGCTTTTCTCCCTGTGAGCATCCCTGATACAACCGATCCACCAGATGAGCACACCCCAGTTGCGTCATAAGCTGAACGGCCTGTTCATAATCTGTATCCGTCGTCTGATCATAAAGTCCAATGGAGGCAAATTTGCCACTAATGACAACATCCTGCGTACGCTGACTCCCATTAATTCTTTCCTGTAAAGAGGAACTGACCCAACCGATAGATTTGCGCAGTTCCCTCAGATCCACATCTCCAAAGGTATGGCCCAATACACCGACACTACCTGTGGTTGGCCATATGTAACCGTTAATCATATTGAGCATCGTTGTTTTACCTGACCCATTCAAGCCGAGTACAGCCCAGTGCTCTCCCTCAGCTACCTGCCAATTGATTTGGTCCAGTATGGTGCGGTTATCTCTCTTCCAGCTTACATTGTTAAGTTCAATGACAGAATTCATGGCATACATCCTTTCTATTCGTCGTATCATCAGATGTTTATACGCATAGTAAAGATCATCGTTAGTACGTCTAGCTTCTCTTTCATGTAAGCATAGCATAGGGTCACTGGTTGTTCAATTTTAAATAACCCACTCCATTGTTCATATAGGAGTGGGCTCAACATGTACTGCTCATGTAAATTCTCTCGCTTCATCTACTGTTTCTTACGTTCGCGAAATCGACGTACCTTCATCAAATTACCGCACATCTTATCGTCGCAAAATCGCTTTGACCGATTTCGGGTATCATCGTAAAACACCCATCGGCAATCGGTGTTATCGCAAATACGAATTCTGGAGCCGCCGCTATTGACGAATGCCTGGGCAAAATCGGCTACCACCTCTGCCAGCACTTTTTTCCAACCATTTGCCACAGGTTCCAGCACAATGTTGAAATGCTCATCCTGTTGCTTTAATAAGCGAGTGACCGGCCCCCCTTCTATCATCTTCCGGTTAATCGTATCCACCAGATCAGATGTCATTTGTCCTCCGGAAGTCAGGTGCTCAGCGAAGCTACGCAATTCCCGCCGGAGAATTTGCATTTCTTCGATATCTTCTGCACTGGCTGGGACCGGAGCGGAAAATTGCCACTGTATGAGAAAGTCATTTTGCCATTCCGGCTTCAACAAACGATCTTCTGAACGCCCGCTACCTCTCCAGTCATGCCATTCGCTGTTTACAAAATCAGTCCAAAGTGTATTCAAAAGAGTTCCCCCTACCGCCTGTAACCACTAAAATCATTTTAACTGGTTGCAAATCTTATTTTGTCATGCTACATTATTAATTGTAACGATTTATTCTACATTTAGCGAGTTACATCCCTACAAAAGGAGTTGGGTTAGGTGAGCCGAGATCGAGTAAATATGCTGGTATTGCAAAGAGAAAATTCATGGGATAAGGAAGAATGGATTGTTCCTCTTGCCGCAGCACTTCACGGTGTGAATACACAGGAAGCCACTTGGACACCACCAGGTGGAGGAAACACGATTTGGCAAACGGTTCGTCACATTAATTATTACAATGAGCGTATTTTGAGACGTTTAACTGACCGACCTGTAAGCTCAACTGGAATAAGCAACGATGAGACATTCGGTCCGCCAGGGGATACTGAAGACCATGAAGGATGGCAGAAGACACTGAAAGAAGCAGAAGCTATTGTAAACCAACTGCTTGTCGCCATTACTGCTTTGACTGATGCTGATCTGGATAAGCCTTTCGGCTCCGAAACTCTCGGTGCAGAATTATCGCGGTGGACGCTGCACGATGCATATCATAGTGGACAAATCGTACTTATACGTAAACAACTGGGTACTTGGCGCGTTTAAAAATAAATATCCTAATTAAAAAGGATGAATTATGAAATATTCATCCTTTTTTCTGTATTAGCTGCTGGCAATGAAGCAATCTACTGGTCAAGATATTTTTTCTTTTTTTGAATCTTTAATTACATTCTTATTTTTATCTTTACTCTTATCTTTATTCTTGTCTTTATTTGTATCTTTGCTTGGGACGGAGACTTTCCTTTTTTCATTAGCCAGTCGCCAATAGCTTAACACTTTACTGTACATGGACTTATCTGTTAATTGGTTAAAAATATATGGGTCCGGCTTCGTATTCACCTCAATAATCCACGGGATAAAGCGATGATCCAGTCCAATGTCCACACCAATTTGCCGGAAATTCGGATATGTTTTTTGCAGTTGTTTGGCGATGGTAAGACCCAGTTCATTTAGTTTCTTGACCAGCTCCGCCTGTTTGCTTTGCGATAAATGGGATTTTAGTAACTGCTCCAAGGCCATCGGCTTACCACCACTATGATAGTTAGTCACGATTTTACGAGGATGACCAAGACGTCCAATAATTCCGGTAGACTCCCATAGCCCTTTTTCATTCCGCTGCACCATAACCCGAATATCAAAATAACGCATTTGATGGCGTAGTAAATGGATTCCCTTTTGAATGAGATAACTTTTCTTCCCCGTATGTTTCGATAGGCTGGTATATAGTGTATCCAAATGTTTGAATTCTTGACGCGTTTCCTCATATTGATAGGCGAAACGCTGGCCGGCCTCCTGCTCTACTCTCATTACACCTTTACCAAAGGTACCTCGCTCGGGTTTTACATAGACCATACCGTATTTCTCCAGCATTGACTTCAAATTTGCTTTGTTATATTTGCGAGTTTCTGGTACATAAGGTTTGATGCTTCCATGCTGGAGCAACAATTGGGTTTTATGCCATTTGCTGCGCAACGCCTGCGCTTTTGAAGAATTCACTTGCCCCTCTCCTCTCTACTCTCAGGTAGAACGCTCCTGTTAAAAAAGATCAATCTATCGTATGCGCTAACTCCCCATTCGAAGCTTCATCAGCCCTGTCCTGCATAGAAATGGACGTTTGACCTTGCCCGGTCGAAAGCGCCTGTCCAAGCATACGATATTGTGAGACGCTGGGAGCATATATTTGCACATATAGGGAGTGAATAACATGTCAGCGCAATCGGATGGGCCACGGAAGGGTTCCCTTACAATCGATGTTCTGATTCCCGCAATTGATAAAGATATTGCCACACTACCGCTGGTGATTGATAGTCTGCGCCGTCATGTGCAGCACCGAATTGGAAATATTTATATCGTTTCACCGCAAAGCACCGGGATTCGCCGTCTGTGCGTAAACAAGAAATGTACATTTATAGACGAAAAAACGGTGCTGCCCATCACCAAAAAACATATTCATTACGGGACAACGCGCTGGGACCGCTCAGGCTGGCTGTATCAACAATTGCTCAAAATGAATGGCGACAAAATCAGTAAAGCCTCTTTTTTTCTCGTCATTGACGCGGACACGATTTTGATTCGTCCACATACGTTCCGTAAAGACGGAAAAACGATTTTTTACTACCGCAGCTGGAGCCAGCCTGAGTATTTTCGCACCTATCACAAGTTGATGGGCGTTAAAGCGCCCTCACCAAAGTCCTTTGTTACTCACTATATGCTTTTTGAAAAAGCGCGGCTTACCCAGCTCAAGCAAGTTATCGAGGCCCGACATGGAAAACCTTGGTACAACGCAATTATCCACAGTATAGACCGGACAAAACAGTTTGGGTTTTCCGAATATGAAACGTATGCCAACTATTTATACAGCAATCAGCCCTCTCGGATGATTTTGCGCAAGTCATTGAATAAAGCGCTTCATAGTCGGGCTTCTTCCCTGTCGCAAAAACAATTGGATGTCTTGGCCAAGAGCTATCGCTCCTTATCTTTTCATCAACGCAAGGTGTACCAGCTTGCTCCAAAAACAAAGATTGAATCATCGCTAAAATAGTTCTTAAAATCCTGCAAAATGATGCAGTACAATGGATCTGCATTGAAGGAGGAAACGTCCGTGCGCATCGTATTGTTATGCGGTGGTGCCGGAAAACGGCTATGGCCACTATCCAACGAAATCCGGTCGAAGCTGTTTCTCCGGTTGTTGTCCGCTCCTGACGGGCGAAAGGAATCTATGCTCAGCCGGGTGTACCGTCAGCTCACCTTAGCCGGGCTGGATTCCTCAGCCCTGCTTCTGGCTCATCGGAGTCAGGTAAATCTAGCCTTTCGCCATACAGAAGGTCGTCTGCCCGTTCTAGGCGAGCCTGCCAAACGGGGAACCTTCACCGCAGCTGCACTGGCGGCTGCTTATTTTCACACCAGAGGCACGGGGCTGGATGAAGTTCTCTGCATTGCTCCAGCGGACATGTATGCAGGGGAGGATTTCTTCCATAGCATAGCAGCGCTCTCCGGCTTATTGCTTGAGAGCGGAGCCGATCTGGCTATGCTTGGGACAAGGCCTACTCATCCCTCCGACCAATACGGCTATGTCGTTCCGGGTCTGCAAATGATACGGGAAGGGAAAACTTCTTATGCGCAAGTTGCCCGCTTCACAGAAAAGCCGGATCTCTCCGGGGCACAACAGCTTATTCATCAGGGCGCGCTGTGGAACTGTGGTGTTTACGCTTTTACATTACGGTATATGCTGTCCTGTATGGAGCGAAGTTATTTGCCGCTGAACGATAAAGCATTATGCGCAATGTATGATAGCCTCCCGGTTCGCAGTTTTGATGAGGAGATTGCAGAGCGTGCCGAACATGCCATCGTCCTGCCCTACGATGGCGAATGGCACGACATCGGCAACTGGCAGGCCCTAACAGAGCAGCTAAGCAGCCAAGTGATCGGGCGTGGACAGATTAGTGGTCAGACTCTTGGTACGCACATCGTCAATGAGCTGCCCTATCCAATTCATGTCATTGGCGTGGAAGATATTATTGCTGCTGCGAGTCCCGACGGCATTCTCATTGCGTCCAAGAGCCATGCCCACGTAATCAAGGAGCAGCTAGGTAAACTTCAACTTCACCCCATGCATGGTGAAACCTCTTGGGGCAGTTACCGGGTGCTGGACGAGTTTGATCATCGGAGTCTGAACGATATACTGGCCATACGGCTGACGGTACTGCCAGATCACCGCTTGAATGGCCGTATTCACGGCAGTGGACTTAAAGTATGGACGATTGTGTCCGGTCGTGGAGAGGTCATGCTGAACGGAGAGCGTTTTGCTGCCGCAAGCGGTTCTGTATTTAGCATTCCGGTTGATACGTATCACACGATCCGTGCCGATCTGGATACACCACTGGAGCTGATTGAGGTACGTCTGGGGAACAGCTTGGTGAATGCCTTCTATAAATCCGAGGCCTGACAACACATAGATCAGGATTTTGCAAAATTCGATTCCAGTCGCTCCAAAGTGCAATATATAGACGAACTAGAGCATTGCGATCTATATATTGTTCATTGGAAGTCGCTTATTAGATTTTTGCAAAATCCTCAGATATAACATAGCACGCTACGGATTCTGAACGGAGGTCGCACATAATAAATCGCTCCTGAGCAAGGTGAAAAAATCCTTGCTCCAGAAGCGATTTTATTTTGTGATGCCATATTTTCTTGAGATAATAGTTCTAACCTTGGCAGATAAATATACCTCGTTGCCTTTGACTATTCCGGCTTCTTTTAAAAAATGCCGGACAATCTCTAACTGATAGTGTATGCGTACTTTCTTGGGCAGGCTCCAACCCGTTTCCACGGTAACCGCGCGTGTACCTAAAATGCGGGCTGCAGCAGTGCGGGAGGAACCTGGGAGCTCATGCAGCCGAATGTTGAAATGTCGGTCGCTCACCTGGATGGAGCGATTCATTCGCTTAATAATCCGGCGAACCGCAGGAACCACCGAATTGGCTTTGTTGGTGATTAGCGTTTGACCAAGCACCTTGGAATCCTTTTGTGACAATCCGTTAGCCTCATGCAAGTCGAGATACCATTCCGGTTGATGCTTTTGTGTTAATTTGAATAGAGCAGCGGAAAGTGGTTGTGTTGCCAGCTGCTTTTTTTTGCGCGGAAAGGTTCGATTAAGATCAGGTATTCCTCTAATCCGTTTGCGGTAAGCCTCTTGATTTACAATCGGTACAATTATAAGCTTACCCTGGCTAAATCGCAGTTTTTGCTGATTCAAAAGCTTTACCAGTTTCTCAGCAGCTCGTATGCTTGCTATTTCTTTACCATGTATTCCCGCCACCACCATCACACACGGACCTTTCTGTGCCCCTGTGGCTATATAATAAGGAGTTGCCCAAGAGCCCTTTCCGAGCATATACCGTTTAACCTGCATTCCCCTCACCTCCGTGTAGGCTGTCGTTGTCCTCTCTTTTGTTCTCGCCGACGGATGATTTCACGGTATAGTCTTAAGTAGTTACTGGTCATCTGTTTGTTGGTAAATCTTTGAGTCACATACAAACGCAGCTTCGCTGGTGACGGGTAGTTTTTTTGCTGTGCTTTTCGTGCCATTTGGCTAACCGATTTGCAAATCAACTGTGGAAAGCCCGAGAGCACCTCGGGAACGGAGCCGTTTTTTAATGCCAGCACCGGTGTTCCACAAGCCATGGCCTCAACCATAACGAGTCCAAATGGCTCTTCCCACAGTGTCGGAAACAACAGACACTCTGCATGTTTCAGCAATTTCTGTTTCTGATCGCCTCCAACTGCCCCCACATAGCGTATATTCGGATTACGCTGAATTCGTTTCTGAATCTCTTTGCGGAAAAATTCTGGAGCTTTGATAGGACCTGCAATAAGCAGTTTTTTTCCTGTTCGTTCTGCAACCTGAATGGCCTGCAATACACCTTTATTTCGTATAATTCTGCCCATGAACAGCAAGTAGCCACGCTTCTCACTGCTGAACTCGTATTCATGTGTGTTAATGCCGTTATAGATATAAAATCCTTTGCCCCTGCCCATCAGCTGACGTGCTCGTTTACTGACATATACCGGGTTTTTACCGTGTCTCTTCACTGGAAGATGAACGGTGCATACTGATGGACAAGGCAGCTTCCTACGCCCTACAGCAGAACGAAAGGTATGATCATGAATGATATGTGTGTCGGAAGGCATATGCCGGAGTACATATTGGGGGATCTGACTATGTTTCAAACCCTTGGGATAGGTAATCAACCGCGCACTGCTCCTGCTCCCAAGAGCGGCAAAAAGAGATACATGATGCCCTCGTCTCACCAATTCCTCAGTTAATTCATGCACGACCTTTTCCGTGCCGCCCTTGTTGGAGGGTACCGGCTGTGCATCTGGATAGTTAGAAATGACCTGAACAATGGTTAGACGCCGTTTTTTGAGTGCTTTATTCTGTTTTGAAGCCATACGAATTCCCCTTCCTGACCGGAAATACGGTGTGATCCTTACAATGTCAACGGGAATCAGAGCATACTCCCGTACAAGTTATAAATTGTAGTATATAGGTATGTATATTTTGCGTGATTGCTTGTGCCAATCGTCTGCAAGTCGCTTTTTGTCATACGAGCCTATCTATAAGTGGAGTCTATACAATTTGTCAAGCCAAAATTAAGGAGAAAATTCTCATCGTTTTCTAATAAATGAGGACAAAGCGTTGGGGTAACAGGTTTGTAACCATGAGTGGTAAATTCCGGATATTTTATTTGTGTTATTGTCATTTCAGGACATCAACACAATACGAATAACGGAGGAATTTATATATGAAACATACTTCTAAAAAATTGTGGATGGGTATTTGCTTTACTATGACTTTGGCATTGAGCGCAGGGAGCTTCGTCGTTGGACCAGCCACCACTCATGCTGCTTCGGTAAGTAAAGCTGATCGGATTATTTCTAAAGGCTCCCAGTTTATGGGCGTGCGTTATGAGCATGGAGCCCCAGCTGGCAATACAAGCTCTTTTGACTGCTCTTCATTCACTCAATATGTATTTGCACAAAATGGCATTAAGCTACCACGTTCGTCTAGACAGCAATCAACTGTTGGCACTTTTGTACCGCGTAGTCAGCTGAAAAAAGGCGATTTGGTCTTTTTCTATGCACCAATTCATCATGTAGCCATTTACATGGGGAACGGCAAAATTCTGCATACGTATGGTAAAGGCGGCGTAACGGTTACAGATCTAAATTCCGGATGGTGGAGTCGCAATTACACAACAGCACGTCGTGTCCTTTAGAATAAATTTTAGATGATAAAAAGGGCTGTCCCGCTAGTAGATATATCTACTGGAGGGACAGCCTTTCCTGTTGTCTTTGGGGCAGCGTGACGATGACTACCGTTCCTTCTCCTTCTACGCTCTCCATGCGTATCGTACCCTGATGGGCATCTGTAATTGCCTTGGCAATTGGCAACCCCAGCCCCGTTCCTCCGGTTTTACGATGCCTGGAGCTATCTACCCGATAAAATCGTTCAAAGACCCGCTTGATCTCGCCCTCAGGTATTCCGATCCCATAATCCTTAACCTGGATATAGACATCCTTTTCATCTGTAGATAACCCTATTTCGATCTCATCCGAGCTGTATTTTAATGCATTATCCAGCAGGATCACTAGCAACTGCTTTATTTTTGTCAGATTGGCATCCAGCCAAATTTCGTTCTCTTCTGTTAAAATAGAAATTTGACGATCATGTACAGGCTTGAGATGCGCTACCACCTGTTGACAACAACCGATCATTTCTATCCGCTCATGCGGCTCAGGATCTTTCTGCTGTGAGGAGGCAAGAGTCAGCAACTGCTGTGTCATCGTACGCATTCGCTGAGTTTCTTCATAGATCGATTCAATGGATTCCTTACGAATGTCCTCGTCACGCGTGCCCCACCGCCGCAGCATGTTGGCATAGCCCTCAATAATCATAAGAGTGGTGTTCAGCTCATGTGAGGCATCTGAAACAAACTGCTGCTGGCTCTGAAAGCTTTCTTCTAATCTCTCCATCATTCGGTTAAAAGTGGCGGTCATTTGGGACAATTCATCTTGATTATGACTGCCAGCGGGGATTTTTTTAAATTTCAAGCTTCTTTCAATTTCCTGCATCGTTTGAATACTACTGGAAATCGGCAGCAATATGGCATTCGCCAAAATCGTGCTTCCTACCAAGCTTAGCAACATAGCCCCTACAGTCGATGTGATGAGAATCGTATTTAAAATATCGAGATTGGTTTCGAGTGCATCCCATTTTTCCACGATTTCCAGCGTCCCCTTCTGATTGCCCTCCAGAGAAAGCACAGGCAGATGGATAACCAGAATTTTATGACCCTGTACATCTGTCAGTTGAGAGCTTTGAGAAGTGTTAAAACGTATATCGCCCAGCTTAAAGCGGGACTGGCGACTTACTTCATACAAAAGTCGGGATTGCTGATCAAATACCCTCAAAATGGTATCTCCAGAAAGCTCATCTTTCAGTTTGGGGCCCCATGCATTCTTCAGAATCATCGTGGGTCCGGTTTCGGCAATGATTTCAGTCCACTTATTTTGCAGCACTTCTCTTTCATTTCGCGTAGCGATTTTAACGAACAATAGGTGAACTGTAACATCCACAAACAGGAGTATCGACATCACTAAAATAGAACTGAGCAGGGTGATTTTGGTCCGAAGCTTCACTAGTCTTCCTCCCGGATGAAGTACCCAACACCGCGCACGGTTTTTATCAATTTCTTTTTGTATCCATGATCAATTTTTTTGCGAACATACCGGATATACACATCTACGACATTCGTATCACCGACAAAATCAAATCCCCACACGTCCTGAATCATTTGATCCCGCTGCAATACCTGATTTTTGTGCTCCATCAGATAAAGAAGCAGATCATATTCTTTTGGCGTCAGTTCGATTCGGTTTCCTTCCCGCACTACTGACCTGGTTTTGCGTTCCAACACCAAACTATCCACTTGGAGCCTAGACGGCGGCTTGTCCTCTTCTTGTAAAGCGGTAGCTGTTGGCTCCATTTGATGCCTCATACTGGCCCGCATCCGCGCTAATAACTCCTCGATCTCAAAAGGCTTCGTAATGTAATCATTGGCACCTTCATCCAGACCTGAAACCTTATCAGGAGTCGTGTTACGTGCAGTGACCATAATTACTGGTGTATGATTGTCCACTTTTCGAATCTGCTTCAGTACCTCGACCCCGTTCATCTCCGGCAGCATTACATCCAAAATGATGATATCCCATGTACGTGCTAGAGCTTTTTCCAATCCTTCTCTGCCCGTCTGTGCGATTTCAACTGCATATCCTTCATGGGATAACTCCAACTGAAGCAATCTGGATATCTTCTCTTCATCATCAATGACCAGCACCGACTTTTCCATCGCAAAACCACCTATTTTCTATAGAAAAAACAAATGAGTAATGGAAATGACATTCATTTTTTATTTGATTTTAAGCTTTTATCCGTGTAGTCGCTCTATAATATAACTTTGTTATTCAATTTTTTGATGTTAAGGAGTAATTTATTCATGTTAATTAATGTAGATTATGCTTTATTTCACTGGATCAATGAACTGGCTAATTCCCTCGCCTTTTTGAATGGAACCATGCGTTTCTTGGCGCAATATGCACCATATTTATTCGGAGTGGCTTTGCTGATTTACTGGTTCACTTTTAAAATGCCGCATCGGATGATGGTTTTAGAAGCCGTTATAACGGTTTGTATCGGTTTTGTAATTAGTTGGGGCCTTGGACTTTTGTTTTACAGAGATCGACCTTTTGTCGGACATTCAGTCATTCAGCTTGTTCACCATGATCCTAATGCTTCATTCCCAAGTAACCATGCACTTGGAGCGTTTGCTCTGGCTTCCATTTTATGGCTTCATCATCAAAAATTCCGTGTTCTCTGGGTTATCTTGGCTGTACTCATCGCAGTATCCCGCGTGTGGACCGGAGTGCATTATCCCTCGGATATTTTGGCAGGTGCGCTTATTGGTGCAGGTTGTGCCATTGGCGTTCATCAATTCATTCGAAGCCGGAAGCTTCCTGGCATCTTCATGCAGGCGGCTATTATATTTTATGGAAAATGGGAGCAGAAGCTGGGGCTCAATCCTGGTGAACAGGCCAGAACTAAGATGACTGAACACACTTCCTCTGTCCAAATGAAAAGCAGACGCTAAAGCGTCTGCTTTTTTATATGCTTCATTTATTTATGCTACCTATTATGCTGTCGATTTGGAGCGAAGTGGCAGCATTCGTCGTTCTTCGTACCGCTGATAAAACCAAATACAAGCCGCCATCCAGCAGCCACTCATAAAATAGCCACCCACAACGTCGCTCGGATAATGTACGCCCAAATAAATGCGGCTCGTTCCGATTGCTACAATCAGCAGACTGCTGAGCACAATAAGAAGGATACGCCCCAGCCTAGAAGGAACATGCTTCCACACTAAAAATGTCAGCGCAGCGTACATGCTGAAAGCTGTCATGGAATGTCCGCTCGGAAAGCTGTATCCATTCTCTTCAATAATACGGTTAATCTCCGGTCTCGCACGCTGAAAAAGCAATTTCAGTATCGTATTCAGCATTACCGATCCCAACACACCAGCCGCCAAAAAAAGCAGTTCTCTGCGGTGTCCCAATACTCTATAAAGCACGAACATGGCAATTAAAATGATGATCACAACTGGAATCCCGCTGCCGATCATGGTGAAAAATTTCATTAGACGGGTCATGGCGGGCGACTCCAGCTGTCGAATAGCCGTAATAATTTTCTGGTCAAAATACCGTATTTGATGGTCGCTCACCCATAATGCGATTAAGCCAAAACCGAGCGCACATACTATACATGTGAGCAGTGCTAAGGAAATGGGCAGCTTTGTTGGTGTTTTCTTCATTTTCTATAGTTCCTCCATAACATTCATTGCGTGATAAAACAAAGTCCAGCATTAGCTTTCGTATATATCTTACTTTACCCATTTTTCTGTTATCATTTCATTCAAAGACTAGGTGCATCCTCCACATGTCGAAACCCATTTTTTTGGAAAAGGTGGGATCAGGCGCCCATGAGGTATCCCTGTTGGTATATAGCCGGGTGCTTTTTGCACGCTTCTCATGCAATAGCATCCGTCCTCCTTTATTTGATGATCATATCATTCTATGGACGTGGTTGGAGTTCTCATATAGCCTCTCCCAACTTTAAGAATCATTTTATAATATAAGGATTTCATATTGACTACAAAATCACAAGCGGAATGTAGCGAAAAAGCAGCATCAAAAAAGGACGCCATTCTAAGCCTTATAAACGGCTCGAATGACATCCTATGATTACACGTGGCATACTACAAGCGCAAATCTTAAGTTAAACAAATATCATCTTCTATTTAGGTTGGTGTGACTTCTCCAAGTTTAACCTTACTCTCTGCTTCCTCTATTGGATAGCGTCTGCGGAACCACAGCGACTGAAGCAGCAAAAAGGTGCCGCTTACTGTCCAATATAATGGCATGGCAGAAGGGGCATTAAAGGAAAAGACCGCCATCATAATCGGTGAAAGATAGCCCATGATCGCAAATTGCTTGCGCTGGTCAGGCGTCATCTGAAGCTGAGAAAGCTTGGCCTGTGCCAAGTATACAACTGCGACGACGATTGCCAAAATCCAGTCCGGCTGTCCGAGCCGGAACCATAGGAAGGAGTGAGACGCCAGCTCCGGGGTTAAGCGGATTGCAGTGTACATACCGCTCAAGATCGGGAGCTGAATGAGAATAGGCAGACAACCGATATTAAGCGGATTGAATTGATGCTCTTTATAAAGCGACATCATTTCCTGCTGCATACTCTGCTGGCTGGTGGTATCTTTCTTGTTTTCATACTTCTTCTTAATTCGGTCCAAGTCGGGCTGCATGGCGCTCATCTTACGCTTCATCCCCTGCTGGGCACGCGTTTGACGCATCATAAGAGGCAGTAAGGCCAGCCGGACAATGAATGTCAAAGTCATAATCGCCAGCCCAAAGCTTCCACCAAACCATTGCGCCAATTGCTGAATAAGCCAAGAAAGCGGGAACACCACGTAATGATTAAAAAATCCGGGTGTCTGTGCATTTATCTCCGCAGCATTCGCACCACAACCAGACAGCAGCATAACCACCGCCAACGCTACCATTAATCCTAATATCCGTTCTTTTTTACCCCAAAAGGTGAATCCCTTGAATCGTTTCATATGTTCCTCCTCGTTGATTGGCTGTGCCATCGTTCAACGAGGGAGAACAATCGGATGCATCTTCATCCGGCGCTTCCTTACGCCGGATATGTCGGGCCAGCCGGACAGGCATGTCCTGTCCACGGGCAGACATCGGCATCTGTGGAGAAGCATGCGACCTTACGGGCCCGCCTTCAACCCAGCATTCGGGTACATTGCCGTGCAAATGAGCGAGATATGCATAAGTCACTGTGCACAGCAAGCCGATTGTAAATAAATAAGGGAGTAGGTCCTGGAGCTCAAACAAGGGATTCACCTCCTTCGGTTTGTTGCTACAATTATAGCACGAAAACCGGACAAGCGACTAATCTTTAATTAGAGATACAGGTTGGACACAAGCAACTGAATTTAAGTATTTATGCTCAAAACAACCAAAATGTAAATACAACATGAAACTTTTGGGTTTATTTACAGTCTAATCAAAGGTGACTTTCTATAAAGCCTTACTCCCCTATTAACCATTAAAGGAGCCAGCGCGTATGAGAAAAACGATACACAGCACATTGTTTACAGGATTGGCGTTAGCCAGCATTGGGCTGCCCTTAATCAGCGATGGATTCACTGAAAAGGCAAGTGCAGAGCAATCTGCAGTCTCCATGAGTAACGCCGCTTATAGCACCACAATCCAGGCACCTGTGATCAAACCTTCCTGGTCTTTTCCCGTTATCCCAATCGATAGAAACCGATATCCAGATAAGGCGGTAGCAATAGCGGAAAACGGTAAGGTATTCGCGGTTGACTCGAACCATAGACTGGTTGCCCTTGAGGCCAGTTCGGGTCGGAAATTGTGGCAATATGGTGATCAACTTACCCCTGTTTTAACGTACAACAAAGGTATCATCTACGGAATGACACGAAGCGGTTCTATCTATGCCGTTACAGAAGCTGGCAAGAAAGTGTGGTCCACTCCGCTTGGATTTACTGAAGCATATGGTATTCAGCGCATTGGTCCAACTATATATATTATGCAATCGGTGCAAACGGCTGCCATTGATGCTGTCAGTGGCAAGGTGAAGTGGAAAATCAGTGAGGATAAGAACTCATACAGTGGTTTGGGCGAAATAATGGAAACTGACGGTGTGCTTATCCGCAACTATAATGTACAGGGCAGCCTGACCTTTGAACAGATTAATGCCTATGACGCTAAAACCGGCAAAAAGCTTTGGGACAGCTTTAGAACTTCCTTTCCACTGGCGGTTAAAGACGGATTTGTCTACTCTGTAGCCAACACGTTTATGATTGATGATGACCCGGTAAACCATAAAGTTACGATCGCACAGTACGACCTCAAGACAGGTAAATCCAAAGGAGACCGTCAGTATCGCTGGACCGAGCCTGAAAATAAAGACGGTGTCTACCGATCTGGAGGTGTATATGGTTCTGCTTTTTTGTACGGTAAAGACCTTTATGTCTTTCAGGGAAAGATACTAGCTTCCTATGACTTCTGGAACTATAAACCAGATAGCAAACCTGCTCGCAAGTGGGCGCAAAATGGCTATGATCAACTTGTTCCTTTATTGTCTATTCATGAAGGTCGCATGTTCTACCAAGATTTTAGTACATCCAGACTGACTGCTATGAAGCTGTCCTCAGGTCAATTCATTCATTACGACGGCGATAATCCGACCGTTCAAGCTGACGTATTCGGTAAAGGAGTCTATGTCGGGCAATCAGATGGCGTATTTCATGGCTATGATTTGATGAGCTTAAAGCCCGTGTTTGCTGTCAACACAGGCTCACGCTCCTTCGGTCCAACGCTCAAATCCGGTGGAATGATATTTATTCAAAGCGGAAACCGCCTGCTTGGCGTCAAGCTCCCTGCTTCTTTAAAATAAAACCAAATATTTTAAGCAGCATTCTCGCTGGAACAGCAAAAGGTTAACGGATAGCAAGCATACGATTCAATGCTAGTACAGCATCCTGTCTGATCTGAGCATCCACACGAATCACACCCACAGGCTCACCCCGATCAAACTGCTCCATTGCCCACAGCAAATGGGGAAGATCGATCCGGTTCATGGTCAGACAGGGACACATATCGGGATTGAGCGATTCAATCTGCTGTTCAGGGTACTGCTGTTTGATTCGTTGCACGAGATTCATTTCTGTGCCAACAGCCCATTGGGTTCCCGGCTCTGCCGCGCGAATGGTATCGATGATGAATTTTGTGGAGCCCGCGCAATCTGCGAGCTGTACGACCTCATAAGAGCATTCGGGGTGCACGATGACCCGGATGTTCTTATCACGCTCGCGGACATTGCGAATGTGATCTACTGTAAACTTTTCATGAACAGAGCAATGTCCTTTCCATAAAATAATTTTTACAGTTGCCGGGTCCTGTTCAGTCTCCAGCTGATCGGTCATTGGATTCCACACGGCCATTTCATTTAGCGGAATTCCAAGATCGTAAGCTGTATTGCGACCTAAATGCTGATCCGGCAAAAACAAAATACGTTCCTTTTGCTTCAGCGCCCATTCCAGCACTTGTTTGGCATTCGAAGAGGTCACGGTAGCCCCGCCATGCCGTCCTACAAAGGCTTTGATCTCTGCTGTGGAATTTACATACGTTAACGGAATGATCGTATCTCCTACCAACTCCTGTAAATGCTTCCACGCTCGTTCTGTCTGCTCTATGTTCGCCATATCTGCCATTGAGCAGCCTGCGCGCATATCCGGCAGTACAACAGTCTGTCGATCGGTAGTCAGCATATCCGCTGTCTCCGCCATAAAATGTACCCCACAAAATACAATAAACTCCGCTTCCTGATTTTGTGCAGCCATTTGAGCAAGCTGTAGAGAATCTCCTGTTATATCAGCAAATTGAATAACCTCGTCCTTCTGATAGTGATGGCCTGGTATAAGCAGCTTGGGTCCCCATTTTTGTTTCAGCTCGGCCACTCGCTGCTCCATGTCAGCAACCGTCAGTGTCTTATAATGCTCTGGTATAAGCCCTCTATTTCCTTGTAAAATGTCAAGCATAGACATTAGAATCCCTCCATATCGATGCGGCTGATCGTTTCCGCTCTCACGAACAGATAACCGCTTTGTGTACATAACTGTTTACAAGTGTCTTGACACTTATATTTACACATGCCTACAATAATCTCAAGAGTTTTTGAATGGAATTATTTTTAAGCAGGGAGGAATTGCTGTGATTTATCTGGACTATGCCGCTTCCACACCTATGTGTGACGAAGCTTTAAATATGTATAACGTATTAAATAAGGAAATGTTCGGAAATGCCAGCAGCCTCCATGATGCGGGCGGCCAAGCAGCCTACACGCTGGATTACAGCAGGCAACGAATAGCAAATATGATTGGCGGGCAAAAGGAAGGCATCTATTTTACAACCGGGGGAACAGAATCCAATATGTTGATTGTGCAATCAATCCTGAACGGGTTGCCGCCGCATAAAAAGCATTGGATCATGAGCGCTTTGGAACATCACTCGATGTACAACCTTGCTACTTTGCTGGAACGTCAGGGCTATGAACTGACCATTGTGCAACCGGATCGGGAAGGACGAATGACTCGCGAAGCTCTTTTACCTCACCTGAGAGAAAACACCGGACTTGTATCTGTACAACACGCCAATTCGGAAACGGGACTGGTTCAGGACCTTGCTGCCATATCTCCCCTGCTACACGAACGGGGTATTTTGCTGCACAGTGATGCGGTACAGACATTTGGGAATATTCTCTTAGATGTAGAAGCCATGGGAGTAGATGCACTCTCTGTATCGAGCCATAAAGTGTATGGCCCCAAAGGTGTCGGTGCTGCATATCTCAAACCCGGAACCCCGTGGCGTCCCGTGTACCCTGATACGCTACATGAAAACGGATTTCGTCCTGGAACGGTTAATGTTCCCGGGATTGCAGCCTTTGTCGCGGCGGCAGAAATGATGACCGAACAGATGGAGTCGCATCAGGAGCGATATGCTACCCTGAGAAGACACTTTATTAGGAAAATTCAGGAAAGATCCATTCCGTTACGTTGGGTCGTACAGGAAAGCGAGAATAAAGCAGTGCTTCATCATATAGTTGGATGTTTTTTTCACGGTTACGAGGGACAATATGTTATGCTGGAATGTAATCGCAGAGGTGTCTGTATATCAACCGGAAGCGCATGTGCCGCCGGACACCACGATCCTTCGCCTGCCTTACAAGCGCTTGGAGCATCCGACCGTGAAGCATTACAATTTATCCGTATTTCTTTCGGAAGGGCAACCACCATCGAGGAATTGAATGTACTGGTAGATATTTTGACAGACCTGACGCATCGACAAGAAAGGAGCTTATCCCGTTGACTGAATCTTTAAAGCGGTCAGGTACGGATCGCCGCGAGCAGCTGCTGTTGTGGCTGAAGAGCGAATCACCGCTGACCGGGAGCGAACTGGCACGCAGATCCTCCGTTTCCAGACAAGTAATTGTACAGGATATTTCCCTGTTAAAAGCAAGCCAAGAGCCTATCCTTGCAACGAGTCAAGGATACATTTATATGGAGCCTGCGGGTCAGACAGCCCCCTTAGCCTCACGTATTATTGTGTGTAAACATCGACCTGAACAGACAGAAGAGGAACTAAAGCTGATTGTGGACTACGGTGTAAGTGTGCAGGATGTTATTGTTGAGCATCCGGTATACGGGGATCTAACTGCTCCGATACGGGTTGGAACTCGCAAGGAAGTGGACGATTTTATCCGTAAAATCAGTTCCACCCAGGCCACTTATTTGTCCCAGCTGACGGGAGGCATCCACCTGCATACCTTGAATGCCTCGGATGAAGATAAAATTAACGATGCCTGCGCTGCACTGGAGCAAGCAGGCTTCCTGATGACGGACTAACTTAGTGCGCTATAGCGGAGTAAAGAAAATCCTGTCCAGTATGTGGAGTGCAACTGTGCTCCACATGGACGGTATGTAAGTAGCGAGAAATAAAAAAATCCCGGCCCCCTCATATAAGGGAATCGGGAATGAACTATGTGAGCTTAATTTCAAGCAACTCATATTTGATTACAGCCATGGGTGCATCCACATGAATGATACTGCCCACTTCTTTCCCCAAAAGTGCCTTGCCTAAAGGACTCTCATAGGAAATTTTGTTATCCAGAACATCCGCCTCAGCAGGACTTACAATTTTGTATTCCATCTTCTCCGAAAATTCGATGTCATTCAGAATGACAGTCGATCCGATACTAACGGTTCTAAGGTCTAAATTACTCTCGTCCACGACCCGGGCTTTGGTCAGCATCTTCTCCAATATGAGAATGCGGGTTTCCATAAATGCTTGGTCGTCCTTGGCTGAGTGATACTCACTATTTTCCTTCAAATCACCGTAGCTGATAGCCAACTTAAGCCGTTCGGCTAGCTCCTTACGTTTTACGGTCTTCAGTTCCTTAAGCTCATCCTCTAGCTTGGCCAATCCCTCTTTAGTTAACAATACTTCTTCATTCGACATATTTTATCTACAACTCCTATTTCAGCATTTGCTTAATTCCAATTCAACGCTCAAAAATACAATAAACGAACTAAACCGTTTCGGTCTAAACATTGCTGATTGGAAACGCTCTTGGGATGTATGCAAATTGCTCATTTGGCTTGCTTTATTGTAGTTTACTCTAAATCGGACCAACATGCGAAATAAATTACTGATAATAGTAGCCAACTACCTTCAGCCAGGGTGATTCTTATAGTAACCAATGCTCTCTTATTCGCATATCGTATGATCATAACGTATATTGATGAGCACATGCAGTGCCGCTGTCCTTGTCCCGAATTTTGTGAAAACCAGGCAGGAGCAGTATATGGCGGGAGGAAGATTCAATGGCTTCCTTAGGAAAGAATGGTAATGGGAATGGGAATCGTAAATCCAAATCCCCCCCCAACGGTCAAAAGAAAAATGGATTAAACAGTAATTCGGCTATCTTTTCTGCTCTTCAAGGGAAAAATGTGGAGGTCTTAGTGGCAGCCCTCCTACTAACGGGAAAACTAAACGTCGATTCCGTGACTTTATACAGACAAGCAACATTATTTTTAGGCCTCACTGGAAAATACAAAACATTAGCATCTACTCCTTCCAATGTCGATAATATGGTAAAATTTTTAAATGATAATGGAAATATGACACTTGATCAAGTAATACAGGCCTTTTCACAGAAAGTAAACAATTAACAAGTGGCGAAAGGAGATACTTGTGGTGAGTGAGTTTGATGGAGAATATTTTGCAGAGGTTGTCATTATTGTGATACTAGTTGCCTTGTTCTTCTATGGCTCCTCAGATATAGAGGGACTGTCTGCTCAACCAACACAATCCTAAAATGATAGTACCCGCTGCGGGTACTTTTTTCATGCTTCTCTCTTATATAAATACAGCTCGACAGAACACCATAGTGGCAGACATATCGTAAAAATAAAATAGAGCATCTATAGACTCTCACGAGGTCAATAGATGCTCTTACTTTTTAACGGACCATCCTTTCTACTTAATGGCCCTTTACTTCTACACTTATCGTTTGACTAGAAACTTCTCCTGAAGCATTGACTAACTCGGCCCGATACTCGTATGTACCCGGCTTTTGATTTTGGATGTTGGTGACTGCACTTTGGGCCTGCGGGCTTTGGCTTGGAAGATCCTGGGCGTCGATCAGTTCTCCATTTTCATATAAGTTGTATTTTGTCGCATTCGTGCCCCACCACATGTTCATTGTAAGGGTGTAGGTGCCGTCACCGTCCCAATTGTCATGAGACAGCACTGGAATACCAGGCGAAGCATCGGTCACTTCAACAGTTAACGGGTCGCTGGTCGTTTTACCAGAAGCGTTGATCAGTTCTACAGTATACGTGTAGGTACCATTGGTCTTGCCTGTAACAGGAATGACTGCATGCTGTGCTCCAGGGGAAGCAGCTTGCAATGATTCGGTGCCAATCAGCTTGTCGTTTTCATACAACTTGAGTTCATCACCATTCGTACCCCACCACAGATTCATGGTGATGTTGTAGTTGCCATCCTTCAGTCCAGTGTCCTGCCCGTTATCATGCGACAGCACAGGTTTTCCCGGCACTTCACCTACAGCAGTCTTTTTGACTCTAACGGCTACAGGATTGGATACCACTGTTTGACCGTCCAAGGTGACGCTGGCTGTAATCTCCGCGCTCCCCTCTTTTAGGGCCTTAAGTTCTCCATAAGTATCCAGTGAAACGGATTCATGACTGCTGATATACTGAACAGAAGCGCGGCTTAAATCAGCTTCGCTGCCATCTGTCAGCGTACCCTTGAGATGTGTCGCTGCCGTATCCCCAATGTTGAGGGTCGTTTGATCCAGTGAAAGCTCTACTTCCTGCAATGCTGCGCCTGTCTGAGCTGAAAAATCATCCAGTCCACGCGGTTTTAACTGATAATTCCCTTTGAAAATCGCCGAAATTCCCTTCAGCTTCACTTGCTGTCCTTCTTGATATGGAAAAGATGTCCGTGTTAAGCCTGTACGTGCATCGACGCGCACATGGTGACTTCCTTCACCAGATACTGCATCAAATTCAAACGAACCTACGGGAGTCGCGTCTATCACATTACGAATCATTGCCGTAGGAAGCTCAACTAACTGTCCTTGGTTCGCATCACTGAGTTCGGTGACTTGTACAGCTTCCGGCGTTTGTCCTTCTCCCGTTTTTTCAATTGCCACTGGATCGGTTAACTCTAGCTCACTATTATACAGTGCCAAGCTTGCTGTAAGCTTTACTCGATCACCTTGGTGAAAGCCGCTTTGGTTCTGATATACATAAATCCCACCACTTTCATCCTGCATGTAAAAGGCTTGACCGCCGAATGCACCTGGTTCTGTCGTCACAACACCCTCTAAGGTCACGACTTTGCCAGCCGGGAGACTCCGTGCTTCTGCGACACTGATACGAGCTGGAACCGTATTGCCTTCCTCAGGCAACGGCTGGGCCGGGACATCAGCCAGCACGACGGATTGGGTCAGCAGATTGCTGCCGTTTTGCCTCAGTCTAAGATTAGCTGAACCACTGGTTCCCGGCTTGATCCGCACCGTCAAGTCCTTATAGGCATGCCCTTTGCCGTTGGACTCCAAACTAAATGTTCCGCTATAGCCGTAAGAGGTTGGCCAGCTTCCATCCGGATTTTGAATCTGGGCTACTTGATTGCCGCCCGCTACATAAATACCTGTGCTAAATCCGCTAATCGTGCTGTTAGGAGCCAGTTGGTCGGCAGTAACTCGAATTTGAAAAGGCTGTGCATTGGGCAGCTGCTCTTGACGAACGATGCTGTACACTGGTTGCACACTGGCTGTAGATCCGCCATAGGACCCTGCCTTGAATGTTCGCTGATCCCACCATTTGTAGCCGGCTGCGGGAGCGGACCAAGGCTCGGCTTGTGGTTCCGTGGAAGTCTGTGGCTCTTCAAAAGGCAGTAATGCCGTCGGCTGGTCCAGCTGTAAGCTTTTCACTTCCGTCAGGCTGGTATACTCCTCCTTGTTGGACAACCAGTCTACGATATTGACCAGTAACACGGCGTCATCCTGCTCCTTAAAGCCGTCATACGTTGTCTTCTTGGTTCCTGTCTCTTCGCGCAAATATTTTGGCGTTGCATCTTCAACAGGAGACGAGTCCCCAATGAAAGCAGCTTTGCCTAGTCCTACTTTCGATACAGCTGCATAAGGTCCTTCTGGAATGCCGCCTCCGTTATAAACGCCCTGATCTACCGCGTTGCCCCAAGCCTGATTGGTTTTAGGGAGATATACGATTCCCTTGGCTTTCGCCGGGTCGATAATCGCGAGTGTTGATCCTGCATGCATTGCCACATTACTCACTCCAGCTGTAATGCCGAACGCCTGCGCTGGCTCGACAATCTGATTAGCCGTGATATCGCCTAATGCATTGTAGCGAAAGCGCACACCAAACTGGCTGCCCAGCCAATCTGAGCTGACTACGCCCTGCATCGCTGCTGAGCTTTTTTCTTCTGCACTCATTCCCTTCGCAGGGTCTTCCCATGCACCACGACGGTAGCCATTAATGCTCTCCGATCCGTCCCAGCGATTCTTGTTGCGGTCCGCGTTATAATGATCTCCAATGAAAAAAATACTATTGCCTGCTTTTACATACTGCTCCATTGCAGCCTGTTCGCTCTGTTTAAAAGGAATATTTGGCTCTGCCGTAACAAATACATCATAATTCTTTAGATCATTGTAAGTAATAGGCGTAGATTGGCGAAGCTCGTGTACATCATAGCCATTGCTCGCGAGGGCTTGGCCGAAGTCTGAAAATCCACCATCAATCACCCAATCTGCTGCGCCAGCTGTCTGTCCATGTGTATTATCAAACAGCACTTTTCTACCAGCGTTCTCATTGACCACTTTCGCAGCAATGAAGGGGGCTGGGTCCGCCGGACCTTCTGCCCGTACCGGTTGTATGCTGCCCGCAACACCAGCGTACAACGATAAAGTGAAAACCATAGCAGTTGCGTATTTGAAGCTACGGGATGTAAAGCGACGAAAGATTCCCATTATTCTCCTCCTGTTTGTTGGTTTAAAGCCCCTCTGGGGGGCATCAGATACAAATTTTAGCATTCATTTATGTTCGAATATGCATTGTTTTGTAAATCTTTAGGAATAATGAATAGGAAGTAAATTCCAATAAAAGAGATACACCGTATGCAGCAATGTGAGTACCGCAAATAGGATTTTCCCAGCAGCCCGGGGTCTCCTTTCCCCTGTAATCAGCTTTGCGCCATTCACGATCAATACCCATACGGCAATGAGAGCTGAAATGAGCGGTAACGTGCAAATTCCCCAGATATACCAGGCGGAATAGCCATACACGATCTGATTGTTACCATAGATGACCTGCACCCCGAGAAAAATCGAATTTAGTGACGCAATGAATGCAAGGTTGGACGAAATGTGATTATTCGTTTTACGGATATCTCTGATCACATATCTTACAATCCAAATCAGCAAGGTTGTGATGAAAAATAAGGAGGCGGCAGCGTAGCTGACAAGCAGAGTCCAGGTACGGTGCCAAAGTGTCGTCTGCTTCATGGTCTTACTGTCTGGGGCAACCATCATCCAAGTACCGTTTTCCTGATACAGCAAAATTTTAAGCTGGCCCCCCTTTTCCACAAACAATCCATCACCTGCTGCTTGAAACACTTTGTCTGTTGCTTCATTCTCATTTGGGTGTTTTCCTTTAACAATTAACGTATGATCATCTTGAATTCGCACGGTGTATGTAATGCTTCCCAGTATCCGAATCCATTTTCCCCAACCATGAACAGGATTAGAATCCACCTGATATACGCCCTCGATCTCTGGCGAAAGTTTCACTTGTGTGGAAGAGCGAGCTAGTGACTGCGAAACGGCCTGCGGCTCTGAGGGCAGCATTTGGGCTATCGCATGGATGACTTTTCCATGTAGCAGGGTGTCCGTGTCAGCTGAATTAATGATCACAAAAATACCAATCTTTTGGGACGGAATCAATACCATCTCAGAAATAAAATCATCAATTTCCCCGGTAGCCCACAGCATAGGTACTCCCGTCTCCAAATGACCACGAAAAAATCCGTAGCCCACGCCATCCAGGCGTGCATCGACTGCAAATTGCTGCGCATGCATCACTTTTACCGTATGTGGCTGAAGCACCACTTTGCCCTCATACTTGCCTTGGTTTAAATGAGTGATCAGATAATGGGAAAACTCGTTGGGTGTGACGTTCAACGCTCCTGCTCCCGGCAGATTGATATACGACAAAGGCTGTTTCAAATACGCTCCGTCCTTCCACTGATACGACTGGGCCAGTGCAGGATGATTTAACGGCAATTCCAGTGTCGCGCTGGGCATATTCATCGGCTGGAACAGATGTGTACGGAGGTAATCATTCAGTCCCTGACCGCTTACTTGCTCCACGATATTACCGATCAGACCGTAGGCGACATTGCTGTAATCATACTGAATTCCAGGTTTGCGGATGGGAGGCTGATTTTGAAAATACGTGCTGAGATACTGCTCTGTGGGCAAAACGCCTGCCCGAGTCGAGCTGTTAATGTCGTACAGCGCTTCATCTAATCCCGAGGTATGTGTCAAAAGCTGATGCAAATTGAAAGGCTGATTTTGGTATTGCGTAGCTTTATAGCTGTGGAGATAGCTGTTCACGTCTTCATTCAAATCAAGCTTATTTTGCTCAACCAGCTGCATCGTGGCGCTTGCACTAAATGATTTGGTTAGAGATCCGACACGAACAATGGTCTTTGCTGGATCGAATACCACTTTCCGCTCCATATCTGCATATCCATAGCCTTTACTAAAAAGGATTTGGTTTTCCTGGGTCACGACGACTGCAGCCCCCGGAATATGCAATTTTTCCAATTCTGTACTCATAATATTGTCCACTGTTTTTTCCAATGAATCAGGTGTTATGCTGTCTGTTGCCCATGCCGAAGCAATGAGCAGGTTCGAGAGAAACAACGCTGCTAAAAAAGCGGATAGGTAGCAAATGCCTTTATTCTTCATATTGAAGTACCATCCTTACGTATGAAGTTGATTTAATGATTTGAACCGTGCGGTGATTGCATAGCGAGCAGATATTTATACTCCATATGGAAGCCATCAGCATGGCGCTATGGAATCATCGCACTTCCCATCGCGGGAGTGCACATAATAAAGCGAATCCTGATCGAGTCGCGTAAGCAGAAGGCTTCTTACCTGTCGATCAGGATTCATGTGTTACAGATTAAAAATTAGTGATTCAGTTCGTTACATCATCGACCGTAGATTTTCAAGATTTATGATGTGCCAAGTCTTGTGTCATGTCTTTGTCCGTGTTCCGAGTTATCTTTTGTATGGTGGCACGGATACTTTTTACATTTTCCTCGATAAATCCGGGTTCCAGCAGTTCATAATGATTGCCAATCAAGCTATGCTCTTCATAGCTACCTTGTGTAGCGTCTTTCCATAAAAGTCGATTATCTCCTGTACCCTTGACCGTTTCCGATCCAACGGCGACAAAGCCGTGAATATTCGCCTGAACGCTCTCTGTATTCACAAGCTGGTTGCCATATACCGCGTAAGCGATCATTTTACGTTGGTACGTTTCATTCAACAGCTCACGGTAGGAGTAGGGAACTTGTTCCAGCATGTCATGAATTTCATGCTCTGTTTCTTCAACTGTGAAGGGCAGGGCTTCCGCCCTTTTGACCGAATCGAGCATAAAAATATCGGATACAGTATGACCTTGACGTTCCAGTGTGTCAGCAACCTTATGCGCCAGATTACCACCTATGGAATAACCAAGCAGCACATACGGACCTTGCGCTTGCGTGCTGACGATCAAATCAACGTAACGTGCCAGCATGGCCTGCTCATCCGCAGCATCATCTACGAACTCCAACCCATACACGACTGCGTCCTGATCCAGTTGTTTCGCAAGCTCCGCGAACGACAGCCCGTATCCAAGCATAGGAGGAAAGCAGAAGATGGAGATCGGACCGTGTTCATTCAACCGAATGATTGGACTATCGGCCTTGTATTCCAGATCGGCTTTCAATAATGTGAGCGCCTGCGCTTCTATAGTCGGGAAGTCCAGAACACTACGGATGGGAAGCTCAATATCTGTAGCAAGGTGAACTTTGCGTATAAGCTCCAGTACTTTTAAGGAATGTCCACCTAACGTGAAAAAGTCATCGTGGATACCCACTTGTGGAATTTCAAGTACTTCCTGCCAAATGGCTGCCAGCAACTGTTCCACATCAGTTCGCGGTGCGACATATTCTATACCCGTGTGCAGCCCTTTGTCCGGCACAGGTAAAGCTTTGCGGTCGATTTTGCCGTTTGTCGTCAGCGGAAACCGATCCAGCTGTACAAATGCGGATGGAATCATATAGCTCGGCAGACTGGCCGACATCGCAACTCGAATCTCACGGATGGTCAGCTGTTCATCGGCGGTGAAGTAAGCACATAATTGCTGCTGACCCGCTCCATCCCGCAAAGCAATAACAACGCTATCCCGCACGGACGGTACACTTGCCAGCCGCGCCTCCACCTCGCCCAGCTCAATCCGGTAACCGCGAATTTTAACCTGTTGATCAATCCGTCCAGCGTATTCCAGTATGCCGTCTTCACGCCAGCGAACAAGGTCTCCCGTACAGTACAGGCGATCTCCGTCCACCCACGGGTTAGCTAGAAATCTCTCAGCTGTCAGCTCAGGACGGTTCAGATAACCACGTGCAACTCCGTCTCCGCCGACAACCAGCTCACCCCAAGCTCCGACCGGCTGCAGGTTAAATGACGAATCCACAACATACGCCGTCGAATTGCGGATGGGGCGTCCGATCGGCACAGAATCCAGCTGTTCTTCCGTAATGTGATACGTCGTCGAAAAGGTTGTATTTTCCGTTGGCCCATAGCCGTTAATGATGTTGATGTCCGGATTATCGCGCAGGACCCGGTTAATATGGGGTGCAGACAAAACATCACCACCAACCAGCAAATACTTCACATCGCCGAAAAGTTTACTATCCTGCTGTGAAAGCTGATTAAATAACGGAGTGGTCAGCCACATCATGGTGACGCGATGATCCCGTATCGTCTCTTTAAGCTTGGCCGCGTCCAATAGATCATCCTTATGCACAAGAACAAGCTGACCGCCGTTCAGCAGCGCGCCCCAAATTTCAAACGTAGATACATCAAATACAAACGCGCAAGTCTGCAGCATTCGGGTCGATTCATCAAATGGCACATAATCCGTATTGCGGACAAGGCGCACGACACTTTGATGCTCAACAACGACACCCTTAGGCTTACCTGTTGAACCTGAGGTATAAATGACATAAGCAGCATGATTACCCGCTCCATCTATACCCAGATTGGAAGCATCTGCACTGTAGGACGTATCCTCATTCAGATTGACAATCTGTCCGTCAAAATAGCAACGATCCAGTAAATCCTGCTGGGCCAGCAGCAGCTTGGCTCCAGAGTCCTCCAGCATATAACGGATACGGTCCTCCGGATATTGAGAGTCTACCGGCACATACGCGCCACCAGCCTTCAAAATAGCGAGTGTTCCCGTAATCATATCCAGTGAGCGCTCCGTCAAAATGCCCACAGGTTCATCGGATTTCACCCCTGCATCACGCAGCGTATGCGCTAAACGGTTGGCTATCTCATTGAGTTCCCGATAGGTCAATGATTGATGACCCAAAGCTACGGCAATATGATCCGGCGTGCGCTCTGCCTGCTCCTCAAACAGTTTTTGGATCGAGTGATTGCTTGGATATGCAGAGGCAGTGTCATTAAACTCTCCTGTAATTTGTTGTTTTTCCGCCGCTGTAACCAGTTCCAGCTCTTCTACGCAAACATTCGGGTTAAGCAAAACTTGCTCCAACAGGTTCACAAAATGTCCATGCAGACGCTCAATGCCTGTTTGATCATAACTTAACGCGTTATACATAAAACGAATCTTGATGCATTCTCCCGGCATAACGACTAAGCTCAGATCATAGTTAGTCTGCTCTGCAGCCACCACATTGGAAATCGAGAATGTATCCTGCCCGTCACTTCCCAGTTCCTCGACCTGCTCATCTACTGGATAATTTTCAAACACCATAATATGGTTAATTAAATCCTGTTTCTGGTCGGTCAATGCCTGAATCTCAAACAGTGGATACGTATCATATGCATGAGAAGCCAGCGCCTGCTCCTGCGTTTTCTTCATAACTTCTGCAAAAGATTCCCCTGCCTCACTAAGAATGCGAACGGGAATGGTATTAATGAACAAGCCGATAATATCCTCTACCCCGATAATATCTGATGGACGGCCTGAGACGACACTGCCAAATACGACATCACTGTGGTTGTTATATTTTTGCAGCACAATCCCCCATGCGGTTTGTAATAACGTATTCATGGTCACTTGATATCGCTTAGCCGTCTCCTCCACCCGGAGGGTCAACTCACGTTCCAAAACCGTCACCCAATCACTAGCCGTGTTGCCTTCACTCTTGCGACCGGATTTTACAGCTGGTAACGCTGTTTGCTGCTCATATCCGGATAAATAGCTGCTCCAGTAGTCGGTTGCCGCCTTGCGATCCTGTGCTTCCAGCCATTCAATAAAGCGGCTGTACGGCACTGCCGGTGCCAGTTCTGGTACTCTGCCCTCCTGAAGTGCTGCATAGCTTTCAAACACTTCTTTGTTTATAAGGGACAGACACCAGCCGTCCATGACGATATGATGAAAGCTCCATACAAAATGATAGCTGTCTTCTCCGGTACGTAAAATCGCTACACGCAGCAGGACATCCCGACGCAGATCAAAGCCCCGTGCTTTATCTTGTAGCTTGAAATTTTTCACCCAGGAATCTATTTCATCCTCATCTAGATGGTGTAAATCTTCATATTGAAAGCCGTAATCCCGATTTCGATACACCACCTGCAACGGTTCCGTATTTCTGCCAAAATAAAAATTTGTACGCAGCGCCTCATGTCGCCGAACCAGAATATTCAGGCTTTCTGCAAAAGCCCGAATGTCCATCTGACCTCGCATATCATAAGAAACCTGCTCAAAATACGCGTCATTCGCAGCTGCTTGACTATCTAGCTGGCTGTGAAACAGCATCCCTTTCTGCATCGGGGTCAGTGCATATACATTGTCAATCTCACCCGCAGCACCCATTTCAGATAAGAGGCTGTCCAAGCCCTCCACACTCATTCCTTTATAGGAAATATCACTTGGGGTAAGCTCCGGGTGTTCTTTATGGATGCAATGCGCCAAAATTTCACGCAGGCTCGATTCTAGAAATTTCGCCAATCGCTCGATCGTCTCCGCTCTATAGCTCGTACGGCTATAGCTAATCGTCAGACCCAGTTGGCCTCCCGAAATGATGCCGCCAAAATCCAGTGTATACGTTCGAGCCATGGTCGGGCTCAGCGGCATCCCACCCTCATATGAGGATGATTGCAAGTCGTTCCCTTTCATATCTTGATCGAACTGTCCCAAATAGTTAAAGCTGATTTCGGGATCTGTCGTAAATATGGCTGGAGATGCCTCCGGTGCCTGTGTCTGACGGTCGGCTAAATATTTCAGTACACCGTAGCCAATCCCTTTTTGCGGGATGCCGCGCAGTCCTTCCTTCACACCCTTGATCCGTTGCGAAAGTGCCAGTTCTTCCGGCATATCGAGCAAAACAGGATATTGGCTTGTAAACCACCCTATCGTTCGGGTAATGTCCACCTCTGGTAAAATGGCTTCACGTCCATGTCCCTCCAGATTAATCAGGAAACGCTCATGTCCGCTCCATGCTTGCAATGCCATTCCTACCGCCGTCAACAACAGGTCATTAATTTCTGTACGGTAGGCACGATTGGCCTGCTTGAGCAGCTGCTCTGTCTCAGCATGTGTCCACAAAGCAGTAACCGACTCACTATCGCCAATCAATGGCTTTTCGTGCTCGTTATGCCCGTAATCCTGCGGCAAAGGAGCCAGTTCCGCTTGTGCAAGTTTCCCCCAATACGCTCGCTCACGTTCCATAGCTGGACTGTTGGCATAAGCGTGCAGCTGCTCGGCCCACGTTTGGAACGAATCTGTTTTATGAGGCAGCTGAATCACCTGTTCACCCTTGGAGGCTTGATCATAGGCAGTCGCCAAATCCTCGAATAAAATGCGCCAGGATACCCCGTCCACCGCCAAATGATGAATCACGACTAGCAGATGATCTCCATCCGGGCAACGGAACAGCCCCAGTCTCATCAGCGGACCTTCGCTTAGGGAAATACCAGATTGAATTTCATTGCATTTCGCTTCAATTATCTTTGCCAAATCTTGCTTGTTTACATCGCTGTCATTATAGTCAAAGCACTCCAGATGGTACGGTTCGCCTTCCTCTATACTGCGGTTCCATGCTGTACATCCGTTCTCCGACAAACTAAAAACCATACGTAATGCATCATGGTGCGATGTAATCTGATGGAGCGCCCGCCGTAGTGCCTGTTCGTCATAGCCTTCCTGACGATAGAGCATGACAGATTGGTTAAAATAGTGTGGTTCTCCCGTTGGCTGTTCAAAAAACCAGCGCTGAATCGGTGTAAGCACTACATTTCCTGTAACCTCGCCCTGCTCGGCTATTCGGTTAACAGGCTGAATATATGTGCTTAGTCCCGCAATTGTCGGGTATTTGAACAAGTCCTTCATTTCCAGCTTGTATCCAGCCTGAAACAAGCGAGACGATACTTGGATGGCCTTGATGGAGTCACCACCCAAATGGAAAAAGTTATCCTGTATTCCGACTTTCGGGATACCAAGAATGGCTCCCCAAGCCGTAGCCAGTGCCTGTTGAACATCCGTCTCGGGTGCCATATAATCCATACCTGTATCGAGATTGTGCTCAGGTGCGGGCAGTGCCCTGCGGTCTACTTTGCCATTCAGCGTCAAAGGCAGTCTGGAGAGCTGCACAAAGTAGGACGGCACCATATAGCCAGGCAGATTCTGCGACAAAATGTTACGTAAGTCGCTGGCGCTCAATTCACTGTCTGTTGCAAAATAGGCACACAGCTGTTTTTGTCCGTTATCATCCTGCCGCACGGTAACAACCGATTCCTTCACACCTGGAATCGTGGACAAACGGGTTTCAATTTCACCCAGTTCAATGCGGTAGCCGCGAATTTTGACCTGTTCATCCATTCTTCCCTTGTACTCCAGCACACCATCAGCACGCCAACGCACTAAGTCCCCTGTACGATAGCAATATTCTCCAGACCGGAATGGACTTTCAATAAATTTTTCCGCCGTAAGCTCGGGCCGATTCAGATATCCTCGCCCAACACCGTCGCCACCGACGATCAGCTCTCCCCAGGCTCCGATAGGCTGCAGCTTCAACGAACGATTGACCACATAAGCGGTCGAGTGATCAATTGGACGTCCAATGGGAATAGCCTGGGTTTGCGGTTCTGTAATGTCATAGATGGTGGAAAAGGTGGTGTTCTCCGTCGGCCCATAAATATTGGCCAGGCGAAGCTGCGGGTACTCCTTCAACACACGATTGACGTGTGGTACAGACAACACATCACCACCCACGAGCAACTCCTTCAAGGACGCAAACACTCCGATTTCTTGCTGCGAATACTGATTGAATAAAGCCGTGGTCATGAACATCGTGTTAACACGATACTTGTCAATCGCCTGCTTGAGCTTGGAGGCATCCAGAATAGTATCATGACTTACCACATACAGTTGTCCCCCGTTCAGCAGCGTTCCCCAAATTTCAAATGTGGAGGCATCGAACACAACTGCACCCAATTGCAGCATACGTGTATTTTCATCAAGCATGGCATAGCTTTTGTTTTTCACTAGGCGCACGACATTATGGTGCTCAATCATCACGCCCTTCGGTTTGCCTGTCGTACCAGAGGTGTAGATCACATACGCAAGATCGGAGGAAGATCCCCCTGTTGTAATCGCAATTGTTCCATCGGTATGAGCGTCACCTTCAGATTTGCTATTCCATCGTTGTTCATCACTCAAATCGATGACCGGAATGCCGGGTTCAAAAGGGGTCTGCTCACGTCGCTGTAACAGTAACAGCCCAGCACTGGAATCCTCCAGTAAATAACGGATACGCTCCTCAGGATAATCGGGATCAATGGGAACGTAAGCCCCTCCGACCTTCAAAATCGCCAGCATACCGACGACCATTTCAATGGAGCGTTCAGCCATAATCCCTACTCGCTGTGTCTCTGGCTCGGAGCCGCGCCGTATCCCATGGGAAGCGAGTATGTGTGCCAGACGGTCGGCACGTTCATTCAGCTCGCGGTAGGTAAGCTGCATGTCCGCAAAGGTGACGGCCAGCCGATCTGGTGATTGCGCTACCTGTTCCTCGAACAGCACATGCAGTGCTTGATCTCGTGGATACGGATAGTCTGCTACCGTATCATTGAATCTCTGCACAAGCAGCTCTTTTTCTTGGGCCGAAACCATTTCAATAGCCGAAAGAACGATATCCGGCTGTTCTATAACCGCATTGATAAGCTGCTGCAAATGTTCAGTCAGTCGTTCAATGGTTTCCCGTTTGTACAGCCGAGTTCCGTATTGAAGAGCACAGGAAATTTGTTCTCCATCCTCCACTGCGAACAGACTCAAATCAAATTTGGCCGTCGTTTGTTCACTTGGATAGGATGCCAATTGAAGCCCCGTCAGCTGCTGCTCTTTTTGCTCTAAGTTTTGCAGTGCAAACATGGTATCAAATAACGGATTACGGCTTAAATCTCGATCCACGCCCAGCTTCTCCACCAGCTCTTCAAACGGATAATCCTGATGTTCAAAAGCCTTTAACGCGTTTTCCTTGACCTCCAACACATAATCGCGGAACGTTTTCCCGCCTTCTGGATAATTACGGATTGCCAGTGTATTCACGAACATCCCGATCAGACTGCCAAGATCTGCATGGGGTCGCCCTGCAATTGGCGAACCGACTATAATATCCTCCTGCCCGCTATAGTGGCTAAGCAAAGCCGAATAGGCAGCCAACAGCACCATATATAATGTCGATTCCGTCTGCACCGCAATGCTTATTAAGCCTTCGCTTTGTCGTTGGTCAAGCGTAAATTCCAGCATATCTCCTTCAAAGCTTCTCACCGCCGGACGTGGATAATCAGTCGGTAGATCTAGCACAGGTAGCTCTCCTGCGAAGGTATTGAGCCAGTAGTTTTCCTGTTCCCGGTAGCGTTCACTTTGCTGCTGTTTCTGTTGCCAAGCGGCGTAGTCTTTATACTGAATGCGCAGCGATGGCAGCGTGTCGCCTGCATATAAATGAATGAAGTCCTGAATTAGTACATTTATAGAGGTGCCGTCCGAAATGATATGATGCATATCCATGAGCAAAATATGATGCTCTGGGTCTGTTTCAATCAAACCAACTCGGAATAACGGAGCCTGCCCCAGATCGAATGGTTGGACAAAGTTACGTACCAGCTCATCCGTTTCCTTTGGGGCAGCTCCGTGAGCATAGGTCAATTCCATGCAAAAAGGAACCTCGTCATGTACTCGCTGGACAGGTTCACCGTTCATGGTCTCAAAACTTGTGCGCAATGTTTCATGGCGGTCAATAAGCTGACGGAACGCGTTATCCAGTGCCTTGTGATCAAGTGAACCGGTCAGAGTCAGGGCACCAGGTATGTTATAGCTAATTCCCGCTCCATCAAGCTGATTGAGGATATACATCCGTTTTTGAGCCGAAGAGACCGCATAAAATGGCTTATTTTCCGTAACAGAGATGGATTCATAGTTGGTTTGCTCCAGTGCTTCAATAACCTGCGCCAGCTGTTCGATTGTTGGGTGCTGGAACAGATCCTTTAGCTGCACATTTTTATGCAATTCCTTATAGATGAGTGATATGACATGTGTCGCCCGCAGGGAATGTCCTCCTGCCTCAAAAAAGTTATCCTTAATCCCAATGCGCTCAAGCTCCAGCACATCTTTCCAGATGCTAGCCAGTTGTGCTTGTAATTGATTTTGAGGAGGTACATATTCTGCGCCTGAGCTTACACCTCCCTCTGGCTGTGGCAACGCTCGGCGATCCACCTTGCCGTTGGGCGTCAGTGGCAATTGCTCTAGCTGTACAAAATACGACGGTACCATGTAGCCCGGCAGCTCCTGACTCAAAGCGCTACGCAGCTCACTTGTCGCTACTTCCGCATGGGTGACCACATATGCGCAGAGCAGCTTTTGCCCCTGTTCATCTTCATGTGCAATTACAACAGCTTCTCGGACTGCCTCCAGCTTCAACAGCTGTGCTTCCACCTCGCCCAGCTCGATCCGGTAGCCCCGGATTTTTACCTGCGCGTCGATCCGTCCCTTATATTCCAGCGTCCCGTCCGCATTCCAACGCACCAGGTCCCCTGTACGATAGCAGCGTTCGCCGCCACGGAATGGGCTGTCAATAAACTTTTCAGTCGTCAGGTCTGGGCGGTTGCGATATCCGCGAGCCACCCCGTCACCGCCGACGATCAGCTCCCCCCACGCTCCAATAGGCTGAAGCTGCATCGAACGGTCCACGACATATGCCGTCGAGTTATGGATCGGGCTACCAATGGGCACAGATGCCGATTGAACGCCGGTAATGGCATGTGTGGTGGAAAAGGTCGTATTTTCCGTCGGACCGTAGCCGTTAATGATATGTAGATTCGGATGGGCCTCCAATACCCGGTTAATATGCGGTACGGACAGCACATCACCACCAACCAATAGCTCCCGCATCCCCTCAAATAGTTCCAAGTCCTGCTGGGATAGCTGATTAAAGAGTGGTGCGGTCAGCCACATCGTGGTAATGCCGTGATTGCGAACAACTTCCTTGAGCTTGGGAGCGTCCAAAATAACATCCTGACTCACCAGCACCAGCTGTCCACCGTTCAATAACGCACCCCAAATTTCGAAGGTGGACGCGTCAAAGACAACAGACCCGGTCTGCAAAATGCGCGTGTCGGCATTCAAGCGTGCATAATTTGTGTTTGTCACCAAACGCACGACATTACGGTGCTCCACCATAACCCCTTTGGGCTGGCCTGTAGTCCCTGAGGTGTACATAATATAGGCCAAACGACCAGCTGCGCTCGCCTTCGGTTGTTCTCCAGCTGCATAAGCCTGCTGTATTTGTTCTGCTTGTTCTGATTGCGTAGCTTTTGGTTGCATGGTTTCTGGTTGTATGGTTGTCGTAGAAGCAAGTTCGGGACTGGCGAAAATGGAGTAGAACGGATCTAGGCAGTCCACGTATCCCGGATCAGTATTCGTCCCGTGATCATTCGGCAAAATTGGATCGTAACGATCAGCATCATCCGTTCCATAAATTGCAGCATCGCTAAGGTCAAGCACCATTCCCTTAAAATCAGTGGGCCGATGTTCCATTCGCTGCACGAGCAGTATGTCCGCACCGGAATCCTGCAGCAAATAGCGTATACGCTCATCCGGGTAATCAGAATCAATGGGTACATACGCTCCACCTGCTTTGAGAATTCCGAGCATACCGACAATCATCTCGATCGAGCGTTCAGCTACAATGCCGACCGTCTGCTCGGTGCGGATTCCCTGCTTACGTAAAGAATGAGCCAGTCGGTTGGCCTTTTCATTCAATTCTGCATAGGTTAGGCTATCTTGCCCACACACTACCGCCACCTGCTGTGGTGCCTGCTTCGCCTGTTTCACGAACAATTCATGAATAGACGCATGACATGGATAATCCACATTTGTATCGTTGAAGGTATGGACCAGCTGCTCTACTTCTTGCTCTGACAGTACTTGTGCTGTGGAAATCGCCAACTCTGGCTGCTGCAAAACAATAGTGTACAGCCGCAGAAGCTGCTCAACAAAGTGCTCAATCGTCGTCTCGCTATAACGGTCGCTACTATACTTTACGTTCAGGGAGACTGCTTCATGTTCCCATTGAAACTGGAAATCCAGTTCAGATTGTACGTGATTTAAAAAATCAGAAATATGAATATTTTGCAAGGATACTGTGGTGTGAATAAGAGGCTTTTCATCCTCATTACGTTGAATGTCAAGTAATTCAGAATAGTTCCAAAAAGGAATGTTTTGATGTTCAATAGCTTCGCCGACAGAGGTTTTGATTTGAGACAGCAAAGCTTTGAAGGTTGTACTGGAATCCAGCGTATTTTTCAATAAAAGCAGATGGTTGATCGGCTTTGTAGCACCGTTGCCAGACTTGGCTACCGGGATGCCCAGCAGCACACGTTCCTCACCTGTGTATTTATGCAATAAGCTCTCTACTCCAGCAAGCAGGACCATAAACACGGCCCATGGAGCGCCACCTGTTATAGATGATATTCTTTGGGAAATTTCAGTTGGAAATGTGAGTGTGTACGTATGGGAATTTAAACTCGTTACAGTTGTACTTCTGGACACATGGTTGGTGTATGGCAGGCAGATGATATGATCCTCAGATTCCAGTTTATGACTCCAGTAATTTTTTTCCTTCTCAAATAAGGCTTTCAATGACATCCCTCCTGCTTCTCAGGGCCTGTTCCCCCGGTTGGATGGTGCGTTGTTACGTACATGAGCGTTGTGTCAGAAAAAGAATACTTTGCAGGCAAGGGCAGTCGGACAAGCCGCCGCCCTCTGCACAGCAAAGTAAATCATTGCATCTTAGAAAACTGATTTAGAAAACAAAGTCGATGGAATCCGGCGAGAAGCCTTCTGGCTGCTCGTCCGTGTTCACCTGAATATCGCTTAACAGCAAATCTGGGTCGGTTCCAATCTGGGACAGGATCGCTATCAAATCTCTGGTTAATCTCTCAATAGCGTCGGCTCCAAACAGCTTCGTGCAATATTCAAAGGAACCCTTGATTTCCCCATCTTCATCACTCATGGACAAAGTCAAATCGAATTTGGAGATACGATGCTCCTGAACATACGGGCTGAAGGACAGCGTCTCAAGCTTCGCTTCCTGTGACTCCGTATTTTGCAGTACAAACATAGTGTCGAATAACGGGTTACGGCTTGCATCCCGTGCTACATCCAGCTTTTCCACCAACTCTTCCAGTGGATAATCCTGATGCTCGAAGGCTTGCAACGTACGATCTCTGGCTTCCAGCAAGTAGCTGTGGAACGTTTGGTTGCCCCTCGGCTGATGCCGGATGGCTAGCGTGTTGACGAACATTCCGATCAGCGGCTCCAGTTCAGGTAACAAGCGTCCTGCTACTGGCGTACCGATGATCAAATCGTCCTGACCGCTGTATTTGGACAGCAGAACGGTGTAGGCACTCAATAGCACCATGTACATCGTACTTCCGGTCTGTGCCGCAATTCGGCGCAGTTGCTCAGATACATTCGCGTCCACTGTAAATTCATACATCGCACCCTCGAAGCTGCGAACAGCAGGTCTAGGATAAGCAATTGGCAAATCCAGTATCGGCAATTCTCCGGCTAAATGCTCCAGCCAGAAGTGTTCCCGGCGTTGGTATGACTCACGCTGCGTCTCCTGCTGCTGCCATACGGCATAGTCCTTGTACTGAATTTGCAGCTGCTCCAATTCCTGCCCTTCGTACAGTTGTACCAGCTCCTGCACGATATTGCTCGACGATACACCGTCTGAAATAATATGGTGCATGTCGTACATCAGGAGGTGGCGCTCTGGTCCAGTTTGAATGAGACGGACACGCAGCAGTGGTGCCTGGCGAAGATCAAAGCTGCGTACAAAGGACTCGATATAGGCTTCGGCTTCGGACTCCCTGGCCTGCAGGTGTTCTACTGCAAACTCCACTTGATCGTAAACCCGCTGAACGACCTCGCCTTCCAGCATTTCAAAGGAAGTCCGCAGCGTTTCATGGCGGGCTATTAACTGACGGAACGCATCCTCCAGCCGATCGGCCTGAAGCGGTCCCTCCACGGTTAATACACCCGGCATATTGTAGCTGAGATCCCCACCTTCCAGATGGCTCAAAATGTACAGTCGTTTTTGAGCCGAGGAAACCGGGTAGTACGCCTGTTGCGCCGCCGCAGGGATCACCGTATAGGTGTCTGTACCGTGCGTTGCGATGAGCTGGGCTTGCTGCTCAATCGTGAAGTGTTGGAACACCTCACGCAGTGTAATCCGACTGTCCAGTTCCTGATGGATTTTGGCCACCAGCGTCGTTGCCCGCAGGGAGTGTCCACCCACGTCAAAGAATGAGTCGGTGACTCCTACGCTGGACAGCTTCAAGACATCCTGCCAGATTTGGGCTAGCTTGGTTTCCAGTGGTGTCCGCGGTGCAACGTACTCCAGGCCTCCTTCGAGGCGTGCTTCCGGTGCCGGCAACGCCTTGCGGTCGATTTTCCCGTTCGGTGTCAGCGGGAAACGATCCAGTTGTACCACATACGTCGGGATCATGTAATCCGGCAGCTTCGGCTGCAGCGCATTGCGCAGCTCCGTCAAACTCAGGGACTCTGAAGCTATGATATAGGCACACAGGTCCTTGTGTCCGTCTTCGTTGTCCCATGCTGTGACCACGGCTTTCTGAATGCCGTCCACGGTCAGCAGCTGCGCTTCCACCTCGCCCAGCTCGATCCGGTAGCCCCGGATTTTCACCTGGTGGTCGATCCGGCCCAAATACTCAATACTGCCGTCTGGCAACCACCGTGCCAAGTCACCCGTCCGGTACATCCGGTTTGCGTGAGTGCTGTCCGCTTGATCGGCTGCTGCCGCACCAGCGAACGGATTCAGGACGAACTTCTCTGCCGTCAGCTCCGACAGGTTCAGGTATCCTCGTCCCACACCTGCACCTCCGATATAGAGTTCACCTGCGATACCGATCGGCACCAGCTGTTGCTGGCTGTTCAGGATGTACACCGACTGGTTCGCTATTGGCGTTCCGATGGATACTGTGTGCTCCCCTTTTTCCAGCAGTGCGTTCAGGGCTTCCACATCTTCAATCGTATAAGCGGTCGCATCTACCGTGGTTTCGGTCGGACCGTACACGTTTGTAATGACCGGACGATACCCAGACCACTTGTGCAGGAACACATTTACCAGCTGCACGGATAATGCTTCGCCACCGATCAGGTAATGTTTCACTTCCGGCGCTTCCGTCACACTGACGCTTTCGTTCAAAATATGCAGATGTGCAGGTGTGCCGTCCGACAGATCAATCCGGTGCGTGCGGTAGTAGGCGATCAAATGCTCTCCGCTCAGACTGACGTCACGGGACACCACATGCAGGGTGTGGCCTAACAGCAAGCTGGCAAAGATTTGCTTCACTGAAGCGTCAAATACAAATGCCGACAGCCATGCGACATGAAGCGGCTGTTCATAACGGCTGTATACTCGTTCCAATAAAGCATCTACCAGATTGCTAACACTGCCCTGCTCGATCATGACCCCTTTCGGCTGACCGGTGGTACCTGACGTGTAAATCATATAGGCCAGGTTGTGCGGGCCGGCGACAGGGATCAGATTGCCCGCATCCTGTGCTCCCAACTGAGCTTGAACGTCCTCGTCATCCAAGACTACAGCTCGAACTGTGGATGGCAAGCTGAGCGACAGGTTGGCGACTCTGCTTGTAATCACGACCTTGGCCCCACTGTCTTGGAGCATGTAGTCGATGCGCTCCTGTGGATACACCGTATCCATTGGTACATATGCGCCTCCGGCCTTAAGTACCCCCAGAATGCTCACCAGAATATCCGCAGAACGTTCCAGCAATACGCCAACCGGTTGATCTGCTTCGACCCCTTCCGCTCGTAACACACGAGCCAATTGGTTCGCACGCTCATTCAGCTCAGTGTAGGTCAGCGCGGTGGCCCCAGACACAACTGCTATCCGCTCAGGGTTGCGCTTCGCTTGCTCTTCAAAGCGCTCGCTGAGCGAACGGCCTTGTAATGCTCCAAGCAGGCTGTGCGCATTCGGATCATTGAACACCTTCAGAATCTGCTCGGTTTCTTCTGCCGTAATCAACTCCAGCTCACCCAGCTTCGCATCCGGGTTCGCCGCGACGGCTTCGGCCAAGCGAACAAAGTGACGCGTCATCCGTTCTACCGTTTCGCGCTCGTACAACGCAGTTGCATACTGCAATCCGAACTGGATACCTGCCTCTTCCTCTCTGGCTTCCAGCGTCAAATCAAACTTCGCTGGCGTTTGTTCCAAGCCGTATGGACGGAAGCTCAGATCTGCCAGCTGCAACTCGCCTTCCTCGGTGGTTTGCAGGGTAAACATCGTATCAAACAGCGGATGGCGGCTCATATCCCGCTTAACATTTAGCTTTTCCACCAGTTCCTCAAATGGGTAGTCCTGATGTTCATAGGCTTGCAGAGCACAAACTTTCACTTCTTCCACGTAGCTGCGGAAGGTATGTTCCGCTGTCGGATAGTTTCGCAATGCCAACGTACCGACGAACATCCCGAGGATCGGTTCCAAATCTGCATGCGGTCGTCCGGCAATCGGTGTGCCGACCACAATATCTTCTTGCCCGCTGTATTGGTGTAAGAGCGCGGTGTACGCAGCCAGCAGCACCATATACAGCGTAGAGCCTGTGTGCGCCGCCAGTTCCTTCAGACGTTCGCTAGCTTCGCGCTCCAGCCCGAACACTACCGTATCACCTGCCGTACTTCGTACCGACGGACGGGCAAAGTCCGTAGGTAGATCCAGCACAGGCAGTTCACCCCGGAAGGTGTCGAGCCAGTACGCTTCCTGACGTTGCATCCACTCTTGATGGGCTTCGCTTTGCTGCCATACCGCATAATCCTTGTACTGGATACGCATTGGCGAAAGCTCTTCACCGTCGTATAAGCGGACAAATTCATCGGTCAGTACTCCCATGGACACACCATCCGAGACGATATGGTGCATATCGAGCATGAGCAAATGCTGCGGTTCCTGCTCGGTTTCTTGTACACCCAAATCTACCAAGCCTACCCGCAGCAGCGGAGCGACTTGCAGATCGAACGGACGTACAAACTGTTGCACACGTTCCTGTGCTTCCTTGCTGACCATCGTGTCCGCAGTCGCACCCTCTACCTGTACCTTCGTATATTCCACCTCGAACGGCACGGTGTCCTCAATCCATTGCACCGGCTCACTGTCCACCAGTTCAAAGTGGGTACGCAACGTTGCATGACGGGCGATCAGTTGACGGAACACGTCCTCCACTCGCTTCACGTCCAGCGGGCCACTCACTTGCAGCACTGACGGCATGTTGTAGTTCACATCATTCGGGTCGAACTGATGCAGCACATACAGTCGTTTTTGCGCCGAGGAAAGCGGGTAGGAGCTGCGTTCTTCCGTCACCGGAATGGACGCATACGCCACTTGATCCAGACCTTCCATGACCGCTGCCAGTTGTTCAATCGTTGGCGCTTCAAAAATACTGCGCAGTGGAAGCGGCTTGTTCAGCTCCTTGTGAATTTTCGAGGCCAGCGTCGTCGCCCGCAGCGAGTGTCCGCCAATCTCGAAGAAGTTTTCCTTCACACCGACCTGTGCCAGACCCAGCACATCCTGCCAAATTTGCGCCAGCTTCACTTCCACCCATGTCCGCGGTGCTACATAATCCGCTCCGCTTTGCAGGCTGCCTTCCGGTGCTGGCAGTGCCTTGCGGTCGATTTTACCGTTCGGTGTCAACGGCATCTGCTCCAGCTGCACCAAATACGAAGGCACCATGTAATTTGGAAGCTCCTCGCCCAGTAAGCTGCGCAGCTCACCAGTGCTCACTTCCCGTTCAGCAACATAGTACGCCACCAGTTGGTTTTGCCCCTGTTCGTCCGCTTGTGCCAGTACGATGACCTCTTGTACGTCCTCCACTTTCAAAATTTGTGCCTCGACCTCACCCAGCTCGATCCGGTAGCCCCGGATTTTCACCTGATGGTCGATCCGGCCCAAATATTCGATGTTGCCGTCCGGCATCCATCTCGCCAAGTCACCTGTACGGTACATCCTTTCATAGCCCGCTTCGCCAGCCGCAAACGGATTCGATACAAATTTCTCAGCCGTCAGCTCTGGACGATCCAGATAACCCCGAGCCAGACCCGGACCGGACACGCACAGTTCACCCGCTACGCCCACCGGAGCCAAATGTCCATGCACATCCACCATGTATACCCGATGATTCGGCACAGGGCGTCCGATGGAAATCAGTTGTCCTGCTCTCTCATCCTCGGATACCGGCCAGATGGACGTCGCCACCGAGTTTTCAGTTGGACCGTAGCCATTGTAGTACGCGACCTGATCCTTCCACTTGTACACCAATTCTGTTGAAGATGCAGAACCCGCAGTGAACAGAATACGCAGGTTTGGCATCCGCTCCGGCTCCAGATACACCGCATAGGTCGGCGGCAAAGCGGCCACGGTGATTTGATGATCCGCCATATATTGCTCAAACCGTTCGTAATTCAAAATCGTCTCTGACGTTGGCACATACAACGTGGCTCCGCAGAACAGCGCCTGGAAGATTTCCCAGCAAGCCGCATCAAACGAATAGCTGGCGAACAGCAACGTATGATCCGACGTGCGGATCTTGAGCGCCTGATCAAAATACGTTTTCAGATTGCATAGACCGCGATGCTCCAACATAACACCCTTCGGCTGCCCCGTTGTACCCGACGTATAAATGACATACGCCAGATCGTTCGGACCAGACAACGACTCCAAATTGGAATCATCCTCGTGATACACCGTTTGCTCCCCATCTAGCACCAGCACGTGACCGTCGATAGCTGCTTTGTCCACCAGATGGCTTTGCGTCAACAGCAGCTTCGCACCCGAGTCGTCTAGCATGTAGCGGATACGCTCCTCTGGATACGTCGGATCGATGGGTACATATGCACCCCCGGCTTTTAAAATCCCGAAGATGCCCACGATCATGTCCACCGAACGCTCGGTCATCAGACCCACCAAACGATCCTTCGTCACGCCTTGGTTACGCAAGGTACGAGCCAGACGATTCGCACGTGAATTCAGCTCGCGATAGGTCAGTTGCTCTCCTTCGAAGAACAACGCTGGCTGTTCCGGTGTCTGCGCCGTTTGTGTCTCGAACAAGCCATGGATCGTTTGCCCGCTTGGATACTCAGCAGCTGTATTTCCCCATACGCTGAGAATTTGCTCACGCTCCTGCTCACTTACCATATCCAGCTCCTGCACTCGAATGTCCGGCTTCGTCACCACCTGCTCCAACAGCTGTATCAGATGGCCCTGAGTCCGTTCAACGGCTTCACGATCATATAACTTCGCATTGTATTCAAATCGGATTTTCATCGCTTCCTGCGGCATAACGACCAGATTGAAATCATAGTTGGTTTGTTCAATCATGCCGGCATTGCGAATTTCAAAATCCGACTCTGCACCTTCGCCAAGTTGCTCGACCTGCTCCTCCACCGGATAGTTTTCAAACACGATAATGTGGTTGATCAGATCTTGCTTTTGCTCGCTCAAGGCTTGAATTTCATACAGCGGATACGTTTCATAATCTTGAGAAGTCAGCGCCTGCTTCTGATTCGTTCTGATCATATCGGCAAAGGTGTCCTCAGCCCCGCTGCGGATCCGTATTGGAATGGTGTTAATGAACAAGCCCACCATATTTTCGATCCCCGGAATATCCGCTGGACGACCAGACACTACACCGCCAAAAACAGCGTCGTCACTACCGTTGTACTTTTGGAGCAGCAAGCCCCAGGCTGTTTGCAGCAATGTATTCGCGGTCACGTGGTGCTGCTTGGCCACCATTTCCATACGTCCGGTCAAGTCCTTGCCCAGATCGCACAGGATATGCTCAAATTGTGCACCGTCCGCTTTCACGCCTACTTTTCCGGTCGGAATCGAAGTTTGCTGATCATAGCCGAGCAAATAATACTTCCAATAGGAAGCTGCAGCCCCTACATCCTGTGCTTCAAGCCACTCAATATACTGACTGTATGGAGTAACGGGGGCAAGCTTCGGCTCTCTATGCTCCACGGCTGCAAAATAAGCCTCAAACACCTCATCCGTGACTAACGCCACACACCAGCCATCCATCAAGATGTGATGAGAGCTCCACACAAAATAATAATCCTCGTCACCTGTTCGTAAAATCGCCACGCGCATCAACGCATCCCGGGACAAATCGAATCCGGCTGCCTTGTCCTTGCGAATAAATTCCTGCACATACGCGTCACGTTCCTGCTCATTCAGATGACGCAAATCTTCACATTTGAAACCAACATCCTTGCGGCGGAAAATAACCTGCACAGGCTCATCCTGCCAACCGCTGATGAAATTGGCCCTAAATATCTCATGCCGCTGCGCCAAATGATTCAAGCTATCTTGGAAAATATCCGCTTGGAAGCGTCCGTGCAAATCAAAGGTCGTTTGTTCAAAATAAGCTCCCGACTCTGCATCCATCAGACTATGGAACAACATGCCTTTTTGCATCGGCGTCAGCGCATATACATTTTCCAGTTCCCCCATGTCACGAGTCTGCTCTACCAACTGATCCAGCTCGGCCATGGTTACATTGTTAAGCATGACATCGCTTGGCGTCAGCTCTTGCTGTTTGCGGCTTGTGCAATGCGTAATGATTTCCTGCAAACTGATTCTAAACGCTTCAGCTAGCTGCTCCATCGTTTCATGGCGATACTCCTGCTTGCTGTAGCTGATCGTCAATTGCAGCTCGCCTTCCGAAATCAGTCCGTTCATATCCAGCGTGTGCGTTCTAGCTGCATGGGCGCTAAGCTCTGCACCGCTAGAGTAAGGAGATACGCCAATGGATTGATTTTGCATATCTTGGTCAAATTGTCCCAAATAGTTAAAGCTGATTTCAGGTTCGGTTACAAAACGCTCTTGCTCACGTGCTGCGGACAGGTATCTCAACATCCCGTAGCCAATGCCCTTTTGCGGAATGCGGCGTAGTCCTTCTTTCACATGTTTGATGCGTTGTGAAAGGTCTTGCCCCATGCTCATATCCAGCACAACCGGGAATTGAGTCGTAAACCAGCCCACGGTGCGCGTAATATCCAGTTCTGGCAAAATGGACTCCCGTCCATGACCTTCCAGGCTCACGAGCACTCGTTCCAGGCCCGCCCAGCGATAAATAGTCAGTCCCAATGCGGTAAGCAGCAAATCATTCATATCCGTGTTGTAGGCACGATGTGCCTGTTTTAACAGCTGCTCCGTTTCCTGAGCTGTCCACGTGACCGTAATGTTCTCGCTGTCCCTATTCAAGGAATGAGAATGGGATTCGTCTTTTGGAAGCGGCTCATACATTCCCTGTTCAATTTCTTGCCAGAATGCGAGTTCTGCTACCATGGCCGGGCCGTTCGCATATTGAGACTGCCCATCAGCCCAGGTGCGGAACGAATCCGTTTTGTGCGGAAGACGAGCCGCTTGTCCGTTCAATGCCTGCTCGTAGGCGGTCGTAATATCCTCAAACAAAATGCGCCAAGATACGGTATCCACCACTAAGTGATGAATCGCCATCAGCAAATGATCTCCATCGGGACAATGGAACAGCCCCAGCTTCACCAGCGGTCCTTCGCTTACATGAATACCCGCTTGAATTTCATTTACTTTGGCCTCGATCGCCGCAGATACCTCAGACTCATTTCTGAAGTCGGCCCGATCCAGCGTATACAGCTCGCCCTCCCCAACCGCACGGTTCCAAGCTTCATATCCGTACTCCGTAGGACGGAAAATGATACGCAGTGCGTCGTGATGGCTCACGACGTGATCCATCGCTGTGCGCAGGGCCGTTTCATTAAAACCGTCCTTGCTATGCAGCATAATGGACTGGTTATGATGATGAGCATCCGTCAGGTTCTGCTCAAAGAACCATTGTTGAACGGGTGTCAGCTTCACAGCGCCCACCACTTCGCTCTGATCCGCCAATCGGGTCACCGTTTGGACTTTCAGTGCCAATGCAGACACGGTTGGATGACTGAACAGGTCTTTCATCTCCAGTCGATAACCTGCTTGCAGCAATCGGGATGATACTTGCAAGGCCTTGATCGAATCGCCACCCAGTTCGAAGAAGTTATCCTGCGTGCCTACCGCTTCCACACCGAGCACCCCGGCCCATACCGCAGCCAATACTTGTTCCACCGTGGTACGCGGTGCCACATAGGCTGCACCGGTATGAATGCTTCCTTCCGGTTCCGGCAAGGCCTTGCGGTCGATTTTGCCGTTGTGGGTCAGTGGCAAGGTCTCCAGACGCATCAAGCGTGCAGGTACCATATGTGCTGGCAGTCCGGCTTCCAGCTCGGCCTGTACCTCCTCAATCCGCAGCTCTGCTTCTCCTGTGATGTATCCGCACAAATACTTGTGTCCACGCTCATCCGTCCGGTCGATGACTACCGCTTGACGCACACCCGGCACCCGCTGGATCGCCGTTTCAATCTCACCCAGCTCGATCCGGTAGCCCCGGATTTTCACTTGATAGTCCATCCGGCCGATAAAGTCCACATTGCCGTCCTGCATCCACCGCGCCAAGTCGCCTGTGCGGTACAATCGTTCACCCGGTACGTACGGGTTCGCTACAAATTTCTCGGCCGTCAGGTCTGCACGGTTCAGGTAGCCCCGTGCTACCCCAGCTCCGCCAATACACAGCTCACCCAGTACACCGATCGGCACCGGATTCAGCTGGCTGTCCACGATGTAGAAGCGCGCGTTCAGCCACGCTTGGCCAATCGGTACACTGCCGCTGCTTGGCAGCTTCGACAGCTCTTCATCATAGAAGCTAGAGTCAATCGCTGCTTCCGTGACGCCGTAGCTGTTCATAATGCGAATATCTGCGCCAAATCGTTCTTGCAGCACCCGGTAATCCGTCACGCTGCAGCTATCCGAGCTGGTAATCAGCAATTCCAGGCTGCTCATGTCCAGTCCCTGTTCATATACATGCTGCATAAACGGTACGATCAGGGCCGGGGTCGATTCGAATACCGTAATCTGGTAATCGCGAATCCAGCCATACAGACGGCTTGGATCAATCCGGTCGTCCTTCGGACAGATGACCATCGTGCCGCCGTTATAAAGCGTCCGCGCAATATCGCCGACGAACACGTCGAAGGAGAAGCTTGCCAGTTGTAGCAATCGTACCGGGAACCGGTTCAGACGGTAATCCCGACGATACGCCGCAGCCGTATTCACCAAGCTGCGATGCTCAATCATGACGCCCTTCGGACGTCCCGTTGTACCGGAGGTGTAGATCACATAGGCCAGATCCTGCGGTTCGTTGATGTGCTCGATATCGGTGGTGTCTCCGGTATACAGCGACTCATCGTCCAGCGCCAGCACGGTATGCAGACGCAAGTGCGTTGCGGGTTCGACTGTAGCTTCGCTTTCATCCAACCAGACTTGTGCACGCTCCTGCAATCCCGTCTGGGTCAGTAGCACCGTAGCACCACTGTCCTCCAGCATGAAACGAATGCGTTCGGACGGATAGTCTGCATCTAGCGGCACATATGCGCCTCCAGCTTTCCACACTGCCAATACGCCGACCAGCATGTCGACCGAACGTTCACTCAAAATGCCGACAATCGACTCGCGGCCAATACCTTCATTTCGCAGTCTGCGCGCCAATTGGTTCGCACGCTCGTTCAGTGTGCGGTACGTAAGCTGCTGCTCCTCGTACACCACCGCCACGTGATCCGGTACAAGCTGCGCTTGTTCTTCCACAAAGGTATGGAACAGTGCTCCTGCTTCTACCGCAGCAACATCCGATACCCCTACATCTCCAAAACCGTAGATGATTTGTGCCTTTTCCTCGACGGTTACCATCTCCAAAGCTGCCAGTGACTGCTGCGGATGAAGGGTAATTGCACGAACAAGCTCGGTAAAATGCTGTGCCAATCGCGCGATGGTTTCAGGCTTGTACAGCGCCGTGCTGTATTCCAGACTGCACAGAATACCCTCCGGTTGCTCCACTGCATCCAAAGTCAGATCAAACTTGGCCGTATGATTGTCCGTCGGATACGTCTTAAAGGTCAGACCCTCCAGTTCGAACTCCTGCTGCTCAAATGTTTTCAACTCAAACATCGTGTCAAACAGCGCATTCCGGCTCGTATCCCGCGTTAAATTCAGCTTTTCAACCAGTTCTTCAAAAGGATACTCCTGATGTTCATAAGCACTGAGCGCATGCTCTTTCACCTCTTGCAAGTAATTCAGGAACGTTTTGTCGCCAGACGGATAATTGCGGATCGCCAGCGTGTTGAGGAATACGCCTACCAAGCCCTCCAGTTCCGCATGCGGTCTTCCGGCAATCGGCGTGCCGACGATGATGTCCTCCTGCCCCGAATATTTATGCAAGAGCGTGCTATACGCGGCCAGCAACACCATGTACAAGGTGGAGCCGGTTTGCGCGGCCAGCTGTTTCAACTGCTCGCTGTCCTCCAGGCTGATCGCAAATTCCAATCGAGCTCCTTCCAGACGCTGTACGGCTGGTCTTGCAAAATCCGTTGGCATATCCAACGCCGGAATGTCACCAGCCATCGTGTTCAGCCAGTAGCTTTCCTGCTCACGAAGACGTTCACTTTGCATATCGGCATGCTGCCAAACGGCATAGTCCTTGTACTGGATGCGCAGGGACGGCAGTTCCTTGCCTTCATACAATTGAGAGAACTCCTGCACGATAATGCCTTCAGTCACGCCATCCGAAATAATATGGTGCATGTCATAGAGCATGACGTGACGCTCCGGTCCGGTTTCCACCAACTGAACCCGCAGCAACGGTGCTTGTGCGAGATCAAATGCACGTACAAAGTCCTGTGCGTACTGCTGGGTCTCTTCTTCGCTTGCCTGCACATGCTCCACGTTGAATGCGACGCCCGATTCAATCCGTTGAATAACCTCGCCATCCACCATGTCGAATCGGGTTCGCAGGGCTTCATGACGGGCAATCAGCTGGCGGAAGGCTTGCTCCAGTCGCGTTTTATCCAAGGAACCTTCAATAATCAAAGCGCCCGGCATATTGTAGCTAACCTCTCCGCCTTCCAGGTGACTCAGCACGTACATCCGTTTTTGCGCCGAGGAAACGGGATAATATGCACGCTCCTCCGCCACAGGGATGGATACATACGTTTGCTGTGTCTGATCTTCTCCCATCACCTGCACTAGTTGCTCAATCGTCGGATATTGGAAAATATCTCGCAGGGCCAGCTTGTAATTCAGCTCCTGATGGATTTTCGCCATCAGTGTTGTGGCGCGCAGAGAATGTCCTCCCACTTCAAAGAAATGGTCCTTAATACCGATCTGCGGATGATTCAGAACACTTTGCCAAATACGTACCAGTTGCTCTTCCAGCAGTGTCCGCGGCGCCACGTACGCCGTGCCTCCTTCGAGGCGCGCTTCCGGCGCAGGCAACGCTTTGCGGTCAATTTTTCCGTTCGGTGTCAGCGGGAAATGATCCAGTTGTACGACATACGTCGGGATCATATAACCCGGCAGCTTGGGCTGCAGCATGTTGCGCAGCTCGGGCAAATTCAGCGCCTCAGAGGCTACGACATACGCACACAAATCCTTGTCTCCGTCTTCGTTTTCCCAGGCGGTGACGATGGCTTTCTGAATGCCATCCACGGTCAGCAGCTGTGCTTCCACCTCGCCCAGTTCAATCCGGAAGCCCCGGATTTTGACCTGATCATCCATCCGGCCGATAAAGTCCACATTGCCGTCCGGCATCCACCGCGCCAAATCGCCTGTGCGGTACAATCGTTCACCTGGTACATACGGATTCGCTACGAATTTCTCGGCCGTCAGGTCGGCACGGTTCAGGTACCCACGTGCTACCCCGGCTCCGCCAATGCACAGCTCGCCCAGTACACCGATCGGCACCGGATTCAGCTGGCTGTCCACGATGTAGAAGCGTGCGTTCAGCCACGCCTGACCAATCGGCACATTGCCGCTGCTTGGCAGCTTCGACAGCTCTTCATCGTAGAAGCTGGAGTCAATCGCCGCTTCCGTGACGCCGTAGCTGTTCATAATGCGGATATCTGCGCCAAATCGTTCTTGCAGTACCTGGTAATCTGTCACACTGCAGCTATCCGAGCTGGTAATCAGCAGTTCCAGACTGCTCATGTCTAGCCCCTGTTCATACACATGCTGCATAAACGGTACGATCAGGGCCGGGGTCGATTCGAATACTGTAATCTGGTAATCGCGAATCCAGCCATACAAGCGGCTAAAATCAATCCGGTCGTCTTTCGGACAAATAACCATCGTGCCGCCGTTATAGAGCGTCCGCGCGATATCCCCGACGAATACGTCGAAGGAAAAGCTTGCCAGCTGCAGCAGTCGTACCGGGAACTCGCTCAGACAGTAATCCCGACGATACGCCGCAGCCGTATTCACTAAGCTGCGATGCTCGATCATGACGCCCTTCGGACGTCCCGTTGTCCCGGAGGTGTAAATTACATACGCCAGATCCTGCGGTTCGTTGATAGGCTCGATATCAGTGGTATCCCCGATGTACAGCGACTCATCGTCCAGCGCCAGCATCGTCTGCAGACGCAAGTTCGCTGCGGATTCGGATGCTGCTTCGCTAGGTGGCGAATCTGCTGTTCCATTCAGGGTTCCATGGAGAGTACCTGATTCCATCGTTTCAGCTCCAGCCGCTATTTCAAACTCGGCCTCAAACTGCCCTCCCGTCAAGGCCTGACGGCTTTCCTCCAGCCATACCTGTGCGCGCTCCTGCAAGCCCGTCTGGGTCAACAGTACCGTCGCACCGCTGTCCTCCAGCATGAAACGAATACGTTCGGACGGATAGTCTGCATCCAGCGGTACATAGGCGCCTCCAGCTTTCCACACGGCCAATACGCCGACCAGCATATCTACCGAACGCTCACTCAAAATGCCGACAATCGACTCGCGGCCAATGCCTTCATTCCGCAGTCTGCGCGCCAATTGGTTCGCACGCTCGTTCAGTGTGCGGTACGTAAGCTGCTGCTCCTCGTACACCACCGCCACGTGATCCGGCACAAGCTGTGCCTGTTCTTCCACAAAGGTATGGAATAAGGCTTCTGCTTCAACAGCAGCAACATCCGATACCCCCACATTTCCAAATCCATGGATGATTTGTGCTTTTTCCTCGGCAGGTACCATCTCCAAAGCTGTCAGTGGCTGTTGTGGATGCAGTGTAATTGCACGAACAAGCTCGGTAAAATGCTGCGCCAATCGCGCGATGGTCTCAGGCTTGTACAGCGCCGTGCTGTATTCCAGACTGCACAGAATACCCTCCGGTTGCTCCACTGCATCCAAGGTCAGATCAAATTTGGCCGTATTATTGGCTATCGGATACGAATGTAAGGTCAGACCTTCCAGCTGCAATTCCTGTTGCTCCAATGTTTTCAACTCAAACATCGTGTCAAACAGCGCATTCCGGCTCGTATCCCGCGTCAAATTCAGCTTTTCAACCAGCTCTTCAAAAGGATAGTCCTGATGCTCATAAGCACTGAGTGCATGCTCCTTCACCTCTTGCAGATAATCCAGGAACGATTGGTCGCCAGACGGATAATTGCGGATTGCCAGCGTGTTGATGAAGACACCTACCAGGCTCTCCAGTTCCGTATGCGGTCTTCCGGCAATCGGCGTTCCCACTACGATATCTTCTTGGCCTGTGTATTTATGCAAGAGCGTAGTGTACGCCGCCAGCAGCACCATATACAAGGTTGAACCTGTTTGCGAAGCCAGTTCTTTCAGGCGTTCGCTAACTTCACGCTCCAGTGCAAATTCGATCGTATCCCCTGCCGTACTCTGCACCGCCGGGCGGGCAAAGTCGGTTGACAGATCCAGCACAGGCACTCCGCCCCGGAAGGTACCCAGCCAGTACGCTTCCTGACGCTGCATCCACTCCTGATGGGCTTCGCTTTGCTGCCAGACCGCATAGTCTTTGTACTGAATCCGCAATGGCGATAGCTCTTCACCGCCATACAAGCGGACAAATTCATCGGTCAGTACCTCCATCGACACACCATCCGAAACGATATGGTGCATGTCGAGCATGAGCAGATACTGTGGTGCTTGCTCTGCTCCTTGTACGCCCAAGTCCACCAAGCCTACCCGCAGCAGCGGTGCAGCTTGCAGATCAAACGGACGGACAAACTGCCGAACCCGTTCTTGTGCTTCCTGGCTGATCGTCGTGTACGTAGCTGTGTCTTGATCTGTATCCGAAGTCGCACGCTCTGCCTGTACCTTCGTATATTCCACCTCGAACGGCACGGTGTCCTCAACCCATTGCATCGGCTCATTGTCCACTAGCTCAAAACGGGTACGCAAGGTTGCATGGCGATCGATCAATTGACGGAACACATCTTCTACTCGTTTCACATCCAGCGGGCCGCTCACTTGCAGCACCGACGGCATGTTGTAGTTCACATCATTCGGGTCGAACTGATGCAGCACATACAGTCGTTTTTGCGCCGAAGATAGCGGGTAGAAGCTGCGTTCTTCCGTTACCGGAATGGACGCGTATGTTACTTGATCCAGCTGTTCCAGTACGACTGCCAACTGTTCAATGGTTGGTGCTTCAAAAATACTGCGCAGTGGAAGTGGCTTGTTCAGCTCCTTGTGAATCTTCGAGGCCAGTGTCGTCGCCCGCAGCGAGTGTCCGCCAATCTCGAAGAAGTTTTCCTTCACACCGACCTGCGTGAGGCCCAGCACATCCTGCCAAATGTGTGCCAGCTTCACTTCCACCCACGTCCGCGGTGCGACATAATCGGCTCCGCTTTGCAGGCTGCCTTCCGGTGCTGGCAGGGCCTTGCGGTCAATTTTGCCATTTGGACTCAGCGGCATTTGCTCCAGCTGTACAAAGTACGATGGCACCATGTAGCTTGGCAGCTCCCGGCCCAGCTCACTTCTCAGCTCGCTGGCACCCATTTCTTGTCCGGCGACATAGTACGCCACCATTTGTTTTTGTCCCGTTTCATCCGCACGCGCCAGCACTACGGCTTCGCGTACCGATTCCACTTGCAGCAGCTGCGATTCGACCTCGCCCAGCTCAATTCGGTACCCGCGGATTTTGACTTGATGGTCGATCCGGCCCAGATATTCAATGTTGCCGTCCGGCATCCATCTCGCCAAATCGCCTGTGCGGTACATCCGCTCATAGCCTGCTTCCCTGCCAGCAAACGGATCTTTCACAAATTTCTCGGCCGTCAGTTCTGGACGGTTCAGATAGCCTCGGGCTACGCCGACACCACCGATGCACAGCTCACCCGCAACCCCGATCGGCTGCAATTGCTCCGTGCCTTCCTTCACGATGTACAGACGAATGTTTTGAATCGGTTTCCCGATTGGAATGACCGTATATTCCTCTGACGGCTCGCAATCGAAGTACGATACGTCCACCGTCGCTTCGGTTGGACCATACAAGTTGACCAGCTTCGCTCCCGCTAGGCTCGACACGAGCCGTTGGAACCGTGCGACATGCTGTGGTGGCAATGCTTCACCACTGGCAAAGACGTGACGCAACGTACCCAGCTTCGCTTGCATCACTTCCCGTGGCTGCTGCTCCACGTACTCCAGGAACGCATGCAGCATGGCGGGTACAAAGTGCATCGTGCTCACGCCATCGCGGGCAATCGTGTCGACGATGTCTTCCGGGTTCTTTTCCCCACCCACCGACAGCAGGCTTACCTTTGAGCCGACCAGCGACCACCAGAACAGCTCCCACACCGACACGTCAAAGGTGAAGGCGGTCTTTTGCAGGATCGTATCTTCCGCACTCAAGCCGTAACGATCATGCATCCACAAAATCCGGTTCAGCACAGAATGGTGCTCCACCATCACGCCCTTCGGTTTCCCAGTGGAGCCAGAGGTATAGATGACATAGGCTACATGGTGCGGTCCGGCCAGTGGCTCCAAATTCGAGCCATCTTCGTGGTAAATGTCCTCGCGATCCAGCAACAGCACCTGGCCGTCGAAACTCAGTGATGCTTGCTCCGCCAGATGCGATTGCGTCAGTACCAACTTCGCTTCCGAGTCCTCCAGCATAAAGCGGATACGATCCGCTGGATAGTCTGGATCGATGGGCACGTAGGCTCCGCCTGCCTTGAGGATCGCGTAGATGCCTACGATCATGTCCAGCGAACGGTGAACCAGTATGCCTACAGGCTGATCCGGTTCAACACCTTCCGCACGCAGCGTCCGAGCCAAACGGTTCGCGCGTTCATTCAACTCCGCGTAGGTCAACGATTCCGCTCCGCACAACACTGCCACCTGATCCGGTGTTCGTGCCGCCTGCTGCTCAAACGTTGCACTTAGCGTCTGATCCTGCGGATAGGCTGCCGCCGTATCTCCCCACACCTGAACGATCTGCGCCTGCTCTTCCGGTGTCACCAATTCCAGCTCATTTAATCGGATATGCGGATTGTCGATAATTTGCTCGATGACATGCAGTACATGTCCTTGCATCCGCTCTATCGTAGACCGGTCGTATACATTGGCGTTATATCTGAACATGATGCGGAAAAGCTCATCGGGCATCACAATCAAGTCCAGATCATAATTCGTTTGCTCAACAACCTCTACATTCGTAATTTCAAAAGCGGACGGACGAACTTCACCCAGCTGCTCAACTTGCTCCTCTACCGGATAATTCTCAAATACCATAATGTGGTTAATCAGATTTTGCTTCTGCTCGGTCAACGCCTGAATTTCATACAGAGGGAAGCTGTCATAGGCTCCCGAGGCCAGTGCCTGTTCCTGCGTTTTCCGCATCACTTCCACAAAAGTGGCATTCCGTTCACTTTGAATCCGAACCGGGATCGTATTAATGAACAAACCGATCATATGCTCTACGCCGGCAATATCTGTTGGACGTCCCGATACGACACTACCGAAAATAACATCCTCATTGTTGTTATATTTCTGCAAAATAAGGCCCCACACGCTCTGCATCAGCGTATTAATCGTGACCTGCTGCTGCTTCGCAATCCGGTGTATGGCTTCGCTCCACGTTGGATCCAGATCTACCGTTATTTTTTCAGAGATATATTCGCTGGTGTCGCTTGTTGTAGTGGATACAGTATGATCTCCGCTGTCCGCCACTTGGTCTTTCGGTGAAGTATCCGATCCAGGTAATAACGTCTGCTGTTCAAAGCCCGCCAAATAGCTGCTCCAATACTCTTTTGCCGCACGTTCATCCTGACGCTCTAGCCATTCGATATATTGGCCATACGGTGTGATAGGAGCAAGCTCTGGCTGCTTCTGCTCCAGCAGCGCAAAGTACGTACCAAACACTTCACCCGTAACCAGCGATAAGCACCAGCCATCCATGACAATGTGATGGAAGCTCCATACCAAGTGATACGTTCCTTCATCTGTTTGCAATACCTGTACGCGCATCAGTGCATCGGTACCGAGATTAAAGCCTCTAGCTTGGTCCTCCAGCTTAAACGCCTGGATATACGCCTGTTGCTCCGCTTCCTGCATGCCGCGTACATCCTGGAAGGAAAGGTCGCTATCTTTGTGACGGAACACGATCTGCAATGGCTCCTGACTGTGTCCTGTCTCAAACATATGGAAATTCGTCCGCAGCGCTTCATGACGCTGTGTCAGTACATCCAGACTCTTGCGGAACACAGCTACATCAAAGCTCCCTTGTTGATCAAACGACGCTTGCTGGAAGTAGGCGCCTGACTCCGGCTCCATCAAGCTATGGAAATGCATCCCCTTCTGCATTGGCGAAAGAGCATATACATTTTCCAGCTCGCCCACAGAAGCTGTTTGCTCCGTCAATTGCTCCAGTTGCCGAATCGTCAAGCCTTTGAACAATACATCGCTTGGTGTTAGCTCACTCCGCTCTTTGGAGGCACAATGAGTGATCACTTCCTGCAAGCTTTCCTGCAGCAGCTGCGCAAAGTTTTCTACATTTTGCTGATGATATACTTTGCGGTCATATCGAATTTCCAGTGTCAGGGCGCCCGCTGTAACCATTCCGTTCACATTCAAAGGATGCTCCAGTACGGTATGATCACTCATCGGCTCTCCACCTGGATGTGAAGACAGCGTGATATCCCCATTTTCCAAGTCCTGATCAAATTGTCCCAAATAGTTAAAGCTAATTTCAGGCTGCAAGGCAAGGGAATGATGGGCATCATCCTGAGACATATATTTCAAAATGCCGTAGCCAATGCCCTTTTGTGGCACATGACGCAGGTCTTCCTTCACCCGTTTGATTCGCTGCCCTACTTCTGCCTTTCCGTCCACACCCAGCAGCACCGGATATTGGCTTGTAAACCAGCCCACGGTACGGGTGATGTCGATATCTGGAACAATGGCTTCCCGGCCATGTCCCTCCAGATTGACCAGCACGCGCTCTTGACCGCTCCAGTTATATAACGCTGTGCCGAGTGCGGTTAACAGCAGATCATTGACCTCGGTGTGGTACGCACGGTGTGCTTCCTGTAGCAGCAGTCGTGTTTCCTGCTCGCTCCAAGCCACAGTCACAGTCTCACTGTCTCTGATCAGAAAATGCTGCCCTTCCGCTCTTTCTTGATCCTTAGGCAACGATGCAATTTCTATTTGGGCAAGACGCTGCCAATATTCGCGTTCATCTTCGATGGCCGGACTATTCGCATATTGTGATAAGCGCTCTGCCCAAGCGGAGAAAGAGTCCGTTTTATAAGGCAGGCGAATCGCTTCTCCCCGCGCGGCCTGCTCATATCCCGTGGCAAAATCCTCAAACACAATCCGCCATGAAATGCCGTCTACGACCAAATGGTGAATGGCAATCAGTAGATGATCCCCATCCATGCAGCGGAAAAGTCCCAGCTTCACCAGCGGTCCTTCGTTCAGACGAATGGAGCCTTGGATGGCATTGGCTTTCGTTTCAATCGCCACCGCCACATCTGCAGCGTCTTCGATACCCGTCAAATCAACAACGTCCAGACTGTATAGCTGACCTTCGTTCAAACCGCGATTCCACGCTTCATAGCCCTGTTCGGTCTGACGGAAGACCATACGCAACGCATCATGATGCTCCGTTACCTTGGTCACCGTTTGATGCAATGCGGCTTCATCAAAGCCTTGTGCTCTATACAGCATCACCGACTGGTTAAAATAATGCGGCTCTGCCGAGGATTGTCCAAAGAACCATTGCTGAATCGGGGTTAGCTTGGCGCTTCCCAAAACTACCCGCTGATCGGCTGTACGGCTGACCTTGTGTACATGACCACTCAGCAGCGAGACGGAAGGATATTGGAACAAATCCTTCATGTCCAGCTTGTAGCCCGCTTGCAGCAAACGGGAGGCTACCTGGATTGCCTTGATCGAATCGCCGCCCAGATCAAAGAAATTATCCAAAATCCCGATTCTCTTCGCCCCCAACACGGCCTGCCAAATGGAAACCAAAGTCTGCTCCAGCGCTGTGCGCGGCTCTACATAGTCCGCTCCGCTTTGCAGGCTGCCTTCTGGTGCTGGCAGGGCCTTGCGGTCGATTTTACCGTTCGGTGTCAGCGGCATTTGCTCCAGCTGGATGAAATACGATGGCACCATGTAGTTTGGCAACTCCTCACCCAGTAAACTGCGTAGCTCACCAGCGCTTACATCTCGTTCAGCGACATAGTACGCCACCAGTTGGTTTTGCCCCTGCTCGTCCGCTTGTGCCAGTACGATGACCTCTTGTACGTCCTCCACTTTCAAAATTTGTGCCTCGACCTCACCCAGCTCGATCCGATAGCCCCGGATTTTCACCTGATGGTCGATCCGGCCCAAATATTCGATGTTGCCGTCCGGCATCCATCTCGCCAAGTCACCTGTACGGTACATCCTTTCATAGCCCGCTTCGCCAGCCGCAAACGGATTCGACACAAATTTCTCAGCCGTCAGCTCTGGACGATCCAGATAACCCCGAGCCAGACCCCGACCGGACACGCACAGCTCACCCGCTACGCCCACCGGAGCCAAATGTCCATGCACATCCACCATGTATACCCGATGATTCGGCACAGGGCGTCCGATAGAAATCAGCTGTCCGGCTCTCTCATCCTCGGATACCGGCCAGATGGACGTCGCCACCGAGTTTTCGGTGGGACCGTAGCCATTGTAGTACGCGACCTGATCCTTCCACTTGTACACCAATTCTGTTGAAGATGCAGAACCCGCAGTGAACAGAATACGCAGGTTTGGCATCCGCTCCGGCTCCAGATACACCGCATAGGTCGGCGGCAAAGCGGCCACGGTGATTTGATGATCCGCCATATATTGCTCAAACCGCTCGTAATTCAAAATCGTTTCTGACGTTGGCACATACAACGTGGCTCCGCAGAACAGCGCCTGGAAGATTTCCCAGCAGGCCGCATCAAACGAATAGCTGGCGAACAGCAACGCATGATCCGACGTGCTCATCCGAAGCGTCTGATCAAAATACGTCTTCAGATTGCACAGCCCATGATGCTCGAGCATTACGCCCTTCGGCTGCCCCGTTGTACCCGACGTATAAATGACATACGCCAGATCGTTCGGACCAGACAACGACTCCAGATTGGAATGATCCTCATGGTACACATCCTGCGTTCCATCCAGCACCAGCATGCGGCCGTCAAACGTGACTTTGTCTACCAGATGGCTTTGCGTCAACAACAGCCTCGCACCCGAGTCGTCCAGCATGTAGCGGATACGCTCCTCTGGATACGTCGGATCGATGGGGACATATGCACCCCCGGCCTTCAAAATCCCGAAGATACCTACGATCATGTCCACCGAGCGCTCGGTCATCAGACCCACCAAACGATCCTTCGTCACGCCTTGGTTACGCAAGGTACGAGCTAATCGATTGGCGCGTGCATTCAGCTCGCGATAGGTCAGCACTTCTCCTTCGAAGAACAGTGCTGTCTGCTCCGGCGTCCGCGCGGTTTGCGCCTCGAACAAGCCATGAATCGTTTGCTCGTTTGGATAGGCTACCGTTGTATTGCCCCAAACCTCGACGATTTGCTCACGCTCCTGCGCGGTTACCATATCCAGCTCATGTACGCGAATGTCCGGCTTCGCTGTCACCTGTTCCAGCAGCTGTACCAGATGACCTCGAATTTGCTCTACACTTTCCCGTTCAAAGGCCAGTGCATTATAACCAAAACTCATGTGAATGGTGTTCCCTGGCAGTACCACCAGGTTAAAGTCATAGTTGGTCTGCTCGACAGACTCGGCTCCGGTGATACTGAAGCTGGACTCATCGTCGTTGCCTAATTGCTCCAATTGTTCCTCTACCGGATAGTTCTCAAAAATAAGAATATGATTGATCAAATCCTGCTTAAGCTCTGACAATCCCTGAATTTCATACAGCGGGTACGTATCATAGGCATGGGAAGCAATGGATTGCTCCTGGGTTTGCTTCATCACGTCTGAGAATAAGCTGTCCACTTGACTGCGGATGCGTACAGGAATGGTATTGATAAACAGACCTATGATGTGCTCCACATTTGGAATGTCTGCCGGACGTCCAGATACCACGCTGCCAAACACCACATCATCTGTGCCATTATATTTTTGCAGCAAAAGGCCCCACACCGTCTGCATCAACGTATTGATCGTTACCTGATAACGCTTGGCTATGCGCTGAATGCCTGCCGTTAGCTCCGCGCCCAAGTCAAAATCTAGACGCTCCGCCTGATATCCTGTTTTGCCCTGAATTTTAGCCTGTGGCAGGCGGGACTGTTCCTCATATCCTTCCAGAACCTTGCTCCAGTAACCTGATGCGGCCTGACGATCCTGCTGCTCCAGCCATTCGATATATTGACTGTATGGCGTTACAGGGGCCAGTTCCGGCTGTTTATGGGCCAGTATCGAAAAATAACTTGCAAACACTTCATTGGTCACCAGCGACAAGCACCAGCCGTCCATCACGATATGATGGAAGCTCCATACAAAACGGTACGAAGCCTCACCTATACGCAAAACAGCGACACGCATCAAGGCATCTTGTGCCAGATCAAAGCCTCTCTGCTTGTCTTTACGCGTATATTCGAGGATGTACTCGTTTTGCTGCTCTTGCTCCATATCCCGCAGGTCTTCCACATAGAGTTCGCTGCGCTTATTGCGGTACACGACCTGCAGCGGTTCATCCTTCCAGCCGCTGTAGAAATTCGTGCGCAGTGCCGTATGCCGCTGCATCAATACATCCAAACTTGCCGCAAACGCATCGATATTAAAATGTCCTTGCAGATCAAAGGAGGCCTGTTCAAAATAAGCTCCCGATTGCGAGTCCATCAGATTGTAAAAGAGCATGCCCTTTTGCATCGGCGTCAGCGCGTATACATTTTCCAGCTCACCTATATGTGCGGCCTGCGCTGCCATGTGCTCCAGCTCTCCAGTCGTCAGACCCTGGAAGGACACATCACTCGGCGTCAGCTGCGGCTGTTCCTGAGCGACACAATGTGTAATCACCTCTTGCAAAGCGGATTGCAGAAGTCCCGCCACACGTTCCAGCGTTTCTTTGCGATACTGCTTACGACTGTAAGCGATCGTCAAGCGCAGCGTGCCTTCCGAGATCATCGCATTCAAATCCAGCGTATATTGCAGCGGTGAATGGGCATCCTCTGTCTCCCCTGCGCTATAGGATGACAATGAGATTCCACTGTTTTGCACATCCTGATCGACCTGTCCCAAATAGTTAAAGCTGATTTCCGGTTCTGCTGCAATCGCCTGCGCTTCATCCGACGCGAACGCAGGGGACAGGTAGCGCCATGTGCCATAGGTCAACCCTTTATGTGGAATGCGGCGCAGACCTTCCTTCGTTTCTTTAATCCGCTGGGCCAGTGTCAGGTTGACATCTGTGTCCAGCAGCACCGGATACAAGCTCGTAAACCAGCCTACTGTACGTGTTATATCCACCTCTGGCAGGATTGCTTCCCGGCCATGTCCCTCCAGATTCACCAGCACCTGTCCGGCGCCTGTCCAATTGTGCATCGCCAATCCTAACGCGGTCAGCAGCAAATCATTGACCTCGGTGTTATAGGCGCGATGGGCCTGCTTCAGCAGCTGCTGAGTTTCAGCTTCGGTCCACTCTACCGTCAGCACTTCGCTGTCTGCATTCAAGGAGCCCTCATAGGCAAAATCCTTAGGCAGCGGCGCCGCTTCCGCTTTGGCCTGTTCCAGCTGCTTCCAGTAAATTTCATCCGACGCCTCCGCAGGACGGTTGGCGTAAGACGACAGCTCCCGTGCCCATGTTTGGAAGGAATCCGTTTTATAGGGCAATCGTACAGGGTCGCCTTTGATCGCCTGTTCGTAGCCAGTCGAGAAATCTTCAAACAGAATCCGCCACGACACCCCGTCTATCACCAAATGGTGAATGGCTATGAGCAAATGATCTCCCTTTGCTGTGCGGAACAATCCGAGTTTGACCAAAGGTCCTGCGGACAGGTCGATGCTGCTTTGGATTTCATCTGCCTTCGCTTCCAGCGCTTCCGCATAGGCTACTTGTTCACGGTAGTCTGCGGTTTCCAGCGTATACAACGCGCCTTCATCTACACCGCGTGTCCAAGCCGTATAACCCGAGGAAGTCTGACGGAAAACTGTACGAAGCGCATCATGATGCTTCACGATGTGATCCATGACTTGGCGAACCGACGTCTCATCAAAGCCCTCGGCACGATAGAGCATGACCGCCTGATTAAAGTGCTGCGGACGCTCGCGCTCCTGCGCAAAGAACCAATGCTGGATCGGAATCAAAGCGGTTTCCCCGCTCACTTCTCCTTGATCTGCCATACGACTGACCTCGTGCATATGCGGTGCCAGTGTTGCAACCGTTGGATACTGGAATAAATCCTTCATGTCCAGCTTATAGCCGGCCTGGAATGCACGCGATGCGATTTGGATCGCCTTGATCGAATCGCCGCCCAGATCAAAGAAATTGTCCAAAATACCGACAGTCTGTAGTCCCAGTACTGACTGCCAGACCGCTGCCAGAGCACGTTCTTGCGCGGTACGCGGCTCAGCATAATCCGCTCCGGTTTGCAGGCTGCCTTCCGGTGCGGGCAGGGCCTTGCGGTCGATTTTGCCATTTGGACTCAGCGGCATCTGCTCCAGCTGTACAAAGTACGATGGCACCATGTAGCTTGGCAGCTCCCGGCCCAGCTCACTTCTCAGCTCGCTGGCTCCGAGCTCTTGTCCGGCGACATAGTACGCCACCATTTGTTTCTGGCCCGTTTCATCCGCGCGAGCCATGACGACGGCTTCGCGTACCGATTCCACTTGCAGCAGCTGCGACTCGACCTCGCCCAGTTCAATCCGGTAGCCCCGGATTTTGACTTGATGGTCGATCCGGCCCAGATATTCAATGTTGCCGTCCGGCATCCATCTCGCCAAATCGCCTGTGCGGTACATCCGCTCATAGCCGGCTTCCCCGCCAGCAAACGGATCGGCTACGAATTTCTCTGCCGTCAGCTCTGGACGGTTTAGGTAACCGCGGGCTACGCCGACACCACCGATGCACAGCTCACCCGCAACCCCAATCGGCTGCAATTGCTCCGTGCCTTCCTTCACGATGTACAGACGAATGTTTTGAATCGGTTTCCCGATTGGAATGACCGTATATTCCTCTGACGGCTCGCAATCGAAGTACGATACGTCCACCGTCGCTTCGGTTGGACCATACAAGTTGATCAGCTTCGCTCCCGCCAGGCTCGACACAAGCCGTTGGAACCGTGCCACATGCTGTGGCGGCAATGCTTCACCACTGGCAAAGACATGGCGCAGCGTTGCTAGTTTCGCTTGCATCACTTCCTGTGGCTGCTGCTCTACATATTCCAGGAACGCATGCAGCATGGCGGGTACAAAGTGCATCGTGCTCACGCCATCGCGGGCAATCGTGTCGACGATGTCTTCCGGGTTCTTTTCCCCGCCGACTGACAGCAGGCTCACCTTTGAGCCGACCAGCGACCACCAGAACAGCTCCCACACCGACACGTCGAACGTGAAGGCCGTCTTTTGCAGAATCGTATCTTCCGTACTCAAGCCGTAACGATCATGCATCCACAAAATCCGGTTCAGCACGGAATGATGCTCAACCATGACGCCCTTCGGTTTCCCGGTGGAGCCAGAGGTATAGATGACATAGGCTACATGGTGCGGCCCGGCCAGTGGCTCCAGATTCGAGCCATCTTCGTGGTAAATGTTTTGGTCATCTTGCTCATGACGATCCAGCACCAGCACCTGGCCGTCGAAACTCAGTGATGCTTGCTCCGCCAGATGCGATTGCGTCAGAACTAGCTTCGCGCCCGAGTCCTCCAGCATAAAGCGGATACGATCCGCCGGATAGTCTGGATCGATGGGCACGTAGGCTCCGCCTGCTTTGAGGATCGCGTAGATACCCACGATCATGTCCAGCGAGCGCTGAACCAAAATGCCCACGGGCTGATCCGGTTCAATACCTTCGGCACGCAAGGTGCGTGCGAGACGGTTGGCTCGCTCATTCAGCTCCGCGTAGGTCAACGACTCCGCTCCGCACAGTACCGCCACTTGCTCCGGTGTGTTCGCTACCTGCTGCTCGAACAGTGCACTTAGCGTTTGATCCTGCGGATAGGCTGCCGCCGTATCCCCCCAGACCTGAACGATCTGTGCCTGTTCTTGCGGGGTTACCAATTCCAGCTCATTCACACGGATATTCGGATTGTCCACAATTTGCCCGATGACATGGTCGATATGCCCCTGGATACGCTCCATAGCAGATCGGTTATACACCAGAGCATTGTATTCAAGCAGGATGGAGATATCCTCGTCAGGCACGACAATCAGGTTGAAATCGTAGTTGGTTTGCTCGGCAAGTTCCACATTGGCAATAGAGAAGCCATTTTGTGCTCTTGTCTCACCGGAACCGCCCATCTGCTTCATCTGCTGCCCGATCGGGTAGTTTTCAAAGACCATAATGTGATGAATTAGGTCTTGTTTTTGTGCAGTCAGTGCCTGGATATCGTACAACGGGAACGTGTCATAGACACCGGAGGCCAAAGCCTGCTCCTGTGTGCGCTGCAATACTTCTGCAAATGTAGCATCCGGTGCACTGCAAATGCGTACCGGAATCGTGTTGATAAACAACCCGATCATATTCTCCACACCCGGAATGTCTGCCGGACGACCGGATACCACACCACCAAATACAACATCCTGATGATTATTGTATTGCTGTAAAATAACGCCCCACACGCTTTGCAGCAAGGTGTTAATCGTGACATGTTGTTGCTTGGCCATTTGGTTCAATGCCGCGGTCCGTTCTTTACCCAACATAAATGGCAGCTTTTCTGAAACATAGCCGGAACGGGAACCCGCACCGCTTCCGTCTGGTTCTTCATCCCGTGCGACTACAGAAGCTTGTGCGTTCTCACCAGGCAACAAGGTTTGCTGCTCATAACCCGCCAAATACTCACTCCAATAACGGGTCGCTTCCTGTGCATCCTGATCTTCCAACCATTCGATATAGTCACTATACGGCTTGACAGGTGCGAGCTCTGGCTGCTTGTGCTCCAGCAGGGCAACATAGGCACCAAACACTTCATCCGTCACCAGCGACAGGCACCAACCGTCCATCACAATATGATGGAAGCTCCATACAAAACGGTAGGAGCTATCACCCGTGCGGAAGACGGTTACGCGCATGAGCGCATCCTTGCCTAAATCAAAGTTTTGAGCTTTATCCTGGGCCACAAATTCAGCTATAGCGTGCTCACGGCCTCGGACATCCTCATAACGGAAGCTCGGATTTTTATGACGATAGACGATCTGCAACGGTTGACCATACCAGCCGCTGTAGAAATTCGTCCGTAATATAGCATGCCGGCTAACCAGCAGCTTCAAGCTTTCCTCGAATAGGGACGGCTCCAAGTGGCCCTCCAGATCAAAGGTCGCCTGCTCAAAATACACGCCTGTTTCTGCATTCATCAGACTATGGAACAGCATCCCCTTTTGCATGGGGGTTAACGGATACATATTTTCCAATTCCCCAACCGTCTTGGTCTGCTCCTTAATCGTATCTAATTGCTCCAGGGTCAGACCTTTTAGCAATACATCACTTGGAGTCAATTCGGTCCGCTCCTGCGTAACACAATGCTCGATCATTTCAAGCAGATTGGATTTTAACAGATTAGCCAGCATGTGGACGGTTTCCTTACGTAAGGCTTTGTCGTTATACCGAATGCCCAGTTCCAGGATGCCGTTCGTTACGATTCCGCTCACATCCAGAGCATATTTCATCTTCGTCCGGTCACTAACGACCGATCCAATCGAGTAAGGAGACATACGCATATCGCTATTTTGCAAGTCCTGATCAAACTGGCCGAGATAGTTAAAGCTCACTTGTGGCTCGGCAAAAACTTGATGTTGACCAAGGTGCTGTGCATCTGCTTGCTGACCAACGGCTTGGCCGGATTCACTCAAATATCTCCAGATTCCGTAGCCCATTCCTTTATTCGGAATATGACGCAGACTCTCTTTGACCTGTTTGATGCGTCCCGACAAGGCGTGATCACGACCGATGTCCAGCAATACAGGATATTGACTCGTAAACCAGCCTACCGTACGAGAAATGTCCATATCCGGCAAAATGTCCTCACGTCCGTGTCCCTCCAGGTTGATCAGGCTGCGTTCATGGCCGGTCCATGTGTACAGCATCATGCCCAAAGCAGTCAGAAGCAGATCATTCACTTCCGTGTTATATGCGCGGTGTGCTTGCTTCAACAGCCGTTCAGTCTCTTCTTCCGTAAGCTGGACGACCACTGTATCCGTGTCAGCTAGGATAAATGGCTCAGCCTGCGCTTGATCCTCAGGCAAACGCACTTGGTCAGCCCAAGCGGCTGCGTTCAGTTGCTCCCAGTAGGCGTGTTCACTTTCCATGGCTGTGCTATTCGCATACGCGGAGAGTCGCCCAGACCAGGAACGGAAGGAATCCGTTTTGTTCGGCAGCTGAAGCACTTCCTGATGAACAGCCTGTTCATAAGCAGTAGCCAAATCCTCAAACAAAATACGCCAGGATACCCCGTCCACCGCCAAATGGTGAATCACTATCAGCAGATGATCCCCATCGGCACAGTGGAACAAACCAGCCTTTAACAGCGGTCCTTCTTGAAGCTGGATACTGCTTTGAATTTCGGTGGATTTCGCTTCAATTGCCGCGCTGAGCATGGCTTCATCCGTCAAATTTCTAGAGTCCAGCACGTCCAGGTGATACAGCTCGCCTTCCTGTATTCTGCGGTTCCACGCTTTATAGCCTTGCTCGGTCTTGCTGAACACCATCCGCAGAGCATCGTGGTGCTCCGTCAGCTTGCCAAGCGCCTGACGCAAAGCAGCTTCGTCAAACCCCTGCTCCCGGTGCAGCATAACGGCCTGATTAAAGTGATGCGCATCCACTTGCTCCTGCGCAAAGAACCTGTGCTGGATCGGAAGCAACGCCGTCTCTCCGCTCACTTCTCCCTGATCTGCCATACGACTGACCTCGTGCATATGCGGTGCCAGGGTTGCGACGATGGGATAGCGGAACAAATCCTTCATGTCCAGCTTGTAGCCTGCCTGGAACGCACGCGACACGATTTGAATCGCCTTGATCGAATCGCCACCCAGGTCAAAGAAATTGTCCAACATTCCGACGGTTGGCACGCCTAGGACGGATTGCCAGACCGCTACGAGTGCCCGTTCCGGTGCAGTGCGCGGCTCTACATAATCCGCTCCGCTTTGCAGGCTGCCTTCCGGTGCTGGCAGGGACTTGCGGTCGGTTTTACCGTTTGGTGTCAGCGGCATCTGCTCCAACTGAATGAAATACGACGGCATCATATAGCTTGGCAGCTCCCGCCCCAGCTCATGTCTCAGCTCACCGGCGCCAAGCTCTTGACTCGCGACGTAGTACGCCACGAGCTGCGTTTGACCCGTTTCGTCCGTGCGTGCCATGATGACCGCTTCTTGTACCGACTCCACCTGCAGCAGCTGCGATTCGATCTCGCCCAGTTCGATCCGGTAACCTCTGATTTTCACCTGATGGTCCATCCGCCCCAAATATTCAATGTTGCCGTCCGGCGTCCATCTCGCCAAATCGCCTGTATGGTACATCCGCTCATGGCCTGCCTTGCCACCAGCAAACGGATTATTTACAAATTTCTCCGCCGTCAGTTCTTCACGTTTCCAATACCCACGGGCCAATCCTTCCCCAGCAATACATAACTCGCCCGGCACACCGACGGGCTGCAATTCTCCACTCGCATTCATGATATAGATTTGGGTATTCGCGATGGGACGTCCGATATTAATGTCTTGAGCATGGGTCAGTTCCTGTACGGCCGACCACACCGTCGTTTCTGTAGGTCCGTACATGTTATAAATGCGGGGACCGTTTATTTCTTGCAGTGCTGTGAGCAGCTTGGACGGAAGGGCTTCACCCCCGACCATAATGACCTTCACGTTTCGCAGCGCGCGGGAACCTGCTTCATGACCCAGCAGCATTTGCAGCCGGGATGGGGTCATTTGCAACATCTCAATAGAATGTTGAGTAATCAACTCACCAAGCGCCTGCGGGTTCACCTGATGCTGGCGGTCGCCAAGCACAACAGACATTCCACCCAGCAGGGGCAAGATGGTTTCCAAGACGAAAATATCGAATGAAATGGTCGTGAGTGACAAAATGGTTTGGCTCGTTTCAAAGTCAATGGCTTCGCGCATCCCGGTAATAAAGTTGAGTACCGAGCGATGCTGGAGCATAACTCCTTTCGGATTTCCAGTCGAACCCGAGGTATAGATGACGTAAGCCAAATGCTCTGGGCGGGCAATCGTCTCCAGGTTGCTACTTTCTCCCTGATACAATGATGCATCCTCAAGAAACATGGTATTGGCATGGCAATGGTGCTCTTCTGCCAGCTCACGACTGGTCAGAAGCACTGCGGCCTCGCTGTCTTCCAGCATGTATTCAATACGAGAGGACGGAAATTCGGGATCGATTGGCACATAAGCACCACCTGCTTTGAGAACGGCCAGGAGACCTACAATCATTTCCACTGAGCGCTGCACCATCAGACCCACCAGCTTGTCAGGTCCTACTCCCTGGGCTTGAAGCATTCGGGCCAATGAGTTTGCCCGTTCATTCAGTTCCCGATAAGTCAGACTCTGATTTCCAAACACCAATGCCACTTGGTCTGGCGTACACTCCACCTGATCCTCGAACAGCTGATGGATCGTCTGTTTGGACGGAAATGCACAAGCAGTGTCATTAAATGCCGCTGTAATCTGTTGTTTTTCCGCTGCTGTGACCAATTCCAACTCTTCAACCCGAACATTTGGGTTGAGCGAAATTTGCTCCAGGAGGCGAGTAAAATGTCCATACAGACGCTCAATGCCTTTCCGATCAAAACAGAGCGTGTTATACATAAAGCGAATCTTTATGCCTTCTCCCGGCATAACGGCTACGTTCAGATCGTAGTTGGTTTGCTCTGTAGCCACCACATTCGAAATCGTGAACGGTTCCTGTCCTTGGCCTCCCAGCTGCTCTACCTGCTGCTCCACCGGATAATTTTCAAATATCATAATATGATTGATTAAATCCTGCTTCTGCTCGGTCAGTGCCTGAATTTCATACAGCGGGAACGCATCATAGGCATTGGACGCCAGCGCTTGCCGCTGTGTTCGTTTCATCAGCTCGTTAAAGGCTTCGCCCTCTTCAGACTGCACACGCACTGGAATCGTATTAATAAATAGCCCGATCATGTGCTCCACACCTGGAATATCGCCTGGACGACCAGACACTACGCTACCGAACACGACATCCGAACTGTTGTTATATTTTTGCAACAGAACGCCCCATACGGTCTGAATCAACGTGTTGACTGTCACCTGATTTTGCTTCGCCACCCGTTCGATCTGAGCAACCAGCTCCGGCTGGAAGTCACATTCCAGATCTTCAGCAACATATTCCCCATCTTGCATCGATTTAGGTTGTGTTTTTTGCTGAGGAAGCGTAATTTGCTGCTCGTAGTCCGCCAGATACCCACGCCAGTATTGCAAGGCTGCCTCACGGTCCTGACGCTCCAACCATTCAATAAATCGACTAAACGGCGTGACAGGCTCCAGCGTTGGCTCATGACCCGCACGCAGTGCCAGATAGCTACCGAATACCTCCTGTGTCATAAAGGACAAGCACCAGCCATCCATCAAAATGTGATGGAAGCTCCAAACAAAGTGGTACGTTTCATCCCCGGTTTGCAAAATGGAGACACGAATGAGTGCATCTTCTGCAAGATTGAATCCTTTCGCTTTATCCTCGATGACAAAAGCTTCAACACAAGCTTCTCGTTCCTCTTTTTCTAGTTCGCGCAAGTCTTCATAATATAATTGCCCGCTACGATTACGGAAGACGACCTGCACAGGTTCATCCTTCCATGAACTGATAAAGTTCGTCCGTAACGCCTCATGACGCTGTACGAGCAAATCAAAGCTTTTGCTGAAAGCAACCACATCAAAACGTCCATTCAATTCAAAGGTTGCCTGCTCAAAATAAGCTGCCGAACTCTCATCCATTAGACTGAAGAAGAGCATGCCCTTTTGCATCGGCGTCAAAGCATACACATTTTCTAGTTCACCCATATCTTGTGTATCTTTCACCAATTGCTCCAGCTCGTCCAGCGTTACATGTTTTAACAAGACATCACTTGGGGTCAACACCGTTCTTTCCTGCGCTATGCAATGGCTAATCACCTCACGCAAGCCGGATGCCAGTAGTTCTCCAAGCCGTGCAATCGTTTCGTGCCGGAATTGTGTGGTACCGTAGCGAATAGTGAACATCAGCTCGCCATCCTCGATTAATCCATTGATATCTAGTGCAAAATCCATAGCCGCGTTCGTGCTAACAGGCACACCAATGGAATAGGAGGAAGGCTTCAGATCGTTACCTTTATAATCCTGATCGAATTGGCCCAGATAGTTAAAACTGATCTCAGGCTGAGTCTTTAACTGCACGCCTGCTTTCTCCAGAACATTCATATCTGACAGGTATCGCAAAATACCATAACCGATGCCTTTTTGCGGAATATGACGCAGCCCTTCCTTGACCCGTTTAATCAGCCGAGCGGTATTTCCACCTTGTCCCAGACTTCCATCCAGTACAACCGGAAATTGGCTCGTAAACCAGCCGACTGTGCGCGTAATATCCACGTCGGGTACAACGGCTTCCCGTCCGTGGCCTTCCAAGTTAACCAGCACCCGTTCGGAACCAGACCATTCATACACGGCTTTGCCGAGTGCGGCCAGCAGCAGGTCATTCATTTCCGTGTTATACGCGCGATGAGCTTGTTTGAGCAGCTGCTCGGTTTCCTGCTTCGTCCAGCTGACTGTCACTACCTCGCTGTCTCCAAGCAGAGCATTGTCATTCGCAAAATCCTTCGGCAGAGGCTTCGCGAGGCTGGCTTCCGCCTGTTCGATATGCTGCCAGTATGCAAACTCCCGCTCCATCGTCACACTATTTGCGTAGGCTGACAGCTGTTTGGCCCATACCTGGTAGGAATCTGTTTTATGCGGCAATCGGATGGCTGTGCCTGTTTTACCTGCAACGGCCTGCTCATATCCGGCTGCCAAGTCCTCCAGCAAAATGCGCCATGATACACCGTCCACAACCAGATGATGAATCACGATTAGCAAATGGTCGCCTCCAGCGCAATGGAACAGACCGAGCTTCACAAGTGGACCCTCGCTCAAGTGAATACTCGCTTGAATTTCACTCGCCTTTGCTTCTACAGCGGTGGATTCATCTTCAACTCCGCTAAAATCTACGATGTCCAGCGTGTATAGCTCGCCTTCCATCACACTGCGGTTCCAAGCGGCATAGCCTTGCTCCGTCTCACGGAATACAGTGCGCAATGCGTCATGATGCTGGACAATACGTTCCATCGTACGGCGCAGCGCGTCGACGTCAAAGCGCCCGGCTCGATACAGCATCATCGCCTGGTTGCTGTGGTGCAGATCAACCGGCTGCTGCTCGAAGAACCACCGTTGAATAGGTGTCAGATCTACCTGGCCTACTGCCTCTTCCTGGCTGGCAATCTTGCCATCTGTACGAAGCAAAGGACTGAGTGACGCTACCGTCGGATTGCTGAACAAATCCTTCATGTCCAGTCGATACCCTGCTTGCAGCAATCGGGATGATACTTGCAATGCTTTGATCGAATCGCCGCCCAGTTCAAAGAAGTTATCCTGCGTGCCTACCGTTTCGGCACCCAGCACCCCGGCCCACACTGAAGCTAAAACCTGTTCTACCGTAGTACGTGGAGCCACATAGGCTGCGCCGGTATGGATGCTTCCTTCCGGTTCCGGCAAGGCCTTGCGGTCGATTTTGCCGTTGCTCGTCAGCGGGATCATCTCCAGTCGCATCAAGCGTGCAGGTACCATATGTGCTGGCAGCCCTGCTTCCAGCTCGGCCTGTACCTCCTCGATCCGCAGCTCGGATTCTCCTGTGATATATCCGCACAAGTACTTGTGTCCACGTTCGTCCGTCCGGTCAATGACTACCGCTTGACGCACACCTGGCACCCGCTGAATTGCCGTTTCAATCTCGCCCAGCTCGATCCGGTAGCCCCGAATTTTCACTTGATAGTCCATCCGGCCGATAAAGTCCACATTGCCGTCCGGCATCCACCGCGCGAGGTCACCTGTGCGATACAATCGTTCACCCGGTACATACGGATTCGCTACGAACTTCTCGGCCGTCAGGTCGGCACGGTTCAGGTATCCCCGTGCCACCCCGGCACCGCCAATGCACAGCTCGCCCAGTACGCCGATCGGCACCGGATTCAACTGGCTGTCCACGATGTAAAATCGTGCGTTCAGCCACGCCTGACCAATCGGCACACTGCCGCTGTCCGGCAGCTTCGACAGTTCTTCGTCGTAGAAGCTGGAGTCGATTGCCGCTTCCGTGACGCCATAACTGTTCATAATGCGAATATCCGCACCAAATCGTTCTTGCAGCACCCGGTAATCCGTCACGCTGCAGCTATCCGAGCTGGTGATCAGCAATTCCAGACTGCTCATGTCCAGTCCCTGTTCATGCACATGCTGCATAAACGGTACAATCAAGGCAGGGGTCGATTCGAACACCGTAATCTGATAGTCGCGAATCCAGCCGTATAGACGGCTTGGGTCAATGCGATCATCTTTCGGACAGATGACCATCGTTCCACCGTTATAAAGCGTCCGCGCGATATCCCCGACGAATACGTCGAAGGAGAAGCTTGCCAATTGCAGCAGCCGTACCGGGAACTGGTTCAGACGGTAATCCCGGCGATACGCCGCAGCTGTATTCACCAAGCTGCGATGCTCAATCATGACGCCCTTCGGACGTCCCGTTGTCCCGGACGTGTAGATCACGTACGCCAGATCCTGCGGCTCATTGATGTGCTCCACATCCGTGGGATCCCCAGTGTACAGCGACTCATCGTCCAGCGCCAGCACGGCATGCAGACGCAAGTTCGCTGCGGATTCGGATGCTGCTTCGCTGTCAGATGGCGAATCTGATTTCAAGCTTAATCCCTCATTAAGGCTGTCTCTTTCCATCGTTTCAATGCTAACCGCCGTTTCCAGCTCACCCTCAGCCTTTCCTTCGGCCAAAGCCCATCGGCTTTCATTCAGCCATGCTTGGGCACGCTCCTGCAAACCTGTTTGCGTAAGCAGCACCGTAGCACCGCTGTCCTCCAGCATAAAGCGGATACGGTCAGACGGATAATCCGCATCTAAAGGTACATATGCACCTCCGGCTTTCCATACCGCCAATACGCCGACCAGCATGTCCACCGAGCGCTCGCTCAAAATACCAACAATGGATTCACGCCCAATGCCTTCATTCCGCAATCTACGAGCAAGTTGGTTCCCACGCTCGTTCAGCTCGCGATACGTAAGTTGCCGCTCCTCGTATACAACTGCCACGTGATCCGGCACAAGCTGCGCTTGTTCTTCCACATAGGCGTGGAACAACCCTTCTGATTGCTTTTCATTACTCCATGCAGATACGCCCACTGATCCAAAACCGTCGATGATTTTCGCTTTTTCCGAAGCAGTCACCAACTCAAGCTCATCTACCAGCGCATCTGGTCTGTTAATCGCTTCTTCAATAATATGCAGCAAATGCCCGCGGATTTGCTCTATAGCTGTACGTTCCAATACTCGCGCGTTGTACTCTAAATGGACATGAATTTCATCACCCGGCACAACCGTAATGTTGAAATCATAGTTCGTTTGCTCCGATACGGAAGCATTTGTAATCGTAAAACCATTCTCACCACGGCTACCCATTTGCTCCATACGCTGTTCCACTGGGTAGTTTTCAAACACCATAATATGGTTCACCAGGTCCTGTTTTTGCTCTGTCAGGGCCTGAATTTCATACAACGGATAGGTTTCATAAGCACGGGAAGCCAGTGCCTGCTCCTGTATCTGCTTCATTAACGCAGCAAACGTAATATCTTTCTCACTGTGAATCCGTACAGGAACCGTATTAATGAACAAACCAATCATTTTGTCTATGCCCGGAATATCCGCTGATCTGCCGGATACGACACTGCCAAATACAACATCCCGACTGTTGTTATACCGTTGCAGCACAACGCCCCATGCTGCTTGCAGAAGGGTGTTGACCGTCACTTGCTTTTGCTTAACCAGCTTGTTCATCCGTTCCGTCACTTCGCGGCCCAGTGTAAACGAAAGCTTGTCCGCTTCATATTCTTTAGCGTGACCGTCCAGCTGTTTTGCCTGCGGCAATACCGTCTGCTGCTCGAAACCAGCAAAGTAATCACTCCAGAACCGTTCAGCCTCCGCGTTGTCCTGTCGCTCCAGCCATTCAATATATTCGCTGTATGGCGTTATCGGGACAAGCTCCGGCTTGCGGTCTTCGAGGATGGCAAAGTACGTATTAAATGCTTCCCCCACAACCAGGAACAAGCACCAGCCGTCCATCAAAATATGGTGGAAGCTCCATACAAAACGGTACGACTCCTCGCCTGTACGCAAAACAGACACCCGCATCAGCTCGCCTGATCTGAAATTAAAGCCTTCAGCTTTGTCACGCTCAGCAAAATCAGCAATGTATGCGTCCTGTTCTCCTTGCCCCAGTGAACGTACATCTTCAAAATGGAACCCAGCCGCTTTATGGCGGTACACTACCTGTAAAGGCTGCTCATTCCATCCGCTATAAAAATTCGTTCTGAATATTTGATGGCGATCCACCAGTTGATTTAAGCTTTCGGCAAAAGCCTCCACTTGAAAGCTGCCTTGCAGATCAAATGTCGCCTGCTCAAAGTACGCCCCGGATTTCGGCTCCATTAAGCCGTGGAACAGGATGCCTTTTTGCATGGGTGTTAACGAATAAATGTTTTCCAGTTCTCCCGCAGTAGCCGTCTGCTCTACAATATGATCCAGCTCTCCAGCCGTCAGTCCTTGGAAGGACAAGTCGCTTGGCGTCAGCTCTGGCAACTCTTTTTCCACACAGTGAGCCAATACCTCACGCAAGCTCTCCTGAAGCAGATCAGCCAGCTTTTTGATTGACTTTTTCATGAACGTTTTGTTGCTGTAGCTGATCGTCAGCTCCAGTGCACCGTCCGTGATCATGCCGTTGATATCCAGAGCATACCGCTTGGTTAACGTGTCACTAATGGAAGCTCCGATGGAATAAGGAGACATGCGAAAGGCATTATTCTTTAAATCCTGATCGAATTGTCCGAGATAGTTAAAGCTGATTTCCGGCTCGCTGATAAAAGGGGCTTCCCCTTCCCTGTCAGCAAGATATCTCAAAATCCCGTATCCAATCCCTTTATGCGGCAAACGGCGCAGTCCTTCTTTGACGTTCTTGACACGCCGTCCCACATTCCGATCCTCGCCCATATCGAGTACAACCGGGAATTGGCTGGTAAACCAACCGATCGTCCGCGTAATATCCACATCCGGCAAAATGGCTTCCCGTCCGTGACCCTCCAGATTTACAAGCACCTGACGGATGCCTGCCCACTCCTGAATTGCAGTGCCCAAAGCTGTCAGCAACAGGTCGTTTGCTTCCGTATTGTAGGCACGATGAGCTTGTTTCAAGAATTGTTCCGTTTCTTCTACCGTCCACGCTACTGTCAGTGTCCGATCATCGCGAAGCTGTGGCTTAGCCTGAGATTTACGAGTGTAATCTTTAGGCAAGGATGTCTGACTCTTCCCTGCTTGCTCAATCTGCTCCCAATACGCACGCTCATTCTCCAACGCTCCACTGTTCGCATAAGCGGATAGCTGATCTGCCCACAGACGGAAGGAATCCGTTTTGTTGGGTAAACGGACAGACTCGCCCTGTAAAGCCTGCTCATAACCGGATGCCAAATCCTCTAGTAAAATACGCCAAGACACGCCGTCGACCACAAAATGGTGGATCGCTACCAACAAATGGTCTCCATCGGTGCAACGGAACAGACCCAGCTTCACCAAAGGGCCTTTATCTAGACGGATACTGCTTTGAATTTCGCTGGCTTTGTTCTCCAGCAAATGAGCAAAGTCAGACTCATTTGTAAAATCAACCACTTCGAGGCTGTACAATTCTCCTTCTTGCACGCCACGGTTCCATGCTTCATACCCACCGTCCGCATTTTGGCGGAATACGATGCGCAAAGCATCATGGTGCTCGACAATGCGTTGCAGTGCCTGACGAAGCGCCGTTTCGTCCAATCGATCCTCACGATGCAGCATCAGAGCCTGGTTATAGTGTTCAGGATTGGATGGCTGCTGTTCAATGAACCAGTGTTGAATCGGTGTCAATGCCACGTTTCCACTGACTTCTCCTTGATCGGAAACACGGCTCACCCGCTGCACTCGTCCATTCAGCTCAGCAATCGTCGGATACTGGAATAACTCCCTCATTTCCAGCTTGTAACCATTTTGCAGCAGTCTTGAAGACACCTGGATGGCCTTAATCGAGTCGCCCCCCAGATGGAAAAAGTTATCCAGCACACCAACATGCTCAATACCAAGTACAGATTGCCACACGGACACTAGCGTACGTTCTACCTCATTACGTGCCGCTACGTAATCTTCACCGGAATCCACGCTTCCTTCTGGTTGCGGCAATGCCCGACGATCCACTTTGCCATTTGGTGTCAACGGCAATTGCTCCAGCTGCACAAAATATGACGGTACCATGTAACCCGGCAATTCTTGGCTCAAGGCGCTTCGCAGCTCACTAGCCGCGATATCCGCAAGGGTGACTACATACGCACAGAGCTGCTTTTGCCCCTGATCATCCTCACGTGCAATGACGACGGCTTCTTGCACTGCCTCCAGCTTCAGCAGCTGTGCTTCCACCTCGCCCAGTTCAATCCGGTAGCCCCGGATTTTCACCTGTGCGTCAATCCGTCCTTTGTATTCCAACGTCCCGTCCTCATTCCAGCGCACCAAATCGCCTGTGCGGTAGCAGCGCTCTCCGCTGCGGAACGGGCTGTCTACAAACTTTTCAGCCGTTAAATCCGGACGGTTCCGGTAGCCACGTGCCACCCCGTCGCCGCCGACGATCAACTCCCCCCATGCCCCGACAGGCTGAAGCTGCATGGAACGGTCTACGACATACGCTGTGGAGTTGTGAATCGGACGCCCAATCGACACCGCTTCCAATTGCACGCTGGCAATCGCATGAGTTGTAGAAAAAGTTGTATTTTCTGTCGGCCCATAGCCGTTAATGATCCGCAGGGACGGATGAGCCTCCAGCACCCGGTTAATGTGCGGTACGGACAGCACATCACCACCGACCAGCAGTTCTTGTACCCCCTCGAACAGCTCCAAGTCCTGCTGAGATAGCTGGTTAAAGAGCGGCGCAGTCAGCCACATTGTCGTGATACCATGGTTGCGCACGGCTGCCTTGAGCTTTGGAGCGTCCAAAATGACATCCTGACTTACCAGCACGAGCTGTCCACCATTCAATAGCGCACCCCAAATTTCGAAGGTGGACGCGTCAAAGACAACGGCGCCAGTTTGCAAAATGCGTGTATCAGCATCTAATTGCGCATAGTTTGTACTTTTCACCAAACGCACGACATTGCGATGTTCTACCATAACCCCTTTGGGCTGTCCGGTCGTGCCCGAAGTGTACATCAAATAAGCTAGTCGGTTCCCAAATTTACGTTCTTGTTCTCCAGCAGTGCTGTCTACGACAGACGAGGATGATTCATTTAAAATCTCATTTTTCAGATTAGTATAATCGGTATAATCCGCATGATAAGCCTCGTTTTGCTCCCAATGTACGGTATTCAAGCCTTGGTCATTCTCTGCCCCGTACACCTTAGCATCGCTCAGATCCAGTACGATTCCGGTGTATTCCTCCAGTTGCTGTTCTGCATGCTGCACCAGCAGCAACTTCGCCCCCGAATCTTCCAGCAGGTAACGGACACGTTCAGCCGGATAATCAGGGTCAATCGGCACATATGCGCCGCCCGCTTTGAGAATCGCCAACATGCCGACAATCATATCCGTGGAACGCTCAGCAACGATACCTACAGTTTGCTCGGCGGTAACACCGTGTCCGCGCAACGTGTGAGCCAGTCGATTTGCTTTTACATTCAGTTCGCCATAAGTTAAACGGGCATTTCCGAACACGACTGCTGTCTGATTCGGTGTACGTTCAGCCTGTTCCTCAAACAACTCATGAATGCCTGCTTCGTGTGGATATTCCACCGCAGTAGCATTGAATACGTCGACGATTTGTGCCCGTTCTTCCTCACTGATCAGCGACAATTCCTGTATCCGCTTGTGTGGGCCCTGCACCATATGCTCCGCCACACTCAAAAATTGTCGAATAATTCGAGCAATTTCCTGTTCACTAAACAGCTCGGTACGATAATCTAGGTACAGCACGAGTCTATCGTCATCCAGCATTTCAACCATGTGAATATCGAAGTCGTTCACCGTATCTCCGCAGAAATCGTTATCTACCTGCTGAATGGCTTCATCAAACCGGGAGAAACTCAATGTACGATACTGGATGGAAGCACCAAACAGACGCTGAATGTCCAGACTGCTTTGCTGTTCACGCAAATCCTGAATAATTTTGTTGTATGGGTAACGCTGATGCCGCAAAATGGACGCCTGCTCCTTCCCTACACCTTGCAAGAAGGTCAGCAGTTCGGATTCTGGTTCGACCAACAGACGCGTAGCCACGGTGCTGACGAACATACCGATGGTATCCTTTTCCTTCTTAGACGTACGGTTGGCATAGAGTGTCCCCACGGTTAGGTCCTGCTCTCCCGTCACTTTATGCAAATAAATATACAGAGCCGCCAGGAAGAACGTGAAAATACTAATTTTATGTTCCTCGCAAAAAGCCGTAACACCACGATACAACTCATGTTCCAGTATAAAGCTCTCCCGGCGTGCAGCTGTGCTCAGTGTCAGCGGGTTATATGATTTCAAACCTGTAGTCTCTGGCAAATCGGCAAACTTTTCTGTCCAGTACGTTTTGTCCTTTTGATAACGGTCTGATTGCTCATAGCTTTGCTCTACCTGGATAAAATCCAGATATGGATTGCCTTTGGTCGGTGCATCTTGACCTGTACCATGCACAATATCCATATAATGTCCGGTGATTTCATTAATGGCCTGATTCATGGACACACCGTCTGAAATAATATGATGCATTTTAAAATTAAACCATGTTTCTTCTGCTGCGAGCTGCAAGATAACAAATCGGTACAGCTGCGAATCCAACAATGAGAATGGCTGTGGATTATGGCGCTTTAACCATTCCTTTGCTTCTTCCGAGGTAACTTGGAGCGTTTCTATACTTTCCGCCGTAAACGGCTCTACATATTGATATGGAATCCCATCCTGAGCAGTGATCTTGATACGGAAAGAATCATTTTGGGCAATCACCCGGTTCATTGCTTGCTGCAAGGCATCTATACGAACAGTTCCCCTGATTTTTACTGTTGCAATAATTGTTGATGTATTCCGATTAGGATACAGAAGCTCCGTATACCAAATCCGTTGCTGTGGCTGGCTTAGCGAAAACAATTGAACATCTTGCTGTGTCATCCGTTTCTCTCCTCGCAAAATAGATATTGGTAAAAAGGAAATTCGCATATTTATGCGGTTTGTTCCTCGGGATGCTTTCGAAATTGAAGCTCATACAGCTCTGCATAATGACCTCCCTCGGCAAGGAGCTGATCATGGGTACCCTGCTCTTTCAGTTCGCCATCGGCAAGGACACAGATCGTATCCGCCCGTTCAATCGTAGACAATCGATGGGCAATAACTAATGTCGTACGATCCTTCATCAGCTCATTTAAGCCCTGCTGGACTTCATATTCCGATTCTGCATCCAAAGCCGAGGTCGCTTCATCCAACAGCAAAATCGGTGCATTTTTGAGCAAAGCACGGGCAATTGCGATCCGCTGTCTTTGACCGCCGGACAAATTGGCTCCGCGTTCACCGACAATCGTGTCGTACCCCTCTGGCAGCTCGCCTATGAAGCCGCTGGCATAGGCTGTTTTGGCCGCAGCCTCTACTTCTTCATCCGTGGCAGCCGGTGAGCCAAAACGGATATTATCCGCTACTGTACCGTGGAACAGCGTAGCCTCCTGTGGTACATAGGCCATTAAATCCCTGACCTCATCCAACGGAAATTCTTCTGCCAAGCGACCACGAACCCGCAGCACACCTTCGTCCGGTGGGTAAAATCCCAGCAACAGCTTCATGACTGTGCTTTTGCCACCACCACTCGGGCCGACAAGCGCGGTTACCTGCCCTTCTGGCACGACCAAGTTTAACCTTTGCAGCGTTGGATGGTCAGGCTGATAGCCAAAGGTGATGTCGTGCAGCTCCAGCGCAGCCGGAGTCTGTTCAATGGCGTGGTCTGAACGCAAGCTCTCAACATCGCCATAGAATCCCCCAGATTCACGGGCTGATAAAGCTGCCGTCTCGGGATCGATAAGCCTAGTCAGCGGTCCCTTCTTTTTAGCCGCGGGGAACTGCTCCTCTTCCTTCGACTCATCCAGAATTTCGCGGATACGCGCCAAGCCTGCCAAGGAGTTTTGTAACAGTGTTACAGCCGCCCCTAGCTCCAAAAACACCGTTGAAATACCGGTTTGCAGCTGCACAATCTGTCCCAATACCCCCAGTTCCATTTGCTTCTGCGATACCAGAATCAATCCGGCGACAAGCACACCGCCCAGCGTGATGAACTCTATGACAAAATTGCACATATCCTGCAAGCCCATATGACGTCCCTGCCGAATGCTGATGCGGTTTATGTCCTCGCTTGCATCGTTACAAAGTCCACCTACCTTTGTCCTCAACCCAAACAACTTCACCGTCTGCAAACCGGAAAGCAAATCACTCAATCGTTCCGTGAACCTGCTCATCCGTCCCTGTAACTCTTCACTCGTCTTTCGCATTTTCTTCGCGAAATGAGCGTTTATCCAGGCTGAAGCCAGCCCAAGTAAAACCGCCATAATCCCAAATCGCCAATCCAGAACCATCAAAATGACCAACGAGCCCAAGAAAAGCGAAATTTCTAGTATAATCGAGCGGATATGAACGGTGTAAGCCTGCTCCAGCGCCTGTACATCGTTCGTCATACGGGATACAAGATCACCCGAATGGTGTTTTTCGGCTTTTTCGTACGATAGCTTGACAATGTGGCCAAATAGTTTCATTCGTACATCGGCAATCGCCAGCTTTACACACCGTTTATACATATAGCTGCACAGGGGGGAAATAAGACTTAATGCCAAAAATGTACCACTGACCAAATAGACCGCTCGGTATAGCTCCTGTACATCGCCATTAACCGCAAAATTCAGCAAATAATGCACCACGAAAGAAAGTAAAATCGTGATGCTGGCATTGGTCAGACTATTGCCAACCAGCCCGGTAAAATACCATTTTCGATGCGGCTTCATCAGGGACATCAACTGCTTAAATTCATAAAACCCCTGCTTGAAGGTCACGACGCTCACTCCTTTCCTCAGGCAACGAATTACCGTTTTCCGCCGTATGCTGTTCTTCTTCAAAATTTTTCAAATACAGCTTTCGGTACACACCATCACGACCTAGTAATTCCTCATGAGAACCCGATTCCACAATGCTCCCCTGATCGAGTACAATAATACGGTTCGCCTGACGTACGGTTGACAGTCGATGAGCAATGACCAGTACCGTCCGGTTTTGCATTACCGCATTCATCGCATTCTGCACCTGAGCCTCCGACTGACTATCGAGTGCTGAAGTCGGCTCGTCCAATAAAAGCAGCGGAGCATTTTTCAGTAATGCTCTTGCTATAGAAATACGCTGTTTTTGACCGCCAGACAATCCGCCTCCCCGCTCGCTCAACAGGGTTTCATAGCCCTCGGGAAGTTGAACAATAAAATCATGCGCATGTGCCGCTTTCGCCGCCTCGACAATTTCTTCCCGAGTCGCCTCCAGACGTCCATATCCGATATTTTCTGCAATGGTGGCCGGAAAAAGCCACGACTCCTGAGATACCATCGAAATATGACTGCGCAGGCTTGTTAAATTCCAATCTGTCAAACTCTTTCCAAATAGTTGAATGGTTCCGGCATGCTCTCCAGGCTCATTAAATCCGCAAAGCAGCTTGAAAATCGTGCTTTTACCGCCACCGCTGGCACCGACAATCGCCACCATATCCCCTTGCCCTGCCTGGAAGCTGATATCCTTCAGCACTGTGTTCCCTTCATCGTAGCCAAAGGTCAAATGCTCAAAACTGACTACAGCAACACTATCAACGTCATCATCGCTTTCTGCTCCGCCTTCACTCATTCGGTTGGCTTCCCCATCTGCATCGTCTTTCAAATGAGGTGCCCTATTCTCTCGCCTCTGATCTACCAAGGTCATTTCGCCGTTCTGACGTTCATTCTGCCAATCCAGCACCTCAAACAAATGCTTTGCGGCTCCACCCGCTTCCTTCATTTGCGAAATGATTGTCGGCAGCATGGCAATCGGCTGTAATATGAACGAAATCAGGTATAAAAAAAGTACAATGCCTCCAGCATTCAGCTCTCCTTGTTGTATCAGGTATCCTCCGTATACAATGACCAAAATAATTGGTGTTGCCAGCATCATCACACCTACTGGAGTAATGGCTGCATAGCGCTTTTCTAGCCTTAAGCCGCGCTTGACGACCTCCTCCATAATCACCATATACTTCTTCAACAGCACAGCTTGCATATTGAATGCCTTGACTATAGGGATTCCTCCGATTGCATCTTGCCCCACAGCGTTCAAATGAGCAATTTTCTCCTGAAGATCTGCGGAATATTTTTCAATCGGCTTGCTCATTAGTGATGTTATGATCATTCCTATTGGCATGAGCGCAAGACTTGCCAATATCAGTTTCCAGCTTGTCAGTAAAAGCAATATGAGTGATGCCGTAAACACAAGCGGTAAATAAAACAGATTGGAAAACTGCTGGATAAAAAAGTTCTGTAATACTGCCGTATTATTGGTTAGACGGGATACCAAATCTCCGGTAAATTTCCTTTCCACGCTGGAAACCGGTAAATCGCAAAACTTATGTACGAGATCGCCTCTCAAGTCGCGCAGAGCACTAACACTAAAACGCGCTGAAGCGTACCTCATCACAAACTTACAGGGCATTCCAATTAGCGTCATACCAACAACCAGATAGATCATGTTCTGGGTAGAGGAGAATGTCCCCTGTGCCATTTGCTCAATAGCCTTACCCAAAATAATGTCAATAGCTGCCAAACACAAGGAGGCGATCACCGTTATGAAAACCCATAGATTATACGGCCTTACATAACGTGCGAGTCTCCGAAAAGCAGAATTTGATCGAAACAAGGGCATCCCTCTTTTCGTTGCCCACACTTTTTCAGTGGGAACTTTTTATATTGGCTGTGGACGTCGTTGAGATAAACTCTGGGTTTGGATGCATGAGTATCCGTACAGAATAAAATGCGATTTTGAACTATGCTGGAATTTGCATCTTGTTTGTGGGTTGGTTGTCGATTGTTGCTGAGATGGTAATAACGAAGTGTATCGTGATGTGTGGGACATTCAACTCTGTCTGAATCGTGGTTGTAGGGTGCTTGTGTTGTAAGCTGTATGAGCTGCCGCCGCGTGGGCCATCGGCGAGGATGTAGAAAGAATGTTCTCGACTGCGCTCATAACTTCTTGTTCTTGTTCATGGATGAAAAAGTGATTACCTTCGAACATCTGAACATCCATAGGTGATGTCGTATGCTGTTGCCAGGCATGGAGTGAATCTGTGCTAACCTCAAAATCCATCATTCCGCCTAAAACGGTCATCGGACATACCAGTGGATTTCCCGGCTGATAAACATAAGTTTCACATACCTTAAAATCTGCACGCAGACGAGGCATAATAATTTGCATCAATTCTGCATTTTGCAGCACCTCTTCAGGTGTTCCCTGCATCAAACGAAGCTCTTCGGTGAAAGAATCGTCTGCTAAATCATGGAGTCGTTTTTTGGAGTATGGAAGATGTGGTGCGGATTTACCAGATATGATGATATGCACAGGTAGCTTTCCAGTTTTGCTGTACAACTGTCGTGCTGTTTCAAATGCAATCAGTGCACCCATACTGTGCCCAAAAAAAGCGAACGGCTTATGCATGTATGGGGCCATAGCGGGAATCAACGATTGAACGATGTCCTGAAGAGTATCCATTGGAGCTTCTGTTGAGCGGCTTTCACGTCCTGGAAGTTGTATAGGCAACACGTTAATATCAGGCGCGAACCTAGACTTCCAAGAGTTAAATATGTAAGCGCCACCACCAGCGTAGGGGAAGCAAAATAGTTGGAGCTTCGCAGTCGGTTGGACCTCTGTTTTTGCGAACCAAGATTGTGATCGAGTTGTCAAATGAATTCCTCCATCCTCTATGCAGTTCATAATTTTACAGTAAATCCTTATATCTCTTTTTTTCTTCCAGCACTTTCTAACTGTTTTTAAATATACAAACTTTAAAACCGCTTGGCATGGGACAAAAGGGCTAAATTGATGGAGCTCATAAAAATAAAACAAAATCCATATTATGTTATTTGTTTCCAAACTTCAAAAGCAACAATTTCACTTTTTGTATTAGTTATCTGTCAATCATGATCTGTTAATTTAGTTTAAAACGAAATTTTTGGTTTTCACGAATTTTGTAAAACTAAACTCATTATGATTTACATTGAAGCTCCAACCCCTTATCCTACAACAATTTTATCTTTACATGCCATTAACATAAATGTAACAAATTCAACCTGATATCATCCGACAAATTCCGCCTTTTTCCGCAACCCTCTTTAACCTCCTAAATAATGGATTGAATTTGTATCAAGCTCACATAAGCCAAAATTAATAACTCTTTAATTTTGTAATAAATATTGTTATTTCATAGTCCTAAAGGACCATATTTTTCATATTTTTTTCTGACTCTTCGTCTAAAAAATTCAGTTCCGATTGAGTTTTTCTCTCCCAAAGCTATGAATTTTCTTTTCAAACTCTAATAGAAACGTTTCTATCTCGCTTCAAAAGTACCTGTTCTCTAGAAATTTATAGCCTTACTTTTAATCTTCCCCCTCAAAAAACAGTAACGGCAAACAGCAAGGCTCCCTGTTGTTGGAGACTTGCTGCTTTATAAATTTCATTATGTTTGACTTCACTATCGGTCGATATGCAGAGTGTTGTAAGCTTTATAATAGTTATGTCCCAATCTTATTAATTTAGTGGAATGGAGTATATGTAATGGTTTCTTGTATATTTTCCAAAATGCGAAAGCCTTATGGTATGCAAAAAGAGCACAGCCTTAATGGGCTGTGCTCTTTAATCTTGCTTGGCGACGTCCTACTCTCCCAGGACCCTGCGGTCCAAGTACCATCGGCGCTGGAGGGCTTAACGGTCGTGTTCGGGATGGGTACGTGTGGAACCCCTCCGCTATCGCCACCAAACATGAATTTGCTGTGCAAATTCTACCGTACGGTTATTCGGTTCATCACTTATTGTGTGAATGAATAGCCATGCGCTTATCATATGTCACTTGTACATACTTTCAAGGTTACACCCTGAAAACTGGATCCGAAACTCATTTGCGTTTTATTCTTAGGATAAGCCCTCGACCGATTAGTATTGGTCAGCTCCATGCATTACTGCACTTCCACCCCCAACCTATCTACCTCGTCGTCTTCAAGGGGTCTTACTAATTGGGAAATCTCATCTTGAGGGGGGCTTCACGCTTAGATGCTTTCAGCGCTTATCCCTTCCGTACATAGCTACCCAGCGGTGCTCCTGGCGGAACAACTGGTACACCAGCGGTACGTCCATCCCGGTCCTCTCGTACTAAGGACAGCTCCTCTCAAATTTCCTACGCCCACGACAGATAGGGACCGAACTGTCTCACGACGTTCTGAACCCAGCTCGCGTACCGCTTTAATGGGCGAACAGCCCAACCCTTGGGACCTACTTCAGCCCCAGGATGCGATGAGCCGACATCGAGGTGCCAAACCTCCCCGTCGATGTGGACTCTTGGGGGAGATAAGCCTGTTATCCCCAGGGTAGCTTTTATCCGTTGAGCGATGGCCCTTCCATGCGGTACCACCGGATCACTAAGCCCGACTTTCGTCCCTGCTCGACTTGTAGGTCTCGCAGTCAAGCTCCCTTCTGCCTTTGCACTCTTCGAATGATTTCCAACCATTCTGAGGGAACCTTGGGGCGCCTCCGTTACTCTTTAGGAGGCGACCGCCCCAGTCAAACTGCCCACCTGACACTGTCCTCGCACCGGATTACGGTACCAAGTTAGAACCTAGATACGATCAGGGTGGTATCCCAAGGATGCCTCCCTTCAAGCTGGCGCTCAAAGTTCAACGGCTCCCACCTATCCTGTACAGATCGTACCCAAATTCAATATCAAGCTGCAGTAAAGCTCCATGGGGTCTTTCCGTCTTGTCGCGGGTAACCTGCATCTTCACAGGTATTAAAATTTCACCGGATCTCTCGTTGAGACAGCGCCCAAGTCGTTACGCCATTCGTGCGGGTCAGAATTTACCTGACAAGGAATTTCGCTACCTTAGGACCGTTATAGTTACGGCCGCCGTTTACTGGGGCTTCGGTTCATAGCTTCGCCCGAAGGCTTACCACTCCCCTTAACCTTCCAGCACCGGGCAGGCGTCAGCCCGTATACTTCGCCTTGCGGCTTCGCACAGACCTGTGTTTTTGCTAAACAGTCGCTTGGGCCTTTTCACTGCGGCCCCCTCGGGCTATTCACCCTACCGAGGCACCCCTTCTCCCGAAGTTACGGGGTCATTTTGCCGAGTTCCTTAACGAGAGTTCTTCCGCGCGCCTTAGAATTCTCTTCTCGCCTACCTGTGTCGGTTTGCGGTACGGGCACCTTCTCCTGGCTAGAGGCTTTTCTTGGCAGTCTGAGATCATGACCTTCGCTACTATAATTTTCGCTCCCCATCACAGCCCAGCCTTACGATGTGCGGATTTGCCTACACACCAGCCTCACTGCTTAGACGGACATCCATCAGTCCGCGTCACTACCCTACTGCGTCACCCCATCGCTCATAACGGATTACGGTGGTACAGGAATTTCGACCTGTTGTCCTTCGACTACGCCTATCGGCCTCGCCTTAGGTCCCGACTTACCCTGAGCGGACGAACCTTCCTCAGGAACCCTTAGGCTTTCGGCGGATCTGATTCTCACAGATCTTTTCGTTACTCATACCGGCATTCTCACTTGAATGCAGTCCAGCGCTCCTTACGGTACACCTTCAACCCGCATTCAACGCTCCCCTACCCCTGATGCAAGCATCAAGCCATAGCTTCGGTGGTGTGTTTAGCCCCGTTACATTTTCGGCGCAGAGTCACTCGACCAGTGAGCTATTACGCACTCTTTCAATGGTGGCTGCTTCTAAGCCAACATCCTGGTTGTCTGTGCAACTCCACATCCTTTCCCACTTAACACACACTTGGGGACCTTAGCTGATGGTCTGGGCTGTTTCCCTTTCGACAATGGATCTTAGCACTCACTGTCTGACTCCCGGAACTAAATCTATGGCATTCGGAGTTTGACTGAGCTTGGTAACCCTTGCGGGCCCCGCACCCAATCAGTGCTCTACCTCCACGATTCTTTTTTCCGAGGCTAGCCCTAAAGCTATTTCGGGGAGAACCAGCTATCTCCGGGTTCGATTGGAATTTCTCCGCTACCCCCACCTCATCCCCGCATTTTTCAACATGCGTGGGTTCGGGCCTCCAGTGCGTGTTACCGCACCTTCACCCTGGACAGGGGTAGATCACCCG
>NZ_CP182500.1:397500-2565000 GCF_048282685.1 Paenibacillus sp. JJ1722 | reverse complement strand
TAACATTCTGATAATTAAACCTGCCGTCTCTTCAATCGCCTTATCTGTAACATCAATAACCGGACAATTCAGCTCTTTAAACAAAGACTGCGCATACGCTATTTCCTCTTCTACCCTCATCGCTGTAGCATACTGCACATTATTAGGAAGCCCCATAACCTTTAGTCGCTCACTGCGTATTTTCAACAGTAACTCTGGCTCGATCGTTAATCCGAACACTCGACCACGCTGAACATCCTTCAACTGAACAGGCGGTGTCAGCTCCGGTACAATCGGTATGTTGACCGTTTTATAACCTTTATGCGCGAGAAACATGGATAAAGGGGTTTTGGAAATACGGGATACTCCAAGCAATACAATATCCGCTTTGAGAATGGCGCTCACATCTTTGCCATCATCATATTGAACCGCAAAATCCAAGGCCTCTACACGACGAAAATAGTTATCGTCCAGTCGGTGCAGCAGACCAGGCTTCTCTTTGGGATCGTTATGGAACGTATCAGCAAACGCCTGCATCATCGGTCCCATAATGTCGACAGCCCGCACATTCAGCCGGACAGCCTCCTCTTTCATCGCTTCTCTCAATTCTGGCTGTACCAGCGTATAAGCTACGAAGCCTTTACGCTCGGCAACTTCCTCCATCACCCGGCTCAGTTCGTCTTCATCCCTCACGTTCATAAATCTTTTGATCTCTGTGTCCGGTAACTCAAATTGGCGCATGGTCGCCTGTACGACAGCTTCTGCCGTCTCGCCAATCGAGTCTGAACAGATCGCTATAAAATGACTGCTCACCTGAACCATTCGATTCCTCCCATTAATCCTCTGCTACCATATCGAGCAACATTTTAATAATATTCGTTTTTGTAATGCGTCCCACGACTTTCCAGTGCTCCCCTGGCTTGTCGGAGTCGGAAGGGACGACAACAGGCAGGCTGTCGATTTGACGGGCAATAATTTTGCGCGCTGCCTCTAATACCGTATCCTCTGGGGAAACGGTGACAACATTCGCCTGTCGGGTCATCACAAGGCTGACAGGAATGGTTGCTGCATTGGGATTCCCTAACGTTACCTTAAGCAAATCCTTGCGGGAAGCTACCCCTGCCAAATCTCCGTCTTCATCGGTGACGATCAAATTGCTCACATTTTCCAAAAAGAGAGCTACGACAGCTTCCTGAATCGTGGTTGTTTCTCGTACGATGACTGGAACACCATGAAGATCGCCGACCTTCATTTGCAACAGCCGGAACTTTTCCTCCCGGTTCGGCGTGCCCCGCTTTCCAACAAAATATCCGACCTTGGGCTTTGCATCTATGTAATTCAGAATGCCCAATTTGGATAGGTCGGTCCGAATGGTCGCCTTGCTGAGATTAAGCATTTCCGCAATCTGATCCCCGGTAATCGGGGCATGCTTTTGTACGATGTTTAAAATTTCTACTTGTCTTGCCGTAAGGTCGATGATGAACGTCCCTCCTTTTTTCTTGCGATCTAATATTGAATATAATACGTCATATATAACAATAAATCAACCTTAAAAAGCATATAAAACATCACATATATAAAATTAAGGCAGTTATTCATGTCTTTTTATCATTTAAAACACTTATTTAACACAAAAAACGGGTACTTTGCACCCTGCTCTTTCGAGTAAGGCGAAGTACCCGCTCCCTTATTCGTATCTTAAAGCATCAATTGGACGCAGCTTCGACGCCTTTCGCGCCGGATATACTCCGAACAACACTCCAACCCCCATACAGCACAGAAAAGAGTAAAGCACGGGCTCTATCGAATACACAATCGGCATTTGGACGAATTTCTCGAGCAGCTTTGCACCTCCGAGACCCACCATTACGCCAACCAGTCCACCCATCAGACTGAGAAAAACAGCCTCAGCCACAAACTGCAGCATAATATCACTGCGTTGCGCACCAATCGCTTTACGAATCCCGATCTCCCTCGTACGTTCCGTGACGGACACCAGCATAATATTCATAATGCCGACACCTCCAACGCCAAGCGCAATTGCAGCTACACCGGCCAGCAGCATATTCATAATCCGATCAACCCCGGACACTGTTTTTAAGATTTCCGTCTGGGTCATGATCTGAAAGTCATCGCCCTCTGATGGCTTTAGCTCATGTCTGGCACGTAGCACCTGCCGAATTTCAGCACTTGCCTGATTAATCTTCTCCTCTGTTGTTGCAGAGGCGTTCACCTGCTGAATACTCATATTGCCTAGCCGTTCCATCCCCGTTGTAATCGGTACATATACCTGCTGACCACTGTTACTCATATTGGAATTGGAATTTGCCAGCACACCAACCACCTTAAAAGGAAGCTGTTTAATCATGATCGTCTCACCGACCGCTCTTGAGGCATCCGGACCAAAAATATTACGGGCCGCATCACTCCCAAGCACGGCCACATTCATTTGTTTATCCACTTCATAGTGGGTAAACGACCTGCCTTGAGCTAGTGACAGCTTTCTCACATGAACGAATGCCAGCGAAGTCCCCTCAATTTGCGCGCTGACCTTATTGCGACTCCACGTAATATCTGCATTGGTCATGGCACTTGGCGCTACCTCTGCTACTGCTTTTTGCTCCTCTAGCGCATCGATATCTTCCAGAGATATTCCTTTCGTCTGACTGAACGACATGGAGCTGGAGCCATCATATGGAGCATAAGGATAGATCATCAGCAGATTATTTCCCATACTGTTGATCTGAGATGTAATCGTAGCCGTTGATCCTTTACCAATGGCTACAATCATAATCACAGCGGCCACTCCGATAATAATGCCCACCATGGTCAGCAAAGATCGCAGCATATTGGTTCGCAAACTGTTGAGCGATACACGGATAATTTCCTTAAACTTCATGCCTTCACTTCCTCTGCCGCCATTCTTCGTTTCCCAACAGGCTGATCCTCTTCAATCCGCCCATCCCGAAAATGAATCAGACGCTTGGCGTATTCCGCAACCTCCTGATCATGAGTAACCAGTACAACCGTTTTCCCCTGATCATTCAGACGCTGAAAAATCCCCATTATTTCAACACTTGTTTTGGAGTCCAATGCGCCTGTCGGTTCATCCGCCAAGAGAATGACCGGATTGTTCACAAGTGCGCGCGCAATAGACACCCGCTGCTGCTGACCGCCTGACAATTCGTTTGGCCTATTGTTCATCCGATCGCCTAGACCTACGCTAGTAAGAGCCTCCATTGCCCGCAAACGACGCTCCTTGGCAGGAATACCCGCATAGATCATAGGTAGTTCCACATTCTCCAAAGCCGTTGCTCGCGGGAGCAAATGGAATTTTTGAAATACAAATCCGATTTTCTGATTACGTATAATAGCCAGTTCATCCTCGCGGGCATCTAATATCGAATAGCCATCCAAATAAAATTGTCCCGATGTAGGTAAATCCAGACAGCCGATGACATTCATCATCGTGGACTTGCCTGATCCAGACGGTCCCATGATCGCGACAAAATCACCGTCAGCAATATCAAGTTGTACCTCACGCAGGGCATGAATTTCCTGATCTCCGACCTGATACACTTTTTTCAAATCCTCAATCTGAATGACGTATCTCATACCCGTTTAAAAACCTCCCTGCATGCCGCCCATAGCAGAAGGGTCCGGCGGAGGTTCAGGAGCAGGCACAATAAGCGTGTCCCCCTCCTTTACACCTGACTTGAGCTCGACTCGATCTGGCGTGTAAAATCCGAGTTCTACGGGCTTGAATGTGCGCGCCCCTGGATTCGCAGCGTTATTAGCGGAAACATACACGCCATCCTGTCCCCCTTCCGATCTCAGCGCAGTAGCAGGTACGAACAGCACATTTTTGTGTACTCCCAAAATAACAGCCACATTCATAATCATGCCCGTTTTGAGCTTGCCTTTCGGGTCATGAACAGACAATTCCATCAGATACGTCGTCATCCCTTCATCCGTAGAGGCTTCCGGTGAGACGAATTGCACCTTCCCTGGAAATGATTCACCCGGATATGCATTGGTAGTCAACACGGCTGAAAGACCCTTCTTTACTTTGACAATGTCGGTCTGACTTACCTTCACAACCACCTTAAGATCGTTGGAATCCGAGTTATTCATGACAATGAATGGAGCCGTCGGACTGGTCCCTACATCCCCGTTCACCTTCAAGATTACCCCGTCCCAAGGTGCTGTGACCTGAAGTTTGTTCAATTCATTTTTCTTCTGCTCCAGTTCCGTCGCCTGTCTTCGAACCTCTATCCGTGAGGCTTGAATATTGGATGCATCAGCCGGAACCTGAATTTTGCGAAGCTCTGCCATTGCCGTACGATATCCGATTTCAGCTTCTGAAATGGTGCGACGTTTTTGCGACATGATTTTGCGGAACTGCAGATCCAGACCATCATAGTCCGTCTGTGCTTTATCCAGTGCTTGCTCTGCCTGCTCCAATTCACTGTTGGACACCGCACCGGCATCATGTAAAAACTTTTGGTCTTCATATGCCTTTCGCGCCTGTTCCAACTGCTTTTGGGAAGTTTTCTTCTGACTTTCGGCTTCTTCCAGCTCAAATGATTCTTGCGCTGTATCGATAGCCATTTTCGCCCGAAGTACATTTGTTTTCTGAATTTCAATATCCTCTGCCTTCGGACCTTTCTCCAATTCAGCCAGCTTGGATTTGGATATTTCCAAAGTATCAGACGCAGTCTGAATTTGCATTTTAATTTCTGAACTGTCCAAAAGAGCCAGCACCTGTCCTTTTTTCACCTTGTCCCCGGCTTTCACATTTACCACTGCCAGCTTGTTATCACCTGCACTCGTGAAGTTTAACTTCACTTCCTTGGACGCTTGCACGGTACCGGACGTGTCCAGCTTCTCACTCACATCGCCGCGCTCTACTTTAAGCGTCTCATCCTGAACCAAAGGTGCCGCCTGCTCCTTGAGCAGACTCAGATATACTGCTGTTCCGCCTCCACCTACAACCAGTAGAACAATTGCAGTCCATATCCACTTTTTTCTCCGTTTTTTCCGTAACTTGATTAAAGCATCATTTAAAACCGTTTCTGCCAACGCCTTTTCCTCCCTATGTGCTCCATGGCTTGTTCAACGTATACTCATTTTGATCCAACTCGATCGCCAGCTCTTCCATTTGCCGTTCAATCTGGTTCACTTTCAACTGATTATTTTTCAATTCCATCTCGATAATTAGACCTCTGTCCCACTTTTTGCGTGATAACTCCAAGGCCTCTTTTGCCGTACGCAAGCTTTCTTCCAGTTGTACATATTTTTTTTGGTTTTCCTTAACCGTGGCATACAAATTACGGAGTGATTCGGCAAAATCCTTTTGACCTTTGTCAAGCTCCTCTTTAGCCGTATCGACATCCATTTTAGCTAGATCGTAAGCACCCGCACCGTTGTTAAAATCGAAGTATCTCACATTAAGTTCCGAAGTTTTGATGCTATCCTCCAGCTTCCATAAGTTCGGATTCATGTCTGTCAGCTGTTGTATATGTAATTCGATATCCAGTTTCTTTGGTTCCTTGTATACGGGTCGATCCACCATTTCATAGGCTGTTCCGTTAGGTTGTCCCATGAGGAAGTTCAGAGCATCCCTTGATTTTTGCAACGCAATTTTCCCCTGTTCTACTGTTTGCTGAGCCTGGCTTCTGGCCTGTGTACTCTCGTTTTTCGCATACTCAGACAGCTTGCCGCGCGCAAATTTGGCAAGTGCAATCTTTTCCTCCGCTTGGGCAATTTCAAGCGCTTCTAGATCATTTTTCACTTGATTCTCTGCCACGAACACACTTTGATAGCTCTTCATCACATTAAAATAAATCTGGTCTTTGGCGAACTGCGCCTGCTTTTTGCTGGCTAGATAAGATAGCGTCGAAGAGTTATAACTTCTCCAAGAGGTATTATCATCAACATATTCACCGTCTATAAAATCAACAAATGCATTTCCCAGATCCTTTTCTGCATTTTTCAGTTCCATTCTGCGACGCTCTACGTCCCGTTCGGCGGTACGCGTATTGTAACTGTTCGTCTGTGCCCATTCCACGGCCTGCTTGAGTGTTAATGTAGGTAAAGCCTGACCCGTTACGGATGATGTCTTCGATGTAGCCGCAGTAGATGGACTAACCGACGTACTTGATGCTACATTTCCTGATAAACTCTCAGACTGTACAGTGGAGGCCAATCCTGATGATAAGGACAATACAAGCAGCACGACAGCCGCTTTTTGCTTCATAGATGAATCTCTCCCCTTTCGGTTCATTCCCCGAATCTTTTCCATTTTTTTCGACATAAACTTCCACGAACTCTTTGCATTCTAATTGTACTTTCAGGTTTATGTTGGTACAAGGTGTCAAAACAATACATTTTTGTAACCTTTACTTCCTGATTACTCGCTTTATACTACTTTTCGTCCAATGAGATATTGATTCAACCTATTTTTACCTGAACTTTACCTAATTTTCAGCTAATTTTAAGGAAACCAACAGCATCTATTAAGGTTTGGAACATATACTAGAGAAAGAATAACAGCCGCTCACTGGGAGGGTTAATAGATGATAAAAGAATCTCGCATGACAACCACTAACGAACCGTCTGATTTGTGGATGACCCGCTTTTTACGTGAATCAGAACAAAAAAAGAAACAACTGATCCGGGAAGCCCGGAAAAATAACGATATACCGCTGATGAACAGCATTTCTTTTCACCTTGCCCAACGGGATCAGCAGCATCTTATCGGATAAAATGACAAGTGAATCTTATGCTATAAATAACAGATTACCTCTAGTTATCCGCTTCGTATGCTAGATGAAAAAAATCCGGGACAAATCGATAATTGATTTGTCCCGGATTTTTGTGATCATCAAATCTAATATAAAACCGCATAGCTTGTTCCGTTCCTATTCTTCCATCTCCGCCTGCGGATCATAGAGATATTGATCGAGTGGAATACGCCCGCTTTCATTAAAACGTATGCCTTCCTCCTCCAAGTACAGACGCTGCAGGGATGCGGACTCATCCTCCTGCAAAGCAATCTCCCCCAAACGGTTGACTACTCTATGCCAAGGAAGTCGGTGTTTTTGGCTCAATGTATGCAAAATTCGCACCACCTGTCTGGCACCTCTTGGGCTTCCGGCCTCTGCCGCAATTTGACCGTAAGTCATTACTTTTCCCTCAGGGATCAACAGTATAATTTGAAGCACACGGGCAGTGAAAGGCTGCATGTTCTAATTCCTCCGTATTACTATTGCTTTTTCAATAATTATAGCACCCTGAACAGAGGCTAAAAACCCCTGCTCCTACGAATGTAAGAAGCAGGGGAAAACCCATCGTTTAAATTTAGAATCCGCTCAGACCCTGCCTTTTTAAATCCTGTGCTACCAATCGGGCCAGTTCCCTTGCACCTTCATAGTTTGGATGGAGTGTATCGCCGTTCATATACAAGGCCAGTGTAGCGTCTTTACCAATAGAAGTGAAATAAGCTGAGCTAAGAACATTCAGGTCGACTAAAGGCGTTTGTTCCTCTTGAGCCAGTGCCAAAATAGCGCTTCTATACCATCTATTTTCTGCGTTGTGTACATTGTTAGCATTAAAGTCAGTCGCTCGTCCTTGCGGAGTTGACAGGATTACCGTCGCCCCTTTAGCCTTAACCTGCCGAATCATATCCTTCATCCAGTCCTTAAACTCGGCTTCGCTTTCGTTATGCTTTGGATTGGTGTCATTGATGCCCAATTGGAGAATAAAATAATCCCCCGGCTTAATATATTGGACGATGGCCTCCAACTGACCGTCCTGGTGGAAGCCTCTAGCAATTTGGCCTCCTGACGCCATATTGCGAATTTGAAAAGTATTCGTGTTCACAAACTCTGGCAGCAGTTGACCCCATCCCGCCTGTACGCTGCTATCTAGCGGATAATAGTTACAAACCGTAGAATCTCCACCGATATAAATCGTTCGATTCGTAACCGGATTGCTAGATAATTGCCTGATTTCCAATGCACTGAGTGTGAAGACCGCGCCCTCTTTGCCTTCAGTAACCAGCAGATTTAGCTGTCCATCTGTCACTGGAATTTGAAAACGATCCTTGGCCCCATTCCCTGTCATATTAATGACCTGATACACCCCTTCAGCCGCAATACTCGAACGAGAGGTATCTCCTAAAGTAACCGACACCTCATACAAACCAGGAGGAAGATCAACCTCAAAAGTATTCTCGCTTTTCGTACCTGTAGCCAGGAACCGTACCGCATCACTTGCCACTCCAGTCCCCGAAGCGCTGACATTACGCATATTCTCAGGGGTACGAAAGCCATATCCACGTGCTGAGTCATAGGACAGCGAAGCACTCACACCGGTATAACCCGTTTCGACCGTACCTCCGCCAAAATCAAACTTGTACTCGCCAGCGGATGCATGTGCCGGCGTAGCTATGCCCATACCTGGTGCACCACATAAAAAAGCTGCTAAAAGCATACCAGTCAATCCTTTTTTCCATTTCATTCTTCATTCCTCCTTCAGATTTTTAATTGTACGAAGCAAAGAATATTTTATTTTTGTAAGCGCATACATAAAATTCTACCAATTGTTGCAGGGTTATGCCTATGTGATTATTATGCAAAAGAAAAGTAGTTTATTCGTTAAGCTAAAACTTGTACTTGTACACAAAAAAGCCTCGCAGTTACAACTGCGAAGCTTTATGAAGCAATATTTCTTCATATCAAAATCACTACATTAATCCGCAACCAAAATTCCGTCAAAGCTCTCTGGACCTACACGTATTGTACCCAGCAGGTTAGCAGAAACAAAAGCAGTGTACACCAGTTGTGGCGTAATCGGCGGATTGAAATCATCTGCTGAGAACGCAATAACCTGTGGAGCTAATAAACTCAAACTAAAAGTGGATGTAGCCGAATAAACAACAGGGTCAGTTACCACAGTACCTCTTACAATAGTGATAGTAATTCCTACTAAAGCAAGCGGAAGTTGAAGCGATATGGTTCCTTTAAGCAGAACCCGTGGCGTACCTGTAGCTCCCTGTGTGTTTAATCCGATCTGTCCAAACAATTGAGGTGTATTCAAAACCGTGATCGGAATGGCAATAGAGTTGGCTGTCGAAGCATTTTGGGATGTTCTTCCATCAATAAATGTCCCCATGGTTTCCCCTCCTCTCTCTACCAGATACTCATAGACTATGAAAAAGTTTGTTTTGTGCTTGGACTGAATAACTTGTAAAACACACAACTTCTGATGAATAGGCTAATGTGCAGCCCTTTCTCTGGCCCTGTGAATACACTAAACCAACACTGGGAAAGGAGGGATGTCATGTCTAATAAGTTTAGAGCCACCTTAAGGGGGGCTAATGAAGTGCCTCCTGTCAGAACAAATGCTACAGGAACAGCCGAATTTCGTTACCGTCCAACGAGCCAACAATTAAGCTTTGAACTGACTGTGCGCAATATCTCACGGGTAACCGAAGCGCATATTCATCTGGGACGAAGAGGTGAAAACGGCCCTGTTGTTGCTACACTGTTTGGTCCTTCGAAATTTGGGATAACCGTTAGAAGAGGCGTCGTTACCGGCGTGCTACGTGCATGTGATCTTACCGGTCCGCTCAGAGGCAGAACCATTTATGATTTGGTGTGCCAAATCAGAGAGGGCAATGCTTACGTCAATGTCCACACCATCCGTCATCCGAACGGTGCCATTCGTGGACAAATTAGACGCGCACCTATCAAACGCTGCAAATAACGAATGATCATGAGTATAAAAAAGAACTTCCATGCCACTCATTTTGAGGCTATGGAAGTTCTTTTTAATTCAGGATTTTGCAAAATTCGATTCCAGTCGCTCCGAAGTGCATATATAGACGGACTAAACCATTTCAATCTATATCTTGTTCATTGGAAGTCGCTTATGGGATTTTTGCAAAATCCTCAATTCTTAACAAAAGTTAAGAAGTTCATAAGCGTTTCTTAAGCCCTTCCCTTCAGGGTTGTTAAGAACTTTATCTTTTAATAGAAAGAGTTCAACAAGATACAGTTCACTCCTGAAAGGAAATGAAGCTTATGAAGCCTAAGACCAAAGAAAAAATTCCCGAATTGCAGTTGGTCAGAGCCATGGCGATTTTAGCCGTCTTGATGGTACATGCCACTTCTTATGCAACGGTTCAGCTTACAAATTCCAGTCTTTATGTTGTATACAATGCGCTCAATGTGTTGATGAAGTATGGAACCCCCGTATTTATCGCGCTTAGCAGCATGGTACTGTTCTACAACTACAAGGATCGTCCGATGGGACGACAGCTCTTAAGCCGCTTTTATAAGCAGAGGTTGCTGTACATCCTCTTACCTTACGTCATGTTCTCTCTATTTTATTTCATCCTGTCCCTTATGGCTGGCAGCTCCGAACCATGGAATATAATCACACTTGCGAAAAGCTTTGCTCTGAAGCTGGCCACAGGCAAAGCGTATACTCATTTATATTATATTTTTATCATGATGCAATTCTATCTTGCATTTCCATTCGTACTGTGGCTGTTCCAGCGTTGTCGGCAACTTCCACAATGGTCTATTGTCCTTGGGCTGTTGGTACAGTGGTCATTTGTTATTGGAAATAAATTTCTATTTCAGGTTCAAAATAAGGGCAGTTGGGCACTGTCTTATATAGCCTGCTACATGCTGGGTGCTGCTCTCGGTTACTACTACCCACAGCTGAGAACGTGGTTTCTGATGCGTAAGGGGGAACGAAGTGTTGCCGGAGTGCTGACATGGATCGCAATTTGGGCTTTATGGCTGATTTCAGCCACCATGCATGTCTATATGTGGTACGAAAATAGAATGTACGGAATCTCGTACAATTCGCTAGTTTTTGAACTTATGTATAATATGTACAGCCTGTCTAGCACTCTGGTAATACTACAGATTTCCTTTTTAATGTACAGACGACAAGATTCCTTTGTCACTCGCAAACTGGAACGTCTGGGCACACTGTCCTTTGGTGTGTATCTGATTCATCCGTTCTTCCTGCTCCTGTATCGGCAGTTTTCACCACATATCGGTTCTCCGCAGCTTATTCATGCGTGGTATGCCGGAGGTTTTTTCTTTGCACTTCTTTGCTCTTGGCTCGTCGTGTCGATCATCTCCCGTTTCCTGCCATTTGCTTGGATCTTGTTCGGTCAACTACCAGAAATAGAAAAAAGACAATTCAAGCAAGAAAACCGTATTTCTTCAACTGAAACAGCACTATCCAAAGGCTGACGACCCCAAGCAAGCGAACTGAGATGAGTGTCCATAGCCTCCATCTTTAAAAAGGTATATAATACGCCCATATTGTATACTGCTGGAAAGAACAGAAAGGGTGCACAACCATGCATAACGGAACCATTTTATTAGTAGACGATGAACCTGAAATTATTAAGCTGATGCAAATTTATTTGGAAAATGAAGGATATCGACTGCTTATGGCACGAGACGGATTGGAAGCGCTGGAGCAAGTCAGTCGGGAATCGATAGATGTGATGGTGCTTGATGTGATGATGCCCAATATGGACGGGGTTGAAGCTTGCATGAAGATCAGAGAAACCGAGCATTTTCCGATTATTATGTTGTCTGCGAAGGGACAAGATATGGACAAAATCACAGGACTCAGCGTTGGGGCCGATGATTATGTCACTAAGCCGTTCAGCCCGTTGGAGCTGGTGGCACGCATCAAATCCCAGCTGCGCAGAGTACGGAAATACACCCACTCCTCCCCTGCATTGGAGCATGAAATGATACTGGATGAACTCTCCATTAATTCTGCTACGCATGAGGTCACTCTCGCCGGAGAATCCATTAAGCTGACCCCGCGTGAATTTGCCATTGTCGAGCTGTTGGCACGTAATCGTGGTCAAGTGCTGAGCATGGAGCAGATCTATGAAAAAGTGTGGAAGGAGCAATATCTGGAATCCAACAACACGCTGATGGTTCATGTGCGTAAAATTCGCGAGAAAATTGAGGCTGATCCGAGAAAACCTAAATACCTGAAAACGGTGTGGGGAATCGGCTACAAAATGGAAAAATTCGATTAATGGAGGATTCACGTCTTGAAGGCAAAACGATATGACACATTGGGATGGAAGCTGGCAGCCCTTAGCCTTGCCGCCTTCACTTTAACCGGACTGATTTTGATGGTGTTTTATTATGGAGCATCTTTGCTACTATGGCTGAACCCTTCCCGTTCATTTTTTGGCACTCGTCTAATTCGCTGGACCGTGAATCATATTGGGTCCCCACTCATCATGCTGATTGGAGGGCTGCCTTTATATATTTATTTCTTTTTCCTTTTTACCAAAAATACGATTGGCTATCTTCGCGAAATTACGACGGGGATGCAGGAGTTTGCTGATGGAGATCTGTCCTATTCGATTCCTGTTTCTTCAGCGGACGAGCTGGGTACCTTGGCGAAAAATATGAATACCATGGCGGACAAGCTCCGTCTCTCACTGGAAGAAGAACGGGCTTCCGCCAAAGCCAAAAACGACCTGATCACCGGCGTATCTCATGATCTTCGTACCCCGCTAACATCCGTGATCGGTTTTTTGGAATATATTGAAACCGACCGCTATCGGGATGAAATTGAGCTGCGCTATTATGTGAACATTGCTTATGAAAAGTCATTGACGCTTAAAAAGCTGATCGATGAGCTGTTTGAATACACGCGTGTGAGCGGTGGCAGTCTGCCACTGGAGCTGGAGCCTGTAGATCTCGGCAAATTGCTTACCCAGCTTGCTGAGGAATTTGTACCCTCGCTGGAACAGGCGGACATGTCCTACCGTGTCCGAATCGTCGAGCCTGTTCGGATTCTAGCCGATACCGACGAGCTGGTACGCCTGTATGAAAATTTGTTTTCCAACGCTATTCGATACGGAAAAGACGGCAAACGCCTCGATATCACCATAGGACGCGAAGACGACGAGGCGGTGGTAATCTGCACTAACTACGGCACCCCAATTCCTGCGGAAGATGTCCCGCACTTGTTTGAGCGGTTTTACCGGGTGGACAAATCACGTTCCAAGGAAACCGGAGGCACCGGACTGGGCCTTGCGATTACAAAAAGTATTACCGAGCTGCATGATGGCCGCATTTCGGTTAGGAGCAATCGCAGACAAACAGATTTTGAAACCCGTTTTCCCCTCTACTCCTACACATAAACAAACGAACCAGCCAAAGATTGTATCTCTGGCCGGTTCATTTCTGACTTTTATTTAATACAGGACTATTTTCCTTTATTTTGTTCAAATAATACTTCCCCATTGGATTCAATAATCTTTTGGTACCAGTAGAAGCTGTTCTTTTTTCTTCTTTCCAGCGTACCCGTACCATCGTTGTTTTTGTCTACATAGATAAAGCCGTACCTTTTTTTCATTTCTCCCGTTCCCGCACTGACAATGTCGATTGGACCCCACCAGGTATAGCCGAGCACTTCGCAGCCATCCTCAATAGCTTCATGCAGCTGGATCAGATGCTTGTTCAGATAGTCTACCCGCTCGGGATCATGAATTGAACCGTCTTCCAAAATTTCATCATGACTGCCGTAGCCGTTCTCTACAACAAACAGAGGTTTCTGATATCGGTCGTACATCTCATTACACACATAGCGGAAGCCCTTCGGATCAATTGGCCATCCCCATGGCGTTTTTTCCAAATAGGAATTGTCGAGTCCCATAATTCCCCCTGTGTTGCCCAAGATGGGCATACCTGCTTTATGTGTCGTACTTCGATAATAGCTAAATCCTAAATAATCCGCTGTATGCTCCCGCAGTAATTGTTCATCTCCGGGCTCCATTTGGACCATGATGTTATGCTCTTTCCAGATCCGTTTGGCATAGCTTGGATAATAGCCTCTAAGGATCACATCGGAATAAAATAAGGATCTTCTTCTCAGCTCATAGGCTTCAAACACATCGTCCGGATTACAGGTATTCGGATAGATCGGACTCAGGGATAACATAGCGCCCATCATCGCTCCTGGGATAATTTCATGACACAGTTTAGTAGCCAGGGCACTGGCAACGAAAACATGGTGACTAGCCTGATAAATAGTCGGCAGTTTGTGCTCATCGTCTTGAACAACAATGCCTCCTGCCGCCAAAGGAATGGTATGGAAATGGTTGATTTCGTTGAAGTTCATCCAATATTTCACTTTGTTTTTATAACGTTTGAAGACAACTTCCGCATACTTTACATAGAATCCAATCAGCTCGCGGCTTTTCCAGCCTTCGTATTTGCGAATCAGATTCAGAGGTAGCTCAAAGTGAGAAATGGTGATGACCGGCTCAATTCCATACTTCAGTAGCTCATCAAACAGATCATCGTAAAATTGCAGCCCTTTTTCATTTGGTTCGGCATCATCCCCATTCGGAAAGATTCGGGACCATGCAATGGAAGTCCGAAAGCATTTCATGCCCATTTCGGCGAACAGGGCGATATCTTCTTTATAACGATGGTAAAAATCAATCGCTTCATGGCTGGCGTAGTACTTGTTTTCATCAATCGTATCATCAAACGTCCCGCCTACTATTCCTCCCCGAAATGCATCGCTGATTGCTGGCCCTTTACCATCCTCGTTCCATGCCCCTTCAGCCTGATTCGCTGCTATAGCACCACCCCATAGAAAATTATCAGGAAAACTTTTGGCTATCTGTGCTGTCATAACTCATTTCCTCCTTTATTTAATGTACGGTGAGTAAAACACTTTGCAAATCAACGGATTTTTGCTGTGTCTGGGTAACCTTTTGGTAAGCAGTGCTGTTGGTAACAATAATCGGAGTGGTCAGGTCATAACCGGCTGCCTGGATTTTCGGAATATCAAATTCAAGCAGCAAATCGCCTCGTTCAATCCGTTGCCCTTGTTCTACATGCTTCGTGAAATAGCTGCCTTTCAGCTTAACCGTATCTAGTCCCACATGAATTAACAGATCCAGATGGTTATCTGAGGTGATGGCTATCGCATGGCCGGTTCGAAATACGAGCGAGACAACCCCGGAAACCGGTGAATATACCTTTCCTTCACTCGGTAGAATGGCTATTCCTTGACCCATCGCTTCTGTAGAGAACGCAGGATCAGGAACCTCATGAAGCGGAACAATTTGGCCATGGATAGGCGCATAGACATTCTCGGTGACTTCGGTATGTCCAGGTTCAGTTTGTAAGGCAGGCTCGGATTTTTCTGCTTCCGTCTTTCCTGTCTCCGCATCCGTTGCCCCGTTTCCTTCATTAAAGCCCAGAATATAAGTCAATACGGTAGTAACCACAAATGAAATGATGATACTAATCAAATAAAAAGCAATTGTATTCGTAAAGAATGCCGGAATCGTTGTTATTGCCGGGAACACATAAGCAAGCACGGTCGTTTGGAAATGTCCGGCAATGGCCCCTCCGATCATTCCCCCGATGACGGCGGCAATCATTGGTCTTTTCAGCTTCACGGACAATCCGTAAACGATAGGTTCTGTAATACCAGCGAACAGTGAAGGGAAAATAGATGACAGTGCGTAAGCTTTCAGCTTTTTGTCCTTGGCTTTCAGAAAGACCCCAAGAGCGACACCGGATTGGGCGAAGGTCGCAGAAGCCATCATAGGTCGAATCGTATCAAACCCTTTGAGGGAAAGATTGTTGATCATCGCAGGTGCAATCCCCCAGTGTAAACCAAACATCACCAGGAAGGTCCAGCCGCCTCCCAGAATGGCTCCAGTCAAGAGACCGCTTTGCGTACTCAAAAATTCAATACCATCCGCAATACCTTTACCGGTGTACACTCCCAGTGGACCGATCACAATGGCGGTAAGCGGAACCATAATTAATAAGGAAACAAGCGGGACCATAAACAATTCAATGCTTTTCGGAACCACCCGCTTCAGAAACCGTTCCAGATATGAATACAGCCAAATGGCTAAAATTGCTGGAATAATGGATGTCGTATAACTCATCAGGACAACGGGAATGTGGATAAAGGAAGCAATATCCCCCGTGTTTTCCATCAGCTTGGTGAAGTTAGGCTCCAGCAGAGCGGCCATAATGGCAGCAGATACGATAGGCTGGGTCTTGAATGTTCTCGAAGCTGAAAACGCCAACATCAGTGGCAGGAAGAAAAATACGCCGTTGCCTGCGGCAGCAAGGATAGCATAGGTACTGGAGGCACTGTCCAACCACTCTAACTGTGTAAGAATAACCAGGATAGCTTTCAGCATCCCTGCACCAGCCAAAGCAGGTACAATCGGCTGGAAGATAGAGCTCATGACGGTAAAAGCACGACTGATGAAATTACCTTCCTTTGCATTATCCTCTTTCTTTTCGTTGCCGCTTTTTACCTGAAGGTTATAGTTCTTCGCAATCGTATCATAAACCTCGTTAACATGATTGCCGATCACCACCTGGTACTGCCCTCCGCTTTCTATCACGGAAATGACACTGTCGGAATTTTCCAAAGCCTGTTTATTGGCTTTTTGCTTATCCTTAAGTGTAAATCTCAGACGGGTCATACAATGGTACAGATCACGTATATTTTCTTCTCCGCCTACATTAGTTACAATGAATTTCGCTAATTCATCATGTTTGCTCATAATGCCTGCCTCCAATGTTCTCTGGTTGATATAAAAAAAACCTGAGTAATCCCCGATACCAAAATGCAATTTAGTATCGAAATCACTCAGGTAATGCCCACGAATGGTAACACCCTGTTAGTTTTCAGTTCTGTTGACCAATCTGGAAATGTGAATCATAAGATACATCATTTCATCATTGGTTAATTTCTGCTCAAACTGCTTATTCACATACACCCCTATTTTTTGTACACATCTGTGCTCTTCTGGAAATTTGATTTTCAGGTCTTCGAACAAATTCATGTACTGCGGGTCTGCCGATTCGTGGGCAAAAAGCCGCTGGGCAAAAAATTTAAGATGGGTTACAAAACGGTTGTAATTCCATGAATCTTCATCAATCTCGACATTGAAGTGGTATTTTACAATATCCATAATATCCTTGATGACTTTTGACGTTTTTAGCGTCAGATCAAGCTTCTGGTTATCCAGGCGGGCGTTGACGAAATGCAGGGCAATAAACCCAGCTTCATTCTCATCGAACGTGATGTTGATCCTGTTACGAATCATCTCCAGCGCGTGTTTTCCGATCGCGAATTCTTCGCGATAAAACCGCTTGATCTCCCAAAGAAATCGGTTTTCAATCGGTGTTCCCCGTTCATGCCGTTGGATGGCGAATGAAATGTGGTCGATCAGGGCTAGGTAAATATAGTCACTAATGTCTCCAGCCAATCTCGGTCTGGCATACTCCACGATTTCATCCGCGATTTCAATACATTCCATCTTCACATCTTTCAGCAAATCCGCCAGCTTCGCGGATAAATCCTGAGTTTTGACTACAAACAGCTTCGTGATTTTTCGCTCATCGATGGTATCCCCCGGTTTCAGGTTGAATGCGATTCCATTTCCTGTCGCAATGACCTCTTGGGCGTCCTCTTCCTCTGCTAAAACGACATTGTTGTTAAGCGCTTTCTTCAAAATCATGCGACCACCTGCTTTTATTTACTGGAAGGCCATTTTTTAAAAGACTCTGTTAAAAAATGTGCATACACTAAAAAACCTGAACAGAATACCGCTTCATAGACGTTATCGCCCATTTACCGGAACTCCATTCAGGTTATGCCTAAAATAGTAACACCCTGAAAATTATGAGATTCATTTTTGTAATCGTTTTCTTGGCTTCATTATAATAGAGTTTCTTTTTTTCTGTCAACCCTTTATTAAAAAAAGCCTTCCATCCGCTTACTGCGGCTTCGGAGTCCCTGAACGATTCACAATCCAGATGCCCGCCAGTACTAAGAAAATGCCAAGCAAGGTAGCCGCTTTGAGCGCCTCGTGAAGAAAGATCCAGCCGGACACAACACCGATGATAGGAACCAGCAACAGCGTAACAGAAGCTTTACTTGCTTCCATTCTAGTGAGAATATGAGTCCACAGCAGGAATGCAAGAGCAGACGCCACAATGCCGGAAAATGAGATATAAAAGATCGACGCAGCGCTAAAGTTCGGCTCCCATCGCTCAAACAACAGGGAGTACAATAACAATCCGAGCGCACCGAACGCCATCTGCCAGGTCGTAAACTGGGTTTTATCGCAATGCTGGAGCTTGAGCTTGATAATCAGGTTCGAAAGTGCCCAAGCAATCGCTGAACTCACCCCAAGCAGCATGGCCCACAAATTGCCGCCCAAATGAATGTCCATAGCAAATAATAGCCCCAAGACCCCTGTAGCAATTCCAATCGTTTTGCGTGTGTTCAGCCGCTCACCTGGAATCATAAAATGAGCCATAATGGATAAAAACAGCGGCATGCTGTACGTAAGCACGGAGGTTAAGCCCGCATTAATGTAGTTCAGGGATATCTGAATCGCAATATTAAAATAGGTAGTCTGGAGAATCCCGCAGAGTATATACCATTTTATCGTGTGCCTGTCAGGGTTCGGAACCCGTTTCCACATCAGAATTCCGAACAGAAGTAGCGTCCCTGTGAGAAACCGAAGAGCCGCAAATTGAACAGGTTCAAAGGCTCCATTGCCCAATTTCATGATGACAAAATTAAAGCCCCAGATCAGGCATAAGAGCAGGCTCAAGCCTTTCATGCATCATACGCCTCCGTTTAGAGCACTTCTCCGCCCGATTCAATCACTTTTTTATACCAGTCAAAGCTTTTTTTCTTGTAGCGGTTCAGTGTTCCGTTGCCCAGATCATCCTGGTCAACGTAGACGAAGCCGTATCTCTTGGATGCCTGTGAGGTCGAAGCACTGATCATGTCGATGGGACCCCAGGCGGTGTAGCCGAACAGGTCCACTCCATCCTCAATGGCTTCCCTCATTTGCTCGATATGTTTTTTCAGATAGTCGATACGGTAATCATCGTTAATGGTGCCGTCAGGATTCATTTGATCTGTCGCACCCACGCCGTTTTCTGAGATGAACAGTGGCTTTTGATAGCGGTCATACAGGTTATTGAGCGCATAACGTAATCCTTTAGGATCAATCTGCCATCCCCACTCGGACTGCTCGAGGTAAGGATTCTTCACGCCACCAATCAGATTTCCGCTTGCTTTGGCATGCTGATCGGCAGTGGCACTGGCATTGTTGGACATATAGTAGCTCAGGGACACGAAGTCCACGAGGTTATCTCGCAAGATTTCATCGTCGCCAGGTTCTTTATCCAGAACAACACCCTTTTCTTTGAACATACGTGCGGTATAGGACGGATAATACCCTCTAGCTTGTACATCACTGAAAAAGAAGGACACTCGTTCTTCCTTTTGGCATTCAAGCACATCATCCGGATTGCAAGTATTCGGATAAAGCAACAGATAGCTGATCATACACCCAATCTGGGAGTTCGGTATAATCTCATGACAGGCTTTGACTGCCAGCGCGCTGGCTATAAACTGATGATGGGCAGATTGATACTTGTCCTGCTCCAGATTCGGGTGATTCTCTTCAATGATCCCCGCGCTGACAAACGGATGATGTTTGACACAGTTCATTTCGTTAAACGTAATCCAGTACTTTACTTTATCCTTGTAACGGGTAAATACAGTCTCGGCAAAACGGACGAAAAATTCAATCAGTTTCCGGTTTTTCCAGCCACCATATTCGGTGACAAGATACAAAGGCATATCGTAATGGGTCAGCGAGATGACAGGTTCAATTCCTTTGGCCAGCAGGGCATCAAAAACCTTGTCATAGAATTGCAGCCCTTTCTCATTGGGTTCTGTCTCGTCGCCATTCGGGAAAATACGTGTCCAGGAAATGGAAGTGCGAAAGCATCTAAAACCCATCTCGGCCAGCAGATTAATATCTTCTTCATAACGGTGATAGAAATCATTTCCCCGACGTTTTGGATAATTTTTGGTGCTGTTTGGGTCCAAAGCTTCCTTGACCTGCGCATGGGTCATCATATGCCACTGATCCAGCCAATGCTTTTTGTCGAGTGATGGATCAAAGGTAAATACATCAGAAATCGAGAGCCCTCTTCCATCTACGTTGTAAGCCCCTTCAATCTGCATGGCAGCGGCTGCCCCGCCCCATAGAAAGTTCTTGGGAAAACCTTTTGCCTGTTCCATGTTGCATTCCTCCAAGTAGGTTATAATTTGTGAAGAAGTATGCGGAACCCATGTCCTTCAAATGCATCCCGGATTGCTGCATACGCTTTATGCTTTCATGCTACAATCTGGGATGCATTCCAGGTCAAGAACTAAATTTTTGGAGTTGAATGTCATGCATAATATAAAAAGAATTGCTGAAATTGCGGGGGTATCGACAAGTACCGTGTCTCGTGTGCTTAATCATCATCCATATGTCAGTGAAGCAACGCGGACCAGGGTGATGGAAGTCATTCGGGAACTGGATTATATTCCGAATATTAATGCGGTGCAGTTGAAAGTAGGCCGTACCAAGGTTATTGGGATCATGACCCCAACGATTAATAATTATTACATGCAAATCATCAAGGGAGTATCCAATGCGGGTAAAGAGCAAGATTATCAGGTTTTGATCTACCAGACGGAGGAAAATCAGGATTTGGAAAGCGCGGCGTTAGAGCTTTTGAGGCAGAAAAAAGTGGACGGGATCGTCATTTTACGGCGTATGCTGGATTGGTCTGCTGTGAGGCATTACACCAAGTATGGGCCGATTGTGACCTGCGAGCCATTAAAAAATAAAGAGATTTCATCCATTTATCTCGACCATTATGAAGGATTTCGGATTGGATTAGAGCATTTGGCCGAGCTGGGATTTGAAAAAATCGCCTGCACCGTAGGCAGAAAAAACAGCGTAAACAGCCAAAGAAGACTCCAGGCCTATTATGACCTGCTCGCGGCAAGGAAGCTGCCAGTGAATGAGGAATGGTTGCTCAGTGGTATCCATACGGTGCAGGACGGAATGCGAGCGTTCGCCAAGCTGGAGTCGTTAAAGGAACGTCCCCATGCCATCATGACAACCAATGATTTGGTGGCATGCGGTATTATCTCAGCTGCTCGTAGTAAAGGGTGGAAGGTTCCAGGAGATTTGGCAGTGGTCGGCTTTGAAGCTGACGAAAGTCAGGTAGCCGACGCCATGGGACTGACCAATATTACGAACCCGTTGCAGGGAATCGGACAGGAAATGTTCCGTACATTATATCAGCAATTGAACGGGCAGCCTTTGGAGCCAGCCTCCCTTGCTTTTGAATTGAAGGTCCGCCAGTCTACCTGCTAATCCATCTACAAACTAACCAATCAACAGTGTATAGACGATACCCGGCCCGTGTACACCGATCGTCAGATCATTTTCAATATCCGACGAGCGGCTCGGTCCAGTAATAAAATGAATGCCTGCGGGCAGTTGCTCACGCCCGGCTTCGTCAAAATGGCTTAGAATTTCGCCCAGCCGTGTTCGCAAGCGCTCTACTGGCAGAAGAATGATCAGTACAGTTGGCAAAAGGCTGACCGCACGGCCTTTCTCCGGCGAGGATAGCACCGCTACCGAACCGGTGTAAGCAGCCGCTTCGTCGGCGATGACGATGCCGATATCCGCCTCGGCGGCGCGGGCCTTCCAATCCTCGACTGGATCGGTGTTCCACACCGATAAACGGACTTCCGGCAGCGCCAATTCCAGCTGGAGCGCATCCAGGTCCGGCTCATTCTGCCGGACGATATAGGCCGCTCCCAGCTCTCGCGCTTTGTGCGCGATCCAGTCTGCGGTCTGCTCCAAATCCGACAGACGCACGACATGCCCGCCAACACTTGTAAAGTTGGCGGTGAACTCTTCGATGCGCTGCTCCGCGCTCCATTCGAATTCGTGCCAAAATGCAGGTGCCCCGCGAAACGGCTGAACTGGCGGTTCCGTTTGTCGTGGACGCTTGAGCCGCGTCGCGATGTCGTCCATAAAGCGTACCTGCTTGGCACGGGATTCTGCTTCCATTTGATGAAGCCACGTTTCATGGGCCGCTTTTGCTTGCGCAGAAGGATTACTCTGTTCACTCATGCTGCGTCCCTCCTTTACTTCTATCTGCCAAAATCTTCTCCATTCGACTGAGAACATCCGGCTGCATCACATTGCGTTCCTGCTCCAGCTTATGCTCCAGCGTGTTCCATTGCTGACGGAAGGATTTTTTCGCCAAAGAGGGAGCCACACGGTACGTATTCCATCCCTTTAGGGGGCCCAGCTTTAGGGTAATTTCGCCCTTACGAACGACCGCTTTCTGAGCAATCTGCCCTAGCCGAATCGCCGCTGCGAATCGCTTCGAGCTGGAAACCACGGTCGCAAAACCTTTCATTCCTACTGTTTCCAGCTTATCTCCTTGTCCCGCCTCTACCTTACGTCTACGCAAATATACCAGCATATCATGCAGCGGTATTTTGACCGGACAGGCTTCATAACACGCACCACACAGACTGGATGCACTCGCAATATCGTTCCACTCTTCGATGTTGCCATGAAGGGCAGGCGTAAGCACTGCACCGATAGGGCCACTATATGTCCCGCCATACGCATGCCCGCCAATGTGTCGGTACACTGGACAGGCATTCAGGCAAGCCCCACAGCGAATGCAATTCAGCAACTCTTGAAACTCGGGATTGCCTAGCTGTAGTGAACGTCCGTTATCTACGATGATGATGTGCATTTCGTCAGGCCCATCGGCATCTTGGCTGCGCCGAGGGCCTGAAATACCAGACATGTACATGGTCAGCTTCTGTCCAGTAGCGGATCGTGGCAGTAATGTAGCCATCACCTCCAAATCCGTCCAGGATGGAATAATCCGTTCCATGCCCATCAGCGTAATTTGCGTTTTGGGCAAAGTGGATACCATTCGTGCGTTGCCTTCATTTTCAAACAGGACCATGGAGCCTGTCTCGGCGATAGCAAAATTACACCCGGTCATGCCAATATCCGCTTCCAGAAACTTTTCGCGTAGCTTTTTGCGGACAAAGCCCGCCAAAATCGTCGTATCCGCGGACAGTTTCTCCCCTGCTTCTTTGGATAACAGCTCGGCAATCTGATAGCGGTTTTTGTGAATCGCCGGAATGACGATATGAGACGGGGGCTCTCCTGCCAGTTGAATAATATATTCACCGAGGTCACTTTCAATCGTCTCGATATCCGCACCCTCCAGCGCCTGATTCAAATGCAGCTCCTCCGACACCATCGACTTGGATTTGACGACGGAGCGGGCTTGGCTATGCGCAGCAATATCCAGTGTAATACGTACGGCATCGGCTGCTGTATCGGCAAAATGAATATGCACCCCGTTGGCACGGGCATTTTCTACAAATAGATTTAAGTAATAGTCCAGATGGGCAATGGTATGCAGACGAATTTGACGGCCCCGTTCCCGCCATTCCTCCCAATTTCCGTGCTGTTCTGAAGCCACCCGCTTGCCGTTACGAAGCCGCTCCGTAGTGAAACGAACTGCATTCCGCAGAAAATCATCATTTAGGGCCAGCTCTGCGCGTTTTTTGACCTTTTGGTTCATGGAATGTGAGTGTACGGCGGTCATGCGTGCTTCACCCCTTCGTACAGCAGCTCAGCCAGATGCATCACCCGAACTGGCTCCTCCCGATACCGAAGATTTCCAGCAATGTTCATCAAGCAGGCCATATCTAGTCCGACCAGTACCTCGGCTTCGGTCTCCCTGATGTGGTCCACTTTTTCAGTCACCATCGCTCCCGAAATATCCGGCATTTTCACCGCGAAAGTCCCGCCAAAGCCACAGCAGTCCTCAGCAAAGGGAAGTGGTACTAATTGCAGCCCCTTTACACTGCCAAGCAGCTTCATCGGTTCCTCCTTCACGCCGAGCAAACGTGTGCCATGGCAAGACGGATGGTAGGTTACCGTATGCGGAAAAGACGCGCCCACATCGGTCACGCCAAGCACCTGCACCATAAATTGCGTAAACTCATACGTCTTTTGCTCCAGCCTCCGTGCCGAATCGAGCCATTCGGGTTCATCCTTAAACAACTCCGGGTAATGATGAATCATATATGTGCACGAGCCGGAAGGAGATACGACAAAATCGCTGTCGTTAAACGCTTTCAAAATCGTTTTAGCCGCAACCCTCGTTTCATCCCAATAGCCGCTATTATAGGATGGCTGTCCGCAGCATGTCTGTACCTTTGGAAAATCCAGCTGAACACCATATCTGACAAGCAAGCGTGCCATCGCTTCCCCTACCTTGGGATAAATCGCATCACTCAGGCAGGTAATAAATAAAGATACCTTCATACGGAACACCCTTCCGTCCATGGAATAGCTATTACTTTATAACTGAAAGGTTACCTATAGTGCCGCTGCGCAGTCAGATGGTGCTTCCCATCGCTGTTGCCCCCAGATTCTTTACTCAATGCTAAAAATCCGGGGGAAGTGATACTTTAGAAGCTTGCAGTGGGATTCTCACTTATAACTTTTTTACATCATCAAAGAATCCCACTGCAATAGCGATCGTAAGACCAAATGAAACGCAAAGCAGCCTTCACCTTGGAAACTCCCCGCTTCACACAACCGTAACTGGAATAGCCAGCTCCGCAAGTTGACTGCGAATCGGGTCCGACAACCGCGAATCCGTAATAATCTCGGATACCTGCGACAGGTTCACGACGTGCGTAAACGCCTGTTGCCCAAATTTGCTCGCATCCGCCAGTAAAATCACACGGTCTGCAATGCTGACCATTTTCTGCTTCAAACGTGCTTGCAGTTCATTCGATTCACTAATACCGCGATCCAGATGAACCCCCTGGCTGGAGAAAAACAATTTATCCACATAATAGGTTTCTAGTGAACGCTCTGCGAGCGGGCCTACAAATGACAGCGAGCGTTGAAGCAACTGCCCCCCTGTCGAAATAACCTCGATTTTTTCCTTACCCGCCAGCTCTGTAGCTACCCGAATTGAATTTGTTAATATTGTCAAAGGAATATCCGGTAAACTTGACGCCATATACCAGGCGGTTGTGCTGGCATCCAGCAAAATACGATCATTCGGCTGAATCTGCTTGACCGCTTCCTCGGCAATCCTACGCTTTTCCTCTGCGTTCATAATTTCCCGTACCGCATAGGGCGTTTCAGGCTGCTCGTTTTTGACACTGACCGCTCCCCCATGCGAACGGCGCAGTCGTCCCGCCTGCTCCAGGCGGTCCAGATCACGGCGGATCGTTTCCTCCGTTACTTTGCACAACTCACTCAATTCGGACACCCGTATGCTTCCTTTTTCATTAACGAGCTGCACAATCATCTCATATCTTTCTGCGACCAGCATGGCAATCTCACTCCACATCTTTAATGTACAAAAAGTCCCGCCACCCGCCGGAATTGCCCGTAGGCATCCTCCCACACTTCTGACTCGGCAGGTTCATATTCCTCCACGGAAATAGAATCCGCGATGACCCGGCGTGCTTCCCATATATCGGCGAACTTTCCCTGTGTCATCCATTGTACCGCAAGATTGCCGATTGCGCTCGCTTCTGCAGGTCCCGCCCACACTGGTTTTTGAATCGAATTGGCTGTCCATTGGCACAGCAAGCGATTTTGAATCCCTCCTCCGACCATATGCAAACCATTAAACCGTTGTCCTGACACCTGCTCCGTAAGCTCCAAAATGTAACGGTACTTTAACGCCAGACTCTCCAAAACACAGCGCGTGATTTCTCCCGGCGTCTCGGGCAATGGCTGCCCGGTGTTGCGGCAATATTGGCGAATACGTGTTTTCATATCCCCGGCGTGCAGAAACAGTTCATCGTCCGGGTCAATCAAAGAAGTGAATGCTGGAGCCTGTTCTGCCATATGAACCAGTTCGGGGAAGGAATAGGAGTATCCCTGCCGCTCCCATTCTCTGCGCGCCTCCTGTAAAATCCACAAGCCCATAATGTTTTTAAGCAGCCTGTAAGTTCGACCGACCCCACCTTCGTTCGTAAAATTAAAACGAAGCGTATCGTCATTGATTACAGGCTGTGCCGTTTCCGTTCCCATCAGGGACCATGTTCCGCAGCTCAAGTACGCAAACGAGTGCTCCAGCGCAGGCACGGCAGCCACAGCAGATCCCGTATCGTGCTCTGCTACTGCAATTACAGGAATCGCTCCAATGCCCAGATCGGTCATGACCGACGAGCGGATAGTTCCTGCAACATTTCCCGGCTCCAGTACCTCTCCAAACCAAGAGCGGGGAATGTTGATTCCAGACAAAAGCTCATCATCCCATTTTTGCTGCAACGGATTATATAATTGCGTGCTGGTCGCATTCGAAAACTCATTGTACATTTCACCTGTCAGAAAATAACGCAGCAGATCTGGAATCATCAAGAAATGCTTTGCCTGCTCCAGCAACGGTGAACTCGCATTTCGCATAGCAGCCAGCTGATAAATCGTATTAAACGTCAAAAACTGAATGCCTGTACGCTGAAAAATGAAGTCTTTTCCCAGCCGTTCCTGTATTTCTTCCATCACCCCGTGGGTGTGCCAATCCCGATAATGATAAGGGTTCCCCAGCAATTCTCCGGTTTTCCCAATTAATCCAAAATCGACCGCCCAGGAGTCAATCGCAAGACTGGACGGATTCACTCCCATATGCTTGGCTTTGAGCAATCCTTGCTGAACCTCGTGATACAGACGCAACAGATCCCAGTGCAGACGCTCCCCAACCTTGACCGGATCATTCGAAAAGCGATGAATTTCCTCCACCACTATACGTGAATCTGTCAATTCTCCGAGTAGAACCCTGCCGCTGCTTGCCCCCAAATCATAAGCGAGGATACTCACCAGCTTGCACCACCCTTGCCTCTTTGCAAAATCTGCGTGCCATACTCAGACGCTAAATAGGCTTTCATCGGGTCTGCCGGTAACCCTTGCTCTTCACGGATCGCTCTGAGCAATGGTGCCACATCGAACTCAAACGCTTGGCGCACGGCATCCTCCGCACCCAGCACATCCTGGCGACTCGCCGCTTCCTCCACCTCTGCATGATTGATCAGAAGTGCCTTCGCATATTGAGTCTGCACATTCAGCACCGAGCGAATCATCGCCGGAATTTTGGGTTCAATATTGTGCGATTGGTCGATCAAATAAGCAATTTTATCGACGGTATGGCGAATATCCGCATCCACATCCTGAGCCGCATTCAAAATCTGATAAAAAATCAAGAACAGTTCATACGGATTCGCGGAGCCCACGATCAGATCATCATCCGCATATTTGTAGCTATTAAAATGAAAACCACCTAATCGCTTCTCATCAATTAGAAACGCGACAATATGCTCCACGTTGGCTCCCGGCAGATGATGCCCTGTATCCACCAGCACCTGTGCCTGCGGCCCCAGCTTGGTTGCGAAATTGTACGCCATACCCCAATCGGCAATATCCGTATGATAAAAGGCTGGCTCGAACGCCTTGTATTCAATCAACATGCGCATGTCAGGAGTAAGCGCCTTATACATTTCACTGAGCGCTTCCAGCATCCAATTTTTCCGTTTGCGAATGTCTCCCTGACCGGGATAATTCGTTCCATCTGCGAACCATAAGCTAAAATCGTTAGAGCCCGTTTCCTTCGCAATATCCACGCATTCCAGCAAATGGTTGATGGCCTTGCGGCGGATGGCCGGGTCTACATTGGTGACACTGCCGAGCATGTAGTCCTCGTCTTGAAACAGATTGGGATTCACGGCCCCAATCTGTAGTCCCAAGCTTTCGGCATGACTGCGAAGCTTGCCGTAATTGTCTACTGTATCCCACGGAATGTGGATCGCAACGGATGGACATAGGCCTGTCACGGCATGAACTTGCGCGGCATCCTCCAACTTTTCGAACGGGTCACGCGGCACGCCTGTTTTCTGAAAGACTTTAAATCGTGTACCTGAGTCACCATATCCCCAGGATGGTGTTTCTATGCTAAGCGCTTTCAGCTTTGCCTTTACTTGCTCCAGGTCAATGCCCCGTTGTTGCTGTTGCTCCTCGAATAAGGCGTACGCTTTGTCACTCATCGTGGTTCCTCCTTGGAAAATGAAGTGAGTTACGGGAGGCCGCTTCGCGTGCGGATTGTTCTTCCGATCGCTGTTGCAACGGGATTTTTCATTTTATAACACATGATAAGGTTAAAATCCCGTTGCAAAGGCGAACACATCGTTTCTTCAGAACAATTCCGCCCGCTCTGCTGCTGACCACCCATAAAGTCACTTCTATTTTTAAAGTGTTAGTGTGTATAAGCCCTTCGAAACTATCGTCATGTGGCTTGGTTTAGTGAAATAGATTAGTACATTAAATTAGTACATTAAATTAGTTCATTATAATACCTAAGTGTTGAGCCGTTGAAATGAGTCTATCGCTTACATAGGTTCATTTTAATTCGGCTAGCGTGTAAATGCTGCGGGAACGCCACCGTCGATGGTCAGCATACAACCTGTCGTTTTCTCTGCCTTGGATGAGGCGAAAAAGGCAATGCCCTCGGCGATATCCTGCGGGTAAATGTTGACCAGCAGCGTCGTCCGTTTGCGGTAATGTTCCTCCAGCTGGTCGGGCTCAATCCCGTAGGCGGCAGCGCGCTCGTTGCGCCAATTGGAGTTCCAGATTGCCGAGCCTTGCAGAATGGCATCCGGCAAAATGGTGTTCACACGGATACCATATTCACCGCCTTCTGCGGCAATACAACGGGCTAAATGCGCTTCCAGCGCCTTGACCGAGCTGTAGGCTGTTACATTTTTTCCTGCGTAGACCGAGTTTTTGGAGCCGACGAACACCATGCTGCCGCCAAGTGTCTGCTCCTTCATGAGCTTGAACGCTTCTCGTGCAACCAGAAAATAACCCGTTCCCAGCACATTCACATTTAAATTCCATTCCTTTAACGATGTTTCATCGAACGGACTGGATGTAGCAAGGCCTGCATTGTTGACGATGGTATCTACACCGCCATAGGTCAATGCCGTTTCTGCATAGGCAGCCTGAATTTGCTCCTCCTGCGTCACATCCATTTTTACGGCGATGGCACGATGTTCTCCGTAGCTACTATTTATCTCTGCGGCTACCTTTTGCGCGCCTTCCAGATTCAGATCTGCCAGTACGACATGTGCGCCTTCATCCACCAAACGACGTGCGGTTGCACTGCCAATTCCGCCTGCACCGCCTGTAATGAACGCAATTTTACGGGAAAATTCAGCTTCTGCTGGCGCGAGTGACAGCTTATAAAGCTCCAGCGGCCAATATTCCACGTTATATGACTCGTTCTCGCTGAGTGAAACAAACTCTCCTAACGCCGTTGCTCCTCGCATGACAGCAATAGCCCGATGATACAAGGCGCCGCTTACCTGCGCGTTGCTCCAGCTTTTTCCTGTGTTGATCATACCAATACCCGGAATCAAAATTACACGTGGCGCAGCCTCAAACATAACATCTCCCTCATGCCGATTGCGCTCGAAATAAGCTTGATACTGCTCCTTATAGGCTGCTATACCCTCGGCAAGCTTAACTTTCAAGCCCTCTACATCCTCCACATCCGGTGTCCAATCTACATAGAGTGGCTTCATCTTGGTATGGACCAGATGATCCGGGCACGCAGCCCCGACCTGGGATAAAGCAGCAGAATCCCGGCCGTTCACAAACTCCAACACATCCTCCGCGACATCAAAGGTGAGGATCATCTTTTTCTCATCACTGACTGCACCACGGACGGATGGCATGACCTGGGATGCAATGCTACGGCGTTCTTTATAAGTAAGCGCTTTATATTTTGTGCCTCCAAATGCCTGCTTTTCCTCTTGACGAGCTTTAATATAGCTTTCTGCTTCTTGAATGATTTCGATTGTTTTCGCATAAGCAGCTTCGGATGTCTCTCCCCACGTAACCAGACCATGCTTTTCCATCAATACCAATTCAGCTTGTGGATGATCGAGTACACCTTGGGCAATCATTTTCGATAGCTTAAAGCCAGGACGGATATAAGGCACCCATACAAAACGGTCACCGAAAATTTCCTTAGCGATTTCCTTGCCGTTGTGCGCACAGCACAAGCTAATAATCGCGTCCGGGTGTGTATGATCCACATGTCTAAAAGGCAGAAAAGCATGCAATAGCGTCTCAATTGAAGCCCGTGGATGCTTGGCATCTATCATACAGTTCGCCAAATATGCGACCATATCCTCGTCAGACATATCTTCCCTTTCAAATAAAGGACGAATATCCTCCATACGAAGCCCTGTGAAGTTATGCGCTTTCATTGTTGCGAGATCGGAACCGCTGCCCTTAACGTACATCACTTCTACTTCACGCCCACGAAAATCTTGTATCATCGTTTTGGCCGAAGTGTTGCCGCCTCCCCAGTTGCACACACTCCTATCTGTGCCAATCAGGTTAGAACGGTATACGAGCTGTTCCAGCGTGCTTTTCTGCTCAGATGCTTGTGAAGAAATCCACAGACTTTGTACCATAGGAAAAAGACCTCCAAGTTTAGTTTTAGTTTTGAAAGGCTTTATTACAGTGGTTATTCTTTGTTTATGGAGACTATAACACTTTTGTTTTAATTTGAAAATAAGTAATACAAAAATAATCAAAAATAAATTTTAATTTTTACCCATCTATAAAACGGATATATTCATTGTAAAACGATTATTTCCACGCAGAAAATAAAGGCCATGTCAGAATCGGTTATAAGAACCTTTCTGGCACAGCCTCATTTGTTTAACTCATCTAATTACCCAACTATACGCATCACTTTGGCTAGCAGCTCGTACGAGCGCAGGCGCGCTTGATGGTCATATACCTGAGAGGTTGTAATCAGCTCATTGGCTCTCGTCTGGTCGATTATCAAATCCATCTTTTGCTTGACGGTGTCAGGACTGCCGATGGCTGAATACCCCAGCATATTACCACGAACCATCTCCTTCTCGTGCTCACTCCAAAGCTTTTCCATGTCATCCACTGGTGGCTTCAGTCCTCCGCTGTGCCCGCGCAGCACATTTAGAAACTGCTGTTCTTGTGAAGTAAAGAGCCATTTTGCTTCCTCATCAGAATCTGCAACAAGTACATTAACACCGACCATCACATATGGCTTATCCAGTGCTTTGGATGGCCGAAAATTGCGATGATACAACTCTAAAGCCTGTAGCAAATGAGTCGGGGCAAAGTGGCTGGCGAACGCGAACGGCAACCCAAGCTGACCTGCCAGCTGTGCGCTGAATCCGCTTGATCCCAGTAACCAGATGGGAATGTTCAGCCCTTCTCCAGGAATCGCTCTTACTCCCGGAACGGCTCCGTTTAGCGCTGGATTCAGGTAAGAACGCAGCTCATTCAATTGCTCGGGGAAATCTTCCCCAGTACTGTGAAGCCCTCGCCGCAGTGCCCTCATCGCGGGCTGATCCGTGCCTGGAGCCCGGCCAAGTCCTAGATCAATTCGTCCCGGATAGAGCGACTCTAGGGTTCCAAACTGCTCTGCAATCATGAGTGGAGCATGGTTAGCCAGCATAATACCGCCTGAACCGACCCGAATCTTGTCTGTATGTGCAGCTACATGCCCGATGATCACGGACGTAGCCGCACTGGCGACCGCCTGCATGTTATGATGCTCCGTTAGCCAGTACCGATGGTACCCCCATTGTTCAGCATGCTGGGCAAGATCCACCGTGTCGCGGAAGGAATCGGCAGGAGTGCCGCCTTCAATGACAGGTGCAAGATCTAATATAGATAGTGCAACGTTACGCGTAGTCATTATATATAAACCCCCTGTCAAAATATTATTTTACATATTTCCCTCAACGTCTTAATTCTTTGACCCATCAATTGATACGTCAATTATGATAATGTGTTCCGTTATGAATTGCAAATGATTTAAATTTTTAGTTTTTATCAAAAAACAGTTTACTTTTATAATAAGCTCATCTATTATGCAATATATGTGGATAATGTTTATCCACATTAGCCTGGTTATAAATATTGAGGTGATTGCTAGTGCATATGAAAACAGGTGTCGAACAATCTGTCTACGCTCTTCTTCTACTCACGATGCTGCCGGACAAAGCCGTTTTACCTGGGGAGGCCATCAGCCAGCAGTTAGGTGCTTCACCTACTTATTTTCATAAACTGTTACGAAAATTGGTTAGTTCCGATTTGATTACTTCTGTACCTGGTGTCAAGGGCGGGTTCAAATTAAAGAAAAAACCTGAGGATATACGGGTATTTGATATTTATCTAGCGATTGAGGGACAACAAACCCTTTATTCTTCCAGTGGTATATACAACGAAATGCTTGAATTAAAGAAAGACGATGAGTGTTGTTTACTGGCAAATTTGATGGAAGAAGCGGAAGCCTCCTGGAAGGCCGTTCTGAAAAGAGAAACCATCGCGTCACTATCCGCTGACTTTTTTAAAGAAGGATATGATGACAAAATTACTTCTTTGGAGAACTGGATTCAGGAAAAAATGGTCTTGTAAAGAACTCTAATTAACAGAAAGGAATATGAACATGAACGATTATTTAGTAAAAGCTCTTGCCTACAACAATCAGGTACGGGCTTATGCCGTGAGAACAACGGAAACGGTAAGTGAAGCCCAACGGCGTCATTATACCTGGCCCACAGCATCGGCTGCATTGGGACGTTCTATGACGGTCGGCGTCATGCTGGGAGCCATGCTTAAAGATGAGGATAAACTGACGATCAGAATCAACGGTGGCGGACCTATCGGCACCATTCTTGTCGATACCAACTCCAAAGGTGAAGTTAGAGGTTATGTAAAAAATCCACAAACCCATTTTGAGCTTAATCAGATAGGGAAATTGGATGTCGCCAGAGCTGTAGGAACAGATGGAGCGCTAATTGTATCCAAAGATATCGGCTTAAAACACCCGTTTGTTGGACAGGTCCCTCTCATATCGGGTGAACTGGGCGAGGACTTCACATCTTATCTCGTCCAATCCGAACAAATTCCTTCTTCTGTGGGAGCGGGAGTTATTGTTAACCCAGATAACTCTATACAGGCGGCTGGAGGTTTTATTATTCAGCTGATGCCAGATACACCAGAAGAGGTTATCAGTTTTATCGAGAGACGTATTGAGAGCATTCCAAGCATCTCCGCAATGGTCATGGAAGGTCTTACACCAGAGCAGATTCTGGGTCAGATTTTAGGAGAAAGCAACATAAACATACTGGAAACCATGCCTGTACAATTTCATTGTCCCTGCTCAGAAGAGCGCGTTACCAATGCCATTATCAGCTTAGGGAATAAGGAAATAGAAGATATGATCCATACCGATGGAGAGGCTGAAGCTCATTGCCACTTTTGTAACGCACACTACCATCTTACCAAAGAAGATCTCGAGGGCATGCTGGAAACAAACATCATTTAAATATGGCTGTTCCCAAAAAGTAGGTTTAGCTACTGGGGAACAGCTTTTTTCTTTCCCAATGCTTCCGATGGTTTCTTAATCCTAAACACGGTAGACTTGTTCATGATGTAAGTGATAATGTTATATTATTCCAATCACTTGAGATGAGGTGCGCTATGCTCGAAAAAGATACGCATGAAATTCTGGCTTATTATGATGGCGGTGCAGAAATAGGCAGGTTAGAGCGAGGCATAGGAAAAATAGAACTGGAAAGATCAAAAGAAATCATTTCACGTTATCTCAGGGAGTCTACTCATGTTATTTACGATATCGGCGGCGGTGTAGGGGTCTACTCTTCGTGGCTGGCGGAGCTGGGATACGAAGTTCATCTATTTGATCTATCTTCCCAAGCCATTGAATTCGCTCGTCAGCAGCAACTGAATAAACCCATCATCAGCAAGCTGGAAACCGCGGATGCCAGAAATCTTGATCGTAAAGATGAAAGCGCGGACATCGTGCTATTGATGGGACCTTTATATCATTTAACGGAACAGAAGGAACGAGTAAAAGCACTGCAAGAAGCGGCGCGTGTCTTAAAAAAAGGTGGAACGCTGATTACTTCAGCTATTTCCAGGTTTGGCTCGCTACTGTGGGGGCTATCGGTGTACGGTGAGTGCAATACCATTGTGGAGGAAGATGCGTTCATGGATATGGTCAGACAGGAGCTAACAGATGGTCAGCATGTGCGCCCTGCTGCTTGTCCACGTTTTTCTCCTTTAGATACCGCTTGTGGAGACAACTATTATGAGAAGTGAACATGAAATGCTTCATACCATTCTCCATCTTGCTCAAGAGGACGAACGGGTACGTGCCGTGATTCTGAATGGTTCACGCGCCAATCCACATGCTCCACGGGACATTTTTCAGGATTATGATATCGTCTTTCTCGTATCCTCCATGGACAGCTTTATTCAGGAACGTCGCTGGATCAACCATTTTGGTGAATTGATCATTATGCAGACGCCCGATGAGCATATGGAACCTACTCCGATGCCCCGTGATCGTTTTGCTTTTCTCATGTTATTTACGGACGGCAATCGCATAGATCTTACTCTCTATCCTACAGAAAACATCGCCAATTGGACCCGAGACAGCTTAAGTGTACTGCTGCTGGATAAAGACGGGCTTGTGCAGCCTTTCCCACCGCCAAGTCTTCAAGATTATAAGACGATACCCCCAACCGCCCAAGCCTATGCGGATTCCTGCAACGAGTTCTGGTGGGTCAGTACTTATGTGGCTAAAGGATTATGGCGACAAGAGCTGCCCTATGCTAAATTTATGCTGGATCGGCCTGTTAGAGATGCGCTCCACTTGATGTTGGAATGGCATATTGGTATACGAACAGACTTCGCGGCAGATCCGGGTAAGCAGGGAAAATATTTCGAGAACCACCTTGAGCCTGAACAATGGACAGCCTACATCCAAACGTTTGCGGATGCAGATTATGAACATATGTGGCAGTCTCTTTTTATCATGGGAAATTTATTTAGAGAAGTTGCCTTGGAAGTAGCGAACCATTATGGTTACGAATATCCGACTCTGGACGATCAACGTGTTACGAACTATCTCCATCACGTAAAAGCTCTCCCAGCAGATGCTAAGGACATTTATTGATAAAAAACCAGTCGGCACTTGATTTATATGTGCTAGGCTGGTTTTATTTTTATACACTAACGTTATTCTGTCGTATGTGCTGCTTTAGATATTGCGCTGTTCGTTCCGGTTGCGAGATCGGAAAATGATGGGCTGCCGGAATATTCAGCGTATGCAGGGCATGAAATGGCTCGGGCAACTTATAGATCTGATCCTTCACACCCCATAGAATCGAAACCTCCTCTTTATCCATTCTTTCGGGTATCTCAGGGACCGACCGGAAGCTATCGGACTTGGTTAGCATGGCTAGGGCTTGCGCAGTCGTCTTTCTTACGCGTGGGGAACGCATTTCTTCAAGAACATATGTGATGTATGCTGACGGGATATCGTCGATACTTTCAAAACAAGTCTGCGCAAGCAATTGCTTGCGTAAGCCTGACTCGCTGAGTCTGCCTAGCATACTCTCCGTAATTCGTGCGCTCCGATATCTACGCGGAGCAGTATGCAATACAGGCTGCAATAGGTGTAAGCTACTGATACGATCAGGTACGCGTTCCCGTGCCTTAGCAGCTAGTAGTCCGCCGAACGAATGACCTACAAGGCAGATTGGCGTTTCCAAAGCCTGAATAGCCTGCACTAACGATTCAATGTGGCCTTCTAGTACATCCTCCTTATGATGGTATGGGGAACGGCCAAAACCGGGAAGATCCACCAAGCAAACAGAGGATTCCGGAAATTGATTTGCCAGCGGTATCAAACAATCTGCCCCGCTGAAAGTACCGTGAACTAATACGATCGTTGGATTTCCATTCTTCACCCTTCGCTCCAGGGTAGCTAATGGCCCACGTCTGTTGCGGACATATCCATCTGTATCTATGGTGGAATGAGCAATCCTGAAATCAAGATCAGTAATGACAAAAGGGAACATGCTTTTGTTCGTCGCCTGTGACAACCCGTATTTACGTTGAATCTCTCGTGCTGCATCCAGTGGGTAGTCCACATCCACGATAAAATCGAGTGATTCCTTCGGAATACCTAACTTTTGGCCCAGAGGAGTACCCAGTATACTGGTTAGCCAAGCTGGCGAGATCGAACCGAGCGGTTTACAGACACGAAGCTCCTTCGCCATATTCGTTCCCAGCTCTATCATCGTTGGACTCTGCTGCCTGTCATCCATCAAGTAGTATGTTTCACTAGCAGGATGTGATTCCTTCGTAAGAACACTGATCAATTCGGCTGCATGATCTACATGGACCAAGGGAAGCCAATGAGATTTTCCGCCGGGGACAAGTCCCATAAGCTTGCGCGCTGTAGAACCTACGAGAATGCCTAGCCCACCAGTTTGGGGCGTATCCCCAGACTCTGAGTCACCCATGACAACGCTCAAATGGACAACCGAAAGCGGAAATCCTTCCTTGTGTGCTCCTTGACGAATACGCAAATCAGCCAAAAATTTCATCCGTTCATATGGAGGCGCTTGTTCCAAATGATCGATGATGGGCTCGGGAGTAATCCAATTATGATCATTAAAAGGGCTTTTGTACCCAACCAAATGGATAAAATGTCGTAACCCTTTGCTCGCATGAATATGTGTAGCCAACGTTATCATTTCTTCTGCTGCTTGTAGAAAAGCTGCTCTCGCATCCTCCTCTCCCAGCAGAATATCCATCGGACCTCCTGCATGAATTATCACATCTGCTGTCTCCACGAGTTGCCTGTCAACAGGATTTAATCCTAGAGCAGGTATACTCAAACCGCCAATAACCGGTGTTAATTTCCCGGTATGCCACGCTGTCTCCAAATCCATTTGCCTGCATATTTGTTCCCACTTCTGCTGCGAACGAACCAGGACGGTAATAGTGTGTTCCTCCTTGGAAAGTTGTCGTAACGTATGCATGCCGATAAACCCTGTGCCGCCCGTGATAAAGATATGTGCCATATACGAAACCTGCCTTTTTTAATTTTTAGTACTTCGTAGTACTAATAAAGATTAAAAAAATCACTTTAGCAGAAGTGCTAAAGTAAATTTTAAATTTTCGAGTATGCTCGGGTCCTGGCTTGCATGCTGCAGAAAGAGCGCACCTTCAATGGCCGAGATGATGAATTGGGCCGTCGACCTCGCAGGAAGTTCAGCCTGAATCTCTAATCTTTCCCTTCCCTCGTTCAGCAATATTTCTACGGTAGTGATTTGGCTTTGGAAGAACTGACTTATTTTATTCCGAAACAAGGCGCTATCTTGAGGCATTTGCGTATAAAGAGTAATAAAGGGACAGCCTCCCAAACTATCTGTCTCTTGCTCTGTCAGCAATTGAAGAAGGATTTCAAAACGTTCCTGAACAGACTGATCCTTACGCGAAACAACTTCATAAATCATCTCATTATACGTTTGAATCAGTTGATCCAGAATGGCTGAAAGTAGCTCTTCTTTACTTTTAAAATAATAGTAAATGTTCGTTTTGGACACATTGCTCACAGCCACAATTTCATCCATACTTGTTGCATGATATCCTTGGGTAAGAAACAATGAGGTGGCGATGCGCAGAACAACATCCCGATTCGTGATTTTATTTTTTTTCATCATATTTAGCACTATACGGTACTAAAAAAGACTTGTCAACCTTCGCTGGAACATGTCTACTCCAAAATATTATTTTTCGGCCAGAACCCGGTCACCTCTGCTCGCAGGCTGAGAAATAACCAAAAATTCAACATCCTGATTCGTTTCATTAAACATTTGATGAGGCACCATAGGAGGAACCTCACACCCTTCCTGAGATCCTAATTGGATTCGTTCACCATCCACTTCAAGTACCGCTGTACCTGATAAAATAAAGAAAAATTGGCGCGCATGATGATGATAATGTCTGACCTCATGTGTATTTCCGGGCATCCGCTCATGAATAATGCTCAAATCATTATTTTTCACCAAGCGCCAACCATCACATTGATCTCCCCATATATAATGTTCAGCATTATTTTTACTTATTTTCATATTGAACTCCTCCTTTTGCAATTACAGTTTTATTTTAAATATGGATTCATAGAGCTACAATCTTAATTTTAAAAAACGGCGGGACAAATGTAAAAAACACTCCGACTTAGTCAGACTGTTTTTATATATGCGCCTCGATAATTTCCTCCAACTTAATCCAGCTAAAATCCTCTTCCCCACGGGATAGCTTCACTTCTCGCCGACTTGTGTTAATTACTGTGACCAGTCCACGCAGCTCCTCATCATCAAATGGATTGAACACTTTTAGCGTAATAGGCTTACGTTCGTTATAGGATACGATAATGGCCTGTTCAATCTGCTGCATTTCCTGATCGTCCAGTGCTGGCTTGCCGCGCCTTCCTTGCTCCTTCATCAGTCTTAAATATGCCTCCCGATGCTCAGGCAAAATCATGCGCGAGCTTTCCCATATGCCATTTCCTTCAAGCTTTTTCCCCATCGTAAGCCCCTCCTATGCTGTTCTGGTTACCGGATGCCATGCCAATACATGATCTAATCGAAAAACACGTGGCTGGCCTGTCTGTAAACAGGTGGCTCGTATCAAGCCATTCTGCACACGATGCACCTCGATACGCCGATGAGACAGTTTGCCCTTCCGATCCAAATACACGATTTCCACGATCTGCCCCACGTATTTTTCCAACATGATCCTTCACTCCTTATCAGAACGTTTGTTTGTATTATATGCGAACATGCGTTTGATTATCAATGTAAAAAAATCCCCTGAGGGATTTGACTCTCTCAAGGGAATTAAAATTCATAGGTGGATAGCTTAATATCTTCTTTATTCAAATCTTTCAGCGGATAGACAGGGCCATTCCAATAAGTCAGAATATCAAGCGGCTCATTAGTACCATGTTCTTTTAAAGAAAGAGATAATTCAAGTAATAAATGTGGAAGTTGATAAGAGCTTGTTAAAAACTGATATTCCTCTGGACTTTCACAGTCTTCTGCTCGATAGAACACAAAGTATCCCTCGGTATGATCCCCAATGAGTACAATATAGCGAGCAAGAAACATAATTTCGCCATTGGCAAAAGGAATGGAATGTGTCGAAGCAGAGATCAAGTCGGTCTCTAATCCCTCAATACGAAGGGTAAGTTCATTGTTAAGAGCATCCATTCTTTCCCTTTGTTCGCTGACGAGGTGTTCATAATTTACAGGGACAAGCCCTCCATTCTTGATCGTAGCGATCAGTTCGTCTATAAATACTTTTTGAGACAACACTCGATTGCTCATCCTATTCATCTCCATATTCGTGAAAATAAGCATGGAATTCTCGCTTTAACATGTTCAATATTTATGTATTAAAAATCTTGATTCCTTAACTCCCCAGCATTTTTGTGACTGCATTCACGACCCTTTCCATCTCAAATGGTTTAACAATAAAGTCTTTTGCACCTGCCTGAAATGCTTTTATAATCGCTTCCTGCTGCCCCAAAGCAGAACACATCAAAATATTGGCTTGGGGATCAAGCTCTACAATCTTTTTAACAGCCTCAAGTCCGTCCATCTTAGGCATATTAATATCCATGGTGATTAAATCGGGACGAAAGTGTGCGTATTTCAAAACAGCATCATACCCATTTTCTGCTTCCGCAATAACAGCGTGACCTAAATCCAAAAGAATATCCTTAAGCACAGAACGCATAAATAAAGAGTCATCCACTACTATAACTGTTGCCAAATTAACCTCTCCAATCCGTTGTCAAATGATATGCACGCCCAAACTTCAATATCGGTGAATAAACTAGTAATATTAATAGAAAGAATCTGTAAAAATAAAAACGCTACCAATGAATTATAAAAGAAATTTGAAACTAGCTACTACAGAATTAGTTTTCAAAAAAACGTTTCACAATGACGTAAATCATTTCTGAAAAGCAAATTACAAAGGACTATATATCTACTGAATCTAGAGCACTAGCCCAAAAAGTACAATCTTCTTAGATAGTTATAAAAAAACTGACGCCGGTATCATTCCGACGTCAGTTTTTAAACTTATTCATTTAAGAATTCCCTATTCATTCAGAGCTTTTTTCAAAGCCTCCAGATTGTTTTTCATTACACCAAGGTAATCCAGGTTCTTCTGTTTGTCTTCATCCGTCAATCCTTCGAGCGGATTCAGTACATCGGTTTTTGAACCGATTTCAGTAGCTACGGTCTCAGCAACCTTCGGATCAACAAGAGTTTCGAAGAAAATCGTTTTAACATTATTTTCTTTAGCAAATTTGATAATACCCGCCAGCTTGTCCGGTGTAGGCTCTTGCTCTGGAGATAATCCGGCAATAGGTACTTGGGTCAGACCATATTGCTTAGCCAAATAACCAAAAGCAGCATGCTGCGTAATAAAGTCTTTACGTTTTACATCTTTCAGACCTGTTTTGAACTCGTTATCCAGATCCTTCAGCTTGGCGATATAAGCATCAGCGTTTTTCTCATAATCAGCTTTGTTTGCCGGATCGGCTGCCACAAGCCCTGCTTCAATGGACTCTACTTCTTTTTGGGCCAAGACTGGATTAAGCCATACATGAGGGTCCAGCACATGATCGTGATCATGGCCTTCCTCTGCGTGTGCTTCTTCTCCTTCTTCCTCCTCAGCAGTGCCTTCCATCAGGTTTAACCCTTTGCTCGCTTCAACTACAACACGCTTATCGTTGGACGCGCTGCTCAAAGCCTGTTCTGCCCAACCTTCGACGATACCGTTATAAACAAATACGTCAGCATCCTTAACCTGTGCCATATCTTTGGCGCTTGGTTCCCAGTCATGCGGCTCAGCACCGGCAGGAATCAACGCGGTTACGTTAGCATGGTCTCCAGCAACTTGCTTGGTAAATTCATACATTGGATAAAAAGTGGTGACCACATTCAGCTTGTCTGCTGTTTGTGCCGCATTCGGCTCGGTTTGGGAAGCATTTGTAGCTGTATTATCAGATTTGGCTCCGCAGCCAGACAAAATAAGTGCTAGTCCCGCAGACAATACAAATGATTTTTTGAACCATGTATTCATATTCATTACTCCTTTATGTGTTAGTTTTTAGTCACTCTCACTGTAATTACACTCACTGGCCTGTCGCATTCTTCCGTCGGGAAGCCTGCTGCTTGCCCAGCTTACGGACCAGCTTTTGAATACCAGCTCCTACGATCAGGAATAATAACAGCACCATGGCAATTGTCCCCCCTGGGGGTGTACTAAGTTCATACGACGCCGTTAAACCCATAAATACGCCGATCAATGCAGTGATCATAGATATCCAGATGGCTGCCGCGAAGCTCGGTGCGATTCGAATCGCCAGCGCCGCAGGGAGCACGATGAGTGAGGAGACAAGCAGTACACCGACAATCGGCATTGCAGCAGCTACAATCATCCCTGTTAAAATACTAAATGCAAATGAGATGGACTTGACAGGAAGACCATTAGTCTTCGCCGTTTCTTCATCAAAGGTAATCTGATACAATGGACGCCGGAATACAAAAAAGAAAATACCTCCGATCACAGCCACTACAATCATCAACATCAGCTCTGTCTGATTGACCGCTACTACCGAACCGAACAAATAAGCGGAAAACCCTTTGTTGATGCTCTGATTCAGATTCATTAAAATAACGGCCGTCGAGAGGCCACCTACCATAATAATAGCCACAGATATCTCACTATATGTTTTATAAGACCTGCGGACGTATTCAACGATAATCGCGCCGATTACGGCAACAATAAATCCAGTTATCGTTGGGTTAATGCCTAAATAGGCACCCGCTGCCACCCCTGCCAGCGATACATGCGATAGCATGTCCGCCATGAGAGCCTGACGCCGTAGCATCAGATAAACTCCAAGCACCGAGGCCAGCAGTGCAATTACCCCACCGGCACAAAATGCCCGCTGCATGAAGTCGTAGTGCAGCATTTCCATCCGCCATCTTCCTTCCTCTCAAGCTCAATAATTCGATCCAGATAATGTTGCACTTCCGATAGTCCATGGGTCACCATGACCACAGTTCTTCCATATTCCTTAACCTGCTGATTCATCAGATCGTAGAAATGATGGCGGCTTTCCTGATCCATTCCGGTCGTAGGCTCATCCAAAATGAGCAAATCCGATTCCTGAGCGAGTGCTCTTGCCACACAAATACGCTGCTTCTGTCCACCCGACAATTCTCCGATTTTACGGTGACGCAAATCCCACATGCCTACTTGACGCAGCGCCTGCTCAGTCAGATCATGATCCTCAGACCGCATACGGCGTAACCAAGAGCCATGAGTATATCTTCCTGAACGGACAAATTCCAAAATCGTACTTGGAAATCCGCCATTGAAAGCAGCAATTTGTTGGGATACAAATCCAACAACGAGCTTTTTGCCTTCACCTGTACGGTTAGACATGAACACCTTGCCCTTCCAAGGCTGAAGCAAGCCGAGCAACAGTTTGAGCATGGTTGATTTGGAAGCACCATTCGGTCCGGTAATAGCTACAAATTCTCCCGAAAAAATTTCAACATTGGCATCCACCAAGTTAGGAACGTCTCCGTAGCCAAATGTGACCTGTTCCAATGAGGCCAATAACATGACGCAAATCTCCTTTTCCTTTAAAAAGCCTGGAGCCATCTGAGCGATCATCATTTGCGCAGATTCTCCAGGTCGTTTATGATCATTAAACCATCTACCGTAATTATTACGATTTGGTAATAAAAAAATAAGCGTTTGATAAACGTAACCTTTACGCATTAGCAAGTTTAACAGTTTAGGCAAGGTTCGTCAATGTTTTGGAAACTCTTTTGTTTGTTTACTTCACCTTGTCCGGGTATAAGCCTGCCGCCAAGGTTTTCAACGCGATCGGAGCGCGCACGCCTTCAGCCGCTGCGGATAATGGCAGTACTATAAACCGTTTGTTTTTGATCGCTTCCACACCAGCCAGCGCAGGCTTGCTTAGGAGCAGCTTCTCTTTATCCGCCAGTGAAGTATCACCATAGTCGAGGATGACGATCACATCAGGGTTACGGTTCACAACCTCTTCCCAGCTTACCTCGGTAAAACTTTTGTCAATATCATCAAAAATATTTTTCGCCTTCACACTTTCAATCAAAGACGTTAGGTAATTGTTGGCAGCCGTAAAGGGCTTGTCTTCTCCGCTGTCATAGACAAACACCTTGGGTGCCTGTTCAACAACACCAATTTGAGTCTGAATGGACTGCACTTGTTCACGAATGTCATTTACCAGCTTTTCTGCACGCTCCTCAACCCTGAAAATACGCCCAATATTTAGTATATCCTGATACACATCTTCTAACGTGGGACCCGGTTTATTTGAGGACTCCTGTATATAGGTCAGCACCCCTTGTTTGGCTAGCTCCTCACGGGAACCCAGATTTTTATCATTAAAGGCACTCTTCCAGCCCGCATAGGCAAAATCCGGTGCAGCGGCCATAAACACCTCTTTGGACGGATATTGTCCGGCCAGTACCGGGATTTTGTCATATTGAGCCTTATATTTTGGCAAAATCTGATCATCCAAATACGCAGTTCCTACCATAGAGGATTCCAGTCCAAGGGCCAGCATAACCTCAGTTGCATGCTGGTTCAATGTAACCGCGCGTTTGGGCGCCTCGGGAAATACCATTTTAACGCCCATGTTCTCAAGCTCTACCAACGTCTTATTGGTTGCCGATTGCAATGCGGCAGGTTGCTGCCCGTTTGCCAATGGATCGCTTGTTTGAGCTGTGTTTCCTGCTGCGCAGGCTGATAACAACAGCATCATCGCCAAAGCGAGCATAACCAGCGGTAACGCGGGCTTGCTATATTTTTTCATATGTACCGTCTCCTCTTTTATTTGTAGTATATCTTACCTCATCGTATCACCTTTTCTGTTGACGTTATGGATAGCCTCCTCTCCTGAGAGAATCCGGTAAAAAGGTAATATTCGGCTTCCCGGTTTTTGGATGAATGCAGATTTCTGTCTCCACACCGAATACACTCCACAGCAGGTCTGGCTGAAGCACATCCTCCGTTATGCCAGAGGCTACCACTTTGCCTTCTTTTAATACATACATTCGATCACAATAAAATGCCGCCAAATTCAAATCATGTAGTGCAGCTAGCGTAGTTATCCGAAGTGTTTTGACCAAATCCAAAATTTGCAACTGATACCTGATATCCAGATGATTCGTCGGCTCATCCAAAACAAGAAATCTCGCCTGCCCGGCCAAAGCTCTGGCGATCAATACCCGTTGCTTTTCGCCGCCGGACAAGGTGGCAAAGCCCTGATCTGCCTGAGCATCCATGCCTACCCGCTCCAGCGCCTGCTCGACCAGTTCATGATCGACGACAGTATCTGCTTCCAGCAGTTTCTTATGCGGATGGCGCCCCATCAGCACGATGTCCCGTACTGAAAAATCAAACGTTTGCGGCGCATCCTGACTCACCACTGCCATTTGTCGGGCCGTCTCTTTATACTTCATCCGCAGCATATCCTGGCCATCCAACGTAACCAAACCACTGTCAGGCTTTAGCACACGATACATATTTTTGAGCAACGTCGATTTCCCGCTGCCATTCGGACCGATCAATCCGACCAGCTCCCCTGCTTTTACCTGGAGACAGATGCCGTCGATCAGCCGTTTGTCGTGAATACTGAAGGTCACGCATTCGACTTCTATATTCATTTTTCGCCTCCAAACGAGTAGGAACTACGACGCAGCAGCCACACAAAAAAGGGTCCTCCGCACACAGCCGTCACAATACCAATCGGCAGCTCCTGTGGAGCCAGCACGAGCCGGGCACATACATCAGCCCACACGACAAAAATAGCTCCCGCCAACAGACTGACAGGCAGTACACGCCGATGATCTGATCCCACTATCAGCCTAACGATGTGCGGAATCATAAGCCCGACAAAGCCAATCGAGCCACTAACTGATACGACTGCCCCGGTTAAAAGAGACGCCACAACAACCAGTAATACGCGGAACGCCTGTACGTTCACACCGAGCGTTACTGCGGTCTCTTCACCCGTTAGCAAAGCATTCAGCGAACGGTATCGGGTCAGGAGCACAGCCGTTCCAACGGCTACAATGAGGCTTGGAATAAAAAGTGTATCCCATTGAGCACCTGCCAGACTTCCCATCATCCAATACATCGCGTCACGAATGCCTTTTTCATTCGGGGCCATCGTAACGATAAAGCTAGTCACTGCCGACAGCATCATAGACACCGCCACCCCTGCCAGCAATAAGCGGGTCGTCGATATGCTCCCAGCCACACGGGCTAACGCGAACACCATAAGCATTGCAGTTAACGAACCTATAAAAGCAGATAAAGGCAGCGCAAGTCGTCCTAAAAATCCGAAAGCTCCGAACACAATCACCAACGTGGCTGTTACCGAAGCCCCAGACGAGACTCCTAAAATATAGGGATCTGCTAACGAATTACGGATTAATGCCTGTATAGTCGCTCCTGTAACAGCAAGTCCTGCTCCTACGACAACACCTAGCAGCACGCGTGGAAAGCGGATTTCCCAAACGATATATTGCTCAGGCTTGGTCCATGTCACGGGTATCCACTGGTCCAGCCAGGGAAGATGGGACAGTGCAATTCGCCATATCGTCCCCGGTGTGACAGCTACAGGACCCAGCATAACCGCGAGTGTGACCGAAAGCAACAGTCCAGCAGTCAGCAGCAGAATTGTTGTAAATCCCCAAGTAGGCTTGCCCGCTAGGTGTGCGCGAGAATTATGTTGTGATGGATTAAGGTTGCTCGTTCTCGAAGTCATGAACTACTCAATGGCTTTTCGGCCGCTTCCAGCTTTCTCAATTGTCCCTCGATCTCGGAAGCAGAGAAATTCTCACCCATGACAACCGCTACATCGTTCACTGGCTTTTGCGGGCGGATCGGAATGATTTCCAGCTCCCGATAGGCAAATTGAAACATCATCTGGCCCTCTGATTCCAGAAACCGCACAATTCCTTTGGCCCGGTAAATTTCAGCTGGCAAACTGCGGAACAACTGTTCAAACTCGGAGCGTGGCACAGGTTGTCCAAAGAAATGCGTGTGAACAACTACATGGTCGTAGGAATGATAATGCTCCCCATGTTCGTGGCCATGGGCGTGATCACGGTGATCATGATCATACGTGTGCAGATGATTTTCCGAATGAGAATGTTTACTCTTAATATCAACTGCGGATTCCTTATGCCGCGAAACGTCCATACGCTCCTCTCCTTGAGTGGAGAAAAAAATACCCGCGTCCACGTCACTTCGTTGCGTGCTCACAGTCAGAGCATATGGATTTAACTCTTTTACGAGGGCCTGTACTTTCTGCAACTCGCCCGCAGCCAATAAATCGGTCTTGTTAATAATCAGTTTGGAAGCGCACCGAAGCTGATCCTGCATCAAACGAAGCGACTTGCTTCTCTCGTTCCCCGAGGCAAAGTCCAGAAATTGATGCGCGTCTATGACCGTGATAACGGATTGTAAAATCATAGAGGAATAGATGGAGGCGTCTGTCACTGCATCTACAATCTCCATCGGGTTAGCCACTCCGGTACATTCTACAATAATCACGTCCGGCTTATATTCATCAGCAAGATTCATGAGCTCGACGCCCAAATCCCCGCGAATGGTACAGCATATACAACCGCTGAGCATTTCCTTCATGGGTGCTTGGCCATTCACCAAACTGCCGTCCAGATTAACATCACCCAACTCATTCATCAAAATGGCTGGCTTGAGGCCCTTCTCCTTGTAGTAAGCCAGCGCATGCTGAAGAAGAGTGGTTTTACCGCTACCCAAAAAACCGGATAAAACAACAATCGGTATCATATAACCCCTCCTTGTCTTTGCAACATTTAATATGGATCGTACCGTAAAAGTTTCCTTCTTGCAATCATTTATCGAAATTTAATCGTAATAATTACTAATAACAAACATAAATATATATGACCACTCTTTGAATTGTCAATATAGGAGGTGAGACAAGCACAATCCAGCGGGCATGATTGTCCCTCTACAGACATAGGCTGTAGATAAGAACCCTTATTCCCAAGGAGACGTGGAATGAAAAACAGTACGCTGTTGAAGATGCTGCCTTTTATGATTCCGTTTGCCTTTCTCATCCCTGTGCTTGTCACGCTATCTCCCCAGTGGCTTCGTTTGTTAGATATGGGGCAGCTGCAACCGTTAAAAACGGTATTTATGGGCATTTTTCTGGAAGCTGTTCCGTTTCTCCTTATCGGTGTGCTCGTCTCATCCCTTTTGCAGTGGCTTGTACCGGAGACATGGATTCGCAAAATAGCGCCTGCGCATCCTGTACCGGGTGTCCTGCTGGCCTCCTTACTAGGTATGCTATTTCCCATCTGTGAATGCGGCATGATCCCTGTCGTTCGCCAATTAATGCTCAAGGGAATGCCTGCCTATATGGGTATCACTTTTATTTTAAGCGGGCCCATTATCAATCCCGTGGTACTGGCTGCGACGATGATGGCTTTCCCTTCCCATCCCGAGGTCACTGCCGTTCGAATGGGTTTGGCTTTTGCCGTCTCCGCGATCATCGGGCTGATCGTGTATGCCTTTGTACGAGTGCATCCGCTCAAACGGTCGTTGCTCTCTTTTAACCAGCAAAAGCAGAACAATCAGACTCATCGGCATAGTCGCACATGGCGGGGCTTTTTTGTACATGCTGGTGACGAGTTTTTGGACATGAGTAAATATCTCATTATCGGCGCACTATTAACAGCCTGCATTCAAACCTTCATCCCACGCGATGAACTGCTTTCGTTAAGCAACGGAACGGTTGGATCGTACGCCTTTATGATGGGTTTTGCCTACATACTGTCGCTGTGTTCCACCTCCGATGCCTTTGTAGCCACTGCTTTTTCACATACCTTTACACTGGGTCCGCTGGCAGCCTTTCTTGTACTCGGTCCGATGCTAGACTTCAAAGGCACGCTCATGCTGCTAAGCACCTTCCGCACCAAATTTGTCGCCATCCTGGGCTTGCTCATTGTTTCACTCGTCCTAGTGGGTTCTATAGCTGCTGAATGGTTATTAGGGAGGTGAATACAAACGTGAATTCAACCTTTAGCATTCGCTGGCAATACGGCATGCGCTCCTTGCTCCTGATCGGATTGGCTGTGTACATCGTCTCATTAAGCCGCACGAATGCACTTCATTACTACTTGGCTCCCCATATGCAAAAGCTGCTCCTACTCTGTCCTGTACCACTCTTGTTCATCGCATTGGCGATGGCATGGCACGGAATCATCGGGGAGCGGGACGGTGAGGATGTATGTGATTGTGAGCATCCGTTGCCGCAAAGCTGGTTCAAAAAAACACTCGTATATGGAATGCTGCTCATCCCGCTCCTGTTCGGTTCTCTGCTGCCCAATCAGGCACTTGGTAGTGATATGGCCGCCAAAAAAGGCATGTCCTTCACGTATCCCAACCCGGATATCCGACGAAAAACAGATACACAGACCACGAAAGCATCCACCGCCTCCCTTTTATCAACTGCATCTTCCGTCCCAACTTCGTCCCCTCCAGAGGGAAAATGGAGTCAGGAAACGCTGGATAAGCTGTTCGTTCCGCCTGACAAGTACAATGTAGAATTCGCCGAGCTGGCGAAACGCCTGTATCAGCAACCTATCATACAGATCAAGCCTGAGATTTTTTCCGAAACTATTGGAGCCATTGAGTTATATAAACAAGCTTTTGAAGGAAAAAAAGTACAGGTGACTGGCTTTGTCTATAAAGACGACAACCTGCCGGGTAAAGGCCTATTTGCAGTAGGAAGATTCCTCGTCATGTGCTGTACTGCCGATGCCATGCCATTCGGGATCATCGTCCAATCCCAGAAGGCCCCGTCCTTTGACAAGGATACCTGGGTGACCATTGAAGGAACACTGCATGCCACACAAAAGGGCAACGCTCCCGTACTTGAAATTCGATCCGAAAAAATAACCGCTGTCGAGCAGCCAGAATCCCCTTATGTCTATACCCAAGCAGACTCGGTAGCTACCTTTGATCGCTTGAACACAGCACACTAAACCCACCAAGGAGGAAAAATGATGAATAAAGTTCCTGTTATTTTAATCAGTGGTTTTCTTGGAAGCGGCAAAACAACACTGCTTTTGCGCCTATTAGCCCATACTCGTCAAATCCCCCTTCGTGCTGCTGTTTTAATGAACGAAATGGGCGAATATGATGTAGACAGCGCTATAATTTCAGAGGAAATGCCTGACGTAACAGTAGAAGGATTGCTAGAAGGCTGCATTTGTTGCAGCAAAAGAAATGAGCTGGCAGGGGCTCTGCATACCCTGCTCAGCCACGAGCCAGATCTGATCTTCATGGAAACCACCGGGGTAGCCAACCCCGAACAAGTACTGGAGGAGCTTCGCTCCCCTCTACTGGCAGATCGGCTTTATCTGGTTCACAGCATCAGTGTTGTGGATGCTGAGCTGTTCCATGAATACAACAGCCGCTTTACGGCTGATAAAGAACTGGTTCGCACCCTGCACGGACAGCTGCGCACCGCAGACTTCATTGTGGTGAACAAGACGGATGCAGCAAGCAGCCGTGAAGTGACGAAGGTCGTCAAGAGCATCCGCAAGCTCAACGATACGGCCAAGCTGCAAACTACTGAATATAGCCGGGTTGACCTTGAACCACTACTAGAGCCTGTTCTGGCCTCCGCATCCGTTGCCGCGAAACCTGCACAGACACCTCAACCAGCACCTGCACAGGTCCAGCTCACTGATGCAGATGCACCGTTCGTCCCCATTCCCGTCAAAAGTATCGGAAGCACCAGTAGTGTCTCCAGAAGTACGGCTTTCAAAGTTATTTCGACACACAGTCATAACCACGATCCTAAGCAGCTTCATTCGTTCTCCCGTCTGGAGAGCATAACGCTGCATCAATATTCTCCTCAGCCACTCGAAAAACAACGATTAGAAAACTTTCTAACCGGGTTAGGTTCCTCACTGCTTCGAGCGAAAGGTTATTGCGTGCTTCCTCAGGAAGGTACAATGCTTTTGCAATTTTCAGGAAATCACTTGGAGTGGCAGCCTACTGCACTTCCCGTGAGTCAGGGATATGTCACGCTAATTGGGGAGCAGCTCGACAAAGCATCCATTACCGACCAATGGGAACAGTGCTTCCTTTCGCTATAAATGACAGGTCTAGATTAAGACAAAAAAACCTCCTGCATCTGCAGGAGGTTTTTTAAAAAGCGATGTTCACGGATTATTAGCATAATCCATAAACATAACGCTCGACTGTTCTTACTTAAGGTTATATTTTTTGTTAAAGCGATCCACACGGCCACCGATATCCACGTTTCTTTGTTTACCAGTGAAGAACGGGTGGGAAGCGGAGCTAGTATCTACACGGATAACTGGGTATGTGTTGCCATCTTCCCATTCCATCGTTTCTTGCGAATATTTAGTGGAAGCACTCAGGAAAGTAAATCCACAGCTAGGGTCCAAAAAGATAACTTTGTTCAATGTTGGATGAATATCTTTTTTCATTAGTTTCACCTAATCTTTCATATAGTTTTAGTTTCAAACTCAAACGTACTGGCGCAATACTCCATCAGTTGGCAAAAGGAACGGTTATGTCCCAGAAAAAAAGACGACAGATCATAACGGTTGCGCTCAAGCTCGTAAACGACAAGCAAACGATGCCGCATATATCGCATCGCCCATTGCACGAACGCTCCGGATCTTTCGTCAGCCTTCATCGTTATATAAGCATATAGTGAATGGTCCTCCGGCTCGTCCCAAATGCTGACACCAGCACAGGAGAACTCGGTAGCCACGTGCTTTCGATTCAAAAGGCAAAGCGTGCCATGTAGCTCGGCATCTATCATACAGCCTTGAAAAAAAGCCGTTTTCTTAGGTGCAAGCTTTAACTTTGGACGCTCTGTCCACTGGACTAATTCAAGTTTTCGCCGGTTCCATAACGCAGGCTTTTGCAAACTTAACACGATTTCTTCATCGTTAACTGGAGAGATCATGCCGCAGCTCCTTTCATGAAGCCCTATATTCATTAGAATTACAGGCTCCGTTCAGGATGCAGGATCATTCAGGTTGCTATATAGCAAGCCTCAAATTATCTAGTTTCACGATGGATCGTGTACTTTTTCAGACGCGGAGAGTATTTTTTCATTTCAAGACGCTCCGGATGATTTCTTTTGTTCTTGGTTGTTGTATAGTTGCGATCACCGGATTCGGTGCATGCCAAGGTAACAATTACGCGCATTTCTCTTCCTCCTTAATTGGAATACATGGTATACAATTACAATAGTAATTTTTACGATTAGTTCTATTCTATAATTCATGCTCCGCTTTGTCAACCTTAGAGTCACGGTTTGTCGCTTCTTCTACCGTGTTCCAGCGATTACGGTACTGTGCAAGCTTCGGATGAAGTTCCTGGGGTTCGCTCGAAAGCAGCAATCTGACATTTCTAATCCATTCTCCAAACGATGCATAGGAAGCGCACAAATTTGCAGTTTCAGGACTCATGTACAAAAAAAGTGGGGTCGTATACTTTTCCGCCAAAAAACGGATGGCTGCTTCAATCGGCGTATACTTTTTACGCTTACCTTCCCAACTCTCAATCACAACAGCACTCAAAGCCTGCTCCCGCTGCCACTCTCCCAGCTCGTCCACCCGCTTGTAATACGAACGTACCGGCTGCTTCCACATTCTTCTGACGGTTTCTTCATGTAGCGGATACAGCACCAGCTTTGTAAAAGATAATGCAGCCCCCGTTTCGGCAAAAAGCTCTAGCTCTCTGGCTGTAATCTGCTCAAACGTATCATAGTAGACCATGGTCCCTTTATGCGTCTCGATCGGAGGCTCATAACCATAGGGCACATATTGAAGGTTTCTTGTCATGCTGGACACTCCGTCCTTCCATAGATGAACTTTTCCTTCTATATTATACCCTTGTTTTGGCATGAGTTTGCATCAAATGTTTATCCTTGTTCAACAGCAGGCGTATTACGGCGTGAACCCCTTCGGAATTGCAACGCATAAAGTCCCATCGTCACAAGCGCAATCAGTGCAAGCACCGTAAAAATATTGCTAAAATTGAACACCTGCACATTAGATACGACAGGATTCAAATGAAAGGACGACGAACTATCCAGCGTTTTGCCCAAAATACTTGTCGTGATCGCTCCGGCAATGAAATTCAGCAGAGATAGCAGCCCCATTCCAACACCAATCTGGTCTTTCGACAAGGTACGAGAAATCGTGTTGGACATGGCAATTTGCATGAAGGTCTGACCTACGTTTCCGAAAATAAGCAAAAATAAAATCAGATACGGAGATGCACCCACAAACGTAGACAAGCTGATAAAACAGATGAACAAAAGCGATACAGCTGTATAGACGAGAAACGAATTTCCTTTACTATCCGCCAAACGCCCCCCTCTTTTACCCAATAGAGCCGAAGCAATAGCAGCCGGAAACATAACCAGTCCAATTATTGCCGGCGTAAGCTGATTGAGACTGTTCAGAAACTGCGGTGCCAAGTACGGCAATCCAAAGCTAATCCCCGTCCCTAAAAAAGCGATAAGGAGCCCGTATGAATATTGCTTGTTACGGAACAGCTTCGGCTGGATGAATGGATCATGCGCAGTGTTAATGCGCCATATAAACAGTGCAAATAACACCATACCGAGCAGAAAAAACATCATATTGGTTTGCGAAATCGAAAGTAACAAGAAGGCTACTGTTCCACCCAGCAATAATCCACCAAGAAAATCGAACTTCTGATCCTCTCCACGCTGATCGTCCAAATATTTACGAAAGAACGGCAATGCGATCAGTGGCAGCATGGAAATGACGAACAAAAAACGCCAGCTTGCAAAGCCTGTGATCAAACCGGAAATAATCGGAGCCAGTGCAGTACCTAACGCCAAGCCGATTGCTGTGACACCCAAAGCACGTCCTCTTTTTTCAGCCGAGAAATAACGGACTGGGACGATCATAGCAGTTGCCGGAATAACAGCAGCCCCTGCAGCCTGAAGCAAACGAGCTACAATGAGCATCCAAAATTGATTGGCCAACAGTCCAATAAGCGAACCCAGTGCAAAAAAGATAATCCCAAACGTCAGCAAATCCTTAAGACGATATTTATCTGCCAATTTGCCGTAGGTCACTGAACCAACCGCATACACAATCATATAGCCAGTCAGCAACCAACTTACATCGGAAGCACTAATATGAAACTCCTCCCGAATCACAGGCATAACGACATTAAACATAAAAGCGTTCATCACTGAAAAAACAAGTGTGAAAGCCAACACACGCATAAGCTTATCCGCATTGGGATAAGTTTGTTCATTTACCATTTGGTTTTCTCCCTCTCCTGTAAACCTCTTATCTAAGATCGTATTTCACTGCTTTTGAATATCCCTATCCGGGCAAACTCTCTATATATCCGCTCAAACGCGGGTGTTCGCATAACGGTAATCGTGGAGAATTTTTTTAAGCAGGCCGCGCAGCGTCTCCGATTCTCCGACAGATAACGTTTCACCTACCGAGCTTTTAATTGCCTCAATGGTACGTTCAGCTGTCTTGTGAATCTCCAAACCTTCCTCAGTCAAATAGATTTGCTTCATTCGTGCATCTTCCGGGTGACTTTTGCGTACTGCCCAGTTTTTCTTAACGATCCCGTTAACCAGGCTGGTAACGCTTGATTTATCAATAAGCAATAGCTTTTCCAAATCCGTATTGGTGACTCCAGGCGACATCGCCAGTATATAGAGCGTCTGCGATTGTGGGGAGGTGAGCCCCAAAGGGCGCAGTGCTGTTTCAATTTCGCGCCGGACGGTAGTGAAAATCCATTTAATTAAATACATCGTACTCTCTTCCTCCCAAGGAAGACAAACGGGATACACCTCACTTCCCATCTCACTACTAACCTCCATATCTATCTAATTTCAATAGTTTGAATTCCAACTAATTTTAATCAGCTGCCTAGTTGGTGTCAATACTTTCGTAAAATGATGTTTTATTAGATAAGGTGAATTTCAAATTTTGAATTCATCCTTTATGGAAATATAGGCATAATAAAAGACGAGCCCTTGAAGGAAACCCGTCTTTTACTTCATTCATCATTCATTACTGTTTTATTGTTGCTTAGTCTGAAGTTTTCACTTGAACTAGCGGATATTCTTCTCCATCAACGGTAACCGTACTAGCATCATTCAGCTCCAGCCGTTGCCAAATGGTCAACAGCGTACGATAAGGATACTTCTTCAGATCATACTCCGATGGTGCGTCAGTGTCTGTGTTGGTTCCATTACCACTACCCTCAGTAGAAATCTCTGAAGTCGAGCCTCCGTCCGTATTGTCTGTCACTGCTCCAGACTGATCGCCGCTTTTTCCGCTGGATGTACCACCACGAGCTGTGGAACCACTGTCCGTGGATTGTCCATCTGCTGTCGTGCTTTTTGTGGTGGAGTTCCCAATATTTACGCCACTGGATGGATCATTGTTCGCTTTAATGGCTGCTTCCTTGTCGTTCTGTTCAGCAAGCGTAAAATTTTCGTATAAGTGCTCCTGTTGATCCGCCCCGACAATGACGAGCTTCTTCGGCTTAAATTCTGCCTGCTCTGTCGATGTCTGAAACGCAAATAGCAGCTTGACCATTTTCGTAGTGGACTTGGTATTAGGCACATGTGTCACTATGGCCGTAGGCTCCTCTTTTACGGGCACTGTAGGCTCTACAGGCTGTTGTACAGGCTTCGGGGCAGCAACAGGCGCAGGTGTGTCACCAGATCCGATCACCCCGGTTGCTTTAAGGCCACCTAGCGTACCTGCAATGACAATCAGCACAATCCCGGAAATCACCCCACCTTTACGGAAACGACGAAGTGTTTTGACCAACGGCGTGTCCGTCTCCCGCTTTGCTGCCAAATAGAAATTTTTAAAAGCAGGCTTTGCAGGTTCAAAATATTGACGCCACAGCGTTTTTTTGTGCAATCCCTCTCGTCCTTCCTTTTGGAAGAATAGAAGTAGCGCACGTCGATACGCCGGTTCGAAACCGCCACGTGGAGTAGCAAACTCGGGGTGTTCCTCTGACCATCGGATAAAACGGTACATCGTATCGTTATCCTTCGCCCATTTGCGGATCGAACCGACTAGGCGAGCGAAGTCCAATATTCCTTCTCCCGGCCCGTCAGAACGATAGAAAGCAGGCAACAGACGGGCAAAATGGCCTTCCGCAAGCTGCTGGGGCAGCCAGCCATAAGCCCAATCCTGTACCTTTTCTACTTCGCCAGGCTCCAGGCCGTCCAGCACCGACGGTTCCGGTTCCTCCGTATTAAACCAATCGTAAGCCGCAATCAATCGCACTGCTTGTCCCTTGAGAGGAGCAGGCAGCTTTCCAACCCACTGCACCAAATCGGGCCGTGTGAAAAAGGGAATCTGTACGACCTGATCGGGTGATATTTCTTTTAGCTCTACTTCGGTAAGTAAATACCGATCCGACGCTTCCTGCAAGCGCTCTGTTAGTCCAGATTGCTCCAGCGGGGACAGTTTGCCTACGGCAGAGCTGCTGTCCCATTGACGCAAGCGTTGGTGAATGGCAGCCACAGCCTCTACTGGTTTTCTTTCGGCACGCAGTCTGCCCATCAGCGCAGATTCTGCCAAAAGCTGAAAATCGGCATTCGCCGACACTTCGATATACCGACTGCCCCATTCGTGCACAACAGCCAGCAGTCCCTTGGCATCCGGTGTTCTTTTCATCTGACTGTCCATGTAGGGAATGAACAGCATTTTTGTAAGTGCTGGATTACCCAACACTTTCGTAAAATATGCCTTGCCTAATGATGGATTTTCTTCAATCGTATGATAAATATACGTAACTGCTTCCGTATTTCTGGCAGTATAAGCATTGTTTAGCGAACGGATTAAATATTCCACCAACCGATTTTCGCTGCTGCGTGCATGAACTTTATAATAGTCCTTGAAACTATCGACTAGACCTACGTCTGGAATATATCCATCCTTCACCCGATCAAATTCATGATCAAAAAACGACAGAAACAGATCATTCAGCCTCATTTTACGTGGCAGCGCATCGGGTGGCGATAAATAATCAGTCAAGCTTCGTAACACAGCGATTCGTTGTTCGTTGTATAATGCCCGCTCTCCCTGCTCAATTCTGTACAACGTAATTAGCTCATGATAGCTGGATGGCGTCAAATCACGCCCGGCCTCCATACCTGTCAGCATTTGCTCGGCAAATTTGAAGAAATCGTCCGGCGTCTCACCATTCAGCAACGCACGGACAATCCAGTCAAAATACGGCTGTCTCACCTGCTCTGCATCCACATTAAGTATTCGACTATGGTTAGACAGGTCAAATACAAAGTCCTTTTCCACATTCCGATCACCGGGACGCAAACTAAAAGGCTCAACGAACATCAAGTGAATGCCTTTTCTGCTGTTCGGTTCCTGTGCATATGTAAGAAATCCGAGTCTGTTACGAAATGCATAAGGCAGTGCCGCATACAGCACACCCAGTAGCTGCTTGGCTGAAGATCCGACCGCTTCTACAGGAACATTCAGCGCTACATATACCTTTTTGCGACCTGCTGCGGACATCATGACTGCGTATAAAAGCTGTTTGAACACTTCTTCGCTCAGCTGTAATTGAGTCAGCACTGTAGACGGGTCAACAGCCGGAAATACACTTCCACCCGGTAGACGCTCCAATTCCGGCAAATCCGTTCCCTGCTCAATATCATAGGTATCAACAAAGGATGTGTTCAGCCACTGCTTATAGTCAGACGGAGATTCACCATGTCCGGCTGGAATCACATAGTTGTGCGTGAAAAAGGCGCTCCGCAGCCCAGTAAAATCCGCGGCCTTATAAATACTGCGGCCAAGCACTACATCCCCGGACTCCGTCCGTACCAGATGTATAGCTTCCGGATAGACGCTTTCCTGTTTCTCACCACGCGCCGTCAAAGCAGCAGGCGCATCATATACACATAAGGGATGGAGCACCTTTTTAATAAAAGAAGCATCCAATCCTTTGGAATTAGCCACTGTATCGAAGCCTTCCGTAGAACGGAAAATACCACGCCGTTCCCGTGTGTACATCTGCTGTTGTATTAAATGAGAGGTAGAATAACTCACTGTGATTCTCTCCCCTCAATGTACTTCAACTTATAAAGCAGCCAAATGAATGGCTCATCCACACGGATCGGACTAACCAACCCTTGCAGCTTTTGCTCCACCGGATTGCTACCCAGCGCGGAAACTGCGAAATAGGCCGTATCCGTAAAATATACATCCATCGTGCCCTTGAACGGCTTATCCACCTTTTCGATGAAGCGTCGAACTTCGCCATCAATGTTCGCGAACTCATCCAAATCCATATATTTGCGATGCTCCATCGGATTAAAAATATTGCTGTTCGTCTTGATGTATGTGCCTTCTTCATCTGCCAACGCAGTAAGCATATCACTTTTGGTCAGGACGACAGCGGTCGGAATGTCCGTTTTCCCTTTTTCCTGATAAGCGATAAAATCGCCGAACATCGTAAGTACGACATCACGCGGTTCATCATATTGCGAGACCCATTCACCCGGCTTATCGCCAAGGTTAATCTTAATGCGCTCCCGAATAGAGCGGATTTGCAGTGGATCGACCATAAAGAGAATACCTGCAGAATTCTTAATATGCTGTCCATGCAGTCCCAGATAGTCCTGATCTACCATTCCCTCACCGGCGACATCAAAAAATACCAGCGTCAGTGGCGGCTTTTCCTCATCCTTAAATACAAACTGGAAGATAAAAGGCTCCTGCATCTTTTCTTTTTGTGTCGATGTAAGCAGATCCCCTCGTTCAAATAGGGGCTCCTCATACATGGTGCGGAACTTTCGGCTGATCTCTGCATTGAGCGGCATGCAAGCCGCGTCAAAATGATCGGCCGTAACATGCTGCAACGTGTGAATCAGTGAGGTCATATAAACAGATTTCCCCGCCTGCGAAGCTCCAATGATCGAAATGATATTGCTAGGCACCTTACCCGCGGTCACGGGCAGTTCGTTATGGCAGTGCGGGCACAGTCGGTGACGCGTCAGCTCGCCATAACGGTCGGTCAGTCCTGTCAGTACATGATCAGAATACAATCGATGTTCCTCAGGGACATCATGGGGATGCAAAATCGCCTCCATATCATGCACACTGTCCAAACCAAAACGCTCCCGATATTTGTTCAACAGCTCATCTTCACCCAAAGCGTAGTCCTCGTCATCTTCACGGTGATGAGAAGCACGGAATACCACTTCCTCCGGGGAAAATTTACTAAAGCAATAAGGGCACACAATATCATAAAATAACGGCCTTGGCGCTGCCTGTGGCTTTCTTCTGAATAAATTGCTAAGAAAACTCATCGGTTGCGGCCTCCTTTCATTCAGGGACTAATTCATATACCGTGCCATATTTCTGGCCATCCGTAAAAAACAGCCGCACATATTCATCTCCCCCCACTTCAACAGAGGGTAAAACATTCCGTCCCGCGGCAAAAGGTGCCGTGAACGGATACAAGGTTCCATCGTCCCGGTCTGCTGGATAACCCCCGCGCTTCTTCACGTAGCAAAGCGCCTCTTGCGGGACAGGAACTTCGGCTGTCACCTGAATCTGGACGGTTTTGCGGCTGCGAAACCAGCTTTTTTTATGGTGAACTGCATATCTGATTTTAGCCCTCCCCGTGCTCAACTCCAGTTGGTTGGCTCCGTCTTGCTGACGGATCACGTAAGTGTCTCCATCCTCCCGAACAGCTGGATATACGATATACCGCACGCGTCCAATGCCTTCAATTCGGTCACGATAGCTGCCAGCAGCCTTATACTCCTCGCGTGTAAAAAGTTTTAGGCTTGAAAAAGGCGGTAAAACTTCACCTTCATTTTGCCCATTCACACCTGCATCGGCTGATTGTTTCGCAATATATACCACGGCTGCGCCCTCAGGCCACTGCCAGCGTAACACAACCCGGTTGTCATCAATTTTGTGGCTCAGCTCCGAAATAATAGGATCACCGGGCTGTGCTTCCCTATACTGCATAAGTTCCAGCCTCCCGTTCTAAAATCCACTGCTGCGTCGATTGCGCGTCGGGGCTTCCGGTGCCCCTCTCCGGCGTCCTGATGGCGCACCCTGACTTCCTCCACCGGAAGATCGGCGAGTATTTTCCGCAATCGGCAGAACAAGCGAAAAGACAGCAATAAGGGCTGCCAGTACGAGCGCTGCCACCAAACGAATCATCAAGTCGCCTATAGGCGAGCCAGATAGTCCCTTTTCCAAAATAAAACCAGCGAGCAAGCCTGCCGGGACTCCTCCAATCGCAAAATTCCGTGCGAGAAAACGGTTATCGAACATCAGCCCAAGAGCCAATCCCAATAAAGCGCCGATAATGACCAGCGCCGTTACGCGATAAATGGCAAAATACAGACTGTCGGCATACTCACCTGTCCGCTCCGTTACCAGTGTGCGATCACCGATTTTGTTATATATTTTTCCGAACGCCTGAGTAAGTCCTTGGGCATTGGCTACATTAGAATAAGTTCCGCCCGTCAGGTCAGCAATATTTTGCAATAAGGCTATACCATCCGACTCTGCCAGTTTCAGCCCGATCGTATTAATCGGAATCTGGCGGGCGATATAAGGAGCCAATGCTGTCTGGGTATCCAGATCGCTAAAGCCATCAGAGAGCATGATAACGAGAGAACCTTTTTCTGCATTACCTTGGGTTTCAATCTCTTTGATCGTCTCGTCCAAAGCAAGCCCGATCTCTGTACCGCCTGACATTATAGTCTGCATACTATCGATTTTGGAATAAACCGCTTGCTTCTCTGCATCTGTGCCAATGGGAGTAAATGGCTGAACCAACTGCGCAGCAGATTCAAATGAAACAATGGCTACCCGCTTGTCTCCATCCATTTGGCCAATCAGACTCTTGGCAGCCGTTAGGCGCTCATTATCGGGATCTGTTTGCTGCATACTCCCGGAATTATCAATCACAAGCACGAGGTCCTGTACGCTCTTGCGCCCTTCAGGGTTAACCTGATAGCCCAACTCCAATAGCAGACCTGCCACGAACAACATCACTAGTGTAGCAGGCACCAGTAACTTCCAGGATAACCCGGAGTAGCGCTGCCGCCATGAATGCCCATTTAACTGTGGCGAAATTAGTTCGCCAATCAGACAACCTAGGCCAATGCACAGTGCCATGATGCCAAAATACAGCCCAATCACGACGATATGCGGCCAGTGCCCTATCAATTTGTGAAGAATAAGCTCTCCCAAGATGAAGCCTACTACAGCACCCAACAAGCCGAACAGTAATAGGAGAACGTTAAATTTACGTTGCTTCATAAGAATCGTTGCTTCCTTCCATCATTAAAGTAGGATTAATATGTGGCTACCGCAATTCCGGCAACCGGTCCACGTCGATTCCGTGAAACACGAAACCATTCGCAGTATATGTCTCATAATACGTTTTGCCGTTGCGGTAAACCATCAGATCCTCCAGATGGAAGCCGCCCATCAAATGCAGCTTTTCCACCCCGCTGCTGCGACGCTCATGTACAAAACCCAGCTTGTAAATACGCGAAGTAATGTCCACATCCATCGCATAAGGAAGAAATTCGCCTTCGTAGTCACCAAAGAAGTACTTTTCTTCATACCGATGCTCATGGGTATAGTCGAGCAAACGTACGTTAATTCCACCATGTTCCTCTAACGTTTGATACAGTTTCTTAAACAGCTCATCCTTCGGAACGACCAGCCGATTTTCATATGCAGCAGCTACATTGGCACGCCGCAATAATTCTTCTTCGAAGGTCTGATTAAACGGCTGTGAACTGAGAATCAAGGTTCGACAGGTCTGCGTAAGTCGATCCACCAATGCGGACAGGCCCCCGTCCAGCAATCCGGATACAGGCCCCATATGCCGGGTATCAAAGAATATAGATTTTCCCCGCTTGCTCTCCAGCTCACGCATGACATCCTCCGTCACACGCTCGTAATACTCGAACAGGTTTTGACCTGTGTAACTATCAGCCTGCCGAATACTATCCGTTGCAGCTTGATGCAGTTCACGCTCCAGGCTGGAAAGCTGTACTGTAATATGCTTCGCCTGTGCATGCCATTTTTCTAGTGCCAGTTCATAGCGACGAAGCAGCTCCAAATCGGCTTGAATTCGCAGCATGTGCAGTTTGTGCCCGTAAACCGTCTCGGTCAGGTAACGAATCAAGCTGCGCACATTATGCTTATCCATGAGTGGCAGTCGTTGAAAAGGCTGGTCCTCCACCTGACCGCTATACAGGGTGTCCAGTTCAGCGGTACTAATCTGCAAGTCATTGGACGTATCCCGAATCAGCCCCCGAATGGCCGTAAGCACATTTCCTGTTTTATTTTCATCCGTCCAGTCTGTCAACTCGAATAAGCCGATTTCAGGATATTCCTTGGAAGCTGCATTCACAGCCAACTGCAGACCTGATTCCGCCTGAAAATCTCCCAACCGTTTGTGCATAATCCGTTCACAGTTATCGCGGAAAAAGGCTTCGCAGCCCTGACCGAACAAGGCTCCCTCCGCCTCACGTAATGTCATTCGCTTCAAGGAGCCGTAGCTGGCTCCGCTGGTCATCAGTGCGCTCATGTCCGTGATCGCCTCATTACCAGGAACGAGATCATTTCGCGTGCGACCGCGCTCAGCAGCATCTAAACCAAAATAATTCAGCTTATCGCGTATGTCCCACTCCTGCTCTGTTCTCATACGCTCTAGCAGCTTCACATAAAAATGATACAGCACCGTAAGTGCGATTGACTGGTTAGGGCGGTTGACTCGGGAAAATCCAGCCGACACATAACCCTGCCGCCCGGATTCCGTCATGATGTTGTTTTTAAACGATGTATTGTTGTATCCCCCATCCTGTGACCGATAGGAATCTCCTGCCTGATAGCGGTTTTTAAGAAGCTGAATGTGGCAAATGATGTCACAGCTTTCCCGCAGGCTATTCGGCACCGTTACGCCGCGTTCGTTCTTGTCGGACAGCACATAGACGAGATCGAACAACGGTGATGGAGCATGGGATACTGGAATGGTCAATTTGTCCTCAGTCATATGAAGCGGTGCCGTAAACGTATACTCTGGACTCTGGATATAGTCCAGCTCCCGCATAAAAGCAACGGACGTTGCACTACTGTAGCCGAATTGGACAGCCTGATCGCTTTCATTCACCAACACATACAGATCCATTTGTACCGATTTAAAAGACTGTGCAAAAATATACTCCGCCAACAGCGTAATTTCAGGGATTAATACGTTCATGGGGTCATCCGCTGTCGTCAAAATCGACAAATGAACACGCTCGAACGAAGAATACAACCGACCGTAATCTGCCAGATGTCCACTAGCCCGGCGCAACGCGGTGTTAAGCTCAATTAGCTGCGATTCATGTGTATAAAAAGCCTGGTGCAAGTCACGGCGTATCGTTTGGTGGCCACTTTCCTCCGGTACCGCTATCGTATGAACAATAGCATCCACCGAACGATCTACAGCCGCATGTTCTTCCTGCGAGCGGATCTGAATATACGTTACTCCCGTGCTGTTATCCCACTTGGTCCGGTTGATATCTGCAATGGTGTTCATCACCGGGTTCATGCGATCACCGATAAAAAGAAACACGGACGGGAAATGGATGCTACTGCGTCCATCTCCGCTTCCGATTAATTGGTCCTCTGCGACTGCATAGTCAGCCGCATAACGTAACAGCTGCTCTCTCATACTTTACTTCAACTTTCTGCGGATGTCGTTTAATTTTCCAGCCATTTGAGCATAGAATGCATAAAGTTCCGCTCCGTTAGCGAGCTCCACCTTTTCATATTCCAATTGATTGCGGGCCTCTGTGTAAATCGCAGCCAGTTCGTCCAGCTTCGACAGCAATGGTGTAATATCCTCCGATGAAGTCAATACAGCATCACGGCGATCCGCCTTGCGCATTAGAGCAGCAAATTTCTTTTCTTCCAAACCGCGGAAGTTTGTAAACACTTCAAACTCCACATAATTACGGCTCTTCATGACATTGGCAAACGGCTCCCAAGCCTCTTCCTCTTCGTCGCGATCATAGACGTACAAAGCACCTTTTTTCGTAATCGTGTCCGTATAGAGTGCCTGAATGAACTGATCCAGCCATTTTTCTTCATCCTGATATTTGCCCAGCAAAGCTTCCAATTCAGCGGCTTTCGCTTCAATTTGTGTATATTTCGCCAGTTCTTCACGAACCACCTGTGTTAATTCTGGTGAACGGATCAGGTTTTCCTTCGCCATCTCTTCATTGATGCTGCCAAAGATGTCCTTGCTTCCGGCCTGCTCCAGCCCTTCAGCCAGCAGACGTTTCAACTCAGACCATGCTCTTTTTACTTCACCCAAATTCGGCTTGGATTCCTGCAAGCGCATATCGTAGCCTGCCAGCATCGCATTCAGATCTAGCGCATGTGAACGGATTACAGTGAAGCGGCTGCTCGTATTCTGATCGACATCCTTTTCCCGAATCACGCCAAGTGACTTGGCACGGTCAAAATCATTACGAATGCGGGCATTGTAAGCTTGCACACGCGAATTGACGTAAGTTTCGCCCCATGACTTTTCAGGAATCGGCGACGGCAGATTAGTCCAATTGTTCTGACCTGTTTGCACCAGATGACGGCCAATACCTTCGCGGTCAAGAATCGTTTTTTCATAGCTTTCTTCATACACTTTGAGCGGCGTATATACAAACAGAGGAACACCATTACGCGTATTGAGCCAGAAAATCCGGTTACGAACTTCACTCTCTTTAATAGTAAAGTGTGATTTGCCAATTGCATTATTTTGATAATTGCGAACGCCTTTCAGGATATTAGGCGACTGTACAGGTACTGAAACGAATCCCCATGACGGGAAGTACAAGTTGCCAGAGCTATTGCTCAGATGGAACACAGGTACAGCTTCCTCATCCAGTTTACTCGCAATGTAGCGCTCCACAAATTTTTCAATGGCTTCATCTTGCCCGTATTTCATGACGAGGAAATCCTCCATGGAACGGGTAATGAGATCACCGAACTTATCAGTCAAGAAATTGGAGATTGAGCTGATGATGTCCATATCCTGATCCTTCACCCATTGATCTGAATTTTCGAGCAATTCTTGGGCAAAATCACGAATCAAATCGTCACCGTTGCGGTTATCCAGCAGCTTGGTCACAACTTCAGAAATATCCGGTACACTTACCAGATTCCAATAGTACGTTTTGTTACCTTTGTGATCGGACTGTTCTTCGCCATTTATCAGCAGATCGCCATTCTTCTCGAAAATTGCGCTCAATGCGTTCAAAATTTCAGTAAATACATTATAAATGCGGCTATTTTCCTTGTTCAACAGGTCATACAGGTCTTCATAAAATTCAATGAGCTGCTCTGTACGTTCCACATCAGCCCGCAGCCAATATTCATTAATTTTCGCTTCAATGTACGCATTTTTCTTTTTATCCTTGGACACAAACGCGCTCTTGGCATCGCCCAGCTTTTCGTTCGCCTGCTCACGCGCCCATTCAATGTCCGTTGGAATACGGTGCAGTGATTCACGCAACGTCTCAACATATGAAAGCAGCATTTTCAGCAAGCTAAATCCTTTTTCAGTATAAATCATGCGGGATACATAAAACGGCCCTTGCTCAGGATGCAGAAACATCCGGCGGATTTGGTCCGTAAACTGTCCTGTAATTTCGCCAGGAAGCTGTTTCTTCGCTTTGATATACTCTTCGCGGGCACGCGTCAGGAACGTTTGCTCCAGCTCGGTGTCCATATTGACAACTTGCATTTTAACAACATTGCTATAACTCAACCGTTCACTGTTTTCAAAGCCCGGAAGCGGCTCAGGTACACGGGATTCAAAGTTTTTGATCATGCTATCCAGATCCACGCCCAGCTTGCGGGCAAACTTCTCTACATCCTCTTGATTTGGCGATTGCTCAAACATTTTGGACATTTTGCCAAACATTCGATAGGCCAGATATGTCGTCATTTCCTCCATTGGCAGTACCGCCGAGGAAGCCCCGATAATATTGTAATCGTAGTTTGCCGGATAGGCCTTATTCATTTGTGCGATGTTGGTACGGATATTGCTGATATAGTCATGAATGGCAAACTCTTCGCCTGACTGTTTTTCCTCACTCGCCATAAAGTTGGTGATGTTCTCGGCGGTGACATTCATGCAGTAATCATAAGCATTTTCCAACAGCTTGCCTTCCGTATTCGTGGCCGAAATGAGATGACACAGATTAAACGGCGGAAGCGGCGAGTTCACGGCCAAAATATTTCCGTACTGCTGCTTAAAGCGTTCACCACGGCTGTCTACATTCATCCAATAGTCCAGCTCTTTCAGTGCAGCATAGCCGTTCTTTTTAATATATTCACGTGTATGCTCGCTCAGGCTTTTGTTCGCTAAATTAATATCCGGTGTAAACAGATAACCTAATGTATTTACACGGTCTACACCTGCAGAGCCATAGTCACGCTCAATAATTCCTCGGACGATATATGAGATATCGAGGAAGGTACCGCTTCCTGTACCGCCGGACAAACCGGACAGCAGGAACACCATAAGCTTCTTGTTGGTGCCTTCAGACAAGGTTTTGATTTTTTTGTCAATGCTTTGTACGACCTGATTGATTTTGGTGAACAACAGCAATCGTCCTGCCTGACGTACCCCTGCCGCCCCATTCATACCATCGGTAATGCTCAGCTCTGGAGACAGCCAATCGGTAATATACGGCTCAAGAATGCTGCGGTTTTGCAGCAATCCGCCGATTTCCGCATTGGATAGCAGTACAAACTCATTGATGGGGTCCAAACCAATCCCCTTGTATTTTTTGTTGCGGTCTTGTTCATTCGTTTCAAAAGCGAGAAATTCCACATTGTCCGGTTTATCGCTCTTTTTCTTGGAGATCGGATCTGCTGGAAGCTTGAATCTGCGGTTAATTTGATATTTCAAGCGGAGAAGGGCATCAATTCCCGTGCCTCCGAGTCCGATAATTAAAATAGGATTATCAATAGTATCAACTCTGATCTTATCGCTTACGATCCCCCCGCCGAGTGATACGTCTAATTGTTGGATATGCTCTCTAACTACTGGTTTCATAGATATGACCTCCTAAGGGTTCGTTTAGCTGTTTACTGAAATAAATTCCAGTAAAATGGTTTTGTCCACACTGGCTAACGGGATGGTCAGACGATCACCGTTTTTGAGTTCAAGACCGTTGCCTGTGTCTACAGCCCGTCCGGATTTCTCAATCGTAATCTCGGGGGTACTGCGCACAATGATACGATCCTGATTGGCTGGTGTGAACACGACCTTGTCGGTTCCAGCAAATTCCGGTGCCAGTTGCAGCAACTGGTGCAGATTAAATTTGCCCCGGAAGGTGTTCAGCTTCTTGTATTGTGGATACGTTTTTTCGCCAGTGTTCTCATCCCGGATTTCCAGTACGATTTGACCGACAAAGCCACGGTTGGCCTTTTTGACAGCCTTCCAGATGAAATATGCGGCAACCAGCAGAATGAGCAGTCCCAGCCCTAAAAGAATGAGTGGCATTAGCTTGGACTTTTCAGCAGGTGTTGTTGGCTGCGTTGTGCCTGTATTCGTACCGCTCGTCGCCCCTGCTTTAGCACTGATGGTTACAGGCTGTGTTTCACGGTAGAAGCTCTTCTCCTCTGCTCTAACGGTTAGTTCGTAGTCATGCTCATCTGGAATCGTATAGCTACCGGTAAAAGAATCCCCTGCATTGGTTAACGGCACCTCATTCGTTGTACCGGAATCCAGATCCTTGACCTTCAGAACAGCATTCATATTCGCATACAATTCCTGATCCTGAAGCTGCTGGCTATTGCTCGTCAGGTAGGAACGAATTTGAACTGCATCGCCTTTTTTGTATGATTTGGCGGACGGTGCGTCCATTTTCAGCTCCAGATCGTAGTTAAACACCAGATTAATATCAATCTGATCCTGCTGGACTCCCTTGACTTGGAGCTTCCAGTCACCAGCCACAGGCTTGAGCAGTTTAATCAGCGAGTAGCTTTTGGACTTGGACAGCAGCACATCGCTCGAAGGAATCGGCTTGGTGTTGCCCGACGGGTCTATCAGTCTCGCATCCACCGGTTTCGAGGACATGATCGAAATGTTAGCCTCCAGCACACTATCGTTCGGTACGGTTACCGTTACATCCTGATAGTCGCCGTTTGCCGTAATGGACTGCAAAGGCACCACTTTCAACTTCAAATTGCTGGCGAAAATTTCACTTAAAATGTTCGGCAAGTCATCCGCTGAGCTTGTAATAAAGGACTTGCCGCCCGTTTGCTGCGCTATGTCGGCAAGCTTGTTTTTATTCAGCTTCCCATCTGCATTCAAGCCGATGGTGTAGATCGGAACGCCGCTATTTTTAGCCTCGGCTACAGCCTGTGCCATATCCTGATCGGATTGGCTTTCGGTTCTGCCTGTCGTCTTATTAAAATCGTTGTTACCGTCGGCCAACATGACGATCATAGGCGCATGTCCAGCTGTTTTACCATCTTGCAAAATGCGGATCGCTTCCTTGACACCCACGGAGGTGTCAGTATACGCCCCCCGGTTCAGTCCGTCAATAAACGTCTTCAGTTCCTGCTTATCCGCTTCGGATGTAATATTAAGCAAGGCTTTCTCGCGCTGTACGACATCCGTATACGCTACAATCCCGACCTTGTCATTTTGCGTCGACAGCATATCAATGAACATTTTCATGGCTTCATTGCCAATTTTCCCAGGATCACTGGTGTTCATTGAATTACTTACATCGACGACCAGCACCGCATCCACCTTAGAAGCAGAGGGCGAAGCGGCATTCGCCATCTGTGGCTGCCATGCCAAAATCGAGGTCATGATCATTGTACATATGATTCCGATGACCAAAAACCATTTTCTGTCTCTACTAAACATCGCTTGTACCCCTTTGCCGGTTAATTCTCATTCTAAATTACAGTTGTACTCCCCTACTATTAAATTATAATGAGTTTTACATGAACGCCAGCTGAAAATACTGCCCAAATGGTCTGAATCCAACCAAAAAGCCTGTCATACCGCGAGATTTTACCAATATCCTGCAGTAATGATATAATTATACCCCAACAAGGGCAATCGGGCACCAGCCTTCTCCTTTATACGACAAAAATGACAGTAGCGAAACCCGCCCATGTAAAATATTGAAGTAAAAATCCAAGCAGAAAGAGGAAGTACACTATGATCTCATACGGATGTCTGGCGATTATGTTTCTTTTTGTCGCCATCAAATCACTAATTTACTATATACATAAAAAACGCGCCCCGTCGATTACACAAATCGACACCGAGCTTTTGGCCCTGCTGAACCGGAGAAGTGAGCACAATGAATAGTTCCAAACAAGCTGTACAATTTCGCCCATTTACCCGCACAGAGCACGCCTTCCAAAAGCTAAGAGTCTGCAAGCGTTGTGGACAATTCACCGCCCTTTGGGAAGAGAAGTGTACATCATGTGGTCGGGATACACTAGTTCCTGTAGAGCAATATGCCAAACTTAGAGCCAAACGTTATTTTCGTAAAGACCTTGCCGTCGGCGTCATATTGCTGGCCGCTACTGTTTTTTTCGGCCACTCGCAGCAACAAATGTTTCTATGCGGTATCGTCGGTGCGTTCTTTCTGCTGCCCTTGGTGCTTCTACAGCAGGGTATTTATCCTCATGAACAGCGTAGGCAGCTTATACGTCTGTTCAGAGGTCGTATAGGGCAGATCCAGGAAGGACTAAACGTTAATCATAAAAACGCGGTTGCCCTGCGGCAGCTCAGTGAGCGTGTCTCCTATGAAATGCTGCGTGAGATGGCTGTACTCATTCACAATGATCGGATAAGGCTCCAGCAGGTCGCCCTGCTGCAATCTTTTGTTCTCCGCAAAGACATGGAATTAACGCTCGATCCTCTCCTGATCAAGAGCTTCGAGCCGCTTATGGTCAGATATATCGGAGAGATTGCCAGACTCAATCGTGAGCTGATCAAGGACCGGACATTCCGATACGTAGTCTTTTATGAGCGCCGTATTCTGGAATTGGCAGGGGGCGAAGATATTCTCGTCCGCGTAGCCAGTGCGGCCGTCCGTAAAAAGCGCTACGTAGTCATCCATGCTGCTTTCATTTCCAGATATGTACGCAAGCTGCCAAAGGAACGAATCCAGCGTTTATATCATATCATTCAAGAGAATCCGTTAGAACCCTTTGGAGATTTAGCCGATGAAGTAAAGATCATGTACCTGATGGAGCAGTATAAAAACTGATCTGTCCTAACGCCCTTCTATATATGACGTCATTACCATGACAAACCACTGCAATAAAGCAGCAAAAAACCGTCAGGATCGCCTGGGTGGTATCATCCCCTTCAAGTAGGCACTCTAAAAAAACCTTGTGTGTTACCATGAGGGTATGAGTGAACCTGGAGGGGATTTTCGTATGGCTAACCAACTCAAAGTTTGGGTGAAGAAGGTTCGAAATGCTGAAACGCTCGATTGGCGCAAGGGTTCATCCAGCCCGATGAGGGGCGTACACGTACCTCCTTTTCCAGTATCAAAGAAGAACGAGATTACTTGATAGCTCAGGGGTGGACTACTTAAAAAGCGATATTCAAATCTGGTGACGGAGCGAAGCTCAGCGGTTTCAGGATAAACTCAAAAAGCGCGCCCCGATCGAGTATCGGCACGCGCTTGCAACTTAGCTTTTTTCATTCGTCTACTTGACAGGGGTATGACTACTCAAGGATTCATTTTATTCCTCTTGGTACAAACTTGTTTTTATTAAGATTCAGGCAAGCTCTGTCCTCCGTCGATAATAATTGTTTGTCCCGTGATGAAGCCAGCCTCCTTAGAGGCAAGAAATGCAGCTGCATGTCCCATTTCTTCAACGGTTCCAAACCGTTTCAATGGAATAGCTGGAAGCATGGTTTCAATGTATTCTGGGAAGGTTTGTATCATTTCAGTCATTGTATTACCGGGCATGATCGCATTGATTGTAATACCAAACGGAGCTAACTCAAGCGCTGCACTGCGAATAAAACCGAGTTGGGCAGCCTTACTGGCACCGTAATGCGACCATCCTACAAATCCTGTCAACGGCCCCGTAATCGAAGATGTTAACACCACTCTTCCATATTCAGCTTTTTTTAAGAATGGCAGACAAGCCTGTACAGAAAATAAAGCTCCACGCACATTAGTATTCATCACGCTATCCCATTCTTCAGCAACCATTTCTTCAATTGTAGTCATAGGGGCAATACCTGAGTTAGCACACAACACATCAATGCCGCTAAAGGCCACCGATACTGAATGTGCCATCATTTCCATAGAAGATCGATCCGTGACATCACCTCTAAAGCCTTGCGCGTATCCACCGGATGCTCTGATTTCGGCAGCGCATATCTCGGCCTCATCTAGGTTACGAGAAATAATGGCTACTTTAGCTCCCTTTTCAGCAAAGACTTTGGCGATTCCTTTACCAATCCCCTTACTCGAACCAGTTACAATAACCGACTTGTTTTCAAATGAATTTTCCATTATGTTTTCCCTCCTTCGGAGAGAGAGCATTTGCTCTCTAAATAGATCAAAAAAAATATCTTATAATAATATTAATAGATTGCATGACTAGATTAATCTTTTCCTGTGCACTTAATGTGCCTTTCCCTGGACAGAAGAAGGATTCAAAACGTTTATGATGATATTCACATTTTTTAGCTTTGTCAATAAAGTGGACGCACAAGGCTATTTCCATATCTCGACATGGTTGAGCTCTCTTGAAGGAGTTTTGATTTGTCTCACGTTAAGGGGTCAGTCCCCCTCCCCAACTCCGGACGTTTTTTTATTTTAGGATTATCGTGTCTAATTAGCTGTCTTCTTTATTGGCCTTGCAGTTTTTGGTGCGCATGTCTGATGGAAGTAAAGTTAAAAGCACGCACTCCCTTGCTGTCATACACAATAATCTCTTTATTCAAATATGGGTGTAAACCATTAAAATATCCAGGCATAATCAGTCTGCGCATAAATAGGTTTTTACCCAACATACGGGGGGAATTGGTCGCTACGACAAGCATTTGCTGGGTTGCAGACCATGGGCTAGGTTGAATATATGACAGACAATACTCGCCTGCCGTAAAATCGCCGCCCAATGTATACCCTTCCTCCGTACATGTAATTTGCAGATCAGCTTGGTGCTTCTGAAGCAGCTCATGTCTGGACAAGCCCGAAGTGACACATATCACGTTGCTATCAGCCAGTGCTTCCTCTGTAATATCATTGGAAGACACCACCGGATAATGAACACCGATATACGGATTCCAAGTCGCTGTTCGTGGGCTAGCCAAGGCGTTCGCCGTCCGTCTCACCGCCTGCTCTTCCTCCGGTGTAGCATAGCTGGATGGAAGGACAATGTGAAGACGATCCATATAAACGTCAAGCACACCCATACCATGGCTCAAAACGTTTCTTCCCACGCTTTTCGAATCCACAATTTCCTTTTTGGCATCCGATTCTTTTGAAAAGCATTCACTGCTTTCTTCCTCCCGTTCGGCAATCAAACGGTATTCAGGTGAGGGACGTTTATGTGAGTGTGTTTTAACAAAGCGAAAGCGGCTGTATTCCCGCAAGTCCAACACGAAAATACGGGCTCCGATACGAACTTGGGCCAATTCCAAGGGCATGACCTCTTGAGAAAGATGAATGATAAATTCTTCGGCGTGAACTGCCTCAATATCCAACTCACCTGTGGCACTCATTTCACCGTACAACTCGGCATATTCCTCATTTTCATCCATTCGCGTCAGTTCCAGCCAGTAAGCCCGGTTATGTCTGCCCCGTTCCGTCCGATAGGCAATACGCTGAGGTACGACATCCCTTTTCCATTGCATAAGCCAACCCAGTACGCCGTCCAGAAGTCTCAGCTCATGCGTATCCCAGTGATTAGACTGCCGCTCTACGACACCTTTAAAATGATCAGATGGAAGCTCTGTTACAGGGGCTGTGTATGCTTGTGCAAATAAGTAATCCTGATCTCCGCATACATTCAATATTGGCATATTCAACAGATTTATCAGATGCTTGGGATGTGGCGCTCCAGAGATAACCGCAATAGCCGCAAACCGAGAAGGATAAGCCTGTGCCATCGCCCAGGCCGCATATGCTCCGTTCGAATAACCCGTCAGATAGATCCGCTCTTCGTCCACTCGGTACGCTTGCAGTATGACATCCAGCGCCTCCAAAAAAGCAGCTTCTCCAATATAACTGCCCAACGTTACACCACGGCATGAAAAAGTAACGAATATAGCTTCCTCTTCCCAGCCTTGCCCAAAACCTCGATTCTGAAAATCCGGCAAGCCCAGTTCATATCGCTTGCCTGGCATCAGAACGATCAGAGGATACTGTCGGTCAGTCGAATAGCTTCTGGGAAGCTGAATGGTATAGCGTTGCAAACTATTATCCAAACGGGAGACAAAAAATCCTTCCCCAATTCCGTCATTAGACAAAAAGATGTGTTCTTCTTGAAGTAAGGACGGGGAGTGTGACTGTTCGGCATGTCCACACGTGAAGATTTGTTTTAATAGCTTGATATATTCACGTACAACCCGGTAATCCCAGATTTCAAAAGGATCTTCCGGCAAATCCGTTAACCTTTTTAATTCCTCAAGCAGGCCCTCTATTTGTATTTTCTGCGCAGAATGAAGAATATCTATAGCGCGGGCTTGAATGTACCGGTCATACTCTTCCTGCAAGCCCTCCACGACGACTGACAAAGGCCGCACAAGTGCCGAATACACAAAATGATGCTCCACAGCCTCATGATCCCGATATGTAACGGTGAAGTGCAGCATTCCCGTATTCCTGGCCTTTTCCTCGTCCCAGTCATAGCTTTGCTCCTGCTCCCAATGTGCTGGAAAGCGATCCAGCTTCATGCCTTCATCATTCGTTACCTCGACCCATAACGTTTGATCTAAGGGAAGATCTATCCGATCCTTACGCAGTAAATAAAATAAGATCGGGCTGTCTTCACCCTCCCTGCCAGCACTTTTCTCAACCTCTAACCAAGCCATATGAAAACGTATATTACGCTCTACAAATTCACGTTGCAGTTCTGTCACATCTGGTTCGTCGCATACCTGATTTCCACTGATACGAATAGAGCGGGCCTCCTCGGGAATAAACGCAGCAATGATAACTACCGTGTGATCGCCTTCCTCCAGATACAAGCGAAAAGGACCGGATTCCGCATATACCAGTGTGCCATCTATCCAAATTTGTCCCGTTCCTTCAAAGGGTCTGAAAATCACTTCCTGTGCAGCCATACAACGAAGATTTGAAACCAGCAAAAGCCTTTCTTGTTCGGCCAAAGGCGGAAAAACACCTAGATTTAGTTCGGCAGTCCGAGGGTCCAGCTCGGTCAATAATCGGCACGCTGCCTTTCCTCCGGCTGAAAGCTCTACTCCTTCTTCATCACAAGCCTTTTCCAAATTCCATTCCTCATGGGCAAAATAACTTGTCCATTCCCTGCCCACACCGCAATTTTCCGGGAGCATGACCGGACCGACTGCATAAGCAGACCTCAGACGTACCGGATGATCCGACAGCACAGTTGTTGCTTTTTCCAGATGTGTGAACCTCATAACATTCCCCCTCCAGGTTTTTGTTTCCTCAGAGACGTAGTCGCGGTTATATTCCGTTTAACATTCAATTTAACTATATAAAACTATTCGTTATTACCTCTACGTACTCCTCTGTTCTTCTCAAAAAAGTAGCTATGATAAAACAAAAAAAACGAAGAAAGCAGAGTGCTTCACTTCGTTATTAAAAATTTCTATATCTAAAAACCTATTTAATGCTGCCATGATTGTTGCTAACAATACTAGGGTATAGTATGTTTAGGGTGAAGTTACTATTTTAAAAATGTGCATAACTCGCTTGAATTTGCTTTTCCAACTTAATGCGTTCTAACTTTAGCTCCCAAATCTGTTCGCTCCACGAGTTTCGATCCGCCGCGTTATTACTATTCCGTAAGAGATCAAACAACCTCAGCAATTCATCATTTATCTGATCAAAATGCCGCCACAGCGTATTAATCTCAGAATCTTTAGTCTCTTTGCCATTCTCCAGCAATTGATGCCGCAGGGCTTCTTTGAGCTCCTGTTGCCACTCTATATCGTTCAATTGTTTCGCATAATTAAGAAGATCCAAATAGTCATCTACCTGCAGGTAACTGCGTGTTTTTATCTGTTTCATAGGGTCTCTCTCCTTTCGGCTCAATCTATTACCAAGTATTATACTCGGTTATTAAGGGAAAGCAATACTTTATTCTACAATACACAAAAAAAGAGGCAGCCTCAGCTACCTCTCTTGAACATTACGATTATTTTCTTACAATGCTGCCTGCAAATCTTCGATCAAATCTTCCAGATCTTCAATCCCAACCGAAATCCGCACCAAACCTTCGGTAATACCTAGCTCTGCACGACGTTCTACTGGAATAGAGGCGTGCGTCATACGTGCCGGAACACTAATCAGACTTTCAACCGCTCCCAAGCTTTCAGCCAGTGTAAAATATTTCACCTTTTTCAGAAGTGCAACCGCGTTAGCGTCGCTACCTACATCAAAGGAAATGATGCCGCCAAAGCCTTCGGCCTGGATTTTGGACAGTTCATGCTGTGCATGGCTTTCCAGTCCAGGATAGTACACTTTGCTAACCTTCGGATGTTTTTCCAAAAAGGCTGCAATTTCCTTTGCATTTTGCTCAATCGCTTCCATACGCAGACCCAATGTTTTAATACCTCGGATCAATAACCAAGAATCTTGCGGGCCGAGAATAGCACCAATGGCGTTTTGCAGAAAATGAAGTTGTTCTCCCAGCTCGTCGCTGTTCACAACAGCCAGACCGGCTACAACATCGCTATGGCCGCCCAAATACTTGGTAGCAGAGTGAATGACGATATCAGCCCCAAGTGTAATTGGCGTCTGCCAATAAGGGGTAGCAAATGTGTTGTCGACGATCAATAAAAGATCATGTTTTTTTACAAGCTCCGAAACAGCGCGGATATCCGTAACCTTCAAAAGCGGGTTCGTTGGCGTTTCGACATACAATGCCTTCGTATTCGGACGAATTGCATTGGAGATGGCTTCCAGGTCAGTCGTATCCACAAATGTGGACTCAATTCCGATACGGCTGAGGACTTTGCTTACAATACGGTAGGTGCCTCCGTATACATCATCGGTCAGCAAAATATGATCCCCTGCATTAAACAGTGAAAATACCGCATGGATTGCTGCCATACCCGAACCGAAAGCAAAACCACGCTTTCCTTCCTCCAGATCCTTAATCAGCTCCTCCAGAGCAAACCGGGTCGGATTGCCTGTACGCGAATATTCGTATCCCTTATGGACGCCAATTTCCTCTTGCTCATAAGTGCTTACCTGATAAATAGGAACGTTAACCGCGCCTGTATGGGGATCGGTAGGAAGCCCGCCGTGAATCAGTTTTGTTTTGCGTTTCATTTTATATCCCGCCTTCATATATTTTTTTGCTCAGATAACGTTCGCTGCTATCCGGGAAAATGGTAACAATATGTGCGCCATCCGGTGCATTTTCGGCTTCCAGTAAAGCGGCATGTAAAGCAGACCCTGAAGAACTGCCAACGAGAAGACCTTCACGTGCAGCCAGTTCCTTGACACGGTCAAAAGCATCAACATCGCTAATGGTGTGAATGGCATTAAAATATCCTTTATCCACAAATTCAGGGATTAATTCCATGCCAATTCCTTCCGTTTTATGTGGACCTGACTCGCCGCCATTCAAAATGGACCCTTCCGGCTCCACGATGACCGTTTTAAGGGCTGCATTTTGTTCCTTAAGATAACGCGAGGTTCCCATAAACGTTCCCCCCGAGCCTGCACCTGCCACAAATACGTCCACTTTGCCGTCCAGATCGTTCCATATTTCAGGTCCCATTGTCGTATAATATGCCTCGGGATTATCCGGATTACTGAATTGCCGTGGCAAGTATGCATCTTTTATTTCAGCAGCCAATTCTTTTGTTTTTTCGATAGCTCCTTTCATCCCCTCACTTGTCGGGGTATGAACGATGCGTGCTCCCAATGCCTTCATCAGGTCCTGCTTCTCTTGGCTGAACTTCTCAGGCACAGCAAAAATAACCGAGATATTATAATGAAGCGCCGCCATCGCAAGACCAATACCTGCGTTGCCTGCTGTTGCTTCAATTAATGTCCCACCTGGCTTCAGCTGACCTGTTTTTAATGCTTTTTCAATTAGAGCCTTACCTACCCGATCCTTTACGCTGCCGCCGGGATTCATAAACTCCAGCTTCGCAAACAGGCGAATTCCTCTCGGTAGAGAATAGCTGCTCAGCTCCACTAATGGCGTACGTCCGATGAGTTCAAGGGTATTTTGATATACATTCATAATTTCAAGCTCCTTTTAATGGCGAATCCAAAATAAACCAATGGTCAAAAATTAACGCCTTTTGTCGGAGAAGTTCGCTATCATCTCCGAGAAAACACAGTAATACGGTAAGTATTGATGCAATAAGATTTTATGTGTATTTGAAGCTTTTGTCAAATGGACCAGTCACAATACCCACACACCCTGCCTGCTTGCTCGATATGATAGAGAAGATGTCACAAAATATCCCCGTGCAACATAAGGAGGAGTTCATATATGGGAAAGCAATTTCTGAAGATAGCTGCCGTATATTTTGCCCTCAGTGTGCTGCTTAGTGTAATTATTGGCTTGTCGGGTGATTACAGCCTGTCCAATGTTCAGTCTCATATTCATTTGTTGGGTTGGATTGCACTTGGAATTATAGGTCTGATCTATGTGACCTTTCCTGCACTTTCAGTTACTATTCTGGCACATATCCATTTTTGGATGCATAATATCGGTCTGCCTGTGTTGATATTGGCAATTATAGGTGAAAATTACGAAATCCCAGAGGCTGGAGTTTGGATCGCCATAGGGTGGGTGTTACTCGCGGCTGGTATTATGCTGTTTATGGTGAATGTGTGGGATAGACTGCGCTAGAGCAAATAAGTTCTCTTCATTTGACCATAAAAAAAGGAGCCTGATCATGTCAGGACTCCTTGATATCTTCATTATATGTTAGCTATACACCAGCTGTGCTAGCTAAGTGTTCTATACTGTTACTTCACTGTTTCATCCTGTACATGTTCTTTACAGAAGTTCTCAACAGCTTGCAGCTCATCATCTTCAAGTTCAAGATCAATGTAACTATTCGTTACTTTTTCAATTAATTCATACTTTAGCAGTCCCGTCTTTTCTTCGTCTACTAAATAAAGACAACGGATATACAGTCCGTTTTCAGTGTATAGCTCGTCGTCCTCCTCTACCTCTACATCAATGATAAATTCATAACGCTGTCCAGTCAAAATACCAAAAGCATCTTTAATCTGATCTACTGTGTACGTTGTAAAATTCAACATGTTTTTATTCCCTCCGGGTTTCCTTCAATTACGGTGCATTCTACGCCCGCAGGCAGTAGTTGTTCAACTTGTGTGCGTACTTCTTGACGTCTCAAATCCTGGCCCATGATGGATATCCAGCCTCGATCATTACGCGAGCGAATTAAACGCCCTATGCCTTGTCTGAGTCTAAGTGCCATGTGAGGCATATCTATCTGAATAAACGGATCTGCTGCATCCTTGCGCAGAGCCGTAAAAACCGGATCATTCGGAGGAAATGGCAGTGACCAGATAATGACGTGCGACAGAGAAGGTCCAGGAATATCCAATCCTTCCCATAATGTAACAGCGCACAACACACTTTCCTCATCATTCTGAAAAGCTGAGATCAGATGGCTGATTTCAGCCGAACCTTCGTACAGAAAACGATAGGCTGATGCCTCCGGGTAAGCAACGAGATCCTTCTTGAATGCAGCCAGTTCCTCCTGTGAAGGAAACAGGATAAGCGCTCTTCCCTGCGATTTCTCCAGCAGTGTCAGCGCTCTCTGGATTGGATCATGCCCCACTTGCAACGGGTACAGTGCAGCTTGCATCTGATCGCTGTAGTCATAAGGTGAAGCAACAGAAAACGTTAGCGGATTTTCAATACCGAGACTCTGTGCCATATAGTCAAAAGAGCTCTCTACGGAAAGCGTAGCTGAAGAGAATACGATTGGTATATGCTGCGCAAATACTCGTTCTTTGAGAATCTCTTTTACCATCTTCGGCATAACCACAAGCGTTAACCCATCCTGATCCTCCATCACCCACGAAATGAGAAGTTCAGGACGCTTAAACAAAGCCAATGCGGTTTGAATCATTTCCAAATGTTCTTCCACAATTTTGACTTGATACTCATCCAAAGAGAATAGCCCGCTTTCAAATACAAGCTCTTCTTCGATCGTGCCGATCAATTCACCAAAGCGGTTTACCTCTCGAATCAGCGACTCATTCAGGATGAACTCCTTGCGATTAGAACCCTGTACAGGCTGACTGTTCTTATCAAGCGCAGCGAACAAAACCTCACTTTGGGAGATCGCATCTTCGATCGTCATTGCCAAAGATTCTCGCACTTCCCCCTCGAGAAGTCGGGTAATAATAGACTCAAACTGAGCGTGCTTAAGCTTGTAGGTAAGTGCATTTTGTGCCGCTGTCTCCAGCAGATGCCCTTCGTCAAAGACGACAGAGCTGTGCTCCGGCAGCAACGGCAGCTGACCCTCGCGCTTTCTCGCTTCGTAGGTCCATACATGCTCCATATAAAAGTCATGAGAGCAAATGACCAGATCTGCCGCTTTGCGGTAATGATCACGAGACAACGTCTGACCGCAACGATGGCGCTGATGGCAAACGAGACAGTCTTGAAATACATCCCATCCGAGTCTGCTCCACTGTCCATCTGTTAGCTCGGGATACTCCTTCCGATTTCCGTAAGGAGTGAAGGACTGTAACGTATCTGGAAAATGAACAAAATCCGGCAGTTCCTGATAAATATCACGGAAAACATCTGCGTCCTCATCCAGTCCGCCTCGCACCTCATCCAGCTTATTCAGGCAAATATACTGATCCGGCGACTTCCCCAATCTGGCATCAATCGTCAGACTCAAATGCCGTGCCAGCTTGGCGATATCCCCTTCCGGCTTTACCAATTGTTCAATTAACGATTCATCCGCACAGGCGATAATCGCCGGTTTTCTCATGTATCGAGCATATGCAATAGCGTACAGCAGGTATACCAGCGTTTTACCAGTGCCCACACCTGCTTCTGCAAAAATGGTCTTTTTTTCCTTATAGGCACGTTCTAGCTGGAATGCCATATAAATTTGTTCATCCCGAACCTCAAAGCCGACTTCAGGCAAAACTTCATAAAATACATCCGCAATCCAGTCACTTGCCTGCTCAATAAACGGCTTGGACGGATCAAAGGCAAAAGGGTAAGTAGTCAATCGGGCTGTGCCTCCAATTCGTTCATAATGTGCATCCTTTCATTATAACGCAAAACAAGCTAAAAAGAACATGAAAACTGTAAGAACAGCTTACATTTTTTATTTCGCCATGAAATTCTATAAATAAAGGACATCAGGGTTCGTTTGTGTGAGTACGCTACGAGGAGGATTTGGCGAAGGATTTGGTGGAGAAAGCTTGATAAGAGATAGGTTAAGCAAGGGAATTATTCATAGCATAATGAGAAAACAAAGAAACCAGCTAATGCTTTCAGGCACTGGCTGGTTCCATGTTTACTTTTGCTTCATCAAATCTGGAATTTGTTCAAGAAGCCGTTCTCTCGTGATGGCATCATCAAAATTCCATGAGCTGTCGAGTGTATATACCCGTTTGTTTTGAACCGCGGGAATGGTCTTCCATATTTCACTGTTCATCAGATTATTAGTAACTGCAACTGTTTCTTTACTCTGATCCGACAGAATAAATAGTTCATCCCCGATAAATGCAGGAAGCACCTCGTTAGAAATGGTAGCAAAGCGCTCTTTTTTATCAATCAGGTCTGTTTGTACCTTGGGAGCCGGTTTAAAGCCAAGCACATCATACAAGGACACGGATGCACCCTGATGTCCCATAACATACAGGTTCTTCCCCATAACTAACAACACCGTCGCTGTCTCTCCTGGCTTAATGTCAACATCCAGCTTGGCCTTCATTTGTTTGGCCTTCTCGTCATATAAGGTTTTGAATTGGTCTGCCTCTTTAGTTTTTCCAAGAAGTTTACCTAGCTCCTGCATACGTTCAAAAGTTGCCTGGTCGGAATGAAGAGCCACGGTAGGTGCAATTTTAGCTAACGTATCAATCGCCTTTTCATCCCAATTGTCGTGAAGAATAAGGTCCGGTTTCAGCATCGTCACTTTTTCCAGATTCACTGGGTAGCCTACATCGGTAATATCCTTGGTAAGGTCCGCATACACAATTTGTGACTGAATGACACTCAGACTCGCACCTGCTGGACGTACACCCAAGGCAAGCAAATCCCCCGGATCACTGCCTACATAAACGATCCGCTGTGGATTTACCGGAATCGTTACTTTACGTTTTTGAGAGTCTGTATATTCTCGGGTGGTCGGCGTTGTTGATGCCTCTTCCTTTTGAACCGTGCTGTTTGCAGCCTGTCCTGCTGTAGGGGAAGTTTGGGCAACATTTCCTTGAGAGCTACAAGCTGATAGTACAACGGCTATAATGAGCAGTACTCCCGCCAGTATAGGGAGTTTGGTCGATTTTTTTACATGTAGCATATGGATGTATCCTCCAAGTTATATAGTCTATAGAAAATGATAATCATTATCATTCACTTAATATTACATAATAGACCCATCTTCTGCAACGGAAATTTCCTTAATTCATGATATTTGAAGCTACTGGAGTGAAGGACAATTGCTGCTCATGTGCTGCAACTCCTTTTTATTCACAACAAAGGTGTTGGTACAAAGATCGTGGAGTCCCTGTTTTTTGGCAGTAAAAGCAACCACAATATAAATAATATGAGCAATTACAAAAGAAATGGCTTTAATCCAATAACGTCCTGAGGCATGTAAGAATCCAAGACGCTTTCCTTCCTTGTCTACAACAATTAAAGAGAACACCAGCTTACCCGGTGTTGCTCTTACCTTCGATGATTCCCATAACACACAGTACAACCATGGCACTACGAGCCATAAGATCAGCGGCCACAACATAAGCAGTACTTGTATGAAACCCGTCTCCTTTATGCCCAGAAGATCTGGGATAATGTAAATTGCGCCCCCTACTAAAAGGACTATGGCAGTAAGGATGATCAGATCAATCACAAACGCTGCCGTTCTTATCCAAAATCCTCCGTATATTCTTTTTGTACAATCACTTGTTGCTGTCATGATATGTATAACTCCTTTTGCAAATGAGATTTAAAATCCAGTTTATTCCTTTACACAAAAAGATATCATACGGTTACCCACCTATATTGTCAATTTACGAGTAAATGCTCTTAAACAAGTAAAAGGACCTATTTCCATGCATCAAAATGAAATTTTTCATAGGAGTTAAGAGCTTATATCAATGATTTTTCTCTGATTGGGTACAAAATAAGCTCAGCCACAATCTCTTAACCCCCTATAAGTAGTACTTTGGCATCGAAATAAATCCAGCCTTTTCATGCATAAAAAAACAGCGTATATGTAAATGAAATTACACACACGCTGCTTCACAATTCATTCCGTAAATCTGACAAACGACCGTATGATTAAAATGAGTTCGTTCTTGCACGCTTATACACTATATTTTTTTGCATTCAATACTAAACAAACCTTCTTCTCCGCGCAGCTTTGCCAATGCCTCGACAAAGAAATAATCGCCATAGATAATGGGAACGTTGATGTATTTTTGCTCAGGATAATGTACAGTCCCGTTCATCAGCAATCCCTCATGCTCCTCGCCCCACGCTGTACATGTATGATGCAAGCCCTCGAGGATAGATGCTGCAGCTTCTGTAAAATGCTCTGCACGCGTCGAATATTTTGCCAGCTCCAGCAAACCACTGGCCGCAATTGCCGCCGCCGATGAATCCCATGCCCCGCGGTGCTCTTCTTCTGCTCTAAAATCCCACACAGGCAGGCAAGCATCGCCCAGCTGGGACAGGAAAAAGTCAGCCGTGTTCTCGGCCATCTTCAAATAACGCGAATCGCGCGTGTACCCATACGAAAGCGTAAAACCATACAAAGCCCAAGCCGTGCCACGTGCCCAGGCAGAACCGGGAGCAAATCCCTGTCCACCATGCTCGGCGACCTTTTTTCCAATCTCCGGATCGAATTCGATCACATGTGCGATAGAGCCATCCGAACGGACAAATTCACGTGCTACGGTATCTGCATGCTGCACAGCGAGAGCGGCAAAACGCGGATCTCCGCTTTCCTCCGAAGCCCAATAAAGCAGGGGTAGATTCATCATACTGTCTATAATCGCAACGCCCCGTGTATCCATGTCCTTCGAGGGGAAGTTCCACGCACGAATAAAACGGCCATTCACGTTAAAACGGGCAGCCAGCAGATTGGCAGCCAATAACCCACGTCTTCTGGACTCAGAATCTCCGTTCAATCGGTGGGCGGCCACGCCGCTGAGCAGCCAAATAAAGCCAAGATCATGGTCTACAGCTTCGCTATTATAGAGTATTTTTTCCAAACGACCCTCGCACCGCTGTGCAATCCCGGCAGCCACACTGTCAGGACGAGCCCGATTGGCTAGCCATAGCAGTCCCGGATAAAAGCCTGCTGTCCACCACGCTTCTTCACGATTATCATAACGTCCACCCTCTGCAACATGTGGAAAAGCGTCCCCCAGTCTTGCCGCCAAGGCAAGCGTTTTATCCAAAGCCAGCTCCCACGATTGCTCCAGCCACGCTTCTGCTTTCGTCATTTCTTTTTCCTCTCCTTTTTCCACATGTTAAACCATATTTATGGCTCCAGCTCTATCTATTCAGGTAACCGAATGATAAAGGAAATGCGATTACCTTCACATTCCAGACGCGCTCCCTTAAGTAAACCATTCCGACAGGCCACAGAAGCTAATTCTTCCGGCCAGACCACATTCGTTCCTTCCGTCGTCGGGATGACTTCAAGGCTTGCACCTGCGTATTCTACTCGAATGCTTTCCGTTTCTTTCCCAGCTGACATGACATGATGAATAACACTGCGCTCCCGACCGTCGTACGCCATTAGGGGAATAAGTGCCCCTACATTCTGAATATTGCCTTGAAGCTCATACGCCACTTCAATTTTGCCGGGTACCTGACGATAATGCGTTCGGATTTCCCTCACTCCCGGGAATGGGCCTTCCCACAGGAGTGTAAAATCCGTTGCTCCGTCAGACGCTGAGCTTTGTTCCATCTGTACGGTTCCTCCACCATCCTGCGGGTCAATCCCTCCATCCCGGTCGAACTCCAGCGTACCGGGAATGCCCTCCGACAAGCTGTGCCACTTTCCGTCCTCCGTTTGCCAGGCCGGGGTATAGCTCAACGGGAAAATATCTCCCTCCGCGAAGCCTGTAAAGCCGCGGTCTGCATGACCTGCTGAGGACGGACCGATCAGCGACGGCAGCGCAGACTGCTGAATACGCACGATGCCCGGAATATTGTACGGGTCGTTGACCGATGTTTGCACAAGCATTTGCTGCCCGTCTACGGCTGCAATGACAGTCTGGAACCAGCCATCCGTTGCCAACACCCGGCTGCCGATCTCCGCCGGGATGAAGGTTGGGGAAATGCGATCCATCTCCTCACCATGTAGAAGGGTGTGGGCCAGCACAGCCGCCGTCCACAGACTGTAGCAGGTATGATTCGAGTACACCTCAAAGCCATGCCGTGCCTCGGACGGATAATGGTTGCGGACGATATGCAGCTTGCCGTCATCCGTCTGCCAGCGGCTAATCGCTTGCCAGCATAGATCTGCTGCCCGTCGGAACGCACCTGCGAGCCCATGCTCTCCTGCTGTAAAAGCCTGCTGTGCATGTGTTGTAAAGACAAAGGCCGCCGCCGATTCGTTCCACTGATGCTGGGCGCTTCTTCCACGCGGCGGAATTTCCCCGTGCGGGGATAGCGCCAGTAATGTGCTGAGCGCCCCCTTGCGAAGGTGGTCACGCAGTTCGAGTGCGCAGCTGCCATCATATCCGTTCTCCAGCATCACGCCCAGATGAAAACGTGTAACGATATCGTAGGCAAATGGGCTATTGGGCCGATCCAACGGACCATCCTGATACAGGCCCAACCTGGTAAAACGAGGCAAATGGTAGCTGCGGATATACGTCTCCATCCATTCCGAATCGGCTGCAATTCCTTCCGTTGCACGCAAAAACTCGCCGGAAATCATAATCGCATTCCAGTTGATCATCCGGTTCGGATTTTTCATTTTGCTCATCGTAAAAATGTAGGTCTGCTCCGGCTGAATTCTGCTCAGTTGCTGCTTCCATGCCATGGCTTGTTCTGGCAGCAGATTTTTAAGGAGCCGATACGCTCCCATCATCATAATTGGAAAAAAGTCTGGGTGGTGATCTGGCGCTTTTTCCTCCACTACACAAGCTATGCTATGCGTCAAGGCCGCAGCAGCAGATTCCAGTAAATCATGCCGGCCTTCTTTGACCAACACCGCCGCAGCCAACGCATAGGAGGGGGTGGAGTAGTACCGTTCACTTTCAGAATGGGGGTCAATGATAGCTCCGGTTTCGTCCTGATGCAGGGCATATGCGCGAACCAGCTTTTCCAGCACAGCCAGCTTATGTTGGTGAGTCCAACCGTCATTCACTCGATTTGGCGCGCTTTCCACCTGTTCAATAAATCTCTCCAGCTCCGTCTGCCAAGGGTACACGCTGCCTGTCTGCAGCTTATTCATCCTGTCTGCCTCCCATTCAAAATGAAAATTAATGTATGGTAAAAAACAGATTACAATCTACGCTTGCAGAACCGTTCCATTGATTGGAGTCCAGTTGCAGCGATGTTTTATAAAACACAAAAGGAACTCCGTCATGATCTATGTGCTTCACAGCCTCCAACCCCGCCCGCAGCACGCTGGCATCATAATCTAACCTGACCCCTGCGTTCGCTCCCTTCCATTCCACGAAGCCTGCTCCCAGATTAGGCTGAATACGACTGATCAAAAGCTCCTCCACATCCCGTGACTTCATGCTCACGCCAGACGTTTCAAACTCAAAATGATCTGTGACGGTAAGCCTTGCCCCCTCGTTTCCCTCCAGCACATTCCATGTAAAGGAGCGGGTGAAGACTGCCAATTCTTCTACAGGATAAGCAGATGTCAAATCAAGCTTAAGCCTTGTGCCCGTCTGTACCTCCTCCTGCTCATCCAAAGCAATATCCAGCACAGCCGCCTTTGCCTGTGCGCCCGATTGCTGCATAGTCCCATTGATGACAGGCACGGAATGACCGCCGGAGGAGATATTAATAATCGACTCTCGTCCCGATGAAAAATAGGCTTTCGTGTACAAGCCTGCTCCCAGATCGCACAATATATTTTCGCCACCGCCATGAAGGATGAAATGTCCAAGATCGTTATGATTGTGCGGTTCATTGTTATGCCCAGCCTTCGCTGAAAATGCAAGCATGACACCTGGTTCACCCTTTTGGCTTTCGGGTCCACTATGGCTGGAACTGCAGCTGCGGCACATCAGCCAACCGAGTTGCGGCAAATAATTGGTAACGGTCTCACCGCTCCCGAATGCCAGAGGATTCGTCCAGACCAAGTTGCGCAATACATGAGCCCAGCGGCGACAGGGGTCTTCCAACAGACCAGGTACGCGGAAAGGGAGTGTAGATGGTCGTCCTTGCAAAGAATTCAAATGAGAAATGAGTCCGGAAGGCAATCGTTCCGTTTCACTACTGTCCGAATAATTAGCGAAAATGCCATCCGACAGATGAACCCGCTCTGCAAAGGCTGCGATTTGCCTAACCTTTTCCGAGTTCAGAATATCCACAGTTCCCTCGGTAAACTCACGCAGCATATCGGCAAAATAAGTGAAATAACCAAAGCCGTATACCCAGTAACCTACGCCTTCGGGACATCCCCCATCCTCTCTGTAGCCTGCCAAAAAACAATCCAGCGCGCCCAGCATACTCTCGATGGCTACCGCTCTGGAAAAGTCGTCTTCTACCAGCAGCAATGCTGCAATTCCGCAACCGGAAGCACATACTGCCGACCAATTATGATCTGCGGTTTCCCATCCAAAATGACGAGGCTTCCAAAAAACGGGTTCCAGCACACGACGTTCAATCTCTTCGTGCACCTGAGCGACCACATGGCTAGCCAGTTGTTCTCCTAGCAGCAATAAAATTTCAACCAGCGTTTGTGCTGTTTCGGACGCGAATAAATCCACCTGCTGCCAAGGCGGTGTTACTGTGTCCTCTTCATTGACATGTGCAGGAAGCGCCCATGTGTACTCGCTACATATGTCCAGCAGACCGCTTTCCACCTCTTTCATCTTTCGAGGCTCCGGCTTGACAACAGCTTCAAGCACTATAGCAACCAGTCGTCCACGCCGTTCAAAGTACACATCCTCATACGGCTTGCGCTCTCCTGTATTAGTAAATTCCCGAAACAGAGACAACGGCAGTTCAGGCCATGATGTTTCCCGATTATCTTTACAGACACGCACAATATCCATCCAAAGTTCGGCGTATATCGGCTCAGAGACAGTCGTCCGCAGCCTTTTTGTCCAATTACTCCTTAACCGTTGCCTTGCTGAATCCTGCATGCCGCCAGCCAGCGCCTTAACGAGCCGCGAAGCAGGCCAAGCCTTCCTCAGAAGACTCATTTGCATTTCCTCCCCATGAGAAGCATTTGTTTCACCTTCTTTTTTGTTAACGCTTTCATTGTATCTAACAATCATCCTAAATTCAAAGGGGTAGTAAAACAATTGAGAAAAAGTAAAAGAACCTCCATGCCCCGTTGCTGTGGTCATGGAAGCTCTTATTTTACACTATTGCCAATCCCCGTCCAGATTCGCTTTGATCATTTTTTCTAAACTGTGGGTTTCTCTTGTTTCCACTTTCTAATCCCGTCATCTTCCAGAATACCCAATGCTGCATCTGAGATATTAGGATCACGTAGCAAAGCGTCCTCGACTCTAAATTTAATATCGTCAGCATCTGCCAGCGTCATGCCCGGTGTAAGCTCAATCAACCCTTCCACGTGATAGTAGCGTCCCTCCTGTAAAATACGCATTTGATAAATATCCGTTACATGTGTATCTGCTAGAATAATGGAAGCCACACGTTCTTCGATATCAGGAGGAGCAGATACACCAATCAAGCCTACCATGTTGTCGTAACCGACCCGGAAAGCAACACCGACCATCAGACAACCGATGAGTATACTCGAAATTCCGTCCAGCAGTTTAAAATCTGTCAGCGATGTGACCACCACTGCTAGCAGAGCAAGTACTCCACCCGTTGTTGCTACCAAATCTTCATAAAACACCAGCCGGGTTGGCGGTGCAGCACGCCCCACATGGCGGAACGCAGTGGTGAAAATGCTTAGCCCCTTCGCTTCTACTCTGGATTCATGCAGCACTTCTTTCATCGCTTTGCTCCATACAAATCCGTCCACCACTAGTGACAAAATCAGCACTACTACATTAATCCAAAATCCATGTGTAGATTCAGCCGGATGCTGCAGCAAATGAATGCCTTCCAATGCGGTTTCATAGGCCATAATCGTTACAACAATAACGGCAACCATACAAAACAGGTTAATCACTCGTCCAAAGCCGGTAGGAAAGCGTTTTGTCGGTTTTTTCTCTGCCAGTACACTGCCCGCGAATACAAACATTTGATTCACTGCATCCGCAATGGAATGCATCATCGTAGCAAACATAGAGCCGCTGCCTGTCAAGGCAAAAGCAATCCCCTTAATCAGAGCAATGCCGGTATTACCTAACGCCGCCGAGCCCGAGGATTTGTTTCCTTTTTTGACCATACTCCAAAAGGAGTCCTCTCTCTGTTTCACTTCCATCTTGTAGCTCCTCCTGAGGTATACATAATCTGATATATCCACATTATGTAATCGTTTGTTATGTATATTTTTAACCCGTCCATATTCTACCTAACCATCTAAGGAGAATCAATACAAACGATAATATTTTCCATGGAAAAGGAATGCCCCATGTCCCCCTACGACATGAAGCATTCCCGTTACAACCTTCTATAAGACATATCCTCAGGTTAACAACACAGATAATCTCCATGCGCTAACGATCGACATAAGTGCCTGTTTACCAGCTTGATTTCGTAATTCCTGGAATTTGGCCTTTATGTGCCAACTCGCGGAACGCGATACGAGACAGCTTGAATTTGCGCAAGTATCCTCTAGGTCTGCCCGTCAGCTCACAACGGCTTTTCAGGCGGGTTGGAGATGAGTCACGCGGAAGCTTTTGCAAAGCTTCGTAGTCCCCTTTTGCTTTCAATTCACGTCTCAGGTCCGCATATTTAGCTACAATTTCCTGGCGTTTCTTCTCTTTTACGACTTTTGACTTCTTGGCCATGTAAAGCTCCTCCTTGTGATATATGCCAATCATGAAGGTTCACCATCACTACCGCGAGATTGATGAACACGGATATGGACATGATTTTATACCTTAAATAGTAATCATTACGATTACTATTTAATATAACGCTGCTCCAGGTGTGTTGTCAACCCAAGCTGTTTGAATCACGACATTAAAAAGCCGTTGAAACAGCAGCCCCCTTCACTCTTGTGAACGGTCTGCCGTTTCAACGGCTTTAAAATTTGCTGACTGACTTTGTTCATTCAGCCAAATGGCAAGCTACCCAGTGATCTGGACGAGCCTCACGATAGAGTGGAATCTCTTTGGAGCAACGGTCGATTGCAAAGGGGCAGCGAGTATGGAACTTGCAGCCCGAAGGCGGATTAACCGGACTTGGAATATCCCCCTTGAGCAAAATACGTTCTCTCTTCAGCTTCGGCACCGGAATAGGTACAGCCGACAGCAACGCCTTCGTATACGGATGCAACGGATTCCCGAATAGCTCGTCACGCGATGCCGTTTCGACCATGGAGCCTAAATACATCACGCCAATACGGGAACACAAATGTTCCACCACGCTCAAATCATGCGAGATGAACAAATATGTCAGACCCCGTTCGGCCTGCAATTTGGCGAATAGGTTAATAATCTGCGCCTGTATGGACACATCCAGCGCTGATACCGGCTCATCAGCGATAATTAGATCCGGCTGAAGCGCCAGCGCTCGGGCAATGCCGATCCGTTGGCGTTGACCTCCCGAAAATTCATGGGGAAAACGGTCGATATGATACTCTGACAATCCACATAGCTTGAGCACGTCCAGCACAATCTGCCGGACCTCCTCCTTCGTTGCTATACCGTGATCCAGTAGCGCCTCACCAATGGCATCACCAATCCGTACACGCGGATTCAGCGAGCTATATGGGTCTTGAAAGATCAGCTGAATTTTGGGACGAAGTTCCTGCATCCCTTTGTCAGACAAGCTGTGCAGATCCACCCCTTTGTATTTTACGGTACCGTCCGTTTTATCCGTCAATCTAACAATCGTGCGGCCCACCGTGCTTTTACCGCTCCCCGATTCCCCTACCAATCCGAAGGTTTCACCCTGACGGATCGTAAAGCTGATATCGTCTACCGCCCGCACATGTCCTGAAGTACGGTTCATAAACCCGGACTTCACCGGAAAGTACGTTTTTAAGCGGTCTATTTCCAACAACGGCTCAGCCATGAACAACCGCCTCCTCATATAACCAGCAGGATGCTTTCTGCTGAGCTGAAACTTCTTTTAATGTAGGCTCCTTTACACGACAAATGTCCATGCACTGCCCACAGCGGTCATGAAAATAACAGGAAGTCGTCAGCTCCAGCGGATTAGGTACCTGCCCGGGAATGGAATACAGTTCCTCTTGGCGCTGGTTAAGCACCGGTTTGGATTTTAGTAACCCTCGTGTATAAGGATGCTTGGGATGATTAAACAGCTGTACCACTTCGCCTTCCTCGACGATCTTGCCTGCATACATCACAATGACGTAATCGGCCATTTCAGCGACAACACCCAGATCATGGGTGATTAGCATGAGCGACATATTGGATTGGGCTTTAAATTCACGCAGCATATCGAGGATTTGCGCCTGAATCGTTACATCCAGAGCGGTGGTTGGCTCATCCGCGATAAGCAGCTTGGGACCACAAGAAACAGCAATTGCAATCATAATTCGCTGCAGCATCCCCCCGCTCAGCTCATGCGGATAACTTTTTAAAATCTGCTCCGGCCGGGATATACCGACCTGTTCGATCAGCTCCAGTGCTCGCTTACGAGCTTCCTTACGGCCCATTTTCAAATGCTCAATCAGTGGTTCGGATAGCTGTTCACCAATGGTCATGACCGGATTCAATGAAGACATCGGCTCCTGAAAGATCATGGATATTTCATGTCCGCGAATCGTGCGCATCTCATTTCTGCTAAGCTCTATCAGATCGGTTTCCTCAAAGCGGATGCTTCCGCCTGCCACTTTACCACCGGGACTCTGGATCAGCCCCATGATGGACATCGCAGTAATACTTTTGCCGCATCCCGATTCACCGACAATGCATACCGTTTCCCCTGGCTTCACACGGAAGCTGATATCATCCACCGCTTTAACCGTTCCTTCTTCTGTATAAAAATGAGTGCTTAAATGTTCAATAGAAAGTAAATTGTCCATGGTGTATGATCACCTACCTCTTATGTTTCGGGTCAAGTACATCCCTCAGCCCGTCACCAAAAATATTAATAGCGATGACTGTAGCAAAAATAGACAGTCCTGGCGGTATCCACAACCACGGACGTTGCTGAAAATCCAGTACATTGTTAGCGGCATCAATCATGTTGCCCCAAGTCGGTGTTGTGGGCAGCACGCCAAGGCCAAAGAAGCTGAGCACAGATTCACTCAGGATGGCTCCGCCAATATTCAATGTAGCGATAACGATCAACAACGGTAAAATATTCGGCAGCAGATGCTTGAACAGCTTTCGACGATTCGAGAGTCCCAGTACCGTCGCGGCTTGCATAAATTCACGTTCCCGCAAACTAAGCATCTGGCCCCTCACCATCCGTGCAATCCCCGGCCAGTTGACCAGACTAAGCATCAGCATGACAATATACATCCGTTGATCGGGTGGAACCTTCCAGTCAGATAGCAGCGCGCCCATAATAAATAGCAGGGGCAAACTGGGAATCGTCAGCAGCAAATCAGCAACGCGCATAATAATCTGATCCGCAATCCCGCGAAAATATGCGGATATGACCCCCAGCGTAGCCCCCAAAAAGACTGACAATACCATTGAAGCCAAACCCACGGTAAGAGAAATTTGACCTGCTTGCATCACACGTGTCAACACATCCCGCCCCAGCTTGTCTGTTCCTAACCAGTGATGGATATTTGGCGCCTTGTTCATCATTAATATATTTGTTTTATTATCGGAATAAGGAGAAAATAGCGGACCGATAAAACAGAGCAAAAACATAAATACCACGACAAGCAGACCAGCCATAGCAAGCTTGTTTCTGAACAGCTGCCGGAGCGCTTGCTGCCACATTGAAGATTTAACAGTTGTTCGCAGTCTGCCGCTGCTCTTGCTCAAATTACTGCTCACGGATGACATTCCTTAGCCCCCTTCTTACACTTTCACACGCGGGTCCGCGATGCGATACAAAATATCGGACAACAGTGTTCCGATAACGCTCAATATGGCAATTAGCATCGTAAAGCCCATAAGTAGTGGATAATCCCGGAGCGAAAAGGATTGCATGTACAACTGACCGATTCCTGGCCAATTAAAAATCTTTTCAATAATCAGGGACCCGCCAAACAGCGCAGGTAATTCGAAGCCAACGAGCGTAATGGCAGGCAGCAATGCATTTCTCAATGCGTGCGTAAAAAGTACCTTTCTTTCCTTTAAGCCCTTTGCACGGGCTGTGCGTATATAATCCTGCTGGATCACGTCGATCATATTGCTACGGAAGTAGCGGGTCAACGACCCCAGTCCCAGCAACGTCATAACGATCACTGGCAAGGTCATATGCTGGAGAACCTCCTTCACATACTCCATACCTGTAGCGTTACTCCCCGTATTAAGCATGCCACCGGGTGGCAACCACTTCAGGTCAACTGCTGCGATTTTAATCAGATACAACCCGATAAAAAATGAGGGCACAGACATGGCAGCGAAAATCACCACCATTACCAGAGTATCAAACCATGAATACTGCTTATAAGCAGCAACCACACCGATAATGACCGCGATAAACCAGGTCAGGAAGGTCGATACAACGGCCAGCAAAAACGAGTTCCAGATATACTCATTAAATAAGGTCAGCACCGGCTTTTGCTGGGCAAGCGAATAACCAAAATTTCCATGCAGCGCATTGCCCAGCCAATTTCCATAGCGTTCAAGAATAGGCTTATTCAGGCCGTAAATTTCCCTCAGCTCCGCCTTTCTCTCTGGCGACAGCTTCAGATTGCCGCTAATGAAATCTCCCGGTGTCATGGCATACAGGAAAAAAATCATCATCGAAGCGGCCAACAAAATAATAACCATATACGTCAGTCTTTTCGTTAAAAACGAGCTCATGACAGACTCCTTTCAATTCAAGGTCAGGCTACTCATTACGTTTCCCCTATTTGGGAGGCCCCTTGATCCGAACCTGATGTTCTTCACAAGGGGCCCGCAAATGTGGCTTATTTAAGGGACCATTCGAACAGATTACCAGACAAGCCAATGAACGGACTGACCTTTACATGTTCCATCCGACCATTGTAGGCATACACCGTCTTCTTATAGTTGGTAAAAATTACGGGCAATTCATCGTTTAGCAGCACATATAATTCTTGATATATTTTCTTGCGTTCTTCCATATTCGTCGTAGACAAGCCTTTTTCATACAGCTCTTTTACCTTTGGATTGTTATATCCCTTGACTTCTCCATTGACGAATTGCTCGATTCCATCTGATGGATCTGTCAGCATGCCTGTCGAAAAGGCGGCAAGATCATAATCCTTACCTTCTACTTTGGCGACCATTGCATTAAAGTCTGCAAAGATTTCCGGCTGTAGGTCAACACCAATCGCTTTGTAATTTTCAGCCGCAAGCGCAATAAAGGTATCTGTTTCTGGACGTTTAGAGGTCAGCAGGTGAATGGTCAGCTTCTGACCGTTTTTCTCACGGATGCCATCACTACCTTCTGCCCAGCCCGCTTCATCCAGCAGCTTTTTCGCTTGCTCTGGGTCGTAGTTATATGGATTGATTCCATCGGTCGTGTAAGACCAGAATATTGGGGAAGCTGGAATGTTTGCGACCGCCCCTGCTCCCTGAGCTGCGTCGACATAAATGCTTTTCCGATCCAGTCCATAGGTCAATGCTTGACGAACCTTTTTATCCTTAAGCTTTTCATTTTCAAGATTTACTTGCAAATATCCGTAAGTGCTAGGGGTATACGGCAAAATGTTTAAAAAGCCAAGCCCTTTTAGTTTGTCTATATTTTCCTGAGTTGCGGTGAATTGAGCAAAATCGGTATCGCCTGTTTCTATGAATTGCCAAGCGTCGCCTTCTGCTGTTTTGTAAATGAAATGCTGTGTTTTCGGTTTGCCTTTGAAAAAGTGATCATTCGCCTCCAGACGAACTTCTTGCCCTGGAATGAACTTTTCCAACTTATAAGCCCCATTTCCCAGAGGGCTACTATGTAAATTTTTAAAATAATCCAGCTGTCCGAACTTGTAATCCTTGCCGTAGTAGGCTTTGGACAGTACATAGTCACCCAGAATCGGCAGAGCCAGCGCGTTTGGTTTTTCTAACGTCGCAGAAATGGTCTGCGCATCAATCACCTTGATTCCTTCAATTTGTTTTGCCTTGCCTTCCGTATAGTCTTTGCCGCCTTTAATGTTCAGCTTTCGGATTTGGCTGTCACCAGGATAGGCTTTGTCATAGATCAACGTCCAGGTAAAAGCGACATCCTCTGCTGTCAAAGGAGAGCCATCACTGAATTTTGTACCGGGAACCAGATGAAACGTGTACGTTAGATTATCCTTAGAAATATCCCAGCTCTTAGCCAGATTGGGCAGCGGAAGCCCCTTCTCGTCTACCGTGACCAGCGGAGTCCACAACTGCGAAATCACGTTGCCGTCATAGCCGCTTTGGTTAAAATACGGAGTAAACACCCCGGCTGGGTCAGTCAGACCAACAATAATCGTGTCGCTTCTCTTTTTGGACACTTCCGGCAATTTGGATAAATCAGAAGCTTGTACCAGACTTGTTAATGGCTGCGCTGTAGCGGCTGTCTGTGCGGCATCACTATTTTGCGAAGTAGCATCGCTAGTGCTATCTGATCCACCACTAGAGCAAGCTGCTAATAAGGTAGAACTTGCCAGAAGTAGACTGCTGAGTAGAATAATTCCCTTTTTCAAAATAATCCCCCCGAGTTAATTTAGTAAATTCCGATCGAACAAGTTGTAATTAATAAGATAAATCTCATTATAGGAATCTATTCCGGTTCTGTAAAGAGAGAACTCCATTTTTTATGTAAAAAAATAGACGTCATCTCATCTGGATTCCAAATGATCGACGTCTATTTGTTTAAAGTGTTAAAGTCTAACTGGTGAGTGCAGCCTAATTTCGCTCCATATAGCCCAGGATGCTCCGATGCATTTCATCCACAGCCGAAAGCCGTGCGCTATAGCCGAGCAATGTTTCACCATCAAAATGTGCATGGATGAAGCCAGAGGCCCGGAGCTTAAAAATATGGTCGTGGGTGATTCCCTTGGACAGCTTGAGATGACGGACAATCTCAATAAAGGTTCGTGGAGACTGGCTTTGGTACAAATATTTTAAAATCTTAAGCCTGCTCTTCTCCCCCAAACTTCGGATCATTCGATATTCCTGTGGGGATAAAAAATCGTCCTCCTGAACATAAATCCCTGCCGAATAATGGCACAACAGGAGCGACCCAAATCGATAAATGATATTAATCGGCTGAAAATGGTATTGAGGCACCAGCAACACCCGTGTCAGCCCTTCGGAAGGCTCGAACCGGAAGCCATTAGTGGTACGATCCACCCACTCCATAGAGCTATGTAAGCCCTTCTCCTTATTTCTCCGTTCAGCTTCCTGTTCCAGACCGCTTAGAATACTTGTATCCACATGGCGAAAATACTCCTCGTCCCAGCCAGATAGCAGTTGCAAAGCAAGTTTACGAAGCTTCTCCATATCGTCAGGCAGCGGGACCCCAAAGGCTGATGCCTGTTCATTTAATTCCTGTACAGCCCGGTTCTCCAGACGGTCTACGACCTCTTCAACGTTCCCCTGATCAGAAAGCATACAGACGAGTCCATAAATAACCTTCCAATCTGCATTGATTTCCATGGACTCCAGCAATTTGGACAAACCTGGAGACAGCGTTCTACGCACTTGCTCCGCCCACCCGGCTGATAAATCGGTCTTCTTGTAAGCCTTGCGGCAAATAAAGGTGTGTAAGCTGCTGAGCAGCTCAAACACCGGTCCATATGCTACATGTACATCGTAAGGAGCATTCACGTCGTGACTCATCGCTTTCTGTCCTCTTTTCTTTCATGTCTGATGTCCATTATACATACTATCGTACACCCGTTCATTCTTAGTGATCCATTCATACGAGAATTTAGCAAAACACAGATACAAATATGAAGGAAACAAGCATCATAATCAAGACGAAAAAAAAGCCTGATCTCATCAGACTCTAACTGTTCAGCTATGAATTAAAAAAGGTTGTCTCCCACAAATATCGCAGGAGACAACCTTTGGACAAATAATATGATGCTTAAAGTTTGTTAGCTGCTACTTTCCACTCTAATATTCCTGTGGATACTGAACCTTTGGATACCATTTCAATTCTTAATTTCGTTGTTTTTACAGGCGTAAAAGTGGTCGTATTATACTGGTCTGCCGAAGTACCCAATCCATTAGCCTGCTTGACATTGGACCAGCTACGACCATTCCAATACTTAATCTTGTAAGATTTAGGAACATCAACGCCAGCGCCATCTTTGAACCAATAGACATCCGTTTGGGATATCGTATATTCTTGATCAAAATCATATTGGACCCATTGTGTACCCGTCTCAGGCCAGTTACCATACACAGCATGACTTCTATCGTTGGAATTGGCAGGTTCAAATCCATCGTTTAGCGCGCTTACATTTTCCCAAGATGAAGTATAAGAGCTGCTAGCCGTTGCCGCAGGTGCTATGTTCACGATTTCATCAGGATCTGTTTCAATTGGGCCCTCGTCGTCTTTAGTCGTGATTGGGAAACGAGCCGTATCCTTCTTGATTTGACTCCAGGTATAACGCAGCATCCAAACATCCCAGTCGGTGATATGATCGGAATTGCCGGCCCACATAATGGTGTTCGTTGGGAATCCACCTGGTGGACGCTCATGTTCTTCATAAAAATCAGTTAAGCCAAATCCATGCCCAATTTCATGTTCCGTGATTTCAATCTCATCCGAGTTTAAAGTGCTAAAAAGGTAATCATCATTCACACGTTGGCCCCAATCCTGACCGGTTCCTCCTACAAAATTTTCGGTTACCCACAAATACATATCAAAGTGTTTATCATATCCACCCGGATACGAATAGTATGGGTCCCAATAGTGCTCATATCTGGACAAGGCTGCCGGCGCAACCGGGAGTACAGCGGGAATTTCAGGTTTTTCGGAAGCTAACTCATCTGTAGTCGTATCCGTATAAACGACCTCGTCAGGTTGCTTGTCCAGTAATAGTGAAGGATCAGCAACAGCCCACCCTACTACTTTTACTTTAATATCTTGATAGGGCCAGCCATCATATCCTTTGAGATGCTCCGTCCAATGATTCATCTGGCGACCTAGCATTCTAGCAATATCTTGGCGTTGTTGCAGTGTAACGGGCTTAGAAGATTGCCAGCGCACAACGTAATTGAGTGACCCTTTTCCCGCATCAATTTGATCAAAAATCGTGTTGTTACGAGCAGTCGAGCCTTCAGTCAACATTCTATTCTTCCAAACCCATTCCACTGAGGATTTGAGATAGGACGGCATATCAGCCAATGTCGAATCACCTGTTGCCGCAACCACAGAACTCACGTTTAGATGAGAATCCGCTGATACAAAACTAGCGTTTCCCATCAGTAATGAACTAGCAATGGCTACTGAAAAAGAAGCCGCCATCATTCCTTTTTTCTTCAACATTCGTCGTTTCCCTCCATCTCATTTCAAGAGATTACTTACTGATTCGCTGCTACTTTCCACTCCAAGATTCCTGTGGATGCTGAACCTTTGGATACCATTTCAATTCTTAATTTCGTTGTTTTTACAGGCGTAAAAGTGGTCGTATTATACTGGTCTGCCGAAGTACCCAATCCATTAGCCTGCTTGACATTGGACCAGCTACGACCATTCCAATACTTAATCTTGTAAGATTTAGGAACATCAACGCCAGCGCCATCTTTGAACCAATAGACATCCGTTTGGGATATCGTATATTCTTGATCAAAATCATATTGGACCCATTGTGTACCCGTCTCAGGCCAGTTACCATGCACAGCATGACTTCTATCGTTGGAATTGGCAGGTTCAAATCCATCGTTTAGCGCGCTTACATTTTCCCAAGATGAAGTATAAGAGCTGCTAGCCGTTGCCGCAGGTGCTATGTTCACGATTTCATCAGGATCTGTTTCAATTGGGCCCTCGTCGTCTTTAGTCGTGATTGGGAAACGAGCCGTATCCTTCTTGATTTGACTCCAGGTATAACGCAGCATCCAAACATCCCAGTCGGTGATATGATCGGAATTGCCGGCCCACATAATGGTGTTCGTTGGGAATCCACCTGGTGGACGCTCATGTTCTTCATAAAAATCGTTTAACCCAAATCCGTGACCAATTTCATGTTCAGTAATCTCAATCTCATCCGAGTTTACCGTACTCAGAACGTATTCATCATTCATACGCTGTCCCCAGTCGCCGCCGGCTCCCCCGCCAAAATTTTCTGTGGCCCAGAGATACATATCAAAGCGTTTATCCAATCCACCCGGATACGAATAGTTCGGGTCCGAAAAATGCTCAAACCGGGATATTTCATTAGGCGCAACTGGAAGCGCAGCAGGAATTTCCGGTTTTTCAGAAGCTAGTGTATCTGTAATGGTATCCGTATAAATGACCTCGTCAGGCTGCTTGTTCAGGAGCAGTGAAGGATCGGCAACAGCCCAGCCTACCACTTTTACTTTAATATTCTTATAGGGCCAACCGTCATATCCTTGAAGATGATCTGTCCAATGGTTCATCTGCCGATCTATCATTTTAGCAATATCCTGGCGTTGCTTCAGTGTGACGGGCTTAGAGGATTGCCAGCGTATAACATAATTAAGAGTCCCTTTTCCCGCAAAAATTTGATCAAAAATCGTATTTTTACGAGCCGTCGAGCCTTCGGTCAACATTCTATTCTTCCAAACCCATTCCACCGAGGATTTGAGATAAGCTGGCATATCAGCTAACGTCGAATCACCCGTTGCCGCAACCACAGAATCCCCGTTTAGATGAGAATCCGCTGATACAAAACTAGCGTTTCCCATCAGTAATGAACTAGCAATGACTACTGAAAAAGAAGCCATCATCATTCCTTTTCTGTTCAACATGTATGTACCTCCATATCCATTTGTATTATTGCAATAGTTTTCTTGAAATAACTATCTCTATCACCTCTCTTTTCGTGTTTGCGAACTAATCTAGGAGATTAAGAGTACACTATCAAATCTCCTTGTCGTTTTTTGTAAATAATCACAAATCATATTATCACTGGATTATTGCATCGTCAATATTTTCCTTAATGATTTAAATTAGTCATTTTAATCGTATCTTGGAACATATACTTGATCTTTGCATGCACAAAACTGGTATTTTATAAAATGAAAAAACCGTTTATTCACTAAATCAATTCCACCATAGAATTTGATTTTGGAACAAACGGCTCTATTTATAAGCTTTTTTCACACTACTCTAGCATTTTTTAGCGGTTAGGAAAACGAGAGGTATCCTTCTTAACCTGGCTCCAGGTATAACGCAACATCCAGGTATCCCACTCTGTTATTTTGGGGGAATTTCCGGCCCACATAATAGTTGGCACAGGAAACCCACCGGGTGGACGCTCATGTTCTTCATAGAAGTCAGGCAAGCCGAATCCATGCCCCATCTCGTGCTCTGTAATCTGGATTTCATCCGAATTCAAGGTGTTCAGGATATAATCATCAGGCATACGTTGCCCCCAATCCCCGCCGGCTCCGCCTTGAAAATTGGACGTTCCCCATAAGTACATATCAAACCGCTTGTCCAGGCCACCTGGGTAAGAATAGTTAGGGTCCATAAAATGTTCAAATCTCGATAGTGCGTTAGGAGCAACTGGAAGTTTAGCTGGAATATTCGGGTCTGTTTTACTTAAGTCATCCGTAATGGTATCCGTGTAAACGATTTCATTAGATTGTTTGTTAAGAATCTGTGATGGATTCGCAACGGCCCAGCCTACTATTTTTACTGTAATATTGTTATAAGGCCAGCCATCATACCCTTTCAACTGCTTATTCCAATTATTGATTTGGCGACTCAGCATGGAAGCCATATCTTTACGCTGCTGAAGAGTGATATTTTTAGAGGATTGCCAACGCACTACATAATTTAGCGTTCCTTTTCCCGCATAGATTTGATCAAAAATCAAATTTTTACGGTTGGTGGAGCCTTCTTTGACCATTCTATTCTTCCAAACCCATTCTACCGATGGCTTAAATTTAGCAGGTATATCAGCAGCAGCCAAATTAATATTTGTCGACGCTATATCAGAAGTGCTTTCCAAATCTGAGGCTGCTGAACCAACGTTAGCCCCGCCAACCAGTAAAGAAGCAGCCACTACCAATGAAAAAGAAGCCATGATCATTCCATTTTTCTTCGGCATTTATTTAACCTCCATACCTTTTATTTTTACGAGACATCTAAAAGGACAACGCCTACTCTCTTATTACACCCACTCTCGTTTTTGAATAAAATTACAATTTTATACTATCATTGGAATGATATAGCGTCAAACAAAAATATCCCCTCTACAAGGAGGGGATAAGTATCCATAGACTAGGCTTGCACTCCTACTCTATGGATATCAATGCCGATTCTGCCAGTGAAGCCAGTAGCTTCGCTGTTCCGGGCAACGCGCGTTCGTCCAGATCAAAGGCAGGATGATGCCATTCCTGGCTTCCCGCAGTGCCGACAAAGACAAATACACCAGGGATGTTCTTCTGATAAAACCCAAAATCCTCGCTCGCCGAGGATGGTATGGGACGAACTACGTCCAGACCGACCGCTTCTGCCGCCTCCTCCGCGATGACGGCCAACTTACCGTCGTTCAGCACAGGCGGCGGACCCTCGATCCAGCGGATGGATGCTTTCGTGCCGAAAGCATCCGCAACGCCTTTTACGACCTGCTCGAAGCGCTCAATCACCTGGGCGCGAACATTTTCGTCAAATGTGCGAATGGTTCCGTCCAAATGGGCGCGGTCAGGAATGATGTTCCAGGCGTTGCCACTGTGCAGCTTCGTGACGCTAATGACCGCGCTATCCAGCGGATTAACGCTCCGACTCACAATGGATTGCAGCGCCGTAATGATATGTGACGATACCACGATGGGGTCAATCCCTGCATGCGGCACTGCCGCATGTGTGCTCAGACCCTCCACCTCGATGTAAAAACCATCCGCCGCTGCCATTAGCGGACCTTCTTTGATGCCGACCGTGCCTACTGGCAGGTCCGGCTTGTTATGTAGGCCAAATATGGCCTGCACCCCTGCCAACGCACCGCTGTCCAGCACTTGGGCAGCGCCTTTGGCCTTTTCCTCAGCTGGCTGGAACACCAGCCGAACCGTGCCTTTCAGCTCCTGCTCCCGCTGCTTCAACAATACGGCTGCTCCTAACAGGGATGCGGTATGAAAATCATGCCCACAGGCATGCATCTTGCCGGGATGCACCGAAGCATAAGGCAATCCCGTCTCTTCCTGAATAGGCAACGCATCAATGTCTGCACGAAGCGCGACAGTTGGTCCCTCCTGCTGTCCGCCGATTTCCGCTACTAATCCGGTACGCAGCGGCACATCCAGAATGGTTATGTTCTGTTCTTCCAGCAGACGGCGGATAAAGGCGGTAGTTTCAACCTCCTCGTTAGATAACTCGGGATTTCGATGCAGATGGCGGCGAATGTCCACCAGCTTCTGCTCCAAAACCTGCTCCTTCGTCCCGGTTGATCCACTCATCCCTATTCCTCCTTCGTGAACCCAAAATAGTTACAATTCTCTCAGACCAACAACATCTAGGACTGCACAGGCAACCCGGCAAAAGCTTCATGCAATAACTCGAACGAGCGCACGCGCTTGTGTATATCCCTTATTCCTGTCGTAACAATTAGCTCATCGGCCTGATACTTCGCTTGAATTTCCGTCAACACAGCATAGATTTCGTCTTTATTCCCTTTGTTAATTTGCGCTTGTGTAGCTTCAATTGTATATCCTTCACCTGATTGCTTGCCGAACTCTTCTGCACTTTCCAGCGTGCCCACCGTAGCCGTCTTGCCACTGGCCAGATGAATTTTGTACAGCTTGTGCTCCCCTGCTAACTCCTCAGCTTCCTCGGAAGTGTCCGCTACGATGACTGAAAGCGCAAAAAGAGCTTTCGGCTCACGTCCATAACTATAATCGAAAGACGCCCGATACGTACGGAATGATTCCAATGCAATCTGCTCATTACTATTGATAAATTGCGAGAAAACGTAGGGCAACCCCAAACGCGCAGCAATTCCAGCACTGTCTGTACTTGTACCCAAAACGTAAATATCCGCTGGTGTTTCTGGAATCGGATTCGCCTGTAACCCGGCTAACGGTCCTTCTTCAGACGGAATATTATGAATATAGCGACTTACTTCATCAATTTTTTCTTCGAGAGAAGGCGCGTCATGAACGTTTCGTTGTAACGCCTGTGTGGATTTCGGCAACCCGCCCGGCGCGCGTCCAATTCCCAAATCTACGCGACCCGGTGCAAGAGAGGACAGCACATTAAAGTTTTCAGCTACTTTATAAGGGCTGTAATGCTGAAGCATCACTCCACCAGAACCGACTTTAATACGTTCAGTGCGTGCCAGCAAATGGGAAATGAGTACCTCTGGCGAAGAGCCCGCAACCTGCTCGGAATCGTGATGCTCTGATACCCAGAAACGCGTAAACCCCAATTCCTCTACACGCTGTGCTAGCTTAATCGTATTACGAAGGGCCTGCGCTGCCGTTTCCCCCTCGTGTATAGGGCTTTGATCCAATACTCCGATTTTAATACTCATGTCTCCCTCTCCCGTCTAAATTGAATAGTTATATTCCGGTGTAATCCGTTTCAGGAATTGTTTGGTACGTTCCTCTTTGGGGTGGTTAAAAATGTCGTCCGGTGTGCCTTCCTCGATAATATGACCGCCATCCATAAATACCACATGATTTGAAACATCGCGCGCAAAGCCCATTTCATGTGTAACGACAATCATTGTAATGCCTTCCTTCGCAATCTTGCGGATCACCGACAGCACCTCACCCACCAATTCAGGGTCCAGCGCCGAAGTCGGCTCATCGAACAAAATCACTTCCGGGTTCAGCGCCAAGGCACGCGCTATGCCGACACGCTGCTGCTGCCCTCCGGATAGCTGGCTTGGATAATGATTCAGCTTTTCACCCAGACCGACCTTTTCCAGCACTTCAATGCTAATTTTTTTCGCTTCCTCCTGCTTGACCTTGCGGACAACGACAAGCCCTTCCATGACATTTTCCAGTGCTGTTTTATGCTTGAACAAATTGTACTGCTGAAAAACCATAGCCGTCTTTTGACGTAGAGCCAAAACATCCCTCTTCGCAGGTCGCTTGCAGTTCACTGTAAAATCGCCAATGCTGACTTCCCCATCATTCGGCTTTTCCAGATAATTAATGCAGCGTAGCAGAGTCGTTTTTCCTGAACCGCTCGGGCCTAAAATAACGACGACCTCGCCTTTGTTCACGGTCAAATCAATGCCTTTGAGCACTTCATGTTTGCCGAACGACTTCGTTATATTTTGCAGACGGATCATGATGCTCGACCTCCATTAAACACATTGATTTTTTTCTCCACCAAGCCGGATATTCGCTCAATTAATACCGTCAAGCCCCAAAATAGCAGTGCAGCCGCGATATATACCTCTAAATATTTCCAGTTGGTAGATGCCAGAATTTCAGCCTGTGCCTGGATTTCTGTGACCGATACCGTGAAAGCCAAGGTAGAGCCATGAAGCATCCCAATAACGGAATTCGTCAGGTTTGGCAAACTCACCACGAACGCCTGCGGAAATACAATCCGTCTCAGCACTTGCCACGTCGTCATACCGACGGCATAAGCCGCCTCGATTTGTCCCTTGTTGACCGATTGAATTCCAGAACGGACGACCTCAGACATATACGCGCCACTGGTAATGGAAAACGAAATGAGTGCAAATACCATATAAGGAACATCTTTGGATTGCAGCGGCCAGCCGAAATGCTTCGCTCCCGCATCAATCAACAAAGGCAAACTGAAATAAATAAGCAGCAAATGCATCAGCATCGGTGTGCCACGGATAAAGGTGACGTAACCGTGAGAAATCTGGGACAACACAGGAACCTTATAAATTCGCGCCAGCGCCGTTATAATACCGATGACCAACCCTGCCAGTACGGAAACCACCGTAATAATTAAAGTGTTGGGCAACGCGGAGAACAACCCTAAAAAGGCAGTATATATAAAGCCAAAATCCAGACTCATATGCCTTTACCTCCTTTACTAAGACGGGGACTTCTCAGGTAACGCACCACAAAGCTTTTTCGTTTTTCGGGTTCTTTCTGTACTGCATCCCGATGCTCATGCCGGAGAAGCGTATTTTCCAGCACCTTGAACAATTTTTGTAAAATCAGACTGATCACCAGATAGATAAGGGATAACGCGATATAGGTTTCAACAAAATGCTGGGTAGCCGACCCTAATGTCTGTGATTTCCCTGTCATCTCCATCGCTCCGATCGTAAATGCCAGCGAAGTATCCTTCAGATTGCCAATCACCAGATTGGAAAATACCGGAACCACCACAGCCAGCGCTTGCGGCATTATGATACGTGTAAAGGTCTGGTAGCCTGACATGCCGACGGACTGCGCAGCCTCGATTTGTCCTCGATCTACTGCCTCTACTCCTGACCTGATAATTTCGGAAATAAAGGCTCCACTATTGAGCGCGTAGGTCGCTACGGCAAACCACAGCACATCCCATCTGGAGGAATTGATATCCAACAGCTTTAGTAGCTCTGGCAGGCCGTAATACACCAGAAACAATTGGATTAGAATAGGTGTTCCGCGAAAAAAGGAAACATACACTTGAGAAACACGTTTGAGAAATGGAATGTTATACATGCGAGGCAGCGCAACCAACAGACCAATGATAAGCCCCAATACAAGCGAGCTTGCCACAATAAACAAGGTGATGTGTAAGTAAGACAGCATTTTCGGGATAAAGCTAAAAACATAGTCAATATTGAACTCTCTGCTCATATGCCTGCCTCCTTTCTATACATCAACGGTCAGAATACATAGAGTACCCTGACCGCTGAAATGTCCAAGTCTATCCTTACTTCTTACTGCTACCTTCTTTTTTCACATCTTCCAGAGACTTAGTGAAATCCTCTCCAAGCCATTTAATGCTCAGCTTCGACAACGTACCGTCGTCCTTCACTTCCTGAATGGCTTTGTCCAGGTCATCCGCCAACCCTTGCTCATTTTTGTTCAGTACATACAGTACATCCGATTGAGTCAAAGGATCACCAACGGTCTTCAGAGCTACTTCTCCTTTTTCATCGGTGTTAAAACGGTTCGCAAAGTCTGTCGTAACGGTAGCATCTATACGGCCGCTCGTAATTTGTTGCACCGTATCATTGGCTGCACCACTCGTATAAACGATATTCAGGGCATCTCCGTGGGTTTTGTTATACTCTTTCAGCACATACGCCGCATTACTGGTTGGGCTGGTGAGTACCTTTTTCCCTTTCAAATCATCAATTGAATGAATGGTATTGTTATCCTTCGCTACAGCGACTCTGTTCAGAAAAATGCTATACGGATTTTTGTTGAACAGATACTTGGCTTCGCGCTCCGGGTTTTTTTCCATTTGATGCGATACCAGATCAATCTTGCCGGCATCGAGACTTAGCAGCAAATTTCCAAAGTCCATCGTTTTGAATTCAAATTCGTATTGAGGCAGGCGCTTGTCCAGCTCCTTAATCAGCTCCACATCAAAACCTGTTAAATTTCCGTTTTCGTCAATAAAGCATACATTTTTGAATTGAGTACCTGTGCCTACGATAATTTTCTTCACGTCTCCGCTTGAACCTGACGCGCTAGACGCGTTATCTGAGGAACCGCAGCCTGCCAACACCAGGATGATTGCCATAACAGACAATATTGCAAACCACTTTTTCATATGAATCCCCCTCATCTCTTTGTATATCAGCAGTTTGCGACATACATGGTAGCTACAACATCCAATAATTCATAATTCCTATAAGCTTAATTGGTTTTAGGATGTGATTAATTTAACACCTGGAAACCTATACGTCAATCCACCAAGCTATAGAACATTCCTATAACAAAACAGCACCCCGGAAACCTTCTGTCAGTGCATCTGCAAAATCCGAGGTCACTGCACAGTCTTCTTTGGTCGCTATTATGCTAATCTGCATAGACACCCCAGCTACCTCTGGAACATGGATACGGAACAGTTTCTGATCTTTCACTTCACGGTTCACACAGACATCCGGCAAAAAGGCAATACCCGCTTCTTCCAATACCAGCTTTTTGGCCGTGACCACATTGTCTACCTGAAAAGCAATGTCCGGTGGCTGCTCCAGTGATTCAAAAGCGCGATGAATCCTCATCCAATCTAGTGATCCGCATTCGAAAAATACCAGTGTTTCACGTTGAATATCCTGTATGCTGGCCTTTCCTGTTTTCATAAACGGATGGCCGTCGTATACATACAGGGAAATCGGATCTTCATAAAAAGCAAGCGTACGGATAGCCGGATGCATCACTTTACGGACAAAACTAATGTCTACCTCACGGTTCAACAGTTTATGTACCAGTTGATCCGTCGTAGCCGTCACAATTTTGTAGTTAACCTCTGGATAACGGGCACGAAGCTGCTTTAATATCTCAGGAATGATGTAGTTCGACACCGATATCGTGCAGCCAATTCGAATTTGCTGAGGGGCTTTCTTACGCTGTTGGAGCTTTTGCTTCCCTTTTTGCAGCACCTGAAGCATCTGCTCCGCATAAGGAAGAAACTTTCGTCCATCCTCCGTCAGAACCGTTTGCTTGCTTTGGCGGTCGAACAGCTTGCATTCTAGCTCGCGCTCTAGCGTCTGAATCCGTGCTGTAACGGAGGGCTGGGACAAGAACAAGGCTTCTGCCGCCTTGTTAAAGCTCCCATAATGATTCACGTATACAAAGGCTTCCATATTCTCGATATTCATACGTAAGTCCCCCAGTAAGTTTTATATACATTTATCCAATATGTTAACTTGGTTTTTTTGTATCATAAAACTCACTGAACGACCTGTCAATGGAAATATTGAAAATATCTATAATTTTAATAGCTCATTTAGTTCTTTAACAGAACGTTCCAACCGTGCAACCAATTCTTCGGACAACCCGTATGCTCCATCTGGTAGACGTTCGACCCACTGATCCACTGCATACACCCCGCCAAGAATATGTCTTCCGCCCAGTGCATTAATAACCGGCTTCAAGGCATAGTCAATGACCAGCAGATGAGCCAGCGTACCTCCGATAAATAAAGGCAGGACAGGTTTCCCTCTTAGCCCCTCCTGCGGAACCAAATCCAGGAATATTTTCAATAATCCTGAATAGGACGCCTTATAGACTGGAGAAGCCACAATAACGGCATCCGCTGCTGCAATCAATGCAAGTGATGCTGTGACGTCGGGGCTGTTAAAGTTAGCTGTGACCAGATCCTCCGCCGGCAAGTCGACCACATTCAGCAGTGTGACCTCCGCTCCAGCCTGCTGCAACTGCTCCGTTGTATAGTTAATCAAGCCGTATAAACGGGATTGTGTAGACGGACTGCCTGATAGGATGACAACCTTGGACATATTTTTTCCTCCTTCTGTTATGCGTCAACCTTCACTTTAGATTTGGCTGCTGTATAGCGGTTCTCAGGAATAGGCACGCCCAGGTTTTCACGTAGTGTGCTAAATTCATAATCCTGACGGTAAATACCGCGTTCCTGCAAAATAGGCACAACCAGATTTACGAAGTCATGCAGACCCGAGGGTACATCAGAACCAATGATGAATCCGTCTGCTCCTTTTCTTTCAAACCACTCCTGCACTCGATCCGCCACCTGCTCAGCGGTTCCGATAAAAGAGGTTCTCGGCGTAGCTGAACGCAACGCAACCTCGCGTAAGGTCAAATTTTGTTCCTTGGCTACTCGTTTGATTTTATCTGTACCGCTGCGGAACGCATTGCTGCCAATACCATCAAGCTCAGGGAATGGCTCATCCAGCGGATATTGTGAGAAATCATGATGATCGAAGAAACGTCCCAAATATTTTAACGCAGCCTCAATCGTCACCAGATTAGTGATCTCTTCATACTTACGTTCCGCTTCCTCCGTCGTGCTGCCAATAATCGGCGATATGCCCGGCAAAATGACAATATCCTCTTCGGATCTACCATAGCGTACCGCACGTTCTTTCACATCACGATAAAACTGCTGCGCTTCCTCTAACGTTTCATGTCCTGTAAATACAGCATCCGCTTCCTTGGCGGCCAGGTTTTTGCCATCCTCCGAGGAACCTGCCTGAAAAATAACCGGCTGTCCCTGCTTGGATCGTCCAATGTTCAGTGGGCCCTGCACAGAGAAAAACTCACCTTTATGGTTCAATGTATGCAGCTTTTCAGGATCAAAGAATACGCCGGCTTCCTTATCACGAACGAACGCATCCTCTTCCCACGAGTCCCACAGTCCTTTGGTAACCTGTAAATATTCCTCTGCAATTTTATAGCGCTGCGGATGCGACGGGTGCTCGCCTTTGCTAAAGTTAAGGGCAGAGCCTTCCAGCGGAGAAGTTACCACATTCCAGCCTGCACGACCTCCGCTAATATGATCAATGGAAGAAAACTGGCGTGCTACCGTGAACGGTTCGCTATAGGAAGTCGACAGTGTGCCGACCAGTCCGATATGCTTCGTCACCCCAGCCAAAGCGGACAGAATCGTAATTGGTTCAAAACGGTTCAGAAAGTGGGGAATAGATTTTTCGTTAATGAACAGGCCATCTGCGATAAATACGAGGTCAAACTTTCCTTCCTCTGCCTTTTGCGCCTGCGTTTTATAAAATTCAAAGTTAACACTCGCATCCGCAGGTACTTCAGGGTGACGCCAAGTCGTCATGCTTCCCCCAACACCGTGAATAATCGCACCAAATTTAATTTGTCTATTCTTAGCCATAACTCTTCCACCTCTCTTGAACATAATTGTTATCCTACGGCTATCATTTTTTAGGGCAGCTAGGCTGCTAATGGTTTGTAGGGCAGTCTCCGCTACTTATTTTGTATAGGCAGCGGAGTAACTGATCCTTTTCCTATTGGCCTATACTACTTGATTGTAACTTTCCAGCACTTTACCCAACTCTTCCAGATCCGGGTTGAGCAGTGCTTCATATTTATTATCCCCGCCTACCTCGACGACAGGGACATAACGAATACCATATTTGGTCTCCAGCACGTCACGCAGCGCATCATTTCCGTCCACTTGGATATTTTCATACGGCTGATTTTGGGATTCCAGGTACGATTTGATCTCTCCACAAAAATGACAGCCGGTTTTACTCCACAATACAACTTTAGGTTTGGACGACATATACATACCTCCGTGAGCTTAATGTTTATAATCCCGATGAATTAAATAAGAATTATATCTATAATGTATCCTCCCCCCTCCTTTCCGTCAATCGCTTGTGCAATAGACAATGATAATTCATCGATAGAAAATTTTAATTATATATTGTATTTCATCGCTTATTGGCAGCTTGGTTATTTAAATTTAGGGGAATTGGAGTTTAAATGTGCCTTGACGCGGATATCCTTGGAATAGTAGCGTCCTTGTGGCGAAATGAAATGAGGTTGAGCAAATGCAGGATTGGGCCGAGGTTGCTATACGCACATTAATGGCTGTCGCTATATTATTTTTAATCACCAAAATTCTTGGAAAACGTCAGGTATCCCAGCTTTCCTTGTTCGAATATATAACAGGAATCACGATAGGTAACCTGGCTGCTACCATTCCTATGGAGCGTGAATCCACCTGGTATCTAGGCCTCATAGCCTTGTCAGTATGGGTACTGACAACACTTGGCATTGAATATTTGCAAATTAAAAGCAAGAAAATCAGAGATATAACAGATGGAAGGACAACAATCCTGATCAAAGACGGCAAAATTTTAGAGGATAATCTGAGAAAAGAACGGCTCACCCTGGATGAACTCATGGAGCAGCTTCGAAGCAAAAATGTATTCAAAGTATCTGACGTGGAATTTGCTCTTATGGAAACCAGTGGCGAAGTCAATGTGCTGTTAACCAAAGACAAGCAGCCTGTGACACTTAAGGATTTGAATATGCAGCAATTACCGGAGAAGGAACCAACAGCAGTCATTATGGATGGACAACTTATGGAGCAACAAATGGCATATATGGGGATCACTCAACAATGGCTGGATGCCAAGCTAAAGGAAAAGAGTTTAACAGTCAAAGATGTGTTTTTCGCGCAGGTGGATCCGCAAGGAGAACTGTACATTGACCAATATAGTGACAATGTACAGCTAAACAAGGTGCAGGATTCGAATCAAACCGTGCTGACTTTGCTGGAACAATGCACAACGGAGTTGCAAAAACTCGCATCTGGTTCCAGTGAGCAACAAAGAAAACAGCTATATGAGCAATGCTCACAAAGCTTGAAAGAAGCTATACAGGAGATGAAGCCGGTAAATACATCTAAGTCCTGAGCACATACGCATATGCCATAAGAGTATAAGTATGGGAACTAAAAAGGAGCGTCCTTCAGCCGTTTGTGGCTTTGAAGACGCTCCTTTTTAAATTACTGTGCCGTTGTACATTTCACAGTTGCTGCTGCCTTTCATTACTTTCTGGTGCAGCGGCAGCATAACTGTAAATACCGTTCCTTCTCCCACCTTGCTGGATACAGAGATAGAGCCGGTATGCATCTCTGTTATTTTATAAGCAATGGAAAGTCCCAAGCCACTGCCTCCAGCAGTTCGGGACCGTGACTGGTCTGCTTTATAAAAACGTTCAAAAATGCGCTGCTGATCCTGTTCGTTGATGCCCTGTCCCGTATCCGCAATGCAGATAACCGCCTGATCACCGTTACTTGAAAGAGAAACAGATATGCTTCCACCCTGTGGTGTAAATTTAATGGCATTGTGAAGAAGATTCACCCAAACCTGGCCCATCAGATCCTCGTCCGCGTTGACCTCAACTATATCCACCTCAACAGTCATCTCGATTTTTTTAGCCTCCCATTGCGGTTCGCAGGCGAGAATAAGCGAAATCAGCTGCTTGTCCAGCCGATAAAGGGACGGACGAAACGGATGCCGCTCCGAATCCAGAATCGCCAGCTTCATGAGATTATCGCTTAGCTTGGATAGACGAATACACTCCGTCTCGATGATCGTCAAATACCGGTCTCGCTGCTCACGATCCAGTTTCTCATCCTTCAGCGCCTTGGCGAATCCGATTATCGAGGTCAGTGGTGAGCCGATTTCATGGGATACGTTCGAAATAAACTCCTCCCGCAGTTTTTCCATAGCCTTCAGATTTGCAGCCATATCATTGATACTGTCCACCAACTGTACATAAGGATGCGTCCTCCGATGTTTTCCGTTCCGCCCGCCGAGGTCCCAATCCAGATTAATGTGAAAGTCTCCTTGCGAAATACGTTTTAAAGCATCGATCATTTCGGTAAAAGCGTGCTGCTCTCTAGGCTGGATGAAGCGTCTTACCGTCATACTGATAATACCGAAGAAGAAAAAGCCAAGCGTCGCATTAATAAGAAAGACGAACAAATCATGAAAAGCCCATGACATGCGCGAATAGATCGCCGCCGTAATAAAGTACGCGGCAGTCCAGCTGAGATACAGCACCAATAACACCAGCATGAGTCTCGCAAGGATATGGAGGAATCCCGGTTCCCGCTTCATTGCCTTACCTCCAGTCGATAACCCAATCCCCGGATCGTACTGATCCGGAAAGAGTGGCTTGCCTCCGGAAACCGTTCCCGAAGGCGCTTGATATGGACATCAACTGTTCTTTCGTCTCCCTCATAATCATAACCCCAGATCTGTTCGATCAACTGGTCGCGGGTAAAGGTTTTGCCAGGATAGCTGGCCAGCTTGAAGAGCAACTCAAACTCCTTGAGCGGCAGGGTAATCTCCTTCTCTCCAGCCCGACACTCAAATGTATCGCTGCGCAGGACAAGATCTCCGACAGTCACTGATTTTGAAGCCATGATACGATAACGTTTTAATAAAGCCTTCACGCGTGCGACAAGCACCATGGGGTCGAATGGCTTAACAAGATAGTCGTCCGTTCCGAGCGCGAAGCCTTTCACGATCTGTGACGTCTCGCCTTTGGCTGTAAGCATAAGCAGCGGCAGGTCGGTCTGCTCTCGCAGCTTACGGCACAGCTCCCAACCATCCATTCCCGGCATCATGATATCAAGAACAAGCAAATCGACCTTGTTTTGATCAAAAATGCGCATCGCGTCCAAACCATCCACCGCCTCGACTACCTCCAGACCTTCCATTCTCAAAAAGTGTCCGACCAGTTCACGAATATGCGGATCATCATCAACGACTAATACACACGTCATTTCAATCCCCCCTAACTAACTCTGCCTTAAATCTCTCGTCCTCGTCAAGAAGACCGCCATCTTATGCTTTACGCATATAAGCACGCACCGTAAGCGGCGCGAAGATCGCCACAATGACTGTAGCGCCAAGCAGTGAGATCGCCAGTTCCTCGCCAATCGTTCCCGTATTCGCAAGCTCCCTGACTGCGTTCACAAGATGTGAAATCGGGTTGACGTTTACAAACCACTGTAGCCAACCAGGCATTGTGTCCACAGGCACAAATGCATTGGAAACAAAAGTGAGCGGAAACAGAACAATCATGGAGATGCCCTGTACACTGGAAGCAGTGCGGGCAATCACGCCAAAGAAGGCGAAAATCCAGCTGACTGCCCAGGAACACACGATGACCAAAAGCGCGGCGATAGCGACACTCAGCAGTCCTCCCTCTGGCCGATACCCCAAAATATACCCCATGGCGAAGGTAAGTACAGTCGCAATAGTATACCGGATACTGTCAGCCAGCAGAGCTCCAGCCAAAGGCGCAATGCGTGCGATTGGGAGTGACTTGAACCTGTCGAACACTCCTTTGTCCATATCCTCACGTAGTTGGACGCCGGTAACGACGGAGGTCGAGATCACCGTCTGCACGAGGATGCCTGGAATAATAACCGGCAAATAATGCTGCACGTCTCCTGAGATGGCGCCACCAAAGATATAGGTAAACATAAGGGTGAAAATGATTGGCTGGAGCGTGACATCAAACAATTGCTCGGGAGTATGCCGGATCTTCAGAATGCCCCGGTAGGCCATCGTCATGGAATTGAAAAACGCCTGCCTGAAACTCACAGACTTCTTCAATGTGCGATCAGAACCTGTCATAACAGTAGTACTCTTCATGCTCTCGCCCCCTCCACAGCATGCGCTCCTTGGGACGTCTGCTGTCTGTTTACTTGTGCCCCATGACCAGTGATGGACAAAAACACCTCGTCGAGCGTCGGCTTCTGCACACTCATCTCTGCTAGACGAATCTCTCCGGTACGGAGGGCGATCAGCAGGTCCGTTACCCGATCTGCGTTGGCCATCGGAGAGATAATCTTTCCAGCTTCCACTGACACGCTGGACTTAACTGAAAGCACCTGTTCAACGATCTGAACAGCTCTCTCGATGTCCTGTTGATTTTGCACTTTGAGTTGCAGAGTCGACGCCCCCACTGCCGCTTTCAGTTCATCCACCGTACCCTCAGCGACTACCCGGCCATGATCGATCACCGCGATTCGATCAGCAAGTTGATCCGCCTCGTCGAGGTACTGGGTTGTAAGCAGTACGGTGGAACCGGTCTTGACCAAACTCCGGATCGTGTCCCACATCTGGACACGCGTGCGCGGGTCTAGTCCAGTAGTCGGCTCATCCAGGAAAATCAGCGGCGGCTTGGCAATGAGACTTGCGGCCAAATCCAGCCGACGGCGCATACCTCCGGAGAAATGCTTTAGCGGTCGTTTGGCCGCTTCGGCCAAGCCAAATTCCTCCAGCAGCTCCGCTGCCTTATTACGCGCCTCGGCACGTCCCAGTCCAAGCAGTCTGGAGAAGATGATCAGGTTCTCGGTAGCGCTAAGCGACTCATCGACCGATGCGTACTGGCCTGTCACCCCGATCAACTGACGCACAACCTGCGGCTCCTTTACTGCATCGTGCCCGAAGATACGGGCTGATCCCCCATCGGGCCGCAATAACGTTGACAGCATTCGGATGGTAGTCGTTTTGCCTGCTCCATTAGGACCAAGCACACCGTAGATCGTGCCAGCACGCACGTTCAAGTCGACACCGTCAACAGCCTGCTTGTCACCAAAAGCTTTTACGAGTCCCCTTGCTTCAATGGCCAAGGTCTCTTTTCTGTCTGTATAATCCACATTCATATCCTCCCTGTACGGTTTCTATAGAGAGGATAACCCACGTTTATGAACTGAATATGAATAGAACCGTTTACGTTTCACAAAATGGTCGACGATTCCTTTCTGACAGAGAAGCCAAAGAAGTCCCATATGGGACCTCTTTGGCTTCATGCTAAGCACTAACTTTGATATTGAACCTATTTACACTGTAAAAAAATAATCTCGTTCTACCTTGCTCACTCTTAAACCAAATGTTTTATACCACTCGGATTTCCCTTTTTCCTGCGCTACCTTGTGCAGCTCGTTATGTTTCCAATTTTTTATAGCGTCCAGAGACTCCCAATAGGAAACTGTAATGCCTACTCCATTGTGGTCACGAACACTTTCCACACCTAGAAAACCAGGCTGTTGGGCAGCCAGTTCCACCATTTTGTCTCCCATCACTCCGTATCCGCCATCTCCTTCCGTACGTTCAGAAGTAAAGATAGCCGCATAATAGGGCGGACGAGGAGTTTTAGCAATTGAATTCATATGACCCTCCTAAAACAAAATTAAATAACCTTTCTTTAATTTGATTATAATCATAAATATTAAATAAAAAAAATGAATATATCTGATATGATGCATGAATATATTTCATAAAAATAGGAGTGAACACAAATTTGTTTAAATATAAGATTTTTCTTTGCGTAGTTGAAATGGGAAGTTTCACAAAGGCCGGGGAAGTTTTAAATCTTACACAATCAGCAATCAGCCATGCGATCTCTGGGTTGGAACATGAACTAGGGCTGACTCTTCTGATCCGAGGTCGTTCAGGCATCAGATTGACCAATAACGGGGAAAGATTAATGAAGCGATTTAGAGAGATTGTACAAATGGACGAAAAGCTTTACCAAGAGGTAGCTTTAATTAAAGGATTGGAAATCGGAACCGTGAAGATCGGTACATTTTCAAGCGTCTCTATTCATTGGCTGCCCCGTATTCTAAAAAAATTCAATGAGCAGTTTCCTCTTATTGAAGTAAAACTGCTCGATGGGAACTACCATGAAATTGAGAGCTGGATAGTCAGTGGGGAAGCTGATTTCGGCTTTGTGAACCTACCCACGTTAGACACATTAGAGGCGTTGCCATTAAAAGAAGAAAGCATGCTTTGTCTACTTCCTTCCGATCATATTCTTGGAAAGCAAGCTTCAATTCGAGTAAAACAGCTCAGAGATGAGCCTTTCATTATGCCTGTTGCAGGCTGTGACACCGATGTAAGAAATATTTTTTCACAGCATAATATGTCACCTAAAATCAAATACGAATTAGAAGATGACCATGCGATTATGGCTATGGTGCAGAATGGCCTAGGCGTGAGTATTCTTCCTGAAATGATCCTGTCTCACATTCCTTACGACATCTCTATTCGACCTTTGGACGAAAGGCATTCCCGTACTATCGGTATCGCTACCGCTTCCTTAAAAAATGTTTCTCCAGCAGCTAAAAAATGTATGGACTTTATTACTGAATGGATCAACTAGCTTCAGCATGTCGGCCAAGGAAGCGGATTCTCAAAGCTGGACCAGTCCATATTCATTTCGTTATCGTTCAGTAGACATTCATCTAGCTCTTCTTCCAAGTCTGGTCGATTCATTCCGATACCTATCATGACGATTTCGTTCATGCGGTCGCCCCATTGTTCATCCCAATGGTCCAGAGCCTCAGGGTCGGCTGCGACGATCTCCTGCCGTTCTTCTTCAGATAACGCAGCAAGCCAGCTTCCCGCAGGGCCAAATTGAATAGATGGTCCAGCTTGGCTAATACTCGCTGCCCAATCCTGCGGGGTTGCAATCCAGGCCAAACCTTTGGCGCGAACGACCTCCTCCGGCCAGTAGTTCATAAATTCAGCCAATCTCGCAGGATGAAATGGTCTTCTACGGCGATATACAAAGGAATTGATCCCATATTCGTCCGTTTCTGGTGTATGGCTTTCAAGCTCCAGCTCACGAATCCATCCAGCGGATTGACTAGCCTTGTCAAAATTGAATAGCCCTGTATTCAAAATGTCCGAAGGAGCGACCTTTCCCTTGGAAGTACGAATGATCCGGGCTTCAGGCTGTAATCTCCGCAGCACACCCTCCAGCTTGTCCAGCTCCGCAGGCTGAACCAGATCGCACTTATTCAGAATCAATACATCACAGGTTTCAATCTGGTCAATCAGCAAGTCCGAGATATCACGCGTGTCGTCTTCACCAGTAGCCTGCCTGCGATCCAGTAGCGTTTCTCCTGATTCAAAATCATGCCAGAAACGATTCGCATCGACTACGGTCACCATGCAATCCAGTTTTGCCAGCGATGCCAAATCAATGCCAGTTCCTTCATCAACGTATGTAAAAGTTTGAGCGATTGGCACGGGTTCACTGATGCCTGTAGATTCGATTAAAATATAATCAAAACCGCCTTGTTCCGTCAGCTTCTTGACCTCCAGCAATAAATCTTCACGCAATGTGCAGCAAATACAACCATTAGACAACTCGACCAGTTTTTCTTCTGTTCTGGACAAGCCGCCCTCTTTTTTAACCAGCTCAGCATCTATATTCACTTCACTCATGTCATTGACGATGACTGCCACTTTCATTCCGTCCCGATTGTTTAATACATGATTCAAAATCGTTGTTTTTCCTGCACCCAAATATCCGCTCAACACTGTTACCGGTATTGCTTTCTTATTCATCGCTGTTACGCTCCCTTGAATATTGGCTTTTCATTTTCATTCTTTTTCAAATCGTAATAATTACTATTAACATTAACTTTCAGTAATATACAGCATCCCTCTTACCTTGTCAACTGTAAGAAACTCTTGAATTGAATGATCTAAAGTTATTAATATGAGAAATAACGATACTTAAAGAATTAGGTGAATGCTATGCGCTCAATCTGGTTAGGTGTGTTGGCGGCTTTCTTTTTTGCTTTTACATTTGTTCTGAACCGGTCTATGGAGCTGTCTGGCGGGAGCTGGATCTGGAGTGCTTCATTGCGATATCTGTTTATGGTTCCTATTCTAGTCGTCATTGTGATGACCCAACAAAAGCTTAAGCCTCTTTGGAAAGTCATGAAGGAACAACCAGGAACGTGGTTGTGGTGGAGCTTCATCGGATTTGGCTTATTTTATGCTCCGTTATGCTTCGCATCGGCTTATTCACCAGGGTGGTTGATCGCGGGAACCTGGCAAATTACCATCATTTCTGGTTCTTTGCTTGTCCCTTTATTTGCTGAGGTTGTCCAAACGGAGAACGGCCCTGTCAAAATACGAGGAAAAATCCCCCTCCAGGGACTGTTGATGTCTCTCGTTATTTTAATCGGCATTATTGTTATGCAAGTCGAACAGTCGCAATCCATTTCTACCCAAGATTTTTTATTCGGTATTCTGCCTGTCATACTCGCCTCATTCGCTTATCCATTAGGTAATCGTAAAATGATGGAAGTCTGTGCAGGACGATTGGATGCCTATCAGCGTGTGCTCGGGATGACATTAGCCAGCTTACCCTTCTGGTTATTGCTTTCGTTATATGGAGTTTTCAGCGCGGGAATGCCAAGTAAGGATCAGACGATACAGTCTGCTTTGGTGGCTGTGTTTTCAGGGGTGATCGCTACGGTTTTATTTTTTAAAGCTACAGATCAGGTTCGTGGAAATATGCAAAAGCTGGCGACCGTAGAAGCAACACAATCTCTGGAAGTTCTTTTTGCATTAATGGGAGAATTAATCTTTTTGTCTATCCCCATGCCGTCTCCTTTATCATGGATGGGTATGTTCATCGTCATCCTCGGCATGATTCTACACAGTTATGTAACACATCATAAGAAAACCACTCAGAAAATCATATCTAAAAAGATAGATCCCATTTAGCGCATATTTATTCTTGTTACGGTCGTTCAAGTGTGGATCAGGCACCAGAAAAAAAGCAGCAGATCAAAGAGGAAGCTCCTGATCTGCTGCTTTTTTGCCGATTATTTCTCACAAAGAATGATGTTTTATTACGAGTACGAAGTATTATTTACCAAGCGTAGGCTTCTGGCGCAGGTTTTCCCGGACCGGGGAAAATCTCATTCAGCTTGGCAAGCACATCTTCGCTCAATTTGACCTCAGGTACCCGTAGAGCATCCTCTAACTGTTCTAAGGTCCGTGGTCCGATAATTGGAGCCGTTACGGCCGGATGGGACAGTACCCAAGCCAGTGCAATCACGTCTTCCTTTTCACCCAGCTCGCGGGACAATGCTGCAAATTGCTCCAGCTTCGCACGATTCTGCTCCACCTTTTCTTTGGCGCGTGCGCTGCGAGAACCAGTACCTGCTAACGCATTCCGTCCCAACAGTCCGCCGGCCAGCGGGCTCCATGGGATCACACCCAGACCCAGCTCTTGAGCTGCTGGTAATACTTCAAGCTCGGCGGAACGTTCGTTCAGGTTGTACAAATGCTGCTCGGATACAAGCCCCAGAAAACGCCGTGCCTTCGCTTCTGCCTGCGCCACCGCAATATGCCAGCCTGCAAAATTACTGGAACCGATATAATCAACTTGTCCCCGATCCACCACGGACTCAAATACGCCCCACAGTTCATCCCATGACACATTTCGGTCAATGTGATGCATTTGATATAGCTCTACATGGTCGGTTTGAAGACGTTTCAGCGACGCATCCAAATGACGGCGAATTTTGTAAGCAGACAAGCCTGATCCTGCATTGGGTCCGTCATGTTCATTTTTCATGTCTCCGTATACCTTCGTTGCCAACACGACCTTCTCGCGTCTTCCGCCGCCCTGCTGGAACCAACGTCCGATAATTTCCTCTGTCCAACCTTTACGATCATGGCCATATACATTAGCCGTATCAAAAAAGTTAATGCCCGCATCCAGTGCGGCATCCATAATTTTAAACGCATCCTTTTCTTCGGTTTCCGGTCCGAAATTCATCGTCCCCAGACATAACCGACTAACCTTCAAGCCTGACTTTCCTAAGTATGAATACTCCATACTGCTTCCCGCCTTTGCCTAAGGATTTTAAAATTCCGCAAAATTACATGCCAAAAAAGACCATACTCCGTTTATTCACCAGAAAAAACCACATTGAAACAACCCCAAATGCAATTTAAGGTTGGATAGCGCATGCAAAAAAGCCCCACGCACCGCCGAAGCAGCAAGCGCGAGGCATCTCCTACCATACTACCTACTCCATATGAAAAAATAGTGACTTTACGGCGGTTGCAGCGGAGCGGAGAATTTGAATCTGGAGAAGCGAAGCGTTCGCCTTTGCCATGGGATTTTTACCTTGTCATGTCCTAATCCAAAGAATCCCGTGGCAACAGCGATCGTAAGATCAAATCCTTCGCGGAGCGGCTCACTTCAGCCACCGTAACTCATTCTTTTTTTACAATCAAGGAATCAATTTCGTTTCTTTTGCTCGCTCGGCCATTTTTTTCGTATGCTTGCTGAGCGGCTTCTTAAACACCAATCCAAACAGGAAGCAAACACCGATAAATACAAACAGCATCACCACATCTCGTATCACCGTTGAAGGCAACATCCCTCCTACTGTCTCTCGTAACAGACTAACCGCATAGGTGAATGGTACGAACGGATTCAGCGCCTGAAAAAACGGTGTACTCGTCGCAATCGGGAATGTCCCTCCTGAACTGGAGAATTGAAGCACCAGCAGGATGACTGCCAGTCCCTTGCCGATATTGCCGAACACAGAAACTAGTGTATAGGTCATCGCCGTAAACACCAGACTGATCAGCATAGACGATAGTACAAAAGCTACTTTGGCATCCACATACGCCCCGAGCAGGAACAAGTCACCGAGAGATACGCTCAGCGCTTGAAAAATGCCAATCGTGGAGAATGTCATAAGCCGTCCGAAATACACTTGGTAGCTTTTAAATTGTCCTTCCGGGTCATCCACATCTACCCTGAACATGGAGACCAGTAGCATCGCACCTACCCAAATCGACAATGTAGTGTAAAAAGGTGACATCGCAGAACCATAGTTGGGAATTGGGTATATCCGCTCCTGCTTCAACGATACCGGACTGCCGAGAAAATCACTTTCCTTTTTCACATCCCCCTTTAACAATGCAATAGCGCGTCCGAGTGCATTTTCGCCCTTAAGCTTGCGAATTGTGTCTGCAGCCTGACGTATGGAATCCTCGGCAGCTGGAAGATCGGTCCTTACAAAATTGGCTACTTGGTGTACCGCTTTTTCAGCTTCAGGAAATTTATTTTCAATTAAATCAGCCATTTTGACAAACTGTTGTTCCGCTTTAGGCAAATCATTACGCACAAAATCTGCTGCCTGATGAATTTTATTTTTAACCGCTGGCAAATCGTTATTTACAAAGTCTGCCGCTTTGTTCACAGCATTCGTAAACTCGCCCATGCGCCCCTGAATCGTCGTCGCCGCTTCATGCAGTTTTTGACGGTATTGTGGCAGATCCTGCTGGAGACGTGTTAGCTCTTGCTGACCGAATTCTGCTGCAGCCTGTGCGTCATTTAATAGCTTTTCAATATTCGGTAGCTGCTCTTGAGCTGTAGTCAGCACATTGGCAGAATTGCGGGCAACGGATTTGATCTGATCCAGCGCCTTTTGAATGGCGGGTGCATACTCCGTATCATAATTGCCCAAAATGCTGTCAATTCCGCTACTGATTTCTCCTGCAAGGCGATCAGTGTCATCCAGCAGATTTTGCGCAGGCTTTTCGCCGCGCTGAATGGCATCCCCGATGCTAGTTACTGTGCTATTCAGACGACGGAAACGATCCTCTACCCCGCTCACACGGGAAATAAGTGAATCCAGAGGTTGACTTGGCAAGTATCCGTTCACACGCTTCAGCAATTGAGAAATATGATCCAACACTCCCACGGCAGTTGTCAGCCTACCGCTGACACGATTCACCGCAGCTTGTGCTGCTTTAGGATCAAAATCCACACCACGAACAATGTCTGTAATCTGAGAAACTTCATTCGCGATTTGTTGTACCAGTTGTAAGTCTTCTTTAACTACTGTACCAATCGAATCAAGCGCACCCTCGTTTTTGTCCAGAAATTCGAGTAAACCGGTTGTAAAATCCTTGCCTGTGTCCGCTATTTTCTGTACTTCTGGCAGTGCTTTCTGGGCAGCATTAATGACTTTAAGAGCCGTTTGCGTGTCCTCTAGGGCTGTGGCCAGTGCGCTTTCTACCTTGCTGAAATTTTGATCTAGTTCAACAATTCGATCACCGGCCTTTTGAATATCAGGTAGTCTTTTTTGGATATCCAAAATAACAGCGGCTACCTTGTCCAGCTCAGGCATGTTTTTGTCAATTTTGAGCACCAGGTCACCGGCACGGTTAATTTCAGGAATTTTCTCCTTCAATGCAATGATCTTTTGTCCCTGTGCCTTTATTTTCGGCAAATTTTGCTCCAGTTCCAATGCCTGTTTGCCCAACCTTTCGATATCCGGCAATCGATTATTCAGCTCCAACACCCGGTTCTCAATATTACGAATCGTCGGGAGCTCCTCCTCCAGCCTGACTCCGGCTTCCTTCAACTTCGTCAATACCGCCTGGCTGGCAGTTTCAATAAAGTTTTGGCTAATCTGGTTCGTCAGAGAGGTTGCCCCCGAAGATGTAATTTTCGGAGCTACTGCATTAATTTTTTCATTTACGGCGTAATCAATTTCCGGCTTTTGCGGATTTTCCGTCAGCACACTCGTAATTTTCTCTGAAAAATCTTTCGGGATCAGCAGGCTGGCATAATAATCACCATTCAACACACCTTTTCGTGCTTCCGCTTCATTGACAAAAGTCCAACCCAGCTTCTTGTTATTTTGAAGGTTATGCAAAACCTCATCGCCGATATTAATCTTTTTACCATTCACTTCTGCACCCTGATCTTGGCTGGTTACTGCAATTTTAATCCCAGATGTATTCGCATACGGATCCCACATCGCTTTCAAATTCACCCATGCATAGACAGAAGGCAAAAGAATGATGCCAATGACTAATAAAGTCCCGGTCGATACTTTGAATACATTTCTCCAGTCTGTTAAGTAGATTTGCCATATCTTCCGCAACTTCATCACTCCTTGTATGTACATTAACCTGTCGTCCATTGTTGTATGCACACGTATTGTAAACGATTCGAGCGAATGAAGCCAATCCTGTTACAAAATATGTCAAAAGCGTATGCCTCTTATAGAGATCATACGCTTTTCAATAAAATCATTCTGCTTAATTTCGAACTCCATTCGCGGGCATAGCCTCTAGGGAATAAAATGCTCCTTTTTTATTGATTTTTCCCACCACAGTAACTGCGCCTTTTTGGGAGAACGTATACTCGTTATCCTTAATTTTTACGGTATATCCTTTTAGGTTAATTCCAAAAAGAGATTGCACTTTCGACTTCGCGGCTGAAAGAGCCTGAGTTTGGCTGAGCTTTGGCTTAGCGAATGCTTTGACAAAATCCTTTTCCCCCGTCCAATCCATGCCAAGCTCGTTTTTTACGGCCCACACTTTACCAGTTTTCACCCCAATCAACACGTTGTTTAACTCATTATCGTCCCGGAAATTCCAAACGGTATCATTGCCTTCATGCTGACGAAACACATATTCAAACGGATTGCTCGAAGCAATACCAACTGTTTTAAGCGAACGATTCGCTTTGTTGGACAGTGAAGCTTTAACGTCTTTAAGCGAATACATTATGCTAGCCGTTATTTTATTTCCTTGATCAAGGTCAATGTAGAGACTCTGGTCATGCCCCCATAGCACCCAATAATTTTTGAGTTCTCCTTCGTCATCCGGTGAATATACACGCCAGACAGCATCCGTTTTAAACACTCCATCAGAATCAAATGTTTTCAGGAACGATGCAACCTTGCTGCGTAGATTATTGTCCATAACTTTGTTGAGATCAGCCGCATCATAAATAATGCTGGTGGATTGCACGATTCCCTTTTTGGAATCGTAATTTTGGATGAAATCAGCATTAGCTGTCCCGCTCAAAGTACCGTTTACCGTCCATGAGTCAAAAGCAGTATCAGCGCTTGTAAACTTTATTGTTTGTTTCCCCGCTAATGTGTTCAGCACATCTGTTAAACGCTTAGTGGCGGTTGGGTCCAAGTTAACAGAAGTTTGTGCGTTTTGAGCTATGGCAGCGGCGGGCTGCTGTGCCCATGCAACTGGAGCCGTTCCCAAAAGCATGGATATTGCCGCAACTGTTGCAGTGATAGAATTCCATTTTTTCATGGGGCAATTCCTCCTGATGTCTCAAAAGAGACTTAAAAGAATGGATACATATATTCCTTAGACGTAATACAAAAATAAAAGTTGCTTGCCCCAACTCAAAGAAGCCCTTCGGACCTAATAAATAGGCTCGAAGAGCTTCTTTCTTATGCATCGTTATCCATTCTTCAGCAGTCTGGCCGCCGAAAATGCTGCACCATGACGCAACTTCCGCTTTTCCAACCGTTTGTGCAGCGAACGATTATACAGAACCTGAATGACAAAATACGAGATAATGCCCAGCACCACACCGAAAATCGACATGCCGATCAGGATGTGCAAGCCTCCGTGCAGCAAGTCTCTGAATACAGACCAGTTGCCGTGAAACAGCTCCATAAAAGAATGCTCGTGAAGTCGTCCGCCCCTGACATGTACCGGATAATGGGATGGATAAATCCAAGCCCCCACTTGCTTGGCGAATGGCATCAGTACAATTGGCAAAAAGGTCAGTTTACCTACAACGTTACCCACAATGGCCGCAGGCAACGAGCCGCCGGACAGACGAACAATCGGATAAAAAACAAGGTATACCAGAGAAGCCGTGGAAATCACAATCATCTCCAGCGCAAAGCCAATGGCGAAGCCCAAAGAGATCTTTTTAACTCCACCAGGGGCGCGCAATAGCTTGATGAAATTCAGCCGAATCGCACGCCATATATTTTGAAACATATTATATTTCTTCTTCGATTTATGAGGTTTGAGCCTTTTCGGATTGAGCTTTATCAATAGGAGGACTCCTTCAACAGTACAATTCAAGTTCAGGAATGAGTATATACAGTTCCCATCCTTACTTATGTCTATACTGTCATTATAACCCTCAGCGTTCGAAAAGCAATGTTATTCCGTCTGTTTCGCCGTTTTAGGACAGAATTCGCTTGTTGACATCGTTTTGGAGAGGCACAATGTCCCAAATCTCAGCCGCGTATTGCTGAATCGTGCAATCACTAGAAAATTTACCAGAGTTCGCCATATTGACAATAGCACGCCGAGTCCACTCCGAGGGATTCCGATACACTTGTTCAATGTGAACCTGTGTATCCACATAGGATGCAAAGTCTTTGAGCACAAAGTATTCATCATTATGATCAATCAGGGATTGATAAATGGCCTCAAATTCCCGTTCATGCCGCGTAAAAGGAGCATCGTTCACGAGTTGATCCAACACTTCACGCAGTCTTTCGTCGCTATTGGCTGTTTTGCGCGCCGAATACTGGCCGTCCCGGTAATATGCCTCGATCTGGTCCACCTTCAATCCAAAAATGAACATGTTGGCATCCCCTACCATTTCATGCATTTCAACATTGGCTCCGTCCAATGTACCTATTGTGAGCGCACCGTTCATCATAAATTTCATATTCCCTGTGCCAGAGGCTTCCTTGCCTGCCGTGGAAATCTGCTCACTGACATCCGCCGCAGGAATAATCAGCTCCGCTAGCGAGACAGAATAATTTTCAAGGAAAACGACTTTCAGCTTGTCCTTGACATCTACATCCCGATTGATCGTGTCCGCCACGTTGTTAATAAGCTTGATCGTCTGTTTGGCGAGAAAATAACCGGGGGCGGCTTTGGCTCCAAAAACAAACGTGCGTGGCGTCACATCCAGGCCAGGATTACTTTTAAGCTGACTGTATAAATGCATCACATGCAAAATGTTGAGCAGCTGTCGCTTATAACCATGTAACCGTTTGACCTGCACATCAAAAATGGAGGACGTATCCAGTCGTACTCCCTGTTTTGCAAAAACATGCTCAGCGAGCCTGACTTTATTATTTCGCTTAATCGCCTGTATCCGTTCTTTGAACGACTCGTCCCCACTGTAACGAAGCAGGTCGATGAGCTCCCTTGGACGGGTCCTCCAACGTGTACCGATGGTCTCATCGTACAAGCTTGCCAGCTCCGGGTTAGCGTGCATCAGCCAGCGGCGATGGGCAATCCCGTTTGTTTTATTATTAAAACGGTCAGGGTACAGCTCGTGAAACGACTTCATCTCTCGTTCCTTTAATATTTGCGTATGCAGCGCAGCCACCCCATTAACGCTGTAGCTGCCGACGATTGCCAAGTGAGCCATACGGATTTGTTCACCATGAATAATCGCCATTTCACCAATTTTGATGTCCTGTCCTGGGTAACGCTCCAGTAGCATAGCGCAATAACGTTTGTTAATTTCTTCAATGATCAAGGAAATACGAGGTAGTAGCTCCCGTACCATATTGACAGGCCATTGTTCCAGCGCCTCACTTAATATCGTATGATTCGTATATGAAACGGTTCGCGTCGTAATATCCCATGCTTCGTCCCAGCCCAAGCCCTTCACGTCCATCAGAATACGCATCAGTTCCGGTATAACCAGCGTCGGATGTGTATCGTTAATGTGCAGTGCTATTTTATCGGGCAACTGGGCGTAAGGTAAACGAAGCTTCTCGAACGTACGCAAAATACTTTGCAGGCCGGCCGAGCACAGGAAATACTGCTGCTTCAAGCGAAGCAGCTTCCCCTCATAATTGGAGTCATCCGGATATAGAAATGCCGAGATGGATTCCACCGATCGATTGTAGTCGAGAAAGCGGTAATAACCGCCCTCGCCTCGAATCGGTCCTCGAACGGGATCAAGCGCTGATTCCGCACTCCAAATCCGCAGCGTATTCACCTGCGCATGACCATAGCCTACCAGCGGAATATCGTAAGGGACAGCCCAGACTGTTTCGGTATCCTGTGTCTCGAATACAAGACGTCCCTCCTGTTCACGGGTTTCCACTCTTCCCCAAAAATGAACCTCGACCTTTTTGTCAGGACGGCGTTCCTCCCAGACATTCCCTTTCTGTAGCCAGTAGTCCGGCAGTTCAACCTGATTGCCGTCCACAATACGCTGTTCAAACAGACCATATTTATATCGGATACCGCAACCATGTCCTGCATAGCCAAGGGATGCCAGCGAGTCCATGAAGCAAGCCGCCAGACGGCCGAGGCCACCATTGCCTAGCCCCGCGTCCGCCTCCTGTTCTTCAATTTCCTCCAGATCCCAGCCCAGTTCACCCAATGCCTGCCGAACCATATCCAGTACGCCCAAATTCAACAGATTACTGCCCAATAGACGACCTATCAAAAATTCCAGTGAAAAATAATAAATCTGCTTCTCTTGTCCTTCTTTGTAGGCTTGGTTCGTTTCTGCCCAATTCTTGCCGACTTGTTCACGAATCATGCCACCCAAAACCTTATATACGTCTTCCGACTGAGCCTCCTGCATCGGTTTGCCCAGCCTTCCGACCAGTTGCTCTCGAAAAGCCTGCTTAAATGCTTCTTTATTGCTGAACAAAGTTGTACCTCCTGTTATTTCCGTTTTAATGGCTAAGTATATCCTTTAAATTACGCTATTCTTGGCAATGACATAGGGAACTCTAATGTCTCCAATCAGAGTTCGATCTGGTGAAAGCTGTACATCTTTATCTAAAACCACATTCTCCACAACTGCCCCTTTACGGATGACGCATTTTTGCATAATAATCGAGTTGCTTACCCGCGCACCCTCCTCCACCCGTACTCCACGGAAAAGAATACTGTTCTCGACCTTGCCCCCAATGGTGCAGCCATTGGCAACAAGTGAATGATCCACCTCGGCGCTGTGCGTATAACGGGTCGGGGCTTCATACTTGATTTTGGTATGCACCGGCTGATTCTGAAACAGTGCATGATACTGCTCCTGATCCAGCAGCTTCATGCTATTTTTATAGTAGCTCTCGATAGAATTAATGACCGCATGATAACCTTCATAACGATACGCATAAATGCGCAGTCCACTTGGGTTTTTCTGGATGGCATCGCGAAAGAAATGATTATCCTGATGGGCAATGCAATGCTTCACCTGATCCAGATACAAGCCTTTGTCCATCACGAACATTTCCAGATAAATATTATGATGATCCTGCTCCTGATGAATACCAGTCACTCGTCCGTTCTCATCAATCTCCAGTCGTGCACAAGGAGCATGCTCAGATTCGAGCTGGTCTATGGGTTTATATACGAGGGTAACATCTGCATTTTTCTCCCGATGATAACGGTATACATCCTCGATATCAACCTTATTGACATGCTGAGTTCCTGCGTGAACAATGGTTTGCCCCGATGAGCGATGGAAAAAGTCCAGATTGTTGTGCACATGCTGCAAATCCCCACGTGATGCATCCGTCGGATCATTCCAGTCCGGTGGCAAAATAAACAACCCGCCCCGTCTGCGGTCTAAATCCCAAGGCCGACCTTCACCCAGATGGTCCAACAGCGAACGGTATTTGCGGCGGATAAACAGTGCAATATCATGCACCCCTGCATGCATCATGTTGGATAAGGTAAAATCAATGAGCCGATATCGACTGGCAAAGGGTACTGCGGCCCCGCACCGGAAATAGGTCAATTCCTTCAACTGATCCAGTTCGTGATCCAGGTTGATAACTCCAATGAGTCGGCTCATAGCAGACACCGTCCTTATCCGGGTTAAATTCGTGCATGAAGCTGGCTTTCCTGATCGAACAAAATAATCTCATCAGAACTATCTTCAGGTCCGATAAACGCGTTGTCTTCAATAACGATGTTCTCATTCACGATAGCCCGGTGGATACGTACATTGCGCCCAATTTTTACGTTTGGCATGATGACAGAATCGGTAATGACGCTCCCTTCACCTACTTCGACCCCATAAAATAGTACAGAATGCCTTACTTCTCCATCCACCATGCAGCCTTCATTTACAATGCTGTTTTTGAGGATTGCCCGTTGGGTTATATACTGGGCCGGTTGATTAGGACTGCGGGTATAGATGCGCCAGAAAGGATCGTTCAGATCCAAAGGCGGATCCTGAACCAGAAGATCCATGTTGGACTCCCACAAGCTCTGAATGGTACCTACATCCTTCCAGTACCCGGCAAACGGGTACGCATACAACGACCGGCCATGCTGAAGCAGCAATGGAATGATATCCTTGCCAAAATCATGTGAGGATTCAGAATCGCTTGCACTTTCCAGTAAATAGCGACGTAACACCTCCCATTTGAACAAATAAATGCCCATGGAGGCCAATGTGCTTTTCGGCTGATCAGGCTTCTCCTCAAAGTCATATATTTTCAGATCATCATCGGCGTTCAATATCCCAAATCGTTTGGCTTCCTGAATCGTGACATTGATGACAGAAATGGTGCAGTCTGCTTCCTTCTCCTTGTGATAGTGGAGCATTCGACTGTAGTCCATTTTATAAATGTGATCCCCTGACAGAATGAGTACATGCTCTGGGTCATACTGATCCAAGAAATGCAGGTTTCGATAAATTGCATCCGCCGTGCCTCTGTACCAGTTGTTTCCATTTTCTTTCTCGTGCGGTGGTAAAACAAAAACTCCTCCATCCAGGCGATCCAAATCCCAGTCGCTCCCAACGCCGATATAGGAATGAAGCACCAACGGCTCGTATTGGGTCAATACGCCTACGGTGTCTATACCAGAATGAGTGCAATTGCTGAGAGGGAAATCAATAATGCGGTAAGTTCCTCCAAAAAATACTGCCGGTTTGGCTAGTGTACGGGTAAGTCCTTTGAGTCTTTTGCCTTGTCCGCCGGCGAGCAGCATGGCAACCACTTCCTTCTTTCTCATAACAAAGACCTCCCTGTCATGTGCGTCTGAAGCAATTGTGGCGGGATATTTAATAATATCCATTAAACATGAAAAGACAGTCGTAATCGTTTCATTGGCGAAGGAACGGGTAAGATTTGATGGAGAAGGGTAAAATCATAGTTATGCGGAACGAGTGCAAGGAATCACTAAATCGTAAAATCCCGTTCATCTTTTCACATTTTGGATGCTTTTAAAGCAAGCGTGTATGACAACATGATCATAAGGAGGCGTTATTCATGAAGAATAAAAAATGGGTGGTAGCCGCATTGGGAATGGGTGTTACGTATCTGATGAAAAATAAAGGGGCACGCGATAAGGTATTGAATAAGGTACAGACTATTGTCAATCGTGCGAAAACATCTGCAAAATCGTAAAATGTTAAAGCTAGAAAAAAGCGAGCCTCTCTGAAGCATGGTTCAGGGAGGCTTTGCTCTGACTTTTCTCTGCGTCTACGAACAAAATATTGTTCGAGGCTGTATCCGTAAACGGTCAGGCGTTCTCCTTATGTTCTTCTACTTCCATGATATGTTCAACGGTAAAGGTTCGATGCGTCCATTCGGAAGAACGGTAAGCCTCTAGGAGACCAAAGGTACGAATTTTCTCCTTGTCCACCTTCTTAAAGGTATGAGTAATCCCTACCTTGCCCCTGAAAGGAAAAAAGGAAAGACCTACAGTCTGATCCGATAGCCACTCGGCCCAAACTCGCCCGCTTTCATGTCGAACAGCCGGGAAGCTTAAACCTTCAGCAAACCATTCATAATCTGCTGTAGGCGTGCCCGGCTCTCGGCTGCACAAAAACAGACTCAATTCGTCACAAAACAACATTCTCCGTACATCCGTCCGCACTTGATGGTCGAAGGTTACGCCACATGCCAGCTCCTGTTTGAGCCTCTGACGACGCTGTGCCTCCGCTTCCTGATAAGCATGCGTAATCTGCTTGTCCTGAGCGTTTTGATGCTCGGTCCGTCCGACTAGCTCCTTGTACATCAAGCTACACAGCAACGCCGCATACGTATTACCTTGTTCGACTTCATCAATCCCAAGACGATAGAAAACAAAACGAGGATTGAGCGGAAAATCAATAAACGTATAAGGTGCAGACACATGATCATTCCAGAAAGGAGCAGCGTCTAACTGTATCCAGCCCCGATCATGCTCCCTTGCTGCATATACAAAATCCTGCTTATGACGTCTATTCTTGAAGGCACTCTCTTCCCATTGTGAAGCCAACTCACCTGAAATATGGGCATGGTCATGCTGCGTCGTCATGATATAAGCTTGGTCCGTTTCATAAATAACCATATGCTCTCCCCTTCCGTTCGGCGATTCGTGTGATTGTGTACAAACTCTCTGATTGAAGGCGATGGTTATGCTTACGTTTATTATATCAGGATAAGGTTAAAAAGGCAGTGAAGTTTTCCGCCTCTTTATATCTAATTACCCCTTTGATTCTGCACTCGAAACTGTTGCGGGGTCATCCCCTCCAGCTCACGAAACACTTTGTTAAAGTGCTTTGCATTGTCAAAGCCCACGTTAGCCGCAATTTCATAAATCTTGCCCCCTTGACACTCCAGCAGCTTTTTGGCTTCTGTAATGCGCAGCCTTTTTACATATTGAACAAAGCTAAGGCCTGTATAGGCTTTGAACGCCTGACTAAAATACGTATAATTCAAGGATACTGAATTGGATACTACTGCCATATTCAAATCCTCGCTGTAATGAGCATGGATGTATTGGATAGCACGTGTCATGCTACCGCTTCTATCGACGATGGCACTCGCGCCAGCTGGTCTATCTTTCTCTACGCTGACAACACCATCGTATATGAGGTGGTTCCTCTGCTTCAATTCCTCATTCAAAACTGCCAGCGCACCGAACAGTTCCTCCCTTACGATTGGCTTGAGCAAATACTCCCGTGCCCCACAGCGAATCGCTTCGCGCGCATACTGGAACTCGTCATATCCACTGAGAATGATTACCAAAGGTCTGCGACCCGGCTCCAGCTCGTGAATATGCTGCATCAGCATAATGCCATCCATAACAGGCATACGGATATCCGTTATCACCAACTCGGGCAAAAACTGCTTCACATGCTGCCAGGCTTCCATTCCGTCCTTGACCAGTACACATTCATAGAGACCGGAAAATTCCCGTTCGATCATAGCTTGAAGTCCCATTCGAATATTTTTCTCGTCATCCGCAATCAACAGCTTGGTCGTCATGGTCTGCCCCCCTCATCATGTAACGTTTAGGCAAAATCAGGGTCACTGTCGTCGATTGTCCGGGGATGCTGTCCAGTCTTATGCCATACTCTTCGCCATACTGCATACTCAAACGGCGATGCACATTATACAAACCGATTCCCCCATTCATCCCGGGCTCGTGGGAATCCATTTCCGTTCGCGCTAGACCAGCCATGATGGCGTTTCTTCTTTCTTCAGATATCCCCACTCCGTTATCCTGTATGCGCAATTCTATAATATCCTGCTTAGGGCAGGCTTCAATCGTGATGCTGAATGGGCTTTGCAATGCACTCCAACCGTGCTTGATAGCATTTTCGACTACAGGCTGCAGCAACATTTTCAGCATCTCCAGTTCCATAAACGCCGACGATAGATGAATTTCCAATCCAATTTGGTTATCGTGGCGAATGTTCATGATGGCCACATAATGCTGAATATGGCGGATTTCATCCCGCAAAGCAACACACGATCCCGACCATTGGAGATTATAACGCATCATCGAGCCAAGGGAAGTAAGGGCATCCGACAGCGGATACTGTCGTTCTATCTCCGCCATCATTTTTAAATTTTCCAATGTATTATAGAGAAAATGGGAATCAATCTGATGCTTGAGCGCTAGCAGCTCAGCCTCCTGAGCAGCGGCCTGCTTGTGTACTGCTTCGGCAATGAGTCCGTTTATCCGACTCAGTAGACTGCGAAAATATAGAGCCAGCTCAGCCACTTCTCCCCGCCCATATACTGGAATTCTAAGCTGAAAGTCACCCTCCTGCTCTACTTTTTTCATGGATTCACGCAGTGTATGTAGCTGCTTGAGAATGTAGGCATGCAGGGTATAAGAAATGACGGACATAAACACAATCAGCATACTAATAATGAGTAGCATGGCATTGCGTTTCTGACGGAGATCACCCAGCGGACCGTCCAGCGCCACCACATTTAGCAAATAGGCGTCCAACCCTTCTATATAACGGTACATGCCGAGATAAGGCTTATTCTCATAGGAAAAATCAAAAGCACCACCCGGTCCCTGAACCTGGGACTGAAACAGATGGTGCACATGGGACAGAGGGATCGAAATTGAATCTGATTGAGAGGAAGCTGTAGCTATATCGGTAGAAGACATTGGTTTATCAGCGTTCCTTGAGCTGGAATCGTCGCCGTCTAGAATGAACATTTGCCATGCGCGGTCACGTTGTGGGATTCCAAATACTCTAGGTGAAAATAGCTCCAGCCTCATGTTTGTTTCTACCAACCCTGCGTGTCTTCCTCCGGTAGACTGAATTTCACGCAGCAGTGCCATATACTGCACTGTCTCACTTTCCTGCCGGGATTGCCCCAGAAGTAAGCTTTTCGGCCCCTTGTACATTTCCCACCATATTTTCCCTTGTCGGAGTTGGGCCGTTTTCAGCCAGGAAGCTTTAGGCAGTCGTGATTCATTAAAAATCATTGGCCATATTTCATGTGCCTGAGGATTACTCGTATACAGTCGAATGTTCTCTACATTGGGATTACTGTACAGCAAGTGCTGTAAATTTGGAAACACATTCAAGTTGAATTGGACCAGCTCATCGCTGCTTATTTCACGTTCCTCGGTCAGATAACGAAGTACGTTGCGATCTGAGATCGCAAGCTGTGCGGTTCGCTCCATAATTTCCATATTGCTGTGAATATGGGCCAGCTCTGTATCCAACACATACTGATTTTGTACGGTAATGTCTTGCATGGTATTCTCGTACAGTTGGTGAAAGGTATATAGCGAGAACAATACCACCGGAATTAAAATGACTCCGATATACGCGACAATGAGCTTAACTTGAAGAGAGCAACCGCCAAGCCGATCGGCCGTCCCCTTCATCCACTGCCATATAGTGCTGCGCAGCAGGCTCTTCATCTGTGAACGTGCACGGCCTGGCATGAAATCACATCCTTAGGGGTTCAATAGATTAAGTCATCGAATTAAATCATTTGGTGAACTGTTCAATTTTCTTAAGGTTTTCCTCATAGGCTTTTTGCTGATAGGCCATAACTTTGTCATATCCTGCTTTTCTGCGATCTTCCAAAAAGCGAGCAAACAGCTGGTCGAATTCCTCATCTGAGGAAGCCAGCAGCAGCTTCGGCAATGTCTTGCCCCAAATTTTATCTATCTGGCCTGACGCAATGCCCTCCGCCGAAGTTCCGGTCGGTTTGATATTGTCATATTGGGAGAAGCCTTTCGTCTTGCCTTTCGTCCAATCCTCTGGCTGCTTATACGGCTCGACGCTGGGCGGCGCCCACTGCAAATTCATATTCGTATCCATCAGCATCCAGAAGGTGAAGGAGGCTCCATATTTTTTATCAAAAGCAGAACGATCCTTGTTCAGCAGTTCCTGCACCTCTGGCTTGAAGGCTGGCTTACCGTTAACCATGTCCCACAGCTTGCCCTGCTCCCCCAGATACAGATCGCGGTTTCCTTCCTCGCTAATCAGATAAGTCAGAAATTCAATAGCCCGCTCCTTGTCTTTGACATCCTTCGAAATAAGCGTCACCGTCCAGCCGGAAATACCCGGCCCAGCCAGCGTCGGCGGGTCCAGCTTACTGTTCGAAGGTCCATCCACCGCGATATAGACGGAGTTCGGGTCCTTCGCATATAACATTACCTGTTGTGTGGCAAAGTCAGAGCGCTGATATAACATGGCAAAATATCGGCCCTGTGCCACCTTTTCCTCCATTTGCGGACGTTTGTCGATAAATACGTCCTTGGCGATCAGGCCCTGCTCATTTGCTTGACGGAATGTTTTGAGCCAGCGAATATACTCTTCGTCCGAACGACGATCGTATAGCTTGCCGTCTTTTTCATGAGGAATGGCTAGGAAGTTAAGTAAATAGTCTTCAAAAGAATAATTTCCGTTATCCGTAAATTCGTGGAATCCCATCGGGATAAGAGGCTGACCGTTCACCTCTGGAAATTTCTCTTTCACTTTTTGAAGCGCTTTCAAAAATCCTTCCGGTGTTCTCATATCCGGCTTGCCGATCGCCTCGTACATATCCTTCCGAACCATAAACGTCTGGTTGGAAACAAAATTTTGGCCGTATTTTTGATAATCCTGTGGCGAAGAAGAAGCGTTAGGATACCCGTAAACATTCCCGTCCGTTTGGCGATACCAGGACATTTTCGCCGGATCAGCTATTTTAATCAGATACGGATCGTATTTCTCGGCCAGCTTGTTGAGCGGAAGCACCATCTTGCCCTCAATCATTTTTTTGACCGCGTCCTCTCCCCAACCAAGCGTGACAAAATCAGGCAGCTTGCCGGAGGCCAGCATGGTGTTGAGCTTTTCATTTTCATTCCCTGCGGGTACGATAAAATTGACGCTGACCCCGGTCTTTTGCGTAACATACTTCGAGGTCATATCCGTCCCCCACTTGTTCGGGAACCAGGAAAAGTTCAAATACCAGTCAAACGTAATCGGCTCCATATCCGCCTTCCATCCCGGTGCATCTGCCGTAGCCTTGGTCTTCTCGTCCTTCAATTCCGTGACAGTACCGCCTCCACCGGACGTACATGCCGCGAGCAAACCCACCAGCAGAACAGAGGCCAACAGCCCCTTCTGCCATTTGCGAATGTTCATTATAAATCTCCCCCTTGGATGATGTGCTAACCCTTGATCGAGCCGATCATCAGACCCTTGACGAAATATTTTTGCAGAAAAGGATATACCAGTACAATAGGCAGTGTCGTCACGACCATCGTCGCCAGCTTGATCGATTGCGAAGTGACGGACTGGGCAACAATTCCCGGTGCAGCAGCCATCATCTGATTAGAGCTGGATTGGGCAACAACCCGGTACAAATATGTTTGAATTGGCTGAAGATCCGTATTATTAATATAAATCATTCCGGTAAAATAATCGTTCCACTGGTATACCCCATGAAATAACGCAATCGTCGCTACTACCGGCATAGATACAGGAAGCACGATCCGGCAAAAGATACCAAAATCATTCGCACCGTCTATTTTCGCCGCCTCTTCCAGTGCATCCGGCAGTTCTCGGAAAAAAGCCATAAAAATAATAAGGTCAAAAAAACTGAACATCGCAGGAATGATGTACACCCAAAAGCTGTCCAGCAGTCCAAGATCACGTATCAGCAAATAGGTTGGAATCAATCCCCCACCGAAAAACAGGGTAATGGTGCCAATCAGCATATACAACTTGCGCCCGATCAGCTCCCTACGGGAATATGCATATGCAATCATGGCAGTAAAAAACACATGAACAATCGTGCCGATAAGTGTCTTGGCAATAGTCACCCCCATCGCAGCCATAATACCGTTGTTAGCAAATACGGCCTGATAGCTGCCCAGACTGAAGACTCTTGGCCACCAGTAAATGCCGCCCCGCATAGCGTCTGCTCCTTCGTTAAAGGAGTTCACCAGCACATACCACACGGGATACAACGTGACAAAACAAATGATCAGCATGAAGACGTTGTTCATGAAATCGAATATCGCTTCGCCTGCTGTTCTGCGTTGCAATAGCTGCATGCAGCCGTCCTCCTTCAAAATAGAGATGTATTATTCACCCGCTTGGTCACCGAATTGGCAATTAGCAGCAAAATGAGAGCAAGAACCGATTTCAGCAAACCCACCGCGGTAGAATACGAGAAACGGCCCTGCTGAATGCCCATCTGATACACATAAATATCAACTACATTACTTGCACTTTCATTCAGCGAGTTACGCAGGACGAGAATTTGATCGAAGTTGGAGTTCAATATGCCGCTAACCGCCAAAATAAACAAAATAGATATTGTCCCCTTGATAGCGGGAAGTGTGACGTACCACATTTTCTGAAACCGTCCGGCCCCGTCAATGGTGGCCGCTTCGTACATGTCTGTAGATACCCCCGCCATTGCTGCCAAATAGATAATAGCTGACCATCCAAGCTCCTTCCAGATATCCGAGCTAACGACGATAGCCCAAAAATAGCTCGGCTCTGCCAAATAACTGATCGGCTGGTCAATCCAACCCCAGGCTAGCAACAGTTGATTAATCATCCCAGTATCTGCCAGCCACGTCGTTAAGATCCCGCCAAGAATGACCCAAGATAAAAAGTGAGGAAGGTATGAAATGGTCTGAATAGATTTTTTGAACCGAGTAGATCGTATTTCATTCAGGAATAGAGCAAATACAATAGGCAACGGGAACCCGATGGCCAGCTTGAGTAGGCTAATGCCCAGTGTATTTTTGACAATGTACCAAAAGTTATCATCCTCCAAAAAGGCCCGAAAATGCTCTAACCCCGCCCAAGGTGCGCTTGATAGGGTACCAATGATGTCAAAATGTTTGAAAGCAATCAAAATGCCGTACATCGGAATGTAATGGAAAATAATCATCCAGACCACCCCAAGCAGCGCCATAGTCTGCAAATGTCTTTGTTGAACCCATTTGCGCGCTAGTGATGCCCCTCTACCCGATCGAACCGGTGGCTGTGGCTGCGGATTCTTCCATCCTGTTCTCATACGAAGACCTCCCTTCTTTGTAATGTAAGCACTTACATTTATTATTTTAGAGGCTTCTGCTTCGAATGAGTAGTACTGGATTTTTCGATTTTGGTATCTAAAGTTCAGGTGGGGATCTGACTATACGCGAAAATCTTCTTCCATCCTTTGGATTTTTACATCTATTAATTTACGAAAAAGACTATCAGATGGTACGATAAGACTATATGTGATTCCAATCATTACCTATATACCTAGATCAGGAGGATTAAGAATGGAAGAATTGGTTCGTTCGATTCAGAAACAGGTTCGAATTAAAAAGGTTGCCTGTTGGGCGGGGCTCATCATGTTTGGTCTGTGTACTTTAGTTGGCGTTGCAGCTCAGGAATGGCTTATGACGCTCTTGGCGCTCGCGATGACAATTTTATCCGTCTATGGATTAACCATAATGCGTGGTATGACAAAGTTTACCAAAGAGTATCAACCGGGAAAGGGCTACGGTTATTATCGCCGTACGGTACAACAAAAGCTGCGCTATCTAACTTGGGGACAGTGGTTAGTAGGCGGCCTAATTGTCCTGATGTTCTTTATATTTAATGTCCGACTTAGCGCTTTTCTCATAGCTATCTTGGGCATCCTGACTATTCAGTTCAGTATCAAAAAACGAATTAAAAATCATCAGGAACCCGATGTCACTGAGCTGGAGGAGTTTGTACGGATGGGGATTGTTTCTCCGCATGAGCAGACTATTGGGGTATATAAAGATTTTCTACACCTGAGTCATACATTTCGGGGTAACCAAATTGTTATCGTTACAGACAAACGCCTGATTTCTGTATTTGTAGAGGAACAGGGGCGTGCGGTGAAAACGGAAATGCTACTCTCGGGTATAAACAAAATACGCGCAATCGGTACGGGTTTCCAGGGTCAAGGTATATTGCTGTCTGTAAGCAACCGTGACCATAACGAGCTTCACATTCATATGGTCGGGAAAAGCATTTTCTTTTCTCCAGAGCAATTCATAGGTTCCTTGCTACGGGCACTGGATGCAGCGTTAAAAAGCAGACCATACAGTACGGAAGAACCATTCCCCGTTTACCAACAGACAAGAATTTCATTGCATCCATCAGAACAAGGTTTGCTGCATAAACCTACAACAGCTTAAATATTTTTGGGACATGTGCCACGTTATATATACGTTATGATCGGTCTTCATAATACGCCAAATAGCAAGTAAGCCCTGATCTTAATGAGCTTACTTGCTATTGGGTGTACTTCTACTTTACTTCTGCCTTCTTAATGATTGGCTCCATGATAGAACACCGTGATGAGGTCATGACTTGTAACAAACACTAGCAAACTAAACAGACTGAGCGACAGAGGGCGTGAAATCAATTTTTTCATCCTTTAACACTCCTTTTAAAATAGTTATATATTGGTCTTGCTGTGTTGCTGTAGCTTGGGATCTGAAAATTTCAAATATAGCAGTACATTTCCTAAACTCATGCTCATGTTCCATACCCAGGGTATCGGACAGCATGAGAGATTGCAGGATATAGCCCAACGCAACCGTAAACTGTTGTTGCTTGATATAATAAAGAGCCAGTTGATAGCAGAAGCGAAAATAATAAGATACATTCACAGGCTCTTCAAAATATGTAAAACCTTCAATTTGTTCGGCAAATGATTCTAGCACAGCCTCTAAAGGATAGTCGTATCTCGACGCTCCCTCAACGATGGAAAGAAGCCCCGGTAACAGTTCTTCCGGATTATTACGAAGAAATTCGATGTATTCCTGCAACACTTCGGCATGACCTGACAAAATATCAAGGGCATACAAATTAGCTCTAGCAGCATAGCGGTAATATTCTACCTCTGCCTCCCCATATTGATCGAGACCATTAAACCAGCCCAATTCTGCATATTTTTCGATGCAATCGCGAGCGGCCTCATACTTGCCCTGTTTTTGGAAGGCCATGCCTTTCATGAGATGACTGTAGCCGTAGTAGTAGACTAGCGGCCGTTTGGTATGTATGGGTTGTATAGGTTTCTTGCGCGCTTTGTAGAGCTGCAATTCCTGATACTTTTGGTTGACATGGCTATACAGCCGGTCGCATAAAGCAATCATATTGGCACCATCCGCAAATGAAAAAGACAGCTTAATCATGTTAACAAGTGTGTCTAGATCTGTGATGTCGGAGTGAACAAGATCATCCACCGTTCCCGCCTCCTTGTCCGACTTTTTATATTCACCAAACAAAAGTAAAATCTAAATCCTATCTAAAAATAACTTAATTACGTATTTATTACGTAATTAAGTTATATCATAAATACAAACATGTGACAAGTACATTATGATAATATATTCCAATTTTTCTAACATGCCTATTTAGAAGCATACAAACTCAAAAAGGGAAGCGGAATAATTCCGCCTCCCTTACACTACAACCTTTTATAACGTAACACCGTTTTTAAAAATAGCGAGCTCTCTGAAATTGTTTTTCTCATTGTTCACCCAGGTTCCGCTGGCTACATCGACGATGTAATCGACAAAGTTGCGGAGCGCATCTTCCATACTGACATCCTCCACCAATGAACCGGCGTTATAGTCGATCCAATGAGGTTTAGCCTTATACAACGGCGAGTTGGTTGAGACCTTCATCGTCGGAACAAAGGAGCCAAACGGCGTACCGCGTCCGGTTGTGAAAATGACGAGCTGGCAGCCCGCTGCGGCGAGAGCTGAAGATGCCACTAGATCGTTCCCCGGCGCGCTGAGCAGGTTGAGTCCCTTGGTCTTGAGACGCTCCCCGTACTGAATAACATCAGTGACCGTAGAAGACCCGGATTTTTGCGTACAGCCCAGTGATTTATCCTCCAGCGTCGTGATGCCCCCTGCTTTATTGCCCGGTGACGGATTTTCGTATACTGGCTGCTTGTAATCCAGAAAATATTGTTTGAAATCGTTAATCAGATGTACGATCTTATTAAATACTTGCTCATCGGCAGCGCGCTCCATTAAAATCGTCTCCGCGCCGAACATTTCAGGTACTTCTGTTAATACCGTTGTTCCACCTTGCGCGGCCATATAATCCGACAATCGTCCGAGTAGTGGGTTGGCAGTAATACCCGATAAGCCATCAGATCCACCGCATTTCAATCCGATGTTCAGCTCTGACAAAGGTACAGGTTCCCGCCGATCTTCTTGCACGGCCGCAAAAATTTCATGAAGCAGCCTTACCCCTTCCTCTACTTCATCCGACACATCCTGGGAAAGCAAAAACTTTACCCGCTCCGAATCATATTCCCCGATGGCTTCCTTAAATTCTTTCATCTCATTGTTCTCACAGCCCAAACCCAGTACAAGTACACCACCTGCGTTCGCATGTTTCACAGCATCGATCAAAATCGTGCGCGTATGTGCATGATCGTCACCCAACTGAGAACAACCATAGTTATGCTTGAGCACCAGTGCATTTTCAAAAGGTGAAATATCTCCCGCTTCCTGCTTGAAACGGTTTAAAATAAGTTCAGCGATCCCGTTCACACAGCCGACCGTCGGCACAATCCACAACTCATTGCGAATCCCCACACGGCCGTCCTTTCGCCGAAAACCTTGAAACGTACGACTCTCCTGTTCATATAAATGAGGAGCTGGCTTAGGCTTATAAGTGTACTCCTCCACGCCTGTCAGGTTCGTCTTCGTATTATGCGTATGCACATGCTGTCCTGCCTGAATGGGCTGAATGGCATGACCGATGGGATATCCGTATTTCAGAACATGCCCACCTTCAGCTATATCCTGCAAGGCGATTTTATGCCCACGTGCTACATCCTCGGCTAGCTCCACTCGTTGTTCTTCTTGTGCTCCCCACGCCAGTGTCTCTCCCTGCTTGTAATCACGCAAGGCGACAGCCACGTTATCTTGATCATGAATTTGAATGAACTCCAGCATTCCGGTCTCCTCCTTGCTTATGCTCTGGGCACGCTGTTCCCGGTTAGAGAATCGAGCGTCTCCTTCATTCCTCTGCTTGTAATTTCATACACGTGCTGTGCCGTTTGTTCAGCCAGTCCTTCGATCTGGTTCAGGTCTTGCCCCCACCATGTCTGCCGGCCAAGTACCAGCGCAGTCAATTGCTTCGCCCCGGCGAGAGTACCGTCATATTTACTCCACAGTTCACCAAACGTACTCAACACTTCAGCTTCGTCTGCCAACGCAATCGACTCGCCATTTCTGTCACCCCGGTAAAATACGAGCAAGGACGCCAGCGAAAATACAATTTTGGCAGGCAACGCCTTACGCTGTGTCACATACTGGAGCAAGGATGGCAAGTTCCGTGTCTTGAACTTGGACACCGAATTTAGTGCGATACTCATAACATAATGACTTACATAGGGATTACGGAATCGTTCAATAACATCGTCGGCATATACATTCAATTCCGCTTCTGGCGAGTCCAGCGTCGGAATAATTTCTTCTCGAATCAGCGACTGGATAAAGTTTCCCATAATATCATGCTCGACCGCCTGCCCCACCGTGTCCAGGCCATATAAATAAGCTACAGGGGTAAGCGCCGTATGTGCTCCATTCAAAATGCGTACTTTCCGTGTACGGTATGGCGCCATATCGTCGACAATCAGTACATTCAATCCGGCCAAATGAGCAGGTAATTCTTCTTTAAGCCACTGTGGCCCTTCAATAACCCATAAATGATACTGTTCGCCCACAACAACCAAATCGTCCTTGTAACCCAATTCTGCTTGAATCTCATGAATCCGGTCTTTGGGATAACCAGGTACAATCCGATCGACCAAACTGTTGCAGAACGTATTCGATTCCTCCAACCATGCAATAAACTCGGCCCCAAGCTTCCATTGGTCCGCATATTTCAGTACGATTTCCTTGAGAGCGTCTCCATTACGGTCGATGAGCTCGCACGGAATGATCACCAGTCCCTTGCTCTGATCGCCCCCGAAGAATTGAAAGCGCTTGTACAGAAAGGCGGCTAGCTTGCCTGGAAAGCTCTTTTGCGGACGATCTTCCAATTGATCCTCTGGTGCATAAGCGATCCCCGCTTCCGTCGTGTTCGACACGACAAAACGCAGCTCCGGCTTTTGGGATAATGCTTCATACTCGGAAAAATCAGAGCCGTATGGATTAATCCCACGAGTGACGCACTCCACAACGGTATGCTCCTTCATGGCCTTCCCATCCTTAATCCCTTCAAGAATAACCGTATACAGGCCATCCTGCTCGTTAAGCTTCTCCACGAGGCCTCCTGGCTGCGGTTGTACAATCACAACTCCCGTATTCCATTCTGCCAGCTTATTCATTTTGTCAAATTGCCAGTCTACAAAAGCACGCAGGAAGTTCCCTTCCCCGAATTGCAGCACCCTCACAGGATGCGGGTCTGTTACGATAAAGCTTTTTCTGTTTAATTGGTCTAATTCATCTACTTGTTTCATCCGGAGTAACCTCCCACAATTACCATAATGATTTCATCGTTATTTTATCACAATGCACACGTTAACAAAATAGTTTTATCAATATTTTTAGTTTAAAAAAATAATAATGACAATAATATGAACACGTTAACATATACGTTTATATAAAAATTTGCAAGTATATCGTCCTTTTTCTGTTGTTTCGCACCTGATCCAAGACGGTTAAGGCTAACTATCACCCTATCCCGAGACCTTGTTCTTATATACATTTCAGGAGAATAGACGCAAGAAAGCACGGGCAGGATAACACTACTTACTAGGCAGGAGGAACATCTATGAAGACAATCGCAGATACTATTGTACAAGTTTTGGTCAATGCAGGGGTCAAGAGGGTTTATGGCATTGTTGGAGACTCTCTAAATAATATGGTTGATTCCATTCGCAGCAATGGTCAAATCGAATGGATTCATGTAAGGCACGAAGAAGTGGCTGCCTTTGCAGCCGGAGCGGATGCTGACCTTAGTGGTAGCATTGCTGTATGTGCTGGAAGTAGTGGTCCCGGAAATTTGCATCTGATTAATGGTTTATATGATTGCCACCGCAATCGGGTGCCTGTACTGGCTATTGCCGCTCATATTCCAAGCGACGAAATCGGAAGTGAATATTTTCAAGCTACGCATCCTGAGCATCTTTTCGGAGAATGCAGTCACTTCTGTGAGGTTATTACGACACCGCGTCAAATTCCCAGAACGGTGACCATGGCCATTCAACAGGCAATTTCACGTTCAGGTGTCTCCGTCATTGTTCTTCCCGGTGATGTAGCAGCTTTGGAGGCGGAAAAGGTACCTGTCCCTGAACATGTCTATCATCCCACTGCACCTGTAGTGCATCCGTCAGCTTCCGAAATTTCCAGACTGGCCGAATATTTGAATAAAGGCAAACGAATTACGTTACTATGCGGCGCCGGCTGTGCACAATCTCATGAATTGCTCATGCAGCTATGCGACAAGTTAAAATCCCCTATGGTATCTGCTCTGCGAGGCAAGGAATATCTGGAGTATGACAACCCTTACTATGCTGGATTGACGGGACTGATCGGGTATTCTTCCGGGTACCATGCGATGATGGATTGTGACGTCCTGCTTATGCTCGGAACAGACTTCCCTTACAGACAATTTTACCCTGAAGATGCGATTGTCCTACAGGTAGACATAGAGCCAGCCCATCTCGGCAGACGTACTCCGTTGACGTATGGTTTATGCGGGGATGTAAAAGCCACATTGGAAATGCTGCTACCGCATTTAACGTCAGAGCATGATTCCAAGCATCTAGAGAAAACCGTCTCCCACTATACCAAGGTACGCCAGGAGTTGGATGACCTTGCCGTCGGTAAACCAGGTCATACGCCGATCCATCCCCAATATCTCGCCAAGGTCATCAGTGACGCCGCGCAGGAAAATGCTATTTTCACCTGTGATGTCGGTACTCCCACTGTATGGGCTGCGCGTTATTTGCAGATGAACGGTCAGCGTCGGCTTCTCGGCTCGTTCAACCATGGCACGATGGCAAATGCGCTGCCGCAGGCAATCGGAGCGCAGGCTACTGAGCCTGACCGACAAGTGATTGCCCTCTCAGGCGATGGCGGGCTCACGATGCTGATGGGCGATCTGCTCACTCTGAAGCAGCATCAGCTGCCTATTAAAGTCATTGTTTTCAATAATGGCGCTCTCGGTTTTGTCGAGCTGGAAATGAAAGCAGCCGGATTCCTGGAAAACGGCACTGAACTGGTGAATCCTGATTTTGGTGCTGTAGCGCAAGCCATGGGGCTCAAGGGCATCCGGGTTGAAGATCCAGCAATGCTGGAGGATGCCATTCAGCAAGCATTGGCTCATGATGGCCCTGTTGTGGTAGACGTGGTGGTGAACCGTCAGGAACTATCTATGCCACCCAAAATTAATCTTAAACAAGCAGAAGGATTTACACTGTGGATGATGAAAGCGATGTTGAACGGACGCGGTGACGAGATTGTAGAACTGGCTAAAACCAATCTCTTTCGTTAAATCCAGACGAAGCAGAGCGCATTTCAACCTAAAAGGGGCAGAAACCATACATTTAGCATGGTTTCTGCCCCTTTGGCCTGCTGTTAATAAAACGAAACTCAGCGTGGTCTGCTTGCCGTTGATTTCCGTTTCATAAGCGCAGTCTCCATAAATATAAGCTCACCCTCATTGGACGGTGACTGAATTCGTTCCAGAATGCAGGCGGCTCCGCGCTCACTTATCTGCTCAATCGGTCTTTTGACCGTTGTTAACGGTGGAGTCGTATACATTGAGAACCCGATATCGTCAAAACCAATGACTGAGATATCCTCTGGTACCTTCAAGCCGTTTTCGAATACCGCATTCATGGCCCCAATAGCCATATCATCGTTAGAGCAAAATACCGCTGTCGGCGGCTCCTGCAAGGAAAGCAGTTGCTTCATTGCCTGGCTTCCGCTTTCAGTATCATAATGACCTTGCACGATATATTCATGTCGAATCGGCTTACCACTATCAATCAACGCATTCATAAAACCCTCACGGCGTTGCTGGGTAGACTTGAAGCCTTCTACCCCTTCGATGATCGCAATGCGTTCATGCCCGCTTTCAACGAGAAAGGAGACCGCTTCATAGGACCCTTCCTTATCATTAGAAATCACATTTACAATCCCCGCACCGGACACCTGCCGATTCAGTACAACAAGCGGAATACCTTGACCGAGCACATGATAAATAAAAGGGTTGTCCGCCTCGCTCTGGCTCATCAGAATGATACCATCAAAACGCTTGCGGTGAATGGCCGAAAAATCGGCGTAATCGTCAATTCCTCGCACAAACAAATTGTAATCCACCCCGATGACATGATTAACTCCGCGGATGGTATCCGCAAAAAAACTGGAGCTGGTGCCTTCTGAAATACTGGTGAAAAACAGGCCAATCGTATGCGAGCGCTGGAGAACCAGGCTTTTGGCATTAAAATTTGGAATGTAATTGAGTTGCTCTGCCAACTCCATAATTTTGCGTTTCGTATCTTCTTTAATCAGCGGGCTGTTATTGAGCGCCCGGGAGACGGTTGTATGGGAAACATTAGCCAATTTGGCAATGTCTTTAATGGTAGCTGCCATATACGTATCCTTTCCTTAGTGAGGCTCTAAAAAAATTATATACCCACCATACCACAGGAGCCGCCCGGAAAAGAAGACTTTCACAAATTATACGTGGTTGTCCGCATGTCGACGCTGTAACTCTTGAACCATTTCTGCATGTCTACTGTCCGTCAGCTTGTACATTTTACCGATGACCAGCATGGCCAAAGCCAGGGCAACAGCCGGATAGAGACAAAGTAATGCCTTGATCCCAAGCAGCGTTCCAGAGGACTGAACCACATTCGGAACATACCCGATGAGCGCTAGTCCAATACCCGATAGAAAGCCAGACAAGGATTGAGCCAACTTACGTGAAAAGTTAAATAACGAGTAAGTAATCCCTTCCTTACGCTCCCCGGATGACCATTCGCCATAATCAATGATATCGGACACGAATGCCCAAGTAACCCCGTTAGGAATACTAATACCAATGAACGAAATACTGGCCAGGATTGTGAAAATATATACATTTGAAGGCATGAAAAAGTTAATAGAGTCGGCAATGACACTAACCAGCATCCCCAGTATAGCTGTTTTTCGTTTACCGAAGCGCCGTACCAGCTTGGGCAGGAACAACACACCCAGTAGCGACGAACCGATAATAATAAAATTCATATAAGCCATTAATTCTACATGCCCCAAGTTATATTCGGCAAAATAGATCAGCAGTGCGGACTTAATATTGTACGCGGATATGGTGAAAATCGTCATCAAAACGAGTACCAGCAAAGGCTTGTTATTCGTAAAGGTATGCACGATAACGCCTATAGATAGCTTCTCTTTTGGCCCGGACTGGCTAATAATACGTTCTTTCGTTCCTCGGTAACATATGATGAAAGCGATCACACCAATGAGTGACATAATCCCCATCACAACCGGATAGCCAACATGATGGTTAGGAAACAGTAAAATAAGCGGCATGACAACGACACTGGTGACGAATAATGCGCCCAGAGATCCTGCCTGACGGAAAGATGACAATGAAGCACGCTGATGAGTATCCTGCGTAATGGCGGCACCCAGCGAGCCGTATGGAATGTTTACAATAGAGTAGCCGATCCCCCAGATCATATAGGACGCATAGGCGTAAATGAGTTTTCCTGTGGGGGAAATATTCGGCGAAATAAAGGTTAGAACCGTAAGAATTGCAAGGATAACGCTTCCAACGATAAGAAAAGGCCTAAATTTTCCACGTGCACCGATATGTTTGCGATAATCAACAAAGGACCCGACAATGGGATCACAGATGGCGGCAAACAGCTTGCTGACCAAGAAAATGCCTGCGGCGGCTCCTGCAGAAACCCCTGCTACATCTGTAAAAAATTTCAGCAAATACAACTGCCCCAAATCAAACATGAATCCGTTTCCAAAGTCACCCATACCATACGAAATCTTTTCTTTCAGGCTAATATGCTCGCCTGTCTTGTTGTCAGTTTGGACGCTCTCCTGCACGATAGGCACTCCCATACCTACACACTCCTCTATGTTTGTAATTATTTTCACATATCTAGTTGATAACTATTTTGTTTTCAATTGCTCTTACCGGGAGTTTGAAACAAGCTCCTGGCAAGAGCTATTTTTTATAAAGTTAGTGAGTTCTCACCTTAGGCGGTAGCTTCACTTACTATGAACAACCGTTGGGAAATTAAAATATTGCTCAGCGTTATTGTAGCAAATGTTTTGTACCATTGCTCCGAGCAGTTCCAGATCCTCAGGCGCCTTACCCTCCTGAACCCACGTCCCAATTAAGTCACAGAGTATACGGCGGAAATATTCATGGCGTGTGTAGGAAAGGAAGCTGCGGGAATCCGTCAGCATACCAATAAAGCGGGACAGCACCCCATAGTTAGCCAGCAACTTCATCTGCTCCTGCATGCCTTCGATATGGTCGTTATACCACCATGCCGTGCCAAACTGGATTTTCCCTACAGTTCCACCGGATTGGAAGCAGCCCGCGAGACTTGCCAGTACTGGATAATCAACCGAATTAAGCGAATACAAAATGGTTCTCGGTAATCCACCTGCCAGCTCCTGTGCGTCCAGCAATGCCGCCAATGGACGAGCGATAGAGCCATCATTTACGGCATCGTAGCCTGTATCCGGTCCTAAATGACGGAACATAGCCGTGTTGTTGTTACGCAGCGCGTGAATGTGGTATTGCATAGCCCAGCCATGTTCTGCATACTGTTTGCCAAGGAAAACCAGAACGTATGATTTATATTTCGCCTCCTCTAAAGGAGTCACATGGCCTTCCTCCAGCGCCTTGCTGAATATGGCTGCCGCTTCCTCCAGTGTCGTTTCTTCATAGACTACAGTATCCAGCGCATGATCAGATACCCGGCCTCCAGCAGCATGGAAATGGCGCACCCGGCTCGCCAGCGCATTCAAAAATCCTTCCAGGCCAGAAACATCCAGTCCGCTGACTTCACCCAACCGAGCCACCCAAGGCTGGAAAGTTTCACGATTAATTTCCAAAGCTTTATCGGGGCGGAAGCTTGGCAGCACTGCCACTGGGAAATCGGTCAGCTTGCTGATTTGTTTGTGGTATTCGAGATGGTCTGTCGGATCATCCGTGGTGCACACCACAGTTACCTTCGAGTTCACAATCAGATCACGTGCGCCAAATCCCTTTCCCTGCAGCTTTTGGTTTACCTTTTCCCAGATCACTGGTGCGTTCTGTTCATTCAGCAGCTCATAGACACCAAAAAAGCGTTGAAGCTCCAAATGCGTCCAATGGTACAGCGGGTTGCCTATTAGTGTAGGTACGGTTTTGGCCCAAGCCAAAAACTTGTCATAATCTTCACCATCCCCCGTAATCAGGCGTTCCTCAACCCCATTAGCCCGCATAAGTCTCCACTTGTAATGATCTCCGTACAACCAGGCTTCCGTAATATTTTTGAACGCTTTATTTTCATAAATTTCTTGTGGACTTAAATGACAATGATAGTCGATAATCGGCATATCCTTGGCGTACTGATGGTACAAGATTTCAGCCGTTGGATTGCTCAACAAAAAGTTTTCGTCTAAAAACGCTTTAGTCATTACTCTCTCATCCCTTCTATAATCGTGTTTCCTAATAAATTGTTAACGTTAACAAAAATGTTCGAGATACTACTTGCCTTTTAACAATTACATTCCCCATAGCAGTGGGAAATCCATATGATTTGTACAGGACAATACAACTATAATATGATACCTGTACATCATGTCATACTGGTTTTCTTCACCTTAAATTTAATGTTTACGTTAACAACAATTACATTGTAACCGCTATCCTTTGTAGAGGAAAGTGATTTTTATCATGTGAGCGGATAAAAATGATCTACCTCCATTTGGGACATATCTGTTCTATACCTTCTCGATGACCGACACCACAAGAAAATTCCACAATTTTAATTTTCCGTGATAGATCAAACTTTGAAAACGTTTTATATATTTTTCTCTTTTTTTCTGAAAATTTCTTTCTTGAAAATACCAGTTATTGTATTATAATTGCAATATACATCCATTGATTTACATTAAAAGTATTTCATTAGTTATTTCACAGAGAAGAAGAAGAGGTGGTAGCATTGAGTACAAAAGTGCAAGCTGTTCAAACTAAAACTATATCCGATACAAAAGGAGCCGACCTTGTTGTCGATTGCTTGATCAAGCAAGGGGTTACCCATATTTTTGGCATTCCAGGTGCCAAGATCGATTCTGTTTTTGATGTTCTTCAAGATCGGGGGCCCGAATTGATCGTATGTCGTCATGAACAAAATGCCGCCTTTATGGCAGCGGCAGTCGGTCGATTAACCGGTAAACCGGGCGTATGCATTGTTACCTCAGGTCCAGGCGCATCTAACTTGGCGACAGGACTTGTCACCGCTAATGCAGAAAGTGATCCTGTCGTCGCCATTGCGGGTGCAGTCCCAAGATCCGAACGCTTGAAACGCACGCACCAATCTATGGATAACGCCGGACTATTCGAACCCATCACCAAATACAGTGTAGAAGTAGAACATCCTGATAATGTACCGGAAGCAATTGCTAATGCATTTCGAATTGCGACCTCAGCCCAGCCTGGAGCCACATTCGTCAGCCTGCCGCAGGACGTGTTGACTTCGTCATCTGAAGTAACAGTCATTGAGAAGGTTTCTCTTCCCCAACTCGGAACCGCACCCGCCGGACTCATCAAACAAGTCGCAGAGCAAATCAAAAAAGCCAAGCTGCCCGTACTTCTTCTCGGCATGAAAGCCAGCACGCCTGAAGCCACCGCAGCTATCCGTGCTCTCATCCGAGATACAGATCTGCCTGTTGTCGAAACCTTCCAGGCCGCTGGAGCCATCTCCCGTGAACTAGAAGACCACTATTTTGGAAGAGTGGGTCTGTTCCACAATCAACCGGGTGATATGCTTCTTGGAGCCGCAGATTTGGTACTGACGATTGGCTATGATCCTATCGAATACGATCCAAAAAACTGGAACATTCCGGCAAACCGAACACTCATTCATCTGGATGACCATCAAGCCGATATTGATCATGATTATCAACCGGACTACGAGCTAATCGGAAATATAGCCCTGATTGTGGGTAGCCTTGCAGAAGAATTACCTACCTTAAAGCTACCTAAATCCTCCTGCGACCAATTGAATCGTCTGCGCCATGATCTAAACGAGCAAGCGGCTGTTCCCGCACACAAGCATGATTTTCTGATTCATCCATTGCAATTTATTCGTACACTGCGCAGCCTGATTGATGATAACGTCACAGTCACCTGTGATGTCGGTTCACACTATATTTGGATGGCACGATATTTCCGTTCGTATGAACCGCGGCGCCTTCTATTCAGCAACGGAATGCAGACGCTAGGCGTAGCGCTGCCTTGGGGGATTGCTGCCACGCTCGTCAATCCCGGTCACAAAGTCGTTTCTATTTCTGGAGACGGAGGATTTCTTTTTTCATCCATGGAGCTCGAAACCGCCGTACGTCTTAACTCACCGTTGGTGCATATCGTATGGAGAGATGGTTCCTATGACATGGTCGCTTTTCAACAACAGATTAAATACGGAAGAACGTCTGGTGTAAAATTTGGAGATGTTGATGTAGTGAAATATGCTGAAAGCTTCGGCGCCACTGGATTACGCGTGCACTCTCCTGAAGAACTAGAAAGTGTATTGCAGCAGGCACTTCATACCGATGGTCCTGTGGTCGTCGATATTCCGATTGATTATCAGGATAACATCCAGTTGGGACGTAAACTGCTGCCTAACCAATTAAACTAACCTTAACCATGCCTCAGTCGTGACGGCTTTATGACAATTATGGAGTATAACGTTTTTTTAATGATTTTTTTGAGTTATTCATGTTATTTACTGAAATTTTACGTTTATTATTGAAAAAGAAAGAAAATAAATGCATACAATTATAAAAGGAAGTGTATTGCCATGACCGTTGCGCAATTGGAAACCAAGCAAGAAGCTGATCATGATATTTACCAAACATCCACTATGCTTGCTCTATTAGATGGTCTTTATGACGGAGTTGTTGCCTTTGAGGAGTTGCAAAAGCACGGGGATTTCGGAATTGGTACCTTTGATCAACTGAATGGCGAGATGATCGCGTTCGATGGTGAATTTTATCACTTGCTTCCAGACGGTACGGCCCATCTCGTAAAACCGGAAGAAACTACACCTTTTTCCACTGTCACCTTTTTCCAGGAAGATTTCACATATACTATTGACCGCCCTATGCATCGTGAAGAGCTGGAAGCTCTGCTGTTAACGTTGTTTCCAAGCCGTAATCTGTTCTATGCCTTCCGTATGGATGGCACTTTTCATGAAGTAAAGACACGGACCGTGCCTCACCAAGTTAAACCATACAAACCTTTTATCGAAGCGACCAAATCACAGCCTACCTTCACTTTTAATGAGGCTTCCGGCGTGATTACAGGTTTTTGGACACCTGCCTATGCTCAAGGTATTGGGGTAGCCGGATTTCATCTGCATTTTATTAACGATGAACGCACCGGAGGCGGGCATGTCTTTGATTTTATCGTCGAAAAGTGTACCATCCGCATTTGTCAAAAATCCAATCTGCACCTGGTCCTGCCCGATACGCCGGATTACTTGAAGGCCAACCTGTCCAGAGAAAACCTGGAGAAAGAAATTGCCGTTACTGAAGGTGCGCAGTAATCACAGTTATTTAACTCATCAAGTTACGGACCCTATAGCTAAACAATAAACAGTAAAAGATCACAGTCAGGGAAGAGAATTACTGCTCTCTGACTGTGATCTTTTTATGTACGAGCGTATATACACGTTACTGCTTATGCTCTCACTCCGGTTCACCTATGCCTCGATCTGATCCAGTTTATCTGCATAATATTGAATGGCACGTGAGTACTCCTGTGTAGATAAATCCGAGGTCGTCTCAGCCACCTCCATTAGCAGCTTCTGCATGGCTTTCCCGTATTCCCCCAGATTATACAACACCATCGCGTAAAATACCCGAAACGGTCTGTAATCCGGAAATTCGTTCATTCCTGTTTCCAACCACGCTTTCGCCTTGGCGTAATCTCCCAATACACGATATGTACTGCTTAGTCCCAGGATGGCTCCTTTTCTTGATTCTGCGGATAACGCCATACCTAGGCTTTTTTCATAATAGGCAACCGCTTCCCTCTCTAAGCCCAATGAATCATGCGTCCAAGCTGTCTGATACCACAATTCTGCATCATTTTGCTGCTGTTCTAATGCCTTTAAAAGAAGCTTACGTGCTTTCTCTGCTTGCCCTGTTCGTCTAAGCTCGTCAGCTTGCGCCATGATATCGTTCATATTCTCCTCCACTTCTGACTCATGCCTATCTTTGAGATATATGTTACCCGACATTTGAATGCAATGTAAATGGAGTTTTTCCTAAGATTTGAAATCCAAAAAAACGACCCTCCCTTTAGGAGAGCCGCTATATTTCCCAATTGAAGTTACGGTTTATTTAACCTTCAATGATCCTACAGTTAGTATTCCCGCTACACGCTGCGCGTCGAAAATACGAGAAAGCTCCTCCACTGCCGTCAAGTACAGTAGACCGTTGCCCTCCAGCTTAGGAGAATTGCCCAGTGGAATCGTGCGTTTGATGAGTTGTGCGTATAATTCCGGTTCGGTGAGATCACGCTCAAAGCTCGCATTCGCCAGCTGCTTAATCAACGCCAATGCACCTGCTACGTGCGGTGTAGCCATCGAAGTTCCGCTAAAGGTCGCATATTTGCCGCCCGGAACGGTGGACAAAATATCTTCTCCCGGTGCAACCAAATCCACCTCATTATTAGAATTACTAAATTCTGAGGTGTGCCTGTCAAAATTGATAGCACCTACGCTAATCACTTCATTATAACAGCCGGGGTAGCCAAGCTCGTCCGTTCTGTCGTCACCGTCTCCCTCATTTCCAGCTGCACAGATGACTAAGATTTGGCTAGCTACAGCCTTTTTTACTGCTTCATGAAGCTCTGGCACATCCTCAGGACCGCCAAGTGACATCGATATGATATCTGCCTTTTGCTCAATCGCATAATAGATGCCTTGAATAATCCAGTCATATTGACCGGAGCCCTGCTTGTTTAGCACTTTGATGATGAGTAGGTCTGCCTCTGGAGCAACACCCACGACACCATCCGCATTTTCTGCTGCCGCAATGGTTCCTGCCACATGCGTACCATGACCGTTGTAATCCTTGAAAATTTCCGGATCACCTTGATCATCATCCGTGAAATTCCGGCCGCCAATAATGCGCGCCTTCAAATCAGGATGGTCCGAATCACAGCCCGTGTCCAGCACCGCCACCTTCACGCCTCGGCCTCGAGTCTGGTTCCATACCGCAGGAGCCTGAATCAGCTCTACACCTCGCGGTATTTCATTCACTTGTTGCTCCTGCTTGATCACTTGGTAAGGAATGATATGCACTTTACGTTCCATCTTATTCCCTCCTTCATGGATTCAATCGGAAACCATCCGTCTTTGAAACTTTGAAAACCTCTACTACATTCGAGGTTACTATATTCTAGCAATTTTTGAAAAGTTTGAACATCCCCATTTTGCTTATTTTTGTAAAAAAAACAGACATCCTCCAATTCGCTTGAAGAATGTCTGTTGTAGAATCTCTTTCAGCCTTAGGCTGATTCCGCCTGAAGTTCAGCCTTAGATAACAGCGATTTGTGCTGCCATTTCCGCCCCTTCCAGCGTAAATAGTGGAAAATGCCTCGTACCCACTCATCGCAGGCATGTGCAATCCACACTCCCAGCACACCATATCCCATATGAATGCCCAGCACATATGCTAGCGGGATTTTAATCCCCCACATTGAAATAATGGCCATCATCAACGGGAACTGAACATCTCCCGCCGCTCGCAAGGAGTTAATGACAACATGATTAAACACTCGGCCCGGCTCCAGCAATATACAGAAGAGCAAAATTGCTGCCCCTAATTGAATGATCGCCGGCTCATCTGTAAAGATCGCCATCACTTCATATCGGAAAAAGGATACTACCACGATCACAGCAATCGTAATGACCAAAGACCATTTCAGGCTCCGTAAAAGTTGATGATAGGCCTTTTCCTTGTCTCCTGCTCCAATTAGGCGGGCAACAATAATTTCTGTCCCCTCACCTACAGCCATTCCAAATACCATAAAAAAGTACACAATTGTATTCGTATAAAAATGGGTTGCGATCGCCGTTGTACCCATAAAGCTGACAAACCGGGTCACCATCATTTGGCTAAGCTGATAAGACAACCATTCCAGCCCGGCAGGAATACCAATCTTCAGGATGGATACCAGCTTACTCCATTGAAGCTGTACATAATACCGGATGCGAATCGGCGCACTTACACGCTTGTACAGCAGTAGAAAAATCCAGACACACGCTACAGCACGGCTAATAACTGTTGAAATCGCTGCTCCCGCCACTCCCATCTGCGGCAGACCAAACCAGCCATAAATGAGCAACGCATTCCCCACGATATGCAATATATTCATACCAATGCCCACGATCATCGTATCTTTAGTAAAACCATGCGAGCGAATAACCGGACCTGCGGTTAGCATGAGCGCTTCCAGAAACAGCGAACCCCCTGCCAGCATCATATAGATTTCTGCATTTTCCTTAATCGTCGGGGTAATATGATAAAAGGATAGTAAAAAATCCCGGCTCACAATAAACATCAAACTCAGCGCCAGACCAAACACCAGATTAAAGGTTAGTGCCGAAGCCGTAACACGGCTTGCATCCACATGCTTTTGCGCCCCCAATAGCTGAGCAATGATCACACCTACACCAAGACCAAGCAGATTGAAAAGTATAATCGTAAATTCAATCAACTGTCTTGATACACCTACAGCCGATACAACCTCATCAGAAACATGGCTTAGCATGAACGTATCCACGCTACCCATCAAAATGTGAAACAACATCTCTATAAAGATCGGCCAAGTGATGGCAAAAACCGTCATCGTTTTAACGGCTTGTGCTTGCTTGGAACCGTTTTCCTGAGACAGTGACATCCTTCCGTATTCCTCCTAAATGCGACCCAATTATTACTAAATACCTACACGTCAATATCGATAACACTTACTCAATCATAAAAAGTCATATGCTTTTTATCGTTTCTATAATAGTCCAAGCGGTCCTGCAATTGTCCTGTGTGGAATTCAAACTTATGTCCGTCTGGATCTGTAAAATAGACCGACCTTTTGTCCTGTTCATTCCGCTCTCTTCCGGGCAAAATGGTGACATTAAAAGTTCTCAGCTTGTTAAGCATGCTCTCAAAATCCGCTTCCGCTACCGAAAATGCAATATGCGTATAGGATTGATGAATTTCATTTCTTGGGATATCCTCCTCCACATTGAGGGCCAGCCACATTCCCAAGCAGTCCAGGTAAGCCAACTTACGTCCTTTAACGAGCAGTTTTCCATCTAGTATATTCTGATAGAAATGTATAGACTTCTCCAAATCAGACACCGAAAAGCAAATATGATTCCACCCTTGTATGCTCATGTTCCCTATTCCTTTCAGCAAATCCTGTCTAGCCAATAGGTCCACGCTTCTATATATTGATCTAGATCTCCCGGATGATGCCGAATGCAGGTAGCAATACGAAAGTATAATCCTTGTAGTACCTCCCTGTTCAGCTCGTATTCCCCTGTCATCTCCGGCCCAAGCTTCTCTAAGGCAGGCAAAATAGTATCGACGGTCAGCCTATCGGGTGAAGAACAAAAGGCGTATATCAGATCATACAGAGGCTCTCCCACGACTGGGTCAGGATCAATAATGCCTGTCAACGTACCATTTTCGGCAAACACAAAATTATGTACTCCACAGTCACCATGAAGCAAATATTTAATATTCCGTTGCGGCGATCCGGCCACAAGGGTATGGACGAACCGATGATCCTCTGGGGGTAAAACGTCTTGTATGATCTTTTCAGATTCCTTCGTTCTGTGCAGCAGAAAATCTCTCCATTCCACAAACGGGTGGTCCGGATAACCATAACGACGTTCCTCACCAAAAGGCTTATAGTGCGAGATCACCTCCGTCGCCAGACGAAGTAACAAATCGCTTTTGTTTCGTCCATGATACTGTGTGAGCCCTGACCTAAACGTGTACACCAAATAACGGTGCAACGGATCTACATAAACCAAACGCGATAGCTTCTCAACCTGTACATAGGTATGTAAGAATTCTGCCTCGGCTTCTACGACAGCGGGATCATTTTGCTTAATCACGTATCGCGGCTTAGTTCCGTCCATGACAACAACCACTTTGCTCGAAGTTCCGCCGGTCAGCGGTTTGAGATTTCGCATATGGCTTTCAAGCACGCCCGTTTCGTGAAGCTCATTCAGGATCAGTTGAACATCCATCTTACGCCCTCCCCCCATGCGTCTGATCAACAATGCGGCTGGCGATTTGGATATTTCATTAAGATCCAACACGTTCGCCAGCCGCTCTTCTTTTAAAAATAAATCTTTTCATGCTCCGCATAGATTTCAAGCGCCCGCTCCATCTTATGCACATAGGTCTCATCCTGACTAGAACATAGAAATGTAATGTGTCCCTCCTGCGATGGACCGGATTTTGGCGAAGGCTCCAGCAAATTACGCTCAGACAACACCTGTTTCAACCGTCTAACTGTTCCCTGGCTCCCGTCAATTAACTGAATATGAGAAGGCAGTAGTTCCCTTAGAATCTCCTTATAAAAAGGATAATGAGTACACCCCAATACCACCGTACCGTATATGTCGAGATTGAACGAAGACAGCTCCCGGTTAAAATATTCGGACATTTCTGCCCGGTCAAAATTCAACTGTTCGCAATACTGTACTAACTCCGGCAGAGGTAGTGAGTCCACGCTCCCATGATCGTCAACTCTGGATACCAGCGCTGCATAACAGGATTGTTTCAAGGTCAATGGTGTGGCTAACACCAGAACTCTTTTACCATTGGATCGGTTCATCTCGACCGCTGGCTTCACTGCTGGCTCCATACCAATAATCGGAATAGGATATTCTTTCCTTAGCTCCGCAACCGCGATACTTGTAGCCGTATTGCAGGCAATTACCAATGCCTTAACATCTTCTTTTAGAATCGTTTGTACTGAAGCCTTGACATAACCAAGCACCTCTTGGGGAGTTTTCGTCCCGTAAGGCACATGAAGGGTATCCGCCATGTATACAAAATTTTCGTTTGGCAAACGTCTTAGTGCCTCGGACAATACTGTAATTCCACCCAATCCTGAATCAAAAAAACCTATCTTCAAGCTACTCACCTTTTTTCGTTCAACTATTGTGCTATATCTTGCTGGCACCATGTTCATTTTCTTCTTCGCCTACTCAAACCATTCTCTTCATTAAACTTTACATTTAAATTTTACCGCAAAACTGATATTTTGCAAAAGAAACACGTAAAATTTTCAGTGTAAAAAATAAAGTAGCTTTTCAAAGTAAATTTAATATAAAAGTGTTGACAGATATTATCTTTATATTGTAATATTACTTGGTAACTTACTAACTTAACTTACTTATTCAACTTACTTAGGGGGAAATAAATCATGTCTAAAGTATTATTTGTCAAAGCTAATGATCGTACAGCTGAAGAATCTGCAACAGTTAAATTGTATAACGCCTTCGTAGAAAGCTACAAGTCTTCCCACCCAACTGATGAAATCACTGAGCTGGACCTGTTCTCCGTCGAGCTTCCTTATTTGAACGCTAACATGATCAACGGCACGTTCAAATCCGCTAGAGGCATGGAGCTGAACGCAGAAGAAGCTCGCCTGGCAAACATTGCTAATGGCTACCTGGATCAATTCCTGGCAGCAGACAAAGTCGTATTTGCTTTCCCGCTCTGGAACATGACGATTCCAGCTGTACTGCATACGTACATTGACTATCTGAACCAAGCTGGTAAAACATTCAAATACACTGCTGAAGGTCCTGTTGGTCTCGTAACTGAAACTAAAGTAGCCCTGCTGAATGCAAGAGGCGGCGTTTATTCCGAAGGACCAGCTGCTGCAGCTGAAATGTCTTTGAACTTCATGAACAACATCTTATCCTTCTTCGGAGTGAAAGACATCGTGAAAGTTGTTCTGGAAGGACATAATCAATCTCCAGATCAAGCACAAGAAATCGTTGCTTCTGCTGTACAACGTGCAGTAGACACAGCAAAATCGTTCTAATCATATATTATGAAGAGAAGAGGATATCCGCGCCCTATATGGGCTGGATATCCTCTTTTTTTGTTATAAAGTATAAAAAAACACGTGCTCCCCTGATCTATAATCAAGTGAAAGCACGTGTTTGTGAAATGAGATTACTTCTATTTTAAGGAATGAATTGCTGCACGATTTTTATAACTTTACCCTCACGAAGCGTAATATGGTATGGAAATTGACTGAGGTCCAGAACGTCCTTTTTAGCAAAATCTTTCTCAAACTGTGCCAGAGGAATCGATTCGTTCCATTGCACGTCTGTATCTTCTATGTTACCCGTGTGATCATAAATCTGCACCTCTACTGAAGCATCTGGTGCAACCTGATACACGTCATTTTGCACGGAATTGTTTACGATGTAGTAGCCATCCGGAGCTCCATCCAATCCTGTATTTCCTTCATGCTCCACAAATGCTTTGTCAGCTGCCGCGCCTTCATACCATTCAATCGGGTCTGCCGACAAATAAATTTGTCCTTCACGAATCTCCATTTGGTTTATATATACGGTCTCCTGATTTTCAGCAGCTGCTACAGGCGTGTAGCCTTGCGCTGTTGCCCCTGCCGTCGTAATCAGCATCATCATTAAAGCCAATACGGTCCATTTCGAAGCTAGTTTCATCATGTCTGATCTCTCCTTGCCGTTTGGGTATGTACACGGTGTCTGTAAGCTTCATTACCCTTGTGTACTTATCATAAACGTTGCACGGTTAAAAAGTGTATCAGATACATAAAAAAGAAGTTACGATTTTTTAAGACTTGGTCTTAAAACTTGATAACATGTCCTATTTGTCTTTGCTATCTTAATAATCCGACCTGACGTGCCTGTTCTTCGGTGAGAATAAACTCTTCATTTTGCCATACTTCGTCCTCTTTGGTCACAGCAAACATCCCCATGATCTCTGTCCATATTCCTTTGTCGACGGCTTCCTTTTGCGTAATGATAATTTTCATTTCGTTTCCTCCTTTATATACTCTTATCGGTCTGTGAGGCCCACTTCGCGATCAGATGGTTTCTCCGATCGCTATATATTTTAATGGTTAAAATCAAGTTCCAAAGGCGAACGCTATCGCTTCTCCGAAATCCATCTGCCCGCTTCGTTACTCAGTTTATCCTTGCCATTGCTCATTTTTCATGAGTTTGCCTCTAAAAAAGCCAACGACCTAAACTAATACTTAGGCCAAATATAATACTTTTATTTTAAGCCTCTAACCCTTATATGGAACTCACAATGCTTGTCCTAGATTTGCATTATCGGATTGAGAGATTCTTGTCCCGCTTATAACATATGTACCCTTTTCCTGCCGAGATTATTCGTATCTTATTTGTAACCATAAAATTTTATATTATTTTTGTAGGTAGTGACTTCTTTTGAAATGACTAAGCCCTAAAATAAAAACGGCTGTAGGTTATCCTACGAGCCGTTTTCACTAAAAAATTTTCTATGCTTGGTTAATCTATCAGTACCATCAACATATACGTATTCATTTATTGTTTCTGCATAAAAAAATGGTCGCCAAAAGCACTAAAGCAGCGGAGAGGACGGAATTGTTCTGAAGAAGCGGAGCGTTCGCCTTTGTCCCCGGATTTCTACCCTTGAACATACAATCGAGAAATCCGGGGGCAACAGCGACCGGAAGAATGATCCGTTCTCGTAGCGGTCACAAGCCGCATACCGTTACTTAGTTACCCCTAATGTTTTCCTAATTTTTACACGGAAAAGTAAAAAGGCTGTACGCATACTGGCTTGGACACGGTTACTTGTTGCCCAGTGTAGGTCAAGCGTCCACTTGCCTTGTCCACTTTGAACGTAACAATGTTGTTGGTGTCGCGGTTGGCCACGAGCATATGGTCACCATTTGGAGTCAAAGCAAAATGGCGTGGATGCTCTCCTTCGGCAGATACATGCTCGACCAAGCTCAACTTGCCAGTTGCTCCGTCTACAGCGTATACCACAATGCTGTCATGCCCGCGGTTGGAACCGTACAGATAAGCTCCATCCCCCGAAATCGCAATTTCAGCAGTTGTGTTTTCACCTGTAAAGTCAGACGGCAATGTCGGTACGCTCTCAAGCTCAGTGAGCTTGCCAGCCTCTGCATCGTATGCAAAAGAAGTAATGGAAGAATCCACTTCGTTAATGACAAAAGCAAATTTACCATTCGGGTGGAACGTCAAATGACGTGGACCTGCACCTGCATGGGTTTTCGTTTCACCATGAAGCACCAGTTGTCCTTTGCTGTCATCAATGGTGTAAACGCGGATCAGATCCAGACCGAGATCTTGTACGAACAGGAAGCGGCCATCCGGACTAAAGAAACTGGAATGTGGATGTGGACGATCCTGACGTTCAGGATGTGCCCCTTTGCCCTCATGCTGTTTAACATCCAGCAACTCACCGATACGTCCGTCCTCGGTCAGAGATACCAGTCCCACCATACCTCCGTGGTAGCTGACTACAATAAGGTAACGATCAGATGGATCACGCTGAATGTGGCAAGTTGTTGCACCCACGTTTTCCGCACGATTCAGCAATGTAAATGTTCCTTTAACTGGGTCAATTTCGAAAGCAGAGGCTTCGCCTACTTTCGCTCCTGCAGCAGAAGTCGTCTCTCCAATGGAATACAGCTTCCGATTTTTGACGTCCACATTCAGGAATGTAGGATTTTTCAAGCCGGAGAACTCATCCTGTAGTGTAAGTGCTCCTGTCTGTTCATTAAAAGTGTACGAATAAACTCCGTTACCTTCCAATTCGGCGTAAGAGCCTGCGAATACGAGCAATTTTTGTTGTGCTGTCATGGTTGTGTCCTCCTTGGATTAAAAAAATGATGGGCAATTGGAATGATTGCTCCTGTTACAAATATCGCTTTAAGAGGCGCGCTCCACCACGGGCTCTGTGGACAACGCCACATTTCCCGCTACGGCACGCGAGATCATGCATGAGGTTTCTGCCTGCTCTGCCAGTCGCAATGCTTGTTCGATCTGCGATTCTGTCGCATCGGCGGCCAATTGAACCTGCGGACGATGCACAATTCGGCGATATGTAAAAATATTGTTCGTTACATCGACAATCCCTTCGGATTCCAGCGCCAGTGATGCCACCGGGAGACTCGCGCGCTCCATCATAGCCGCCAAAGTAATCAAATAGCAGGTAGCAGCGGCACCGAGCAGCATTTCATCTGGATTGGTGCCCACGCCAGGGCCCCCCATCTCAGCTGGGATCGAAATTGCAGTCCGCAACTGTCCAGCCTCAATACGGCCGTCGCTGTTGCGCCCCCCGTTCCAGTCTGCCTTGAGCAGAAAGGTATGCTCCATTTCAGGTCACTCCTCTCTCTTATATTATGAATCTTTACACAGGTGAATGTAAAGGTTAGTCAATCTCCTGGTTTTTGGTTTCCGTACCCAGCAACCATACAGCCGCTGCTCCGATCAAGATAGCTACGAAGAAAATCACAAAGATAGATGGTAACGCTACGCCTTGTCCTACGAGTATACCGACCGCAAAAGGCCCGATAACGCCTCCAATACGGCCAAACGCAGCCGCCATACCCACACCGGTAGAACGGACCGCTGTCGGGTACAATTCCGGAGTATAAGCGTACATGGCTCCCCAAGCACCGAGATTAAAAAAGGACAAGCAGATACCAGCAGCTAGCAGCATTCCCGCCGTTTCCGAGGTGCCGAACCAAAGGGCGGACACTGCTGTGAGCAGCAAGTAGATGATCAGTACGAATTTGCGCCCCAGCTTTTCAATTAGATAGGCGGCGGTAAAGTAACCTGGTAGTTGCGCAAGCGTCATGATCAGTACATATTCAAAGCTTTTAACCAGTTCGAAACCTTTCATAAACATAATGCTCGGTAGCCACAGGAACATGCCGTAGTATGAAAATACAACTGTGAACCATAAAATCCACAGCATCAGCGTAGACTTGCGATTGGGTCCCGACCAAATCGAAGCCAATCGTGCACGCAGCGGAAGTTTAACGCTTTGCTGCTTGTAACGCGGTGAATCATCAATAGCTCTGCGCAGATAAAGAGCGTACAGCGCAGGTACTGCGCCGAGAATAAATGCCATTTGCCAACCATACTTCGGAATAACAAAATAAGCAATAAGAGCCGAAAGGATCCAGCCTGCCGCCCAGAAGCTTTCCAGCAGGACAACCGCTCTTCCTCGTTCTTTTACAGGCACTGATTCTGACACCAGCGTCGAAGCAACAGGCAATTCCCCGCCCAAGCCTGCACCAGCAATAAAACGCAGCACCAGCAGCATTCCGAGTCCTGTTGCCAAAGCTGATAAGCCGCTGGCAATAGAAAAGATCAACAATGTCCACACTAATATGGCGCGTCTGCCGTAACGATCCGCCAAAATCCCCGCCAAAGCGGCTCCGAACACCATTCCTATCGAATTCATTGCAGTCAGCAGTCCAATTTGCTCAGATCCCAGATGCCACTCCTTTGCCAACGCTGCGACTATAAATGAAAGCAGCCCCACATCCATAGCATCAAACAACCAGCTGAGCCCTGCGCTAAACAGCAATTTTCTTTTTTTGGCTGGTGGTAATGAAGTTAATTCACTCATGATTCGCTCTCCCTTAAAAATATATCGTATGTAGACGTATATTCAGGTGTCTTGTCACCTGTAGCCTAGCATCTATTGTACCGTAAGCTTCCTTAATCTGCGAGCTTTTTAACACAGAAAAAAACGGAAGATTGCCTACGGCAATTCTCCCGCCTTCTGGAACCTGCCACTTACCGGTTTTGGACCAGACCGATGATCGTCACCATGAGCACTAGCAGCTGGATGAGTGTATCGTTACTCATTCCAATCGCCTCCATCCCACATGAGATACTCCTTCGGCCGTTTCCCCTCTCCCCGGATCATGACGCTTGTTCCCCAATACATACCTATGCAGGTGGCGGGAAGCTTATGATCAATCATGGATGAAAATCTCCATACGTTTAAGGTTTAATCCAGGACCACTGCAAATCCATTTCCTGAATACATTCACGGTTATCATGTTCATCATTGGCCACCAGTGGGGTCACTGGATAGATACTCATGTCTCCTTGCTCATACGTGCGCAGTAGAGGCAACAGCTCATCTATGTTCTGGACAGACGGGTCCAACCATGAATCTATATGATCAGCTTCCAAAATAGCCGGCATACGGGTATCGAATTCACGTATATCCGTATTGGCATGAACTGTCATCATCGTACAGGTGCGTAAAGGCTCCTTACGACTATCCTGCCATACTTCATATAGCCCCGCGACCGCAAACATCTTCTGTTCCGGCAGTACCACCCGTACAGCACACATGCGTTTACCCAATTTGCGCCAATAATAAAATCCATTGCATGGAATGATACAACGTCGGGTTTCCGCCATCTTGCGATAACTCGGATTTACCCGAACCGTATTCAAGTCTGCATTGACACAATCCTTGCCCCAGTAGGGAATAAATCCCCAGCGAAATTCATCAAGTACCCGTTCTCCATCCTGATGCAGCACAATTGGAACATGCTGAGTGGGACTCATGTTATAGCGTGTTTTGTAATAATACATCACCCGTTGTATACCAAAATGATCCCTAACCTCATTCAAATCAGCCGATAACGAAAACCTTTTGCACATATGCTATTCACCCTTCCGCCTTTTTCATCTATTGTGCGGATATACAAGGAAAAATATGCATATGCAGGTTTTGCAAACATCCAATAAACGACAAAACATATAGCAATATCCCCGCAGTTGTGAAGCTACGGGGATAGATACTAGCTTATATCGTTATTACTTCTTTTCTACCGCGTGACCGCCAAATTCATTGCGCAGCGCAGCAACCACTTTCCCGTTGAACGTGTCCGCATCAAGAGAACGGTAGCGCATCAGCAGGGACAAAGCAATGACTGGAGTTGCAGCCTGAATGTCCAGCGCTTCCTCAACCGTCCATTTTCCTTCACCAGAAGAGTGCATAACCCCACGGATTTCGTCCAGGTTTGCATCTTTGGAGAATGCCCGTTCAGTCAAGCCCATCAACCAAGAGCGAATAACAGAACCGTTGTTCCACACACGCGCTACTTGTTCATAATCAAAGTCAAAGCTGCTTTTTTCCAGCACTTCAAATCCTTCACCAATGGAAGCCATCATGCCGTATTCCACACCGTTATGAACCATTTTCAGAAAATGTCCGCTTCCGGATTTACCTGCATACAGATATCCGTTTTCCACTGCTGTGTCGCGGAAAATAGGCTCAACAACCGCCCAAGCTTCCGGATCGCCACCGATCATGTAACAAGCGCCATTGCGTGCGCCTTCCATCCCGCCTGAGGTTCCAGCATCCATGAAGCTGATACCATATTCTTGAAGACGGGCATGGCGAGCAATAGACTCTTTGTAATGAGAATTACCACCTTCAATAATGATGTCTCCTTTGGACAACATCGGTTGAAGCTGATCCAGCACAGAATCCACAATTTGGTGAGGAACCATAATCCACAATACTCTAGGGGATTGAGTTGCCTGTACAAGCTCTTCCAATGTGGAAGCACCTGTAGCTCCATAATCCTTCATTTCTTGGATGGCGGCTGCATTGACGTCGTAAGCCACAAGTTCATGCTTATGATCGATCAAATTTTTCCCGAGATTTAAGCCCATTTTTCCCAAACCAATTAATCCTACTTGCATTGTAAAGGCCTCCTGCCGTAGCAAACATATTTTGTATATACTTTCTTATTGATGTTAAGAACGAACGACTGCTTTTTCAGTGCTTTCGGACTTTTCGTCCAGCCACCATGTAAAGCCTTGCTCTTCCAACAATTGATCTGAAGCTTCTGGACCGTAAGAGCCTGCTGCATACGTATGAAGTGGAACCTCACCACGAGCAAAAGCTTCCAGTACAGGTTGAACCCACACCCATGAAAGCTCAACTTCGTTCCAATGAGCAAAAAAGGTGGAATCGCCGCGCAACGCATCAAAGATGAGGCGCTCATAGGCTTCTGGTACATCCTTGGCCTCGGAATGATAATTCATCAGAACCGTTTCCAGTTGACCAGCGTTTAACGGGTCTCTGCTATTCAGACGCAGCGTTACCTTTTCATCCGGGTTAACATGGATGATCAGCAAGTTCGGGTCAGTGGGTTGCCCTTGAGCGGCATAAGGATCTGTGCTGTCCTTTTTGAATTCCACAACGATACGAGTAGATTTTTCTTTCATGCGTTTGCCAGTACGAATATAGAAAGGTACACCCGACCATTGTTCGTTGTCAATCCATAGGCGAGCTGAAATGAAAGTATCATTTTGTGAATCAGGACCGATGTCCGGCTCTTCATTATAGGAAGGAACTGCTTTTCCGTTGATCTCACCGTTGGTATATTGGCCTCTAACCACGTTGGAAGCAATATCGGAAGGATCAAGTGCACGAAGCGCGTCCATCACCTTGCTTTTTTCATCACGCACCTGGTCAGCCGTGACATGTCCCGGCTTGTTCATAGCCGTCATCATCAACACCTGTAGCATGTGATTTTGTACCATATCACGAATAGCGCCAGAATGATCATAGTATCCTGCTCGCTCCTCCACCCCTACAGTCTCGGATGCGGTAATTTGCACATTGGCGATGTATTGATTGTTCCATATCCCTTGAAGCAATGGATTAGCAAATTTTAAGGCTTCCAGGTTTTGTACCATGGGCTTACCTAAGTAATGGTCAATACGATAAATCTCATCCTCAGCAAATGTTCTGCTCAGGCGATCATTCAGCTCACGTGCTGATTCCAGATCATGTCCAAATGGTTTTTCGATAATGAGCCGTTTCCAACCCTTTGTTTCAGCTAAACCACTCTCCCGAATATTGAGGGCAATCACATCAAAAAATTCCGGTGCCACCGATAAGTAAAACATGCGGTTCCCCGGAATTCCCAAGTCATTTTCACGTTGCTCAGCAAGCTGCAGCAGCTTTTTATAATCTTCCGGGTGGTTGACGTTCAATGCGCTGTAACGGAAAGCACTTAAGAACTGATCCATCTGTGCACGGTCTTCATTCACGTGTCTGGAAAAATCCTTAATGGATTGCTCTACATTACTTTGAAATTGCTCGTCCGCCACTTCACGACGCCCCATCCCAATTACAGAAAAGGAAGCCGGAATTTTACCTTCTACAAACAAATTATACAAGGCAGGGTAAATTTTGCGTTTCGCCAAATCCCCTGTCGCTCCAAATAAGACAAATGTCATTGAATCCATGAAATATTCCTTCTTCCCATTATAAAGATGAGGTTATTAAAAGTTACCTGAGGAATTAACGTAACCCATAATACACCCAAAATAAGGGGCAAGTCAATCAAATTTTAGCGAAATCGTGAACATTCGATATATCCTGTAATGATAACGTTTTCTGTGGTATGATTGACGAAAGGAAAGAGAAAAAACTGTTAAATATGTCACAGTTGATACAAAGCGTTATAGTTACTATTGGTATACAGAGTTACTTTTAGTATACTGTTTAAAACAACAATGAAATTGAGGGGATTCAGATGAGCGACGACAGGCAGCCTAAGCTTTTGTGCGGTAAGGTGGAACAGTCCTTTCAGATCATCAGCAAAAAATGGACCGCTCTCATCATTCATACTTTGATGGAACATCCCAAACGATTTAGTGAAATTCACGTCTCCATACCTGATCTTAGTAAACGCATGCTGAACGAACGCATCAAGGAACTAGAGCTTTCCGGCCTGATCCTTCGCAATGTCATCACAGAGCGGCCTGTGCGTACCGAGTATTCGCTGACACGCAAGGGTAAAGAGCTAGGTGATGCATTAAATGGTGTGGAGAGCTGGGCCGAGAGATGGCTTTAACCGCTAACAGGAGGTCGTCACACAGGGTCTCCTGTTATTGTGTTACCCCATGTGGATCATAATACAAACTATAGTACGAAAATAATGGAACAACCGCGCAACAGCTCATGATTTCAGAATGAGCCAAGGAAGGATGAGAACGATGGCATTTGGCATTACCCGGCAGGAGCTTATGGCCTGGAAAAGAGAGGTCAGTCGTGGTGAAATTGCTTTCCTGACACATTACTGGCTGGATGATCGCTTTCCAGGCATTACAACCGTCACCAAGGTGGGATGTTCTGATTTGGACAAGCTGCGCTTATGGTGCAACCATAACGGATTGAACCCCCAATATATTCATCAGCGTCAGCCCTATCCGCATTTTGATCTTATCGGCAACAAACAGACGGAAATTTTACGTAAGTACGGCATGAGCGATCAATTAAAACGCTTCGAACTTCAACTCCCAACGAGTACACACCCATCGTTCTAAACCGCAGCTCTCAGAGCTGCGGTTCTTTTGTTTTCATACCAGTTAATACCTTGTGTATCCAAATCGCTGACATAGCTCCTTCTCCCATCGCCACAGTCGCTTGCTCGGCATGAGCTCCTAAGTCCCCGGCTACCCATACATTTTCCACATTTGTCATTTTGCTGCGAGGATGAGTCTCAATATGCTTATTATGCAGCAGATGTACACCCAGTTGCTCCGCCAGCTCTGAATGAACGTGATTGCTGCCAAAGGCTAAAAAGCCCCGCTCTGCTCGAACCACATGTCCATCAGCCAGCCGCACTCCTTCAAAACAGCCCCATTCTCCGGTTATAATCTCTGAAATGGCTGCTTCCTTATAGCCAATCCCTTTTTCCCGCAGCTTTACGATCAGCTCGTCCGGCACCTCTGAACGCTCATGATTGACATAAACAAGTTGATCGGTGCGCGCTGATAAAGTCAGAGCCATGGAAGCTCCTGCTTTGCCTGCCCCCATAACGACCGTGCTGCGATCCTGAACCTCATAACCGTCACAATCCGGGCACACATATACACTGTTGCCCAAGCAGGCTTGTAACCCATCCAGCTTTGGAAAACGGTCCGTTAGCCCTGTCGCCAACAGCAGCGTTTTTGACGAATAGACGGATCCTGCATCCACTTGAATGTCAAAAAGCTCATCTCTTTTGGCGGCTTTTGCCGCCTTCCCTTCAACAAATTCAGTACCTAGTTTCGTGGCTTCACTACGTCCAAGCCGTCGCAGCTCTTCACCAGAAATTCCGTCAGGAAAGCCCAAAATATTATGATACTGGTGGCACAGCGTAGATCGACCATAGCCCGAATCTATCACTAGAACTCGATGACTGCTGTATCTCCCCAATTGAATCGCTGCTTGCAATCCGGCAATTCCCCCACCAACAATAATGCAATCATAGTTCATCACTTTTCCTCCTTTGAATGCGCGTTATCCTAGACATCTGCATAAAACCGCAATAACACCAATGTAAACTTCTCATCCAATTTTAAACATAATATCACCCACTAACGGATGAATTAACCCCTGTGTCCGTACATATCAAAGCTTATATGCCTTAAAAATGGAATGACAAAAAGCACTGTGGATACCCACAGTGCTTTACCAAGTCGAGCCTGAATCGTCATTTTATCGTGAAAATTATAATTATTTAAATGTTTTTACTCGTTCTTCAACAGGCTGGAATTCTTTTTCACCTGGTTGGAATGTCGGTTTACCAAATGGCATTTCAGCAATCAGTTTCCAATGCTCAGGAATGTTCCATTCGTTTTTCACTTTTTCATCAATCAATGGGTTGTAATGCTGAAGGGATGCCCCCAGTCCTTCTTGCTCCAGAGCCGTCCATACTACCAATTGCAACATACCATTAGATTGGTTGGACCAGATTGGGAAATTGTCCGCATAGGCTTCAAATTGTTGCTGCAGACCAGCTACCACGTTATTGTCTTCAAAGAACAAGACTGTTCCGTATCCGCTGCGGAAACCGTTCATTTTCTCGGCAGTAGACTTGAATTGCTCCTCATTGCCTACAACCTCACGCAAAATATCTTCTGTAATATTCCACAGTTTATCATGATGCTCTCCGAGCAACACTACAGCACGTGAAGTTTGGGAGTTGAAAGAGGTAGGTGTATACTTAACAGCTTCCTCTACAATCTCTTGAATCCGTTGGTCAGAAATGACCTGTTCTTTGCTAATACCATAATAGGAGCGTCTGTCTTTCAGAGCTGTGAAGAAGTCTTTAGCCATTTTGTTACCTCCTGAGAAAAATTAATTACTTTTCGTAACTTAATATACATTACATATATCTTAAAGTCAAGAGATTTCTTTTTAAATATTACCAGTTAGTTGATGATTATACGCCACCATTATATTTTTTCTCACTGGAAGAGGTGTGCTTGGTTGCATCCTTGTCTCTCTCCTCCTGCCTTTCCATCTTCAAATCCTCTACGGGAATGGCGTCTACCGTCTGCTCAATCTCAAAACGGTCAAACAAGCTTTCCTGCTCTGTCGGATACTGCTCTGCATGATCTCGATTGATCGACTGTTCCTGATGTTTAGACTCCGTTGTTCCTTTCCCCGTCTGTCCTTTCTGCTCATTCTGATCGTGCAGGTTATCTTCAAATGGGGCCATTTTACTTCCCTCCCTATCGGATTGGTGTTCACAGTATACTTTTACCTTTCACATCGAGGATTAAACGCAAAAAAGAGAAAATCTCCGCAAAGATTTTCTCTACTCATGTTCTTATAAATGGTTGATTGGATTATTCCGAGCTGGATTTACCTGTACACTCATGAAAAAGATGAGGTTCCAGCTTCTCTCCCGTTACGAGCTTCTGCACCAGTTGAGTCCCCGAGTCGGGGGTCATTTGACCATACCAGTCCCCTTGAGGATATACGATCACAACCGCAGCATCATGACAACGCCCATTACAGCGAGTTCTGGTCGTGTGAATATATGCTTCTGCATTTTGTTTACGAATTTCATCCCGAATTGCCTGTGTAACTTCTTCACCCTCATGTCGCATACATGTGCCTCCATTGCAGATCAACACATGATGCTTCATTGGTTCTAATTCAAAAATGGCCATAGCTTCCCCTTTAATCAACAGTTGTTGGTTTTAAATCAATGTTTATCTGGATAAAGAACAAGCTGTGCTTCCATCTGACCAGCTTCAATCGTCAGCACGATAAATGAATATTCGTCTTCGCCGCGTTTGTCCGTCGGAGACCCCGGATTAAGGACAAGCTGACCGTCAATCGTTTTGACCACCGGAATATGCGAATGTCCATAAATCAGGCAATCCAGCGTTTCTCCCTTAAACGTATTCAATGCGATATTTTCTGTCGTTCCTCGCCAGCCGTGACCGTGAACCATACCGATCCGCTTGCCTTCAACTTCAACGATTCGCTGATAGCCTAAACGCTCCACGATGTCCATTCCATCATTGTTTCCGGCAATGCCTTGCACAGGCGCAAATTCAGCTAGACATTCATATACGAACCAATCCGTCCAGTCTCCGGCATGGAGAATGAGGTCACTGCCTTTTAACTCCTGTACAAGCCGACTAGGCAACGCTTTGCTTCTATGCGGCATATGAGTGTCTGAAAGTACGATGATTTTCATATAAATTCTCCTTACCAGCGTCTTTACACGGATGAACTTTGTTGCCCCACGCGCTGCTGAAGTGCCTGCTCCAGATCTCGCAGCGTAACGGTCTCGAAAAACGCCTGTATTTTCTGCTCTGCCACGGTATATAAACCATCCAATAATGCGTCTATGTTCCTGCCTACCTCACAATTATGATTGCTGTCGGTATGGATGGCGAACAACGGACCTTCATCCTTGGTCGCCTCATAGATCATTTTCAGATTGATGTTTGAACTGGACATGCTTAGACGAAAGCCGCGTGCTCCAGGCGACGAATCCACCAAACCCGCTTGTTTGAGTCGGCTCATAATCCTTCTCACAACTACTGGGTTTGTATTGATGCTGGAAGCAATAAGTGACGATGTCATTCGCTCCGGTGCCCCTTCAGCCAGAAGAAGCAGACAATGGATACTAACGGAAAAATGGGTACTCATGTTAACCACCTTTATGTGTGTGCCTCATTAAATGTTTGGAAAAATGCTTGTTTCCATCATACCACAATAGAGGCACCAACACAGTGCTTACTGCACCTTACTCCGGAAAATAGTCATTTTCAGGACGTACTCGCACTTTTAATTGGCGTACACTATATTCCAACTGCTTAACGATATCCTCCAGTTGACGACGGTCCAGTCCATTAAGGTCGGCCGCAGGCTTGGGTGCATTTTTCAAATCACGTATGGTTGCCTGCTGCTCCTGCCACTTGTCCATCAGGTCGGCTATATTCGCATAAAAGCGTTCATAATCCTTGATCACTTCATCCAGAAAGGCATCCACCTCGTCCGGATCATAGCCGCGCATTTTATTCTTAAACTGTTTCTCATGAATGGAGAGCGCGTCCAGCTGAATGCCCAGTTGTTTAAACAACTGCTTTTGTTTATCCAGACGACGCTTCATATGTTCATCCATCGGTTATTCCCTCCTTAACACACTATTCTTTTTATATCACATTCTAGGCTGGGAATAAAAGTCTCTGCTGATTGCCCGGCCCTATGAACGGGTATAAAAGAGCATACGTGTCACTTATACAGACCACGAAGGGGAGAGATGATCATGAACCATTTGAACGATTCGCAGCTTGCAGAGCTGAAACATATGTTGCTGGAGCAGAAAAAGGATTTAGAAAAGCATTTTGAACAAAACGGTCAGGAAAACGCTCAATTGGGAGAAACACTGACAGATTCCACAGGTGAGCTCTCGTCCTATGATAACCACCCCGCTGATATAGGGACAGAAACCTTTGAACGGTCCCGTGATCTGGCGATTAATGATTCGCTGCAAGACGAGCTGGAGCAAGTCAATGCAGCACTTCAACGGATGAAGGATGGGACGTACGGAATATGTGTGGCGAGCGGGGAAGAAATTCCTTTTGAACGGTTGCAAGCCATTCCATATACAGCCTATACAGTCGAGCACACGCCAACTCGAGAATTATCGAATGACCGTCCTGTAGAGGAACAGGTCATGACTCCGCCGCCCAAGGGTGCAGGTGAGGTTCGCCAACGGAATGCAGAACGATTTGACGATGCGGGCGCATGGGACGCCATGGAGAAATACGGTACATCGAACTCGCCTGCAACTGCCGCCAAGCGTGATGTCACTGATTATGATGAAAATATGTAATGCTATATGCTTATGTATTCGTTCATCTAAAAAAGCAGCTTGTCCTTTGGACAGGCTGCTTTTTATGTCTTTACGGGAATACAGTGATCCCGTTATCCAATTTCTATCCGTTTCCGACTGCGAGCTGACTCAATACAAGCATCGATTACCTTCATATTGCTCACCGCATCTTCTGGCTCATACGGCAACGGGACACCGTCAAGCACCGCTTTAGCAAAAGCATCCGCTTGCAGTTCAAAGGAATTAAAACCTTTCAGACGTTCCTCACGCGTGACCGAACCGACGTGGACGAAAATTTGCGGTACAACAGACGTTCTTTCCCAACCGAACATTTTGGGCATCGCAATCGTACCCTTGCTACCGAGAATTTCCATGTTGGAACGATTAGCTGCCCACATGCCACAATCGAAAGTAAGGTTGACTCCACCCGGAAATTCCAGCAAACCGGAAGCCATCATATCGACGTTGTCATGCTCTGGGGAAAATAAGGCATGTACCGTCACTGCCTCCGGTTCCCGATCCAAATACATACGAGCGGCTGATATCGGATAGACGCCCACATCATATAGCGAGCCGCCGCCCATGTTTTTATTAAAGCGCACATTATCTGCCTGATCGGTATTGTTAAACGTAAACGTGCAATGAATGCCGCGAATGTCACCAATTTCCCCACTATTGATAATTTCCTTAATTCTTCGATGTTTGGGATGATAGCGATACATAAAAGCCTCTGCAAAGATCACTCCTGCATGTTGACATGCTTCGATCATGCGACTTGTCCCGGCCGAGCTAAGAGAAGATGGTTTTTCACACAAAACGTGCTTCCCAGCCTCCGCTGCCCGAATGGTCCACTCTTCATGCAGATGGTTCGGCAACGGAATGTACACCGCTCCGATTTCGGGATCAGCCAACAGTTCATCATAGCTTCCATAACTTTTCGGAATATCGAACTCCCGGGCGGCCTCAGCGGCTTTATCCGCATTACGACTAGCAATCCCAAGCACTTCTCCGCGTTCGGATTGCTGAATTGCCGGAATTACAGCGATTTGGGCGATCTCCGCAGTGCCTAAAATTCCCCATTTCAGCTTTCTACCCATCATTCTCATCCTTTCGTGGTTAGGAATAGTTGTCTTGTTCCGCTTTATGCAGCATACCTAAGCAACGGTCCAAATCGGCTTTGACCTGCTTCTTGTACAATCGGGCTTTCTCCTCCCCATCATCTGTAAAGTGATAGAGTACAATCTCCTGAAAATCCACGCGCGGGTCTGTTCCTTTCAATCGCTTGGTACGGTAAAAAACACCTTCCTGTACCAGCTCATGCAGCGCCCGGTAAACCTCGCTCTGAGGCGGAACATACCCAAAGCCACTAAACTCATCTTTCATCGATTCGAGCATCTGATATCCATAACCGCGATGCCTCTCCACCATTGTGATCAGATAAATTTTGATAAAAGCCCGCTGGGATATCATAAACGCCATTTCACAGCCTCCTCCACACCTTATTCGTGCACCTTATCTTCCATTATAAACCACTCTGCGTCCATACACTATTTCCTTTGATGATATGAGAGCGTATGAGAACCCTTCATCTCTTGTGACCTGTTTTAAGATGGCGAGAGATATAGAATGAGGCGATATAGAGTAGTGTGCGAAGCGCTGAGAAATGATTTTATTGTTTTTGCTATTATGAATTTTTCATATGTTGAAATAATATAACTAAAGCTAAAAAAATAGAGTTACAGATTACGAAGACTGGATTAATTGTTTTAAGGCCTCCGTATCGTTACTTGTCAAAACAGGAATATATTCTGTTATTTTTTGGATGTCCCAGTCCCACCATTTCAGGGTTTGGAGCATAGCTATAGTTTCCTCATCAAACCGATAACGAATTAACTTCGCAGGATTTCCTCCTACAATGGAATATGGCCGAACATCTTTAGTCACCACGGCGTTTGACGCAATGATCGCGCCATCACCAATTTGAACTCCGGGCATAATGGTAGCGTTGTAACCAATCCAAACATCATTTCCAACCACAGTGTCCCCTTTGTAGCCCCCACTTAAATTGGGTAAACCAACTTCCCAATCTCCGCCAAACGCTCCAAAAGGAAAAGTCGTAAATGCATTTGTATTATGATTAGCACCATTCATAATAAATTTGGCTTTGGCTGCAATCGCACAAAACTTACCAATCTTTAATTTGTCCCCTATAAAATCAAAATGATAAAGGACATTTTTCTCAAAATCCAAAGGGTTATCATTATCGTCATAATAGGTATAATCCCCGATTTCGATATATGGATTAACCACTACATTGTTCAAAAAACACAGACTTCTAATATTTTTCATCGGAAAAACGCTTCTTGTATCTGGACCACTCATTTTGCGACCCTCCCATATGGATGTTCCTTCACCTTACTGGTAAAGGAACATCCAGTCTATCAGTATGCATACTATTAAACAAATGTAGATAGAAAAGTATCCCTTGGCCTTAGTTCTTGGCTTTGGGATACTCTTGTGAACATATATGATTGGGTTATCAAATCAGGCTTGCTTTTGTAAGGCTGGCGGACCTCCAGTCGGGCGAGGACGAACCCGAAGCCCCACGATCCATTTGCCCAGAGGCAAGCGTGCCAGTAGCCATGTTCCGGCAACGGAAAAGATCATACAGAGAACGAACGAAGCCAGCGTACGAAGAACGTGGCTCCAGTCTGCAAAAAACGTCTCGTCAAAATAATAGGTCACACGCAGCATAAAGGCATGCATGAGATACGCTCCATAGGACAACGTTCCGATGGCCGTCAGCATACTCGCCGCACGTCCCCCCTTATGAGCAATCCACGTCGCTACCCGATAAGCTACAAAAATAGACGCGACGCAATATACAGCCATGACCGGACGCAGCAAAGACAAATAGTTAAAGGAAAGAACTGTACCTCGCGGCGTCTGGAACTGACCGATCATCTCGTACAGTAAGTAGCCTGTAATCACGATAAACAACGGCCAGTATATCATCTGTGCTTTGGTTACCCAAGCATTCCAACGCTTGACGTTCATCCCGGCTGCCGCTCCTAACACAAAATAAAAGAAAAAGTAGATCACATTCCGGTCAGCGTACAGGGTAAACCAAGAGGTAATGACCGGAAGCTGGAGCTTATCCATCGCTTGGTATACGGGTCCAACGGCGAACATGAGCAAAATATATAGCACGCCGAATCCAGCCAATGCAGCTGGTCGCCATTTTGACGGCAGTAGCGCAGACAAATGACGGACCGCATAACGAAACACGGGAAATAACACATAACATTGGATAATCATAACGATGTACCATAGATGATAGCTGCTTTTCCCGTTCAATAGCTTCTGGAAAAAATCCAGCGGGTGAATATATCCACCACTTTGGGCAAGCTGATTTCCCAATTCGTATAAAAGAGACCATATGATATACGGAACAATGATGTCCATGAATCTTTTACGTAAAAACGTTCCGTACTTTAAGACCCCATCATAATTGTAAAATAGCACCATGCCCGTGATAAACACAAACACCGGAACTGCAAATTTGGAACACAGCAGTAAAAGTGTCATCAAAACCCCGTCCTGGATGCGCGCCCCCTGCGCAACCGCATAATGTGCGACGGAATGCTGAAGAACAACGGCGGCAAAAGCCAACCCTCTTAGCAAAGCGACTTCGGAAATTCTCTCTTTTTGACTCATGTCACTCTCCTGTTACATCTAGCAATTTATAAATCCATGATTTTTCAAAATCCTCAAATCTATTATAACGACAATTCTGTAAAAATATATAGAAGGATAAACGTGCCAACAGCAAGCAAAGCATCATTTATCTCAGGTTTATTCTATGTTTCACTAACATGTAAAAGCAGCAGTCTTCCCTCTCGGGGAGACTGCTGCTGTAGAAACAACCTATATACAAAGGAGATAGGAAAGCCTGTTAAATCACGTTCTCAACTAGCCGTTAGTTGTTTACAGGTTCCTTCTAGTATCTGTGTACGCATCTGTCCGCGTATCCGCCACCGTATCATCATACGTTCTGTAACGATCCGCATTCAGCGAACGGTTGGTGCGGAAAATATCATAAACATCCCTGTGATGGTCAGCTGAATCCACCAGCACTAAAATCTTGCCCTGATCGACGTATGTCTCGTATTGACGTGCATCATCTTCTGGAATACCTAGCCCGACCAGTCCACCGACCAAGCCACCTGCTCCCGCACCGACAGCTGCTCCGGTAAGAGTAGCCGCGATAGGTCCAGCAGCGAGGATCGGTCCGATACCCGGAATAGCCAAGGCCCCGATGCCTGCCAGCAAGCCAGCAACGCCGCCTACAATACCGCCGGTAGCCGCACCTGTGGCCACACCCTCCGGTGCTTTGGTGCCTGTCTCTTCACTAATCGTCCTTAGCTCGTCACGGTCACGGGTGATCACAGAAATTTCACTGCTTGGGATTCCTTTGCTCTGCAATTGTCCTATCGCACGAGATGCTTCCTGCTCTGTATCAAAAACACCAACAATTTTCTTTTCATTATAATCGTTTAAGTTATTAGCCATAATAGTTACCTCCCAATATTTTGGTGTTGAGTGGTTCGTCTTTCATTACCCCGCTATTATGACGTTTAAACGATTTTACGAAAATTCAAAAGTCGATACCCTTCAATTTGAACCCATTCTATAAAAGTTACATATGGAGCCACTGCGCAGTCAGATGGTGCTTCCCATCGCTGTTGTCCCCAGATTTCCTGAATGAACGTGCAAGAGTAGAAACCTGGAGACAAAGGCGACCGCTTCCGCTTGTACAGCACCATTCTGCCTACTCCGTTTTTATGTGAATTTTTTGAATTCAGCTTACTACTTCTCACACCGTTCTGTCGCATAATAAGACAGCTACTGGTCAACGCTTTGGCTTTGCTCTGTTGGTCGCCACAGCTTCCAGTGGATCATCCGGCCAATAATGCTTGGGATATCTGCCCTTCAGGTCCTTTTTGACTTCAAAGTAAGCCTCGCTCCAGAAGCTGGACAAGTCGGACGTCACTTGGACAGGTCGCTGGGCAGGTGACAGTAAATGCAATACAATGGGTACGCGTCCGCGTCCAATACGAGGCGTATCCCTCATACCGAACAACTCTTGTAGTCGTACGGCCAGCGCTGGTGCCTCAGGATTCGAATAATCGACAGGAATGCGGGAACCGCTGGGTACGCGGATATGCGTCGGCGCTTCCTGATCAAGCTGCTGCCGCTGTTCCCAATCCAGCCTGCCAAGCAGCAATGCAGCACTGTCCAGCCGTTGCAAATCGGATACATTTTTGGCTCCTAGAGCAAAAGGCAACAGCCACGATTCCAATGAATCCAGCAATGCCGATTCCGTGCAGTCCGGCCAGTCCTCAGGCGCCGAGAAGTGCATAAAAATCAAACGAGCCTGCAACTGGAGGGTTTGCCGATTCCATGACAGTAGCTTCAGACCTCGTTCACGGACACCCTGCATCAAGGCGGCAGCTACTTCCTCTGCCGGAGGTCGCTCATAGGACGTTTCCTTTAAGACGAGTGAGCCCAGCCGCAGTACCTTGCGGGCTCTCACTGCTGAGGCGGAGCTATCCCAGTATACGCTGGCTTGTTCCAGCAGCAAATCGCTGCAATGCTGGATCAGCTCTTGCAGTTCAACCGGTGCCGCCAACTGAATGGCGCCATCTGCTCCCTCGTCGTCCACTTCGGCGGCGACGAGATAGGACGAACGCGACATCCACTCCACTTGTCGGAGTCGCGCCCCCCGACCGCCGCTAAGCAAAAAGCGGCCGTCCCCTCGGCCCTGCGCGATCCGATCCGGATACGCAAAGCCCAGCAGCAGCCCACAAGCCGCGGAGCCGTCAGGCTCGTCCTGCGCTGCGGCTGCTGTCGGCAGCGTGGCTAGCAGCTGCCGGCTCTCCTGCACGATACGGCGAATCACCGTATCGTCTACTGCCCGCAGCAGGCTGTGCGTACTGCGGGCATGGGCCGCCTCGCGCAGGGCATCCAGCCGCGGGCGCAAATCCGTTCCGCCATGTGCGCGGAACGGGTCCCGCTCTTGCAGCAGCGCAGCCAGACGGCTGGCAGTCGGGGCCAGGCCAAGGGCGGCTGCGCGCAACAGCATGTGCCCAAGGCGCGGGTGCGTGCCTAGGGCGGACACCTCGCGCCCATGCGCGGTGATGCCGCCTGTAGTGCCGTCGGCTGCTTCATCCAGGCAGCCGAGCTGGTGCAGCAGACCTGTGGCCTGGCGGTACGCGGCCTCAGGCGGGGCATCCAGCCAGGCCAGCTCGGCGGGCTCGCGCACGCCCCAGGCCGCCAGCTCCAGCGCGAGCGGGGCCAGATCCGCCGCGGCGATTTCCGGGCGACTGGCATCGGGGAGCGCGGCATGCTCCTGTGCGCTCCACAGCCGGTAGCATACGCCCGGCTGGAGACGGCCCGCCCGTCCGCGCCGCTGGTCGGCGGAGGCCTTGGACACCTTGACGGTGGTCAAACGGCTCATACCGGTTCGCGCGGAAAATACCGATTCCCGCGACAGTCCGCTATCGATCACCACCGTGATCCCGGCGATGGTCAAGCTGGACTCGGCAATCGAGGTGGCCAATACCACTTTTCGGCTGCCCAAAGCCGACGGGCGTATTGCCTCATCCTGCTGCTCCAGCTTCATGCTGCCGTACAACGGAATTACCTTGACGTGTGCTGGTAAATGCTTTGAAGCCAATTCTCGTTCCGTTCTATGAATTTCTCTAGCCCCTGGTAAAAACACCAGCAGATCGCCATCATGAGCATGAAGTGCCTTTTCTACCGTCTCAGCCGTAAAGGACTCTAATGAAGTTGACGAAGGTTTGGACATATGAAAGGTTTCTACCGGAAATACGGTGCCTGGACATTCCAGCAATGGCGCATCCCCTAATAGTCTGCATACAGGCTCTGCCTCCAGGGTGGCAGACATGATCAATATCTTCAAATCTGGTCGCAGCAGCGCCTGGCTTTGCAGGGTAAGTGCCAATCCCAAGTCTGCATGCAGGCTGCGTTCATGAAACTCATCAAACATAATCAGCCCGACTCCCTCCAATGCCTGATCATATTGCAGCATCCGGGTCAGTACGCCCTCCGTAACCACTTCAATCCGCGTGTTTGGTCCTACTTTTGTATCCATACGAACCCGATAACCCACGGTCTTCCCGGTGGGCTCTCCCAGCGCTTTCGCCATTTGCGCTGCTGCTGCACGTGCTGCCAAACGCCTCGGCTCCAGCATAATCATCTTTTGCCCTGCCAGCCACGGCTCATGCAGCAGCTCCAGCGGTGTTACCGTCGTTTTCCCCGCTCCCGGCTGTGCAATCAGTACCGCCGCCGAATGGGATTGCAGTGTATGTTTAAGCTCGGGGATCACTTGCATAATAGGCAGTTGTTTATCTGTCAATGAAATCTCTCCAATGATACGCTTGATGCGTAGAATCTAAGTTTTAATTCCTTTATTATTGTGAATTTTTCATTACCTGTAATTATTGAATATTGAATTAAAAATGTTAAGCTGCACTCTGGGACTTCTCTTCGGTCTGTCGTGCATAATTCTTCTAAATCTATTATACAGATATTTAAATTTCCCGTCTGGCCATCGCGGCTATGTATGCTTCGTGTTTAGCTTCTATACCTGTCGAGATGCACTCGCGGCAAGTTCGTTTTATAATATGGTTGATATGGATTGCTGAAGGACGGAATATAGAATCGAGGTCACTTTCGTATGGAATTACAGGCCCAACCCATCAGAGGGCGATTTGCCCCAACACCATCGGGATGGATACACTTAGGAAACGCTCGCACCGCCTTATTATCCTGGCTGCACGTTCGCTCCCTGGGTGGAACCTATATTTTGCGCATGGAAGATATCGATATGACGCGAGCTCGCAGCCAGTTGGCGCAAGGGATTATGGAAGATTTGCGCTGGATCGGGCTGGAATGGGACGAAGGACCCGACGTAGGCGGTCCCTACGGTCCCTACACTCAAAGCCAGCGGCTGGAACGCTTCCAATCTGCATTGGAGATACTACAGGAGCAAGATTTGCTGTATCCTTGTTTTTGTAGTCGGGCCGACATTGTGGCTGCCGCCCATGCTCCACATGGACTGTCTGGTGAAGGACCCGCATATTCAGGTGCATGTCGTAACCTTAGCTCTCAAGATGTCGTAGCCAAAGCACAACATAAACTCCCTTCACTTCGCTTTAAAGTACCGCAAAATCCAGATGCCTTTATTTCGTTTCATGATCAGGTAGCAGGCCATGTGACCTTCGGTGCGGCAGAGGGCGGCGATTTTATCGTCAAACGGGCGGACGGCATGTTTTCCTATCAGCTGGCTGTCGTTGTCGATGATGCAGATATGTATATGACCGACGTACTACGTGGGTATGATCTTCTCGATTCGACTCCCCGTCAGCTATTGCTGTACCAAGCTTTGGGGTTGCAGTCGCCACGTTTCGCACACGTTCCCCTTGTCCTGGGCCCTGATGGGCGAAGGCTGGCCAAACGACATGGTGGCGTAGCACTCCGAGCTATGCGCCGACAAGGTATCACACCGGAAGCAGTCATTGGCTGGCTCGCCTATTTTTCCGGGCTGCTGGATTCACCTGAGCCTGTGAAGGCTGTGGATTTAATCGATGACTTTCATTTGGACAAACTGCCCAAAGAACCCGTCATCCTGACGAAACAATGCCTCATGAGATTATCTGCACTGCAACATTAGTATTTCACCTAATCTAGAGTAAAACCCATCAACCAAAACGATTTCATCATCAGACATATGAAGAGAGCAAATTATTTGTATCTCTTCATAGACGATTAATACTAATCTTTTTCTTTGATGCGTCATCTTGAATACAATTCCGTGTTGCAAAAGAATTACATTGGATTTTTTAAACATTATATACACAACTTGACTTCTTTGATTGTTTTGTTTATCATTACATTTAGAAAATTTTCTAATTGTTTAAGGATTATCCAGAGGAGGCGTAATCACAGTGGCTGATTTATTCAAAGTAATATCCGATCAGTCCCGAAGAGAAATTCTTGCACTACTGAAAAATGGAAGAATGAGTGCTGGAGATATCTATTCACATTTTGAAATGACATCAGCCACAGTTTCTCATCACCTGTCTCTTCTGAAAGAGTCTGATCTTGTACGAACTGAAAAAGTAGGGAAATTTATTTTATACGAACTTAATTGCAGTGTACTGGACGAATTACTTTTGTGGATATTATCTCTCAAGGAGGGTAAATAATGAGAAACAAAGTTACTTTTTTCACATATTTATCTCTGCTAACCTCACTAATCCCATTTGGTATGTATTTATATTACTATAAACAAATCCCTGAAATAATACCAGTACATTTTAATGCATCTAATATAGCAGACCGTTTTGTTAATAAATCAAGTTTAGAGGTCATTTTAATCTGCAATTTAGGGTTGATTGGTTTTTTATTTATGTGGCTACTTGGAAAATGGATTGAACGAATGTCTGTTAAGGAACGTGAAGCAAATAGAGCAACAACTCATAAAATAATGAGTATTTCTACTTTCTTATTAACAATTTTATTTGATGGTATAAGTATTTACTATCTATTAGTCCTAACTGATACGATTACTTTTAAATCCATAGACATAGCTCGATTAGGGATGATTGTGGCAGGGCTTGTGTTTATTATTTCAGGAAATTATGTTCCTAAATTGAGACAAAATAAAATCTCTGGGGTCAGAACGAAAACAACGCTAAATAATGAAGAAGCTTGGTTTAAGGGACAACGCTATGCTTCAAAGGTATGGATTGTTGGTGGATTTCTACTTGTTTTTTCATCGTTTATTCCTAATAACTATTTATTTTTCATATTAAGTTTAATTATCTTCTGCTTGATGATAATATTACCTTTCTCATACTCAAGAAAACTGTAATTATATAAACCTTGCTTTATCGACCCTATGAAAGAATTTTTAAAAAGGCTTTTGAGGCTCAATTTTAAACTAACCCCAGAAAGTGAGAGACAGACAGACTTAAACTGCTACAGAGGACTTAATATGGTACAGTATTCTACCGGCTATAGTCCTCTGTGCTTTTGTTTCGTCTTCGATGGTTACAATAGTGTATAACCCTTGAATAAAATCCTCAATGAATTCAAATTCTTGTATATACAGAAGTTCCGTCTTTAGGATCTCAAAAAGATTCTCTATTACAAAGTTGTCCAAGTAGTTCCCTTTGCATGCCTCCTATCTCAGAGAAAATGTACTTCCCTCTGGCCTAGAGTGTAAAATTAGAATATGCTGCTTCAATAGCTTATTTAAGACTTTTTCCAGCATCTCTATGACCGTAGAATAGGTGAGGCTACTGATTATTGTGCAGTTGACAATTCCACGATTATACATCATGTTTCTTTCTATAATATAAAATAATGTAACCTAATTAAAAAATCCATTGTTTTGAAATTATTGCTCTATTTGACCATAAAGAAAATCCAACACTCTTCTTTTAAATGATTATATCATGTGTCTAAGGTTCGGGGCAGTCCAAATTGGTCATCAGCGCCAAGTATCATTGTTATCAAACAATAAGCTATTTTTATTAGCGCTGGCTCGTGTAGTTATCCTACACTGGCTGCATAAAATTCAATTTTTCTATAAGGAAGGCTCGCTTGAAAAATCATTATCAATATTTATTACATAATCAGCTGAACTAATTAATTCATTACTATGAGTAATAATGATTAAAATCTTATCTTTCTTTAACACTGATAAAAGCTCAATGATATCCGTCACAGTTATACTATCAATAGCTGATGTTGGTTCATCCATAATAATCACATCTGGCTCATTAAGTATAACTCTAAACAAAGCTATTCTTTGTTTTTCGCCTCCTGAGATATTATTACCATTTTCATTAACAACAGTGTGCAAGGTATTAGGAAGACGATCTACAAAACGCATAATTGTTAATTCTTCAAACATTTTATTTATTTTTTCAGCATTAATTGAGTTTAAATTATACGTCACATTGTTATAGATAGTATCATTAAATAACCTGGGCTCTTGTTCAACAATCATAATACGGCTATGTAAAGAGGATATTTCAAAATCATTTATATCAATATCATTGAAAAAAATAGTATCTTTTTCTACAGGATATACTCTCAATAATAAATTTGCTAAGGTAGTTTTGCCCCCTCCGCTTTTACCGGTAATTGCGTAAATATTATTTTTTTTGAATTTGAAACTAAACTTATTAATTAACACCCTATCATTAAAACCAAACTGTACTTCATTGAGCCGAATTGTGTTAATTTCATTTAGAACTAATCGTCCATTTTTCTCCTCTACAATTTCAAGAATTTCCTGCATTCTGAAAAGTGAAGCTGCACTTTCTTGATAATTTCCAGAAATAGTAGAAAAATGATAAATAGGATTAATGATATACTGCATACTAAGGTTAATAGCTACTAATCCACCTATTGTTAGCTTGCTATTACTTATTTCATAAATGCCCATAATAAGAACTATAATAGATGAAAGAAATGTAACCGAACTTGATATTGAAGTAAAAAAAGAGAAGGTTTTTATATATTTTAAATATTGCTCCCAGTAAAACTGAAAATTTTCATAGAACTTATTAATCTCCTTGATTTTCCATGAATTTTTCTTAATCAAATCAATTTTATTAAGACTTTCATTTGTCTTACTGTATAATTTATTAGTCGCTTCTTTTAAATCCAAACTAGAACTGTATATTTTTTTTTTGAAAATTTGATATAATAGAAAACTAAATGGCACGAGAAATAAAATGACATAACTAATTTTTGGACTCAGACTAAATAAAATAGCCACTCCAATCAAGAAAATTGCAATATCTTGAAGTGCATTGAATAAAATTCCTAATATAAATCCAACTAACTGATCCGAATCAGCAAAAATACGATTTAGAATATATGAAGAGTTAAATCCCTCCATTTTCTCAAGAGGGATATTAAATATTTTTTTTAATGTTTGATTTCTTAGGTTAAATAGTGTTAGTTGAATAAGCTTGTTATAAGAAATATTATAAAATATATTTATCAGAATCTGTAATATTCCAATTAATAATATTGCAATACTCAAAAAAGGTAAAGATCGGCTCTTGCCTATTATTAAGATGTTATCAATAATATATTGTTGTATAAGTGGCATAGGGAATGTAATTACTAATTTTAATAGCAACACAGCGTAACAAATTACCATTTTTCTTTTGATAATATTACTAAACACTAAGATGAACATCTTCTTAAAAGAATCCATTTCAACACCTCATTTTCAAGGAAAAAACCATGATATATATTATGGTTTTTTCCTTGAAATTAGTAAAATTTTTAATGAAAGCTATGACCAGTTTACATTAGTTGTGACATTGGCATTCGCAACAGCGTTAGCATTCGCAACTGCAGCAGCATTAGCAGCAGCTGCCCCATTAGCAACATACACTGCATTTGCAGCTAATACTACATTTGCCATAACAACAGGAGCAACTGCAAAAGGAACAGCAGCTCCTTCAGTGTGAACATCGCCACTATATACTGCGGGCTTAATGTAGGGTTTGGCTTCCAACTAAATCACCTCCTTTCTTTATAGCGCCTGTAAGATTCCTTTAGATTCAAGGATATTACAAGTAGCTAAAATTTGATCAGGGTTAAGGTTTTCATTAGTATTCTTTTCGACAATCTTCTTTATTTCTTCTATCGTCTTTTCCCCATCACAAAGTTGTAAAAATCTCTTTGCTTCCTCATCAATTAATACCGCCAATTCTTCTCCTATAAAAACATTCCATTTTTCTTTCTGTAGTTCATATCTAAGGGGATATGTCATTTTAGGGGTATGGTTTATTGTCCACTTGTTAAATAGATTGATTACTTCCAACCCTCCGCTTTCAGAATCGAGCTTCTTGGTTTTCAAGGAGAAGGTGTAGTAATAAGTAGCATTTAGTTTTCTATAGTTTTCTCTCCATATATTCTCAATTTCGGGAGACATAACCTTCGGATTCTTTCTCAAAAGAGTATTTAACGAGGAGACCGTTTTAATTTGTGATTCAATATGAATACGTCCAGATAGGAATAGCTTTGTATCAAAACATTTTCCTAATTCTTCTTCTAATAGTCTCGTTAAAAAAGGACCTTGTTCATTACCAATTGCCTCACCAATCATTACTCCATAACCATTAACATTTAAGTGTAATTTGTACCCCTTAATAATTTCTTTTACAATATTCAGCCCATCATTTCCACCATCACCAGCTAATGAAAACTCCAGATTGTCAGGGACGGGGATAAAGGGAGGGTTAGAAGTAATTAAGTCAAATGTCATTCCCTTTAGAGGTTCATATAAATTCCCTTCTTTAATTTCAATTTTTTCTTCCAAATCGTTTAACATAACATTTAGGCGAGTAACTGGTACTGCCAGAGGGTTTATTTCTACTCCTACAGATTTCCTAGAAAAGTTTGCTCCTAAAATAGCCTGTATTCCGCTTCCAGAACAGAGATCAACCATAGACTCGACACTTTTGGAAGGAATGATTCTGGATAATTTATAAGTGTCGGGACCAATGTAAACATCTGGATCCTTATTAATGCAAGTAGGGTAGTAATAAGGTAATCCGACAAACAAGTATCTATCGCAGATTGACAGTAATGAATATCCATCTGTTTGAATTGTTCCATCTTCTTCTCTCTTTAAAACTCCAATATCAAGTAAATCATCTTTTATTTTCACACCGAGACAAATATCAGATTCTTCTTCCGATATATTCTCTCCTAAAAGCAATAACTTATAAACATCTGATCTAGTTTTATTCTCTAGCGTGCTTAAACCGTATTTCAAAGTTTCGAATGTTTGCCAAGGATTAAAAAAATAGTTACTTTCTCCACTCAAGAATTGATAAGTAATATCATAGCAAAAGTCATCTAAAAAACGTCTAAATCTTCTGATTTTATTTTTATCTAATTTGATCATGATTACATCTCCTTATTGTATTATCTTTTTGTATATCAATAGATCTGATCCGTTTACCTCTTTCTCTAAATTAGCTTCAAATTCATAGCCTATAGCACAAAATAATTCAATGAGCCCCTCGTTAAAGTTATTAGCGATAAGATTTAGTTTAATTTTTTTCTTTTCATTATTTTTCAATAGTTCCTCGATGCCTAACAAATTAATTTTCAAATATTCCATGTTTATTTTTTCACAAATAACTACGCCTATATTAACTGTTTGTAGGGAAGAATCAAAACCAATGATACTAACTAATGACGTAATCTGATTGTTTTTTTTTGTAAAAAAATGAATTTCATTAAGATTAAATTGTCTTGTTCTTAAAGAAATATCTGTATAGTAGGACTTATTTCCAATAGGAATATTAACTAAATAATTATTATTCAGATTATTTTTATAATTTCTTAGTATATACTTACTTATCATGGAGTAATCCCGTTCTCCCGCTACTTCTACAGCTAGAGATGAAACCGAAGTGTTTGTGTTCATTTCTGATCCATCCTTCCAATTAATAAATTTCATAGTTTTTAGGGAATACAAACAATTTAATGTGTCATTAGTCAAAGTCATATCATCAACTGTTGGATAAATCGATTTCATATGTTCAACTATATCTTCAAAGGTATTAATTCCATTTATATTTTCAAAAATATAGCCGGAAACAGAATTTAAAAATCTCAATCCACTACGATCAGAATAAAGTGTGGTCAGATCGTTATTTTCAATTCTAATAAATACTTTTTTTGTTTTATAAGGAATAAAATTCACATAAATCCTCCTCTATAAATTTAAAATATCTATAGAAAAATGTTGATCAGTCCATGTTTTAAGTTGCATTTCTTTAAAATCATATAACGTTCGAATTTTCTTAGCTATCTTTTTGACAGCATCATGATCCCAAATACGGTTATAACCTCCATCCCAGTAGTCTTTAAGAGTTGCTTTACGGATGTTTCCAACTACAATTGGCAGATAGATAGATACCCCTAAGTCCCCATTAGCCCTAATTTCCATTTGAATTGGAGTTGCGCGTTTATACTCAAGAGCTAGATAAATGTGTTCCAATGGGTCTCCCCATTCTATAATCATTCCTCTACTTGAATATTGTGATCTCTTTTTTTGAATAGAGACGCAAAATTTGAAATATTCCTCCTTCGTAGGTTCTAATTCATGGAAATTGTTCAAACCTCTTCCCATTGGAAGTAATGGCATCATTCGGATATGCTTACAACCAGCATTGAATACAAAATCAACATATTCTTCAAAATCATTTATTGCAAATTTATTTGGAACAAACGAAGCAGCAGTTTTAACCCCAGCGTTCTTCAATAGTGTCAAAGCATTAAGAGCTTTTTCAAATGAACCTTGCTTATTTCTGAATCTATCATGATCTTCTGCCCTTAAACCATCTAAGGAGACTTGAACAAAGCTAACTCCAGCATTATACAGTTCATTTGCCTTCTTCTCATCCAAAAAGTACCCATTAGTCACCATATTTACGATAATATTAGCTTTTGATAGTTTACTTATTATTTTAATCAAATCTTTTCTTAAAAGCGTCTCTCCTCCACATATACACATTGTATAAGGTCTTAAATCTATAATTTGATTTACAACCTCCATTGCTTCATCCTCAGATAATTCATCACAAAAATTATGGACAGAACCTTCAGCACTATTGTTAAAGCAGTGCAAACATTTCAAATTGCATCTGTTAGTAACATCCCAAGAAATCATTAAAGGTCCATTTAATGATTTCAAAATATTCGAATTAAAGCTTTGTTGCGGAAGAGCGGACAAATTAATTTCGTCAAAATTGGAATATAAGGCTTGTTCCATTCTTTTTCCTCCCTTTTGTTTTTTGTCCTATTTTTGTAACAATAAGTATTATACTTCCATGGAAATAGTATGTGCCGACTAATAAAACTATAATATAACTTTTATCACTTTTTTATATAATATGATTCGACAATTCCTTACAATGAATATACTAGACTGGACCACAATTAGTTAGAGAAGAGATTGTCCTTCGTCAAACTGAAAAAAAGCGAAAGGCAAAGGGCATCCGCCCTTTGCTCCTCTCGCTTCTATTGCTCCAGTCGCTTACGCATAGCGGACTCATATTCATAAAATACAGACGACGTATTCAGCCCTCTTTCCTCCAGCAGCATACGGAGACGAAGTGATTTTTCAGTCAGCCTGCGACTGATCCGTTGTTGCTCTCCTGCCTCATGACAAGCGTGAAGCAAATCACGTAGCTGGACACATTCCTTTTGTAATTGAAGCTCTTCCGGTAAAATGCCTGCATTCCTCAACAGCTTGTACGACATCCGCAGCTCCTCTGGAACATGTGACAAATCCTCGATGACCAGTGGCTTGCCCGCTCCCGGTAAATGATCAAACTCACCTTTGGCCATCGCCTCAGCAATCTTCTGCTCTGCCATTCTGGAGAACATCCCCATCACTCCTTTCCACTCCTTGTAATAAACATCCTATGTACAATCTATATTAAAGAAACCTGGAGTCCTTTGTCACTGTAGCTTATATATCATTAGGATGCCCTGTTTCCATAAAGGAGAGAGGGGGTTATTCTTCGATCCCAAGCAATTGACATACTTGCACTCTATATTTTTTGGCCTTACGTGTTCCATGAATGAGATTGGACAAGCGGCTAGCAGGAATATGGTAGGTATCACAAAATGTTCTCTGATCCATTTGCCTCTCGACTAGCTTTTCTTTGATTTTCCAACCAAAAGGGGTTACAGGATTTCGTTTGTTCAACAACGTTACCACCTCTTCATAAGTATAGGATTTAGAATTTTGATTGGGGTTTGGAGATTGGAGATTGGATTTCACACTCTTCCTTTAGCAACATGTCATGAACTCATTTGTTAAGATTTCATTTTGTATATTTGGTATTGATTCAATAGTTCATCCAGTTTCATGGATTGTTCAATCACTTTGGGATGCGTTAAAAATCCGTATTTCTTCTGGACTTGGTACAGTCTTTTTCTGGCCCGTTCGACACGAAGTAAAGTCACACCTGGATTCATCAGCATGATTCCCCCTTCTGTGTCATATCCTAATGCAAAACGTAAATTTTTGGATTTTTTTAAAATACGCTTAACAAAAAAAAGTGCTTCTGGAATATTCCAGAGGCACTTTTTGTCGGTATATGTTTATTTAAACTTGGAATCACAATGCCCAAGAAATGTGAAGTAACCAATCGTTACTCCTTAACTTCCCTGATTAAGCACCTCCTATTGTTTCCTGAAGATGGATAATCTGGTTATGTGATTGAACAGGTACATACACGATAAACAAGAAGCTAGTTACGAAAATCAATAGAACCATTTTTTTTAACATTTTCTAACCACACTTTCTCAATAAAATTGTAAAATCCTGCTTTGATTTCAGGGACAGCGTAAGTCTTAAAATGTACGAATAGCCCCAAACAATTTTTAAAGCAAGTCACATTATTTAGTGTATTCGAGTTTTCCAATGAACAGAGCAAATGTTTAAAACCATCACTATACATACCTCGGTGCAAATAATAATAAGCTAGCTCATATCCAAAACGTGCATACTGATCCGGCACGACTCGCTGTGTGTACATATCAGTAGAAGCTTGCTGTTGAGCAAAAGAATTAATCTGTCTTTCAAAGCGCAAAAATATATCATTCACATCTAGCTGGAATTGATTAGCCGCAATTACAACGTTCATCAACTTAGCTATCATTTCCTTTTCTGATGTTTCCGATGAAGTGCAAATATACTCTAGGTAATAAGGAAGTAAGCTTACTTCCCCTGATAAAAGCTTATACACGTAAGTATTACCTTCTGCCCAATCTTGAAACTGTTTAATCCAATGCAGAGTATCCTCGTCCGTCTCTTTGACCCAATCTAAATTAGTGTAGGCGTATGTATATTGTAATGCCTGCTCATAATCGCCTTTGGCCTCATATACACTGGCACACAGTAAATCAGAATAGGTGATGTACACAAACAATGGACGGCTCAGCCTCTTTTCAAGTTCCGCTGGCTTTCGTTTTTTCTGCTGATGCTCTAATGTATATTGAATTTCCGCTCTAACTCTCATTTTTCGAGCGGTCACATCAAGCCTGTCCCATAAGCGTAAAGAACGAAACACATTCGCCAAATCTTTTAGCGCATCAAGTTGGTCTATTTCATCTAGACGTTCCACGAAGGGTTCAAATAGCGTTGCTGCCTTGAGATTACGGCTCTGATCGTCTCCAACTTGAATCGAGAATATACGATATTGACAGATGGCCAAGCGTTCAGAATGCTGATATTTCTCCACTTCTGCGACATTCTCATAGAGAGGCAACGCAGCAGCATGTCGTCCCTGTTCAAATAATGCTTCTGCAACATCAAATAGCCTTGACGCATACAGCGGATTATCCATGATATGTCCAATCATTCGACGGATTGCATCCAGCTTGTCCAGCTCCGCACAACGATACAATAATGGCTCGATTCGCCTAAAATTCGGGGAAAGGTCAATAATGTAATTTTCTATGTAAAGATCGTAAAAATAGCCCTCTGGCAAATCCATAGCCTCAGTAATTCGGTCTAGCTGCTGTACGGAAACAGGACGATGCTGAGTAATCCAATTACTAAGCGTTCTTTGATGAACCCCTGAATATTCGGCAAATTGACTCAATGTCATTTCATTTTGTTTTAGATAATCCTCAAACTCCGCTGAAATCGTAGGTGTATGCTTCAAGTCATAACCACCCTTCACATAAAAATTCCATTATTTTAAAAATCACCCTCTATTCTTCTTCATAATTAACCATCTGTCAATAAATTATGCAACTAATGTTTATAACGAAAATTCAGCATAACTTACACACAAGGGAAGATTGTGAAAATGAATAACAAAAGTGAAATTGGATTGCCGAAATAAAAGGTTTCACAGAGTTGACATGACTATTTCATTTCTCCATATTCTTTACTATTAGTAAATGATATAGAGTTCCCAGGTAATAACTCTGTTGAACCTTTTAATCAAATGAAAAATCCCCTGATTTTGATGTAATCAAGGGATACATAGGTTCATTTCTCTCGCTTTGATAATGCCAAGTTGATTATTTCTCCAGTCACAATTCCTGTCAGAATTGCATAGATTCCCATAGCGCTCATCTGATATCCCAAAGCGTAAAATACCCCTATAACTATTGCGTAGTTCAATAGAATCGTTGCATAACGCTTTAGAAACTTACTCATGGAAATCCCCATAAGCAGCAACTCCCACCTTAATTTATACTTCAACCATTGTAAATGTTAAGTAATTGTTGCATAAAAGTAAGGGGAAATTTGTCGAATGAGAAATCCGTTAAGAAGAAATTTGCACCTATTCACTGCTGGGCAGGCCACGAAACAAGCCTTCTTTTTCATACCATCCACGCACTCACATGGAGTGCGACACAGGTAGTGCTGGAACACTTAGCCCCATTGCGAGAATTTCAATCCACGCACTCACATGGAGTGCGACAGCGAAAATGCAGTAATTGATACCCTAATGATATCAATTCTACACATTGTCGCAAAAACTGATGTCAAATAAGCTTGGATCAACTATTGACTTTACGGATAAATAGCAATTTTAATACTTTTCGACAAATTTCGAGGTGCGAAGGACCCGGGGTTTTTATGTGAGCTTCACATTCGCACCTTATAAAATCAGTGGGCTTTCCATATTGTAAGCTTCCTTAGCCCCTATATGCTCTACTTTCTTTTTATAGCTATCTCCAAAGTTGTAGAAACGCAGGCTGTCTTCTTTTTTTGTCTATCAATTCTTCTAATTCATATTTTAAATCGGCGGAACTGGGGCGAATCCAAAATGCACTCAAACACGGAATTTTACACCCTTTGTCCGTGATCTACGCACCTTTTCACAACCTTTTCCAGTCTTTTTCTGCCTTCTCTATCTAATGTACTTACATCATACGTAATTTGTATTAACAAGATCAACCTACTTCCACAAAAATGGAGGGCACTCGTCCAGATCTCCACGAATATATCTAGCTAAGAGCAAAGCCCGTGAATAGGACACCAGCCCCCAAGACATTTTCTCATTCAAATAAGGATGAATCATTTTTTCATCATGACAGCCTCGTTTTCTTTTTTGTAAAATCCTTTGCCATGAATCATTTTTTGTTAATAATGTAAGAACAAAACGATCGGCATATACTCCTCTAAGCTCTTCCATCACATCCAGTGCCAATGAGGCTCGCCCTGGACGATCTCTATGCAGAAAACCTACATAAGCATCCAGGTCGACAGCTTCCAATGCCGATTTCATATCGTTGGACAGCATTGTATAGGCAAAAGATAATAGGGCATTCACATTATCTAACGGCGGGCGCTTATGGCGTCCATGAAAGTAAAATCATCTTTTTGCTGCAAGATCAGTTCATCCCACACGGAATTGTACTGAACCACCGCCGTCCCTCCAAACCGCGTAAAATCTCCAACTCCTCACTTCACGGACCTCTTCATGATTTCGGATAAAGAGGCGCTCTCCACTCGTACGACCAAGTGGCGGCTGCTCCGTCATGATCCACGCACTCATATAGAGTGCGACTTTGTTCCAACATACGATCAACCTTTAACTTGGTAAATTCAATCCACGCACTCATATAGAGTGCGACAGCGAAAATGGGTCAAATGCCTCCTATTTAAGTACCATTCTAGCGTTATTTTGGCAAAAACGCATCTAATATTACCTCATCCTCTTGCGATCGTTTAAAACTTGTTCACATTCGATGTAATTCGACAAAATCTGAGGTGCGAATCTCTCGGAGAATTCATGTGAGCTTCACATTCGCACCTGGACAGACTCGCTTTTTGGCTTAGCAACAAATACCTGCCTGGACTTATTTCACCTCTGCCAGTTCTGCCACCTGTGAAGGAGTAAGCGCACATTCGAATATATTTAATTCATCGATAGCGCATTTAAAAGCAGGGCTCCACCAGTTAACACCAAAGCTGAACGTTCTGGCTTTGGGTAAATACATCCGGAAATATCGACTACATTGATCAGAAAAATACCTTTATGTTTTCGAAAATCATAAAGGTATTTGTAAAATATTTTATGAAGACGTTCGGCAAAAGTTGAGTTATTAACCCTGTTCATCATACCGGCTGCATTACCTGCATAAACCTTCCCATCCGTTCCAGCGCCTTCTCCAAATCGACGAGCGAGGCTGCATATGAGCAGCGAATAAAGCCCTCTCCGCCTGATCCGAATACATGTCCCGGTACGACCGCCACCTTCGCTTCCTTCAGCATACGAAGTGCAAACTGCTCAGATGACATGCCAGTAGAAGTAATTGAAGGGAAGGCATAGAAAGCCCCCTCAGGCTCATGACAAGCAAGCCCGATTGCATTCAAGCCGGCCACAAATAGCTTGCGACGTTCATTGTAGCTCGCCATCATCTCATCCTTGGCAGCCAAGCCATGGCGCAATGATTCCAGCGCGGCAATCTGTGCAATGGTGGGCGCACACATGGCTGTGTACTGGTGGATTTTCAGCATGCTGGCAATCAGCTCATGCGGACCGCACGCATAGCCTACCCGCCAGCCTGTCATCGCAAATGCTTTGGAAAAACCACTGATGACAATCGTACGCTCCTTCATGCCCGGCAAAGAGGCGATACTGACATGCTTTCTCCCGTAAGTCAGTTCGGCATACACTTCATCCGAAATGACGACCAGATTATGTTTGATAATGAGCTCTGTCATCGGCAGCCAATCCTGCTCCGTCATAACTGTTCCAGTCGGATTACAGGGATAATTGATCATTAAAACCTTTGAATGAGGTGTAATTGCCGCTTGCAGCGCTTGCGGGGTCAGCTTGAATTGCTCCTCTGCCGTAGCCGCCACCTCTACAATTTTACCGCCATGCAGATGGGTAATGGGTTCATAGGCAATATAGCTTGGTGCCGGAATTAGCACCTCGTCACCTGGATCGATCACTGCTCGCAGCGCCAGGTCGACGGCTTCACTGCTCCCCACCGTCACAATCAATTCGTGCTCAGGATCATAGGAAAGCGCGAAGCTGCCGGAAAAATAAGCAGAGATCTCCTCCCGCAGCTCCATCAAGCCGGCATTCGAAGTATATTTCGTCTGTCCTTCACGCAATGCCTGAATGCAAGCTTCACGTACCTTTTCCGGTGTAACGAAATCAGGCTCTCCGACCCCAAGGGCGATTGTACCTCCGCCTGCTGCATTCAGATCAAAAAAAGCGCGAATTCCCGATGGCCGAATATCCCGTACACGCGAGGATACAAACCGCCCTGTCCCCTTTTCACTAAACATATTACGCCATCCCCCATTCCTGTTTCCGCTCATGGAGCGAGCTGGCAATAATATGGTCCAGTAGCTGTGTAAAGGTTATACCCGCAGCTGCCGCACTCTTCGGAAGCAGGCTGTTGGCGGTCATTCCCGGTAATGTGTTCACTTCCAGCACGTAAGGTCTATCCTGACACAAAATCATATCGACCCTTGCATAGACCTTACATTGCAGCAGCCGGTAGCTGGCCAGTGCCGCCTCGCGCACACGCTGCTCAATAACGGGGGGAAGCTCGACCACCTTCTCCTCAGCGCCGCCGACCTCGTATTTTGCTTTGTAGTCGAACCACTTCGAATGAGCGGAGCTAATGCTAATAATCGGGAATACCTCGCCATCCAAGATCGAGCAGGTAATCTCCGTCCCTTTATAAAAGGGCTCAATCAAGATCGCTTGATCCAAGCTGCAAGCCTCCTGAACAGCTGGTAGCAGCTCCTTCTCATTTTGTACAAGCTGGATGCCAATGCTGGATCCCCCCGTATTCGGCTTCACAATTACCGGGTAGCCCAAACGCTCCACCACCTGCGGATCATAATCGTCCATCCCCTGGCAGTAAAGACCTGAAGGCGTATGCACACCCGCTGCCTTCAACAGCATCTTGGACAACTGCTTATTCATGCATAAGCTGCTTGCCAGGACACCGCTGCCTGTGTAGGGAATGCCCAGCGTCTCCAGCGCTCCCTGCACCGTGCCGTCCTCGCCATACTGACCATGCAGTGCCAACAGCGCGATATCGATGCCTGTCTGCTGGACCTGCGCGATTAAATCCGCTCGCTGCTCGATCACCATTGGAACCACTTCATAACGGCTGCGATCCAAATGATTGATCATCTCTTGACCTGTCTGCAGAGAAATCTCACGCTCAGAGGAAATACCGCCCATAATAACGCCAATTTTCATCATGACACCTCATTTTTCTTCAAAATCTTTATGTGGCTACGGATGTTCATCCGATCGCTATTGCTTCTTCAGAACAATATTCCGTCTCTATAGCTCTTTTCTTAATCCTTATGCCTTAAGAAAGTTACACGTCTGTTTACCGATTATTTGAATACCCCGTTCGATATTTTCATCTGTTACTCGTGAAAACCCAAGCCGCAATGTATTCGTCCCTTCTCCTTCTTGAATAAAAAACTTGTCTCCCGGTGTGAAAATGACGCCCTGTTCTGTGCAAGCTTCTAGCAGCTGGCGTGTATTTACACCTGTCGGGAAGGTAAGGAACAAATGCAAGCCCCCGTCACCAGTTACCTGCGCCTCAGGAAGATGTACTTCACAGCATGTCTTTGTCAGCTCATATTTGCGCTTATACTCTGTACGTGCTTTTTTTACATGTTTATCGAAATTTCCGTTAAGCATATATTGGTATAAAATCGATTGATCGATTGTTGAGGTATGAATGGTGCGCGCACGCTTAATGCTTTCCAGAGTGTCAATCAGTGCTCGGTCTCCAAGCACCCAGCCTACACGCAAGCCAGGGAACAGCACCTTGGAGAAGCTGCCAATATAGATTACTCCGTTCCCTTGGCCTGCTGTCGCTATTAAGGGCGCAATATGCGCTCCCGAGTAACGCAGCTCCTCATTGAATCCATCCTCGATCACCGGAATCTGATGGCGTGCCATTAATTTCATAACAGCGCTGCGCTTTGCCGGCGACATGACGATGCCTGTCGGATTATGATAGGAAGGAGTCAAATAGGCCAAATCGAAGCTATTGTTCTGCAGTACCTCCTCTAGCCGCTCTACATCAATACCGTCACACTCCATCGGAATGCCGGTAATCTCAAATCCTTGCAACTTCAAATTTTTGATCGCTGTGTGATGGGTCGGATTTTCACAAATTGCCGCTCCACGGCGTGCAGAAGGGCGTAAAGCCGACAGCACAATGTCAAAGCCTTCTGTAAACCCGCCTGTAATCAGCATATCCTTGCCAATTATATCAACGCCTTTGTTCTCCATATAATGCATCAGATAATCAATCAGCGGCTTGTAGCCCTTGGCATAGCCGTAGTTGAGCAGCACCTGCCCTTCGATTGCCATCCGATCCATAAAAGCTCGCCTTACATCCCCCAGATCAAACAGCTGCTCATCCGGAGCGATGCTTGTGAACGAGATAGTTCCCTTTTGGGCACGAATGCCCTGCTTCATCATATCCAGATCAACAGCCGATACAGCATACTCGTTCATTCTTGCCTTCCAATCGATCTCCCAGGTGGCAGAACCGTCAGATCCTCCGTTATCTACGGCCGACTGGCCCACCATGGCGGCCACATAACTACCCTTTCCGGGAATCGCATACGTAAATCCGTCATCCTCCAAGCCTTCATAGGCTGCAATGACTGTATTGCGGCTCACCTTAAGCAGAACGCTCATTTCTCGTGTGGAAGGCAGCTTCTGATCCGCCTGAAGCGCCCCTTTTATAATTAAACGATTGACGTATTCTTTTACTTGTATCGAGACCGGGCGGTCACTTACGAGCTTGAAATCCTGGAACATTCTTCATCGCCTCCCCCTATAATGATGGCATACAAGACGAGTGAAAAAAAAGAACCACCGCACTGGATTTTTCATCCTTCGGTGGTTCTTCCGCATTTTATCCCCTGTACGCCCTCATATTCTTGCCTCATTCCCCCGCATCATTGCCTCTCATCGCGCCCATTGCGAGCATTGTACATATCACAAAGATCGTTTCACTTCGATTTTATTTTCTTCCTTCTGCGGCTGAAGCCCTGAGAACTATGCAAAGTATACCAGTCAAACAAAACCATATGCCGTAACGACTGACCGTGAATCCTGCCGCATCGTCAATTGTCACATGGAGTGCGCCTATTTCTTTCTTGAGGACGTCCTCCATTCATCATATTTCAATCCACGCACTCATATAGAGTGCGACTGTTGCCCTTGTGTAATTCCAGTGTCGAAACATTTCAATCCACGCACTCATATAGAGTGCGACGTCTCATTTCAAAGCTCCTATCTTTCTCACAGATATTTCAATCCACGCACTCATATAGAGTGCGACCAGTTCATGAACGGATTGGATGAAGATGATAAGTCAATTTCAATCCACGCACTCATATAGAGTGCGACAGCGAAAATGAAGGAATTCATACCCTAATGATATCAATTCCATGCATTTTCGAAAAAAACGATGCCAAAAAAGCTTGAATCCACTATTGACTTCTAACGAAGAAAGCTAATCCGAATCCATTTCGACAAATTTCGAGGTGCGAAGGACCCGGGGTTTTTATGTGAGCTTCACATTCGCACCGTAACCAAGACAATACACTCAGGATACCACAAAACATTTCTCCGTCCCAGAGCATGCTCTATTTTCTAAAACAATAACGACTCTGCCCCATCAATTACAATTTGTGCACCAGTAATGTGACGCGAATGATCTGAGGCCAAAAATGTTACCAAATCAGCTACCTGCTCGGGTTGACCCGGCCCATCAGCCAACGGTTGCCCTCCTTCGGGAAACTTGACGGGGATGGTAATTTGCTTTAACCCTTCCGATTTCTCCGTGGTTTCATCAATATTCGTCGAAATGGCACCCGGATAGATGACATTCACACGAATACGGAACTTAGCCAGCTCCAGCGCAGCCATTTTAGCAAAACCGGTTTGACCTGCCTTTGATGTGCTGTAGGCTGACATTCCAAAGCTGGTAAAGCGCTGATTTCCATTAATGGAGCTGGTAATAATAATGCTGCCGCCACCGTTCTTTTTCAAATGTGGTATTGTATACTTCACCGTCAGGAAGGTACCATCCAGATTCGTGGACAATGTTTGCCGCCAATCCTCAATGCTCAGATCCTCGATCGGTCCGACGACCCCGTTAATCCCGGCATTAGCAAAAATGATATGCAGACCGCCAAATAATTCAACCGCTTCCAGAACTGCTTTTTCCACACGCACCGGATCAGCAATGTCCACGTCAAATGCCCGAGCTGATCCTTCACGTATGGCATTAATTTCTCTTTCCGTCTCCAAAATGCGCTCATTACTTACGTCAAAAAGAGCGACATTCGCTCCTTCTCTAGCCATTTGAATGGCCGTTGCCTTGCCAATGCCAGAACCAGCCCCCGTGATCAGAGCCGTTTTGCCTTCAAAGCGTGCGCCTCCTGCATATGTGTAGCTCATATGTATCGCTCCCTTTCAGTAATCTGTATAATCACAAGATTACCCAAAAGGATATACTTTATAATCACCATTTTTGCGCATTTTTTGCTATTCCTTTGCGATATTTGAGAAAAGGACGAATATTACGCGCATTAGCGCGTATTTCCTTCTCCTCCTCGTTACATTCTATAAATATCTTAACGAATCGTATTTTTCTATGTATTCATCAAAAAAAGGACGTTATACAACCATGGATATGGATGCATACGTCCTTTTGCTTATTCATTTACCACTGAAGCTCAATAAATGCAGCATCATCATCAAGTCCCCCGGTATGGGATGCGTCCAATAATACCTGTATCTGCTCATCAGGGACAGGCTCGCGAATGGGGTCCAAATCGGATAAACCGTCCGTATACACCTGTAATCTCATCGGCATATCTGCGGGTATACTTCTTTCGTACCAATGAGGCTTCCCACCAATCGGCCCACGACTTGTTGACCAGCGCTCCGCTGTAGAAAAAGTATGATCGAACAGCTCGCTAATTTCCTCGGCACCGTTCCATAGTCGCAAACGTGAATCCCCTTGCCAGGCAAGTCGGAGACGGCCACGGCTACCACGCTTCGGCAGTTCGATTTTACCGCAAATATACATGGACTGGCTTCCCTGACGACGTTTATCTTCCAATACCGAGCGCATTAAGCCTGATTCATGATCCAAAGGCTGCCGATCCAGTTCCTCTGCCGCTGTACCTGCCAAACGTTCAAGATACCCCCTCAACTGATCAGCAGACAGATCTTGTCCCCGTTCCATCCAATCCAGTAAAGAGGAACCCAGATAGCGGGCTGCAAAATCTCCTCGGTAACTGAGCCCGACACCATCACACAAGACAAAACAACAGACGGATTTATGAATACGTACTGCGGCGAAATCCTGTCCGCTTTCCCCCATACTGGCAGATTCGGCAGATCTTCCATAGCCATAACGACACATAAAACGACTGTGATGAGATGATAAAGGCTGATCGCCTGTCTGAGAGCTTATGTAAGCAAATTGCTGAGTCAGCCTTGCATTCATTCCCTTTTTTTTGCTCGCGGGGAGCAGGGACAGCAGTGGATTCATGCTTTTACCTCCTTACCGTACAGGCGTTGCAGCCGACATTTGGAACCCAATGGACACCAGTTCCGCACAGGTTCCGGGCAGCATCATAATGGCTCCTTCACCTAACTGATAATCTGCTTCAAACAGCATTTCCCGATAACTTTCAGGCAGTACAGAAGACATATCACGCAATTTCACTGCATGTTCATCCTGCAACGGCGTATTATGCGTCAGACCTTTCCAGCGACGGGGGTCCTGAATAGGCGTTTCCAGCAACCTGTCGGATAAAAATATATTCTCCACCAGTACATTACCGTCCGGTACACTCATGCTCATAATGCGCTTCGCAATCGGTTCCGGATCATCGCCTGTGGAAACCCCATCTGTCATATGACAGACCAAAGGTGCAGGACAGTCCTGCATCCCTGGTAATTCTGCCTGCAAAATACGCTCAGCTTGCAGGAAGGCTTTTGCTGAATCTGAAAATCGTTTGGGTGTCAAATCGGGCAACGAACCAATGGCCGCGATTTCATCAATTCCCTTGACACCATTCAGCAGGTCATACACGTCGTCACTATAAGCTAAAATCGCAATCCGATAGCGTGCTGTCAGCCGATTTCCTTTGGTTGATCGGAAAACCATCTGCCGGATCGCCAACGATATAGCTTCATATACAACGTCAATACGCCGCCGCCCCTCCATCAGCATGTTCATCGACGCGCTGATGTCAATCAGGTAAATGATCAGGGCGGGAGTGCGTTGTGAAGCCTGTATTGTATAATTCATGGTTTGTACATGCTCCCCTCAGTTACCTTCTATCTTCATCTGTTTTGTAGCTATCATTCCGTCCATATATAAACATATGAAATATTAAATTTTAGGCAGTCTAAAATTCGTATCGCCTAAAAAATTATAGATCGAGGAAGCCCGATATCCCACTTCGCCTACCGAACGATAATAAGAAGGATTACTATCATATAGTGTTCTAAAACGCTTCGCAAAGCTCTTTGCCTTCGCAGCGCTTCCACCTTCCTGAGAGGCATACGCCTTGTTGTATAGGGAAATAAGCTGAAGAACGTTCTCCTTGTTTCGTGCATGCATGGACTCTTTTAGCTTTTGTTCCGCCTCGGCTGCTGCCTTACGAGCTGTCTCTTCCTGGGCGGCACGGGCTTCCTGCTCCTTTTTCAAAGCCAAGTATTTTTCATACTTTGCCTGTTGATCATACATTTTTTGCTTCGCCAACTTGGCAGCCGCCTGCTTATTTTGTTCCTTTTGGGCGAGATAAGCTTCATATTTAACCTGTTGATCGATAAGGGCTTGCTGTCTCTTCTGCTCTTCCTGTTGCTTTTGAGCGGCAAGTACCTGCTGTTTGGCCTGCTGTTCCGCTTCCTGGCGTTGTTTCTCCGTCAGCAATTTTTGAGCGGCTTCCTGCTCGGCTGCCAGCTTTTCCTCGGCCGCCTTTGCAGCCTTCGCTGCCTCTTCCTGCTTGGCCGCCTCGATTTGCCGCTGATTGGACTGATCTGCAAGAATATTCACGGCTGGGATTCCAGCTGCCAACAGAACGACTGCGGCCGCAGTTGTCATGATAAACGCTTTGGAGCGATACCAGGCTTTTGATTTTTCAGGTTGCTCCGGCGTCTTGGGATTCAACTGCTCCTCTAGCCCTGTGATCGCAGCCGACACCTCCACATGCAGAGGACTGCCGTCTTCTACAAAATGATACAACGACCGGTATACTTCCAGCGCTGCAGCAGGTTTGTTCTGCTGCTCCAAATCACGTGCCTGTCGGAACAGCTTGTCCGTTACCCCACGCTCTCCCTGCTCCAGGGCAGCCTGATTTAGCAGTGCAGCCTGTTCAGTCTTGAGCGGTGCAGGTGCTGACAAAGAAGATGCAGCTTCACTGGAAAGGCCACTCACCGCTGCCGATTCTATTGTTTCTGTCGCAGCAGGCTCCGGTTCTATAGCCTCAACTGGAATTTCCTGCTCAGTAACTGCATTAAGTACAACCAACCATTCGCCAAAAGTAGGGCAACTGCTTAAATCCTGACTATCCCAGGCGCGGCTGAACAATTCTACCACCTTGCTGCCCCAACGGGATTCAAGTGATTTTCGTAAAATAAAATAACGTTCGCAAGGCGTCTGCATTTCATGCTGATCAAAATAACTTTCGCCCCACGCTTTGTCGACTACAACACGGTCAGACCAGCCTAGCATTTCTCCTATAATAATTGCCCCTGCAAAACGGTCTGCATACGCACTCCATAAACCGCTGTGGACGGTACGATGGGCGGCATACCCTGGCGAACCTGCCAATAGAGCGTCTGGACGATCCATTTTAGTACTATACATTTGTTCCACGTCCACCAATTCCACAGCTGACGTGCCTTGAGGCAGTTCCACTTCAGAAAAAAACGGAAGCATCACATTCGGCGCCGATAAATCACAGTGCGCCAATCCTTTTTGCTCCATAGCTGAACCGATCCCTGCCAATGCTCTGGCTAAAGCCAGACTATCGGAAGCCTCAAGCTGACGCTGATCTGTGAGACAATCGAACCATGTCATACCGTGAACCCATGGCATCAGCACCGCATACAGCAAATCAGGCTGCTCGGCGATCAGACTTCCGTTTCTTTCTGGAGTGAGCACATCACGCTTGCATACCTGCAAACCGGGAATATCCCCGTATGCTTCCATATGCTCAGATTGATAAACCATAGCCGGGATGCGGAACTTCGGAAAAAACACTTTAAGGGCTTTTGCCTCATGCGGTGCTCCGTTTTTGGCATTCAGTTGGTATACAATTCCCTGCCGCCCTGCTTGAGCATAGGCTAAACCGGGTGCAGCGGGATGTCGTCCAACCACATAAGCTGTGCCGTTTATGATCAATTCGTCTCCCGGATTCGGTTGAAAAGACATGAAACATCCCTCTCCTTACATCATTCAGTATGCTAGTTTTCCTCACCTTATTATATACATCTATGGATGGCAAGAAAACCGGGTATCCGAAGATCGCCCGGTTTTTCCTGAACATCCTGTGCCAAACCGTGAGGAATGGCTCACATATTGCTTCTTATAGAGTGGTATATGACAAGTTAATGCCTATCAGGCAAGGCAACTTATTTCGTTTGGTCAACCGTACGGAATTTGTTAGCGATAGCTGTCAATTCTTGGCTGATGCTGTTCAAAGTCGTTACGAAAGCTTGCATTTGTTTGCTAGCTTCCTGAAACTCTTGGAAGAAGCGTTGTTTAGTCATACCTTCCCATTGACCTTCCATACCTGAGATGGACTGTGTCAAACTGGAAACGATCTGTTGGCTTTGCTCACCACTTTGTTTAAATTGGTTAGCCACCTGATCAACCTGTTCTGGGGTAATTAAAATGCGTCCTGCCATTTTTTGCGTCCTCCTTGATGATAAAAATGTTTTTGTTTTATCTAGTTCAAATTGTACTATGGCTATTTAATTCCCTACAAAAGGCAAAGGACCTAATTGTAACAATCCCACTTTTTAACTATAAAACAGCATCTAACAGTATAATATTAACAAAACAACCACCTAATAAGTCCCATAAAGTCGGGAATTGTGAAACGAATCAAGTGAATTTTGCAGTCGATCCAGATTGTCCCGGAACGCGATCCCAACTAAGCGACAGGCTGATCTCTTGCTGTAGACGGATCAGTAAAATACCAATCCTGCGGACTGCTAGAAGACGCCTGCATCAGAATATCCTGATGCAACGTTTCTACATCCGAAGACTGTACACCAGCAATGGCATGTACGACAGACTGCGGGTTTGAAATCAGACTGCCTGTTTCCGAAGCTTGCCCAGGCAGAATAGACGGTGATTGCTGATTCGACCAATCGAGCATTGTGACGGGTCGTCCCAATGGTTGGCTGGCAAATGACAGAATCGTTTGATAGTTGTGATCAACAGACTGAAACTGCTCTGCCTTTCGGTTCAGTTGTGTACCTGATGTATGGAGGTAAGCATGAATCTGTTCTGACATCCGCTTGGCCTGCATCCAATGATTCAAGATCGCCTCGCGTGCAGATACATCCCAATCCAGCGATTGTAACGCCTGCTCCAAACCTGCTGTTAACTGTTGAATTTGCTCCGCCGCATGCTGTAGCTGCCCGCTAAGCCCCCGAAGCACATCCGGTTCAACTCGAATGCGCATATCCATCACCCTTCTTCTGTCACTTCTTCATTCACTGCCGACTGTTTCAACCAATTTAATAATAAATCCACAAACTGATCCCTTGAAGCCATAGCTGCAATCAGCCAGTCTCCGTTACCACTTGAGCTCATCCGAAATATCCAGTTCATTGCAGGACACAGGACAAAGGCTGCCCGTTGTGATTCCCACTCCCTGCCGTTCCATACCAGCAATTGCAGTTCTCCTTCGGCTACACGAGAACTCAAAGACTGAGCCAGTCTTGCAGCCCCCTCTGCATCTCCGCTAGCCTCGGTCAGTTTACTGCTGATCAGAGACACACTTTCTCCTGCCGATTGCTCGTAAATTTTATTAAATGCCTGCTTGGAGAACATAAGTGCGGGGGATTCAGGCACAAGTCGATCTACCCAACCCATTTTATCAATCAATGTCTCGCAAGCCTTTTCCACATTTCCCAGATCGTACAGTCGATACTCATCGGGTTCATCAGCGGATTTCACGAGTTCCACTACACGCTCGTTCGTGCAATGGAGATAGCCTTCAAACCGCTTACCTCCCCGCACATAGCGTATACGGCAAGCCCTGTTGGATAATCCCGCGATAGCGACTCTTGAAAAAACGGTAGGAGGCATTGCTAGCTCTTTGCCCTTATCTACCCGCTTTAGATACCCCTTTTCCAAAAGAGTAGCTTTTACCTGCTCCCACTCTTCCGCCAACTCCTCTGCTAGATAGCCCTTAAACGGATCTTCCACCCCAAGCAGTCTGTCAGAACCCAGTACGCCTGCCAGAAAAAACAGTTCCTTCGCCTTGAGGGTTATTAACTTCTGCTTGGAAGCTTGAAACGTTAACATTATGAGCCACCTCCCTTCAAACTACAACATGCCATCGGTCACGAATTTTCGTTATCCAATCCTCACAGCTCACTTGCTCTGAGAAGGGAATTGCCGCTTTTATCCTGGTAAATTTGCGCCGTACGTAGTATCCCTGCCCAGGTGGCAGGACTTTTAGGCCACCAGCAGCGGCGTTCGCCTCCGAATAAGGGATACGAAAGAACGATAGATCATTCGAATCTAGTGTTCCAAATAGCATACCGCTTTGGCTTGCCTTGACATCATTAAACCAGTCCACACCAAAGGTAGGGAAATCAGATGGCACACCCGATAGCACGACATGCACATTGCGATCACGTCCCAACCGTACAATGGCGGAGAGCTGATCCTTTATCATAAAATCGTTCAGTTGCTTACTTAACATATCCGCATCATCAATGACCAGGAGCAATTCGGGATCATTCCCCTCCTTGTTCCGCTGTTGAACGATATCATACACTTTCTGTACCAGAGGTCCCATTTCTTCCTCGCTTTCGGCAGCAGCCTTAACATGAGGAAGATGCCGTAATCTAGATAGTCCTCCGCCTCCATAGCGTGTATCGATCGTATAGACTTCCAATTGATCGGGTGATGTGTAATAAGCAAGCGATATAATCCAGCTCATTAGAAAAGAGGTTTTTCCACCCTCCATTGGACTACCCACTATAAAATTGGGCCCTTCTTTCAGATTCAGGAGAAAAGGCTCAAGATCGTCACTCTGTAGACCTACAGGTACTTCATAAGGAAGTGCACCCGATGGTCCACTTGTTCGATCCCACTGCTGAAGCAGTTCCGACAGTGGAATCCGCTCAGGTAATGGGAGGATGGCTGGTGCGTGCTTGCCTTTCCATTCCTGCACAATGCCAGCAATATTGCGGCGTAACCGTGCTGATCGCTCCGCCTCATCTTCTCCTGGTGAAGGCAATGCCGTCTGGAACTCCAGCGGAGGAACATGCCCTTTAACCAGAGCGCGGCCTGGAATTAACGGTCCTGGCGTTTTGGCTGGTCGTCCTACCGCATAGTAATAGTCACTCGGGTCGGACATTTCAAAAGAAACAGCATTCGGTATGTTACTGCGGAATTTCTCAAACACATCGGTAATCCGGTTCGCTGTAATGATAAACGTAATACCTAGACTGCCTCCTTCTCGCAAAAGAGATTCCAGCAGTTCATTTTCATCTGGATAAGCATTACGGAAATTAAGATATCCATCAATAACTACGACAATTTGCGGAATATCCTCAACAGCAGAACGTCGATAAGAGCTTATTGTTTTGACACCAGCCTCGGAAAGCATTTCCTTGCGTACGGCCACCATCTTGAACAGATAACGGAACAATCGCTTGATCCGGTCATCCTCCTCAGCCATCATAACAGCCCCGATTTGGGGAAGTTCCCCAAAGTCGCGCATCGTTCGACCCATATCAATGATATACCCGTTCCAATGATTCGCTGCAAAACGCTGAGCCGTGGACATCAGCAATGTATGCAAAAAGGTCGTTTTTCCCATGCCCGGCATGCCATACACAGCCCAATGACCATGATCCAGCGATGCATAAATTGGCTCCTGCCGCTGATTCGGCAAATCATCCACCAGACCAATAAGAGCCTTCAGCTCCAAAGGTGATGATGTACTATCTATTTCGGTGCATACCGACAGATTTGTTAAATCCAGCAATTCAGGCAGCGGTGGAAGCCACGGTCCCTGAAGTCGTTCGATCCCTGCCTTAGCAGCCTCATTCGCAATATAATCAATAAATACTTGAAGCTGTTTAGGGGCTTCTTCTCCTTTTAAGCCTGAGCTTGCCCGTTCGCCGCCCGTCAGTAGCGCTTCACGTTTCCCGTTCAGTCTCACTTCATGTACAGGTAGTGCAGAAGAAATATCGCTGTTGCCTATATACGGCGCACCGCTCCAAGCAAACTGCATCTCTTCAAACACCTCGTCGCTACCGACCTGGAAATATCCTCGTCCCGGCTTCGTAATCCACGCGGCATTCGGTATTTTCAACATGTCACGGCTATCACCTTCGCTTTGCACCCGTAAGCAGATGCGGAACCTGGAGTTACTCCAGATCTTATCATCTACGACACCTGCGGGCTTTTGCGTCGCCAAAATCAAATGGACACCTAGTGTCCGCCCAATCGCGGCAATACTGATTAGCTCGTCCATAAACTCTGGCTGATCCCGCTTTAATTGTGCAAATTCATCAATAATAATAACCAGATGAGGCAGCGGTTGTTCCTGCCGCTGCCGGAGTAGTCTGTAATATTCATCAATATGCTGTAAATTGCCTGCATCGTTCAATATCTTCTGTCGACGAACCAGTTCTGCTTTAAGAGATATTTTGGCGCGTTCAATCAAATTATTGTCCAAGTTCGTAATCGTACCCACAACATGCGGCAAGTTAACGAACGTGTTGGACATGCCTCCACCCTTGTAATCGATCAGCATAAAAGCAAGATCATGCGGATGAAACTCGGCAGCAAGCGAGGCCACGATGGACTGGATAACCTCACTCTTCCCTGAACCCGTTGTACCGGCGATCAAGCCATGGGGACCATGTCCTTGACGCTCTATCTTATCATGCAGGTTAATCATAATCCTCTTACCGCCTGCTCGCACGCCCATCGGCACAGGTAAGGTATCGGGATGGCGGTTACGTCGCCACCGATCTGCCACGTCCAGTTCTTCCACACTCGCTACGCTCATCATATCAAACAGAGGTAGCACAGCGGGAATGTCAGAAGCAGAGGAACGCTTCAAGCGAATAGGAGCCATGTACCTCGCCAATGCATCGGCTTCCTCTTTTGACAAACGATCCGGTTTAAAACTTTGCTGTTCAACCTCCGCCGATTCTGATTTGCGGGCATATACGCCCTGCTCTTTGGAAGCCTCCACAATCAGCTGACACTGCATCGGCAAAGCCTCTTTACGAGAAGCCAGCACAATCGTACACGCATCAATGGCTCGACCGTCCTCCAGTAACAACGGCAGCAACGGTTCTTCCTCAATCAGCTGGGTGTCAGATAAAACAACGATATAACACGGGACTTCCATTCCTTTGCCCTGGCGATCATTGCGATTATTTTTACGACGGTTCAGTCTGGCAAACAGAAAATCAGCTAATTGATGTGCACTGCTACTGCGGTCTGACATCATTCTCTGGATGCGGTCATCATCCCACACATGTGGGAGCCAGCGCATCCAAGTCCATTCACTTTCCTCTCGCTCGTCATAGAAGGAAGCAATTTTCACTTCATCTGGCGAGTGACGAACCGTCACCTGTGCCAAAATGACTCTTAACGCAGCAAGGGTATGCTCCCGGTCGCCAACCAATCCAACCACTTTGGATTGAAACAGCGGTAATGCAATGGAAGCAGCGTCTACCAGACGAAATTCCTCTTCCAGTTCATCCGCAGCTCCCAACAAAGGATCTCGGTCATAACCATCTGGACGTGGGATTTGCAATTTAATATGAAAGGGAACTTGCCCAGTCCCAATACGCACCTGCAAAAAGTCCTCATCCTCCGGTGATCGTTCCCAAAGTGAACTGTTGCGGTTTTTGACGATTTGAGTGCATATTTGCGGGTCACCATGAATTTCATATAGTGTGCGAATTTGCTCCTCGCGTTTCATTTCAAGTTCTTCACGATGCTTTTGAAGCTGTTCCCGGTACATCCGGTCCCGTTCCTCCAGATTGCGCTTGTATTCCTTCTTATTATTTAAATAGACGAAAAAAGGAATCGTATAAGATGTAAGCATCATGACCACGGTGACCATCTGGAACATCAAATAGTTACTGTTACCCATCTTGCCTGTTTTGCTCATATATACGTAAAAGCCTATAGTCACCAACGTCATCATTAACGGAATAAGTATAGATATAATAGAAAAAGACGGCTTGCTCGGCTCAGCCGGAGGCCGTAAAATCTCCAGCTTCTCCTCTCGGAGCGCCGGCCTTAATCTCGGGGATCGCTGGTATAATGCATTCAAGACAAAAGTCCCCCTTTTCGCTTACTATTTCATTTTACCAAGGTTTCATATAATTTCATGTGTGTATTTACCCATTTTTTTCACTTTGAAACAGAGAACGCCTTCCATACACAGGCGCTTCGTCCTGAGTTGTCGAAAAAGCGCGCTGAATACGCACAGTACAGCCTTCACGCAAGCCTGATCCTGTGAGTAGCTGGTTATCCCCCACCCTGAACCAAAGCCCTTCCGGGAACTTTGCTTCCATAATATATTGCATGCCTTCCGCCGGAGGCTCGCCGAAAATGCGCACACCCAGCATCAGCTTTAAATGTTCCACCGAGTATTCATCAGCTACCTCGATGTCAAACCACTCTGTTTCCTGTCGTCCTGAAAGCACGGTCAGGATCATCTGTCATCCCTCCCGATCCTTAATATATGGCAAAGTTCACGCAAAAAGCCTATTTCAACGGAAATATGGCTATCGTAACTGTAGCATCCGACTATTAGACTGTCAATTTGTTACAAAATACCCACTCTAAAAATAAAAAAGCGACTTTAGTCATATTCTCTCACATTAGTAGAGTCATTGGTATCAATAATATGTATTTAATCGTTTGTTAATACGGCTATATACGTCATTTTGTCGATTAGTTAGAACTAAATTCGATTGTTCCCTAGATTGTTGTGAACACTTTGTAAATTTTTCAGACCTTTATGTTTTTATAAGGTGTTTTTAAGGTAATTTTAAGAAACGGGCACTACAATAAAGCCATGAAATAACTCAGGCGAGGTGATTTTTGTGAGAACATTAATTACATTTCAAAACAAACGTATTCCCGTATACTTCAATCAAGAAAATAAGCAACCGGTACAAAAAACTTTAAAACTTCTAAGTAACACTTTGGAGAATAAAATCTCCAGCGGCAAGCGTGCCCTTCAAAAATGTCTTAACTCTTTGATCAGTATAGAGATTGTCGGTTGTGAAGCCATCCTGCATAGCGTTAGTGAAAATGATTCATTGGCATTGTCCCTCTATTAAGAGGGACTTTTTTTTGTCCACATTAAACACAAAAAAGAGAGGGGCATTTCAGCACCCTCTCCATATCAGCAGCTTTGAAACATGATACATGTGACTTACCGCAGCTTATGCATTTGATCAGACTCTATTTAAAGTATTCTGCGATAACCTTTTTTACCGCCTCGTTCCTTATTCTGCGCCTTCTCAATCCGTATTCTAAACAGTTCTAGTAAATTAGCGCGTGTATGCTCTTCCCGGCAGTTGTCCAGCTTTTTTAAGATAAAACGGTCAATGGACATATGACTCAGGCTCCTTTACAGCAAGCTGCCCCTGCTTTTCAAGGGGATGATCAGGCTATCCATTTTTAACCATTCTGTACGTTGTTTAAACAGGTACGTTCCTTATAGGATAAAGCAGGCTGGATTACATACCCTTTAATTAGGGTAAATACATAAAGTTTCGAAAATTTTATCACGTTAAGCCTGGAAGCTATGGACAAGGAGCGAGCAGAAACCATGAGTAAACACATGATTACTAAAATAGGCTGGAACCTTTTATGTGCATTCTTAATCCTAACGATGCTGGCTGCATGCAGCAGGGAAAAAGCTTCAACCCGGAGTATGGCCCAACATGAAGCTGAAGCACGTGCCTACACCGTAACGGGTAATCCCAACCAAGGCGCATCATCCCTTGATGAACGAGCTGCCAATCATACACCTGTTCATCAGCAAGGCAGCAGCTATGTCGAAATATCAGGTGGCGTTAGCATTGATAAAAATACCGTGAAAGTTACAGGACATTCCAACCTCCCAGCCGGAGCACGGATCAAAGGGAATCTTGCGGTCAAAAACTCCCTGTTAACTGGGTACACGGATGAGACCACTATTCAAAAGGACGGAAGTTTTGTACTCCGAGTGCAACGCCCTGGAATACAGGGCAGTATGGATCTGACTGTTCTGTTCCGTCCGGATGACCAAGACAATGAAATACGAAAGCTGTATGGCAGCGGTGGCAACAAGTTGGAAGGTCCTTATGTATATCAATACGAAGAAAACAAACAGCTTCTGCATGAAGTTCGGATTGGGGCTGAATTTGATCCTGAACAAGAACGCAATACCCCTTTAGTTAAGCCCGTCTGGAACAAACCTAAGGACTACGGTAGTCCTCAAGTGTGGATTAAGCCTGATGTGAAGCAAGAAGGTAACTATTATCATGTATATGCGCGCAGCAATTTGCTGGAAGGGTCGGACGTCAAACTCACGATTGATTTTCCGGGACGATGGCAGTTTGGCTACGATGATCAAACCAAAGTTATGCCTGACGGCTCCTTCAGCATGAGGGTCAAAAAGCCGAGCCTTGCCAACCGTTACACCATAGTCATAAGTTTCGAACCAAACGAAGATATGTGGACCAACGCCAAACAGGCGTATGGTACACAAGGAGAACGTCTTTCGGGACCGTTAGTCAAATCCGCAGACGACAAAGAGGGCTCCAAACAAATTGAAGCCCGTATCCCTATCCAACCCAAATCGTAACTAAACACAGCATCTAACTTAAAGTTACGGCCGTTCGCCATGAAATACGCTTCACAGATACAGCCTATGACGCGGTATCCACGTCTGAGTAGATACAGAATCTAGTGTCGTCTAGCCGCTACGGCTGTATCGTGACTGGCGTGCCTATACTTACCTTTTCCTGAAGCTCAAGCACATCCTTATTCTGCATTCGAATGCAGCCATGTGACACCATCTTGCCAATGGACCATGGCTCATTGGTGCCGTGAATGCCATAATGCGGCTTGGACAGCCCCATCCAGAACGCTCCGAAAGGGCCGCCGGGATTGGGCTGTTTGTTAATAATCGTAAATTGCCCATGCGGTGTCTGTGTAGCCAGCTTGCCAATACCGACTGGATAACTAAGAACAATCTGATCTCCATCTTTCAAATATAAACGACGATCCGATAAATCCACCACAATGCTGTAGTTCGGCATATATTCACCCCTTTATACCATATGCCGACTACAACATAGATTTTCTTATATTTTTACATTTGATGCTTCACTGCAGTTCGGCTTACCACTCCACATCACGTCGCCAGCCGCTTCGCTGATCCCTACGACCCGGGGTTGTGCTTGAACGGCTATCTTTCCTGCGCCGGTCTGCCTCCTTACGCGCCTGATATTCCAGTTCCCGCTGCATTTTGCGATAATTGTTCACTCTGGATTCCGACAATTTCCCTCTCTCTATAGCTTCCTCCACTGCACATCCAGCTTCGCCCTTATGCTTGCAATCTGCAAAACGGCACTGCTGCGCCGTTTCCATAATATCCGTAAAGGTATGAGCGACACCCATGGAATCATCCCACAGATTTAATTCGCGCATACCAGGTGTATCCAGCAAAACGGCTTGCTTTGCGATGGGAAAAAGCTGTCGGTGAGTGGTGGTGTGCCTGCCTCGACTGTCTTCCTCCCTCACATCCTGTGTCAGTTGAACTTCAGATCCGGAGAGCCAGTTTACTATCGTGGATTTTCCACTACCGGAAGAGCCTGTCAAAGCAACTGTACAGCCAGGTTGAAGAAACGCCTCCAGTTGCTCTCTGCCTTCGTTCTGCAAAGCAGAAATAACGATAACAGGTACACCAGGGGCAACTCCCTCCGCTTCAGCAACCCGTTGTTCGACATCTTCACAAAGATCACTCTTACTCAAAACGACAACTGGGTTTACCCCGCTGTTCCAAGCCATAATTAAATACCGTTCCAGTCTGCGCATATTAAAATCATGATTCAACGCATTAACAAGGAACAACGTATCCACATTGGTAGCGATCAGCTGTTCCTTCGTCTCAAAGCCCGCGGCCTGTCTAGATATTCGACTTTTCCGTGGCAAGACGGCATGGATGACTGCATCCGACACTTCATCTGGCGTAGTGATTGCTAGCCAGTCCCCTACGGCAGGCATTTCCGCCGGATCGACAATAGCATGTCGTAGCTTACCTGAAGCCGCTCCCCAGCGTTCTCCATCCATTGTGATAAGCTTCACCTTTTGTCCATAATCGGCAATCAAGCGGGCAGGACGTACCTGTGTATTTCCTACGCGTTCCTCAAAACTTTGCTTCCATTGGTCCCAAAAACCGTTCCAGTAATCAGACCAACCGTATTCATGTATACTCATTGTTTTCCTCCTGAAATCATTATTATTTTTTTGATCGTAGTGTTATTCGATCGATAGGTATACATTTTTCTCCCCGCATGCAAACAACGCAAAAAATCCGCAGGGGTTTCCCTGCGGAGGGTATACGATTCAGGCCGATGTGATCCGTTCGTTCACTTAAGCAAGCAGTCTTCACAGACCACTCCCCAGAACCAGCAACTGGATAACAAGATGCCTAACCATAAAAAATCCGCAGGGAATCACTCCCTGCGGATTTCGTTGGTTCTACTGCCAACCAACTGCTAAGCCAAGACTATAGATCTATACAGTCTTTAACCGTGCATCGTCCGTGCGGGAGACAAGTCATTCTGCTGCTGAACCCATCCATTCATGTTCGTACGCATATAACATCGCCTCCTCCTAAAATTTCCTTTATCATACAAGTCCATCAATTGTCTGTCAAGGCTGCCCACGAAACTTTTTTGAAATCTTTGTCAAGTTTCGTTTAGTGTACTTGATCCCAGCGCGTCCACATCTCACGCGGGTTCAATTCGTACATTTCCCGTTCCCTGTACATAAACTGATGCATAATCAGCTCACGCCGAATCGTTGCAAAATCCTCATGGTATTGCTTGATCCACTCGTTTAATTCACGTTCAGGATACATGCGGCCTGGCTCCAGCTTTTCTGCCAGCATCTGAAGGACGATTAATTTTTTCTTATACTGCGCAGGGATTTGGCGCAACTTGCCGTCCTTGGAAAAAAAATTGCGTAAGACCGACGCCTCCAGCGTTTCATTCAACTCTGACATCTCTTCCTCCCCCTCTCCTTTTTCGAAAATAAATCGCACCGTCGCCTCGGCATGCTGCCGGATCAGCTCTGGATTCAGTGTAAAATACACCATGTTTTTATCACGTCGTTCCTTAATCAGCCCAGCCTCACGGAGTTTGGAAGCATGATGTGTAACAGTCGGCTGGGACAAATTCAGCTTTTTCGCCAAAGCTTGACCATGCATCTCCCCACGGGACAAAAGAAGTAATATTCGCATACGCGTTGGATCAGCGAGTGCTTTATGATAATTGACCATTTTATCCAGTTGCATCGTTATTGCACCTCTTTTCACTAGTACATACTTGCTATGCAAGCGAATTCAATCACATAAAATAGATATATATCTAATTATATGTTTACTAAAAGTAGCTGTCAATCTTCACCTTCCATCATCACTTTCTGAAAACGGCTGGATATTGTGTTCGCATTGCGGTAGGATTATTATTTGAAAACTTCTCACATACTGAGCTATTTGCTTCAATCCTGAGATCCGTTTTTAATCGTCAAAATAATGTTAACCCTACAAAACAGGCGTAATAAACCAATACAACTGGAGGTTCATCCAAATGTACGACGTAATCATTATCGGTGGCGGACCCTGCGGACTATCCGCTGCAATCGAATGCAGCCGCAGAGGTTTGCAAACTGTCATTATTGAAAAAAGCAACATCGTTCACTCCATTTTTCTGTATCCGACCAACATGCAGTTTTTTAGCACCGCCGAACTACTGGAAATCGGTGATGTTCCATTCAGCACCCCTAATGATAAACCTTTTCGTCATGAAGCACTGGCGTACTATCGTAAGGTAGCCACTCATTATAACTTGAACATTCAGCATTATGAGGAGGCCCAGTCCATTCATCGCCAGGATGACGGTACATTTACCGTACATACCCTGAGCAAAGGGGAAATAACCAAAGCGTATTCGTCACGCTATGTCGTTGTGGCTACAGGATATTTTGATCATCCGAACTATTTGGGCATTCCCGGGGAACAATTGGATAAAGTCACGCACTATTTCAGCGAAGCCCATCCCTATACAGGAACCCGGGTCGCAGTCATCGGTGGCAGTAACTCTGCGGTAGATGCTGCAATGGAATTGGTGCGGGTCGGAGCTACGATTGATATGGTATATCGTCGAAGCGAGTTGTCCCAATACATCAAGCCGTGGGTTCGTCCACTGTTTGACAGTATGGTACAAAAAGGGAAGATCACGCTGCACTTAGGCGCACGTATTACCGAAATTCATCCAGACCATGTCGTAGTCACTCCGCTGGACACTGAAGCATTCCGGCTCGAAAATGATTTTGTACTGGCACTGACTGGATTTCACCCGGAGCGAAAACTGCTGGAGTCTGTTGGCGTCCACATGGCTGAGGATCTGGACAAACCAGAATTTAATCCTGCCACGATGGAAACGAACATCCCAGGTATATATGTCGCCGGGGTCATCGCTTCAGGCAGCAATGCCAATGAGGTGTTTATTGAAACAGGCCGCTGGCACGGGCGACAAATCGCCGAACATATCCAAAGCTAAATAAACGAAGGAGAACATCTGTATGGATTACAGCTCACTTATCTTACTGGTATTGGCTGGTCTTGGGATTGTTAGTGGCAACTCTACCGTGACTATTGCCATGGTTGTATTACTGCTGCTGCGGGTAACCAGCTTTCATTCTGCTTTCCCCTGGCTTGAAAGGTATGGCCTTACGATCGGAATTATTATTTTGACGATTGGGGTCATGACCCCGCTAGCCAGCGGTAAAATCAGTATCAATCAGGTGATGGAGTCTTTCCTGCACTGGAAATCACTGCTCGCGATTGGTATCGGAATTCTGGTAGCCTATCTTGGCGGCCGCGGAGTAACTTTGATGTCTGGACAGCCCATTATTGTGACAGGTTTACTGATCGGGACCGTCATTGGCGTTGCCTTCTTTAAAGGAGTTCCTGTTGGACCTCTGATTGCTGCCGGATTGCTTTCCTTGTTAATCGGCCGCAGCTAAATTCGTACAACAAATATAGGAATAAATGATAGCAATCTGCATGTCGGGCTGAATTCAGTCCCGCTTTGTGGTATACTCATATCGCATAATTTGGTAAATGCAGGAGGCTTGACCGATGTCTCGACAATTTGTAACGGAAGCTGTAATGGTGGCTATATACGGCCAACTACTTACATCTCCCGCCCCTGTGGAATATATAGTGCCTTACACATCACTGCTAGAGCTATACGAATTCCAGGATAGCACAGAGCCGCTCATGGATAATCCTATGGACGATCAACATGTGAAGCGGAAGGTAAGCGAGTTGATCAGTTATTTTGAGGAACCGTTGAATCAGAAAAAAATTCGGCGTGCCCTTCAGATGCCTTGGGCCAAGAGCTTGCCTATTCTATTCGATGCCAATACATCACTCATTATCATTAATGCTGTTGATACTGCGCATTACGGAGAATATTTTGATCCAATTGAGACTGAACTAGTGTTGACAGCTCAACGTGAATCATTACCTATTCTGACGGATCAATTGGACTGGATCCACCGCATTATCGAAGCTTCCGTACCTGTACATGTGTACGACATTGATGATTTTGATTTTGCACTCGATGGCCCGATACTTAACAACCCTTAACATACGACATACCCGCCTTAACCACAAAAAAGCGGCGGAGCATCATGTACAGGTTCATCTCCTGTAACACGATACTCCACCGCTTTTCTTGTCCAAGAACAACTATTTGCACGCTATGATTGACAGTAGAGCGCTAAGCTTGTCCATCCTCAACATAGGTGTAAATAATGTCATCATGTTCCTCCAAATACTTAACTTCCAGATGATGGCCCTTCAGATACCAGTAATCCTGGTCCTCCATATAAAACGTAATGCCAGCCGCTTCATGCTGTAATACGGGGTGCTGCGGAGGCTCTACGGCAATTCCCAGAGAAAAGCCTGGATGCAACCCGCCGCCAGAGCTATAGCGAACAAAAAAACGGATCGAATCTCCACGATTCAAACTAAGCTCCTTAATGTACCACTGTGCCGCAGGTTCAGTTACCTGTATGCTCATACGTTATGCTCATCTCCTTGTACAATGACGTCTGCCAACTATATCATAGCATCTTTTAGAATGACCACCAACCGTCCCAACCTAGCGAGATTCTTGGACAAGTCATATACATTTTTTTGAAAAAGGTTTGACAATTCGCAAAAAAGGGTGTTAAGATTCAACCATACGAGATCCATTTTGAAATTTATTACCAATTTGAACGATTACTCATGTTAGAATGAACCCATTTTGAGGAAGAAAGGAGTGTTACCGGTGCTAAAATTTCCTATTGCATTTTACCCACATCTACAAACACAACAACTTCATACCGGAGCATCTCCCCTGTCGCATCCTTCAGAATTGGGCCATTCACGTTGTATGGTTTAATACGAGTGGCTGCCTGCGTTTGAGCAGTTTTTCAGTGGTGAGTGTGCTGAAAATACCTGCGCGCCATATGATATTGAGATTTAGGGCATATCGTCTGCGGACGGTATGCCTTTTTTGCGCCTGTTGCCGGATCATATTTGTGGTAGCAAGTCGCTGTTGTTTCTTCAAAATGGTACACAACTCTCGAAAGAACTTGTCATGAAAGGATGGGATTCCTCTTGTTTTCGGTACTTAAAAATTTAAGCTGGTTTTTTAAAAGAGAACGAAGCCGATACTCCATTGGATTGTTTTTGCTGATAGCCGTTGGTGTGCTGGAGCTTGCTCCACCTCGGCTACTAGGTAGTGCCATTGATGAGATTGTGCGCGGTTCGATTTCCTGGTCCTCACTTTGGCGTTATATTTTGTACATCATAGGCATTCTAGCCGTCATCTACTACATTACGTACATATGGATGCACAAGCTGTTTGGTGGTGCCAATCTGGTGGAGCGCTTACTGCGCACACGCTTTATGAATCATCTACTGCGGATGACCCCTCCATTTTTTGAACGTAATCGTACTGGTGATCTGATGGCTCGTGCTACGAACGACCTTCGCTCCGTAGCAAGTACAGCGGGCTTCGGCATGCTGACACTGACAGACTCTACGGTCTATCTGAGCGTTGTATTAGTTGCCATGGGTACCCTAATCAGTTGGAAGTTGACACTGGCAGCTATCCTGCCCCTACCTTTTATTGCACTGGCTATGAGCATTTACGGTAAAGCCGTTCACGAGCGTTACACACTGGCACAAGATGCATTTGGTGATATGAACGATCAGGTGTTGGAATCCGTAGCAGGCATCCGAGTCATTCGCGCCTATGTGCAAGAGCGAATGGACGAAAAACGTTTTGCTGATATTACCGACGATGTATTTCGTAAAAATCTGGCTGTCGCTCGGATGGATGCTCTCTTTGAACCAACGATTCGTTTATGTGTAGGACTTAGCTATGTCATTGGACTCGGTTATGGTATTTATCTGGTATTTCATAACGATATCACGCTAGGCGAATTGGTCTCCTTTAATATGTATCTAGGAATGATGATTTGGCCGATGTTTGCCATTGGAGAGCTGATTAACATTATGCAGCGCGGTAGCGCTTCCCTGGACCGGGTCAATGAAACTCTCGATGTCCAGCCAGACGTTCAGGATGCAGCTCAACCTGTTCCAGTGGACCGCCTCGAATCCATCAGGATGAAAGACGTTACCTTCCGTTACCCTACTTCTACTATTGACAATCTGTCACATGTGAGTCTGGAGCTCAAACGCGGAGAAACGCTAGGCGTCGTTGGTAGAACCGGCAGCGGGAAATCCACTCTGCTCAAACAGCTACTGCATGAATATCCGACGGGTAGCGGTGATATTTTAATCTCCGGCATACGTTTGGAGGACATTGCAGTAGAACAACTACACAGCTGGATCGGCTACGTGCCGCAAGAGCAAATTTTGTTTTCTAAATCGGTGCGCGAGAACATTCAGTTCGGGAAACCTCGTGCAGATGATGACGACATTATGGAAGCTATCCGTACAGCTGCCTTCGACCAGGATTTAGGTACCTTGTCTGATGGGCTGGATACACTGGTCGGAGAAAAAGGTATCGCCCTGTCCGGCGGCCAGAAGCAGCGTGTTTCGCTGGCACGCGCCTTTATCGGTGATCCGGATATTCTATTGCTCGACGATGCACTATCTGCAGTAGATGCCCGGACGGAAGCAAGGATTATTGACAATATCCGACGTAAGCGCTCGGGTAAAACAACCTTGATCTCCACCCACCGCCTCTCTGCTGTAGAACATGCAGACCGGATCGTCGTGCTGGAGCAAGGACGCATTATTGAGGAAGGGACCCACAGCGAGCTGCTTCAGGCTGACGGATGGTACCGACAACAGTATGAACGGCAACAAGTGGAATCTGATCTGACCTCAGGGGAGGTATCCTAATGAAACCTAATATCGGCAAAAGGCTATTCCAGTACGCGCTGACGAGCAAAGCAGGCTTTATTGCCGCTCTCATCGCTTTGGCTATCGGAGTAGCCGCCGAGCTCGCTGGTCCCTTCATCGCCAAAACGATGATTGACGACCATATGCTCGCTATTGAAAAACCATTTTATGAAACAACTAGTGTGGACGGAACTGTAAGCTATGCTGGAACCCACTTTAAGCGTGAAGATCGCTTTGAGTCCGGGGAGACCAAAGGTCGCGAAGCGAGGATTTTACAAGTTGGGAAATCTTTCGTATTTATCGATGGCTCGGTTAAAGTGGCTGACGGTAACCGCTCCTTTACGAACGGAACGCTGACTGTGACACGCGGCTCCGACACCTTTCGCTATGAAGCTAAGGCTCTGACAGCTGATGAACTGTATAGCTTTTACAAACCGGAAATGCCCGGTATCTTTCAGCTGATTGGCTGGTATTGCTTCTTCCTGGTTATTTCCATTTTTGCTGAATTCGGCAAAACATACTGGCTGCAATCCTCGGCGAACAAGGTCATTCAAAAGCTTCGGCTTGATCTCTACGCGCACATCCAGCGGTTGCCAGTTTACTTTTTTGATAACTTGCCCGCAGGCAAAGTCGTATCCCGTGTTACGAATGACACTGAGGCAGTCAAAGATTTGTTTGTGGCTGTGCTCTCAAATTTCACTTCAGGGATTGTGACGATGGCAGGAGTATATGTTGCACTCTTTTTGCTGGACTTCAGACTGGGTCTTATCTCTCTGTTTATAGTACCGTTACTGATCTTGTGGATTGTATTGTATCGCAAGGTCGCCACCCGCTATAATACGATCATTCGGTCCAGACTCAGTGAAATTAATGCGATTATCAATGAATCGATTCAAGGGATGTCCATCATTCGCGTATTCCGCCACCAGAAACAAACGCAGCAAGAGTTTGAAGAACTGAATGATGATTATATGAAGCATCAGAATAAAATGCTGAATTTGAACGCCTTCACTTCGCACAATTTAGTCAACGTGTTGAGAAATCTCGCCTTTGCCGTCGTGTTGTGGTATTTCGGATCTGAGGCGCTCGGAACTACAGGTAGTGCTGTTTCACTAGGCGTATTGTATGCCTTCGTCGATGTGCTGGGTCGACTGTTCCAACCTATGACGGGTATGGTCAACCAACTCGCCGTACTGGATACTTCCATCGTATCCTCAGGACGCGTATTTGAGTTGATGGACGAAACTGGAGAGCCGGTGACGGACGGCACGATGCCGCGCTACAAAGGCCAGGTAGAGTTTAACGACGTTTCCTTTGCCTACAAAAAGGATGATGTACTTAAACATATTTCCTTTACTGCACAGCCCGGGCAAACAGTTGCCCTTGTCGGACATACCGGATCAGGCAAAAGTTCGATTATTAACCTGCTATTCCGGTTCTATGATCCGCAAAAAGGAACGATCACCATTGACGGAACATCTGTCAAAGACATCCCTAAGCAATGGCTTCGCCATCATATGGGTATTGTTCTTCAAGATCCATATTTGTTTACAGGTACGGTAGCCTCTAATGTCAGTCTCGAAGACAGCCGAATCACGAGAGAACAGGTGAATAAAGCGCTGCATGACGTTGGAGCCGACAAATTGCTGGCCCATTTGCCGCAAGGATTCGATGAGCCTGTTATTGAAAAAGGTAGCACTTTATCAGCCGGGCAACGCCAGCTAATTTCCTTCGCTCGTGCACTAGCCTTTGATCCCGCAATTTTAATTCTGGATGAAGCTACTGCCAATATTGACACCGAAACGGAAGCGCTCATCCAATCCGCTCTTGAGGTACTCAAGAAGGGACGTACGACCTTTATCATTGCTCACCGTTTGTCCACCATTCGCAGTGCGGACCAAATTTTGGTACTTCATCGGGGTGAAATTGTTGAACGGGGTAGCCATGACGAACTTATGACTCAAGGCGGTCGTTACTTCCAAATGTATCAGCTCCAGTCGGGAACAGTTGCAACAGATTCGGCTTCATCCTCTGCTACGCCTTCTGCGCAAGATGACCTGCTTGCAGGCAAAGTCAGCATTTAAAGCTTGAATAGCCCTATTGCTTAGGGCTAACGATTAACATTTGGTATGAAAAAAACCAGCAAGTCTCCCCTACAAATTGGAGGCTCGCTGGTTTTATTTATATCTATAACATAGGGCTCGTAATTTTATTTAGCTACAGACGTGCCTGTTCCTGTGGGCGGAAGCACTGTTCCATCTACTGCTTTAAGCGTAACCTTATACTTGCTGTCTACCAATGTGCTTGTGTGGGTATCCGTAATGACCTGAATATTCATTTCCCCTGGCTTTGGACTAGTCAGCTTGTAGTAAATTACTGCATTCGTATCATCTACGTAGTCGATGTGATCCACTTCAATGCCGTAACCTGGATTAGGTGCCTGCAGACGGGTGATTGTCACTTTGTTCTGCTCGTCATTTGCCTTCTCTATACTCATACTAATGTTATTTTGTTGAACCGGATCTACAGGCTCAGCCGGATTTTCAGGAGTAGCTTCAACCGTTTTATGACTTTGTACAAATTCGGATGCGTTATAGACCATTTCTGCTGCCTCCATCCGCGTTACTTTACGATCCGGGTTAAAGTTGCTCTGTTCGTCCAATTTTGCAATTTTGGTCAATAGCAGGAATTGAACGGCTGCATTTGATTCCTGGTCTAGTTTTTTGCCATCCGCTACATTAATTAACATACGGACAGTTGGATATTCACCCGTTGCACTCACTGCTTTATACAGAATATTCGCAAATTGTTCTCTTGTCATACGGGTGCTTGGATCAATATCTGGTGACAAAGGGATTTGGTGTTGGGCTGCAATCCGATAGGACTGGGCATACCATGCAGAAGCCGGAATGTTTGCAAAGGAACCCGTTGTGAAATCAGGCATTACCTGAAGATCCATTGCACGAACAACCAAGTGTACTCCTTGTGCATACGTGAGCGTTTGATCCGGTGCAAATTTATCCTTGGTTATTCCTTGAATAATTCCTTTGTCCTGAAGTGAGTTTACGATCTTCTCCTGTTCAGTTCCCTTTATATCACGAAAAGCAGAGGCCGACGTAGCTACTGCCAATGAGCAGATGACAAGCAGGGCAGCTGTCACGCTTTTGTTCTTTTTCATGAGATACACCTCCATGTTTACTTTGCTTCTACACTTACCGACGCAATAAAAGCATCAAATGTTTCAAATATGCACAAATTGGTTGCAAAACAGTGGAATACCTGCGTTTAGTGTACCCGTCTAACTCTTTTCTGCTCACAATCTTTATACATACCCAAAAGTGCCTGTAACCGATTTATTTTTTTACAGTATTCCTTTGGAATATCCAGGTCTGGGTAGCAGTCATCCCGCCAGCAAAAACTCGCTCCCCTTTGTTCGCTTTGCTTACATCCGATTCGGTGCTTTCAGACCAAGAAGTTGCAGCGCGCATGCCAGAATATCGGCAGTTTGTTCCGCCAACTGAATACGCCACTGTCCACCATCGACAATCCTTTCCTTGGCGTAAAAACGGTTAAACGCCTGGGCCGTATCCAATGCAAATCTCGCAATTACCGAAGGCTCCAGTTGGCGAACCGCACGTATCAGTTGTCCGTGATAGCGATCCAACTGCTTAAGCAGCGCCCAACCTGTGTCACCCAACATTCCATCCGATACGTCATTCAAATCACGAGAATGGCTATCTTGGACAAGGGCGTTGTCGCTAGAATTGGTATTATCAACATCGACGCGAGCGTGAGCTTTCTCCAGAAGGCTGCGAATGCGCGCATGAGTATACTGCACATAAGGCCCGGTCTCGCCTTCAAAGGTCAGCGCCTCCTCCAACGAAAAATCCACTTCATTCAGCCGGTTGTTTTTTAAATCACCAAAAATAATCGCCCCGATACCAACGTCCTCAGCTACTGCCTGTTGTTCCTGCAAATCGGGGTTCTTCTGAGTAATGATGGCTTGAGCACGCGCTATAGCTTCATCCAGCACCTCCTCCAGTTTGACAACTTTTCCGCGTCTTGTGGACATTTTCTTACCCGCAAACCGCATTAATCCAAACGGCACATGCTCACATTGCTCCGCCCAAGCCTCCCCTGCATGCTTCAGCACCGCAAACACCTGCTGAAAATGCAACTTCTGTTCTCCACCAACGACGTACAGCAACCGATCAGCCTTCATCACTTCATGACGATAAATCGCTGTTGCCAGATCACGTGTCGGATAAATGGTGGTCCCATCCTTTTTTAGAATAAGACACGGAGGCAGTTCCTCGTCTTCCAGACGAACCACGAGCGCACCATCACTTTCCTCCAGCAATCCTTTTGCTCTTAATTGAGCAACAACTGCCTGCATCTTATCATTGTAAAAACTTTCTCCCAGCACATGGTCAAATGTAATGTTCAGACGCTGGTACATACGATCAAATTCACCCAGACTAACTTCAACAAAAAACTCCCATAGTTGTTGAGCCTCAGCATCCCCATGCTCCAAACGTCGGAACCACTCGCGGCCTTCATCCTCCAAAGTCGGATTATGCTCGGCCTCCTGATGAAAACGAACATATAGCTTCAGCGATTCACCAATCGGATCATGTTGTAGCTGCTCCTCATTTCCCCATCTTTTATAGGCCGCAATTTGCTTGCCAAACTGTGTTCCCCAATCCCCAAGATGATTCACACTAATTGGAACATATCCGGTTTCACCAAGAATACGATACAAGGCAGCACCGATAACAGTAGAGCGAAGATGACCGATACCAAACGGTTTGGCAATATTGGGCGAGGACATATCAATAACTACCCGCTGTCCGTGCCCGATATTGGGCCTGAGGAAATCGGCCTTGCTCAATTCAGCAAGCATAAGTGGAATATGAACAGATCGATCCAATGTTATATTTACATAGGCACCCGATGCTGAAGCAGTTAAACCTTCTTCATGATTCACTAGCTCCGCCAATTCCAGTGCAATGTGCTGTGGAGACTTTCGAAACTTTTTGGCCAGCACAAAACAGGGAAACGCCACATCTCCCCATTCAGGCTGCGGAGGCACCTCAAATAAAGATAAAATTTCTTTCTCCTCCAAGCCCGTATGGGCCAATATCGCTTGAGCAGCAATCCTCATCAACATGATCTCTCTCCTTCTTTTTATAGAATCTAACAAAAAAAGCCCCCGCCTCTTGAAATAATTCAAGAGACGAGAACTTCAATATCCCCGCGGTACCACTCTTCGTAAATCGGTTGTGCAGCTAAAGCTAACTTACACAAATCGCGATTTCACTCCAATGACTAATAACGGTGTCTGCCGGGCTGATCTACTAGAAATTCTGCTCGTTGGATCAACCGTCTCCCGGGTGCGCTTCACATCGGACCTCATACCGGCTTACACCTCTTCCGGCTCGCTGTAATGATACGGCTCCGCTGCTACTCTCCCGTTCCATGACGTTAATTCCAATCATTATACAAACCTATTCAGTAGAAAGCAACCTATTATTTCCTCTTCAGGCACTAGTTCCATATATGTAATTACACTGCCACCAACTGGCGGCACGCCTGAACGCAACGACGGCAGGCTTCTGCACAATGCTTGCAGTGATCATGGGAATGCTTGCTGCATTCAGCAGCACATACCTCACAGGCCTTGGCGCACAGCTCACAGATTTGCTCGGCAAAATCCGTTCCACGCTGCAGCATTTGAGCAGCAAATCCGCATATTTCTGCACATTCCCTACTCACTCGAATACATTCACGCAGCATAGCTAAATCATATTCCTTCAAACTCGCTACGTAACATACATTGCAAGCGTTCATACATTCCAGGCAAGCATCCACGCATTGTTGGTATGAATGATTCATATTACATTACCTCCCAGTTGTTGACCCTGCTGTACTATTACCCGCTGACCCTTGAGATTAATCATTTGATGTGCGCGCTTTCAATAAAATAAAAACAAAGTAATCCCGACTTATGTAAGGAAGTGTACTATATTCCAGTGTGCAAGTGCAAGGATATTAATCACATGGATTTTTAGCCCCTGTTTCTGACTTGCATACACTCAGTCATTGCTCTATTGTAAAAAGTGTATGTCTAACCACCGATCAAGGAGTGAGCATTTCAATGAATATGTCTTCTGTAGAGGAGCATCGACAGGAATCCCCGCAACAGGTTAATTGCATGGTCGTGACTGTCTCGGACACCCGCACCGTGGAAACAGATACTGGGGGACGACTGCTCATGGATCTACTAGAAACCAATGGATATAAGGTTGTTCGATATGTCATTGTCAAGGACGACTACGAAGGTATTCAGCAGTTAGTATCCGAAGCAGCGGCACAGAATGAAATCGAGGCTGTACTTTTGACAGGCGGCACTGGTATTTCTCCACGTGATACTACATATGAAGCCGTCTCCTCTCTACTGGATAAGGAACTACCTGGCTTTGGAGAAATCTTCCGTTATTTAAGCTTTGCTGAGGACATTGGTTCAGCAGCTATATTAAGCCGGGCTGTAGCTGGCACTGTGGGCCAGACAGCTGTATTTTCTATGCCTGGCTCACGCGGAGCCGTTCGTTTGGCAATGGAACGCATTATTGTCCCTGAGCTACGACATGTGATGAGAGAAATTTATAAATAAGCTCCTATTTCCTACATGCCGCGACACAAAAAGGCACCCCATACATTCATGAGGTGCCTCTTCCAACTATTCTTTTTCTTCAACTTCGGGCTGCATATAGCTATCGATCAGCTTTTGCTTCAGCTCCCATACCTTCTCGCTCAGATTTACACGATAAATTTCAGGGTTCAGCTTCCGCAAATATTCTGGCCAAAACAGTTTCAACTGTGAAGTATGGTAGGCACGAATTTCATCCAGCTCAGGAAGCTCATATACCTTCTGTCCATTTATAAAAATAGGCTCAAGCATTGGTACGGCTTCATAATTTTCTACATACTTCTTCATATACGGATGCAAAGGGTTAAACAGCTTCAGGCGCTTACCATTACGCGGACGCTCTTCATCCGGGAAAGAAATATAATCGGCCACAGCTCTCCCTTTTTTCTTATCCACAATGCGATATACATCCTTCTTGCCTGGTGTGGATACTTTTTCTGGGTTACCCGAGATCTTAATCGTCGGCAACATTTCGCCATCCACTTCACGCTCAACCAGCTTGTACACCCCGCCAAGCGAAGGTTGATCTGAAGCCGTAATAAGCTGTGTTCCTACACCCCATACATCAATACGTGCCCCTTGGGCTTTCAGGTTAAAAATCGTATTTTCGTCCAAATCATTGGAAGCTACGATTTGTACGTAATCTAAGCCTTCAGCATCGAGCATTTCCCGCGCCTGAATGGATAGATAAGCCAAGTCACCGCTATCCAGACGGATTGCATTCATACGCTTGCCCTGACTCTCCAGCATTTTTGCTGTCCGAATCGCATGAGGAACACCACTTTCCAGCGTGTCAAAGGTGTCTACCAACAGTGTAACCTGGTCTGGTAAAACCTTCGCATACACGTCAAACGCCTCCTGCTCCGTCATAAAGGTCTGCACCCATGAATGGGCATGTGTTCCCTTCGTCGGGATTCCAAAGTGCTCGCCTGCCAGCATATTAGAAGTCGCGTCAAAACCTGCCACATAAGCTGCTCGTGCTCCCCAAATCGCCGCATCTGCTTCCTGCGCACGCCGTGTTCCAAATTCGAGCAGTGTATCGTCACTTGCCACCTGCTTGATGCGCGATGCCTTTGTCGCAATGAGTGTCTGATAGTTCATAAAATTCAGTAATGCCGTCTCGACAAGCTGCGTTTCCATAATCGTTCCTTCGACACGTACCAGAGGCTCGTTTGGAAAAACAAGTGCCCCTTCTTTCATCGAATGGACTGTTCCACCAAACTTAAACTGGCGCAGCGCCTCCATGAACATGGGATCGTAATTCTCCTCCTGTTCAGACAGATAGCGAATGTCCTCTTCTGTAAACCGCAAATTTGCAATATAATTCACAATGCGTTCCAGACCAGCGAACACGGCGTATCCATTACCAAAAGGGAGTTTACGGAAATACGCCTCGAACACAGCTTTACGCTGATGACTTCCGTTCACCCAATGGGCGTACATCATATTAATCTGATATTTATCTGTATGTAATGCGAGGCTCGTTGACTGCATCGTAATCATCCTCTCTGACTGTCCCCAGGTTTGTGGCAGCGTACCGCCTCATCTGCCCAGATTCAGCAATATCCGGCTCCATTTTGTTATCGGACATTGGTGCACAATCGTTAAGTTATTTTACTTCTTCTGACGTAAAACCGTATCCTCAGCCGACCGTACCGCAGCTCCAAGACTTCCCTCAAAATGACCCAAAGCCCAATCATGTCCAGCTTGATTAAAGCTCGCCACAGCGTCCTTGTATACAGTAATAGCAAAACCTTTGTTATAAGCATCTACAGCCGTATGCAGCACACATATATCTGTACACACACCAATTAGATGAACTTCCAGAACACCACGTTCACGCAGCCTGAGCTCCAGATCTGTGCCCGCAAAAGCACTGTACCGTGTTTTATCCAACCAGTAGATAAGATCACTTTGTTGCTCATAAAGGCTACGAAGCTTGCCATACAAATGTCGTCCGTTGGTTCCACGTATATTATGTGGAGGAAACAGCTTGCTCTCCGGATGATAAAGGTCGTTCTCCTCATGCAAATCCACAGCCATGACAACAAAGTCCCCTTGATCCACATATGCCTGCGTAATTGCTGCGATCCGTTCATCCAACTCAATCGCAGGTTGTCCTACAGGCAAACTACCGTCCACAAAATCTTTCGTGTAATCAATAACAATTAGTGCCTGCATCGTACGGTCAGCTCCTTATCCTCAAAGTGATATTGTACGTTCTATGCGTAACCTATTACATTAGGCGTTACGTGTAGATAGATAAACGCGGTACTCTGTCACTAAAACGGTACAACTGTGCCGGTCTTTGTGAATACTGGTTGGAACTGAGCGGTTTGCCATTCTCATCACGCACCTCTTCCAGTATTCCCTGCCTGCTACGAGTCGATGTTATTTTGCGAATAAAGTTTGGCTCTTCGAAATCCGGTACGACACTCTGAATCACCTGATATAATTCACCCAGTGTAAAATGTAGCGGTAAAAACTGCTTGGCTATCGTCGTCTGAAGCATCTGCAACTGAATTTTGCGATAAGCATCTACAATGATATCCCGGTGATCGAATGCAAGCTCCAATTCCTCCAACGCTTCGCGGATCGTGAATAGCCCAACCTCGGAAGCATCATCGGCCGCCTGACGCTGTTCCAACATCCATTCTTCTACTAGCGCAAAAAACGCATGCGATATGATCCACCCGCGCGGATCACGTCCCGGTCCACTATATACACCCAAATACTCCAGATGCCCGCCGTCCACACCCGTTTCCTCTAACAGCTCCCGCTTGGCAGCTCCATACATGGATTCATCTTCCTGACAAAACCCTCCAGGCAACGCCCAGCGTCCTGCAAAAGGCCAACTGCGGCGCTTGATGAGCATCACTTTCAGCTCACGAATCGGCAATGTCTTTGTTACCGTCTTGCGCTCCCGCTTCGTTAAGGTAAACATAACGATATCCGCCGGAGCTCCATCCGGGGTACGGTATTTCTTAATGTTGTACGACGCCTTTTGCGCCTCTTCGTTTATACGATTGCTATCCATTGGCATCACCATATTATATCGTTTTGATAAATTCATTATGACATACTAATTTTTTTTGTCAAGTGTCAGGCCTTGCCTGAATCACTTGCTTGTGTACGTAATACTCGGAAGGTTGCTGTAGATGTAGAACCGAGTGTGCCTTCACTATCTCTTACTTCCGCCTCAGTGGTTATCGTGCGACCTCCTTGATGAAGAATTCGCGCCCTAACCTCCAGTCGTCCTTGCCTCATGGGTGACAAGAAATGAACATTCAGGTTCGTCGTTACACATGGATCCATATTTCGTGAAGCCATACTGACCATCCCCATCGCCTGATCCATCAATGAAGTAAGTACACCCCCATGGACAATACCCATCACATTGGTATGCTCTTGTTTGGCCTCCAAAGCGATCTGTACCTCGTTTGCATCAGCTGCAATCAGTTCACACCCTAAATACTCCCAAAAAGTATTATTCTCTCCCTCTAGCATCTTACCCAACTTATCCATTCCCTTGCTTCCATCCCTTCTATGTTGTCCCATTTCTCTTGAAGTCCTATAACCATATACGTTGGCAAAATGCTTTCGAAAAAAAGGCGTGGAAGCTACGCCTCCACACCATAGATTTCATTCTAATCACTGCAATTCGACGAGGAAGTGCTTTTTCCCTCTTCTACGTTTACCTTCTCAGCAACGGTATCACGGATCGCCATAATCACCATTTGCAGTAGCTCATTAATTTCCACCTGACTCTGCTGAAACTCCGTTACAATTGGAATACCGTCAAGCTCTTCCTGTAGCTCCTGAAGTTCGGCCTCTATTTTGGCAATCATTTTTTGATTCTTCAAGGATTCAAATGCTACAATTTCCTTTTGCTTCTTTTTCATCGTTGCAATCAGTTGCTGGATGCGCCCATGATCCTGAATCTTTTCTTCTGCTTTTCGGAATACCTGTACTTCCTCACTGCTACCCAAAATACCTGCCAATTCTTTGGCTTTTGCCAATATCATTTCGCGATTGACCAAATGATCATGCTGGCGCGCCGCCGATTGAAGTTCTGTTTGTTGCAACCGCTCCTCTGTCATTGTCCATCGCTCCTTTTCTCACTTAGACGGCTTGCACACAGCCCTTTACTCAGACCGCATGCAACCCGCTAGAATATTCTTTTATCCGTTAACTGCTACAGCCGTTTCAACCAGATCACCTTTGATGTAAAAGGTCATAGGTTCCGTAATTTTCACTTGAACAAAGGAACCAATCAGGTCCTTAGAACCCTCAAAATGTACAAGCTTATTGGAACGGGTCCGACCGGCAAGCACTTTGCTGTCATTTTTGCTCTCGCCTTCCACCAGCACTTCAACCACTTCGCCACGCAATCGACTATTAAAGCGAAGGCTGTTTTGGTTCACAGCAATGTTCAGACGCCGGAGACGCTCTTTTTTAACCGACATAGGCACATTATCTTCCATCGAAGCAGCTGGCGTACCTTCACGTGGTGAATAAATAAATGTGTAGGCAAAGTCATAGCCGACCTCGCGCACCAAAGATAGAGTATCTTCAAACTGCTCGTCTGTTTCGCCCGGGAAACCTACGATGATATCTGTTGTCAGAGAAACATGCGGAACAGCTGTTTTAATCTTCGCAGCCAGTTCCAGAACACGCTCACGGGTATATTTTCGGTTCATTTTCTTCAATATATCCGTATTACCGGATTGAACAGGCAGATGGATATGCTCCACCAAATTGCCACCCTTACCAAGCACTTCAACCAAATGGTCATCAAAATCACGTGGATGTGATGTCGTAAAACGTACACGCGGGATATTAATTTTGCGCATATCATCCATCAGATCCCCGAATCTGTAATTCAAATCTTTCAAATCCTTGCCATAAGCGTTAACATTTTGCCCCAGTAAGGTGATTTCTTTAAAGCCTTGACGTGCCAAATCCCGTACTTCAGCGATAACATCCTCTGGACGGCGGCTTCTTTCCTTACCACGTGTAAAGGGAACAATGCAATAGGTGCAAAATTTATCACAACCGTACATAATGTTCACCCAAGCCCGCATACCCTCGCGCTTCTTCGGCAGGTTTTCGATAATGTCGCCTTCCTTAGACCACACTTCGACCACCATTTCTTTGCTAAAGAGTGCTTCCTTGACGAGCTGAGGCAGACGATGAATATTGTGGGTACCAAAAATCATATCGACAAAACCGTGTTTTTGCATAATCCGGTTAACGACATTCTCTTCTTGTGACATGCAGCCACACACGCCGAGCAGCAGTCCTGGCTTTTCTGTTTTGAGATGCTTGAGGTGACCCAGCTCGCCAAACACTTTATCCTCCGCATTTTCACGGATAGCACAAGTGTTCAGTAAAATGATGTCTGCTTCCTTCCGATCCTCGGTTGCCTGGTAGCCCATTTGCTCCAGCAAGCCTTTTATGGTTTCGGAATCATGCTCGTTCATTTGGCAACCGAATGTGTATACGATATAATGCTTTCCCTCACCGATATGCTTTAGCTCATCCGGGACTGCGTTATCATATAATACCTGTACATCCTCTTTACCGCGTTGCTTTTCTTTTCTATGGTTCGGCTCCGCCATAATGTTGATTTCACGTCCGCGAATACGGATCTTTTTGCTATGCTCATCTTCAGAAATAATCTTCGCATCCGAGAAATCAAAATATTTGGAGTAATCTTTTGTTTTCTTTTCCATTCCTTAGTCACTCCTTACACCATCTATTTCACGAGCTAATTTGTGATTTTACTGTATCTTTAGGCTTGGTAAATTTATTTTAGTTCTAAAAAACCTTTAAAAAAGGCATTACACTAAATTATAGCATGATTTATAGGCCATCGCCATAGATCAGCCGCAGATACCATTGAGTGCAATGTGAACTCATGTTCTTTTTGTACATTAGTGAAGTATTTGTGAATTATATAGTATGTAAAAAGCCCGATTCTTTTGCAAGAATCGGACTCTTTAAGCCTTCCGGCATTTAAATACGTGTATATTAGTCTACGATTTCAGCGTTGTCACCGTTTTTCACACCGGCTCCGTTCGCTTCATCTGTATCAATGTGCATATCCAAAGCAAAAGAATCGGACACACGTGCAAGAACATTTTCAAATACAAGGCCACGTTCGCCGCCGACACGTACTTTCAGCAACTGCTTGTCCTTAATGTCCCATTTAGCTGCATCAGATGTATGGAAATGAATATGGCGGGCTGCTACAATCACGCCTTCTTGCAGTTCCACTTCACCAGCGGGTCCTTTTACCGTGATTCCTGGTGTACCATCAATGCTACCAGATTCGCGTACAGGTGCTTTTACACCAATAGCAAAGGAATCAGTGCGAGAGATTTCCAATTGGGATGCGGGACGAGCAGGTCCCAAAATGCGAACCTTATCAAATTGACCCTTAGAACCAATTACAGCTACCGTTTCATTTGCGGCAAATTGTCCTGTTTGGGACAAAGGTTTAAATTCAGTTAATTGATAGCCTGCTCCGAACAAAATTTCAATATGCTCTTGAGTCAGGTGAATATGACGGGCTGAAACGCCGACAGGTACGATTTTACTCATCGTGTGGTCACTCCTTTTTCTCTATACAATACTTTACACATCCATGCTATTATACTCCTATTTTGCCAAGAAAGAAAAGGAGAGCGTATAAAGTTCCCTTTTTCGCCCTAATCAGCGTTAAATATCGTCCATAGAAATCGGATCAAACCGTCGTTTTAGCGAACAAGAGAAAGAAAAGCATGATTTCAGCTACGATGAGATGAGGGGGAACGACAACAAATATATTAAGAATAAACAGGACACAGAGTATTCCAGTTAAGAAAAAAATGACTCTGAGACGAGGTTTCAGATGACTTAATCTGTACTGATGAAATACCAGCAAAACCGACAAAAAGTAAATAAAAACAGAAGCAAAGGTAAAGCAAAGCACAAAGATATAGTCTACTTGTCCCAAAAACAAGAGCTGAATCGAAGCAGCTAGCATGCTAAGGGAAAGATAAATAAACAAATGACCATAAATAATAGTCTGTCCTGCTGATTGTTTTGATTTATCTACGCGCTTCTCCATATTCTCAAAATATTGCCACCAGATTGCGATGACTAATACAAAAGCCAAAGCAGCAAATACAATAGAAGAAACCGTAAAATGATCGGATTGTAAAACAGAAAGCATACTTATCACAGATTCGCCAAGCAAAATTAAGGTGAACTGTGCAAAGCGTTCTAAAAGATGCTCCGTATGGATAGGTGTGATCACCAACTTTTTACGGCCAATCAAAGGAACGAGGATATCAATAGCTATACCTGTATATAAAATCAAATATCGAACCCAAGAATCAAAGAAGAGGGAGAAACTAGAAATGACTATTCCAATCCAAAAATAAATTCCGAAAAAACGAGCTGTTTCCTGTTTATGAGCCGTTTCTTTGGGTGCCGAAAGTAAATATTGAACGACAGTCAAACCTCTTAACCCAATATAGCCAACAAAAAAAGATACATAATACGCATCAAAATCTATATTCAGGCTGGCGGTCATGATCAACACGAAAAACAATTGCAGGATCATAAAAATTCGATGTGTTATACTGTCTTGCCCAAAACGATTGTTGTAGACCGTTTGCCCCACCCAAGCCCACCATATTGGGATAAAAATCATAATAAACTTTTCCATATGTTCCCATGAGATACTACCATGCTCAACATGTAGCAAAACATGAGTGGCCTTGGAGACAGCAGCTACGAACAACAAGTCATAAAAGAGCTCAAGCCAGGTAACCTTTTTTATCAACATTATGTAATGGAGCCCCCTCTGATATGGCGGTGCAGCATGGTGACCCGTCAGTCTCGCTCCAACGTCTGCCGTATTTCTGCAAATGTTATTTTAGCACCATGCAATTCTAAGATGCTCCAATTATTTCGTAATCCTTCTCGCTTTGTCAAGAGTGTTCGCAGCTAAAAATTCCCTCTATAAATAGCTATTTAAGAAGAAATTTTGGAAGGCAGATTCGTTTGCAAGTATTCCAGCGCATGTCCTCCCAGCCATCCCTTGACCAGCTCCTCAGGGTAATGCTTCAGCAGCAGTTCTGCAAAAATCGGATATTTCCCCGAATGCTCCAGCCCTTGCACATGGTGCTCGATACCGTCAAAATCAGAGCCAAACATCAAATGCCTTTCGCCGCCTAATGAACAAATATGCTCAATGTGTGGTAGCAGATCCTCAGCAGTTACCATGCCCTGCTCTTTGAGAAACATTGTGACGAAGGTCAAACCAATCCGTCCGTTACGAGCGATCAGTGCACAAATCTGTTCATCCCGTAGATTTCGAGGATGAGCACACTTCGCAAAGGCATTCGAATGCGAAGCAATGGGCGGTAGAGTGGCCTCCTCTAGCACCTCCCAGAAGCCCTGTACCGACAAATGCGATACATCTAGCAGCAGTCCCAGGTCATTACAGCGATTGACCAAATCGCGCCCCTTGCTACTCAGCCCGCCACCTCTATGTTCCATAATGCCGTCAGCTGCCCAGTTCGCATAATTCCATGTCAGTCCAATCAATCGTATTCCCATGGCATAGCACAATTCTGCATAAAACGGGTTCCCTTCCAGCGCATCTACCCCCTCCAGTGAGAGCAAAGCCCAAGGTGCCCATGTATGATCCGTCCCATTACCATCCACATACGTTATCTTTTCCATGCGCTTCTCTTTTCCTGCCTGCTTTACTTGCTCCTCCTGATGCACTGCGGACGTATTTTTACACATTACCAAGTCTTCCTTCCACAGCAATGGTCTCAACCCACCTGAGATAGAGGTAACATGCTGCCTGAACAGCTCAATTTGACGAATCACATGCTCAAATCTTGGCGTGCCCAATACCTGAGAAATATATATAGCAAATGTTTGCAACCGCACGTTACCTTCTAGCAAACGTTCTTTTGTGACATCAAGCGATGGATGACTGAAATCGATCTGCGCATCGAGCTGCATTTTACATAACACATCACAATGAAAGTCAACAACTGGCCAATTCACTTTTAGCTTATCATTCATGCATCTTACCTCCATTTAGAGATTGAAGCATCACAAATTTATTTTAAAAATCATAGTAACAGACTCACAAAGCAAAAAAGCCCGTTTACAAATCGTAAACAGGCTCAGGCAACTTACATTTATTATCTTGGCTCTACAATCAATTTGATCGCAGTCCGATCTTCTCCATCAATAACAATGTCTGTAAAAGCAGGAATACAAATCAAATCCACTCCGCTTGGTGCGACAAATCCCCGGGCAATGGCTACCGCTTTAATGGCTTGGTTTAGTGCACCCGCTCCAATCGCCTGTAATTCTGCATTTCCGCGTTCACGCAGTACTCCTGCGAGTGCGCCTGCAACTGAATTGGGATTGGATTTTGCTGATACTTTTAATACATCCATAGTAAGTACCTCCCCTGGGAATGATGATGGTTTGATTCCACTATTAGATGTTATTCGAGGGTCAGCAAAAAATTCCTGCTTTTTGGTGACAGTTTTCCTTATTCTTTCCTTAAGTAGCTCACAAAAAGGTTAATCCATCCGCCATTCATCTTCTTTGAGTCTGATTTTCTGAATTTTGCGGGCTTTTCCATCGTTATCATTCAGCTCTACGCTGATGGCATGAAAATGCCATTTGCCCATGTCCACTTGAAAACGTACTGGAAGCTGGGTCTGGAATTTCTGTAACACAGCCTCTTTCTGCATCCCAAGCACTCCCTCATAAGGACCTACCATTCCCGCATCTGTCTGATACGCAGTTCCTTGTGGCAAAATCGTATCGTCATTGCTCTGTACATGTGTGTGCGTACCTACCACGATTGAAGCACGTCCATCCAAATGCCAACCCATAGCGATTTTTTCCGAGGTTGCTTCGGCGTGGAAATCAACTAGGATATGTTTATGTTTTTTGCGCAGCTCATCGACAATTTCATCTGCTGCACGGAATGGATCGTCAATAGCTGGCAAAAAAGTTCTACCTTGCAGATTAACAATAGCCAGCTCCTTACCTCCACCTTTTACAACGGTATGACCCCGGCCTGGTGTTCCTGGTGGAAAGTTAGCCGGGCGGATGATCCGCGGCTCATCATCTATAAAATCAAATATTTCCTTATTATCCCAAGTATGATTTCCCATCGTAATCCCATGAACGCCCCAATCAAAAAACTCTCTGGCGATGGCTGGGGTAATTCCTCTTCCCGAAGCCGCATTTTCTCCGTTCACAATAATAACATGCGGGTTGTATTTTGATTTTAGCGAAGGGAGATTCTCCCTCAGTGCCTTTCTGCCTACACTGCCGACGATGTCTCCAATAAATAATACGTTGATAGAAAGCCCTCCCTAGTCTGCCTTACATAATGAAAAGTGGCCCTACAAGCAGCGGCCACTTTTCATTGAAATGCTTTTATTTTGCGTATTCTACCGCACGGGTCTCGCGTATGACGGTGACCTTGATATGTCCCGGATAGTCCAGTTCATTCTCAATCGTTTTCGTAATATCGCGGGCCAGTCGGAATGCTTCCGCATCATCAATTTTCTCTGGCTGTACCATGACACGAACTTCGCGTCCGGCTTGAATCGCGTATGATTTTTCAACGCCTTCAAAAGATTCGGAGATGCGTTCCAGCTTCTCAAGACGACGGATGTACGTCTCTAGCGTTTCACGCCGCGCTCCCGGTCTTGCTGCTGACAGGGCATCTGCCGCCCCAACCAGCATGGCGATCACTGAAGTCGCTTCGCAGTCGCCGTGATGTGAGGCAATGCTGTTGATGACGACCGGGTGTTCCTTGTACTTCTTCGCCAGCTCCACGCCAATTTCAACGTGCGAACCTTCCACTTCATGATCCAGCGCCTTCCCGATGTCATGCAGCAATCCTGCCCGTCTTGCCAGTACAACGTCTTCGCCCAGTTCCCCGGCCATCAGACCTGTCAAGTATGCAACTTCCATCGAGTGCTTCAATACGTTCTGTCCGTAACTTGTACGGAACTTGAGACGTCCCAAGATCTTGATCAAATCTGGATGCAAGCTATGCACGCCCACCTCAAAGGTGGCCTGTTCACCATACTCACGGATTCGTTCGTCCACCTCTTTACGGGATTTTTCCACCATCTCTTCAATACGAGCCGGATGTATCCGTCCGTCCGCTACGAGCTTTTCAAGCGCAGTACGCGCAATCTCTCTACGAATCGGATCAAATCCAGACAAAATAACAGCTTCCGGCGTATCATCAATAATGAGGTCAATTCCTGTAAGGGTTTCAAGTGCACGGATATTACGGCCTTCGCGCCCGATGATCCGGCCTTTCATTTCTTCGTTCGGCAATGTGACAACAGAAACCGTCGTTTCTGCTACATGATCTGCCGCACAGCGTTGGATGGCCAGTGTGATGATTTCACGAGACTTTTTGTCCGCTTCTTCTTTGGCCTGCTGTTCAATTTCTTTAATCATCTGAGCTGTTTCATGACGAACTTCCTGCTCTACGTTGGTCAGAATAATACTTCTTGCATCCTCCATCGTCAGATTGGAAATACGTTCCAACTCAGTTACCTGACTCTTGTAAATCAAATCAATTTGCTGCTGGGTTTCATCGATTCGTTTCTCTTTGTTGGCCACTTGTTCTTCTTTGCGTTCCAGCGATTCCAATTTTTTATCCAGCGATTCTTCTTTTTGCAGCAATCTTCGTTCCTGTCGTTGAATTTCATTGCGACGTTCACGAGTTTCTTTTTCAGCTTCGGCACGGATGCGGTGGATTTCATCTTTCGCTTCCAATACCGTTTCCTTCTTCAGCGCTTCTGCCTCTTTTTTCGCGTTCTCCACGATTTGCGCGGCAGCTTCTTCCGCACTGGAGATCTTAGCTTCTGCAATAGATTTGCGAATAAAATAACCAATCCCGAACCCAAAGAATAACGCGGCTACAGCAACGAGAACGAACCAGATCGCAGTCATCATACTGTTCACCTCCCCGTTGGTTCCTCCAAGGCATTCCTTGGGACTTTTTGCAATTGTCACATTTACTTTGATCGTCAAACTAAGACAACGACACAAGGTCGTTTCATTTCATATGCACATGCTTTCACATGTACAATTCCGCCTGGCATAGCGGCATCACTTGTTATTTGGCGATGAGAACTCACCGTGGATTCCGCTTTTTTGGAAGGAAAAAGGGCGTTCCACAAGTATCGTTTCATATATATTTTATTATTTGACAAATGGCATTGTCAAGGGAATGCAAACATTAGTAGACTACCATGCAGCTTTCCATGTAATAACTAGCTCATCCTATCCGTTCATACTAGCCAAAGGTTCAGCAGCCGTTTGGCAACTATTCCTCCCACTGCAACAATTCCTCGTCATCTGAAGCAGCGTCATGCTCGGTCGCAGTGAGATGATTGACTACCCGGCGTGTCATATCCCCCGAATATCCGCGTCTCATGAGAAAAGGGTATGTTTTCCTTTTTTTCTCCATTATATCACCACGTACCTGATTCCATTTCTTACGTCCGACCGTCAAAGCGCTCTCCCACTCCTCATTATCGGTGATCTCACCTAACGCTTCGCCAATAGAGGCTTTAGAGATGCCCTTCTGACGAAGTTCTTGCCTAACCCACATCTTCCCCTTACGTTGGCTTGTTATGCGCTGCCTTGCCCATTGACGGGCGTATAAATCATCATCTACGAGTTGTTCCCTATGGAGTCGGACCATTACTTCGTCAATAACAGACTGATCCAGTTCTTTTTGCGCTAAACGCTGGGCAATTTCCTGACGTGTGCGAGGCTTTCGCCCCAAATAGCGAAGCGCAAGTACATAAGCCTGTTGCTTTTCATCTGCCAGAACGATATCTTCCAGTTCTTTTTTATCAAATGACGTTCCTTTGAACATATTGTACTTGATCATTACATCTTCTAATACAGACAGTGAATAAGGACCAAAATGTATGATATACCTTCCATGTTTGCGTCCCTGTCCCTGCTCTACCCTAGTAATCATCAATTCCTCATGATCCGGAAAAAGAGAAATCCCTTGTTGCTTATTTGCTTCCGAAGTGTATTCATCTTCATCGTCCAACTGCAATATATTTCCCTCACTTTGAAATTCACGAAAGCAGCCTTTGAACACCTGCTACGCAAAAGTTAGATTCCACTGACAAAGCAGACTCTAGTTGATGCAAAAATGCCCTGCACAACTGTGCAGGGCATCAGAATCATGCTATTCAAACGGACGGTGCCATAACCCTGGCCCCAGTTCACAAACCAGGATTCACCGAGCTTTATTCAAGCTCCAACAATTCCTGTTCTTCCTTCGCTTGCTGTGCCAACTCTTCTTCTGTAGGCGGAGCAACCGTCGTAATCAGATTGCTGGCCACCCGAATTTTTTGTTCGATCGTACTAGCAATATTCGGATTTTCCTTCAAAAATTGCTTAGCATTCTCACGTCCCTGACCAAGGCGCTCACCTTCGTAGGAATACCAGGCTCCGCTCTTGTCGACAATGTCATGCTCCGTACCGATATCGATCAGGCTACCTTCTTTGGAAATGCCCTCACCGTACATAATATCTACCTCAGCCTGACGGAAAGGAGGGGCAACTTTGTTCTTCACGACTTTAATACGTGTGCGGTTACCCACAATGTCGTTACCCATTTTCAAACTTTCAATACGACGAACATCCAAACGTACCGTAGAGTAAAACTTCAAGGCACGTCCACCTGGTGTTGTTTCAGGGTTACCGAACATAACACCTACTTTTTCACGTAGCTGGTTAATAAAAATAGCAATGGTTTTCGACTTATTAATGGCTCCAGAAAGCTTACGCAATGCCTGAGACATCAAACGTGCTTGAAGACCAACGTGGGAATCTCCCATTTCGCCTTCAATCTCTGCCTTGGGCACAAGTGCCGCTACGGAGTCAACAACTACAATGTCTACTGCTCCACTACGTACAAGAGCTTCGGCAATCTCAAGCGCCTGCTCTCCTGTATCTGGTTGCGATAGTAACAACTCATCAATATTGACACCCAGCTTGCTTGCATACGACGGATCAAGCGCATGCTCGGCGTCGATAAAGGCGGCTTGTCCGCCTGTTTTTTGCACCTCTGCGATAGCGTGAAGAGCTACTGTCGTTTTACCGGATGATTCCGGTCCGTATATTTCAATAACCCGGCCTCTTGGAAAGCCGCCCGTTCCTAACGCAATATCCAAAGCAATCGAACCACTGGGGATCGTTTCCACTTGCATGTGGGTAGACTCACCCAACTTCATAATGGAACCTTTACCAAATTGCTTTTCTATTTGACGGAGCGCCATATCCAGCGCAGCACGACGATCTGACAATAAACTCACATCCTTCATTGTTTGTACTTTAATAATACCTTGTTTTGACACGCTTGCCAAGCATTTTTTCGAACATACATTCGTTTTTTTTGTTCACACAGCTCTCTTCTACAATTACACCTGTCTCTTAAAACAAAAAAAGAACCGCTGGCAAAAGGCTTTGCAACGGTTCTTCCGATAAGAAGATTATATCATGAATATCTATCTAAAACAACTCTACGACCCACACTGTACATAGATGTTTAAAAGAGTTTCTCGTTCTCTACCAGTCTGCGCCACAATCTGTACAGGATTGCTTTGACTGATCGCAGTCGGATTGTTTCACGGTTACCACTCAGTCTCAGTTCATGTACTTCCGTTTCCTTGTCGCGTTCAGCAATGCCAATATACACCAGACCGACTGGCTTCCGTTCGGAATACCCAGGCCCGGCAACACCAGTAACTGAAAGTCCAAAATCGCTGTCCATGATCATTCTTGCCTGCTCTGCAAGCACAAGGGCTACTTCCTTACTCACTGCACCTGGCGCTTGATCCCCTTCCAAATAATCATAAGGCACGTTGAGTAATTTCATCTTCATTTCATTGGAATAGCACACGATGCCACCTTGAAACATAACAGCACTGCCAGGTATAGAAGTGATGTGTTCCATCAGCATTCCACCTGTACAGCTTTCTGCCGCACTCACAGTGAGCCCGCGTTTGGCCATTAGATCTACGATAACCTTCTCCAGCGTAACATCTTCACTTGCATACATATATTCCGAAAGACGCTGCTGAATTTCTACTTCCGTAGCCGTCAGCTTAATTAGTGCTTCACTTTCGCTGGCCGCCTTGGTGGATATACGGATCGTGACTTCCCCTTCCTTGGCATAAGGAGCAATCGTGGGGTCTGTCTGGGATTGGATCAGATCTAACAAATGGGTTTCAAGAGCTGACTCACCGATCCCTGCAAATTTTAGCATTTTTGAATAAATTGGCATTTCCTCACCGCTCAATGCCTGCTGAAGCAACCAAGGTTTCGCTTGGTTTGCAAACATGGGTTTGAGTTCCTTAGGCGGTCCAGGCAAAACTACATAAAATTTACCGTCCTGTGCAATTGCGTCGCCCACAGCTAGCCCTGTCTCATTTTCAAGGGGAGTAGCGCCTTCAATAGAAAGCGCCTGCCGGCGGTTATTCTCGGTCATTTCTACCCCACGGTTACGGAAAAACTGATCTAGCTTGTCCATTGCAAGACGATCTATGTGCAATTTTCGCCCCAATACAGACGCTATCGCATCTTTCGTCAAATCATCCTGAGTCGGTCCCAGACCACCGGAAAACAAAATAATATCCGCACGCTTCTGAGCAATTCTTATCGCTTCCTGAAGCCGATCTATGTTATCGCCAACTACAGTCTGAAAATATACATCGATTCCGATTGTAGCCAACTCTTGTGACAAATATTGAGCATTTGTATTCACTATTTGTCCGAGCAATAACTCTGTACCTACTGCAATTATTTCAGCTTTCATCAATTCTTCCTCCTGTACTGCGAATATTATGGGAATTATGTAAAGAAACAGCAATAAGTTTAGTCCCTATTGCTGTTTCCATAAAATTTATCCTGTTAAACTTTGGAGGAGCTCAGCAAGTGGATATTTTTCACAAAATAATCAATACCCGAATAAATGGTGATCAACACCGCTGCCCATATCGCTATTAAATCAAACGGGATACCAAGAAAAACAAACGGGAAATTATTAATGAGCAACGCTACAATAGCAACGATCTGGATGATCGTCTTCAATTTGCCCCAATTGCTTGCAGCAACCACAGAACCATCCAGTAAGGCAATCTGACGCAGACCCGTAACCGCAAACTCACGGCTAACAATCACAACGACAATCCACGAATCGATTTTTCCCATTTCTACCAAGGAAACCAAAATGGCGGTTACCAAAAGCTTATCAGCAAGGGGGTCCAACAGCTTGCCCAAATTGGTGACCATATTATTTTTACGTGCCAAATATCCGTCAAGACCATCCGTGCTGGCTGCTACAAGGAAAATGATAGCCGCAATCAGCTGATTATACGGCAGCTTGAAAGCTCCGATCTCAATCGGCGGCGGATAAAAATCAAAGTCCACCAGCAAAGCCAGCATCATCACCGGAATAAGGCAAATCCGCGTTATTGTAATTCTGTTGGGTAAATTCACAACACACTCTCCCCTGATTATCGTACTTGATTACAAATGGCAGTTTTCGGATTAAATTCAATCCTATGTAAATCGCTATCGACGAGCGCTATACACCTGAATTGTCTGCATTTTCGTTACAAGTATAATATGGCACAAAACGCATGTCAAAATAACCTGCCGCACATCAAGCAACGTTTTTTCCTACAAAATGTATGAGGGAAAACGGCTTTATTTCATGTTTGTAAATTGAAGCTCCAATGGCAAATCAGCTTTACGCAGCAATTGAATGATCGCCTGTAAATCATCCCTGTTTTTTCCGGTCACTCGGATTTGATCACCTTGAATCTGACTTTTAACTTTTAGCTTGGAGTCCCGAATAAGAATGTTAATTTTCTTGGCATTATCCTGATCAATTCCCTGCTTAAGCGAAAGACGCTGACGCACTGAACCTAAAGAGGCGGGTTCCAATTTGCCATACTCCACATTTTTAAGGGACAGACCTCGTTTGGCCATTTTAGATTGCAAAATATCAATCACCGCATTCAGCTTGTATTCGTCTTCCGATGCAATCGTAAGAGCTTCTTTCTCAAGCTTAAGGCTACTTTTGCTATCCTTGAAATCAAATCGAGTTTCAATTTCACGCTCCGTCTGATGAACCGCATTTGTTAACTCCTGCATATCCATTTTGGAGACGATATCAAATGAATTTTCTGAAGCCATCGTTTCACTTTCCTTTCCACAACAAAGTTCAATATCTAATTATAGGCTAGTCATTTACAAAAATCCAATAATCCGTTGACTAAAAAGGCGTTCTTGCCAGTTTTCCTGACAAAAACGCCTTTATTTCAATTACGGTCAAAATATCTAATTATGGCTTCGTGTTGGGGTTCGGAACATATCCAAAAGTCCAAGCACAATGTGAGCAAGACCAAAGCCCAGTATGCCATAGCCCCATGCATTCGGTGTCAGATAATAGCCCAGTAAACTGACAATTATACCGAGCCCAGTCACAATCCAGCTGACGGTCATAACGTATACACCTCACTTTGCGGAAAATGAAATGACTGCCTTTCCAGGAATTACAGTCATTAGTATTTCCTCGCACCAAGGCGTTTATTCACCATCAGTAGTTGTAGAATCTGTACTACTTTGTGCTGAATCCGTACTGCTACCTGTCGTAGAATCTGCAGGTGAACCCGTTACCCCTGCACTCGTTCCGGTCGAAGAAGCTTCTCCTTGCTGGATCAGTACACGAGTAGTCGATTTATTATCTGTTATCGGTTGACCTGCTACGGAAATATCTGTGGCAGAAGACCGTCCTGATTTGATATATAAACCTTCTGGACCAATATCGAAAGACATGGCATCTCCACTTTTAGTCATACCATAACTCAGCTTTTCTCCACGGGAATTTTCTCCCTTGTACACTTCAAGCCAGCTTTCGCCCGTCGCTTTAATATCAACCTTGACCGCGGCTCCCGTTGAACTGGAAACTTTAAAAATCGTCGTCTTGCCTTGCTTGCCGTCCTGTGCCACAGTTACACCTTGTTGTGGCGTAGTCGTATCCGGCTGCTGTCCAGTATCTGGAGTAGTAGCACCCGTACTCCCCGTACCACCTGGCTGAGTTTGGCCGGTTTGCCCCGCATCAGGAGTCTGCCCACCAGCACCATTTGGAGCCGTCGTTTGACCATTGTTCGGCTGTGTCGTAGTGGTATCAGGAGTAGACGTGCTTGGTGTTGTACTTGGTGTTGTACTTGGTGTTGTAATCGGCGTTGTGTTTTCTGCTGTTTTTGGAGTTGAATGGTTGTTGCTCACCCAATAAGCATAAATAACCCCAACAATGAGAACTAGAAAAAGCCACATTAACGCTGTAGGCAACCATTTAAGATTACCAATCGTGGCGGGACGGCTGGAGCGTTTCTGTGTAACAGGCTCCATGACTGCTTCCGGCTCAGGTTCAGGCACATTGCTTTGATGCCCTTCCAGAATCTCATCGGGGTTCAACCCGACCGTTTCAGCGTATGTTTTAATAAAAGCTCTGACATAAAAGCTTCCCGGCAGCACTTTGTAATCGCCCGTCTCAATGGCTTCCAGATAACGTTTGCGTATCTTCGTCATTTCCTGAACATCGTCAAGGCTCAATCCTTTTTGCAGCCGGGCCTCCTTTAATTGCTGACCCAGTTCTGACATGTCATCATCTCCTTGTGTAATTACGCTTATTTAAAGATCTTCTGTATAACTGGCTGTAAAGGTATCATAAATAATTTCCTCAGCCGGATTATTGCGAAGCTCAATAATGATATTGAAATCGTCAAAGCTGTATCCTGATTCACGTACAAATACATCAGGATGCTCAATCACTTTAGTACTTGGCATACTCATGATTTCCTGAAGCAGATGATAATGTCTTTCATTTGACCGAATTGTACTCACAATACCATCAATAATAAACACATTGTTTGGGTTCATTTCTTCTTCAGAGAGCTGACTGCGTACCGTCTGTCGTAGTAACGTTGAAGACACAAAAGTCCAACGCTTCATTGCGCATACGCTACTGGCAATAATGGATTCCGTTTTGCCCACACGCGGCATCCCGCGAAGACCGATCACCTGATTGCCGTCCCTCTTTAATACTTCACCCAAAAAATCGACCAGCAACCCAAGCTCATCGCGTGTAAAGCGAAATGTTTTACGATCATCCGAATCCCGATCGATGTAACGGCCGTGTCTTACTGCCAATATATCAACCAGTCTCGGAGCACGTAAGGCCGTGACTGTAATGTTGCTCGCTTTTTTTAACGTGTCTCCGAGAATGCGTATCTTCTCGTCATCGTCCGTTTCAAGCAACATCCCCCGTCTTTCGCCTTCAACACCGTTGATCGTCAGTATATTAACCCCCAGAATACCAAGCATGGAAGCAATGTCTCCCAGCAGTCCGGGTCGATTTTTATGTATCTTGTACTCCATGTACCACTGTTTCGTTTCTTCCGTCACGTTAGCACCTCATTCACATTCAAACCGTCAACAACTCCAAATCAAAGCATTATTGTATCATAAAATAACATCTTTCGACAAAACCAATTATTGAAATTTGATAGGCTGCATTGTGTTGTAAGCCTCAATCACGTTTATGATATATAAATTACAATGGAATTACAAGAACAGCTCTGTAACCATTACAGAAAAGCCCCCAAAAGGGAGCTTTTCATGTTGGTTCCTACTTATGCGTTGCTCTTGGCCAATTTAACCATTAGCCGGGCGATGGTGTGACGCTCGTCCTCATCGGCAACTCCCCACAGTTCTTTCAGTGCGCGGTTGGAATGGTTGGCTGGATCGACCTTCTCATCCAGAAAATCACCAATTTCATAAGCAAGCTCAGAAATGGTATCTTGGCTGATTCCCAGCTTCTCCGCTTGCTCTACACGCTGACCGAGGAACTTTTTCCAAACATCAAAATTCTGAACAACTGTTGACATACTTAAATCCTCCTTAGATGATTCAGATTTAAAATCAACAGTTGTAATATGCTCTTCTCAGACGCTTACTATACTGGTGGATTCCTCCAAGCGCTATTTCCCTTAAGTCACCCATCCTCCGTTAGGACTTATGACCTGGCCATTAATATAACCTGACTCAGGAAGCGCAAGAAAATAAACTAGGGACGATATTTCATCAGGTCGAGCCAATCGTCCAGCAGGAATTTCTTCTTCCAAACTGGTAATTTCGCCTTCATCCAAATGATCCAGCATCGACGTATCCACTGCACCTGGAGCTACAGCATTCACTGTCACCCCGGAAGGTGCTACCTCTTGAGCCAGCGCTTTAGTGAAAGCGTTAATGCCTCCCTTGGTGGTGGAATACAACACCTCGCACGAAGCACCACATATCCCCCACACGGATGAAACATTCACAATGCGGCCATAGCGTTGGGAAATCATATGTGGCATAAAAACCTGCGTGCACAAAAAGGTTCCCTTAACATTGACAGCCATCACTTCGTCCCATTCCTCTTCCGAAACATCTGTTAACAGCCCATAATGAGATAGTCCGGCATTGTTCACAAGAATATCCGGCTTCATCCCGTGATTATCCAGCTTTTCACGCATGCGTTCGATCTGCTCCTTGCTCCGCAGATCCGCTGACGCGGTCATTACCTTGCCTGAATAAGCCATGCAACGACGGGCAACTTCATTTGCTTTTTCATGGGACTTCATGTAGTGAATGACCACATTCATCCCTACAGCTGCAAAACGCTCAGCAATAGCCGCACCAATTCCGCCACTTGCTCCTGTAATCAGCACGGTTGTATCGCCAATCGCTTTTAGTTCTCCGCCCTCGGTGGTCATCGTTTCCCTCTCCCTGGACATTACGGACTCACCACTAGTGATATTGCGAGTTGATCCCACTGGATATGGTCTTTCAGACGGCGATTTACATCCTCAAGCGTGATACTTTCATAAATCGGAAGCAGTTGGAAAAAATCGCTGCCCCGGAAGCGATGTCTTGTAAATTCATGCGCAATATTTTCTGGTGAATTGAGTGTACGCAGATAACCACCGATTTTCTTTTTGCGTGCCCGTTCAAAATGTTCTGCTGCAAAGCCCTGCTTCTGGATGAACTCCACCTCTTCACGTATTCTCGCCAACAGCCGATCCGGGTCTTTGGTATCCCCACCGATTGCAGAGAATGCATATTGCTGCGTGCTATTGTACTCATGACCAAAACTGTCCGAAATCAGATCCTCATCGTAGAGCTTTTGATACAGTTGTGTACTGGAGCCAAACAGGAGATCTAGCATCAGCTTGGTTTCCAGATCATGACGGAGCAATTCTTCACCCGTTAGGCCTACTTCAGCCTCCTTAAATCCAAACAGTAGCTTTGGCAGAGAAACGGCCAGCTTTACCTCATGACGTGGTTCTGCAACTGTAGTGGGTTCATCGTCGAAAATCCGCTCGATCTCTCCCTGCGGCTTATAGTCCTTTTTAGCCTGATTGTTACGTACCAGTTCTATTACTTCAGCTGGATCCACTCCGCCCACTACAAAAAGAATCATATTGCTTGGATGGTAGAAAGCTTCATAGCAACTGTACAGCGTTTCCTTTGTAATCGTACTGATGGATTGAACAGTACCTGCGATATCAATATGCACCGGATGGACCTTGTACAACGCCTCGATCAGACCAAAGTAACTCCGCCAATCGGGATTATCTTCATACATATTGATTTCCTGGCCGATAATGCCTTTTTCCTTCTCTACATTTTCATCTGTAAAGTAAGGATGCTGCACAAAATTGACCAGGGTGGTCAAATTTTCTTGAATACGCTCGGTTGCCGAAAACAGATATACTGTTTGATCAAAGCTCGTAAATGCGTTCGCCGATGCCCCATTAGAAGAAAAGGTAGCAAAAATATCGCCTTCAGGCTCTTCAAACATTTTATGCTCCAAAAAATGGGCTATGCCATCCGGCACCTTTACGGGCTGTTGACCTTCTACGCGGAAATGATTATCAACCGAGCCGTATTTAGTCGCAAATGTGGCGTACGTCTTCTGAAAACCCGGTTTGGGCAACACATAAACGTGTAAACCGTTATCCATTACTTCATAGTACAGCGTTTCCTGCAAATGCTCATAAGGTATATGCTCCACCGCTATTCCCCCTTCTGGTCTCTCAAGAAATAAATAGTGTCCAGTCGGAACGTCCGGGCGGCATCCTGAACATCCTGCACCTTGACTGCCTCCACCTGACTCAGCAGCTCATCTACCGTCCGCTCTTTACCGGAAAGCTGTCTGTTAAAATCATAGGCGATCATTTCAAAAGCGGAATCCTGCATCTCCTTTAGCAAGTTGCGAATCATCGCCTGCGTTTGGGTCATTTCCAGCTCGGTAATCGCTCCATTTTGCGTATCTTCCAGTTGCTTGCGGATAATAGTAACCGCTTTTTCATAATTAGGAATTTCGATACCAGATTGAATCGTACCAATCCCTTTATGCCCGTCATACCGCGATGAAGCGTAATACGCCAAACTTTCCTTTTCCCTTACATTAACGAACAGCTTTGAATGCGGATACCCGCCCAAAATGCCATTATACATCAGAGCGGAAGCATAGCGATCGTCTCCATACGTAATAGGGGTGCGCAACCCCATGTTGAGCTTGCCCTGGTTCACATCAAGACGCTCTACAACGGTTTGAACCTCACGCTCTACTGACTTGGGCTGTTCTGGAACATACCCTGCTTCCGCTGAACGATTCAATTGAAAATAGCGATCAACAAACTTCTCAACTTCTTCCAGCGTCGTATCTCCCACAACGTATAAATCCATGCTGGCATGATTCAGCCATTCTCCATAAGCCTGATACAAGCTCTGTGCATCTATGCTGTCCAGATCGGATCGTTGACCAAGAGGGTGCAGACGATAAGGCTCATCTTTGCACATTTCCTCCATACAGCGCTCACCAGCATAACGTATTTTATCGTTAACTATAGATTCCAGCTTTTTACGCACATTTTCTCGTTCCTGCTGGACGTATCCCGTTTGAAATGCACCATTTTCCAATGCAGGCTTCGTCAGCACTTCTCCGAGAAAAGCAAACGAACGATCCAGCAAACTATCCGGACTGTTTACAAAGCTGTCATTAATCGTATCCATGCGAAATTGCACGATCTGATAATCTCCACGTTTGTATACATCGAATCCGAAACCCGCGCCATACAATTGTTCTAACTGTTCTCTGAATTGTGTAGTCTGCGGATACGATTCTGTACCCCGTCGCAGAACGAAAGGTACCAGCCCCACTCGGGTAACGGTTTCCTCACGTAGCGGAGTACCTACATACAACGATATGGCAAACGTCTTAAAGCGCTTGGTCGGCAGTACATGAATCCTCAGTTGTCTGCGTGTGCCACGCTCGAAACCTGTTTTGTTCAAGTCCAAAACTCCTTTGTGACGTCAATTTGCGTCTAGCCTTTGATTAGCATTAGCTGCTGTAAATCATCCTCCTGTAAAGAGGTAAAGTGTACCAATCTTTATTCTAACCATGCAAAAGCCAAGAAGCAACCGGAGACAAGCTCCCGGCTGCTTCGGCGTTTTACATGCAGAAAATATGCTCCCCAATGGTTTTCACCTGCGGACGGGACCAAATCCATTTGGAGGTGGCTGTTTTTGGGTTAAAATAATAAAGACATCCTCCACTTGGGTCCCAGCCGTTCAGTGCTTGGCGTACCGCCTTTTGTGCAGTCTCATTCGGTGTGAGCCAGATTTGGCCGTCTGCTACAGCTGTGAAAGCTCCTGGCTGAAAGATCACTCCAGATGGTGAGTTGGGAAAGCTCGGTGACTTAACCCTGTTCAAAATAACAGCCGCGACGGCAACTTGTCCTTCAAATGGCTCGCCGCGGGATTCACCGTAGACCGCGTTGGCCATAATTTTGAGATCATTTTCAGATAGTCCCATGGTGTTGGCCGATCCCATCGTTTCATCATTTTGATCCGCTTTATCGTTATTGTCCGCTGTCTGTCCCTGAGCGGAACCTTGATTGTTACGATGCATAGGAGTTTCCGTTGGCTTCCAGTTAGGAGTAGCATTCACCAGCTTTAATTTCGTCTTTGCTCCGACCACTCCATCGGGACGGATGCCAAATTCCTTTTGAAAACCCTTGACAGCTTTTAGTGTACTGCTGCCAAAATGGCTGTCCACTTTCCCGCCAAAAAAGCCCAGCAACTTCAAACGTGATTGCAACTCATATACATCCTGACCGTAAGATCCAAAATCAACCGCTCCCGAGCTGAATGTCGGCTGGGAAGGTTGCGCTGCTTGTACTTTCTGCTGTGTGCTCAGCGGCTCTGCTTGCTGCTGTGCAGAGTCATTTTTAAAAAGTCCTGTGTACGTAATAGCCGAGGCTGCGAGGATACCCGTGCAAATCCAGACCATTGTCTTTTTCATATGCTGCGCTCTACCTTTCTTTTGTGGGATTAACAGGATGGCTACGTTTATTATGACAAGCTCCGCTTAAAGCTATTCACCCTTTTAATCTTCTTTCAGCAGGTAGTCGCCACACCTCAAAAAAACATCACAAAAAACGCTGTTTGTTCACTTGGAGTTGTCATATTAGAACAACCACCATGCGAACAAACAGCGTTTTAATGTAGTGCTGGATAGAGATAATGCTTAGGAACTAACTTTATTTTGCTGATATTGCTCCATTGAGATAAGGACCTCACGGGGCTTGCTGCCCTCGTAAGGGCCGATGACTCCGCGAGCTTCCATGGAGTCAATCAATCGAGCAGCACGTGTATAACCGATCCGCATACGGCGCTGAAGAAGCGAAACGGAAGCTTGTTTAGCCTCTAAAATGATGTTGACAGCCTGATCGTACAGCTCATCCAGCATTTCATCTGCATCAGCCGATACCTCTTCCACCTCCGGCACAAGCGTTTCATCATACTGCGCTTCACCCTGTTCACGTACATAGTTAACAATATTTTCGACTTCTTGATCGCTCATGAACGCTCCCTGAACGCGGACAGGTTTAGAAGCCCCCATTGGCATGAACAGCATATCACCACGTCCGAGTAGCTTCTCGGCTCCGCCCATGTCCAATATGGTACGGGAGTCTACCTGCGAGGAAACGCCGAAGGCAATACGTGAAGGAATATTGGCTTTAATCACCCCGGTAATTACGTCAACCGAAGGTCTCTGGGTTGCAATGATAAGGTGGATGCCTGCTGCACGTGCCATTTGGGCAAGTCGTGCAATCGCATCCTCCACATCTCCCGCAGCTACCATCATTAAATCTGCCAACTCGTCCACAATAACGACGATGTAAGGCAGAAATGCATCCGGGTTATCTTTCATCAGATTATTATAGCCCTCAATATTACGGGTTCCTGATTTGGAAAATAACTCATATCTTTTTTCCATTTCAACTACAATTTTCTTCAATGCAAGTGAGGCACGCTTTGGATCAGTCACGACCGGAGCCAACAAATGCGGGATTCCGTTGTACACGTTCAACTCCACCATTTTAGGATCGACCATCAAAAATTTGACCTCATCCGGCTTTGCTTTGTACAAAATACTCGTGATGATCCCATTGATACACACTGATTTACCCGAACCTGTTGCCCCAGCTACAAGCAGATGGGGCATCTTGGCCAAATTACCAACAATCGTCTGTCCTGCAATATCACGTCCGAATGCAATGGATAAATTGGAAGTTGACTCCTGGAAAACGGTTGTCTCCATTACCTCACGCATCGTGACAATGGAAACTTCATTATTCGGAACCTCAATTCCGATAGCAGATTTGCCAGGAATCGGAGCCTCCATACGGATATCTTTGGCAGCAAGCGCAAGCGCAATATCATCCGTCAGACTCACAATGCGGCTGACCTTTACTCCAATGTCCGGCTGAATTTCATAACGCGTTACGGCAGGGCCACGGACAACCTCCAGCACCTTCGCCCGCACACCAAAGCTTTCCAGCGTTGCTTCCAGCTTGCGTGCCGTTTGCATGTAATCCTTTTGTCCCATACCTTTGCCTACGTTTTGTGGTTTAGCAAGCAAACGAAACGATGGGAGCTTGTAAGGTTTAGGCGGCGGCGGAGCCGGAATAGCTGTATGGGTACCTTCAGCCTCTTCGCCTGCAACCCCAGTTGCAATCGTCTGAGCTTGTCCCTGAGCACCTTCTAATGTCCCCTGGATCGTTGTCGAATCATCCATATCCGTATTCGCATGGGCATCCACAAAGTCATCATCCAGGGATTCATCAATAATGGAAGTTGTCTGCTCTGCCCCTGTCAGGGACTCTCCAAATTCAGCTTCCGGTCTTCTTTCCTCATGCTTTACTTGTTCGAAGAAATCCCTAATAATCGGCGACCTTTTTACCGGAGTTGCAGCTTCCTCCTCAGCGTGTTCGACTACGTCAGACAGCTCTTCACTCTGGTTATCGTTTCTCCACTGGGCCTGCGCGTCCTCAGCTTCATATGGAAGATCATGATCATCCTCATCCGTATCGACGGAATGCTTCTCCTTGTCCGCTTTATCTGAATTTTTGAGACCAAACAACTGAAAGAAAATCGGTTGTTTGCCTGCAGGAGGCTGCATTTCGTCAAAGTCATCATCCATGTCTTCCTCATAGGAAGGAATCGGCTCAGACTTGATTTTTCTATTTCCACTACCTTTGCTAGATGCCGAAAGCGGAGTAGCTTTACCAGTCCATTTTTTACGCACGCTTCCCCCGACTGTCAGCAGCTTGGTCTTTACAATCCGTACCAAATCCACATAGGACAGTTGGGTCATCAGCATGAAACAAATGACGAACATAACAATCATGATCAGTTTAGCTCCTGTGAGACCAAACAGCCACAACAGAACAGTAAGCTGCAATGCGCCTACGTACCCCCCGCTGATATCCTTGTTCAGCATTGAGGTATGGCCCTGCTGGTCAGGCGACAGCAACTGCTCACGCATATCTATATGTATCTGGGTCATCACTCCGCCCGGCTGAAGCGCGTTGATCGGCCCCAAACGCTGCTCCATAGATGAAATAGAACTCATAAGTGTAAAGGCAAATACCAACAGGAGCAAACCCGTTTTACGCGAGTTCCACTGGTTCGGCCACTTGCGGTGAATCATCACCATCAGACCATAATAAATGCCAATGAGAGGGATAACAAAATAGAATTTCCCCAGTACGAGCCCAAACATCTTGGATAGCGACCGACCAACTGCCGCTTCACCCGACAACGCAATGACCGCTAATGTAATCAGCACAATGCCGTAAATTTCAAATTTTAGAACTCCGCCAAATGCGGCTTTCTTTTTTCTTTTTCTTCTTCTGGACATACAAGGTCACCCCCCAGAAGAATATTATACCACGTCACCCGGTATCCGCACATATGTTCTTTTTCAGCAGTAAATGACCTATTTCTATACTATTCGACACCTTCTACGACCACTCGATAACTTGACCTGGTCCATAACGCGGATTCAGGTAGGCTTCCAGCGGACAGTCCAACAACCGTACAATGATCCCCCGACGACTTTCAAGCGGCTGTACCTGCATAAGTAGACCGTCTACCCGAACCTCTGCAAGCTCCTCAGCCTCTTTCCACATCCCTTGCCATACCATTTCCATTGGCATCACAGTATATAGTGTCATTGAGGTAGCTCCCTGCTTTGCTCCCCTGACAGTGTCTCTGTAGGAGTTCCTGTGGGACTGGGAGAAAAAGGAGCATACGGAGCCTGCTGTTGAATCCCAGCGATCCCGTTTTGCTGACGCCGCGTTTCAATAATGGTGTTCAGCTGTTTTAAAGCCTCTCCGATGCCTCCAACCGCGTCCATCAATCCATACTTCACTGCATCCGCTCCCCCAACCGCTGTACCAATATCGCGGTTTAACTCACCGGTTTTAAACATCAGTTCCTTAAACTGCTCTTCTGTAATACGAGAATGAGAAACGACGAAGCGTACAACACGTTCCTGCATTTTTTCCATGTATTCAAAAGTTTGTGGTACTCCAATGACCAGACCGTTCATCCGAATGGGATGAATGGTCATCGTCGCACTCTCCGCAATGTAGGAATAAGTGGAAGACACAGCAATCGGCACACCGATGCTATGCCCCCCACCTATGACAATAGTCACCGTTGGTTTACTCATCGATGCGATCATTTCAGCAATAGCCAGTCCTGCCTCTACATCACCACCAACTGTATTCAGCAAAATCATTAATCCTTCGATACGAGGATTTTGTTCTGCCGCTACCAACTGGGGAATAATGTGCTCATATTTTGTCGTTTTGTTTTGAGGCGGTAAAATGAGATGCCCTTCAATCTGACCGATAATCGTCATGCAAAAAATATTGGACTCGCCTCCAGGCATGGAAGTTTGACCCAGCTGCTGCAAAGCCTCCATAGCAGGTAAAGCGGGTCTTTGCCCAATTTCTGGTTGATCTGGCGCTTCCGTTTCCTCGTTGCCAGATGTTAGATTGCTGTATTGTTCCATATGGGTGATCTTCCTTTCGCTTTACGCATCTATATGACCCGTATTCACCCTATAGTATGGGATGGAAATGGAATATTTTATACCCGACCCCATGCTTTTCCTTGTCCCGCAAAATCAAAAAAGCCTCTCCTCCCGCGGAAACCGTCCAATATTTCCTGCGGGAAGAGAGGCGACTGTGTGCCTGTGACTTAAGTTTTTAATTCAGGTTTTTGAACAAAATTCAATTGAATCACACTTCCATTATAATTGGCAGGATCATCGGTCTGCGACGAGTTTGCTCATACAAGAAGCGACCTAGTGCATCCTTGACATTTGTCTTGAGGGAAGCCCATTCATTTACATTTTCACTCATGAGCTTATGCAGTGTACTTGAGACAATACGATTTGCTTCATCCAGTAGACCTTCCGATTCACGGACATATACGAAACCGCGGGAAATGATATCTGGGCCTGATTTAATCGTTCCGTCTTGCTTGCTCAGCGTGACAACCACCACCAAAATACCGTCCTGTGACAGCAATTTGCGGTCGCGCAATACGATATTTCCTACATCCCCTACGCCTAGTCCATCGATCAGTACGTTGCCTGCTGTAACTTTACCAGCTCTGCGTGCTCCGCCATTCTGAATTTCAATGACTTCACCGATATCCGTGATGAAGATATTTTCAGGCTCTATACCTACGCCTTCAGCAAGAAGAGCGTGACGACGTTGCATTCTAAACTCACCATGAATTGGCAAGAAGAACTTTGGTTTCATCAGATTCAGCATCAGCTTGAGTTCTTCCTGGCTTCCGTGTCCAGAAACGTGGATACCTGGATTAGCTGCGCTGTAATATACATTGGCACCCAGACGGAACAGTTCATCAATTGTGCGTCCAACGTATTTTTCATTACCCGGTACCGGAGTAGCTGCGATGATGACTGAATCCCCTGGAAGAATGTCAACCTTTCGATGTGTGGAACGAGCCATTCTTGTCAAAGCGGACATCGGTTCACCCTGACTGCCTGTGCAGAGAATAACTACACGATCCGCTGACATTTTGCCAACTTCTTCAGGCTCAATCAGCATTCCATCTGGAATTTCCAAATAGCCCAAGTCCGAAGCAATACCTACGACATTAACCATGCTTCGACCAATAACTGTTACTTTACGTCCCGTAGCTTCAGCAGCATTAATTACCTGCTGAATACGATGTACGTTAGAAGCAAAAGTGGCTACGACCACACGCTGTCTCGACTTGCGGAAAATGTCTTCCAGGACAATACCAACGCTCTTTTCCGAAGGTGTAAAGCCCGGTTTCTCGGCATTTGTACTGTCTGACAAAAGAGCCAGTACACCACGTGTGCCAATTTCAGCCATACGCTGCAAATCTGCATATTGTCCGTTCACCGGAGTATGGTCAAATTTGAAGTCACCTGTATGAACAACAGCGCCTTCAGGAGTATCAATACATACACCTACAGAATCCGGAATACTATGGTTGGTTCTGAAGAAAGTTGCTTTTAGTGTGGAACCCAGCTTGATTTCGGAATCAGCATTGATCAAAATACGTTTGGTTTCACCAAGCAGATTCGCTTCCTTCAGCTTGTTTTCCACCAATCCCAGCGTCAATTTGGTACCATATACTGGTACATTCAAATGTTTCAACACGTAAGGCAAACCGCCGATATGGTCCTCGTGACCATGAGTCAGCACAATGCCTCTTACTTTGTCGCGGTTCTCTGTAAGGTAGGAAATATCAGGAATAACGATATCAATGCCCAGCATGTCCTCTTCCGGGAATTTCAGACCGGAATCCACCACGACAATGTCATTGCCGTATTGAACGACATACATATTTTTCCCGATTTCACCGACGCCGCCCAAAGCGAAAATCATCAATTTATCGTTGTTTGTTTTTTTAGACAAATGAATCTAAACCTCCTATGGTAGTTGGACGTCGTACCTTGATTTGTTTATTTAATTTTCAAAAAAATACCGCACCCAGTCACTTGACCCCATTATACATGATTAAAATAAGAAAAAACAAGTCATCCTGTTCGTTACGCTAGGTTTCCCATTGCCGTCTGAAACCATTAGTATCTGTCATTTTATCTACATACATGGTTGAAAGCACAGCAAAAAGGACGTCCTATAAGAACGCCCTTCACGCTGGAGAACCTTGTCAGACAATAAACTCTATCGGTTTTGTACCTACCGACTGCCCTTAACAAGGATACTCCTTAGTATTAATTAACAGCTTACATTCCTATTTCTCTTTAGCGGGTAAATAATTTCTTAATAAATTCCGCTTCATCCTCAGTTGGAGGAATGAGTGGCAACCGAACCGAACCTACCTTAATCCCCCGTAATTCCAATGCATATTTTACTGCCACCGGATTAGGCAGAGGATGAGGACAGCCAAACAAACCCTTGAAAATCGGGAACAACTGCTGATGCAACTTGGCTGCCTCCTGCGAGTGTCCTCCTACAAGTGAATCGATCATCTGCTTCATTTCAGCACCTACCACATGACTCGCTACGCTGATAATACCATAAGCACCTACAGCCATAGCAGGCAACCCAGAAGCATCATCCCCGGAATAAACCAGAAAACCTTCTGGCGCTGACGCTGCAATCTGTGTGACCTGCGCAAGTGATGCACATTCTTTGGTTCCCACAATGTTCGGAATTTGTGCAAGACGCAGCGTTGTTTCAGCTGTTAGACTCGCTCCAGTACGGCTTGGAACATTATACAGTATAGCTGGAAGGGATGTGGAGTTTGCAATACTTTCGAAATGCTGATACATCCCTTCCTGATTCGGTTTATTATAATATGGTACTACCAGTAGAACACCATCTGCTCCTGCCTGCTCCGCGGCACGGGTTAGATGAATAGAGTGACGCGTATTGTTGCTTCCAGTCCCGGCAATAATTTTACATCGTCCAGCTGCTTTTTCTACAACAAATGCAAACAACTTGATTTTTTCATCATCGCTCAGGGTAGGAGACTCCCCTGTTGTTCCAGATACAACAAGTGACTCTGAGTGCTGTTCTTCTATTAAGTAATCAATCAACGAGGACAATGCAGTCCAGTCAATCTCTCCTTGCTGATCAAAAGGTGTCACCATTGCGGTAATCAATCTGCCGAAGTTCACCATGCTGCCTCCTTTTTGCAAGTCCGAGCACGGACAATGCACCTATTGATGGAGTTCAAATTTATTATGCAATGCGCGTACAGCCTGCACCATATCTTCTTTTTTAACAAGTACCCAGATCGTCGTGTTGGAATCTGCGGATTGAAGGATCTGTACGTCTGATTCTGCCAATGCCTCCACAATCGTCGCCATAATGCCCGGTACCCCGTTGATACCACCGCCTATGACAGAAACTTTAGCACACCCGGCCAGTATCTTAGGTTCTAGACCCAAACCGTTCAATACTTCAACCGCTTTGCTTCCATCATGATCGAACACAGTATAAACTGCCCCCGATGGAGTTACGTTAATAAAGTCAACGCTGATTCCATGTTCAGCCATAGATTTGAATACTTGTAATTGCAAGTGCTCCAAACCCGGCTTTAATTCAACATTAATCTGAGTGACATTGCCGACATACGCAATACCGGTCACGAAACGGTCTACGATGTCTGCCTGCACGTCTTTAAAGCCTTCCGGGTGGGTAACTAACGTACCTTCTCCTTCAGAGAAGGTAGAGCGAACACGGACCGGGATATTAGCCTGCATGGCGATTTCAACAGCACGAGGATGGATAACCTTTGCTCCCTGATGAGCCATATTGCAAATCTCCGTATAGCTAACATGTGTAAGTGGCTTTGCATTTTCCACAATGCGCGGATCGGCGGTTAATATACCATTCACATCCGTATAAATATCGACCATATCCGCATGTAGAGCAGCACCCAGAGCAGTAGCTGACGTATCGCTGCCGCCCCGACCCAAGGTGGTCATATCACCGTCTGCTGTTTGTCCCTGAAAACCTGTCACAATGACAACTCTGCCTTGGTTCAACTCTTCAACAACACGGTCTGGCTTTATATCCAAAATACGAGCATTGCCGTATTGATCATCCGTAATAAAGCCCGCCTGTGCCCCAGTTAGCACCGTAGCAGGAATACCTTCCTTCTCCATCAGGCTGCATAATGTAGCAGCAGAAATGATTTCACCACAGCACAGCAGTAAATCCCGCTCGCGCTTCGGAAGACTGTCGCCGTTAGACGCCGCCCAATCCAGCAGCGTGTCGGTGGCATAAGGCTCTCCTTTTCTCCCCATGGCCGACACAACAACAACCAATTGAAGATTTTGCTCCAGCTCCCGCTTCACATGTGCCAGCACAAGTTGACGTGCTTCAGGTGTGGACAGCGAGGTTCCCCCAAATTTTTGCACCAAAATACCCATTATTCTTCCCCCATATCGGAACGTTACTCCGCGTTTGCAGCAATAATTTCCGCGATTTGCACCGCGTTCCATGCCGCTCCTTTGAGCAGATTATCGGATACAACCCACAAATTCAATCCACGGCTATTGCCCAAATCACGGCGTACACGCCCCACAAATACGTCAGGTTTTCCAGCAGCTTCGGATGCCAGTGGATAAAGCTGAGCAGCAGGATCGTCCACTAGCGTTACTCCCGGTGCCGAAGCCAGCAGATTGCGGATTTCTTCTAAATCATAATCTTTTTTAAGTTCTACATATACAGATTCCGAGTGACCGTATACAACAGGAATACGTACACACGTTGCTGTTACGTCCACAGATTCGTCACCCAGTATTTTTTTCGTTTCACGTACCATTTTCATTTCTTCCAGTGTATAACCATTGTCCTGGAATTTATCGATTTGCGGGATAGCATTGAAAGCAATCTGATGCTTTACTGGCAACGAGCCTACTGGCAACAGATCAGGCTGAACTTCATCACCGTTAAGAATCGCTGCGCTTTGACGATTCAATTCATCAATAGCTCGGCTTCCAGCCCCGGAAACGGCCTGGTATGTGGATACTATGATACGAGAAATGCCATACTGATCATATAATGGTTTCAAAGCAGCTACCATCTGAATGGTGGAGCAGTTCGGGTTCGCAATAATTCCTTGATGCTCGGCAATTTTGTCGCTATTCACCTCAGGCACTACAAGAGGAGCTGTCGGATCCATTCGGAATGCATTGGTGTTGTCAATGCAAACCGCCCCATGACGAACAGCATGCGGCGCCAATTCCTTACTTACGTCTCCACCTGCACTAAACAAAGCAATGTCGATTCCTTCAAAGCTGTCGGGGGTAGCAATCTCTACTGGAATTTGCTGACCTTTAAAGCTAATTAACGTGCCGGCAGAACGAGGCGAAGAAAGAAATTTGATTTTGTCCACAGGAAAATCCCGTTTTTCCAGCAGATTTACGATCTGTTCTCCTACAGCGCCTGTTGCTCCAACGACAGCTACATTAAACTTTCTATTGCTCATCTGGTGTATCTCCCCTTCTCGACTAAAAAACCATTTTTTATTCTGAAAGCATCCACCGCCAACAAGAAATTAGACTCGATACAATATCGAATCATCTTCTAGGCGAGGGATGCTCAGCAGTTAACTATAGTACTTCATGGGGTCTTGCGTTCCACAATCATCGGCTGAAGCTGTTTACCTTGCAATGCTTCATAAGCAGCCTCGGGAATCAACTCCATGTTAGCTACAAGCGAGTTCGGCTTTTTAACTGGATTGTCCTGTCCGAACGGCACAAAAAAGATATTTTTGGCTACGAGTAATTTGGCGATATTGGCAGCATTTAGACCCAGTCCATCATTAGTAGATATGGCTAAAAGAAGTGGACGACCGTTGCGCAATTGCGCCTTGGCAGCCATCAAAACCGGACTGTCTGTCATCGCATTCGCTAACTTACTCATTGAATTCCCCGTCAAAGGTGCAATCACCAGCACATCGAGTATTTGGGAGGGACCCAGTGGCTCAGCCTCCACAATTGTAGAAATGATATCATTCCCTGTTATATCTTTCAACTGTTTTTGCCAACTTTGCGAAGTACCAAAGCGAGTATCCGTTGTTAGTACTGTATTGGATATAATAGGAATGACCTTCGCACCCTCATCAACAAAGCGCTGTATAACAGGCATTACCTCTTCAAATGTGCAATGTGAGCCTGTAATTGCATAACCTACTGTTTTCCCTTGCCAACTCATTGTGCATCCCCCCGATCAGGATTATCTTCCATTAACAACTGCACCAGCGTATTCGCTATAATGGCACCAGCAGTTTTGGGAGCAACAATACCGGGAAGACCAGGGGCAAGCATAGCCTTGATTCCACGCTTTTCCGCATAACGGAAATCACATCCGCCCGGGGCGGAAGCAAGATCTATAATCACGGTGCTCAATGGCAATTTAGACAGGATTTGCGCTGTGATAATCATAGAGGGTATCGTATTAAAAATCAAGTCAACTCCCTTTGTCTCTTGCGCTAAATCCCTTGTCATAAAAGGCTTCCAACCCATTTCCACGGCTCTCGCTGCATCCTCTGCCCGCCGTACTCCAACCTTCACTCTGGCCCCCAACCCCTGTAGTGCCCTTGCCATGGTAAATCCAGTCCGTCCCATGCCTAGAACCATACAATCTGCACCGTGAATCGTAAAATCGGTATGCTGAATGGCCATCATCAGTGCGCCTTCGGCCGTAGGTATAGAGTTGTATATGGCCACATCATCTCTCTCCAGCAGCTCTACCAGCTTTAACTCATGTCTGGTACAAATTTCTTTTAAGTACGTCCGCGCCATCCCTGTATATACAACACAATGCGGTGGAAGAGCAGCAGCATGCTCATTCAGAAACTGGAGCTTCTGTGCTCCAAAAAGTGCATTTACGTTGCCTTCCTCATCGCATCCCACCACCGGCAAAATCAGTGCGTCTGACGATTCCAGCAGCTTGACAGACATTGGTTCTAGTGTCACTCCTTTGAGTGGTACTTCAAGCTTGTCAAAACCGACCACACTGACGGTAGCATCCATGTCCACACATTTGCGGATTACCTCAAGCTGCCTCGCATCGCCACCCAAAACAACGACGCGTATTCCTGTTAGCATCCGGATCACTCCTTTCCGAGACACGATATGCTTTTAGTCTATGCGAGTGCCCGGAGAGGGGTGAAAAAACACAAAAAAAAGCCGCCCCTTTATGAGGCGACCTTTATTTGCATGCTTACTCTTAAGCAAGAAATTTGAAGATTTTACAAAATAGACATTCGTATATCGCAAACCAACCATAACCTCAGCGTCCTGTATGGCCAAAGCCTCCAGCACCACGCACTGTTTCAGATAAATGGTCTACTTGTTTCAGCTCTACCTCAGGTACAACCTGAAATACCATTTGTGCAATTCGCTCATTGCGCGTAATCGTGAACGATTCCTCGCCCAAATTAATAAGAAGTACCTTAATCTCCCCACGATAATCCGCATCAATCGTTCCCGGTGTATTGAGACAAGTAATACCATGCTTAAGAGCCAGTCCACTTCGCGGACGGATCTGTGCCTCCAATCCCGCTGGCATAGCTATTGCAAATCCAGTTGGAACGAGGCAACGTTTGCCGGGTTCCAGTACCAGATTTTCCTGTACTGCTGCATACAAGTCAAACCCTGATGCAAGCTCTGACATTTTGCGGGGCAGCTCAATATCTTCATTGCCCGCGAGTCTGTTAATTTCCACGTAAGTTAACAAAATAGTCCCTCCTCATATCCTTTACCGCTGAATCACTCGCTCCCACCATCGACAGGGCAAACGGCTCCGAGAACATCCGATCCAGCACTTTATTCACATCATTTGCCGTCACTTGCTCGATATGCTCGATCATTTGATCCAGCGTATAATGCTGACCAAGCATCAATTCATTTTTTCCAAGCCGATTCATCCGGCTACCTGTACTTTCAAGGCTTAAAATCAAACTTCCTTTTAATTGCTCCTTACCTTTACGAAGCTCATTAGCGTCCAAACCGTTGACAGCCACATCTCGTAAAAGCTCCAGCGTCAAATCCAGCACGTCCTTTGTTTGCTTAGGAGCCGTACCTGCATAGATCGTGAACATACCACTGTCCGCATGGGAGCTATGATAGGAATAGACCGAATAAGCCAGTCCACGCTTTTCCCGAATTTCTTGAAACAAACGTGAACTCATGCCGCCGCCGATCGCGTTATTCAGCAAAACCATAGCATACTGGAGTTCGTCACCCGTTGCAAATCCAGGCAGGGATAAACAAATATGATTTTGCTCCGTTGCTTTCTCATGATACAACAGCTCACCGTTAAACGCAGGTACTGTCAGCGGCGAAACGGTTCCATGATTATCAAAATGTCCAAAATGTCGCTCCAACAATTCTACCAAGCGATCATCAACATTACCAGCCACACTGATAACTGTATTGTCGATTGTATAATGCTCCCTCATATAATGGCTGAGATGTGAGCTATCCATAGCAAGCAGGTGATCTTCGGTTCCGAGAATCGGATAAGCCAGTGGATGTTCACCATAGGCCGCGCGAGATACAAGATCATGCACCATATCATCCGGTGTATCCTCGTACATGGAGATTTCCTCCAAAATCACATTCTTCTCTTTTGCCAATTCTTCCTGATCTAGTTTGGAATTAAAAAACATATCAGACAGCACATCAACTGCGATCGGTAGATGCTCATCCAACACCTTGGCATAATAGCATGTATATTCCTTCGAAGTGAAAGCATTAACATTTCCTCCGATGGCATCGAATTGCTCAGCGATTTCCTTAGCGTTAAAACGCTCTGTTCCTTTGAAAAGCATGTGTTCGATAAAATGAGAAATACCGCTATTGTCCGGCGTTTCATTTCGGGAGCCGGTTTTAACCCAGATACCGAAAGAAACAGAACGCACGGTTGGAATTTTTTCAATGACCACTCTTAGGCCGTTTTTGAGTTGAATTCTTTCCACGATTGGCCCTCCTAAACTGAATTGCATACTTAGCCATAATGTTCAATCCTAACAGAAAAAAGACGTTCACTCAACCAGAGCAGGTAGCTGTCGATCAGGGGAAAGTGTCTGACTGACAGTTCCGAGCACAAGTCCCTTACTACGAATGGCATGGATCATGCCTTTGAGAGCAGCCGCTGAGGAATCTGTTGGGTGCATTAATATCAGTGTGCCTGATTCAACCTTACTACTGATTTTGTTAATCACCGATTCCGGTGACGGATGTTTCCAATCTACAGTGTCCAATGTCCACAACACTGTTTTGAGCCCACGTTCTGCTGCTATATCCACCGTTTGCTGATTAAAATCGCCCGATGGAGGGGCAAACCAGTTATTTTTGACGCCCAAAGTTTCTTGAAGAAGCTCTTGTGTCTTTTCAATTTCTTGTGTGGCTCTGGCCCGACTCAGACGGCTCATATTCGGATGAGAGTAAGCATGATTCGAAAGCTCATGTCCTCTTTTTTGAATCTCCTTGGCGAGTTCAGGATTTTTTTTCAGCCAACTTCCATCAAGAAAAAATGTAGCCTTGACCTTTTCCTGATCCAGCGTGTTCAGTATTGGCAGGATAAATTCATTCCCCCATGCTACATTGATCATGAAGGATACCATTGGCTTCTCGGGATTCCCCTTGTAAATTGGAACATTACCAAGCTGATTTAAATGTATTTTAGGTGCCAATTGCCGATATACATATTGAATGGGTCGATCCGGAGATGCAATCGCTTTGCGATAGGTAGCATCCAAATCCACCTCCAGTCCGTTATAGCCTGGAATAGCCTTCCATACCCTGTCGATCTTGGCATCAACTGGTTCCCGCCGCTGACGGGCTGCTTCTGTTCTTAGTCGCTGCATAAGCGCATTATCGGGTAAAGCCGCCATCGCCATCGTTGTTTCAGCTTTAGGCTCCCCAACTCCTGTAGCGTCTCCATTGCGTAATTGATTAGCGAAGTCACGAACCCCGCTAAACTGTCCGATTACCAGTGTGATGGCTAAACTGGCTACCACCCACACTGCTCTTTTTGCCCTACTCATGATTCCTTCATCCTCCCGCCCGTTTGTCCACATTGTATGCGGGGAGGACAAGAACTATGACGCAGTAGCCTCTAGAAGCCTACTTTGGCGAAGCTTGTGCATATGTATGAAAAAAGAGCCAGAAACGTAGCTCTGCCTCTTTCCAAAAGTTTAAACAATGCTATTCAAATCCCTTGTACTATTAATACGAAAAGCTACTCCTGCCTTTCTAGTCTGCAACATGCAGGTACCTAGGATTTTGCAGGTGCTTCTGCAGTCAGAACAGCCTTACGGGACAGATTGACACGACCTTGTTGATCAATTTCGGTTACTTTCACCGTAATTGTATCCCCAATAGCAATTACATCTTCAACCTTGGCTACACGTTCAGTAGACAGTTGAGAAATATGAACCAGACCATCTTTGCCCGGTAAAATTTCAACAAATGCACCGAATTTCTCAATCCGTTTTACTGTACCGATGTAAATCTCACCGACCACGACTTCCTTTACGATACCCTCAATAATGGAACGTGCTTTTTCATTCATCTCTTGATTTGTGGAAGCGATGAACACACGACCATCTTGTTCAATATCGATTTTCACGCCGGTTTCTTCGATGATTTTGTTGATGATTTTACCACCAGCTCCAATAACATCACGGATTTTGTCCGGGTTAATGTGCATCGTCATAATTTTTGGAGCATACTGAGACAACTGCTCACGTGGCTTCTGGATCGCTTCCATCATTTTGCTAAGAATGAACAAGCGTCCTTCTTTAGCTTGCTTGAGCGCATCCTGTAAAATCTGGCGGTCAATACCGTTAATTTTAATATCCATTTGAATGGCAGTTACGCCTTCCGCGGTACCAGCAACTTTAAAGTCCATATCGCCCAGGTGGTCTTCCATCCCTTGGATATCAGTCAATACGGAAACATGGTCTCCATCCTTGATCAATCCCATCGCTACACCTGCAACCGGAGCTTTAATCGGTACACCTGCATCCATCATAGCCAGTGTACTTGCACAAATACTAGCTTGTGAAGTCGAACCATTTGATTCCAGTACCTCGGAAACCAAACGGATGGTGTATGGAAATTCAGTTTCGGAAGGAATTACTTTGGAAAGTGCACGTTCACCAAGAGCACCATGTCCGATTTCACGACGGCCTGGCGCACGCAAAGGACGAGCCTCACCTACGCTGAATGGCGGGAAATTGTAATGATGCATGAAGCGTTTTGTTTCTTCCAGATCAATACCGTCCAAAATTTGTACATCACCCAATGCACCAAGTGTACAAATGCTAAGTGCTTGCGTTTGACCGCGTGTAAATAAGCCCGAACCATGAGTACGCGGCAAAATGCTAGTGTCGCTTTCAATCGGACGAATTTCGTCAAGCTTACGACCATCAGGACGCACTTTATCATGCGTGATCAGACGACGTACTTCTTCCTTGACGATATCATAGAGAACTTCGCTCACGTCGCTCAAAAGCTCAGGTGTCTCTATGTATTGTGATTCAAAATGGGCAACTGTCTCTTCGTTGACTGCATCAATCGCCTCTTGACGGGCGTGTTTTTCTGCAATTTTAACAGCTTCCATTAAACGTTCAGCTGCATAAGCACGTACTTCACTGTTCACTTTTTCATCAACAGCATGCAGTTTAACCTGCATTTTTTCTTTACCTGCTACTTGCACCAATTGTTCAATGACTGCCACAATGTTCTTAATCTCATCATGACCGAACATAATAGCTTCCAGCATAACTTCCTCTGGAATCTCATTGCCCTCGGCTTCTACCATCATGATGGCATCTTTCGTTCCGGCTACAACCAGGTACAGATCGCTTGCATTCTGCTGTGCAATATCCGGGTTAATCACAAATTGCCCGTCTACACGTCCTACAGCGACTCCTCCGATTGGTCCATTAAAAGGTACATCCGAAATGCTAAGTGCTGCCGAGGTTCCGATCATTGCTGCAATTTCAGGTTCGCAATCCTGATCGACACTCATAACCAGGTTCAACACCTGTACATCATTCCGGAAACCTTCCGGGAACAATGGGCGAATTGGACGGTCTGTCAAACGGCTGGACAAAATCGCTTTTTGACTCGGACGTCCTTCACGTTTAATAAATCCGCCAGGAATTTTCCCTACAGCATACAATCTTTCCTCATAGTTTACGGTCAGAGGAAAAAAGTCCAAATCTTTCGGTTCACGGGAAGCGGTCACGGTACAAAGCACAACTGTTTCTCCGTAGCTCACTTTAACTGCCGCATTGGCTTGTTTCGCAAGACGTCCTGTTTCCAGCACCAGCTTTCTTCCGCCGAGCTGCATTTCTACGCGTTGCTCCATGGTATCCCTCCATTTCATTTCATTGTAAAAGTTCTATACATATCCAGTATTTCCTGCGCAGGGCTTATTCATAAGAAGCTAGCAGACAAATCAGGATATGTAATTCAAAAAAAGATTCCTCATTTCAAAAAAGAACCCGGCTGCTGTCCGCCGTCGCCTTAGCAGGGACAAGCGGTGAACAACCAGGCTTCTTTTCTCATTACATGTCTGAAAATTAACGACGCAGTCCGAGACGCTCGATCAACGCACTGTAACGTTTAACATCAGTCTTCTTCAGGTAAGCCAAAAGTTTACGACGCTGACCGACCATTTTCAACAACCCGCGGCGGGAGTGATGGTCTTTCTTGTGCGAACGAAAGTGACTTTGCAAGTTGACGATGTTTTCAGTAAGGATAGCGATTTGTACCTCTGGTGATCCTGTATCGGATTCATGAGTTTTGTACTCCTCGATCAATTGCTGTTTACGCTCTTGAGTCAATGCCATCCTGTTCACCTCCTTCATTATAATCGCCATTAGCCTCGTAGCCGCCGGTGAAAGCGGACAACCAAGCTAAGGTTCATCGTTGTTTACACAACATAAGTCAGTATAACACAGCGCCTGTCTTATGTAAATAAATTAGCCTAACAGCTTTTTAGCCGTTTGTGCGTCATTGCCAATTTGGCTGATCAGCTCATCCACCGAAGAGAATTTGCGTTCAGGGCGGATGTAATGGTGAAGCTCCACAAGCACAGAATTCCCATAAATTTGCTGATTAAAATCAAATAGGTGTACCTCAAACGACGGATTCAGCACACCTTCATGAAAAGTAGGCTTAACCCCTACATTCATTACACCATTTATCCAACGATCGCCTACAAGCGCCCGTACAGCGTATACACCCTTAATCGGAATCACGTAGGTATCATCCAGTTTGAGATTAGCGGTCGGAAAACCGATCGTACGTCCGCGCTTCTCTCCATCCATTACAGTACCTTGGATACGATAAGGACGTCCCAACCAGCGAGAGGCATGTGCTAGATCCCCGTTCTGTAAAGCACGGCGAATGCCAGAACTGCTCACCTTGTCCCCATCCAGCTCGAACGGTGATACGGTGTGTACAGACATCAGCTCTCCTCCCAGCTTACGGAGGGTATCCTCATGCCCGGCTCCCCGGTGGCCAAACCGAAAATCAAAGCCTACTACCGCTGTTCGAATTTGCAATGGAAGCAGCACATCGCTTATAAACGCCTCAGGGCTGACCTTAGAAAATTCTTCGTTAAAACTCAAAATATAAAGTACGTCCACACCCATATCAGCCAGAATAGTCTGCTTGTCCGCAAGCGGTGTTAAATAACCTTCATAATCGCCTTTTTTCATGACTTCCTTTGGGTGAGGATGAAATGTCATGACAGATACCGGCACTTGCTGTTCACGAGCCAGCGCAACGGCCTTACGTATCACGCTTGCGTGTCCCAGATGAAGACCATCAAACTGACCGATCGCCGTGACCTGTGGACGTCCCCATTGCTGCAAAAGCTCATCACTCAATGGATAAGATAACGATACGGTAATCATTATTAATTCACCTGCATTTCACATCATTTGACTAACTTCGTCAAAATTATAGCACAATTCAAGGTAAAAAAACTTTAATGGGAGCGATCGCGTCTGATTCATCCCGACCATATATGCCTAAAAACGTTTTATCCTCTTTATACAAACGGAAGGGCTGGTTGTCCGTCACAGGTGGTGAAATCATATTCAGCGACAGACGTTGGCCTTGCAGAGCCGCAGTTACCTTGGCTTCAGCCACTATATGCTCAGGCATATAGTCAATCGCCTGATCCGTTGTAATAAGTCGCTCTCCAAGACTACCATCCGCTACGAAACGCTCTATCTCTTCGAAAGTCAGACAACGTTCCGCAGGAATTCCCGCAGACATGGTTCGCTCCAGCTTAACCATCGTTGAAGGATATCCTAATTCACGGCCAATATCAACACATAGTGTACGGATATAAGTACCTTTGGAGCATAAGGCACGAAAAGAAATATCCACATACGCCCCCGTCTCCGCGAATCCCGTCATTTCCAACTCGTAAATGCTCACTTCACGACTTTTGCGTTTCACGGTTTTGCCTTCTCGAGCCAGTTCATATAGACGTTTGCCATCCACTTTTAGCGCGGAGAACATTGGAGGCACTTGGGAAATCGTACCAACAAAACGTTTCAAAACCGCTTTGACTTCCACTTCCGTCACCTCTACTGGACGTTCACTCTCTTCCGTGATTTTCCCAGTTAGGTCTTCGGTATCCGTGGCAATTCCTAATCGCAGTGTAGCCCGATATTCTTTGGGCCGCTCTTGCATGTATTCCACCACACGGGTGGCACGTCCCAGACACAAAGGCAAAACACCAGTTACTTGCGGATCAAGCGTTCCAGTGTGTCCGATTCGCTTCATACCTAATAAACGGCGAGCCTTGGCCACCACATCATGAGAGGTAAATCCAGCAGGTTTATAGACAGGTAGAACGCCTTCCCAAGTTGCCTGTTCCTTCTTTATCGGGTTCATAGCTCAGACTTCACCCGCCCTACAACTGTCTCAATGATATCTCCCAGCTTACCCTCTAGCCGGCAGCCAGCTGCACGTACATGTCCACCGCCTCCAAATGATTGAGCCAGCGCAGCTACATCAACATTCCCTGCCGACCTCAAGCTGGCCTTGACCGCTTGATCATTAATAACCTTAAAGAAAATGCCTACCTCAACTCCACGAATATTTCTTGGATAATTCACAATGCCTTCCAAGTCCTCATTTACAGCGCCACATTCCGTCATGTCGTCAGGTGATACTACGACCCAAGCAACTTTTCCATCCTCCGACATCGTGAGCGTTTGCAATGCTTTTGTCAGCACCTTCATTTGTGGAAAAGTCATCTCCTCGAGCAATTTCTCGGATAAAGATGGACCATCTACACCGTAAGCAAGTAGCTGTGACACAGTAGACATCACTTTCGGTGAAGTGTTGGAGTAACGGAAACCTCCTGTATCCGTTAGTAACCCTGTATATAAAGCCGTAGCTATTTCGACATCCCAGGTTACTGCAAACTTTTTCAGTAGGTCAAAAAGAATTTCTGCTGTTGCCGCAGCATCCGACTTAATCACATTAACTGTACCATACGCATCATTCGTTGGATGATGATCAATATTCAGGATAATGGCATCTTCCGTAAAAAACTGCTCTGTCAAACCAACACGACGGTAATCCGCACAATCTACACAAATGATCCGGTTGTATTTCCGTTCTGGCGGTTGCTGGCTCATATCCATAATCTCATCGGCATGCCATAAAAAATCCATACGCTTGGGAATAGGTCCCTCATTTAGCATGGTAAATTTCTTCCCCAGACATGAGAGAAGCCAGCCCACCGTTACGGTGGAGCTGACTGCGTCTCCGTCCGGCTGTACATGCGATACGATCAGGAAATCATCATGCTCCAGAATAAATTCCTTCGCTTGTTGAAGCGCCTGTTCATAGGTATGCATTGCCTTCTCCTTTACATTCAGTTCATGGTTCCTTCAGACAAACTAAAAGTTGTATTTTTCATCCTTGTCGATATCACTCAGCAGTTTTTCAATTCGACTACCGTAAGCAATAGATTCGTCAATTTTGAAAATCAACTCAGGAATATGGCGCAGCCGTATCCGTTTGCCGAGTTCAGAACGAAGATAACCGTTCGCTTTGTCCAATGCCTTCAGGGAAGAATTTTTTTGTTCTTCATCCCCGAGCACGCTCAAGTATATTTTCGCTTGGGACAAATCATTTGTAAGATCGACACCCGTTACCGTGATAAAACCGATGCGGGGGTCTTTTAATTCAGTTTGTATGAGTTGGCTTAGCTCCTTCTTGATCTGCTCGCCAACCCGACCTGTACGTATTTTAGCCATGGATGCTCACCTCTCTGCCGTTAGCGCTCCACTGTTTCCATGACGAACGCTTCAATAATGTCGAGTTCCTTAACATCATTATAGCCATCAAGGGTAATACCACATTCGTAACCTTGGGCAACTTCTTTTGCGTCGTCCTTAAAGCGTTTCAGTGAGTCGATTTTACCTTCAAAAATGACGATACCATCACGAATCAGGCGTGCTTCTGCTGAACGGGTAATTTTACCAGATGTAACCATACAACCAGCGATCGTACCGACTTTAGTAACTTTGAATACGTTACGTACTTCAGCATGCCCAATCACATTTTCTTTATATTCAGGATCCAGCATGCCCTTCATGGCTTGCTCTATTTCTTCAATGACATTGTAAATGACACGGTGTAGACGAATATCCACTTTTTCAGCTTCCGCTGTAGATTTCGCCTGGTTATCCGGACGAACATTAAAACCAATGACAATAGCATTGGAAGCTGCTGCCAAAATAATATCGGATTCAGTGATTGCTCCTGCACCACTGTGAAGAATTTTAACGCGCACACCTTCGACTTCAATCTTGTTCAAGGAACCTTTCAACGCTTCGACGGAACCTTGTACGTCACCTTTAATAATGACGTTCAGATCCTTCATTTCGCCATCCTTGATGTGTTGGAACAGGTCATCCAGTGTTACACGGGTATTACTGCCCAGATCAGATTGGCGTTGCGTGATCGCACGTCTGTCAGCAATAGCACGAGCTTTGCGCTCATCCTCAAACACCATGAATGGATCGCCAGCAAGTGGAACTTCTGTCAAACCAGTAATTTCAACTGGAGTGGAAGGACCTGCTTCCTTAAGACGACGACCTTTATCGTTGACCATGGCACGCACACGTCCGAAGCAGTTACCCGCTACGAAAGCATCGCCGACTTTCAGTGTACCGTTCTGAACGAGGATACGGGCTACAGAACCGCGACCTTTATCCAGTTCTGCCTCGATGATGGTACCACGTGCCCGTTTGTTCGGGTTCGCTTTGTACTCATTCACTTCAGCTACGAGCAGAATCATCTCGAGAAGGTCTTCCAGACCCATTCTTTGTTTCGCGGAAACGTTGACGAAAATTGTATCGCCGCCCCACTCTTCAGGTACCAATTCATATTCAGTGAGTTCTTGCTTCACTTTATCCGGGTTGGCATCCGGTTTGTCGATCTTGTTCACAGCTACGATAATTGGCAGACCTGCCGCCTTCGCATGGTTAATAGCTTCGACCGTCTGTGGCATAACACCGTCGTCAGCTGCAACCACGATAATCGTCATATCTGTCACTTGGGCACCACGTGCACGCATAGCAGTAAAGGCTTCGTGACCCGGTGTATCCAGGAAAGTGATTTTTTTGCTGTTAATTTCAACTTGGTATGCACCAATATGCTGTGTAATACCGCCAGCTTCGCCACCGGTTACATTAGTTGAGCGAATGGCATCCAGCAAAGTTGTTTTACCATGATCGACGTGACCCATAATCGTTACAACCGGTGGACGTGTTTTGAGATCCGCAGGATCATCATTTTCTTCCACGGTTTCAAAACGATCTTCTTCGACAGGAATTTTCACTTCTACCTCGACACCAAAGTCTCCGGCAAGCAAGAGGATGGTATCCATATCCAGTTCCTGGTTGATGGTCGCCATTGTTCCGAGCACAATCAGTTTTTTGATGACTTCTGACGCATCCTTATGAAGAAGCTTGGCTGTTTCGCCTACGGTCATCTCACCACGCACAATAATTTTCTTAGGCGTGTTGTCGATTTTCTCGCGACGCTCCTGTTGTTGACCTTTACCACGATTGTTAAATTTCCCGCCACGATTGCTGCCGCCGCGATTATTGCCTCCACGACCACCGTTACCACCGCGTCCGCCGCCTTGACGGTTATCGTCAAAACGTCCTTGACCGGAACGGTTACCACCGTTGCTGGAGTTACTACCTGTACGGTTGCCACCACTACGGTTCGCATTGTTGCTACCTGTGGAGGATGATGTTCTTACAGCCGTACCACCCTGACTACTTCCCTGAGGGCGTGAGTTAGTGCTTTGGTTACCTTGAGGACGCGAACCTGTGTTACCGCCGGGACGCTGTTGTCCTCCCTGTTGTTGACCATTACTGCGGTTCTGTGTACTTTGCTGACCAGTGGGTCTGCTAGTACTTTGTTGACTGCGGTTTTGACCGCCCTGCTGACTGCTTTGCGCTTTTGGAGCGCTACTTCGGTTACTGTTTTGGTTGTTGTTTGTCCTATTCATACTTACCTGCTTTTCCTGTTGATTTTTGGTTTGCTCAGTTGAATGATTACTATTCTGGCTTGAACCGGCCTGATTCGAGCTTACTTGCGCCGTACCTGCTCCGCCTTGCTTGGCCGCAGCATTGGATTTAATATTCTTAAAAAAACTTTCCACTTTACCTACGGCATCATGTTCCATGACGCTCATATGGTTGTTCACGGGAATATCCAGCCGTTTAAGAATGGTGATAATTTCTTTGCTGCTCATGTTCAACGATTTGGCGTATTCGTATACCCGCACTTTGTCTTTGCTTTCTTGTTTACTCAATATACTCCACCTCCGACATTATCCCCGCATGTTTCTTGATCAATTTCGCGAATCCTTGATCCGTCACAGCCAGCACAACCCGTTCAGGTTTGCCGATACTGCTTCCCAAGCTTTCCCGGTCAAATCCTATCAATAAGGGGATTTTGTACGTCCCGCACTTGTCGCGGAATTTCTTTTGAGTATTCATTGAAGCATCTTTCGCAAGAATGACCAGCTTGGCTTCTGAAGACCTGATCGCTTTAAAAACGATCTCATCACCTGTTAGCAGCTTGCCAGCTCTCATGGCAAGACCCAATCCAGACAGCGCCTTATTCATCCTGCACGCTGCCTTGTGCCGCCAGGAATTCTTCCTCGACGGCAGCAAAATCACGACTTAGCTGCTCATAAATATCAGGATGAACCGAGTGCTTCAATGCTCGATCCAGTGCCTTGCTCTTTTGAGCCAGCTTGAAGCAGGCGGCTTTGCCGCACAAGTAAGCGCCGCGTCCCGACTTTTTGCCAGTCAAGTCAATCAATACTTCGTCTTCAGGGGTTTTGACGACACGGATCAACTGCTTCTTTGGCATCATTTCATGACAGGCCACACATTTGCGCAAAGGTATCTTTCTCTGTTTCATGCATTAACCCCCCCCTACACTCCGCTTAATCTACAGAAACGGAATCCTGATGCATTTCATCGGTGGATGTTCTCGGTCTGCCGAGTTCTTCCTCCGCCTGTGTTTCACTCTTAATATCAATTTTCCAGCCCGTAAGCTTAGCAGCAAGGCGAGCATTTTGCCCTTTGATACCAATAGCAAGAGAAAGCTGATAATCAGGCACAATAACACGCGCCATTTTCTCTTCTTCAAATACTTGCACTTCGAGCACCTTGGATGGACTCAGCGCATTAGCCACGTATTCATCAACATTATCGGAATAACGTACAATGTCAATTTTTTCGCCACGCAGCTCATTTACAATGGTCTGTACACGTGTACCTCTAGGACCCACACAAGAGCCGACCGGATCAACCTCGGCGTTACGGGAATGAACCGCGATTTTAGAACGGAAGCCTGCTTCACGCGCTACGGAACGAATCTCTACAACACCATCAAAAATTTCAGGCACTTCGAGTTCGAACAAACGCTTAAGCAGACCCGGATGTGATCGGGACAGCATAATTTGCGGTCCTTTGGTTGTGTTTTCTACCTTGGTGATATAAGCCTTAATTCGATCCAGATGGCTAAATTTCTCATTAGGCATCAATTCACCTAACGGGAGAACCGCTTCCACCTTACCAAGATCAATATAAATATTACGTGGGTCTTGGCGCTGTACAGTTCCTGTTACAATATCCTCTTCCTTGTCCACAAACTTGTTGTAGATCAGTCCCCGTTCCGCTTCGCGGATACGCTGGGTCACGACCTGCTTCGCAGTTTGTGCAGCAATCCGTCCAAAATCACGTGGTGTGACTTCAATTTCAGCGATATCTTCCAACTGAAAATGCGGGTTAATCTCACGGGCCGCAGGCAACGAAATCTCGGTGCGAGGATCCAATACCTCCTCAACGATCAGCTTGCGGGCATATACCTTAATGACTCCCGAGTTGCGGTTCATATCAACACGCACATTTTGTGCGGTGTTGAAATTCCGTTTGTAACTGGAAATCAAGGCTGCTTCAATGGCCTCAAACAGCACATCCTTGCTGATCCCCTTTTCTCTTTCCAACTCGTTCATTGCTTCAATAAAATCCATACTCATGGATTACTGCTCCCCCTTTCAAATGATGCACCTGCGTACTGGTCGGCACACGAGGTAAAAAAACGTGTAGTACATGTCAAACAGCAACAGTCAAATCTGAATTAAAATATGATCGCGAGCCTTGCACCAGCTACCTTGTCATAAGGTATAACATGCTTCTTTTGTCCGTTTTGAACGGTGAGTTCCCCATCTTCAAAAGAAAGCAAACGACCTTCGAATTCCTTCAGGCCGTTGATCGGCTCGTATGTAGTAACGAATACGTTTTTGCCTACCGCTTTAGTAACGTCCTCCGCTTTTTTCAGCGGTCTTTCGGCGCCTGGTGAAGACACTTCCAGAAAATATGCTGTAGAAACAGGGTCATTTTCATCCAACTTTTGACCCAGATATTCACTGATCATACTGCAGTCGTCCAGATCAATTCCTCCGTCTTTGTCTACAAAAACGCGAAGAAACCAATTGCTGCCCTCTTTGACATACTCGACATCGACCAGTTCAAAACCATGCTCATCGAGGTAAGGTTGGGCCATTTCTTCTACTACTGATTTGATCTTTGGTGTGCTCAAAGATTATAACCTCCAAAAGTGAACTTTCCTGTGGTGAAAAAAAGACGCCCTATTGCCATGGACAATGCTTCTCCATCACCGGCATTTTCATTTTCATTTGATGTAATGTTCATTTCGGGCTCACTGCAAATAAACCGGCGTACCGGTTTCGTGCCCAAAAATAACCTTTTCACGTTGTAACTGTATATCAAACAGTAAAGAGTGGGTTTCCCCACTCTTTTAGCAACGGTTTTATCTCCATGATTACCAAAAAAATTATAACATAACCATAGTTATGTGACAAGTGCCAGAGCTTGACTACTGTAGTTCGGATTAAAACAGAGACAGCTGATTACTCTCTGGCAGACCTCGAAAGCATCCCAACTGGGATAGCATTTCGACAATGGTTTTACTTGCCTTCGATTTTTGTTGAAAATCCTCGACAGACAAAAATTCACCCTGTTCACGGGAGGCTGCGATGTTACGTGCTGCATTGTCTCCAATTCCCTGAAGAGCTCCGAATGGCGGAATGAGTGAATCTCCATCGACCTTGAAGCGTGTAGCTTCGGAACGGTACAAATCAATGGATTTAAAACTAAACCCGCGAGCCGTCATTTCCAGAGCCATTTCTAGGATCGGAAGCATCCCTTTTTCTTTGGGCGGTGCCTGAAAGCCGAGCTGCTCGATTTCGACAATCTTCCGCGCGATTGCATCATATCCCTGACAGCACAGCTCAATATCAAAATCGGCTGCACGTACTGAAAAGTAAGTCGCATAATATTCAATCGGATGATACAGCTTAAAGTACGCTGTGCGCACTGCTGAAATAACATAGGCTGCAGCATGCGCCTTCGGAAACATGTACTGGATTTTCAGACAAGAATCAATGTACCACTGTGGCACTTTGCATTTTTTCATTTCCTCAATCCATTCAGCACTAAGCCCCTTACCTTTACGTACGCTCTCCGTAATTTTAAAGGCCAGACCTGCGTCCATCCCTGCCTTGTAAATCAGAAACAGCATAATATCGTCACGGCAACCAATTACAGTCTTGATGTTGCAGGTATTATTCTTAATCAGTTCCTGTGCATTCCCCAGCCATACGCCCGTGCCGTGAGACAGTCCGGATATTTGCAGTAAATCAGCAAAAGAACTTGGCTGCGACTCTACTAGCATTTGGCGTACAAACTTCGTCCCCATCTCTGGTACACCATAGGTTGCTACAGGCGTGCGGATTTGCTGGGGGGTTACACCGAGCGCCTCCGTGGAGTTGAACATGCTCATCACTTTAGGATCATTCATTGGAATGGTCGTAGGATCGACACCGGTCAAATCCTGAAGCATTCTCATCATAGTCGGATCATCATGACCCAGAATATCGAGTTTGAGTAAATTCGCATCAAAAGCGTGATAATCAAAATGCGTTGTTTTCCATTCCGAGCTTGTATCATCGGCGGGATACTGTACCGGCGTAATATCCTCGACCTCAATATAATCGGGAACAACGACAATTCCGCCTGGATGTTGCCCTGTACTACGTTTGACCCCTGTACAGCCCGAAGCCAGCCTGTTCAGCTCAGCCCCACGCCATTTTTTATGATGCGCCTCTTCATATTTCTTTGCAAAGCCAAAGGCAGTTTTTTCGGCAACTGTACCTATGGTTCCAGCACGGAATACACTTTTCTCACCAAACAGTACTTTCGTATAGTTATGTGCGACAGGCTGATATTCGCCAGAGAAGTTCAAGTCAATATCGGGAACTTTATCTCCCTTAAACCCAAGAAACGTTTCAAACGGAATATCCTGTCCCTCACCCTTCAATTTGCCACCACAGTTCGGACAGTTTTTGTCTGGCAAGTCAAATCCACTCGGCACACTACCGTCCAAAATCCATTCGCTATGTCTGCATTCAGGATTACCACAAATATAATGTGCAGGCAGTGGATTAACCTCGGAAATTCCGAGAAAGGTAGCGACCACAGAAGATCCAACAGAACCCCGTGAACCTACCAGATATCCATCCTTATTAGACTTTTTAACCAGACGCTCGGAAATGAGATAATTGGCAGAGAAACCGTATTTAATAATCGGCTCCAGTTCTTTTTCAAGGCGGGCTACAACCACCTCGGGCAATTCCTCACCATAGATGGATTTAGCCGTCTCGTAGCAAGTGTTGCGGATTTCCTCGTCCGCCCCATCCAGCAAAGGTGTAAACAGCTTGTCAGGGAACAACTCCAGCTCCTCAAACCGATCCGCCAGCTCAATGGTATTCTTCACAACGACTTCATAGGCTTTCTCCTCGCCCAAAAACTCGAATTCTGCCAGCATTTCGTCTGTGGTGCGTAAATGCGCATCTGGCTTACGAATATCTTTTAGCGGGCTAAATCCCGTAATGCCGTGTATCGTAATATCACGGTACAGCTTATCGCGAGTTTCCAAATAGTGAACATTACCTGTGGCAATTACGGGCTTATCAAGTCGCCGACCAATTTCGCATACTTTGCGTATCGCCGTTTTCAGAGCATCAGGCCCACTTACCAATTGCTTTTCCACTAGATGCATATACATTGTCAAAGGCTGAATCTCCAACACATCATAAAACTGTGCAATTTCCTCGGCCTCTTCCTCGGACTTGTTCAACACAGCCTCGAAGAACTCTCCTTTTTCGCAGCCAGAAATAATAAGCAACCCGTCTCTCATTTCTGACAATTTTGATTTAGGAATACAAGGCACACGCTTGAAATATTCGGTATGAGACATCGAAACCAGCTTGTACAGATTTTTTTTACCAATCGGGTTGAGGGCATAAATACAGCAGTGAAAAGGACGAACGGTCGATAAATCCTTACCCACATAATCATTCAGACGATCGAGCATTTTTAAACCCTTAATTTGTTCCGCATCATTCAGCAAGCCATTCAGCACTTCAGTCAGTGCGACTGTATCGTCAATGGCCCGGTGATGGCTTTCGAGCGCCACTTTATATTTGGTCGTCAGCGTATTCAGACGGTGGTTTTTCATCGTTGGAAACAGTAAACGAGCCAGTTCGAGCGTATCCAGTACCGGATTGGTCATTTCAGGCAAGCCCATATTTCGAAGGGTGGCCTGGATAAAGCCGACATCAAATCGCGCATTATGGGCAACCAATACAGCATCGCCAGCAAAAGCTACAAACTCCTTCATAACAGGTTCTACATCCGGCGCATCCTTGACCATTTCATCGTTAATGTTGGTCAGTTGTTGGATATTGTAGGGTATACGCTCATGCGGATTGACAAAGGTAGCATAACGATCAACTTCTTTGCCATCATGCATTTTTACAGCCGCAATCTCAATAATTTTATTCTGTGTAACCGATAAACCGGTGGTTTCAATATCAAAAACGACATAAGTCGCTGTTTTCAAATTTAATGGTTGTGCCTGCATTACAACCTCAACGGCATCATTAACCACGTTAGCCTCAATACCGTAGATCATTTTAATTCCGTTTTTCTTCGCTGCTTTTGCTGCATCAGGATAGCATTGCACACCACCGTGATCGGTGACCGCAATCGCTTTGTGCCCCCATTTGGCGGCTGTTTTGACGTATTGATCAATCGAGGCGACAGCATCCATTGCACTCATCTTTGTGTGTAGATGGAACTCAACCCGTTTTTCCTCTGCCTTATCCTTACGTGTGGGTGGAGCCTGTACTTCAACTAGATCGGAAGGAATCATAACCAGCTCGGGAATTTGCATAAAACGATCATATTCAACTCGCCCCCGCACTTTGACCCATTTCCCGTTAGCCAACAAACTGAGGATCTTCAGATCTTCTTTAGTTTTAGCAAACATTTTCATTTGCAGGGAATCACTAAAGTCGGTCAAATAATACGTAAACAACGTACTGCCATTGCGCAATTCTTTACTATCCAAACCGAAGATTGTCCCTTGTAAGGTGACTTTCTTTTCTTCGTCCTGAATATCTTGCATCGGAACAGCCGGTTCTTTGATGTCATAACCAAATTGAAGCCGTACGTCTCCTTCTTCTTCGTCCAAAGGCGGCATTTCGGATTCCATACTTTCCATCATCTGCTGAATAACTTCGCGTTCTTCCTGCATCTTCTTCTCTTGGAATTGCTGTAATGCCTCCTGGTTACTTTCACCCACCTGGACTTTAATGCGCATAGAGAGCCCGAAATATTTATTGTAAAATTTGATGATAGCTTGATCTATCTGCTTTTTACGCGCCAGTTCCAATGACATACTGTCGCTCATCGTTAGCAATAATAGACCGTCTTCCCACTCATGCACAGCCCGATTCAACCAACCGTTAACAGAAGGAATCTCACGATGTACCCACTCTAGAAAAAGTTTCCAGTATTCACTAATGATATCACCCGGCTGAATCTGCTCACTATACTGAAAACGGAACGTAATTTTTGCGATGTGACTCATTTTTTCCTGTACTTGAATACAGAACGTACGATACACCTGAGCGGGGACCAGTGTCTCCTTGGCAATAGTGATATTCCAATCCTTATTGGTACGGCTAATCTCCACTTGATCAATCCAACCGTCCAAAAAATAAGGTTCAACCACTCCCGTCGGCATCACAACCTGCTTCATCAGCAGTTCCAGCCGCTTTCTCTTTTCTTCAGCTCCGCCCATGGCTCTCCCCCCAATTTCAAATCTACCATTCTGAAAACATGAAAAGCTTCTGCGTCAAAAACATCTCCGACCGCAAAAGCTTTTCGTAACCCTCTTTAATCCTCCTCACAACGACATAGATCCTTCGGAACATTGTCCGGTAACAGCTACCCTGTCGGCGAAGAGAATGAAGTGAGTATAGTGGTATTGCCCTACTTCTATATTAGTACGCCCGTGCGAACACTACTGTATGCTTGGCAGGTTTGCCACAGCACAAACATGTGGACTTTTGCTCGGTTGTTTTAAACGGTATATTACGGCTTGTAGCACCTGTCACTTCTTTAACTTTGTCTTCACATTCTTCAGATCCGCACCAACCTGCCAAAGTAAAACCGCGTTTTTCCTCCATGAGAGTCTTCATTTCGTCCAACGTATCGACAGAATAGAAATTTTCTTCCATGAAATTTTTCGCACGATCAAACATCTCCTGCTGTACCTGTGCGAGCATCGCGTGTACTTCCTCAACCAGATTATCCTGCTGCACGATTTTTTTCTCACCGCTGATACGGGATACGAGCACACAGACGCCGTTTTCCATATCACGAGGCCCGATTTCCATACGAACCGGCACACCGCGCATTTCATATTCATTAAATTTCCAGCCTGGGCTTACATCACTGCGGTCGTCCATTTTAACACGCACTCCCGCTTGTTTCAACTCAGCAAATAGTTCATCTGCACGAGCGATAACGGCATCACGCTTCTTAGGTGGTCCAATTGGAACCATAATAACCTGCGTAGGCGCAACTTTAGGAGGTAATGCCAGACCACGGTCATCTCCATGGACCATAATCAGTGCGCCGATCAAACGTGTACTTGTTCCCCATGAAGTCGTATGCGCGAATTCCAGGTTGTTTTCACGGCTCAAATATTTAATGTCAAATGCAACAGCAAAATTAGTTCCCATATAGTGGGAAGTCCCAGCTTGTACCGCCCGTCCATCCTTCATCATCGCTTCCAGTGAAAATGTATCCTTCGCACCTGCAAACTTTTCAGAAGGTGTTTTCTGTCCAGTAATAACTGGAATAGCTAGAACTTCCTCAATAACCTCACGGTATACTTCCAGCATTTTCATCGTTTCTTCACGTGCTTCTTCTTCTGTTTCATGGGCCGTGTGACCTTCTTGCCACAAAAATTCACTTGTGCGCAAGAAAGGCAGTGTGCGTTTTTCCCAACGCACTACGTTAGCCCATTGGTTAATAAGCACCGGCAGATCACGATAGGATTGAATCCATTTAGAGTACATATGACCTATCATGGTTTCCGAAGTCGGACGTATTGCAAGACGCTCTTCCAGCTTTTCTCCACCAGCCTCGGTTACCCAAGGTAGTTCAGGATTAAACCCTTCAACATGCTCTTTTTCCTTTTGAAAAAAGCTTTCGGGAATGAACATTGGGAAATAGGCATTACGGTGGCCTGTTTCTCTGAAACGCACGTCCATGGCTTCCTTGATATGCTCCCAAATTTCAAAACCATCGGGGCGGAATACAATACATCCGCGAACAGGGGAATAATCCATCAGTTCTGCTTTTTTAATAACATCAATATACCATCGGGAAAAATCTTCGCTCTGCGGCGTAATTTCCTCGACAAACTGTTTATCATTCGACATAGAAATGCATGTCCTCCCATATAGACCGTTTTTATATAAGTCCGTCTCTAATTAACCATTAATTAAGCGTAAAATATCGTTATACGTGACCGCAATCATAAGCAGGAATAGCATAGCAAAACCAACGAAATGGACCATTCCTTCCCTGCTCGGATCAACGGGACGTCCTCTTACCGCCTCCACACCAAGGAAAACAAGTCTGCTTCCATCCAGCGCCGGAATAGGCAATAAATTAAATATCCCCAGATAAAGACTCATTATAGCAGTCCAATATGTCAACTGCTCAATCCCCTGCTTGGCAATTTGCCCCGTCACTTCAAAAGTACGTACCGGGCCTCCCAGGTCGTTGATAGAAAAACGTTGAATGAGCTGGCTAAATCCTTGGAAAATAATATCGGTCGTTCTGACCATGGATTGTCCGGCAAATTTGAACGTTTCACCCACACCTGCTTGGCGTTTTGGAAGTTCAGGCACAATGCCCACCTTGCCACCCTTTTGTCCTTCCATTGCACGAGGTGTAATAGTAAGATCAAAGGTCTTATTATCACGGCGAACCGTCCACTTCATCGGCTTGTCTTGAGAATCCGCAATCAGTTTGATCATGTTTTCAACATTTGCACCAATGGCTATTCCATTCACCGATTCGATGATATCTCCCTTATGCAAATCAGCTTCAGCAGCGGGCATACCTGCTGTAATTTCACTAATTTGGACATAGGTCGGGTTGTCCACTTGTATGCCGACCATCTGAATATGAAGACCAAACAGAATAAAGGCAAGTATAAAATTCATCAGTGGTCCAGCAAAAATAGCCATCGCACGCTGTCCTACTGTTTTACTCCCATACTGCCGATCCTTTGGTGCAATCTGAATGGATTGTCCTTTGGTTACCATCATCGCTTGCGGGTGTACTGTGTATTGCTGATCTTCGCCATCTACATCCAATTTTAAAGTTAACGACTGTTCCAGATCAATATCCAACACTTCGCCGCGTACCACATTCTTGCGATTATCCAGTTGATCTAGATAGATGGTTTTAACGACGTCATCCGTTACGCGTACAGCAATCGTTTGTCCGGTCTCAATTTCATTGATCTCCGGATCCTCTCCCGCCATGCGGGCAAAGCCACCAAACGGCAACAAACGCAGCGTAAATCGCGTCTCGTTTCTTTTATAAGAAAACAGTTTCGGACCGAAACCGATCGCAAACTCCCGTACCAGAATCCCGGCGCGCTTGGCAAAATAATAATGCCCCCATTCATGCACCGTCACTATGACGAAAAACATGAGCACCGTCATCAACACTATTTGAATCGTTTCCAATCGTTTCCGTTCCCCTTTCAATGAGATCGAGTTTGTCTTCCTAGATTATCATTATTCTCCAATCCCGCACAAGAGAATCACATTTCGTTTCTTAACCCAGCATTAGCCTACAACCCCGCAGCTATGCTACGAGTCTCTCCGTCACAGGCTTCAATCGCAGAAAGATCAGGATTAGCCACATTGACATGCCGCTCCAGCACACGTTCAATAATAGCTTCAATATGCAGAAAAGAAATTTCTCCACGCAGGAAACGGGCAACAGCAATCTCATTAGCTGCATTAAATGCGGTCGGTGCTGTACCACCCATTTTACCACATTCGAAGGCAAGCCTTAAACAAGGAAAACGATTATAATCCATTTCCTTAAAATGGAGTCTACCCACTTCAGCCAGTGACAACGGCTTCGCCGGGGACTTCATACGCTCAGGGTAAGTCAACGCATATTGAATGGGTACTCTCATGTCCGGATTCCCAAGTTGAGCAACAATGCTTGTATCCTGAAACTCAACATAGGAATGAATAATGCTTTCCGGATGAAGCAACACATGAATCTGCTCATAATCAAGTCCGAATAGCCAATGCGCCTCAATGACTTCCAGCCCCTTGTTTACCATCGTTGCTGAATCAATCGTAATTTTGGCCCCCATTGACCAATTGGGATGCTTGAGTGCATCTTCCACGGTAACTTCACGCAACTGTTCTCTTGTCAAATCTCGAAAAGAACCCCCTGATGCTGTGAGGGTAATATGTGCCACATCTTTCATACGCTCACCATTCAAGCATTGGAAAATAGCTGAATGCTCACTGTCAATCGGCAGCAACGGCACTCCTTTCGCCCGAGCCCGCGCTGTGACCAGATGACCAGCAGTAACCAGTGTTTCCTTATTGGCCAAACCGATCTGTTTTCCAGCCTCAATCGCGGCCAGCGTGGAGTGCAATCCGACACTGCCCATTACAGCCGTCACAACCATATCCGCCTCTGTGTTCGCAGCAAGCTCAACGAGTCCTTCATTTCCCCAATACAGTTCCATTCCAGAAGGCAGTAAAGGACGAATTTCATCCGCCAACTGCCGAGTACCCACAGACACCTTTTTGGGTTTATAGAGATGCGCCTGCTCAGCAAGTAACTTTATATTAGAACCACCTGCTAAAGCCTCAACAGTAAACTGATCCGGGTGCATGGACACTACATCCAGCGTTTGAGTTCCAATAGATCCGGTTGAACCAAGTACCGTAATTCTTTTCATGATGCACCTTCCTATCCTGAAAATCACTTTTAGCCAGGAGCTCATTGTTTGTTATTCAGGCAGCTATGCTACTGGTTCCATCCTTCTAATAACGCAGAGTGAGCAACATAGAGATTAAGCCTGAGCATAAACTGTAATCAACAGACTCATGGAAGCAGCATCAGCATATGTACAAATGGAAAAACGACAATCCAGCTGTCGCAGCGGTCTAGTATACCACCGTGCCCTGGCAGCAGATTACCGGAATCTTTAATGCCGTACACTCGTTTGTATGCAGATTGTACCAAATCGCCCAGTTGTCCCACAACTGCACACGACAAACCGATGCCGATGGCTTTGCCCCATGGCAGCAGTCCACCTGACAATCCAGCGAATACTAGAGCTATAACCAACGCTAAAACAATGCCGCCAATGGATCCTTCGACCGTTTTGTTTGGACTAATCGCAGGCCATAGTTTCGTCTTCCCTGCCATTTTGCCTACAAAATATGCCCCTGCATCACTTGCCCAAATACAAGCCAACAATAAAAAAGTCCATAACAGTCCATGTTCCATATGACGTGATTCCGCTATATACGAAAATCCAAACCCTATATAAACGGTACCAAGGAATAGTATAGCTACCGTTTGAATTGGGATTTTATTTTTCGTTCCTACCGTGATGATCATAAAAGCTATCATTACCAGCCAAAGCATACTGGCAATGGGTAAGGGTGAGTGCAAACCAAAAGGTTCATATGGAAATACAAAAGCTAATATGCTTACGTATCCGAGTATTGCTGTACCTCCAAAAGGAGATACCTGCGTCATTCGTGCGAACTCATAAAATCCGATTAGGGCCATCGCCAATATAAGCAAATGGTAGGCCAAGCCGCCCCACAGGACCATCGCCAAAAAGAATATGCCTGCCAGAATACCGGTAATTAATCTCTGTCTCAACGGCTTTCATCCTCCATTTACTTCAGTCCGCCATACCGCCGTGTTCTTTGCTGATATTCGATCACTGCTTCGTATAAGTGTTCTTTCTTAAACTCAGGCCAATAAATATCAGTAAACCACAACTCACTGTAGGCAAGCTGCCAGAGCATAAAATTACTAAGTCTAAGCTCACCGCTTGTTCGAATCAGTAAATCAGGGTCTGGCATACCACTAGAAAGCAACGTATTACCGATCAGCTCAGATGTTATATCTTCTGTTTTAAGCTTCCCATCCGCAATTTGACGCCCCAATGTTTGCATGCATTCTGTGATTTCCAACCGACTTCCATAATTTAATGCGAAATTAAGAACAAGTCCGGTATTATTTTCAGTTCGTCGAGTCGCTTCAGTCAGCGCCTCAACGGTATGGGAAGGTAAATGTTCCTTGTTTCCCATCATACGCACTTGCACATTTTTTTCAATCAGCTCATCTAGCTCAATAGCCAGAAATTCCTGCGGTAAGCGCATTAGAAAATCAACTTCGTCCTTTGGACGCGTCCAATTTTCAGTTGAAAATGCAAACAAAGTCAAATACTTAATACCCAGTTCATCCGCCGCAATTGCTGTGCGTTTCACTGCCTTCATTCCATTTTGGTGCCCTACAATCCGCGGCATTCCAATCCGTTTGGCCCATCTGCCGTTCCCATCCATGATGACAGCAACATGCTGCGGAATATTGTCTTTTGAAATGGCCGGTGTTTGCTGTTTTTGTTCCCCGTTCCACCAAGACCGAACCCGTTTGATCATTCCAGTTCCTCCAGCATTCTCTGAAAATGTGCCTCAGGCTTGAAAAGAGACAAACCCCACCGTAAGGGAGGGGCTGCCAATCTTTTAAACTTCCATAATTTCTTTTTCTTTTGCAGCTAAAACTTTATCCACTTCAGCAATAAATTTATCAGTTGTTTTCTGGATATCTTCCTGATATTTACGAGATTCGTCCTCGGAAATATCACTTTTCTCCATTTTTTTGATGTCATCATTTGCATCACGACGAATGTTACGAATAGCGACCTTCGCTTCTTCACCGTTCTTTTTCGTCAACTTCACCAAGTCAGTTCTGCGCTCCTCCGTCAAAGCAGGAATGCTCAGACGAATGGTGTTGCCATCATTCGAAGGTGTCAAACCTAAATCGGATTTTTGTATAGCGCGCTCGATATCGGCCAAGGAAGATTTGTCCCAAGGCTGAATCATCAAGGTCCGGCTGTCAGGTGTATTGACATTCGCCAGCTGGTTGACTGGAGTCATTGCACCATAATACTCTACCTGCACACGGTCCAGTAAAGCTGGTGTCGCCCGTCCTGCACGCAAAGATGCAAGATCACGTTGCAATGCTTGGATTGCTTTTTGCATGCGCTCCTCAGCACTCTTTTTCACAGATTGTGGCATTAATTTACACTCCCTTTGACGATCGTACCAATTTTTTCACCCAGCACGACACGTTTAATGTTACCTTGCTCTGTAATAGCAAAGACAATCAACGGAATATTGTTATCCATGCACAACGAGGAAGCAGTAGAATCCATGACACCGAGATTTTTGTTGAGCACATCCAAATACGTAAGCTGCTCATATTTCTCAGCTGTGCTATCTTTAAACGGATCAGCAGAATATACGCCATCCACTTTATTTTTAGCCATCAGAATCACTTCCGCTTCAATCTCAGCGGCACGCAGTGCAGCTGTAGTATCAGTCGAGAAGAACGGATTACCTGTACCTGCTGCAAAAATTACAACCCGACCTTTTTCCAAATGACGGATAGCTCTACGGCGGATGTATGGTTCTGCAATCTGTTGCATCGCAATGGATGTTTGTACACGCGTAGGTACTTCAATCTGTTCCAAAGCATCCTGTAAGGCCAGTGAGTTCATCACTGTTGCCAGCATACCCATGTAATCTGCCGTGGCCCGGTCAATTCCGTTGGCACTTCCAGCAATACCACGCCAGATGTTACCGCCACCACACACGATAGCAACTTCTACTCCCAGTTCCACCACATCTTTGACTTGTTCAGCAATGGACGCAATCGTATCCGCATCAATACCGTAACCGTTAGGGCCTGACAGCGATTCACCACTAACTTTCAGGACAACACGCTTAAACACAGGTTTTTCCAAATGATCACCCTCCAATATCATTTATACTTTATGTAACAGGATAGGTGTCCTGTTGCAAGAAAAGGAACACTGATGTGTTCCATTTCCGTTTTTTTCATATGCAATTACCGTTCGTTGGTAATTATTGTTTCACTTGAGACATAACTTCTTCGTAGAAGTTGTCTTCTTTTTTCTCCAAACCTTCACCCAGTTCAAAACGAACAAAGCGACGCAGGGAGATGTTTTCGCCAATTGTACTGATTTTTTCGTTGATAAGCGTGGAGATTGTTTTGTCCGGATCTTTGATGAAAGATTGCTCCAGCAAACAGAACTCTTCATAGAACTTACCAATGCGGCCTTCAACCATTTTCTCAACGATTTTCTCTGGTTTACCTTCGTTCAGAGCTTGTGCTTTCAGGATTTCTTTTTCTTTTTCGATTTCTTCCTGTGGCACTTCTTCACGACGGACATAACGAGGGTTCGATGCAGCGATATGCATTGCAATGTCGCGTACAAAATCTCTGAACTGGTCTGTTTTAGCTACGAAGTCTGTTTCGCAGTTTACTTCTACCAGTACGCCGATACGGCCGCCAGCATGAATGTAGGATTCAACAACACCTTCAGTAGCAATACGACCTGCTTTGTTGGCTGCAGCTGCAAGTCCTTTTTCGCGCAGAACTTCAACCGCTTTTGTCAAATCACCGTTTGCTTCTTCAAGCGCTTTTTTACAATCTAGCATTCCTGCGCCTGTTTTTTCACGAAGCTCTTTTACTGCGCTAGCATTAACTGCCATATTATTTCCCTCCAAATTTGATTTTCAGTGGTATACCGTGCTTTATTCCTTAAAAAAAGGGTAGTGAGAGGTTATACACCTGCCAACCACCCTTTTCATTTAATTCATATAGGTATTTCCTAATGGAAATATTATGCTGTAGTTTCTTCGCCTTGGTTTGCTTCCATAACTGCATCAGCCATTTTACCTGTCAGCAATTTAACAGCGCGGATTGCGTCGTCATTACCTGGGATAACATAGTCGATTTCGTCTGGATCGCAGTTTGTATCAACGATACCTACGATTGGGATACCCAATTTGCGAGCTTCAGCAACCGCGATACGTTCTTTGCGTGGATCAATGATGAACAGAGCACTCGGAAGGCCCTTCATGTTTTTGATACCGCCCAAGAATTTTTCAAGACGATCTTTTTCTTTGCGAAGAATGATAACTTCTTTTTTAGGAAGAACTGCAAATGTACCGTCTTCTTCCCAAGCTTCCAGTTGTTTCAAACGGTCAATACGTTTTTGAATCGTTTGGAAGTTAGTCAGCGTACCACCCAACCAACGTTGGTTAATGTAGAATTGACCAGCGCGTGCTGCTTCTTCTTTAACGGAATCTTGTGCTTGTTTCTTCGTGCCTACGAACAGAATTGTACCATTCTCAGCTGCAATGCTTTTTACGAAGTTGTAAGCTTCCTCAACCTTTTTCACTGTCTTTTGCAAGTCAATGATGTAAATACCGTTTCTTTCAGTGAAGATATAACGATCCATTTTCGGGTTCCAGCGACGTGTTTGGTGACCAAAGTGAACCCCAGCTTCCAAAAGCTGTTTCATGGAGATTACTGCCATCTTCACGCACCTCCTAAGTTTGGTTTTTTGTGTGTCCTCCGCCGACATCATTTTTCATAAAGACTTTCCATTGGAAAGCACCCTCTATAAAATTAACCGACGTGCGTTTTTAACACCGTCAATTAATATACCATAACACTTGCATCGTTGCAACCAACTTTTCGACAATAGTTGGAACAACGCAAAATGTGACGTTTTACGCCACTTATCGAACTTGTCAGCATGAATAAAAGCCGTCCACTTCCCGGTCTGGTCAGTTGGACGGCTTTTTCGTAATTTTAGTAATAATAGAACTGAAATCCTCACCTTTAGCAAACTGATAGGTACCCGTACGAATTTTGGTATTGATTTTTTCGGCCTTAGCTGCTGCCTCAAATGCACTAGCATCAGATACGACCCCTGCCCGTTGCAATCCTGATGCCACACTTCTCAAATTGCTTCCCGATGCAATGCTATACTGCACTTGTGGGGTGGCAGGCTGCTTGGGGATATTGGGAGTCGGTGTAGTGCCGGATCTTTGAGTTTGCGGCTTATTCGGACTTTGTGGAACCGATGTGCTAGTCGAAGGTTTAGACGCAGTCGAGGATGTGCTGTTTGCAGGTGCCTTTGGTGTTGCCGGCGTTTGAGCTGGTTTAGCCTTTTGGGGTGCAACCGGAGTTTTATTACCTTCCTTGATCACCTTATTACGCCATTCCTCTTCTGTCATTTTCGGATCAGAGCTGTCACTGATCTGAAGATTTAATTCGGCTGCTGCCTTTTCTAACTGCTCTCGCGTCATGTTTTTCGGGTCTGTGGAAGATTGCTGTGATTGTCCCTGACCGATCATTGCCAATTGCAACAGCAATGCCCCCGTTATCAGACCAGTACCCATGCCTAGCATAAATGAACGGTTTTTGATCACGTTACATCCTCCCGCTCCGCGAGTTGCAATATGAGCTGTACTTCACCCCGTTGAATGCCTGATTGCTTGGCTATATAGTCCACTGACTTGCCTTGCTCATGCAGCGCAAACAACTCTTGATAACGATCACGGATGGACTCTGCTTCCTGCTCAGTTTCAGGGTCTTGTAATACCGTCTGCTCCTCCATAGTTATGAGGGGAGCTTCTGAACCAGAGTAGCCTTCCTGCACAGACATTCCAGGTTGCGGACTTTGAAATTGACCGTATGCAACCGCTGCCTGATGAGAAGTAGCTGTATGTTGTATTTCCTTAGATACAGGCTCGGTTTGCATAGAGACAGTCGCAAACATAGCCTGGTGCTCAAGCTCCACGATACGGCGCCGAAGCTCAGCTACTTGCTCCTGTAATGCCGCCTGTTTAACTGTATGCTCCTGCTTCATACCCGAAACGAGCTCAATCAACTCGTCATTATCGTTTTCAATATCGGCCATATATTGCTCCAATGTGGCCTCGACCTTTTGGACGACGGCCTCTTCTGTTCCCCGGCTTGGCTGACGCTTAGGCAGAAGCCAGGCGTAGACAACAGCTGCGGCGCCCAGCAGAACAATATAAATCCATGGTTGATCCACTGCCCATCGTCTCCTTTAATAACGCTTCTCCACCTGTCGGATCAGAGCGAAAAATCAATATGGTGTCCCTTGAACGGATGCTCTGCCGGATGCTCCTTAGGTAGCTCAGACTCATCTGAGCGGGAGCGGCTCTGCTGGGAAGAATCTCTGCTCTGCCCTCCTGTTTGCCGCTCACCGACGAATGTTTCCGCAGACTGGTCTACGGCACTGCTTCGCTGACGCATGTTTTCCGTCTCCAACGCGGCCTTTTGTCCAAGCAATGCTTGATCATTCATCGGCCGCTGCTGGGACTCACTTTGGTATTTTCCTGCTTCGCTGGTGCGAGGTACGGCAATTTGCAATTCAACAGCCTTCAAGCTCATTGGACCACACCCTTTCCGATTGGGCATCCGTTCTGTCTTCCAAGGAATACAAAGTTTAATGTTGTTTTTCAGTGTGCCGAATTACACGTAGGAGGACATGCTGATGTCTCCTTCGTGATAATAAAACGCCATTCTTTCCACTGAATCTTTAATAAATTTTGTATATCTGCCGATAACTATTTTAGAGCCACCGTAAATCACATTTTTCACTTCTACCCGTGCGCGGCTTGTATCCTCTAATGTTCGTTCAATTTCAAGCATTCTGGACTTGGTTTCCAAAAGCTCCTGTTCATTAGACTTTTTAGTAGATGTCAGCTTGATTCGCATAGCCATTCTTTCAGGTGCAAGCTGTCCGGCGGCGGCAAGCTGATCCAATATGGTAAGAGCCTTATTCGTTTTATCCTGACTGTCTGTCTGCTGCTTCAAACGTGCGCGGAGTTCTGTCAGTTCATCGCGCAGTTCGGGAAGCACACCAACTTCGATAACAGTAGCTGTGGACATCGTATTACCGATGGTACGAGCCACTACCTTTTTACCAGCTTGTACACTGCCACCTACGATAAGCCCTTTGGTCCCCTCACAGAGTACATTTACACTCGCTTTAATCTGGGAATGCATGATGCTCTGGGATACAAGTATATCGCCTCCGGCAATCACGTTACCATCTTGTATGAATGAGCATTTGACATTTTGTGCAGCTTTCACGAACCCCTTATGGTATCCGATAATACCGCCACTGATTTCCACTGAACCTTCCGCCTCAATTTCAGCGCCTTCCACACCACCGATGACACGAATGTCGCCAGCCGCCCGAACACGAAAACCAGTCAAGACATTCCCACGAATGACGACGGTTCCAACAAAATCAATGTTACCGACACTATAATCGACGTCCCCGTTCACTTCATATACAGGGAATACATTAAGTTTGCCCTTTTCAGTCGTAGTCACCAGTCCGTCAATAGCCGCATACATCGCAACACCTTCTGGATGGATCACTACATTTTTTCCGACTTTAAAACGCGCCTCTTTACCTGGAAGAAAAGGAATTTCCTCTCCGGTTACAGCAATCCCCGGTACACCCGGCACAGGATCAACCCGTTCGGCAATCAGTTGACCACGTTTTACATTTCTTAAACGAGTTAATTCTTTATAATCCACCCGTCCATCCACGGTTTCAAGCGGCTTATGTGCATCTTCGCCAGTCACAATATCAGCCAGATTAATTTTTCCGTCTGTGCCATGGATCGGCTGCTTTCCCTGAGCAATCAGTAATTTTCCGAAGAAATGATCTTCCGGACTTGCCGCAAATACACGAATTGCATCGGTCATTAAACCGTAGGATATTTTTTGGTTGCTTAGAAAACGCTCTAATTCTTCCACAGAACAGGCAAAGCCTTCTTCACGTTTGGCAAACTCCAAGTAGGCGGTTTGTTTGTCAGGTGAGACAACCACTTTTAAAAACTGGTCCAAAGCATATTGCTTCTCCACAAGGGTGCTCCTTCCGTCTAACTGTTACTGTAACCTCCCGTACGTTAATCTTTACGCATTAGCAAATCCCGTTGTTTGTCCAATGTCGCTCTCAGACGTAATATTGCTTTGGAATGCAACTGTGAAATTCGCGATGGAGATAGCGACATGACCTCAGCGATTTCACTGAGTGACAAATCCTCGTAATACAATAAAGAAACAACGATACGTTCTTTTTCAGTCAATTTATCAATGCCTTGTGCAAGGGCATCACGAAGTGTAAATTCATTGACCTTATGATCCGGATTTTTCGCCTTCTCGTCCACCAAAAGGGAAAGCCGTGTTTCCGATTCCTCTTCGCGGATCGGGTCCTCCAGTGAGACAATCGACATAACGGCGACCTCCTGGATCATATTTTGAAACTCTTTCTCAGAAACGTCCAAATAATGACTCATCTCTTCGTCGCTTACCGTGCGTAGATATCTTTGTTCCAAATGCTGGTAGGCATCCTCGATTTTTTTCGCTTTTTCCCTAACTGAACGAGGAACCCAATCCCCTTGACGAAGACCATCCAAAATCGCTCCACGAACACGCCAAGAAGCATAGGTCTCAAACTGCAAGCCACGCTCATAGTCAAATTTCTCTAAAGCGTCAATCAAACCCATAACGCCATTACTCGCCAGGTCATCCTTGGATACATTTTTAGGCAATCCTACTGCAAGACGGCCTGACACATATTCCACAATATGGAGATACTTTTCAATTAACTGTTTTTTTGCTTCCTTGTCACCGTGTTCTTTCCATTGTTCCCATAGTTCGGAATGGTTTAAATGAGCGGCTTTTCGCTCGTTCATCGGCTTCACCCTCCTTATTTGTCTGTCAGGTGACGAACGGCCTTGGCCAATTCTTCAGGGTCCTTGTTGGAAACCAGCTTAGGTGGGTTTAAAGGTGCGAAACCATTATTCCCCTCGTCCGTCTGCTCTGGTTTCGGTTTCAGCAATTCATTCAGGTCTTCATTTTCGTCTGGTGTCGTCAGGTCCAGGTTACCCCCTACGCCATCTACCTGAGAGCTTGCCCGGCTTTGGGCATTCCCCAGATCTGGCCGCGCCACAACACCTAGTGTCCAGCGCAGCACAAATGCAAGTAGGAACCAAAAAACGAAGGCGATCAAGCCACGAATTAAGCTCGTGGTCAGCAGATTGCTGCCAACGGACAACACAAAAGTCAGAATAAATCCGACTACTCCAGACCAAAGATTAATGCGTAAGCTGCCAAATAACATGTTTATAATTCCTTTACACCTTTTTGTACGCTTCGAATATTCAAAACGCCAGTTTCAGAGTCCAACTCAATCGTTCGTCCATAATTGCCACCTGTGTCCTCCGCAATCAAAGGAATGCCGAGATCTACGAGCATTTCCTTGCATGATTCTACATTACGTGGACCAATCCGCATGGTGTCTCCACTACCAGCAAAGGCGAACATCTGCGCTCCCCCTGCCATTTTGGCAATCAGTCTGCGTCGTTCAGCACCCAATTTCAGCATCCGCTCAAATAACTCGGGCAGCGCCGTATCGGCGTATTTAGCAATATTCAGTTGCCCTTCACGTGCAATATCCGAGGATGGTAGCATCACATGTGCCATACCTGCCAATTTCAAATGAGGATCGTAGAGAGTCAATCCGACGCAGGAGCCAAGTCCTGTCGTGCGAATCGAGTTCGGGTTACTGGTAACATTTAAGTCAGCCATACCGACTTTAATGATGCTTTTATCCTCAATCATCGTTCATCGGGACTCCTAACGACCTAAAGATTTTCCCGAACGATTCTGGATCAGGAATCAGGAAAAATTGACCCTCTATCTGATTCTGCCCTTCCAGAAACGATGTGTCAATCAATAATGCAGCATCCCCCATCTGCCCAAACTGCAGCAGTCCATAGCTGAGAATTGCTCCTGCCATGTCCAACGCCAGCGCAGGGACTGTTGGATACATAGATAAACGCGTAAAGTCTGCCAGCGAAGACAGGTATGAGCCCGCTAAAATGTTTCCGATCTCCGACAGGGCTGAGTGCTCCATTTCGTTAAAACTGTCCTCGTCATCTGAAGGAATATTCGCCAAACGGGAAAGTAAGCTTTTTGCCGCCTGAGGCTGCAATATGAAGAATAGATTCCCGGGGGCTTCCCCTTCTACCCTAAAAAATATTGCAACAACAAGTTGCTCATAGCCGCCGACTTTCTCGGCAATTTCCTCAAAGGGCAGCATTTGTACTTTGGGGACACCCATATCGACCGGTTTATTGAGAAGCCGGGAGAGCGCTGTAGCAGCGTTCCCCGAGCCAATGTTGCCGACTTCTTTCAACACATCCAACTTGAAGTCTTCAAGATTTCCGAGATTTTCCATATGTTAATCCTCTAAGCCTTCCAGTTGGTTCATCTCGCTACGATTCAGGACTTCGGACAAGTTCAGCATAATCAACAAGCGCTCTTCACCAATTTTAGCAACTCCGCGAAGGTATTTAGCCTTAACTCCGCCAATCACTTCCGGTGGTGTCTCGATATTGTCAGTATTCAGGTCAATAACGTCATTCGCTGAGTCAACGATAAAGCCGACTTGCATTTCACCCACTGCAACGATAATGATGCGAGTTTGATCGGTATATTCAGCTTCAGGCAATCCAAATCGGCCACGAAGATCAATAACCGGAATGACTACGCCTCTCATGTTGAATACGCCTTTAACAAAATCGTAGGTTCTTGGAACCCGTGTAATCGGCACCATGCGTTCAATAGATTGGACTTTTTCTACTTCAACACCGTATTCCTCTTCACCAAGCTTAAATACGATAACTTTAATTTCTTCTCCCATGTCTAAAAACCCTCCTTATTGATGTCAGCAACTTCACATTTCTTTCATTTCTGATGAAGACATTATTTAATGAAAACATTCGGGTCAATGATCAAAGCAACCTGACCGTCACCCAGAATCGTGGCGCCTGAAATTCCTTGGATGTTTGGAAGGTATTTGCCCAGATTTTTAAGGACAATTTCACTTTGCCCCAAAAAGTCCTGTACGGAAAGAGCTGCCAGACGGTCTCCCTTGCGGATGACCACGACCTCTGTCTCTTCTTCTTCATCTTCATTGAAGTCCGGTACCTCAAACAGCTGACTCAAGGAGATGAGCGGGATATGAGAATCGCGGAAAGCAATCATTTTATTGCCATGTACAGAACGAATTTGTGTCCGTTTGACGATCGCAGTTTCCACAATGGAGGACAATGGAATCGCATATTTTTCAGAACCGATCTGTATCATCATGGCTGCAATAATGGATAGGGTCAGCGGCAATTGCACAGAGAAATTAGTGCCTTGGCCCAGTGTAGAGTGAACCGTAACATTGCCACCCAAAGCGGTGATTTTGGATTTAACAACGTCCAAACCGACACCGCGTCCTGATACGTCTGAAATGACTGCAGCTGTGCTAAAGCCCGGAGCAAACAATACCTGATAGGCTTCCTCGTCGGTCATGACCGCTGCCTGCTCTGCCGTCAAAATCCCTTTAGAAATAGCACTGTTTAGTACCTTATCGCGATTAATACCATTTCCGTCATCTTCAATCTCGATGAATACGTTATTTCCGCTATGGAAAGCACGCAAGTTAACCGTTCCTGTCTCAGGTTTACCAGCTGCTATCCGATCGGCTACCGACTCAATGCCATGATCCACGGAGTTACGAAGCAAATGCACCAGAGGATCGCCAATTTCGTCGATAACAGTGCGGTCCATTTCAGTCTCTGCTCCAGTAATAACCAAATCAAGTTTTTTATCCAGCGATTTGGCCAGATCGCGCACCATACGCGGAAAACGATTGAAAACAGTATCTACTGGTACCATCCGCAATTTAAGAACGACGTTTTGCAAATCGCTGCTCACACGACTCATGTGCTCTACGGTTTCTGTCAGTGCTGGATTGGAAGCTTCACTTGCCAACTGCTCTAACCGCACACGGTCAATAAGCAACTCGCTAAATAAGTTCATAAGTACATCCAGACGTTCAATATCTACACGAATCGTACGGTTATGCGTAGGCGCAGCTGCCTTAGCTGCTGGCGCCTTACCTGCAGCTGGCTTAGCCACAGAGGCCGCAGCTGGAGACTGCGGCTGGGAAGGAGCAGGTGGTTGCACGGCAACAGGAGCTTCCTGTACTGCAGCAGTCTCAGCCAGTCCAGCAGTAACTTCGCTCATTTGTTTAAGCGATTCCTGATCTAGTTGTACCACTGAGACAGTCTCAATTTCAGAGATACCCGCGATTTCCTTTTCCAGCTCCCCAACTTCTTTCTGCGTTATGTAATATAACGAGAAGCTTTGCTCGAATTTCTCCTGCTCAATATCCTGTACCGACGGATAGGCCTTGACGATTTCACCAGAGTTTTCCAGCGTATTGAACACCATAAAAGCACGTGCCGCCTTCAACTGGCTCTCTGAGCTGATTGTTACCTGTATATAGTGAACACGATGTCCTTCAGAAATAGATTGCTCCAGTACAGAATACTGGAACTGATCCAAGACAAGCCCAGCACTATCGTTTTTGTCCACTTTTTTAGATGGAGACTCCTCAGTGGCAGCATTTGCGCCAGACTTTTGGAAATCCCCGCTCACGATGGATTGTAGTGAAGATACAATAGAGGAGACATCCGCTTTTCCGTCGCCTCCCTCTGTAATGTGCTGCACCATGGACTCCAAAGCATCCAATCCTTTAAATAAGGTATCGAATATAAATTCATGCATCGCCAGCTTGTTGTTACGTACCAGATCAAGAACGTTTTCCATTTGGTGAGTGAGCGATGCTAGGTCTTCAAACCCCATCGTAGCAGCCATTCCCTTGAGGGTATGGGCAGAACGGAAAATCACCTGAACGATGCCTAGATCGGTTGGATTGCTTTCCAGTTGAAGCATTTTTTCGTTAAGAGATTGCAGATGATCATTCGACTCATCAATAAACATGTTTAAATATTGGTTCATGTCCATTGTGAGACACCTCCTCCATGAGTTACACTCCGATTATTTCACAACTTGTACAAGCTTGGGGGCGATCTCCTGCATTGGCAGAAGGTGACGCACACATTTTAACTCTACTGCTGAGCGGGGCATTCCGTACACTACACAAGTTTCCTCATTTTCAGCAAATGTGGATTGCACCCCAGCATCATAAAGCTTTTTCATCATTTTGGCCCCGTCGCTCCCCATTCCAGTGAGCAATACTAGATGCCGCTCCAACGAGGTTAACGAGAGCAACGATTCAAACATCGTATCTACGGAAGGACGGTGACCATTGCGAGCTTCCTCCATCTTCAGTGACACAGTGTATTTACCACCGGCTCCTGGCACAATTCTTAGTTGATATCCCCCTGGGGCAATGTAGGCCGTTCCAGTCTCCAGCGTCATTCCCTGCTCAGCCTCCACAACTCGGAGTGGACTTAACGTGTTTAAGCGTTGTGCCAGCGAACGAGTGAAGTTTGGCGGCATATGCTGAACGATAACGATTGGAGCAGGAAAATCACCAGGAATGCGTTCCAACAGCGTCTTGAGCGCCCGCGGACCGCCCGTAGAACATCCCACCGCCACCAGTTTGCGAAAGCTGGACGTGTGCACACCTTTTTTAAGAGAAAATCCCTTAGGTGTGGCAGTAACTGTAGGTGCCGTTACTGGAGGCGTAGCAGCCGCAGGAGTAGGCGTAGCTGATGAAATCACCGTCTTACGGGGCTCCGGCTTAACCAGCCCTGCTTTATCCTTACCATGCAGCGATTTGCCAGCGGCCGCATTAGAACTGTTTAGTTGCCCTGGTGTTCGTCCCATCCCCTTGGACAAGTCTTCCTTCTTCTGAACAGTAGGTGCTTGGACTGACTTGCTTGGCTGAGCAGCTGGCTGTTCTATGCGCCCCGCTGTAACAGATGTTCCAGACTGTTGTCGTTTAGTTTCCTGCTTGGCTGTTGCCGGGGCGGACTTGCCCGCATCACGCTTCGGCTGAGCTGATACAGCAGGTGAAGGAGCAAGCGGAACAACAGGAGGCTTGTCTGTCGAAGCTTGACTGCCTGTTCGTTTCTCAGTCACAGCCTGTCCTGGAGGCTTTTCCTGTGGCGTTTTTTCCGCTTGTTCCAATGCAGCTTTGCGCTCATTAGCTTCCTTGCGTTCCAGGCGGCTCCGCACTGCTTGCATAGCAGTGTGCATCTGTTCCAGCAGCGCCTTGCTCACTTGCTCAATATCTTGCGCATGAGCAATGGAAGGCTTTCTTATAAAATCGAAAGCTCCTGCCTCCAGAGCCATGATGGTCTCCTTCATACCTTGTTCATTAATGCCTGACAGCATAATAACAGGTAGCGGATGGGCTGCCATAATCAATGGTAATGCTTCAAGACCATTCATTTCAGGCATCTCGACATCCATGGTGACCAAATCGGGCTGCAATTCCTTCACTTTCTCTACAGCCTCTTTGCCATTGGCGGCTGTACCTACGATGTTGAACGACTCATCCCTTACAATTAAATCTGTAATAATTTTGCGCATAAAGGCCGAATCATCTACAACCAGCACCTGGTAAGCACACATGTTAAACACCTCTGTTTCCTCTCATCAAAATCAATGTACAGAACGCCGCAACCATTTTTGCATAAACCCTTTAATTCCACTCAATGCACCTGATTGCGGAATCTGTGGCATTGCTGCAAAACGGTGTGCCAGATTCAATACATCTCTTGAAGCCGCACATCCCGGAAAAGCAACCATAAAAGGTACTTGCCTTTTGACTGCTTGCATGACATGAGTATCATCACTGATATGTCCAAGCAACGGGATTTCGATCTCCAAAAAGCGTTTCGCAACCAGTGCGATCTTATCGGCAACTTGACGGGCCTCATTATCGTTATCGGCACGATTGACTATAATTTTGAATACCGTATCCTTTTGTAACCCGCTGACGACTTTAATTAGCGCATACGCATCTGTTAAGGACGTCGGTTCCGGTGTGGTTACGACCAGGCATTCGTCAGCTGAAGTGATGAATTTAAGGTTTTCTTTGGATAAACCTGCACCTGTATCAAATAGAATGTAATCCATATCTGCCGCCATTTTCTCTACTTCTTCGGCAAAATAATTCAGATCGTTATCCGATAACGTAAACAATTCGCTCAAGCCCGATCCTCCAGCAATATAAGGCAAACCACCTACACCCGTTTGAATAATTTCATCAATTGATTTCTCTCGTTTTAGCAGGTGAAGAAGATTGTATTGTGAATTGGCTCCCATTAATACATCAATATTGGCCATACCTATATCAGCATCAAACACAAGTACCTTTCGACCAAAGGATTGCAGAGCCAGAGCAAAGTTCAGCGTGAAATTGGATTTGCCCACCCCGCCTTTACCACTGGTGATCGTTATAATTTTTGCTTGACGATTACGTGGGGGCAATCGATATTTATCCAAGGAAGAAGCCATTTGTCTAAGTGATTGGGCTTGGTCACTCATATGGAATCTCCGTTAACTCCTGTTGATGCTTTGGGTCCAAGCAGCATGCTTGTCACCATTTCTGTATCGGGATGAAGCAGGTCGTCAGGAACATTTTGTCCATTGGTAATATAGGCCAGCTGCATCGGAAAATGATGCAAAAGGTTAAACATCCCACCACAGCTACCTGTCTCGTCCATCTTAGTAAATACAACCTTACCAAGACCAAACTTGCTGAAATGTCCAGTTATATTGAGCATATCTTTACTTTTGGATGTCAGACTGAGTACCAGATACGTCTCACTTTCATTAATAGGCGAGAGCAGACTTTGCAGTTCCGAAACAAGTAATTCATTACGATAATTTCGTCCTGCGGTATCCATGAGGATCAGGTCACAATGTTCCAGACGTTGAATGGCTCTGTGGACGTCACCAGGAGATTGCACAACTTCAAGCGGTACATTCAAAATCGTAGCATATGTACGCAGTTGCTCGACGGCTGAAATCCGGTACGTGTCAGAAGTAATAAATCCAACTTTGCGATGATGCTTAAACAACTGCTCTGCTGCTAACTTGGCAATGGTTGTCGTTTTCCCTACTCCGGTAGGACCTGCCACATACACAATTTTGGTATCTTTAGAGATCCCTTTGTCCAGTCTTGTCTGAATAAAACTGGCCACTTCCTCACGAAAGGCTTGTTCCCAATCAAAAGTTTCAGGCGCAAAAGGGTGCTCACTCCGACGCACATATACCTGTTCGAGCCAATACTCCAGTAAATCACGTTCCACTTCCTGCTCCAGTACACGCTCACAAATCTCTTGCAACGGCTCCGGCCAAGTACTTTCCAATGAAGAATTTCGGGAAAACCGAGTCATCATGGCTTTCATTTCCCGCAATTCATTAAGCAGAGCCTGATTTTCTTCTACTCCGCTCTTATCTGGAGCACTTACTTCAATGGGCTGTTTAAACAGTTCACTGGATGATTTCATGTTCGAAAGCAATGCTTCATGATCAAGTGCTTGAGATATAGTCTCCAGATTATTTGCAGACCTAGATGACAAATGCTCAGTTGCTGAAGCAGCTTGTTCTTCATTAATCGTTAATTCAGCTTGTTCTTCTTTGGAACCACCCGTCATCTGCGTTACCCGTCGATAAGCTTCTGGAGCAGCTTGTCTGGGAACCACAGGCATAAATGATTTTTCTGGCTGTTCAGGAGCGTTCATTAGAGGTGAAGCCGCCTGGGCAAGTTCTTGTGAAGAGGGTCCAAACCGTCGTGGCTTTTGAGGTTGCTTCTCCTCTACCGCAGCAACCACTTCGATTTTCTTTTTACTGAACATTCCCATGAAACCGCCGACCTTCATTTCTTTTGTACTTAAAATGACGGCGTCTGTTCCTAAGTCACCCCTGATTTGCAGCATAGCTTCTGGCATGGTATCCACTACATATCGTTTCACTCTCATAAGTTCACCACCCCGACACTTTGAATTTCAACGTTCGGCTCCAGCTCACTGTACGACAGCACCGGGACATCCTGCATCGTCCGCTCCATCACTTGCCGCAAATACATACGAATTGTCGGTGACGTTAACACAATAGGCTGCTGTCCAGATTGAATAAGGCGGTTGATTTGCTCCATCATTCTTTGATACACCGTTTGCGTAGACACCGGATCAAGAGCCAAATAGCTACCTTGCTCCGACTGTTGCACGCTTTCAGCAATTTTCTTCTCCAATCCTGGTCCCACTGTAATAACGCGTAACGTCTCCCCTTGTTGGGCAAATTGCTGCGTAATCTGGCGGGACAACGCCTGACGGACATATTCAGTCAGCACGTCGGGATCTTTTGTATAAGTGCCGTAGTCAGCTAATGTTTCGAAAATAGTCACCATATCGCGAATGGAGATTTTTTCTTTCAACAGCTTGGCCAGCACTTTTTGTACATCCCCAATCGCAAGCACAGAAGGAATAAGGTCGTCCACCAGCACTGGATAATTCTCTTTGAGATTGTCGACCAGCGACCGTGTTTCCTGTCTGCCAAGCAACTCATGAGCATGTTTCTTGATCGTCTCCGTAAGATGAGTAGCTACAACTGAAGGTGGATCAACTACGGTATAACCCGATAGTTCCGCAACATCCTTGGTGTTCTCATCAATCCAGAGCGCAGGTAATCCGAAGGCTGGTTCCGTCGTTTCGATTCCTGTAATAGAATCATCGTCGTATCCTGGACTCATAGCCAGGTAATGATTTAACAGAAGCTCTCCGCCGCCCACGGTATTACCTTTAATTTTAATTACATACTCGTTAGGCTTGAGCTGAATGTTGTCCCGAATACGAATGACCGGCACAACCAAACCCAGCTCCAAAGCACATTGACGACGGATCATAATAATCCGATCCAATAAATCCCCGCCCTGCTGTGTATCCGCCAGCGGAATTAACCCGTATCCAAATTCAAATTCAATTGGATCTACTTGAAGCAGATTAATGACACTTTCCGGACTACGGACTTCTTCAATTTGTTGCTCCTCTTCCAGCTGTTCATCGGCTATCTGCTTGCGCTCCATATTGCCCTGCATTCTTCGAGCCGCGAAAAACAGCAGTATCGCCAGTGGAAGAGTTGTAATGATATGAATAGGTGTGAAAAGTCCCAATAATGCAATTGTGGCTGCCACAATGTAGATCAGTTTTGGATAAGAAAAGAGCTGTCCAGTTAAATCCTCCGCCAAGTTGCCATCCGACGTAGCCCGCGTAACAATCAAGCCTGACGCCGTGGATATGAGCAGTGCGGGAATCTGGCTGACCAGTCCGTCACCGATGGTGAGGACAGAATAAGTCGACAGCGCCTCTTGAAATCCTTTTCCCTGAACGGCCATACCGATAATAAAGCCACCGACCAAGTTAATGATCAAAATGATAATACTAGCAATGGCATCACCTTTAACGAATTTACTCGCACCATCCATCGCTCCGTAAAAATCTGCTTCCCGTTCGATTTTACTGCGTCGTTCACGGGCTTGCTGCTCATTGATCAAACCTGCATTCAGATCAGCATCAATACTCATTTGTTTACCCGGCATCGCATCCAACGTAAAGCGTGCGCCTACCTCAGCAACCCGCTCAGATCCCTTGGTGATAACAATGAACTGTACGACCACGAGAATGAGAAAGACAACAAAACCGACGGCAATTTGCCCTCCTGCAATCCAACTACCAAACGTAGCAACTACTTCCCCTGCATGGCCCTCTCCTAAAATAAGTTTGGTTGTAGAAATATTAAGTGCCAATCGAAACAACGTTGTAATGAGCAACAATGAAGGGAAAATAGAGAACTGTAATGCTTCCTTCGTGTTCATAGAAACGAGTAGAATCATCAAAGCAATAGAAATATTAATGACGAGTAGGATATCCAGCAGCCATGATGGGATCGGGAGAATCATCATAAGAACGATACCGATGACGCCTGCAAGGACAGTTATTTCTTTTATTTTCACGGGTCTCTAGCCCTCCGATCCCTTTATTTCACTTTACCTTTTAATTTATATACATACGCCAGCACTTCGGCAACGGCCTGGAACAGATCAGCTGGTATCGCATCCCCGATTTCGGCTCGTTGAAACAGCGCCCGCGCCAGCGGCTTGTTTTCCATCGTTATTACGCCGTTTTGCTTGGCAATTTCTTTAATTCGGAGTGCAACGTAATCTTGCCCTTTCGCAATAATCTGCGGCGCTTCCATCTCCGAACCGTCATATTTCAATGCCACAGCAAAGTGCGTAGGGTTGGTGATGATGACATCTGCATTAGGAACCTCCTGCATCATACGCTGCATAGCCATACGGCGCTGACGCTCGCGAATTTTCCCCTTGATCAGCGGGTCACCCTCCATTTTCTTGTATTCATCCTTGATGTCCTGTTTGGACATTTTCAGGTTTTTCTCATGTTCGTAACGTTGATACATATAATCCAACACCGCTAAAACGAACAGCACCACACCAATTTTGAGCCCCAGTTCCATTGTTAATGAAGCTGTAAAGCTCAACATCTGATCGCCGGACATTTCAGCTAGTTTGGGTAGGTCAGCCTTTGTTTTCCAGAGTACGCTGTACACCAGATAACCAATTACGGTCATCTTTAAAACAGATTTCAGGAATTCAACCAATGACCTCATGGAAAAAATATTTTTGAATCCTTTAATCGGATCAATCTTGCTAAACTTGGGCGTAATGCCCTCTCCGGTTAATAAAAAACCGATCTGCATGTAATTTGCTACTATCCCGATGACAATAGCCCCAATAAAAATAGGTGCCAGCATAATCAAGATTTGCACGCCGTACTCACCCATCATCAGCAGCGTTGTGTTCGGCGTTACCTCCATAGAGAGCCGATTCACAAAAATATCTCGAAATAGTCGAACTGCATGATCCTTAAAATACCCGCCGAAAATCATGAGGCAAAAAAACGTAACCAGCAGGACACCAGCGGCGGGCAACTCCATGCTTTTGGCAACCTGCCCTTTTTGTCTTGCATCCTGTTTCTTTTTGGGTGTAGCTTTTTCCGTTTTTTCCCCTGAGAACAACTGCAGGTTCATAGCATATTTAAATGACAAACTACGTTCCTCCAGACCAGACATTAAGGACGATTACCCATAATATCCAACAAGTTGCGCATGGATTCGAACATCACAGAAAACAATCTTTCGAATATAAAAGCAAAACTTGGCATGAGAAGCAGTAACATGAACAGTCCCACAATAATTTTAAGAGGTACACCAATAACAAAAATGTTGAATTGTGGCGCTGTTTTAGCTAAAAAACCGAGTCCCACATCTGTTAAAAAGGTAGCCACTACAATGGGAGCAGCAATTTGAAAAGCAAGCATAAATGATTCCGCAAAAGAACGTACCAGGAATTCAGTTACACTGCCACCATACAGCTTTACAAAAAAATCATTTGTCAACGGTACCCAATCATAGCTGTATAAGATAGCATTTAGCAGATGATGGTGCCCATTTATACTTAAAAAGAACAATACAGCTATGGCAAACTTGAAATTCCCCGTTAAAGGCGTTGAAGCCCCTGTCATGGGATCAAACACACTCGCCATTCCGAAACCCACCTGTAGGTCTATAAAAGAACCTGCGGTTTGGATCGCTGTCATGAACAGATATGCAGTAAACCCCAATAACAACCCAATCAGCACTTCACGGCCCACTAAGAGCACATACGCTACATCAGTCGGTACCTGTTGATGCGTACCATATGTAAGATACACGACCAAAGCTAGAAATCCTGAAATTCCGACCTTAAAGATATTAGGTACCCCTCGGGTTGAAAAAATAGGCGCTACTACAAAAAATGAGGTAATCCGACAAAAAATCAGCAAAAAAACAGGAAAACTCTGTAACAATATGTTCATAACATTCAGCCTAACCTATATATTTGTACAAATTGTCCAGAATGTTATACGTAAAGTCCACTAATGTGGTCAATATCCAGGGCCCGAACAAAAGCAATGCCAGCAATACGGCGACAATCTTCGGAACAAAGGCCAGTGTTTGCTCCTGAATTTGGGTTGTCGCCTGAAAAATGCTGATAATCAAACCCACGACTAGCCCCAAAATCAGCATCGGAGCGCTCACCTTGAGTACAATGTACACCGCTTGCCCAGCCAGGGAAATAATAAACTCCGAAGTCATTGCCGTCCTCCTTGATTGCTGTCCTTGCATGAAGTATTCATGTGTTAAAACTCAGAAGCAATGATTTGACAACCAAATACCAACCATCTACAAGTACGAAAAGCAGTATCTTAAAAGGAAGTGAAATCATTACTGGTGGTAGCATCATCATCCCCATAGCCATGAGTGTACTCGACACCACAATGTCTATAACTAAAAACGGTATGAAAATCATAAAGCCCATCTGAAATGCCGTCTTCAACTCACTGATTGCATAAGCCGGAACCATCACCGTTAGTGGAATATCCTGATAATTCTTTGGTTTTTCCATCTTGGTGTATTTCATAAAGAGCAGTAGATCCTTCTCACGTGTATGAGAGAACATAAAGGTCTTGATCGGTACCGATGCCTTATCCAGCGCCTGAGACTGTGTTATATCCCCCTTGAGATACGGCTGAAGTGCAGTTTCATTCATAGCTGAGAACGTCGGTGCCATAATGAATAAAGTGAGAAACAAAGCCAGCCCGACAAGCACCTGATTAGGCGGCATCTGCTGGGTTCCCAGCGAAGTTCGCACAAAGCCAAGCACAATCACAATTCGCGTAAAACTTGTCATAAGTACAAGCAACGCCGGCGCTACACTAATGACAGTAATAAGTAAAATAATAGACAGCGAGGTGGCACCGGGCTGTCCTTTGTCCGAATTGCCGACTTGAATATCAATGTTCGGAATCGGTTCCGCAGAGGCCGCCGTCACCGAAATGAAGCTGAACAAGACAAGCAGCAAACATGCAAGTATAATCTTTTTTCTCATGAATCTCCCGACCGATCTGTAGTATTCTCCTCATTGCGCAGCTTTTCAAGTTTATCCTTGCGATTCGGCATTTGCCGAAGCTTGGATTCAAACATCTCGTGAAAAGATGTCTCCTCTTCAGGCTGCTGCTGTGCCGCGTTGTTCCGGCGAAGCTTATCCGCAATTTTAGCGAATAGCGGGGCAATCGGGCCGCGCTGCAGAGAAGCTTCTTGCTCCAGTGCGGCCAAAATTTGCTCCACTTCTTCAGGATCGGATACTTTGTCAACAAGCCGGATATCTTCTCCCACACCAATGAGGTACACACTGCTACCAACTTCAACAAGCTGAAGGGATTTATTGGGACCAAGTCCCACGCCTCCCAGTATGCGAACGGAGCGGTTGCTGAACCAGCTCTGATTTCTTTTACTCAAAAACCGTATCAAGTACACGATCAGTACGATGATAAAGATTAGCACGAAAAGGACCCAGGCAATGTTGCCTATATTGCTGGATGTACTCAATGCGTCAGAGGCACCCTGTTGTGTATCCATACTGGGTGCGCCTTACACACCCAGTGTTTTGTTGATGGCTTCGATAACCCGATCCGATTGGAAAGGCTTAACGATAAAATCTTTTGCGCCAGCTTGAATGGCATCAATAACCATTGCTTGCTGACCCATCGCGGAACACATGATAACCTTTGCGTTCGCGTCAATTTGTTTGATTTCCTTCAGAGCGGCAATGCCGTCCATTTCAGGCATCGTGATATCCATCGTAATCAGGTCCGGACGAAGCTCCTTGAATTTTTCAATGGCCTGTGATCCGTCCTGGGCCTCTCCTACTACTTCAAATCCATTTTTGGACAGGATGTCCCGAATCATCATTCTCATAAATGCAGCATCGTCCACGATCAAAATACGGTTTGCCATCTGAAATAAATCCTCCCTAAATTATGCTTTTATTGTAATTTTTGAATACGGTCCCATTGGCTTACAATATCTGTTACACGCACGCCAAAGTTCTCGTCGATTACGACAACCTCGCCCTTGGCAATCAGTTTGTTGTTAACCAAAATGTCCACCGGCTCCCCGGCAAGCTTGTCCAGTTCAATAATTGAACCTTGTGAGAGCTCCAGAATATCTTTAATTTGCTTTTGGGTCCTTCCTAATTCTACGGTGACTCTAAGGGGAATGTCCATCAATAAATTTAAATTGTTTTCATCCACTTGCGCAAATGCACCGGACTGCAAGTTAGAAAATTGTACAGGTTGTACATTTACATTACGTCCCGGTACTGCGCCGTAGTGATGAGGCGTTCCGTAAGGAGCTTGCGGTGGTACACCAGCTGGCATTCCATAACCCGGTGTTCCATAGCCTGGAGCGCCCTGCTGCCCGTATCCCGGGTCTTGAGGATACATTGGCGGTTGTTGCCCATAGCTTGGGTCTTGCGGCGCCTGCGCGGCTGCAGGCGGCTGCTGATAGGCTGGTGCAGGCGGTTGCTGCGGAACGCTAGCTTGTTGCGGCGCTTCAGGAGTTGCTGTTGCAGCTACCTGCTGTGCGGACGCTTGCGGTTGTTCCTCTTCCTCTCCGCCATTCATTAGGATGCTCACCATTTTTTTGGCGAAATTAACAGGTAACAATTGCATCAGCGTAGAGTCAATAAGATCCCCGATCAATAACCGGAAGGATACTGTAATGAGCGTCTCTTCATCCGGCAGACTGGATACTCCATCACCGTGCATAGGATCCAAAATATCAATCCCCGGTGGAGAGATATTAACAAAACGATTAAACATGGTAGACATAGAGGTCGCCGAAGATCCCATCATCTGGTTCATCGCTTCTTGCACGGCACTGATGTGGATTTCATTCAATTCTTCATCTACTGGGTTTCCTTCACCACCAAGCATTAAGTCCGCTATCACTTGTGCATCACGCTTTTTGATTACGAGTGAGTTAATACCCTCGAATCCATCGACATAATTTACATGTACAGCTACGTGTGGCTTTGGAAATGCAGTTTCAAATTCAGAACGGGTAATAATTGAAACTTTAGGTGTCGTAATATCCACCTTTTGACCGAGCAGTGTGGAAAGAGCCGTAGCTGCGCTGCCGAACGTTATATTACCGATTTCCCCGAGAGCATCCTGCTCCAGAGGAGTCAGAAAATCGTCAACGGTCTTGTTGGCGGGAGTAGAATCCGTCCCCGCTTCAGACTGTTTCAGCAAGGCATCGATTTCCTCCTGGGACAAATAGTCTTTACTCGTCAATTTCTTCAACTCCTTCGTTGACAATTTCATCAATTTGTACGGCAACACGATCTCTTACCATGCCGGGACTTCCCATAAACTTCAATTTCTCGCCTACCCGGATGGATAGTCCTTCTTTGACAGGCTTGTTCAATGAAATGACATCCCCTACCGAAAGACCCAGAAACTCGGCTACATTTATCCGGGATTCACCCAACTCCGCAATAATAGGGAGCTCTGCTTTGGTGACCCGTAATCTCAAGGCGTCGATCTCTTCGGGCGCCCTTGATTTCTTTTCGGATGTAAACCACTGGTGCGTGGACAGTCTAGCCATAATGGGTTCCAATACCACGTGCGGGATACAGAGGTTAATCATCCCTGTGGTATCACCAATTTTGGTGCTAAGCGAAATCAGAGCAATCGTTTCATTCGGCGAAACAATCTGCATAAACTGCGGATTTGTTTCCATCGCCTCTAGGCGCGGTTCAATGTCTAGTACCGTTTTCCAAGCCTCTTGCAGGCTATCAAAGGTACGACTGAAAATTCGCTCCATGATCGTCGTCTCGATTTCGGTCAACGCAGCAACCTTTGACGGTGCCGAACCTGTTCCTCCGAGAAGCCTGTCCAACATGGCATAAGCAACGTTCGGGTGAACCTCAAGCACCATACGGCCTTCCAGCGGTTCAGCTTCAAAAATGTTTAGAATGGTCATTTTCGGAATGGAGCGAATGAATTCATCATAAGGAAGCTGCTCCACCTGAACGACATTAATTTGGACAAAAGTACGAAGCTGCGCTGAAAAATATGTGGTCAGATACCGTGCAAAGTTCTCGTGTATCCGCGTCAGACTCCGTATATGATCCTTGGAAAACCTCAGCGCTCTTTTAAAATCATAAGCGCGAACTTTCTTTTGGGTATCTTCCTTTTTAAGTTCTTCCGCATCCATTTCACCGGACGAAAGAGCTGCTAAAAGGGCATCAATTTCCCCTTGTGACAGTACATCCACCAATGTTATTCACCCCCTTACGTGTTCCTGACAAGTTCACCTGGAATCAAATGGCTGCCAGCAAAAAGTCTGTAATTTTGGCGTTCCCCAGGTGACCTTCAGGGAGCGACTTGTTGATGAGATCCGTCAGCTTGTCACTGAACTGGTCCCGGCCTTTAGCCGTTCTGAGCTCATCAGGTTTGGTGTCTGCAAGTAATTGAATAACGATGGGCTTAATACTGATATCTTTGATTTTTTCAAAAGATTCTTTTGCTTTGGCATCGTTCAATTGAAAAGATAGGTTCATCTGGACAATGTAATCTGCGTCTGCCAAATTCGTTTTGATACCGGTAATTTCAGAGCTCACTTCCACCAATTCATCTGCTGACAATCTTGGAAGTTGTTCTGCTTGAGCAGCTTGCGCATTCGGTATGACTTCCGACTTCTTCCCGCTAAGCGCTGGTATAAGTACAAAGGCCGCGCCTGCAATCAAAGTAATCGCGAGTAAAATTGTAATGAGCCATGGCAGCATCTTCTTCATTCGTCTTCCTCCATTTGTTGCACTTTTATCGTGGCGGCATGCATGCCGATTTCACGGCTGTAACCCTTGATCAAGGAGACGACATCTGCCGCTTTTTCCAATACAATCAACCGTTTCCCCGTCACCAAAGTGACGTATGTATCCGGTGTTTCCTCCACAGTCTCAATGAGCAGCGCATTAAGCCACATAGGCGAGCCGTTCAGCCGCGTTAACGGGATCATCGTAACACCAACCTCCTGATAGGTGCGGAGGAGCCTCTACTCCTCCGCGTTTAAATGAGATTATCGTTTCAAGTTTACAACTTCCTGAAGCACTTCATCCGAGGTCGTAATGATACGCGAGTTCGCTTGGAATCCGCGCTGAGCTACGATCATTTCGGTAAATTCGCCTGTCAGATCAACGTTGGACATTTCCAGCTGACCCGCGATGATAGCTCCACGCCCCTCTGAGTTGGCTGCTCCAGGCTCAATTGCATCAATATTTGAGTTGACCGTAGTACGGTACAAGCTCCCACCGATTTTTTCTAAACCTTCTGGATTCGTGACTCTGGCTAATCCAATTTGTGTACCATTATCAACTGTTCCGTCATCCAATTGTTGTACAATTGTACCGTCCTGTGAGATAGAGACTGCCGTAACATTGTCAGCAAGTGTGATTGGATCTCCACCCAAATCTCCCACAAAAAATCCATCGGAAGTAACCAGATTCCGGTTTGCATCTATGTGGAAATCACCCGCACGAGTCAGATAAGGAACTTCCTGTGCATCATTCATTTTGACCAGGAAAAATCCGTCACCGTTAATACGTAAATCCGTTGGGTTGTTCGTAGTCATTGCACTACCTGGAAGATGCAGTGTATCAATTGAGCTGACCGATACCCCCAAACCTACCTGCTTGGCATTCTGCCCGGCGGTTGTTGTTCCGTCTGGTGCACTTGCGCCTGAACTCGTTTGGCTCAAGATATCCTTGAACATTACTCGGCTGGACTTGAAGCCTGTAGTATTTACGTTTGCAATGTTGTTACCGATAACGTCCAGCTTCGTTTGAAAGCCCTTCATGCCCGATACACCTGAATACATTGATCTCAACATTGAGTATAAATCCTCCTCTGATTGGTTGCTTAGTTGACCGCATCAGTCGATCCGCGGCTTTTTCATGGCTTTCCTATTCGGGCCAGCCACTTCGTATACATTTTTCATGAAATAATTACAGCACTATCTATCTGCGTAAATACGTTATCCTCCATGGATTTCTTATCCATCGCGGTAACAACTGTTCGATTAGGTACACTTACAATCAAAGCCATATCCTGCATTAAAATCAATGATTCTTTGGCGCCTTTGGCAGCTGCTTTATCCACAGCAGAGTTGATTTTCGCCATTTGGTCACTTCTCAACTCTATTCCCCGCTGCTCCAGACGCTTGGCTGCATGGTTGCTCAGCTTGAGCACCTGATCCTGCAACACCTGACCGAACGGTCTGGCATCCTTGGATACCGAATTCACTCGGTTTTGTGTGATTGCTGCCGGGGGCACGTTGGCGGGAAAAAGGCGTCCGACCGTTATCCTGTCATTCATGAGTTCTCACCGCTTCCAGTAGAGGAAGAAGATGAAGTATCCGATGTACCTGTAGCGGGAGTCGTTGTGTTAGCTTGGCTCACTGATGTTACATCTTTTAATGCCACCTCAGCCGCTCCCATTTTGGCATACTGCACACCGTCGCGAATAACGATGGAATCTACGATTCCACTTTTTACTGTACCCGCACCTGTTTCACCTGTAATGGAGTCTTTTTTACCTGCCTCAATCCAGCTGACTTCTTTTCCTATCAAACCGGAAGCCGTACCTAAAGACTGTCCCAATGCATTCAACTGCGTAGAAATGTTCATTAGTTGTTCCACCGAGGAAAACTGGGCCATTTGAGCGATAAATTCTTTATCCTCCAAAGGCTGCATCGGATCCTGATTTTGTAGCTGGGTGATCAAAATTTTCAGAAATTGATCTTTACCCATCGTTTTAGTATCCTTGGCACTTGCTGTTTTGACATTATTCACATTGTAATTCGGCCAGACGTTACTGGTGGATACATTGTTGTCTGTAGTCGTCATTGTGTTCTCACCTCCATCATTACGCTTGTGCTGTAAAGGAGCCTGTCCGATTCATATCATCTGCGCGTTGTTCTGCTGTCCAGTTACGAAGCTCTTCTGCCATTTCAGCTACCTTCATAGCATCCTCGCTCTCTTCTCTACCACGAGCTTTGGAACGTTGGTTGGATTGCTGCTGCTGATTAGCTCCAGATCCGCGTCCATCCTGATACATATGGGAGGAAAGCGACTCATTGTGCGTTACTTCTACCTTATCTACCTGGATACCTTGGCTCTGCAGGCTCGAACGCAGCTGCGACATTTGCTGTTCCAGCAAATCCTTCGCTCCGCTATGCTCAGTCATGAACTGGGCAACCAGATGACCATTTTGCATCGTCAGCTTAACCTCCAGCTGGCCCAGATGATCTGGACGAAGCATGATGGTCGCTTCCGTCAAACCAGTGTGTTTTACAATGTCAAGTTTCTGAACTACAAATTCGGTCATCTCCTTGGCAAATTGCCGTACATGTACGACTGGTTGAGCTGGAGCCGAAGGTGTTGTTCCTTGCGTTTGTACCGAAAGCTGTCCCGCAGTTGTGATCACTGGAGTCTGATTGTCAGTTGCTGTCGGATCCGCTTGCTCAGTTGCATCTACGAATGCACTCGCTTCATCCGCTCCAGTCGTCTTAACTGTAGACTGAACGAGAATATTAGTTGATGAACGTTGCCCTTCTGAACCTTGCTGATTAGTTTCGCCCTGACTTGCTTGCTGCTGAGAAACAACAACCTGTTTGTCTGTAGTAGCTGTAGCTACGGTCTGAGTACCATTTGCTCGATTTGCAGAAGGCTGAACCGCTTGTGAATCCCCACCATCAGCAAGTTCCACAGCTTTCATTACACCATTCCACTGCTCATCGGAAATAGCTCCCGTCCCTGCCGTTGCGCTTTGGAGCGATTGTAGCAACTGTGCCACCTGGGACTTTTGGTCTCCAGAAGCCTGCTCTGCTACATTGGCAAGTTGTGACAAAGCGTCCTGCAATGCAAATCGAAGAGTAGCCGGGTTGGCTGCCAAGGCTGTTAAGCCTGTCGCCTCTGACGTTTCTCCACCGTTTAACTGTTGATTTGTTCCGTCGCCTTGCAAAAACTGTTGTACTTGCTGAATCCACGCTTGCAGAGAAGCAAGCAGAGCAGGATCGGCAGCTACCTGATCATCCAGCTTTTCGAGATTTTGCAGCAAAGGAGCCAGTGTTTCGACCAGCGGCTCGGTTGGAGCTTCCGTGGATTCTCCGGTTGCAATCAGCGGAAGTACCATAACTAATGGAGAACCGTTCGCATCTGTGCCTGCTGAGTCCGTTTGCCCGCCTGTCATCATTTGCGTAAGTGTTTGATTAAAAGCACCCGTGGTTGCTCCGGCAGCCGTGGCTGTACTCGTTGTTGAGGCTGTCGTACTGCTAGCTGTTTGACTGGAGCTGAGCGATACACTTTGAGAAATAAGGGTCATTTATTTTTCACCTCCCTTCATTTAAATTACTTACTGCCCATCAGTTTGTTCAAAATTTTTGCAGTCTGAGCCGCATCCTTGGCAGACATATTTTGTAGTAAAGAACCACGTGTCGAATCATCTACTGTATTTAATATGTTTAATGCCTTGTCTGGACTGATTTTGTAAGTTTGTAAAATAAGTTCGGCACCGCTCTTCTTGTCCATGGAAGCAAATGTGCTACTGATTTGAGTGCTTTGCAAACTCTTACTCGTCGTGCCAGCTGTGGTACCTTGATCCTTTTTCAGACGAGACTGCAACGCAGCAACTGACAAATCCGTAGATGGCGTTACGTTTTTCAGAGCCATAGTAATATCGGCTGCTTTTTTAGCGTCCATCTTTTGCAAAATCTTTGCACTGTTGGCAGGGTCCATGTAGCTTAGCAGCTGCACAGTCTCTTCCGTAGTCAGATTCTCCATAATCGGTGCCGCTTTACTAGCTGTCATTCCTTCATACATGCTAGCAAGATCTCTGGCCTGTTTTACATAAGGATCTTCATTTGTTGTTCCACCTGTAGTTTGCGTACCAGCCTGTCCCTGCTGACTGGCCTGTGGCTGCTGTTCCTGTTGCGTTTGCAGCGTATTGACCTGATTCTGCAGTTCAGTAACCTTTTTATCTTGTGTCGTCTTAGCAGCGGTAGCCTTCTTAAGCTCCTCCGTCTGCTTGGCTAAATCTGCCTTTAACTGCTGAATGGTTGCTTCAGAACTTTCAGACTGTGCCTTCTGATCTGCCTCTTTCGTCTGGGTAGCCTTATCTTTCGGTTCAGGCACCCAATTTTTAACAACTGGTATTTTGTTCCCTAATGAAATCATTTCGCTTCTGAAGTCCATATTGAACAATGTAAGCAGGACCCCGACCAGAACGATTGTGAACACAATCGGAATCAGGAAAAACATAAACCGTTCAAATCCCCCGCCTGATTCTTTTCCTAAATCCATATCCAGTTCATTTTCTGCTAACTTCTGTGCCATCGTCTTCCTCCTCAGGCAGCTGATATGCGTATCCTATGACTTTCCGCTTACCGGGCTTTCATGGCAAATCGCACGGAAGCCATTTCATCCAGCTCGTTCTGCTCGCGCAGGAGCATTTCCTGTTGGAATTTCACGTTGGCCTTCTCTCTCGCTTTCAGCCAAACCTGTTCATCCAGCATTTTATCGGTCAAAACGGTTTGTTTGCTTTGCACATTTTGCTGCGCATATTGAACATCCCTATGCTTGCGTGTAATACATTGGTCCAGATGATTAACATAAGCCTGTAATTCCTGAATAGTAGAGAGTGGCGCGCAATCCTCGGCAGCCTTTTGAATGGCTGATATGACCCGATTCCTTTCGCCTACAAGCTGTGTTAATGTCTGCTCCTCAGCCTGCAATTGTCCGACAGCACTGGAAAGCAACCATTCGGCCTGTGACTTTTCGTTGGTTTTCAAGTCTACAACTTTCTGAAAGGAATACTGAAATCTCATCGTTCAACCTTCATCTCCTCGTAAATTCAGAAATCAAACGCTCCCTTACCTCGTCCAGCTCAGCCTTTTCATCTGTTCTTTGTCTTGTAAAATCCCATATATCCCGTATACGCTCCATGGATTCGTCAATTTCTGCATTTGAACCCTGCTGATAGGCCCCGATATTAATCAGGTCCTCCGAATCTTTGTAGACGGCCATCAAGCGCTTAATGTTCTCGGCAGCGTCTATCTGATCTCGTGGTGCGATATCCTTCATAACCCGGCTAATACTCGCTAACACATCAATTGCGGGAAAATGTCCTTTGTTCGCAATCCCACGATTCAAGACAATGTGTCCATCCAAAATCCCGCGCACCGCATCCGCGATGGGCTCGTTCATATCATCACCATCGACCAGTACCGTATAAAAAGCGGTTATGGAGCCAGTAGGACCTGTCCCTGCACGTTCTAGAAGCTTAGGTAGACTAGCAAACACGGAAGGTGTGTACCCTCTCATTGCTGGCGGCTCCCCTACGGCTAGTCCCACTTCACGTTGGGCCATCGCATACCGGGTAACTGAATCCATCATCAGCATGACATTTAACCCGCGATCCCGAAAATATTCCGCGATCGTCGTTGCAATAAGTGCACCCTTAATACGGATTAACGCAGGCTGGTCGGAAGTTGCCACAATGACCACGGAACGTTCTAGTCCCTCCGGACCTAAATCCCGTTCAATAAAGTCCAGCACCTCGCGTCCACGTTCCCCGATCAAGGCAATTACATTCACATCAGCTTCCGTATTACGAGCAATCATTCCCATCAAGGTACTTTTACCTACACCCGAACCTGCAAAAATACCAACCCGTTGTCCTTTACCGATAGTAAGCAACCCGTCGATAGCGCGCACCCCGATACTGATTGGTTCCTGCACACGCGGACGATTCAGCGGATTGGACGGAATATTGAAGGTTGAATATCTCGCCATTCGAGAGGGAATCAATGAGCCATCCAGAGGCTGACCCAATCCGTCCAGCACTTTGCCTAACAGCTCCGACCCGACCTGCACATTCAACGGTTTCCCTGTTCCTACAACATCACAACCGGGACCAATGGATTGCAGTTCTCCAAGTGGCATCAGAAGCACTTTATTGTCCCTGAAGCCTACGACCTCCGCTTGCAACGGCTTTGCCGTTTTACCCGGATAAATGTAACAAACATCCCCGATACTGGCGTCTGGACCTTCCGATTCAACCATCAGGCCGATAACCTGCGTAACCTTGCCATTTACCCGAACAGGGTCCAGCTGGCGCAAATGATCCATGTAGCGCTGCGCATTAAGCCCCTTCATGTCTTCGCTCCTCATTCTCATGTGCCAGACGCAATAATTCCTTTTTGATCTCAGCTAATTGCGTATCAATCCGCGCATCCACACTTCCAAAGGAAGAACGGATAACACAACCGCGATCTTTCACGGTACCATCAGGAATAATTTGCAGTTCTGCCTGCGAATCGACAGTTAATGACAATTCTTCTCGCGCACCTTGCACAAATGCGAAATGCTGAGGCGACACACACAATGTAATGGTTCCTTTTTCCCGCTTACGAGCCAAATTTTTACGAATTAATTCAATCGTGTATTCAGGCTCAAGGCTAAGCTGTTTCTCAATGACCTTCTCAGCAATAGCACTACTCAGTTCAACCAGGAAAGGCTCAGCTTCCTGAATCAGTTGTTCCTTGATCTCATAGGCCTGACGCAGAATATCCTGTGCTTCTTCCATCATCTGCTCTGATTTCGTCTGGAGCTCGGCCTCAGCCAGCTTCTGACCTTCTTCATATCCTTGCTGAAACCCATCAGCTTTTAACGACTGAGTTAACTGCTCGTCATGCTCGCGTCGTTCCTGCCACCAGGCTTCAATCTGCTGCTGTGCCTCCTGAAGCATCCGTTCCGCTTCTTCAGCTGCGTCGCGAACCTGACGTTCGGCAAAATCCTTAGCATCATTCAGCATTTCATCCCGCAGCCGTTCAGCCTCGTGATCTCGCTGAGGCTCCGGCTCCGTATATTCAGTTGTGATTTCTTCATCCGTCGTTTCTGGCGCATACGTATGTGCCACATCAATTGTTTTCAAAGCCTCTACAGGAACATATTGGAAAGATTTAATCAAGTTAGACAATGATGTCATCTCCTCCGCCGCGTGCGATTATAATCTCACCGGCCTCTTCCAATCTGCGGATCGTCGATACGATACGTGTCTGTGCTTCTTCCACATCACGCAACCGCACCGGTCCCATGTACTCCATTTCCTCTTTGAAGGTTTCTGCCATACGTTTCGACATATTTCGGAAAATCACATCGCGTACTTCTTCACTGGACACTTTAAGCGCCAATTGCAAATCTGCATTGTCGATATCGCGGATAATGCGCTGAATGGAACGGTTGTCCACATTGACGATATCCTCGAACACGAACATTCTTTTCTTGATTTCCTCAGCCAGTTCTGGATCTTGAATTTCAAGCGAGTCGAGAATCGTACGTTCGGTTCCGCGGTCTACGCCATTCAAAATCTGAACAATGGACTCGATACCGCCCGCATTCGTGTAATCCTGCGTTGCGGTTGCAGACAGCTTTTGCTCCAACACTCGTTCCACCTGGGAAATAACTTCCGGAGATGTACTGTCCATGACAGCGACACGCCGGGCCACATCTGCCTGTTTTTCCTGTGGCAGAGACGACAGAATTGCAGCCGCCTGCTCGAATTGCAAGTACGAAAGCACGAGAGCAATCGTTTGCGGATTCTCATTCTGTATAAAATTCAATATCTGGTTTGGATCAGCCTTGCGGGCAAAATCGAAGGGTCTTACCTGTAACGTCGCTGTTAGACGGTTAATGACCTCAACTGCTTTTTGCGATCCGAGTGCTTTTTCCAATATTTCTTTAGCGTAATTAATACCGCCTTGGGAAATGTACTCCTGAGCCAAACAAATTTGATGAAACTCGGCCATGATGGAGTCCTTCTCAATGGCATCGACCTTCCGCACATTGGCAATTTCCAATGTAAGTTGCTCGATCTCCTCATCACGCAAATGCTTGAATATTTGAGCAGATACCTCTGGTCCCATTGTGATCAGAAGTATAGCCGCTTTCTGTCTTCCCGTTAAACCTTGACTGCTTGCCTTTGCCAATGAACTCACCTCTATTCGTCAGCCAGCCATGTACGAAGCAGATTGACGAATTCGTCGGGTTTCTTTTTCGCCAGACTTTCAAGCTGTTTACGCACTTGACTTTCATTTGTCACACTTTCCATGGTAATAGACGGGAACTCCGTCGGCGTTGGCATGAGTTGCAATTCTTCATCCAACTCTTCTTCCTGATTACGACGACCGCGTACGATGAGGAAGATTACACCCGCCAGCAGTGCCAGAACAGCAGCTCCGATGCCCCATAGCCAAGGGTTGGAAGCTGAGAAGAATGTATTCGTGCTCGCAGGCGCCGGAACAGCTTGTGAGAACACTGAAACCTTCTTAGCCAAATCAGCGTCTGTAATAGTAGTACCAGAATTCGCTAACGACGCTCTTACAATATTAACCAAAATATTTTGAATTGCTGTCTGAGTTGCAGTATCCAACGTTTGCTGACCTGTTGGTGGTTCAACTGCTACATTAATGGTTAAATCTTTTACAGTGTACGGACTTTGGATAATATCCCTTGCAATTCGGTTAACTTCGTAGTTAATCGTACTTGAACTCTTATCTGAGCTGGTATTGCCGGAATTAGTTCCTCCAGGATAGCCTGGAACATCCTGTGTTCCTGTTCCTGCAACTCCTCCGGTTTGTCCACTACTGCCCGTATAGCTTTCCTGAATTTGTTGGGCGCTAATTTCAATACCCTTCATTTTCGTTTGATCAACAGGTGTGACCATTTGTTCCTTTGATGTTACTTTGTCGAAATTTAGCTGGGACATAACCAGCACATTTACCTTGTCGTCTCCAACAATTTTCGACAAAAATTGTTGAACATTATTCCTTACATCGCTCTCAAACTTCTTCTGTAGAGCCATGTTTTCCTGAACACCACTAGTGAGCCCACCTTGGCCGCCCTTGGCCGTTGGAATCAACTCATATTCCTTATTGGTGATCGTAATGTTTTCCACTGGCAGATTCGGTACGGCCGTTTTTACCAGATTAAAATATCCGTCGATCGCTTGCTGATTTGGAGTAAAGCCAGGCTCGAATTCCATTTGAATCGAAGCGGAGGCTTTGTCCTTTTCTTCAAGTCCGGCAAAAATGTTTTCCTTTGGCATATTAATGACAGCTTTGGAGCTTTGGACACCATCCATCCGTTCCAACAGTTGCTGTATTTCGCCGTTCAATGCATTATTGTACTTCACATTGAACTCGTTCTCCGTCATACCAATGGCAGAGGAGGACTGGTCAAAAGCACTCATGCCGATTGAACCCTTCTGAATCAGGCCTTGAGACCCAACATCTACCTTCGCCTTATCCGCATTAGCGGTTGGAACTGAGATTTGTGTCCCACCAGCATTAAGTTGATACGGTATACCCGCAGAATCGAGATATTTAATGACTCCGGCTGCATCGTTAGCATTTAAATCTCGGAAAGCCACTTCATACTCGGTTTTAGTAAACTGCATCGTTAGCACTACAACGGCGATAATGATGAATGCTAATGTCGAAACAAGTAATATCTTCTGTTTTTTGCTGAAATTATTCCAATACCCGGAAATCTTATCCCGATATTGGGCGATTCTCTCGTTCACTCCGTCACCCCATCCGAAACTTTGCTAAACCCTCTTTACATCTGTGTACGCATGATCTCCTGATAGGCTTCGATCGCTTTGTTTCGGACCTGTGTAGTAAGCTGCAGGGAAAGCAGCGCTTGTTGGGAAGTGATCATGACCTGATCTACATCAACTTTGCCTGCCATGAATTGGTCGGACATCTGGTGCGTAGCGGCTTCCTGCTGCCCTACTTCATTGAGAGCATCCTTTAGGAAGGAACCAAAATCCTTCAAGGATTCGGAAGGCGTCGCTTTCGTCAACTCATTGTTAGGCGATTGAATCTGCTGTATTACCGGTGTCTGTACATTAAACATGGCGTTCTGAATCATGTTTTACTCTCCCTATTAAGTAGTTAGTAGTCCTAGAACTTAGCGACCGATTTCAAGCGCTTTGGAAACCATAGCCTTTGATGCATTCAGAGCTGTTACATTGGCTTCGTATGAGCGTGTTGCGGAAATCATGTCGACCATTTCTTTCATAATGTCTACATTAGGCATATATACATAGCCATCTTTATCAGCGTCCGGGTGACCCGGATTGTACACAGGCTTCAAAGGTGACTGATCTTCCTGAATTTGCGAAACCTTAACGCCAGCAGCGCTTGTGCTACTTCCTTCCATTTGAGCCTTTAAAACATCGGCAAAGCCAGATTGGTTCGGCTCCAAAACAACCGTTTTTCTCCGATATGGAACTGCTTGTCCATTCTCTACTTTCGCCCGAGTTGTCTCTGCGTTGGCAATGTTGCTAGATATAACGTCCATCCGCAACCGTTGGGCCGTAAGAGCAGATGCACTAATATCAAAGCCGTTGTTAATCTTCACCTAGTCCTATCTCCCTTCTACCGCTGTTCTCATCATTTTGATGCGCTCATTAATTTCTTGGATGTAGGTATTATATCTTAGTTGATTTTCAGCCATAAGACTCATTTCTCTGTCGATATCTACGTTGTTCATATTGTTATTCATGACTGAGTACCCATCTTTGGTGACCGTGGCATCTGGAATGGAGTTCACAGGTCCTATTTGAAAATGTCTTGAATTGGTTACTTTTCCACGTAGTGGTGTGACATCACCGTCCATTTGCTGCTGAAGCAGTTCTTCAAATGAAACCTCCGAACGCTTAAAATACGGGGTATCCGCATTGGATATATTGTCCGCCATCACACGTTGTCTCGTATTTGCCGCCTGTACACCTGCCTGAAGCTTTTGAAAGCTCATATCACCCAGCAGATTCATTTAGCTCCTCCCTCCCAGCGTCTACTCCAAAGTAAGATTCAATAAAACAAGATTTTTCACTTTTTTTCGACAATAAAATTTCATAATTATACATTTCTTTTAGGTCTTAAGTAGAAAATAATAACTTTCTGTCATATATTCTAAGTTTCGTAGAGTTGGGACCTAATTACAATAAGAAAAAAGCCCTATCTTTTTTAAAAAAGAGGGCTTTAGATGCATAAAATGTTAAATTTTTCAGGTTTATTTCAAGAAAATGAATGTTTTCTTAGCACTTTACACCTGTAAAAGATTATACGTCCTACTTTTGGAATAGACAGAAAAATCATCAACTTGACCATTATCTAGGTCTAAACGACGGTGCAAGATAGTGTTATTCTGGACCACACACCCTATTTTTAGAAACCCTATTCATAAAATATACTGACTAAGGTCCCTGTTTTGGGCAATATCTCCCAGCTTCTCACGTACATATTCCGGGGTAATGATCATACGATCCAATGTAAGCTCTGGTGCTTCAAACGACAGATCCTCCAGCAGCTTTTCTAGAATGGTATGCAAACGACGTGCGCCAATATTTTCGGTGTTGCGATTTACAGACTCAGCAATGCTGGCAATCTCACGGATCGCTTCCTCAGAAAATTCGACTTCAATCTCCTCAGTACGGAGTAAATCAGTGTATTGCTTGGTCAGCGCATTTTTAGGCTCCGTCAATATCGACACAAACTCATCCAAGGTCAGGCTACTTAATTCCACACGGATTGGGAAACGGCCCTGAAGCTCAGGGATCAGGTCAGATGGTTTTGCAACATGAAAAGCACCTGCAGCAATAAACAGAATGTAATCTGTTCTTACCGGACCGTATTTGGTCATGATAGTAGATCCCTCGACAATAGGTAAAATATCGCGCTGGACGCCTTCTCTTGACACATCGGGGCCACTACCCTTACCCTGGCTGGCAATCTTATCTATTTCATCAATAAAAATAATACCGGATTGCTCAGCACGCTTCACAGACTCCTGAATCACATCATCCATATCGATCAATTTGGCGGCTTCATCTTGAATCAACACCTTGCGAGCTTCCTTGACTGGTAGCTTGCGCTTCTTCGTCCGCTTGGGCAGAAAACTTCCGAACATCTCCTGCATATTCATACCCATTTGTTCATTCCCTTGCCCAGCAAACATATCGAGCATATTGGGTGCAGTATCCTCCACATCAATCTCTATAACATCATCCTCAAGCTTACCAGACAACAGATCGAATTTAACCTTACGGCGCTTTTCTGCCAAAGATCCATCCTGTTGTGGTGGTTCTTCTTCTACCGAAGTTCCCGTGTTATTGCCAAATAGCATTTCAAAGGGATTACGTTGCGATTTGTTTGACTTTTCTGCAGGTACAAGGATGCTGACAATCCGTTCATTTGCCATGTCTTCCGCTTTGTCCTTCACATTCTCTGTTCGTTCCGTCTTAACGATGCGAATAGAGGTTTCCATCAGATCACGCACCATGGATTCCACATCACGACCGACGTAACCCACTTCTGTAAATTTGGTCGCCTCTACCTTGACAAAAGGAGCCCCCACGAGCCGTGCAAGTCTACGTGCAATTTCAGTTTTACCCACACCTGTTGGTCCGATCATCAAAATATTTTTAGGCACAATTTCATCCCGGATATCATCCGGTAGCTTACTACGCCGATAACGGTTACGCAAGGCAACAGCAACAGATTTTTTAGCTTCCTTTTGTCCGACAATATACTTATCCAGCTCGGATACCACTTGTCTGGGCGTCAACGATTGATTATTCATTTTGCACTCCTCCACCCTTGAATACTCAGAGCCGATTTACAGTTCTTCCACGATAATCTGATTGTTCGTATACACACATATTTCCGAAGCAACCTCTAGCGCTTCCCGTGCCATGTCCTTTGCTTCCATGCCAGAGCCATGGCGTTTGAAAGCACGGGCAGCCGCCAATGCAAAATTACCACCTGAGCCAATCGCAAGCACATCATCATCCGGCTCGATAATTTCGCCGCCTCCAGAAATGAGCAGCATTCCGGATGAGTCCATCACAATCATGAGCGCTTCCAGCTTGCGCAGAATACGATCCTGACGCCAGTCCTTGGCCAGTTCCACGGCTGCTCTTTGAAGATTTCCGTGGTGTTCCTCTAGCTTATTTTCGAACTTTTCAAATAACGTGATAGCATCTGCCACCGAACCCGCAAATCCCGCAACGACCTGACCACGATACAATCTGCGCACTTTTTTTGCCGTCTGCTTCATTACAACACTGTTGCCGAACGTTACCTGTCCATCACCCGCAATAGCTCCTTTGCCATTGTGGCGTACAGCGCAGATGGTGGTAGCATGAAAGGACATATCCATAACGCGCTCCTCCTTTTCCTTCATCCTTATGCCTGTACTTCAGCTGACATAACTCCCGTTTCGTTGATATAACCATGCAAACTTTCCAGCGCGCGATTAGCGAGAGCTTCATTTTTTTCCTTTTTGTTACGAATCCGTTTCTCCAACTTTGGAAGCAAACCAAAATTTGCATTCATCGGTTGAAAATGCTTAAAATCAGCGGTCGTAATATACCGCGCCATGCTGCCTAATGTCGTTTCTGCAGGAAATACAAACATTTCCTGTCCACGCGCTGCTCGTGCCGCATTCATCCCGGCCAGCAGACCAGAAGCCGCCGACTCCACATATCCCTCTACACCGGTCATTTGTCCGGCGAAGAATAGATTACTTCTTCCCTTGAACTGATAGGTTGGATGAAGTTGCTGCGGAGAATTAATAAAGGTATTGCGATGCATCACACCGTAACGAACAAACTCTGCCTCTTCAAGACCCGGAATCATTGAAAATACACGCTTTTGCTCCCCCCATTTGAGGTGAGTCTGGAAACCAACCAGATTATACAACGTTCCTGCGGCGTTATCCTGCCGAAGCTGAACAACTGCGTGGGGCAGTTCACCTGTATGTGGATTTACGAGACCCACAGGTTTCATCGGTCCGAACAATGCCGTTTGTTTCCCACGTTGCATCATCACTTCGATGGGCATACAGCCTTCGAAATAAATTTCTTTTTCGAATTCCTTGACTTGCGCTACCTCAGCCGTAATCAGAGCCTCATAAAAAGCATCAAATTCCGCTTCGTTCATCGGACAATTCAAGTACGCTGCTTCTCCCTTATCATAACGGGAAGCCAGATAAACCTTGCTCATGTCGATAGAGTCCTTTTCTACAATCGGGGCTGCCGCATCGTAAAAATAAAAATACTCCTCTCCCATCAGCGATTTAATCTGTTCCGACAAAGCTGGAGAAGTTAAAGGCCCCGTCGCAATGACCACAATACCGTCCTGTGGGATTTCCTGAAGCTCTTCATTAACAACCTCGATCAAAGGGTGTTGATGAAGCGTATCAGTAATATGACCGGAAAATCCGTCACGATCCACTGCCAATGCACCGCCAGCCGGAACAGCATGACGATCTGCTGCACTCAGAATCAAGGAGTTCAGTATTCTCATCTCTTCCTTCAGTACGCCTACTGCATTCGTTAGGCCGTTTGCCCGCAAGGAATTACTGCATACCAGTTCGGCAAATTTATCTGTATGATGTGCTGGTGTTTTTACAACCGGCCTCATTTCATATAACTTAACTGGCACTCCACGGCTTGCAATTTGCCAGGCAGCTTCGCTGCCCGCCAAACCTGCTCCGATGACCGTTACCTTTTGTAGTTCACTCACGTTTAAATCCCCCTGCTATTGTTGTTCTTAAGAAGTCTCTACGCTCTCATCGCTCTCTTCCAGCATTTCGCTGTGATCGCAGACAGTACAGTTGAGCTTCGTTCCTTGTTTTGTACGTTTTTCGACCATTAGGCTACTGCAACTTGGGCAAGGCTTAATGGACGGTTTATCCCAGGAAACAAAATCACATTCCGGGTAGCGGTCACATCCATAGAAGACACGTCCCTTTTTACTCCGTCGTTCGACGACATGACCCTCACCGCATGTAGGACAATTAATCCCGATATCCTTAACAATTGGCTTTGTGTTACGGCAATCTGGAAAAGCAGAACAGGCCAGGAATTTACCAAATCGGCCAAGCTTATACACCATTTGGCTGCCACACTTATCACAAATGACATCGGATACTTCATCTTTTATTTCAATTTCTTTCATTTCTTCTTCAGCCACTTCAAGTCGCTTCTCGAATGACTCGTAAAAGTCACTCAACACCTTGACCCAATTACCTTCGCCTTCTTCGACGTGGTCAAGATCACCTTCCATATTAGCTGTAAACTCCACATTCAGAATCTCTGGGAAGAACTCCTCCATCTGTTCGATGACCAATTCGCCCAGCTCTGTAGGGAAAAACTTCTTCTCTTCAATAGCAACGTACCCACGTTTCTGAATGGTTTCCAGCGTTGGTGCATACGTACTTGGACGTCCTATACCCAGTTCTTCCAGCGTCTTCACCAGTCGCGCTTCCGTATAACGGGGAGGCGGTTGTGTAAAATGCTGCTTCGGCTCAACCGCTTCTTTTTTTAATTTATCGCCTGGATGAAGTGGTGGCAGCAGTTTATCTTCTTCGGTTTTACCGTCGTCATTTCCCTCTACATACACTTTCATGAAACCTGGAAAACGGACCTTAGAACCTGCTGCCCGGAATATCGTCTCACCCGCTTCAATATCTACGGACAAAGTATCCATAATAGCAGAAGCCATCTGGCTGGCCATGAAACGTTCCCATACCAATTTGTACAAACGGAACTGATCCCGACTCATAAACGGCTTAACTGTTTCCGGATCGCGTAACGCAGAGGTTGGACGAATCGCTTCATGCGCATCCTGGGCGTTGGCCGCTTTTTTTGAATATTGACGAGGAGTTTCAGGTACAAAAGCTTCGCCATATTTTTGAATAATTAATTCTTTCGCTTCCTCTTGAGCTGAAGCGGCGATCCGTGTGGAATCCGTACGCATATACGTAATCAGACCCACGGTCCCTTCTTTACCTAAATCCACACCCTCATATAGCTGCTGAGCTACAGACATCGTTTTAGATGCACGGAAGTTGAGCTTCCGAGCCGCCTCCTGCTGCAAGGAACTTGTTGTGAATGGAGGAGAAGGATTGCGTAAACGCTCTTTCTCTTTAACATCGCGTACCTTGTAGGACGATTTTCCGATAGCTTCTAACACTTCTTGTACATCCGCTTCGCTAGAGAGTTCTTTCTTTTCACCGCGCAGCTTATGAAATTTCGCTTCAAAGGTACTGTCTTTAATAGCTAGTTTAGCTGTAATCGTCCAGTATTCTTCCGGTACAAACTCATTGATCTCGTTTTCCCGGTCCAAAATAATTTTCACCGCAACCGACTGCACACGCCCAGCGGATAGGCCCTTTTTCACCTTTTTCCAGAGCAACGGGCTGATTTTGTAGCCAACAAGTCGATCCAGTATCCGTCGTGCCTGCTGAGCATTGACCAAATCCATATTGATTTTACGGGGTGTTTTAAAAGCATCTTTGACAGCCTGCTTCGTAATTTCATTAAATACAACACGGCAATCTGCTGTATCGTCCAGTTCCAGCGCATGCGCCAGATGCCAGGCAATAGCTTCACCTTCGCGATCCGGGTCAGCCGCCAGATATACTTTTTTTACTTTTTTTCGGGCATCCTTTAATTCTTTTAGAATTGAGCCTTTACCTCGAATGGTAATGTATTTGGGATTAAAATCATTTTCGACCTCTACGCCGATCTGACTCTTCGGTAAATCCCTGATATGACCCATGGAAGCCTTGACGATATATTTGCTGCCTAAGTATTTGCCGATCGTCTTCGCCTTGGAAGGCGATTCCACGATGACGAGTGAATCCGCCATAGGCTCTTCCTCCTCTCAATTACACACATGAATATGATAGACTTCCTGAAATGTGGTGAGTTATGACGCGATAGAGAGCTTCACAGATTGGTCATTCTTCCGGATCGCTGAGATTCTTCAGAAAAATTCCATCTGCTCCGCTGCTGCGAGTCATAATGTCAACACATTTCAGGAAGTGGGGAAGGAGTAAGAATCCGCGACGCGGATGAATGCCATACTGCCCTCCACCTGATGTTTAAAATTGAATTTGTGCATTTACTAACTAAGGACTTTGCAAAAACAACTACTAAATAAGCTTGTATTTTGTGCCCGCTAGCTGGGCGATCCTTTTTTTTATGATTAACGATAACAGAACTGCATGTAAAAGTCCAAAATCCCATGCCGTAGCATCAAGCAGTTCATCCAGTGTCATGGTTCCCTGTTCAAGCAACAGTATGACACGGTTTTCCTCAGAAGTCTCACTTTCTGGCACTTTGGAGACCTCCTTCAGATTAAGACTCTGCTCTCTATTGTATGAAGAAACCTCCCTTGTACGCAAATCTGCTTCATACTCCTCAATAATATCCGAAGCTTCAGTGACCGTTTTTGCCCCTTGCTTAATCAAGCTCAGCGTACCTCTACTCTTCGGTGACGTAATGGGTCCGGGAACAGCAAACACATCTCGATTTGCCTCCAGTGCAGCATCAGCGGTAATCAAGGAGCCGCTTCTTGCATCTGCTTCGACAACAAGCGTTCCCTTCGTTAGACCGGCTATAATCCGATTACGTTGTGGAAACATTCCTGGATGCGACCTTGTGCCTGGAGGATACTCTGATAAGATCAAGCCATTGCTAGCCATCTCTGCAAATAAAGACGCATTTTGGGGAGGATAAATTTGATCAATCGCTGTTCCCAGTACACCAATCGTGTTTCCTCCCCGACGCAGGGCTGTTTCGTGACAAATACTGTCAATCCCTCTCGCCAATCCGCTAACGATTGTAATCCCTGCATTACATAATCCCTCTGTTAGTATCTCCGCTGCTCTACGTCCATAAGCGGTGGGAACGCGGGTTCCTACCATGGCTATAGAACATGTATGCAAAAGTGATTTATCCCCTTTTGTATACATTACCCAAGGTGGGTCAACTGTTTCCTTCATTAATAGGGGATAATCCTCGTCCACATAAGTTACCGTTCCAATATCACCGGATTGAACTCGCTGATATCGTTCATGCACCCATTCTTCATCATAACACTGAGCCGCAATGCGTGCCTGAGCAGGGCTTAACCCTATCTCGATCCACTTCTGTTCGCTAAAATGCAGTAGCTCATGCAATTGATAGTCACTCGACCAAATACGCTGAATTGTTTTTCTTCCGATTCCCTCTAACTCATGTAAGCCTAACAAAAGCCATCTTTCTTCCAAACTATGGTTCCCCCATTCACGGAAGAGTGAACCCTCCCTTATTTTGTGGCACAATGAATCATTTTGCAAGCGTTTCCCTGACAAGCCTGTCTTAACGCAAAAAAAGCAACCTTTTCATCCCCTGTTTCAGAAGATAAAAAGGTTGCTTACCTTTCTTTCATTATACACTAGCCTGCGGCAAATTTCGATGCAGTTTTATGGCCTGTATATTAATGAAGAAACACGATTTAATGTGTCGTACACAAATTCAAAATACCACGTGCTTCCAGCACACTTACCAGTGTCGAGCCCATTTCGGAAGGAGTCGGTGCCACCTTGATCCCACAGGCTTCAAGCGTGGCAATTTTCTCTTTGGCCGTTCCTTTTCCACCAGAAATAATGGCACCTGCATGCCCCATCCGTTTGCCTGGAGGCGCAGTCACACCGCCGATAAAACCAACCACTGGCTTCGTCATATTATCCCTGATCCACTCGGCAGCCTCTTCCTCGGCTGTACCACCAATTTCTCCGATCATAATGACAGCATGAGTGTTGGGGTCCTCATTGAAGCGTTGCAAAATATCAATGAATTCTGAACCTTTAACGGGGTCACCGCCAATACCAACCGCAGAAGATTGTCCTATACCTCGGGTCGTTAACTGATGCACTGCTTCATAGGTCAAAGTACCACTACGTGACACAACGCCTACATGACCTGGTAGATGAATGTAACCTGGCATAATACCGATTTTACATTCTCCTGGCGTAATAACGCCCGGGCAGTTAGGGCCAATCAGAACGGTCTTTTTACCTTCCATAAAACGTTTGACCCTGATCATATCAAGCACCGGAATGCCCTCCGTGATACAAATCACGAGATCTAATTCCGAATCTACAGCCTCCAAAATGGAATCTGCGGCAAAAGCTGGTGGCACGTAAATCACGCTCGCTGTAGCGCCAGTAGCTTCCTTGGCTTCGCTCACTGTATTAAACACCGGCAATTTGACCTGTTGTCCGTTCTCCAGTGTAATTTCTACCTCGGTGCCTCCCTTACCTGGAGAGGTGCCACCTACCATTTGTGTACCGTAATCAAGTGCACCCTTGGCATGAAACAACGCCGTTTTTCCCGTAATCCCCTGTGTAATCACCTTTGTATGCTTATCGACCAAAATACTCACGATCTTCACATCCCCTATCGTTTATTCGGCATATCGGAATGCAAACAGGCTATTGAACAAGTTCGACGATTTTTTGGGCGCCATCCGCCATGGAATCGGCTGCCACGATATTCAAACCGGATTCCGCTAAAATCTGTTTGCCGAGCTCAACATTCGTACCTTCAAGACGGACAACAAGCGGACGAGTCAGCCCCAACTGTTTGGCAGCCTCCACGACGCCGTTCGCAATGATGTCACACTGCATAATTCCGCCGAAAATGTTCACGAAAATACCTTCTACCTTTGGATCGGACAAAATGATTTTGAACGCTTCGGTTACCTTTTCCGTCGTCGCACCGCCCCCTACGTCTAGGAAGTTGGCCGGATCGCCACCGTAATATTTAATAATATCCATGGTTGCCATCGCCAAACCCGCACCATTGACCATACAGCCAATATTTCCGTCCAGAGCGATATAACTTAGATCGTATTTAGATGCCTCAATTTCCTTCTCATCCTCTTCATCCAAATCACGCAATTCCAAAATATCCTTATGACGGAACAACGCATTAGAATCAAAATTCAGTTTGGCATCCAACGCCAGTACATTCCCATCACCCGTAACGACTAAGGGATTGATTTCTGCAATCGAACAGTCCTTGTCCACAAAAGCTTCGTATAGCGCCAGCATAAACTTGACCGCTTTGTTTACCAGTTCATTAGGAATATTAATGTCATACGCCAACTTACGTGCCTGATACACCTGAAGCCCAATCGCTGGATCAACAACCGCTTTAAAAATCTTCTCCGGAGTGGCTGCAGCCACCTCTTCGATTTCCGTACCGCCTTCTTCTGAGGCCATCATTACGATACGTCCAGTCGCACGATCTACGACAACGCCGACGTAATATTCTTTACGAATATCGCAGCCTTCCTCAACCAAAAGGCGTTTGACCTCTTTACCTTCAGGTCCGGTCTGATGCGTCACCAGCACCTTACCCAAAATTTCAGAAGCAAAAGTCCGCACCTCATCCAAACCTTTGGCAACTTTCACGCCACCCGCTTTACCGCGACCACCAGCATGAATTTGTGCTTTTACCACCGTAACAGCGCTTCCAAGCGATTCTGCCGCAGCAACGGCTTCCTCCACCGTATAGGCAACCTTACCGTTCGGTACAGCCACTCCGTACTGCTTTAATACTTCTTTACCCTGATATTCATGGATATTCATTCTGGAATCCTCCTATCAACATGACTGCAACAAGGGCGGTTCACAAGGAAATCTATACTAAACCTACATCATTGTAACATGTTTTTAAAACGCTTTCCTTATAATTTAACCTCATGAATTACAGTATTTTGATATCATTATCATTCCCAAAATCGAATGCTTGGATATTATTGGATATTACCATTAATACAAATTCACACAAAAAAAAAGCACCTCTACAACATGGGATTACCTAATCCGCATTAAGAGGCACTTTATTTCTTCAAGCATTATTACTTTCAGCTGAGAACAACTCATGCCATAAGATTCGCAAGAGCAACTGAAAATACCTTATGATTTTTCAATTTGTACATTCGCTTGATGAACACGGTCAAGCAGATCATTGAACTGGAGCAGAAGCGACCCAAATTGATCATGAGTCATACTTGTTTTTTCCTGGATGCATCCTGGTACAGATAGAGCTTTTTCCCGCAATGCGCTTCCCTCTGTCGTCAAAGAAATCAGCACCTTACGCTCATCCTGAGTGGAACGCTTTCGATCGATCAGCCCGGCGTTCTGCAATCTCTTCAATAGCGGAGTTAGTGTGCCGGAGTCCAAATATAGTGCCTCACCCAATTCCTTCACTGTACACTCTTCACGCTCCCAGAGCACGATAAGTACCAAATATTGCGAGTACGTCACACCGAGCTTTTCCAGATAAGGCTGGTATAACTTCGTAATCTCTCTGGAGCATGCATATATGGCAAAGCATAACTGATTATCAAGTTTTAACGCTGTACCTTCATTAGGGTTGTTTTCCATGCTGTCTGATCACCTACTTTCGTCATTATTTTAGCACATTATATAATAAAATACATGCTAATTGCACAAAATACTTTACAAACGATAATTATTTTGATAAATTAAATTGTGTAAAATATAAATTGAGCGAGAGGCAGTGATTGGATTATGATGACCATTCAACAAAAAATGTATGAAACAACAGTAAAAGCGGTTGGTGGACGTAACGGTTATATCGAGTCTTCTTCCCCTGAACTTCGTTTAGATATTGATACCCCAAAAGAAATGGGCGGCGCAGGCGGTGCAGGTACGAATCCAGAGCAATTGTTCGCAGCAGGCTATTCCGCTTGCTTTGATAGTGCTTTAAATATGGTTGCTCGCATGCAACGTGTTAAGCATGAAGGTACTGAAGTAACAGCTACGGTCCATTTCGGCAAAGTGGAAGACGGCGGCTTCGGAATTGGAGTAAACCTCGATGTATTGGTAAAAGGCGTCGATCATGAAACTGCATTAAAACTGGTGGAAGGCGCACACGAACAATGTCCATACTCCCGCGCTACCCGCGGTAATATTGAAGTGAAACTGAACGTTTTGTAACTTAGATTTTATTTAGTACATGTAGGGGGACGTCTTCATCTCTCTTCATGGATTCAATAGTTTCGTTAGAATGAATTTCACAACAAACCCCTCAACCGTTTTTGTCGAGGGGCTTGTTATCCTTTCAGCTATCCCTTCGTTAAAGACTGTTTGTTTTTTTCCATCAAGTAACATGGGAGATGCTGCATAAACGTATATACGGAACTGATATATTCATAGTATAATCACTAATGTCATAATCTTATTTTTCTTCTCCAGATCTTTATTGTCTGGAGCTTTTTTTGTCCTTTTTTTCCATTTTCTATTGTACATACCCTTTGGAAAAACTCTTTCATAAAAATGATTGTGTTATAACTACTAAGTTTTATCGCCTTTTTAACTTTCAGGAAAACTGGCATTTGCTCTATCCATGTGGCGGTATTGAATAGCTTCAGCCACATGTGAAGTCAAAATTTTCTCTGAGTCATGTAAGTCTGCAATGGTACGCGAAAGCTTGAGAATTCGATCATACGCACGCATGCTTAAACCGAGTGCGTCCATTGTCTGATCAAGCAAGTCCGCTGCATTTTTTTCTAATACGGCATATTTACGAAGCATCTGACCGGACAGCTCACTATTCCATGAAAAGGGAAGCTTGCTATATCTGTGGATTTGTATCGCTTGAGCAGCCAGCACCTGCCTTCGCATTTCAGCGGATGACAATGATTCTTTTTCCTCCCGCCAATCCTTCGGCTGCGATACTTCAAGCTGAAGATCAATCCGATCCAGCAGTGGACCGGAAATACGTGAACGGTAGCGAGCTACTGCTGCAGGTGAACAGGTACAGCGCTGATGTTCCGTATCATTTCCGAAAAAGCCACAGTGACACGGATTTAAAGAGGCAGCAAGTAAAAAATGCGCCGGATACTTAAAAACAGCACGTGAACGACTGATCGTAACATTGTGGTCTTCCAAAGGTTGACGCAGCACTTCTAGTACATGACGGCTAAACTCAGGCAACTCATCCAGAAATAAAATCCCCCGGTGTGCAAGACTGATTTCTCCTGGTTTGGGTATACCTCCCCCACCCACCAAACCAGCAGCAGAGATCGTATGATGAGGCGACCGGAAGGGACGAATATTCATCAGATGGGGCGATGACTCCTTCCACTTCCCGGCGGCGCTGTATACTTTCGTGACTTCAAGCGCCTCTCTTTCAGTCAAAGGCGGAAGGATAGATGGCAACCTGCGGATGAGCATTGTTTTTCCAGCCCCCGGCGGTCCCATGAGCAGGATATTATGCATTCCGGCTGCAGCGATGACTAACGCACGCTTGGCGTGCAGCTGACCCAGCACATCGCTGTAATCCTCCATGTTGCTAGTTATCTCTTCTTTCTCACACAACGGTATTTGCTCTGCCTGAGGTAAATGGTCATAGGAACAGATCAAGACTTGTTTACTGGCAGTACAACTCTGATTTGTCGCTTGCCTATCAACAGTCCCTTGTGCACAATTTTCAATCGGGATAAGATCTGCTAGATGACGTATAGCGTAAATACGTATACCCGTAATCAGACGAGCCTCGCTTGCGTTTTCCTGGGGAAGCAGCACGGAGTTGAATCCTTCTCGCTTGGCCAGATCAACCATGGACAGCACCCCATTTACAGGGCGAATACTGCCATCCAGCGCCAGCTCGCCAATAAACAGCGTCCGTTCTCCCACGGGTAAAACGACCTGTTCACTGGTTGTCAGCAACCCTAAAGCGATAGCAAGGTCAAAAGATGAACCTTCCTTACGCAAATCAGCAGGAGCTAAATTAATCGTGACACGCTGGGACGGATATTTAAAGCCACAGTTTTTAATTGCTGCTCTGACACGCTCCACTGCCTCTCGAATCGCCGAATCCGGCAATCCTATAATCGCTGTCTGAGGCAAGCCATTGGACAAATCAGTCTCAACTTCAATCAGAACGCCATCTATTCCATACAGACAAGCTCCGTGTAATTTTCCATACATATCAAAAAGCACCTCTCCTCATATTGGAATGCTCCCTCTCGGGAATCATTGCATATATGAAAAAAGGTGCTTCCAAATTTTCATTCTTTGCAAATGTGATGTTCGAAATTTTAGCTCCGAACTATGCTTTCAAAATTCTTGACTAAGTTTATCTGACGACAGATTATTTGTCAAACAAGGTCAGCTTATCAGCTGCGGGAGTACGTGGTCTTGATTCCGGGATAACGTCAGGATAGCCTGCATATATCATTCCTATTACCTTCTCACCTGGTTGAATTCCCAAGTGCTCACGGAACTTAGGCGAATACAAAAATGGCTTTGTCACCCAAAACGTTCCGATTCCTTTGCTCCATGCGGCAAGCATAAAGTTTTGTACAAGCGCGCTGACCGCTGCAAAATCCTCATCCCAAACCGCTTGACGCGGGTCTTCTTCCAGCACTACTAAAAGCTGGATCGGGTTGTGCAAAATGCCGCTCTCAAACTTGTTGTCCTTACCGATATCGGCTGCAATTGCTTTTGCAAGCTTTTTCCGTCCTTCACCAGCAAACAACAGAAAACGCCACGGTTCACGCATTTTATGATTAGGAGCCCACACAGCGACGTCCAGCAGTTCTTTGATCGTATCTACCGGAATGGAGTCGGATTTAAATCGTTTAATCGTCCGGCGTTCCTGAATTACATCTATGACATGTTCACTAAAGGTATGCTTTGTCACGTAAATCCTCCTTCACAGGTACAACTGCTCGATATTCATTTCCAGATGAAAATGATAACTATTCTCAATAAAATATACCTGTAGCTTTCCTTCCTGTCAACCTGCACATATGAATTCAGTCACGCACTCTTACCTTCGAAAAAGCTCTTACTCTTTTAAAATGCGCCTATTAAATGGTTTGTAACAACTGCCTTTTCGTCAATTAATTGTACAGAAATCATGTCAAAGCGGATTGGAGCATCTCCAATCCCGTTCATATGCAAATATACAGCGGCTGTTTGGCGAACTTGGGCTATTTTACGCGCAGTAACTGATTCTGCTGGCGTTCCATATTTGGAGCTACTTCGACTACGTACCTCAATAAACACGAGTGTATGCTCCTGCTTGGCAATCAGATCTATTTCACCACTGCGGCACCGCCAATTACGCTCTATGATTCGGTAACCCAAGTTTTCTAAAAACAAAGCCGCTGCCTCTTCGCCCATCGCTCCTTTGGCTTTCCGTTGATCCTTGCTTCCAGCCTTCATCTCATTACGCATCACCAGTCATCCCTTGATGCAAGCCGATCCATTTGATATATATAAGTAAGCACCTCTGCCACCAACTGATAGAGCTCAGCAGGGATTTGTTCGTCCAAATCAAGTTTGGACAGTACTTCTACCAGCGCAGCATCCTCCTGTACTGGAACACCATGTTCTTTAGCTTTTTCTAAAATGCTATCCGCAATACGGCCGCTCCCTTTGGCAACGACAATCGGTGCTTCGCTCTCGCCAGGCGTATATTTAAGGGCGACCGCCTTCTTTATGGAAGGAGAAGGAGGTTCCAACGGCTCTTTCATATTTTAAGATCGACTCCTTTATACGGCTGAGGCACATAGCTTTGTACTTCAGAAGAGGCGAGGCTGTTCTGTTCAGTCCTTATGGGCATGGGCTCGGTACGAAGCGATAGAAGCTGGTATCCTAGTGACTCCAACGCTGTGTGAATGGACTCACGCCCACTGGTTAACAACGAAGCCGCCCATTCATGATCATTATGGAGCTTGACACTTACAATCCGATCTACAACCTGGACATCTACCAGGGTCGGCCCAAGTCCCTTCATGTCCAAATCAAACCAAAGACGACAGTTGGAGGCGTCCAGCTCTCCCCGTTTGCCGCGGCGGGACTGAATCTGGATCGTAGCTGTTTCACGACCGTCCGGTCCAACGAACGGTATAAACATGTGTACTTGTGCAAAAGGCGCCGTTCGGTCTGTATTGAGCAGCAACTGCTGACCTGTCAGGTGCTGTACAACCTGCTGAGCCGCCTCTTTCAAAGCGGGCGGCAGGTCGTCACTGCTCATCAGCTGGAGCAGTGCCCCTTTTACGGTGTCTGCGTCTGCTGACACCGTGTCGCCTGACGCAGCCGCTAATCCCGGCAACGTCTGGGGCATTCCCTCTGGCGGCTCCATACGTGCCGCCGCCCCTTGCGCGACCTGTGTAGTCGCGCGGTGCACTTGCTGCTCGTGCTCTGCACCGAGCAGCTTCAGTACGCGGCCCACCCACGGGTCTTCCGTGGGGGTGAGCTGCGGGCTGGACGCCACAGGCTGCGATGCAGCGGCGTCTGCGGCCCGCGAGGCGCCAGCCGCCCGCTGCGCCACTTCCGTTGCGGGCTGCTCTGGCACGGCCGTGCTCAGCGCGGGTGGCACCGCCGCGCGTAGCTCTTGCAGCAACGTGCGCAGCCGCTGGAGCGGCACCTCTGGCGCAGCAGTGTTGCCTGCTGTGGATTGCGGCACAGGGGCACCAGCCTGCTGTGCGGAGAGACGGTCAGCCGTGGCTGCGGTTAAGGCGGGCTTGGCCCCCGCAGGCTCTGCCGTGGCAGCCGCTGGAGCGCCATCCGTATCCTTAAGCTGTGTGCTTGCCGCAGTAGCTTGCTGTGACTGTGACTGCTCCACTCTGGTGCGGGGACCATTTAATGCATCAGCACTCGATTCTGGCGCATTTACGCCAGCTTCCGATGCCACTGTCGCTCCGCGTCCATTGGCTGCCTCCGATTCTCCTGGAGCAGTCCCTTTGGCTGCAGATGTAGCCCCCGTCGCAGTATCTGAATCTGTTGCCAAAGCACTCGCTGCTGCAGCAAGGTTGGCTGCTTGAGTCCCTTTTAAAAATTCCTTGCCGCCTGTGGTTTGTCCAGCTTCTGTCTGCTTTGCAGCGGCAGAAGCATCCTTGGACAATAGAGGTGCTTGGCCTTCCTGTCCATCTACCACCACAGAAGAAGCACCTGTTGGACTAGTAGACATTCGGTCAGCGTTCTTTATAGCTGTCGATTCCCCCACTGAACGATCAGTGGATATTCCCTGTGCTTGCTGTTTTAATACCGTTTCAAGCTCTTGCTCCAGCGAAGACAACAGATCATTTAAAGGAGGCCCAAACATCGCTTGACGCAATCCGTTTATGCTTTCTGCCGTCAATGGAAGTCCCCGTTGAAAGGCAACTGCCGCCGCCTGCACAAACGTTCCCAATTGTACATTGCCGCTTTGCTTCGCCATAGCTTCTCGCAAAGAAGACGCATTTTCCGACGTCAACGGCACACCATTCTTTTGCATTGCCTGTATAAGCTCCCTGTTCTGAGCTGTATCCGGCAGTCCCACCGATTCCAATACATCTGTCAGCGCTACGGTTTGCTGTGGTGTATTGGCCACATCGTTCAGAGGCTTAAGCACCGTCATTCCGCTGGGGGAAGCCGGTTGAACCTGAAACGTTGTAGTCTGTCCAGGTTGAAGAGGGGTCTCCAGCTTTGCCCTGACCTGAGAACCTTGTATTTGCAACACAGCCTCACCGCCGTCCTCAGACACCTTTAGCACGACTCCTCGTACGACCTGGCCTGGCTGCATATCAAGTTTTTTAGCCTCTCCAGCCTTCACATCTCCAAGTAATCCACGAAATACAGATCCGATGTTCATATCGCCCCTCCTCTCACTCTCCCCCATTCAAAGGGGCTTATGGTATTAGTTATACTTTATATCGGCATTGTCCCGATTCATAATAAGTAACTACAGATCAAACAGTGTCGGTTGCTCCGTCAACAAATTGCCCAGAAAGCTGCGTCTATGCATCTTTGTAGGTCCTAGCGCCAAAATTTGTTCCCTGTGCAACTTGGTAGCGTAACCTTTATGTATACCGATCCCATATTCCGGATACTTCGCATCCCATTCACCTTTACACAGCCGATCACGGGTTACCTTGGCGATGATAGAGGCTGCCGCAATGGACTGACTGTTCGCATCTCCTTTAATAATAGAGAGCTGAGGAATAGGCACATCTACCTTTTCTGCATCCACCAGTAAATAATCAGGAGATACATGTAAAGCCTCAATAGCCTGCTTCATAGCCAAACGAGCTGCCTGCTTAATATTGATATCATCAATCGTGTGCGCGTCTACATAGCCAACTCCTACAGCAATAGCCTTCTCCATAATCAGCTCGTAGTATGCTTCTCTCTTCTTGTCCGTCAATTTTTTGGAATCATCCACACCTTCCAGTAACTCACCCACTGGTAAAATGACTGCTGCGGCCACAACATCACCAAACAGGCATCCACGACCTACCTCGTCAATACCTGCAATCCGCTCACAAGACTGCTCCCAGCATTTTTTTTCATAATGTAGCATGTCCTTCACTACAATCTCTTTATTTTCCATATTCAATACCTGCCCATCTATATGTAGTTTAACGCGTCATTCATGCCGTAGCTCTAGCGATTGAATTCAGCTTACCACAGACCTTCACCGTCCAAAACCCTTTTCTAACTGCCTTCAAATACCAAAAAAAAACCTTCCTCCTCTCCGGAGAGATGGGGAAGGTTCTTCCTTGCCACAAAATGCTATGTTCTGCATCGGTGTACCAGTAAAATCAGTAAGGAGCTTCCAAACTGAATCGTCCCAGCTTCCCTGCACGCAGCTCACGCAAAATGATTTTTGACGCCTTTTCGAGATCTACACGTCCGCCGCTAACAATACAGCCACGTTTACGTCCGATCGCTTCCATAACGTTGACAATTTCATCAGGATTTTCTGTATCTTCAGGACGTTCGGTGAGCTCAAAGCGCTCTGCCAGTGCATCCCAATAGTACTGAACCAAATATTTAGTCGCAAAAAAGGCAATATCCTCGACATTCAGAATTTCTTCCTTGATCGCACCTGTAACTGCCAGACGATAGCCTACATTCTGATCCTCAAATTTAGGCCATAGAATACCTGGTGTATCCAGCAATTCAATTTCTCCGATCTTGATCCACTGCTGTGCCTTCGTTACCCCTGGACGGTCACCCGTAGCTGCAATATTACGTCCCGCCATTCGGTTGATCAGTGTCGATTTGCCGACATTCGGAATACCAACAATCAACCCACGCATAGGACGCGGGTTCATTCCCTTCCTAATCTGCCGATCTATCTTTTCCTTAAGCAGCAGCTTAGCCTGAATCGGAATTTCTTTTAGTCCCGTCCCAGTTGTGGCATCCACAGGAAGGGCCACATGCCCCTGCTCCTTAAAATAGGCAATCCATTGCTGTGATACTACCGGGTCCGCCAAATCTGCTTTATTCAAAATAATCATCCGCGGCTTGCCTTGCAAAATATCATCAATCATTGGATTTCGGCTGGAGAGCGGCAATCGAGCATCAATCAGCTCAATGACCAAATCAATTAACTTTAATTTTGCTTCAATTTGGCGGCGCGCTCTGGTCATATGACCAGGAAACCATTGAATCGTCACCGTCATCACCCCATTGATCGTAACTCCTACTTTTACCCTTAGGCTCTTAGTTAGGATTACGGCAGCTATGCTGCTTATTAGTTATTCTAGTGGTTAATCCACTGCATATCTTTTGCCGGCCAGAAAATAACGTCAGCCCGACCTACGACTTCCTTCAAATCAATATATCCAATCATCCGACTGTCTGTACTATTGGAACGGTTATCTCCCATTACAAAAATATGCCCTGCCGGAACTTTTCCATCCTTAAACTTCTCATTTGGAAAATTTGTAAACTTGTTGTAAAGCTCGCCATTCTGATGGGCTTCTTCTAAAGGAGCTTTCAAATAAGCTTCCTGAATCGGCTTACCATTTACTGTAATCGTGTCACCTTCTACCTTGACCGTATCTCCTTCAACGGCAATGACGCGTTTGATAAAGTCTCTTCCTTCCTCCGGCACATGAAACACGATCACTTCGCCTGGTTTAGGGGCACGGAAATCATACAAAATCTCATTTACAATGACGCGTTCTCCGGTATGAAAGTTAGGCTGCATCGACGGGCCATCCACAATAAACGGCTTAAAGAGAAGCCAGCGGATTAAAAAGACAAGCACTAACGCAATAATGATGGCCTTGAGCCACTCAAAAATCTCATTTTTTGGTTTACGCTTGGGCGTACCATCCTGATCAGTTGGCTGCTGTACAGCTCCTTGTCCTACTTCTTGCTCCATAGCTCACTGTCCTCTCTTTACGGTCAATAATCCACAGTTCCCTATGTACGTAGAAAAAACGAAAGGAGCTTGCAACCAAGCCCCTTTCGTTATTCGTTGTATTAACGACGAATTTCTTTAATTCTCGCTGCTTTACCGCGCAGTTCACGAAGATAATAAAGCTTCGCACGACGCACTTTACCACGGCGAGCCACGTCGATTTTATCGATTTTCGGGGAATGAAGCGGGAAAGTTCTTTCCACACCTACACCGTAAGAAATTTTACGAACTGTAAAAGTCTCACTGATTCCACCACCACGGCGTTTAATTACAACACCTTCAAACAACTGGATACGCTCACGAGTTCCCTCAATAACTTTCACGTGCACTTTCAAAGTGTCACCAGGACGAAAGTTAGGCAAATCTTTACGCAGTTGTTCTTCAGTGATCGCTTGGACGATATTCATCTATGACTCCCTCCTTCCGTACAGGTGTTCATGCTTCTTCTGGAAACACAACTGTTTCCTTCATCATCCACAGAGGACCACCGTATTACACACAACAGATGTATTGTATCATGGAGGATACCGCATTGCAACAACAAAAAGGGATTTGACCAAACATTATTTAATTGACTCCATTATAAAACAGGTCACTGCCTGCTTTCAAATCCACTCATGTCTAAGGCGCTTTATTGCTTATCCCCCAAACAGTCAGATTTGCGCTGCTCCTCAATCCACATGCGCTCCTTGCCTGTCAGTTCAGCCTGTTCCAACAAGTCTGGTCGGCGTTCCATCGTGCGACGTAACGCCTCTTGGCGTCTCCAAGAATCAATATTGACGTGATGCCCTGACAGGAGTACATCGGGTACTTTCCAGCCCCGAAACTCCGCAGGCCGGGTATAATGGGGGTACTCCAGCAGCCCCGTACTAAACGAGTCCGTTACCGCACTCGTTTCGTTCCCCAGCACTCCTGGTAGCAACCGTGTCACACTGTCAATGACGGTCATGGCTGGAAGCTCACCACCAGTCAATACATAATCTCCGATAGAAAGCTCATCCGTCACCAAATACTCTCGAATACGCTCATCATAACCCTCATAATGCCCACATATAAAAATAAGATGGTCCTCTTTGGCCAGCTCTTCCGCTTTCTTTTGCGTAAAAGTCTCGCCTTGTGGACACATCAAAATGATACGCGGAGATTTTATGTCTGTGTTACGTTCTACCCCTTCATGTTGGATAACTTCATCGGCTGTCTCTAATGTTGGTTGCTCTGATTTATCCAACAGCGCTTCCACAGCAGCAAAAATAGGGTCAGGCTTCAAAACCATGCCGCCCCCACCGCCATAGGGCGTATCATCCACTTGTCCATGCTTGTTGCCAGCATACTGACGAAAATTAACCGCTTGCAGTGATACAATTCCCTTATCCCTTGCTTTTCCCAGAATGCTTGCATTAAATACTCCATCAAACATCTCTGGAAACAGGGTCAGCACATCCACCCTCATTACAGCAGACCTTCCATTAACCGTACCGTAACCCGTTTTTCACGCACGTTTACATCCAAAATAACATCCTCTATATACGGCAATAGCAGTTCCTTGCCTTTAGGCATTTTGACTACCCATACATCATTGGCTCCCGGAGTCAAAATTTCTTTGACCACGCCGAGCTCATTTCCGTCTTCGGTCACCACTTCCATGCCGACTACTTCATGAAAATAGAATTCGTTTTCTTCCAATTCGCCTAACCGCTCAGCAGATACCTTCAACAATGTACCTTTATATTTTTCAACTTCATTAATATTGTGATATTCCTTAAATTTAGCGACAACCATATTTTTTTGAAAACGCGCTGTTTCAACAGTTACGGGGATCGGTGCTTTACCTTCCGCCGGAACAATCAAAAGCTCACTACCTTTAGCAAAACGATCTTCTGGGAAATCTGTCGTCGTTAATATTTTAAGCTCCCCACGGATTCCATGGGTGTTCACAATTTTTCCGACATTAAACAATTGTTGCATCGTGTTCCTCCTGCTTGTAATCGGTCCCGCTCCATATCATCTTCATCATGTACGAAAAAGGGTTAGGACATACATCCTAACCCACTTTCGTATATCTTTAAGATATGATGTCTACGGTAACCCGTTTATCCATCTTAACGGCTGCTGATGCAACCACAGTGCGAAGCGCCTTGGCGATACGACCCTGCTTACCAATGATTTTGCCTACATCCTCAGGATGCACACTAAGCTCATATACAACAAGCCGATCCTTCTCCAAGGTCTTCACGGTTACATCTTCCGGATGATCGACTAAAGCCTTAGCAATGATTATCACTAATTCTTCCATGGTTGACCCTCCGTATCAGCACCTTATTTCTGTAGTTTAGATTCATGAAACTTTTTCATTACGCCCGCTTTGCTAAGCAAGTTACGGACTGTGTCGGATGCTTGTGCACCATCTTGCAACCATTTCAGCGCTTTATCTTCATCAATTTTTACAACCGCTGGTACTGTGATTGGGTTGTAGTAACCGATTTCTTCGATAAAACGACCGTCACGCGGGGAACGAGAATCAGATACCACGACGCGATAGAAAGGAGCTTTATGTGCACCCATACGTTTCAGACGAATACGAACTGCCACGAAAATTCACCTCCTTCAAAAAGTAGACTGTATATTGTTATCCCATAATTCCAAAGGCCTAATGGCCTTAGCGGAAAGGAAACTTCATACCTTTGCCCATACTCTTCAGCTGCTTCATAGCCTTGTTTTTGCCACCCTTAGGTCCCATCATGTCTGAGAACTGCTTCATCATGCGGCGCATTTCGTCAAATTGCTTTATCAGACGATTTACCTCAGCCAGTGATGTTCCACTGCCTACAGAAATACGTTTGCGTCGGCTATGATTAATCATGTCTGGGTTTTGCTTTTCCTGTGTGGTCATAGAATGAACGATAGCCTCAATCCGGCCCATCTGTTTGTCATCCACTTTGATATCTTTCATTTGCTTCATGTTGCCCATACCGGGAATCATATCAAGAATCTGGTCGATTGGACCAAGCTTCTTAACTTGATCCATTTGCTCCAGAAAATCTTCAAAAGTAAACTCGGCATTACGCATTTTCCGTTCCATTTCCTTCGCCTTATCGGCGTCGATATTGGACTGCGCTTTTTCAATCAGGGACAACATGTCACCCATGCCTAAAATCCGTGAAGCCATCCGTTCAGGATGAAACGGCTCCATCGCATCCAGCTTTTCACCCAATGTAGCAAACTTGATCGGGCATCCCGTCACAGCCTTAACTGATAAAGCTGCACCACCACGAGTGTCACCATCCAGCTTCGTCAGTACAACTCCCGTCAACTCCAAGCTACTATTAAAGTGCTCTGCAACGTTAACCGCGTCCTGCCCCGTCATGCTATCTACAACCAGTAGAACTTCATCCGGGTTGACGTTGGTATGAATCTGACGTAACTCTTCCATGAGCTCTTCATCAACATGAAGACGACCCGCAGTATCTATAATAACGTAGTCATTACCATTATCCTTAGCATGCTGCAAACCCTGTTTCGCAATTTCTACCGGGCTTGTCTGATCTCCCAGAGTAAATACAGGAGTATTAATCTGCTCCCCAAGGACCTGAAGCTGCTTGATCGCGGCTGGTCTATAAATATCACCAGCTACAAGCAATGGACGATGATTTTGCTTTTGCAACAATTTCGCCAGTTTACCAGACGTCGTCGTCTTACCTGCGCCCTGGAGACCCACCATCATAATGACCGTAGGCGGTTTGTTTGCTTTGGCAAGCTTGGCCTGACTGCCACCCATCAACTCGGTCAGTTCCTTGTTCACGATGTCGATGATGACCATGCCTGGCGTAAAGCTGTCCATCACTTCCTTACCAACGGATTTCTCCTTTACCTTGGCAATAAAGTCCTTTACAACCTTGAAGTTAACGTCCGCCTCAAGCAAAGCTAATCGTACTTCACGCATCGCCTGAGCTACATCATCCTCAGACACTTTTCCTTTGCCGCGCAGTTTACTGAATACATTTTGCAAGCGAGTCGATAATCCTTCAAATGCCATACTTTCGCACCTCCTTGTCTACCAGGGTTGTTTGTTCTTATATCTATATGTCCTACAATTCCTGCAGGCGATTTACAATTTGATGGACATGTTGCAGAGTGCCTTCATCGGACTCACCGATTTTACCGAATGCCTCATACAACGTCTTATTTAATTCTTCGAGATCTTGGATTCTACGCTCATACTTACTTAGCAAACCAAGCTTTTCCTCGTACATTTCCAATACCTGTTCAGCACGTTTAATATGTTCATACACTGCCTGACGGCTAATTTGAAATTCCGATGCAATTTCCCCTAAAGAAAAATCATCATGGAAGTAATATTTTAAAAACATCTGTTGCTTCTCTGTAAGCAGAGGTTCATAGAAGTCAAACAGTCGGTTAATCCGGTTTGTCTTTTCCAGCCGATTCTCCTGACTCATCTTGTATACCTCCATCGTCAAGGAAAAACACTTTACAGTTCTTTTCAACGTTCCTTATGATACATAAAAGAAAAGAAGATGTCAAGCGTTATCCCTTGTCATACAAAAAAAAGCCGATCCACTGCCCTTAAACGGAAGTACGGATCGGCTTTTTGCCCACTGTTACTTAAACCCTTACTGGAGTAAGATACAGCAGAACAGCCAGAAAGTGAAGTATGCTGCCTGCCAAAACAAACAGATGCCAGATCGCATGGTGATATGGAAATGCCCGCCACACATAGAAAATCGTGCCCAACGTATACATAAGACCACCTACGAACAATAACGTCATCCCTCCGGCGGGAACAGTCGCAACCAGAGGATTCCAGGCAATGGTGATGAGCCAGCCCATCACAATGTAAAACACGGTAGACATAAACAGAAAGCGCTTGGTGAAAAACGCCTTGAACAACACACCAAACAGTGCAATCCCCCAAATCACTCCAAACAGCGTCCACCCCATAGTACCTCGCAGTGCAACGAGCATAAACGGGGTGTAGCTACCTGCAATGAACAGGTAAATGCAAGAATGATCGAATATTTCGAACAAATCTTTCATTTTCCCTTCACGCAGGCTATGAAGCAACGTTGAATTGGTGTACAACAGCAACATCGTAATCCCGTAAATCGTAAAGCTGACGACATGCCAAGTGGTTCCTTTCATGCTAGCAAAAACAATGAGCAACACAAGCGCTGCTACGCTTAAAACGGCTCCAATTCCATGTGTAATGGCGTTGGCTACTTCTTCCCGTCGGGAGTAGGTATAGGTGTTTGCCATCGGTTTTTCACCCGGCTTCCTGATTTATATTTTACATACAAGATACATTACATATACGGCATCGACAGACTTCTTGCTTTCATTATACATCTGGGCGAACTTGAGCAGCAACAGGATGGCTACTTAGTCCCAAACGTAGCATGAAAGCCTACTTTAAACGTATCAGTTCTGTTCTTCCTCACCTGTAGCAGTTGCTTCGACCGTCTCTTCCTGAATCAACCCCGCAAACAACGCATGAACGAATTGCTCGGAATCAAACGGTTGAAGATCATTCACTTTTTCACCTAAGCCCACCAGCTTAACAGGCAAATTCAGCTCCTGACGGATGGCCACAACAATTCCGCCCTTCGCTGTACCATCCAACTTCGTTAGTACCAGCCCGGTTACACCGCTTTTCTCACCAAACAGCTTGGCTTGGTTAAGTGCATTTTGTCCAGTCGTCGCATCAAGTACCAACAACACTTCATGTGGAGCATCTGGAATTTCGCGTTGAATCACACGGAAAATTTTGTTCAGTTCCTCCATTAGATTGCTTTTATTCTGAAGACGTCCTGCGGTATCACACAACAAAACATCCACTTGACGCTGCTTGGCAGCCTGTACGGCATCAAACATAACCGCAGCCGGATCGGAACCGGATTGCTGCTTAATAACCTCTACACCTGCCCGTTCGCCCCATACCTCCAACTGTTCAATCGCACCCGCGCGGAACGTATCCCCAGCAGCCAACAATACTTTTTTGCCCTCTTGTTTAAAACGGTGAGCTAACTTGCCAATGGTTGTTGTTTTGCCGACGCCATTGACTCCCACGAATAAAATGACTGTAATCCCGTCAGGATTCATTTTGAGCTGACTATTGTCATTACCCCGCAGCAACTCAGACAGCTTCTCCGACAATACAGGCTGTAACTCGGATGCGTCCTCGATTTTGCGCTTTTTCACTTCTTCTCGCAGGTCTTCAATGAGGTTCATAACCGTGTTGACGCCTACGTCCGCTCCGATCAGAATTTCTTCCAGTTCCTCATAAAATTCCTCATCAATCTTTTTACGGCGAATCATCAAGTCCGTTACTTTTTCAACAAAACCTTTACGTGTTTTTTCCAAACCATCTTTGAACTGTTTTGTGACAGATTCAGTTTTGTTTGCAATGCTTTCCTTCAATTTCCTAAAGAAACTCATGGATTCCCTCCGTTGGTCTGAAAGTATGTTATTTAATGTCAGGCAATCTCAGCTTCATCGTTGTCCAGCTTGACAGATACGAGTTTGGAAACCCCGCCTTCCTCCATCGTAACCCCGTACAGCACATCTGATTCTTCCATTGTGCCCTTGCGGTGTGTGACTACAATGAACTGTGTCTGCTCCGAGAATTCTCGTAAATACTGGGCAAAACGCACCACGTTTGCTTCGTCCAATGCAGCCTCTACTTCATCGAGTACACAGAATGGAACAGGTTTAACGTGTAAAATGGCAAATAGTAACGCCATCGCTGTTAACGCACGCTCACCGCCCGACAGTAGCTGCAAGTTTTGCAGTTTTTTGCCCGGTGGTTGAGCTACGATGTCGATTCCCGTCTCCAGCAAGCGTTCCGGGTCAAGCAGCACGAGATCAGCACGTCCGCCTCCGAACAGCTTGGAGAATACCGTTCCAAATTCGCGCCGAATAGCATCGAATGTAGTCTTAAAGCGTTTGGACATTTCTTCATCCATTTCACGAATAACCTCATAAAGCGTTGTCTTGGCCTCCACCAAATCAGACTTTTGCTCATCAAGAAACGTATAACGCTCATGCACACGCTGGTATTCCTCAATGGCACCTAGATTCACCTCACCTAACGCGGAAATACCACGTTTGAGCCTTTCTACCTCACTCTGCGTACCTTCAATATCTTCAGGTATAGGGTAACGCTGCTTGGCTAACTCATAGCTGAGTTCATAATCATCACTTAATTTTTTCAGAACATTTTCCAGTTCCACATCAAGTCGATTTACTCCAATTTCCGTTTGACGAAGCAACTCCTCCACTGACTTGAGCTGAATTCGTTGTTCTTTCGTGTCGTTCTCAGCCACTTCCAGCTTTTTGGACAAGCTGCTGCGTGCAGCCCGCTTGAATTCCAGTTGCTGTGCGGCTTCTTCCTTTTTCAAACGGTATTGATTGAGATTTTCAATCTGCTTCACGGTCTCCTGCTCATTGGTCAGCAAATCTGCTTCGATGGAAGCAAGCAAGGTCTTGTTTTGTCTCGAATCCTTACCAAGAGTATCATAATCCCCACGCAATCTGCGCAGCTGCTCTTCCAATGAAAAGCGCTCCTGGTCCAGCTTTCCTTCTCTTACCTTGAGATTCGTGAGCTCTCCCTGCAGCTGCTCTTTGGCAGATTCGTTGGCTTTACGGGCGAATTCGGCAGCGTGAATGGCCTGATGCGTTTTCTTCTCTTCTTCCTCTAGCGCAGCCAACTTTACCAACGCTTCTTCACGGGAAGTTTCCAGCTCCTTGATTTCCTGATCAAAGCCCTTTTTCTCCTGACCAGACGCAGCGACCTGCTCCAGAACATGACGAAGTTCATGCTCTAGTTGCTTGAGTTCCATTGCCATCTGCTGCTCTTCACCGCGCTTCACATCGCCGCCCTGGCGCAACTCATCCAGACGGGTCTGTGTCTCCTCCAACTGGCGTTTGGTATCTATTGCACTCTGGCGCAACCTTGCAATTTGCTGCTCCGTATCCACAATATCTTGATCCAACTGATCTAGCTGACGCTTACGTCCAAGCAGATTAGCATTTTTCTTGAACTGGCTTCCCCCAGTCATGGAACCCCCTGCATTGACAACATCGCCTTCCAAAGTGACCACGCGGTATCTATATTGGCAACGGGCCGCAATACGGTTTGCATCTTCCAACGTACGGGCAATGACCACATTCCCCAAGAGACTGCCTACAATTCCGGCATATCGATCATCATACTGAACAAGATCTGCACCGATCCCGACAAAGCCTTCAGCGCCTTCTGCAATTTGGCGTTCCCCCGCACCGATTTGACGCGGGCGGATAACATCCATAGGCAAAAATGTCGCTCTGCCCAGTTGACGTTGCTTTAGAAAACTGATCGCCTGTCTGGATACGGATTCATTTTCCATCACGATATGCTGAACTGAAGCACCCAAAGCGGTCTCCATCGCCTGCTCTAAATGCTCAGGCACTCGAATCAGCTCCGCTACCGCTCCATGTACACCGTGCAAGGTTTCTTTTCGTGCAGCCTTCAATACCTCTTTAACTCCAAGCATGAAGCCGTCAAAGTCATCCTGCATTTCCTTCATCGTATCTCGCCGTGAAATTAGAGCCTCTCGTTTTTGTTCCCATTTACGAACCGTACCCTGGTTTTCTTCCAGAAGTTTTTGCAGGGCTTGGTACTTTTCACTTCCCTGAATATAGCCACTACGCAAACTACTTATTTCCTGCCCTAGCTTCTGAACAGCAGCTTCCAATCCCTTTTTGCGCTGTTCAAGCTGTACTTTCTGGGCTTCCCATTTGCCGGATTCGTCACTTACGCGAGTCACACGCCGTTCCAATGCTTCCTTCTGTTGGTCTGTATAACGAATTTCGTTACGGGCCTGTGCCATTTGATTCATCAGCTCCAGCAGACCACCCTTTAGGCTTTCTTCCTGCTCCTGGCTGATTCCGCCTGTAACACCAATCAGTTTGGCTTCTTCGTCAGACAGCCGCCCACGCAACTCGTCAAGCTCTACATTCAGTGCAGACAGCTTTTCGTTCAGTTGATCCAGTTCACTCCTGCGCTCGGAATGCCGTGATTCGCTTGTGCTAAGTGATAAGATCAATTGTTCCCGATTAGCCTCCAGATTGCGTGTGCGCTCTTTGAGCAATTCGCCGTAGCCTTCACTTTTCTCCGTCGCTTCACTGTATTGCAGCAGATCCCTTTGCAACCGCTCTACTTGCTCCTCCAGCTGGCGTAATTCGTTGCGGTCGCTTTCCAGCATCGCATCGTGGCGGGACACCACCGTAGACAACTGAAGTTGCTCCTGCTGCAGCAAAGCTAGTTTGGAAGTCGCATCGCTCCACGAAGTATGAATTTGTTCAATTTGATGGACGTACATTGAAATTTCTTTGGATTTCAATTCACCGCGCAGCTCTTTAAAATGAATCGCCTTTTCAGACTGCTCCTTAAGCGGTCCAATCTGATCCTCCAGTTCACTAACCAAATCGTGAATACGCAGTAAATTTTGCTCCGTTTCATCCAGCTTGCGAACCGCATCTTTTTTACGCGATTTATATTTTACGATACCCGAAGCTTCCTCAAAAATACCTCGGCGATCCTCAGATCGGGTACTCAGAATTTCTTCAATGCGTCCCTGTCCAATAATTGAATAAGCTTCTTTACCAATCCCTGTATCCATAAACAGCTCTGTAATATCTCGGAGTCTGCATGATTGCCGATTAATGAAATATTCACTATCTCCACTTCGATGTACACGTCGCGTTACCGTGACTTCACCAAAATCCAGAGGCAATGCCTGATCTTCATTATCCAGCGTAAGCGATACTTCACCGTAATTAACAGCCTTACGAGCATCACTACCCGCAAAAATAATGTCCTCCATTTTGCCGCCACGCAGTGATTTGGCACTCTGTTCGCCCAGCACCCAACGAATCCCGTCGGAAATATTACTTTTTCCGCTTCCGTTGGGTCCGACGACTGCCGTAATGCCGCGGACAAATTCCATTTCCGTTTTATCTGCAAACGATTTGAAGCCCGCCAGCTCAATGCGCTTTAAAAACATGCTCAATCTCACCTCTAACATTTCAAATATGCTTGTACAACACCGTATACCTGATTGATATGAATTATCCCTATTGTAGCATAAACTAGCTTGTATAAAGCACAGTACCGACACTCACATTACACCAGCAAAGCCACGAAAAAAGAGCAAAACGCAGTCCATTCGCCATTACGGGCCGGGACTCCCCGCGGACTGCCCTTTGCTCTTACTTTGTGTCCCCTGCTTGTGTAACCCGTCCGGGCTGCTCAGGTACCGATTACGATTCTGCCAGCTTCAAACGGTTTAAAGCTACTGCCGCCGCTTGCTGCTCAGCTTCTTTTTTGGAGCGTCCCGTACCTGCCCCTAGCCGTTCGCTGTCCATATATACCTCAGCTACAAACTCGCGCTCATGGGCTGGTCCGCGCTCCTCTACAATCTTGTATTCAAGCATCCCCATGTTATGATGCTGCGTCAGTTCCTGAAGCTCTGTTTTGAAATCACTCATCTGAAGCTTACCGTTTAATACAATTTGAGGAAAAATATAACGTTCCAGAAACGACCGGACGGCCTCCAGACCCTGATCCAAATAAAGCGCACCTACGAACGCTTCGAATACATCAGCCAACAGAGCCGGACGAGTACGTCCACCTGTCAACTCTTCACCTTTTCCAAGCAGTACATATTGCCCAAACTCAAGCCCGACAGCAAACTTCACCAGAGAAGGCTCACAGACAATAGCTGCACGCAGCTTGGTGAGTTCGCCTTCGGGTCGGTTAGGGTACTGATTGTACAATTGCTCGGACACCGTCAGTTCCAGAACAGCGTCACCTAAAAATTCAAGACGCTCATTGTCTGCATGCTGACTGAACCGATGTTCGTTTACGTAGGAAGCGTGCGTAAAGGCCTGCTTCAGAAGCTGCCGATTGTTGAATTGAATATGAAGTTTCTGCTGTAATTGCTTCAAGTCTCCACTCAACGAACTGACCCCTTATGCTTCATATTTTTTTAGAATAACCGTAGCATTGTGACCGCCAAAACCAAAGGAATTGGACATAACCACATTCAGTTCCGCTTTTCTCGGCTTATTAGGTACATAATCAAGATCGCATGCCGGGTCTTGATTATCCAAATTAATCGTTGGCGGAATCGTCTGATGCTGAAGGGCGAGACCACAGATCACGGCTTCAACGCCGCCCGCTGCACCCAATAAATGCCCTGTCATCGACTTAGTTGAGCTGATCGCTACCTTATAGGCATGCTCTCCCAGCGTTTTCTTGACTGCTTCCGTTTCGGATTTATCACCGACTGGCGTAGATGTACCATGTGCATTGATATAATCAATCTCTTCAGGATTCAATCCAGCATCACGGATCGCCATTCTAATGCAGCGTGCTGCTCCCTCTGGATCAGGCTCCGTCATATGATGGGCATCGCCAGAAAGACCGTAGCCAATCACTTCACCGTAAATACGCGCACCACGCTTCAAAGCATGATCCAACGATTCTAGAATAAGAACACCAGAGCCTTCGCCCATAACAAACCCGTCTCTTTCGGTATCAAAAGGACGGCTTGCCTTTTCAGGCTCGTCGTTACGCGTGGACATTGCTCGCATGGAACAAAATCCAGCCATACCAATCGGACGAATAGTCGCCTCAGCTCCTCCGCAAATCATGGCGTCTGCGTCACCACGCTGAATCATGCGGAAGGAATCACCAATAGCATGACTGCCCGTGGCACAAGCCGTAACCGGTGATGTATTGGGGCCTTTAGCACCGAGTGAAATTGACACTTGACCGGAACCCATATTAGCAATCATCATCGGGATGAAGAAAGGGCTTACGCGTTTAGGTCCTTTTTCAATCAGTGCGTTGTGCTGATCCTCCCAAGTTCCCAATCCACCAATACCGGAACCGACAGATACACCAACACGCTCAGCATCCGCATTTTCTCCGATTACAAGTCCGCTGTCCTCAAGCGCCAATTTACTAGCAGCAACCGCAAACTGCACAAAGCGGTCCATTTTACGCGCATCCTTACGTTCAATATAATCCTCTGGATTAAAATCTTTAATGGAAGCGGCTATTTTCGTAGTGTACTCACTTGTATCGAAAGCTTCGATTTCACTGACGCCGGATTTTCCAGCCATCAGATTATCCCATAGTGTGTTCAAATCCTGTCCCAGCGAAGTGATTACACCCATTCCTGTTATGACAACACGTTGTTTCAAAGATAATCACCTCTATGTCTACTGCATATTGTATTTTAAGACCGCACTCTCTTGTGCGTAAAAATAATATAGAATCAACTAAAGTTAGTAATGCCGCATACTCCTCAGCCTTTGACTAAGTGAAGCTGAGCCAGACTCAAAAACACGCGGCAATTCCGTCTTTAGTTCAATCTGTATAATTAGGAGAAAGTCCCGCCTGTAACAGAACGGGACTTTTGATGACATGAATTAGGTATGAGATTGTATGTACTTCACAACTTCACCTACAGTTGTAATTTTCTCTGCATCTTCATCAGAGATTTCCATATCAAACTCATCTTCCAATTCCATTACCAATTCAACTACATCGAGAGAATCAGCGCCTAAATCATCTTTAAAAGATGCTTCAAGTGTAACTTCGGCTTCGTCGGCTCCCAAACGGTCAACGACAATGCGTTTTACGCGCTCCAATACATCGGACATCCGGCTCACCTCCTCTTAGGTATTATACGAAAATTACAATTAAAATGCCATAGAAGAGAGTTTTCATTGACAACTCTTCATCGGGGCATGCGGATTGGCAACATGCTACTACATATACATGCCGCCATCCACATGCAAAGTCTGGCCCGTCATATATGAGGAAGCATCCGAGGCCAAGAACAGCACCACGTCAGCAATTTCCTCAGGCCGTCCAAGACGGGCCAGCGGAATACCGCTCAGCATATTGTCACGCAAATCATCAGCCAGCACCTGCGTCATCTCAGTATCGATGAATCCAGGAGCCACACAGTTCACTGTAATACCTCTCGAAGCAAGCTCTCGAGCAGAGGATTTGGTAAGACCAATTACCCCTGCTTTAGCAGCAACGTAGTTGGCTTGTCCTGCGTTGCCAAGTACACCAACCACGGAGGAGATATTGATAATTCGGCCAGAACGCTGCTTCATCATTGGACGTGTTGCCGACTTAAGACAATTAAACACACCCTTCAGATTCGTTTCGATCACCTGATCGAATTCCTCTTCCTTCATGCGCATGATTAAATTATCTCTTGTTATGCCGGCATTATTCACCAGGATGTCAATCTTGCCCCAAGCGCCAATCACATCCTTGATCAACTGATCTGCTTCGTCAGCGCGACCGACATTTGCCTGAACTGTAATAGCCTCTACACCTTTGGCACGAATCTGCTCTGCTACCTCAGTCGCAGCCGCTTCACTACCAGCATAGTTTACCGCCACATTAGCACCTGCTTCAGCCAGCGCCAGCGCAATACTACGGCCAATTCCGCGCGACGCTCCCGTAACGAGCGCCGTTTTTCCACTCAATGGCTTAGACATCATAGTCCCCCCCTTGCAAGTATATAACCCGTTAAGGCAATGATTATACTTTTAACGGGCCTCCAAGGCTTCCGTTACAGAAGCAAACGACTCCAGGCTGCTTATATTATACAGCTTAACCGATTTGTCGATTTTTTTAACCAGTCCAGTCAATACACTTCCCGGTCCAAACTCAACAAAGGTGTCAACACCTTGTTCTAGTAGCCATGTTACACTGTCTTCCCACAGTACCGGAGAATAGACCTGATCCACCAACAGTTGGCGAATTTCGCTCCCCTCACGTACAGGTTTAGCTGTTACATTGGCAACAACCGGAACCTGAGCTTTGGAGAAAGTTACAGCCCCCAACTTGCCGGAGAGCTTGATCGCTGCTTCCTTCATCAGTGACGAGTGGAAAGGACCGCTAACCTCCAGAGTAATAGCGCGCTTGCCTCCTGCTTCCTTCACACGTTCAGCGACAGCAGCTACGCCCTCCTTCGTACCAGATACAACAATTTGTCCAGGACAATTGATGTTGGCTAGTTCGACCAGTTGACCAGACTTCGTAATATCACGGCACAATGCTGCCAATGCTTCACGATCAGCTCCCAACACAGCAGCCATCCCGCCTTGCCCATCAGGAATGGCCTGCTCCATGAACTCGCCACGTGTACGAACGATTTCAACCGCATCCTCAAATGCGAGGACACCGGAAGCGACTAGCGCGCTGTATTCTCCTAGACTGTGTCCAGCCACATAATCGGGATGAATGCCCATTTTTTCCTTGAACGCTTCATACAACGCAATGCTCGCCGTTAACAATGCAGGCTGCGTATTGGATGTTTGCTTCAAAGCTGTGTCCGGCCCTTCAAAAATCAGTGTGCTTAGTGCGAACCCTAACCGTTCGTCCGCTTGGCGAAATACTTCTGTTGCAGCTGGAACTGCTTCATAAGCATCTTTAGCCATACCTACAGCTTGTGAACCCTGACCGGGAAATATAAATGCCGTTTTGCCCATCGTGTATGCACCTCTCTGTATCCAATGCTTGTCCTGTAAAACACTACACAAATTCAATATTATATCAAAACTTCCATTTTATTACCAGACAAGAACCGACGCTCCCCAGGTCAAGCCACCGCCAAAGCCCACCATTAATACACGGTCGCCTTCCTTCATGCGGCCTTCCTCAGCTGCTTCCACAAGAGCGAGAGGGATTGATGCTGCCGATGTATTCGCATATTTATGAACATTAACAACTACCTTTTCCTCTGGTAAATCCAGACGTTGCATCGCCGATTGGATGATGCGAACATTGGCTTGATGCGGAACGAACAGATCAATATCATCTTTGGACAGCCCTGCTTTTTCCAACACATCGACCGTTGCCGTTCCCATAACACGAACCGCGAACTTGAACACTTCGCGTCCGTTCATGTAAATATAGTGCTGTTTATTTTCCAGTGTGTCTGCACTCGCAGGCAAACGCGAGCCTCCTGCTTCCAACTTGAGTAAGCTGCCTCCGGCACCCTCAGCCCCGAGATCAAAGGATTGGAATCCTCTACCTTCAGGCACTTCACCAATCACTACAGCTCCTGCACCATCTCCGAATAGAACACAGGTATTGCGGTCGGTATAATCTGTAATCCGAGAAAGACAGTCTGCCCCAATGATTAATGCATTATTATAGATACCTGTCTTAATGAAGCTCGTTGCCGTAGCCAGTCCGTATACAAAACCCGAGCATGCCGCAGACAAATCGAAAGCTGCTGCGCCTTTGGCTCCCAATTTGTCCTGAAGAATGCAGGCAGTTGACGGAAACGCCATATCCGGTGTAACCGTAGCTACAATAATTAAATCCAGATCCTGTGCCGTCATACCCGCGGACTCCAACGCCTTAATTGCTGCTTCATAAGCTAAATCAGATGTAGCCTGCTCTGGAGCCGCAATATGGCGCTCCTGAATCCCTGTACGGCTGACAATCCATTCATCACTTGTTTCTACGATTGCTTCCAAATCTTTATTGGTCAGAATTTTCTCAGGTACGTATTTCCCTGTTCCGATAACACCAACCGGCCGTAATTTATTCATATCGTCACTCACTTCCTGCTGATTTCCTTGGATATACTTTCCACCAACCGGTTTTGCAAGGCCGTACGAGCCTGCCTTACCGCATTTTTGACGGCAACGCCGTCAGACGAACCGTGACTTTTCAGGACGAGTCCACTCAAACCCAGCAAAGGAGCCCCGCCATGCTCTTTATAATCCAATTTACCTTTCAGACTGCGAAGCTCAGGCATAATCAAGGCTGCCGCAAGCTTGGTCTTCAAGGATTTGGTGAATTGCTCTTTTAAGAGAGAAAATATGGCTCCGGCTGTACCCTCTAGCGATTTTAGCATGATATTTCCAGCAAATCCATCGCACACCAGTACATCGCAATTCCCGGTTAACACATCTCTCGATTCAACATTACCCACAAAATTGACAGGTAACTGCTCAATAAGTGGATATGCCAACTTCGTCAGTTCATTGCCCTTCCCAGCTTCGGTCCCCACATTCAGCAGACCCACCCTTGGAGAAGACACACCGTGAACTTTCTGACGATACAAGCTCCCCATCAGTGCATACTGGGCAAGATGCTCAGGCTTGGCATCCATATTGGCTCCCAGGTCCAGCGCTAGAATACCCTGATCATCTATCGTTGGTATCATCGGCGCGAGAGCCGGACGTTCAATGCCCTCCATTCTTCCAACCACCAGCAACCCTGTGGTCATTAGCGCGCCTGTATTACCTGCGGATATCATGGCATCCGCTTCGCCTTCTCTGACCATTCGACCAGCTACGACCATCGAGGCATCCTTTTTACGGCGCACTGCCTTTACAGGCTCGTCCTGCGCATCTATCATTTCGGATGCATGGCGAATGCTGAGGTTCGTCGGCAACGCCCTACCGTTCAGAACCGATTCAATTCGTTCCAGGTCACCAACCAGCGTAATGTCCGTATCCTTCCATTCCGCTGCCGCAGATAGCGCGCCCTCTACTGTCGCCTCAGGAGCATTATCTCCCCCCATGGCATCAATGGCGATCCGCATGCTGACTTCCTCCTTCGCTATACTCTTCCTCCGTGGAGCGATAAATGACAAAGTTGCCTTGGAACACCATTTCTTCTCCTACGTAGGCAAAGACTTCCACTTTAGCCTTCCCTTTTTGTTCTGGATTTGAGCGTACATATGCCTTGGCAATGCACTTCTCACCTAAATGAACCGGGCGGACAAAGCGTATATCCGCTGATGCAGTCAATGCTATCTCATCATTAATCACGGCAACGGCCAATGAATTGGCCTGAGCAAATACATAATGCCCCCGCGCAATGCCAGTACGCGAAAAAATATGTTCCTCTTTAATCTCAAAAATCGAAATACCGCTTCGATCCAACTGTAGATCAACGATATCCCCGATCACTTCATGCAAAGGCAAGGAACGAACCTGGTCGTAGGAGCGCTCAGCCATCAGCTTTAGCCGTTCCCGCAATTCTGGGATTCCCAGTTCCATCCGGTCCAGCCGAATAGTCTGAATACTTACCTTCAGCTGTCTTGTCAATTCCTGATCCGTTACGAACGGATTATCATCAATTAATTGAGTCAGCCGCTGCTGTCTCTGTCTCTTCGGCAAACGTTCGATGTCAGTGACGCCTCCTTTCCCTACAATAAACTGTCGTTCAGACGACAGTTCGGGTTACTTTACTTCACTTTCTAACGGCGAAACTTCAAGCCGATTTGTCTTCTTGTATGTATAAAGGAACCTCTTCGGCCCTTCTTTCTTAGAACCTGGTACTAAAACAGTATATAGCATGCTGACGTAAAAAGGAAGCATGCAGACAAAAAAAAGTAGCGCCTCACTGAAGTGAAGCGCTACTCTTCCTGCGAAGATTCCAAAGAATCCGCTTATCGGACATTATTGAGAGATGATCTCTCTAGCTTTGTACGTTCCGCAAACTTTGCACACATGGTGAGCAAGTTTCAATTCGCCGCATTCGGAGCATTTCACCATACCTGGTACTGCCAGTTTAAAGTGAGTACGACGTTTGTCGCGACGAGTTTTGGATGTTCTCCGTTGAGGTACTGCCATTATTCCCACCTCCTTAACCAGATCACCCCCGCATAGCGGGTATGACTTCTTATCTCATTCAAGACTGAAAGAAAATGCCAGAAGCAATTATCTTACAGCCGGTGAATCAAGCCTGCAACATCCACGCATCGGTTCAGTAACTCTCCGGCACAAGCGGATGATGATTTTTCAGAATTGAACTCAATTCTCATTTAAAAAAATCCTTAAGCCCTGCCAGACGCGGATCAATCTTTTCCGTATCGCCATCGTTACTGTCATCGGAGCCAATACTCCAGTTTTGTCCGGTCTTTGGTGCGATTCCCTGACAATCCTCACTGCACAAAGGCGCAAACGGCACATGCAGTACAAACAGTTCTTCACAATACGGTGCAATGTCGAAGGAGTCCTCCGTCACTGCGATAAAATCGCCATCTTCATCCTCCTCTTCAACACTCGAAGAGGTTTGCTTGAACCGTTCACGGAATTCAATCTTTAAATCCTCGTGCATCGGGCTTAAACAGCGTGAACACAGCATGTCCAGACCTGCGGTCAACGTGCCTTCCACGCTCATCAAGCCTTGACCCAGACTAACGGCGACCAAGTCGGTCTCCAGCGGGGAAACGGCCGTAACATCAGCACGATCATCCACCAATTCACTCACATTAAGAGATTCACGGATAGGAAAAGGACCGTCACTTGTTGCTACTTTGCGAAAAAATAGTTGCATCACTATCACTCCAAACAAACAAAAATTATTATACCGACTGATCGAGTCGTTTGTCAACACCTTTCACTTTACACCACTCACAAATCCACCGGTTTTCCAATGGTTCGACAAGTTTTATGCAGAAGCAAAAATGCATTGTGCTAAACATGTACCGATGAGTATTCGTACCCCCGCCACTCTTCGTGTACAATAATGCGAGTATAAAGCTTTTTCGTCCAGGTCTCAATGGTCTTGTTCATGCCGACGATGAAAAACAGTATAGCTGCCCTGAAAACAATCATTCACGGGTACTTAACCATTATTATCAAAATAGTTACCCAATAAGTTACTTTAAGAAAGGAGCTGACATACGGTCTTGAAAACACTCGGTATGGTTGTAGAGTACAACCCCCTGCATAACGGACATGTCCATCACTGGGAGGAGTCTCTTCGCATCACTGGTGCACAGCGCACAGTGGCTGTGATGAGTGGCCCTTTCCTTCAGCGGGGTGAACCCGCGATTACAGACAAATGGTCCCGCACCGAAATGGCACTCGCCATGGGTGTGGACCTGGTTCTGGAGTTGCCTGTGGCCTATGCCGTCCAGCCTGCAGAATGGTTTGCCCGCGGAGCGGTCGCCCTGCTCCATGCGATGGGCATCGTCGATGCGCTCTGCTTCGGTAGCGAGAGCGGAGACATCGCCCCGCTGCGCGCGCTGGCCCGCGTGCTGGCGGCAGAGTCGGCCGAGCTCAAGGCCGGCATCGCGCAGCGCCTAAGCAGCGGCGCGAGCTATCCCGCTGCCTACGCGGGAGCCGCAGCCGCGCTGGCGGCCGAAGGAGAGGACGGCGCTGCGCTCGCCGCCCTCATGCAGCAGCCCAACAATACGTTGGGGCTACATTACTTGATTGCGCTGGAAAGGCTGGGCAGCACAATCAAGCCCTTCACGGTAGCCCGCACGGGATCGGGCTACCATGAAGCCGCGGCCCCTACGGACGGAGTCATCGCCAGCGCCACGGCCATCCGCCGTCTGCTGCTGAACGGCGGGCCTGAGGCCGCGTCGCCGTACATACCTGCGGCGACACTGGAGATTTTGCGGCGCGAGTGGCAAGCCGAACGCGCGCCGCTGCATTGGGAAGCGTTCAGCCAGCCGCTGCTGAACGCTCTGATCACACGTAGCCCGCAGCAGCTGGCGGAGCTGCACGAGGTCACCGAAGGGCTGGAGCATCGTCTGCGGCAATCGCTGTACACGTTGCCCCAGCCTTCTGTGGAGGCCCTGCTCGCCGCGATCAAGACAAGGCGGTATACTCGTACGAAGCTTCAGCGGATGTGTACACATATTTTGCTGAATCATGCCAAAACCGATATGACTCCGGCTGAGCTGGCGAAAGGTCCGGGCTATATCCGCGTGCTCGGCTTTAACAGGGCTGGACGCGAGCTGCTGGCACGTATGAAGCAGACAGCCACCCTTCCGGTATGGGTCAAGCTGTCTGCCGGATCACATCCTCAGCTGGACTGGGATACAGCCGCAGCCGCCATATACGCAGCTGGGATGCCACGTCCCGCCATCCGCGACATGTATGCTGATTACTTGCGACCGCCCATTATGGTTTGATGGGCAGCTTTTCCATATAATCCAGCGCATCGCCAAGCTTGCGAACCGGAACAAGCTTCATCCGGGTTCCAATTTGCTCAGCTTTGGCCTTCGCCTCTTTATAATTATCTGCAGGGACGAAAAACAAATCCGCATCCTGACGGTCAGCAGCAACTATTTTATACTTTGCACCACCAATCGCTCCAACCTGACCGTCCTTATCAATAGTACCCGTACCGGCTGCACGATATCCCTTACTCAGATCACCTGGTGTCAGTTGGTTATAGATTTCCATGGTAAACATCAAACCTGCCGAAGGACCGCCAACATCCGTAGATGTAAAATGAATCGTTTTACGTCCATCCTTCGGCTGTACCTTCTGTACCGTGGCAATACTGACGCCAAATCCAGAACGTTGCTTGCCCGTCTCACTGTCCTTGATGGTCGTTAAGGGAGCTTGCACGGTCAGCAACTTTCCATCACGCTTTAGCTTCACTTTAGCCATTGTTCCCGGTTTTTCGTCCTCCAAAGCCTTCCGAATGGAACGATTATCGGTCACCCTCACTCCGTTCAGCTCCAATATTTCATCTCCAGGCTCGAACACGCTGTTCGAGCCCGGGACCTTAAATACATACACATAATCTGGCACAATCCGATAGGGGACATGGGCACGGGTGTAGGCAGCCTCCATTGCGGAAGATTGGGAATCCCCCATATACCATACCTGTTCTGCCGCATATTCGTCTTCACTTCTTCCATGCAGACGATCCTCTTTGCGTTGAATCTCCGAATTGCGGTCCAACTTGGACAGGCCCAACATGATAACATTGGCATAACGCGCCGATACCGTCGTCATCATAAAAGTCCCCCGTTCGATGCTGTCACCCTCCTGGACTCTAACCATCGGTTTGATCTCGTTTGCCCCACCTGGTCCATAGATCAGATAAGGGGTTGGCATATAGACCAGCACATAGACCATTGCAGCCAGCGTTAAGACATAACCGGTTGTAAAAAAAGCTCTTTTCCGGTTTATTCGTTTCATTGCTTCTCCCCCTTGCAGCCTAACTTCTCCTATCTTACCCAAGTGCCTCTACGCCACCTGTTCTCAAGCCTTCCGAAAAAGCATACATTGTTTACGACAACGTATACGAACAACCTATCCCAAGACAACGAACGTGAATAAACGCTGGAGACAGCATCCTACTCTCCTTAGTATATTTATGAGAGGTGAATTCTTTGATGCAAAAGGAAGCCCATTCCGCTCCTTATTGGACAACCGTACTGCTTGGCCTTGGAGCCATTTTACTTGTACTGGCTGTTGTCGCCTCACCAGAAAAAGTATTTCAAGCCTCTACTCAAGGCCTTAAGCTATGGTGGAGTATTATTTTCCCGGCCATGTTGCCTTTTTTGATGCTGTCCGAAATGCTCATCGCCTTTGGTCTAGTACATGGACTAGGTGTCCTGCTGGAGCCGTTTATGCGATTCTGGTTCCGTCTACCCGGGCGAAGCGGCTGGGTGTTGGCCCTCGGCCTGACCGCAGGATTCCCGGCTGCTGCGGAAGCAGTGCGCCAATGGGCACAACAGGAGGATATGACCGCGTTTCAGCTTCGACGTCTAACCGCTATCGCTCATTTCTGCAATCCGATTACCATCCTGCTCGTCATCGGGACAGGGCTACTGCACAATGCTGCCGCAGGTGTGATGTTACTTGCCGTTCACTGGATTTCCGGGCTGCTGGCAGGCTGGATCACAGCCAGACTACCTGTACCGTCCAAAGAATTGCAAAAACGGGAAACACCAGCTGCCCTCCGGCGCACCTCAGTTTCCCGTACTTCTCCCTCCCTGATCCGATCCGCATGGGAAGCTACCCGCTCTGCCAGAGAACGGGACGGCCGCAGTTTCGGAAAACTGTTGGGCGAAACCGTATCCCATGCTGTACAGACGCTGATGGTGACAGGTGGATTCATTATTTTCTTTTCCGTACTGATTCGACTGCTGTCCATATATACAGGCCAAGGATCGCTTTCTTTCATATGGCCTGCCTGGATGGAAATCCATCTGGGTTCCTATGAAATCAGCCGTCTGCCCTTTGATCTCCGTACACAAGCAGCCCTGATCAGTGCTGTGTTGGGCTGGGGTGGCCTGTGCGGCTGGCTTCAAATTACCGCCGTCACCAGGCCTTCCGACAAGGGCATCACCTTCACCCTGTCACGAGTGCTCCATGGGATCATTGCTTTTGGACTTACCTTGGCGACATGGGTCCCGCTTAGCCGCATCTTCAGCAATACAACTCCCGCTTACGTCAGTCGCAGTTCTGTGTCTTCTTTTGCGGAAAGCGTAAATGAATCCGCCACGCATCCTGTCATGGCCGGAGCCAGCGGCTTATTAACACAAATTGAAGGAACATCTATGTACCCCTGGCAACTAACCGTACTGTCCATTGCACTGCTAGGTACAATTATAGTTACCCTGTTGGCCTTTTCCTTTATGACTTCATGGTGGAGCCGCCACGATTCGCGTTGACCTTCGCACGCAGTGCGTCTTCCACCTCCGGTGCCACCAGATCTACAACCTTGCCATCAAAATGCGCAATTTCCTTCACCATACTGGAACTCAGATATGAATAAGCTGGATTGGTCATCATAAAGATCGTTTCCGCATCCGGGTTCAGCTTATGATTTGTAGAGGCTAATTGTAGCTCATATTCAAAATCAGTCACCGACCGAATTCCTCTGACAATAACCTGGGCCCCTTTTTGACGTACATAATTAGCTGTCAGATCACGGAAGCTGTCCACTTCAACGTTCGGGATATCGCGAGTTACCATTCGCAGTAACTCCATTCGTTCCTCAAGTGAAAACAGCGGATTTTTACTAATATTGTTAAGAACCGCGACAATCAATAGATCAAACTGTCTGGCTGCTCTTTGGATAATATCCTGATGCCCCATCGTCACGGGATCAAAAGTTCCCGGATATACAGCAATACGTGGTTTGTGCTCAATCATGATGGTCCTCCCCGTCTGATTCGCTGATGCCGAATTTGACCCCTCCGGCTTCTGTATGTTCTACGACATCCGACAAAACATCGGCTGCAAAATGATAAATAGATAACGCCGTTTCACCATAAACTGCTTTTCTGACCTGTTCGAACGGCCCGAAGCTTTCCGGATATTCATGTCCCGATTCATACTCCAGCACGATGATTGCATCTGAACGAAGCAAGTTCAACTCAGCCATACGGCTCATTAATTCATCTCCGTGTTTGAGACGATAGGGTGGGTCCAGAAAAACAGCATCAAAAAGAGCTCCACGTTTTGCCAGCACCTTGAGCGCTCGTCCGGCATCATTGCGGAACACTTCAGCCTGTCCTTCCAATCCAGTTTTTCGCAAATTTTCTTTAATGACATCAATGCTTTTGGATTCCATATCAATAAAAACAGCCTTGTCCATTCCCCGGCTAAGCGCCTCTATACCCAGGCCACCACTGCCAGCAAACAGATCAAGTGCGACTCCCCCATCAAAATAAGGACCTATCATGCTAAATAGCGCTTCCTTGACCTTATCCGTGGTCGGCCGCGTCCCTGTGCCGGGAACTGCCTTTAACGGCCTTCCTTTGGCACTACCCGATACCACTCTCACGCTGAAACTCACCTATTTTCTATATGTGTTCATAACCATATAAGATTATGACGCTATCGTACCACATGCACCGCCGTTTGAAAAACTTAGGATGAGGCAGGTATAAAAAACCATTCCCTGGGCATCCTTAGGATATCGGCATTCAACCAATGTCGTAGACAACCGCGGAGAAGACTTACGTTTCCCCATAAGCTCTTCGTCCGGTTTCTCCTCTCCCATTCGGGCGCTCTTTAATGGAGCGCCTGATTTTTTTGCATAAAAAGAAGCTGCTTAATAGCAGCTCTATGTATCATTTTTCTATTTCGGCATTTTGTTTATTTCAGCAGTTCCTCGGGTGTATCCCCTTGATAAACATACACGTAACTCGCCACTGATACAGCAAATGTTGCAAACATAGACAACGATGTAGCTAATCCATATACCATTTTCCTCATCATTCCACTCACCTCCTTCCCCGGATCAATGTTAGGCTCTGGACCAAAAAAGCAATAGCCACTACAGAGGAACCGATTACAAAATTAGTACATACAAGCAAGGAGGATAACAGTCGCAAGAGGGGATAAAATTGTACTGGAATGCGCGACTGCTTTTCAATTCTGGACGGGGCAAAACATAAAACGAGAATGAGAGCTATTCCGGTAAACAGGTTTGTCCACCAACTATTTAAGGCCATGCAGGATATGTAAGTAAAAGCTGCTGAGGTCACCAACACACATGCCATGCCCGTTTTCAAATGAATGCCTCCTGATATTTGGCGCAGCAGGGCGAAAGCGACGAGAATCATTACAGCCTCTACCATCCGCCCCGTGAAGATTGAGGCGAATAGTGTTAACACGATGATCATGGACGCATTCAGAATGAGAGCAAGTGCGTATTTAAGTACCGCGACAGAGGCCGGATGATCAGGCACAGTACGTTTGATCTGGTTAGCAAGTTTGAAAGCCATCGCTTCAATCATCCCGGTATTCCTTTCCGATTGCATAATAGATGAAAAATCCCGAAACCAGTGCAAAAAATATCATATTTAACCATACCTCGTTATAGTAGAGCACAATAGAAGTTGAAATGAGCGACAGGATAATCAGCGTGATGACAATTCCATATTCCTCTTTGAACTTTAGCTTCTTGAAATTAGGGGAAAAGCCGATCCCTTTTCGATACAACATCAATGAAATAAGCAGTCCTACTGCCGCGCTTACCACTTGTAGCAGATAGCCCTTCAAGGACCCATCCTGCAGCTCAGAAACCGGAAGGTTGCCGAACATGACTTTTAGGAATACCGACTGAACAACGGCATATGCAAAATAACCTGTAACCGTCATAATACCGGACCACACAATCGGAATCTTCACGACCGTAGCAAGTAAAAAAATAAAAAGCAGCATATTTACGACAGGCACCAAATACGAAAAGGAAAACTCCTCTCGGAGCATATAACTTTGCAAATTCATAATCAGGTTAACAAAAATGGCCTGCCATAGATAAGGGGTCATTTTAACTTTAAAAATACTCAAAATCAGCGCAAAAACAGCTACTCCCTCAAGCGTGGAGAAAAGCAAAAAGCCGATTGGCTTCAAAAGCATGCGTGCATCTCCTTTACAATTCCAACAAACCTCATCGGTGTATTCAAAAACTTGGATGTACATCGAATATAAAGGGCTGGGAGCTACTTTTCAAGAGGTCTTTTCAATTATTTCATAGATTTATTCAAGCACTTCAACCAAATGTTATCGGATGCTGTTTCAAGTTGCAGCTTAGGCAACACTTTCTTTGACCGAATCTCCCTGCTTGAGCACAGGCTTCATACGTGATATAAGCTTTTTCCCCCAACGGATGCCGGGCTGTTCAATCCACGAGTAGGTAAACCAGGATAGTCCGATGGTGAATAGCAACGTCATGATAAACATAAGTGTGAGGCTGACTAGGGGAGCAAAAGGTAGTTTAACCTGTACGATTAGTCCCAGAACCAGCATATGCGTCAAATACATGCTGTAGCTAAGGCGGCCGATCCATGACCACACCCGATTAAGTAGCCAGATCGGCTGCCAGTGATACAAAGCATACGCTCCCAGCAGCAACCCGACACCTATGAGATAATCGGTCATGCCTCCAAAAAACGCAAATAGCACAGAAACCAGCAGCCAACCTCCACTGACCCGGTCTATACTTTTCCAATGCCGCTCGTCTTTCCAAATGAAAAACAACAATATACCTAGCCCAAAGACAGGCAATTGATTCGGAAACCATAAATACAGATAGTGCCCCCATAAAGAGTGATCATTAATCCATGGATATTGAACAAATACCGTATTTAGCCCGAAGCTTACCACAAGTGCCATCACAACAAACCAGGTCGCATGGCGGACTGATCGGATCAGCTTAAATAATAGGGGGATAAACAGATAAAACATACATTCCACCGCAATGGACCATTCCACACCAATAATGCTGTTGATCCAGTACGGATTCAGACCATTCAAAAACAGGAAATGAGCAGTGATATTGGTGGCAGTGACTCCCTCCTGATCTCCAAGCCAAAATCGTGGACCTGTCCCGTTCACAACCAAATAGATTCCTAACATCACGTAATACAAAGGAGCAATTCGAAAAAAACGACGCAACAGGTAAGCTGAAGTTCTTTCCCTCTTGTCACCTGAACGTCTGCTCAAGGACAGAAATAGTGTAAAAGCGCTGGCCATATAAAATAAAGCGACTCCTTTAGCTCCTATACTCAAGCCTTTTTGCAACCATCCGTTTAATCCGTCTACATGCTGGCTGACATGCACAAGTAAAACTCCAATAATAGCCAGCGCCCTCAGCGTATCTACAAATTGCAGCTTGTCATCTTCCATTTTCCCCTTGGCTTCGGGCATCGTATCCCTCCATAACAGTTTCGAATGATACATTTCGTATCTATAATACACAAAATGTATCACCAAAGTAAATATCTCCGTTATGCAAAAAAACACCCTCCGACCGCAAAGAAATGCGGCCAAAAGATGTTCATTTTGTCCTTGCTATAGTCAGCTCACGCAAATGAGTATGGGCTAATTGGCAGTGACTTTATTTCAGGATTTTGCAAAATTCGATTCCAGTCGCTCCGAAGTGCAAGATATAGACGAACTAAAGCATTTCGATCTATATCCTGTTCATCGGAAGTCGCTTATGGGATTTTTGCAAAATCCTCATTTGTTTAAATGAAAAGGTACGGTCGTTACGATCACGTCTTTGTAATTAATCAAATAAGCTCTCATCAGTAAGCTGGTCTGATTGTGTAGAATATTTTCCCACCAGTGCTTGGTGATGAATTGTGGAATGAGAACAGTGATATGGTCCTCGTCTGCTTTTTTCCACTCTACTGTATCGATGAACTTGCGGAGCGGATTAATGATGCTGCGATAACGGGATCTCAGCACTACTAAACGTATGCCCACGTCCCACTCTTCCCACTTCTGTTCCATTTTTTGAATCGCCTCATCATCCACACCCACATATACGGCAACCACATTATCCGACAAGGTTTTGGCATAGCTGATCGTATTCATAACGACTCGCGTAATACCTGCCACCGGAATAATAATCGTATTGCCTTTCACCATAGGTTTATCCTTGGTAATATCAATGCGCAGTTGTTCAGCCGTATTTTTGTAATGCCTGTTGATCTTCATAAAGAAATACAGAACCAAAGGCAGAAAGATAAAGATTACCCACACCTGGCTAAATTTGGTGAAAATAAAGATGAGCGTAATCGACAGCGTGGTCAGCATCCCAACCGTATTAATAGCAAGTTTGACGATCCAGCCTGGCGGTTTGAGCTTGATCCAGCGAATCATCATGCCAAGTTGCGAGAGCGTGAACGGAATAAATACCCCTACGGCATAAAGCGGGATCAGATTTTCTGTGTTTCCGCCAAATACGATAACCAGCAATGCCGAGAAGATACTCAGAAACAGAATACCATTAGAGTATCCAAGCCGATCTCCACGAACCATGAACATGTGCGGCATGTATTTGTCCTTCGCGAGCATAAAAGCAAGCAATGGAAAGGCCGAATAGGCTGTATTCGCCGCCAAAAACAAGATGAGCGCCGTTACGCCCTGAATGATGTAATACATCACACCGCGCCCGAAAGTGGCGTTCGCAATTTGCGAAATGACCGTTTCATGCGGATTAGGACGAACACCGTACCAATAAGCCAGCAAACTAATTCCGATAAACATACACCCGAGAATCAAACCCATCATCATTAGTGTAGTTGCTGCATTTTTGGCAGCTGGCTTGCGGAAGTTCGGAATGGCATTCGAGACAGCCTCTACCCCAGTTAACGCCGAGCAACCCGAGCTGAACGCCTTCAGTAGCAGGAACAGGCTGACGTTGGATACCGTAGCTCCAAATTGCGGTGCTGCAGCATGAGCCCCCCCTGCCACGTAATGAATGATACCGCTAATAATCAAAACAAAAATAGCAACAACAAATAAGTAAATCGGTACAGCCAGCACCGAGGCAGATTCTGTCACCCCGCGCAAGTTCATAATAGTCAAAAAGATAATCATAATCAGAGCAATGGCGATCCGATGATCATGTAACGACGGGAACGCAGATGTAATGGCATCTGTACCTGCTGATGAGCTAACTGCTACCGTCAGAATATAATCGACCAGCAAAGAACCACCTGCAATCAGACTCGGACTCTTTCCCAAATTGTCCTGTGCAACAATGTACGCTCCGCCACCACCAGGATAGGAAAATATGGTCTGTCTATAGGACAGGATCAGAATGATCAGCAAACCCAATACCGCAATGGATATAGGAATGGAATACCATAGGGCAGCGAAGCCAGCTGTAATTAAAACCAGCAGAATTTGCTCCGTTCCGTAAGCTACAGAGGACAAGGCATCTGAGGACAGAATGGCCAGTGCCTTGAGCTTATTCAGTTTCTCATCTTCAAGGGCCGTCGACTTTCGCGGACGACCGATTAATAATCTTTTGACTTTACTCAGCATTTCGTTGACTCCTTCTTTGGATGAGGGTTTTGCAAAAGAACTATGGATCTTATGTTTATTATGTCACCTGCACATCAGTTTGATGAAACAAATGAACTATTATTTTATACTCCCTCATCCTGAAAAAAACAATAAGGAATGCTCCCTAAAAAGAGCATTCCCGAGTAAGAAAGAGTATTTCGATAAAATACCCTTATGTATACAGTAATTTGAACCTTTCCGGGGTAATTCCTTCAGCTCGGCGGAAAGTTGCCACAAAATGACTGGCATCTCGGAATCCTACTCGCTCCGAAATCTCCTTTACTGTTAATTGCGGATATTCCGTCATCATTTCCTTGGCCTTCCGCAGCCGAATTACAATCAGATAAGCATAAGAAGTCACACCAAACGCTTGCTTAAATAATGTATTTAAATGACGGGAGCTGACATTCATCATAACTGCCATATCACCTAGGCCCACATCTGGACTGGCATAATTTTGCTCCATAAAGGCCAGTACAGGGGTTAAACGTTCCACATTATGGGATAGGGAAGGCATCGAGCTATGTTGTCCATGTTTACGCAGTAGAGTCAGAAAACGATACATATTGGCCGAAGCATCTAATCCAGACAAATCACGTTCACTAACCATGGAATGGAGCATAGTTTCCCCAAAGCTGTGCAGCTCGCTATCCGGGTCCCAATGATACCCACGCGTATGCTTCAATCCCAGTGCAGTCAATACAGCAGCGGCGATGGGGCCGTCAAATGTAATGTATAACGTTCGCCAAACCTTGGTCGCCCGTCTGTATGCATGGGATTCCCCGGGCAGCAGCAGAACCCCGGACTGCTCTCCCAGACGGAAGGTCCCCCCTTTAAATGTAAACATCCCTTCACCAGACACCGTCTGAATCCAGTGAAAGCACGGATAACCCTCTGGACGGGACACATCCTCCTGCCTGCTGTTAAATCCGATACTTTCAATAAAAAGGGGTAAAGAGTGCTCACGCGTAGTCAGGAAAAATCTTAAATGATGGGGAGTTAAAATCATAAAAAGCACCTCCGGCGTATGCGGGTATATATTCTTCATGTAGATCCATATTGTTATATACACGTTCATTTTATTATATTTAAAAGCAGTTATTTGTATTATAAGATAGAATTATTCTTATATACAGAGGTGATTGGCATGATAAGCAGCAAACTTCCTAAAGTATTTTACGGTGGAGATTATAATCCTGAGCAATGGGATGAGGCCACGCATCAGGAAGATTTACGGATGTTCAGGCAAGCAGGGATTGATATCGCCACGGTCAACGTATTCTCATGGGCCAAAATTCAGTCCGACGAAATCACATATCATTTTGAATGGCTGGATCAATTGATTGACAGTCTTTATGAAAGCGATATCTTCGTTTGTCTAGCTACTAGCACGGCAGCGCACCCTGCTTGGATGGCTACCCGCTACCCCGACGTTCTCCGGGTAGACGCTGACGGACGGAAGCGGAAATTCGGTGGCCGCCACAACTCCTGTCCGAACAGTCCAACGTATCGAAAATACGCGGAGCAGATGGCTGACCGAATTGCAGAACGATACAAAAACCATCCCGCGATCCTCGTGTGGCACGTGTCCAATGAGTACGGCGGGGATTGCTATTGTGATAACTGCGCGGCCGCATTCCGGGTGTGGCTCAAGCAAAAATACGGATCACTGGAAGAGCTAAACCGGGTGTGGAATACTTCCTTCTGGGGTCACACCTTCTATGATTGGGATGAAATTGTACCGCCAAATAATCTGAGCGAGCATTGGGGAGAAAATCACTCCTGCTTTCAGGGCATATCCCTCGATTATGCGCGCTTCAATTCAGACAGTATGCTGGATTGCTACCTATTGGAATATAACGCGATTAAAAAACATGTTCCCGATGCCGTGGTAACAACCAATCTGATGGGCTTTTTTAAGCAACTGGACTATTTTAAATGGGCTAAGTACATGGATATTGTATCTTGGGACAGCTATCCCGGGGCCAATACTCCGATAAGCTATACGGCGATGGCGCACGATCTGATGCGCGGCTTGAAGGACGGGCAACCCTTTATGCTGATGGAGCAAACACCGAGCCAGCAGAACTGGCAGGCGTATAATTCGCTTAAACGGCCCGGCGTTATGCGGTTATGGAGTTATCAGGCAGTCGCGCATGGCGCGGACACGGTCATGTTCTTCCAGCTTCGCCGCTCGATCGGCGCTTGTGAGAAATTCCACGGGGCCGTCATTGAGCATGCCGGGCATGAGAACACACGTGTATTTCGCGAGGTGGCACAGCTTGGCAGTGAGCTTGGCGCATTAGGCAACACACTACTTGACGCGACCGTTAATGCCAAAGTAGCCATTTTATTCGATTGGGATAATTGGTGGGCTTTGGAAAAATCAAGCGGCCCTTCTGTCGCCTTGAAATATATGGATCAGGTACACAAGTATTATGCTCCCCTCTTCCGGCGGAATGTACAGGTAGACCTGGTTTCTGTTGATGCAGATTTCCAGAAATATGATCTCATTATCGCGCCTGTACTCTACATGGTCAAGCCGGGTACCGCCGAGAAGCTGGAACAATTCACAGAGCATGGCGGCACCTTCGTAACGACCTTTTTCAGTGGCATTGTGAATGAAAACGATCTGGTCACAACCGGAGGATATCCTGGTAAACTGCGTAACTTGCTCGGGATCTGGGTGGAAGAAATTGACGCGCTTCTGCCGGAATCACACAATCGCATTGTATTGAAAGAAAAGGTGGGCGTATTACAAGGTGAATATAAATGCGGTCTACTCTGTGACTTGTTGCATAGCGAAGGCGCCGAAGTACTGGCCGAATACGGCGATGATTTCTATCAGGGCATGCCAGTGCTGACACGCAATGGTTTCGGTCAAGGTGAGGCATGGTACGTTGCTTCAGACCCTGAAGAAGCTTTCCTTGATGGCCTGCTGGGCTACATTTGTGAGCAAAAAGGGATTCCATCCCTGCTGCGCGCTCCTGCGGGTGTAGAAGCCACTGTACGGACCAAAAATGGAAAATCATATCTATTCGTTCTGAACCATAACGCCCAGACGCAGCAATATCATCTGGATGATCAGAAAGGGAATGAGCTGATCAGCGGTAAATACCTGGAAGGAGAAATTTCTATTGAAGGCTACGGCTTTCATGTACTGGAGCTATCATAATCACTCAGATTTGACTCATGCAGTTTAGCTTGCCGCATGAGTCAAATCTAGGTATCAAAGGAGTTCATCATGAAACGACTGCTATGGATCGGCAGCTTATCTTATTTTTTAATCGGCCTGGCACACGTGGTTGTAGGCTCCCTACTGCCTGTGTTGTTAGAGCATTACGGTAGAAACTATACGGATGGCGGAAGTCTAATCTTCGCTCAATTTTCCGGTTTTCTGGCTGGAGTCCTGCTGTCGCCGTGGCTTGCCCGGAGTTTCGGCAAACGCCGAAGTCTGGTATTCGCCCTGCTCCTGCTATGCGCGGCGGAAGTGCTGTACTCATTGCTGCCGCCTTGGGGTTGGCTATATGCCGTCGGGGCAGCAGCCGGGTTTGGCTTCGGCATGGTAGAAACACTCATTGGCACTATTATTATCAGCGGTATTACTCAAGGAACGGGCGCGGCGATGAGCCGTCTGGAAGTCTTCTTTGGGATCGGCGCTTTGGCTATGCCCGCTATCGCCAGCCAGCTCATTGCACTCGGTTGGTGGCGATTGGCCTTTCCCATCATTTCCATGTTTGCAGCCGTCACCATTATAGCTTGGCTGCGCGGGTCCTTCGGCACGCTGGACGCTGTATTAGACCAACAGGAACACCAAGGTGACAACCATACGCGTTCCACTAACTCACCCAAATCCCCCACGGTGGAGGCTTCTAAGGGTAGCCCTATAGGCAATTGGAAGCTACTTGCACTATTTATCGTCTTTTTCTTTATCTATGTAGGGACAGAGATGAGCCTGGCTAATTTCCTGCCCTCCATGTTCATCGAACGGCTGGGTCTCACACAAGCCGAAGCAGCACTTAGTGTCACCTGCTTCTGGTTAGCAATGGCTACCGGCCGGTTATTCACAGGCTACATTGCCGATCGATACGGCTACGGTGTCTTTGTCGCCCTGAGCTCACTGGCAGCGACCGTGCTGCTGTGCGTGTTCCCGCTGATCAAAGGGACTGAAGGCGCCTTTATCCTTATTGTACTGCTGGGGCTGGGCATGTCCGGCATCTTCTCCATCGCACTTGTTTTTGCCAGCAAAATGATGCCGGGTACAGAAGAATCTACCACTAGCCTGCTTATCGGCGCAGGTGGAGTTGGGGGAGCTCTGCTGCCTTTATGGCTTGGAAATAGCATGGATCGTGGTGGAGCAGTCTCTTCGGCGTGGTTGCTGGCAGGCTTCGCCTGTATCCTGTGCCTGCTTGGGGGCATCTTGTACGCCCTATATGTGCGCAAAAAACGGCTTCAAACCGCTTCATCCTGAGACACGTCTCTACTGGCGCCTTTGTCTGTTCCTTGGTTGTCATCCAAGTGCACATTCAAAGGTGCTTTTTTACATACTAGACGAATGCACCTTGTACAGCAGCCCGTTTTTAGTCAAAATAGATCGTTTCCTATGAATCACAGGACAGATATCCATGCCTCCTCTAGATGAATGGAGTAGTATACAACAAACCATATGGAGGTGTTTGTATTGGGTCATCCTGAATTAAAACGAAAAAAAGGCCGTAAAAAAAATGTTTTTGTCCGTGCCTGGTTTGATAAGTTAGAAAAAAAGTTTGAGGAGAAGCCCCCAAAGAGAAAAGTCCGCTCGAAACGGAAAGGGGTTGGAAAAGATATCATCGTCAAAAAGCAACTTGTAAATGTGAATATTAATCATGGCACTTTAGGGCCTGATGGGGATCCTGGAACCATAGGTGATTTAGCGCAGTTCGGTTATATTTATAATGTGAAGCCCCAAGTTGTTCCGATTGAAGGGGATGTCATTTTGGATACGAACGGTATACTTACACCTGGAATTGCTCATGTTCCAGGAACTACACAGATTGCTGTATCCGATGCTGGAAAATATGAAGTTCACTTTTCGGTGTCCGGTATGGAACCTAACCAATTCGCCATCTTTATTAATGGCGCACTGGCTGTGGGAACTGTATACGGCTCAGGAGCCGGGACACAACAGAACACAGGGCAAGCTATCCTCGCTCTGGCATGCGGTGACGTCCTTACTCTGCGAAACCATAGCTCTACTACTGCTGTTACCCTGCAAACACAAGCCGGAGGAACTCAAGCCAGTATAAACGCTTCTGTCCTCATTAAAAAATTGAGATAGGCTTGAACTCCCGCAAAGTCTCAGTGTACTAAAAAGGGTTTATCCATACAGCGAGGATAAACCCTGAATATTTTTAAAAAGCCATAATGATCCCTTTGTCATTGGCATACATTGAACTAATCCCTCTGGTGGACACAATATGAATATCTTTAAATTGATAGCGTTTCTTCAGCGCATTCATTAATTTTTCCGCCAGCCCAGGATTATTGCAGTGAGTAATGACGATGCTTTCTCCTTCGGTAGCCCGGCCACTTTTTTCAATAGTATCTGCCAGCTTTTCGATAATTTGATTCTGACCGCGTGCTTGAGTAAAAAATGCGATATTCCCGTCACCATCCGAGCCTAAAATAGGCCTGATATGCAAGAGTGAAAGTATCTTTCCTGTGATTTTATTCATCCGTCCGTTTTTAACCAAATTATCCAGATTTTCCAAAACAAAGTACGTTTTCATCTTGCTGATAAAGCTCTCCAAGGAAGAAATAATTTCGCTTTTATGATAGCCCTCGTCGATTAGCTTGCGTAGTTTTAGAGCTAACAAGAGCTGTCCAGCCGAAGCGCTTTTCGAATCAAATACATGAACATCCGCCCCCTCTTCTTCCGCCATATCTTTTCCTACCAATGCACTGGAATAAGAACTGGACAGGTTGCTGGATAATGTAATGGCAAAAGAAGTATGCGTACCTTGAAAGGCTTCCTTATACAGCATAGGTGACGGTGATGCGGATCCAATTTTGGTTGTACAGGCTTTCATTTCTTCCATAAACTGAGGCAAGTCCAATGTGTCATCATCTACGAAGCATTTATCTCCCAGCGTCATATTTAACGGAATTGTAGTAACTTGCATCTCTTCTCTAAGCTCTCTCGTTAAATCACAGCAGCTGTCTGCTATTATTTTATATCTCACCCGGTACACCCTCACATTATGTTATTTTTCAATAGAACCCGCATTCATAATACTCAAAGAAAGCTCAATTAACCGTATAAAATCCTTCACATTCTTCTCACCCAAACCTACTACAAGCGCTTCAAAATAACCCTCAATTCTCTGTTGCTTCTGTTTGATCAACGATTCACCATCTACTGTGAGCCTTACACACATTCGTCGTCTGTCATGCTCAGACATTTCCATAGTCACATAGCCTTTTTTCCTTAATCCCGTAAGCGCTGCCGTAATTCTTGATCTGGATACATGCAGATGATCGCTGAGCAAGGAAGGATTAATTTCATCATCCCGATGCTGAACTAAATATTGAAGCACATGGTTTTCCCCCTGAACAAGCTCCGTCAGGCTACTGAATAATTCCATGTCATAAATCCGGTTAACGGATTCTCTCAATTCGTCCCTTAGTTCATAATCTTTCATAGTGAACCTCCGCAAAACACATAATACATACAGTTAACTATTAATACTATGTACTATAATGAATTGCCCACGATAATAACAATGAAATATTTGTGAATTTTAATACAAGGGTTAATGAGCTCAGCGTCGAATAAGAAAAAATACGCTTGATCACCTCTTGCCAGTTTACGGTAAAGGAGTTGTTACATAAGATGAAACGGTTTACTCTTCGCCAATCCCACAATTCGGATATTGAAAGCATTGCTAATTTACGGGCGATTGTACTGCGGAACGATTTAACCAGATTAGGAAGGTTTGATGAAGAGAAAGTTCGTCAACGCTTTCGTGATGCATTCGATTCTGTCCATACCTGGATCATTGAGGAAGACTCTTCTTTTGTGGGCTGCATAGCTTTTAAACCGAGATTAGACGGTTATTTATTGGAGCATTTTTATATTCATCCCAGTTACCAAGGTAAAGGAGTCGGCAGTCAAATATTAAAAAATCTGCTAGAACAAAATCATGTAAAAGGAAAACATGTAACCTTAAATGTTCTGCAAGGAAGCTCAGCCAGACGTCTTTATGAACGGTTTGGTTTTAAAATTGAACGTGAGGACCCTATTGACGTTTACATGTACTTAATCGTAGAGGGACATTCCAAAACCGTCGAAAGATCATAGAGTCATGCTTCAACCACCCTTGAATGTCCAGTTATATCTGCCCCAAGATGCTATTACAAATTCAAAAGATCTATGAACCGGGATGTTGGAGATATATAAGCACTATAAGAAAAGGCCAACCACTAAATACGGGTTGACCTCATCATTTAAAGAATGTCTTACGTTTCTAAGAGAACATAAACTGACTTTACAGCACCGTTTTAACCGTGTCTTGGACTTGCTTCAGCAGTCCTTTATAACCATCTTCATCAAGGTAACCAATACTTCCAAGCAGCAAGTGACCGACGGATTCAATTCCAACGAAATCAAAAATTCCCGTATCTGATGTGATCTTCAATCCTGCGGTCATACCGATTTCATCGTAGATCGCGTTGGGAGTACCATGTGTATTCACGATAAAACCTTTTTTACCTGTAAGCAGCTTATTAATCCCTTCCGCACCAGCCGTATATGCAAATCCGTATGCAAATACACGGTCAACGTAACCTTTCAGGATGGCAGGAAGACCTGTCCACCAGATGGGAGAAATAAAAGTAATTGTATCCGATTGTGAGATGTATTCCTGCTCCACTTTGATATCAGCCGGAGTTTGCCCTGCTCTCATAGCGGCAGTATCCTCAGGTTTTAATACAGGTTGAAAATCAAGGGCATATAGATCACGTACAACGACTTCGTCACCTTTTTCTTTCAGAGTATTTACAACCGTTTCGAGTATCGCGTGATTAAAGCTTTCAGCGTTAGAGTGAGCATAGATGATAAGATGTTTCATTTAAATAACCTCCAGAAGTTTTATTGTTATTTTGATATTAATATAGATATCTATGCATTTATTCAAAAAAAAAAAATTATAATCTGTTTTTTACATGCTCTAACAGATATTCCAGTTGTTCTTTTTCCTCGTCTTTCAGACCACCATAGATGGTTTCTTTTAATCTATTGGAGATCATCTCAAATACAGGCTCTATCTCTCTTCCCTTATCGGTCAGAAATATCAAGGTAACCCGACTATCCTCCCTTTCTTTTTTTCTTTCGACATACCCCAACTTCACTAGCTTGTCGATCAAAACAGTGACAGTGGGTTGCTGACGAGAAATTTTTTGCGTCAATTCCTTAATGGAAAGCCCGTCCTTTTGATAAAGGAACATTAGAATTCCACCATGAGTAGGAACAATTCCTTCAATTCCATTCGATTCGAGCTCAGACACAATCAATTTATTGATCGAGTCTCTAATGGTTCCTATCAGTGCAGCTGCATTATTTTTTAACATACAAGCATTATTACATAGACATCTATATATATCAAGTGTTGGTTTCAGTCTGATCTGGTTTTAGCATATGAATGATTCAAAGAACTAGGATTAAGTTTGATATAATGAAATCTAAAATAGATAGGAGCTTGTTAAATGGAGCAGCTTTTAAAGAAAATTCAATACTTGAGTACCCAAGAAAACTTTAAAGCAAATATGACTTAATCTAAAATGGTTCATGGTGGACTACTATTGCAGACGCATAAAAAAGCCAAAACACCAAAGTTCCTTACCTGACTTTGAGTATTTTGGCTTACACTGTTTATTTAAAGAGATATTGGAAGTATGATATGTTTTAGTTGAGCGTTTGAAGTACCTCAGGTGTAAAGGTTTGAAGATCATGAATTCGGCCTTCACGTATTTTTGTAGCCCATGCAGGATCACCCAGAAGCGCACGCCCAACAGCTACCAGATCAAATTCATTGTTGTCCAGCCGTTCCAGAAGTTCATTAATATCTTGGTGTCCTGCCCCTTTCCCTTCCGTATAACTTACAAAATCCTCATCCAGACCTACAGAGCCAACCGTAATCGTGGTTTTTCCAGTCAGCTTCTTCACCCATCCGGCAAAGCTCAAATCGGAGCCTTCAAATTCAGGTACCCAAAAGCGACGTGTCGAGCAATGGAAGATGTCCACGCCCGCTTGTACTAACACATTCAGGAGTTGCCCCAGTTTATCCGGTGTATCGAACGGCTTTGCGTTGTAATCATTCATTTTCCATTGGGATAGGCGCATGGCAATAGGGTAATCAGGGCCAACCTCAGCACGAATAGCTTCCACAAGCTCAATGGCGAATTGTGCACGTTTTATGATATCGCCACCATAGCGATCCGTACGTTGGTTCGTTCTCTCCCAAAAGAATTGATCAACCAGATAGCCGTGCGCTCCGTGAATTTCAACGCCGTCAAAGCCCAATCGTTTTGCATTCGCAGCTGCATCGACATAGGCCCCAATGACCTTGACGATTTCTTCTTCTGTCATCGGCTCGGTCACTTTTTTTCCTTCCAGATCCAGCCCTGATGGACCAATCGACAGCGCTTCTGGGTTCGGCTGAGATCCCAAAGGGCGAGCCATCCCCATATGCCAAAGCTGTGGAAAAATTTTACTACCGGCTTCATGAACCTGTCTGACCACTTCAGCCCAACCGTTTAAAGCCGCTTCTCCATAAAAATTAGGTATCCTCGGCTCACTTGTTCCAGCAGGATGGTCAATTACTGCACCTTCAGTAATAATAAGACCTACACCATTCTCTGCGCGACGGCGATAATAAGCGGCTACATCCGGTCCTGGCACACCATTTGGTGAAAAAGCGCGGCCCATTGCCGGCATTACAATACGAGTCTGTAGGGTCAGATTATGAATGGTATAAGGTTGAAATAAAGCTTCTGTTGAATGGACATTTTGCGGTTGATTACTCAAGGATTGTACCTCCCCATTTTCTTTTATCGTTTTTAGCGATATATAAAAAGCTCGTGCACCATCAAACGGGGTGCAAGTGAAATGTTAGCAATGTTTAATTTATCATTCAACCGACAAAATGTTCATTCTGTTGCTTAACCAAAAGGGTTATAAAATTGTTGTATATCTAAACTCACTTGTTGACAAAACAACACATGTTTATAATGGGGGAATCATTTAATTTACCTGAAAGGAGTGTCTTGAGGATGCCTGGTGTAACCTCACCCAACCCAAACGATCCGCGCGTCATTCGAACACGTAGATTAATTCTCGACGCATTCGTTGACCAATTAAATAAGAAAGACTTCTACACGATTACGATCAATGACATTACCCAAAAAGCCACCATTAACCGTGCCACGTTCTATGCACATTTTCAAGATAAATATGCACTGCTTGAAACCCTTTTGTCAGACGCATTTTTGGAGTATGTTATCAAGAGGATTGATGCTGAGGCACGTTTGTCGGAGGAGATCATTCAGAAACTTATTCTTTCGTTATGTGACTATCACGACTCAAGTAACCAATGCGTTCATAAATATAATTCAGTGGCACCGATCCTGGAAGAACATATTAAGAATCAATTAGAGCAATTCATACTTCAACTCATAACAAGAGAAGCCAATAATACAGACCAAAGAACGTTAGAACTTGCCGCGACCATTTTAAGCTGGTCCATTTATGGTGTAACCTTTCGCTGGAATGTGGAAGGAAAAAAAGAGTCTCCTACAGATTTAGCCGAGAGAGCTGTGCCTTTAATCTTCAATGGGGTTGTCTTATCTCTAGTCTCACAAATCTCTTAGCAGAAAATGCGAATAAAAAGGGCCGTTCCCAGTATACTTCGATCAGTTCCTGGGACAGCCCTTATAGTATTTAGTAAAATAATTGCATCTTTTATTTAAAGAATTTTCTTAAACATCTCGATAACTTGTTCTTTGCTAGGTATGAACGGATTGCCCGGAGCGCAAGCATCCTTCATTGAGTTCTCGGCAAGCAGATCCAAATCCACTTCATTTACACCCAGTTCAGAAAGTTTGGAAGGAATCCCCACTTCCTTCGACAGGTCTTTGATTCTTTGGATTACATAGTCAGCGCATTCCTTATCCGTTTTCCCCTTATCTTCAAAACCGATGACCTTAGCGATGGCACGAAACTTCTCTGGTACATGCTTGGCGTTCTCCTCTTCCACAATCGGCAGCAGCATGGCATTGCAAACACCATGAGGCAAATCGTATACGCCGCCAAGCTGATGCGCCATCGCATGAACGTAACCCAATCCGGCATTATTAAATGCAAGTCCTCCCAAGAAAATAGCGTATACCATTTGCTCACGTGCTTCTATATCATGACCGTTGCTCACTGTACGAGCCAAATGATTAAAAATAATCTCTACTGCTGCCAACGCAGTGGCATCCGTTACAGGATAGGAACCTGGTGTAACCAAAGCTTCAATAGCATGGGTCAGAGCATCTAGCCCTGTAGCTGCCGTTAATGCGGCGGGTTTGTCTACCATCAGCTCAGGGTCGTTGACCGAAATCGTAGCTACACTATTCTTATCAACCATAACCATCTTGACCTTGCGCTCTTCGTCCGTAATGACATAATTGATCGTGATTTCAGCCGATGTTCCTGCTGTGGTATTAATAGCCACAATAGGAAGCGATTTGTGCTTGGATTTATGAACGCCCTCATACTCGGTTATATGTCCCCCGTTGGTAGCAATAATGCCGATTCCCTTAGCCGTATCCTGTGGTGATCCTCCGCCAATCGAAATTAAAAAGTCACATCCGTTTTCTTGCAGAAACTGAACACCATCATGTACATTTTTACAGGTCGGATTTGGTTTTACTTCATCGTATACCGCATAGTTCAATCCAATATCATCCAGCAAAGATGTAACCTTGCCTGCAATGCCACTCTTCATCAAAAATTTATCCGTAACGACTAGAGCTTTGTTTAAATTCAGTTCTTTTATATACGGCCCAACTTCATGCAAACAGCCTGTTCCCATAAGATTGATAGATGGTACAAAAAATACATGTGCGCTCATATAAAATCGGCCTCCTAAAGGATTCACTTCTTGTTGCCTCGCTAAATACGGAATTATTCTATAAAGTGAAATATTTCACATTTATAATTTTATCTTTATTTTATTTTGATGTCAATAATAAAACACAGATATTTATTGGTTTTATTTTTGTTTGTTTTGTTTTTTTAGTGAATCCAATATTTGGTACACAACTAATCGGAGGAAGCCTCGTACAACTTAGATGAACACATTAACAACGAGGTGATGACAGCATGACAATCAACAAGGGAGTATTGCTGGCTCTGCTGGCAGTATCGCTGCTCCAAGCAAACCCGTCTTATGCGAAGTCGGTACCGCTGACTCCAGTGACGACCGTTTATGTGGATGACCACCCGCTTCAGCTTGCCGCCGAGCCGCTGCTGCTAGACGGGACAACGCTCGTCCCCATGCGTCAGTTGTTTGAGGCGCAAGGAGCTGTGCTTTCCTGGAACGGATTCAGCAAAACCGTAACAGCAACCAAAACCGACACGGTGCTGACCTACCACATCGGGGAACTCGTTGCTACCCTAAACGGCAAAACGCTGTCCCTGAATGTTCCGGGACAGATCGTTGAGGGCAACACGATGATTCCACTGCGTTTTGTGAGCGAAGCACTTGGGAGCACAGTGAAGTGGGATGCCCTTACCCGGACAATCCGGATTGCCTCCAGGGACGATTTTTTCACAACAGTTCTTTCCAGGGTCAACCTGCGCAGCGAACCGGATTCATCGGGAGCTTCCCCTTCCCTGCGGCTTATTCCAGCCAGCGAAAAGGTTCACGTCATCCGCGAGGTCAATGCTCTCTGGCTGGAAGTGCGCACTAAAGACAACCTGACCGGATACATATCGGCAAAACCAAAATACAGCGACTATTCCAGCCCATCCCTGGCGGAACGGCAGGGAGATGAACTCATCGCCTACGGAGAGAAATTTCTCGGTACCCCTTATGAATTCGGCGCAGCAACCGGACAGACATCGACCTTTGATTGTTCTTCTTTTGTGGGGGAAGTGTTCCAGCATACGCTCTCTATCGACCTCCCCCGTGTCTCTTACGATCAGGCTAAAGAAGGGCGGGAGGTCGGGCTGAACGAGCTGCGCAAAGGCGACCTGCTGTTCTTCAGCGCACGCGGGCTAGAGATCGGCCATGTGGCTATCTATGCAGGGAACAACAAATTGCTGCATACATTCTCCAAAGAACGCGGCGTTCATTTTGACACGCTTGACGATAAATGGCAGAAACGTTTCGTAACAGCGCGCAGGCTGTTTTAGGACGAACCAGATAGCCAGTAACAGTAGGCTATTCCAGTCCACATTCATTATCTTCTAATTGCCTTTTGCCGGACGCTCCCTTGCGGATTGCGTTCAGGCGGCAAAAGGTCTGGATTCATTGTAAAATGGAGGTCATAACGTTTAAAGACTACGTTCGCTTAAAAAATTGGATTGAGGTATTAATCGTTTTGAAATACTAGGTAGAGTCTTTTGACTATAGACAGGAGGAATAAATAATTATGCAATTTGAGACAAACCGGCTCATCATTCGTGATATTTTCAGATCTGATTGGGAAAGTATACATACGTACACGTCATTGCCTGAAGTTACTAGATATACAGCCTGGGGACCGAATACAGAAGAAGATACAAAGGCATATATAGAACAAGTTTTAGCTTCGCAGCAGGAACAGCCACGACAAGACTACGAACTAGCCGTTTGTCTGAAAAATAATGGAATCCTGATCGGCGGTATGGGTATTCATGTCAAAGATACTAATGCAGAATTGGGTTACGTTTTGAATCCAGATTATCAAGGGAAGGGTTATGCAGCAGAGGCAGCACGAGCGTTACTAGACTTTGGATTTAGCACACTTGCTGTCCACCGTATTTATGCAACATGTCGTCCAGAAAACAAGGCTTCTGAGAAGGTTATGCAACAGATCGGAATGCAACGTGAAGGTTTGATGCGTGAACACTGGTACTATAAAGGCGAGTTTCATGATTCATGTTTGTACTCTATTCTTGCTGAGGAATATAACAGGACATAAACGGTGTTTTTTATATCTAAATATATTTTTGATTATTCAACAGACAATTACTCCTTGAGAAACATGTTACTGCGATAAAATGATATTTAAACCATTTAATGAGAAATAAGTTTGAGGAACTTTTCTGCACGATATAATTTTTAATTAAGGAGGGTCAACATGGAAGCTTTTGCAGAATATTTAGAGCATATTGATAACCCCCAACATCGGGCCCGAACGCAAGAGGTTTTGGCTTGGGTAACCAAGAAGTTTCCAAATTTAATGGCAAAAATTGCGTGGAATCAACCTATGTTTACGGATCACGGCACATTTATTATTGGCTTTAGCGTAGCCAAACATCATTTGGCCGTTGCCCCTGAAAAGGCAGGGATTAATCATTTTTCGGAGTTAATTGTGCAGGCTGGCTATGATCACACCAAGCAGTTGGTACGTATCCAGTGGGATAGTCCAGTTGATTTCTCATTACTTGAGAAAATGATCGAGTTTAATATTTTGGATAAGGCAGACTGTTCAACCTTTTGGCGGGAATAAAAAAAGGTTCCTTTTCTCGTAAAACTATACATCGAGCATCACAAATAAGTATTTTTCTTCTCGCCCCCTCTACCATCCTTCCAAATCTCATCATGCTAATCACCCTTAAAGTGACCCTATGCTATAATGTGGAAAGTATGGATTGTTACATGCACAGGAGGATTGGAGCAGAATGATTGGGAAATTTTTAATTTTCTCTCTACTATGGAGTTTGCTTGGCAACCCGTTTTTGGCAATGCTCGTACTCCTAATCGTGATCTATATATTAGATCGCAGCTTTGTCGGTGTATTGCCCAGCATCAGCAAACCATGGAAAAGAAGACGCAATGCCGCTCGATTGCGCCAACAGATTACGCTAAACGCCAACGATGTGGCTGCCAAGTTCGATTTGGCTCGTATCTGGATCGAAAGCAAGAAATATCCTCAGGCTTTGGAGCTGTTATTGGAAATTCAATCCCGTTATGAAGAATCAGCAGACTATTGGAACGCACGGGGAACGGCTGAAGTTCACACAAACCATCTGGAGGATGGAGAACAGGATTTACTGAAAGCACTGGACATTAACCCGCGGGTGCAATACGGTGAGCCTTATTTGCATTTAGCCGCTGCTTTCAAAGAACGTGACGTAAATAAGTCACTTCATTATCTGCAGCAGTTTCAGGAGATTCAGTCTTCTTCCAGTGAGGGCTATTATCTGACAGGCTTGATGTACCGTATGCTGGGACGCAAGGATGAAGCCACTATAGCCTTTAACCAGTCCATTGCCGTCTATCGTTCCCTGCCCAAATACCGCAAACGAAGTGAGCGCAAGTGGGCTGCGCGCAGCTTATTCCGTAAAATAATCGGCTAAACAGCACGCCTACTAGTGCAAAGAAAGAGGTTCATGATGGTCAGTTGCTACTGCCATGATGAACCTCTTTCTTTAATATACTTTGTCCGATCCCAAGCATCCTCTCACGCTCAGCGTAACGGCGCATAACCAAGCCGATTCAGCTCTTCCGCAATCACACGATAACCACGACTGTTCGGATGCACCCGGTCTAACGAAAGTAGTGCCCGTTCATAGCCCTCAAATGCGGGATAAATGTTCGCCACCCGGTAATTGGGTCCGCCCAATGTGTAGAGAAACGAGTTGTACTGGCGCACATATACTCCCGCCTCCCTTACCTCAGGAAAAGGATTATATAATCCCACCATCCGGATGATACATGGCTCACGCTGACCGGATTTTATCTGATACAGGGCATGTACAATTTGGCGCACATGTTCTTTGGTGTGATTCAGCGCTTGCGAAATGGAAGAACCTGACGAGCCGGAACCTCCAGCAAGGGCGCTGATGTATGGGCGCAGATCATTCCCGCCGATCGTTACCGTTATAAGTTCAGCCCGGCTGAGCGCCGACCGAAAAAGCGGATTGTTGCGGACCATTGACAGCAACTCCTGCGATGTCAGCCCGTTGATTCCCAGATTCTCGTAACTGACTGGCGTACGGAGATGTCTTTCTGCCATTCGCCGATAGATAGGTACAAATCCGCCGCTCAGCAACGTCCCCGCACCTGTTGTTAAAGAATCTCCAATCGCTGTATAGTGGTACGCCAATGAAACCCACCTCCCTCTTTCTACATAACATATCTTATGTAGAAAGAGGAACGCGGGACCCGGAGATTCGCTTATTCTTCGTCTATTTCATATACACAATGGAATTGCCCACCATCCGGCAAATCCTCTGATCCATATACGGCAAAGCCCACATTGCGGAAGAAATCTGCCCCCTCCGCATCCGTGTCCACAGTAAGCCGTTTCGGATTACGCTCCTGAATAAGCGTAAGCAGCATACCTCTGGCATATCCTCTATGACGGTTTTCAGGCAACACGGCCAGATGGCGAATTACGGTTGTTCCATCCTCCTGCTCCTCAAAGCCAACAATACCTACAATAAGTCCTTCATCTTCTACACCGAACAGCTTCCAGTCATCCGAGGCTTGATAGGTACGTAAAGCTGCTTCTCCGCGTTCAGGATGATCCAGCACAGCGTAGGTTAACAGCTCCAGAACCTCCTCACGATCTGAATCTGTTTTTATATTTTTAAACATTGTTTGTCGTCTCTCCTTAATATCCTGAAATTAGGATTACCTCTAATTCTCCATAATAAGCAACGGCCAGTTATCAAGCCACTGCTTCTCAAATACACGCTGACGAAAAGCCGTTGTGTGACGAAACAAAGGACTTTGCCGTACCCGCATATCCAGCAGATCTTCCAATCCATGCGGACAAATGACCTCTATTTGATCCTTGTCATTCAATCTAACCGCCACAGCCGTTGCCGTCTCTGGCCAGCGGCTCATCGCATCCTCTATCGAGGAATAAGGAGCCTCTCCGTTGCGAATATGCATCCGAGCCTGATTTTTGACAGACCAGTTACGTCCAGCCTGCTTACGGTTCAAGGACAATTCTAGATACTCATCTCGTTCCTCTAGCGTATTTTTCGGGTCAAAGTAAATAACATCAATATCGTTTAAAGGTGTAGCAGTTGTATAGCCATGGAGCTTGTCCCAAACCCGGTTACGTACATAGCCTGCGGCAATACATCCTTGCGGCAACTTCAGCTCTCGCACATATCGCAAGTCTTGCAGTACCTGCGGATCATTCATATATTGTATGATTCGTAGCACATTTTCTTCCGACTTCATCCTGCACTCAACTCCCTTTTTATGATGACAGTTGCTGCACCGATTCTCCTCCTTGAGCCGCGATCCGTGCTGTACGCTGCGCCAGACGGCGGCGTGCGACCAGAAGAAACGGAATGCCAATCACAACCGACAGGGCAACCGGAACAAAAACGGCAAGCGGCGCCGTTTGACCATAGATATCCAGCAACCAGCCACCAAATAAAGGAGCCAGCACGCTTCCCAAATTATTAAAGCCGATTGTACCGAAGTAGGTCCCTTTATATTGAGCATCTGCAATTTGGTCAATCAGTACGTCCAACATCGTGAACAATAACACTTCACCAACCGTAAACAGCACCATATCCAGTATAAACATCCAGCCTGAGTTTAGCATACCGCACAGCAACAGGCTGACCGCAATACATATATTCCCTGCAATCAAGGAATTCACCGGGGAAAATCGACTTGCCAATCGCACCAGCGGATATTGAAATGCCAATACACAAACCGCGTTGACCGTCAGCATGTATGTAAACCATCGGGTTCCTTCTGCGAAGGATAAGGACAAGAATTGAGGCATTGTGGAATTGGAATGAGCATAGCCCATCACACAAAATACCGTTCCCAGCAAAATCGGCATAAACACCGGATCACGGCTGGCTGTACGGAATGCCTCGCCCATCCGCAGTGGAGCCTCTCCCGCCGTTGTACCTATATGCAGATCCGATGCATACCGGGCAAATTGGATCAACAACAGTACCCCGTACAATGCGTACACACCAGCAGCTACCATAAACGGCGTCCCCGTGGATGCAGATCCTAACATTAAACCAAGCAACGGCCCTGCCACCACCCCAACATTAATGGCTGCATATCTCATATTGTAGATAAGCAGTCTTTTCTCCTTCGGGGTTACATCTGATAACAGTGCCCGTGAGGTTGGCTCGAACAAGGATCTGCACAGTCCATTCAGAGCATTAATGACAAAAAAGGCCCAGGCCGCTTCCGCCAACGCAAAAGCAACGAATACAAGCGCCCAGCTCGCAATGGACACCAGCATCACCTTTCGCCGTCCGATTCGATCTGAAATATATCCACCGTAAAAGCTGGCAAAAATGCCGACCAACGAGCTGACCGATACGATCACCCCCGTATGAAAGGGGGACACCCCTAGACGGGTGGTAAGGTAAATAGACAAAAACGGGATACTCATGGATGTCGCCATCCGTCCAAAAATTGTACCGACAATAATCGTCCAGGCCAGCGGGTGAATGGAACGTAACTGTTCTTTCATATATGTCTCTTACGTCCTCCTTCCGTATGCAAGTCTAACAAGGGGGAAATCTGTCTAGCACTGGTGAATATAGCGTTCCAGCTCTAAACACGTTGCTTGATAGACAGATTGGAGCGCAGACAACTTCGCTTTCGCATTCTCAAGTCGGTTCTCCCGTGCAAGCTGTTCAATATCGGACAGCAACGAGGACAAACGCCCGACACCCAGACTCACGCTGCCTGATTTCAACTCATGAGCAGCCTCTACTACTTTTGTGGCTTCGCCCGCAGCAGCCAGTTCTCTTAACCTATTGATTTTGGCAGGTGTATCACTAGTATACATTTCGACCAATGACTCCAGTAGTCCCGTGCTGCCATCCTCGTCCAGCATCATAATTTCACGTATAACTTCCTCATCCAAAATCGGCTTGGTTTCAGGCTTTGGAAGCCATTTGACAAGCTTTTCAGAGAGCCTTTCAATCGTTACTGGCTTCATCAAGTAATCGTTCACTCCAACCTCCTGGCCCCGTGCCTGATCCTCCTCGGACACATTTCCGGTCAAAGAAATGATTGGCACAGGTGGTTGCTGGTTTTCTGCTTCCCGCTGGCGGATCGCTTTCGCCGCATCATGACCATTCAGCAGAGGCATATGATGATCCATTAGAATACAAGCGTAGGATCGTTCGGAGGCCGCTCTTACAGCAGCTTGTCCATCCTCAGCAAAATCAATATGCTGGAATCCCAAGTGGTTAAGCTGTAATTGCACCACCTGACGATTTACCCGATTATCCTCAGCCACCAAAATAGTTTGAGAATGACTGTGCTCACGCAGCAACTCGCTAAACACCTTCAAATCACCAGTTTCATGCTTCTTCATTTCGTCTGCCTGCTCCGATCCTTTCATGAAGGGAATTTCAAACCAGAACGTAGAGCCTTGGCCTTCTTCACTGACGACCCCAATTTCTCCCTGCATGAGTTCCACAAATGAACTGCATATCCATAGCCCCAGACCCGTTCCTCCATATTGGGAGGCGCTTCCTTCACCGGCCTGTACATAGGGCTGAAACAGCTTATTCTGATCCTCCGGTGAAATCCCAATACCCGAATCCTGCACCTCAAACCGAACACGTTGGGAATCTTTTGTTTCCTCCACTAATTTTGTTCGAACGATGAGCAATCCTTCACTCGTAAATTTATTCGCATTGTTCAACAGATTGAGCAAGATCTGCATGATCCTTGCCGAATCTCCCTCCAGATGCTCTGCCACACTGGTATCGGTCTCTATACTCAACCGGTTACCCATCTGATAGATTTGCGGCTCCAACAACTGGGCAACGTGACTCATAATCGCCTGAACTCTGACATTTCCGATCTCCAGTTCCATCTGTCCTGCTTCCACTTTGGATATATCAAGCAGATTATTAATCATGTTCAACAACAGAGAGGCTGACTCACGTATCACACCGATGGCCTGCCGTTGATCTGGGGAAAGTTTGGATGAACCTAACATTTCGATCATTCCAAGTATTCCATTCATTGGCGTTCTGAATTCATGACTAACCACAGCCAGAAAAGTGCTCTTTAGGTCATTAGCCCGTACCGCTTCTTCCTTCGTCCGTGTTAATTCCGCATTACTTTTGGCAAGCTGACGCTGCAGATTGACCAGTTCGTTGTTCATTGATGAAAATTCATTCAGCAGCTTTTCTTCCTCAGCCTTGCTTTTCACAATCTCATCCGTTAATTGTTCGACCGTTTTCCGCAGGACAGCCATTTCTGCTGTCGGTTCCTTCATATTAAAAGGCCCCCTTTACAAAATGACTAACAGGTTCACAAAACTAACCTTATTTCCTGAGCGAAAGTAAGTCACCTGTAACCTCCAGTGCTTCCTCCGCACCTGGTGCGTATCCGTCCGCCCCTACTTCCTGCCACAAGTAGGAATCGAGATTAAAAGGCAAGCCTCCGACCATAATTTTCACATGGCTAGTAGTTGGGTCTTGCCGAATGAGAGCAATCAACCCTTTCACTAAATGGACATGGTAAGCCATGGTAGCTGAGATAGCCACCACATCCGCCTTGTAACTCACAATGGCCTGAAGCAGACTCCGGTTAGGTACATTGGCACCTAAATAATACGTATCCCAACCATCCATTTCAAATATATCAGCCAGCATACGCAGACCAAATTCATGCTGCTCGCTGCCTACACACGCCGCCACGAGGCAGCGTTCCTTACTTCCACTTCCCATCCATCTGGGGTACAGGCTGGAAATAATAAATTGAGTCGCGGCAGTGCAAAAATGCTCTTGACCGACGGTGATTTTGCCTTCATGCCATAGACGGCCTATTTCATATTGCGAAATTTGAAAAATATATTTATACGTATGTTGAATAGAGATACCCTCATCCAGCAAACGGACGATCCAATCCAAAGCCTGTCTGCGATTACCTGAGAGTAAATATTCCAAATATTGAGCCGCATTAGCAGCATAAGGATTATCATCTGTAATAAAAGAGGCATACTCCTCTTTCTTCCCAATTTGCTGTATCCCCAAATCCAGATGCTCCAGCACCATGGTTTTATCCGTATGATCGAAGTGCTCTATCAACGTCTCCTGGATTAATCTGAAATTGATGCTCAAATCTTCTTGGGTTATGCCGAAACCCTCCAGAAGCTTTTTTAACCAGGAAACATACTGTGTAAATAAAATAGGGCTGTTCATGATTACACTTTCAGCTAAATAGTTCAAACTATATATAGAATCCTGTTTTGTCTTTATTTTACCGTTATCCCCAAAACGCTGCAAAAGATCGGGCTGTAATTCGTATTGCTTATGGGTAACTAATTCAGCCAAAGCTCCTGCTTGCATCAATAGCGATTCACCTGCGGTATATTGCTGTATACTCATGTACAGCTCCTTCCCCGACAAGGTATTGTATTCGAAACAGATACTGGGGATTTGTTCCAGACGTGACTATTAGACAATTATACCTGATTTGCGTCTCTACATTAACCCTACTCCCCAAAATACGACAAAAAAATAAAATACCGAGAAGTCGGTATTTTATCTAAAAGCAGATTTAACCTGCACATGCACAATTTATGATCCGTTACTCTTCTGCCCCTCAGCCGTTAGTCCAAGCTTTTTTAACAGATGAATAGCCTGCTCTTTCTCTTCCACAGATAAGCCATCTACGGTCTCCATAATGACACGATGATGCTGCGGGAATATTTGCTCAAAGAAATGACGTCCATCATCAGTCAATTCTGCATAAATCACACGCCGATCATCTTGTGATGCACGACGGGTAAGCAAGTTTTTTTTCTGAAGTTTATCTACCACGTACGTAATATTCCCACTAGAGATTAGTACCTTTTCACCAATCTTCTGCAAAGGCTGTGGTCCCCGATAATACAGCAGATCAAGCACTCCAAATTCTGTTGTATTTAATCCATGACTATGAATGTCCCGATTCGTACGGGACGTGACCGAATTATAAGCACGAGCCAGAACAACGAACAAATTAAGTGCTAAGTCCTGATCATCTGGTTTTACAGACATATTAACAGCCTCCGTTACTCATATCTTTATTCCAAGATATCTTAATTGTGCACTTTTGTCAAGTTTAAGCGTTCCTTTCCCTGCTCTTACGGCCTATAAATGGAGGAATTACCGTCTATTATGAGAAGGTTACAGTTCATTATGTAAAAAAAGCCCGCTCTCAGCCAGTCTTAAAGCACTGATCCAGAGAGCGGGACGATTATGTTGTTATCCCTAACTTCTTACGTACAAATACGTAGGCAACACGGCCGCATAATACTCCCAGAACATTCAGTATGATGTCATCTACATCCATTGTACCTGCGCCCAGTAGCATTTGGGACACCTCAAGAATGACCAGTGCGATCACTATCGTTAACAACAGACTGCCTATACTTCGCATGGACACCCAAATGATAGGCACAAGGATACCGAAGGGAATAAATACGCCAATATTACCGAGCAAATTAACACCCCATACCCGAAAAGGAAACGACTCCATTGCCCGCAAGTATTGCCTAATCGTATCAAACGGAACAATATTATACGAATACGGGGGTCCTGGTCGTAATGTACGACCAAAACCGAGAAACATCCAATATAATAGAAGCCCTGTATATAAAATCAATAACATCAATGCCACATGATGAAGCAGGCGGGTCCTAGACATTACTTGTTACGGACGTCGATCTGTCCATTGGCCCGTGCGATAATAACCTGGTCCGCCATATTAATGAACAGTCCGTTATCGACTACACCCGGAATTTGATTCAAGCGGATTTCCAATTCCTGCGGATTCTCGATCGTACCATAGCGACAATCGGCAATATAATTACCATTATCCGTAAGGAAGCGCTCGCCGTCTTTCATACGCCATTCTGCTTTACAGCCCGTCCCCCGCAAAGCCTCCAACGTCCACTCACTGGCAAAGGGTACGACCTCAACGGGTAAAGGAAATGCACCCAGCACCTTCACATCCTTGGACTCATCGACAATAATGATTAATCGGTCGCTATTGCTTTCCACAATTTTCTCTCTCAGCAGGGCTCCGCCTCCACCTTTCACCAATACCAGTTGCTCGTTCACTTCATCTGCACCGTCGATGGTAACGTCAAGCCTTCCAATCTGATCAAACGGAATGATGGGAATTCCCAGCTCCCTGGCCTGATCCTCCGAGGCTTGGGATGTAGCTACAGCCTGTATATGTAATCCTTGTGCTACACGCTCACCGATTTTTTGAATAGCCCAAAAGGCTGTCGAGCCTGTACCAAGTCCTACTTTCATACCGTCCTGAATCGCTTCAACTGCTTTTTCGGCCGCTTTTTGCTTCAAATTCATTATCATCTCTCCCGCTATATAGGCTAGTATTATCATCATCCATTTTATAAGAGAACGCTTTATAATAACAGAGACAGCTTTTTACCATAACAAAGGCTGTTTTCATCGTGTTCATACTCCCCAAACCGTTCAATAGGTTCGTATCCCCGCTTGGTATAGAGAGCAATCGCTTCAGGTTGAGCCGCTCCGGTCTCCAGTTTAATTCTTACAACTCCTCGTTTGCTGGCCTCCTCTTCCAAAAAAGATAATAGACTCACCGCAATTCCTTGTCTGCGATAAGAGGAATCGACATAAAACCTTTTGAGCTCCATTTCTTCCGCATCTATAGGCCTAAGCCCTCCACAAGCCACCGGTTTTTCGTCCACATACACAACAGCGAAAACCATTTTTTTAACTTTCGGATTGGAAAAATCGACCAAGTAAATTTCGTCGGCAGGATACCTTTCCAGCAAGTCCTCATCCAGCCTTTGAATCAACTTATGCAGATCCTCATGATTACTCTCAACCTTTAAAATCGTAAGCTTGGACATTCTTCTTATCCCTCTTCTCTTTACATGGATATAAGGACTCATTTCGCAAACAATTCACAAAAACCGCGCTAAATCAAGCATTTCCAACGTCAAATATGAAAAATGTCCCAAATTGATAAGTGCATTTGACTCTATTATAAAGTATGATGGTTTCTGTTGAATAGTTGCTTATGGACTGTAATGAAGTCGAATTTCAAGTAGAAGTATAAATTGGAATATACTGAAACACAGACAGCGTTTACCTATTAAAAATTAATTTTTTATTGTGTAAGGTATTCATTTCAAGGGCTTTTCGTACGACATATATATAGGGATATCATACTTGTCTATAAAAGGACTTAAGACCTATTACTTAAAATTCAAGGGTCTATGATCTCGATTAATATGTTTGTAAGGGGGACTTGATTATCTCATTCGATAAGCGGTTCAACACCATATACAAAAATACAACCAGGGAGTGGAACATTTTGAAAAAGTGGAGTAGCTTATCATTCTTCACCAAAAACTTATTATTATCCTTCTTCAACATCGTATTGATTGGGCTAGTCCTTATTGTGTCCAGTTATTTGATCCAACGTACGATTTTGATAGACCAATTGCATGGGCAAGTGGAAAAAATCACATTGAAGTGGGCCCAGGGCATTAATTCCGATGAAGTAACCCAAGCGGTTCAAGAGAAAAATTATGATGGACCCGTTCAAACCAAACTCCGCGCGTATCTAGATAACATCATGGCGACGAATCCGAATATCTCTCATGCTTATATTTTCGGGACGGAGCTCGAAAATGGCAATCTAACATCTATTGTGGCGATGCCAACGGATCTCAGAGAAGCATTTGAAAAAGATAAGCTGCTCGTTGGCTCCATGTACGAGCAACCCAATGTCGTAGCAGTAGGCGTAACCGGTATGCTGGACAGTGGCAAACCAACATTCACCAGCTTCTACGATGATTCTTTTGGTACATGGACGACTTTGATGACTCCGATTAAAGATCCAAGTGGCAAAATCTTTGCATATTTTGCAGTCGATGCAGATGCCGGTGCCGTACCTGCAGGATTGACCAAGCTACTCATTAGCGGCGCTACCATTTTAGTGATTTTCCTACTGATCTGCCTGGCGCTTCAATATTGGGTTGTAAAACGCACGCTGTCCCCGATTAAGCAACTGATGTACGGTATCAGTGAAGTAAGCAGAGGAAATCTGGATGTTCAAATTCATGCAGGTCATGATGATTTGGGGCTCGTGAATCAGAACTTCAACAATATGGTAAGTCATATTAACAGCATTATGACCAAAGTGAAGCAGACAACGGATGAAGTCAATGAATCTGCCAAGGAATTACTCGCAATCTGCGAGCAAAACGGAATCAATTCCAACATCATCAATCAAAACATCAGTGAAATCACGGAGAATATCCGTTCGCAGGAAAAAGCAACAGGTGATAGTGCACGTGCCATGGCTGAAATGGCTTCGGTAATTCAAAATATTGCCACTAGTTCTTCCAATGTTGCGGAGGAAGCCAATTCGGTAGAGAAACGTTCTAATGAAGGCAACGAGATTGTAGGTAAGGTATCATCCCAAATGCACTTGATTACCGATACAGTAACCAATACTTCCCGTATCATCAAGTTGCTGGACAGTCGTTCGCAGGAAATTGGCAATATCATCAGTACCATTTCAGGCATCTCCAGTCAAACCAACCTGCTCGCTCTGAACGCTTCTATTGAAGCTGCCCGTGTTGGTGAAGAAGGTAAAGGCTTTGCCGTTGTTGCCAGTGAAGTACGTAAGCTGGCAGAACAATCTGCGGATGCAACCAAACAAATTACGTCCCTGATTGAAGAAATTCAAAGTGAAATCGGACAAGCTGTGAAGTCGATGGAGCAAGGAAACGTTGAAGTTCAAAACGGAATCGTCGTTGCCGGACAAGCAGGCGTGCTGTTCAATGATATTCTTCAAGCAACTAAAAATGTAGCATGGCAAATCCAAGAAGTATCCAGTGCTACTGAGCAAATATCTGCGGGTACACAGGAAATGACAGCAACAGCAGACGATCTTTCTTCCACCGTAACCAAAACAGCCAATAACAGTGTTCACATTGTGCGAACGGTGGAGGAACAAAAAGCTTCTTTGGATTCGATTATTGATTCATCCCATAAATTGACATCCATGTCTGAAGAGCTTCAAGAAATTACATCTTATTTCAAAATTGCAGACACCAACCGTACCAAATCATAATAACTATTTATCGACTCCAAAATTAATTTCATAAGTAAATCATTCGGTAATGCCTCCCTCCTGTTCATGCATTTGAAGGGATCGGAGGCATTTACTGAGTTTATCATTTATATTAAGACATCATACATTCAGGAGGTTAGCGTAATGGCTTCATTACTACAAAACAGCACACAGACAATCCCATCCCCATTCCTAGTTCCCTTGGATTGTGCACGTATACAACGCAAGCATACATCCTCTACTTATCAAGTAGAGTTAGAAGCGTCCATCTCGGAACAATTAAATCAGCAAAAAACTGCGGAAGACAAGCAAGCGTTGCTCTTATCAGCATATACTGCATGGGTATATCGCCTATCCGCAGAAGAAGAAGTTTCTTTTTCTACATTTGTGCCACAAACCGGTCTGCTTACAGCTTCGCTGACAGTCGAAAAGGAAACGACTTTTCACGAACTAGCAGACTTATTTCAGGACATGCTCCGTGAGCCTAATGCATACCTTGCGGAACCACAAGCCGATACTTCATTTTCGGCAAATCTGCCTACGGACAGCGGTGTAGAATCCCGTATTATGGACTGGGCTGTTAGTGAACACAATGGCGCTTATCAAATACAGATACGTTATGATCAATCACTCTTGCTGGAAACAACGGTTGTCCGATACGCAGAATACTTTGAAACCCTTTTGCGTGGCGCGCTAACCAACAGCCATGCACTTGTGAATTCCATTGATATATTATCGGATGCGGATCGAGCTGCTCACGAAGCTTTAAATAATACAGTTGTGAAATATCCTGAGCACCAAACTATTCATGGAATGTTTGAGGAGGCGGCTTCACAATACCCTGATCGTCCGGCTATTGCTTCACACACTGGAGAGTACACGTACCGTGAGTTGAACGAACGTGCTAACCAAGTCGCACGTGTCTTGTTATCCAAAGGTCTTACCAAAGGTGAATTCGTGACTATCTTCATGGAACGGAGCTTAGAGACCGTCATTTCACTGCTTGGTATCCTGAAAGCCGGAGGCGTATATGTACCTGTTGATCCCGCCCACCCTGCTGACCGGAGTAGCTACATTGTCGAAGACACGCGTTCTCCTTTTGTCTTAACAACTTCCGCACTCATGGAACAAGCGACTGAACTGTGCGGTTCCATTGAGACGGTAAAAGAAATTTTAGCGATTAACGGGCCACTGGCAGGCTATGCTGCAAGCAATCCGAACGTTAATGTAAGTCCGGATGATCTAGCTTATGTCATCTATACATCCGGCTCTACAGGCAAACCGAAAGGTGCCCTGATCGCTCACCGCGGTGTCGTTAACCTAGGAGCTGTCGTGCAACGCGATTGCGACATTACACCTCAGGATGTATTGACCCAATTTGCGACCTACAGCTTCGATGCATCCGTTTGGGATACAATTGGAGCCTTGTTTTACGGTGCAAAATTGTACTTGCTGTCTTCCGAAGAACGTGTATCTGTTGAAGAATTCGCTGAAGCCATTGCACGTACAGGCACGACGATTATTACCATTTTGCCGACCGTATTCTTTAATCAGCTATCTACGTACTTGTCAGACGAAGGCTATCGCAAACTCGCTAAGGTACGGATTGTTACCGTGGCAGGAGAAGCGCTGTACGGCTCACAAGTTCGAGCGTTCCAAAGCAAATTCGGTACAGATACCGACATCGTAAACGTATATGGACCGACAGAATGCACCGTAGCAACGACGACCCATCGGGTCCGTGGTGCCGTGCCTGAGCATGTCGTCAATATTCCGATCGGCAAGCCTATTTACAATTACAAAGTGTATATCGTTAACGATGATAACAAGCTTTGCCCTGTCAATATTCCGGGTGAAGTATGCATTGCTACTCCTGCATTGGCCCATGGCTATCTCCATCAGCCAGAACGTACAGCCCAATCATTCGTGGACAATCCTTTTGTTCCGGGTGAAAAAATGTACCGCTCGGGTGATATCGCCAAGCTGCTGCCAGATGGTACGATTGAATACGTAAGCCGCAAGGATTCACAACTCAAAATTCGGGGGAATCGGATTGAAATTGGAGAAATTGAAGACCATTTTTCCAAACATCCAGGTGTTCAGGACGTCGCTGTAGTAGCCGTCAAAGATCACACAGATCAGAACATGTTAGTTGGCTATTTTACCACTTCGGATGGACAATCCATTCCACAAGACGTTATTCAGTCTTATATTGGGGGCAAGCTGCCTTCTTATTTTGTACCAAGCCATGTCGTTCATCTGGAAGCCATGCCAATTTCACCAACTGGCAAGATCGATCGCAAAAAGTTGGCCCTGCGACCACTTCCGGAAGCGTCTGATCTTTCATTTGGCGGGGAACCTCTCCGAGAAGGAACCGAAACACTTATTGCCGAAGCATGGACTCAAGTGCTTGGTAAAAATAACATTGGCGCTACCGATGATTTCTTCCTGATTGGGGGCGATTCGCTTCGTGTCATTCATGTGCTGGCTATTCTAAAGCCGCGCTATGGCGCGCTGCGCATCGGAGATTTTTTCCGCTACAAAACCGTTCGCGAGCTTGCTGAATATGTGGAACAATTAGGTACGGAACAAACGCCGCAACGCAAGCCACTTGCGATTTCTCAAGAAAAAATGGACTTGAATGAGCATCCTATTGAGTTGTCTGGTGCTTCTGACTTAGCTGAAGTCCGCGACTTGCGCGTGATCTTGTTGACCGGTGCTACAGGCTATCTGGGCTCGCACATTCTGTATGACCTGCTTCAACGGACAGAAGCCAAAGTATACGCGATGGTACGCCCTTCTCAGGACGGTCCATCCGGTATCGAGCGTATTCAGTCCGTATTGACGGGATATTTTGGACAAGATATCTCCAGCTTGATCGAAGGACGGGTAAAAGCTGTCTATGGGGATCTGGAGCAAGCTGATCTTGGTCTCTCTTCCGTCGACCGCCATATGCTGGAGCACCAAATCGACGGCATCATTCACAGCGCCGCTGATGTTCGCCATTTTGGTGATTCGGCAGCCTTCGATCGCACGAATGTGACCGGAACACTGGAACTGCTGAAAATCGCTCAAGCCAAGCCAGGAGTATCCTTCCATCATGTCTCTACTATGGGAATACCAGAGGATCTTGCTAACGAAGGAAAATGGGAGTCGGCATTGGAGCTTTCTGCCTTCCCAGAAGAACTGAACGTGGACAACCTGTACACGAACAGTAAACTCGCGGCGGAGAGGCTGTTGTTCCAAGCAGCTCAAGCGGGTACGCCTGTCTCGATCTATCGCGCGGGCAATTTGACAGCCCATTCGGCCAACGGACGCTTCCAGCGAAATATCGACAGCAATGCTTATTATCGTATGATGAAGGCGATGCTGCTGCTGGGCAAAGCGCCACAAGCCGATTGGCATACGGACTTCACACCGATTGATTACGCCAGCCGTGCTATCGTAGAGCTGTCCGTTCATCAAAAAAGCGCAAACCGCATTTTCCATATCTGCAATCCGAACCCACTGCCATATGATGAACTGATCGCTATGGTAAACCAACTCGGTTACGCAGTAGAAACCCTGCCTTTTGACGATTACAGCGCTTGGCTGCTGAATCCGTCTTCCGGCATTCAGGAGGGTGCACTTCACCTTGCTATGGGACAACTGGAAGGTGACGGAGCCAAGGATTCAGCTTACCGTTACGGATGCTCTGTAACCGCAGCTCTGCTGGAACAAGCTGGCGTTCAATGCCCGGCAACCGACCTTAACTTTATTCGGAACATGATCCAGCATGCCGTCGAGATCGGTTACTTCCCGACCTCTTCATCGGTATCTGTAAAAGCAACACAGAGGTAACAAAGTTGTGATATTTCCCCCGCATGTTTTCGGTATGATAGACTAGATTTTGCTAGTTTCATATTTAGTATAAACCTCTATACTTTCAGAATTTTTTTGCATGCGGGGGATGTCATTCAATGAAACACACTTTTTTTAAAAGAACGTTGCTAATCATAAGTTTGTTGGCTATTTTAGGGATTTTGGTGTATGAAGCACGTAGCATATACCACACACCTACAGTTAAAGGGACTCATCGTACACGTACAGCTCATGCAGATCGACTGGTACGCCATTTATTCTCACTGACGCCTACACCAGATAAAGTATATTACCAAAACAAAGTCATTGTCCTGATGTATCATGAGGTGACCAAGACTCCACCTGATCCCGGCGCTCTCAAGCTTAGTAATTTAACGAGGCAGTTGGACGAAATGAAAGCTAACGGCTTCCACTGGATCACGATGAAAGAGTATACCAACTTTATTTTACATAAAGCCAAGGTTCCTGATAATGCGGTACTCATGACATTCGACGACGGCTATGAGTCCTTTTACACGGACACTTTTCCCGTGTTGAAAAAGTACCAGGTACCGGCAACCAATTTTCTCATCACGTCCACGATCAGCAATCCCAAGCACATTGGTATTCCAAAGCTCACATGGGATCAAATTCATCAGATGCATGCCGAAGGCATTGATTTCTACAATCACACCAATGACCAGCATGCTTACGGATACTCCAACACAGCCCGCACCAAACAAAAGCCGCTTCTGATGGGCCCGGTGTATTCGAAAAAGCTGGGGCGAATGGAAACAGAGAATGAGTTCAAACAGCGGGTTTATACCGACTTGGACATGGCTGACAAGAAGCTGTTCAAGCATCTACACAATGATCAGAATGTACTTGCCTTCCCTTATGGTGGGTATACCAAGGAGACGTTGGAAATTTGCCGTTCCTTGGGAATTGACGTTACATTCACGGTAAAACGGGGGATTAACTCGCCTGGGCAAATGAACGGCTATCGCGTCAATGCAGGTGGAATACACAATATTCCAGAAGTATTGGTGCAATACATGAAGGAAGGTGCTCCCCTTCGCCCACTTCCTTTTGCCCAAGGTCCTAACAAGGTATCCTAAACGTTAGCTAGCTTATTCAAGGATAAAAAAGAACCTTTAAAACCATTTATGTCGTGGGACTGACCCCATAACGTGAGACAAATCAAAACACCTTCAAGAGAATCGAACCATGTCGTAAGATATGGAGATAACCTTGGAGGTGTTTTTACGTTGGCAACGAGAGTGAGTTACCCCTTAGAAATAAAGATGAAAGCTATTGAAATGAGATTAGCAAGAGTTCCGGTAAGAGAGGTTATGGAGCAGTTGGGAATACGGAATAAAACACAGCTAAAAACATGGATGAGGTGGTATCGAAAAGGTGAAGTGCATCGTCTGGAGCAGCCTGTGGGTAAACAATACAGCTACGGAAAAGGTCCGGAACACTCTTCGGAGCTCGAAAAAGTAAAAGCGGAGAACCGGTTCCTGAAGCAGCAACTGGACCTGCTAAAAAAGTACAAGGAACTGGAAAGGAGGTGGAACCAGAGGTCGCCGTTGCCTGGATCGAATCCGTTCGAGACGAAGTGACGGTGTCTGAGGCTTGTACATGGCTCGGAATCGCAAGAGCGACCTACTACCGCTGGAAAGCAGCCGTGGAGACAGAGCGTACAGATGCTACGGTGGAGAGAATCCGGCAGCTTTGCATCCGTCATAAATTTCGGTATGGTTACCGAAAAATCACCGCACTCCTTCGGGCAGAGCAAAGAATAAATCACAAACGAGTTCAGCGGATTATGCAGCGTGAGGGGCTACAGTGCCGCGTGAGGATGAAGAAACGAAAGGCCACTGGGCAGCCCGCTCATCCAGCAGAAAATCTGCTGAAGCGGCAATTCCATGCAGAGGCGCCCCTGCAAAAGCTCGTCACGGACATCACCTATTTACCGTTTGGCGGAAAGATGTTGTACTTCTCCAGCATTCTAGACCTGTACAACGGGGAGATTGTGGCTTACAGTATAGCGGACAAGCAAGATACGTCCTTGGTTTTGGATACGCTGAATCAACTTCCAAAACGGACAAGCATGCTGCTCCATAGCGACCAGGGAAGCGTATATACGTCACAAGCTTATCAAGCTGCAGTAAAGGGAAAAGGCATTACCATGAGCATGTCCCGTAAAGGAACGCCCGCTGATAATGCCCCCATCGAATCGTTTCATTCCACACTAAAGTCTGAAACGTTCTACCTTGAAGATCTCATCTGTACAACGACTACAATCGTTGTACAGACCGTTCGAGATTACATCACCTACTATAACTCAATTCGGATTCAAACGAAACTAAATAACCAGTCGCCGGTAGATTTCCGACGACTGGCTGCTTAAACTTGAATGGTGTTTTGATCCCTGTCTCACAAACGGGGGGCAGTCCCCGTGGTTTTAAAGGTTCTTTTGTTGTATGAGATGTAGATTAGGGCCAGATGCGAATTGCCGCGATAACAGCCAGATGTACCGGGTAAAAGCTGCGCCACAACCAACGCGGTACCCGACTATAAAATCCGCTCTCTCCCGTTGCAAAACATACGATCAGAATGCTGGACAGCAGACTAAAGTGTTGGAGATTTGCGTGGTGCACCATATCATACACAACGTTCAAAGCAAAATGGGCTGCAATCATCATATATGAGCGAGTGTATCGATAAATGAGAACCAGCAGTAGACCATAGGCCCCGTAATCCATCTGGCTGAACTCCATGACCAGAGCTGAAAGGACGTACAGACCCGTTACAGCCGCCCAATGCTTCAAGCGGGATGCAGCAGCCAGCGCGAGCAACGAGGCCAGTAGCGTCCAGATTACATTCGGTCTGTATACATCAAACGCCAGCATATAGGGCACCTGAGAAATCAGAGCCAGCCCGAGTAGACGGAGCATATAGCTCCGCATATCTCGGGTACGGGTATACCCCATATACAGCGCGTAGGCATAGATTGGAAAAGCAAGTCTGCCGGCAATTCTCCAAGCCGGATCCGTCGGAAAAAACACAAGTCCGACATGGTCAATCAGCATCGTCAGCATGGCCAACCAATACATACAAGGCCCCCTTATTCATCTTTTACGTTTTTTCTTCTGTCAAGCTCAGAATGGCGTTCATGATGTCCGTTTTCGTAACCCGCCCTACCAACCCTTGAATTGGAGTTGAGGAGCTACATTGCTCGTCCAAAACTGGAAGACAATTGACCTGATGCCGAATCAGTCTCGATATCGCTTCCAGTAAAGAGTCTTCTGGAGCAAGCGTCGTCATTTGGGCCCGGCGCGTCATTGCCATGGTCACCGGGACGGTGTGAAGATCGGTATGCCCCAGCATGACCTTCAGCAAATCCTTGCGCGTAACAATTCCAATGAGCTCCTGCTCCTCCCCTGTGACCATCAGCGTGCCTGTATTTTGCTGAAACAGCATCAGCACCGCATCATAGGCGGTAGCGTCACCGGAAATCAAAATCGGATCACTAAGTATATCCGCCACAGTCAGCTTTTTGAGCATGTTGCCGATATGACTATCATATTTGGGGTAACGTCCTGGCAAGTAGCCTACCTTCGGCTTGGCATCCACCAGCCCGAGCATAACGAGCAGAGCAAGATCAGAACGGAGAGTCGGACGCGTCAGTCCCAGTGTTTCAGCAATTTTATCCCCTGTTACAGGTGCCAGACGCTGGACAATATCAACAATTTCCCGCTGTCTTTCAGACAGTTGAATAATGATTACCTCCTTATGAAGTGGGGTAGTATATATTATAAATGAGCATAGATCGGTAAATTTCAGCATCTTCCGACAATTCATCAAATTTTAATCATAGACAGCTTGTTTTCAAATTTAAAATGTGTCACAATTAAGGATGTAATACATACTAATTATAAGTTTAACGTGTGCAATATGCTACATTTAAATGAGCTAGTGTACATCGCATGTGATATGTATTATGAATTATATAAACCTGAGGAGGAAATCAAATGAAATTTTTCTTGGATACTGGTAACATTGAAGAAATCAAACGTATTGAACGTTTGGGTCTGGTTGATGGTGTAACAACGAACCCTTCACTGATCGCTAAAGAAGGTCGAGTGTTCAAGGAAGTCATTCAGGAGATTTGCAGTATCGTTGAAGGTCCCGTAAGTGCTGAGGTTATTGGTCTGAAGGCTGAAGATATGCTCAAAGAAGCTTATGATATCGCCAAGTGGGCACCGAACGTGGTTATCAAGCTTCCTATGACCGAAGACGGCTTGTACGCTTGTAACGAGCTGACCAAGAACGGAATCAAAACGAATGTAACACTGATTTTCTCCGCGGCTCAAGGTTTGATGGCAGCCAAAGCTGGCGCTACTTTTATCAGCCCGTTCGTAGGACGTCTGGATGATATCGCTGTTGATGGTATGAAGCTGATCCGTGAACTGAGACAAATTTTGGACATTCATGGTCTGAAATCCGAAATCATCGCCGCATCCATCCGCAATATTAAGCATGTAGAAGATGCTGCTCTGTCTGGTGCACATATTGCCACCATTCCAGGTTCCTTGCTCCCTTCTCTGTGGAAACACCCGCTGACAGACAGTGGTATCGAACGCTTCCTGAAGGACTGGGAAACCGTACCTAAAGCTTAATTCGCCAGTCATGGCAAACGATATTGCATTAACCCAAACAGCCCGTATTTTACGGGCTGTTTTTATATTTTGGCTTTAGTGATGGCAGAATTAAAAACGCCGAACAACTTTTTTTGACAAAATAACTTGTTGTTCATATAATTGTTATAACAACTAATTGATTTCAAAGTAATTTATGTACGGGAAACAGAAAGGAGTACCTTATGAATAACTTGCCTCCCGATTGTTCCATTGGGATGTTGCTCGGGATTACTCACCGCAAAATGAGTCAGCAGCTCTTGCAGCGTCTCAAGCCTTATGATATTTCCCCAGAGCAATGGTCGGTTCTGTACCAAATCTATCAGGCTGAGGGTTTAAATCAGAAAGAAATTGCAGCTAAGGCCGTGAAGGACCAGCCGACCACGACTCGAATTATTGATTTATTAGACAAGAAGGGCTGGGTACGGCGTGTGAATAGCCCTCAGGATCGTCGAGCCTATTTACTTCATTTGACTGAAGCAGGCCGACAGCTTGTAAAAGAGATTCTTCCTATTGAATATGATGCCAATCACGATTTTGTAAGAAGAATTTCCTCAGCCGATCTGGAGCAATTCCGCCAGACTCTTTTACAAATTCACGCCAACATGACCGAATCAGAAAAACAAGGAGATAACGATTAATATGCAACAAAGCAAGCAACCTCTTTGGACCAAGGAATTTATTGTTCTTACGGTTTCCAATTTATTTTTGTTTTTGGAATTACAGATGATTCTATCCTCTATTCCTTCTTATGTGAAAAATACATTCCACGCTAGTTCCGTTCAGGTTAGTCTCGTTACCACTTTATTTGCTTTAAGTGCGATTGCGGCACGGCTCTTTTCCGCCCGTATGCTGGAAAAAGGGCATCGCAGCACTCTGATCTTCGTGGGGCTGCTGTTTGCATTGGCAGGAACGCTGGGGTACAGTGTTTCGCCGACGATTACAGTGCTGCTGCTCATGCGGATGTTATTCGGGATCGGCTTCGGTATGAGCAGTACGGCTTTTCCAACGATGGCCTCTGACGTCATCCCGTCCAAGCGCCTTGGTGAAGGAATGGGGTATTTTAGTTTATCCACCAGTCTAGCGATGTCGATTGGGCCGACCATTGGCATCTCAATGCTGCAATACGGGAGCTTTAACCTGCTCGCCTATACGACAGCAGCTGTCATTATTGTTATATTCCCTTTGGCTCACTGGCTCATTCGTACATTACCTAAGGGGCACATCGAACCCCCTATGATTCCTTTGGAAGAGGGGCGAAAACCGGCATTTAACCGTAAACTGTGGATTCCCGCCTTACTGAACATGCTGATGTCTATTACATATGGCGGATTACTCAGCTTTATGGCGCTTTACGGAAATGAAGCAAATCTGGCGCACCCGGCCTATTTTTTCCTGTTTAATGCGGTTTCCGTGCTGATTGTGCGTCCCTTCTCGGGCCGTATTTATGATAAAAAAGGAGCAAAAGCACTGCTCATCCCCGGCTCCCTCTTTTTAATTGGCGGTCTGCTCCTGCTTTCCTACGCGCACAGTGATGATTTCATGTATGTGTCGGCTCTTTGCTACGGTATCGGATTTGGTGTGATGCAGCCAACCCTGCAAACCTGGATGATTCAGATTGTATCTCCTAAACAAAGAGGCATGGCAAATGGTATGTTTCTCAATTCCCTCGATTTCGGGGTTGCAGCCGGTGCGCTTATACTTGGCATTATTGCCAAAGCAAGTGATTATGCGTGGATGTACCGCCTTTCCTCGCTGTTTATTGTACTGTTTTTGCTGATCTATGTTATACAAATCATCGCAAGCCGTAAGCCTAAATCGCATGTTTCTCTCAATGGGTAAAGCTATTGTTTTCAAATACATTTAGTTTATAACTGCTTATAATCAAAAGCACCCGTTGCCATAGTTTCATGGACAACGGGTGCCTTTTCATTTATTTCGCAGGAGTTTTGCGTTTTAGCTTGGAAGAAAGAGGCTTTTCTCGGGCCACCCCTGTTAGCTCCTCATTTACACTCATACGGTCACTGGATTTGTCATCTGTTGGTTCATCCTGCTTGGGTTTGACCGCAAATAGCATCAGCAGAGCTGCAATGCCTCCCACTGCGGCCATCACGCCAAAGAGCAGACCATGTCCACTGCGACCCAGCAGCAAGGAAACAACCGGAGGGCCTAGCGATACCCCGACAAAGCGCATGCTGCTGTACAACGAAGTAATGGTTCCGCGCTCCTCTTTTTCAATTCCCTTCGTAATCAGGGCATCCAAACAAGGCAATGCGAGCCCAATTCCGCCGCCCCCTAACGTAAACAGTCCAATCACCGCATAAATATGTTGAAAAAATCCGAGAATGGCAAAGCTGATCGTCAATATGGTCAAACCGCTGAAACCGATCCATTTCATGCGCTTTTTGTGCTTGCCGATAATCTTGCCTCCTACATAAGAGCACAGACAGAGGGAAATAAGCGGAATGGCCAGCACAAAACCTTTCCAGACCCCACGGAGGTTGTAACGACTTTCTAGTATGTCGGATAAGTAGAACAAGACGCCAAAAATGACAAACATACAAATGCCGCCCATAGCGAAAATAGCATAGAGCCAGCGTCCTTTTTCGGCAAGCACCCGCTTCACATTTCCCACAAACTCTCGAAAAATAATCGGTTGGTTCTTACGTTTGGGCACATGGATCAGCCAAAGCACCAAAATGAGCGAAATCAGACAGAGACCTGGAATTACTGCCAATGGCAAAAACCATAGAACTGCTCCCAACGCGGCACCGAGGATCGGACTTAACACTTTACCGAATGTGTTGTAGGTCTCGACGACGCCCAGGTTCTTGCTGGCCTCATCCTCGTTTTCGTACAAATCACCTACAAGCGGAATGACTATAGGAAAAGCCCCTGCCGCTCCCGCACCCTGAAGTAGACGGCCTCCAATAATGGTCCAGTATGCTGCCGAATCGTGAAGCAGCCATGCTCCCGCCGCAGAAATCCCCCCTCCAATCACAGTCAGAATCAGACAGGGAACAATTACCGCCTTACGGCCAAATCGGTCGGAGAGATAGCCCGCAATCGGTATCAGTAAAATGGCCACTACCGCATATACTGTAATCAACATGCTAATCCGAAAAGAGCTTACATGTAGCTTACGTCCGATTTCCGGTAAAACAGGAATCAGCATGGAATTACCCAGCGTCATCATCAGCGGGATGGAACCTAACGCAAGCAGATTCCCTTTATTTTGTTGCATCCCGTTACCACCTTTGCAAAAGTAATAACACAGCTGTTCTGATTCGTTCAACAGATGTTATTGTGTTTACATTGGTGGGGATTTATGCGGTTACACTTTAAATCCACCGACCCTTGCATTCAGCAGTTGCGACATATCCGCCAGTGTATGAATAGATGATGCAATTTCCTCCATAGAAGCCAGCTGCTCTTCAGCTGCCGCACTGACGCTCTGGGTTCCCCCTGCCGACTGCTCTGCTACTTCACGTATGCGTTCCACCGCTTCCACCATTCGCTCGGAACCGCCGGACATCTGTTCTACAGACCGATTTACACTGTGAATCTGTTCGCTGACCAGTTGAATGGAACTTCCAATCTGACGAAATGCGGTTTCTGCGGATTGCATAACCTTTACGCCAGACTGCACTTCAACCGTCCCTGTCTGCATACTGGAAGCCACATTTCCAACATGCTCCTGAATATTTTGCACAAATTGTGTGATTTCTGCTGCTGAAACCGATACCTGCTCGGCCAATCTTCTTACCTCAGAGGCTACAACTGCAAATCCTTTGCCCTGCTCTCCGGCTCTTGCCGCTTCAATCGACGCGTTGAGCGCCAGCATTCCTGTCTGTTTGGCTATCCCGGTAATAACAGCTCCGATCATGCCAATCTGTTCGGCCTGTTCACTAAGTGAACGTACAGCACGTGCAGAGCTGTCTACACTTTCGCTTACCTTCTCCATCTGAAGCATAGCCTGACCTATAGATTGTTCTCCTGCTTCTGCATCTTTAGCGGCTGTATCAGACAACTCATACACCTGCTGGCTCGTAGCTGCAATATGCTCCAGTTCGTGGGCTAGTTCTTTTACGGTATCTGTAGTTTGTGTAATATCATCGACCTGATGCTCCATACCAGCCGCTAGCTCTTCCATTACACCGGAAGTATGACGATTGGCCTGATTCATTTCCTCTGTACTTACGCTAACCCGCTCTGCGGTTACGGTTAATGTACGCGCCGTATCCTGAGCATCCACTATAATACTGCGGAACCCCTCAATAAGCTTGTTGTAGGAGCTTGCAATCATACCGATTTCGTCTTTGGACGTAATATCCAGTCGGCTACGCAAATCTCCCCCACCTTCAGACATTTCCAACAGCTGCTCATTCATATGGTGTAATGGACGAATTGAACGAATCAAAACGATGGATTGAACAATACTGTAAATGATAACTAGAAGTCCTACAATACTCGTAATCAAGGATGTATTCGTCATCGTTTGGTGCGCTTGCTGTACTTTCACCGTTACCATATCTTCTTGAGCTTTGACAAAGGCTACTACCTTGGTATCAAGTTGCTTACGCAACACCCGTTCGTTTTCAAAATCATCGAGCAAATCAGAAAATGGCGGGAAAGCATCGTCTCTTGTACTCTGATACCCCGCTGTAGTCAGTAAACGATGAACTTGATTCATGTAAGTATTAATCCCCGTCTTGAGATCAGTCATTTTTTTCTTAGAATCCTCATTACCTGTATTAAGCAGAGCTTCTGTCTCCTGTAGCAACTTTGCAACTTCACTTTGCTTGTTTCCGATCTCTCGCCCGTACTGTTCATCACGAGTTAGCAAATATGCCCGCTCATCATTAGATATGCCGTTTAACAAAAATTGAAGAGACTTCGAGTTATACGCAATAGCCTCTTCACGATTCATAATATCCTTGTACTCATTCTCACTATGTACGCTTAAAATGTAATTGGTCAGCAGCATAGCTGCAATCACACTCGGAATCAGTATCGCGCTAAGAATCATTTTGGCCTTAATTGTTAAATTCATGAATCGGTCCCCCAGTTATTTCTGAATAAAATGTCCAACTTACTATATATCGTTTTATTCGATTGTTTTTTTGAATGAAACAGAAAAAGTGTATAGATTTTTAAATATACTTGTGTCTATTCAGTGAACATATATATCTTTTTTAATATCAAAGAACAAAAAAATTCAAAATTAGTAAATGAACTGTTTTCAGTTTGTACTCTTCGAATTTCGGACTATTAAAATGATATACTATGTATTGCTATGCCATAAGCCTCAAGGAGGATCTGCATGAAAAGTCTGGAACTCAAACCGCTTATTCACGTGCTTAACGAATTGGAAACCCGCAGCTGCCTGCTTGAGCAGCAGGGTAACATGATCATGAATTACTATCGTGAACCTCAAATTGCTAATGAACTCTATAAAATAAATTCCTGTACCAAAAGCGTGATTTCCGCATTAGTTAGTATCGCTATGGACCAGCAACGGGGACCGAAACCGGAGACGCCGATCCTCGAATTCTTTCCCCAGTTGGCCACAGATAGTGATTCTCGTAAGCGTGATATTACGATTGAACATCTGCTGACGATGTCCGCAGGCTTTAACTGGACGGAATTTGGCGGACAAAATTCTTTTCCTACCATGAGCAAAACGTCAGACTGGGTGCAATTTGTGCTTTCACAGCCATTATCGGATGTGCCAGGTACGCGAATGGAATACAGTTCTGGCTGTTCTCAACTTTTGGCCACCATACTACGTAATGTTTCTGGACAAACAGTTGCTGAATTTGCCGAGCAGCAATTATTCCAACCGCTCAGTATCGAAAGCTATCATTGGGAAACCGATCCTCAGGGTACTCATACGGGTGGATTCGGACTGCATCTCAGGCCGATGGACATGCTCAAATTCGGGCGGCTTTATCTGAACCAAGGAGGCTGGGAAGGACGGCACATCATCCAAACAGAGACAGTCCGATATTCAACCCGTTCGTTTCTTCCTGCTGCCAAACCACAAAAGGCATTTTACGGCTGGCACTGGTGGACTTCTTCCTTTTCAGATGAAACAGAGATAGGAACTGAAACGGACTATTTTTACGCTCTCGGCTTTGGTGGGCAATATATTGTTGTCGTCCCGTCGTATGACATGGTTGTTGTCGTTACCGCTGATAGATTTAAAAAGAAAAGGACTCCTGTAGATATTTTCCGGCAGTATATTGTACCGCTGCTACTCCAGCAGAATAAATAGAAATAAATACCAAAGCTAAAAGTTGCAACTGGTCTCTATCAAAAATCTGCATCAAAAAAGGCTTGCCTATTGGATCAGGCAAGCCTTTTTTTGCATATAATCGCTACATTATGACATACTTCATCCACTTTCTAGCGCCTTACCTAGCCCAAGTGAATCGTAAGCTCTTGCTGTCCGCTGGAAGCTGGTGTAATGGTTACACCCTGTTCTCCCGACTGGCTACTGCCTTCCTCCACTTGAACAGCCTTGTGGATACCGCGCAGGACTATCGACCATGGTTTAACAGCACCTTCTGCCTTCACCGTAATGACAGAATTCTTGCGGCTAGCAGTAACCGTTAGCTCCTCTTCACCTGACGTATTCACGATAATCGTTCGAGCCTGTTGCCCCTCACCAAGTTCAAACAAATGAAGCGCCACTTGATCAGCATAATCATAATCCGGACGACTGTTCTCATGACCGATTGCCAAAAGTGTGTTCGGCTTCACGAGCACAGGCAAAGTTGTAAAATCATGATGCTCGTTAACCCAACGACCACCTAACACGCTCTCATTCGTAAGTAAATTTGTCCACTTACCCTCTGGTACATAATACTGCACATTGCCTTCTTTATTAAAGATCGGGGCTACCAAAATGGAATCCCCCAGCATGTATTGCAGATCCAGCGTTGCACAGGTTGGGTCCTGCGGGAATTCCAATACCATAGCCCGCATCATCGGCAGTCCCTTTTCTGAGGATTCCACAGCAGAAGGATACAGGTATGGCATTAGCGAGCATTTGAGTTTTGTAAAACTGCGCACCACGTCGACTGATTCTTCATCAAACAGCCAGGGCACGCGATAGGATTCGTTTCCGTGCAGACGGCTATGAGAGGACAGAAGCCCGAATTGTACCCACCGTTTGTACACGTCCGGCGCAGCCGTTAACTCAAAGCCGCTAATATCATGGCTCCAGAAGCCGAAGCCGCTCAAACCAAGCGACAAACCGCCTCGCAAGGATTCCGCCATCGACTCATACGTCGACGAGCAGTCTCCGCCCCAGTGAACCGGGAACTGTTGCCCCCCGGCTGTAGCGGAACGCGCAAATAACGCGGCTTCATTTTTACCCAGCTTTTCCTCCAGCACATCAAATACAGCCTTGTTGTACAAATGCGTATAATAATTATGCATCTTCATTGGATCAGAGCCGTCATGATATACCACATGGGTAGGGATGCGCTCGCCAAAATCAGTTTTAAAGCAATCCACCCCCTGATCTACCAACACCTTGAGCTTTTCCTGGTACCAGGCGACTGCAGCCGGATTCGTGAAGTCAACCAGCCCCATCCCCGCCTGCCACATATCCCATTGCCACACGCTGCCATCGGCGGTTTTGACCAGATAACCATTCTCCATACCTTCATCGAACAAAATGGATTTTTCCGCAATATACGGATTGATCCATGCACAAATTTTGAGACCCTTTGCCTTCAATCTCTGCAGCATGCCTTCCGGATCCGGGAACATGTCTTGATCCCACTGGAAATCGCACCATTGGTATTCCTTCATCCAGAAGCAGTCAAAATGGAATACCGAGAGTGGCAGATCCCGCTCAGCCATCCCGTCGACAAAATGGTTCACTGTCGCTTCATCATAATCTGTTGTGAACGAAGTGGTCAGCCACAAACCAAAGGTCCAGGCTGGTGGTAATGCAGGCTTACCCGTCAGCTTGGTGTAATTGTCCAGTACTTCTTTAGGGTTAGCTCCACCAATAATAAAATACTCTAACGATTCGCCGGAGACGCTAAACTGAACCTTTGATACATTTTCCGATGCAATCTCATAGGATACCTTTTCTGGATGGTTGACGAACACACCATACCCTTTATTAGATAGATAGAATGGAATGTTTTTATATGCCTGCTCACTGCTAGTCCCGCCATCTTCATTCCAGATATCAACTACCTGGCCATTTTTTACGAATGGAGTGAAACGCTCTCCAAGTCCGTATACGTACTCACCGATGCCCAGCTCCAGCTGTTCCCGGAAAAAAGGCTGATCCTGCGGGTCTGTAATATAGCCTGGTCCCCGATGTCCGCTGCCTGTGACTTTGCGATCCTCGACATAAAAGCCTACATCCCAGCTCTTCCCGCGGCCGACTCGCACACTCAGATCGCCGCTTTTCAGTACCGCTACGTCCTCATCCACCGTAATGTCTACCTCTGTTGGCAAGGTGTGAATTTCAAAATTCGGTCCCTGATGCACCCGTCCCTTATGGTGGTTCAGACGCACCTGAATGACATTCGGCATAGGCGAGCTGTAGGTCGCTTTCAGCAACGCTCCGTTCAGCGTATCTCCTTTATGCTCGATCCGGTGGGTGGCTGCATATACCGTCATGGAAGCATCGTCCGTCACAATATCACGGATTTCAGCAGGATTTTGTATTTCATAGCCCTTGCGAACCATCCAATAGCCATCAGTAAATTTCATCTGTTTCTTCCTCCGCTTCAATCTTTATTTTCTTAATCTCAAATCGCTTGTTGGATTTTTTCGAAATCCTTACTATAATAATATTGATTTATGTAAGGGTTTACTTCTTTTATTTTGACGTATTGTATCAATATTTTGATGTTTTATATTTAAATCAGTTTGCGGAAAAGGAGTCATAGAAATGCAAAGAGAAATGTTGCGGGAAAACCGCATTCATGGCAATCCCATGTACCCAGTCAGCGTATACCCAAGCGTGGAGCAGTTGAACGGAAATAGTATACTGGAGTCTCATTGGCATGAAGAGATGGAGTTTATCATAGTCGAACAGGGGAGCGCCGTATTTCAGACGGATATGGTCTATACGGAGGTGAACGAAGGTGAAGCTCTTTTTGTCAACAGTGGTGAGCTTCACGCAGGTTATTTACAAAAAAGCGCTCGTTGCGTATTTTCTGCGGTGGTGTTTCACCCCGACATGCTGCACAGCCGCACGCAGGATACGGTGCAAACACAGTTTATTGACCCATTTATCAGTAAAAAGCTTGTCCCTCCCCCTCACATTCGTGGCGTGCAGCCCTGGGAGCAAGAGGTGCTGGCTGCATTGCGACACATTATCACCAGCCATGAGCAGAATGCGCCTGCCCGTGAACTGGCGACCAAGGCGCAGCTCTATAGCATGATCGCCTGTCTGTACCCACACATGACCCCCGCTAACGGAGAGGATGTGATTATGGCAGGGCAACGCAATAAAGTTGAACGGATCAAAAAAGCGCTGGTGTATATTAACAGTCATGCTCATGAGCCTATACGTTTACGGGAGATCGCAGATGAGATTGGAATGAGTGAGGGGCATTTTTGCCGTTTTTTTAAGCAGATGGTTCAGAAAAGCCCGGTAGAATATATTAACTATCATCGGATTCAAAAGGCTTGCAGGTTGCTGGAGCAAAGTGATCGCAAAGTGGTTGATATTGCGCTGGATGTTGGTTTTGACAATCTAAGCTATTTTATTGCGACCTTTAAAAAATGGAACGGCCTGACCCCTTCGCAGTACCGTAAGCAGCACGAAGCAGATCAGGCGCTTGCTGTCCCTTATATAACAGACTAATATGCATAGGATAAATCATTTATTTTTTTTGGGCTTCATAAGTACTAAAATTATTTTTCTTCCTCTTAACTTAGTAAATATGTAGCCAGCTACGCCTCCTAAAACAGAGGGAATTAACCACCCTAACCCTACATTATATAATGGAAGAAGATGAGTGAAAAAATCATTAATTACATTAATTTTTATTCCAGCAGCATTCAAGCCATCAAATAAACTAATGATAAAAGTTAATATCAAACTGCCTTGATATACTTCTGACCTTCCTTTAAATACGGGATGTAAAAAAGTTAAAAATATCAGAGAAATAGCAATAGGATATATTGCCATTAATACTGGCGTTGAAACCTTAATGAGCTGAGTTAAACCTATGTTAGCTACAAGGGTACTAAATATAGATAACATGAGAGCAACTCTTTTATAAGAGACTTTTGGAAATAATCCATGAAAAAAGGAAGAGCAGGAAGTGATAAGCCCCACACTTGTCGTTAAACACGCTACTGTAATCATTAAGCCTAATAGAATAGAACCATAAGATCCAAAATAATAGGAGGAAACCTTAGCTAACACCTCAGCCCCATTTCCTAAAACACCCAATTTTTCAACGCTAGAAGCTCCCATGTATGAAAGAGACGTATAGATAAAAGCTAAGAGTATAACCGCAATTGCTATCGCTTTGGCACAAATGATCATCAACTCTTTTTTGGAAGTAACTCCTCTATCCTTAATTGCATTCACAATGATAATTCCAAAAATAAAGGCTACAAGAGCGTCCAATGTTAAATAACCCTCTTGAAAGCCTTTGAAAAAGACATTCGATGTATAACCCTCCGCAGGTTCTTGGAACTTTCCTATTGGGTGAATAATAGCTACAATCACAAGTAATCCAATGAATGTCAATTTAATGGGTGTTAAAAACTTTCCGATTACATCAATAATTTTTGTAGGATTAAGTGATAACAAACATGCAACTGCAAAAAAAAGGATAGTAAATACAAAAAGTGCGACAGGATGATCTGCATTGTTTGAAAAAAAAGGTTTGACTCCAATTTCAAATGACACACTACCGGTTCTAGGAATTGCATATAAAGGCCCGATGGCTAGATAAAGAATAGTTGTAAAGACAATGCCGAATACAGGATGTACACGACTCGCTAAAGTTTGCAAATTGCTTTTGCCCGAAAAAACAAAGGCTGTGACGGCTAGTAATGGTAAGCCAACTCCAGTAACCAAGAAACCTGCATTGGCTATCCATACATTCTTTCCAGCCATTTGCCCAAGCATAGGTGGAAAGATTAGATTCCCTGCACCAAAAAATAAGGCAAATAGCATTGATCCTATAATGATAATAAAGGACGAAGAAACACTTTTCGACATAATAAATCCTCCAACTACGAATTCACAACATTTTGTTTTTATTCGTTTTCTCTTTAATTTGTATAATATATGTTAATAGGGACGTAGCCCATGTTGCATCCAAAGAACGGTATCTGATTGCCTAGAGTATGTAATATGGTGCTTTTCACAAATAATGCTCAGTTCGATCTAAATGCCATCACCAATCAGGGACAGCCATCCGCTCCCCCCTTCTGACTAGTGTAGGGTGATAACCTGTGCCTTTAGGGTGAGTGGGTTTCGTCTTAACTCGTCGTTACACAATACTCTATATACGATCACTGTTTCAAGTAACTTTGTACTTGCAAAATGAATCACTTCATCCCCTTGCTTTTACAATTATGATGCTACCCTATGTTTCTCCTCCTACTTAGTGAGCTTAATGAACTATAAGGGAATTTTACACTTAGGACTTATTTCTTACAAGACGTAGATGTAGTTACACACACCTGGTAGGTCTCGTAAAAGTTTTTAATTAGTTCAAACACCCATGTAACAGCATATTCTCATGTTACCGTCATATCGCTTACATCAAGAGCTGCCTGGTTGCTTTTGGATAAAGAAAGTGAGTTAACTCTCAAGCGTTCGCTATGTTAGATTTCTTTAAAATCATACGCATTCTTCATCTCTGTTCGAAAGAGTAATACATAATCTGTTTTGTATATTTTACCATATTTAATCCATATCAGGATCGGCTGTTTTATTCGAATTATCAACTGATTGTAATAAGCACAGGAAATCTTGGGAAAATGCCCTATGGAAGCATCTGAATAATCCTTACAATTAATAGTACAGACAATGCATACTGACGTTGTATACAATTTGAGCCGCTACAATTTAAAGGGGTGCTTAAACATGATGAATTTGGCAAAACGCAACTATTGGTCTTTGAGTATTTTTAACTTCGCTTATCTGTTTACATGGTCTGCCGCCATGTCTTTTTTTGTCATTTGGCTGGGACAAAGCCTGGGAATTTCACAAACCTACACGGGATTTCTATACGCGGCTAATTCAATCGTCGCCTTGATCATGCAGCCCCTGTTCGGTTACTTATCTGACAAGCTGGGCTTGAGAAAACATCTGCTGTACATACTCTTTACAATCCTTTTGCTCGTCGGACCCTTTTTTATCTATGTGTACGGTCCATTGCTTCAAACGCAGTTCGTCATTGGTGCCATTGTTGGTGCGCTATTTATCGGCCTGGTGTTTAATGCAGGTAACGGTGTCGTCGATTCGTATATGGACAAAGTTTCGCGTAAATATGGCTTTGAATACGGACGGGTTCGTATGTGGGGTTCGCTCGGATGGGCGGCGGCTACTTTTGTTGCTGGACGGGTCATCAATATCAATGTAAATCTGACCTTCTGGATCGCCTCGGTATCTGCCATTGTTGCCATGATCTGCATCTTCCTGACCAAAGTCGAAATTTCCGGACAGGAGCAGCAGAAAACAGAATCGTTGAAGCTAATTGATGTACTGCATCTCGTACGTACCAAAAAGTTCTGGTTTCTTATGCTATTCATGGTTGGCGTGACCCAAATTTATGAGGTATATGACCAACAGTTTGCCACATACTTCGTATCGCAGTTCAGTTCCAAAGCGGAAGGAAATCAATTCCTTGGCGATTTGAGCGCTGTGCAAGTTTTCCTGGAATTTGTGTTCCTTTTCGTTACCCCTTGGTTTGTAAACAAAACGACCGCCAAATGGGCATTAATTATTGCCGGGTCGATTATGTCTTTGCGTATTATCGGCTCTTCGTTGCCATTCGGTTCCATATGGGTCGCTGCAATGAAGATGATTCACTCCCTGGAGAAACCGCTTATTCTGGTAGCCATCTTCAAATATATTACCGTTAACTTTGACCAGCGCCTGTCCTCCACCATGTACCTGCTGTATTTGTTTATGGGCTCCCTGGTGGTTTCCATTTTCTCGCCCATTGTGGGGCATATGTATGAAGTATTAAATTTCCCGATTACCTATGTAATTCTGGGTTCCATTGCAGGCCTGTTCACCATCATATCCTGCTTTACACTGACAGCAGACAAGAAGAATGGGGAACGGTATCTGGAGGAACGCCGTAAACAAGATTTGAAAAGAGCAAACAAAAAAGCTGAAGCAGTTCATTCGTAATCTAATGGTTTGAGCTTAACAGAACAGCGGCAGTCTAGGACTTGTTTTTCTCGTCCAAGGCTGCCGCTCTTAACTCCAGTTAATTTGAAGCTTATTTTAAATCTTGAATACCGACACCGTTTGATTCATCTCTTCCGCCCGCTTGGCAAGCATGTTAGCACCTGCAGACACTTCCTGCATGGAAGCGGTAGTTTCCTCGACCACGCTTGCGACTGTTTGAGTAGAATCGGCTGCACGTTCGGAGATTTCAGCAATTTTTCTCATAGATTCCACCATAGAAACGGTTCCTTCATTTACAGATCTTGCTTCTACAGCCGCAGTGTCCACCTCACCGCTCACTTCTTCAACGGCACCTACAATCTCAGAAAAGACGTTACCGACACCTTCGACAAGCATCATACCTTCATTTAGAGATTGAACACCTTCGTTCATTGAAAGCACGACTTCGTTTGTTCTTAAGGTAATTTCGTTGACCAGAGAAGAGATCTTGCCTGTTGCTTCACTTGCTTGTGCCGACAAATTGCGTACTTCAAAAGCAACAACCGCAAACCCTTTTCCCTGCTCTCCCGCTCTTGCAGCTTCTATACTCGCATTTAGTGAAAGCAAGTTGGTTCGGGCTGCTATATCACTGATCATAGCTGTGATCTGTTTAATCTCCGCCGACTTTTCGCCTAGAATATTTACCACTTCAGCGGATTGAGTTACCTTGGTATGCACATCTCTTATTTGGGAGACAGTCGAAGACATTCGGGTTTTCCCGTTGTTTGCTTTTTCTTGTGCTTGGGTTGTGAGATTAGCCACATGAACAAAGCGATTGGTTATGTTGTCTACACTTTTAGAAACGTCTACCGTGTAATTCAGCGTTTCAGCTATATCTGCAAGCTGTGTCTGAGATCCCTCTGCGACTTGAGTGGCACTTATAGCTATCTGCTCGGTAGCGATGCTTGTCTGTTCCGCACTGGCCGTTAACTGTTCAGCCGTAGAGGCAACCAGTAAGGAATTATCCACAACTTCCTTTAAAAGGTTGCGCAGTGAATCGCACATTTCATTAAAATCGGATGCCAGTTCCCCGACCTCATCTTTTGATCGGATACTAAGGGGTTCCACTTGCAGGTTCCCCCTCGTTACCAGCTTTATCTGTTCCGCTATCTTTAATATGGGCTTAGTGAACGATTGAGCCAGTAAAAAAGAACCAATGATTCCAAGTATCGTACATATGATCGTCAGAGAAATCATTAAAATTCTACCTGAATGGTAAGATTGACTCGATTGATTAGCGGCATCAGTAGCGTACTGCTCATTAAGTAGCTTCAGTTTATTTACATCGTCTAATGCTGCCTTATAAATAGAAGAATTTCCATGAATGATCATGTAGGCCATCACTTTGTCGTTTTCTTCCATGGCAGCGGAAACCACTTTGAGATGGCGAAGATACATTGCCCACTGACCATAAAAGTTGGTGAACAGTTCTTTTTCCTCTGCCGTAGAGGCTAAACTTTGATATTCATTTACACTCTTATCCATTGAAGCAGTAGCTTTGGTTAGTTCTTCTTGATAAGTGCTGCGAACAGCCGCATCCTCTTCAAGTATCAATCGAACGGTGAGTCTATCGATTTCTGTAATCTGCTTATCCATACCCTGAAGAAGAATAACCGCGGGTAAAGACCTGTTATTTACCTTGTCAGAAGCCTCTCCCATTTCCGACATCTTAATGACGCCTATAACACTTGAAAGGGAAAGTACGATAACCAGTATGAGCGCTGCACTAATTATTTTTTTCTTTAACGTTAATTTAAACATCTTTATCTTCCTCCCGTGACTGGTCTCGTGTCATCACTGCTGAGCTTTCCAATATATGCGTATTTGGCGCAACAGCTCAGCCTTATCTATCTTTCCACTGATGTAGCTTTGGATAGATGCTCCTGTGATGGCCCCATGATCAGGTGGAAGGGTTGACATAAACGGCAGCGTCTTTCCGCTCGAGATATACGACTTGATTGATCTTCCCAAAGGATCGGCAGGCTCTAAATCAATATTTTTGAACGCGGGTACCGTATTAGCCTTGTTTACCAGAAAATCTTGTCCGGACTTGTCGTATACCAGCCAGTTCAGAAACTTCTTTGCTTCCTCTTGCTCCTGAGGTGTGGTAGCTGTGGAGTCAATGAAAATATACTTTGTTACACCGACTGTAATCTTAGCATTGTTAGGGTCATCCGTATTATCGCTTAACGGAAGGGGCAAAAAACCGTATTCCTCATTTGCTGTATCATTGCTCTTAATCCCCGCCCAAGCCCAGTTGCCCATAAACCAAAGCCCCACTTTTCCCTCTCCTAATGCTTTAGCTCCATCGTCATACGTGCTGTCCAAAGGCGAATTCTTATTGATGCTGTTATCCTTGAGTAGGTCTAAAGTTTGTACCCATCCAGACATCACACTGTTTTGGGACATGTCTATGGAGTTATCCTGCATACCTTTAACAAACTCCGGAAAACCCCCAGGCTGAACAGAATAAGACAAAGCTAAAAGATGAGAGCCGAGAGACCAGTCCATTGGTGAAAGCATGACCGGTGCTACTCCCGTCTTCTGAATCCTAGCCATTAATGAGTTCAGGCTGCTTCTGCTTTTTACCGAGGAAGCATCAAAAGCCCCACCTGTTGCTTTGTCCAGCACTTTCTTATTGTAAATTAATCCGTAGCCTTCCACTGCAAATGGAAACCCCAGCACAGCATCACTTTTCTTAACGGCGTCAAGTCCATTTTCTATCGTATCAGCTACCCACTTTTCTTTGCTTAAATCAACGGCTTTATCCAGAAATTGCTGAGCATCCCCAGGATCCAGCATCGACATGGTAGCGGGACTTCCTGAGCCGTACATCGACATCAGCTTTTGATATGCAGACGTCCCCTCAGGAGCGGTAATAATCTCCAAAGATACTTCAGAGTGCTCTTGATTGTATTGTTTTGCTACTTCTTCTAACTGAGTTTTTATTTCACTTTTGGAATTCAAAAGTGTAATCTTGGTCGTCTGCTGTGATACTGGTGAGGCTGAGCAACCTATAAACATCATTAAACATGCTAGAGAAATCGCAACTTTTAGCTGTATTCTCATTAACTTTCCCCCTAAGGATTTACTTTGATAAATTTTATGAATAATATTCAATGTTATCGACATAATTCCCCAGGAAGATTAGAAGTTTAAAGTTGGTAAATGTCGGAAGTTAATTAAATAGTACAAACTGGTTGTTACGTTAAGTTAACAGACAGGACAGCGCAACGATCTTTATCCAGTTGCGTCTTAATATGGGGTAAAGTTGCTGTGCAACAAATTAAACCAAGAAAGGAGCAATCATTTATGAAAAAAGCTTTCTTTGGGGCTTTTCTTACAATTTTTTTATTTATTTCATCGTCCACTACTTATGCAGCAGAAAATCAAATCAAAGTTGACGGTGTGACTACTACATCCGATGTGAAGCCCGAAATGAAGAACAAACGCACAATGGTACCTCTACGTGTTATTAGTGAAAGTTTGGGGGCTAGCGTCGAGTGGTCCAATTCCGAGGTTATTCTCGCAAAAAGCGATATGAAAGTGAAATTAGCAATAAATAGAAGCACCGCGGAAAAAAACGGAGAAAAGATACTGCTTGATGTAAAACCATACACGAAAAATAATCGCATATATGTTCCACTTCGTTTTATTGCAGAGACGTTTGGCTGTAATGTCAATTACAACAACTTTGCAGTGACTGTTGATACTAAACCATTGTTCATAGACGGTGTACAAGTAAAAGCATTGCAATATGAATACCATATGTTTATGGGCGGCGTAGTTCAGCAAATTAATGTAAATGCATTTAATGAAACCATTTATAATATTTTTGCAAAAAACATAGGTGAAAAGGTTGAAGCACCTGCAAACTACTCTTGGAGCTTCACTATTGACACATTTGGGTCTTATTATAAAAATGCACAATATGATTTCTTAGACCAAAAAGGGAAAAGCTTAGTTCGTTTTGATATTTATTCTTTAATTAGTCCTGTTCCATCTGAACTTTCAACAGAATATCCAGAGATTTTAGTTCATGACGTATCGAAAGATGAGTGGTATTTGTTTAACGATACCGCAAGAAAATCCATTAATCAGTTAATGTTTACCGCTGGGAAAAACGGTTTTCTGAAGATTATAAGTAACACAACTGTATAATGTGATTTTTTCTAATTACACTTTTTTCGTCTCCAAAAGATAAAAGGCAAATTCCCTGCTGAATATGCTTCACATGGGTTTGCTCTACAAACCTGTTCCAATCCTGCTCTATAATCGAGGCTTGATGAGCCATCTTTTCTAATGAACGATAACAGGGATGCATCTGCTCACCACTCCTTGACTTTTATAAAGGAATCGAAGATAACTTTTTTGGCTTCGTATATGAAAAACAGGGGTTATCCCTCAGGTCTGGGCAGACCTGCAGGACAACCCCCAGCGACGTGTTCTATCAGACTTCCGCAGCATCCTCTTCCACGAAAAGAGATACCTTGCGGATGCCATCCGCTCCGATCACGACAAGCCCCTGATCCGACAGACGGATTTCAGGGATAACGACCAGTGCGAGCAGTGACAGTGTCATCAGCGCGTTGTTCAGCATGCAGCCGGATTGCTGAAGCGCCCGGCTGATACTTTCGGACTGCGCAGCCACCTCTGCAAACGGAGCTGGGGACATCAGCCCGGCGATAGGCAGCGGGAAGCGCGTCTCACCCGAGGCGGATACGACGACCACGCCACCACGCAGGGCAACAGCCTGCTTCGCCGCCTGGGTCATGAGCTCGTCATCATTACCAATGACGAGCAGGTTGTGGCTATCATGCGCGACGGTCATGGCAATCGCAGCCGGCTCGGTGAAGCCTACACCTGTTACAAGTGCAACCGCGTGACTGCCACTGGCATGATGGCGCTCGAAAACGGCTATTTTGCACAAATCCTGTGCAGAATCTGCCGTGACTTCTCCATTACGGACCGGAACGGTCATCCGCACTTCCTTCGTGTCCACGTGATTTTCCGTAACACGAATCACTCGTACAGGTACATCCCCCTCCTGTACTGGAGCCGCAATGCGGAAATCTGCAGCACTCAGCTCTCGCCCCAGATGGACGGTGTCCATCACTTCCGCAGGATAATCGAAGCCGTCCCAATCGGCGACCATTTGACCGTGCTCGGCCACCAGCTGGCCCGCTGCGATGGTAGCCGTCACATTCACTTCGGCCAATCGGCCATCAAGCAAAATAATGTCGGCAATCGCACCCGGAATGATCGCTCCGATATCCCGTGCCACGCCGAAGCGCTCTGCCGTATTCAGCGTGGCCATCTGAAACGCGGTTACGGGCTTGACGCCCTGTGCAATGGCATGACGCACGACGAAATCCATCTGTCCTTCATGGAGCAAGGATTCTGCGCTGCGGTCATCCGTTACCAGCATCATGCGGCGCGTGTCGAGACCCATTTCCGTGCTGGCTCGGATCGTCTCGGCCACATCATGCCATGCGGAGCCTTGCCGCATCTTGGCATACATGCCGAGTCGGATACGCTCGGCTACATCCTCGGGCGTGACACACTCGTGGTCGCCCGTAATTCCCGCGGCTGCATAGACCGGCAGACGCCAATCATCGGAGGCCCATGTAAAATGGCCATCCGCCACCTTGCCCGCGCGCAGCGTGGCCTGAATTTCCCCGATCATCACATCGTCTCCATAGACGACACCAGGGAAATTCATGACTTCGCCCAGCCCGATCATATCCGGGCCCCAGCTTAACGCCTCTGCGACTTCCGCCGGGCCGAAGGAGGCACCCGTCGTTTCCAGTTCCGGACCTGTGGACGGCACGCAAGAAGCCACCTGCATGTAAGCAGCAAGCGGTGTCGTACGTGCTTCGTCCAGCATCAGACGAAGCCCTTTTAGACCCAGTACATTGGAAATTTCATGCGGGTCAAAAAAACCACCCGTCACTCCCAGCGGCAGTACAGCCTTAGCGAACTCAGTTACGGTCAGCTGTGTGCTTTCGATGTGACAATGTCCGTCCAGTAACCCCGGTGCCATATAGCGGCCTTCGGCTTCAATGATTATGGTGTCTTCTCCAATCGTATGACTGACGTCCCTACCGACGTAAGCGATACGAGAACCTTGCACAGCAATAGACATGCCTGGCAGCAATTCGCCCGATACCACATTGACCAGCGTTCCTCCGCGGATCACCAGCGATGCCTTGCGCTCCCCTCTAGCTGTAGCCACCAGCTCGGGTACACAGTCCGCCAGCGGCGGGCGTTGAAATACACTCTTCATGTCCATTACGTTTGTAACCTCCGTTTATGCTTCTTACCTGTTTTTCTTATTTGCTTATGTTACTGGAATACGCTCCATAATGCCAGCCAACTCTACATCTATTCAAGCATCGCATGGGTTTCTAAGGTATTTGCCCCCAGCTGATTGCCAATGTCCTCTCTATAGAACACGATCACGTTCTTCCACTTTGCGAGTATACGTATCCGAATCCCGTAAACTCACGAATGGCGTAATCTCCCCTATGCTATAAATATGCAGCAGATGCATCGCTCGCGTACAGGCGGTGTAGAATAACTTACGCTCACTCTCACGCTGGTATTGTTTCGCTGATCCGTCATAAATCAGGACCGCATCGAATTCCACGCCTTTTGCCAGGTAGGCCGGAATGATATGAATCCCCTTTTCAAAAGCGGGAGTTGTTTTCTTAATCAATTTTGGCTTCACTGACAGCTTTCCTTCCAGCGCTTCGTAGGCTGCCGCGCTTTCGTCAGCATTTTTACAAATCACCGCGATGGATTCATAGCCTTCTGCCAACAATTCTGTGACATTCCCAGCTATCTGTTGATGCAACTTTTCACGCGAATGCACCTCGGTTACAAGAGGCTTCTCACCCTTACGATTAAACGGTACAATGTGCTCTCCCCCAGCGACCATCCCCCGAGTAAATTCCACAATCTCCTGTGTTGAGCGATAGCTTCGTGTCAGGGAAATCATTTCGGTCTGATCTGCACCATACAAGTCATACAATGGCTCTGCATCCTGAAGCACCGAGGCATGGGCATAGATAGCCTGATTAAAATCACCCAGTGCCGTCATTTTAGCCTGTGGAAATAAGCGCTTGAAGAAAGCCAGTTGGAATGGGGAATAGTCCTGTGCCTCATCAATAAACACGTGACGGATGTTGCTATTAGAACGGAAACCCAGCATCAACTCACGCAAATATAAAAAGGGTGTCACATCCTCATACGCTAACTCCCCAGCCTGAATTCGTTCCAGAGTTTGTCGACTAATTTCACCCCAGCTGACGGGCAGCTCTGCATGATTCGCCAGTTGGCTCAGCAGCGTCTCGTTCATAAACAGCTCGCTGTAGAGCCGGGTCGTATCTACGAAGCGAAGCGCCTTAATCCATTTGCGCAGGGGCTTTAAGCGGTCACTGACCACCATACGCGCCAATATTTCTCTTTCACGCGTAAAATCGTCGAAGGTATCGCCCTTATTCTTGGATTTACGGCGCATGCGGTTATAGGCACGCTGATAATCCTCCGGCTCCATCAGATCCATCTGTTGATCCACCCATGGGGCGGAGCATTCTTCCTTACCAAAGCGGGCCAGCTCTTTGAGCATCCAATCCCGCAGCAGTTCCAATCGGTTCGCCAGCCGCACCGTAGAGTCGAATTCATAAAACTTGCGTGCCATTTGCTCTACTGAAACCACCTCACGTCCCTGAAAGCGGATGGGTTTAAAACGCATTCCCTCCTGTTCCAAATACGTCTTGTAGCCTGTAATCACATGTAAGAATGTCTTGGACGACTTAAAGCGGATACCCTCCATCCTAGCTTCATACCCAGGCTGTAACGACGCTGAAAGCACATATTCCAGCTGTTCAAATGGATCTTCTAACTGAAACTCCCGGCCCAAACGCCGCTCCAAATATTCCTGAAACGTGGCCTGAAGCATATTTTCCTCACCCAATTCAGGCAATACTGTCGATACATAACTGTTGAACATCGGGTTAGGCGAAAATAACACGACCTGATCCGCTCGTAAGCGATCCCGGTACTTATACAGCAAATACGCTACTCTCTGAAGCGCAGCAGAGGTTTTGCCACTTCCCGCCGCCCCCTGAACAATGAGCATCCGACTTCGATCATCACGGATGATGCGATTCTGCTCCTTTTGGATGGTAGCGACAATACTTTTCATTTGAGCATCCGAGCTGCGGCTCAATACTGCTTGAAGAAGTTCGTCTCCAATCGTCACCCCTGTATCGAACATAAAACGGATCTGTCCATCACGGATCGAGAATTGGCGCTTAAGCGTGAGTTCCCCTTCCATCTCCCCTGCCGGGGTCTTATATGAAGCGGGCCCCGGCATGTTATCGTAATAAAGATTGGAAATAGGCGCGCGCCAGTCGTATATCAGAAACTCCTCATCTTGATTATCCAGCAGGGAGGCAATTCCCAGATAAACACGTTCCGCAGTCTGCCCTTCCTCAGCAAAATCAATGCGTGCAAAATACGGTGAATCAAGTAACTTTTTCAAACGACCTAACGCCTCTGTAGAATGCTTGTGTCTTCGTTCCCGCTCAGACAAAATCTCAGACTGCTGACGCAAACTGGTGGACGTCTCGCCCACATCATCCGCCTCACTGAAATTGATCGTTACCTCATCCCAGAAGTCTTTACGCATATCGACGACATCTCCGCGCACAGAACCAACCTCTGTCTCTAGCTTCCGAATACGCCCGCTAATCACTGCGGTCACATCTTCTACTCTTCGTTGTTCTTCATTCCATTGCTGTTCAGTAGTCACTGACATCGCTCCTGTTCCGTTTCCTCCTGCTCCACGCAGGGCTCCCTTGCGTACAAACTATGCTCTATTATGGACCCGGGCATACTCACGGCATCCCCCTGATCCGGGAAAATTGACTAATCCTTTGAAGCATGCTATAATATAAAAAGAAGTGTGATTTACAACTTAAGCATATGGTTTTACCATAAAACAGAGCATCCTCTATTGTATCAAGTTCAGTCCCTGTTCGCAACCAGCGGGCTTTTTTTGTGCGTTCTGGCAACCTTCTATTAACCTGTTCTTACATAATTGAATTCATTACATAAAAAAGCGACCAGCCATCTGATTGATGAATGCGGTCGCTTTTCTTTTAGGAAATTCGCCTATCTGCTCTCTTCCACAGGATGAATATGATCGGCCAGTCTGCTCAGCCTCTCCAGCTGATGACCATAGTCGTACATCGCCGCAGCTACAATGGAAAGCCGCAGCATTCCCTCCTGACAATGGTCAAAACGTGTAATCGCATGCTTCATAAATTCGCCGTTGGCTTGCTGAAACAATTCACTTTCGTCCTCATTCGGTTTTAGCTTATTTTCGAATTTCAGTAGAGCATGCTCGTGAAAACGAATCAGTAGCTCCAGATGACTGTCAAAAAAAGCATCCGTTCCCTTTGGCCTTAAAGACTGGAAGTAGTGCCTTTCCACTGCATCCAGTACCTCATATCCTTTGTGCAAACTTCCGAGCATTTGTTTGTATACTACCATTTGTCTCGTTTGACTAAACTTAGAGCGCTTGAGTTTCTTCTGCTCTTCCTCGAACAAATGATATTTGTCCGAAAGCGATTTAATGGCTCCCTCCAGATTTCCTTTTTCCTCTTTAAAGACAGACTCCTTAATCTCATCGGAAATGGCAGTACGCAGCAACAAAGACATGCTGTTAAATACATTTTGAATCTGATTAATAAACTGCCTTTTCGGTTTCGGGGGAAAAACGCTAACATTGATGACAAAAGCAGACACAATCCCAATCAAAGTGAGCGCAAAGCGGGTCACCGCAAATTTCCAGTCTCCTGAGGCTTCCATTACAGAAACAACGGTCACAAGTGTCAATCCAACCGTATCAGCCATATTTATTTTCAGACATATCATAAGTACCAATACACATACCAGCCCGACTGCAATCGGCTCATTCGAAAATACCATTCCGCCCAGCAACGCCATGATTGCACCTAGTGTGCTTGTTTGGAGTTGATCCAGAAAATAACGCCACGACCTATATATCGACGGTTGCATGGCAAAAATAGCGGCTATCGCTGCCCCCACAGGCGAATGGGTGTTCAAAAGCGTGCTCAGAAAAAGGGCGAGCGTCACTGCGATTCCCGTTTTTAACACCCGTGCTCCAAAAGCCAAAGCCATCCCTCCTGCTTACCTTTCAAATTTATTCATACCGAATTACTATAATGAAAATTCAATGTAAAGTCCATGCTTTATTATTACCCAAATCAATCGGAGATCAGGAATATTTATGAAATGTACAGTTCCTGATAGAATACATATCAACAGAATTAACTTATTTTCAACAACGTCACAGGAGGAACTCATCGTGTCATGGATTAGCAAAATGTTAGAAGAGCCCCGAAAGTGGCCGCGTAATATCCGATTGTTTTTTATGGCCAATCTGCTGTACCAGATGGGTACGGGAATGTTTTCTGTGCTGTACAACCTGTATATCCAAAAGCTTGGCTTTGACGATGATATGAACGGCCAAGTGGTCAGCATGCAGGCGCTAGCGACGGCGTTGCTGTTCATTCCGGTCGGATTTTGGGGCGATCGGACGAGCCGCAAAAATATGCTGCTCATCGGCGCGTTATTCAGCGGCCTGGCCTTTCTCGCCCGTACCTTTACAGATACCAGTGGAAGCATGTTGGTATTTGCCGTAATCTCAGGTGTATTCGCCGCCTTTATTCAGGTGCTGGCTGTGCCTTTCTTAGCGGAAAGCATAAGTAAAGCCCAACGCTTAAAAATATTCAGCTATTACTCAGCTCTTGTACTGGCAGCCCAAGTCCTAGGCAGCTTCGGGGGTGGTGTACTCGCAGATGGGCTGCAGACGTGGGGAATCACACCGCTATCCAGTCTGCGGGTTGCTCTGTTCCTTGGAGGAATGGCAACATTGACCGCTTTTATTCCTCTATTATTCATCACAAAAACTACGGCAACCTTAGAAGCACCAGCTCCTGCCGAATCTTCACCTCAAACAGAACAAGTACATACGCCGCACAGTACATCCGATATACCTGACTCGGAGACGCCTGCTGCTTCTTCTGATCGCCGGGTTATTGGACAATTTGTTCTGGCCCAGTTTTTTCTTGGGTTAGGTTCAGGTCTGGTCATCCCGTATCTTAATTTGTATTTTACGAACCGCTTCTCCGTATCACTCAGCGCAATGAGTTTACTGATTGCACTCGGCCAGCTCATGACCATCCTCTCCATGTTGATCGGACCTACCCTCGGTAGCCGAATAGGACTGGTCAGAGCTGTAGTTGGCTTCCAAATGCTTTCGCTACCGTTCCTTCTCATTACAGGCTTTACGAACGTGCTATGGATCGCTTCCATCAGCTTTCTATTCAGGCAAGCGCTAATGAATGCAGCCAATCCGCTGCAAACCGCCATTCTCGTCGAACGTGTGTCAGATAAAAATCGTGGCATTGCCAACTCCATTCTCCAGACGACCTGGATGCTAGGCACCGCAGGTATGGGACCTGTACAAGCCTATTTGGTTACAACTTATGGCAACTACTGGGGCTATGCCATCACATTTAGCATGACAGGTGTTTTCTATATTTTGTCTTCCCTCGTCTATTACAGAATGTTCCGAGAAAAGCGCCCGTCCGCGGGCCAGCTTTTACAAAACCCGGCAAGCCCGTAAACAAAATCATGACACAATAAAAGCCGGAGCCTCCAAGCGGACTCCCCTGGAACGTCATAGGATAAATGAGAATGGCGGAGGAGGAATGAAGGCATGCTTCGAGTTGCATTATTTACGGACACGTATACGCCTGACGTGAATGGCGCTGCTCTGACCCTGGAACGATGGATTGGCTATCTGGAGACACATGGAGTATCTACGCTCGTCTTCGCACCGGAGGCAGACCATCATCTGCCCTCTGGGCCGGGTGTGGAGCGATTTCGGAGTATTCCCTTTTTATTGTACCGGGAATGCAGACTTGCGATCCCCAACGCCAAACAGATCAACGAGCGTCTGTCAGCCTTTTCCCCGCATTTGATTCATGTCGCTACTCCGTTTAACCTTGGCCTGTATGGAACAAGCTACGCAGCCAAACACCATATTCCACTCGTCGCCTCATATCACACCCACTTTGATAAATACCTCGAATATTACAAGCTTCGCTGGCTTGAACCCGCGTTATGGAAATACATGCTCTGGTTTCACAGACATTGCGAAAGGGTGTATGTCCCTTCTCAATCAACCATGGAATTGTTGCGCAATAAAGGAATGGGGCAGCTCGAAATCTGGAGTAGAGGCATTGATACTGACCGATTTCAACCAAAGGTGGACCGTAATGCAGTATGGAGGAAATGGGGCGTTCATGCAGATGCATTTGTTATTTTGTATGTGGGCAGGCTTGCACCGGAAAAGGGGATAGACACGTTACTGGATTCCTATCTCCAGTTACCCGACGACGTCCGCGCAGCCTCTGTGTTGGTCATTGCAGGAGATGGTCCATTGTATAAGGTCAAAACTACAGCGGATATAGGGGTACCGGAGCATGCAGTCCACTGGCTTGGTTTTGTGAAAGGGCCGGAATTAGCTGAACTCTACGCCGCAGCCGACGTATTTCTCTTCCCTTCCACCACGGAAACCTTCGGCAACGTTGTACTGGAGGCTATGGCGAGCGGTACACCTGTGGTCGGTGCCAATGAAGGCGGGGTAAAAGATAATCTAATCCATGGAAAAACAGGACTATTGTGTCCTGCTGGGGACGCCGCTGCCTTTGCCAAAGCTGTACACCTGTTGTACGAGGATGCCTCACTTCGCGATTCTATGTCCAGATCGGGTAGAGCCTACAGCCTGGAGCAGACGTGGGACCGTATTTTTGAACGGCTACTGGACAGCTACATGGACGCAGCAACCCTACACCTCGACAGCCGTCCCATGACGCGAATGTAGCCTTCAAAAACAGCGAAATTCCAGATAGCATGATAAAAGCGAGGTAAATAAATTCTGCTAATACCTTAATTGTTTCAGCAGCTTGTTATGTACCCCACTCAACAAAATCACTGCGGTCAAGGCACCGATGAACGCAAGAAGCATATCCCATTGGGTATCCCATACATCTCCCTGTGTGCCCAAAAAGGCTTCTGCTGCCGTTCCGGTTGCCTTGGCTACAGCAAACTCAATCAGCTCGTACACAGCGCTGATCGCAAGACACACACTAACCGTGAGGAAAGTGAGCCAGCTCCCGCTTCCCAAGGCCGTTTTACGCAACAGCACTTCCCTGACAATGAGTGCAGGTACAAAACCTTGTACAAAATGCCCAAGTCGATCATAATAATTGCGCTCCAGTCCGAACGTATCCCGGATCCAGTTGAACAGTGGCATTTCGGCATAGGTATAATGTCCACCGACAATCAAGATCAATGCGTGCAGCCAGATTAGGGTGTATACCAGATTGGTAAACCGAAATCTACGGTACAAAGCCGTCAGCAGCACAGCTCCCAAAACCGCGGGTAGAACTTCCAGTACCCATGTAAAATAATCCACCGGGCGAATCAAGGACCAAATGAGGGCAAGCGCCAGCAATACAAGTAAAACAAGCGGGTAGCGATCATTTTTAGACCATGCCGTTGCCTGGTTCATCTTCATTCCTCCTCAGCCCAAAGCTCTAGCCTTCGTTCGTTACGATATGTTTGACACGCCCAACCTGTCCGTCTGCCAAACGCACTTTGATTCCATGCGGATGACGCGGGGAATTGGTCAAAATATCTTTCACCGTTCCTCGCGTCAGCTTACCGGTAGGCTGATCCTTTTTAAGTACAATATCTACCTGAAGACCAGCGCGGATATCGGATCGATTCTGTCCGTTCATTGTAGCTATTCCTCCTTTGTTTTTACATTTTTTGATGATATCCAGCCACTCAGCTGCAATCAAATCACCAGCGACGCCATTCGTCCTGGCGGTTGTTCCCCATCCAGACTACGCACATCGTGGATACATAGCTGACGAGCAAAATGACGAATACCATCCCACTAAACTCCACAAAATGAGTACGTTGCAAGGAGTCTGCCCATATGGAAGATACTTGTGCATACAGTTGAGAGGGCGCAGAAACAATATCCCATGTGTTCCCTCGAAAGAAACGGCCAATGTAAATACCCAGGCTACTCAACAAGAGTACCGCCAACATAAACAGCCAACTAACAAGCCCACCACGTGCACGCTGTACCAATTGTCGTACGGATTCGAGCGATACAAAACCCATTGTCAGGCCAAGTACGGCTACCAGCAGCATTCCCAGTACATGATTCCAAAAGTACGGATTTCCCCAGAAACGTTGCTCCCCGAGAAATGGATATCTGGCGAATACATGCAGCAAATCTGTGATCAAATAGGGTGTATTGGGATAAAAGAAAAGCCATGCCGCCCCCGTAACCCAGAGTAAAAATGTCCTTGTTCCCCGCCTCCACGAGCTGTACATTACATCAAGCAGTAGCGTCAACAGCATAGGAATCCAGGCCAACATCATATTCCACCAAATAAAAAGATAAGGGCGGCCCCCTGAGGGCAGTCGCACGTTAATGATCCACAATGTACTGATTACGGAGCATAAGGCCAGTGCTAAAAAAACATAGAGTTTTAGTGGATAATTTAACGATCTTAAACGGGCATACATATGTGTCTTTCCTCCTTGTAACCGTCCTGCCTTCCTGACGTTCCAATTTACACCTGTTCTGGACAGTGTACACCACAATGGCTTCAAGCTCAATGGAAGCGCTCTACCCCGGCATAAATGAACATAAAAAAACATCCGTTCTCCGGGAATTGACCTCATCCCCGAAAAATAGATGCTTACTGTGTTTTAGACTTCACTCACAGGTAAAGGCGACATACGAATGCGGATCGTATGATCAAACGGAGTCACCCAATTAACCAGCAATGTATGGCAATCCATGGGGAGAGTGGCTCCCCTTACCGAATTAGCCTTATGCTCTACGGTTGTTCCCAGCAGCTCAAACCACGCATTCCCAGATTCATAGCGCGCCATACCGCCAGTCCAACATTGAACCGTTTCGTTAACCAGCCTGTATTCCCCGCAAGTGAAGCGTCCTTCGCGCCCAAAAATAAAACGAATCTGTGTCATGCAATCTACTGGACCCTCTGAGCGAAAACGAAGCGTCCACACATCACCCTGACGATCCACATCGACCCGAATTTCATGCTTTTGTTCATGGGTTAATGGCCGTTTGTGATGCGGAAGCAAGTACCACGGACTGACTTCCTCCTCCGAGGTAGGCGGCAGATCTAAGGCCGCTACAGGGCCATAATAACCTTTGACCTGTGTGCCCGACAGAGTCCAACCATGTTCGTGAGCTGTCAGCTTCTGCATGGGTACAAAACCAGGCGAGAAATACGATGCAGCCTGAACCGCCAATAATCGTGCATCTCCGTGCCGCAACGATAGGAATGATGAAGCCTCGGTCATCAGTGTGGCACTGGTATCCTCCTGCCGATATCGAACGACTGGCGCTCCAAAGTCCGTATGCAGTCGGCTATGATAAATCTGCTGGTGATGGCCTGCCTCATCCATTCGACTCAGATAGTCAGCCCTTGGGAAGTCTCCGTTCAGTAGTTGGTTATAGGTGACAGGTAATGTAGCTGGCGATACTTTACGAGTTTGCAAACGCGGATCTAGTAAAAAGCGCACAGCCGCATTGATAGGAGCACCGCCAGGATGATCCATGACTTGAATAGCGGCGACAGCCATCGCTTCAAATATAGCGTCCTCATCCTCTGTAGCCAGCATGGCATATGGTAGAAGATAAGAAGATAAGTTCATGATCACCCCAAAATCCTGTCTCCCTGAATACTCTGTGACCACTTCGCCATCAGGATGGACAAGGTACACCATCATGCGTAAATTACGGCGCACCGACTCTAGTAGCTCCGGCAGTTTTAATAATCGGGCAGCATGAATCAGCATAATATCGCTAACGGCATTATAAATTCCGTTGCTGCGCTCCGTCCATTCGCCATCTGGTGTCCCGTCCAGCCCTTCGGCTAGCCAAGCCTCAGCCCGCACGAGCGCCTCGGGCAGATCAAACAGCTCATGTAGAAATCCCAGCGCAGCACACAATACCCAACGGTGATTTGGCGTATGGCAACCTCCGGTCAGCATGACCGGAATCGTCCGCTCCAGAAACAAGTAGATCGCATCAGTCACCCGACGCAACTCCAGCCAGTCGTCACCAACCAGCAGCTGATAGACCTGGGCGTAGCCTACCACCACGAACGCTGTATCCGGTGGCGAGTGAAAATTGGTCCAGCCCGGTGAAATAGAACCGTCCTCATGCTGCACACGTAGCATGTACTGCGCAGCCAGCTCCAGTCGGATGAGTACATCCTCATTCCGATAATATGCAGAATCCGGATTGACGAGCGCTGCCGCCCAGATCGCCATTGCGGCAGGAGTACCAACCGAATGATTAGGCCAGGCGATTCCATTCTCATCATCAGTCACTCCGCCGTAATAACGGCTGTCAGCATCCAGTACCTGATGGTCCATACCTGGTTTTACCCAGGCATCGTTGATCGCTACGATTTTACTATACATTCCTCTCAACCCCTGTAATATCCATAATCGTTTATCATCCTTGCGGCTGAAGCTTCGCTATCTTACTTGTCAGCAACTCATGGCTACGTTCAATATCCTCCGGCTGACAAGCTGCTTTCAGCTCATAAACCTTAATAGGGGCCTGCCGGATAATATTCACGAAACGATCAAAGAACTCCAGATCACCGCTATGAATATAAGGGCACCAGTGATCAGATAATCCAATGGTTTCATGAATATGAACACCAAGAATATAGTCGATCATTTCATTGGCTTCCTTGGCGTTGTCGTACAGTCCCATTCGGTCCATAATCATACCGTGTCCAATGTCATACCACAGATAGACAGGTGCACCCTTCAAACGATCTATAATCGTCTTTGCCTCCTGCAACGTAGGCATCTGATAGCAACGTGAACGCGTTTCAATGCCAATGGCTACATCATATCCCTTGGATGCGATGCGGTCACACACCTCTTCCAGACTATCACGGATGCGTTGTACATAGTGCCCACTCAGTGAATTCCGACGCTCCAGCATTTGGCCCCACAACGTTTGATAAGCAGCAGAATCCCTGCCCTGCTCATTGAAAATATCCTCTAGTTCCTCACTGATATCATATGGAAATGGAACCTCTCCGGGATGCACAACTACCGCTTTTGCACCATAACGATGCGCATATTCCGCAGATTGCACCAACAGCTCTATCGCACGTTGTCGCTTGCTTTCATCGTCAAACCCGAGCAGAACGGAATCCGTGCCGTAATCCGGGTCTGGTGTATGAGGAAATGTATTATGCACACTCGATATGCCGATTTCTCCCCGCTCAATCATAGGCTCAATCGTCGTCAGCATTTCCCGGGTAATGTTATAGTTCAACTCCACCCTGCTAAAGCCCAACTGACGGATTTCCTCTACAAGTTCTCGGCCGACCGTATGCTTTTTAATATTCCAACAGGTGGAAAAGGAATATTCCCCCTTCGCCTTCATTATCATCACCCTTTCACCGCTCCCACCATCACGCCGCTGACAAAATATCTTTGCAGCCACGGATACACTAGCAGAATTGGAACCGTTGCAAAAATGACACTTGCTGCCTTCAACCCTTCAGGCGTAATTCTCGCGCCACTGGCTCCTTCCAGCCTGGTTAGCTCGGATACCATATTATTTTGAATCATTTGATACAGCTTGAGCTGTAACGGGAACAAGTCGGGGGTTTGAATATACATCAGCGTATCCTGAAATCCGTTCCAACGGCCTACACCGTAAAACAGGCTTAATGTCGCCAGCACAGGCAGGGACAGCGGCAGTACAATCCGAAGCAAAGTGCCGAACTGGCTGCTGCCATCGATTTCTGCTGCTTCTCCCAAGCTTTCTGGAATCCCATTAAAAAAGGAAATCAAAATAATCAGATAAAACGGGCTGATCAGCCCTGGTAAAATAAGGGACCACATATTATTCAACAAATGTAAGTCGCGCACCAGAATGTATTCAGGAATGATGCCGCCGCTGAAAAACATCGTTACTACAATAATGAACATAATCGTTTTACGACCTCTTAGGTGTTTCTTTGTTAATGGATATGCTGCGATAATTGTCATTAACATACTCAGCACTGTCGTGATCAGCGTCAGCATAACTGTAAACCCGAGCGAACGGATCATGCTCATATCAGAAAAGACCTTTCCGTATGCCTTCAAATTGAACTCTACTGGGAACAAAGTAACTTCCCCGGATGTAATGGCCCGGTTCGAGCTAAAGGAAATAGACAAAATGTGAATAAACGGGGCCAAGCACAGTAGTACAGCCACAGCCACTAACACGGTGGTTACGATATCAAAGGTGCGATTTGCAGTACGTTCACTCATCAGATGTCAGCTCCTTTCCCCTTACATAATACTTTCATCTGTCAGTTTCTTGGAGGCATAGTTAGCTCCTAATACGAAGATGAGACCAACCACAGCTTGGAACAGGCCTACCACCGTTGCCAGCGTATATTGCCCGGATTCCATCCCGATGCGATACACGAACGTGCTAAGTACATCGGAATAATCTCGAACCGCCACATTTCCAATTACATAAGGACGATCAAAGCCAATGGTGATCATATTACCCAAATTAATGATAAGAAGCGTAGCAATAGTCGTTTTCATGCCAGGGATCGTAATGTACCAAATTCTTTTCATGCGTCCTGCACCATCTACCTCGGCAGCTTCGAACAATTCCCGGTTAATCCCGGTCAAGGCAGCGAGGTACAAAATCGTTCCCCAGCCTGCACTTTGCCACACCCCTGTCAGCAGGTAGGTGAGTACCCAGTCATTTTTATCTGTCAAAAATGGAATCGCCTGAAACCCGAGCGAAGTAAGCACATTGTTGATCATGCCGGACTGCGTACCAAACACCTGGTACACAATCCCGCCAATAATCACCCACGAAATAAAATGGGGAACGTACAAAATCGTTTGTGACAGCTTTTTAAACCAGACTACTTTCATTTCATAGAGCAAAATCGCCAAGATTAAAGGTGCTGGAAAAGATACCAGCAAATCAAGCAGATTTAGCACGATGGTATTGCGCAGCGTTCGATAAAAATCATCCATACGAAACACTTCTCTAAACGCATCGAACCCGATCCACTCACTCCCTGTAATTCCCTGAAAAAAGTTGAAATCCTTAAACGCGATCTGTACTCCCCACATCGGACCATATTTGAACACAATGAAGTAGGCCAGGGGCAGCACAAGCAACGCGTATAATTGCCAATATCTGCGGAAGTAAACGTTCCCTTTCATGCGCTGTCTCCTCCTTTACTTTCCGCCTTCTTACTTGCCTGTCATGGCCTTATAAGCTTCGGTACGCTCATCCAATATCGCTTGACCACCGCTCACCATATAATCCTTCAACGCCGCTTCGAATGTTGCATCAAACTGCGCCGGAGGCACCATCACGGATTTAACGACCATTTCGTCAAACTTATCCAGCAATGAGTTACTGTATTTGGACTCGGCTTTAATCGGATGGTCAAATTTCACTGGTGAAATTGTGTCCGTGTTGGAAATATCCATCGCCTTGCGAACATCCTCCTGGAATTGGGACGGCATGCCCAAAACAAAGGCTTCCTTGTTTTTGTTATCGTCTCCTGCAATCTTGCCATTCGCAATAATGACCACATCACCCTGATTATAGATACGATCCTGCGCTTCTTGTGTCGGTTTCTCCTTGGCAACTGGAATTCCGTCTTTCAAGGTATAGTTCTCGCCTTCCACACCATTTTGCATATCAAGCAACACCTTCTCGGAAGACATCCAGTCGAGATACTTGATCGCCTCAATCGCATGCTCACTGGATTTAGGTACCATAATGTAGAGTCCATTGGATGCAAATTCTGGCTTGGCGTGCTTACCCTCACTGTTGGTATAAGGGTCCATTGGAGTCAGCTTCGCTGCGGACTGGTTAGCCAACAGATTCGGATAGGCGGAGTCGTTATAATAGATGTTGTCGTAATCTTCACTGAAAAAACCGGTATTTCCGCTTTGAATATCCTGAGTCAGCTGTTTTTTGTCCTTATCCAGACCAAAGTCCTTGCTGATCAGATTCTCATTGTAAAGCTTGTTCATAAACTGAACTCCATCCTTGAATCCAGGTAGCAGGATTGGATAGTCACGGGAACCCAGCTCTTGGGTTAGCGTATATTTCTGCTCATCTGTCACTGGCTTAATAAAAGACCACAACAGCGGATCATATTGCCCCGGCTCCATCGTCATCCCCAGCGGAACGACCTTACCGCCGGTCTTGCCGGGGTCTTTTTCCTTGAACGCTTTTAGCGTGTTGTATAGTTCGTCTGTCGTTTTAGGAACAGGCATATTCAGCGTATCGAGCCAATCCTGACGAATAAAAGAGGAATATTTCCCTAAGATGGTACGTTTGCCAGGAATGGCGAACTGCTTGCCCCCCACCTGACCGTAGCTGAGCGTATCTTCACCGAGGAATTTTTTAAGATTTGGGCCGTACTCATTCAGCAGAGGGGTCAAGTCTGTCAGTCCACCCTGCTCCGCATACCGTTCAAAGGTTCCGGAATCATAAGTGAACACGATATCAGGTACATCACCACCGCTAGCCATCAGAACATTCAGCTTGGTAACTTCTTCGGAGCGCTGAACGGGCACGTACGTCAGATCAATATCGTTGGGTTTGCCAAAGTTTTCTTTTGCATATCGGGTTAAATAGCTGTCAGTAATGGTATAGCCCTGAGGTGTATTGCCTCTGTCAAAAATTTCAACCTTCAATGAACCACCCTTGTTTCCGGTAGCGGTCGAAGTCTTGTCCGCCTCACCCGACGAGCATCCGCTCAATACAACCGACAGTGCAACCGTAGCTGCAAGCAGCAGACGAAGCTTCTTCAATGTTCCTCCAGCCTTATTCCCACTCATTCCTGAACACCCCTTTGTCTGCTTTTCCCGTTCGTCGCCTCTTCTGATGAGGAGGTTATGACATTTCATGCATCTGCATGAGTCTGTCCCTTTTGGTCCGGGATGTGCCTTAGTATGACATGACCGCAGGAAAACTGACAATAAACTAGTTTCCCAATCATAAACCGGTTGATTGAAAGCGATTACTGAACATGATGAAGCGCTTACTCTTATTAAAAATCACTATTTTCCTGTGAATAAACCATTTTCTTTGTTCGTTTCGTGTGAGCTATAGTTCCATATCACGTGATTTAAAAGTTTTTCGCACGAAAAAAAGAGCATCCTCACCCTCATCAGGGATTCGATGCTCACACTACATTTTGTTAATTTCAATGAAATACTAACGTCACTACTCCTACTGTGAAGTCTCTGAAGGGAGGCTCATGGATAGCTTGCGTACCTTCCCTGTTTTCCCATCCTTACGGCTACGTGATACATAAACCATCATTAATGCCCCCAAGGTTGCGCTGATCAGACACGCCAGGTTCATTAATTGCGGCCCTCCAGCGTGAAGAAGAAAGCCATTTAACAAATTACCTACAATCCCTGCCAGCCCGGCAAATACCATATTGAACACGCTTTGTCCGGTCGCTTGCATATCCTTTTCAGTTACATGTGAAACATACTCGACCGCTGCGATGTAGAAAAAACCAAATGACAATCCGTGCAGCACCTGCACAGCAATCATAACGGTAGGGTCGGGAAAAGCTAATTGAATTCCCCATCGAATCATATAAGCGACTGCTCCTAGCAAAAGAGTTCTCTCTAACCCAATCTTTCGAATCACTCGTGAAGCGAGCAGCATGGAGGGGACATTCGTAATGGACGCAATCAGCAGAGCAACCCCGACCAAATTCGTAAGTCCTCCCGACATCTTAAAGGCCAATACGAAATAGGTGTTGAATGCGGTTAACGTCTGATTTACTAAAAAACTGCCCCCCAAAAATATTAAAAATGTCCTGTTGCGTATCAATTGACCAATGCCGTCCGAAAACGATTTGCGCAGCACGAGATCTTCCTCCGTATTTTTCGGCAACGCCAGCGCCGTCAGGGCCGCAAGACTGTTCAGCACCAAAAAAGGTACCCACATCATAGTCACAGATAACAGCGATACAAATAGCCCCCCGGCGTAACCGCCCACCGCATTGCCTATACTTGCCATAAATCGTATACTGCCATAGGTCGTTCCTGCCTTCTTGGCCGCCACAATCGCATAGGAATCCGCAATCGGCGCCTGCGTTGCCGTAAATATTGCCATAGTGGAATACACAAGCGCCATCAGAACAAAACGCTCCGACTGATAACATACAGCCATAATCCCCGGAACCGCTACACTCAAAATGAGCACCAGCCGCATTTGACGATATTGATCCACAATAATTCCCCATATCGGCTGAACCAAAATGGATACCAGCGTACCAATCGCCATCAGAACACCGACACTGCTGCTCGTCAATCCATTCTGAACCAGCAGTAGTGTCAAATATGGATTAAACATGCCCCCTGCCAAGCCAATAAACAAATAGAAGCTTCGTAGCTTCAGCATTTGTGAGCCTACCATCTGGAAACCTCCCTGTTGTTTAGCGTACCGAGCTGCCCAGAATCGTAGCCAACGCTCCGATGGCCCCGGCTTCATTCCCCAGACCAGCAGGTACAATAGTACAAGGAATATCCGTCCATAAGGCTACTCTTTGCCGAATTTCATCCAAATAATACGTGTTACCTTCTGCTACACCGCCACCTACAACGATCATTTCCGGGTTCAGCAGGCTGATCACATTCGTCAAAGCCATCGCCATATGCACTAGCGCAGGCTCCAAAATCATCTGTGCTTCTACATCCCCTTCGGACGCCGCTTGCAATACATGTCTCGCCCCTACCTCGTCCCTGTTTCCTCCTGCTAGCCGGATCATGTGTGTACCTGGTATGCCAGAGGCGAGTGCTGATTTTACACTGCGCGTTATCGCCGTCCCCGATGTTAAAGATTCGAACACACCGAACTCATCCGTCCCCTTCTGTTTTGCTGCTTGCCGTGCCTGTTCCTCGCCTGCAATCCAATAAGCCATTTCACCTGCTCCGCCTGCGGCTCCCTTATACATCTCTCCATTTAAAATAAGGCCACAACCGATACCTGTTCCCACCGTTATCATCATCACATGCCGTAATCCCCGAGCTACCCCTAACCATTGTTCTCCCAAAGCAGCCATATTCACATCATTATCCAGCACCAAGCGACCACTGTATCGGTGTGCAACGATAGATCGTATACTTTCATGCGCATTACCGCCATGCGTACTGTCGCCATGTATACGATCTTGAACACTCCATGGAATTGCCGGGGCGTGGGTAATCGTTCCGCTATCGTTATCTACCACACCGGGGAAACCGATACCTATGCCTTTTAACTGTGCCAGCGACAAGCCTTCCTGCTTTAGACAATGTTCCAGCTCCTCGAATAGACTCTCAAAGAAAAAATGGGCATCCTTCGTATGAACCGTCGGAAATTTATGCCTCACCACTACTTGCTGTTCCGCTGTGCCGATACAGATCAGCGTCTTCGTCCCGCCAACATCAATGCCTGCGGCCCAGCCGGAAGCCTTCGGCTCATCCCTGTGTTGCTTTTGTACATACATGTCCGCCATAGCCATCCTCCGTCATTCCGGTTCGCCATCATGCCTGCCAATACATCGGCTGTTGACGCCCTGTAGGTTCAAGATATGGACATAAGTATCGCATTTGAACACCTGTGCCGCAATAAACTAAATTCCGCCCCATAAACTGACGCGCTTTACTCCCCCTTTTAATGAAAAAAACAAAAAAGGCGAGCGCCTATAGCGCTCCCCCTGTTAATGAATCCTCCGGTTTTAATCTCAGCTTGCGATAATCTCCCGGCGTTACGCCGACTACCCGCTTAAATACCCGCCCAAAGGTAATCGAATTGGCATAACCAACCTGAGTCGCAATATGCTGAACCGTTTCGGTCGTATTACACAGCATTTGCTGGGCATGATTCATACGGAGTCGAGTCAAAAAATCGACGAATTTCATATCAAATTCTGTTTTAAACAGATGACTGGCATATTTAGGTGACACATCAAAACGTTCACTCAAATGATTTAACGATAAATCCGGATTCGTATAGTGCTCTTCAATATATTGCTTCATCTCGCTAACCATGGCCCGGTAGCTTTTGGTTTCACTGGCGGCAACATAAGTCCGATACACAGTGGTCATGTGCTCCAACATCAGCGTATGCATCACAGCCAATGAAGAAGCAGACTCGACCTCAGATTTCCATCGTTCTGCTTCCGGCCCGTTAAAATAACGATCCAGTGCCCCCGATACATCCTTCATCTCACGCATTTCTCGTTCCAGCAGTTCTTGCAGCCACTGCATTACCGTTAAAATATCTCCATCCTTCAGCTTGTCTGTTTCCATCGCCCCAAATAGTCCTTCCAGCTGTACACGCCAATCGTGGCTGGCTAGCCGAAAAGAACGAATTGTCTCCGAAATCAGCGGCAAATAGGAGTATAATGGAATGTCATCGGCCTGCGGAACCTGTTCACTGGTTACAATATCACGCACTCCAAGCGTTAACCGGTACCGCAGAGCAGAAATCGCGGACCGATAGGAATCCTGAACATGCGCCAACTCATGAATCTGACCGCCTATCCCAATCGTGAGCTGTACACCCAGATGCCCATGCAGCCACTCACAGCCTGTTTGTGCCATTTCTTGCAGCTTCACACCCAGTAAGCCTTCCCCATCATCTACCTCTTTCCGCAATAAAATGGAAATTCTTTTACGACTCATCCATTCTGCCCAGCCCTGCCATCCATAGGTAGCTGCTAGTTCCTGTACCACACCAAGCAACGACAGGCTTAAACGCTGATCTTCGCCCCCATGATCCTCTAAACGTCTGCTACCGTCTGCTGTCTGTGGCAGATCCAGATCGTGCAACTCTACCACCATGACAGCATAAACCAGAGTAACACCTCTCTTCCCGCCATCCGCAAAAGGAGAAAGATCATTCAGCCGAAGCTCTACCGTTTCGGTGCCTGTACCTTCCATAAGATCAAGGAACAGCTGCCGCCGCCGAATGAGTATATTCGCATGCTCCTGCTGTTCATAATCAATCGTTTGCCGAATCAGACTTTGCAACGCATGATCAATCATCCACAGCTCGTCCTTGTTGTTTTCCTCACCCGGACGGCTGGGCAGTTGTTGAATACGCTGCATCATCAGCTGAATTGGCCTGTAATTTCTGCGGGTCACATAAATAATGTAGATCACCGCTAATATAACAACAGCCAATCCAACTACAATCCAGACGTAAGAGATAACAGACACCCACTCGAACAACTGTCCGGCACGAATACCACTTTCAAAACTCCATCCCAGCCGGGGGGACATCAGATGAGTCAGTTGCTGCCCGTCCTCTGCTTTTACAGCATCTTTTGTACCGGATGCAGCTGGATAAATGGTTTGACCGCTAGCATCATTAATCACCAGATAGGAAACTGTCGGATTCGTCATTTGACCAATCATTTGCTGCAACGGATACACACCGATATTGATTACCAGCAGCCCTTGTCCTCCAAAAGGCAACGGGAGGCGCTTATGCATCGAAATTACACGTTCTGACGTATGTGTTCCCGGCTCCGTCCATTCCCGCACAGGTGACCACTGCCGATCCTCCGACCGAAGAGCCTGCTCAATATACGGATAATCACCGAATGTCGAAGCATCCTGAAGTCCACTTCTCGTTAACACCGTGTGATCCTTCGTTCGATAAATATAAACGGAATGTACCAGTTCATGATTATCCTTAAGCGCGCGTAGGCTTCCAACCAGCCCATACAGCATCGTGCTGCCACTTTGCGCCTGCCCATTCAGAAAAGAACTGTAGCTCTTGTTCGTCTCCGCCTCGCTTAATACGTCCATTTCTACCTTTGTCAGCGACTTCTCCACACTGTCCATCACAAATCCGGTTGTAATCCGATTCGCCTTTCCAGTTTCATTGCGCGATATTTCGTTTACAATCAGGAAGGATAAAAAAATGAGGATCGACACCGTTAACATAAAAATCGGGAAATAGGAAAAAAGCAATCTCCTGTACCAGCTCTTTCGCATCATGTCCTCTCCCCCTGCCGCCTAATGCTTTCATGACCCTCTCTATAGGGCTTCGCTCAACACTAAGCATACTCGCGATGTCAGTTTTAATGCGGCTTTGATTATACTTTGAACCTATTCTACCAAAATTAGATGCTAAATAGATAGATTTCTTACAAATGATCTGTTATCACTTAAGTCGAAAACCCTCTTTTGTTATGTATATTAACATTATGAAAACGCTCTACATATCATAAAATAAATTTATATTATAAAAAAAGCTTATCCATCATCTACTTAAAGACGGATAAGCTTTTACTTCTGTCTAACCTTGTATCCAATTGACCAATGAATGTACTGTCAATGTACCCGGCGCAGCTGCCTCAAATACTGAGGCACCGTTGCGCAAAGCCAAAAATTCCACTGTTTTTGGAATACCAGGAGCCAGATCCAGATGGTTGTCGCTGAAAATACCTTCCTGCTCTGCCGATAGCCACACGTGTCTAGCAAGTATATCCGAACACAGCATGAATCTGCTGCCCCCGCTTCCCTGAATCTCTGTCACTTCAATTTTCGCCTGCGGTAAATCCATCTCTTTTGTGTCTGCAAAATAAATTTCACCAGAGGCCACCTGTTCATCATTCTGCGTCAGACACGCGACCAGCATATGCTCCGCACGGTTCAGGCCACTCAGCCATTTGTCGATAGGCAGTATATGTACAATTCCTGCACCGCCTGCTGGTTGATTTACCTTAACGTTCTCTTCACGAATAGCCTGGCTGCTACGGATATGCATAAGCGTCAGCCGCAGCGTTCCTGATATCGGCTCTAGTGTATCGTTGACCAGATGCAGGGCCTTATTCCCCTGTTCTGTATCTGTTGCACTCAACAGCACATCGGCAAAGCTGCGCTTAGCCGTATATTGGAGCGCTTTCCAACGACCAAAATAGTCCATACTCGACCAGGAGGCAACGGGCCAGCAGTCATTCATTTGCCAGTATAATGTTCCCATGCAATAAGGCTTGTGACGACGATGCGCCTCTATAGCTACTTTCATTGCTTCTGCCTGTAAAATTTGGCTCATGGGAAGAAAACTTGTAAAATCCTTTGGCTCTCGCATGTACCGCTCCATATATTCTTTAATCAGACGATTGCCTGCGCTGTTCTTCTGATGTGCCAGCATCACCGCAGATTCCAGCTCCAAATCCTTTTCTTCCGCATAAGTACGAACGGACTTGTATTCTGGAAAGGACTGAAAACCATATTCACTCATAAAACGACCCACATGGACATGGTAATTCTCAAACGGCTCAGACGCGTGCCATACACCCCAATAATGAATATCACCTGCAGCTGAAGACCGATGGGCATGCTGGTTCCGATCTCTCGTCAGGTCAATCAGCGGGGAGGAGGGCCAATATGCTGTCTGCGCAGACCAGGTGTGCACCGCTTCTGGTAGAATCCGATGAAAGAGCGTTTCATAATCATCCCACAGGCGCTCCCGTTGCTCAGGTGTGTAGTCCTTTTTCCAGCCCCAGCCTCCGTTCTCTTCATAATGCGCCCATGCAGAATCGATCTCATTGTTGCCGCACCATAAGGCAATGCAGGGATGATGACGCAGCCGCTTGATATTGTCCTCGGCTTCCTGTGCCACATTGTCCATAAAATCCTCATCCACTGGGTACATGCTACAGGCGAACATAAAATCTTGCCACACGAGCAAACCGTATTCATCACAAAGCTCATAAAATACGTCTTGTTCATAAATACCGCCACCCCACACCCGCAACATATTCATATTCGAGGTTGCTGCACTGGCAATTTCATACCGATATCGTTCCATCGTAACTTCAGTGACAAAGCTGTCATTCGGAATATGGTTAGCCCCTTTTGCAAACACTGGAATTCCGTTCAGCTCAAAATAAAAGCTCTCTCCTGCTGCATCCCGTTCACGTACAAGACGGATGGAACGCAGCCCCGTTTTTACTGATTTTTCCGCGATTACAGCTCCTTGTTCTTGTTCCACCAATTCGGCCACAAACGTATATAGATGCGGCTCCCCCAGCCCACGGCACCACCACAGCTTCGGCTTCTTCATCTCCAGCTCCAGCTCCACCGTCTGCTTCCCCTTCAGCAGCCGAACTGGCTTGGACCACACCTTCCCGTCAGCGGAAATACGCAACTTGGCATCTCTAATCTCATCTGCATTTTCGATCTCTACCACTGCCATGAGTTTAGCCCCTACCGAGTTCACCTCGTCCTGTCGAATAAACAAGTCTCTCACGATCAGACCCGACCACGCTTCGATCCGGACCTCTCTCCAGATACCGCTCGTCACCAGCCTCGGTCCCCAATCCCAACCATAGTGGTAGGGAGCCTTACGTGCGAAAACGCTTACCTTTTTGTCGAACAAACCACCTATCTCGGACTGATCATTGGGTGCAGGGAGTCCATAACCTAAGCTTTCCAGCTTGGGTACATCTTCAGCAATCGGAGAACGAAAACTGATTTCCAGCCGATTTTCCCCTTGCTGAACAAATGCCTTCACATCTTGTCTCCATACCCGAAACATATTATTGGCTGACAAGACAGATTGACCATTCACTTTTACATCCGCGTATGTGTCCAGACCTTCCAACACCAACTCTACACATTGACATTGAAGCTGATCTGCATTTATCTCAAAATGGGCTTCATATACCCAATCCTGCTTATCAATCCACTGTACCTCCATCTCGTTCATACCGATAAACGGATCAGGAATTTTGCCATGTCGTAAAAGATCGGTATGCACACAACCCGGCACTTTCGCGCTGAGCCACTCATCACTTTGTGCTTCCCTAAACCTCCAGCCATCCAACCCTATCACATTAACCATCGTCACAAGCCTCCCTATAAGCATGATTGGGAACATCTGGATTCATCAGTAACATAACAAAAATAACATTAAGCTAACAAATTAGTCAATTGTTTTTTGGAACAAATGACAAAATACAAAATAAAAGTCGCCCTCTGCCCCTAAACAGGCTAAAAGCGACCTCCTTCGTCTCCACGGTGTATGGTGTCAAACACGTATCTGGACATTAACTATATGTGATTGTGCTGATGGAACGCTCACGGTCATCATTTTCCCGACTGATCCGGGGTGCATGAACTTCCCGTACGAATAGCTCAGCATGTAGCAATTTTTTCTCGACAGGCGAGTCCGGGTTCGTTATGCGCCACAACAACTGGTCCACTGCACGCATTCCCAGCAATTCCTTATCCACTCTCACCGTGGCATAAATCGGCATTTGTTCATTCGTATCGTCAAACCCGGTCACTCCGCAACGCCTCGGAACGTCAATCCCCTTTTCTTTCAGCACATCCACGACTTGCGCAGCAGTCACATCATTAGCACATACAAAAACCTCAGGCAGTTCGTCCTCAGACAACTTGTCCATTTCCTCAGCAAGCGCCTGCGCTCCTCCGTGAAGAAGGGCTTTATTCTGCCGCAATTCTACTCCGCTCATTTCCAGTGTGGAACGACAAGCTTCCCAGCGTTCGTAGAAACTGTGAGCGTCATCAATATGACCCACAAACTGAAAGCGGGTATAGCCCCTGCACAGCAAGTCCTTCATTAATTCACTCATGCATGTGCGATTATCTGTAAACACCGTATCACTTAAAAATGCAGAATCCCAATGATCTACCATAACGACCGGAATACCCATCCGATAAATGTTCAGCAACAACGAAGTTGAAATCGTTCCTACTGTGATAATCCCTTTAATCGCCTCCGGGTTCAGTAGAGAAAACGTATCTTCAGTCGAGGGCTCCGTTAACGTGATCATATCCATACCCTTACGGTTCAGACGCTCGGAAATCCCTTCAAATACAGGCCCCCAGTACCTGGATTCCCTGTTCTGGTACCTAATATTCGGAAATAACACTAGCACGGTACCCGACCATTCTCTGGGATCTGTGTCCCGAGGCTCTACCCCTGTCATTTTGGGATGACTGCGAAAATAGCCCATCTGGGCAGCAAGCTTGACCAGAACCGCCCTTGTTTCGTCACTTACACCGGGTTTGCCTGACAGTGCACGCGAAACAGCGAACTTTGAAACGCCCGCCGCATCCGCAATTTCTTGCAACGTTACTTTTCCACGCATCTTCTCACCCAACCCTATTCGGAATCTTTTTCTACCTTAACCTTTCTAATACACGGGTGTACCTATAAACTGGTACCATCGTAGCATACTTTGTTTTAGATCATCAAATGATAGATTTGTACAAATCCACACCCTCCACCAAAATATGTTTGCTTAATAAAAAAACAAACCGCATAACAAACAATTATAAATAACTTGACGTGAGGTTTTTTATTTCCTACAATTTACTATTGAAAGCACTTACATTGTGTAAATCATACTTATTAAGGGGGATTTGCAAATGTTCATGAACAGGTCGGTACGTCAGAGCTCCATCCTGCTCCTGTCTTTGCTGCTGCTCGTTACAACGGGCTGTGCGAACGGAACAGGCAGTAAGGCAGAAAAGGAAGATCCTAATGACACCAGCCCTATTACATTTACTTTCTTTGGCGGTGATTCCAGCTCTAACTGGAACAACATGAAGGATGCTGTCGGGCAGGAAATTATCAAGAAAACGGGCGTTACGCTAAATGCTGAACATGCTGTCAATGGCCGAGGCGAGGAAAAGTTTGCTTTAATGGCAGCGAGCGGAGAGTATCCAGATCTCGTGTACCCCAAATCAGACATTGGCAAGCTGGTCGATGCCGGAGCACTCATTGACCTAACCGACCTCATTGACAAATACGGCCCTAACATTAAGAAAGTGTATGGAGACTATTTTAATCGTATTAAATATAGTAGTGAAGATCCAGCCATCTACACGATCCCGACCAATTTGGGTGTGGATCACATCGCGTTTGATGCACAAGCCGGCTTCGAAATCCAGCATCAGGCACTTAAGAAGCTTGGATATCCTAAAATCCGCACCGTTCAAGATTTTGAAAAAGCACTTAAAGATTATGTCGCCAAATACCCTACTACCAATGGCCAGCGAACCATCCCCCTATCACTTGATGCCGAAGACTGGAAAATTCAAATTACAGTGACTAACCCGGCTGTTACTGCTACAGGTGGACCCGACGATGGCGAATATTATATTGATCCTAAAACACACAAAGCCATTCTTCACTACAAGCGCCCAGAAGAACGTGAATATTTCCGTTGGTTGAACCATATGTACAATGAAGGACTGTTGGATAAGGATACTTTTGTGCAAAAAAGTGATCAGTATAAGTCCAAAATCGCCGCAGGCCGTGTCATCGGACTCATTGATCAGGAATGGAACTATCAAGATGCCGAAAATGCGCTCAAGGCAGCAGGTAAGGATGAATTCACTTACGCCCATTTTCCAGTCACTTTAAATGAGAAATACGAGGATCATTCCCTCCAGCCCATTGGCTTCGATACCGCATCCGGGATCGGAATTACAACCTCATGTGAAAATCCGGTGCGAGCTATCAAGTTTCTGGATTTTCTGGCCTCCGACGAAGGACAAATTTTACGAAATTGGGGAATTGAAGGCCAGCATTACAACGTAGAGAACGGCAAACGAGTCATTCCGGCGGATGTGCAACAACGTAAAAACACCGATAATGCTTCTTTTAGCAGAGAGTCAGGTATCGGTTTGTACTGGATATGGGGGCCACATTACGGCGATAGCGTAAAGGACCCTTCTGGCAACTATTACACAACCAATTATCCGGAGATGATTACCGAAAATTATAGTCAAGCCGAAAAAGAGTCCCTTCAGGCATACAAAGCCCAGACGTGGAAAGACCTGTTCCCGAACGAAAAGGATTTTCCGGTAAAAGAGTGGGGGGCTGCCTACAACATGCCTGTTCCGACCAATACGAATTACAATGTTATTTATCAAAAGTCGCAGGACATTGTACGCAAACGCATTCCTGAGGCCGTACTCGCCAAGCCAGATCAGTTCGACGCTGTGTATGACCGCATGCTCCAAGAGCTGGATCAGGCGGGTGTGCCAAAAGCTGAAGAAATCTACACTGGCCTAATCCAAAATCGCCTGAAACTGTGGTACGGCGAAAAATAGGGTTTGCTTTTTAATGAAATATTATAGGGCTGACAGACAATGCTGTTCAGCCCTTCTACATTAACTTTTATATTAAACATTCTGTTTGGTTTCTTTTTCTTTCCAAGAATTACTTTTGCCTGAAACACGATTGACGTGAAACAATAAAATGATAGGAATCAACGCAATCCCGCCACACATCACCCAAGATATTTGAATAGGTGTTTGATCGGAAGACAAATCCGTAAAATTACGACTGATGATACCTGTCACGATTAAACCTACGCACATGCCTAATTGTGAAATCGCAGAATCCAGAGATAGTAGTGTAGAACGATACTCATTAGAGATTCTTTTGTTCAGAAAAATTTGTTTGGCAACCGGATACATGCCGCGCCCAATTTCATAGATCAAAAAGGTAAGCAGTACAGGATAAAATGTGTTGAACGCACCGGCTAAAATGAGCCATATCCCAATCATACCGCAAGCATACATGAGTATATGTACATCACTGTATCGTGCGCCTAGCTTTCGAACCAGGTAACTTCCCAAAGTCATACATAGTGAATACCCTGCCTTGATAAACCCCATAATCCAAATCCCTTGTTCAGAAAGGCCAACCAGACGTGGCTGTTGAAATGTATTCCCCGCCGAGTTCGAAAAGCTGATAAATAAGCCAATCATAAACACAATCCAGATAGACTTATTTTCAAAACCGATACGGACTCTTTCTCCGATAATCGTTTTAATGCGAGTAGTAGACGTCTTTCGATGAGCAACATTCTCCTCATCCATATAAAAGGAGCATAGAAAAATGCATACAATAATAGATAAAATGCTAGCCGCCCATGGAAGTGAATAGTTAAAAGTTGCGAGGAAGGCCCCCAACAGACCACAAATAAATCCCGAAATGTACTGTATACTGTTAGAGGTTGTAAAAAGAACTTCCATGGGCTTATCACTATTTTCCACAACCCATGATTCCAACGAACCTGATTGTAAACATATAGCCAGACCCCCAAAGACTTGCGCAAACACAAGCACCCCGATATGATCTGTCCAAACGAACAACACACTATAGAGTAGAAAACAACAAAGTCCCAAAATAACAGAAATTTTTCTTCCATACTTATCTGCAATAGCCCCTGTGGGTATCTCAAACAAAAAAATACTTACAAAGAATACAACTAGTAAGAAGTTCGCACTCTGCAAAGAAAGTCCTTTAGCTAATAGAAAAAGGATGAGCGTAGTCCCCGTGATTTCACTCATAAAAAATTGAAGAAAGCTGACGGAGTAAAATAGCTTATGAGGTTGCACTCTCAGGATTCCGTCGCTTGCTCTGCAGCCTCGTATTCACCGCGCAAAATCCCCATCTGAATAATGTCATAATAGTGCCCTTCCCTGAATAGCTTTTCCCGTAGCCGACCTTCCTCCTTGAAGCCGCATGCCAAATAGCAACGGTATGCACGTTCATTGAACGCATAGACCTCCAGCTCCAGCCGATGCAGGTTCAGCGTATGAAATGCGAATTTTTGTAACAGCCGGATCGCCTCCCGTCCGTAACCTTTGCCCAGGTCACCTTCACGCCCGATCACAACACCAAGGGTAGCGTGCCGATTTACCCAGTTGATTTTGAATAAATCCAGTTGTCCGATATAGTCCAGTGTGTCTTTATGCGCAATGACAAAACCTTTGATCTCGGGGTTGCCGTCAATCATCATCTGCACAAAGGATTCGCTATTCACCTGTGAATGCGGGTAGATAAACACGTCGCTTAAACCACGTGTGATTTCCGGGTCATTGACCCATTTTCGGATATCTGGTACATCTTCTTGACGGTATTCTCTCAATACTATTCGTTTTCCAATGATATGCGGCATCGTAATCTTCCCTCCAATTATGTATTTGTTTTGGCAATACTATCTCCCCGCCAACACCTTTACGCTTCCATTACTCTCACAAACTCTAGAAAACGTGTACCTTTATAATGAAGCTCCCCACGATCCCCGATCACAATCATACCAAAGTCCGTATCCTTCACCTCCAGCTCCATACGCTCACCCCCGTCAAACTCAAAGGTGATATAATAATATGTCGAAGCTGAAAAATCGCCTGATCCCCCACGCACTCTCGTCCGTTTATCCACAACCTTACATGAACGTTGTACCCGTTCGGCTGCTTGATTGGACAGGCCCGCTCCTATCGTTTTGACAATTCCCATAATCATTACAAAAGCAATGAGTCCAAATACGATAAAAAAGATCATATTAAACGATTGAAATTCCATAAAATCACTTCCCATTTGCTTCATCCTTTCTACAGTAAAATGTAAATTTTCCATTCTATTGCCCATTGACAAATCGTACATCTTCACCCTCAAAAACTCCAATACTTTTTTAACATACTTACGAAAAAAAAGTTCTTTCGCTCTTTTCCGCACCCCGCTTGGACTTATACCCGATCTGGGTCCGCTGATCCCCTCTAGACCGATTGACAAAACTATATATAGATATAAAATAGAGAATGTACTCTAAATATAGTGTAAAAAACGTATTTATGCCCGATATCTTGAAGATACAGGTATGAAAATACATGTAAATATAGAGTCAAAAATTTTAAATGGCACAGCCAGCAAGGGATTCCAGCTATGATGGATCTCAGGCAATGCCGTTTTCTTTTTTCGTTAATTGTTTAAGGAGGTTGCATACCATGCTGATTGCATATGATTCCAAGACCGGCAATGTAAAAAGATTTATAAACAAGCTCAAGCTTCCAGCGGTTCAGATCGAGGAGCAAATGACTATAGAAGAACCTTACGTACTTATTACATATACAACCGGGTTTGGGCAGATACCTGAGAGGGTATCTTCCTTTTTGAAAAAAAATGCACAAAACCTTGTTGGTGTAGCTGCAAGCGGCAACCGTAACTGGGGTGAGAAATTTGCCAAAAGTGCGGATTTGATTGCCGACCACTATAATGTCCCCGTAATTAGTAAATTTGAATTATCTGGAACGTTCGGAGATGTAGAGCGTTTTAAACAGGAGGTGAGCCGAGTTGCGGCATATTGAATTGAACAACATGTTGATGAAACGCGATACAGACGGCTTTTTCCAATTGGAAAAGGACCAAGAGGCTGTAGCGGAATTTATGAAGGAAGTTCAGGAACGGAGTTTGAAGTTTGCTGACACAGCCGCTCAAGTACTGTATATGATTGAGAATGATTATTACGAAAATTTCTATAACAGCTACACGGCTGACGAAATTAATGATATTTTCCATATCACTCATAGCTATAATTTTAAATTTCCTTCCTATATGGCAGCATCCAAGTTTTATACCGACTATGCAATGAAAAGTAACGACCGTAAAGTCTATCTGGAACATTACCCTGACCGGGTTGCTGCTGTCGCGCTGCATTTAGGACGCGGTAATGCCGATACGGCACGCCTGTTGTCCCGCTCGATGATGGAGCAACGTCTCCAGCCAGCGACGCCAACCTTCCTGAATGCAGGCAAAAGCCGCCGTGGGGAATTGGTATCCTGCTTCCTGCTCGAAATGGACGACTCCCTGAACTCAATCAACTATGTGCTGAACACCTGCATGCAGTTGTCCAAAATCGGCGGAGGTGTTGCCGTTAATCTGTCGAAGCTGCGGGCACGCGGTGAAGCGATTAAGGGTGTAGAAGGCGCAGCAAAAGGCATAATGCCTGTGCTGAAGCTGATGGAAGACGGCTTCTCCTACGCAGATCAAATGGGACAACGTAAAGGTTCTGGCGCAGCCTATTACAACATTTTCGGATGGGACGTGCTTGAGTTCCTGGATAGCAAAAAAATCAATGCTGACGAAAGAGTACGTCTCAAGACACTTTCTATTGGATTACTGGTGCCAAACCGCTTTTACAAGCTGGCTCAAGATAATGAACCGCTGCATGTATTTGCTCCTTACAGTGTGTTCAAAGCCTATGGAACGCATCTGGACGACATGGATTTGGATGAAATGTACGACACGCTGCTTGCTGACGATCGGGTGAAGAAAAAAATAGCGATGAGCGCACGTGACATGCTGACGAAAATTGCCATGATTCAGTTGGAGTCTGGTTATCCATATATCATGAACAAAAGTAACGCGAACCAGGCACATGCTCTTAAAAACGTGGGTCAAGTCAAGATGTCGAACCTATGCACGGAAATCTTCCAGTTGCAGGAAACCTCCGAAATTACAGATTACGGACAACAGGATACTATCCGCCGGGATGTGAGCTGTAATCTGGCTTCTCTGAACATTGTAAATGTGATGGAACATGGTAAAATTCGCGAATCTGTTCATGAGGGTATGATCGCGCTCACTTCAGTCAGCGATATGACCCAAGTAGCTAATGCACCAGGTGTTGCGAAAGCGAACCGTGAAATGCACTCCGTCGGTCTGGGTGTTATGAATCTGCACGGCTACTTTGCCAAAAACAAAATTGCGTATGAAAGCAATGAAGCAAAAGACTTTGTCCGTACCTTCTTCATGACGATGAACTATCATTCCATCGAAAAGAGTATGGAAATCGCGAAAGTAGCTGGACAAAGCTTTTATGGATTTGAGGAATCGGATTATGCGACAGGCGTATATTTTGACCGATACCTGAACACAGATTATCGTCCGACAACTGCACGTGTGCAAGAACTGTTCAAAGGCATCTATGTTCCGACTTCAGCGGACTGGGACAAATTAAAAGCAGATGTGATGAAAAATGGCCTGTACCACGCCTATCGTATGGCAATTGCGCCGACTGCTAGCATTTCGTACATTCAAAATGCAACATCCAGCGTCATGCCGATTGTTGAGCAGATTGAAACCCGTACCTATGCCAATTCGACGACCTACTATCCAATGCCTTATTTGCAAAAGGATAACGTGTTCTTCTATAAATCCGCTTATCAAATGGATCAGTTCAAAGTGCTTGATCTGATTGCAGAAATCCAGCCGCACGTGGACCAAGGGATTTCGACCGTGCTTCATGTGAATAGTGACGTGACTACGCGTCAGTTAGCACGTTGCTATCTGTACGCCGCACACAAAGGACTTAAATCGTTATACTACACACGCACCAAAAAGCTGTCTGTGGAAGAGTGCCTCACCTGCTCCATCTAAAACATAAATGGTAACAAACTGTAGTATAAAAATTAGATTTTGAATAGATATGGATGCTTTGCATTAGAAGCTGTATCCAGCGTGTGGTTCAGACCTTTTACGGGACTGGACAAGACCCTCGCGGATACAGCTTCCGTATGTCAAGCATACGATGATTCGCCTGCACTATTTCAATATGTGTTTCCAGGGAATCTCGCAAGCTGAAGGGAGAATGCTAACAATGACAGGTATACAAGCTGTAAACTGGAATCGCTCGGACGATGATTTCACACTGATGTTCTGGAACCAGAACATTATGCAATTTTGGACGGATGATGAAATCCCGTTGTCTGACGATAAAATGTCCTGGGTAACCCTCAGTGATATCGAAAAAGAAGCCTACATGAAGGTGCTGGGCGGATTGACGCTACTGGATACCATTCAAGGCGGCGTGGGTATGCCGCAAATTATGGAGCATGTGGACGGACTGCAACGCAAAGCCGTACTAAGCTTTATGGCGATGATGGAACAAATTCATGCCAAGTCGTACAGTAGCATCTTTACAACGCTAGCTTCCACGGAAGAAATTGACGGTGTGTTCCGCTGGGTGGAAGAAAATCCACATCTCCAAACCAAGGCAGAAACCATTCGTCAGTATTATATGAATATCCACACACCCAAAGACCTGTATCTCGCTATGGCAGCGTCGGTGCTGTTAGAAAGCTATTTATTTTATAGCGGCTTCTTCTACCCTCTTTATTTGGCGGGCCAGGGCAAGCTGACATGCAGTGGAGAAATTATCGATTTGATCCTGCGGGATGAAAGTATTCACGGTGTGTACGTAGGTGTACTGGCACAGGAGATTTATGCAGAATTGGCCGAGGAAGAACAACGTGATCTTTACCAGACGCTGGTAGGCTTGCTCCGCTACTTGCACAATAACGAGGAACAATACACCGAGCAAATTTACACTCCTATTGGACTCGTAGACGATGTGAAAGTCTTTTTGCGCTACAACGCCAACAAGGCCATGATGAACTTGGGCTTTGATCCACTGTTTGAAGAAGAAGAAGTTAATCCCATTGTATTCAACGGTATCAGCACCCACACTAAGCAGCATGATTTCTTTTCTAAAAAAGGAAACGGCTATGTGCGGGCGATGAATGTAGAGCCGCTGACAGATGATGATTTTAATTTTGGCGTATAAGTACAAATACGTGAAATTAATTTAGCAAGGTGATACTATGAAGAGCCATCCGCATACGGATGGCTCAGACTGTAAACAAAGTAGATAGTTTACATATTTCAGGATTTTGCAAAATTCGATTCCAGTCGCTCCGAAGTGCAAGATATAGACGAACTATACCATTTCGATCTATATCTTGTTCATTGGAAGTCGCTTATGGGATTTTTGCAAAATCCTCATTTACTTGCGTTCGCTTATATAAAACTGGTATTGCCGCTGCTATAAGGATCATACCCATAAAAGTGGGTGCGGCATGACCAAGTGACACATAGATTTGACCTCCAATGATAGGCCCAATCATTCTTGCTAAAGCCTGAATAGATTGACTACCTCCTTGAATCCTTCCTTGTTCACTAGAATCGACAGACTTGGAGAGCATCCCATTGAATGAAGGCCCAAAGATCGAATCACCAAAACCAAATATAAACATTCCAGCGATAAAAAGAGGATAGAATGAGAACAAAGTAGATAGCGCAATAAGACTGTAGCCTATAATCTCCGAAACCATTCCAAGAATTGCTATCTGTTTATCATTAAGTTTTATCAAAAGCTTTGGCATGATGAAACCTTGTGAAATGATGTCTTGGAAGCCCATAATTGAAAACATAAGTCCGATTAGTGCAGGCTTCCAACCGAAGGTATCCATTGTAAATTGTGAAAAAACGGCCTGTAAAGATCCGTTGGGTATCCAAAGTAAGAACGCCGAGACAAGTAGCCTTCTTAAGCTTTTCATGGAAAGTATGTTTGCAAGCTGTGTAAGTGGATTCAGTCTTACAAAGGTAATCTCTTTCAGTCTATTATTCTTGGCAAGGCTCTCTGGCATAAAAAAGAATCCATAAACAACATTCAATAAAGTTATGATTGCTCCAAAATACATAGGTACAGAATAACCAAACTTGGCAAGTAATCCGCCTAGAGTTGGGCCAATGACAGTGCCTACACCTACAACCGCACTCACCCATCCAAAGTATTTGGTTCTCTGTTCTGGAGGAATGATGTCTGCAAAATATGCGAAGATCGTGCTTATGCTCCCACCTGTTATCCCCTCTATTATGCGTCCCGCAAATAGTACCCATAGAGCTCCTCCTATGCCAAAAACCAAGTACCCGATTGCGGAACCCAAAAGGCATACTAAGAGCAATGGACGACGGCCATATTTGTCACTCAGAGCTCCAAGTACGGGGGCCGCAAAAAACACGCAGAAGGCATAAACAGAGGTCAGCAGCGTGACAACGATAGCTTGTTGTCCCGGATTGCTTATATAAGGCTGTACTAAGAATGGAACGACAGGTGCTATGATACTGAAGCCTATTCCGCAAAGAAATACAGAGATAAGGCCGAATATTAAAGCGTGTTTATCTACAATTTGTTCTGTGTTCTGTTCATGGTGTGATCTAAATTTGAACACTTAAATTCTCCCCTTAAAAATTGTTATTTTGCTTCCAAGGAAGCAAAAATATCGTATCACAGTTTTGCTTCCTCGGCAACAAAAAAGTAGCAAAAAAAATGCAGCCCGTTCTCAATAGAACCCAGCTGCCTGTGGTTTGATTTTCATTATTCAAATTTATTCCGACTTAATATCTACACCCTGTTTCTTTATTTCTGCATCCAAATGCCTACTATACTTTTCCAGGAAGCTAATCATACTGTCAAATTGCTCCTCAGTTACCTGCTCAAATACAGCTTTATCCCGCTCTTGAAACTCTTTGTGCAGTTCCTCATGGATTTTATAGATTACTTTCCCTTGCTCCGTAAGCCTAAAATAGATTTCTTTCTTGTTATCCGGCTTCTGGTAGCTTTCGATAATGCCTCTTTTTATGAGCTTCTTAGTTATTTTACTTATGGCACCGCTAGTCATATAAAGGGACTCCGCAAGTTTTGTCACGTTGGAATCTACATTTCTTTCAATGTATTCGATGCAATGTACTTCAGAAGACTTATAACCCTTAAGACTGTCTTCCATCTTATCCTTATTAAGCCAAACCATCTTGTTATATAAGTCCCTGAAACCCATTATGACCTGTTCTTCTTTGTTCATGGCCTGTCCTCCCACCCGTTGGTGCATTAACAACATAATATAATATATTTTTGTTTCTATTTCAACAATAATAAAATCATTATTTATTCTAGGAATTGAACTATACGTAAAAAAAACGGCCAGATCGCTAAAGTAGCGGAATCGAGCCGTTTTCCATTTCTTAAGACCGAGCCTCTGTGAACATTTGAAAGGTGACACCAAACTTGTCTGTTACATTCCCATAAGCGGGACTAAAATGGGTTTCCTGCAAAGGCATTCCCACCTGTCCTCCTTGCTGTAGAGCATCAAACATTTTTTGAGCTTGCTCCACACTATCGGTTGTAATACAGATACTCACCTGATTTCCGCTGCTAAACGGTGATCCGGGAAAGGTATCAGAAAACATGAGCTCTGTCTCACCCACTTTAAGGGTAGCATGTCCCACACGTTCCTTGACCTCTGCGGGAATGGGAAAATCGGGGTTTTCCGGCATTTCCCCAAAGGTTTGAATAAAAAGCAGTTGAGCATCCAATGCCTCTTCATAAAATTCGATTGCTTCTTTTGCATTTCCATCCATCGTGATGTAAGGAATCAAACGTTTGGACATCTTCAACACAGCTCCTTTAATTCGAGGTGATTACCCAGCCATTTCTCCTGTATTATATACAAAACTTGTCAAGAAAAACAAATCTGTATTCTTAGCTTTCATGCACCTGAACGCCAAGCTGCTTTAGCTCCTTTATCGCTTCCGTAACGTTACGCTGTGGATGAAGCGCAGAGATCATCTGTGCAGTGATTGGAACGCCGTTGAAAATCTGGCTTACCACCCCTAGAGAAATCGGCAACTCATAGTAACTTTCAGCCCAATCCTGATATTCCTCCGGTGTAACTATAATTTTCCCCAGCAAAAAGGATGAGCCATCGTCATACGCCTCGGGAATGTTCGCATTGCCCATACGCCACTCCTTATCTTCCGCTTTCCTCCACATACAAAAGGTAACGTCCTCCTTCTCCAGGGCTTCGTCTTCCAAAAGCTCCATCATATCATCAGGCACACCGTCGTACATGCCCGGCCAAACCTCATATTCGTCTCTCGCATGAGGACTTACAGGGGATTCGTGGTCAAAACCCTTCAACAGCACACCTCCACGCGTCCATAGCATATGAATCGTATCTCCAGCGCCGTTGTTCACCTCACCCAGGCATACATCACCAGACCATTCAGATTGCATACGATACGTGCGTAACCAATCTTCTGGGGACAATATAATGTCCAGCGCTGACAGCAGCATCATTCTGTCTTTTAAACCATTCGGCGTTACCAGTGCATCAAGCATCATATTCTTCATCATTCCTCCACCTTGTCCATGCGTACTAAGAATTCATCTGTCCCTGCCTATATCTTTCAAGCTTCGCCCGCTCAATCACCTTCCGAATGAATGGTCCTTTGGCTTCGGTATACGCTGCACGGTCATATTTGAATTGGTACGCCAAATCTTTTTTTAAAGTATCATACGCTCGCAGGCTATCAGGATGCGCTTTTAAGTAATCTCTGAACAATAGATGGTTTTCCCAATGCTCACCTTTATACTTGTAAATATGCAAGTGATGAGTCCCAGCTCCCCATTCTCCACGGCGAAAGAAAGCTCTCTCTGGAAAATCAGGCTTATGTACATATTCATATTGAAACCCTTGTAGACGCTCTCGATGTTCGGATTGAAGACTTGCCAACTCTTCTACTCCAACCATAATATCAATAATAGGCTTGGCTCCCAGATTAGGAACGGACGTACTACCGATATGCTCTATGCCGACACATACATCTTTGAGAGCCTCTACAATTTTCCTTTGCTCTCGCATATACTCTTCAGCCCACTGCGGGTCATACCCGGATATTTCCACCTGCGAGGACATACATGAACACACCTCCACTAGCTTTCTAAAAAATGCCTTCCAATCGTGCTTGGCACAAATCAGAAGGCATTCTCTTGTTCAAATTAAAAATCATTCAGCAATTCCAGCCCTATTATTCGGCTTCTCAATCACGATCAGACAGGTACTGTCTGGCAAAGGAACCCGCTGGCCCTGCTCATCCATGAACTCAACACGGCTGGACAGCGCCTCGGCATAGCCCTCCTGTAAATAATGGCGGCTCACCCGGATAATCGCTTGTGATCCAAGTGTGTTATGGATACACTCTTCATACTGTGACGGGGTAAAATAACCAAACTGCTCCTGCACTTCATGCACATAGGCTTCCGCCCCCCATGTATAGGTATATAGAAATTCCATCGCATCGTTCACTGGCAAAACAGCCTCATGCTCACCCACACGCTCTATTTCAATGTGGCGGCCTGCAAAATCTTGCGCATACCGCATCAGCCATTCCATTCCGTCCGGCTCCAAGAATCGAATTCGTCTGCGCTGCTCTACTGGTTCGGTCATAATACCGTCACGAATGATGATACGCCCGCCGGGTGCAAGCACACGATAGGCACTCTGCAAAGCAGCCTCCACCGTTTGTGGATTGAACCGAATTCCATCTCGTTCGATGTAGGAATAGAGCTCGTGAAGAATCGAAGAGAAGATGACCGTGTCCATGCTCCCCGTTTCCACATATTCCTCCAACCGAAGCGCATCTCCTTTGATGACATCCCAACGATGGCGCTCCAATTGCTTTTTACGTTTAAGTGCCTCAATGACATTCACAGAAATATCAAGACCTAATGGCTTCGCATCTGGTCTTTCCTGTTCGATCAGATCCAGCAGCACGCCCCCGCCGGGTCCAATATCCAGTATGCGGGTTCCCGTCACGTAATCCAAAATGACCCTTTTGTAATCTACGGTCTGGTTCATATCTGTAAGATACGTTTCCTCATTGTGAAAGCGATCATAAGCATCACGCCGTAATCCGAACAGATCGAACAGCAGCAGGACTGCTTTGTCATACAGAGGCGTTTTTTCTGCTTCAATACAAAAATCGATTAGTTTCTCAGCCGCAGATGAAAATACAAAATTAAAAAATACAGTACTCGGCAGCTCCTCTTTGTGCTCCACGATCACACTCAAATGAGGATTATGCTTCCGTTTCCCTTTTGAGATGTCCTGCCAGGACAGTGCACTTAAATATTTTTCTATCATTCGTTTTTTATATACGTTAATTTTCTTGACACCACGATAGTCATAATACATCGTATTCATAAGCGATTCGAAGCTGATATGGCGAACGGTCGCAGGCTGTTCCTGCCCCGTCCCATCCCTTAATGTGAGTAAGAATACCTTTACCAGTTCTTGAAGTGAAAAATCCTGCAAAGCTGATTCTACATACCAAAGTGTCCGATTCTCCAACGGAGCCAGCGCCTTCTCTACATTCAACTCCTGCTCTAGTTCTGTGTAAGCCTGCTCGAACGGCTCTCCTTCATGAATCGAAACCGACCGTAATCTCTCCAGTCGCTCCTTTACACTCCAGACTACAGGAGCGTTATCCCATGCAATCCAGCCGATCAGCTGCTCTACTTCACTGCGTACTTGGTCCCATAATGCAGGTTCTACCCCGGCGATAATACACTCGTTCAGGGCCCGTAAAACAAGCTCCAGTTCCTCAGAGCTCAGCCAGCCCTTACGAGTAATTTCAAGCAGCAGTCGATTTTCCGCAAAAGGAATTTCTCCCCGTATATATTGCCCGATCAATCCATGCGTCTCAATCAGAATTCGGGTCATGCTATTGCGTGGGTACGCAGGGGACTCCGCTTGGGCCTGTCTGACATACAGTTGGGAGGAGCCAATATTATGTACAAATAAATTAATGCCCTCATGCTGCCAGCGTAGCCGTTCGCGGACTGTGCCTCCTTTGGCTGTCTCAGACCACACCAACACATCCTCCAGTAGCTCTTTAACCCAGAATGACAATGGAAGTCCGTCCAAAATAAGCAACGTACGCTCCACGTAATCCAGTACAGGATTGGCATCCTTTAACTCACCTATAGATCGAATGCGTTCCAAATTTACAATACGCTCCTCAGCCGAAACAAGCAGCTTTAACCAAGTCGGTGTATCCCAGGCCAGATCATTTTCTTTCCTGTAATTAGCAATGGCTTTTAACGATTGCAGCATTTTTCTCACCTCGTGTGATTCGGATTCGGTATGCACAGGAGACTTTGGATAGGACATTTGGATAAAACCTTGTATATATTACACTTTACCATACATTTGTAGCTTCCATCTCGTGGAAAATATTAAACATTTGTATCAATCAACCGCTTGACATACTTGCCAAACGCATACATAACCCCCAAATGTACTTTGGCCTGTGTATATTTATAAATAAACCAAGGCAGCGATGGCACATAATCATGAATGGCTACGACACAAATATTTGTACCGGGAATTTGCAGGAACTCAAGCCTGCCGCGATGGTCTTCCTTTACAGTGGCAAAAGTACCTCCTGTGATTCGATAGAGTGCAAACTCAGAGGTGCTCTGCGCACGGTCATAAATCATTTCTAACAACGGCTTTCGACTACCCAAGAGATACAACTGATAGGTATCCGGGCCTCCTGTCTCGACACGCACCCAAGGTTTTGCAAAGACCGGAAGCCAGGCCAAATAGCGTTCTCCGGCCCATGTTGCATCCTTACCAGGCGGGAGTTTGATCCGTTGCACCGAGCGTACATCAGATTTTAATGATCGAATTGCTGACTTTAACGGCTTTTTGGACTTGCTATGGGAATTCTTCTTATGCCGATATTCTTCTTCCTGCTCGAGTGAGGTTCGAGCTGCTTTGTCAAAGGAAATCTTCCCATCGCTGATGCCTTGAACCTTATGTTTCCGTTGCGCCACCATCGGATGAGCCAAGCTTTCAATCAGCGGATAAGCCATCTCTTTGGGGGCTCCAGTCACTAGGGTAACCCAAAGGCGGGACAGTTTGATCGTCAGCAACGGCACATTAAAAAAGCGACGCTTTTTATCCATTATTTCCGCTGTTCTTTGCATCATTTCTCTATATGTCATAACCTCCGGCCCGCCTACGTCTATAATTTGTTCATCAAGAGTACGGTTGCCGATGCTCCGATCCAGCGCATTCAAAATATCCTCCAATGCAATCGGGTGGGTCTTGGTTCGGGTCCAACGAGGTAGAATCATGACTGGTAATCTGCGAACGAGCTTGACCAAAATTGGAAACGATGAACCCTGTGGGCCGACGATCAAGCCTGCACGAATTGTGGTTACAGGTACTCCAAAAGACTTCAATACACGCTCAACCTCCAGACGGCTGCGTAAATGTCGGGATAGTTCATCCTCACTTGTATGCTCGGGAAGGATACCGCTCAAGTATACAATCTGCTTCACCCCGTTATTACGCGCTGCCCGGGCAAAATGCTCTGCCAAAATCACATCCATATCCTCAAATGTTCCTTGTGTCAGCTTCGCTGAGGGCAGCATGGAATGAATGAGATATACGGCATAATCCGCTCCATGTAATCCTTGATTTGCATCCTCCATGGAAAAAAAATCACACGAGCGCCATTCCACGTGCTCTGTATTTTTACGCTGATCTCCACTGCGGGATAAGGCAATGACATCTGCATGCTCAGTCAGCCTCTGCAGCAGATTATGCCCGATATAACCACTGGCGCCTGTCAGTGCAATTCGGGATCTGCCTTTTGGATACAATGCTTCACACTCCCGCTCTACTTGTCTTATCTCAGGTTCCGGTCGATACTGCTCATCTATACGCCTTTGTCTGTCATTACGTTGCTGCTCATTCACTACACACCGCTCCCCACTCGTTATCACGCTCTGTGTTTCACATACCCTGATTTACAGTGCCCGTAACAAGCCCCATGACAAGACATGGAAACGTAAACTAGACAGTGCCACCCCAGACAAAACAAATGACCGTAACTTCCATATAAGGAGTTACGGTCAGCCTGTTTACTTCCATATATAGTTTAACGGGACGACTCCCACTACCTCCATCTTCCGAACTTATCATTCTGCACTTCGTTAACCTGTCCAAAAAATACCTGCTGGATCTATTTCTACCTGTTCGAGCTGTTCTTCAAAGCACGGATTAGGTGCAATCTCTTTTACGCGCTGCCAGCTTTCAGCCTCTTGCCGGGCATATACATGCCAATGATTTTCCTCCCAGCGAAATTGGACAATGTCCGTGCGATCCCACGACTCAGTTTCATTAGAAGGCCTTTCCTCCGTCAAGATCAAACAGTTATCCTCTATTTGATAAATGAGCCGCACGTCAGAACGCACGTAGCCTGGCACCTTTAGCGCAATATAGCCATTCAGCAGGTATTCAACCTTTTTAACGGTAAACGGATCAATCCGCTTGTTCACGAGATTTCCACCCCTTGATCAATTCGTAAATATTACGATTTAAATATAGCAGAAATCGAAGTTTTTGAAAAGAGTCCTCATTGCCGTCCCAAAAGCAAAAAGATATCCTCCAGCCTGAAGGCTCAGAAGATATCTTATTACTCTTGTTATACGCAGTCGAATCATAATTCCCTATGATTTCTAGAAAGTTACAGTACCGCTGTGCAACACGTCAACCATCTATAATAGATTTCGCTTATTTATCAACAGAAACGCCATCTGGTGCTGGAATACCAAAATCAGGTGTTCCATCTTCCTTCCAGTTGAACGGCTGAACACGTGTATGACGATTCGGATCATACAGCGGATCACCTGTAATTTCCTTGTAGTTCCGGGCGTGATATACGATTACATCGCTACCGTCAGCAGCAACCGTAAAACTGTTATGACCTGGCCCGAATTGTCCTGTTTCCTCATTGGTGCAGAATACCGGCTCAGGTGATTTCGTCCATGATTTCGGATCAAGTAAATCCGCATTCTCATCTGCTGTCAACAGGCCCATGCAATAATTGTGGTCTGTGGCGCTAGCTGAATAACTGATAAAGATCCGCCCGTTCCGTTTCAGAACCGCTGCTCCTTCATTCACCTTAAAACCGATGATTTCCCAATCATATTCAGGAGTGGAGATCATGACCTGCTCACCGCGCAGCGTCCACGGATTGCTCATTTCAGAAATATACAGATTGGAATTACCGACGATGTCCGGGTCCTTCTGAGCCCACACATAATACAGAACTCCATTATGCTGGAAGGTTGTCGCATCGAGAGCGAACGTCTCCCAACGGGTTTTGATCTGTCCTTTTTCCACCCATTCCCCTTCTAGAGGATTAGCTGAATCATTTTCCAGCACGAACATCCGGTGGTCGAACAGGCCTTCCTTCGTTTCCGTTGTACGAGCTGCTGCAAAATAAATGTACCATTTGTCGTTAATATAATGAATTTCCGGTGCCCAAATGTTCGCACTTAACGGGCCCGTTTCATATTTGTGCCATACTGCGACAGGCTCTGCTGTACTCAAGCCTTGAATAGTACTTGCTCGTCGAACCTCAATGCGGTCATACTCTGGCACAGATCCGGTGAAATAATAGTATCCGTCACTATGCTTGTAAATCCAAGGGTCTGCCCGTTGCTCAATGACCGGATTATTAAAGGGTACAGATTGATTCATGGTTTTTCTCTCCTCTATGTGTAGTATGTAGTTCATACAATTAATCGCTGATACGTTTTCCCCAGATGGAAATTCCCTTTTCATTCATACCTGTGAAAATTAGAGTATGGCGACCGAGCTCCCAGTCCCATGAAGGAAGCAATAACAGTTCTTCCTTTGTTCCTTCGGATGTATTGCTCCAATCCATTGTTAGAGTACGCTTGCCATCAAAGCTCCAGTGACCTTCAAGAGAACCACTGGTTGCCCGCCCTCCATCTTCAAGACGGAGCGGTTCAGCTTCCACCTGACCATCTACTTCCTGCCTTATCACGATGCGCTCCCAGTTGCCGGATAATAGCCTTTTGGGTATATCCTGCTCCTTTTCCCCCGCATAGCGCTCCGGAGAGACGACCGGCCAGCCCTCTGCCGTCCATAATATTTTGCGTACATGCAGGTACGGCCAGCTCTTGTCCGTTTCTCCCCGCGCATGATGTACAATATAATAATCCGCACCGTCCTTCAGGACAGAATTGTGACCTGGCGCAACCCAGCCTTCTCCTTCGCTGAACCGATAACCGCCCAATACCTTGTTTCCAATCTCGTATTGAGGCAAATAGCTGGTATCTGCCATGTCATGTCCATTCATGTCCACATAAGGCCCTGTGATAGAATCTGAGCGAGCAACGCGAACATTGTAGTCCTCGAACAAAGAATCATACGAGACGAACAAGTAGTATTTACGGAACATTGGATTGTACACAATGTAAGGCCCTTCTACAGCACCGTCCTCAGTTGCCCGATCTCTGGCAGCGATATTTTTGCCATAGCCGGACTCTTTAAGCTTTCCAGTCAGGGGATCAAGCGGCGTAATGTAAATACCGCCGAAAAAAGAGCCGTATACCATCCATGGATTTCCCTCTGCATCCAGCACCGGATTGGCATCAATCGCATTCAGCTTGTCATGCTCTCTCGTTTTAACGACCAGCCCCTCATCCTTCCAAGGGCCTTCCGGGGAGCTGGATGTCTGCAATCCGATCGCAGACCGTGTGCTGCCAAAGGTAGAAGCGGAGTAATACATCCGATAGGTATCACCCATCTTGATGATGTCCGGTGCCCACAGATTGGTTGCTGATGACCACGCCTCCGCTTCCTTTGGAATGCCGGGGAGTGCATACTGAACCCAGTTCCAGTGAATCAGATCAGTCGATTTGCGTACCATAACACCAGGTCTCAATTCTCCACCTGTCTTTACATCCGTTGAGTAGACATAATAGCCTTGATCTGTTTTGATAATCGCCGGGTCATGTGCATTGTTAATGGTCCAGCGCTGTTCATCGTTAATCGTACTTTGATCATACAAGTGATCGGGAGGCGGAGCCTGCGGATACACAGGGTCCGGAGTGTTATCCCCACAGCCGGATAGACCCAGCATGAGCAGCATAACCATAACTGTTATTCTCCTCCTTCCTTTACCCATTACATATTGTGACTGCCTTACATCATTCATCCATACCCTCCAAGTGTCAATTAGCCTTTGACACCCGAAATGGCAACCGATTCAATAATTTGTTTCTGGAAGATCAAGAATATAATCAGTACAGGTAACAAGGCTATAATTGATGCTGCCATGATAAGCGGATAGTCCGTCTGAATGGCGTAAGTCGCATTAAAATTCGCGATAACCAGCTGCAGTGTCTGCGTTTCTGGTGAGTTCAAGTAAATAATCGGTGCCAAATAATCGTTCCAAATCCCCATGAACCATAAAATAAGCTGTGCTGCAACTGCTGGCTTAATGAGCGGGAACGTAATCGACGAATAGAGTCGGAAATAAGAACTTCCGTCAATTTTAGCAGCTTCGATAATGGCATCTGGTACACTAAGCAAGTACTGCCGCAGGAAAAAGATCATAACTACATTTCCGAACAAACCTGGAACAATCAGAGGCAAAAGTGTATCGACCCAGCCAAGTTTGGAAAACATCATAAACTGTGGAATCATAACCGTTGGGTATGGAATCATCATAGATGCGATGAGTGCCAAAAACAGTTTGTTTTTATGAGGGAATCTCAGCTTTGCAAATGCAAAAGCGGCCACACTGGATGTAAAGGTACCTATAACGGTAACACTTACAGCCACAATCACGCTGTTCTTGATCCCGCTTAACAAAGGTCCTGCTTCCCAAATTTCCTTATACTTGCCAAACTGGAACACCTCTGGTATCCATACTGGTGGAAGAGCAAAGACATCCTGCTTTTCTTTCACCGAAGTGGACAGCATCCAAAGCAGCGGCGCGATCATCACAATCGCTCCAATCGCTAGTACAATAAAGATAATGGTATTGGTAACTTTCGTTTTTTGACTATGGGACATAATCAGACTCACTCCTTTCCGCGAAAATCAATCCCCATCAAAGGACGATTTTTCATTCATTTTGAATTGAATCAAAGTTACGATAAAAATGAAGATGCCGAGAATCATAGCCATCGCGGAGGCATATCCCATTTGCAGGTTTTTAAATGCCTTATCCCAAATATAAAAGACGATTGAGGCGGATGAGTATTCCGGACCCCCTGTAGGTGTCATAATGTTCATTTCAGTAAAGATTTGCGAACCACCAATGATATTAGTTACGACCAGGAAGAAGGTTACTGGTTTCACCATTGGCCATGTAATATTGCGGAACATCTGGAATCCGCTAGCTCCATCTAGCTCTGCTGCTTCATAATAAGAGCGAGACACGCTTTGCAGGGCTGCCAAATATAGCAGCATCGTATAGCCGAGACCCTTCCAGACGGTCATGAGAATCAAGGCCGGTTTGACCGTATCCTTATCCATCAGCCAGTTAGGACCCTTAATACCGAATATTTCGAGGAATTGGTTCACCAAACCATAGTCTCCGTTGTATGCCCAGTTCCACATAATAGAAACGGCAGCCAACGAAGAAATAACCGGGATATAGTAAATCACACGAAATGTTGTCGTACCTGGAATCTTGCGATTCAAACCTAGTGCCAGCAGTAAAGCTAGTACAAGACCGATTGGAATACCCAGCATTAAGAAAAGAGTATTGTACATCGATTTATAAAAGAGCTCATCGCTAAATAAATCTTTAAAATTGTCGAAACCAATAAAATTCATTTGTCCCAATCCGTCCCAGTCTGTAAAAGAGCCGTATAACGAATAGACAAACGGGAATAACGTAAAGATTAGCAGACCGAGAATAGGTGGAAGAATAAATAAGTATCCATATATCTTCTCTTTGCGGTAGAGATTAGATTTGGTTATCACAGGGCTCACCTCTGTTTCTAATTTGGAATGAAGATGATGTTAGCAGCATGATATTTAGCCACTAACATCATCCTTTTTTCCTCTATTTACGCATTATTTCTGTGATTTTTTCTCTTGCTCCACCGCTTTATCCAGCAGTTTCTGCATTTTCGGTTGTTCTTGCTTCAGATAATCTGCCGCCGTAATTTTGCCGTCCAGTACAGGCTGAATATCTGTGAAGAAAATATCATACCATTCTGCATTATACGTATAGTTGCCTGGTAATGAGCGTCCATAGTCATTTACGATATCAATAAATTCCTGTTTATTGTTAGGCTTGGTTTTCGTATCTTTGGACCATTCATCAGCCATGTCCAGCAGATTCGGAATTTGTACCTTGGCATCTACCAGCTGCTTCATTCCTTCTTTGGAAGTGGTCAGGTAATTAACCAGTTCTACAGCTTCATCTGGATATTTTGTTTTAGAGGAAACACCGATACCCAGGGAACCAATCCATGTTGCCGATTTTCCAGTCGATCCGGCTGGGAACGGCAGCAAATCATATTCGAATGGCAGTTTTTCAAATGTACTCATATCCCAAGGACCTACCGGGAAGAATGCCATTTCGCCCTTCATCCAACGTTGGTATGTGTCCAATGTTTGCGATTGTTCAATACCAGGTGTGATTTTATATTTGTTTTGCATGTCAGCAAAGTACTGAAGCGCTTCCGCAAATTTCGGATCATCAACCGTTACTTTGGTTTTGCTCTCATCCAGCCAATCCGCCCCATTGCTCCATACAAAGGCTTGTAATGCCCACTGAACGTTAAAGCCTGTACCATACTGATCTGGCTTGCCGTCACCATTGGTATCTTTGGTTAACTCTTGGTTGACCTTGATGAACTCATCCCATGTATACGGTTTGTCTTTATCAGGCAAAGGCACGCCCGCTTTTTCGAACATCGTTTTGTTGTAGCCAAGTGCGAATGGACCCAAGTCCTTCGGCATACCGTAAATATCTCCTTGACCGGCCATTTTACCGTCATAGCGATATAAATCCACACCGTATTTCCAAATGTTATCTAGGTTTATATCCTTATTCTTCTCAATGTAAGGGGTGAGGTTCTTCAGTACCCCACTGTTTACATAAGCTTTCACATCTCCAGGGTTAAAATAAAAAACATCTGGAAGATTATTTCCTGTGATCGCAGCTCTAAGCTTTGTAGCATATTGGTCCGCTGCTGTCACGACCATTTTAACCTTTACGCCAGGATGTTCCGCTTCAAATTTCTTAATTACTTCCTTATAAGCCTTTTGCTCATCTGTTCCACCACGGAACATGAATGTCAGTTCCTTGCTTCCATCACTACTGGAACTTCCCCCGCCACAACCAGTCAATGCAGCCATCATTAACAACAGAACAACCATTGCTATTGCAAAACCTTTTTTCTTTATCAACGCGACCCCTCCTAAATTTAAATGAAACCGCATACATTTGGTGTTAAAATAACTTCATACCACTCGGCCTAATCTTTAACTGTGCGGTACACAACCCGTTGTTGATTGCCGCTGTGATTATCATCCCTCTCATGTACCATATAATTAACATTTTACTTTATCAATAATGAATTCGTTTACAAACAAAATATAGCATGCCCTTCCTCAGTTCGTCAATGTATTTTTCAATCTTTTTAAATAATTATAAAACATAGATTAGAGTAATATGAAAAGCAAAATTAAATCGTACTTAAGTTAATTTTTATCTAAAAAACTAGAAATAAAACTTAAATACGATTCATTTTTGAAATAATCTCTAATTTGGAGTCTAATTCACTCCCCTCTTTATTTAGTAAAAAAAATTTACAAAAAAGCAGTTTACTTCTTTTTGATTTTATTTTAACATAAATCAAAGTAAAAAATATAAGCGCTTACATCACAATTTTTATAGATAAGGATGGTCTATAGATATGATTTATATTAAGGACTTAATGTCAGGGTTAGATATTTTTAAAGCACTGGGGTCAGAAATCCGCATTCAAATTCTCGAGCTACTTGCTTATCAGGGCCAAAGTATGAATGACATTGCCAACAAACTTAATTTGAGCAACGGTACCATTACAATGCATATTCGAAAGTTGGAAGAATGCGGCCTTGTGGAGATCAATACCGTGAGCGGCAAGCACGGTACCCGAAAAATGTGTTATTTGAACAAGGATAAGCTGATGGTAGATTTGCGCAGCAGAGAACAAAAAAATGTGTATGAGGTTGAGATTCGCGTAGGTCATTATAGTAACTACCAAGCGTCCCCCACTTGTGGATTGGTGACCCGAGACAGCATAATCGGTGATTTTGATGATCCACGCTATTTTGCAGATCCCGGGCGGCTGGAGTCGGAAATGATCTGGATGGCCGAAGGTTTTTTGGAATACCGCATCCCCAACTATCTGAAAGCGAATCAATCCTTTAAGGAAATTCAATTCTCCGCAGAACTGGGCTCAGAAGCACCCTGCTATTGTGAGGAATATCCCTCTGACATTTGTTTTCATATTAACGGTATCCCTATTGGGCACTGGACCAGCGCCGGAGATTTTGGAGAAGTGCCGGGGGTTCTGAATCCAGATTGGTGGCCACCGCATTTGAATCAATATGGTATGCTCAAATTAATTCGCATCAATCAGCATGGCAGCTTCATTGACGGGTGCCGCATATCCGAAGTCACAATAGACGATATTAACCTTAACTATAAAAGCGACATTACACTCCGTTTATCCGTAACCGATCAATCGGAAAACAAAGGTGGGCTCACTATTTTTGGCAAAAGATTCGGGAATTTCAGTCAGGATCTGCTTGTACGCGTACTTTACGATGTGCACGGGGAGGACAACACTAACTCCTGACACTCTACATGTAAAAAAATAGGCCGAAGCCTGTATTCATTGAATACATGTCCTCGGCCTAAACATCCTGATTCTCACTTAAAGAGATATAGATCAATAAATAAAAAATGACTGCTATCCCAAACACCAGCCAGCAAAAGGACAGCAAATGAAGCCTTGGTCCTGCATGTACTCCCCATCTCCAAATATCCGCAAGGAGCACCAGTGGCTGCAATAATACATCCCAGCTATTCCAGCGAGCAAATCTGCCAATATATACGCCTATGCTGGCCAGCCACAACAACACAAAAACTACAGCCCATGCGAGTCCACCTGAACAAACCCTCCTCAGCATATGGTGGATCACCAATACACAAAGGGATGTAAGAAAAAGGCCCAGCCCTGCTGCTGAAAAAGACGTAAATAAGATAAACCAAAATTGTGTGTTCAACCAAAAACGTGTATCAGGATTCATATCGTAAAAACGAAACGCATGAAGTAACTCAGTCACCAAATAAAGAGCATTCGGCAGAAAAAACAACCATACAATTGAAGAAAAAAATAAAAGAATACTTCTCACTTTTGTACTTTGCAGTCTGGATAAAGCCATCATTCCCAGAGTGATAAAGACCGGAACCCAGGCCAGGAATATATCCCAGTACAGAAATTGATACATCCTCGTTCCGCTTGTGGACTGTAAATACATAATGAGTCCGAAACAGCCCAACGTAGCTACAAGCAGCACTCCCAACAAACTGGGCAGCTTGTAGCCCTTCCTTCTTAACAGCAAGTTTCCATCTACCTCCTGCCTGAGTATGCGTATATACGTCTTTTTAAGTCCTATTTTATAGCGCTTTCATACTTAGAGAGAAAGCCTTTGTCTATTTACTCCACATTTCGTATGTCCTCGGATACATGGTTTGTTATCGTCAAGGCATCAAAGGTAACAGCACAGCCCTCCCCCACCGGGGATTGAGCAACAACTCCAACTTTTAGCTGGTTAGGAACATTCATACCAAAATATCTCGCCAGCTTCCAATGCTGACCGTCTGATGAATAATGGAATGCAAAGCAATTTCCAGCTCGTGCCACTCGTAAATATGGATTGGACACGTCCATCGCCCCAGAGATACAATCATCGGATGTATCCCGAGTGACCACACTAAGAATAGATGGAGTGCTTTCAAAATATTCAAAACACAGCTTAGCCCAGTGGGTATCATCCGCCATCATCATCAAGCATCCTGAATCATAAGGCTGCTTCATATCAACACGGACCCTCGTCCATATTGTAAAATCACCTTGAAGCGTTGTATGCAAAAAGGGTGCGGACGATTTAGTCACTGCGCCAGACGGATCCCTAAAGAAATCTGCCTGTGAAGGTGCAGAAATTTGCAAAGACTTGGAATCATCGAATCTCCACTCAGCCGGCTCATTGATCCAGCTCCAATCCGCCGGCAAAACTTCACTGCTAAAGCGTTCAAATACGTTCATATGGATACCATTCCTCTCTGGCAATATAGTCATATAACACATTGAAATCTGGGGCACAATCCCCTTGATACCACTATATACGTTATTTTCCAGTCGTCAATGATGATGATGTGTCTTTAAAGTTTATAAAAAAAAGACTTGCCATCCTGAAATGTTGTGCTTATAATTACACCTAACTTGATACGGTAACAAATTTCAATGACGAGAACGAGTAAGCTATACAGCGGATTTGCAGAGAGTTGGGGCAGGTGAAAGCCAACATTCCGAGGGTAGCCGAACGCCATCTCTGAGAAGCGGGCTGAACCTGAAGTAAGCTCTGCCGCCTTTCCAGCGTTAACCGGAACACGTATTGATGGATACGTGAACAGAGTGTCATTTCCTATGGAATGAAACTAGGGTGGTAACACGGGTATAAACTCGTCCCTTTTACAGGGGCGGGTTTTTTTGTTTTTTAAAAAGGAGGAAATCATCATGACAAATGTATCGACAGCAGTATCAATAACCGATTTTTTGACTCCAGCTGTACGGGAAATGCCACCTTCAGGCATCCGTAAGTTTTTCGAATATAGTACAGGCAGAAAAGATATTGTATCGCTTGGTGTCGGTGAACCTGACTTTGTAACCCCTCAACATGTCAGAAAGGCCTGTATCACAGCACTGGAAAATGGTAAAACATCATACACACCGAATGCTGGTCTTCCCGAGCTTCGTGAGGAGATTGCCGGATATCTGGAGAGCAGCTTCAGCACATCCTACAACCCGACAGATGAAATCATGGTTACCATTGGCAGCAGTGAAGCACTGGATTTGGCACTACGCGCCCTGATCACCGCACACGATGAAATACTCATTCCGGCTCCATGTTATATTTCGTATTCACCCATCACGTTTCTGAACGGAGGACATACCGTAACGGTTGAAACCTCTGCGGATCAGCAGTTCAAGCTGACAGCTGAGGCACTCCAAGCCAAGCTGACTCCACGATCCAAAGTGCTTATTCTCTGTTATCCGAATAATCCGACGGGTGGGGTGATGACCTATGAGGATTGGCTACCGATTGCCCGCCTGGTTGAGGAGCATAATCTTGTCGTCATATCAGACGAAATTTATGCTGAACTGACCTATGGACAGAAGCATGTAAGCTTCGCTGCTCTGCCGGGAATGAAAGAGCGCACCCTGCTCATCAGCGGCTTTTCCAAAGCATTTGCGATGACAGGCTGGAGGGTCGGCTACGTGTGCGGCCCAAGAGAGTTGATTTCAGCTATGCTGAAGATTCATCAATATACCGCCATGTGCGCTCCTATTATCGGGCAAATTGCCGCAATTGAATCCCTGCGTAACGGGCTGGAGGAAAAAGATCGTATGATGGAATCCTACAATCTGCGTAGAAAATGGTTCGTTGAAGGCCTATGTCAGACAGGACTGCCATGTCACGAACCAAACGGTGCCTTCTATGCTTTTCCCTCCATTATGCACACAGGGTTAAGCTCAGAGCAGTTTTCCAAGCGGTTGCTGGAAGAAGAAGGAGTCATTACTGTACCCGGTTCCGCATTTGGCCCAGGCGGCGAGGGCTTTATCCGCTGCTCGTATGCATCATCACGAGAACAGTTGGAAATGGCTTTGGAACGCATCAGCGTATTCTTGAAACGTCTATAAATACGATTTTTCCTATCATGAAATAAACATGAGTACTGGATGAAAGTTACTTTAGCAGCTTCTGAATAAGCTTTTTCTGGTGTGCTGGCAAGCCTTCCGGCCATTCCCCTACACGGCAATCACAAATGTCGGAGATTTCGGCGCTTGGTCGGAAAGTATCCAGGAGTCCGGTCGTCCTAATCTTTAGGATGTCCGGTATTCAGAACATTTTGCACAAAATCAGTCTTGGCCTCCGTGTATGCTTCACGATCATGCTGATTTTCCATCGCCAGCCGTCTTTTTAATACATCATATTGCTGAATCAGCTCAGGCTGTTCACGAAGTCGATTCCGAAACAATAGCTGCTGATCCCAATGCTCATCAGATTTAAGCATGAGATGCAGATGTCCCTTTCTTTGATCCTGTTCCACTTTAACCAAAAATCTTCTCCATTCCCGACCGTCCAATTCAGGTGGAACATAGTTCCAGCCTGCTGGTTGTAAAGCAGATACGACCTGTTCCAGTTGATCCCAAGATTCTAATTTTGCCATAATATCAATAATGGGCTTAGCGGAAAGATTGGGAATTGCCGTGCTTCCTATATGTTCGATTTCCGTCACCTTAAACGGCAGTAATAACTCCCGCAACTGGTGAATGACCTTTAAGCCCTGCTCTGACCAGGCAGGATCAGCATTCACTATTTTTACAGGCTCCGTAGCCCACACCGGCCAATGTTCCTGGTTTTGCTCCTCATGCATTCATGATCCCCCCCTAATTTCCACGCATGTATTCTCTCATTCAGCTGATATTCGGAAAGGCAATGCTTCGTGCATTCAGTTCTAAAGCTAATTGGAGTGCATTATGGTAGCATTTCGCCAATAGCTCCTCTTCCCGATGGTCGCCACCATTCCACACAGGACCGACAGTATGAATAACATATTCAGCATACAGTCACGTTTAATAGTTCAATTTGGGTATCCATTGATCCTGCTCCTCTTCTAAAAATCAACCGTTTATATAGTCATCTTATAGTCTCCACAGGCAATTTCTACTATATCGTCATAGGTTTTCAGCATAAGGTGCTTTAGATTTTTCCCCCGTGCACTTGCTATTGTAGCCAATAACGGCGTATCTGTAAGCTCATCAAAGCTGCTGCCCTGCGTATATTCCCGATCAGACAGGTGCAAAGCAACGTCCAGTTCAATCATGTTGAAGTAGTAGACTTCTGTGAATATCAGTTCGTAGGGCACAAAACCATCTGTTGCTTCCGCTGCCAGCCCCCCATTAATCTCTCCCTTCAAAACTAGCTCCTTCTTCGAATAATTCATATGCACATGGTCCAAATAGATCGCATCTCGTCCATACAATGCTCCAATCGGGGTTTGAACAGCCTTTATCTGTGGCATCCCTGCTTCTTCCCTTCATCTCTATTTTCCATCCAGTAATATAAGTAAAGTCGCAACCGCCTGATCTACAAAAGAGCGCGCTGGACGTGATTTCATCATCACGGTAATCCCGATTAACAAAGAGACCATCGTATGGGCCAGAGCTCGTGCGTCCATGCTAGCCTCCAGCTCTCCTGATCGTATACCGCGCTCAAGGGTTTCCTGAAAGACGGCAGAAAGATACATCTGATGTTCTCTGGTTAAAATTTCAAATCTTTCATCATGAGGGGCTAATTCTACCATCGTATTGATACAAAAGCATCCCCTATTAGGCCCATCCTCGTACTCTTCTGCCACGATTCCTCCAAAAAAATTGTAAAACGCTTCTTTTACAGAAGAATTGCTTTGTAGTCTAGAGCGTACATAAGCAGCGTGGGATTGCGTATATTTGCGCAGCGCGGCTTCGAATAATTGCTTCTTGTCTCCAAAAGCAGCGTAAATGCTAGGGCGCTGAATTCCCATTTTGGAGGTTAAATCGCTTAAAGATGTAGCCTCGAATCCTTTTTCCCAAAAAATTTGCATCGCTGCATTCAACGCTTGATCTTCATCAAATTCCCGTGGTCGAACCATAAGCAGCTCCTTCTTTTCATATCGTTCAGTATATTAAGATTGTATGATCAGGAAAAGAAACTGTCAAATATGTACATGATAAAATCTTGACATTTTATATATGCACGAGTTATATTGACCTAAATTCATTACATACCAATCGGTATATTATACTCAACGGTATGTAAATTACAGAAAGCGACGTGGTATGTGAAAATGAAGACGTCAGAAGAAAAAGCGGTACTCCTCCCTCATCAAACGGTAGCAAATGCTGCCGAAACAGCCCCCATTCCCTCCTTGTCCCGATCTGTGGCACTCTTGTTTGCCATAGCCTGCGGGCTGGCTGTCGCTAACATTTACTATGCACAGCCATTGCTGGATGCGCTGGCAAACGAATTTGGCATTACGCACTCATCGGTAGGCATGGTCATTACCATCACGCAAATTTGTTATGCGTTGGGATTATTGCTGCTCGTCCCGCTTGGCGATCTTTTGAATCGACGACGACTGATTACAGGGCAAATGCTGCTATCCGTGCTGGCACTAATCGTGGTTAGCTTTGCTCCTACCCGTACAATACTGCTTATGGGAATGGCAATGATTGGACTGCTGGCTGTAGTCACTCAAACACTCGTGGCTTTCGCCTCTACCTTGGCTAATCCGACTGAACGTGGGCGTATCGTAGGTCTGGTGACCAGTGGAGTCGTTATCGGCATTCTGCTGGCACGAACCGTGGCCGGTGTATTAACTGATCTGGCAGGCTGGCGTTCAGTTTACCTTGTTTCTGCTATACTTACGCTGTTTATGGCTGTAGCTCTGTTGCGGGTGTTGCCAAAGAACGAACCCACAAGTGTGACACTTTCCTATCCGCAACTGCTCCGCTCGGTTATCGTACTGTTCGTGCAAGAACGAATTCTGCGTATTCGTGCTGTCCTTGCGCTGCTCATTTTTACGGCGTTCAGCATATTGTGGACTTCGCTTGTGTTACCTCTCAGTGCCCCGCCTCTATCTCTTTCACATACAGCCATCGGAGCCTTTGGCCTGGCTGGAGTCGCCGGGGCATTAGCAGCAGCACGAGCAGGGCGTCTTGCCGATCAGGGCTTGGGACAACGGACGACGGGTATCGCACTAGTTGTATTGCTGCTATCCTGGTTACCTATCCGCTACACCGAGCATTCTCTGTTCGCTTTAGTTCTTGGCGTAATACTTTTGGATTTGGCCGTACAGGCTGTACATGTCACCAACCAAAGCCTGATTTTCAATGTTCGCCCTGAGGCACGGAGCCGACTTACTGCAGGCTACATGATATTTTATTCCATCGGTAGCGCCACCGGGGCCATTGCTTCCACTCATATGTACATCTATGCCGGATGGAACGGGGTGTGTCTATTAGGAGCTGGTGTCAGTGCTCTGGCTCTCATCTTTTGGGCTGTAACTCGACGTTCAACTTGATGGGGAGACTGCTATTGATTGAATCAGAAAAACCGCCGGGTCCACGACAATGACCGGCGGTTCTCTTCTGTCACAACAAAATCATCACTTGATTGCAATATAAATCAAAACAGGTTCATCAGGACTGCCGTACACTTCAAAATCACCTGTGTATGTCCGCTCCCCTTGTCCCGTGGCAGCCCACTCCCAGATCGTCTGCCATACACGGAAGACAGAAGAGGGTTCCTGAGTTGCCTGAAAAATGGCGTAGCGTGCAGCCGGAATGACAAGTTCTTCAAGATCATCAGGAGTCTGGAAATCAACAGCCGCTTCCTTCCCGATAAAAAATGTATACTCGCCCAAAGCTCCATTTTCATAGTCAGTATAGCAACCATAGACAGAAGCATGTCCTGCTTTTTCCTTTATCCGACCAGGCACGTCCTCACTCCAAAAACGTTCCCACATGCTTGGAATGATCCCGTGAGATGTTTGTTCATTCTGATTACTTGTACGTGCTTTCAACCCAATCAAACGGATCTCACCTCGATATTCTTCCCGAATGGGTCCATCCAGTGTAAGCCCCGTATCCTCTGAGGACCGCCATCGTTTCAAAAACGGCAGGTAATTACGCAGCATCGAAGTCGCTTCTTCTTCCTGCATCCCCTTCTCTACCAGGAAAGGCACAGACTGCTGAATCATTCCCTCCATAGTCAATTCAGGCTGTACAAATTCGCCTTCCTTGTAACAATACTTGCAATACTCATCCGTTTTATGATGTTGTGCATCCGTTCCATATTGGTCCTCATGCTCCAACGGCATCCCGCAACTTTGACAAGCTTTATCCATCCTCGTAAATCCCCTTTCGCTAACTGATATCAGGTATGCCACCAGTATAACGAAACAAACCTGACAACTATGGGTCAGGTTTGTTTTACTTAATCTAAGATGATTCCCGAACTTCTTCATAATTAGACGCAATACTCAGCGCCATCTTATGAATCTTGTCTCGCAAATGGGTTGGTTCCTTGACAACCACATCCGGTCCCAGGCTTAAAATAAATCCGTACGCCCATGCATCCTCAGGAAACGGGACCGAAACCGTATAGATCCCTTCCTCCTGCTCGGTCAATGCTTCTACGCCAAACCAGTCCTCCGCCAAATGCCTTGAATTACGGTTAAATTGTAGCGTAAATGGTTGTACGGCTCTGGATGCCTCCATCCGTCCCTCATTCCACGGCAGCACTTCATAAGAAAGGTCCCTGCGAGCAAAAACTGTCTCTGTAACCACAGGGTCACTCATGCGGGAGAGTTTGAATAGACGAAACTGCTCCCTATCGGGACAATACGCATATACAAACCATTGTTGTCCTTTCAGAACGAGCGTATGCGGTTCAACATTCCGTTCCGTTATGGCTCCTTCCGCATTTCGATAGGTAAAAGCGACAGTACGCGCTTGGCTCATTGCTTCTTTCACCTTTTTCAATTTGCCTTCCTGTGCAGCTTGATTTCCCCATCCCGAATGATCGACGATAAACTGTGTGGTACGGACACTAAATCGCTCTTTCCCGGACTCCGGTATGATATTTTCAAATTTATGAAGTAACCGCGACACATTTGGGCTGCCCAACGTCGAGGACAAACTCTGCAGCCCCATCACAATGTCCTTGACATCGTTATCCGTCAGCATACTGCGATCCAAACGGTATCCTTCCATCAGACCGATTCCCCCATTGGCTCCCTGATAAGTCACCACCGGAATACCTGCCATACTAATCGCTTCAATATCTCTATAGATCGTCCGGATCGAAACCTCATATAAATCAGCCAGTTCCTTCGCTTGTACTCTATTTTTCTTTAGCAGCAAAATGACGATAGAAAGCAATCGGTCAATTTTCATTTTTTCAAAACCTTTCACCCTTAGTAAAAATAAGCCATGAGTTCCTCATTATATTCCTGTCCGTGATATTCTAAAGCATTCTTTTCTATACCATAGGTTTCAAATCCCAACTTCCTATACAGCTTAACAGCAGCTTGATTGGTAGTTACCACACTCAGGTTAATTTGCTTCAAACCTTCCAATTTTCTACCTTGGCTGATGACTTCCAATAAAAGTTTTTTAGCGATCCCCTGACCTCGGTAGGTCGATGGTACATAAACTCCCCAAATCGTTCCTTTATGCTGCGTTTTTATTTTTTGTTCTCTTCTAAACCCAGTCATACCAGCCAGCTGATGATCCTTTGTAAATGCACCAAGTATGTAATGATCTCGTTTATTTTGTATCTGCTTCACCACATCAGATAATGGAACTCGTGCAGCTTCCTCATAGGAGGTTCCAAAAGCTTCAGGGTTCATTTGCAGGGCTTCCAGTCTCAAATTCCAATACGCTTCAGCGTCTGCTGGTTGTATATTCCTGATTAAAATCATGGTTTCCCGTCCCTCCAAATGTTTTCCTTCATCTTACTCTATCTTTTATCTAAAATGAATCTGTTATTCTTCGATTAAAATAACCTCAGGTGCTCTATCCAGCCGGATAGAATGCCTGAGGTTTCAATAACTCCTTACAAATTATGACTCGTAGCGCTTCAGCACAATAACCGCATTATGACCACCGAAGCCGAAAGAATTAGATAGCCCAATATTTAGTGGAACCTTGCGCGCTTCGTGAGACACATAATCCAGATCGCAAGCAGGGTCTGGATTATCTAGATGCATGGTTGGCGGAATGATACCTTCTCGCAGGCTTTGCACAAGTGCAATCGCTTCAACACCGCCCGCAGCCCCCAGCATATGACCCAGCATGGACTTATTCGCAGTAACCGGAATCTGATAGGCATAATCACCAAAAAGCTTGTGGATTGCAAGGGTCTCAGCGACATCCCCGACAGACGTACTCGTCGCGTGGGCGCTAATCACGTCCACTTCCTCAGGGGAGATGTGAGCCGAACGAAGGGCCGCTTTCATCGCCAAGTAAGCTCCAGTTCCTTCGGGATGCGGTGCAACCATGTGATAAGCATCCGAACTGGCTCCATAACCGATGACCTCACCATAGATTTCCGCACCACGTCGGATAGCGTGTTCCAGTGACTCCAGTACCAGAATACCTGCACCTTCGCTCATGACAAAGCCGTCCCGATTCTGATCAAAAGGTCGACTTGCTATAGAAGGCTCCTCGTTACGTGTGGACAAGGCAGTCGCATTAGCGAAACTCGCCAAGGCCAATCTAGTCACCGCCGCTTCAGCCCCACCGGCAAAAATGACATCTGCATCTCCTGTACGAATCGTCCGAAACGCCTCTCCAATTGCTGTATTCCCAATAGAGCAAGCCGTCACGGGTGAAAGCGTAGGTCCCATCGCTCCAAACGCGATACTAATTTGAGCAGCAGCCATATTCGAGATCATCATAGGTACCAGCGTTGGGCTAACTCTACCCGGTCCACGATGTAGCAGCACATCTACATTGTCCACCAACGTATCCAAACCGCCGACTCCCGATCCCACATAAACACCGACACGCTCCAAATCGGTGTGATCCAGTTCCAGACCGGAATCCTTGAGTGCTTGCTCTGCCGCATATAATGCAAACTGAGTAAACCGATCCATTCGTCTAGCATCTTTACGTCCCCATTGTTTTTCTGCATCAAAATCCTGTACCAGTCCAGCAATTTGTGCTTTCAAATCGGACACATCGAATGTATCAATTTTACGTATACCTGAATTGCCTTCCAGCAAATTCTTCCACAACGTGTCCACTTCATTACCCAGTGGGGAAACGACACCCATACCTGTTATCACTACTCTTTGCATAAGCTATTCATTCCTCCTGCTCGGTGACTTACTTATAATCCTCATTTTACCCTCGTCTTATCCTATTACAAGTGTTTGTTTATCCTGGTATAATGAACACTACTATAGTAAACGCCTTATTTGCTCACTTCGGATATACCCATTGAATGGAGAGAAAATACCTATGAAAACGGAAGCACGTCTGGAAGCACTGTCTGTTTTTCTAAAAACAAAAAGAGCCCGCCTACACCCACATATGGTCGGTCTCCCCCAAGGATCACGTCGCAGAACACCAGGCTTGCGCAGAGAAGAAGTCGCTCAGCTGGCAGGTGTCAGTACGACTTGGTATACCTGGCTGGAGCAAGGACGAGATATTAAGGTGTCCGCCTCTGTGTTGGATGCTATTGCTGCCGCATTGCAGTTGAACACAGACGAGCGCAAATATTTGTATGATTTGGCGATCGAGGCCGGGTCTCACAGCCTTCCTGCTCCTGCAGAGCAAGCCGTCATTTCCCCCTCTCTGCAAAAGATCGTACAAGAGCTACACTACTGCCCTGCTATTATTTCAGATCGGCGCTGTCATATTGTCGGCTGGAACGCCGCTGCTGCTCATGTTTTTATGGATTTTGCCGAGCTACCCCATGAGCAACGCAATATGATTGAACTGCTATTCACCAAAAAGGAGTTTAAAAGTCTAGCCGTGAATTGGGAACACTTTGTAAAGGGATTCCTTGCTATTTTCCGCGCTTATTACGGGCAATACGTGACAGACCCCTGGTATGCACAATTTATACAAAATATGAGCCAGGCCTACCCAGAGTTTAACGAGCTTTGGAATCAGAGTGAAGTAAGCTCCGCACCGGAGGTGCTCATTGAATTTCGTCATGCCAAGGCTGGCAAAATGCTATTTGACCTGACTTCTCTTCAGGTACAAGGCAGTGTTGATCTCCGTTGTAGCATTTACACCCCCAATGCGCAAACCTCTACGGAAAGTAAACTCCAAAAGTTAATGGAAGGCAGCTAAAGGATTTCATCCCTCCTGTTATGAAGATATCTTTTTCCGTCCATACTACATCTACGATCTGTGCTAAATAGATGCCACATATGTGACAGAACCAAGAGCTTCAACTGTGCTACTACCAGGAGGGAGGGAATCATCATGAAAGCCAAATCGACAAGTTCCCCGCATATACACAATCAAGCGCCACTGCCTGTTCCGGTGCAATTTGATCGAAGCTGGCAGGATGAGCTGGACCAACGCCTACGCAAAGGTGGCCCTTGGGGAGATTGGAATCTGTATCAGCTGGCCATTGAGGCTGAAAAAGCCAAGCTGGTGCCGAGCTTCGATGAGCTTCAATGTCTACAGCATTTGCAAGACCTCACTCCACTACCCCATCAGCTGGATACCGCTCGGAAGGTACTGTTTCAAATGTCCGGACGTGCCATTCTTGCCGATGAAGTCGGCCTAGGCAAAACGATCGAAGCTGGAATGATCCTAAAAGAATATCTGGTTCGCGGGCTGGCTTCCAAAGTGCTTATTCTTGTACCCGCATCCCTGGTCCTACAATGGGTGCGTGAGCTGAACAGCAAATTCGGTATTCCCGCTGTTGCCCAGAAGAAAGCGTATTCTTGGTCTTCCGAGGTCGTCGTGGCCTCTATGGATACCGCCAAGCGGGAGCCCCATAGTAACATCCTGCTAGATACCGATTATGACCTGCTCATTATAGACGAGGCTCATAAGCTGAAAAATAAAAAGACATCCAACTACCAGTTCATTATGAAGCTGCGTAAAAAATATTGTTTGCTCCTGACAGCAACACCTGTACAAAACGATCTGTCTGAGCTGTTTAACCTGATTACACTGCTCAAGCCCGGTCAATTGGGAAGACATGGCGATTTTTCAGCCAACTTTGTTGTAGATAAACGTCTGCCTAAAAATGAAGATCAGCTCAAGGATGAGCTGTCTAAAGTCATGATCCGCAATCGTCGCGGAGAAGGCCCGGTTCAATTCACCAAACGAAATGTTTCCAACATTCACTTGGAACTTTCGCCGGAAGAGCAAGCGCTGTACGATGGGGTGACCTCTTTTGTCAAAGAGCAATACCAGGCGAATGGCGGAAATTTAAGTAGCATGCTGTCTCTCGTCACCCTTCAACGGGAAGTGTGCAGCAGCCGGGACGCTGTGTTCGTGACGCTGGTCAATTTATCCAAAAAGATGGCCCCAGACTCTCCTCTACGCGATCGTGTCTGGGATTTGGTTGCACACATTAAAGCGATCAAGGCCAATTCCAAAGCAGAAAAAGCGCTTGAGCTTATCCGTCAGATGAACGAAAAAGTGATCATTTTTACAGAATACCGAGCCACACAGGAGTATTTGCTGAACTATTTCCGTGACCGTGGCCTATCTGCTGTTCCTTACCGAGGCGGCATGAACCGTGGACGCAAGGATTGGATGATGGATCTGTTCCGTGGGCGCATTCAGGTCATGATTGCCACCGAAGCGGGTGGTGAAGGCATTAACCTGCAATTTTGTCACCATATGATTAACTTCGATTTACCGTGGAATCCCATGCGCGTGGAGCAGCGGATCGGACGGGTACATCGACTTGGACAGACGCATGATGTTAATATTTTTAACTTGTCCACAACTGGAACGATTGAGGAGCATATCCTGCATCTGCTGCATGAAAAGATAAATATGTTTGAGATGGTCATTGGCGGATTGGACGTTATTCTGGAGAAGTTTGAGAAGAAAGAATCCATTGAAAAAAGTTTGTATAAAATTATGCTTGAATCCAGTAGCGATGATGAAATTCGCAAAAAAATGCAAAATCTGGGTCACTCGCTGGATTCCATCAAACAGGAAATGGAACAACTGGGCACAGACCAGCCAAACACCGAGAATTTATTAGGCTTAGCAGGCAATACGGTTCCTCCAGGCAAAGCTCGACGCAGTGTGAAGGGAGGTCGCTAGTTTGACCATGAATGCACAGCAAGTCCAGCGCTTTGTCCACACCTATCTGGAAGCTACCGGATGTAGTGTCATCGAGAGGTCGCCCCACCATGTAACCGTCAAGCTTTCTCCAGAAGCGGATAAAGCCTTAACAAACCGCCCCTACTATTGGGGATACGTAGAGCGTACTGGCGTTCCAGCGCAGACGATGTCCTTCACTTTCATCTTTGATGGGGAAGCCTATCGCACAGAACAGGAACGTTTAGCGGATCATACGCCACCAACTCCAGCATCAGGCAACGCAGCACAGGATCAGGTCATGGGGCGTTACTTCGGTCATGTACCGACGTTACCACAATTGGGACCTGGACGTATTTTGCAGGAGGAGCTTCGATATGGAAGCCGTCGGCTGCATCAAATTTTTGAAGCCGCACGAGATGGAGGGAAATATGTTTATTTGTTTGAGCAGCCTGATGCCCGTCAGCTGTCTGCCCGCTCTCCCGTAGTCTATGAAGCTTGGCTCAGCATTTGCTATAAGATTGAATTCGCCTGCGATTTGAAGCGTGAGGAACTTCAGTGGCTAGGTATTTCGCTCAAAAGCGGCACCATTGTAACCGATTTTGGCGCCATGCTCGAAACCCGGCAGCTCAGCCCGCTGCTGGCGGGCAATATGCATGTACAGCCTGCCAAGCTATCTGTCCCTGAAGCTTCCACCTCGCTTGAAAGCTACATCACTGAACAACTCCGTCAGCAAGATTATGGTTGGGCTGAGCAGGCGAAGGAACGATTGCGCGAGGAATTGGAGGTTATTGACCACTACTACGATGATCTAATCAAAGAGCAGAAAGAGGAAGAGGATAAAAAAGAAGCCATTTCAGAGCAGCATCAAGCCCGCCGTAAAGAAATGGTATGGCAATATGAGCCAAAGGTACTCGTATCCGCCATTAACTGCGGGATATTTCATCTGCGGTAACCGATATCTCTCGCTCCTTCGCAGGAAAGTTGCAGAGGTATCGTCAGCTTGTAACATCTTGCTTCAGCCTACATCAGTTTCCGCTGCTGTAACCACAAGTTTGGTTAAACATGTCTCCTATGTATCGACAGCAAAAAGCGAACCTGGATACGACATTTATGCCGACAAGGTGCAGCAGTCTTTTTATCGGACAGGCTGTATGCTGGATAAAAAAGAATGCCTCCGTCGGGCAATCAAGCCGACAGAAAGGTGGATTACATTGAATAAGAGTCATTCCGGGCACTATAGCATAGGTATGATCGCAGCTGTTCTGATCGGCCTGTCCGCAGTCTGTCCGTTCACTTCCATTCATGCGGCTCCCTCAGCCGCACAAGGCAACAATTTAAACTCGGTGTCTCTCTACAACGAAAGCTCGTGGGTTCCTCCATTGAATTCCACGAGTCCTATTCCCCCTTCCCCAGGTGACGTTTCAGCAAGTTTTCCTACTGAGGAGCAAGGCGTGCCCGCAGACGTAAAACAGACTGCGGACAACACGGTACAATCCCTATCATCGCAGCCCCCTTTTGCCTCGTGGAAAGATGCTGAGCTTAGCTATCATCCGCTCGGACCTGGAACCCATAGTTGGCTTGTTCAAGTAAACCGTGCGGGAGAATACATCGGCTACCTGATTATCGGCTCAGACTCCAATGGCGCATATCAACTCAACGAATACGGGAATGGTCCGGGCGGGCCTTATAGTATGGCTGTACTTCGTCAATCCCTGGTGTCGCTCACAGATACTGACCTTTCATCTATCGACAAGCTGCAAATCACACCTATGTATGAGGAACCGCTACTAGCCTACTGGCTGGTGCGTTCCTCTACAGGCAGCGAAATATGTATTGATGCTGTGACTGGCGATCCGTTACCTGTAGAAGTGGCAGATGGGAGTTGGAAACATAAGCTCCAGAACAACGCATTCTCTTTATCTGTACCCTTTTTGAAAACAAAGGCGCAAGCGGTTACGGTCTCGTCTGCTCCTTTTGATCCCTATGACGATCTGGGTTGGCTTCAACCCAAGCAAAAACTTTCTGTCCGTAACACAGCCCAATTTATGGATACACTGAGTATTTCACCGCGTATTATATTTTCTGCCACAGGTATCAATTTTGCCTTTGGAGGTCCCTTATCCATTAGTGGGTATCAGTCCTGGATATCCCCAGATCATCCGTCCCAACCCAATTTATATGCGTTAACCTACCATCATGGACTGTCCCGATTTGTACCATTAAAACAGTTATTGTCAGCTGGTGAATTTTTTCGTTTGGACTCTTAGTTATTAAGAAACACGCAAAATGATTCGGAATGATCCCTACAACACAAAAAGAGACCTCAAATGGCATCCCTATGCCTCTTGTGGTCTCTTTGGCGAGTTTAATGTCGCTCTCTTCGTTCTCTGCGTGTGGATTTCATCCACATTTTCAGAGCCAGAGGCAACATGCCAAACCATTTGCTCACCCACGGCTCTCTGGCTTGTTTTTGACTGCGTCGAACATCACGCGGCGTTTCCATATAGCGAACAATTCGCTGCGTAATATACGTCACCAGTTCGTCACTCTTCGCCATCCTCCATGACCTCCTCTATTCTGCCCCTATCATGTCCATTCACATTGCTTGGAAATATCGGATTTACACGTTAGGTGCAGATACAACTAGCTTGCTCATTTTCCAAAAGGTCTAACCCCTGTGGGAATAACTATGCATGGTTTCCCTTAAATGGAACATACTATCTTCAACATAACAGTTACCTCAAGGCTAATTGTTATGTTTGAAGGCAGCTACGTTGCTTTAGGTTTGATGTCTGTTATGCATGGTTTTTCAGTAAACAATCAATTCGTCCACTGGAGGAATAGAACGTGCGAAAAAAAAAGTTAAACAAGATATGGCTGAAAGGGCTGGGGTTGAGTCTATGCATCCTTTGCAGTGCTGTATTTGCCCCATTTACCTATCTAGCTGCTCAGCCCAACGAGAAAAGTAGCGAACCGAACAAGTATACAGAGGGTCCATCCAACGTACATTCGTCCTATCACGCTTTTGCCAAGCCCGTTGTCCTGATTGATGTAGGCCATGGCGGTGTGGATGGTGGAACAAGTCACAAAGGGCTTTTGGAAAAAGATATCAATCTCGCCATTGCTCAAAAGCTGTACTTGATCTTACGCTCCCAGGGTTACCCTGCTGTCCTGAATCGGGACAAGGACTACGCACTGAGTGACGATAACCGTTGGTTGCAGTCCAAATCCCGGCACCTTAAAGACCTGGCTCAACGTAAAAGTCTAACAGAACAACTGCCCACCGCTTTGGTTGTAAGCCTGCATGTCAATTGGACCAAACGTACCGAAAAACGTGGACCCATTGTGCTGTATCAGGATGAAGGCAGCAGCTATCTGTTGGCTGAACGGATTCAGCATTCATTAAACCGCTTATTTTGCATGAATAGAGAAACAGTGTACGGAAAACCCTTTTATCTTCTGAATAAAATCCAGCATCCCGCTGTAATTGTGGAAACCGGATTTATCAGTAACGAACAGGACAGAGCCATGCTTTCCGGGGATCGCGGTCAAAAAAGCATTGCTGAAGCTGTTGCCGAAGGCATTATTGCGCATCTGACGGCATGGTAGTGTTGGTGGCTGGGTCTCCAGTCCATCCCCATACAGCACGCACCAAATCGCTAATACCCACAAATTTGGCGTGCTCCTTTAGCTTGGGAACCGATGAATGAAGAGCCGAGGATGTATACATGCCAGACACGCCAACGTGCCCAATCGTTACGCATGTATCGTGCTCGTCCAGCCACTCAACCACTTTTGTAAGTTGCCGATTCACATGAGCGAGTGTATGGACATCATCCAGGAAAACATCATTGCGTACCGGTGGCATTCCCTTTTTAGCGGCAAGTTCAGGTACCACTGACCAATAATTAGTACGGCTGTCGACAAAAAATAGTCCATGCTCCTTACAAACATCAAGAACAATAGACATAATGCGTTTATCCGAAGTGACCTTGGAACCCATGTGGTTGTTCATTCCTATCGCATAAGGAACATCCTTTATGGCTGCTGTCACCTTAGCGCGTACTTCTTCATCCGTCATATTTGCCTTAATTGCTCCGGGTCCAAGCCATTCGGGCTTTCCCTGCTTTGGTTCCATTGGAAGATGGACGATGACATCATGACCACGCTTATGCGCTTCCATAGCGTCCTGCTTGGTTGTAGGCAGGAAAGGCATCACAGCAACGGTAATCTTAACGGGTAAATTTAAAATTTGCTCAGTCCCTTTCATATTATTTCCCAGATCGTCGATAATGACGGCAACCATCTTTTGCGGCACGTCCTGTTTGTCTAATGCTTTTGCAACACCAGTACTACAGACCATGAATAACATGCATACCGAAATACAGAGTACTACGGTTCTCCGTATTTTAGAGCTTGAATGGAAAACAGGTACATAAGCTGGCTCTTTCCGGCCGCGAGATGCCTTTAAAGCCTTTTTTATTATGTTTCTCATGTGTAGCTTCCGTCGTGTACTCATTGCGGGTCAGCCTCCTTCTCTGTCCCTTCATTGTGTGAGTAACCTCGTCTAAATATGTATAAGGCAGATCCATGGAATACTCCCTGATCTGCCTTATCGTGCGTAGAAACGTATATTAAAGCCGCTTACCAGTTCTTATCAATAAATTCATCACGGCCTGATTGGGCCCGATCTTCCTTATAGTGCTTCACGTTTTTCTTGTGGTAATCCTGATGATAATCCTCTGCCGGATAAAAAATAGAAGCAGGAAGAATCTCCGTTACAATTGGCTTATCAAAACGTCCACTTTGTACCAACTGCTCCTTGGACTGTTGCGCAAGCTCACGTTGCTGCTCTGTATGATAAAAAATTGCGGGTTTATACTGTGTACCCCGGTCCTGGAATTGACCTTCCCCGTCGGTAGGATCTGTTTGCGGCCAATATAATTCGAGCAGCTTTTCATAAGGAAACAGCTCAGGCTCAAAAGTAATCTGCACCACCTCGTAGTGACCTGTAGTTCCTGTTTTAACCTGCTCGTAGGTCGGATCAGGAATCGTTCCTCCAGTGTATCCTGACACAATGCCATGAATGCCCGGCTGCTCCTCAAACGGAGTCACCATACACCAGAAGCATCCACCTGCAAAAGTTGCTTTCTCCATATTTCATCCAACCTTTCAATAGCTTCAATCATAAAGTGCGTTATTTTTTATCATATCTTAAAAGATAACCTTATAAAAGAAATTTTCTCCCTTTACAAACCTCAACCGATATCCGTATTACATAGTCGTCTGGATTTTTTTCTGCGAAATAGTTGAGCAAATCCACTGCGTACGCACTCCCGCACACAGTCATCCCTTTACTCGCTATATACTCTTTTATAACGGAGTACGCTTCAGACATTGTTTCATATGATCCTCTGTGATTTAAGACAGCATAGAGGCCTTTGGGTTTGGTAACTATTCTCTCTCCCACAGTCGGAGCCTTTAGCTTATTGGCAATATAATCGGAATAATAATCCCCTGACTCAAACCGATCCTTGGATAAAATGGTCCAGATCGGAAACTCATAATCAGTAAAGTGATTTTCGCAATAATCTCGATGTTCACTTAATTTGTGAGCAAACTCCTTATCACCATCACCCTGTTCCAGTTGTGTGGCAATGAAATATTCCTCTTCACATTCTTCTATCGACGGTCCATCGTGTAACTCTCCCTTGGCTTGCTCCGTCATTTCAATGGCATCTTTCAATAGGCTTTGCATCCGTTTTATTCTAATCCGTTCCACTTCAAGGTCATGCAGTTTCTGTTTGAATAGCTCTATGAGCAGAGGCGTATTCTGATTCTCAATAAATTCCTTGATTTCCTGTAGTGAGCTTCCCGCCTTCTTTAGCACATTAATAATATCAAGCGCGTAGCATTGCTGAATGGAGTAAAAACGATAGCCTTTTGAGTTTGTGAATTCTGGTTTCAAGAGCCCGATCTCATCATAATGGAACAGGGTATGTTTGGTGACTCCGCAAGTCTTGGCCAGCTCACTGGTAGTAAAGTATGGGCTGTGACTTTTTGACATAACTCATTCCTCCGTTATGTTTTAGAAGTTTAGTATGTCTATTTTATCCCGAGAATTAGCACTTGACTATAGGGTAACCCTATAGATTAAGGTTTTAAATTGTAATAACTTAAATTTATATTCACGGAGGAACAACATGTCTAAATTCAAACGCTGGTTGGTTCTGGCTATCGTATCAAGCGCTCTTTTGCTTATTGTGATGGATATGACCATCCTGTATACCGCATTGCCGAGCTTAACCCATGACCTCGGTGCATCAGCGTCAGAAAAATTATGGATTCTCAATGGCTACTCGCTCGTTATGGCGGGTCTGCTGCCAGCAATGGGAACGCTTGGGGACCGCTTGGGTTATAAAAAAATCTTTACCCTCGGGTTGCTTGTATTTGCTGCTGCTTCGCTTACTGCCGCCTTTTCCCCCGTGCCCTTTGTATTGGTGGCGTCTCGGGTTCTTCTTGCAGTCGGAGCGTCTATGATGATGCCCGCTACCTTGTCAATCATTAGGGTTACATTTACAGATGAACGCGAGCGTGGATTCGCGATCGGCATTTGGGGCTCCGTTTCTGCAGGAGGAGCAGGACTAGGTCCTATCGTCGGCGGGCTTCTTTTAGAGCATTTTTGGTGGGGTTCTGTATTTTTGATTAATTTGCCGATTGCGATCATTGCTTTTGCATTAACTCTGATTTATGTTCCAAAACATGCGGGCAATAAAGAGAAAAAATGGGATCTTACCGGCTCCATCCAAATCATGATCGCCATGGTGGGACTCATCTATTCCATCAAAGAGTTTGCCCGTCGTGACGGGTCTCCAATATTGGCCGTAATAGGTGCGGTTATCGGCGTCTTGGCACTTATCATCTTTATCCGTCGTCAAAATAAAAGCGCTAGCCCTCTTATTGATCTTACTTTATTTAAAATTACAAGGTTCAGCACCGGATTTATAACGGCCTTGGTGGGTGCATTTACACAGATGGGGATTCAATATATTGTAACTCAGCGTCTTCAACTGGTGGAAGGTCTGTCGCCTCTCCAAGCAGGACTGTACACGATCAGCATACCGATTGCATCTCTCATTGCTGGCCCCTTAACCGGGTCCATATTGCATCGCTATGACGTTATCCGTATTAAAAGCTTCTCTCTTCTGATTGCCGGTCTGGGAATGGGCATCTATCTCACGCAATTTAATTCAGGCATGGCCGGGCAGATTCTTGGATTGGCTTTACTTGGTGTGGGTTTGGGAGCAGGTATGACAGCAGCATCTCACTCCATTATGAACTATGCCCCGGCACACAAAGCAGGCATGGCTGCATCGATTGAAGAAGTTGCCTATGAAATGGGGGGAGCATCAGGGATTGCTATCATCGGAAGCATGTCAACTCTTGCGTATTCCCTAGCTATGAAAGTCCCTACGGGACTCCACGTTCCAGCGAATGTGAAAGACAGCCTGGATGAAGCGCTCATAGCTGCAGAGGGTTTGCCTGCCCAGGCTGCAGAAGCACTGAAAGATGCGGGCCGTTCTGCTTTTGATCAATCCTTTTTTGTTATCCTTGTGGGAGTAACTGCAATTTTGGTGGTAGCTTCGCTAGTTGTCCGTTTGGCAGGGGCGCGCTCCAAGAAAAAAAGAGATGTTGAGTTTTGATACAGTTAATTCCATGTAGTTAATTCTAAACAACTGCCGCTACATCTTACGAGCGGCAGTTGTTTTATTTGTTATTTTTTGAGTGCCTCCAAAAGTCTCGTATTTAGTAGATTCAATTAGGAAAATTTCGACAGCCATTGGTAAGCATATTGAGTAGATTGAACTGAAATAAGATCAAGCATGGCAAGGCTGGAAAGAAAGAGATAGAAGAGGTGAAAATATCGACTTCATAATAGAAATGGGAAAAAATCCACCGGAATGCGCTTATAAGGTCATTCCAACAGTAGACTTATTATCCTGTTCTCATAGCTTCGGAGAGATTTCTTCGACACAGGTCTTGGGTACAACTTAAATCTTTTAAGCATACAAAAAGGTCCGCAAACTGCTACAAAAGCAATTCACGAACCTGTATATTATAAGATGATGCGGTCGAGAGGACTCGAACCTCCACGGGGGTTAGCCCACACGGACCTGAACCGTGCGCGTCTGCCAATTCCGCCACGACCGCATATATGTTGTCATATACCTCGAAAGATCTATCTTTCTTAGCGACAAGATAGATCATACCATGCTCATATCAAGATGTCAAACCTTTTATGTTTGTTAATTTCCCCTTGATAAAAAAGGAATAATAAACTAAAATAAGAACATAAGTTCTCGGGAACGAAGGTTCTTTTTTTTTCAATCGGTTATGAATTATCATCACATTTTCCTAAGGCGGTGAATGGTAATGACTTCTTTAGATACTACTCAGCATGAATGGTCTCTTGTGAAAAGTTATCTGCTCCTTACCTTTATTCAAAAAGTATTTGAGCGGGACAGCCTAATTCTTGAAGAAAGCGGTATGCTGAAAACCCCTGATCTTTATGTCGAAATGGTTAACGCAGGTGTAGATCGTACCGGAATCCTGCTATCTGAAATAAAGCATGAATTTAATAAATATCACATTCATGTTCTAGACATACAACAAAACCACTCCGGCGTTCACGCCACCTATATAAGTAAAGGAAATAAAGAGCAGTTCAATATGGCTATGCCAGCATTCCGTAAAGAAATGTATGAGCGGATGCGAGCATATCTGGGGCTCTCGACCTCCATGCCTCATACAGCCGCCCTTCCTTTACTAGAGAAACATCGCCCCGAATTACCAAACAATTCAACTTCCAAACCCCTACGCATCGTTGAACGAAGTTTGGTTACATCCTCTTTGGCCTATAAGCGTAAAACGTCTCGCCCTGCTGCTTTTGCCGCAAGCAGAAGAGCATAGTCCCCGCACAACAAACACGCAAAAGAAAGAAGCTTCCGCAGACACCAACTGTGCTCGGAAGCTCCTTTCCATAACCATCATATATCAAAATCGATCTATATTCGCTATCACGAAGTATAAGCATATCTATTAATGATTTGCTTTATTGCAACGCCTTCTGTACACGCGTAACCCCTTGACTTAGAGCATGTCCTCCACCTACTGCTGCGGCCACAGCAATGGTCTCCATAATTTCCTGATCACTGGCTCCTTTGGACCGCGCCTCGTCCACGTGATAAAACGTGCATACTTCATTGTTGGCAAATAAGCCAATGCCTAGCGCAATCAGTTGCTTGGTTTTCTCATCTAAGCTGCCGGCTTGAAAGCACTCTCCGGTAAAGCGATGATATGCATGAACTACCTCGGGCAACTGATCTTCCAAATGGCTGATTTGATCCTTGTATGCATGTACTTTTTCGTCCATAACCGTCATTGACACAGCACGTCCTCTCTGTTGGATTTCCCTTCATTACTGTGTCCGATTTAGAGTTTCTGTATGCCTAATGAATCGCTCAGTTATTTTTATCCAACACCCATTTGGAACCCCTTCCTAACCCAGATCTATCGGATTGTGACGCGGCTCGCCGAACGGCTGGTATGTATAACTGCGATCCAACTTGACCACACGTCGATTCTGGCGGCGAATAAGCACCTGTTCATCATCCCATGCCAGTACAATGCCAACAACATCGTTGGACTCCAATCCATCGCGTACGACACGCACCTTTTCACCGGAGAGTCGATAAGCATCCAATTCTTCGTCCATAATCATCCTTGTCCCCTCCTTATTCACTTTTTTAACACAGCAACCATGATTCTATATACATGAAAAAAGTTTAAAAAGAGACCTAAACAATCATTTAGGTCTCTTCTCTCTTACTACTTATATGGATTGCCAACAGAGCGACAAATTATCCCGACTGGTTTACACTGTGATCATGTTCTTTTGTATCGTTCTTCTCGTACCAGAAGTCCAGCACTTGTGCAGACAACACTCGCTGATCTACATACTCCACTTGGTGAGCAGTAAATTCTTCTTTCCAAGAGAAGGACAATTCTTCGCATAGGTTAACCAACGTCAACAACTCAGACCAGGCCACATAGCGTTTATACCAAAAAAACTGAGGATGTTCAATCATATAGGGATACAAATCGTCGAATTCCGTATGCTTACAATCCAAGGCACGCTCAAAGTGTACTTTAGCCGCTGCCAGTTTTTCCAGAAAAAACTGTTCGGTCAATTGTTCTTTCCCCATGTTGCTGCCTCCTCTCCAAAACCTTATCTATATTATAAGCGAAATTGAAGCTCATGCAAAGGTTATTATTAGAAATAAGGCTCAGGAGTTTTGAATTGTTACTATTCAGCAAACTCAATCTTGCCGTCAGCTAACGACGAAATTTTGACCAATGACTCTACACGAATACCCTGCTCACGGATGGTTCTCGCTCCGGCCTGAAAGCTTTTTTCCACCGCGACACCGAATCCAATCAACTCCGCTCCGGAGCGTTGAATGATTTTAACCATGCCTCGTGCCGCATCACCATTAGCGATAATATCATCAATGAACAGAACACGATCATCTTCGTGAATAAATTGACGAGACAGCATAATATCCGTAACAATACCTTTAGTAAACGAAGGTACGCGTTCACATAGCGCGTCTGGATCAGCTAATAGGGTCTTTTTACGACGAGCAAATACCAACGGTACACCCAATTCCAATGCTGTCGCAAACCCGATGGCAATGCCTGAGGACTCCACGGTCACTACTCTGGTGATCTTCTCTTCCCGGAAACGTGCTGCGAACTCTCGTCCCATTGCCATTGTCAGCTCTGGATCAACCTGGTGATTAAGCAAACCATCCAGCTTCAGCACCTGATCTGATGCAATCACGCCTTCATTTAAAATTCGTTTCTTTAATACTTCCATTACATGACCTCCCACGACATTCCTATGCGGTAAAAGTACCATACTTCACCCGCCGCTTTCAAGCTGTAGCTGCTTTCCATGCGGTCATGTGACATTTTTTTTACGCTTGTTCCAGAACCATGCGGTGATTCCTCCCACAACGATTAAAAGAATAACGACCAGCCCTATCCGATGCGTCACCTTCTCCATTAGCTTCGCCACCTGCTCCCAATGCATGCCCACCGCATGTCCAATCCCCAAAAATGTACCGCACCACAGCAAAGCTCCTGCTGATGCATAACTGATATAGCGAAAAACGCCTAGACGGGTTGTACCTGCCAGATATGAGGATACATGTCTCAAGCCGGGGACAAAATATCCGAACAGGATTCCCCAGGTACCATAGCGCCCAAACCAATTTTCAGAAGAGGCAATTCTAGAAGGCGTAAGCCTCACCCATTTTCCGTATCGATGCAAAAGTGGTTTGCCCAGCAGACGCCCCAGGGTGTAGCTAAGCATCATACCCGTCATACTACCGAAAAATGTGACTGCCAGTGCAGCAATGAAGTTGTAGTGCCCTTGAGACACGAGCCCGCCGAAGGCGATCATTAGCACTTCGTCGGGTATCGGCATACCCGCTACTCCAAGTGCAAGCAAACCGAACATTGCCAAATATCCGTATTCCAGTATCCATGCAAGGATTTGACCCATAAATTACGCTCCCGTCAAGCTATTCATTAAATTCACTTTAATTATTTTCAGTCTCATCCAGTCATGTCCTATTTCAGTTGAACATAGTTTGTATTATATGCTCGCTGCAGCGTTATTCAAGCAGGCAAGGAGGGACTGGGGATGAAACGTAATATTCATGTTTTCCAGATTGCTTTTACATACATCGGTACAATCGTCGGTGCCGGATTTGCTACCGGACAAGAAATTCTGCAATTTTTTACGCAGTACGGTCGTTGGGCTACACTCACTATTATGCTATCCACAATCATATTTGTATGGTTGGGTACGAAAATGATGCTGATCGCTCATGATATTTCAGCCAAATCCTACGAGGACCTGAACAAACATCTTTTTGGCGCCAATGCCGGGAAATGGATTAGCTGGTTCACACTCATCGTGCTGATTGGCGTAAACAGCGTCATGCTGGCAGGAGCTGGCTCTGTTTTTGTAGAGCACCTTCACCTGCATTACCAAACCGGACTGCTTATTACACTGATTGGAACTTATTTGCTGCTAAGTAAAGGCATTAAAGCCATCTTGCACATGAACACCGTGGTTGTCCCTTTGATGATCATCATGTCTCTTCTGCTCGTTCACAGCACGCTCTCCATGCCTAATCCTCAGAGTTTTATTACGAATACGACAGATCACAGTACATTTCGAACCTTGCTCTCTCCACTGCTGTACACGTCCTTCAACCTGACTATGGCCCAGGCCGTGCTTGTACCACTTGGCAGCCAAACCTTTTCCCGAAGAACCATCCGCTGGGGCGGAGTTTTGGGAGGAATTGGTGTCGGATTTATGCTGATGGCTGCGCACTTTGCCATGTCAGCACATATGCCGGGTATTCAGCAATTTGAAATCCCTATGGGAAGCATTGCTTACCGTCTGGGTGCCTTTGTCGAAATCATATACATTCTACTCATTTTCATGGAAATCTTCAGTACCTTTGTAGCCGACATTTATGGAGTCAGTCTGCAAATTCGTCAGCATGTCCAAATTTCGCCCAAGCTCATCACACTATTCATTATGCTCACCTGTTTTTTAATCAGTCAGTTCGGCTTCAGTTCACTGTTATCTGTCCTTTATCCTATTTTCGGAATGCTCAGTCTGATGTGGGTTAGTAAACTGATCATAGCAGGACGCGGGAGACCTTTCCGTTCCTCACGTCCTCGCTCCAGCTTTCGGCATTCCGATTCCAAACCAGGTGATACTCGTCATGGTTAATGTGGAAATTTCAAATACATTTTCTTCAACTCGTTAACCGCTCGACTTAAAGAATAGCTTGATTTAGCCTTATCACAGGCAGATCTAGCCAGCTCATAACGATAGGCAGGGTCAGCAATGACCTTCTCTAAAGCGTCTGCCAGTGCCCTCGGATTGTCGGGTGGCACGAGCAGGCCATTTACCCCATCCTCAATCTGCTCCGGTATTCCTCCCACTTCTGTACCTACCAATGCCAGACAACTCAACGCTGCTTCCGCAAATACCGAACCAAAGGCCTCCGCCCGAGAAGGCAAAACAAATACATCAAAGAAAGGCATAAACTCTTCTGGATGAAGGGTATATCCATAAAAAATCGTCTCATGGTATATATCGAGCTGTCGTGCCATCTCTTCCAGCTCAGGGCGAACCGGACCGTCTCCAATAATATGAAGCACAAATTCCAGATTTCTTTTTTTAAGTTCAGCACAGGCCCGCAATAAAATATCCAGTCCTTTCGCCGGAACAAGGCGGCAAACGGTTATGAGCTGTGTCACTTCATTTTCGTGTGGAATGGGCTTGAAGCGCTTCTCATCATATCCGTTCGGAATGACTGCAATGTCTTGCGGATTCTGAACGTAAGGAGTTAAGTAATGCTGAAAAGAATGAGATACCGCTATCAAGCGATCTGCCTTCTGCTCCATTTCCCCATACAGTGACACCAAGAATTGGTGTTCAGGCCCGTTCTCCTCTATTTTCCCGTTTAGAATTAACTCCTTCTCATAGGAAGAGTGAATCGTCTGTACGAGCGGAATGTCAGGAAAAACAGTTTTCATGGCGATTCCGGCAATAGGATGATGGGCATGAATGAGGTCATAGGGCTTCTGAATACGAAGCCGTGTCCACCACAAATAGTCACGGTACGTCTGAATATATTTTTGGACGATTGGATATTGTTCATATCTCGTCCAGTCAAAGGTATCAAAAGTTACTTCGTCCCTACCCTTGTTGCGAATCCGTTTAGGGATTGAAAATAGCTCCATTTCCCAACGGGGGGATGTAAATCGCTCTTGCAGATATGGAATCATGGATGAAACGCCTCCCGGTTGCTCGGGTGGGAAAAAGAGAGCCTGTAGCAATTTCATGACGTGCTTCCCCTTTCAAGCATTAAACTGCCCGGATCACAGATTGTATGTATAGGTTTCCGGATTTTCTGAAAGATGATATATTGAGAATAAATGTTAGTCACAAAAGAAAATTATAACATTTTAAATGGGATAAATCCTGTCTATTGTATCGGAACGGTATCATCCGTTCAATAGATTGACTACTTTTGCAAATGGAGTCGGTGATGTTGACGTTGTTGTCCTTATCGGGAACCTTGGGTTTCCCATCTCTGGCCGGGGCCGTAAGTGCAGCCTGCGGTTTGTATATTATACTCATGATGGCACTGATGTGCGTGATCATATATAGCAGACAACGAAAAAGAGCCTATATCCTTTTTTCGGTTGCCGCTATTATTATTATGACATATGAAGCCATGAATCTCTATTCAGCAGGCGGAGGCAAGATGCAACTTCAAGGAATCGTGTGGAAAAATGCGCTGGAGGCGTCTGCCTTCGTGCTCATCAATGCCGCCGTATTTCAACTCTACCGGAAGCTGAAACGTGTGCAGACATGGACCTTGATGCTGCTGGGTGCGTTATTGATTTTGCCGGTTATTGCCTGGACTGCAGGTTTGTTACCCGCTTGGATCAGCACAGCGAAACTAGTTGGATTCACTCTGTTTTATCGAGTACTGGTACTTATACTGAGCCTTGTGTTCATAACCCCACGAATCGGACAGCCAAAGAAGTATGTAGCGGGCTTATTCATGTATTTGCTCTGGCTCGGCTATTTGTGGCTGCGAAATGACATCCCTGAAGAAGCAGGCAGGTCAAACGCAGTCCTATATATGTCATTTTTACCATTGCTGTACTACACTACGTTATTCATTATCCTATTTGAACGGATTGTGGAGCTGCTCCAAAGGATTTACCGTTCTTCCATCACCGATGGCCTGACAGGGCTATATAACCGTAAATATTTTTCGGGACGACTACGGCGATATATGGATCAAGGAATCCGCGTGTCGGTCATTTTTTGCGATATTGACAATTTCAAAAAGCTGAATGATACGCAGGGCCATGCTCGTGCGGATGAAGTACTCAAACAGGTCGCACAGATTATGGAGGATGAACTGGATGAAATCGGACTGACCGGACGATACGGTGGCGAGGAACTGGTCGCAATGGTTGTGGATCGACGTGCCAAGGTTGGACATGTCGCAGAACGTATCCGCGAGCGGGTCGCGGAAGAAAGCATTGTCACGATCAGTGTCGGATACAGTACAGTGAAGAAAGAAATGAACCCGGATGAACTGGTCAAGCAGGCCGATCAAGCAATGTACATATCCAAAACGACAGGTAAAAACAAGGTTACAGCTTATAAAGCAGCCGAAGTGAAAAAAAGCCGGGCAGCACGCGCACAATAATTCGTAAACTGCGATTCAGTGTTGAACGTTGAGTTTGAATAATTCTCTGTCAGGTTGTCTATATCATAAAATGACGCACAGGAATCTCATAAGAGCCTGTGCGTCATATATATTTAATCTGCCTATCAAACTTCTGACGTTGCAGATGCTATATCCCGGCCGATCCATGCCAATTCTTCGCTAGTCAGCTCTCGATAGCTGCCCAGTGGAAGCTGTTCATCCAGCTTCAATGGCCCCATGGCCGTTCTTTTCAAATAGGTCACCTTTTTACCAACCGCCTCGAACATACGCTTCACTTGATGAAACTTACCCTCATGGATTACAAGCGAAATATAGGAAATAACTTCTCCATCTGCCTGGTACGGATGTTCGTGACGAAGAATGGTCAACTGCGCGGGAAGGGTAACATACCCATCATTCAGTTCCACTCCTGCTGTAAATTGATGAATATCCTCCTCCGTGACATGACCCGACACGGTAGCCTCATACGTTTTAGGGACATGCCGCCGTGGAGAAAGTAGTTCGTGCGCTAGCTTACCGTCGTTGGTCAACAACAATAGTCCTTCTGTATCTTTATCTAAGCGTCCTACTGGAAAGGGCTCAAAATGTCGTTCTTCCGCACTCAGCAAATCCAGCACCGTCCGCTCCCTCGTATCTTCAGTTGCAGATATGACGCCCGGTGGCTTGTGCAGCATGATGTAAATATACTCCCGAAAAACAACAAGTTCCCCGTTCACTTCAATCTGATCCTGGTAGGGATGAACCTGTAAGCCGCTATCCTTGGTGGTTCTCCCGTTTACCGTGATCATCCCTTGCTTAACTTGTCTCTTGATATCACTACGGGAGCCATATCCCATATGGGTTAAAACTTTGTCCAAACGTTGCGTTTGTCTCCCTTTTCCACTCATACCGATGTCCACCTCCAGCCTGTAGGGTATTCATTTTTGAGCATGCCGTCCTGCCATTTGCCCCACCCAGCCGAATAACCATCAATGCACACGAGAGTATAGCCTTTGGGCTGGACTTCGTTCCGCAGTGCCATTCTCTCAACGGGGATGGACAAGGTCTCACCTTTTAAATACCGGATGGCCTCAGCATCTGAACTGGAGAGATTGATGCTTCTAACCGCCTCTGAAGGGCGTAATGCCACCGCCAGCGGATGTGAAGGCACAAAGCGACCATTCTTGTCGGTACCCATAAACCAGCCTGGTCGCACCACCTTAAGGCCGTCCAAACGATGTGATGCCAGTGGCGACTGATAAATGCGATCTCCGTAAACCACCGTATAGCCTGTTAAGCACACCTCCAGCTGCTCCTTCACAAATTGGTGATAGGACTCCAGCACATCCTGTGGGGAGCGTGCAGCGGATTTTACATTTTCTTTGCCAGAACGGGACTTATTGCCACCCAAGCCGCGCGCGGACTTTCCTTTACCGGACTTCCCGTCCATTCCTTTACCACTTCGTTTAGGCTCACCAGTCGCATGTCTTCCTTGACCGCTTGGCGTCAGCGCTTCCTTGACGGACAAAAACTGCTTCTTCCGTGGATACGCTGCATCTATGTTCAACGCCCTGTCATTCTTGTCCTCAAATGGAGTCAAATCCTCTGATTCAGTGTGATCTTCTGTCCCAGTGACACGACCACCCTGATGTTGCAACACAGCGATAAAATGGCCTTCTCCCTCTACGAGATGTGGCCAAAGGCGTGCTGTTCCCCGCAGTTCGGGGTGTGCTGCCGCGACCTCTTCACTCATCCATTCCGGGTGGCCTGGTGCAAAGCCTGCTTCCGATAGAACTGGGACTACGTCAAAATCGGGATGGGCCTCCAGAAATTCTGCGATCATTCCTTCATTTTCTTCTGGCGCAAAGGTGCAGGTCGAATAGACAATTCTCCCTCCTGCGCTCAGCATTGAGGCCGCTACACGCAAAATGTCCCGTTGCATGACTACACATTTATCCACCGAATGCGTCTCCCATTGTTTTGCCATATCCTCATCCTTGCGGAACATACCTTCTCCCGAGCAAGGTGCATCAATTAGTATCTTGTCAAAAAAATGAGGAAAGGCATCGGCGATTCGATCTGGGCTTTCATTCAGTACCACGGCATTACGCACACCGTACAATTCCACATTTTTAGCCAACGCTTTGGTTCGGTCCGTGCTAATATCATTTGTCACCAATACGCCGCTTCCTTGTAGTTTGGCAGCTATTTGGGTCGATTTCCCGCCCGGTGCAGCACACAAGTCCAATACAGCTTCGTCCTGAGCTACATTGAGCAGCTCAACTGGAGACATTGCACTCGGTTCCTGTACATAGTACAGCCCCGCATGGTAGTAAGGATGTAACCCCGGCTTTGTACCGTGCGGAATGTAGAAACCCGTGGCACACCACGGAATCGGCCGCAGTTCGAACGGAGAACGTTCCTTAAATTCCTCCACCGGAATTTTTAACGTATTGACGCGAATCCCGGCATGGGGCGTGTGGTCATAGGCGGTCATAAATGCTTCAAATTCGTCGCCGAGCAATTGCTCCATGCGCTTTACAAATGCTGTGGGGAGCTGTACACCCATAATCGTAATCATCCTGTCCTTTTAAAATAAATTTTATTGTACCATATTCAACCTGTTATCCTGCAATATCGGTGTGATTTACAAACTTTCACTACAAGCTGTAATGTTGTATAATAATGAGATTCATAGCTACATATTTTGAATTTTGATAGGAGAGATTGCATTGAACGCACAAAAATCCAACAAAAAAAAGCTTATACCTGTCATCGGCTTTTTTGTTGTGCTGGTCATTTTGCTTGGAGTGCTGCTCGCTTTAAATTCAGGCACTAAAAACAAGCTGTATGGCGTTTCCACAGCCTCGTTAAATCCTGCTACTCAAGAGCTGCTGAATGACCCGAACTATCAGCAAATTATTAAGCCAGAAGATCTACAGAGCAAAATTGACAAAAAGGAAAACTTCTTCGTCTATCATTTCGCGTCCGACTGTGTGCATTGCCGCGCCACTACTCCTAAGCTCTTGCCTTTGAGCAAGCAGGAGAACATTACGATGCACGAATTTAACCTGCGTGAGTATGAGGATGGCTGGGACAAGTATAAGATTGAGTATACCCCTACGCTCATTTATTACGAAAAAGGCGTGGAAAAGGAACGTATGGTAGGCGGGTTGAAGGAAAGTCCTTCGGACAATGGGTACACACTCGACGATTTCAAAGCCTTCTTTGAGAAATATAAAAAGAACGTAACCTCCTAGTCAAACGTTCACACACCTGAAACGATAAAGCAGCCCGATCCCCATGAAACGGATCGGGCTGCTTGCTTATCATGTGCTTCAAACTCAAGGCGCATCCTTCGTTTCCACCGAGACAGAGCCCGATCCGCCAGCGGCCTGTCTTCGCCTAATTGAAGCTTCCAGCGCCTGCTGACGCTGCTCATGCTTTTCCCCACGCCGAGGACCTCTCTGCTGCGGGATGTTGACTGGAATGGACGACGATGCCTTCTCCACGGCACGGCGCAACCCGGGCTCGACGATTTCAATCGTCAAATCCCGATAAACCGGCGGTTGGTGCTGAAGCTCCTCCGTGCAGGTCATAACAGCTTCAGCAAGCTGACGGGCGCAAACGCGCGCCTCGTCCACCAGCTTCGCCATATTAATGCCCAGCGCCTGCGAAGGAGCATGCTTCAACCGGTGGACCGCACTATCCAGCATCATATGTCCACCACGATAGTTACCATTCCGAAAATGATACAGTCCTGCAGCAACTTGCAGCAAACCTTTATATACAGGGTCACGGTCCAGCTTAAGCCACAGCTCTTCCAGTACCTCATGACATTCAAAGTAATCCCGATCCCGATTGAAGTATACCAAATAAGTCACGTACAGCGGTTCGTAGGAAAAGTTTGCCATTTAATATTCATCCCTGTCTTCTTCCTTGGTAGAGGCTTCTAGCATCTCTTTAACCTCATCGTGAAGCAGCTTGATTCCTTCCATGTCGTGCCGTTCCCACAGTTCATTAAATCTGCGCTGCGCATCAATCGTTTCACTGATCTTATGGTAGAAATACAGCCGATGCATACCTGTTAGCACTTTGGATACGATATTGGCTTCATCCTCGAACTTTTTCTGCGCTTCCAATATTTCAAGACGCATGGAAGACATCTCATTATCCAATACAAAGGCTGCCTCAGCTGCCTTTTTCAACCGTGTGCGCATATTATCAGGCAAGCTTTCACGATACTTATAGCTAAGAGAATGCTCAATAGTTGCCCAAAAATTCATAGCCAACGTACGGATTTGAATCTCTGCCAGCACGATTTTCAACCCCACTGCTGTCTGAACCGGATACTCCACAATCATATGAAAGCTGCGATAGCCGCTGTCTTTATAATTGGTGATATAGTCCTTTTCATACAGTACGGTCAAATCCTTACGTCTTCTGATATATTCGGCCACCCGCCGAATATCCTCTACAAATTGACACATAATGCGAATGCCTGCAATATCCTCGATTCCCGTCTCCAGCTGATCAGAAGGAACTTGTAATCTCTTCGCCTTATCGAGGATGCTTGATATTTTTTTAACCCGTCCGGTTACGAATTCGATAGGAGCGTATTCCTCGCGCTTTTTCAGCTCCGCACGCATTGTTTTGAACTTGACCTTAAGCTCTTCCACCGCCTGATCGTATGGCAGTAAAAATGTTCCCCAGTCTCTTCCGTCCATCCCCGTACCTCCTGTCTCTTCCGACAACACTTTTTTATCTGTGATCTGCACCAACAGCCTCGTTAATGTGTCTAAAGCCGTCCTTTCGAAGCAGCTCACGCAGGCCAGCATGTATAGCCCTATTTACTTCCGGCCCTTCGTAGATCAATGCTGTATAAATTTCAATCAGGCTTGCGCCTGCTTTAATTTTGTCATAGGCATCACGACTCGTGAAGATGCCGCCTGATCCGATAATAGGCAGCTTACCTTCCGTCTGGCGATACACCCGTCCGATGACCTCTGTGGAACGGTCACGCAGCGGCTTACCACTCAGCCCTCCTGTTTCACTCGCATTTCGGTGCGTCAGACCAGCTCTGGATATTGTTGTATTGGTCGCAATAATGCCGTCTACTCCACTGGCAGCAATCGCGTCTGTCATATATTCCAATTCCTCATCCGATACATCCGGCGCAATTTTAACCAGTACAGACTTGGCATTGCCATACTTTTTCGCCTGGACTCCCATCTCTGCCCGAACCGCTTCCAATAGCGACTTCAGTTCATGACCATGCTGGAGCTTTCGTAAATCCGGCGTATTCGGCGAGCTAATATTCACTACAAAGAAGTCCGCATATGGATACAGTGCAGAAATACACTTTTCATAGTCCTTATGAGCATCCTCATTGGGCGTGAGTTTATTTTTACCGATATTAACTGCGACCGGAACAGGTCGATGTTTGAGTGCAGCCAGACGTTTGGCCATGCTCTCAGCACCCAGATTGTTAAAGCCCATCCGATTGACTAACGCCTCATCGGGAGGCAGTCGGAACAAACGAGGTCGATCATTGCCGGGCTGTCCCACAGGTGTCACCGTTCCCACTTCCATAAATCCAAACCCGATGGAAGAAAAACCAGTAACCGCTTCTGCATTTTTATCCAGTCCTGCAGCCAGTCCAATCGGGTTGGGAAAATGAATGCCAAACAGATCAACGGCAAGATCCTCCGTTTCCTTGACTCCGTACATCCCTCGCAGTGTCGCTGCTCCACCAGGGAGTGAACCCGCATGTTTTAAGCCGTCAATGACTACATGATGGGCCGTCTCTGGACTCATTTTAAAAAAAACAGGTTTCGCAATCCTTCGATACAACACGATTCATCCACTCCGTTCTATGCCCTTGCACAATCCTAAAAAAACATCTCTACAAAATAGTTTAGCTTTTTCCATACCAAAAAGAAAGTAATTTGCGAGGTGTAGTATCAGAACAATTCAGTTGTCATGGAGATGTCATTGAAAATGTATAATCAAACCATTTACAATGGACATAGTAAGACAAGACCTTAGCCCGTTAGAAAAGAGGGATTGCTGATATGAAGACCAAGCGCAAGCCGCCCAGTCTGCAAAAGAAAAAGGATGAGGTGAACAAGAAAGCGATTGTATGGACCGCCGTCAGCTTTGTTCTCCTCATCATTGTGATTATTCTGGTCATTGTTTTAGCACAAGCAGGAAATCGTTAAACACCAAGTAGCAATAGCATCAAAACGTTAATTTAACCAGTGATAGGTTTTGCGGGGATTCGTCTGGTCATGCTGCGGCTCACTTGTAAATCGAGAACCAGGCACCAGCACTTGATCAGGCAATCCCCCGTTACCAATGACCACCTCCGTACCCGAAGGTACGAGTGCAAACAATTCCTCCACATCCTCTTTACCCATTCGGACGCAACCCAACGACTCATTTTTGCCAATGCTGTCCGGCTCGTTCGTGCCATGAATGGCATAATTCGTTGCAGACAGTTGCATTCCACGACTACCAAACTCACCGTTGGATTTACCGTTCGGATTTACTACTTTATCGGTAATCACAAATTTCCCTTCTGGTGTTCTTTCTCCACCCAAACCGATAGGATAATTTCGAATAAGTACATTGCCACTTACCAGGGCGAGCCTGTGCTTAGATTTGTCCACCACAATTCGCAGCGGTTGCCCCAGAAAAGGTCGTCCGTGCAATGACGATGCCAGTAATGGACTGCTTTCGGCCGACGAGTCAGCGTCTAAATCTACTGCCTTCCCTGTTCCCTGTCCAGGTGAAGCAAGTAAATTACGCACAGGTGTAAAAGCCTTCTTCATCCCGTCTGTCGTACCGTACATCGTGTTAGCGGGAAAGTCTCGAGTCAGTTCATCAAGACTCTGGGGAAGACGTTGATGCTGTGAGCGAAAAGCACGCATGGAGCTATTCAACACAGCTAATTCCTCCTGTCCAGCAGCCCATTTTAGACCTGCTTTGCGAAGATTTTCACTGTCTGACGGCTTGCAAGCACACGCAGCGGCGTCGTAAGACTGAACAGCTAATCCGCCGTTTCCTTTGTTCTGTACACTAAGTAATGGCTTCATGCCCTCTCTCCAGAGCAGCCACGAGCCCCCTTGCTCCATGCCCAACACCGTAGTCTTGGACGGCAATCGGCTAGTCTTAGCCAACATATCAGTAAGCCCCGTTCCAGCTCCACTCCCTTTTCGAGCTTGAGCCGTAAACACACCACCAACCACACCGATCTGGGCCATCTCCTTCGGATCAGCAGTGGCCACTTTCGTAACTTCAATATTATCAATTGCTGCCTGCTCAGTTCCGGATGGAACAGATGTATTTTCATTTGAAGGTCTCGGTGAATTGGCTGAAGGAACCCATATGAGCAGTAGTACCATTAACGCAGTTAACAGGTGGCGTGTTCGAGCCGTCCTTCGCTCCTTCTCCTTGGACATCTGAACCAGTTTATCCTGATATTCCATCCATACGTCTGCCGGAATCTGTTTATGCTCGAAGGCTTCGAACACTTCTCCTGCGCGATTGAAGCAATAATTTGCTTTGCCCTCCTGACCGCTGCTCTCATACTCTTTGCCGAGTAAATACCAGGCCATTTTATTATCAGGGTGTTTTTTTACATACGATTTAAGATGAGGCGAATGGTTCATCGGATCCTCCTGATCGTGTAATCTTGCATACTTCCTATTATGTATATCGGTAAAAATAGACTCGATGGACAGCACATAAAAAAAACGTCTATCGATGGACTTTCACGGAAGCCAGACCGCGTTTGGCAGAAGTTTTTTTAGATTATAGAATGGCTCAGCTCCGCTGAACTATTCTATAATCTAAAAAAACAGCACCGACAGCTTACTTTCACCGTTATACGGCGAAGGGAGCTGTCGGTGCTGTGCCTATCAAAGAAGCCTACGCTTAACCTTCTTTATTGAACGGCTCGTCTGCTACTTTAATGGAATCTGTAGGGCAACCGTCACAAGCATCCTGCATATCATCAAACAAATCATCCGAGATTGCCTTGATGCCTTGGTTTGCATCCCCTTCAAAGATCACTTCAGCCAAACCTTCATCATCATAATCATAAATGTCAGGTGCTGTAGCGCCACAGGCTCCGCAAGCAATGCATGTATCTTTTTCTACCCAAGTGTATTTAGCCATAACTTTTCTCTTCCTCCTATACAATCAAACAAACCAGCTTTTACATTCTATTCACATATTAATACAAACCCAATATTATTACAAATTATTTTCCTTTATCCTTCGTGTAAAAAATGCTTATAACGTAAGCTTCTGATGCTTGCAATAATCTATCCAAAAGTTCACTCCGGAGTTGGTAGATTGTCTTTTTGCAGCGAAGTTCCGCGCAGCTTGGAGTTGCGAAGAAGTACCGAAGGATCATCTCCCAGCATCCCAGCGGTCAAAATTGCATTTTCACCAAACTTATCGCGCAGTGCATCCATCGTCTTCAATAAGCTTTCTTTCTTAGGCTGATCCTGGTATTCAAATAGATCCATTTGAACGGCCGCTTCCTCCTTTGGAATGAGCTGCTGTAACGTAATCCCCAGTAAGCGTACAGGCTTATCTTCTCCCCAATGGCGACGATACAACGCACAAGCTTCCTTATATATGTCCTCTGCACTTTCCGTAGGAGTGCTCCTGACTTGAGAACGCGTAAAGGTCTTCATATCCGGCGTCCGAATCGTCAATTGTATACCTCCTGCCAGCATACCGTGTCGTCGAAGCCGCCGGGCCACCTGATCACTAATGTTAAGAAGTACCCGTTGGGCTTCTTCCAGCTTTACCACATCCATAGGCAGGGTAGTCGTGTGACCAATGGACTTGTTTGGCTCCCGTTCAGTGCTGACTGGTGAATGGTTAATTCCGTTAGCGGCCAATTTTAACCACGAACCCGTCACACCAAATACGCCAACCAGCATATGCTCATCGGCCTTAGCCAGTTGCCCAATGGTACGAATATTCATTTGTAGAAGCTTATCTGCCGTTTTGCGGCCCACACCAAACAATTGACCACAAGGAAGGTTCCACAAAATATTGGGTACATCACGCAAACGTAGAATAGATATCCCGCGTGGTTTTTTCAGATCAGAAGCCATTTTGGCCAGCAACTTGTTAGGAGCAACTCCAATTGAACAGGGCAGGCCCAGCTCGTCTTCTACTCTGCGCTGGATTTCCTCAGCAATTTCCATAGGTGTTCCAAACTGTTTGGAGCCAGAAATATCCAGATAGCACTCATCAATTGAAGTCGCTTCAAGCATAGGCGTATACGAATATGCAATGCTCATAAATGCTTTGGAATAACGACGATACAAGTGAAAATCAGGCTGTATTACAATGAGCTGTGGACAGATCCGGCGAGCCTGCTGAACGACCATCCCTGTTGAAATACCCAATCGTCGGGCTTCATAAGAGCAGGTTACAATTACACCTTTGCGCAGCTCACTACTGCCTGCCACCGCGGTAGGCAGTCCCTTATATTTCTCCGGCTCCTCCGCTGCATGAACGGAACAATAAAATGCATTCATATCCACATGCAGAATAACTCGCCCACCAGCCGGATAATAAGCACTGACATCTTTCATGCTCAACCCTTCTTTTTAACTGTAAATTCACCCATCATCGCGGGAATATGTGTTTTGATTTTATACTTGAGACACTTTTAAATGCTATTTCTATTTTACATAAAAATAATGGTTTTGCGGCTAAAAATGATAATTATATATTACAATTGAAGTCATAAGTTGATATAATCGACTAACATACGAACACGACAAACTAACGCTTTCCTGTTTTTAAGCGTTAAACAACTAAATTAATGTGCTTAAAAAAGCAGAGCATCACCAATCTGAGCAATCCGCAAAGGAGGAGTCCCTCATGTCCACCGCTATTTCTATCTTTGACACAACGCTGCGAGACGGCACTCAAGGAGAAGGAATTAGCTTGTCTGCTGATGACAAATTGAAAATCGCCAAAAAACTCGATGATCTCGGTGTTCATTATATTGAAGGCGGGATTCCCGGAAGCAACAGCAAGGATATCGAATTTTTCAAACGGGTACAAGAGCTGGGCCTTCAGGCAAAGATTGTCGCCTTTGGCAGCACGCGCCGCAAAGATAGCATCGCAGCACAGGATGTCAATTTGCAACGAATTCTGGAATCCGGCGCTCAGGCTGCTACACTTGTGGGTAAATCATGGGATTTTCATGTACACACCGCCTTACAGACGACACTGGAGGAAAATCTGTCTATGATTTACGACTCCATCGCCTTTTTAAAGCAAGGGGGCATGGAGGTTATTTTTGATGCCGAACATTTTTTTGACGGATATAAAAACAATCCCGAGTATGCAATGGCCGTTATGAAAAAAGCTGAAGAAGCAGGCGCGGATTGGCTCGTGATGTGCGATACAAACGGCGGTACCCTACCACATGAGATTCAGGAAATTGTCACTATGCTGCAAAGCCAGAGAACGAGGTCACAGTTGGGTATTCATACACACAATGACTGCGAATTGGCAGTAGCGAACTCTCTAAGTGCTGTACAAGCAGGCGCAAGGCAGGTTCAGGGTACCATCAACGGCTACGGTGAACGGTGTGGTAACGCTAACCTGTGCTCCGTCATTCCTAATTTGCAGCTCAAGCTGGGCTACGACTGTCTAGATATTGAAAAGTTAAATCAACTCCACAATACAGCCCGCTTTGTGAGCGAAGTCGCCAACGTCAATATGCCTGTGAACCAGCCTTATGTTGGCAATGCAGCTTTTGCCCATAAGGGGGGCATTCACGTGTCAGCCATTCTGCGCGACTCGCGAACTTATGAGCACATCGCTCCTGAACTCGTGGGGAACAAGCAGCGGGTTTTGGTCTCCGAACTGGCCGGGCAAAGCAACGTGGTATCCAAAGCGCAAGAGCTGGGCATCACCCTTGACCCATCCAGTGATGAGGCACGTGGCGTAATTAGCCGCATCAAGGAACTGGAGCATCAGGGATACCAGTTTGAAGGCGCGGATGCTTCGCTGGAACTGCTCATTCGTGAAGCAGGCGGTGAAGTGAAGGAAATGTTCTCTTTTGAGTCCTTTAAAGTGCTGGTAGAGAAAACAGCCGGCCGCCCGGTCGTATCCGAGGCATTCTTGAAACTGAATGTCGCAGGGACGAGTGTCTATACCGCAGCTGAAGGCAACGGTCCTGTCAACGCGCTCGATAACGCACTCCGCAAGGCTCTTTCTCAGTATTTCCCTGCCTTGCGGGACATGCATTTGGCTGACTACAAGGTACGTGTGCTTGACGAAAAGGATGCCACCGCCGCCAAGGTACGTGTGCTCATTGAGTCTAAAAATTACGAGGACGTCTGGAGTAATGTAGGTGTATCCGAAAATGTAATTGAAGCCAGCTGGGAAGCTCTCTTGGACAGTTTCCGTTACGCATTGTTGGAAGCACCAACTCCAAAAAACGATCAGGCAGAGCTTACTCATCATGGATTAGTTAATCACTAATCAGGTGCTCGCATGAGCTATAAGGTGCCTTTGGCGGTCTACTCGGCTCCCAAAGACACCTTCTTTTTTTGAAGAGTTTTTATTTTGCGTTCCAACTCCTGCTCACTGAGCATTCCGATTATGATTTCGCGGACCTGTCCATGATGATCAACCAGTACATGGGTCGGAAAAGCCACCCCTCCAAATCGTTCAAACAATGCTCCTTGCTCATCAAGTAAAATGGGAAATTGGAGATCCAAAGAGCGGGAAAACTTCTGTACATCCTCCAATCGATCATAGCGAGTTACATTGATACCATAAACATCCACATCATCTTTGTACTTACTATACAACTCATTCAGCATAGGTGCTTCTAATCGGCACGGGTCGCACCACGAAGCCCAAAAGCTAATAACCAAAGCTTTATTGCGCGTGGTCCCTACATCGTAGGACTTGCCATTTAACCCCTTTAAAATCAAAGAAGGAAGCCGTTGACCAGGCTTTATCTTTTTCATTACCTCTACCGCATGTGCTTCAGCCTCTACCTCTTTCTCAGCTTCAACTCTTTCTCTACCATATTCCTCTTTTAATGGTACATTTTTTATGGACAGGCTTGCTGCATAAGTTGTGTTTGCAATAACTCCCCATGAAGCCCCAACCACAACCAGCATAACCATCGCTCTGATGAAAAGAAATCTTTTCACGTCTTATCACCTGTCTTTCATCTAATGACCCTTACCTTCTCCATAGGATGCCCATACTGTTCCCACCTCTAACCTTCTAAATCTGAACAGGACGCAAAAAAACAGCAAACCCACGAAATCGCGAACTTGCTGTTTTTATGTGTATATGAATGCTATGCCTTGTACTGAATCAGGCATGACTTAAATGCGCGTAGACATCTGCCAAATTGGTCACGTTACGCTTCAGCATTTCCTGAACATACGCAACCCACAGCTTAGCCGTCATTTTCGCATCCTCTAACGCATGGTGCCGCCCTTCAATCGGAATGGATTGGTAGGCCAACAATTCATCCAAACTGTAGGTTTGATGTTGCTGTGGCTCGAGCCATTTGGCAAGCATCATCGTATCCAGAACACGATGAGTCAATTGGACTTTAGATGTTTTCCATAACGCAGCATTCAAAAAGGCCTTATCATGAGCGCTAGCATGTGCTACAAGTACTCGCCCACCTACAAAGGACATAAAGTCGTGCAGTCCATTCATAAGTGGTGGAGCTTGATCCGTCATTTCCCGGGTAATCCCAGTTAGCTCGGTAATGTGCTCAGGAATCACAGTCCGTGGATTAACAAGCGTATAAAACTGCTCTTTTTCCATAATCATGTCCCCGACAACCCGAATCGCCCCGAACGATAAAATCTCATCTCCATGCTGTGCTGAAAATCCCGTTGTCTCCAGATCAAAAACTACCGTCTCCAAACGATCCAGCGGGGTCCGCAATACTTCAGAGCGCCGTTGCTCCCGGGTTAAGGAGCGAATAAACGCCATCTGCTGAGCCGTAGGAGCCCCCATTACAGATGCGATCGCAGACGGTACTCCTCCTCTGCGGAGAGCGCTCCAGAAGCCACTTCCCTGCGCTGGTTCCTTCATGACCTTCTCCCTTCCATAAATCGCAACTGCCTTTGCAACGCACGATGCAGCCGTCGTACCGTCGAAAGCGCCTCGCGCAACTCATGCCAGCCTTTACCTTGTTTCAGCGGCTTTACAGCCAGGTAGCCATTGCTGACCAGCAATCCATCATTCTCCTTCACTGGCGTAGCCATTCGTAGCTGAAGCGCAATCCGAAAGGCTCGCTCGCAAGCATCGAGTAAAGGCAACGGTGCCGCTTCCAGCGATGCGAGACGACTGAGCCTTTTGAAGGTAGAGGTTTCCTCCACACCATGTTGCAATGCCAAAAAACGGACTGCGTTCACCAGCGGAATGTACAACCCGTATTTCACATCAAAATCGCCCGCATGCTCACCGAAGCGCTCGGTAACGATCTGACCTAAAATATTAAGTGTCGCTTTATGCCTCACTGTGTTCCTAAGTACCGCCGAGGGTAAATCAGGATGTTTTCGGAACAACTCATAAAAACTTCGTTTCCAGTTTGCAGATAGTCGCTCATCTCCAGCGATATGCCTCATATCAGACGAGATAATCAGATAACGGATCGGCTCCCAAGCAAAATCATCCGACCATTTCGTTAGCTGTTTTTGCCATCCAGACAATGTTTGACGCCACAACGACTCCGAGCACATTACTTTCCCTTCACATTTGGGATATCCCAAATACTCTAACATCGCAGACACTCTGCGACCAAACTCTCTAAAATACAATTCTTTGTCAGCAGATATTGTGTCACTGATAATCATACCGTTATCCTGGTCACTCCACAGCGTCGATTCCGAGCGCCCCATGCTTCCGAAGGCTATAAATGCGTAAGGGACGGGAGGAGGGCCGAAGCCATCCTCAACCATCCCTTTTTCGCACATTTGTACAGCTCTGGCCGCGATGCGGTCATGCATTTCATTCGCCGTTCGTAACCAGTCTGATAACGGAGCGGAGGCTTGGGAAGCCAGCAGCCATTTTTGAGAGTCGACCCTGGCCTGCCTTAGCGATTCAGGTGTATCTGCATGATCTATCGCTTCGGCGGAACTCACCCAAGGGGCCATATTTTGCAGTTCCATACTTCCATCTCCTCCGCTCATCCATACTGGTTCTTTATATTTTACATATTAGTTCACAATTCCAGAACGCTTTTCAGCCTCAGCAACCAACTTCATTTGCTCAGGATACCCGTACGTACCGTGTTCACTGATATCCAGTCCCATCGTTTCTTCCTCTTCCGTAACGCGAATACCCATAATTGCTTTCATCGCACCAAGAATAATGAAGGAAATGACGAACACGAAAGCCAAGGTGCCAATCAGTCCAAGCAGCTGTACTCCTAATTGGGTAAATCCACCACCATAGAACAGACCCGCTTGACCTACACCTGTTATTTTTACAAGCTCAGGAGTAGCGAAGAACCCTGTGGACACTGCGCCCCACATCCCTGCAACACCATGCACGGAGAAAGCATATACCGGGTCATCTACTCTTGCACGCTCAAACCATTGCGCTGTGAAGAAAGTGACGATCCCTGCAACTGCACCAATGACCAGTGCCGCCCAAGGTGCTACAAAGGCACAAGAACCAGTAATGGCAACCAAAGCCGCCAGCACACCATTTAACATAGCAGGAATATCTGCCTTTCCGTATACCATCCAGGATACGAGCAAAGCGAAAACTCCACCTGCCGCAGCAGCAATATTGGTAGTCAAGGCCACATATCCAAAGAATCCGTCGTTCATAGCCGATACCGCACTACCTGGGTTAAATCCAAACCAACCAAACCAGAGAATAATAACACCCAAGATAGAGTACACCTGATTATGACCAGGGATAATGTTCGGCTTGCCATCTTTATTGAACTTGCCCAGACGCGGTTTGAGCAGCAGTGTAGCGACGAGTGCCGCCGTAGCGCCTGTCAAATGGACTACCGTCGAACCGGCATAATCCTGCATTCCCAACTTACCAAGCCAGCCGCCGCCCCACACCCAGTGAGCTACAACCGGATAGATTACGATGGAGAATAAAATACCGAAGATAATGTATACACTTAATTTTGCACGCTCTGCCATCCCCCCGCATGCGATAGAAAGTGATACCGCAGCGAAAGCAAAGTGGAACAAAAACATAATTGTAATCGGAACATCCAGACCTGAAAGAGCATCAAACGATACTGCAGCATCCGTACCACTCATGAAGAAACCCGTCAGTCCCATAAATCCGTTGCCGCCATCATTACCAAAGCCGAATCCAAATCCAAGTGCCCAGAAGGACAAAGCCGCAACACCCGTGGTGAGAATCGTTTTACCAGCGACATGGCCCGCATTCTTCATTCGTGTCGAGCCTGCCTCCAGCAATGCAAATCCCGCTTGCATAAAAAATACAAGTATAAATGCCAAGAACGTAAAGGCCGTGTTTAACCCAGCTTGAAGTTGAATATTTGTCGGACCGTCAGCAGCAAACGCACCTACCGGAAAAGCTAATACTGTCAGCATGGCCAATAATACAACTAACCACTTTTTTCTCATGAAGCCCACTCCCTCGAATGTTAAGTTTCTTTACATTTCGTGAAATTCTTATTGTCATTATAATCAGAATACATGAAAGTTGACAAGATTTTTTTTATTATGTTAAAAAAAGATGGTCCCAAACAATCCATGTCACATTTACTAACTATAAAAGTAGCTTGTTTCTTCCGAAAAAAAGCATGACGTTTGACTGTATGGTTGGGAATCATGTAAAATATTCTTTATAAACACTCCGTTTGCAAATGCTAATATTGAAGGTTGAACGAAGAGCGCGAGGTGAAGACAGATGGGGATATGAAGCTGTATCGAATTGGTGAGCTAGCCAAGGCGGCTGGTGTCAGCGAACGAACTATTGATTATTACACAAAGCTTGGTTTGATCACACCTGAAGAACGATCATTGAAAAATTATCGGCTTTATAATGATGAAACCTTAAACAGGCTTGAACGTATTAACCAAATGAAACAAGAGAAATATAGCCTCGAGGAAATCAGACAGACACTGATTAAATGGAACTCGGTCGCGGGGGAAGAGCACGTCACGGACAAATTAACGAGTCTAGAAATGCACATGCAGCGTCTGGAACGTGAAGTCAATGAACTACAGCCTCTTCTGGGGCAGCTCAAGCCCGTTCAAGCGCGCAAGTTGCTTACTGGTCTACTACCACAAAGCGCCGCTTGTATCGAAGCTCTGAAGTATCTGCTGGAGCATAGTTCTATGATGTAGATGCCCGGGCTAGTGATGAACAATAATGGAGGGTTGCTTTATGATGGGTATGTATATATTGATTATTCTTGCGTTCGGATTATCCTTATGGGCGCAATTCCGTGTAAAAGGTACTTTTAATAAATGGTCTGATGTCCCAAATGAAAATGGGTTGACCGGTTATGATGCTGCTCGGCATATGCTGGATCGCAATGGTTTGCATGATGTGCCTATTGAACCAGTACCTGGTGCGTTGTCTGACCATTATGATCCAATGCAAAGAGTCGTACGGCTGTCCGAGCCCGTTTATTATGAAAAATCCATTTCTGCAGTTGCCGTAGCTTGTCACGAGGTCGGTCATGCCATTCAGCATAAAGAGCATTATCCCATGCTGGCACTCCGTCACCGGATCTTTCCGATCGTAAACTTCGCTTCCGGGATTGCACCGTTTCTGCTGATTGCCGGTTTCTTATTCAGCTACACGAACCTGATTGGCTTGGGTATCATCTTTTTCTCGGCTACTGTCGCTTTTCAATTAATTACATTACCGGTTGAATTTAATGCTTCCAACCGCGCCCGAGAAATTATGGTTTCCGAAGGGTTTATCCGTAGTGATGAAGAACGGGGTATAGCCAAAGTATTAAATGCTGCTGCATTAACTTATGTGGCTGCAGCTCTCGTTTCCTTGCTGGAACTAATCCGCTTAATCGGTATCTTTAACAGCCGGGATTAATTGCTTGTATTACAAAAAAGGTTGTTCCTCCACCAAGAGGAACAACCTTTTTCCTTTATCTAAAACCAATCAGCTATACTCACTGCCCTAAATCCGCTTTAGCACTTCCATTCGGAGTAGCAGCACTACCTTTAAGGCCAAAATATTGCAACAAAAAAGTTCGGAATGACTTTGCAACTAATGGTAGTTTGTCATCTCTGCGATGAATCAAGCCAATAGTTCGCGTGACCTCTGGATCAACAATCGACACTCTTGCAGGTTGAAGCGGGTTGGTCTGAAACAACGCCATTTCAGGCAAAAGACTGACTCCCATACCAGCCGCAACTAATCCGCGAATCGTATCTGTCTCTTCACCTTCAAAAGCGATATCCGGCGTAAACCCTGCCTCCAGACAAGCCTGCCAGACAATCGGACGTAACGAATATCCATCTCTGAACAGGATGAATTTTTCTCCTTTAAGCTGACTCAGCGTAATGTGTTTGGCCGTAGCTAAAGGATGATTGGGCGGGAGAACAGCAAACAACTCCTCGGTCAGCACCACATCCCCCTCTACATGATCATGACGATCCGGAAAAGGAGATACAAAAGCCAAATCCACCTCACCCGCTAACACATCACGAATTAAACTCGGGTACATCCCCTGTTTAAATCTGAATTTAACATTGGGATACCGCTTTCGGAATTCAGCCACCACCGTAGGAATAAGATGAATCCCCAAACTGTGCGGAAAACCGATGCGGATTTCGCCCCCCTCAGGATCCAAAAACTCATGAACTTCTAAAACAGCTCGCTCTAGATCTTTTATAATCGTCTCAACCCGTTTGCAAAATAGTTGTCCCACTGGCGTAAGCTGCAAATTGCGACCCTTTTGCATAAAAAGATTGACTCCCAGCTCCTCTTCAAGCTGATGAATTTGCCGACTTACCGCAGATTGCGCCACATGTAGCTCCTCGGCTGCCTGAGTGACATGTTCTTTTTGCGCTACCTTCATGAAGTATTGCAACTGTCGTAATTCCACTCCGATATTCGCTCCAATCTGTTTTTCAACATCCGGAAGAAGACGTCAATCGAACATCATCCTCTTTCTTCCCCTGCTAACTTACCGTAAAACTATCTTTAGTGACGTTTGCGTTGGCCAGTCAATCTGATCATTAATCCATAAAGGAAAAACCCACTGAGCAATCCCCCGAAGTGAGCGGTCCAGTTAATGTTCGCTACAGCGAAAGAAAACAGGATACCAAACCCAAGCAGCGTGTACAGCGTTTTACGCGAGGCGTCATCCATCAGTGACCGCTGGAACAGGGCAACGTATAGAAATGCTCCATAGATGCCATAAATCGCTCCTGAAGCCCCTACAGAGACTGTCGTTTCCGTCATCATATTGTAATGCGCGATGGACAGTATGTTCCCTACAATGCCCGTGACCAGATACAATAACACATAGCGGAAGGACCCCAGCAAACGCTCCAGCGGAGGAGCGAAGACGAGTATGGCGAAGGAATTGAACAGAAGATGATCAAACCCTGCATGTAAAAACATAGCTGATACATATCGCCACAGTTGATCAGTGAATGGCGCTTCATTAATCAAAGCTCCATATCGGATCAACGTCAAACTATTTTCCGATCCACCCTGTACGGTGAGTACAATAAACATCACAATATTAATGAGCAAAATCAGACAGGTTACTGGGTAAAACCGCAAATAACTTTTCCAGTTCTCATAACGTAAAAAAATCAAGGCAATCCTTCCTTCATGGGTGTCTCCACCTTATTCAAATTGGACAATGTCTTTTATAAAAGATTATAATAGATTTCGGCAACGATAACCAATGCTAAAAACCAAGGAGGCTATTACATATGGCACAAGAACGTACAGGAGCTGCTACTTTTAAAGGCAATCCTTTGACACTCTTAGGTCCTGAACTGAAGGTTGGAGATCAGGCACCTGATTTCAAATTACAGAAAAACCTGCTAGAAGCAGCTACGCTCCAAGACTTTGCAGGCAAAGTCAAATTGATCAGTGTTGTTCCTTCTTTGGATACAGGCGTGTGTGACGCACAGACTCGACGTTTTAACCAGGAAGCTGATTCCCTTGGGGATCAAGTCGTAGTGCTGACTGTCAGCGTCGATCTGCCTTTCGCTCAAGCTCGTTGGTGCGGTGCTGCCGGTATCGACCGCGTATTGACACTGTCCGACTATAAGGATCATTCCTTCGGCGAAGCTTATGGTGTGTTCATCAAGGAATTCCATTTGGATCATAGAGCTATTTTTGTGATTGATCAAAATGACAAAATCGCTTACGTAGAATACTTGAGCGAAATGTCCGAGCACCCTGACTATGAGCAAGCGATTGCAGCAGTGAAAAAACTCGTCTAAATCAAGACTGAATATTAAAAAAGCGAGTGAAGGGTTGCCTTCCTCGCTTTTTTTGACGTTTGGCTGCCACATCACTGCTCACACATCTACAATCACTGCACGACCTTATGAGCGGACAGCTTCTTGTCAATCACAGCGAACAATTGCAAAATGATGCGGTAATTCGCGCCTAAGTCCCCTAGCGATCCGCGTGAAGCAGAATAAATATCCACCGCACTCCGAACTGGCGAGACAGACAATATAGAAACGGTAATGTCGACGGTTCTACCGAACGCCGTTCGCTTCTCTAACGTAATCTCACCTACAGATGCTACCTCATGGAGTACCTTGTAGCCAGGAATTTTTTTCAAAATAGATGATACTTCTTCCCAAGCCTTGTCTCTCGATAAGTTATAATAGCGTGTCTTCATTTGGGGGTCCTTGACCCGGTCGCTTGTACCTTCTTGGCTGCGCACAATCCCTACCAGAGTCCTCTTCAACGACAAGACATTTCCTCCTTCACGATAATCGTTGCCATAATGCAGCACATCGGTTTTTTTGCTGCAAGCGCTTTATAAAAACGTTAAACAACAAAAATTTAACCGACCATACCTGTGGTATGCGACCTTAGTACCTCATGTCTTAGTTTAACATTGTTACATACAAAAAACACCCTGTTTCTGCACGAAGCATGAACAGAGTGTATTCATTATCTTTGGAGTACCCGCCGATGCCGTCCGACCATAGCGTCTTCTGAACCTGCTTTAGCAGGTGGGTGACCGCAGAATAAACTTTTGAAGTCCCCTTGTCAGGAATTGACAGGGCTTTTCAGCTGTTCATCCGTATAGATCTCCCTAGACATTGTCATTGGTTCAAAACAACAAATGACCGTAACGTGCATCGCAGGATGTGACCTTATTATAGCGCTTCTCACTCAGAAAGTAAATGCTAGGAGAAATATGTTTTATTTTTAGAGGTTATCACTTTTCTTGTCTTCAATGGTTGCCGTATCTTCATCTTTCTGCTTCATCTTTTCCATTTGATCTTGCATTTTGAGGAATGTTCCATAAAAATTAAAGAAAGCGAACCAGGCAACCACGCTGCCGATGAAGAATAGGAAAAGCACAGGATATTTGACTCCAATAAATATAACAACGGCGCTGCCGAGCATGGTGGAAAATACACGGAATGGTCGAATCAGCGTCAATAAAACCGCATTTTTAATAATTTGTCCGGTAGACATATGATAATGAGCCACCATCGAAAAGAAGTTAAACATAGACACAAGCAAAATAATGATAAGAATAAGCATAATTACGCCCACGATTTGCAAGTTGCTGAGTTGTGTCATATATACGGTATAATCCACATACATGATGACAAACAGCAATGTGTAAAAGATACCCCCGATCAGACTCTGCTTATAATTCTCTTTATACCCTTTAAAAAAGGTACGAAACACGCCCGTATCGGTATCACCCATTACCCATTTGCGAACCACTGTGAACATAGCCGATGTGGCTGGAAATAAAGTAAGCGGTGCCAAAATAGCCATCGCCCAGTTCATTTGTAAAGACTCATTAGCCAAATTCTGATTCATTACAAGTAGTTTCAGTATGAGGCAGAATACAAAAGGCGACGAACATAACACCCATAACAAATTTGTAGCCGCCAGTCGGGTAATCCACTCGGTCAGGCGGTAAATACCACCCATAGCTCCTTTAAACTCCAATGTCAGTCTCTCCCTCCGCAAGCCTTGGCAGTTCCAAGACTCATGTTGCTATGCCTATAAATTCCGGCTCTTGACTATATCATACCGTATTTCAGCCCTAATACGCCAGAGAAATCAATACATGACCCATTAAAGCAGATCGCTAAAAGGTTCATTCATACTGATCAATCATAACAAAAAAGCCGAAGCTTCATCTGCTTCGACTTTTCATTATTTCATTTCTTATTCGGAAGAGGAATCTTCACGTCTTGCAGGACGACGAGTTTCTCCATTGCTGCTCGGGCGTGGTTTACGATCTCCACTGTAGCGGCTTCCTGAATCACGGTTGTAGCCACCGCCTTCTTTGCCACGGTTGTAACCGCCATATCCACCTTTACTTCCACTACCGCCGGTACCGCCAGAACGGTTGGAATTGTAACCACCGTTGCTGCGACCGCTATAGTTGGAAGGCTTGCGACCGCCAGAACGCACGTCTGGTTTACGACGTTTTGCACGGATCGGATCTTCTGGAGTCAACTCAATCGATGCTTCTCTTTTCTCACCAGTCATCAGTTTCAGAGCTGCGGAGAGAAGTTGTACAGAATCATATTGCTCCAGCATTTGAATAGCCAAACCTTTGTACTCGTTCAGCTCACCGCTTTCTACAGCCTCTAGGAGACGTTCAGCAATGATACGTTGTTTGCCTTCCAGAGCTTCAGCCAAGGTTGGAAGCGGCTTGCGTGGAATGCGGTGACGAGTTACACGTTCGATAAAGTGCAAATGGTCAATTTCACGAGGCGTTACGAAAGACCAAGCTTCCCCTTCTTTACCTGCACGTCCAGTACGTCCAATACGGTGAACATAGCTTTCTGGATCTTGCGGAAGGTCAAAGTTCACAACGTGAGTTACGCCGGAAACGTCCAAACCACGGGCAGCTACGTCAGTCGCTACGAGCACATCGATGCTTCCGTCACGGAATTTACGCATTACAGCATCACGTTGGTTTTGAGACAAGTCACCGTGCAAACCGTCTGCAGAATATCCGCGTTTTTGCAGAGCTTCAGCCAGCTCGTCTACCCGACGCTTGGTACGACCAAATACGATAGCAAGTTCTGGGGATTCCATGTCGATCAAGCGGCTCAATGCTTCGAATTTTTGACGCTCAGGAACTTCGATATAGGCCTGATCAATCAGTGGAGCACTAACTTGTTTAGGAATAACTGAAACATGCTCAGGATTTTTGAGGAATTGCTCAGCCAATCTTTTAATATTAGGAGGCATTGTAGCCGAGAAAAGCATCGTTTGGCGCTCGTCAGGAACTTGCTTCAGAATGGATTGAATATCTTCCATGAAGCCCATATCCAACATTTCATCTGCTTCATCCAAAACAACTGTGTTTACATCTTCCAGCTTGATGGTTTTGCGATTAATATGGTCAAGCAAGCGTCCTGGCGTACCAATAATTATTTGAGGTTTCTTTTTCAAAGCACGAATCTGGCGTACGATATCTTGTCCACCATAGATTGGCAAAGTACGAAGACCTTTGAAACGGGAGAGTTTTTCGATTTCTTCAGCTACCTGGATAGCAAGCTCACGTGTTGGTGCCATGATCAGGGCTCTGATTTTTTCGTCGCTTCTAGAAATTTTGTTGATCAGCGGAATACCAAACGCAGCAGTTTTACCAGTACCTGTTTGGGCTTGGCCAATCATGTCTCTGCCTTGCAGTGCAATCGGGATGGATTGGGATTGAATTGGTGTTGCTTCTTCAAAACCCAGTTCTGTAATCGCCTGAATTACTTTCGGTTCAAGATCAAATTCTGCAAATGTCGTCAAATTTATTCAAACTCCTTCATAATGGTGGATGTGGTGGACAATCCACAATGTTGTCTGTATTCTTAAGTAGCGATATTATTGTATAAGTTTTCCCCAATACAGTGACAGTTTATTTAGACCTATAACTGCATCTTTCTGTAATGAATTTGGGGAACCTATCCGATACATCTTAAACGAATTTATCCTTTTTAAAACAGTTTAAATTTTAAGTGTTTCTCTGGACATAGGTCCCTACTCAAGAATATCCACATCGCATTATAGCACAGAACAATTCATGAATACCAGCAAGTTGCTTCCCGTATAATTTAAATGAGGTGAAATTAAGTTGTTAAAAATAGTGTTAAACTGCTTAACTGTCATTTTTGGAGCCGCTGCCATTGCATGCGGTTTTAATCTGTTTCTCGTGCCACACCACTTGCTGAGCGGAGGAGTAGCCGGGCTTTCCATGTTAATCGGCTACTTCACAAAATTTGATATCAGCGCGATGTATTTTATTATCAATATCCCGATGCTTATTGCAGGCTGGTTTATTTTAGGCAAGCGTTTTATTAGCCTGAGCATTTTATCCGTTGTCGTTACAACGTGGATTTTGGCGTGGGTGCCGGTGCAATCTGTCGTGTCGGACCCCCTGCTGGCCTCCGTTTTTGGTGGGGTAATGATCGGCGTTGGAGCAGGAATTTCCTTTCGGGTAGGAGGGTCCACGGGCGGTTTTGACATTATCGGTTCCATCGTCACTCGTTATCGTGACTTCCCCGTAGGAACTGTACTTGTTGGCATGAATGGACTGGTCATTCTTGCAGCAGGATATTTGAACGATGATTGGAATATTGCACTTGCGTCGATGCTATCTATTTTTGTGACTGGCAAGGTGTTGGATCAAATCTATGTCAGTCACACGAAGATTACCGTCTACATTATTACAGAGCACACCGACAAGCTACTGGAGCGGATGTTGACCACACCACGCGGTGTTAGCAAAATAAAAATTGAAGGCGCATTTTCACATACCGAAAAGGACATGCTGATGACTGTCACGACACGCTACGAGCTAGTTGAATTAAAACGCATCATTAAAGAAGTGGACCCTTCTGCTTTTGTCAATATTGTGGAAACGGTTGGGGTGATGGGTTCATTTCGCCGAAGATAAGCACAAACCTAAGTGTCAAAATACAGTTTCTGTGGTACACTATATGTGCGCTGTTCCCATAGTATATAAAGACCAGCTTTACCTGCTATTTCACAGGCACTTTGCTTTTCCGAATCGTATTGAATGATTCTTTTGGAATGATTCCGAGCAGGAAAGGGTGATTTTTGTGGAAATGGAAACGGTAAAACTGTCCGACATTGTCTTAAGATGGTACCCGGAAATGCTCCCTTCTCTCAAAAAGGATGAGCTGAACTCGATGATTGTGCTTCGGGACGGGATGGCCATACTCAAGCCAACGGATGCGCTAGAAATTATTCAGTACAGTATTTGCGAGCATCAAGACAATAATTATCTTCAATAAATTTCTTTACCAAGTGCCGCTTCTTCCGGTTGCATCTACGACCGCGAAGAGAGCGGCATTATTTATGCATTTTTATGGATTCAATGAACACCGGTTGGGTTAATCATGTAAGACTGTGCCTGATGATGATTCCAGTATTGGTTACAAGCGTGTTGTTTTTCGATACATAACTTTACGTATAATCAGGTAAGCGACATACATAAGGGAGAGAGTTAGGAAATGAATATGATTTGGGCAATTATGCTATTGGCGATGGGGATAGGCGGAAACGGGGATCAGTCAGCCAACGCTCCAAATGTAAAAGATACGGTGGCAACAACAATTAGCAGCGCCATGATTCAGGCTCAGCACAATAATATGAAGGTGGATGCCTCCAATCCTCCGGTTAAAATTGACCCACAACCGACGACTCCTGCTATCAAGGGCATCTATGTCACGGCTTATAGCGCAGGCGGTTCGCGTATGACCCAGTTGCTTGAACTGCTTGACAAGACAGAGCTCAATTCCATGGTTATTGATATTAAAGACGATGCAGGTTACATCACTTATCCAACGACCACTCCCGAGCTGCTCAAATTGGGCAAGCCGCAAAAATTCATTCGGGATATTTCCGGTTTGATGGACCGATTGAAAAAGCATAATGTTTACCCGATTGCTCGTATTGTCGTATTTAAAGATACTGTACTGGCCAACAAAAATCCCGAGATGTCTTTCCGTAACCCTGACGGCTCTGTCTGGAAAAACGGCAAAGGAGACGGGTTCGTTAATCCCTATAATAAAGAAGTATGGGATTATAATATCGCCATCGCTAAGGAAGCAGCCAAACTTGGTTTTAAGGAAATTCAATTTGACTATGTACGTTTCCCCGAAGGCTTTGAGAAAAGAGCAGACAAGCTGAAATATACCAAATCAGATCAATCCCGCTCGGATGCAGTCGCTGAATTCGTACAATATGCCCGCAAAGAGCTTGCTCCATTAGGTGTACGAGTATCGGTAGATATTTTCGGATATGCTGCATCCGTTCCTGCTGCGGAGGGGATCGGACAGGATTTCACTAAAATCTCCGAAAATGTGGATGTCATTTCGCCCATGGTTTATCCAAGTCACTACACCACAGGCTGGTTCGGTGTAAAAGATCCCGATAAAAATCCTTACCAGACGATTAAAGGCTCCATGGCCGATACCCACAAAAAGCTCGATCCGACGGGCAAGCTAAAGCCAATTATTCGTCCTTGGATCCAGGATTTTACCGCAAGTTGGTTGGGGAGCGGACATTATGCCAAGTATGGGAAAACTCAAGTAGAGGATCAAATTCGCGCGCTTAAGGATATGAAAGTGGATGAATATTTACTCTGGAATGCCACAAACCGCTATACAAGTGGAGTAACTTACAAATAATTTATCCCTCCGGACTTCTCGTTCTCTTATACAAAATTTAGAAATTATATAATTATTTCAAAGGCTGTCCCGTTGTTTGGCGAACGGGTGCAGTCTTTTTTATTACTGTTCAAATGTAGCGGTATCCCTTACAATAAATACTTACATGTTATGATATATACAAATAATCAATCCCTAGTAAATGAGGAAAACAAAAATGCAATTGACACTAACAACGGGGCAGAAATGGAAGCAGCTTTTCTACATTTTGCTCCCTATCCTGATTACCCAGCTTGCACTATCTGCCATGACTTTTTTCGATACGAATATGTCAGGGCACTTTTCCCCTGCCGATCTGGCTGGAGTAGCCATTGGAGTAAGCCTATGGGTTCCTGTACAAACAGGCCTTAATGGAATACTTATGGCTATCACGCCCATTGTATCTCAATTGGTAGGAGCACAGCGCAAAGATAAAGTCTCCTACTATGTCATTCAAGCACTTTGGCTCTCTCTCGCCCTGTCTATGGTCGTTTTGATTGCTGGCATTATTTTGGTCAAACCTATTTTGAACGGTATGAATTTGGAACTGAGAGTTCATAATGTGGCCATATACTACCTTTGTGCCATGGCCTTCGGGATTGTTCCTCTATTTGCCTACACTGTGCTCCGAAGCTTTATGGATGCATTGGGACAAACCCGCTTTACGATGTTAATCACGCTCATGTCGTTACCCATCAATGTATTGTTAAATTATCTACTTATTTATGGAAACTGGGGTTTTCCGCGTCTGGGGGGTGTGGGTTCCGGGGTAGCGACGGCGACCACCTACTGGATCATCATGCTGGTTGCCGGTATCACTGCGCATCGTGGAAAAATATTTGCCGAATACCGAATCTTTAACAAAATATACGGGATTGCTGCTGGTGCTTTGAAAGAGCTCATCAAGATTGGAGTACCGATTGGATTTGCTATATTTTTTGAGACTGCCGTCTTTTCAGCCGTCACCCTCTTCATGAGCAGTTATAATACAGCTACCATAGCCGCACATCAGGCCGCCATGAACTTTGCATCTACGCTGTATATGATTCCACTCAGCATTTGCATGGCACTTACGATTCTGGTTGGCTATGAAACAGGAGCTACTCGCCCGCGGGATGCCAAAGCTTATAGTGTAATGGGTATCAGCAGCGCAGTAGGTCTATCACTGATTACAGCTATTGTACTGCTTATCTGGGGTGAACAGGTCGCTCGACTTTACTCCACCGATCCGCAGGTCATTCAATTGGCACAGCATTTTCTAATCTATGCGATTTTCTTTCAGATATCTGATGCTGTCGCTACACCTACACAAGGAGCGCTACGCGGGTATAAAGACGTCAATCCAGCCTTTTTGCTCACATTCCTCGCCTATTGGGTCATTGGGCTTCCTGTAGGATATATACTGGCACGCTGGACTTCATTGGGGCCCTACGGCTATTGGATCGGTTTGATTACAGGATTGGCAGTAGGCGCTATTTTACTTCTCTGGCGTCTGGTGAAAGTACAACGTCGTTTCTCCGAAAAAAAACAACACGCAGAGGCTATCTAGCCTTTGCGTGTCTCGATTACATATGCTGCGCCTAAAGTTATTCGTTTTTTCTCCACAATCGCCACTTCGTTCAGCTTGGGAGGAAATAGAAAGTGTCTCTCCACATGTTGTTCAATCTCCTCAAATGCCTGTTCTTCATTTTCAGCGGCGAGAATAACGGTCAGCGCTCCTTCCGAACTGTCCACTTCGATTTTGAATAGGTACATGTATGACTACCTCCTGATAGGACTCAAAGCTAAAAAAATAGCGGATGACTCGGGTCATCCGCATAATTTTGATCTTTTCCAATATCAGAGCCGATCTATTTTACATAAAGGCTCTTATTATTGGGACAAACGCAAGGCCAGCTCATAAAGCTCCATATTGAAATCTTTTTTGGTATTTACAACCTTGTCAATATCTGTAGCTACCAACTTACCGTCGATCGTTCCGCAAGCCTTGTCAGATATGCCCTCAATCAATTGGCGAACAGCAAAGTCACCCAAACGGCTCGCCAGGTTGCGGTCAAACGCTGTTGGTGTGCCTCCACGTTGGATGTGTCCAAGCACTGTAACACGAGGCTCATAATCCGGACAGTTTTCTTGGATAACCTGTGCTACTGTTTCGCCTTTGCCTACACCCTCAGCAACAATAATGATACTGTGGCGTTTGCCATGCTTAAAGTTTTGTTTCATCCGATCGGATACTTCATTCAGATCAAATTCTACCTCAGGCACCAAAATCGTTTCTGCGCCAGAAGCCAGACCTGCATGGAGAGCAATATCGCCACAATGACGTCCCATAACTTCCACGATGGAAGAACGTTCATGGGATGACATCGTATCACGCAGCTTGTTGATTGCGTCCACTACGATACTAACCGCTGTATCAAAACCAATAGTGTAGTCCGTGAAAGAAATGTCATTGTCGATCGTACCCGGAAGACACATGGTTTTAATGCCTTGCTTGGTCAGTTTATTAGCTCCTTGATAGGAACCGTCTCCACCAATCACGACTACGCCGTCAATTCCACGGTTACGCAAAATTTGAGCGCCTTTTTTCTGTCCTTCTTCAGTCGTAAATTCCAGACATCTTGCAGATTGAAGTACAGTACCCCCACGTTGGATAATATCTCCAACGCTTCTCAGATCCATTGGAAAAATATCATCGTTCAAAAGGCCTTGATAACCGCGTTGAATCCCGAATACTTCCAGTCCAAAATACAATCCGCTACGTACGACGGCGCGAACTGCCGCGTTCATCCCTTGTGAATCTCCACCACTTGTTAATACTGCAATTTTCTTAACTGCTGTCATGATTTATGACCTCCTCAAAATAATCATATAAGCCTTCTTATCCATCGACTGTTTAATAAGAAAAACAAACGCATGAGCGGACTATTTTTCATTAAACGTCTCGAAACAGCGCGAACGTCCTGCTGCTCGCTAACTTTAGGGTCGGATAAATATAAAGCCAGCAATCCCTCGATAATCATCCGGTGAAAGGAGCTGGCAGGGACATCTGCAATATCAGCCCGCGCCCGATTCACAACGTAGGCGATCCGGTCTAGCATCATGTCGGTATCTTCATAATAATTGCAAAAGTTAAGATCTCCGCCCTTCCGGTCTTCGTCTTGATCGATTAGATAATCCAGCAAAATATGAAGACTGCACACATGTGGAAAATACGATGCATGTATTGAGGCAGCCCCTGCATCGGTCAGATGCTGGTCGCTGGCAGCAAGAAACAGCATAAAGACCCCCAGAGTTGAACCGGTAGCCGCAGCAAACTCATTCCAGCGCAACTCTGGTGTACGGTCTTTATGAAGCGACCACCAGTCCAAAAGCGCTTGTTCCCGCAGCTCGGGTTTAATATGCTTGTATACTTGCAAATCCGTGTATAATCGCGCCAAATCCTGAACGTAAGGCATTGCCGCCTCATAGCCCGGAAGCCTGCTTACACAAGACTGACAGGTTGTCACCAGCCCGGTCAAATAACCGCCATCCTCCTGCTCACGACGCAACTCATAATAATTCACTGGCCTAGCCGTCGGATTAACCGCATCCAGCATAGCCTGATGCAACAGCCTGAAATCATCCGGGTCCATGGACGTACTGCGATCACACAGGTTGTCCAGATAATCACTAATGGTCTGATACGCTACGATCAGCGGAATTAGCGTCTGCCGGGCAGACATATTGGCTGCGGCATAAACCGCCCCACCCACGCAGTGAAACGTCTTATCCGCTATGCTCGCAAGCGCCTGGCTTCGCAGCTCAGGGTCCGGAATTTGTTCGGCCTTGCTCTTCCAGTTACTCAATTCTAGTTTCGTTTCAGGGAGAATGTGCTTGTACATTCGGCTCATTAGACCTATGGGGCCTCTCGGTACTTGATAACGTCCTTGCTCAACATAACTCAAATGACGGTGCCTCCACATTGTTGTCTACGTAATTATACCTATCCAAACCATATCCATTATAATATGTTCGTCCTTTTAGCACAAATGAACAACCTCACTTTTTTCTTTAAAATTCAAGAAAAATGAGCTATTCTCACAAAAAGACTTTATACCTGTAATGTTTTATTAGTCAAAAATAGGAGTTACACAAAATCTATCCTTATAAGACTTTAATCGCAAATAGTATAAATGGCCTACCGCCTACCTATCCCTTGTCCTCTGCTGGCTTCACCCCTTGGATTCCCTCTCCCATGCTTGCCTGCTTCCATTTCCCGAAAGCATAATAGAAAATGACTGCTACGGCAGAGATAGCAAAACCAACAGGAAAACTCCACCATACAGCATCTAGACCATACTCATCGACAAATGCATAGGCCAAAGGTATACGAATGCCCCATAATGAAATAATGGTAATTAAAAGCGGTATCATTACGGAACCCGTTGATCGAACAACACCTGTAATGACATTGGTAACACCGAATATAACAAAAGACCACAAAGTGATCAGATTAATCCGCATGCCCAATTCCAATGCACCCCCCGTAGAAGGAAGGAACATGAGCAAGGCCTGACGGTTAAACATGTAAATTAATACCACAGCTCCACCAGTCAACACAAAATTATACACAATCCCAATCCAGGTTGTCATGCGCACTCGATCCCAACGTCCGGCTCCGATATTTTGAGCGGCAAAGGAAGATACGGCTGCACCTAACGCCATTGCCGGCATCTGCACATAGCTGGACAAATTATTGGCTGCTGTATAAGCTGCTGCTGCCACTGTTCCGTAGCCATTAATCAGATTCATTAAAGCAATCGCGCTGGTGGAGACAGCAATCATTTGCAACCCCATCGGCACTCCCTTACGGATTAGGGTCCAAATAATCTTCCAATCAAATCTGAGTAAATGAAGCTCTGAAGAAGTAATGCGCAAAAAATATTTTACTCGATATAGGTAAATGAGGATCAACACAAAGCTAATCCCTTGAGCGATCAGGGTAGCAGTAGCGGAGCCTCCAATGCCCATAGCAGGAATCGGTCCCCATCCGAATATTAACAGCGGGTTAAGTAGTACATCTAGTACGACGGAAACAATTAGAAAATAAAATGGTGTTTTGGAATCTCCAGCGCCTCTCATTACGGTCATTATGTAGTTATAGCCGTACAAAAAGGGCATGCCCGCAAAAATAATACGCGTATATGTGATCGCCATATCCACTGATTCGGCAGGTGTATTGAGTACATGAAGAATCCAAGGCGCACTCAAAAATCCGATAATACCTATAGCAAAAGCAAGCACCAGAAAAAAGACTGCACTTGTACCTACTACACGCTTGGTTTCAGCTACGTCTCCTGCTCCAATATTTTGTCCGATCATAATAGTGGCAGCCATGGTGACGCCAAAAATCGAACTGATAAGAAAAAACATTATAATATTTCCATTGGAAGCGGCAGTCAATGCGGCTTCTCCCAGAAACTTTCCAACCCAGATCGAGTTGATCGTTCCATTCAGGGATTGCAGAATGTTTCCGAACAGCATCGGCAAAGAGAACATAAACAGCGTTTTAAGATGTCTTCTGCTTAGTTTTATTACGTATAATACCCTATTCCTGCTCAATCTTCTCATATCGTAAACGTATTTACGCAAAAAAGCGCAGTCCCTTAAATTTAAGGAACTGCGCTCTCAATTCATAGTTTAACCGTAATATATAAGACATCCGTAGAAACGGAACCATTCTTACAATTCAGTTACACTTACAGTTTGATTACGTTAGCTGCTTGGGGTCCACGGTTACCTTCAGTAATTTCGAATTCAACCGCTTGACCTTCTTCCAAAGTTTTAAAGCCGTCGCCTTGGATTGCGGAGAAATGTACGAATACGTCCTCGCCACCATCCATTTGAATGAAGCCATAACCTTTTTCTGCGTTAAACCATTTAACTGTACCTTTCAAGTGAACAACCTCCTAAAAATACCGCCATCTATGGCGAATATCCATATTATACTTCATGCTTTTTCACAATGCAATTGATGTTTTTCCTGGTTTTTCGGGCTGGAATGATTTGCTTTTGCGGCGGAAACTGCGGTATCATGAACCAAAACATCTATAAAATCGGAGACATGCATATGATGAAAAAACACGAAATATACAAAAAAGACAATTGGAACATGATGACTGTCGAGGTGCAGGGCCGTTACATCGTTCTACGGGAAATATCCGATGATTGGGGCGAGGAAGCCCACACGTTTTTAAGCCGTCCGGCGCTGATGCATTGGGCTCAAAATCGGTTTCCCAAGCAGTCCTTTCAAGATAATGAGGAAGAGTGGCAGCGGATCATGAACGCTTTCAAACAGGTCTAGCCTATTCATGGTGTCCAACAGCTATCTCATCTTCATTATTCTGGCCTTCACGCTGGGCGGAGTGCTGATCATGAAGCGTGATACGATACCGACTCCTCTCAAAAAGTGGATGGCCCTCACTGCTGTAATCATGGTTTGCCTTGCCTTTTATCTTATTGTATACAGCTTATTAAATATAGGTTCCAACCCACAGTAAGGAAAATTATACTTTCGGGCGTAAGAGGTCATACTATGGCATAACAAGCCATGGTATAAGGAGGATCTGCCGTTACATGCATCCTGTAAAACCTCTTGCCCTGCTGCTTACGGTAAGCGTGGCGGTTTCTTCGTTTTGGCATCCGTCCCTTACTGCCGCAGCCCTACCCCACATTACGTTCGATCAGAGGAGGCTCTCCATGAGTGAAATTGTAAAACGCGCTGATGCGCCAGTGGAAAATACATGGAAACTGGAAGATTTGTTTCCCAACCGCAAAGCATGGGATCAAGAATATGAAGAAGTCAAACAACTAGCCAAAAAGGCTGAACATTTCCAAGGCAAGCTCAATTCAGCAGAGTCGATTGGCAGCTGCTTTAAATTGGAAGATGAATTGTCGCTTAAAACCGAGCGTGTATATGTGTACGCACATCTGCATCATGATGAGGATACAGCTGAACCTACATACCAGGGTCTTTCGCAAAAAGCAAAAAAATTAGGCGTTGAGGTTAGCGAGTCTCTTTCTTTTGTGACGCCTGAAATTTTGGCACTGCCGGATCATCAGCTTGATGCCTTCATTGAAGATCCAAAGCTTGCAGATTATCGGTTTACACTTCAAGAAATGAAGCGGGAAAAAGCACATATTTTGGGGAAGACAGAAGAAGCGCTGCTCGCTCAGGTTGGCAATCTGGCTCAAGCCCCGCAAACGATTTTTGGCATGCTCAACAACGCTGATCTGAAGTTTCCAAAAATTAAGGATGAGAACGGCAAAGAGGTTGAGCTGACTCATGGCAGCTACATTCAATTCCTCGAAAGTCCGCACCGCGAAGTACGCGAACGTGCTTTTAAAGCGGTATATGACACATATGCCAAAAATAAAAATACAATTGCTTCTACACTAAGTGCCAATGTAAACAAGAATATTTTTTATTCTCGTGTTCGCAAATACCCTTCTGTACTGGAAATGTCACTGTACGGTGACAATATTCCGAAGGAAGTGTACACGAATCTCATTGACACCATTCATGAAAGCTTACCCCTGCTCCATCGTTACATCAAACTGCGTAAAAAGTTGTTAGGTGTGGATGAGCTCCATATGTATGATTTGTTCGCTCCGCTTGTGGACGAATACAAGATGGACATTACGTATGAAGACGCCAAAACGCAAACAAAAGAAGGCCTTAAGCCACTGGGCGAGGACTATCTCGCTTCGCTGCAAAAAGGCTATGATGAGCGCTGGATCGATGTATACGAAAACGAAAACAAACGTACTGGTGCATACAGTTGGGGAGCTTATGGTACCCACCCATATGTGCTGCTGAATCATAAAGACAACCTGAACAGCATGTTCACACTTGCTCATGAAATGGGGCATGCGTTGCATTCGTACTATTCAGACAACGCATTGAAGTATAGAGATGCACAGTACACCATTTTCCTGGCTGAAGTGGCATCCACAACCAATGAAGCGTTGCTAATGGACTACTTGCTGAACAAATCAACCGATCCGAAAGAGAAAATGTACCTTCTCACCTACTATGCAGATCAATTCCGCACAACGGTATTCCGTCAAACCATGTTTGCGGAATTTGAGAAAATTGTACATGAACGCGCTGAACAGGGGGAATCCCTTACACCGCAGCTTTTATCGGAGATTTACTATGATCTGAATGTGAAATATCACGGGCCTGGCATGAAGGTAGACAAAGACATTGAAATGGAATGGGCACGGATCCCTCATTTTTATAACAGTTTTTATGTCTACAAATATGCTACTGGCTTCTCGGCAGCAACTAGTTTCTCGAAACAGATTCTGGAAGAAGGCCAACCAGCCGTTGACCGTTACTTGGGCTTCTTAAAGAGCGGTGGCAGTGATTATTCAATTAATATTTTGAAAAAAGCTGGCGTTGACATGTCCTCTCCGCAGCCGATCCGCGAAGCGATGAGCGTATTCGAAGAAGTCATTACAGAAATGGAAAAGCTAACTGAAGGAAAGTAAAACCGTGCGCACTTAAAATCCAGCATTGAAATGATGCACGGATAAATCCCTTGTCCATGGCGGGCAAGGGATTTTATAATGTAACGGGAGGAGGTGGCATTTTGAAAACACAATGGTCTTTGATCGCAGCTCTTGTTATTGCTCTGTTAACAGCTGTATTTGCTGTTATTAATGTGAATTCGGTTCAAGTGAACTTTCTATTCAGTATGGTTAGCATTCCTTTGATTCTGCTTATTCTTGGTTGCACTCTTCTAGGTGGACTTATTGTCGGTTCTTTCGGTATTTTCCGCCAATATAGGCTTCAGAGAGAGATTAAACGTCTGACTACTCAGCTTCATACATTACAAGAAGAGCACACATCCACGGTGGAAGCAAACGCGGATGTGACCTATGACACGACTGGGTCTTCCAGCACAGGGTCTACTTTCGACCAAGATATAGAGCAACCGTCCTCTAACCCTGATCGGTTGTCCAAATGAGGAGGAGCAACAAATGACGATTCAATTCAATGAAGATTATATGATGAACTTTTTAAATCAGCTACTGAACACGCCCAGTCCCAGTGGGTACACACACCATGTGATGGAGCTGATTCATAAGGAAGCTGAGAGCCTCGGGGTACCCATCGAATGGAATGCAAAAGGCGGTGCCATCTTGACTCTGGAAGGTCAGGAAACGGACCGTACGGTGGCGCTGAGCGCACATGTGGATACATTGGGCGCGATGGTACGTTCGATTACAGCACAAGGCACCCTACGTCTGACATCCGTCGGCGGTTTCATGATGAACAGCATTGAGAACGAATACTGCCTTATTCATACCCGAAGCGGACAAACGTATACGGGTACTATTCTGTCCAGCCATCCATCCGTGCACGTCTATGATGATGCACGAAGCTTTGAGCGCAAGGAGAGCCACATGGAGGTTCGGATTGACGAGCTTGTTGAGTCAAAAGAAGACGTGCTTCAGCTCGGTATTGCGGTGGGCGATTTTATTTCGTTCGATGCGCGTCCAGTCGTAACACCGAGTGGATTTATCAAGTCACGGCATCTGGATGATAAAGCTAGTGTAGCTGCACTGTTTGGTCTACTGGAATCTGCTGTACATGGAAACTGGAAGCCTCGACATACCGTTAAATTGCTCATTTCTAACTATGAGGAAGTGGGGCACGGAGCGGCTTACATACCTGAAGGAATCAGTGAGATGATAGCTGTCGATATGGGCTGTATGGGTGAAGATCTGAGCTGCAAGGAAACGGATGTTTCTATCTGTGCCAAAGATTCCTCCGGGCCTTACGACTATAATATGACGACCCGTCTGATTGAGCTGGCCAAAGAGCTGAATATTCCGTATGCGGTAGATATTTATCCGCACTACGGTTCGGACGCTTCGGCTGCACTAAGAGCAGGTAATAACATCCGTGCTGCTTTGATCGGCCCTGGCGTACACGCCTCCCATGCAATGGAGCGCACGCACAAGCAGGCCGTGGTGAACACTGCACGTCTGCTTGCAGCTTATGTGACAGTTTAATTCGAACGATAAAAACCGACCTGTTCCACTGGAGAATAGGTCGGTGAAGGCTTAGTGAAAGGAAATCACAGCTATGGATCTGAAAAAACTACGTTACTTTATCGCAGTAGCGGAAGAACTGCATTTTAACCGTGCTGCGAAAAAACTGAATATCACCCAACCTCCCTTGAGCCAACAAATTCAAAGCCTTGAAGAAGAGCTTGGTGTGAAGCTTTTGGAACGAACCAAAAGACAAGTTCGACTTACGTCAGCAGGAGCGATATTTTTAGAAGAATCCAGAAATATGGTTGCTCAATTGGAAAGATCTATTAAGATCACACAGCTTGCAAGTCAGGGGAAATTCGGACAATTATCCATCGCTTTTGTAGATTCAGCCTCTGGCAGTCTGATGGTTAATGCCTTGAAGAAATTCCGAGAGCGCTTCCCAGATGTGAAGCTTACGTTATTTGAAATGACATCTGCCCAACAACTAAAAGCCATACACGATGGCAAAGTTCATGTGGGCTTCCTGCGCAGTGCAGATCCATCTATACATATCACTTCTCGTCTTTACACCAACGAATCACTCATGGCCGTTCTTCCTCAGACACATCCGTTAGCCCACCATTCAACCTTGACTTTACGTTCTTTAGCGGACGAATCTTTTATCCTGTCTCCGCCTCATATGGGAGCTTCTTTTCATAATCTCATACTCGACTTTTGCGGACAACATGGATTTCAGCCTCAAATCGTACAGGAAGCCGTTCAAATGTATACGATCGTTAACTTGGTAGCGGCGGGTATAGGTATCTCCATTGTCCCCTCTTCCGTATCTGTCTTTCAACGCAGTGATGTCGTATTTCGTTCATTTCAAGAAGAGTCTCCGTCCATCCCACTTTATGCTGCATGGAAAACAGGTGCACATGAAACTGTTCTGACTCATTTTCTGGAAGTGGTTGAAGAAACAGCTTGTAACGAAGAGTTAGACATGTAAATCTCCTTGATCGTATATCTTAACCTGTTTTTCTCGGATCACGTTCAACAATACCATTTAAAACGCTATCCAATTGTCTCATGACCTGCCCATCTAGACGGACACCCGCAGCTTTTACGTTCTCTTTAACCTGCTCGGGCTTGGAAGCACCGATAATAGCTGAGGACACTTGCGGGTTTTGTAAAACCCATGCGACTGCAAGCTGGGGCAGCGTCAGTCCGCATTCTTCTGCAATCGGCTGAATTTTCTTTACTGCCAAAAGGACTTCTTTACGTAACCATTGTCCAGCCAAACGTTCGAAAAATGGTGACCCTGCTGTCGTAGAAGCTCGTGAACCCTCGGGTAACGGCTTGTCTGCTGTATATTTACCAGAAAGGATACCTTGTGCCAGAGGTGACCAAACCACCTGCCCAATCCCTTCCTGCTCACAAGCGGGAATCACTTCAGCTTCAATGACACGCCACAGCATGGAATATTGGGGCTGACTTGCCACGAAAGGGACCTTTAATTCCCTAGCCAGAGCAGCTCCTTGCTTTATCTGCTCTGCTGTCCACTCGCTTACTCCTACATACAAAACCTTCCCTTGCCGCACCAAGTCGGATAAGGCCAAAAAAGTTTCTTCAAGCGATACGGTTGGATCAAAACGGTGTGCATAATATACATCAATATAATCCGTTTGTAGGCGTCGAAGAGAAGCATGGCAGGCCTCCATGATATGTTTACGAGACAGCCCTTTATCATTCTGTCCGGTACCTGTGGGATGAAAAACCTTAGTACATAATTCAATACTTTCACGGCGTATTCCCTTTAAAGAATGACCCAAAACCGTTTCCGCAAGGGTATCCGAATACACATCAGCGGTATCAAACGTGGTAATCCCTGAGTCTAGTGCAGCCTTTACACAGGCTTGCGCTATGGTATCATCCACTTGGGCACCGTGGGTGATCCAGTTCCCCAATGCAATCTCACTTACCATCAAACCACTTTTTCCAAGTTTACGATATTCCATTTTCAATTCCTCCCCTCCATCTGCAATCCATTATACCCACTGTAATTTAATATTAGAAATATATAATTCACTCGCTTTTAATATGAAAAACGTATTAATAATTCGATAAAAAAAGCAAGCCCCCACTCTGAATGGTGACTTGCTTCTGTATTTTTAAGATTTACTTTGTTCAATCTGCTCGGCTAGCTCATTCAGGTAGGTCCAGCGTTCCATTTGGTGCTCCAGATGCTGTTCGGCCTTTGCTTGCTCAGCCATGAGCTCCTGTAGTCGTGCTGAATCACTGAAAGACTCTTCCATCTGCCGCTGAATGTCGGCCAACTTCTGTTCGGCTTGTTCAATCAGCTCATCAATTTGCTCATATTCCCGCTGTTCCTTGAAGGTGAATTTAAGCTTGGTTTTACTTGTCTCCTTGACTGAATCGGAAGGACCCGCAGACTTAGGCGCGGAAGAGCGATTCGAGGAAACCGTACTCGTCGAGACAGACGTATTCACAGAAGATTGAGCATTTTTACTGATCCATTCTGCATACTCGCTATAGTCGCCTACATGTACACGTACCTGTCCGTCCCCTTCAAACGCCAGTATTTTGTCCACTGTCCGATCCAGGAAATAGCGATCATGAGAAACAATAAACACCACGCCCGGGAATTCATCCAGATAGTCTTCCAAAACGGAAAGGGTTTGGATATCCAGATCATTTGTTGGTTCATCCAGCAATAGCACATTCGGTGCCGACATCAGAACACGAAGCAGATACAAGCGCCGTTTTTCGCCCCCGGACAGCCTGGAAATAACCGTCCATTGCGCGCTTGGTGCAAACAGGAAACGCTCCAGCATTTGTGCTGCTGTAATCGTCGAACCGTCTGCTGTACGAATCACTTCGGCTTCTTCCTTAATATATTCAATAACACGTAATGATTCGTTCATTTCCTGATGTTCCTGAGTAAAATAGCCTATCTTCACCGTCGGTCCCAGCACAACGCTGCCGGAATCGGGTTCTACACGCTGTGCAATCATTTGGAGCAGGGTGGATTTCCCACTACCGTTAGGACCTAGGATACCAACACGATCACCAGGAACCGCAATGTAGCTCAAATCCTGTATCAGCTTACGGGAATCTACCGATTTGGACAGATGCTCGATCTCCAATATTTTTTTACCCAGACGTGTGGAGGCGACAGACATATCTACAGATCCAGAACGAGCTTCCGGTTGCTGATCCCTAAGCTGCTCATATCGATCAATACGCGCTTTCTGCTTGGTGGAACGAGCCTTTGCTCCACGACGAATCCAGGCCAGCTCATTACGCAGCAAGTTCTTCCTTTTTTGTTCCGTAGACGCTTCCCGCTCCTCACGTTCTGCCTTCAGCTCCAGAAAACGGGTATAGTTAGCCTCATAACGGAAAAGGCGGCCATGATCCAGCTCCAACATGACATTTGCAACTCTATCCAGAAAATAGCGATCATGCGTGATCATTAACAACGCACCACGTCTTTTTTGCAAATACTGCTCCAACCATTCAACAGACTCATTATCAATATGGTTTGTAGGCTCGTCCAGAATGAGCAACTCGCAGGGTTGGATCAAAGCCGCCGCCAAAGCCACCCGCTTACGCTGCCCGCCGGATAGAACACCCATACGAGACTCAAACTGGGTGATCCCCAGTCGGGTAAGTATATTTTTGGCCTCACTCTCCAGCTGCCATGCCTGGAACGTATCCATTTGCTGACTTGCTCGCAATAGACGATTTTGAAGCTCCTCGCTACCCGGATTTAATTCCAACAACTCCATGATTTCCGTATATTCACGGACCGCCTTCATCTCAGGCTGGTTGCCATGAAAAATATGCTGGAGCACCTTCATTTCGGGATCAAACTCCGGATTTTGTGCTAGATACTGAATTCGCACATCGTTGTTCACTGCAATATTGCCATCATCTGGCGGCTCTAAGCCGGAAATTACACGTAAAAACGTTGATTTGCCGGTACCATTTACACCGACGACCCCTATTTTGTCACGTTCATCCATACCAAAGGAAGCATCCTCAAACAACATTTTCTCGCCATAGCTTTTCGTTATATGTTCAACGGTCATAATATTCATACGGATTCCCTACTCTTCCCCTATTTTGTGATGCATCCTGTTTATTTTAACACAGACACAGCCAATGATTAAAAAAACCGTTACCTGAACGAAGTCAGTACGGTTTTTTAGCAACAAGATGTCAGGATTTTTGTACCCCGGCTTTACAGCCATGCATAAATAAGTTCGCCGCTAATTCAGCCGTCTGATCTACGTCACATTCGCGGAAATCTTTATTCAATAAAATATCCATTTTTAGGCGTTCCAACATACCAATGAATGCCTTCGCATGAAACTCAGACTGCTGTACACCCTCTGACGCCAGTTTATTTTTGACCAAATCAGTATAGTCCTGGATAAATCCCCACATAAACTCCATTAGGTCGGGGTCACTGTTGGGGGTCATAAAAAATAATTTAGTATGCTGCTTGCGCTTGAAATAGTAGTGCAGATGCAAATTTGCCATCCGCAGCAGTCCTTCTCCCAAAGTACGATTGATTAATGCGCCTTGCATTTCGGCTAGGTATTGCTCGCAATCTCTACGTGTGACTGCTGTAAATAGCTGCTCTTTGCTTTTAAAGTACAAGTATACTGTGCCTTTGGCAACTCCCGCTTGTTCTGCAATCTCGGAAATTTTGCTTTCATAGAAGCCTTTGGTGCCAAAGACGGCGTAAGCTGCGTCCAAAATAGCTTCATATTTATCTCCGTGGATATCGCCCATCTTAGCACCTCCTTATACAAGGATTGAACACGGTTAATTCTTATAACAGTTAATTCCTTGTAACGATCTCCAGCCCTGTGTTCAGAGTATAAAAAAAATACCTGCAAGAGCGACCAATCCTCCGAAAATAGAACTAATGCTATTCACCCGATCATTGCTCATCCAACGCCAGCCTCGTACATAGACCGTCGTTTGTCCACAATGTGAGTCTACTTCTACTTCTCGTCCGCAAACCGTGCAGGAACGCATCATTTGCACTGTAGCACCTAGATAGGAATCAGCAAAGGCTCCCGCGCTACCGGATATACCTCCAACCAGTGCCCACAGCCATAACGGCAAGCTCGGCGTTCCTATGGCGTGTCCAAAGCCCCATGCACCTATGCCGATCAGTACACCCCCAGCCAAGGCCGCAGCCGTTCCCAATACAGATACTCCACCTGAGGTTCCGGGTGCCAGCACCTTCCCGTTAAGCACCGAACGGGGTGGCCTACGACTCAGGCTGCCAAATTCCGTTGCCCACGTATCGGATGTGACCGTAGCCATGACACCGACAAAAGCCAGCTGCCACGTAACATGGGGCCATATCGCATAGCCCAGGCATAACAGCATACCTAATCCCCCATTGGCCCATACTTGGCCTGCATCCCGGTTTCCAGTTTTGGCATACGATTTTTCCAGCTCAGCCTTGCGCTCCTTTTTGAACCTCGACAGGAGGGTCGACGTGATAAAGAACAAGAGCAATGTGCCGAACCAGAACAGGTTACCCGCCCCATAATATACGGTTCCCATCAGTACAGCCGCGGCAAAGCCTGATAAGGTTAAGGATTTTTTATAAAATGCAGCTCCCGCCACCACAGCAGCACAAAGCAATCCGATGATCCAGTCCATGATATACCCCCGCTTTTGAAATGAATCTCCGTTTTTCTTTTTTCGTTCTGTATATTATTGTACAATGCTCTACACTTATATAAAAGCCGTGTCCCATGCTTTGGCACAGGACACGGCCTTCACAATGCTTATCTACGGGAATCGCTCTTTACTTCCCAACTACCAAGAACATTCCCTTTTTTAATCCTCATCCATGAATGCCGTTCACAAATTTATGCAATGGTGAAGCTTCCCTGACGATCACTCCCCCACAAAAGCTCAAAGCGATCCCCGCTTGCTGTAGGCCCTACTCCTGCTGGGGTACCTGTAAAAATAATATCTCCTTCACCCAGCCCATAATGAGTAGCTATGTATTCAACGATATGCTGGATAGAAAAAATCATATCTTTAACATGTCCACGCTGGACTTCCTGTCCATTTTTGAGCAAGGAAAAATCCTGCTGCTCCAGCATGTCCAATTTTTCTAAAGGCAGGAATCGTGTCACAGGAGCAGACGATTTGAAGCCTTTGGCGGCGGTCCATGGATGGCCTTTTTTCTTGAGGATACTTTGTACATCACGCAGGGTAAAATCAATGCCGAATGCAAATGCGTTCAGACACGTATCTGCAGACATGCCTGGTTCGTATTTACGTCCTACAGCCACGACCAGCTCAGTCTCAAAATGAATATCTCCCTGCCCCTGGGGAAGCTCCAGCGTGGCGCCATCCAGCGGCACGACTGCATGAGACGGCTTCAAAAAAATCATCGGTTCTGCGGGAACCTCATTACCCAGCTCCTCCGCATGCAGCTTATAATTGCGTCCGACACAATAAACATTACGAATTTCCACGTTCATCACGATCCGTCACCCTTCCCGCGTATGTAGTTCAATTGATTAACGAATAAGTTTACGTATATAGTGCCACATCCGGTGCTTGGAAAGCAAAAAAACCTGCTCCCAGCGATCCGGCCAATTGGTGCAAATCATCAATTCAGGATGCATTGAGGACAATCTCCGCATTATACGGCGGTCATCCACCGTCCACGCCATGACAGCAATACCGCGTCCGGTGAGATCTTTCATCAGGTTTCGATCCAAACGCGGATAGCCTATGGATAAAAAAGTGCAATGTAGCTGCTCCAGTTGCGTTGCCAAATCATCTGGGCGCGCATCGATAATCAATCCGGTACGGATCTCAGGAGACAGCTCCTTAGCCCGGCGTAATGCGGCACGCTCAAAAGAGGTTAATACCACCTCTCCCTCCATCCCTCTCATCACAATTTCCCGGAGTACGGCTTTCTCCAGTCCCGGATACATATCTCCCGCTGTTTTAAGCTCAATATTGAGTGATACGCGGCCACGACATAAATCCAGTACCTGTGCGAGGGAAGGGATTATTTCTCCACGGTATTCTGCACTTTTCCAGCTACCAGCATCAAGTTGTTGCAATGCTTTCCAGTCTGAATCCTTTACTTTCCCTATACCATTCGTCGTGCGCTCCAGCGTAAAATCATGAATTACCACCGGAACACCGTCCTTTGACAGCTGTACATCCAGCTCAACCCAGTGTACAAACGGCTGCTCCAATGCAAGCTTAAAGGCTGCCATCGTGTTCTCGGGAGCAATACCCGAAAAACCGCGGTGAGCCACGCACAAATGATTCATCTTATTATGACCTCCATCCATAAAGGAGTCCCTCATAGGATCGTTCCGTCAATTCCCATATAAAAAATTTCTTTTCGAACTTCTATTGAGCGCTTACTTTACCATCCGTCCCTATCGAAACATTTCCTGGTGACAGTGCCGCCACTCTCTGCAAAATTTTACTGGCCTCCGTATCCTTCAATGGAATCGGTTGACCTAGCTCCGCCCGGTAAGGGGTCAGCTTCATTTCGCAAGCCCCTTTTCGGGTGCAGGTTGCCTGAAATATGGCTGTATCCCAAGTGGCTGGCACCGTTGATTTAGAAAAAATAAAATTGCCTGTGCTGTATGCGATCCATTTACCTTTATATTGCTCCATCCCTTGAAGCACATGTGGATGACCACCAATGACAAGATCAGCTCCAGCATCAATAAAAGCATGCGATAACTCGGTCTGATGGGGCTCAAGTGCAGTAGCGCGCTCCTTCCCCCAATGGGCAATGACAATCACCAGATCGGCCTGCATTCGTGCCTCACGGATGGACTTTACGATAGCGGACGAATCATAGGCTCCTGCTACACCGGGCAGTTTGGCGCCCGCATTCCAGTTGGCTTCAGGCATGACACGTGTAGTCCCCAACAACGCAATTTTGATCCCTTTACGTTCAAAATAATGCGGCGCATACGCTTCTTTTGCATTACGTCCGGCTCCAGCATGGGCTATACCTTTTTCATCCAGATACTTCAGTGTATCCAGTAATCCGCCTGTGCCCTGATCCAAAATGTGATTGTTGGCCAAATTGACAGCATCTATCCCTGCCGCAGCCAACGCAGTTAACGCCTTGGGCGAAGATTTATACACATACGTTTTATTTAACGCACCCACACCATTCGTTGTCACGGGCGTTTCCAGATTGGCAATCGTCAGATCGTCTTTATGAAACAAGTTTCCGAGATATTGATACGGAAACTCAAACCCATTCTGTTCCAATCGCTGCTCAACTTTACCGGAAAATTGCACATCCCCTACAAAGTGAAGCGTGACTGTCGGAGAATCTGCACCGTCTGTTTTGGATCTTTTTACATCCTCCGTTCCTCCCTTATCCGCGGATGGATTACCGTCGTATTCCTTATTGGACGTATCGTTCCCTGCTTGCCCGTCTTTCCCCGAGGATAATTTTGCTCCTGAAGAGCTGCCTTCGGGAGCATTTGTGTCAGACGTTGTCGCGGGACGATGGCTTGTGTCTGAAGCAGCAGATTGCTTCGTTTCATCGTCAGCAAATTGCTTATCTGCATGGGAGCCTTCGTCCAGCTGTTTATTTGACAAGTCTGTAACATTTTCACTGACCGAGGGAGTAGACCGCTCTTCACTAGCAGATTCCGTTTGGATTTTCTTCTCCGTTTGCGAATACCCGGCATTTTCCGCAAGAGAGGCACTGTTGTCGTGTTCAAATATGTAATAATAACCGAAAAGACCTACGATCATAAGCAGCAGGACCAGATTCGTAATAATCCAAGCCTTGCCTATTTTTGGTTTTCTTGCTTTCTTGCGACCTTCATTTCTCTGTGATCTGGGAGGGTACATTCTTCACTCCTTCTATGCTATTGCATATGCATAACTTCTTTATTAGCTGGCGAATTTTACACCTTCTCCATTATATATCAAATTTCAATATAAATAGAACCCCTCGCCTGGATCGCGAAGGGTTCATCATTGAACATTTACACCTGTACCTGGACCGCTTCCTGCTGTGTCGTTTGGACGGCATGGGAGGCCCATTCCTTAGCCTGACGGATGCAATCCGGTAAACCAATCGCATCATAGCCAGCACCCAACACATACACTCCCGGCATGGCAGTGCGTAACTCTTCCCGCAAATCAGCTATAGCCTGCGGATGCCCTACCGGATATTGCGGCATGGAATTGCGAAGACGTGTAATTTCCGTGAACAGCGGAGTTGCTGTAACTCCCATCATCTCTTTCAAATCCTTACGTACCAGTGCAATCAGCTCATCATCCGGTAACTCTACAGTGTCTTCAGCTCCTGCTCGCCCTACATAACAGCGCAACAGCACCTTATCATCCGGGCTAGTATGTAGCCACTTGGCAGACGTCCATGTGCAAGCGGTCACGCTGCGTCCTTCTTTGCGAGGGACCAGAAAACCAGAACCGTCAAAGACATTCTCAATATCATTTTTATCGAAGGCCATGACCACGTTTGCTACGGAGACATAATTAACGGCTTCCAGTGCAGCCACATTGACATGATCTCGCAATAGCGGCGCAGCAGCAAAGTTGGGAGTCGTTACAAAAATATCATCCGCCTCCAGCGTCTCTCCATTATCCAGCATAACGCGATATGGGCTGTCTCCACTTTCCGTGGTCTTTGTGAATTCTGTAACAGCCATTCCGGTGCGTAAATCACAGTCATACAAATCATTCAGCAACGCATGCACCAAACTTTGCAAGCCTTGACGGAAGGTCAAAAAGGCGCTTTTTTTCGTACCTGTATGTGTTTCAGCTGGTTTTCGGCCTGTCATCATCCCGTGAATGAGGCTTCCGTACTGCTGCTCTACCTCAGCAAATTGTGGGAAGGTCGCCTGCAAACTTAGCGTCTTCATGTTGGCAGCATAAATCCCCGCCAGCAGTGGCTCGGTTACATTTTCCAGCACTTCTTTGCCCAGTCGGCGTTCAATAAAATCACCCAACGCCTCATCTCCCGGTACACGGCGAGGCGGAATGACAAAATCCATCATAGCCCGCATTTTCCCGCCTAGAGAGATCAAGCCGCTGCGCAAAAAAGGTTTCAGCTCTGTTGGAATCCCCAGCACCAGCCCAGGAGGCATCGGATGAAGCTGTCCTTCATGCAAAATGTATGTCTTTTTAGCCTCAGGATTTGTGCTCACCAGTTCATGATCCAACTCCAGCTCTTTTGCCAGGTCTATCATGGCCGTTTTACGGGCCAGAAAGGAATCTGGCCCCTTTTCAATTACAAAACCATCTTTATGCAGCGTTTCAATTTTCCCGCCCAGCACGGAAGCTTTCTCCACCAACGTAATTCGAGGTGTATAGCCAGCTTCTTTGTACATTTTTCGTGTATAAAAAGCAGTGCTAAGCCCGGTCAAGCCTCCGCCTACAATCACAATATTACGTAACTTTTGCTCCATTATGTCCTCATCCCTTTTTCCATTGGTCTATGATGACATCACTAAGCGTCTCCATATACAGTGGATCACTGTTGAGTGAATCAATACGCTGAAAACGCATATCCAATTCCTTCGCTAACGCCTGTGCTTCAATATCCAGATCGTATAACACCTCTAAGTGATCAGAAACAAAGCCAACTGGCGCAGCCAGCACATACTCCACTTGCTCCTCTTTAAGACTGTGCATGGTATCCAAAATGTCTGGCCCCAGCCATGGCTCTGCTGTACGACCGGCGCTTTGCCACGTAAACTGCCAGTTGGTAATTCCCGCCTTGTCCGCAACAGCCTGCGATGTAGCCATTAATTGCTCAACATAAGGATCACCCATAGCCAAAATCCGTTCAGGCAAGCTGTGCGCACTAAACAGAACACGAACCTCATCCCGCTTGGCTCCAGCTTCTTCAAAAAGCGCCAGTTTGGCGTTTACACGCTCAGTCAGCGTCTTAATCAGCTTTGGATGAAGATAATAGCTCTCCACAAATGATATGGCTAGATCCAGTTCCTGTGCCTTAGCCTGTGCGCGCTTAATATAAGTGCCTACACTCATAACGGAATAGTGAGGAGCCAGCACGACACCCACCGCTGTACGAATGCCATCATGCACCATAGCTTCCACACCGTCTTCAATAAACGGTTTGGCATGTTTGAGTCCCTGATAACAGACAAATTCAATGTCCGGGTTGCGGTTTTCCCGATTTAAGGTTTCCTGCAAGTTTTGAACCTGCCGATCCGTGTTCTGCCGCAGCGGAAACACACCGCCTACAATAGCTTCATAACGATCCTTTAATTCTTTTAACTGCTCCGGCGAGGGAGCATTGCCGCGACGAATATGTGTATAATAGGCTTCCACCTGATCCAGACTCTCCGGCGTCCCGTAGGACATGACCAGTACACCCACTTTTGTTTTCATTAACAGATCACCTCTTAACATTTCTAATGTATTCATTTTTTGACAAAACCGAGCGGGAATACTCATGTACATAATTAGTAAGCTCTCTTAGCTTATCTAGCGAGGCCTCAGGAAATAAACCATGACCGAGATTGAAAATGTAACCCGGCTCCAAAATGCCTTCATCTACAATGGTTTTCGCATACTGCTTGATAACATCGATTGGCGCAGTAAGCACATAAGGATCCAGGTTTCCCTGTACACCAAAACCGTTCCCCAAGCGACGACGTCCTTCAGGTATACTTACCCGCCAGTCCAGTCCAATCACATCGGCTTTTAACCCATTCAAGTGTGGGAGCAATTCACCAGAGCTTACGCCCGGAAAATAAATTTTAGGTACATCCAGATCAGATAGTTCATGGAAAATACGTGTGATAGTCGGCAGCACAAAAGTTTGAAAATCATAAGGCGAGAGCGCACCTACCCAGCTATCAAACAATTGAAAAGCCTTACCGCCATTAGCGATATGGGCTCGCACGTATGTAATAACCATGTCTCCTAGCTTATCCATCAGGCGATGCCACAGCTCAGGCTCTCCATACATCATCGCTTTGGTGCGAATATATCCTTTCGAAGGCCTTCCTTCTATTAAATAGCTTGCAATGGTAAAAGGCGCTCCAGCGAACGTAATCAATGGCACGTTCAGTTCACGGTCCAAAATACGAATCGTTTCCAAAATATGACCCAAATCGCGTTCCACATCAATTGGACGCAACTTATCTACGTCTGCAGCTGACCGGATCGGATTATCAATAACCGGGCCAATATTTTTGACAATATCAAAATCAACCCCTAGAGAGGCTACCGGATTCATAATATCAGAATATAAAATTGCAGCGTCCACCCCAAGCTTGCGCACGGGCATCAAGGTCACTTCTGCGGCCAACTCGGGCTGGCGGCATATTTCAAGCAACGTATATTTTTCTTTAATTTTGCGATACTCAGGGTCATACCTTCCGGCCTGCCGCATGTACCATACGGGAATATGATCCACAGCTTGCTTGCGGCAAGCGCGGATAAAAGTATCATTGTAGGTCATGACTTCAGCCTCCAGTTCGAATCATAAATACTATATTTTATTATGCCCTTTTTCAAGAGTCGTAACAACCGCAGCTCTCGAACAAACCATGACAAACCCATGACATTTGGATAAAGTTTCAATGAAGTGTGCTATACTAGAGAAATGGCTTTTTTAAAGCTCCGGAGAAGTTATGCTTTGATAAGTAGGATTTACAACAGGATGAGAATGGGCAGAAAGGAAGTGAAAGCACATTGAAAACGTGGGAGACGTGGAAAATCAATCTCATTGTGCTTTGGTTCGGTCAGTTTCTGGTCAATGCGGGTATCACGATGATTACTCCGTTCCTCGCCCTGTATCTGGCTCAGGACCTTCATGTGAAGGGAGAGCACGATATTGGTCTATGGGCCGGAGTTATTTTTGCCGCTAACTTTTTGACCTCATTTATGTTCCAGCCTTTGTGGGGCAAGCTGGCTGACCGATATGGACGTAAAGTCATGCTGCTTCGCTCAGGCTTTGGTATGGCTTTGGTCATCGGATGTATGGGTTTGGTCACCCACCCGTGGCAACTGCTGGCGCTTCGCCTGCTGAACGGTACGATTTCGGGTTTCAATCCGGCATCGATTTCCCTAGTGTCGGGTACCACTCCCAAAGAGCGAACCGGATTCGCTATGGGGATTATGCAATCCGGTCAGATGGCTGGCACGATTCTCGGCCCTCTGCTAGGCGGATTTTTGGCTGACTGGGTCGGATTCAGACCGATCTTTTATATTACAGGCGCTCTAATTTTTATAGCCTCGCTCATCGCAATGTTTCTGGTTAAAGAAAATTTCAGCAAAACGGAAGCCGCACGTATACCGCAAATTTCGGTTCTTGCCGGATTAAAGGAGCTAAGCCATACGCCCCAGCTTCCGGCTTTGTTCACCGTAACGTTTCTACTCCAGTTTGCCATGATCAGTACGGTATCTCTGCTGCCGTTATATGTGCAAAAGCTGTATGGGTCGGCAGAAGGAATTGCGTTAATTGCCGGGTTCGTTACGGCTACTACAGGCGTATCCAATATGGTTGCTGCACCGCTCCTTGGAAGATTGAGTGACAAGATAGGAGCGCACAAGATCTTGACCATTGCACTGCTCGGAACGGCGGTTATGCTCATTCCGCAGGCTTTTGTCAATGAAGTATGGCAACTTGTCATTATCCGTTTTTTCATGGGTGTATTTATGGGCGGTCTGCTACCAAGCGTAAATGCGTTGATTCGCACGTATACACCGGAAGGAATGGAAAGCCGTTCTTTCGGCTTCAATACCAGTTCGCTAGCGCTCGGAAATATGCTGGGTGCTGTCATTGGCGGGGTGCTATCCGGGTTTATTGGCATCGAAGGACTGTTTATCATGTCAGGTGTCCTGTTAATCGTCAACATATTCTGGGTACGCATGAAGCTTTTTGATCGTAAGGCTACGCCTGATTTCAGGTAAGATAACCTTCGGGTAAGACAAGCCTGCCTTAACAGACAAGAACCACCTTGTTCACGCTGCCGTGGACAAGGTGGTTCTTTCTTTATATGTGGCTATACATGGAGAATGAACGCTATTTAACTCGAGCTAGCGCCAATCCATCGTACGCTGGCAAAAGCGTGCTGACCAGCCGTGGATCTGTTGCTATCGTTTCGTTAAAACGTCTCACGGCCTGGACGGCAGGGCCGTTCTTATCCGTATTCAGCGTCCGTCCGCGAAGGAAACAGTTGTCTCCCGCAATAATGGCACCCGGATTCGCCAGAGCAATCGCATATTCCAGATACACTGGGTAATTTTCCTTATCTGCATCAATGAAGAAAAAATCGAAAGTTCTTCCCTCTTCCTGAAGTTCCTTCAAGCTGTCCGCTGCGGGTCCGATACGATATTCGACACGGTCACCGTATCCGTTGTTTTCCATATGTCGATGTGCCAGCGCTGCGTACGCTTCTTTCAGCTCCAGTGACACAATGCGGCCCTTTTCTCCCAGCCCACGAGCCAGACATAATCCACTGTAGCCGCCTAATGCGCCGATTTCCAGTACATGCTGTGCGCCAGATACTTCAATTAGAAAGGTCAACAGTTTTCCGTAAGGATGAGCAACGGATACTTCCGGCATACCTTCTTTAACGATAGCCTCCCTAATACTGCGCAGTGCTTCATCTTCTTGTACCAGCTGGTCTACATATTGTTCAGGCGTCATATTTGGTGTAATTTCCACGGTTCATCTCTCCTTCTTGCTTAATCATAGCGCAGGTTGGACGTGATGTCCTTCGTAAATTTTTTACCTTAATGATTTGTCTCTTCGAGTACAATGACCTATACTATAGGGATTGAACCAAGCTTACATGATTATGGGGACGGAGTGAATACGTTTAATGACTCAACTGCAACTAATTGCAACTGCGCCAATGGGACTTGAAGCCGTCGTGGCCCGGGAACTCAGAGAACTCGGGTACGAAGATCTGACCGTTGAAAATGGCCGTGTCGTTTTTACCGGAGATTATATGGATATATGCCGGTGTAACCTGTGGCTTCGCACATCAGACCGCGTGCTTATAAAAATGGGTGAATTTGCTGCAACTACCTTCGACGAGCTGTTCGAGGGTACCAAAGCATTGCCTTGGCAGGATTGGATTCCTGTAGATGGTGAATTTCCCGTAGAGGGACGTTCGCACAAATCACAGCTTAGTAGCGTACCAGCCAGTCAGGGAATCGTCAAGAAGGCGATTGTAGAGAAGCTCAAGGAAACCTACCACACAGATTGGTTTGCTGAAGATGGCCCTCGTTACGTCATTGAGGTCATTCTATTGAATGATCGTGCATTGCTGACACTTGATACGACCGGTCCAGGACTGCACAAACGCGGCTATCGTAAGCTCGTTACAGAGGCGCCTCTCAAAGAAACGATGGCTTCTGCTCTTATTCAGCTTAGTCGCTGGAGCCCTGACCGACCATTCTATGACCCATGCTGCGGTTCCGGTACTTTATTGGTCGAAGCTGCCATGCAAGCCTGGAACATTGCGCCAGGCCTGAGACGTACCTTTAACTCGGAAGACTGGCCTGTCATTGGCAGAGAATTATGGGATCAGGCTCGCGACGAAGCGATGGATTTGACCCGCGATGACATTCCTTTTGAGATTGCAGGTAGCGATATCGACCCAAATGCCATACAAGTTGCTGAGGCAGCTGTAAAAGCAGCAGGCTTTGCTAAAGACATCCCTCTTAAGGTAATGCCTGTAACTAAAGTCAGACTCGAAGGACAATATGGTGTGATGATTACAAACCCACCTTATGGCGAGAGACTGAGCGAGCAATCCGAGGTGGAAAAGCTGATCCGTTCACTCGCACGCACGGCAGCCGAAATGAAGACTTGGTCCTTCTTTGCCATCAGCTCCACCAAGCAATTTGAGCATTATTGGGGCCGTAAAGCAGACAAGCGCCGGAAGTTGTTTAACGGCCGTATTGAATGCCAATACTATCAGTATCTAGGCCCTCTGCCTCCGCGCCGCAAAGATACTTCGCCGTTGCAGCCTTAAATATGATGAAGTTTAGGCCAGGAAACGAACCCTCTGTTCGTTCTTCTGGCCTGATTTGTGCTGTATTTTCTTTACTTAATCATTGAAATGCGCGAGATGAGCGCTATAATAATTAAAGGCATTTCGGTTTTAACATTACGTTAATATGTAGTTTATACTAGCCGAACATTTCTGCCGGAGGGGGTAAAGTGTTGGTTATTCGCACGTCCAGTGCAAGTCGCACTGGTAACACGTTCAGCAGAGTGCTGCTGTCTCGATATTTTGGATTAGGTCTGTTTTTTGTACTTATGATCGGCAAGCTCGTACTGATTCACTATAACTTGCATGCCCAAAATATTGACATGAATCCGCTGGATTATGTCATCGCTATTGGTTCTCTTTTACTTGTGAGCTTCTGGACCTTATGGCTACCACGTCGCGGACGTTTGATTGCTCTTGTGGTGCTCGATGTTTTGCTCACCGCGCTCATTTATTCCGACATGGTTTATTATCGGTATTTCCAGGATTTCATTACGATTCCCGTCTTACTTCAAGCCGGACAAGTTGACTCTCTGGGCGGAAGTATCGCATCCCTTATGTACTGGTGGGACATTTTCTTTTTTGCAGACTGGATTCTATTCATTCCGTATGTCATATTTGTGGCTTCGTTACGACGTCGACTTACAACGAATGATACTTATTTAGAAGCATCCCGAAGCTCGTTCACAAGGAGGTTCCTGCTTCGCTTCTCCAAAGGGGCATTGGCCTTCCTGATTGGCTATGTATTGACATTTGGGCCGATCAAATATTATACCTCCACATGGGCAACTGGCATATTTGTCGGCAACTGGTGGTCGATGGCCTTGTACAACGTAACCGGATTGATCGGATTTCATGGATATGACATCTACCGCTATGGTCAGGATCACCTTGGTCCCCAGCCTACATTGGCTCAAGCAGAATCCGATAAGGATAAGGAATGGTTTAATCAGCACCAAAAGTTGCTTCAGGTTAAAAATGATCTATCTGGCAAGTATAAGGGCAAAAACGTGATGGTCATACAAGCTGAAGCGTTCATGAACTTTTTTATCGGTAAACAGATCAACGGTCAAGCGATTACGCCTAACTTTGACAAACTGACGAAGGAAAGCATGTATTTCAACAATTATTTTCACCAGACTGCGCAGGGTCGTACTTCGGACGCGGACTTCTCTACACATGCTTCGCTGCATCCGCTCCCTACTGGCTCGGTATTTATCCGTTATGCGGACCATAAATTCGATACGTTACCTTCCATTTTGAAGGATACTGGGTATAGTCCCAATGCGTTTCACGTGTATGACAGCAGCTTCTGGAACCGTTACACCATGTATAAGGCAATGAACTATGACAAGTTCTACAGTAAAAAAGATTTTAAAATAGATGAGCCACTGGGTTGGTCACTGGGAGATAAATCCTTTTTCCGTCAAACGCTCAATGATCTCACCACCGAAGTTAAGCAGCCGTTCTACGCCTATATGGTCGGTATCTCCAGCCATCATCCGTACAACCTGTCACCTGACGCGGTAGATTTAGACGTTGGCGAGTTTGAAGGTACCATGTTCGGAGACTATCTGAAATCTGTCCATTATGTAGATGAAGCACTGGGCGAATTGGTAGATCAGATGAAGAAAGACGGACTGTGGGATGATACGATCCTGATGTTTTATGGGGATCATGACAATTCTATTAAAGACAAAGCACTGTATGAGAAGTTTTTAGGCAAGCCACTTACGGATCTGGACATGCAGAAAATCATGAATCAGGTGCCATTGCTTGTGCATCTTCCCGACGGAAGTCAGGCGGGCACGTATACGGAACCGGCAGGTCAGTTGGATCTGACGCCTTCCGTAATGCACCTACTTGGGATTTCTACAAAACCATATCATTTTATGGGAAACGATCTGTTTAGCGGGAAGCCTCGTATGGTTGTGCTGCGTACTGGTGCTTTCACCGATGGACGAGTGTACTACATTCCATCTGAAGACGGTACATTTTCCAAAGGGACCTGTTACAACCTGAATACAGGCCAGCCTACAGATGTAAACGCCTGCGGACCGGGCTATACCGAAGCTCTCAATCGGTTGAACATATCTGATCAGGTTATCACATACGATCTTATTCGCGAATGGGAACCACAAACAAAGAAGTAACTCCTTCTGTATCTAATAGACTTTCTGTGGGAGGTTGCTGACATAGCATCCTCCCCGAACTCTTTTAAGGATGCCGATCGCATACCCACCCTGTATATAACAAAAAAGCACGATCCATCAGCTTGTAAGTGCTGTGGATCGTGCTTTTTTATATGGATTGTCACTCGACTGCGCTAGGAACGCAACGTTTTTTTAGCTTGTTCAAGCCGTTGTACCTCTTCACCAAGCATGTCCTCTGCAACTTCTACTGAGTCGTCACCAAGGCTATCCTTTGCCTGCTGTATGGCATGTTCCGCATGAGTGCGAGATTGCTCCGCCTGTTCAATCAGTTGCTCAGCCGGATGTGACAATGCCTGAGAGACGGCATTGTGTAGCCTGTCCACCGAGTTTTGTGTTTGAGCTTCAACACTGTGATTGTCGAGATTAGAATCATATTGGGCCATGAGTCACTCCTCCTTCTGGGCAGTGGTCTACATCCATTAGCATGGATCAGAAGAAGGAGAACTATTCAAAAATTGCGAATGCTGCGTACTGGAACTATTTGATAAAGCGCGCAGCCTTCTCCAATACTTCATCCTCTGTGGCCGCACTCACATAACGTCCGTTCACATATACAAACGCTCGTTTCCCACAAGGACCGCAATACGATTTGCAGCCGATTTTGATCTCGGCATCTGGTGCCATCTTTTGCAACTTGGGCAAGATCGTTTTCAAGCGGATATGATTGCATTCATCACATACGCGAATATCATTGGCCATCTGTCATCCCTCCGAGCTCCGGCTTAGTGGTCGCCGTGATTACCTTGGGAAGGGTTAGTAATGACAAATCCTTCTTCGGGGAAGTACAAGTAATCAATTTTTACACCATCCAGCAGCGGCTGGCCGTTTTCCAAAATTACGTCAATGCCTTTATCTGTAGATACGACAGTATCTGTTTCTTTAGGCGTGTCCAAATCCAGCCCGTAATGAGCATGATCTCCATGAGCATGAGTAATAACAACGCGCAGGCTCTTCCCTTGATTCTCTTCCTTATCCAGTTCAAGTTTCAATACTTTAGCTGCGTTACGAGTAATTTTGCAGTTCATCAAACTTCATCTCCTTCATATTCATTAAATGAAATGTGGTTCATTGGATACATATCCACACCACACAACCTAGCGGGTAAAATCAACAACTCAAATAATTAGCCTCTATCCCAGAGGGAAAGAGGTACTATGGCAGCATAGCTGCGTCTGAAACATCATCATGAGCCAATAGATCACAATTATATTCAGCATAGCAAAAGGCAATATTCCTATTGTAAAGAAAATCGTGAAAAATCGCAATCACGAAATTCATAAGCTTATCTACCGAACACGTACATGCTGCTTTTCAAGCACATCTGGATATTTTCGTTCGGCACGGGTGACAAACCAATTCATAAGCAATAGCGTCACACCAATATCGTCGATGGGCATAAATGGCATGACATCAGGTAATACCCAATAGAGCAATACAGGCACCGCAAAGAGTAACTTTTCTCCCAGCGGAATCCTTGATGAAGTAATAAATCGGGGCATACGACGAAATACATGTGACCATTGACGGAGAGATAGTAATCTTTTCCACTTCATAGTTGTTCACTCCATTTCCAATGCTCCTAAGTATATATACCCCATTGAAGGGACATGTAAAGAGGAACACTTATAAAAAACGTGTTCCTCCTAATACGTGCAAATGATTCGATACGTTTCAGTAGGCCGAATTTTTCACCATGACAGCACTGTTGCCATTAACATGCCCACTTCTGCTGCAATATCATCGTAATCACGCATGGGCAGCGGATTTACACCTAGACCGACTTCAACGGTAAACCCTGGTTTACCAAATCGCTGTATAAACCAATCCTTGTACCCTGCATCGCTCCCACCCAGCTTTACCGCCCGGTACCCTGTTGCGGCAGCTAGCCGTAAGGCCCAATCTCGGCTCTCCTTAGGCTCTAGATCCCGATAATTCCAATAGATCTCCTGTCCCTGACTGTGTATGGATAACACCATGTCGAACTGTTCGCGCTCCGTCAGATCGGCAAGCGCCTTGGACTCTGGTTCAGACAAAGGTGCAGGTCCTGCATAGTCTCGTCGAGACGGACCTATTTTACCGCGTCTGCGTACCTCTTCTTCCCAATATGCCGGAAATTGATCGTTGAGGTCGACACCACGAATATTGGCCTTCCAACCGCGATAATCAGCACGTCCTTCATTCCACTTTTTGAGATCATGATACAACGGATGAGTTGGGAGTACACCTTGTTGCACCAGCTCTACCCCATCCGGGTTGACCATCGGAACCACCCATAGGGATGTATGCTCCAGCAAATCCTGCGGAGAACCTCCATACACCCATTGAGAGGTCCCTATATGTTTCCCATCGATCCCTTGTGCATATTGCTCTATAAAACGCAGCAAACAAGGCGTCGTCAGCCATTCATTAGCATGAACAGAAGCATTGGCATGAATTTTACGGGTTCCCTGCCCAATACGTACATAAGGAATATCCTTCCCCATGACACTGGTGCCAATGCTGCCAACTTCAATAAACGGATATCTGCGGGCCAAGGCCGCTAGGTCTTCCTTTAAATCTTCATATCCATACTCTCCACGTAATCGTACAATCTGATCCTCATGGTCTTCAGGAATAACAATTATTTTTCCTTCCGTAAAATCATGCTCCGCAAGTCCTGGATTGGCTAGCCGTAACTCATCAAGCTCCACACCAAACTGCTTGGCAATCTGTCTTGCAGACTCACCAGGCTGAATAACGTATTTACGATCCGTAGACGGACGAATATATAACACTTGACCACTAATCAGATAGGGTTGCGTGGCGGCCCACGGATTATCTACGATCAAAGTATCCGCCGATAGTTTAAAAGCCGAGGCGACCCGGTGCAATGTATCTCCTTTTTGAACGATATATTCCCTCATCTTACTACGCCCCTTCCATCTGCCTTACTGCATGTTATGCAGACGCGGCGTGTCTTGATGTAGCGAAAAGCAAAACAACCGACTTCTTTTGTCCAATGACAAAAAAAGTCGGCTGTCTCGTTAATCCAAATTGGTGACTTGCCAGACGACAGGCGTTTGGCGAATTTGCTCCCCGAGCCACTGTGCGGCAATGCGCTGGAACAATTCAGGATCGCCGGAACAAAAAAGCTGATGCACCGGCGTTTCGTCCCCAGCTTCCAACTTGCCTTTGTTATACAAAATGGTACTCGTCTCACGCGCCGTTTCATCTGCCGAGCTAATGAGCTTTACTGCAGGCCCCATGACTTCTTGAATCGTTTCCTTCAAAAAAGGATAATGCGTACAACCAAGAATCAGACAATCAATCGGATACGTTTGAATAGGTCTCAATGTCTCCTCCACAACCTGCGATGTCGTCTTGGAGCGGAATAACCCTTGTTCCACCAATGGAACAAGCGCAGGACAAGCATGGCTCACCACGTCTACATAAGGAGACAATTGCTTGAGCGCAGCTGTATACGCTCCGCTTCGAATCGTACCGACAGTCCCAATCACCCCGACATGCCCGGTAACCGTCGCGCTAATCGCAGCACGAGCCCCAGGGTGAATGACTCCGATCACCGGAATGGATACCTTTTGGCTTATATAGTCCAATGCCGCGGCAGTAGCCGTGTTACAAGCAATAATAATGACTTTCGGATCAAATTGAATCAGAAAATCAACCATTTGCTCTGTAAATTTTTTAACCTCTTCCGATGGTCGGGGGCCATACGGAGTGCGCGCAGTGTCTCCAAAATAAATGATTTTTTCCCGTGGAAGCTGACGCATGACTTCTTTTACAACCGTCAAACCTCCTACACCGGAATCCAATATTGCAATCGCTTGCTGCACGTACACACCGCTTCCTTTTTTGTTCAAATATGAGTTGTTTCATCTCGGAAAGCTATCCGTTGCTACATACCTTATGTCGTATTAATGTAAAAGGTACCCCAAAAGATTACCCTAAAACGAGGAAGTGATCAATAAAAAGGCTCCACCCCAACGGGAGAAGCCACGAATTCAAACCGTATTCAGTGTTTCACCTACGTTTTACAGACCGTTACAGAGCATCTTTTTCCGTATCTTCTTGAACAGTCGCTGATGAAATACTAACCTCAGGAATAATTTCACCCTTTTTACGCCATTGCCCAATTTCATGAATGACGGCTGAGGCTGTCTCCTTAATTTTGTCAGTATACTCAATTGAAGTGTCTGAAATTTTCCCCGCTAGCTCCTGTCCCTTATCACTTACGTTGCGCGCCTGATCTGTAATATCCTGACGCAGCTCACGACCTGACTTAGGGGCAAATAATAAAGCAGCTACCGAACCAACAATGCTGCCTGCCAACGCGCCTCGGATAAAACTTTTGCAGTTCTCCTTCACCTTCATCTCTCCCTTATGCCCGGGCGAATGCCCATCTGTTAGTGCATTATAAGCATGGAGAGCTTGTCATGATACAGAAAACAAGCCTGAAAAGTTTTACTTTTTTTTAGAGCGGATACGATACAGGCAACAACGGCCCCCATCCGCCAAACAATCCTCACGAACAACCTCGGCATCAAGCAGCTCCTCAAACATTTGCTGCTCGCATTCACAAGCCTTGCGGTAACGGCCTGCAATTTGAGAGATAGGACAATTGTATTCCACAATAGAGTAGCTACCATCCTCTTCCTCGTGCCACTCTGCCATATATCCGGAAGCATTCTGGATGCCCGAAAGCTTTTCCACACGTGAGGCCAGTGTAGTCTTCCCCTCCATGTGAGGGGCGTAGCGCTTCATCATTTTACGTTTTCTACCATCAAACAGCGAGTAAACAGCTTCCATTCCCTGTTCTTCATCCAGCTCCTCTAACAGTTCCAGTAACAGATGATCATAATTACGAGGAAACTGCTCGCTTCCCTGCTCGCTCAGACTGTATAAAAACGTCGGGCGTCCCATCGCCTGTCTCACGATCGTAGCCACGATCAGACCATCCTGCTCCATCAATTTGAGATGCCTGCGCACTCCCATTTCGGTAATGCCCAATTGAGCTGCCAAGCTTCCGACGCCCACAGGTCCCTGGGTTTTCAATAATGTCATGATCATGCGCCTAGTGGGCATTTCGGGTACGATATACTTATCCGTCACTTTTGCCTTTACACTCCCTCGGGCTGGGGACCCAATTCCTTATTTAAATAATCATACACGTTAGATGCAAAAAGCTCCAGCAACCCAGGCAGCTTTGGTGTAAGCGGGTGAAGGCTTGTCCGGTCCCAATGGAAGTACTCCTGTACTAGGGGTTTACGTAAGCCTACCAGCTCTACTAGCGAATGAAATACGGTATCATCCAGTACACCTTCCTCATGAATGATACCGATAATATCCTCATAGCTACTAGCGTCACGCATAATAAATCCGTCGATGATATAGCTTCCTACGTCCGTTACCGTCTCAATTGCCAGATGAAGGCAGCGCTCCTGCACTAGCCCCTGCAACAGATCGCCGTTCCAGGCAGCAGAAGTCTGGCGAAGTCCGGCGACAATGTCGGGAACAGCCCCTAGTCGAAGCTCAATTTGTTCCCGGTTGACATAATACAAGGTCCTGCACCTCCAGTAATCGCTTTAGATTTCATAATCAACTGCGATAGATACATCCTTTACTTCATTCATGTGTACAATAATTTCCTGATGGACAGGGTGTACCTGATACGTTTGCAAATCCTCCAGTGTTTCGACAACTGCGGTAAGGGAAATATCATAAGAACGTTCCGAACGAATCACATCCGTACCTACTTCGAGTGACAGCAGCTCTTTGATTTTGCCGTTCATGCTGCGCAAGATGGATGCTGTGTGCTCAATGCTTTCGGGGGAGCGGTCTTTCAATTTGAACAAAACAATATGTTTAATCATGCGTATAGGCTCCTTATCTTAAAATGTTCTCTTGAAAATTTTATCATAACGCCCCACATACGGAAAGAAACTTTGTAATTCTAGCGATCTTTTCCGCCATTTTTACCATCAGACTCCTTGTCCTTTAACAGGGCAAAAAAATTCTTGAGCTTCGGTGGGAGCGGTAGACCCATTCGTGAACAGTTTTCCGTAATAGAGATCAATTCATTGGATAAATAAAAGTACGTTGCCGCCCCTTTCATGATTTCGGTACCCATCAGGAGATCCACGTGATGCGCCAAAGAAATTACCATTAGCATTAAAGCCTTTCTAGCCAGCCCCCAAAAGCCGGCTTTACTGCTTAAACCTTGCCCAGTCTTAATTGCTGCGGCGACTCCAGTCACATAATCAACAGCCATTGCAACCGTGAATAGCACCATTAGCTGATTCCAGCCGCCAAAGGCAAACGTAATAAGGGCTCCTGCGGTAGCGCAAATCATACTAAACATACTCGGATTAATATTCATACCTCTCCTCCTCTCGGGGCGGTTACTGTAATATATGCAGCGACGTGGTAACCCGTAGAGTCATATGACCTGTGCATAGACATGAATTCATAGATTCATATAAAGCATGCTGCAAACTTCACAATTCCGAGCGAATACAACAAAAAGACACCTTTTCAACCACTATATAATGGTTGAAAAGGTGCCTTTTCTTTCATGCTATTCAATTAACGATGATCATTCCAAAAATTAAGCGGAGTCAGGTTATCATTCAACGGCTCGAACGAATATCCTTCTTTCTGCAAAGCGGCCATGATTTGTGGAAGCACCTTGATCGTAGATGGCTTATCATGCATAAGAACGACTGGTGTTCTGCCTTGCTTTTTCAATCTTCTAATATCACTTAGGACAGTCTGTACAAAATGCTCTGGATTTTTAGTATAACGCCAATCATTCGAATCTATGTTCCAGTCCCAAATATGATAGCCTGCACCTGTCAGTTGATCGCGGTATGCTTTCTTCAAATATGGTTTGCTGCCATAAGGTGTACGAATCAAAGAAGTGCGTTTCCCTGTGGCCTGAAATAAAATCTCGTTATCCTGATTCATCTCTGCGAGTGCTGCTGCCGGGGATGCATAGATTTTCTTCACCTGATGCGTCATCCCATGCAAGCCCAAACCGTGACCCGCCTCTACCATTCTTTTCATCACTGCGCTATGTTGACGAATTTCAGGTCCCAGCATGAAGAAAGTAGCCTTCGCATTATATTTGTCCAAAATATCCAGCAACTGCGACGTATGCGCCGTAGGACCATCATCGAAGCTCAAATAAATCGTACGGCTGGATGATGAGGCAGTTCCCTTGTTGCCTGAATTGCTGGCTTTGCCCGGTTTGACAGCTGCGTACTGTTTAATTTGTGTCGCGAATGTATTTAAAAATTGTGCATCTGACAAGCTAGCATTTGCGTTCTGAATTCGATACAGATTACTTGTTGGAAGCGTAATAGTGAAGCCAAACGCATCGGTCAAAGTGCGAATTGGCACCATTGTACGATCTCCACGCTCGAACACATCCCCCTTGTTCAAATCCAGCGTAAAGCTGCGATTATGTCCAGTCAGTACCAATGTATTTCCGTTGGCCGAAGTAGAAATCCCCATCTTTTGCCCTAATGTAACGATAGGAACATACAACTTATCATTTTTCATTACGGGCTGAATGGTATTCGAATCTAGCAACACATCATTGACCCCCAGCAAAGGAGCCTTCGCTTGTGCACTCGCCGTATTCGTATGTATACCTAGCAAACCCAAACAACAGATTGCCATCAAGCATACAGCCATCCATTTTGCATTTAAAAGCTTCATTCATTACACCATCCTGTGCTGTATTTTATAATGTGCGGGAGCTATCTCTAGCTTGTCTATGAAGTTATACAGACATGACGATATAGACATGGCAATATAGACATTCACTCAACATATAGAACATAAACGCGTATGAACCGACTGAACCTGACGTCTTTTCGTTCCCCCTATATATATTAATAGATTACCAGACTATAGTAGGTAAATATAGTAAAACAATTTGAAAACAATCTCGCAACCCCCCTGCCAGAGAAGGTTACAAATTTGTGAATAAATTGGCCGGAGTTAATAAGAGTACAAGCGATTAGTAGATTCTTTTGATGGAACTAGAACCTACCAGAAGAAAATGAAGGTAAGGTACTTGGAGCAAGATACAGTGGTATCTGAAGATTCTGGGTTTCTAATAGAAAATGGAATGTCAAAAAGGAGTATTATTTAACCCATTTACTTGATACTAGGTGTTGATATAAAAGAAAGACCTTGAGGATTGCCGCCCCCAAGATCTTTCCGTTTGCCTATTCTATTAATGATACCTCGAACCTCTTTTTAACTTCATCCAGATAATTAGCAAGAAACAAATCCTTATTTGTAAATCCTAAATAATATTCGTAGTCTTCCTCATCAATAGACGAATAATATTCCTGATGGAATAAAACATTGAAATGTTGTTTAAAATCTGAACCCTTCTTAATGACAATACATCTAAATAAATTATCAATTTCAATTGCTTTAATAATTTCTTCTTGTTTCATCGCCGAAAACCACATTATTTTCGGCGGTGTCTGATTCGGTTCATCCCAATGAGGTATAGATTCCCCCCATGGCAATACCCACTCAGAATTCACAAAAACACACCTCTCTAAGATGAATTCCTGTGTATTTACATCAAATAAATCCATATTCCTTTCGTAAAAGGAAAATAATATAATTGAATCCTTTTCAATAAATAAGCTTATCAAGTCAGCAATGTTCTCTGTTGACATATTATGCTTAATCACACCATAAGGCTGTTTAAAATTTATTTTCAAATTCATCATCCTATTCATTCGAAATAATAGTAATCCAATGTGGTTCTACCTGTCTTCGGGTCAATGAATTAAAAATGCATTGGAACATATTGATCAGGATCATAGATTTATTATCAGTCAAGAAGTTTTAATAACAAAGACCACAACACGAAACTATCTGGTATTGTGTACAGGCATATTAGAGGAATATTATACGGGAGAAATGAGGGTTAAGTTCGTTTGGACTTAGCCGCCCAATTCATTCGACACTGGGTAGGAGTAAAGTAAGACCTTGAGAGGATTTACTCGTCTCAAGGCCGTAAACTACAGTGGGTTCTAAGTCAAATTATACTATTTAGAAATATCCACATTGATTCTTTTTAGCTGTATCGCCAAGTTCCAATTCAAAGGTTTGGTCTTTGATGAGCTAAACCAGTTAGCCCCCTCACTTAGCCACCTAATCCTATATTCTTCGATTGACTCTGGAATGTCCTTTGCATCATCATCAAATCCAGACTCAAATCCACAACAATTACATATTTCGTGAGTTGGAAAACCATGTTTATCCCATTGAGGATAGTTCAACTCATTATAACTACAGACTGCACAAATAAATTTACTCATAATGGCATACTCATACTCTTTATGGATTGGTTGTTGTAATCCTCATGAAATAATTGTAACCGCATTTTGGTCACTACTTCCAAATTTAGGTTTATAAAGACTCCCTATGTGGTTAAATAATTCAAAATTCCACTTCAATACTTGTGCATTTCCAGCCTCTACATCATTAAAAAAACTCTAGCATCCATACCCTACCTACCGTTGTTATTTTCATCCAATGTTAGACAACTCATATTGATTCGGTACTTTTGTCGGTTTTAAAATCTCCAATCCCAGCCATCGCTACCTCCACCGGTTGACACATTTTTCAAATGCAATTGTTCTCGACTGTTCCTCTGAAAAGGATTGATTAAGTCAATACGATATTCATATCCACTCTTTCTCCCTGAATAAAATCAAACTGTACAATTCAATTCTGCTATTAACAATGTAAAGCAACTACTATGCCAACAACCTATTCAAAAATTATTTATAAAAAGAATAAAAATTACAATATGAAACCATTATAGTAGAATAATCTCCATTAGTCTTTACGAGTCTTGTATTAGTATCACCGGATTAATCGAATAGATTTTACCAGTAATGTTACAAAAAAAATAATAAATTTAGTGATTTTAGTACATGGCTCGCAAATATTGAAGTTCTGTGGTACTGTCCCATAGCTCACCCGAGTAATGAAATGGATTGGATACCTTCTCCAGTGAAGAAGTTATATCTCGCCAAATGTCATAGTTATGTTACTAGACTTATAGAATTATACGGGGGCGTAAAAAAGCACCTGAAATCACCATAAAGAATTTCAAGTGCTTTATAATTTTGTTTTAAGTTACTCGTATAGTCGTCCTTTGCAGCTTTGATAATGACATAATATACACGCGTTGAAAACTGGTTATTGCTGAACAAGCGAGAATAGTCTTCGTTTGTGGTCTAATAAAGCCCCTTCTCGAAAAAAGGAATTTTTCATCTTCCTCATTATTTGGCTTCAGGAAAATTATCCTTGATTGGTGGAGTAGAGTCCCAGCTTATCAGTTTAATACGGTACTTATCAAATAATTCATTTGAATTGGAAAATTGAGTGTTAATAGTCCTTCCATCATTTTCAAAAACCCTTCCATCTTTTTTAATGATAAAGCCTTCTTGTTCAATAAATATAGAGTCAGCAACGGTTTGCTGATACTCGTCGGTGCTATCCAAATCACCCATATAGTACTCTGCAATCCCTGGATGATAGGATATTTCTATTCTACCATTTACTTTTAGTAAAGGTAGAAATATACCTCCACTGGATAAACTTTCCTTCCACTTACGATATTTGCCGCGAGCTTCATTTGAACCAATGCCATCATATTCGCATATTAAAGTATCTTGAATAACCTTTCGTTGCCCGTTAATTTCATATTCCAAACGAAATGGAAATTTCCCATATGCGATTTCAGGATGTGAGGGATTGGGTTCTAATTGAATCCCTATGAATATTAGAAGCCAAGGTAAAGCAATGAACGCTATGATTGCAAATGCCAACAACAACGGAATGCTTAGAATTAACAATGTTTTCTTCACTTTCATTTATACCTCTTCTCCTGCAAAGCCTCTATTACTGAGCCCATTTTATGGTTTCTGATCATTTGCCAAGTCTTATATGCTTTAGAGTGCCACCACTTAATTTCATACTGCGTAGGTAAGTAAACCGTTTTTCCAGTGCCTACTTCACCCAAAGTCTTGTTCAAAATTTCGTCCTTAACTACATAATTCGTTGCTCTTGCAGTATAGTTCCTATCACTTAAACCATATTTACCTAGTGAAGGTACTGCAGGATTAATTGTAATGACATTTTTATTAGTCACTATAATCCTTACAATCGTAAGAGAAGAACATATTACCTCCATTTCCATTAATAATGTCACATTTTAATATATCGACACCTTAAACTTCCATTTTTATAGGCCAAATGGACCTTATTTTCCATAAACCGGTTAAGCCCATGGGATTAAAAGAAAATCAGGAGAGGAGTCACTTGCAAACCCCCCTTCGGGTATAGTAGTATGTGGTTAAAAAAAATCGGAGGGTATATGCCTAAACAACAAGATAAACATTCCATTCAGGCGTGGTCTCTGATCAATCGCAAATATTTGGGAAAAGGTGTGCGTGTCAAACGTTTTCGTAAACCAACACGCTGTCAAGTGCGCAATCGCGTTTTGCTTGCCGTTTTGATGGCTAATGACATTAAACTGTCCCAACTTGCCGAGGAGCTTTCCATTTCCTCCCGTAGTGTCAGTGCGTGGGTATATGAAGGTCGCATTCCCGGCAACACTAATCTGGAAAAGACGTGTAATACACTTGGTTATCCGCACCATATTCTATTTAATGAAGAGGTTGTCCGGCGTTCACCACTCATCTGTCAACCAGCGCCGTCCCGTTTTATGAAACGGACTGTGACTCGTTCTCCGGTTAAAAATCGGATCTTGGCGGGTCTATGCATGGTACATGATATTTCGGTGACCGATGTGAGTCATTGGATTGGTGTTCACCCCGGTACATTTCGGAAATGGTTGCATCAGGGTACCGTTCCTTCGCAAACCTTCCAGGATCAGGCGGAACAGTTTTTCCGTATTCCAAAATCCATTTTGTTTGCTGATGCCATGCTGAAAAAGTAAAAATGTCCGTAAAAGAGAAATAGTTGTAATTTTCATGAAAGTCTTTGAAAGGAACGCATTACCATCTTTCATCCGCTGAGACTTTCACATCATGTAATTCACAGAATATAAAAATGCAAAAAAGCACAGTCTGCCGATTCCTCGGCGCACTGTGCTTTTTAGATAACAGACCTTTAAATACTTCTTGCTTATATTTTGTCAGCTTTTTAAGAATGAATGCTTGCCGTTTCAGTTGAACGTTTGGCTTCTTCCTTGATGGACTTTAGCTTTTTCATCATCGGATTGCCTCCACGTCCAAAGTAGTCGTGAAGACGGCTGTATTCCTCGTACAGCTTATCATACACGGCCGCGTTCTCAGGGATCGGCTTGAAGCTCTCGTCCCGTACACGCGCCATATGACGCGCTGCTACGACGATATCGTCGTACCCTCCAGCTTCAGCTCCCGCAGCCACTGCTGCGAACATGGCTGCACCCAACGCAGGAGTTTGGGTAGAAGCAGCGACCTTAATTTCCCGTCCGGTTACGTCAGCATAAATTTGCATCAAAAGACGATTTTTCTGCGGCAATCCACCGCACGTATACAATACGTCTACTGGCACGCCGTTATGATGGAATGCATCGATAATTTTACGTGTTCCGAACGCAGTTGCTTCCAGCAATGTACGATACACTTCCTCTGGCTTCGTCAGCAACGTATATCCGACAATCAGCCCCGTCAGGTTGGTGTCAACCAACAAAGAACGGTTACCGTTCCACCAGTCGAGTGCCAGCAATCCGGTTTCGCCCGGTTTATATTCAGCCGCTTTACGCTCCAGCCATACATGGACGTTCACACCTTCCGCAGCTGCCTGCTCCTTCACTTCGCCCGGAACAGCATGTTCCACAAACCATGCGAAAATGTCTCCTACCGCCGATTGTCCAGCCTCATACCCGTAATAGCCCGGAATAATTCCGTTCTCTACAACGCCACACATACCTTCTACTTCTTTTTCTTCCTCACCGAGGAGCATATGGCAAATGGAAGTTCCCATCGCCATCACCAGCTTGCCTGGTGTGACGACGCCTACTGCCGGAACAGCCGCATGAGCATCCACATTGCCTACCGCTACTGCCGTTCCCGGGTTCAGTCCGAGTTTTGCAGCCATCTCCTCTGTTAATCCACCCGCACGGGCACCCAATTCATAAATCTCACCGCGCAGCTTCGTATCCGTCAAATTATCTAGACGCGGATCGAGCGCTCTGAAAAATTCACGATCCGGATAACCATCGCGATGATGGTAAATAGACTTGTAGCCAGCTGTACACTGATTACGTTTCAGTTCCCCGCTGAGCTGGGAAATTACCCAGTCGGTCGCTTCTACAAAGCGGTCTGTTTGATTATAAATGTCCGGTGCCTCGTTCAGAATTTGCCAAATTTTTGCGATCATCCATTCGGAAGAAATTTTCCCTCCATAGCGGGGCAGAAAGGCCTCTCCTCGCTGCGAGGCAATGGCATTTAAACGGTCCGCTTCATCCTGTGCTGCATGATGCTTCCACAGTTTCACCCAACTATGCGGGTTATCTTTTAGGTTCTCGTCAAAGCACAACGGTTGTCCTTGCGCGTCGATCGGCAGCATCGTGCATGCTGTAAAATCAATTCCGATCCCGATGATATCGTCTGGAGAAATGCCAGTCTCCTTCATAACGGCAGGTATAGAAATAGTCAGCACTTCAATATAATCAGCCGGATGTTCCAGCGCCCAATCCATATCCAACTTGCGTCTGCTACCAGGCAATACTTCATCAATAACTCCATGACGGTAAAGTGTTACATGTGTAGCAATTTCAGCTCCGTCAGACAGGTCAACAATGACCGCACGGCCAGACTCCGTTCCATAATCGACACCAATTGTATACTTGCTCATTTGTGTGCCTCCTCCTTTATCGTTGACCATCATAAGCGTTCGCCCCATGCTTGCGCAGAAAATGCTTACCCAGCAGCGCCAGATCCACTAAGGTGAATTCTGGATTCCGAACGAAAGAACGGTATAGTGCCAGATGATGTGTAGGCGTATCTGACGAAGGCCGAAGGTCAACCTCGACAATATCGCCTTGTAGAATCAGTACAACCAGTTGCTCCGCTTTCAGTTCTTCATAGGCCACTCCTTGGAAGAGCCAAATTGGCCTCCCATACTTCCTTTTTCAATTGTTCTAATATGTATAAAACACACCTTTTACTATCATTTCTGAAATCTGCAATGGAGGAGGTGACTGAAACTAACTTCAAATGGAAAATTACAGGAAGATCTTAACGACCCTTTATCCTTGGTTCCGCTTTCATTATATGCTTGTACGTACAACTTAGCTAGTCTTTTTTATGTATTTTCTCGATAGATTTATGTACTCATTTTCAGAAAAAACATAGCAAAAACAGTCTATTTCTGCAATCCAGAAAACAGACTGTTCGGTATGGCGAGTAACATGCCCATCAAATATTAAACGTTGAAGCTGTACACTTACTAACTTGTCCTGACATGTTAAGACTGATCTCCCAGCCTAGTGTTCTCCAGGCATTACCTGGACAGGCCCAGTAGATTCACGAACGATGAGCTCAGGAGGTAGAATTAACTGACGATCTTCTTCATGGTACCCCTTCTCTTCAATCATCGACAGCATGGTATCGGCAGCACGTAACCCCAATTCTTCCTTTGGATGCCGAATTGTCGTTAGCTTGATTTCCGTTGCTGTCGCCAAAAATGAATCATCAAACCCAACCAGCGATAGATCATTGGGAATGTTCAGGCCCGCCGAACGTACAATATCCAGGAGTCGAACAGCCAACTCATCATTATAGGTCACCCATCCAGTAGGACGCTCACCCGCCTCCATCGCCAGCAGCCTAGACGCACGTTGTAGCGGAATCTCATTTTTTTCTTCTGTCCGGTAAGTCGTTACTGCGTTCGGGTGTAATGTCACTCCATATTTGCGGTGAGCGGCCACAAATCCCTTCATACGAAGAATCCCCTGCATATCATCGGTTTTGAAAAACCCAGCCAAGCGTCGATGTCCCAGCTTAATCAGATGCTCGGCCGCCAAAAAACCACCCTTTTCATCATCTACCCGCAGACATGGCGCATCCATTTCCTCATAACGCGCATTGATCATCAAATAAGGAATTTGGCGATTTTCCACGGTTAAATAATAGTTCAGATTGGGGTTACGTTCTCCACTTTTGGTCGGTTCGATAATAATTCCGCTCAGCGGTTGACTCAACAGCATTTCCAGGCATTGACTTTCTTGCTCAGGGTCATTACCTGTGCTTGACAGGAGCATCTTGTATCCCTGGCGACTCAATTTGGATTCAATTCCCTGTACAATGGATGGGAAAATATAATCCGATATATAGGTTGTAACGACTCCAATCGTCTTTGGATCTTCGGGCTGCTTGCTGTTCCGTGTCGCGACAAAGGTTCCCTTACCCTGCATCCGAAACAGCCAGCCTTCCTGCACCAGCTCACCCAGCGCCTGACGCACCGTTTGCCGACTAACCGCAAATTGTTCAGACATTTCATGCTCAGATGGAAGCTGGCTTTGTGGTTCCAGTTTGGATGAATGAATCCAGGACAAAATTTCCTGTTTAACTTGTATATATTTGGGCGCCATAATTTCCTCCGTACTTGCAATATCGTGTACCTGTTCATATTCCACGATTATAGCATACCGTTCATTTGTACATACAAATGTTACAGGAGCAGGATATCGTCGTATTGCTGCCGGAGGTGTAAACCCATTCACTTATCCCTTCCTTGCCACACATAACTGGCCGAATATCTAAGGACAATTTGTGTAGATGTTGCACATTACGAACGAAGCAATTGATGTTCATTCATATACTTAAGTCCTGTATAGCGATCACGCAAGGTATGGGCCGTGCGCAATGCACGCGCAAGCTGTTCCTCCGTAACCCCCAGCTCGGCAATGGTAGATGGGCCTCCGACCTGAGCCAGCCATGCACGCATCTGCTCCGACGTAGGCAAAGCCCGATACACCTTAAAAGCCTCTACATCCTGACTGGCTGCTAAATCCCTGTACAGGTCAGACAGCAATGCGGATGCTACGCCTACTTTGGCACCATGCAAAACTTGCTTGCGTCCCTCTGCAATAAAATCCATTTCAATTCGGTGGGAAATATGGTGCTCTCCCCCTGACGCTGGACGGGAATGATCTATCATCAGCATCGAAATACCAGATGCAATCAGCGCATTCATCAATACCTCGACACCAGCCTTGCTGCCTGCCGCAATCTCGTCGACATGCTCTACACAGTCACGCAGAGCCTCCTCAGTAATGCGATTAGCCACAGGTGAATATGGCTCGTTTCCCAAATCTCTGGAAACATGCCAGTCCGCTAGTGAGGTGAACTTACCGAGCATATCGCCAAAACCGGCCGCAGTCATCGTCTGTGGCGCATTTGCCAGCACGGACAAATCAGCAAAGATCGCCTCTGGCGGAACTGCTTGGAATGTCTGCTTGCTGCCGTCCACAATTAGTGGTGCGCCTGCGGAGGTAAAACCATCCACCGAAGCAGCCGTCGGAACTGACAAGAACGGACGATTCATTTTATAACATACGAAGCGAACCAGATCATGAATCGTGCCGGAGCCTACAGCAAGTACAGCCTGACTATTATCCGCCACACCCAGCAGCACTTTCATAATGTAGGTTTCATCAGCAATCACATCCCCTACAGCATTCGGAGGTAAGCGGACTACATCAACTGTCAAACCTGCCTCACGAATCAGCTCAGCCACTTTTGTTCCAGCCGCCGCCGAAGTATGCTCATCTTCTACCAGAGTTACATGACGATAATCCTGTTGGTTCAGATAAGGAACAACAGACTCCAGTGCTCCATCCCGTACCTCAATAAACAATTCAACCTTTCGGTGAGGATGATCAGCGTTACTAGCCTGCGCCTCTTCGTTCCACAGCTTGATCTGCTCATTCATATTCATTTCATCAGCCTCCTGAAAAAGGAATAATTTGCACAAGAATGATCCATAATGATTAAGAGATTCCGTTTGAAAACGATTACTATTTAATTGTACGCACAAGTGTGTGTCCAAGTCCAGAGAAAAAGTACAAGTTACTTTTTAATTTATATATTCGAAAGGAACATGTTTATGAAATTTGGAACGGATATTGCCTGTGCACTTGGGTTACTGGCAGGTACAACGTTTGGCAGTGGTATTGCTTTTTTGTTCGGCTGGCAAGCTTATCGGGCACTGACTTCTGTTGCAGTCTTTGGCGTTGCGGGGATTGTCATTACCATTGCCGTTTTTCGCTTGCTGCACCGTAAGTCACTTTCCACGTCTAATTCTCGATAAATGCTGTTAGTGAAACGAGTGCAACTTGTTTTTTTGCCAATATACATAAAAAACGGGTCTCTTAAGCAATTGCATCGCTTGAGAGTACCCGTTTTTGTTTTACAAATATTCACTTATAAAGTTGTATCAACCTCTGGATTAACATCTAATTCATAATCAATTTCATCAAACCCGAATCCAAATAATTGGAGGAAATCCAGACGGTATTGTTCGAGATCGCCTAATTCAGATACATTTTCTGTAGTGATTTCGGACCAAGCTGCTTTGACAGCCTGCTGCACATCGTCTCTCATTTCCCAGTTATCTAGACGGATGCGTCCTTCTTCATCCGTTTCCACAGTGGACCCACTGTATAGCGTCTCGAACAGACGTTGTGCCTGCTCAATACATCCCTCGTGCAGTCCCTTTTCTTTCATGACCTTAAACAGCAAAGAAATATACAAAGGCACGACTGGAATTGCCGAGCTGGATTGTGTAACCAAAGCTTTATTCACAGAAACATAGGCTTTTCCATGATAACGTTCCAGTTGCTTTGTTAGAGTATGTGCTGTAGCTTCCAAATCATTTTTAGCTTGGCCAATGGTTCCTTTACGATAGATAGCCTCCGTAATTTCGGGACCAATATACGAGTAAGCCAGTGTGGTTACTCCTTCAGCCAGCAGATCAGCTTCTTCCAACGCTTTTAGCCACAAGGACCAATCTTCGCCACCCATTACCGTGATGGTGTTCTCAATTTCCTCCTGCGTAGCCGGTTCTAGCGTAATTTCTGATACGACACCTGTATTGGTATTCACTGTTTTATTAGAAAAAGACTGTCCGATAGGCTTGAGAACGGAATTAAAGGTCTCACCCGTATCGGGATGTGTCCGTCGCGGTGAAGCGACACTATACACAATCAGGTCTACCTTGCCCAGCTTTTCCTTTACCAGCTTCAACGTCTCCTGCTTAATTTCATGAGAAAAAGCATCTCCATTAATGCTTTCTGCTATGTAGCCAGCTGCTCTGGCCGCTCTTTCAAAGGCTACCGTATTGTACCAGCCTGCTGAAGCCGTGCGCCCCTCTGATGCGGGACGTTCATAGGATACCCCTATGGTGTCCGCTCCCAGACCGAAGCTCGCAGCAATACGAGAAGCCAGCCCATATCCAGTAGATGCTCCGATCACAAGTACCTTTTTAGCTCCTTGTATTGATGTGCTTTCTTTGATGTAGTTGATCTGACGGTTAACATGAGCCGCGCATCCTGCAGGATGTGCAGTCGTACATATAAAACCACGGATTTTCGGTTTAATAATCATTGCAAGGGTCCCCCTACTTTAGCATTCATTTAATATGGATGTAATGGTTGTCCAGTCATAACTATATAGCAAATCAGCTTGCGGCTCAACACATAACATAACACTTGAAGACAGCCGAAGAAAACTACCGTAAACATCATAGTCTGCAACGCTTTTTTACTCCACTATTCATTTTGAATCATTTTCTAACAACATCACATCTTCTCCTTGCTGTTGTCTTATTTGGATATTAGCCCTTCCCCAAGAACACATTAAGTCAATAATTTCATTTGCTGTAATTCCATATTCCGTTATATAATACTCCACTTTTGGAGGCATTTGATTATACACATGTCTACCTATGATACCATCCTTTTCAAGTTCGCGAAGTTGCTGTATAAGAACCTTTTGAGAAATGCCCGGAATACTACGCTGTAATTCACTTGTCCTTTTTCTACCAGACATTAATAAACAAATGATTAATGATTTCCATTTACCTCCGATGATCTCAAGTGTTGCTTCTATGCCTAAATTATATTGTTTCATAGTACCACCTCTTCAACGCTAAAAATAACAAAGTTTATCTAATTAATTTTATAATTGCGTATCTTCACTCTAAGTCCAATGCACACTTTCAAGTAACTATCTTACTTTATTGTGTGTATTTACTTTTTTTGAAGCATACAGAATAATAATAGAGCATCTACAAAGGCAAATATGTTACGTAAGAAAGGTGATTTATGATGAAAACTCTTGTGATTTTAGCTCATCCCCATATCGAAGATTCTAGAGTAAATAACAGATGGAAACGAGAATTACTTCAATATACCAATGAAATTACAATTCACGAAATTTATAAAGAGTACCCAAACTGGAGCATTGATGTTTTGAAAGAGCAAAAGTTACTTGAAGCACATAGTAATATCATATTTCAATTCCCTTTATATTGGTATAGTTACCCGCCTTTATTAAAAAAATGGATGGATGATGTTTTTACTCATGGATGGGCTTATGGTTCACAAGGTGATAAGTTAAAAGGAAAGAAGCTAGGGATAGCCATGTCCATTGGCGATAAAAAAGAAAATTACTCACCTACTGGTTCCGTTTCTTTTACTGTAGATGAAGTTATAGCACCTTTTAAAGCAAGCGCAGTGCATGTTGGCGCGATAACATTACCCTATTTCGCTGTCTTCGGAGCCTCGTTTCAAGCAAGCGACGAAGACATTAATCAGAGTGCAAAGGACTATATTAAATATATATTTCAGTATAAATAAAATAGTTATAATGGTACACGCATCTTAACCATATAAAAACAGGCTCTTGGTGGCATCCAGCCAATCCAAGAACCTGTAAATGTTAGGCTATGATGCGGTCGAGAGGACTCGAACCTCCACGGGGGTTAGCCCACACGGACCTGAACCGTGCGCGTCTGCCAATTCCGCCACGACCGCATATTATGTATTCACACCGATGTTTTTCAGTCACCGTAATTAAGATTATATCTTCCATAGAACATAAAATCAAGCCATTTTTATTTTGTATTTTCTATGAATCATTTCCGCAAATATAAGAAAATCACTGGATATCACAATCCATATATGGTAAAATGGGTCCATCAGGAAAGGAGGTGCGTCAACATCAATAATCACATGTTGAGCGTATCCCTTACCCGGTCCGTTATTCTCTAATTTACAGAGTTGACGGAGGCGCGGGATACGGATCAAAGCTTTAATTAAGCGCCACGGGTAGAAAGACCGTCCTCGGACGGTCTTTTTTATTTCAACATCATCTATAAGATTACATACTGCACTGTGAAAGAGGAGATACGATGTCGATTAGACCCGCAAATGTGGAAGAGCTCAACGAGTTGACAGCCATCTGGCTGGATGCTTCCATAGAAGCCCATCATTTTATTGCTCCGCAGTATTGGGCATCACAAGTTACCGAGATGGAAAACAGGTACCTTCCCCTCGCTCAAAACTACGTTATCATACAAGATGATCATAGCATTGGCGGCTTCGTCTCCATGTTGGATGGATACTTGGCGGCTCTGTTTATACGTGTTGATTCTCAAAGAAAAGGCTATGGCAAGTTACTACTAGATTGGATCAAGAAGCAACATGATGAGATTCAATTAAAAGTATACCAGTCGAACACGAAAGCATTTAACTTCTATACCAAAAATGGATTTACCATTCAAGCGGAATCTGTTGATGCCGAAACTGACGAGAAAGAATTTGTGATGGCATGGACAAAACATGAACGATAATGAAACACCTTTAGCTATATAGTCTTCTTATTTAACCTATAGACCTCGGTATATAAAATCTCTTTAAACGGAGCAAAATCCTGTTCAGCCAGCGCACCTGGATAGCTCATAATTTGAAGCCGCAGATCAGCCTGTCCTTCTCTTAAAGGGGGCTGTACATAGTCAAAATGGTTCAGATGAAACCCCAAACGTTCATAAAAACCAATTCTTCTCCGAGTCCATTCATCCACTGGTGGCTCAACCTCCAGTACTACCGGTTTACCGGACTGTGAAATAAACTTGCTCATAAGCTCTTTACCTAACCCGCCACCTCGTATAGCCGAATCTACGGCAATATGCTCTACAAACCGAAAATCTGTAAACTCCCATCCCGCCAAAAAAGCAATTATTTGCCCTTGTTCGTCCTTTTTGGTAAGTAAACGATAACATGGATGATGAAGCAGAGCCCTCTGTGACTCGGATGTTCTGCATTCCGTTTCAGGAAAAGAAGCCTCCATAATCGCATATACTTGAGAGAATTCAAGTTCATTCATTTATACTTTCAACTCCTCTAACGTTAACTTGTTGGTCTACTAATGTCATTTACATTAGGGCCCTAACCCTTTAGACCTTGTTTAATTCCATAAGCGTCAGCAATATGTGTTCCAACAGCTCTGGAATGTCTTCCATCTGATCTTCGTTAATTTGTCTGGAAAATCGGAGTTCAATCCTGTTTTGGTATGTAGACGTCTTCTCTCCGTAAATCTGACTAATCGTTTGTACCGGTCTAAGATCGGGCTTCCAAATTTCGGCCAGTATATTTTCAATCCGGCTGCATTGTGACTCAATCTCACGAATTTCCATGTAAAAACTCAGCAACAAGACACATCCCGGAACTTGATCTTTGATTTCCAAAATTTCCGCAGCCAAGTTGTTTAAATCCGCCTTTAGTTGAATCTCTGCTGTCACACCCGGGTGTTCTCTCAGTCTGAATTGGACAGCAAATTCACGTGACATCACAGACATTTCCAATCTGTCAATCCGCTGTATAATGTCAATACGTGAATCCAGACTATCCAGATCGTAAACCGTATTTTCCATAGCCACTTTTAAATTATCAAAAACCGTCGGGTCGAACATATTTATATTTTTCACCTCCAATTATGGAGTATAACATAACACCTGTTACTCCCAAAATAAAATGCCCCTTTTCACTAAAGCATATTAGGATGGGATTTTATAGGTATACAGTAAGTTGGTCGATTCCTATGTCGAAGTTTAGTGAATATATTTGTAAAAACACATAATTGTAACAAAAAAATATATTTTTTTGATTATTATCCTATATTATATTCCAATATTATGGAATATAATATATAATACTGGATGGGATTGGTTATACATATTCATATAAATCCCAAAATAAAAGAAGGGAAGAGATTATTAAATGAAAAAGGTAGTTTTTTCCGCACTAGGTCTTGCACTTCTATTAAGTACATCCACCGCCGTTGCATCTGCTCAAGAAGCAGCACCCACATTGCAAAAGGAATCTATCCAACTTTCTGGAAATGGGACTGACAGAGAGCCTAATAACTGGTTTGATGAAGCTAGTGAAATACTGGCGGGAGTTGACATCTATGGGGAAATAGGAAAACACATTGATGGAGGGTATGCAGGATATTATGACACTAGCGATTATTATAAGTTTAAAGCTTTTCAGTCTGGTTGGTATCAATTTAATATTCAAGGGGAGATATATCCTAATACATGGCTGAGACTTGGTTTGGCTGACAGTAACGGGCATTTCATTAGATACGCAGAAGATCGCCAATACGCTTTAGGTAAAAATCTTGAAGCTGGCAAATGGTACTACCTGGTAGTAGAGACACCCAGTGCTGAGCAAGGTCAATTGTTCAGCTATAAAATTACTTCTACGATTAAATAGATTAAAAAATAATTGAAGCATAACAAAAAACGGGATCCTCTTTACAAGGACCACGTTTTTATATCTTTGAGCACCTATTGTCTTATGACAAACGCAGCTATATCTCCGTAGTAGAAAACTGACGACGGTTTACGTTCATACCTTCTTTGTACTTGTGGCTCGTTTATACTTCTTCATCTTAGAAAATCACCACCTTACAACAATTTTATTATATACCCTCAATATAACTAATCCTTTTTTGTATATCATATATCTAGAGAATGATATAGAATAATAACCCCATAATTAAATCACCAATATATTCATGTAAATGAATATAAATCTAAAAAAGAGAGGAAACTTATTCATGAAAAAAACATTGTTAGCTTCATTAGGTCTTACACTTATGCTGAGTACTACTGCTGGTATCGCTGCAGCCGAAGAAACAAATCCTGCATCAAACAAGCAACTAAATGCTGTTTTAACCCTTACTGGAAATGAACAGGAACCAAATGACAGTTTTGAAGAAGCTAACTACCAGCTAATAGGAGAATCTGTTCTTGGGACCTTAGGAGAAAGCAAAAACGGGACCTGGGAAGGCTACGATGTTTTTAAATTCAAGTCTTTTAAAGCAGGTACAGTTGAATTTGTAATTGAGGGTGAAAAGTATTCCGATGGATGGTTGCAACTAACTCTTTACGATAGCAATGGAAAAAGAATTAAACGTTCAAAAGACGGTCAATACTTTTTAACAAAAGCGCTTGATGGCGATCAGGAATACTACCTTGTTGTTGAGTCACCGGGCCTTCAACCAGGAGGACATGTATTCTGGTATAAACTTTCTTCTAGAATTGTAGATTAAACAAAAACCTACTGATCAACCTTCTTCATGCCTGCCTACTGTCGTACTAGTATAAACATACAGAAGGCAAATAAAACATAACTACTCCAAAAAGCCTCACCCCTTTCTCAAGGGGCGAGGCTTTTGTAGTTCAGTCATTCTATTCGGTGCACTTAGTTCTTTTACCCCTGTGTAAGTCTTACGACAAACGTGAGCTAAAGTCCTCGTAGGAGAACTGACGGATTACCTTAATGCCCTCCTCGTCGTTGTAGCTGGCGATGGCTGGCAGGTTGACTCCGTTGAACATGTGGTTTTTGACCATCGTGTAATGGGCCATGTCGCAGAATACAAGCTTGTCTCCCGGCTTCAATGGCTCTTTAAAGGAATAGTCTCCAATCACATCTCCAGCCAAGCACGTAAGTCCACCAAGTCTGTAGGTGTAAGCATACTCACCAGGCTTGCCTGCATCAATGATATTCGGGCGATATGGCATAGCCAGCACATCAGGCATATGACATTCAGCCGAAGTATCCAGAATGGCAATATCCATTCCGTTCTTCATGGTATCCAATACGGTAGCCACCAGATATCCAGTATTCAAAGCAATAGCTTCGCCTGGCTCCAGATAAACCTGCACACCATATTTATCCTGAAAATATTGAATACAGCGTACCAGCGTGTCCAGATCATAGTCTTCTCTGGTAATATGGTGACCGCCGCCGAAATTGAGCCATTTCATATTCTTAATGTATGGCCCGAATTTCTCATCCACGACTTTAATGGTGCGCTCCAGCGTATCTGAATTCTGTTCACACATCGTATGAAAATGAATACCATCCACGCCATCCAGATCCTCAGGTCTAAAGTTAGCCAGGGTCACACCCATTCTGGAGTTGTTGTAGCAAGGATCATACAGCGGCGTTTCGATTTCCGAATATTCCGGATTAACCCGAATGCCGATGTCGATTTTTTTGGAAGTTACGCCTTGCACTCTGCTTTTGTAGCGTTTCAGTTGATCAAAGGAGTTGAAAACAATATGGTCAACATACTTCAATAGCTCATCAAATTCACTGTCAACATAAGCAGGTGCGTATACGTGAACTTCCTTGTCCATTTTTTCGCGACCAAGTCGTGCCTCGAACAACGAACTGGAGGTTACGCCTTTTAAGTATTTGCCAACCAGAGGAAAGGTCGAAAACATCGAAAATCCCTTAAGAGCGAGCAAAATGCTGCAGCCTGTCCGCTCTTGGACGGAATTTAAAACCTCAAGGTTTTTGACAAGAAGTCTTTCGTCAACAAGATAACAAGGTGATGGAAGTCCTGTAATATCAATATTCATCACAGACCTCAATCAAGCAACGTTGGCGTAAAGTTCTCTTGCCATGGCAATCCGTGTTTATTTAGTGCTTCCATAAATGGATCTGGATCAAATTCCTCAACGTTGTAAACGCCTGGTTTTTTCCAGATACCTTTGATAATAAGCATTGCGCCGATCATGGCAGGAACACCAGTTGTGTAAGAAATGGCTTGAGAGCCAACCTCTGCATAACATTCCTCATGATCACAAACATTGTAAACATAATACGTTTTTGGTTTTCCATCTTTCACACCTTGGATGATGCAACCAATGTTCGTTTTGCCTTTTGTTCTTGGTCCCAGAGAAGCCGGGTCTGGCAAAATAGCTTTCAGGAATTGCAGTGGAATGATTTGTTGTCCTTCGTAATCAATAGGCTCGATCGAAGTCATGCCTACGTTTTGAAGTACATTCAAATGATTCAGATAATTGTCCGAGAACGTCATCCAGAAGCGGATTTTTTTCACGCCTTTAATATTCACTGCAAGAGATTCCAGTTCTTCATGGTACAAAAGATATATATTTTTCGGTCCAATTTCAGGAAGGTCGTATACCTTTTTCTCAGAAAGTGGCTCAGTTTCAATCCATTCTCCGTTTTCAAAGTAACGGCCCTTCGCCGTAATTTCACGAATATTGATTTCCGGATTAAAATTAGTTGCAAAAGGATATCCGTGGTCCCCTGCATTCGCATCCACAATATCAATCGTATGAATTTCATCAAAGTAGTGCTTTTGAGCATAAGCCGTAAATACTCCAGTTACGCCTGGATCAAAACCGCTGCCCAGCAGAGCTGTAATTCCTGCTTTTTCGAATCTTTCTTTGTAGGCCCATTGCCAGCTGTATTCAAACTTCGGCGTATCCGGCGGTTCATAGTTCGCCGTATCAACGTAATGAACACCTGTCTCAAGGCAAGCATCCATTATCGTCAAATCCTGATAAGGGAGAGCCACATTGATAACTACATCCGGTTGAAAGCTTCGAATCAAGTCAATGACCATGTCGGTGTTGTCAGCATCAAGCTGAGCCGTTTGTATCTTCGTACGACCTCCACCCAGCTTCTCTTTAAGCGCATCGCATTTCTCAACAGTTCTGCTTGCGATACAAATTTCTTCAAATACATCTGGGTTTTGGCAACATTTATGCACCACAACGCTGGCCACGCCACCGGCGCCAATAATCAATGCTTTTCCCAAAATAAATAACCTCCTTATTCCATACGCTAATCGCTAATCATTCTTGCAAACAAAATGATTATAAAGACATCCCACCAAATAATCAAGAAAAACGACAATTTGCTGTATCAAAATTCACAGGAGCATGTCACAAAAACTTTACAAATCCCAAAATTAGGCATAAAAACTTCGTAAAGTGAGCAGAAAACAAACATTACCCCATACATACCAGGGAAGTCAGCACGCATTTAACGGAAGTTTTTTTGAATATAATGCTCATAGCCCTAAAGAGTTAATATTATCTTATTTCTAAACAAAAGACCACCCCTCCGCATCCTATGAAGAAGATTCATGTGGGGGTAAAATTATGGGCTGATAGCGTAATGCCTCATCTACGATCTCTGCCGCACTCAAATCACGATCATCCCAGTAGATTAAATTACTGATCCCCGGATGGGGCGTATTTTGCATCACTATGGTCAGCATGCTGTCGATTTCCTCTTCTGTTCCCTCATCTCTGATGATTTTTTCCACCAACTGTATAAGCTCACTTCGGTTTAAATTTTGGAGTTCCTCGCTGGCTCGATCCAGACTCATGTAATCCCCCTCCTTTGTATTGAGTATGATCGGCATTGTGTGGGCCCATCCTTTCTTCTGTAAGCGCTATATGACCTATTATGGAGATTTAAGAAGTGTTTATGATAAATAAAGCCGCCCCCAGTACGGGAACGGCTCTATACAGTAAAGCTTGTTAGACCATGATTTTGCAAATATCATTCGTGAATTCAACCGGATCTTGCAGCGGCAAGCCTTCGATCAGCAAAGCCTGATTATACAGTAATGCCGTATAGAGGTTTACTTTCTCCTTATCCTCGGCAAAAGCTTCTTTCAAAGAGTTGAACACCGCATGGTTTATGTTGATTTCCAGCACTTTATTCGCTTTGACATCGGCGTTATTAGGCATAGCGTTCAAGATTTTCTCCATCTCAATCGTCACTTCGCCGTCTGCGGACAGACATACCGGATGTGTCTTCAAGCGCTTGGAGGCTTTAACACTGGATACCTTGCCTTCCAGCAAGCCCTTCATGTACTCGAACAGCTCTTTGTTGTCGTTTTGTTCTGCTTCTGTTTCTTTCTCGTTTTCGTCAGGCTCAATGCCCAGATCGCCGCTCGATACAGATTTGAATTCTTTCTCTTTGTAGCTTAAGAGCATTTTAATAGCGAACTCATCAATATCATCGGTGAAGTACAGAATTTCGTAGCCTTTATCGGCCACCATTTCGGTTTGCGGCAGTTTTTCAATACGCTCGTTGGACTCGCCGGAAGCATAATAAATATACTTCTGATCCTCTGGCATACGTGATACGTATTCGTCCAAAGTAACCTGCTTTTTCTCTGTAGAAGAGTAGAACATGAGCAGATCCTGGAGAGTTTCTTTATGTCTGCCGTAATCGTTGTAGACACCAAATTTCAATTGTCTGCCAAATGATTTGTAGAATTGATCATATTTCTCCCGGTCATTTTTGAGCAAGGTCAGCAATTGGCCTTTGATTTTGCTTTCGATATTTTTGGCAATCAGCTTCAGCTGACGGTCATGCTGCAGCATTTCTCTGGAAATGTTGAGTGACAGGCTTTCGGAGTCAACCATACCTTTGACAAAGCTAAAATAATCCGGCAGCAGGTCAGGAGATTTTTCCATAATCAGCACACCGTTAGCATACAATTCCAGCCCTTTTTCATATTCCTTGGAGTAGAAATCAAACGGGATATTTTCAGGAATAAACAGAATAGCTTGGTACACTACCGCGCCATCCGCGCTGACGTGGATATGCTGGAGCGGCTTGTCGTAGCCATAGCGTTTTTCCGCATAGAAATTTTGATAATCCTCGTCGGTCAGCTCGCTTTTGTTTTTTCTCCAGATAGGAACCATGCTGTTGATACGCTGTTCTTCTTCGTAATCCTCGAACTCGTTGTCGCTTCCCTCTTTCAGACGCTTGCCTGTAATATCCATTTTAATCGGATAGCGGATAAAGTCGGAGTATTTTTTAATCAGTGCTTTTAAACGATACTCGTCCAAATATTCGTCGTAGGACTCATCTTCGGTGTTTGCTTTGATTTTCAGAACAATCTCGGTTCCAACCTCGTCCTTCTCAGCTGCTTCAATGGTATACCCGTCTGCACCTGTGGATTCCCATTTATAAGCAGTATCACTTCCCAAAGCCTTGGTAGTCACTGTAACCACATCGGCTACCATAAAAGCTGAATAGAAGCCGACGCCGAATTGACCGATGATGTCATGACCATCCTTGGATTCATTTTCATTTTTGAATGCCAGCGAGCCGCTCTTAGCAATAACACCCAGGTTATTTTCTAGTTCTTCCTTGGTCATACCAATCCCAGTATCACGCAGGGTTAGCGTTCTATTATCCTTATCGGCAGTTACTTTGATATAATAATTTTCTTTGTCAAAGACCAGTTGATCATCCGTCAATGCTTTGTAATAAATTTTGTCAATCGCATCACTTGCATTGGAGATCAGCTCTCTTAGGAAAATTTCCTTTTGCGTGTAAATCGAGTTAATCATCATTTCTAGCAGACGCTTGGACTCAGCCTGAAACTGTTTTTTCTCCATTCGGATATCTCCTTTCAGATATGAACCTATGTAAGGCCAGCAGATATGAGCTATGCAAACGATTCAACTTTGTTAGCACTCCCATCATTCGAGTGCTAGCCTACCTTTTTTATAACATTCCTCATTTTTTATGTCAATATCTCGGTTGGCTGAGCAGTAAAATTACATTTTAGGAAATCGCTAGTGTCTAATGTGCTTAAACATCACGTTAAACATTTCGACAGAAGATGGAAACAGCCCCTGTACATGGGGAAGCAGATTACTCCTGATCCGCAGCTCATCCTCATTCAAATGCTGTAGGTCTTCATGAAAGAACCAAACAATAGGATAATCGCCGTCCTTATGTCTGCTGCCTGCATTTAAACAAACGGGACCCTGATCGTCCTCTGCTATTGCAAAAGGAATGTAGCCTGCTGACAGCAGAGGTGACCATTGATCAATCAAATCATAAAATGCCTTTAAGCCTTGACCTACAGGCAGACGTGGAAACTCAACAAACGTACAATCGCTCCAGTATACTCCCGGAATGGATTCATTATCGAATTGTAAAGATACATAATGGTAGGACATGATAAAACTCCTCAGCAGGGGCGGCAGCTCAAAATGGTATTTTTCCTCCATCTCCCGAACTTCCTGTTCAGTAATCTGTGAAGGGAGAGGCTTCCATTTGATCCATCCCTCCTCGTCGACATTCCCATCACGCATTTCAATCGGTACATTTTCTTCCACATCCATAAAAAAGGCTTCATCCATTTGAGCAAATAGTTCCTTCATGGATGTACGAATATCCGCTTTCTTGTCCATGTCCTCACACCTCTTTCCTCTCTATTCACATTTTGCATCATGGGTTAATGCCAAATGCCATCTATCTGAAAATAGCATTGTAATCATGTGTTACTACACTTTTTAAGTTCAGCTTATCAGAACTTGCTTTTATCACCATTTGCGGAATATTAGTATTACCAGCGCAATGGCTCATAGTTCCGCCAGATCACCCAACGCGCTGTCTCGTGAATTGGTGCGGTGCCAATGCTATATTCGTCCTTCGTGCCGCTCTGCAAATCAATCAAATGAAGCATACCTCCATACGTTCCAACCGCCAACATACCTTCATCAGGTGTAACTGCCAGCCCGGATAACGTACTGCCGACAAAATAGCGCCAAAGTTCACGACCCTTCCTGTCAATCAGGCGGAGATAACCGTAGGCATCACCCAAAATAGATCCTTGTGTCAGCGCTGTTGCAGCGTATACTCGCATTTCTTCATTCATTATCGACCATTCTTCCTTATTCTGAGCAAGACCCTGCTCCACCTCAGCAATCGACACTTGAATGGTGGCACCGTTGTAGAAATGACAGGCATTGTACCAAACGTCCAGATCATCTTTGGAAAATATAGCATAATGCGGATAACTAGAACTTGGCTCCAATGTATGCACCGTCTTATCGGACAGATCCATAAGCATATGCTCACTCATCTGGCTGCCGTAAGCGATCCAGCGTCCATCCCTCGACACAGCTCCATGAGCCATATCCACAATCGTGTCTTCCAGCTCTAGTTTTCTTCGTTCAGACGCCTTGGGATGGATCAAATCCACCTGATCAACACCCAGCAAATAAACACCGTAACCGCAAACCAGCAGAAGTCGCTGTCCATCGCCAAACGGGATCACTTCATCTAATATATCTTCAGGATGCTCCTCATCTCCCAAGCACTCCAGATCAGGAATGGATGCTTTTAAGCGTCCTTGTATATCCTTCCACTGAAAATGTGCTGTCTCTTCTCCTTGCAGATTTCGGTCCGGTTGACGAACAATACGAATCCCCTGTCCATCCACCAACGCAAAATAAGTCCCGTCCGGCGAACAGCCTACTCGATGCAGTCCGGGGATTTGCAAGATTCCATCTTTCCCGTCACATAGATCGTCCCACGTTCCCGAGGATTGCCCGCATGTACAATGATTTCATTGGCTCCATTCACAAAAGCTATCGGCCTAACGGCTTGCAAAGCCTCCTCGAACGCTGGTGTAAGCGGCCAAGACGCGGCTGGAATTTCTCGACGTAACTGCTCCATTTCACCAGCTTGATTTGCCTCCTGAATCATACGAAAAATATCTTTAGCCATCTTGGGGCGTTCGTCCTGCTTTGGCTCTGATTGCTCCTGCTGCCATTCACTTTCCATGCCGACTCTGATAAATTCATTCACATCTGCGGCATACCTTTTTCCTTCCTGTCGCCACTTTGCTGCCATTTCATGATTCAACCAACTCATTTGCTTCCCCCATCCAGTGTATGTATGCCCTGTTTGTTCTACAGGCTTTGTTCATTATGTAAGGTGGTTTCTCACCTTTGTCAGCACAGACCACAGGTCTGTCACTGCCTTCACCTCTTCATAGTCCAGATAGGCATCGCGCTTGGCATAATATTTTACCGCCATAATCACCATCTCAAGCGTCACTGGCTGTCCGGCAGCCTTAAGGACTTCCACAATACTTTCGAAGGTCGCCAACTCAAACCAGGTTTGAACCTGACGATCCGGCACCCACTTGGGAATATACTCATCTTGTTCGTTGGTTACGGCTGTACCCTCCTCTGCACATTCCTCTAGCCAATGCTCATCCCAATAATAAATCGGTGTGTGAACAGGGTCCTGATCCCATTGATCCACATTCACATATAACCAGTTATTATGCAGTTGCCCCACGCTACGCACCAATTCCTGCAATCCTTCAAATACACGATAAGATGGGCGCTCTCTGCGACGGTAATCCTCAAGTCTTGTCTCATACCTGCTCATCTCCAACCTCCCGCTTCCTATATCAGCTAAACACTCAAAATTCGCATAACATACATTTACAACTTATAAAACCCGATATAATTACAAGCACCTCGTAAAGTGTCAAGACTACATAAGGAGATTGATCTATTCATGAAAAGAATCACCGCACTTGTTATCCTGTCCTTGCTATTACTTGTATCCCCGATCTACGCTGCTGCCCCAGCACCTATGCTGGTCTATGTGGACCAGAGTAACCACTCCTTCATCCCGCTTCGTCTCCTGAACAGCTATGAAGGGATCACACTCAACATGACGGCAGCGGACAAAAAAATAGAAATTGCGCAAGGCAATACTCGGATTACCCTATTTGCCGGAAAATCTACTGCCAAAGTGAACGATCAAACGGTCCGTTTGCAAAATGCTCCTTTTACCGATAATGGTTCGACCTATGTACCCTTGCAGTTCATCAGCCAATATCTAAACCTGCAAGTCTCATGGCAAAAGGAAACCTCAGCTGTACGCATTAAGCAGGGTACAACGTCCGTCACGCTTCCGGTACTTACCGGTAAGCTACCCGGAAATACTACACCCATTACGACGGCTCATAAAAGCTTCAAGGTCGGATCTCGTACCTTTTCCGCTAAGGTGGTCACCATCTCTATGCTCCATCCCAAGGTAAGCCTAGATGTGGCTCTGGCAGGCAATACTATCGGCAAAGTGGAAGACTTAAGCAGTCTCGCCAAACGTAATCAAGCGGTTGTAGCCATAAATGGTACATTCTTTGACGCCTATACCAAAAGCTCCTACAAAACGCCTTACGGCTACCTGGTCAGTCACGGAAAGATGTTGAAAAAAAGCTCCGGCGACCAACGGACGGTCTTCACCTACGATGCGAACCATTTAGCTGAACTGGTGTCAGGTTCTGCCTTTGAACAACGGTTAAGCCAAGGTAACGTCGAAGGTGCCCTGCAAGCTGGGCCTCGTCTGGTCACAAATGGACAGGTTTCCCTAAATGTCAAAGCCGAAGGCTTCAAGGACCCAAAAATATTAACAGGCGGCGGCGCCCGCAGCGCAATAGGAATGAGTCGGGATCATAAGCTGATCCTCCTGACCACAAGCGGAGCGACTATACCGCAGCTCGCCCAACTGATGAAACAGGCCGGAGCTTATCAGGCCATGAATCTGGACGGCGGTGCTTCCAGCGGGCTGTATTACAACGGCTCCTACCTCACCACACCCGGCCGCCAAATCAGCAATGCCATTATTGTAAAGTATCAATAGACGGATAAAGGGCTGCCTTCACGGATGTGTAAGCCGTGGGGATAGCCCTTTTTCCATTTTCCCCCGGTTCCGGTTGTTCCTGCTTCCACCTGTTCAGGTGGCTTGTATGGACCATTACGGGTTGATCCTGCAACCTACAATCGAATCAGACCCGTAAAGCTATTGGTGCCTTCGCTTCCTTTTTTTAAAGAAAGATAAATACGATTGTCTTCTCTGCTCGCCAAGCATTCATAAAGTCCGGGTTGCACAGAAAGGAACGTCCCTCCCCATACACATTCAGGCTCCAGTCCACCACTTGTGGCTTCCTCCCCTGCTCCAATAAATAGGTTACCTGAGGGAACCTTCAAAAACAGTCGTACAGCAGGCTTGTCAATATGATCTGTCATCACAACCTCATAGGTCCCGTCGGCTCCCAGATTCAAAAAAGCTACATTTCCCGCATTCAACTCGCCCAGCTCGTCCTCTTCGATGGACCACCAATCCGGATCATCGTCCAAACGATGCTTAAGTGCTTGCGTATCAAATAGGCAGAGAGTCGCCGTGTCTGTCGTAAATTGAAATGGACTGCTTGCCATATTCATCATGCGATCCTCCTGATTTTGGTCAGCGAATTTCCGTTTTTCCACGTCTTACGCTATCCGTATTGCTATATACTTGAGGGAAAATCTCCCTGTATGTAAAGTATAACAATGCTTGCAGAGCCAGACAACATACAGGACTAACACCCATTCTGCATAAAAAAGCCCTCCCTCACGATGTCGTGAAAGAAGGCCGATTTGTGGATTTAAGCGATGCTAACCTGCTGTTAGATCAGAAACGACTTAGTAATAATCACCAACAAAATGAACAATACCAAAATCGCTCCTGTGGATGTCCATGCTCCACCGTAACCTACTTCACCCATGTCTGAATCCCTCCTTGCGTTAAAGCTTACTCTTATCGTATGAAGAAAAGCGGATTACGACAGGGCGAATTGGCAAGTTTATTTGCCATGGAAGGGCTATTCAGAAAATGGACTGATACATCTCGGATGGATCGCTAATCACTCGGGATGACAACTGGCAGAGAATGTCGTCCGTTCTTCGCAGTAACCTGCTCACATCCTTGTACTTCATTTTTTGAAGGAGCGGGGTTTCTAACTGGGATGAAAGAAATTGAGTGGTACCTATAAATACAACAACATCCAATCCCGGGTTGGTTTCGGTATGTAATAAGTGCAGCAGATCAGTCATGGACAGGAATCCGGGAGGGAAAAGGCTGTTGTTTTCTTTCATATATAGAGCTTTTAACATGGAAGTCAACGCCCAGTCACATAGGATAATGCAGCATTGGACTTGATTGTGCTTGTACAGGATTTGGGCTAGTTTCATGTGGTATTGGGATAGAGTGTGAAAATCAGTTATTGAATTATGTAGGTGTTGTGAAGGTCTGGATGGTTGGGTGGGACTTGGAATAAAGGTAGAAGGAGCTTCTTTCATATCTATTCCTCCAGAGAATTTTAAGAATAGTCTTATTATACTCTAAAATAATACTTATAGATATTATTATTATTTATTGTATTCATTATTCAATGTTTTCATTTGGATATCTTGTCTACACTTTTAGAATAGTGAGGTGTAGACGATGGAAGATAAAGAAGTTCTCAAATTAGTGGGCGCCAGAATACGTGCTTTGCGAAAAGAAAAGGGATTGTCTCAGGAGTCGCTTGGGGAAAAAGGTGGATTCCATTTTTCATACATAGGGCAGATTGAACGTGGAGAAAAAAACGTATCTTTAATAAATATAGCTAAAATTGCTAATGCATTGGATGTTAATTTGATTCAGCTTTTTGCTTATGTAAATGAGGATATTAAGGTTACAAAGCATGAAACTGATATACAAGAAATCGTAAAAATGCTCCAAAAATCGAGTCCAGAGAAAGTACGCTTGGCGAGGAATGTGATAAGGGAGATTACAAATTAAAAAAGATTTTTTTGTTTTCAAAATTATGAAAATCAAATAAACCCACCTGTTTCTTAAATACAGGTGGGTTCTTCGACTATGGTTGTCTCCACACTCCAATATGATGAGAGACCAAATATTACTGCACCTTATAGCGAGGCCTTTCTCCAGTATATCTTCCCGTATATTACTACCACGCACTCCACGTGTGTCGAGACGACGGAAAGAATATAGTTAGATCAGAAAATGGTATGTTTATTCAAAAATTGAAGAATAGAATCATTTATTAATTGGAGCTTTTCTCTAAGCATATACGGTCAATGCTACAATCTGGAGCAACCAGACGCCGTGAGTCTCTAACAAGCGGGCATAATCTATTAGTTGCTCTTCTGTAGCCAACTCATCTGTTCACTAGCAAAAATGAATCCACTCTTCTACAGGAAAGGTTATCTTCATTTACACATAATTCTTAACGCTACCGTCTAAACTTATTGAGAAGAAAATTCCTAATCAAAACAATTATAACTTCTGGTAGAAACACAATAAATATATATAGGGGTATGATGAATGGTAAAGATGCAATGAAAACCTCTGCCACCTGCCTCCCCTCAATCCAAAACAACCAAATTGGTACTGATAAAATCCATAACAATACATTAGAAATCATTAAATGTCGAAGGTTTTGCCAAAGAAAACAAAACAAAACTGCAATGACTGCTGGTATCCCCCATGAAACTATCTTGGCACCATTACTTAATATCACAAATGCCGTAATGGGATAGAGTATTACGATTAATATCTGAACCAATCTATTATTATAAAAACTCAATTTTTTCATCTCCCTCATCTTTATTTCAACAAACTAATTATTTCAACAAAATAATTCCATTTTAGGATAATCATACATTATTATTCTATTTACTTCCAGTATATTTTGTGTATAATAAGTATTGCATTTAAATTTATGGAAAATGGCGGTGTATTATGAAAAAATTATAGATTTTTTTGCCTGCTCTACTAATACTTCTTTTCTTTACCTCTTTTCTTGGTATAACTTCTGTAAGTGCCTCTGAAGTTAATCCTTCTGTAAGTGTTTCCAAAGTTGATCCTTCTGTAAGTGCTTCTGAGGACACATATGGCTTTGCGCCATCAGCGTTAGAGCCAGATTCAACCTATCCAGGGACCAATATCAGAGTTAGGGTAGGAGATGTGCTTTATTCATCAAAAGCATTAGGCGGAAATGCACCGATTGTCGGACATGTTGGAATTATTGGGCCTGATTATATGGTTTATCATGCAAATGCCGTAAATGATAATCAAGGAGAAGGTGGAAAAAGGGATACCATTTCTTATTATCAATCGAGGCATAAGGCTAATGAATCAATCGCTGTCTATAGAGCAACTCACGGCCTTAACGCAGCTTATTGGGCAAAAAACAATTACTCTTCAGTAACAAGTTACTATATACCTTGGGCTTCTTGGGATAACTTTCAACTTAAAACTATAAACCCTAATTACTGCTCTAAATTCATTTGGCAAGCCTTCTATTATGGAAACTATAACACAGACTTTATTATAGGATATTATACTCCAAATAAAGAGGCTTTTGTGACTCCAGGTCAAGTCATTAACAGTAATGATCTTACATATGTGGGTTCATTCAAAAGTCGTAACTAAAACATAAATATGCATTTTCAAAGCAAACAAAAAACGTATTTAGTCGAGTAAACTAAATACGTTTTTTTGTTTACACAGCTATTCGATCAAGTGAGAAATGAAAGTATTGATAATGACCGCCACTGTACACAACTTAACCCCCTTCTCCTACTTCCAAAAATAAACATAGTAAATCCCCCAACCAATGGGTCATTCTGTAAACTAAATCTCTCTTTTAACCGATAAATACATATGCTGGGTTGTTACTTAAATATCACCTCTCGCCCCTTTTTAGCGTACAAACCTTGTAATACATATCTATCTTGACTGACAGTTGTACTCATCTGCGTCTTCTTTAATCAGAAGCAATTTCAAGATGACGTGCTTTACTTGGAAATACCCATCGCATCTAGAAAGGAGTCTTGAACTCACTTGAGCGTATTATCAGATGGGATCGGATATGAAAGCCTGCGCTTTTATGGTCCCTTTCAGCCACTACACATTGAACTACTTCAAATAACACGTGCCATCAACGATCATGCCTATTTACATATCAGTGGCATGCTCTCTGAAGAACAGGGAGCGGCTTGTATTGATCAAAATATGGAGCAAGAGCCGATTGTGATTCGTCAGTTGAATGATCAGGGACAATTGCTGAGAAGGCTGTTCCATGGGATTGTTACACGTATGTCCGTACACTGCGTACGAGGCGTGTATACGTTTGAATTGGAGGCCGCTTCCCATTCATACCAGATGGATATTAAACGTAAAAGACGCTCCTATCAAGATATTCACCGCACCTATGATGATCTGGTCACAGCACTGGTTCGAAAATATCAGTACGGAGATGCCATTGATACAGTAAGCAACTATGCCAAACTGGAGACATTTGTTTTACAATATGATGAGACCGATTGGGCATTTTTAAAGCGCCTCGCTTCTCGCTTTGGTTCGGTACTTGTGCCAGAGGTAACCGCAGCCTCGCCCAAGGTTTTCTTCGGGATGCCAGAAGGCAAACAGCATAAGGTGGAGCGGGATGTATTTTATCGAGTACGTAAAACGTTTCATGAGCTGGATGCGGAAAAGCCAGGCGAACGTGCTGGCTCGTATGTCACCTATATGATCGAAAGTCTGCAATACTATGCGCTGGGCGACCTCACCACGTTACCCATTGGACAAGGCAAAGAACTGGTCGTGGTTCGAGCAGTGACAACCTTAGCGGATGGCTTACTAACTAGGAAAACAATCCCTTCAATATAAGGCCGGCATATTGACCGATCTGATCACTAGAGCATGGATGCCTCGATGTTTTCCCTTATTTGATTTTTCATGATAAAAATTCACTACATAAAAAGTCCAACGACGACCAGTAAAACGGTCTTCCGTTCATTGCTTACTATTTTTCTTACGAATCATGCCAAATAAAAAAATCAATAATAAAACAGAGAACAAAAATATATAACCTATTAGCAAGGGTTTTAGATTAGATTCTCCTGTATATAATCTTCCTACTAGAATAAGAAGCATAATTAATGATAGCCCAAAATTTTCACGGTTATATTTCCTTGTCTTATATTTAATAATTCTATAAATTAGAAAAAATAGTAGCAAGAAAGATACTATTGAGATAATAACGAAAACCATATTTGCATGTCCCCCTTTAAAATAAAATTACATACGTTGAATATAATTATATGCTTGTTTAAGACTTGAATTCATATCGTCCAAATTAACTACATATATTCCAGTAGACGACAAAATGTTACAAAACAAGTCGTATATTGAGCTCTACTTTTTTCATATTTCGTTTTAAATATGGCTTTTATATATACAGTTAGCCTTCTATTTTTGTTCTTCTAAAAGTGCTATCTCCAATCCCTATTTCCAGTAAAATGATATAGTCAAACTCCCCAAATAACTTGGTTATGATAATTCTTAAACTTTCAAAAGCTTACTCCTACTTGAATCATGAGTGGGAATGAGCTTTTTTATGAAACAATAACTTGCCATCCCTCCCCATCAGAGTTAACATACACACACTTCAACCACGGGAGGGAAAATGTACAATGTTAAATTGGCCAGATTGGTTTCTCGAAGCGTTACCCAGAGATTTCATCATTTAGAACTCGCCAGCAAACAACAGGTTTCATATTCAACAGACGACAAAAATCTATTCACTCAAATGGATCATTTCAAGATCTGTTATCCGAATGGCAAGAAACCTAGGCTATCAGCTAGGTAAGGACAAACACTTCATCTATATGGAAGGAGTGAAAGACGGGATTCGATTGATTTTTCCCATCATGGAGTCCACAGTTAAACATTAGCCTACTGATAGTGTTAGTCTATGGTTTTTTAGTCCAGAATTTCATTTATGCCGTCCCACTTTTTAAGGTAAAAAAATAAAATGGGCTGATGAGAGAAGCGTGTCTTTTCCGCGAACGCATTAAATAGGTTATTATCAAATTGTTACAGTATTTCGTCGTGCTTAGAACTTGAATGAGTTCAATCGACACGCCTTAATTTTCGCTTGTTGCTCAATCTCCAACAATAGTTCTTATACTTCTATTCTGATGGTGATTAAGATATTTGCAATGTTGATGAATAGTACGTATTTTAAAGGGCAGTTATTAGGTTTATAACAAAAAAACACGCCCCCAAGTGGCGTGTTTTTGTATTACGAACCTCTCCAATCCAATTCCCCTAAACCCTTACTTCCAAATCTCGTCTGCAATCTCTTTAATGAAAGCAAGCTTTTTCCACTGCTGCTCTTCTGTCAGAATATTGCCCTCTTCTGTCGAAGCAAAACCGCATTGTGGGCTGAGGCAGATGTGGTTGATGTCGACGAATTGAGTCGCTTCCTTAATACGATTAATGACCGTCTGCTTGTCTTCCAGTTCACCTGTTTTGGAGGAAACGAGGCCCAGTACGACCTGCTTTTGATCTTTCAGATGCTTAAGCGGTGTGAAATCACCTGCACGGTCGGTATCGAATTCGAGGTAGTAGCCGTCGATGTTGTCGATGCCGAACAGAGTTTCAGCTACAGGCTCATAGCCGCCAGAGGATGCCCAGGTGGAATGGTAGTTACCACGGCATACGTGGGTCGTAACGACCAAATCGGCTGGGAGATCATTCACCGTTTCCTGATTCACACGGGCAAACAGCTTTTTGGTATCTTCCACATTCTCACCCGCATGCTGTCTAGCTTCCCAATAGTTTTTATCACAGAGCATACCCCATGTGCAATCATCCAGTTGTAAGCTGCGGCAGCCCTCATTGTACAACGCTTGAATCACGGATTTGTAAGCTTTGGCGATATCCGTCACCAGCTCATCCAGATTGCTGTAATACATATCGGTTGTTTCTTTATTTTCGCCACGCAACAGCTCGGCCAGGAATTGCGCAGGTGCCGGGATCGTCTGGCGCGCGATCGCATCCTCACCTGCTACTTGCTTCAGGAATTTGAAATCTTCAATGAAAGGATGACGGGAATGTCCGATTTTACCGGACAAGCGTGCGGTTTCCGCTCTTGTTTCCACACCCTGGAATTGGTAGCCGTTCGAAAGCTGTACCTTTTCCACGCCGTCCAGACCCCACATAAAATCAAGATGCCACCAGGAGCGTCTGAATTCACCGTCTGTCACGGCTTGAAGTCCTACGGATTTTTGCTTTTCCACTAGCTTGATAATTTCGTCATCTTCAATCTTTCTCAGCTCGTCCGCAGAGATTTCATTATTTTGAAATTGAACTCTGGCGTCTTTAATCGCTTGCGGGCGCAAAAAGCTGCCGACCATATCATGTCTAAAAGGGGTCACTTTACGTTGGGATGCATTGTCAAGGATGCTGCTCATTAGGGTTATCTCCTTTTTCGCTTCTGTAGTGAAGTTCTTGTAAGAAAGATAACATACATTTTCAGTTATAAGGTAACTCCAATAAACTATAGCTAGTTATAGCCTAAGGCTATATCCAATCTTTTATTCCCCTATCGCCTCATGCAACGCTTCTACATAGACGGTAGCCAGCTTGGAGAGTGCAGCGTTTTTATGGCAAATCCATCCCACATTAATAGACTCATCACATTCCAGAGGGACGGAGATAATGTCGTTACCGTTCAGATCCGCACTGATCACCCCGGTAGAAATCGTATAGCCGTTCAAGCCAATGAGCAAATTAAAAAGGGTCGCCCGGTCATGGACACGAATGCTTTTGGGATGTGACAACGTACTGAGAATCTCCTCGGAAAAGTGAAAGGAATTGTACTCCCCTTGTTCAAAGGACAAATACGGATACGGATGAAGCTGATCAATGGTCACGATAGACTGTCGAGATAGCGGATTATTGGCACTGATAAAAATATGCGGCTTGGCCGTAAACAGGCTATTGAATTGCAGATTCGCATCTTTTAGCAGCTTGTTAATGACCTTGGCGTTAAATTCGTTCAGATACAGGATTCCAATCTCACTGCGCAGGCTTTTGACATCCTGTATGATTTCATGGGTTTTGGTCTCTCGTAAAGCCAATTCATACTCTTCTTGACCATATTGATTCACTAGATTCACAAATGCATTTACAGCAAAAGCGTAATGCTGCGTGGACACAGCAAAATGCTGTGGTGAAGGCTTGGCATCCAGATAGCGACTTTCCAGTAACTCCGCCTGCTCAACGACCTGGCGTGCATAACCGAGGAATTCCACGCCTTCCTTGGACAAAGAAATCCCCTTATTGGTACGCTCAAAAATGGTGATATGAATTTCTTCCTCCAAATCACGAATCGCGTTCGACAGACTGGGCTGGGAAATGAATAATCGCTTCGCCGCCTCATTCATGGAGCCATGATTGGCAACCTCAATGACATATTTTAATTGTTGTAAGGTCAATGCATAATGTCCTTTCCGTTTGTGTTTCTTCTATTATATAATACATAATTACACTTCTGGAAAAGGGATAGTTGTTGCTTAAATGAAATCAGCCTCTCCCCCTAAGGTTTAAAAAATATAAACACCTCCCTAAATGAAAATCTTCCATTCAGGGAGGTGCTCTAGTTATGATACTTTAATTAACGAATTTCACCGTTTGTGGAGATCAGCTTTTGATACCAATAGAAGCTTTGTTTACGAATACGACGCAGATCCTTGAGATCAAACTCCTCACGATCCACATAGATAAAACCGTAACGCTTGCTGGAGCCCTGATGGGTACTAACAAGATCAATCGCAGACCACGGACAGAAGCCGAATACTTCTACACCGTCTGTAATAGCCAGTTGAATCTGCTCGATATGTTTCTTGAAAAAGTCAATGCGGTAAGGATCATTCACTACATCCCCTTCTTCAAGCTTGTCAAAAGCGCCCAAGCCGTTCTCTGTCACGATTAAAGGCAAGTGGTAGCGAGAATAAATTTGGCGTAATGTGGTTCTAAAGCCGACCGGATCAATCTCCCAACCAAACTCCGTCGTTTGCAGGTTGGGGTTGATGGAACCTCGGTACGCTCCGGGTTCACCCACAATTTCATGCTGATCTCCTGTATGTGAAAAATCATTTCCGTCATCTAAACTTTCTCCTACGGTTTGAGAGGTATAATAATTAAATGCGATAAAGTCCGGGTTCCCCTTCGCTAAAATGTCCATATCCCCTTCTTCAATGACAGGCTCATAGCCTTTCTCGACCAAATAGCTCCACGCAATGTGATTGTAACGGCCAAATACAGCCATATCCAGATAGAGCCAGTTGCGAATGGCTGCATAGTTATCAGCCGCCAGTGTATCTTCCGGCTTGGAACTGGCTGGATAGATAACCCCGATATTCGGCGCAGGTCCAATTTTCGCGTCAGGTAGCATTTCATGGCACAATACCATTGCTTTCGCCTGCGCGACTAACATATGATGATTTTGTTGATACAGTACCCTTTGTGGATTTTCGAGACTTGTATCTAATGTGCCAATAGAACCGGGATGGAGAATCAGCATGTTCTGCTCATTAATGGTTAACCAATATTTCACCCTGTCTCCAAAGTTCTCAAACAATGTTTTGGCATACTGTTCGAAGGCATCAATCGTCTCCCTCTTCGACCAACCGCCTTGTTTTTCAAGAGCATAAGGCAGATCAAAATGATACATAGTAACAATCGGTTCAATCCCGTATTTAATTAGTTCATCAATTAATGAGCTGTAAAACGCGATTCCCTTCTGATTAACTTCACCTGCGCCCTGGGGATAAATACGTGTCCAAGCAATAGAGAAACGATATGCTTTAAAGCCCATTTCAGCCATCAGAGCTACGTCTTCTTTGAACATATGGTAATGATCACTGGTTACCTTAAAATCAGTGACCCCTTCGACGTGATTAGCCATGTCAATGACAGAAGGTCCTTTTCCATCTTCGTCCCATGCACCCTCTACTTGATAAGCGGAAGTGGAAGCTCCCCAGAAAAAATTTTCAGGAAATGCCTTCAATTGATTATGTTTCATGATCTAGTCCCTCCAGTTATAGTTATATCCTTCTGATGTTCGCAATTCATATATGTGATGATGATGCTTGCCAGTATCACACAACCAAAGTTAACAATACTTCATTTTTTTGAATCTGCTCCTGATTTGTCTCAAATACGTCCACTTTATGTTGCGTAAGTGTGACGATGACAGGCGTTACGATTTCGTATCCTGCTTCAATAATCTGCTCCCTGTCAAATTGGATTAACAAATCGCCCTGTTTCACGCTGTCGCCCTCTTTAACCACTGGATTAAAATGCTTCCCTTTCAGCGAAACGGTGTTAATTCCGATATGAATTAATATCTCTGTACCTGCACTGGAAGTCAATCCTATGGCATGTCCTGTGGGGAACAGCGAGGTTACGACTCCATCTATTGGCGCTACAACCTCGCCGACAGACGGTTCAATGGCTAACCCTTTTCCCATGGCCCCTGTAGAAAATGCAGAATCATTCACTTGACTCAGTGGTGTGGTCCTGCCTGTGATCGGGCTGTAGATTGTTTCTTTCTTGATATCAACGGCCTTGGTTGCTGTAACAACAGGCTCTGGTTCTGCTGTTTTCACGGATTCAACTGTTTCTGGGGCCTCCCCCTTTACCTTGCTTTCATATCCAAAAATAAGGATCAGCATCGTTGCAGCTATAAATGAACATGCAATGGCGATAACATAAATTAAGGTTGGCGTATATACTGGAATTGCAAAAATGTTGTGAAAAACATAAGCCGTCATTTTCACTCCAAAATGTCCATTGATAGCTCCGCCTAGAGCGCCTGCGATAATGACAATCGGAATGACACGTTTATAACGAAGCACCAGACCATACACAATCGGCTCTGTCACACCAGCCAGCAATCCTGTAATACTCGTGGAACCGGCAAGAGTTCTAAGTGTTTTATCTTTTCTCGCCTTCAGGAAGATACCAAATGCGACACCAATTTGAGCAAATACAGCTGCTGCAGCCATCGCCTCAATCGGATCACCGCCAACACCGATATTTTGAATCGTAATGGGTGTAAAACCCCAGTGAAGTCCGAAGACGACCATAAAGGTCATAAAACCGCCAAGAACAATCCCTGACAAAATTCCACTTACACCGATTAACCATGTCACACCTGAAGAAATCCAATCTCCTACCCCTGTACCGAAAGGTCCGAAAGCCATCGCAGATAGCGGAACCATAATCATCAAAGCCAGCATCGGAACTAAAAATAGTTGTAAATCCTTAAGAATGATCTTCTTCAAAAACTTATCCACCAACGCATATATGCTAATGGATATGAAAATCGGGAAAACACTGGCGGAGTAGTTCATCATGACCACCGGTATTCCTAAAAACGATACATCAGAGCCTTTGTCCATCAGCCCCGTAAAGTTGGGTTCCATGAGAGCCGCACCGATCACACCAGCTACATAAGGATTCGCCTTCAGCTTTATACCAAGCGTGATCCCAAGCAAAATCGGCAAAAAGTAAAACACAGCATTCCCTGCAGCAGACAGGATCATATAAGTATCACTTGTTACAGACATCCATCCCAGCAAGGTCAAAACCGTCAGGAGTGCTTTTATCATCCCCGAGCCCGCCATCGCCGGAATCAACGGGGAGAAACTGCCGGAAATGACTTCAAAGATTGTGGATATGACCGATGTTTTTTTACCACTGGATTCACTGGCTGTAGAGGAATTCGATTCAAAATTCCTGTTTTTCATGATCTCCGCATATACATAGGCAACATGGCTGCCAATAACAACTTGAAATTGTCCTCCGCTTTCAACAACTGTAATGATCCCCTCGTGCTTCTCAAGCGCTTCTCTTTCGGCTTTTCGTGAATCCTTCAGGTCAAATCGGAGTCGTGTAGCACAATGGACAAGCCCATTGATATTTTCTTCTCCTCCAACGAGACGTACGATGTCCTCGCCCATTTTCTTATGGTCCATGTTCATTCTCCTCTTGGGCAGATTGCCTGAAAACAAAAAAATACCTAAACGAAAGGCCTGTATGATCAAAGAACATGATCACTGCCATTCATTTAGGTATCGCCTGCTTAACCAGTAACAATCCTTATATTTAAGTTGTGAGCCTACTATAAATCACTTAGAAATCGTTTGCAAGCTTTTTTTTCTAAGAAGTAGCCATATCGTTTCTGGAGGTTACACGCTGTATATGAATTGTCAAATACACTTTTTCGTCAATCGACATAGCACTTTCATGCTTTAATTCCAAATATTGATTGATTAATTGGGTGCATTGAAAAGCCCTCGCATATTTATCTTTGACCTGATCATACAAGAAATTGTCACCTGAAGCCAGTTGCTCTTGTTCATTGCTCAGCAATCGTTGGGCAAAGTACTGCAAATGAGTAATAAACCGGGAATAATTGAATGAAGTTTCATCCAGTGTAATCTGATAGTAATCGGTTACAATGTTGAAAATGTCATCAATGACCTCGGTAATCTCAACCGTTTGTTTCATTCCCTGACCGTCTTGTCTTGCATTTACAAAATGCATAGCAATAAAGCTGGCTTCATGCTCATCCATTTGGATGCCAAATTGAGCATGGATGATATCCAATGCATTCATTCCAATCATAAATTCTTTCTTGTAAAATTTTTTAATTTGCCATAGCAGTGAATTTTTAAGTCCCACGGATTTTCTGTATCGAGAGATAGCAAATTGAATATGATCAATCAGAGAAATATAGATATTATCACTAAAAATATCTCCCATTTCCCTTTTCGCGCTGCCTACAATTTCATCCGCCACCTTTAAATACTCTACAGATGTTTCTCCAATGAGATCAATTAATTTTTGCGGAATTTTATCAGACTTTAATACAAAGGTTTTTTCTATTTTTTCCTCATCAACCCTCTGACCATTTTTCTTTTTAAAACCCAGACCATTCCCGATGACAACAAATTCATGACCCACCTGATTTTCGGCCCGGATGACATTGTTGTTAAATATTTGCCGGATGATCATTTATCTGCTCACCTCATTGATGTAATGACAAAGTTTGTAATAACAAAAAAAACCAAATAACGACTAAATCAATTAGTCATTATTTGGGTATCGCCTGCTAACCAGTAACAATCCCGAAGGGCACTTGACCCTTCATTCAATTACTCTTACTATACCGCTTTCAAAGCAGAATAACAATACAATCATGCTGAAAAGTCTTCTGGGAAGATCGTTTATGAACAAATCAGATAAAAATACTGAGTATCATCACGATACCAAAAGCACTGAACCCGAGAATGGTTTCCATGACTGTCCACGTTTTCAGCGTTTGAGGTACGGACAGGTTCATGTATTCTTTAACAATCCAGAAGCCGGAGTCATTCACGTGGGACAAAATGATCGAGCCTGCTCCGGTAGCCAACACCAGTAGCTCCGGGCTCACCCCCGGCATCGTGACTGCAATCGGAGCGACAATACCTGCCGCCGTCGTCATGGCTACCGTGGCGGAACCAACGGCGGCCCGGATAAGACCTGCAATCACAAAGGCCAATACAAGCGGAGACAAATGTGCATGCTGGGCAAAACCTGCAATCGCATCTCCTACACCGCTGGCAGTCAGAATCTTGTTGAAACCACCGCCTGCACCGATCAGCAGGATGATAGAAGCAACCGGACCCAAGCAATCGTTCGTAAACTTCAATAGCTGCTTGCTATCGAAGTTGCGTGCATAACCAAAAGAGTAAAGCGAGAACAGCAAAGCAATCAGCAACGCAATAATCGGACTGCCGATGAAATCAATGACCTGTCTGAAGACGTTGGCTTCTGGCAAAATCAGATCGACAATCGTCGCCAGCAGCATCAGGATAACGGGAAGCATAATGGTGAAGAGTGTAATACCAAAGCCCGGCAATTCTCTTTCTTTCGTTTCTGTAAATTGTTCCATCAATTCACTCGAAGTCTCCACCTTGATACGTTTGGAAATCCAGCTTCCGTAGATCGGACCCGCAATCGCTGCGGACGGCAATGCTACGATAAGCGCAAGGAAGATCGTTTTACCAATATTCGCGTTAAAGATACCTACTGCCAGCATCGCTGCCGGATGCGGAGGGATAAGACTATGCACAACCGCCAATCCAGCCACGAGAGAAATTCCGATTTTGATCAGCGAAGTTCCGGTATGCTTGGCGATTACGAATACGAGCGGAAACAACAGTACGATACCTACCTGAATGAATACCGGGATACCACAAATAACAGCGACCACCATCATGGCCCAGTGAACATTTTTCTCACCGAACACCCGCACCATGGTCTTGGCAATCTGCTCCGCACCACCAGACTCAGCCATCAGCTTACCCAGCATCGTACCCAGACCAAGAACAATGGCGATAAAACCGAGCACACTGGCCACACCTTCTTGATAAGCTGTCACAATACTTTTCAGCGGCATACCTGCAATTAGACCCATGAATACAGCACCGACGATGAGCGCGACAAATGGGTTCATTTTGACTTTAGCGATCAGCAGAATCAGTCCAATAATAGAAATAAGTGCATACAATAACAAACTTGCATCATGACTGAGTCCGAATACGGAATACATGTTATAACCCCCTCATTAAGTAAGCGCTCTCTAAGTTTGTTGAAAAACAGGGGTTAACCCTGCTCGTTTTCAATTTTCTCTACGGTTTCCAGCAATGTTCGTTCTCCGCCCACATTACCAGGGAACACAATATACGGAATGCCGCTGAATTTGGCTTCGTTTCCGGTCAGCCACACAGGGATGCCTGCCGCAACCTGGCCGAGTACACGTGCTTTTCGGATAGCAAGACCTTTGGTTGCCACATCACTGGAAGTAATGCCGCCTTTGGCGATGATAAACTTAGGCACCGTCTCAAGCGACTGTACGATTTCGACCAGTGCACCGGATACCGTTTGACTAATTTTGAAATTATCAGCTTTATTATCTACCGCAATGAGTTTGCGGCTACTGTATACCACCACATTGTTGCCCGCAGCCAGTTGTGTATTGGCTTCTGCGATAACACGGCTTAATTCCTGTGTGTAGCCCTCAGAATCCAACACCCGTTCCACATCAATTTCAAGACCCACAATTTCCGGGTACGTAAGTAACTGCTCCAGCTGTTTTGTTGTTTTTTGAACATAGGAACCGACGACCACAATACCACCGTGACCTTCCTGTCCACTTGCAATCAGTCGTTCCTTTGGCAAATATTCCTGGTCAGATATCCCGGCATACGATTTCACAAAAGAAGCAGCTGTGCGGAAAATAAACGTTTTCCCTTGCTCTTCTGCTTTCAGCAGCCCCAGTGATACTACATCCATATCCGCATACGAAAGCACGTTGACGATGATTGGTACGTTATCCTTCGCTTGTAGCAATACTTCTTGCACAGCGTCTGGTCCCTTGCGAATCTGTTCCAGTGAAATGACAAGACATTCCGAGGCATGAATACGGCCTTCTGTCTTTTCTTCCACCCATGCCGCCAAATCACCGTTTTCATAGCCAAATACCTTATCCTTAGCAAACTCCGACTCATGTACGGGAATTAGCGTATCGTCCTCCACCATATAGTGGGTGTTGCCTCCAGTTACTCGCCCAGCTTCGAAAAAGGCTGGAATGATCAGATGACCGTCGTAGCTCCGTCCACTTTGACGCGATCCTTCTTCTGCCAGTACGTCCGTTTCCAGCGGGTAATACCCACGCAACATGGAATCACTACGGCTGACAAAGGTAAATGATTTGCCCTTTTCGGTGGCGACAGCCTGTACGTTGCGAGCAATCTCGCGGTTAATCCGTTCTGCGGTTTGCGCATCAAGTCCGCGTGTATTGGTCAGGATATAAAATAGCGTTTCCGGTGAGTCGAATGCTTCACGAAGCAATGCTTCATCCCACTGCGTCAAAACATCAATATCATGAACGGTTTGTACCCCGGTCGGATCATCGTCTAATACGATAATTTTCCGTCCTCTGGCGTCATTAATCCGGCGAATTTCCTGACGCAATCCTTTGCTGTCCCATTCAGGAGGCAATTCTGCTTGAAGAGCTAACAACGAAGTATATCCTGCATTTACATTCATGTGATCTCCACCTTATTCAAATTCTTGATTAGCATGCTCTACTACTCTGCTTTTACCTGTACGCCTGCGAGTTTTTCAAAATATTGCACGATTCCGCCGTGATCATCCGCCGCTTTACCATCCACTTTGAGTGCGTGGAATATTTCCAGCAGTTGGCTACTAAGTGGCAACGGTACACCGATGTCATGCGCGGTTTCCATAACGTTCGTGATGTCCTTGAGGTTAATATCAATCCGACCCCCAGCTACAAAATTCCGTTGCAAGATCAGAGGAACTTTAGCATCCAGTACCGCACTGCCTGCCAATCCACCGCGAATCGCTTGCACCATTTTTTCAATATTAATTCCCGCCTTGGCTGCAAATACAAGCGCTTCGGACATGGCCGCGATATTCAGGTTCACCATGATCTGGTTAGCCAGCTTTGCCGTTGTGCCGCAGCCGTTATCACCAACCAAGGTGATATCCTGACCCAGCACATGCAGAACATCCAAGACATGCTCAAACACTGATTCTTTGCCACCAACCATAATCGCCAATGTCCCATCAATTGCTTTCGGTTCGCCACCACTGACAGGGGCATCCAGCATGTGCAGACCAGCCTCAACGGCTTTCACCGACAGCTCTTTGGAGACGACTGGAGAAATCGAGCTCATATCAACGATAACGCTTCCAATACTAGCCCCTTTTAAAATCCCGTTCTCACCCAAAATGACTTCTTTCACATGATTGGAATTCGGCAGCATCGTAAAAATGATTTCACTGCGCTCCGCAACTTCCTTCGGGGATGCCGTTGCATGTGCGCCTGACGCAACCAAAGCAGCGACGGTTTCCTGATTAATATCAAATACGGTCAGCTCATAATCCGCTTTCAAAAGATTTAACGACATCGGACGACCCATAATACCTAATCCAATAAATCCAATTTTCTTTGTCATGTTAAAGTCCCTCCATAGCTTTTCAAATTCGATTTCCTATTCAGGTTTTTTAGAAAAACCCATTTGTAAACGCTTTTTATCACATGTAAGCGCTGTTAATTCGTCTTCACATCTGCGATTGTACACAATAAATTCATTTTTGTATACAAAAATTTAAAATTTGTATCAATTTTTATCAAATACATAGGAAAGACATTGTTTAACCTCCATCTTTTCGCTAAAGTAGACGTAGAGGTGAATGACATGCAGTACAGCAGCAATAACTCTCGAACGGCGCACCAGCAATCTTATGAAACACTGCGTGATATGATACTGAACGGAACCATCCCTCAAGGAACCAAGTTGGTTGAGGAAAAGCTTGCCACGCAGCTCGGTGTAAGCCGCACGCCTATCCGTGAATCCATCCGCAAATTGGAGCAGGAAGGGCTTATCGTCAATAAACGTGTAGTCAAGCTATCTGAAACCGACCTGCGCAATACCTTTGAGCTACGGATGCTGCTTGAAGGACATGCGGCGCGCAGCGCGGCTGCCTACTTGTCCGAGACAGAGCTACTGGCTTTGGAGCAATGTGTGGACATCGGGCGTTCCGGCTCGCTGGATGAGGTGATGCAAGCGAACAAAGAGTTTCATGAGATCATTATGAAGGCCAGTAATAATTCGATGATGATTGATTTGTTTAATCGGATGCAATCCGTTATTTATTTATTCCGTCATACGGTCGTCTACTATCATCGTCCCTTTCTGATTGATGAGCACCAGCATATTTGTGAGGCTATCCGCGCACATGACGGCGATACAGCAGAACGGCTGATGAAGGAGCATCTCCAGGCTGATCTGGACTTTTGCCTGCATCTGATCAGATAGTCCTTCGCTTCTCCATTTGTATGCCATGCCAAAAAAACCGCCAAACACTCGGAATCCCTTGTGCTTAGCGGTTTTTTTAGGTTCATGTTTAACTCTCTTTCTCTTTACAAAATACCTCTTTGGCAACCTGAATAGCTGAGGCTGCCCGGGGCCATCCTACATAAAAGGCAAGCTGTGTAATGACCTCAACCAGTTCTTCCTCCGAAATCCCGTTCTCCTTGGCCAGTTTCAGGTGATAAGGGAGTTGATTTACATGCTCACCCGCTACCAATGCGGAGACGGTGATGAGACTCCGTTCTCTGAGAGATAGCTCACTTCTTCTCCATACATCTCCAAAAAGAACATCCTCCGTATAACCTACAAAAGCGGGAGCAAAATCACCGATGGTTTCTCGAACACTCGATTTGATCAATTTATGCTTCATACAATCATCTGGGCAAGTCCGTTGCCAAAGGACCAATCCTCTAATTCAGTCTCTACCAGTGTTACAAATACATCCTCCGGTCTAACCTTACATTCAATAGATAAGAGTTCCGCTAACTTTTGGTAGAAACTCTTTTTTTGTTCCGTAGTTCTACCCGTTCCCATTGTAATTTGAATATACAGCAGCTTATCTGTTCTGGGTACATTCAAATAATCGGGACTATAATAAAACTCGCTTTGCTTATGAGCATGAAAAACCTGAAAGTAATCTTTTTCCGGAACCTGAAAATGTTCGATCAAAGCGTTCATGATACAGCGGCTAATCCAAGGCAGCTCTTGCTCTGTGTATTGCTGCTCCATGTATCCAACTCGTACAAATGGCATGCTCATCTCTCCTATCCGTTGGGATAAGATAATTGTACTCCCCCTTACTTTCATCTGTATAATTGAAAATAATCATAAATATATTCAATTTCACCGATGGAGATGAGCATGCGTGGATCTGAAAGAATTAACTACATTTCGTACCATAATCGAAGAAGGAACGTTTTCAAAAGCTGCTGCCAAATTAAACTACGCTCAGTCTACAGTCACGAGCCAAATCCAGAGGCTAGAGAAAGAGCTGGGATTTCAGCTTTTTAAAAGGGGTTGGGATGCGGAGTTAACGTCCCCAGGCAAACTATATGCCGAGGAGATAGACGGGCTTATTCAGCATTGGAATTTTGTAATGGACCAGGCGAAGTCTCTGAAAAAGGAGGAGATTGGCACGCTTCATATCGGTGTGATTGAAACGGTGGCGGCTACCGTACTGCCCTTGGTTCTGCAGCAGTTTCGAGAGCATAAACCGAAAATTACGTGCCATTTTACAGTTGGAAACACGGATGCACTCGCACATGCTTTGGTGGACGGTAAGCTGGATTTTGCAATCTCCGGGGAACCTCACTCGATTCCTTCCTTACACTTTGAACCCATATATCACGAACACATCGCCTTTATTGTGTCCCGTAATCACCCTTTTGCGGTAAAAAGTGAGCTTCATCTCGAAGATCTGTACGAGTACCCGCTTATCGTCGGAGGTAAGAATTGCTTGTACCATATACGACTGGAAAAAGAACTTTCCCGCTTCCCGTCGATGCCGTTTTTTTATACTGTCAGTCAAATTTCGTCGATCCCCACATTTGTAAAAACGATTCCTTCAGTTGGAGTGGTTCTATCATCAATGCCTATGCAGGAGGAGCTGGTCACCGTCCCCCTCCAGTTAACAGACCCGAATATTCCTATTGGACTCCTACAAAACAACCATCACCAGCAGTATATGTTTTCGGCCCGAAAGCTGTTTATACAGCTGGTTAAGGAGCTTTGTAGGCTATAGCTCCAATGCAATAACTACTAATAAGCTATATAGGCAAAGCCGACACCTTTGCATAAAGAAAAAGCCGCCAAACACTCAGAAACCTGGTGTTTAGCGGCTTTACTATTTTGAAGGCCTAAGGAAATGTGACCCTCTTTTTATTTTTTCACTCCTGTGATACCCGTTATTTCGCTTCGAGCGGTTTTTTCCACAATCCCAGAATGAGCGCGGAAATCACGGAACCAATCGCCACTGCAAGCAAGAACAACAAAGCATGATTGGCAAGAGCTGCTACAAAAATTCCGCCATGTGGAGCTGGAAGATTGATTTGCCAGAACTGCGTCAGACCACCAGCAATCGCTGAACCTACAATACAAGAGGTCAGGACACGCAGAGGATCAGCAGCTGCGAATGGAATGGCTCCTTCCGTAATGAAGGACAATCCAAGTACATAGTTCGTCAAGCCAGACTTGCGCTCTTGCTCAGTAAACTTATTTTTGAAGAACGTCGAAGCTAATGCGATCGCCAACGGAGGTACCATACCACCCGCCATAACAGCCGCCATCATAGCTCCGTTCGTGTTACCACTGGAAGTAAAGACACCGATCGAAAATGCGTAAGCTGCTTTGTTAAAAGGTCCACCCATGTCGATCGACATCATTCCGCCCAGAATCAGACCCAAAATAACTGCATTACCTGTTCCCAAATTGTTCAGAACATTGACAAGCCACGTATTAATACCACCGAAAATCGGATCGAACAGGTAGAACATAATCGCGCCTGAAATTAGGAGTCCAAATACAGGGTATAACAAGATTGGTTTTAAACCATCCAGCGCTTTCGGCAGACCTGCAAAAGCTTTACGCAGGAAGATCACCACATAACCAGCCATGAAACCAGCTGCCAGACCGCCAAGGAAACCTGCATTAGAGTTTACAGCCATCAGACCCCCAACCATACCTGGCATCAGTGCCGGGCGGTCTCCAATGCTCATCGCGATAAATCCGGCCAGTATCGGAATCAGGAAGTGGAACGCACCTGTTCCACCGCCAATTGTCTGCAACAGTTGGAACAATACATTGTCTTCTCCTGCCACTTGTTCAATCAAGAAGGAAATTGCTAACAAAATCCCCCCGCCTACAACGAATGGCAGCATATGAGAAATACCGTTCATTAAATCCTTGTAGATTTTGCTGCCCACGCTGCTCTTCTCCGCTTTCGACTCTTCAGCACTGCCTTTACCTTCACTACGATAAATTGGGGCATCGCCATTCAGCGCTTTGCGGATCAGTTCCTCAGATTTACGGATGCCGTCGCTTACCGGTCTTTGCAATACAGGTTTACCGTCAAATCTGGCCATTTCAACCTTCTTGTCAGCTGCAACGATTACACCTTTGGCACGGCGAATTTCATCCGCTGTCAGTACGTTTTGTGCGCCTTCCGAGCCGTTCGTCTCTACACGGATATTTACACCCATTTCTTTCGCTTTCTTAATGAGAGCATCTTCTGCCATAAACGTGTGTGCAATGCCTGTAGGACAAGCGGTCACTGCAACCACAAATTCGTCAGAATTCGGATTGCCAACGATAACGTCTGGCGTTTGCTGTGCTTTGGCATCCTCTTTCTTAGCCTCTTTTGCTTTCTTGGCAGCTTCTTCTTCCGCCTGCTTGGTATCAAACAGCATAGATACTTCATCCGGTGTTTGCGTTTTCATAAGGTTCCCGATAAAATCGGTATCAATCAACAGCCGGGAAAGGGCAGCCAGTGTGCGAAGATGCGTATTTGCTGCTCCCTCTGGAGCCGCAATCATGAAGAATACTTTCGCCGGCTCACCATCCAACGATTCGAATTCTACGCCTTTACTGCTTTTGGCGAAAACGACGGTCGCTTCATTCACGGCTTTGGTCTTGGCATGCGGCATCGCAATGCCGCCGCCAATTCCAGTGCTGGATTCTGCTTCACGTTTGTAAATCATTTCTTTAAACAAGGCACGGTCATTAATACGTCCACTTGCTTCGAGACGAGCGATGAGCTCCTCAATCGCCTCGTCTTTTGTCGTCGCCTGCAGGTCCATGATCATCGTTTCTTTAATCATCAGGTCTGTTATTCTCATTTTTCACACTCTCCTAAGTTCGATCAGCGTGTCGAGACACGCATAATAAGCTCATGATGCAGCTGGATTACCGTTTTGAAATCGTGACTTGCGGCCGTAATTGTTCAATCTTCTCTCTAGTAGCCAGATCATCGGAGAACGCAGTTGCGCTTCCGGATGCCACTCCTGCACGGAATGCTTCGATCGGATCGCCATGAAGAGCCAGCGTACCCACGAATCCAGCAATCATTGAATCACCTGCGCCTACAGAATTTTTCACCGTTCCTGCTGGTACATTTGCGTGATACACTTCATCTGCCGTAATGAACAAAGCCCCTTCTCCTGCCATGGAAATCAGTACATTTTTTGCACCTGCTTCCAGCAGCTTACGACCGTAAGTGACGATCTCCTCCTTTGAATGAATAGTTACGCCAAACAACTCAGCCAGCTCATGGTGATTCGGCTTGATGAGCAGCGGTTTATGAACCAGTGCCTTCATCAGCGCCTCACCTGTGGTGTCGATGACGAATTCAGCTCCAGTTTGCTGGCATACGCTAATCAGCCGATCATAGAAGTCTCCTCCAAGTGACGGCGGGATACTTCCCGACAAGACGACAATGTCATTTTTCTGGAGTCCCGCCAGCTTTTGCACCAACGCATCGGCCTCTTGCTCACGAATCGCAGGTCCCAAACCGTTAATTTCCGTTTCATCGCCATGCTTGAGCTTAATGTTAATCCGTGTGTCATCTTCGATAATTACAAAATCAGTTTTAATGGATTCTTCCCGCAATGTATCGTCGATAAACCTGCCTGTGAATCCTCCGAGAAAACCAATCGCTGTGCTATCTGCTCCCAACTGGTTCAGTACACGTGATACATTAATTCCCTTACCACCTGGCAGTTTTAAATCACGTTTCATCCGGTTCAAATCACCAAGCTTCAAATCATCAACTTCCACGATATAATCAATGGAAGGGTTCAGCGTTACTGTATATATCATTGTTATCCCTCGATTATCTTAGTTTTCTGAGCGATGGATCGGCGTGACCGTTCTGGCATCGATTCGGTAATAAGTATAGCTTCCTTGAGCTCGAACAGTTTGGCGAAGGTTACTTCTCCAATTTTGCTGGAATCGGCTAACACATACGTTTTGCCAGACAACTGGTGGGCACGCCGCTTGATCAGCGCCTCTTCGGGATCAGGAGTTGTATACCCCATTTCCATATCCACCCCGTTCGTTCCTAGAAAGCACTTGTCGAATCGAAAATTGTCCAAATTTTGTAGGGCAATACTCCCGATTACGGCTTTGGTATGAATTTTCATCATCCCTCCCAGTAGATAGCTTCTGATTCTTTTGCTTACCAGTGCTTCTACGTGGGATAGTCCATTCGTCACGACCGTCACGTCTTTAGCTTCAATGTAAGGAATCATCGCCATCGTTGTTGTTCCCGCATCCAGATAAATACATTCGCCATCCAAAATTTCTTTGGCTGCTATACGGGCCACTGCATTTTTTTCTTGAACGTTTTTGAATGTTTTTTCTTCCATGCCAGGTTCCTGACTTTTCTGATTCAGCAAGGTTGCCCCGCCATGAATCCGCTTGAGCAACTGACGGCCCTCAAGATCTATCAAATCACGCCGAATCGTTGACTCAGAAGCTCCCAACAGATCAGCCAATTCTTGCAACTTTACAACACCACATTCTTGTAAGCGCTGTATTATTAACTTGTATCTTTCTTCCGTCAGCATCATCATTCCCCCAACTGTTCATATCGTACCACAAACTTGACAAAAAACAATCATTTTTCTTCAAAAAGATTCAAAAAAATTCATTTCTAATTCATTTTTTTACAAAATGGTGAATTCCTGATCCAATCATTATGATTGCGTTTACATTTTAAAGAAAATCCATCCACTTTTATGTAAATTCATTCTTCTTACATAGGAATTCAGCAGTAAACGTTCAAAAACGTTCTAAGGCTTCCATCAGTACTATTTTACCATTATGCGCACAATTCGTCCCCATCTTCTCTACTCAGAAAAAAGCTAAACACGAGGACTGATCCCCTTTGTGTTTAGCCAATCGAGACGCTTAGCGTTCAGCCCTTAACGATTCCAATGACGAAACCGTCATACCCCTTGCTCCCCACGGTTTGGATAGCTGTAGCTGTAATTCTTGATTCTTCAGCCAGCATATCATAAAACTTTCTTACTCCCTGCACCTGAGGGTCTGTGCTCAACTTCCTCCTCTTTCATCTGTGCTAACTGCTCCAAAGCTTCTCCCTCCCGAAGTTCCACCATTCCATCCAACTGAGCCAGCGATATATTCGACCGGGCAATTTTAGCATGGATCGGGTTGGCTTCCAGCGTAACTATTTTTCCATCCTTCAGCAACGCCCTTCCCAACCAGATTGTACTGTAGCCTCCCAAAGTACCGATCTCCAGCACGCGTCGCGCTCCCTGCATTTGAGCAAGGATATTTAATAGCTTTCCCTGATTGGGCGATACATCATGCGGAGGTAGTCCCGCCTTTTGGTTAGTAGCCAATACTTGTTCCAAGACAGCATCATGCGGAACGAGACTCTCCGAGATATACTGGTCTACTTGATCCCACGTGTTCGTTTGATTCATTCGCTCCACTCTCCTTTGGATTAACTTACAATTTGATTGTAAATGAATTATTAGGGAGTGTGACACGTGCCTCTGAACTTTTAAATATTAGCCAACCTGCGATTACCGCCCAGATTAAAAAATTTGAAAAAGAAATATCTCTCACACTGCTCATGCCGCTAGGAAGAGGGATTGCCTTAACGGATGCTGGTAAAAAGCTTGCTGTACTCGCCAAACGGCTCTTTGCCGTCGAACAGCAAATCGAACAATTATCTCAAGATTATCGTGATGGAGTCCATGGTCATATCCGGCTAGCAGCTACTTATTTACCGGCTCATTTTCTCATTCCAGCCTGGATTGCAAAATTCAAACAAGAATATGAATATGTAGAACGCGGCGAGCTGTGCCGGGTATATGTAGAAGACATCCAGCTTCTCAATTCAATCGCCATCTGTACCCGCAAGAACGAACCCCTATCTACCGCTACCCTAAATCTCATTCAGCTCATACGTAACCATTCCTGATGAGCATTAGGCATCTGTGTACACTAGCGCTGTATTTTAAAATAACAAGAGCCATGACTGCGTGCATACCGCATTCATGGCTCACCTCGTTATGATAAATATTCCCCCTCAATAATCTTCTCCAGATAATCTTCCGGCTGTGCAAGAAACTCGGCAAAGCTGCACACATCCGCATATTCCTGATGCTCCTCGTCATAATAACCCAGGCACTTCTGCCTCGGATTCCACACCAATATAATATCCGAGTAATTATCTACTTTTAGAGACAGACGCAACAGCTTTTGCCGACCTACCTTCATCTCAACCGTATCTATGAATGAGAAGAACTCAACAAATTGAATATCAAGATCATTTTCTGGCAGGTCCACACGGAGCTGATCCCCCATCAGAAAGGCAACAATCTCCTTTGGAAGCTTGTAGCTTTTCAAAGCATGTCGTTTATTTTCCAGATTATGAAATGCTGGAGGCTCTACAGACTTTAAATACTCAGCCATTTCTACGTTTTTATTACTTAGTGCAATTGTATATGCCCGTTCTCCATCTTTTTCTGCCAGCGTCACATCAGCGCCTTGCTGAACCAAATACTTCACCATCGCAAAATCATTGTTGCGTGCCGCCACTGTCAAAGGCGTGGCTTTATAAGGATATACCATATTAGGGGCATTGAAATTAATATCTACGCCATGTTCCAATAGTAATGCTACTGTTTTCAGGTCATGCTTACTAACTGCGTTGCGGAGTGTTGCTCCAGCATGCTGCTTCATATCGAGGCCCAACTCATGGATAAGCAGCATATTGCTTTTGTTACCGTAGTAAGCTTGCTCATAGGCACCGGATTTGACATGATTTTTCCCGTCCAGCTTGGCGCCATGGGCGACCACATAACTGACAATCTCTTCGGTACCATAGCGAACAGCCGTCAGGAATGCGGGATTATCCTTCACATTAAGTTGAACCCCCTCATCGACCAGTAGCTTCAAGACTTCCATTTGCTCAGTGATGAGTGTAATATCCAATGGACTTAATGTCGTATATTTACTGAGTACGATCCCTTGTTCTATATCCCAGCCTTCGGTCAGCGCTTGGCGTAAAGCGGATATATTGCCTTGAACGATATGCATCGCTCTCTCAGGAAGGACCTCGAAATTGCCTACATCTTTTAATTTAATCATCGTTATTCCCTCGCTCTTTATGTATCTACTATCAAACATGCATATCTATTTTATACCAACCTCCCCTTTACATAAATCCGACAGATTCCCCAAAATTCATTATTCACTCTAGCGCAAACAAGTGAGTAATAGAGGTCAAAATACCTCAGAGAAGCTATAATTGTATTATGATTCTGTATACCCTGTGCAACGAAAAGGAGAACATATGAATAGCATTCAATACCTGTCCCAATTTAATTTGCTTCATAGTCTCTCATTAGAAGATTTAATTGAAATGGACCAAATGACCTCCATTACGACTATAGCGAAAAAAACCTTTATACAAACCCCAGAAACCTTTTCCGAGGGACTTTATTTTGTGAAAAAGGGAAAAGTACGTCTGTATAAGCTAAACGCTGACGGAAAGCAATTTACTTTGGATATCCTCAGCGAAGGAAATGTATTTGGTGAAATGGATATGATTTCACTAGGAACAAGGGATATGTATATAGAAACGATAGAAGAATGCGATATCTGCCGGATGGACAAAGACCGATTCGAGCATTTTTTAATAGAACATCCCCGGTTCATGATGAACATGATCAAGGTGTTAAGTGACCGAATCTCAGGAATGAGCAGTCTGGCCCAGCATTTAGCTTTGGGAAATTTACAGGATAAAATTTTGTATGTTCTTCTGAAATTGTCCGATCAGTTCGCCCTCCAAAGCCGTGAAGAGTATTGCAAAATCAATTTTCCTCTCTCCCATCAGGAAATTGCGAATCTGGTCGGGGCCACCCGTGAGGCTGTAACAACTGCTCTTCAGGAGCTTGTCAAAGAAAAGGTCATTAAAACCGGCTTTAAGACGATTTACATCCATCGCGAAAAGCTAATGAAGTTGTAAACTACATTACATCTATACTCCTACCCAAAAAAGTATCGTATACCTATCAGACAATTTACGATATGGAGTGAATGAAATGTTACACCGAAAAGGGGCCCGCAAAGGGTCAGATATTCCTAATGATGTGCTTCAGCTGCTACAGCAGGGGCGGCTTGAGACGGTGAATCTCACCGAATGGCTGGCTGTCGATCATGTTGTACTATTGCAAAATACTCTTGATGAATTTGGCTTGCAGCGATCATCCGATGTCTTCATGACCGAATTGAATCAGCTGAAGGAAAAGAAGATCATGAAAATGATACCTGCAATCGCGCGAGCGTGGCTTCATGTGTTTGAGCAACAAGCGATAGAAGAACGTATTCGCATCTTTGATGCGATGGCCTCCCATCTTTCAGACAGTATTCGCTGCTGGGCTGCCTACATCATCGGGATTGATCCCCGTTTAAGTGTAAAGGAAAAATTGGCTGGCATTCGCCCCTTTACAGCCGATTCCCATTTCGGAGTACGTGAAATAGCCTGGATGGCCGTGAGAGAATCCATATCCTTGCAACTGCTTGAAGGGCTTGCCCTGTTAGACAGTTGGGTGCGAGATGAGGATGCTAACATACGTCGTTTTGCCATTGAATTAACCCGACCGCAAGGCGTTTGGGCCAAGCACATCCCTGAACTAAAAGAACATCCCGAGCTGGCTCTTCCTCTCTTGGAGGCTGTTCAGTCCGATCCGGCCAAATATGTCCAGGACTCCGTTGGTAATTGGTTGAATGACGCCAGCAAAACCAACCCAGAATGGGTTCTTCAAGTTTGTAATGCATGGCTGATGATTTCGGATACCAAAGAAACGAAGCGAATAGTAACCCGGGCCCAAAGAAGCTTGAACAAAGAGAAATAATTGGAAGACTCCTCCCCCATCCAATCCATATCTAGAATATTCACATAAACTATAATATTTATCTGGAATATTAGGAATGGAGGAATTCCTATGTCTATTATTCGAATCTATCTGGAAGCAGACAGTATCGTATCTGGAAACATTGCTATTACAACAAGTATCAATGTCACTCCAGTGGTTAATCGTTACACAGCTATTGTCGTGCTTGGTAATATATTAGGTGGAGTGACCACTATCCCGGCACAAAATTTCACAAATGATAGTGGTACTTCAGTCGCGGCAAACAGTCTTGTTGTTCCGACCAGTAGCGGATACTACAATGTATTTGTAAATGGGACGTTGCAGCGAGGCGGCTTAACAACGCTTTCTGCTACAAATCTAATTATAAATACAGGCCTGATTGTTGGTGCAACAGTAGTCGTTGAGGTTATTAATTTCAACTCTAGTGCTTCCTCAACCTCTGTCAACAATGTCACAGTAACGACTACCATAAGCGACTGAGAGAAAGCCTTCGTAAAATTACTATAAAAAACCGCCAAACACAGGGTTTACCCTCGTCTTTAGCGGTTTATTTCTCTTTGAACCTCGAATATTTAAATCTTGAAGTTCTCCACAAGCACCTGAAGCTTCTCGGCCAGTGATGAGAGGAGCGCTGCGGAGGATTCCACTTCTTGCATGGCAGCAAGCTGTTGCTCCGAAGAGGCGGACAGGGACTCTGCCCCTTTAACCGTATGGTTAGAGACCATTACGGTATTCTGAATGGCTTCAACGAGCCCTTCAGAGATCAGCGCCAGATCCCGAACTGTGGCTGATATTTGCTCGCTTTGGGAAGACATGTCGGAGATGGAGACTTCAATCTCGGAGAAGGAGCGCCCGGCTGATATGATCAACTCCTTGCCCTGCATCATTTCGTTCGTGGAACGCTTCATAGTTTCTCCTGCCTTGTCCATTTGGGCGATAATCAGACTGATCAGCTCGCTGATTTGTGTGGCAGAATTGGCCGAACGTTCGGCCAATTTGCGGACAGAGCCAGCGACAACGGCAAAGCCCTGACCTTCTTCTCCGGCGCGCGCAGCTTCTATCGCTGCATTCAAAGACAGCAAGTTGGTCTCCTCGGCGATGCTGGCAATGGTGCCGACAATGTTCTCAATCTCCTTGGAGTGGCTGCCAAGCGTATGAATAATGCTTGAGAGATCGCCGATGCTTTCGCTGACAACTCCCATTTGGGAGGTGGTGGAATCCATTGATTCCCGGCCAAGGCGTGCTTTCTGGACATTATCCGCGGCCTTGTTCATTGCGATGTCCGCATTGCCAGCAATATCGCTGATGAAGCGGGACATATCCTGAATAGCTTTATAGCTTCCTTCCAGGTTTTGCAATTGGGTATGCGCCCCATCAGCCAACTCAATCGTAACATTCACGCTATGCTCTCCAGCACGGTTCGTTGCCTGTGCGCTGGCAGACAGCTCTTGAGAGGAAGAAGCGACCAGCATAGAGGTGTCGTTGACCTGAGTAATCAGGTTGCGCAGGTTCATTGTCATATCGTTGAAGTCGCGGGCCAGCGTCCCGATTTCATCCTTGTTTTTGAAGAGAAGCGGTTCATGGGTAAGGTCGCCCTTGGTAATGGTGTTCACAGAGGCTGACAGCTTGGTAAGCGGACTTACCATATGGCGAATCAACAGGTAAACAACAAGGATAGCCACGATGAAAATGGAGCCGCCAATAATAAAGGGCTGAACAATAATATCCAACGTCCGTTCCTGAATTAACGAGCCGTCAAAATTGATGGCCATCAGTGCAACAATGGGCTTGGTGGGATCATGGTCCTGATAAATGGGGCCGTATCCAGTTTTGAGCGAGGTTCCTTCATATGTATAAACCTTGGAATATGCTGAATGTTTCATGGTAGTTATCATTTCTTTGTCTTCGTCTGTAAAGTAGAAAGAATCGCCAGCTTGATAGCCTCTTTGCTTAAAGTTGGCATCGGCGGCCAAAATTTTTCCATCCAAAGAGATAATAAAAGCCTCCTTAAAAATAGGCTTATGGGCTACAATCCAGCCGATCCGGTCTTCAATGGCAGCAAGTTTGCTGTTATCTCCACTGACCAGAGCCGATATATCCGCAGGATCTATAAGGCCAGTCGTAATATTGGCGCAACCCACCAGCTCGATTCCAGCAGCTTCATCCACTTGATGGTAAGCGGTACGATATCCGAAGTATCCAATGGAGGAGCCTACGAGAAGCAATATGATGAGCATCATCCAAGTTAATTTTGTTGCCAGCTTCATTATTTGAACCACCAATCCTGACTCTAATAAATTTTTGTGACAATCCGTTTTCACTGCTACGATTATAGCCTATCAACACTTACTATAATATGGCATTCCAGTGTCGGAAGATGTCGTTTTTTGTGAGAATAGTCACTGTTTTTTGTAAACGAGGATGTTGCAGCGAACGGCAGTCATTAATGGCGTGGTGACGACTACAATAAGCGACTGAGGTGAGTGCCTCTGTTGAATTACGACAAAAAAACTGCTAAACACAGAGGTTTACCCTCGTTTTAGCAGTTTTTTTGTCTATGAATCAAGTGTTTCATCGGTAACGTATTTTCGATTTTTATAGCTGTATTCAGCTTTATTTCTTGTGGGCTAATAAGAGATTAACTATGGTATCCAATTGAAGCTCCAATGAATAAGGATCTTCCATCACAAACTCATCCCCTTTATCGCTAAATGAACCGTACATATAAACCTGTCCTTTTTTTACAGCCGGAAGGCCTTTCCATAGCTCACTATGCAGAATCTGATTAGCCCCTTCATCTTCTGAACCGTATACAAAGATGTGATCTCCCATATACTCGGGTAAAACTTCAAGCGAAATATTTTCAAATCCTTCTTTCATGTTCAATGCCTTTTTGGTAGGTGGCAGCTTTAGCATCTGATAAATGGTCGGACTTCCGTAATTGCCGCCTTTTGCTGCCAAAACATATATCGATTTATTGGCGACTTGTACAATTGAAACCGTCTCTCCGTCTTTAACGATACCTTGAATTTTCGTTCTGGCCTCTGCAGCTTTCTTCTCATATTCAGTAATCCACTGCTCGGCTTCTTTCTGCTTGCCAAAGATTTCGCTAATTCTGCGGAATTTATCCAGCGGTCCCGCTGTAGATTCGCCTTCCCAATACGGCAGGAACACAGTCGTTCCTACCTTTTGGTAGCTGTCGATGTTCTTTTCGATTGAACCGATAATTAAATCCGGTTGCAGAACGGTCAGTTCCTCCAAATCCATAGGAAATTCACCGAGATCCTTGATTCCGGCCAATTTCTCTTTGGGATATCCCGATTGATCAATCCAAGCCTCATTCAGCATAAAGCTTCTGACCCCCACCGGAATAATCCCCAGCTTCAAAAGATGACCCATATACTGATCCGATGCCACTCGTTTCGGGTTTGCAGGTACTTCCACATCGCCTTTTAATGTCTTAACCGTTCTTGTCTGTGCTTGCACTGCCGCTTGTCCATCGCTGTTGGATGATGTCGCTGTATGATTAGCCTTCGTTTGCGAGCTTCCATTTGTATTCGTCGGAGCCGAGCAAGCTCCCAGCATCAATGATAAACACAGCATAATCATCATGGCCGTTATTTTGACTCTTCCGTGCATAAACAAATCTCCTTCCGCGTTATACCGATATTGATAATCAATATCAGTATAACGTGCGAAAGATGTCCGCTGAAGGGCATATTTAAGCATCGTTTGGGGCATATCCTGATCTTGCTTCTGAGCATGATGCTCCCGTTCCTTTTTGAATCGTACGGGAGATAGTCCCTTATATTTCTTGAAGCTGCGACTTAAAGAATGGGCATCTGGATATCCCACACGCTCTGCGATCTCCTGCAAAGTGGCGTCTGTCTGCATTAGCAGTTCTGCCGCTCGATCTGCTCTTACTTGGCCCAAGTAATGAATCGGACTGGTATGCATTTTATTTTTGAACAACCTGGATAAATGTCCAATACTGCATTCTAGCTCCTCTGCAATGGACTCAAGTGCCATAGGCCGACTAAAATGCTCACGAATATAGGCTACAGCCTGCGATACCAGGTCGGGCTTAAGAGGCTCAATGCCCTGCCGATACAACTGCTGCAACAACTCATATACAAATTGTTGAAATAAGGCTTTGACATGCAGTTTGCCAAGTCCGGAAGCTTCACGCCATTCTTGCTCCAACAGCTTCACTTTATCGTACAGAGGCAGTGGGTAATGAGGTGCGAAAGCATACTGGTTCTGAAAAGGATTTTCCTTTTCCAGCAATTGTGCAATCTCTTTGCGGCTAGGCAGGGCCAACGTTGCCTTGTACAAAATGATGTAATATTCAAGCACCTCTTCCGCGAGGATACTCAGGCACATTCCTTTTCCGCCATGCAGTACATGGAAACGCTCTACCCTGTGAATACTGTTATCCAACCGTACCCGTGCGTTTCCACGAACGGCATACAAGAACGCACTGGCAGGAAGTCGATAGGTTCGTAGCTCCTCCCCTTCTTCGATCTTCTTATGACGAACATCCATCACCTGTATAAAAACATGATTCCACAGCAAAATGTGATCATTCAACTTCATTGCTTTTGTTCAGCCCCCGATCTAAACCATCCACGTACCTGCTCACACTCATATTCAAACTATAATATATTATAGTTGATAATTATTCTCACAGGCAATGAAGTGATTTCATACGGAGCCTCTACTTTGGACGATCCATTTTTCTGATCGCATTCTCCGCAGCCTCCATGATTACTTCTCCCAATGTAGGATGGGGATGAATGGTTAGAGCTAAGTCTTCTACGGTTGCTCCCATCTCGATAGCCAGAGCAAGCTCGGAAATGAGTGTTGAAGCTTCGACGCCGACGATTTGCGCCCCCAGTACGATCCCCGACCCCTGCTTTGCTACGATTTTGATGTACCCCTCTGCTGCCCTTAGCGCCAATGCTCTGCCGTTAATTGCAAAGGAAGCTCTGCCAATGACAATCGGTAAGGCTTTTTCCTTTGCTTCTGTTTCACTTAGGCCAACACTAGCCAGCTCTGGTTCAGAAAAGACAACCAACGGCATGGCTTTATAATCCACTTTAGCAGCTTGACCTGCAATCGCTTCTGCCGCAATCTTCGCTTCATAGGAAGCCTTATGGGCAAGGGCTGGACCCTCCGTAATATCTCCAATGGCAAAAATATGCGGAATAGCCGTTCTACACTGCTCGTCTGTCTCGATCAACCCCCTGCTCGTCAGTGGCAAGCCAATGTGCTCCAATCCTAATCTGCCATCCGTATTCGGTTTTCTGCCTACAGTAACTAATACAAACTCAGCGGTGACATGATGCTGCTCTTGATCTTTTGAATAATGCAGCGTAATAGTATCCGTATTATGCACGACTTTTTCGGCTATCGCCCCAGTTACGATGCTTGCACCATCTGTTTTCAATTGCTTAACAACAGGGGCCACAAGGTCCGTCTCAAATCCCGGCAGCACCCGTTCCCCTCCCTCCAGAATCATTACCTTTGTTCCAAATTTGGCATACATTTGTCCAAGCTCAACGCCAATATATCCACCACCTATCACGATCAGGCTGGACGGAACCGCTGGAAGCGAAAGCGCCTCTGTAGAGGACAAAATACGTCCGCCAAACGGAAATGCTTTCAGCTCGATTGGACGGGAGCCGGTTGCCAATATGGCATACTTAAAGGATATCGTTTGTTCCGCTCCATTTTGATTGATGATGGCTGTATGCCCATCAACCAAACTCGCCTCCCCTTCCAGAATGCTCACACCTGCCGTTTTCATTAAAAAGCCAACTCCGCCTGCCTGCTTATTCACAATCCCCTGTTTGAAAGCCTGAGCATTCACGAATGACATCGCTGCATCTGCCTGATTTACCTGCCTGAGTATCTCATAGCGATGTGCTTCGGCAATCAAAGCTTTGGATGGAATGCAGCCCACATTCGTGCACACTCCACCTAGCTGACTGCGTTCAACAATCGCCGTTTTCATTCCAAGCTGAGAAGAACGCAATGCTGCCACATAACCTCCTGGCCCTGATCCAATGACCAGTGTTTCTACAGATTCATGCTTGCTCATAACTAATACCTCCTGTTAAAATGGCATGATTTAAAATATGATGATTATAATATATTATAGTCATCATATTTTAAAAGCGTCAATAGTCTTGATCAGCCTTTCTGAAGTTGTCGTTATAGGAGGACAAATTGACACGTTTTATTATGATGATTATAATATTTTGAAGTTAGCATTATAAACCCGTGGAGTGATTACAATGCCTTATCCAAAAGGCCATAAGATGAAAGTGCGGAGTAAGATCGTTGAAAGTGCTGCCCAAGCTTTCCGTGCCAACGGTATTCAAGATGTAAGTGTGCCCTTTATTATGAAAGGGGCAGGATTAACTCACGGCGGGTTTTATTCACACTTTGATAACAAAGAACAGCTAGTCGCCGAAGCCTGTCGCTATGCCGTCAGTGATACCCTCGCACTGCTTCAGGAGGCCGTTGACCAAGAAAAGCAAGATCCTAAAATTAATGTTGTCATCGATTACTATTTAAGCACCCATCACCGTGATCGAACAGAAATAGGCTGTATTATTCCTGCCCTTTCCGTAGAAATAGCCCGTTCTTCCGAAGAAATCCGGCAGATATTCACGCAGGAGCTGGAAAGAATGATTACGTTTATCTCCAATTTGGGGGGAATGGATCAGTCCAAGGGCAGTGCATTGTTCAGTAGTATGGTTGGTTCTCTTGTGCTTGCACGTTCTGTTAATGATCCTAAACTGAGTGACAGCCTTCTCTCGGCAGGCAAACAGTATGCCAAAGCGCTGGTTAATAGTTGAATGTAAGTATGTTTTACGTATGCAAAAAATCCGCTAAACACCAAGAAATCCTTGATGTTTAGCGGATTTTTCCTAAGAATCTAAACTCAAAACGAAGGTAACGATTTGTCAGAGATTCGAAGTCTCCACCTGCCAAATCTCCGTTATGTTCCAAATCGTTTGCGGTACCCGCATTTTCGGCATAACTCTTCTACCGCTTCTCTCTTAGAGAACCCGAAGTACAGACGGTTTGCACGCTCCCCTTCCACAATGTCGGAAAAAGATTGTTCATGCACGTTACCTAAATTTATGACACCTTCTCCATCCAGACAGCAAGGGACCACCGTTCCATCCACCAATACCGCCGCTTGGCTACGGAGTGCATGGCAAAAGCCTTTTCCGTCATCTTCGGGGGCACTGAGGCTCGGCCATTCAAATTCATGGTCTTGATTCAAATAAACGTTTGGTGCGATTTTGACCCCACTGCCTGGTATCACCTTTTCCTCAATCCGATAGTCCAGTCCAAATTCTTGCTCCAGTCGTTCAAGTGTTTCCCGGTTGCGCTGACGCTGCACATTAGTCAAATTATCTTCAGTCAAGTTCCAGAGACGGAACGAAATAATGACATTGTGTTTCACCGCTTCTCTTACAAACGTGAAAATATTACCCAAATATCCTTCTCGATCCACGGAGCCTTCATGCCCGTCAAAACTGTGGAGAGAGAAGTTCATCTGACGCAGCGCTGGTTGCCCAAGCAGCTTATGTCCGGTCTTCGGCAGCAAGGTACCATTGGTGGTTATATTGACCTTCAAGCCTTTCTCATGAGCACTTTCCAGCAAAAGATCAATTTTCGGATGGAGCAACGGCTCTCCTTTTACATGCAAATAGATGTAATCCGTATGTGGTTTGACCTGATCAAGCACATTTCGAAAGACTTCCGGATCAATAAATTTTTTGACACGCTGTGTTTGAGGACAAAAACTGCATGCGAGATTGCAAATGCTCGTTATCTCAATGTATACCTTTTTAAAAGTTTTCAACATGATTTCCCCATTCTAACCTTCATCCGGAGCATCTTGTTTATGCTCACTAATCTTATGATTATAACGGGTTATCACCGACAGGTAAACTCTCCAGTCTCCCCCTTGGTGTGGGCATCAAATGCTCGACACATACGCCTATCCAAGATTTGATTTGATATTTTCTATTGACCCTAGGTCTGACCTAAGGTTTATAGTGGAGTTATTCAACTATCAGTAAGGAGTCCTGTCATTGAAAGAACACATTACGATCAGCCAGCTTGCTCAGCTCATGAATGTATCTGTACATCAACTGCGATATTTTGAAGAAAAGGGAGTCCTGTATCCATCACATACAGAAGAAAATCAATATCGAATGTACGGGCTTCATGAGATTTATCAGCTTTCGCATATTTTATTATTACGCAAATTAAATGTCCCTGTCGGTCAGATTCAAGAATGTATGACTTCCTATGCTGCCGATGACTATAACCAGCTTTTAGAGCATTCGTTGCAGAAGGTACAGGCCGAAATAGCTAACTTGAAGATGCATGAACAGTTTATTCACAAAGTGTTAGAAGAACATAATAATCGGACCCAGCAGGACGATGAGTATCAGGTCAAACGATTAGCTCCCCGTCATTTAAAGCTATGGTTTGCATTGGAGAATGGTCAAGAGCTCACTGCCGGTAACCTATTTGAACACCGCCCTGCCCCACCTCGATTATTTGAAAATGACCTGCATTACTTGTCTGATGCTGGACAGGCGAAGCTATGTTATGAAACGGCGGATGTGGCTGACTATATTCTGGAAGAGGGCAACTATCTTTATAAGCATCTTTCCGTCATTGAAGAACCAGAGATTGATTATGAAATTAAACAAATGGAACGATATGTAGCTCATCACCAATATAACTGCCAAAGCAAGATTGTTCTAGTAGAAAAATCTTATCTTTCGATGTTCGACAACAACAAGCTGCAATACGAAATTCAGGTTAAAGTAGAATAAATCTTGGAGGGCGTTAAATGAGTGCAAAATCCTTTGACATTGTCGCATACCAGAAACAAGACCATGAAGCTGTTTGCAGTCTTTTAGTCGAATCGTTTAAAGCAAAATTCCAATCTCTTGTTACACTGGAGGAGCAAGATATACAGAAGTTGTTAATGCAGGTTTGGGTTCAAAATCCTTATTCTTCATCTATGAAACAATTTGTAGCCAAAGAGAACGAAGATGTTGTCGGTGTTCTTTCCCTCAAATGGAAGGCACCCTCCTCTTCACTTCCTGAAACAAATCCCATTTCTTTAGCTCCGCTCCTAAAACAGTTTGGTTGCTTCAATGTATTTAAATTTTTGACAGGTATGCATGCGCTGGAGTATACCCCCGCTGCAAATGAGTGTTACATTGATCATTTGGCAATTCGTTCAAGTCATCGTAACCAGGGAATAGGGCGCCGTCTTCTAGCTTTCGCACAGCAATTTACGGTTGAATCTGGGTTTCATGCATTGACGCTTCATGTAGCGCATAAGAACCAAGGGGCTATCCGTTTGTATCACAAACTGGCGTTTGAAGTAGAACAATCCAAGTATAATGGGTTACGGCATTTTTGGTTCAAGGAGCCTGTATGGTATCTGATGAGTTGGAAAGAGAACCTGCATTCGAGGAGAGAGCATCGTTGAAAAAAACATTCAAGCTTACTTTTGGTATTGCGGCAACTCTGGCTGTTGCCTTGATACTAATTGTTCTATATCAAAATTCCTACAAGATGACAGAAGAAAAAATACAAATTAAGACACCTAAAGGGCTGTTAACAGGTACATTAGCTTTGCCTAAGAACTACTCGGGAAAGGTTGGATTGGTTGTTTTTGTCCATGGGGATGGTCCTATTAATGACACATATGATGATGGATACAAACCACTGTGGGAAAAGTTCGCTTCCAAGGGTTATGCCTCCCTGTCACTGAATAAGCCCGGTATTAACAGCGCTCCTGGCAATTGGCTCGACCAAAGCATGGAGGACCGCGCACAGGAGATCCGATATGCAATAGACTGGGCAAGAAGCTTACCGATGATTGATAAGCAAAAAATCGGCCTATGGGGAGCCAGTCAAGCAGGATGGGTCATTCCGAAGATCGTTAAAGAGGAGCATGGTATTGCATTCAGCATCCTTGTATCGCCTGCCGTGAACTGGATTTCCCAAGGACAATTTAATACCAGAAAAGAAATGGAACAAGAAGGAGCTACTCCGCAAGAAATTCAAAAGACATTGAACTACGATCAAGAAGTTCTACAGTTACTGAAAAAGCATGCTTCTTATGAAGAATATCTAGGCATAGCCGATCCTGACGATATGATTTCCAAAGAAAGATGGAGCTTTATAGGCAAAAATTTTCTGTCTGATTCCACCGAAGAATTAAGTCACTTCCATTCTCCTGTACTCTTGGTTCTGGCTGGCAAAGATATTAATGTTGATGTAAAGGATACCGAGCGAGTCTATCGCCAGAAAATACCTCCAGAACTGCTGTCCGTGATTCATTTACCTGAAGCCGACCATTCCATGATGGATGAAAAAATCGCGCGTTCAAAATCTCTAACTTTCTTAACAGCCGTATTCGCCCCAAGAAAATTGGTGAATGGTGAGTATCTCAAATCCCTTTCCGATTATGTCAGTCAGCGTTAAACAATGATGTTCTTTTTTGCCATACTTCTTTTGATATGCTAATGAAAAAATGCTAATGAAAACCCCATAACTGTTCTCGGTTAGACTGGGAATAGATCTATAAACAACAAAAAAACGGCATCTCTGCCGTTTTTTCTAAAAGGATGGACTCTCAGGGACTCGAACCCTGGACCAATTGATTAAGAGTCAACTGCTCTACCAACTGAGCTAAGAGTCCATAATAAAAGTTTGGTGGAGCCTAGGGGGATCGAACCCCTGACCTCATCGCTGCCAGCGATGCGCTCTCCCAGCTGAGCTAAGGCCCCATCATAAGTAAGTTAATCAACGTTTCAAGCGACTTCTATATCATATAAAATTTTTATTCCTGTGTCAATACTTTTATAAAAAAAATATAATCATCTTCCCACCTTGACCCAAGAAAGATACAGTCAGCGATCAGTCGCTGGCTGTATCTTTAGATAACAATGTTTTCAGTTCCTTCATAAACATATTGATGTCTTTAAACTGACGATAGACGGACGCAAAACGTACGTAGGCGACTTCATCCACTGGGTAAAGCTGTTCCATGACCAGCTCCCCGATCTGCTGACTATCGACTTCTGTGGCTGCTGTGTTGCGGATAGCGTTCTCCACCTGGGATACGATCATATCCAATTGCTCGACGGATACTGGGCGCTTCTCACAGGCTCGAATGAGACCGCGCAGCATTTTATCACGACTAAACTCTTCACGGCTGCCGTCTTTTTTGATGACCATGAGTGGGGTTTCCTCCACCATTTCAAAGGTGGTAAAACGCCTGGCACACTGCTCACATTCACGGCGGCGACGGATGGACTTGTTATCATTCGCAGGTCGCGAATCCAACACTTTTGTGCCATTGTAGGCACAATACGGACATTTCATAATCTCACCACTTTCTTTTTCCAATAAATTCCCGAAGATTTTTAGTAATAATTTTGTCAAAACGGATCATAATATGTTTACCACATCGCGAGGAGGTGAACAACAATGGCACAAGGAAACAATGGCAACTCCAACAATCTGGTAGTCAGCAGATCCTCCGGCGCTCTGGAGCAAATGAAATATGAGATCGCTCAAGAGCTGGGTATCAGCATTCCTCAAGATGGATACCAAGGTAACATGACTTCCTATGAGAACGGTTCGATCGGGGGCTACATCACAAAACGCCTCGTAACGATCGCCGAACAACAATTGGCAGGTCAATACCAATAATCGCGGTAATAATGCAGAAATAACAAGAAAAAGTGTATGGACGGGCTGCTAAAAACAGCCTGTCCTGCGCTTTTTTTCATTTTAAAGCGAAAAGGCTCATCATGTCATTAACTTGTCTTTTAAAAATCATTATAAATTTTCGTGTATTGCCTGTAGTAATAAATGACCCGCTGTACATAATGTCGTGTCTCACCAAAAGGGATTTGCTTAATGGACTCTTCTTTTCCATCCCACACTCCCTTATCGAGCCACTCTTGAACTTTACCCGGCCCTGCATTGTAAGCAGCTACGATTGCTACAGGATTATCCTGAAACTTCATGGATAGGTTATGCAAATACCAGGTTCCCAGCTCTATATTGGTACCAGGCTCGTGCTTGACACTGTCTAGCGGAACCTTTTGAATCTGGGCGCTGTCCATAATCCAATTTGCTGTATTCGGCATAATCTGCATCAACCCCAGTGCACCCTTATGCGATTGCTTACTGGTTTTAAAATTGGTTTCTACGCGGATAATAGACGCCACCAAAAATGGGTCCACTTCATACGTTTGTGAATACTGCCGAATCTCATCCTTATATTGAATCGGATAGAACCAGGACATCCAATTTGAATTGAGGAACAGAATCAGGACAAACCCGACAAACAAAGTGAGCAGGACTCTTTTCTTTCGCAAAATATTCATGCAAGTCCCTTCCGCTGCCAAAATTGATCAATTTGTCGTTTCGTCTCAGACTGTGTTCCGCTATTATCGATAACGATATCGGCCAAGTTTTTCTTTTGTTCAATATCCATTTGTGCGGACAGCCGAAGTCCAGCTTGTTCCTCCGTCAGACCGTCTCTGAGCATCAGACGCTGAAGCTGAATATCACGTGGTACGTACACAACCATAATTTCCTCGTACAAGCTCTCCAGCCCGGACTCGTACATTAACGGGATATCTGCCAAAACAAGCTTGTCCGGCTGTTCCCGTTCATATGCTTCCATACGCAGTCGCATTTCCTCACGAATAGCAGGATGTGTAATATCGTTAAGTGCCTGCCGCTGGGCAGGGTCTCCGAATACAATCTCACCCAGTTTTTTGCGGTGCAGGGTTCCGTCACTGTTCACTATAGCTTGTCCAAAATGCTGTATGACCGCCGCCAGCACCGGATGCCCCGGAAGCATCACTTCCCGGGCAATGGCATCTGCGTCGATCAGCAGCGCACCTTTGGCGACCAAAAGAGCCGACACGGTGCTTTTTCCGGTAGCAATACCTCCGGTTAATCCGATATTCATGCTCTTTCACCTCATAACAGCTTCAATATGCCCATCATAATCAGTAATAATGCCGGCAATACACCCAGCGCCTTCATAAATCGAAATGCTGATAGAAAGAAGCCTGCCTTCATCCCTGCAATCAAAAATGTTCCACTGAATAACGTAATAGCCAGCGCAGTAGACAGTGGCTGAAAACCAAGCATAGCTGCCCCTAATCCCGCTCCGAACGCATCGACCGATAATGCAATACCCAGCCAAACCGCTTCGGTAGCAGATATACTGCCAGAACGGTCCATATCCGCAGCAGACGGGCTTCGAAGAATCCGAATAACAAGTCCCCATTTGCGGAACTCCAGAGAAAATAGCGTTCGCTCCTGCTGCTCTACAGAAGCTTCTGCCGACAGATCTTTTCTTGAGCTAAGGAAAGCCTCTGTATCAGCATCCTCTATACTCTTCTTCTCTCCAAGAACAGATCTGCTCACTGGATCAGTCTGTTCTGTAAGAAGCAGCCCCCGAGAGGCCTCCGCTGAATCCTCTAGCGAATCCTCTTTGCGGTGCAGAGCTTGAAACAAAGAGTAACAGCCGATACAGATCAGGATGACAGCGCCGAAAACGGTCGTATATACAGGAGACAGGACACGAGATAGTAATGCGCCCAATTGCATGGATATGCCAATCACCAAACCTGAACATACGGAGATGATAGCAATCGACAACAGTGGAATTTTCATTTTGCGCAGACCATATGTAACACCGACTCCGAAACTGTCCAAACTTAGCGCAAATGCCAGTAACAGCAGGGCTCCCCAATGATTAGCCACTCCAATTCCCTCCCATTGCGAAGGCAGGGCCTTATAACAACCGAAACCCTCCGCAGTATTGGTACTTGGAACAATATATGAGAGGGATGGGCTTGGGGTGACTGTGCCTGTTTAGCGCAGAGGCTGGCAGACCGGACAATGATGTGTGCCACGTCCGGCTACGACAGATTTTTCGATCAATGTGCCACAGTTAATGCAAGGCTTCGCGTTACGTCCATAGATTTGCAATTGATGCTGGAAGTCGCCCGTTTTGCCCTGTCCATTAACGAACGATTTAATGGACGAGCCTCCAACCTGAATCGACGCACCCAGCGTGGAGACAATAGCTTCATGCAAGACATGAAATTGGCTATCCGTTAGGCTTTTGGCTGGCTGTGCTGGATGAATCCCCGCCTTAAACAACGATTCATCTACATAAATATTCCCAATGCCCACCACATATGACTGGTTTAACAGCGCTGCCTTGATCGAAGTCGAACGAGTTCCAACAGCGACACGCAGCATTTCGGGTGTAAAGGCCTCGTCCATCGGTTCCAAACCAAGCTTGTTCAGCGGCTTTTCCAGCAAATCCTGTCCTGCCGGAAATAAGTGCATCGTGCCAAACTGGCGCACATCCTGATAACGCAGCTCCGTACCATCTTTAAAATGAAAGATGACATGGGTATGCTTTTCCACAGGATCATGTTGCGAATACAATCCATATCGCCCTTCCATTCGAAGATGGGAGACCAACACCAGCCCGTCCAGCAAAATCCGCAGAAACTTTCCGCGTCTCTCCACCCCTGTAATCCGGTGATCGGCCAATTCCATCGCAAAAGCATGGATATCATCGGGCCGTTGAATGATCCGCGGTAAATTCACGGTGACATGATCTATATGTTTATCAACGATAAGCTCGTTTAGCGTTCGTTTAATTGTTTCTACTTCCGGTAATTCCGGCATGATGTCTTCACCTCACCCTATATTATAACGGAAGCAGCGTCAAATTGGGACTATCTACTCATTGAAATATCTTACTTGGCCTCATACCAATTGCTTCCATAGCTTACTTCGGCTTTGAGCGGCACAGCCAGCTTTAATGCAGCTTCCATGGTAGCCGGGACAAGCTCTTTCATCGTCTCCATTTCCTCAGGCGGAACCTCGAACACAAGCTCATCATGTACTTGGAGCAGCATTCTGCTGCGAAGATTACGTTCACGTAGCGCCTTATCCATCTGTACCATCGCCAACTTGATAATATCGGCAGCGGTACCTTGAATCGGCGTATTCATCGCTGTACGCTCAGCGAATGAACGCAGGTTGAAATTGCTGGCGTTAATCTCCGGCAAATAGCGTCTGCGTTCCAACAGCGTTTTTACGTAGCCGTCCCGCTTCGCATCCTTCACAATATCATCCATGTAACGGCGAACGCCTTGGAACACATCAAAATACTGGTCGATAAAGCGAGCCGCTTCCTTCCGCGTAATATTCAAATTTTGTGACAGACCATAATCACTGATTCCATAGACAATCCCAAAGTTGACTGCCTTCGCAGAACGCCGCATGTTGGAGTCCACATCTTCCGCTGCTACACCAAACACATCGGATGCGGTCTTGGTATGGATGTCCATATCGTGGACAAAGGCTTCCTTCAAACGTTCATCATCCGAAATATCAGCTAGCACCCGCAGCTCAATCTGTGAGTAGTCTGCCGCCAAAATAGACCAGCCCGGTTCGGACGGAACAAACACTTTGCGGATTTTACGACCCTCTTCAAGACGAATCGGAATGTTTTGCAAATTCGGAAATTGACTGCTCAAGCGTCCAGTTGCTGCAACCGTCTGCCGGAAATACGTATGCACCTTACCCGTTTTCTCCGAAATTTCTTTCAGCAATCCTTCGACATACGTCGATTGGAGTTTGGCAATAGTGCGGTACTGCAAAATATTTTGCACAATATCATGATAGGGGGCCAGCTTTTCCAATACCTCCGCATCGGTCGAGTACCCCGTTTTCGTCTTTTTAATGACAGGCAAACCCAGTTTATCAAACAAAATCTCACCCAGCTGTTTAGGTGAATTCAGATTGAACTCTACTCCGGCAATGCTGTAGATTTCACCCACCAACGTTGCAATCTGGGCTTCAAATTCTTTCCCCAAAGCGCGCAGTTCTTCTACGTTCACCAAGATGCCCTGCTTCTCCATATCCGCCAAAATGCGGGACAACGGCATCTCCAGCTCATGAAACAGCTTGTGCATTTCCGTTTTTTCCAGCTCCGCCTGCTGCACAGGCACCAAAGCTTCAATCACCGCTGCCTTACGCGCCACATGATCGGACAGTACATCCACGTCAGGGACTTTATATTTAGCTCCTTTGCCGAACACTTCTTCGTCTGGACGGATCGAAGACAAGCCATATTTGGCTGCCAATCCGCTCAATGTCTGGTTTGCATCGGTTGGGTCCAGCAAGTACCCTGCCAGTTGCACATCAAACTCGGCACCTGCAAACTCAATTCCATGCCAGTGTAAAGCCAAATCCGTTCGATGCAGATCATGACCGCGTTTTTTGCGTTCAGGGTCAGCAAGCCATGCGCGAATAGGTGTAGCTGCATCGCTTTGCAGTGCATCCAGTGTCATAAAAAATTGCTGTCCCGTTGCGGCAAATATCAGACCTACAATGTCAGCATGATGCGGATTATCACCATGCGTCTCAACATGCAGCACATCCACACGATCCAACACTTCTACCAATTCGCTAATCCGCTGCTCATCCAGCACTGTTACGTCAGCCTCGGCTTCCTCTACGTCTACCCCAGTACTTCCAACCTCACCTGAAAAGGATAAACGCTCCAGCAAGGACTTGAACTCCAGCTTCGCCAGAGCTGGCCCGGCCGTTTCTGCTTGCAGCCCGCCGAAGGCCACATCTTCCAGCTGCTTGTCCAACGTTACATCCCGATAAATGGTCGCCAAATCTTTGCTCATTCGCGCATCATCAGCATGTGTCTCTACACGTTCTTTCATTTTGCCCTTCAGCTCATTCGTGTGCGCCAGCACTTCTTCGACTGAACCGTATTGATGCAGCAGCTTGAGCGCTGTTTTTTCTCCCACGCCAGGAATACCAGGAATATTGTCCGACGTATCGCCCATCAGACCCTTAAGATCAATAATTTGCAGCGGCTTCAGGCCATATCGTTCCTGAATTTGCTCAGGTCCATACGTCTCCACCTCAGTAACCCCTTTGCGGGTCAAGCCGACTGTGACATGGTCTGAGGCCAATTGGAGCATATCCTTGTCCCCAGTCACGACCAGCACATTAAAACCGGCTTCGTCCGCTGTCTTGGACAGGGTGCCTATAATATCGTCCGCCTCATAGCCATCCAGTTCAAACTGGGCAATGCCGAAAGCGGTCAATAGCTCTTTCAGCAACGGAAATTGCTGAGACAGCTCTGGCGGTGTTTTCTCCCGTCCACCTTTGTAATCCTCGTATCCTTTATGGCGAAACGTTATTTTGCCGGCATCGAATGCAACCAGAATATGTGTTGGTTTGTGCTCCTCCAAGAGCCGCAATAACATCGTCGTAAATCCGTACACCGCGTTCGTCTGCTGCCCGCTCGAATTCGTTAACGGTGGCATAGCAAAAAACGCCCGGTAAATGATACTGTTACCATCTATAAGCATGAGTTTATCCATTTAGCACCTCGCAAGTTCATCAATGCATTCGTAACGTTCTTACGTTTTACGCATTCCTCTTCCTATCTTAACATACAAGACTCCTTTTTCAGAAAAAAACGGCTGCTTCCTAACCAAATTTGCCTTTTGCTCAAAGACAAGTCTGGGTCAGAAACAACCGCTATATACCTGAAAGCTCTACTGGTTCAAATCTGGTCTCTCCCCTGTCACGAGATATACAGTACTTTCACCGATATTCGTAGCATGGTCACCAATTCGTTCAATGTATCGTCCTACAAGCAGTTGCAGCATGGCTTGTGAAGCCTCTGCCGGCTTTTCTACCATAAAGGCGTACAGATCGCTGATCATGTGGCTATACATGGAATCCACACGATCATCCTCTTTGGCCATTTTGTAGGCCAGATCTGTATTTTCATCCAAATAGGATTTGATCGCATCATCTATCATTTCTTTAACAATGGAAGCCATGTGCGGAATATCCACCAGAGGCTTAATGATCTGCTGCCCTTCCAAACGAAGTGTCACCTTGGCAATATCAAGTGCCAAATCGCCCATTCGTTCCAGATCACTGGAAATTTTAAATGCAACAATGATCCGGCGCAAATCCTTCGCTACCGGTTGCTGGGTAATAATGAGCTTGGAACCCATATCGAGAATATTCTCTTCCAGCGTATTGAGGGATGCATCATTTTTGACCACCTGCTGAGCCAATTCTATATTTTTGGTCTGCAAACATTCAATGGCCTGATCGAGCGCCTTCGAAACGTGTGCACCCATTTCGCGCAGTACGGCTCTCAGCTCATCTAACCCTTCATCAAAACCTTTTCTACGTATCATTTCGAAGTCACCCCTTCTGGCATATTCATCTGGTAGGCTTTAGCCAAATCGCCCTGAAATATAATCTTCTGTACGTGAATCTTGCGGCGTGGAAAACATCGTCTCTGTATCCGCCGCTTCCACCACAACACCATTTAAAAAGAACGCAGTTCGACCGGACACACGCGCTGCCTGATGCATGTTATGCGTCACCATGACGATGGTATATGTGTCTCGCAATTCCTGAACCAGTTCTTCAATTTTCATCGTGGAGATCGGATCTAGCGCAGATGTCGCCTCGTCCATAAGCAAAATATCTGGCTGTACAGCAAGCGCCCGGGCAATGCACAACCGCTGCTGTTGTCCACCGGACAAGCTCAGAGCTGAACGCTTCAGAAAGTCCTTGACCTCTTCCCAGAGTGCCGCCTGCCGCAGGCTTTGCTCGACCAATTCGTCCAACTTGTCCTTTTGCCGAACTCCATGCAGACGTGGGCCGTAGGCCACGTTATCATAAATCGATTTGGGAAATGGGTTAGGCTGTTGAAAAACCATTCCTACCTGCTTACGCAGAGTTTCTACTTCCATAGTATCGCCGTATATATCCTGACCTGCGATACTCACGGTGCCTTCAATACGCGTTCCCGGTATCATGTCATTCATCCGGTTCAGCGTACGCAGCAGGGTCGATTTGCCGCAGCCGGACGGCCCGATAAAGGCAGTTACCGTTTTTTCAGGAATATCGAGGTTTATATGTTTCAGCGCGTGAAATTTCTCATAATATAAATTCAGCTTATCAATCCGGATTACGGAATCATTCATGGATTTATGATCTCCTTCGTGTTGCAGTTATGATCCTCAAGCATTGCACCTGATTTGCACAATATGAAGATTATATAAGCTGTGTGTAAATTTAGTGTGGTGGATTTGTTAACGGTATGTAAAATGATCAAGAACTTAGCATGAGTTCAAGCTCCTGTGCAATTTCGGCTGCATTCAAAGCCGCTTCCTCTGCGGAATGGGACATTTCGCTGTTTTTGGCTTCAATTTCATCGACAGCCTGCAATAGTTTGGCAAAAGTTTGTGTTCCAGCAGAAATATATTGAGAGCCTGTATGAATCTGCTGCATACTCGTATCCGTCAGTTCAGCAGTGTCACGCAGCATCTGCTCGATATGGGTGAGTAAGCCTGTAATCTGCGTGGAAAAAGCTTTCGTCTGGAGTGACATATTCCTCACCTCCTGAGACACAATCTGGAAGCCTCGTCCGTGTTCGCCAGCATGCGCCGCTTCAATGGACGCATTGATCGCCAGCAGTCCGCTTTGATCTGCCAGTGCACGAATGGATGAGGCCATGCCCGCAATGTCATTCAGCGATTGGGTCAACGCCGTCATCTGCTCATGCTGGCGCTTCATTTGCTCCGTGACCGCACGATAGGAGAGCAAAACATCCTCCAATTCTACTTTGCCACGGCGGGATAATTCACTCATTGAGCGGGTTAGCCGCACACTGTCATCGGCCTCTTTAGCTGCATCCAGCACAGTCAGCTGAATACGCTGGACTCCGTCATAGCTATGCCGAATCACATCGCCCCGCTCTTCGTCCGCTTCTCTTTGCATTCGCTGCACGACGGACAGGATATCACGAATCGTGAGTACGCCGAGTAATCGTGTGCCTTCCTTAATCAACACACAATCGTAAAAACGCTGTTCTTCACGCAACATCGCCAATTCCACAATGTCCGATGCCCGGCTTTTTAAATCCACAATTAATGTATCGGGGTCGGCAAATATGGCCGCAGGCTTGTCATAGAACAACGCCGCAGCAAATCTGCCCGTAAAATGGCGATTGTACGCATCTCTCATAATAATGCCCAGTGGAAGATCATTTTTATCCACAACAATAACACAAGGTATATCTTCCTGTGTTTTCATAAGTGCTAACAGTTCTTTACAAGACATGTCCGTACCAATGATCGGAACCTCCCGGCATGGCACATAGGTAGTAATCGGCTTGTATGCTTCACGTTCAATCACGGCAGTGGAACTCGGCTGGGTCTTTGGTTCCGTTATCATCGTTCTGAAGTCCCCTTTTTTTAACTACTTGGAGTGACGGGAACATCATATCGGTCATTTGTTGATTCTAGCGACTAGTTTTGTTAATGAAATGTAAAATCACGAAATGGACACAAAAGCGCCGGAAACTGCTTTGGACAAAGAAAAACGCTCCTCATTTATAATAAATGAGAAGCGCTTCTTTTTTTATTTACAACCAGCTTGTACCCCACTCCACGGATCGAATCAATATGAACCGAGTCGGGATCTAGCTCCAGCTTTTTACGTAAGGAACTGACGTGCACATCCACGGTCCGTTGACCGCCAATGTAGTCAAAACCCCAAACAGCATTCATCAGATCATCTCGGGTCAATACCACACCCGGCTTGCGGGACAAATAAAGAAGCACCTCAAATTCCTTTGGTCTGAGGCTGATGGACTGACCTCCAAGAATGACTTCATATTTTTCGGGGTAAATCTCCAGCTCGCCCAATTGAATTTTGGAGCTATCTTTCTGATCAGACAACACTCCTTCATCCCCGCCGGAAGTTCTTCGCAGCACAGCCGTCACGCGGGCCAACAGCTCAGAAACGCCAAAAGGCTTCGTGATGTAATCATCCGCACCCGACTTCAGCCCTTGAACAACCTCTGCTTCACCGTTTTTGGCCGTTAAAATAATGATAGGCGTCGTCAGCCCCTGATGGCGAAGTCTGCTCAGAATGTCCAGTCCGTTCATTCCCGGCAACATCAAATCCAGCAGGATCAAATCGTAGGACTCTCTGGAGGCTTTCTCAAACCCGGCACTGCCATGATCCTCCGTGTCCACTTCGAAGCCTTCTTGTATCAAATTGTAGGATAGCAATCTGGCAAGCGTTGGTTCATCCTCAATAACCAGCAAGCGTTGTCCCATAAATAACTTCATCTCCTGTTTACCTGTTAAAGGCGCATTGGTCAAAATCCTGAAACCTTTTCCATACTCATGCGACACCCGTTTATTTTATCACGGCATTGTTAACAGAATGTAAAAAATGTTCTAGTTCATTCTTCCTGTTGCAATAGTGGTAATTCAACTGTAAACGTGGTACCCAATCCAAGCTCACTTTCCACCGAAAGGGTGCCATGATGCAAATCGACCAAGTGTTTGACGATCGACAATCCCAGCCCCGTTCCGCCAGAGTTGCGCGAGCGTCCTTTGTCCACCCGGTAAAAGCGCTCAAAGATACGTGGCAGGTCCTTCTTCGGAATTCCAATACCTGTATCACTGACTGTAAATACGACCTTTTCCGTGTCATTCTCCCGCTGTATCGTTAGAACCTTAATCTTTACCTTGCCACCATCAAGTGTATAGTTGATGCCATTAGACAAAAGGTTCAAGAAAATCTGCTGAAGCTTATCTTCATCTGCCTCCATAAACAACTCATCCGGGATATCCATGTGTAGCGTAATTCTTTTTTTGGCCGCAACATTGTTCAGTTTTTCCAGCAATGAATCTATGAACGACGAAACGTGCACCGGCGAGCAATCCAGCGGAGAACGCTTGGATTCAATTTTGGATAGCTCCAGAATGTCACCGATCAGCCGATTCAATCGTTCGCTTTCATCATATATAATTTGCAAAAATGAGCGGGCCGTTTCTTCATCTTTAACCCCGCCACCGAGTAACGTCTCGGCAAAGCCCTTGACCGCGGCAATCGGTGTTTTTAGCTCATGAGAAACGTTAGCCACAAATTCACTCCGCATATTTTCCAACCGTCGAATGGCCGTAATATCCTGTAAAAGGAACAGCATCCCGCGGTATCCGCCTTCATCCTCATACATCGGGACACCGTCCAGCAACACGAGTCTCTCCTCGGGATTGTACAAATGAACCTCACCATGCAACCTCTCTCTGCTTTGTATGCTGCCCTCAATTAGCTTTGTGAGCTCATAGTGCTTTTTCAACTCATGATACGGCTTGTCCGTCACCCGTTTACCCACGACACCAAGCATTCGCTCAGACTCACGGTTTACAAGCGCAATACACTCACTTGCATCAATCATTAGAATTCCGCCTGTCATATTACTCATGACGCTCTGGAGTAGATCCTCATTGTCGCGTATCGTTTTCATTTGGTCTTGGAGACTGTCAGCCATACGATTAATGGCTTCACCCAGTTGCCCTACCTCATCCCGGCGCTGTACACCGACTCTTGCGTCATAATCCAGCCCTGATATGCGGTTGGCTACCCCTGTAATATGTTCAATGGGCGAGGTGAGGCTGCGAGCAATACGATAGCTCACCAATCCAGCAGCAATAAACAGCAACACAAGACCAATCCCGATGGCCGTCCAGCCGCGCCGTACTCCCTCCTCCACCGCTTTCAGGCTCATAGACAAACGGATATACCCATCAAAGCCCTTGTCCGATACAACAGGTTCAGCGACGTATAGCATGTTTCGTTGCAGAGTTTCGCTGTAGCGTATTGTCCGACCGATTCCTTCCACCGTGGCTTGCCGTATTTCATCACGAGATGCGTGGTTTTCCATCTTACGAGGATCACTTAACGAATCGCCAACCACCGTCCCGTCCTTGCGAATGAAGGTCACCCGCGATTCCGTCAGACGAGCAATTTCTTTCGCCTTTTGAGAATAATAAGAGACATAATCCGTACTGGACAGGGCATCTGCATTAACAAAAGGGAATGTAGCCCGAAGAAGGTCAATCTCCCGTCCCATGTTCTCCTCTAGCACCTTCATATTCGAATTTTTAAAAATTTGTCCCATCGTGATTCCAGCAGCAAGGACAGATACGCCAATCAAAATCAGCATGATCAGGGTAAGCCTGAAACGAAACGATTTCATAAAATATGCCCATCCTTTATGTAAGTTAAGTCTCATTCTACAGGCTACCTTCATTATGTTCCACTGTGAAAAGAAAAAAAGGCTAGGGCATAACACGCCCCCAGCCTTTCCTTTATCCTCTTATCCGTTTATAACTTCACCGCCGTTGATATGAATAACCTGCCCGCTTACATATGAAGAATCGTCTGAAGCAAGGTACACATAGGCTGGCGCCAATTCTTCCGGCTGACCCGGACGCTTCATTGGCTGTGCTCCTCCAAACTCGCTGACCGTCTTGGCATCAAATGTAGACGGGATTAACGGCGTCCAGATTGGCCCTGGTGCTACAGCGTTCACCCGAATACCTTGATCCGCCAAATTGAGTGAAAGGGAACGAGTAAAGGATGTGATTGCCCCTTTCGTCGATGAATAATCAATGAGTGTCTTGTTCCCAGCGTACGCGGTAATCGATGTTGTGTTGACGATAGTGCTTCCTTTCTTCAAATGCGGCAATGCTGCTTGCGTCAGGAAGAACATACCAAAAATATTCGTACGGAAAGTACGCTCCAACTGTTCTTTGGTAATATCCTCCAGCTTTTGCTGTGGATGCTGCTCTGCCGCATTGTTCACAACGATGTCGAGCTTGCCCAGCTCGTGAACCGTCTGTTGAACCGCTTTTTTGGCAAATTGGTCATCTCCGATATCGCCAGGAATCAACACACATTTGCGTCCCTCCTGCTCTACCTGACGTTTTGTTTCTTCCGCGTCCTTGTGTTCATTCAAGTAAATGATAGCTACGTCCGCACCTTCTTTGGCATACGTGACAGCTACAGCCCGTCCAATTCCACTGTCTCCACCAGTAATAAGTGCAACTTTACCTGTTAGCTTGCCAGCAGCTTTGTAAGTTGGTTTTTCAAACTGGGGTGCAGGCGACATTTTGGACTCAATCCCCGGTTGCTGGTCCTGATGCTGTGGGGGCAAGGTTTGCTGAGGTTGGTTACTTTTAGGCATTGTACATTCTCCCTTCAAAATCAGATATTTTTTAGGATGCAACATTTGCATCCACTCTACTCCTGATTTACCACACAAAGTTATTCGTTAAACGAAAAATGTAGTTATTTGAGCGCACAAAAAAACGACCTATGCTTATTCAGCACAGACCGTTTTTTCAATTTAGCATTTGTCATCATTCGATTACAGGCTCTCACCAAATGCATAATTAAATAATATGGCTGTATACCATTAAAAACGTAATTAAAATCAGGAAGACGGCAAGCAGCGTACTGAACATTCGCATTTTGCCAGCGTATTGCGTAATAGGCTGTTGGCTACGAATCGCTTCCAGCGACAGCCGTAACGGCTTACCCATGGCTCCCGCGATACCAGAAATGGCGAGAAACAACAGCAAAACGACAACGATCCATGCTACCGAATAAGAACCCCAGGGAAAAATCATATAGATACCGCTAACAAGCACAAGGATCAGTGCAAATTGAGCCAAACGGTTCAATAGCTGAACAGCCGATATCGTTCCCTCCTGCACGCTAGGAGCCAATTTGTCGATTTTGCCCACAACGAAGGGGAGCAATAAATAAAAACCCATTGCCAGTGATCCAATAATGTGAATAAAAAACATTCTTTACAACCTCCATTTCTTTGTTTTCTTACAAACTTTTTTTCCATAGAACGATCATATTCCAACGAATGACTACCATCTTTTCAGTGTTTTGGGACATGCTTTTCTATGTCAGGATTTTGCAAAATCCTCATGTAACTATCAATACATATGAACTCTATTATACCGGGGAAGTGGGTCAAAGCAAAGGAATACAGAAGAAAACGAATAGATTACTTAAAAGTAAAAGAGGTGTCCAGCGGCCATGACTATGGCTTGGGGACACCTCTTCAAGTAAAAGTATACCGTCTTAGTAGAAAATTGAATCTATACGGTAACTATTTTAATCACACTGCGGACCGATTCGGCGGATTGATCGAGCGCTGCTTTTTCTTCGGCTGTCAATTCCAACTCGAACACTTTTTCGATGCCATTGCCGCCAAGAAGTGTCGGTACGCCAAGGAATAAATCCTGATAGCCGTACTCTCCCTCCAGGTATGCAATGACCGGAATAATCCGTTTTTTATCTTTTACAATCGCTTCTGTCATTTGTGCAAGCGAAGCTGCCGGAGCATAATATGCGCTACCATTACCCAACAGATTAACGATCTCTCCGCCACCGCCGCGTGTACGTTGTACGATTGCTTCGATACGTTCCTGCGAAATCAGGGTTTCGATAGGTATACCTCCAACGCTGGAATAGCGTACCAGGGGCACCATATCATCACCGTGACCACCCATAACGAAGCCGCGCACGTCTTCGACAGAAACGTTCAGTTCTTGTGCAATAAAGGTACAATATCGCGCTGTATCCAGCACACCTGATTGGCCAATAACCCGATTTTTCGGGAACCCAAGCGTTTGATAGGCAGTATAGGTCATAGCATCTACCGGATTACTCAGAATAATGACGATAGAATCCGGCGCATACTTCTTCACGTTCTCACAAACGGATTTTACAATTCCTGCGTTCGTATTTACCAAATCATCACGGCTCATACCCGGCTTGCGTGCAATCCCGGCTGTAATAATGACGATATCCGAGTTAGCTGCATCCTCGTAATTGGAAGTGCCCGTGATCTGGCTGTCAAATCCCTGTACCGGACCGGCCTCCAAAATATCAAGCGCCTTGCCTTTGGTCGGATTCTCTAGTTGCGGAATATCGATGAGTACGATATCACCTAGCTCCTTTTGAGCCAGCAGCAATGCGGTAGTGGCACCGGTAAAACCGGCGCCAACAATGGATATTTTTTTACGTTGAATGGACAAGTGGTATTCCCCTTCCTTACAGGTTACTAATAATGGTATCTGCGAACTCGGAGCATTTCACTTGTGTAGCACCATCCATCAGACGAGCAAAGTCATAAGTTACAATCTTCTTATTAATGGACGTCTCCAGCCCTTTGTAAATCAGGTCAGCCGCTTCTTGCCAACCCAAGTGTTCAAGCAACATTACGCCCGACAGAATTACGGAACCAGGGTTCACTACGTCTTTGTCGGCGTATTTTGGAGCTGTACCATGTGTAGCTTCAAAGATAGCATGCCCTGTTACATAGTTAATGTTCGCACCTGGCGCAATACCAATTCCACCAACTTGGGCAGCAAGAGCATCGGACAGATAGTCCCCGTTCAGGTTGAGCGTAGCAATCACATCAAATTCAGAAGGACGAGTCAGTACTTGCTGAAGTGCAATATCAGCAATCGCATCCTTGATAATGATTTTGCCTGCATCTTCAGCTGCTTTTTGAGCTGCATTCGCCGCATCCTCACCGTCTTTTTCCTTGATTACATCATATTGGGCCCAAGTAAATACTTTATCTGCAAATTCTTCCTCAGCCACTTCATAACCCCAGTTTTTGAAGGCACCCTCGGTAAATTTCATAATGTTACCTTTGTGTACGAGCGTTACACTCTTGCGTCCGTGGTCAACAGCATACTGAATGGCAGCCCGCACCAGACGCTTTGAACCCTCGGAAGAAACTGGCTTAATGCCAATACCAGAGGTTTCAGGGAAACGGATTTTGTTCACACCCAGCTCTTGTTGGAGGAACTGAATAACCTTTTTCACGTCTTCAGACCCTTCAGCATACTCGATCCCCGCGTAAATATCTTCTGTGTTCTCACGGAAAATAACCATGTCTACCAATTCAGGACGTTTCACTGGAGAAGGAACACCGTTAAAATAACGAACAGGACGCAGACATACGTATAAATCCAGTTCTTGACGCAATGCCACATTCAACGAACGGATACCACCGCCAATAGGTGTCGTAAGTGGTCCTTTGATGGCTACAATATACTCACGGATGGCTTCCAAAGTATCGTTAGGGAGCCATTCGCCGTATGTATTGAAAGCTTTCTCACCAGCGAATACTTCATACCAGGCAATCTTTTTGCTGCCGTTATATGCTTTTTCTACAGCTGCGTCCAGTACGCGTTTGGAAGCTTTCCAGATGTCGCGACCCGTGCCGTCACCTTCGATAAACGGAATTACCGGATGGTTCGGAACCTGTAGTTGACCGTTATCAATCGTAATTTTTTCGCCTTCAGTTGGGAGCTCAAACTTTTCAAATTTCGCCATAAGTTCCTTTTCCTCCTCAGATATGAATGGGTACAGGACGAAAGACATGATCTTTATCACTGACAAAAACGTACATCTCTCGTCGTCCCCTCTATTGTACCTTATTTTTTAAATTCAGGGTATACAACCTCAATCTTCCTTCGACAAGGGGCTAGCGCAACTCTGGTGATACATATTTTTGATCCATTGGACCTGTATATTCGGCGCGAGGACGAATCAGGCGGTTATTTTCATACTGCTCTAAAATGTGTGCGGTCCATCCAGATACACGACTCACAGCAAAAATAGGTGTAAACAGGTCTCTCTTGATACCCAGTTGGGTATACACAGAGGCAGAATAAAAATCCACATTGGGCTTCAAGCCTTTTTGCCCTGTTACAATTCCTTCAATTCGAACTGACATATCAAACAACGTTGTGTCACCGTTCATTTCCCCCAGCTCGCGGGACATTTTGTGCAAGTGCTTGGCACGCGGATCACCGTTTTTATAGACTCGGTGTCCAAAGCCCATAATTTTTTCGCGGTTATCCAGTTTCGCCTGAATATAGGAGTCCACCTGATCCAAACCACCAATCTCCTCCAGCGTTTTGGCCACAGCCTCATTGGCCCCACCATGCAGTGGTCCTTTTAAAGCTCCAATAGCAGATGTGATTCCGGAATAAATATCCGACAATGTGGCTACCGTTACACGCGCAGCAAAGGTAGAAGCATTTAATTCATGATCGGCGTGCAGCACAAGAGCCTGATTGAACGCTTTAATAGCCGTCTCCTCTGGATCCTTGCCAGTCAGCTGATATAAAAAGTTTTCAGCGATGGAAATACCTTTTTTAGGCGCAATCGGCTCCAAGCCCTCGCGTATACGTGCTATCGCTGCCACAATGGTGGGCAATTGCGCCTGAAGCTTGACGGTTTTAGTCACATTAGACTCTCTCGACATATCATCCGCCTCTGGGTCATACAAAGCGAGAGACGATACGGCTGACCTCAAGGCAGCCATCGTGCTCAAATTTTTCGGGTATAACTTTAATTGAGTAACAATTTCATCCGGAATAGCAGCGTATTCGCTTAACTGGTTGCGAAGCTCCTGCAATTGCTCTTTATCAGGTAATTTTCCAAACCACAACAAATAAGCTACCTCTTCAAAATCGGCGTTAACAGCCAAATCATCAATGTTATAACCCCGGTACGTGAGAACGCCATCTACGATAGAGCTTATGGAGGAAGTGGTCGCTACGATCCCTTCCAGACCTTTAGTCGCTGTCATCGTTACATCTCTCCTTTGTAAAAACATTGTGAACGGACTTGCAATGTAAACATTTTCAAAAGTAAGATATGTCTTTTAAATAGCTGAGTAATGTTAACGCCATATGTCAATATTTAAACCTTCTTTCACTATACTGGATTTTGTCGTTTATGTGAACATTGAGGGCTATTCCAACACATTCAAATGTTTTATCGCTTCCATAAAGAATTTTTTGAAACCCCTTACAAAAATTATTGATTTATTTGCACTTTTTTACACAGGTCTTGTCTCCCCCCTTTCCCGCATATGTATAGTAGAGCATTTACTTTATGAAAAACTATCGCAAAAGAAAGGAGCCGTGAGAGCTTGAGCCGATTAATCCTGAATCGCATATTTCGTGCTCTATGGGTGGCAATCGTGATTGTAGCTCTGTTACTGGGCATATATGCGCTTTTCCCTCTCATCTATCCTTTCCTATTCGCCTGGCTTGTGGCTTATGCCATGAATCCACTGGTTAGTTTTCTGCGTAACAAAGCCCGTATGCCACGTTGGACGGCTGTCACGGTCTCATTATTTGTATATTTAGGTGGAATTGCAATTATCCTTTCTGCGGCAATCACCCGCATGGTCCGAGAAGTTATTAAGTTGGCCATGACTTTCGACGGACATATTGAGCGTTTTAAAAGTCTGTTTATCGATTGGACACAAAGCGATTTGATTCAAAATGTAATTATTGAAATTAACCATTTTATCCGGGATAATCCGGATTACCAACATACCATTAACAGTAATATTGATAAGACAACTCAAACCGTGAGTTCGGCTGTCACTACGCTAGTCGCTCAATTTTTTAATGGAGTTTTGAACTTGCTAACCTCTCTGCCTAATATGGGAGCAGTTCTAATGGTTATTGTATTAGCAGCCTTTTTTATTAGTAAGGACTGGGACCGACATAGTCGGATGCTCTCAAATACGGTTCCTGATACGATTCGCAAACCATTGTCGGATATATGGCACGATCTGCGTAAAGCACTGTACGGCTATTTGCGTGCACAGTTTATTATCATCTCCATTACGGCATTAACAGTCATTGTTGGGCTGTTCATATTGCGTGTGGAATCCGCCTTTACCATCGGTTTGATGATCGGGCTAGTGGACTTGCTACCTTATTTGGGGGTTGGCATTGTGATGATTCCGTGGATACTGTATGCGTATATGTCCGGTAATTTGGCACTAGGGGTAGGATTGTCGATCCTTTATATCATCCTGTTGATTGGACGACAGATCGTGGAGCCTAAGGTGCTGGCCAGCAGCGTGGGCTTGAACCCGCTTCCCACCCTCATCGGTATGTTCATCGGGCTCAAGCTGTTTGGCGTTTTAGGATTAATTATCGGACCTGTATCACTAATTGTCGTTGATGCACTGAATCGTGCGAATGTCATTCAGGACTTGCGCAACTATATTCTCGCTGGAAGAGTCCGATAGATCATGGATAGGAAAAACGGCAGCTCACGTCAAAACCGCCGAAACGTAATACTGCCGTTTTTCATTTTTTTCTCCAGCCACTTCAATAAAAAGCGTCGGTACAACGCTCGTGTTAAAGGGAATACCAACGTAAAACCAATAATATCTGTTAAAAATCCGGGGATAAGCAGCAAGCTCCCACCGAAAAAGACACATAATCCATCCAGCATTTTACGGCCGGGCATTTGCCCCCGGTTCATTTCATTTTTCGCATCGGCAATCACCTTACGACCTTCAAATTGCATCATGGCAGCCCCGATTAGGGTCGTCAGAATGATGAGTAAAATCGTTTTGCCCGCTCCAATCCAATGACTTACCCATATAAACCCGTACAGCTCCGCCAAAGGAATGAGCAGCAGCAACAGCCATAGACGTTTACGCATCATCATGACTTCTGCCCCTCCCCGCCTGTAAAAGCAAACCTTAATGCAGTGTACAGCTCAGGTAGCGCCTGATCTAGTCGAACAGGCTTCCATTCGGTGTTCAACCATACATGACGTGTCATCCCTGTGACAAGCAGTTCTCCCGGTAGCGTGTCTGCCTGGGTCCATACCTTTCCCAGATACCTTTGATGCTCATCGTCCGTTACCCGTCGAACCTCATAGGTATAGTTTAGACGTAGTCTAGAGAAGTCCGTAATTGCCGTATAAATGGTAATTAAATCATCATATCGAGCAGGACTCGCATATTTCGCATTGATTTCAATAACTGGCAGCAAGACTCCTCGTTCCTCCATGCTCCGATAGTTAAAGCCCGCCTGCCGGATCATTTCGGTACGCCCGATCTCAAACCAGTTCAAATAATTTGCATGATATACGACCCCCATCTGGTCGCTTTCCTGATAACGGACACGTAGCGGTGCGCCATACCAGCGTAATTCCGTTTGTTTCTCCTCTTGAGTCATACAAGCTCTCCTATCTTTGTGCATCTTTATCTCTATTTTGCCCTCTCTCCATTAAACCATATTTACAGCCCAGGAACAAAAAGAGGGCAGACCGACCGGTCCACCCTCGCAAATCATATATAATAATGCCTTTATTATTGTGGCAACGGCTTGGACAGTTTATAATATCCGCTATCCGAAGCCAGCTTAAGCAAACTCTTAGCCTGGCTTCCCGCCCAGGCGTAACCAAGTCGTCTTTCCTCACTAATTTTCATGATGTCGGTATACTTTTTGCCATCCCGGTCTGAAAAGAAATACTTATTGTCTTCCACATTATAGAAACGATACCACATTACGCTCGATGCATCCTTTTGAAAAAACTCCGGACCTTGACGATTGTATTTGATACCGTCGATTCGGTTCGCGTCGAACCATTTCAAAGCGCTCTGAGCCGCTTTTTTCACTTCAGCGGTTTGCGGCTGGGACATGAGAAAAGCAGTAATGCCTACTGATTCCGTAGTTGTTTTGGAAGGTAGCTCAAATGCCCGGGCTTCAACAGATGCATAAGTAGCCGGATCGTGCTGTGCACCCCAGATTGTCGGTGTACCATTATTTACAATTTGAGACTTAATTGTGTACTGGATACCTTTGTTTAGCGCTTGCTGAAGTCTGGAGCGAGATGCATCGTCCAAAATATCGCTATCAAACGGCTGCTTCTTGTTCACAATATCGTCAGCCAAAACCATAACTCTAACCATCGCATCATCATTATAAGTTACAGCATCGGAATAATTACCACGTTTAGGGTATACTTGCGGCCAGCCACCGGAGGAATACTGAGAGGTTAAAACGAAGTCAATTGCTTTTTGTACACTGTTCTTAATGTCTTTATTTTTTGTTTTTTTGTATACATCCGCCAAAAAGCGAATCTCGGTTGTCGTGGCCTCGTTATCGAACGTTCCGAGCTCAACACCATCCTTGCTCTTCCATGTGGAGCGTGCAGTTTTGCCATCCCATTTGGATTTATAATTCTTTTCCATAGCTTTGAAGAATCCGCCATGTGGTAATTGCCAGGATACAATATTTAAGGCAAGTGTAGTATCCTTGGATGTATTCCCCGTAGAGAACTTGCTAAAGTCGCGCATTTTGTTCAGGAGGCTGTCTGTATTCACAACAGCGGTTGGCTTCGTCACAGCCGACAGCCCAAATAATTGCTCACGATCCAAAACACCTGAATTTACACCGTCACCATAAACGTCCCGTCCCACAGCTGAATCTGTGGTAAGCTCATAAGAAGCAGTCGCCGATTCACGTCCTGAATCATATGTAGCCGGCACCATCTCCTGTGCCGCAGCCCATGAGGGACTTAGGAGTCCTGACGTTACTGTAATCGCCAAACTTGAAAGCGCTAACATCTTTACGGTTGGACACATCTTCTTCTTCATTTGAACCTCTCCCTTATTTTGAGTTGGGTAATTGCGTTCAGTTTAACCCTATATATTCTTGCTGAAGATTCTTTTTGATAGCGAAGGGAACTAAACCACTATTTATGCATGATAAATAGTTAGTTGTATTATATGAAAATATACCCAAACGATCAATATATTTTAATTTACTAATAGATTAAAAAAGTTACAAAACGTTGAAAACAATAAAAATCCTCTTACTAATGCTGGATTAGTAAGAGGATTTTACGTGCAGCTAATATATAGTAGGTCGATGAGCAACATCGCTTAACCAAATCGACCCATGATGTACTCCTGAGTCAGCTCATTTTCAGGATTCGTGAAAATATCGTTCGTTTTCCCATGTTCAACCAGACTTCCGATATAAAAATAAGCAGTATAATCGGAAATTCGTGCAGCCTGCTGCATATTGTGCGTCACAATAACGATGCGCAGTTCTTTTTTTAATTCGGTAATGAGCTCTTCTACCTTGCCTGTAGACACAGGGTCCAGCGCGGAGGCTGGCTCGTCAAGCAATAGAATTTTCGGTTGAACGGATAGTGCACGTGCAATGCAAAGCCGCTGCTGTTGCCCGCCAGACAGCGCCAGAGCGGAGTCGTGAAGGCGATCCTTGACCTCATCCCATAATGCTGCTTTACGCAGGCTGCTTTCGACGATTTCATCAAGCTGTTTCTTCTTGCGCACCCCACGGTATTTGGGACCGAAGGCGATATTATTGTAAATAGATTTGTAAAAAGGGTTGGGACGCTGCCACACCATGCCAATTTGCTGACGCAGCTTGATCACGTCCGTTTCCGGTGCTGTCAAATCCTGTCCATCCATCCAGATGTGACCCGTTGTAGAGGAAGATGCAATCTCATCATTCATCCGATTAAGGGAGCGCAAAAAGGTCGATTTACCGCAGCCGGAAGGCCCGATCAGGGCAGTCACTGTCTGCTCGGGAAAGGCCAGATTCACTTTTTTCACAGCCTCAAAGCTGCCATAATAAATACTCAAATCCTCAGTACTGAACGGATGAGGCGGTTGCCCCGCAAGCTGTTCCGAACGCGTAGACTGAACGGATGTTGCTGGTGCGGCGGTTTTTGCCGTTCGCGTAATCACATGTTCCATTGTTCTTCATCCCCTTTCTAATCCATACGTTTGGCAGCTGTCAGACGGCGGTATACAACTCTTCCGAACCATCTTGCACTCAAGTTGAATGCAAGCACAAGCAGCACCAGTACGGCAGAAGCGCCTGCAGCAATATCTTTGGAGTCAGGAGCAATCCCCTCACTGTTGACCTTCCAAATATGAACAGCCAATGTTTCAGCAGGTCGCATCGGGTTAATAGGCGATCTGGCATGCAATGGATTCCAATCGGTAAAATCAAGCGGCGGCGTACTCATCCCTGCTGTAAACAGCAATGCGGCGGCTTCCCCGAAAATACGGCCTGCGGCCAAAATCGTACCCGTAATCAAGCTTGGCAGCGCAGCTGGCAACAAAATGGAGGTGATGATTTTCCACTTGGATAATCCAAGCGCGAGTCCAGCTTCCTTTTGCTCCTTCGGCACAGCTCGGAAAGCCTGCTCAGTTGTGCGAACCATCAGCGGCAGGTTGAATACGGCCAAAGCCAAGGCACCTGATAAGAGGGAAAAGCCAAAATCAAACGTATTTACGATAAGTAGTAGTCCAAACAATCCGATGACGATAGACGGGAAGGAGGACAATACTTCGACGACAAGTCGTATAAAGTCCGTAATTTTCCCCGGCTTTGCATATTGCGCCATGTAAATACCTGCGCCCCAGCCAATCGGAATGGTGATAATCAAAGTTAAGATTAACAAAAATACGGAATTAAATAGTTGTGGGCCAATGCCACCGCCTGCACGTAATGTTTGGGGAGCACTGGTTAAAAAGTCAAAAGAAATATGACTGACTCCGCGGGCCAAAATGAAGCCCAGTAATCCCACCAAAAGCGCAACAATGAACAAGGCGAAGAAACAGATTACAAATGTAGCGATCTTGTCGGTCGTTTTAGCTTTCATCAAACCCGGTTTCTCCTTTCAAGCAGCCTTACCAGCAGCACGAAAATGAATGTCATGAGCAGAAGAACAAGCGCCATGCTCCAGAGAGCATTGTTATGAACGGAGCCCATCGCTGTATTCCCCATGCTAAGCGTAATGACGCTGGTCAAGGTCGAAGCGGATTCCAGCAAGGAATGCGGTATGTGCGGAGCATTCCCGATTACCATCTGTACAGCCAACGCTTCTCCGAAGGCACGAGCCATACCGAGAATAATTCCTGTTAAAAGAGCAGGCAGCAGCGTCGGAATAATAACACGGGCAATTGTCTGCCAGCGGGTAGCACCCAAAGCATAAGAGGATTCACGCAGCCCCCCCGGTAAGGAAGACAATGCATCCGCCATAATACTCGTAATCGTCGGCAAAATCATGACTGACAACACTAGGCAGCCTGCCATTATGCCAATGCCTTGTCCTCCAAACACGTTCCGCAGCAGCGGGACGATGACGGTCAAGCCGACAAAGCCATATACAACCGACGGAATACCGGATAATAATTCAATCGCGGGTTGAAGGATACGTTTACCCGATTTCGGCACGATTTCCGTCATAAATAAAGCTGCACATAAGCTGAGCGGACTGGCAATTAAAGCCGCCAGTATGGTTACTGCAAAAGAACCCGTAATAAACGGAAGCGCGCCGAAGGACTTAGGCTCGCCATCCGGGCTCCATTTGGTTCCAAAGAAAAACTCTCGCAGACTGACTCCATTCACCGCAAATGTAGCTACACCTTTGGAGGCAACAAAATATACGATGGAGACAATGACTGCAACTAAAAAAACGACACAAACCGACGTATATATGCGGCCGGTCCATTCTTCCCAGTAATGTCTTTCTTTCAAAACTCGGGATCGTTTATTCTGTTCCATGTATGCCTTCCCTTCAATTGGTTCCATACTGTAACTCCTTTAACCGAAGAATAGAGGCAGGACGCTAGTCCGCCTCTTCTTCGTGAATATACTCGCGTTAGCTGCGTTCATCGAACAGGAGGTGTGACTCTCCTTATTTCGTGATATTACCGTCAGCATCACGTTTCACTTGCATACCTGCTACTGGAATGTATCCCAAGTCTACGACATCCGTTTTTTGGATTTCATCTGACAGAATGTAGTCAAGGAATGCTTTCACATGCTCTTTTGGCTCACCTTTAGTGTACATATGCTCGTAAGCCCATACTGGATATTTACCTTGTTCTACATTTTCAACGTTAGCTTCAACGCCATCATATTTCAAAGTAGTTACTGTGTTGTCGATGTAGGACAGAGCCAGATAACCAATCGCACCCGGTGTTTCAGCAATCAGCTTTTTCACAGTACCGGAGGAATCTTCTTGAATGGAGCCCGGCAGATCTTCCGTTTTTTGTCCCAATGCGTATTTTTCAAATGTTGCACGAGTACCGGAGCTGCTTGGACGGTTTACGATAACGATTTTTTGATCTGCACCGCCAACTTCTTTCCAGTTCGTGATTTTACCTGTAAAGATTTGTACCAATTGATCTTTTTTCAGATCTGTAACGCCTACTTTAGGATTCGCTACCGCTGACATGGCTACAACAGCTACTTGGTGATCGACCAGTTCATCTGCGCCGCTCTCCAGTTTTTCTTTTGCAAACACGTCGGAGTTACCGATGTCCGCTTGTCCGCCGGAAACTTGAGTCAAGCCAGTACCGCTACCGCCGCCCTGTACTTGAACTGCAATGCCTTTATATTTATCGACAGCCATAAATTTTTGTCCCGCTTGCTCTACCAATGGTTGAAGTGCAGTGGAGCCAACAGCCAGAATATTTCCTGTCAGTTCAGCAGCTGCTTTATTGTCTGTTCCTGTAGCAGCTTCTCCTTGTGGTGCAGCATTGTTACCTGATCCGCAAGCTGCAAGTGCAAATACCATGGTGAGAGTCATCAGAATGAACGGCCATTTTTTCAACATTTTTTATTGTCCTCCCCTTAGTTAAGTGACGGTTTTTTATTTATGACCATCAACACTTTTACATTGTAGGCCTGGAATGTTAGACGAACGACGTGGTTTTGTAAAACAAATATAAAATATTGATAGATAAATTATTTTTCGGTATATAATTAATCTATAGTTTGAAATTCACATATGAATGACATATAAGGAGAGCTGCTGGATTCCATGAATATTCTAAAATTGCGTATCTTGATGCTGATCGACAAATTCCATAAGGCGACGGATGTGGCCGAAGCTTTGCAAGTCAAACAACCTACCGTCAGCTTTCATATGAAAAGCTTGGAAAAGGAAATGGGTGTTTCCCTATTCTCTCTTCAACAAGGCAGGATTATGCTAACGGAAGCTGGAAAAAAATTATTACCTTACGCAAAGCAGATCATCTCTCTGGAGCAAGAAGCTAGACAAGCTGTAGATGAACTGACAGAAGAGTCACAGGGTCAATTACATCTGAGTGCAGAGTCGATATCAGGTACGTATCTCCTCCCCACTTTGATGGCTAAGTTTGCTCAACGATATCCAGATTGTCGTATTCAGTTGGAGATTCAATCCCCGGATGCCATTAAGCAGCTACTGAAACAGGGAGAAATTGATTTTGCTTTTCTCGACGATAGAGATTCTCTTCCAGAGTATACGGTGGCAGAGCCAGTGGCTTCAGATCAAGTAGGAGTTATCCGTTCTGCATCTGCACTTGCACCTGCATCCATATCAGAGGAGTTCGATGGACCCGATATGCTGGACAAGCACACATGGGTAAAATATAGCGGTTCATCAGTTGTAGATCAGTATTCCTCGCTAGTTAAGCCTCATCTGGAAATCAACTCTTGGGAAGCGGTAAAGCAAGTCGTAAGCGGCGGAGAAGCGCTTGCCTTCTTTCCTGCAAGTGGAGTCGATAATAATGAAAATGCTGTTCCCTCGGTGGAATGGCTTCCTTATCCCGAGGCTGATAACAAAAGGAGTCATTATCAAATAAACATCGTGTACCAACAAGATACACACATGAACTTGACGCAACAGGCATTCCTTGATTTCATACGACGAGAAGGACTGGAAATAAAAAGCTAGAGAACATAAAAAAAGAGCATCCAAGTCTTATTGACTTGAATGCTCTTTTGCTTGTTGTAACGAATACATACAGCCTCGGTATTATTTCGAGACTTTAATTACGCTTGTGCTGGAACGCAGCTAATTTTGATCAGGTTCGTAGAACCGGAATCACCAAGAGGTACGCCCGCAGTAATCACAACCAAATCGCCCTCTTTAACGAGGCCAGATTTGCGACCGCCTTCCAGCGCATTGTCAAACAGACTATCTGTTGTGTCAACGACTGGTCTGCCTTGTACTGCATGTACACCCCAGATCAGAGCCAAACGGCGAACTGTTCTTTCCTGTGTTGTAACAGCAACAATCGGAGCTTCAGGACGGTATTTAGAAATCATACGCGCCGTTGTTCCGCTTTGTGTGGACGTCAGGATCGCTTTGGCATGCAGGTCAAGCGCAGAAATAGAAACGGATTGGCTGATTGCTTCTGTAATACTAATTTCTTGAGCCGTTCTTTGTTTTTTGAACAAATCACGGTAGTTCAGAGAAGACTCAGCTTTTTCTGCAATACGTGACATCGTCAATACGGATTCTACCGGATATTTACCCGCAGCTGTTTCGCCGGACAGCATAATTGCGTCTGTTCCGTCAAAAATAGCATTCGCCACGTCACTTGCTTCCGCACGAGTCGGACGCGGGTTACGTTGCATGGAATCCAGCATTTGTGTTGCCGTAATAACAGGCTTGCCAGCAACATTACATTTGTTAATCATCAATTTTTGCGCCAGAGGCACTTCTTCAGCAGGAATTTCCACACCGAGGTCACCACGAGCAACCATCAGGCCATCCGAAGCTTCCAAAATTTCATCCAGGTTGTCAACACCTTGCTGATTTTCTATTTTGGAGATGATTTGAATATGACTTGCGTTGTGTTTCGCCAGCAATTCGCGGATTTCCAGCACATCACTTGCTTTACGAACAAAAGAAGCCGCGATGAAATCAATGTCCTGCTCAATACCGAAAATGATATCATTAGCATCTTTTTCCGTAATACCAGGCAAAGAAATAGCGACGCCTGGAACGTTAACGCCCTTCTTGCTCTTGATCGTTCCGCCATTAACAATGCGGCATTTGATTTCAGTGCCTGATACTTCAATAACGGTGAGTCCGATCAGACCATCGTCGATCAGAATGGTGGAGCCGGGCTCCACGTCCGAGGGAAGATCTTTGTACGTAATAGAAATACGATCTTGCGTACCGAGAATTTCTTCCGTTGTCAGCGTAATGAACTCGTCCTGAACAAGCTCAATAGGTTCAACTTCGAGCTTTCCTGTCCGGATTTCCGGCCCCTTCGTATCGAGCAAAATAGCAACGTTCTTGTTAAGCTCCTTACAAGCTTGACGGATGTTTTTAATCCGGTTGCCATGCTCCTCGAAATCACCGTGAGAGAAATTCAGGCGGGCTACGTTCATACCAGCCAAAATCAGTTTCTTCACATTTTCCAATGACTCACTGGAAGGACCGATGGTACATACAATCTTAGTTTTGCGCATTTGGGTTTTTCCTCCGTTTTCAAAGGTGCTACTCTTTATATCTTTTTCCAACAATTAAATCTACTACACTTTTTCCTATTTGTATAGGAAGTTCGTCATATTTATTGTTACCCGTTTACAGCGTATTACAACATAGGCTCAGATTCCGAAGACTTCAAGAAGGTGTATTGACCTATTTTTCGGAATTTTTGATACCGATCTTCCCTCAATTCATCGCAGCTCATATTCGTAAGGTCTGCCAAATGACGTTCCAATAGCTCCTTGATTGCGGCAGCGGTCACTTCATAGTTACGATGCGCGCCCCCTTTCGGCTCCGGCACAATATCCTCGATAATTTCCATGCGCAGGAGGTCATTAGCCGTAATCTTCATGGCTTCAGCTGCCTGATCGGCCTTGGAAGCATCTTTCCATAGAATCGAGGCAGCACCATTTGGAGAAATGGCCGAATAAATGGCATGTTCCAGCATCAGCACACGGTTACCAACTGCAAACGCAAGCGCACCGCCGCTTCCACCCTCGCCGATGACCACACAAATAACAGGCACCGAAAGCTTTGCCATCTCCCGCAAGTTGCGGGCAATCGCTTCCGATTGACCTCTCTCCTCTGCTGTATTACCCGGATAAGCGCCCTTCGTATCAATGAATGTAATAATTGGGCGTTTGAATTTATCAGCCTGCTGCATCAGACGCAAGCCTTTACGAAATCCTTCCGGATGAGCACTACCAAAGAAACGTGCAATGTTATCTTTCGTATCCTTACCACGCTGTTGACCAATGACGGTCACCGGAATACCATTTAGCTTGGCAATTCCGCCCACAACCGCCAGATCGTCTCCAAACAAGCGGTCGCCGTGTAATTCAATAAAGTCCGTAAACACCTGCTCAATCAGATCAAGAGACGTTGGTCTTTGATGATGACGGGCCAAATGCATTTTTTGTGGTGCTGTAATGTTCGAATATATTTCTTCTTCCATCTCGAGATAACGGTCCTCGAGACGGTTGATTTCATCTGTAAAATCAATTTGCTTATCCTGTCCGAATTGCTTGAGTTCTTCGATCTTCTGTCGCATCTCGACCAGGGGCTTTTCATAAGGCAATTCACCAGCCATCTATTCCACCCCTTTCACACTGTGCAGATCAAGCAGTTGCCCGAGGGTATCACGCAGTTCCTTGCGGTGTACAACCATATCCAATTGTCCGTGCTGCAAATTAAATTCGGATGTTTGAAAATCATCCGGCAACTTCTGTCTGATTGTCTGTTCAATTACAATACGCCCTGCAAAGCCGAATACAGCTCCTGGCTCCGCAATATTAATATCTCCAAGCGTAGCAAAGCTGGCGGATACTCCGCCTGTAGTCGGGTCGGTGATAACAGAAATATAGAGCAAGCCCTGCTCATCCAGACGAGCAAGAGCTGCACTTGTTTTGGCCATCTGCATCAAGCTTAAAATACTTTCCTGCATACGTGCCCCGCCAGAAGTTGAGAAAATAATTAGCGGCAGACGCTTGTCTATTGCTTGCTCAATGGCGCGGGTAATTTTCTCTCCTACGACCGAACCCATACTGCCGGTAAAAAAGTCAAAGCTCATCACAGCAACGACAACAGGATGTCCATAAATAAGGCCGTCGCCTGTAACGACAGCCTCTCGCAAGCCAGATTTCAGGGTCTGTTGCTCCAGCTTGCTCGCATATCCCGGAAAGTCCAGCGGGTCAACCGAAATCATATCTGCATCATATTCCGTAAATGTGTCTTCGTCGAGCACCATGCGAATGCGATCCATTGCATTCAAACGCATATGGTATCCGCACACCGGACACACTTTCAAATTTTTCTCTAGTTCTTTGCTGTATTGAATACTTCCGCACTTGCCACATTTGGTCATAAGACCTTCGGGAATTTCCCGTTTGGGACGATCCGGCATGTCCGCTTGATCGCCGCTCAGCGCCCGTTCCGAAGGGATGGTCGCGTATTTACGCTTCTTTTGGAATAAATCTTTAAACACAACTACACCTCTCCAGCCGTTTATTTGTCAGCCGTAACCGATACAAGGTCCTCTGCCGTCTATGCGGCACCTCTAAGCATTATGTTCATACACACGTCAACGCCTGTTACTAAAACATTACCGCCGATCGTGCATCCTTTGTTCCACTCATGCTGCTGTATCACTTCCGCCGTTCCGGACTCAAGGGCGCAAAATCGAATTAAGCACTTCCTGTATTTCTTCGACTTCACCCGAAGGCACAAGTATCTCAAACTGTTGCTTGGATGCGCTGATGGCCCGGGCCTGCACCATAAAACCTTCTTCAGACAGTTTGAGCTTAATCATGTCAGCCAGTCTGGCCGTCGGTGCAATATAAATCACCGTCCACATGCCTTGTTTCTACCCCCTAAGCCTCAAGTTTTGAGCCCATATAATAGACTCATGATAACATACCTTACTTTTTTCCCGCAACAAAAGCCCTCCTGATCATTCAAGTTCCGTCGGAGGGCCTAGAAAATCATCAACTCTGTCCACACAGGTCAATTAAGCATCCAATGATGCAGGATAATGCTTAGCATGGAGGCTCCGATGTGCAATGCGCGAAGAAGCAGCGGCAGCCAGTCCGGCGACAAGATCGTCTAAAAACACATGAATACCACTGCCTTTTTGGTTCAGCTGTTCAATAATCCCCGTCTTTTCCTTATCCAGATAACCAAAACTGGTTAAGCCGATCATACCGTACACACTCGTAATTCCAAGAGCCAGTGTCTCGTCCACTCCGTACAGCGGTTCGTCAGCCTCCATAATGGCTTGCAATGGCTGGGGGAGAAGTTTTTTTTCGGCCAGTTCATCAAGCGCAATACCTGTGAGCAACGTATATTGAACCTCGCGCTTTTGCAAAACCGCTTTGACACTGTCTATACATTCTTCCATCGTCAAATGAGGATAATATTTTAGCTGAAGCTGAAAAACAATGTCCGCAATGGACTCGATCCGAATGCCTCTGCGATTTAACAAAGTTTCTGCATATTCATAGGACATAATTTCCCTCCCGCTTTCACCGTGCAGTTCTATTCTTTCACCGTACGGGACCTTATGGTGCAGGGTACGTGTTGAATCTCCTGTTCCGCCAGTTTTCCAAGTGTATGCGGGAGGGAAGGAAAATGTTCATTAAACCGTTACAATAAGGGCGCTTTGCTGTGTGCCTATCATTTGACTTTCACCGTGCCTTCACCCAACATCGACTCCATTTGATCAAAAAGCTGAGGAGAAGGCTTAATGTTGTAAGCATCGCTCAACGCAAGCAGACGCTGGTTGCTCTCATAAAAAAGCACGGTAGGCATAGCACCGGGATGCTCCTGTAGCAGTGCCTTGAGACTGACCAGCAAGCTGGCGTCCTCCTCGGCCTGGCGGGTGATTTTGACAAACACCCGCTGACGAGTGGTCGGCTCCACGCTGCGCGGGACCGGCACCTGTTCACCGCGATCCGCTTCGGCTCCGCGCGGTGAAGCAGCCGTCACGGGACGGGCCACCTTCGGCTGAGGCGAAGCAGATGCAGTGGCTGCCGAAGGCGAGGGTGACACACGCGGCGCTCTCCCGCCTGAGCCGCCAGCAGCAGAACCAGCAGCTGGTACGGATGCTCCAGCTGTGGCGGACGAGCGTGTACTGGCACGTCGGCGCTGGAGGAGCCGTGCCAGCGAGTCTTCCGCCAGCGGGGCGGTCTCATCCGCAAGGAGCTTGAAGTGCTCGTCCTGCTGCTGCATCTTGGCTCGAAGCGTAAGCAAAGCTCCCTTTTCAATCCACTGCTGGCTTCGCTTCCATACCTCAGGAAACAGCACAACCTCACAGCGCTCAATCTGATCCTCCAGCTCAATAAAGGCCATAGCCTTACCCTGCTTGGTCGTAATCGTTTTGAGTGACACTACCATGCCTGCAGTCACAACAACCGTTTCATCAGGGACATCGCCCAGCTCCATCAAACGATCCGCCTCGCTGCTTTCCAACAGCGACTCAAAATCATCCAACGGATGCCCCGATAAATACAGTCCCAGCAGTTCACGTTCCAGCTCTAATTGCTGGCTGGCACTAAATTGGGGTACATTGGGATATTCGATATCCCAATTGGGCATTTCCACAAAACCAAACATATCAATTTGCAAGTCATCCCGTTCCTTGCGCCATTTGACGGCTGCATCCACCGTTTCATCCAGCATGGCAAGCAACTGTGCCCGATGACCCGTCAACGAATCAAAGGCCCCTGCCTGAATAAGCGATTCAATTACTCTCTTATTACATACCCGCAAATCGACACGTCGACAAAAATCGAGCAGGCTGTCGAAAGGCCGTTCCTTGCGAACAGCGAGAATGCTCTCCATCGCCTGTGTGCCGACATTTTTAATTGCAGCCAGGCCGAAGCGGATGCCTCCCTGCTGTAACGGAGTAAACAGCACCCCGCTCTCATTCACATCAGGTGGCAACACTGCGATATCCATACGACGGCATTCGACAACATATTCAGCCACTTTTCGATGACTTCCCATCACCGCTGTCAGCATTGAAGCCATAAATTGTACCGGATAATGGGCCTTTAAATAAGCCGTCTGAAATGCTAGCACACCATAAGCAGCTGCATGGGCACGCGGGAAGCCGTAGTCAGCAAAACGGACAATCATATCGTAAACCCTTCCGGCCTCCTCCTCCGTATATCCCTGCTTGATACTGCCTTCGACAAAATGCCCGCGCTCCAGATCCAGCACTTCGCGCTTTTTCTTGGACACAGCCCGGCGCAACAGATCGGCTTCTCCCAGGGAAAAACCCGCCATGCGCGAAGCAATCTGCATGATTTGCTCCTGATACACAATAATACCGTACGTGTCCTTTAAGATCGGTTCCAGGTCAGGATGCGGATAAGAAATCTCAATCTGACCATGCTTGGCCTGTATAAAGTTAGGAATAAAGCCCATCGGGCCCGGACGATACAAAGCCAGGACAGAAATGATATCCTCGAATACACTCGGCTTCAAATCCTTGAGTACCCGGCGTACACCGGCCGACTCCAGCTGGAATACGCCTCCTGTATCTCCTTTGCCCAGCAAGTCATAGGTATGTGGATCATTATCGGGAATACGGCTAAAATCAGGCGTTTCTCCATGGTCTTCCGCAATCCAGTGTATGCACCGTTCAATAATGGAGAGTGTACGCAGCCCAAGGAAATCCATTTTAAGCAAACCAATGCGCTCTAGATTTTCCATCGAGTACTGCGTCAAAGGTACCCCTTCACTCCCCTCTTGAAGCGGAACCGCATCGGTCAATGGAGTCCGCGAAATGACAACACCTGCTGCATGTGTCGAAGCATGACGAGGCATTCCTTCAACCTTGATCGCCATATCCAGCAGTTCACGTGTCTTGGGCTTCGTTTCATATAGCGTTTTCAGCTCCGGGGTAATTTCCAACGCATGACGGATATTAATGCCTAGCTGCGCCGGAATCAGCTTGGCTGCCTTGTCCACCTCGCCATATGGCACGTTCAATACACGACCGACGTCACGGACAGCGGCTCTTGCCGCCAGCGTTCCAAAGGTAATAATTTGCGCTACATGCTCATTTCCGTACTTTTGTACTACATAGTCGATAACCTCGTCACGCCGTTCATCACTAAAATCAATATCTATATCCGGCATACTAATTCGTTCGGGATTCAGAAACCGTTCAAAGAGCAGGTTGTATTTCATCGGATCGACATTCGTGATGTTAAGCACATAGGCAACCAAACTGCCTGCTGAGGAACCCCGCCCCGGTCCCGTTGCTATCTTATGCTTATGAGCGAAGGCAATAAAATCCCATACAATCAGGAAATAATCGCTGAAACCCATACTGTCAATGGTATTTAACTCATAGTTTAGCCGTTGGTTCAGCCTTTCCCGTTCCTCCAGCTGCTCCCATCCGGGATCGCTTCCATAGCGACGCTCTAGCCCTTGCACACACAGATTGCGTAAATAGGAAGAAGAGGTCATTCCTTCCGGCAGCGGACGATATTCAGGCAAAATGGATTGACCGAATTCCAGCTCCAGTTCGCATTTTTCAGCAATACGCACCGTGTTGGCGATGGCTTCTGCCACATGCGGGAATAAACGAGCCATATCCTCCTGACTTTTCAGATACAACTGACGTGTTGGTATACGCAAGCGCTCCTCATCGTCAACTGTCTTCCCTGTCCCGATACAGATCAGAACGTCCTGCACGTCTGCATCTGGCTCAGTCAAGTAATGCACGTCATTCGTCGCCACCAGTGGAATATCCAGTTCCTTCGCCAGTGCGATCAAGAGAGGATTTACGCGTTTTTGCTCCGATAGACCATGATCCTGGAGTTCCAGATAAAAATCATCGCCAAAAATGTTACGATATCGCTCCGCTGCTCGTCGTGCTTCAGCTTCCCGACCATGCAGTAAATGCTGCGGCACTTCACCGCCCAAACAAGCGCTCAGGCATATGATGCCTTCATGATGGGCAGCCAAAGCCTCCATGTCGATGCGCGGCTTGTAGTGAAAGCCCTCCAAATGGCCGATGGAGCACAGCTTCATCAGATTTTGATAGCCTGTTTTATTTTTGGCGAGCAAAATTAAATGATATATGGGCTGATCCTTCCGGCTGCCACGCTCCTTGCGCGATCCTGCCGTCATATAGGCCTCACACCCGATAATCGGCTTAATGCCGTTTTCTACACACGCTCTATAAAAAGGAATGGCACCGTACATGACCCCGTGATCTGTAAGGGCCAGCGCCTTCATTCCGTAAGCTGATGCCTGTTTGACCAACTCCGCGGTACGAGCCGCGCCGTCCAGCAGGCTGTACTCGCTATGAACATGCAAATGCACAAATGAACTCATGCGCTTCTCTTCCTTTCACCGCTTGATTTTCTTCAAACTATTTTATCATATCCGCGTTAGTAGCGCCCATAGAATAAAAGTACAGACCTCGGCGGACAAGCGCGGTCCTGATTCGTATACCTAAGGAGGAAAAGAGCATGAGCACTTTTATATCCAAAGCGATTCTCGACTTCTTCATTGCCTTCGGCATCGTGCTCGGGGGAGCCATGCTCGGCGGAATGGGAGCTGTGGTATCGCTTCAGCCGCCTACCCAGACGATGCTGGAGGTTGCTGGAAGAATTAAAATATGGGCGCTTGCCGCTGCTGTGGGGGGGACGATGGACCCGATCCGGGTCATTGAAAGCAATATGTTAGATGGTAATTTGTCACCTGCCATTAAGCAGATATTGTATTTGATTTTCGCCTTTTTAGGCGCTCATATGGGTGCAGAGCTGGTCAAGTGGGTATGCGGCAACGGACGACCGTGAGGTGAAACGACTATGAGAGTCCCCCCTTTTGAGCGCCTGCGCCCTTTTATGCAATTATCCTCCGTCTTTGTACTCGGTATGATTACGGGAGGAATGATCTACAATGCCATCTGGCATGCCAGCTTCAATCAGCTATGGACGAACAACCAGGATCTTCAATTCCAGCTCCAGCAAGCCGAGGAGGACAACAAAACATTGCGCAAATACAGCAAGCGCCAAACCGTTGTCAAAGAGATCAAGCTGATTCCGGAGGAAGCTTCGGCCGAAAAAATTGATTCTATTAACCTAAAGGAACTTCTGCGCCGTGTCAGTCGTGATCTGGAGGTGCTGCGTGGCAGAGATATGTTTGAGATTGACTCTGACAGCAAGCTGGTACGTATGTTGCTGCACCAAAAAAAATACACCGTTCGTGACAAGGAGTATACGATCCAGGTCAAAACGATGCTTGTAATGGAAGGTGTGCTGCAAATTTGGCTGGAAGCAAAAGAAAGATTGCCTGAAAGCCACTAAGTCGATCTATTCGCCTTCACACCTTGTTCCAATCCATTGGTAGACTAACCATGTTCAATGGATTGAAGCGTCATCACTGCTTTGCATACCAAATGATTTTCCCGTGAAATTGCAATTTCTAGCTTGCAGGTACGGCGACTCATCTCAAGCAACAACGGACGAAGAACGACAGCATCCTCTATCTGTACGGGTCTAATAAAATAAGTCGTTAAATTGTCCAGCACATAATCCTTGCCGGTCATGTCTCTAGCTGCCCGGTAGCCCGCTTGTGTCATCACGTTGACCAGTACGCCTTCCGAGATCGTACCTAAATTGGTCGCCATTTGCGGAATGATAAAACCGCGGAAAAATAACGATCCATCCTCATTACGCTCTTCAGCAAACCCGTTCCAGATCAACTGGTCGAACGTCTCGCCAAGTTGTGGCTGCTTTTGGGCGTTACGTAGCGCCTCCAGCACCTCACGCCGTGTAACGGACCCGAGCAGCTTGCGGTTGCGGTCCACGACCGGCAAGTAATCCACACCTTCCCACGCCATCATTTGCGCGGCTGAAGCCAGCGAGGTCTGGTAAGTGACCGTTATCGGATTGCGGATCAGACATTTATCCATCGTATGCTCAGGTTGAAGCCCCTCCACATCTTTGCGGCTGACGATACCAATTAAACGATTCCATTCATCCACTATTGCAAAATGATGATGTCCAGTCGTCACCGAAAGTTCTTCAAACTCGGTAAGCGTGCTGTTGATTTTCAAGGTCAACGTTTTCGGTTTGCCTGCCGCAATGTCTTCAATCAGCATAATTTTCTTTTTGATCAAGCGGTCAAATATGGCTCTATTAATCATAGATGCCACTGTAAAAGTATCATGACGTGAGGAAATAATCGGCAGACTGATCTTGTCTGCGAGCTGCTTAACCTCTCGGCTCGTACCGAATCCCCCTGTAATCAGCACACCTGCCCCCTGCTCCAATGCAAGTGAATGCGCATCCTCACGGTTACCAACGATCAGCAAACTGCCAGCGTCAATATAACGGGCCATAGCTTCCTCGCGCATCGCCCCAATAACATACTTGTGCAAGGGCTTCTCCAGCCCCTCACTTCCGCCCAGCACATGTCCCTCTACAATATTCACGACATCTGCAAAGGTCAGCTGCTCGGACAAGCCGCGCGGACGCTTCTCTACTCGTACTGTTCCGATCCGTTCCTTGGTAATGACAATTCCCAGGTTCTCGGCTTCCTTCACGGCCCGATAGGCCGTTCCTTCGCTGACGCTCATTTCTTTAGCCAACCTGCGCACAGAAATTTTGGAGCCTATTTTCAACTGCTCGATATGTCGCAATAGCTGCTCATGCTTCGTAACTGTTTCATCTAGCCCGTCCAACTCTGTTACACCCCCAACGTTCAATCTGTATCATTCTGTATCTATTATAGCACAAAATACCTTTATTTTAGACCTTTGTTCATTTTGAGTTTTCTGCTTCGGAAATAGCAAAAAAGCGATCCCCTCTATTACAAGGACCGCTTCTTACTATGATTGATTTGTATCTGGGGGCAATCCCAGGACAAGCTAAAAAAAACTCACTGCATGCTACCTTTGTCAGCTTTTTTATCCCATTTCATCTGCCACTGCTGCATTTTGGCCCGCCGCACACGCTCCAGCGTTTTGCGCTTTTCCTCATCCACACCCAGCAAAAAATGCATGTTCGCCCCGATGACTAGCAGCGCAAAAAGTACCCATACTATCCCAAAGCCGTTGACCCAGTTCAAACCGCCTGCAAGCGAGATGCGTGGTAACGCAACCAAGACCATAGCCAGCGCAATCAGTGTGTACAAACCGTGTTTCCATTTTTTAAAAGAACCCAATCGTATCCCTTCCTCTCCCTGTGACTCTATGTATCTAGTCTATGAGAGGACAGGAAGGAATATGAGACAAACTTACAGAGATGAACCGTACAAATCTTGAAGACTGTCTGCAATAATTTTGTTAACATCCTCAATAATCACGCTCAAGCGGCGTTCAGCGTCGAACAGGCGTCGGATGTTGAGGTTCAAGCTAAGTACCTCAAACAGCTTCTCCATCTTTTCCATCTCTTCCTGCGCTGGCATATCGCCGCTCATCATCCGTTGCTGTACTTCCATTTGGCGTTCACGGAAATCGTCGAGCATTTTCTTGGCTTCTGGATCGGTTTCGATCAGCTTCATCGCTGACGTAATTTCCTCTACCTCTTTGCTTTCCTTCAATGCTTTCGCTAAATCATGGGCTTTGTCATAGATGTTCATGATTGTTTATTCCTCCAATACAAGTTTAGTGTCAACATTTCACATTGTCCGTCAATCACCAAGGGATATATGTCCTCATATGATGAATCAGTGCTATTACAGCCCATTCACGTTTCCCGTTACTTTCAAGACATCAAGTTGCTGCCCGGAAGGAGATCCACGATGTCCATCAAAAAAACAACGATTCAAATCATCGGATCGGGCATCTTGCAGGATGACGTACTCATGGTCGGCGAGTCCCTGCTTCGCAAATGGAAAATATCCGCTGGCCACCCCGTTCAGCTCGCCTTCGGTTCGTTCCGCCAAGAGGTTACCGTCATATCGGTGCCCCGCTACAGCGGCCTACGTGTGGGAAGCGTGCTAGCCCGAAAAATGGGGCTTCATGCCAATTGTGATCTGCGAGTAACCTACAGCCGAGGTCGCCGGACACTTCGAGTGGGCCCACTTATTAGCGTGCTGGTCAGTCGGGACTATCCCGAACAGCCCGACAAGCCTTTCGGGTCGATCACCCTGTTCTGCCGTGAACTAGTCGGGGAATGCCGCAGACAAGGAGCATATGTGTATTTTTTCACCCCGGAGCATATCGGAAGTCAGCCCGGGCGAGTTCAGGGATGGGTGTATGACGGAGGCTGGAAAAAGACGGTCATGCCCGCAGGCGATGTCGTCAATAATCGTCTTACCTCCCGTAAACTCGAGAACAGAACTAGCGTACAGCATTTCATGAAAGAAGTAAAATCGCAGTACGGCACGACCATTTTTAACGAAAAGTTTCTGGATAAGAATGAAGTATTTGATGCGCTTAAATCAAATTCTTCCCTGCGCAAGTATTTACCCGAGTCCCACTTGCTGCAAACCTTTGCTGTTTTCAAAAAAATGTGCAACCAGTATCCCGCTGTTTTTCTCAAGCCAGTGCGCGGAAGCTTGGGTAAAGGCATAATGCGCATTAACAAGCAAACCGATGGCACCTTTTCGGTGTTATCCACAACAGCGGGCACGCCCCGCAAGCAAACGTATGCCAACGTAGATAAGCTGTACAAAAGCTTAGCGGGAAAAATGAAAACAACACGCTTTCAACTCCAACAGGGACTTACCTTGATTGATCACGGTAAGCGTCCGGTCGACTTTCGTGCGCTTGTACAGAAAAATTCGTCCGGAACCTGGACCGTAACATCCATTGTCGCCCGGATCGCTGGAGGAAGCCACTTTGTGTCCAATCTGGCAAGAGGCGGCACGCTGAGCACAGTCAAGGAAGCACTTGCCAAAACCACGCTGCCCGCAACCGTTAAATCGAATGGGCATACCTCTCTGAAAACAGCAGCACTGGATATCGCAAGCGGAGTGGAAAAAGAAATTCCCGCCCATTTCGCGGAATTTGGTATTGATCTGGCAATAGATAGCACAGGGCGCATCTGGTTGCTGGAGGTCAATTCGAAGCCATCAAAGAATGACAACACGCCGTTAAATGATCAGAAAACTCGCCCGTCCGTTAAAAAAATGATTGAATACTGCTGTTATTCAGCCGGCTTCAAATGAATTCATCTCTTCCAGAGTCTGGCTGCCAAAGGAGCTGTTGTCGGTGTCTCTTGTTGTGCCAGGTACGCTGGGCGTGCTTGTTAGCCGGAAACAGGCCGTCACTCCCCCTATTACCGAAGCCGATTTTTGCCGCAGGCTAAGTCTGTTGGGCAGGCGCTCTGGTCTTAGCGTAATGGCGTTTACCGCCGAAGGAGTCTCACCTGAAGATCACTCCATACGAGGTTATGTTTATCGTAACGGAGTATGGACATCCGGCCGCTTTCCGTTGCCGGACATTGTGTATAACCGCTGTCTCCATGTCCACGAGAGCCAGAATGTCAGGCGCACACTGGAAGACATGGCGGAGCAAAAATCGCGCAAGCTCATCTACTGGTCGCGTAACTTACCTGGCAAATGGCAGGTGTATCGCGCTTTGCATGCGGTAGATAAAGTGCGTCCCTTTGTGCCGCCTACGGCGCCTTACCGGGACACGACTCAGCTTGTGGAATGGCTACGACGCCATTCGGAGCTGTTTATGAAGCCACAGACCGGAACACATGGCAAGAGCACACTGTATCTCCGGCTGGCAGAAGGAGGTCAGGGACTACTTGTACAGGGTAGAGACTCCCGTAACCGCCCGTTCCGGCGCTCGTTTTCCGAATTGGATGCAGGATTGTCATGGATCCACGGAATTGCACACAAACGCGCTTATATCGTGCAGCCTTATTTGAAATTAACAAGCCAAAGCAATCATCCCTTTGATGTTCGCGCACTCATGCAAAAGGATGGAAACGGCTATTGGTGCCTGACGGGCTTTGCCGTAAGAGAAGGCAGAAAAGGAACCCTGACTTCTAATCTGCACGGTGGAGGCGAAGCCCATCCTGCTGAGCCTTACCTTCGTGAACAATTTGGCGCGGACACCACGCGTCTCATCATCAGGCAGATGATGACGCTGTCCTTGACCATTACCAGGGCGCTGGAGGAACGTTATGGCCGCCTTGGCGAGTTGGGAATTGATTACGGTATTGACCGGATCGGGAACATCTGGCTATTGGAGGTTAATTCCCGACCTGGGCGGGCCTCCTTTTTTCAGACCCGTCAGCCAGAGTGCGCTTTCCAGTCGGTCAACCGCCCGCTCGAATATGCTCGATATTTAATGACCCATTCCAAAGCGACAGGGCCAAAGGGCGCGGACGCCTCCCTTGAACATACGGTATAGGAGGATAAACAGATGAGTTTAACGCATTGCAATGTGCATTTCTCACAGCAGCCCGACAAGGTGGCGTATATATCCACTGCCTTGTTGAAAAGCCTTAAATTATCCGGAGCCAAGTCCGTTCGTCTGCGGCTCGGTAAGGATCAGATCCCCGCTACAGTAAAACCAATTCAGAAGGCGGGACGCCATCTATACTTGACCTCCGGCTTACGTAACGCAATCCGTGTTCCCAAAAGCGGGTCCATCTATTTGCGAAATCTGGATGGTGATATACAGCTAGGGCCGTTGATTGGCGTGCTGTCTGACGGTACCACCTCCACCACTCGCCCTTTCGGATCACGCACAGGCTTTATTAAGCAACTGCTGAAGGAAGGTAGCAAAAAATCGTATATTTTTGCCTTCACCCCTCGGGATATCAACTGGCAAAATGATACGATTAACGGCTATTTTCTGTCATCCAGCGGGGAATTTACACGTAAACTTGTACCTTTGCCAGACGTGATCTATAATCGTTTGCCGAGCCGTCGCTCTGATTTTTCCCCAGCGATCAATCAACTACGCGAACGCTTTTCCCGCAAACGAATTCCCTTCTTTAACTGGAGCTTTTTCAATAAGTCCGATATCTATAATCTGCTGGAGAATAACCCAGATGTTAACCGCTATGTCCCTGAATCATACACGAATCCCAGCTCTGAACGTATCCGAAGTATGCTGGAGCGACATCAATTTGCTTATTACAAGCCAAGTGGAGGCAGTCTCGGTAAAGGAATCTACCGTCTGTCCCATGTTCCCAAGCAAGGATATTATGTGAGGTACCGTAAGAAAAATAGCAATGTATTGCTAAAATTCACCTCTTTTAACTCCATGCTCAGGATGCTTCACTCCAATCAGGGACAGATGCTAAAGGGTTATGTCATTCAACAGGGCATCCAGCTGATCGAGATTGACAATTGCCCGATTGATTTCCGGTTTCACATGCATAAAAATGGAAATAACCAGTGGGTCGTTGTCGGCATTGGAGCCAAAAAATCCGGACGTGGCAGTGTCACAACCCATATCAAAAATGGCGGCTCCCTTATGACACCTGAACAGGCGTTGAACCGGGTATTCGGAGACCGGGCGGGTGAAGTGCTTCAACGTGCCAAGAATGTAGCAGTTACGCTCGCTGAAGCCATTGAACACCACCACCAGCATCTACTGGGTGAAATCGGTTTTGATCTGGGCATTGATCAGGATGAAAAGGTATGGATGTTTGAAGCCAACTCCAAGCCAGGCCGATCCATTTTTCAGCATCCATCGTTGCGTGCGGAGGGTAAAGCATCCGTGGAGCATATTTTGGACCACTGTCTTTACCTCAGTAAATTCCGCAGAAAAGAGGAACTATGAATACCCGGGCGGAGCATAAGCCAGTCGTTGCTGTATTGACAGTGCACGACGAAGGGCAATTTTTCAAGGGCAATCAGCGCAATTTCAGGGATATTCTTGAAACGGGAACACGGATGGGATATCAGGTGTACATTGTTACCGTCAGGGACCTGAAACTGGCAGATGAGACGGTTAAGGGCTATGTCTTCAACAAGAGCTTACAGACGTGGGAGGAACAGAATTTCCCACCTCCACAGGTCATTTATAATCGCATCCCAAACCGTAATTATGAACTTAAAACCTCTGTGCGCACAAAGTTGGATGAAATTTCACATGCCTCAGGCATTGAACTGTACAATCCAGGCTTTTTTAACAAATGGGAACTGTTCAAGTGGTTGCGTACCTCGGAAACCACTCGTCAGCTTGTTCCGGCAACCAAACGGTTAAGCAACCTGTCTTCATTAGGAAAAATGCTGTCTGCGTATCCATACCTGTATCTCAAGCCGGAAAACGGTAAGGCCGGAAAAGGGATTATGATTCTTAAATTCCACCCAGACCATCTCATGGCTTACAGACTGACCATTCAGCATGACAAAAAAAGTGTAACCTACAAATCTGTATCGCTATCCCGGCTGTGGGGACGTATCCGCCGGGAAGCAGGCAACTCGCCTTATATCATTCAACAGGGTATCGATCTGGCAACCTATCAGAAAAAACCCTTCGACCTGCGTATCCTGGTACAAAAAAATATCCGTGGCTCCTGGAGTATAACCGGGGTCGGTGCCAGACTGGCGGGTAAAGGGAGCATCACCACACATGTCCCGCGTGGCGGGAGTGTAGAGGACCCGTTCAAGCTACTGTCCTCGCTGTTTGGGCCTGAGGACAGCACGGATCTACTGAGCAAAGTTAAAAGTACGGCCATACAGATTGCACGTCAAATTGAACGCGCATCCGGTCTTTCTCACGGCGAAATGTCCATGGATTTGGGCGTGGATACGCTCGGAACACTCTGGTTTTTTGAGGCCAATGCCAAACCGATGAAATTTGACGAGCCGGAAATCCGCCAAAAGTCGCTTAGACGCATATTCCAGTACAGCTCCTTTTTGGCCGGACGATTGAAATCATGATCAAGGAAGTGGAATCATGCCGCAAATTAGCGATGTTCAACATTTGCCTGCCCGGAGCTGGCTACTGAGACGACGACAGTTGCTGTTTTTGGCCCGCAGTTCAGGGGGCATGCGCATTACTCGTAATGCTCTGCGGCAGTTGGCAGTTTTAACGCCCGAGCTATTGAACACCCCCGGCTCCTCCCTCTTGTGCGCATATGTGCGCACGGAGAAGGGGCTGCGGATTGCGGGATTTTCCCTCGCTCTGAATTACGGGAAGGATGCTTGCATCGTAATTGTTCGTCCGCTTTACCGGGGCCGCAGACTGGGCGCTAGACTGCTGTCCGCCCAGCTCAAACAGCTGCGCCGTCTGACGTGCAGCGTAGCCGCCGACAATATGTCCAGTCTCAAAACCTGTTTCCGCGCTGGACTTGTTGCGCACGAAATGACGACTGGACCGACCGGGAAACCCACGCTGATATTTCACGGGGAGTTATCCCAAGATAAGCAGACGGCAGAGGAAGGTGGAATGCTGTGCCAAAACCTGTCCTAGGCATCATGACCTTGTATTTGAACAACAAGAAGCAATTGGAGGAGCGCGACATATATGAGCGCATGATTGCAGAAGGGAAAAGGCTGGGACTGGATATGTATGTATTCACTCCTGCAGATGTCCACAAGGATCGCAGGCTGCTCCTTGCCCAAATCTATGATCCACACAGCGGAAAATGGACCCGAAAATGGAGAGAGTTTCCAGATATGATTTTCGACCGTTGCCGGGTACAGCGCAGTGAGCGATATCGTCAGTTGAAGCAGTTCCGATTGCAATACACAGACCTTGTATATTTAAACCGACCGCTGAGTAACAAGTGGGTCATTCATCAGCAGCTTGCGAGGAGGTCTGCCTTTCGCGCCCATTTGCCTGCAACAGAGCTGTTCAGTGGATTTCATAGTGTAAAACGGATGCTTAAACAGAATTCACTAGTGTACCTCAAGCCGATTAACGGTACGGGAGGCCGCGGCATTTTACGTATTGAACCTGTTAACAAGCAAGGAGGCCTGTATCTGATTGAGGGCCGCAATCGCAAACGCCATATTATTCCCCAGCAGCGGGTACGTCTAGACCGTCTGGAGCCGCGTCTGAGCAGCTGGAACATGGATAACTACATTGTTCAGGAAGGCATTCCTGTGCAGTTGCCGAATGGCAGAGTCCATGATTACCGTATGCTGGTACAGAAAAATAGCCAAGGAGTATGGGAGCTAACCGGATGCGCCGGGCGAATCGGGGCACATCGGAGTGTCACTTCCAACCTGCATGGTGGAGGCAAGGCGGTACCGATGAGCCAATTGCTGACGCAATGGATTCGTGATGAAAGCCATAGAGAGAAAATCATCAAGCAAGGGGAAAAACTCGGACTGGACATCGCTGCATATCTGGAAGAAAGCTACGGGGCATTGTGCGAGCTTGCGCTCGATTTGGCAATTAATAAGGACGGTCATATATACGTGCTGGAAGTCAACCCGAAGCCAGCCCGTGAGGTCTTTTCACGTATTGGTGAAAAAGAAACCTATCGCCGTTCCATCGCCAAGCCCATGGAATATGCTTTGTGGGTCTACCACACACAAATTAATCCTAAGCCTCAGACGGACTACAAAGCAGAAGATAAAACAGAAGATAAAGCAGAAAATAAGACAGAGAATAAGACAGAGAATAAGACAGAGAATAAGACAAAGGAAGGCTCCACGTAAAGTGGCTGCCTTCCTTTCTTTTTTCGTCTGCCCGACAGTACCAGCATGTTTTAATTATATGGTGCGTCGAGCCTATTTATAACCAATTACCTGTGTTTCACAGTTACTCGGCGTTTTTATAAAGTGTAAGCAGTTGCGTAAAGTCTGTAATAATCGCATCGGACCCCTTCAACTCATCGTTCACACCAAATCCAGCATAAGCGCAACCGATCACCGTCTGTCCGTTCTTTTTGCCTGCTTCCACATCTGAGGAACGATCTCCTACCATCCATACGTTCGAAATATCGTGCTTGCTCAACAGAATTTCCAGCAAATTCACTTTGGAAAGCGTGCTGTACTCCCCAGCACTGTACAGTCCTTCAAAAATGGGAACCATTTCATACGCAGCAGCGATCCCCTTTACATAGTCCTCCAGCCCGTTACTGGCTACGAACAATCGAACACCTTGCTCATGAAGGGTCTGGAGTGTTTCTTTTACATGTGGATACAGGGCATGACTTCCGTTCTTCAATCCTTCCAGTTCCAGCTGAAGCAGCAGCTCGTCCGCTCTTCTATGGGCCGCTTCGCTGGCTTCCGGCATCACTCTTCTCCAGATTTCATCCAGCAGCATGCCCAAACTATTCAAAATAAGCTCCTCGGGAGGAGTCTCTCCTTCATAAAGCCCTTCGGCGCGCAGCGTATCAAACAGCTTGTGGTACGCAGGAAGCAATAGCGTCTCCGTCTGAAAAAGTGTACCGTCCATATCAAATACCATAGCCTCAGGTTTCTTCAACACAGGTGCATTGTTCATGTAGTTATCAGTCATTCCTTTCCTATGTAGGTTTACAACTCTAACCCCTCTCATGATAAGCAATAAGAGAGGTCCGTGTAAACCTCATTGCGCATACCGCTAACTCTTATATTTTTTTAAAACAGTCCTGAAACAATGCAAACCACCCCACATATCCGTGTGTAAAGCACCCCGTGGAAGCTTGAGATCCACACCATTCCAATACGAAAATCCCGCCTGCTCTATCCATTGCTCCATCGCTGACAGGTCCACTGTAGGGTAATCAAACGTCAGCAGAAGCATTCCGTCATCGCGTAAGGTCCGGTGAAATTCACGTAAGGCTGCCAAAGATTCATCAGGTGTTAAATGCTCCAGCACCGAAATACATACAATTTTGTCAAAACTGGCATCCTCATAGGGCAGAGCCGTCAGATTGGCATGTGCGGAGTGGAGCCGAACTGGCAAAATCTCCTGAATGCGCTCGGCAGCCTCCTCTCCGATATCCCGCCGCACCTCGGCCAAAATGGCATCCACGGAAATGATCCGAATATCCAGATCGCAGGCATAGACCTGAGCGCAACGGCGGGCCAACTCAAATTTGAATGGATGTGGGATTCCACATGCTGCGTCCAGCACTGTATCTTGCCCAGACATAAATTGAAGACACCACTCATACTCATAGGGGCGACTCCACCAGCTTTGGGGGAGTCTGTAAATCATGCTGGAGGAGTTGGGATCAGAATATACAAAAAAGCGAGACAGATACGGGTCAGACATGTTCATGGATGCTGCCTCCTTTTAGGGATGATTAAATTACTCTTGCGACACAGCACAGTTCATGACCCCGTTTCTCGCCTTGAAGTTTGGCTAACAATCCCATTTGCTCCGTAAAGGCAAGCTCACCGTACAAAGGATGGGCTTGCAGCAGGGCATCCAAACCAGAGGAAAGCTGGCGGGTGAACATAGCCACTGGGCGGAAGCCAGACTTTTCCAGTAAGAGCGCAAGCGTATGCTCAGAATAATGATACAAATGATCTTCCTCCGTAAATAAAGGCGAATAAACACCATAAGCCTCATTGGTGAACGAGTTTTTGTTGGGCACCGTAATATACAACGTCCCGTCAGGTTGAAGCTGTTCGCGTAAATCTGTCAAAAATGTAACAGGGTCCGCAATATGCTCCAGCACATGCCAGCATGCTACGGCCTCGTATTTGTGATCCAGTGATAAGTCAGTATCTTCTTCTGCTTCTTGTTCTTCATTCAATTCCTGTATTTCATGTGCTTCTTCGGTTTGAGTATCTTCTTCGGCTTCATCGCCCCAGTAACCCGGCAATAAATCCACGTCATATTTGTATTTTGCGTAAGCACGCGAGTCTATGGAAGGTTCAATGCCCACTGCATCCCAGCCGGCTTGAAGGGCAGCATGAATAAATTCTCCGGTACCTGATCCAATCTCAAGCAATTTTCCTTTACTGGTACTGAACATATCCAGCAGCATAAGTCCAAAAAGGGCATGATCTCCATAAGTTGAAGTTGCTGCACTATCCCGCATAGCAACCCATTCGGCATTATAAATTTTTGCAATCATATCCTCTGGCTGTATATGATCCACATCATTACGAAAAACCAATCCGCAGGAGCCGCATCCCATCAAGGTAAAGCGTTCATAGCTATGAAATACTGCCGTGTCGGATGAGCCACACAGTTTGCATTTACTATAAAGTAAGTCCTTTGTTTCACTTTTTATTTGTAGGTCGGAATTATTAATAACCTGGACACTCGCAATCTCAGCAACATCCATGGCGTTCACATCATCGGCAGCTTCATACTCTGGTGCAGTTTCTTTTTCTGCATTTATGTTGTCCTGATCTACCCAAAGCGTGAGTCGGGGGTTCGGGTCCAAAATAGATTCATATTGCTCTTTCCAGCCATAACGAGCACTTGGATCAAGCAACTGGTATCGCTGAAATTTGGCCATGCGAATAGCAGGTGTACACCATCCCCAATGCTGGATGCGGTAGTTGCTGATTTCACTGGGTAGGTCAAGCACATTTTCGGGAAATCTCCCACAGTGCAAGGACTGCTCCTTCCATTTATAAGAAAACCCTTCCTTATATCGAATTAAAAAAGGACGGTAATACTGATGAGCCTGCCAATAATCATCATCGCGATAATGCGTGGAAGTCCACATATCAAACAACCTGAAACAAATCGTATCCGCTTTCGTTCCCGCTAACAACGAATGTACCCCTTGAGCAAAACGGGATTCGAACATTTCGTCAGCGTCCATGTTTAATATCCACTCGGGAGAGGATGCCAACGTCTCTCTCCACTGCTGTTTTCGCAGCTCTAATTCATTGGTAAAAGAAGCTGTTTCATTGCGTATTAAACGCAATGGGATTCCCTTCAGGATCTCGCGGCACAACTCTCCGCTATCATCCTGACTGCCATCATCAATAATGACCGCTTCATCAATATATTCCCGATGACTCCGCAGCACGTCAATGAGCTTGCGATCTGCCTCATTGTATACCGTCATGGTCAGCGTCAATTTGGGTTTGGAGACAGGCGGCGTATGAAGTTCACTTTGTCGTGGACCAGAGAATGTTTGTGGTACAGCAAAAGAATCTGCAGTGTACTTGGCAAAGACAGCTGACTCACGGAGATCATACGGTATAACAGGAGGTTCAGGGAACTTAGAGGGACTTGATGATGCAGAACGATTGAAGGCAGGAGAGTTAGTAGAAGTATCGGAGTGATCCAGATATGCTAAATGTTCTGAATGGTCCGTATGAACAGCACTCGTTGTAAAATACTTTAGGGTGAATAGTAGCTGCTCTGCCTTTATTCTATCCGCTTCCCGGTACAGATGCATCGCCGGATAGTGTGTATCCACAAAAAGTGGAAATCCAAATGCAGCTGCCCGAATACAGAAATGTCGATCTTCTCCCCAATAGGAAACGTTTTTGATTTTACCAAAGTGAATCCCTGCTTCCAGTGCACGTCTGCGGATTAGGGTGCAAGCGCCTAGACCACCCACCTCGTACAAACCAGGAACGTGCAATTGGTGTATGAAATGCAACTCGCGTTGCGCTCGCTCCTCTGCCGACAACACTTCGCCTTCTTCACGATGGAACAAATTATATTCATCACTAACCCACACCTGAGGCAATAGAGGCCCCTCCGGCTGCCAGCGTGTCCAGAAAATCTCAGATACAATATCCTTCTCCGCCTCTACCAGTTTACATAAGGTACGGGAATGGAGAATCAGGTCTGAATCGACCAAAAACAGCGCGTCATAATTATGCTGAAGTGCATAATCAATAAGACGATTTTTAAAATCAGCCACTTTCCAGACGAGGGCAGGCGGCCAATAATGAGTGTGCTCATCACTTCGGTTCTCCACTTGCTGTGAGCCTGTCAACAAGGGCAAAACCCTGCCTGGCAGTCGATTAGAAAAATCGGCAAGCCATTGGCTTGAAGTCGGATTGTCATTATCATCGACAAATAAATAATCGGGCAGCACGTCAGGTGCCTCCAGTCGCTCCAAAGCTTGAAGAAATAAAGACAATGTTTCCGGTTTCTGGTGCACCGGGCTACCGATTAGTATACGCATGATTCAACGCCTCCATCAGGTAGAAGCCTCATAAACCGTTCTCCCTCCATGTCCTTAGGCATACCATAATTGCGACCAAGCGATATGGGAGTGAGCGTGGTAGGAATGGACTTACACCTGGAAATATCAATGAAAACGACATCAATACAAAAATACAACCTTAACATCCAGTTAACTGCCTTTTTTCTGTTTTTCACCTGTTTTCCAACTACATTTAGCCATCAAATTTATTTCCCGGTCGCACTTGATAATATCGAATTTCGCACAATCTCCTCCCCCTTCATATCAGACTTTGATTTTCTAATTTATTAGAGCAAGTTTGAATTTATGATCATTACACATCCTCTAAATGCTCCATCGGAATTACTACATAATGAGCAAGCTATCCTACATAAAATGGAGATTATATCAAGTTTTTTGGGAGGGACAAAGAGCATGGTAACTGTCAGCTTATGTATGATTGTCAAAAATGAAGAAGAAGCACTTCATACCTGTCTGAAATCAGTCCATGACCTGGTAGATGAAATCATTATCGTTGATACTGGCTCTACCGACAGTACCCAAGAGGTAGCTGCATCGTTCAACGCTCGGATATACCCTTTTGAATGGTGTGATGATTTTTCCGCAGCCCGCAATTATGCGTTTGATCAGGCAACACAGGAATATCAATTTTGGCTGGATGCCGACGACATCTTAGAAGAGCAAGACCGACTGGCATTTCTCGACTGGAAAAAACAAGCCACCGTCTCGTATGACAGCATTACGATGGATTATGTGCTATCTGTAGATGAACAGGGGCAGCCGCTGCATAAGCTCAAAAGAAACCGAATGGTGCGACGTGATCGTAAATTCAGATGGATCGGATTTGTTCACGAATTCCTGAATGTGACAGGCAGTACCTTTCACAGTAATATGGCGGTGACTCATAAAAAGACACGTGCTTACACTGATCGTAATTTGCATATCTATCTCAAGCATCGGGAGCAAGGCACCGCATTTTCTGAACGAGATCACTACTACTTCGCTAATGAACTTTATGATAACGGACGCATACTAGAAGCCATCCAGCAGTACAAACACTATCTGGGTCTAGATCTCGGATGGATTGAAGATCGGATTGCTGCTTGCTTTAAGCTAGCGGATTGCTACGCTCACCAGGGTCAAAAACAGGAGCAGCGTATGGCTCTGCTTCGCACACTTAACCTTGATGTACCACGCGCACAGTTCTGCTGTGCCTTTGGCAATTTGTTCATTGAAGATGAGCAGTATACTCAAGCCATTTACTGGTTTCGTCAGGCGACGCTGATAGAGCCTCCACAAGATGTGATGGCCTTAACCAATTCCTCGTACTATACCTGGTTTCCACACTTGCAATTATGCCTGTGTTACGACCGAATCGGTGACATCGAAAAGGCAAAATCGCATCATCGCATCGCTCAGTTGCACCATCCTACCCATCCAAGCGTGTTATATAACGAGCAATATTTTGCACAACTGAAGCAATAGGGATGAGAAAGACGCGCCAGGGAAGGTCGTTTAATGTAGGCGGCCTTTTAGTCATCATGCCGATATGTGCTCGGCACGATACCCGGGCTGACAGCCTGCAATTTTTGGGGGCTTTTATTTTTGCCCCCTCTTATATACAAAATGCCCATTGCTACTCCTTGAGAACGACCATTTCATAGCTTAGATGACTTCAAAAGAAAAAAGTCTCCTGCAAGCTAAAGCTCACCAAGAGACCTTGTGTATCATTTTCTCAGAACACTTTCTTCCGATCTCTTTCCCCCTTCAAAATTTCCACAGACTCATGGAAACGGAGCGAATGGATTATTTCGCGTTCACGCAGAAACTTCAGACTATCCTGCAAATCCACATCATCTGTTAAATCAATCAGCCACTGATATGTAGCTCTCGCCTTTTCTTCTGCCGCAATATCCTCATACAAATCCGCAATTGGATCACCCTTGGCTTGAAAATAGGTCGCTGTAAAAGGAACTCCGCCTGCGCTCTGGTAATACAGCGCATGATCATGCGCCGCATAATATTCCCCCAGCCCGGCTGCCTTCATTTGCTCTACACTCGCATCCTTGGTCAGCTTGTAAATCATAGTCGCAATCATTTCGAGGTGCGCAAATTCTTCCGTACCTATATCATTAAGTACGCCGATAACCTTATCCGGAATCGTATACCGCTGATTCAGATACCGCAAAGCCGCCGCCAGCTCGCCATCCGCTCCACCATACTGCTCCATAAGCAGTTTGGCCATATGAGGATCACATTTGCTGACACGTACGGGATATTGCAGTTTTTTCTCATATACCCACATTCATGTTCCTCCTTTATAAAAGGTTGTACCTACCTAGACCTGCCACGGCCAAGGAGTTTGGTTCCATTCCCAAGGATACTTGGAATAGGCACGGCCAAAATTTTGTAAAGGCCCATATAAGATCTGGTACTCGTTAGCAATCGCCGTTCTTTCCTGCGTCAGCTTATTGAACTGTTCGATAGCCTGTAAATCATCCGGGTGTGTATTGAGATACAAATTCAGTTCCACCAATACAAAATCTACCGCCTGAAGCTTCTCCAACAGCGCATAAAACTGGGCATCACCCGGCTTGGTTTGGGGCGTGCAGCCTTGGGCTGGGTTTCCGGCTTGACTATAGTCCTGAGCTTGGCTCTGATACTGGTTCTGGTATGAATACGGATTTGAATAAGGGCTTTGATATGGATTCGGCTGTTGATACCCACTCTCATGCTGAATTTGCTGTTGGAATGGGTTTGGGGACTGACCCTGTTTTGGATTCTCCATTCTATTCGCCTCCCCCCTGGTTTCTCATAGGCTCATAAGGGCTGTAAAGTAGAGGCCATAGTGTCCCCTTCGTCAGCGCCTCATCTGGACTGAATTGCGGTAGACCAGGGGGCTGAAATTGTACAAATAAGTTTGGCGGAAGCACATAAGTCTTGCACAGGACGGGTGGACACGGATCGAACGGGCCGACAAACGGGGCATACTCACCTTGCTGTGGAAATTTCACGGGCCGGGACCTCCTTTGATTGATCCATCTGCTTTACTATTCAACATATGCCGCATCGCCCAAGTCTCGAACAAAAAATCACAGATAAAAATAATTGTTCAAAGAAAATAACTATAGAACTGTTTCTAATCAAAAAAGAGCCTTTAAACCCACGGTACGTGGATCTAAAGGCTCTTTCTTCAGCACTCTATAATAACTTACATACCTCAACTGATCTTACCTATCTCTGTGGATCAGGAATCAATCGGTAGAAAGCTCATCTTCAATCACAGGCTCAGGCTTGCGGTGAATCTTCACTCTCATTATGCGAAGCCTTGTTGCTTCCTCCACCTCAAAGGTAAGGTTATAAAACTCAATTTTCTTCCCTTTCACCGGAATGCCTTCCAATTCCTTGAACAGCCATCCCCCGATGGAATCCACCTCGTCGTCTTCAATATTCACTCCAGTCAAATCATTGACATCCTCAATGAGCATACGACCGTCCACAGAGATGAAGTTCTCCTTCATTTCCACGCTCGGGCGTTCATCCTCAAATTCATCATAGAGATCCCCGACGATTTCCTCCAAAATTTCCTCCGCTGTCAGCAGCCCGGCCGTTCCGCCGTACTCATCTACCACGAGAGTCATTTGGGAATGTTTTTTCTGCATAAGGCGTAGCACGTGACTCACTTCCATGGACTCCGGCACATTCAAAATAGGACGTACCACCGAAGCCAGATCCAGTTGCTCTCCCTGCTCAGCTAGCAGAAGATCCGTAATATGGACAAAACCGATAATCTGGTCTTTATCCTCAACCGCTACCGGGTAGCGGGAATGCTTGGTCTCGCTGATAATCTTGAGATTTTCCTTAAACGACAAATTCGTGTACAAACAATCCATATCTGTACGCGGCAGCATGATTTCGCGGGCAAGCAAGTCAGAAAAATCAAAAATATTATCCATCAGCTTAATTTCGTCCTTATCAATCACACCGCTTTTGGCGCTCTGATTCATCAATATACGAATCTCTTCCTCCGAATGAGCCGCTTCGGCTTCACTCGCCGGCTGAATGCCGAATGCACGCAACAGTAAATTTGCCGCAGCATTCAATACCCAGATCACAGGCAGAAAGACCTTATAAAAAAGCAGCAAAGGCGCCGATAAAAACAACGCCACACCTTCGGTCTTCTGAATCGCTAAGGACTTTGGCGCCAGTTCCCCCAATACGATATGCAAAAAGGTAATTACGCAAAATCCGACGATAACGGATACCGTTGTAATCAGTGTACCGTCAGTTACACCGAGTTTGTGCATGAGTGGCTCTATCAGGTAGCCGGATATTGCTGGCTCTCCAATCCAACCTAGGCCCAATGAAGCCAGCGTAATGCCCAATTGGGTGGCGGACAGATAAGCATCCAACTTTTGGTTCACCTTCAGCGCATAGCCTGCCAGGCGATGACCCTCGCTTTGGAGCTGCGTCAATCGGGATTGGCGCATTTTGACCAACGAAAATTCTGCGGCCACAAATACACCATTTAGAAAGACAAGCAGCAGTACCAAGAGGAGATTCACAGCTAGCAATCCCCAATGAAACTCGGTATGACCATCCAATACGAACTCCCCATTTCTATAGTTTGCATTTTCATCTTTTGGTTTGCAAGCAATTCAATCCAAATTTTATTAATTGGAAGTTGCTAATTAAAATCATGCAAAAATACTCATAATTGTAATGCTTTTCTTGATTTAAAGTCTATTCCTTTGTAGTACATATCCGCCACGAGCAGGTTCGGTCCACAACAGGCAGCGGCATCACAATGACAGTTCACAGTCTGATTCAGCGGATGCTCATTCAGCCATTCACCAAAAATATCGTCCAGACTGTCTTCCTGAATGTTTCCGAAAGCCGGAATGTCTGCAAAATCCGTCACATACACGCTACCCGTGAACATATTCACATTCACACGGTTTCTTCCGTCTGGATCATTACGCACCGTAATATTCGGTTCCTGACGCAAGCGGCGAAGCAGTTTGCGGTCTTCTTCCCGATCCGAACAAGCAAAGAACGGTAATGTGCCAAACAACATCCACATGTCCTGATTACGTACATCCAGCAGCTTATGGATAGAGTTTCGCATATCGTCGAGTGAAAGCACAGGCAAAGCAGAGGCAAAATTCGACGCATACATTGGATGAACTTCATGCCGTCGGCATCCCATTTCGTTGATTAACTGATGAATGCCCTCCAGCTTCGTGTGTGTCCGATAATTAATCATGGATTCAGCTGAAATGAACATTCCCATTTCACTCAATCTGCGGGCATTTTCCATCATTTTTTCATACAGGCGAACAGCGCCCGCACGTGGAGTCGGCCGGCCGGTATTTGCAAAACCCACTTCATAAAAATCGTCCGCATTCAAATAGTTAAACGAAATATGCATCACATCCAGATAAGGAAGCATCTTCTCATATCTGCGAATATCTAACGTCAGATTGGAGTTGATTTGCGAGCGAATACCGCGCTCCTTGGCATATTTCAGCAGTGGAACGATCACTTCATCCACTGTTTTATCGAGTAAAGCAGGTTCCCCGCCTGTAATACTGATGGTCTCCAGATGCTCGACTTCATCCAGACGCTTCAGCATTAGGTCTAACGGCAGGAAAGGGGCCTCCTTCATAACTAACATGTCGCCAACAGCGCAATGCTCACAGCGCATATTACATAGATGCGTTACGGTCATTTCCACACTCGTTAGCAAATGACGACCATGTGTACGCAGTGAGACAATCGGGTCCCACGGATCATAGGTTGGCGATATTTGGGGTAGCGTGTTATTTTGTAGAACTGTCATTATGTTTTCACCTTATTTCTGTTATTAACCTCAAAAGACGTATAATTATCATATCATGATGTGTAAAGTGTCTGCATGCTTTCTTCCACATCATCTGCTAATCTACGTGTACTCCTCCGAAAGGGGCGGCAGTAGCGCCCAATGTGTTTGTAATCATAACCGAGAGGGATACGGACAAATCGACATCATAAGGTGCCTTCACTTCCTGCCCATCCCGGTCCCTTACAATGCGAATGACGGGTCTTTGCGGGATTTTGGGATGTATACGCACCACGACCCCCTCTTCCCCCGTGTTGAGCACCACAGAGAGTCCCAGGGGGTAAATAGCTACACAATCACGAAAGGCTTCCAGCATTCGCTGCTCATATAACGTTCCTGCCCCGGCGTACAGCACTTCCATCGCTTCATAAGGCAACAAAGCCTGTTTATATATCCGACTTGCTGTCATTGCGTCGTACGAGTCCGCCAGACCGATCCATTTCGCATATTCGTGGATCTGGTCCTTTTTCCAACCATGTGGGTATCCACTGCCGTCGATACGCTCATGATGCTGTAATGCACAATGAGCCGACAACAAGGGAATTCCAGGCTCGTCTTTGAGCAGCTTGTAGCCGATCACCGTGTGTGTTTTCATATGCTCATATTCCTCATCCGTCAATTTACCCGGCTTATAGAGTACTTGAGGTGAAATTTTCATTTTACCGATATCGTGCAGTAGTGAACCTATCCCCAGCTCCATGAGCTGGTTATTATCGTAGCCATTGGATATTCCAAGTACTAGTGAATATAAACATACGTTCAAAGAATGATGATACAAATCCTGATCCGCGGCCCCGATATCCATCAACATAATGATGGTGTCCTGACGGCCTCCAATATCGTCCAGAATGGATTCCATCACCTTATAAAATGACTTGCCAAAATATTTGTGCTTATGATCTACGGAGTAGGATGACAACCCTTGAAACTGCTTTTTGATTTCCTGTAGCGCCGCGGCCCTTGTCTGTTCATGGATCATCTCAGGAATGACGATATCTTCTGTCACAGCATCCTCAATGTATACATATCCAATACCGACTTGGCCTAGACGTTCAATCAATCGCGAAGTAAGCTCAACACCTTCCGAGAGCAGCACCATTCCGTTTTCATTGTATATTTTTTTGCCCAGCTTCATGCCGGCTCTCAATAATGTAACAGGTACCAGTCGCAGCTTAATCCTCTCCCGATTGTTTTGATACCTGAAGCCACCTAGCTGCAAAACATTCTTCCATCGCGCCCGGACGCTTCAACTCCATTTCAATCAAATCCCGTAAAAATTCTGGAAGCATAAATCGGAGATCTGTTCCGTTCGCAAGCACTTCATAACCTGCTTTGAAAGTGAACATATCCAACGTGCCCACTGTGTATTCCTCATGCTCTTCCAATAGTTGACCCGCTACACGAATGTCCGTCACTTTTTCATAAGGAACACGGCCCGAGTCATACTGAATGGCCAAGCCTTCCACACACATCGTGCCAAGCACTTTGCCTCTGAAGCCAAAGCCCGTCATGGGCTTGTCTGTAAATTCAGGCAGCAAGGACTGCTCCAGCGCCAACCGAATATCTCTTCCCCGCAACTTCATAACACAGGCATTAATCGGCGAAGGGCATAAGGAATGTAGTATTCCTTTGCTGATATCCCCTTGAGGTAATGGGCCGAGCAGTTGTCCCGCATTGACGAGGGCAATTTCTGTTCCTGTAAAATGGGACACCGCTTGTGCCAGCATATTCCCAAAAGGGGATTCCTGATCATATGCAATCTCCAGTTTCCGATCCGTCACCGCAATGGTGCTCTCCATGGTGCGCTCTGCTTGTCTGCGATGCACCACAATGGCCGATGCCACTTTTTCGTCCAGTAGTGTCTGATCTACAGGAACTACGCCGCCTGACGTGACTCGAAACGGTTCGAGGCTATTGTTACGACTTAGTGTCACTTCACCCAGCAGCGTTCCGAACTTCCCCGCCCCACATAAAGCTGTTTTTCCGATCCAAAGCGGTTCCTCCAGCACATGATGGGTGTGACCTCCAAGGATAACGTCAATTTCAGGAAACTGCGACGCTAATTTTTGATCGGAAGGTAGACCCAGGTGCGACATCACGACCAAAACATCAACCTGCTTTCTCAGTGCCGCGATCTGCTTCCCCAGCACCTCAAACGGATTGAGCACATCCCAGCCCAGCAATTGATAAAACTCTACAAAAGGAGCCGTCACACCGAGTAAACCGACCTTGATTCCAGCTTTGTTTACGATAAGGGATTCCTTCATCCACGAAGGGTTCATCCCCGTAGCACGCTCTGTCATATTGCCGCATACGACCGGACAATGAATCCCCGCATATGCCTGTTCAATCATATCCGGGGTAAAAGTCAGTCCCTCATTGTTACCGATCGTAATTGCATCGTATCCTGTTAGATTAATCACATCCACATTTGCCCCACCGAGCGTTCCTTCCGTTTCGGGGGCCATCCGGTCCATGTGGTCTCCTATGTCGAGCACAAGCAGCGCATCCCGTGATGCGGCTCTTCGTTCATCGATCATCGCGGCTATCGAAGGCATACTGCCAAAATGACTATGGATATCATTGGTATGCAAAATGGTCAACGTTTGCCGAGTCGTCATCTCCATAACCGCCCTCCTCTATACTTTATATATATCGACTTTGGAGCTTCTAATGTTTAAGCATACCATGTTATTTAGCAATATGGTACATATGAGTGGACATAGTCCTTAAGCTTCGCTGTACTCTCTGAACAATCTCACATCATAAACATAGTGAAAAGCATTGACGTAATCTACTGTAGGTATCTGATAGGAAACGGGTTCCTGGGACCTATTTTACAGCTTGGAATAATAGTAATTTAGTCGTTGTCATCCCATATAATTCTTGATATATTAGGGTTGTTTCATATTTTCGACAAATTTACGACAATAAGGAGGTTAGCACATGAGAGTTCACGTTACCGATGCCAAGCCGGGAGATCGCCTCAAATCCGATACATACAATGGGCACGGTGTACCTGTCATGATTCAGGGCACCGAGCTTCAGCATGACGACATTTCCAAACTCATTATGCATGGTGTCGATTATATCGACATTGATGCCGGTTCTGCGAGCATTCCGGTTGACTTTGCCCCCGATGTTCCAGCTTCCCCTGAATCCCTCAAACGCGCCGTTCCCCTCATGGAGCAGACGATCAGTGGCTTTGAAAGCATGTTTCTCGAAGCTTCCTCAACTGGAAAATTTGATGAATATCGAGTTGATGAACTGTTCGGCCCTCTCGTTTCAGAGCTGGCTCGTCAAAAAGATGTCGTATCTCTGCTGTTAATTATGGAGCGGGGAGATCACTATACCTATAATCATTCTCTCCAAGTAGGTGTACTGTCATATTACATTGCCACATGGCTTGGATATACAGAAGAAGAAGCTTATGCCGCTGGTAAAGCCGGATATTTACACGATATAGGCAAATCCATGATACCGGATGAAATTTTGAACAAACCGGATAAACTGACACCTGAAGAATTTCATGAAATGAAGAAACATTCTCTCTATGGCTATGATATTATTCGCAATTCAACCAGCGATGAGATTTCTGCAATTGTCGCCTTGCAGCATCACGAGCGTGAAGATGGAAGTGGATATCCCCATGGACTGTTCAAGGAAGAAATTCATCCTTTTGCGAGCATAACAGCTATTGCAGACGTGTATAGCGCGATGATTTCCAATCGTGTGTACCAGACGAAGCAGGAGCTACTCGCCGTATTACGCGAGCTGCACAGCATGAGTTTTGGACATTTAAACCCAGAAGCTACCCAAGTGTTCATCAGACATATGCTTCCTAATTTCATTAATAAGCAGGTTCTGCTGACTACAGGGCAGACAGGAACGATTATTCTGAACAATCCTGCCGATTACTTCAGACCCTTAGTGAGAATTAACGATGATGAATATGTAGATTTGTCTAGGGAACGCCATGTATCCATTGATGAAATTTATTTGGAATCCTGATCCGCTACTGCCTCCCGGCGTTACTTCGGTGGAACGAAATGTCTTGCCGAAGCCCAGGCTACGCGAATAAAAAGAGACTGTCCTTGATTCGTAGGTTCTTCTACGAAGGACAGCCTCTTTTTATGTTAGGGACATTAACCTAGTCACAATTTACAACGATCAAAAACAATAAAAACGCGTTTCTACTACTATATTATTTGCTACATTTGTTTATTAAATAAGAGGTGCCTGAATCAATGTTGCGAAATTGAACTGGTGTACATGACCATCATTTAATGTGGTTTGGCCCGTAACAAAATGTACGTGCTTGCCATTTCCGACTGGAATAGCGGGTCCTGTTCTAATCCTTCTCAGATTATGAAAATGGTTCACGAAATCAGTTTTTGAAAGATCAATTTCATGGACATGACTTCTTCCAACTCGAATCGCTTGCCCAGTAACACCTGCAAAGCGGTGGTTATGTCGGTCTGCGCCTTCTTCAGCCAGTTTGGTACTACCTTCAAATTCATGTACATGCCTCTGTGTCTGTTTAGAAGAGAGGGTTTTCTTCTTCACTCCAGCTTTATTCTTCTGCATCCGTTGCCTGCCTCCTTATGTTTTGTGGCTTTACAATATCCTATTAAGCAAACATAGTTAAGTGCTAGGCAATTATCCGCAGTCCTAACAATAATTTTTTTTAATTCTATCTCCCCTTATAAAAGCGTTAGATCATAAGACAATTCAGAAAACTGCCGACATCTTTTTAGACATTACGGAAAAAATAGAAGAAGGCGAACTTAAAAAGTTCGCCTTCTGTACTAGCAGGAAATCCGAGTCGGCACAAAATCGACACGACTCCAATTTAACAGCTTTAGAATACCTCAAAAACCTTGTCACACCAAGGGTTACTGCGTTTTAACCAATACTACCTTCCATTTCGAACTTGATCAAACGGTTCATTTCTACCGCATATTCCATCGGCAGCTCTTTGGTGAACGGCTCAATAAAGCCCATAACGATCATTTGCGTTGCCTCTGCTTCAGTCAAACCACGGCTCATCAGATAGAACAGCTGATCTTCCGATACCTTGGAAACCGTTGCTTCGTGCTCAAGCGTGATGTCGTCATTCATGATTTCATTATAAGGAATAGTATCTGAAGTTGATTGATTATCCAAAATCAGCGTATCACACTTGATATTCGATTTTGCACCTTGAGCCTGACGACCGAATGAAGCTAATCCGCGATACGTTACTTTACCGCCGTGCTTACTGATCGACTTGGATACAATTGTGGAGGTGGTGTCTGGTGCCAAGTGGATCATTTTCGCACCTGCATCCTGATGCTGGCCTTTGCCTGCAACAGCGATGGACAGGACCATCCCTTTCGCTCCACGGCCTTTCAATACAACGGCTGGATACTTCATCGTCAACTTGGAACCGATGTTACCATCGACCCATTCCATCGTTGCGTTTTCTTCTGCAACCGCACGTTTGGTTACCAGGTTATAGATGTTTGGTGCCCAGTTCTGGATCGTTGTATAACGAACGCGTGCGTTCTTCTTACAAATAATTTCGACCACGGCACTATGCAGTGAGTTCGTGCTGTAAATTGGAGCCGTGCAACCTTCTACATAATGCACAAAGCTGTCTTCGTCCGCAATAATAAGCGTACGCTCAAATTGACCCATGTTTTCCGAGTTGATACGGAAGTAAGCCTGCAATGGAACTTCACATTTCACGCCTTTTGGTACATAGATGAAGCTACCACCTGACCATACCGCACTGTTCAGTGCAGCAAACTTATTGTCCGCAGGAGGTACAACTGTTGCAAAATACTCTTTCAGAATCTCAGGATGCTCACGCAACGCCGTATCGGTATCCATGAAAATAACGCCCTGGTCTTCCAGTTCCTTTTGCATACTGTGGTAGACAACCTCGGATTCATACTGTGCGGATACACCAGCCAAAAACTTTTGCTCCGCCTCAGGAATACCCAGTTTATCAAAGGTTTCTTTAATTTCCGTCGGAACTTCTTCCCATGTCTTCCCTTGTTTCTCGGAAGGTCTTACATAGTACTGGATATCGTTGAAATCCAGTTCATCCATATCTCCGCCCCAGTTTGGCATTGGCATTTTTTCAAACTGTTTCAGTGCTTTCAGACGGAACTCCAGCATCCATTCTGGCTCATCCTTAATTTTGGAGATTTCCTTTACAATTTCCGGAGTGAGACCCTTACCTGTTTGGAAAATGGACTTGTGCTCGTCACGAAAGCCATATTTATACTCTTCCATTTCCGGTGCTTTCTTGGCCATGTTTCTCAAACCTCCTCTGTTCTATTTAAATTATTTATCTTCATCAATCCCTTTGCGCAGCGCGTTCCAAGCCAGTGTCGCACATTTGATGCGGGCCGGGAACTTATTCACGCCTGACAAAGCTTCCAATTCTTCATAATCATCGAATTCAACGGCTTCTCCCTTCATTAAAGAAGAGAAGCGGCTTGCCATATCCAGTGCCTGATCAATCGTTTTTCCTTTGACCGCTTCTGTCATCATCGAAGCTGAGGACATACTAATCGAGCAGCCTTCGCCAGTAAAACGGGCATCTTCGACCACGCCGTCTTTCGTTTTGAGTTGAAGAGAAATCCGGTCACCACACGTAGGATTATTCAAATCCACCGTAACGGCATCGTCCTCAAAACGTCCGCGATTGCGCGGATTTTTATAATGATCCATAATCACGCGTCGGTACAAGTCATCAAGTTGCATCGCCAAAATACTCCTTTGTTTGGATTAAGGCGCTGACCAAAGCGTCGACTTCCTCTTCCGTGTTATAGAGGTAAAAGCTGGCACGTGCAGTCGCACTGGCTTTCAACCAGCGCATCAATGGCTGGCAGCAATGATGGCCTGCACGTACAGCCACCCCTTTGCTATCCAATACGGTAGCTACATCATGCGGATGCACATCATCCAAGTTGAATGTTACAAGCCCGACATGACGTTCTGCAGGTCCGTAAATCGTCAACCCCTCCACTTCACGGAGACGTTTGAGAGCATAGTCGACCAGACGGCTTTCATGCTGTGCAATGGCGTCCAGTCCGATGCTTTCCAGAAAATCAATGGCAGCTCCCAAGCCAACGGCTCCGGCTATAATCGGGGTTCCACCTTCGAATTTCCAAGGCAGCTCCTTCCATGTGGATTCATACAATCCCACATCGTCGATCATTTCACCGCCGAACTCAATGGGCTCCATGTTTTCCAGCAGCGTCTTCTTGCCGTACAGTGCTCCGATCCCAGTAGGAGCACACATTTTGTGACCCGAAAAGGCATAAAAGTCAGCATCGATGTCTTGCACGTCTACTTTCATATGTGGTGTGCTTTGTGCACCGTCTATAACGATGACTGCGCCTTTGCGATGCGCAATAGCTGCAATCTCTTTGACAGGGTTCACAACACCCAGCACATTGGAGACATGCGCAATCGCTACAATTTTCGTGTTTTCTGTAATGGTATTCTCCACATCAGCAAGATCAACGCTACCATTCTCTTGAAGTGGAATATATTTCAAAGTCGCGCCTGTGGCTTTGGCTACCTGTTGCCACGGAATCAGATTACTGTGATGCTCCATCTGTGTGATGACAATTTCATCACCTGCCTGGCAATTAGCCCTGCCATAGGAAGAAGCGACCAGATTCAACGCCGTTGTTGTTCCTCTTGTAAAAATAATTTCCTGACTGCGCTTTGCATTCAGAAAGCGGGCTACCTTCTCCCGCGCACCTTCATAAGCATCCGTTGCGCGACTACCCAAGGTATGCACACCACGGTGAACATTTGAATTATCATATTCGTAGTAGTGCTTGATCGCCTCGATGACCGCCAGCGGTTTTTGCGAAGTGGCCGCATTATCCAAATAAACCAGCGGATGACCGTTAATCTCCTGATGTAAAATCGGGAACTGTTCACGGATCAATGCAGTATTCATTGGCCTAACTTCCTTTCAACAAGGCTTTGCAGCTGATGTTGAAGTCCTTCGAGCGGAATTTCAGATACGACAGGTGCCAAGAAGCCATAAATAATCAGACGTTCAGCTTCTGCACGGCTAATCCCGCGGGACATCAAGTAATACACTTGTTCACGGTTTACCTGACCAACCGATGCTGCGTGACCTGCCGTTACATCATCTTCATCAATCAGCAGGATCGGGTTAGCGTCACCACGCGCTTTCGGGCTGAGCATCAGAACACGTTCTGTTTGCTGACCGTCTGCTTTGGTAGCACCTTTTTCAATTTTTGTAATTCCGTTAATGATGGAAGACGCTTCTTCACGCATTACTGCGCGCGTAATCATCTGACTGGCGGAATTTTTACCAAAATGCTGTGCTTGTGTCGTATAGTTCAGCTTTTGTGAGCCGGAACCAACAGCAATGATCTTGGCATCCGAATTGGAGCCATTGCCTTTGAGCACGGACATGGTATTGCTTGCTGTATTACCGTTGTTCATTTCGCCCACAATCCATTCGATAGCTGCGTCATTTCCCAACGTAGCACGACGAATCGAAATATCCGTTACTTGCTCTCCAAACTGATGGACTGTCGCATAACGTACTTTAGCTCCTGCATTTGCAACAACTTCTACCGCACCGTTATGAAGAACAGGTGCCGCCAAATCCGCAGATACATAGTTATCTACGTACGTCACGGAACTGTGGCTTTCGACAATGAGCAGCACATGCGGCGCAAACGTTGCAGTCGCATCGTCCGTCAGGAATACAGCTTGAAGCGGAACGTTCAGCTCTACATTTTTAGGCACATAAGCAAATACTCCACCGTTCCAGAGTGCTGCGTGCAATGCAGATAATGAATTTTCTTCAGCCTTAATAACTGTGTTCAGATGAGCTTTAACCAAATCAGCATGCTCTTTAACCGCTGTTTGTAAATCCGTGAAAATGACGCCTTGCGCCGCCAATTCCTCGCTCAGCTTCACATATACCGCGCCGGAGTTGCGCTGAATAATCAGACCACCCTCCTGTTGCTCTTTGACCAGATCAGCAATGGCTGCCGGGACCTGCCCTACCGATGCAATGACCTCGTTCTGTTTATGTTGACCGTAATCGTTTAATTTCCATCGTTCGATTTTTGTTTTTTCAAATACCGGAAGCTCCAGTTTGCCTGCAAGCTCAAGTGCTTTTTGTCTGTCTTCGGCCAACCAAGATGGTTCGCCGTTACGTTCGGACAGAACACGCAGTTGCTCGGAATCTACCGGAAGGATTGTTTGTGTAGTCATTAGTTTTCCTCCTCGCTTCCGGCTTACGCCTCTTGTCCTACAGTTTCATCAACGATACCCAGCTCTTCCTTGATCCAGTCGTAACCGTCCGCTTCCAGACGCTCAGCAAGCTCAGGACCACCGGATTTAACGATACGTCCTTGCATCATTACATGTACATAATCTGGTTTAACGTAGTTTAACAGACGTTGATAGTGAGTAATGATAAGGAAACCACGCTCTTCGGAACGCATAGCGTTGACACCGCTAGCCACGATTCTCAAAGCATCGATATCCAGACCGGAGTCGATTTCATCAAGAATGACAATTTTCGGATCAATCATCATCATTTGCAAAATTTCATTCCGTTTTTTCTCACCACCAGAGAAGCCTTCGTTCAGGTAACGGTGAGCAAACTCAGGATTCATTTCGAGCTCTTTCATTTTGCTTTCCATTTGACGGATAAACTTAATCAGGGAGATTTCTTGTCCTTCTTCACGGCGTGCGTTGATCGCACTACGCAAAAAGTCGGAGTTCGTTACCCCTGCAATTTCACTCGGATACTGCATCGCCAAGAACAATCCTGCACGTGCACGCTCATCCACTTCCATATCCAGCACGTCTTCTCCATCCAAAGTTACTTTGCCATCTGTGACTTCATATTTAGGATGACCCATCAAAGCAGACGCGAGTGTACTTTTACCCGTACCGTTAGGACCCATGATGGCATGGATTTCTCCGCCCTTCATTTCGAGGTTAATACCTTTCAAAATTTCCTTGCCTTCAATGGTCGCCTTGAGACCTTCAATCTTAAAGTTTGTAGCCATATTCGCAATACCCTCCAAAAAATGTAGTGTGGTGTCGAAATCAGAAAGTATATTTAAACAGGGGAGCCCCCTGATTTCAAGTAATATTTAAAAATTTATTTATAATCATTCTAAACTGATTCTCAATGATTCTCAAGTTATTTTATAATAAATATCTTTAAGGGTGCAACCAACAGACACACGTTATCCAACTTTCTTCATAAAATGTTCACCCTACCAGGCACACAAATAGCAAAATTCATCCTGTGGTTGTTCATATAATTATAAATTTGTACAAAAAACATGGGATGCATGATCTTTTTCCAGCCATAAAAACGCTACTGACAGCATGACGTCAGTAGCGTTTTACATGTAGAGAGTTTATTTCAGAGCGTAACCCCATCACTATGGAGTGGAATTAATTTCACCGAACTAGGCATTGGGTAATGGAGCGAAATTCGGCCAATTAGCCCAAATAAGAGCGAAGCATCCACATATGTTTCTCCAGATCCGCTTTATAACCAATCAGCAAATCTGCAGTTGGCTGGTCGGAATTGCTTTCCGCCAGTTCGATACCTTCCTGAAACTCCTCGCATACAGTTGCAAAATCCTCGATCAAGGTTTGTACCATCTTAGGAGCATCTTCGTTGCCGGTTGCTTCCTGAATCGACGACAGCTCCAGATATTCCTTCAACGTTGCGGAAGGAGAACCTTTCAACGCGAGCAAACGCTCGGCGATCTCATCCATTTTCAATGTCACTTCATTGTATAACTCTTCAAATTTAACATGGAGTGTGTAGAAACTAGAGCCTTTCACATACCAGTGATAGTTATGAATTTTTACATATAACACATTGAGGTTAGCGACTTGACGGTTTAAAAGTTCCTCCACCGATTTGGTTTGCGTATTTTTCGAGTTACTTGTTGTTTTAGCCATCATAAATCCCTTCCTTTTTCATCAAATTGACTTTCAGGAACGTTTACATATCCATCACCGTCATTACTGACGGTAAGACGCCAGCGGGCATCCTAATATCACCTGCCGGACGTCTGTCTCATATTTACCCTCTCTATACGGAGACGAAACAAAAAAAGAGTTCTCCTTTCTTCCTCTTTCAATCCCCATAAAAAAAATGTACAAAACTTCAATGATTTTCGTTATACTTTCTATATCATATCAAAATACTTGGTTTAATATTGTGATATTTTTTAAACTATTTACATGCGCACATTTTATGGAGGTGACTTCGTTGTCCCAATATCATCCTTTAACGACTGAAGAAGCAATCGAATTCGTGAAGAACATCCCCGGATTTTTTAGTCAGGAAGCCCATCTGGAATGCCGAGAAATCGGTGATGGTAACTTAAATCTGGTTTTTCATATTACGGATTCTGAATCTAACAAGAGTATCATTGCCAAGCAGGCACTTCCCTATGTAAAAATTGTGGGTGAATCCTGGCCGCTTTCACTGGATCGTGCCCGTATTGAACGCGAGGCACTTCAGCAGGAACACTACATTTGCCCCGAATTGGTTCCTGCGGTACTGGCGTATGACGATGAGCTTGCGTTGACCGTGATGGAGGATCTTAGCTCACACACCATCATGCGCAAGGGACTAATAGAAGGAAACACCTATCCATATTTCGCTAATCATATTGGGGAGTTTCTGGCACGCACGCTCTTCTTCACCTCAGATTTGGGCATGAATCAGCAGGATAAAAAAGACCTGGTTAAACGCTTTATCAACCCGGATCTCTGCAAAATAACTGAAGATCTGATTCTGGATGAACCGTATCGGATCTCAGATAATAACAACTATGGTGCGTACATCGAAGACGAAGCAGAGGCACTACGTACAGATCAAGTGCTTCACCTGGAAGTGGCTTTGCTGCGAGAAAAGTTTTTGACACGAACCGAAGCGCTTCTGCACGGTGACCTTCATACTGGCAGCATTTTTGTAACGACCGAATCGACTAAAGTCATTGATCCTGAATTTGCCTACTACGGACCCATGGGCTTTGATATCGGAGCAGTGATCGCCAATCTGCTGTTGAACTACGCAGCACAACCCGGATGGACCTCTGGCGAGAAGGCTCTAAAGGAAAGGCGTGACTGGGTTCTGGAGACCGCCATTCAGGTATGGGAACAGTTTGAGCGTAGGTTCCGCAAACTGTGGGACGAGCATGTCACCGATCATATGGCACGTACAGCGGGATATCAGGACTTGTATCTCCAGAAAGTACTGCAAGATACGATTGGTTTTGCAGGGTGCAAAGTGATTCGCCGTATCATCAGCCTGTCGCATGTGGCAGATATCGACACCATTGCCGATCCTGCTATCAAGGAAGCTGCGGAACGTCTGGCGTTATCTATCGGTAAATCCTTGGTTCTTCGCAATCGCGAGCTTCATTCGATTCGGGAACTGGGAGACATTGTTCGACAGCAACAGCTGCCCAAACTAAAGGAGCTTAATGAATATGAGTGAAAAGAAAGAATCGTCGCACGTAACCTCTGGGAAAGCTGCAGTGCCCAGTCAGGCTCTATCTTCGCTGGTGTGGAAAGGCAACCGCTTGTCTATGTTGGATCAGCGTCTACTGCCCGAAACGATTGTCATGCTGGATTTATTCACGGCCGAGGAAGTATGGGATGGCATACATGCCATGAAGGTACGTGGTGCGCCCGCTATCGGGATGGCTGCGGCCTACGGCGTTGTGCTAGGAGCTACCGCCTACGACGGCACCGACGCTGCTGGGTGGCTGCAGCATGTACACGCCGTGTGCGGACATTTGGCTACTTCACGCCCGACGGCAGTGAACCTGTTCTGGGCCTTGGACCGCATGAAGAAGCGGGCTGGGGAACTCATCGTTGAAGCTAGCGGAGGTCAGGTCGAAGACTGGAATGCCGGGCTGGAGCGTGAAGCCACAGCCATTCAGGCAGAGGATGAGGAAGTATGTCGCCAGATCGGCATCCATGCTTTACCTCTGTTCGAGGACGGGATGGGCGTACTTACTCACTGCAATGCAGGCGGATTGGCGACAGCGAAATACGGAACAGCGCTCGCGCCGATGTACCTTGCGCAGGAGAACGGCATTCACCTCAAAGTATTTGCCGACGAAACCCGCCCCGTGCTGCAGGGGGCGCGCCTGACCGCTTTCGAGCTTCAGCAGGCAGGCATTGATGTCACCCTGCTCTGTGACAATATGGCGGGCATGGTGATGTCCAAAGGATGGGTACAGGCCGTTATTGTCGGCACAGATAGAGTCGCTGCTAATGGAGATGTGGCCAACAAAATCGGCACCTATAGCCTAGCTGTGCTAGCGAAGGCGCATGGCATTCCTTTTTATGTCGCTTCGCCACTATCTACCATTGATTTGCAGACCGCAACAGGCGCAGATATTCCGATCGAGGAGCGTTCTGCTGAGGAAGTTACCGAAAGCTTTGGTAAAAGGACCGCCCCGCAGGGCATCAAAGTCTACAACCCAGCATTCGACGTTACACCTCATGAGTACATTACCGCCATCATTACCGAAAAAGGGATTGTACAAGCACCCTTTAGCGAGAACCTGACCCATTTGTTTGCCGAATAATTGTTCTTGCAGGTCATATCGTTCGTATATAATTCAAATGATTCTTCTCGATAGAATAATACTTTTCATAGAAAAAAACCGGAGCCAAAAAGTCCGGTTTTTTTCGGTTCTTGTTCCTCTACTTTTATGCAACATATGCACATAGGCTTCATTACACCAGTTTCAAAAGTGCTTCGTATCCTGGCATACCTGGCTTAATCCCCAGTTGCTCCGCTTCAGTCGTCACCGATTCCATCGGCGCTTCCAACAATTCCTTCAGCGTTTTTACCCCCACAGCTCGTGCGGCAAGAATTTTCCGATCCGCCAGCCGCTCATTGAGCAGCCCAACATCCAGTGCACCACACATGATATGAACCATCAAAAAAGCCTTTTATATCAACAGTTTTTACGCAACAACCCATTTGAGGTCACAAAAAGGTCACAAAAATCACAACATGATCATCTGCTCAAGCTCATCGGCTACCTCTTGTTGCATACTAGGAAGTACATGACTGTACGTATCCAGCGTGACAGATATCTTACTGTGACCTAATCTCTCTGAAATCACTTTGACATTCATTTTCTTTTCCAACAGCATCGTCGCATGGGTATGCCTCATATCATGGAAACGGATATGCGGAAGCTTGGCACTTAAAACATCTCTTTTATAAGCCTTGGACAAATTAGCAGGGAACACTGTTTTACCATTTTTTAAGTTGAATATAACAATATCCATATCGATAAAAGTGTCTCCAAACTCTCTTTTCCACTTTACTTTGTAAACTTCATGTAGCCTACGCTGTTCTTCAAGAATCGCAATCAGTTGATTAGGTATAGATATTTTACGTTCCCCGGCGGTAGTTTTAGCTCCAGATTTGATCCGAGTTCCATAATGAGCAAGCGTTTGTTTAATGATAATTGTCTTTGATTCAAAATCAATATCCTTCCATCTTAATCCTAAAATCTCCCCTTGCCGCATTCCTGCTAATAAAGCGAGTCCATAAACACAATGATAACGATCTTCTTTGGTACATTGGAGAAAATGATTCACTTGTTCCAGCGTCCAAATAGACATTTCTTTTTTTATTCGCTTGGGAAGTGTCACTTTTCGCATGGGATTTTCTTTGATGAAGCCATATTCAATCGCCTTATCAAATACTTTTTTGACCATCGTTGTAATGCGATCTATCGTATTCCTCGCAAAATTCTTCTTGTGCAACTCATTCACGAAATTTTGACATTTCATTAAATCAAAATTTTGCAACTTTATTTTTCCGAATTTAGGCTTAATATGATTTTTGAAATACAACTTGTTATTGTAAAGCGTTGTTTCTCCACATTCATGAACCCGGATGTTATCCAGCCAGTAAACCATAAACTCATTGAGTGTAGTGTTATCTTTCCTGATATATTCTTTATTCTTCACATCATTCTGAAGCTCAATCATCTTATCATTGGCTTCACGTTTTGTCTTAAAGCCTTTTCTGCGGATTTGCCGCCTCTTCCCAGTATCATCGTAATAACCAAAAACAAAATCCCATTTTTTTGTCTTCTCATTAACAAAAGGTTCTGCCATTTAAAACTCCCTTCTTGTGACAATAAGAAAGGAGGTCAAGCATGTGACTAAAAGTAATCATACCACATGAAAGCCTCCCTATAACCTACTTGTAATCAGCTATAACCGACCTTTCATCCAGTCTTCAAACACATCTTCATGCACCAGATATCTGGTTCCTAATTTTATGGTGTAAAACTGCTTGGATTTAATTAACTCATATGCCTTATCTCGTCCGATTCCCATCTTACGCATAATATCTGTCACACCAATCATAACTCTTCCGCTTTCCATCGTTTTAGCCATCACGCTCACCTCAAAATACTCCTATGTATGTTTTAATTTGTCCTATTCCATTCCTTGTTTAACTGCTTCATAAATCTTGCCGCGCTATTTCTCAACTTCCTATGTATAGAGTCTAGCTTGTCTTCTTAGCTTCTAAATTTATTGCCCTTCCCTTCGGACTAATCTAAATCATATTGCCCTTAAACCAACGTTTTCATCTGTGTGAAGCAACTTCTATGTATATGCTCACTTCTTAATACAACAACTGATTGTAAAATGCCAATTTTATAAACTATCCGTTGAAAACTAACCAGAGGAATCCATACATTAAAGCGATTAGTCCTATAATACCGAACAAGCAAAAAAGTAAGAGTATAAGAACAAATTTTTTACCTTCCATAATAACCACCTCATTAAAGAATATAAAACGGGTAAAAGAAGTCAGCTACAATCCAATCAACTTTACACAAGAAAGGAATATGTAAAAGGATACTATAGAATGTTGTATCCAAACATGCTAGCCAATCAAGCACATCACCTCCTTTTAATGTATGATAATTATTTTTGTGTATAGCTACGTTTAAACTGTTTTACAAAATTACTACTGGTATATTCCGTACTCGCATTAGCGAATTCTAAGAATAAATCAGCGTTTTTTACGGCAAACTCCATTAGCATATCATGACGGCATTCCAAATCATATTCTGCTTTCAAGTGTCCATCATGCTCCTCGTATCCCAATACGCTTTTAATAAATTCATTTGTTCCTTCAGTATGTGGCATTTTCTATCTCCCCTATTAATTTTTAAAATGCTTGTTTTACTGCATTTTTGCTTCTACGCCTTCGACAAATCCCATATATGTATCAAAGCTAATCAATCTCTCAGAGCTTGCATGCATTCGATCCTGTAGATACTCTTTAAAATCTTTGAATAGCCCATGTTCATGAATGAAATCCAGAACTACTTCATATGATTCTTCGTATCCCTCAACTACTTTTTCAAGTGATTCATTTTCCTTTTTAAGCGAAACAAATTCCTCTGGTGTCAGCGTGACAGCTTTATTCATTTAAAATTCTCCTTGTTTATGTATTGTTATTATTTTATATAATTCTGGCTTACTTCATGTGAAGCCAATCCAACACTAGCTCAATCCACATCACCCCTTTCAATAAACCGCCTCTATGGTAAGTCTATGCGGCTATATGTAAAACGTAAAGGTGAGTCCCTAAATCAATTTTAACGCTCATAACCCTATATATTTATCTATGAATAAACAGGTGTTATCCTTCCCTATACAAATACCTTGTCTATGAAGAAACATCTTAATTTCATAATAGACTATTCAGAGAAAAGGCTGCACTAAAGAAAGGCTCTGAGAAGGATTTTTTCATTTTACCTTCTCAGCCCATAACTAATCTGCTTTATAGATAATCTGAGGATAACATGGATTCCCTTTACTATTCATCGGAACGTCAATACCTAGTCTCTCGGATAACTCTTTATTCAGTTTTTTCTTGACCAACCCATAAGAATCCAAAAATTCAGCCCGAATGGTTTTCATCATTCCAACTTTGTATATAGACTGTCCTCTCCAATGTAAATGTAAACTCTCTTGGATTTCTTTTTCTGTCGTCCAGCCCTTTTGTTCAATAAGCGATAATCCAATCTTAACTAATTCATCTGCAATAGCAATATTAGTAGCTGAAAATTTTTCACCCTTCATCTGAGGATAAACTTTATCTGCTACTTCTTCTCCATGGCCTCTGTAAATCATCTCTCGCGTTAATTCTTTTTTAGTGTATCCCTTCTCTTTCCATTCCATAGCTCTCTGCTCAGCAGATCTCCGCACACTGATAGTATAAGAAGGGAATGTATAAAAGTTTTTCTGATACTTATAATGATTCTTTAACTGGAATTCAACTGCTTTCTTCTTCAAACTCTTAGGTAGTTCTTTTGGGTTAATCTTATTAATCATTCCTAGATATGTATAAAAATTGATGTCCTTAGTCACTTTATCAACAGAACTTTTACCTAAAGCTGCCGTGATACTTTTTAAATCCTTAAAGAAAAGAACGTTTCCTTCATTATCTGTATAGTTTTCGTTTGTAATATTCTGTATTGCTACATTATGTAGTGCCACCAGATTGGGGACATTCCTCACAATCAGTTTATGTAGATTTGGTTCCAGTTCCTCTAATTCTCGACTTAACAGCAAAGCAATATTGGATTCGAGTTCTCGTTTTTGCTGCTCTCCCCATACAGAAAGCTGATCATCAATCATATAGATTTCTTTAAGTAGTTCTACAACCTGCCCACGCCTGATCTCTATTTGCCTATCTTCAAACAATTTTTCAATACATGTAATAATATTGCCTGAGAATCCACATCCAAAACAATGATACATATAATCCCCAGTTTCTTCTTTAACATTAATATATGCTGAAGGATCACCATCATCATGGTACAGACAGTAGTGTTTATGGTTGACTCCTAGTAAAGTTGAAAAGTCTATTTTATAGAGATACCCATATAAATCATACTGTGATAATGAAATTGCAATAGGTTTAATGACTGATTGTAAGTAGCTAATGTCACGATTGATTATGTATTCTATATTATTAGTTGTAGTCTGTGTTATTGATTTACCTTGGATACTTGGTAGGCAAAAGGGGGGAATATTATTACCACTAGATAAGATATAATGTAACCCCTTCTTACCCTCATCTTGTTGAAGAAATTCATCCACATTTAACCTATTACTGAAGTCAAACCTACGTATGTCCGTCCCACCGTAAAACAACCGACTTTCTTCTAAACATTTGCTATCTATGTATGGATACAAATGTTTAAAACTCGTGAATATATCCCTAATCATATCTCTGTTGTAGACTACCCTGTCCAACGCAATAACAACTCTGAATTTAGGATGATCATCTGTATAGCTAAAGGACTTGTACAAGAATAAAGCAAAATCTTTAAAATGATCAATCGCTTCATCATACGTCATACGAATATCTTTTATCTTCTTTTTATTCTTCGGTTTTCCTGGTAAAGGATCAAATACTTCGCTTTCGTTATCAAAATCCAAGAAAACCAGTTGTTGGCTACTCCAACATTCTTTAGACTTTCTAATCTTTCCGTTATATGCATGTCCCAAAAAAGCTGGTAATACCGTCCTACCTTGTTTTATTGCTAGGATTAGCTCCTCGATAGTAAGATCTGTTGGATTCTTCACTATACGATTAACAATTCCACCAGCATCCGTTGGTTTAGATGTGTACGTCTGCTCATCTAGCATTATTTTAAATTTATCTTTCAAAAGTACATACTACTCCCTTCGTTAATTTGTAAACTTAAAAAATGTGTTTGATTTTCAAAGAACAATCGCATAAAGTCTTATTTCCTCACTAACGATCCACATCTTTAAAGAATGGATCTTCCTTAATTCCTAAGACATGATTTGGAGAAAGTAACTTATATTTATGGAGTAATGCCTCTAATTCTAGAATAAAAGCGTTCTCTTCTCTATGCCCAAATGCCAGTTTATTCTCTTTATTCAGAATGTATATCAGTGATTGAATAGCAGTAACTTGGCTTGAATTGCCCTCAATTTCTATACCTCTGTTTGTAACTTGAAAATAGTTATCTTCCTCAAGAAAGTTGCATACTTCTTTCAGTAAATTAAAATGATGATCCAGAGAAAAATCACTTAAAAACGACTCATTATAAAGAACACCTTTAAGTCTCAAAAGCAGTTTCTGTAGTGCTAGTTCTTCATACTTTGCTCTGATTTCATGTTCATGTGGATCGAACATCACCATTATTTCATGTTGAATGCCTTCATCATCTTGAACAACATCTGGAATAAGCATTGAGTTTTTTTTAGAGAGTCGATTTAAATATTCTAATTCAATCTGGACTTTCTCCACTTCATTTAATTCTTTTTGGAAATACTCCTCATCAATTCCAAATATTTTCGAAAGTGCCTCCAATTTCGGCTTAGGAATTGGCCTTTTTTTGCTCAACCATCCCATAATTGTTGGAGAAGATATCCCTAGCTTCTCAGCTAGCTTTTTATATGTACCATTGTAAACTTTGACTATGTGTTCAAGTCCAATCAATTTAATTTAACCCCTCCTTTGACTAATCGATTAGGCATTTCCTTTAAATACAATATAACAGATGGCTAATCGATTAGTCAATGTTTTTTTGCATTCTAAATATATAGTTGGATTTAATTAAAACTGAGATTATTTAAAACTTTAATAGCGATGATTCGGTATATCATATTAAAATGAAGCTGTATATCCTTTATTCAGATAGGCTAACTACAAAAAAAGCTTACTCCCTATGTTTAAGGAGCAAGCTTCGTGGATTAATTGTCTTCTGAATCTTCATTCCATAATCTATCAAATTCTTCGTCCGTTAATCCATCCTCTTTTGTATGAGGAGCATAATAATGTCCATTAGGATCAATTAGATATTTGACCTGTTCCTCTGCATCTGAGATCACAATTGTATACTCATCATCTGCTTGGAATACAGTTGGAATTATACTTACCATTACAAGCCAAACTGGGAGATTGGAATCGTCAAACTGAGTATAAAATTTTACAGTACGTTCCTTTGTACCGTCTATTGTTCCAGAAAGTTTATACTTCTCCTTGTAGTTCTCAGCTATTTGCATAGCTCGTTCTGCTGTTAGATGTTTACTTATCTTTTCACTCATTATTTTCAAAACCTTTCCAGCCCGGTGGAGGCCAATCCCCGTTTCTTAATTTATAGATATATTTTTGTGAAAAGAGAATTTCACCATCATTAAATAGCTCTTTGCTTTTCATGATTTCATTATAAACGAATTCTTCTCTCTCAAGAGTGCTTTGTTGTAAATAGTTATCCTTCCCTAGTTCCTTCCACTGCTTGGCATGATAAGACTCATGAATTGCACTCAAATTTGTCGGTTCTTTTCTCAAAACTATTTCTCCTGTAGCTGGATTAAAACCAGCCGCAGCACTTTCAGGCAAAATTTTATCTTTTTTATCAATCAAAACCTTTATATCTAGTGCATCCATTTCTTTTTTAAATGACTTCATTTCACTAACATTCATAATTCTGTGTCCAGTTGGCGTTCCCTTCCTCTGACCGCTTACAGGCATCTCTTCCCACGATTTCAAATCTAGATCATAGCCTTTGGGAAATGGTCTAACTTCACCGTTTAACTTTATTGTACTACCAATCCCAATTTTAGGCTTGATTACCAAACTAACTCCTCCAAACAATCCTGCTGTACCGATCATATTAGCCCAGTGTTCCTTTGACCAGGCATTGTTTGGATTAAATGCTCCCTGAATCATACCCGTTACTCCAAATGTACCGAAATTGAGCATGTCATTCCATGAATCGTTTTGTTTAGCTGCCCGTTCCATGTATCCTTGATACATTCCTTTTGGAATACCATACGACATATAATCTAAGAAGCTCCAAACTGAATCAAACTTTTTCTCATAGCGTACTGAATTAGCATCTACAAAATCCTGACCTAGTTCAGTTAAGCTATCTACTGATTTCTGGAATGCATTTCGTGTATCTGGAGCAGGAACAGCACATGAATTAGGTGGAGGTGGTAAACAACTTGCGTCAATGTTACCTGCTTCCATCAAATCTGCTAATCTGAATTTATCTGCATGGTGACGTAATTCCCTAGCAATAGAATCCGTCAAGGTAACAAAGTCATTCATATTCTTCTGAGAGGTTTGGAAGGAATAGTAAAAGTGCTCTTTAGTCAGTCCTTCCCACAATTGCCCCATAGATGAAATTTGTTGTACTAAGTTACTATTCATTTGAGTTGCCGTTTGCTGTTCTAACTCAAACTGCTTCGAGACAGACATAAGCTGTTCTGGTGTCACTTTAATGGTTGTCATAATATACCTCTAGTTTGAGTTCGTTATGACATAATAACACTATTCAAATTTATGGAAAACCATCTTAATTCCTAATTGTTATGTGAAGGATTAACCTTTCTACCTACGTCTAAAGGCCTTATAGTTGTAACGAAAACCATATCCTAAAACTCAGAAATGAGTGTTAGAAGTTTTTATAATTATGTAGTTGTTGCTTGGTTGTGCTAATTTCTTGAGCAATACTTAATTGTGTTTTAGGCTCGTATTCTTTTTCATGTACTAGTAGCTTCTATACTCAATCCATAAGAATATGCCCCTAACCAGTTCGCCGCAACTTTCTGGCATGTATAGGGGCATTCATGTATGAACATATTTAATGAGCTGATAACTAATTATTTGAATTTTTCCATTTAAGAAATGTATTTATGGCAATAACAATAATTAGAAAGATAAGCAAAACATTAGTTATAGTAAGAGTGCTATCTATGTTGCTCAATCTAATTTCAATGTCTTGTAAACCTGAGCTAGTTTTATCTCCTATTTCACTTATGCTAGAACTCATCCGATTTAAATACTGCACTATTTCACCTATATTCATACAACACACCAATCCCGTCTAATTATATCAAAACTATTACACGGTTTATTGTATACAAGATTAATCTATACCTTTTTTCTTCTTTTAATTACGAAAATAATGCCACCAATAATTGCCAACCCAGCAATAGAAAATAATGACACTTTTTCTGTGCTGATTTTGCTTGTAATGGTCTGCGAAGTAGTCGAGTTTAGATTAGATGGACTACCTCCAGAGATCAGTTCATCTGAATCATTTTTTTCTGAAGCTTCTTGTCGAGCCTTCTCATTGGCAGATAGAAACTCTACAAACTCCTGTAGATTGTATACTTTCAATGGCTTAAAGTCCATGTATACGCTCTCTCTAAGAGGAACCACAACTTCCTTCCCATCTATATCAGAAATTAGAGCAACCGTAGCCAGTCGATCATCATATACCAGTTTACTGCTTTCATCGTAGCCAATCAATTTTTTTGCTTCTTCGAATTGACTCGGAAACTCAAGATCACTATAAGCTGATCGTATTCTTTTCCCATCTTCTGAAAAAACAATACCGTTATTTTGTTGTCCACTTTTTATGGAAAATAAGTACCCTTTAGATTTTAAAATGTCATTAGCTCTATCTGTATTCCCTGATCTAACAGCTTTAGAATTAACAGTGTAAACCTTAAAACCTTCATCAAGAGTTAAATTTTCCGCTTCTTTAGTAGTTGTTATTTTAAATCCTGTATTCTTTCTAATATCATCTTTGAAATTCCCCAAATCCTTTTCAATAGATTGCTTAACTTCTTGCGGAACCTCATTTGCCGCTAAGACCGTTATAGGAAACAATAAGATACAAGAAAACGCAATACCAATTATTTTTTTATACATTTTATCAGTCCTCCTTAGTCTCATTTTAATTAACATAAATTTCGTTTATAGTGCTATACCAACTAAAATCTCTATTATTAACAAATCCATCATAGTAATCTATTTTATCCATCTTTTCACCAACGGCAGGGTCTTTGTAATATACTTTTTGAAATCCTAAATTTGTATTATCCGAATATCCATTTATTAGATACATATGTCCAAGATCAGAATCGTCCTTCCACACGATATGTGCTAATTGCGGTTGATTTCTTTTTATTTGAGAGATAATAGTTCCAAAGGGTATCGGCTCTTTATCAATTGTAGAGTGCAACCCCCCATATTCTAACGCGCTTTTTACTTCCTTATCCGTGCCTCCCTTATTTACGAGGCTACCTTTAATATATTTTACGATTTGAGATTGAGTTTTATTTCCACCTAAATGTTCTATAGCCATCTGTGAAGTAGCAGCCCAGCACCAATTAGATTTCTCTTGTTTATGCGAAGGCACAGGAAGAGATTTGTAATCTATGTAACTAGGCGTGATTTTGTCTGAATTGATCTCTTGGGCTGATGTTAATGGAGCGATAGCACTAAGTGCTAATACCCCCATAAGCACAAATGATGTCATTTTGATTTTTTTCATGTAATGACACTTCCTTTCTTCTTATTTGGAATACAACCCAATAATATCACAGAAAATATAATAAAATAACATTTTATTCAATATTATTGCAAAAACAGTCATTTAGCACTATATGAACTATTTTTTTGTATGTTAAAATATGAACAGTTTTAATAAAACAGCATCCTTCTGCTTCCTTAATAACATACAACGTTAAAGGTATTACCATCCTTTGACGTAAACCGTTGTCCCTTATCGTAATTTCCTCCTTATTCAAATCCTCATTTTAGTTAGTTTGAAGTAATTGCCTTATGAATCATAAAAAAGACCTACTTTAGTTGTAGGCCTTGGAATAGAACATTATTTATTAATAGATTTTTAAGAGTTCCTCACGGTGACCTGTTGGGTTCGTAATTAGAACTATTTAAGGAATACAGTTTTAAAGAATTCTTCAAATCAATTAGCATTTAAGCTCCTCCATGTGTTGCAAAGACTTGAAATCCTCCAATATGACTATCCACATAAATAGGGATAGCTAAGGTAAACAAAAAACTACTCGCAATGATCAACATTACCGTTTTTTTCAACATTGTTTAACCACACCTTTTCAATGAGATTGTAAAACTCTGTTTTAGTTTCAGGAACCGCATGGGCTTTGAAACGCACAAACAACCCCATACAATTTATAAAATATGTCTCATTATTTAGTATATGCGCTTTTACCATTGAACAAAACAAATGATTAAAGCCATCATAATGCATCCCATGATTTAAATAGTAATAAGCCAATTCATATCCGCACAGTGCCGAGTATTCCGGTATTACTTGCTGGGTATACATATCATCTGATAATGGTCGCTGAGATAAAGACCCAATCTCTGTTTCGAATCGTTTAAGTATATCGTTTAAATCAAGCTCATAACGGTTAGCTGCCATCATTATGTTAAGTAGTTGAGTAACCCTATCTTCTTGAATCGTATCTGATGATTCATCAATATAGTTTAGATATTCATGAAGCACACTCACATCACCAGATAAAAGCCTATAAGCAAGTATATTAGCTTGTGACCAATGTTTAAACAAACCAATCCAGTGCTGGGTATCCTCATCGGTCTCTCTAACCCAATCTAAATTGGAGTAGGCATATGTATAGTGTAATGCCTGCTCATAATTACCCTGCTCTTCACATGCATTAGCACAGAGCAAGTCTGCATAAGCGATGTACACAAACAAGGGACGACTTAGCTTGTCGCTAGATTCGGTCTGTTCTCGGCTGTTCTGTTGATGTTTTATTGTATATTGGATCTCGGCTTTAGCTCTCATTTTCCTCGCTATCTCGTCAACCTTATCCCATTTACGCAAAGACCTGTAGACGTTTGCCAAATCCTTTAATGCATCAAGTTGGTCTATTTCATCTAGGCGTTCGACAAAAGCTTCAAATACGGCTGCCACCCCGACATTTTGGCTTTGATCGTCACTAATCCGAATTTTGAATATGCGATATTGACAGATGGCTAGGCGTTCAGAGTGTTGGTACTTCTCAGCTTCAGCTACCCCCTCATAGAGTATCAATGCCGCTTCTAGTCGTCCCTGCGCCAACAATCCTTCTGCAATTTCAAATAGTTTGGGCGAATAGAGTAGATTGTCCATGATGGCTCCCACCACTCGACGGATCGCATCCAACTTTTCCAACTCCGCACAGCGATATAAAAACGGTTCAATTCGCCTCATATTAGGAGGATGGTCAATGATGTAGTTTTCTATAAATAGATCATAAAAGTGACCTTCTGGTAAGCCCATAGCTTCAGTAATTCGATCAAGCTGATTAATAGACATAGATTTATTACCTGTTACAATGCTACTTATTATTCCCCTATTCATCCCTGCGATTTGTCCAAATTGCGATAATGTTAAGCCTTCTTGTTGTAGAAATTGTTCCAATTCTGCTCTAATCGTGGGTGTAATTTTCATCTATAAACCACCCTTTCAACGTAGACTAACAATACGATGCATAGTTAAAATTATTATGTAGTTGTGAAACAAGTAGTAAAATACCCTAACGATTTTGATTGTACCATCTTTTGGTACAAAATCATATACTTTTCATATATGTAGTTAAGATACCTTTTAGGATAGTTTACGATGATTTTATGATTAAGGGTATCGTCTTTATGCATATGTATAATTTATTTAGAAAATCATAATACAACTCATCCAATACAAAGTTACCAGATTAATAGTTACATTCGTATAACCCTTGTAATTTATCGGTATATTCGGTTTAGAATTGATATGTGAAGCAGACCAACAACGTCCACAATTTGCGTATGGTATTGAGTCAAAAAATAAACTGACTCGCGGAGTGGAAGTGCTATGCCCATATTTATGGAAATTGAATGGTAATTTGATTTAAAATACCCCCGGTATCTATAACATTGGATAAATTTTGAATATATTATAATTCGCTACTTAAATTCCCCGGCATCGGAGAAAATTGTTCATAAGCTTAATCACCATAAGCCAAATAGCTTCAGTGTGGGGCTAGATGTGTTACTTCAATATTTGTAAATTATAGTTGTTATTTGGGTGTAAACTATCCCCCCTTATTCAAATCACTCACCAATATATGGTTATTAAACAACAAAAAAAGCCTAGATATAAATCATCTAAGCCGTGAGTGTGTACGTAGTGTACACATGATTATTATGAGAATGCTCTTTCAATTGCTGTAATCATTTCTTGTTCATCTGGTTTAGAATAGCGGCGCGTTACATTTACATCTTTATGCCCAGCCATTTCAGCCACAACTGCAATATCATTCCCTGATTTAACAAGGGTACGCACAAAGGTATGTCTGAGTGCATGGGGATGTGTTCCATACTTACTTAGCATATGCTGTACTGTTCGAACTGAAATACGTTTACGTTCATTACTGATAAACAAGGCTTCGTTTTCATCCGTCCTTGAGTCAAGGTATTTACTGATATGATAACGTACATCAACAGCTAGTGGTAAAAAACGCGACTCACCACCTTTACTTTCGCGTACAATCAATTTCCCTCCACGTTCTGACATAGCTACATCACTACGATTGAGTGAGCATAGTTCAGATACACGTAAACCACATTGCATCAAAACATACATGATAGCAATATCTCGTAAAATCCCATCCTTTTCAACTTGACGAAGTATACGTTTCCGTTCTAAGTCGCTTAGTGACTTGGGGGCTGTTTGTGTTTGTCTTTGAGGTCGAGTACGCTTAATCCGATCAACAATATCAGGTCGAGAGATGAAACGAGCATACACACTCAAACAAGCAAACACTTTATCTACTGTTGATGCGCTCTTTCCATTCTGTTCTAAATATTTTATGTAGGCTTGCACATCATATCTCGTTAAGTCATTCAGTTCTCCTCCATTGGGTTCAATCCAGCTTACAAAAGTATTCATTATTCTCATATATGTACGGACAGTATTTTCACTCTTACCAAGCTCTTCTTGTTCTTTTAGGAATGACTGTACTTCTACGCAACATTTTTCCATACTTAGCTCCTCCATATCTATTACTTCTACGACACATTATAATATAATTATTGCGTGGAAGTCAACTTCTACGACACATTGATTATCTATAAGTATGTTCTCTTTGGAAGGCTCCATATGTCTCTAATCAATCATCATTGATATTTATAGAGTTAGCTCTGTTCTGCCGGACAAAATGGTCAGCAGAAAACCATCTTGAAATTCAAGACGGTATTAACCAAGTTAGTTAGCACTGATATGGATAGTTGGACACAACGTCCAACCCAATGAGCAACTTAGAAAATATCGAAGTCGATGTATTAGGTTGATGCTGTGTTAACCATTGAGGGCATGCTCAACTCTGAGCGTACTATAAAGGATAAGCCGCATCGACACCCTTATCGAAGCTCAATCGTCAAAATTGATAATATGATGATAAAGCACTTACTCCATATGGCTTTTTGAGTCATTGTGGTTCAAAATTGTACCATAATATATTTACATCGTTACCGTATCGAAAAAATAGCTAAAATGTAGATAAATAAAGGGATTTATGAAGAATTGCTTTGCATCGTGACTTCAATCGTAGGTATCGAGAAATAATGTGCAAAAAAACTTGATATATCAAGGGATATTTAAGTTTTTATAAATAAAATTGCGTAAAATCTAATTTCGAAATATCCTTTATTTATCTATATTTTTGAAGACAGCAAAAACGAATCGTTAATCGTAACACGAATAGCGGAGTGGAAGTGTTATTTTCATGTTTTTTCACTCTATCAAGCTGTTTCTATATAATAGAAGAAACTCAACTTTACCTCACGTAGTTCACGCACAGTCATTTCTTCAACGGTTTTCGTCTCACCAGTTGAAGGGATAGTGTATTCTTGATCAATAAACTCTAGACGGTCAATTGATTCAGGTAAGGATAGCATTTCGAATATTTTACCTAATGGCAGTTGCGATGTCGCATCTCCAAACTGTTCATAAGTCTTATAAACTTTCAATCTTGCTCCTCTAATTTCTCTGCTTCTTTTTCCTTTCTTATTCTTCTTTCTTTCCTATCGTAAATTTGAACAAACTTGGCAATTTGTTTTTCTATTTTTTGTAATTCTGAGTGAATATCTCCAATATCCCGATAAATCTCATTTTCATACCCTGCGTACATATTTAAATCAACCACGTATGATCTTTCATAAAGGTTGCTTTCTAAATCTTCAAATCGGATGCATATATTAAAAATTGGGAATGTTTTTTCTGTATCCATTAACTCAAAAAAACTTCCGATGAAGGCATTTAAAGTTTGGTTAGGAGCTAAAAAAGCTACAATGTTGTTTAGTATATATATCCTTTTTAAATTTGCAGGTAAATCCTCTCGATTTACAGGTGTAAGAATCACTTGTATATTTTTCGCAGCATTTATTCCAATGTTGGACAGTTTAAAAGATACATCACGAAGATCTTCAGACTCAAGGTAAGCAACAATGTTTGGCGTGTTGTTCTCTTGTCGGATTTTTTCATTTTGTCTTAAAGCATCAGCACTATACTTTTGTGAGTTTCTTGCAAACCATACGTTTAGGGCGGTCAAAAGAATGGTTAGTATGATATTGACTAGACTTACTAAATTTAAGTTTTCTGTTGTCCATTGATTTATGCTCATCTTATCTCTCATTTCTTTAAGAAAGTAAACTTTTATTCATTTTTAAGTAGCTTTTAGTTATATATCTATCAACAGCCTCTTTTACTCCAAGCAAATACTTAACAGAATATAATATCACTAAGCAATCGATAGCTCACTTTCTTTTGATAAGAATAAGTAAATAATTTGCCTACTCGCGTCGTCGAGGTATTTTGTTATAACTCTGTTGACCAAGAGAATTTCTCACCAATTTTCAAATTCCGATCAATATCTGCTATTGTTGCCATTGTCTCTTTCGATTCAAGATTTTTTACCGCCTGACAGCAGAAACGATGTAAAAGATGCTATAGCAAATAGACCAATTGAAGACAGTATTGCTCCCCATCCCCAATCATCATACTTGAAAACAGCAAGATATATTGATGAAAATAAACCTATACGAACTATCCATTTAGCCATTATATGCCTCCATGATTATAGTAAAAAAAGATTTGATTAAGTTTGATTCTATTTTTCTTTTGGTTTAATGTTTGCAAGGTAAACAATCAATACTAGATAAAACAAAGAACATATCCATGCCAACACTGGACCTTCTTTCCAAGGAGACACGTTATAGATAAAATTAAAAGGCAAAGCAAATACAACTATCAGTAGAACAACAAAAACAAATTTTATAAACAATGTTTCTCTCCCCAATCTAATGGTGCCACGTAGAAAGAATAGAGCAACTAGAAATATAAGAACCTGAATCCAAGGCATTTTTTATATCACTCTTCCCGTAAAATGTACGATTTATCCAAACTTTAATTGGTCAAATATCTTAACAAAAATCCTTGAGATATTCTTTGCATCATCAATTCCTCTATGATGAGTACCCTCCAATGGCAAATTAAGCATCTTTAACGCTCTCTCCATACCAACTCCACGATCATTTCCAATCAGTTTTCCATGCTGATGTTTAATACTTATATGATTTCTAATCCATTCGGTTCTGATTTTATGTAACTCACAATCCTTCTTCAGTTGACTCTTATCATAAAATCCCCAAGAACAAAGATGATAGGGTTCTTTACCAATCCATTCTTGAAACTTATAGATAGCTGTTGGAAAATATGTTGCCGTATCAATATCTTTCTGTGAAATTGAAGTTAGATTCTTACAGAAGTCAGATAATTGTGGGTTCATTCTAGGTTTGATAAAAGTTTGGAATTCACCCACAATATCAAGCTTGTCGTTTACCTTCACAGCTCCAATTTCGATAATTTCATTCTGCTTTGATCGATCATTCTCCCAGCAAGTAGCTTCTAAATCAAAAATTATGTAGTTCATTTCTTAATCCTTTCTCACGTAAAATGTTTGATTTATCTATAGTAACCAATCTGATGATTCATAGCGTCTTGTGAAATAAAGCACCAATGCCCCGATAAGAAAGGATGTACCTCCAATAAAAAAACTTCTTAGACTATTTATGCTAAAAGCCATCGCTATTATTGCAACTCCCAATCCACAAGGAAAATACCCGAAAATACCTCTTACCAAAGCCATGAAAAAGAATTTCCGATTCATAAATCACCCTCCTCTCTAATATGCAATTTATTATACAAACGAACATATATATAAATCAGTTTCATAACGTAATTTCTACTATATCCGTATACAACAACCTCTGATCCTTGGGTAGCTCAAAATCATGGTGAAAATGCCCAAAATACCATTGTTTATAATCTACTTTTTTCTCTATATTATAAAAATAGGGATGCATTTCATCCAAATCCATGTGAATGCCACAACGCTGCGTTATATACTCTAATGCTGTAGTTGAACACGTGTGAGTCAGTATGTAGTCAACTTTCCAATCATGCTTTTTTAAATTCTTTGATCCTTCTTCATATTCCTCTTGAGATGGCATTTCACGACTCCACCATGACTTGCCTTCCTTGCGATACTCTTTGTCATGTGAAGCAGCTCCACCAAATGTAAAGAACTTATTACCTTCAATATCGAACACTTGTCCTCGCATCAAATGAATTACGCTGTCGTTAATCTTATGTACTTTCCCACCATTCCATTGGCTCACTGGATACTCCTCAAGCAAATCAAAGTTCTCATGATTGCCATCAATAAAGAGTGTTGTAAATGGTTTCGTCTTGTCTAACCACTTCAGCCAATACTGATCCTCTTTATCGCCATTCCAGTAATCCAAAGTCTCCAACAATAATAACATAGTCTTTCTTAGTCATTTCTTTTTGCTGTGGGAAATTTCTAGTATTAAGACGCTTATTTACACTTATTGTTCCATGAATGTCTCCTGTAATATAGATCACTTATTGCACTCATCCTCTCTTGTAAAAGTCATATTTTACTTAGACTTCAGTGTACCATTGTCCTTCTAAAATCAACGCACCATTCAATGGTTGAAAATGCTCCCCCCATGTCGTAATAATGTCATAACTATAGACTTTTTCTCGATAGACGCATTTAGCCTTCTTGTCGAGCGAATCCCATCTCTGTAATGCCTCCATAAATTCACAAGTCCGATATCCCTCAAACATCGTAGTCCTCCTTTCTATTTAAAACTCACATTTCATTCAGTCTTCCAATCTTTCAACTGTGATTCGCACTCTTTTACCTGCTAAAACTAAGAGCAGATACTCATTCAAAGAGCAACCTTGCTCTCGATTATCAACGTCTGCGTATGCGGGTTCTCCATTAACTAAAAACACATCTACAATCCCTTCAAAAACATTACTCTTCAAGAAAAATATCACTTCCCTTAAAAAATTCGTTTTACTTTCTATATCTATCTCCACAATTCAAGATTTCGGACACGACTATCTAGATCATCTACATTTGTATCCATGTCTCTAATATGAGATTCTAGATCACTCAACCTCATATCTAAATCTTCAGTGTCTGTCTTTAAGCTTTCAAATTCTTCTGATAGCCCCTTCAGTGCTTTATCCTGCTGGTAGTTAACATAAGACTGGTAGCCCAATAAACCTACAATCAAAACACTTAGGCAAGTAAATATTATTTTTTTTAACAAGCAAGTTTCCTCCAATAATGTTTTATACTATCGGGTGTATATAGAAGATTAATTTTATTATTTATAAATTTTCAAAATTTCTTTTATAAGATCAGTATATAAATTAGACATCTCGTTGTTCCACTCGTATCTAACCTTATCAGTATTATCAAATATTGTTATATCTAATTTTCGTGTTTTGTCTCTTACTTTTGGTGGCAAGAGGTCTAGATTATTAAATAATATATGTCTAATGCTTTCTCTATACTTTATTAGATTAAATTTCGCAAATGTTTTACTAGATTCAGAATCATATTCGTATGAAATCATCCTCTCCTGACCATCAGCTTCAAGCACTTGATTTAACACTTTAAATTCTTCATATTTTCTGCTCATTTCCTTGTCTTCAAGATTCCAATTCCTCAGTCTGTTATCTTTTTCTCGTTCTCTGCGTGTTTGAAACCAATTGTTTAAAAGGCTTACTAGTGAAGCTACCAAACCACCTATAAGAGCTGCCCATCCTGCATTCATAACAGTGTCTTCTCCTTGCTTATTCATTTTAAAGGGAAGCGAATTTCAGCAAAAGTGTATTTTATCTTCTTGGTCTTCGTTGATTATATGAATACATTTTGCGCTTTTTCATAATAAAAACCTTGCCGAATTTTATTAAACAACTAGAACAGTATGGTTTTCTTTCTGTATTTAATACGGGCTGAGGATTATGGTTGGAGCAGTTAGGACATGTAAAAGTTATCCCTAAATCCTCTCTGCCTTTTGTGCTCCAACGACCAGGGAGTTTACGCACCTTTTTCACGTTAACACCTCTATTTAATATTAGTCCTCATCATAAACAATATCATAATCTGAGGCATCAACATCTCTACCATTCTTTCGTAAAAAGTCTTCTGTTTCTCTAATTCGCACTATAATAGCATCGTCTTCATTTAGTTCTTTTCCCAATTGTTCTTTTATTCTACAAAGCATGTACAGCTCACTCTCTGCTGAGTCCAGTTGGCCTTCTAGATATCCCTTTTCAAAATCAGATTTTTCAGCCATACATGCCACATCCCCTTATAAAATTATCTTTTTACTTACAACACAGTTATCAATATACAAGCAGAAAAGTATCACAGATTTTATGTAACTTTCTAAAACCTGTGATACTTTAATTAGTATATTGATGGTAGTCAAAAATTCTCTAGCTCATTTACATGGCTCTAATATGTTATTTTCAGAGAGTTATTAATGCTGTCTAATTCAATTCCTGCACCTAATCCCCTAGCAAAAACCTGAGCAGGAACATAGGTAACTCCCTTTATTACTTTAGGTGCTGCGCTCACTGTTTCAGATGATCCATTGTAAAACACTATTTTGTTTCCAATGGTAAGTGTCATTTTGCTATTTCCTTTAGTTACACCAATGGTACCACTATTATTATCATAGTTCAGGGTAGCACCCAAGCCTTCAGCAATCTCACGAAGAGGAACCAAGTTTGTATTCTGATAAATCAATGGCTCACTACTAAAGCTTAATTTATTTCCGTTCACGTAAACTCTTAATCCAGATTCTTTATAAGTTGGCTTCGCTGCTTTAGGCTTTGCAGTGCTCTTTTTAGGAGTCGATTTACTCGAACTCGAAGATGAGGAACTACTTGAAGAAGATCCTCCACCATTATGATAATGATATTCCCCGTCTTGGAGTCCCCACTTAGCACAGTTAGTACGACAATAATGTCCACTATTTTGAATCAGTTCTACCCGGATGAGCATATGCTGTAGCACTGGAAAGAATCAACACTAAGGCAAATGAACTAGCTAATACTTTATTTTTCACTCTTCAACAATCCCTTTTTGGTATTATATACCTAGTATATTAGCACAATGTACCAATAATAAGGAAGAATTTTGTTTCATATTTAAATAAATCCAACAAATGATAAAGAGCTATACCTGTTTACTTCTCCTTTTTTACTTCTCCTACAATGATATAAATAACTCATATGATTAAAGATATAATACTTAACACAAGTAGAACATCATGTCCTTTTAACCTATTCAATGCTATATCCAATGGTGAATCAGCATAGTTTACTACACCATTTGTTACAATAAAGTACCTAGAAACATACAATATAGTTGCTATAAAACAAAATGAGACTCCAGTCGCTCTTCTATTCATTAATTCAGCTCCTTCTATAAATTCTGATTTATAATAAATATATTTTGTAATCAATTATATAATTATAAGATAATAAAAAACACCTAATTACTAGGAGCTTAGTTGTATATCATTTGAGGTGGAATTTTCACATTTACCTGACCAAATATACAACATGCTGTTTGAGTTTCTTCCTCATACGTTAAGTAGCTACGATCTGTTTCCTATCCCCTATTTGTTTCTCTACTCCCTTTACCTATTAGACCAGCTTTTATCTGTCACATAGCAAACAAAAAAGACCGCCTAAGCGATCTTGGTCAAATTAATCTTTTATAAGTCCTTTATTTTTTGTCGCTCTATATGATATAGAGCTTGAAATTTAAGTCCTTCTTTGGAAGTTTGATATCTTTGATATTTGACCCCAGCAACTTTTACCTTTTCCATTAAACCAAAAGTATATAACTTTGGAATAACATCATAGAACAAAAACATCTCAAATTCCTCTGAATGCACATTGTTCTCTATCCCAAAATTTAGTTTACTCGCAAATATAATAAAACAATCTAGTAGTGATAGTTGTCGTTCTTGTTCCTCCTTAAAATAATTGTCTGGTAATCTAACTGTAATTTTAGAAAGAGTATCATTAAGTTGCTTATAATCATATCCGTTTATCATTTCATTTGTTTTCAAACGATACTTTGATTTTTCTAAGTTCTCTTTTAATTTACTGTTTTCTTTTATTAATTTTTTATTCTCTTCTATTAGCTTCGTTTGGTTTTTCTCCGTATCTGCCCTAACCCAACCGATTAAATTCTTATCTTCCTCATAATCTTTTAACGTCTCCATTACACTTAACCTAATATCTTTTAAGTCTTCATAAAATTTTGAGATGTTGCTAAGAGCAAGTATTTTAAACGCTTGATACTTACTATATTGTTCTCTTTCAAGAAAATTGGGATTTTCTCTGGCCTTGTCCATTAATTTTTTCTCTGTAATAACAATAGCAAATCTTCTCTTCCCTTGCTCTCCTGCGTAGTCATATTCCCAATGCGTATAACTTTTTCCGCTTTCGGGATCTATGCTGCCATAACGCCCACCTAAAATCAACATATATACATCGGATTCATCAATCCACCGCTTGATTGTCTCTTTTTGGCTCTGATCTCCTGACTTAAACAACTCCATCCCAGCAGGAATATGCCCTGCATTTAAAACCGCTGTTACTGCTGCCTGTCGTTCTTCAATCATATCTATGTAAGTTGAGGATATAAAAACTTGAAGTTTCTTCTTCATAAACAAAACGACTCCCTCATGTATAATATTACCTATTATACTACAGAAGTCGCCAAACCCGTACAATATTCCTATTTAATTGAAAATAAAATCAGACTTTTGTCATTATGCGAAAATAATTGACCACTGAGTTTAACGCTATGTTAAATCTTCAGCCTCTCTCAACAAAGTACCTGTTGGTCATATACCAAGCTTTACCCTTCACTGTATCAACCATACCCTTCTTGCTATCCAGAAACACAATATCCCCACACTCTTTACAGCCCCATTTGTTCCTTTTATACGCTGACACTTCTATATAAGAAGCACCACATTTACATTCTACCTGAATCAACGTTTTATGCTGGCTGTATGCGTCTGCCAACTGTTCAGTGGCCTTACTCGCTACTGCTGGTTGCTGTATTGCTGCTACATATTCCCTTTGCTCAGAAAATTCATTATGTACCTTAAAATCTGCTACAAGCTCAGGATTCAATCCAAAGTATTCTTTTCCTACTGTCGTCACATATTTGCTCCCCACACGATATGACTCTATCCAGTCCTGTATTTGCTTTCTGGATAGGCTAAGAGTTCCTTTAATACCGCTGTTTAGCGTATAGGTCATTGTGTGATGCTGGTTTAGATTCATATATGAAGCTGCTCCTTTAATCTATCTTATAACGTTCATTATACTATAAATAGAAAACAAAAAAGACGTGGTTGCCCACGCCCTTACAATTAATTAATTTTGACGAATGTGTCAAAGAATTTTTGCCGATTGGATTTATCATAGATATATGGATCAGAGAATTTGTCGTTCCAGGATCTGTCCTCGGTGCTCAAACTTTCGATTTTATACCCTAAGAAATTATTCAGGCTACTTCTATCTAAGTCGATTGAATATGTCTTACCATCAAAAGGCAAAACTATTGAGATGGCGTTTAAATCAGGAAATTGACGTAATTGTCGGGTGATAAAAAAGTGTGGAACCAATTTTGTTGATTTTATTGTGCTTGCCTCGACACGTGATAAAGACGAAAAAAGAATGTATGGAACCGCCAAAATTCACCATAAAAAGAAAGTTGGAAACCACAATAATCCTTAATATACCTCAATTAAATGGGTATAGTCCCAAATGCGCCCTTCCTCTTCGTTTATTCCATAATCCACTGGTTCGCTTACATCATTATAAAGTCTAAAACCACAAGTAGTACAAATTGCCTTACCTGATTTAAAGTAATGCTCCCCTTTATTGATTTTATGAGGGGAGGAATAATTTATATCTGGATAAAGAAAAAGAGTGTCGTAGCTGCATACAAAACAAGTTTTTTTTGACTTGTTTTGTATATCGTATATTTGTCTTATTAAATCTTCTTCATAAATTCGTCGAAGAAGATTGCCGACTGGTTTTTGATAAAGTGCTAATCCAACTGCTTTATAAAATGCAATTGCTTTATGATCCATTATTTTCTCTTCTGATATATTAATTATTTCTTCAATTGGGTCAATATCGGTATAATCGTTATCATATCTCCAATATTCTACTAATTCTTCACCATCCCAAAGATCTTCACATTTAAAAAGTAAATCTTGAACTAGCGGAAGAATCATTCTTACAATAAATTCATCAAGTTTCCTGTAGGGTAAAAAGTATGATCCTTGATGTAACAACTTGTTCCTTAGTATATTAATTTCTTTTATTGCGTCCCTATGCTTAACAATTACATCTTTAAAGGAGCTTCTTGGTAATGCAAATATTCTATTTACAGAAGTATTGTATTCAACTGTCCTTTTAGTAAACTTTATTGCATCAATATCTTTTCCCTCATGTATATATTTAAGTAACTCAGTTTCTTTTACAGTACTTCCATGTAACTTATTGGCTAAATTCCCATTATGGAATCTTAGAGCGTCCTTCAGTAATAATTCTATAAAGTGGTGAAAGTGTATTATGGTTTGCATATAATTCTCATGATAATCGCTAAATTCACATAATTGCTTTTCTTTTGCTTCTGTGAAGTTATTTAAATTGTAATTAAAACTGTGAAGTGTATTATAGGTATTGAAAAACCCCTTTAACGCCAGGGTTAACGATGTTAACGCTGAAGGCGTAATATTTTTACAAGAAAAATAATCATCGGGAAATACTTTTATAGTATATCCAACATTGGAATATCTTTTTACTGGAAGGCTCAATTGCAACACTCCTCACATACATATATGTACTTCATAAATCGTATTATCACACAAATTCTAAATCCTGAAGATGGAAAATATATGGCGAATAAGAAATCTCCTGTTTTTCACACCAAGTTAGCTCCCTAGTACTGTAATGCGCAAATCATCAAACAATTAGCATTGCAAAACCTTGCCATCGTACAGTCGAAGTAGCGGAAAAAGGAATTAAACGATAATACAAATGGTCTATTACGAGAGTTCTTTCCAAAGGGACATGACTTTCACTTGTTGACGGACGCGCAATTAGCGGAATCAGTTCACCTCATCGATTATTACCCTGTAAATCCCTAAACTGGAGATCAGCTTTTAAAACCTTTATGGATAAACTGTCGCATTGGGTTTTTGACAATTGTCAAAAATAGAAGAACAGGCCTCAATGTGAAAGATGGCCTGTTCTTCCATGAGACTAAATCGCGATAAACAACCTATTGACCATGTTGGTCATTGCCTCACCAAGCTCTTGAGCCACAAGCGCACCGAACTCACAGTGCTTACCCAAAAAAAGACTTTTCAACTCTATTCTTGATTAGAGCCTCATTTATTAAATCAAAGCTAAAATCTCGAATCATGTTATTTTTGTTCCTCAACTCATCAAGCATTTGTTGAAGCGTGCGACCTCCATGATCTCTTGAAATAATCGTGTTGATCGCTTTAATTTGCCTAGGGAGTGGCTCGCGATTCTTATATTTTTCAAGTTCTTCCTTGATTTTTTGCATTACCCCACTAGGAGGTCGCCCCCAACATATAATTATCAGGTTAATCGCATTAAATAACTGTTTTGTAGCCGGATGCCAAGAATCATTAAATCCTGTATTTATATTGGTACCGCCGCTTGTTCCAGTTCCCACAGTTTCGGGTGCTAGTGGGTCAAAAAGTTTTAATTTAGGATGATGGATTAATTCAAGAAAGTGATTAGCTGCATAGGTACCGCATAAAAAGGTTTCGGTAACATCACTATTTTTCGCTCGATAAGAGAAGCAATAATAGCTATCAGTAAGTAAATCCTTAGTACAACTTCGACGTTCTTGCCCATTTAACAATCGAACATGAGCAATAGGTTTGATATTGTATTCCTGGACAAGCTTCTCTCTAACCTTTGATGATCTGCACAGTAACATCCCAAACACCTCATTTTCCTAGTTGCCCATATTTCCAACAAATTATCTTTCATTACTATACTTAATTGGCAGCAATACCTGTTTAAAGTTACTTTTTATTTGCAACTCAACATCTGCATAAGAACAATTCCAAAGCAAACCCAAGTATTTCAGAACTAGCGATATATCCTGAGATGTAATAACCTTACCTTCAATTTTTACAAAAGGTCCATCAGTTTCAGTTAATAGTCTGTCTCGCGGAATCTTTTCGATAATTTTACATCCATTAGACGACTGAATCATTGCAGGATTAATCGAGAAATAATAACCTGCTTCAACAATTTTTTTTAGTAAGGACAATGAACCACTATACCAATGAAAAATAGCTCCCTTTATTGAGAAATTATAAACGCGGTCATTGCAGGCACACCAGTTTCTTTCACACCGAATTTTGCAACTCGCATCCAATTCACAGATTTTAAGAGCCTAGCGACTTTTCCTTTAATCTTTGGACCGAATCTTTTATGCTCACCGAGTTGCAAAAGGATCGAGCTAAGAAGCGCTGATTTGGCATCATCATAACCTTCGAAGAGCCAACCATTGAAATATAACACTGCTATTTTTTCGTATTTCTCCTTTTCAGGTGAGTCCGATGGATAATTATCGGGATTCAAATCGTGCTCTAACATCTTCATAATACTTGTTTTACCACTACCCCAGTCCCCAAAAACTCCTAATGTAACGGGGAGTAGTTTGGGATCAGTAACAACCGATCTTATCAAATCAGCATGGACCTTAAAACCTAATAAGTCTTGAGAAGTTTCATTATCTGACCACATTGCAGTGCACCTCGACATTTATTAGTATTGAGCGTCTTGTAAGAGTTGAATATTGTAGTTCATAATTCGTTAGTGAAACTCTTCACCAGCAATGGTTATGATAACTAGCACTATAATTTAAACTTTAAAACTCTAATGTTATTACCACCTAAATTGATACTATCTTCAAAAAAATATCTGTTGGGTTTAAGCTTCTCAACCACAAAGGTCAGACTAAACTTTGCTCGTGTGACACCAACATAGTATTTATCTGGGGCTTTCAATCCTTTGCTAGGATCTAGCAAAAATGTTGAAAGAGGCTTATTAGGGAAGATTAAAACACGTTCCAAAGTCATCCCCTTGCTGACACCAAAGTTTAGGGATGGATACCCTAAAGTTGGAGTCTTGACATCATACTTTAAGATACTTGGTTTTAAGTGTTGAATATAATCATGTATGTCAGTTTGAAGAATCTGGAATACCCCGGTCGCAGGTTCCTCAGCTTCTAATGCTCCAATAATCGGTTCCTCTGGGTAGACCAAGTTAGCAAAATTCGCTATATCAGAAACAAATCGCTTGGAGGTATTATTTTTAACGATGTTAATACGATGTGAATCCCTGCAAGTCTCTAAATAACTGAAAACATACATACCGCCTTTTTTTCTATCAGATTTCGGGTTATGAGTCTTTAAGGTCGCTTGTTTATAGTCACCAACACAATAAATCTTTATAGATGAAAGAAATAGTAATTCGAGGAGTTCTATATCCTTCCCCACTAGATCCTGCAGCTCATCAATATAGATGCATGCATAAGTCTCCTCTAGCCTTTTTAATACGGCCCCATCGGATAATTTATTTAATAATAGTGCAAACTCGGAAGCACGATTGGCTTTAACATCATTGTTTCTATTCAAAAAATAAGATGTCGTATTTTTTTTTTCATAATTAGCACCGTACATCCTAGAAAAATCAAAAGATCTTATCTGACTAATTTTTTCCAAAAAAATTCTCTGGTATGGTCTGATTAGCTCTTTTAGAATGAATTGAAACCAGGTACTTATAACAACATTTTTATCGAGAACACCATTATTTTGTTTTGCGTATTCTTTCTTTATAGAGTAAATACCTTTATGCGTGTAAGACAGCATCAAGATTTTTTTAGTTGATTTCTCAGATAAAGACCTTGAATCATTACACATACCATATGTTTTACCTGAGCCGGCACAAGCAAGAACTAATGTATTATCGTATTGCATTTTTAATATACGTGGGATATTCGATACATTCGTCTGAATCAAATACCCTCAATCCCCATTCTGCTTTATTATTTTTCATGAAAGATTCTACCTCTACCACGTTTTTATTAATCATCGAATTTCCTTTAGAAATAACCCTTTTAAACTTGTCGAAAATTTCCGATTCAATCGTATTGACGGCCAATATGCTGGGTTCAATTGTGTGAAGCGATTCATTAGTTTCATAATGTATTTCTATCAAATCACCATATATCTCGGTGTACTCTTTATATTTATCAAAGATATTCTGCTGAACATTCCTATCATTGTCCGTAATAATTCGTAAGGGCTTCCTTACTAAAATAGCTAGGTCACAATATCTTTTAAATGCTAGTGAATCGACTGTAATGACATCTATTCCATTTTCAATTGGCAACTTACCATGAATATCCTTGTAAGCACGTTGAACAATTAATTCATCAGTTGGGCCCTCAACTAATATCACCTTATCTGCCAATAAAAAACGAACAGTACCGTAACCAGGTAACTTTTTAAAAAAATCCATTGTATCAGGCTTTATAGCATCTAATTGACTTATCTTCCCTTTATACAAAAGTATTATATTTTTAAGCCCTAATTTGTTGGCTACATAACTACTGTGAGTTGAAATAAAGATTTGTTTATTTTCGTCTTGATTTATTTTTGAGATTAGGCGTGACATATTCCCAAACGCTAGATTATTTTCAGGCTCTTCAAACAGTATTACATTAGATCTCTCTGTATTTTGTTTGAATACTAATTCCATTTTAATTAAGTTCTGAGTACCAAATCCCATATCCTCAAAGGGAATATTCTCAACATCAATTGGGACTTCATTCATCCAAGACTCAAGTGCATCTTCACGCATACCAAACTTAATCGTTTTGTCGTCAAGCTTTTCCTCTACTGCCAACCTTTCGTTAAGTGCTAGCACATTTGCATTATTATTAAATTCGTATTTCATTTTTCTATACGCTCTTGCTAAATGTACTTTTTCATCTTCAGATAAATTGTTAGTAATTCGTGAATTAATAAACTTGTTCACTGCTGAGTTATAATCTTTTTGGGTAGTATCAATCAGTGAAACATTCACCGGAAACGTCCTAAAAACAATTGGATTGTCACCAAAATCTCTCCAACTAATTTTGTAGAATTCAACCGGTATATCATAGATTTCCCCTTTTTTTAACATGGCTTGAAATGCTTTTGAATAATCGGAGTTAAACTCTACAGTCATACGAATGCCTGGGCAGTCTTCACCCAACTCATTATTTGTTCCTTTATATTCAGTGTTGTTACCATCATTCTCAAAATAGGCTTCAGCGATTATAACAGGCAGTTCTTCGATTGGTTTAGCGGAATCGGCAATATTTTTTTTAAAAATGGAACGGGTTGAATAATTAAAAAAGGAGGCTTTTAATTGACGTTCAAAAGACAAATTATTTATTCTTCCACTTAAAAGAACTTGAATCATCTCAAGCAAAGTGCTTTTCCCAGAGTCATTATCGCCGACAAAAATATTGCAACCACTGTTCAGTTTTATCAGTACATCTTCAAACATTCTATAATTCTTAATTAATAGTTTATTTATCTTCACAACACATTCTCCTCAAATTTGTCTGTACAACACTTTTAATTTATCTTAATCACTTCTACTATTGAGATAGTTATTCTATGGTAATCATTCAGTTTATTGATTTCAATCCATTGAGAATAGTAATCTATTAATTTTAGTTGACATGTTGTCGGGATTGAAAATCAAAGCCAGATTATTGGGATGCCTCTATATATGGATTCATCTATGTGTTCGAAACTTATGCAGAATTCCTTTTTGTTTTTTCACCTTCCAAAGAAAGTCACCATCAGCAAAAACACTAGCTTGACGTATTATCGTTGAATACCTTTTCTCTTGTGCATCCACAAGCAGTAGCTCAAAATCATACTTTTCAGCACATATGCCGTATTCATCAATATTTAGTCTAAGAGGATCTGATGATTCAAAGCCCACCATCAAGTGTCCAACCACTTCTGATTTTGGTGGCAAGGCTAATTTAAAATCTGCACCTACAAATTCATTCAATCCATACACACGATGCCTTGACAGCTCTTTTCCTTGATCGTTCCTTATGTACAAAGAACCACCAATCACAGTGATAGGTAACTCTGTTGAATTCGTTAATGCAACTTCTACAGAAGCACAATCATCGGCATCATGTACAGCGTGTAAAGCATGTTCCAGAAATCTCATCTCAAACTGACCTTTATTTAAGTACATATAATCAAAGTCGCTACGTTTGGCCAAAGCGTTCGTACTGCTTTTACGGATTAAGCAGAGGCCCTCGTTCAGTCGGTCAAATTTCTTTCTCATCATGTACGGTTTATCATCCGTATTATAAATTCTAAAGACGCCTAACACTGAACCTTTATACTCATATTTAAAATAATCAAACTGTATTTCAGGTTCAATGTTACTTTGTATTAATTGTGTGTAAGTAGACGAATCTATAAATTCTTTCGGTTCTATTCCCTTTATCTCTTTACCTTCTGGTCGATCCTTAATTCCTATAATGATGAATTTATCTCCATCATGACGTGAATTAGCCATAGCCATAATATCTGTAATCAAGTCCATACTTTTTTCCTTAGAATACTGTCTTTCTTTGAAATCCAAGTAATAGCACTCGTATCCATATTCGATTAACTCATATATTTTATCCATCTGTACCTCACCTCGAATTCTTAATAAAGTATGTATTTAGATCTATAGTACATTCTATAAATGTTTTGATGTTTTCCATCGAAATTCTATTATTCCCAAAAAAATATACCTTTCTTTTTTTGATTCAGCTTCTGATTATTGAGAAGCATTAATATTGTTTTCCTATTTAAATGGTCTAAATGAGCTTTACTTTTATAATTATTTAAAGAGTATCTACTTAGTACATTTCTAATCCAACTTAAGACTCATACCTTACTAGTTAATTATACACAAATAACTTGTCGTATTTTGTCGCTTTATGGTCAAAACAAAAAAGTATTTGTCATTCATTCTCCCTCTTAAAGGCGGATAATTTGTGACTTTTATGTACCAAAATTAAAATGAGTATTTCTAAGACATATTATTAAGGAGTTCCCGTGGAAGATTAGTACCGAACAATCTTCAGTTTTATAAAATCAATAATTTCATCTCTATCTTTATTAGTAAGTTCTCGAAACAAAGAAATGAGTTCTAATTCCTGAGCTTCAATGGCTAAATTAAAAATTGTGTTCTTTGATATAGGCGTATCTCCAAAGATTAACCACTCTATATGGGAATTGAAGTTTTCTTTAATTGCTATAATTATATCAAGAGAGGGTCTGTATTTATCTTGCTCCAGCTCACTTAACGTTCCTTGAGAAATTCCAATTGTATTTGCAAACTTTATTTGATTTAAGTTGTTTGTTTTTCTAATAGTTCGAATTCGTTGGCCTATTGTAGACATAATTGCCCTCCTAAGCTAAAAAGATCCCGATATATCATCGGGATCTTTCTTGATGTTTGTAAAATGACTAGTTCCAGACTTTTTTTACTGGTTCCACACTTTTTTATCAAGACACTAATTCTAACCTTCTCTCAAACCCTACACTCTTCCTAACTCCTCTTTCACCAATCGTTTATATTTTTAGTCCAAATTAGTCTTCTTTTAATCTAATGCGTCATTTGCAAGTTTTTTATGCAAGGCTTGATAAGCTCTGATTGTTATACTCACCTCGTCAGCAACAATGGTGATGGAATCATTCAAATATGAAGCGATAATTCGAATCGTAAATTCAACGTGGTTTTCAATAAGGTATACCTGATAAATCACTTTTTCTTTACTGTTGTGTTCATTAATCACTTGCGCATCCTTGAATTCCTCGCGAATAATATCAGGTACCAGAGTGACGGTCTTTTTCTTGAATTCAAAAAAAATCAATTTGTTCTCATACAATTCTAGTAGTACCAACCCTTCCCTCATTGCACTCGCTCTCCTTTTTCTCTTTTTGATAAAAGACTCATTTTTTTATGTACATCATGAGAAATTGTTATCAAAACAATCTTTGGTTTCACACTTAATTTTGTACCATTGTTGACCAAAATCATTGTTAGAATGGATGATTAATCTGTTCCCACAGCGAATGCAGTATTTTTCTGTTTGATTTCCTTTTTTATGCTCTACCAGATAAGCCTCTGCTAGTTCTATCTCTTCAATTATTGTTTTAAGAGCATTATCACTTATATCAGTAGGTTTCTTGTCCCCTCTTTTTGCATCAATTGAACGAGAAAAAGCTCCAAATCCACCAACCAACTCATGATGATGCGTACTAATCAGTCCACCACCTCTTTCAAACAATATTATCATCGGTTCATATATGTCTGGAAACTGAAGTGCAATATTGTTGCTGTTATCAAGCAGAGTGCACCATCGTAGATAGTGTATGCTTATTAATTTCATAAGCATACAATCAATTTCTACAAAGTTTGGACATTTTACCAATAGCTCATCCCATACATTATCGACCATTTTATAGCCTATTAACATATCCATTCCTGCATAGATACTTGTGACTTCTTTGGAGATAAACTGTAAATAAGCACCAACTCTTCGGTAATACTCAGCAATCAACCTAGCATCTACTTCGTATTCACCTCTCGATCTGAATTCAGAATACCTTTTATTGGAAACTCCAATGTATTGTTTCGCGTCAATATTCTTAATTCTCTCAACAGCTAGTTCGTAATAACTCATGAATTTATATAGTATCCCTTTCTTACATAATCATTTGATCGTTAATTACACAGCAACAAGAGAACGTCCGGTTTTTTGAGAGCTACTCCATTAGCTAACTATTCTTTAAGTCGTTTCCTTCTTCGTCTATTTTTTTACTACCGCCACCAAACTCCCAGCCATTGGCCTCCACGAATTCAATAAACTCATCAATGAACTCGTCATGATCTACATTTCCCTCAGCAGCAAAGATTGCCCCACTGATCTTGATACCTGTTTTCATTGGGGTATTCCTTTCTATGTAAAAGACTAATTTTATCGGCTTATTAAAGTACCATCTTTTAATTTTTCTCTTACAATTTCAATCGTGCGATTGCAACTGATATGTACAGTAGTCAACCTATTTACACACTCTTTAAACAAATCAATCCTATTGGTATGACGACAGGATTCGCAATCTGCAACTTCAGATGTGCGATCAGGTCTCTTTTCTGTAGGATTAGGAACTTTAATAAGTTTCCCGTAATTACATTCATGATCATAATCAGTATGATGAATTTGAAATCCGTGTAGAGGATAGGACTTGTTACACCAAGAACATCTATTGTCTTCTCTCAATCTTAAATATTCCTTTAGAAATGGATTCTTTGTTGTCTTGCTAACAAAAATCTTCCATGATAACTTTGACCCGTATTTGGCTCTTACTTCCTCTATTCCAAGTAGAGGAACAATTTTGTAGTTCATCGCTTCTTGTTTCCTTTCTTGTGAGTCCGCTTTTTTATCAACCTTTTAAAAGAATTGTTTTATAAAAGTGTACTAATTTCAAAATCTGCTGATTAAGTCCTCCGCTTCATCGTCATTTAACTTTAGAACCCATTTAAAATCATACTGATCCCAATCAACCTTATTCTCATGATTAATTTTTCGAAAAGCGGTTGTTACTTTTTTTATTGCCTTATTCCCATTGTCATTTATGTAAATAAACTTCCCCCCCAAACAGCTCCTCTATCTCACGTACTGCATCATATTGAAAAACCACTTCTCTATCAAGAACCTTATTATATAACCACATAGCAACTTGTTGTTCATCCATTATCAAATTCTTCCCATGACACTTTTTTAAATAGTCGAGCATTAATACTCATTTACCTCATAACGTATTGTATTATTCTATTCGTTCTTAAAAAATAAGTAATATGCTAGATGATCAATTTCTCTATAGGGTTCAAGCATTGTTTGAGTTATTTTTGTTTTACCAGTATCGGGTAATAAGTTTATGTCTGGGATTTTTTGTTTATCCAAAATTCTATATTGAAAATTCCATTCTTCCTCTGATTTAAATTGAAGATAAATTATGATAACTTCTCCGTATGGATCTTTTAGAAGGCTATTTCTAATTTCCCAACTACTTGTTTTAGTTGTAGTTTTCAATTGAATATGTTTCATATTATTATCGCAATTAAGTAATATATCATAACCAAACAAATCCCCTGTATTTGTCTTAAGAACATCAACTTTCTTGTTGTATTTTGCCATAACAATCATAAGATCAGAAATAAATTTATAAGTTGTAACAGCCTCTCTATATTTAAAATCTGTAGAAGAATCATTACCAAACATTGTTTTAAACCCCATTTTATTTTCCCCTCTCCTTATAAAATCATCGTTTTACTACGGGAGTATCCAGTATCTAGTTACCTGAAGCGATAAGCTTTTCAGCCTTGCGATCCTTTTTAATCACTTTACTGTTATTCCTATAATCATCCCATGAATCCAAACTCAAGTATGGCTCTGCTTCAATAATATCTTTTACTTTGCTGTGCTGTTGTTCTTTGAATAGCTCAATCATTTTAATTAAATCGTTGCGATCCAACAGCTTTACTCCATTATAACTGGCTAACTGTTCACATGAAGTTGTGTATTTACTTGAAGTAATGACAATAGATTTCTTAGCTCTGTAAAATCGCATAGAACTATAAACTTCCTGAACTGCGCTCAAACCAACAGGATTGCTCATTGCATACCGTTTAGCCTGAATGACATTACGGTAGCCCTCTCTGTCCGTAAATACCAAATCTGTTCCAAAATCTCTACTGTCTTGTGTTTTATACGCATCACCATAGCCTAAACACTGGAACAGCCTGAACAGATACATTTCAAAGTCCTTGCCATCCTCCATACGGTCTATTTCGTTAATGCCAATTTTATAAGGGTCAATATTCTGCGTTACTTTATACGGTTCCTGAACTCTAGGCTTCTTAAATAAGCGTAGCAACACCAAAGCAATCAATACAACAACGAAACACACTATCACAAATATAGACAACAATGTTCCTCCTTAGCTACTTTGGCTCTTTTTCACACTATCTTATAATACAACAGATAGGGATAATTTGCCATATATTTTGAATAAGTATAGTAAATTGTTAACAAAGAAACGTCTATTGCTAGGCAAATAGCTTCATATTCATGGGGGATGACTCTTCTTGACTCCTGTATACGCATTCCTTCTTGTTTTGCCTTCCTCTTTGTAACATTTGCTTCACATAGACATGCAAAGAGCCTAGACCAATTTTTTAAGCTTATATGTTGTACATTTTATTGAACGTCATTCCAGGTTTAGTGAATCACGAAGAAAAAAGAATAAAATTCCTGATTATAAGAAGTTTTCTTTTCCTTATACTTTTGAGAAACTGTCATAAGCCTTGATATGACTGGATTTAACGTAATGTTAATGTTAGACGCTGTGTACCTAGAGTTACAGGGGTTTTATCCATAGGGCTAACACCAAAGATTGAGTAATGATGATTACATCATTATTCCTTTTTCTTGATTTAAAATAATATAATTGACATAATATCAATAAACATCCTTACCAAAGATTTTTAAGATCGCTATATTTATAGACTTTTCCTACATTACTTTGAATGGCTTCATAGTACAAGAATTCTACTTTTCCAAAAACATTATTGGAGGCTAACAAATGAGTAAATTTGAAAAAAATCTAATTAAGTATTTGTCTTACGGTTTTTTTGTAGGAATATACTATTCCTTTATTAAAGGGCCAACAACAACGAGTACTCCGATCAATGGTATGTTTGAATTTTATACGGTACCCACTTCTACTTTTATTTTCAGAACATTATCAACCTCGTTTCTACTAAGCCTCTTTGCTGGAGTGGTGTATACAATTACTTTTTTATGTATAAGAGGAAATAAGTAGATTCTTTGAATAACTCCAAAGCAAAAGAAGCTGTTCAAATCGCAACGGCTCCTTTTCTTAAGTGACGGTTCGAAGCAAATATTACGTCATTGGTAGCGCTCTTTAGCTTGCTCCAACAAAGGAGATAGTTATGAGAAAATATGGAATAGCAATTTTTATAGTAATGATATTCGCAAGCGTTTGGATGCTTAGTAGTTACACTAAAAATGATACTCAAAACAAAGTATTCGATTATCTTGTAAAAATTCAAGGATACAAACCATCTGAAATTTGTTCAGTTAAAACTCAAATAGGTAAAGCTCCCTTAGTTAGTACACAAGTTATTTTTAAGGACGAAACCAATGCAAGGTATTTTTAAAGAGCGAGATAAAATTATTCAGTATAGCCAAGCCCCCATTAAAGGAGTAGATGATGGGGCGTATAATTATTCTTTGAAGGATTATAACGGAAATGCAATGCACAGTCACATGCTTGTCCCCCTCGAAGAGGTCACAAATGCGGTCACAAAATTCAGTCATTTATAAGATTTTAATAGAATGAATCAGTACAGATCAGAAAATTGAAAATTGCTATGAAAGCTTGTCCTGTTTGACTTTAAAGCTTAAACAGCGAAAAATTTCACTACCCTAAATTCGGTACATCTTAGACGCACCACACATGATGTAACCACGGGAGTTAGAGATCGTCAACAGCGTTGTTTTAGGCAGTTTGACCTCAACTCCGATAAATGTATGCTCACCCACTTGCACGGATTCCATGTGTATCATTGTTCTCACATGCACCTCCTCTTTGTTCACCCGGGATATTTTATGCGGCATTTGCGGGTAAGTGTGGACACTCGTGGATACGTTCAAAATTTTAGGAGGATTATGTATTTACAGCAAAACAGGACATATCAAAAAGACTAGATGATTCATCACATCTAGTCTCTTTATCATCGTTAATGTTCTAAGTCTACGCTTTGTCAAACTTATTTAAGTACTGTGGCGGTACAAGGTCAGCAAGCCAAACACCATGGTTGGCTTTATAAAACTTCACTTGATTAGCTAATGCCTTTTCTGTTTCTACTTCGAGGATCACTAGTTCCCCACGTCTTTTACCTGCTAAAATTGCAAACTCAAGGGATTCAGACAGATGTACATACTTCCTGCCCATTGGCTTAATTCCTTCATTGAAAATATTTTGGATTACCTTTGTGTTTGTACCGTGATAGAGAGTTGTTGGTGGAGTAGCTTCCTTATAATCTACTCTGCCTGTACTGTGACCATAATTAGCTCTTATGTACCACAATGGTTTACTACTTGCTTGATATCCAACTCACAGACATCGGCCCCTCTATTCTCTGATCTTATCCCTTGAATCAAATCTTAAATGTCCCAATAACCTTCATGGTCTAGCTTAAGACTAAACTGTTCTGGTGCATGCCTAAGAATCATACTCATAAATTGCTAAGGCCCTCTTCATGTTTTAGTGTTAACATCACATACTCCTTGTAATAAATATTTGTTTTATTTATAGTAATCTATCCGATGATTCATAGCGCCTTGTGAAGTAAAGCACCAATCCCCCAATAAGGAAAAATGTAGCTCCAATTAAAAAAACTCTTATCAAAGTCATGATAAAAATCTCCGATTCATAAAACCCCTCCCCTCTAATAATCTCATTAGACTATTTTGTTCTTCCCATAATTTTGAGTATGTATCATACTTCATAACATTCACGTACCTTCCGTATACTTTAACCATATCACTAAGTAAGTAGCCTGATTGAAGAATCTCCTGTTTAAACCCACCTCTAAATTCTTAGGTGCATGCAAATTATCTTCTTTATCAGATAAATTACTATGAAAAATGAAAAAAGCTCACTCCCATTTTATTGTTAAAGGAGCAAGCTCGGTTCCTATTATTGAAGCTACTTTATGATTCAAATGTCAGCTTTTCGGGAAATATACCACCTTCTTTAACGAAGCAACGTGCCATCCGCTGTGCAGCCCTATCAAAATAAAATTTATTTGAATGACTCGGATCTGGTAAAGGTTCAATTTCAGAGAATAGCTTAGTCTCTTTGTTCAATTGAATTTTCCCCATAATGTGTTCATTTGGGCCATATCTATAAATAACTACATTCTCATCCTCATGCTCTTTAAAAAGTAAAACAAATGCTCCCATTATAAAATCTCCTCTATTCTATTTCCCATGGACGACCCGACCTTACCGCAGCTTTATGAGCAGTCTCATAGTCTGTTTTAAATATACCCTCAAATCTGGATTCAAACAATTCATGATTAAGCAAATCCATATCTTTTTCTGTTTGTAATCCTTTTTGTAATCTATCCCATGCTTGAGCTATTTCGTAATCAGAATGAAATCTGCCATAACCACTCGACTTTGTATGTTCATTTATGAAAACGTGTTCTTTGATTCTTTGAACTCTACTTTCCTTCCTTCCAGAATTTTCAGCTATTGCTCTTACATCACTATCAGACGCTCTGATTTGATCATACATCTCATCTGCTTCAGCTTCTCTACGAAAATATTCATCAATTGAAAGATCGTTTCTTCCACCTGTTTGTACTTCTGTTTTAGGTTCAGATTCTATTGAATTACGCAATTTCGAATTCGCATTATTCTTCGGAATCTCATACTTAATAGATGATTTCAAACCAATTTTAGGCTTGATTACTGAACTAACTCCTCCAATTAATCCAGCTGTACCGATCATATTAGCCCAGTGTTCCTTTGACCAGGCATTGTTTGGATTAAATGCCCCTTGAATCATACCTGTTACTCCAAATGTACCGAAATTGAGCATGTCATTCCATGAATCGTTTTGTTTAGCTGCCCGTTCCATGTACCCTTGGTACATTCCTTTTGGAATACCATATGACATATAATCTAGAAAGCTCCAGACTGAATTAAACTTTTTCTCATAGCGTACTGAGTTAGCATCTACAAAATCCTGACCTAGTTCAGTTAAGCTATCTACTGATTTTTGGAACGCATTCCGTGTATCTGGAGCAGGAACAGCACATGAATTCGGTGGAGGTGGTAAACAACTTGCGTCAAGGTAACAAAGTCATTCATATTCTTCTGATTTGTAGGAATATACTATTCTTTTATTAAAGGGCCAACAACAACGAGCTCTTCGGTCAACGGTATGTTTGAATTCTATACGGTACCCACTTCTACTTTTATTTTCAGAACATTATCAACCTCGTTTCTACTAAGCCTCTTTGCTGGAGTGGTGTATACAATTACTTTTTTATGCATAAGAGTAAATAAGTAGATTTCATCCGAATAATTTTAAGGCAAAGGAGCCATCCAAGCAACGGCTTCTTTTCTTAATTGACGGTTCGAAGCAAATATTTATGAAAGCTTGTCCTGCTTGACTTTAAGGCTTAAATAAAGGAGATTTTAATCCCCTGAAGTAGCCGTATCTTAGACGCACCAAACATGAGTAACCACGGAGTAGGAGATAGTCAGCAGCGTTGTTTTAGGCAGTTTGACCTCGACTCCGATAAATGTATGCTCACCCACTTGCACGGATTCCATGTGTATCATTGTTCTCACATGCACCTCCTCTTTGTTCACCCGGGATATTTTATGCAGCATTTCCGGGTAAGTGTGGACACTCGTGGATACATTCGAAATTTTAGGAGAATTATGTATTTACAGCAAACAGGCCATATCAAAAAGACTAGATGATTCATCACATCTAGTCCCTTTATCATCGTTAATGTTCTAGGTCTACGCTTTGTCAAACTTATTTAAGTACTGTGGCGGTACAAGGTCAGCAAGCCAAACACCATGGTTGGCTTTATAAAACTTCACTTGATTAGCTAATACCTTTTCTGTTTCTACTTCGAGGATCACTAGTTCCCCACGTCTTTTGCCTACTAAAATTGCAAACTCAAGGGATTCCGATAGATGTACATACTTTCTGCCTATTGGCTTAATTCCTTCATTAAAAATGTTGTGGATTACCTTTGTGTTTTTACCGTGATAGAGAATGGTTGGTGGAGTAGCTTCCTTATAATCTAACCTGCCTGTACTGTGACCGTAATTAGCTCTTATGTATCCATTAACAGTTTCATACCTTTGCTTTGGACAATGGTTTACTACTTGCTTGATATCCGACTCACAGACATCGGCCCATCTATTCTCTGATCTTATCCCTTGAATCAAATCTTGAATGTCACAATAACCCTAATGTAGCTCCAATTAAAAAAACTCTTATCAAAGCCATGATAAAAAATTTCTGATTCATCCCCCTCCTCTCTAATAGTCTCATTAGACTATTTTGTTCTTCCCATAATTTTAAGTATGTATCATACTTCATAACATTTACGTACCTTCCCGTATACTTTAACCATATCACTAAGTTAGTAGTCTGATTGAAGACTCTCCTATTAATCCTGCCTCTTAATTCTTAGGTGCATGCAAATTATCTTCTTTATCAGATAAATTAATATGAAAAAAGCTTTCCCCCATTTTATTATTAAAGGAGCAAGCTTATAGATATTTATCAATTGCTGTGAATTATATTGATTTAGGATTTTTATAGCACCAGTTTGGATCATAGGGCAGAGATCTGAACTTCTGAATATCTTCCCAACTGTAAACCCAATCATAATCAGGAATCCAAAAATAGTCAGTAGGATTTAGCTTGAGATATTCATATATAAATCGAAAAATTAGCTCTTCAACACCATAAACATCTTCAATACATCCTACTTGATACAAGGACAAGCTTGAATCTAATCCACTAATATCTTCATCATGCTCATAATTAATTTCGTAATTATCAATTCCGTCAATATAGAATATAAACTGCTGGTTATTTTCAGCACCCAGTGGGTTATAAGATATATTTAGAGTTGTTGAAAAAAACTGTTCGTTCTTATATTTTTTATCATTGTCAAAATATAATCCAGCATCTGCATGAAAGGCAGCTACGATTGCATCTCCCAGTAATTTCTCAGGTGTATATTTTTCTCGTTCTATTAAAATAAAAGCCGAACTTCCCATCACTTAACCACCTTTCTTAATTCCTCTAAGGAATTCACAACAGTTACTCCTAGCTTCTTGATATTATCTAATTTTTCTATATTACTTTGAGATAGATTGCCCAAAGGCTTATCGATATAAAGTATAACTTTCTTCTGTTCTGGATTAAAATAAAGCTTATCAGTCGTAATTGTCATTTTCTCAAGTTGTCCTTCTTTAACTGCTTTGATTGAAGCCTTAACCTCAATTAATTCATTTTTTGTAACTACATCTAAATCACCTGCAAATTGACCATCTTTCTTTAAAATTTTTTGTCCAAAACCAGTGACTTCCCGTTCTTCTTTTAAAAAGCCAGCTACTTTTGCTTCAGTTGCCTTTCCTACATCTGAGCTATTCATAAAGTTCTCAATATCCCGGTTAATATTTTTGGGATGTTGATCAACCCATGTCAATTCATTGCCAGCAGGGTTTGTATATTTCGTCTTATTTCCTTCCTTAATTATACTCCCTATATTATTATTGTGAGTTCCCTCGATTACATGTGGAGCCTTTTCTGCCTTAGCTCCCGAAGATGGAGTAGATTTAGATGAACCTCCACCTTCTCCCTTCATCATCTGCCACAATTCCGCTGAGCTTTTTCCTATTCCGCTTGCGCCTTTAACTGCGGTTGTACCTCCATGTGCCGCTAAAGCTGCTGAGCCAATCAATCCAGGTATTCCGATAATACTACCAACTCCCGTGGATGAAACAGCAACTGATAATCCTTCTCCACCTGTTCCAACGATTACCTCACCAGCTCCCTGCAATGTCGTAGCTACGTGACCGAGAGTTTCACCTACTTTAGCAGCCATAGGATGATCATAGTCACGGTCTTTGTCAGGCAGCATCCCCAAGGTTAAATCTTCCTGAATAGCACCTTTCGCTCCCTGAGCAGTATCCCACAAAATTTCCCCTTGAAGCTTACTAGCTTCCATCTGAGCTTCGGCTTTTGTGATCTCAGCTTTACCGATCTGTTCAAAGATTTTATGTAACCAACCTTCACCGCTTGATGCCGTTTTAACAGGCACACCATTCCCCGGCACATCCAGTACGACTTTTTCTCCATCTACCTGTGTGAAGTTTTTTGAAATAAAAATGAGTTCTTGTGCAACCGTAGAAAGTCGTTCAAGCGTCACGCCCATGGATTGTCTAGAGACCTGAAAATCTTGGAAAAACCTCTCTCGGGTAGCACCAGACCAACCTTGTTGGACTAAATCAATTCTTCCATTCAGTAAATTCAATATACGTTCCATTTCGTGTTTACCATGCAAGAACTGGTCAGCCACTTCCATAAGCTTGTCAGGTGGAACCAATATTCTCCCCAATTGATCACGTCCATTTTAATTTAGATGGAAATAATCTTATCAGAAGGAGATGTTTAGGGATATCCACCTGTCATCCTGAAATTTCCTTTTATATTATGTGACAAATGGACTGATATAAACGGATTTACTATGTCAAAAGTATTGTATAAAGCCTCTTTTTAATATAAACGAAAATATCAGTGTTAAATTTTTTTAAAATATTGTGGGGGCACAAAATCGGCAAGCCAAACACCATTGTTAGCGACATAGAACTTAACATTGTTAGCCATTGATTTTACTGTATCGATTTCAAGAATGACTAATTCACCACGTCTCTTACCTGCCAATGTTGCAAATTCAAGTGTCTCAGATAGATGAACATACTTTCTCCCCATGGGTTTAATTCCCTCGGTAATAATTTTATCAACTACTTTGCTATTTGTTCCGTGATAAAGAGTAGTTGGTGGAATGGATTCTTTGTAATCTAATCTTCCTGCACTGTGCCCGTAGTTAGCTCGTATGTATCCATTTACCATGTGGTATCGCTTCTTTGGACAATTAGTTACGACTTGATCAATTCCTGCTTCTCCTATATCCGACCATCTATTCTCTGACTTAATTGCTGAAATTAAGTCTTGCACGTGGCAATAACCTTCATGATCCAACTTAATTCCAAACTGTTCTGGTGTATGCCTAAGAATTTTACTCATAAATTTACTAAGGCTCTCTTCTTGTTTTGGTGATAACATCATATACTCCTTCTAATGTAATATTTGTTTTATCTATAGTAACCAATCTGATGATTCATAGCGTCTTGTGAAATAAAGCACCAATCCCCGATAAGGAAAAATGTAGCTCCAATTAAAAAACCTCTTAGACTATATCTGCTATAAGCCTCCAATAATACTGCAACTCCCAGCCCACAAGGGAAATACCCGAAAATACCCCTTATCAAAGCCATGATAAAAAACTTACGATTTATAAATTTTTCTCCTCGCTAATCGTACTTCATTATATAAAAACGAACAAATTTATTTCATCCATATCCATATATCCTCTTTGTCCCCATTTCACAGCAATCCAAAGTCGACCAACAATACCTTTCCATTCTAAGCCTAAATTAAAAAGACAACAGGTGATACCTGCTGCCTTTACTCACCATTATTCAGCTTCCGTCAACATTTTTAAAATGCCAGTAAATGAGCCGTCAATCGACATAATATCTCCATTAACTTGTTTGCTAAATTGAGACTCCGTAAGTTTATCTTTTCCTGCTGTGTGATTCTTAATGAATTTTATAAGCTCTGCTTTCTGATTTGCAATATCCTTTAATGCTTGTTCGCTTTCTTTTTTGTAATTTTTAACTGTTTTATTTAGTTCCACCTTAGCCACGCCGAGCTGCTTCTTTAATTTATCACAATCAGCCTTGGCTTGAGCTATTACCGCTTTACTTGATTTATTTTTCACTTCGTTTTTATAGCGCGCTGATGCTTGACTTAATCTCTGAGTTAGCTCACGAACTTCTGCCCCCAGAACAGCATTAAGTTTTTTTTGTGCAATTTTAATTTCCTTCACACGATCTTTGTAATTCTCAAAGTATATTTTTTCGATTTCACTTGTTGACATTGCTTTTGTAGATGTTGCTGCCAATACTTGTGATGGAATTAAGATAGCAAACATTAATAGTAGTAGAATAGCTTTCTTCATATGTATCTCCTTCTTTGGTAGTAGTGCAATTATCATAAGGGAAATGAAGGGAATAGGCAATATGTCTTGTTATTTAAATACTACTTTCCACATTATATAATCTTCCAATGATCGAATAAGCATTTGACAGATAAAAGTCCAAGCTAAGTCACTTCTAGAAGCTTATTTATGTAGAGCAAAACAAACGATATAAAAAAAGCTAGACGGATAATTCCATCTAACCTCTTGATCATAGTTAATTTTCTAGGTCTATTGTGATCTTAAACTTGAGATTATTTTATTCCAACATTCCTCCATGTTGTCCAGTTGGATCGTAATTACTAATGCTACTGACATAAAACTGGATACTAGGAGAGTGGAATCAACTTACTCTTACTCTTCATCTTCATTAACCACTTTAATTAGATTTCCGTAGACTGCCCTCGTGTGAGCAGATGCATGTTCTTTAAAATGTGTAAACAACCTCATACATCTGATTGCTTGTATTCTATTATTAGCTTCAGCAGACTTTTCCAAACAGCTGAACAAAAATGTGAAGCCGTCTGAAAATCTCCCCTTACGCAAAAGATAGATCGCCAATTCCCTTGAAAAATGAGTAAAACGTTCTGAACTAATTTGTTGAGTATATACGCCTACCTGATTTTGTTCATTCAAAAAAGACTGAATTTCTGCTTCAAACAATTCAAGGATGTGATCTACATTTATATTATATCGATTAGCCACCTCAATTATATTATCTATTGCGGGGAGTATTTCATCTTTCTTTGAAGAAAAATAAGCAACATAATCAGGGATTACACTTAAGTCGCCTGACATAAGCCTATTCACATAAATATTAGCGCTTGCCCATTCTTTAAATTGATTTTTCCATTCTAGGGTCGTTTCATCTTTCTCTTCTACCCAGCTTAAATCGGCATATCTCTGGATATGTTGGAGTGCTGTCTCATAATCTTTATTAGCATCACAAACTTCAGCACGTATTAAATGCGAAAATGCCCAGTAGACAAATGAAGGGTATAGCGGCTTCTTTGTATGTTCACTATTTTCAGAATGCTGTTGATCAATTTTGTATTGTATTTTCGCTTTATTTCCCAGCGATTTAGCAAAATAATCCAATTTAACCCATTTTCGTAGAGAACGATACGTATTCACCAACGCTCTTAGTGCATCAAGCTGATCTATTTCATCTAATCTTTCAACGTAAGGCTCGAACTGAACCGCTGCATCATAGTTTTTCTCTTGATCGTCTCCAACACGAATCGTAAACAATCGATAATGACAAACCGCCAATCGCTCTGAATGTTGCTGCCTTTCACTCTCGGCCACATTTTCATAAAGAAACGCCGCTGCTTCATTGTGACCATCTCTGTAAATATTCTCGGCTACTTCAAAGAGTAACGGAGGATAGATTGGATTATCCAGCAACAAAAATACAACTCGTTGCAAGCAATCGAGTCGATCAAGCTCCACACATCGGTACAAAAAAGGGCTAATTCTTCGCCAGTTGAGCGTTTCTTCTATGATACACTCTTCAATGTAACGTTCATAAAAATAGTCTGGTGGTAATTCCATCCCGGCAGTAATGCGATCCAATTGGTTAACGGATAAAATACGATTTCCAGTAACAATACTGCTAACCGTACCTACATTCAAATCAATGATGTGTCCAAACTCGGTCATGGTTAAGCTTTTCCGTATCAGATAGGTTTGAACTTCTGCTCTAATCGTAGGTGTGATCTCCATAGATAAACCACCCTTCATCATAAACTTTTCATATGATGCATAGATAAAAAACTATGTAATTGAGAAACGAGTTATAAAATTAATTTATTTGATCACTCATGATTATACCGTTTTTTAGAATAAAATCATATATATTTCAGATATTTACTCAAGATACCTTTTTGGATAGTTTACAATGATTTCATGATAAAGTGGAATATCAGAGGACAAATCAAGCAATACAAATTTATCAGATTGAGTAGATGTGTTCAAATTCCATTATAATTTATCTGTAGATTGGTCTTAAAATTGATATGTAAAGCTGACCAACTACCGTCTACAATTTGCGTATGGTATCAAGTCGAAAAATAGGCTGAGTCAGGGAGTGAAAGTGCTATGCCCATATTTGTGGAAATTGAATGGTAATTTGATTTTAACCACCTCCGGGGTATTTAGAAGCAGAAATCAGCGTCCATTAAATAACTATACGGTGTAGATAGATGTGCTGGAGGAAATTGTAGAAATTAAAGAGATGTTTTGGGTGTAAATCCCCCCCCTCATTTTATCTAAATAATAATATATGGATATTAAAAACAAAGAAACCTAGACATATTATCTAGGCTGCAACAGTGTACGAGTGTACACATATGAATTTAGAGTCTGTTCATTTCAGTCAGTTATGAGATTTTAATAAAATGAACCAGTACATATCAGTAAATTGAAAACAGCTATGAAAGCTTTATTTATCCAGATATTTTTATGCAGCAATTGCAGTACTGTGGACATCCGTGGAGCCATAAAATATTTAGGGTTTATTCATGTATAGTAAAATAATATTAAAATAAGTCATATAAAAAGAGCTAGACGGATAATCCCACCTAACTACTTGATAATAGTTGATTTTCTATGCTCTACTGTAATCATGAACTTGCGACACTTTATTCTCACATTCCTCCATGTTGCCCTGTAGGCTCATAAGTAGACCCTTTGTCTTGGTGCTGAAGAAGGGGAACCGCTACTACTACTAGTATAAAACTGGTAACTAAAAAAGATAGAATTACTTTACGTTTCATCATTATCCACCTCATTAATTAAATTTCTATATGCTGTCTTCGTCTCAGATGCTGCACATTCCTGATAGAACTCATATAGCTTTACACACTTAATTATATACGACTTATTATTGATTAATGTAGATTTTCCCAAACAATTTAACAAAAAAGTAAATCCATCCACAAAATTATTTTTGTTAAAGTAGTAAACCGCTAATTCATGTGTGAAATGAACATAACGTTCTATAACTAATTGTTGGTTGTACGTACCTACACACTCAGGTTTATCCAGCAAAACTAAAATTTCTGTTTGAAATTGATTTAGTATATTATCAACATTTAAATGATATCGATTAGCAGCTTCAAGTATGTTATCTAATCCGGAAAGTAACTCTTCTTTCCTTGAAGAAAAAAATGTTACATAATCAGCCAAAACACCAATTTCACCAGCATGAAGTTTATTTACATAAGTATTGGCTTTAGACCATTCTTCATATTGCCTTTTCCACTTCAAAGTAGTTTCATCTGAATCTTTCACCCAACTTAAGTCACCATATTTGTACGTATGTTGAAGTGCCTTCTCATAATCTTTATGAGCCTCACAAACTTCTGCACGAAGTAAATGAGAAAATGCCCAATAAGCAAACAGAGGAAAACTTGGTTTCTTTGAATTTTCTTTTTTCACATGATGCCGCTGTTGTTCCAATTTGTATTGAATTTTAGCTTTGTCTCCCAAAGCTTTAGCGAACAATTCTACTTTGTCCCATTTACGTAACGAACGGTATGTATTCGCCAAATCTTTTAACGCTTCTAACTGATCTATCTCATCTAGTCGTTCAACATATATTTCAAATTGAACTGCCGCCTCATAATTTTTTTCTTGATTGTCTCCTTGCCTCGTATGGAACAAGCGGTACTGACACATAGCGAGGCGTTCTGAGTATTGTTTTTTCTCACTTAAAGCTACATTTTCATAAAGTATGGCTGCCGCTTGGTACATCTTTTCATGAAATAATTCTTCAGCAAGCTCAAATAAGGATTCTGAATAGCCCAACTTATCCATCAATAGATTGACCACATCATGAATGCAGTCCAGTTTGTTTAATTTCGCACAATTATGTATAAAAGGACTCATTCGACGCCAATTCGGATTAGCCTCTGTTAAATACTCAGACACATACCGTTCGTAGTAATAGCCAACGGGATGCCCCATTGCTTTTGTAATTCGGTCTAGCTGATCCACTGAAAGTGTGCGGTTCCCATTAATAATACTGCTCATGGTTCCCGGATTCATTTCTGCCTCTCTGGCGAGATCACTAAGGATTAAATCTTTATCTTTCATATGTTTTGTTATCTCTGTGAGTATCGTGGTTGTGTTGTACAAAAGTAACCACCCCTTATCAGGAACTTGTTAGGATATCAACTCATTAAAAAGAGGACTATTGCAATCCAATGATTGTATAGCCTTTCCGCAATTTATTGTACCATCTTTTGGCACAATATCATATACCTTTCAGAACCTTACTTAAGATACCTTTGAAGGGTTTGCAAAGAAATTAAGCTCTATAAATCCTGAGACATACGAATCATATCTCTACACTGTATGCCATTCTCATAAATTTCTTCTAGATAGTTATGTCTGACAAAGAAATCTAGATCTACACCAACAATTCTGAACCCACATTTTTGGTAGAGAGCTAACTGCCCAATGCTAGAGTTTCCTGTGCCCATTTCCATCGTTTTATAACCTTGTGCCCTAGCTGTTTCAATTGCATGTGTTACTAATTGTCTGCCTATTCCTTTACCATGCATACCTTCTGATACTGCTATATTCACTAACTCAACTGTTTCAGGTCTTGTAGGTAAAAGAACATAGACTCCAACAATATGATGGTCAATCTCTGCTACAAAACACTGCCCTCTTTTTAAGTATTCCTCAACAAGTTGGTGCGAAGGATCAGCTAGTAACAAGAGCTCTAATGGATATTTTTCATTTGAATCAAGTAGTCTAATATTCATATATTCTCTCCTGAATGTATTATGGCCCCCGGATTTCCCCCTTGTGTAAGCTTTATTCCAGAAATCCGGGGAAGCCCTAAATCAGTTTGATCTCAATTCATACAAACCATTGTGAAGCGAAAGACTGGCAGAGCATGGAGCTTCGAACAAGACTCTGGTGTTAAATACGGCCGGAAGCCTATCATCAGGGAACCAAGGCCGTTGTTTGTCTATGACTATAAATGATCCTTCTACATCCCCTAGCGGCGCGAATTTCTGTCCAGCCCCTCCCCATGAATCAAGTTGGAACGTTTCGGTGATTATCCTTGATACTTCGGAGACATCATCGACAGGAAGACCGATCTCGCTTATACGAAGTAGAGAGTGGGGCCCGAAAGCTTCAGTGACTGCGTTGTTGAGTGTATGGTGAGCAATGAACTCGACAAGGTTATGATCCGGATCATAGAAGTAAAGCGCTGTTGCATTCCAGTTTTCGAAAAAAAACTCATCTTCTTGGGGTCTTGAAATCAATGAAATCCCACGGTCGATTATCCACTGTTTTGCTTCTATGAATTTATTCGTTGGAATCGTAACCGCAATATGATAAAATTCATTTTCCATGTGAGAAGATTCCTGAAAAGCAAGAACCGATTCCCCTACTTGAAAAGACAACCGCGAAGGGTTCTCCTCCACAACCTGCAAATCCAAGAGAGAGCCGTAAAAAGCTTTCATCGCTTCGAAACTGTGGGTGCCTAAGAGCACTTCTTTTAATTTCAATGCATTGGTCCTCCCCATAAATAATATTGAAACCCATTTTCCGTCGTATCCAGATCAGCATTTTATCTCAGACTGTATGAGGCCATTACATTGGTTATTGATTATCCTTTAAATCGCTTAGAAGTTTGGCATTCACATCTAACGCCGCAAATTGAAGTAATACATCCTGTTCATCCAGAGCTTTACTTTTCGCCATTTCGAGATAAAGCTTGGGCTGATCCCGAAATGCCCGTGCGCCCCCAATCGAGTATGCCTTCTTGAGATATTTATGAACTAATCCAGGCTTGCTCTGAAGAAGAAGCGTTTCCGCCATTTGTATGTAAGGCTCTGCATGTATGATTCGGTACCCTGAACCTTCTAAATCTATAATCTCCCCATTTAAAAGCTCTACTGATCGCTGAGTATGCCCGTTATAATTAAGAATTTGAACGTATTGATGTAGGGTTACACCTGTAATGCCCCATGTATGCTTAGGTTCGGGTATTAGATCCCAGGCCCTCTGTGCTTTTTCCTCAGCTAAGTTGCTATCTAATGGGAGTATATGAGCTGCTTCCTCACCAAGAGCCCAAATTTCCTCTTCCAATTGAGCCTCCAGATCATGATACATTCGAATATTCATCTATTCCTCCCAATACATAATGTAGAGTACTCTTCTAATGTCTATCCATATTTTAACGCACGCTGGCTTCCGTTGCATTCGAATTGAACAATTTTATTTTTATAATCATAGATAAAAACGCTAGCAGCGCAAACATCATTCCGCTCCAGATGAGCTGGTGTATTCCCAAGTGAGAGATAAACCAGCCGCCTATAGCAGCTCCCATCGTAATACCTAGATTAGAAAATGAGACAAACAGGCTGTTTCCAAACTCTGGAGCTTCTTTCGCTTCAGTGGTTAACCATGTTTGACTAATAATTAGCCCCCCGGAATGCACGGCCCCCCAAATGAGCACAACCACAATCATCGGTAGGAAAGAAGCCCCCAGAGCATAAGTGAATACGTAAATGACCATATATAGCAATGGGAACATGATGACGGTCTTAGTCAGATTTTTATGTAATAATCCTCCAAATAAAAAGTTTCCAAAAATCATGACGATTCCAAAGACCATCAACATCATACTGATCCATGACCCGTTCATAAGAGTTACTTCTCCAAGATATTCGGCAAAGTAGCTATACACCGAAAACATAGCTGCAAAGATAAAAATAACAGTCACAATGTTGAACCACAATTGAGGTTTACGTAATATACCAAGCTGTTTGCCATAAGACATCTTTTCCTGAACTGGCAGGGAAGGAAGCCATACGAGTATTCCTACAAATGCAATCATGCTTACGACAGCACCAAATAAGAAAGCAGCTTCTAACGATATCTTATCAGCAAGATAGGAAGTCAAAGGCACGCCAAAAGCAAATCCTACTGTAATTCCAGCGAAAACCTTGGTGACCGCTTTACTACTCTTTTCAGGGGGGACAAGATGAGATGCAGTCACGAGAGCGACCGAAAAAAAGACAGGATGAAAAATAGCAGGAAGAACACGAAAAATGAGCATGACCTCAAAATGAGTGGTATAGGCATAGACAATATTGGAAATGACAAAACTGAATACAGCGGTTAATAGAATGACTTTACGATTCATGCCGGAAACGAGTAAGGTCAAGAACGGTCCTGAAATGGCTACAACTAAAGAAAAAATACTGACGAGCCAACCAGCCTGGGCAGCTGATACATTGAATTTTTGAGTTACTTGGGGGAGAACACCTATAATCCCCATTTCCGTTGTAATAATGCCGAATACGCCTAAAGCCAGAATGATAATAAGTAACGGGTTAACCTTTTTCATTTTAAGTATAAGCCTCCAATTTAATTATATATATAGATTTGTAGATATGTTATGTAAAAAAAACCTCCTTTCTGTTTATAGTTCCTTTTGAACGTACTCGGCAAATTCCCGGATTGTTTTTTCATTCCGACGATAGTACGTCCACTTCCCAATACGCTCAGACTCTAACAAACCGGATTTTTGCATCGTTAATAAATAACTTGAAATCACAGACTGCGCAAGTCCCGCTTTAGCCTGAATATCTCCCACACATACACCAATTTGAAAATTAAGCCCTTGTTTTAGATAAGCCTGTTCATCAAAAAACTCTTCTGGTTTTTTTAACCACAGCATAATTAGACGACGAGTTTCGTTTGACAATGCTTTATAAATCAATGACGGTTCCATATAAAATATTATATCTATTTTATTAGATTTGTAAATATAAAGCCCAATGACTACGTAGGAGAATTAATAATAAAGGCTGCTTCCCCACAGAAATCCGCTGGGAAACAGCCTGTTTGTGTACATATTCAACTACACTGACTTACTCTTATTGGAGCGATACATCAAGTACAGGAAATACGGTGCACCGATCAGTGCGATCAGCAATCCGGAAGGAATTTCGGTCGGCGCAAGCACTGTCCGGCCAATCGTATCAGCCAGCACCAGCATCACCGCTCCCAAGATGCTCGACAGAACAATGGAGCGGCGTACATGGTGCCCAATCAACGTACGCACGATATGCGGGGCAATCAGCCCGATGAAGCCAACTGTACCCACACAGGCCACCGCTCCGCCCGCCAGCAGCACACCCACTGTCATGGCCAGCAGCCGGGTGCGGCGCACCGGAAGTCCCAGTCCCATGGCGCTGCTATCGTCAAATACCAAAAGATCGAAGCGGCGAGCTAGCCACCAGGCTATTGGCAACAACACGAGCAGAAAAGCCAGAATCGTCGCCACCTGCCCCCAGTTTCGAGCGTAGGTACTACCCGTCAGCCAAATATAGCCTGTGCTGCCCCAAAGCGAACCTTGGATAATCAGTATCTGAATGCCAGCTGCTCCGATCGCTGATACGGCAATCCCAAGTAGGATGACCACAGACGGGTTTAGGTGCTTGTTCCATGATAAAAAGAAGATCACCGCCGCCGAAACCGTCGCTCCGGCAATCGCCGCGATGGGCAGCATATAAACAGGCAGCCCAGGCCAAACGATAATTACTGCAAGCGCGCCGAAACCAGCCCCTGAAGAAACACCAATGATCGAGGCATCCGCTAAGGGATTACGAACGGCTAATTGGATCAAGACACCGCTGACCGCAAGTGCGATACCAGCCCCGGCTGCCACCAGCGTGCGCGGAATTCTAAACTGCAGCAAGGCCGAATTTGTGTTCTCACCGCCGAACAGGCCGGACAGCAAATCGCCGACCGGAATTCGCATTCCTCCAAACATCAGGCTGAATACGGTCAACAGCACGGCACCGCACCCAAGCAACATGACCAGCCTGCCATACGGTAATTTCCGAGAGCGCACACCTATGTTCATTGAAGACTGCCCGCTAATACCAGAAGGCAGCTTCATTTTCCACAGAATCAGCCAAATTAACCAAGGAGCACCGATCAAGGCCATCATTGCTCCGGTCGGCAGATCCATGCTTGATTGGTGGACCATTTTCGCCAGCACGTCAGCGCCAGTCAACAGTAATGCCCCCCACAGGAAGGAACCAGGCAGCACCCAACGATGCATTTTTAGACCGCTTAAGCGAACCAAATGCGGAGCTACCAGACCCACAAAACCAATGGGTCCAATGACGCTGACTGTAATGGTCGATAGCAGGACAGCCAATACAATTCCCACCGCCCGGGTCAAGCTAACCTTTTGTCCGAGCGACGTGGATGTGGACTCATCCAGATCCAAGACATCAAACTGTCTTGACAGCAGAAAGGCAATGACCGAGAGTCCTACGACCCATGGCCAGGCGTAAGTCGTCCCGCTCCAATCGTTTTGCACAAGCGAGCCAGAACCCCAGAGAAACAATCCCTGGGTTTCAAATGAATAAAAGATATGCAAAGCTCCGGTAAACGAACCGAGAACCATGGATACAATCAAGCCGGCAAGCGCCAACCGAATCGGACTTCCAGCTCGTCCCCCGCCCATGAAGTAAGCCAGCACCGCTGCAAGCAGGCCGCCGACAGCGGCAAATAGAAACGGCGCCTGATGCAGCAATCCGGGAAACATCACCGCGCCAAGGACGACCACAAAGTAGGCACCGGCGTTAATTCCTAGTGTATCAGAAGCCGCCAGCGGATTTTTGGTGATGGCCTGGAGCAGAGCACCGGCGATGGCCAGCGCACCACCAGCCAGGATTCCGATGACCGTACGCGGCATTCGGAGATCCCACACCATGTTATGATCGAGCGTATTCTGACGCTGGGTCAACGCCTCAATTACTGTATGCAGCGGGATTGAAGCCTCTCCATAACACAAGCTTACAAAAAAAAGCACGATGAGGACGATCAATCCGCCCCCAAAAATGCTTCCTACACGCCAAGTCTTCGATAAACCCGTTGTGCCTGTTCGGGTCATTTCGTCAGAGCTCCGACTACTTGATCAACCAGCACTTTGGATGAGATTGGGCCGCCGAACGTCCATGTTGTACCGTCCAGTGGGTAGGTCCGTTTTTCTTTGACAAAGTTCAGTCCGTTCCATACCGAGTTGTTCTTCATCGCGGCTCCAAATACATCGTCCGTCTTTTGCGTAATATAGATAAAATTGCTGTCCTGCACAGCTGGAAGAGCTTCAATGCCAACGGTGCTAAACCCGTATTTCTCGGTCTTGTCCGACTTCCAGTCGTTCACCATGCCGATTTTCGCAAGCGTTCCCACTACAACCGAATTTTCTTTGAACATTCGCAGACTGGCAGCATTTTGAGCTGTAAAGGCTTGTGTCAGCGCATAGTGAAAGTCTGCTTTGCCTGCCTTCTCCAATGTAGCCTTTGCATCTACATAGTGCTGGTCAAGTTCGCTTAGGACCTTATCAGCCTGTTCCGTTTTTCCGGTAGCCACAGCGACTTGCTTGAAAATTTCGACCATACGGTCGTAATCATAGCCGTTCCCCTTGTAAGGATCGAATTCTATCGTCGGTGCAATCCCCTTAAGCTGTGCATAGATCGCTGCATTGTTATCGGCGTTAGAGATAATAAGATCTGGCTTGAGCGCCGCAATCGCTTCTAGATTCGGTTCGCCCCGTGTGCCGATATCAGTTACGGTATCAGCCAGCTTTGCCTCCGGTGTTACCCACAGCTTGTAGTTTTCATTGTCCGCATTGCCGACAGGCTGTACGCCAAGTGCAATGAGGTCCTCGGTAAACGTCCATTCGAGTACAACGACACGTTCCGCTGGCTTGTCCAGCTTGACTTCCCCGTGGTCGTCCTTAACCGTAACCGGACCAGCCGTAGTAGATGTCTGCTCAGACCCAGCAGTACCTTCCGTCTTCGAGCTATCCCCAGCTGCACCGCAGCCCGCCAATACAATAGTAAATACTACAAATAACAATAGGCTATTCAACATCTTTTTCATTTCTCTCAATCACCCCTGTATGTATATTGCATTGGAAAATGATAATCATTATCAGTAAAAGAGTATAGGGCTTAGTGACTTTTGTCAATACGGATAGATCTAAAATTGAATCGCAAACGGGTTCCGTATATGATAGCTTTATCATTGTTTAAGGGAGGCTACATTTACGTGGCAGTATTAATCAACGAGCAAATTAAAGCTGACGAAGTGGTACTCACTGGACTCGCAGGGGAGAAGCTCGGCGTTGTCTCGAAGTCAGAAGCCTTGGCTATGGCCCGATCCAAAGGGGTGGACCTGGTCTGCACCTCACTGATGAGCAGTCCACCGCCCTGTAGCTTGGTCGCAAAGGGCAAAGGAAAAGCGCTTGCGCAAAAAGAAGCCGCAGCAAGCAAAACGAATGTCGGCCGAGCCGCAAGAAACAGCGGCAAAGAAAAGGTCAAGGAGCTTCGCTTCACTGCTCATATTGAGGAGCATGATTACGACACGAAGCTGCGTCAGGCAGACAAACATCTGCGTTCCGGCAAACCGGTGCAGTTGGTCGTTAAAGCGTCTGGTGCAAAAGAAGCACCTTTCGCCAAAGTTGTACTAGAGCGGCTACTAGTCGATCTGAAGGAAGCCGGAGTGAAGGATACTGGAATCCAGACGGGCGGCAAGGGCTCACAAGTGAAATTAAACCCTCGCTGAATGGCAAATCCGTAAATTGGACAAGTCACTTAGACCGTAGGAAATAGAGGGAGATCACTAATGGACATGAATGGACCTGTCAACATTTCTCGAAGTGAGAGACTTCAGACTTGCCACGAAATAGCTGCGAGGTTACATGAAGTATACAGAGACAAAATTCTGGCTATAGGGATCTATGGATCTGTTGCCAAAGGTACTGACGGCCCTTTCTCGGACATTGAAATGTTTTGTGTACTAAGTGAACCAAACGGCCCCGTAGAATTTAGCCATGAATGGTCGGCGGGGCCCTGGAAAGCTGAGGTGAACGTCTGTAGTTCAGACATTCTTCTTAAAATTGCCTCTACTGTTGAGGGCGATTGGCCATTGACACATGGACCCTTCTTTTCCCCACTTCGTCTGTATGATCCTAAAAACTTTTTTTCTATATTAAAGGAAGCTGCCGAATCCCCAACAAAGGAAGATTTCAGGCATGCCATCAACGAAGTGCTTGTAGGTGAAATGTACGAGTTTATAGGAAAGCTTAGAAATGTCCGTGTAAATGGCCCTCATACCTACTTGCCGTACTTGGTAATGCAGTTTGCCCAATATGGGGCTATGTTAGCTGGGTTGCACAATCAGAAGCTTTTCTCAACGGGTTCAATGGTTCTACCGGAGGCCCTGGAACTGCCGAGTCGTCCAGAAGGATTTGATCATGTAGTTAAGTTGGTGATGTCCGGAGATTTAGCTGAACCAGCGAAGATCATTTCAGCCTGTGAAGATTTCTGGAGTGGTCTTGTGAGTTGGGCAGTCGAACATGACTACCTTATTCGATCACAACGAATCCCATTTTGATCGAAATAAAATTTACTTTAATTGCGATTACTATAATATATCATGTTTTTGATATGCCCCATCCCCCTTTCGTTAAGGGGGATTTTACTTTTCTTCTGGATGGATGATACTGCTTCGTTATATTTTCCCACTGTAACATGTTTAAAATTTAAACTACTTGATTTCACCCCCTACCTCCTTTATTCTCTGTATATGTAACTCTGGCTTTGCTTATCTATATCTAGTGCTCACATACTGACCTCATTCGTGTACACATGCAAAAATGTACAATTCCGGTGTACTCCATTAAAATTTTACACATAGGGCTTTATATAGATTTTATTTTTGTTAATATCCAACAACAGGGCCTTAGGCACTATGATAGATTACGTTTTAATGATATATTGATAGGTACTATAAAAGACTAATTACCCATGGCTTGGGCTGGAGGATGTATGAAAAAGGAATCAAATCAAGACGAAACCAGTTATTTATTTAATGTAGATGTATTAGTTAAAGGCCGTTCGAACGTAGAGGCCCTTCAGTTCCTGCTTAATCTCTTGAGCCAAAACGAACACATTGCGGATAGCCGGATTCAATCCGGTATTGAACTTGGGAATTTAATCGAAGCTGCACTGTATCTAAAAAAACAGTCAGCCAGTAATAACCCGTCTGACGCAGCTGCTACGCTTGCGGAAAAGTTCTCCAAAAAGAAGTCAGCCGCAGTTACGAACAAGCCGCCAGTCGTTCAAGAGATCAAACAATCCCACGTACAGCCAAAGCCTGCAACACAACAAGAACTTAGTACGTATGAATGGATCAAACGCTATATACAAGATAATACGCTTGTACGGTTAATCGTGAACCGCTATGGCGGACAGCGTAGCATCCCTTGCCGCATCCTCAATCTGGATCATGATAATAGCCTGCTGAGTGTGTATCATGTAGATGAGAAGCAAGTGTACTCCTTTAAAATGAATGAGATCGATGAAATCACATCGTAAATGTAAATACTTCATAAAAAAACGAAGCAAAAAAAAGAGAACGGGCAGGAAAAACATGACGTCTTTCTTGCCCCTTCTCTTTTTTTTTGCATTATCCGAAAAGAACTCTAATCCTCTTTCTTCAGACCCATGGCAGCCCATGCCAGCAATATCCATCCTGCAATAAAACACACGCCTCCTAAGGGGGTGATAGCCCCCAGCACACGGATTCCGGTCAAACTTAGCACATACAAGCTGCCGGAAAACAAAATGATACCCGTTAATAACAGACGCGCTGCCCATCTCAAACGGTTGGAAGAACCCCACTGTCCAGCAGCCAACGCAATGATCAGCAAACCGACAGCGTGAATCATATGATATTTCACACCTGTTTCATACACGGCCAAAGCATCCGCGTCGATCCGGGGTTTCACAATATGTGCCCCGAACGCTCCAATGGCTACCGCCAACATCATCATTATAGATCCCACAAATATCCATTTTCGTTGCATGTTTGTGTACTCCTTTTCATCTCATCCTTTTAACCGAATGTTCTTCTTATTTTATCGAAACCGTATGAAGTTTACCAGCCAGCGTGTGTGAACAGACCGCATACAGAATTGGATGATTAGACCCTGTCTTTTGAAGGGTAATGTGTAGGGTGGCTTGCTTTTTTGTTTATTTTGTGGAAAATTAGTACCTGTTCGGACTATGTTCAAGGAGTTGAAAAAATGAGTACCCAAGATCCTAATTTGCAAAAGCCTGCTGCGCCTGAGGAGCACCCTGTTTTTTCAGAAACTCCTGTGTTCCAGCCTCCGGTCAAGCTCAAACATTCCGGTCCCGGAATTGCTTCTTTTATTATGTCGCTTGTCAGCCTGATCGGATATATTATTCTGGCTATTATGGTTATTAATCTGCTGGCTCATTTCGGCCAATACCAAACGATGAACCCGGAAGTCGCTCTGCAGCAAACCGGAACGGTACTGCTTCCTTTTATTTTTTTAGGCAGCCTGTTGCTGAATTGTAGCGGACTTGTGGTCGGTATCATTGGAATTGCGTTAAAAAACCGTAAGAAAACCTTTGCTATTACAGGCTTAATCATTAATGCACTTATTATTGTGGGCTTTATTGCACTTCTTGCCATCGGTCTTTCCGTTCCGAATAGCACAGCGGATATCTATCCTTCCTCCGTGCAATCTTTATAATTTTTCTGCATCACACAGAGAGGATTCAATGTATGAACAAAATTAAAATTTTTGCCGACAGTACCAGTGATATTCCTGCTCACTGGCGTCAACAGTACGAAATTAGTATTGTGCCATTGTATACAGTATTTGGTGATGAGGCATTGCAGGATGGTGTAAACATTCACCCAGAACAATTATTTCAACGTGTAAGCCGCGAGGGACATTTACCGCGTACCGCCGCACCTTCTCCGTCGGATTTTATTCAAGCCTTTGCGCCCTACATAGAACAAGGGGACGACATTTTATATATCAGTCTGTCTTCCGAGCTATCATCGACGTACCAGAATGCGCTACTCGCTGCCTCCGAATTTCCGGAAGGTCGCATTACGGTTTTTGATTCCTTGAATTTGTCGTGCGGCTTTGGCCTGCTTGTGATGAAAGCTGCTCGTGCGGCAACCAACGGCAATACGATAGAGCAGATTGTAGACATGTTGACAAAAACCAGGCCGTTAATAGACACGGAATTTGTCATTGATACACTTGAATACCTGTATAAAGGCGGAAGATGCTCAGGCATGCAAAACCTGATTGGCAGTCTGCTCAAAATTCGTCCGGTGATCAAAGTGATTGACGGAAAAATGACGCCTGTCTACAAAGTCCGCGGCAAACGTGAAAAAGCACTGGATCAGATGCTGCAAAACGCTCTGAATCAACGAGATCAGATGGATAACGATATCATTATTGTCGTGCACGCTTTGGCCGAGGAAGATGCGCTGATGTTGCAAGCTCGCTTGAAAGAAGAAACGAACGCACAAGAGGTACTGCTAACTACAGCAGGCTGTGTCATTTCCAGTCATTGTGGTCCACAGACTATCGGTATTATGTATGCCAAAAAAGCATAGTTTATCCAATATCAAACCCGTTGCCGCATAGGTAGCGGGTTTTTTGGTGTTTTTCCAGCAATTTAGCAATGAATAACTTTCCTCTTTTTGATAGTATTATTCGTCGAGTAACGATATATGAATCTACAATCTATCATAAAAAAGAAGGTTATTTGGTATGAGTTCCAAACGATCACGTTGGTTAACCAGGCTCACCCTTTCAGCAACTGCAGCCATCACAATATTCACAACATTCACTTCATACTTAGCTGCTCCAGCAGCAGCAGCATCCGGCGCTACGTTCCAAGATATTGCACACAGCTATGCCTATCAGTCTATTATTTCCCTGCACGCTAAAGGAATTTTGAACGGTACACAACCTGGTTACTTCTCTCCTAAAAAGGCTGTTACCAGAGCCGAATGGGTTACCGCACTGGACCGTACACTCGGTCTGGAGCCTGTACAAGCAGCCGTTTCCTCCTACCGAGATGTTGCCAAAAAGACGTGGTACTATGGATGGATTGAAGCGGCTTCTCAACTCAATATCGTTCAGGGGGGAACGTCTGCCACATTCCAACCTAATAGTCCTATAACCCGTCAAGAAGCGGCCTTGATGATCGCACGTCTCATCCGTTCTTCGGGCGGATCAGGAAATGCTACTTCCTCCTTCACAGATACTGGGGAAATTGCAGATTGGGCTCTTGATGCGGTAACCACCGTAAATCGTTACGGCTTTATGAAAGGTGAAAGTAACTATTTTCGTCCAGCATCCTCTCTAACCCGCGAAGAAACAGCGGCATTGCTGGAGCGTCTGCTAACGTATTCAACAAAGCATGCTAACCAAACTGCTTCCACGGCTTCTTCCATCCGACTAGGCTGGCAATATGATCAAACCGTTCAGCAGTTTGAAAATACGGTGCTCCAATCCAACATCAACACCCTGTCACCACGTTGGTTTTTTCTAAATGAAACAGGTAGTATAAGCGACTATACCAATGCGTCGCTGCTTACCTGGGCCAAACAGCATCATAAAAATATCTGGGCTATGGTAGGCAACCGTTCCAATCTGGTGCTGACGCACCAAATTCTATCCAGTGAGGTTCTACGGAATAAAACTATAACTCAGCTTGCCAATGCCGTATCTGTATACGGTTTGAACGGACTTGTCATTGATTTTGAAAATGTAGATGGTCAGGATCGTGCCAATTTAACATTGTTCGTCCAACAATTAAAAGCTAAGTTGAAGAGTCAGAATACGGTACTGGCGATTTGTGTATCTCCTGATTATGGAACGGACTGGACTGCCGCCTTTGATTATAAACAGCTTGGCGCTGCGGCAGACTATCTGATCCTGATGGGATATGACGAGCATTGGGGAGGTAGCTCGATCCCCGGCTCTGTGTCCTCATTGCCATGGCTCCGTGAAAGCGTGCGGCGTTTCGTACAAACCACCTATCCGGAGAAAGCGATCTTGGCGTTGCCATTATTTACACGGAACTGGACTCTTAATGCTAGCGGACATTCAATCGCTTCCTCTGATATATCACTAGATCAGCAAAACCAGCTAGTATCCCGTTCCGTTTCCAAACCAATCTGGAATGAGGATATTCAGCAGTATACCGTGTCTTACAAAGACACACAGCTTCATAAGCTTTGGCTTGAGGAAGGACGATCCTTCACTCGTAAGTATCGCTTGGGGCAGGATGCTGGGTTTGCTGGCTTCGCCTACTGGTATCCGGGCGGAGCCAGCTCTGATCTGTGGTCCAGTGTGACAAACGCAGACCGATTCATACAGCGTGGTTTATAAAATAAAAAGCCTTCAACTTCACGTAAAAAGTGAAGTTGAAGGCTTTTTGCATACGTACTTAGCACCAGCCTATGACCGATATGCAACTTTCCCGTTTACAACTGTCATTCGTACCTTAACATCAAGTAAAGCTTGCGGGCTTTCCGATACATCACGGTCAATGACTGTAAAGTCAGCGGCTTTCCCTTCAGCTATCGCCCCTCTTTCATCAGCTTCCCCGGCTGCTACTGCGCTTCCCGTGGTAAACAGACGAATGGCTTCATGTACATCCAGCTTTTCAGCGGGAAGATAGCCCTCATGCATTTCTTCCGGCTTGGCGCGAGTCACTGCCGCATGAATACCAAGAAAAGGGTTTAACGGCTCAATCGGCGCGTCACTACCTCCAGCACATGGAATGCCTGCTTCCAGCAGTTTTTTCCAGGCATATAAATATTCAGTCCGTTCTTTCCCCACCCGATCCAGTACCCAAGGGAAGTCACTTGCGACAAAACGGGGCTGGATGTCCGCAATCAGCGGCAGCTTCGCCATTCTCTTGATCAAATCCCTCCTAAGCACCTGTCCATGGATCAGGCGATCTGGCAAACCGCTTTCCTCCGTGAGCACATGGGCCTCCATCGCTGTCAAAATCATGTGCGCTGCCCCATCCCCTATAGCATGTACAGCCACTGGAAAGCCTGCGGCCCTCGCAGCTGCCACCATCTGATTCAGCTCTGGCTGCGGTTGAATCGCCATTCCGCGGGTATGTGGAGCATCACTATAAGGTTCTGACAATAATGCCGTTCTTCCACCAATAGCGCCATCGGCAAACATTTTAATCGCACCGATTTTAAACCACTCATTTCCGGTACCTGCACGCAGCCCTTGCACTTTCGCTTCTTCCATAAAGGGATGATAGATGAGCTGGTGTGTGCGAAAAGCAAGACCTTCTTCCCTCAGCTCCCTGTAAATTCGCTGCATCGTCTCCACGCTGCCCAAAAAACGTAAATCTTCCGTGTGCGCAGCAGTTAGACCAAGCCGTAGCGCATCCAGGCAAGCCCGCCGAATCGTATCCTTCTTAACCGAATAATCCGGCTCTGGCTGCACGCTAGTAAAGGCAAAGGATGCTTCCTCATAAATCAATCCGTTCAACCGTCCATCTGCGTCTCGTCCATAGGCTCCCGAAGCCGGGTCAGGGGTGTCCTCGCTAATACCCGCACGCCGAAATGCCTCTGAATTGGCCAAGAACGTATGAAAGCACGTACGAGTGAGATATACCGGATGCTGATCTGTAATGGCATCCAGCTCGGCTATACCCGGAATTTCAACAGGAATAAACGCATTTTCATTCCAGTTAAGTCCTAAAATCCACTCTCCCGGCGGTGTTACAGCGACCCGTTTGCGCAGCATAGCCAGCATCTCTTCCTTGGAGGTAGCTGATGTTAAATCCAGCATAGCCAGCTTCATACCATGCATAGACAAATGCATATGTGAATCGGTTAAGCCTGGCAGTACATAGGCGTCTTCCCAATCCACAGTTTCATATTCCTTACCGGTCAACTGCAATTCAAGCTCCCGAGCATATCCGATGGCTTGTATCCGACCCTGCTGTACAACGATGGAGTCTCCTTTGGAAGCCCACTCCCCATGCAACCGGCCGTGCTTGAACAAAACGAATGTCAACGCCACTCAACTCCTTTTTTCAACTATACGCATATCCACTTCATATTACGCCTGTGTTGCCACTTCCAAGCGTAGTGTATTTATATCTATCTGCTGCACCTGCTGGGCAAATTGGTCATGAGCTGCACAGACAGCCATTTTATAATCCTGATCCAGCTCATACTGCTTAAAATGACAATACTCGGTGGTAAAGCCCTTTGTCGTGAAGCCTATGAACGGTTGTGCCTTCAGCTCGAATGAAAAAGACTTCAACGGTAGAGTTAGTCCCTGCCCCTCGGCCTTCACAAAGCTTTCTTTAAGCGTCCATAGATCGTAAAAGTAGGACAATCGGCTGTCTGCGTCCTGACGCATTAACGCATCATACTCTGTGTCCGAAAAGCACACTCTACCTACCTCAAAATCAATAGGACGGAGCTGTTCAATGTCGATTCCAAGCGGGTGATCATCAATAGCGCATACCACCCATTTTCCCGAGTGAGAAACATTAAAATGGAATGCGGGTGCATTTATCAAGGAAGGCTTACCGAACGCATTGTATGTAAATTGAAGACTAGCATTAGATACCTTCAATTGCCGGCAGGCCAACCATCTTAGCAGCACATCGGCATATAAACCCCTCAAAGCATCTTCCCGATGTAAAAAACGATCTAACTTGTGCTGCTTTTCCAGCGAAACCCGATTTACCAGTAATTCGTAATGCTCCTCAGCTTCCGGCTTGCTCGTATCAATCGCGTATATTTTCATGGTTGCCTCCTGTATATCTAATGAATATCAGCCAGTTTGTAACACTCACCGTTCGATGAAGTCTGTTAGATATGGATGGCGTGTGCCGTGTACATGGTCAATATACTACTCTAGCACTTTCAATTCAATATGGATACAATTGGGATAAGCATCTCTATTAAAACTACTTCATAGAGCCTATTAATGAAAGCGCTTTAAAATAACGCATGCAGAGGAGGACGAAACAATGAAATATGATTTTGCCCGCTTGCTGTGTATTATGCTCTCTATTTTGCTGACGTTGAGCATTTTTCAGATGTTTTCACCTAAGGTCGCTTCAGCCGCTTCAGCGAATGTTGTAAATGGCATTCAGTTTAAAGATACAGATGGAAACGTGGTCCATGCCCATGGGGGTGGTATGATTAAAGTAGACGGTTACTATTATTGGTTTGGTGAAAATCGTAATCCCAACGGCACGTTCAAGGCGGTATCCGCCTACCGTTCCTCTGATTTAAAAAACTGGGAGTTTCGTAAAAATGTACTGACCAGCAGCTCCGCTGTGGAGCTGAATGTTTCGAATATTGAACGTCCGAAAGTGATTTACAATGAAAAAACACGTAAATACGTATTATGGATGCATAAGGAGAATGGGGTTAATTACAACGAGGCCCGAGTGGCTGTTGCTTCTTCCGATACCGTGGACGGCGATTACACGTATCAGGGCAGCTTCCGTCCTCTGGATCACGATTCGCGCGATATGACCGTATACAACGATAACGGTACAGCTTACCTCATTTCGGCTACCCGGGTAAATGCGGATCTGAACATCTATCGTCTGACACCGGATTTTCTGCAAGTTGAATCGCTGGTGACTACACTTTGGCCAGGACAATATCGTGAAGCTCCGGCGATGTTCAAAAAAGGAGACGTCTACTTCCTGATTACATCCGGGGCAACCGGCTGGAATCCCAATCAAGCCAAGTATGCTACCGCATCCAGCATTGAAGGAACCTGGAGTAATACGATAAACTTCGGGGACGGTACGACATATGGTTCACAGTCGGCTTACGTGATTCCTGTTGAAGGTGCCCAGACAACTTCATACCTGTATTTGGGCGACCGTTGGGCGGGTGCGTGGAGCGGTCCTGTGCAGGATTCTCAATATGTATGGCTGCCACTGCGTTTTCCAACAGCGACTTCATTAGTCATGGATTGGTTCGACAGCATTAATATTGACACCGCCAGTGGTGTGGTCGAGGGGATAACAACGCCAATTGCCATTGATCCGGATGCCTATTATCAGCTAGTGAATCGCAAGAGCAATAAGCCACTAAGCATTATTGGCAATGCAACGACGGACGGCGCAGACCTGGAGCAGCGTGCAAATTCCGGAGCTGCAAACCAGCAATGGCAGCTCAAGGATGCAGGCAGCGGATATTATAAAATTGTGAACCGCAACAGCGGAAAGCTAATTGGTGTTGAAAGCGGTACCACAACAGACGGTACAGTTATTGAGCAGTGGAGTGACGGAGGCTGGTCCAGTCAGCATTGGCAATTAGTATCCGTAACCGGTGGTTATTACAAGCTGAAAAATCGGGCAACCGGCAAGCTGATCGATATTTCTGAAGGCGCCACCGCCGATGGAGCCAAAGCCATTCAATGGGGCGATAATGGTGGGACGAATCAGCATTTCCGTGTAGTTAAGGTAGAATAGCTCAAGTTATTTTCAAAAGGAGCCGTATTCCGAGCAGATCATGGTGACTGCTAACGGAAAAGACGGCTCCTTTTTACGTAAAACGATGAAATTGATAATCTCTAGTACGTTACAGTTCCCACGGATAATCTGTTGTCAAAAAACTAGCCAGCTGCTTACTTTCTTCTCTCCGCTGACGCCGTATGGCTGCGCGTGATGGAGCCGTCTGGTGCAATTGTAACTGCTCTTCTGTTTCTGGAATCACCTGCGGGACGGTCACTTTACGGTTGTTCTCGTCCAATGCCACAAAGGTCAGGAAGGCGGTGGCTGCGATTTTCCGGTCGCCAGTCATCAGTCCTTCACGAATTACCTTTACGAACACCTCCATCGAGCTACGGCCTGTCCAGGTTACGAACGCTTCTAGCGTGACAGAATCACTCGGATGGATAGGTAGCAAAAAATCCACCGAATCCGTAGAGGCTGTAACTGTGTTCGTACGACACAGCTTAGCAGCTGCAATAGATGCGATATCGTCGATATACGACATCAATCGTCCGCCGAAGAGCGTGTTATGATTGTTGATATCGTTGGGAAATACTCGGGACGTCTTGAAGCAGTAGGTTTCTCGGATGTACTTGCTTTCCATGGGTTCTTTCCTCTCTTTTCCTTGTGGCTCTCTTTTTATATCTCATGATTTTGCAAAATCATGATGTGGAAGCCTGTTTTAGACTATGCTAATCATCCCACTAATCCGCATAATAAATCAATACATAAAAATCGGCATCCTCATCCGAATCATTCCGGTAGGTATGTATGTCAGATACTTGAAATTGCACGGCATCCCCTGCACTCAGCTTGAGCTGTTGCCCCTGCATTTCAAAGTACATTTCCCCACGGATCATGAGAATCGTTTCCTCTCCCAAATGCTTCTCTGCCTGGTGTGTAAAACCTGGCTTCAGACTTACCGTGAACACCTCAAACTTCTTTTCAGCGTGATACGGGAATACAGGGTAAACAAAATAATTACCGTCCTCATCAATAACCGGATGCAGGTCTTCCCTCCGAATCTTCGTGATTTGCGGCGGGTCTTCTTTAAGAAAGGTGGAGAAGGATACGTGCAAACCGTTCGCAATTTTCCAAAGGGTTGTTACCGTAGGATTGGATTTCCCCTTCTCAATCTGAGCCAGCATCCCCTTGCTGACCCCTGTCAGTTCAGCCACCTTATCCAAACTTAATCCTCTAGTCTTCCTGATTTGAGCCAAATTAGAGCCAATAATATGCTGCATTGAATCCACGGACGTTGCCTCCTTGTATCCAAAAGTCTATATAAGAAGAATACACAAAAGACTGTGTGTTCGCTATATATAGACTGTATCGTAAAATATCATTTATCTTTTGCAATTTTGGATGCATGACTTATTATCCACAGTAAATTAAGTGTAGCCGATCAAGGTAATACAAAGCTTAAACGGGAAGTAGACATGCTACAATTTACTGTAATTGTAATATGGTCAGGTTCCTCGCTTACTTCAACATGCAATAAAAACATTTGACATTGAATATAAATGTCCTTAAACTTTTCACTTATTAAAACTTTTTTCAAAACTATTGTAATATCCTGAAGGAGGGCTGCTATCCTATGACTTTTCCGTCCCTGAACACCCAACAGGTGAGAAAATCAAGTTTGGCTATCTAGGAGGGACTAAATTTGAATCTGCAAACCCGCAAGTCCCGCCACATGTATACGATGCAGCTGGCGACAATTTTTATTGGCTTTATTGTATTTGGCATCTCGGAAAATATTAAAGGCCCTGCCATTCCACGCATCCAATTCGACTTCAATCTGGATGAACAGCAGCTCGGAACATTGTTGTCTCTAAACGCACTTGGTTATTTGATTGCCTGCTCGTTCACCGCTGTCCTTGTCCGTAAGTGGGGAATCAAGGCGGTCAGCATCATTTCCTTTGCTTCCATGATCATCTCGGGAGTGTTCATCTATCTGTCGCACACGTATCCGTTCTTCGCCTCGTCCTACTTCTTGATGTATATCGGGAACGGCATGCTGGAGATTGCGCTCGCAATTTTGGGGGCGAGGATTTTTGTGAAAAATACCGGCACGATGATGAATTTGTCCCACTTTTTCTATGGGCTCAGCTCAACAGTCGCCCCTTTGCTGGCGACGGGAGTCATGTCACTGACGGTATTTGGACATATGCTGGACTGGCGGGGGATGTATCTGGCTATGTTGTCGCTCTGCTTGCTGCCGATTGTGGCCGCACTGCTCAGCACCTTCCCGGGAGACGATTTGCAGCATGAGGATCGAACCTCACTCAAGACGCTAACCCGCGATCCAGCACTCTGGATGATGGTAATGATCCTGTCGTTTGGAGTAGTCTCTGAGCTCGCAGTTGGGGGCTGGCTGGTCAACTTTTTAGAGAAAGCGTATTCATGGAACACGGTGAAGGCGTCCAGCATGCTCTCAGCGTTCTTTCTTACCTTCTCGTTGGGGCGCCTGTTGCTTGGTCCACTCACAGACCGGATGGGGTTCGTGCTTTCGACGATTCTATTCTCCGCCTTCTCAGCGATATGTACGTTCGCAGCAATCGCGGGTGGAGAGAGACTGGCGTTTCTCTTTGCCGTATCGGGTGCAGGTATTGCAATGATCTATCCGACCGTGATGGCGTTCATAGCAAGGAGATATCCGAAGGACAGTGATACAGCTATTACGTTCGTCGTCACGCTGATGGGCATAGGTAGTGTCATTGGCAACTATGTGATCGGCTGGGTAATCGAAGGGGTCAAGATAGTCTACGGCGCAACCACTGAGCTTGGCATACTGCGCGGACTTCAGGCGGGATATGGAGTTATCGGTCTATGCGCAGCCATCTGCGCGATCTCGGGAATTATTCTCTACGGATATCTGAAAAAGCGGCAGGAGCTTATATAAATCACCACCTTAGGGTTGTCCCATAAGTCATGAACTGACTGGGACGCCCTTTTTTTACGAGTTCCCCATTCAGTCAAAACAGCCCTTGTATGAACACATCCGAGCTGCTTTGATTCATCATCAGTTCTTGCTCATTTTCCATTTCGAAGAGCTCATCGGGAGCACATTTGAACACCACTTTTGGATGACTGGCTGCTGCCAAATCGTCTGGAACCGGAACACGACCGAACCTTTTTGGTAAGTACATAGCCTTCATTGGGTTGTCAACAGTAAAACAGCTTTTTAAGAGCAATTCTCCTGCAGGAACTATTCAACATAACATACAAACGTATAATATATTGATACTTTACAACTTACGTTATATACTATTATAAAATTTATACACTGGGGGTAAGGTTAAAATGTCCATAGCTTCGGAGTTGAGCGGAACGAAGCACGATTCACTCAGCTTTTTACAAGGGGTTAAAGATTGTATTCCTACATTGCTCGGTTATGTATGTATTGGGTTCGCGGCAGGCATTGTGGGCGCTTCATCAGGGGTTAGCACCATGGAAATTGCCTTCATGTCGGCGCTTGTATACGCAGGAGCCTCCCAGTTTATCATGTGCTCGATGCTGGCTGCAGCCAGTCCTCCATCCGTCATTATTTTAACGACTTTCATTGTGAATGCTCGTCATCTGCTGTTAAGTGCGTCGCTGGCTCCTTACTTTTCTAAATATTCATTGTGGAAAAACATAGGCATCGGTGTTCTTTTGACGGACGAATCCTTTGGAGTAGCGTCGGATAAATTGGCTAAAGGCGGGCAGGTCAGTGACCGCTGGATGAACGGGCTTAATATTACAGCTTATCTCGCCTGGATTGCATCCTGTGTAGCGGGAGGGGTTCTCGGGAACTGGATTTCCCGGCCGGAGGCTTTTGGTCTGGACTTTGCCTTGCCAGCGATGTTTCTTGCCCTGCTCATTTCCCAGCTCCAAAGTGTCCAGACCTCCAAACTCAAGCATCGTCTGCTGCTTGTGCTATGTATGGCTGTTCTGATGTACCTTTTGGCCTGGTGGGTACCATCACATATCGCCGTCATTGTAGCGACCATGATCACCGCAACGATTGGAGTGTTAACTGACAAATGAACATTAATCCCAATGTCCTGTATATCATAATCGGTGCCATGCTTGTCACGGCGATTCCAAGGATCATTCCCTTTGTCGTGCTGCAAAGGCTGGCGCTACCCAAGCCAGTGCTACAATGGCTTTCCTATATTCCCATCTGCATATTCACGGCCCTCGTGATGGAAAATCTGCTCGTTCGAACCGAAACCTCAGTCACTCTTAATGGACAAGTGCTTATGGCTGTCTTTCCTACGCTAGTGACCGCCTTGTGGAGCAAAAACCTGCTGGCTACCGTCGTTGTCGGTATTGTGAGTATGGCTGTAATTCGACTTTTGTGGTGAAGAAAAAAATTACCCTCCTACAATAGGAGGGCATCTGTCCTTTCTTAGGCTCCACCTGTCGTCCTTACTAACGAGGGCGACAGATCTCCTTCCTCAAAACCACGTTCTCGTTGTGAAAGATACGAGGAGGCTTGCAGCCTAAACATTTCTGCATACACTCCGTCTATATCCATTAAGTGTTCATGGCTACCTGCTTCCACAATTTTGCCCTCCTCCATTAAAATAATGGTTGGGATTACATCCTCATGCTATCCTAACTACAACCAGTCCCTATTCACAAACATCTTTCTTCCACCATACAGATAGGCTAAAAACGTAAAAATGACAATCAGTCCGAGACTGTAAGGCTCAACTCTGGGTGCATAAGTCGCTGTTTGCGGCATCATAATATAATAAGGAATCGTAAAAGGAAACCACGCACCTATGGAAGAGTGAAAGCCTGTTATGACAATATTAGGAACCACACAACAAATGGACATTCCTAGAGAAGCTCCAAAATTCCGAATTTTTATCGAGAGCATAAGCTGTAGTGCTGCCAGGGGAAAAATCCCGAGCCACCCTCCCAAACCGGTAGAAAGAACGACAGACCAAGGGATTTCTCCTGGAGCACCTGCTATATTTCCACTTACAAAATAGCCTACTATAAATATAAGCTGATCCAGACCCAGTATGAGAATGAGCAATATATATTTTGCATAATAAATTTGCTGACGAGGATACGGGCTGCTTAATAAAATCTTCCATCCCCCATCCCGATGCTCGTACGCACACAAAAGAGAAGCAATAATTCCACAATAGAGCGGATAAAAAAACATAGAGTGAAATTGCGCTGAATAAGTATATAAAGTTAACCAACTGGGTGAAAAAAACTGCTTCAAATCATTCAGTTCCAGGACTCCCATTAAAGAATTTATGATCGCATCCAATATAATGAGAATCCAAACCATGATCCATTGAAGCTTTATTGTCTCCACGCGTAAAATAGAGCCCATGTATCTTTTCCTCTCTATTTGAATTCATGCTTGGTAAACTGTAGTGTACCAAGTCCCGTAAAGATGACTCCTGCACTTAAAGCAACGATCACCCAAATCATGTGTTCCTTCATCAGAGGACTTGATAATGCAGGGTACGACCAAGGCAATATTTTAATCCACAGAATACTTGTGCGTGCCAAAAACAAGCTTGCAATTGAACCGAATATACCAAACGCTAATGGGAATGCCTGATTAGTGAAAAGCGTAGACAGCCAAAGTTGAATTGCAAGTACTGGTAGGGTAGCCAAGCTTGCATTAATCGGCTGTAACAACATGAACCGCCAAGGAATGGGTTCGTTTGTATATAACACCCAGATGAGGCTCATACCTGCTACAGTGATCAAGGCGGTACCCAACTGCAGAATCACAATCCATACGATTTTGGATAAATAGATATAACTTCTGGGAACAGGCATGGCCATAAGCTGCTTCCATGTTTGAGTATCATGCTCTGTACCGGCCATAATACTCGCCAAAAGTGTACCGCCAAGCAGCATCACAAACGAAAGGAACATAAACATAACGGCAAAACCAGCGTAGACACCTCCCGGTCCTTGCCGAAAGTAAAGATACCATTCCACAGCAGTCATGCCTGTAAGTACACACCCCTGTATAAGAGGAATCCACCAGCATATTTTCTTCAGCTTAAGCCCCTCTGCCTTTATAACCCGGAGTATCATAAGCTTCGCTCCTTACCTGTCAGTTCCAGGAATATCTCCTCCAATGTTTTTTTCTTCTCTGTGACCCGATAAATGGGATGATTGTGTTCCACAAGCACCTTGATCATCTCCGAAGATTGTTGCCGATCTACAATAGGAGTCACGACCTCATTTTGTTCAATCGATTCAGCCCCGGCCGTCCACCCATGCTGAATCAGTGCACCGGCAGCCAGAACAGGATCTGGGGTTTCAATGAATAATTGAGGCTTGCTTTTGGCGGTGAGTTCCTTCATCGTTCCCTGGAAGATCATTTCACCCTGATTAATAATTCCTACATAGGTTGCAATCTGCTCAATTTCGCTTAATAAATGGCTCGAAACCAGTACCGTCATTCCGTAAGCGCCAGGGAGGCTCATAATTAACTCCCGAATTTCCTGAATACCAGACGGGTCCAAACCATTCGTCGGTTCATCAAGTATCAATAATTTGGGGTTGGCAATAAGCGCCATAGCAATCCCCAGTCTTTGTCGCATCCCCAAGGAATATCCCTTTACCGGACGATACGCATCCTTGGTTAATCTCACTAAATCCAGCACTTCATGAATTCTTCGGGTCGGCAGTCCACGCATGGTTGTAACGATTTCTAAATTTCGATATGCGGATAAATGGGCATAATAGGCAGGTGATTCAACCAAGGAACCAATATCCTTCAATATTTCCATACGCTGATCCTTCAGCTTTTTCCCGAAAATCTCAATTTCCCCGGATGTGGATTTAATCAGCCCAAGTAGCATACGAATCGTGGTTGTTTTACCCGCTCCATTAGGTCCTAAAAATCCATAAATCTGCTGTCCGGGTACCTGGAGATTTATTCGTTTTACAAATTCCCGTTTTCCAAAACGCCTAGTTAGCTGCTGTGTATGTATTACATATTCAGACATTTCCTGATCTCCTCTCGACTTCTAATGCTGAAGCTTAAGTTACATACAGTTTACTGAAGTAAAGTAAACATCAGGTAAACAGTCCCTAAACAACAGGCAAAAAAACCGAGCAAACTGCAAAATGTGAGATCAAATGTTAAAAAGTTAGATGTTTAGCGGCAGTGAAATCTCCATCCTAGTACCCGCTTTACTGCCTGAAAGGATATGAAGCGTTCCGTTATGCGCCTCAATAAAGCTTTTGGCAATAGGTATTCCATGCCCTTGGGAATGAGATACCTGCATGTACTCATTGGAATTCATTCCTATTCCGTCGTCTTCGATAGAAATATGAAGCTTATCGTTCGCTTTGCTTACTTCCATGGAAACGTGTGTACCTGGAGGATTATGAATGATAGCATTAATCAAAAAATTCTGCAGCGCTCTGCCTAATAATTTACTATCGAAGGGCATAATACATGCCGCGTCCATTGACGTAAAAGAAAATTCGTATTGCTCGGCTGAAGGATGGTTAGCGATATCTATGACTGTACTACGGAGAAACTCCACAATGTCCTCCTTCTCCAATTGGATTGGCAATGGACCTTCCTTAAGCTGCATAGAAGCATTCAAATCCTGAATCAACTGCTTCATTTCCGTCACTTTCTCACTGATACCCATACTAAAGCTTCTTCTTTCTTCATCAGACCAGTCATACTCTTGAGCAGTCAGCATGACCGCATATCCTTCAATATAAGATAATGGTGTTTTCAGATCATGGCTTACACCTGCTACCCACTGCTGTTTTCGTTTCTCTATTTCCACTCTCTCTTCCTCATTGCTGCGCAATTGGGCCGATAAGATGTTCATTTGTTCAAAAACTTCTTTATACAATTGATACGGAGGTTTATAACTATTTTTCTGATTTTTTTTGCCCTCTGGCAGTTCCAGTTCACTTAGCGGCGCTTGGAATTCCCCTGTCGCAATATTTCCAATCCATTTAATTACATACACCAAAGGTTTGCCTATATACCATCCGTAGGCAGCTATGAACACAACACTCTGCACGATACCAAGTCCTGTCCAGAATAGATCAATATTTATATTTTGAGATGCTCCAAATATACTTTTTATAAAAATATATAAGATCGTGCAAATAACAAAACATAGAACATAGGCCAGTACAAAGCATAATGTTACTTTCATAAAACGAAAGGACATCTTAACTAGAGAGTTCATTCTTGCTCCTCCATCTTGACTGACATCATTTTATAACCAAGTCCTCTTACATTGATTAAAAATTGCGGGTGCTTGGGATCAGGTTCTATTTTTTTCCGCAAACGGGAGATATGAATCACTACGGTCTTCTCATCACCCAAGAAGGCCTCGCTCCATATCGCCTCATAAAGCTGCCGTACACTGAAAATACGGTTAGGATGCTTGCACAGAAATACCAGCAGTAGCCATTCACGTGCCGGACAATCGACCTGCTTGTCCTCCACATACAATACACCGGATTCCAGTTCCAGACGAAAATATCCAAAATCTAAAGTGCGTAAGGTCGGTTTCATGGCCACTGTCGAAACTTTCCGATATTTCATTCGAGCTTTCATACGCGCAACGACTTCCAGCGGGTTAAACGGTTTGGTAATATAATCGTCCCCTCCGATACCAAACCCCATTAATTTGTCTAGGTCTGTATCTCTTGCCGTCAAAAAAAGAATAGGGGCATCCGTATATAGACGCATTTGACGACACACCTCAAACCCATCGTTATCAGGCAGCATAACATCAAGTACAATCACATCCACATGAGATTCCATCACGACTTGCAGCGCTTCCCGACCCGTTGCAGCATGCTTGACTTGAAGGAATCCTTCTTTTTTTAACACCGTTGTCAGCATATCCCGCAACCCCTGCTCATCGTCTACTATAAGTACTGCAATTTCTTCCATAACCCAAGGTTCTCCATTCTTTTTTTACATTTTTTACTTTCATTATAAAAGCAAACGGGCAGAATTTAAATCGAGTTCCATCACATATCGTTCATCCCCGTGAATATACTTAATAACCAACAAGGCCAAACTGTGCCGTGTATCCACTTGGGGGGTGCCTAATAATGCCGGAACCACGCCAGCCATATTCATTCGTCGTATCCCGCGAAGATTGGTCGCTGCATCGCAAAGGGTACCAGGACCAGCAACGTCATCAGCAGAAGGTCAAAGATGTCATTAAGCAAAATCTACCCGATCTGATAACGGAAGAAAATATTATTATGTCGGACGGTCAACAGATTATTAAAGTGCCGATTCGCAGTCTGGATGAATATCGCTTCATTTATAACTATCAAAAGCAAAAGCATGTAGGCCAAGGAGATGGCGACAGTCAGGTGGGGGATGTCATTGGACGTGATCCTGCTTCCCAGAAGCCAGGTAAAGGTGAGAAAGCCGGCGACCAGCCGGGACACGATATTATGGAAACGGAAGTCAGCATAGAAGAACTGGAAGATATGCTGTTTGAGGAAATGGAATTGCCGAATTTACAGCAAAAAGACAAGGATCAAATTGAGGTTGAATCTATCGTATTTAATGATATACGTAAAAAAGGCATGCAAGCGAACATTGACAAGAAACGAACCATTCTCGAAAATCTGCGCCGCAACGCCCGTGAGGGGAAACCGGGCATTCATCATATTAGTCCGGACGATCTTCGCTACAAAACATGGGAAGAGAAGACCATTCCCCAATCCAACGCGGTGATTATAGCCATGATGGACACATCAGGCTCGATGGGCTCTTTTGAAAAATATTGCGCTCGCAGCTTCTTTTTCTGGATGACCCGCTTTTTGCGCCGTCAGTATGAAAAGGTGGAAATTGTCTTTCTCGCGCATCATACCGAGGCTAAAGAGGTTACGGAAGAAGAATTTTTTACCCGCGGAGAAAGTGGCGGCACGATCTGCTCTTCCGCTTATTTGAAAGCACTGGAGATTATCGACAAACGATATCCTCCTTCCAGCTACAATATTTATCCCTTCCATTTCTCGGATGGCGATAACCTGACCTCGGACAATGAGCGGTGTGTGAAGCTAATCGAGGAACTTATAAAGCGGAGCAATATGTTCGGCTATGGAGAAGTGAATCAATATAATCGCAGCAGCACGCTGATGTCAGCCTACAAGAATATTAAAAAGGATCAGTTTATGTACTATGTCATCAAGGAAAAAGGTGAGGTATACCAAGCCTTACGTACCTTTTTTCGCAAACGGGAAGGGGGATCGGTGGGATGAGTACCGACCAGAAGGAGCTAGAATATGCGATATCAGAAATTATGGAGATTGCCGATGGATTCGGGCTCGATTACTACCCGATGCGGTATGAGATTTGTCCGGCGGATATTGTATACACGTTCGGAGCCTATGGTATGCCCACGCGCTTCAGCCACTGGAGTTTTGGAAAAACATTTCACAAGATGAAAATGCAGTACGATTTTGGATTGAGCAAAATCTATGAGCTGGTCATTAACTCCAATCCCTGCTATGCCTTCCTGCTGGAAGGAAATTCTTTGGTGCAAAATAAACTGATTGTCGCCCATGTACTGGCACACTGTGATTTTTTCAAACACAACGCTCGCTTCTCAGCTTCTAATCGCAATATGGTAGAGAGTATGTCGGCCACAGCAGATCGAATCAACAGCTATGAAATGGAATACGGGTCAAAGGCTGTAGAATCCTTCATTGACTCTGTACTGGCGATACAAGAGCATGTGGATCCACAGATTATCAAACCAAGGCATCTGGATAAACAGCGCTATATGGAGCTCAAAATTCGGGAGCAGAAAGAACCCGGAAAACGCCAGCGTCCCCCTGGGCCTTACGATGATCTATGGTCACTGGAAACAGCGAAGCAGCATGATCCGACCGAGACCGAGGGCATCAAGGTACGCAAGTTCCCACCGGAACCTGAAAAAGATATCGTCTGGTTTATTCAGGAATTCTCGGAGGTGCTGGAGGACTGGCAGCGGGATATTATGACGATGCTACGGGACGAAATGCTGTATTTCTGGCCCCAAATGGAGACCAAAATCATGAATGAAGGCTGGGCCTCCTATTGGCACCAGCGGATTGTAAGGGAACTGGATTTAACCGGGGAGGAAACCGTTGAATTTGCGATGCTGAACGCTTCTGTCGTACAGCCTTCCATGCAAAGCCTGAACCCGTACTATTTGGGACTGAAAATATTTGAGGATATTGAAAAACGATGGGATAACCCAACCCGTGAGGAGCAAGAGCGACAAGGACGCAAACCGGGCGAAGGACGCGCTAAAATGTTCGAGGTACGAGAGTTCGACTCAGACACCTCTTTTATACGCAATTACATGACCAAGAAACTGACAGAGGATTTGGATCTGTACGTGTTTGAGAAACGGGGACCCGATTGGAAAATTACCGATAAATCCTGGGAAAACATACGGGATCAGCTCGTGTTTTCACGTGTGAATGGAGGCTCCCCTTATATCGTCGTCGAGGATGGAGATTACCTGCATACGGGCGAGTTGAAGCTCAAGCACCAGTACGAAGGCATTGAGCTGGATTTAAAATATATGGAGCGCACACTTCCGTATGTATATCAGCTGTGGGGGCGCACCGTTCATTTGGAAACATTGATTGAGGGTAAGCTCGCCTTATTCTCATATGACGGTAAGAAACATCATCGTAAGTTTGTATAGTCATACAAAATCAAATAGCCAGCCTAATTTAAAAAAGGGGCATTCCTAAAAAGGATATGCGCCTTTTTTTTTACTATTTCATACAACCTTAAGCGACCTTCGTTTCTTGCCAATTTCAGGACACCTGTTTCGTTTTGGATCAGGGGTGTATTATACTAATATAATAAATGACCCACGGGTCATAATTGAGAAGCAGAACAAGGAGCGTTGATATAGATGAACACCCATCCCAGCTTTCGTGAAGTTCGTGAAAGTGATCAGCAGGTATTCCCGATTGCCTGGTACGCCGTTGGCTGGTCCAAGGAGCTAAAAAATAAACCGCTTAAAAAGCGACTGCTTGGCAAAGATTTTGTCCTGTACCGTGATGATCATCGTCAGGTACATGCCATCCATGCTTATTGCCCGCACCGAGGAGCTGATTTGTCGCTCGGCTATTGTCAAAACGGGCACATCACATGCCCATATCATGCATGGTCTTTCGATGAGAGCGGGCAGTGTGTGGATATTCCGGCACATCCGGGACGGGCTATTCCTGAGTTTGCTCATACCTATGCCTATCCCGCGATTGAAAAAGCCGGCCTGCTGTGGGTATATCCTCAGGCCGTTGGCTCAAAGTCTGAGATAAACTCAGAGATGGGGACATCCACATCCCCACCTCCTCTGGAGATTTTTCCCGAGCTGGAGGACCCCTCTCTCATTTTGTCTCCCTACGATTCCGTGTGGAAGGCACATCTGACGAGAGTTGTGGAAAGCGTGCTGGATGTCGCTCATTTGCCAATTGTCCATAACAAAACAATCGGTAAAAAATCCTCCACCGACATTCATATCGAGTTTGAAGCGGATGACAATCATATTCGAGTGAAAAACGGGAAAGGTCTATTACAATATACCTTTCCACAGCAATGGATTTTGACTCCCGCCAAGGAAGGACGCAGCAAGTTTATTAATTTCGTCACCTTCACTCCGATTGAGCAAGAGTTAACTGCCATCTACGGACTGGCTGGACGTAATTTTGCCAGATTTGTACCGGGCATGAGCCACATTTTTTCCAGATACAGTGGTAAGGTGCTGGAAGAGGATCGGGCCGTGGTGGAAAGCCAGCATCCGCGTCCAATCCCAGAAGCGCTGCGAATGGAGGCACACGTCCCCGCTGATGGACCTCAGGTTCGGTTTCGCAACCGCTGGTATGATTTCCTTGTCAACGATGAGCCTCGTGTACGACTGGGTCCAGAAACTACTTCCTCTTAAATTCGACGATGTAGCTTTGATTGAGCTGTTTTCCACCTTCCGAGATGTTCTGGTACATGGATAAAAACCGGGCGGATGGGCTCCATACCGTTGGGCTGTCATAGGATTGGATATCGGTCGTAACCGGAGTGGTTTTACCCGTAGACTGGTCAAATACATACAGCCCTCTCATGCCTTGCTGATCCTCATCATAAATGGAATAAGCAAGCTTGGACCCGTCGCTGGACCAGCTTCCACGACTCATTAAAGTGCCTTGACCGACGATTCCTTTCTCTTTGCCCTGTTCATCCAAAATGATCATACGGGCTGGTTCGGATGTATTCCATTTCCGCTTTTCAATGGCAATTGACTTACCATCAGGCGACACGGCAAAGGACATGGCACCCTCTGCAATGGTCACAGCCTGAGGATGATTGAGGGTGAACCGATTCAGCACCGGATACCCTTGTTTATCACTGCCTGTATAAAATATGGCGTTACCCACTTTTTCGACATGAGACATCAATTCAGAGCGATTCGGATCTTGAAAACTCAATTCTTTAGCTTTTCCGTCCAGACCAATCAGCTGGATTTTACCATCCGGTGTGCCTGTAATGAGATCATTCTCATCGCTCCAGCTCACTTCGTTAGTCATATCCAGCTTGCCGATCGATGTAACCTTACCACTGCCTAGTTCCAAAATGTAGCCTTGAATATCATATTTGCTGCTGGTGCTACCTTCAGTAAAAAAGACATGGCGCTGATCCGGTGATACCACAGCAAGTAACTGTGGAGCCTTACGACCTGGTGTTAAAATCCGCTCCTTGTCTGTCTCTACATTATGAATCCACAGCTGGGTTTTACGCTCCACAATCAGCTCTTCGTCGCTCAGCCAAGACCTCGCGTAGACATCCCCCAGCCTGTCGATAGACGATACCACCAGCTCGTCCGTTACTTGCTGCTGGGCTGCATCCGTGTCAATCACAGTAAGCTGTTGGCCCGGTTTCATACCGGATGCTGGATTTGTCTCTCCTGCGCTCTTCATGCCGCAACCGCTGAACAATGCCCCGGCGATTAAGCCGGTCATGAGCACCCCCGTGGCTTTCTGTCTGAAAACTCTTGTACGGGAATCTTCGCGATGAGAGGAGCCGTTCTTTTGCCCATAGCTGCCTATGTTTTTCTTTATCATGTATAACGGCCTCCTTGTTAACGATACCCCCAGTTTAATGCCCGAACATCTCATGAATACATCGGATTGTTTCCAAGTTGTAAACAAGACACCATTTTAGCCCTGTGCTAACAGTTGGCCATTTACAGGGAGCCATCGTGAACCAAGAGAGGGAGTCTAAGCGAAAATTCATTCCCACTTACATTTGTATGCCCGTTGTCATTTTCCAACCCACTATGATCTGAAGCTGTAAGCTGCAACTCTCCCCCCATGCGCTCCGCCAGTCTGCGCGCCAGAGGAAGACCGAGTCCCGTACCGCTGTCCTGACGAGATCGATCACGACTTAAGGTAGCAAACGGCTCAAAAATCATGTCCCATTGCTCCCTAGGAATCCATGGGCCGGAATTGCGTATACACACAATCACGGTGTCCTGTTCTACTCGATTCGATAACGTAATCCATCCACCGTCCCGATTGTACTTCACTGCATTATCCAGCAAATTCAGTACAATATGCATCAGATGCTTAGGGTCTCCCCACACCTGGGCAGGAACGGTATCTATCGAAAAATTCAGCCTACGCGCTGCCGCTTTTCCTCGAATACGGCTCCCTGCATCTTCCAGCAACGAATGCAGTTTCACAGCCTCCGTATGCAATTCAAAATCATATTTATCCAGCACAGATAGCCGCAGCGAGTCCTCGACAAGCTCGTATAACCGTTTTGTTTCCTTACTGATACTTTCTCTCGCTTCACGCACCAGTTCAGGATCATCCCCATACATGTCCAGTAAATCAGCATAGGCCTGAATAGAGGTTAATGGAGTCTTCAGTTCATGGCTGATATTTCCAATAAAAGATTTTTGCTGCTGCTCCAGCTCTCTCAAACGCTGAACCGCTTCTTCCAGCCGAAGCTTTTCGTTTTCCAGCGCGGTAATGCTCTCCCGGATCACATGACTCATCAGGAGCATTCCTTCATCCAGTCTTCCCAGCTCATCCTGCCGCCGCAGCAGTCTGGTTTCCGGATAATGCCCTGCCGATATCTGTTCGGAAGCGCGAGTCAGTCGTCCGATATCTGTCGTCTGGCGGCTGACATAGCCTAAGCCCAAAATAAAGCTCAATACCAGCACCGCACCTCCCGTCCATAGAAACAAGTGGGCAATGGCCTGGTAGAACTGCTGCTGCGCTTCTGTTGAGCTATGAAGCTGTACCACTCCCAGCAAGCCGTCCGGACCTTGAAGCGGAGCCAAATAGGTGACTGCGCTACCTTCCGTAATATACGCAATTTTGCCTTGGAGCGCATAGGAAAGGGCCTGGCTGACATTTGTTCTAAAAGCCAGCGGTAGAGAATTGCCAACCTCATGCCCCTGACCATCATATAAAATAACGCGCATATTGCTGGATACGCCCAGTTCCACTGCGAGTTGGGGCGCCTGCTTCTTCATGAAGCCTTCCGGTGATTGGCGCACTCCCAACAGGTAAGACTGTTTTACACGCATTTCTACAATTTCGGCCTGGCGCTTTAAGCTGCGTTCCATTTGGTCTGTCTGGTTAGCGCGAATGCCAGTAAGCACGAGCCAGCTCAGCACACCGACAGTAAACAGCAGCAAAGCCGCCAGTACCAGGGGAAATTTCCAACGCAGGCTTAAGCCTGTAGGTTTGCGTTTGCGTTTCTGTTGGTCGGTGGACCGCAAGCTTCCTTGCTGATGGAGTGAATGATGTTCGTTCACGTCATTTTCTCTGCCTTATAGCCGATACCATACACGGTCTGCAATATCGCCTGATGCGGCTCAAGCTTCTTGCGCAAGCGCTGGATATGAATATCCACCGTCCGCGTTCCGCCCACATAATCGAAGCTCCATACCTGCTCTAGCAGCTCGTCCCGTGTATACACCCTCCCGGCATGAGACACCAACAGCGCCAGCACATCAAACTCCTTGGGGGTCAGATCCAGCGCTATGGCTCCAAGTTCAGCCGTTCGGCTGGACGGACGTACCCGTAATGGGCCGAGTACCATTTCTGTTCCTTCCGGGGCAGGCGCTCCTTCTCGCTCCAGTCTCCGTACCAATGCTTTAATACGAGCGAGCAGCTCCCTTAGGTCAAACGGTTTGCTCATAAAATCGTCCGCACCCAGCTCCAGCCCGAGTACCTTATCAACAATATCGTTTTTGGCCGTCAGCAGTAAAATACCGATGCCCTTCCGACTTTCCAAACGGCGGCACACCTCATATCCACCCAGTTTGGGCATCATCACATCCAGTATGAGAACATCCGGGTGGAACAAACGCACTTTTTCCAAGGCGTCCTCCCCATCAACAGCAGTTTCCACCAAAAAACCCTCTCGCTTTAACGCATAAGCCAGCGCATTCCGAATGCTCGCCTCATCGTCCGCTATCAGTATTTTTTTATCCATGTCCTGCCCTCCCTGCATTAAAAAAACGCTCCAGCTACCTATGTTCCCGCAAATAATAATGAATCAGACATGTATGACATATAAACTGCTCACGTGGATCGTTAAGATCAAAATCCGTCATGTCGCGTATCCGTTCCAATCTGTATTTTACTGAGTTACGATGTATAAAAAGATAATTGGCTGTATCTACCAGACTGCCCCTGTTTTCCAAATAATAAAATAACGTTTTGAGTAAGTCACTGCCATGTGAGCGATCATATTGCTGAAGTCTCCCCAGCTTGCGTTCAAACAAATTTGAAAATTCCTCTTTGTCCATCGCTTCTCCAAGCATATAGTGCATCTCTATATCGCTGTATTTGCATACACGTTTATCAGGATACAGCCGCTGGGCTACAGTAATGGCACGACGTGCTTCATTGTAGCTTTGCAGCAGCTCCCATAACTTTTTGGCACTTCCGATGCCTAAATAATAATCGGCGGTACCCCAGGCTTTTTCAGTTGACCAGTTTTTCAGCGTATCACTCCAGGACGTTTCCTGATCAGAGCCAGGTGCGTTCTGATGATCATTCGGCTGAAGAGTCGGCAGAAATAATATCGCACGATTTGAACGGAACTCAATATGAGACACCACACGCCGTCGGGTCGATTCGATACTCAATAACCCAGAAAGAATCTCTTCTGGCGGAGCCGTAGCACTTTCCAGTACAGCCACCTCCCAGTTATATTCCGGGTTGAATCCCAATTGACGACCTCTCCGCTCAACCTCATGCCGCACCGGCAACGGAGGTGTCATGAGCTCATCTATAAAATTCCCCCGTAGTCGGCTTTCCGTATCTTCTACTGCCTTTTCACGCATTAATTCTAACGCCATCACCAGCCGTGCCTGCTCAATACCAACCTGCTCCATATCATCCAGTTCATTGCGGGCAATGACCAACTTGGCGACTGTACGTTTATCCACACTAATTGGAAAATGACGAGCATCTTGTACCTTCGCCCAATCCCAATCTTGTGGTGAAGTGACAATGGCTTGACCACCATTATCAACCAAAGCAACCGGAGCTTTAAAAAGCTCTGCTATATTATCGCTTACAGCCTGTATGCCACTGTTCTCCAGCACCATCGTCGTTAACGTTCGATAGATTTCTTCCGAACGTCGCAGCAGCTCTGCCTGTCGGTTCAACACCATATCCATGACACGCTGCGTAATATCCGTATAGGGAATATCGGCTGGAATCTCAATCACAGGAAGGCCACAGGCATTGCTTTCTTCAAGCGCACTATGGGGAATTTCCGTGAGAAAGCGGGTAGGCTTGATCACAAGCGCCGCCGCCCCGCCCTGATGCAGTAATTGAATAATTTGACACAATACCTCAGGCTCATGACGGATCGAATAAGCCGTTGTCATTAACAATACACCTTCCCGGACCCAGCCTTTCAGGTCAGGGACTTCCATAATGTCAATAAACCGGACAACCCGGCTTAGCCCTTGTTCTCCGCTTAATACCTTCGCCTCCTTCAACACGGGTATTGCCATGAGCTCTTGAACTGTTACACCCGGTATTTTCATAAAGACAGACCACCCTGCTATTTATTTTGCAAAATCCTTAGTTCATCTAATTTTCAGGATAGTGTACCAAAAAAGTGTACAAAACAAAACCTTTTACCGCTTGGTCAAATCTATCCACACCAGCCCATTCCTATCTTTAGGAGCTCAATGGAACATAAATAAACCGCCCTTTTCTGGAAAAGGCGGTTTATTTTAATATTCAACTATTTATAATGAAGTTTAAGAACTATCCTGCTTGTACCCCACACGAAGTGGCTGCTAGCGTACCGAAACAGCTGCACCCAACGCCACAATCGGGTCAATAGCCCGAATCCCTAGTGTACGCTCCAGCTCTGGCGCAAAGTTCATTGTTACAAAACCTGTACAGGCAAGTACAATTACCTCAGCCCCCTTCTCCTGAAGCCGTAACGCTGCTGCCATAGCTGCCTCTTTACCTTGTGGAGTGTTCAAGTCCAGTGTCGTCTGCACACCTATGGGACGCTCTGTACCGATATAGGAATCGCCCAAAATGCGGCGAATCAGCGGCGGAGCCTCCTCCAAAATGGTCAACACGCCTACACGGCTGGCCGATGTCAGAGCCAAGAGTGCCGCACAGGACCCCGCCCCGTATACAGGTACAGATACAGCCTGACGAGTTTCCTCTAGCGCCGGATCAGCCGCGCAGCTAATACCGATAGACGTACAGCCTTGTTCAACGAGTTGTTGCGCCGCGAGCACAATTTTAGGCACCGCTTCCCGGTCTGTGATATCATCGTAGATTCCTTTCGGCTGATCGGGGATACATACACTGGTGACAGGCAGCCCGTAGTGCTGCTCAATAACCCGGCCGTGAAGGTCGATAGCTGCTTTGTCCTGCATGGTAAGCACTCTGATCATTCCAAGCATGATAACTTCCTCCCTTTATCGCTCTAGCAACTGACCAGCCTTCATAATCAGACGATCATCCAGATATACATCCGGTTTTTGTACGACTCCGTCAATATGTACACCCGCAGCGACAGTTCCCCCAAAGGTATTATTGCTGCCAAAAGCGACATGAATCGTGCCATATACTTTCTCGTCCTCTAACACAACACCTGTAATGCGGGCTTTATCATTCGTTCCAATACCAAATTCGGCCAGCATTCTACCATCGCCTTCGCCGAGCATATCCAACAGGGACTGTCCGGCTTCCCCTTCTGCCGCGATTAATCTTCCATTTTGCACCGTCAGCAGCAGCGGCTCTTTTAAGGCACCGATTCCCGCTACAGAACCGTCCACCACAATCTGACCCTGTGCCGTTCCTTCCAGCGGAGCAATATACGCTTCACCGGAAGGCAGGTTCCCCGATTCGCCGGGATTCAAATACATACCTGTGCTGGGAACACCGTTGCGCCCTTCTATGGTAAAGTTCAGACTATATCCATCCTTTTCAATCCGTACCTGCTTGGCAGCAGTCAGCAATGCGGTCACCTCTTCGGTCAGCGCCTTGACCTTCGGATAATCAGCAGCAATTGCTCCATTCATGAACATATCGTCTGTCATGCCAGGCATGGTCGCCAGGCGTGCTCCAGCAGCTGCGGCTTGCTTACGGGCACTTGTATGTGTCAGCGAATACCGGGTGACACATACAACAACGTTGGAGCGAAGCATGGCTTCGGCAACAGGGGCTGGAGGCTCCTCGCCCGATTTGGAACGAACCTTCATCGTCAAAATAGCTGCTTCTGCCCCCAGTGCCTTGCCAGCTTCATATATGGACTCGCCCAATTCTTTTTTATCATCGTCGGTTACGACCAGAAGCGTCTCTCCAGCGGTAAGTCCCAAACATTTTTGCAATACATTTTTACTGATTTCAATACGTTGTTGACTCATAGTTCTTACCTCCAATTTTTAGCTCCTTACACCATTTCCGATACCAGTTTGCCAATCAAGGCATTGGACAATACAACGGGAACCCCTGAGTAATGCGCCGCTAGTTCTCTATGCGTTTCCGTATAGCCCATGCAATCCAGTACGATCAGATCGGCTTGATTCTTGAACTGTCCTGCTGCTCGGCGAAATTCTTCCTCACTGCCACTGTAAGGCGAGGCTGCCGCAAACTCTGGATTCAATCCATAAGGGCTGAATTTAAGCTTGAGGTTGTTCTTCTGTTCTTCGAGCGGTCCAATGAGACCCAACCTTCTTCCGCTGGACATGGCCTTTAGTACAGGAGGAAGCACATGATCTGGCTCAATTAGAAAAGCGCTTCGGGTATGCAATCCAGGAAACACACCGGTACAGAGTAGCAAAATAGTACGTATGCCTTGCTCCTCCAAACGTGTGATTTTGTCTTGGAGCAGTGGCTGGATTTTTTCGCGTGAAATGACCACCGACTCCCCGGTCGTCAAGCGCGAGGTTAATACATATTCTCCCGGTGACGGTGATAGAAGCTGTTGTATATAGTCCAATGAGAGCCCATCTAGCGCACCAGCCTGTACCAGCTCTGCCCGTCCTTCCAATGCCCTTTCTACGATAGGGGTCACATCTGACCGGGGGGCTTGCCCAATCGTAATCATCCCAAGCTTATGCATTTTGAATCCCTGCTTTCGCTTCATTTTATTTTACGCTCCTGGCGACAAAGGGCAAGCTCGCGGTCTGCCCTTATTTCGGTTCTGGTGAATAGTTTTAACTTATGTTACTGCAACTTTCCTCACATAGACAATGTTCGTCCTGACCAAAACAAAGGCTTGTTTGTTGTGCATAAAGGATAAAAAAACAAAATCATAGCGCTACCATTACATTTTATTCCTTTTTAATGTCAAGAAATATAACGCAGCATAAACATCGCTTCCCTCACTGCCCTGCGCTTTGAAGTGCCTTACCTGTCCGTATATGCTAAAATACTTCCGTATCGGCTATTCGCCTACAGGAGGGCATGATCATGAAACAATCTATTTTGATCGTAGAAGACGAAGAAAAGATTGCCCGGCTTCTAGAGATCGAACTTCAATTTGAAGGCTATCAAGTATGTAAAGAAAAAAACGGAATTGATGGGCTGGAGACGTATTGCAAAGGCAATTGGGATCTAGTGTTGCTGGATATTATGATTCCCGGTCTCAATGGCATCGAGCTACTTCGTAGGATTCGTAAGCATGATGCGAACGTTCCTGTCATTTTGCTGACGGCTAAAAGTTCCATTGCAGATAAGGTCGAGGGACTCGATTTGGGAGCCAATGATTATGTTACCAAACCGTTTGTGATCGAAGAGCTGCTTGCACGTGTACGGGCCGCACTCAGAGTGGGTGCAACGAAAGACATGGCTCCACAAGGGGTAGATAAATGGCTTAGTGCCGGGGATTTACGTCTCCATGAAGGTACTCGTGAAGTTCTTCGAGGAGAGCACAACATTGAGCTTACACCGCGAGAGTTTGACTTGCTCGTTCATTTACTCAGACACCAGCGGCAGGTACTTAGCCGTGAACAATTACTGGAGAATGTATGGGGCATAGATTATATGGGCGATACCAATGTGGTCGATGTGTATATTCGCTACGTGCGCAATAAAATCGACCCTACGCGCCAGCTCCCTGAGCTGATCCATACTGTACGCGGAATTGGTTATGTACTGAAGGAATCTTTATGAAGCTACAAAACAAAATCCATACGTACACCTCGTTATTATTCGCGGTCTTACTTGTAGCCATTAATTTTTCGATCTATTTCCTATTCAGCCAATTTTCGATAGACAATCGAAAAGACCAGGTAGAGGCCGCAGCAGAGAACATAGTTCGTGGGATTCAACGTGCTCCGGTATCCGTAGCCGCTGAGGATCTTCTCCGAGCCTATGTACCGCTGGATGGCATGCTTCGGCTGATGAAACCAGAAGGCGACTTTCTTCCCCCTATCACCTCTTCTTCCGAGCAATCTCTTAGCTTGATGAAGGGCGTTTTTGATGAAACACGGCAGGTTCGCATGATTACCTATGAAAGCAATCGTTACATTCTTGTATCGCTCCCCATGATTTGGACCAATGGCGAGGTTGTCAATCTCCAGGTGACCGAAAGTCTGCAACCGACGATGCAGACGCTACAGGTACTCAGAATTGTACTTGTGGCTGTCACTGGAATTGCGCTCATTCCTGTTGTGGTGTCGGGAAGGCTGCTCGGCAGACTGATCACACGTCCAATTACATCTATGATTAGCACGATGAAAGAAATTCAGCGCAGCGGGAAATTTAAACGCCTTCCGCTCAATTCATCATCACGCGACGAACTGGTCGAAATGGGAGAAACATTTAATGACATGATTGAACTGCTGGAGCGGAATTTCGTCAGGCAAGAACAATTTGTATCTAATGCGTCCCATGAGTTGAAGACACCGCTCACCATTATTGAAAGTTATGCCAGCCTGCTCAAACGGCGGGGGTTGCAGCATCCCAACATTTTCGCCGAATCCGTTGAAGCGATTCATTCCGAGGCGATCCGAATGAAGGACATGGCAGAGCAGCTTCTTCTGTTGGCCAGAAACGAAGAACAATGGAATGTCGTGCTGGAGCCTGTACACCTGACCAGAATAGCGACAGAATTAAAAGCTACATTTGAAAATGCGTTCGCCCGACAAATTCAACTGGATGTACAGACAGACTGCATTGGCTATACCGATGAAAATAAGCTGAAGCAGCTGCTATTTATCTTTTTGGATAATGCACGCAAATACAGTGACGAGCCGATACACCTGATGATTGATACGGTGGGCGGTACAGCTCAACCCTGCATAAGAATCACAGATCAAGGAATTGGAATCCCGGAAGAAAAGTTATCTAAAGTATTCGACCGCTTCTATCGTGTGGATGAAGCCAGAAGCCGCGAGGAAGGTGGGGCTGGGCTAGGCTTATCATTGGCTACAGGAATTGCACAAGCTATACATGCTCAAATTGGGCTAGAAAGTGTAGAGGGGAGCGGAACAACTGCAACGATCATCCTCCCTACCGTTCCAAAATAATAAGCCAAAGGAGGGAATAACGATGAAAGCCATCTATGTGTGGATGATTGGGGGTACGCTGGCGGCTGTATTGATTACAATTTGTCTTTTACAGTGGCCTTGGGCACGGTCGTTAGCAGCTTCTCCATTGGAAGAAAAAGCCGTCATCCAATCCGTTTTGCATCAGTATCCCGGCGAGGTGCTCGAATCCCAACGCTTGGGTGATTTTTATCTGATCAGGCTGGAACGCGCCAAAGGGAAGTACGATATAAAAGCCAATGCCTATGACGGTGTCATCGACTCCATTAAGCGGACACAGGCTTATACAGATGCGAAGCAGGAGCCCCAAGACCACAATCCTGGTAACTCACCAACCAGAGACACATCGAATCCAGCTAATAAACCTGACCCGGTTTCTCTCGTTATTACAGAGAAAGAAGCAGCCAAGCTTGCTGCCAAAGCAGTTAACGGAACATCCGATGATATTGAGCTTCATCGCAACGACAAAGGCCTCTACTATCTGGTTGAGGTTGAGGTAAAAGATGGGCGTGAAGCAGTAGTACAGGTCAATGCAGTATCGGGCTCTATCGACTCTATAACGTGGGAAAAAGAAAAACAGGAGCACAACGAATCATGACGACTTGATGATCATCTCAGCTCATGTTTTCTCATAGTTTTCTCATGATTCTATTATGTTCCTCTCATGTTCAAGAGATAAGCTGTATTCATGCTTATAGCACAAGGAGGAATTATGTAATGAAAAAAAACTATACATTAGGAATTATGGCAGCCACGGTTCTGCTTGGAGTTACAGTTACGGGTGTCTCAGCGAATGCCGTATGGGCCGCTAAACCTACGGGCCTTATTGGAGCGACCGCCGCTGCCAACATTGCCAAGAAGGCTGTGGGGAATAATGCACAAGTTGAAGATGTCGAACTGGAGCGCAAGAACGGAAAAGTCTACTATGAGGTGGATCTCCAGCAAGGGGATAAAGATTGGGATATAGATGTTGATGCTTATACTGGGAAAACCATCCGTTCCCATTCTGAGCTTGATCATGACTCGAATGACGAGTCCTCCCTTAACAAGCCAAATCACATCACCCTGACTGAAAAACAGGCTGGACAAATTGCGCTTAAGCACGTACCCGGGAGTACCCTTTTGTCTTCTAAATTGGATAAGGAAGATGGACAGTTCATCTACGAGGTAAAGGTACTCACCAACGAAGGAACCGTTGAGCTTGAAATCCATGCATCATCTGGCGCAATCGTGGATACAGACGAAGATGATGATGACAACGAATATTAATCACCCAGGTCATAATCAGGGTAACTAAATACAGAGCTAATTAAAACGGAGCAGCGAACTTTCGCTGCTCCGTTTTTTTGACCAATGTGACATAGGAAAAGAACGAAGATGGCTTCATAAAACTGCACCTATTATTTCTTCATGAATAGACTGATAACTAACAGAGGATTACCTTTTTCTTCAATCCAAAGTCAAGTGAGGTTCTTATGGCGAAATCCTATACTAAAGCACAGATTCGCAAAATCACCCGTCGTTTCGGCCTGATCCCGTTAAAATCAAGCTTAGTCTCATCATTATACCGAAAAAATGCAGTGATCCAGGTGAAAACGAAAAAGGGAACTTATGCATTAAAGCCCTTTAGTCGTACAAAGATGGTCCGTTCAAATACGATTCAACAGATGGAACGAGCTGCGAGTCATATAAGGCTTTTGAAAAAGAGAAAGTATACCTACATGCCCGCATGGCTCCCCACTCATTCCGGCAAGTTATGGACTCTACATCAAGGAACGCCATTTTATGTAAGTCAGTGGATCAAAGGACGGGGACTGGAAACCGCTGAAGATTTCGAAAAACTGGGGCGGGCACTTGCCACACTTCACGCCACCTCCACCGGCTTGCATCGGATGGATAAAGGAAAGTCCCCTCCGACCATTCAACAATTGCGGATATGGAAAAACCAGGATCGTCTTTTTCAAAGAAAAATGATAAAAAACAGTCGCCATGATAAAACGTACCGCAACTGGTACAATGCTCACGGCGAAAACTGCAAACGTTTATCCAGGCGAGCATGGAAGGATTTGCAGGATGCATCCATCATAAGGCTGCTTCGGATGGAACATCGGCATCCCTCCTTGATACACAGTGATATCACTACCCCAAATGTCATTATTTCGGATGACGGTCATCTCAAAATCATTGATTGGGATCGGGCTAAAATCGGCTCAATCTATGCTGATTTGGCAAAGGCCCTTATGAATACTACTCAATTCAATCCTGAATTTGTGCAATCCTTGCTGAAGGGATACCAAAAGCGTAAACCACTAAGCCGTACTGAACGGAAGATTGTTACAGCTTTATATAAACTACCACGAGAAGCCTGGCATGCTTCCCGACACCCGAATCGTTCAAGAGATCGCGAAATCCTGGACAATTGGGATCAGTCGTGGCCTCTTCGATTACAAATCATCCATATTTTGCAAGAGTGGGCTCATGTATAAAAGAAAGTGAGGATCAAAATGTCGATTTTATCGAACGTTGAGCAGATGTACGGAATTAAAATTCAGCGTACCCGTCAAATGAAGGACATTCACAAGATTGAGACCGCTAATACGACTTATTGCTTAAAACCCTACAAATTTCCGGAAGAAGAGATCCGTTTTATTACACGTGTCTTGTCCTACTTGGATGAGCGCGGGTTTACACGCAGCCAAAAGGTCTATCCAACAATACAACAAACGGCTTACATGACCTATGAAGGTGTTTCGTATACATTAACCAATTGGGTTCATGGACTCAGACCAGAATTCACAAAAAGAATAGACTTCAAAAAGGGAATTGCTACTTTAGCCAAATTCCATTCCAGTGCCGTTAGCTTTCCTATCACTGAAGCTCCGCCATCCAGAATCCGTTATGAAGGCTTGAGCGATGAAATATCTGGATACAAAAAACGCCTCATCCCATACAGAGGCACAGCACATCTCGTAGCTCTTTGTGAAGAAGTGTCCCATCGCCTACAGCAGCCCAAAGTTAGAGAAGCCATTGCTCAGGAGCAAAAAGCCGCCGCATTTATACACGGCGACTATAATTATCCCAATCTGATTAAAGACAAACAGCTCAAAATCCATTTGATCGACTTTGAAAATTGCTCCCTACATGTAAGGATGAAAGATCTCTCCCATCTTCTTCATCGGAATTGTCTTTGGAATGGGACAAAGATGCTGCGCGCGATAGATTACTATCAACGATATCGTCCATTGAGCACCCATGATTTGCATCTGCTTCACGCACTATTGATCTCTCCCTATCATGTAGTCCGCAATATCAGAATAGGCGGCTTCCGTTCTGCCAAGCGAGTCATTCCGTCGTTCGTGCATTTGAACAAATACCGACGTGAACTTAGATCGTTATTATAATCTGTCAGCTTGGAACTAAACAAAAAAAACAGACCCGCTGAAAAGGTCTGTTTTTTTGTGTTCTGACAACAACTACAGGAAAAGCGCATGCCGCTAAAGCCAATCGACTTGCTGCCCCCATAGTACATTCAAGCCACATCTTACACCTGCAGCATTTCCGAGGAGTGCTGCAGCATTTCCAATTCCTTCACCATGTTTTCGATCAGCTTTGTGAACGAAGCCAATTCCTCTGAGCTGGAAGCCTGTTGCCGGGCACTGGCTGTTGTGGCAGCTGTTTCGGATTGCACACTGTCAAGCATACGGGCAATATCCAGCACCTTGCGCTGAATTTGCTCCTGTGCTTGCTTCGAATTGGATGCGAGCTTTCGCACCTCCTGTGCCACAATTTGAAACCCGCGCCCTGCTTCCTGCGCATGGGCAGCCTCAATCGCCGCATTCAGTCCCAGCAGATGAGTCTGATCGGACAGTTCCCGGATCGTACCGCTCATCTGCTCAATATGCTTAATCTCGTCACTCAAATGCTGTACCAATTCCTCTGTATGTTCCTGCGAAGAAGCAGTGTTGCAGGCACTCTCCGCGATATTATCCGTATTTTCCCTAAGCTCAGCAATCATCCCGGTCAAATTTTGCGCAATTCGGGACACAACGGTCAGCACCTGCGTTTGTTCGTCGGCCAGCTCGTTGATTTGTTCCTTTTCCTTTTCCTGATAAGCTTCCAGTACAAGCTGGGAATCCAGGTTGAACATTTTGGAAAGAGCATGCACAATAAAAAACCAGTCCTCTATCCCCGAACGCTTTAAAATGTCCACTGCAATATCAAGATAAGCAATGTACGTGCCCAAATAATAATCGGAAGACAATCCGATTCGGGAATGTACCTGCCCCACAAAAAGACGGTGTTCGATAAACGGATCATCTATTTTTCCATCTGCGAGAGAAAGCCAGTATTCACGTTGTGTTTGTTTTAGTCGTTCAATATTCGACCATTTGGAAATAATCGACATGAGATGCGGAACCTTTTCTACATGCTCATAAAACCGATCGACCACCTCATTCACAATAGATTGGAATAGTCCCTGATAATGATGCAATAAAGCCAAATCATCATCAGTAATACCAATATATTGTATCTGTTTTAATCTACTCTCCGCGACATGAATCATAAGTTCCTCCAAATAATAGTTTACATAGATTTTACATTACCATATTTATCGGCAACTTTTTAAAAAATGTTAAAAAAGCAGAAGATTGATTATGATTTTTTTCATAGCAATTTCAGAAAATATATAATCACAACTGCCTGATGATACAAAAAAGAATCCGGCAGCACCTGAAATCCCCTGTGCTTGCCGAATTCCCTCTACGAAACACGTTGATCGGATACCTCACAACCGTGTGGCACCATCCAGATCAACCCATGGTTTCACCATACTGTACTTGTTTATTATTTCGTCTTACCGATTCAGGAGGCTACCTACATACCTCAACAGATCGTTAGCGCTGGCTCCTGTGTAGCCATGCTCCTCAATCAATCGCTTAATCACTTCATTCATCCGTTTGAGCTGATTAGCGTCAGGCGTTTTGGTCGAAGTCGTAATCTTCACAATATCCTTCAAATCGGCGAACAGCTTCTTCTCAATGGCTTCTCGCAGCCGATCATGATGATGATACTCAAACTTCCGTCCCTTGCGAGAATACGCGGAAATACGGATTAATATTTCTTCACGGAACGCTTTTTTCGCATTTTCCGATACCCCGATTTGCTCCTCAATAGAGCGCATGAGCCGCTCATCCGGGTCGAGTTCCTCATCTGTGAGTGGATCGCGAATTTTCGCCCAATTGCAAAAAGCTTCGATGTTATCCAAATAGTTGTCAAACAACGTCTTGGCTGATTCCTCGAAAGAGTACACAAAGGCCTTCTGCACTTCTTTTTTAGCCAATTCGTCATATTCCTTACGAGCCACGGAAATGAAATTCAGATAGCGCTCTCGTTCTTCCTTTGTGATGGAGGCATGTTGATCCAGACCATCCTTAATTGCTCGTAAAATGTCCAGGGCATTGATGGATTCCACATTTTGCTTAATCAATGCACTAGAAATACGATTAATGACGTACCGCGGGTCTACCCCGGACATACCTTCCTCCAGAAACTCACTTTGCATTTCTTTCAGATCGGCTTCCTTGTATCCTTCGACCTCTTCACCGTCATACATGCGCATCTTTTTGACCAGATCCATCCCCTGTTTCTTCGTCTCCTTCAAGCGGGTAAGCACGGAGAAAATGGCAGCCGTTCGCAGCGCATGAGGCGCAATGTGGATATGTTTCATATCACTTTGTTCAATGAGCTTGGCGTAAATCTTTTCTTCCTCAGATACTTTCAGGTTATAAGGAATCGGCATTACAATCATCCGTGATTGCAACGCCTCGTTCTTTTTGTTTGCAATAAAGCTTTTATACTCGGATTCATTGGTGTGAGCCACGATCAGTTCATCTGCACTGATGAGCGCAAACCGCCCAGCCTTGAAGTTTCCCTCTTGGGTCAGAGAAAGCAAATTCCACAAAAACTTCTCATCGCATTTCAGCATTTCCTGAAACTCCATCAGTCCACGATTCGCTTTGTTCAATTCTCCGTCAAACCGATACGCACGCGGGTCAGATTCCGAACCATACTCCGTAATCGTGGAAAAGTCGATGCTGCCCGTCAAATCAGCAATATCCTGTGACTTCGGATCAGAAGGGCTGAACGTACCAATACCAATCCGGTTTTCTTCCGATATAAATACCCGCTCCACGCGGACCTTTTCAATATCGCCATCAAATTCCGTGCGCAATCTCATCTGGCAGGATGGGCAGAGATTACCTTCAATCCGTACACCCAGCTCCTTTTCAAAATCGGGACGCAGCTCATGGGGAATCAGATGAAGCGGGTCCTCGTGCATGGGGCAGCCTTCAATCGCGTATACAGCTCCCTGATCCGTTCTCGAAAATTTCTCCAGACCACGTTTTAGCAACGTGACCAGTGTCGATTTCCCCCCACTGACGGGTCCCATCAAAAGAAGGATACGCTTGCGCACATCGAGCCGCCTGGCTGATGAATGGAAATATTCCTCCACCAACTTTTCCAGCGCTCGATCCAGTCCAAAGATCTCCTGCTCAAAAAATTTGTATCGCTTATGTCCCCCAACCTCTTCTACACCAAAAGATTCAATCATCTTGTAAACCCGTGCATGAGCTGTCATCGCCGGCGTCGGGTCTTTCTTGAGTATCTCAATATACTCTCTAAAAGTGCCGCTCCAGGCCAGACGGTTGTTTTCCGCCCGGTACTCCGCAACGCGTTCAAAAATATTCATGCTCGGTTCCTCCCATGACTGCGTAATGACTATCCTCCACTCCTGATGATTATGGCTACACTCGTCACGCCTTTCAGGATATGATGCAATCCCCTTAAAAAAAGTGTAATACATACCTATGCAGATTGATTTAAGAATTGACCTATTTTTTATGACAGGTCTCTCTGCTTTTTCGAAAAAACCAAGGGATACACTGTGCTAAAATATACAACAACGACGCGGACCTGACGCATTATGGTACAATATAAGCTCGGAATAATGGGATAAAGGAGCGGGAGAAGTCATGGCGGTTCGGCATGAGACGGAGCTGTACGCTCCGGTGAAAGCCTTTTTTGAGAACTTGGGATATGAAGTCAAAGGAGAGGTACGCAACTGCGATTTGGTGGGTATCAAGCCAGGGCAACAGACACCACTGATTGTGGAAATCAAAAAGACGTTTAACCTGGCGCTTGTGCTGCAAGGCATGCAGCGTTTGAAACTAAGCAGCAATGTATATGTAGCTGTAGAACGGAATCGTGCCAAAAAAGGGGCAGTCAATCAGCGCTGGAACGAGCTGGTCGGACTGTGCCGCCAGTTAGGACTTGGCTTGCTCACCGTCACCCATTTTAAAACTAAGCCGCCGCTCGTTGAGGTACTGTGTAAGCCTGCGGCGCCTAGCGACAATGTCCACAATGCAGCAAAGGTACGCCCCGGCTCGCGCAAGGAAAAGCTGCTGCGGGAATTTCACGCACGCAGCGGTGACCACAATATCGGCGGCAGCACCCGACGCAAGCTGGTCACTGCCTATCGGGAAAAAGCGCTGCGTGTAGCCGTAGCCTTGCAGAGCTTGGGGGAAGCCGCTCCGGCGCAGCTCGCCCGCATAGCAGCCGTCAGCACAGCTGCTGCCGTACTTCAGCACAACTACTACGGCTGGTTTGAGCGCGTATCCCGCGGCCGCTATCGACTGACTCCGTTTGGCGAAGCTGCCCTGAACGAGTATGCGGCAGTACTGCAAGAGCATGGCATTAAAACGGCCACTGGAATGGATGCAGAGCTTGACGAGGACAGTGGACAGCGCCAGATTGCGGAAGCGCCATTCACTTACTCCACTGTTGCTGCGGAAGCGGAGGATGACTGACATGGGGCGATGGTTTTTGCTAGCTCCGCGCAGTAAATTCACTGATCGTCTCACCGATCAGATTCATGCCCATAAGCAATTGCTCACGGCCCGGATGGCTAAAATTGAGTCGGATATGGGACGCGCCTTCACTGCCAACCGCACATAGCGCACCGGGCATAAAGGCTACGCCTTTGGGTAACGCCGCCTTTAGCAGCAATGCGCTGTCCAGCCCATCGGGCAACTGCACCCATACATACATGCCACCGGACGGAATATGATACGTCACGTCTTTCCAAAACGGGCGCTTGAGCAGCTCCAAGATTAATTGAAGTCGAGTCGAATATTCCTTGTTCAGCATCGCTAAGTGCTCGTGCCATTGAAAACGCGAGCTGGTCAGCAATTGGAACAGCAGCCGTTGGTTCATCGTACTGGATTGCATATCAGCCAGCTGCTTCAAGGCGTACATCCCTTCAATTAACGGTGCAGGACCAGCAGCCCAACCCGTTCTCAGCGCAGGAGCAACTGTTTTATTGAACGAACCAATATAGAGTACTTGACCTCCCTGGCCCGCATGATCCAGCGCAAATAGTGAGGGGTAAGTCTCTGCAAATTTTCGACTCTGACCATGCGGACTCTTGTCATGGGACTCATTTTTTTGCTTCAAATGCAATTCACCATAAGAATCATCCTCAACTACTAGCACCTCATGATGCCTGCACAGGTCCAAAATTTCCTGCCGCCTTGCCGCGCTCCACAAGGAGCCCGTCGGGTTTGTAAACGTTGGCGTGGCAAAAAAAAGCTTGGGTCGATAACGGATCATTAAAGCTTCAAGCTTATCAGGAATGACACCTTCCGCATCTGATTCTACAGGAACGATCTGCGCACCCTGCATAGATAGTACTTGTAAACATCCAGGAGATGTAGGGTTTTCGACCAATACCGGATCACGCTCATCCACCATCAGTCTTATGATCAGGTCAATGGCCTGCTGACTGCCTGTCGTGAGAAGGATTTGACCTGGTGGTACTCTTACTCCTTTACGCTGTTCCCACTCTCCCGCAAGCCATGCCCGCAAAGGGAAATAGCCCTCCGGTTCACCATACTGGAGGGCGTCAGGGCCGGAGCCAAACACATCATGGGCCGCTTCTTCCAGCAACTTCACCGGAAACAGCTCTTGTGCAGGTAGTTCTTCAGCCAGAGATATAAAGGAGTGTCTTCTCGCATTTTCCCGGATATGACGCACTGGAGAAGCCAACATCGCAGCCGTTCGTGAAGCAAAGGAATATTGCATGAACATCCTCCTTCTCCTGAAAAATAGGTCATGATCTCCGGGCTGACGCGTCAGGCATATAGCTGCTTCATCTGACGCGCATATAAGGCATAACGTTCAATCGCCTGCGCCCGGCTGGACACGCCTAATTTCGCATAAATTTTACGTAGATAATTATCAATGGAGCGCCGGCTAACTTCGATCTCGATAGCAATTTTGTCATATGTAATACCTTGTACAATACGTTCCATAATAAACACTTCGGTTTGTGTCAATTCGTCAAAAGGCTCGGATGCCATTAACGGCATAAAGGGCCAGTTTCCACACCGAATCCAGTCCATTGGTAAAGAAGCAAATCCTTCGCGTAAACCGTTGATCAGATGGATTAACTGGCTCGGTGATGCCTGCTTGGATAACATTCCATTTGCTCCAAGCGAAATTAGCTGCTGAAACAACGTAATATTATCCTCATCCGTCATAATAACAATATGGCTGTCCGGAGACAAGGCCCGCATTTGTGTCAAAAATGGTTCCGCCGTTCCCTCAGGCAACCTGTAGTCCATTAAAATGATTTCCGGTCGAATGGAACAAGCCAGCTCCAAGCCTTCCGTTCCGGAGGAAGACATCCCTCTGACAAGCAAATCCTGCTGGTCTTCCAAAATAAGCTTTGTTCCCAGCATACTTGTAGGATGGATATCTATGATGACCACCTGCCATACTTTTCTCATATCTAAACCTCCTGATTTTACAAAAAAATACATAGTTAGTAGTGAAAATAATTCTAAAATTGGGGATTGCATATGTAGAAATTGCGCGAATGTGAACGTATAGGAAGCGAAAAACGTTTAAGGAAATTGTATCCTAGGACTTCCTTCCGATGCAATCTCTTTTTCCAATATTTTTATACGACTATTTCGCTTTTGCGAAATAAATAGGCCCATGATAGAATTGGTACTGCAAATAAAGACTGGAAATTTGACTTTACACGGGAGTTGAAAATCGTATGCAAGCTTCACCTGAACGTCCTCCTACCGAAGCTCGGCGGAGCAATTCAAGAAAGGGGTTACCCGTAAAGGCTTTTCTGCTATTTTGGTTCATTCTTATTATACTAGGTGCTCTCGCAACCTATCTGTATAGCAATCACTTGAAGCAGCAAATGCTAAACGAGATGCAAACCCATACAGACCAACAGATTCAAGCACTCAAATCTGACTATGAAAAGCAACTGACTGCTCTTTCCAAGGAAGTTAGCGGATTGCAGGGAAAAGTCCAGTCCTTCAATGAACTACTGACCTTTACGAAGGATAATGCAAACAATAAGACCGATAACAGCAATAAACTGTATACCCAATTAAACGAAGTCAAGCAGCAACTCAATACACTTCAGAAAAAAATGGACTTGCTAAAATGAATGTAGACGCAAAACAAGTGAACCGGTTCTTTATGTTGGCCCTTGCTCCTTTTATCGGTTTGTTGGGGTGTATTTTGTTAGTGCATCCCTCATTGAGCTTTCCTGGGTCTACTTCTTCGAGTCTGCAAAAAGCTGAAGTCACTCTACAAACGCAATCAGTAGGCAAGCAGCTTGATGAAGCCAAGCAAACGGCAACATACACCTTGTCTACGATTCACCGGACTTCTGAGCTATACAAGCAAACGACCCAAACGATTAATCAGCTTGTCGTGACTGCCTCTACGCAGTCCAAGCGGCCCGCGATCATCTATGATCGACGTATCACCGCCAAACTGGGGGTTCCCTATGAGCGGGTAGATAGCAACCGGATTACCATTGAATTGTTTAAGGTAAACCCGGGAATTTATCATGGCTACGCTATGAAGGTCAAACTTAAAGATCCTACTGCTATGAAAATGTCTTTGGGAAGTGACAAATTGGGTGGCTCCGAAACCACCATGCGTGCAGTCTTGAGACACGGAGCTATTGCAGGCATCAATGCAGGCGGCTTTGCGGATGGAGACGGCAAACGCTATCCATTAAGCACTACTGTCTTGAACGGCCACTACCTTACTGGCTTTCAGTCCAGTTTTAAGGATTTATCCTTCGTCGGACTGAGTAACGATGGCAAGCTTATCGGTGGCAAATTTTACAGTCAAGGTGCTCTTGACAGCTTAAAGCCTGCCTTTGGGGCTACCTTCGTTCCCGTCCTGCTGCAAAGGGGACAAAAAATGCCTATTCCTGACAAATGGAAAGTCTCCCCCAAGCGGGCCCCGCGTACGGTCATTGGCAACTATAAAGATGATCAGTTGCTCATTATTGTCGTAGACGGCTACAATGAAAGCGGGGGTTCGGGCGCGACGCTCGAAGAACTGCAAGGGAAAATGTACAATCTAGGTGTTCAAGATGCCTATAATTTGGACGGAGGCGGTTCCTCGTCGCTTATACTTAACGGTCGAGTCGTAAACAAACCGTCAGATGGTAATTTGCGTCCAGTCCCTACTCATTTTTTGTTCTATAAATAGCTACCTAATAGTCTACTACTAAATTAAATATGCTAGCCGACGTACGGCTCTATCCGAAAAAAAGCATCACGAACGAATGTCGTGATGCTTTTGCCTCATTTAGGAGGAATACTGTGTCATTTCTGTCAGGCATTGAGCACAAATATAACGGTCTTTGAAATCGTTCACTTGTTCTACTGACCCGCAGAATACACATTTTGGACGGTAACGCTCCAAAATAATGTGGTCACCCTGAACCAAAATTTCGACAGGATCTCCCTCATTCATTTGGTACCTTTTACGCAGTGACTTAGGCAAAACTATTCTCCCCAGCTGATCAACTTTACGTACCACACCGGCAGGTTTCATCGTGATCGTACACCTCTCCTATTGAGTAATAACTTACAAATTTCTTACCATGCGAAAAACTAGGTACAAAGACACTATTCTTTATGTAGTATTCGCTGTCTTTTTGTCGAATCCTGCTGATCACAGGAAATTTTATTACATTTTTTCATAAAATCATGAACCATATCAAAGTATGGTACAGAATGTCTATAATATTTTTATCGACCGGAAAGCCAATTATCATTAGCCCTCGCTGAGAAATTTCGCAAATTTTCGACCATACAACCTTTATTTAAGCTCCACTGTCATGTACCTTTGAGCAACAAAGGTGAAACTCTTATTAGCAACTAAGGTCCTGGTTCTTTATTCGCATTTATACTTGTTCACTCGATGCTCTTTATGATAAATCCGGAAAATCCATTTGTCTCAGCGCTTCATATACAATAATCGCAGCGGAATTCGACAAGTTTAGAGATCTTACTTTATCAGACATAGGCATCTTGATACATGTATCTGGATTAGCAGCTAGCAGCTCTGGAGGCAAACCTTTCGTTTCTTTACCAAATACCAAGAAGTCTCCATCCTGAAATGCAATATCACTATATCGCTGATTCGCTTTGGTCGTCGCATAAAAAAAGCGGCCTTCCTGATATTTCTCCTGCACTTCAGCAAAAGACTCGTGATATTCAATGTGGACAGCATACCAATAATCAAGTCCAGCCCGTTTTAACGTGGCATCGTCGGTACGGAAGCCCAGTGGCTTCACCAGATGCAGATGAGTTCCGGTTGCAGCACACGTTCTGGCAATGTTACCTGTGTTAGCCGGGATTTCCGGCTCGACAAGCACAATATGTAATGGCATCACGTTTCGTTCCCTTCATCATTAAATTCATCAGACAAATAACCTACAGTTTAACCAAAGTGTATACATTAAAAACATACACATTCTTTTATTTTAACAAAATCAGACAGATATGAACATCAAACGACAAAAATTTCAACCCACACCACTAAAAGCCTTCCCCTATACACATTCAGGGAAGGCTCTACATTTACTTTTTCGATTTTAAATATCGTGTATCGAAATATATGTCCGCGTAATTAACTGTTACGTTGCTTGAATCCGTCCATAAACTCGGCTAATGCTTGACAGTTCTCCAGTGGAACAGCATTGTAGATCGAGGCGCGAAGCCCTCCTACACTGCGATGTCCCTTCAGTCCGATAAATCCGGCCTGTTCGGATTCCTTAATAAATTGTTTTTCCAGATCCTCATTCGCGAGGCGGAAGGTTACATTCATGATAGAGCGATCAGCGCTGTCCACACAACCACGATAGAAGCCTTCGCTACTGTCAATACGGTCGTATAGCAAAGCAGCTTTCTGCTGGTTCACGCGCTCAATGCCTTCCAAACCGCCTTCTTCCTGAATCCATTTCAGCACTTCATTCACCATGTATATGGCAAAGGATGGGGGAGTATTGTAGAGAGAGTTATTTTTTTCATATGTGCTATAACGCAACATCGTAGGAATATTGTCCGGTGAGGAAGTCAGCAACTCTTCACGGGCAATCACGACCGTCACACCAGAAGGTCCCAGATTTTTTTGTGCGCCAGCATAAATCAATCCAAATTGAGTAACATCAAAAGGCTTGCAAAAAATATCGCTGGACATGTCCACAATCAATGGTACGGACCCCGTATCCGGGAATTGCTTAAATTGTGTACCTTCAATCGTTTCGTTGGACGTCATATGCACATAAGCAGTATTCTCAGGCAAGTCCAAGGAATCCACATTCGGAAGACGCATGTACTTCTCATCAGCGGAGGATGCGGCAATATGAGCCTTGCCCAGTAGCTTGGCTTCTTTATATGCCTTGTCCGACCAGCTACCTGTCATTACATAGCTCGCAGTCTGTCCTTCGCGCAAGAAATTTAAAGGCAGCATTGCAAACTGCGTACTTGCGCCCCCTTGTAGGAATAACACCTTGTAGCCTTGTGGATTGCCCAGCAGAGATAACAGACGTTCCTGCGCCTCATTATGAACAGATTCATACACAGCTCCACGGTGAGACATTTCCATGATCGACATCCCTGTTCCCTGGAAATCTACGAATTCAGCTTGTACACGTTCCAGTACTTTAAGCGGCAATGCCGCTGGTCCTGCATTAAAATTGTAGGCTCTCTTACTCAACAAATTCCCATCCCTTCTCTACTCTGGTGTGGATATTATCGCTATGATAGCAGTATTCATAAATGCGTTCAAGACTTGTATAAAAATGTTTTCAATTTCATTTATGATGTGACAAAGTTGTGAATGTTAACGTATTTAACATCTTTATTTTGTAATTTTCACTTTAATATTAAAAGGTCCCCGGCATAAGACCGGAGACCTATCTTGAATAACAACTGCTACCCGTAAGCTAGTGGTTGTTATTCAAAGCAGCTAAGCAATCAAGTTATTAGCAGTCAAAATACAGGCTATATTCGTGTGGATGAACACGGATGTTCACCGATTTAGCTTCAGAACGTTTGAACTCTACATAGTTATCAATAAAGTCCTTCGTAAATACGCCACCTTCAGTTAAGAATTCGCAGTCAGCTTCCAGAGCATCCAAAGCCTCATCCAATGAACCAGGTACGCTACGGATTTTACCTTTTTCAGCGTCAGACAGCTCGTAGATGTTGGTGTCAAGTGGACCATAACCCAATTCGATTGGGTTCAATTTGCGCTTGATACCATCCAGACCCGCCATCAGCATCGCTGAGAAGGCAAGGTAAGGGTTAGCAGTGGAGTCTGGTGTACGGAACTCGATCCGACAGCCTTTTGGAGTAACAGCCGCTACTGGAATACGTACAGCCGCAGAACGGTTACCTTTGGAGAATACCAGGTTAACTGGTGCTTCGTAGCCAGGAACGAGACGTTTGAACGAGTTTGTGCTTGGATTTGTCAAAGCGATCAATGCAGGTGCATGGTACAGAATACCGCCAATATAATGAAGAGCCATTTCGCTCAGATTAGCATAAGCACCTTTTTCGTAGAACAAAGGAGTGTCACCATCGAAAATGGATTGGTGAACGTGCATACCACTTCCGTTGTCCCCGAAAATTGGTTTCGGCATGAATGTTGCCACTTTACCATATTGACGAGCTGTGTTGTGTACAATGTATTTATAGACGAGCAGGTTATCTGCTGTTTTCTTGAGTGTGTCAAAACGGAAGTTGATTTCCGCTTGGCCTGCCGTAGCTACCTCATGGTGATGGCGCTCAATTCTCAGACCTGCTTCTTCAAGCAAACGGCACATTTCACTACGGATATCTTGTTGGGTGTCTACTGGCGCTACAGGTACATATCCGCCCTTCACTCCCACTTTAAAGCCCAGGTTGCCGCCTTCTTCCTTACGGTTCGTGTTCCAAGCTGCTTCCTCGGAATCTACGAAGAAGGAGGAGCTATTCATGCCGCTTTCGTAGCGAACATCATCAAAGATGAAAAATTCGGACTCAGGTGCAAAAAATGCTGCTGTGCCCACTCCTGCGGATTGCAGAAATGCCTCAGCTTTTTTTGCAATGCCGCGAGGATCGCGGTCGTATTTTTCGCCATCTGGCGTAGCAATGTCACACAGAATATTCAGTGTAGGATGCTGAGTGAAAGGGTCGATAAAAACCGCTTCTGGATCGGGCAGCATAACCATGTCGGATTCCTCGATGCCACGATAGCCGGGAATGGAAGAACCGTCGAAAGCAACACCGTTAACAAATGTTTCTGCATCTACTTCGGAAGCTGGCAATGAAATATGGTGAGCACGACCAGACAAATCTACAAAACGAAAATCTACCCACTCAATATTATTTTCCTGAATTGTTTTCAATACGTTTTCAACGGACATGTCTTCTTCCTCCCAATTTTTCCGAACATTAAGTCTTATACAACCCTGAAATGTTCATGATCGAATGTTTTTTTCTGTCGTCATTATAAATCTCAAACATGACACGGGTCAATAGCTATGTAAGGTATTTTTTAAACTAATGTTAGATATGCTTACGCCCTTGATAACATTTGAATAGCACAAAAAGCCCGAAACATCGGGCTTTTAGGTAATTTAAATCTCATTACTGCGTTGCAGCAAAACTTTTATGCATTAATGTTAAACATTGGTTTTAAGCAATGGTACTAGGCGTGTGAAATGTTTTCCCCACAGCAGGAGCCAATATTTCCAAATCTTTCAGCAAATCTGAAAATTGATCTGGGAACAGGGATTGTACACCATCCCCCGTCATCGAGTTATCGGGATCTGTATGCATTTCAATAATTAGTCCGTCTGCTCCGGCAGCGACCGAAGCCTTCGTCATAGGAACAACCAATTCACGTCTACCCGTGCCATGACTAGGATCAGAAATAACCGGTAAATGGCTCAACTGTTGCAACACAGGGATCGCAGACAAATCGAGTGTATTTCTGGTGTAGGTTTCAAATGTGCGGATACCGCGCTCACACAGCATAACATTCGGATTGCCCCCTGCCAAGATGTACTCGGCAGCATTCAAGAACTCGTCATAAGTCGAGCTAAAGCCGCGTTTGAGCAACACTGGCTTGCCGCAAGTACCCAACTTACGCAGTAGATCGAAGTTTTGCATATTCCGTGTACCTACTTGCAGGATATCGGCATATTCCGCACAAATGTCTACGTATTCAGGTGTCATGACCTCTGTGATGGTCAGGAGGTCGTGCTTTTGGCCTGCTTCAGCCATCATGATCAAACCTTCTACACCAGTTCCCTGGAAGCTATAAGGCCCTGTACGCGGCTTAAAAGCACCTCCACGGAGAACTTGCGCACCTGCTGCTTTGACCAATCCAGCAATTTCATCTATCTGTGCAGCAGATTCAACGGCACATGGTCCACCCATAATGACAAGCTCGCCCCCGCCGATATTTACACCTTTAATGGAGATAACCGTATTTTCCGGATGAAAATCACGGCTGGCCAATTTGTAGGACTTCGATATTTTAACCACATTTTCTACGCCTTTCATTTGACGCAGATGTTCAGCCAGCTTGGGCTCTACGCTACCAATCAGTCCGATGATCGTGCGATCCGATCCCCTTGATACATGAGCCTGCAATCCTTCTTTCTCAATAACTTCAACAATAGCTTGAATATGTTCTTCAGGTGTTTGAACACCAGCGATAACGATCATTTTTTTCTTCCTCTCTATGACACATATTTTATTAACCCATTATAGATTGATATTATGACACTTAGACGCTTGTTCGCTTTTAAGCTTTTATTCGTTAAAGCAACTATACCTGTTTTAGCTATACTCGTCAAGGCTTAATTATCCCGAATTATTCAATATTCTAACTTAGTGAAGCTAACCGAATAATATCTATAAATTAAAACAATTTAAAAAGCCGCTATCCGGATGGTTGTATCCGAATAACGGCTGTAATCAATCACAAACTATTTCGTCGTTTTTGACTTCTCCCGTACAGGAGGCAGCAGTTTTTTCATATCTATGGTTCGCTGAATCTCCCACGTATCCGGGTTAGCCGCATCATACTGCTCCAAATACGTGATAACCTCTTTGGTAATCAGTGTCGGCGTGGAAGCCCCAGAAGTCACAGCCACTTTGACTACGCCCTCAAGCCACTCCCTCTTCAGCTCGGTCACATCAGAAATACGATAAGCTGTTGTACCAGCAATTTCCTCCGAAACCTGAGCCAATCGGTTTGAATTGTTACTGCGCGGATCACCGACAACGATCACCAGATCCGCCTGTCCAGCCTGCTCAGCTACCGCTTCCTGACGTACCTGCGTCGCCAAACAGATTTCATTGTGTATCTCAGCACCTGGGAACTTCTCCAGCAGCTTCTTCATAATGTGCTTGATGTCCCATTGACTCATGGTCGTCTGATTCGTAATAAGGATTTTGCCAGCTGGTAACGTAAGACTGTCGATTTCTTCTTCCTTTTCAATCAGATGAACATGGTCAGGAGCAATACCGATAGCTCCCTCCGGCTCTGGATGATTCTTTTTGCCAATATAAACAATCTGATAGCCTTCGGCAGACTTCTCCCGAATCAGATCATGCGTTTTTGTGACGTCAGGGCAAGTCGCGTCTACCGTAGTCAACCCCTTGTCTCGTGCCAGCTTGCGAACCTCTGGTGATACGCCATGAGCAGTGAAGATAACAGTGCCGCTCTCTACCTTGCTTAAAATCTCCATACGGTTCGGGCCGTCCAGTGTAATAATCCCTTCGTCTTCAAAGGAATTGGTGACATGACTGTTATGCACAATCATGCCTAATATATAAATAGGCCGGGGTAAGTCCAGATTTCTGGCTGCCTGACGTGCCAATACCATGGCATCGACTACGCCGTAGCAGTAACCCCGGGGCGAAATTCTGAGTACTTCCAAAATGAGCCCCCGCTTTCTTCGACACAGTATACAGCTCCAAAACTGGTAGCTGTGGGCTTCCACGCCTCTACCGGCCAATTCTATGATGTAGTTGCCTTCCTATTATAGCCTATTCCAAAGGCGCGGAAAAGCTGACCGGAAGCCAGATGACAAATGTCGTTCCTTCTCCTTGGCGCGTAACCACTTCCACAGACCCGTGATGTTCATCAATAATCCACTTGGCAATAGATAGCCCCAACCCAATTCCCTCCGTCACCCCGCGTGACTCATCTGCCCGGTAAAAGCGGTCAAAAATAAAGGGAACCTCACTCTTATCCATTCCAATGCCCGTATCACTGATCCGTAGCCCCACCTGTCCTTGATAAATAATGGCATCAAATCGGACTGTGCCTTCAGGTGTATATTTGAATGCATTATCAATGAAAATGAATAGCATTTGCTGCAAATAATCCTTGCTGCCATCCATATAAATACCATTCAGCAACGAAAAATCTCCCACATTCCATTCGGCCGTTCGCTCTAAAAACTGAGCACGACGGGCAACCTCACTTACAAGCGGTTCCAACGCAACGGGAGTCTTATCGAACGTTTTCCCTGTGTCCGCTCTCGCGAGTGACAACATATCACTCACCAAACGGCTCATCCGTTTGCCTTCATCCGCCATGTCATTTAATGCCTCCATAGAAAGCTCGCGAATCATCTCTTCATCCATATTCGGTCGCTCTCCTGGTTCGGTAGTCCACATTTTGAGCAAAAAATCAACGTTGCCACGGATCGTCGTTAGCGGCGTACGAAGCTCATGGGAAGCATCAGCCACAAAACGACGCTGTGCACCGTACGCATCTTCCAGCTCCTTGTAAAACACCTCTGTACGCCCCAGCATGTTGTTAACCGTCCCGATTAATTGTCCAATTTCATCTGGTGGTCCGTCATATTCAATCCGTACACTCAAATCATTACTGGATTGAATCTGATTTGCCCCCTCAATGACCTTGACCAGCGGCTTCATAGACTTGCGAGCCAGAAAGAGACCTGAGGTCGCAGCAGCGAGTAATGCAAACAACGAACCGTATACAAGCACATTTTGTAACCTGTTCATGAGTCGATCCTGAGAGCCCGTGAATTGTCCTACCTGTAGCAACCCGACCACCAACCCCAACTCCTCGGACTTAATGGGCTGTTGATAAATCATAAAGGAATCCCCATTTACGTTCACACGTCGAATCCCCTCATTTTGAACTGCTCCTGCCGCTGTAGATGGAACAGGGAAGGTGATATTGAGGTCTTTCATATTTTGGGTGGTTTTGGTAACCCCGGACGTATAATTGTAAATTTGTACATATAGCTGTGAGTCATCTATTCCACGCCCCTGCTCCAATCCTAAATCCAGGTTAGGGACTTCAAACAATCCCCCTTTAATAATAAGGCGTAATTGCTTGTTAATCTGTGGCGCCTGAGTCATAAGCTGACTTTTCACTTCATTATATGTGTAGTAATATACTAGTCCGTAAATAGCCAGACCAAAAATGACAAGTACAATAGCCAAGATGCTCGAATACCAAGCTGTCAGCCGCCACCGAATAGACATATTACACATCACCTCTTAAAATATAGCCAGCTCCCCGAATTGTACGAATGAGTCGTTTACCGCCATCCTGCTCCGTTTTTTGTCGTAGCATGGCAATATATACTTCCAGCACATTCGATTCTCCGCTATAGTCATAGCCCCAAATTTTGTCCATAATCAGATCACGCGACAGAACACGCTTGGGGTTTTGCATGAACAAATGGAGCAGTTCAAATTCTTTGGCTGTCAGTTCCAAGCGTTTGCCGCCACGAACCACTTCACGGGATTCGTTATCCAGTTGTAAATCCTCGAAGGTAAGCCGATTTCCGTTATTGTCCTGTTGTTCGGTTTTACGCCGCAAAAGCGCTCGCACTCGCGCCAGCAGCTCCTCCAGAGCAAACGGCTTGACGAGATAATCATCGGCCCCTAGATCCAAGCCCTTAACCCGATTCTCAACCTCATCCTTGGCTGTAAGCATCAGGACAGGTACCGTGCTTCCACCCTCCCGCATGCGACGGCATACCTCAAAACCATCGACCTGCGGCATCATTACATCCAGCACGACCACATCAGGCTCAGCTGTCAGCATTTTATTTAATCCCTCTGCTCCATTGGCGGCTGTCAGCACTTCATAGCCTTCAAATGCCAGCCCTCTGCGTAGCATGGAAACAATTTTTTCATCGTCATCAATAATCAGAATAGTAGAACGCATACACGATCGAACTCCTTTATCTCTTCTTTTCCCTCTATTGTAGCAGGAGTAGACGCGTGTAGCATCTGGCTGCTCCATACAGCAAGAAACGGAAGGGATCTTCCTCTTCCGTTTCTTGCGTGCACATGTTCATTTTTGTAGAGTTATCAGCTTATTGCTGAAGCGTCGAGCTAAAGTCATTTTTGTTGCCTATTTTCAGCTGAACATCTTTTTTCTGCCCAGCTCGTTCGATGTTAAGCGTCAGTGCTGTACCCACTTTTTGTTTTTGAATGAACTGGATCAGCTCTTGTGATGTGCTATAAGGCGTGCCATTGGCTCCGATAATCACATCGTAAGGACGCAGATCGGCCTGATAAGCTGGCGATTTGTATATAATATCCCGTACTACCGAGCCTTCGGTTAGGGATGTGCCCAATTCTTTGGCTACTTCAGGACTCAAATTTAACAGACTTGCACCAATGAAAGGTACAGGTTCTTTCGGGATAGGCTGGTTATTTTTCAGCTTATCGACGACTTCCAAAATTGTATTGGACGGAATCGCAAACCCGATTCCCTGTGCGTCTGCACTAACAGCTACGTTCATACCGATAACCTGCCCTTGCAGATTTAACAGCGGTCCGCCAGAGTTACCAGGGTTAATGGACGCATCCGTCTGAATGAGATGCTTGTATTGCGTCGGTTTTCCAGTCGATTCACTATTAATGGTGATCGTACGTTCTTTCGCACTTAGCACCCCGGCTGTTACCGAATGCTCAAAGCCTTCAGGGTTGCCGATTGCGACCATCCACTCGCCGACTTTAGCGTTATCGGAGTCACCCAAAGTTACTGTCGGAAAGTTGTTTTTGCCTTCAATTTTAAGTACCGCCAAATCAAGATCAGCATTTTTGCCCAAGACTTTGGCTTCGTAAGGCTTATTAGTTCCCTCTACTGTAACCTGAACCACACTCGCGCCTTCAACAACATGGTTGTTGGTTAGGACGTAACCCGATTTATCAAAAATAAAACCGGAACCAATACCAAGCGGAGTCAGCTGCCCGCTGTTGCTACCTTCATTTTCATTACTGTTACCGCTACTGCCACTGTCACCATACTGATTACCGAAAAAGTATTGATACAGCGGGTCATTGTAATAAGGGCTGCTTTGTCTGCCGCTGCTACCACTGGTTTGTTTGGCAAGCGTTTCGATTTTGACGACTGCCGGACCAGCCTTGGCCACAACAGATTGAACATCAGCGGTACCTGAAGGCATCACAGCCGGAACTGCGCTTGGAGTCGAGCCAGTTGTTCCTGAATTAGTCGTTTCTCCACTTTCAGCTGCCGCCGAAGTTAACGCCGTCTCGGGTGTGAACATATTTGTTCGGTCAGCTGTGTACATCAATACCGTAATGACCAGCATCCCAGCCAAAAAAGATAAGAAAATTGTTTTCACCTGCGACTTGGGCTTATTCGGTTTGAATTGCCAGTTGCCACCATTCCGACCCGAACCATCCTGTTGCTCAGGCATAGCGCGATGGTATGAGGGAGGAAGAGGTCTCACTGCCTGTGGTGGCGTAATCTCAACATCCTTTTCCACCGACTGCCCTTCCTTACGTTGTCCGTCCGATTGAACTGAAGAAAAAGGGCCGTAAGAATAATAATATGAGGAACCGTTCGAATCGTTTTGCCGAGTTGCATTATCGGTATCAACCTGATCGTTGTCGTTCCGGCGTCCGGAGTTATTATTTTTAAATTCGTCCATTGTATATCTCCTCCCAAACCCTATGCTTCAAGGTGGTGTTGTTTAACTGACTTTATTTTGCACTTTAAACCTTAATTCCACCTTAAAAACAATTAAAAAGGAGATAAAACCTTAGACCTATTGTACCTATTCACTTTCACTTAAAACGAAATGCCCCGGATATAATCCGGAGCATTATCAATTGTATATGCTTTTTTATTTCGTGTTAAAGTTTTCGTCGAACTTTTCGTTCGGTGTTTGAGCATTGTTTTGAACTTTGTTGCGACTGGAGTTTTGAACTTTTTGAGCTACAGCGCCTGTACCGCCTTGTTCTGTTGCAAATTCTTCATCATACTTCTCATTTGGTGTCTGAAAGTTGTCTTGAATTTTATTTTGTTCAGACTGCTTTACCTTTTGTGAAACGACACCAACCGTATTGTCTTGTGCAAATTCCGCTTTGAACTGATTTCCTGCGCTTGCCTTGAAGCCTTTGTTCGTGAAAGAACTTCCGCCTTGATTTGGCATAATTCTCAACCTCCCAGTATGTTTTGCGGGATAAGCTCATCCCGCAACATAGTATGTGATGTTGGAAAAAACAATATTCAAGGATTATATGGAAGCATCCAGTGTCGCGGTCGGAATAGTTTTATGCGTTTCTATCACCTTTTGGAGCGATTTGACCATCTTTTCTGTACATTTTCCGTTCCCTTTTTTTATAATTTGAACATCCACATCTTTCTTGCCCCATTCAGAATATACCTGCCGGGTTGTTTTAAAATACAAGTCAATTTTATTGCCCTTAATCGCAGAACCTGTATCTGCTACAATCCCGTATCCATAACCTGGAATGTACAATATGCTTCCCAAAGGAAACGTTTTGGGATCAGCCGCAATCGTAGACAGTGTGTTCTTGTCACGACGCACTTTTACACCGGAATACGTAATACCGTAACCGGGATGACTTGGCCGTTTGCCAGTCGATTCATAGCCTGCTGTATATCCTGTTGCCGTGACCGTCATGGTCGTAATAACCTGCTCTTCGCGTGGAGCTAAAACAGGTGTGGACTGCCATTTTTTATGCTGGACCGGTTCTTTGTGACCGTAAACTTCATTGCCGGGCAATACCAGACAGGTTGCAATTAACACGGTTCCCAAAATCCGTTTCCATACCAACATGGATCTCATAAAAAACCTCCCCTTGAGGCAAAGGCTTTCCAGAAATCCATTAGTTTATACGAACAGATTATTATTTTTGAACATCCTGACCTGGATAAAGTCTGCTCAGTTTCACTTTATCTTCAAAAATATGCAGGAGTGTCCGCACTATGGGGGTGTGTTCATCGTCTGTGTGCAATATAATGGAAGCAGGAGAAATCGAAATAAGGGTGCTCACGATTCGATCCTCGACCTCCATTTCCAATTCAATGCCTGGCATCTCGACAATGATGTCATCTGCATCAGGAATCGGTATGGGCACCATGGCACTATCCAGAATCGTAAAATTATGTCCGCCTTGGTGAAGTACGTGTACGAGCGGAACTTTGCTTTCCTGAAAAAAAACAAAATATTTAAGCAGCCCCATAAATTCTTCGTATTGCCGATCTGCCCAGAATTCTTCCATAGCATAGTCGACGATTTCTTCAAGCTCTTTTTTATACGCATGGAGCCTAAATTGAATCAGCCCTTCCAAATTGATCACACGAAGCTCCTTGAAATCCTTCTCCAGGAGAGTAGTCAGCTTACCATGACGCTTCAAACGACCTCTGGGGCCATCATCGTTTAACAGTGAACGAATCATACTGCGAATTTGCTCTGCATCCTCTTTCTCCAGCAACGAACAGGCTTTGGTGAGAATGAGATTGAGCAGCCCCCACTCCTTGACTTCGATAATATAATCCGCTATTGCCGAAGACATGATGCTGTATACACAGGGGAGAAAGCTTTCAAACGCCGAATTGCTTTCTGTGCCCTTGCAGGTCCATGCCACTTTGTTATCCAGCTGTCTGAAAGTGAATCGAAATCCGCGCCGTGACATATGTAGTCCCTTTGTTCTACTTTTGACCACTTCGTAAAACCGGTCGGTTTCCTGATCTCCGTCTGTATTGGTCCACACTGTAAACAGTTCCATTGGCTCACTCCTTTCGATCACTGCTTTCAGTATATGGCGGCCTCTGAAGGGTTATACGAAGTGAACGACTGGAAACAGAAAGACATATTCAAAAGAGGATGATCTGGTTTCAAAAAGCCGGTTGGCGTGTTATAAACATTACTGTGATATAGGAAAAAAACCGAAAGACGTTTGAATATTTAGGGTGGGGTATGTTAAGGTTATAGTAATATGAATTTTTCACAAGAGGGAGGAGATAAGATGTCAACGATGCTGAACATGCTGCGTACATTCATGATCGTCATATTGAGCCTCGTTCAGATTTTGTCCCTTCCTGTGACGTTTCATGCGGAAGACACCACTCAATCCCTTCAGTTTACGGCGGGATCTTCTCTTATGCCTCATGCTGATATTTCCTCGTTAGAAACAGACTCTCACGGTCTGGAGCATCATTCCAAACCAGCTATACGCAAGTCCTCCCCTTTACTTCATCTGGTGATCGCTGCGGCCAAATCACTTCCCTTTGTCATTTTGATAGCGCTTGTGCTGCTATTGAGCATCCCTAAACTACGTCTGCCTTTTATTCCTGTCATTTGCAAACTAAAGAAGCAATTGTACTTGTTCCCCATCAAATTTACCTCTAGTTATGTGGCTTAACCTCCCTTTGCATGCACATCACCACATTTGCATGTCTATTTGTTAACCTGTCCCAATAAGTGTAATACGTAAAGTCTATTTATCAGGTTTTTTATGTTAATTTATAAAATTTAATACAAAAAGAAAGTTTCCATGTCACTCCCAAAGTATGTGATTTATTTCCCATACCATTCATTTAAATAACGTATCATACAGGAGGCTTTACAAATGGATATTCGAGAGTCTATTTTGCCAGGAATCGGGATTAAGTATCGAATAGATGCAGAGAGTGGCGACCGAATTGTCATTATTATTCATGATGATGGCAGGCGCGAGTTGTATCACTTTGATTACGAGGATCTGGAACAAAGTATTTCTATGACAACCCTGAATGATCAGGAAGCGCGATTGGTAGCCTCCATCATCGGTGGTATGACCTATAAGCCCAAACAGCTTGAAAGTGTAGAAATGACGTTTGACGATTTTATTATCGAATGGTATAGAGTGGAATCTCATTATGCAAGTGTCGGCAAATCCATCGGTGAGCTGGATGTAAGGCAAAATTCGGGAGCCACTGTTATTGCCATTGTGGAGAAAAAAGGAAAGAAATATGTAAATCCTGGTCCTGAAGTGATGATTAACGATGATGCCACTGTAGTCGTTGTTGGGGAACGCGATCAGCAAAAACGCTTTAAACAAATCCTTATGAACGGAAGCGGGTGATTGGATGGATCATCTGGTATTTGAGGTTGGATTGGCTATTGCTCTCATCGCTGCAGCCGGACTTATTTCCTCCAAACTGCGCTTCTCGGTCATCCCTTTTTATATCCTGATCGGAATGGCAGTTGGGCCACATGCGATGGAGCTATGGCATTTTGATTTTCGCTTTATCGAAAGCGCCCCATTTATTGATTTTATGGGAAGAATCGGAGTGCTGTTTCTTCTCTTCTACTTGGGTCTCGAGTTCTCAGTAGGTCGGTTAATTAAATCAGGCCGTTCCATTGCCGTGGGCGGAACCATTTATATTGGCATCAATTTTACACTGGGGCTGGCTCTTGGCTTCCTGAGCGGCTTTCCTGTAGCAGAGACACTGGTTATCGCCGGAATTACAACAATATCATCCAGTGCTATTGCTGCGAAGGTGCTGGTAGATCTCAAGCGGACCGCCAATGCTGAAACTGAAATGATTTTGGGCATTATTATGTTCGAGGATGTTTTCCTCGCCGTATACATCTCCATCCTCTCCGGATTGGTTCTTAGCGATTCATCCTCGCTCGGTGGTGTGCTGCTATCAGCGCTAATCGCGCTAGGCTTTATGCTTGCAGTCATTATTATCGGCCGTAAGGCCGTCCCTCTGTTAAATCGGATTCTCCGTATTCGCTCCAATGAGGTATTCGGACTTGTTGTTTTCGGCTCTCTGTTTCTGGTGGCTGGTTTTTCGGAAACGATTCATGTGGCGGAAGCTATCGGCGCCCTGTTAGTCGGTCTGGTACTGGCCGAAACGGAACATGCCAAACGTATCGAGCATTTAATTGTTCCTTTCCGCGATTTCTTTGGCGCCCTGTTTTTCTTCAGCTTTGGATTATCCATTGATCCACTGTCCCTGGGAGGAAACGCGATATGGCTTGCACTGGCAGCAGTCGTCCTCACGTTGTTTGGTAACATTTGGGCAGGAATGCTGGCTGGGCGTACGGCCTCCTTATCTCCCAAAGCGTCAGCAAATATCGGCCTGACCATTGTGGCACGGGGTGAATTTTCGATTATCATGGCCAACTTGGGTAAAGAAGGCGGTTTGCTTGATATTGTTCAACCCTTTGCAGCCATCTATGTACTCATACTGGCGATTCTTGGACCACTTCTGACAAAGCAGTCAAAACCTATTTTTAATATGTTAAACAAAATATTTAAGTTCAAGGACCCCCGCCTACGAAAGGAAGAAAGTAAATCGGCGTAATTGTAAAAGCTGGATACGACAATCCATAGGAGGGAAGGCTATGCCGCACGCTGTAAAACATGCCGAAACTCTATGAGGCGGCTTGTCAAGCCCGCTTCAGGAGATGCGAGCAGGTTCCCTGTCTTTTATACGGTGATTGGCGGAATTACGGCATCCGTCGGTCTGGAATTGTTTTTGCATCCGCATGATATGATCGCTGGAGGCGTCACGGGGATCTCTAGACTCATGTCGCTTTATACACAAGAGCATTTTGGGTTACTGCTATTCGTTTTGAACTTGCCACTCATGCTGCTGTATTCTCTGTCTACTCACAAACCCATGTTGCTCCGTGCACTACCCGGCTTGTTCGCCTTTTCGGGCTCAGCCATTATTCTTTCGCCTTTTCCGGCAGTGAGTGGCCATCCGGTCGTATGCGCTTTGGGCGGCGGAATCTGTATAGGGCTTGGCGCAGTGCTGGCAGCTCGTCACGGTGGTCTGCTCGATTCACTAGGACTTAACGAGTCAGACGATGGCCGTCCATCCACATTATTGCTAACACATCGCAAGATTCCGTTAATACAGATTGTTATGCTGTGTAATGGTCTGCTGCTCATTACGGCTGGCTTTGTGCTAGGCTGGGAGCCAGCTCTCTATTCAGCCTTATCCTGCCTCGCCGCCTATGAAACGACCCGGCTGATGTTTACTGGTCTGACGCGTATGGTTTGTGTTGTCAGCAAGAAACAGCAAACCATCGAAGATGCCATATATCGCAGGCTGCGTATACACAGCACGCCTGTTGTAGACTCTGCCCAGATAGAGGGCAAGATTAAAAGCGAATCTGAGGATAAAAAAGAACAAATGGTCATCGTTTACAGCGTTCATCTGTTGGATTTGCAGCGCTTTAAGGCAGTCATCCAAATGGCAGACCCGCAGGCTGAGATCATGTATATGAAACGATGGAAAGCTTAGCAAAGTAACACATCAAAAAACGCTTATCTACACTAATCCTTGTACATAGATTAGTGATGGATAAGCGTTTTGTAATTAACAATATATTAACGGATATTAATTTTGCATGATAAAATCATGTTCAATACTGCTGGCACTGTCAAAAGTACGAATAATATCATAACGGGTATTGCGCTGTGCTGGAACGTGACCCGTCTCGCGGATCAACTGTAGAATGGATTCAATGTTAACCTTATACGTTGCGCCTGCAGCGGAAACTACGTTTTCCTCAATCATGGTGCTGCCAAAATCATCGCAACCGTAGTACAACGATTTTTTACCGATTTCAGGTCCCATGGTTACCCATGAAGACTGAATATGCTTGATGTTATCCAATACAAGACGACTGATCGCAACGGTCTTCAAATATTCCTCTGGCGTCTGGCGTTCCTTCTTCAGATTGGTGTTGTCTGGCTGGAAGGTCCAAGGAATAAAGGCCAAAAATCCTTCAGAATTATATTTGTTTTCAATGCATTCGTCCTGAGCATCACGAACACGCAACAAATGCAGCGCACGCTCCTCCATCAACTCGCCAAAGCCGATAACCATCGTAGCAGTCGTGTTCATCCCAACCTTGTGAGCCGTTTGCATCACATCCATCCAATCACGCCAAGAGCCTTTGAGACGGCTAATTTTGCGGCGTGTGCGGTCATCCAAAATTTCTCCGCCTCCACCCGGAAGCGAATCCAATCCAGCTTCATGAATGGCTCGAATCGTGTCTTCCATGGATAGACCGGATTTTTCCTTCATTTTGTGAATTTCAGCTGGCGAGAAGGAGTGCATCGTAATATCGGGAAAACGCTCCTTGATAGCTTTCAGCAAATCCGTATAATAACTGAACGGCAGATTCGGATTCACACCGCCTTGCATTAGAATTTCGGTGCCACCTACATCCTGCGTTTCCTTGATCTTCTGAAAGATCACCTCGTCCGGCAAAACATAACCTTCATCAGAACCCGGTCTACGGTAAAAAGCGCAGAAGCGACAGTATACGTCACATACGTTCGTATAGTTAATATTTCGTCCGATGACGAAGGTTTTAATGGGATCGGGGTGCATGCGATTCATAACTTTATTCGCCGCATGACCTATTTTTTCTACCTCATCTGATTCGAACAAAGCAACGGTATCCTCTAAATTCAGGCGTTCGCCGCGTAGGGCTTTATCTAAAATATGGTCGATTACACTCATGGTGTATCCTCCTTCGCTGTCACAGGGCGACGAAATGAAAGACAGGACTTATGAACGAGAATGCTTTCACAAACCTGCGTTCGAACCCTGCCGTAATGTATGTTCATGACTGGCCTTGTATGTTGTCTGTGCTATTTAGCATAGTAAAACCTAATGATAATACTAACATATCTTTAGGTAAGGAACCATACTTATTCCCGCTTCTTTCTGCTTTTCACCTAGGAAAACAGGCAACTGCCAAGCTTATCTCAACATTGCATATAGACAAGAAATAGGAAAACAGAACTGAAAAGTGCATTTTTTCACACTGTCCTTCATGTCATTCTTATAGAAAACAGCAAGCCTCCTGAATGAATGGAAACTTGCTGTTTAGTACTGTACATATTTGCTCCCTGCCTGAAAACGACAAAGATACTACTGATGTGCTAACGCTCTAGCGCAGCGCCTCATCCAGATCACTAATCAGGTCGTCAATATCCTCCAGACCTACGGAGAAACGAAGTAATCCGTCCGTAATCCCGCGCTCCAATCGTACACTATGGGGCATAGCCGCGTGTGACATCATCGCCGGATACGACAAGATGCTTTCCACAGCTCCCAGACTCACCGCTACAATTGGAATACGTACGCGACTGAGGACTTCTTTTGCACGCTCACCAGAACCCACATCAAACGATATCACTGCACCATAACCGCTGGATTGACGCTCATGAACTTCACGTCCTGGATGATTCTCCAGACCCGGGTAGTACACCGCCTCAATGTCATTGCGCTCGTTCAGCCAATTGGCGAGCTTTGCTGCACTCTTTTCGCTGTGAGCCATACGAGCCTCCAGTGTCTTCATACCGCGCATGAGCAACCATGACTCCTGCGGAGCCAGCACGGTACCCAGTCCATTTTGGAGCTGCTTGATTTGTCTCCCCAGCGATTCGGTACGTGCTACTGCAAGTCCTGCCAGCACATCGCTGTGTCCGCCCAGAAACTTGGTCGCACTGTGCAATACAATATCGACACCCTGCTCAATCGGACGTTGATAATAAGGTGTCATAAAAGTATTATCCAATAGCGTCAAAAGTCCGTTATCCTGTGCCCAAGAGGTTATTCCTGCTACATCGGTAATTTTGAGTGTCGGATTGGACGGGGTTTCCATATATACAGCCCTTGTATTCTCCTGCAACGCCTCTTTCACATGGTTGAGGTCCGTCATGTCAACGAAGGTCGTTTCGATATTCATCCGTTTCAAAATGGAGGTCAGCAGTCGATATGTTCCTCCATATACGTCCTCGGAAACAATGACATGATCTCCAGCAGACAAGAGCATAAATGTAGTAGAGATGGCCGCCATACCTGATGCAAAGGCAAAACCGCTAGCTCCGCCTTCTAATAAGGCGATATAATCCTCCAAAGCTTGTCGTGTCGGATTACCTGAACGGCTATAGTCATGCTGTGGAGGATTAAAAATATCATGATGGTGAAAGGTAGAAGCTTGATAGATCGGGACGCTCGAAGCCCCCGTAACACTGTCAATTTCAGAGCCGAAATGCAGCAGCTTGGTAGCGAACTTCCGCTCTTTGTCCAGATCCTGGCCGATCCTTCTCGCATCCTCTATCATTGCTGCTCCCCTCCTTCTACTTCTTGACGTGCCGCTTCCAGCGCCGAACGCAAATCTTCAATTAGGTCGTCTGTATGCTCAATGCCGACGGAGAAACGCAACAGCCTGTCATCTACCCCGACTGCATCCCGAATTTCTGCTGGTATGTCCGCATGTGTCTGCACAGCGGGATAGGTCATTAATGATTCCACACCGCCGAGACTTTCCGCAAACGCAATGAGCTTAATGTGACGAAGCAAAGGCTCCACATAACGAGCATCCTTTACTTTAAAGGAGAAGATACCCGTATTTCCGCTGGATTGTTTATTTTGAATCTCACGACCTGGGTGGCCTTCGAGAGCTGGATAAAATACTTCCGCCACCGCCGGATGCGTCAGTAAATAGTTAGATAGCACTGTTGCATTATGCTGATGTCGGTCCATACGCAGCGCTAACGTCTTCATCCCCTTCATCAACTGATAGCAGTCGCTCGGGGAAAGCACGGCCCCTATGGAATTGTGCAGGAAGGAAATTTCAGCTGATAGCTCTTTGCCTTTGGTTACGATCAACCCTGCCAGCACATCGTTGTGTCCGCCCAAATATTTGGTTGCGCTATGTACCACAATATCCGCGCCCAGCTCCAATGGCCGCTGGAAATATGGGGTTAGCAGCGTATTATCTACAATGGTAAGCAACTGATGTTGTGATGCCCACTCGGCAACCGCTCGAATATCAGTGATCATCATTAACGGATTTGTAGGTGTTTCTATGAATACAGCTTTGGTATTCGGTCGACATGACTGTTCGAGTGCTTCAAGATCATTCGTATCCACATAACTTGCTGTTACACCAAATTTAGATAAAATACGCTCCAGCAAGCGATATGTCCCGCCATACAGATCCAGCGATACAATGAGGTGATCTCCCTGTCCAAACAATGCAAATACCGTTTGCAGCGCCGCCATACCTGAGCTACATGCAAAACCTGCATCACCCGATTCAAGTGCTGCAGAAGCCTCTTCCAGTACCTTTCGCGTAGGATTGATCGTCCGAATGTAATCAAATCCTGTGCTTTGACCTAGACGGGGATGGCGGAACGCCGTAGATTGGTAAATCGGGTAATTAACAGCCCCGGTTACTGGCTCCTCTACTGAACCGATTTGTGCCAATCTGCTTTCGATTTTCCACTGTTTCTCACTCATATGAATCCTCCTGTTAACTTCCATAGTGGGTGCTATAACATATCCTGCAAAAATGGATGTCAAAGACTATACTGCTGCGCTACTGCAAGGTGGTACTGTACAAGGGTAAACTACAAGCCCCTTTTTAAATCTGGGGCCCGATATCGTAAGGTGTTTCTTGGTATACATAATAGTTCAGCCAATTCGAGAATAATAAATTGGCGTGTGCCCGCCAGATTGAGGGTGGTGTGCGCTTGGGATCATCATTAGGAAAATAATTTTTGGGGACTTCAATATCCATTCCTTTGGCCACATCGCGGTCGTATTCCCATTTCAGGGAAAGCGGGTCATATTCAGAGTGCCCAGTTACAAAAATTTGTTTACCGTCAAGCGTGGCTACGAGGTACACTCCAGCTTCCTCGGATTCGGATAAAACTTCTAATTCGGCAATATGATCAATATCTTCCCGCCGAACCTCAGTATGTCGGGAGTGAGGAGCATAAAACAATTCATCAAAGCCGCGTAGCAATTTTACTTTAGGTTTAATCACGGTGTGTGGAAATACGCCAAAGCATTTGTAGTCGAGCCCGTATTTAGGGACATCGAAATGATGGTATAAGCCTGCCTGTGAGGCCCAACAGATATGCATGGTCGAAGTTACATTCGTTTTCGTCCATTCAAAGATTTGCTGGATCTCCTCCCAGTAGTTCACATCCTCAAACTCAAGCTGTTCAACCGGGGCTCCTGTAATGACCATGCCGTCAAAACGACTGTTCTTGATCTCGTCAAACGTTTTATAGAACATGTTCAAATATTCTTGCGATGTATTTTTGGATACATGAGATTTCATGTGCACCAGCGTGACGTCCACTTGCAGCGGCGTATTGCCGACCAAGCGCAACAGTTGGGTTTCCGTCGTCTCCTTTGTCGGCATTAAATTCAAAATGGCGATACGCAACGGACGAATATCCTGATGATAAGCCAAGCTTTCATCCATTACGAAAATATTTTCGCCCTCCAGCACTTCCTTGGCAGGTAGCGTGTCTGGGATTTTAATCGGCATGTAAACTCACTCCTTGTTCGGTAAGTTTTGCGAAAATCGTCTTGTTGAGATGCCGGGCATATAATAAAAAGACCTTTCTCAGGTTAGAGAAAGGTCATATTTGTATCCATATGCGCCTCTCTCATCTGTCAGGGCAACGCTCTTTGTACAAAGCGCGCGTCCTGCAAGAATTAGCACCGTGCGATTAAAATCGCCGGTTGCCGGGTATCATCGGGCTAGTCCCTCCACCTGCTCTTGATAAGATTTCGCTATATTCATTTTAGGTTCACAAAGTTCTTGTTGTTCACTTTAATGCATCGGCTGGGCTTCGTCAAGATGGGACTTTTAAATTTGTACCCTGCATTCACATTTTGTCTACCTTTTCCATAGGTTAAATCATATCCCTCCTATCGTTGAAGCTCTTGCCACTACTGTTGATTTAGCCCATGATTTTGCGCTTGAAAGGCCGTAGGCCGAGCGTTATACTATACAAGTGCTATTAGGCAAAAATATGGAGCAGTAGTGCAGATTTGAGTGTTTCCTGCGATACTGTGGCAATCTAAAAAAGAACATTTGAGAGGTGAATCCGGAATGGAAGGCGACCCGAGTCCGAATAGGCGGCGATCCCTGAACAACAGCATAGGAATGACTTCAGCTTGCCGAAAGACGGGACGCCAGGCTCTGCATGCTCCAAAAGCCTCCGGCTTTTGATGGGAGTGCACGCTTACCCGCACCGGCTAACTGGCTAACTGAGTCCATTCCTTATGCTTAAGGTAAACGTATTTCCGTTACGACGGAGCATAAGGAGTGACATATATGAAAATCCGTTTGGTCAACAACGGGGTTTTTACCCCTGTCGAAGAAATTGAAATGGCGCTTACTGCACCGGCAGAAGGTTTTTATTGGATTGATGCCGATGTCGATGATTTGGCAGTGCTTCAGCCTTTATTTTCCATGCATGATCTTGCAGTAGAAGACTGTTTGAGTGAAGAAGAACAGCGTCCGAAGATTGAAATTTATGAAAGCCATTATTTTATCGTTGTAAATAGCATTCGTTTTGATGATGAAGAAATATTTTTGCGAGCTTTGAACATTTTTCTCGGCCGCCATTTTATCATTACGGTGACCAAGCAGAAAATAAATGAGCTTCGTACCCTCAAGCCTATGCTGTGGGAGCAAGAAGTCAGCCAGCCTGACCGTTTTATGTATCTGTTGGTCGACTTGATTGTTGACAACTATTTTCTGGTTGGTGACCGGATTGAGGTCCGCATTGAGAAGCTGGAAGAAGATATTCTAATGCATACGAAAAAGTCGCATTTGAACGAAATCATCGGCTTACGAAGTGAGATTCTGTGGCTGAAAAAAGTGCTGGGTCCACAAAAAGAAGTCATCAATACCCTGAACAAACGGGATTTGCGGCTCATCGACGATCAATTGCAAAAATATTTCAGCGACATTTATGAAAATGCTGTGAAAATTTCGGAGACTTTTGAAACTTACCGCGACTTGATGGGTAACCTTCGAGAAGCTTATCAATCCAGTATCGCCAACCGTGCCAATGAAATTATGCGTGTGTTTACGGCAATTACGACCGTATTTATGCCATTGACAGTCATTACCGGAATATATGGGATGAACTTCGATAATATGCCTGAGCTTCATACACGTTATGGCTATTTTGTCGTCATTGGTATTATGGTGGCATTAGGTGTCAGTATGTTCTGTATTTTCCGCAAGAAAGACTGGGTTTAAAAAGAACAGGGGGAAAAGTACCGAGTTGGATACTTTTTTCGATTTTCAGCTTGGTCATAAAAAGCAGCAGCCGTGTCCTGTGTGGAACTCGCTGCTGCTTTTTAGTATGTTGAACCCTGAATGTACTTTAATACTTCAGCTTTATTCAATCAGTTCTATATTATCCAACATGTCGGTCGGGTACCTGCTGATGACGAAACCGTATACGGATCAGACGCAGACGCTCGTAAATTTGATCCAGTCCTGTTTCGGTTGCCTTTTCTTCCCCATACACTTTCAGCATGACGGGCTTGAGCAGCGCATCCCCCAACTCTTCATAAGCAGACCAGATGGCTGCCTGCTCTTCCTCAGATACATTCACCAATTCCTTGCGGATCAGCTTCTCCATATCAATGCCATCCCTGTCCAAATGCTCCACAGCTTCAATCATCTCTCTACGATGCAAACCTGTCTTCATTCCGATATGCTCCAGTGAAAGACCGTCCGAAATGCCTTCGATAATCGTTCTAGTTAGGCTGAATTTGTTCAGCTCCTGCCTGTACTGGTTCTCTTTTTGCTTGTATAGCCATGACAAAAAAACTTCTTCTTCCAGCGTCTCTGTTACCCAGTTTAACGGAAATGGTGTGGTCCGGTCATTTTGTGTCGTAATAGCCAATAGCTCCGTCCCATATTGCGACACTTTACCCTGCCCCATACCAGGCAGTTCCAACAGTTCTTCTTCGGTATGGGGAAGATAGACGCTAATGAGTCGAAGCAGCCGATTCGTAGCGATAAAATAAGGTGCTTTTCGTTCCGTTGCTGCCTTTTGCCGTCTCCACATCGTCAACTGCTCATACACTTCATCACGTGGAAACAAATCACTGTAGCAATACAGCTTTTGCAGCGTTTGTCCTCGTCCTGATGATCCTTCTTGCTCATGAAATACGCCATGGATTAAGGGCCTATAGCCCTCAGCCATTTTGAGCGCCAGCTCATGACGGTATACATGTAGTAATTCCTGCCACAAGCTGCCCTCATACCAAAGGTCGTCTATACTTTCATCCGGGACATGCTGTGTGCTCCAGCCTGCACTCCATCCCCCTTCATGCTGCCCAATCCATACCTGAGCAAAGTCCTCATAGCCCTGTTCATTTCGTTTGGACAAGCGATTTAAAAATACAATATCCATGATTTCTTCCTCCCTCATATCGTTGAAAGACAGTCCCGCACAACACAAAAACGCAAAAAAAAGCACCCATCCTGCGTATTCGCAAGAAAGGTGCTTCCCTTTTTGAGCCGTACTATACTGTTGCCTATATAATAACCGTACCTTGGAGTGCCGTCAACCATAAATTCTAATGATTCAGCTTTTCCTTTGCCAATGCCAGAGCACCGCACAATCCAGCATTGTCACCCAATCCCGGAGATACGATATATTGCTCAATATCTGTTGCCAGACTCGAATGCTGTACGTATCCGTTCAAAAGTTCTTGAAGCTTGGTACGAATGAGCGGGAACAGTTGGTCCTGCTTCATCACTCCCCCGCCCATAATAATTTTTTGCGGTGACAGGATTAATACATAGCTCATTAAAGCCTGTGCCAGATAGTACGCTTCCATTTCCCAGGCCGAGTGATCGACAGAAAGCTCATGTCCTTTAACCTTCCATCTTTTTTCGAGCGCAGGACCTGCTGCCAGTCCCTCCAAACAATCTCCGTGATAAGGACATGTCCCCTCGTAAGTATCTTCTGGGTGACGACGTACCAGAATATGCCCCATTTCCGGGTGGGATAATCCATGTATCAGCTTTCCACCAACCAAAGCACCCGCCCCGATGCCTGTACCTATCGTAATATACAGACAGTTGTCCAATCCTTTGGCGGCACCCCAAATAGACTCACCAAGTGCTGCTCCATTCACATCCGTGTCAAACCCCATAGGCACATCAAAATGCTCTTTCAGTTTGCCAATCAGATTGTAATTTCCCCAATGTGGCTTTGGCGTTGTTGTAATATAGCCATATGTATCACTACCTTCGATAGGATCAATCGGCCCGAACGAGCCTACGCCCAATGCTTCAATGCCCTTGCCTTCAAAAAATGCGATGACATTCTCCATTGTTTCTGCTGGGGTGGTTGTTGGAAAGCTCGCCCGTTCCAGTACCTCTCCACGTTCGTTGCCAATTCCACATACAAATTTGGTACCGCCTGCCTCAATTGCTCCCAATACTGTCATAGTTGCTGTTGTCCCCTTTCGATAATCCGGTTCTCTCTCCACTATATTCACCTGAAATGTACCTGAGGTCAATCCCCTTATTGCAATTGTATATAATCCTTCACATGACTATATAACTCCGTCGACATATGGGTATATAAATAAGGACACTAACGCACCAAGCGTCAGCATCCCTATATTACTTACTTTACTTAAATTGTCCGTATCAAGCCTAACAGCTTTATTAAGATCCGGTTGCGACACCCATCAATGTACACAAGCTTTTCATTTCAAGCTGCTCAAACTTGTCTACAATTTGCACGTGATCCAGCGTCAGCAGACAGCTATCCAAAGCACATGCTACAGGTACACCACAGTGAATTTCAGCAAGTTTGCGTGAAAGATGCAGCATATCCAAATCACTCTCAATTTTTTTACGGACCGAGGGTGTTAATTGATCCAGATTCTCCAGAATGCCCTCAATAGAGTCGTATTCCTGAACCAGCTTGAGTGCCGTTTTCTCGCCAATACCTCGTACTCCGGGATAATTATCGCTTGCATCCCCCATCAGGCCTTTAAGGTCCACCACTTGACGTGGCTTAAGCCCTTTTTCAGTCAGCAGGGTCTCCGGGGTGTATACCATATAATTGCCGTGCCCTTTTTTCATAATAATGACCCGTGTCCGCTCATCCACTAATTGAAGTAAATCATGATCTCCTGAGAGAATCATTACATCCATGTCCTCATTTTGCGAATAATGACGTGCAAGCGTACCGATACAATCATCGGCTTCAAAGCCTTCCGCTCCAATGTTGGGAATGCCGAGGCTGTCCGTCACTTCACGAATCAATGTAAATTGGGGAATCAAATCATCCGGTGCGTCGGCTCGGTTTCCTTTATACGCAGCAAAATGTTCCCCACGGAATGTCGTTCCGCCCATATCCCAGCAGCAAATGACATGTGTAGGATTAAACGTTTGGACTGCGTCCCAAAAATATCGAATAAAACCATATATGGCGTTCGTTGGCACCCCAGCTTTTGTACGACGGATATAACCGTTTGCGGCGGTTGCATAATAAGCGCGAAATAGCAGGGCCATGCCGTCAACCAGCATTACGGATTGTTCATTGCGTTGTGTCACAGATTGTATTGCTCCCATTCATCATAATATTTAACCCCCACAGTATAACATATCGTGAGTGTAAATTGGGCGTTATTGAGCTTCCCATGTGCCCTCAAATGTTTCCTCTTTGAATCCTATCGTTACTTTGTTCCCGTCGGTTACAATCGGGCGTTTGATTAATCTACCATTCGAGGATAAAAGCGAAATTTGCTCTTCACGACTCATGTCTCCAAGTTTATCTTTCAGCTTTAACTCTTTATACACCTCACCGCTTGTATTAAAAAACTTTTTTAGCTCCAGCCCGCTTTTTCGAATTAAATCTTCCAATTCCTCCGGGCCGGGCGGCTGTTCAAAAATAGGAATAAGTTCCGTCTCATGTCCCTTGTTTTGCAGCCATTTCACTGCATTACGGCAGGTACTGCATTTAGAATACTGATATACTTTCAGTTGGCTCATCGCTAGATTAACCTCCATTTGGTTTTGATAGCTTATTTATATTTTATTCTGAAAAATATTGCGCTCTTAATAGCTCCTGCATTTCAGCCATATCTTCAGGTAGAGGAGCATAGAACGTCAGCCGCCCCCCGGTTACAGGATGCTCCAAGGAAAGCTCTGAGGCGTGCAAGGCTTGTCGAGGCATCCTGGCATCAAGCTGATCATATCGCTCACGTTGCGCAGCATCATCGGGTGTAATCCGGTACATTTTATCTCCGATCAACGGACAACCGATATAAGTCATATGCACTCGAATTTGGTGCGTACGCCCGGATTCCAACTTTAGTCCGATGCGACTTCCCCCGTTCCACACTTCCTCCAGCTTATACAGCGTAAGGGCAGGATAACCATCCGGGGTCACCATACGTAAATGCGGATTATCCGGGCTGCGGTCAATTGGTCCGTCTACCTTACCTTCCTGCAGCTCAGGACGCCCATGCACCAGAGCCGTATAGCGCTTATCCACCGTTCCCGCAATCATCTGCTCAGAAATATGCTGGTGTACATACGGATTTTTGGCTACTACCAGCACACCCGTCGTCTCTTGATCAAGACGATGAACAGGACGAAACCGGAACAGTTCTCCCTTGGCCTGCCAATAATGCACAACCCCATTAGCCAGTGTTCCTGTGTAATGACCGTGAGTCGGATGGACAATCATACCCGCCGCCTTGTTCACCACTAACAAATGTTCATCCTCAAACAATATCTCAAAAGGAATGGGTTCAGGTAAAATATCATCAGAACGCTCGCGCTCCATGCGAATTTCTACTTGATCCCCGGACTTTACCTTAACGCTGATGTACACACGTGTCCCGTTCAGCATAATACCTTGCTCGGTCAGCTTGAGTTTGGATATTAACTTTCGAGAAATGTTCATACGTTTTTGTAAAATAGTCTTCAACAGCATGCCCTCCTCCTCAGGAGGGATCGTATATACGATAGGTTCATAGTACAAGCTCATCACAAATTCCCGGTTGCCTCCTTATTTGCGGAACACTTTTTTGCTGCGCACATATTCGACATCGGGCACACCCTGACGGACATTCGCTGTGCGAGCAACGGCAAAGAAATAATCGGAAAGACGGTTCAAATACCGACGTACCGCCGGATTGATGTCCGTATGTTTACCTAGTGTAACAGCACGGCGTTCCGCGCGTCGGCAAACCGTACGGCAAACATGAAGCGTTGAGGATAATGTGCTACCACCCGGTATAATAAAACGCTCCACCTTCGGATTTTCCTCCTGACATGCATCAATCCAGCCTTCCAGTCGCTCTGCCAGCTCGTCTTTCACCTTATATTTGCTTTCACTGATTTTAACAAACGCCAAATCCGAACCACAATCAAACAGCTCCTGCTGTATTTCCTCCAATTGAGTCCGAATATTCGCAAACTTTTCCCCTTCGGCAAAGCTGATCGCTTGTCCTACAAAGCTGTTCAGCTCGTCAATTGTACCGTATGCCTCCACACGGTCATCATCTTTGGACACTCGACCTCCAATCACAGAAGTTTGTCCTTCATCACCTGTTCTGGTATAGATCCCCATATTACTCCATCCCCCTTATCATTCCGTAAGTGCTTTCAGCACCTTGATGGCTTCTTCCTTATTGCTTGTACGAGGCGGCACGGTAGCAAATAATGTTTTTGAGTTATATTTTAGCTCCTTAAACATCTTCATCTGCTCCACCGGAATTCCGAACAAATGAGTTTCCTTGCTTACATCTGTTTCTTCTTCCTCCTGCCCCTTCTTCTTAAATACGCCGCCCTCGAACACGCCCCGAGCGTACGTCTTCTTGTCAAAAGCATCATCTAACGGCAGATTCGAACCATTCTGTCCATACAGCTTCATGTCCTCTTCCGGCAAAAGAAACAGATCATGCTCCCCGGCCGCATATTCTACAACCAACTTCTGCTGGTTATACAGCGGACTGACTGAAATCTCAATAGTCGGAGCCTGTTCGCCCAGCTTATCCTTAAGCTTTTGTGCCAGCTCTTCACGGATGACTGAGGCATCCCCTTTATCCATAATAAAAATGGAGAAGCTGTCCTTGTCCCGTCCCCCACATCCAGCCAATAATACAAGTGTCAACATTCCGATAATCCATGGCGATAGCCTTTTTAGCCCTGTTCTCATATGTACGCCCCCTCTTCCATGCCATTAATATATCATAAGTTGTGAACGCAAAAAAAGAAGGCCCTACGGCCTCCTTCTTACCTTTGGCTGACTTCACACGGTTAAACCTTGCATTCCGTACCATACATTTTCATGTATTCATTGATTTTCAAATCGAGCTTGCAACTAATCTCGATGACAAGATCAGAGGTGAAGGACTGCTCTTCCTGAAACGTCCGCATCATCTCATTGCGCAGGAACAAAATTTCATCTTCTAGGGAAATGTCGTATCCTATTGAACTAGACGAATTATATCCAACATATGACATGAGCATTCCTCCTACAATTGAAAAATTGAACTTCCTGCTTTCGAATTCAAATTATAGCATAGAAATTTAGAAATAAAAGACTATTTTTTATGAATTACCCATAAAAAAATAATTTTAACCTTCTTTTCTTACTTTTTCTACAAAATGACCAATCCGATCCAGTGCCTCCGTCAGCTGAGCAACAGAAGTCGCGTATGAGCAACGAAGATAGCCTTCGCCTCCCAAACCGAACACATTACCCGGTACAGCCGCAACTTTAGCCTCTGCCAATAGACGCTGTGCAAATTCATCTGAGCTAAGTCCCGTGCTTTGAATACTAGGGAAAACATAAAAAGCCCCTCTTGGCTCATGGCACTCCAGGCCGATTTCCCGGAACCCTTCAACCATCAGACGGCGACGCTGATTATAGGCTTCTACCATACGATCTTTCTCACCCAAACCATTCCGCAAGCCTTCCAGTGCCGCAACTTGCCCCATAGAAGGCGCACACATTACGGTGTACTGATGGATTTTGAGCATAGCCGCAATCAGATCTGGATGTCCGCATGTATATCCAATACGCCAGCCTGTCATGGCGAAGGCTTTGGAGAAACCACTGACGAGAATCGTACGATCCATCATACCAGGCATAGCGGCAAAACTAACATGCTTCTCTCCATAATTCAATTCAGCATAAATTTCATCAGAAATGACGATCAAATCATGCTTTTCCACGACTTCGGCAATCGGAAGCCAATCTTCATAAGTCATCGTAGCCCCAGTTGGATTACTCGGATAGCATAAAATCAGCACCTTGGATTTAGGTGTAATTTTTGCCTCCAACGCCTCAGCCGTCAGCTTAAATTCATCCTTAGCAAATGTTTCAATACCTACCGGAATCCCGCCTCCAATTGAAGTGATTGGAGAATATGAAATGTAGCACGGCTCGGGCACGAGAATTTCGTCGCCAGGTACAATTAACGCACGCAAAGCAAGATCAATCGCCTCGCTTCCCCCAACGGTCACGATAATCTCATTTTTAGGATCATAATTAACTTCAAATTGCTCATTCAGATAATCACTAATCGCTTCACGCAGTTCTGGCGTTCCCGCATTAGACGTGTAGCTGGTAAAACCTCGCTCTAATGAATAGACACAGGCTTCCCGCATATGCCAAGGGGTTGTAAAATCCGGTTCGCCTACACCAAGGGTAATAATATCCTTGTTGCCACCCACCAAGTCAAAAAACTTACGAATGCCCGAAGATGGAATTTCGCGCACCAACGGGGACAAATAGGAACTCATGGCTTTGTTACTGTCGGTAAATGCTTCTGTTTTGAGATTCATCATGATCTTCCTTTACGGCGAAATCACCAGACGATTATCTTCCTGATGATCCTCAAAGATAATTCCGTCCTGCTTGTATTTTTTAAGCGTAAAATTAGTCTTGGTGGACAAGACCGAGTCAATAGGAGACAGTTTCTCCGACACAAAATTAGCGACCTCACGGAGGTTGCGGCCTTCAACTTCTACCAGCAAGTCGTATGCTCCAGACATGAGATAAACCGATTTAACTTGCGGATACAAATAAATCCGTTCTGCAATACCTTCAAATCCTCTTCCACGCTCGGGTGTAATCTGTACTTCAATCAAAGCAGTAACCTTTTCGTCGTCGACTTTATCCCAATTGACTACGGCGGCGTACTTAACGATTACATGTTGGTCTTCTAGCTCTTTAATTGAGGTGCGTACATCCTGCTCGTCAACCCCCAGTAAAGTAGCCAACAAAGTCGGTGTTCTTCTTGCATCTTCTTTTAACAATTCCAGCACTTTTAATTTCAAACCATTTAGCTCTGTCATTCTACATAAGGCCTCCATCGAAAGAGATTACTATACATCATACAATACGCACTTTAAACCTGCAAAGAAAAACCGTCCGCCCCGGTAAACCCGGCAGACGGACGGCTGTTATGGGAAATTGCTTCAAAAACGGAATATCCCGTTTACATATAGTAAGGGTTATTTTGGTGAGTAGGCTGCCCTTGCTGATGCATAGGTTGACCATATCCCCCCGCTGATGACGACTTTTGCTGAATGAACTGTTGGCATTCGTGTTGGGTCTTGCGAGCTTCTTGAATCTGTTTGTCCAAATCGATGCGCAGTGCTTTTGACGAAGTGGAGTACATATTGTTTTGACTCATCAGACGATACAAATCGCCTTGTAGGCGCAGCGTATCGTTCGTAAGGTCGGTGAACATCTGACGCACAGACGGACAATTGGATTCCGTTGTCGCTGTTGTATACTCTCCCACCGTGCGTTTCATATCGGCAAGAATGGTATAGAGCAAATCTTCTTCGGGCATAAATGACGTATTGTTCTGTGAAAACATCGTGATATTACCTCCTTTATTGGTTAATCCATAATTACTGCTGCGGTTGCATAGGAGCAAGCTGCTGGTGCTGTTGAAGTGCATTGGAAAGCAGGTTCAGGTGGTTCTCATGAGTTCTCGCGAATTGCAGACAAGCTTGCTGAATGGCTGGATGCTGAATGGATGCTGCTGTCGCCGTACATTGCTTGAGCAGCAGTTCTTCATTGGAAATGGAGTCCACGATGTACTCCAGCTCTTTGCCTGTCAAGGGTTGCATGTTGGTAGATTGCATAGTCTCTGTGCCTCCTTAAATGTTTTGTTGCACGCTGGTTATCTTGTCCGTTTGGCGAAATACTATGTACACATAAGAGATACTACATATTGCCTATAAGGAGTGCTGTTTATATGGAATTGATTAGCGGGAATACGTATTGGCCGAGTACCTTGGAGCAAACATCGGATTTTCCGCCTTTGGCAGAGGATTTAAATTGTGATGTACTGATCATCGGAGGCGGGATGGGTGGGTCCATCTGCTCCCGGCTATTGGGAGAACGACAGGTAGACACCGTGGTTATTGATAAACGCAAGCTGGTACATGGAAGTTCTTCGGCCAATACCGGACTGCTGCAATATAGCAATGATAAGACCTTAACCTCCTTCATCAATACGTTTGGTGAAACGAACGGTGTACTGTTTTACCGTATGTGCAAAGATGCTCTGGATCAGTTGGAAAAACTGTCTACCACGCTGGAAGTTGATCCGTCCTTTATACGCCGCAGTAGCCTGTACTATGCAAGTACATCGGAGGATGTGCAGATCCTTCAGGAAGAGTACAAACAGCTAACCCGGTTTGGATTTCCCGTCGAATACTGGGATGAGCAACAGATTGCAGCCCGATTTCCTTTTCGAAAATCAGCAGCCTTGTACACGCACGAAGATGCCGAGGTTAATCCATTTTTGTTTGCCCAAGGACTGTTGCAATCCGCCAGCCGTCTCGGTGTACGCTTATATGAGCATACGGAAGCCAAGCATTTTGAATTTAATGAAAATGAAGTTGTTTGTTATACCAGCGGTGGAATTATCCGAGCGAAAAAAATCATTTTTGCAACGGGTTATGAAACACAGGAGATTAAAACAGATCGCGGAGCCGTTCTGGAAAGCTCTTATGCTATCGCCACCAATCCCATCGGAGATGTTCCCTTGTGGCATGAGCAGTGTCTGATCTGGGAAACTGCTCGTCCTTATCTGTACATACGCTCAACACCGGAAGGACGCATCATTATTGGTGGTTTGGATGAACCTGTACTGGACGCCAATCAACGTGAAATCAGGCTGCTACACCAACAGCAAAAGCTATTGCAAACACTACAGGAGCATTTTCCCGGTGTTCCATTTCAGATCGACTATGCTTGGGCGGCTGTATTCGGCTCCTCTCACGACGGCTTGCCGTATATTGGTCCACATCCACGTTTTCCAAACTGCTATTTTTTGGAGGGTTACGGGGGAAATGGGACGGTTACGAGTATGATGGCCGCACAGCTATTGGCTGATGAACTGACGGGCACACACCGACCTGAAATGGAGCTTTATTCTCTAAACCGTACTACCAAGCCCTCGCCTGAAACAACGGAACCGATGGTTTAACATATGAATACAAAAAGAACCTCTTTCCCCTACTAATTGGGTCTGGAGGTCTTTTTTAATGTATTTTCAAACTATTCGGTTTGCTTGTGCCAGCGTTGTGCATGGGAATGAGATTTGCTCTGCTTCGTCTTTTGTTCCATTTTCAGCACACTTCGCATAAAAAACCATCCGAGCACTGGCATCAATGCAAGGCCAATCAACAACCAGATCATCGCCGTAGGAGCCTTGCTGATACTTAGGACACCCAAGAAAATGAGTGTTCCGGTCAATCGGCCTACCATTAAGCATAGTTCGCGCAGTACAACCAGTTCCACTCTCTGATTGGCATCTCCTTTACTCGTCCCCATTAAATCAAAGCTCGCAGAAATCATGGGAATTAAATATAAAGGCATAAATAAAGCGGTGCCGATCCCCATAATCAGTAGTGTGCTATACTCCATACGCCACAATAACGGTAATAGCGCGATCACCAACAACACGGCACCCAACAGCATACCCGCCGAACGATAGTGTGGCTTGAGCCATTTTCCGACAGCCCAAAAGCTGAAGAATGATACCGCCGAGGTGATAAGTGAAAACTGTGCCAGCTTCCATTCCTGTTGGGTAGCTACATATACGAGCAGCGTAATCAGGAAGGCAAACACCCCTTCACGGATGCCCTGGGCAATAAGCGATAACGACAACGGACGCCACATACTCCCTTTTTGTGACAATCGTTGCTTGGGCTCTTTCCAATTGTAATTTCCTGTCGGCTTACGTTTGCGAAGAAAGAAACTAAGCACCACTCCTACGACATAAAAGGCCAAGGAAATACTGAATATCACGCGATAACCTGCGTCATCCTCCATACGGGCAATAATCCAACCGGACAGCCAAGGACCCACTATACCAGAAAACGAGCCCAGCAGACCCACCCATCCGTTAAAATGATCACGGCTTGCCTGATCCGTGACTTCGAAAAAAATCACATTAAACGCCAGCCAGAATAAACCTAATGCTGCACCCAGCAGCATCCCGAGCGGCCATATGTAGTTCACAGCCTGCGGTCCCGTATATAACACGATCAGATAAAATAGGCCTGATAATGCGGTCCCCACGCGTAGGGCATTCATTTTGTTATGTTCCTTGACCCACTTTCCAGCCACCCAGACCATAATTCCCAGTGCAATTTGTTGACTGACATTAAACCAGCCGATCATCGCGTAATCCTGCCTGCTTTTCCACAAATACACGTTAAGAAATGTGCCTGACAATGCTGCTGCAAACACAAACAATCCATTCAAGCTTAATAGCAGAATGGATTGTCCGTTCAGGTTTGATTTCAATGCAGTTCCCCCTAACCGAAAAATCACCAATCAGCTTATTTCAAGCCAGCTTGTTCAAAGATTTCTTCGATTTAAGATGCCCGTATTGAGCTTGGGCCTATCCGGGGAATTGCTATTTAATTGTTGGAAATACCGCTGAGCTTCTCCAGCATCCGCAGTCGGTCATTCTCTGACAGTGTCTGCTGGACATGGAAGCAGCTAGGGCACACATAAACATTCAAGACGAACGGCAAATCCAGAACGGGCTTGCCAAGCGCTGGAGACATCGACGGTTCAAAACCTTCTCTGGTTACGGTTTGCGAACCTGCATGCAGCATGTACTCCCCACATTGAGAACATTCAAGAACCTCATCTTGTCTGTCGAGTATTTGTTCAGCGCCTTGTTCATAAGCCATCAGATCCGCACCGCTTTCTTCAAATTTTTGCAAAGTATGCAGCACAGGCAACTTATGAAGCTCATTATCCTGCAACAACGGTGCATCAACCGGTTTTTCAACTACGATTTCATCCTCTGCCTCATATAAAATATCCTGCTCCTCATCATCACCGAGCTGAATACTCAATGTCCGATAACCCTTCAGGTCTTCTTTTCCATGAGAGTGGGGCGCCGGGGTTACAGAAGCCACATGATCATGTTTCGTCTCTTCATGTCCATGCTCACCGGCATGTCTATGAACAGGTGGAGAAACAGACTCATCTTCATCATCGGTGATGTCAGAGTACCCTTTTAGATCATTATGGCAATAAGGACACTCTTCCTCAGGTCCTAATTCTTCATCCCAAATAATTTCCATGTTACACCATGGACAAATAGTCATTTCCAAGCTTTATCATCCTTCCGTTCCAAGCGTATACCAAGCTCTAGTATACAAGATGTGTCAAGTTACACTGGCACCGATCACATAAGATAAAGATATGGAAATAATCATGGAGAACAAGCCGACAGCACGATTATCCTCTTTAATCTGTTGATCGATAGAAAATACTGGTGTCAGAAACTCAAAAAGAAAGTACGCCGCAAGAAGCAGTAAAAAGCCAACGAACGACCAAATCATCGTATCATACACACTGGATTTGGCTTCCATTGCAAAGCGGAGTACGTTGCAAATACCGAACATTTTCCCTCCCGTAGCCATGGCTACCGAAACATTGCCGCGCTTGATCTCTTCCCAGCATTTATAGCGGGTTACCAGCTCAAAACACGACAAAAATACAATTAGCTCCAGCACCGCCACCGAGAAATAACCCAGCATCATCCCCAACGGATGTGACAGCAATTCATCAATCGCCATCTTCACTTCGTCCCTCCCGTTCTACCAATCGTTCCCGGGCAAAGCCGGCAACCCCTAGCTATTCCAATTCAGCAACTGTTACGCCTGTGCCGCCTTCATTGTAATTACCGATACGGTAGCTTTTCACATGCTTATGCTTGCGGAGGTACTCCTGAATACCGGTTCTCAGGACACCCGTACCTTTACCATGAATAATGTGTACCTGACCCAGATTGGCCAGAAACGCTTCATCCATGAAGCGGTCCACTTCCATCAAGGCTTCTTCCACGTTCGCCCCCCGAAGATCAAGTTCACTTCGTACGTTATCATCCCGTGTCCGCTTAACGCCAGTCACTGGTTTTTGAACTCTTGGAGTCGTTGTTTGTGCAGGTTGCAGTAGTTCCAGATCATCCAGACTGACCTTCATCTTCATGATTCCCAGTTGAATCACAGCTTCCTTGGTACCGGACAGTTCAACCACGTGGCCTTTTTTATTTAGACTGTGGACGGATACTTCATCGCCAGCCATGATAGAACGAGTACGCGTAGCAGCCGGGCGTTTGACGGTACTTTTTTTGCGTTGTTTCGGTTCAGCCTCATCCAGTTCTCTGCGAGCTGCAATCAGCTTATGCTCCTTAACCGAGGCCCCTTCTTCCTGAGCCAATTTACGCAAATCAGTAATGATTTTCTCTGCTTCACTACGAGCCTTATCCACGAGAACCCTTGCTTCGTCCTCAGCTTTTTCCAGCATACGGTCCCGTTGGGACTCCAGCTTATCCAGCTCCATCTGATGACGGCTACGCAATGCTTCCATTTCCTTACGTAGCTGCTCCGCTTTTTCCCGTTCTTGCTCAGCTGTCAAACGGTTCTGCTCCAGTGACGCGATCATGTGCTCAACGCGCTGGTCTTCTTCCGTTACCTCACCACGGGCATAGTCTAAAATACGCCCTGGCAATCCCAATCGCTCGGCAATGGCAAATGCATTACTTCGTCCGGGTACACCGACCAGAAGGCGGTAAGTCGGGCTTAATGTAGCGACATCAAACTCCATGCTTGCATTAATAATTCCTTTGCGCTCATAGGCATACGCCTTCAATTCACTATAGTGAGTCGTCGCAACCATGCGGCAACCCATTGCATGTATATGCTCCAAAATGGATACAGCCAGAGCCGAACCTTCCGCGGGGTCCGTTCCTGCCCCCACTTCGTCAAGCAATACAAGACTTTTTGGCGTCATATTTTTCAGGATGCTAATGATATTGGTCATGTGACTGGAAAATGTACTCAAGTTTTGCTCAATGCTCTGCTCGTCACCAATATCGGCATAGATTGCATCAAATACACACAGCTGGCTTTCATCCTCAACAGGTACAAACAGTCCAGACATCGCCATCAAACTAAGCAGACCGATTGTTTTCAGAGTAACGGTTTTCCCCCCTGTGTTCGGTCCGGTAACGATAATAGAGGTGTATGAATTGCCTAACTCCACATCAATGGGAACAACCTGCTCCAACGGAATTAGAGGATGTCTGCCCTTTTTCAGCTTCAAATATCCGCGGTCATTCATTAAAGGTAAGGTTGCCTTCATTTCACGGGCAAGACGCGCTTTTGCAAAAATAAAATCAAGATTGCCCAAAATGTCCACATCATACAGCAACATATCTGCTTGTTCTGCGACGAGTGCGGTCAGCTTTTGTAAAATGACTTCAATTTCACGCTCTTCTCTCAGCCTTGTTTCCCTCAGCTTATTGTTCATGGCTACGATGGATTCAGGCTCGATAAACAATGTTGCACCAGACCCGGATTGATCATGAACAATTCCGCCAAAATAAGAACGGTATTCGGCCTTAACCGGGATCACAAACCGATCTCCGCGAATCGTAATCAACTGATCTTGAAGCATTTTGGAGACAGTTGAGGAACGAATCATGGAATCCAGCTTTTCACGAATACGCACTTCTCCCGAGCGCAGCTCCCGACGGATTTGAGAAAGCTCTGTGCTGGCAGAATCCAGCACCTCTGCATTCTCGTCAATACAGCCTTTAATGGAGTTTTCCAAACCTCTCTGCTCCGAAAGCTGCTCACTCCAATACAGCAATGTTTCGACAGGATTTTCCTCATGCAAACTTGTCACGTATACCTGTATACGGCGTGCGGCCTGAACTGTTGTCCGAATGCCGAGCAACTCCTGCGGGCTTAACGTTCCACCAATACGGGCACGCTTCACCGCCGGAGTGATATCTACTACTCCGTTAAATGAAGGCACTCCTTTGAGGCGATCAGCAGCATAAGCCTCATCCGTGCCTTTCAGCATTTTCTTGATATGCTCCAAATCATCGCTGGGCTGTAGTCGAAGGGCTGTCTGTTGTCCCGTTGCCGTTTGGGCATAGTGACTTAGTTTATTTAGAATTTTTTGATATTCAAGGGTTTTGAAAATTTTAGAGTCCAACTTCACTACTCCTTTCACTTATATCTATATTATACCGAAAGCAGCAAACTTACGCTATTTGCCAACTCTGTTTTACACATAAGAAAGCTCTTCATGCCACACACTAACCTTTGTCTAACCCTGTAAATTCAAAAAACAAAGGAGGTTATTCCGTGAGCATTCTCGGGCACATTGTACGTTTCATCGTTGCCGCTCTGGTGCTGATGGTCGTAAGCTGGATCGTTCCCGGATTTAGTGTAGGCGGCTTTTGGAGCGCGCTGATTCTTGCCATTGTCATTGCCTTGGTTGGTTACATCATCGAGGCAGTGTTCGGCCGACGCGTTTCTCCATTTGGACGCGGTATCGTAGGTTTTCTAGTGAGCGCTCTGGTTATCTGGATCGCTCAGTATGTGGTGACCAATGTCAGTGTTTCCGTTCTGGGCGCATTGCTCGCTGCATTGGTTATCGGGATTATCGACCTGTTCATTCCGGTATCGACACCGTTTGAAGCCGGTCGCAAAGACGGGAAATAATTTCAGTAGACCCTCCCGGCAAAGCTGTCCCGAAGCAGATTTCGTCTGCCAAAGGACAGCTTTTTGCCATAAACACTTCTGAGTGGATACAATAAGCAAACAATCCCCGGCGATGAGCAGCCGGGGATTGCCATACATTTATAATCCGTATCTACTGATCCTGTTCGATAAGTTCAATCCATTCATTGTACTCCGTTTGAAGCTTAGTGTATTCTTCCTGTAATTGACGTAATTCTGTAGAAATCTTCTCCGTATTTTCCCGATCTACGTCCTGTTGTACTTGTAACAAACGAAGCTGATGCGCCGCCATTTCATATTTTTGACCCACTTCGTCCAATTCAGACTGCAAGGCCATTCGTTCCTGCTCTATGGACTGCTGTTCAGCTTTCGCCGTTTTGGCAGCTTCAACCGCCAAACGAGTCTCCTCCTGAAGCTGTTCCTTTTGTTCAACTGTTACCGCTATTTCACGTTCCCAAGATGCAAATTCTTCCTTACGGGCAGCATCTTCAGCTTCCAGACGTTCCGCTTCTGCCTTCAACTGATCGTATTTAAGTTGCCACTCCAGAGATTCTTCCTCAGCACGTTCCAGCTTACTCCGCCGTTCGTGATCTTCCTGTTGAAGCTGCTTGATATTTTGCTCTAGCTGTCCAGCTCGGCTCTTCATGCTTCCATATTGCTCCTGAAGCGATTGATACGCCTTCGCTCCCTCTTGCTCTCGGACTTTGGCTTTCTCAAGCTCATCCTGAACGCGAATCAGCTCAGGTGAAAGCTCCTTGATTCTCGCTTCGAGTTGAACTAGCCGTTGCTGTTGTGAAGCAAATTTATCATTAATAGCTTCGAGCTCAGCCGCTGCGTGCTGTAATTGCTCCTGTATCGCTTCCTTCTGTTCACGTGCTTCCAGCAGGGAGAGCTCCAGCTCATCAACTGCCAACTGGCGTTCTTCTGCAAGTTTCTTCCATGACTTCTCGCTTTCAGCTAGCGTAGCCAGCTCACTTTGCAGCTTGCGAGAAGATACGTGAGCTTGCTCCAGCAGCTTCTGCATCCGCCGCTGTTCTTCCTCCAGCTTAGCCGTCTGCTGCTGCGCAGCCTTGGCTTCAGCTTCTAATTGATCATATCGGCTTTGCAGTTCTTCACGCGCAAGCGTATCTGCCTGCTCTCGCTCTATCGCAACCTGTCGTTGTGTTTCCAGTACAGACTCCAGCTCGGACTGTTGTTGCTTCAGTACTCTTGCTTGCTCTTGAGCCTCTCCCAGACGAGAAGAAAGCTCTGTACTGCCTGCCTGTACTTGTTCTAATTGTTCCTGAAGCTCCTCAACCCGAATCTCCTGCTCCAGTGCAGCTTCATCAGCTCGTTTCTGCGCTTCCTGATGCTGTAGCTTTTCTTCATTCAACGCCAATTCAGCCTGTTTACGTTCCTGCTCCAGCTGCTCATTCAGCCCGGAGCACTTGGTCTGCCATTCGCTTACCTTCTTACTATGCTCTTGCTGCAAAGCAGATCGCAGCTTGTCCAGTTCTGTACGCTTTTGCTCCTGATGAGTCTTCTCTGCAGCTGACAGCTTGGCTTCAGCCTGTTTAGCCGCTTCAGCCACTTCCTTCTTCATCTGCTCTTCTATCTGCCGGATACGAGCATTGGCCGCCTCCTGCTGCTCTTTCAGCTTGCGAGAAGCTTCTTGACGAGACTCCTCTAATTCACGTTTAGCTTGTTTTTGTCCATTTTCAAGTTCAGCCGCTTTTTTCTCCTGCTGTTCCAGCTTTGCCTTCAATTGGGCAATCTCCTTGGCTGATACAGATTCGGTTTCCATCAGCTTCTTCTGCGTTGCTTCCTTTTCTTCCTTTAGTTGAATAAGAGATTGATGCATATCTGTATTTTTTTGCTGCTGTTCCCCTAGAGCCGTCTGGAGTTGCGCCAGATCCCCCCGGAGCTCTGCTCGTTCCGCTGCTAAGCGGTTCATATGACTCTGAATTTCCTGGATTTGTACAGCTTCCTCTGCCATATGAACCGCAGCCAGCACGGCAATTCGGGGCATATCCAGACGCGAATGAGCTTGAGAAATGCTGTGCATACGCTCATCCACGTAATTGGCAACCTGCTTCATATAATCGGTATTGCTGCCGACGAGTTTATAAGAAGTACCGTAGATCTCTACAGTGACGCGAGTACGATCTGGTGTAGTCACAATTATGCCCTCCTTCAATACTACTGTATGTTGATTCTAAGGTGTGTCCGGTACTATGGTAACCCGCCTTCCGTGAAGCGTTCAACCTTATTAGTCCGGCTTCCCCGCAGCGGGTAAATATCAGAGTAAGAGAGCTTCTATGATGATAGGCCAAAAAGCCGTATCGAACCTCTGTCACTAAGATTCGATACAGCTTCCCGCATTTCCTGCTACTTTCTCAATTCCGCTCCAAAAGTTTGTTCCAGAGACGTAACGACAGGAGTATGCGCCGCATTGATCTCTTCATCCGTCAACGTATGTTCCCAATGACGATAGGTCAGAGAGATAGCTACGCTCTTCTTATCTTCACCAAGCTTACTGCCTGTAAATACATCAAACACTCGCGCATCCTGCAATAGCTCTCCGCCTGCAGCGTGAATAACACGAAGCAGTTCACCTGCCTCAACGTCTTTATTTACCACGAGGGCAATGTCACGTTCCACGGATGGGAAGCGAGCCAGCTCTCTGAACTGAATATGAGAGTTTGCGTGTTCAACGACCTGTTGCAACGCAATTTCCGCTACATACGTATCATTCAGCCCATAAGATTGTTGAAGCTCCGGATGAATCTGCCCAATGGTACCGATCCGTTGAGAGTTCCCATTCACATCCAGCCATACCGAAGCGGAACGGCCCGGATGGTAGCTTTGCGGTTGGTCAGCCACATAACGAATGCTGGCACTCAACCCGAAATAGTCAAACACCGTTTCAAGCGCGCCTTTAATATCAAAGAAATCAACCTTTTCAGCACCAATATTCCATTGTTTTTCACGGCGTACCCCAGTCAGCAGTAGACTAAGCACTTGAATTTCCTGCGGCTGACGGGTTAATGTTTGTTCCTCTGTATAAAATACCGTTCCCATCTCAAAAATCGCCAGATTGTCTTGCTTGCGATTCATGTTGTACACTGCTGTATCCAGCATCTGTGGAATGATACTCGTACGCAAAACACTACGGTCTTCGCTCATAGGCATAGCCAAACGTACCGGATGGCTACCTTCTGTCAGGGCATTAAATAACCCCGTACTTTGCGGATGTACAAAAGAGTAGCTGATCGTCTCCTGCCAACCACCATGAGCCAGCAATCTGCGCAGGGAGCGGCGCAATGATTGCGATGCTGTCAAAGCTCCCGGAGTTGTCGGACCTTCAATCGGCGTGGTCGGGATATTGTCGTAACCATACAGACGAGCTACCTCTTCGATTAAGTCCACGTCAATGGTAATATCTCCACGGCGTGTAGGTACTTCAACTTCCAGTACCCCTTGCTCTGCGTCGCCACATCCGAAATGAAGTCTACCGAAAATCGTTTTCACCTCAAGCAAAGACAGTTCGGTTCCCAAATATCGGTTTATTTTATCTAGCGACAGCTTGATAATGCGGTTTTCAGCTTTTGCAGACGCAGATTCTACGATGCCCTGGTGTACAGTGCCTCCCGCATAACGCTGAATCAGCGCAGCTGCACGATTCACAGCAGGCACAACAGCTCCTGGATCAACCTCTTTTTCAAAACGCAGACTTGCTTCCGAACGCAGTCCAAGTTGACGGGATGTTTTGCGAACTGTACCGCCGTCAAACTTCGCAGATTCCAGCGCAATGCTGACCGTCGCATCCGTAACCTCGGAGTTGGCTCCACCCATCACGCCTGCCAATGCAATTGGTTTCACACCGTCTGTAATCAGCAGCATATGCGGCTCCAGCTTACGCTCCTGATCGTCAAGTGTAATCAATGTTTCGCCGGCACGAGCGAGTCGAACTTCAATATTTCCATTTTCCAGCTTATCCGCATCAAAAGCATGCAGCGGCTGACCGTATTCCAGCATGACGTAGTTCGTAATATCTACGATGTTGTTGATCGGACGAACACCTGCCGCCATCAGACGGTTTTGAATCCATAATGGGGAAGCCGCCACTTTTACACCTGTGATATAACGGGCCGCATAGTGCGTACACAGTTCAGGAGTATCTACCTTCACAGACAGATGATCTGCTGCTGCATTGCTAATTTCCACCAGATCCTTAGCCGGGTCAGCCAGCGAAATGTCACGTCCCAGAATCGCACTCACTTCATATGCTGCTCCGTGCATGCTCAGGCAATCCGAACGGTTGGGTGTCAGATCAAAATCCAGCACCTTATCATCCAGCGCCAGCAGCTTCGTAATTGGCATACCAATTTCAGCATCCTCAGGCAGCACCAAAATACCTTCTTGCAATTCCTTTGGAAGCAGCTTGTCATTCATGCCCAGTTCTTTGGCCGAGCAGATCATGCCCATGGATACAACACCGCGTAGCTTGGCTTTTTTAATGTGGAAATCTCCCGGCAACTTTGCCCCTACAACTGCAACAGGAACCTTTTGACCTGCATCCACGTTTTTGGCACCACACACGATTTGCAGATCTTCCTCTTGACCTGCATCGACAATACATACATTCAGCTTATCAGCATCTGGATGCTTTTCCTTGCTTTTAACATAGCCGACAACGACGCCAGTAATCCCTTGATTGCGCTGCTCGACCTCATCAATTTCTATACCCGAACGGGTGATTTTCTCTGCTAGCTCCTCCGCGCTTACCTGATCCAGCGATACATACTCGGACAGCCACTCGAATGATACTTTCATATGGGTTCACTTCCCTTGATATAGTTGTTTATTGACGCGCAAACTGTTTCAGGAACGACAGGTCACTGTTATAAAAATGACGAATATCGTCGATACCGTATTTCAATATAGCAATCCGCTCTACACCCATACCGAATGCAAAGCCGCTGTACACCTCGGGATCAAAACCGCCCATCTCCAGCACTTTCGGATGGACCATGCCACAGCCCAAAATTTCGATCCATACACGTTCGCCATTTTTCTTCACAAAAGTCACGTCTACTTCAGCACTCGGCTCTGTGAACGGAAAGAAGCTTGGTCGCAAACGGATTTCGGTCGATTCTCCGAACATTTCGCGTGCAAATTGAAGTAAGGTTCCTTTCAAATCACTCATACGAATGTCTTTTCCAATGACAAGCCCTTCAATTTGGTGGAATTGAAAAGAATGCGTTGCATCGTCATCATCACGTCGGAAAACTGTACCCGGACAGATAACCTTAATAGGCGTTTCGCCCTTCATCGCTTCCATCGCACGAATCTGAACCGGTGACGTATGGGTACGCATCAACAGATCCTCGGTCAGGTAAAATGAATCCTGCATATCCCGTGCTGGGTGATTTTTAGGCAGGTTCAATGCTTCGAAGTTATAATAATCCGTCTCTGCCTGTGGGCCTTCAGCCACTCGATAGCCCATACCTGTAAAAATATCCTCGATTTGCTCAATCACTTTGTTGAGCGGGTGCAGTCCACCTTGCGGCAACGCGCGTCCAGGCAGCGTAACGTCGATCTTTTCCGCTTGCAGACGCTCATTCGTTTCTGCTTTCGTGAACTCGTCCTGCTTACGGTTAACGACTTCTTCAATCGCCTCGCGCACCTCATTGGCTACCTGTCCAACAACCGGACGCTCTTCCGCGCTCAGCTTGCCCATACCGCGCAAGATTTCAGTCAGTGCGCCCTTTTTCCCCGAATATTTGACCCGTAAATCAGCCAGCTCCTTGGGTGTTGCCACCTTCTCCAATACTTCCAGTGCTTCTTCCTTCAAGGCCAGCAAATGTTCCTTCATTTGGATGGTTTCGCTCATCGCCTGTTCAGTCCCCTTTCTTCATATCCAGCTTTTCAGACAACAAAAAAAGGTCTTTTCTCCCGGTAAGGGACGAAAAGACCGTGGTACCACCCTCGTTAGACAATAAGCTCAGCTCACCCGGCGTCCTGCCTTACGGCAACTAGTTACAGGTGATTGTTCATGCTATGCATCATTGTCTCGCTCTGCACGTTGTAACGGTCGTGAACCGGTATCCCCTACTTGCACATTCGCCATTCACATGGCGCCTGAGGTTCAAGGAACTGCTCCGGAGCGAACTTCAACAGCCCAGTATTTGCAGAAACGCTCTCAATCCTACGGCGCTTCCTCCCTGTTCAATCGGACACTGTCTACTCTTCTCCATCAAGACATTTTCAAAAATTCGAACTATTGTTCATTATTATATGCAAACTACCGCGCTTTGGCAAGCAGGGCAAACGTTTCATTTCTTTAGATATCGAGATCATCCAACCGCTTTAGATTTGCACGAATGCGCCTGATTTCGCTCAACAACTTCTCATTTTCGTCATTCGTGCCCGTCATTCCCATCAACTCTGTAAGACGCAATTGTAATCGAAGACGTTCCTCACGCCGCTCCTGGTCTTCTGGCTCCCGTTGACGGCTCCGCTCATCTTCTTGCTTTTCGTCGGCTGTCCCCTCATAGATTTCATATCCGCCCCCCGGCTTCATATCGAGTAACCGAGTTGCCGTGTACCTCACCAGCTCCCGATCATGTGAGACGAGCACCAGTGCTCCATCATAGTTACGCAAAGAATCCTCTACAATTTCACGGGTTTCAATGTCAAAATAATTCGTCGGTTCATCCAGCACCAGCAGATTGGCTCCACTAAAGTACAGACGCAGAAAAGCTACCCTGCATTTTTCTCCCATACTAAGTGTCCCGATCCTTTTAAACACGTCCTCTTTCGCAAAAAGAAAGCAGCCTAATACCGTTCTCGCTTCTGTTTGGGTCATCGTCGGGAGCGCAAGCAGACTGTCCAGCAACGTTTGATCCTCCGGAAGCTGCTCCAACTCCTGTGAAAAATATCCGATGTTCAACTGTGGGTTGGCTGTGATTTTTCCCGTCTGCGGCTCCAGTTGACCTGTTAATAACCGAAGCAGCGTGGTTTTACCAATTCCATTGGGCCCCCGAACAGACAGACGGTCTCCACGTGCAACGATCAGATTTAGATTTTTCACAATGATACGGTCGTCGTAGCTAAAGTCAACCTGCTCAGCACGCAGCAAATATTTTGCCTGAAACCCGCTGTCACTTAATTTCATGTGCAAAGACGCAGCCTCACGCGGTTGCTCTACTCTATTGGCTTCCAGTCGCTCCAGTTCCTTCTCCTTCGCATGATAACGGGAAATATTTTTTTTAGCCTTGGCCTTATAAAAGCTCTGCGTAACGGCCATCTCAACCTTGGATGCGCCACGATGCGCCTGATGAAACCATTCCCTGTAATTTCGAATCGTTTCCTCCAACGCCTGTTTCGCCAGCTCCTGCTTTCGATAGCTGGCTTCCTGCTCTCGCAGTTCCCGCTCCTTTTGCGCTTTATATTCCTTATAGCCGCCTTTATAGCGCCCAATACCTGTCGATGTGAGCTCAACTATACTCGTAGCCACCCGATCCAAAAAGGCTCTGTCATGCGATACAAACAGCAGCGTTCCCGGATACGTAGACAGCCACTGCTCCAGCCAAAGCAAGCTTTCGGCATCCAAATGGTTGGTCGGCTCATCCAACACCAGCAGCTTCGGCTGCCTGACCATGAGTCCGGCCAATCGCACTCTCGTCTTCTGGCCGCCACTCAGGTCACCATAAGCAATGGACCACGTCTGGACAGGCATTCCCATTCGAGTGAGCGCCTTTTCCACCTCAGACTCCCAGGCAAAGCCTTGCAGGCGTTCGTATTCATCCATTAGCTCGCCGTAACGCTCCAGATGATGCTCCATATCCTTCCCAGCATCGGCTAGGTCAGCTTCCAGCTGTCCCAACGCTTGCTTGAGACGCCAATGCCGAGGGCTGGCCTGCTGTGCGGCCTCCAGTGCGGTTCGAGACCAAGCCACCGTATCCTGCTGCTTCAGCCAGCCCCGCTCTTCCAGTGGCAAATCATGCTCTACTTGACCAGAGGTTGGTGCCTCATCTCCCAGCAATATTCGCAATAGCGTCGTTTTACCTGCTCCATTTCTTCCAAACAGTGCAAGCCGTTCTCCTTCCATCACATCCAGCGACACATTCTCAAATAAAGATGTCCCGTTCCAATCCTTTACTACATTGCGAATACGCAAAATTGTTCTCATACCACGATCATCCTTTCCCAGTCCGGTTTTTTGATCCCGGAAGCAATAAAAAAAGCCGCAGAAGGCTGCGGCTTGCATACAAGGAATATAGAATGACTGTTATGAATCGTTTCAGAACATACGCTTATGAAAAATAACACCGCAAACGAATAAACCAAATCCCGTTCCGGAATAAACGCATACGTCCCTACATTCATTTTCAGACACACTTCTCCCGTTGCAGCTTACAGCCGCCTGCCAGTAACTGTGCAGTTAAGTGGGAAAATCAGTGTGCTTACTTCATCGGACGTATGGTTACCTTCCTTTTCATGGGATACTTACTTGCAGTCAGTATAGCAGATCACAACACATTTGCAAATAACCCGCGTTATTTTCCGAATACCAAAGTTGTATTGGACGAACCTGCATATTTCGTTACAAACTCTTTAGTATATTCAGGAGTCTGTACCTGATAGCTATAGTTTTTGCTTGGGTTCCAGTTGGTTACACGCGATTTTTGGTTGTTGATGGCGGGTAAACTCCCCACATCTTTAAACTCGCCATTGGCTTTATCATCAAGAATACCGCCCTTTTCACTACCTTTTCCAAAGTAGTTGTACTCAGAATAGATTCTTGCATTCGTAGCAATGGTGTAAGCAAGCTGGAAATTATTAATATAATTATTTTTAACATGGAAATATCCATATCTCATAAGTCCTGGGCCACGTACAAGCAAGTTTTCAAAGTAATTATTAGCGATCGTGATATGGGGCATACCATCATAATTTTTATTGCTATCATCAGGGTATCCCAAAATGAGACCATATTTATGATTGGCAAATTTGGAGTTACTAATGGTTACATAATCAGCCGATTGACCTATGTACAAAAGTTTGTCCAGATCCGAGCCATTCGCATTATAATTGTGACCTGCAAATGTAACATGATCAATCCAATAATTTGTACCTGCCGTAAGATAAAGTTGGATGTCATCGTTACCGTTAATGTTGGAACTGTGCTCAAAAGTTAAATTTTGAAAGATCACATTTCCCGAATTATTTGTTGTTTTCAAATGAATGTTAACCAGCTTGTTTTGCGCGTAAGAACCAATGAGTGACTTGTTGGAACCAATGTTGACCACGGTTTTAGAGGAGGCAGAAATATTTTTTTCGATTACCAGAATTTTAGGAGTTGAATCCCCTAACTGGTTTTTCAAATCGTTTAGATTATTGATATAGATGACCTGACCACCTTTTCCCCCCGTTGTGGCAGACTTCGTAGTTCCATTTTCACTTTTAGCCTGTCCGGCAAAACCAGTCATTCCATTCGTCGACGTATCTGGAAAATCAGCAGCGGCGAACGTAGAACTTGCTGGAAAAGTAAACAGCAGCAAAGTTAATGCTAAAAACAGAAAAGAAAATTTCCTCATTGCAGCTACACCATCCTTTTTTTAGTTAAATCCCAACAATGCGACTATACTTATTTTTTAGTAATTGGTAAATAGTTCTTTTTATCTGTTTATTTATAGCATATAAGCTAAATATTTTATATTTTATTTTGTGCAGCAATGTAAAAATAGTTCGTAAGAACGCAAAAAAGCCGTGATACCCCGTTGGCACCCCGGCTATAATGTATTTATCCAGCTCCAAACAAAACAAAAACCCTTGCGTCACAAGGGTTCCGAACTTCTTAAAACAGTAAGCGGGTGATGGGAATCGAACCCACGCTATCAGCTTGGAAGGCTGAAGTTCTACCATTGAACTACACCCGCATTTTATAACATCTCGATTCTTATGTATGACACGCTCAATCTATCGTCAAGCAGCTGAATCAGGATGTTATTTAGTATAACTTACCTTTCAGCAAAACGCAAGCATACTACAAACTATCCTGAGCCAGCCAATTCATAGGTTTACGTAAAAACAATTTTTCAAAGACTTCTGCCGGAATGGGGCGACTAAAGTAATATCCCTGACCCTCATGACAATCCTGTGCCTGCAAAAAATGAAGTTGCTCCTCATTTTCCACCCCTTCAGCCGTAACCTTCAGCTTCAAATGGTGAGCCATGGAAGCAATAGTAGATACAATTGCCGCATTTTTGCTGTCGACCAGTACCTCATTTACAAAGGAACGGTCAATTTTTAGACGATCTATCGGGAGATTCTTCAAATAATGCAATGAGCTATAGCCAGTTCCAAAATCATCAATACTGATTGCGACACCAATAGCCTTTATTTTTTTCAACTGTTCAAAGGCCCGATCCTTATCAAAGGTCATACTTTCGGTAATCTCCAGCTCTAGATAGCGTGCTTCAAGTTCCGTATAGGTCAAAATGCCCCGAATTACATCCACCAGCTTTTTTTGCTGAAATTGGCGCATGGATAAATTGACCGAAATCGGGATTGGTGGGTACCCGAGCTCCTGCCACTGCTTATTTTGCAGACAAGCCTCCCGTAACACCCATTCCCCCAAGGGCACAATTAAACCACTTTCTTCAGCCACCGGAATAAAATCGCCCGGCATCACCATCCCACGATGAGGATGATTCCAGCGCACCAGTGCCTCCAAACTCGTGAGCTCACCACTTTGCAGGTGGACACGTGGTTGATACACCAATGAAAATTCCTCATTTTCAAGCGCTCGCCGTAGATCATTTTCCAGCTGGAGTCTTTCATGCGCTCGCATCTGCATCGCGCTGGCATACCGCTGAAAATTCACTCCCTGCTCTTTGGCACTATGGACAGCCGTATCCGCCTGCTGAATAAGCTGTTCACTCTGATTCGCATCCAACGGGTATAAAGCTATACCAACGCTCACCGTCACATGATAAGACTCTCCATCAATATCGAAAGGCTGATCGAACAGCTTCACCATTTCATCAATACGATTTCTCATAGCATCTGTATCGTCGTATCCCGTTAGAAGAAAGGCAAATTCATCTCCGCCCATGCTAAAGACAGCTTCCCCTTCATGGCTAAAATGCCCCAAGCGTTCGCCTACTGCATACAGCAAATAATTCCCTGCCATATGTCCAAGCGAATCATTAATCGCCTTGAAACGATCAATATTTAGCACTAAAAGCGCTACTGTCTCATCCGATTTTAATGATTTGCGCAATATTTTATCTAAGCGTTGGGAAAGGCGACGACGATTGGGGAGTCCTGTTATATCATCATTATAAGCAATGTGATTAAACTCAGATTCTGCTGCCTGCTTTTCACGATAAGGAACCAGAACCATCAACCGAACCAGCCCGCTCAACATATTATAAAATGCTATCGCGTTGGTCAAAAGTCCCAGAAGGTGATTAATATCGCTCATTTGCTCAGCAAATAAATAGAACAACTGACTCACAACACACAGCCCAATCCCACGAATAATAAGCAACATGCCCAACTCTGCCGGGCGGGCTTTCCGATATTTTCTCACCCCGAAAATAAAAGTGAGCACAAGCAGTAACATCACAGCCAGATTTAACGTCCAGCCCAGGTTGCCTATTTCGTATCGTATACGTAGATCCGGTAAGCCTGCACCAAATGTCTTAATAACTCCTAGAATCAGCAAAGTGCAGCCTATCCCCGCCCACAAAGCCACTGTTTTGTATTCAGACTTCGTCTTGCTAAACGGAAGGAAACAAACACATAAGAGCAAGACAGCGGTAAAGGCACGATTTACAAACAGCAGCCATAACGAAATACCCGGAGACAAAGCAAAGTCCGTCAGGCTTACGAAACTAAACGAAACAATATGAACAAGGTAAAGCAGACCAGCCACCAAAAACGTCGGGGCAATAAGAAGCCTCTGCAAAGATAACTGTTCCAGTAAAACGGACCAGGATTGATAAAAAATAGAAAAACAAATCGCAGCACAGGCAAATCCTACAATCGGATATAACAAGAAAAAAACATTATGGGAGTATATCTTATTCAAAGTTACGTGAAATAACTGAACCAAGACAAACAAAACTATCGAAGCAATGCCGATACCTATCGTTTTTTTTACTTCCAGCCGTATACTCATTCAGCCTCTTCAGCCCCCTGCATATCGGAGATTCCGATCATCTAAGACGTTTGACAGCTTTGGAAGCCGTTGTTTAAGTCTATAGTATCAAAAATAATGTTGTATTCTGGTATATAATAGCATTTAATCTGTGAAAGGTGAATCATTTTTTTGTCTTAAATTCGTGAATTCATTTTCGCATTTACGCAAATAACCGAGCTTACAGCACCAAAAAAGCGCATCATCTTGTCAGATTATGCGCTTCAGACAACCTTTTCCAAAAAGGTGATACCTATACCCCAACGCTGCACAACATAAAAGAAATAGTATGTACAGGACCCCTCTGCGAAAACCTCCCCATATTAAACTACAGGAAGCGTAATTTTAAATTGTGTGCCACTTCCATGTTTACTGTCTACATGTATGAAGCCTCCGTGATTTTTGATAATTCGATAGCTCACAGCCAGTCCCAATCCGGTTCCACTTTCTTTTGTTGTAAAAAAAGGATCAAATAAACGCGCCAATGTATTGTGATCCATACCTAATCCGTTATCTTCAATACAAATGTGAACATAATTGCCCTCAAGCACTGTATGGATATCGATGCAGCCCTCTCGTTCCCCACCGATGCTCTCAATGGCATCCATCGCATTTTTAATCATATTGAGGATAACCTGCTTAATCTGCTTCACGTCAATGGAAACCTTCATGAGCTCATCATTTTCGTCCAATGCAATCTGGCAACCCTTCATCAATGCTTCGCTTTCTGTCAGCATCACTACCTCTTTCAGCAGACCCATCACAGATACAGCCGTTTTTTGCGGAGCCGAAGGCTTGGACGAATTTAAGAACTCATAAATAATGTCGTTCGCACGATCAATTTCTGTTAATATAATGCGAGCATACTCATCCCTGCCCAACTCCACCAAATGCGGTCGAAGCAATTGAATAAAGCCCCGGATTGCGGTAAGCGGGTTACGGATTTCATGGGCGATAGAGGCAGAGATGCGTCCCAGCATCGCCAACTTATCGTTTTGATACGCCGTCTGCTCAATCTGCTTATAATCCGACACATCCTTGACGCTAAACAAAAAATCGCCATCCATCTGATCACCGTAGGTCACTGTTATCAACCAATGCCGACCATACTCATCAATCAACTCATGATAGCGCTTTCTATGGAAGATAGTTTCTTTATAAATCCGCATGATTTTCTTCTTCTTAAACCGACTTAACTCAGGATGATGCAAAATTTGCATCAAATTGCGACCTGCTAGCGAACTCCGTGGTAGCTCCAGCAATTTCGCCATTTGCACGTTAATAAAGGTCAGTACCCCGTCACTGTCAAACAGCATGATACCACTATCCAGGTTCTCCAGCACATTTTCATACTTGTTATTGGCGATCTGTGTGGAAGGACAAGCTCCCACGGTATCAAGCAAGGCTTCTTGGAATTCACTGATCATGCCAGGCTTCCCCCTTGTTTCGGAATGACAAACTGGCCGTATCGGACGCGTAATAATCTTGAAGAAGAGAAAGGCATCTATCGACTACCCTTCAATGGTGTAGAAAACAGTTTCACAGAAATCCGACCATCTGTTTCCAATTCGAGTCTTATTTTATGATAGACAAGATTAAGGATCGCAGTCAATCGGAAAAAGTGTCGAATCCACATTTTTATCCTGTTTTCTTTCGTCATAATATCTGCGCAACATTACCAAAATGAAAGATTACGTTAGGAACAAGCGCCCTACACACCAAAGAAGCTCTCCAGAATTGAGAGCTTCTTTGGTGTGTAGGATGTCAACTGCCGCTCTTATTATGTTGAAGCCGGGATCGTCTTTGGCTCATAACGGCCAGTCTTCTCTTAAGCTCTCCCTGCCATTTTTCATCATTCATCTGTTTGGCTACCATCAATAAATCCAGGGATATGTCAATTTGACGCTTCACAATTTCAAACGCATCTTCACTTTCACGATTCACACAATTTTCAAATATCGTATCATCGTCTTCCATGACATAATCCTGAAAATCAATCTCGGTTGCCCCATCTCCATGTGCATATTCAGCCAGAATTTCATACTCATTTTCGACTTTATAATGAACTTCAATGCGACGACATACCGGGCAAAACAGCAAAGGAACATTATGAACTTGGGTGCGGTAATGCTTCAGCGTTCCCTTGGTTCCTACCATGCTTGCTCCACAGCAATAACTCATCCGGGCTCAGCCTCCTCTGAACAAAACCTGTTCTGCCTTGTTTATCTTCTACAATACCTTATTCGCTTTCATCAGGCAAAATTCCTCCAGAACACAACAACATTTCCATAATTATTTGTTACTTCACTCTGTATTGTCTCATTCAAACAGGCTATCCTCACATCTTCCGCTGCACAGAGCAGGCAAGCAAGCCCCCAATAACGGAAGAGTAACCGCTAGTTGGGGGCTTGCTTGTTTAATTTCAACTTGTGAAGCTTATATTACAGATTTTGATCGCCTGGTTTCCAGTTCATTGGGCACAAGCCACCGGATTGCAAAGCTTGCAGTACACGCAAAGTTTCTTCCACACTGCGGCCTACGTCGTTGTGGTTAACCACTTGATATTTCAATTCGCCTTCTGGATCAATGATGAACAAACCGCGCAATGCAACGCCTTCTTCTTCGATCAGAACACCATAATCGCTTGCTGTTTTTTTCGTGATGTCAGAAGCCAATGGGAAGTTCAGTTTGCCCAGACCGTTGTTTTCTTTAGCTGTGTTAATCCATGCTTTGTGGCTGTGCACGGAGTCTACACTGATACCCAGAATTTCAGTATCCAGCTCTTTGAATTGGTCAGCAGCATCGCTCAATGCTGTAATTTCCGTAGGGCACACAAAAGTGAAATCCAGTGGATAGAAGAAAAATACGAGCCACTTGCCACGGTAATCGGAAAGCTTCACCGAACCAAATTCTTGACCGTCTCCAGTCACTGTTTCCAATGCAAAATCAGGGGCGGGTCTTCCTACCAATCTTTCTGCCATAATATGAAATCCTCCTTTAAAATATGTAAGAAAAACACCGAATGTGCTTTCCTCAATCATCTGTATTGTAATGAACAACTTACTTGATAAATGTTATCATTCGCTGAAATCAAAGTCAATATTGTAACCATTACTTTTTTATAATTATTTTAAACTAGCTCGAAAATTCACAACTTATTCACATTTTGAACTTTCGAATATACAAGTAGCTCCTGATTGCTCAGGAGCTACTGTGCCAAACATCTGCCGAAAAGGCTGTACTGTATAACCTTACTATATAATAGGAAGCTTTTTTTCAGAACGGGTACATTTATGGAGCTTTTAACGAATAGCTGCTGCGATCAGATCGCCCATTTGAGTTGTCGAGATCGCTTGAGATTTATCCACCGCAATATCCGCTGTACGGTGCCCTGCATCCAGTACCTCAGCTACCGCTTTCTCAATGGCATCAGCTGCCTTCTCGTACCCGAAGGTGAGACGGAACATCAAAGCAACGGACAAAATCGTTGCGATGGGATTCGCCAGCCCTTGACCTGCAATGTCAGGCGCCGAGCCATGTACCGGCTCGTATAGGCCGAAGCTGCCTTCTCCAAGTGATGCGGAGGAGAGCATGCCGATGGATCCGGTCAGCATAGCCGCTTCATCACTGAGAATGTCACCAAACATATTTTCCGTCACGATGACGTCAAAGCTAGATGGACGACGCAGCAATTGCATGGCGCAGTTATCAACCAATACATGCTCCAGCTCGACATCCGGGTAGTCTACAGCAACCCGGTTAACTACTTCACGCCATAAACGGGAGGTTTCCAGTACATTAGCCTTATCCACCGATGCTAGTTTCTTGCGACGTTTTTGTGCAATTTCGAAAGATTGGCGCACTATACGCTCTACTTCTGTTACATTATATGCACAAGTATCGACTGCTTCCTCACCCTGAGGACTTTCTCGTCTGAACTTCTCGCCGAAATAAATGCCGCCCGTCAGTTCGCGCACCACGATCAGGTCCGTTCCTTCCAACACTTCCGGTTTCAATGTAGATGCGTCCTTGAGGCAGTCAAAGACGACAGCAGGACGAAGATTCGAAAACAGACCGAGCTCTTTACGAATGCCCAGCAGTCCAGTTTCAGGACGAAGTTCCTTTGGATTGTTGTCCCATTGTGGTCCTCCTACCGCTCCCAGCAGAACAGCATCTGCAGATTGACATACTGCCAGTGTTTCTTCTGGCAATGGTGTGCCCTTCTTATCAATCGCAATCCCGCCGAACAGCGCATGCTCCGTTTCAAATGAAAGGCCGAACACTTCTTCCGTACGTTTCAATATTTTTTCTGCCTCTGCGACCACTTCCGGTCCAATTCCATCTCCCGCTATTACCGCAATCTTTTTAACGTCTGCCATCACGTACACTCCTCTTGTTATACAGCTATACAACTGTATTTTTCATACCTTCTTTGTAACATACATGGCAGGGCTTTGACCAAGATATAGAATCTATCAATTCAATAGGCACAGCCTATAAGCTTGTTTTTTCATCAGAGAAAAAGAAAACAGGACCGGAAACACCCGATCCTGTATATACCCAACTCTAAGTCTACATAAAATTAAGATTTATAATCTACGCGATTACTGTAGTTTTTACGCTTGTCGATCAAACCATTCAGCGCATCCACGTAAGCCCGAGCACTTGCTTCCAGAATATCGGTGCTTACCCCGCGTCCCTGTACAGACAGTCCGTTTTGCGTCAGTACTACATGGACTTCACCCAGAGCGTCCTTACCATGGGTAACAGACTTGATGGAGTAATCTGAAAGTACAACGCTCTCGCTGCTGGCTTGGTCAATCGCATTATAGATCGCATCGACTGAACCATTTCCTTCAGCTTCTGTCTCGATAACCTGACCTTTATCGTCAACCAGACGCACTTGTGCGGAAGGCGTAGCCTTGTTCCCATAGGTAACAAAGATGGTTTCCAGCTTGAAAACTTCAGGTGCATCGGCCAATTTTTCTTCCAGCAATGCCAAAATATCATCGTCCGAAACTTCCTTCTTCTTATCAGCCAAATCCTTGAACTGCCCAAAAGCGCGATTCAGATCTTCTTCGTTCAATTCGTAGCCCAACTCGATCAAACGCTCACGGAAAGCATGACGACCTGAGTGCTTACCGAGTACCAGTTTGCTTTCTTTCAGACCGATACTTTCTGGTGTCATGATTTCATAGGTCGTTTTCTCTTTCAGCATACCGTCTTGATGAATACCTGATTCGTGCGCAAAAGCATTGGCTCCAACAATCGCCTTGTTGCCCGGCACTACCATCCCCGTCAAACGGCTAACCAAACGGCTCGTGCGCGCAATTTCAGACAATTGCAGAGACGTTTTGGCCTGAAAAAATTCCTGTCTCGTCTCCAGTGCCATAGCGATTTCCTCAATAGCCGTGTTCCCAGCGCGTTCACCGATACCGTTAATGGTTCCCTCAATCTGATCCGCACCGTTCAGAATGGCAGCAAGTGTATTAGCGGTAGCCATTCCCAGGTCATTGTGGCAATGTGCACTCAATTGAATCTTCTCCACATCGACCACATTTTCCTTAATGTGTTTGAATATATTTCCATACTCGTAGGGTGTCAAGTAACCTACCGTATCTGGAATATTGACGACAGAAGCCCCTTCTTGTACAGCCATAGTGACCATTTCAACCACAAAATCAAGCTCTGTACGACCTGCATCCTCCAAAGAAAACTCCACTTTAGGCAAATATTTCAACCCATAGCGTATGGCAGCACGAGCGGTTTCCAATACCTGTGCCTTCTCCATCCGCAGCTTGTGCTGACGGTGAATAGGAGAAGTTGCCAAAAAGATATGGATACACGGGTCCTGAGCTCCCTTGAGTGCCTCGCGAACCGCATCAATATCCTGTTCCCTTGCACGTGAAAGGCCAATAACCGTCGAATTTTTTACAGCTTTTGCTACTGCATTAACAGCCGCCAGATCACCCGGAGAAGCAGCCGGGAACCCAGCCTCCATACGATCGATTCCCAGCTTCTCCAACTGATGAGCGATCTCCACTTTCTCACGAGTATTCAAGTTCACGCCAGGTGACTGTTCTCCGTCTCTCAACGTTGTGTCAAATATATATATTTTGCGCAACCTAACGCACCTCCTCAGGATTAGGACCCTTAAATTACAATGCGGCTCACGCAATAAGCAGGGCCGCATTGTAATTAATATTTATAAATAATTCATGTTGTCGAGTTCATAGTACAAAAGATTATTACTTTTTGATCCAATGCATCATTTCACGCAATTGTCCGCCCACCACTTCAATCGGATGGTTAGCTTCATTACGACGAGTAGCCGTCAGGAATGCACGTCCAGATTGATTTTCAAGGATGAAGTCACGAGCAAATTTACCTTGTTGAATGTCAGTCAATACATCCTTCATGGCTTTCTTCGTATCTTCCGTTACCACGCGTGGTCCAGTTACATAATCGCCATATTCCGCTGTATTACTGATGGAATCACGCATCGTTGCCAATCCACCTTCATACATCAGGTCAACGATCAGCTTAAGCTCATGCAAGCATTCAAAGTATGCCATCTCAGGAGCATACCCCGCTTCAGTCAATGTTTCAAAGCCCGCTTTTACAAGTGCGCTCACGCCGCCACACAATACCGCCTGCTCACCGAACAGATCCGTCTCCGTTTCTTCACGGAAGGAGGTTTCAATTACGCCCGCACGTGTACAGCCAATGCCTTTTGCGTAAGCAAGACCGATTTCTTTGGCTTGACCCGTTGCGTCCTGCTCAATTGCGATCAACCCCGGTACCCCAAACCCTTCTACATAGGTACGACGTACCATATGTCCTGGGGATTTTGGAGCAACCAGCAATACATCGCTATCTTTAGGAGCTACGATTTGTCCAAAATGAACGTTGAAACCATGGGAGAACAAAAGAGCTGCGCCTTTTTTCAGGTTAGGTTCAATTTCATTTTTGTACACAGAAGCTTGAGTTTCATCAGGTAACAAAATTTGAACCACATCTGCACGGCTTGTTGCATCAGCTACGTTCAGAACTTCGAAACCGTCGTTTCTTGCGACATCAGCTGATTTGCCTTCACGCAAACCAATAACAACATTCACACCACTGTCACGCAAGTTTTGTGCCTGAGCATGTCCTTGGCTACCGTAACCGATAACGGCCACTGTCTTTCCTTTCAATACGCTGAGTTCTGCATCTTTTTCGTAGTACGTTGTAACTGCCATGGTTAATTTCCTCCTTTTAATTGGACCCTTCATAATGAGCGGGTACTCCAAGAGACTTCCCTCGTGATTAGTATCTAAAAATCTCTTCGAGCCCCCGCTCTTATGCGGGCGGTTCTTTATTGATGTAATGCGCTATAAGCGGTAATTCGTTAAAGCTCCATATTAAGCATTGCCACGTATCATAGCTGTAACCCCGGTTCGAGTCAACTCCCGAATACCGTAAGGCTTCAACAACTCGATCATGGCATCAATTTTTTCTGTATCGCCAATGACCTGTACGATCAAGCTCGTCGTTCCAACATCAATTACAGCTGCTCTGAATGTTTCTACCACGCCCATGATCTCTGGCCGCTGAGGCGGTTCTGCCTTTACCTTTATCATCGCCAATTCCCGAGCTACCATCGGCTTGGAACTGAGATCAATGACCTTGATCACATCAACCAGCTTGTAAAGCTGCTTTTCAATCTGCTCCAGGTTGTTCTCATCCCCTACAGTCACAATGACCATACGGGATAATCCAACTTCTTCCGATTGTCCCACAGTTATGCTCTCAATGTTAAAGCCTCGGCGACCGAACAGGCCGGACACACGTTGCAAAACGCCGGGTTGATCATTTACCAGTACAGCAATGGTATTTTTTGTTGTCATTTTACTCGTCCCCCATCAGCATTTGATCAATTGTCGAACCTTGCGTCACCATCGGATATACGTTCTCTTCCTTGCTGACTACAAACTCGACAACGACCGGTCCGGGTGTATCAAGCGCCTCCTGCCAAGCCCGACGTGCCTCTTCCTTATTCGTAGCACGCAGCCCTTTGACACCGTATGCTTCGGCAAGTTTCACAAAATCCGGACTTCCAGCCAGGTCAATGTGACTGTACCGATTGTCATAGATCAATTCCTGCCATTGGCGAACCATTCCAAGCACCTGGTTGTTGATAATAACGATTTTAACCGGAATGTTATTGATTGCACAGATGGCTAATTCCTGCGAACACATCTGCATACCGCCGTCCCCGTTAATCGATATTACTAATCTGTCGGGATTGGCCATCTGAGCACCGATTGCAGAAGGGAAACCAAATCCCATCGTACCGAGTCCACCAGAGGTGACCCATGAGCGTGGCTGATTGAATTTGTAATACTGCGCTGCCCACATTTGATGCTGTCCCACGTCCGTCGTTACGATTGCGCCGCCCTTGGTCGTTTCATCCAACAACTCAACAACCCATTGTGGTTTAAGCACCGTTTCAGAATCCTTATAAGAATAAGGTTTCTCATTCTTCCAATGCTGAATTTGTGCTCTCCATGCATCAGCTCGATCCGCGCGTTTCACATCCTGATTCAGCAATTCCAGCACTGCCTTCACGTCACCCACGATAGGAATATCTGCTGCAACATTTTTTCCAATTTCAGCAGGATCGATATCAATGTGGACGATTTTAGCTTGAGGAGCAAACCCATCCAACTTGCCTGTTACCCGATCATCGAAGCGGGCTCCGATACAGATCAACAGATCTGACTGTTGAATCGCCTGATTGGAGGTGTATGTTCCATGCATCCCCGGCATCCCCGTCCACAGTTCATGTCCACTTGGGAAACCACCCAATCCGAGCAATGTTGTCGTAATAGGAATTTCCGTTTTACGAACAAACTCGTAAAGTGCTTCATGTCCACCGGAGTATACAACTCCTCCACCTGCCAGAATGAATGGACGTTCTGCTTCGGAAATAGCTTGAGTTAGCTTGTCTAGTTGAATTTTGTTGGGCAGCACTTTCGGGTTATAACCCCGCATGGTCACTGGTCCCGTTTGTGGAACGAACAACGTCTGGGCTGCGGAAATATCCTTCGGAATATCAATCAGCACCGGTCCCTTCCGCCCTGTGTTGGCAATATGAAATGCCTCATGGATGATTCGCGGCAGATCCTCTACATCTCTTACCAGATAGCTGTGCTTCGTAATCGGCATTGTAATTCCCGTGATATCGGCTTCCTGGAAAGCATCCGTACCGATCAGGGAAGATATAACGTTACCCGTGATGACCACCAACGGCACCGAATCCATAAAAGCCGTCGCAATACCAGTTACCAGGTTTGTCGCTCCAGGTCCGGAAGTCGCGATACATACGCCCACTTTACCGCTCGCCCGTGCATAACCATCTGCCGCATGAATAGCTCCTTGCTCGTGACGAGTGAGGACATGCTTGAAATCCTTAAAGCCATACATGGCATCATAGATATAAAGCACTGCACCACCTGGATATCCGAAGACACAATCTACTCCCTCCAGCAACAGGCTACGGAGTAAAATTTCCGAACCTGTAATCACTTCAGGCTTCATCCACTTTTCACGTAATTCATTGGTTGACCTAACTTCAGGAATTTGTGCACTCATTGGTCATCCTCCTTTACAAAATTTACATACATCTGACATTTGTAAAAACAAAAAAACCTTTCATCCCTAGAACAGACTTGCTGTTACTGAGGGACGAAAGGCTGTAGCTTCCGTGGTACCACCCGTGTTTGCCCGATATTTCGCAATATCGAACCTTGGCAGGTACAGAAATCGCAAAGGATCTCCATATCTGGCGTCTGTAACGTAGACCGTACGATTTTCCCTAATAGGTGATTCAGCGCACCGTTAATATCATCGGGCCCAAATACTTTTCAGGAAAACAGCTCCAAGGTGAGCTCGTTAAAAAGGGATTTTGGTGAAGCTTGCAGCTAATGCCTCACTCTCTGAACAAAAGAGCCCTAATCACTTCGTCCTCTTCATTGCCGTTGAGTTCATGTCATTCTTTCAAATGTTTAGACACATTATATGTCTCTCATCTGGGATAGTCAATACCCATATTTCATAAAAATTTATGTTTCTTTTCTGAAGCACCTCAGAGTCGCACGCTTGTAAGAGGTACCCGCATATTATAAAAAAGACCACACGGTGAGACAGTGCACTCCTCCAAAGCCACGTCTTATCTTGTTAAAAGGGTAGAAAAGGAGGCCCGTTTATGATTCGAAAACGCAGCTCTCAAGATGACACCATCATCTTTCGTCTAATCGAGCAAGAGCTTGTCCCCCTATCGCATTTAAGTGCCCAAGAAATGAAACAAATACGCAAAGAATTACCCCGGCGCTTAAACCGGGGCATCACTTTTGTAGCTTGCAGACCGGATAATGCACAGGTTGTTGGCTTCATTCATGTTATGCTGCATGGCGAACTATTATACATTGATTTGATCGCAATCTCTTCGGCTCATCAAGGTATGCGATACGGAAAAAAACTGCTGGAGCATGCCGAACACTACGGACGACTACGTCGCTGCAAGCGGGCTAAAGTTATGGTGGACGAAGACAATATCAGGGGGATCCATTTTTATCTGCGTCATCAATATCAAATACTGCGATACGTAGCTCTGAGCCGATGCCATGAACTCGAAAAGTCACTGTAAAAAGTATCTTTTTCGGGCTCAAGATTTTGTATGACTAAAATAAATTAGGGTAATACGGATATCCTACTCCGGGGTATCCCCCGTCTGTATACGGGCCTGGCTGCGGACCATATCCTGGTCCTCCATAACCTGGACCGTAGCCTCCATATCCCCCACCATAGGCACCAATGTATGGAGCTGTGCCGATGGCAAGCAAGTCAAACAGCACCAGAGGAATAATCGCCTTCGTGTTTACCTTTTTCTTGCGGTTTGGTTGAAGAACCAGTCGGTTACCCGAAATGCGAATCAGCTTGCCGCTGACCTGGGAACCATCCTTACGAGTAGCAAAGATGACTTTGCCGACAAGCTTCTCCACCTGCTTTCTGGTTACTGCCTGTTTCATCGTATTTCCTCCTTCTTTCTCAACGGATGGACAGATTGAACGGCTCCTTGATAGCTCATCACCACCACAAAATAGACCGGAGCTGACAGGGGCCGAGCGTCCCGTCCAATCTGCATAGCACAGTCTATTCCATTCATGCCAGTAGCGTATGTTTAAATGCCTGCACAATATAAAAAAATCTGGTACCTGCACATGCAGATACCAGATTTTTTATACACCAGGATTTTGCGAAATTCGATTCCAGTCGCTCCGAAGCAAGATATAGACAAACTAAACCATTTCGATCTATATCTTGTTCACTGGAAGTCGCTTATGGGATTTTTGCAAAATCCTCACACCAATGTACATTTTTCAAAACATGCACATTAGCTGTCTATAAGTTTTAACGCTTGCTTGGATCATAAAGTTGACCTAAAGCGGCCGGAGCGCGTGAACGTCCGACAGCCGCTACCAGTACAATAATCGTCAGGAGATACGGCAACATAAAAATAATTTCCTGGGGAATACTTTGCGACCATGCGAACAGCTGCACATAGTTGCGAATGGCTTGTGAAAAACCAAAAAACACTGCTGCGCCAAAAGCGCCGAGCGGATTCCATTTACCGAAAATCATAGCGGCAATAGCAATATATCCCTGCCCCGAAACTGTATTGTGCGAGAACATGTTGGTTGTAGTCAGAGTGATTGTAGCTCCACCAATCCCAGCCAACGCCCCACTGATCATAACACCAATATAACGAAGACGATTTACTTTAATACCCACTGTATCAGCCGCTCCTGGATGCTCCCCAACGGAACGCAAACGCAAGCCAAACGGTGTTTTATACAAAGTAAAATAGCCAATAATAACTAATAGAATGGCTAGATATGTCGTTGGGTAAGCTTGGAAAAAGGCTTTTCCTGCAATCGGGATATCCACAAGGTAAGGGATGGATATTTCGTTGAAACCCTGAATCCGACCGGTGTCACCATCTCCCTCAAATAAAAGCTTAACCATGTACAGTGTACTACCTGCTGCCAGAAAGTTAATAACTATACCGCTTATAACCTGATCGGCTTTAAACGTAATAGAGGCTACAGCATGAATTAGCGAAACCAAAATACCGAACACGGCAGCTGACAGCACACCTACCCAAGCCGCAGAGGTGCCTCCTAGTCCAGCTTGCTCGGCATAAAATCCGCCAACACCCGCTGCAAACGCTCCAAATACCATAAGTCCTTCCAACCCGAGGTTCGTTACACCGGATTTTTCTGAAAAAACTCCGCCGAGAGACGCAAAAATAATCGCCGTCGCAAAAACGAGCGTTGTATGGATTAATTCACCAAGTGTTAACCAACTCATTTTACAACACCTTCTCTTTCTTACGCTTGGAGTAGAGCGGCTTCACAACCCAACGTACAATACCTTGGGCCGCAATGAAGAAAATAATCGAGCCAATGACAACCCGGATAATCTCGGGCGGTACATCTGCGCTAAAGCTCATCCCCGCAGAACCATACGTAAGCGTTCCGAACAAAACAGAACCGAGCAGCACACCGAATGGGTTATTCATCCCAATCAGAGCTACAGCGATACCATCAAAACCCGTTCCCGGTGATCCTGCCATGACAGATTGATAATGGAATACTCCCAGCACTTCAAAGGCGCCTGCCAATCCGGCAAAAACCCCACTAATAAACATCGCTTTTATGATATTACGATTTACATTCATACCTGCATAACGGGATGCATCCTGATTAAATCCGACAGCCCGAAGCTCATAGCCCTGCTTTGTTTTCCACATGAAAATGTAGAAAAAGACTGCTGCCAGCACAGCAATAACTGTGCCCCAATGTACCCGAGCATTCCCCATCATCTGGGACAGCCATTCGATGGAAATTGAAGCAGAAGGCTGAATATCCACAGAACGATTTTCCCCATCCATAAGTGCGAACTGATTGATCACCAAATTAGCCAAATACAGACCGATCCAGTTCATCATAATACATGTAATAACTTCATTCACACCTCTTTTGGCCTTCAAATAGCCAGCAATCGCAGCCCACAGACCTCCGAAAACTGCACCTGCAATTACAGCTAGCGGTGCATGAATGATAGCTGGCAACCCATGAAGTTTAATGCCCACAATCGAAGCAGCTGTCATACCTACCAGAAACTGACCTTCGCCGCCGATATTAAACAAACCGGCGCGGGCCGCAAAAGCAAATGCCAACCCCGTTAAAATCAGCGGAGTCATCTCACGGATAGCCTCTCCAAAGTTGTAGGAATCTCCGTATACACGGCTAAACAAAGCAGAATAGGCCACAATAGGGTCATACCCGCCAATCAGCATCACAATAGCACCCAGAAGGAGACCCAAAATAATAGAGACCAGCGCCAGTACAAAGGAGTCTTTTGTGAATATTTTCAATAGATTAGCCATTCTCTACTCCTTTCTTCACTGCACTTCCTGCCATCATCAGTCCCAGTTCCTGGTCATTCGTTTCTTCTGGCAGCACTTCCCCGACAATCTTGCCCTCATAGATGACAGCAATTCGGTCGGATACATTCATAATCTCGTCCAGTTCAAAAGATATGAGCAATACAGCTTTACCTTGGTCCCGTTGGGCAATCAGTTGTTTCTGGACAAATTCAATAGCTCCGACATCCAGACCGCGTGTAGGCTGTGCTGCAATGAGAAGGTCTGGATTTTTATCAATTTCACGCGCAATGATAGCCTTCTGCTGGTTCCCACCAGATAATGCTCTTGCCTTCGTGTGAATATCCGGTGTTCTTACATCAAACTTTTCGATAAGACTTTTGGCCTGTTTCTCTATAGCATCTTTGTTCAAGAAGCCATTTTTACTGTAAGGCGCCTGGTAATACGTCTCCAGCACCATATTTTCACTCATAGAAAAATCGAGCACCAACCCATGCTTATGACGGTCCTCCGGTATATGTGAAACGCCTGCCTCTGAAATTTTGCGTGGTGGCTGATTGGCCACCTCTTGTCCGAGCAAACGAATGCTCCCACCATCCACCTTGCGTAAGCCTGTCAAAGCTTCGATCAGCTCACTCTGTCCATTGCCATCTACTCCGGCAATCCCCAAAATCTCGCCCGCCTTGACCTGCAGGTTCAACTCATTTAGAACATTAATGCCATCCTTGTTTTTAGAAATTACATTGTTCATTTCCAGTACCGTCTGTCCTGGTTGCGCAAGCTGCTTGTCCACTTTAAAGGACACACGACGGCCCACCATTTTCTCAGCCAGCTCATTTGGGGTTGTTTCAGACGTCTTGACCGTATCAATAACCTGACCTCTGCGAATGATCGTAACCGTATCTGCAATTTGCATAATTTCTTTAAGTTTATGAGTAATAAGAATTATTGATTTGCCTTCAGCGACCAAGCGCTTCATAATGTCCAGCAACTCAGTGATCTCTTGTGGTGTCAGTACAGCTGTAGGCTCATCGAAAATCAGAATATCTGCACCGCGATAGAGCGTTTTGATAATTTCTACACGTTGCTGCATACCAACAGATATATCCTCAATTTTGGCATTCGGATTTACCTGAAGGCCGTACTGCTCAGACAACCGCTGTACTTCTGCGGCAGCCTTTTTATAATTGATTTTCAGACCCTTACGTGGCTCCGAGCCCAGGACAATATTTTCGGTCACGGTAAACGGCTGTACGAGTTTAAAATGCTGATGCACCATGCCAATCCCCAGATCAATTGCCTTATTTGGACTATCAATCTGTACGGGTTTACCTCCGATTTCAATTGTCCCTTCATCCGGCTGATACAGTCCGAAAAGAATATTCATAAGCGTAGATTTACCCGCGCCATTCTCACCCAAAAGGGCATGAATTTCTCCCTTATGCAGCTTGATGCTGATGGAGTCGTTGGCAACGATGCCGGGGAATCGTTTTGTAATTTGCTTTAACTCAACGACGGGGGTCGCTGCATCCATGAGATCACCCTTATACACTTTATAGTATGTGCTCCAATGAGCTGATTTTGCCCGTTATAATCCATATAACTCCAGACGTAAGAACAAGGCTAGTCTTATGAACCAGCCTTGTCGCCACCTATATGTTCTTCAAGCCAAACTTATTTCGAAGGAACTGTAATTTCGCCCTTAATAATTTTTTGCTTGTATTGTTCTACAAGATCAAGCACGTCTTTAGGTACGTTTTTCGTTGATGTGTCTGCCAAACCAATACCATTATCCTTCAGAGCCAGTGTCTCGACACCGCCCTTAAATTTACCGTCAATCACTTCTTTAGATACGCGTTTTACAGCTTCATCTACACGTTTTACCATCGAAGTCAATGTTACGTCGTCACCAAACTCAAGCGATTGGTCTTTATCTACGCCAATAACCCATACTTGCTGCCCTTGTTGCTTACGTGCGAGTGCTTCGTTAAATACACCTGTACCAGATCCGCCAGCTGCATGGAAAATAATATCCGCACCGCTGTTATAGATCGTCGCAGCTGCTGCTTTACCCAGGTCCGGCTTATCAAATGCACCTGTGTAGTTAACTTCCAATTTTGCATTTGGATTTACAGCTTTAATTCCTGCTTCGAATCCTTTTTCAAAACGTTTGATCAACGGGCTGTCTTGTCCACCCACAAAACCAATTTTGTTTGTTTTGGTAAGTTTACCAGCTACAACCCCCACCAAGAAGGAACCTTCATTTTCAGCAAAAACAACCGATTTCACGTTAGGCGCATCCACGACACTGTCAATGATCGCCAAGTTTTTGCTTGGGTTGTCTTTCGCTACTTGTCCAATCGCATTCGCCAGATTAAAACCGATTCCCCAAGTCAAGTTAAAATCACCCTTAACAAATTGGTTCAGGTTAGGAATATAATCTTGATCGGATTTACTTTGCAGGTATTTAACTTTAGCGCCTGATTCTTTCTCAGTGGCTTGTAGTGCCTCCCAAGCAGATTGGTTAAACGATTTGTCGTTTACTCCACCCACATCTGTAACCATGCCAATTTGGACATTCGATGTTTTGGCAGAACCACCTGTGTCTCCACCATTTGCGTTGGACGCACCTTGATTTTTGTTACCGCAGCCTGCGAGAATGACCGAGATCGCCAGCAGCATAACCAAAGACATACTGAACATTTTCTTCATGCTGATACTGTTCCCCCTTAGTGTTAGATCCCTGGACTGTCTCTTTTCTTTGAACATGTACATGCTCATGCATGTCATTTACTGACGAGACAGATCGTACAGAAGACTTACTTTAGAGATTATACAATTATGATCGGCTAAAATCTAGACAATTAATAACCTTGGGTCAATTTTTTTTAAAGTTCCATCAATGTAAGCGCTACAAAGTTAAAAAAAACATACATTCTTCCATCTCACGTCATATTTATTCGTATTTTGGAGAAAACGAAGTCTTTACCGTAACATTGAGTATGTACAAAAAAAGGCATCCCTACACAGCGTACTGCTTGGGATACCTTTTTACCACTTTCGCGGTTTCCACGCTTCATTATTAATAATTAAGCGTTGATTTTGCCTTTAGCAACAGTTGCCAAAGAGTTGAATGCATTAATATCATTGACTGCAAGATCAGCCAAGATTTTGCGGTTAATGTCCACACCAGCCAATTTCAGGCCGTGCATCAATTTGCTGTAAGACAAACCGTTCAAACGAGCTGCTGCGTTGATACGCACGATCCACAGTCTGCGGAAGTTACGTTTCGTCTGACGACGGTCACGGTATGCGTAAACAAGCGATTTCATTACCTGCTCGTTAGCTGTTTTAAAAATGCGGTGTTTGGAACCAAAATAACCTTTAGCAAGCTTCAATACTTTTTTATGACGACGACGAACGACGAATCCGCCCTTTACTCTTGCCATATTAATAGACCTCCCAAATAATGTTTATACTTCATTCATTGCAGTGCTAGTGCTATTTCAGGTTAGCAAGACCTTGTTTCAGACGTTTAACGTCCCCAGGTGCCATCTCAGGGTTAGTACCCAGAACGCGTTTTGCACGTTTGGATTTGTGGGAAAGCAAATGGTTTTTGTAAGCTTTGTAACGCATTACTTTACCAGTACCGGTAATTTTGAAGCGGCCTTTAAGGCTGCTATGTGTTTTCATTTTAGGCATTGAACTTCCTCCTTAATTTGTCATTGACTCTTTGGAGCCAATATCATAATCATGCTGCGTCCTTCGAGCTTGGGTTGGCGCTCCACGGTACAAAGATCAGCAACTTCCAATTTCACACGTTCGAGAATTTTTTGACCCACATTAGCATGAGTAATTTCACGACCGCGGAAACGAACGGAGCATTTCACCTTGTCCCCTTCATTCAGGAACTTCACCACATTGCGAAACTTGGTTTGGTAGTCATGTTCCTCGATGTTGGAACGGAACCATACCTCTTTGATGTCAACGATCTTCTGGTTTTTACGGGCTTCCTTTTCTTTCTTCTGTTGCTCATAGCGGAATTTTCCGTAATCCATAATCCGACACACGGGCGGCTTCGCTTGAGGCGCCACGTTCACGAGATCCAAGTTTGCGTCAATCGCCATTTGCAAAGCTTCACGCGTCGGTGTAATCCCGATTTGTTCCCCATTCGCACCAACTAGACGTACTTCTCTCACCCGAATCTCATCATTGATCATATGTTCCTTACTAATAACCCTCCACCTCCAGAACCTGTTATTGTTGTATTGTGTTTAAGCACAAAAAAGGGATGACGACTACACAGCCGACATCCCTGTCTGATACTCAATTCATCATGAAAGTTCAATTCACAAATCATTGGATCATGACCAGCCGGCAATACCGGGCAGGTGAGAAGTCGGACCTTCTACTTGTTAATCCATACTTTTCAATTAACATACTCGAATATCTTATCACGGTGCAATCGAGGTGTCAACCCTTTAATGAAAAATGAATGACACTGATCTTCAGTCCTATTTCACCGTCCAATTAACCTTGCTTACTTTGAACCTCTTCCAAGCGAACGACACGCGTATGCTGGGTATGGCTCCATTGCTTATTGTTCTGTGTAAAGAACGCATAGACCGTAATCGGATACCACGAAATCGCATAGATCGGGAACAGCAATAAGTACAGATATACTTTTTTGAATGTGACCTTTTCCAAAATCATTGCGATCACAAAAGTAGCAACATTCAGACCAATAGCTATAACACCAGTCCAAGCTGGTAACTGTACATAGATGTTCTCGATATTAGGTCCACCAAAGAAGGCGATATCTATCCACATCGCTACTGTCATCAAGAAGGTGAGCAGTACGATATACACGTTCAGACCATAAAGAGCCATATCGAATTTAATCAGGCTTCTATGCTTGATACTTTGCCACAGCAACGGGAAGAAATAACGACGAGCAACAGTGAAGTGACCTTGCATCCAGCGCAGACGCTGTCTTGACGAGGCCTTGAATGTCAACGGCTTTTCATCATATACCTTGGCATCGTAATTAAATCTTGGATATACGTTGCACTGTGTGCAGCGCATGGTGAATTCCAAATCCTCTACCAGACTTGTCGCACCCCAGCCCATTTCCTTAAGCAGATTTGTTTCAAAGCACATGCCTGTACCACCGAGGAAATTAGCCATGTTCAGATTGTGACGTGACAGCTGCCACAAACGGTTGATGTACCAATAAGATACCCCGTATGCCGCTGTAATCCAAGAATCCTCAGGATTCTTAGTATCAATGTACCCCTGAATAACACGGGCACCTGTACACAGATCATTGTTCATTTCACTCAAGAAATTGGTATGCGCCAAATTGTCAGCATCAAACATGACAATAGCATCATATTGGCGCGGCATAGCCCATAATTCCTTGAGCATCCACTCAATAGCGTAGCCTTTACCACGCAGATTCGGATTCGTACGTTCACAAGCATTCATGCCGTGAGCGCGAACGATGTCCGCAGTCTTATCTGTACAGTTATCACAGATTACGAACACATCGTAAAGTTCCTTCGGATAATCAAGTTGCTTCAAATTTTCCATCAATGCTCCGACAACCTGTTCTTCATTGTGAGCAGCGACTAAAATGGCAAATGATTTTTCTGGAGCCGCGTGCTCTTTCCTTTTCTTGCGAACCAATCCGAACAAGGAGAATGCAAACTGATAGACTGCGATCACCGCCAGTATGATCTGGAGCGTCACGAAAATAGCGTCTAACATGATCTCTTGTTACCCCCTTTTTATACCCCTTAAAATCTTGCGTTTGTTTGTTTTCTATCTGTGTAGCGCAAGTTGCGGCGCTTTGCGCGCCTTTTCTGTAGTTTTTGACCCGACCCTTGCTTTCTTCATTGGCTGTGCGCAGCCCCCTTTTGGCTGACACAGGAATGCCATTACGATTTTCGTTGGTTTTCAATCTTTTGTCAAAGCCCTTAAACTGGTCTCAGCAGCAAAAAAACACAACAAACTCCCGTTTGAACCGGGAATGCGGCGCTGGGCTTCTCATTCATGACGCTTAGGTCTTATTTTCATCCATTTGCTAACTTTTTATTTCTTTGGTCCCTCCTTTTTGTGGGCCAATTAGCAACCACTTCTAAACACTCTATCTTATTAGACGGATGAACGCAAAGAAAGTTATACAATTCGGCTTATATTCCATTAACATTTTTGTGTAGAATTGAACCAAGTAATTTATGAATCTTTAGTGATTCTTGAAATGAACAGCGTTTAAAAATATGATGAGAGCAAGAGAATAATTACTTATGGTCTGATTATGTCAAAATGACTCAAAATATTTGCCGACTGACCTGAACCGGCAACCGGAGGAAACCAAATGCAACGTCTAGTCGTAAAACTTGTAAATCTGGAGCAGCAGTTGTTCAAATGGATCAACGGACGCTTACACAACCGTTTTTTGAACTTCTGGCTTTATTATCTCACACATTTAGGTGGGGCTACCTTTACTATAGCCTCCACACTCCTTATTTGGTGGCTCGCTCCGAATCCGTGGAAAGATTCCGGTATGAAGGGAGCCATCGCTCTCGGGGTCAGTCACATCCCCGTAGCTATCGTTAAAAGGCTGTATCCGCGGATTCGCCCGTATTTGGCGCTACCAGGTACAAATACATTCCGCAACCCCTTGTCGGACCATTCTTTTCCCTCAGGGCACACGACCGCTATTTTTTCAGCTACCGTGCCTTTTATGCTACAGTCACCGATGCTAACACTGCTGCTGTTGCCTGTAGCGACAATTGTAGGTTTTTCTCGGATTTATCTGGGTCTCCACTACCCAACGGATGTACTCGCAGGAGCGGTCATCGGAACGTCTGCAGCAATAGGAACGGTTGCATTCTGGCCTTAAAGCCGATATGGTATGATTGAGAACATCCCAGCAGGAACAGGTGAAATGAGAGTGGCTAAAAAACGAGTGTTATTATTATCGGAAGGTTTCGGTGCCGGACATACTCAAGCTGCCTACGCGCTCTCAAGCAGTTTGCGGAAGCTTTCTCCGAATGTGCAGACAAGAGTGCTGGAGCTGGGGAGTTTTTTGAATCCAAGAATGGCCCCGCTTATTATTACAGCATACAAGAAGACTGTTGTATCGCAGCCTCGCCTAGTCGGATTGGTTTACCGTCATCAGTACAAAAAATCATTAAACCGTCTTACAACGCTCGCTTTGCACCGTCTGTTCTACACGCAGACCCGAAACATTCTCCGGCAGCTTCGTCCCGATTTGGTGGTATGTACTCACCCCATCCCAAGCGCGGTAATTTCACGTTTGAAGCGCTTAGGTTTACATGTTCCGCTTTGTACTGTCATTACAGACTACGATGCACATGGAACATGGATTAGTCCCGAGGTTGACCGGTACTTTGTATCTACGCCTGAAGTCATGCGTAAGCTGCGCGCGCGCGGAGTACCCGTCTCGAAAATCCAGGTGACCGGCATTCCCGTTCATCCAAATTTTTGGGAACATCCTGGGCACGATGAAATTAGAGAACAATTTGGACTTAAACCCATCCCGACCGTACTCGTTATGGGTGGCGGCTGGGGCCTTATGAATGACGAAGTCATACATCGTTCGCTTACTCAGTGGAGAGAAAACATTCAATTTATTTTTTGTTTGGGGCATAATGATAAAATTCGTCGTAAAATGCAATTGGATCCTAGGTTTAATCATCCAAATATTCATATCTTCGGATTTACACGGGAAATCGACAAATTAATGGAGGTATCGAATCTGCTCATCACCAAACCCGGCGGAATGACATGCACCGAGGGATTGGCCAAAGGGATTCCGATGCTGTTTCACAAACCTCTCCCTGGACAGGAGGAGGAAAATTGTCAATACTTTACGGCTCAAGGCTTCGGAGAACCGATTACTTCGCTGGATGTTGTCGTTAAATGGATGAACCGACTGCTACACGATTTTCCAGAAATCGTCCGCAAGCGACAGGAGCACGTCCATAATGTAGCGCGATATTATCCTCTTCAGAGCGCACAGAGTATTCTGGATATACTGGAACCGAACAGGGTGCTTTCCTAAAAGGAAGCACCCTGTCTTATTTTATCCGTTTGATCTGTTTTTATTTCCCATACTTTTCGAGACGTGTTTTTCCGTACTCTTCCAAAGCATCTTTGCCGATCAGCACCTCGACTCGATGAATATTCATACCTTTGCCCATGAACTTTTGTTCATATTCCGTCATGACATGCTCTTCGTTGATCCCCTCACGATGAAGGTTTAACGAAATATTCGTCATCTGCAAACCGCTATCGGCAAACGAATTCAGAGAAAACTCAAACAGTGTCTCCGAATCGGTCTTAAAATGAATTTGTCCTTTGCTGTTCAAAAGCTGACGGTACTTGTCCAAAAAACGCGGATGCGTCAAACGACGACGTGCATGCTTGGCTTTAGGCCAGGGATCACTAAAATTCAGATAAATGCGTTCAATCTCTCCTGGTTCAAAAACATTCTCGATCTGTTCAATGTTTGCCAGTGCCAATTTGATATTAGGCGGCGTATCAACCTCTGAATTACTCCAGGCCAGACGAGACTTTTCTGTTGCACGGCGAACCAGCTCATCATACATATCAAAGCCAATATAGTTAACCTCCGGATTCCGGAAGCTCATTTGGCTTATAAATTGCCCTTTACCCATACCGAATTCCACATGAATGGGACGATCATTACCAAAAACCTGCTGCCATTTCCCCTTATACTGTGCCGGCTCCAAGATGACTAGATCCTGCTGTTCTTCCAGACTTTCCCGTATTCCTTTTCTTCCGCGTAAACGCATGTTACTCCTCCATATACTCTGTTATCAAGGAAAAAGGAATTTCACCCCCGCTTGAAGATACGGAAATGAAATTCCTTTTTCAATATATTTGGATTGGGGTCCAACTAATTTAATTGTTCATAGTCTACCCCATCAGCAGGTGAAAAATCAATTGTCTTTTGGCAAGCCGCTCTGATTTTTTGACGTGCGGTCGTTCCAATCTGACGATCCTGCCCAAAACGGACACCAGTCAATGCCAACGCCTCATCAAAGGTTAACTCAACAGTAACTTTATCCATACGCGTCTTATCCTGCGCATTCATAAAAGATCACCTCACGGGTTATTTGTGATGGAACCGACGTGCACTTACCCTAAAACAGGCGATAGAAACAGCATAGCTGCCTCCCTGAAGAATAATCATTAGCAACGGATAACTTTTATCTTCAGGATCGAAAACAGTCCTTTTATTGTATGTCTGGTACCGCTTACAATATAACACATTGTGTAACCTTTTTCAATCCGCAACGCCATAAAATCCGCACATTTTATTGACTTGTTCGGTCAAATGATTCCCAATGAAGACTGATTTTTGTTACAATAGGGTGATCGTAAAAAAAGGAGTACACCCATGAAAACAGATTTATTGCCTGCTCCTCTCCTGTGGGGAGATAAACGGTTCCATACTTGGAATTACGAAATGCGTGAGCAATTTCAAAATAAAGTGTTCAAAGTCATGCTGGATGCGGGTTTTACCTGTCCGAATCGCGATGGTTCCATCGCTAAAGGGGGTTGCACCTTTTGTAGCGCACGCGGATCGGGTGATTTTGCTGGGCGTCGTCGTGATGATCTGGTCACCCAGTTCAATACGATTCGGGATCGGCAGCATCTAAAATGGCCAAACGCCAAATATATTGGCTATTTCCAAGCCTACACTAATACGTATGCTCCCGTTGAGGAACTGCGAGAATACTTTGAGGTTATTCTGGAGCAGCCAGGCGTTGTCGGTCTGTCCATCGCTACACGTCCTGATTGCCTGCCTGACGATGTAGTGGATTACCTTGCCGAGCTAAACGAACGCACGTACCTGTGGGTTGAAATGGGTCTGCAAACTGTCCATGAATCGACCTCAGAGCTGATTAACCGTGCTCATGATACTCAATGCTATCTGGATGCGGTGGAAAAGCTGCGCAAGCGGAATATCCGCGTGTGCGCCCACATTATTTATGGTCTGCCCCAAGAGACGCATGAAATGATGCTCGATACGGGACGTGCAGTAGCGGCTATGGATGTGCAGGGCATCAAAATCCACCTGCTGCATCTCATGCGCAAAACGCCCATGGTCAAGCAGTATGAAGCGGGATTGCTACGCTTTCTGGAAAAGGACGAATACGTTAAGCTGATAGTTGATACGCTGGAGATTTTACCTCCCGAAATGATCGTTCATCGGTTAACCGGAGATGCCCCACGCGATTTGCTAGTGGGACCCATGTGGTCGCTTAAAAAATGGGAAGTGCTTAATGCCATCGATCATGAACTGAAGTCATGTGAAACGTGGCAGGGAAAATACTGGAGGCAACCTTAAATGGGGTTCCTATCCGTCCTGAGCTACGCTCATCAATTGGTGGCTGCGCGGGTGCAGCCAGGTGATACTGCTATAGATGCCACCGTCGGCACAGGAGCAGATACGTTGTTTCTGGCAAAAGCTGCTGGCAAACGGGGCCGTGTCTATGGCTTCGACATCCAGCAAGAAGCACTGCATTGCGCCCGTCGTCGACTGGAAGAAAACGCTTCGCCTTCATTAGCAGAAGTATCGCTACTGCTACAAGGTCACGAGCAAATGCGGGAGGCCGTTCCAGACATGCTGCATGGCAAAGTCGCTGCGGTCATGTTTAACCTCGGCTACTTGCCTTCCGAAGGCGCCGATCCTACTGTCATCACCCATACAGACAGTACGCTCGTCGCACTTGATGCTGCCTTACAATTGCTTCGACCACGCGGCATTCTGACTGCCGTACTCTATCCAGGGCATGCTGGAGGCAGCGAAGAAGCAGAAGCCGTCCTTCAATGGGCTTCAGCTCTCCCGGTCTCCAGCAGTCAAAGCATTATTTATCGTCAATTACAACGAGCCGCTTCGCCTTACGTAGTGGCGGTTGAGAAGAAATAATGTCGGATTTTAAACTCAGGTTATGAGCGGCTTTTTTAGCCGCCTTACATATATCATTTTTCAAACTCGTTTGGGCTCTATTCATCCCAGTTTATTGCCCCAGCGGCACGTTATTGATTTCCCTATTCTGTTAGGTCGCACTCATTACTCATTATGGAGGAGAGAAATTATGCTAAAGCCATACCCGCTGCAATTTCAACCTGAGTTCAAAGAGAGAGTTTGGGGAGGACGGGCCTTAGAGCAATTTGGTCTAACCCCACCAGAAGGACATATCGGTGAAGGATGGATGATTGCCGATCATCCAAACGGAACAACAACGGTCATCAATGGTGAGCTGGCAGGCAAAGGACTAGATGAAATCCGCGAGACCTACGGGCAGGATTGGCTCGGGGCCAAGGGTGTATCGGAAAAAGGCGGACGATTTCCACTTTTGATCAAACTACTGGATTGTAATGATGACTTATCCGTTCAGGTGCATCCGACAGATGATTACGCAGGACTTCCAGCCGGAGAATTAGGGAAAACTGAAATGTGGTACGTGCTTGATGCCAAGCCAGATGCCAAGATTATTTATGGTCTGACCGAAGGTGTAACTCGCGAGAGTCTGCGCACAGCTCTTGAAAGTGGGGACATCCTCGGCAGTTTGCGCCAGGTTCCAGTCGAAGCAGGCGATACGTTCTTCATTCCCGCCGGAACCGTACATGCACTGTGTGCAGGCGTTGTCGTTGCTGAAATCCAGCAAAATTCGGATACTACCTATCGCTTATATGACTACAATCGCCCCGGACTAGACGGCAAGCCTCGTGAGTTGCATATCGAGGATTCCCTCAATGTAACCTCCTACGAGGGTGCAGGTGCAACAACGATGAAAACGGACGGCTTACAGCCTGGAAAATGGCTCCAGCTGGCTGCCTGTGAGTATTTTGTTGTGGAAAAGGGTATCGTAGATGGAAGTTGGGCACTTTCTACAACGGAAGACAGCTTCACCATTCTCGTGATTTGTGAAGGCAGTGGGACCATAACATGGAACAATAATACCGAGTCTCTTTCCTGTAAAGCTGGAGATTGCTTCCTGTTGCCTGCTAACCTGAGCGGTTACACGCTGAATGACGGAATGACCGTACTTAGATCTTATCTTCCTTAAAGCTTAAAGGATGTGATGTCTAATTATGCGGGAATACACCTTCACCATCGCTGAAAATGACGGAACAGAGCTTTTTGCCTACCGCTGGCTGCCTGATCAGAATTTGCCCATTAAGGGGATTGTTCAAATTTCGCATGGTATGTGCGAGACATCCTATCGCTACATTCGACTGGCCGAAAAGCTTACTGGTTGCGGTTATGGTGTGTATGCCAACGATCATATCGGTCACGGGCGCACGGCTGGTGATCCTGATAAGCTGGGTATGCCGGGAGCTAATGCGTTTAATCGAATGGCAAACGGCATGCTGGAGCTAGGCGAAATTGCGGCTAAGGAATTCCCTGATCAGTCTCGTTTTTTGCTGGGTCACAGCATGGGGTCCTTTTTAACCCAGAAAATTATGTATGATGATAGGCAAACGTATCACGGGTTTATTTTATCGGGAACCAACGGACGACGTGGTCTCCTAAAGCTCGGAGAGCAAGTTGCTCTACTGCAAGCCAAGCTGCAAGGAATGGATCATCGCAGCATGCTGCTCAACGCTATGGTCTTTGGCGGCTTTAACCGCGCCTTTCGTCCAGTGCGTACGGCGTTTGACTGGCTGTCCCGTGATCCTGAGGAAGTAGATCAGTTCGTACATGACCCATTATGTGGAGCTATTTGCACGACAGGCTTTTTTCTGGATTTTTTCAGGCTATTGCAAGAAATCCACTGGCCTTCCTCGCTGAAACACATCAATCCCAAACTGCCAGTTTATATTTTTGCCGGGGATCGTGATCCAGTGGGTTTGTTCGGTAAAGGTGTGTTGTCACTAGTGGAAATGTATCGAAGCCTAGAGCTTCAGGACATGGAGTATCGCCTCTATCCTGACGGTCGCCATGAGATGCTGCATGAAACAAACCGCGACGAGGTGATGAGTGACATCGTAGACTGGCTCGACCGTCATGTTAACACAGGGGTGACCTCTGTTTCCGCATTGTCTGGAGCCTTCGAGGCACCTGAACAATCAAACTCGCCCAAGTCATCAGCCTTGTGAGGAAATAAGAAAAGAAACCTTTAAAACCACGATCAAAGTGGGATTGAAGGTTTCTTTTTAATTCCTTTATATTTCATTTGGGTATAGTTTTAAAAATCACCATGCATTTCGTTCTCTCAAGGAAGTAATATGAGCTGTATGATGTTTGCCATGCCAGGCATAGATGCCGATGTTTCGTTCCAGGCGGATCGTCTGGCCCGATTCAGGATGAATAAACGATCGATGTAGCTGATCTTCTCCCAACGATCGCAACACGGTCACCCACCGTTCATGCAGTCCTTCTAGCAATTGCAACGAAGGTTCCAGTGGAAGCTCCCTGGCGTCTGGTATTTCGGCCCAACGCCCCTCATCATATGGCTTGATCGTGGGTGTATCCTCCGTCAGTGCCAGCTTAAAACGGATATAGCTGTTCATATGGCTGTCTGCCACATGATGAACTACCTGCCGAATCGTCCAGCCCCCTTCGCGATAAGGCGTATTTAGCTGCTGCTCATTCAGTCCTTCGACCGCCTGACGTAGTTGTGCAGGCAATTCAGCAATATCGTGAATCCATGCGATAAGCTGTTCTTCTGTAATGGTATCTGGAACAACGAATGATCCTATCGGATAGCGCAAGTCTTTGCCCAAAACAGTTCCCGCCCTTCTCTACATCTACTGCCTGTCATATCAGTTGCCTTATGTTATAACTATGCAGGAAAAAAAGCAGACTCGCAAGAGTCTGCTTTTGTCATACACGTAAAGAGAAGATCCACTTACCTTTATTTTATCCTTCCAGTAACAATGATTCCGGATCTTCCAGCAATTCTTTAACCGTTACCAGGAAACGAACCGCCTCACTACCATCAATAATCCGGTGATCGTAGGACAACGCGATATACATCATCGGACGATTTTCCATGCGTTCCTCGTCGATGGCAATCGGGCGAAGTTGGATTTTATGCATTCCCAAAATACCCACTTGCGGCGTATTGAGAATTGGCGTAGACAGCAGGGAACCGAAAATACCTCCATTGGTTATAGTAAAAGTTCCCCCTTGCAAGTCGGCCAGAGAAAGTGAATTGGAGCGAGCTTTGCCAGCCAAATCTGCAATGCTCTTCTCGATCTCAGCAAAGCCAAGACGATCGGCATCCCGCACAACTGGCACGACCAAACCTTCCTTGGCAGATACAGCGATCCCGATATCATAGTATTTTTTCAGTACGATATCATCGCCATTAATCTCTGCATTCACGGTAGGGAAGCGCTTGAGTGCACCAACCACTGCCTTTGTAAAGAAGGACATAAAGCCCAAACCTACATCATGTTTTTCCTTAAACTTATCTTTACGGCGTTTACGCACATCGAGAATGGCGGTCATATCCACTTCATTAAAAGTGGTGAGCATGGCAGCTGTTTGCTGTGCTTCAACAAGACGCTTAGCGATCGTCGCTCTGCGTCGAGACATCCGCTGGCGTTCCACAGGCTTGCTGTACTCCGTTTGTGCTGGAGACGGAGGCGCAGGCTTGCTAGTAGCGGGAGACGTAGGTACAGATGCTGCACGTGACACTTCAGCGCTGTTATGCGTTTTTACGTCCTCCTGGAAAACACGTCCGAGCGGGTCCTTTCCCTGTACCTGTTCAAGATCAATCCCGCGCTCACGCGCCAACTTCCGGGCGGATGGTGATGCCGTCTGGCCATTCCCGTCGCTATTCGATGAAATAGGCGGTGCAGACTTTTCTTCTGCTTTAACGCCGCCTCCTACGGAAGACGGTGAAGTCGCTACGGACGGTGCTTCAGGCGCTTGAGTCGCTGCAACTTCTCCAGCACCGGTTGATTCCGCATCACCACTGCCGCTTCCGATCAAGCCAACAGCTTCACCGATGACCACAGTATCTCCCTCCTGACGAAGGATTTTCTGGACCACACCTGCTTCTTCCGCACTAATTTCCAGATTAACCTTATCGGTTTCCAGCTCCAGTAGAACATCTCCCTGTCCTACGGAATCCCCTTCCTTCACAAGCCATTTGGAGATTGTTCCTTCCGTGATGGATTCTCCCATTGCTGGCACTATAATATCGCTCACAGCCGCTACCTCCCAAGTGTAATATTGTTTTTGGAATCCTGCTTCAACGCCGATTGAATAATTCGCTGTTGTTCTAGGCTGTGTACTTGCTGATAACCGCTGGCCGGGCTTGAACGATCTGGTCTGCCTGCGTAACGAATTTCCGCTCCCTGTGGCACTACATTCCGCAGACGAGGTTCAATGTAACTCCAAGCCCCCATATTTTTAGGTTCTTCCTGAGCCCATACGAACTCCTTAACATGCGGGAAGCGGCCGAAAATATTCCGAATTTCCTCTTCCGGGAAAGGGTATAGCTGCTCCACACGAATAATATGCAGACGCTCTTCTGCCTCATTCTTATCCTTTTCCAATGCTTCTTCGAGATCAATGGCAATCTTTCCACTGCACAGTACAATGCGCTCTACACGATCCGGACGTGCACCCAGACCAGGCTGTTCCAACACAGGACGGAATGCTCCTTCACTGAATTCGGAAGCAGGCGAAGCGACACGATTATTACGAATCAGGCTCTTCGGCGACATCATCACAAGCGGGCGGGCTTCCTCACTTTCGCTTAATGCAGCCTGACGGCGCAGCAGATGGAAATACTGAGAGGCACTGCTCAAATTAGCGACAGTCCAGTTATTTTGTGCGGACAACTGGAGAAAACGCTCCAGACGTGCGCTCGTGTGCTCTGGTCCTTGTCCTTCGCTACCATGCGGTAACAGCATCACCAGACTGGATTTCTGTCTCCATTTGGCACGGCCTGCGGAGATGAATTGGTCAAAAATAACCTGTGCACAGTTGGCAAAATCGCCGAATTGCGCTTCCCAAATCACTAACGTTTCAGGAGAATACACGTTATAGCCGTATTCAAAGCCGAGGACAGATGCCTCAGACAATGGACTGTTATGAATACTGAACGAAGCACGTGCTTCCGGCAAAGTATGCAACGGGCAATGTGTACGGCCTGTTTCAGGCTCATGCAGCACGAGGTTACGGTGAGCAAATGTAGCTCGCTCCGCATCCTGACCTGTCATACGAATAGGCTTGCCGTCTGCGAGAATGGTGGCCAAAGCCAGCGTCTCCGCCAAGCTCCAATCTACCTTTTCTCCCTCGTTCAGAGCGGTTTTTCTACGCTGTAAAATTCGATCCAGCTTCGGATATACATGAAAAGCCTGTGGCCATTTGAGCAAGTTTTCATTGATTTGGCGCAGCTTTTTCAATTCCACTGCAGTACGTACCATAGAACTCTGATTCTTTTTCGCCTTCACAGGAGTCATTTCCGGCTCTTGTTCCGGTTGATTCTTCACATGCTCATGCGCTTCCTTCAGTCTGGTTTGGACCTTTTCAATGAGGCCGGCACTAAACGCTTCATCCACAACCCCCTGCTTCATCAGCTTTTGAGTATACAATTTGCTCACCGTCGGATGATTCTTCACCTTACGATATACCAGCGGTTGTGTTGTTTCCGGGTCATCGGATTCATTGTGACCATAACGACGGTAACCAATCAGATCAATCAGAAAATCCTTCTTGAAACGATTGCGGTATTCGCCAGCCATACGAGCAGCTGCAATACAAGCTTCGGGATTATCCGCGTTCACATGCACAATTGGAATTTCATAGCCTTTAGCCAGATCACTGGCATAACGGGTCGAACGGGAATCGACACTTTCCGTTGTAAAACCCAGACGATTATTCACAATAATATGGACCGTGCCGCCATTACGGAAGCCACGCAAATTAGTGAAATTAAGTGATTCTGCCACGATACCTTCACCTGGGAAAGCCGCATCACCGTGCATAATAATTGTAGCTGCCTTGCTCACATCCAGCTTCGGATAACCAGCCTCACTGCGGTCTTCCTGTGCAGCTCGTGAAAATCCTTGTACCACTGGATTCACATATTCCAGGTGACTTGGGTTATTCGCCAATGTCAGACGGGCCTGCACCGCTCCCCCATCTTTTACAAAACGATCAGCACCCAGATGATATTTCACATCGCCAGTCCAGCCGTAGTTAATTCCTGTGGAACCTTCCGACGGGATCAAATCTTTATTCGGCGAATGATGAAATTCAGAGAAAATTTTACTGTAAGGCTTGCCCAGCACATGAGCCAGTACATTCAAACGGCCGCGATGCGCCATACCCATCAGGACATGACTTGCTCCTGCATTTGTGGTTAGACGAATAATCTCGTCGAGTACAGGGACAAGCACATCATTACCCTCAATCGAAAAACGTTTCTGTCCGACGAATGTTTTATGCAAAAACTCTTCGAACTGTTCTACTTCTACCAATCTGCCCAGCAACGACTTGCGTTCCTGTGTTGTGAGTGGCTTGGAGGACCAGCCGGATTCTGCATAGCTGTTCAGCCAGCGGCGTTCCTCCTCGTTATGAATATGACTAAATTCATAGGCAATCGGACCTGTGTATGCTACACGTAACCGTTGAATGGCTTCCCATCCGTTAAGTGTTCCCGCAGGAGCGTTATCCCATATTAAAGAGGCTGGAAAAGCCTTTAAGTCTTGTTCAGTTAAACCGTAAGATGCTGGATTAAGCAGGCGTGTATCCTGCTCTGCATCCAGTTCCAGCGGATCGATTTGGGCGGCTAAATGTCCGTATTCACGGATATTCCACACCATTTTCCCCGCTGTAACCGCTTTCTGCAATGTGTTCGAATCAAGGTGCCCCAAAGCACTTGTGGGGGGGCCTTGCAATTTGTTGTCTATCATGGAAGCAGCCGAGTATTCGGATTGTGGCGGCTCACCCCATTGATCAAACAGCTCGCGGTAAGCCGGATCAACTGTTCCGGGGTCCGCTACATACTTTTCATACTGGTCCTGCACATAACCTAGATTAGGTCCGTAATACGCCTGCCAAGGTACCTGTCTGCTGCTCTCTTCCATTGTCATCTCGTTCCCTCCGTCAAATTTTGAAATTCATAGCTGGACGGAAATCATTTTCATTTTTTTATTAAGTCTTCAATTTAAGTTGTTCACAATATGCTCACATTATATGAAATCCTTCATCAAAAGTCGAATTTCACAATTCTTATTCCTCTTCCATTGTATAAAGTTTTCTAGCTATGAGCATTTCCTTTTTCTCAACATATCCATGCGTAAATGAGATGAATCGGGCTATTCTGTAATTCTTACACCCTCATTATAGACGATTACCGTATTGATTATTTCAGACAACATATCGGACAATTAAAAGAGGCCATTCCACAAAAAGAAGAAAAGCTTTGACTGGTATAAAAAATAAAAAAGTAATCGCTACAAATGGCGAGGATTTAGCTTCATTAAGATTGAAGACTGACACCCATTTGTGAGTCAGACTCAAACACCTAGCAACTTAAATAACCAGCCGTCAGATATCAACCGACGGCTGGTTATTTAAGTTTATGTTGCTCCTCATACTACGCCAAACCATTTTGAAAACAACTTCCCAGTCCACCCCAATATGATTACGTTAACAGCAGAATTTAAAAGGTAGAGGGTCCGATACGATGCAAATTCAAACTTAAAGTGACATTAAAGTCACTTTTCTGTACAATATTCCTACTTTTCACTATTATTTTAATTAGGCATCTAAAAACCGCTTTAAAAGCGAAAGGGATGGAACTGTGACTGGATTAAAACAAGTACTCAGAAACAAGAATTATGTCAGGTTTTTTCTGGCAACCTTCGCCTCACAAATGGGAGGAATTATCGGGGTTACTGCATTCATGTTTTATTTGTTGAAACGGTTTACCAATCAGCCATACTATGCAACGCTTGCCGAGTTAATGTATTCGCTCCCGATGCTGGTAGTATTTCTCGTGGTTGGAGTGCTAGCAGATCGGATGGACCGACAAAAAATTGCTGTTAATTGTGACTGGATCAGCGCTTTTTTATCCTTATGTTTGCTTATTTTTATTTGGATCGATTCGATTCCTTTGATATTTGCCCTCCTCTTCATCCGTAGTGCTGCCTCCAAATTTTTCTTTCCAGCCGAAAGTGCCATTATACAGGGGATATTAAACGAAGATGATTACACCATTGCCGCAGGCCTCAATCAAATGATGGGGAGTCTTTTCATGTTATTTGGAGGAACTCTAGGGGCCGTCGTTTACTGGCACTTTGGAATTACTGGAGCCATCCTGATTGATGCTGTTTCTTTTATTGTGTCTGCATTGCTTATTCGTTCCTGCAAAATTCCAAAGGAAGTACGCCTTCCGAACGGGGCACATCAATTTAAACAATTAAAATTCAAACTTGTCATGATCGATTTTAAACAAGGGTTTCTTTACATATTACGCAACAGACTATTGCTTTGGTTGGTTTCAGGCTTTTTCATGTTTGGTATTTTAAATGGTGGTTTTAGCGTTTTACCGATGTTTATTCTTAAATATAAGCTAGCTCCAGACAACTATGAGCAGTATATGGTATGGACAGGTATTATTTTTGGAGCTGGTGTGTTGCTTGGTACCCTAATCGCATCTCTCATCTCCGCCAAGCTAAAGCTACACCAAATGATTGCAGCGGGAGTTCTGGTAGCCGGAATAGGTATGTGCACACTTGGATTTGTTAACCACCTCTATGCTTTTCTGATTATCAACTTTGTCATTGCACTGATACTTCCGTTCATTAACATTGGTATAGGAGGATGGCTTCCTCGTATTGTAGATCCTCAAATGATGGGACGAGTGCAAGGTTTGATTAATCCGTTAATGATGCTGTCCCAGTCTCTTACATTAGGTTTCATTGCTGTAAGCTTCCCTTCATTTATTCCAATTGAGCTCTTGTTTTTATTAGTTGGGGTCTGTACCGTTATTGTAGGAATATACTACACTATTGTGCTTCCCCGTTATGCTGATTACAGCACTTCTTCTAAAGCCCTTCAGGAATCTTTATAGTCAAATTAAAAAAGTCAAACAGCAGACCATTCCGCCAGGGATTGTTGAGTTGCCACTTCTGCCTCCGAATCCAGTGCAGAGGTGGCTTCATACATTCGTTGCATACGACTAGCTCGTCACAACCCAGTAGAGACATAGACCGATAGGATATGTAATATTCAAAAAAAAACGCCCGGCAGACGCATTAGCTGCATCAGCAGGACATTTTGATAAAAATCGGAGTAGCGGGATTCGAACCCACGACCTCACCCACCCCAAGGGTGCGCGCTACCTGACTGCGCTATACCCCGATAACTCAGTGTATGTAGATCGATGCTGTTATTTACCATTATATTCTGGTCATAAAATCCTGTAAAGGGATTATTTTCTCATTCTTCCGTTGCATTTTTAAGTTGTTTTCATTATGGTAGATACAAAAGTTAAGAGGTCAAAGACAGAGATCTTAGGAGCTAACCATGCAAAGCAAAAAAGTGCTTATACCCGTTGCATTACTTCTTTTAATACAGTTAAGTGTTCCTATGTGCTATACCTTTGCACAGGATAACCTTGTCATAGATCATGAAACGAAAGAGAGATTCAAAGAACATTATGGCTTGGATGAACCGGAATTTCCTTCATCAAAGCAGCAGCAAAACATATTATTGGGAGGTGATTTTGGATTTACTCCCTCTGGTGATGCTGTTGTGGTGGAATTGACCATATTGATTCGGTATCCGCTCATTTTTATCAGTCAACAACTGGTACATTCACTGAAATCATAATTTTTTTCTACAAGTTCCATGATATAGAGCATAAGAATCATTTATTTCGTAGCAAGTTGTCTGCCACTCGGGGTCACTTCATCCTTCTTATTGAAAAGGTTTAATTCAATGGGGCCCCTCCCATGTAGCCACAGCAGTTCATCGAATAAAAATGTCAGTCCATCCTTAGCGCGTAAGCGTTCGATGATCTCCGTGACAACTTGCATAACTTCCCCTTGTACACCCTCTGCCAGTTGCAAGCCTCCGCTCTCTCCATCCAGGAAAAGATGCGTATGATATGATTGCTCCACCTTCTTCACATGGCGCAAACACAGTATGTCATTTTCGAGGTAAAAGAAATATTGATGGTCATACAGAATCCCCTCGCATATCTCATACATATGAGGTAAATCATATGGCCCCTGAACCATGGATACCCGTTCCAATCCCATTACCCATTCTGTCATACATCCTCGCTCCATTCCTTTGTTCAAAGTTTCTTATTTGCCAATATACTTTCTTCTACAGGTAGTTTTTCAAACTAGGTGGTTGAACGATAATTAATTGCTAATTGTAAAACGTTTTGGTACGATAAGCATATTACTACGACGTTCACAAATAACATTTCAATAAACCAAATGCACATTACAGTGTTATTTTTGTTGTTTTCAGAATACATCGAACAGTGTTTATTGTCAATACTTTGATGTTGCTTTTTAACACTATAGAATGCATTTAGCTGGAGGAAAATATGATAAAGATTCATCTTTCCCGTATTATGGGCGAAAAACGAATAAATATTGCCGAGCTTTCCCGCATGACTGGATTACATAGAAACGGAATCACCAAACTTTACAACGAAGAAACAGACGGTGTGAAATTTGATACGCTAGATAAAATCTGTAAAGCTCTAGACTGCCATGTTCAAGATGTTATCGAGTATGTAGAGGATGATACAGACTAGATCCCTTCCGTTTATTTTCCCCTCCTCTCGCATTAATTGTTTTAGGATTATCAAAATAGTGACTGTTGCTAAATTTAAAGCATTTTGATACTATGAAGGCATCAACTTAGTTTACTTATAATCTTGTTAACTAGATTACTTGATTACAAATATACACTTATGTTTCATACATGTCAACTAGTTTACTTGATTACTTTTTGGAGGAATTGTTGTGATTAGATTTTCTCTTGATAAAATTATGAAAGACCGTGGACTAGAACAGAAAGATATTGTTTCTATTACGGGAATTAATAGGAATACGGTTAAAGCTTTGGCCTCCAACGCAAACGCCCGAATTGACTTTCCAACCTTGAATACACTTTGTAGAACCCTTGGTGTACTCCCTGGTGAACTGATCGAATACTTGCCAGAAGACGACGAAGAGAGCCGCTAACATGCTTAACGGCTCTTTGTTCTTTATATAATATTCAAATTTTTTACTGATCTTCCCATTCAATTGATTTCGATCATCGTAATCCCTTCCTATCGACGATTTCAAATAAACTCTTTCCATGTATGATAAATGTCAAATAAAGCATTAGGGTTACGTTGTCCCTTTAATACTGCAAACATTTTATTCGATAAAATCATGATCACATCCATATCTTTTTGCTTAGTCAAACCAGTGATAACAGGGCGATTAAGGCTAACATACGACTTGGGTTTAAAAACAACTCCCCAATCCAACCCACTGTGATTACTTTTTACAACCTCACCTAGATAAATGGCAATATCCAGTGTAAAAGCTTGGGATTTTGTGTCGAGTTTATTCTCACATATATAGCTCTTCAATCATTCTTCGGTTTCTGAATGCTCCTCATCTAATTCTGAAGCACTTTTACTTTGAATCTGTACATTCCCTAGATACCATTCCCAAATATCTATGAGCAAAAAGGTGGTTGCATTAATTTATATTCCATTTCAAAAATCCCTTCTTGCTTAGCTATCTTAATTCGAAGAAAAATTCACGGTAACACCACCTGATACTAAGATCGTTAGAAGATCCGTAAAATATTGCTGTGGTAAAAATCTATAACCTCTCTCTTCTTGATCCCATTCTTCCTCGAATCTTTCCAAGAAATAATGTACGTTTTTCCAATGGATCGTGAACGGTCCTACTGTCCCAAAACCTCCACAGAGACAGTCCGATATACTGTCCAAGCTAAATCCATAGTACCCTCCGGGCCCATTAATCGCTTCACCAAGTGCTATGAAAAATGTTGTAAAATCAGATATGTATTCGCCGTCCAAAGTGTAGACTTCTCCTCGTTTATCCAGTCTGACAAAATGATTAGATGCAGAATGTATTCTAGTCACGTTTAGCCACCCAGACCGTTCTTCTTTAGAAAAGCCTTGCCATATATTATTTTCAAGCGACTGAGCGCCCTTTAAAAACTCCCATAATCTTAATTCCACAGGGGAGGGCTTCGTTTCAAGTATACCTGTTAACTCCAGATTGAAGTTTCCTTTATTGTAGTTTAGTTTATGGATTATGTAGGATTCAGGTAGGTGATAATGATAGCTTCCAATCACTGTTTCTTCATCATTTAAAATAGCAATGTACAAGTTGTATATAGATTGTTTTAACTTCATTATGTTTTCTATGAATTCTTCATTAAATACAAATTGATCAAAATTGACCTTTTCATACGTTTCGACAATGATATCACCCGTTAAACCAACCACATCTCTACAATAGCCAACTGTGAGCCCACTTTCATCATCAATGACAGCAAATCTATATTTCATATCATATCTCCTCACAATAATTTTAAGGAATGTAGCATTTAGCATTTCGGAATAGAGCAATAATCAATTAATTTGAAGCCAATAAGGTTTAAAGTCATCTACACTTTTTATTTTTTTTAGATCTTCTGCAGGTATTGCAAAATAAATTTTCTCCTTCTCGGACTTAAATGTTAACGAAGCATCATACTTCTTTTCAACAATCCACTGCTTTATTTCCAACATCTCTTGCAGATAATGAATGGTTGAGAAGTTACCCTTAATATAAATCGAAGCTTCTGAGGAGAGTTTCTGACTAACCATAGAATAGCTTGGAACCTTATCATGGTATGTTATACCATACTCTCTAATAAGATTAACATTTACGATGACTTCGGCATCTGAACCTGTAACTTCCTTTGTTTTTTGTGTTACAGCTTTTTTTAGCTCATCCCTCCACACAGAAGAGGCGTAGTTATCCATCATTTTCCCATAATAGTCTTCATCCACCAAAAAAGAAATCCCTGAGTCAGAGATCACATTAGCTATAAATTTATCATTCTTAAAATCATAATCTATTGAATCAATTTTCCAGTTCATAGTGTACGTTTTATGTAGGTAGTCAGTGACGTTACTCCGAAATTGGACTCTTTCTATCGGACTTCCTGTTGTAATTGATACAACTGTATATGCAATAACAATGATGATCACGAATAAAACAGCTTTTTTCAGCACTCCAACCAAACCTCTCTAATAAAGAATCATGTAAAAAGTTCTAAAGATTCCAGCAAAAAGTCACGCTTATATTTGTTTTTATAATCGGCTAGCTTTCTTCTTATCATTTGTCTACATATGTCCTTTTGAGCCTCGGAGATTTTATCTTGCACGTTACTTATCAATTGATAGGATTGTCTACTCGCTTCAAAGGTATCATCCAATAAATCTACCAGCTCCACAACATGAGTAGATACATCAAAAAATTCTAAAGCATATAACAGTGTTCCCCTATTCCCCTTGGTCTTTGGATTTCTTAACAAGTCGATAAGAGGCAACACCGCTTCACTGTCTCCTAGATCAGCTAACGTAATGGCGATTACATTTCTTAGCAATACACTATCCGTCGTTGCTAAATATCTCAATAATATTGGAGTGAATGTATGATCAAGCTTTTCACCTATCTCCTCTATAATCCTTACCGCTTCCTTTAAATCTCCACTTTCTATGACTTCTTCTAAACGCATTTTGTTCATAGTTTACCACCCCACCTTATTACAATATATAGCAACTATCCAGTCTTAATGCAATTCAACAATTTACATATGATAACAATCCTATGTCTCTTTTGTATATAGCGAACATTGTCGAGACCCTAAAGAGATATCCACTCATTGATTTAAAATAAACAAAATGTTATATTGTCTATAAAATAATCATCATTTAATTGAGGTGTTTGCTAAAATGGATCATTCCGAACTATTCTGGAATGCTGGTATCGAAGAACTGAAGCGAGGATATATTCGCCAAGAAGAGCAGGTCATTTGCCTGCTGGACGGACAGCGATTTGAGCAAGGCATTATATATCAGGATCAAGGGGTATTTTATGATGCCGAGAGGTACATGCGCCTTCATATTGAGCGGACGTATGGTTCAGTCTTTGACTATTTGATCGGCTTGGACAAAAAGCTGACTGGACTGACGGATCATCAGAATCGGTTGCTTCAGTTATTTTATCAAGGCATGGGCGATGCGGATATTCAAAAGGAAACTGGAATCGGCAGCGCATCCACTATACGTAATCATCGCTTTGGTCTCAAAGAAAAAGAACGGCAGGCCAAGGTATTTCTCACATTAATGGAGCTGCTAAAGGAGAAGGACCGCCACGCTCCCGCCATTGTAGAAGTACCCATAGGAGCACGGATGGTGGACGAACGCTACAACATTACGGAAAACGAGCGGCAAAAGGTACTCACGAAGTATTTTCCGAATGGGACAGACGGACGCCTAAAGACCTTTAAAATGCAAGAAAAACACAAGCTGATTGTGCTGCGTGAAATTGCGGACCGTTTTGTAAAGGGACAAATATATCATGAGAAAGATATCAATGCGATTTTACAGGAAGTGTATGACGATTATGTCACGGTGCGAAGATATATGATTGAATACAATCTATTGGATCGTAAGCCGGATGGCAGTGAATATTGGTTGAAGGAATCTTGAATCTCAACGTTTATGAAGTCAGCAATTTGCATAATTCGATTCCCAACGCTCGTAGGTACAATATATAGACGAACTAAATCGTTTCGATCTATACATTGCTGATTTGAAAATGCTCTTGGGATTTATGCAAAATGCTCAAATAGGAGGATTCGACAATGAATCGAAGAAAAGAATTGGTGCAGCAGTACATGGAGATGAAGACAGAGGCAGGAATCTATTGCATTCGAAATACACGTAATGGGAAAATTTTCGTCTCTTCCACGCCGAATTTAAAGTCGCTGAATGGACGGCGTTTTGAGCTGAACATGGGTGGATTTAAGAATAAACAACTACAACAGGAATGGAATGAGTATGGCGAAGTTTCGTTTGAATTTGAAGTGCTGGACGTTTTGAAGAAAAAGGACTCAGCGTTCTTTGATGTCAAAGATGCACTAGCAAAGCTGGAGCAGACCTGGCTTGATCGACTCCAGCCTTACGGGGACAAAGGGTATTTGTAAACTTACCGATCCACGGGATGCTCTTCCCGAAGGTATCCAAAAATAACAGCGTCGACAAATTGACCTTTTTCATAAAAATAGTCTCTCAGGTGACCCTCTTTAGTAAAGCCACTTTTGAGTAGCAGCCGTTTGGAGCCTTCGTTATCTGGATCAATGAAGGCTTCTATACGGTGAACATGCGGCAAATGAAAGCCATAATCCACGACCACCTTCATCGCCTCCGTCATCAGACCTTGCCGCCAATATTCCGGTGCCAGCTCATAGCCGATTTCAATACGGGAGTGCTTCTTCTGCCAGTTATGAAATCCAATTGTACCCACGATCCGCTCAGGAGTTTTTTTTAACGTAATCCCCCAACGAAAGCCCTCTTGCTTCTCATATCTGGTTAGCATCGAACGAATAAATTTTTTGGCTTGCTCTACCTCTGTAAAGCTTTCCAAGTCATAATATTGTGTGACCTCATCCTTGGAGAAATAGCCGAACACATCCTCCGCATCCCCTACTGTAAGCTGTCTTAAACGAAGCCTATCGGTTTCTAAAATCGGAAACGTTTCCATTGACATTATCCATCTCCTTCACATCGAAGAACCTATCTTATCAGCCACCAGCCAATCCCAACCATCACTCCATTTATGAAGAATAATACAATACATGCTCTCCACTTGTTGCTTTCACTTGTTTGAAAAAAAACAGTCACTTTACTACGACACATGAACAACGTAAACAACAAATTCCAAATAATACGCATACCATATTTTACGTAGTATAGAGCAGGGTTTAGCTGTACACCGCCCAACGTTGGAGGGACATCCGGAATAAACAGAATTGCACACGTATAACGCATGGTCTCATATGTAAAATAAAATACTGCCAGCCACCAAGCCCACTTCTTACCAAATAACATGCCGACACCGGCAGTCGTCCCTGCCAAACCGAGTAACGCGATAAACCCTTGAAACATGCCCCTACAAATGCCTACTAACGTAGAAGCCTCATTTAATGCATTAAGCGTCAATAGCTGGGTCACCAACAGAAGTGCTCCATTAAAGATCAATAAAATGGCTGAAATGCTTACACCTAAAGGTCGTTCGAAAACCACGTTCGTTACATAATCTTCTACTTCTTTTTTCGTATACAGATCTGACACTTCTTCTACTCTCCTAACCCAAATTATATACTTCCATTTTCGGGCGGGTATAATGACAGTATGTTCTCGCCTCATTCCCATATATCGGCTTTTAGGAAAATATGATTTAATCTTTCCTGAAAATTCCGTTATCCGTAAGCTAATCATTATTATTCAGTGCAGCCATGCTGCTAATGATTATCCTCTAATGGTGTCAAATTAGCGTCATGAGAATCTCTATCATTAACAGAATCCCAAATAGAGTAATATCTATCCTTATACTACCATTCCAAGAATGAATCTGACAAATGAATAGACTACTACTCGCGCTTATGAATGTATACGCGTTATTTTCGTGGCCCTGTAACCTTCTGATGACTGGATATACTCTACTTGATAACCCATTCGGGCATCCAAAAGCTCTTCCATAAACGGAAGGCACGGACTGTAAATAAAACTCCCTCCTGGCCGAATGGCTCTAAGCAATTCCATATATTTGCGAGCATATTCATGAATATTACCATCTGCCTTCAGATGATGATGTATAAAATGATTGGAGAATGCCATATGTGAAACGATCGTTCCCCATGTACGTTCTCCAAAGGTGATCTCTAACCAATCTCCTTGAGTGACACAACCTTCTGTTTCAGCCAACCGATCTGTTCCGTAAGCCTCAATTCCACAGGCACGTAAATAAGTAACTAACCGTGCCTCAGATCCGCATCCAACGTCTAGAACAGGCTCTTGCAAACGAGCAATGTCCAATCCCAGTAGATTGGCTTGCAACTCCGGCGTATACTCCTCACAAGGTATCCAAAAGGTATACTCACACTCTGCATACTTAGCAAACATTTCACGTCCGTTGGTACGAGTTAAAAAATCTCTCAAATGCCCGTAATGCTGCTGGAGCAGCAAGTCCAGGGTTGCTCTATCTATGAATTTCTTCTGGAACAACTTTTCAATCCGGGTGAAAAGTCGATCATACAGCTCCGTAAGCTCCCTCGCATGATCTGGGTGAAAATGTAGATACTGATTGGTATTTACAAACTGGGACAGTATTTTAGCCGCTACATCCGTCACAAAAGCATTATACGTATGCTGGCGCTTCAAGCTTTGAAGCATGAGGATCAGTTCCGAGCTTCTCTGCGTCAGCCAGTACGTCATTTCCGTTGAAGGTCCTAACAGAACAGAACCCTCGCGCATATAAAATAAACTCCGATGCTGATTGTACAGGAGTTGACCGTTAATAAGATTATGAAGTTGAGCGACTGTCATTCTCGCTTCCTCCTTAAGATCCAGAACATTAAAGCCCTACCCAAGCCTCAGCAATGCTATCTTTGGGTAGGGCCAGCTTATTTTCTAAGTATACCATGACTATGGAAATAATGTTTTATTGCGAATCTTCCGCCTGTACATAAGAGGATAAAGGAATATTCAACTCACGTATTCCCTGAGCTACCAGCCGAGCTATTTGCTCCGCACCGTATTCCTGAAAATGTGTATCATCCTTCACTCCATCAGGAAATGCAGGATACACCCCTGGCTCCACATGTAAAAATAACGGGAGTGTTCCTTCCAGGCCAAGTGTATCATAGTACGCTACACTCAAGCGGCTAAGATCGACCAGTGCAACATTTGTCTCCGATGCTGTTTCCTTCATGGCCTGCACATATTCCGGGAAACTAATCCGAAACGAGACACTTGCCGCATCATAATCCCGGCGGCCAACAGGAGTAATTAGCACAGGTGTTGCACCGCGTTGGATGGCTCCTTGGATGTAGGTTTTTAAGTAAACTTTGTAATCCGCGGGTGAAACATAACGCTCTTGGTTGTTGATCGCGGCATCATTATGCCCAAACTGTATGAGCAGATAATCTCCTGGACGGATATTGCGTAAAATATCATCTAACCGCCCTTGTACCAGAAAGGTTTTCGTGCTTCGTCCACCAATAGAACGGTTCACAAATATAGGCTCATCTGTGAAGAACGGAGCAATCTTTTGCCCCCAGCCCGCCTGAGGCTTCATCGCGGATTTATAGGTTTGAACCGTAGAATCTCCCGCAAGGTATACCGAAGGATGTTCTCCAGCCGTTCGAGCATCCTTTGGAGTAATAACCAAAGCGTTAATCTTCGCTTCATTACCTGAGAAATACAATTCGAGCTGACCATCGATGAGTGCAAGTTCAAATCCAGCCTCGACAAATTGTCCTGCTGTTTTGGTAGTAGGTTCTACCTTGACGATGGACTCGGCTTTAACCGTAATGTCTGTGTTTCCGGCAGTATCTCCGGCAATTAGAGAAAGCGTGTAATCCGCAGGTGGTAAATTGACAACAAATGATGATCCTTGAACACGAACAAAATCTGAGCGTATAGCATCACTTCCACCACGATCCTCTTCATTCACTTTGGAAAGATCGGTAAATCCATAGCCTCGCTCAGGCGTGTAAACATCCTTGGCAGTGACTTGGGTGTAGCCGTCAGCTACGTTCCCAGGGCCAAAGTCAAATCGAAGAGGCGCCGCAAGCTGTCTTTCGGCCAGTGCCTGCCCTGGGATAAGTATGGTTGCAAACAACAAGCTGAACCCTGCGCATAATCCAATCATCTTACCGAACAACCTGTGACGCTTTCCCTTTTGTTTCAAGCGCAACCCTCGCTTTTCAGGTTATTTGAGTGGTTTGTCATTGTCTCTACGTGTATTGCTCCCCGCCAGCTTTTGACAACCTTGATCCAGCGCCCAGGATACCACAATGCCAACCGTGTACCTGATCAGATCCGCGGTCAGGAACCCTTTCCCAAGCACCAAGCCGCCCAGCGTCGTTGCCCGAATGTGGTTAATCCAGGGAGCCTGGTACATCTGGCTGAACTCAATGGCGAAGCAAAACAGCAAGCTGCCCCACAGGGCTACAGACAATTGACGATTCACCCACAACATTCTCAGCCCCAAATAAATCATGCACGCCCACAAGGCATCCCCAAAGTGATCAGCAACAAATTCAGGCAACCGGGAGGAGTAAACCCGGCTTCCCAAACCCAACAAGATCGTGACCAGCACAGCAATTAGGTACGCAGCGCGAGCCTTCCAGCTGAATTTCGCCTTTATTTCCCGATTGGCCTTCCTGATGACGCTCTTACGAACGCTCCTCATGCTAAATCACCTGTCCTAATGCTGGGACATCTCCGCCAAGCTGCTGGAAATTCGTAAAGCATCCTCTCTTGGATAGCGCTTGCAAGATTGCTGAACCTTTTGCTGATGTCATATTGTATGCACACCAACTTGTCTGTATTTTTCATAATATAATTAATCATAATAAGCCTCCGTAATATCGTACAAACGTATCAGCAACTTCCAAACTGTTCGTGTGAGGATACTAAAATTCAATACCACGCACCTTGGCAAAAACCATTTGGTGTACCATGCTTCCCTCTTCATCATACTCGACGTTTCTTAAAATCCCCTCCAGTGTAAAACCTGCACGTTCCGCTACCTTGGCGCTGCGCGTGTTTCTGGAATCACAACGAATCTCCACCCGATTGGCATGCAAATGCTGTATGGCAAAATCCGTAATACCGTGCACGGCCTCTGTTATAATGCCTTTTCCGGTCCATGATGTTCTGAGCCAATACCCAATTTCAAATCTTCGTGCATCCCAATCAATACGATGCAGACCGCTGCTGGCTACAAATTCTCCCGAAACCGTATCGAATATATACAACATCATATCAGACCGATCCAGAAATTTAAGTCTGGCTTGGCGCGAACGGATTTCAGATTCCTCTGCCGTAGGAAGATTTCTTGCAAACGGAAGCCAAGGCCGCAGTTCATTCGCACTCTCTCTCATCGCCTCATTGACTGCCGCCCCATCCCCCCATTGCGGAGCGCGTATGGTCAATCGTTCCGTCTGGAATTGGTCAGGGAACGATAAGAGAATGGGATTCGGTTGCTGCTCCATACTCATGATGCACCCTCCTCCTTATTCGTTGAATAACTGCGACGATCCAGCCAACCTGTGATTTCACGCAAACTCCCAATCTGATAATCCGGTACAATGCCTGTTTCCTGCCACGTCATAAAGCCTTCCAGCCAGATGGTATGCAATCCTGCACTTTGTGCACCACGAATATCATTTGTCGGGTGATCGCCTACATAACAGGCATGGCCGGGATCGACAATGTCCAGCTCATTCAGAGCCAACTCGAAAATTCGAGGATTAGGCTTCTGGATGTTGACGCCGCCCGATACGATAATAGAATCCACATAATCCCTCAGCATAACTCGGTCGATTTTCGCTTGCTGCGTGCGGAGTGAGCCGTTGGTGATAATACCCAGCTTCAAGCCACGCGACCGCAGTTCGGACAACACTTCCTTGGCCCCGTCCATCAACACCGTAAACTTATGAAATTCACCATACCAAAAGCCCAGCATCTCTTGTACTGACGTATCGGAATTTTTCAGTTCCAAGTCTGCATGCAGCTCGGTATACAGTTCCCTCTTATCCCGGTACCCGTCCTGATCCGCCAAACGTATCTGTTCAACAACAGCCGCGCGGCTCGCCGGTTCTTCTGCCACAATAAATCGTTCAATAAAGCGCTCTGTATATGCCGCAAACGCCTGTTTACGATGAATAAGAGTATTATCCAGATCAAAAATAATCGCTTCTATGGACATAAATAGCTCCCTTCCTTCATCTTCTTGCACCGATTAGGCTGAAACAAATTGAATAATTCCTATTAGAAATAAAAGAAAAAAAACAGACAAGAAAACGATGATCATGTACTTCAAGATTCTCTTGGAGGTCGACTTTTGTTCCAGTTTGATCTCGATCTGGGTCAACCTTTCTTTGATTTCTTCCAAATCCTGCTCCACCTTCACATCATGCTCCCCTTCCTTCGTTTCGACTTATTCATCTTCCTGACACTCACTCACACAAGTTGCTCCAAAAACGCACTTTTTTTACGGCATTAAAATCAATTTGTTCATAAGGCTTCTCCCCAAATTCCAGCTTGAAATACTCCTGCAAACATTCCCCATACACGATAATATCCGTTTGATACACTGAAAATACCGGATTTCCTTCTTCAGATGGCTGCTCTGGGATATATCGATGTCCGTTGATCGGGATTAGCTTGGGCACACGTAAAAACTCACGTTTACATATATCAACGGCTTCCGCCGAATCTGTCGGTTTTTCGCCCCATTCGGGAGGCCAGAATATATGCTGCTCTACATCAAAAATCATACCTTCCAGCGGCCAATTCAACCTTTGCCGAATTACCCCCATCCGCTGTGGTGACGTATCTCTCCAAGGAATAAAGCTTTTACCGATGGGAAGAACGCTCATCAGAAGCTCCCGCAAATCGGGTGGGAAGTGAATATCATACCTGCCTTCGACGTCGGTAACCTCCTGCATGGATAAGCCTGGAGCTAAGGTCACATCGTGTTTACGTAATAAATCTATGATATAAGCGATATCCATCTCTTATCGACTCCTCAGCAGCTAGCTAGTTGACCGGATTGGTCAAGAGGCCTACCAGGCTTGTAACTTCAACTTCACCAACACGGCGCGGGCCTTCCATAAAATATCCCCTTGTTCCTACCTGTATCCGGTGTCGGTGTACCTTTTCCCTCATTTCTCCAAACAAAACCCACATTCTCGCCTGTCCTTCCCGGTGAACCGGACGCTCGGTATCCATGATCAATTGACCATCTCCATCTTCAAACTCAGGATGTATGGCGTAAATCCCCGTCGTCGTGATATCATCGCTCTCATAGGCAAAATCGCAGCGGTACCCCTGAAAAGGCAGCTGTTTCCTGCCTCCTTCTTCCGGCGTGTAAAATCGATACTTTATTGTAAAATCGTGCGTATGCTGTCTGCTATTTTCATAGGGGTTCCACATTTCATATCATCCCCTTAGGTCTTTTCCAAAAATATGTACTTCTTTCTAGTGTAATTCAATAGGAAAAGAAATCCAAGACCTATCCGCAATACATTGCTGAATAAGCTTGGATTATATGAGAGTCCTTTATTATAATATATGACTTCTATACTTGCTGTCCGTTCACCTGAACATCTACGGCTACTTGCTGCCCCAACCAAGCCTGCATGCGATTCCACGAAAAAACCTGCTCCATGTGAAATACACCATATGGAAGTTCTGAACGGTACAGGGCGAGCGCTGCAAAGACGGTTGCCTTAGCGGTTAAATCAGATTGATGGTGCCCCCTCAGCCGACATTCGACCTTCGTCTCCTTGCCATTGAGCGTTCCTCGGGCATCTACCTTGACCGCTACAGCATTCCCTCCTAGATGTATCTTGCCAAAGCTGCGAACTACAGCATCACGCACAGTTTTCTGTCGGAGTAAACCTGATACTCCTATCGTTCGAAGCCCTGCCAGAAGCCGGGTGGTCAAGCGCGAATCGAAGCAAAGGCGTGTGCTAACCGTAGGAACTTTGAGCGTACGAGGAAGTGTCTGCTGATCCGAAAAAGGAAATCGATACGCCCGATGACGACCCACTCCTGCACCAAAGTCTGCTACTATTCCGTCGGTAAAGCTTTTTCGAGTCACAGGGCGTCCCTGTTCTATAACCTCCAAATCGGCATGAATCTGATCTACTGTCCACTCAATGGCAGCCTGACCGTGTCGATCCCCCAAGCCCAGCATCAAAGATATATTCAACTCATCCGTCTGATCCATGAGCTGTGTCGCTTGCAGTGCCAACAAATTGGTCAGCCCCGGAGCTAATCCTACACTTAACAGGGCTGTGGCCTGATAAGCTCGAGCCTCTTGATGACACTGCTCCACTTGACTCAAAAAGGCCGCATTCGCGGTAATATCCATGTAATGCACCCCATGTCGAAGACAGGCACGTACCAAGGCCGTATTGTCCTGATCCAGACACATGATAACCATTTTGGCTTGCTCTAATATCGACGGGTCCAACGGCTCATGGATATTAAGCTGCAGGGGCTTTATCTTACCATTCGATTGTCTACTAAATTCAGTGGCACGCTCCAGGCTACGACCTGCGGCAAATACCTTGCCGGGAAACATTTCACTTAACTCCGTGCATATAATTTTTCCAACATGGCCATACCCGCCAATGATGATGATGTTATCCTTTGTCATAAGTCGTCTCTCCCTCTTTAACCGCAAACCATGCATTTACTAAAAAAGCGCCATAATACCGGGTGATGTGGGTAAAGCCTGCCTCTATCAACAGTTCCTGTATTGCCGCATTGGACACCGGGTTTGACTCACGACCGATGGAAGCAGCGAATCGTTCCCAATCCTCGAGTGAAATGCCCTGACTCAGCATATGACCTTTCCATGCCTGCATTTGGATGGAAAAAGAAGGCTCCTGCGGATTCCCATTAATAGAAGCTAGACAAAAAGGTGCACCCGGCTTGAGTCGAGCGGATATCTGGCGTAGCAATGCCTGTTTACTTTTCAAGCTCCGAAGAAAATGAAGCACCAGCAGGCAGGTAGCAGCGTCATAGACCGGTTCTCTGCATGACTCTTCGCCGTGCTTTTCGTGCTGTTCTTCAGGCTGTTCTCCAGACAACACTTCCAACGTACCTGCAACAAACGATATTTTTGAACTGATGCCCGCATGTGTCACACGCTTACGTGCCAAATCCAGCATGTGCTCAGAGGGATCGACTGCCGTAAAGGACCATGCTTCATGGCGCCCTCCGAGTGTTATCAATTCCTGACCGCCTCCAGCACCGACAATTAGCACATTTGGATCTATATTTCTAGTATGAGCTTGTGCCTCAAGCTGTGCGGTTATCAGACAGTCTGTCATCTCATACAAATGAGCATATCCAGGTATTTTTAAAGCAATCGTATCCGCGTACTTATGCACATTCGGATGATTCCAGCTCATAGGTTGGTTTGAGTCCGTATTTCCAATAGGGGTATGTCTCATATGTGCTTTCCTCCAAACATTTAGCCTTGATCTTCTCAGACCATTCGTTTATTGTAGATTTTATTAAGAATCATTCTCAATTATAAAGACAATACGAATATCCACCATCCCATAAATGTGGGATTTAATAAGCGCGCTTGAGAATCTCCAGCTTTCACGATAGGAGTAAATGATGAACGCACACTACACGCAATTTGCACAGCTTAAGGACGCCCGACAGCAAATCATTGATCTGGGGGAAAAAGCACCCTCATCCCTAACGTACAAGCACACCCTAATCGACCGCTTGCGTACTCAGATTGCTTTCGATGCGGCGTGCTGCACCTCAGTAGATCCGCGTACGCTGCTTTCCACGGGGGCATTTACAGAGTCGGGTGTGGAGGACATTCATAACAAACTGCTGGAATACGAATATCTGCACGACGATATGATGAAATATGATCAGTTGGTGCGAGAAGGACAGTCTGTAGCGACGCTACATGGGTCTACACAAGGCCAACCGGATCGGAGCACACGATATAGAGATGTTTTGCAACCCGCCGGATTCGGGGATGAGCTGCGTGTTCCGTTTATGTACAAAGGGAGCTGTTGGGGATTTCTTACGTTGTTCCGTCATCATGGAAAGCCTGTATTCAGCGAGGAAGAGCAACAACTGCTTGAAGCATTAGCGCCGTCCATAGCCTACCATCTGCGTCAGGCCAGTGTCGGTTTATCTCCAGCCCCTGCCATGATTACGGAAAATGAACTTGAGCCAGGGGTTCTAATGCTTTCCGATAAGCTAGAACCGATCTCGTCCAATACAGTAGCAGAGCAGTGGCTACAGCTGCTTCGGCAGCAGGAGGGAATCCATGAAGACAGCCTTCCGGCTCCTGTCCGGGCGGTATGCCTGCGAGCGCTATCCACTGCCACTGCACCAGCCCGACTATGTATCCCTTCCGCAGACGCAGGCACCCCATGGGTAACCATCAGAGCCACCCTTCTGCAAGGCGGACAGGAGCATACGGGTCAGAAGCAGCTAGCCGTATGGTTTGAGGCTGCTAAAGCAACTGACATGCTACCGCTTATGACCGAGGTGTACTCATGGTCCGAACGAGAGAGACAAATTGTCCAACTCATTGTTCAGGGCTTTTCGACCAAGGAGCTGGCTAGCGCACTTCATATTACTGCCTACACGGTGCAGGATCATCTGAAAGCGATTTTCTTGAAAACAGATGTAAGCAGCCGTCGTGAGCTAGTATGGAAGGTATATTCTAGATTCAATTAACCTATGTAAAGAAGACAGATGACCCGATTAGGGATCATCTGTCTTTGCATCACTGCTCTATTTGGACGCAAGAGCCTTATTTCTTCGAAGAGGAGTTCGTATCATCGTATGACACTGGTGAGGGCTTCGCAATCCATTCATCAGCCTCAGGCTCGATATCCACGCCATTTTCCAGCTTCGTTTTCTCCATCAAGGAATCTCCGTCCTCGTCCTTCTTGTTGCGGATTTTCGCTTCGTCTTGAGTGTGGTCGCTCATGTTGATTCCTCCTTTTTTAATTTCATCTGATGGTTGTACCTTACTCATAATTACCCATTGCCGTCCTGTACAAACCTCTACACGACCAGATGCCCTTTTTTCTCCGCCGGTCCAATGGTCGCCTCAATGCCAGCATTAAACTCCAGAAAGTCGCTCTCCACTCCATCGCTGAAAATAACTCCATTTTCCGGCATCTGCGATGCAATCCGTAGCGGTTTTTCGGCTGCTACCTGACCAAACACGAGATCCGCAGCAGTCGTTCGACTGGGGAATGGTTCTCTCACCGTAAAATAAAGCGATGGCGAACTCCAAGTTGCACGATGATCATGACTCATTCCGTCTGCTGCCTCTTCCTGAGTGAAGGCTACACCGGGCATCAGCTGGCCTGGAGTCAGCGAGATTGGATGCCGTGTAGCACTGCCGACAATTCCGGCCGCTCCAGCCAGCACACTGGTCAGCCAGCCTGTCGCTCCCAAACCGGTTGAAACGATAATGCCGCTGGATGATTGTTGCTCTACCTGATCCTCCAGCCTTAGCTCATATCTCGCGGAGACATGAGTTTTGCGCCCAATGAACAAATCATTTACAGCATACAAGGATTGGCCATCATTTAATTGGGCTTTAGCCAGCGTAACCTCCTTAATTGGCCGTCTGTGCACGAACACATCCGGCACCACCCAGCGCAGGTCGGATACAGTAAACGGCAGCAATACCCCGTCCCAGCGCAATGGATCTGGATTCACACCGATAAGTGGCTGCTCGGTCAAATACTTTAACGTGTTGGCTACCAGCCCATCCTGACCCAGCACCACCACTGTATCCTGCTCACCAAAAATAAAGTTCGGCACATGCTCCCGCTCCACAATCTGAACACGACCCAAGGCTGTTAACTCCGACGTTGCCGTTGCCACCGCCCTGCGGTAATTTTCGTCCTCCAGCACATAATCACTGAAATCCGCACCCAACCGTTCCATAAAGAAGCGAGCCTGCTGCACCGTATTGTATCGGACAATCAGTTCCTCCAGTCGCGTTTTACGCTTCACCAAAATGATCTTCTGCTCTGTCATTCGGCTGCTCATCGTGTTCTTCCTCCAGACCCTCTCGATCCTGCTGATCCGCTAGCTCCCGTATCTGACATGAGACCTTGCAGCAGATCCGGCGTAATATTCAGCTGACCGATTTTGCCTGCATTTTCTGCAAGCTCCTGGAATGCAATCGCAATTAGCTTATCCGGGCTCATATCCATGTTGGCCATAGCTTGAAGTACGTTCGGCTCAACATCCTGCAACGATTTCATGACTGCTGTCAGCTCATAGGCCTTGGCATCGGCTTCTGCCTTTTTATTCGTTACGGTCAACTCAATCAGCTCGCGTTTTTTCTCCTCCAAGGCTGTGTCAAATCGTAGCTGCTCCTCTTTCATCTCGCTTTGCTTTTGCTTCACAGAACGCTCGGCATCGAGTTGAGTTTCGCGGATTTGTTTCTTTTTCGTCTCTACTGCAATCTCAGTGTTCAGCTCGTTTTCCTTCACACGCCGCTCTTGCTCAATAGATGCATTACGACGTTCATACAAAGCATGATCCGCGTTGCGAAGAATCTCTTCCCTCGCTTGAGCCTCCAGCGCTCTCATCGTCTCTTTATTGGGTAGAATCGCCAAAATCGACAGCCCCATAACCTCAATGCCGAGCTTTTCCATTTCCGTATGCTGTGCAATATCCTTCGTCATATTTTGGGCCAGACGTTCACTGGACTGAACAGCTTCTTTGAGCGGGACACGCTCCAAATACTTTTTGGTAAGCACCTTGGCGATGTTAATCACCCGTTGGGCCAGCTTGCTCGGGTCATCCGAAATGTAGCGTCGTTCCTTCAAGTCATACGTATAGTTTAAAATCTGCGTCGTTCTCCGATAATCCACAATTCGATAAGTCAGTTGCCCCTGCACCGTCACCGCCTGAAAATCATTCGTCATGTCCTCAAACATGAACGGCGCATCAATGGAAGAGACGGGCACGACAACAACCGAGGTGGTCGGGGCGTAGTAATAAAAAGATAATCCAACACCCTCTCGAACCACCTTCCCGTTTTTCACCTTCATCACATATTCACTGGGCTGAAATTTAACAAAATTAAATCCAAACATAGCCGCTTCCCCGCTTTCATTATAGTTTATGATATTTTGTTATTATCATTTTGTTATTAACAATAAAATAACACACATTTTCAATAATATCAATATGACATTTTTAAAAAAATAAAGGCCATTTCCCCTCCGATATGCTCGGTTAGAGGAAACAGCCTTATTGAAACACTTTATTTATCATCCACATTCCATTCTCTATAAAATTGCTCCAAGTACATCTCCATCCATTGATGCCGAACTTCCGCCAGCTCTCGGGCATAAGCGGTATTCATTAAATCCTTGAGTTTGAGCAGCTTTTCGTAAAAATGGTATATGGCACTTTTACCTGCGGCACGATAATCATGCTGTGAAAAGTCTTTATCCGGGTGATGCATCATACTGCCTTTTGAGCCAGCATACATAAAGGTTCTTGCAATCCCAATCGCTCCAAGAGCATCCAACCGATCCGCATCCTGCACAACTTGACCTTCCAGCGTTTCCATAGGCGGGTTTTGTCCACCATTGTAGGACATCGTAGCTATAATAGTCATCACGTGCGTGATCACATCTGGATCACTTACATGCAGAAGCAGCCACTGCTCTACTTTATCCAGGCCCGCTTGCTTGGAATCATTTAATTTTTCATCCGCTACATCATGCAGCAGTGCTGCCAGTTCACAAATAAACGAATCTGCACCCTCTTTGGCAGCAATTTTAAGGGACAGCTTTCTCACCCGGTCTATATGAAACCAATCGTGACCACTATGATCATGCCCCAACTGCTGCTGTACAAAGGGCTCCGCCTTTTGAATAATATCTGCCAAAATCGCTTCCTGTTGCTCCGTTCGTCTCTCCATATGTCACCTTTCAATCCCGTCCATACTTTCTATGGTAGGTTCGTTTAATTTTTTAATGCTTGGCCATCTGCTTACTGCGAATCATTGAGAGCGCCTTACGGGCTGCCAGTTTCCCATTCGGGCTTCCGTGCTTCACCACTTCTTTTAATAATTCGGTCGCTGGTTCATATCCATGATGTCCTAAAAGGACACATGCTCGTTCCTGTACATACATATCCTCATCGTCCAAATAGGGAAGCAATGAGTCTAGTTCGCAGGTAGGCGTGATCGCCATTAAGCTATAAAGATGCTGACATCTCACATCATCATCCACAGGTGAATCCTTTTCTAGCAAGGCTCTTAGTTCATTCATGCAACGAATATCTTCCGCTAATTGTTCTGTGCTAATGTCCTCGCCGGACGGATAATCCTTACGTAGCTGTTCCCACTCCAGTGCTGGATTTTGCTCCAACTCTGCAATCAGAGAAAACGCACTTCTGTACGCCGGTGACAAATCCGTTTCCTCGTGACTTATATAACACAACTTATATGCTAACGGCCCCTCCACATATATGCCAACATAATTAGAATGGTCATCCGTCCATAGAGGGACGATATGTTTAAATACCTCGATCTGCCCCATCCACTTGATGCCCTCGGCAAGCTCTTGCTCATTCATGAGTTGAAGCTGAACGTTCCGTCCCTCTCGTTCCTTGCTATGTACATGCAAAGCTTCCACCATGTCGTCTGGCAGATGAATTGCTAGCCGTTCAAGTACCTCTTGTAAGCTCATTTTTCACGCTCCTTATCTTCTCTACTCAAAATCTACTATATAAAACCGAAAAGGACAGGCTTTCTTCATTTTATTCTATATGGTGTATGCTATCCAACCTTTAGAACGAGAAGTCAGTAACCTGACAAAAAAAGAACCTCCAAAACCACATGAATTGTAGTCGCGGAAGTTCTTTTACATTTTCCCTGCCCTATTTCTAATCCTATATAACTTATTCCGTATTCTTACTCCACGACACCAAGCTCGCGGTTTTTTTCCTTGAATCGGCTGTTATGAGAAGATACATATGCCGCTTTGTCAGCTGCTGGATCAATGTACAGCTTGGCGCTGTTCAGTGCAAGGGCGGCATCTGTGAACGTACCGGCAATTAGATACAGCTTGCTTCCGTACTCGACAAAATCGCCTGCTGCGAAAATCCCTGGCAGATTCGTTTCCAGCTTTTCGCTCACTCGGGCATGCCACTCACCCATATCCAGTCCCCAATCCCGAAGCGGGCCGAAGTCGGATTTAAGTCCATGATTCACGATGACGGCATCGACATTCAACACCTGTATTTCGCCCGTATCCACATGACTGATCGTAACCTGTTCAATCGTCTCTCCGTTGTTGCTATGTAGCTGACTCACCGCGTATGGTGTGAGAACACGGACCGAGGATGATTTCATACGAGCTACATTTTTCTCATGTCCGCCAAAGTGATCCCGACGATGTACGACAGTCACACTCGCCGCAATAGACTCCAGCTCATTCGCCCAATCCACTGCCGAGTCGCCTCCACCAGAAATCAGGACGTGCTTGCCCCGGAATGGCTCCAGCTCTTGTACAGTATAATGCAGGTTCGTAACCTCATAGCGGTCCGCCCCCTCAATCTCCAGCTTAGCCATTTTGAGAATACCATAGCCTACTGCCAGAACGATCGTGCGTGTCCAATGCTGTTCCCCTGTGGCAGAAGTTAGCAGGAACGTGCCATCCTCTTGCCGATCCAAACCAGTGATCTGCTGTCCCAGCACAATGGCAGGCTCGAACGTCCGCGCCTGCTGCTCCAGCTGATCAATCAGCTTTTCACATAAAACCGGGGTAACCCCCCCGACATCCCAAATCATCTTCTCTGGGTATATGCGCATTCGTCCGCCCAGCTCATGCTTGGCTTCGATCAGCTTGGTTTTCATATCTCTCATTCCACTGTAAAATGCGGTATACATACCGGCAGGACCACCGCCGATGATCGTTACATCATATAATTCCAAGGACACTGTCACTCTGCAACTCTCCCTATCATAACGTAATATGTCTGCTCCTATTATAAGTGATAATAATTATCAATATCAATTAAGAAATAAAAACATGACCATTACAGAGGTTTTTGTGACCTTAGAACTACATTTTATAGGTTTATATAGCTACTGCTTCCATTATTCTCGTAGATTATGCAAGGATTGCTGCACTATCGCATGCAATGCTTTTTCATTAAGTCCTGTCTGTACAAATTGAAAACGGTGATCTGCCAATTTCTGAACTCGGTCTATGATCTGCCCCAGATGATAAGCCGTATGCTCCACCACATGGTATACGTCATACATATTTATCGCCCCCGTATGGTCCAATGCTGCACAGAAGGATGAAAAAGCTTCTTCTACCTCATCCATCAGTTGTTCCTTGTTTTGCATGGAAGGTATAAAGCTATCCTCCATTCCTTGCTTGTATGTAATCGTCGGATCTATGAGCTTGGCTGCGTTTCTGCGCACATGTACCATGATATGGTTGATGATCCCACCAATGCTATTCGTTTCCGTCTCACCTACTCGCCATAGCACCTGTTCATCCAAAAGCACAATGCATGCCCGCAACTTTACCAAATATTGATCGTACATTCTGTGCTTGGATATGATTTTAAACTCATGCATAGAAGAATCCATATATTTATTTCCTCCTTCGTCCTATCAAGTGAATTTCTCAAAAAAATTACTTCCCTCGATCATCCAATACTGTTCAGGTGAAGGTACCTCGTTCAAAAAGTTTTGATATTCCCCTTTCCACCCCGCTGAGACATAGTGTTCAAACGAGGCTGGCTCAGGAAATAGCGAATAGAGAACTTTTTCATCAAAGTTAACATACAGAGCAGGACAGAACTCCAACACTTCATCCTGATGCTGAATAGCACCATCAAGCAACTGGAGCATTGAAGTTAGTTCCCCAGTAGCCACCTTATATTCACAGATGTGATCCAAAAATGCTCCCACTGTGGTTTCATCCAAAATAGGGATACCAAACCGTTCCTCCATCTCGGTATTCAAAAACCAATACTCTCTTTCCGTCACATACCAATTCCATTCCCCTTCAAAGATAACACCAACAATGATGTTTTGCGCATATTCAGGCCATAATTTCATGAGCTTCTCGCGTTCCCTTCTTTCTCACTCACAGTTCGATCCAAAACCGGTTTACACGGTTTCCGTCTTCCTCTATGTAATCCTTGTCCGGCGTTCCGCCATTTTGTATGATTGTTTTTTTGGAGGCAATATTATCGGAGTCGCATACGACCAGGGCTCGGGAAATCCCCAGCTCTTTTGCTTTTTCTAACGCCAAGGCCAGCATTGTAACAGCGTACCTGTTCCCTCGTGCAGAAGGACGGATACCGTAACCGATATGACCTCCGGCATTCATTAGGTGTTCGTTAAGGTCATGCCTGATATTCACTGCTCCCACGACCTGTTCATTCGCATTCACAAGCCAGTATGTTGAGCTTTTGACCCAGCCTTCAGACAGGTTGATTCCATTTTCCTGATTACTTAAAAGCGACAACATACCTTCAAAATCGTACGGCTCTACAGAGATCACCCAAGGCACCATATGCTCCTGGCTCTGTTTCCATTCCTCATAAAATGAAAGATAAGCTTCATTCCAGTCCTGATCCGGCTGTACCAATCTGACGGTCTGCATCCACTCACGGCCTCCTCTTTAAACGTTCAATTCATCTGCTATTGCTTATATTTCAATATCCATGAATTTTTGCGCCCAATCTGCAAAAGAGAGCTTATTATCCCAAGTGACTCGCTTCATCGCTTTGGCACATCCCCAGTTTAGAATCTGCTGATGCAGCATATGCACCCGGAAACGCTCAGTAAATCCTTCTTTGGCTTCCATCCCTTGTGCGTAAGCAGTAAGAAAACCCTTTGCCAACTCTTCTTCGCCGTTCTCCAAATGTCGTCGTCATCTCTACACACCGTAGCTCTTAATCGTTGCTTCCAGGGTTTCATCTGTATCCGCCAGCCAAACGAAACTAACCTCAAACGTTCCCGGCTCAAAAAATAATGGAAATCTCCGCTTAAACCAATCCTGCATCGGCAGATTTAGCGCCTCCTTCATATCCACCCACAGCAATTCTCCCTCAGGGGGATTTTTTAATAGCTCACCTTCAGTGGCTGTAGCCAAATAGTTAAAGACCATATATCTCAGCCCTTGACTTGGGTCACAATATTCGTCGATTCCTTTAAATACAATTTCCTTAACGGTTAAGCCTGTTTCTTCCTTTACTTCACGAATGGCCCCATTCACAATGCTTTCTGGAAACTCTACTTTTCCTCCTGGCGCAATATAACCCGGAAACCCCTTTCGATTGGGTCTATTCATAAGCAATACCTTGCTTCCGTCTTGAATCATACACATGGTATATATTTTGTGTGTCACTTCTGTTGTCAATCCGATCATACCTTTCTTTATTCACGATTCACTATAATCTAGCTTTACTTTCACACCGACAAACTGTGGTTAAATATGGTATTTCTCATACTTTAACTCGTTATTTTGTAGAGCGCAATAACTCTAACCATAGACTAGATTAGCGGGGTAACCTGGAGCGATCACAGTCCCTCGTCAAACAACTGTAGGCCTATGATTTCAAAGGCGACACCATCGCCCACTTTAACGTTGACATCACCATTCATTTCTTCAGAATCCAAAATAAACGTAGTGTCTCCTATTACAATCTCCAGACATTCTATCCCGCCTGCTTCGCCCTGCATCACTTGATGTATCGTTCCTTGAATCCAGTAGTCGCCTAGCTTGGGTTGAGGTCGAAAAATCCCTGTCTCTTCAGTAGACTTCAGCCTTCTGAACCCTTCTATACTGGATTGAGAAGTCTCGACCGAAATGACACAGCCGGGAATCATCTTATTCAAGCTTTGTTCATACGGAACAACATACGCATATCCAGAAGTCAGTTCATGCCAAAAATATGTCCAGTAGCCGTATACTTTTTCCTTGCCAATACTACGAATGATGATATGATGATCTTTATTTATTTCCTTGATCTGTACGCGCATATATAGAGTCCTCAGTAGATACTTTTCTTATAATAATAGTGTTTAAAGCTTCTTGGAGCATCGTCAATGACACCAACGACTTCATAGCCATGCTTTTCATAGAATTCGGGCGCTTGAAAAGTAAAGGTATTAAGTTGTATAAAATTACACCCTTTATCTTTAGCAATTTGTTCGATTTCACCAAGCAGTTGTGAACCGTAGCCCTTTCCTCTGTAGCGCTGATCTACCCACAAAATATCAACCTCCACCCAGTTCCAACATAGTACACTTAGGAGACCGCCGATCACCTGACCATCTTCATCTTTGAGCGTAAGATTAATCTCTTCGTATCGGGTTCGAATATCTGCTGGGACGTGTTTCGCATTAAACTCAATCAACTTGTTTCTGACTAAACGCGCTTCATCTCTACTACTTCGATTCATCTGAGGTTCCAGCGTCATGGCATAAATCCTCCAATTTAAAATGATTACTAGCACTTACTGATTTAAATATAGAAAATAATAGGGTTAAAATACTTTCATCTTCCTACTGTTATATATTGTATATACTTTTCTATGTTTAGTCACATGATTCAATTTAGATGGACAGAATTATTCTAATCTAAATATCGCTGATTGAAAGTCGCTCCCTGGATTCATGCAAAATATTTAGTAAACGAAAAAAGCAGGCCCCTCTGAAACGGAGAGCCTGCTATCGTTTGTATCCATCGTCTGTCCTACAGGAAAAAAGATGGGATGATTAAATTGAAATATCCAGTGATTTCCCAACTCCTGTAATATCACTGCTGTTAGCACTGTTGATACGAGTCGTTTCCATGTTACTTGGAGCGGGCTTTTCCATTTTTGGAGTTGACGTGCTGCTGGATTGCGAACTTTGCTGTGCAATTTGAGCTTCAATCTGTTTAATTTGCTGTTGAAGCTGCTTCATTTTTGTTTCTTTTGTATCTTTATTATCTTTACTTTGCTGTACCTTGTAGTACTCCGCTTCAAGTTGAGCTTTTTGCTTTTCCAGACTAGCTGTATCGTTGGTACTGGATGAAGACGAAGTGCTTGCAATAGATATAGAACTGCTGGATGTGGATGAAATGTTCATACGAGATTTCCCCTTTATAAAAGTATGAGTTTACACGTGTGGGCTAACCGGTTCTAAGCTATGGTATTGCACTCTAATGACTAAGACGACGATGATACAGATTGTTCAAAAATCTTAGCGATTTCATCGAATAAAGCCGATATTTCTTCATCTGTGGCATTCGATTTGTCTGTATTTCCCCACGCGTCTTTTAATGTAGAAAGCAGATCTGTTTCCTGATCTTTGTCCGAAGCTGTTGACCCGGATATAAGACTGGAACTCAGAACGCTTTGCAAATCACTCAGCAAGGATCTTTTTTCATCTACTGTAAGCTCTTTCTCAGATGTAGTGCTGTTATCCTCTTGATTGGAAGTCTCTTGGATATTCCATGCGAATGGAGGCATAATTCCACCCATTGCCTGCATCATAGGAGGCAGACCACTGCTATCCATTTGAGGATGGGACGGGTCTCCTTCAGGCGGCGGTGCAGGACGATTATTTTGGATCGTTTCTGCTATCTTATCGAATAGCTCCGATACTTCCTCATCTGTTGCCGTCGAAAGATCCACACCGGCTAATAAATCGTTAACCGAAGCCAATGGATTCTTCGTGCTATTGGTGAGTTCATCTGTATCAGAGGAAGCACTTGAAGACATCAGATAACTTTGCAGATCAGACAACAGCATTTTCTGTTGGTCTGTAGTTAGTGCAATGGTATCCTGGTCGTCGTACTTGTAATCATTACTGTAGTTTTCCGTAGGAAGCGGAGCCTGCATTCCTCCCGTGTATTCCATAAATTCCTTGCTCAATTCGAGTGAATCGTTAGATTTCTTGTGTGTGGTATGACCCGTGGTATTTAGTCCATTCTCATTTGACTTCACCGTATTCGATTGATCATAGGAAGTCGTGATGAGATGCCTGTTAATGGATAGTGACAAAGTAGATCCCCTCTCAGTGTACATAATGTTTTTAGCTGCCCACCTACCTTTCATCGGCAGCAAATCTGAATGCAACCTGAGGGTATGCTGAATGATAACTGAATAAATACAGACTCATTAATACCACTCTTTTTTTATTTCCTAGACCATAGTCAAGGAAAATCCCCTCCGCAGGACGGGGGGATTAACCCTACTCGAGACAGGAGTAAGTAAAGGGATAATTTGTTACTCTTAGCAAAGAATAAATGAACGTATTCTAAAAATTGAAAGTAGGGGAATGATGTATGATCCGTATTAGCCATTTGGTTCACGAGAGACTTATGTTCCTATTCAAATTTTTGTACTCGCCTGCATATGTGGGTAGTGTAACACCAAGTTCCAGATTTTTAGCTAAAAATATGATAGAATCCATTCCATGGAGTGAAGTTCATGCTGTTGCCGAGCTTGGTGCTGGCACGGGGGCAATTACTCAATACATCCCGTCTGCTGCTAAATTTCAACCAAAGGTCTTACTCTTTGAAAAGGACCAGGCCATGCAGCAGAATTTAAAAAGAAGATTCCCGAATTATCTGTGCTATTCCGACTCGCGCGAGCTTCAGCTTGCTATGAAAAATGCCCAAATAGAACAGCTTGACTGCATAATTAGCGGGCTGCCATTTTTCAATTTTCCACAAGAGATGCGAAATCAAATTGTAGAACAAATTCATCTATCACTCAGGGATGGAGGAATGTTTGTCGCATTTCAATACTCTAAACAGATGAAGCAGCAGTTAGGTGAATGGTTTGATATTGAAGAAATCAAGTTTGTGCCAATGAATGTTCCACCCGCATTCGTGTATATATGCCGAAAGAAAACCTAAGAAAGGAGTACAGGTATGGACGTGGAATATTTAATTTCCATCATCGAACAATACGGCTATGCAGCATTATTCTTTTCTCTATGGCTTGGGATTGTGGGTCTGCCCATCCCGGATGAAGTCATTGTGATGACTGGCGGGGCTGTAACAAGCATGGGCATACTTCACCCGTTACCCGCTTTTTTAATTGTATATCTTGGGGTTATATCAGGCTTGTCCTTAGGTTATGTATTGGGGAGAACCGTGGGTACACCGATTCTAGAACGTTTGCGCCGGAAGAAAAAAATGGACAAGTACATTACGTTTTCGGAAAAATTAGTACATAAGTATGGAAACTTCACTATTTGCATCAGTTATTTGCTACCGATCGTCCGTCACATTATTCCATATATTGTCGGAATCAATAAAATGAGCTTCAAGCGCTATGCCCTCTTCTCTTATTCAACGGGCTTGATCTGGACGCTGATCTTCTTTCTGCTCGGACGTATCTTTGGCGATCATGTACAAGCAGCAGGAGAACTGATCCATCGTTATGGCTTGCAGATGGCATTGCTTCTCATCATGCTGACAATTATATTTTTTATAATGAAATTTGTGTGGGGGAAGAAAACAACGGAGGAGTAAAGGTTGAGCTTATTCGGCATGTTCATTTTGGCGTTACTTACCTACATGAAAAAGAAATAGACCGCCCTAACCAAAGGTCAACGGTCTATTCTCGATCTATCTTACGCGGCCGACTGCTCTTTATGCAGTTGCTGTATGCTGGAGCCGCGTTAGAGCACGGCTCCTTAATTATTCTTACCTCATTATAACCAATATTACGTAATTACGTGTTTTTATTGCTTGGATAATTATATAAGCGAATTTAAAAGTTACCTTAGTGCCACTACGCAGACGGATGGTGCTTCCCACCGCTCCCGGATTCTTCAAGTAAAATCTTTTATAGGTAGAAATCCGGGGAGGTGATGCTTCCGAAGCGAGCTTTCCTACGGAAAGCTTTTAAAGCGACCGCTTCGCTTGTACAGCACCATTCCGTCTACTCCGTTTTCCATGTACATTTCTTCAGTTCAGCTTATATAGACTTTATTCCTCACATGAAAGAACAGAGCTATAGGATCAGCCCATAATGGTCGCTTGCTAACTGCAGTTGGTAAAGATCTCATTATTCTCTTCTGTTCTAAACTCGGTTACTAGCCTCAAAATTATACTCATCCAAATCTCTTGCGTCTTTAAAATAAGCCTTAAAGCTCTGGACTACGGTTTGATCCTTACTGAGAAATAAAGTTAAGGTTGAATCCCAGCAAATAACTTCAATTTTCGCTTTGGGATGTTGCATTGTCGATTCCAGTTGCCACCAGCCCTCATAGGCATTTGAATAGGACTGCATAGCTAATGCACCAACATCTGCAGCCTCAGATTTTTCAAATCCCATGAGCATTCCCCAAATAAATTGAATCTCATATCTATGTACAAGACGTGTCAGTTGTTCCCCAGTCATCCATAACTTCGTGTTTCCATACCCGTTTTCTTCAAAAGCCAGATTCTGCTCGACATACTCCAAAAGATCGTCCGGTATCCAATTCAGTTCTAACCCAGTAAGTAGCCAATTATATTCCGTTTGGATATTACTTATGGATTCGAAAACCAACTTTAGATCAGTAAAAAAGGGAATTTGGCGTGAATTAATTAATATAGCGTTCACGCATATTCCCCCTCACACATCTTTTATTTTTATCCACACTAATTAACCCTAAGTTATTCTTGTGTAATAGAATCACCTTTCTTATCTTTTTCTTCTTTTTCTTCTTTTTCTTCAAACTCTTCAATATGCTGTTCAAGTACATATTCAATCTGTTTAGCAATTGATCGTTTGTTCTTATCAGCTATATATTTGATCTTCTCAAAGTTTTCTGGTTTTAATCGCAAAGTAAATGCTTTTTTATTCGTTGTCATTGTTTAAAACTCCTCACAATAGTGATGTCATTATTATAGCATTGTGATAACCCATTTACGCACCCTATTGACATCAAAGTGATGTCACCTTAAAATAAGATTATGATCTCACTTTGATGTCACCATAATGGAGGAAGATAAATGAAAGCTATACAAGAAGCCCTTAATCAATTCGTTTCTATTCGCCTGGAACATGTAGCTGGGTCGATGCTGGCTAATTCTCCAGAATACAAAGACTTAATGAAAGACTGTAATCAACTCTTTTCTATTTTACATGATTGCTTGCCAAAGGAATACATACAAACTCTTTACGATTATGATACCAATACTACTCTACTCCAAGGCATGGTTGAATCTATTATGTATGAACAAGGCTTGAAAGATGGCGTTTGTTTAAACCAAATTTTATCTGATTAATATTTTCACTTTAAAAAGAAACTTCTATCCCTGTTAGGAGAACTTTAGCCCAAATAATATTCTTGACCAAAACTGCGCACTCTACTTGCGTCAAAATTGTCAATTCGGCTAAATAAGTTGAACTCGAAAAATGAAACACAAAAACGGAGTAGGCGGAATGGTGCTGTACAAGCGAAGCGGTCGCTTTTGTCCCCGGATTTCCACCTTAAACAAAGACTAATTCAAGAAATCCGGGGGCGGTGGCGATGGGAAGCACCATCCGACTGCGCAGTGGCACGACAGGTAACTTTTTAGTTCAGGTTTGTCCTTTTTAGCAATACTATCCATATGATATACTATAAACTAACAACAGAATGGCTTAGATGGGCGGTCGGCTAGTCTCCTGCAAAGGAGGTGATGCCTGTGGAGGTTAAAGATACATTAATGTTGATGATTCAATTTGCAACGTTGGTGATCTTGATTATTTCCTTCAACAAAAAGAAATAGACCGCCCTCCGGAAAAGGTTAGCGGTCTATTTTACTAATCCAACCCTACAGCCACCGCCCTTATAAGCGGCTGTTGTAAAAGAGTGAGGATGTTGGTAGCATCCTTACTCTTTTTTAGTATATACTTATTAGCTTTAGTTTATCACAGGAAAAACCATATTGCCAATATGGAAAATCTTTTTAAGAGGCAGCTTTCACCCTACGTTACTTCTTTAATTGAAGCAGCTTAACCAGCTTGTCATGAATGGCAGTATTCGGGTAATTCCCGCTAAACTGAGAAGATCCGGGACCCATCGCGGTTAACGCCACATCAACAGATGTATGTCCTCCTGTGGTCCAGTCGATATAAAACTTTTCATTAGAGCCTTTTACAGTAAAAGGACCATCCTCTTTGGAGACGCCTTCACCGGATTCATCCTCCGCATCTTCGCCTTCAATCGCCAAACCGCCCGTTTCATGATCTGCCGTCACCAACACTAATGTATCTGGATGCGCTTTGGCATACTCTTTAGCTACTTTAACGGCCTTATCGAGCTGTTGCCCAGCCTTAATCGTTAACTCACCTTCATTGTCATGCGCCATCTCATCCGTTCCTTCTTCCTCTACCATCAGGAAAAAACCTTTTTGGTTTTTGGAAAGAACATCAATCGCTTTAGCCGTCATATCCGGTAAAGAAACCGTTGGGTTGTAAGAGTTACCCAGCTTGTTGTGAGCTTGAAACATCTCTTCATTGGCGAACAGCCCTAACAACTTAGAACCTTTAGCTGCTTTCATTTCTGTCTGATCTGTCACATAGCTATAACCCAGCTTCTTCGCTTGTTCTACCAAATTTCCTTGAGTTCCCTTACTAGCTTCCTCAGGATCTTCTGCCGGAGCATCTGGATGTTTGCCTACTGTTCCTGCAGGGTACCAGAAATCCTCACCACCGCCCAGAATAACATCCACCTTGCTTTTCTCCAGATACTGCTTGGCAATCTCGCTTTGAGCGGAGCGTTTTTCGACATGCGCACCAAAGGCGGCCCCCGTTGCGTCTGTCACTTGGCTTGTCGTCACGACACCTGTAGACATGCCTGCTTTTTTGGCTAGCTCCATAATCGTTGTCACTGGTTTTTTATTCAAGTCCATTCCGATCGCACCGTTATACGTTTTCACACCTGTTGCAATTGCAGTCGCAGCGGCGGCAGAATCCGTAACCAGGTTATCCCCTGAACTTGTGCTAACCAAGCCGGTTACAGGCATGTTGTCCATTTCAAGTAATCCCGATTTCCCTACCGTCGCCAAGCGAATCGCGTTGCGACTTGCTTCTCCCATACCATCGCCGATAAAGAGAATGACATTCTTAGGAGCATCGACTTTCGCTGACGAGGTTTTCAGTCCTTTGGATACCTGTGCGGTAGTAGACTTGGTACTAGATGAGGCTGCAAAAGCGTTAGGGATATTAGCAGATAACAATGGCGCACTCAAAACGGTAATGGCACCGAAAGCAAGGATACTCTTTTTCATCGAACGCTTTTTCACAAGGTCACACTCCAATAAATTTAATATTCATATATGATAAAGTAATCATATATCTGCTTTGTAAAGCATCGTAAAGCAAAAGATTACACGAATGTAAAATTTGGAGTGACCACCTGTTTTTTATAAAACAAAAGAAGACACCGACTCTTGGTTTATCAAAGTCGATGCCCTCTGGCGTCTATATTTAAATGGCGGCGATATTTTTGCCGATCGGCATGGTGTAGTAGAGCGGTTTTTGCTGTCCATTTTGCTGATAGACTACAAGCAGAAGCGTGCGGCCTTCGGCTGTCAATGGGCTTCCCCCACTCAGGATATGATCCAGACTAAATGGCAGTACATCCAGCACCGCGTGCTTTTGCAGTTCCTTTTCACTCAGCTTCAATGAAGCAAAGGCTGGAATAATCTCGCGGTATGGCTGAGGCTGTTGATTGCCTACATTCGCCTCACCTGTACTCTCCTTGCTCGCATCTGCCACTAAATCTGCAACCGCCGCAGGTGACAACAGCGCGTCCGGGTGCTGGAGAATCATTTTCATGTAGCTGGACCAATCGTCCTTCTCCAAGGTATGCTCCCACCAGATTTTACGCGGCTTGTATTTATGGTTCAGGAAATAATCAAGCTTCATCAGTCCAAGCACCATATCCATTCGCTTTGTTCCACGCGATTCCAGAAAGGACTGGAGACGCGTGAACAAGTCTTCGAGCTGATGTCCGATTTTTTGCCAGCCCTGTCCTTCCCAGTAGTCTCCGAATTCCTGAAAGAAATCAAAAGCGGACGAGAATTCACGCTCAATCAGATAGTTGACTGTATGATCCATACGATGAGAGTTCCAGTATTTCTCCAATACATCTTCCAAGCGCTTGAGCCGGACGATATCGGCAAAGGAAAGGACGTCATTGCTCAGCATTTCATACGGCGCAACATCCATATACGTATAGTTATACTTGTCTGCGTCGATACGCAGTCCGGTGCCACGCAGCATTTTGAGGAAGCCAAGTTGAAGCTCTTCCGGGCCGAGCGCAAAAACGTCATTAAACGTTTTACGGAATGTGTTGTAGTCCTCCAAGGGCAATCCGGCGATCAAATCCAAATGCTGGTCGATTTTACCGCTTTGTTTGACCTTGGTAACAGTACGGGAAAGTTTGGTAAAGTTCTGGCGACGCTTAACCAACTCATTGGTGGGATCATTCGTTGATTGGACGCCGATTTCAAATCGAAATACGCCCGGTGGCGCGTTTTCCGCCAAATAATCCAACACCTCAGGACGCATAATATCTGCCGTAATCTCAAACTGGAAGACACAGCCACGGTGATTTTCAATCAAAAATTTGAACATTTCCAGTGCATAATCGCGTTTAATATTAAACGTCCGATCTACGAACTTGATTAGGTTGGCCCCATTGTCGATCAGATACAAAATATCTGACTTTGTGCGCTCGATATCGTAATAACGCACCCCAACCTCAATGCTGGACAGACAAAACTGGCAGCTGAACGGACAACCCCGGCTCGTCTCAAAATAAACAACCCGTTTCCCGAGCTCCGGTATATCCTCTGCAAAACGATAGGGCGACGGAAGCTCGTTCAAGTCCGCTTTCGGGCGGCCGGGCATCTGAATAACCTCTTCTCCCTTACGGTAAGCCAGTCCATATACAAAATGGAACTTGCGATCCCCTTCCAGCTCCTGCAGCAGTTGATGGAATGTTTCCTCTCCTTCACCAACCACGATAAAATCCACATTCGCCAAACGCTTCATCCAGTGATCCGTATCGTAGGATACCTCCGGACCACCCAGAACAATTTTGACCTCGGGCATAATTTTTTTCAACACATCAATGACCTTAATCGTCTCTTCAATGTTCCAAATATAACAGGAAAAGCCGATGACATCTGCCCCCCGTTGAAACAAATCGGATACGATGTTCATCACCGGGTCCTTAATTGTGTACTCCGCCAGCTCGATATCAAAGTCCTTTTCACTGTAGGCTTTGAGGCATCGAATTGCCAGCGAGGTATGAATATATTTTGCATTTAATGTTGATAAAATGACTTTCATAGGTCACAACCTTTTATAGTTTGCATGAACTGTTCTATCCTTACCTTAGTATAGCTATTCAAAATCCTCGTACACATCGTCTGCATAAATCTCGTCCTCGCTTACCGTTCCCCCGATATTCCCCTGATTTTGAAAAAAATCAAGAAACGGCTTGCCGTACTTGCGGAACTTCACTTCGCCGACACCCTTGATCCGCAACATGTCTGCCTCGGATTGCGGGCTCGCTACGCTCATCTCACGCAGCGTCGCATCATTGAAAATGATATAAGACGGTACATGCTCCTGAGCGGCCAGATCGCGACGAATCAGGCGCAATTGCTCGAACACGGTTTCGTTGACTGCAGCCGGGTATGCATCGCGTCCCTGTCGTCCGCGTGAACCTGCTCCACCTGCAAAAGCCGTGGCATGTCGCACCACACGCTGCATGACTTCTCGCTGGCCTTTTAGCACTTCAGCCGCAAGCTGCTGCAAGCGTACGACCGGATATTGCCCCTCGGACAACATCAGATAGCCTTCCGAAACAAGAACATTGATAATTTCAGCAATTTCTTTTTCCGTCCGGTTGCCCATCACGCCATAGGTTGGCAGGCTGTCAAAACCATACTGCAGCACTTTTTTGTTACGCGAGCCTTTCAAGACCGAGGCGACCATCGAGACCCCATAACGCTCCCGCATGCGATGAATGCACGAAAAAATCTTTTGCGCATCTATGGTCATATCAACCAGTTCCCGCTCATCTGTACATGAACTACATATACCGCAAGCTTCATGCTCTTCCGCTTCTCCGAAATACTCAAGCTGTGCCGTACGTAGGCAACGAGTCGTGTAGCAATAATCAACCATCTGCTGGAGCTTGCGGTAGTCGTTGCGCTTGCGGTCTTCATCCTGTGGATTTTGCTCAATCAGAAACTTCTGCGTCACAATATCTTGCGGTCCGAACAGCAAAATACATTGACTCGGGTCGCCATCACGTCCTGCGCGTCCCGCCTCTTGCACGTAAGCCTCCATATTTTTAGGCATGTTGTAGTGAATGACATAGCGTACGTTCGATTTATCTATCCCCATGCCGAAGGCATTGGTTGCTACAATGACACGGATATCGTCGTACAAAAACCCTTCCTGGCTATCTGCACGTTCCTGATCTGTCATCCCGGCATGATAGCGCCCGGCTGCCATGCCTGCATCACGCAGCCGTTGGTATAAATCGTCCACGTCCTTACGTGTCGCCGCATAAATAATGCCCGATTCCCCCTCATGCTCACGGGCATAATTCAGTAAAAAGCTGCGTTTGTCTTCCCCGCGCAGCACACTGAACGCCAAATTGGGCCGTCCAAGGCCTGTAACGAACGTCTCCGGTGAGCGCAGACGAAGCAGGCGCACGATGTCATCCATGACCTGCGGTGTCGCCGTTGCCGTAAACGCAGCCACGATTGGGCGTTCATACAGCCCGTCCACGAATGGAGCCACAGCCAGATAGCTGGTACGGAAATCATGGCCCCACTGGGAAACGCAGTGAGCCTCATCTACCGCAACGCAGGAAATTGGCAACTGAGCCATTTCATCGCGAAACCAGTCCAGTTCCAGTCGTTCCGGTGCGACATACAGCAACTTCAAGTCACCATTTCGTGCAGCTCGTATGCGGTCATTCACTTCTCGACCACTCAACGTACTATTGATGTAAGCAGCAGCAATCCCCATTGTGGTCAGCGCATCCACCTGGTCTTTCATCAGCGAGATGAGCGGTGACACGACAATGGTCAGCCCCTCATGCAACAACGCGGGGATCTGGTAGCATATCGATTTTCCGCCTCCTGTCGGCATGATGCCCAACGTATCGTTGCCCTCCAGCATACTGGCCACAATTTTCTTTTGTCCCTCCCGGAAATCGGGATAGCCATAAAATTTTTGCAGCAAGTCCTGCGCCCGTTCCAATGTTGGTGCTTGTACACTCATAGTTTCAAAACTCCTCATATTTCTAGCGTCCTTGACGCATATCGGCTTTTCTTTCGTTACCTTTAGTTTACCGGGGTTCAGGGTAATGTTCAACCGCTAGAAGACTGCCAATCTGGTTTAGTCCCTTATGGCGCTCGCTGTTTTCTCATGATATAGTGAACACGGTGCCGCAAATTTGTCCATAACTATGAAGAGACACGGTTCCAAGAAGGAGAAAGAATCCATGAACAATCGGAAACCCCAACGGAAAAATCATACAAAATCTACGTCAAACGCAAGCCATTCCAAACGCAGTCATAAACCTGCCGGAAGATCTGGCTCCCATAAACCGGAAGCTCAACGGAGAACGAATGCTTTAGATAAAACCCCTGCCAAAACATACATCGTCCAGGAGCCTGCCGAGCTATTGAGCTTTTTAGTAGAACATGTGACTGGCATGGGTCGTAACTCCATTAAATCAGCACTGGCTCGTGGGCAGGTGTCCGTCAACGGCATTCCGCGTACCGTGCATAATTTTCCACTGGAGCAAGGTCAGACTGTCGCTCTTTCCAAGGAAAAAATAACTCCCGTCGTACCACTGACTGGGCTACGTATTTTGCATGAGGATGAAGCCATTATCGTTATCCATAAGGATGCCGGGTTGCTGTCCGTGGCTTCAGCGCAGGAGCAGGAAGTAACAGCATATCGCCAGCTTACGGCCCATGTGAGGCGCGAACATCCGTACAATCGTATTTTTGTACTGCATCGTTTGGATCGTGATACATCAGGAGTGATGATGTTTGCGAAAAGCGAAGCCATACAGCAGGAAATGCAAAAAGCGTGGAAGGAAGTTGTGTATGAACGAACATACATTGCTCTTGTCGAAGGACAAGTTAAAAAAGCTGAGGGTACAATCACTTCATGGCTGAAAGAAAGCAAGACGCTAAAAATGTATTCCAGTCCTTATCCGAATGACGGACAGCACGCAGTCACTCATTACAAGCTGCTTCAAGCCAATCGGCATTTTTCTTTGCTGGAAGTACGTTTGGAAACCGGACGCAAAAATCAAATCCGCGTACATATGGAGGATATCGGCCATCCAATTGTTGGAGATAAAAAATACGGTTCCAAATCCAAGTCGATTGGGCGTCTTGGCCTACATGCGAGGGTATTGTCATTTATTCATCCCGTCACCGGAGTATTGCTGCGTTTTGAATCCGACATTCCTAAAACCTTTTTGAATCCGTTTCGGGAGTAGAATTGGCAAAGCATACGGAGATTAGATGGAAAAATATAAGAGGAAATGAGGGGGCTGTAGAAGACAGCACCCTTTTTTGATTGATTAAGCGGTATACCTCCGAACACCATCAGCCATTTTCATCAACTCATCCCATATATATATGGGCGTATTACACACTGGACAATCTACCCAACCGTTTAAATAGGGTAATTGGGCAAGCAGCTTGTTCTCTTCAATTTTTTGGGCATATTCGTGTAACCACTGCATATTAGCACCTCTACGGTCCAATGAACGGGGGCTGATCGGATGGGGAACCAGATTGTCTGAATTTACAGGATCTTTATCATAGACAACCAGGGTGTCATTCTGTTCATCAGGCCAAATATAGAGCGGGGTACCGCAATGCGGACAATCCAGCGTATATTCGTCACCTGTATCGAAGCTTTGTAGCATATAAGCTACGCAGCGATAACCCTGAAAAGCAGCACCCGCAGCCAGAACATAGCGTTTACCGATATCTCCTTCGTGTTCCTTCGCATAGAGCACCATTTCTTCAGTCAATTCTGCAAGTCGGACAATGGCACTCCGATATTGCGCATAAATATATTCAGCCAGACTAGAATCCACTTTCACCTGATCCCTTGTAAATTCCAATGGAACTTTGGTATGTAGAGGATTGTTATTCTTCGCTTCGAATATTCCGCAAATGTTATATATATCTGCACGAATCCCTATATCAGAACTTTTTAACGCAATGTCTACAAGGTAAGGTACAGCCGCAAATGTACAAGTATACAACGTATTTTGGTGATACAGTTCCTCCCAATACAAGGTGTCAGCCATTTCGCCGTCATATCCGGCTTGGAGCTGCTTCAACATTTCTGGGACGTATTGAGAAGAACCGTAGGGGCCTTGGAGCAGAGTCCAGGCCGGATCGGACAAAGCCAGCATCTTGATACTCCTTTCACCGTTTTTCTTACAGTAGAGGATTTTGCAAAAATCTCATAAGCGACTTCCAATGAACTTTCCAATGAACAAGATATAGATCGAAATGGTTTAGTTCGTCTATATCTTGCACTTCGGAGCGACTGGAATCGAATTTTTCAAAATCCTGACAGTAACATGGGATCGGTTTGTAAATTAAATTTTGCTATCAAAATTCATTTTAACTTCATAATTCTCAGCTTCTTACGTTTATTTCATTATACGCACATTATTAGCTGAAGTTGCTTTTCTCGATTTACGCAATATACAAAATCACTATTTTTTCGGGTCTATAATCATATTCGGTTAAGCTTTCAGCATTGTGAAGGTGACACACATTAAATTAATGAATTACTAACCCGGTTCTTATGTTTTACTACGAGTCCTCTGTCCATTCAGTTCCTTCGCCCTATGCATAGTCTACATTATAAGTCCTGTTACTTAAAAATCGCTGAGTAAGAAATAAAGTATATATACGTTAAAATTTCCATACATGTAAAAACAAAGACGCTCCCCTGCCTGTTTTTAATTATGCCAAACGGGTAAGACATACTTGTTCAAGGCTTTAATCTAACAGCTACAGAACTGATTTTATGAATCGGTATATGAAAAGGAGTGTTGGGAATATTATGTATGAATACTGCGACTATAAGGGGAAATAGCCTATGACCATAACACCGGAACAGCGGATTACCCTGCACGGATTTAACAATTTGACCAAATCATTGAGCTTCAACATGTACGATATTTGTTACACCAAAACCAAAGAAGAACGCGAGGCGTATATTGAATATATTGATGAACAATACAACTCAGATCGGCTGACAGCTATTTTAAAAAATGTATCTGACATTATCGGCGCCCACGTACTCAACGTAGCCCAGCAGGATTATGTACCTCAAGGAGCCAGCGTAACAGTACTTATATCAGAAGGACCCATTGTGGAGGTACCGACTGAATCTTATGCCGAGTCACCAGGCCCCCTACCTGAATCTGTCGTGATACAGCTGGATAAAAGCCACATTACGGTTCACACCTACCCGGAATATCATCCAGACGAGGGGATCAGTACGTTTCGAGCTGATATTGATGTCTCTACCTGTGGGGAAATCTCCCCGCTCAAGGCACTCCACTATTTGACTCATTCTTTCGACACCGACATTATGACGATTGATTACCGGGTACGCGGCTTCACACGTGATACGAATGGACATAAGCTTTTCATCGACCATGATATCGCCTCCATTCAAAACTATATTCCAGACGAAGTGCGCAGTCAGTATGACATGATCGACGTGAATGTGTATCAGGAAAATATTTTCCATACCAAATGTAAGCTAAAACAATTCGATCTGGACAATTACCTGTTCGGCTACACCAAGGAAAGTCTGAGTGAAAAAGAGCAACAAAATATATCAACACGTCTCAAAATCGAAATGGACGAAATTTACTACGGTAAAAATATGACGTAACAGATCGAATGCGTGAAAATAAAATAGATCATTTTATAAAAAAAAGGATGATCGCTTGGACTGGAATACAGCCGGGCTTTCGTCCTTTTTTAAATACAAAATAATAGATATTACTCAACTTGATCTGTACAAGCGAGAGATTGTTCACTATGATAGGGGAAGAAACCACTAATTTAAAATATCAGCATAGATTTACATCCGTTTCCTATTGTAAGCGCAATCAATTGATCCTAAGTATGATTTTGTTATGGAAGACAAAGGAGGAATTTGTATGCAAGGCGGTATTGGCGGTAAAAACATCATTTTGCGATTGGAAATTTCCACCGGACACATCCAATTTGGTCAATTGATTACGCTGGTAAACGAACATGGCGGAGATGTGATTGCCATTGACGTCATTAGCACCTCTGAGAAGGTCACTGTGAGGGATATTACAGTTACCATTGCCGATCCAGCAGAAATCGACCGAATGATTGCTCGGATTAAAAAAGCACAAGGTGTTAAGGTATTATCCATCTCTGATCGTACCTTCCTATTACACCTCGGGGGCAAAATTGAAATGCAGCCCAAAGTCCCAATTCAAAACCGCGATGACTTATCCCGGGTATATACCCCCGATGTGGCACGCGTATGCATGGCGATTCACGAGGAACCGGACAAAGCTTTCCGCTTGACGATCAAGCGCAACACGGTCGCTGTCGTCTCTGACGGAAGCGCTGTTCTCGGGCTAGGGAACATCGGTCCCTATGCAGCCATGCCGGTTATGGAAGGCAAAGCCATGCTGTTCAAGCAGCTCGGCTCCGTCGATGCCTTTCCAATCTGTCTGGATACGCAGGACACCGAAGAGATCATTAAGGCCATTAAACAAATGGCCCCAGCTTTTGGCGGGATTAATCTGGAGGATATTTCGTCGCCACGATGCTTTGAGATTGAACAGCGGTTACGTAAAGAGCTGGACATACCTGTTTTTCATGACGATCAGCACGGCACAGCTGTCGTTTTATACGCAGGGCTGATCAATGCGCTCAAGGTTGTCGGCAAAGCCCTGTCTGACGTCAAAATTGTCGTCTGTGGTATCGGGGCTGCGGGTGTGGCCTGTACGAAAATTTTGCTATCTGCAGGAGCAGTCAACATCATTGGCGTAGATCGTCACGGAGCGCTTACAGCTGATGAAACATACGAGCATCCGATGTGGAACTGGTATGCGCAGCATACCAACCCTGATCGGCTGTCCGGCACGCTGTCCGAGGTTCTGAAGGATGCTGACGTGTTTATCGGGCTGTCGGCAGGTGGACTACTGCAACGAGAAGACGTGAAACGTATGAAAGAAGCCCCGGTGCTGTTCACTATGGCTAACCCGGTTCCCGAAATTGCGCCAGAGGACGTCGAGGACATTGCGGGTGTCATCGCCACCGGACGTTCGGACTATCCTAACCAAATTAACAATGTGCTTTGTTTCCCTGGCATCTTTCGAGCGGCGCTCGACTGCCGTGCCCGTGAAATCAACGAAGAGATGAAGCTGGCGGCCGCAGAGGCCATCGCAGGCACGATCCGTCCTGAAGAACTAAACAAGCTGTATATTATCCCTGGTGTATTTAACGAGAGTGCAGTTCAACGGGTTCGTGAAAAGGTGATTCAAGCCGCGATTGCGAGCGGTACAGCCAGAAGAGTGCCTCGGGATTTCAGATAAAAGAAAAGGATTGCTCCCCTAAATACGGGTGCAATCCTTTTTGCTATCGAAAGATCAGTCTTCATATCCGTTTTCTTTACAGCGGTTATGACCTCCATTTAGAGAACAATTGACTGGCACGCTGGGCAAACTCCTCCAGATTAAAGTTGGAGTTGTCCAGCTTGTAGTACCATTTTTTAATCGTATCCAAAATCCATGAGGGAACCTTAACCTCCGAGATACCGGAATAAAACGTATGATACGCCCACACCAAATGCTCCCAGCGCTTGTCATCGCCTTCCTTCACGTATTCAGATACATCCAATACCTTGGCACGCCCGTCTTGCATGAGTACATTCTTGAGGTGAATATCACGGGGATTCAGCCCCTTGGATCGGACAAATTCCCTCGCCTTTTCCACATCTAGAATGACCTGCTCTGGCACAGGAATTCCTTGCAGCAGACAATCCAGCAGCGTAATACCGGATTCATAACTTATGACAATATACTTGTCGCCTTTTCCGTAATAATGAGGAAAAAAGTCAGACCCTCGCAAACGCTCATATACGTCGGCCTCCGCATCTTTCTTCTCGATCGCCATGTCTGAGTACACCTTGAACGCGTAGCCTGGCAACGCATCGAGCGTAAATACGGCCGCATCTGTCCCGATGCCAATACAGCGGACGTCTTGAGTGCCTGTTTTAATGGTAACCGGATCATTATCCTCCGTACTGTATACGGTCACTTGACTTATGATGTCTTCTGCCTGCCTCCATTGTTCTACCATGCGCGATCCCCTCCTTCTCTGTTCTAAACCAATACCAATAAAGTTAGTTCTATAACAGATAAATAGTATTACGGGTTATCTTTTGGAATGGCTTCAAAATAGGTTGATTCTTTTATAAATACGGTATGTACCGTGTCTAACGAGCGTCCGGCAGAAGCAACCTTCTTAACTCTGCATAGCTTGCTGCTGTTTTATAGATCCCCAACACGTCAGTCTCCGGGGGAGCGTTCCTGTGATTGAACCAGATCACCTGCCAATTCGCAGCTATAGCTCCCGCCACGTCATTACGCCAGGAATCCCCAATGTAGCAGCAGTGCTCTGCTAACGTTCCTGTCCGTTCGTTCACTACTTCGAAAATGCGCGGATCAGGCTTGGCATAGCCAACGGTCCCAGATACAAAGATATGCTCTGCTGCAACATGATTTTCCAGTGCCATGGCCTTGATCTTGCTCATCTGGTGTTCCTCAAGACCGTTTGTAATTAATCCAACTAAAAAGCCAGCCGAGCTCAAATCATTTATTAACGAGATCGCCCCCTCAAAAGGCTCAATTCGGTACTGACGATCTAAGTATTCTTGTTGAACATGTACTGCCTGCTCACGGGTAATTTCTACCCCGAATTCTTGTAAAGCCAGAATGAAACGGCCTTCCCTCATCTCATCCAGTTCATCCGGCCCTGCCTTCCCCTCCAATAGTCCTCCTTTAGCCGATAGTACATCGCTGTAATAGCGAATACGATGGTAGGCTTTCTCATAAGGAAAACGCTCACTCAATCCTAATACTGTACGCAATGCATCGCGTGTAGGGTGCAAATGATCGTACATCGTATCATCTACATCAAAAAAAACAGCCTTCTTTTGCAAATTCATATGCCCACTTCTTTCTGTTAAATCTTCGGATGACGCTCCTTTTCACCTTGTCCTGATATTATACCCGTTGGCCTGTTACGTTGCACCTTGTCCTTCAACTGCGCATCCTGCAATCACACTTCACGTTTGCTAACATACACTGAAAAGACCGCATTTTCACAAACTCACTTTACTTCTCTACCGAGCTAACATAGGTATCTTGTCCTGCTTTGCCCGAAAGCGTTTTATTTGACAACACACGGGTAAAAGGTCACATTTTTGAAAATATTCGTCATACAGGTTTACATTTCGTGTAAAATCACGTACCTTTTAGGGATGAACGCTTTACGGATGTACTTGGATAAGGGAGGCATACACGATGGATTCCGGTTCTAACCTAGCCTATGGATCAGCTACACCTTTGATTGAGGCACTTATAGAATTTGAAAAAGAGCTCGAAGCGAACCGGCATTCTCTGAGTTTTGATTTGGGATTGATTATGGAGCAGGGCCGCGCGCCACGATATATGGCTACACCACCAGATGTTGTTCCTTTTGCCCACGCAGGGGTGGACGGAATACATTATGGCTTTTTAACGGATTTTGGGCTTGAAAAGGACCTTTCCCGGGCCCCTATAGTATGTGTATCTCCCGTCGATTGGACGGGTGTGTGGGTGGTTGCCCGTCATTTGCAGGATTTTTTAAGCGTTGTTTATACAGAGAACAGTTCATTAAAACGATACTATGCCAGTGGAGATGACTATTCTGGACATGCAGGTCAGCGACTGCCTCAGATTGTAGATGAACGCACCGCGTTTGTACGCGAATGCTTTCGCGAACGCTTTGGTATCGAACCGATTCAGGATATGGCTGCGTATATCGACAGCTTGCGAACAGAACGGAAGCACAATGAAGCAGCTCCTACGCTAAACGGGTTGGGCATTCAGTTATCTTCTTCTGCGAAGAATAGCTCTTCTATGGAGAGTGCCCTCTTGACCGTAACGGAGCCTTTCCTTTGGGAACAACAAGGCGAAGCTGTGCGTGAGTTGTTCCACAACGGTTCGCGTGAAGCCAGGCTGGCTTTTATTCGGGATGCCCAGACACGGCATTTGTTCACCCATTCTGCTCTTCGTGCTTTTGTAGCTGGACAGCTTGAGTTGATGGGTCTGTCTGAGGCCGCAACATATCTGGAAGAGTCCTACTACACCGTTATTCCCGATATGATAGAATCATGACGAAATCCTTGGCTTCCGCCTAACATAACCGCCTCTGAAAAGGCGGCTTTTTGTGCTACAATAAATGAAAATAATAGGGCCGAACGGCCCGGTACGAATGAAAGAGAGCGAGTATGAATAATCATTCCTATCCTACTCCTGAAATCATTGAGGTTTGTCTGTTGGCGGGCAAACTGATGATGCAAAATGGAGCCGAAACCTATCGTGTTGAAGACACGATGTCCCGCATTGCTTCGGCCTATGGCATATCCCAGTCCCATAGCTATGTAACACCAACTGGGATTTTTTTTGCCATTAATGACTCGGAGCCTGCCAAGCTCATCCGCATCGTAGAGCGGACCACCGATTTGCACAAGGTGACAGAGGTCAATTCCATTTCACGTAAAATCAGCACAGGTGATTTGTCTCCTCGCGCTGCCGTCAAGGAGCTTTCGGAGATTGAACGTGGCCCCCTCCGCTATTCCAACCGTGTACAGCTGATGGCTGCTGCGTTGGCCAGCGGTTGCTTCATGATCATGTTTGGTGGAGTCTGGCGAGATTTCCCCGCAGCTGTGTTATGCGGAGGTATCGGATTTGCAGCTGTACAGTATTTTCACAGGCTCGTTAAGGTTAAGTTTTTCTCAGAGTTTTCTGCATCTTTTCTAATCGGCTTGTTGGCGGCTCTATTAACGATAGTAGGCTGGGGACAGATGATGGATAAAATTATTATTGGCTCTGTCATGCCACTGGTTCCAGGCTTGTTAATTACAAATGCCATTCGTGATTTAATGTCCGGGCACCTTGTTTCGGGTCTTTCCAAGGGAGCCGATGCTTGCCTGACGTCTTTCGGCATTGGAGCTGGCGTTGCGGTTATCATTTCTTATATGTGATTCGGAGGAGATTCAAGTCTATGCTTGCACAATTATTCACAAGCTTTATTGCCACCGCTGCTTTCGGCATACTTTTCCATGCCCCCCGGCGTTCACTACTGCAATGCGGTTTTGTTGGTATGCTAGGCTGGCTTGTCTATTATTCAACCACGGACAGCATGGGGCCTGTGAGCGCCAGCCTTTTGGCAACGATTCTCATCGGCATCGTCAGTCAAGGCTTTGCGCGGCTGTACAAAATGCCTGTGATTATTTTCAGTGTGGCAGGCATGATTCCGCTCGTTCCAGGGGGAATGGCCTATAATGCCATGCGCCAGTTCGTACAACAACATTATCCTCAGGCACTGGAGCTGGCCATGAGCACGCTGATGATCGCAGGTGCTATTGCTGTCGGTTTGGTGCTGTCTGAGGTGCTTAATCAAATTTTTCACAGCATACGTTTTAAACCACAGCGCTAAAAGCGATGAAAATAGCAAAGTAAAAGAGGCTGCTCCTAAAATCATCCGCAGTGTTTGAGAAGATTTTGGAAACAGCCTTTTTCTGTACACATTACAAAGAATATTTAACTGTCATAAGCTATTATTCATCCACTCGCTTACCCAATATCGCTAAATCTCGCTCTATGCTGTCGAGCACAGCTACACGCGGATAGTATCCCCATTGCTCAAAACCAAACTTCTGCAGCAGCCCAATACTTGGCTCATTATGACCAAAAACAAATCCCAACAACGTTGTAATCCCCAGTCTCGGACATTCATTTAGCAAGTGCTGTACCAGTCGACTTCCTGTTCCTGTTCCACGAGAATCCTCATGGACGTATATGCTAATTTCTGCTGTACCGTTATAAGCTGGACGCCCATAAAAGGACTGAAGGCTGGCCCATCCGGCAATTGCACCCTTTTGTTTTAATACCCACAAAGGGCGGTGGTTCTCCTGATGAGCCTCAAACCATGGAATGCGACTCTCCACTGTCACCGGTTCCAGATCTGCCGTGACCATTCGTCCTGCGATCGTAGAATTATAAATGTCCACAATATCGGGAAGATCCTCTTTGCACGCAAATTCAATGGAAAAAGATTGGTCCTTATTCATTATTCGTATCCGCCTCCTATTGTGTGATTTATTTATTGTACAAGACAAGCGCCCGATCAGCCATATCGAGTTGTTTTGCGGATTAGTCCCAAAGGGTTTTATAATAGAGCTTGAAGATAAGGAAAAATAAAAACGAGGAAAGCGATTTAACACGATGAGACGGGAGGTATGTTTCGGAGTCAGGGATTCTGAAGCAGCTTAATATGAATATTGGAAATCAACTCTTGATTTTGAAAGTACCTATAGAATCTTTTTTTGGAAAAACGACCATTTATCCTGTGCTGCTCAAGGACGAGGATGGACTTACACTGATTGACACGGGAATGCTCGGCCAATTGGAGCCATTACGCAAGGCTATTTCAGATGTGGGTGAGGATATCAGCCGCCTGAAAAGAATTATTTTAACACATCAGGATATTGACCATATCGGAAATGTTCATGCACTACTGGACTTGCTGCCGAATACTGCCCTGTTAGCCCATAAGGATGACGTTCCTTATATGACAGGAGAGCGACCGTTTGTGAAGCTGACGTCGGAACGGATCAAACAAATGGATACTGTGCTTAAGCAGCAAGCAGAGGATATGATTCGCCGCCTGCCAGATTTGCGCTTTGCTCATATTCTTGAGGACGGTGAGCATCTGCCTTATGGTGGGGGCATACAGATTATTCATACACCCGGTCACACGCCCGGGCATATAAGTTTGTATGTGCCCGCACAAAAGCTACTATTGGCAGCAGATGAACTGCTGGTAGTCGAAGGTGAACTGGTCGGTCCTGCAGAGTCGGCTACGCCGGATATGCCGCTGGCCCTGAAGAGCCTCGATAAACTAACTGTATTGGATGTCGAGAAGGTACTCTGCTACCATGGTGGTTACTATGATCAGAATGTACAGGCACGACTGCAAACATTATGTCAGGAAAGAGAATAAGTCATTCAATGCTATAAATAATTATGTATGAAGAGCTATAATGAATAAATAGACAGAAAGGAATGAGACTTTATGAATGAGAAAATAACCCGACTGTATGATGAACTGAAGTCACAGTCTTGGGACGGCATGCTTGTGACCGATCCTAAACATATTTACTATCTGACGGGCTTTGCCAGTGATCCGCATGAGCGTTTTCTTGGTCTGGTGTTGCTTCGGGACCAAGAACCAGAACTGATCGTACCCGCCCTGGATGCAGAAGCCGCCCAAGCTGCTTCTTCTGTGACTCGTATATCCACCCACACCGATACGGACAATCCATATGATCTGCTGCGTCAACGTACAGGCACCGGTGTGAAAGCATTCGCGCTGGAAAAGGAGCACGTCTCCGTCCTCCGTTACGAACAGCTACATACTGCCATTGGCGCGGCTCAATATGTGGATCTAGGTCCAGTGCTTCAAGAAATGCGTGTGAGAAAAACTCCTGAGGAAGTGCAACGTCTGAAACATGCAGCTCGTTTGGTAGAAGATGCTCTTCGTCACGGTCTCACCCATGTGCGTGAAGGGGTGACGGAAGTCGAACTGGTGGCAGAAATCGAATACCAGATGAAAAAGATCGGCGCAGACGGCCCGTCCTTTGACACAACAGTACTGTCTGGACCCAAAACAGCCTTGCCTCATGGTGTTCCAGGCACCCGCAAGCTACAGCATGGCGATCTGCTCATGTTTGATATGGGCGTATACTCCGATGGCTATGCTTCGGATATTACACGTACTTTTGCTTTTGGAAAGCTATCGACTGAGCTGGAAACGATTTATAATACGGTTCTTCGCTCGAACGAAGCGGGAATTGCCGCCATTCGCCCGGGAGTTTCCTGCGCATCCGTAGATCAGGCAGCACGGGCTGTTGTTGAAGCCGCTGGATATGGCCCTGCCTTTAACCATCGAGTTGGACACGGCCTTGGCATGAGTGTTCACGAATATCCATCTGTACACGGAGGCAATAGCGATCTGCTTCATGAAGGCTTCGTGTTCACAATCGAACCCGGTATCTATGTGCCAGGCCTCGGCGGTGTGCGGATTGAAGATGACGTTTTGGTCACCTCTGATGGTGTTGAAGTGCTTACCTCTTTTCCAAAAGAACTTACGGTGCTGGGATAAAAACATCGCTATTCATTATATCGGTATGTAAAAAGTATGAAAAAAGGAGGGGCAACCCCAAGCCATTATGGCTTGAGGGTTTGCTCCTCCTCTTCTATAAAGCGGAAATTGCGTGCGATGTACAAAATGGGTGTACCCGCCGCGGTCAGTACAAATTTTAAGATGTAGGTGGTGAATAATATCTCGAGCCATATCCCCCACGCATAACCGTAAAAGGCAATAGTACAGAAAATGAGCGTATCTATAAACGAGCTGATCATCGTGCTGCCATTGCCGCGAATCCAGAGCTGATGACGTTCCGGAAAAAACTTGCGAATCCAGGCATACAGACGCACGTCCAGCAATTGACTGACCGCATAGGCTGTCAAGCTGGCAAGCGCAAGCCTTGGCAACAATCCAAACAGCTGTTGCATCGGTGTCTGGGCAAAATCCGTTGCAGTAGGCTGGAACTGCAGCACCATTTGCATCGTTATCGTCGTCATAATCAGAGTAAAAAAGCCGAACCACACAGCTTTACGCGCCTCTTTAGGCCCATATTTTTCATTCAGTAAGTCACTGGCCATATACATAGAAACATACATCGTATTTCCCAATGTCGTGGTAATACCGACCAGATCAATCGTTTTGGTTACCTGAATGTTGGCTAGTACAGTAGCAACACCAATCCAGGCGTACAGCCCTTTTTTACCGAACAACCGAAAACATAACAAAAAGAACATAAAATTGACGAGGACAAAAGCTGCCCCCCATAACAGATTAAACATGAAATCCTCCTAGTTTTGATAGCGCGGGATGGTTGCGAACCGCGGTTCATCCGAAGCAAGCCGGAAAAACATTATTTTAATGTATCATAGATTAGGATTCGTGAACAGCTATAATTTACACTGTCCTAAACTCAATACAAAGAGCCGACCTTATGGCCGGCTCTTTGTATTGAGTACATTCTGTACGTGTGTTATATAGGCTACAGATGCGATAGGGGAATGCATCGTACACCTTTCGTTTATCATTTACTTAGGAGTGTGCCGTTGCATCCAAATCCATGCCATGATTGTTGAACACGTCTTGATCGTTCTCCTTGAGCACCTTGCCTGAAATGAGACCTGCGGTAATAGAATCATTGACATTTAACGCTGTGCGTCCCATATCAATCAACGGTTCGACTGAGATGAGCAATCCTGCCAATGCCACTGGAAGATTCATGGTGGAAAGCACGATCAGGGAAGCGAAAGTGGCACCACCGCCTACACCCGCCACGCCAAACGAGCTGACCGTAACGACCAGAATAAGCGTGAGGATAAAATCCCAGCTCGTTGGATCAATACCCACGGTTGGAGCAATCATGACCGCCAGCATTGCCGGATAAATACCAGCACAGCCGTTTTGCCCAATAGTCGCTCCCAAGGTCGCAGACAGATTCGCGATGCCGTCGGACACACCAAGCTTTTTCGTTTGTGTTTCAACATTTAACGGAATGGTCGCCGCACTGGAACGAGAAGTAAAAGCAAAAACCAGTGTAGGCAATACCTTTTTCACATACGTCACCGGATTGTAGCCGAACAAGGCCAGCAAAATAAGATGAATGATAAACATGACCAACAGAGCTACATAAGAAGCGAGCACAAACTTGATTAGCTTCAAAATTTCATCCGGATTGGTCGTAGCTACTACTTTAGTGATCAGTGCTAAAATGCCGTAAGGAGTCAATCTCAGCACCAGAGTTACAATCCGCATCACTACAGCGTACACTGCATCGATCACTTTACGGAAGGTTTGCGCCTGTTCCGGTTTTTTACGATCCAATCCGAGCACAGCCACACCGATAAAGGCCGAGAAAATGACCACCGCCAGCGTCGACGTACGACGTGCTCCCGTCATATCCTCAAAAGGATTTGAAGGAATAAATTCCAGCACCTGCTGTGGAATGGTCATGTCCTGAACTGTTCCAAGACGCTCTTCCATCTTTAAGCCCTGTGCTTGTTCCTTCTCCCCACCTTGAATCTCAATTGCCTTTAGATCAAACGACAAGCTGGTTACAATACTAACTGAAGCAGCAATTGCCGTTGTAATCAGTAGTACTGCAATAATGGATACGCTGATTTTGCCAAGGTTCTGTCTTCCCTTCAAATTCATAATAGCCGAAATAATCGACACCATGATAAGCGGAATAACTACCATTTGCAGCAAACGGACATAACCATTACCTGCGAGGTTGAACCAATCAACTGATTTTGTAATGACCTCTGAGCCTGCACCATAGGCATATTGTAGAACAGCCCCGTAGATCAGTCCGAAGCCAAGTCCGGCAAATACCCTTTTTGTGAAGGAGATGTGCTTTTTCTGCATCCAGACCAATACGCCTAGCAGCAAAAGCAGCACGATTACATTTAAAATAATAAAGAAGGTATCCATGTATTATTTCCTCCAAACTTATACTTAATATGTTTTATAAGGTGATCCTTCAATCCGAAGATTACTATATCACAAAACCAACTATTTTTGTAGGTTTTCTAACAATAAAATAGTTAAGCAACTTCCAGTCTGGATTTTATCGAAAACGCCAAACAGCAAGCCTTCATCTTTCGAAGGCTTGCTGTTTTTTGTCCTGAACACAACGACATGTATTCATCTTAGGCGTAAAATTTTTATCAGCCGTTAGACGATCACTGTGTATAACAGTTCCTGTTCCTTAACCACTTTATGCTGATTATCAGCGGACTCCAACTCGCTAAACTGAGCTACATTCGTAACAATAACAGGCGTTATCGTTTCGTAACCAGCCTTGCGGATTTCCACCAGATCAAACTCCAGCACGAGGTCTCCTACCTTCACGCGATCTCCTGCTTTAAGATGAGGCGTAAAATGAAGTCCTTTTAGTTTAACCGTATCCATCCCAACGTGAATGAGCATTTCAAGTCCTGAATCACTCACCAATCCAACAGCATGCCCACTTTTGGAAATGGAGAACACTGTGCCATCCACTGGGGAAACAACCCGGCCTTCGGATGGTTCAATAGCCCAACCTCTACCCATGATTTCTTGAGAAAATGCAGGGTCATTGACTTCACTGAGCGGCTTAACTTCACCCATAATCGGGCTGTATACCGGGATTTTCTCACCTTTCGGCAGTGAGGACACAGCAGATTGTGCTATTTCATCTGTGGAGATGTCTCCGCCAGCGTCTGTTGTTGCTTGTGGTGCTTCTTCGTTCTTTTCATCTGTAAAGCCGATCAAATAGGTAACAATCGTAGCAACCACAAATGCAATAATAAGACCCAGGATTGCGTATAAGAAAGTCGGTCCAATAAACATCGCCAGACCAGGCACACCAACCAATCCACCCATGACATACGCTTTTGTACCAAACAAGCTCATGAAGCCCCCGCCGACGGCTCCGCCGATCAACGCAGCAGTAAATGGTTTTTTAAACCGCATATTTACACCATACATTGCAGGCTCAGTTACACCCATAATAGCTGTCAAGCTCGTCGAGAAAGCCACTGTTTTGACTTTGGCATTTTTTGATTTTAAGAATACACCCAGTGCAGCACCAGCCTGTGCCAAGTTGGCTGCTCCCATAATTGGAATCATGTAGTCAAAGCCCAACGTTGCAATCGATCCAATCATAATAGGAACCAACGCATAGTGCATACCTGTCATAATGATCAGGGAGAAGGTACCGCCTAGCAGCAGACCTGCAAGTGCACCTGTATTTTCAAACAACCAAGAGATACCGCCTGACAGGCCATTACCAATAATGGAGCCGAGCGGCCCTACAGCAACCAAAGTCAAAGGTACAATAATCAATAAAGTCAATGTCGGAACAACGAGCAACTTCAGTGATGCATGTGTATACTTATCAATGAATTTTTCAACATAAGATGCCAGCCAGACCGCAATAACGATTGGAATAACGGTCGAAGAATACGTGGCCGCTGTCACCGGAAGACCAATAAAGCTAACCTTCACGTTAGATGCCAGTAAAGCTGTAATCGTCGGGTGCAAAATGGAAGCACCAATCGCCGCACCAATAAACATATTACTGCCGAGTTTTCTAGCAGCACTGACAGCCAGAATAATAGGCAGGAAGTAGAACGCACCGTCACCTATTGCCGCTAAAATCGTATAGGTTTGACTCTTATCGGACATCCAGTTCATTGCCACTAAAAGAGCAATGATCCCTTTGATCATACCTGCGCCGGTGATCGCTGGCAAAATCGGTGTAAACATACCCGCAATAAAGTCGAACAGTTTGCTGATCGGGTTTTGTTTTTTCTTAGATGCAGTACTTGCTCCTGAGTCACTTTGCGGAGCCTTGGACATGTTGCTCACCAACGATTTGTACACGTTAGCTACATCATTACCGATAATAACCTGAAACTGGCCGCCACTCTCCATGACTCCCATGACGCCATCCGTTTTCTGCAACTGCTCTTTCTGAGCTTTCTTATCATCATGAAGGTTGAAGCGCAAGCGGGTCATGCAGTGAATGACCTGCTCTACGTTTTCTTCACCACCAACCAGTGTAAGTATCTCTTTGGATAATTGATTTCGATCCATGAGGTGTTCCTCTTTTCTTTTAAGGTATAAAATAAAATGCGCAAATGGGCAATAAAAAAACCTGAATACAGAAAGCAGACAGCTTTATAAAAAGCCAATCTTCTTTCAGCATTCAGGTTTTGCCTTCTGGTTTAGAAGTAGCAATCCTAAATCCCTGATCATACATAAAATCATTGATTTTTAATGATACGCTCGATATGAATGGTGAGATACAACATCTCATCCTGGGACAAGCTTCGACCATAGATTTTAGTGGTATAATCTCTTATTTTTTCCGCGCAGGCGTAAGCATTCTTATACTGAACCTTAACCATATCATGAAGGGAATTATCTGTATTTTGTACAGGGGTCCCATTCATTACCCGTTGAGCAAAAAATTTGAGATGTGTAATAAAGCGGTAATAGCTTAACGACTCTTCATCCAGATCCATTACAAAAAAGCGACTTACAATATTTATGATATCCTTGACAATGTTAGTCAGGGTTATCGTTTCGCGCATTTCGCTATTAAGCTGTGCATTCACCAAATGTAAGGCGATAAATGCTCCTTCATCATCTGGAAGTGTAACTCCCAGCTTGTCCTGAATCATGTGCAATGCTTTGGTCCCAATCGTGAATTCCTTACGGTACATTCGCTTGATTTCCCAGTAAAGTGCATTTTTGATATCCATACCCAAGCGATAACGCTCTATGGCAAAATGGATATGATCCGTCAGCGAAATATAGATGCTGTCATGCAACTCTACACCAAGTATCGTTTTGGCATATTGGATGATTTCATCAGAAATTTCAACATATTCAATAGGGATATCAGACATCAGGGTCATGAGTTTGCGAGAAACCTCGGTACTTTCAAGTTTGAAAATTTTCTCAATTTTCTCTTCTTCAATCTCATCGCCTGTGTTTTTTTTAAAAGCAATTCCTCTTCCCATAATGACTAATTCTTTCTGCTGTTCATCAATGACCGTTACGACGTTATTATTCAGCACCTTTGCTATCTTCATTCCATCACCTTAAGCCGCTTGGAGTAGTAAAAAAAGGCAATACCAAAACTGACACATAGTGCCTGCTTATGGTTTTGCCCGATACGCTCAGTAACAATCCACGATTGTGCAGTTTTGAATAACTGACACCATAATATCATATAAAGACTGAGGTGACAAGTTTTTTTGTAAACACTTTCATGAGGCTTTTGGGCGTTGGCACGCCTTAGCTGCCAGGGCTCTTTTCCACAACCGAGTTCGGAGAAGGAGAAGCATTCATGCCAGATGTGGACACTACTTGCGAATGCTCATCTTTTTCATCCACAAAGCCCATAAAATACGTAATTACGCCAGCTGTAACTAGTGAGATTAACATTCCCAAAATAGCATATATAAATGTAGGACCGACGAATAATCCCAAGCTGGGCAGACCTGATATACCACCAATAGCCGTTGCTTCAGTTTCAAATAAACTCATAAATGCACCACCGAGAGCCCCTCCGATCAACGCCGCAACAAAAGGCTTCTTAAAGCGCATTGTGACTCCATACATCGCCGGCTCAACCACCCCCATCATGGCAAGCAAGCCTGTCCAAAAGGCCAGCGTTTTCACTTTGACATTTTTGGATTTAAAAAGCACGCCAAATGCTGCACCTGCCTGGGCAAGTACCGCTGCCACTACCACAGGAAAGACATGATCGTAGCCCAGTGTTGCAAGCGAGCTGATCATAATCGGTACCATTATATATTGCATACCTGCCATAATAAGCAAAGACATCGCGCCCCCGAGCAGCAGCCCTGCAAACACTCCTGCATTATCAAATAGCCATGCGAGTCCATCCGATAAATGTTGACCGAGATAACCCCACAACGGGCCAAGAACGAACATCATCAAAGGTATAAAAATCATCAGAGTCAAAGTCGGGACAGCCACTACTTTAAGCCAATAGGGGGTATGCTTGTCTAACCATTTTTCCACATACGACGCCATCCAAACGACAACAAGCATTAGTATTATGGAAGAAGCAGACTGCCCGTCTATGACTGATAAGTCGCCAAAGCGAACCTCCTCACCAGACTGGAACAACTCTGTCAGGCGGGGATGCAATACTGATGCTCCGATGGCAGCCGCAACAAACATATTGCTGTTCAGCTTTCTTGCCGCACTTGCCGCAAATAGAATGGGCAAAAAATAGAATACCCCATCGCTGATAACCAATAAAATGGTATACGCCTGTTGATCAGATAACAAACTAGTAAATACCTGTTGGTCTGAAAACAAAAAACCTAAGGACATGAAAATAGATATTAATACCTTTATCATTCCCGCCCCAATCATTGCCGGCAAGATCGGAGTGAATACGCCTGATACATAATCTAATAGACGACTTATCGGATTTCTCCCTGTGGCAGCTCTGTAACTTCCGGAAGTCTGCTCCTGTTCATCTTCTCCCCTGACCTGCGAAATCATTTCTTTGGAAAGTAAATCCCGATTCATAACTACCTTTTCCCCTTTTTATATGTATATTGAAGACCACTTTCGAACTTACCAAACCAAGCTTAGAAGAATATTGTAATAAAAGCGGTATTCCTTATGCTACTTATATTACTTCTTTTTTACAATAGTTTTAAAGAAGGAGTAATCTATTCGTTTTTATGCACCTGATAATTTACATCTAACTTACATCTAAACACCTAAGACCATAGTTATATATTTTTTGTTTGTTTTTGGGCAAATATGACTATTCAACCGCCTGTTAATTATGTAAAATAGGTCTAACCTACTTTTTAGTAAATCATGGATTACTTCCCTTTCACATTCTTGTCCCTTGAATACAGCTGAAATATACATAGAATCCGAACATTTTCAGTCTTTTCTTCAAGCAAGGAGAGGAAAACAAGTAGATCATGGCGTGCCTAGTATCTTATTGGACAAGCGGCCTACATCAAGCAGGGGAATTCGTCTGATTTTATTACCATCATGTGAGAGGAGAATTTTCATGAAGAGTTTTAATCGTTCCATTGGCGCGAAATTACGAATTATGTTTTTGCTGATTCAGCTCTTTGCATCCCTTTTGTTCAGCATCAGTTTCTATGCAATATCCATGAGTATCATTAATAACAGTGTCATGCCTCAGGTAGACCAATTGCTAGAAACTGGAGCTAAAAATGTGTATCAGGATCTCAATATTTCCTTAGCGGTTCAGGCCCAACAAGGAAGCGGTTCTGATTCCGGCTCCGCTATACAGATGGAATCCTATCTTCAGGACAAGGTCGATACTCTCAAATTAGAATCGGCATATATCGCAGTAGTAAAGGATGGTAAAGCCGAAGTCGTCGCAAGGAATGTAAAATCAGTATACAAGGTCAAGGATGCACTCATTCCTGTAGAGGATATTAAAAAAGCAAAACAAGGCGAGATGAATATCAGTGAAATTTACAGCGATTCGTACGGAGTACACAAAACCGCCTTCTTTGCTATATCGGGTAGTAATCTAGTTCTGGGTGTGAACGAAGATGTCGGATTCGTACAGGAAAAATCCCAACAAATTTTATGGATTTGCATAGGTATTACAGTGGCAACGCTCCTGCTGGGCGGAATTATTTCTACCCTCGTGATACGTAAAGTTGTAGAACCCATTGCTGAATTGGTTCGTCATAGCGAAAAAATCGCTCAAGGTGATCTTTCACAAGAAGCGAAAGTTCATGGAGTCAATGAAATTGCCCAACTTGCCCGCAGCTTCCAATCAATGTCTCATAACTTGAAAGAAATGATCGGCCATGTGCTTTCTACATCCGGTGCGGTTGTTGAAGGATCGGACGAGCTGCTTCGTCGGACTGAGGCTATGAGTGTAAAAGTGCAGGACTCTACAGTTGCCGCAGAGGAAGTAGCAAAGGGCAGTACCAGCATAGCTACAACTGCTGCTGAAAATGCACAGGCTATGGAGGAAATCGCTCAAGGTGTTCAGCACATCGCCTCCTCTGCCAATGATGTATCCGATCAAATCAGTGAAGCAACGAAAGAAACGGTTAACGGTAATACGCTCGCTCAAAAAGCTGTAGCTCAAATGTCACAGGTAGGACATGCTGCCGATGAATCGCTTCGATACATCCATAGTATGAATGAGCGCTCAGAAGCCATTGGCAGTATCGTTTCGGCTATTTTCGATATTACGAAGCAAATTCAAATGTTGTCCCTGAATGCCTCCATTGAAGCTGCCCGTGCGGGCGAACATGGACGGGGCTTCGCCGTAGTAGCTGGAGAAGTACGCAAGCTTGCCGAGCAATCTAAAGAAGCCACACAAGAAATTTCTGACTATTTGGTTACCATTCAAGAAGTATCGCAACAATCTGTGGACTCTGTGACCCAGGTTAGCCGTGAAATTCATTCGGGAACGGAAATGGTTCAACAAGCGAGCTCAGCCTTTAACCAGCTAAGTGAGCTTATGCAAAAGATCAATGCTACGATTCAAACGGTATCTGCAGCAACGGAGCAAGTATCCGCCAGCTCGGAGGAAGTATCTGCTTCCGTGGAAGAGACAGCTCTCATCGCTGCCAATGCACAGCATATGATTCAAGAAATCGGTTTTAACGCCGATGAGCAACTGAATGAAATGGAAAGCCACAGCGAGGTTGTTCGCCAATTAAGCAAACAAGCAACCGAGCTGCAAAAGGCAGTTCAAAAATTTAAAATTACGTAAGCCGATACAATAGAGGATTTTGCAAAAATCCCATAAGCGACTTCCAATGGACAAGATGTAGATCGAAATGGTTAAGTTCGTCTATATCTTGCACTTCAGAGCGACTGGAATCGAATTTTGCAAAATCCTGAATAAAAAGAGGTATCTCACAGTCTTGAAAATGGCTGTAGAGATACCTCTTTATTTTTTAAAAGCGATTTTAATAATCATCCATGAAGTTTATGAATTCATTCCCATAATACGATAAATTTGCTCCATATCTAAATGAGCCCGTACCACCTCTGCGACACGGTCAAACTCTCGTTCCTTGGCTTCACGTACAGTAAAAGTGCTTTCTAAAGGTGCCAAGCCCTTGGTTTGTCGCAATCCATCCAGCCAGCACCGACGAAAACGGTCATTATCAAACACACCGTGCAAATAGGTTCCCCATACTTTACCGTCTGTCGTACCCCAGCCTTCCTCAAAAGCTGTTCCTTCGCCACGCCGGATATGGAATAACCTTTTCATTTCGCTTAGGTTAAAAGTTATATCTGTAGGTTCGTATGGTTCCGTAACATTCTCCGTAACGCCCATATGTATTTCATAGCCTTCAATGCTTGGCTTAGAGGCAGAACCCGAATCAGGCGCAGTACTAAGCAAAAGCGGGCAATGATTAGACAGGGTTCCCTGTACGCGTACGGTTTGCTTTTCCTTTAAAAAGGTCGTGGATAGAGCCAGCCAACCTAACCCTTCTGCCTGCTGCGGCAACCCAGATTCGACGGCTTGGGGATCAAATAGCGCTGTACCCAGCATCTGATAACCTCCACAAATGCCAACTAGCTGTGTGCGTCCAGTATTCATAGCCTGCCGAATGTCTTTCTCCAGACCTCTCTCACGCAATTCCAGCAGGTCTCCAATGGTGTCTTTGGTCCCCGGTAAGATAATGGCGTCCGGTACGCCCAACTGTCCGGATTCTGTGACATAACGAACACTCACATCCGGCTCTGCGGCCAGAGCATCCGTGTCCGTAAAATTGGAGATCCGCGGATATCGTATCACTGCAATATCCAGTTCTTTATCCTCTGCTGATCGCTTGGGCTTCTTATCCAGTACTACCGAATCCTCTGCTTCAATGCGAATGTCTGGTAGATAGGGCAATACACCGAGTACAGGAATGCCCGTCCGTTCTTCCAGCCAGTCTAATCCCGGTTGAAGCAGAGACAGATCACCTCTGAATTTGTTAATGATAAATCCGCGGATACGCTGTACTTCATGGGGTTCCAGTAACTCGATGGTTCCTACGAGAGAGGCAAAAACACCGCCCCGGTCGATATCTGAAATAAGCAACACTGGTGCATCCGCCCAACCTGCCAAATTCATATTTACGATATCTCGGTCCTTCAAATTAATCTCTGCCGGGCTGCCTGCCCCTTCCATAAGGACAATATCATAGGTATCACGCAACCGATTCAGAGCATCCATAACGGTCTGTTTGGCTTTTGGCAAAAAATCCTTCCGGTAATCGGAGGCGCTCATATAGGCATAAGGTACACCGTGTACAACAATTTGTGAGTGCATATCTTTGACTGGCTTAATCAGAATCGGATTCATGTCAGTCGTGGCCTCAATACCGCAGGCCTCAGCCTGCACCCCCTGAGCGCGTCCAATTTCCTTGCCGTCCTCGGTAACATAAGAGTTTAACGCCATATTTTGCGACTTAAACGGTGCGGGACGATATCCGTCCTGCGTAAAAATACGGCAAAGCGCAGTTGTCACCACGCTTTTGCCCACATCCGACGCTGTTCCTTGAAGCATCAATACGGCTGCCGGGTTCGTGCAGGACGGTTCGAAAGTTGACAATTGCCTCTTCCCCTTTAACGAATTCATTTCAAATCTGGTCACAACCCGTACAAAATTACAATAAACAACAATAAAACAGTCTCCAGCAATTCGTTTAAAGTTCCGTATATATCTCCCGTAAGTCCACCCAAGCGGCGGTTAATACGGTTTGCCGTGAAGGTTCCAACACCGTAAGCCAAGACCGGAATCAACACAAAACCTATCGAGATTGGAAGGCTCTCAGAATATGAAAGGAACGTCTGTATGGTTGATCCTGCCAACGACAGATTCCCAGTATCCCTTGTTGCTGTAGCCAAACCTGCCAGAAGATATTGTCCTACGGCAGCACTCAGGGTCACTAATACAGCCCAGAATACGGCTAACCCTACGCGGCCACCACTCATATCAGCAAAACGCGCAGCCAGCCCATCATCATTACGGGCTTTAGGCCAGCGCTTCATTGCATGTACCATAAACCAGCGGCTCCAAACCATGGGAAGCAGCAGTAAGCCAGACACATTCCGTTCAACCAACACTGTATACAGCAAAGAAGCCTTGAGCATGAGTAGCAACACACAAGCAATAACGCCCATTGCTCCTACACGGCTATCCTTCATAATCTCCAGCATCCGCTCACGGGATCGGTAGCTGAACAAGGCATCAGCCGCATCCATCCACCCGTCCAAATGCAATCCGCCCGTCAACCAAACCCAGACAACAAGCGTAAGAATCGCACACGGCAACGGCGGCAACACCATAGAAGTAAGCGCCGCAAAGCCCCAGACAATGATGCCAATAACCACTCCGACCAGCGGATAATAACTTGCACTGCGTTTAAGCAAATCCGGGGAAAAATCCAATTCCGCCTTCACCGGAAGACGCGTTAAAAATTGAAAAGCCGCAGCAACAGCCTGACGTTCGCGGCTCATAGCTTATATTCCAACTGTTTGAGTTCTACGGGAATGCCCGCCGTCACCAAAAATACTTCATCACAAAGACGGGCAATCCGCTGATTCATAACCCCACTCAAATCCCGATACAGCCGACCAAGCGGATATTCGGGCACAATACCGTCACCAACCTCGTTGGTCACGATGACGAGCTGCCCCGGATACTGCTCCACAGCTGCCGCCAGTTCATTAATGGCAGCTCTGGACGCAGCTTCGCCGTCCTCGCCTGCGGCCAGCAGCACGTTCGACAGCCACAGGGTCAGGCAGTCGACTAGCACCATAGGCGCGGGTGATGGCTGCGACGCTTGATCGCCGCCAAGCCGTCGCAGCAGCTCCGGCAGCGCCTGCGCTTCCTCCAGCGTCTGCCAGTCGTATCCGGCAGACTCGCGCTGGACCCGATGAAGGGCGATGCGCTCCTTCATCTCCATGTCATAGGCTTGCGCCGTTGCAATGTAGCAGGCGCCAGGCGCGCGCGACATGCATAATCGCTCGGCAAAGCCGCTTTTCCCGCTGCGTGCCCCGCCGGTCACGAGCGCTTTCATCGCTGCGCGGCTCCCTGACCGTCCGATACGCCTGCATCGGCAAAGGTCGCCATTTCGCGCATAATGCGGCACGCCGCATCAATCAGGTGCAAGCTAAGCGCACCGCCTGTGCCCTCCCCGAGTCGCATGTCCAAATGAAGCATGGGCTCCAGCTTGAGCTGGCGGAGCACCGCCGCGTGCCCGCGCTCGTCCGAGGCGTGCGAAGCGAGCATGTACGCAGCGCTAGCAGGCGCAAGTGCACGCGCTGCGAGGGCGGCTGCGCCTGAAATAAAGCCGTCCAACACGACTGGACAGCGATGTGCGGCTGCCCCGAGGATGACTCCTGCCAAGGCGGCAATCTCCAGACCGCCGACCTTAGTGAGCACGTCGAGCGCATCATTTGCATCTGGCTGGTTCACGTCCAATGCGCGGCAGACAACCGATATTTTACGGGTAAGCCCAGCCATATCTACACCCGTTCCCCGGCCTACGATAACTTCCGGCTCCAGTCCGGTGAGAGCACATACGACCGCAGCGCTGGCTGTCGTATTCCCGATGCCCAGCTCTCCGGTAACGAATAGCCGTGTGCCACCTTTGACCGCTTCTGCTACGGCTTCTGCTCCGACCAAAACCGCCTGTTCCGCTTCTGTACGCAGCATCGCTGGCCCTTTAGCTATATTCGAAGTACCCATGCGTACCTTACGGTCCACCAGATTCGCGTGAGCGACATCCGCATTCACGCCAACATCTACCACCTTGACATCTGCGCCCGCATGGCGTGCCAGCACATTAATTGCCGCGCCACCTGACAGCATGTTATACAGCATTTGTTGTGTAACCTCAGCCGGAAAGGCACTGACTCCCTCTTCACACACCCCGTGATCCGCAGCCATGACCATAACCGTTTTACGATCAAATTCAGGCTTATCCACTCCTGTAATTCCTGCTAGCTGAATGGCCACACTTTCCAACTTTCCAAGACTTCCCGGTGGCTTTGTTAATTGGTCCAAATGAGCTGAAGCTGCCGAGGCCGCCACCCCATCCGGCTGGGCAATGCTATCGATCAGCTGACGCAGCTTGTTGTTCATAACTTCCACTCCCTGCTCTTTTTAAGTGTGTTTCATCGTTTATTTAATCTGCTGTATCCGAAGCACTCCTGCGCAGCAAGAGCTGCGGCACACCGCTATCGGGATGCGGAAGCATCACAGGCTCAACACCGTATACTCGTCGAATCCGATCCTCGGTTAATAACTTCGATGAAGCTCCCAATCCTTCAACCATTCCATCTTTGAGTACAAGCAAATCTTCGCAAAATTGGGCTGTCAAGTTAAGATCATGCAAGACCGCAATAATCGTCACACCCGTTTCTTGGCGCCAATCTGCCAACAGTTCCATAAATTCAAGCTGATAGCGCAAGTCCAGATAGGTCGTAGGCTCGTCCAGCAGCAATATTCGTGGCTCCTGCACCATTACTTTTGCCAAAGCTACACGCTGTCGCTGTCCCCCACTCAAGCGGTCCAATGCTCTGTCCGCCAGCGTGGTAAGACCCAATCGCTCTAGCACGCGATCCGTGATCGCCTCCACATCAACACCCTTTTCCCTGCCTAGCCAGTCCTGATGAGGAAAACGTCCCATTTCTACGACTTCCCTGACGGTGTATCCCACTGGAGGAAGCCCTTCCTGTTGGAGTACGGCTATGAGTCGGGAAAGCTCTTTTCTGCTGTAGCTACCGACCTTTTTGCCATAGATATGAACGTTTCCCGAAGTTGGCTGATCTACACCGGAAAGCAAATGCAGCAAGGTGGATTTTCCACTGCCGTTCGGACCAATAATCCCCCACCAAGTTCCTTCGTCGACGCTCCAGCTTATATTCTTTAACGCATGGAACTCTCCATAGGCACGTGTTAGACCCGCTACCTCTAACGCCCGATCACGTACCTTCTGTGATTCACTTTGTTCTGTCACAGCATTTCCCCCCTGCGCAGCTTCTTGTTCCGGTACAGGAGATATGCGAAGAACGGTGCCCCAACAAAGGCCGTCATCACGCCCAGAGGAATTTCCGTGGGGGCTAACAACGTGCGAGCCGCCGTATCTGCCCAAGCCATAAAAATAGCTCCACCGAGCGCAGATAATGGAACAATCATCCGGTAATCAGGCCCTGTCACCAGACGAATGATATGCGGTACAACGAGTCCCACAAAGCCAATCACTCCACATACCGAGACAGCGGCTGCTGTCAGCAGCGTGGAAATGATCAGAACAGATAGCTTCGTCGCATCTACATGAACTCCCATGTGAGCCGCCTGACGTTCACCCAAAGCCAAAATATTCAGCACACGTGCCCGGTTCCATAGAAATACCAGTCCTATGACCACATAAGGTAAAAGGATTCCTGTATATGACCAACCGCGCAGGCTAAGACTTCCCATCGTCCAGTACAATATTTCATTGACCGTCTCCTTCGACATGGCTGTCAGAAAGGAAACAACCGCCCCCAGAAAGGATTGCATCACCACACCCGACAAAATGAGACTTTGTGTCGGAATTTTTCCACCTTCCCGTGCCAACGTCAGCACCATCCACAGCGTCAGCATTCCGGTCGTAAATGCCACTAGCGGCAGCGTCCATATGCCAACAAATGAAAATTGAAGGCCCCAATAAATCAGTACTGCCGCTCCTACCGAAGCCCCCGAGGATACCCCCAGTGTATACGGATCAGCCAAAGGATTACGCAGCACACCCTGAAATCCGGCTCCCGCCAGCGCCAGCGCTGCTCCTACCAACATTCCCAGTAACACTCGTGGCAATCTGACCTTCAAAATAATTTGCTCTGAGGATGTATTCCAATCCGGTGTAAACGTATCGCCTAACCATGGAAGGTGGTTAACCAGAATGCCCGTGATCTGGCTGACCGGAAGCTTGGCCGAGCCGATGCCAAGACAGAGCAGCAGCGTCAGTAACAGCAGGACAAGACCTGTTCCTCCAAAGCCGATCAGTTTACGGTTCATTTGAAAATTTCAGGATACACGCCCTTGGCCACTTCCTTGAGACCTTCCGTTACACGTGGACCCGGACGACTGATCAAATTATCATCCACGGCAAACACCCGGTTGTGGCGAACAGCCGATATTTGATCCCATCCACTGCGAGCTTTAATAATTTCGCCGAGCGTTTGACCAGTTTTGTCGTCCTTGACACTTTTGCTGTACAAAATCACGTCAGGGTTCGCAGCAATAATATTTTCCTCACTAATTTGGTACCACCCCTTCTGCGTGGCGCCTACATTTTCGCCGCCCGCCAACGTAATCAGCTCGTCCATAAACTCGCCTTTACCAACTGTCCAGCCTGGTGAAAACTCGACGTATACCCGCAGCTTCTGCCCTTTACCGATATTTTTAATTCCTTCTTTCACTTCAGCTACATCTGCTCTCATCTTGTCGGTCACCGCTCTTGCTTCTTTCTGATGATCGGTGATTTTCCCATACAATTCGATGTTAGCCATGACATCTTCAACTGTCTTCGGTTCCGTTTTAAAAATCATAATTCCCATGTCGCGCAGCTTGGTCGTAGCCTGTTCACTAAGTGATATCCCTGCAAAAACGACTTCCGGGTTCGCAGCAATGATCGCCTCTTCGTTCGGTTTCATAATACCGCCCACTTTAGGCTTTTTCGTAGCTGCTTCTGGGTAATCAGAGTAGTCGGAGACGCCAACAATTTCCTTATCCAGCCCGATGGCGAACAGCGCCTCGGTTTCTGCCGGGGAGACGGAAACGATTTTATCCGGCGCTTTTTTGAATGTAAATTCCTGTCCTGTTGCATCCTTAACTGTGAGTGGGTAAACTGTTTTGCCCGGAGGCTCTTGTGCGGTTACGGTCTGTCCCGGCTGCTGTGAAGAATTCTGGTTCTCTTTATTTTCAGCATTTTTCCCATTAGCTCCACATGCACTCAGCACAACTACCAAAATCAGAACCAATAGACCTGTTGTCCAAACCTTTATTTTTTTTCCTGCCATGATTTGCACCCCTTCATAAAAAAATCGTTAAGAGCGTTACTTGAGCATCATCAGATATCTTCTAAATCCAGCCTTCTTTTCCTATCAAAAAAACCCCGCATCCTCATATCAGGACACAGGGGTCACGTTAGCGCAGATCGTGCGCAGGCGGCAGCTTCTTTCCGCACGGACAGTCACTGCGAACACGTCATCCTTTCCTCGAAGGATTATGGTGACAGGCGGACGGGCAGGTATCCTGACTTATGGTAAAATGCATGTCCTGAAATTCTTTCATATGCTTAGTAGCACATAAAGCAGGACTAACGGGCATGTTTCCATTTACAGTGGCGGGACCGCGCCGGACTCACACCGACTTCCCTTTTAACAGCGCAGGCAAGGGAAACCATAGTTTCATCACGCTGCGCCGACCTCGTCTGCTGGATATTTGATGTAGTGGTAGTCAAGCCGTTCTTTTACTTGATGATTATAGGTTAAAAAGAGGCGGCTTACAACCCAAACAGCCTCTTTATCCGCTGGTGTCTAACCTAATGAGGAAGCATTTCTGCTATGTAATTGTGCCGTCCTGCCAGCCTCAATTGAATCCTAAATGCTTCTCCCGGCTTCGGATTCAAACTCCAAAAATCATGGCCCGGTATCAGCATGCAAGCTAACTGACGAATTACGCCACCATGCGTAACGACCAAAACAGAGGGTGGCGCAGCAGTCAAATCCATGGGTTGAACTTCCATAGCAACACGCCATTCATACAGAGAGTCAAGAAATTTCCGTAGACGATTCACAAAATCTGCCCAAGACTCTCCTCCAGGAGGGGTTATCCGTTGCGGCTCATCAATCCAAGCGCGATACAACGACACATCCTTGAGCATGTCATACGTTTTTCCATCCCACTCACCAAAATGAAGCTCTCGCAGACGTGGTTCCATCATAGGAGACATAGTAGATAGGGAACCTCCAGACGTCAATTCTGATTCCGGCACAATGATCTGCAAGGTCTGGCGACATCGCATTAAATCGCTGCAATAGATTCGAGCAAAGGACTGCCCTTGCAATTTTTCTTGCAAAGGCTTTAATTCCTGCTCTGCTCCCGGTAGCAAACCTAAGTCGGAGTGTCCTAGATATCGACGTTCCTTGTTCCATAAGGTTGTGCCGTGACGAACTAACACGAGTTCCATGTCCCAATGCAGATCTTCTTTAGCATCATACGGCACCTTATCCTCCTGTGAGTTCGGACTTTGTGCGTATTCTACTGTCCTTTTTGCTGCTATATCTTGTTTCAAGATCATGTCACTTCCTGCTCGATCATTATTCAGTGTGTCACTCCTCACCGCACCCATCCCAAGGCAAAACAACCTACGGCTCCTAACAAACACAATCCTACAAACATACTGGACACGGCGAACATCAGCTGGATCGTATGCCGTATATCTTTCGACTCTAGCGGTCGTATCCAATCGCCCATGTATGCACGAAAGGAGCGCACGCCATGATACACATTATAACCTCCAAGACGAATCCCCAGTGCACCGGCAACAGCCGATTCCGGGAAGCCACTGTTCGGGCTTGGGTGCAGACGAGCGTCTCGCTTGACTGTGCGCCAGCTTCTTGCAGCATCTCGCTTGTACATCCACGCCGCTACCACAAGCATTGCCGCTGTCAGGCGTGCCGGAATGTAGTTAGCGACATCATCCAGACGTGCTGAAGCCCAGCCTAAATGCAGATACTTTTCATTTTTGTAGCCAACCATGGAATCGAGCGTATTCACAGCACGATAAGCCAGCGCCAAGGGTGCTCCCCCGATCAAGGCATAAAAAAGCGGGGAAATAATCGCGTCCACGATATTTTCAGCGACCGTTTCGACAGTACCGCGTACAATCTCAGGCTCATCAAGCTGTTGCGTATCCCGCCCAACTATCATGCCCAGCTCCCGCCGTGCCGCAGCCAGGTCATCCGCCTGCAACGCTCGGTATACTGCCATTCCTGCGTCCTTTAGTCCTTTGGAAGCAATCGTGGTCGCAATCAGCACCATTTCTACGCCGACAGACAACCACGGATGAATCCAGGCAAGCAAGTGCAATAGCGCCCAGGCGAGCGTAAAGGAGCCTCCCGCCACAATGAGTGGAAGCAGTATACCCGCACGTTTCAACCCCCGGTCACTTCGGGCCTGGCGGCGAATCGCTTTTTCCAATGCTGAAATGGCACGTCCCATACCGATGACTGGATGTGGCAACCACCTCGGGTCACCGATCAGCCTGTCCAAAAGATAGGCTGCCAGGATAATCAAGCTAACTGTCACGCCGCTGCTCCTCCTCCAGCACTTCACCCAATACAGACAGCAGCCTGTCGTTGGCTTCTGCATCCTTGACCGCAATTCGAAAATGGCTCATCGTCAGTCCCGGATACATAGCACAGCTACGTATAAGAATTCCGCGTTGTCCAAGCGCCTGCTGAATCGCCGATGCGCTCCACGTACCCGGCGCCCTTGCCAGCACGTAATTGGCTTCGCCGGGAACAACACCGCAGCCCCATTCCGCCAAGGCGGTCAACAGGCGGTTGCGCTCCGTAGCAATCAGCTCCTGTGTTTGGTGCTCATATGCTTGCCCACTTCTCAAACACGCCTCCCCAGCCAGCAACGCCAATCCATTCACACTCCAGGTCACCTGTTTGGCCGTCATTCGCCGGATATAATCTGGATGAGCAATCGCATAGCCCAATCGCAAGCCAGGAATGGCATAAAATTTGGTCATTGACCGGATCAAAATCACATGAGGATAACGATCCAGCACAGGCAGTAGTGAGATTCGCCGTTCCAGCGGGATAAAATCAATGAATGCTTCATCCACCACCAGCACGGTACCCGTTTTGCCAGCCGCTTCTGCCAGTTCGCACAGCTCCTGCTTACCATATTGCACACCGTTTGGATTATTCGGCTGCCCAAGAAACAAAACATCTACCTGCTCCATGAGCTGAAGGATGTCCTCCACGTCCGCCTTCCATTGAAGCGAGGCCTTCCCGTACACCCGGTTGACCTCAGCTCCGAATGTGCCAGCCAGCTCCGCATATTCTGAAAAACACGGCTCCACTGTACCCACACGCTTAGGAGCCAGTCCCAATAGCAGGAGCGCCATACTTTCAGCCGCTCCGTTTCCGATACTTAACGACTCCGGTGGAACATGCAGTCGCCGTGCGAGCATATTTTTAAAATTCCGATGCCCAGGATCTGGATAGCGAATCACAGTGTCAAATGAGTGTTGCAGCGCCTCAAGCACCTCCGGTGGTGGACCAAGCGGATTAATATTTGCACTAAAATCTACAAAATCCGCAGCAGCTCCGCCGAATGTCGCTGCAGCTGTTTCCCTGTCCCCGCCATGACCGTAAACCTCTATCATTACCTCTCATCCTTTCCGGCCGTTTCCAATCATTTAGCTCCATTATGAGGCTGCTTTTTGCGTCCCGTCAATGCAAATGAGCTTTTGTGTACATGGCTCACTTGGGTTACAATAGAAGGAGGCACACATAAAATTACACAGTTTGTATATACGGAGGAATGGACATGCTGTTCATCGACAACCAGGGCATACACGATCCAGCCATTAATCTTGCCATTGAGGAGTACGCGCTCAAGCATCTTCCGCTGGACGACAGCTATCTGCTGTTTTACATTAATCAGCCTTCTATTATTATAGGCAAGCATCAAAATACCATTGAAGAAATCAATGCCGAGTTTGTCAGAGATAACAATATTCAAGTCGTTCGTCGCCTGTCCGGCGGCGGTGCTGTATATCATGACCTCGGTAATTTAAATTTCAGCTTTATTACCAAGGATAACGGGGAGTCCTTTCATAATTTCCTCAAATTTACGCAACCCGTTATTGATGCTCTGCGCCAAATGGGAGTAGAAGCTGAAATGACAGGCCGCAACGATCTGCAGGTCGGAGAACGTAAAATTTCAGGAAACGCCCAATTTGCCACACGCGGACGGATGTTCAGCCACGGTACATTGATGTTTAACCTGAATCTGGACAATGTGGCTGCATCGTTGCATGCCAATCCCGAAAAATTCAAATCCAAAAGCACTAAATCCGTCCGCAGTCGCGTGGCTAACATCAGCGAACTGATGGACCGTGAGATGACCATAGAGCAATTTCGCGAGGAACTGCTGCGTTTCATATTCGGTGCAGAATTGGATCAGGTACCTCAATATAAGCTCACCGATACCGATTGGGCCAAAATCCATGAAATATCCAAAGAACGCTACCAATCGTGGGATTGGAACTACGGTCTATCCCCCGAGAGCAATATCAAGCACACACGTAAATTTCCGGTCGGCATTATTGATATCCGCATGGATCTTAAGGAAGGCTATGTCCGTGATATTAAAATCTATGGGGATTTCTTCGGCGTGGGTGACGTTGCTGATATTGAAAATATCCTGCGTGGCAAGCGCTATGATGAAGGTGAGGTACGTCAAGCCTTATCCTCTCTCGATTTGAAGCACTATTTTGGTAATATTGAGCTGGACGATTTTGTTGGACTTGTATTTTTGGAAGACTAACCGTTACTTTTTCCCATCGTTTCAAGCCAACACTTCAGTGGTTATAAGGGGACAGGCTCTTATAGGGGCCGTCCCCTTTTCATTGCGATATTGTCATTTTGAATATTATAAGATACAATTTTAACATTGCCCCATGATAGAGATAAAGGAGAGAATACCGATATGTATAAATTAATTGCCATTGATATTGATGATACACTCATTAACGACCAGAAAGAAGTTACACCGGCGACACAACAGGCATTAGAAGCTGCTGTAGCGAAAGGTGTGGTGGTTACCCTCGCTACTGGACGAGCTTATGCCTCCGCACACAAAATTGCTCGACAAACTGGTTTGAACGTGCCAATCATTACGTACCAAGGAGCTTTGGTTAAAAACCTGCTGGACGAAAACGTGCTGTATGAGCGTTATGTTCCACTCGTGGCTGCACGTCGCCTGTATGAATTCTGCGTAGAACGCAATCTGCATCTGCAAACGTATATAGATGACAAATTGTACACACGTGAAGATAATCAGAAAATCAAAGATTACACAGAACTGAACAACACGGAATATTTTGTAGAGCCTGTATTCAGTAAAGTTATAGAGCAGCCGGCTCCTAAACTGCTGATCATCGACGAGCCGGAAGTGTTGGATGAATTAATTCCTGAACTTCGCGAACTGCTTGGCAATGAGGTTCACATTACAAAATCCAAGCCTCATTTTCTGGAAATTATGCATCATGAAGGCACCAAGGGCCATGCGCTTACCTTCCTTGCAAACCATTTTGGCTGTGAACTGTCGGAAACGATTGCTATCGGCGACTCTTGGAACGACCATGAAATGCTTGAATGTGCTGGTCTCGGCATAGCGATGGAGAATGCCATTCCTGATTTGAAAAAGCTGGCTGATTACATCACTCGTAGCAATAACGAAGACGGTGTTAAGCACGCCATCGACAAATTCGTACTCAATGTTGAATAAGCAAAAAGTGCCTGCTCCCATAATACTTAAATAAAGTAATACAACAACAAAGCCTCCAAACGTCGCATGATCAGTAACATACGACAGTTTGGAGGCCTTTTCTGTCAGATCATATAATAACCTGACCGCTATAAAATATCAGGCAGCAGAACGTACCTTGCGCCTGTTCACCAGACGGATAATTCCATTGTTCATAAGGATTAGTCCGGTCACAATGAGCAGCACCCCAGCCAGCATCCACCAGCTTACATGCTCTCCATACAACAACGCTCCCAAGCCCACCGCAATCGGCGGTGATATATACAGCCACGTCGTCGGAAACAGGGGATTTGTACGCTCCATGAGCCAGTAGAACAGTGTATGTGCAATCATTGAACCAAACAGGATCAGATAAAGTAAAGACCCCATGGCAGGAAGGTACTGCCACCCCTCAGAACTCCACGGTTCCGTGATCGCAGACAGTAACAGCAGCATCCATCCCCCATGGATCATTTGCGCCGCATTCAGGGCAATTGGGTTCGTTTCACGAAATACATCCATCACTCGCTTGGAATAAAGAGCTCCCCCGGAATAACACAGCTCCCCCAGCAAAATGACAAGGCATCCCGCCAGCCACAGACCACTGATCTGAACCGCCAATCCGGGCAGCACAACCAGTACCACACCAAGAAAGCTGATCATGCAGCCAACGACCGTAATCCGTGACGTTTTTTGCCGTAGCAGTACAGATTGCAAAATGACGATCATCATCGGCCCGGTAGCTGACAAAATAGCTCCGATCCCCGAGCTGACATATTGCTCTGCCCAATACAAGGCTGAAAATGTACCGAAGGTCGTTCCTGCTCCAATCAGCAACATTTCCTTACGCCATAATAACGACCATCGTACTTTTCCGGTCAGCTTCATAGCAATGAACAATATCGCCCCTGCCGCGAAAAAACGTACACCTGCCGATAGGAATGGTGGAAGTCCGGCTTCCACTCCCACTTTTATGGCCAAAAACGTTGTGCCAAAAATAAGACACATTACTGTAAACGCGATACCTATCATGATACGTCCCTCTCCCTTCAGTTGCTTTTAAGCATACAGGGGGACGAACAGAACAGATGTATAACTACAGAACAGTTGTATACGTTTTTAAAGTGCTATATAGTACAATACACAGAAAGGAGCGTGGACAGCATGGGTAAGAACAACAGCCAACTACTCTTTCCAGCCGATCATGCCTTAAAGCTGTATGAGCAGGTTATCCATTATGTAACTGTGCGGATTGATCGCGGGGATTGGCAAACAGACATGAAGCTGCCGTCCGTACGAAGCTTGGCTCAGGAGCTGGGTGTACATCGGCTAACTGTTTTCCGGGCATATCAGGAGTTGAAGCAACGGGGACTGGTCTATGTAAAAGACAAATCAGGATATTACGTTCATGCTTCCCAAGCGACTGGGCATGCAAAATATGCTGGCTACTCGGGACATTCGTCCATTGACCTCACGATTCACTCCGAATCTGCCCATGCGGCAGATGATCCGTCAGTTTCAGCCTGGAGAGGAATGGATGGACTTAGCCGCGTTCAATCGGTAAATGCGAATTTCCAGTTTTCCAAAGCGCTGATTGACCCCTCTCTCCTGCCCAACCGATTTTGGGGAGAGCTGATGATGCAGGTATTTGAAAAGCATCCAAAAGTAGCGGCCACCTATTCCGCTGTACAGGGCGATGCCGAGCTTCGGGAGGCCATGGCGCAGCATTTTAGCGTGGATAAGCATTTTGCTTTATCACCGGATGAAGTGCTGATTACCTCTGGAGCACAGCAAGCCATTGATTTAATTGCCCGATCTCTGCTCCGTACAGGAGACCGTGTATTGATCGAACGCCCTGCCTATGGCCCCGCTATGGAAATATTCCGTAGACTAGGCGCACGTCTGACTATGACTGATATTCGACCAGAAGGTTATGATATGGACCAGATTGAGTGGTGCATGAAAACGGAAAAACCACGCCTCTTTTATATGAATCCAACATTCCACAACCCGACGGGCTTTACGGTCCCCGATGAGCAGCGCAAACGACTGCCTGAACTAGCCGAGCGCTATGGCTGCCTTATTGTTGAGGATGACAGCACCTATGACATTAGCTTTGGGCAAAAGCCCCCTTCTCCGATTTTCGCCTATGATGTTTCGGGAAGCGTCGTCTACATTCGAAGTTACAGTAAATATGTCGCACCCGGTCTACGAATCGCAGCCGTGACCTGCCGACCACAGCTCATGAACAGCCTGCTGAACGTCAAAGCGTTAGTGGACAATGGATCGCCACTGCTGAATCAAAAGCTGTTTTTAGAATACTTTCAATCTCCACGTATGCAGCAGCATATTAAAAAGCTATGTATCGCGCTCCAGATTCGTAAGGAAACGATGGAAGACAGTCTCCGCGACTCCGGTTGGACGTGGACCAGCCCGGCAGGGGGACTCAACCTGTGGCTCCAGCTGCCTTCTACGTTGAAACCTAATGAATTACTTGCCAAAAGTTTACAAGAGTCCGTATCCTTTGTCACCGGCAATGTGTTTGATCCCATCGGCGCAGAGGGTAAAACGCATATACGGCTGTCTTATTCATACGCCAACGAGCTACAAATCAAAGAAGGAATCTCCACACTTCTACGTATCAGTCAAACGATGTAAAGGTAAAGGGCACCTTTATTCTAACGGCAAACTCATGCCGGTGTGTGCCAAGCTAATCCCTTCCAGAAGCCCATAGTTGCGTGTGACATCCACATCATGGGACATATGTGTAAATACCGTGCTTTCAGGCTTAAGCCTTCCTATAAGCTCCTGAGCCTCCAGCATGTCATATACGGAACGGGTGGCATACTCGGCCTCCTCATGATAAAAACTCGTTCCCAGGACGAGCAAATTCAGATTGTGCAAGGGCAGAATTTCCGCCTCATTCAAGCCAATCGAATCCGAACAGTAAGCCCACGAGAAGCCGTCCTTTTCCAGACGATAAGCGTAGGCATATCCGTTCTTCCCGTGATTCACACGCCATCCCCGGATATTCCATCCGCCAAGTTGGGCACCCTGGTCTACTGGAATAAGATCCAAGTTTCCAGAGAGCCAGGAAAATTGACGCAAGATCGTGTCAATCACTTCCTGTGGCGCGTACAAGCGACCTCTGTTCCCAGTCCAGCGACAGGCATCTGCCCATTCTGGTAATCCTCCAATATGGTCAAAATGTGCATGTGTCACAAGGATCGTAGGGATAAAACGCAGACCGCGCAATTCTAGCTGTCTGCGCCAGTCCGGGCCACAATCAATCATAAAGTCCTCCGTCTCGCTTTCGATCAGCACAGACGATCTCAATCTTACATTCGCCCCTGTCGTGCGAGCTTCTGTGCATACGAGACAATCACAATATACACGCGGAACCCCCATTGCATCCCCCGTGCCAAGAAAAATAAGCCGATTCATGGTTTAACTCCTATCTATATGGGTCTTTTTACTACTATTATAACGAACAGACCGATTCTACGTAAATCATCTGCGTAAATCCTTCCAGCGTCCAACGCCAAAAGGAGCATGCCCAAAGCCGTGAAATCCGGCTAGACATCCCCTCATGCATGATCGTATTTATTTTTAGATGATGATAGGCATTGGATCTTCCTTCAGGCGGTTTTCCACCATCCAGCTGGACTGGTCATTATAGAGATAGGCTCGATGCACCAACACTCGCACCTGCTGACCAGGTTCCAGCGTAGACTTCTCCAGTGAGCGGTATGTCATGAGACGATGATCCCCGACCTGTACTTCAACCATCCACTCACTTCCACGAAAATGCAAATGCTTCACTATGCCTTCCTCGGTCGCCGACAGAAGCGTAAATTCCTCGCTTGGCCCGACATCAATATACTCCGGACGGATCAAGGCACGTGTTCCCACTCCAGCAGCTTCTTCGAAGCCTCTAAGACTGCCTGCCTGTTCAATCACTGTAGATTCCCCAATAAAGGAAGCCACGAACGGGGTACCCGGTTTTTTATAAATATCCCAAGGCGTTCCTTTCTGCTCCAGTCGTCCCTGATTAATCACCATAATTTCATCCGCTACTTCAATCGCCTCATCCTGATCATGGGTGACAAAAATTGAAGTAATGCCCACCCGCTCAATCAACTCTCGCAGCCAGGTGCGCAGCTCCTGACGAATCTTGGCATCAATAGCCGCAAAAGGCTCATCCAGCAGCAACAGTTGAGGCTCTGGTGCCAAAGCACGCGCAAAAGCAACCCGCTGTCGTTGTCCACCTGACAACTGATGCGGATAACGATGCTCAAAACCTTTGAGCCCCGTTAGTTCGACCAACTCTGTGACCCGTTCCTTGATGCGGGTTTTGGAGCTTTTTTTCACTTTCAGGCCAAAGGCAATATTGTCGTAGACGCTCATGTGCTTGAACAAAGCATAGTTTTGAAATACAAATCCGATTCCACGTTCCTGCGGGGACAGCTCGTTTACCCTTTTTCCATGAAAATGAATTTCTCCCGCATCCGGTTGCTCCAGACCCGCCAAAATGCGAAGAATGGAAGTTTTCCCCCCACCACTTGGACCGAGTAAGCCAATAAGATGGCCCGCCTGAATATCAAAAGATACGTCCTTTACTGCATGAAAATTACCGAAATGCTTGTTTAATCCTCTTACTTCCACATGCATATCCGTACACTTCCTTTCCGCTTCTGGACCTGTTCAGGAACAGCAGCAGCCTTGCTTCCCGCAAAGCACGTACCTCATTTGAAATCATTTAATTATTCCAATGTATATACTATGTTTTTTCTTATGTGATACTTTATCAAAGGAAAGTAATTTTCGTCAACTATATATTATATTAGGAATTAAAAGGGTAAAGTATTAAGAAGAAAGGAGATGGAGTCATTGCTGCATACTTTAGAATTATCCACTACACGGCGAGATGAAATGCGCGATATTACACGAGAGGTTGCTTCATTGATTGAAAAAAGCGGGGTACAACAAGGAACCGCACTTGTTTATTGTCCACACACGACAGCCGGCATCGCCATTAATGAAAATGCAGACCCAGATGTCAAACATGATGTGATGTTAAGACTAGATGAAGTTTATCCGTGGGAGCATCCCCAATATCGCCATATGGAGGGAAATACAGCGTCCCACTTAAAATCCATTACGACAGGCCCCTCACAAACAATCATCATCCATGATGGAAAGCTGTTGCTCGGACGATGGCAGGGACTTTATTTTTGTGAATTCGACGGACCACGCAGACGCCAATACCATGTAAAGATCATGGAGGGCTAAAGGACCGGGTAAAAAAAACAGACCATGATGTTTTCCTACTGGATGCATCATCGTCTGTTAAATCCTTAGTCGCTTTCGCAAAGTACCGTAATGATAAGTTACCGTCATGAAGTGCATACACCCAGAAAAGCGCCCTACATGTTCATGGCTGAAGCGTGTGAATGCAGGTACGCTCATAGGTGTCTGCACAGCAGCTTTACATGTGCTAAAGCAGCGGGCCTAATTTCTTCAAATGTTAAACCGTCCTGAATATAAAAGGATACAAAGCCATGCATGGATAAAAACAGGCTTTTCGGTACCCTTGAGCAATCTTCCTCCGAGTGCCCCTGACCACTCAATTCTTGACGGATCATAGACGCAAATAGTTCCACACAACGGTTTTGCTCTGTGCGACAGTATGCAAATAGTTCTTCATCGTGCATCATAAACATAATTTCGTACTGATATGGATTTTCCAAACCAAAACGGATAAATTCCAGCATCAAGTACTCCAGTCTGCTCAAGCCATCATCAGACGTACCTGTTGCTGCTTGCAGTAGAATCCCACGCAATGTATTAAAATCTTCAATCACAATGGCATAGAACAGTTCAGCCTTCTCTTTAAAATGATAATATAACGAACCATGACTGTAACCCAGATGCTGGCCAATGCTGCGCATTGAAATCGCACGGTAGCCCTTGGTAATAAACAAGTGCCTGGCCGCTTCCAGAATCCGCCCTCTTGACAACTCCTGTTCTACTGCTCTTCTAGCCATATTATTTATTCCCCTTCAATAAAGTAAAGCTGCTCTCCCTCCGACACAAGCGATTGCCCCTGCGTCAAGTCTGTTATCCAGTTGCTGAAGGATTCCGCATCACCAGCCAGCGGCAGACAGGTTAAGGTAACTTTATCCGTAAACATTGTTTCTCCAGTGCGGATGCTGCGATTGCGTAATTCATTTTCCACTTTGCCCAACCAGGTATAATCCAATTCTACAAAAACTTCGCGATGCAGCACACGCGTAATTGCATCCCCTGCCTCGATTGCTGCAACAGCACCATCTGAATATGCGCGAATCAGACCGCCTGCTCCCAGCAAAATCCCACCAAAGTAACGGGTAACAACAATAGCGACATTTTTCAGCTTCTGGTTGCGGATCACCTCCAAAATAGGCTTTCCAGCCGTACCACTCGGTTCTCCGTCATCCGATTGCTTTTGGATTTCGTCTCTTTCCCCAATCATGTAAGCAGAACAATTATGGGTAGCGTTCCAATGCTCTTTTTTGATACGTTCTATGAAAGCAGTTGCTTCTTCCTCAGTTTGAACAGGCTGAATATGACCGATAAAACGGGATTTTCGGATCACAATTTCCTTGTTTCCGGCACCGCGTACGGTTCGGTATTGTTCCAACATACACGTATAACCTTCCTTACTTCATTTTACAAGAAAGCAGTCCCCCGCTTCTGGCAGCTGGTGAACTGCTTTCCTGTACTTTAATTGATGCTATACACTATAACACTTCTGACCGAAATCCTGTTTCGCATCAGAGATTACAGCACTCTTATTCAGACAATCTCGCTTCAAGCTCAGCTTTTTCTTTTTCGAAGCCTGGTTTGCCGAGCAGCGCAAACATGTTCTTCTTGTAAGCTTCTACGCCCGGTTGATCGAACGGATTTACGCCCAACAGGTAGCCGCTGATGCCGCAAGCTTTTTCGAAGAAATAAGCAAGATAGCCGAAAGAGTAAGGGCTCAAGTCAGGAATATTTACAATCAGGTTCGGTACTTGTCCGTCTGTGTGAGCCAGCAATGTACCTTGGAATGCTTTTTTGTTTACAAAATCCACAGTTTTGCCTGCCAGGAAATTCAGTCCGTCCAGATCATCCTCATCTGCTTCGATGGTGATGTGACTAGGTACATTTTCAACTTGGATTACCGTTTCGAAAATGTTGCGGCTGCCTTCCTGAATGAATTGTCCCATGGAGTGCAGGTCTGTCGAGAAATCAACAGAAGCAGGATAAATGCCTTTGTAATCCTTGCCTTCGCTTTCTCCGTACAACTGTTTCCACCACTCGGATACAAAATGAAGAGACGGCTCGTAGTTTACGAGAATTTCAATTGCTTTACCTTTGCGGTACAAAGCGTTACGAACGGCTGCATATTGATAAGCCTCGTTCTCAGCTACATTCGGGTTGCTGTACTCTTTGGAAGCGTCTGCCGCCCCCTGCATCATTTCCTCGATGTTAATGCCTGCAGTAGCAATCGGCAACAAGCCTACTGCTGTCAGCACGGAATAACGACCACCCACATCATCAGGAATAATGAAGGATTCGTAGCCTTCCTCGTTAGCCAGTTTTTTCAAAGCACCACGTTCTTTATCCGTCGTTGCATAAATACGCTTGCGTGCTTCTTCTTTACCGTATTTTTTCTCCAGAGCTGCACGGAATACGCGGAATGCGATAGCTGGCTCTGTTGTCGTACCTGATTTAGAAATGACGTTCACTGAGAAGTCTTTTCCTTCAATCAGTTCCAACAGATGATTTACATATGTAGAGCTGATGTTGTTGCCTGCAAAATAGATAGCTGGACCCTTGCGTTGATCTTTAGGCAGCGCATTGTAGAAAGAATGCGACAGCATTTCGATCGCAGCACGTGCTCCAAGGTAAGAACCGCCGATACCGATTACGATCAGTACTTCGGAATCGCTTTGAATTTTAGCAGCAGCCTTTTGGATGCGCGCAAACTCTTCTTTATCATAATTAGTAGGCAGGTCAATCCAACCCAAGAAATCGGAACCTACACCGGTTTGGTTGTGCAGTTGCTCATGAGCCAACTTGATAGGCTCTGCAAAATAATCAATTTCGTGCTGACCTACAAAGGAGAGTGCTTTAGTGTAATCAAAAATAACTTTTTTAGACATGTTTGGAACCTCCTGTTTGGTATTACTAAGACCATGAATACGAACATAAGGACTTAGGAATAGGATACTTTAATTTGCTGGGCCTGACAAGCTTGCGTTACCTGTGTATCCTGTGCTTGACAGCCCTTCTTGTAGATAGGGTAGCATGCCCATGCTACAATTAACTGAGATCAACCTGTTTCAATATTCAATTCAAGCCGAACTCGCAATCTGCATCGGACGGCAACTTCCAACAAGAAAGGTGATTAGCAATGAAAAACATCGGATTTATCGGACTGGGCACCATGGGCGCCCCGATGGCATCCAATCTGCTAAAGCAGGGATTCGGAGTCACAGTTTATAATCGTACCGCTTCGCGCTGCGAACCACTGGCAGAGCAAGGCGCACGTACAGCTTCAACTCCTCGTGAAGCAGCTGAAGGTCAGCACTTGGTCATTACCATGGTCAGCGATGATCACTCCATTCGTGACATCTATTACGGCGAAGACGGCGTGTTTGCCGGTCTTACGGCTGGCATGACTGTGATGGACAACAGCACGATTTCACCTGAGCTGGTCAAACAACTAGCCGCCGAAGCGGACAAGCTGGGCTGTTCCTTCATTGATGCACCCGTAACAGGCAGTAAGCCCGCCGCTGTAGACGGCACACTCGTGTTCATGGTTGGCGGTGATGCAGAAGCCATTGCGGCACAATCAGATGTTTTTGATACGTTGGGCAAAAAGGTACTTCATATGGGACCTAATGGCAGCGGAGCCGTAGCCAAGCTCGCTCATAATACGATGGTTGGTATTCATAACCTCGCTCTGGCTGAAGGCTTTGCTATCGCGGCTAAATCCGGTATCCCGGCAGACAGCTTCCTTGAATTGGTACAACTCGGATCGGCAGGCAGCAAGGCCGCTGACCTGAAAGGGCGCAAAATCATTGAACATGATTTTAGCAACCAGTTCTCACTTGCCTTGATGCTTAAGGACTTGAAGCTTGCTTCCTCACTAACAGACAGCCTGTCCATCCCTGCACCTATGTTATCCATTGCCAAAAGCCTGTTTCAAGCCGGGCAAACGCAAGGCTACGGCGACGAGGATCTATCCGCTGTCGTGAAGACATACGAAGCATGGATTGGCCGCACCATTGGTGGTCAACCTCTCGAATAAGCTGTACCTTTCTTTGTAACCATACGGCTGTGCTTGTGTACATATGGCATAGCTTTAGGGTAAGCACACTTGGCTTGAAAGCTGAGTGTGCTTACCCGTTTTGGCTTATTATTCGGGATAAGAACAACAATAATCAGTTACACTTCGTACTTCCAGCTTAAATGATGACTTTGCAGGTACGTGAAAGGTTGCCGCCCCTTGTATTTCCAGCCATTCTTCAGTACCTGGAAGCAACACTCTCAAATCCCCTGCCAAAATCTCCATGATCTCACGGGAATCCGTGCCGAACTCATACGTTCCTGGCAGCATAATACCCAGTGTAACCTTACTGCCGTCACCCAGGATGACTGTACGGCTTGTAACCTGACCATCGTAATAAACGTTTGCTTTTTTAACTACGCTTACTCCATCAAACTGTGTCATTCGTTATCCCCTCATCTGCTCTCAATGGTTGAATGAATATTTGTGCATCATAACATAGATTTGATTCCAGCTTCAGTATGAAAATACACACTGTATCACCGTATGCTATACACTGGAATTCAATAGTGATTTTTTTGCAAAACATCAACTGTATGAAACAAACAGCCGTAAGCCTTTCTCAGGTTACGACTGTCTGTTTTAGATGCTCCAGTGTTTTATTTCAACAAAGCTTTCACACGGCTAACAACATTCTCTACCGTAAAGCCGTATTCCTTAATCACGCGGTCGCCAGGTGCGGATGCGCCGAATGTGCTGATACCGAGAATGTCGCCTTGGTCGCCAACATATTTTTCCCAGCCCAGTGGATACGCCATTTCTACAGCCAAACGAGCTTTCACTTCTGGCAGCAGAACGGAATCTTTGTATGCTTTGTCTTGTTTTTCGAACAGATCCCAGCTTGGGAAGCTGATAACACGTACTTGAATACCTTGTTCTGCCAGTGCTTCCTGAGCTTTAACAGCCAATTGTACTTCGGAGCCCGTAGCCAGAATTTGAGCAACCGGTTTGCCGTCTGCTGCATCTGCAACCACATAAGCACCGCGTTTGATACCTTCGCGTGCATGCTCAGCACTAGCAGCCAGGATTGGCAGGTTTTGACGAGTCAATACCAGAGCAACCGGGTTTTTCTTGTTTTCCAGCGTGTAAGCCCAAGCAGCAGAAGTTTCGTTACCGTCCGCCGGACGAATTACTGTCAGGTTCGGGATAATACGCAGGGAAGCCAATTGTTCGATCGGCTCATGAGTCGGACCATCTTCACCCACAGCAATACTGTCGTGAGTCAAAACGTAGGTTACAGGCAATCCCATCAGAGCTGCCAGACGAACGGCTGGACGCAGATAGTCTGTAAATACGAAGAATGTACCGCCGAATACTTTTACACCTTGGTGCAACGCCATACCGTTCATCGCAGCAGCCATACCAAATTCGCGGATACCGAAATAGATGTTACGGCCGGCGTAGTCTTCTGGCGTAAAGTTCGTCAGGTTGTTCAAATGTGTCATCGTGGAGCTCTCCAGATCGGCAGATCCGCCTGTCAGGAAAGGTACGTTTGGAGCCAATCCGTTCAGAGCATTACCAGATGCTACACGAGTCGAAACGGCTTTGTCTCCAGTCGTGTATTTCGGAAGATCACGATCCCATCCTTCTGGAAGATCGCCGTTTACAGCTGTTTCGAACTGCGCTGCCAAATCAGGGTGAGCAGCTTTGTATTTCGCGAACTGTTCATCCCATGCTTTGTTCGCCGCGATACCGCGCTCTTTTACTTTAGCAAATTGCTCGCGAACCTCTTGTGGTACGTGGAAGTCCTCTTCGTATACCCATTTGTAGAAATCTTTAGTCAGCTTGGCTTCTTCTGATCCCAGCGGGGAACCATGAGTACCACCGTGTCCGCCTTTACCTTGTTTGTTCGGGCTTCCGTAGCCGATGACTGTTTTCACTTCAATCAGCGTAGGGCGTGTCGAGTCGCCTTGCGCTTCTTCAATGGCTTTTTGGATGGCTGGAAGGTCGTTACCATCTTCTACGCGCAGTACTTGCCAGTTGTAAGCTTCAAAGCGTTTGGCAACACTTTCGGAAGAGGACAGGTTAAGCTTGCCGTCCAGTGTAATATCATTGGAATCAAACAATACAATCAGCTTACCCAGTTGTAAGCGACCAGCCAGCGAAGCAGCCTCGTGGGAAATACCTTCCATCAGATCGCCATCGCCGCAGATCGCATATGTGAAGTGATCTACAACTTTAAATTCGTCTTTATTATATGTTGCACCCAGTTGAGCTTCAGCCATTGCCATACCTACGGACATTGCGAGACCTTGTCCCAGAGGTCCAGTTGTAGCATCTACACCAGCAGTGTGCCCAAACTCAGGGTGTCCCGGTGTAAGGCTGCCCCATTGACGGAATTGTTTCAGTTCTTCCATAGGAAGATCATAGCCGCTCAGGTGCAGAAGGCTGTATAGCAACATGGAACCGTGTCCTGCGGACAATACAAAACGGTCACGGTTAACCCATGTAGGTTGATCGGGATTATGATTCATCGTTTTAGCAAAAAGTTGGTATCCCATTGGCGCGGAGCCCATCGGCATCCCAGGATGTCCCGAGTTTGCTTTCTCGATGGCGTCAATTGCCAACGTACGAATAGTTGTGATGGACAAATTGTCGATCGTGGAGTTTTCATCCTTTTGAATCGCTTGGTTCTGGTCAGTCATGGTTTGCCTCCTCATATTGTATAAAGTATGTCAATTGCATTCGGTCATACTCTCCAAATCACCGTCCGATATAGAAACGATGTCTATTGAAGTGAGTGAATCTGCTTGAATGTTTCAATATGACTTATACATTCTTAAGTATTGTACCATCTGCCGTGAAAGTTTGCCAGATCGTTTATAAAGATGATTGTGGAAATGTAGTACCGAGTCCTCATATAAATATACCCGTAATGTATTAACCTCATTTAAAAAATTATAAAATCACAAAAAAATATTATGTACTGACTGTTTATTAAGGCGAGTAACTCACATGAGGATTTTGCAAAATCCTTACATAAAAAAACAAAGCCCGTTATACAGCGGGCTTTGTTCAACAAAAAATATATACTCACAAATTTTTTCTAAAATTTTAAGATTAGTTAAAAACGACCGTTTTGTTCTCATGAACCAGAATACGATCCTCTGCATGCCACTTCACGGCTCTTGCCAAAACGACCCGCTCTATGGTGCGACCGATCCGTTTTAGCTCATTTACATCATCTCCGTGGCTTACACGCTGCACGTCCTGCTCAATGATCGGTCCGCCGTCCAATTCTTCAGTTACATAATGCGCAGTAGCACCAATAATTTTCACACCGCGATTATAGGCTTGGGCATATGGCTTCCCACCCACGAATGCCGGCAGAAAGGAATGATGGATATTGATAATCCGGTTGCGATAATGCTCAATAAACTTGGGAGAAATAATCTGCATGTAACGGGCCAAAATGATAACGTCAATGTCTTCGCCAATGACCTCTAGTTGGCGGCGCTCCGCCTCCGGTTTGGTATCGGCGGTCACTGGAATATGGTGATATGGGATGCCAAACGATTCCACATACTCCTTCATATCCGGATGATTACTAACCACCAATGAAATATCCGCGTCCAGATCCCCTGCCTGCCATTGCCACAGCAGTTCTACCAAACAGTGATCTTCTTTGGAAACGAAAATAGCCAGTTTTTTCTTGCGGCTAACCGCAGAAATCGTCCACTCCATACGGAATTGCTCAGCAACAGCGGCAAAATCCTGCTCCAACTGTGGCTGGGTTGCACTCAAATTCGGCAGATCAAATTCAATCCGCATAAAAAACATACCGCCGGACGGGTCCATTGTATATTGATCAGATTGAACGATATTGGCCCCATGCTCGTACAAAAAACGGGACACGGCCGCTACAATACCTGGTCCGTCTGGACAAGATACAAGCATACGCGCGCGGTTTTCATGGGCAGACAGAGTGCTATTTGGCTGATGTTTTACGTGAATTTCCATGTGGCTATTAATCCCCCTTAGCTTATACCGTCACTGGCAAATGACTGCCGGCAAACCAGGCAATCAACCGTTGATTAATGTGTTCTTCGCTCAAATCTGGAAATAGTGCTGCTTCCGTTATCATGTCATACAGACGTTCCAACGGCTCACGTGGATCGGCTTTTCTTGCTTTGGCATCATTTTTTAGCAGAGCCCAGGTGTCCAGCACAAATTTACGGACATCCACATCCTGTTTTTTGAAAAACGAATGCAATTGTTCTACCTGACCCAAAAACTCATCCCCAAAGCGTTCCTTTACATTTCCGCGAAGCAGGGCAATTTCAACCTCATACATCGGACGCTGAGTTTTGGCTTCCTTGCCAATCCATGGCGTCTCCAAAATAAACGGACGTCCTTGAAGTGCTTCATGATGCACCACATTATGAATAGTCTGATAGCCAATCCAGCCTGATCCGATCGGAGTATGTCGGTCTTTATGAGCGCCAACCGGATTCTTACTATCATTGATGTGAACAACTGCGATGCGGTTCAAGCCGACAATACGGTCGAATTGCTCCAATACACCGTCCAGATCATTTACGATATCATAACCCGCATCGTGAATGTGACAGGTGTCCATACAAACCGTAAGACGCTCGTTATGCTCTACTTTATCTATAATGGAGGCAATCTCCTCAAAGCTACGACCCATTTCCGTTCCTTTGCCTGCCATCGTTTCAAGCGCAATGTTAACATCTGTCTCCTTCACGCCGTTTAGTACCTCGTTCAAACCATCAGCAATACGCCCGATTCCGTATTCTGCATCCTTATCGGTAAAAGCGCCTGGATGCAGCACGATATTTTTCACACCAATCGCGTGTGTGCGTCGAATTTCCTCCTGAAGAAAGCTGACTGCAAGCTCATAGGTATTTTCTTTGTAAGAGCCAAGGTTGATGATATACGGGGCATGCACCACGATATCTTCCATTCCCTTCTCAGCCATTAACTGCTTGCCTTCCTCCAAATACATGGACTCCATCGGCTTACGACGCGTGTTTTGCGGTGCTCCCGTGTATATCATAAAGGAGCTGGACCCGTAAGAAGACGCTTCTTTTGTAGCGCTGAGCAGACCTTTGTCCGAGAAGGACACATGAGAACCAATTTTCAGCATGATCCTGATTCATCCCCTTATCCTGTTATGCTTGTCTTATTTTAATTTAATCATTTTAACGTGATTATTGAAATCAAACAACATAGCTTTTATGGCAGCTTTCTTAAATGACTCTATTAAGGGAACACGTAGATAAAGTACACATCAGAATTTATGTTAGTCAAACGAGGGTAAATAAAATCATGGATTGACATCCTTAACCGTATAAAGGTACATTCATATGAAGTTTTTTTCTCAAAAAGGGTTATATTCTATAACAGATGTATTTTTTTGTGAATCGGAAGGAGAGCTGGCTCCATGAACATCATCGTATGTGGAGGAACTGGATTGGTGGGGAGTGCACTGGTCAAAAGCCTGCTAGACGACGGATACACCGTGAAAGTCGTTACCCGCAAGCCACTGGTAGGACACGAAGCGAGCCCCCGCTTGCAATATATGAGTTGGAACGAATTAAAACAAAAGCCTGAAGTACTGGAAGGCACAGATGCGGTCGTTAATTTAGCAGGCGAAACGCTGAATCAGCGCTGGACGGATAAGTCCAAACAAAGAATTCTTCAATCACGACTGCTATCTGTTGCCCGGTTGGCTCAAGCATTGAATGCTCTACAAAAAAAACCGAAAGTAATCATTCAGGCTTCGGCTGTTGCCGCCTATGGTACATCCCTGACCGAAACATTCGATGAAACGAGCCCGCGTCGTTCGGAAGATTTTTTGTCTCAGGTGGTTGAGCAATGGGAGGAAGCCGCCAATGCCTACCCTTCTGATGCCCGTTTAATTAAGTTACGCATTAGCCTTGTGCTGGACAGAAAAAAAGGGGCATTCCCACTCATGAAGATACCTTATAGCTTCGGATTCGGCGGCAAAATAGGCAGCGGTCATCAATGGATGAGCTGGATTCATATTGAGGATATCGTTCGTCTGATCACGTACTGCATCCATACGACGGAAATCGTCGGGGCAGTGAACGCATCTTCACCATACCCAGTGACGAACGACCAGTTTGGGAAAACCGTGGCTCAGGCATACCACCGTCCGCATTGGTTTCCCGTTCCAGGCATTCTCGTTCAAAAACTGCTCGGTGAGATGAGCACCCTTGTCTTGGATGGCCAAAAAGTACTCCCGCACAAAGCGCTGGAGCACGGATTTAAGTTTAACTATCCTTCACTTAAGGACGCTCTAAAGGAACTCCATTCTTCCCAAAAACAGCATTGAATTCAAAAAGAGGAACTCCAGGCTGGTAGGTAGTGTCACTACCAGCTTAGGGTTCATTTTTTAAGTCAGACACAATCTATCGAGCAGACTGCAAGTTTTTAAGATGCCTCATTTTATTCCTATGAATAGTCCAATATTCATAAAGGAAGAAGCCCTGAATATAACAGGCCTCTTCTTGACATCTATCCATATAACCTTCATTTATGATGCATTGGAGGATTTAAAAGAGTCCAACCGATAAGTATAAGAGACTCCAGCAATTTTAAAAGTGTCTCCCTCATTCAGGATGTACTCCTTATAAGGCACCATAGGCTCTCCATTCAGAGCAGTTCCGTTCGTCGAGGATAAATCCTTAACAATGTGGCTATGTTCTCCTGTAACTATGCAAAGCTCAATATGAGAACGGGAAGCTCCATCCGTATGCTCCACAAACTGGACCAATTGCGGATCTCTCCCGATGATAAAGCTGCCTGCAACGAATTGGTCTGGCTGCAACCGGATGCGCTCGGTCCCTCCACTACCTGGTGGCTTGCGATCCAGGCAAGCAATCGGTGATTGCTGAACAGGTGAAATCTGTATCTCTTGATCTGGACGAAGCAGCATCGTTTCCTGCTTAGATGCAGCATTTAGCAGCTCCGTTACCCCGGAGAGAGACTTATAATAAGCCTCACTGGTATCACTGGCTTCCAATTCATTTCCCCGTCCCGCACCTTTCCACGATGGCTCGTGTAGGTCATAGTTTGCTGAAGTGTTCTCCCTATCTTCCGTAACTCGGTTTCCCGCGCTTTTAGATTCTGAGTTTGGAAGAGTCCATCTCCAGCTCTCCTGCCCTTGATCACTCGAATCGGAAGATTGCTTGTCTTGATGATGACGTCCCGCTACAAATCCGGTCAGCTTATCTACCTGATAACGATCATTTTTCCGCTGTGCTGAGGAAGAAGTAGTTCCTAACCATTCCGAATCCAATACAGGTACTGAATCGCTGTACATATGAGATGAAGCTCGATTGCGCTCCCATTTCCCCGTCCAGCTTATATAAGCAACAGCGGCAAGTACCAAGGTCAGCACCACGGAAATGATCAACGGTACCGTCTCTGGATGATCCAGATAAATATAACGCCACACGATGGCCGAAGCGAGCAGACATCCGAGAGTAATGTAGGTTTTATATTTTTGCAATCCAGGCTCCACATCTTCTACTTCGTTTTCTGTTACAAGCTCAGAATTCTCCTCTGGTTTCACGAACGGTTTGAGCCGATTGATCCGTTTAAGCTCCTGAATCTCCTGCAGAGTCTCCCGATGCTCTTGCCCGTATGTTCCGCCACGATCAGTATAGTTCCCCTGTGAGGTATGAGCAGATATGATAGGGTCGGCTGATGAAAAAGCTCGCCCTTCCATACTTTCTCCCTTCACGCTAGCACTCTCTGTACCAGCCTTCATTCCTTGCAATAGCAGTTCCTTTAGCAATCCCAATTCAAATTCATTTCTATCACACAGATCGAGTATGCGTTGTATATATTCTCCCTGAAGGTGGGCCACACGAGTCATTAAACGAATAACCATCTGCTTAAATTGACTGCCTGTTTGCCCTGCATACTGTACACTGCGTAAAGGAACATAGGTTAAACTGGCGGTTTCCCTTGTACCTGAACCACTTAGAAAAATATAATCCTCGTGCAAAATAAACTGGCGGATATCTAACATATATTGCGGGCTGCGATGGAGGGCATCTGCCACTTCAAAAAGAATCCGGTAGAAATCAGAAGTCGACACGCTCCCACCTTTCCATAACTGGGAAAGCATGCGTTGCCCCGAAATATCGTAATGTAACTCTATCTGAAAATCGACTTCCTTTATTCTAAGTTCCAGCAGACCGGGAATCCGATTACCAGTCATCATGCCGGTCTGTACGGAATTTAAATCATCGGTCTTGAGCCCGTCTTCCTTGTTTAGAATCATAAATGTCCCGCCGTTCCGGGCAAAATCCCTGCTTAAACCAAACAATTCATGACCTCCTTAACAATTTCCTATCTCCGTGAGGTAGCATGATCTCCCCCAGCGGACATGTCATGGCAAGAAGTAAAGATAAGCACTGATCGCTCCCGGAATGACTGCCGTCATAAAAGGAAACCTGAGGTGCGCTTCATTTCCACTGGTCAGCGCTTTGCCGCTGCGAAATAGAAAAAATCCTCCTAAATTAAAAGCCACGCGCCGCAGTCTCATGATGGTTTCCCTCTTCCATAGCAAAATCCCTATGCCAATAATACCTGCAAAAAAAATCGAATATAAAGCTGCCTGCCATGCAAAAGCAGCACCTGTCCATGCTCCAATCAAGCCGAACAGCTTTACATCTCCTGCACCAACAGCTCCCATCCAGTACAAAATCAGCATGAACCCAAATCCGGTACCCAGTCCAGCAACAGCAAATAAAAAACCGTGCCACCCTCCAAACAAAGTATTGAACACCAAGCCTACCACTATGCCGGGCAATGTAAGCTTATTAGGGATTTTCATGCTACGTAAATCCGTAACTAACGCAATCGCGAGCAGAACTCCGCATACAATATACATCCACGTCAATGCGATCTTCCCCCTTTATAAAATAGAACTAGCAGACTACCAAATCACTTTCCATCGTAGGTATTCCTGTCCGTCTATGTCGAGTCGATTCTATCTATCCATCAGCTGGCTTTTCCACGGTAAACGGAACTTCTATACATTGACCGTCCTCCGTTTCAATCACAAAGCTCCATTGACCGGGTGTTGTGTTCGTTCCCACAAACCAGTTCCATTCAATAATCCCGTCCGCATTGGCAGAGGTCCAGCCCAAATGCTGGGCCGTGCTTTCACCCGACTTATAAAGTACAGAAAGATTAGCAGTCGTCCCAGGCTCAACCTTGGCCTTGATCAAATTGTACACACCCTTCACAGCAGGTTCAGGCTTGACGAGCAACTGTATGGAATGCTGCGCATCCTTATCCGCTGTTGCCTCTCCTGTACCTGTCCCCTCCCCTGTGTCCCCAATCCAGAGACGTTCCTCTGCCGCCGCTTGAAGAACAATGCTGCGATACAAAAAGGGGACCTTCATCGGCAGTTCATACGATAGCTCTACTCTAAAATAAGGGTCCTTAGTTCCTGTAAGAGCAGGTACATGTACACTCGTTATATGAATACTGTCATACTCCAGAATGCTTTCCTCCATAAAAGGCTTTAGCATCGGCTTCAGAACAGGATCGAGTGCAGCTTCCGTAAATCGCCCCCGCAGCTCCTCCATCGGCTTTTGACCGCCCTGAACAGCGCTTTCTACCCAATCACCAATTGGAGGTGGCAACTGGGCAGCGAATTGGCTTGCATATTCACTCACAGATAACTTGGGCAATTCATCCAGCGGTTCACGGACTGCATCTATTTTCGCGGACGCCGCCTCCACGGCTACAGAAACTGGGTAAATTTTAGTCGAAACCTGCTTAACCGCTTCTGAAGCGGTGTTCTGCAAGGCTGTGGATACCAGCGTCATCTGAACCATATAAATGAGAAAAATAATAAAAAACAGAAACATTGGCAACACCAGTGACGCTTCTAAAACAATACTTCCTTGTTCACATTGCTTCTGCCCACAAACTTTCCGTAAACACCGATTAATAGGAAAAATGCGCTGTTTTCGTGACATAGTACACACTTCCCTTAATACTCTCGCCTTCTTTTGAGGCGGTTCCGAGCATCTTCATTACCCCAGGTAGAAACCACAGCCTCATCCCATTCTTGACCTCACCCGTTGCATACGTTTGCCGCTCAGCAGGATTGACATCTGTATTCAGGCGGATCAGAGCAAGCATACGGGACATTTTTCGTTCATTATTGCTATGGAGCATCAGGAACAATCGCAAATGATCCTTGTATGTCATTCGAAATTTCAGAAAATCAGACAATGGCACGTCTCCCTTTTGTGCCAGCATAATCATATCTTCTATCGCTTTTTCTACTCCATATAACAAAGCTGCCGCCAAAACGACCAGCGGATTACCTTTTGAGCTGTTTTTAACCAATCCCTCCATTGTTCGAATGGCAAGTCTCATAGCAAAAATTTCTCCATAGGCGGATGCCAGATTACCCGTCGGATTATGGAAGCCATACAGGATATACTCAACTTCCTGATTATTCACCTCCAGCTGATCTCCCAAAATCTGTGCAGCATTTCCCACATTTCCACCCGATCCGGCCAAACTGCCAAAACGGCTAAAATCCACATGATGGAAGTAAGAAAGTGCGTATTCATTCTGGTAAAACTCGTCTCCCAGTTGAGTCAGTAAATTGGATGCCGACCCGTATAGACCATCCATACTATCCATGGAAGCTCCCGCAGCATCATAGGTGTCATAGGGCAAATCAGCGGATACAGATGGACTGGATGTAGACTGGTTAAACGAAATACTTTCATTGTAATACCGCTCCAGATTTTGGAATTGTTCTGCACTTTGTTTACCTTTGGAAAGAACCTCAATGATCCGATAGGCTTGTTTGAGCTTGTTTTTCGCCTCTTTTTCCATTTTCTTGCGTTCTTTGTCCGGTCCACGTCGCGTATCCATCATTTTGACTTCACCGTCGAGTACATTGGCAGGTCCCGCCCAAGCATACGCATTCAAGTATTTATCTATCTCTTTGAGCGTTGATGCGACTTCTTGCTTGAGCATGTCTGCATTCAAAAATGGATCTGTATAAAAAGATAAGGTACGCATCATGCTCGTTATTCTATTGTTAGCAGTATTTATAGAAGTCCGTTGCTTTTCGATTTCTGCTTCCCATTGCTCAAATTCCTTGTCTGAAATCAACAAATCCTCTGCTTTTTGCCGTGCGCTTCCTACCGACGGATCTGCGTTGAAGCCTGCTCCGCTGGGAGTAGGGGCTGCTGAAACCTCATCGTAGCCTGCATTGGCCGCCCTCTGCTTATATTGGGCAATGACTTTGCGCATCTCTTCATTAATCTGTCGGGCCTCATTTAACGGTTCCTTGGCTTCCAGAAGCAGCTTATCATGTTCTTCTCCAGCCTGAACCATGATCTGACGCAGGCGATCAAGCGCTGCCCTCGCTCTACGTGCATATTTTTCCATCTGCATGATTTTAACGTCGTCCACACTTTTCTTATTGTCTTCATATACATGTACGTAATGCTTATACTGAGCGGCAATATCGGCCACAACCTCAAGCGGGTCCCATATATACTGATTGGGCATATAGGTGCCCCTCTGTTTAATAATCCGCTTGCGAACCTCTTCCATATAAGCTCCTGCCTTACGCTGCTTCTCCAGCATGTCATCCAGTTTGGCCTCTCGTCTGTCGTACAGCTTTTGCAGCCTTTTCAGCAAATCTACCGTATGAGAAGCCTCTTTCATATTTTGAGAGAGCGGCTTTAGCTTTTCGAGCACTTCAAACGTAAAATCGACAGGTGCTTTATACTTCATTTCTTCACGGATCTGCTCGTTAAATATGGCATATTTACCAAGCTCCCTTTCCATTTGCAGGGAACTAGAATCCAGCTTCATATTCATAAGCGGTAGCGTTTCTGCGCGTGCGGTACGCCGCGCGCTGTCATTCAGCACTTTGACCATAATTTGTTCTCCGCCGCCTTCGCCATAAGCAAACAAACCGTACTCCTGTTGTAATATCGGATCATAAGCAGACATCACTGAACGAACCGCCGCATGGGTCAGCCGTTCGGTCTGCACATGCAATGCAGCAATTCTCGCGTAATCAATAAATACAGCAATAAAACCGAACATGACCGCCAAAATCAGAATTAAAAAGACCGTGACAGCACCTGATTCCCCGTCCTTTGTGTTGTGTCTCTTACCAAACACCCGCTTCCTCCTTTCCAGTTACATTCCCGTTACTTACTTCTCACTGACCGTTTTGACCATATTGCATCAGTACTTTCCCTACAACTGCCGAATCTACCTTTTCACCTGATCCTCTGCCCATAAACTTCGCACCATAATAACGGACCAACTCCACCGTACGAATCCATTCCACAGGTTCGACCACACCAGAGCTCATTTCCCCTTGCAAATCTGTCTGATCTAAAAACTGATTCAACAAAGGTACCCTCACTATCTTATTTAACTTTGTGGTCACCTTACGGTGAATCATACTGTTCTCATATGTCATCTGCCCCTGCATGCCCGCAGGCATTCTATTTTCTGCATTGGACAGCTTCTGAGCAGGTAACGAGCCTCCCCCATTGCCGCCCGGAACCTGTACACTTTCCTGATTGTTGGCTCCGGTCCAGCCAAACAGGGCTCCCAGCATAATATCATCCTTCAGGCGCCAATAGAGAGAATCCCGTTGCCCTTGTGTAAATGCTCCCGTACGTGGGTCCTTGAAGCTGTTATCCCAACTGTAAGCGGCCCTTTCCGAAGCAGTAGCAGCGACCTGCACCAATATAGATTTTTGATATATGTACAGGCAAAAAAATAACATCACAAAAATGACCAGCAGTAGAATGGGAAAGACGAGGGAAGCTTCCAAGGAGAAGCTCCCGTCCTCTTTTTGTGCTAATTTACGCAGCATTATGAATCCATAAAATCGTTACTTTTTTTATCCGCCTTTTTCAAAAGCCCTTCTACAATTTTCTTGATCTGATCCTTAAAAATAATTGCCACCGCAATCAGAATGGCAATGATCAGGATCATTTCTAACGTACCCAGACCATCCTCATCCTTGTACAACTTACGAATACTGCCTGTTACTAATATCATCATCGTTGTATTCCTCCTACATATTCATCATCATTAAAGCCGGAGCGCCCACCAGCACAATTACCGTTAGCAAAATCAGCGCCATCGGGAATACTAGCTTAGATGAAGCCTGCTCCCCTCTTGTGCGGCTAATTGAAGTCCGCTTGCCCCATAACGTCTGGGATAACTCACGTAAAGCCATCACGAAATCGCTCCCGCCGCGCCTCATATTCAACAAAACTGTCGTCGTAAATACTGTCATTTCCTGAATACCACAACGTTTGCTCAGGTGCTCAAATGCCTGTTGAAAGGAATAGCCGCTTTCCCATTCCGCCACCGTCTGCCTCAGTTCTCGATACAACGGATGTTCCGTATCCGCCCCTTTACGTTCCACGCAATGTAGCAATGCCCGTTGTACCGTCTCACCTGCACCTACTAAAAGCATCATTTTACTCAACAGTTCAGGCAATTCCATTAAAATTTGCTGATCCCGCTTCTGTACTTTCCCATGCAAATCCTTGATCAGCGCGATGGGTACCAGAATACCAAGTCCCAATCCGAGCACCAGCCCGGTCGCATCCCCGCCCAGCATAAGCGATATTAAAGCTCCACCAGCAGCCATTATATATCCGTAACCCAACATTTCTGTCAGAAAAAGCATCGTTTTTTCTCCGCTGTTGCGCATACCATACAGCTTCTGCACCGAACGCTGGAGCTTGAACATCAGCAAAGGCAGCCTGTGAGTAGCACGTGAAGCATGAATCATGTGTACAAATGGGACTGAAAGTCTTTGCAGCCGCAGTCCCTCCAGCTTCATATGGCGAAAATGCGCATACTTAGCACCATGCATCTGGTTCAGCACCACCCAGCCTCCCACTTGCAGAACCAGCATGACCAGACAAACCAACATCACCATACCCATCTCTCCTTACACTTCAATCTTCATAATGTGGTTGATCCACACAAGACACCCACCAAGCACCAATAAACAAAAGGTTGATAAAATCATACCTGTACCGCTGTATAAGGGCATCATGTAATCACTCGCTGTCATCGTCATAAACAATACAAACAAAAAAGGCGCTGCAAACATAACCCTCGATTCAAAACGTTTCTGCGCAATCATTACACCGATCTCCTGCTGAATTTCCAACTTCTCACCAATGACACTTGAAGCTCGTCGTACGACTTCCACCAGATCACCTCCGGTTCGCTTGCAAGCCGCAAATACGTCCGCAAAATTCGTAATATCCTCCATCTGCGCCCGACGGGCCAAATCCTGCAAAGCAGCCTCTACAGGCTGTCCGATTTCGAGACAGGCGGTAATAATGTTAAATTCAAAAATCAGGTCGTGATCTCCATCCGGGCTAAGCAATCTCAAATCCTCTACAGCCTCACGAAAACCATTCTCCACCGACCTTCCCGCTGAAAGAGAAGACGAGAGCGAATATAACGCCTGCTTGAATTGGATGCTTAGAGCAGACCTGCGTCGTTGCAGCAAAAATTGCCTAAAATAACGAGGCGTCACCACAGCCCCGGCAGCGCACAGCAACGATAATATCCATTGGTGATAAAATAGAAAGCCGATCATCGCAAACAGCACGCCACTAAAGAATATGCACAGACTTTTTTGTACTGTCGATAATGTATACACCGTATAATCTGGCAGAGAAGGGACCTCATGTGATACTTGCTTGGCAGTCGTTTTTCCTGGCTTCACGCTGATACTCCTCCCCTGTGCCAGCTTTCCGGATTGATCCCGGCCATTTGCAGCTTCAAAGTATGTTGCAGACCCTCGCCACAACGTTCCAGACCTCCTACGATTCGCCCGTTACTTTCTCCTCGTTCCTGAAAACGATAAAGGGGATTAAGCGTCACCTCACCATTTTCAAAACCAATCACTTCGCTAATTTCCAGTACTCGTCTGGATTTGTCGCGCATCCGTGACAGATGAACGAATATATCAATGGCCGAGCTGATCTGCTGCCGTACTACTCCAAGCGGAAGCTCTGCCCCTCCGAGCACCATCGTTTCCAGCCGGCTGACCATATCGCGGATATTATTCGCATGCCCAGTTGACAACGATCCATCGTGTCCTGTATTCATCGCTTGAAGCATATCCAATGCCTCACTTCCCCGGACCTCACCCACCACAATGCGGTTGGGCCGCATACGCAGGGAGGAACGAATCAGATCACGAATTGTGATTTCTCCCTTCCCCTCGGTGTTCGCATTCCGTGTTTCCATGGAAACTAGATTAGGGACCGTCACAATTTGCAGCTCTGCTGAGTCTTCAATGGTAATAATCCGTTCAGACGACGGGATAAACTGGGATAATGCATTCAGAAAAGTTGTTTTACCAGACCCCGTTCCTCCGCTTATAAAAATGTTGTACTTGCTACGTACCAAGTCCTTGAGCATAGCAGCGGTTTCTGCATCAAGCGCACCCATTTGTATCAAGTCATCCATCGTCATAGGACGCTCGGGAAACTTCCGTATTGTCATCGTCGGACCCTTGAGAGCAACTGGAGGCAACACAATATTTACGCGTGACCCATCCTTTAACCGGGCATCCACAATGGGGGAAGCCTCATTCACAATTCGGTTCACCCCGGCTACAATCGTCTGGATTAAATCCTCCAGCCGCTCGCGGGACTCAAATTGATCAGGTACCTGCATCACTTCACCAGCCCGTTCCACAAAAATTTCCCGGTGACTGTTAATCATAATTTCCGTAACGGTCGGGTCATCAATCAATGGCTGGAGTACATCCAGCCCACGGAAAGAGTTAAAAATCTTGCGGACGAGTGCATGCTTCTCACGGGAAGTTAAGCCCACCAGCTCTACATCGTGTAAAATTCGATTTTCAATATGCCGTACCAGATCTGCATCCTTTACCGAAGACGTTACGTCCAGCCCGTTTCGGATATCTGCTCGCAATGCCTTAAACCATTCCTCATTCATGTTCATCAGCCCCTTTTAAGACCAAACGGCGGGCGGATGTGTTACACTGTCCACATTCAGCAGCTCGTGGCACAGATGACGAATTTCCCGCTGATAAATCGGTGAACTAAGCAGTAGCTCATGGTGCTGCATCTGCTTCCATGAAGGTATATAGGGTAACGCTCCGTTTATCTCCATGAAGTCACGAGGTAATGAGTTGATCATAGTTCCCATATAGCGGTTCACCACAAAGCTGGTTTTGCATATCATGTCTTCAAGCCCTTCAGGCTGCGTGGTTTCTAAAACATCCAGCCATAATCCGCACTTGTGCATGCTCATTAAATCGTCTGCCAGCAGCCAAATCAGCTTATGACTAGCTTCAAGCACGGCTTGAGCCCGATCACCTTTTTCAGAATCGCCATCTACGATCACTACATCATACTGCCCACTTTCGGCAACCGTTCGAATCAGCTCTTTCGCTTCATCACAAGTCATGTCCGTCAGCTCCTTGCGATTATAGACAGGCTGAAAAGTATCCGCCTGAATTTCAGGGCGACGAATACAGTAGGAAGCCATGGATAATGGAGTGTCCTCACTCCCCTCCGCCTTGAGATCATAGAGCAGCCTGGACAGCCCTTCTCCTTCTGCTCCGCTAGCACTGCCTGAACCAGTGAACAACGAGCTTGAATCCACCGTCTCCAGATTCAGATAGAATACCGAATATCCCTCATTCCCCAGCTGTTTGGACATATTGAGTGCGGCCGTTGTCTTGCCTAGTCCACCGGAAGCTGCTACGATGCCGATAATCATTCCACCTTCCCGACTGTTTACACTTTTCCGACCGTTCGACCTCTGTCTAGCCGTTTCCAAAATAAAACCGACCAGCTCAGATAAAGGCTGATACTTTAATAAAGGCTGTCCATATTCGCTCACTTGTTCTCCCTCATGCAATACCAAACAAGGAATATCAGCAGCTTCCCTGTCTGTCCATAGATTCAAAAAAGCCGCTTCACCTACCACCACATCCGGTCTTTTCATTCCACTGGTTTCCATCATGTATTGATGAAATGCCTCCGGTTGCGAAAAAGCCGTGATTCTCAGCCTTCTGGCGTACTCGCTTCCGTGAACATAATTCAGCAGCGGCTCAATATAATCCCGGCTTTCTACGGCCAATACCACTTTCACTGGAACTATAACGCTCATCCCTTTCCCTAACACAACAACGCAAAAAAGCACCGTTCATCCATCCGTAAGTACATACGGTTGGTGAACGGTGCTTCCGTCACGTGCAATCTATTTACTGGTAGAATAGCATAGCGCTTATATTAGAGCAAGTATTTTTTGTGCAAGTATCTTCCAAAATCCTCGTACTAGGAGAAGGCGGGCAGTCTAGCCCCGCCTCCTAGCATCTTCATCTTAGTAGAATTTGTGGTGACGACGATGACAGTCATGATGACGATGATGGCGGTGATGGCGACGTTTCCGGCAATGACATTTCTTATCAAAATCTTCATGTTTCCGGTGATCATGTTTAAATTTAGGTTTAAACTTAATGACAGTCACCTTAATGATCTTCTTAAAGATACGTTTTTTTGGCTTACGCAAATGACAATGTTTAAACATTTTTAATTCGCCTCCATTTCTTTGAGATAGAATATACTATGGAAGCAGCGAACCATCGGTAACCATCATATGACTATTTATGAATTTACTGGGCGAATTAACGATCTACCTCCAGCTTAATATCCGGATCATAATCCGCCACAATTAGAACATCCATATGACGTGCTTGACGGAGAATCCTCGGCACAACCGCAGCCTTCCCCCAACGGCTACTTCGGGAAGACTGCCCCACGATGAGCTGCGTACCTGAATATCCTTCCACTGGAGCAATCAAAATGTCGGCAATCTCGCTTCGGCTGGAAACAAGCCGTATCTCAAAGGTTCCCCCCAGTCGGTGGGTCAGCAACTTTAGTTGTTCCAGACGAGGGTTCAGTCTCTCGGGCATACGCTCACCGACATGAACATAAGTCACAATCCACACAGCCTTCAGACGAAAGGCGATACGAAAACCGCGGCGAATCAGCCTTTCAGCATTTTCGCTTAGCGTCACGCCTACGAAGATCACTTCCTCCCTGCGCCACGGTCCCCGAAGTGATTCGTGTCGATCCCAGGATTCCAGCCGCTCATCTACGTCATCTGCCAATTCCCGCAAAGCAAGTTCACGCAACGCAATCAGATTGCCCAGTTTAAAAAAATGGCTAAGTGCCTGTTCCACCTTCGCAGGATCGTATATTTTGCCCTCACGCATACGCTGCTGCAACGATTTGGGAGCCACATCAACAAGCTGTACTTCATCGGCCAGACGCATCATATGGTCGGGAACAGTCTCTCTCACTCGTATACCAGTAATCTGTTCTACCGCATCATTCAAGCTCTCCAGATGCTGTACATTCATTGTGGATATCACAGAAATACCTTGTTCCAAAATGGTAAGCACATCCTCATAGCGCTTAGATCTCATACTTCCGGGAACGTTGGTATGTGCCAGCTCATCAATAAGCACCACCTCGGGATTACGCCTGAGAATGGATTCCGTGTCCATTTCTTCCAAGTGTGCGCCATGGCGCTCGATGGACTGACGGGGTATCATCTTCAGAGAGCCTACTTGTGCCAGTGTTTCTGCTCTTCCGTGCGTTTCCAGCAATCCGATAACTACATCGATCCCACTCTCCAGCAGATCATTCCCCTCTCTCAGCATCGTGTATGTTTTGCCGACCCCCGGAGCAGCGCCAATGTATACCTTGAGCTTGCCCCGCAGGATTTTGGCTGCCTCAGCCTGTGCTTCCTCAACGCTCAAACGATGATACGGATCGTTATCTCCCTCCTCCTGTCTCATTGTTGGCAAAATCCGCTCACCCTCCTGCTCGGCCCGGTCCGCAATCAGCAGCAAATCCATATTTTTCATTCGTTTTAAAATCCCGTTCACAAGCGATCCTTTCATCAGCTCCTGCCACGGCGTCTGCCGAGAATGCCCCATAACAATTCGGGTAACATTGTGCGTCACCGCATAATGAATCAGTTGACGAGGCAACCTTCTGCGGGAAAAAAGCGGGATTTCTTCAAATGTTGATCCGATCTTGTCAGCCAATTTCTCAATTGAACGCTTGAAGGCAGCTGATTCCTTGGACAGTTTGCGCTTCGAGCTGACAAAGGAGACCACTAGCATATCTCCACCCAACCGCTTGGCGACCTGTTCCCCCCTACGTACATAAATGGACCCATTCCAATGATATTGGACAGGTACCAAAATACGCTCTGCGGCTCCAGACGCCCCGTGCAAGCCTAACTCTTCCCGGTGCCGTTCCAGCGAATCGTTCACATCCTCTGCTACCAATCGCAGGGCTAGCTCACGCAATTTACCCAGATTTCCCCGGTGAAACATCTCAGGATTGGGCGTATGCATATAGCCTTTCGCCAGCCGTTCCAAAATCATTTCCGGGGTAGCATCAATCAGACGAATTTCATCCGCCAGCTCCAGTGTATCAACCGGAACCGTATATTCCGCTTCAAAGCCTGTCAGCTGATACACCCACTCCGTAATTCCCTCGAGTTCATAAACATTGACCGTCGTAATGACGCTAATTCCCTGCTCCAGCAAATACCGAATATCCTCCAGCCGTGTTGGAAATAGGGCGTCTTTCCGGTTATGATGTGCCAAATGATCCACCAGTACCACCTCGGGATTTCGTGCCACCAAAGCTTCCACATTCAGATCCTTTTGCTCCTCACCATCTTTTATCCAATGAATACTAGGCACTCGCTCCAGCGTGCCGACCTGTTCCACGGTCACAGGCCGCTGCATGGTTGAGACCGCACAAATCACAACATCAATACCTTCATGCTGCAGCGATTGTCCCTCCTGCAGCATATGATACGTCTTGCCCGAGCCACTGACCGCACCCATGTATATTTTGAGTCTGCCTCGATGCAGTTTGTTAATCGAATCCAGTATTTCCTCTGGTGATTTACGTTTGAAGCTCTCCACTTTCGTTCCTCCCCACAGCGTGCCGCTTGTTTGTTCCGTCCATTCTTATATGGTTGTAATGAATGTACTCCCGTGTCCCAATCAATTCAAGATGATCAATCAAGCTTGCCCCAAAAAAAGCCGCACAGGGCAGTATAAGCGCAAAAAAACGTGCATTCAGGTCTCTTATGCCTGAATGCACGCTATTTTGGGTAACTCATATGGGATCACTTCCTACAATCACTTGCTATCTTCGCCAACGATCCCCCGTTGTTGAAATAACTTTTGCCATACCACACCGTGAGACGGGGAAAAGAGAAAAGCTAAAAGCAGCAACACACCCGATACACACAGCATACATGCTGCAATAGAAGCATCCAATACACTTGCTGTGTAAAAGCCTACGACCGAACTGATCGCCCCAAATCCGACGCTGTATACAATCATATGGGACAACTTCTCCGTCAGCAAATAAGCGGTAAGAGGCGGTACAACGAGCATGCCAACCACCAGAATTGCACCCACGCTCTCAAATGACGCCACCGTCGTTAGTGAGACGAGACTCATCAGTAGATAATGAAATAAAACAACTGGAATGCCTAATGAAGCTGCCAAGGCGGGATCGAAGGAAGTGATTTTAAATTGCTTGAAAAAGCCCCCTATCACGAGCAAATTGATCAAAAACATCGCGCCCGTAATCCACACAGCCCTCGGACCGACATCGAAGCCGGCTATTTCTAACGTATTCCACGGCACATAAGCAATTTCCCCATACAAAACGTGATCCATATCCAGATGGGCATTGGAAGCAAACACACTGATCAGCAAAACACCGATAGCAAACAATGTCGTAAACACCACGCCAATGGCAGCATCACTTTGCAGACCGCTTTGTTGGAATAGCTGAATCAGGTACACCGTTAGAAGACCCAGCACAGCCGCACCAAACATCATCCACACCGAATCCCTCGATCCGCTGATGAGAAAGGCAATGACAATCCCCGGCAATACCGCATGACTGATTGCATCACCGATCATAGCCATTTTTCGGAGCACGAGAAAGCACCCAACGATACTACATCCCCCTGCCACTAACATTCCCGTCAAAATTACATAAAATGAACTCATAGGGCACGCTCCTCCCTTGGCTGTGTTCCGACTGTCTGCTCCAGATTTTTTCTGGCGTTCAACCGAACGATAGCCTTGGAGATCATCCCGCGCTGCGGCGCAAAAATCAAGCTCACTCCAAACACCACAGTCGCACACAACACGCATAACGGTCCTGTAGGCAGATTTTGTCCCAGAGAGCTAATGACCGTCCCACCAAGGCCTGCTATAGCACCAAACAAGCCTGATAGGCATACCATGACACCCAGCTTCTCTGTCCAGTATCTTGCCGACACGGCCGGGGTAATCAGCAGGGCAGCCATCATAATGACTCCCACGGCCTGAATGCCAGCAACCACCGCAATGACAATCATTAGCATCAACAACTTATCCAGCAAACCTGCCGGAAAACCAAGTCCGCGGGCAAAGCCGGGATCAAAGCTGAGCAGCTTAAATTCCTTGAAAAATAATATACATATTCCGATGAGTACCACCGAAATTACCGCCATCGTATAGACATCAGACAATACCATTGCCGCAGCTTGACCAAATAGAAATTTATCCAATCCGCTTTGGTTGCCTGCGCCACTATGCTGAATTTCGGTCAACAACATAATGCCGAAGCCAAAAAATACCGACAGCACCGCTGCAATCGCGGAATCGCTTTTAATTCGTGAATACCGGGTTAATGCACTGATGGCAAAGGTAGCAACAATCCCCGCAATAGCGGCCCCAATCATAAATCCAAACACTGATTTTGTACCTGTGATCATAAAAGCCACACATACCCCCGGCAAAGCCGCATGTGCCAAAGCATCTCCCATGAGCGACTGCTTGCGCAAATACATAAAACTGCCAATCACCCCGCTGCTTAAACCGAGCAAAATGCAGCCCAGCAAAATCCACTGCATGTTTGGGTCGGTCAAAAGCGTTGCCAAGCTTGTCATACTGCTCACCTCACTCCGAGTATCGTACCGGAATCCGGGCCTGTTTTGAGTATACTCAGACGTCCGCCATACGTACGCTGCAGATTTTCCTCGGTAAAAATATCTGTCGTCTCTCCAAACGCCATCAGATGCCCGTTCAACAGCATAACCTGGTCAAAATAATCCGTGACCGTAGATAAATCATGATGAACGACAAGCACGGTTTTACCCTGCTGTTTCAGATCGTTGAGCAATGAAATAATGGCTTTTTCTGTTGCAGCGTCCACACCGACAAACGGTTCATCCATAAAATAAAGCTGAGCATCCTGCGCAAGTGCTCTGGCTAAAAAAACACGTTGTTGCTGACCGCCAGACAATTGACTAATCTGCCTGTCTGCATATTTGCTCATTCCAACCTTGTCCAAACTCTCCATCGCAGCCTGACGATCTGCTGCTCCCGGACGCTTAAACCAGCCCAATCTGCCATACCGTCCCATCATAACCACATCCAATGCGTTCGTCGGAAAATCCCAATCCACCGACTCCCGCTGTGGTACATAGCCAACCTTGAGTAGCTGTTGCTTGTAGGGCTTGCCATAGACCAGCACCTCGCCCCTAAGCTTTGGAATCAGTCCAAGCGCTGCCTTGATCAGTGTAGATTTCCCAGCCCCGTTCGGACCGATAATACCAATCAGCTTGCCTTCCGGCACCTCAAAGGAAACATCGAACAAAACGGGCTTTTTTTGATAAGCTACCGATAAATCACGAACGACAAGTGGTGAATGCCCCATGTATCTCTGCCTCCTTATTTAAGAGCTTTAACAATCGTATTAACGTTATGCTTGACCATTCCAATATATGTTCCATCTTCTGTGCCCTCTTCACCCATGGCATCCGAATACAGCTCGCCACCAACCTTAATTATATGACCTTGCTGAGCGGCCCCCTGAATAACCGCATCTATGGCCTTTCTCGGAACACTAGATTCTACGAATATAGCCTTGATTTTATGTTCGACCAGATAATCTCGCAGCTTGGTCACATCTTGAGAACCCGCTTCTGATTCTGTGCTCATACCTTGAAGTCCTCTCACTTGAATGTGGTAGGCATCTCCGAAATAGCCGAAAGCATCATGTGCCGTGACAAGCACGCGCTGGGCTTCCGGTATACTGGCAATCTGCTCTCTCGTGTAATCATCCAGCTCTCGCAGCTCAGTAAGATAGCTTTCTGCGTTGGCCTTATATTCCTCCGCATGAACAGCGTCTAGCGCCGACAATTCATCTCTGACGGTTTCTACCGCAGACATCCAATTCTGTACGTTAAACCAGATATGTGGATCATGCTCAGATCCCATTTCCGGGCTACCTGCACGCAAGTGATCCTGGGCGATGTTTTTGGACACGGATATGACGGGTTTTTGCTTGCTGATTTTCTCCAGAATGTCCTGCATTTTTCCTTCCAGATGCAACCCGTTATAAAAAATAACGTCGGCCTGATCCAGCTTGCGCATATCTCCCTGAGAAGCCTTGTACAAATGCGGGTCAACGCCTGACTTCATAATTCCCGTGACCTCCACATAATCACCGCCGACCTTGCCGACAATGTCAGAGATCATACCGATGGTAGCCGTAGCCTTTATTTTTTGTCCCGCCTCTCTCGCAGTTCCCTGCTCCTTCTTCTTAGCATCGGTACATGCAGTCGCTAGAACTAGAGCTAGAGACAACACTCCAACCGTCGTTACCCATCGCGGCAAAGCCTTCTTAAACTGCTTGTTCATGTTTTAAAATCCTCCTTTGAATATTCGTTTTAAGACAAACTATTTCCTTGATTCAATTATTTTTTATCAATACTATATTTTAGAGTATACACTAAAGTTTTTACCTAGGGAAACATTTTATAAAATATAATTCTTATGTATTTCGTTATACCGTTCGATTTTCGTTCTCCCAATGTGTAATATATAGAAGATATCCAGTCATTAAACCAAAGAATACATATAAAGAGGTGCAGGTCATGGAGCCAACAGGATACAGCCCTTATCGGAACAAACGTCGGCAAGTTCGGATACGAAAAATACTGCTCATTTTTATGCTGGTGTGCTGTCTGCTTGCCCTAACTTCCTGTGCTCGAGGTGACATCCATGTAGATGTTCATCTCGATCAAAGTGTAGATATGGATGCAACGTTCAGTGTAAACAACCAGACACTGATGATGTTGGACAATCCCGGGCTGCTAGATCGATTAGTCAAGCGTATTCAAAGCAACAATGTAGATGTACAGCCGCTAGCTGAACAGGGAAGAAAGGGATATCAAATCAAGGGACATTATCAAGGAGATTGGAGCACAAACAAAAAAAATCCCAGTCAGGGATTAAATCTACCTGAGGGATTAGAAATAAAGCGTACTGTGAGTCAACATTTTTTCACAACGAATATTGATCTTACCATGAAGCTCGATCTACCACGGATGCTTCCTAAAGAAGCTCAAGGACTGAGTGACAAATTTGAGCAAATGAATGTGTTTGCGCGCAAATTACTGGAGCGGCAGCTGGATCTTAACTTCAGCCTATCCTTACCCATCCAACCTGCTACCAATAATGCGGACCGTGTGTCGGAAGACGGAAAAACACTATATTGGGACATTGCTCCTTTGGAATCTAACGAGCTAAAATTGTCTGTTAACGTACCCAATGTACGACATATCGTGTATGTAGCTGTTACGAGCCTGATACTGATCGTGCTCGCTGTGATCTTACTAATTCGTAGACATCGCTCCAAAAAAGAAACTTAAAAAAGCAACTAAAAGTGCGTGTTCAAAAAGTCGGCTTTTCAGGACCGAGAAGGTTGGATGAAGCTAGGGACTGAGTAGCGGAGCGTAGACAGATCTACGTGAGCAACGGAAGGCCCGGCTGAATTCAAGATTCGACGTCGAATCCGCTTCTTGATTAGCTTCGTTATGGAAAGACGACTTTTTGAACAACCTCTAAAAAAATCGTTGTCTAATTTCTGGTGGGGGGATCTGACATTGATCCTCTTCATCCTTGCCAAACCAACGATATCGGTTACGCGCCACCCAGTTATAGACGGCATTGCGCACAAAGCGGGGAACCAGGATGAACACATAGGCCAGCGGATATGGAAAACGAAGACGTTTGGCAATTCGTAAAGCTGCGGTTGACCTTGTATAATACGTACCGTCTTCAATCAGCACGAACGTATCCAGCTGATCTGTAGATAGTCCTCCTGCACGTAATAGTTCTTGTCCTGCCTCAGATTGCAGGGAACCAAAATGAAATGTTCCCTTAGGGTCACGCTTGATAATAAAGCGTGCCGCTCCCTGACAAAAATGGCACACCCCATCCACCAACACAATGGAATGATCTGAATGGGCATGATCAGACTGGTTCATAAATGCATTTCACCTCCAGAGAAATCAACGGCATGAATACCAGCAACGCAATCATATGAATATAAACAAAAAAACGCCGAAAGTATCCGACGCTTGTTTAGAAATGTATAGTCTTTACCTGTTCGAAAAACTAGCTCAATGCTTTCTCAAACAGCTGTTTCGTATTAATTTGCTCTAAAAACTCCTCATGGAACTTATCCATACACTTGCAGATAAAATCCTTATGGCATACCGGGCAAGGCGTCGTTAGCAGTCGACTAATATTCGTCAAGGTCCACTCCGGATTACGTTGAGAAAAAACGCGGCACTCCGTTCCATCGGCCAAACTCATTTTAAACTCATAAAGCCCTTCTTTTTCGTTGCTGCCAGCCAGCGTGAAATTAACAATATTCGGTCTGTAAGACATCATATCACCCGTATTTTTCAAATTTGTTTCGTACCTGATGACCAGAATCACCTAAGCCATCTTAATGAATTTTGGCGATGATGTCAAATGGTCGCGAATCTCAGCTAATCAAGATCTATGTGCAAAAGCCGCCAATAAATCGGCGGCCAGAGTGTAAAAGTTATAGAAATGCAGTCAAATGACATTGAGCTCGACATCAATGTTACCGCGTGTTGCTTTGGAGTATGGACAAAAATCATGTGCTTGGCGTGCCAAATCTTCGGCCTGGGCGCGTTCAATACCAGGTATTTTCACATCCAGACGTACCGCCAGCTGGAAGCCGCCATCGCTTGGGTCCTTGCCGATAGATACGTGGCTGGTGACCTCAACATTGTCCACCTTCACCTTAGCCTTTCGGGCTACATTAGCCAATGCGCTCTCATAGCAGGCACCATAGCCTGCCGCAAACAATTGCTCCGGATTCGTAGCTTCTCCACCTGCGCCACCCAGTTCCTTCGGCGTACTGAGCTTATGCTTCAAAACCCCATCAGATGAAGCGACTGAACCGTCTCTTCCACCATGTACCGTTGCTGATGCTGTGTATAATGCTTCCATGATTTCATCTCTCCTTCTCTATATTATTTGCATTCCGCAGGAATCTATCGTCATGTTAATACATGATTTCCTTCTCGTATGTACTTTAAACGAACTACACAAAATGAATCATTTAAAACATGGAAGTTAACTGATTTATTTACCGTTTAATTCCACCTCACCTTGTTTACACTATATGTTATAAGCCCCTAACTTGATGGGCTGTCAACATGTGTCTTGAAGGTTTACTCGCATCATTTTATTGTACCTGCTCAGACTTCCATGACTGACAACCCTGTCGCACGCGAGATCGTAGGCTACTTGTTGGTGCGGGGTGGAGTCCATGTGATGGCCTATGCCAAAGCGTTGGAAAAGCTTACAGGCGTAGAAATGACCAAAATGCTTCCGATTCCGAACTTGGAGAATAAAGCCTTTTCTGAAACGCGTAAATTCGAAGAAAAAGGATTGCACCGGGCTATTTATCGTTTCAGTCCGAATGACTACAAGGAAATTGATAAAATATGGAACGGCGTTCACCCGGAAGATGGACAACCTTTGTATGTTAAAGACGGTCCTCCCGAAGGAGCTCCCATCCCCGATTTGGAGGAAAAGCCAGAAATGTTCTCCCCAGGACTATCCTCGGAAGAAATTGAGGAACTGGCTGCACGGCTCTCCCGCAATATTTAAAAGATGTAATTTTAAAAAAAACCAAAACGACCAAGCTGCTCCCCTCAGAGCGATATAGCTTGGTTTTTCTATTGTTCTGCTTTATACGATGGCTATATTGCTTCAAAAATACGATTAACTTGCTTGACCACACAAAAGTTGCACTAGACAAAAACTATTGTGGGTGTACAATAGGGATAACACAATCGTTATGTCACTAATAATATATTTCAACATCAATAAAGAAGGTGAAGCGTATGAAAAATACAAAGGGCAACTTCGCGGAAATCGCTTCACTATCGGAAGTGAATCGTTCCTTGAGCGTCCCGAAAGACGGGACTTGGTTTCGGAAGTTTCTTGCCTTTGCTGGACCCGGCTATATGGTCGCAGTCGGCTATATGGACCCCGGCAACTGGGCCACAGACATCGCTGGCGGATCAAAATTCGGCTACACGCTGCTTAGTGTCATTCTAATCTCCAACCTGATGGCCATCCTGCTGCAAGCCTTATCCGGCAAGCTTGGCATTGCCACAGGTAAAGATTTGGCTCAAATGTGCCGTGATGCCTACAGTCGTCCTGTCGCCATCGGCTTATGGCTCTTGTGCGAAATTGCCATTGCAGCCATGGATTTGGCCGAGGTCATCGGTTCAGCCATTGCGCTGAAGCTGCTGTTCGGTCTACCGTTACTATACGGAGTTATCATTACAGCATTTGATGTTATGCTCATTTTACTGCTGCAAAACAAAGGTTTTCGGGCATTGGAAACACTTGTCATTGTGCTAATGGCGACGATTGCCGGCTGTTTTGGCATTAATCTCCTTTTGGCACAACCGGAATGGGGCGGCGTATTGGGCGGCTTTGTACCAGACTCGCAAATTTTGACGAATCCGAGCATGCTGTATATTGCCATCGGTATTATGGGCGCTACCGTAATGCCGCATAACCTGTATCTGCATTCTTCTATTGTACAAACTCGCAAATTTGAGCAGACTTCAGCAGGTAAACGGGAAGCCATTACATTTGCAACTTGGGATTCCAGTATAGCGCTGATGTTCGCATTATTTATTAATGCCGCTATCTTGATCGTGGCAGCTGCTGTATTCCATACGGCAGGAAGAACAGATGTAGCCGAAATTAGTGATGCCTATTATCTGCTTTCGCCACTACTGGGAACCACACTGGCGAGCATACTATTTGGGGTGGCGTTACTCGCCTCAGGTCAAAATTCAACCGTAACAGGCACTTTAGCTGGACAAATCGTGATGGAGGGTTTTTTGAATCTTCGTCTTTCACCTTGGTTGCGTCGTCTAGTGACCCGCCTCATCGCGATCATTCCAGCGGTCATCGTCACTGCCATCGCAGGGGAAAAAGGTGCAGAGGAACTGCTTGTACTGAGCCAGGTCATCCTGTCCATCCAGCTTCCCTTTGCCATCATTCCATTACTGCTCTTTACCAGCGACAAAAAGATTATGGGTGAATTCGCAAATAAAATGTGGCAAAAAGTATTAACCTGGATCGTGACCGCTGTCATTATCATCTTGAATGTGGTGCTCATTGTACAAACGATATCAGGTTGACAGACCGTTTGGATACAACCATTAAAAAGAGGTATTCCACAGGCCAAAACAGCCAAGGAACACCTCTTTTTTTATCGTTTATTTTTCCAATGTGTTTAGAATCAACTCTGCATTCTGTTCAACAAATGTAGCATCAAGCATGCTTTCATGATCTCCATAACCATCACAAATGGAATACTCTCCACTTGTAGAATGCTCCCACATTCGGATATCTCCACGTATATGTTTACTTTGACTCTGAAGAGATTTAATAACATGAATATGAGCGGCAACTTGTCCAGAATTCATTAAATTATCCAAATACGCATAGTATCTTTGAATCTTCTCGCCAACATGATGATGGAAAAAATCCCCTTCACTTTGCAATTGTGGATATTTTTCTAACATAAGATCTACCGTTTCTTTCGCATATTTACGACTCTCTTCCGTTGTAAGCCGCTCTGAATTTATTTCTGTAATGTAAAATGAGTCCAATAAAATGAGCTGGCGAACCTTATCCCCCTGTTTTTCAAGAGCTTTTGTAATTTCAAAAGCCAAATTGCCTCCCGCTGAAATCCCTAGAAATACGTAAGGTCCCTCTGGCTGAACTTCTTTTATAAGACGGATATATTCTGCAATGAGACGGTTCTGTTCGATCTCAAGAAAGTTGAAACTGTACAATCGATAGGAACCAAGGAATTCAGCAAGCCTTTGATATACAACCCCTAAAGCAACTACCGGCGGAAAACAAAATATGTTTCGGTCTCCTTCTCCCTGTGGATTAAACAACATTCTTTCGTTAGAAAGGTCACTAATCTGCGTCTCAGGTGAAGAAACTAGGGACGCCATCTCTCGAATAGTTGGTGTCACAAATATCTGTCGAATTGGAAGCTCTATTCCGTGCCCTGTAGCTAATCTCGCCACAAATTTAATTACACTTGTCGAATCCACCCCCAGTTCAAATAAAGAATCGTCTATGCTAATGGAACTGTACTCTAAAATCTCTTCCCAGATTCGTACCATAATACACTCCATCTCCGTCACTGGAGCTTCATATTTCTTTTGAAATATGGTTTTAGCCGATGGCTCTGGCAGTGCTTTTCGGTCTAATTTACCATTAGGTGTTAAAGGAATTTGTTCAAGACCAATAAAATGGGTAGGCACCATGTAATTTGGCAATGTACGACTAATACCTTCTTTAATATCCTGGATGCTCAAACTTGGTTGGGTCACAATATACGCGCACAGTATTTTATTTCCTCTCGAATCCGGGGTATACAAAACCACTGCTTCCTTTACTCCAATAGTTTGAAGAATTTGATTTTCGATTTCGCCAAGCTCTACACGATAACCACGGATTTTTACTTGCTGATCGTTACGTCCCAAAAATTCAATATATCCTTTTGAATTCAGAATTCCTTGGTCTCCAGTGCGATATAACCTGCCAAACTTCGGATGATTTAAGAATGAAGATGCCGTTTTTTCTTCTTCGTGAAGATAACCTTTGGCTAAACCAGCGCCTCCAATATAAAGCTCACCTTTTACACCTACTGGACAGAGTTCCTGATCGTAATTCAATACATAATAAGTTTGGTTAGCTAATGGCATACCGTAAGGTATGGAGGCCCAGTCTTCATGTACTTCATATACAGGATAATAAATGGACCAAATAGAAGCCTCTGTTGCCCCGCCCATACTTACTACGTTCGCGTGAATATATTGTCTGCGAATTTTATCCGGTAGACTGAGAGGTACCCAGTCTCCACTAAGAATGACCAAACGCAAAGAACTGTTTTTCTTACGCGATCCAGACGACGAAGGGATATTATTCCAGTAATAACATCTTTCCTCTTCTTCTCCAAGCACATGGTTCAACATCAAGTCCATTATAGCTGGTACGGAGTTCCAAATTGTAATTTTATGTTCCTCAAGTGTCTTGGCGACTTCAGTAATATCACGTTGATCATCAATAAGTACGATAGCCGCTCCAACCGCTAACGCTCCAAATAGATCATAAACCGATAAATCGAAACACATGGATGACAATCCAATTATACGATCCTGCTCATTCACATTGAATTTACGATTAATATCCTGCACCGTATTAGCTACTGCCCCATGTGTAACAATGACTCCTTTAGGTTGGCCTGTACTGCCTGAAGTATAAATCACGTAGGCTACATCATCAGGATCATGTTCGACCGGGAGTGCTTCACCAGAATAAACTGCTAATCCTTCCTTAACGTATAGATCCGGTTCAAACGTTAATTTACAACCACTGTGATCCCTAATATATTCACGACGTTCCTCCGGATAATCAGGATCAATCGGCACATAAGCCGCTCCGGCCTTCAATATACCTATTATATTCACAATGGTTTCAATACTCCGATTGGCTAATACACTAATAAAATCTCCACGACACACGCCATGTTCATGTAAATAGCGAGCCACCCTATTCGAACGTTCATTTAACTCCTGATAAGTGATGTGGCTGTTCTTATGAATCACCGCAAATGCCTCTGGCCAACGAACAACCTGCTGTTCAAACAAGGAATCGAGTGTAGAGCTTGGAATTTCTTCACAAGTATCATTAAAAGCTGAAATCAGATGATGATTTTCACGTCCCCATGGGAACCTATTTGCCGCATCTGAGTTTAAGGAAAATTCCAGCAGCATAAAGTACTGGTCAAACATCGCTTTAATTAATTCCGAATCAAACAGTTGTTCAACATAATCCCAAGTGATCGTGAGTCCGCCATCTACTTCCAGAACCTGATAATCTAAAAAAACTTGAGAGGTTTGAGAAACCGCTGTCTTTACATCCCCCATAAAATAAATAGACTCATCTGTACCTTTTCCTGTATCCAGTAACATGCTTGTGAATACGATGGGCATCGCTGCCTTATGGGTTTCAGCACCACGTTGGCGTATAATCTCTCTGATAAATTGAATTCCGTCGTAGTGCCTATGTTCGAGCGCCTCCATCAACACGTTTTGCACGGATTCAGCTTGCTCCCAGAAAGATTTCCCTCCTTCAAGCGTGATGTCAAGCAACATAACAGACGTAAAGTCGCCAATCATCTTATATACATCTTTATGAAATGGATAACGATTAAAAATAGTACAATTGAGCGCTAATTGAGATTGATTGCTCCAGTAAGACAACACTTTGGCAAATACAGTACATAGTACTGCAGTTGGTGTCAGGTGATTCTTTTGTGAAACTTGCTTTAGCTTTTCGTATAGTTCCCTATTTAAGTGTTTGGTTGCCCTTTTGAAGCGCGGTTGTACAATCATGCTTGGAAAGGAAATATACGGCAAGGAAGGTGGATCAGGAAAGTTATTCAATTTGTTCATCCAATACTGCCGATCCCTCTTATATATTTCCGAAGATTTGAATGCCGTATAAGCCATCATATAATCTCTGAAAGTAATATCCACACCTGCCAGATCTAAGTCTGGATCATGGTAAAATTTCATAATTTCCTGGTGAATAAATTGAAAGCTCGCCCCATCCGTTATTAACATGTCATAACCAATAAAAAGATAAAACGTTTCTGCAGAACATTGATAAGCCTTATACTCGAATAGAGGCCACTGATCAGTCTTGAAAATGTAGTGAGACATGCGCTCTCTTTCCGTCAGTATTCTCTGTTCCTGAGCTTCCTTGGAGAGATCCTCAATCGGGATAATCTCAATTTGGTATTCTGGCATATGATCTAATATTTTCTGCTGTCCGCTCGGCAAAATAATCGTCCGAAGCATAGTATGACGTTCAATAACTTTTTGTAGAGCTCGATTAAACCGATTCATGTTCAATGAAGTTTCTAACTCAATATATACGTGTGTCGACACTCCACCCATTTCAAAATGGTTCTCGCGTCCCATCAGATAAGCCATCTGTACATCAGTTAACGGAAACGGTTCGTACATATGTTCCGGATCAGGTGTTAACTCCGGATACACGATGGCCGCTTGTGTATCTACGCCTTCCTCGATCCGTTCTGACAGCTTCGCTATGGTATAATGCTGCAGAAAGTCTCGTAGATTCAAATCTATTCCCATTTCCCTACTTATTCTTGTTCGGATTTGCACCATCAGAATCGAATTTCCACCCAATTCAAAAAAATGATCATGGATTCCAATTCGTTCGACTCCCAATACCTCTTTCCATATTTCCGTCAGTTTCTGTTCCGTTTCATTTCGTGCTTCTTCGTATTTCAACTCCATTTGCTGCTCCACATTCGGCATCGGCAGCTCTCTTCGATTTACCTTGCCATTTGGGGATAATGGTATTTTCTCCAGTTCGATATAATACGACGGCACCATATAATTCGGTAGTTCTCGCTGTAAATATATTCGCAGTTCCTCTGAGGTTACTTCCTCCCCATCTGGAACATAGTATGCACATAGAAATGCGTGATTACGGTCATCCCTTTGTTCCATTACCACTGCATTTTTGATGAATTCATGTGCTAGCAGACGCCCCTCAATTTCTCCTAACTCTACTCGGTACCCCCGAATCTTTACTTGCTGATCCTTCCGTCCCTGAAATTCGATATAACCTGCCGGACGCCATACTCCATAATCTCCGGTTCGGTATAATCGGCCCAGCTCTGGATGTTCCACGAAAGATTCTTGGGTTTTCCGTTCATCATTCAGATAACCTGCTGCAAGCCCCGTCCCACCAATGTACAGTTCCCCTTGTACATGGACCGGGCAAGGCTTTAGCTCATAGTTCAGTACATACACCTGCTGGTTCGCCAGCGGTCTACCATAAGGAATCGAGGCGGTCTGTCCATCCCATTCCCTGATTGGGTAGTAGATGGACCAGATCGAGGCTTCGGTCGCTCCTCCCAAGCTAATCACTTCTGCATGTGGACAATGTCGCTTAATTTTCTCTGGCAAGTGCAGCGGTATCCAATCCCCGCTAAGCAACACCGTTCGAATTCCATCATTGTAAAAGTCAGCCGTGACGTTGGCGAGCACCATTTCCATAATAGCCGGTACGGAATTCCATAGGGTGATGCCTTGATGCTCTATCGTGTATATTACATCATCGACATCCCGCTGATCGTCAATCAATACCAATGCCGCTCCGGCTGCCAAAGCACCAAATAGATCATACACGGACAGATCAAAACACATAGAGGACAAACCTATCATCCGGTCTTGCTCATGAATACCGAATTTATGATTAATATCCTGAATCGTATTGGCTGCTGCTCCATGAGTTGTGATTACGCCCTTGGGTCGGCCTGTGCTGCCCGACGTATAGATCACATACGCCACATCGTCCGGATGATACTCAGTCGGCAGAGCTTCGTCTGAATATCCTGCTACTCCGGCTGTATCGTACAACTCCGGTTCTACAGTTAGCTTACATTGACTGTGCTCGTGAATGTAGTAGCGCCGTTCTTCCGGATAGTCCGGATCTACCGGTACATAAGCTGCTCCGGCTTTTAAAATACCTATAACGTTAGCAACAGTTGCTATACTCCGACTCGCCAATACGCTAACATAATCACCACGACATACACCCTGCCCTTGCAAGTAACGGGCTATTTGATTTGAACGTTTCTGCAGTTCTCCATACGTAAAGCATTCATCCTTGTGCATTAATGCTACTACTTCTGGAGTGCGTACTGCTTGCTCCTCGAACAGGCCATGCAAGGTAGTGTATGGTATCGGTTTCTCTGTATTATTGTAGCTCTCCATCAACTTCGTTTCTTGTTCAGTAATTCTCATGCAATTAGTATTCAGAGTTAGTGTATCAATATATTGCTTGAACATTGAATGAATTACATTTTCATCAAATAGTTGCTCAACATAGTCCCAAACGATTCTCAACGAACCATTGTCCTCAAAAAGTTGGTGATCCAAATACACTTGAGACGTCTGTCCGGCCCCCAATTGTATCTCACCTAGTTCATACCAACTAACTTCGCCTCTTTCCTTGCTCCCCAGCAGCATGCTTGTAAAAACAACAGGCATAACAGCACGATTACCATAATTATGGTATTTAGATATTTCCCGTATCAATTCAATACCATCATAATGCCGATGCTCAAGTGATTCTAAAAGGCGTTCCTGGATCCGTTTAGCTCTCTCCCAATACCCTTTCTCGGATCTGAAATCAATTTCTATTAAAATTACGGAAGTAAAATCTCCAATCATGTCTTTTACATCTTGATGAAACGGCAGTCTGTTGAAAACGGTCAAACTCACGGCTAAATGAGGCTGATTACTCCAAAAAGCCATCACTTCTGCATAAGCAGTAAGAAGAGCGGCCGTAGGCGTTATATTGTACTGATACGCCTGCTTTTTAATTTTCTCCCAGGTTTCTCTATCAATTTCTTGCTCCAGACGGCAAAAACGAGGCTTAGTCACACCGGACGGATCCGCTTTCAAAGGAAGTTCCGGAGCTGAAGGAAAATCCTCCAATTTATTCAACCAATACAGTTTGTCCTTTGTATAGGTTTCTGAATTTTTAAAATGCTGCAATGCCAAAATATAGTCCCTGAATGTGCTCTGTAACTGTGATGGCATCCAATTGGGCTCATGATAGAATTTAACCAGCAGCTTGCCGATCAGCTGAATACTTGCTCCATCCGTAATCAACATATCGTAGCTGACAAACAAATAATGAATTCCTTCAGATAATTTAAAAGCTTTATATTCAAAGAGCGGCCATTGGTCTGTTGGAAATACATAATGAGACATTCTCTCTCTTTCTGACACTATCCGTTCTTGTTGCTCAGACGAACTCAAATGGGTAAGGTCAACCACTGTTATTCGATATTCCGGTACGTTCTCCAGAATAACCTGCTCTCCGGTAGGAAATACGACTGCGCGCATCATGGGTTGATGTTTAATGACCTGTTGTAATGCACAATTAAGTCTGTCTAAATCAAAGTCTGTTTTGATTTCAGTATATCCATGCGTTGACACTCCACCCAGCTCAAAATGGTTTTCGCGTCCCATCAGATAGGCCATTTGCACGTCCGTTAGCGGAAACGGTTCATACATATGCTCCGGATCAGGTATTAACTCTGGATACACGATGGCCGCTTGTGTATCTACACCTTCCTTCATCCGTTCTGACAGCTTCGCTATGGTATAATGCTGCAGAAAGTCTCGTAGATTCAAATCGTTTCCCATTTCCCTGCTTATTCTTGTTCGGATTTGCACCATCAGAATCGAATTTCCACCCAGTTCAAAGAAATGATCATGGATTCCAATTCGATCGACTCCCAATACCTCTTTCCATATTTCCGTCAGTTTCTGCTCTGTTTCATTTCGTGCTTCTTCGTATTTCGAATCCATTTGCTGCTCCACATCCGGGATCGGCAGCTCTCTTCGATTCACCTTGCCATTAGGAGATAACGGTAGTTTCTCCAGTTCCATATAATGCGACGGCACCATATAATTCGGCAGTTCCCGTTGTAAATATATTCGCAGTTCCTCCGGGGTCACTTCCTCCTCATCTGGAACATAGTATGCACATAGAAATGCGTGATTGCGGTCATCCCTTTGTTCCATCACCACTGCATTTTTGATGAATTCATGTGCCAGCAGGCGTCCTTCAATTTCTCCCAGCTCTACCCGATACCCCCGGATCTTGACCTGCTGATCCTTTCGTCCCTGAAATTCGATATAGCCTGCCGGACGCCATACTCCATAATCTCCGGTTCGGTATAATCGGCCCAGCTCTGGATGTTCCACAAACGATTCCTGGGTTTTCCGTTCATCATTTAGATAACCTGCCGCAAGCCCCATCCCACCAATGTACAGTTCCCCTTGTACATCCGCCGGACAAGGCTTTAACTCATAGTTCAGCACATACATCTGCTGGTTCGCCAGCGGTCTGCCATAAGGTATCGAGGCGGTCTGTCCATCCCATTCCTCGATTGGGTAGTAGATGGACCAAATTGAGGCTTCTGTTGCTCCTCCCAAGCTAATCACTTCTGCATGCGGACAATGTCGCTTTATTTTCTCAGGCAGCTGTAGCGGTATCCAGTCCCCACTGAGCAACACCGTTCGAATTCCATTATTGTAAAAGTTAGCCGTGACGTTGGCGAGCACCATTTCCATAATAGCCGGTACGGAATTCCATAGGGTGATCCCTTGATGCTCTATCGTGTAGATGACATCATCAACATCCCGTTGATCGTCAATCAATACCAATGCCGCTCCGGCTGCCAAGGCACCGAACAGATCATATACAGACAGATCAAAACACATGGAGGACAAACCTATCATTCGGTCCTGCTCATGGATGCCGAATTTATGATTAATATCCTGAATCGTATTGGCTGCTGCTCCGTGTGTTGTGATCACGCCCTTCGGTCGGCCTGTGCTGCCCGATGTATAGATCACATACGCCACATCGTCCGGATGATAATCCATTGGAAGAGCTTCGTCTGAATATCCTGCTACGCCGGCTGTATCGTACAACTCCGGTTCTACAGTTAGCTTACATTGACTGTGCTCGTGAATGTATTGGCGCCGTTCTTCCGGATAGTCCGGATCCACCGGTACATAAGCTGCTCCGGCTTTTAAAATACCTATAACGTTAGCAACAGTTGCTATACTCCGACTCGCCAATACGCTAACATAATCACCACGACATACACCCTGCTCTTGTAAGTAACGAGCTATTTGATTTGAACGTTTCTGCAGTTCTCCATACGTAAAGCATTCATCCTTATGCATTAAGGCCACTGCTTCTGGAGTACGCGTTGCCTGCTCCTCGAACAACCCATGCAAGGTGCTAGGCGGTAAAGCCTTGTTCGTATTGTTGTATAATCGGATAGCTTCCTCATTCTCTATTTCAATTTCCAGATTTGAAGAATAAATAGCTTTTATCAAAAGAGAATCAATGATTTGCGTAAACTGTCTGAACATACCTTCAATCATTTCTGGCGAAAACAATTCCTCTACATAATCCCAAAATAACCATAATTCATCCGCTACTAACGTAGCCTGAAAATCAATATAGACCTGTGAGGTTTGCGTTATTCCTGTTTTCAAGTTTCCTAATTGTTCAAGACCGGGTATGCGTTCTGTTTTATTTTCAGAAAGCACAGAGGTAAAAACATACGGAATTACAGCCTTTCCATGTCTAATCCCATGATGTCTCACAATATCCCTAATAAACTCAACACCCTCATAGTGGCGATGCTCCAATGCATCAATTAATACAGACTGAACATCTTTGGCCTTTTCCCACAATGACGTACCAGGTTTAAATGAAATGCCGAGCAACAGGTTTGATGTAAAGTCACCCACAATATGTTCTACCTGTTCATGAAAAGGGTACCGATTGAAGACTGTAAGATTAATGGATATATTTTCCTGATTCCCCCACATGGAAAGAAGATATGAATAAATGGTCGCGAGCAAAGCAGATGGGGTCACTCCATTTTGTAAAGCCAGCTTTTTTAAAGAAATCCACTGTTGTTGATTGTATATCTTCTCTTTTCTTTGAAATTTTGGTGCTGTTATTTGTTCTGGATTACATTGTAAAGGGAGAACAGGCGCTAATGGAAAATCTTCAATTTTATTAAGCCAGTATTTTCGATCCAGCTCATATATTTCAGAATGCTTCAAATCTAAATAAGCAAGAACATAATCGCGGAAGCTGAAGTCCAATTGGGGCAATTCGGCATTCGGATTGTGATAGAAATACATCAGATCACGACCGATAATATCCATACTTGCTGCATCAGCAATGAGTAAATCCCTGCCCATACATAATAGACATTTATTATTCTCAAGCTGAAAAGCCTTAAATTCGAACATCGGCCACTGTTCAGGAACAAACACATGGTGTGACATCCGGCTTCGTTCCAGATGAATTCGTTCCTCTTGTTCTCTTCTTGTCAGGAATCGAAGATCTTCTATAGCCATTTGATATTCAGGCACGTCTTTAAGAATAACCTGCTCGCCGCTTGGCATGATAATTGCTCTTAGCATCGGGTGTCTCTGAATGACTTTATTCAAGCATTGATTAAAACGTACTATGTCAACGTCAGTCTCCACCTCGGTATACACATGAGTGGAAACGCCGCCCATTTCAAGCTCATCATTTCGACCTAGAAAATATGCCATCTGAATATCAGTTAGCGCAAAAGGAGCGTATATTTGTGCTAAATCGGGAAGCGCTGTCGGGTATATTTTTTCACTAAGCTCTCTTGTTCCACATGTTATGCAATGATTTATAATTTCTAAGAGATGTTTCTTGAAATTCAAGGCAACTTCGGTCAGTGTATCTTCATCATATTCATGCTTATTGTATATAAAAGAAATTCTTAGCTCGTCCTCCATGACTGCTGCCGTTATATCAATGGAATAACTTCGCTCTGATTGCGGATCAAGCATTTGTCCCTGAGACATATCAGAAAGAGTAAAAACTCCCTGATCTATACTTTGGGAAAATTCACCTAAATAGTTAAAGCAAACTTCAGGACGAAGTTTCCACTTCATTACTTTATTGTGTTCCAGAGCAGTAACATATCTTAATAAACCGTATCCGATCCCTTTTTTCGGAATTTGGCGCAATGTTTGTTTTACATGTTGAACAGTATCCTGTACAGAGCAAGATAACGGAAGATCAATTACTACAGGATACATTGTTGTAAACCAACCGATCGTCCGAGAGACATTATTATCAGGGACTATATCTTCTCTCCCATGCCCCTCCAAACCGATAAGAATCTGGGTATGATCTGTCCAATCTCGGAATGCACTCCCTAATGCGGCTAACAATATATCATTAATTTCCGTATTGTAAGCCTGGTTGGAATGACGAAGCAGATTGTCTGTGTCCTGCTTGGATAGTTGCATATTAATCGATCTCGTATCCTTGATAAAGTTGGTTGAACATGTGTGATCCTTAGGCAGAGGCTCAATATGCCGCTGATCCATATTCATCCAGTATGGAATCTCATCAAGTAATACCGGACTGTTCGCATACTCCTCCAGTGCGCTAGCCCAGCTCTTATAGGAAGTCGTCCTATACGGTAATGAAGGCTTTTCTCCAGAACTAAGCTGTTTATAAACCTGTGTGATATCTTCCAGCAATATTCGCCAAGAAACACCGTCGATTACTAGATGGTGCGCAACAATAAGGAGATGATCCCCTTCAATGGTTTGGAATAGTCCCAATTTCAGTAGAGGGCCTGTAGTTAAATCCATACTCATATGAATCTTTTCTGAAAAATTTGCGATACGATCCCTTACATCAAATTCACTTGATAGATCTACAACCTGCAACCAAGCTGACTCTTTCATTCCCTGATTTGTTTGTACAATAGAGTCTTGCTCGCTTGCATACATCATACGCAGAGCATCATGATGATAAATAATATAATTCATCGTTTCTTGAAGGATGTCAGGTTCAAACCCTTCTTTTCTATACAACATAAAAGACTGATTCCAATGATGCCGTTGTATCCCCTGATGTTCAAAAAACCACTTTTGAATAGGCGTAAGCGGAATGATCCCTTCAACGACACTCTGATCTACAACTTTTGTTTGTACAGCCAACACCTGAGTTAATTGTGCAATCGTCGGATTCGCAAAAATATCTTTAATTCCGATATGCACCTTATGACGTTGTAAACGTGATGACACTTGAATGGCTTTGATAGAATCTCCCCCAAGCGCAAAAAAATGGTCGTGAATACCCACTTTTTCTACACCCAGAACTTCTTTCCATATCTCTGATGTCACTCTTTCAATATGATTTCTTGGGGGTGTGTAGCCTGTAGATACCTTTACTGTGATGTCCGGTATTGGTAAATTCCTACGATCAATCTTTCCGCTTTGCGATAGTGGGAATCTGTCTAACTTTATAAAATAAGACGGCACCATATAATCTGGAACAGACTGGACAAGATAGTCTTTTATAGCATTTTCATCAATAGATTGAGATCCAATAATATATGCGCATAAATATCTATTATTTTCGCCATCCATACATAATGTAACTAATACTTGCTGAATACCTGCATATTGTAGGAGAACGTTTTCTATTTCTCCAGTTTCAATTCGGTACCCCCGGATTTTGATCTGAAAGTCTTTTCTCCCCATGTACTCAATATTTCCATCATTCATCCATCTTGTTAAATCGCCTGTTTTGTACATATGTTGACCGATTCTAAATGGATCTCTTACAAATTTCTCTTCTGTTGCTTCAGGAAGATTCACATATCCTGCTGATACGCCCGTACCCGAAATACATAATTCTCCTGCTACACCAACTGGCTGTAATTGATCATCCTGGTCTATAATATACATTTGAATATTATCTATCGGCTTGCCGATTGGGATGGAATCCATCTTAAAATCAGAAGGACAATCAAAATAAGAATCGTGTATAGTACCTTCAGTCGGTCCATATAGATTAGAGAAAACAATGCTTTTATCTCTTCTCCATACATCGTTAAACCGTTGAACATGCCTGCATGTCAGTGCTTCTCCACTGGTAAACACTTTTTGTATAGATGATAAACGCTGAATATGTCCTTCCCCATATTCCAAATAGTCTAAAAATGCATGTAACATGGATGGCACAAAGTGGATTACGGTCACTTTTTTTTGTTCAACTGTATGGATTATGCTCTCAGGATCTTTTTCAGCTCCAGGCTCCAACAAACATAGAGTCGCTGCGCCCTGAAAATACCACCAGCACAATTCAAACACGGACACATCAAAAGTGTAGGCTGTTTTTTGCATGATAACATCCGCTTCTGTGATCGAATACTTTCGTTGCATCCACAAAATATTGTTGACAACGGACCGATGCTGAACTATTACCCCTTTCGGCTTGCCGGTAGAACCTGATGTGTATATGATGTAAGCCACATCATCAGGATGATTAACACAATTAAGATTGGTGTTATCCTCGTTATCAGACAAACTTATATCCATGAGCAGGATTTCTATTTCTAAACCTACAAGGCGTTCATTCCATCTTGTCTTTGTTAAGACAAGGTTAGCTCCACTGTCTTGCAGCATATAACGAACACGGTCTTTGGGATAGTCGGGATCAATAGGTATATAAGCACCACCAGCCTTATGAATCGCCAATATAGCTATGATCATTTCAAATGATCTTTCAACCATTATTCCAACGCTCTGGTTACTACATACTCCCTTGCGTCGTAGTATTCTGGCTAATTGATTGGCACGTTTGTTAACCTCTTCATAGCTCATATTTTCTTCACCAAGGATCAGGGCGGTTTTGTCAGGATAAGCTATAGCTCTGTCCTCAAAAAATTCGTGTAAATTTTTCAGGTCAGAAAAAACATGTTCTGTGTTGTTGAATTCTGTTAATATGCGTTCTTTTTCATCTGGTGTGAGAATTGAAATATTTCTAACAAGTATATGTGGATTTTCAGTGATGGCAGTTGTGACCGCACGAATATGTCCAGCAATCTTTTGAATATCTTCATTTGAATAGCAAAATGCATTATATTTTAAGCATACAGATATTTCCTCAGAGGGTATCACAATGATATTGAAATCATAGTTTGTCTGATCTTTTAATTCAAAATCATAGATTTTCAACTCATGTACATGCTGTCCGTCTAATAAATTGAATTCCAAAGGTACATTTTCAAAAACTACAATATGATTAACTAAATTCTCTTTCAGAGGCGTAGGCGCTTGTATCTTCATCAGAGGATAATGACTATGCTCTTGGGACTCAATCATTTGCTCATGGATTAATGACAACAGGTCTTCAAAATGGATATCTTGCTCGAACTTTATTCTTACTGGATTGGTATTGATAAATATTCCGATCATTTGGTCGATTCCGGAAACCGCTGCATGCCTTCCTGAAACGACTGTCCCAAAAACCACATCATTGGTATTATTATATCTTTTTAGCACGATGCTCCAGATTGCTTGAATAACAGCGTTCATCGTTACACGATAGGCAAGTGCCAATTCCTTAAGTTTTTTAGTCATTTCCCGATCGAAGGTAAAATTAACTTGTTCCTGCAAATAACCTTCCTTTTTCTGTTTTGGTTTCCATGGTAGACCAGTGGACTGTTCAATCCCCTCTAAATACTGGTTCCAGTATAAACTTGCAGAATCTTGATCCTGTTGTTTAAGCCATTCGATATAATTTTGAAAAGAGTGGATTTCCTTTAGATCAGGTGATCGTTGCGTAGATAAGGCACTATATATTTCAAAAAGCTCTTGTACTATCGCACTCAAGCTCCAACCATCCACAATAATATGATGAAAGCTTAGAAGTAACCGAAAATGTTGCAGGTCTGTCTGAAATACAGTAAGCCGAACAAGCATTTCAGCAGTTACATCGAAACCTTTAATTTTTTCCTCACTAGCATAATGAGATATAAACTCCATCTGACTATTATGATTCATTTCAGTCAAATCTTGAAAAATCATTCTATTTTCCAGATGGTCTACGACCATTTGAATGGGTCGCTTCGCTTTATCAACATTAAAAAGCGTACGGAAAACATCATGTCGCTGTACAAGCAATTGCATACTCTTATTCATAATGTCTAGTGAGAGAGGCCCTTCCACACTGAAAAAAAGCTGAACTATAAAATTACCCTGATTTTCTTCACGCAATGTATGGTACAGAATTCCTTCCTGCATTGGTGTTAGCGAATAAATCTTTTGTAAAAGTTGTTTAGACGACATGACTAGTTCCCTCCTGTTAATTGATCTTAGAATTCAACTCTATTTGAAGTTCGTGCAGATCACTTGCAGAAATCCCTAATTCGTCATAGCCATTTTGAATCGCAGCAGCATTCACAGACTGCATCTGCTTCGATTGTCCTTTTATAATAAAGGTACTTAAGTCTGCTACACTTGGATGCTGAAATATATCTTTGGTAGTTACTTTAATATCTTTCGCTCGGAGTTGCGCTGAAATTTGAATAGCTTTTATTGAATCCCCTCCCAATGCATAAAAGTCTTCGACCACGCTTACGTTCCCAATGCCCAACACCGTTTCCCATACGTGAGCCACCGTCTCTTCAGTGCTGTTTCTTGGAAGTATAGCTTGATCCTGAAAGAGCTGACTTGTATCGGGCATTGTAAGTTTCTTATGATCCACTTTGCCATTTGCGTTTAGAGGTAGCTTCTTAACTTGTACAAAAAAGGCAGGGATCATGTAGTTCGGCAGTCTTTCAGCAACCCAATGCCTGATTTTTTCGGTATTCATTTCTTGATCTGCAGCAAAATACGCACATAAGCGCTTATCCCCTTGTTTATCTGACTGCTCCATGATGAATACTTCTTTTACAGCTTGATTTTCAAGAATACACTTTTCAATTTCACCCAATTCAATTCGGAATCCCCTAATCTTTACTTGATGGTCATTACGCCCCAGAAATTCAATTTCTCCGTTTGCAAGCCGTCGTCCTAAGTCACCTGACTTATATAATCGTTTTTCGTACAGATAGAAAAATTTCTCTTGAGTTAATGGGTCATTGTTAAGATATCCTCGTGCGAGACCTTCTCCAGCAATGCACAGTTCCCCAATTGCCCCAATCGGCTGTTGATGATTTTCCCCATTAAGAACAAGCACCTCCGTATTCTTAATGGGTCGCCCGATCGGAATTGTATACATATCCTCATTAACTTCTTGAATTTCATGATACATCGCATAAACCGTACTTTCTGTCGGGCCATATACATGAATAATTTTATCTTTCCCCATTAACTGAAATGCTTTTTTTACATGTGCTACTGATGCTCGCTCGCCACCAAAAAGCACCTTTCTTACATTGGTCAAGCAATGAATTTCAAGGTCAACGAGTGTGTTAAACAGAGCAGTTGTCACAAAAAAAACGGAGACATTCTCTTTTAAAATTAACTGAGCTAACTCAGATGCATTAAGCATTGTCTCTTTGTCTACTAAAACAAGTCTTGCTCCATTCAAAAGACTCCCAAATATATCAAAAACAGAACCATCAAAAGCAAAGTTAGACAATTGAAGAATAGTGTCTTGTGGTGCAATTTGTACATAATCCGAGCCCTTCACAATTCTCATCACATTGATATTTTCAATCATGATCCCTTTAGGTATACCGGTCGAACCGGAAGTATACATCACATAAGCCAAATGGTTAGCCTCTGATATGCGTAGTGGATTACTCTTATCACGATCATTTGTTTGTTCCAGTACGTCCTCAAGAACTAAAATCTGACGTCTTGCGGAACCCTCCAGTTGTTCCATTAGCTTTGTAATTAAAGAAAGATTCGATTGCGAAACTACAATGATTGATAAGTTAGCATCCTGTACAATAACCTTTAATCGCTCGATTGTATTTTCCGGATCAAGAGGTGTATAGCCTGCATTTGATTTCAAGATGCCTAGTATCCCACTGATCATCTCTGGTGAACGCTCTGTAAGTAATCCAATTAGTTGATTAGGTTGAACACCCATATCTTGTAAAACGTAGGCAAGCTTGTTGGCTTGCTTATTTAACTCTCCATAAGATATATGTGTTTCTCTACATGTAAGGGCCGTTGCAAGTGGCGAAACTTCAACTTGCCTTTCAAATAAATCTGCAAGTGTTTCTTTTCCGTTACTCTCCATAATCTTTGCACTATTCAATGCAATAATTTCGGTCTCCTCTTCAGCACTCAAAATACAAATATCTTTCAAGTAAACGGAAGGCTCACTACAAATTTTCATTGCAACATTATACATATGATTTGCCATTCTTCTCACTGTATCTTCAGAATAAATATTGGAATTATAGATAAACGTTATATTTGTTTCATCACCCGGAAGCACTGTAATACTTAAGTCATAATTAGTATGTTCTATAACATCAACATCCTTAATGTTTACATTTACTTCAGATAACATATGTTTCCATGTGGAACTTAAAGGCGTATTATCAAACATATAAATATGATTAAACAAGCTTTGTCCAATCGACTGATTTTGAATCTGTGATAGTGACAAATGCTCGTAGGGCTGGGAATTTAAATTTAGATGATGAATTTGCTGCATTAGTGAAACAAAAGTTAGGTCCCCCGCTGATTGTACACGTACAGGAACTGTATTAATAAACAATCCTATCATTTGCTCAACTGCTGATATTTCCGGGGGCCTTCCTGCTACAACAGAACCAAATACAACATCGTTACTATTATTATATTTTTGTAGCACCATCCCCCACAGACTCTGATAGACTGCGTTTAATGTGACTTGATTGTTTCGGGCCAACTCTTTTAAAAATTCGGACAGCGGATGCTCCAATTGAATAGAATATTTACCCAAGCTATAATCTTGAATAGATTTTTTTCCATTACTATGTGTTTGACCTAGCAGGACAGAGCATTCTTCAAATCCGTTTAAATAGTCTTTCCAGTATTTAAGTGCACTTTCTTGGTCTTGTTTTTCCAACCATTCTATATACTGACTATAAGAATGCTCCATATAAGTGAATTTGCTTTGTCCTTCAACTAGAGAAGTATAGATCTCAAATAATTCGCAAAGGAGTAAATCTGAACACCATCCATCCATTAGAATATGATGAAAAGTGAGTACACAAATATATTCCCTAGGGCTTGTTTGCAGCATCGATAGCCTAATGAGCGGATCTCTCGTCAAGTTGAATCCTCGCTGACGATCCTTTTCTAAATATTGCTGAATCCACCGTTTTTCATCCAGACTTGATATATCAGCTCTGCTTTCAAAAACAAATTGAAGAGGCCTTTCCGTTAGCACTACCTGAAGTGGTTGTTTGACTTTTTCCAATAAAAAAGTTGTTCTTAATACATTGTGCCGTTGGATGAGTGTCGAAAAACTTTGCCGCATAAGTTCAACATTAAGATGACCTTCCATAGTTAGGATCAGCTGTACTACATAAGTGTTAGGCTCAGCATCTGATAGAGAATGATATAATATGCCTTCTTGCATAGGTGACAACGCATATATATCCTGAATTTGTTCTTTCGAAAACGGATTCATTCTATTCACCCGCCTAATCTAGTGGTTTAGATATTTAACGAATTGAGAAGCACATCATAAATCATATTTAAATCCTCTTCTTTTAAATTTTTCAATGTAAAATCACTTGGAGTACGCACCTGCTCCTTTTTGTCTATGCAATGCTGAATAATCCTGATAAGCTGCTTTTCATATCCTTCCGCCAAATGTTGGATTTCTTGTACACTAATTCGTGCACTATCATAGCCGATAGAAAGATGCAATTGATCTCCCTCGATATATCCTGTTATTTCAAGTGCATAACACAGTTCATTATTAGGACTGATATTCCCTAATCCCTCAGGTCCAAAGGAAGCTGCACTACTGTAAGGAGAGAGTTGGAAATATGGAGAATTCGAGATTTGGTCAAGTTGACCTAAATAATTAAAATTAATTTCTGGCTCAATAGAAAATATTAAAGGTGCTCTCAGACGTTCCGGGCTAAGATATTTTAGTACCTCATAGTCCAATCCTTTATTTGGAATAGTTCTAAGATTCTCTTTGGTTTTTGTAATCCACTCAGACAAATCGTCAGGATCATGCATGCATAGAAGTACGGGGCACTGAGATGTAAACCAACCGACTGTACGAGTAATATTCATATCAGGTAAAATATCAGTACGACCGTGGGATTCCATATTGATTACAATCTGCCTGATTTCAAGCCAATCATGCAAAGCCATTCCTAAAGCAGATATCAAAACGTCATTTATATCGGTGTTATACGCATGATGAGCTTGACCAAGAAGCCATTTTGTATTTTCTTTTGATAGAGCAAATTTTAAATTACGTTTGTTCCTTTGTGTTGACCTCTGTACTAGTTCTCTCTTCCACAGTATCGATTCCTGATTAACTCTTGCTTCAAAATCCAGCCAATAGGGAATTTGTTTTACTACCTCCTCACTACATGAATAATTTTCTAATGCCTCAGCCCATCTTTGAAATGAATCTGTCTTCTCCTGTAGTACAACCTGTCTCCCCTCAATAAGTTGCTCATAGGACTTTGTCAAATCTTCGATTAATATACGCAGTGAAATTCCGTCCATCACTAAATGATGTATGGACAGCAACAAATGATCTCCTACCTTGGATCTGAACAACTCTAAATGTACTAATGGACCTCTTTCTAGATTTTTACTCCCTTGAATCTCCGAGATTTGGTTGATAATAAATTGTTCTTCATCCTCATGCGGCACGTTGAGTATATTGAAGCTGAATACTTCAGGATTCATGTCCATGTTCATCTGCTTTAGAATGCCACCCTCCATTTGGTAAGTCATTCTAAGCGCATCGTGATGCTCAACCAACGTTTTCAAAACATTGAACAAAACCTCTGGTTCATAACGTGCTGGATTATAAAACAGAACAGATTGATTCCAATGATGTTTATCAGTTAACTTTTTTAAAAAAAACCAATGCTGAATAGGGGTAAAGGGGACATTCCCCAAAACTTTACCTTGGTCACCTTTACGGAGAATCTGTTGAATGGACTGACCAAATTGTGCAATAGTAGGTTGTTTTAAAAGATGATGGCTACTGAGCTTTAGATTATGAGAGTTCAACTTTGCAGATAATTGAATGGCTTTAATTGAATCACCACCCAAATCATAAAAGTTATCATTTATGCCCACCTGGCCTACACCAAGAACCTCACTCATTAGTAAGCATAAAAGTTTCTCTAAATCAGTGCGAGGCTGCTGATGATTAAGTTGCCCCGATAAATCCCTAGTTGGACTGGGAAGAGCTTTTCGATCCACTTTTCCATTAATGGTCATAGGAAGTTCAGATAAATAAACAAAATAGGTTGGTATCATATAAATCGGCAATTCTTGCTTGATAAACTGACGCAGCTCAGTTGTGTTTATCGCATTTCGAGCTACATAATACGCGCACAACTGCAACTGATCCTGCTCGCCCTGAATAGTCTGCACCACTACTTCTGTGATTTCCTTGTGTTTAAGAAGGATGACTTCAATTTCTTCCAATTCAATTCGATGCCCACGTATTTTTACTTGCTGATCCGTTCTTCCGTGATACTCCAAATTTCCATCAGAAAGCATCCGTACTAAATCTCCGGTTCTATATATTGTTGTTTCTGGAATTGTTGGATGTTGGATGAATTTTTGTTTTGTAAGCTCTGGACGATTCAAATAGCCTCTTGCTAGCCCACACCCGCTTATGAAAAGTTCTCCAATTTCTCCACAATCAACAGGCTTCAGTTGCTCATCAAGAATATAAAAACTCGTATTCGGCAATGACAAGCCTATAGGAACCGAATTACCTTCAAAAAATGCTGAAGGAGCCACCCATAAAGAAGCGCATATGCTCGCTTCGGTGGGTCCATATGCATTCACATAAGTTGTATACGGAATCCATTGATTTACCAAATTACCGGATGATGACGATCCTGCTGTTATCATCAACCTTAAATTCGTAATACGCGAAGCCTCCAAATAAACAGCATAGCTTGGAGGCAATGTTAGTACAGTAATCATATTTTCTAAAACATAGGACTCAAAATCGAGGGTCTGATGTATTATTTCCTGAGGAATAATATATAAGGTTGCCCCATTAAAAAGTGCCATAAAAATTTCCCAAACAGAGGCATCGAAAGAAAAGCTGGCGAACTGACCAATTCGATCTTTTGAAGTAATATGGAATTTATTTGCCCAAATTGACTGTAAATTTTCAATTCCCTTATGTTCTAATAAGGTTCCTTTAGGCTGCCCTGTTGAACCTGATGTATAGATTAGATAGGCGAGATCGCTTGAGCAAATATTCCGCTCCAAATTGTTGGTCGAACAATTTGAATACAGCTGTTCAGTCACTGTTAATTTACTTAGTCCCGGATGATTAGGAGATTTTAAGTGCTGTTGTGTAAGTAGCAACTTCACATTGCTGTCACTCAGCATGAATTCAACTCTCTCCTCAGGGTACCCTGGATCAAGTGCCAAATAAGCTCCTCCAGATTTAAGGACTGCTAATACTGCAATGATCATATCGACGGATCGTTCCATCATAATTCCGACAATACAACCAGTACTAACATTGTGCTCAACCAATATTTCAGCTAATTGATTGGACTTTTCATTTAATTGTCGATAAGTTAGGTATTTTTCACAACTGACAACAGCGAGACGATCTGAATTAGCTACTACTTGTTTTTCAAATAGACTGTGGATAGTCATATTGTTTTTCCTCCCTGCCGAGATTCCATCGTTCTATTTACTTGAGCCCAACTTCAATGGAATGCAGCATAACCTGACTGGAATTTAGTTTGAAATATTTTTTAATTTTACGGAAATTCATATCACCAATAGAACACAACCCCACCTGCTCCAGCTCAGCTACTTGGGTCAACAGTTGCACCATAATTCCACAGTCAATAGCGGCATACAAATAGCCCATTCCACCATATTTCGGCATTGTAACCTTGCTGTTATAAACCATAAATACAGAAAAAGCCGATGTGCTAAATATTTCTTGATTTTGGGCATAATGCGCTTCCTGTGTGATAACACAGGCGCTGCTTACCATTTGAAGCATATTACGTACAGGATTATAGTAATATAAACCAGCCTTCACCTTTTCTATCCGGGCATCTTTTACATAAATGAATATATCAATTGGATATAGGCCGCCATCGGTTGCATAGAAATAGCGAATCTCCCGATCGGTTATAGTCTGTTTAAAAACAGAGATTAGCTTTGAAAATGTTTTAAATGGAAGTTTACGGTTTATATCAAAATTACGAAAAGATCTACGATTTACAATTTCTTCTGGAAAAGAAACATCCTCTAAGGGAAGATCGTACTCCATAACATTCGAAAATGTGCGTTCAAGCTTTTTTTGTTTGAAGCGATTGTATCGTTCCGGATCGATGAAAGTGTCTTCGTGGTGAGGGTTGTGTACGAGATAATTATGTGGATAAAGAAGCTCTTGAGGGGATAATATAGAACTTACTAATATACGTTCATTAATTAGATGTTTAATAAAATCAACAAGAAATTCCTGATTTAAATGAGAATAATGCTCGATAAGAGATTCCAGCTTTATGCCTTTTTGCGTTATGTAGTACAATTCAGGAAATAGTTCAAGTGCTATACCAGAGAATACTGAATGCTCAATTTCAACGGCGTCCTCTGTTTTACACCAACGAACGGATGGAGACCAGAAATAATCAGCTTCATCCTGGATTAATTTAGACAATTGAACAGGGATTTGCTTATGCATCATAGTTCCTCCTCTAAATATGATCATTTAAAATATCTGACCACTGACTTAATATGCTGGTTGTTTTTTATGATTGAATATCCGTTCCATTTCACTATGCCTGCCGAAACACCAACAACGGTACAATTAGCGGGAACATTTTTTAATACTACTGCACCTGCTCCTATTTTTGAGTAATCGCCAATTTTGATAGGGCCCAACACTTTGGCCCCAGCACCTATGACAACCCAGTTTCCAATAGTAGGGTGCCTTTTCCCCACATCTTTCCCAGTGCCTCCTAAAGTAACATTCTGGTATATTGTCACATTGTTCCCTATTACAGCGGTTTCACCTATTACAACTCCAATACCATGATCTATAAAAATCCCATCCCCCATCTTCGCACCTGGATGTATATCGATTCCCGTAAAAAAACGGCCCCAATTAGATAATATTCGTGCAAACAAATACAAATGAACCTCAAAAAGTAAATGGGATAAACGATAGACTATCAAAGCATGAAAACCTGGATAACATAATACTATTTCAATCCAACTATGTGCTGCTGGATCCATTTCTCTAATAAAGCGGATATCCTTGATCACCTTGCTTAACATTTCGGATCACTCCCCTTGCAGAAAGTACCTTTCCGATGTAAATGTAAGCATCATTATAAACTGCTCATATGTTCCCTCCTTTCTAATAGAAAACATTAATAACTATACATTTTTTAAAAAACATAAAATACTAAATATTTAGTATGTTTCACAAGAAATATTCTACCTCCATATTTTCGTAAAGTAAATATGAATTTAATGTTTTCCAGGTTAAATTTATATTCGCAAACTATTATAAATTCATCAGACTTTATCAGTAAAAAACTATCCTATAATAAAGGGATTATTTGGACCGCTTATCTAACTCCGATGTTGAGGCCAACCATAGTGTCTCCAAGGCCAAAGCCGATTAATTTCGTTAGTATGGCTCTCCTTTTGATGAGGTACAGTGAGGAATGTATGTAGGGAATAAACCTTTACATCATTGGATTGTAATGATATAATCCGACTATAATCCTTTACTAAATATTTAGTATAAAACATTTAGCAATAAAGTTATGGAGGAGATGTCATCTTGAGTACGACACGTGTAATGGTTCTTGGGCTCTTGTTACAATATGGAGCAATGTCAGGATATGAAATACAGCAGAAAATGCAATCAGCACAAACGGATAAATGGGCTTATGTGCAACCAGCTTCCATATATCATGCCTTAAAAAAAATGGATTCAGAAGGAATTGTACAGTTAGAAACGTTAGAACAGACAGGGAACCGGTCCAAAGCTATATATGCTATCACGAAGGCAGGAAAAAATGAGTTTAGTCGGCTTTTAATCGAATCATTTAAAGAATCTTCTGTTGTGTTTCCAACAGCACTGTACACAGCTTTAACTTTTATGGATGAGGCTGGGCTCCATGAAATTGAAGAAGCTTTAAGTTTTCAGCAGCAAGCCATCGAAAAAATCTATAAGGAAATGAAACTAGGGCAAGAACAAAAAGCTGAAATTATGGATATCCCCGTAAACGTCATGTTAATTTTCAGAAATATTTATGATCAATGCGAGCTTCAATTAAAATTTGTTAAACAAATTAAAGAGGAAATCAGAAGAAATTTATGAGGAGGATGTAATAATGAAACTGAGTAAAGGAGCACAAAATAAGCAAAAAGCTGCACTAATTGTTGTCGGATTAGCTGTATTCATTGATATGTTAATCTATGGATTAGTCGTTCCCATTTTGCCAAGATATGCAGATTCTCTGGGCGCAACTCAAACTGAAATCGGATTTTTATTCAGCAGTTATGCAATCGCATTATTTATAGCTACACCTGTTTTTGGCCTATTAACAGATCGGATTGGGAGAAAGACACCTCTATTATGGGGGTTAATTGGACTCATAGCCTCCACTTTAATGTTTGCCATAGCCCACACGTTCTGGCTGCTTGTAGTGGCACGCGCTTTTCAGGGAATTGCAGCCGCAATGACCTGGACAGCAGGACTCGCTCTCTTGGCTGATCTATACCCTTCTGAAGAACGTGGTAAAGCCATGGGCTTGGCATTATCCGGTCAAGCCGCCGGAACCCTTCTTGGACCGACAATTGGCGGTTGGTTGTATCAATGGGGAAGTTACCAGCTTCCTTTTTACTTTGCCATCTCCTTGGCCGTCATCGATGCTGTACTTCGACTAATTCTCCTGCATGATATTCCGGAAGCGAAAAATGAAAAGTATATTTCCCCTTTCTCGTTCATGAAAAATAAAGATTTGCTTTTGGTTATTGGAGTGGTGATTATCGGCGCATCCATCCCAAGCGTACTTGAGCCAACATTACCGTTACACCTACAGCACAATTTTAGCGCTAACCCAGGAATTATTGGATTATTATTTGCTATTCCCACGCTTGCTTATGGCCTGGCAACACCTTTTATAGGACAGTTTTCTAGTAAAATCGGCTATAAAAATGGAATTCTCCTCGGTCTACTTATGGTATCCATTGCACTTCCTCTGACTGTACTTCCAGCAATATTATCGCTTCAAGCTGTTATTTTAGCTGTTTTAGGAGTTAGCATGGGTATGGTCCTTGCTCCCTGCTTACCTCAACTTGCTGATATCTCTCAACGAAGTGGAATTCATTCTTATGGAATTACTTTTGCACTCTATAACACGGCATACTCAATTGGCCTAATGATCGGCCCTATTTTGAGCAGTACTCTCACGGATCTAATGAATATTAAGTTCTCTTATTTAATCATAGGCATTATTGTATTTATATACATGTTCGTACTCGCTTCAGCCTTAAAGAAAGCCAAAAATTCATCGAGCAATGTAAAGCTAAGTAAATAAGTGAACAAGAATTCATATCCTCATAAGGAATAAAACATTTTCTTGTATATTTTTCTATTTTAGAGCATTCCAATTCCTGAAAAAAAGGTATCCCTCAAGCTTATCGCTCAGGAATACCTTTTTTTTGATCCATCTATGGCTTGGCAGGCTGCTCTACCTTCATTTGCGCCTCAAGCGCGAGATTCAGCTTGAGCACGTTCACACGTGGCTCGCCGAACACCCCTGCGCTGCGGCCTTCTGTCTGCTCCTGCACCAGTGCTCTCAGTCGATCCTGCGGGATACCCGTCAAGCCACTAATGCGCGGAATTTGCACCCGTGCCGCCTGTGGCGAGATGTGCGGGTCCAGACCGGAGCCGGAGTTCGTAATCAGGTCCACCGGAACCTGACTAACGGGTACATCCGGGTTATGCTTCTGCCAATCCGCAATAGAGTCCTTGACTCGCTGTATCAAGGCTGGATTCGATGGCGCGTAGTTACTTGAGCCTGAACCAGCCCCATTGTAATCAACGCTCGATACCCGACCTTGAAAAAACGCCGAATCGGCAAAGGACTGCCCAATCAGTTCGGAGCCGACCACCCGCCCCTCCGCGTCACGAAGCATACTGCCGTTTGCTTGCTGTGGAAACAGAACCTGCGCTACTCCTGTACTGACTAGCGGATATGCCAAACCGCATAAGAGAATCATCAGCACCGAAGTTCGCAAAGCCACTCCAATAACTGTACTTCCTCGCATCTCTTGTCTCTCCGGTTGTCCTTCCGACACTGTCCCGGTCCCTGTACGTTTGTTATGACCTTGCCCGCCAGATTCGGCTTTTTCGTGCGCAGCAAATCTGCGTCCAGACATCATCCGATAAAAACCACTCATGTCGCTCACCCTTTCTGCGCTAAATCCACAAATGCACCAACAAATCAATGGCCTTAATGCCAACAAACGGTACGACCATACCGCCCAGACCGTAAATCAGCAAATTCCGTCCCAGCAGGCGATCCGAGCTCATCGGCTTATACTTCACGCCCTTCATGGCCAGCGGAATCAGAAGCGGAATAATAACCGCGTTAAAGATCAGCGCCGACAAAATAGCGGACAGCGGGGAGCCAAGCCCCATGACGTTCAAAGCGCCCATTTGTGGAATGGCCAGCATGAACATCGCCGGGATGATGGCAAAATATTTGGCAACATCGTTCGCAATGCTGAACGTTGTCAATGCTCCACGCGTCATAAGCAGCTGCTTGCCGATCGCGACCACCTCAATAATTTTAGACGGGTCGGAATCCAAGTCCACCATATTAGCCGCTTCTTTGGCCGCGACTGTGCCGCTATTCATGGCAAGACCGACATCCGCTTGCGCCAGCGCAGGTGCATCATTGGTGCCGTCTCCGGTCATAGCAACCAGCTTACCCTGTTCCTGCTCACGTCGGATAACCGCTATTTTGTCCTCCGGCTTGCTCTCAGCTACAAAGTCGTCCACACCCGCTTCTCGTGCAATTGTAGCTGCTGTCAGTGGATTATCTCCGGTACACATGATCGTACGGATACCCATTTCCCGGAGCTGATCAAACCGTTCCTTCATGCCTGGCTTCACTGTATCCTTCAGATAAATAATGCCGTATATCTGATCATCCAGCGCGACTGCCAGCGGTGTACCTCCTTCAGAGGCTACCTGATTCGCTTTTTCCTCCAGATCAGCTGGAACACTGCCGTTTTGCGAGACGATCCATTGCCGAACAGAATCCACCGCGCCTTTGCGTACCTTTCGTCCATCGGCCAGATCCAGACCACTCATCCGGGTCTCCGCCTTGAATTCGATAAAGGTTCCACCTGCTGCCAAGGATGCATCCAGCGTATGCTCCTGTTTACGCATCAATTCGAGAACCGAGCGACCCTCTGGCGTCTCATCCTTCATAGAGCTAATCGCTGCCCACTTCACTAACTTTGCCTTCTCCACGCCCTCTACAGGCACGAATTCACTCGCCATTCGGTTCCCGAAGGTGATTGTACCTGTTTTATCCAAAATCATCGTGTTGATATCCCCAGAAGCTTCTACCGCCTTGCCTGACATGGCCAGCACGTTAAACTGGGTGACCCGGTCCATACCGGCAATCCCGATGGCTGACAGCAGTCCTCCAATCGTGGTTGGAATCAGACAGACTAGCAACGAAATCAGCACAGGAACAGGCAAATCAATGTTAAAATGACGGGCAATCGGCGCTAGCGTAACCACTACAATTAGAAAAATAATCGTTAAGCTAATCAGCAAAGTGTTCAGTGCAATCTCATTCGGCGTTTTTTGCCGCTGTGCGCCTTCCACGAGCGAAATCATTTTATCAATAAATGTCTCGCCCGGCTCTGTCGTAATCCGCACCTTAATCCGGTCACTGACCACTCGCGTCCCGCCGGTTACCGAGCAAAAATCACCACCCGATTCCTTGATGACCGGAGCCGATTCGCCCGTAATTGCAGATTCATCCACCGAAGCCAGACCTTCAATGACCTCACCATCGCTTGGGATCATTTCGCCCTGGGAGACAATAACCACGTCCCCCTTACGCAATTCGGTTGAGCTAACCACCTGAATGTCATTTCCGATGAGCTTGTTAGCTTGCGTATCCTGCTTGGATTTTTTTAAAGAGGCAGCTTGTGCCTTACCCCGCCCCTCCGCGAGCGCTTCGGCAAAATTAGCAAAAAGCAACGTAAACAACAGAATAACAAACACGGCCAGGTTAAAGCCCATTTCCTTGCCAGTTCCAAAATAACCGGGAAGCAGTAACATTAGCAGCACGACCAATGTACCGATCTCCACGACGAACATGACAGGATTCTTCATCATAATCATCGGATTTAATTTTATAAAGCTATCCTTGATCGCATGCTTCAAGATGCTTCTGTCCAGCATGTGTTTGCGTTGTTCCTTCATGATCAAACACCCCGTTCATCCATTCTCATTTTCTTCTTCACATGGTCAAAAATTCAGCAACAGGTCCCAATACGATGACGGGTAAAAAGGTCAACGCACCAATCAGCAGCACGACCCCGATCAGAATGGCTCCAAATAACTTGTTGTCCGTACGCAGTGTCCCCGTCGTCACCGGAGTCGGTGCTTTGGCATTCAATGAAGCCGCCACAGCCAACAATGCAATCATAGATACATATCGTCCGAAGAACATAACCAGCCCTGTTGTCATGTTCCAGAATACGTTGTTATCCGAAAGACCTTCAAATCCCGAACCGTTATTTGCAGCAGATGACGCATATTCATAGAGCACCTGAGTCAACCCGTGATAGCCAGGGTTAGTGACCGCGTCGTATCCCCAATGACTCATAAACGCAAGCGCAGTTGGGGCGAGAATGAGAAACGGATGTACCAAAATGGCAATCGCGATCAGCTTCATTTCCTTGCCTTCAATTTTCCTTCCCATAAATTCCGGAGTTCTCCCGACCATCAGTCCGCATATAAACACACCCAGAATCGCATACATCAGCATATTCATCAGCCCGACACCCTTGCCGCCAAAAATGACGTTTAGCATCATTTCTCCCAAAGCAGCCATGCCACCCAGTGGGGTTAGTGTATCATGCATATTATTGACCGAACCTGTCGTTGCCGCTGTTGTGACCGCAGTGAATAAAGCCGATTGTCCAATGCCGAAACGAACCTCTTTCCCTTCCATGCTTCCTTGAGAAGCATCCACACCCAGTGTCTGGATTAACGGGTTACCTGTCTTTTCAGACACGTACGTAATAGATAGAAAAATAAGAAACAATACCATCATGGAGCTAAAAATAATCCAGCCCTGCTTACGATTACGGGCAAACAGTCCAAAGGTATACGGCAACGAAGCCGGCATTACCCACATTGCCAAAATTTCCAGCACGTTCGTCCAAGGACTTGGATTTTCAAAAGGATGCGCAGAGTTAGCTCCCGCATAACCGCCTCCATTCGTCCCCAAATGCTTGATGGACTCCAGAGAAGCAATGGGCCCCATAGAAATCTGCTGCTGTGTTCCGCTCAGCGTCGTAAGATCCGCCGTAGGCTGTAGCGTCTGTGGTACCTTCAATCCAACCAGCACCAGCGTAAGCACAAAGGCCAGCGGCAGGAAAATCCTTATAATGGCTTTAATAAAATCTTGAAAGAAATTGCCCATCCCTTCACCGCGCCGCGTCAATCCTCTCATAAAAGCCGCAGCAACCGCAAAACCGGAAGCAGCCGAAGTGAACATCATCATCGTGACGAACGCCATCTGTGTCAGATACGTAAGCCCGCTTTCTCCGCTATAATGTTGGAGATTCGTATTCGTCATAAAGCTGATTACCGTATTAAAAGCTAGTGATGCTTCCATATTACTGTTTCCAGCCGGATTACCGGGAAGCATTCCCTGTAAACGCAACAGCAAGTAGCTGATCGCCACAAGCACGACATTCGTTGCAATGAAACTCATAACATACGTAGTCCAACGCATGCTCTCCAGCTTCTTCAATCCTACTATCTTATAAATCAGCTTTTCTGTTCCGCCAAAAATCCGATCCGTCCGATTGGGTTCATTCGAGAATACATGATACATATAGGTGCCCACTGGCTTTACCAAGAGCAGCAATATGACGATCACAATTCCAATTTGAAGCAGCTCCATCCTTTATTCCTCCTTCAAAATGCTCCTGCGTTTGGAACAACAGACCTGCTTCCAGAGCACCAAACGTGTGCACACGTTTGCGAAAACCTGCTACCTATGATGCTTAATATTCAGATCTGTTGTTCCCGCCCGCTCTATCCCCTATAGCTGATTAGAACTTTTCAGGGTTCAGGAGTGCGTAGATTAAATACATAAACACAATAGCCGTAAGTCCAAGTATAACGATCATCCTCTTCGTCCTCCTTTAGAGGTCTGCGCATCACACCAGCGTACAAACAGCAGTATCACTCCATAACTCACAGCCATGACGAGCAGCATGTATATATCCATCATGTTTATACCCTCCGTATCGGTCCTCAGATCGCCATTCTTATTTGATCATAAAATCATAAAACAACTATGTTATAAGTGCTTATCCGTTCAGCAGAAAACCCACCTCTCCGTTCAATGTGTAGATCACATGATCCGCTCCCAATCCCCGATAAATTCCTTGTGGATTACAGCCGTGCGTAATAACATAGATCGATTCCGATGTTAGCGGCCGACATATTTGCAGGAAACGGCACGTCAGATTCAAGCTGTTCTCGAACAAATACACACTACCAATTTCTTTTTTTGGAAAATTCCATTTTCCTGCTTGCATGGTATTGATGCGGACAATGTGCTCCACACCCATTTTTTTGAGCTGTCGTTCCTCCTGGGCGCTATTCGTGAGAACTGCAAACGCCAATTTTTTGAAAATAAGCAATTTCACAAAACTTCTGCCCGCTTCATTCGGTGCAGTGACAATAATTAACCGACCTTCCATCAGTAGCTCCTCTCCCGGTATAAAAAGACAACAAAAAGAAGCCGAAGGAAAAAGGCTTTCCTCCGGCTTCTTACATATCCATGATAAAATAAACCATGGCTGCACACGGCGGTTTGTTGCCTCTCCCTGTACGCTTACGAGGTTAGCTGTCGGATTCGGACGTGAGAGTCGCCCTATTTCTGGCACTTGACCTGAAAATTCACCCCATGAGACACACGGCTTCCGAAGCCGTACAATCTCGATTGGTTCCCCCGCTTTTGCAACTGCAAAATTCAGCGCTATAGACATTTCGTTGTTGCTTCATTCAAGTTAATTTGAAATTACGTCTTGAATCATACACCCGCGCATGGAAGACTGTAAAGCTCAACTGCGGGGTTATAAATCGGCCTTTAGAGCCTAGGATATTAATAATAGCGCTTACAATGCAACTATGCTTCTCACAGCTCCTTCAATCTCTGTTTTTCATCCCTTTTCGAAAATGACAAGCATGTCAATATTGGCGTAGGGTAGGGCGTTTTTGGCCTTTTTTTGTAAAAAGAGAAGAAAATACGCTATATGTACCAGCTAAACACCGATTGAACCCGCTTTTATAAGAAGAAACACCTTAATTCGCTCCATTTGCGGTGCGATTTACTGTTTTGAACAAAATACGATTTTACAGCGGCTAAAGGCTTGATACAGCTTTTCAAAACTTGCAACCTCGATTTTAATTGCTTACAATTTAATTGCTGAATATTGAATAAGGAGAGATACTATGACCGTTTATGAATATGATGCGCACACCCTGCAAGGGAAACAAATTCCGTTATCCACATATGAAGGGAACGTTCTGCTTATCGTGAACACTGCCAGCAAATGTGGGTTAACCCCCCAATACAAAGCGCTACAAGAGCTATATGACCAGTACCATGAACAGGGGCTCGAAATTTTGGGATTTCCCAGCAACCAATTTGCCAAACAAGAGCCAGGTTCCAGCGAGGAGATTTCCGAGTTTTGCCAGATCAATTATGGTGTTACCTTTCCGATGTTCGCCAAGACAGATGTCAATGGCGATCAAGCGCACCCCTTATTTCGTTACCTGACCCAAACTGCTCCGGGGGTATTAGGGTCCAAAGCGATCAAATGGAATTTTACTAAATTCTTAATTACACGAGAAGGTAACGTATTTAAGCGCTATGCACCGCAAACCACTCCAGATAAGCTGGCGGGAGATATAGAGAAGCTTTTGCAGCAAAACTGACATCCTTCTTTATCACAGTTAATAAATGACCTATTGTCTACCGTTGCTTCTGTGGCTAAAGGATATAACGAAAAATGCTTAACAAAAAAAGCATCCCTTCACGTAAACCGTGTCAGGATGCTTTTTTAACTGAGTCTTGCATATAATGCGGTCGAGAGGACTCGAACCTCCACGGGCGTACGCCCACTACCCCCTCAAGATAGCGTGTCTGCCATTCCACCACGACCGCAAATCATAATGTAATGAGGCAACAGATTTATTATACTCTCTCTTCAACTATTTGTAAACAAAAATATAATAATTATTTTATATGTTATTTTAACTAACATGTATGAGCGATAAGAATATTTGATTTGACACAAAAGCTATTTAAATGTAAATATATATTACATATATTTCGAATATTTTTCGTTATCCCCAAGTAAAAAGTAAAATAACATAACATGACATAAGGATTCACTTCGAGGAGGCGAACCACCTTGCATAAAGGCAACCGCTTGCTGAACTATGCATTATTGTTGGACCCTTCCCTACCTGTTGGTGGCTTTACCCGTTTTAACGGACTGGAGAAACTATCGCGTAACGGACATTTGAACAGTCTACAAGACCTGGAACATTACATGCTGGATGATTTGTATCCTCAATTTACAACCGTTGACGGCATGGCTATCAAAAGTCTGTATGTCGCCATCCAGCAGAATGACAGTTGGCGGATCGCCCTCATTGATAAGATGCTGCATACCCAACGTCCCTCCTGGCAGCATGTGAAGGAGTTTCGTCTATCCGGTCAGCGTCTGCTCAAGCTCGCTAAGGCTCTTTATCCTTGGCTTGAATTTGACCAGTTGGAATCTATACTCATTCAATACAATGCGATTGGCACACTCGCTACCGTTCACACCTGGATTAACTTCCTCCTCGGAAACGATGTAGAACAGACCGTTCACGGCTATCTTAGCGCAGCGGTGTCCTTCTGTGTGGAAGATGCCTTCAAACTACTCAATCCTCCTTATGAGGAAAAGAACCCTCTTATGGAGCGTATGACAAGCGAGCTCCTCTCTGCCTGGAAGAAGCTTAACCAACCTGAGCCAACTGCATCTCAGCGTCGCTTTCTTCACAGACATTGGTCCAGCTCCTACATCACTCTACCTCTTTATATGAGCCATAATAACCAATTGGATGAACCTAGACTGTTTTCCTCCTCAGGTCTATTCAAACGCCTTCCAGCATCCCCCTGATGCGTCGTTTCGCCAATGTGGTCACAACACCAAAAACACTCTGTCCCTTTCCTCAGGTGGCAGAGTGTTTTTTATCCACATATAATCGCAATTCACACCATTAGCAGACTCTAGACGGATTATCAGAACCACCTAGCACTTAATTAAGTAATTAATTCAACAAAATGACGCATTTACGATTGTAAAAACACGTATAAAAGTGTATCATAGTGTTAGATGGTTAATTCTAACATGTTTACTGATGATTATTATAACACACCAATTATTCCGCAAGAATCCGTAAGGGGCGATTTCTCTTGAATAACAAAATGCCTGTCACCTCCTTCGGGTGGGCCATCAAACAACGGCTTGTCGAACTTCGACTGGATCAGAAAACATTTTGTGAGACACACAATATTCCGCCTTCACGCTTGTCCAATCTGATTCACGGCACCCGCAAAGCACAAAGGTACAGAAAACAAGTTGCTGCAATTCTGAACATCGACGATAATGACTATAAGGAGGCACCGCACTCTAAACCTAACAAGCATTCCAGTTACATATAGGTCATTCCATATCACCAAGAAACCAAATAGACCCGTAAAGCGAACCCCACTCGTTCGTTTACGGGTCTTCAACCCAGACGATCTTTAGCCAAAAAATTATTCCGGCTTTGTTTTATCCTTCTCACTTTTTTGCTTACGGTATTTTGCAAATTCAACATATTCTAAAATAAAATTCTGTTCTTCCGTCTCAAGATCTTCTGCCTGGCAATTCAGTGGCCCCATCACTCCAAAAAAATAAGCAGCCTTCTGCTCCTGAAGTACGCCTTCTCCTGGCTTAATCCCTTTCATTAACCAATCGAGCGATACATTAAAAAAGTCCGAAATCTGAATCAAATGGGTGGTACCCGGCGTTGTTTTACCCCTTCTCCAATCACCGAGATTCCCTGAACTGATTTTAAGTTTTTCACAAAATGCCTTCTTGGTCATTCCGCGATCCTTAATCAAAGCTTCAATCCGCTGATAAATAGTTTGATCTCCCAAAATGTTTCCCCTCCGACACAGTAACTTTTTCTGAAATAATTTTCATTTTTCAAGCCTTACTCATTAGTAATCCTCATCAAATCCTAAGCAACCATTACCTCATAGTAGAATTGCGCTGGTTTTTCTCTTTACGAAAGCGGGTAAATTCAATATACTCAAGTATAAAATTTCTTTCCGCCTCACTAAGCGGTTCCCCCTGGCAATTCAGTTGCCCTGAAGCGCCAAAAAAATAAGGGTCTTGCGACTCCTTTAGCACCTCACCCTGTACATCTCGACCCAGCATGATCCAATCCAGACTGGCATCAAAAAACGAAGCAATTTCAATGAGTTTATTCGTGCCCGGCGTCGTTTTTCCTCTTTTCCAATCCCCGAAGTTCCCTGTACTAATGCCTAACTGCTGGCAGAACGCCTTTTTCGTCATTCCCCGTTCCTTGATGAGTTCCTCAATGCGATGGTAAATAGATTGCATAGAAGTTCCTTCCTCCCTAGCAGGCTCTCAAATAACGATATCATGTTCTCTGTTCCCATTTCAAAGATCACGTATGCTAAAATTACCGAATTATGTATGTTGGTTTCCATTATACCACAACACGCAACAAAAACCGCCTGTTTTCCGAAGAAAGGGCGGTCTTTAAGCCAGTTCACTTACGCCAATCACGTAGCAGAGTTGTCGATTTTAAGTAAGATATGCTTCAATTCATTCAAAGTTTCACTCAGATGCAATAAATCTTCTTCTGGCAAATACACCAGTCTTTCTTGAATTTTATTGGAGAAGGTATGAAATACCTGTTCACAAAAAGCATCGCCTTCCTGTGTAATCGCCACATTCACGACTCTGCGATCCGAATCACACGATTGGCGGTCAGCCAACCCATGCTCCACCAACTTATCCAGAAGAGGAGTCATGTTTGGACGTGAGACATTAAGTTGTTTGGACAAATCGGATACTGTAGACGAACGCACTTCACGCAGAAGCATGAGCACTTGAAAGTTATTAGGCGACAAGTGTAATGGGAAATCGAGCGGACCGTAGGTGAAAAATTTCTTCTTCACAATCGGAAACAAGCCCAAAATATTTTCTGATATATTTCCTAACAGTTGAGTGTCCATATTTTTCACCGTCACTTCATAAGTTTATACTTATCATTCTATAACATTATGGCATTATATTATACTATGGAATCATTATTTCATCATAATCATTACTTTATTACATCACTACACAAATAAAAAAAGCCTCTACCGCGAGAGACTTTTCCGTTTATTCCATTGATGCGGTCGAGAGGACTCGAACCTCCACGAGCGTACGCTCACTACCCCCTCAAGATAGCGTGTCTGCCATTCCACCACGACCGCATAACAAAATATAAATGGTGAGCCATGAAGGACTCGAACCTTCGACACCCTGATTAAAAGTCAGGTGCTCTACCAACTGAGCTAATGGCTCATGCTGTTCATCCAAGCTGTCCGCCATTAGACCAGACCTCAGGAATTTCCCTTAAGCATGCAACATGTAGTCTATAAAGACAACAATGACCCGTAGGGGATTCGAACCCCTGTTACCTCCGTGAAAGGGAGGTGTCTTAACCCCTTGACCAACGGGCCTTATTATTATACGCCAACTTGGCGACAAGAAAGAGTATACCAAATAGAATAACGGATGGCAATACTTATTTCTAAAATTTTTAAAAAAGCAGTTTTTATAAGTACAAAATTCGCATTCACTTACAATGCCTTATCTAAAATCACTAAAATCCTGAAAATAGCGATAAACGATTGCAATATCACTTGAATTTACTTATAATCACTTACGAGATACCGAAATAATTATATATTAGAGGAGCTTTTTATGTATCAGGAAGAACGAATGTTAAAAATCGTTGATTACTTACAGCTTCATAAGCGTATTTCGGTGGATGATATTTGTGAATTTTTTAATGTTTCACGAGATACGGCCCGTCGAGACCTCGTAAAACTTGAAGAGCATCAAAAAATTATTCGCACCCGCGGCGGCGCTCTTCTACCTACACTTCATCACGATCCAATTGGAAATTATAATGAAAGACTACTTACTGTATCCGAGGAGAAACAAGTGATCGGACAACTGGCTGCCAGCATGGTACGAGATAAGGATCGTATTATATTGGATTCCTCTACCACCGTACAGGCGTGTGCAGAAAGACTGAATGTGCAGGAATGTTCGGTCATCACCAATTCAATCAATCAGGCTGACGTGCTATCTGGAAAAGACGGTGTCTCCATACATCTGTTGGGAGGCCGCCTGCAAAAAGAACACCGATATGTATATGGCTCCTCCGTGATCGCCACTTTGTCTCACTATTTTGTAGACAAAGCCTTTATCGGGATTGGTGGTATATCAGCCCACGGACTAAGCCTGATTCATGAAGAAGACGGTATGTTGAAGCATCAAATGATGAAACAGGCAGATCAGGTGATCGTCCTTGCAGACCATTCGAAATTCGGAATCAATTTTCCATATCGTTTTGCCGATCTGTCTGAAGTTAATATCGTGATCACCGACAGATTGCCAGAACCAGCGATGCTGGAAATTTTGCAACATTATGATGTGGAAGTTGTTGTACCCTCATAAAATACGAAACCGATTAGCTAGAACTCAAGACTTATCACAGAGATATCGAAAGACAGGAGCTGGGGAGAAATGAAACTGTTTGCGATTGATATGGATGGAACACTGCTGAACGAGGAAGGAAAAATAAGCAAAGTGAACGCGGAGGCTATACGCCAAGCACAGCAGCAAGGCGTTCAGGTGACAATTGCCACTGGTAGAGCCGCTTATGACGCCTGGACAAAGCTAGAGGAAGCAGAGCTTGTAACTCCCGTCATTGGAGCAAACGGCGCAACCGTACACGATGTGCATCGTCGTCAGTTAACCTCTACTCCTATGGGCCGCAGTGAAACGTTTGAAGTGCTGAGCTGGCTGCATGACAACGACTTTTACTATGAGGTCATGACAGACCGCGCTATTTATTCTCCACAAAACGGACACCAGCTGCTTGCTGTTGAAATGGACCGCTTGCTGAGCTCCAACCCGGATATTTCGCTGGATACTTTATTACATGCAGCTGAAAAACAATATGAACAGACCGGACATACCCGCATCGCTTCATATGAGGACATTCCACTGGATGTAGAGATTTATAACGTGCTCTGTTTCTCCTTTGATCAAGCCAAATTGGATTGGGGCCGTGAACGTTACCGAGGTTTTCAGGGCCTGAACATGGTCATCTCTTCAGACCGTAACTTTGAAGTCGAGCATAGGGATGCGTCTAAAGGTAATGCATTGCGTTATCTGGCGAATCATCTGAGCATTCCCATGCAGGAAGCCGTAGCGATTGGGGACAGCTACAACGATATCTCCATGCTGACGATGGCAGGAACAGGCATTGCCATGGGCAATGCAAAAGACGACATCAAGGCCGTCTGCTCCGAAGTGACTCTGACTAATGCAGAAGATGGCGTCGCTCATGCTCTGTTGAACATACTCAAGACAGTCGAGGCTGACAGCGTGAAATAGAAGTTATTGGCTGCGTACAAGACAGGCTAACGTCGCTTCATGCTGTACGAAGCACGTCCGCCTCTCCATTTAAACGATTTCAGTCCACCGTTATTCTCAAAGCAGATATAGACGAAAAGGACGCTCGCAAGCATCATTACAATGCATACGAGCGTCCTTTTTCTGCTTAAAATACCAACGGAGAGAGAGGGATTCGAACCCTCGCACCGCTTTCGCAGCCTAACCCCTTAGCAGAGGGTCCCCTTATAGCCACTTGGGTACCTCTCCATGGCTCCCCGAACAGGACTCGAACCTGTGACAACTCGATTAACAGTCGAGTGCTCTACCAACTGAGCTATCAGGGAACATTACTGTAAATTATCATACAGTATGGTTAATTTACCATGATTCAGGGGGTGCCGTCAAGTGCCAACAGGCGAAGCTTACCTCCACACTTCCCACAGCGATACCGCTGAGGATTCATCTTACGCTTGCGCATATACTCCTGTTTACAGGAAACGCATACTAGCTTGTAACGATAAGGCTGAGGCTTACGTTCCGTTCTTCCTGGCAGAGTCTGACAATGCCTGCTCCCTCCTACACGGGCAAGCCATGCTTTGAAGTCAGCATCTCGATGCTGATAGCCCATCCCTCGCAAATGTAAATGATAATGGCACAGCTCATGCTTAATAATTTTCTCCACCTTAGAACGTCCGTAAGCTGCGAGTTGATGTGGATTAATTTCAATATGATGACTTTTCATAAAATACCTACCGCCTGTGGAAGACAGGCGCGCATTAAAGGTGGCTTGATGTCGAAACGGCACACCGAAGCTCTCCAGCGAAATGCGCTCTACCCATTCTTGAAGCTCTTCATTACTCATAGAACGGCTCATTGAATGGTTCATTGAATTGCTCAGGGACTTGGACTCCATCCTAACAGTCTCTCCTCCTTTGCTCCTTACTGACAAGCATATTATAAAATAATGACCGAAGTCTAACCCCCAATTCATAAGCACACTTTAGGTACCCACCCCATATGCTAAACATACAGAAGTAACGCAGAGGAGGAGATCGGCTTGCCTCAATGGCTCAGCAACCAGCTCATGCGGGCCTTTTACAAAAAGGACCGGCGCCAAATTAAACTGTTGAACGATTGTTGGTTTTTTTATCATAAAGCACCTGGCGTGGAGTTCGATGCCAACAACGGTTAGAAGCTAAGGCATCCAAAAATGAAAGCCGGAATCTCCGATCAGTTCGGAGATTCCGGCTTTTGTTATACCTTCACAAGAAGGTTGTACAGCTTTATTTAAAGTATTATGCCTGCGATTGCGCCTCTGCAGGAGGTTTCATCGTCAGACCAACCCTGCCTTTTTTCAAATCAACATTTAACACCCACACCGTCACGTTATCACCGACAGATACGACATCCATCGGATGCTTTACGAAGCCACTGCGCAGCTGTGAAATATGAACCAACCCGTCACTTTTAATACCGATATCGACAAATGCGCCGAAATCAATGACATTGCGGACGGTTCCCTGAAGCTCCATACCCGGTGAGAGATCCTCGATCTTCAGCACATCCTTGCGGAATACAGGCAACGGCAGCTCGTCACGCGGGTCACGGCCCGGACGCTGGAGACTGTCCAGAATATCCTTCAGTGTTGGCACGCCGACTTCAAGCTTTGCAGCCAATTCGTCAATGTTGGACACGCTCAGTGCTTCCATTGCAGTCTTAGTACCCAGATCGTGGGCGCTGATGTTCAGTTCCGCCAACAGGCGGTCTACGACAGCATACGATTCAGGGTGAATCGGTGTACGGTCCAGCGGATTTTCTCCACCCGGTATACGGATAAAGCCTACAGATTGCTCGTAGGTTTTTGCACCAAGACGCGGCACCTTCTGCAACTGACGACGGTTGCTGAATTTACCGTTTTCCTCACGGTACTTAACGATGTTTTTGGCAATCGTCGCATTGATCCCCGCTACATAGGATAACAGCGCAGAGGAAGCCGTATTCACATCCACACCGACATGGTTAACGGCTGATTCGACAACGTCCTTTAAGCTTTCATCCAGATGTTTCTGCGACACATCATGCTGGTATTGGCCTACACCAATAGCCTTCGGCTCAATTTTGACCAGCTCAGCCAGCGGGTCCTGCACACGACGTGCGATGGAAGCCGCACTGCGCTCAGCCACGTCCAAATCGGGAAATTCCTCCTGTGCCAGCTTGGAGGCAGAGTATACGCTCGCGCCCGCCTCATTGACGATCAGATACGCTAGACTGCTGTCACCAATGTCCGCAATGACTTCCGCTACAAATTGCTCTGTCTCGCGCGAAGCGGTTCCGTTACCAATGACAATCAATTCGATACCATATTGGGCAATTAGCTGCTTGAACTTTTCAGCAGCCTCGCGCTTCTTGTTATTCGGCGGTGTCGGATACGTCACAGCCACTTCGAGCAGCTTGCCGGTGTCATCGACAACCGCCAGCTTACAGCCTGTCCGATAGGCCGGATCGACACCGAGCACACGTCGGCCCTTGATCGGAGCCTGTAGCAACAGGCTGCGCAAGTTGCCTGCAAAGATGGAGATGGCCTGCTGCTCGCCCTTCTCCGTCATTTCAGCGCGTACTTCACGCTCGATAGATGGCGCGATAAGTCTTTTATACGCATCCTCAATGACACTGCGCAGCAGATCTTGCACGACAGACGATCCTTTAATCACTTGGCCAGCCACGTAATTGTAAATGGAATCTGGCGCCACCTCAAGACCAACCTTAAGAATGCCTTCCCGCTCCCCGCGATTAATTGCCAGAATACGGTGAGGTGGCATTTTCTTAGCGAGCTCACGATAGCTGTAGTAGTTTTCATACACGGATTCTTGCTCCGCGTCCTTCGCTTCGGAGGTCAACATACCATGGTCCAGCGTATATCGGCGTACCCATTGGCGAATAGCCGCATCATCCGCTATATTTTCAGCTAAAATGTCCAAGGCTCCTTGGATGGCCGCCTCGGCGCTGTCCACTCCCAGTTCCGCATTAACATAAGACTCGGCTTCTTTCAGAGCATCGCCCTGTTTCGGCTGGCTCCAGATCCAGATGGACAGTGGCTCCAGTCCCCGTTCCTTCGCTACACTGGCGCGGGTTTTGCGTTTTTGCCGATACGGACGATACAGATCCTCCACTTCCTGAAGTTTAACCGCAGAGGTGATAGCAGTCTGCAGGTCTTCCGTCAGCTTGCCCTGCTCATCAATAATGCGGATGACCTCTACCTTACGATCCTCCAGATTACGCAAATACACCACACGATCTTCAATTTCACGCAGCTGATTTTCATCCAGCTCTCCTGTCATTTCCTTACGATAACGCGCGATAAAAGGAATTGTATTCCCTTCATCCAACAAACTGATCGTTGTCCGGATTTGCTTGAGTGCCAGCGACAGCTCTCTCGCCACTTGTTTGACAATCCGCTCTTGGCGTTCTGCTTCGTTCGGCTCCTGCCGGATTTCCGTCTTCGTTTCCTCGTTAGACAAACCTATCCCTTCTTCCTCACAGCTCTTGTCGTACACCATGTCTTTCATTATCACAAAAAAAGATTCAAAGCGCCAGCAGGTGACGTTAAAGCAAGCCCTACCTGCATTTTTCATTGGACACGCAAAAGGGCAGCGCCCAAGCGCTGCCCTTTTCCCGTTTCACTCGTCGTTCCATCACGCTAAAAATCAATCAAACCGAGACTGATTTGTAGCGAATCGCTCACTTTGCGCATGGTTTCTTCATCTAAATGGGTGATTTTGTCGGTAAGCCTTTGCTTGTCGATCGTCCGAATTTGCTCCAGAAGAACAACAGAATCACGATCAAAGCCATGCGTCGCCGCGTCGATTTCCACGTGTGTAGGCAGCTTTGCCTTCTGAATCTGGGCGGTGATGGCTGCTACGATCACAGTAGGACTAAACCGGTTGCCGATATCATTTTGAATGATCAGCACAGGTCTGACGCCACCTTGCTCGGAACCGACTACGGGTGAAAGGTCTGCAAAAAAAACGTCGCCGCGCTTTACGATCAATATGGATTACACCCCGCTAACTGTACGGCCCAAGGTGCTGTTTGCATCTTCCTCCGCGTGAAAGGCTTCGGATGCCATGGTTAAGTTAATTTTAGCCATTTCCATGTATCCACGCTGCATAGCTTCACGAATGTAACGTTTTTTACGTTCGCCTACATACAGCTTCATGGCCTGCCTGATAAATTCACTGCGGTTGGAATTTTCCATAGCTACGATCCCGTCCACTTCCTGCAAGAGATGATCTGGCAAACTGATCATTATTCTTTTGGTGTTCTGCAAATTGGCCAACTTCTCTTCCACCCCCAAAACCTTGTCGCCATTGTACCATTATAACGTTATTCCCGGTAATTTATTCAAACGGAATACAAGAGAATGTATATGATATTCGTATATCATCTATGCTGCATTCCATTATAAACTACGCAGTTCGTTTTCGTACAGGCGTTTGATCCCCGAAATACAAGTGTCAGCGGAGCCTGATGCGTCTTTTGACAGTTATAGCGCTCTTTTCTTTCCTTTGTACATATTTCGGGACGTTCTGCGAAAACTCCTGCTTTTATTCGGTAATTTGCGTTATGAAATTAATTCCAGCGGGTTGGAAGAAGCGAGTTCACTCGAACAACAGGAACATGACCTCGTGTGTATACACGCGGTACCCTGTCTGCGATCATGCAGATCACCTCATAGTGGATCGTACCAAGCTTGGATGCCAGCTCATCCGCCGCGATAGTTTCGCCGGACTGCTGGCCGATGAGAACAACCTCTTCGCCGGTTTGGATTTCTTCCGCATCTTCTGCGAAAGATTGTAAGGATACCATACACTGGTCCATGCAAATCGTACCGAGTACCGGGACGCGGCGACCGCGTATCAACACTTCGATCTTCCCACTCAGCATGCGGGAGTATCCATCCGCATAGCCGATTGGCAGTGTACCGATCCGTTCTTCACTGGAGGTTACATACCTGGTGCCATAACTAACTCCCCAGCCGGGAGGAAGCGTTTTGGTGTAAACCACCGCCGTCTTCAATGACAATACAGGCAGCAGCTCAATGGCTTGCCGATTAACCTCATCAGACGGATACAGACCGTATATACTGATACCAATCCGCACCATATTGGGGGAAAGAGAAGGGGTATCAATGGTGGCGGCGCTATTGCCCGTATGTATAATGGGAATGGTGATACCTTGTTCCCTTAGCGCTTCCGCCACGCCCCGAAACCGATCATATTGTAGCAGTGTATAGCTTTTGTCTTCTTCATCCGCGCGGGCAAAATGGGTGTACATGCCTTCCAGCAGCACCTGCTCTAATTCGTGAGCCTGCCGGACAAAAGCCATAGCCTCTTCTCCAGGCAGCAAACCCAGTCTTCCCATGCCGCTGTCTATTTTGATGTGCACCTTCAGCTTGCGTTCGTTTCCTTGGCGGTCCAGTCTGCGGATACCCTCCAGCACTTCTTCACTGAACACAGTCAATGAGATATCATGCTCCCAAGCCGTTTGTACAGCTTCCGGTGAGGTATAGCCGAGTACAAGAATCGGTAGCTGAACCCCCGCATGACGAAGCTCCAACGCTTCATCCAGAAAAGCGACGCTCAAATAATCCGCACCAAGGCGTTCCAATTCCTTTGAAATTTCCACGGCACCGTGTCCGTAGGCATTAGCCTTGACACAGACCAGTATCAGCTTATCCGCTGGCAATGCCTTGCGAAAAGCTTCATAGTTGGCGCCAAGGTGATCCAGGTTGATTTCGGCCCGGGTCGATCTGTATTGTGCTTGCAAATCCAGTCACCTTCTTCAATTGTTAGCCTGTAACATAACCTTTTACCATTCGGAGTGTGGCAAAGTTCTTGCTTCCAAAGGTTAATGGTAATGTTCAAAAACGTGGCTGTCAATGGCAGGAGACGTTTGCCAGCATCCTCTACAATGAACACGACATACAAGCGGTGCACATCCTAGACCGCGAATGAACAAAAGACGGATACGGGCGGCAGCAGAGCATTTTTACACTCTAGACCGTCTGCATCCGTCTATAAAGTTTTATTTACCCGATTGATCCTGTATAGAAGCGGCAATTTGTATCATTTCGCTCACAGGCAGGTCAGCACTGGTGATTCTGAACTCGATTCCGTCATTCATCCAGGTCATCGTCTGCTGTTCGCCTCCGGTCAGAACGGCGAAGCTCCCTCCAATATCAACCAGTTCGCCTGCGGCCAGTGCGACCGCCCGATCTTTGGGACGCGCCTCTACAATGGTATAGTTATACGTTCCACTATACCGCAGCATCACCGCATGTGTACCATTATCCTCCAGCTCCGGCGTATCCTTGATCTGCACTCCGGCTGGCGTGTAGGACGGTTCGATCAAGCCGAACTCACCCATCACAGCTTCTGCCGCATCTGTTCCCGCTGACGTTCCGTTTGCGGCATCCGATGTGCCCGGGGTTTGTTGCTGCGCCTCTGCGTTGGCTGCTGCGTCCGGTTTGGATGTATCGTTTGTGGCAGTACCGTCCACCTTCGCTTCCCCTGACGGCTGCTGGACTGCATCCCCTGCTGTTCCCTGCTCTTGTCCGGGTTCGCCAGACGTCACGCCAGTCGTCCCATCCACCGCACCGGAAGGATCAAGCTGACCGCTGGAATCTACTGCTCCAGAAGATGGCGCCCCTTCGCTACCCGTACTCGTCTTACCTGAAGCCATGTTCCGCTCCATATCAAAGGAGTCCTTGTCAAACTTCGTATCAAAAGCAAATTGATCGAATTTCAGATCAACAACTACCTTGGCATTCGCATCAGACACCTGTACCTGAGTGGGTGCATAGTCATTTTTGGACAGCCATATCTTTTGTCTCACCAGCGCATGGCTGTTGTAATTTGCTGCCACATCAAACACATAGGATTTATCGTCGGTAGCCAACTGACGGGAGGCATCGCCGATAATGCTGCGAACTAACGTTTCATATAAATATACTTGACCCTGATTGTTTGGCCAGTCGCTTTTGAAACGGAAGCTTTTGTTCAGGCTGGGTGTCAGTACAAATACACCCTCATCATTACGAAGCACAATTTGCGTAACATCCTTTTTCTCGTTCGTCATGGCAATTCGGTAATAGGACGGCTTGCGGTAGGAAATATCAACCTTGTATTCCTGCGGCGTGTCGCCGGTATGCAGCGTCATCAAAGCTGTACCGTGGTAGCTGTTCAGGTCGCTCACCACGTCACTCAAATCTTTAACCACATCGTCCGCGCTCTTCTTGCCGCACCCGGCCAGTAGCAGCGTTACACACATGACCATGGCAAGCATCCATGAAATCCGGCGCATGTCATCAACCCCTTCAGCACATGTTTTAAATGAATTAGTACATGTCTATGAAGGACTTGTTCGATTTATGCAGACTGGCATGACAAGCTTGAACGTATCCTTGTGTAATGCTATAAAATCTTTTGGAGAGTGATCATAAATTCATACAGGAAATAAAAAGAAAAACCGATCAAGACCACACCAGCACTGATCGTAACCCACTTGATGGCGGTTCGATTCATCGCTTTTCGTGTTGTCGCTACAAGGATCATCAAGCCTAAATCATGGATAAGAATACCAAACAAAATACCTAAGCCAACAATCAAGAACTGACTTGTATTTGACCGATCAAATGAACTTGCCAGCACAGTTCCAAAAACACTCACCCAAAACACTAAATTTCCTGGTGAAACAGCTACAAGCAGCCCATTTTTATAGGAAGAAAATAATGATTTCGTCTTTTTCTCTCCTTCTAGCGCAATATCATGATCTGCATTTTTAATGCTGTCGTAACCCACGTAGCACAAAAATATAGCTCCAATGAACCACATGATCACCTGTACAACAGATAATGACAAAACTGAGGCCAGACCAAAATATAAACCAATGATTAATAACAAATCGACGGTCATCCCCCCAAGGCCCACAATCCATCCATGCATGAATCCATTCTTTAGCCCTTGCTTCGTCATTTCAATGGTAATTGTACCTACAGGTAGTGCTATAGAGAAACCTAGTAAAACATATGTAATAAACAATGCCATTTCAAAACCCCTTTCAAATGTATAAAAACGATATTCTATACCATAAAAAATGACAAATCAATAAAATTTGAAAAACCTGAAATGAGCTAAGAACACATGAGACTTATTTTGTACAAAATCGGATTCATTGACCAAGTTTGTCCATTGAGTATTGAGGGTCCAGCGCTTATCATTGCTTTTGTGATAATAATTCTCATTTACAAAATTCTGAATCATTCTATTATACGGAGGTTGCTATGACCAACAAGAACTCGACAATCAACAAAAATTCTACTCGACAATACACTGCTCTGATCTGCCTTTTCTTTCTTATGGGGGCATTGCTACTGGGATGCGGCGCATCTCACAATCAGACTGCAAGCAGCAACACAACAGCATCTACAAAAACATCGGAAGCTGCCACAACTCGTGACTACACAGACTATAAGAGACATACAGTGAACATTCCCACGACTCCTGGGCGCATTGCTTACTTCGGAGAAAACTATGGGGATCTATTGGTTTTAGACGTACAAGCTATAGGTACATCGACTTCTATGATTGAGGGCAAGGTTTATGAGAAGCAGGTTCAGAACGTGGCCGATCTGGGGTTCCCGATTAATTTGGAAAAAACCTTGGAACTACAGCCTGACCTGATCATTACCGCCGATACAGATGAAAAACAATACGCAGCGTTAACAAAAATTGCACCTACAATTATGTTCGATACCTTTGCCCCGTTAAACGAACGTTTGCTGCATCTCGGAGACATTGTGAACAAGAAAAAGGTTGCTGAAGATTGGCTTGCCCAATATAAAATAAAGGAAGCGGAGATGTGGATCAAGCTTCACGCAGAGGGTGTTAAGGCGGGGGAAACTGCTTCAGTGTTTACCTACTATCCTGGCGACCGTTTATTCGCAATGGGACGGACAGGACTGTCACAAATACTGTATGAAAAGAATGGTTTCAAGCCTACTCCTCTTATTCAGAAAGCACTGGATGAGGACAAAGGATTTGTACAAATATCTCAGGAAGTGATCGGACAATACGCTGGAGATCGGATTTTCATACTAAGAACACCAAGTTCAGAAGCCCAACAATCCACCGAACAGTTAATGAAAAGCAAGCTGTGGCTCCAGCTTCCTGCTGTCAAACAGGGACGTGTGTACACTCAGGATATTGGCAAAACTGAAAGTGATGCTTCCACTCGAGAATGGCTGCTGGAGGAATTGCCCAAGCTCATCAAATAAAAATTGGAGAAGCTTATCGACACTTGTTGATAGGCTTCTTTTTTGTTGAACCTAAAGGAGGTATACTTATACATACATGATAACCATTCTCAATAAAAGGAGCAATACCGTGAACCAGTCTCCGTCATCCGTATATCCTCCCCCGTTCAGCTCACTGCTTTTTCATTTTAAAGAAATTGCGTTGGTTGGTGAGCCTACCGATGAATTATTATCACGTCCCAATTCATATCACTGTCTTCTTATATTCATCGGTGGGACAAGTATGGTGGACATTGGCCCAGAGCAGTATCTATCCCATACAGGTCATGGGTATTGGCTAGCTCCAGGTGAATCCTATCAAATCGCTCCCCTGAATGGAACTGTACCCGAATACTACAAAATCACGTTTGAGGTCATCGCTTTGCCATCAGAACCACAAGCGGACATGGCCTTGGCTGAACACGCAGCACGTATGCCATCCCTATATCATGAACCTGTCCTGCCGGGACCGCGCGAATACATTGCCTCTTCTTCCTCCAAACTTATTCAGTTGACTGAAGAGTTATTTCATAGTACCCAACAAACGGTACAGCCGCATAACCAAACATCTGTATTACGGCAGCAAATCATGTTTCAAGAGTTGCTCTTGCTGTGGCAGGAAGACCACACCCATATTGATCAAAATAATACCTCTAATCCGGCATTGCCAGCATCGGTGGAAGGTACCCTTTCATATATGGAAAACCACTATGAAAAGCCCATTACCGTCAAGCAGCTCGCTGAACAAGCGAACGTTTCCATATGGCAATACTCCCAATTGTTTCGTAAAATTACAGGCAAAAAGCCGCTGCATTACCTCACTGAGCTGCGCTTGAACCATGCCAAGCGGCTGCTGCTGGAATGCAAACGGCCTTTACGTGAAATTGCCCGTCAGGTTGGTTTCTCTGACGAATATTATTTTAATCGACGGTTTAGGCAAATGACCGGGATTCCCCCTGGCAAGTACGCACTTTCTGTCTCCGGTTCTGTGCGCGTCAAGGATTGGACGGGTCACCATATTCACATTCCGCGCCGAGCAAGCCGCATCATCTATCATGGAGAAACGATGGGCGATCTATTGGCATTAGGGGCCAAAGCCATCGGTGGAAGTCTGCGACTCAGTGAATACAGCGTCTATAAACATCGTCTTGTGAATGTCGCCGATGTGGGCCTTCCACTGGATATTCGCTTGACCAGCGCTCTTGATCCCGATCTAATTATCATCGCCAATTCGGATGAACAGGAATATGAGCGCATTGCTAGTATCGCTCCCACCGTCACCTTCAACTCCTTCGCCACGCTGGAGGAACGGATGCGTACACTTGGCGTCTGGCTCGGTAAGGAGCGGGAGGCCGAACGCTGGTTGTCTACCTTTACAGCCCGCAATCTGGCAATGTGGCAGCAGCTCGGTACGCAAATCACAGCCGGAGAAACGGCCTCCGTCTTCATCTTCGATCATGGTGATCGGCTCTTTGTCATGGGGATGTCCGGATTCTCGTCGGCCCTCTACCACCCACAGGGCTTTCAGCCCGTTGAGCTGATCCAAAAGGTGCTCGACGCGGAACAAGGCTTCGCAGAAATAGATCCGAACGAATTGCCTGATTACGCCGGGGACCGCATTTTTATGCTTGTCCCAACAGCTCCAGAATCCAAACGTACGCTGGAACGTATGATCAGCAGCCCTCTCTGGCGCAGCCTTCCTGCTGTACGTCAAGGTCGGGTATATTTCGTAGAAGCTGACCGCTGGAACTGGAGCGATGCCATGACCCGGCAAAAACTGCTTACTGCACTGCCCAAACTGCTTGGCACTCCATCCTGAGAAGCTGCCATTTTTCTAAAGATACTACATTAGACCTTGAATGCTCCCATCTGCCTCCAGCGACATATGCTCAGCTGCTGGGGATTTGGGCAATCCTGGCATCGTCATAGTATTGCCTGTTTCCACGACCACAAAGCCTGCCCCTGCGGACAAAGAAACGCGGGACACGTGAATGGTAAAGCCCTCCGGTGCACCTAGCAGAGAAGGTTGATCTGAGAAAGAATACGGCGTTTTGGCCATGCATACAGGCAGTTGTCCAAAACCAAGCTGCTCCATACCGGCCAACGCCCGTTTGGCCGCAGGAGTGTAAGCTACCTCTGCCGCACCGTAAAGTTCCTTCGCAATGACACTAATTTTCGCTTGCAAATCAAGTGTATGCTCATACAATGGTGCAAAATGGGCTTTGTCCTCCTGGAGCAGGTTGAGCAGGCTTTGGGCTAGCTTTTCTCCCCCTTGGCTTCCCTGTGCCCACACCTGTGACAGCTCTGCGGGTACACCCAGCTTGCGGCATTCCGAAAATATTAGTTCCAGCTCGGCTTCGCTATCTGTTACAAAATGGTTGACCGCCACCAGTACTGGCACGCCAAACTTTTGTAAATTCCGTACATGCCGGTTCATGTTGGCTAATCCAAGTTGCATTTGCTCCAGATTTTCTGCGTCCAGCTCATTTTTAGCTACACCGCCGTTATATTTCAGCGCTTTGGCGGTTACGACCAACAAAGCCGCATCTGGCTGCAAACCGGATTGACGGCACTTGATGTCAAAAAACTTTTCTGCCCCCAGCTCAGCCCCGAATCCAGCCTCCGTAACGACCACCTCTCCCAGCTTCAGGGCCAGCTTCGTACCGATCAAACTACTGCATCCATGCGCAATATTCGCAAAAGGTCCGCCATGCACAATAACTGGAGTTCCCTCCAACGTTTGCACCAGATTGGGTTTCAATGCTTCCCGAAGCAGCACAGCCATACCTTCCACCGCATGTAGTTCCTCAGCTGTTACCGTTTCGCCATCTACGTTATAACCAATCACCATCCGACCCAATCGCACTTTAAGATCGTCCATATCTTCACTTAAACATAATACCGCCATCACTTCTGAAGCCGAGGTAATCAGAAAGCCACTTTCTCTCACCGCTCCATTACCTGACCCCAATCCGGTCACAATATTTCGTAAACTCCGGTCGTTCATATCGACAGCGCGTTTCCACACGATCCGCTCCGGTTTCAACCGCAAAGCATTTCCATGAAACAAATGGTTATCGATCATCGCTGCCAGCAAATTATGCGCAGCTGAAATCGCGTGAATATCACCTGTAAAATGCAGGTTAATGTCTTCTGCCGGAACAATCTGGGCTTGTCCTCCCCCGGTTGCTCCTCCTTTCATGCCGAAGCAAGGGCCAAGGGACGGCTCACGCAACGCAGCAACGGTTTTATGCCCCAGCGCATTCAGCGCCTGTGACAGCCCGATGGTTGTCAGCGTTTTTCCTTCTCCTGCCGGCGTGGGATTCATCGCCGTAACCAGCACCAGCTTTCCATTCGGGCGATCCTTTAACTGCTCCCACAGGGACGGGTTCAGCTTCGCTTTATATTTTCCATACGTCTCCAAATGTTCTTCTTCAATTCCTGCTTCTTTGGCTATATCAATAATCCTCTTCATCTTTCGTTATGTACCCCCCGTTTTATAAGTCTGACTGATGGTGCCAAACCCTGTATCGTTTTATTTTACCAAAGTGTGCCGCTTATTGCGCTATGATTCATTTCATCGCAAGCGTTGCTATCATGTGAGTTATAAAAAAAGAGCATTCCCCGCCCGCATGGACTTTGGTGGATGCTCTTTTGATACGTCTCGTTTAACAAGCAGCTCTCAAATTAACCTGCAAAGTTAGCAGCGTAATTTTCAGCAATAAATCCCTTGGAAATCAGGATAGCTTGGGATTTCTTAGTAGCAGGACCATAGCCTTGGGACAGCAGATCATTAATATGTAAGCGGTTATAAATGAAGCAAAATACAAAGTTGGACGCCCCACTCGTAAGGATCGATACCAGAAAAATAATAACTGCCCACTTCCAATCCCCTCTAAACAACGCAGGGAAAAAACCGAAAAAGAGCGTAGTCCATGAAAAACCTACTTTGCGTTCCTTGATCATTCCAGTTTTATTTCTTAATTTAATTTTCATTTACCCCTTACCTCTCTTTATATAGTCTTTTAGAACTATATTAGATTATATAGGACAGAGGGAATAAATGGAACTTAATTTCGGTAAAATCATAAATTTCTCAAATACTCTCTAGTTTATAATGCTTTTCTAGCATTTCTTTAAAAACATCAACAGGGTACTTGTATTCAACAGTTTTGAAAACAATCCGGTTATTCCACTGGTTTTTTTCCAGCTCGCACCCATGCTCCATATCCAGTTCCTTCATGATAAAAATAATCTCATCCAAGGTTCCCATTACACTATGACTATTCGTCGTCGTAGCCAGCATCTGCTCGCCTTCCTGTGTGTATGCCTTTACAATCTGCTCATCAAAGCCTTCACTGATCATTAATTCCTTCAAAGCTTGCACAAAAAGAACTGGCAGGTTGTTGTACTGCGATTTTTTGATCCCAAAAAGCGTGATGCTTAAGCGGGATATATCATGCATAAACACTATATTTTTTCTTCGATTAAGTAAAAACAAGCTGGCATGCCAACTATTCAAAGGCGGATAAATATCAACTTGAAGTGGTTCAGTCTCCCATTCCTTCAGCAGTTTTTGTGTTCCTCGTATAACAAACATCGTTGCTCTCCTTTATTGACGGTCCTGTACCGCAGCGTGATTCGACATACCTAGTCTCTTACATGAGGCATGTCCCGGATATTATAACACCGTATTCCAAACATCCGATTATAAACTCTTTCAGTATAATATAGGGGAATGATATATTACCAGACACATTAATTTTCCCTTTGGATATTTTTTATGGAAATCCCCTCCACTGCTCTATATAATTCAGGTACAGTTCGTCACGCGAGCTTAATCTAAAAATTAGGGGTGTTCCACACCTATGTCACAACATATTTTACTTATTGAAGACGATCTATCTATTGCCGAAATGCTACTCAAAGCACTCACTAAGGAAGGATACAGTCTAACCACTGCCTATGACGGGGAAGAGGGGCTTCTTGCCTTTGAACGTCATACCTATGATCTGGTACTGGTGGATTTGATGATGCCGAAGGTGGACGGTATGGAGGTGATCCGCCGAATCCGTACCCACAGCGCCGTACCTATTCTGATTATGTCAGCCAAGGACAGCGATGTGGATAAAGCGCTTGGACTGGGCTTTGGGGCAGACGATTATGTTGCCAAACCTTTTTCAATGCTGGAAATGACCGCTCGTATTCAGTCCGCGATCCGCAGATCTACTACATATGCCCGTCAGCAACAGCAGGAGGAACAGCCGCAAGCACAAGTTTTGACCTACGGCAGTCTGCGCATTGATTTTGATCATTTTACAGTCATACGCAATGAAAATGAAATTCAGCTAACAGCCAAAGAGTCCGATATTTTGAAGCTGTTTGTAGCCAATCCGAATCGGGTATTTACAAAAGCACAATTATACGGATTTATTTGGAAAGACGATTATATGGGCGACGAGAACGTGATTAACGTCCATATTCGCCGCCTACGTGAGAAAATCGAAGAAGATCCCTCTCATCCTGTCCACATTAAAACGCTATGGGGCATTGGCTACAAATGGGAGAATGGCTGATATGAACATCGAAAACATTTCTGAATGGATTGTCGGTCTCATCATGTCAGTCGTTATAGTATGGTTTTGGCGGGAGCGTATGGCCTATAAGCGCATAATAAAGGATATCCGAACCCTACTAGAGCGGATTGTGACGGTGAACCATGCGGAAAAGCTGCTATATGTCACAGGTGACGTTGAACTGCAACGACTCATGACGGAAATTAACCGACTACTGGACTTGAATCTCAGAGTGTCTGCAGATTACAACCGTAGCCAAATCGCCATGCGCAAAATGATTTCGAACATTTCCCACGATCTCAAGACCCCGCTTACGGTTGTGCTTGGATATGCCGAGATGCTAGATGGCGATCCGACTATTTTGCCAGAAGAACGTATAAAGCTGCTATCCAAAATTCATCAAAAGACAAGCGAAGCGATTGAGCTGATCGGCAGCTTTTTTAACTTGGCGAAGCTGGAGGCTAATGATACGGATATTCCGTTGACTCGACTGGAAGTGGGAGAACTGTGCAGACGCAGCATTTTGGAGTTTTATGACCTGCTGACCGCACAGGGATTTACTGTGCATATTGAGATCCCGGAGCACCCCATTCATGCCTTGGGGAACGAAGGAGCGATTGCGCGGGTGCTGAACAATCTGATCTCGAATGCCATTCGCTACGGGGCAGATGGACGGACGCTAGGTCTGGCTCTATCGGAACAGCAGGATACGGTGCGTATAGAGGTATGGGATCGTGGCAAAGGCATACAGGAATCTGAGCAGGACAAGGTTTTTGAACGTATGTACACACTGGAGGACTCCCGCAATAAGGCGGTACAAGGCAGCGGACTGGGCCTTACGATTGCCAAACGCCTGGTTGAAGCGATGAACGGAGAAATTCAATTAACTAGTAGACCATATGAGCGGACGGTCTTCTCTTTTACATTGAAGAAAATCAACTATTAGTCGAACTAAACATGCTCAACTTAATAAATTTGTAAGAATCACGAAAGAAAAATGAACATTTCGCCCTTTATCCTTGAATTATCAGCAGTATACGAAGGGAGAACACCCATGACTTACGTAATACGTACACATCAGTTGACCAAGGCCCTGAAGGGCAACGAACTTGTAGCGGGAGTCAGTATGAATGTGCGCAAGGGAGAAACCTATGGCTTTCTCGGTCCTAACGGGGCAGGCAAGACGACGATAATGAAAATGATTACGAATCTGCTCAAGCCGACATCGGGTGAAATTGAATTATTCGGTGAAAAATTAACGCCGAAGTCGTATCATCTGCTCGGACGGATGGGTTCAATTATTGAATACCCGATTTTTTATGACAGGCTGACGGCACAGCAAAATCTCGAACTTCATTGTGAATATATGGGCTACTATAATAAGCAGGCTGTTCGGGATGCCCTGGAATTAGTGAATTTGCGAAATGTAGATGACAAGCCGGTAAAGGATTTTTCGCTAGGAATGAAACAACGTCTCGGGATTGCGCGCGCTATTGCGACTAAGCCAGAGTTACTCATTTTGGATGAACCCATTAATGGTCTGGACCCAGTGGGAATCAAGGAAATCCGCCAACTATTCCACATGCTATGCAAGGAATATGGGATGACCCTGCTCGTGTCCAGTCATATTTTAGCGGAAATAGAGCAGATTGCGGATACGGTAGGCGTGATTAATCACGGACGACTGATTGAGGAAGTATCGATGGAGCAGGTGCGGGAAACCAATACGGAATACATCGAATTTACGACCAACGATTGTAAGAAGGCGGCCTACGTCCTCTCCCATCATTTGAGCCTGAATAATATAAAGGTGATAAATGAACAGAGTATACGTATTTACGATACAAATGTACCGCAGAAACAAATTACGAAGACGCTCATCTTAAATGATATAGAGGTGGATTCCATTCATCAGAAAAGCAGCACGCTGGAAGACTACTTTTTTCGCCTGTTAAACGGAGGTGATCTCCATGCTTAAATTGATGCAGTTGGAGCTGAAAAAATTTCATCTGACGGGTTATATCCGTTCAGCACTGATCGCCAATGCATGCATTCTTGGGCTGCTCTGTGTTATTGCGCTGGAAAGTCAAAGTGAAGGAATACCTGAATTCACACAGTACACTCAACTATTGGATCTAATAGATAATTTTGTAAGAGCTACATTTATTGTGTTTGCTTCCGTTCTCCTATGCCGCTTTATCGTCGGGGAATTTAAGTCCAAATCGATTACGATCTTGTTCATGTATCCGATTCATCGTCAAAAGCTGATGATCGCCAAACTCTTGGTCGTATTACTGTTCACGTTCTTGTCCATTATTATTTCGGAAATAATCATTACGGCTGCTATTCATCTGCTCAACCAGTTTGTTTTGATTGTACCGGATAACCTTACTCTTTCCATACTGGGGCAACAATCAGCACGGACGTTAATCAATGCCGTTGCTGCCAGCTTTATGGGACTGGTTCCGCTGTATATGGGGATGCGAAGATACTCTGTACCCACCACCATTGTGACCTCAATCCTGATTGTAGCATTGCTTTTCTCCAATAATAACGGCGCTACACTTAGCTCCATAGCCCCCGTGCAAATCGGCTTCTCTATACTGGGAATGCTTGTGGCTTATGCGGCGATTCGACGTATTGAGTATAAGGATATTACCTCGTAATATGTAATTTCGTAGAGCGCTTTCAAAAAACAGATGAAAATCATTGTTCGATATACACACATTTTTCACTGGACTTCATTCTAAAACAGGTATATCCTATAGGAGAAATTAAAAACGGAATAAGGATCTTCGGGGTAGGGTGAGATTCCCAACCGGCGGTATGGCTCATGGAGCTAAGCCCGCGACTCTGTATCTGGCAACAGGATACGGACTGATTTGGTGAGATGCCAAAGCCGACGGTAAAGTCCGGATGGAAGAAGATCGAAATATCAACATGCCGCGAAGTGGATGAATACTGCGTTATTGGTTTTGCAGTAACTTCATTTAACTTGCATAAAGCGGCAAGTTTATTTGATCAACCCCCGTCTTGCATGGCCTTTCGCCATGGACGGGGGTTTTTGTGCCACCGGTCCTGTATTCGCAAGGAGCTAATTGAGTATGAGTCAATCTTCTACTGTACTAACATCCAAAGGTTTTGATCGTAGCTCCCACATGAAAAGTGGTTTTTGGCTGGTCGCAATTGGAGCAGCCTTGTGGGGCGCAGACCCGCTGTTTCGTATTATTTTGTTAAAGTCATTTACTTCAACACAAATTGTACTAATGGAGCATGTGCTGCTTTTCCTCGCTCTGACACCGATGTTGTGGAAGCATCGTGAGGAGCTCAAAGCGGTACGGCTTCGTCAAGTTTTCGCTATTTTGTTCGTCTCGTGGGGTGGCTCGGCTCTGGCCAGCGTAATTTTCACCATGGCACTCAGCAATGGTGATTTGAATGCTGTACTCTTACTCCAGAAGCTTCAACCCTTGGTCGCTATTATTCTAGCTCGTATTATTTTGAAGGAAATGTTGCCGCGTCATTTTGGATTATTAATTGTCGTCGCTCTGTTCGGGACGTATCTTCTGACCTTCGGTTGGTCGCTCCCCTTCGGACATGTTCGTGATTTTGTCCAGGTCGGTAGTCTACTTGCACTCGGTGCAGCAGTTCTGTGGGGCGGTTCGACAGTCATGGGAAGTTACTTGCTTCGTTCAATGAAATATGAAACGGTAACCTCCCTCCGCTTCATGGTCGCGCTCCCTCTGCTGATTGTCCTCACCTCCGTAGAGCATGCGCCATGGAATATGCCTGCCGGTACATGGGCGGGCGCAGCTGTGATTATCAATCTGCTATTGCAGGCATTGCTTCCGGGTCTTCTTAGCTTATTGTTGTATTACAAAGGCTTAAGTACGACCAAAGCGTCTTATGCTACGATGGCAGAATTAAGCTTCCCCATGGTTGGTGTCGTGATTAACTGGATCGCATTTCAGCAAATTGTCACTGTAGCGCAATTGACTGGTTTTATGCTCATCTGGATTACGCTCTTTATGATTTCACGTCAGCAAAAAAATTAACAGTTCAATGTCCCTTTCATGACTCACCCAAGCCAAATCGTGAAGATGCTTTTGCATCTCTGATTTGGCTTTTTATGTATTCGTATTCATATAAATCATAGTTCTTTAGACCTATTTTCCGAAAAAAGTGTCTAAAACATGCAATTATTCCTCGTTTCTCAAAGATTACATCTATAAAATTCGTCGGTTTCTGTCGAATAAAACAATGTAGTGATCATCAGACACAGAGGAGCAATAACTATGACTAAAACAAAACAAACAGTTCCGTGGTGGAACAGGTTTCTCAAGCAGTTTTATTTAATGAGGACAAGATTAATAATATCTTTTTTGGCTGTGTTATTGATTCCGAGCGTACTTATCGGGTACTTTTCCTATCAGGGGGCTACGACACAACTCAGTCAGCAAATGGGCGGTTCCGTATATACGAATCTGTATCTGATCCGAAGCAATGTCAATCAGTATGTAGCGCCCATTATGAAAGATCTGGACGTGCTTACCACTGAAATCAAATCTGATTCCATTGGTACCAACCAAGAGGCCCTTCAGAAAAAGTTGGATGTCATCGTCAAGGCTCATCCCGAGCTAGATGCCGCGCTTCTCGGCAATGCGAAAGGGCAATACATACGTTCGCCGAAAAAACAGGAGGACGATTATGACCCCCGGGAGAGAAAATGGTACAAAAATGCAATGCTGGAAAAGGGCAAGGTATTCGTCGGTGTTCCAGTTGCCAGCGTCACGACAGGGAATTTAGTCGTTAATATATCGGGAACGCTGGAGGACGGTGAAGGAGCTGTTTCATTGGCTTTGAATCTGGACAAAATGGGTGAAAGTCTGCAGTCTGTCAAGATTGGTGAACGCGGAGGACTCATTATTGTTGATTCTGAACATAAAGTTGTATCTGGGACTGGAACAGCCTTTAACAAGGCAGGCAAAAAACCTGCTGACGCCATAGAGGGACTTCCCGAAGTGGCGACAACCGTCGAAAATGATACTCCTTCCATGTCGCAAATTCAATTTATGAATCGAGATATGCTGGCCTTTACACTTAAGGACCCTCTCACCGGTTGGAGCATTGTCGCACTGTCGGATCTGGAGGATTACAGTGATGCAGCCCAACCGATTCTGAAGCAAAGCCTGATTGTGATTGTCATTTCCATACTTGCCGCTGCAATCATCATTGTGCTTATGGTCCGCTCGTTCTTAATTCCGCTGCGCAAGCTGCAAGCAGGAACACGCATCGTCCGTGACGGAAATCTGACCGAACGTGTTAATCTATCCAGCAAGGATGAGTTCGGCGAACTGGCACAGAATTTTGACCAGATGACGCATTCCTTGCATACGATGGTTTCCGAGGTCAATCAAACGTCCTCCCGACTTGCTTCCTCTTCTCTGATGATCAAGGAAAGCACAGAGCAAACGACGGAGTCCGTACAACACGTAGCGGAAACGGTTATGGAATCCGCGGAAAATGCAGCCACCAGCGCCGAGGCGTCCGAGCAAACCGCTAATGCCGTTGAAGAAATGGCGAAGGGTGTCAGCACCATTGCCGAATCGGCAAGCTCCATCGTGGATTCAGCAGGACAAACCGAGCATGATGTGGCTCAAGGCAGTCAAATGATCAGCCATGTGCGGACACAAATGGACCGTATTCTGGAAGCTGTAAGCCAAACAGCTAGCCTGATGGATGAGCTATCCCAGCTCTCAGACGATGCGAAGCAGATGAATACAGCTATTGCCGCTATTGCCAAGCAAACCAATTTGTTGTCTCTGAACGCGTCTATTGAAGCTTCCAGAGCAGGCGAAGCCGGGCGTGGATTTGCCGTAGTCGCTATAGAGGTACGCAAGCTGTCTGAGCAATCCAAGGAAAGCGCGGATTCCATCAGTCAGATCATTACTCAGATGCTCGATTTGATTCAACGCTCCACCGCTACCATGAACGGTAATGTTCGTAACCAGGTAGGTGAAGGATTACGTATTAGCCAAGATGCAGAAGGTGCATTTACGAATATTGAACGCTCTACATCTCATATCGTGGAACAAATTCAAAGTGTATCCGCTGCAGCTGAACAAATCTCAGCCAGTACAGAGGAAGTTTCCGCTACTGTCACCCATTTGGCAAGTCTGTCTCGCAATTCAGCGGACAGTTCACAGACAACATCTGCTGCCGCTCAGGAGCAAATGGCGGCCATGGAGGAAATCGCATCTTCGTCTCAGGAGTTGTCCAACATGGCGCAGGATTTGCAACAGCTGGTTAAGCGATTTAAGATTTAACTTACACATTGCATCGTTGCAATTTCATGCAAGTAAGAATGAACAGCAATACATCTTATGACTAACAAAAGCCTTCGTCCGTATACAAATTACGGGCGAAGGCTTTTTACATTAGAGTTCTTAGGATGCTCTCTCTCTTGTCTACTTATAGGGTCATCTGACCGATTAACTGACGGCGTCTATCTCCTTCGGGGTCGTGCTCTACCTTAATATCCTGATGGAAAATAGCTGTAGTCCGCTCTTCCCTGTCGTACATTGGCCAAGCCGCCTCCGACAGCACAGGCTTCCCATCACGTGCAAAAGCAACCCATGCCTGCTGCATAGCTTGAGCCAGCTTCTGCATCGACGGTTGAATCTCTAATCCAAGCTTACCTAGCAGCTCCAGATTATCGAAAACAAACGCAATTTCGGCACCGTGAACCGCTTGTCCAAAGGTAGGATGCCCCGGCAATGTCCAATCAAAACGATACATCCATACAGGCGTATGCGCCGACTGCGCAACAGCAAGAGCCAACGCAGGACGCCAAAAAAATAGATCAGTCAACATTTGCGCCTGTCCCTCAATCGTAACCGGAAATGGTTCTATCAGGTCGCCGATGTCTGACATGCCCGTCATCATCTCCAATGCCTGACTCGCTGTTGACTTGTTCATTAGATGGGATTCTTTTCGGATGAAATAGGCCCCCTCATGCAAGTTCGTTCCAATCAAAACGGATACCTGCTTTGCTGAACCTTGCGCGATTGCAGACAGCGGTACATCTGGCAAGGTCACACCGTCCACGACAGGTTGATAGATCATCGCCATCCCTGGTCCGATGACTTCATGCGTCTTCGCCATAGCTAGCATCAGCGCATCTGTCGGCAGCGTAAACAACCGTTCTGGATGCTGAGTGTCCACACCCAGCTGCTGCAGATACACAGCCGTCACTTGTTCAGCCTGTGAAGTTGACAATACCTGCGACGCACCACTCTGCAAAATCGCACGCTGGAACAGTCCCTCAGCTGCTGGCATCGCCAATAAAGCGGCAATACTCATCGCCCCTGCCGATTCACCGAACACCGTTACTTCGTCCGAGTTACCGCCAAAGGCAGAGATGTGATCCCTAACCCATTCCAGCGCAGCGATCTGATCCAGCAGTCCCGCATTAGAGGTCAGGCCATCTCCCTTTGGAGTCAGATGCAAAAATCCTAACGGCCCTAATCGATAATTGATCGTAACAACCACAACATCGCCACTCTTCGCCATGCGTTCCCCGTCATATAAAGGTATAATCCCGGACCCCGTGACAAAGGCACCGCCATGAATCCACACCATCACCGGGCGTCCCTTCTCAGGTGCCTTCGAAGCAGGTGTCCAAACGTTCAGGTATAAGCAATCCTCTGACTGCTTAGGCGGTTCCACCAGATTTCCAGTCATGCTTTCAGCGGATGGCATAGGTTGCGGACAGATTGGCCCAAAACTCGTCGCAGCCCGTACACCCTCCCAAGACTCCAAAGGCTGGGGCGCGTGAAAACGTAGTTTTCCAACAGGAGGCTGTGCATATGGGATACCTTTCCATACATGATATCCATTCCCCGTTTCCCCACGTAATTGACCTAAACGAGTATGTACTGTAATACTCTCCATCATGAAGCCTCCTTTATTTCGTATCTTCAACACAACGGTATAATATCAATCTTTACATATCTCTATTATACCCTTTGCACACGGCCAAACCAAAAAATACCGGAAGCACTTTTGCGCTCCGGCATTTTTATAAACAAGATAGGGAAATAACGATTAATCCCGAACTTCTTCTTTGGGAATCAGCTTGTAAATTTCTTCGCTTTCCATAGAGTCAATTAGTCGGTCTAGCCACTTATAATAAGCGACGGCCTGCTTCATTTTCAATCGGTCTTGCTGAAGAATCGCCTTAAATTCCTCGTACTCTTCACCCTGATTCATCAATCTGTCCAGCTCATCTATGGCTTTGCGCAGCACCAGTAAATTTGTTTCTACCGCTTTTCTCCATTTAATAGCGAAGAAGTCAGTGAAGGTTTGATGCCAGTCATATTCGACTTCATACAAGTCTTTGCGTGAGCCCTTGCTCCATACCTTATTTACCATTTTCAGATCCAATAATGTTCGAACTCCTGTACTCATGCTCGTTTTGCTCATTTCCATTTCACGGCCCATCTCGTCCAGCGTCATCGGTTTATCCGCAAAAAAAAGCAAACCGTATAAATGCCCCGCAGACAAAGTGATCCCATACAGGTCCATGTTTTTACCTATAGCTTCTATAACACGTTTGCGAATTTTTTGCAGCGAAGCCTGCTGCTCATCACCTAACTGGTACAAGCTCATGCTTGCAACCTCCTAATTTTAGAGCATTTTGCACAACTTAGTATGAACGATTTACCCGTAAAAGATTAGCTTTGACGCAATGTATGAAATCTTTCAATATAAATGAAATGTTTCAAAAACAAAGCTTCTGTCTATATTACAACAGCATGGATCGTTCAAAATCATAATTCGCAAAATTGCTAATGATAGTAAACTTTTAAAATTATGGATATACATAAATCTTTTTCTTATGGTTATATTTCATTGTCTATTTTAAAAAAAGCACTATCGGTTGTAAAGTTCCGAATGTTTGAGCATTCTATAGAACGAAGGAGCATATCAAAGGAAACTTTGTACAGTTTTTTCTGTACGTACTTTATGAACAGTTTTTTTGTTTGAAATGTAAGCAATGCTTCTGTTACAATTAATTTTGTCATTAACCGTTCAGGATGTTCAGAATTATGATTTTTATACTCAATCCTTAATGCAACATGGGGTTAATACCAAGCAAAGTATAGAAAGAAGAGGTGTATGTATGACGATTTTGGAAGTCAAAAATGTCAGCAAACTCTTTGGTCCTCACGCAGAGCAAGGTGTTCCGCTCCTGGAGCAAGGCTGGGGCAAGGAAAAGTTGGCCAAAGAAAAACAGATTACTGTTGGTGTCAATAAGGCCAACATGGAAATTAAGCAAGGTGAAATTTTCGTAATTATGGGTCTATCGGGCAGTGGCAAGTCCACTTTGGTGCGAATGCTAAATCGCTTGATTGAGCCTACCTCCGGTGAAATTCTGGTCCACGGCAAAGATCTCCGTAAGATGAACAAAGAACAACTTCGTGAAGTTCGTCGTAAAACCATCAGCATGGTTTTTCAAAAATTCGCCCTGTTCCCACATCGGACTGTACTAGAAAATGTAGAATATGGTCTTGAAATTCAAAAGGTAGAAAAAGCACAGCGTCAGGAAAAAGCGCAACAAGCGCTGGAACTAGTTGGTCTTAAAAACTGGGGCGATAAAATGCCCGATGAATTGAGTGGCGGTATGCAGCAGCGTGTCGGTCTGGCACGGGCGCTGGCTAATGACCCTGAAGTGCTCCTGATGGATGAAGCGTTCAGTGCATTGGACCCTCTCATTCGCCGTGACATGCAGGATGAGCTGTTGGAGCTTCAAGATAAAATGAAGAAAACAATTGTGTTTATCACCCATGATCTGGATGAAGCGTTGCGGATTGGTGACCGGATTGCATTGATGCGAGACGGTGCGGTCGTACAAATCGGTACACCGGAAGAAATTATGATCCAACCGGCTAACTCTTATGTAGCCCGCTTCGTCGAGGATGTGGATCTGTCCAAGGTATTGACGGCTGCTCATGTCATGCTTCGTCCAGAAACCATTACCATGGATCGTGGTCCGCGTGTGGCTCTGGAATTGATGCGGGAGCGTGGGATTTCCAATTTGTTCGTCATTGACCGCACCAAAAAGCTACTGGGTGTTATTAACGCCGAGGATGCTGTGCATGCACTGCGCAACAATTTGAAGATTGAAGATATTTTGATCACTGACGGACCGCAGGTTCCTGCCGAGACTGTCATTAATGATTTGTTTGAAATTACAAGCTCGTCCAAAGTGCCGCTGGCTGTAGTCGATGATAAGCAGAAGCTACTGGGCGTTATCGTCCGTGGAGCATTGCTCGGCGCACTTGGTGGAGATGTTACCACTATGAAGGAGGTGAATGCCCATGATACCGAAACTGCCAATCGCTGAGTGGATTCAATCCATTGTCGACTGGATGGGTATTCATCTGGCTGGATTGTTTAATGTTATTTCTTCCATTATAGAAGCTGTAGTAGGCTTTTTCTCAGGCCTGTTCATGCTTCCGCACCCTCTGGTGTTCATCGTGATTATCGGGATTATCGCCTTTATGATCGGGCGGGTTCAGCTTACGCTGTTTACTGTCATCGGCTTCCTGCTAATTGATAATCTCGGCTATTGGAGTGAAACAATGAATACGCTGGGACTGGTCATCACGTCTGCGCTCGTATCCATTGTTATCGGGATTCCCATCGGGATCTGGTGTGCATACAGTAAATCCGCATCACGCATTATCACGCCTTTACTTGATTTTATGCAGACGATGCCTGCGTTCGTGTACTTGCTCCCAGCGGTTACCTTTTTCAGCCTAGGTGTTGTACCAGGTGTTATCGCTTCTGTTATCTTTGCTATCCCCCCAACCATTCGTATGACCAACTTGGGGATTATGCAAGTATCGGGTGAGCTGATCGAAGCATCAGACGCTTTCGGTTCAACATCTGCGCAAAAGCTGTTCAAAGTTCAGCTTCCACTGGCTTTGCCTACCTTAATGGCTGGTATTAACCAGACGATCATGCTGTCACTGTCCATGGTTGTTATTGCTTCCATGATCGGTGCAGAAGGCATCGGTGCTGTTGTGTACCGTGCTGTGACACAGCTGCAAATCGGTAAAGGTTTTGAAGCCGGCCTAGCTGTTGTCGTTCTGGCTATTGTGCTTGACCGTTTTACGCAAAACCTGTTTAAACCTACGCAAAAAGGCAAAAGCCGCGTATCCAGCAAGCAAAAAGTATGGATTACTTCTGCAGTTACAGCTGTCATTTTGATCGCTGGTGCATCTCAATATTTTGTTGGTACGGATCATTCCGCATCTGGCAAAGGTAACGCTGCTGCCAACCCGGTTGGCGAAGAAGTCGGTTACAAAATTATCGGTATTGATGCCGGGGCAGGCATTATGAAATCGACTGCCAAAGCAATTCAAGACTACAATTTGTCTGATTGGAAGCTCGTTGAAGGTTCCGGTGCAGCCATGACGGCCACACTGGACAAAGCCATTAAAGCGAAAAAACCGATCATTATTACAGGTTGGACTCCACACTGGATGTTCAACAAGTATGATCTCAAATATTTGGAAGACCCTAAGAAGTCTTATGGTGAAGCCGAGGGTATTCATACGATTGCCCGTAAAGGATTGCAACAGGATGCTCCTATCGCTTATGAGTTTCTGAAACGTTTCAAATGGACACCAGAAGATATGGGTGAAATGATGGTCGCCATTCAAGCCGGAACCAGTCCTGAGCAAGCTGCCAAGGATTGGGCGGAGAAACATGCCGACAAGGTTCAGGAATGGACTCAAGGACTGCAACCTGTCAATGGTGACACCTTCAAGCTAAGTTATGTGGCTTGGGATTCTGAAATTGCCAGCACGAATTTGCTGAAATATATTTTGGAAAACAAACTAGGTTATAAAGTAACCGCACTGCAAGTGGAAGCAGGTCCTATGTGGACGGGTGTCGCTAGTGGTGATGTAGATGCTTCACCTGCGGCATGGCTGCCGTTAACCCACGCGGATTACTGGGCTAAATACAAGGATAAGCTCGACGATCTTGGGGCTAATATGAGTGGTGTTAAAACCGGATTAGTCGTTCCAGCTTACATGGATGTTAAATCGATTACTGATTTGCAGGATAACGGAGCCGAAGCGGCTCCGGCTTCCGCCACAACTGGGGACTTTGGCAAAGAGGTCGGCTACCGCATTGTCGGTACCGACCCTGGAGCCGGACTAATGAAGCTGACCGCTAAAGCTATGAATGACTATGGCTTATCCGACTGGAAGCTGCTTGAAAGCTCTGGAGCTGCTATGACCGCTACACTGGATAAAGCTATCAAAGCCAAGCAGCCTATCGTCGTAACAGGTTGGACTCCTCACTGGATGTTTAATAAATATGATTTAAAATACTTGAAAGATCCTAAAAAAGCGTACGGTGATAAGGAAGAAATTCATACCATCGCCCGCAAAGGCTTGAAGCAGGATGCTCCAGTGGCTTATGAATTTCTAAGCAGATTTAAGTGGACTGCTGAAGATATGGGTGAAGTGATGATCGCGATTCAGGACGGTACTGCCCCACAACAGGCTGCCAAGAACTGGGCTGATAAACATCCTGACAAGGTTCAGGAATGGATCAAGGGCCTACAGCCCGTCAACGGTGATCCTTTGAAGCTGAGCTACGCTGCTTGGGATTCTGAAATTGCCAGTACGAACGTATTGAAATATGTATTGGAACAAAAATTGGGCTATAAAGTAACAGCCCTGCAAGTGGAAATCGGCCCAATGTGGACTGGCGTGGCCGGCGGAAGTGTAGATGCTACTGCTGCCGCTTGGCTTCCATTGACGCATGCTGATTATTGGGCTCAATACAAGGATAAGGTGGATGACATCGGAACCAGCATGACTGGCGTTATGTCCGGGCTTGTCGTTCCATCCTATGTGCCGATTGATTCTATCGAGGATCTTAAGCCGCCGCAATAATATTTTTTCCACTTTTAAACCATACGAATAAGCGAAAGTCAGATCAGGATTTAATCCTGATCTGACTTTTTATGATATCCATATTTAAAGTTGCTCTCAGCCTTTTAGCGTGAATCCTTCTTGAGCGGGCACATCGGCATGCTGCCCTGTCGTCTGGTGCTGTCTAAAGAATAACGGATAGATCGCGAAGGACACCAGCAGACTCACACAACCAATGACGCCCAAGGCAATCATATCTTTGAAGATGTATGTGATATCCAGTCCTTTGAGCGTGATATTCCGTACAGCATCCAGGTAATACGTCAGTGGCAATATTTCAGCAAGCCCCCGCAAGAAGCCGGGCATTGCCTCTAATGGCCACGTATAGCCTGATAGCATAAAGGAAGGAACAGCAATCAACATCAGGGTTTGGGTCGCATCCACTCTAGTCTTGGAAAAGAGACTGAATAGGAATCCTAACCCGCACAGTGCAAAGTTAAAGGCCAGCGACACTAAAATCAACGGTAATACCTGTCCCCTAAACGGAATATCGAAGCATAAAGCGCTGATACTGAATACAGTCAGCACATTGAAAGCTCCCGCTGCATAATACGGTGCCAGTTTGGCAATAGCCATACGCCAAGGGGTATTTCTCCATGCACCAAATCTCCCCCAAGTCCCTGCTTCCTTATCACGCGTGCAAGACAACGCAATACCAAGCAGCAAACACTGCTGGAGAGCCGCAGAAATAACCCCTAATGGCATGAAAAGTTTATAATCATATACCGGGTTAAACAACACTCTGGACCGGAACGGGATGGTAGTCAGCGTCGCGGCAGCCTGATCGGAGTTCATTCCCTTTTGCTTCATGGAATTGACCGATACTCCGGCACTCACACTGCTAATAACCTGATTCGCAATCCGACTGGCGCTGTTGGAATACATCATATTACTGCCGTCAATCAGCGTGAGCACGGGTGGATTTTCCCCATGCTTAAGCCGAGTCGTAAAGTTGTCGGGAATGACGATTCCGACCTTAGCTTCCCCGGTCTCTACCTGACGGACAACATCTTCCTGATTGGTCGCTTGCCGTGTAACGGCAAATGAATCGGTCGAATCAAACGCCTGAATGATCTGGCGACTGAGCTGCGAATTATCTCCGTCGTACACTGTGACAGGCATCTCGGTAATCCGCTGATGTGAATACAGGAAGCCAAATAGTATCGTATACACAATCGGCGTAATCAGCAGAATAGCCATAAAGCGGCGGTCCCGGAAGATGCTCAGCCATTCCTCGCGAAACACATCGCGGATACGAAGTCTTTCCTGTGAATCCTGCATATTACTGCGCCCCTTTGCCTGTAAACAGAACCGTGGAGCCTGTTGGAACCGAAGCAGCAAGGTCTGGCAATGCTACTTTAACACCGAAGGAACGGACATCCTTGTCACCGGAGCTTTGGCTCGGTTTTTGAATGGCAAAGTCCGCAGCCGATTCTAACAGAATGACTTTACCCTTCAGCTCCTTACCGCCAGACAGCAATTTAATTTGGACTGTATCCCCTGCTTGAAGACCGTTCAGAGACGTTTCAGGTACATAGAATTTAGCCCAACGTTGTGTCGAAGTTTCAATGGTATAGACCGGGAATCCTGCGCTAGCCATTTCACCTAAGCTAAGCGACTTGGATTTTATGATTCCATCTACTGACGCATATAGCGTAGTGTAGCTCAAATAGGTCTGAGCCTCTTGAAGCGCGGCTTCCGCTTGGGCTACCTGAGCATTGGCACCTGCAACCGCAGATTGTGCCTGCTCAACTGTGGATTGCGCCGCCTTCACAGCGGATTGCGCTTGCTCTACCGAAGCCTGAGCAGCTTTGACGTCTTCCTGTTGCACAGCAACTTTGCCCGCTCCTGCCTGTGCTTCCTTCACCGCAGCCAAGGCTTGACGGTATTGAGCTTCAGCCGCCGTAATTTCCTCCTTGCGGCTTCCCTCCCGTGCCATATCCAATTTTTGCGACTCTGCATTATATTTGGCCACTGCCTGTTGATGTTCCAATGTCGCTTGATCCAAAGATGCCTGGGTTGCTGCTCCGGCTTCTTGAAGCTTTTTGGCACGCTCCAAATTTTTAACGGTCAGGTCCAGCGTTTCCTTGGCTATCTTCACAGATACTTGTAATTGCTCAAGCTCCTGCGGTCTTGCCCCGCTCTTGAGGGCATCCAGTTTTGCCTTGGCGGCGTTCGCAGCCGCTTTGGCCTGTTCGATCTGGCTGGAGGAAGCCTCTGCGGTCACACTGACCGATGTCGTACCTTGGCTTTTCTTGGCCTGAGCAGCACTCACAGTGGCCTGTGCCTGGCCTACTCCTGCTTGAGCCTGCAACACTCCAGCTTTTGCTTTGGATACATTACTCTTGGCTGCCAGCAACGCCGCCTGTGCCTGCTTCACCTTATCTTCCAACTCGCGACTTTCCAGATGGGCTAACACCTGCCCCTTTTTAACCTGATCGCCTTCTTTGACGAGCATCTGGTCAATCCGTCCTGCCATTTTAAAGCTGGCATTGAGGGTATCCGACTCCACATAAGCCGTAGGAATGGAAGAAGACTGATCCGCAGACAAGCTGCTTCCACCCCGTGGAAAAGCAGTCAAGGCATATATTCCAACCGCGATTAAAATAATAAGTACGACGTAAATCGTATATTTTTTAGCTTTCATGTTCTCATCACTCCATCTGTCTATTAATGTTGCATGCCCAATGCATTACACACAAATACTTCAATACTTTCTCGAACCTCTTGCAGATTCATCGTTTCGCCCCAAACCATAGACCGCATCGGAGCGAAAATGTAAATCCCAAATAAGCAATTGGCTGTTGTTTTGGCATCCAGCTTACTTGAAATTTTCCCATATAACTTACCGGAATCGATCTCTGCCTCCATAAAATCAAAATAATCAGCCAGCACCTGCCTAATATTAAAATGCTGCTCTTGTGAAACCCAGCCCTTACTGACCAATAGACGGCAAAAGTCCGGCTCTCTCACAATAAACTCAATATGTACTTGGATCAGCTTACGAACCCTAAGCTCCACCTGATCTTTAGGAGTATGAGCCATTGCTTCATGGATATCCCGGACAAAACGCTCCATCCCCATCTTCAAAATGTAAATGTACAAATCTTGCTTGTTTTTAAAATTGTAATACAGGGTGCCCTTGGCTATGCCGCATACCTTGGCGATTTCCTCCATATTTGTTTCATTAAAGCCTCGTTCGGAAAAAGCTTTGAGTGCGCCGTTAAAAATAATTTCCTTTGTCTGCTGTTTCATGCTTCCTCCTTTTTTGAACTGACCGTCCAGTACAAAAATTATGTATTTATTATAAGCCCATTTTTAGTTATCCAGCAATAGGAAAAATGAAAATAATTCATTTTAGACATTTCGTCTAAACACTCATTCTAAAAATGAAAATGCAAAAACGGATCGAATAAGTGAGGGGGTCACTCATTCGATCCGTTATGTCATAAAATCGGATGATAAGGGGGCCATTCTACAGATTATCAACCGATTTTAAGGGAAGGCCGACTATTTTTTTACGGTTTGATTGTATTGAGCAATTTTGCCTGTAATTTCTTGTGCAGCTTGATCCAATGCCTGTTTTGGCTGTTGCTGGCCACTCAGCACGGCCTCAATTGCACCTTCTACGATTTGACGCGCTTCTGGAAATACGCCCATCACCGCGCCCTGTGTAGCGGTGGATTGTGCCGATGCGTGCAATTGGTCAACCGCCGTCTGGAATTGCGGATATTTTACCATATTATCTTTGAGTACCTTCTCGTCATAGGCTGCTTTCGTGATCGGGAAGTACCCAGTATTTACACTCCATTGTGCCTGTACAGCTGGGGAAGCGACGAATTTAATGAACTCCCATGCTGCCTTCTGCTGAGCTTCGGGCTTGTTGTTCATGATGTACAAGCTTGCGCCGCCTACAACCACGCCGCCTTCTTTAGCTTCATTGGATCTTGGCAGGAATCCTGTGCCTACTTCAAATTTATCGCCAACCTGCTCCACAATATTACGCAGCGAAGCGGTGGAATCCAGCGTCATCGCAATTTGTCCTGCGGAAAAAGCCTTTGCCGTATCGTCCGAGTTACGTCCCAGATTGGATACAACCTTTTCATCGATCATTTTCTTCCACCACGTCAGCGTTTTTACACCGGCATCCGAATTCAGCATGGATTCCGTTGCCGCTTGATCACGACCATTGCCATTATTCACATAATCCGCGTTCTGATTGGCAAACAGTTGCTCCATGAACCAGCCGTAGATGGCAATGGAAGCACCGGATTTACCATCCTTGCTCAAGGCTTTTGCAGCCTTTTCGAACTCATCATACGTTTTCGGAGGATTAGCTGGATCAAGTCCTGCGGCTTTGAATGCGTCCTTGTTGTAATATAAAATCGGGTTTGACGTATTGAACGGCATGGCGTTCAATTTACCATCAATCGTGTAGTATCGTGTAATATTCGGCTCTAGCTGCGACAGATCAAACTTATCTGCATCAATAAATTGTTGTACGGGTGTGATCATTTTGGAGTCGATCATAAATTTACTGCCGATTTCGTATACCTGAATGATGTCCGGTCCGCTATTGGATCCAAGCGACGCTTTCAGCTTGTTCAAGCTGTCATCATATTTGCCTTGATATACTGGCTCTACCTGAATGTCCTTATGACTGGCGTTAAAGTCAGCAGCGATCTGCTTGATTGCTTTTTCACCGTTACCGGACATCGAATGCCACCAAGTCAGCTTCACTGGAGAAGCCGCTGCTCCCCCATCACTACCATTACTCGGCTTCTCTGCAGCAGTATTATTGCTACAACCTGCTGCAACCACCATGGCAGTCAGAATAAGCAGGGTCAATGCACTTTTCAGACGAAAAAATCCCATAATCTCTCTTCTCTCCCTTTGATTAAATGATTCTTGAATTGGCATTCTCTTGCGTATTCTTGTGTGTTGAAGCTCTGTATATGGGCTGCTTGCGCAGGTGTTGCTTTTCATTTGACATATGTGCTTAGCCTTTAAGCGCACCCGCTGCCATTCCACGAACCAACTGTTTTAGTCCAAAGATCAGCAGAAGCAGAGACGGTAAAATGACTAGGGCCGTACCCGCAAATACCAGATTCCATGAAGTCGATTCCTGAAATTCGAGCATGGATATTCCGATTTGTACCGTACGCATATTCTCGCTATTGGTGATCAGTAAAGGCCAGAGGTACGAATTGTACATATTCAGGAACGAATACACAGCCAGTGTTCCGAGCGCAGGGCGCGATAACGGAAGCACATTGAACAGAAAGTAACGGATATGCCCGCACCCATCCATACGAGCCGCCTCAAACAGTTCCTTGGGAAGCTGGAGAAAAAATTGCCTTAATAGGAATGTCCCGAATGCCGTCGCCAGAAAAGGGACCGTCAATCCTTGATACGTATCAAGCCAGTTCCAGCTTCGTACCGTCAGGTAGTTTGGAATAATGGTCACTTCCCAAGGGATCATCATCGTCGCTACAAACATGCTGAAAATGAAGTTTTTCCCCTTGAATTCCATTTTGGCAAAGGCGTAGGCCGCCAAGCTGGCTGTAATCAGCTGCCCAATCATGGTTAGACCCGAAATGAGAAATGTATTTCCAATAAAGGCTGCAATCGGTACAATTTCAAACACTTCAGTGAAATTCGCCATATGAAAAGAATGTGGAAGAAAGCTTGGTGGATAAGCGCTTGCTTCCTCCGGCGACATGACTGCCATAAAAAACGTATATATAACCGGATACAAAATGAGAGCAGCTGCAATCGTAAGCAGCACATACAGCAATGTTGAATTCAGGTGTCTTTTCATTGGTAATGCACCTTTCTTTCCACCCATTTGAACTGAATCATCGTGAGCAGCAGAATGACAGCAAACAAGACAATCGCCTGCGCGCTCCCCGTTCCAAACCGGAAATTAACGAAAGCTTCCTGATAGATGGAATACACGAATACATTCGTACTGTTCACCGGGCCGCCTTTGGTCAAAATGTTAATTTGAGCAAAAGACTGGAAGGCTCCAATGATGGAAACTACTGTTACAAAAAAGATCGTCGGTGATAACAGTGGCATGGAGATACGCCAGAACGTGACGAGCGGGCCAGCTCCGTCCATTTTGGCACTTTCATACATGTCATCTGGAATCCCTTGAAGTCCGCTTGATAAGATAATGTAATTGAAGCCTAGATTCATCCAGATGGTCATCATGGCTACTGAGAACAGCGCCCAATCCGGGCTGGTCAGCCATGGAACCGGATTGATATGTAGCAGGGAAAGCACATAGTTGAACATCCCCAGTGTCGGATGAAAAAGAAATTTCCAAATGACCGCAGATGAACCGACCGACAACACCATCGGCAGCGAAAAGGCAAACTGGAAGATACGCATTCCCCGTAATTTACTGTGTGTAAGTGCAGCCAGTACCAGCGCCAATAAAATACCTACTGGTACTGTTAGCAGTGCAAACAGGAGTGTCACCTTAATCCCTTGCAGAAACAGTCCCGAGCTGAAAAGTGTAGTGAAATTATCTAATCCCACATAAGCTGCAACGTTTCCTGCGGGATCTGTAGAATGCAAGCTGAGATAAACGGACTTGATCATCGGATAAAACATAAATACAGCAAACAAAATAAGCGATGGAGCCAAAAAGGTATACGCCAGCGCGTTTTCGCGCAGTCTTTGAATTTTTAGCGAACCCGTGCGTATGCGGGCTTTAGACGAAGTCTGTTGCTGACTCCTCGTCCCCAGTCCCATAGATTTGTTAAGCTCACCCAAAACGGATCGCCCCTTTCTTTTCAAACCAACCTCAGTAAGTGTATCGTTTCGATGTAAAGGGAACGTCAAGTGGGCTGGAGTAAAATGTTAATGTTTTTTCTTTTTGTAAAAGCAACTCTCTATAGGTATGAGCACAAAGACATAGACTCCTGCATACGATGCATCATTACATGGTATGGAGGTTAGAGGCGAATGCCGTACAACACCGTCAGTCCGCAAACTTTATATCAAGCTAGACCGGAGTTACAGGCCGAACTCAAAAATATCCGCGATCATTTGCATTATCAATTAAGCCCCTACATGAATCACACGGTCAGGGTCCAAACGATGGATCATCAAGTATATGAAGGAACGATTGTGCACATCGATGCGGATCATTTGTATCTGAGAGTCCCTCAGCAATATCACTCACCCTTCTCAGGCACCACAACCCCTGATCGCTCCTATGCCTACAACAATGTCATTCTGCCGCTGGTATTATATAATTTATTGGTTATAACCCTATTGAGTTAGCGCTCGATCCATATCTCTCTCTAATTAAAAGACAAAAAAACCTCCAAATTCTGTAAGGAGCCTTCTTGGCACATTACGAAGTTGGAGGTTTTAGTTATTTGTTTTCCATAATCATTAGTTCTCACAAGAGATACCTGCTTCTTGCTCTAGTACAGCTACAAAGCCCTCTATACAATCTCCACTCGGCAGGTGGGTGAACACCTCGTTCACACCCTGATTGATCAGCGTGATGTTCCCCCTAGAATCCGACAAATCCTTATCTAGCTTAGCCAGTGAAATATGGTGATAATTGATGAACTTGACCCAAGGAGTACCCATAGTGCAGGAATAAAAGATGATTCGTTCGGACGTCACTGCCAGCATTCCATGAAGCGATATCTTCTGGGAGCTCTGTTTCAAATCATACGTACACCCCATATATGATCGGATGTGTTCGCCCGCTTCTAACGTCAGACTAATAGCTCGCAACTCTTTTTCATTTGTTTTCATCCCGTCTCATCTCCTGTTCGAAGTTCAGGAACGAGTCGCAGCTCCTTGACCTCAGATCAGCTTTTGCGGCTTGTCCCGTCGACCTCTTCATTTTTCGTTAGATTAAGACTCTCACGAACTGGACAATGACCTACCTCAACTGCACATTGAAACCAAGGATGGATATGTACAACTTATCATGGGTACAGGATGTTATCAACAAGCAAGCTATCACTCTTTTTGAGCATAACTCCGTAATCTGCGCCTTGCTGAAGAAGCAATTAGATCTAATTTTAAGTGATTGGAATGGATGAATTTCAGAAACGAGGAATGGTATATGCTTCTTCTTGGCAAGCTAATGTGAGAATACGTTAGAACGGAGAAGAAGCCTTATGAAATATAACCGTTTGCTGTGCGCTGGAATCGCTGTTTCTTTACTGTGTATCAGCTCTTGCCCCACTCCATCTACCAATGCACAAGCCACATCATACGCCTCCCCTGCTCCTACAAAGGGAAGGGCCTATTACGAAGAACGGGGCGACATTGTATGGGAAGTTCCTACCCATCGTAAGCTTATCGCTCTCACATTCGATGACGGACCTGACGAAAGCAACACGCCTGCCATTTTGGATTTGCTTAAAGAATATGATGCTAAAGCGACCTTTTTTGTCGTCGGCAGTCGTGTCGAAAAGCTGCCTCACCTTGTCAAACGGGAACGAGAAGAAGGGCATGAAGTTGGCAACCATACCTTTCTTCACTCATCCTTTCAGTACATTTCCCGCAACAAAGCTCTGTCCGAATTGGATCAAGCTCAGGCGAGCATCGTTCAGGCAACTGGTACGGGAACCCATCTTTTTAGGCCACCCGGCGGCTCCTATACCGATTCGCTGGTTAAGCTCTCCAAGGAGAAAGGGCTGAAAATTATTTTATGGTCCTGGCATCAGGACACCTTAGATTGGCGAAAACCTGGTGTGCATCGCATCGCTAATAAAGTCCTTCGCAACGCCCGTAACGGCGACATTGTCCTCATGCACGATTATGTACATCAAAGTACACAAACCGTTGAAGCCTTGAAAATTATTCTACCCGAGCTCAAGAAGAGAGGATACACCTTCGTTACGGTATCCGAATTACTCTCTAATCGGGAAAAACCGGATGGGCTGATTGAAGTGAATAAGTGAAAGAGAACAATTAAACTCCGTCAATTATTTGTTGACGGAGTTTTATACATGAGGATTTTGCGAAAACCCAATAAGGAACTGATAATGCCGAGCGATAACGTGTTGTTAACGAATGACTCAGAGAATGTACGGTAAGGCTGGCTTCCCAAAAGCATAATCTATTTTTCAATAGTTTTTCATTGAACTTTAAAGAAGCCTATTACATCATATTGCTATTTTCATTTGCTAGCTATACCTTTCAGTCCAACGTTTTGGAGGCTAGCCATTGCATCATGGTTGTTTTCTTTCCGTCAATCACCTTCGATACTTCGTTGTTATACACGTAAATCCAGGACCAGTGGCCGTTGTATTCATACGGTGTTTGGTCGCTCTTCTTGTACAAACCAGAGGTATCCACTACGTTATCAAATAACGACATATGAACATCCTTTGCTCCGGCATTCACTAAACGGTTGTAGGTCGGAATCGCATAATCGTTGGGCGGTACTACGGTGTCGGTTTTGGCAGCCACAAACCAGATCGGCAGGTTCTTCATTTCGTTTATTTGTTCATCGGAAATAAGGCTGTCCTTTAAGGCTTCACAGGCCACCACAGCTGCTGCAAAATAATCTTTATAATCACGGATCATCAGCATAGTCATGTAACCACCGTTGGAGTCTCCGCCAATATAGATTCGATCTGTATCAATGTCTTTGTTTTTGGCCACGTACTCCTTAATTAAGGACATCAATGCTTGCTCGTACTTGGAGGTTCCGTCCCCAAAGCCTGTAAAGCCATCCATCCAGTAGGTTGGGGTCTGAGGTGCCAACACATAAGCCCCGCCAAAATAGGATTGGATATCCTTAGAAGCAAAATTCGCTGCTTTATTTCCGGAAATCGGAATCGTCGGATCGGTACCTCCCTCACCCATACCGTGCAGCCAGATCACTAGAGGGTTTTTCACTTTGTCTTGTGCCGGTGCGTAGTCCACATACGTTAAAGTAACACCGTCAAAAGTAGCTTTGCCAGTTGTATATTGATCAACCAGCTTCCGTATCTCTCCTGCGGAAGTATCAATCTTCAAGCCGGAAATCGTTCCTGATTTGGTTTTAATAGCTTTTTGCTGCGTGATCGTGTATTTGTTATCATTCCATGCATTAAACCCGGAGCCTGCCGCATCATAATGAATAGCGGAGCTTAGTGTTAAGGCCGGGCCGATTTCCATTTCCAATACAACGTAGCTTCCGGTTTTATTTACAGGGTTGCCACTTTTGTCCGATACATAGGCCTTGGTGACTTTCCGGTTGCCTTCCTCAAAAATAGGATTTACCAGCCTGCTATCGCTTCTTTCTACATGCACCTTAAATGTATCCTTGGTGATCGCATCTTTAGGTACCGGCTTTCCCAGGTTAACAATGATCTTCGTAATGGTTGCTCCCCAATCCTTAACCTCCGCAACCGTCCGGTACGAGGTGGGCTGTATCTTTACATCCTTGGCCCATGCACCGGAATTGAAAGCAAGGGTCGTACCGATAGCTAAAGTGAATAACATAGTTGTTTTAGCAGCCTTTTGAAACCGTTTAAACATGATGTCTTACCTCCCGGGTCCATTAATAAAACGCTTACATTATTTATTTTAATGATTTTTTTATTTGTATCCTGTCTTTTATTAGCCTAATTCAGGTCAATTACTGACTCCTTGCTCCAGAATACCCCTTGTTCTCTTTTCGATATTGATGCGGTGTTGCCTGATAAACCTTTTTAAATACCCTGGCAAAAGACTTCTCATTCGGAAATCCGTGCTCCAGCGCAATTTGTATAATGGAATGATCCGTATTCATAAGAACACGATAAGATCTCTCCAGACGGATGGCATTGATATATTGAAATAAGGTCATCCCTACATGCTTCACAAAAAACCGGGACAAATATTCGGGAGACAACCCAAAAACCTGAGCTATCGAATCCAAGGATAAGCTTTGATCGTAATTCTTTTTGATATAATCGGTTATCAACGTCAGCCGCTCCAAATATTTATCGGAGTTAAAGCCACGGATAGATTCATGATCCATTTTAAAATGCATTAATAACAGATACACCAGTTTATAAGATAATGACGTTAAATGGATATGCGCTAAAGGGTCATTATGCCGGTTGAGATAAGCCACAAATAAGGTGTTTAACAAATCACGCAGCTCCGCAAAATGCAGTAATCTCTGCTCGTTAGTTTCAAAAATGGATACGCAGTCAAATGAAATCGGGTCACTGCCGTTAACATTTGCTCTAATAAATTCAGAAGGAATCAGAACCGTTATAGCCTCTCTCCCTTTTCCCTTAGCTACAGAAAAGGAATGAATGGCATTCGAATTAATGAGCACAATATCTCCTTCTTTGGAGCTATAACTCGCGCCATCGATGTAGATATGGTCGATTCTTCCTGAAAGCACATAGGATATTTCGATGCTGTCGTGCCAATGCCCAGGTATGTACGCTGGTTCATTTGAGGAATGAACTAAAATTTTTCACGGAAAATGATTGTCTGCCTGGACCAGCTCATATTTGTATTCCAAGTTTGTCGCTCCTCTCAGATGTGAACATATAAATAGAAGAAAATGGCTTCAGCAGAGTGCCGAAACCACTTGTATTTAACCTTCCTCTCTCTATAAACAAAAAAACCTAAGATAACAAAATACATAAGATCCTTGGATCTTAACATTTTGTTCCTTAGGTTTTGCCCGCGTAACAGTAACAATCCTAGAGCTATTCATTTAATTAAGCTAAGTATATAGCGGGTTGAAATACATGTCAACGCTTTCATTTTAAATGTAATGAACCGAAAAACCCTTATAGATCATGTGTAAATCTATATAACACTGCATTTTGGATCATTAAAAAGGCTGATTATGAGAGAGTCCATAATCAGCCTTTTGTTTTACGCTATGTGGTCAAACAGGGCGTCTAATCATAGAAGCCCTTGATGCATAAGTTTTTTTCAAACCTATTACATCATGCCGCCCATCTTTGATTGATTCTCGCAGAGGAACGTCGTAAAACTTATCATCTATTGTATAGCTTGTTTGGGCTTATCTTCAGAAAGTTTTATTCATCTACATCCGCCCTCATTCGCCGGAATTGTGATTTTTCATGTGATTTTTTGTGATTCAAATAACCATGTTGCCCCCCACATAATTCATTCTAATCAACAACTTCCTTACAATTGTATAATGGGGTATACAAAGTAGCAATGATATTTCTGAGAATTTAATTTTCTAAAATATCTCACCTTCTCTTGGCCGCATAGGTATGCTCTATCCCGCTCCCAACTCTCCAGAATGACGATATCTCGTAGTGTAGACTTATCCGGCCCATAATATAGTTATTTTGCTCAAAAGCAAGCAACTAACTTTTAAGCTTTCTGTACACCTCCGCGTCTTTATCTCCAGATCTAACATATTACGGCAATCTGCTGAAAAGTTGTAGACTGAACGGCGATGTTAAGCTAACGTGGCAGGTTAACCTAACAAGCAGACTGCCAATTACGTTTGAAAATACCCAAACGTGCTGCCGGGTTGACATTCAGAACTGGCCTTGTGAATCTGGTGGAGTTAAAGGGAGTGCTAGTTGTGTCTCATCTATTATTTTGAACAAGCATTGTATCGAAGAGCCAGCGAAAATTCCATCTGAAATACTGAGCTAGATGCCAATCTTCATAGCCATTTAATACACCTTCATTTAACCAGTAAGACTCTGGTTTTCCGCTCGTCGCAGCTTCAGACACATAAGCGATCGTTTTTTCTAAAAAGCGAATGACATCTAGGATTTTATCTGGAGTGGACACATCTCCATGCCCGGGAATGACAGTATCTACCTTCAGATCTCTTTGAATGCGTCTAAGGATGCGTATCCAAGCGTATGGATTACCGTATGGCATGACCGGAATCGTCTTGTTGGTTATTAAATCACCAGCAATCAAGGTTCGTTCTTCAGGCACGTAAATAACGGCATCGCTTAAAGAATGGCCGCCTCCGTAGGATAAAACTTCGACAGTGCGTTTTGCTCCTTTTATAACTAGTTTATCGTCAAAAGTTATCGTAGGTATCACCCTACGAAGGGAAGGGATAGCATCATACAGGGCTCTCTGCACGGAAAGATCATAGCCGATTTCGGTTAACATGTGCGGATTTTTTTCTTGTGAACGTACTTGATGTAGGCTATTTATTAACTTCTGAATGTTTTGTTGCATTAGATCAATATTCACTTTACCCATTTCAGATAGCAAATCTCTTGTCCAAACGGTAGATATAAAATCACTTTCCATGAATTCCTGATTGCCGTTGACATGATCTCCATGGAAATGAGTATTGATCACATATTTAATTGGTTTATTCGTTAATTGTTCTGCGGTTTGACGTAACAAAGCACCAGAATGCGGTAGGTTGGTTGTGTCCACAACAACGGTCAAATCCCCAATGTCAATAATTGCCGCATTCCCCAGCGAACCACTACCAGGTACCGAAATAGCACCCCAGATACCTTCCGCTGCTTGTTGAATCGTGAAATATTTGTTGTTCATTGTTTATGCCTCCATCAAAATAAGTTTGACACCATTTCCTTTTATCTTTAGTTTTTTTATGTTTCATGTATATCAATTAGCAACTTTAGCTTACAAGTTAGAGTCAACTAGAAATCAAGCACAAATTTTTGAAATGAAGTTAGAGGTGCAAATATCGACTTCGAGTTGACTTAAAGATGTATAATAGTTTTAAATTTTGGTTTAGAAAAAAGGAGTGACATAAAAAACAATGCTTACTATAAGTCAAGTATCAGAAAGAACGGGGCTAACTCCTTATACGATTCGCTATTATGAAAAAATTGGAGTGCTACAGGAACCAAATCGAAGAAATGGAAGGACACGCATTTATACCGAAAGTGAGGTTTCATATATACAATGTTTAATTAGATTAAAAAAATTGGGATTGTCGCTTGAGGAGATTACGGAATTTACTCGTGACGGATGTGTACTGGATAAAATTCAAAAAGGGGAAGAAGTTGCTAATTTTACTCCTGCCTTACACATACGGATAGAAATTCTTGAAAAGCATCTGGTGGAACTGGAATCCAAGCGGCAGGAACTTGAGTGCATGATTTCCCTTGCCAACGAGAAGATAGCCCTGTACCAAAAACTTACGAAAGACGATATAGTAATGTAGAAGACCTGGTTCACCACCAGCATATACGATGGCAACAGAATTGATTGAACTAACGGGAAACGTTAGTTCAATGAAATAGCGATAGTCTAGGGCTTTATTTTCCCGTCCTAGGCTACCATTGTTTCTTTTGTTGTAGTTATCAAAACTTTATTTTCATCGAACATTTAAAAAGTGGATTCATAGCACCTTGAATGTCCGTCTGAAACAATTTCTTTAATCAAAAAGCTCTGCCGACCAATTAAGGTTTGCAGAGCTTTTTGATTACTCGACTATTTATTTTTTCTGAATATGAACATCCCAATAAGTGCAACAACTATTATAGCGGGAATTCGCCATGGATTCGGTAGAAATTTTGTTAACCATAGGGCAGCGAATACTGTAGCTATTGTCAAATAGCCTAAGCGTTCAGATGGTTCAAATTTCTTTTTATTGAAGAACACATTCAAATAGCCTATCGGTGGAGTTATGAGGATCATTAAAATTATGACCATTGGTCTTAAATACCACTTTCTTTTCATTCTTCCTCCGTCATTAATCGTTGTTAATCACAGTTATTAAAGGAATATAGCTCGATAGCTCTAGCAATAATATCAGCTAACCATCCCGACACCTAATTCTTCATATCTACTCTAAATTCAAACTGATCAATGAAAAAAGCTCTCCCGACCAATTAAGGGGATTAATTCACTTGCTGGCTTGAACAAACACATAATTAACCTTCCTCACCAAATGGCTTGAAGGACAAGTTGTATAGCAGGGTAATTTAGAGGTTTCCAGGCTGTGAATCAGCTATTCCCCATGTTTCCCCATTAACTTTATAATCACTGCCTCTCCACTGAAGTGTGTAGTTTCCAGAACGCAAACCGTTGGTGATACCTTCATCAGTACTTTTCCAAATAACTGTGTCATGAGGAGCAATTACTAATGCTTCAATATATAGTTTGTTTGAACCGTTATGAGTTAAACTTACTTTTACTGGATGATTAGAGTGATTTTTCATACGAAGTTTAACATGCCCCCATCCCTTAGGGACATCAAAGGACTCTCCTACAGTTGCGCCTCCGCTCGATCTTTGATTAATTATGATGTTTTCGCTAGTTTTACTTGTTGAAGCTGAAGTAGCCCCTACCGTAATCGCCATGCTTAAAGACAAAACCGAGAACAGAAATATTCTTTTCTTCATCATTTTCCCCTTCTATTTTTTGATATGGTCTACCTTAAAGAGACTACCGTCTACAATCTGGTAGGTCCTTTCATACCTACTCTAATTCAAACTGATTCCGCATATAGTACGCTCCGGCAATCTTAATCGTATCGGGCGAAAACTTTTCTACTGTCCCTCCATAGTCTACAACCGATACCACGTCTTCTCCCAATGACTGAACAACGTATACTCTTACCTAGCTTAATGCAGCTGCAAATAGTTCGATATCTGAGTTTAACACTTTATATGTATGGTTCATGCTGATCACCTCGATAATTCATTCGGTGAACGGTGTGGTAATTCCCTCAATAAAAAATCCCCACCCACCAGTTAAGGTTAGCGGGGATTTGCACTGCTTACGTTTAAGCGCCCCCATGCTGTACTTGAGGCCGTATATCATGCGAGTGAACGGGTACAGTAACGATAAATAAAAAGCTAGCCGCGATGATCAACAGTACCATTTTTTTTAACATTGTTCATCCACACCTTTTCAATGAGATTTAAAAATGCTGCTTTGGTTTCAGGAACTGCATGCTCCCGAAAATGTAAAAACAGCCCCATACAATTTATGAAGTAAGTCTCATTATTTAGTGTATGATAACTTACCATTGAATACATCAAATGTTTAAAACCATCATCGTAAAAGCTTCGATGTAAATAATAATGAGCTAACTCGTAACCACACCACGCAAAATAGTCTGGTACCACTTGTTGAGTATACATATCACTTGATGAGTGTTGCGATAATGATACCATGTCCGCTTCAAAGCGTTTAATTATATTACTAACATCGATATCATATCGGTTAGCCGCTATCATAATATTCAGCAGTTGGATGACCCTGTCTTCCTGAGTTGTATCCTCCGCCGTATCAATATATTCAACATAATCTTGTAGCACCTTTGTATCTCCGGATAAAAGCTTATTCACAATAACATTAGCTTTTGCCCAGTGCTTAAACAAGCCAATCCAGTGTTGGGTATCTTCATCTGTTTCTTTAACCCAATCTAAATTAGCATAGGCGTATGTATATTGTAGAGCTTGTTGATAATCGCCTTGGGCTTCATAGACACTTGCACACAGCAGGTCAGCATAGGAAATGTATACAAACAAAGGACGAGTCAGCTTCTTAGTAGATTCATTACATTCTCGACTCTTGTGTTCATGTTTCAAATTATATTGAATTTCCGCTTTAGTCCTCATTATTTTTGCTACTTCCTCTACCTTGTCCCATTTACGCAAAGACCTGTACACGTTAGCCAAATCCTTCAGCGCGTCAAGCTGTTCTATTTCATCCAGACGTTCCACGAAGGGTTCAAATAGCGTTGCTGCCTTGAGATTCCGACTTTGATCGTCTCCAACTTGAATCATGAATATACGATATTGACAGACTGCCAAACGCTCAGAATGTTGATATTTCTCCGCTTCAGCCACACCCTCATAGAGCAGTAGCGCAGCCTCATGTCGTCCCTGCGCCAACAATTCTTCTGCAATTTCAAATAGCTTGGGTGAATATAGCAGATTGTCCATGATAGCTCCCACCACTCGACGAATCGCATCCAGCTTGTCCAACTCCGCACAGCGAAACAAAAATGGCTCGATTCGCCTCATATTCGGGGGATGGTCGATAATGTAGTTTTCTATAAACAGATCGTAAAAATCCCCTTCTGGTAAATCCATAGCCTCAGTGATTAGGTCAAGCTGGTTAACAGACATTGACTTATTCCCTGTCACAACAGCACTTACTATTCCCCTATTCATGCCTGCAAGTTGTCCAAATTGCGCTATGCTCAAACCCTTTTGTTGTAAGTATCTATCTAATTCTGCTCGAATCGTAGGTGTATGCTTCATGCCATAGCCACCCTTCGCATAAAAATCCCATAATTTTATATTCATTTACTATTTTTGTCCAGCAATTAACCAGTTGTCAATATCTTTTTTTGCGAATTATGTAGAAATACTGCGTTTGTCATAAGAGCACTCCTGTAAACAAAAAACACCCCACTGGCTTTAGCCAGCAGGGTGGGATTACAAACAGATTTTCAAAATTGAGCACAACCGGCTTACCCTTCCATTGCTCCAGCAGCTTCCACGTCACCTCGGGCGTTTTGTAGGTGACTGTTTGCTTGCTATCCGTCTCCCAAATTTTCTCTCCCAATAGCGCGGAAGGATAGTAGAAAAAGAAACCCGTTTCACTTTCGAGATGGGTTTCCCTGTGCGCTCATGTCCAGTTATGACGGTAAAGGTTTCAACTTCATTGCCTCCGGTTATTTGATCTCTGCCGGGTCGATAGGAAAAGTAAGGCGGATTCCCAGAAATTATATTTAAAAATTCGTATTAGTACTAGTCCGAACTCCGAGCTTTCCAGACATGGAACCAGAACCGCTACTTAAACTAACATAAAATTTCCCTGTGGACCATACCTTGCTTTTATTTAATATTTCATCGAATGTTTTACCAGGTTTTACTGTTCCACTGTACTCTTCCGCACCAGATGCACTTCCCTGATTCACAGTAAAAGTTATAGTAGTGTCCCCTGTGTTTCTCAAGTACAATCTTACATATCCATATCCTCCTTTAACGTCAAAATCAGCAGAATCATTAAATCCAGCTACTGGACGATCAACAATTTGTCCATCAGTAGCTTGTGGAGTAATGACATGGTCACCAGTAGTTGTTTTACTAGCATCTTGGGTCGCCGTAGTGGATGTATCTGCTGAATCATTTCCTGATACACCCCATGTTGTGACATGCACAATGTCGCCGTTAGCTCTCCATTGTATTTCATAATTTCCGGAGCGCAGCCCTTGTGAAAAAGAATTTACACTATCCCAGAACAATTTTTTATGAGCACCAATAGTCTTAACAATATATTGTTTTCCACTGTCTGTATGCACCAGACTAAAGGTAATGGTTGAACCACCTCTATTTTTGGCAAAAATTTTAAGATGCCCGTATCCCGGATCTAATACAAAACGTGATACTGGGTCCTTTTTGTCGAAAATGTCCTCAAAAACATCTCTTGATTTTTGAGGAGTTATGACTTGGTCACTAATAGTTGATTTACCAGCATTTTTGGTCGCAATACTAGATGTATTTGCAGAATCAGACGCATCTGAACTTGCACAGATCACACTCGGCACAACAACAGCCCCCAACAAACTAATAGATAAGGCTGATGAAAAAATTTTTTTTTTTCTTTTTCACCAATATCATTTCTCCTTTGAGTTATAAACGAAGCAAGGAAAGCTTCAAACCGAATGGCCTGAAGCTTTCCTTGCTTCGTTGCAGTATAAGAAACTTCTCCAATCAAGCGAGCTACCAGTTAGCTTTTCTTATACAAAACTTTATAGCTTGGTTTAATTAAAGTTCATCTGGGTTAGTGGCTGATATAGCCCATGCTGAGGCGTCTACATAAGCTCCGCCGGCACGCCACTGTATTTCATATTTACCTGAGCGCAATCCGCTTGAAAACCCATCCGTGCTATACCAATTAAATGTATCACCAGCACCCACATACTTGGTAAAATAATCTTTCCCACTGTCGACATGCTTTAAGGTAAAAGTGAGCGTAGCTTTGGTGTTGTTTCTTACACGAATCTTAACATGACCATATCCAGGATCTATGGAGAACTCTGTTAATGGCGACTTGCCGTCAAGGTTCACATTAAAAAGATCTTTTGTTCTAAAAAGACTTATATCATGATTGCCAGGTGTTTTCACCTCATCGTGGGTCGCGTACGTCGATGTATTTGCGGAATTAGTTGCAGCATCTGAATCCGCAAAGATCGCACTGGGTACAGCAATAGCTCCTCCTAGCAAACCTAAAGATAAGGCTGACGCAATTAAATGTTTCTTCTTCATAATACTTCTATTCCTCCTTAATATATTAAACTACCACCTCATTCTACTAAAAGATTCCATGTTTCTAATTTCTTTTACAATAAAATCTTAATGTTGTTTAATAAATCCATATTTATGCATTAACTAACAAGATTATTATATGCTTTTACAACTCATCCTTTTGAAGCTTTATATCCAGCTCAATTAGACGATCCAAGTCCTGGACCGTCTGCATTTTTATATTTCCAGCTTGCAGGTCTTTGACCCACTGAGCTATGCCAGCCTTAACAATCTTCCGGTACTGCGCCTTGCTTTCAAGGATACCTTCTATGATTTCAATCTCGCGTTGTAATGCTGTGTTGTATTGTTCGTCTGCTGTTCCCATTGTCGTATCCCTCGGCTTTCCTATATACTGGAATGCGAGATAGCGGATGTCTGCAAAATGCCACGCGTGGCGGGCCGCTATCTCAGCCGGGGGATACCCTGGATTGGGGGGAGGACGTTAGCGCGTCCTCCTTTTTCCTATGCTACGGGTTTAGCCCGATGCAACAGGACTGGTTCAATACCAGTACTCTCCAGGAATCGTTTTTTAATTACATCGCAGAAGATCGGGTCCAGTTCCAATGTCCGGCATGTCCGGTCCATCTGCTCACATGTCATAAGCATGGAGCCGCTGCCGCCAAAGAAATCGACAACCTCGTCACCACGCTGGCTGCTATTCTTAATTGGAATGGCCAATAGATCAAGAGGCTTATGACTTTTCGAATGTAATGGGCATTGTGACTATTCTTACAAATCAGAATTTAACTCGAGGCGAGGTAGTAGACATCAATTCAGGTTTGATAAGTTCTCTTTCTAATAAAACTTCCGAAAACGAGAAGAAAATTACAAAGAATAATATTGAGTATAAAATTATGATAACCAAGTACGGAATTATTTTTAGAGCAAGCAGAGCTGAGTAATTCTAAATATAAGGAAAATTCTCAAACGTTTGGAATTTTTGTACAATAAAATTAGTTCAAATCATTCACAGCTAAAGCCCTTCTGGGCTTTTCTTTTCACTATTAAAGCGAACATTTGTACCTATATAAGGAGATAGAATGTATGGCATCCTTCACTAAAATTAAAGCAAACAACAAACAGGGCTATAAGTGGATTTGTACAGTAGACGGCCTACCTAAGCCTGTAACTGGTAAGAGAAATCAGATTGCACGTCGAGGTGATACTAAAAAGCAAGCTGAGGAGCGGGTACAGAAAGTCTTAGATGCCCAAAAAAATCATGGAATAGATACAAAAAAAATCAAGAAGCTAACGTTCGAACAGGTAGCCTGGGATTGGTTAAAAACTTATTCCAAGAGCAAAGTAAAGAAAAACACCGTGAGAGTTAGAGAAAAAGAGATTAAGATCCTACTAAGATATATTGCTAAGGTCATAATAGACAAATTTACACATAAACAGTATCAGAATATCTTAAACGATTTAGATGATAAAGAATATGCTAGGACAACCATTGAGGGCGTACATGTAACTGCAAATATGATTATGAAATATGCAATAAAAAACAAAATGAGATTGGATAATCCATGTTCGGGTGCAATTATTCCGGCGAAAATGCTGACGGTAGAGGCATTGAAAATAGTACAATCGAGGATGGTTACTTAGAAAAACATGAGCTGGCTGAATTTTTAAATGCAGTGAAAGAACACGGTTTACCTTGTGACATTGAAATCTTTCACTTGCTTGCCTTTTCAGGGATGCGATCTGGGGAACTCTGTGCTTTAAAAGATACGGATTTTAACTTTGAGTTAAATGAGTTACGAATAACCAAAACACTTTACAATCCTGATAATAACATGCGTAAATACACTCTAACTCCACCCAAATCTACAGGATCTATTCGTAAATTTAATGTAATTGATATTGTTATGAATTTGCTTCAAGAACACATTGTTAAACAGCGAACGCTCAGACTTGAATACAAAAAATTATTTACTGACTATCATGAAAACAACTTTGTTTTTGCTCACAAGAATGGCTACCCGCTCATTCAGAAAAATATATTAATCCGAATGGAACGCATTCTCAAGAAGACCTCCATTACAAAGAAAGCAACTCCTCACATTTTTCGGCACACCCATATATCAATGCTGACTGAAGCTGAAGTCGATCTCAAAACAATCATGAAGAGAGTTGGCCATGATGACGCAAAAACTACACTTAAAATCTACACACACGTCACAGAAAAAATGAAGAAAGATGCCAATGAAAAGATTAAAAATCACTTTTCCGACATCCTTCAAATCTGACTCCGTGCAGAGAATGTGATTTTTATGTGATTTTATAGAAAAGGGCTCCCTCTCGGGAGCCTTTTAAATAGCGGTATTACAGGGTTTTTCAAACCTATTACATCATTCCACCCATACCACCCATGCCGCCCATGTCAGGCATTGCAGCCTTTTCTGGTTCTGGCTTGTCAGCGATAACCGCTTCGGTAGTCAGGAACATTGCTGCTACGGAAGCAGCGTTTTGCAATGCATAGCGAGTTACTTTTGCAGGGTCAACGATACCAGCGTCGATCATGTTTACCCAGTCGCCAGTAGCTGCGTTAAAGCCTACGCCAACTTCTTCGCGTTTCAGACGCTCAACGATTACAGAGCCTTCTTCACCTGCATTAGCAGCGATGGTGCGGATTGGAGCTTCCAGAGCGCGCAACACGATGTTCACGCCTGTTTGCTCGTCGCCTTGCAGTTCAACAGCTGCAACTGCTTTGTATACGTTCAGGAGCGCTACACCACCACCGGATACGATACCTTCTTCAACCGCAGCACGGGTTGCGTTCAGGGCATCTTCGATGCGCAGTTTGCGTTCTTTCAATTCTGTTTCAGTTGCCGCACCGACTTTGATGACTGCTACGCCGCCGGACAATTTAGCCAGACGCTCTTGCAGTTTCTCTTTGTCGAACTCAGAAGTGGTTTCTTCCAGTTGCGTACGGATTTGGCTAACACGAGCATCGATGTCGGCTTTGTTTCCAGCACCGTCAACCACAATCGTATTTTCTTTTGTGATACGCACTTGACGTGCTGTACCCAGTTGGTCTACGGAAGCTGTTTTCAGGTCTAGACCCAGTTCTTCCGTGATCACTTGACCGCCTGTCAGGGCAGCGATATCTTGCAGCATTGCTTTACGACGGTCACCAAAGCCTGGAGCTTTAACAGCTACAGCGTTGAATGTACCACGCAGTTTGTTGACAACGAGCATAGCCAGCGCTTCGCCTTCGATGTCTTCAGCGATCAGAACGAGTGGCTTGCCTTGTTGTACGATTTTTTCAAGCAATGGCAGGATTTCTTGTGTGTTTGTGATTTTTTTGTCTGTGATCAGGATATATGGATTGTCCAGTACAGCTTCCATTTTGTCCGTATCTGTAATCATGTACGGGGAAATGTAGCCACGGTCAAATTGCATACCTTCAACCACTTCCAACTCTGTTGCAAAACCGCGGGATTCTTCAACCGTGATTACACCGTCTTTGCCCACTTTTTCCATAGCTTCAGCGATCAGTTCGCCTACTTCGTCATCAGCAGCGGAAATACCAGCTACTTGAGCAATGGATTGTTTGCTTTCGATTGGTTTGGAGATGGCTTGCAGTTCAGCAACAGCTGCTTTAACCGCTTTGTCAATCCCTTTACGGATACCGATTGGGCTTGCGCCCGCAGTTACGTTTTTCAGGCCTTCTGTGATGAGGGCTTGAGCCAAAACAGTAGCAGTAGTCGTACCATCACCAGCTACATCGTTCGTTTTGGTTGCTACTTCTTTAACCAGTTGAGCGCCCATGTTTTCAAACGCATCTTCCAGCTCGATTTCTTTTGCAATCGTTACACCGTCATTGGTGATGAGCGGGCTACCGAATTTTTTCTCCAGTACAACGTTACGGCCTTTCGGTCCGAGTGTTACTTTAACAGCATTAGCCAATGCGTCAACCCCGCGCAGCATAGAGCGACGAGCGTCTTCACTAAATTTAATATCTTTAGCCATTTGTGATAAACCTCCCTATGGATTATGAATGATTTGTTTCAATTCCTATATTCAGGTCTTGTCCGGGTTCCGGTTAACCGATGATCGCGTGAATATCGCTTTCTTTCATAATCAAATATTCTTTACCTTCATATTTGATTTCCGTTCCAGCGTATTTAGAGAAAATGACACGGTCGCCTTCTTTTACTTCCAGAGGAATACGGGCACCGTCTTTCAATGCGCCTGCGCCAACCGCGATAATTTTGCCTTCTTGCGGCTTTTCCTTGGCAGAGTCAGGAAGTACGATCCCGAAGGAAGTCGTTGTCTCTTGCTCAATTGCTTCCACCAATACGCGTTCACCCAAAGGTTTGATCATGAAAAAATAGCCTCCTTATTAAGTGTTTTATCCTGTAATTTGGTTGTTATGTTGTATGTATTAGCACTCGACAGTCGTCAGTGCTAACAACCAACTTTATGATACTCAACTTGAGATTGAATTTCAAGTCCCTAATGTATTTTTTATGGGAATTTTTATGGACAGCCCTTCTCGATTATTTCCATCTGACTTAAAAATAACCGCTGACCCAAGGCTAATGCTTATTTTTAGGGCAGCTAAGCTGCTGCTGTTCATACTCTGTAAATAGTTATGATATACAAATGCTATTCATCATGTGCAAGTTGCCATGTAGCGCGGACCCGAATAAATTGTTTACTGAGCCATTCAGGTCCTGCCTTTTTATTCCGAAGCTACACGCAACTGGGCCTCACGTTCCTCCTGCGCACGCAGCTGCCTGCGGTACACGACCGAAGATAAATACACGCTCACTTCATATAGCACCAGCAACGGAATCGCCACCAAAAAATCGGAAATAAAGTCCGGCGGGGTAATGACAACCGCGACGAACACAAGCAGAAAATAAGAAATCTTCCGCCATTTGCGAAGCCGCATTGGTGTTATAACATGAATCCCCGTCAGAAACATGATAAGCAGTGGGAGCTCAAACAACAGCGCTACAGGCAGTACAATATTAAACATAAAGGTGAAATATTGTGCGATCCCGTACGTTTCCTGTAATCCCATACTTTTGGTGACAGACGATGTAAACTGAATCGCCATTGGGAAAATAATGAAATAAGCAAAAGCTGCCCCAATGATGAACAAAAGCAGCACATAAGGCACATACCGCAAAGTCGCACTCCGTTCTTGCGGTCTTAAGCCCGGGCTGACAAACTTCCACAGTTGGTAGCAGGCAAACGGTAGCGCCACCGCAATCCCGATGATCATGGCGATCTTCATGTAGATACCAATCCCGTCCCAAAAGGAAAACGCGTTTAACTGAAAAGCTTGCGCCGAACCGGAGCGAATAAGCCAGTCATAGACAGAACCCGCCGCGAACAGACCACCAGCCAGTGCCAATACAAATACAATTAGCACATAAATAATTCTGCGGCGAAGCTCTCCCAGATGTTCCATTAACGGCATTTCATGCTCTGATGGGGTCAAGTCCATTCCTCCTTTCTGAACGGAACGCAGCAGCGCCTCCTAAAAAATAAAGCCCTTCACTGAAGAAGAGGCTCTTGTTTATTGTACAAGCATCAAGAATTATAACTAAATCTATGACAAGCGTTTATCCTCAGGCTGAGGTTGAACTTCTGAAGACGTCGTTTGTGATGCTTTGACCACACTATCTTTGCTGTCTTTACGCTCAGTCCGTTCATCTTCTGATAAAATATCGCGTGCCCCGTTTTTAAACTCACGGAATGTACGCCCTACAGCTCGACCCAGCTCAGGCAGCTTGTTCGGACCAAATAACAGCAGCGCCAGAATAATCAACAAAATATAACCCGGTGCTCCAATATTGGGCATGTGTAGTAATCCTCCTTATGATGACGGACAAAATAAGAATCTTTGCCCGTATACGGCCTTATAAATTCTTATAGGTATCATACCACACACGATGTGCTGCCTTCTACCGGAACTGGCCTGTCACCATAAGCAACGCTTCTGGAAGTTGGTCCATTATCGCCGCCAAATTTTCATGCACACCTTTGGGCGTTCCTGGCAAATTGACGATCAGTGTACGTCCGCGTATTCCCACGATTCCACGGAATAGCATAGCCGCTGGATTTTTCTGCATCACGATCATTCTCATGGCTTCCGCCATGCCTGGCACTTCCCGTTCCACAACCCGCCTAGTCGCCTCGGGTGTCACATCACGGATCGCCAGCTCAGTTCCGCCCGTAGTTAGTACCAGGTCTGCATGAAAATAATCGGTCATTTCGATTAAAGCTGCAATAATTTCATCCGGTTCATCGGGAACGATCCGGTATTCCACAATCTCTCCGCCCAGTTCTTCTTCGATGAGTTCCCGGATGACCTGTGCGCTTGTATCCTCACGCTCTCCCCTTGCCCCTTTATCACTGGCTGTTAGGATCGCCGTTTTCCACACCATAAGATCACCCTTCTCCTATCATGAAAGAATACTTTCTCTCCTGAAAATCAGAAACAGCCACGCTGCATCCTCCATCACATCACAGTACCCTCTCGGCGACAATGTTGTCTATGTCAAGGTTCCCGGTGGTCCTCCCTTTGAAAATCCCCATGCTTGCCACCTGTTTTGGATTGCAGCATGGTAGGGCCGATGATCATATCTTTTTGCAGCGCCTTGCACATATCATACACGGTTAACGCTGCGGCTGAAGCCGCTGTCAAAGCTTCCATTTCTACACCTGTCTTACCTTCGGTCTTCACTTCAACTTCAATATGAAGCACATCATGTTCATTATCGGAAAAAGTAATGTTCACGCCTGTCAGGGCCAGTGGATGACACATCGGTATCCAGTCTGACGTTTTTTTCGCACCTTGAATCCCTGCGACCTGGGCCACAGCAAGAACATCACCCTTGCCGATTCTTCCTTCTTTTACAGCCGTCAATGTAGCCGGATTCATCGTAATCTGAGTCACGGCAACTGCTGTACGAATCGTAGACGTTTTACCCGAAATATCCACCATCCGAGCCCGTCCCTGTTCGTTAAAATGAGTAAAGGAATCCACGACTCCCTCACAGCTCCTTTCACATACCCAACTTTACTTCATTCATCATTTGTCAATTTTGCATAATCACAATCTAAGCGTCCATCCAGAGTAAACAGCACGTCCACTCGCAAATCCCTTGGCTCCATAGGCACCTGTGTCAGCAATTGTCCCGGCAGCAGCAGCGAGACATAAAGCGGACCTACGTGACTGTTGTTACGCTTCTCTGCCTCTGCCTGTACGGTAAAGCGGTCATAATAGCCTCCGCCGTAGCCGATCCTGCCCCCACGACGATCAAAGGCCAAGCCAGGCACAACAACCCAGTCAATTCCCGCCCACATTTCAGGCGACCATTCCTTGCATGTCAAAGCAGGCTCAGGGATGTTCCAGATACCGGGTACAATATCTCCGTACTGATCCATCTCCCTCAGCTCCATAGTCCAGGTTACCGGATCCACTCTTGGGGCCAGGACACGATCTCCCTGTGACCAGCAATGCTCAATGAGGGGGGTCGTCGAAATCTCGCTGCCAAAAGAGAGATAACTAAATAATGTTAGCTTATCTCCGTTTCTGTCTATTCTAAGCTGCTCCCATGCCTCGATTGCATGCCGACAGGCCACAGCCGATGCCTTCTGCCTTGTCAGCGGGTCCATGGAGTCACGCGCTTCCCGTTGCTGCAAACGCAGCGCGTTCTTCACATCACAGACATCCATCACATCCGCCCTCCCGCACAATCGTCGATAATCTTTAAAACGTTGCTATTGTCCCATTTGTCAGTAAGTGTTGTACGTTGCAAGTTTTTTTCATTCTTTTTCACTTCTCGTTTAAGTTTATCATTGTTTATACAAATTGACTACACGCGGCTCAAGGGTTTACAGGGTGAAAGCAGTGCAATAGTGGGTAATTTCATGTAAACTGGAAGGAAGGTACCTGCGAAGAAAGCAGGTAGAACTGTGCAAAATGTAATGGAGGAACGATACGCTATGCTATTGCAAGTAACCGGAATTACTAAATCCTATGGAATTGAGCCCGTTCTGGACGGGATTAACCTTCAAATATTGGAACGTGAACGTATTGGACTCGTAGGTGTGAACGGTGCAGGCAAATCGACCCTGCTCAAAATCATTGCTGGTGAAATATCCTATGACAGTGGACAAATTTTCAAGGCGAAGGAGACCAGCATCGGTTATCTGGCGCAAAACAGCGGCTTGAATTCTGATCGTTCTATCTGGGGGGAAATGATGCTGGTGTTCACTCCCCTGATTGAAGCGGAACGGGAACTGCGGCAAATGGAACAGGACATCGCTGACCTGGCCAATGCTCAAAACGAAAAACGCTACGCAGATCTGCTGGAACGCTATGCACGTCGTTCAGACTGGTTCAAGGATCACGGTGGTTATGAAATGGAGACCCGTATTCGCAGCGTGCTGCACGGCATGGGCTTTGGTTCATTTGCACCTGAGACGCCTGTAGCTACTCTGAGCGGAGGACAGAAAACCCGGCTTGCGCTAGCGCGCATCCTACTGCTCGCCCCAGATGTCCTTATGCTCGATGAGCCTACCAACTATCTGGATATTCAAACACTGACCTGGTTGGAGGACTATTTGCGCGGCTACTCCGGTTCTCTGCTGGTTGTATCACATGACCGTTATTTTCTGGACCGACTGGTAACGACGATTATTGAAATCGAACGCCATCGTTCTACCCGATATACAGGCAACTACAGCCGCTACATGGAGTTGAAGGCTGCCGAGTACGAAACGAACCTGAAACATTACGAAAAGCAGCAAGGAGAAATTGCCCGTTTAGAAGCATTCGTACAACGTAATATCGTACGGGCTTCCACGACCAAACGCGCTCAAAGTCGGCGCAAGCAGTTAGATAAAATGGAGCGTATGGATCGGCCCATGGGAGACTTGAAAAAGGCTCATTTTTCCTTTGACACAGCCCATATGTCAGGTAAGGAAGTGCTGGAGGTACGTGACCTCTCTGTGGGGTATGAAGGTAAAAAGCCTTTATTCCAGCACGCATCGTTCGACTTAAAACGTGGAGATACCGTGGCACTGATTGGTCCGAACGGGATCGGAAAATCGACGTTGCTCAAATGTCTGACCGGATCACTTAAACCTGCTGCTGGCTCCATCCACTGGGGCACAAAAATCAAAATCGGCCTGTATGACCAGGAGCAGACGAACCTGAACCCCGCCAATACCGTACTGGAGGAGTTGTGGAGCGAATACCCTCATATGGAAGAAGCACGTATTCGTACAGTGCTGGGTAATTTCCTGTTTAGCGGTGACGATGTACTGAAAAAAGTAGCTGCATTAAGCGGAGGGGAAAAAGCCCGCGTTTCTCTGGCCAAGCTCATGCTGCGCGAAGCCAACGTATTAATTCTAGATGAGCCTACCAACCATCTGGATTTGTTTAGCAAGGAAGTGCTGGAAGCAGCTTTGATGGACTATGACGGTACACTGTTGTTCATTTCCCATGACCGTTATTTCCTGAACAAAATGGCGGAACGTGTCATCGAGCTGCATCCTGAAGGGATAGAACATTTCCTGGGGAATTATGATGACTATGTAGCCAAAAAGCAGGAGTTAGAGGAAATTGCGCTGGAAGCTCTGGAGGCAAATCAGGCCACACGCGGCAAAACATCGGCTGCCTCTGCATCCGTGACAGACGAGACCACGTCCAAATCACGCGCCGCCACCTATGCGGCGGACAAACAAGCCAAAAGCGAGGAACGCAGCCGTCAACGCAAGCTGGAGGCATTGGAAAACCAGATTAAAACGCTGGAAGAACAAATTTTAGGGCTGGAGGAACAAATGACCCTGCCTGAGATCTATCAGGATTACACAGCGCTTCAGAATATTCAGGCACAACTCGACACCCATAAACAGGAATTGACTGAAACCTATACCGCTTGGGAAGAGCTGTTAGAAGAATAAACACTACTGCATAAAATCTTAGCCTTAAAAAATTCACATTCTCCTCTTTTGTATTTTTGTACACAAGATTATCCACAGCTTATGTGTATGAATGAGATTGAAAAATGGCCTTTTGGGCCATTTTTTTATTGATAAAAAGCCGTTTTCAAATGAAAACCAAATTTATCCACCCTTTTATCCACATTATCCACAGATTTCACAAGAACTAAAGGTGTTACATATCCCCCAACTTGCTATCTCCAAAAAGTCTTATCCTGCTTGCTTCGGGCTCGGTTGTCCACATTCGAAGCGGTATATGTGGATAACTTTGTTCACAACTTGACAAATCACATCATTATTCGGGCAGTATCAAAATTCCAGATTTTTTTGATGAATCATGAAAAATCGTGAACAATTGTGACGAATAATGTGAGGGAATGAGATACTGCCATTCATTTGCTCAAACTCCTGTATTTTATCCTCTTGAATTTATATTTTTATGATAGTTATGGAACGGAACAAAAAAGACACGACTCAACTGTGCCGTGTCTTGCTCATTCTTCTTCAATTAAGTTTGGACAGACCATTCTTCCAGAGACAGTCCTGGATCAGCCTTCATATCCAATGAGGTAAATTCCCCGCGCTTCCATTTGGCGTAGGCCGCAGCGCCGATCATCGCTGCATTATCTGTGCAATATTTCATCGATGGTACAAGCAGCTCAATTCCTTCGCGCTCACAGCGCTCACGCAATGCTGTACGCAGTCCGCGATTAGCAGCCACACCGCCACAAAGCAGGAGCTGCTTCGCACCGTATTCACGCATGGCACGAATCGCCTTTTCCACCAGCACCTCGACGACCGACTCTTGAAAGCCTCTTGCGATCGCTCCGACATGAACAGTTTCTCCGCGCATTTTCGTCTGGTTAATTACATTCAGCACTGCAGATTTCAAACCGCTAAAGCTAAAATCATAAGAATCCGGCTCCAACCATGCACGCGGCAAAGTAACCACTTCCTCCGATTCATGAGCCACACGATCCACATGCGGACCGCCGGGATACGGAAATCCAATGGCTCTCGCTACTTTGTCGTAGGCTTCTCCAACCGCATCATCCCTTGTACGACCAATGAGTTGAAAATGACCTTCGGACTCCATCAGCACCAGCTCTGTATGTCCTCCTGACACAACGAGAGCAATGCACGGATATACGATATCATGCTCCAGCTGATTGGCATAAATATGTCCCGCGATATGATGCGTCCCGATTAATGGCTTGCCGAACGCCAAAGCAGCGCTCTTAGCGGCGACAATACCAACCAGCAATGCACCAACCAGTCCTGGTCCTTGTGTCACGGCAACCGCCGAAATCTCGCGTGGGGTAATTCCTGATGTTTGCATGGCCTCGTCCAGCATGTAGGTGATGCTCTCCACATGTTTGCGTGAAGCCACCTCTGGCACAACACCACCAAAGGCTTTGTGTGTTTCAATTTGACTGGAAATCAGATTCGAGAGCACCTCTGTGCCATTTTTCACGACAGAAACAGCCGTCTCATCACAACTCGTTTCCACTGCCAGTATATAGCAAGGCTCGCCGGAGGCGGAGCCTGTACCTGCTTTTTCCTCTTGCGTCATTGCTTCTGCACGCTTCCTTCCTGTTCACCGGATGCCCCATGCGCGGGAAGATCCGCCCACATGATCACAGCATCCTCGTTATTATCCGAATAATAGCCTTTGCGCACACCTGCGGGCTTAAAGCCTTTTTTCTCATACAAGCCTTGAGCGATCTGGTTCGTTACCCGCACCTCCAGCGTCATACGTTCCATCCCTAAATAAGAGGCGGTCTGCATCAGCTCATCCAACAGCTTGTCTCCAAGCTTACGTCCGCGATAAGCCTCACGAATCGCAATATTCGTAATATGGGCCTCATCCATAATCGTCCACATGCCTGCGTAACCAATGGCTTGTCCGTCTAGTTCCATAATCATATATTTAGCGAAATGATTCATCGTCAGCTCATTGCGGAATGCTTCCTCTGTCCACGGTAGCGTGAACGCTTCATGCTCAATCTCCAGCACATCGGGAATATCATTCAGTTGCATCAAGCGAAACTCAAGTTTCTCTTCCCGCTGTATGTTCTTTGCCATGTTGTTCACCGCTCTCTTCAGCGCTTGCGAAGCAGATTGGCTTCCGCCTCCGCCAGCTGGGTATAATTAGGAACCAGCGTATGTAGCTCGTCATGTTCTTGACGAAGCAGCTTATCCGCCCCAAGGCGGCCAACCCATCTTCCTTCCAGCTCATAAGGTACGATACGAAGCTCGCTCCATGCACGCAAGCGATCGGCTGTTTCGGCGTGAACCGTCGTTTCACCGACTAGCCAAATGACTGGAGGACGCTCTTCAGAGGGCAAAGACTCCAGCCGTTGCAGCAGGTCATCGGTCCAAGCAGTCATCAACCGGATTGCATCTGGCTCCAGCCGTTGCGGACTCTCGACGTCGTCAACTGTACTCACGGCGAACAGCCCCGTGTAAACCTGACCACGGCGCGCATCCAGTACGGGCACAATCCAGTCTGCTGCCTGTGCTCCGGACGAACCGTTATTCACAGACTCATTTTTACCTTCTTGCCCCTTCATCTCGATGCCGCGATTCCAACCACCCCACGCCAAAGCGTGCAAAGTGGATATGGACGTCACCGGGACACCCCAGGCCCAAGCGAGTGTTTTGGCTGCGGTCACGGCAATCCGGATACCAGTATAAGACCCCGGTCCAACACCAACTGCAATGCCGTCTACATCATCTCGTGTCAGCCCTTCTTCATTCAGCAGTCGCTCCAGCTCGGAAATCACATGCACGGAGTGATTACGTTCGCCATAGACGTTGCTTTCTCCCAGCAGTTCTCTTCCGTTCATCAGAGCGGCCGCCATCACGGTCGTCGCTGTATCTAACGTCAAAAACCGCTCACGCGGCTTTACATTCACATCTGTATGCTCTCTTTGCATGGTTCAAACTCCATTCTCCCGCAAACTGCGGCACCATTGTTCATAAGGCTCGCCGTACCCGGTCAGGTGAATCAAGCGCTCCCCGACATCCGTTGTTTCTATATACATGTGAAGCCGCTGCTCCGGCAATATATCCGGTATAATACTACCCCATTCCACCAGACATACTCCTGTCCCGTAAAAATATTCGTCCAGCCCGAGATCCTCTGCCTCGTCCTGGGAAATCCGGTACACATCCATATGATACAAAGGCAATCGGCCCTCGTACTCCTTAATGAGGGTAAAGGTTGGACTATTTACGATACCCGGCACACCTAAATGGCTGGCAAAAGCCTTGGAAAAAGCAGTTTTGCCCGCTCCCAGATCTCCATCCAGCACAATCACCGTTTCGGGGACCGCTTTGGCTGCCAAAAAACCTGCCAATGCCCCGGTCTGTGCCTCTGAGACAGAACGGAACATAAACTGCTCCTGCGAAATTGTCATATATTTTAATCACCTTTCGTCCGAATCGGACCGTTCCAACTTGTTCTTTATTATATAGTTCACCTTATGTCGCCGCAAGGCATGAAGACATGCTATTGTAAGTTAGATGATACACACAGGGAGGGATTGAAACGATGGGGCAAACCGTTTTACTCATGATTGATGTTCAGCAGGCTATGTTCATGTATGATGAGAAGCTGTATCGTGAACAGGAAGTTGTAGCGCATTTGCAGCAGCTTTTGGACAAAGCCAGAGCTACAGGTACACCGGTGATTTTTGTACAGCATACCGATGAAGCGGATGAGGATTTCCGGGAAAACAGTGTAGGCTGGGCCATCGCCGACGAGGTGCGTCCTCTTCCTCATGAACGAATTGTCCGTAAATCATCTTGGGACAGCTTCTACCAAACTGAATTGGGCCATGTGCTAAAGGAACTGGGGGCCGATCAACTCGTAATCGCGGGGATGCAGACCGAGTTTTGCCTCGACACAACTTGCCGAAGCGCCTATAGTCTGGGATACCAGAACAACGTGCTCGTATTAGATGCGCATAGTACATTTAATAGCAAGGTGCTGAGCAGTGAACAAATTGTAGCGCATCATAATGGGATGCTTGGCAATCGTTTTGTGCGTTTACTCGCGACAGCGGATGTACATTTTTCGTGAGTTGTTGAAGTTTTATGTTCCAAGCCGATTGCTTTCAAGCAAGTCGGCTTCTTTTATTGTTCATACGAAAAAACCGCCCTTTCAAGTGACACCGTTAACAAGAAGCAAGCTGGCACAATATAACGAAGATTATGAATATTGAAAGGCAAATCCGTCTTCAGAACATTCTGGAGGCTTTTTTTTATTTCCCAGCGATGAGTTAGATGATATTTGCGAGGAAAACTTTTTCACGTATGGATTGTAACTTTCATTTTTAACAGAAAATTCAATTTATGATCATGATTTTCAGAAAAATTAAGAAATTAACAGAAAACGTTAGAATGGCCTAATTATTGTGGCCTATATGGCTCTATAAACATCTGTACATAGATATGTGTATATTTTTGAACATTGAGCAAAATCTGCATTAGAACTATGATGAAACTGGTTTTAATTTCCAACGAGAGAAGGCGATCGAACCGTCACACTCACTGTCTTAGGCACCATGATATGCCCGCAAGCAAATGTATCTTGCAGTCGCTACATCTCGTAGGTTAAGAACGGAAATTACGAATTGAAGTGCAATCATGGATGTATTGTGTCTTGAACACAACGAAAGGAATGTGAGTTTTTAATGAAAAAAGTAGCTTTAGTAAGCCCGTTGAGAACAGCGGTCGGCTCTTTTAACAAAACCCTTGCGCCTCTAAGCGCTCCTGAACTGGGAGCAACTGTGATGACAGCATGCCTTCAGCAAAGTAAATTAGAGCCTTCTTTGATTGATCAAATTTATTTGGGAAATGTTCTTCAGGCGGGCAATGGCCAAAATCCTGCCAGACAGGCGGCACTAAAAGCCGGTATCCCTATTGATGTACCCGAAACAACGATAAACACAGTTTGCGGTTCAGGACTCCATGCCGTTGCTTTAGCTTACAATTCAATATTGGCGGAACAAGGCAACATCGTCTTGGCCGGAGGCATGGAGAGCATGTCGAATGCCCCTTACCTGCTAAGAAATGCAAGAAACGGCTACAAACTTGGCAACGGTGAGTTGGTAGACTCCCTGGTGGCCGACGGTCTTACGTGCCCGATCAACCATTACCATATGGGAATTACCGCAGAAAATGTTGCCGAGAAATATGGAATTTCAAGACTTGAGCAGGATGAATTTTCCTATCAAAGCCAGATAAAGGCCGTAGAAGCTAAAAACAAGGAGCTTTTTGAAGAGCAGATTGTTCCAGTCATGATTAAAAACAAAAAAGAAACTATTTCTTTCACGGAGGACGAACACATAAGAGGAAATACAACGAAAGAAAAACTTGCTCAATTAAAACCTGCGTTTAAGGAGAACGGAACAGTTACCGCCGGAAATGCTTCAGGAATCAATGATGGCGCAGCGGCTATGCTTGTAGTGTCGGAAGACAAATGTAAGGAACATGCGTTAAAGCCGTTGGCATATATCAAGGGTTATTCACTTGTTGGCGTTGACCCTGCATATATGGGAATGGGACCGGTGAAGGCCATTTCGTCACTTCTGAAGCAACAGGGAATGTCTATTGATGACATCGATCTTTTTGAAATTAATGAAGCGTTCGCCGCACAAGCACTAGCGGTATTGAAAGAGCTTGGAATCAATCCTGAGAAGGTGAATGTCAATGGCGGCGCGATCGCGATCGGGCATCCTGTCGGTGCAAGCGGTGCTAGGGTATTGGTTACGCTGGTTCATGAAATGGTGCGAAGATCTTCACGTTACGGCATCGCCTCGTTATGCATCGGAACGGGAATGGGAATAGCGATGCTAGTTGAAAATGCGCTCATTTAAAGTGCGAGTTCAGGATGACTTTTAGAACTACCTCTTAAAAGGAAGGGAGATCGCTATGAATCAAAAAGAAGTACTTTCACTCCAATCCATGCCTGCGGCTAGCGGCAGCTACGGGCGCCCACCATACCGCTTCATCAACCGGGAATTTTTTATCATTACCTACGAGACTGATCCCGCTGCGATTAGACAGGCGGTCCCGGAGCCTCTTCAGCCGGATGGAAGCAATACCGTTTCCTATGAATGGATCAAGATGCCCGATTCATCCGGGTTAGGAAGCTATGAGGAAAGCGGTATTGTCATTCCGTGTACTTTTCATGGAGAACCCTGTAATTTTGTTGCCCAAATGTATTTGGATAACGCGCCTGCTATTCTGGGAGGACGTGAAATCTGGGGATTTCCGAAAAAATGGGCGAAGCCTCGCTTGATCGTTGAGGAGACGGAAACGCTGACGGGTACATTGCATTACAACAACGTCCTGGTGGCCACGGGAACCATGCCTTTCAAATATAACATTCTTGATGAAAAGGAAACGGCTAAAGCCATCGCAAAAACGCAAGTTAATTTGAAATTAATTCCTGATGTTGACGGTACCCCTAAAATTGCTCAGTTGGTAGCGTATAATCTCGAAAACATTACGGTTAAAGGCGCCTGGTCAGGGCCTGCGAGGTTAAGCCTGATTCCCCATGTCAACGCTCCTGTGGCAGATTTGCCGGTAAAAGCTTATATTGGCGGAAAACATTTTATTGCCGATTTAACGCTTCCATATGGAAGAGTCCTCTATGATTATCTCCAATAAAGTTGCTTTCCTAAAAATATATATATAAGGAGAAGGAACCATGAATAACAAAGTAATCTCCGCTGAAGAAGCAGTTAAGCAGATCAAAGACGGAGACACGGTGATGGTCGGAGGTTTTCTGGCAGGAGGCTTTCCGGAGGAACTTGTACGTGCGCTTGTCGACACCAATCCCGCCAGCAATCTTACGATTATATCCAATGATACAGGCACACCGGAATTATCTATCTATAAGCTTGTAAAAAGCGGCAGAGTAAAGCGGATTTTTGCATCCTATATTGGCTCTAATCCAGAAACGGGAAGGCTCCTGATGACGAAAGAAGCGGAGGTTCAACTCTTCCCGCAAGGTACGCTCGCTGAAAAAATACGTGCAGGAGGAGCAGGCTTGGGCGGTGTTTTAACACCTGTAGGTGTAGGCACCATTGTAGAGGAAGGAAAAAAGAAAATCCAAATTGACGGGAGAGAATATTTGCTCGAACTGCCGCTCAAAGCGGATGTGGCGCTAATCAGAGCTCATAAGGCTGATGAAGCGGGAAATCTTGTCATCAACGGCTCTTCACGTAACTTCAATTTGGTAATGGCTACAGCGGCAGAGTATGTAGTTGCTCAGACAGACGAATACGTAAAGACGGGAGAAATTGACCCCAATCATGTCAACGTTCCCGGAATATTTGTCGACGCAATTGTAAAGGTGGGTGAAAACGCATGAATAACAGAGAATTCATTGCTCGAAGAATAGCCCAGGAATTTAAAAATGGCGAAGTTGTCAACCTTGGTGTTGGAATGCCTACAATGGTGGTAGACTATATCCCCGAAAACATTCATATTATGCTGCAGGCTGAGAACGGAATCCTCGGTGTAGGCCCAAAAGCGACTCAGGGGAAAGAAAGACTCGATTGTATCGATTCAGGCGGAAACTATGTTACAACTATGGAAGGAGCTTGCTTTTTCGACAGTTCGCTTTCATTTTCTATCATCCGTGGAGGGCATGTGGATATCACCGTGTTGGGCGCCCTGGAGGTCGATGAGAAAGGCAACCTTGCAAGCTGGATGATCCCAGGGAAAAAGGTTCCGGGCATGGGGGGAGCCATGGATTTGGTGGTCGGAGCCAAGAGAGTGATTGTAGCCATGGAGCATGTGAACAAAAATGGAGCGCCGAAAATACTGGAACAATGTAAACTGCCCCTCACCGCTGTAAATGTTGTAAAGACCATCGTAACCGAAAAGGCTGTCATCGATGTTATTCCAGGTAGTGGACTGATGCTGAAGGAAATTGCGCCGGGTTTATCGGTGGAAGACGTTCAATTGGCAACTGAGGCTAAACTGATGATTTCACCACATTTAAAGGCCATTGCAGTATAAAGTCATGTAAAGGAACCAACTCCACCTTCAAATTAACTTGTCTGGCGTTTAACTTGTTCCCTCGACTGCATTTATTATTACAAATAAGGTTCGCTAATTGCTCATTGAGCAATTGCGAGCCTTTTAGGGTTGAAGCGGGATCATTCAAGCAGCATTCTACGATGAAAGCCTACAGCTGTCCAAGATCTTTCTAAAGCTATACCCCATACTATGGGAAAAATCTGGTTTGGTGCCCCTCTTCTATTGTTCTTCCAGACGATCCACACGGACGGTTTGGGTATTGCCGGGTCTGCTACCTATCTGTACCGTTGCCATACCGTTTGCTTGGTCTACATGCTCAATCCAGATCGGTTTACCATCCAATTGTACGGCAATATTTTCGGATGAATCATAAATAGCTTTTGCTCGTTCCACGTTCATGTTATTCTTCCCCTCCTGTTTGTTGTTGTGTGCATTCATTCAGAAATATAGTTCACCTAGTCTTCATCTATAATCCGTTCAACGTCTAATGAAGGGATGCTATGAGAAGGCGAAGTTGAAACTACAGCCTCCAAATCCACATGAGCCACAGCTACGGGAAAAGGCGGACGGATTCCATGTGAAAGAGCGAACTCGGGCGGCAATGCATCCTGTTCGCCTCCAGCCGGGCCCCGAAAGGCGATTTGGCTTTGACCCACACGATGCCTGATTTGCTGAGGATAGGATTTTCCGGACATAAATTGTGTACCCCCTTTTGAATCGGATATGCCTTACTATGTACCAAAATTGCTGTAACCATGCGCATGCGGGAGCAATTCGCAGTCTTCATTCACAACTCATACAAATCCTTTGTACGAAGCATAAAAATGATTTGCTCACAGCCAAGGCGTTGGAATCGAAGGATGCAGATGCGGATAGCTCATCACTATGCGATGCTCGGTAATCGTTTAGTGCGTTTGCTTGCGACGACGGATGTACATTTTTCGTGAATTTAAACATAAAACAGCCCCAGCTTCTCACGAAGACCGGGGCTATCTATGATTCCATCCCATAAATGAGGTGCGTATTATTTTTATGCTTTAGCTGCCCAAATTTCAATTTCAATTTTTATTTCAGGCAATCCTAGAGCAGTAAGGTAGCCGATAGTCATTGCAGGATAATCATTCCCGAATAACTTTTCCCATTGGGAATACATGTAATCCCAATCTATCTGCTCAGTTGCCCATACATTTACTTTTATAATATTGTCAGCGGTTAATTGTTCGGCGTCCAAAACTGATTTAATGTTATTAAAAGTATTGCTGATTTGTAGGTTAAAGCTTTCTGGGAATTGGCCATTCTGATCTACTCCAACTTGACCCGAAGTCACGAATAGCTCTGAATTTCTTGGAACTTTAGTTATATGTGTGTAATTCCCTACTGGTTTCGGCATACCTGCCGGATTTTTTCTAGTTATTTTTTCATTTTTCATTTAATCGACCTCGTCATTTTTAAATTTTTCTACCGTTTCTTCTAACCATTTTTAGGCAGACTCCACCAATAAAAATGATTTTAGAAAAAAACAGCAGTAGAGTATCCATATCCAAAAGATATAAAGTTTAATGATCTTTTCTTCATGACATGAACACTCCTTTCTTATAAAATGTCAAAATCGTTGGTTATCCCTTATCTTAATATAACTAATGTAACTTAACAACTTCATATCATTGTGTTATGCGATGTAGTCATACCTCAGAATGCAGATTAGTTGGCTTGCTCTTTTCTTTACACCTCATACATTCCTTTCTCCGAAGCATACTAAGTGAAAAATCTAAGTGAAAAATGGATATGCTCACAGCCGAGCGTTGGAATCGAAGGATACAAAATGCGGATTAAAGAAAAGGAGGAGCGGCGGTATGCATACGGTCTGGAAAGGCGCGATCAGTTTTGGGCTGGTTCATGTGCCCGTTAAAATGTTTTCTGCGACTGAGGATAAGGACATTTCCATGCGTTATATTCACAAGGAGTGTGGAAGCCCACTTAGCTATGTACGAAAGTGTCCCGTTTGTGACAAGGAGGTCGAATGGGAGGAAATTGGAAAAGGATACGAATATGAAAAAGGAAAATTTGTCATGTTCGACAAGGAGGAACTGGAGCAAGTTAGCGGACAAGCGGATAAAAATATTGTTATTTTAGATTTTGTGGATTTGCAGGAAATTGATCCGATTTACTTTCAGAAAACGTATTATCTGTCCCCGGATCAAGCTGGCTCCAATGCGTATAAGCTGCTCATGAATGCGATGAAGGATACCGGGAAAATCGGGATTGCCCAAATCTCCATCCGCTCTAAAAGCAGCCTGGCGGCTATTCGGGTGTTGGATGAATGTTTGGCGGTGGAGACGATGTTTTACCCCGATGAAATTCGCCCCATTGCTCAAGTGCCTAACTTACCGGGGCAGGAGGAGGTTAAAGAGAAGGAGCTGACCATGGCAAAAATGCTAATCGAGCAGCTATCTACACCTTTTGATGCAGCAAAGTATACGGATCAGTACCGCGAGCGTCTGCTGGATCTCATTCAACATAAAGTGGCTGGTGAAGAGGTGCGAATCGCCCCAACACAGCCTCAGACCAATGTAGTAGATTTAATGGCCGCCCTTCAGGCCAGCATCGAGGCAGTGCAACCTGTCGTTACCGATCCCGGCCCTGCTGCGAAAAAACGCCCTGCGCGTAAACCAGCGGCCCCAACAGCACAGCAGGCTGTTGCAGGCGAGAACATCTCTCCGACTCCAGTCAAAAAGAAAAGAAGCACTGCCAAACGTAAAGAAACTTAAGCTGAGTTACAGAAAAGTCTGGTTAAGGGGTGGCGGTGACACTGCTTTGATACGATAGTAGCTGACTGAACGCCCCCCGCTCCTCTTGTTCCAGTTGGTGGTAGTTCCCCTGCTGTATGACCTCGCCTTGATCCAGTACGACAATTTGATCCGCATGTCTGATGGTTGACAGGCGGTGAGCAATGACGATCAACGTCATTTGACCTTTCATCCGTTCCAGTGCTGCCTGAATTGCGGCTTCATGCTCACCATCCAGCGCACTTGTCGCTTCATCTAGTATAAGTACCGAAGGATGATGCAAGACAGCCCGTGCTAATACTAGCCGTTGACGTTCTCCTCCAGACAGACGAATCCCGCGATCTCCAATTACTGTGTCCAGCCCTTCGGGCAATCTGGATACAAAGTTGTCTGCGGCGGCAAAATGTAACGCCTCCCATAGCTGCTGCTCACTAGCATCCTTATCTGCCAGCATCAAATTTTCGCGGACAGTCGCGTGAAATAAAAATGGGTCTTGTGACACGTAGCCAAACGACTGCCGCCACTGGAGCAACAATTCGTCGTCCAGAACAAGCCCGTCTATTGTAATCTGCCCCCCAGTTGGACGTAAAAAACCCATCAGGACATCGACCATTGTACTTTTACCTGCTCCCGATTTCCCTACAATGGCTGTCATTCCCCGAGCGGGTATGAACAAGTTAATATGACGCAGCGCAGACTCTGCTGCACCATCGTAGCGATAATCCAGATGGCTGCATTCGATCCCATGACGAAGGGACAGGGGTTGCCGTACAGATGCAGATACAATCAATGACGGATCTGTGAAAGCTTCGCACTCCTGTTGCACCTTGGTGACACTCTCAAAAGCGGAGATCATAGACATGATGTATTCCAGACTCGCTTGAATAAGAGCAAATCGGGGCCATAAGCGTGAAAATATAAGAATCAGCACAATCAGTTTTTCAGGAGTAACATGCAGCCACTGCAGCGATGTAAATATGACACAAGCGACAAAAACAGCTGCCGCTGTACGATGAAAAAACTGTGTGGTCGCATTTTGCCGGACAAATTGGGTCGTATTATCCTCCATGCGTTGTGTCAGGGAGCGAAACCAATGGATATTCGCCGCTTCCAACAGATTGCTTTTAATATCTTTCATGCCGTTCATGTGATCCGTAATCCCAGCAAAATAAACCTGCGACAGCTCAGTGGTACGATCACCTAATTGTTTGGCATTTCGAATGGAGCGGCGGAACACGACAAACAGCCCCAATCCACTCAGAAATACCAGCCCGGTTAAAGAGGGGGATAACCAAAAAGCCAACGCAATCTGGATCATCGTAAACATGACAGCAGTAGTCAGTTGAAGAAGCAAATTCGTTCCCTGACTGACACGCGCCAGCTCGGTCGTCATCACATGGCTAAAATCAGATTTACGCTGACGCAAATAAAATGCCCACTGCGCCTTCATAAAGGAAGTGTACACGTCTATTCGCAAAGAGCGCATAAAACGCTGCTGAATCCGCGAATTCAGGATGGATTGGTAACGCTGAAGCAAAGCCTGCCCTGTAAGCAGCACTATAAAAACCATCAACATCCCCGGCAACAGCCAGCTTTTAGGAATGAACGGCAAAAAATGTTCCAATCCACCAGACAGAAATGGCATCCCTGAATGACCAACAAATACGCCGATAGCCGCCAGCATAGGAACAAGCATATAAATGCCAAAACCCTCCAGCAGGCTGACAATGATCATACATCCAATATTGAGAAATAACGCACCGCCGTTCACGCTATACAGCTTTGTCATATATAATCGCAGGTGAACCATAATGCACACTCCTTATCCAGGATTTTGAAAAATTCGATTCCAGTCGCTCCAAAGTGCAATATATAGACGAACTAGACCATTTCGATCTATATATTGTTCATTGAAAGTCGCTTATTGGATTTTTGCAAAATCCTCTATCGAGTCAGTGCTTTGAAAATCGCCGCTTCAGCCAAAGAAATGGACGTAAAGGGATATACAAAAAATGCAGCTGGCGAGGCAGTGGAAAAACGGCCGAATCCCCCGTAGAAGGAAACAAACGGCTGATGAGGTACCATAGTCTGTGTCTTGGCTCTTTTAAGGAAAGCAAGTAAGTGCGGCTGACCGGCTGATGGGCAGCCGCCGTGTTTCTGGTCATGACTTGGCTGGAGGCGACAGCTGGAGTAATGGGGGCACAACTGGTAGCAGTGCTCATCGGGCTATGATCGGCGTTACTGGCATCTTCCGTGATGCTAGTAACGCCACTGGTGGCAAGCATGGCTGCTTCGCCACAGGTACCGCATACCGAAGCACCGCCATCCGGAGGGGCGGCCTCCGCTTGCTCCGCCAAAGCTCTGCTATGCAGCAGCTCTGATGGAGCAAGCCTACCTGTACTCGGCCCGTGGGCAATCGGGTACGGTGCGGGAACGCTGGCCTGCATGAAGGCCAGCGCGCTCAGCGCGAGCCTGTGCGCCTGCCGGGTAGCCGATACCGGACGCATCGACTCCGGTATCGGCGTACCCAACAGCGCAGCGGCGAGTGCCCAAGCCTGCCCCCCAGCAGGCAGGCCCCCGTAGCGGCGCATCATCGGCAGTAGCGCCTCCCAATCGACAGCACATACCGCAAGCCTGTCGATGTCAACCAGCCAGCGCAGCCTGAACCAGCCGTGACGCGCACCATGCGCGCTCAAGTACAGAAATTGATGCTCGCTGCCAAGCGTATACATACAGGACGTCATCACAGTCCTGTTGTCGGCAGATCCCAACGGTACCTGCCGACTGGTTCCTGCAGCTTTGCCCATTTTCCGGCAGTTCCACAGCTCGTCAAAAGAGGGTTCCCCACCCCCATCCGGGTGAAGCCGCCAATGCAACTCAATCTCTACCCGTTTTTGCGGATGGAGGTAGGATGCATGATGGTCCTTCCATTTCCAACTGCCAAGGACACGCACTTCTCCGCTCTTGGACGCATATCCGGCTTCCTTCATCCAATGCTCAGCCTCATCCATATCGTCAGGGGCAATGAGTAAATCTATATCCTTGGAGGTACGCAGAGAAACATCCCCGTACAATTGCTGCGCCAGAGCAGGACCCTTCAACATAAGTACACGAATTCCATGAGCTATGAAGAGCCTGGTCAGACGCTCGGCTTCTGCTTGAAGATGGAGCATGCGAAGCGTGTTTCGATGATACTGCGCCTGAAGGTTTCGCAACAATTCTGCGGGAACGAACGGATGATTCAATGTTTTCAGTTGGAGATACACCGTAGGTACCACTCGATGGTGCTCGGTCAGACGTAAAAAGCGGACCCAATCCATCTCTCGCAGCTGGGTAGCAGCAGTCTTATCCTGCCAATGAGAAACGTCTTTCCCCAATAGAGAGAGTAACAACGTTAATTCTTGATCCTCATTCCAATTCGCAAGTTCCAAAACAGACTTGGTGGGCATGCATTCTTCTCCTTCTTGTCTCATCGCATTAAAGCAAAGAACCGCCTTTATCTTTCATTTTTTGTATTTGTAGCCATCACAGCACGTCTCCCGAATATCCCCACCACCGTAAATGCTTCCATCTCCCGTTTCCCCGTAACATAAATCGGTCCGCTACGTACCCATGCATGTGCGGCCAAGCGTCCAGCGGCATTTTTGGCTGTGCCCAGATACAGCGTGCAGTCCAGTTTTCTGCGCCCCAGCAACGTCATCGCCGCAGCGGCTTGTACAAGACAACTACTGCGCCAAGGAGTATAACGGCTTGCCAGCTCCACAGCGTGCGAAATCTGCTGAATGCACTTCTCCTGCCTGACATCACACTTCCATGGAGTTTCTTCCATACATATGCCCCAAACCCTTGAGTAATCCCCAAAAGAACGACGCTGGCGAAACCTCGCCCATCCCAGCTCCAGCCAGGCTTCCGGCAACAATCTCCTAACCTCTGGAGACAGGAGAAGAAGCCGTTGTATCCGCATGTTATACCGACTCCCGTAGAAGCTTCAACAGTCCTTCCCGCTCCAACTCAGCCACAAAGGTATGTACCTGCTGTCTGCACTGTTCCTCGTCCACCTCATATTCATTCGTCAGGACAGTTACGATATCGCCAAGGGAAGGACCGGATTCTGCCAGTTCCCAGATTCGTCCTCCTGTGAAGCCCAAGTTATAATATTTACCAGTGTTAATGCTCATCATCACTTTTTCTCCGTCCATATCACTGACATAGACCTCTTCACCGTAAATGACGCGATAATGGTCTTTAGCTGGATTAGTGGCTGCCATAACTCTTTTCCTCCTTACGAATGATATCAAGTACCCGTTGTACAACCTCGGACGCAGTAAAGACAGAACTATCCCTCAGCAGCCGCCAGCACTCTACTTTACGAGCCATCCTAGCCGCTGTATCAAACGACCATTCACTCAAACCCATTCGCGGAATAATCACCCTACGATATGTATGTTGTAGTAATGTATGCAAGCACTCCAGAACGTTCAAGGGCTGTTCCGTAACCGCCATTAGCTCCCCTTCGCGCATCAACGCACGGATTGGAGAATCTGCCACAAGCTCGAATACGCCCCCTAAGGGCAGCGGATCGTTAAAAAATTCATCTACGGCGGGTACGGCATATTTATTCAGTTCACCTGCAAGCATACGCAGATCACTGTATTGTGGCATTACAGAATTGCCATCAGTTAGGGACCGTATGTTATTTCTTTTGCGTGCATGCTTGTTCTCCCGTAAAGCCTCCAGTTGGAGCAAGCTATCCAACCCCAGCTTTTGCTGCGGATAAGCTGGATACACGATGGCTGAGGAAGCCGTAGCTTTTACAGCAATCACGTCATCACTAACCATCTGATAACCTGCCTGCCTAAAAGCAGCAGCCAGTGTCGATTTGCCCGTACCCGATTCACCCACAAATGCATAGGCCCTCTCCCCGATGACGACCGCACTTCCGTGAATAGGTAATATTCGTCTTTGCATCAGCAGAACACCCATGCATGTACCCAGCACAAACAGCCGCACGGTGTCAGGATCGGCCCCGGAGAATATGCTTACCTCGATCTCCTTGCCTTCCCTGACGGCATAAATGGCCGTGCCTGGTATTTGGAATATAAATCGCTCATCTAGCATCACAAAATTGGCCTGCTCCAGCTGACCACTCCATGCAGTTAAATCAGCCTGTCGAATGACTACATCCTCTACTGCTTCCGGTGCTGCCAGGATCAGCTCAGGCAGATTCAGCTCACTGGCAATTCTGAGTCCAAAGGCTATATATTTCGTCCAACTGACATTTGCACTCCTGTCATGCACGATAGGACTCACTCCTCTGTCCTTAAAAATCCCGTCTTTATTTCTTGGGCAGTACCTCTAACCCGAAGAAATAAAGACGGCTTTGTATTGAATACGAGTCCAATGGATTATGCTATTCTCGTTCATTCAGTCGTTATCGGACCAGTTTTTTGCTTCCAGCCCAACATCGGCTGCATGTATAACCATGTGTTAGCTTGGATTATGAAGATCGGCATCGTGGTCAGACACCCAGTCAATCTGTTTCCAGCCTTTACCCGCCATAGTCTGGTTAATATCCAGCACCTCTATCGTCGGTTCCTGCCATTCTTTTTTACTCATCTCATCACCTCCCCTCCAACGAATGGCGAACTGTCTGACCGGATAGGTTCGATCAGTTCAATCTACAGAGAAAACGGTACACGATCAGGCTATGCATTAGTAGTCGTATATTCGGATCAGACGCCTGCTCAGGGCGGGGGTGGTGAAGTTTCGCCATAGCCGTCTTAATAAACTCAATATTGAGATATTCGGCGGCTCGTAAATCATGACACATCAGTTGAAGCTCTCCCATAAACGTATCCCAGCAAGGAAGCATTCGATGTAGCCAATCTGCAGGCTGTACACCGCGTACCCGCTGGTTCAACCGAACATCATCAGGTAGATGATCACGCATGGCCGTACGAATGAGGGCACGGTCCCGACCGTTTTGCACATACTGTTCAAAAGGCACCGATAAGCAAAAGCGAATCACTCGGCTGTCTCCGGTCGGATCACGTTCCCACAGGCCATACCGTAGTGAAAGTTTGGTCGCGACCACACCATTTTTGTTAGCAATCGCCAAATTCGAAAATTTCTCTTTTCTCGTCTGATCGGCGTTTTTCATCCAGCCTGTTCCGCTCAATACAGGAATATCTTCTACATGCATCCGTTTGGCAAACTCCGGGTGGATCAGTGAAGGAACGGGACTTCGATTGCTACGCCGCAGCCATGAACGAGATTCAAGCGAAGTCGCTTTTTTCAACATCACAGGGAGTAGATGAGACATACGCCTGCCCGTAAGCTTGCTGTACCGCCACAACCCCTGAAAGGATTGCAACCAGTGCAAACGACGAAACTGCCGGGCATAATAGTCTAGTGCAGGGCCCCACGATACGGTAAAATTGCCTCGTGCCCCGGTCAACAGTACACCGACATTGTGCTCCTGTGCTTTTTCATAAAAACCTCTGATCCAGAAGGAGTTTTCAAAATATTTGTAGGGTGCTTCCATGAGTTCCAGCCAAATATCAATTTCAGAAAACGGACTTTTACCCTCAAAATCCATATAATTCTCGTGAATGTTGCCTACATAGCGAGCCGTAGACTGAATATAGCTTCGTTCGTTCGCCAGCAATGTAGGCGGTGTCCAGTCTGTAAAATCTTGAACAGGCACATAGCTGTAGGCATGCAGTGGCTTTTGTTGCAAGTGCAGCGATGGTGCGGCAAAGCTGGCAACCGCTCCGGAATCCAGCCCTCCGCTCAAGGCAGCCCCTACAGCGCGATGCGTCCGTAGTCGGGCAGTGACCGCCTGTGTGAACACCTCGCGGAAAGCTTCTATGTACTCGCCCCCTGTTTTGAGCCGCAGTGGCTCTACCTTATCCAGACATGCATATTTATGAAGGGTTCGCTTCCCCTCCTCCATAGTGAACCAATGTGCAGGAGGAAGCTGGTTTATATGCTTGTATGCGGTCGTTCCGATATCAACGGATTCCTGCATGGCACGGATGGACAAAAATTCGGCCAGCCACGGTTCATGCAGTTCTTTTCGCAGAGAGGGCAGGGACAAAAGTGGAGCGACCACCGTGCTAAACGCGAATCCTCGGTCATGTTGGTACATGTACAGCGTACGATTTCCTGTCACATCTCGAGCACCATATAATCGATGTTCCTTGGCATCCCAAATGACAAAGGCAAAATCACCTATCAGATAACTGGCTGCTTCCACTCCCCATTTGTCATATGCCAGCAAAATCAGCTCGCTGTCCGTGATATCTTGCCGCCGTTCCTGCTCAACTCCCAGCCGTTCAAACAGCTCGGAACGATTGTCAATAATCGCATCCGCCGTGATTGCCAAATCTCTTAGCTCATCATAGAAGGGAAGACGCTCATGAACAGATTCCGGGGTCACATGCTGGGCATGACAACCCAAAAATATTGAGCCTTCGCACCAAGCGCATACGCGGTCAGCGGGATATTTTCGCAGGGCTTGCATCATTTTCCCGCCTTCTTCGGTGCTTACGGACTCATGTCCAAAGCTATAGATTCCGGCAATCGCACTCACGTTCTTCCCCCTTTTTCTTTTCCTATGCTTGATAACGCTACAGACGCCAAGCGCCCGAGCTTACGGGCAAAGAGGCTGCGAGATCGGAGACTTTGATTTGGGCGTTGATAGCTTTGGAGCTGAGCGATAAGACGGTTCCGCTCCTCATAGCTATGTGCCAACCTGTTTTCCAGTGATTGGATCCGCCGATCGTTCACGATCTGGTCCACCTCCATCCTTGCCAGATCTTGAGGTACAGTATGATGGGTTGCATTTATCACAAGTTCTCTGTTATCTGCATCTTGGTCTTCCAGCATCCGATAAGCTGCCTTCCATTCAAAGCCGCTTTGTTGGAGAAATTGTTGTGTACGTTGACTCAGCAGCTCTATATCCGGCTCATCTTCAAAGCGGACTCCAGTCATCTGCTCAGCCTGCTCCAACGCTTCCGCGTACCCAAGCTGCCTAAACATGCGGGACCCAATGCTTCTGCAATACAGCTCAATTTCCGTTTTACTCAACAAATGTTGCCAGCTATGTACCGAATCCTGATGCGCCTGCTCATGCTCTCCTACGAATGGATCACCCGCTCCCATACTATAAAAAAGACTGGATTTGGGCGTATCCGCAAAGTCTCCGTACTTTTCCATCCCCGGCTCATACTTGATCCCCAGAAAACCGCACAGCTTCTCGATCTCCATCGTTGGATTGGATACGAGTTGTTCATACCTAAGCGGGTATGCAAGTGGATGAGGTGTAGCAAAATAATGAGCATAACGGAACAAACCAACCGTAATATCCGTCATTTTCATATTAAAATGCGGACTCCCCAGTTCCTCCAGCAGTTGAAAACGTCCATTCCGTAGCTGATTGACCTTTTTGAATGAGGCCACAATGGCTAAAGGATTCCGGATAAGCCACAGCCTGCGGGCATCAGGGAATAAACGGTCTATAAATTCCAGCACCGTATAGTAACGCGGGGATTTGTCGATAAGCATATCTGCTGTAGTTCCTTGAAGCAGACCATTATATATTTCAAGTGCATACGAACGGGAGGCCTGCTCCAGTACATCGGAGGAAACCATACCTTTAAAAAATTGCCGAAGTATCCCTGTTCCTCCATATGGCCGTGCATGTGACTGAGGAAGATCATATAAACTGAGCAGAAACCACATTTCCTGTGTGGCAAACAGGCGGGAATGGTTTTGCAAAATGGCGGTAAGCAGCGAGCTTCCACTCCGAGGGACACTTAACAGGAATACCAGCCCTCCGCCTTGCTTTTCAATCAAGCAAACTCCTCCTCTACCTCTGCTCAAGACACTTTAATAGATACATATCGTATTTTTTATTATAAATTTATGATACATAATGTATCTTGTCAATCCCTTTGATGGATAAATTCAGCACTTCACGTTCATGTTAAACCATATGTAGATCTATAAGTGCAACAATCAGCCTGTAAATAAAGATTTTGCTGCATGTTAGCCAAAGGAGGATAGCATTATGGGACAAGCTGTTAAAGGTACTATTACCATTGAAGGTCAGGAAATTCCTATCACAAACCCGGATAAACCGCTGTGGCCTGAAGCAGGCGTGACTAAGGCGCTATATCTTCGCAAGCTCGCGGTATTGGCTCCCTTCCTGCTCAAATATTGCCATCATCGCCTACTGACCGTCATCCGCTGGCCACATGGGATTCACGGTGATTTTTTTTATCAGAAAAATGCCCCACGTCCTCGGCCGGACTATATTGAAACCGCTCTGCATGATGGTATTGAATATATCGTGCTCGGCAAATTGCCACAACTTCTCTGGCTTGGTAATCAAGCTGCGTTGGAATTCCACCCCTCTCTGCATGAAGCGGGAAGCAAGCTGCCCTGTGAATGGATGATTGACCTTGATCCATCCAGAGAGGTGGAGCCACGTATTATGGAGGCAGCCTCTATTGTCGGTGAAGTACTGGCTTCGCTTGGTTTGGATTCCGTCCCCAAAACTTCCGGGGCCACAGGTGTACAAATTATCGTTCCGATCCGTACAGGCATAACCTTCGACGAACTTCGCAGCATCGGGCTATTAGTTGGACAGTTTGTGACAGAAAAGCACCCGCATCTGTTCACACTCGAACGGTTAAAGAAGGATCGGGGAACAGCCATCTATTTTGATTATTTGCAGCATTATCAGGGGAAAACTCTGGCCGCTCCTTATACCCCGCGGGCACGCCCCGGCGCTACGGTCTCCACTCCGCTAACATGGGAAGAGGTACGGCAAGATGTATCACCACTTGACTACCATTTGCTGAATATTGAAGAACGACTAAACCAGGTAGGTGACTTGATCGACAAGGTTCCTCCCCAGCCCGTAGAAGACGTCCTCAAGCATATGCGCACCAATGCACACCGAACCTGATCCATGCTTGGAAGAACAAAAAAGGGGACGAACCCCGCAGCCATTAGGCTGAGAAATTGTCCCCTTGCGCTAGTGTATTCCTTTTTTCTTAAAGCGTCCGCCCTTCACATCGTGAATGTTACCGATCGCAACGAAAGCGTGCGGGTCCCAATCTTCAACGATGCTCTTCAGCTTCGCTTCCTCCAGTCGGGTAATGACGACGAAAATCACTTTCTTGCTTTCGCCCGTAAAGCCGCCTTCACCTTCCAGATAAGTTACGCCCCGTCCAAGACGGTCTGTCAGGGCATCCCCGATATCACGGTATTTTTCACTAATAATCCAGACCGATTTGGACTGATCCAGACCTTCAATCGTAATATCAATCATTTTCATGGCAATATAATAAGCAATCATGGAATACAGGGCATTCGGCCAACCGAACACAAAACCTGCACTTCCCAGAATGAAGATATTAACGAACAGTACGATCTCACCGACCGAAAAAGGAGTTTTTTCACTGACGAGAATAGCTACGATCTCTGTCCCATCCAGCGAGCCGCCGGACCGAATCACAAGACCCACCCCAACGCCGAGAATGACGCCCCCAAAGATAGCACCCAATAGTGGTTCGCCAGGAGTCAATGCACTTACATTGTGAAGTAACGCGGTACCGATGGACATCACGATAATGCCGAATAATGTGGATAAAGCGAAGGTTTTACCGATTTGTTTGTATCCGATAAGTAAAAATGGAAGGTTCAACAGGGTCAGGAAAATACCGAGTGGATAGCCAGTAATCTTGGAGGCCATAATGGAAATACCTGTGACGCCTCCGTCGATAACGCCGTTAGGAACCAGAAATATTTCGAGGCCCACTGCCATAAGCGTCGCACCAAAAATAATCATGGCCGCACGCTGAAACAGGCGTTTTGCTTTGTTCTTCGGATTAGCTGGAATTTTGCTGATCTTGGTCAACTCTCCGGTTACATCTGTGATTTCAGACAGATTTTGAACTTCCTTGCTCACTACACTCATATATAAATCCCCCCGTTACAGTATGGTATATTGGACCGAAAAAGGGGCTGCTATCCGCAGTCCCCTCTCCTTTACCGCGCTTGTGTTATATGAATAGTATACCATAAAACTGTGATTTTGCGCAAAAAAGTTAGCAAAGAGCACATAAATCACAATAAAGCGGGATTATATCGATAAAAACGGCGAAAACCGCCTTTAAAGGAGTGGAGAGAGCATGCGAGTTAGAATTTCAGCTATTTTCTGAGATCGAGGCCGTCTGCGGAACACGTTTAAATCTATGCGTGAGGAGTTGGAAATGTCCTCTACAAAATCTTCCGAAAGCCGTTCCAGTGCTGAATTAGCAAAAACTATAGCGGTCAACTCAAAATTATAGAAAAAGCTGCGCATGTCCATATTGGCGGTCCCGACCGAGCCGAGTAAATCATCGACAATCACCACTTTGGCGTGAATAAATCCTTTTCGATATTGGTAGAACTCCACCCCTGCCTCCAGCAATTCTTGCACATAGGATAAAGACGCCAGATGAACCAGCTTCGAATCGGATTGGTAGGGAATAATAATTTTCACATCTACGCCACTGACTGCTGCTAGCTTGAGCGCCTCATAAATCCCCAGATCGGGAATAAAATACGGCGTCGTAATCCAAATCCGCTTTTTGGCAACTGTGAGCGCTCCAAAACACATTTCCTGAATCGTATCCCAAACCTGATCGGGACCGCTGCTCAAAATCTGTACTTCCTCATCCCCAGTGCAGGTATGTGGAGGAAATAAATTCACATCCATCAGCCTTTCCCCTGAGGCCAGCTTCCAGTCGCTAAGAAATGCATTTTGCAGAAAATAAACGCTATCTCCTTCAATCTGCAAATGCGTATCCCTCCAAAATCCCACTTTGGGGTATTTTCCGAGATAATCGTCGCCTACATTAATCCCTCCCACAAATCCGATCATGCCGTCCACCACCACGATTTTCCTGTGATTGCGATAGTTAATCCGGCGGTCCAACGTGGCGAAAAACGGAGGTAGAAAATAATGAAATTCCACTCCTGCCTCACTACAGGTACGAATAAAGGAATAGGGCAAATGGTAGCTTCCTACACCGTCCACAACGAATCGTACCTTTACTCCCTCACGTGCCTTGCGGATCATGACCTCTTGAAACTTTCTTCCGATTTCGTCGGCCCGAAATATGTAAAACTCCACATGGATATGATGTTGTGCATGTTCCATCGCTGTCAGCATAGCTTCGAAGGTTTCTTCACCGTTCGTCAGCACACGTGTGCGATTACATCCAGTCAACGGGTTTTCCGACATACGAATTAACTGGTTAAACAGTCGCTCCTGATGCTTGAAATGAGGATTATGCATTTGCTCCACATGTTCAATCACTTTGGATTGCGCCCACAGACGCTCGCGAAACTCACGAAACAGCTGCGATCCCCCTTTTCGAACCATTTTGCGCTTCTGATAATCCTGTGCAACAAAGTAGTACACGACAAAGCCAATGAGCGGGAAGCAAAACAAAATAAAAAGCCAGGCTACCGCTTTGGACGGCTTGCGAAATTCAAAGAGCAGGATCGTCCCGGTCTGAAAAATAAAAACAATTAAAACCAACAGCAACCACAGCATGTCTAAGCCTCCTTATATATCTCAGGATTTTGCAAAATCCTCATCTACGTTTTATACTAAGCTCCAATTTTTTTGACATGTTTGCCTCTTAAGCTGAATAGATAGTAACCAAGCACTATAGAAGCGATGTCCGGAAAGGAGCGATTATGAAAAAAGGAAGCCTAAATCGCCGGATGACCCTGCTTGTTATTCGGGATGCACAGCAACCGCCCAAGCAGCTACAATGCTCTACAGCCGCTGTCATTCTCGTCCCAACTCTTGTGATCGCGTCTATCTCTACACTCGTGATCGGGCTGCAAATCCGTTCTTCCCATATTATCTCCCAAATGGAAACGAATCTTGCTGTCCAGAGTTTGCAGATGGAGGTCACGGTAGCGGACAAGGATGCAGCCATTGGGCGACTACGGCAGGAAGTCATGGAGCTGACGAATCAAGCCACCAATATTCGTGAACGCCTCCAGCGTGTAACGGAGCTGGAACAGCAAATGCAGCAATTCATTCGTAAACACGGAAACTCATCTGCCACAAGTAACCATAAAAAGACCATGACTCCGCTCTCCTGGGATGCTTCCGGCCATATCGGGGGCGAGCTGATCGCAGTGCATGAAAATACTGCCCTCCTAACTCGCCAGGCAATGGATGATTTTCAGGAGATCGAATCTCTGTTGGACACGGTGGAACGTACGGTTCCCCGCTCTATTCAGCAAGCAAATGCCGTACAGCAGAATCTGGAGCGCAAACAAGCCGCACAGCTACTCCAGACTCGTAGACTTGCTCTTGCCGAGCAAGGGAATCCCTCCGTTTGGCCTGTAGGTTCACGGCGAATGACCTCCAGCTTCGGCTATCGCAGCGACCCTTTTACAGGCAGATCTGCCTTCCATTCAGGCGTGGACATTGCCGGACAAACCGGTGATCCTGTCTATGCAGCAGGAGCTGGCACCGTCTTGGAGGCTGCTTCTAGCGGAGCCCGCGGCAAGTGCATCATCATCCAGCATCCTGACGGACTCCAGAGCTGGTATATGCACCTGAGCGGCATGCAGGTGGCTCCGGGGGATCGTGTCCACAAAGGACAGACCATCGGTCTGCTGGGAAGTACTGGGAGAAGCACAGGACCTCATCTTCATTTTCAGATCGTCAAGCATAACCAACCTGTCGATCCATTACTGTATGTACAATGAGGATTTTTGAAAATATTTACAATAAAAGATTGGGGGAAAACCATCATGTTCAAGGAATCCAAAAAAAAGCTCTCCGCCCCAGCTATGGATACACTGCTCGCTAATGGCACCAGCTTTGAAGGTACAGTTGAGGCAGAGGCCAATATTCGGATTGACGGTCATTTTCAGGGCGATATCCGCAGCACTCGTACTGTCGTCATTGGAGAATCTGCTGTTGTACGTTCGGATATCATCGCACAAGACGTCATTCTTGCCGGTAAGGTGTTTGGCAGCATTACTACAGAAGGACGACTGACCATTACGCCGACAGGTGAACTGTACGGAAATACCGCGACCACTGCATTGGTCATTTCTGAAGGCGGTATACTGGACGGCACAATTCAAATGAACCGAACAAAGGATGTAGAGTTGTCAACTTCTACGGATGAGTCAAACGACGAAACCCAATCTAGTTTCAGCAAAAACAAGGAGGATAGCCAAGCCGCTCTGCAATCCGAAGCAGGATAAAGTCAGTATATACTCCTTTAAATCCAGTGCATTCTCCATTCATTCCATAATATCCTCCACTCTGCGTTCCAAAAATAATTGGTACACCTTGCGTATGACGATTTTTCCGCACATATACAATGGAATCACCAAAATGATACCCAGAATCCCGAGCAGGTCGCCACCAACTAACAGTAAAATAACGACAGTCAACGGATGAATATCCAGCTGCTTGCCAAAAACTATAGGTGACAGCCAATTATCCTGAATTTGCTGTGCAGCGATCACCACGACCAGGGACCAGAGTGCCATCGAAGGTGATTCGAGTAATCCAATAATAACCACAGGTATAGAAGCAGCCACTGCCCCCACATAGGGAATAAAATTAAGAAAAATCGAAATAACGGCAAGCAGCAAGGCATAAGGCAAGCCAATAATTAAAAATCCAAGAAACATCATCACACCCAACGCGACATTAATCAGCACCCGACTCACGATAAAGCTGCTGAGTGCACTATCGATATCTTCCATAACCTCCAATGCGTCCTTGTGATATTTTTTTGGAAAGAAGTTTAGCATTTTAGGGCCAAACTTGCTCCCTTCCTTCAGCATGTAATAGAGCAATATTGGAAAGGTAGCCAATACAATAAAAAAGTAGGACACGAACGATACCAGCTTTACCGAATAATCAGACAGTGTCGAAAAAGCTTCGTTCAACGTATCTGACAGTTGTGACAGCGGGTCTTCACCCGGAGGCAGCACTTGTCTCAAGGATTGATTATGCCGCCATTGGCTCAATTGATCAACCAGACTTTTAATGAGCTTCGGCGCATTTTCAAATAAATTGGTAACTTGATCACGCAGCGTAGGCCACACACCCCATGAGAAAACAAACAATAACACTCCAATGACCAAATAAATCAGCAAGATGGAGATAGATCGTTTGATTTTTCTCCGTTCCATTACATCTACAATCGGCCTCAATAAATAATAGAGGAAAAAAGATAGCATCAACGGTACAACCAGCAAGCTGACCAAAGATACGAGAGGACTGAATATAAAGCTTACTTTGGTGCCCAAGTAAATGATGAGTAATAGCATGACAATACCCGTAGTCAGACGAAAAAAACGATTATTTTGCAGCATATCATGCGGCCCCCCTCTGTTCTGTTTCTCTCTACCTCTTTAAACGCAAAGTGACCCTATTGATTGATTCTTGCTGAAAATAGATTACAATATACCCCTGCACGTAGAATGTGTAGTAAAAAATGACATATATACAGGATAAAATAGTCTTAAATGAGGATTTTGTAAAATTCTTAAATAACAAAAGGACGTCCAAATGCTAGGCATTTGAACGTCCTTTGTGTTACTCTATGGCACTTCGATTTAGGTCGAAACATCCCGTTTTACGAAAACCACCCAGGCAATGGCGATAAAAATCACATAATAGGCGGCCAGCACGGTGAGCGAAAAGGTTAGACTGGAACTTACTGTACCCGGCGGCATATCTAAATATTTTTTCAGATCCATATGCGTAAATAGAACGTATTTGGTCCATTCAAAACGATCTGTGCTGAACAAGCCAATCGTGTTATAAACTGTTTTGGTGAACATCATGAACAGTGACAGCCCAATCGCCAAGGCACTGGAACGGAAAACAGCGGACAGCATAAAAGCAAAGGCCATCGTCACGAATAAGGCGATATAGCTATACAAGAAGTTCAGTGTTACGTAAGATATCGGATCACTGAACAGCGGAACAGAACCCGCTGGTGCATCCTTGGATAACATCAGCCATGAGGACAGCGTAACCATCAAAATCAAAATGATCGTTCCGAGCAAACTGAACAAAATCACGGATATATACTTGGACAACAATATTTTGCTGCGAGTCCAAGGTCGGATGAGCAGCAGCTTAATCGTTCCCCAAGTAAATTCACCAGCCACCGAATCAGCGGCTACAATGACCGTAAACGTCGTATTGAGGAAAAATGTAAACAACGTCGTCAACGCAATCCCATCCCACACACTGACCTGATCGGAAACCAAGGAAATCAGCATCGGAATCACAGCAGTGATGACCGCCAGCAATCCCAGCATAATCCATGTGCGCACACGCAGGTAAATTTTCAGATTTTCGTTATGTACCAGCTTGAAGAAATCACCCAATGACCCCGCCTCCCGTCACTTCCAAAAATTGATCTTCCAGCGTACGGGCAACCGGGCGAATCGCATATACTTTAATGCCATTTGCAGCCAGCAGGCTGTTCATCTCTGCAATCTGTTCCCGCTCCAGGTGAAGCAGCAGTTGATTACCTTCGACGCGCCCTGCTCCAGCAAGCGCATAAGCTTGTTCGGCATCATTTACCTCAAAAGCAATTTCCGCCTTATGCACTTCCTCCCCTGTATTCTTCAGTTGCTTGATATCAACCAGCCGTCCGCTCTGAATAATAGCTACACGGTCGCACATCAGCTCCATCTCGGACAACAAATGGCTTGATACGAATACAGTAATTCCTTCCGTACGGGTCAATTGACGCAAATAATCCCGCAGTTCACGAATACCCTGCGGGTCCAAGCCATTGGTCGGCTCGTCCAGCACAAGCAGCTTCGGTCGATGCAAAATCGCCTGAGCTACCCCAAGTCGCTGCCGCATCCCGAGCGAGTAGGTTTTTACTTTATCGTGAATCCGATTTCCGAGTCCCACCAGACGAATCGCTTCTTCCACGCGCTCTTGGGTCACCCCAGGAGACATTCGCGCAAAATGCTGCAAATTTTGATAGCCTGTCAAAAACTTGTACATCTCCGGGTTCTCAACAATCGCGCCGACATGGGCAACGGCCTTTTCAAAATCGGTATTAATGCTGTCTCCACAAATATGAATATCGCCCTTGCTGATCGAAATCAGGCCAACCATCATACGGATGGTGGTCGTTTTTCCCGCACCATTGGGTCCAAGGAAACCAAATACCTGCCCCGCCGGAACCTCCAGCGTCAGATCATCCACGATCGCTTTTGAGGAAATGATTTTACTCACACCCTCCATACGTATGACGGGAACCTGTCCTGTCGCTTGCTGCATGCTTTGAAACTCCTTCCATCCGGAGTGAAGCTGTGATCCATTTTACTGTACATTTCCGGTTTTGGAAGTATTGTACCATATTTAACCTTTTAGAAACACCACGCAACCTCTATTCCTTGTCCTTATATATCCAAAGCACCCGCCATTTCTCATCTTCCTGCGTCACATAACAAGGCTGTACGATATCAAAGTTGCCGAATCGGGTCTTGTAATGCTGAGTGACCGTAATACGGTAAACTTTCCCTAACTCTTCTCCATTCTGATCGGTACGAATGTCATATTCAGCCTGCGGCTCCCCCAGTTCAAACGTGAACGTATCCGTCCCCATATCCTGCATAAAAACGTGCGCACGCTGCTGTACATACGTGGACTTCTCGAATTTCTTTTTCATTTGCGAATGAAAAAGCTCCCATGAGCCTCCGAAATTTCCCGATTGCTCCATAGTGTAGAACTCGTTCAGTGCTTCTACCGCTTGATCGCCCTCGCCTGTAGACATCACCCCATGCAGACCCAGCCACAGCAACCATAACAATCCACATATGATTGCAAAATATAATAGCTTACGGACGAACGCCGAAGCCGCTCTCCTTCTAAACAGCACACATTGCCCCTCCCTCTGTTGGACTATACCGAATTCTCTACAGATGTATGTGGGACAAGCCTTTTTTAGAAGACTTTATAAGAAAATAACGGGTGACCTCCCAATAGGGCACCCGTCTACATAAGGCTTACCTAAGGCGATATGGCCTCGGTAAGCATGTGCTTCTCCAGCACTCCATGGATACGCTGGCGTTCCTGCTCATCCACAATGTAATAATACACACCGTTGATTTTACGCCCATGTCCCTTCAGCTCAACGGTATCCGTCTGCTTGAGGGACGGACCGATCCGGGTCAGGAAGGTGGTCATATCGTCAAAGGTAATGTCTGTGCGAATCTGCTCCCCCGCTGCCTCCAGTATCGGTTTTACCCTCAACAGCCCTTCCTTGCTGATGGACTGGGCAAGAATTTGCTTGAGTAGCTCCCGCTGGCGAGCATTTCTTCCGAGATCCCCACGTGGATCATCAAAACGCATACGGGCGTAGGCCAACGCCTCAGCCCCGTTCAAGTTCAAATTACCCTGCGCAAAATGATGGCCCTCATATTGAAAATCAAGTGGGTTATGAACCTCGACTCCCCCCACAAGGTCCACCATTTTCGCAAACCCTTCCATGTTCATCTGTACATAGTAATCTATCGGATGGTTCAAAAAATGCTCTACCGTACGGATCGACATATCCACGCCCCCAAAAGCAAAAGCGTGATTGATTTTGTCCTCACGCCCCCTGCCGATCAACTCTGTTCGCGTATCACGTGGGATGTTGAACATCAACATAGAGCCTTCGGCAGGGTTAACAGACAAGACGATCATCGTATCCGATCGTCCTGGATCGTGAGGCCGCCGATCTACGCCCAGTACCAGCACGGTGAACGGCTTGAACTGGGAGATGGCTGCCGGATTGGGTGTACTTGATCCAGAGTCTGTATCTACGGATCGCCCTGCTCCGCCCGTTGCAAGGGTAGAAACCGACCCAGGCTGCACGATGCTGCGCGGATGATACATCGCATTCGCCGCTGTTTTAAAGGAATGATACACATAAGCGGTGTAGGCAGTAGCCCCTACGACCAATAACGCCGCAGCCCCCAATGTCATCTTCAGCCATCGTTTCATATGCAGCCTCCCCTTTACGGATTTACTACAGACTGATAACGATCTACATCCAGATTGTTCATCTGTGGCCTACCGACAGAATAGTATGCAAAGGGGGATTGTCTGATTTGCTCCTCGCTGTACACATTGCGTCCGTCAATCATAATAGGATATTTCATAAGCTCATTCAGCTCACCCAGCCCGATTTCACCAAACTCCTCCCATTCCGTCAATAGACACAGTGCGTCGCATCCCTCTGCTGCTTCCCGTGCGCTTTCTGCCCACGTTACTTCCGAGCTGTCCAGCAGTCTGCGGAAGTTAGCGGTAGCGATCGGGTCATATGCACGAATTTGCGCCCCTGCCTCCAGCAGCGACTGCATAATATCCAGCGCCGGGGCATCTCTTACATCATCTGTATTCGGTTTAAAGGCCAGCCCCCATATGCCAATCGTGGCTCCTTCCAGATCACCCAGCGCCTCTTTTAGCTTACGAATCACGTTAAAACGTTGCCCCTGATTCACTTCCACCACAGATTTCAGCAGCTTGAATTCATAGTCCACGTTGCCAGCAATTTGGATCAGAGCTTGTGTATCCTTGGGAAAACAGGAACCCCCATAGCCGATACCAGCAGACAAAAAGGAGGAACCGATCCGCTGATCCAGCCCCATACCGTGTGACACGCGTGTAACGTCTGCGCCCACCTTTTCACAAATATTTGCAATCTCATTAATAAACGAAATTTTGGTCGCCAAAAAAGCATTCGACGCGTACTTGATCATCTCCGCCGAACGGATATCCGTGGTTACGATATTTGTCGTCAACGGTTCGTGCAGTGTAGTCAGCACAGTGGACACATGCGGATCGGAAGCTCCGATGATGATTCGATCTGGCTGTAGGGTGTCTATGACTGCTGAACCTTCACGTAAAAATTCGGGAACCGAAGCCACACCAAACGGATTATTTGTGCGGCTCGCAATCCAATTTTGAATACGTTCGTTCGTTCCGACAGGCACCGTGCTTTTGGTGACAATTATTTTGTAGCCATTCATGGCGTCTGCCACCTCGCAGGCGGCTTCTTCAATATAGGACAGGTTCGCTTCTCCGCCTGGCAGCGAAGGCGTGCCGACCGCCAAAATAACAATTTCAGCTGCCTCCACCGAAGCTGCCGTATCTGTTGTAAAGCTTAGTCGACCTTGTTCTACATTATCTTTAATTAGAGCCTTTAATCCCGGTTCATAAATCGGCACCCCACCTGCACGCAGCTGATGAATTTTGTCCTCATTCTGATCTACACAGACGACGGTATTCCCGAGTGCGGCAAAACAGACCCCCGACACCAGCCCGACATACCCTGCACCAATTACACATAACTTCAAAGCAACTCCCCCTTTTACATGCTGTCTCATTGCATCCTGCTTTTACCGACTTCACTTCTCTATATCTCTTCCTGCAGGCCGATTATGATAAAGCGTAAGCCGTTTGTTTTGCCGATAAGATTTTAGAAAACGATATACATACATCGGATTGTTATAGGCATACCTCTTCCATAATCGCTTCGGTTCACAGATCAGACGGTACAGCCACTCCAGCCCCAGCTTTTGTATCGCTAGTGGCGGTCTACGAACCTTTCCAGTGATATAGTCAAAGGCCGCCCCTACTCCAATCATCACGCCATGAATGCGGTCTTTGTTTCGATGCATCCATATTTCCTGCTTCGGGCAGCCTAAGCTGACGAATATGATATGCGCGCCGGACGCATTGATTTCATCAATGATCCGCTCCTCCTCATCTGGGTGAAGCTCACGAAATGGTGGTGAAAAGCTGCCCGAGATGCGGATTCCAGGGTAATCCTGTTCTACTCTTTCTTTTAAGCTATCCAGCGTATCCGGCGTACTGCCGTAAAAATATATACTCACCTTCGTCTGTGGCGCACGTTCGCACAACTTGAGCATCAGACTGGGACCATCTACCCGATCCTGACGCTCAAATCCGTACAGCTTAAGCGCCCATACCAACGGCATACCGTCCGGAGTACACAAATCGGCTTGAGTGAGCGCTTTGTGGAACTCGGAATGATTCCCGGCTGTGACAATGGAATGCGTGTTGCAAATACATACATAGCCGTCCTTTCGTTCGACTGCCCATTGTTCCAGCATGTGTACCGTCTCCTGAAACGTAAGTGCTGCAATATCTGCATCCGCAATCCTTCCGACTCTATATTGGGGCAGCTGTTTCATAATCACGCTCCTCCATCGCCTCGCTATATATCGCCATCAGCTGCTTTACATTCACTTCTTCCGTATAGCGTGCAGCATAATTTTCCGACACCTTCTGTCTCATAGCTGCATAGTTTTCATAGGCTACTGCACAGCGAATCACAGTCTTTATATTTTCCAAATCATCATGTTGAAAATGGAAACCCGTCACCCCGTCCTCCACGACTTCCTCCAGTGCACCGAGCCGGCTGCATAATACCGGAGTTCCAACAGAAAAAGACTCTACAATGGTCATGGGAAATCCTTCATACCAAATGGAAGGCACCATGACATACATGGCCCGGCTCATGCAATCCAGTACCGTGTCTCCATCCTGCTTACCGAGAAACCGAACATCTTCCTGCGGATAAGCAGCGGCCAATTCAGCCTTTTCCGGACCATCCCCAATGATGACCAGTCTAAATCCCCCCCGATCTTCCAACTGTGACCAGGCTTGCAGCAGATTGCGAACCCCTTTTTCAGCAGAAATCCGCCCCACGAACAACAAATAACGATCATTCGGGTCATACTGGGTTTTCACTTTTTTATGATGGATAAAATTCGGCTTTACCGCGATACGATCCAGCGGAATACCGCTTTCGGCAAATTTGTCCCGTGCAAACTCCGTCAGCGCAATATAGCGACTTACCTTGTGCTGCCATGTGCCGATCAGATCGTTGAACTTAATCATCGCCGCCACCGGAATCGTCTGAAGCTGTGAACCTCGATAGCATCCATGACGGATGGAGTGCAGCAGCGTGCCGTGAAGGCATTTTTCACAAACCTTATTCCCTCGCATAAAGGTTGCCGCCGGACAAATCAGCCTGTAATTATGCAGTGTCTGGACAACCGGAATCCCCAGCCGTTCACAAGCATGATAGACCGAAGGAGATATAACTGGGAAAAAATTATGCACATGCACCACATCCGGCTTCACCTGTAAAAGCAGCTTCTTAATTCTTTTGAATTCCGGCAGGGACCATGCCGCCTCTACTGCCAGCTTTGCCATGTTCGCTAGCCCTCTGCTTTGAATGCTGTCGTTGTGCACATAGTAATGCTCTGTCTCTATTCCTCTGGAACGCAGCATAGCCGATTCTTGCTCGACAACCTTGTCTTCTCCCCCGCTTTGCTGATAAAAGTTATGGATGATCAGCACCTTGCTTACAGGAGGGTTCATCTGTCTGCTGACCTGTTGGCTCACGTGGCTGCCCCTCTTTCCTGCGTTGATTGCATAACGTGGTTAGAATTCCCGGGCTTGATCCCTTGATGGCTTACTATTTCATCCGCAATGCGATCCCACGACATACGCTCGACCGTAAGGAAGGCCTTCTCCGCCATACTTCGTCTCAGCTCAGCATTATCCAGCAAAGCGCCTATCCGACCAGACCATTCCTCTTCTGAAAAGCTTCTCAGCATCACTCCGCTCACTCCGTCCTCAATCAAGGTAACCGAGCCCCCGTTTACCGAAGAGATAATCGGGACGCGAAACAGCATGCTTTCCAGCAGCACCATACCAAAAATATCGTATTGGGTCGGAAACAGCATCACATCCGCCGCTCCATAAACCTGCCACAGATGACGTTGCTCCACTCTTGAAAAATGTATAATACTGTCCGTTATTCCCAGCTCATGAGCATATGTCCAATAGCGGTCTGTGTCCGTCTTCCGTCCATTCCCGACCATTAACAAAAGGCAGCTAGGATGCTTTTGGAGTACCCTTTTGAACGTACTCAGCATAAAACGTATATTTCTCCGTTCCTCCAGTACACCAACATACAGTAGCACCGGACGATCTCCGATTCGACGCAGCTCATTCGCGACCTCACGGTTTTCCTCACGTTCTCCGCTTATGTCTTCACTGTTGTTACTGGTTTCACTGTTGAATGCTCTCTCTACTTTACTGCGATCCAGTCCGACTCCAATCGTAACCACGTTGTCAAAACCTTTATTCTCCAAATAGCACTTGGCAAGATCGGATTTGACATAGGTACGGCGTAGAGATTTTGCTACCTTCGGCAGCAGCATAATATCGTACAGTTTGCGGATCAGCGCGTGCGTGTTATCTCGGTATGGGCCGTGATACAACGCCAGCTTATCAGGACATTTGCGAGAAAGCAGATAGGTCATGATCTGGTTGTATTCTGTAGTAATGACCAGACCATAAGCATCCAGAAAAGAATCTTTGAGAACATCTCTGTAGATGCTGTTGCTTAAGAACTTAAACCCGTGGAGCCAGATAATACGCAAGGTGCATCCTTCGTGACGGTAGACCTGTTCCAGATGGGTTTCTTTACGATCGTTGTAGTAAACAATATCGCAATCATAGCCTTTTCGAACGAGTGCTTTGCCCAAACCGACTTCCTGTAAATTGTATGAGTCCCCGTTCACCTTGCTAGCAAAATTGCGGAGATACAATATTTTTTGAATCATCATCAGGGCTCCTGCCATTTCATATTGGGTGAGTTATGGAGCACGGAGGGTTCAGAGAACGCTGCGCGTTCCATTTGATCTTCCGATCGCTGTTGCAGTGGGATTCCTGGATATATAAAACATTCCGAGGTAAGAATCCCACTGCAAAGGCGAACGCTAGCGCTTCTTCAGATTCAAATGGACCGCTCCGCTGCTGACCGCCGTTTCCATAAAGTCACCCCATTTAAAAAAGGGAATGCTGGGCATGAAGTGCCTTCGCTGCGCGGATATACGCGAGCGAATGCATGCAGCCGTTGACTACGCTAACTTGTATACCGGTCACATAGCGATAAACGATTGAACAGCATAGAGCTACTACCGCAGGGCTGACCACGAGACCTTAGCTAGGCTTGATTGTTGCCTGCTAAAAGATTGATATCCACTGAACGCTGTCACTTTGACAGAGAACTGTGCTGAGTGTGCCCTATACGGGCATGCATGCCCGGCGTTCGCGGCGATAAGGCGAAGCTATCGCCAGGCGGCTCTTACCTTCTCCACCTTATGGGCTGGGGGAAATTCTTTTTGGCGGCGGTGGGTAGCGGAGGGTAAGGATTTGAATCTGGAGAAGCGTCAGCGTTCGCCTTTGACGTGGGATTCCGCCCTCTGTAGGGCTTTATTCAAACAAAGGAATCCCACATCAACAGCGATCGGAAGATCAAATCCGTCCCGAAGCGGCCTTCCATCCACAATAGTTGCTCCAGGATCAAACCCGCCCCGAAGCGGCCTTTCCCCTCCAACTTGAATGTTCACGCTGCCTTTCCTCCATCATCTGCATATTAAAATGGTCTGCCCCTTTGAGCTGGGCAGCTGCCATATCCGCCACTAAAGTCACACTCGATTCCATCGGCACAAAGCGGTATTTGTAGGCCGTAAGCCGATGATCGGTTTCGTGAAATAAAATATCCTGAGCGTAATTCCCCCATCGGTCCTTGGGCATCAAATCAATAGTCATGCCAGCATGCGCAGAGGGCAGCAGCATATTAGAGCCGTGGATGCCGATCACTAATCGGCTGGCTGCGTATACCTCGCAGACCCGCAGCTCACTTTCCCGGTCAAAGCGTGTGACACGCTCATCAGAAATCCATGCCGGGAAGCTCCCGGTACGCCCAAGTCCAGCGACTGTAAAACGATGATCTGGGAAGCTTTCTCTCAGCCTGCGGAACAGTCGTATGATTTTACTGCGCTGATGATAAATTAGCGGTTTTAGCCCACGCTTGAGCTGCGGAAATTTCTGTACCGCTCTTGCGATATGATGGCTGCCGCTCCACAAGCGATCTTCCCTCCATACGAAGGTAATGCGCGGCTCCGACTCACGCCTCTCGTCATAGCGGGAGACACCTGTAAACTGCTCAATATCAAACTGATTGGGATGTGAATATGCCGGGCTGACATACACCTCATCAAAGCGCATCAGTTCCTCAATCATCCGATGATGTAGCACAGGATAAAAGTTTCGTGCCCTGCTGAACGGCACATCAACCGTCCAAATTTCAGACACATATGCTGGCACCATCCATTCCAGCGACTTTTGCACAATGACGATGATGCCCAGGTCCGGCGATTGCTCGTATTCGCGTTGCACATTGAGCAGCTTGAGCAAAGCATGGCCATACAAATAATCCATTGTGTTGATGATAATCACACGTGTAGAAGCTTTCATTTTATGCACAGTCATGCCGACTGCTAAGTCATAGGAAGGATTCATCAACGATTGCCGCAAAGGCTCTCCGAGCCATTTTCTCGACTTCGCATCACCGGTCAGAATATAGTCAGGCATTTCTACACGATAAGGTGAATACGTGGCATGACCGACCCTCATGTCCTCGAGATATTCGCGTCCGCACCCCTCACACGCAGTGCTGACACATACATGGATTCCCTGCCACAGCACCTCTCCACCACGTACCTTACTTCCACAATGCGGGCACTGTTCCTCATGCCGAACAAACGGTTTAATGGGTATCATGATTGTTCTCTCCAACTTTCGGTACTGTAATATGAACACGCCAGAAGGTCAGGATGGACTTCATCATCCAACCCAAATTAGATTTAACTTCCTTAAATAGCAAATCTAATAGAAATACAGATATCGTAAAGGACAAGATCGTCGCCACTAACGACCCTCGGACACCAAGCAACGGGATTAGCGCGTAATTGAAAGCGATATTCGTGACCGCCCCCACCACCGAGGTCAGCAGCGTGTATCTGAACAAATTTTCATTGGTAATAAACAAGCTTTTAGCAACACTGAAGTTAGTGAAAAACAGACGAATCGCAAACAGAGACAACAGCGAACCTGCTTCGGTAAATTCTTTCCCATACAGCACAACCACTACCCATTGGGATAGAAAAAATAAAGGTACCGAGGTCACAAGAAAGCATATAAACATCAGGCGATACACCGTAGACAATGTCTGTCTGTATTCGTCGCTTCCTTTCTGCTTGGAGCGGGTTACTACTGGAGCATAGGCCGTTGTCAGAACAACCGGAATGAAGCCCAGCACTTCGATGAGTCGGAGTGCAACGGAGTATTGCCCAACCGCAGCGTTCCCCAGCAGTTCACCGATAATGACTTGATCGATCCGTGCCTGTACATATACAGCGGAAGATGACAGTATAAGCGGCCAGCTGTGATTCATAATTCGCCGAGCTGTGGCTAAGCGGAACGTCCATCGCTTCACACGTCGTCCTTCCTTACGGAAGAAATACAGCAGCAGCAGGCTCCCCAACAGAAACTCTCCATGAGCACACAACGCCACCACCCATATCGGAACACCGGACAACAACAGAATGATTTTAATGGTGGAGCCGAGAACAAAGGCGGTATTCTTGGCAACGACCGTGTATTTGGACAGCATCTGCGCACGAAACCAGTAGTCGATGATATCAAACAATTGAAATACCGAGGCCGTAGCCAAGATCAGATTGATCAACCGCACCGAACTGTCTTCCGGTCTGAGCAGTGAAATGAAAGAATAGGACAGTACAATGGCTATCAGAGTACCTACCAATTTCAGCAGAACCGCCGTACCCAATAGCTCATGCTCATCCTTGGGGTCTTTGACAAGATCGCGTACTAATATAGAATCAAAGCCAAGGGTCGTGAAAATCAGAAACATCCCGAAAAAGGATTCCGCATAATTCCACTTTCCCAGTTCCTCTGGTCCCAACACTCTCGCCATGATGATGCTGACTGCCAGGCCGAACACCATGCGAATCATTTTGTCACCGAACAGCCATGATGTATTCACCAGCAAACTTCTGCGCGGTTTGGCGCGTTTTTCGACTAATGTCATAGGTTTTACTCCATCTTGAAAAATGACCTTGCGTACAGCGAAGAGACCCCCGCCCAGGCGGATGGCCTCTCCATCTCTTACACGACGACAGAAGCTTCAACTGCAGCCTGCCTTTTTACCCGCTCCAAGTCTGTATCCACCATCATATGAATGAGCTGCTCGAAGCCTACTTCCAATCGCCAGCCCAGCTTTTCTTTCGCCTTGGCACAATCGCCGAGCAATAGATCTACCTCTGCCGGACGGACAAACTGAGGATCGATCACGACGTAATCCTCGTAATTTAGGCCTACATGGGAAAAGGCAATTTGCAGCAGTTCACGCACAGAATGCATTTCTCCCGTGGAAATGACGTAATCATCCGGTTGATCCTGCTGAAGCATCAGCCACATCGCCTTTACATAATCCCCTGCAAAACCCCAGTCTCGCAGTGAATCCAAATTTCCCATGCGCAGCTCCTGCTGCAACCCCAGCTTGATACGAGCTACCGCATCCGACACCTTACGCGTTACAAATTCCAGTCCTCGGCGTGGGGATTCGTGATTGAACAGAATGCCAGAGCAAGCAAACATATTAAAGCTTTCGCGATAGTTCACTGTAATCCAATGGCCGTACACTTTGGCGACACCGTAGGGACTACGTGGGTAAAACGGAGTCGTTTCTGTCTGCGGTGTCTCCAGCACCTTACCGAACATCTCGCTGCTTGACGCCTGATAAAAGCGCGCTTCCGGTTTGGCAATTCGAACCGCCTCCAGCATATTGGTGACAGACAGCGCTGTAATCTGACCTGTAGCCAACGGCTGCGGCCATGAGGCCGCTACGAAGGATTGAGCAGCCAAGTTGTAGACCTCATCCGGGTCGGACTGACGGACGGCTTCGATCAATGAAGCCAGATCGGTCATATCACCGGAAAGCCAGTGGATGTCATTCTGGATATGCGCTACATTTTCAAAGTTCGGTGTGCTGGTTCGTCTGCGCACCCCGTACACCTCATAATCCTTGGACAGCAGCAACTCAGCCAGATAGGACCCGTCTTGTCCGGTAATCCCTGTGATCAGCGCTTTTTTCATTCCCATTCCCCCACCGTTTTTTTATTGTTCAACCAGATCCAGACCTTGAAATGCCTGATACACAGACTTTAATCCCTCTTCTAGTGAAATACGCGCCGACCAACCCAGCTCGGAAATTCGGGATACATCTACCAACTTACGCGGCGTTCCATCAGGAGCGGAGGTGTTAAAGGTAATTTCTCCCTCATAGTCGACTACATTCTTCACTCGTTCAGCCAGCTCACGAATAGAGATATCCTCACCTACGCCGATATTTACAATTTCATTTCCCTCATAATTGTTCATCAGGAACAGACAGGCTTCAGCCAAATCATCAGAATGAAGAAATTCTCGCCGCGGCGTACCTGAGCCCCATACTTCGACAGTCGGAGATTGATTCAGCTTGGCTTCATGAAACTTGCGGATGAGCGCAGGCAGCACATGAGAGGTCTGGAGATCAAAGTTGTCGCCCGGACCGTATAAATTCGTCGGCATCACAGAAATAAACCGGGTTCCATACTGACGGTTGTAAGACTGACACATTTTAATCCCGGCAATTTTAGCAATTGCATAGGCCTCATTAGTAGGCTCCAGTTCACCTGTAAGCAGATATTCTTCCCGCAACGGCTGCGGAGCAAATTTAGGATAGATACAAGTAGAGCCGAGGAATAACAGCTTGCCTACATTCGCCCGGTATGCCGCATCAATCACATTCGTTTGTATAAGCAGATTGTCACGGATAAAATCAGCCGGATATTCGTTATTCGCCAAAATCCCACCAACCTTGGCCGCTGCCAGAAATACATAATCCACAGGCTCTGTTTCAAAAAAATGATCTACTGCCTCTTTATTGCGTAGATCCAGCTCACGGCTTGTGCGAGTAATAATATGACGGTAACCCGCATCCTGAAGCGCTCGGACAATAGCGGAACCCACCAGTCCGTTATGCCCTGCTACATATATGTTGGAATGAAGATCCATACTTATCCCCTACCTTCTTCGTGAAAATGAAAGACTTTAATACGCATCCTTGGAGCCTAGCAGCACACGAAATGTTTTCAGCATAATGATCATATCTGTGCGGAAACTGCGTCTGGATATGTACTCCAAATCCAGTTCTACCATCTGGTTAAAGCTTAGATGATTACGACCGCTGATCTGCCATAGACCAGTGCAGCCCGGTGTAACCGTCAGACGCAGCTTATCCCTCACTGTGTAATCATGGACTTCTCTTGGCAATGGGGGTCTGGGTCCTACCAGACTCATCTGCCCACGTAGTACATTGAACAGTTGTGGCAGCTCGTCGATGCTCGTTCTGCGAAGAAAGCGACCCACACGGGTAATTCGGGGATCGTCCCGCATTTTGAACATCGCACCCTCAATTTCATTTTCCACCAGCAGTGCAGACAATCTGGCTTCGGCATCAGACACCATAGAACGAAATTTGATCATGCGAAACGGCCGCTCGTTTTTTCCAATACGTACTTGATAAAATATTGCACTGCCTTTTGGGTCCTCCAGCTTAATCAGCAAAATGACAAGCAGAAATACTGGGCATAGCACGATGATTCCAATGAAAGACAATATAATATCCATGCTTCGCTTCACGAACGGGTATACGTTCCATCCTTGCCGCCGTTCAAGCCCATGAGCAACCGAATAAACATCCACTGACGCGCCCAGCACTTCGGCCTCGTTCGAGCGGGAAGAAGACACGTCTCATCACCTCGCTCCTTATTGATAAGTATTATTTATACATTGTTAAAAGAATTTTATATACTATCATTTTCCTCCTTTTTATTCATGTCAGATTGCGTTCCTCCATCCCCCGCTCGGCGCGGGTATTCGAACGCTTCACATTATTAAGTACTACACCCAGAATGCGCGCCTTTACTCTTTCCAAATTCGCTTTTGCTTTCTTGACGATATCCTTTTTGACTTTCCCTGCCTGCACCACCAGAATGACTCCGTCACACATAGCGCTTATAATTAAGCCATCCGGAAAGGACAGCAACGGCGGCGTATCCATTAAGATCACGTCATAATGTTCTTTTAGGTCAACCAGCAGAGCATTCATTCTGCGGGAACTGAGCATCTCGGACGGATTGGGCGGGTTCGGTCCGGCTGTAATTGCATGCAGATGGTCAATCCCGGTTTCCTGAACCACATCCTGCCATGCCTGTTGATTGGCAAGCACCCGTGTCAGCCCCGTGTGATTACGCAAACCAAACATATGGTGCAAAGAGGAACGACGCAGATCCATATCCATAATCAGCACCTTTTTCCCCTCTTGCGCATAGGTTACAGCCAAATTGCTAATCGTGACCGTTCTACCTTCACCCGCCTGAGCGGACGCCACCATCATAACCTCAATCGGCTCGTCTATAGAAGAAAACTGGATGTTAGTACGAAGCATGCGGTACTCCTCCGAAACGGAAGACTGAGCATGTAGGGATGTAACGAGCTGATTATTGATTAATCGCGGCATATTGCCCTTCACCTACCTGTTTAGGAGTTGTAGTGGAGCTGTCGGAGCGTTTATCTTCTTTTTTCATTTTCGTAATCAGGGATAGGGTAGGCAGACCGAGTTCTTTTTCAATATCCTCTTCATTCTTAAATGTATCATCCAGTACCTCCAGCAAAAACGCCAAGCCTATTCCCAACAATAAAGAGGTGGCAAAAGCAATAAATATCTGTATAGCGGGATTACTGTTCACGGGAACTGCTGGATCATTCAGACTGGCTTCGCTTAGGATGGTGACATTGTCCATTTTCATGATAGAGGGGATTTGCCGTTTGAATACTTTGGCTACCGCATTGACGGTTTTCACAGCCTTCGTATACGATAAATCGCGGATTGTTACATCCATGACCTGTGAATCACCTGCGGTGTTCACTCTTAATTTTGACGCCAAAGCTGACGGAGTGACCTTAAGGTCGGGGAAGCTGGCGACCACCTGATCCATAATCGCCGAGGAGATCATAATTTGCTTATAGGAGTTCGTTAAGGCTATATTCGTTTGAACTACACTGTAATCAACGACACCTGCACGATCCGGTCGTGGCGTCTGGTTGATAATGAGCTTTGCGGTAGCTTCGTAAATCTGCGGGGTAAAATATACATTTTTTATGCCCACTACAGTACATACCAGCAATACGATGCTACCAATCAACCACATTCTTTTACGGATCAAACGGATGTACTCTTTCAACTGCACAAGACCAGTCCTCCCTGATTGACTTGTTTTCGATGCAATAACGCTTGTACTGATCCTCTGCATAACGGGGAAAAGAACGATGCATGACCCTCTAATCTATAGTAAAATGTTGTATAATAGCGCATAGAAGGTCCAGCCAGCGAATAAGCACAAAATGCTCAATCATCGGTGGCCTCTTAGGGTATATAAACGAAGACATAAGTGAAAACTATGAAATAAAGATACGTTATGTAACTTACATAACTAATTTATGATACAAAACGTATCTTGTCAAGCGTAAAATTGCTTTTTTACCTTTCTTAACCTTGCCTTCAGGAGGAAAAACAGATGAATTATGGCACCCGCATCGCTGAATTACGAGAACATAAGGGATTAAAACAAGAGGAACTAGCGCAATCCCTCGGAATTACGCGGGCAGCTCTTTCTCACTATGAAAAAAATAGGCGCAAGCCAGATTTTGAGATCCTGACCAAGCTCGCTGATATTTTTGGGGTAACGATTGACTACTTGGTGGGACGTACGAGCCATCCGGCGGCAATATTGGATTCAGATGTGAGGGAATTTGTGGACCAGCTTGAACTGTCCGACGAGGATATTCTGCGACGTTTCAACCTGACCATTGACGGACGCACCTTGTCTGAGGAAGAAGCCAAACGTTTTATTGCATTTGTCCGAATGGAACGAATGATGGAATAAAGAACGCGGCCGACTGCCTTACGTCTCAATCAAGTAAGACCAGCCGTTGGAATTTACACGCGCTTGTCCTTCCGGTATGTGGTTTCATCAGCGTCGCTTTCTAGCCATTCTGGTATCGTGATACCACATTGGAGCAAGATGTCCCGGATGTCCAAGTGGATGGCAGCTTTGTCTGCTTTCTGTACGTTGTTTCGAAAAAGAGGGTTGTTCACCCCTAATTCTGTCTCCTTGTTCATTCAGCACTAACCTCGCTTTATTATTCTTGGTCACCGGAAAGAGATTTCCCACAAACCATGTATGTATAGTCATGAACAAAACTATTATATATGAATACATACCTGCAATGTTGTCGTCTTATGACGAGAATATAAAAGGATTTTCTTATTTTTTTCTTCATTATACGTAAAGTATTGGCAAATCAGAACGATTTTCCAACAAAAAAGAACCTGTCAGGTCCTATTTTCTCCTGATAGGTTCTTTTTTGTTTTAATTCGAAATGATGTTAGGTATTCGTTATCTAAGGTCCTATATACATTCCGATCTAATATTAAGCGACCTCGGCTGCCTGGGAAACCTGAGTGCCTCCGGTCGCCCGAACTTTGTAGACATAGTGACCTCCGGCTTTTACCGTCCGATCTGTATACGTGCTTCCCGCTACTTGCGAGGCAATCACCTGATAAGCCCCGTCGGTCCCGTCAGCACGCAGCACATCATAGGAAGATACGCCTTCTGCCTGAAGCCAATTAATCTTTACTGCCCCATCCTGAACAGAGGCTGCCTTCACCCCTGTTGGAGCTGAAGCTGCGGTTTGATCTGTACTTTTTAATTCCAAAATATATTGTACCGCTTCACCAGGACCCAGCTTTTCTTCAAAATCAAGGGCAGGAGAAGCCTTGAGTCCTGATATGGAACGTTGTGCCTGACTGTAAGTAGAACCCGCTCCAAAACGTTCACCCGTGTACAAACCGGCTTTCGGCATCGTTACCCGTACACGAACTGTCTGCGTGGTAGCTTCGAAATTCACTAGATTCACCAGCAATTTGTCTGAGGTAGCGCCGCTACCTGCCAGCGGTTTAAGCTTGGACGTATCCACCGCACGAACATACACCATCTTATCCTTGGTTTCCTCTGGATTCAGCACTGTATAAGTCAGAGGTTTTCCATGGGTGGCATAGGCTAAGCTCAAGCGTCTCATGATCTTAACGCGGGTGTCCTGTCCTTGCCCGAACGGATAAATTTCTGTGTTGGCCGGGTTATGACTTTGCAGATCGAAGCCTGTTTTAAACAGCGTATAATCTTTATAAAAAGCAGCGTGCTGGATAAACATATCGGCAAACCCAATTTGCGAACGCATAATCCGGTCGAATGCAGCTGCTTGTGGCTGACTAGCCCCGTAATCTGGATTGTCTCGATGCGTATCATTGGTACCGAACTCTGTGTTCAGCATCTTTTTCGCCAGTCCATTGCTCGAACCGCCGAAGGTTTTCAAATTTTGGACGAAGCTGCCCCCGCCCTCTTCATTATACGATTCACCATAGGCGTGTCCATTGGTCAGGTCGGTGACTTCCTCCAGCTGTTTACGTTGCGCCGGGTCCCGTTCCCATCCATCTGGGTCACCGCATTTTTGCGTACCACTGGTTTGATTTTTGCATGCCTTGGTAGAGTACGTTGGCCAGTAGGCCCAGCCCGGTGCTACGGTTTTGAGATGCGGTGCCAATTGCTTGCCTTCTGTATTCAACCACTTGGCCACAGCCAGGTTTACCGCCTTGGAGCGATTAAATAATCCAGGTTCGTTATCTACTTCATAATATTGAAGATAAGAACCGTATTTTTTTACATAATCGCGCAACTTTTGCTTGGCCGTCTCTGGTAGAGAACCATCTTTTTGCAGCTTAATATCACCTGTATATAAATACAAAGCAGACGATTGCATATTATACTGCTTTAACGTTTGATAGTAATCATCCACGTCTGTACAGGCCTTGCCCACATTACTGGCACAGGTGACCCTCATGACGTTGCCACTATAAGCAATGCCCAGCCACTTGAGAACGTATGGTAAATGCTTAACTGCACCCTGATCATAATAAAATTCTTTATTGTTCACATTTGTTCCGGTCAGTATATATTTACCGTGTACCGGTTCGGTCGCAGGTGAAGCTAACGTCTCCAAGCTCAAGTCATCCCAAGTCCACCACACATTTTTATCTTCTGCAGAGGAGCAGTATAGGCAGCGCGCTGTCTTTAGCTTGAGTACGTTAACACCGCTTTGCAATTGCTCTTTGGGTATATACAGCTCGTAGTTGTTTTTGAAATTATAAGTACTCCCAGTACCGGAAACCCCGGCAATCTGAATAATACCGGACAGCTGATGATTTGAAAATACAGCCAATTGCGGGACTGCTTTGCCCGCATCCAAAATCCGAACACGGAATATCATACCATTGGGAGGAATCTGATTCAGCTTATACTGGAGTGTCAGTTCAGGGTTCGTGGACGCATTCAAACCGGGAGGAATATCTCCACTGCTGAGCAATACCGGAACTGTTGTACTCTCTGCTTCCGACAATGCTGACAATGATCCTTTAGCAGATGATTCGGTAGAGGCAGCTGCTGTAGAAATATCGATATTATCCCTACCGACCACACCTTTGAATTCCGCTGAAGAGTCATCCCTCTGACCCAGCTTCCATACTGGACTGGCAGCCGCTACTTTATCCGTCTGCAATTCTGCGCTTCTTGAAGGCGTGTATATAAACCAAGCGATCATCGCTATAGCTACGACCGCTAGTAGTCCAGATAAAACTACTGTATACCTATGGGATAACCATTTTTTTATCATATGATCCACCCTCTCTCCTCAAATTTTTTGACCGGGAAAGAGTATCAATCAAGGAAGAAACAAAGCGTTTCCGGGAATCACCGCTTTCGCTTCATGCTGACTTTCCCACATTAGACGTGCCATCGCGTCGCCTTTTTCATCATAGTATTCCACTTTTAAATCTACCATTTTGCCTGCTTCCAAAGTAATACTACCTTTACGCTCTGTCCAGCTTTGTTTGAACCAGCTGTCAATAACCAACTTGCCGTCTACCCATACACGGATACCGTCATCGGATATCGTTGTGAACGTATAGGTCTCGCTATATTGCGGTTTGATTTTACCCGTCCAGCGAACCGAGAACTGATCGGCATTCACCTTTGGATCAGCTGCATTGGCACGCCAGTTGTAGTCCAGCTTGCTATCTGTACGGATCAAAGCAGGACTTCCGCTCAAATTCATATTGTTAAAATATTCGCCCTGCAGCCCGTTCACATATACCCCATCAGGAACGGAAGGAGGAGTCGGAGTCGGGATAGGCTCACTTTGCCCCTCGTCCGGTAAGGTCGGTACGTCTGTCCCAGGTTGTTCGATTGCTGCCAGCCCATTTTTCACATCATCCCGCGTCAAACTCTTCGAATCATTCATATAATCCTGAATTTGATTTGTTGTGTTATTCTCAGTCAGCATCTTGCCCCAAGTCATGGAATATACCCATTTAGGTTGAGCCTGCAATACCTCAGAACTAGGCATCTCACCGTGCTCCCCAATGGCAATCGGCTTATTCCGTGCCAGCCCGAGCAGACCTTCGTAATGACTTTGCTTAAAATCATTGTTGTAAATGTCTACTGCCAAAATGTCCACTTTGTCATCCCCCGGGTATTTTGGGGTATACGGGACAGTATACGAATTGGGCGCATTCGGACTCCATACCCACAGCAGATTGTTCAATTGATGTGTGTTTGTAAAACGGTCATACATGATATTCCATAGCTGATTGAAATTAGTTTTGTTTCCCCACCAGAACCAGTCACCATTCATTTCGTGGTAAGGTCTCCACAAAACCGGAACCCCTGCATCACGAAGCTGCTTTAACGATACAGCGACCTTATCCAGATCGGCAATGAGGAGGTTATACTGCGTAGTACCTGGGGTCACGTATTTGTTGAACTCCGCCTGACTTACTTTCGCCTGTACATTGGCCCAAGTCAGTGGCCTACCTGGTAGCGCTTCATGAAAAGTCATCGTCACAATTCCACCGGATCTGTCCCAACGGATAGCACTATCGACGACATTTTTACGTTGTGCTGCTTCCGTAGCGTCAGATTGACCAGAGATAGCTCCCATCTCATAGCCGTGTACACCAACATATGCCTGACTGATTTTTTGGACCTTGTTACTTAATTCATCTGGACTTTCCAAATAATCATGCTGACCGGTGACTATTTTTTTCCCTGAGATGTTGAGTAAATAATTGTATAGTTCACGGGCCTGAGTAGAAGCGTCCGAATTAACAGGTTGTAATGAAGCGGCATTCGCCACCGACAGAGAATCTCCAAAACCGACGGGCAACAATGAAAAAAGCATAACAACGGGGAGTACATGACGTATCAGTCGATACAGAGGAATAAAATTGAATCTCACTTTCGCTCTTCCTTTCGGTAGCCAGGCTGCCATCCTTGTGGAAGGCCCTTTAGCTTTGCGTACCTGCCTTTCGACAGGGCTGCGTTTATCGTTGGAAGGAGTTTGGATTCCTTCTTACCCTAAGTATCGACTTTTTTTTACCAAAATTTAATAGGTCATGTTCATGAATTTACAGGTTTTCGCCCAATTTCGACAGTTTAGGCTATGAATTTTCATGAATTCGTCTTTTTTTCGTTTTCACGAAAATAATTAGGAGATAAATTGGTGACGGGAAATTTCATTCCAATCCATACAAAAGCGGACAATATCCTCTTCAACCAACTCAGAGCCAGTCTGCACCTCAATAAAATCCACATCGGTCACTGCCAAAATGCTATGCTTCGTCCCTTCAGGGATACGTACTACGTCACCAGCCTTCACTTTGTGCAGCTTCTCATTCAAAATAATTTCCGCTTCACCGCTAATAATGGTCCAGATTTCACTTCGTTTGAAATGAAGCTGGTAGCTGATATTTTTGCCTTTCCGTACGCGGATTCGTTTGGTCAATACCTCGTTACCCTCGTCATACTTGACATAATCCACAACCCGATACTGTCCCCAACGACGTTCTTCATACATTGGACGCTGATCATGAGCCTTGAGCACTTCCTTAATGCGAGGACTTTCTGCCTTATTGGTCACAAGAATGCCATCCGGGCTAGCGGCTACGATCAGATCATTCGTTCCAATGATCGCCACAGGAATGTCTAACTCGTTAATAAGGCTCGTATTGACGCAATCCTCCGTTACTACACCTCTGCCCACTTGTTGATTAGACATTTCTTCTGTGAGCGTATTCCAGGTACCCAAATCCTTCCAAAAACCATCATACGGAAGAACTACGATGTCCTTTTCCTTCTCGACTACTTCATAGTCAAAGCTGATTTTTTCCAGAGATGCGTATTGCTTTTGCATTTCTTCATAATTAAGCGGCAACCCCTTGGATGCCAAGATATCCAGCAAATAACTTAATTTGAATGCAAAAACCCCGCAGTTCCATAGAGCATTGCGTTCAATCAGACGCTCCGCCTGCTCCCGGTCGGGTTTCTCTTGAAAATGGCTCACTTCACGGTAGCCTGTGCTACCTTGAGTGGCATCGTTTTTCGGAATAATGTAACCATATTTCTCTGAAGGATAGGAAGGGACAACCCCGATTAAAGCAAGCTTGCCTTCACTCTCCTGAAGCGTATGTTCCAGCTGGGCTACGGAAGCGAAGAAAGCATCCTCAACATAAGGATCTACAGGCAATATTGCTATAATTTCATCAGGTGAAACACCTGCAATGGAATATAGATAAGTCGCTGTCAGCGCAATCGCAGGAAAGGTGTCTCTGCGTTCCGGCTCAACAATAATGCGCGTATTCGGCCCGACCTGACTCTGGATCATTTCGACCTGTGCTCTCCCTGTCGCAATAAACGAAGATTCTGATAATCCGTTGTCTCCCAATTGTCTCCATACCCGCTGTACCATGGATTCCGAAATCCCCTCCGGGCTCTCCAGCACCTTCAAAAATTGTTTGGAACGGGAATCGTTGGACAAAGGCCATAATCTTTTACCGGAACCACCAGACAAAAGTACGAGCTTCATAACTCTCCACTTCCTCTCTATATTGGTTGGATGATCGTTCTGATGATGAGTTGACTACCCGCTACGGTATGAATTTAATCTTATGATCGCTGTTGGACCGGGATTCATTCGATTGTATAAAATCGTATAAAGGTTTGAATCCCGGTCCAAAGGCGAACACTATCGCTTCTCCAGATTCAAATCCAACCCTTCGCTACTCAAAAAATGTATCATATCGATCATACCTTGTGGTGCAAAAGGCACGACCGGACATTATTAAGTCCGGTCAGCCTGTAAAAATCTCACGCCTTCGGCAACAGCAATGGCGTCTTTGCGTCGCAGGAGCAGCATAGCGTATCCGCATGGTAGTGCTTGCTCCACAGGGGCGGCGCAGCGCCGCTTGATCGGAAGGAGCGGCATCAACCGCGCCGCTCCTTCCGATACGCCCTTCCTACTCCCACCCCATAAGGTGGGAGATTAAAAACCGTGACTCTATGCGGGAAAAGCAGCGGAGCGGTCCATTTGAATCTGGAGAAGCGCTAGCGTTCGCCTTTGCAGTGGGATTCTTACCTTGGAATGTTTTATATAATCCAAAGAATCCCACTGCAACAGCGATCGGAAGATCGAATGGAACGCGCAGCGCCTCCAACCCGCCACAGTCACTTTTTAATCTGTCACTTTTAAACCTCTACCTTATCCCGATTCCACCCACTCATCCGCGGACGACCCACGGAGTAGTATTCCAGCCCGGAGCCTTGGATCTGTTCCTCAGCGAATACGTTACGACCGTCAATGAGAACCGGTTTGTGCAGAATGGAGGCCAGTTGTACGAGATCAACTTTTTTGAACTCTTCCCAATCAGTCAACAGGCACACAGCGTCGCTACCTTCAGCGGCTTGCTGTGGGGATGAGCACCACATAATATTCGGGTGATCCACGCGCTCCTTGAATTTATCCATCGCAATGGGATCATACAGCTTGACAATAGCGCCTGCCTGAATGAGCGTTTCTACGATTTCCAGTGCTGGAGCTTCGCGGATGTCATCTGTATTTGGCTTGAAGGCGAGGCCCCAAATGCCAATCGACACACCGTTCAGTTGACCCAGCGATTCGCGCAGCTTGGATACAATCATAAAGCGCTGGTCGGTATTCACCTCGACCACCGATTTCAACAACTTAAATTCATAGTCTACATTACCTGCAATTTGGATAAGCGCATTTGTGTCTTTTGGAAAGCAAGAGCCACCATACCCGATCCCTGCTTGTAGAAAAGAGGAGCCAATCCGTTTGTCCATACCCATACCGTCAGCCACACAGGTTACATCGGCGCCAACCTTTTCGCAAATATTAGCGATTTCGTTAATGAACGAAATTTTAGTTGCCAGAAACGCATTGGACGCGTATTTGATCATTTCAGCACTACGGATATCCGTCACATAGATTTTATCCGTGAAGACCTGATGCAGAGTGACCATGGTTTCACGCAATCCTGTATTGTCCAAACCAATAATGATGCGATCCGGATGAAGCGTATCATTGATGGCTGAGCCTTCTCTCAGGAACTCCGGCGCGGAGACGATATCGAAAGACAAGCTCGTGTGACGAGCCAACACGTCCTTAATCTTTTCGTTCGTTCCGACAGGTACAGTACTCTTGGTCATAATAATCTTATACCCGTTCATGGCTTTCCCAACATCAGCGGCCGCCTGTTCAATGTACGACAAATTCGCCTCGCCGTTAGCCAGAGAAGGCGTACCTACCGCCAAAATTACGATATCCGAGCGGCGTACCGCATCGGCCAAATCCGAGGTGAACTCCAACCGGCCCGCTTCCAGATTCAACGCGATCAATTCCTCAATACCCGGTTCATAAATCGGAGATTCTGCCCGGTTCAACATGTCGATTTTGTGCTGCTCCAGATCGACACAAATCACCTCATTACCTTTTTGCGCAAAACATACACCCGAGACGAGCCCAACGTATCCAGTACCGATTACAGCCAGCTTCATTCCGTTCATCCTCCTTTTAGAAAGTTCACATAGGCTTGTTCTACATACTTTTTTAATTGATCCTTGAAGTTTTCTTCATCAAATTTGCGGGCATGGGTAATGATATCGTCCACATTCCATGCATGTTGCTCAACCTTTTCGACGGCCTCCAGCACATCCTCTACTTGATGCTTGCGGAAAAATACGCCGTTCACATGAGGAACAATCGTATCCAGCGCTCCCCCACCCTGAAAAGCGATGACAGGCCGTCCGGCCGCATTCGCCTCCAAAGGCGTAATACCGAAGTCCTCTTCACCCGGAAAAACGAGCGCTCGGCATTCTGCCATCAGCTTGTTAACCTCTTCATCCTCAAGCCTGCCGAGGAACTCAATGTTCGGGGCAGCCATACCTTCGAGTCGTTTACGGTCTGGTCCTTCACCCACAATGCGCAGCTTGAGACCGTTACGTTTGAATGCTTCGATCGCGAGATCGATGCGCTTGTAGGACACCAATCGGGATACGATCAGGTAATAGTCACCGATGTTTGTAGCGCGTTTAAAACGGGATGTATTAATAGGTGGGAAAATCACATCCGAATCCCTTTGGTAATAGTGCAAAATTCTTCGTTTAACAACCGAAGAGTTGGCAACAAACTGGTCTACGTTGCGAGAAGTTTTGGCATCCCATGTTTTCAACCGGTTCATGTACAGCTTGAGCATGTTTTTGAGCAGGTTGGATTTGGACTGCCGGGCCATATATGTATCGTAATCCCAGGCAAACCGCATCGGTGTGTGACAATAACAAATGTGAAACGTATGTTTGGGTACCTGGATGCTTTTCATAAATGCACTACTGGAGCTTAAAACAATGTCGAAATCCCTAAAATCAAAATCACGGATAGCAATGGGATACAGCGGCAGCACTCCTTTGAAGTTGTCCTTCACCCCTGGGACTTTTTGTAGCCAAGTGGCTCTAATATCCGCATCCTTCAAGTTATGCGACAGGCGGTCGTCGCTGAACACCGTTGTGAAGATAGGAGCCTCCGGATACATATCGTGGAATACCTCTACTACCCTTTCCGCTCCGCCCATTTGGATTAAGTAATCGTGTGCTATCGCTATTTTCATCTGAATCATCCTTTAACGCGAATGTCGGTCAGACTCCTGCCAACAAACCCTTATAGTAATGAACTATATCCTTAACTGTGTTCTCGATGACAAAATGCTTTTTGACCCGTTCCATCCCTCTCTCACCCATCTGCTGACGTTCTTGTGGATGCTCCAACATCCAGCGGATGGCTTCTTCCAGCTTAGCCGGATCACCCGGTTCAATAAGCAGCCCGGTTTCATGGGGTACCACCGTTTCCTTGGGTCCACCCTCATTGGAAGCAATCACTGGGAGACCCGCAGCCATGCCTTCAATAATGACCTGACCGAATGGTTCTGGTGTAATAGAAGTATGAATCAGCAAATCACAACGCTGCATCAGGCCTTGAATGTCATCGACGTGTCCCAGCAGATTGACGTTAGCCAACCCGTATTCGCGCATCGTGGACTCTAATCGTTGCTTGTATTCCTCTTCTCCGAACAACGCATCTCCAGCCAGCCAGAATTTCACGCGCTGATCCGGTAAAAAGGAGCGTGCTGCTTCCAGTAAAATATGCTGTCCCTTCCATTCCGCCAATCTGCCGACCAATACGACGTTAAACGAGTCATCACCACGTACATGGGCAGCCGTGTCACGTGCTGTAATTGCTTTGGCAAAAGCGGAATAAACGACAAGCGTCTTTTTGTCCGGGGGTAACTCCAACGCACTCAGCGTGGACTTGGAATTAGCAATCACTCCGTTGGGCAAAAAGCGGGACATCAGCCGAATCCCTTTGGCCACAATCGGCTTCAGATACGGCGGACCGATGTGGTCACGGATATGCCAGATCAAGGGCAGCTTCGCCGATTTGGCGGCTACTGTACCATACAGTGCAGACTTGAGCGAGTTCGTGTGAACGCACACGACCTTTTCCTCACGCAGCAAGGGCGCAAGTTTTCTACCGTAAGCCAGCAAACGAAAAGCTGCTGCAGGCGCACCTAGATTCACGGCATTCCGTCCCCGATTGCGAATCGAATCGTCCAATGGAACGATGCGCACATCAATATCACGCTGCCGAAGCCGATCTGCTAAATCGCCCTCCTCTGCCAAAATAACGAGCGGGTCGATATGTTCCCCGATATTCGTCAGTATGTTGTACAAAGCGACTTCGCCGCCGCTCCATCTTGCCGTATGGTCAATATAAGCTACTCTCATCATTTCGCCGCCGCCTTTCTATCAAGGACCTGTCGGAACACCTCTTCCACCTGCTCCGCTACATGTCCCCATGTATATCTGCTCAGGACATGGTCCCGGCATTCCCTTGCATTCGGTAGAAGTTCACGATGATCCAGCACACGCAGCAACCCTTCAGCAATGGCTTCACTATCCGTTCCCTTGAACAAAAGCTCGGGACGGAATCCTCTTAAAATCTCCTTATTGCCACCCACAGGAGTCGCCAGCACCGGCAGTCCCGAGGCCATCGCCTCCACTGTGATCAGACCGAAACCTTCCAGTGCCTGTGTAGGTACAACGAACAAATTCGATGCTTGGTGGTACAGTGGAAGCTCCTCATCTGACACATAACCGAGCAGCCTTACATGGTTATGAAGATTGTATTCCGCCACCTTGGAAGCCAATTCCTCCATCAAGGGACCCTTCCCTCCAATCAGCAACACATGATCAGGATGACGCTCGGTGACTCGTCTCCATGCTTCCAGTAGCTGTAGCAGTCCCATTCGATTAACAAGACGACGAACGGTGAGCACAATCGTCGCATTTTGCGGCAAATTCAGGCGCTTCCGCACCGCTTCTTGATCCTCTGCCGGGTGGAACCTTTCTACATTCGCCGCACCAGGAATAACATGAATTTTGCTGAGTGGAACCTTATAGTGCTCATGCAAAATATCCCGAAAGGTTTCGCTTAGCACTATAAATTTATCCGCCAATCCGTAGGCCTTCATTTCAATGGATTTGGCCAACGTCGTTTTTAGCAAATGCTTGATGCCCTGTCCTTCAATCTTCATTTCCTCCGTCCACGGTCCGTGAAAGGTGGTAACTACCGGGATTCCTCTTTTTTTCGCCTCCAGCGCCGGTCCGACACCATAGGGAGCAAAATGGGAATACAGTACATCCATCGGTTGCTTATCGAACAGCTCTGCTGCATATTTTTGCATTAGCTCTCGACGCTTCCACATGGATTGCTGCTTGCTGCCAATCGAATGAATTCGAATACGGTCGGGCGCCTGCGGCTGCTCTTCACTACAGATTAGAGCATCCAGCGTATTGCGCTCTAACGTAAGCTGCTCGCAGATGGATTTGAAATATGTGTTGAGGCCTCCTGGCTGCAAGGACGGCCAGCTAAGCCCCGTTGCCGCAATACGAAATCCGTTATTGTACGACATAGCTGGTTTCTCCTTTCTGCTCGGTATGTCCGTCATCCACGATTTCTATCTTTTTTCGCCGCTTGGTTAGCTCATAATGCTTGAAGCAGACGAGAAACTCATACATCACCCAGAATACTGCTACGGCAAAACCCGCCAATCCCTTGCGGTATAAGCCTTGGACAAAATACTTCTGCACAAAGCGGGCAGGAGGCCGCCACAACAGTCTGGTAATCCGAAAGGATCTTCCTTTGTTAAATGCCGTCTCTGCTTCCAGATCTGTATATTTGTTAAAACGGGTCATATGATCACTGATGCTGCGGAAGCCGTAGTGCCATAACACGCCCTCCAGATTGACAATCTGGGAAGAGGCTACATCCGGCATTTCATGAACAAGACTATTCGTAATGCCATAAATACGCCGATTGTACAAACGAACCAGGTATTCGCCTTTGTTCATCCATTTGCCGAGAAAATCTCCAATCCGGAATACGGAATATGCTTTGGCCGGATCGTGGAGCGTTTCCTTTACTTTCAACAAGTCTCCAAGCAACTCTGCATCCACTACTTCGTCCGTATCAATCAGGAATATCCAATCAAATTCCGCTTTTTCAACACCAAACATGCGCTGTTTGGCATAACCGGGCCACGGGTTAGAAAACACCCGACAGCCCAAGGATTCAGCTACCTGAATCGTATTGTCCTTGCTCCCTCCGTCAATGACGACGATATCGTCCGCAAAGGGCTTGCAGGATTTAATGGCGGCTGTGATTCGAGTGCCATCATCCTGAGCGATAATAACTACGGATATCCGGTTGTCCGCGGGAACGCTAGACATGTGGTTCATTAGCGGGTGCCTCCTTCTTTATCTAACCGTTAACTGGCTTTTTCCGGATGTAGTGTGACATCGTTGATCGGAGCCATTGAAAATCTTGTTTGGAAATAAGCAGTCTTGGAATCTTCATTTTTAGAACGAATTTAACATTACATAAAATGAAAATGAACCGTAGAATCCCCGAAGACAGCATTGCTATCCCTGCACCCGTCAATCCATATTTCGGTACGAGTATGGACAGCAATGGAATGACGAGCGCCAATCCGACACCCTGTAGAATGGTAACCAGTTTGGGCTTACCCAACGCCATAAATTGTTGTGCCAGCACCATGGTTCCCCCACTGATAGCAACCTCAAGCACCAGGAACCGGAATACCGTAAGCGCTTGTTTAAACTCTTGACCATATAACAATGTAAATACGAACGGAGCAATCAGCATCAGCATCACCGCAGCCAGAAAGGTTGCCGTTGATGTCACTCGAAATGCCCGAAATGTTATGGCCACCGCCTCTTCCTTATTCAGACCGGAGGCTTTGGGAAACAGCACGACAATAATCGAGGTAGAAAATACATTCACCATCCTGGCCAAGCTGACCGCTACTGCATATAAACCGAGATCAGCGGGTCTGAGCAGACCCGCAATCAAAATCTGATCAATATAAGTGGAAACCTGCCCCATGAGATCATTTCCGTATGAACCCATACCGTAGGTAAAGAGATTTTTAAATTGCGTCCAGCTGTTCTTTACCTTTGGTTTGTACAGCCGAATCATTCGTATCGTGACACCAATATAAATCGGCAAGCCCGGCAGTAAATAGGCCAATGCCGAGGTGTACGGATTCATATTTCCGGTTAAGATCAGAATCGCCAGACCCAGCAGTGTACTTAGCGGTACCAGATACCGGAATAAATTGTACTGCTTATATTCCGAGCGAACTTGAAGCAATGCATTATTGATCTGTGAAATCGCTATGAGCGGACACATCATCATGGAGCACTGCGCGAAAAGTATGACCGATGAAGAAAAAGAGCGCAGCCAATAAGGAATTAGAAAAACTCCGACGAGTGTCGCCAAGCCCCCGAACATGGTAGCCAGCAGCAAGGCCAGACCATACAGCTTGCCCGTTTCCTCCGGTTTCCTTTTCGCATTGTAAATTAATGCAGATGGGACACCGAAGCTCATGCAGAAGGCGAGAAATTGGGACCAGTTCACCATCGCTGTCTGTTCCCCGCGTCCAGTAGGACCCAGGAATCGTGCCGTTAGCACACCAGTCAGCATATTCACGACGAGAATCAGCATACTGAATATCATCGTTTTTACTGCTGCAGAGCTGTTATCCTTGCTTTTGGCAAACCGAATCACCGTGGACCATAGTGTCCGGACAGGTGCGGATAATGCTTGTAAGTTTTGCACAGCCTTTACCTTCTTTCCGCGATGACATCTTTTGCCCATAGTCCTATCCCGATCATCATCCAGATCAGATAGCCGCGCATACCGGGGAAACCATTATCTGATATGAGACTGGCTACAGCTCCGGCCCACGTAGCCAACGCCAGTCTGATATAAGGCTGACTGGCATCTCGTGCGGCAATACGGGCGAGAAGGCGCTTGATGATAACGAAGAGACCACCGAAGAAAAAGAATGCCCCGAAAATACCGAAGGTGAGGAAAATGGCGATATATCCATTATCCATAATCCCAAGTTCGCCGAGATCGCCGCCGTTATCAAGCTTGGTTCCGATTCCTACACTCCCAATCCCCTGCCCGACCGGATTGCCAGCAATCGCCGGAAGCATCGTATGCAGTAAATCCAAACGTTCATTGTACGAATGATCCTGCTGAATATCCGTCAGCGTCTGCATGCGAGCCACCAAACCTTCTGCCCCTGGAAGTTTTGGAACAATGATGTAGAGAAGAAGGCCAACTATAGCTAGTTGAAACAAGGTTTTCCACTTTCCCTTGGAAGATGAACTGAGAATGTAAGCCAGTAACATGACGAATGCAATTAGCCAGGCTGAACGTACCAGCGTGATTAAGAGACAAACGACCGTCAGCAGGATTCCGATCCATCCCAAAGTGCCACGCCAACGTTTTTCCATTAGCATGGGTACAAGTGCCATCGCCAGGAAAATAGCGCAGGGACCAGGCGAGTTCATGGAAGAAAATACTCTGATTTGAAGTGGTTCTGGAACACCAATGGAATTCATTTCTACATGATTCATCCAAAATGCATCCCACGGAGGCACCGTCAAGTACTGGATAATGCCGTAAATTGCCACAAGAACAGCAATGTTGGCATATGAATACAGCAGTCGGTCCAGCTCCTTCGCCTTCATGGGCTTAATCGCAAGATAAGGCAACAGGATCAAAGGAACCACATAATTGGCTAAATCATAAGCAAAAACAATACCATTTTTGAATAACCCGACCACACTTCCGTAGGCCAATTCTATGCCGAAAAATACAGCAATTCGGGTCAAGGGTTTTTCGGCCTGATGAATGCCTCGCAACACAGGAATAATCAACATACTGCTTACCAGCAGCGGTGCCACGCTCAACAAGGAAACCGAGTGATACGTTCCCTCCATCCAATCCGCAATGCGGCGGATTTCCGGGCCTACTGCCCACACTGCCAGTGTGTAAGGAATCAGTAGCCGCGATTGCAAGATCGCCAGCAGGAAGGCCGGAAAAACGAGCGCCAGCAATATGGCTCCCTGCTGGCTCATGGTGGGATTCATCTTGGCGCTGACAAATCCGATGGCGAGTGGCAGCATACAAGCCAGCAATCCCATGCCGATCATGCTGATTCCACGCCGATTTCCTAGCCAAACGGAAATCTGCTGATCTGCCAACCGACTCATGTTTCTCACCCCTGACCTCCCTTCATCCGCTTCCGCTTGAACATCTCCTTAAACAGCAGAACGAGAAATTGGGAATCCTCAATCAAATATCTTTTCCACAATCGTTTAGGCTCCTGAGACAACCTCCAGAACCATTCAAATCCCGTCTTCTGCATCAGCTCCGGTGCTCTTTTCACATTTCCCGACAGGAAATCAAAGGTCGCTCCCACCCCAATCGAAATCGGAGCGCGGTAAGTCTCGTAATATCTGTAGATCCATTTTTCCTGTTTAGGGGCGCCTACACCTACAAAAACGATGTCCGGGCGAGCCTCTTGAAGCAGTTGGATAATGTGCCTATTCTCCTCCTCGTTTTTCTCAAAACCATAAGAAGGAGAGTAACAGCCCACCACATTCATGTTCGGATAAGATTCCTGGAGATTGAGCATAGCCTTCTCAGGAATACCGTCAGCTGCACCCAGAAAAAATAAACGATAGCCTCGATCCTCAAAAGCCTCTCCCAGCCGAGTGAACAAATCTGACCCGGACACCTTTTGTTTGAGGGGTTTTTTCAGTAACTTGGACGCCCATATGATAGGCATCCCATCGGCCACTACAGCTCCGGCATCCGAATACACCTTGCGGAATTCATCATCCTTGCGAAGCTTGATCACATGATCGACATTACAGGTCAAAATGTAGGAATGACGCTGATGTTCAATAGAAGTATCTATAAATTCGAGTAGATCATTAAAATCGTAATTATCAAAGTTGACATCGAACATGTTCACTCTGCTCATCGTATCACTTCTCTTTGCGAAAATCGGTTTGAGTAGATGTCTGGTATAACGCGTTCAAATACCAGCAAAATGGAATAATCATCTGAACCGTCGACAACGTATTATCTGAAAACGAGTAGATCAGAAAGCCTGCAATTAAGCTTACAAAATAAGGTTTGATAGACTTGGCAAGCGACCGGTAAATGAGAGCGAACACGATCAGCAATGAAAGCATTAATAGCCCGCAACCGATATATCCCGTGTCAAAATAAAAGCGTATATACTCGTTATGCGGTACAACAAAGCCATTGAATAATGTCCCATCGTTCGCGACCGTTACCGCGCCAAGACCTCTCCCTGACCAAGGGTAATCATGTACTCTGTTCAAAAAATATTCCCATGCCTCCGAGCGTCCCGACAGGTCAATGCCTGTATCGGTCTCCCGTTCGAAGGAGCGTTTTTTTAAATTGTTCCATTGCAGGGCCACCGCCCCCAGAGCAACCAAAAACGATCCGGCCAGCGGTAGCAAATAATTGACTTTCCCCTTGAGGTACTGACGGGCAATATCAAACAGATATACAGCAAACATTAATAACAAAGCCAGAATCGGTCCACGTGTACCGGTAGCGATCAGAATCAGAAAGTTCAGTGCCAACACAGTGTAATAAAAAGCGGCTTGCTTGGGTCTGCGCTTGACCTCAATTAGAGAGACGGCAATTCCGAGAAAGGAGAGCATTGCCAGATGCGGCGGTATATTCGCTCCTTGTACTCTGACTGCGCCCGTAAATTCTACATCCGTAAACGAATGCAGCCCTAGAACCTGCAAACCCAATCCAATGACCACACTAATAATTGGCAACAGACTGATCAGTCGGATATGCTTTTCTGCTACATCCTTTTTCCACTGGATCAGTAAAAAAAAGAAAGGGAGTGATAAACCGACGAACGCCTTAACGGCAATCGAGGTCGTTAACAAAGGCAGCCATGCTGAAAATCCAAATGTGATCCCCAGCATGATCACCAATGCCCAGACCGGATAGCTGAACTTGAGACGTATGCCATACACGAGCATGCACGGCACCAGCAGAGCCAAAATGCCCAATTTGTACAATGACAAAATCTCAATACCGAACACGCCACCCTGATACAGAGAATCGACTGAGACTGCTGTACTTAGCAAAACAGCGTAGCTGATGCGCTCTGGATGATGGATAGAAACAGCCAGCAAGAGCAGTAAACATACCGCCGCAATACTGACCACCGGCTGATAGGTAGCCGCAATTCCTACAGCAAGAGCGCCCAGTAGAAAAATAAAAACATGCTGTATGGTGTTTATTCTAGTAGTCCAAGGATAGTTACTCATGTTCCATCTTTCACCCCGCAGCTGACTCGCTTTTCCGGTTGCGCAGTGTATCCAGTGTCCCACGGATACTTTCAAGCCTGCACCGGTTCAACAGCTTCCTGCCCTCACTACGTGCCAGCAGGGAATCCAAAGTGATGTATAACACTTTGGCTGCCGTCTTCGCCATCAGCATCGCGTTGCCGCGCAGACCTACGGCCTGAGCAGCGTTAGACATGCCCTGACAATAGTAGCGGTTCATGATCCATTCTTTCGTTAACCGTGAAGCCGGCACAAAATGTTCCACAGACATGTGTGGATGATACATAATCGTTCCACCATTTTTACGGATTTGCTCGAATACCCACGATTCTTCACCTGATAGAAGGATATCTCCCTTTCTGCCTAGATGAAGCGGGAACATAACGGCGGCAAAAGCCGTTTTGCGCATCGCCATATTCGCTCCAAATGGATTCAGTCCAGACGGATATTCACGAACGGCTTTGCCCAGATCAATAATCGTGTAAGGCAGTTCAAGCGGGCCTGTTAGCCAACCCGGTCGTTCCGTCTCAAACATAGGGTCAATTTTCCCACCCATAGCCGTCAGCTCAGGATTGTTCCCGAATGCTGACATAATCGTTTGCAACCATGTAACACACGGAATTGCATCATCATCGAGAAAAGCAATGACTTCCGCTCTTGATAACGTAATGCCTGCATTGCGAGCAGCAGACAGTCCTTGTTCGCGCTCATAATGATATCGGAGATGGATATTCTGACCATGGGCGACGGTGAACCTTTTGATCGTCGCTGCTGTATGATCGGTGGATCGGTTATCGACCACAATGATCTCAGCCAGTGCAAGGTCTTCCAGCTCCAGCAGGGACATTAACGTTTTCTCCAGCAGGTCCGCCCGGTTATAGGTGCAAATAACGACGGACACTGCGGGACATCGCTTGAATGCATCCATCAGTAAGCATCCTTGGAGAACAGCATTTTAACGCCTGTTTTCATGATGATTTTCAAATCGAGCCACGTATTGCGAACATGAATATACTTCAAATCCATTTGCACCATTTCTTCGAAGCCTACACTGTTACGTGCGCTCACCTGCCAGTAACCCGTACATCCCGGTGTTACAATCAGGCGTTGCTTATCATAATCAGAATATTGCTCGACCTCGCTGGGCAACGGCGGACGCGGACCGACTAAAGTCATGTCGCCGACCAACACGTTCCACAGCTGCGGAATCTCATCAATACTCGTCTTGCGCAGAAAACTGCCAATTTTCGTGATCCGAGGATCGTTTTTAATTTTAAACATGGCGCCGCTCACTTCATTCAGCTCCATCAAGTCCTTTTTCAGTTCCTCTGCATTGGACACCATTGAACGGAATTTATACATATCGAATAACTTCTCATTCTTGCCCACCCGAGTTTGCTTGAAAAACACGCTTCCCTTTGGGTCTTCAAGCTTAATCAAAACGCCTACCACTACAAAAAGCGGAAGCAAGACGATCAAGCCCACAAACGACAGCAGCATATCAAGGAGGCGTTTTGTGACCAGGTAGGACGTTTTATCCTGAATTTGTGTATTTCCGTATGGCATGTAAAACGCTTTACCTGACATGACAGCCTCGCCGTCCTCCGGTAAATTTTCCATGCTCATGCTGACGTACCCCCTCTCAACCTGCCGTGGTTGCTTTCTCGGTCTTTTTCAACCATTCATTCATGGCCTCCATAACCGGATACTTCAAATCATCGCTGGCAAGTGCAAATTCAAGTGTGGTTAAAATATATCCAAGACGCTCACCCACGTCATAACGTGTGCCTTCAAAATCATAGGCGTACACACGCTCACTCTGATTCAGCTTTTGGATCGCATCCGTCAGCTGAATTTCGCCGCCAGCTCCTTTTTCCTGAAGATCAAGATATTTGAAAATTTTCGGCGAGAACACGTAGCGACCCATAATAGCCAAATCGGATGGCGCTGTGCCTGGAGCCGGTTTTTCTATAAAATTATTCACTCGGTACAAGCGTCCGTCCTGCTGATCCGGTTCAATGATGCCGTACCGGTTCGTAAATTCCTGCGGTACCCGTTGCACACCGATAACCGAATTTTGAGTTTCCTCATACTGATCCATCAGCTGGCGCAGGCAAGGTTTCTGACCTGTTACGATATCATCGCCCAGCAGCACACCAAACGGCTCGTCCCCGATAAAGCGTCTTGCGCACCATACCGCATGTCCAAGACCTTTGGGTTCTTTTTGGCGAATGTAGTGAATTTCCACTCCCGAAGAACGCTGTACTTCCTCCAGAAGTTTCAGCTTACCGTCCTCGAGCAGTTTGGATTCCAGCTCAAATGCGTTGTCAAAGTGGTCCTCAATGGCACGTTTGCCTTTACCCGTAACGATAATAATGTCCTCAATACCCGAAGCAATCGCTTCTTCCACGATATATTGAATCGTAGGCTTATTGATAATTGGAAGCATTTCCTTAGGCATCGCTTTTGTGGCAGGGAGGAAGCGCGTACCTAACCCTGCTGCTGGAATAATGGCCTTTTTCACTCTTTTCGTCATCGCACTCATTCTCCTTGCTTCATCGAATTTTGGTGTTGCTTACTTCACCTGATTCATCACAATTCCAACCAGCGTCGCATTGGCCTGCTCCATGAGTTGCTTTGTTTTGCGTAGATCTTCCCGTTTGGTACGACCATGTCTAGCAACGAGAATCACACCATCCGTCAAGCCTGCAATCAAGCGAGCATCCGTATAATTCAACGCCGGAGCCGAATCAAGCAAGATGATGTCATATTCACGTTTGAGCTCTTCCAGCAGCTCAGCCATACGTTCGCTACCGAGCAGATCTGCTGCGTTGTACAGGGTGTCTCCACCGGGAACAACCGATAGCTCCAGCCCACCATGCCTAACGATAGACTTGGAAGAAGCCCCACCGCGCAAATAAGCCGATAGACCTCCGGTATTCTCCATTCCGAATATCTCGTGCAGCGCTGGTTTATGCAGATTGCAATCCACCAGAGCCACCTTCTTGCCTTCTTGTGCAAAGGAAACTCCGATGTTGGCGAGCAGTGTAGTTTTACCCGCTCCGCTTTCCGGCGAGGTCAACAATAGAACCGTTCCACGGTCCTTTTGCCCAATCACCTGCTGCCGGATGTATGTACGGAGGGATCGAAATGATTCCGAGATATACGATGATGGATTACTTTCTGTAATCAACATGTCATTCAATCGCAGCATATTTACGCTCCCCTACCCGTTCTTTGGAATTTCCGGCTGCTCCATCGACGTCTTTCTTGCGAATGACTGGAATCGATGCGATTACCGGAATGCCGATGTCCGCGTCCGCTTCTTTCTCCGAGCGCAGCGTGTCGTTAATGCTTTCCAGGAACACAATCGTGCCCAATGCAATCATCAGCGATACGAGAAAACTAATCGCAATATTCATGAGCGGGTTCCCATTAATCGGGTCAGGATTGGCCTGAGGGTCCGCTTCATTTAAAATTTTCACATTATTCAATTCCATCAATCCCGGAACCGTCTGTACGAATTTCTGGGTTACCGCGTTTACAACCGCTGCGGCCTGTGGATAGCTCCCTGCCTCAAACGTCAAACCGATAACCTGACTTTTATCCGAGGATTTAATCTGCAGCTTCTCTGCCAACTTCTGCTGCGTCAAACCGAACTCGGGATGAGCCGCTACAACAGCGTCCATAATTTTAGGTGAAGTAAGAATTTGCTTGTAGCTTTCCACCAAATTAAGACTTGTGTTGACGTCGTTCAGATTGTTACTCCCCTGCTTGGCGGAAATATGATTAACCAGCAGTTGGCTTGAAGCGGAATAGACTGGCTTCACAACATTGTCGCTCACAAAGTATGTTGTTACACATGAGAGAATGACAAAAATTGCGATCAGCCACAATCTTCTTTTGATCAGGACTAGATAATCCAAAATGGTTTTCTCCACAAAAATCCTCCCTCCTATACAATTTCTCTTCATATTTAAGTATGACTTTATTGTAACAATTGGCTCTGTGAACGACATGGAACCGAATGGCACTTTCTCCCTCACTATGGGGGGAGGGAAATGTATACTTTCGGATACGGCATGGTATACTTTTGTACCATGCTTTGTCGATTATGGAAAAAGAAATCGAAAAAAGCCTCAAAATCACAAAGCTTGGTGATTTTGAGGCTTTTCTTTCCACTCGCATATAAAAGTGCAGCGCAGCTTATAGAGTCAGCGCATCATACCATGTTTGTTGGCTCGTACTTCGCCAGACCAATGGCATTGGCATACAATGCTGCCTGCGTACGATCCGCCAGCCGCAGCTTGGCCAAGATCTGACTGACATGCTTTTTGACTGTGAACTCACTGATAAATAACCGCGATGCAATTTCACGATTGCAGGCTCCTTGTCCCAGCTCGACCAGCACTTCCTTTTCCTTTGGCGTCAGGTCGTCCGACAGATTGCCCGCATCTTCACGCAGCTTGTTTTCGAGAATAGCCGGATCATAATATTTGCGTCCTTTGTTGACAAGATGAATCGCGTAAATTAATTCCTCAGGCAATGCTTCCTTAAGCACATAACCATCCACGGAAGCTTCCTCTGCTTTCAGAAAATCTTCACGTGTTGCGGAAGAGGTCAGCAAAATAAATTTGCTTCTGAAACCACGTCCGCGCGCTATCTTGATAATATCCAGCCCCGATTCATCAGCTAGTTTCAAATCCAGCAGCACCAGATCCGGATCTGTTTCCTCGATCACCACAAGTGCTTCCTGTTGATTCTGGGCCTCTCCCGCAAACTGAACATTGGGCTGCATGGATATAACCGCAGCGAGTCCTTTCCGTACTAAAGGATGATCATCGACAATGACAATTTTCATGATTCGGCCTCCTGTCTACAGTTCAGGATTTGCATAATCCCTATGTATCCGATTGTTACCGCAGATTTTGTATTGCAGAATGTTCACGCATTTTATTCGAGGATTTTGCAAAATCCTCATTCATAAGCATTTACCGGAATGGACAATCGGATCTGTGTTCCCTCTCCGATTCGACTTGAAATATCAAATTCGCCTCCCATCGATTGAGCTAAATATTCCATATTCATCATGCCCAGGCCCCCGCCTGCACTGACCGCCTCACCTCCTGCTACCATTCTCGCCGTCTCAAACCCTACTCCGTCGTCATGAATAGACAGTCTAATCACTTGGGGCGTCAATTTTAACTTCACATCAATTCGCTTGGCCAATCCATGACGGATTGCGTTCCCCGCCGCTTCGGAAATGATGCGGAACAAAGCTTTTTGGTACAAATACGGAAGTGAATAATGATCACCATGAATGTCAAAATCAATTTGTACATGGTTCAGCTTGGAGAGTGTATGGAGATGACTTTTCACCGTCCCTAACCAAGTTGAGCCTCCGCTTTTTTTCGAGCTTAGACTATGAATCGCCCCTTTCAGCTCTCTAACCGCTTGGTTAGCAGATTGCTGAATTAGATCAATTTGCTCCTCCACCTGCTCCTTTGGCTGATGACACCAGGTTTGCCGGAGAGAATGCGTTGCGTACACAATACCAAAAAGACTTTGAGAAACATTGTCATGCATTTCATTTGCAATTCGGTTCTGCTCATTCGTCACAATCAGCTGATTTTCAATACGCTCCAGCTCATAGCGCTCCAAGAACACAGCGCTCAGCTCAGCCAAGAATATCAGTTGTTGCACGAGCCAGCGTCTTCCTGTCAGACTTTGATCCGGGCCCAGCTTGAGGCCAATCGTCGCTACAAAACGGGTCGTCATCGGTACTGTGATCATGAGGAAATCGCCCCATTCTGGCAGATGTCTGAAAAATGGTTCACGCTCTTCCCTGAATTCCTCCCGATAATTCCCCAGCTCCTCGAATAGCTGCTCCTCCTCCTCTACCGTCCAGCCTGTCTGGCTGCTTTCCGGTGCATCCTCCTCCTGACTATCTAGCCAGAAAAATGCACGGCTCTGCTTTGTTAGCTTGACAGTATAGTCTGAGATGACCTGACCGAGATTTAAAGCCTCATTGTGGCTGGTCGTCTCCATGATGTGGTAAATCGACTTGATATGATCCATCGTCTCATTGGCTTGTTCTTTAGCCACCTTCAGTTCGTCCTTCATGACGCCGATAACCTGCATTGCCATCGTAGTTACGATCAGTACCAGAAACAAATTGATATTCTGCAATATAAGATCCCACAAAAAATATTGACCTGGTGTAAAAAAGATATAACAAAATGTAAGCACCAAGCCGATATAAGAAAGGAGGAGTGTCCAACTGTATCTCATAGACAGATGAGCACAAGCCACCAGCATGGGGGTAATCACATACCATTTGAACGGGCTATCCATCCCTCCGGTTGGGAATAACAACAAAATGATCCCTGCTGTTTCTAGTGCAATGCTGCATTTCAATACCATATCATGAAGTCTGTATTTACGGTAAATCCAAGTAAATGCTGTAACGGATAAAAATAGAAAACCAATCAGTAATAGCTTCTGCCACACGATTAACCTAGATGATTCGAACAGAAAAACAAGTGACGTTAGAGATAGTGATACATAACGGTATAAAAAAATCATTTTGTCTTCTGCTGACTTCCTCAACTTCATCCTGTCACCCTATTCTGTGTTTTGAAGGGACGATGGGCATATTAGGTTTGTTTGTGTACTCTAAAAAAATCATAACCAATCCAAAAATAAATAACAAGACATAAACTCTTACGTAAACGGTTACATTCCAAAAAATTTGGTACTTTTTATAACATATTTACCGTTTCAGGAAAACATTTTGGGGGTAATGTCAGAATTTATGACGTTTGTCAAGGAAATGAATCACATTTTTAGCAACCTAAAAAAGACTTGCTGGTACCACCGTGATTATAACAGCGGTATTCAGCGAGTCCTTTTTTAGTAAATTTGGTAGTCTACATTTTAGCCCCCGGCACGCGCCAATTCACGCATATTGGCTTCAAATGCTGCCAACAGAGCTTCATCTCCGCTCAAACCAGTTGCCTCTTCTTTTTGGATCTGTTCAACCATACGCTTGTAATCCTTTGGAATCACCCGTACAAACTGCTGAATCGCAGTCTGCCAATCATCCAAAATACGTTGTCCCGCTTCACTACCCGTGTAAGTGACATGGCGTTGAATCAAGCCGCGCAAATCCGCTGCTTCTGCAGGTTCTTCCACACCTTCCAGCAACACCATTTCCAGATTACAACGGCTCAGGAACGTCCCCTCAGGGTCATAGACATATGCAATACCTCCGGACATTCCGGCTCCAAAATTCCGTCCGGTTCCACCCAATACCGCTACACGTCCGCCCGTCATATATTCGCAACCATGATCCCCAACGCCCTCAACTACAATACGTGCGCCGGAGTTCCGAACGGCAAAGCGCTCGCCTGCGATTCCGCTAATGTAAGCTTCACCGCTGGTCGCTCCATACAAGGCTGTATTTCCGATAATAATGTTCTCTTCTGCCTTAAAGGTTGCTTTGTGAGACTTTTTCACTATAACCTTACCGCCAGATAGCCCTTTACCGACATAGTCATTGCTATCGCCTTCCACGCTCAGCGTGATGCCTTTCGGAATAAATGCCCCGAAGCTCTGACCTGCCGATCCAATAAAGTTAAAGCGAATCGTATCCTCTGGCAGACCCGCCGCTCCATACTTACGGGTGACCTCGCTGCCCAGAATCGTTCCTACCGCCCGATTTACGTTTGTAATAGGTAAGGTACCCTCAACAGGCGTTCCGTTCTCCAGCGCTTCCGCAGCCATCGGTACGAGCTGCTGCATGTCGAGTGTTTCTTCCAGACCGTGATTTTGGCGTTGTACGCGGTAACGTACACTACCTTCTTCCAACTCAGGAACATGCAACAGCAAGCTCAGGTCTACGCCCTTCTTCTTCCAATGCGAATCGGCGTTCACGGTATCCAGACAATCCGTACGTCCAATCATTTCCTGAATTGTACGGAAGCCCAATTCCGCCATAATTTCACGGACATCTTCTGCGATGAAACGCATAAAATTCACCACATGGGCAGGATCGCCCATATAATTTTTGCGCAGCTCCGGATTCTGCGTAGCCACACCAACCGGACATGTATCCATTTGGCATACCCGCATCATAATACAGCCCAACGCCACGAGCGGCGCTGTAGAGAAGCCGTATTCTTCCGCGCCCAACAGGGCAGCTACTACCAAATCGCGGCCAGACAGCATCTTGCCGTCTGTCTCCAATACCACGCGGTCGCGCAGGTTGTTTAACATCAGCGTCTGATGCGTCTCCGCCAGACCCAGCTCCCAAGGCATACCTGCATGGCGAATGGAGCCTTGCGGGGAAGCGCCTGTACCACCGTCGTAACCGCTGACCAGAATAATGTCAGCACGGCCTTTTGCTACCCCTGTAGCAATCGTGCCTACGCCTACTTCTGACACCAGTTTCACGTTAATGTCAGCACGCGGATTGGCGTTTTTGAGATCATAGATGAGCTCTGCCAAATCCTCGATAGAATAAATATCGTGATGCGGCGGTGGTGAAATCAAACCTACTCCTGGCGTAGAACCACGTACCTCAGCAACCCAAGGGTATACCTTACGTCCTGGCAGTTGTCCACCTTCACCCGGCTTCGCGCCTTGCGCCATTTTGATCTGAATTTCGTCGGCATTCACCAAGTAATTCGATGTTACACCGAATCGGCCTGACGCTACCTGCTTAATCGAACTGCGACGAGAATCGCCATTGGCATCCGGAATGAAACGTGCAGGGTTCTCCCCACCTTCACCCGTATTGCTCTTGCCACCGATCCGATTCATCGCAATCGCCATATCTTCATGCGCTTCCTGACTGATCGAGCCAAAGGACATGGCTCCTGTCTTGAAGCGACGCATAATGGATGCAGCGGATTCCACTTCTTCCAGCGGCACAGGCTCACCCGTAGGCTTCAACTGAAGCATCGAGCGGATCGTTAAATGCTGTTCCGTTTCGCCCTGCACCAGCTTGGCGTATTTCTTGTATAACTTGTAGTCTCCAGAGCGAACCGACTGCTGGAGCAAATGCACCGTTTGCGGGTTAAACAAATGCTCTTCCCCGTCGTTACGCCATTGATAGTCGCCGCCCGAATCCAGCACTTTGTCGTTGCCGTCCTTGTCGGTGAAAGCACGGTTATGATGAACGAGCGCTTCCGTAGTCACTTCCTCCAGACCGATACCGCCAATGCGGGAAGGTGTCCAGGTGAAATAACGGTCAACAAAATCCTGTTTCAGACCTACAGCCTCAAAAATTTGTGCTCCACGGTACGACTGAATCGTGGAAATACCCATTTTGGACAATATTTTAACGACACCCTTTGTTGCCGCTTTAATATAATTTTTAACTGCCTTTTCGTGCGAGATGCCGCGCAGCAAGCCCTGCTGAATCATGACATCCAGCGTTTCAAAAGCCAGATAAGGATTAACCGCGCTCACACCGTATCCAAGCAGCACCGCATAATGGTGAATATCCCTTGGCTCCCCGGACTCCAGCAAAATGCTCACACGTGTACGTGTACCCTGCTTAATCAGATGGTGATGCAGGCTGGAAACAGCTAGCAACGCCGGAATGGCCGCATTTTCCGCATCCACTCCACGGTCGGACAAAATCAGGATGTTATGACCTTTGTCAATGACACGGTCAGCCGCCTCAAACAATCCTTCCAGCGCCTTGCGTAAGCCCTCAGCACCTTCCTTCGCTTCAAAGAAGATCGGAATTGTCATTGATTTGAAGCCCGGACGGTGTACGTGGCGAATTTTGGCAAACTCCTCATTCGACAACACCGGCGAATCCAAACGAATCTGACGACAGCTTTCCGGTTCTGGATGCAGTAAATTGCGCTCTGGCCCAATCGTAGTTGCGGTTGACGTTACAATCTCTTCACGAATGGCGTCAATCGGCGGGTTCGTGACTTGGGCAAACATTTGTTTAAAGTAATTGTACAAACGTTGCGGACGATCAGACAGCACCGCCAATGGTGCGTCGTACCCCATTGAGCCAATCGGTTCTGCACCTGTAAGTGCCATCGGCTCCAGAATTTTGCGCAGTTCTTCAAACGTATATCCAAAAGCGAGCTGAAGCTGATTTACATTTTCATGTTTAGGCTCCGGCTGTTCTAGTGCTTCTGGCAGCTCATCCAGATCAACCAAGTGCTCATCCAGCCATTGCTGATAAGGTTCCTCGGAAGCGATGCGTTCCTTTAACTCTTCGTCAGAAACGATACGGCCTTCTTGGGTATCAACCAACAGCATACGACCCGGACGGAGACGATCCTTATAGAGCACATTTTCAGGAGCAATATCCAATACACCCGCCTCTGAAGACAGTGCGATCAGATCGTCCTTGGTCACATAGTAACGTGCAGGACGCAGACCGTTGCGGTCGAGAATGGCTCCGATTTGGATACCGTCTGTAAACGCCATCGCAGCAGGTCCGTCCCACGGTTCCATCATGGTGCTGTGATATTCATAAAATGCTCGCTTCTTCGGGTCCATGGTTTCATGCTTGTTCCAAGGCTCCGGCACCATCATCATGGCTACATGAGGAAGGGAACGTCCGCTCAGATACAGAAACTCCAGCGTATTATCAAACATGGCTGTATCGGAGCCATCTGGGTTAATGACTGGTTTTACCTTCTTGATATCTCCACCAAACGCTTCGCTTTCAAACTGCGCCTGGCGAGCATGCATCCAGTTCACGTTGCCGCGCATAGTATTGATTTCACCGTTGTGAATCATAAAACGATAAGGATGCGCACGGTCCCAGCTCGGGAACGTATTCGTGCTAAAACGGGAATGGACCAGCGCGATCGCCGATGTCACCCGCTCATCCTGCAAATCCAGATAAAATTTGCCTACCTGCTCGGTTGTCAGCATTCCTTTGTATACAACCTTGCGACATGACAAACTTGGAATATAGAACGACTCACCGTTCTCATCCTCTTGGTTATAGCGAATAGCAAGCTCTGCACGTTTGCGAATGACATACAGTTTCCGTTCGAAGTCCAGCTCTTCCTTTAGATCGCTACTGCGACCGATGAATACCTGACGCACGCCCGGTTTAGCTGCTTTTGCCGATTTCCCCAGCATTTCGTCATAAGTTGGAACATCGCGAAAACCCAAACAATTTTGACCTTCGTCCACGATGATATCTCTTAGTTTCTGCTCATGTACCTCACGAACTTTGGGATCATTGGATACAAAAAGCATACCAACGCCATAATGTCCGGCCTTTGGCAATTTGAAACCCAATCGCTCCGCTTCCTCTTGAAAAAACAGATGAGGGACCTGAATCATAATCCCTGCTCCGTCACCGGAGTTTGGTTCACTTCCCTGACCGCCCCGATGCTCCATATTCACGAGCATGGTCAAAGCCTGACTTACAATATCGTGCGATGGTTTTCCCTTGATGTGGGCAACAAAGCCCATGCCGCAGGCGTCTTTTTCGAATTGGGGATCATATAGTCCCTGTTTGGGTGGTAAACCTGTCTGTCTCATGGAACGCAACCTTTCTGTTATAAAGTCATGCTGGCCTGAAATACAGGCGGCCGAATAGAAGACAGTGGCAACAAGAGGTAACTCAAAGAACAACTACGAGGAATGGGGGACAAAACATGTGACGTATTCAAGGCGGTACGGTCCGCTGAATGCATATGTTTTTCAATAATTATGCAATGGCTTGACTTGAAAAATACGTCGATTCCACTGATGAATCTAATTAGTTCTATCATTTTATCATTGACCTATCATGTTAGCAATTCAAAGTTTTTATGATTGTGATAATAAATCTTTTACATTATAGCTTCAACGTATCAATGCAAAAATATCTCATTTTTATGTATAAATATTCACTTTTAAAAAACAGCCTTTCCTATTCCTCTAAGGAACAGAAAAGGCTGACAAAGGAGATTTGATGAGTTTATAGACCATCAAGTGTATTCCCGCAAATCAGATATCCGTATTAAAATTCGAGACTTTCGCCGGGCTTCAATGCTTTCCCTTCAATGCCTTCTTTGTGTAGACGATCACAGAAGCCGTCTCCGTCCTGCTCAATACCCGGGAACGTATTGTAATGCACCGGTATTACGCGGCTTGCACGCAGCCATTTTGCTGCCAGCAGTGCATCCTCCGGTCCCATCGTATAACCATCTCCGATCGGCAATACCGCAGCATCGATGGAGTTAGTTTCCCCAATGAGACGCATGTCGCCAAACAGGCCAGTATCCCCTGCATGGAAAAAGGTTTGGCCTCCCATGGTCAATAAAATCCCCGCCGGCTCTCCCATGTAAACGGTTTGTCCGTCCACCGTCAAAGATGAGCTGTGGAACGCAAGCGTGAATTTCACATGGAAACCGTCAAAGTGGTGCCCCCCACCCAGATTCATACCGTGAGCTTTGGCCCCCAAGGATGAACAATATTCAGCCAGTTCCGCGACCGCGATTACTGGACAATCATTGCGCTTGGCAAGTTCAACAGCATCTCCAAAATGATCAGCATGACCGTGTGTCAACAACACGGCATCCACCTGAATATCCTCAGCTTTTACGGTTGCCTTAGGATTTCCCGTCAAAAAAGGATCAATAATAATCCGTTTCCCCTCTGCCTCTACCAGTACAACTGAATGTCCATAATATGTGATTTTCATATCATCTACGCCTCCTTTGTCACTTTCATTATTTTGGTTACTTTCCTTTACCTATTATACCTCTTTTGCATACTGGCTTCACCTGTACCACAAAATCCGTTCACAAAGCTGAACCCTATTGTTTAGAAAGGGCTGTTATTTGTAGAAGGCTGCCAACTAAACCGTTTCAATCTATACATTACTGATTTGAAACGCTCATGGGTTTTATGCCAAATGCTCATTTATAAAAGGTATGATGACCGATAGTTTTCACCTTGGTACGCGAATGATGAACCGTAAGGTCCTGGGCTAACGTAAGCGACAGGAAAAAACAGGTGTTATCAGGCACGGCTTTATGGCCGTTCAAAGCAGCAGTAACCGCACGGATGCTGTCCTGGTTGGGCTGAACACGACGAAGACGCCCGTTCGCGACCGGACTAAATTGCGCTTTTTGATAAATCACTGCCTGAATCGTATCGGGAAATGGGGCTGACCGCAGCCGGTTTAAGACAACGTTGGCAACTGCCACTTTGCCTTCGTACGGTTCGCCTTCTGCTTCTGCCATCACTATTTTTTGCAGCAGGAGCAGTTCTTTAGCGGAGACAGGATAGCTCCAGGTAGACAACGCCTTGTCATCCTGAGTGAGCATTTTTGTCTTCGTAAAGTAGATGGTTGTAGGAGGGGTTAGGATTGCGGACTTGCTATGCTGGACCTCAGGCTTTTTCTTGCCTGTAGCAACGTTATTCCGAGCTTGTTCCGCCTGCTTCATCTGGGAAGCGGGTAACGGTGTCGGCATGATTTCTTTCCAGCTTGGCTGCCCATGAGCAGCGACAAAGATGGGGCTTGTCCTGTTTGACCCGTTATGGGTCCCCATCCTGTCGCCATATGAAGGAGCCGAAGAGTTCCCTGACCAGCTCAGAGATTGCACAGGTGTATTTTTATGATTTTTCTGTGTTTGCTGAACCTCAGCGTAGAGGCCTATCCCCAATATACAAACAAGCAGCACACTCAAAAGAGGTGCAAACCAACGATGTTCTTTAACGATTTCCATAATGTTCCTCCCGTTAACTTTAAGCACATTCCTCAGATATGTAACCCAAAATGCGCCTTTTGAATAACGCTGAAACACTATATCACTAAATTCGCTGATAGATCAAGGCTTTCACCTCATTAATGGGAATGTTTGAATTATTTGGTACATTGGTTTTTGACCCATTCGGGTTGCATATAAAACAAATTCTCCCACTTCCCACGGCTCGCTGCATCGGTCATTTGACTGCCAAATAGACGGTGGAATAGGCTGTTCTCCTGTGTACGAGCGTGCTAGGGTGATATGAGGTCGATAAGGTCGTTCCTCGGGTTTAAAACCCAGCGGTTCCGTAGCCTGGAGTATGGACTGGTACAATTGATCCAGTGACTCACGCTGCCCAGTCACTCCCCTCCACAGTACACGCGGAAATTCTTCACGGCCAAAAAAACCTGCTTCTCCAATGCCGAGTGTGAACGGGCCATGCTCAGCTGCAGCTTGAACTAAAACCTGCTCAAGTTTCGGTATAACCGAGGTCTCCACATCACCCAAAAACTGAAGTGTCACGTGGTAATCTCTAAAATCACTCCAATTGCGAAAAGTCAGGTCTTTTAAATCCTGCTCCACCCAATCATGTAATTTCTTCTTATGCTCATTTGGGAGAGCAATAGCTGTAAAAAGTCTTTGCGATTCATTTTTCATCAATCTATACCTCCTTTCCTAATAGATCTTGGTGGATATCTCAAAGAGTAGCTGTTTGGATTATCCCTAATCAGGGTAAAGCCATTTGTTGTTATATATAGTGACACCGCGAGCTCGCTTTTACCCTAATTATGCAATTTTTTCGGCAATCTGTTATTCTTGAAAGGATGGTTCGCCAGAATATATTGGAAACTCCAAATCGAGGAGGCTATGAACTATGGGAAACATTTTAAGCTTACATCAACTTACGGAAGAGCAAAAAAAACAAGTTCGTGCAACAGCTCCGGGCTACGAGTTGATTATTGGCAAAGCTCAAGAATTGGAGTCTAAACAAATCCGGGAGGCCGAGGTTATTCTAGGCTGGTCAAAGCATATTGCCGAAGAGGCGTTACACCCAGACAGCAAACTGAAGTGGATACAAACCTGGTCGGCTGGAATTGACAAGCTACCGCTTACCGAATTGGAAAAGCGTAACATTTTACTCACGAATACGAGTGGTGTGCATGCAATTCCAATTACAGAGCAGATCTTTGGCATGCTGCTATCGCATACACGTTATTTACAGCAAGCAGCTCTCTTGCAACGTCAGAAAACATGGCAGCCACCGAAAGGCCAACTGACGGAATTACGTGGCAAAACGCTGTTGATTACAGGCGTTGGCGAAATCGGCCGCGAAACAGCGCGGATTGCAGAAGCCTTTGGCATGCGGGTGATTGGCGTCCGACGTTCCGGCAAGGAAGCTCCCCATGTAGAGCACATGTATACTAACGAACAACTACACGAAGCATTGGGAGCAGCGGATATCGTGGTAAATATATTACCATTCACCAAGGAAACCCATCACTTCTTTGACGAAAAAGCATTTGCAGCTATGCGTAAGGGAGCCTTCTTCATTAATGTAGGCCGCGGTGGCACCGTTCATACGGATGCACTTGTACGCTCTTTGGAGCAAAAGCATATTGCCTTTGCCGGACTGGATGTATTCGAGGAAGAACCGCTACCTGCTTCACATCCGCTATGGAGTCTGGACCATGTCTTGATCACACCGCATATTGCAGGCGATACGGACCGATATGCCGAACGGGCGGTAGATATTTTTCTTACTAATTTGAATGCCTATGCCGCTGATCAGGAACTGCCGCTGAATGTGGTTAACTACAAAACTCAGTATTAACACACTACTTACAGATCCAGATTTCCCGACTCATACCTGTCTTATGTATGCGGCATTGCTCCGTAAGGGTCCAACCTGAGTCGGATAACAATGTTTCCATCGGCTCCGTGCTCACGACCACTGCCCGCGCGGCCAAGCGTCTCAGACTGCGCAGCATCTTCTTTTGTTCATCAGCCGGGAGCACGGAGCACAGGTTATAGGGCATATCCAATATGGCCGCATCGTATGTGCCTTCGAGCATATTCATATCCCCCAGCTTCACTAGATCTTCTTCATATCCAAAATGACGCAAATTCACTCGTGCCCCACGCACCGCCAACGGGTTGATATCACAACCGCGAATATCCTTTCCCATACTCAATGCCTCAATCATTACATTGCCCATACCACAACACGGGTCTAGCAGCTTCAATGAGCCTGACTCTCCCTTTGCTGCTGTTAGATCAGTTGCTGCCAAATTCACAAGTGCTCTGGCAACCAGAACGGGTAGTCCAGTAGAATAATTTTGCGGCTTCTGACGACGCTCCTGCCACGATCTGTCGCTATACTGACACGTGCCCAGTAGCCACCGTTCTCCTATCCGAATAACACCAAGGGTGATATCCGGTGTCTTCATTTGCGCCTGCCCATGAATGCGTGCACCCATTCGGCGTTCGATCCCGCGCCGCTCGTCATAGTCAGCCTCATGGTCACCTTCTTTAAGGCACAACACCTTGAAAGTCTTTCCTTCCTCAAGTTGTAACATAGAAGCTGCTTCGCATAGCTCTTCCAGCGTTCCCGCATCTGTCATTACATCCAGCCTAAGATGAATAAACGGGCTCGTCCCCGGCTCCAGACGCCGATGGGACAATAGGATGGAGTCCTGCACGGGCGGCTGACCGAACAAGCATTTTAATTCCAAAAAACACAACTCACGCTCTGTTTCATGACACGCATAGGTATATATGTAGCTTGGTTTCATTTCTTCGATATTCGTTTTCTGTTTATTCATGTCATATCTCTTTTCATTTGGAATCAAGGTTAGAATTTACAGCCTCCGCTATTAGACGGTAGGAGTGAAGCCGCTGCTCATAATCGGGAATCGGTGTGACCAACAGAAACTCATCATTATCATATTTAATCTGCAAGCCACGTAACCGTTCGGCAATATCCGACGGCGTTCCCACCAGCCAGCTGGCTCGCATTGCCGGGTCGCCCAATGAAATCTGACCAGCCCATTGCTGCGCCAGTTCATTCGTCAAGGCACATACTGCTCCTACAGCAACCATGGTACGTGGCTTGTCCATCCGGTTGGATGGCTGAAAGCTGGAGCGGTAAATGCTTAGCATTTCTTCCGTTTGCTGTTCACTCATAAACTGACCGAATACATAGCCTGTTGAATACTGGGCGGCATATTCGGCACTTTTTCGGTTTGTACCCAGCATCCACACTGCTGGCGGCTGTTCAGGCATCGGCCGGGCAAACACAGGCACCTGTTCATATTCGTATGTACCTTCCAGCAAAGCCAATAGAGCTTCCATCGCCTGTGGCAGCTCCGTCACATGTTGAAGAAAATTACCGCTCAGTGCCATTGAAGCATGAGGTCCACCACCAGGTGCTCTCCCCAGGCCCAATTCGACTCTGCCAGGATATAGAGCAGCCAGCAAATGAAACCATTCCGCGACCTTGACTGGACTATAATGCGGGAGCAAAATAGCACCCGCACCCAGTTTGATTGTCTTCGTCACCGCCCCGATATGAGACAGCAGCACTTCCGGGCTGGAGGAAGCCAGCCCCTTCATATCATGGTGCTCCGAGGTCCAGTAGCGTGTATATCCCCATGCTTCTGCCTGTCTTGCTAGTTCACCAGCTCGTTGAACCGCCTGCTCCGGACGGTTACCGGGCAGCAACGGCACCATATCGAGCACACCGAGATTCAACCTTTTCGTAGATAAAGACTGAGATTGCATAGACACATTCCTCCCTCCTGCTATCCATTACAAACCAGTTCCTTCTACTATATAGGGGTAATTTAAAGGTCAATCCAGATCATAAATCGAACCCACCTTCAGGCCGTATAACTCATTATAGATTTTTTCAGCAAAAGCATCGGTCATGCCTGCAATATAGTCTATGACCATATGCTCCCATGTCCAGATCGGTTTCGCCTTGGCTTGGTCGCGCTCATAGCGCTGGAGCCAGTCGCTTGGAATAATAGATTTGGACGTTTCCGGGTCTAGAAAAGCTAACCACAGCCGTCTGAGCATCCACTCACTCCGTTTTTGCAGTCGCTGTACGCGCAGATCGCGGATCATCGTAACCCAAGCAAAGCTTTTCAACACACTCACAGTGCGCAGCATATCCAAATCTTCGCTTCCATCTCGTACGAAGGTCACCTTTTTCCAATTTCCATCCTCAATTACACCCAAGCTGCTGACAAACAGGCTGACCCAGTATGCCTTCACTTCACGGCGGGTACGGGAATAATCGTGTTCACACATCGGCATCTTGCCGTTCCACACCTTCAAAAATTCGCTCAGCACAGCCGCTACCTTCTGCTCAATCTGAGCCAGTTGCCAGCCTTGCCAGAAGCTATCCTCCAACGTGGTGATTTTCTCCGTAATCAGACGAATTAAATACGGATCATATAAGAAGTGCTCATGTACCTCGATTTTCCCAGCCTTAATCCCGTCCTCCAGATCATGCGCAGAATAAGCGATATCGTCGCACAGGTCCATAAGCTGGGCTTCCAACGTTTTTTTACCATCAGGGATACCCCAATCCTCGCGGATGGAACGTATGTATTCCCACTCATGCAGGTACAACCCTTTTTTGTTCAGAATCCCCGGGTACGGGTATTTGTTGATCCCCAGTAACACAGCGTCCGACAAATTCAAACCATCCACGTTCTCACGCTTCTCCAAAAACATAATCAGCCGGAAATTGTGCGCGTTCCCTTCAAAATGCTCATAAATTTGTCGCTCACGCGCATAGGCCTCCTGTCCACGCTTGGACTCCGGTGTGAAGCCTCCGGCAGAGGATATCTTTTCTACCTTTGTTTCAATCAGTTGATCCAAAATCCCGTCCAGCACCTCTTCTCCCTTGTGTCCGAACGGGGGATGCCCAAAGTCATGTGCAATGGAAGCACATTCTACCACCTCAGGGTCAATGATCAGTCCTGCGTTATCTGCCTGTTCCAGCTCTACTTCGGGATGGCGGCGCAGCAAGCTTCGGGATGCTTCACGTGCAATTTGCGCTACCTCCAAAGAATGCGTCAGTCGTGTGCGGTAATAATCGCCCGTGCCTGCGCCAAATACCTGTGATTTACCCTGCAACCGACGGAAAGTCGGTGAATGGATTAAACGGGAGTAGTCCCGTTCATATGCGGCCCGTGAAGCGTCGCTTCGTGTCTGTTCCGCAAATTGCCGATGCTCTCTCTTGTCCTGCCATGTCATAAAGCCCACTCCCTACGTACTCAATTGGAGTGATTATACATTTTTTTCGCGCCTCAGGAAAGTTCACATGACTTTCAGCTGTAAAAGTTACTTTTAGCGTCACTGCGCAGTCGGATTGTGCTTTCGAAGCGAGTATCCTACGGAAAGCTCTTAATGTCATATAAAAAAGGTGTTCCCCAGCCATTTGATTCAGGCCAGAGAACACCCCTTTACTCAACTTTATATACCTCACCACTTTTGCTCTAACGCTTCGCCCTCGGGTCAAGCACATCCCGCAGGCCGTCCCCCATTAGGTTAAAGCCCAATACGGTCAGCATGATAGATACCCCCGGAAAAATAACTGTCCACGGCGCGTTCTGGATATATTGCCGCGAATCGGACAACATTTTACCCCACTCTGGCTCAGGAGGTTGTGCACCCAAGCCCAGAAATCCAAGCGCTGCCGCTTCAATAATGGCCGTTCCGATCCCCAACGTTCCCTGTACGATGATCGGTGTCAGGCTGTTAGGCAAAATATAACGGAGGATGATTCGTGTATTATTGGCCCCAAGCGCTCTGGCAGAAGTGATATACTCCTCCGTTTTGACACTCAGCACCTTAGATCGAACCAACCGTCCATATGTTGGCACATTGACAATGGCAATGGCATACAACGCATTTTCCAATGAAGGTCCTAGAATGGCCACAATGGCAATGGCCAGCAAAATCCCCGGAAATGCCAGTAAAATGTCGAATAGCCGCGAGATGACCATATCTGCCCATTTTCCGTAAAATCCTGCAATTAAACCTAAGGCTGTTCCTACAATCATTGAACCAATAACAGACAAGAAACCGACCCACAACGAGATTCTGGCTCCATACAGCGTGCGAGTCAGTAAATCTCGACCGAGATCATCCGTACCGAACCAATGCTCCGCAGAAGGAGGCTGCAAACGGCTCACCAAATTTTGCTCTTTATAGTCAAAAGGAGCAATCCACGGCGCGATCAAAGCAATGATGACAAAGAAGATAATAATGCTCAGGCCGACGAACGCCATTTTATTGTGACGGAAAGCCCTCCATGCGTCTCTCCAAGGGCCAGTCACAACAGGCAAATGCGCCAATGTGCTGCGTGTCGTCGGTATGTTGTTGGGTTCCATTGAAAATTGTGACATCGGACAAGCTCCCCCTTGAACAATTGGCGACTTGATTACTGATAACGGATACGCCGGTCGAGCACCGCGTACAGCAAATCGACAATCAGATTAATGATGACGAACAGGAACGCAATGATCAGAATTCCGCTTTGAATAACCGGATAGTCGCGCGAGCTGATCGCTTCAAAAATGTACCGTCCGATGCCAGGCCAGGCAAAAATGGTTTCTGTCAGTACCGCGCCTCCCAGTAGTGAGCCAGTCTGAAGACCGATGACAGTAAGTACGGGGATCGCAGCATTTTTAAGCGCATGTTTGTATACGACTTGAAAAGATGCCAGCCCCTTCGCCCGAGCTGTACGGATATAGTCCGCATCCATAACCTCCAGCATGCTGGAACGGGTAATGCGCGCAATGACCGCCATTGGAATCGTTCCCAGTGCGATACTGGGCAGGATCAAATGCTTGATGACGGTCCACACCTGATCCATACGTCCACCTATGATCGCATCAATCACGGCTAAATGTGTCACAGCTTCCACCGGATCACGAGAATTCATGCGTCCGATGGAAGGAAGCCAATGCAGTTTATTTGCAAAGATCCATTGCTCCATCAAGCCCAGCCAAAAAATCGGCATCGATACTCCGACCAGGGCAATGACCATACTGACATAGTCAAACCAGGAATTTCGCTTCCAGGCACTCACGATGCCGGCGTTCATTCCGACTACTACAGCAAAAAACATGCTTGCTACTGTCAACTCCAGCGTAGCCGCCAGATAAGGAAGCATTTCCCGGGCAATCGGCTGCCTGGTGCGAATGGAATCGCCCAAGTCCCCTTGTGCCAGCTCACCTAAATAGGTCCCATATTGCTGTAACCACGGCTTATCCAGCCCCAATTGCTCACGTAGCGCCTGCTTGGACTGTTCCGTAGCCTTATCTCCCAGTATGGTTTCCGCCGGATCTCCCGGAATGGCATGAATAATGGAAAAAACGATGAGCGTCATGCCCAGTAATACAGGAATCAATATAGCCAGTCTTTTTACAATATATGAGTTCATATCCTATTCACCGCCTGCTTGCGTTTGGGCTATTCAAAATAAATATTTCCGTACGCTTCAATACCTGCCGGAGAAGGTACAAAACCCTTGAGGTTCGCTTTACCTGCCATCAGCGGTGTGCTATGAACCAATGGAATCCACGGCGCATCCTGTTTAATAATCACTTGTGCTTGTTTATACAGTTCCCCACGCTTGTTCTGGTCGACCTCAACCTGAGCCTTCACCAATATTTTATGAAGTTCCTCATTCACATAAAAACTGCGGTTATTGCCTGGAATCGTATCCTTGTCCAGCAATGTATAAAGAAAATTATCCGGGTCACCATTGTCCCCGTTCCATCCCAGCATATACAGATCATCCTTTTCCCCCGCCTTAACATCATCCAGATACGTAGCCCATTCCGGGGATTGGATGTTTACTTTGACGCCTATTTTTTCAAAATCGGCTTGAATGGCCTCTGCCACCTTTTTGCCGTCAGGCATATAAGGACGAGATACGGGCATTGCATAGAAGGTTAACGGCTCGGGAAGCCCGTTAGGAAAGCCCGCTTCCGCTAGCAAAGATTTAGCCTTATCCAGATCATAGGCGTAGTCCTGAATACTATCGTTGTACCCCCATAACGTAGGTGGCATCGGATTGACCGCAGGCTTAGCCTGCCCTGCAAACAATGCATCAATAATGGCCTGCTTGTTCACTGCGTGATTCAGTGCCTGCCGCACCTTGGGATTATTGAAGGTTTTTTTCTTTAAATTAAAGCCAATGTACGCCACATTAAAGGAGGGACGTTCAATTTTCACCAACTCGCTATTACCGTCTAACTGCTTTGCATCATCCGGGTTCAAATCCTCCATCAGGTCAATTTCCCCGTTTTGCAGAGCATTAAATCTCGCGGTATTGTCGGGTATGGAACGAACAATGATCTTAGCCAGCTTCGGCTGCCCCTCTTTCCAATAGTTTGGATTCTTCTCCAGCGTGATGGTATCGTTCCGTTTCCATTCCTTAAATACAAAAGGACCCGTGCCGACCGGATTACTCTTGAAATCAGCCTTTTTCTCCTGAATAGCCTTGGGACTTGAAATACTAAAGGATGGCATAGCGATATTTTGTAAAAACGGCGCCTGCGGCTTGTTTAGTGTAAACTGGACGCTGTTCGCATCTACCGCTTTAACCTCCTTAATCACCCTACTTCCTTCAGGACCGAACATAGAATCATAATAGTCAAACGAGTCACCTTCAAATTTGTATGGACTTTTCGGATCAGCCCAGCGGTCAAAGTTAAACACAACCGCTTCTGCGTTAAAATCACTTCCGTCATGGAATTTTACACCCTGACGCAGCTTGAACGTATAGACCAGTCCATCCGGTGATACTTCCCAGCTCTCTGCAAGCCCCGGTTGGATCTCCGTTGTGTTTTGCTTATATTCCAGCAGTGTGTCGAACACTTGCATTCCGATTTTTAGCGACTCGCTTTCAGTCACAATGGCAGGATCTAGCGCCACGGAATCTCCGCCGCGTCCATAAATGAGTGTGTCCTGCACGCCCTCTCCTGCTCCGCTTGGTGTTTTCCCTGCCTCTGGCTTTGCTCCTTCACCTGATCCCCCACAACCGGAAAGCGCCAAAACAGCTCCTAGCGCAAGCACCAGCAGAACGGTCCAGATTTTGTGTTTTGCATACTTTTTGCTCATGCAGCAAACCCCTTTCACACCTTATATATTGTTAATTCGTTGATACCGGATGAATGCCAATTCCTTTGGATTGACATGACAAGCTTGTCCTCAAGCTGTGGTCCCAAGTTCCGAGTTCATCAAATAGGTGTAGTAGGACAGAAGTTTTCATAATCTAGTGGTGTAAGAGATGCTGTAGGGTAATGAATAGATGTGATGTAATAAATAGAAAGAGGAGTATGTGAGGTCGTGGTGAAAGTGTGATATATACTCACAAACAGTGAATATTATGCTCAAACAAAGTTGATTATTGGATACTTTACTATAAAATCTGGAAGCATACAAGGGGGTTTTTCATACATTACGATATGTTTTTATACATCATGTCAATTAATATTACAAACCAACTTACACGATCATATCAAATAAATACTCCTGCTTGGGGTCTTCAACCTCCAAGCAGGAGCATAATCTTACCTCAAAAATGTATTCAGCACCAAACCTACAGACACGGCTTGGGCTCCTTTTACGATAGAGAAATGATCGCCAGGCACTTTATGCGTGAACATTTCCCCCTTACAATACAATTCCCATCCTTTATATCCTAATTCCCAGGTATGTTCTGAAATAAACAAACATACAGGGGCCTTTACAGCTCGATCGGGCTGGTAGACATGCTGCATTTTCACCCAATGATTCACACTTTTAAAGCGTTCTAGTAATTCACTTCGTCCCAACTCATTAAATTCTGGTAGCAAGGGGAGTACACTGGCTGGAAATGCTCGCTTCCACTGCGAAAAATCCAACGTTTCTTCCATCCTCTCCAGTTCCTGAATATGGTGGTCCCAGTGATCTTCCTTGCCATACTTCAAAGGTGGCAGTGTGTCCAGAATGGCCAAAAGTTCGACACGTTCTTCTTGTTCTTCCAATTGTCGCGTCATTTCGAAAGCAAGCGTTCCCCCCATACTCCACCCCGCAACATAATACGGGCCTGTTTTCTGAATACTTTTCAATTGATTCACATATCGGTGTGCCGCTTCCTTCATCCCGGCTGTTTTATTTTCAGCAAGAATCGAAGCATCCATTTTTATGCCCCAATAATTCCAAGTAGCTGTAAGTCCGTTGACCAATTCCATGTAGCAACTGACATCCAAGCTTCCATCATGGATGAAAAAAAGGTGCTTATCCTGCGCTGTGCCGGGCTTTAAGAGAACAAGCGTGTCTGCTCTGGCTGGAAACACACTTCTTTCCTTTCCCTGCAATGCACTTGCCAGTAGGCGGATAGTAGGAAAAGTAAATAATTTGGTGAGCGGCAGGTCTATCCCTAACTCACGCAAAACTAGTGAAACCAGCTTGGTAGCCTTGAGCGAGCTTCCTCCCAGGGTGAAAAAATTGTCCGTTACACCAATGCGTTCCGTCGGCAGGTTCGTGGGCAGAACCATCGACCAGATGCGAACCAGCTCCTGTTCCAGTTCATTGCAAGGAGGGACATATTCATTCTCCCGCAGTGCTTCAAGATCAGGCTCTGGCAACGCGTTCCGATCAACTTTGCCATTCACATTCAGTGGCAAACGCGGAAGTCGGATCAGACAGGCAGGAATCATATAATCCGGCAAATATGTAGCCAGCTCCAGCCGGACTTCTGCCTGTGACATTTCAACGTCGGAAACAAAGTAAGCACAGAGGTATTTGATCCCGTCGCTGTGCTGACGAACAAGCACGACTGCTTCCTGAATCCCCTCTATATGTGCAAGCCGTGCCTCAACTTCGCCGGTTTCAATACGAAAGCCCCGAATTTTGACCTGGTGATCCATGCGACCCAAAAATTCAAGCGTTCCGTCAGCCAGCCATCGGGCACAATCTCCAGAACGGTACATACGCTCTTCTGGGAGCCAGGGATGAGAAACAAATTGGGCTGCCGTTAATTCCTCCCGAGCCAAATAGCCACGCGCCAATCCTTCACCTCCAATGCACAGCTCACCCGGTACTCCAATGGGCTGAAGTTGATTGGACGCGCTCAGGATATAGACCTGTGTATTGGCGACAGGCTTGCCAATCGGCACGTTATGGTCATAGTCCTCCTGAATCGTATGGAACGACGTAAAAATAGTATTCTCCGAAGGACCGTAGGCATTGACAATCGTTAAATCCGGCTGGGCGGCGCGAAGGAGCTTCATATGCTGCGGAGACAAGGCGTCTCCCCCGGTCATGATCAATCGAAGTCCAGTAAAGATGGAAGGTTTCTCATCAATCAGCTGATTTAGCAAAGGAGCCGTGAACCATGCCATCGTGATTCCATACTGTGCCATCCTCTTGCCGAGTATGTCGGCAGATAAAAGCTCTTCTTTTTCAATGAGATACAAGGTTGCCCCGCTCAGCAGTGTTCCCCACAGTTCAAAAACCGACACATCAAAGGCCAGGGAACACGTCTGCAATATTCGATCCTCTTGCGTAATAGCCAACGGCCCTGGCTCTAACACTAGGCGAGCAAAGGATTGATGCTCAATCATTACACCCTTTGGTTGTCCTGTAGACCCTGAAGTATAAATGATGTACATCACATTGTGCGCCTGATTGCTGTCCTCCAGATTACGGGGTTCTCCCGTATAGAGACTCGGGTCTGTGAGCAGTAACATGTCCACCCCAGGAAAGCGTCTGGTGCTGGCAGTCGGTAGAAGGCATATTTTCGCCTGACTATCCTGTAATAGATATTGAATCCGTTCATCTGGGGAGAGCGGATCAATCGGTAAATAAGCGGCCCCGGCCTTCAAAATAGCTAAAATACCAACAATCATCTCCAACGCAGGCGTAGCTAAAATACCGACGACATCTTCTGCCTGAACTCCCTTTTGCCGTAAAACCCGCGCCAATTGATTGGCACGTTCATTTAATTCATCATACGTTAGTTGCTTTTCTTTCCACCTCACGGCTGGATGGTCAGGCGTCCGTATCACTTGCTGTTCGAACAGTCGATGGATGGTTACCCCATGCGAATTTTTTTCGTATGCATTTTTGCTGTGGGTCTGATTAAAAGTATGAAGTAAAACGGTGCGCTCTTCTTCTGTAACCATATCAATGTCTTCAATCCGAATATCGGGTTGTTCGCCAATGATTTCGACAATTCTGGCAAAATGTCGTAGCATCCGGCGGGCGCTTTCCTCCGTAAACAACGCTTTGCGATATTCCAGTTCCAGCCCGATACCCTCCTGCATTTCGTATGCATACAAGGTGATATCAAATTTAGCGATTTTATGTTCAAAAGTATAAGGAGAAAACGTGACCTCTGTTGCCTGCACGACAGGCTGCGGTACATTTTCCAATACAAAGCAAGCATCAAATAAAGGATTACGACCACTGATTCGTTCAGGATTGACCTGCTCCACCAGCATATCAAAGGGGTAGTCCTGATGCTCAAACGCAGCAAAAGTTCGGTCTGCCACTTCTTCCAGAAAATCAGAGAACCGCTTGGTTCTCTGCGGTTTCTGACGCAAGGCGAGCGTGTTCACGAACATGCCCACAATCCCTTCAAACTCGGAATGAGTCCTTCCGGCGACAGGTGTTCCGATGACCAGATCCTCCTGTCCGGCATATTTGGACAGAAGGATGCTGTACGCGGCGAGTAGAACCATATACAACGTAACATTGTGCTGCAAGCATAATGCACGCAAGGAGTGAGCCGTGTTAGCTTCAATCGAGTACGATACGATCCCACCGCTGTAATCAGACCTTAAGCCTTTTTCATCCGTAGGCAACGACAGCAGAGGAACATCCTCTGTAAATTGGTTCAGCCAAAATTCACCCTGTTTCTGAATATGAATATCGCTTAATTGATCGTTTTGCCAGATCGTATAATCGACATACTGAAACTCTAATGGAGCAAGCTCCTGTCCCTGATATAGAGCCATCAGCTCTTCAAATATAATGTTGATGGTTACCGCATCCGCGATGATATGGTGGATATCAAACAGGAACAGAATCTCCCCATCAACCAAAGGTACAAGCTCAGCCCGCCATAGAGGGGCCTCGTTCAGATTGAACGGACGGATAAACTCGTTAACAAGCTTATCCGTACTCTGATCCGAAAGTTCTCTATAGGGAATCGATACATCGATGGATTCATGGACGAGTTGTAAAACCTCGCCGTCCTTTTGAATAAAGGACGTTCGCAAGCCCTCATGACGTTCTGTCAGCCTACACCATGCTCTGTACAGCCGCTCTGGCTCCAGCGCTCCTTTGATGATTCGAATGCTGGGCATGTTATAGATGATGTTAGGTCCGAGAAGATCATGAATCAGATATAGCCGTTTTTGCGCCGAAGATGTTTCATATCCTTCATAATGCATGATGCTAAATCTCCCTCCGTCGGCGTTCTTTTTTCTCTACTTTTACTGATGACAGTGCATGCTGCTGAACTGGGATGACTTCTCTCATAAGCTTTCCATCGCCCCGAAGTATGTTGCTAATCTCGGTTTCCTCTGTTCTGAAAAACTCAATGGCAAACGGAACAGATTCATGAATAAGCTGAACAATCTCGCCGTTGATCACATCAAATGTGGTCCTAAAAGCGTCGTGACGCTGAATAAGCGCTTGGAAGGCTCCCTCAAGTCTGGCCAGGTCCAGTTCTCCTTCCAGCATCATGGCGCCCGGTAGATTATAGCTTAGATCCTCTGGATTCAGCTCGTGCATCATAAAAAGACGCATTTGAGCAGACGAGGCCGGATAATGGGCGCTTGGAGTCGCAGCAGGGATCAAGGAACGGACTGTCGCTTCATCCTCGTGATGACACTCAACTCTTCTGGAGCTTATGTGATCTGAAAGTTGTCGAATAGTCGGAGCTGCAAAAAGTTCCTTTAAAGTAATCTCGATGGCCAACATTTGACGCACACGCAAAATGAACTGGTAAGCGAGCAACGAATCTCCGCCAAACTCAAAGAAATGATCATCTATACCTACTGCGCCTGTTTTGAAAATGTCCGCCCACAACAGGAGCAGTTGCTGTTCCATTTCGTTGCGGGGCGGTGTATGTTCTTTGCCGGAAGGCAACTCTACCCCCAAGGTATTTAACGCCTTACGGTCCAGCTTTCCGCTTGAACCTAGAGGCATCGTCTCCACCTTCACAAAACGTAAAGGAATCATATATTCCGGTAATCGTTCCAGCAAAAATGCCCGCAGTTCTCGAACTGTACAGTCGGTTTGCACAACCAGATAAGCACACAAATACTTGTTGCCCTGCTCATCTGTCAAATCAAGTACAGCCGCCTGCTGTATGTCGTTATTTTGCAAGAGGGCTGTTTCAATTTCACCTATCTCAATTCGGTAGCCCCCGATTTTCACCATTTGATCCAACCGTCCCAAGTAAACAATCTCGCCGCTAGGCAACATCCGGGCAAGATCGCCTGTCCGATAGATTCGCTCACCTGGTACAAAAGGATTGGGGATAAAACGCTCTGCCGTAAGTCCATCCAGATGTACATACCCGCGTGCCAGATGGCACCCTCCCAGACAAAGCTCTCCTACCTGCCCCAAACCAACCAACGCCAGCTCCTGATTTAAAATATACGCCCGGGTGTTGCCCACAGGCCGTCCGATCGGAATCGGACCTTCGGAAGATACAGACGTACACGTATAGGCTGTTGCAAACACACTGGCTTCAGTAGGCCCATACAGATTAAGTAATCTCGCTTCCGGGAACTTCAGATTAAAACTTCGCACCTGCTCCTGGCCTATCTGTTCGCCACCCGACATGACCCAACGCAAAGTGGCTGCTTGGATCGTATCCTCGACTGAAAGCTCTGACAAAAACATTTGCAGCACGGTAGGAATGAAGAAAGCCACTGTAACCTGATGCCTGTGAATGGTATCCAGCATTTGACGGGTATCCGTTTCTGCACCTGCCTCCAATAACACCAATCGTCCTCCGCCCATGAACCAGCTGAAAAGCTCGACGATGGAACCATCAAAGGTATAGGATGCTTTTTGCAGCACCGTATCCTGCTCCCTTAAACCAAGCTGTTGTGCCAGCCATACCACTCGCGCACTAAAGGCGTGATGCTCCACCATCACCCCTTTGGGCTGCCCGGTTGAGCCGGAGGTGAAGATGACATAAGCCAGATGATCAGGCTGGATGACAAGCTCTGGATTGTCTCGTTCTTGCTGATCCTGACACAGTAAGTCGACGTCGATGACCTGCTGGATTTCTTCATCTATCCAGTTGGCGTGGCATTGCTGATGGGTCAGAATCCATTCGGCCCCAGCGTCTGCCAGGATGTAGCGAATCCGTTCCTTTGGATCGGCTGGATGAATGGGGAGGTACGCCGCCCCTGCTTTTAACACACCCAATAAAGCAACAATCATTTCCGGTGAGCGCTCCATGACAATAGCTACTACTTGCTCTGGCCGGGTACCGGAGTCCAGTAGGCTATGTGCGACCAGATTCGCCCTTCGATTTACTTCTCCGTAGCTGATCTCCTGTTGACCGGAAATGAGAGCGATCTGCTCAGGGTTACGGCTTGCTTGATCCTCGAAATATTGATGTAACAGCTTTACGGACCCCGGGTCCATATCTGTTTGATTGAAATCATGGACGAGTGTCTTCCATTCCGCCTCGTTCACCGATTCCGAAGCTGCTATAGCAAGCTCACTCACCCAGTCCTCTTCCTTATGGACGCTTGCTGACTCAGGTACTTCCTCTCTGTCCCGCTGATTCGGGTCAACTGCCACCTTTTCTATCCGAAGCTCTCCAATCTTTTGCTGTGGATTGACAAGGACAGTGTGTAAGATTTGAAGGAATTCCCGGCTCAAGCGTTCCACCGTCTCCCCGGTAAAGAGATCTACATCGTATTGAAAAATACATTCGATATGCTCGTCGGTCATGGCTGCGGTAAATGTTAAATCGAATTGTGCTCCTGTATACTCCGCTTCATCACATGGAGTCAGTTTCAGGCCGGGTAATTCTACGATGGTACGGGAAGATTCGTTCAATAATGCAAACATGGTATCGAACAGCGGATTGCGGCTTGTTTTGCCAGCCAAATTCAACTTCTCAACCAGTTGCTCAAATGGATAGTCCTGATGCTCAAAAGCCTGGAGAGAGCGTTCCTTTACCTGCATTAAAAATTCGTGCACTGTCATGTCCTTCTTCGGCGTGTTGCGAAGGGCCAACGTATTGACGAACATGCCGACAAGAGGACTCAGGCTCGCATGAGTTCTGCCGGATACCGGAATGCCGACGATAATATCTTCCTGCCCACTGGCTTTGGCCAGCAATAGGTTATAGGCCGCCAGTAGAACCATAAATACCGTGACATTTTGTTGCAGGGCAAAGCGTTTTAACTTCCACGTCCATTCCTGATCCAGCTCAAAATGAACGGCTTGCCCTTCACCTCTTCTCACATCGGGACGTGCATAATCCGTAGGCAATTCCAGCTCTGTAATTTCCCCTTGAAAAAGCTCCAGCCAAAACTGCTCCTGCTGACGGAATTCCACACTGTTCAAAAACTCACGCTGCCACACGGCATAGTCTTTATACTGGATCGTCAATTCCGGTAAGCTCATGCCCCCGTATAAACGAGCAAATTCCTCGACGATTATCTCCTGGGAAAGACCGTCCGTAATAATATGATGCATATCAATGAACAGCAAATGACGGTTGGCAGGCTGATGAATAACCTGAACGCGGAACAATGGCTTTTGCCGGAGATTAAAGGGCTTGATTAATCCGTCCTGTTCCACTAATATTCCACGTTCACGGCCCGATTGAATTTCTTCTATCCAGGTCGCTAACCCTTGAACCGTACCTGCCCGGAAGAAATCGCGCAGTGTCAGATTTACATTCCATTCCTTGTTAATAAGGTAGACCAGCTTGGTTGCCAGCAAGGATTGACCGCCCAGCAGGAAGAAGTCATCCTGTGTGCCAATCTGCTCCCGGTGCAGGATTTCCGACCAAAGCTCAACCAAGCGCTCTTCCAGGGGTGAAGCTGGATGTACATAGGCCGTACCGACCTTGATACTTTCATTAACCTGCGGTAAAGCATGACGGTCGATTTTTCCGTGATGTGTTAACGGGATCTCATCGACTCGAACAAAGTAAGACGGAATCATATATTCAGGCAAGGTTACCGACAGATGGGTCTTCAGTTCTGCCACCGACAATTCCTGATCTGTAACGATATAGGCGCATAGCTCATGCATACCAGGCTGGACTTCCTGAACCAACACCACTCCATCCTGTATACGCGGGTGCTGGAGCAACGATTTTTCAACCTCGCCCGGCTCAATGCGGTAACCCCGCACTTTAACCTGCTGATCGACTCTTCCTAAAAATTGAATTTGCCCATCTTCAAGATATCTGCCCAGATCACCTGTTTTGTACATCCGCTCGCCCGGTATCCACGGATTTGCTACAAACTGCTGCTGCGTCAGTTCGGGGCGGTTCATATAGCCGCGTGCAACACCCCAGCCTGAAATGCATATTTCACCGGGTACCCCGATAGGCATAACATCCGTACCCCTGCGATTCATGATGTATACCTCAGCATTGGCTACAGGCCGTCCGACAGGCAATGGATGGACAGCTGGAATATCCGGCACACAATAATAGGTAGCACAGACAGTCGCTTCTGTCGGTCCGTACGTATTGTAGACCTTTGCGGAACGCAACAACTGGGTGACATATTCGCTTTTCAGCACATCCCCCCCGCTAATGTAAGTGCGAATATGCGGGAAAGGGGGCAGTTGATTTAGCTCATTTAAAATAAACGGCGAGGCGCTGACCACGGTCACTTGCTGCTGGCGAATGAATTGGTTCAGCAATTGGATGTCCTTCAGTTCATCCCGTGAAACCATAGCCAGCGTTCCCCCTGCTGCCAATGTAGGGTATATTTCCTCCACGGATGCATCAAAGGTAATGGCTGCCTGCTGGAGCACTACGTCCTCAGCCGTTAAGTGGAATTTATGCTGGAAAGCCGTGATGTAATTCGTTACATTTCTATGCTCAACCATGACTCCTTTGGGCTTACCGGATGATCCTGACGTGTACAAAATATAAGCCAAATGGTGAGATGCCAGAGACTCCTTGCCTGCAAATGCAAAAGCTAGATTATCAGCATCTACGCTGTACAAGGCCGGATCACTTACATCCATGACAGATCCTGTAAAGCGCAGCGTGTCGATGCTGGCGGTACCCGTAGAAGTTAGGAGCAGAGACACGCCGCTGTCCTCCAGCATGTAGGCCACCCGCTCCGTCGGATGTTCCGGGTCCATAGGGACATAGGCTGCTCCTACTTTGAGTACGGCAAGCATGCTGGTCAGCATATCCAGCGAACGGGGAACCAGGATACCGACAGCTTGGTCCGGTACCAAATGATAAGTTAGCAAGTGCCGGGCAAGCTGATTAGCTCTGATATTCAATTGGCTGTAAGTCAGCGAATGCTCTCCGTAGACGGCAGCAATCCGCTCAGGATGCTGTTCGGCCTGTTCTTCAAACCACTGGTGAACCAGCTTTTCCTGTGGGTAATTCACCCGGGTTTCATTCCACTCGTACAGGGTTCGCTGCTGTTCTTCCGCCTGATTCATGGAAATGAGGCCAATCGGCCGCAAAGCATCAGCACAAACTTCTTGTAAAAGATTCTTGTAATAGCTCGCAAGCCGACGTATGGTCTCTCCCTTGAACAGTTGGGTCGCATACTCAAAGTGAAAACGCAGCTTGCCTTCATTTTCAACCCATATGACTGTCAGATCGACTTGTACAGCCTCCATCTTAGCTTCCAACGGAGTAAAGCGAAGCCCGTTGATGCTCATCGGCTCCCCCCGAAAGTTCTGGGAAATAAACTGAACATCAAAAAGTGGGTTCCGGCTTCGGTCTCTCGGTACGTCAAGCTGATTCAGCAGCATTTCAAAGGGATAATCCTCATGCTTATAGGCTTCAAGCGCGTGCTTCTTAACCTCCTGCAAATATGCTGCGAAAGGCTTATCTTCAGCTGGCGCAGTTCGCAGGGCCAGCGTATTGATGAACAGCCCAATCATGTGCTGGACCTCTTCCGACTGGCGACCTGCGCTTGGAATGCCAATAATGATATCTTCCTGATTCGCATATTTGGCCAATAAAGTACTATAGACAGCGTACAGAAGCATAAAGAGCGTAACCCCATGCTGTACCGCTGTTTTTTTAGCCAAAGCTGTTAATTCCTCACTCAGATCAAATGTATAGACATCCCCGGCATTGCTCATTTGCGCTGCCCGCGGCTCATCTGTAGGCAAATCAAGTACAGGCAGCGTCCCCTTAAATACGTCCAGCCAGTATGCCTCCTGCTTTTTCATTTCGGCACTGTCCAAACGCTGATTTTGCCACAATGTAAAATCGGTATATTGCATAGGCAGTTGCGGTAGATCCTGTCCAGAATAGCCCTGTATCATTTCACTTAATAAAATACCAATCGAGGCTCCATCGGCTGCAATATGGTCAACATCGCACAGAAAGAGGTGGGAATCGTCCTTCAGCCGGATCAGCTTCGCCTTTAACAGCGGCGCACGATTCAGGTCAAAGGGACGGATAAATTCATCCACATACGCTTCCAGCTCGCGCCCGTCCCCTTCGCTATATTCCAGCGAAAAATCTACCTCCGGGTACACTCTCTGTACCAGTTCGTTATCCCGCAACTCAAAAGCGGTGCGCAGCGAGCTATGACGACGAATTACCGCATATATGGCTTTCTCCAACCGATGATGATCCAGATTACCAGTGATGGTCATCGCACTGCATAGATTGTTCAAGGTGCTATATCCTGCCATTTGACGCATCATATAAAATCGACGCTGCGTCGAGGAAGCTGGGTACACCTCACGTTGTTCCACCGGATGAATGATCAGATTTTTGTCAGCTGATTGGGGTGCAGGCAGCTCCGTTTCCGTCAGAAGAGGTTGCTTCGCTTCTCCATCCGTATACAGGGCTAATTCGCTGACCGTCATATAGTTGAAGATATCGCTCATATCTACTTTTTTGGACAAGCTTTGATTCATCTGCCCCACCATTTTACTAGCAATCAGGGAGTCTCCTCCCAGCTCATAAAAGCTGTCATAGATGTTCAGCTCATCAAGCCCCAACACTTCCGCCCATATGCTTGCGATCACCTTTTCAGATGAGCTATATTGTTCTGTTGCCCGACCACGCAACTGCACAGGACGGCGCACGGCAGCAGATGACGTGACCGCATGGTCATGCAGAAGCCGACGATGACGGTCCAGAATAGCCCGCATTTCATGAGAAAATCCGAAAGGAATGGCAGCGGAATCCAGCGCGGCCACCTGAGCGTAATTCAAGCCACCCACAATGACACGCGGAACGGGATGAAGCAATAATTGTTCAAGAGCGGCCAGTCCCTCTTGTGTGGATAGAGCCTGAAATAAGCTCTCTTGGAAATCAACCTTATGCTCAAAAGCCATCCCAACTTCCTGCCAAGGAGCCCAGTTGATGGCAAGCGTACGTCGGCCGGAGTGATTCCGCCACTCGGCAAAGGCATCCAGATAGGCGTTGGCTGCCGTGTAGTCGCTTTGGCCTGGTCCACCCATCAGTGAAGTCACAGATGAAAAAAGAATAAAAAAGTCCAGTGTATCCGCAGTGGTGATTCGGTCAAGCACATGTGTGCCTATTACCTTCGGAGCCAGTACCTCGGTAAAGCGGTCCTGGCTCTTGAGAGCCATAAAACCGTCTCCAGCCACACCCGCAGCATGGATGATACCGTGAATAGCCCCATACTTGTGGCGAAGTTCATTCAAGGCTTGCTTCATAGCGGTCTCGTCAGCTACATCGACAGCATAATATTCTACCTGCGCTCCCTGCTGCTCCAATTCCAGTAAGGCGGTAACCGTATTCTGCATCCTTGTATTCATGTCTGGATTTGAGTTCTGTCTTATGTTTTTTGGGCTCCCGTTGGAATCGGCGTTTGCAATGGCCTCCCATTGCTCCTTGGGTGGCAAAGGCTTGCGACCTATCAATCCCAGTGTGACCTGACCTTTAGAAGCAAGCCATTTACCGATTGCCAATCCCAGCCCGCCAGTACCACCAGTTATGACATAGGTTCCCTGCGGTCTGATCGTAATCGGGTCAACTTCGCTTTCCGTCAGATCCACAGGTTCAATCTGCTCTACATAACGTTCGCCGTTACGCCAAGCGACCAGAAATGTATCATCATCGTGCCGTAGGGAATGAATGAGTTCTGAAGGCTGGGTGCTTGTATCTATATCGAGGCAACGGCAGCTCAGATCAGGGTATTCCTGACCGATGACACGGGCCAGCCCAAACAAGCCCGCATGTTCTGGTTTTAATTCATTTTCCAATTCATTCACTTTATAAGCCTGCTCAGCGATCACCGTCAGTTCCTTAACAGCTGACTTGGTCTCTGCGATTGCCTTAGCCAGATGAAATAGCTGAACCATAGACTGCCCGTTCCAGAGGTATATCAGTTTCTTAGCATTCTGACATCGCATCTCTGTTAACAAGCGTCTATGATCTTCCTCGGAACCCGTAGAGAAGTAAGCATGGTCTGACATTTTAGTAAAGGTGACTCCCCGCTTCACTTCAACCACATCATACCCTTCGTGCGCTAACAATCCACGCAGCGTTACACCGATCGGACGGTTATCTGTGAATAATAAAACTGTTTCCAGCGGTGTGGATAACACTGAATCATTTGCGGTCCGGGTTACTGTATCTTCTTCATATTCGGAGGGTGCTTGTTCTTGCTTTTTCCATACAATCTGATGATATTTATGATGTTCTGTATAGCGGGTTCGTTTAAGATCCGCCTCGTGTACACGTTTGACTGCATAATCTTCAATTTCTACCAGTACCTGACCTTCGGCACCCAGAATGAGCACATCTACCGTTAAAATTTCTCCACTTTCCCTGACCTTGCTTTTTTTGCGCAGATAGCTGTAGCAAAGCCGTGGAAGGGAGTCGTAAATGCGCAGCTTGTGATATGAAAATGGCAGGAACAGGCCATTTCCTAAACTCTGGCTTGCTACCCCGACGGCCACATCCAACAAAGCGGGATGCAGCACGTATTGACTTACATCCATTTGATAGGCTGCGGGCAGCTCCAGCTTAGCCAACACTTGATCTGTTCCAATTGCAATCGTCCGTAGCGTCTCCCACCGCGGCCCGAATGAAAATGCAGCAGCAGCTTCGGCATGATTCTCACCGACTACTACTTCCTGATCGTTGCACTCAGTCCGAATATCGCCCAGACTCATAACAGGATGGGCTGCCTTTACAAATACCGCGCGCCCCTGTGCATGCCTTACCCAATTCTGCTCCCACGGCTGAACTGAGGGTCCCGTCCGGCTTAATACCTTAAACGAAAACGTCTCACCCTCCCGTTGCAAAACGGTGTGTACTTCTCTTTCTTCCTCTGCATCCACGATGAGCGGAGAAATAAACTGGATATCATATAGCTCCAGCACCTTGCCTGGACGCTTGTATTTTTCCAACCCTGCCCTAACCATTTCCAGATAAGTGGTTCCTGGTACAATACAGTTTTCCATAATCTTATGCTCGCTTAGTACCCAATGACGCCCAACAGAGAAACGGGTCAGGTAAATATCCTGATCCTCGGTTTCTGCCAAACAATAGTCCAAAAGCGGATGTGTCTTTTCCATCTCTGTGAAATCTCGAACTTGGGAAGCCTGAGAAACGACTTCTGCCTTCTCCTCTACCTCCACCCAGCATCGCTTAGGCTCAAAAGGATAGGTGGGAAGGCTTCGTCTGCGGCACGCTTTGCCTTCATACAAGCTCTCCCATTCCACATCTGCTCCCTCAACATACATACGGCACAGAGAATCCAGCGTATCGAACTCGAATGAAGACTGGGTCAGTTTCTCTTTGGCTGATGCTGTCAGTCTTCTGGATTCCTCCAGCGTAAGCTCCCCTGCTTCTTTTTCCTTCTGCGCAGATACAACCTTATGACATCCAAAATACACACCCGGTATGAACTCTTCTTGTTTCGCTTGTCCGCTGAAGCCTGAGGTCTGAATTTGAGTCAGCTTTGCTCCTAGATCATCCCAATCCCGGCACAAAATCGCTAGACGAAAGCCGTACTGCCCTCGTCCGGTATTGGCGGTATAACAAAGATCGCGTAACGGATAGGTTTTGGGTTCCATGACATATTGCTGATATTGCTTCACATAGGCTGCAAGCACTGTTTCATTTTTAGCAGATAACGTAAAAAGCTGAACCGTTTCCGGTGTTTCCTGCTCCAACTGGCCACCATCCTGCATTTCAGCCCACACCGGGGCCTCTTCCAGAACGACATGGCAGTTCGTACCGCTGAGCCCGAAGGAACTGACTCCGCAGCGTCGCGGAAAATCCTCCTTGGGCCAAGGCTGCAGCTTGTCATTCACATATACAGGCGAATCAATAAAGCTAATATCCGGGTTTGGGCAGGTAAAATGTAGGCTCGCCGGAATTTCTGCATGCTCCAAAGCGAGCACTGCCTTTAAAAAGCCCGTGATTCCCGCACTGTTATCCAGGTGACCTACATTGGTTTTGACCGAGCCTATGGCACAAAATTGATTCCGGTCGGTATACTGCCGAAAGGCTCTCCGTATACCATCAATCTCCACTGGATCACCCAGCTTGGTGCCTGTCCCATGAGCTTCAATATATGTAATGGTATCCGGGTCAATCCCAGCATCCTTCCAGGCCCGTACAATGACATCCTCTCCTGCCAGCGAATTGGGAGCCGTAATCCCGGCTGAAGTCCCGTCATTGTTCACAGCACTGCCTTTAATGACAGCATAAATATGGTCCTGATCCTGAATGGCCCGCTTCAAGGGTTTGAGCAGAACAGCGGCTACACCTTCTCCTCCGCCTGTGCCATCTGAAACGCTATCGAACGTTCTCGTCCGGTCATCCGAGGAGCCTACACCCAGCCCCCCGCCCTTTCCCTCTTTTATAGGTACGAGTGTGACCTTTACCCCGCCGGCAATCGCCGTATCGCAATCGCCGTGCCGCAAATCCCGGCAGGCCAGGTGAATGGCCACCAAAGATGAAGAACATGCGGTATCCACCAACAGACTGGGCCCTTTTAAATCCAGCAGATAGGCGATCCGACTGGCAATCATGGAATGAATATTACCTGGAATCGCCGAAGAAGCTGATGAAGGAGCCATTTCTGCTATAAACCGCTTGTACTCCTCACCAAAATCACTGCTGTAGCCGACATAGACTCCTGTCCGACTACCGGAAAGCTTTTTACCACCGTACCCCGCATCTTCAACTGCCGCCCAGGCAGACTCCAAAAACAGTCGCTGGTTTGGGTCCATCAATCGCGCTTCAGCCGGAGAAAGTTGAAAAAAGGGATAGTCGAACTTATCAATTTCTTCTAGAAATCCACCTTCATTTAATGCCGTTTGTTCATTCAACAGCCCGGCTTGGAAGAGGCTCTCCAGCTCCCTTTTTCGTCGGGCAGGAAAAGGGCGTATAGCGTCCTGCCCCGCCCGCAGAAGATCCCAAAACTGAGCCGCATTTTCACTTTCGGCAATTTCACAGCTAATCCCGATGACTGCAATATCCGAATCTCGCAGCTCATTAACCGCGATCGGACCCGCGTCCTGAAAATCCTGTTCATTGAATTGAAGAGCCGCCAGATTGAATCCTGTTTTTGTCATCATCGTACTCCCTTCCGTTCCTCGTGTTCGCTGCGATTAGCTGACCTGAAACGCGGGAAATAATTCGCGTGTATGCGTATTGCTGAAAATCTGCTCAAACCGTTCAGCCCGTAGTTCCGTTGGTGTTAATTTGGTTGCAAAAATGGACTTTAGCTTGTCCAGAGCTTGCTGCATTTGTTCCAACGTTGGTTCTGTTCCGGTTGTGATCAATTGTTCGCGCAGGTTTTGCAATTCTTTGTATGGAACGACTACACCCTGCTCATACTCATCGTTATTCCAGTTCCGGTTCTGGGTTGAAACCGCAATCGCAATACAGGAGGTCACCAGACCCAAACCATCTGGTTTGCTCTCGATATCAGCATTCCGCAGCAATTCCAGAGTGGTGGGATGCTCAAAAGCAAAGGAATGAGCCGTAGAGGTGATACCAGCCATTAAATTTCTCAATACGGTTTTGGGGCCGATTTCTATAAAATGATTCACACCCTGATTCAGCATGTATTGAACGCTTCTGTGCCATTGCACAGGCCGTGCCATCTGGGACGTCAGGTTAAATAGGATATAACGACGATCCGCATAGGGTGTCGCTGTAACATTAGAGAGCACAGGCCATTGAAAACGGCCATAATCATATTTCTCCAGCTCCTCCCGAAATTTGCCCGCAGCGCTCCGCATTAAATTCGTATGGAACGGAAAGCCCACCTTGAGGCGAATCGTCTTGATTCCTCTATGGTTCAGTTCCTCTTCTGCCTTCTCCAGTGCAGGAGTATGACCCGAAATGACGAGCTGCTCAGAGGAATTATAATTCGCAATGCCGACCGATACGCCGGCTGTCGAGGCTTTCTGGCACACCTCATCCACCTCACGCTCATGACTCCCGACTACCGCCAGCATCGCTCCTGTACCGGGAGCAACAGCTTCCTGCATCAGAATGCCCCGCTGACGTACTATTTTCACCGCATCCGAAAAAGCAAGCGCTCCTGTACTGACCAATGCCGAGAATTCTCCCAGACTGTGACCCGCTACCAGAGATGGAGCAAGCTTCAATTCCTGCATCAGCACACGAAAAGCTGCGATGCTCACGGTCAAAATGGCAGGCTGGGCATTAGCGGTCAGAGTCAGCTCATCCATGGAACCTGTGAAACAAAGCGTCTTTAGATCAAACCCTAGCGCATCCTCGGCCTCTTCAAAGGTTTCTCTTGCTACTGAATATTCATCGTATAAGCTTTGACCCATGCCTACATATTGAGAGCCTTGCCCCGGGAATAAAAATCCTAATTTTTTCATCGTTCCATCCTCCTTATAGTAGGTCTGCAATCTTGTGCAGTACGTGGACATAGGCCTTCATCATCTGTTCCGCCCAAGTCTTCTTCAGTTTTCCAGCTTGATATTCGCATAGGAACCGTACCTGCTCCGCGCGCACATCCATATGAAGCACCCAGTCAAATTGTCGGGTCACCTCATGTCCCGCCGGCGTATGATTCAAAAACACACAAGGGAGAAAAGCAGATGGATTGGCGTTTCCTGTCCCATTTGGCAACATAACTGGGATCGGGTAAAGGTCGGTCTCTTTCGCTTTTTGACGATGACCAGCAACCTCTATGCACAGGGCGCTAAAATCATCATTTTCCGTCAATCGTACACGCAGCGGATACAAGCTCTCCCCTGTCAGTTGTGATGCGAGGAAAGAGGACTGTCCATGGTGTATGAACTGTTTATGTGGTAATGGGTGTCCTTCACCGATGAGCAATACCAGTTCGGACTGACCTGTCATTTGTGACAAAACATACGTATAAACGGCTAGTAACAAGTCTGTTAGGGCAAAATCCTGACTCCAGACTGCTTTCTGTAACGTGGTCAGCAGGTCCGCAGGTAAGGTAAAGGTGAACGTAGCCTGCCCTTCGGCTCCTCCATCTGTCCGCATCGCCTCATTCCACGGAATAAAAGATAGCGATTCAGCCAAGTAAAGACGCCAGTATTGCTCCTGACGCTCATATCGTTCCTGTTCCGCATCCGTCCATGCTTGTTCTCCTTGCTGCTGCTCCAGAAAACCGGAAAGTCTCGCAATCGTCGGATAGGCAAAGCAGTCTGCAACGCTGATTTTCCCTGGAAAGATTTGCTGAAGACGAACATTCATTTGAATGAGCAGAACCGAATTGCCCCCCAGCTCAAAGAAATTATCGTGAATGCCAAGCTCACTTCTGTGCAATACCTCTTCCCAAATTTGGCTGACCTGCATTTCCACCTCTGTAGCAGGTGCTGTATACTCCACTCCAAGAAGAGGACGACTATGATCCGGCTTGGGCAGCATTCGACGGTTTACTTTTCCGTTCGGCGTTAAGGGCATCTCCGACAAGGTAATAAAATGCGAGGGAACCATATATTCTGGCAGTCGGGCAAGCAAATGATTACGTAGCTCACTCACTGATAAAGTCTGCTGGCCTACCCAATAGGCACAAAGGGAGTGGTTCTCCTGTTCATCTGATCGGTCCTGTACCACCACAGCTTCCCGAATGGCAGGATGAGCCAGCAGCGCCTGTTCAATTTCCCCCAGTTCCACCCGATAGCCACGGACCTTGATCTGATCATCCATCCGGCCCAACACTTCAATCTCGCCGTTATGCAGCCACCGTGCCAAATCTCCGGTCTTAAACATTCGCTCACCGGACCGGAACGGATTGGCTTTGAACTTCTCGGATGTTAGCTCAGGGCGCTTGTCATAACCGGATGCAAGTCCCTTGCCTCCAATCCAGAGATCACCCGCTACAAGATCCGGTACAGGCTGGAGCTGCCCATCCAGAATATATACTTGTGTATTCGCTATCGGCGTACCTACTGTCACCCGCTCGTGCTGGGTAAGCTCCTGCACAGTTGACCAGACTGTAGTTTCGGTTGGGCCGTACATATTAAAAATACGCGCAGTGGTCATCTCCTGCGTCTGACGAAGCAATGGTTCTGGTAAAGCCTCGCCTCCCACCATCACGACCTGCAACGTGCGCATACTCTCTTTTGCTTCCGGGTGCATAAGCAAAAGCTGAAGCCGCGAGGGTGTCATTTGCAGCAAGTGCGGACCTGTTCGGCAAATGGCTTCCAACAGCAGTTCAGCATTCGCCTGCTCTTCTCCCGTAGATAACACTACCCGTAGCCCCTTCGCCAAAGGCAGTAGCGTTTCCAATACAAAAATATCAAATGCAGCAGTAGTTACCGAGAAGAAGGTCTGACCTTCAAGAAACGGAATTCGCTCGGTAATCCCGTAGATCAGGTTAACGATGGCTTCCTGACGGATCATCACGCCTTTTGGATGTCCGGTCGAGCCTGAGGTGAAAATCATATACGCCAAATCATGGGGTCTCGGCTGTGTGATCTCCAGCCTTTTTCCATCCTGAAGGTATATACTCTCGTCATTCAACGAAATGACTTCGCCTCTAAAATCCAGTCCATCCAGCAGTGTGTCCCGACTAATCAGCCATTGCGCTTCACTCTCTTCCAGCATGTAGGAAATACGCGCCGCAGGATAGTCGGGGTCGATCGGCAAATAGGCAGCACCTGCCTTTAAAATGCCGAGCATCGCCGTCAGCAAATCTACCGACCGTTCCAGCAGCAAGGCAACCACCGTATTCACGTCCGCACCTTTGCTGCGCAATGTTCTCGCCACCCGATTGGACAGGACATCCAGCTCGCCATAGGTCAAACACTGGCTCCCACATTCTACCGCTATGGCGTCCGGCATCCGTGCAGCCTGTTCTTCGAACAGGTGATGCATCAGCTTGTCAGCCGGAAACGCAAGCTCAGTCGCATTGCGGTCGACAAGGATGCGTGATTGCTCCGCAGGAGTCAGCAGGCTGGCAGCATACAGGGGGCGGTCTGGCTGCGAAGTCAGTTGGGCCACCAGCTCTATGAAATGCTGCGCCATCTGGCGAACCGTATGCTCGCGGAACAGTTCCGTGCTGTATTCAAAGGTACAATGCAGCCCATTACGGCTAATATTACTTGCACCTTTCTCAGTCGGCATCTCAACCACGGTCAGCATCAAATCAAATGAAGCAAAAGAATTTTCCAACGGATAAGGCTTCACCTGTAAACCCGGCACTTCCCTGCTGCCATCCATAAAATTTTGCAGCCGAAACATCGTGTCAAACAGCGGATTACGACTCAAATCCCGCTGGAGATGCAAGCGATTGACGAGCATATCAAAGGGGTAATCCTGATGCTCAAACGCATTCAACGCATTGTCTTTGACCTCGTCCAGAAACTGTCGGAAGGTCTTCTCCTGTACGGGAGCATTTCGTAACGTAAGTGTATTTACGAACATACCGAGCATCCGCTCCAGCTGAACATGCGATCTTCCGGCTACTGGCGTACCCACCACGATGTCCTCCTGCCCACTGTAGCGTGACAAGAATACATTGTATGCTGCAAGCAAAACCATGAATAACGTGGCACAACTATCCGTTGCCAGCTTCCGCAAACTTGTTGCACAGTCTGACGACAGACTAAATTCCAGCGAGCCCCCGGCAAAGCTCCGTTGTCTTGGTCTTGGATAATCTCCCGGCAGATTCAGAAGTGGAATTTCCTTTCCAGTGTGCTGTTCGTCGAACATCTTCAGCCAGAACGCTTCCTGTTCTTTCAGATGTTCCCCGCTGAGCTGTGTATGCTGCCAGGCGGCAAAGTCTTTATACTGAATGTGCAATTTTTCCAGAGTGCTTCCTTCCATTAGGGAGATAAACTCATCAATAAGCACTGTCGCAGAAATTCCATCAAAAATAATATGATGCACGTCCAGCAGCAGAACATGGCTCTGCTCCGCTAATCGAACCAGCATTACCCGTAAAAGCGGTGGCTGTTGCAAATCAAAAGGACGCAAAAATGATTGCTGAATCTGCGGCATATCGGCCGCCGTCCCTTCGGTATATTCCATTTTCCAAGCTACATCCGAATGAATCTGCTGTACTACCTCATCCTCCAGTAGGGTAAAGCCCGTTCGAAATACTTCATGCCGGAGCAGTAATGTTCGAAACAGACGTTCAAGCTGCTCTCGTTGGACACTGCCTTCCAAATGCCATGCAGTGAACACGTGATTGCTCAGGCTTTCTCCTTCCAATTGATGCAAAACAAATAATCGTCTTTGAGCGGCGGAAACTGGGTAATACTCCTGCTCAGGCAACGGTTCGATAGAAGCTGCATGAACAGAGGTCTTTTGACGAAGCAAATCTGCCAGCTCACGAATGGTTTGATGATCAAAGAGTTCTTTGAACGTCACTTTCACCTGCAAGCGTTCCTGAATCCGGTAAATCATTTTTGCCATCTTGAGTGAATGTCCACCCAACGCAAAAAAGGGGTCCTGTACACCCACTTGCGCTATATCCAAAATTTCTGCCCAAATAGTCGATAGCTCCTGCTCCATACCGTCCCTTGGAGGTACATATTCTGTTCCTGCAAGACTTCTTCCCTCAGGTTTTGGCATATGTTTACGGTCGATTTTACCGTGTGGGGTCAAAGGCATGGCTTCGAGCGGGACCAACAGACCGGGAACCATATAGTCGGGAAGCCGTTCTTTTAGATGTTGGCGTACCCCTTCTGACGTCATTTCTGGCGACTGTAATGTGTAATAGCCGATCAGCCCGGTTAATCCCGTTTCCTCCACATGTGCAATCACCGCTGCCTCACGAATAGATGGAAGACTGACCAGCGCCTGCTCAACTTCCTTCATTTCGACGCGAAATCCCCGCACCTGAACCTGATCGTCCTTTCGCCCAAGATACTGAAATTGCCCGTCCGGGGTCTGACAGCCTAAGTCTCCCGTTCGATAAAGCCTTTCTCCAGTCAACGGATGCGTAGTGAAGGCTCTGGCTGTCAAATCCGGCTTGGCCCAATATCCGCTCGCCAGTCCTGTCCCGCCGATACAAATTTCGCCTTGCACTTGGAATCCGGCAAGCTGTCCATCCTGATCCAGCACATACACATGAGTATTCGCAATCGGCAGCCCCAGAGGAATACGTAATGTTCCTGCATCCGGCTTGTGCTGAATGATATGCTGGGTCGCATAGATGGCCGATTCGGTCATGCCGTATAGATTGGCGATTTTCGCTGTGCGAAAAAGAGTGTACCATTCCTGCACGATATTCACCGGAAGCGCTTCGCCCCCGTTAAAAATCCACTTTAGATCAGGCAATGGATGAGATTCCCCCGCATTTCGTACAGCACTTAGGAAAACATTCATGAGCGCAGGAACAAATTGAGTAACCGTCACTTTTTCCCGCTCCATAAATGGGTATAGCTGTGCAGGGTCTTTGACGATATCCGCAGGTACAATCGTTAATTTGGCTCCCTCCATCAGCGGCCAGAACCATTCCCACACCGAGTCTGTAAAGCTGGTAGACGTCTTCTGCGCGATGACATCGTCTGCTCCCAGAGCAAAGGTATCCTGCAACCAAAATAACGTATTCAGCACAGCCTTATGGGTCATCATCACCCCTTTGGGCTGTCCCGTGGAGCCAGATGTGTACATGATATACGCCAGGTCTTTTTCATTAGGAATATTTTGCAGACTCAGATCATCCGTAGACATCCCTTGTGCTTTAACAGGAATAAAATAAGACTCATCCCCTCGCATCTCCCGCAGTCTAACGATCCACTCCGACTCTCCCCATACCGTTTCATCCAGACAAATGACAGTTTTAATACAGTCTGGCAAATGATCTAACGTCCGCCCGAAATAACGTGAATTCGTAACAAGCACGCGGCACGAACTGTCGTCAAGCATATATTGGATTCGGGATTGCGGATAATCAGGATCAATCGGTACATAGGCACCACCAGCCTTCATAATCCCTAAAATAGCGGTAAGCAATGGGACATTCCTATCCCCCATAATGGCAACCAGCGAGTTCGGACGAACTCCATAGCGACTGAAAAGCTGTCCCAATTGGTTGGAGCGAAGGTGCAGCTCCTTATAGGTGACAGCCATGTCGCCGTCCAGAACCCCCACTGCATCAGGGGTACGGAGCGTCTGCTCCTGAATACGAGACGTAATTGTGACTCCAGCCGGATAAACCTTCTGCGTATCATTAACACGATGGATGACCGCGCGTTCCTCTACCCCCATGTAATCCATTTTCCACACAGACTGCTCCGGGTCCTGAATGGCACCCGCAATAATGTTACGGAAATACGCTCCGATCCTGGACATCGTTAAGGCTGTAAACAAATCTGTTCCATAGCTAAGCGATATGACCAATTCGTCATTTACGGATTCCACAATTACGGTCAAGTCAAACTCGTTCGCGTCGGCACCATTTCCCAGCTTGATTCTTTCCATCGGGATTCCCCCGAAGTTCTCCTCATTTTTGGAGCCGGCTGCAAAATTAATTAGAACGTCAAACAGTGGGGCACGATTTAGGCGGCGCGGACGGTTCAATACCTGCAATAGCTTGTCAAAAGGATAGTCCTGATGGGCGTATGCTCCTGCGCACTCATCTTTAACTTGTTGTAACAATCGGGAAAAAGAAACGTCTCGGGAAAGTCGATTCCGCAGCACGAGAGTATTCACAAAAAAACCCATCAGGTTTCGAACCTGCTTTTGATTCCGTCCCGCCACAGGAGTACCCATAATAATGTCCTCTTGCTGAGTAAGCCGGGCTAATAACACATTCAGACTGGCAACGATCGACATGAACATGGTGGTTCCGTACGTGCGGTTCAACCGCTCCAAGCCCGCGCATAATTCCGCATCCAGAATGACCTTTTCCACCGCCGCCGGAGCATTTCGGATGGTCGGACGCGGAAAATCCAAAGGCAATTGAAGACTTGGCAATTCACCATCCAATCGGGATTTCCAGTATTGCTCCTGCGAGCTTAGTTTTCCAGTAAGCACCTGCTGATTTTGCCAATGTGCATAATCAATATACTGGATCGGCAATTCTGGCAAATGGGGGCTTGTTCCTTGCTCCAACGCCTGATAAATATGAAACAGTTCTTGAAAAAACAGATCCATAGACCAACCATCTTCAATGATGTGGTGCATACAAATATGAAAAACATAGTCGTTTGCCGCCAGCATGTAGATCTGTGCCCGCCATAATGGACTCTGCTCCAGATCAAAAGGCTGATTCATCACAGTCTGTATTTCTTTTTGTACCTCTGCCCACGCTGTTTCTTCCCCTGTATCCGATACATCCACAACAGGCACGTTTAAGGTCAATTGCTCCAGCACCACTTGCTTCGGTACACCTTCGACCACCGTGAACACTGTACGAAGGATAAAATGTCTTTCAACGATGGTATGGAGGGCCTGCTGTAAATACGCGGTATTCACAGCTTGTCTGATTCGAACGGCTACCGACTGATTTAAGGCGCTGCTCTGAGCGTCCAGCTGGGACTGAACCCAGAACCGTTTCTGCCCATGAGACAGATCATAGGTCTGCTTCTCTCCCATGTGTAAACCTCCATCTGTACATTATTCGAGGATATGCTACTGCTTTTCGTATAACGTTTCATTGCACCAGACATACCGGGTTCCGTTCCATTCGGTTGCAGAACGTACATCCGGGAAAAAGCCGCTGCCGAGCAGATTGGCGCTAGTATTGCACAGCACTGGAATACCGCTCAAATTCTCGTACGCATGCAGCAATTCATAGATCAGCGGATTATCCTCCCGACTCACCGTCTGCAGGCGTGCCGTTCCATCGAGATGACGGATCGCAGGAATGCGTTCCACCCATTCATCACGCAACATATGATCAAAAAGCATATACGGATCACGTGTTCCCGGTGAAAAAATAGCAGGTGCATGCTCCTCCATACAAATCGGTGAGACCGGACGATAGTCTTCCCGCTGCTTGATGGCATTCAGGCGGTCTTTCATATCCGGTTGAACGGCAGCTGCCAGTATACTCCGGTTGCCCAAAGCACGTGGTCCCAGTTCCGCCCGATCATGCAGCACCACGACAGGTTCATCTGTCGTATGCAGCAGCTCCGCGAGCTGTGCTACCGTACAAGCACGTGATTCCCAACCTTCTGCTGGCTCATTTTGAATGACCATGGGTCCGCTGTACACAGACCAATTCAAATGAGGATGACCTGTCTGATGAATCATTTCACAACAGGCAGCACCAATAGCCGAACCTGTATCATTGGTAAACGGAGAAACAAACACATCGTCAAATAATCCGCTTTCCCGAATCGCACTGTTCCATTTGATATTCAGAGAACAGCCTCCTATAAAGCAAAAGTTTCGTGTTTTCCGTCCATGCTTGGTCACACTCGCCTCCAGCGAGGTTACGAGAAGCTGCTCCAAATACTGATGGAAAGACGCCATGGCGTCTGCATGCGGAATATGATGCTCATCTACATATCGCTTGATTTCCTGGGAAAAGGTCCAGTTAAACTCCAGCGAGGGTGAAAAATGCCGTGCATACGTTAATTCAAACTGTTCGAGCAGCTCTGGACGTACCTGTCCCTTGGCAATGTAGGCCATGACCTTGCCCGCTACCGAAAGATCATCCACACGTGGTCCTTGCCCTCCGCGCAGAAATGGCTCAAAGTGCAGCGAAAACAGTGAATAAATGTTGCCAATGTACATGAAGAGAGGACCCAGATTTTCTAATTTTCCGTTCGCTGGATCAAAGTAATAAAAACGCGGATACATGCCGCCATCGTACACAAGCGCGTAAGACGGCTCCTTGGTCACCGCATAAGGACTTGCACAATAGGTGCTGGCGATATGTGTGGTTGAATGCATATAGCTGGTATAGTCGTAGGTTCTTCCGCCAATGGCAAGACCACTGCCCGAATAGGCTTGGAGCGCGTCGGCTGATAGCGATACTTCGCGGTAAGGTGCAACCGTGAGAGACAGCTCCTGTCCATGGGAACGCGTGTCCACCTTGCTTTCCTTCAATCCGGCCCAGCCGTCGATGACAAACCGATCCACATCTGCCGAGGTATAGCCATGCAGGTTAAGCACTTCCTCGACAAAATCCAAATCAGGAATTTCGCTGTAGCGTTTGTTGTTATTGAATTTTTCAACCTCGTAGCTGAAAATAAGCTTGTTATCCTCAATCAAGGCCACACTACCATCATGCGTTAATTTCAGTCCGCAGAATAACATGTTCCTTCACTCCTCACCTGTTAGCCCAACACAAAGCCGCTTTATTGTTCAGCCTCAGCAAAATGACGTGGTAATACCGGAATGATATCGGATTCCTCGAAATCGACACGATTGGATTCATCTATCCAGCTTCCCAGCCCGGCCACCGTTGGCTCCTGAAAAAAGACCTGAATCGGTACATCTATGGCCAGCTGGTCTTTAATTTTAGCAATGACACTCATCAGCATCAGCGAATCTCCATTTTCAAAAAAGTCCTGGTGTATGCTAATTTCCTCATGCCCCAGTACCTCGCCCCAAATCTGACCTAGCTGCCGTTCTGTTTTCGAATACGCATCTCCATCACGGCCGATCAAGGTCACTTGAATGTGAGAGTTCATGTGCACTCCAGTGTCCGTAGCCTCCGACTTGGGCTGTAGCGTACGAAACAGCTCTTCCTCGAAGGAGACAAATTTAGCACCCAGCTTCACATTTCGCTGGATCATATCGTTCAGTGCCTCATTAGAGGTAATGAACTGCTTCAGCTCTTGATAGGACTCCAGCAGATGACTGTAGGCTTCAGACTCTTGATCGTTGTGTCCCTGCGCTTGCTCTGTAATTTCCTTTGTTAAGTCTGGGGAAAAGCGAACCTTGAGCAGCGTCAACACTTGAGCCAGCTCCTGGCTGCGAATGTTGGCAATGACCGTTTGGGTCAGTTTATATTGCAAAAGCCGATCAAACAGCTTGCCATAGTCCTCCGACGAAATCGGCTGAGATAACATCCGTTGATCCATCAGCTCGTCCGATGTAGCCCCCATCTCCAGATGCGACCAGTTGATCGCCATCATCTCCATGCCACGACGGCTCTGATAGTGGGCATACTGATCCAGAAATGCATTTGCAGCAGCGTAGCTACCCAAGCCTACACCTCCCAGCTGCGAAGCCACTGACGAGAAAAGAATCCAGAAGTCCAGCGTCTGATCCTTAGTCACCTCGTTTAACACCCATGTTCCTATTACCTTGGCTCCCATGGTTCGCTGGAACCCCGCTGCATCCATCTGCTCCAGACGAATTTCCTCCAAATGCATCGCGGCATTCATGACCCCATGAATCGGGCCATAACGTGCATGTACATCATCCACGACCTTCTTCATTGCATCCAGATCCGTGATATCTGCCGCATAGTAGCTCACCTCGGAGCCGAGCTTTTCAATCTCCAACAGTCCACGGATTTTCTTCGTAATTTCAGAGGTATCCAGCCCCGCAGCTGGTTCCTGCCAGCTTTCCCGGTCCGGAAGCACAGTACGGTTCACCAGCACGAGCTTAACCTTCGCCTGCCGGGCAAGATAGCGGCAGGTTTCCAGTCCAACTGAACCGGCTCCCCCGGCAATCAGATAGACGCCACCCTCACGGATTGTAATCTTCCGATGTGGATGAGCTGTAAGCTGCATCCGTTCCAGCTGCTGCGTATACCGCTGACCGCTTCGCCATGCTGAACTTTGATCTGCTTCGTCCCGATCCAATTCCAGCATGATTTCCTGAGCAATGTCGGAATTGTCGCGTCCGATCGTTTCTACATCCATACAGCTACAACGATGCTGACTATATTCCTGCGAGATGACCTTCATCAATCCCCACAGAGGCGCTTTTTCCGGGAACACATATGTATCCTCCGCTACGACCAGCTGTGCGTAGTTCGAGACGACTTTGATTTCCAACAGGCGATGAATCGAGCTTGCCTGAACAGCCTTCATCAAATAAAAAAGACTTAAAGCCCCTTGCTCCTGACTTTCATTCAAATCATCGAGTTGTCGCATGCGACTGCGAATTTCGGTGCAGGTCCACAAGTGGACGATACCGGAAAGCTCTGCTCCCCCTCGCGTCTCAACCTCGGTCACGGCTGCAAGCAGCCTGTTATAATCCTCCGCATAGCCGGGACGAATCTGATAATGGCTCGGATCTATGGCAGCATAATCAGATGCAGCCTCTACGATAATAGGTGTGAGTCCTTGATCCTTCATAAACTCGCTTAGTGAAGCAGCTACGCCTTCTTCATCCGCCAGAATAAGCCATGACTTGCTGGTAACCGACCGTTCTTGGGAGGCAGAAGCCGTCAACGGACTGGCTACCCAATTCAGTTCATAGAACCACTGGTCAACCTGCTTCTCCGGTACCGATCTCAAGGCTGGGGAATCTGCTACACGCTCCATCGCATGCTCCGGGATATAATTCACCCAATGTCGTTTGCCTGCAAATGGATATACAGGTAAAGTAACACGATGTCTTTGATCCAAATCATGCAGAGCTGTCCAATTGATCTCGCTACCTTGCATATATTCATCCACAACCCGATCTAGGCTGGTGTCAGGCTGTACCTTGAAGCTTTTCTCCTCACGGGTCGTTAGGCGGGTATAATATATCCCCTCTCCCGCTAAAGCTGGACGTGCAGCTTCATCTGCATTTGCAAAACGCTCCAGCCCTTCCTTCAATTCTTCAAGACTTGTAGCTACAATCGCAAGCCGATAAGCATAGTGCCCCCGTCCCTGATTGCTTGTAAAACAAATATCTGGCAGCGCATGAGCGGTGCGATCCAAAAACGTACGATAACGGTCAACCAAAGCATCAAAGGAAGCTTTACTCTTGGCAGACAACGTAAATACATACGGTACGTTTTCTCCACTGGCGGACTGGCTCTGCTCGTCCTGCTCATATTCCTCCAATATGACATGACAGTTAGTTCCTGCTAGACCAAAAGCACTTACTCCTGCCCGCCGTAGCACTCCTGCCTCCGTCTCCCATGGAACCAGCTCTGTATTCACATACACAGGCGATTCAATGAAATTAATGTGCGGATTCGGCTCGTTAAAATGGAGGGTTGCCGGAATCTCCTTCTTTTGCAATAACAGCACTGTTTTGATCAGACCTGCAATACCGGCTGCGGTGTCCAGATGACCTATGTTCGTTTTCACCGCGCCCAAGGCACAAAAATGCCGCTTGTCCGTGTAGCTGCGGAAGGCGTTGGTAATGCCTTCAATCTCAATCGGATCGCCTAGGCGGGTTCCTGTACCGTGAGCCTCAATATAGGTTACCGTTTCCGGGGAGATGCCCGCATTTCGCCAAGCTTCCTTCATCAGCTCCGTCTGAGCCAAGGCACTTGGCGCGGTAATTCCATTTGATTTTCCGTCCGAATTCATGGAGCTGCCTTTAATGACAGCGTAGATATGATCCCGATCCTTTTTAGCCTTTTCCAGCGTCTTCAGTACGATGACCCCGAATCCCTCGCCCCATACCGTCCCATTCGCTGCGGCATCGAAGGTGCGCGCAACAGAGTCGGGAGAAGCAATGCCGATATCGACCAGCCCTTCATCTACAGGAAACAGGGTCAGGTTCAGCCCGCCGGCTACAGCCATGTCACAATCGCCAGTAATCAGTCCTTTGACCGCATGATGCACAGCAGCCAAAGATGCCGAGCAGGCGGTATCAATCAGATGGCTGCCGCTGGCGAGATTCAGCAAGTAGGCCACCCGACTGGCTACGACTGAAATGGTATTGCCGGGTAAGGCATACGGTTCCATGTTCTGAATCAGTTGCAAGTAATCGGCATCCGTATCCCCTACGTATACCCCGGTTCGTGAGCCGTACAATTCCTTTTCGGCATAGCCGGCATCCTCCAGTGCTTCCCAGGTAACTTCAAGGAAAATGCGCTGCAAAGGGTCCATACACCGGGCTTCTGCGGGAGTAATGTTAAAATATTCTGCATCAAAACGATCAATATGGTCCAAATATGCTCCTCTGCGATACTTGATCTCCGGCGCATATCGTTTACCTTTAAAATAGTCCCGAATAGGCTGGTCCACGTCTGCCTTGCGGCTTTCTGGGAAGTCCCTCACGGCATCCATGCCGTTCACGAGATTATCCCAAAACTCATCTGTTCCATTTGCGCCCGGAAAACGACAGGCCATCCCAACCACGGCAATATCATCAACCTTCACCGTTTTGGCCTCATTTTCGAATAGCTCTTTTAGCATCGGCAGAGCTTCTATCTTGGAGAGATGTTTTGCGGCAACCTGAGCTAGCAAATAATTCTGAACCCGTTTCATATGTTATCCCTCCTTCAGATGGTCCAGCGCCCGTATAGACTCGCTTACATCCAGTGAGCCATCTTCAATTTGATCCAGCAGGCTCATAAGATCCTGATCCAGCTGTTCGTCATCCTTCGACTGATTTTCAAAGTGATTCATATACGCCGCAATCGTAGGATAGGAAAACAGCTCGGCTACTGTTGCCTCACTGCCCAGTGCGTGCTTCATCTTTCGATGAAGCCGAACAATCGAGATGGAATTGCCGCCGATTTCAAAAAAGCTGTCATGGATGCCGACGTCCTCCGGGCTTATATTTAAAATTCCGGCCCAGATTTTCGTCAGCATATGCTCTCTTTCATTGCGAGGCGCCACATATGCGGTTGAACGATGAACTCGGCCCTCCGGCTGTGGCAGATTTTTGCGATCAATCTTCCCGTTCGGAGTTAACGGCATCTCCAGCAGTTCCATGAAAAATCCCGGAATCATATACTCAGGTAATATTTCACGCAGGTGTGTTGTCAGATCATCCACTTCGAGCCCTTTTTCCAGCGAAGTAAAATAACATAAGAGATTGGTTACACCAAACTCATCCGTTTGGGCAATCACAGCGGTTTCCTTGATCCCTGGAAAAACGGATACGGCCCGCTCCACTTCTTTGAGTTCTACGCGATACCCCCGCACCTGTACCTGATCATCCTTGCGGCCGCTATACTCTAGAATGCCATCCGGCCGTAACAGGCCCAAATCACCTGTACGATATAGCCTTTCTCCTGTTTTGGGATGCTGAGTAAAAGCCTTGGCAGTTGCCTCTGCCTTATTCCAGTACCCCTCCGTCAGACCAATCCCGCCGATGCATATTTCGCCTTTGACCTCAAAGGGGCACAACTGCCCCTCCTTGTCCAAAATATAAACATGCGTGTTCGCAAGGGGCCTTCCCAACGGAATGCTCAATTCTCCCTCTGCCGGAGATGCGTCAATCAGGTAACAGGTTGCATAAATAGCCGACTCGGTCATACCGTAAATGTTGGCAATCTTGGCTTGCTGGAATGTGCTGTACCAGTCCCGCACCCCATTGACGAGCAAGGCTTCGCCTCCATTGAATACCCATTTAAGTTCCGGTAGCGGATGATCCGTCTCTTCGGTCGGAACCGCATCCAGAAAGAGACTCATCTGGGCCGGAACGAACTGGGTAATGGTAATCTTGTCATCCCGGAGCTGTTCATATAGCCGTTGAGGATCTTTGACCGTATCCGAGCTGAATATAGACAGCTTGGCTCCGTATATCAGAGGCCAGAAGAATTCCCATACCGAATCGGTAAAACTGGCAGAAGTCTTCTGCGCAATCACATCTTCTGCGGTCAAACAAAAGGTGTCCTGCAACCAAAAGAGCGTATTCAGCACAGCTTTATGCGTCATCATGACTCCTTTGGGATCTCCCGTAGAGCCTGAGGTGTAAATCAAATACGCAAGATCATTTTCACCGGCAGGACACGCCCATGAGCCCTGCTCCTGGCGCTCCCAATCCGACCGCTGATACACCGTCAGACGATCTGCTCGCATCTTCGTTTCGTCAAGACAAACAACCGTCGTCATGCTCTCCGGCAAATCTCCCAGCATCGTTTGCAGCTTGGCAGACTCGGTGATCAGCACACCGCAAGCACTGTCGCGCAGCATATATTGAATCCGCTTTTTCGGGTAGTCCGGGTCAATAGGCACGTAGGCTGCACCTGCTTTTAATACGCCGAAAACAGCCACTAAAAGCTCAATTCCCCGTTCCGCTACCACTGCTACCCGCTGGTTAGGCCGCACACCTGCTGCGTGCAGCAGGCGGGCCATTCGGTTCGCTTGTTCCTCCAATTGGGCATACGTAATGGAGGAGCCGTATTCATAAATAGCGGTTTGCTGTGGTGTGATTGCGACCTGACGGGCAAACAAATCAGGAATCGTAACATAATCGTCATAAAGTTTTGCAGTCTGATTCATCTCCGCAATGACGCGTTCCTCTTCTGCCGATAGAATTTCAAATGCATCAAAATCCAGATCCATAGGGTCTACTCCCGAACCGGAATTGCAGCAGATACAGCCGATTGACCTACCAAGCTGTTTGTGAAAAAGTCCACTAAGCGATCTATGCCTTCGTTGTATCGCGTTGTAGAGTAGGACAGGCGCAGCATTTTCGGCAATCCAAAATCAGAACCTGGCACAGTCGCCACTTGTTTGGCTCTCATAATTTGTTCAGCCAGCTCCAAACTCGTTTCGATGCCGTGCTCGTCCATGTACTTTTCACAATCGAGTGTGAAGTAAAAGCTACCTTGTGCAGGGATAGCACGTACGAGCGGAACCTCATTGAATCGCTCCACCGTATAATCCCGTCTTGCTTTATACAGGCTGACCAGCTGCTCAATCTCTTCGGGATGTGCCAATGCTTCCAGTGCGCCAAATTGCACGACAGGGTCGGCTGTCAGCAATGTATGATGCTGTATGACCGTGAGCGGTGTGACTAGCTCGTCAGGAACGATACAGTAGCCCACGCGCCGACTGTACATCCGGTACCCTTTGGAGAAAGCATTCGTTGTAATAAAGGCTGATTTGGTATCCTTCAGCTCCAGTACCGAAGTGCTTCGTTCATCAAAGCAAACATTGGCATAAATCTCATCATTAATGACCACTGCCTGACCGTTGATAATTTCATCAATGGCATACAGCTCGTCTTTCGTTAAGATGTTGCCTAGCGGATTACCAGGCGAATTAATGACTACAATTCTGGTTTTATCCGTGAAATTTTCCTTAAAGGAATCCAGATCCAGTGCCAACGTCTCCAAATTGATATCATAGTAGCGAACATTCGCCCCTACCAATTGGGCGCAAAAATGATACAGAGAATAGTACGGACGCGGTAAAAGAACCTCATCCCCCTCTTTTGCCAGCAAATAAAACAGATTTCGGAATAAGGCGCTGGTGCCTACATTAATCAGGATATTGTTAGGGTTAATGTCCAGATCATATGTTTTCTTGTATTCCTCCGCGAGCGCTTCCTTTAATTCCGGCAAGCCCGGCGGAAATACAAGCGAGCTTTTTTCAAAGGTGTCCAACGCATCCTTCATCGACTGAATGATATCCTCATGCAAAGGTAGCTCGGATTTTCCCAAGGTCATTCGAATGACCTCTTTGGAGCCGTTTTTCTCAAATTCATAAGCCATTTGATCCAGAACGAACATTAAAAACCGATTGTCATAAAATTCAATAGATGATCTTAATTCCATTTGTAATTGCCTCCTTTGAATGAACCGCACGTTAATGGGATACCTTAGACAGGTTGGACACACTACTAGCAATGGTCTTGATTATTTTGTGATACCTTTCCAGCATAGAGTGGACATAGGAAGATTCCAGCAAAGCGGTATTCCACCTCAGGGAACAGGTCAGTCCGGTTGTTGATTTCACGACTGACAGTTGCAGTGCTGCTGGCTCTGAGAGGTATACACGCAATCCCACTTCCCCTCCCTCGGGTAAAGATCTCGTTCCATCCTCTGTGCAAAAGACGACGTTATAACGTGATGAACCCTCCCTCCCGCTCTTCAACTCATTAGGGTCCAGCAGCAAATGAAACGGATATAAAACAGCTTGAAGCGCAGCTTGATGTTTGTCCTTCACTTTTTCTAGCAAAGGATTAAACGACGAAAGCCCCTCCATCGAAACTCTGACTGGCACAGGATGCTGGATACATAAAGGTACTCCGCTGCCCTGAACTGGATGTCCTTCGGGATGCATGACATAGATCAAAAGCTCCTCCGCATGCGTTAATTGCCGCAGCAGCAGGAAATAACAGGCGAATAGAACGTCCGTAACAGAACCTTCATGACTGGAGGCAAAAGCTTTTAGAGCTTCAGTCTCCTCTGTGGCGAGAGGCACTTCAATAGAAGTCCACTCGGGTGTTACAAAAGCTTCTTCCCCGCGTTTGAACGGCAATCCGATCGGAGGAAGCGGCTTTTGCAGTGCCTCAGTCCAATACGCCTTTTGAGGCTCCAAATATCCTTCCTGCAGCAACCGTTGTTGCCAATAAGTAAAATCAATCTGCGAGATGGACTGAAATATGTGGTCTGTATCCACTGCCGAATCCGTAACAGCAGCGGAATAGCGAATAAACAGTTGTTCCAGCCAACCTTTCAGATCGAGGCACTCCGTTAGTAATGGATGAACAGCGACGATCAATTGGCATCGTTCGTTGCTGTCACAACCCAAGCGTATCCGGTACAGCGGACCTTGTCGTAACTCGAACGGGTTTTGATACTCCACAGCCACACGGTGTTCCGCCCAAGAAGCTGCATCCCCCTCTATTACATCTGTGAATTTGTAATCCAACGGAAGATACGCCTGCACCTGCTGAGTCGGCCCAGCTGTCTCTTCCCTGAAGGTTGTTCTGAGCGTGCTGTGTTCGGCTTGCAGTTCTTCCAGCACTCTGACAAATAACGTCTGATCCACCTTGCCTTTCCACGTTGCATGAACGATCACATTATTAGTTGATCCTCGATGTCGCCATATCTGCTTTTGGTAAAAAGACAAAGGGTGCTGCTCAGCCTCCGGTGCCGGGCAGATCGCAGGAAGCGCAAAAGTAGAGTCCTTTCCCTGCCGTTTCTGTTTCATCTTCTCCGCTTCCTCAGGTGAAAAAATCCGGTACTCCGCTAAAGCTTGCTCAGGCTGGTCCACAATCTGGTCGATCAGGCTGAGCAAATGTCCTGCCAGCGCAGTGATCGTCTGTTCGTGAAACAAACGGGAATAATACTCAAAGGTACATTTCAGTTCCCCTTGCATTCCCTGAAAAATGTCGAGCTTTAAATCCATGGTTGAACTGTGCTTGGCCCAGTCCAACATGTTCAGCTTCAAATCTCCCATCGTAAATTGGGTTCTCTGCATCCCCTGATTATGTAAAATAAGCATGGTGTCAAAAATAGGGTTGCGTGAAAGATCGCGCTTCTGATCCAGATGCTCCACCATTTTTTCAAATGGATAATCCTGATGATCATACGCGGCTATGGTGCGATGAGCCACCTCCTTTAAGAAGTCCGCAAAGCGCCGCTCACCCGCTGGAGTATTACGAATAGGCAAGTAGTTGGTAAAAAGTCCTATCGTATGCTCTACACCCGCATAACGTCTGCCAGCAATGAGGGAGCCTACAATGACATCCTCCTGCCCTGTGTATTGATAAAGCAGCACATTGTATACAGCAAGAAGCGTCATATACAGCGTAGCGCCATGCTCCTGTCCCATCGCTCGCAAGCGTTCAGCGACCACTTTGTCAATCGTGAACGAGTACACCCCCCCTTCAAAAGTCATCACAGGCGGCCGGGGATAGTCACTTGGCATTTTCAGAACAGGCAATCCTGACTCCAGTCCTTCCGTTAACGTCCTCAGCCAAAATTGCTCCTGCTGCAGCATCTGCTCACTTTGCAGAAAAGCATTTTGCCATACCGCATAGTCCTTATATTGGATACGCAGCGGCGGCAGGTCCTGTCCGGCATAAAGACTGGTAAATTCCCGAATGAGGATCTCCATGGAAACGCCATCCGAAACAATATGATGCATATCAAACATCAGCAAATGCTTGTCCTCTTCATCACATTCCTCCGTTAGTCGCAGCAAGCGTACCCGAAGTAAAGGAGCCTCTCCCAGGGAAAACGGCTGGACAAATTCCTCCATCAGCTTTTGCACATCTGCTCCCTTTGGAGCCACTCCCAGTGATATAGCAAGCTCAGCCTGCGGAAGAACACTTTGCACAATTTCATCCTCCGCAACATCAAACACCGTCCGAAAGGATTCATGGCGACGAATGATCGCAGCAAAAGCAGCTTTAAAGCGTTCCACATCCAGGCGTCCCGTGATCGTAGCCGTTCCGGGCATGTTGTAGCTCAAATTACCTTCTGCCAGCTGTTTCAAAATAAACTGACGGCGCTGCGCATTGGATACGGGATAAAATGCTTGTGGAGACACAGGTTCGATGGACTGGTAATCCGATTTTTTTTCGCCTGAAATAAGCTTGGCCAGCTCACGAATGCAGGGATGTCCAAACAAATCAACCAATGTAATTCGTGTATGGAATACCTGGCTTATGGCAGTAATCAGATCTGTTGCCAGCAGAGAATCCCCGCCAAGTTCGAAGAAATCCGCATCCACAGACAGTTCGTCAATGCCTAAAATTCGGCCCCAGATACGTGCCAGCCTGTCTTCTGTTTCCGTCGGAACATATCCGTCACCAAAGGAAATGCGTGCTTCGCTATAAGCTGACACCTGTCCATCGCGTTTGCTGCTTCTACGTTGGATCGGCGGCTCCACCCAATATCGTTGCTTCTCCCAAGCGTATGCAGGCAAGGGTACTTTGGCACACCCACCTGCCGGATAATCCTCCGACCAGCGCCTGTTCTCCCCAGCAACATATCGCCGGGCAATCATCAGGGCATCATCTGTATCCAGCGCCATTTCTACCAGGGACTCGCTGCACATGGAACAGAAAATCCCCTGCTGCTCCAGCCCTGTTCCATCCTGACGAACCAAAGCATCATAAGCCTGTTTGAGCTTTGTCCAAAGGCTGCGTCGATCCGTGACCGGAATCGCCAGCCGATAAGCATGATGCTCTCTGCCCGTATTCAGGACGTAACAGATATTTTCCAAAGGCGGAATATCGTCATTCTCCAAAAAATCAATATATCGGGCAGTCAATCTTCGCAGTGAATCCTCACTGTATGCCGAAAGGGTAAATACACGCTCCCCACCGCAGGGTAGATCGGAGGACGAAGAAAGGGAGGGCCTGCTTCCCTGATAATCCTCCAGCACCACATGACAATTTGTACCGCTTAACCCCCATGAACTGATACCCGCCCTCAGTGGTATTCCGTCCTCACTTCGCCATTCGGTTAGCTTCGTATGGATATAGACCGGAGAGCTATGCAGGTTCATCAACGGATTCGGATAAGCAAAATGCAGGGTGGGCGGAAGCTGCTTATGCTGTAAAGCCATGATCATTTTGATTAATCCTGCCATGCCTGAAGCGGAATCAAGATGACCGATATTGCTTTTAACCGAGCCGATTCCGCAAAATTGTCTGTTTTGCGTATACCTGCGAAAGGCATTCGTAATCCCCTTAATTTCAATCGGATCTCCAATTTTGGTCCCCGTTCCATGAGCCTCGATGTAAGAGATCGTCGAAGGGTCAATGCCCGCACGCTTCCACGCCTCTACAATCACTTCTTCCTGAGCTCGGGCATTCGGGGAGGCCAATCCGTTGGAGGCACCGTCCTGATTGATGGCACTTGCTTTAATCACAGAGTAAATATAATCGTGATCCCTCTCGGCTTGCTCCAGTGGCTTGATCAGAACAACGCCACAACCTTCGCCCCATCCCGTACCGTCGGCATCCGCGTCGAAGCTGCGTGATTGTCCTTGCGGAGAAGTAATCCCCAGCCCGCCCGGCTCCATCCTGGTGGGTAACGCACCAATGGCTACCCCACCCACCAAAGCCATGCTGCAATCTCCAGCGCGTAATCCCTCACATGCAAGATGCAAGGCAACCAGGGAAGACGAGCAGGCGGTGGCTACACTCAATGCAGGACCGGACAGATTCAGCGCATAAGCGAGACGGCTTGCGATAACTGGCGGGAAATTCCCGACAAAGGCGGTGGACGACTCGCTTTCGATCAGCTCCTTGTATCGCGCTTCACTATAGCCGACATATACCCCCACTCGTGAGCCACGAATGCGTTCCCCGCCATACCCTGCGTCCTCAATGGCCTCATAACCGGTTTCCATGAACATACGCTGCTGCGGGTCCATGTATTTGGCTTCACCCGGAAGAATATTAAAAAATGCCGCGTCAAACGTATCAACTTCCTCCAAATAGCCTGCCGGCATATATGGCCCTTGATTCTGTTCATCCAAAAAGGGACGAATCTGCTCCAAACGTGAGCTTGGAAACGTTCGTATCCCATTCAAACCGTTGACCAGATTACTCCAATATTGTTCCTTGTTATCTGCTTGCGGGAACCGTCCGGCTACGCCGATGATGGCTATATCCCTGTTGCGGTTTATTCCATCGTGGGCTGCGGACGATGAAGCAGTTTTGAGCCGAACCTGATATTGCTTGATCAGAGAATACGCATGCTCTTCGGATAATTCCTGTTTGGCTACAAGCTGCAAAATGGCTTCAACAAACGTATCCCTCATATGCTTTCATATCCTTTCATAGCTTCATCCACTGAAATAGCGTCCTCCTTTACACGCTTGATCAGGCTTCGTAAATCCTCGTCCGCGCCGGAAACTTCGACCTGTAAGTGCGGTGCTACGTCCGTCACTTCTCTTGTGCTGGCGGCATGCCTGTTTTCCATAAATTGCGCCAGCTGTGCAACTGTACCGTACGAGAACAAATCCCCAGCCTCCACTTCGGGATCAATCCGTTCATTCAGAAGACTCAGCACTTTCAAAATAAGCAAGGAATCCCCGCCGATTTCAAAAAAATGTTGACCTACATCAATTTCCTCGTATCCCAGCACCTCTGCCCATATTTGAGCGATCTGCTGTTCCAGCTCTGTGTAAGGCTCTGTTGTTTTCCCTTTCAGACTGACCTTCACATCTGTCACCAAACGGTTAGGCTCGACAGATGGCAGAGCTCCTGTTTCCTTGGTGGATTTAGCTACAGCTCGGCGTCGACTCGTCAACATATCCGGCGCAAGCTGAATTTTCATCATCGGCGCCCATTCACGCAACTTCTGTGTATCAAACTTGCCGATGGCCACCTGATCCAGCGGATAAGACAAACTCATGCGGAAAGCAGCTAGAGCATCTGATACAGGCATATAGTCCATGCACCCTGGTCCAGTGAGTCCCTCCCACGCATACCAGTTGATCGCAAGCGTCGTTTGCCCCCGCATGTTACGCTGTGCGCTGAAAGCATCCATAAACACATTGGCAGCCGCATAATCTCCACCGCCAGCTCCGCCCCATAGCGAGGCTACCGAGGAGTACAGAACAAAGAAATCTGTCTCTTGCTCCGCCAGAAGCTTATCCAATACCAGCGTTCCGTGAATTTTGGGGCGAAGCACCTTGCCAAAATCGTCCAAATTCTGAATCTCCAGCGGACGGCTGGTGTCGCCGCTAGCTGCCGCACAATGAACCACTCCCTTAACGGGGCCATAACGAGCTTGTACATCGTCAAAAATGTGTTGCATCTGCCTATAATCAGCCACATCTCCCGCGTAATAATGCACCTTTGAGCCGTGTTTTTCCATGTCTGCAAAGGCCGAAAGCTTACGGTAAATTACGGTATCAGCCTTCCTTTGCACCGGATCATTTATGATGTGTGACCATTGCGATTTTTCCGGCAGCTCCGTTCGGTTCAGGATGACTAGATGGATCGGAGCTTGCTCGGATAAATACCGGCTAACCTCCAGTCCTAATCCCCCTGCGCCTCCAGTCACGATATATACGGCACCCGGACGAACGGTGATGGAACGCCGGGGTGGAATACCCGGATGATTCCGATTATCTGGAGTGCTTACCGTATCCGATTCGAGACGAGACATACCTTGGATGTAACGCTCCTGACGGATGACAACGAATGAATCCGTTTTGTTTTCTTGCAGCTCGGTCATGATCAGATCCGCCACTTGCTCGTTGGTGTGGTGGAGCGTTTCGACATCCAGTCCGAAGCATTGCAATTGTGGATGCTCCTGAGAAATAACTTTGACCAAACCGTGAATCGCCGCTTTTTCAGGTGATACTTGTTGCTCGTCCGATATCCGCTGGGTAAAGTTCGAAACCACCCGCAAGTCCAGCGTTTCATGCAGACCCTGATGAAGTAATGCTTTAGTCAGAAAATAAAGACTATAGACACCTGACTCCAAACCTGCATCCACTGTTTCAATGTTCACTTGGGTTGACGGGGTGGCTGTGCAGGTCCAGAGATGAACGATACCGTTCAAGCGCTGATTACGTTGTCCCAGTTCATTCATGAGTTGAATATAATCTGCTTCTACACCCGGCTGGATGGTGTACTGATGATCGTTCCGTTTTTCAAACCTTTGCCCAGCCTCTACAGTCACCACATGATGACCGGAGCGCGTCAAGCGTTGCACCAGTTCCTCACCAATCCCCAGCTTGTCTTGGAAGATTAACCAGTTTCCTTGAGCTAGCACGCCTTCTCTTGTCTTCTTCAGTTCTTTTTTAATCCACCGAACACGGTACATTAAATCTTCAACCCTGCTCACTTGTTCTTGCTCGCTCATTCGACCGATAATCAGCGCGGTTTCAGCCTCGGCACGGTTTGGCAAATGCATAGGAAAGGTTCGTACCTCCGTGAATCGCTCCTCCTTCAACAACTGCCCCCATGTTTCCGTCGGAACCAGCGGAGAATCCTTCCGTATGTCCTGATCCTCGAACAGCCACCATCCCTCCGTCATGCCCCAGACGAGATTTTCCGCAGGCTCGTTCTGCACTTTTTCGATCATAAACAGGGCTCCACCAGGAGCAAGCACCTTTTTCAACTGGGACAAGGACGTTCGTAAACGGCTCGTGGCATGAACTACATTCAGGCCAATAATGATATCAAACTGTTCTGGCGCAAAGCCTTGTGCCAAAGGATCTTCTTCAATATTAAAAGTCTGATATCGAACAAACGGGTAGGCTGCAAACTGCTTTTGCGCTTCCAAAATGATGCCCCGGCCCAAATCGGTGTAGCAATACTCGACTTGACGATTTGCTATGGCTGGGAAAAGAACCTTGCCCACCGTTCCCGAGCCAGCCCCGACTTCCAGAATGCGGAGCCGTTTTCCCGCTTGCGCTAAAATATGCTGCTTTAATGCGTCCAGCGCCATCGTCTCACACAGATCGCCCAGCGTACGTCCCTGATTGGCAAAGCCCGCCAGGAATTGCGATGTACCATCGGGAAACAGCACACTCAGGGGTGACCTTTTCCCGGTCAGCACAGCCGGATAGGCGTCCAGACAATACTTCAACACCTTGAATGTTCCCGTAAATGCCGGATATTGTTCCACGTATTGGTTACATAAGGCCGACAGATCGGGAGCTAACCCTTCAAGGGTTAGCGTGATATTATCACCGTCAATGCAGATGTAGCCCTGTTCTTCTACGAAACACAGCATGAACCGAAATAGACGCTGATATGTGGAAGTAATCCCTATCGTATGCAACATTTCTGACTCTTTATATACTTTTCCGGGTTCCGTGAGCGTCCCCCATTGTCTGAATAATCCGATAATAAGCTGGGCCGCAAATTCATCAACCGCCTTTTTATAGCCCTGTACTACCGCAAAGCCGCTCTCTTCCAATAACCGTTCACCAAATTGGAAAACCGCCTCGGTAGCCTGCCAGAAGTCAGGAGCTTCCTCCTGCGTGTCAGGGGTCAATTCCGCACTGTTTCGTACATGCGGTGGTTGCTGAACTTTGGGTTCAACCCAGTAGCGCTTCTCTTCAAACGGGTAGCCTGGAAGAGGGACTCGCACCCGGTTTTGTCCGTGATAATAGTCCTCCCACTCCAGCTCCCTTCCTTGCATATACGCCTTTGCCATATGCTCCAGCGATTCCGCAGGCTGTACCCTATACGGCTCAGGGCTGTTCCCTGTTTTTGCTGTCGTATTTACGTATATTCGTTCGCGATCCGGTAATGCCGAAGCTGCATCATGATCGCTCTGCTCCACGAACAGCATGAGCTTACGCCGTAATTCTTCCTGCGAGTTGACGACGGTAGCCAAACGGCAGGTGTCGTTTCCACGGCTGATATTGGTACAGTAACAAATGTCTGCCAAAGCTTCGTTGGTATTTCCCAGATAAGCTGCAAACCTGTCGGCATAAGCGTAGAGCGCTTGTTCAGTCCGAGCTGACAAGGTGAATACATATTCCTCGCCCAGAGAAGGAACTTCTCTTTGGATCGCATATTCCTCCAGCACAACATGGCAGTTCGTTCCGCTCAAGCCAAAGGAGCTTACCCCCGCACGACGAATTCCGCAGTCTGGCGTCCATTCCTGAAGTGACCGAGCAAAATAAACCGGAGAATTTGCAAAATCAATATGTGGGTTAGGCACTTTAAAATGAAGGGATGCCGGAATCTCACGCTTGGTGATGGCCAGCACTGCTTTTATAAACCCGGCAATCCCTGCCGCTGAATCCAGATGCCCGATATTGCTTTTGACGGAGCCTACCGCACAGAACTGCTTACGATCTGTATACCGTCCAAAAGCCCGTGTAATGCCCTCCATTTCAATAGGATCACCTAGCTTGGTGCCTGTTCCGTGCGTTTCGATATAAGAAACCGTCTGCGGATCAATCTCCGCACGCTTCCAGGCCTCTTCAATCACTTCAGCCTGCGCTGCCGCATTGGGAGCTGTGATCCCGTTGGAGCGACCATCCGAGTTAGCTGCGCTTCCTTTGATTACTGCGTAAATATAATCACCATCAGCCACCGCCTGCTCCAGTGACTTCAGTACAACAGCGCCAACCCCTTCGCCACCGCCTGTACCATCTGCCGATGCGTCGTACGCCTTCGTCTTTCCATCAGGTGAGGCGATTCCCATATTGAAGAGATTTTCATCCACCATCGACAGATACAGATTGACACCACCAGCTACAGCCATTTCACAACCGCCGGACGTTATCTCCTGTACCGCATGATGCACGGCGATGAGTGAAGAGGAACAGGCTGTATCAACAACCTCCGCCGGGCCTGTCCAATTGAAGGCATAAGCAATCCGTCCGGCAATCACAGCCTGCAAATTCCCCGGAATTGCGGAAGGCTCTACCTGTGGCATAAGGTCCACATATTGCGGTGTGCCTGTCCCTACGAACACTCCTGTCTTCGAGCCATACACCTCTTTTTCCGAGTATCCCGCATTCACCATCGCTTCCCATACAACCTGCAACAGTAGACGCTGCTGCGGGTCCATCATCCGTGCTTCATTAGGGGATATTTGAAAAAACGATGCATCAAAGCCATCAATTCGATCCAGATATGCCCCTTGCGGCAACGATCTTGACTGCCCGACTACATCATCTGAACTCTGAGCAATATCCTGTAACCGATGGGCCGGAATGTTGCGGACGGCATCCACCTCGCGACACAGATTGTCCCAGAAGTCATCGCAATTGTCCGCCATAGGGAAACGGCAAGCCATGCCAATCACAGCAACATCACCGTTTCGCCCCTTGCTTCCAAGCTCAGGTCTGTGGGTATGTAGTCGTTTTGTTTCCGTTTTGCGAAGGGCTTCGGTAGGTTGCTCTACACCGCCGAACTGAATGATTTTAGCCTGCATGGCGATCGTATGATGTGTAAAGAGCTGCGGAATCGTCAGCTGAACTTTCAGCAGATGGTGGATTCTGCTTTGCAGTCGCACGATAGACAACGAATTTCCACCTGCTTCAAAAAAACTTTCCTCCACACTAACGACAGGTACGACCAGCAGCTTCTTCCAGATCTCCGCCAGCTGTTCTTCCAGCTCATTACGTGGTGCCACATATGCACGGGTTTCGGTAATTACAATCTGGTGCAGAGGCAACGCTTTTTTATCCACCTTGCCGTTCACTGTGACGGGCATGGACTCCAAGCAGACGATATGAGTCGGGACCATATAGCCCGGTACATGCTGCTTCAAGTACGACTGGACATCGCTCGTTCCGACCGGAGATTCTTGCCTGGCTCCCGATTTTTTCAAGGTATAAAAGGCAGCAAGATCCTCGGTTCGTTCCTCTGATCCATGCGGAATGACCACGGCTTCTTTGATGGACGGATGACTTCTGAGAACAGACTCAATCTCCCCCAGCTCCACACGCATCCCCCGGATCTTAACCTGATCATCGGACCTGCCGACAAACTCCAGATTGCCGTCAGACAGCCATCTCACCAGATCGCCTGTTTTATACATCCGTTCTGTTTCGGTCCCAAACGGATTCGGCACAAAGCGTTCTGCCGTCAAGCGTGGATTGTATAAGTATCCGCGCGCCAGTCCAGCGCCAGCGATGAACAGCTCTCCAGTAGCTCCGAAGGGCAGCAAGCGTTGCTGTGGATCCAGAACGTATACCTGATAATTCAGCAGAGGCTTACCTATGGGTAATGTTGCTCGCTGCTCTACAGGCAGGCATTCATACAGAGTTGTATTAATAGCCGCTTCCGTCGGGCCGTAAATGTTGAGCAGCTTGTCTATGTTCAGCTTATCGCGTAATTGCTGTACCAGCTCGCCGCTGCAAACCTCACCTGCCACCATGATAAAAGCAAAGTGATGTTCGATATCTGTCACCTGTTCCAACAGCACTTCCATCAGTGAAGGTACGGTATTCAACACGTTAATCCGTTCCTTCCGTACCAGTCCCCAAAAGGCGCTTGGATCGGTTTTGGCTTCTTTTGGAATCAGATACAGTGTCCCGCCTGTAGCTAACGGTAAAAAAATCTGCTGCACAGAGGGATCGAATGTGAACGGAGCCATCAAAACATGTCTCAACTGTTCATGGAAGTCATAGATGCGTTTCAGTCCAGCCAATTGATTGACAATATGACGATGCTCTATCACCACCCCTTTGGGCGCTCCCGTCGAGCCTGATGTGTATATGACATACGCTGTATGATCAGGTCTACCCTCAAACGGTAGATTGGACGGCTCACCCGCATATAATGCAGGATTGGATAGATCGAGCACTGTTCCTTGAAAAGCATGGGTATCCACATGCTGTGGAGGTGAGATCAACAACTCCATCCGACTATCCGTTAAAAGCTGCTGTACCCGCTCTACTGGAAACGTCGGATCTATCGGACAATACGCCGCTCCAGCCTTTAATACCGCTAAGATGGCAATGATGACCTCCGTCGTCGACTCAGCCATGATGCCCACGATATCATCCGATCCCACTCCGTGACGTTGTAAAGTACGGGCCAACTGATTTGCCTTCGCATTTAGCTCTCTATAGCTAATGCGATACCCTGCCTCGACCACAGCAGCTTGTTCAGGCGTTGTCATCACCTGTTCTTCGAACAATTGATGCAGCAAGGTCACACCCGGCAGCTCTACAGCCGTCTGGTTTAATCCATGTACCAGAAGCTCTCGTTGCTGTGGAGCCAGCATATTTGCCGCATCATCCTCCAGAGAGACCGCCGATTTCTCAGGCCATTGAGCCAGAACATACAGCAAATTTGCAGCAAAGGATTGGACTAGGGACAACGAATACACCTCAGGCCGATAAACCAGTTGCAGCATTCGACCTTCTTCGTTTGGTACAAGCTTGATCATCAGATCGAACCGATCCAGGTCCTCAGTCACCGTTTGTAATCCCTCATCCACACATGCCAGTTGCCACAGTTCTTGCAGTTCTCTCCCGTGAAGAGATGTCCATTTGTTATAGAGAAGGGGCACAGAAACATCCTGATGATTCATCGTTCGAGAAAACTCGGCCTTCATGTCTTCGTTAAGCTCACGCCAGGTTCGGCTTTCCTGAACCCGCGGCTTGAGAAAAAGCACATTTCCCCGCTTGGGTTCGGACTGTATAAGCGTCGTCGTGCCGATACAAATATCCTCTGACTGCGAATAGCGATAGACCAGCCCTGACAGCGCCGTCAGGAACAAAATAAAACGTCCCAATTCCGAGCCCTTCGACATTTGATCCAATTGACGAATCGTTTCCCTGGGAATAACCATTTCGAGCGTTTCCTTGCGAGCCTCCAGCTGATGGTTAGACTTGCTTCTGCTTGCAGGCAGTAACTCCCTCGGCAGGTCTTGAGACCATTTTTCCATCCAATATTCTTCAATGATCCGGCCTTTCAAATGTGTACTTTTGTCCATACACACTCCCCTCTCTGTCAACCGTTCCAGGCCTTCATGAGCTGACGAATCTACCATATCTTCCAGTTGATAATCTCAATGAATCACTTAATTAATTCACTATTCAAAATGCTCAGTCTTTCCTCAAAAGGAGGATGCACGTGATTCAGTTCCTTCTTCCATTCAGCCTTGCAGCTGCAATCCAGATGGTCCAGAACGCTCGGATCAAGAGTGTGATTATACTCCTTCAACGCCTCCATTACTCGATCACTGCAATGCGGACAATTGTAAGGCACCCCGACAGGAGAAGGATAGAATTGGAACAAACCGACGATGATCTTACCCAAATGCGCCGTCCGTTTTACCACCTCAACGATGCTCCAGAGCCATGCCGGTTTATAGGCGCCCTGGTCACTTAAATATTGCACAAGTGTATAATCCTGTACGGTACAGCTTTCCAGTGAAACGGTCGTCGTACCGAGCTCAAAAGCATGCTCAATCGTTTGTACGGCATGTTCGATAGCCTCTTGTTCCGTAATAAAGGGCGGCTTCAGCAACACATAGCTACGTAAATTCAGCTCCTGGGTCACCAAGCGGGCGGCCTTATCAAATTGCTTTAAGGAAAAGCCTTTGTTTATGCATACATACCGCAAAAAGTCGTCAATCATTTCGAGCCCCATGGCGACTTCCACATGCTTATCCGGTAAAAGGCGCTTAATTTCCGCCATATTTTCTTTCGTTACAAATTCGGGTCTGGTTTCGATGACCAGCATTTTGATCTCAGGCTTTTCTCCAACCATGCGTATGATTTCCCACAGCGCTTCAGCCGGAACTTCATTGTCGTTGAGAATGGAGCCGTTATTATACAGATTGAGTAAAGGATATTTGCTAAAATCAATCCGCTTAAATTCCTCACTAAATTGCTCCAAATAATAATGGGCAGAGAGAGGGCCGTCTTTACGTGTTTGCTTGGCCAAATGACCGCACATGGTGCAGCCATTTCCGTTTTTCAAGGCCCACTCACATCCGTTAGACATTAAATACATGACTGCGCGTTGATAGTTTTTTCCCTGAAAGTTTTCCTCACGAATATCCGTTTCTGTCGCTACTTTGTCCAAATGATACTGTTCATCTGGAATTTTAGCGTGAATCTCCTTCATTAGATTGGCGATGAGTCGGTAATAGTGGGCGGTTTCTTTCGTGGTCATCCATTGATAGGAATCCATTTGTTCCCAAGCTTTCGGCTTCTTCATCTTCATACACTCCTTTTCAAAGTATCCGGGCTATAGTCAAATTCAATCGCCCAAACCTCTTCCAGTCTCTTTTCCATCTCCGTCAAGGAGTGAATATTCTGAATGGCATAATCTCTTTCTGTAACGATCAGCCTGAGCAAAGCAACATAACGTTCACATAACAGTTCAATCGCGGACGGCTCATATTTTGAGGGCTGATACATGATTTGGATGGCAGTTTGCTCCATTTGATGAATGCTCACCAGAAGTGAATAATCCGTTACGCTATGGCCAGAAAAGGATTCCAAGGTCAATTCACTCTGTCGATTGATCTCCAGCGGATAATTTTCAATCACAAGCAACGTATCAAAAAGACGCTCTGTGCTTCTGAAATTGCCGTAAGACTGTATATCCACAAGCGGTGTTGTTTCGTAGGGCTGTCTCGCTACGCTGGCTTGCTGAATATCGAGCAAGGCTTGTTGCAGCGTATCTCCATTGCCTGACTGTAACCGTACAGGAACCGTGTTCATCAAAAGCCCCACTACCCGTTCAATTCCAGGCAGGCTGCTAGAGCGACCAGATACCGTCGTGCCGAAAAGCACATCCTGACGTCTGCTGACCTTTTGCAGCAGAATACCCCAGGCCGCTGTAAAAAGGGTACCTACTGTCACGGATTCTTCCTTCGCAACAGCTTCAAGCCCCCTCACCAGCTCCGATTGCAAAACATACGATTCGCAAGCCGTATCGCTTATTTCTGAGCTAGAAATTGTATCGGGTAAACACAGGGGCTGAACCTCATATCCAGTCAGGTAAGCTTGCCAAAATGCCTTGCTTCCGCTTCTATCCTGCGTACCAAGCCATTTCACGTACTCTCCAAAACGCGGCTTGGCTAATCGTTCTGGCTCCCGGCCTGCACGCAGCGCATCATATGCCCGGATAAACTCACCCAGCACAATGCCATTACTCCAGCCATCCATCACAATATGGTGGTTGCTGACCATCATGATATGACGATCATGTGCCAGCCTAAACACCGTAATCCGCAGTAGGGGGCCCTCGGACAGGTCAAATCCTACAGCACGGTCTGCCTCGCGCAGCTCCTGTAGTACCGTCTCTTGCTCCACCTCTTCCATTTCTATGAGGTCATGGAAAGTGAAAGATAGGACGCGTCCTTTCAGGACAATCTGAACCGGGTTCTGGATCTTTTCCCAGCGGAATACGCTTCTCAGCACTTCATGCTGTTGAATCGTCCATTTCCACGCCTCATAGCAGACAGATAGATCAAGCTGACCCTGCAGCGTATAGCTGTATTGCTCAAAATAAGCTCCTGTATCCTTGTCCCGTAAATAGTGGTAAAGCATTCCTTCCTGCATGGGAGTCAAACCAATGACATCCTCCACACGTGTTTTGTTCAATGGACGGTGGCTCATGGTTTCTCTCCCCCTTACAATTGAATGATGGTGCCAATCCCATATGCGAACAGTCCCTCTTGCGGGTGACGAATAAATGGCTCTCGACAGCCCGTTGGGTCTACAAACTCCTCAAAGGAGGGATAACTTTGTTTCACTTCATCCCAGAAAACGCCAACATCATAACCTCTTCCCCACGTTTCAGGCCGCATACTGATATCATGAAAAGCAATCATGCCGCCCGGTGCCACCAGCTCTTGATACATACGAAAATCCGAACTCACTCCACCGTAGGAATGATCACCATCGATAAACAGAAGATCAATCTGCCGTTCTCCTAAAACCTTTTTCAAGTCCTGTTTGGTGGAGCAGTGAAATGAACGGTCTCGAATAAAAGAAAACTGCTGCCCCGTGCTGCCAAAGCTGGAATAGAGCTGCACCTCACTGTCATCCTGACCCCCTCCATACGGTCCACCCGGATAATCAATACTGACGAGCAACGCGTCCGGATCGGCCAGTTGACTCAGGCAATAAAATACACCGCCGCTGGCTGTCCCGATCTCAACGACTGTTTTAGGCTTTTGGCTCTTCACGACCTCCAGAAAACGACGCAGCTCATAGGGATTCTGAATGGCTGGAAAAACAGGTACATGCTCGGCGACACGCTCCAAAATAGCTCTTAACCGGATAGATTGCGGACTGGTCACGTCTTCTTGAAGATTTTCCGGGGAAAGCAGTTCGAATAACTCGGGCACGATGACCTTAGCCAAGAGTCCTTCCACATCAGGTTCATCTTCTCCGTCCAGTAGCCATGCTTCCGGTAACCGTGGAAGCTTGTCCTCTGGGTTTTCGCCTTTTTCAATGGCTGCTTTGAGAAGATTCGCCTGTTCCCGTGTTAGCTTCACATACCCAGGCTTCCATGCATGAATGAGTATAAAATCCCCCTTTACCTTGATGTGATCCAAGCCAAACTTGTGCACCCATGGCAGATCGTTGTATCGCTTTTGCAGATAATAATTTAGGGGGCCTGTCGGGAGAATGCGTAAATGTTCCAATCTGTTGCTCATGCTCTCACCTCGTTCTCGTCGTAATCCATTCCTAAGTTACGTAAAAAAGCTCCGGTATGGGAGTGCTCACAGGTCGCAACCTGCTCAGGCGTTCCAGCTGCCACTAGCTGTCCACCTCGGGTGCCCCCTTCAGGGCCAAGGTCTATCACATAATCTGCTGTTTTGATCAGATGCAGGTTATGTTCAATGATGAGTACGGTGTTGCCCTCATCCACGAGCTGTTGAAGGATAGTTAGCAGTCGCTGAATGTCGTCGGGATGCAAGCCTGTGGTCGGTTCATCCAAAATGTACAACAGGCTGCGCCCTTTTTTTAACTGACTTAGCTCCTCTACCAGCTTAATACGCTGGGCTTCCCCGCCAGATAATGTCGTGGCAGACTGACCCAGCTTCATATAACCAAGACCCAATTCGTTCATGAGCTTCAACTTGCCGTAAATATCCGGTTGGTCAGCGAAGAAAACAGCAGCTTCTTCAATGCTCATCTCCAATACATCCGCGATATTCTTCTCGTGATATGTAATTGCCAGTATATCCTCGCTGTAGCGTCTGCCCCGGCACGTTTCGCAAACCATTTCAACGTCAGACATAAACTGCATTTCAGTGACGATCACCCCGAGTCCTGAACAAACTTCACAGCGTCCACCCGGTGAATTGAAGCTAAAATGTGCACTCTTTCGTTGGAGTTGCTTAGCTATTTCTGTCCTGGCAAACAGCTTTCGAATGGCGTCAAACACCCCCACATAAGTAGCCGGAGTGGATCGCGATGTCCGTCCAATTGGCTTCTGATCGATACAGATCACCTGATCAATCGACGCTTCTCCTTTCAGCTCTACATCGTGCTTCAGATATGCAGATTTACCCTCCAGGCGAGAACGTAATTTCCCATATATAACGTTATGAACCAGCGTGGTTTTCCCTGATCCTGATACCCCTGTAACACAAACTAAACAACCCAGTGGAATTCGTATATTCAGGTTCTGTAGATTGTTCTCCCTGGCTCCCAGCACCTCAAGATATTTCCCGTCACAGGCCTTTCTTCGTTGGGTGGGAACAGGAATACCTTGCTTGCCACTCAAATATTGTCCTGTCAAAGACTTCGAATTGCTCATGACTTCTTCCACCGTACCCTGTGCTACAATTTCACCACCGAGCAATCCTGCGCCAGGCCCAATATCTACAAGATAATCCGCTTGGGCCATAATCTCTTCATCATGTTCGACGACCAAGATGGTATTTCCCAAATCCCGTAGTCTGTGAAGCATAGCTATCATTTTCCCGGTATCCTTCGGGTGTAATCCAACACTGGGTTCATCCAAAATGTAGATCATGCCCATCAGCCCAGAGCTTAATTGGGTCGTCAAGCGTACGCGCTGGGATTCACCACCCGAGAGCAGGGTCACCGGACGGTTCAGATTTAAATAGTCCAGTCCCATATCCAGCAGCAGCGTCAAACGAGTCTTGATTTCCTGTAAAATGGGCTGGGCCACAGCCGCAAGACTCTCGAAAACTTGAGGTGCCATTCGCAGTAGTTCATCACAGCCTGCATACAGCTCAACCAACGGCATGTTCGAAAAATCGCGGATCGTTTTGTCCCCCACACGATATAGCAGTCGTTCTGCCTTCAAACGTGCTCCTCCGCAGCTCGGACATACTTGTTCCCACATCACTTCCTTGTCTTCCGCTTTCATGGCGCTCATTTCATCCTTGGCATTAGCGTTAAAGCGCTCATAAATAAGATTCACAATCCCTGCAAATCTTTCGTGCATCAGCTTGCCACCTGTAGCAGGATTCTCAATTGCAATCTTTTCCCCTTGAGTACCGTATAGCACAGCGTATAACGCCTCATCTGGCAGATCCTTTACCGCCGTGCTCAGTTCAAAATGATATCGGGTCGCTAGTCCCTCCAAAATTTTTCGATTTTTATGAAATTTCTCTTGCTCACATTGCCAGCCAAGTAGCTGAATCGCTCCTTCAGCTAGACTTTTGGATCGATCAGGAATCACACGTTCCAGATCTACTTCATAATGAGTGCCCAGTCCTGTACAAGTCGGACAAGCACCCAAAGGACTATTCGACGAGAAAGCCCCTGCCGAAATTTCACTCGCCACCATACCACAACAGGAGCAGCCAAAATTCAGATTACATACGAATCGTTTATCAACCACAGGTCGAATTTGAATCCAGCCATCTCCTAAATCCAGTGCTTTATCCACCATAGCTTGAATATCTTTGCGTTGCTCCACGGAAGCTGAAATCGTAATTCTGCCAACCAGTACCTCCAGCTGACTGTCTCCTTTTCCTAGACGTACTGCCTGTGGAGACATACTGGAAAACAAAACCTCAGCTTGCTCTACATCCAGCATTTTTTGATTCCAGCTTAATTGGGTGTAGCCTTTTTTTTGTATTTCCTTCAGCAACGCGACAGGCCCTTCATGTGGCATGGAAAGGATCGGCGCATAGATTTCTATTGAAGCATCAGGTGAGCATTGGAGTACCTGCTCCGTGATTTTTTTCCTTGTCTGCACAGGCAGTGCTTCCTGACAGTAGGGACAAACCGCCCGACTTGTTCGTGAAAACAACAACCGGACAAAAGAGGAGATTTCGGTCAATGTACCCACGGTTGACCTCGGGTTGCGCGACACCGTCTTTTGCTCCATCGCGATTGCCGGAGACAACCCTTCGATCAAGTCCACATCCGCCTCTTCCGTTTTTCGCAAGCCCATTCGTTCATATGCGGACAGCGACTCCATTAAGCGTCGTCGCCCTTCCGCATATAGTGTATTGAAGACAAGCGATGATTTACCCGAGCCGCTAACTCCCGTGAAAACAACCAGTTGATCTCGCGGAATCCGCAAGGAGATATTTTTCAGGTTGTGCTGTCTTGCACCTTTGACAACAATGTAGTTTTCCATGTTAAGCCCACACTTTTTCATGAATTTTAATGGATTGGTTATGAGCCACTGACTTCAGCACTCAGCACCTCCAGCTCCTTCATCTGCCCCATTTCCATCTTCAGCAGTCGGTCTGCGGTATGGAAATAATGGTCATCATGCGTAATGGCGAAAATAATTTTACCCGCCGCCTTCATTTCAGGCAGAAGTGTATGGTAAAAGAACTTGCGGAATTCCGGATCTTGATCGGCAGCCCATTCGTCAAACAAATATACGGGTCGATCTTCCAGATAACAGATCAAAAGCGCAAGCCGCTTCCGTTGTCCACCTGATAGCTTGAGCGTACTGAAATATCCATCCTTGACCGTTACTTTTTCCTCCAGTCCCAGTCTTTTCAGATAACGCTCAATGTCGGACTGCTTTTCCTTATAATCAATGTCGTACAAGCGCTCAAACAAATGAAAATCAGAGAAGACGGTGGAAAAATACTCGCCCGACGTGCGGGCATCAATGACCTCTCCATTGATCGTGATGTATCCCGTTTGTGGAGGATAGAGAGCAGTCATTAATTTAGCAAGCGTCGTTTTACCACTGCCATTGCCACCTGTGATGAAAATAATCTGTCCTTTAGCCGCTTCCAGTGTAATAGGTCCGACCAGAAAGCTGGACTCTCCAGTCACGTTGCTGTACTCGAAGCTAAGATTATGAAAACCAATTCGTTCCACAGCCACTTCTTCATCCACAAAACTCGCAGTATCATACACTTCTCCGCTGTCATCAGTCGGCATTTCCGCAATAAAGGCTTTAATTCTTCGCCAGGAGGTCCGAATCTGGAACAGCTCCGGCACAGCCTGCAACAATCCGTTGATGGGTCCGATCAAGTAGAGGAACACGACAACAAATTGAATTAATGTGTAATCCTTAATGTTCGGGAAAATCGTCGGGAACACAAAGGTAACTACACCTAAAATTAAAATCAGCAGCGTCTCGCCCAGCACCAGTGCATTGGTAAATTTAATGCGGGACACGGAGCGTTTTTGACGATACTGTTCACAGCTATCCTGAATATCGCTGCTAAACTCCGTCTTTTTGCGTCCATGCATACTAAGCTCTTTAAAGCCCTTGAGCATGTGGTCGATGAACCCCAAATACACGTTTTGGGTATCCCTCGCCTCTTCCCAATAGCGGTTAGCCGTACCGCTGACGATGCTATAAAATGCGGCAATCACCGCAATGACAGCAAGGGAAAGTATCGTGCCCCAAAATGAAATTGTACCGAGATAAACAAAGCAGCAGATGACTGTCAGTAGACTGGTCGCGAACCCCACCGCCACATTGGCCGAGAAGCCCACCATCTCTGTATCATTATTTAAAGTGGCTAAAATTTTGCCATTGTCCATGCGTTCTAATTTGTCATAAGAGCTGTGTAGCACACGTTGAATCAGTTCCATTCGTTTTCGATAAATCATGTTGTAGGTAATCTTCACTAATTTGGTTTCAATCAGCTTGCGACCGAAAATATAAACCGCCAGCGCTAATCCGAAATAATACAGCAGATATTTGAGCGGTATTTCGCTGCCAATTGAGAAATTGACGATAAAAATGACAAAGGCATTCGCCGCCCCGCTTAGCAAGCTCATCATTACCAGTAAAGGAATCGAGCGTTTATTTTCGTCTGTGTTCGGAAAAAGCGTACCCAACACCAGGTAGCCAAAGCTCAAGAGCAATCCCAGCCCCAAGGCTGCAATCGCAAACGGAAAGCTAAACGGAGACCAGACGATCGCAGTTGTCCAAGAAACGCCCTGCATGGCTGTAGGAACCAGATAAACTCCATACAAAAATGGTGTACTGCAAAGTAAAAATAGCAGCCATGTGAGCAGCTTTTTTGGATTCAAAGGCTTCAAAACACGTTGTTTGCGGATGATATCCCGTACCACCGTACTCAACAGGACCCCTACCGCCAGCACATAACATGCCAGCATGATCGTAATAACGGACCACGCATTGTCTGTTTTCTGATCTGGCTCATACGGAGACACAGGCTGCCGATCTCGTAAAATGTCCATAAGACCATGCCCGGTGATATACGTTAACGTGGTACCGTTGTTCGCCATAATCCCTACAGCCAGCTGATCCTGAGGGCGAAAAACCATATAAGCAGAAAAATTCGGATTTAATCCAGCCTTGGACACCTCTCCATTTCCGCTTTGATAATCAGCCCAGCCCATAGCATAAGACGACATATCAAACTTGCTGGGGGTAACGGTGCGGTCAGGCGCATGAGTTTCCATAATTAATGGAGTCATGGGAGATTTCAGGCTGCCCAACTGATATTTGAGCCAAGTGGCGAGGTCATTTCCGTCCATCATGATATAACCAGCGGGACGGTTTCCTCTAAAGACAGGGGATTGATATTCACGTGCTTGAAAAAAGCCGTTCTTGTAGCCTGTTGCCATCGTGGGTGCGGCTTCTGTGGGATAAAGAGTAGTTTTATTCAGACCTAAAGGCTGAAAAATATGGGTCTTCATATAATCTTCGTAAGGTTGCCCTGTGACCTTTTGAATGACAGCCCCCACGATTGCGTAGTTAATGGTGGCATATTCAAAGCGTTCGCCAGGACGATTATGTAATTCCAGGCCATTCACATTTCGTACAACCTGTTCCAGTGAATCGGGACGGTTGGAGATCGGGATGTCGGTAATTGTGTACCATGGAATGCCACTGGAGTGATGTAACAGCTGCCGCAGTGTAATCTCGACATTTTGGTGCTTATACTTGGCTTGAAACCATGGAAAAAACTTTGAAACGGGATCATCCAGCTTCAACAACCCCTGCTGCTGTAGTTGCAGCACGGCAAGTGCTGTAAATCCTTTGGAGCAAGAGGCAATTTCAAAGCTTGTCTCGGGTGTTACAGGAATCTGCTTGTCCACATTGGCGTACCCAAAACTTTTGAGATAGGCCGTTTCCTTTCCACGAACCACAATAACTGTCATTCCAGGGATATGACCTTCCTGCATCTTCTCATGAATAAATGCTTCCAAACGCTGAGTGGTGTTTTCATCCAATCCTGCTGCGGCCTCCGCACGACTGGGCGGAATACATGTAGCCACTAAAGCGAAAATCAGGATAACCGCTGCCATTTTTCTCATGATCATCTTTTTACATTCCATAATCGCTCCAGCTTTCTTTGTAATATGTAATCAAAGCTTGCTTGACCAATATATGTAAGACTATTTATCTAGTAATTACATAAAAAAACTAGGATAAATAGTATTCAACATCATGAATAAATATACACAATTTGTATATTTAATTTATGGATAATTAAATAGTTTAAGGGTAAATATTTGTTAAATAGGAATGGATTTATTTAAAGGAAAATTAAGGAAGAATGCCAGGATATTGATTGCGAAATCGGAGAGTCAATTACCAGAAATACTTAATAAATTAATATTTATCAATATTATCGAAATTGTATTAACACCTTAACATTTCATCCATATCGGATGTAGTGAGCTAATTCACACTTTTTTAAAAATTCCATTGTAAACCTACGGAAACCTTTTAAAGGGAACTCGCCTTTTTAAATTGGAATAAAATTGTCGAAAATCCGTTTTATTTTTTGTTTAAAAATACATTTTTTCTGCTTGATTGTTTTTATTGGGTGGGCTAGGATCATTTTTATGTAGACTCTATGTTTTTCAATATCTGCATGTATAAGGAGGCTAATGGATGTTCTATGCACTAACACATTCTCAAAAAAGAGTTTGGTATAACGAGAAAATATATGGTACGACAGCCATGCACAATCTGACCGGACTTGTACGCATTCAAAAGGAACTAGAGTTTGACGCGCTGGAGAAAGCGATTCAACTCTTCATTTCCAAAACGGAAGGCCTCCGCATCCAGATCGAAGAGCAAAATGGAGAACCCGTACAGTACGTGAAGCCCTATGAAAAGGAGCAGATCGCATGTATTGATTTTAGTCATGAGCCTGATCCGTTACTTCATTTTGAACAATGGCTGAAGGCTGTGAGTGGACAGGTTATGCCTCTGTTGAATGCCAAACTGTATTCTTTTGTTATTTTTAAACTTGGGCCTGCTGATGTTGGTTATTTGGGTCAATTTCATCATATTATTGCAGACGGTTGGGCCTTACATATCGTGTCTGAACGAATTTCGCAGTATTATACACTACTGGTTAACCACAGCCCCCTGCCTGCTGATGAAGAATATTCCTACATACCTATCATTGATCAAGAACAAGCCTATTTAACATCTGAGCGTTTTATTAAAAATAAAATATTCTGGCATGAAAAATTCCAAACCTTACCCGACATGATACCTATCAACAAAAGCAAAGATATTTCGGCCGTTCGAACATCCTTTGCCATCGATAGTGAAACTTCACGCATCATTCAGACCTTTATCCAAAGCTCCAAACTTTCTGTAAACGTATTATTCGTATCCGCCCTTCTGCTTTACATCTACCGGACGACTCAAGAAACCGATGTGGTGATCGGGACTCCAGTCCTGAACAGATCGGGAAAAAAACAAAAAAATACGTTTGGCATGTTCACCAGCACCATGCCGTTTCGCATCCAACTGGATGAAGCTTTAGATGCCTGCTCTTTGATGAAGCATGTGGGGGCAGAGCTGATGAATTTTTATTTTCATCAAAAATATCCATATGATCTTCTAGCTAGTGACCTGGAGCTTGCTCAAAAAGGATATAACAGTCTGTTTGATATGTGTGTTAATTATTACAATATGAAATTTAGTCCCCAATTTGATGGGTGCCCCTATGAAGTTCAGGAGGTTTTCAGTGGTTATCAACCTTATGCGCTGCAACTGGTTATTCGTGACTGGGAGGGGAGCGGAAGAATTACGCTGGACTTTGACTATAAAGTGAATTCTTACAGTGAGACGCAGATCGCAAAAATGTTTGAGTATATCATTCATATCGTTCGCGAGATGATCGAGCAGCCACAGACCCCGATTGCGGAAATTGAAATGCTATCTCCGCAGGAACAAAATGAGCTGATCTATGGGCTGAATCAAACACGTTCTTCCTATCCCTCGTCCCTAACCATTACTCAGTTATTTGAGCAGCAAGCCGTTGAAAAAGCTACTAATATTGCCTGTTACTTTGAAGAGCACACGTTAACCTATCGTGAGTTAAATGAACAAGCTAACCAACTGGCGAGGTTTTTAAAAAGCCGTGGTATTGGGCAAGAGAGTATCGTGGGGATCATGGCTGGGCATTCATTTGAGCTTATCATTTCGATCTTAGCTGTGTTGAAATCAGGTGGGGCCTATCTGCCTATAGATCCTCACTATCCAGCTGACCGTGTTAGCTATATGCTGGAGGATTCCGGGGCTGCTTTGCTTCTTACCGATGCACCTTTGAATGATGATATTTCATTTTCCAGAGGAGTTTATCGTATAGACGATGCATCCCTGTACCATGGAGATTGCTCGAATTTGAAGCCACAAAGCGGACCGAACCAGCTCGCTTATGTAATTTACACCTCCGGTTCCACAGGCAAACCTAAAGGAGTGGCAGTTCCGCACAAGGGACTTGTGAATTACATATGGTGGGCGAATAAAACCTACTTGTCCGCAGCTCACGAGGTCTTTGCTTGTTATTCGTCAATAGCCTTTGATCTGACTGTCACTTCCATATTCACCCCATTAATCAGCGGACATGCCATCAACCTCTACAGAGATGATGATCCCGGCGAATTTGTATTGTTCCGCATTATGAAAGACCAACGTACAACCATTGTAAAGCTAACTCCCGCTCACTTGTCCCTTCTACAAGAGTCGGACATTCGTACATCGAGCGTCCGCAAATACATTGTAGGAGGAGAAGATCTCAAAGTCAGTCTTGCTCACAACATTCATGACAAGTTTGGCGGAAGTATTGCCCTGTTCAATGAGTACGGACCTACGGAAACCGTTGTAGGCTGCATGATCCATATGTATGATGCAGACCGGGATAGCAGAAGATCCGTTCCCATCGGCGTGCCTTCCGATAACGTGGCTGTATATTTGCTGGATGCGCATTTAAAGCCTGTTCCTATGCAGGTAAAAGGAGAAATCTACATTTCCGGTCATGGAGTGGCAAGAGGATATCTGAACAGACCGGAACTCACAAAAGAAAGGTTTCTCGATAATCCTTTTGTTCCTGGCGAACGAATGTATAAAACCGGTGACATGGGGATACGGCTGGAAAATGGCCTGATCGAATACCTTGGCCGAAATGATCATCAGGTTAAAATCAGAGGCTTTCGTATCGAGCTAGGTGAAATTGAAGGAGCTTTATCCTCCTATCCTGACATTCAGCATGCTGTCGTAAACGTTGTGGAAACAGGCGATGTGAATAGATATCCCGTTTTGTGTGCCTATTATGTATCTGATCGTGTTATCTCTCCCAAGCTTCTCAAAGATTATTTACATGCTTGTCTTCCCCATTATATGGTACCAAGCCACATACTCCAGCTGGAAATCATTCCGCTTACATCCAATGGCAAGGTGGACAAGCAAAAGCTTCCTGTGCCAGACGTGTCCTCTGGATTAACTGACATATATGAGGAAGCCCATAATACGGTGGAAAGCATTCTCGTGCAGGTTTGGGAAGAGCTGTTCCATACGTCTAACATAGGTATCCACGATAATTTCTTCGCACTGGGCGGAGACTCTATTAAAGCGATCCAGATGACATCCAAATTAAATAACTATGATTTGGAAGTGGGTGTACAGGATGTTTTAGCGCATCCCAGTATAGCAGAGCTTGCTCATTACACACGCCAAAAGAGCCGACTGTACGATTCTTCAGCTCCCGTCAGCGGAGAAATTCAGCCTACACCGATCTCCTTGTGGTTTATGGAGCAGTCATTTCATAATCCTCATCACTATAATCAATCGGTCTTGCTTCTGCTGAAAAATGAAATGGATCGTTCTGCTCTAGAAAAGGCATTTCACAAAGTAATTGAACATCACGATGCTTTAAGGATGAGCATACACCCGGATGGCAAGTTATTTTATAACCCGGAACTCACTGCAATCCCGTTCAAGCTGGATTGTTATGACATGACGCCTATTTCAGCAGAGGCTTGGCAGCATGAATTCAATAAGCTGGTGCATAGCTTGCAATCCGGTTTCGATCTGTCCCACCGTCTTCCTATTCGAGCAGCTATATTCGATCACGGACAAGGAACCTGGGAATTGTTCATCACTGCGCATCATCTGGTTGTAGATGGAGTTTCCTGGAGAATTATATTGGAGGATGTATTGGAGGCTTATCATGCCTTAGAAGAAGGCAAGGAGGTACATTTTTCAAGAAAAACAGCCTCTGTTCAAACCTTTGCCAAGGAGCTTCATCATTATTCCACTACTGCGGATCTACGGGAGGAGCTTGATTTTTGGAATGAAATGGAGGGCGGCAACGACCATTTTCCAGCATTCATCACAAGCCAGCCATCCACTGCCGTAAACTATGCTTCATGTACAGTCGTCGAAGGAGAACTTTCCCCTGCCCATACGCACAAACTGCTCACCAAGGCGAATCAGGTCTATCATACCGAACCTGTGGATTTACTGCTGGCTGCCCTGGCGTTAAGTGTAAAGGAATGGATTGGATTGGACGATTTCACTTATGAGGTTGAGCATCACGGAAGGAGCCTGGATCACGTAGACGTATCCAGAACGGTTGGCTGGTTTACGGCGTTACATCCCTTACGTATTCAAGTGCCAGGTACAGAAATAGGCAGTGTCATTGCATATGTCAAGGAACTGCGCCGACGCATTCCCCAACAGGGTATCGGTTATGGCATTTTAAAATACATGCTAGGAGCTATTGAAAAAAGTAAAAAGATTCGTCCCCTACGCTTCAATTATCTGGGACAGTTCGATCACGAAATTCAGAGTTCAGACTATGTATATAAGCATACTCCAGGCCTTCAAGATGTGGACTACGCCAATCATCTAACGGCTGGCATCGAAATCAACAGCCTGATTGTTAACGACCAGTTGGTGGTCCATATGATGTATAGCACAACAATGTTTGAAAAAGAAAGTATAACCGAATTTATGCATATGTATGTCCAAACTCTACACCGTGTGATTGATTTTACACTTAGTCAGCAGAATGTTCACTTCACTCCTTCGGACTTTGAATCTGCTCGGATTAGCCAAGAGGATATTGAATTGCTTTTCGAATAAGGGTGCAATAAGGGCAGGCGGTTGCCTTCAACCGCCTGTCTATTTAGACTTCGGGCGTAACTGCTTTACTCATTTCATATAAAAGTGGGATTGGCAGTGAATGAGTTCTTTCGAAGATCATTTGGTTGTTTTAAACACACCCAGACGGTTCAGTACGACCAGTAAGCGATAAAAATCGTAACTGCTTGGCAGTTTCGCATCCACAATCGGGCTTGCCGGATTAAATGCAACAGCGGCAGCCATCGCTTCCTTCGCCCAGGTCGGTACAGGCATAGCCTGACGCGCCTCCAGTTCAGCTACCCGCTGATCCACCTTTTTAATATAAGCGCTTTGTTCATTCAACGTCTGCTTAAGCACATCTTTGCTGTTTTCAAGGGCGGCGACCTGCTGCTGCAGGGCCTTAAATGCCGCTTTTTCCTCTGCTGTCATTGGCTCATCCCCCTTTTCTCCTACAAATGCTTGGCGTAGCTCGGCCTCTGTTCCGACGTATACATTCAGGTCAACCGGCCCTTGAATTCCATCAACCCGTCCACTATCGCTGTATTGCCAAAAGTCCCAGCGCTTCCATGCCGTGGTGTCGCCGGGCACTCGTGTACTATAACGCGCAATCCACAGCTTATAACTACCCAATGGGGCTTTGAAATGGGCAGCAAAAGCATTCCCTGTATATACCATCGGCTTGCGGCCGCTTACTCGTTCAAATTCCGTTATAAATGCCAACGCAACCTCATGAATCGCGGCCGAGCTAAGCCCTCCCGGATTATTTTCGTAATCCATCACCGCTGGCAAGTCCAGCGCTTTCGCACCCCCCACCTGATCCAGCACCTCGGCGAAATGCCTGGCTTCCGCTTTTGCTGCGTTTACACTAGTTGCATCTACAAAATGGTAAGCTCCCAGGAGAATCCCGGCTGCCTTGATCCCTTTTGCATTCGTGATAAATGTCGGATCGACGTAACGCTGTCCTTGACTCGCTTTAATAAAGGCAAACGATTTACCATCGGCTCGTACACGCTTCCAATCAATCGTTCCCTGATATCGGGATACGTCAATGCCTTCGGCAGCGTTAGGGCTGCGATTCTGCATAAGGCGTTCCCTCCTTATCATTCATAATGTTGTAGCTCACTTTGTCTCTGTTATCCATATGCTTGGACCATCCATACGGTCTGGGCTTTTCCACTTTTACACCGAAAAAAGGGCGAAAAGGTAGTCTGCCTATTTTGGTAGTGGCCACTAGTGGCACTTTATGAAGCTTTATTTTCTTTGTCGGAAGGGTCGGTTGGCTTTATTTTTTCTCCACTCGACTTGGACTCAAAAATAGCTACCGCATTCCGCAAAATATCCGGCATCGGCACTCCCATTCTGCCCACATTTTCAATAATGGACAACAGCTCGTTCGCTAAATAAAAGAAAACGACGGCATCCCGGAAGTAATGTGCATCCCCGAGAATACCGTCGATTAGATGAGCTACCGTAATGAGCAAAAACACGGTAACCTTGCGAAAAATACCGTAATACCCCTGGCGGCTTTTTAGCTCCCCATTAATCCAGGCCGCTGCCCATCCGGTGAAAAAGTCGATCACGACCATCCACCACAGCAACGTCAACATTGTGGTCCACCCCCCAAAAAAATAACCGATCAAGGTCCCCGTGGATAGCCCCAGCCAAATCTGATCGATCTTTTCATGCATATTTGTTCCCCCTTTTGAACCAAGGTGTAAAATGAATGCCCTTGAACTGATCCAAGGGCATTTAAACAATTATTTTTGTTTTGTTCTCTATACTGTTTTTTTACGGAAAATAGAGTTATACCATTTAACCGTTTCTTCCTGTTCATTCAGAGCATCAGTTGATGATGAATCACCTACGTTGCCCGTTACCAGATCAGAACGCTTGGATAAAATAATCTTCATTACTTGTTCACGTTGTTCTTCATCTAAAATGTAGCTTCCCATGATCGTTGCTATATCGCCCTCTCCCCGCTCATAGCGGGTGATGCAAGCATGAGCACAAATACGCAATTGAGCCTCTGTTAAAGCGGTCATAGTTATGACTTCACCTCTTTTATATAAAAATTTTTGCTATATATAATAGTCAGTACACGTTATTTTCCTGTGCTACCAAGCATGAGCTGAGTCAGCATTACTTCGAGATCTGCAATACGCTGCTTCAATTGATCTGTCTCACTTGGCTGTTGCTCTGCTTTTTGTGTTAGTTCCTTAATCGCTTCGGCACTTAATCCTTCACTCCAGAACGTCGTTGGGTCTCTTCGTTCTGGAGCCGTGAATGTCTGAGCAAAATATACAGGTTCATCCCCGCGTTCGTTTTCCGGCTTGTTTTGCCATTCATCATGCAGCTTCTGAAATGCTGCCTGAGATTCCTTGTTCAACTGCTCATACGCGCCCTGTGCTTCTATCATTTTTTGGTTATATTCCGCTTCATAAGTCAGCCAGCCTTGGATATCAAAACGAGGATGATATAAGCCTGGCGGCACTGGAATTGCTATCGTATAACCAGCAAGGATGCTTTCTGAACTTGTTCCATTTATGGTACTAGAGCTGCTGTTAGTATGCTGATAGGTGTCTAGCTGCTGGTTTGTATCAGATAGCGTGGGCGAAGATGGAGTATAAAAAGGGACGACACCTGAAAAGGCATCGTCCACCAACTCGTCCTCCAGATAGAGTCCGTCTGTATTTACTTTAGGAACTGCTTTCATGTGTTGCCCTCCTTTTATTGTTCGGCTATGAATTGAATGGCATTTAGTCGTATCCACGCAAGAGGACTGCTGGACGTAGATATGAGCGTAACCTCGCCATTTGACGCAATAATCGCGCGTACAAGTATATCTACACCGTCAGCTAGTCCCGCGCATAAAAATACTGCCCCTTGGCTGGAAGGCCTGTACCCGCTAGGTAATACAAAAGCTTTAAATGATCCAGGAGCTGTCGGAAGCTTGACCGATCCTTGTACTGTCACAACCCCATTCGACGACTTGCGATACCCCACTGGGGTCGATGGTGTCTCAAGCACAACACCGTTGATTAATGTCGGTGCGATCCATGTAGGGCTATCTTTGTCAGCCTTCTTATTCTCCAGCACCGACACACGCGCCGTGTTCTGTTGTACGCTGTCTACCAAGTCTGACAGCAGCGTCTTTTCATTCGCCGCATATGAGCCTGTGAACGGTACGACTGGCGACTTGTCCAGCATCAGGTAGGTGACGCTGTAGGCTGCTGATTGATCATAGTTTGCAGTCAGCTTATCGGCATAGTAATTACCGTTGCCGCCCCCACTCTTTACCGTCCATGTTGTATCTATTTTGTTATTTGAATATATGCCAAGAAAAGCGCCCAACTTGTAGCGCGTTCCGATACTTCCTGCATAATTAACTGAATCGGGCGCGTTAATCGCTGTATAGGCTACGGTTGTTGACGTTGCGGGCTTAGCTGCTTCCCGCAACACAATCCCCGTACCTACTTCAACCTGATTGTCTCCCTCAACAAAGGCGAGCTGCCCCTCGGATACAATTGGCTCCACGGTAGGCGTTGCAAGTTGGTATACGAGTTGGTACGGCGTGTACCCTGCATAGGATGTTTGTGGAACGGTTTGCGTGAAATTAGCTGAGCCCACACGTTGTACCCAATACTTAGTACCCGTACCTGTCCATGTCGCCGTTGTTGCCGCTTGTGCCTGTGCTGGCGTTATGGTATTAGCGTCATACGCCTTGTAGCCGTGAAAGTAGGCTTTGATGTCGTCCAACGTCGGTGCGTAACTGTCGCCCCACCCACTGTCCGCGACAGAGACGGAAATAGCAAAATTGGGTGCGCTCCCGTCTATAGCCCATCTGTCTGCCACAGAATCTTGCCCGCCCCACAACAGTATTTTCCCATCGAATTTTACTGCGGCGGTACCTGTGCCAACAAATTGATAATTGACATCGGGCACTACAGGGTAGAGGGCTTTGAACCCCGTTCCCGACACTACGTTATTCACTTTGGATATTCTACCGCCATCTAACAGGATGCTTTCAAACCTTTTCGTTTTGAAGTATTGCCCGTCTCGTTCAAAAACTGTATCCGCATTCGCACCTGTGATTGGATCGGCGTACAGATCCGTTCGCAGCGCAAGCATGGAATCCTCGCGCGGTTTGAATGGTTTGGCTGTGCTGCCGATGTTGAGCATTGGATCGGAAATAGTTACTGCTGTGGATGACGTACCAAGTAATCTGATATTCACCGCCTGATTAGCCGTAAACGTGGCGGTCAACAAACCAACGCCCACCGCCTCGGCTAACACTTTTGTCTCGGGTTCATCCGTTACCGTGATCCTACCAGTCGCACCACCAGATTGAACTGAGACAGTATATTTTTGTCCAGGAACCAGAGGTAATACGGTGTGTACTATTTTGTTATCCACCGTGACAGAAACGCTATTCCTATCCGTTATGTTAGGCGCACCCTGTTTAGCTGACCATTCGTAAAAGCTAGGTAATATGTTTTCTCCGTACCGTATCGCATATGGATTACGAACGGGCATTACACTGTCTACATATGGGTATTTAGCCGCGATCTGTGCTGGCGTAAGGCTTGCAACTGCTACATAATCTGCTTCGCTGATTTCATACACGCGCACACTGTCCATATTAAATGTATTACCGGCCACACCCGTGCCTGTGACCGTAACAATGTGAAAATAGTCCGTCGCTGCGAACCGCACAACAGATGGCGCAAAAGCAGAGACCGAAGTTACCTCGTTACCTTTTGCGGCAGCTACCCCATTTATAGATATTGCTACCTTACTGGTATTACCACTTTTCACGTCCGCTATTGCGATATATTTTCGTCCAGGCGTGGTCAAAAAACTTGCAGACGCCGTTGCCGGGACACTGCCTAGTGTAATTTTAAATGAACTGCTGCCGTTGGTTTTGTTGTTAGAGTCTATTGCAATAGCTACATTCGAGGACCATTCGCTTACTATCTCGCAGTTCCCCATTCGCCCCAACAAATTCACCAACGTACGCCCGTTCAGCCCCGTCAGCAAAAATGGAGCAGCCTTTTCCGCATGAACAATCTGTACTCCAGGTTCCAAAGTTACCGCTTTACGCTCTGTCGTATCCAGACGTTTCTTGATCTCATTTACACCATCATTCACGTCACCTGCGAAATCATCTACAGCGCGCCAGTTTTGATCCAAATACTTTTCCAGATCAAAATACGTGGTTTTGGGCGATGTGCGGTCAATTTGATTTAAGCCAAGATTTGGTGTTTTTTCGCTTGCCATGTTATGCGCCACCTCCTAAATATCTATCCTGTGTTGTATGTTCATTTTCATAGAGGGTCATAGACTCAACTTCAGCAATGGTCAGGTAGCGTAATTTGTACTCTACTGCCATGTGAGCGGGCTTGATCTCCTCAATGGCTGCTTTAAGATCCTCCACGTTGGGCGGAATCCCAATGGTATCCATAAATTTGACCGTAAATCCCCATTCGGCGGGATGAAAAGTGACATCTACCGTGCCTCCGTCATACGCTTCAGCTACATTTTTGACAAGCCGGCCGGAAAAAGTTCCTGCCCCTCGCAGCTTCGATTCCACCACCGCACGTCGTTGATCCAATGGCTTCGCCAGGTCGGTTTCGATACCCAGCTCCATTTCCCAGCGTTCCAACCCCCATGTGGCGGTACGTACGAAAAACTGTCCCACCGTTGCATCCATTGCAAGATACAAGGCGTCCAATTCGCTTCCTTTAGCATCCATATCGGAACGCATCACACGTGAGGTTTCATAATAGGCAGGCAAATAGGAAAGCAGCTCGCGTCCCCGCTCGCTGCTCATTTGGCCCAATGTATCTCCCGCTATAGTTACCCGATTAACAAAAGTGTCACTACGGTTTGCACGTTTTCCCTGGTCTGAATTATTCAATAAATCTTCAAAACTGTTCGTTCCATTGTTACTCACTGACGCTCACCGTCCCCAGCACTGCCACCTGACCTGATCCAATCTCAATATTCTGATTGCTCTGTCCATTGATTTTCAGTTCAGAGAAATCAATAATAATCGGAATGTCGAGCAGCACAGCAGAAATCCGGGTATACCGTACCAACGGGTCTTCTTTGTAAAAAGCAAGCTGCTTCAAATACGTCCGCACACCGCTTTCGATCAGCTTTTTGATTTCATCCAGTGTGGACGGCTTCTCTTTGGTACGCTGTACCTTGACTGAGATGTTAATTTCCACTTCTGTCGCTGGCATGATCGTCACCACAGGACCCGCTGGTGCCAGCCCTTCTCCTTGCCCATCCTGCGTCGGATCAATATACTTTTGCACCGCAGCCACGATATCCGGGCTGGCTGCTCGTTTGTCCGTATCCAGTACATATAACCCTACGGTTCCCGGCCCTTTCCAGAGCGGAACAACTTCTACGCCACCAACTCCAGCAATCTCATTCGCCCACTGGGTATACTGCGCCTTGTTGCCACTGGTACCCTGGTTCCGCACCTTGGCATAAAAACGCTCCAGCAACAACTGGTCGCTCTCAACGTCTGTACCGCTTTTTGTTTCCTCCGTATTGATCACAGAGGCGACCCCGCTAACCGGGGTTGCCATCACTTGGATGACACCCGCAGGCACATTACCGCTGCGCCCGGGATTCACCGCCCGAATAGCCGCTTCCCCGGCACCTTGTTCATCCAGCGTGACCGATGCCGTGATCGCATACTCAATGGAGGCTTCCCCGGATACATCATCTGCCGGGGTCGCCACCAACGTTCCCGCCGGGACGGTCGTTCCCGCTGTGCCCGTGAACGTGACCATACCTGAGGCAGCAACTGCTTCTCGCCGTGTCACTCCATGCTCTGCTGTCCGCAAATCCAGCTCCGGCGAGCGAAAATCCGGGTTGTCGCTGGCTGCGGTGCTGGCAAAGCCACGCCGCAGTAGCTCCTGCGCCCAGATTGCCGCTTCGGATAGCATAAACGCTACCGGCGCCTGTGCATCCCAAATAAAAGAGCCCTCGGACTTATCCATGTCCGAAGGCACTTTTTCCAGCATCCGATTTAAAATTTCCTCTTCCGTCTGGTCTACCAAATATTCCGGCAAGTCTGCCATTAGATCACCACACTTTCCACAATTTCTGTTTCATCTCGCACGTTCGTAATCTGGCAGCTAAAATGGCACGCTTCACCTTCCCAGCGAAACGTGAACTGATCCACACTAGCCGTACGTGCATCTGCTAGTAATGCCTCTGTGACCATGCGTTTAATTTCACTTTCCTGCACACCGTGCCCATAGCTGCTGCCAATCAGCTCCTCCAGCTCGCTCCCATAGTCAGGTGAATAGATCACATGCCGGTAGCGAGGAGTGCGAATCGCTTTTTCACACCATTGTACCCAGGCTTCTTTCTCGCCTGTAGTCACGATTTTACGGCTAGGGCTCATTACAAACTCGCCAGCTTCAAAATCAAACCGCCAGCTTCGCCCAAATACCGCACGGTTATCCTCCAGTACATCCGGGTCGGTCATATCCGTGTCTGTCCAGATCATATCATCTGTTTCGGGAAACAAATTAGCCACGTCCATTCACCACCTTGCACACGACTACCACATCATTGCCGCTATTCACCCGAACCGCCAGTACACGATCTCCGGGCTTGAGTCCTTCGTTCAAACTGAGATTCACATCCTCCAGCTCGTCTTCCCCGATATAAAAGGAAGTTTTCAGCTCTTTGCCTTCCCAATTTTCCGATTCCACTGCGGTTAAGGTGCCTTTATACATATGACGTGGTATAGATAGCAGTCCCGGCAGCTCCGCGACCAGATAATCCTGAAGCTCATGTTTAAAATCGTCCAGCTTGAGTCCCGTGGAGGTGATTGTGCCTAGTACCGCGCCTACTCCACTCAGCGCTTGCTTGGTATGCTTATGAAATGAAGATTGCAGCGCAGTAGCCAAATGCCCGTAGGGGTCCTTATTCAAGGTAAAACCTCCTTTTTACATCGTCATACGTCCCCAGTTCCAGCGACATACTGCCAGGGTTGCCCAATTCCCTGCTCACTGAAATGACCAACAGCTTTATGGAACCTAACATTACCGCGTCTCCTGCTCGAATCGTGTTCATATCCGGTGCATTTACCGATATCGTTTGCTGTATGCCTCTCAGCTTACTTTTGGCCAACTCACGTGCTGCTGCACCAGACTTGACTTCGTCATCCTGCACGATCACCTGAAGTGTCCCATATTTGGCAATGTCTTTCTCCTCAAGCGCCATCACCTTGGAGGGAACCTCATTGCCTGTTTCACTGGCGGCCGTAGCCAGCACCTTCACCCTCGTGGCCACACCTTCCAGCGTACGGGACTGTGTCGTATCAGTCACTCTCTCCAAAACATACACATCTTTGTTCGTTCCCAGCTCGTACAGCTCTAACCCAGAAGAAATCATCCGTGGATGATACAGCTTCCCCCCCGCCTTTGCCGTTTCGCGCAGATCTCCCAGCATCATAGAATAGATGGACTGTGTGCGGTATACGGCGCGTCCCAGCGTTTTTTTCGTATCTGGCAATGAAGCGATTTTCAGCTTCCAGTCCCTAGCATACTTCTGAAAACGCTGAGTAGCCGTCTGCTTAGCAGGGAGTAGATATTCATCCTCGGACTTGTCCAAATACACCGTACGGTCATATAACGTCAGCGTCATACGTTTGAGCCCGTTGTTAGAGGTTTCCACTTCCCAGATCACCGCTGGAGACAGCAAGGGGACATAATCCTTTTTGCCATAAGGAATCCCACTAACTCGGATCGACATCCCTGGAGAAATGGGCGGCATATCCGACGTAACGACCAGATTGACCGTGCCCTGATAGGCGATTTGCTCCAGCGAATCCCTCAAATTAATGTTCTCCACGAGAGGAGATAAATCATATTTATCCTGTAAAATGACTTTGTAACTCATGACAGCACCAGCTTTTGCCCCGGTTTAATTGCATTCGGATTTTGTCCAATGACCTTTTTATTAAGCTGATAAATACGACTCCATTGCGAGCTGTCCCCCAACTCCAGCTTGGCAATTTTGGACAAGGAATCCCCCGACTTAACCGTATATGTTTTTTTCTTTTCTTTCATATCTGTGCGAGGTTTTTTGTTGACCGCAGCCGCCTTACTTCCCGTGACGCCAGCTTTTTTGGCAACTTTCATATCACTCCAGGTCCGCAGTGACAGATCAAAATTCACATCCCCATACTCGCCGCCGCGAAAGGTGGAATTATGAGATGCCACAATTACTGGCACATTCACGGCTGTCTCCGTAATAATAAAACGTAGCGGGTTCTTGGATAACAAAAAGCCATTCAACGTGTTCATGGCCTCCTGCGGATCAGGGATATCTTCATATGTGCAATACGCTGGATTGTATTCTTTCGGAAAAAAAGAAGAGAAGGAGATTTCCTTCACCTTCTCCCCTTGTGGGAAGTCAAACTCCCCATAGGATAAAATCGTCGTTGTATCAAATCCTTTTTGCCGTGAGATCGTCACTTCCTCAGGATTTACTGGAAACTGAAACTTTTTTCCTTTACCATCCGTCAAACTAAATTCCATCTCTTTCCTCCTTCCCCATTGCTACCATCTACTGCACTACATAGCTCCAGCGCTCGCTGGCTTGGTGTTCTGCGTTGCACGCAAAATTTCAGCTTTGAGACGGTAGCCAATTTGCGTAATAAGCCCATCCACATCCAGCTTGTTCTCATGTACAGTGACCTGTACAGCCCCCGCAGGAAGATTGAATTGGTTGGTGGTTTCCGTTTTAAAATCCTTCAAAAAGCCAGACAGGGTTCCCATCTGTTCAGGACTGATCTGTACTACTTGAGGTGTCGGATTACCATTACCTTTGCCTTTAGCTTTGGCTCCATTGTTCGCATGAGCTGCAGTATTCAGTAGTGGGTTTGGATTGACTCCCTGGTTAGCTATAGCCATCGGTCCATAAGGATTAGGGACGCCTTTTGCACCTGGTTGCGGAGGTCCATACATCACTTGAGAGCCGGGTGGTAACCCCGGAAATGGTGGCATAGGTGTTAACGGTTTGGTAGCCACAGCTACAGCTGGTTGAGGTGGTATAGCAGGTTTAGGTACTTCAGGCGGCTTAGCTGGGGCTTTCTTGGGTTCATCTTTTTTACCAAAAGAGAAGAAGTTAGAGATGCTATCACCAAAGGCTTCGCTCTTCTCAGAAAGCCATCCGGTTACTTTGGATGCCTTTTCCTTTATTTCAGAGCCATGGTCTGAAATCCAACCGCCCACTTTGCCCCCTAAAAAGTCACCTGCTAAACCGCCTACATATGAGCCAACAGCAGTGCCGACACCTGGAAGCAAAAATGTTCCAATTGCTCCGCCTACCGTACTCCCAACCGCCCCACCTACGGTGGAACCAATCGCTTGTGCGCGTTCCTTGCCCGGAGCTGCTGTAGCTATGCTTGCTGCATCTGCCAGAACCCCCAAAGGCCCACTAATGAACTTTTTGCTTACGCCCAGGCCCTTACTCACTTTTTCAACTAATCCGCTATCGCTCACCATATCTAGGACAGAAGAAGCATCTATATCTGTTCCACCCGTTAGCAAGTCGCCGGCAAAGCTAAGAATCCCACCCGACTTGGAAGAGCGGCGATTACCAGGATTTCTCGGATGATTTCTTGGACTTGGAACTCTTCGGGCAGGGTTAATCCGAGGATTGGATTCTGCTGAACCTCCAGCGTTTTGTCGTCCACTTCTGTTTCCTCGTATCGAGTTCCGATCTCTAATATTAATTCTTGCTATCTCTCCGGCTCTTGAATTAAAATCTCTTTGACCACTCGAAGACCGACGACTACCGCCTCTATTACCAGATCTTCTACCCCCTGAACGTTTGTTCCTTCTTCTCGGGCTATTTGCGCCGCCACCGCCAAACCCGCCAGTAGATTTATCAGAGGTAACTTGAATTAATTTCTGAATTAATTCTTTAATCTCCGAAAGGTCTTTATTGCCTGACGTACCTTCCGTGTTGCCTTCAGCAGCCTCTTCTTTTTTTGTTGAAAAGAGAGTTTTAAGTCCGCTTAATGCGCCGCCTTCTTTCCAGGCGTCTTTTGTTGCCGTCCATTTTTCTTTTCCTTTTGAAATTGTATCAGGAATTTTCAGAATGGTTTGAGCACTTAAATCCTCACCTGTAACCCCTTTGTATACTTCCTGGACAACCTTAGCAGGTTCATTATACTTTTGCAGTGCCTCAGCCCAAGCAGGAAGCTTTTTGTCTTCTTTCTTAGGAGGCTCATCTTTTTGAAATATATTTGAACGGGAGTTGCCTTTAACTGCTTCTGTATTCTTATCAAGAGCTGCAACAAGACTACTGACTTTGTCAATGGACACATTACTGCTACTTTTTACCTTTAAATCCACATTCCCCGAGGCGTTAATAATCTGGGATTTGACCCGGTTAATCTTGTTCAACAGATTATCAAGCCCTTTGGAGGCCATATCGTTCAGTACAATTTCCGGGGCCATGCGGGTACGTCCAATTTTCAACACACGTCCTTGAATCCGCTCAAAATAACGTTCCATTGCACGTAATTCTCTGTTCGCCTTAATGACGTTTTTAGGATCGATCACAAGGTTCATGCGGTAATTTAATGCTTCTGCCATCTATCATGTTCACCTCCTTGTTTATGCTTTTGAAGCTGCTATGCTATCCATTTCCTGTTCGGCAAACGCCAGCAGCAGCATGCGCTCACCACGGGGAAGCCGCCAAAAGTCTCCGGGGCGGAGGTGGTGCCGGACCCACAAGTGGTACAGCATCGTCGTCATTCCCCCGGAGCTGATTAGTTTTTTAGATCAGCAATCTCAACACCAAAACCGGACAGTTCCAGCACCTTATCCCCTACTGCATCCAGTTCACCCGCCAGCAGCATACGGCGGACAGACTGTTCGCCACCGGACAGCTTCAAGCGGCTTGTAATCCGGGGATCGCCCCAACCGTTAAGGGACAGGCCCTTCACTTCCAGCTTTCCAGTAGCTTCCGAAATCAACAAGGCGTTGAACGTTTCAGTATCTACCTTCTCATCCACTGCACCTTTCACAGTCCGTCGAATCGTGCAGCGTTCACGAATGCTGTCCACCTTACTGGAGGTCAGGCCGTGCAGCACAATTTTCATGTCGAGGCGCTTGATGCGGACCGTTTCCTCAGGTAGTTTTTCAGCAGCTTCAAACAGGCTGTCCAAAATTTGTTCTTCTGTCATATTCTCATTCAAGCTCATAAGTCATTCTCCCTTATTGTTCATTTGTATTTGGGGAACAGAACGCTTGACAGCATCCCATCCCCCGTCTTCCAATTTAGTTTGCTACAATCGGATCAAGCAGCTCATAACCTTCAAAGGTGAAGGTCGTTTCTTCCTGTACTTCTTCTCCTGCTGTCCAGTTGGCCAGTTGGATTTTGTCAGCAGTGCAACGAATGAGACGAATACTTTCATGTCCGAAGGCTTCTGGATCATCCAATTTAGTAATAATCTCAAAACGGTTAAAACCGCGACGAATCATATCGGATGTGACCTTGTAGCCACTCATTGTTCCCGTTCCCTTTTTGATACCGCGCTTGTGCACCTTCCACTCATTGCCCACGAGATTCAGCTCGCGTTTTTCCATTTCCACGCTGGCTTCCAGCTTGTTGATATTCGTCTGCCACACCCCGTCCACATGCGCCTGACCATACGTACCTAAAATGACTCTTGAAGCATCCAACATTTCTTTTTCCTCCTCAAAATGATTCATAATATAGTTCGGGATTTCACAAAATCCTCGTTGTTAACAAGCTACACCATTTCTGCTGATTGCCTGCGAATTGCTTATACACGTAAAATGCTTATTTATTGCACGTAAAATGTGCCGAACAGTTGTTCCATCACGTCGGTGAGCTTCACGTTCCATTGCAGGAACACTTGATCCGGCTCCGGTTTGATAACTGGCGCATCTCCGTAGTAAGCTGGGTCGAGAATGACATCGTAGCCGTCTGCTTCGATGACGTTGCTCAGCGACAGCTGTGCCAGGTATTCTTTGATCGCACCGATAAGCGCCAGACGACCTTCCACCGTGTTGTTGATTTTGCCAATGTAAGTCTCTTCGGCTGCACGCTGCAAGTCAGCATTAATAGCATCCATGACACGGATGGAACGAATTTTCTTCCATGCATTGTTTTGTCCAGCAGCCGGGTTCACCAAGCTGTTGATGCCACGCAGCGCTTTGACCTGACGACCATCGAAGAACAATAGGAAGACACCATTACGGACTGCCTGCTCCTGCTCGGAACGTGTCCAGCGACGGGTCACATCCTCAAAAGGTGTAACCGCATACGTCGCCGATTGATTCAGACGTTGGCCTGCGATCAGCCCGGCTACATAAGCAGCCGTTTGGGCGGAACTGTAGTCCGTACCTGCCAGACGTACACCTGTACCGACGTTCACGATGCCTTCGTGGTTCAGCGCCAGGGAACGTGCAGAGGCCAAGCTGACGGCTGTTTTGGACACATCATCTGCCGCAGAACCGCCGAATACAGCGATAACGCCTTTACCTTCGTTGCGAACACGCTTGATCCAGGCAGCAAAGCTTTGCAGCAATGCCAGATCAGCTGCATAATCCAGGGCCAAGACATTAAATTCCTGTCCTTCAAGTGCCTCCTGCATCGCGATGTAATCGGCATTAACCAGCTTGCTATTGCCGCTGTTGCCGCCAGTGAGGTGTACGCCGCTGACATCCACCGGAATGCCGCCGTCGCCAACAACCTCGGCCTTCACCCATACGTTTTCGCTGTTCTCGTTCATGGCCTTGGCAATAGAGGCTGCTGTACCGTCACTGCCTTTGTACGTGCCGAGTAGCTTGGTTCCTTCATAGAGGCGCACCTCACGAGCTTGGTCATCACCCAAAGTTGGCTGTACAGTTACAGCGAAACCATTACCGCGGCTACCTGTGTACAAAGCCTTCAGGCGCAGCACATCCGCCGGGGTCGCACCGCCGCTTTTCAGCGTCACAGATGCTTCAGCAGCTGTATCATCTGCCAAACGGTAGGCTAGCAGCTTTTTCGGACCCCCCAGCAAAGCCAGATACAGCGTCGAATACGCGGTCGCACCGTCCAGACTGTCACCGGAAAAGATTTGGCTGATTGCCGTTTCACTGCCGATCTCTACAAACTCACGTACAGGGCCCCAATTCGCCTTAACGGGTACAACGACCGTACCACGTGACCCACCTTGAATTGCTGAAGCTGCTGCTGCCTGAAAATTCATATACAAACCCGGCAATACCGGTTTATTCGTGTTTTCCCATGTTCCGCCTGCCATAATTAGTCCACCTTCGCTTTCATAAATTGTTCGATTTTAGTGTGTGCTTCTGCTACCGTAAACAGCTTGTCCTGTGTGCCAAAAAATGCGCCTGCCAGCACTTCTTCTTTCACGGAAAACAATTGTTCTGCGTGCTCCTTTAGCTCCTCCAGCGTATAGCGGGGGCCACTTGCTTCCTGCTCGGCATATACCGGGGCCTTCTCATGGTTTTCCAAGGTCACTCGGACCACCTCATTTCAAAATAGGATGAATTTCCACTCTGCGAATCAACGCTGCTTCCTCAGCTGGGCGCATACGCCGCTGTACCAGCATCAGCCGAAGCTGACCGTCTAAAATGGCATCTGCCTGCAAATCAGCTGAAGCTTCAGCTGTAGACATATAACGGCCCTTGTCCTGATCCAGAGGAAGCTGGATTTGAGCGGCAAAGCCCTCGATCAGTGCGGAAGCTGCGCGGTTTTCTTCAGTGGTGTCTGGGGCGGTAATATGCCCGATGAACCGTTTGCGCAGCTCATACATGGAGGCTCCCGCCATCCTAGTTTCGCAGCCGCTCATCCGCCACAGTACCGCGTGCCGTCCCGGCTGTGCGGGCCAAGCGTTGGCGTATATCGACCACGTTTCGCCCAGTTGCTTCTGCGTCCAGCGGACCAGCGCGGCCAGCCACTCTTCCGGCTGTGTAGCACCGTTTGCTGGAACGGCCGAATCACCTTCCGTCTCAGGCACATACACGCCAAAACGCAGCGTTCTATAGGCCTTGCCCGTAACAGTGTCCAGCTTTTCTGCATCCCGCACACCCAAATAGTGCGCGGTAAAAGCCGATGTGTCCTCACCTGCACCTGTCACTGGTTCCCGGTGCAGCCCGGAAATCAGGGCATTCGCCCATACATCAGCCTGCGCCAGCCCGGCTTGTCCTGCGTACAGTTTGATGCGAACAACCTGCCGATAGCCGGCCCAGGAAGACTTCCAAATTTCCTCGCCCAGCGCCATAACAGCATACGGCTCCTCTGCCGTCTGCGACGGTGGCTGAACATCGTATACACGCCCTTGCAGCGCTGGAATAATTTCAATGAGCTTTTGCTTAAAGGCTTGTCTCATCCTGCGGCATGCCACCTTTGCGTCCCCTGCGTTCGCATGTTGTGGCTATTCAGCCAGGCTTTTTTCCACTTTCGTGTTCTCATCCGGCGCAGCCTCGTACTCATGCATTGCAGCATCCCTTGCTTAGGCAACACGACTCCTCCTTTCTGTACAACGAATTCCCGGGAACCGACAGAGACGATCACCGCATGAAAAAACCGGCCCTAATGGCCGGCTAACGTTTGACTGTGTGTGTCTTCGGTATGTCCTCTTGTCTTGATTCCCGATGATATAATCTTACACCCTAATAACGAATGCGTTGCCGGGGAAATGGACGATAAAAGCAGAGACTAGGGATGATGTTGGGAGGTTTTTAGAGAACATATGTTCCTATTATAAAAAAAGGCCTTGATCCCTGTTATTACAGGAAATCAAGGCCTTTTAGGAAACCATTTTAAAATAGAAATGAGAACAAGTGGATAATTATTACATTAACCCAGTTTTCGATCCGCGCCCTTCTGCAAGCCTGCCAAATTTAAAACGCCTTGGTCCGCCAGTGCAAGCGCCATTTTGTAAAAAGCACGCGTACGAAGCTTCGTGTACGTATCCTTGCTGACCGGAGGGTCCAGTACGTAATTGTAAACCTTGTAATCAAACACATCGTCATCCTTTAAATAACGTTCACGGATGAGCAGCTGTTCGCGTTCATTCAAGCGACTCACTACGGCATCCACCATTTCGCAGTAGGCCAAGCGGGCGGCAGGAGCATCTACATTATATACGGCTGTCCGGGCCGTTGGATCGCTTGTCACATTCGTTGGGCCGTTCGGGCGATCCGTATAGCCAGCCGTAATAAAGCTCTCCCGATCCATAAAAGTAATCGTTTTATAAATTCGGTATTTCTCAAACACACCCTCCAATGCATTCTGCGTTTTGCGACGGTCCAATTCGGGTAAGTTATTTCTCATGTAAAGCAACACTCCTTATCTTATGCCTTTTGACAATGATGTATTTTTAAATGAGGATTTTGCACTTCGAAGCGATTGGAATCGAATTTTGCAAAATCCTGAAATAGAAAAACGTTCGTGTTTACATTGTGTTCCCCTTTTGTTCGTATCTTGAGTATAACATAACATTATTTAGGATAGGTATCCATCGTCAAAAAAAGCAGTATAGCTCTAAAAACAGGATATTCGCTTTATTTTCCTATGCCTTTTGGCATATTACGTGCTTTTACTATTTACCTAATGGTATAATAAAACTAGTATCTATGATTCTCTTGCAGAAAGGAGCCCCCATTGTGGAACAGCCAGCATTCGGAACTTACTTAAAACAGCAGCGTGAGCACAAGCAATGGAGCATCAACCAGTTGGCAGATGCTGCAGGTATAAGCAATTCACAAATTTCCCGCATTGAAAATGGACTGCGCGGAATCCCCAAACCCTCCACTCTCCGCAAAATAGCGGACGCGCTTAGCGTATCCTATACCGAAATGATGAAGGCCGCCGGATATTGGGGAGATGATGATTCAATGGAGCAAAATCCACATGAACTTTATCGTTCTACTGTGCCGGAATGGGCAACCTCCAAAGACCGCCGGGATTTTAAAAAAATGCTGGAGGAAGACGACGAATTAATGTTCGATGGCATTCCGCTGGATGAAAAAGACCGTCAACGGATCAAGGACGTGCTGACAGGTCTGTTCTGGGAAGCCAAGCAGATGAACAAACATAAAAAGCCCAAAGAGCCCCAAGCGGGCAAAGATCAGGGATAGTAGGTGAGCGCATGAACGAACTCATTCACAAACTTGTCCGAAAATACCGTACCAACTGCCCCTTCGATATTGCGAAAGCTTTGGGTATCCATATCCGATACTGCGATCTAGGCCCCACAACCAAAGGGCTTTATTACCACAAGCTGCGTAGAAGATTTATCGTTATCCACAATGGCCTCACACCCGAATGGGAACGGTTCGTCTGTGCGCATGAATTGGGACATGACCGACTGCATAAAGGCATTAGCCGCTTTTTTATGGAGGAGCACTCCTACTTTTCTCCAGGAAAATTTGAACAACAGGCCAATCGGTTTGCCGTGCTTTTGCTCAGTGAAGGAAAACCGCCACTAGCTGACGAAACGTTGGATCACTATTTACCCCGTATCGGGCTGCCCAAAGAGACTGCCCTTTTTTTTGACTACAAAACAGAACGTTAGTTCTCATTACATGAGTTACTGTTTATTACTTCCTCTACAATATAGGTAACTAGACGGTGGATTTAACAACCGATATCTCAAAAAATTTTAGTGCTTTGATATAAAATAGAAGTTATTTTTACAATCATCTGATAAAATGTGGTCGTAAGCGGTTTCTCTAATTCATTTATTTTATGGGAGGTTGAAGGAACAACATGAACTCATGGAAAAAACTCTCGTCGATCCTGACGACTGCCGCGCTTCTACTTGGTTGTCTCGGTACAGCAGCAGCAGACCCAGCAACCAATGTGGGAACAGCTGGAACGGCAACGGCTCCAGTCAGCGGTAAACACATCACCATCCTACATACGAACGATACCCATGCCCACGTGGTCGCAAACGACAAGGAAATGGGATTCGCCAAGCTGGCGGGTATCATTGATCAGTATCGGGCTTCCAATCCCAATACACTGCTGCTAGATGACGGGGATACCGTTCATGGAACGACCTTCGCTACTTTGGTTAACGGCGAGAGCATTGTGAAAGTGATTAACAAGCTGCGTTATGATGCTATGGTTCCGGGTAACCACGAGTTTAATTATGGTTGGAAGCATCTTGTTGAGCTAAGTAAGGAGATTCAGTTCCCTGTGCTCAGCGCCAATATTAAACAAACAGACGGAACACGTTTGTTCAAACCCTATGTTATTAAAGAAGTGGACGGCGTTAAAATCGGTATTATCGGTTTGACTACGCCAGAAACAGCATATAAGACTAATCCCAAAAATGTTGAGGGTATTCAATTCACCGACCCTGCGGCTGAGGCCAAAGCGGCTGTTGATGAAATCCGCAGCAAAGTAGATGTCGTTGTTGTTCTTGGTCACCTGGGGCAGGATGCGTCTAGTAAGGACACCAGCCTTAAGGTAGTTAAGGAAGTGCCTGGCATTGATATTTTCATCGATGGACACAGCCATACCGTTCTGGAAAAAGGCTTGATTAGTGACAATGGTACATTGATCGCTAGCGCAGGTGAATACACCAAGTATCTGGGTGTTGTGGACTTATGGGTCGACGGCGGTAAGGTTACGCAAAAGCAAGCCAAGCTGATTGATTCGACTCAAGCAGTCGACGTTCAGCCCAACGCTGAAATTGCTGCATTGATCGCCTCCATTCAAAAGGACCAGGAACCTATTCTTAAAGAGGTTGTAACGCAAACAAGTGTGGATCTGGAAGGAGCACGCGAAAAGGTACGTGCAAGTGAAACCAATCTTGGCGACCTGCTCACCGATGCTATGCGTGATGTTTCGGGAGCAGACGTGGCTTTAACGAACGGTGGCGGCATACGGGCTTCCATCAAGACGGGGACAGTAACCAAGGGAGACATCATCACTGTGCTGCCCTTCGGCAACCAGATCGTTACCCTGAAAGTGAAGGGCTCTGACATTCAGGCCGCACTGGAAAATGGTACAGCCTCCTATCCAGAGCCAAGCGGAGGTTTCCCACAGGTATCAGGTATCTCGTTCAAAATAGACACATCAGCAGCCAAAGGGAGCCGTGTTCATTCCATCCTGATCGGCGGGAAGACACTTGATCCTGAGGCAACATACACACTGGCCACCAATGATTTTACTGCCGTAGGTGGTGACCAATATACGATGTTCGCTAAATATCCACAGGCAGGTATGTTCGGCTCGCTTGACGAAGCGTTAATTCGCTACATGCAAAAGGTGGGCTCCGCTAGCCTGCAAGTACAAGCGGACGGTCGCATTCAAGAAGCCAAGGCTGATGGTAAAACTTCTGTCCCTGCCACACAAGCTGCGCCATCTGCTTCAACGGCAACACCCGCACCTGTGCAGGAAAAGCCGCAATCCGTCCCTACACCGGCTGCGAAACCAGCACCCGCAAAACCGGCACCGGCAAAGTCTCAAACAGCCAAGCCACAGCAGACATCCGCCTCTGCACAAGTTACAAATAGCCATGTATATGTTGTGAAATCCGGGGATACGCTGTATGACATTTCCCGCAAACATGGTACCACCTGGCAACAGCTTCAGCAGTTGAATAAGTTGAAGAATCCTCACCGCATTTATCCGGGACAAAAGTTAGACCTCCCGGCCTAATTCAATAGCTAGCAAAAACAGCGTCCGGAATCCTAGTGGTTTCGGATGCTGCTGTATGTCAGGCGTTTTTAGATATGCGATAGTCCAAGCTCATTTGGACATCGCATATTTTTTTTAAAAGCAAACCTTTTAACCGCTGACAAGTTGTGAACCGAGAGGTATGATGGAGAAGAGTCATTCGGGCAGAGAACATTCGTCCCGATACCCATCGGGATCAGTTATATGTGTGGAAGGAGTCCAGAAATGCAATACATTATTTACGATCTTGAATTTACCGTTAGCCGTAACGCCAGATATTCCTCCGAAATCATTGATATCGGTGCCGTCAAAGTTGTTCAGGGAGACGATGGCCTATACGTTGCGGATACGTTTCACAGTTTTGTAAGGCCCTCGAATCGGCCTGTACTCTCTACAGATACCGTTCAGTTCACGGGTATTACTCAACGAGACATTGATGCCGCCCCACTATTCCCTGAAGCTGTGAAGCAATTCATAGCCTGGCTCGGTACGGATTCCCCTTATTATTTATGCGCATGGGGCCCGGATGACCGTCAGAAGCTGGTATCCCATTGTCGTACCCATCATGTAGATCTCGGATGGATTCATAATACAAATGATATACAGAAGCAGATTTCCCGTCTGTTTAGTTCCAATGGAAAGTACCGTCAGTTGAGCCTGTCTCAGGCGCTGGAATTGTGCAACATTGACTTTGACGGTCAACAACACCGGGCACTGGATGATGCCGTGAACACCGCACAGGTTTTCATGTACCATTTTGATCGTATTACATTAGTTCATAATGCTGCTGACGATGAGGAAAGCCGCGGCTCGAAGCTCGTCTACTCCTCACCAGAAGAAGAACAGGAGCAGTACAGTCCTTTTGGCAATCTCGCCAACCTGTTTAAAGACCGTTAAACGGATAGCTCCCCGGCCCGTTCCGGGGGATCTCCCCCTGTTATTCTTGATTTCCTGCCTTTTTATCGAAATAGAATGCTCCCCAGGTCCGCAGCATTTCTTGCATTCGTTTGCGGTACCGTAAAGGCTCCAGGATCTCGGCCTCAGCTCCATAGGAAGTGAGCCAATCCAAAAATTCACGGTCATGATTGACCGTCACCTCAAACAACAAACTTCCATCCGGCAAATCCTTAAGAAAAGGCTTGATGAACAGCTCCTCTTCTTTGACCCGATATACAGACTCGGCAGAAAAACGTACCACAAACCGGATATTCTGATTTCCTTTGGTCACCGACCAGGTCCCTTTAAAAAACATTTCCATTTCAGTTGTATTTTTTTGAAACGTATACGGCAAAATTCTCATGTTCCGAAAGCGGCTGATCCGAAAGGTTCTCATAGCGGAGTGCTTGTGACAAAAACCAAGCATATAGAATCGCCGATCCTGCGGAACCAAACAATAAGGATCTACCTGAACTAGGGATACATTTTCATTTTGAGGCGAGCTGTATTCCGCTTCAATCGTCTGCTGCGTAAGACTCGCCAAAACAATCAGCCTGAGCAGATAGGGCTGGTTTTCCCGATCAAGTGTCGAGCCGAGCCGGATGATATTTTTCATTTCCTGCGCGAAGCTCGTCTGGTCCATCTTTTTTTTCTGACTAGATGCCATCACTTTCTCATAAGCACTTTCAAAAGCTGGCGGTAAAAGAGGCTTTACCGTTTCCATAATCTCTCCCAGCTTGGTAAAAGCCTCTACCTCTTCTTCCGTCCAATTCAGAGGATACAAAGCAAAATTACTAATAAAAATGTACCCTTTTCCATGCCCCATATTCGTAATCGGAATATGCATAGCGCTTAACGCCTCCATATCCCGGTATATAGTACGTTCTGATGTTTCACAACGTTCGGCAAGCTCTCTTGCCAATATCCCCGGATTTGCCTGAACAATAGTAATAATCCGCATTAAACGTATCAACCGATCAGTCAAGGAAGTCTCTCCTTTACAAAAAGATAGTAAATTAGACTCACTATATTACACAAATAAACTAGCATAATTGCCTATCTTAAAATATCATTTTCAGTAAAATGAACATCTCCTACCGATATTGCTTTATTAAAAATGACCTTAGAACTATACGCTGTGAATGAGACAAAAGTACCACTCCATTTATTGCGTATGGCCAGAATTAACTCGGCTTCCTGCAGGTAGTCCATGTCATCGCTTCTTGCTGCACGTATAAGTAATTCATCTGCTTGTCTGGTAAGGATGAACGCCCCTCGCTCATATTCCCCTTTCTCGTACATACGCAATGCTTTTTTTACAATAGGGGACGTCTCATTCAGCTTTATGTATTTTTCCACCTTCGGGTTGGATGGAATGCTCAGCAGACCAAGATGATGCGTGAAATGGATATAGAGCTGGTCTGTCCGGATCAGCGTTCGCTTTTCCTGCGATGGCTTGCGCCAGCTCCACTCCATCATTCCAATCGTATGTCTTCCGGACGAGTGAGCCGGTATAGAAAACGTTAAAATAGCCTGTCTATATTTTCCCCGTCGTACATCACCACAGTGAACAAACATGCTATCTCCGTTTTCTGAGCGTTTAAAACCGAGCCTCACCCCTTCAGCTTTTAATAGACTTACCCCGTTTTCTGGAATGAACTGGAGTTGAAGGTCACATCCCGCTGCTTTCGGTATTAGATTTCCTTTTCGTTTACGTATAGCTCCATAGCCCCATTCTATCAGTAGATTTACTTGTTTGGACCCATTCGCAGATATAGACTCTTTGTCCCATGTGCACGTTACATTGAGCATTGACTTCACCACTGGTAAATTCCCCCTAAAAGAACATGTAACTCTAAATTAACAGTGTTATCTGACACTATATTGTCAGGGAACGTATGTTTGATTGTGAAAATTATACATGGGAATCTTTATGAAGGGGGACCTAGTTTGGTAAATAACATTTTAAACCATTTTAATTACATAAATGCGCAAAAATAGCCCGGCATATGCCGGGCTATATTATAGTCTACTTCTATATTTATACTTATGAGATTGTAGTTTCTGTTAAAGAAACTTTCGTTTTTGTGCAAATATCAGATATAGGAGCAAAAGTAGTGCTATCTACAACGAGATCCTTTGATAACGGCTTTCCATTTACAGTGATTTTTAAAGTTTTATAGTTTTGTTCTCTCTCATTCATCTTGCAAAATCTCCTTCTATATCAATTTTTAATATATTTCAGTTCATATATTCAACTTAAGCCCTGATCAGGTGCGGATCGTTCTTTACTCGTATGCTGGAAAAAATGCCGGAATGTTGCCGCTTCCTTGATATACCCGTTTTAAGGTACACTTAAACTAATATATCGACTTTTTTTGAGAACATTTTCTCCGTATTTGTCGTCCATTTATTCTAAAATCTGCATCCGAATCGTTATATTATACGTAACCATGTCATATGGGTAATGATCCGTATCACCTAACATCTTGGTTTATCAAAAGGGGGAACATCTCTTGGCACGACCAACTTGTCGTTTTGCTTTGTACCGCCGCATTGTCTGCGCTGCTATAGCACTTTTGTTTATTTTTGGGATAACTCGTGTACCCGAAGTACATGCTGCTTATTGGGATGATGTGTATCAAGGCTTCGAGCAATTTTCGCGGTTGCCCGGTGATGTGTACCAGCTCAAGGAAAGCTACCGACAAACACAGGAAGATCTGGAAAAGGCTCGTAACAGCTTAGAGGCCTATCAAGAGCAAAATGCCCAATTGCTGGAGCAAAACCGCAAGCTGACTGACACTGTCACAGAATTAAAAAATCTTCAAACCCAGCGCGATCAGGCTTCACACCGAAATAAAATGCTCATCATCACAGCTATAATTCTGCTGGCCGGTTATTTTATCGGTATCCGACTGTTGCGTTACGGGATGCGTCGACGTTCGGGAAGATACTAACTGTCTGAAAGGATGAAAGGTCTGAATGGACATACAAGCAGGACAACACCATGATGAAAGCGTCGGTTCGGTCGTAACGCTCGATCTGGCGGAAGGAGAAAAGCTGCATGTTCTGCATCCGCAGCAAATCATCGCATACCGCGGACCCAGCTCAGGCCGTAGTGATAAACTGATGAATATTAAGGGCATGTATCGCAAACACAAACTGATTCAAGCCGATTTCACAGGAGCTTGTCGCCTAATTGCCGCACTTCCGCCTGGCTTTAGTCTAAAAATGATTAAGCTTGAAGGGAGCGATGATCTGTTATACGATTTTCGCAACCTGTTCTGGTACAGCTCCGGTATCCAAATGCGTACCAAGCTGCTAAGCATGAAAAACATGTTGTTTAGCCGCGATGTTATAAAAATGAAATTCGATGGTGTTGGTCAAATCGGTCTTTTGACGCAGGGATTGGTATGTCAAGAACAGCTTCATCCGACAGAGCCGATATATGTGGATGCAAGCAGCGTCATTGCCTATCCCGAAAACGCCAAACTGGAGTTGACCGTGTACGGCAACCATCTGGCCAGCCAGCATATGAACTATCATTTTAAAATGACCGGACAGGGTACCGTACTATTTCATGCTGGGGAACATCATCGGCGGCTTCAACAGGATATGAACGACGATGGCGTGATCAAGCGATTTTTACGGGAAGTCATTCCATTTGGTGGAGTGTTTATCAAATAGCCCTGCCATGCTATAATGACAATGCTATAGCCGTCTGTCCTCATGGCAGATACTAATGGAGAAAATCCATGCGTCATGCATGGGAGAGGTTCGCGAACTCCCTCTATAAAAAACTAACGATGCTTTGTCCTCCGCAAGAAAAATGAATTCGCGGGGCAAGGCCTGTTTTTTGTTGAAGTCGGTTCAAGAACTCTCCTTCTTCCAAGTGACAAGACTCCATGTCTTGCACCATTCCAAGAAGATCGAGAGGTTTTTTTATGTTTACAAACGAAAAAGCAGTCGTCGTATTCAGCGGCGGCCAAGACAGCACAACCTGTTTATTCTGGGCAAAAAAACATTTTGCTGAAGTAGAAACCGTGACGTTCGATTACGGTCAACGCCACAAGCAGGAAATCGAAGTAGCCGCTGGAATCGCCCGCGAACTGGGTGTTCCGCAAACGGTACTGGATATGAGCCTGCTTAATCAACTAGCCCCTAATGCCCTCACACGCACCGACATTGACATTACTCAACAGGAAGGCGAACTGCCTAGCACCTTTGTAGACGGTCGCAACCTACTGTTCCTGAGCTTCGCGGGAGTTCTCGCTAAGCAAAAAGGAGCGCGCCACATGATTACAGGCGTTTGTGAGACGGATTTCAGCGGCTATCCCGATTGCCGGGATTCCTTTATCAAATCGCTGAACGTCACACTGAACCTTTCGATGGACTATCCCTTTGTGATTCATACTCCGCTCATGTGGTTGAACAAGGCCGAAACCTGGCACATGGCCGATGAGCTGAAAGCTTTTGAATTTGTAAGAACACGTACACTAACGTGCTATAACGGCGTCATTGGCGATGGCTGTGGCGAATGCCCTGCTTGCAAACTTCGCCGTGCTGGACTCGAGCAGTATCTCGCGGTGCGCGGAGCTTCATCCCAAGGAGTTGAAGGTCATGCGTGAGCCAGGTACTTTTCGCATTGTCGACAAGCTCCAGCAGTTCGGGACAGACATTGAGCACTCTCAGCTGCGTTATCACCGCAAACGTGTACTAGTCAGCAAACAATTTACATTCGATGCAGCACATCATTTGCACTGCTACGAAGGCAAATGCAAAAATCTGCACGGACATACCTATATCGTCGTGTTTGGCATAAGCGGTATACCGGGCGAAACGGGTCTAACGCTGGATTTTGGTGACATCAAAACGATCTGGAAAGAGCGGCTTGAGCCTTTTCTGGACCACCGTTACTTGAATGAGACGCTTCCTCCAATGAATACAACGGCGGAAAATATGGTCGTCTGGATCTTTGAACAAATGGAGTCAGCCTTGACCTCGGATGCATACTGCAACCGTGTCGCAGGTGGACGTACCGAGTTTGTACGGTTGTTCGAGACACCTACCAGCTACGCCGAGTTCCGACGGGAGTGGATGCTCGATGAGTAATACCGTGACGACTCACCAACCCATGACAGCCTCCCACGGCACCAAACTAGCCCCTATTCCCGTACTAGAGGTGTTTGGTCCTACCGTTCAGGGCGAAGGTATGGTCATTGGTCGTAAAACGATGTTTGTTCGCACCGCAGGCTGCGATTACCATTGCTCGTGGTGCGACTCCGCCTTTACCTGGGACGGCAGCGCCAAGGACCAGATCCGTCGTCTGAGTGCCACTGACATTTGGCAGGAGCTGAAGGCCATCGGTGGCGAACGGTTTTCGCATGTGACACTTTCTGGAGGCAATCCTGCTCTGCTACCGCAGATTGGGGAGCTAATCACCCTGCTGCGCAGCCAAGGCATTGCCACCGCTGTCGAAACACAAGGCTCCCGTTGGCAGGAATGGCTATACGATATCGATGAGGTAACCCTATCCCCGAAGCCGCCCAGCTCTGGTATGACGACCAACTGGGACGTGCTGGATGATATCGTCGCCCGTCTATCGAACCGGAAGATGGCTAGTGAGTCCCGAGCTACGTCCAACGTCCCAACCGCACCAGGCTTGAAGGAACCCGCTAATGAATCTGCGCGGCTCTATACCGGAGCTTGCAGCTTGAAGGTCGTCATCTTCGATGACACCGATCTTGCCTATGCCCGCATCGTTCACGAGCGCTATCCACACGTACCGCTGTTCCTCCAGACGGGTAATCCAGATGTGAACACGGAGAACACCGGACAGATTGCGGAGTCCCTACTCCATCGTTATGAATGGCTTATCGACCGTGTCATGGACGATTCCCGACTAAACGACGTAAGAGTACTCCCGCAGCTCCACACCCTCGTATGGGGCAATAAACGCGGCGTATAACACTTATATGTAATATATTCCGTATGGGCTGTATGTGATACACAAGATACGCCAAATTAGTCGAAGTACACCCTCGACACCCAAGTTACAAAACAAGAGAAACCCTCGTCCATAAGGACGGGGTTTCTCATAAAATAACGCTCCTTTTATAAAGGAGCGAGCACTATTCACTTCTGCCCCAACCAATATGCAAACGGGTAGGGACTTTATGGTGTTGACGGCGGTCGGAAGATCAAATCATTCGCGGAGCGACCTCCCCACCACCATAACTCCCTATCTAGTTTACCAAACCAAACCAAACTTAAGGAGCCCCATCCAATGACCGGAAGAACACCCGAAGAAATGACCGACGTTACCCTGCTTGGCAATCAAGGCACACAATACACGTTTGCCTATGATCCCGCCATTCTCGAAAGCTTTGATAATAAACATCCGTATCGGGATTATTTTGTAAAGTTCAATTGCCCGGAGTTCACCAGCCTGTGCCCGATTACAGGACAGCCTGATTTTGCAACCATCTACATCAGCTACATTCCTGATATTAAAATGGTAGAAAGCAAGTCCCTTAAGCTGTACCTGTTCAGCTTCCGTAACCACGGCGATTTCCATGAAGACTGCGTCAATATCATCATGAATGACTTAATTAAGCTGATGGACCCTCGCTACATTGAAGTATGGGGCAAATTCACGCCACGCGGCGGCATCTCTATCGACCCGTACACCAACTACGGCAAGCCAGGAACGAAGTACGAACAGATAGCGGAGCACCGCATGATGAACCATGATATGTACCCGGAAAAGATCGATAACCGTTAAGCTGATACTTTCCTTGCATTTGCATACAAATAAAAAACGTACATTCAAAGGTCCTGCTCATTAAAAATGAAGCAGGACCTTTATATTTTATTAATATTAATTATTGTGTTACGGAAGAATAAACGGAATTTAACCTATTTAACTTATAAAAATATGATATTTATTAACGAAATTCAATAATGTGGTATTATTCAGTTAGGACAATAGACATGGGCTAAAATAACTATTTAAAAATTGAATGGGTTCTAATCAAGTTTTTATTAAAAGATATAATATCAATCTGATTGAATTCTATATAAGTCGGGTCACAGTGCTCATGTAATCTCTTCGCCCAGCAGTCAGCATGTCTATTCTACTTGAGCTCAACTTATATAGAATTGATTTACTGGAGACTTTATGCAACATGATTCAGACCACAAAACCAAATTTAAATTCAGGAAGGACCTGTGTATCAACTATGACATTGACCAAATCATTCAAATTACTATTAGCACTATTAATGATAGGGCTGGCACTACCGACAACATCACTTTCTCAAGCATACGCCTTGAATGTAACGGCACAAGAAGAAGTCATACCTCCTTTATCCTCATCCTATCGCCTGAATGCAGACCTTAAGTGGACAACAAATGAGAGCCAGCAGAAATTTATTCCACAAATTATAGTACATAAAACTGATTACAGCTCCGGGTTGCAGTATAATGAGGCTTTTGATTTTCCGGGATTAGCACTCAATATTCCCAAAAACGCCATTCCTATAGAGCAGGCCAGAGAAGAAAAGCATCCGGGTGTTACTCAACACGTATATAGTATATATACTTCGGGGAGTATGATCTACAAAAACAAAGTGTACTTTTCTGCAATTATAGACCAATTGGACTATAAGTTTTTCGATACGGATAACGGAGCTGCAAATTTTGAAATTAACAAAGACCAGTACACGAAGGAAAGCTTTGTATATGTTTATGACCTTTCTTCCGAAAGCCTAAAGTTAATTACAAACCTGTCCAGTAAAGATAAATACATCTCTCATCTTTACCCACATCTGCAATACTATCAAATAGAATACAATTGGGAATGGATTTCAGGAAATGCCCCAAATGAATACAGAATTTATTCTTTAAAAGATAATAGTTTTGTTTCCCAGAGCAAAATTCCTATAAGCATATACACAAACTCTGAATACAATCACTTATGGTTTTCACCGGAGGTCACTCCAGGTCATCTAATTCTCAATTATGATTCCGTTTATAGAGAAAACAACAAAAATATTATAGCACTGGGCCCAGACAAAAAAATAACACCGCTTCATGATGAAAATTTGGCTATAAGAAAGAAAAAAAATGCAATTATAGGATTTGGCGATAACCGTAAGGTTAAAATCGGGAATATAATATATCACAAAAAATGGATAGACAAAAGAGGCTGGACTTCTACAATTACTCAAAATGGAAAAATACAAATACTTAACGATATCAACACTTCATCTGATGATTATTTTTCACCAAACAATCGCTATCTATTATTGGTCGAGAGAAGTTATGATTATAAAGCAAGAAAATATCTTCCTCGTACAAAAATAAAAGTATATGATTTGAAACATAACACATGGTCACAAAAAATAGATGCACTCAGGGATACAGCTGCCAATGATTATCCTTCCGTCACTTGGATTAGTGATGAGTTCTTCTTAATTCGGGATTTGAAACACTACTATTTGCATATTCCTACCGGTACAATTAGCAGTGGCGGAGATTCGTATTACCTAGGTGGAGCTTTTGATTTTGAATATTATTTTTCATTTGACTTAAGTAACTATATTTCACCAGTTGAGCCTCGAGCGATAAAGTATAATAATACTTACATCAGATACAGTGGGCAGGGAACTTTTTACAATTCGGAAAAAAAACCCTATGTTCCTATTGAAGATTTTGTAAATTCATTTGGCGGCAATTACAATGCAAAGACAAGAACTTTGCAATGGAAGGATCAAAGCATTACCCTTTCTTCAAAAGATACAATGGTCATTAAAGGTTGCACTTATTATTCTCTTGAAAAGTTAGCAGTTCAAATTGACAAAAAGTTAAAACCTATTAAAAGATCCTCTTCGTTTATTTATGGTTATGAGTTGATCTGATCAAGTTGATGATACAAGCGATGGAATCTCTATCTATCTCACTTTAAAAAACACGACAAGCCTAACACCAAGTTTAAGGGAATTGCGCAATAACGCATGTTCAACCATAATATGTTCCTGGAAAGTCGATAACCGATAACTTAATACTTCCATCATGAAACAATACAGTGCACACTAGAATACACTGGAATAACCTTCTGGTTTATCCCCATGTATTTTAAAGGTGCACTTCAATTGTTGTATAGAGAGTTACTTACGTTTTACTTAGTGACTTTCAACTGAGCACTGTCAGCTGAATAGATAACCTTCACTTTATAATTGCTTGGTAAACCTACTGTTTCAATCGAAGAAAATGCTCCATTCCGTTTACCATAAGTTAAGACCGTAGCACCATTAGCCAGTACATATTTGTTAGAAAAATTCAGACGTAATTTTCCGTTGAGTATAGCTGTTCCTTTTATTTTGAGCACATCATTTTTACTGCGCAGGTTAAGCTCAAGTGTTCCCTTGGCAGATTGTCTGTAATTTCCGCCAATAATCAGCTTTCCAGAAGCATTTTTAAGAAGAGTTCCCCCGTTATTCGTAATTCCACCACTTCCGAAAGCCGTTTCCGAAGTTCCTTCCAGAGTACCTTGTTCGATCTGTGTACCGCCGGAATACGTATTGTTCCCCATTAGCTTCAACGTACCTGTTCCCTTTTTAGTCAGCTTTCCAACGCCGGAGATATTGTTGCGCCAGCGATCCAGTGCATTGAAACCGCCTTTGGAAGCGTCCATATCTACCGTAACATTATTGGTGAAAGCACCGTAGCCATCCGCAGCGGAAAACAAGTTCAATCGTCCCCATCCCTCAGCATCATCAAGTACAGGATAGCCGGAAGGAATCCCTGTAGTAGCCAAAACCCAACGACGTTGTGTGCTATCCAGGTAAGGCAAACGTGTCTCCAACAGTACCTCAGCTCCCTTAGGCACTGTCATTGGCGTCGTAGTTGGATTAACCTGGCTGAATCCGTATGTTAATCGTTGATTATAATTTTTTTTGTTTGTGGCATAATTGCTGAATCGATCTGGAGCTGTGCCTTTTTGAGACAGCAGTTGTTTACGAGCATCCTGATAAGCCGCTTTCTTCAAACTGCTATTGGCCGGATCAGACAGGATAGCAGCAGCCATCGCCGTTGCCATGACACGTCCTCCCATAACATCAAGCGGGGAGTGCATACCGGCAACAACACGGTTATTGCCCAGCTCCGAAGCTCGTGTCAGCAGTTCCTGATAACGCTCCGGCACGGCATAGGCCATAGCAATAGAACTGAGATACGCAGCATTGGTATGACCGCTAGGAAAGCCGCCATCGCTAGTAGCATCGGCCTTGAGAGCAGGAATAAGGCTCGGAACAACCACTGAGTTATCGCTCCAGCGAAACGGACGAGGATAGCTAAAGTAAGACTTAGCCGGGTTCGTCGTAGAGTATTCCCCACGCAAGGTATTTACCAGATTTACAATGTTGCCGAGATTGGAGCTTGTACTCCCTGCATTCGTTCCCTCATCTTCGTATTTCTTAGTCAGGGCATCTGCCGGAATGTCGTTGATCGTTGTCGTGGCACCTGCATTCTTTCGATATACATCAGTGAGCGAACCCAGACCGTCGATCACACTGTAGCTCTGGTTTCTGCGATCATCCAAATAAGCCGCATCAGCCTCACTAGAAGTGCGACGGGCAGCTATATCAATCACTTTTTGAATATTGGCGTCCAGCACGCTGCTGTTTAGCTTGGTACCTGTATCCCAAGTAGCGCCGGGAGTCCAAAGCTTATTAAATTCGGAGAGCAACCCGAGGGTCGGATTAGAGCTTTCCGTCTTATTGGCAGAACTATTATTTTTATAATGATCTACGAAATATCCCCACGATGGTTCTGTTGGAGTTACCGTTGTTGGTAGGGTTGCCGCACTCGCATAACTTCCACCCAGGGAACCTAGAAGTAATGGTAAAGATAGTAATGCAACTGATAATGGTTTCCTTAGCGATTTCATTCTCAAATCAGATCCTCTCTTCTCTTGTGCTCTTCATACTTTCTCTACGAAGCTATCACCTATACAGCAAGTTGTATGACATAAAGAATCATAGCTTAAGTTTGTTAAATAAAGAGCTTAGTTTTGTTAAATGAAAAAAAGGCACCCCAAGAGCCGTATATACGACTCTGGAGACACCTCGTTCAAACCGTTATAGAAAAACCAGCTACCCTACAGCCATACTTCTATGACTTTGCCATTCACGAAAGCTACCGCCTTGAAATAAAGACTACGGTTGCCGTATACCCAGGCTTCGACTTGAGTTCCGTTTGAAGCAGCCCCCTTTTCTCTGACTGTTGGGTTTCCCCATGCGAACTGCACCTGCGTCGTATTCATGCCCAAGCTTACCTCATTATTTTTAATCTTGTTCCAGATGGCTTGCGACCATTGGTATTTCTTGTACGGATCGTAAGTCAGAAATTGATCGGAATCAGACAGCATTTGTGGAATGCGTGAAGCTCCGATGATGGAATACGTGTCATAAGTTTCGCCATTGGCCCCCTGGAAAATAACTTCGTAAGATTTAACACCGTTCGGATCCGTGCTGACTTCGATATCTTTAACTGTTACCTTGCCAAATCGCTCTCCAGCGCTATAGAAGTTATTGACCCAATAGGTTTTGCCAATTAATTTGGACAGACTACCCAGATCAATGGCTCTGATAATTTTTGCCGTTTCTGGCGTCTCAATGACCAGCTTGGTAGCGCCCAAAGATAATTCTCCTTGCTGGCGGTCACGATTCCATTTGAATCCGCCCAACTTCAGATCGGTCAGTAATGTTCCCGGGAATACAACCTGTCCGTTAACCGTTTGAACCTTGCCCTTCAGTGCAACAGGTTTACCATTCACCATCGCGGTGGAGCTCCCTTTTTGGAGTACGATATTGTTTTTACCCAGCTTGATCGTAAAGGTCTGGTTCGCCACGGTAACAGATCCACCCAGCGTCTTGAACACAGACTGCACAGGCAAATACACATTGCCGTTCAGTATAGCCGCCCCGGTCAAGGTTTGATCGGACGATACCTTTAGTGTAAAAGAAGATGGTATTCCTTCGGTCCGCAGAGCTACGGATGTGCTTCCAATGCCCCTTACTTTGAGTGTACCGGAACCATTCTGCTGTAGCTCGGCAACCTGCGGTTTCTCCACTTCAATCTCACTAGCTTCGGGATGACGTGTTAGTCGATAACCGTTCGAATACGTCTCTTGTACATTTAATTGAATCGTATCGCCGATGGCAGCCTCTTTGGAGGTCGTCAACAAGGACATACCCGTTAATGTAGGCAAGCTCAGCGCAGTCGTGATTCCGTCCTTATAGCCGACCCAAGAGCCATCCTTTAATTGTGCAAAAAGCTCGTCAGGCGAATCAACCAACCGTGCAACATTAGATAACCCGCTAAGCTGCACAGCTGGATATTTCTTCATTCGGTCATAGCTCCATACAGTCCCGTCATGATGTACAGTAATCAAGACATGTGTACCTTTTTTCCATAAAATTGAAGCAATATCACTTCCCACTTCGCGCGGTGGTTCATTGGTCAGCATATCCAGCATCGTGACATGGCCATCTTCCTTAAGTACTGCAGCATACGCCGTACTCATTTTGATATCAAGCGCACCATCTACATGACCTATCTTGCGGGGCTTAGATTCTGCGTACCCTGTGGAATACCATACATCACCGGATCGAGTAAGAACCGTAAAATAGGTACTTACCTTATCACCATCTATAGCATCCGATATTCCCTCAACCTGTTCTCTTCCCCAGGAGATCGTCCCATCGGTTTTAATAGCCAAACCCTCACCTGTAATTTCTTTAACTCCTGAGGATTGAGCCGTCACTTTTGGGTCGGAGTTATCATCCCAGATGGCTACCTTCCCGTCCTCAGTCCAGCCATAATAACCTTGGCTCTCGTTTTTGCTGCCTGTAATGCCTTTCAAATTCAATTTCTCAATAACCGGGCCATCTATACTCTTTCTCCATAAAGAACCGTCATCCAGTATGTAGTTATTCCGGTCGATCACGTCTATAATTTTAGCGTTTTTCCAAGTGTTGTTCGTCGTTACATTTGCCGCTACTGCTGTTTCTCCAGTGTTTAACGTAGTTCCCACCACCGCTCCACATACCATGGATACTGCCAGCAAAATCTTCGCTGCTTTTCTCATCGTGGTTCCCCTTTTCTATCTATATTTCCATATTAGTATTTTGCATAATTCCATTCCCAACGCTCAAAAATATAATATATAGACGAACTGGATCACTTCGATCTCTATTTTGCTGATTTGAAAAGCGCTCTTGGGACTTATGCAAAATACTCACATATATATCGGTTTTGAGGATGATAAACGTTTGAATTTCGATGTACCATTTTAGAAACCAACTAAATCGAGTAATAAAGAGTATCCAGCAGAATGGGCAAGCAGCGATGAGTAAAGGGGGACTTTATCCCACTTTCAGCCATTTGCTGCAAACGGATCGCTTCCTATATCTTAAAATATACATACATATTCGGAGGTTGCCATGACTAGTAAATCTGCTGCAAAAAATGAAACGGGCCAATCGCTTCCCCTCCCGGGGCCGCAAGCGAAAAGCACCGTTTTTGCGATTCTGATTGCGATCAGTTTCGTCCATCTGTTCAATGACTCGATTCAATCGGTCATTCCAGCGATCTTTCCGATCTTAAAGGAATCTATGAGCCTGAGCTACACGCAGATCGGCTGGATTTCATTCGCGATCAATTTTACAGCTTCAATCATGCAGCCCGTGATTGGCTTGTTTTCAGACAAACGGCCTACGCCCGCTATCCTTCCCATCGGCATGGGCTTTACGCTGACTGGCATGCTGCTGCTCGCCTATGCTGCCGATTATAAAGCGGTGCTGATCGCAGTCATCTTTGTGGGTCTGGGCTCGGCTGCCTTTCACCCTGAAGGCTCGCGCGTATCCCATATGGCGGCCGGGCCGCGTCGGGGATTGGCACAATCCATTTTTCAAGTTGGCGGCAATGCGGGCCAATCGCTGGCGCCGATGCTCACGAGCTGGATTTTTATCCCGTTAGGACAATTCGGTGCGATCTGGTTCACAGGTATTGCGGCAGCAGGAATTGTGGTGCAATCGTTCATCGCCCGCTGGTACGGTAACGTCCTGCGTACAGAAGGCATTGCACGCAAAAAAGCGGTGGCACGCCGCATGAAGCCCGAAGTGCGTAACCGCGTTATGTTTGCCATGATTGTCCTCATTCTACTGGTATTCGTCCGTTCGTGGTACTCAACCTCGGTCGGAAGCTACTATTCGTTTTACCTGATGGAAGTATTTAAAATGCCATTGGCTGATGCACAGCTCTATATTTTCCTGTTCCTCGGGGCTGGAGCGCTGGGCACCTTCTTTGGCGGTCCACTGGCGGACCGTTTTGGTAAACGCAATATGATTTTTCTGTCCATGGTATTAGCTGCACCACTCGCGTTGCTGCTGCCTTATGCCAACCAATTCTGGACGGCAATCCTGCTGGCGATTATCGGGTTTATTATGCTGTCTAGCTTTTCGGTCACAGTCGTATATGCACAGATGCTCGTGCCTGGCAAAATCGGGACCGTGTCTGGTCTCATTACGGGCCTCGCTTTTGGCCTTGGCGGTGTGGGCGCACTCGTGCTCGGCAACTGGATCGACAAAGTAGGCATCACCCACATCATGTTCTTGTGTGGCTTTTTGCCACTGCTCGGCATCTTAACCTTCCTGCTTCCTACAGATAAAACCCTGAACCGCTGGGCGGAAGAAAATGGAGCCGAAGTGTAACAGGCAAACGTGTGGCGGCCATCTTGGCCGCTGCACAACTTTATAGCCAACTCACGTGTTTCCTCACGAAAAAAATATCCCCTTTTACGCCTAAGTGTTGCAATCAGTTCTCTACTTCTGCCAAACGCATCAAAATACGACGCTTCCGATACAACATTTTCCCTGCTTCTGCTACGTCACTAATAGCGCTTCGATTCGCGATGGAGCCGAACAAAATGCCCGCAATCGGGACCATTTGAAGCAGCTTTTTCCATCCAAACTGATCACGATAGGTGTTAATGACCTCTCTCCATCCCTGCATCTGGGAAAAAACCTGTGCCTGACGTGAAGGATCATCGAACAAAGCCAACTCCTCTAATACAGCCTTTTTACCCACAATATCAGATGAAGCAAATTGCATACATTTAATAATAAAAATGCGTTCCTGCTTATCATGGGGATTAAAGCCATAACACAAGGCTATTTCCTGAAGCACTTTGAGTGACAAGCCGAGCAAAAGAGGAATATCCGCCGCAATCGTAAATACACCCCCAATCCCCGTTGTTGCTCCCTGAGCGGTGGCAAAGGTAATGCGACCCGCCGTCATCTCGTCAGCAGTCCGATCCATGATTGTTAGCGGGAGCTCAGCCGCCTGCTTCAACTCCCACCTAGGTTCGGCACTATGTTCCGAATCAGCGTTTTCCCCGGCACGAGGCAGGTCCTGCGTATCCGACACGGAATCTGTGCCATTTTGCTGAATTACATGTTCATGGGCCGTCTTTTTCAGCCTGTTCAGAACCGTTTCTTCCTTCACCAAATATTTGCCGCCGTTCTGAATGAAACTGCCCATCTCATTAAGCAGTTGCTCTAGCTTGTCTTTAATGATTTTGGGCGTCAGCCGATCCAGCAGCATAAATGGCCATCTGCCGATTTTTTCCCAGAAAAAAATGTCCTTCTGTTCCTTTTCCCATTTTTCAATATTCTTCAGCTCATGACGCAATACGTCCTGGCTTTCCCGATATTCTGCAAGCTGCTTCATAACCGTAGACGTCTCCTTTTGACTATGCTAGTTTATGTATGGGTAATACGTAAGCAAGGCGAGTTCAGGTTTCTTTTTTTAGCAAACTAGATGATATAGAAAGTTAAAATCCGTACAGATCGGAGTGTAATGATGAATAATGTAGAGCTTGTCCCTTACCATTGTGGGCATGATGCCATTTTACATACCTTCTACTTACCTGAGGAGCAGAAGCAGTTTACTGGAATGCCGGATGAAATGTTGACACTGGCCAAGGAAGATCCGCACCGCCATCCTGTCGTGATTACGGCTACTAGAACACCCGTTGGATTTTTCATTTTATACGATGGGGAAGAATTAGCGGACTATACGAATATTTCTGAGGCACTACTGCTGCGCGCGTTCTCTATTCATTACGCTGATCAGGGACAAGGATTCGCTAAAAAAGGGCTGCTTCTACTACCACAGTTCATCGCCAGACACTTCCCACATATTCGCGAGATTGTACTGGGCGTCAATGCCCGTAATCTGCCTGCCCAAAATCTGTATCGCAAATGCGGCTTTATCGATGAAGGCAACACTAAAATGGGACAACACGGCTTGCAGCATATTTTTAAAATGAGCCTATAACGTTGACCTCGATAGCCCTCGCCCACATAAAAAAGCTTTCGGCACAAACGCCGAAAGCTTTTATCGTTAAATCTCACCAATGGAAAAACTCAATTTGTAATTACCAAACTTCGTAAGCTCATCCAGCATGGTATTTAACTCTGCCTGTGATGACATGCGCAAGCGCATCCAATAACAGCCTTCCCCACTCACTCGATGGATTTCGACAATATAGGGATGCTCCCGTGCAAAAGCCTGGAAAGCACTGTGAGTCGTTCCTGAATTCAAAAAAACCGTAATAAAGGCATGAATCGTCTGTCCAATTTTTTCAGGGTTCCAGCGCAGCGTATAACCCTCGATAATGCCCGCATCCTGCATTTTTCGAACACGTGCCCCTACGGCTTGGCCCGTCAAATGAACAAGCTGACCAATCTCCTTGTTCGATAAAGAGCTGTCTTCAATTAAATGATGAAGAATGCGCAGATCGGTGTCATCAGGTACGAATAGTTCCATAGTTATTTTTCCTTTCATGATGAAACGAGAATGCTGGTTTTCCTTTCAGCAGGCTGTAGCCTGTAGCTCCTTGCGTCAGATATGATTGTAACAGAAACAAAGAACCACCGAAAATATACTCGGTCCAAAAACATTCACTACCAAAGGAGCTTCCATATATGAAAATCACACTAATCCGCAACGCAACCTTATGGTTGGAATACGCTGGAGTAAAATTTCTGATTGATCCGATGTTAAGCGATGCTGGCGCAAATCCGCCAGTTCCCAATACGGAAAATGCCCGCCGTAATCCGCTGGTTCCCTTGCCGCCGCAATGGCAGGCACTCGGACAGCCTGACGTTGTGATCGTCACACATTTACATCCGGATCATTGGGACCCGGCAGCAGTACGCTGGTTGGACAAACAAATTCCCGTCTTCTGCCAGCCCGGAAATGAAGAACAGATCGCTGCTGACGGTTTTACACAGGTTACTCCGATTTGGGTAGCTGGTTCTGTGGGAGAAATTGAGATTATCCGTACAGCCGGGCATCACGGCACCGGAGAAATCGGGGAACAGATGGGACCCGTATCCGGCTTTGTGTTTCAGGCTCCAGGTGAACCTGTCGTCTATTTGGCTGGGGATACGATCTGGTGCAGTGAAGTCGCGGAAACACTGGATAAATACCGTCCTGAGTGGACAATTGTGAACGCTGGAGGAGCACGGTTTACGGTAGGTGATCCTATTATTATGACTGCCCAAGATGTAACAGCTGTTGCACAGCATGCCTCTTATACACAAATCGTGGCTGTCCACATGGAGGCAATCAACCATTGTCTACTAACTCGCTCTGAGCTTACAGAACATATCAACCGTGAAGGTTTGGAGGGACGCGTCCATATTCCGGCAGATGGAGCGACGGTTTCAGGATAATATGTGTGCTGGCTTCGGATGATGGTTCCTACATTCCAGGCCTAACAAACAAGACACCTCCAGCATCCACATTTTAAGTGGGACTGGAGGTGTCTTGTTTTACGATATCGAATCTGAGCTTAAGCTGATCTTTTGTTTTTGTTGTAAATATCGAAGGCAACCGCCAGCAGCAGCACCAAGCCCTTAATGCCTTGCTGCCAGTCAATACCCAGACCGATCAGAGACATTCCGTTATTCAGTACACCCATGACCAAACCACCGATAATGGCTCCAAAAACGGTTCCGATCCCGCCGGATGCCGAAGCACCGCCGATAAAGCAAGCCGCGATGGCATCCAGCTCAAAGTTCGTACCTGCTCTCGGCGTAGCCGCATTCAGACGTGCAGCAAAGATCAGACCGGAAATGGCGGCCAGCACGCCCATGTTGACGAATACCCAGAACGTTACTTTTTTCGTTTTGACACCGGACAGACCCGCTGCCTTTTCATTTCCACCCAACGCATACACATGACGGCCCATAATCGTGCGGTTCATGACGAAGGAGTATACAACGATCAGTATGAACAGCAGCACGAGAATGTTAGGTATCCCCGCGTAGCTCGCGAGCATGAAGGTGAACAGATTGATAACCGCAGCTACCACAATCAACTTGAGTACAAATAAAGTCTGTGACGGAACCTCGAATCCATATTTAAGCTGAGAACGGCGTTCGCGAAGTTCGTTCACGATAAACCATACCGTGAGTGCAATACCGACAATGATGGATACCAGGTTATACCCGGTAGATGAAAAATCCGGCAGGAAGCCTGAACTGATTTTCTGGAATCCCCCTGGAAATGGAGAGATAGATTGGCCTTCCAGCACGATCATTGTCAATCCGCGAAAGAGCAGCATTCCCGCCAATGTAACGATAAATGCCGGAATCCGTACATAAGCGACCCAGAACCCTTGCCATGCGCCGATTAACGCCCCGACCAGCAAAGATGCAATCACAGCGATCCATGCTGGAAGCTGCCAGTCGACCATCATTATGGCGGCAACCGCACCGACAAAAGCGGCTATGGAGCCGACGGACAGATCAATATGTCCAGTGATGATGACCAGCACCATCCCGATAGCCAGCACGAGAATATAGCTGTTTTGCAGAATCAGATTTGTAATATTAATCGGCTTCAACAGCAGGCCGCCTGTCAGTACCTCGAACAAAATCATAATGACGACCAGCGCAATCATCATGCCATATTGGCGGATGTTATTTTTAAATAGTTTAGTTATGGTTTCCATGCTTCACGCCTCCTGACTTGGTCATATATCTCATCAACGTTTCCTGCGACGCGTCCTCACGGCTAACCTCTCCAGTGATCCGCCCAGCATTCATGACATAAATCCGGTCACACAAGCCTAGTACCTCTGGTAGCTCGGACGAAATGACCAGCACTCCCTTGCCTTCAGCGGCAAGTCGATGAATAATCGTATAAATTTCATATTTGGCGCCCACATCAATGCCGCGTGTCGGCTCATCCAGAATCAGAATATCCGGCCCGGCAAAAATCCATTTGCTCAGCACCACCTTCTGCTGATTGCCGCCACTCAGATTACCCGTTTTCTGTAAAATGCTCGGCGCTTTGATGTTCATGCTTTTTTTCATTTCCTCTGCAATAACGACTTCCTCCTGCTCATTGACGACAGCGCCCTTCGTCAGCTTGTTCAGGCCAGTCAGCGAAATATTACGCTTGATGTCATCCATCAGAATGAGGCCATACTCCTTGCGATCCTCTGTCACATAGGCAAAGCCGTTGTTGATCGCGTCCGTAACCGTGTTGTTCTGGATCGGCTTGCCGTCTTTAATCAGCTGACCGGAAATGTTGCGTCCATACGACTTGCCAAAAATGCTCATCGCCAGCTCGGTCCGTCCCGCTCCCATCAGCCCGGCAATACCAACAATCTCACCGCGACGGATGTTCAAATTCACCTGATCCAGCACCTTGCGGTCTGCATGGTGCTCGTGATACACCGTCCAATCCTTCACTTCCAAAACGACTTTGCCAATCTCGGCATGACGCTCTGGATAACGGCTGGTCAGATCACGTCCAACCATCCCGCTAATGATCCGATCCTCCGTGACCTCATCCTTTTTCATATCCAGTGTCTCAATCGTCTTCCCATCCCGCAAAATCGTAATCGAATCCGACACCTTTGCGACTTCATTCAGCTTGTGGGAGATGAGAATGCAGGAAATGCCCTGCTTTTTAAATTCCAGCATCAAATTAAGCAGATTTTCACTATCATCCTCATTCAACGCCGCTGTCGGTTCATCGAGAATAAGCAGCTTCACCTTTTTAGAGAGCGCTTTCGCAATTTCAACTAGTTGTTGCTTCCCGACCCCGATGTTCGTAACTAATGTATTGGGATTTTCACTCAAACCGACCTTAGACAGCAGCTCGCGTGTCCCTACAAAAGTCTCTTTCCAATCAATCACGCCGCCACTGGCGCGTTCGTTGCCCAGATAAATATTTTCTGCAATCGAGAGATACGGGATCAGTGCCAGCTCCTGATGGATAATGACAATGCCCAATTCCTCGCTCTGCTTGATATCCTTGAACTCACACGTTTTGCCCTGGAAAACAATATCCCCTTCATAGGTTCCATGCGGATATACACCGCTTAGTACCTTCATCAGCGTCGATTTGCCTGCACCGTTCTCACCGCACAGGGAATGGATTTCGCCTTCCTTGACCTTGAGATTTACATTTTCCAATGCCTTCACGCCGGGAAAGGTTTTGGTAATTCCCTTCATTTCCAAAATGATTCCAGTCATGGGATACGCTCCTTTCGGTTGGATTCTTACTCTTATTTCAGTCCGATTTGCTCCTTGGTGTAATAGTGACTGCCGACAATATCCTTTTCCACATTCGTCCGATCCACCGAGATTGGATCAAGTAAGTAAGCAGGAATGATCTTTTTACCGTTGTTATAGGATTCGGTGTCATTCACTTCCGCTTGTTTGCCCTGTAAAATGCTGTTGGCCATCACGACCGTTTGCTCAGCCAGCTTGCGAGTATCCTTAAATACAGTTTGCGTCTGCTCCCCAGCCACAATGGACTTGATGGAAGCCAGCTCCGCATCCTGCCCTGTAATGATCGGCAGCGGCTTGTTCGCTGATCCATATCCGACCCCTTTTAGGGATGAAATGATACCGATACTGATTCCGTCATAAGGGGATAGTACCGCGTCCAGATTAGCCCCCGAATAGTACGCACTCAGCAGGTTATCCATTCTCGACTGGGCCAATGCTCCGTCCCACCGCAGTGTAGCGATCTGCGCCATCGTCATCTGCTTGCTGCGCACGACCAGTTTGCCGGAATCGATGTATGGTTTAAGTACAGACATCGCACCATTAAAGAAGAAATAGGCGTTATTGTCATCCGGTGAACCACCGAACAGCTCGATATTGAAAGGGCCTTTGCCTTCCTTGAGTCCCAGCTTTTTCTCAATATATGCCGCCTGTAGCACGCCCACCTTAAAGTTATCGAAGGTCGCATAATACGTCAGATACGGTGTGTTGCGAATCAGCCGGTCGTAAGAAATGACCTGAATGCCTCGGTCGTGTGCCTTCTGAATCACATCCGTCAGCGTGTTTCCGTCGACCGAAGCGATCACCATAACATTGACACCCTTGGTGATCATATTTTCGATTTGGGAGATTTGGTTTTCCACCACGTCCTCGGCGTACTGTAAATCCGTTTTATAGCCTTGCTCCTGAAACAACCGAACCATATTCTCCCCGTCCCCTACCCAACGCTCGGACGATTTGGTCGGCATGGAAATGCCCACATAGCCTTTTTCCTTGCTACCCGTTCCACTCTCCGCCAAATTACAGGCCGAAAGCATCAGGGCCAAAACCAGAAGCCATACGACAACAGCTCCTTTTTTCATATGAAGTTCCCCTTTCCTCATGTGATGCGGGTCATTTGAAGGTAAGTGCTGATTAGAGTTGAAACGAGATAGCGCTTACATAAGTGAGGCAATGAGCGCCTCTCCTTTTTTTATGTGCAAACACATGGTATCATTCCAGGCCGGGAAAGGTCTTTGCTGGTTTTGAACTTTTTTTATAAAATTTTAACCTTTGTGATGGAGGGAGGAGACGGGATTGGATTTGAGGAGAATGGAGATTGTCGGGAGAGCGGTCATATATTTTGAAATGAAAAAAAAGACTTAGCCTTCTTACGATTGGCAAAGTCTCGATTTGTTGAATCATTAAATCGGCTATCTAAAGAGTTCACACTTTTATTGACAATTCACCAATGACATGTACGTGTGAATCGATAAGTAGCTATATCCAACAGATAAGAAGACATGTTTATTTCTCCTGTTTCACATTGGCAAAAATCTTTTTTCGATCAAGGAAACAGTTCACCGGATTATGTGCGTGTAGTTATTCTGACACCCATCTATCGAATAGCATTTGAATTTCTATTTTTTCTTTTACGGGTTTTATATCTTTTACTATTTTTTGGAGATCAAGTTGAGTAAGGTACTTTCCAAAATCCTGTTCTAGACCCTCTACAATGCATCCAAACAATAATTGGAGCGAACGATTAGTCATTTTTTTATCTGTATGTTCACATTGATCGATGAACATAATTATGTCTTCACGTTCTTTTAAATGACGGCATCCAAGTTCTCTTGAAATGTATTCATAACTATAATCTTTCAAAGGAATCCTTTTTAAACAAATACTTATCGAATCATATATTTGCCCTATCTCTGAGTTATTTAAAAAAAATGAATTCGAATTTGAAAGATAAGATTGCATACTTTTTAACACTTGTATAAGATCACTAACCCCAGATATGTGATCATTATTCAACTCCAAGCTACTTGGATAAAACAAATACTCCTTGTTTAGCGAAGTCTTGTAGTCTTCGAATGAAGGCTTCTTTAAACTCCATTTGTTCCTCTTTACAAATTTATAATTATAATGTGCAATGACATAAGGAATAAATTTATCTGCAAGCCATTCAAAAGCAGTTACCGCATCCCAATATCCATTCCGCTGTATAAGATCCGGATCATTTTCAAAATGTCCAATATCCCATACAATCCATACTTTACTGTTGCCTTGATTAAAAGGGACCAGCTTATCATCACACCGTTCCGCAACGAGACGCAAATGCAGATCTATGTTTTTTTTCAGATGTTGCTTTTGGATTTGAACTTGTATAAACATATTATTCCTATTAAAAATATGCCATTCCGTGTCACCATTCAGATAATCAAATTCGTTACTAAATCGCAATAGATTATTCCATAAAGCATGATCGACTTTCATCAAACGGTACCCTTTTGACCAATATTTTGCTTTCTCAAAAGTTGTTATTCCAAGCATAATCTCAAGTCTTTGTAAGGCATTAATATAATCCAAAACAAAATCATCAATCAGGTTGCATAATTGTTGAACCTCATCAATTGAAATAAAGAAACGATTATTGGGAAATTGAAGACATACCATCTCATTTTGAATTCCAACTATAAACCTTCTCATTCCTAAAGAAATATTCGTATGCAATCCTTGAAATAGTATATTGATAATCTGATTGTGACTAAATGTGATCATGCAATCTCGAATTTTTAAACTTTTGAATGTGATTAAACAAGTGCCATCAATTTGTTTTAGTGTTGGCATCAAAGAATAAATATGGACATTTGGAGTAGCGTTCTTGTATATAAATGCATCTTCCCCATACCTTACTACCTGTTTTCCTCCTTCAAAATACGAATCTTCTTCAGTTATTAAATCAAACACCTGTTTTGCATATTGTTCACGGTTACTATTCTCGTTTGCATGTGCAAGCAATTCCAATAAAGCCTTTTCTTCATCTTTTTTCTTGTTGAATTTATCTATTTCTTTTAGAATATAGGGGATTTTACTTTCTGCTCTCTTTAGATATGGCCAAGCAACAACAGGTGGTAATAAATCATCTCTTTTAACTCTAGTGTTGAATAAACGCTCAGCTGGTACCAAGTTTTCTAAACTATTAACATGAAAAGTTTCTGTGTATCCTAATTCTCCTAGGTATTGGGCCAACGCTTCCGGTTGTTTTTTGTATTTTTCTGGAATGATATGATCCAGTGTATAAAAATTTTTATCTAAAGGTCGATCCAGATAAAAACATTTTTCTCCGTATGCTTTATAAATCGCATATCTTACTGCTGGATCATCTGGATTAGCTTCGTGCATATAATTTACCACCTTATAAACTTAGTTGACCTGTAAACCAGAGATGTTTTTAATTCTATTAGTTTAATAAGATTCTATTGTCAAGCTCTTAATTTCGTCAAAAGTGTCTTCTGACCAAGAGAAGCATTTGTGATGTGCGTGTTGCAGCAAATACGGTGACTTTCCCTTGGCTAATCTATTGGGTACGTTTTGATTTATCATGGAGACATCACCTCGTTTTAGTGTTGGATTTGGGTAGAGATATACTTAGTGTTAATTTACCCAAAAACGGTGGTGATACTCCCATGTAAATCTTCTCGCTATCTCTCCATCATCTCTCTGCTCAACCTTCTAACTGGTCCAATTTGCTTTTCAAACATCAAATCCCAGATATCTAGACATTCCTGTGCAATATACTTCAGCTCAGAAAGCTTGCTTCCAGAAGTTTCATCATACAATCCGATGACTAACTTGGAGATTTCATCTTGAACTCCCCATAAACCTTCATATCTCTCAACTTGATTGTCAATTAGATGCCTACTCATTGACAAAATAATATCTTTGTATTTTATTATTGACTTCGATTGCTTCTCCAAATAGTGAACAAAAGCATGCAATATTCTACGACTTAAGTTAGAGTTCATTATCTCTATTAAAAAATCCTTATCTCTATCTAAATTTATCAAATTATCATAAAACAATCTTGAAATAGACATTTCTAAATCTAAAGTACTTGTTTTAAATCTACGTATAATATTTTTAGCTAACGGATTATATTGATCATTATTAAAATATAACATGACCATGTATAGAACCTTTTCAGCTTGTAATTTACTCATATTATCCACATCTGCCATTTCAACCTCGAAATTTTCTTTAAGAATAAACATTTCTGATAAACAATAAGCTCCTATCTGAATTAATTCCTTATCCTCAGAAGCATAACATTGCTTAATAATTTCTAATACACTTTGACGATATTGAGGGTACAATAAAAAGAGCATATCTTTTGTTCCACGAAATCCTGCTAGGCGATAATCTTGTTTTAATAAGTTTATAATCTTTTTAGATGCCCATTCTCTATCAATATTATATGATGGCCATAACGCAAATAAACTTGCCAATCTGACTGCTGGATTTTGATCCATCACCAATTTCTCAAGCACATCTTTAAACACTCCAAAAAAACTATTATCTTTCCATAACAAATGTGCAATTGAGCGAGCTGCTTTTCCTCTTACACAATTTAATGCATTACTTTGTAACATATCGAAAGTACGCATATCATTGTCTTCATTACTGGTCACATTCGGTTTGCCAATTTCTGGATTCTTATGTTTGATCGCAATATCTTTAAGAATATCTAATATCTCCTGTGACCAGTCCACTTCTTCTCGATTTTCAATAATAGTACAAATGTAACTTGCCCTATATGATGTATGATCATATAAATATTTTAGTATCATTGCTTCTAGCAATTTTAGAGGTACATTCGCCAAGTTACTGCTATGTGCTACTCCACTAAATAATGAATCAATATAAATGTCCATAATAATTTTGTCATGTGAAAGCATCAACTTTATCATTCTTACAGGTTCTTTAGAAACAGCATCACTAAAACTGCTTGAAAATGATTCAATCGAGTTTTCCAAAAAACCTCCTGAAACTTCTTTCCAATTATGATGTCCACGTTTATCATTTAGCTTCTGGTTAGTTAATATACCTAGCCATTTTTTATTACTTAGTGTTTTACCTGCTATGGAAGATGTTACCCATCCACTATGTCCATTCGAATACCTATATAAGGTTGTTTCATTATTAAATTTACGGTTTAAAACGCGAATCAAATCTTTCGCTTTGTTACTCAGTCGATTGTATGGAAGAACCTCTAGTATTTCTTTTTGAAGGTCTCCCCAAAAACTCCAATAAAGTTTATAACCTTTATATTCTTGATTGTATTGAATTCTACGTTGATATATATCTGTCGCTCGTGGTGATACGTAACCAATCACCTTTTTTTCTAACATATCAAATACATCTTGTTTGCAATGTTCGGAGTGTTTTTTCAAAACTTGTTTAGCTAAGAGCAATTCATCACCATTACCACTTGTTTTTTCAAAAATATTATTATCAAAGTTACTATATAAATATTCAATTATAAAATCACTGTATAAATACGGAAATTTATATAGTGCATCTAATATGATTTCATTAAAGATTACTTTACCTGTTCCAATATATTCTTTGTATCGTTCTAGGAACACCTTCGGACTCGCATTAATAATTGCTGCATTAGCTTTCTTAAGAATCTCAATACTTGTCCTTTCTAAATTTCTTCTATGAGCGCTTCTTCCAGACCAATCACCATAATATAAGATCTCATCATTTGAAACTGGAATATATGGTAACAATATATCGATTACCTCTTGTCCATTTTTTATGAACACTTCAGAATCTTCTTGCAAAAATTCCTCTGCATACCTATAGATACTTTGGCCATTTTTTCCAAGCTTGTTCTCCAATAAAAATGCAAACACTCTTATTGTTCTTATTTCACATTTTTCAAGCATTGCCTTAATATCAAGATACGTATCAGCCATTTGTGGATATTTTTTATAAAATTCCATCCGTAATTCAAACATCTCATCACTATCTTGGTTGATATCATGTAAAAAACATCGAGAAAATTTATCATCATCTTCTTGAGATTGAAATGCATGCTTCAAAATAAATTCAACATCTTTTGTTTCATAATTTGGTGCTAAACTTATAAAAAGATTTATTGCAATATTCTTCTTCTGAGGAGCACTAAACCATTTTTCTAAAAAGCCGTAATCTCTAAGTAGTCTGATGTATTGTGGTCTTGAGTATACAACATTGTTTATTATATGCTCACCATATAATTCGTTTTCACAATTTTCTACTATGTAACTCTGGATATTTCCATCTAAAATATCCAACTGATTTAATATTTCGAAAAAGACAAATTTCACACTATATCTAATTTGATTAGAAGCCAACATTTTCTGACCTGCATCTAGAAAATCATCGCTATCAAGCTCAATTAAATTTTGAAGGAGCATTTGCACCTGATATCTTCTTCCAGGAGTTTGCTTCTCTTTATTTCCAATAACCTCTAATATATCTCCAATTTCGTAATATTTAATTAACATCTTTTCAACTAAAAAACAATCTAGTATAGATTGATGAGCGAATGAAACCTTATCATCTTGTATTACCAGGAAACCATTGGAAGACAAGAATTCAAGGCATGAATTATTGACGTTTAAAATCTTTATGGGAACACATATCCGTCCGGATTTATCAAAATTGTTTATTAAATCTTCCTTTGACCTATTCATATCTGTTTCACTTAGTCCTAACTCAAAACATTTCCTTGTTAACTGTCTCCACCATTCAGTGACTAAATGATTTGCAGTCGAACATTCATTATACGCGTTCCCCTTGTCTAATTTATCCCAAATATATATATTGCTTGGAATACGAAGTATTTCCTTTAATTTACCTGTTAAGTTTGAATATCCCGATCCTACAACAATTTTTACTGTTTCATCATCTAATTCATTCACTTGAATTTTATTCCATTGAATAATTTCGCTAATTTTTCCAGAAGTTTTAAACAAAGATTTAATATTATTATCATTTTCCAGATCATATGTTCTACATACAAAAACCACTGAAATTTTATCTTTTCTTTCAATATTTAATCTCTCAACTTGATTTATAACTTGAGCGCACACTAATAAAGCATCTTTAGAGTGTGCTTGAGTCCAACGTAGTGCATCTAATTGATCCAAAATAATTACTGCTTTTTCAGTTCTAGATACACTATGAATACAATGAACTATCGATGCGGGCAACCCTAAATCGTTCCCCCATTTTTCTGCATTTCCACTTGGAGTACGTTTATCTAATTTTATTGCTAAATATGGTATAGCATTTTCTCGACAATAACTAATAACATCCTCTGTACAACCGCTTTTTCCTCTTCCAGCTTTTCCGTGTATCAATAATGAATTTCCTAATTTAATTTCATTTCTACATAGCAAGAATTCAGTCCTATCAATCAACTCATCGTTAAACGGAATAAATGAAGAACTGAATTCTCTATTTAATTCTTCTATTCTAGGTACAAGGCGGGAATCATTAGCAAGTTGTTTGAGTTTAATGCCTTTTTCGCTGAATAGTTTATATAATACAAATTGGCTAATCTTACTTCCCCAAATACTACCTTCTACTATCCAAGAAACCAAAGTATCATAAATTTCTTCTTCATTCCCAATGAATAATAAACCAATTTTTAACATAATTATTTCTTTAAGTTCTTTGTCCGGGAATTGACGATAAGTTATCCTTTTTAAATAGGAAATACATCTAATAAGATCATTATCTTGTTCAGGGTTTAGATCCATCACCTTGCAAAAGTTTTTGAAGAAATCTCTAACCTCTTTGCTAGCAGTAAGTATTTGATTATCATAAAAATCTTTAGGAATATCACTAGTTTTCATTGCTCCATCTATTGTGTCCTCTAACAACGTGAACACTAAAGGAGATACCAGAGATACCGTATTTGTAATATCTCTGTCTAAATGAAATTTCCAATTTTTAAAAATGCCTTTAGCATTAGCAGTCCCAAATTCCCAATATTCCTTACTCCCGCTTCTTCCTTTACATTGTTGTCCTTCTCTAATACCATCTTTTCTACCAATCCATATATCAATACCTTGCTCATCATCACCGAGAGCTTCTAGAATAAAATAATCAATTTTTTCATCCATTACCTGAAGTATTTGGTATACTGCCCATCTAAATTCAAATCTATTGCCGAGTTTGTCTGCTCTACCCCCGGATGGATATGGCATATATTAATACCTCCAAATTAAATTTATTTATATTTTAAAATAAATTCTATATAACTATCTAATTAATACAAAAAATTCCCATGAACCTATTCTACCATTTGGGATATACATTTTAAAGAACGTTTGTTTGTATCTAAATCAAATCAATTCTTAATTATAACTTTGTACTCCCAATGATTAAGTCTCTGGAACTATTTCCAGAGGCACTCTTTTCTATTTATTAAATAAACCTAGTAAAACGATTTCACCTGTAACAAACCGCCAACTCCACCCGATTCCCTTCCCGATCATACACAATTCGCTCCACCAACTTCTTCAAAGCACGATTTTTCTCTTCACTTGTCACCGCGGCGCTCCACAACCCTCTAAACTCACATACCCGTTTATTTATCTGCTCCACAGTCGGGTAATTCCCTTCATCTACTACAACCTTCCGCAAATCCTCCAACTCTTCCCCCTGCTTCTGTATCTGCCGTGACCGAACAGCTTTATGCTCTAAAAATACTTGCTTCGTTATCATGTCCTCTTCATACGATTCCTGCAGCTTGTCCAACGCTCGCTCCCTGCTTACAACCACTTACATGTTTAGCAAAAAAGCAAGCTTGTTTACCATCCTTAGTTTTTCTTCTATAAAAGGCTTGAACCCTACACTCTAAGCACACTAAATTTCTTTTTACAATTTCCTTTTCTGTAGTTGAGAGACTCTCAAATTTTAAAATAGATAATTTTTCGTTGTTAATCGAATTTATTACTAGTTCCATTTCATATCACCTTGACCTTTTGAATACTTTCGCCTAACGTTCCTGTATTCATGAACCCCAAAGGGGTTGTCTGCTGGAATGCTTCCCTGAAATCCTTCTAGCAGATCAAGGCTCCGAAAGGAGCCGCTGCTTGAATACTATGTTATATGACGGAATCACTTCTTCGATTAACCAACATTCATTCTTGATTCTAATCTTTCATTGTTCTGCTATATGTTCCAATAAATCTCCTGGCTGACAACCTAAAGCCGCACATAATTTATCAATCACTTCTAATGACACATATTCGTTCGTATTGAGTTTCGCCATTGTAGCAGACGAAATACCTGTCATTTTCAATAAATCTTGCTTCTTGATCTCCCTGTCGATCAATAATTTTTGAAAAGGTTTATAACTAATCATCTGATATTCCTTTCACACATCAAGTGAATTTTTCTTTAATTATATGAAAGTATATTTTCTTTATCAAAAACATCTTCAACATGTATTGACTTAATTATTTGACATGGTAAAATTATATTTAATAAGTTGAACTTTTGTTCATAAAATCAAATGCATTGGATGGTGTTTAGTATGCATAATTCTTTAGAAGTCTTACTTGATTCACTCATTCATACTCGAATTGAATCTTTATATGGCGAGCTTACCAAAAACAACTCCAGCTACAACCAGTTCTCATCCGAACGGAATCTCTACTTCAAGCAGTTACATGAGGGAGTACCGGAGAATATACAGAAGACCCTATTCCTTTACGACGATGCTGAGCTTTCTGTTCAAGCTATTTTAGAACGTGAAATTTATTTGCAAGGTTTTAAGGACGCTCTTCACCTGCAAAACGAATTACATATATCTTTAGATTGAGAGCCTTCTGCCTCTTTTTCATTTTTGATTCTGTTGTATAACGTAATATTTACGAAATTCGTCAATCTACAGAATACAATTAAATAAACGAACAAGCCGGACTATAGACTATGCTCTTATTATACTATGAAATGGAAAAATATGACGAACGGTATTCTTTTTACTTCCAAACAAAAAAACTCCTGCCAATTCCAATGGCAGAAGCTCCTATAATTATTGATTCACACGAACATCCCATCAATGACATGTACGTAAGAATCACCGAACGTTAACTATGCATAATATATAAGAAAATAGGTTTATTCCATGTGTACTATTTGGCTAGACTTTAAGCGTACTGGAGCAAATAAGTCAATTTCTCAGCAATTCACCCCGAACTGCATAATAAAAGAAGTTAATGGAAATTCCAGAAGCATATCGTATCTTCGCGATAAGTCCATCTGCTAAATTATCCGTAATGAACCTGACATTAAACTTCATCGACATCTATTAAAAACACTCGCTCCTGGAATCCGCCCCGTGCCTCGGCTTTGTCTGCCCGCAGCTTGTCCAGCTCTTCTGCATTCGCCCCATATTCTTCTGCCAACGCTCGGATGACTTCCAGCATATCCGCCAGCTCTTCCAGCGCATCCTGATCTTTGTCCGCTTCAAAATATTCCTCAGCCTCTTCACGAAGCTTGGTTCTCAGCTCCTGCTTATATTCCTCTGGGTCCAAAATGCGTGTCCGACACTCCTTGCCTTGAGACATAATGATATGCGGAATCCGATCTCGTACCAGCTTGTTGTATGTAGGCATATGAAATACACCCTTTCTGTTATAGAACTTTAAGTCGTAATCCAACATCTTCCTTTTCCTCATTATATCATTAGCTCAAAATGAACCGGGTATTATTGATAAAAGATCTACCGATTCATTGAACGAATTTTCTTTATAAATAGATGGATACCGCTTAGACGGATCAGCTACGATCCGCTGTGACAGAGACTCTAGAATAGAGTCCGTTTTATAAAGCAACTTGTCTACTTCCCCCAGCTTCATCGGCTCTTTAGATACATCATCTTCTCCCGAAACCAGATAATGTACCGTACCGATAAACAGCACCATATCTAAATTGGGCTCAGCCTCTGTGTGAATTAAAGGGAACAGGTCAGTCACGGATAAACGAATATACAATGGAATGATTTTGTTTCGATGAACATAAATGGCCTTAGCCATAGAAAACATCGCTCGATCACAAAGAATGAGGCAGTTGTGAAACTGATGATGGTCGCGCATCATCTGTGCAAGCTTGATCTGGTATTCGGCAAGCTTTTGAAAATCCATCATGCAATTGAATATGTAGGTATCGCTGTACTTAGGCAATTTGAAATCGGAATCACTATGTAGGGGACTTAAGGAGTAATGTTTCAAGGGGAATCAACTCCTGAATTAAAATTTCATAAACGAGGATTTTGCAAAAATCCCATAAGCGAATTCCAATGAACAAAATATAGATGGAAATAGTTTAGTTCGTCTATATCTTGCACTTCGGAGCGACTGGTATCGAATTTTGCAAAATCCTGAAACAATGTGAGCAACGTAGCACAATTATGTAACCATCAAGATGTATAATTTTCTAGCTACCGGACAAGCTTCATAATAAATATTACTATATAGTAGTTTTTAATTCAATTTACTTACTAACACTTATTAATTAGATGTAACTCTTTCTCTACACTTCTAACTAGAGGATTTTGCAAAATCCAATAAGCGACTTCCAATTAATAATATATAGATTGAGATGATCTAGTCCGTCTATATATTGCACTTTGGAGCGATTGGAATCGAATTTTGTGAAATTCTTACTATAGAGAGGTGTAATCATGTCAGAACTTTTAGAATTAGTCGGTACACGTATTCGAGATATTCGAAAGTCTAAAGGGCTTTCCCAAGAAGCTTTAGCCGAAAAAGCAGGATTCAATTCGAGTTATATTGGTTTCATTGAGCGAGCGGAGAGAAATATATCTTTGAAAAATCTGGAGAAAATAGCGAAGGCATTGAACGTGGGCGTCTATCAGTTGCTTACATATGTGAAGGACAATGATGAGCTTACCGAAGAAGATTCGAGTATAAAAACCATTTTGACTCTCCTAAGGACTCGTGAATCCAAAGATACTGAGCTGGCATTAAAGATTCTTACGGACATCTTTATAAGAATCGATGAACGATGAAACAAAAAAGGAACTGCGCTTTGCAGTTCCCCACCAACCCCTTACGACAACGCCAACATCGCTTTCATATCTTCCTCTGCGGTAGTAATTAGCTTCAAGCCAAACATCTCCACCAGTACATCCAGTACGCCAGAAGAAATGAACTCAGGCGGCTTCGGCCCAATGCGAATATCTTGGATGCCAAGGCTGAACAAGCCTAGCAGGATGGCGACCGCTTTTTGCTCAAACCAGGACAGAACAATGCTGACAGGTAGCTCGTTCACCGTACAGCCGAAAGCATCCGCTAATGCCAGAGCGATTTTAACAGTAGAACCCGAATTGTTGCATTGTCCCAAATCAATATAACGCGGAATGCCGGTATCTCCAACGGTGCCATAATCCACGTCATTAAAACGGAATTTACCACAGGACGTGGTCAGAATGACCGTATCATTCGGTAAGGATGTAGCTAGCTCGCGGTAATAGTTGCCACCTTTGCCCGGTGCGTCGCAGCCTGCAATGACGAAGAAACGGCGGATATGCCCGTCTTTAACCGCCTGAATAATCTCAGGAGCCAGCCCGATAACCGTCTCGTGATGATATCCTGTCGTAAGCACCTGCTCCGAATCTACATCTGCGGCTGGCAGGGCTAACGCGCGCTCGATCAGTGGAGCAAAATCGTCGTTCACAATTTTGGCAACACCCTCTAGTCCAGCTACTTCATAAGAGAAGAAGCGGTCTGCATACGTGCCTTTAATCGGCATAACACAATTCGTCGTGGCGAGAATCGCACCTGGGAACTCCTCGAACAGTCTACGCTGATCGTACCAGGCTTTACCGATATTCCCTTTGAGATGTGCATATTTCTTCAATGCCGGATAACCGTGGGCAGGCAGCATTTCTGAGTGGGTATAGATGTTGATGCCTTTACCCTCCGTCTGCCGCAGCAATTCCTCCAGCGCATACAAATTATGTCCGGTCACGACGATGCATTGGCCTTCGATTTTATTTTGGCTGACCGTAATCGGCTGCGGAATGCCAAAACGATCCGTATGCGCACGATCCAGCACATCCATGATCCGTACAGCCGCATTTCCGACCTTCATCGCCATTTCCAAATGCTCTTGTACATTAAAGTTAGAATTGGTTAAGGTCATATATAACGCTTCATGCGTGATCCGATCTACCTCAGGATCGCTATATCCCAACTGACGAGCATGTGTCGCATAGGCAGCAATCCCTTTTAATGCAAAAATCATCGTATCCTGCAAGCTCGCTACCGTCTCATCCTTCCCGCACACCCCAACTACTTTACACCCGCCACTCGGCGTCTGTTCACACTGATAACAAAACATATCGTTTTCCTCCAAATATTGATAGATATTTGTTCGTTATCCCCAGCGTAACAAACCCCTGAATGCGTAGGTGTGATTACACACACATTTTTTCTTACAGTTTATTATTAGACAGTGTGAGACTCATCCCCCATTCCAATCCTTCCTACTCTACCGTGCTTTCTTGAATTCCACCGCCTTTACGATACTGCACAGGGGACACGCCCATAGTCTTTTTAAAAGCGGTGCTAAAATAGTGCTGACTGTCGTAACCCGTACGTTCTGCTATATCATAGATAGACAACGTCGTGGAATCCAGCAGTTGCACCGCTTTACGGATACGGGCACGCGTGACGAGGGTCACGAAGCTGTCGTTGAGCTCTTTTTTGAGCACACGGCTGAGATATACGGCGGATACCTGTAGCCGCGAAGCAAGGGCTTCCAACGTCAGCTCCCGATCGGCGTAACCTTCCTGAATAAGCTGCCGGGCCCGGCGTACAATGGGAGACAGCTGCGATTCGCCATACACTCGATCCCGACTCACCCGGTACGCGTCAATTGCGCCTTCCAGTCCACCCGCGTTGGACTCCACATGCGTATGAACCGCTATATTCAGGTAGCGTCCAATCGCCTGCTCCATGGAAGCGCCTATCGTCTCGGGTGCCTCCTGCCATAGGCATATGCCGATCAGTCCGTTCGCATCGCGGAACAACACATGCGGGCAGTCCTCCAGCAGTTCGCCAATAATATTTTCAGCGGCAAAAAGAAATAGCTGGCGGTCATTCTCGCGCATAATCGTCTGCCGGGCCTCTGCCGCAGGCCACCGTACGACACCAATCTGAGCAGGCGGCCGCGATGGAAGCCGTAAAAACGCCAACTGCTCCATGACGTCTTTTCCCGTGTGTTGCCCTTCCAGCCATTCTAGGCAAAACCGCTGGCGCAGCAGCGGAATATTCCGTTCAATCTGTCCGGCGGCTTGTTCTACATAGGCAGCACGCTTGTACTCTTCGTCCATTCGCTGACGAAGCCGCAACAACGCAGCATGAAGCTGATCCGCATCTACCGGCTTCAAGATATAATCCTCTACACCAAGTCGGACAGCCTCCTGCGCATAAGCAAACTCATCATGCCCAGAAATGATCAGACAGCGGCACTCCGGACGTTCTTCCCGCAGCCGCCGAATCAGTTCAATGCCGTCCATGAACGGCATATTCATATCGACCAGCACGATGTCGATATGAAGCTGACCCACCAGCTCCAGCGCTTCTTCTCCGTCCTCCGCCTCTGCTGCCACCTCCATGCCCAGAGCCGCCCAGTCTATGCAATCTCGTATCCCCTCTCGGATGATCGGCTCATCATCTGCGATCAATACTTGATAACGTTTTGCCGTCCCTATGGTCACTTCCGTTATGGCCTGGTCAATCAGACTATCCGTTGTCGAGTTGTCTGTGGCCTGTGATTTCGTCATCCTGACCCTCTCCTTTTTCATAAGGCTTCTTCAGTTGCGCCATATCCAGCAGCAATGGTTGAGTGATCGTAACGCAGGTACCTGTCCCTTCTGTGCTCTCCAGTACAATTCCATATTCCTCACCAAAAGACAGCCGGATACGCGCTTGTACATTCAGCATGCCATAGCTTCTGCCATGGGTACTAACTCCCTTTTGCTTCTGCTTTCCTTCCATCGCCTCCAGGGGTATTTCCAGCCATTCACGCAGTTCACGCAGCCGGTCCGCCGTCATCCCTGCGCCATCGTCACGTACCGTCAGCAGCAGCTTGTCGCCCTCGGCTTTAGCTTCTATCCAAATCGTGCCTGGGCCTCGTCTGGCCTTGATGCCGTGATAAATCGCATTTTCCACTACAGGCTGAAGCATTAACTTCAACACGAACAGATCCTTTAGCTCGTCGGGTACATTCAATTCCCAGCGAAGTCGGTCACGATAGCGGGTTTGCTGGATTTGCATATAGCTAGATATATGCTCAATCTCGGAGCGCAGCGGAATAAAGTCATCCCCCTTGCTCAGCCCGAGACGGAACAATCTCGATAGGGCCCCCACCATGTCGGACACGTCGTCTGCTCCATTTTTTCGAGCCATCCAGTGAATGGTATCTAGCGTATTGTATAAAAAATGCGGCTTAATATGCTCCTGAAGGCTGCGCAGCTCGGCATCCCGTTTTTGTCGTTCCCTCAGTTCGCTAAGTGACATGAGACGGCGAATTTGCTCCAGCATCCGGTTAAAACTCCGCCCCAGCATTCCAACTTCATCCCCACGGTCACTCCATTGGCGAACTGTAAGATCTCCTGTCTCTGCTGCCCGCATATAGGACATCAGCCGGAAAATCGGCTGCGCAATGGAACTCGACAATCGCAAGGATGCCGTTAAGCCAAATAGACATACAATAAAAACAAAACAGACGACATAGAACTTAATTTGCCGAACTTCCAGTGTAGATTCGCGTGCCGGGAATACCCCCACTGTTCTCCAGCCCGTGAATTCGGAAGCCCTGAACATGAACAGCAATTCTCTGCCCCCAGCTTCACGGGTAAACATCCCGCTGTCACCTGCCCCGAACCATTGCGACGGAATGCGCTCAATCAAAGGCATATCCGGCCTGTACACGCTGCGCCCCTCAGCGTCTGTCACCATTAAATACCCGCTTTTGCCCAAGGTTACATCTCTGGCAGCCTGCGACACAGCCCGCAGCTTGAGGTCAATCATAATCACGCCTAACACGTGTCCGGTTTCCGGATCCGTAACCGAACGAACGACGGAGACAATTTCGCTGTCCTTGTACCGGACATGAGTAGTCACATTACGGTGGCTCGGCTGTCCTAGCACAGTGAATATGCCTGCATGCTGCGCCGCCTGTTGGTACCAGCCTTCTTCCGTCAGGCTACGCGTGCTTCGAGCATACATTTCATTGCTGATATAGTCGCCTTTTTCGTTTACGATCAGAATCCCTGCAATCTCAGGATATAACGTAGTATATCCCTGCAAAAATTGCTTCATTTCATATAGCGTATCCTGCTCCTGTACAGAACTTAATGCCTGCTTGGAGCTGAGAGCCTGATTTTGCACCGAGTTCTGTGTGCGCTCCCCCTGGTTTTCCGGCGTTACTATACTCGCATGACCCACGTGGCCGTCTGCCAGCGTCCGCCCTTTCCAGAACTCCCCGATATCGGGGTTAAAAGCAATCAGATACGTCATGTTTTGCAAATTTTCCATTTTGGTGTCCAGTGCTTCGTTCACCTTGCCAATCAATTGCATCGTATGGTCTTCCACCTGTCGCTCAATAATCCGTTCCACCGTCCAATTGACCAGTAGACCTAATCCCAGCGAAGGCACAATGCCAAACAACAGGAACAGCAGCATGAGCTGATAGCGTAAAGGCATATTGCGTAAGCGAGGCATCGTTTGGTGCACCCTTAAGTGGATACGCTTCCAAAATTTATTTCGCATAATAATCATCTACATTCGCCCGGGTGACCACGGAAATCCCAGTATCTACCCGCACGGGCAGCGGAGTGTTGTCTCCAGTGGAAGAAGGTGCAGGAATCGTTAAATGATGATGCAGATGGAACAGATATTGAAGCGACCAATAGCCCATATTCCATGTTCCCTGGGCAATCGTTGCCGAGATCGTCCCACCACGAATCATATCCAGTGTCGCTTTATTCGTATCAAAAGAAATGATTTTCAGCGGATGGCTGTTTTTTTGACTCAGTACCGCTTCACCCACACCTGTTCCTCCCGTTGCATCGGTCACAAAAATTCCCGCTAGTTTCGGATAAGCTTTCATCAGCCTTTGCGACTCATCCCGGGAGACCATCGCGTCTGCACGGCCATCTGCGACTTCCACCACCTTCATCGCAGGATACTGCCGTTGAATGGTATCGCGAAAGCCACGCGAGCGTTCTTCATGATTTTGCTGTCCAGGTAGTGTCAGAACAGCGACTTGGCCTTCTCGTCCCAACAGCTCTGCCATTTTATCTGCAGCAGTCACGCCCGCCTTATAATTATCCGTGCCCAAAAAGGAATACGCACGACTCCCCGGCGCTCCGGCATCAAACAGTACCACAGGAATGCCCGCATCCAGCGCCTTATTAATCACCGGAATCAGGGAGTGAGGATCAATCGCTGATATGGCAATCCCTGCGGGCTTACGAGCAATCGCCTGCTCAATAACGGTCATCTGCTCCTGCGCATCATAACGGGTAGCTCCCCGATACTCCACAGTCACCCCCAGCGCATCCCCAGCATCCTCGAAGCCCTTGAGCCCGCTTTTCCAATACTCCAAACCAGACTGGAAGGTAATCATCATATAGGTTTCTCCAATGCTGCCTCGTAGCCCCTTATCCTCCCAAGTGCCATTCAACGGGCCAGATTGTTCATACCTGAACACATAGAGAGCAAAGGCCGCAATCAACAGCATATATACCAGCAGCGTTTTTTTCATCCTTCCTCTCCTCTTCCTGTGTGTATCCTTAAGTTATAAATTCACTTTAATTTATTCTGGTTTTACTTAGATTGTAAACGCAATCATATCAAATTGGAACTACTTCACTCTTCTTACTTTCAGGTGGCGTTAATCCTGCACTAATGTTTCTACGTTACAATACCTACAATTGTGCTAGGGAAAACATGTGCGTATCTTGAGGAAAAGGAGTGATATGGATGAGCAAGCCGCGTATCGCGGAGTGGACAGAACTACGGGGCCTTGCCTACCTCGCTGTCGTGCTTCAGCATTGCATTGGCGAATATATTTATCGCAGCGACATCCAACAGCCAGATTCTGTTATGCTCGCGATGCTGTATCATTTGACACGTTTTGGCACACCGACGTTCGTTTTCCTGTCTGCGGCGCTGCTTTTTTATAACGGCAACAAACCGATTGGCTATCCTCGCTATATTGGCAGGCGGTTTCGAGATATTTATGTTCCTTTCCTTTGCTGGACTGTTATTTATTGGGTATGTACTCAAAACTGGTCAACGGCGCAGTGGGGAAATATTTACTTTTACAAAGGTATGTTCGAGGAAATGATCATCCCCGTCAGCGGATATCATCTATGGTTTGTAGTGATGATCTTTCAGTTTTATATTTTGTTTCCTTTATTTTCAAAAGCAGCCGGGCAGGTTCAAGCGTTTCTACGTCGTTACAGCACGAAAAGACGCAAACAGCTTGTTTTGGCTATTATGCTGATTTCCGCTGCGGTTTATGCTTTGCTGTTACAATGGTCCTACTATGACATGTCTGCATGGAGCACTGGGTTGCCGTCCTTTTGGCAGACTCTGCTGGATTATCGCACCTACAACTTTGTCATGTACTTTTTCTATTTTATGCTGGGCGCAGTATGTGCTTACATGACAGACACCTGGCGTGGACTGGCCAAACAGACGTTGCCGTGGAATGTATTTGTCTTTATTGGTTTGTTCATGCTCATGGGTCACACGATGCTGATCCAGTCGGGTGGTACGATCAATCTTAATATTTCCACCTATTTGAAGCCAAGCACCTTTGTTCTAATCGTGTCGCAGTTGCTTTTATTGTACGGACTGCTGCTCCATTTGCAAAAAGATACGCGATCCGAGCCGTTTCGCCGTATGCTGAACTGGATCGGACGTTATTCTTTTGGAGGATATCTGGCCCATGCGCTCGTACTGGCCTTCATATCCTACTACACCCGCCCGCTTGCACTGGGCGATCATCATTTTACAGCTACGCTCATTACGTTTATCGTCGTAGCAAGTGTTTCTCTAGGCATAAGCTGGCTCTTTGCCCATCTGCCTGGAGGCAACTGGATTGTTGGTTCCAAAGGCAGACAGCGGTTGAAGTGGCACTCGTTTCGCTTCCAGTTCCTTTCCTCCAAACGTGCTTCCAAAAGCACGCAGGAGCTTGGCTAATCTTGTGTGTCTGTGTTTCAGCATGGGGTTATAATTCCAATGGACTTTGGCAGGGCTCACTTATTGAGCTCTGCTTTTTTTGTTGCCTTAGTATGCCGTCCCCTCAAAAAAGTGATTAACATTTTATGACATGAATATGTATTTTATTTTAAAATAAGTCATTATATAGAATAATAATAAACATTACGCGGGAGAAGTCATAGTTTTGCATAAAAAGAAGGGGGAATGAACCGAACATAACATCGTCGTTGTTAATGATCTAGCTCTAAACATAGTGAGGCAGCGTCTTGGTCTGAAACATACGGTTGTACTGATTAATCAGTTCATCCAAAAGCATAGACTGCTCAAGTACACAAGCATGTCCGAAGCCATACTCTTCGTAAAGATCATGCAATTGTTGTCTGGCGTGTTCCATCTGTTGAATTAACGGCACCGTTTCATACCTGTTCATCCTGCATACCTCCTAATGAATTTTATTTTAAGGAGGGATGTACAAATACGTCATAATCTTTTTTGAACCAAAAAATTACAAAATAATACAAAAAGAGACCAGCAATAAGCTGGTCCATAGTAATGAATTAGTGCTTGGTCAAGATCCACCAACGTGTCCTTGTGTTTGGATCGTGCCGGAGCTTGGATTTCCGGCTTGCACTGGTACTGTGAATACCAGCAATAAGCTAGTTACCGCCAAGTAGAAAGCCATCCTTTTGATCATTTTTTTCCCACACCTCCTCATAAATAGATTGGAACTGTGTCTGTGTTTCAGGAGCCGCATGTGTTTTGAAATGAGAAAATAATCCAAAACAATTGGCAATAAGTAGTACATGATTAATTGTAACAGCTTTTTCAAACGCGTTTATTAAACATTTGAAACCATATGGATATCTACCTTTATTTAGGCTGTACTTAGCCATTTTGTACCAGAAGCGTACGTACTCTTCCGGTAAAACTTGTTGTGTATACATGTCAGAAGACAACGGTTCCTGATAAGCTGCAATTTGAGATTCAAAACGCTGAAGGATATGGTCTACATCTACATTGTACCGATTAGCAACTTCAAGAACGTTTAGTAGCTCGGCAAAAATCTCATTTTCGGCAGCCATGTGTTCTACGTAATCGGGGAGAACACTAATATCCCCGGACATAAGCCTGTTGACGTACGTATTAATTTTCGCCCATTGCTGATATTGTTTCTTCCAATAAAGTGAATCAGGGTCCTTCTCTTTTACCCAACTTAGATCGGCATAACCTCGAATATGTTCTAATGCCTGTTCATGATCTCCTTTCGCATCGCAAGCATTAGCACACAGCAATTCGGAGTAAACTATGTATACAAACAGTGGCCTGCTTAGCTTTTTTCGTGGCTCTGTTCCTTTTCGCTTAGAGTTATGAACCAAATTATATTGGATCTGTCCTAATTGACCCATTTGATGTGCAAATTCATACACCTTGTCCCACATACTTAATGATCTATACACGTTTGCTAAATCTTTTAGAGCATCTAATTGCTCTATCTCGTCTAAACGATCAACAAAAGGGGCAAATTCAATGGCAGCCTGAAGATTTACAGCTCTATCTTGTCCAATATTGATTTGGAACAAACGATACTGGCAGACCGCCAATCGCTCTGAATGCTGCTGCTTCTCACTTTCAGCCACCTTTTTGTAAAGGTAAGCCGCTGCTTCATTATAACCGTCTTTGTATACATTTTCGGCGACTTCAAAGAGCGATGGCGGATAATTAGGGTTATCCAATAACAGAATTACAACTCGCTGCAAGCAATCCAGTCGTCCTAGCTCAATGCATCGGTATAGGAAAGGGCTGATTTTTTTCCAGTTGAGCGGAGATTCTTCAATACATTCTTCAATATAACGCTCGTAAAAATAATCCGGTGGTAAATTCATTCCCGCAGTAATACTATCCAGTTGGTGAACAGAAATAGATCGGTTACCGGTCACAATGCTACTAACTGTACCTACATTCAAATCAATCGTGTGACCAAACTTGGTCATCGTTAAGCCTTTTCGTTTTAAATAGGTTTGAATTTCTGCCTGTATCGTAGGTGTGATTTCCATGGATAAACCACCCTTTCAGCATTTTCATAGAATTTCAATTTCAATAAACAATATAGTTTGGAAACTAATAGTATAATTATAGATTTTCCTTCACGATAATACCATCTTTTGGAACAAACATAAATGCTTTTACTTTATTGATTTTTATATTTTTATTAGGAGATCATTGGATGTTGGACAATGGAAGGAGAGGATCATTTGAAAAATACAGGTATGACACGTCCCTTGGATACGTTAGGCCGGATTGTTATCCCTAAGGAGTTGCGAACCTCTATGGGTATTCAAGCTGGTGAGTCTTTAGAATTTTATTTAGATGTTGAAACAGGATTATTGAGTATGCGGAAGTATATTGGAGTCTGCTGTCACTTATGTTATTCGGTTCATGATTTAAGCTATTTCAGGGATTCATTTTTATGTAAAAAATGCATAAACGATCTGAAGGGAAATATAGGTGTAAGTCAAATACCTGTTCCTGTTGTTAAGGAACCATACAAAGAAAAACGAGCACATCGGTCGCCTTCACAACATTTGGTTGAAAAGCTAAGAAGACTTATGCGTGAGCATCCAGCAGCCAAGCAAGGTGAATATGCTGAATGGCTTGGCGTATCCCAAGGCCGTATTTCCCAGCTTAAAAAGCTATTATAGGTATCGCTCAGCTCATATTCTAGCAAAGCTAAATAACCAGTCGCTGGTTGATTTCGTGCGACTGGTTATTTAAACTTTTCATTATTAGGAAGGACTACAGGGGATAAATCATGATAGACCGACAAAGCTGACTGCTGTGACAAACATCTCTGACAAAACCTGTTATTTTTGAGATAGTGTAGATACACGAAACAGTACAAAGAATGGGGAACTTATGACAACGACAAGGAAGAATAAGAAATCTTCGCAGGAGCAACCAGCCTCAGTCTGTACCTGCATTAATCTGCGCCGTTCCTCGATGGCTGTTACGGGACTGTATGACCGGTATCTGGCCCCGAGCGGACTCAATATTAGCCAATTCTCGCTGCTCAAACACTTAACTGCGCTGGGACCGGCAAGTGTAAGCGAATTGGCGCTGGAGATGCGGCTCGACCGGACAACGATTGTGCGCAATTTGAAGGCGCTGGAGCATAGCGGATATGTGGAGGATACATCTGCTGAGGGCAGTCGCAACCGCTGCCTTACTCTGACGGAGAGTGGAAGAACGGTATACAACGACGCAGCAGAGCTTTGGGAGGAGGCGCAACGTTTTTTGCAGGAGTCATTGGGAAACGGGAATCTGCAGATACTGACCTCACTCTTATCCAAAATTGAACATTTGGGTTTGTGATTAGCCGCCTACTCATACATGAAGTGTTACTCAATTCGTGTATATACACGAAAAAAAGAAATGTTTCGCGGTATCAAGGCTGGTCAGTAATATATGTTAGCCCGCCACAAGACTTCTGAAAGGAAGCTTTGCTGTGAACAATAACCACGGAGAGGGATGTGGATAGGATGGTTGAATCCGTACCGGATATGAGAGAAAACATCGTAGCCGAGATGAAAACCTATGTGAGCGAAGACAAAGGCAATGTTTGTGAAGAACTACAGAGTCCTTATTACGAGGAGCCGATTATTCAATTTGCCGCGGGCAATGATCCTTTGTTTGAGGAGTACAAAAGAGTGGTCGGGCCCGACCACGCCACGCCGCAGGAAGCATTTGAACGTTCCTTTGGAATGGGGAGTTTTGATGGAGGTACCGTTATCAGCGTTGTGCTGCCGATCAGCGAGACGATCCGCAAGGCTAATCGTGCGCAAAAAGATAGAGCCTCAAGGGAATGGGCGCTGCTGCGGACCTTTGGCGATGAATATTTTGTACAGTCTGCAAGGCGGCATTTGGCGGGATACTTAACAGGCCTTGGTTACCGTGCAGTTGCACCGCTGGATACGGATTGGTACAGCATCTATGGTGCCACAGGGGGGCCGATCTCCAACTGGTCGGAGCGCCACATTGCATATGCTGCGGGTCTTGGCACCTTCAGTATCAACGACGGCTTCATCACCGAAAAAGGAATTGCCATCCGCCTGCTGTCCGTGGTGACCGATCTCAAGGTGCCGCCTGATGCCAGAGCATCTTCAGTCACAGGCCATACCGGAAACTGCCTGCTGTGTAGCAAGGGCATCTGCGGTGTGTGCATTACCCGCTGCCCTGTGCAAGCCATCAGCAAGGAAGGCGGACATGACAAGATTGCCTGCATGAAATTTGTGTACGGCCAGGCATCACGGGACTTTGCGGTTCTAAACGGCGGCGAGGCCAAATCAGGTGCCGGCTGCGGACTGTGCCAGACCAAGGTGCCCTGCGAGAGCAGGAATCCGATGCGGACCGCCCGGTGAATATGGAAACCTTGAGGACCGCCATTCTCAAGGTTTTTTAGTGCAAAAAGATACATTTAGTTTTCGTTAGTCGAGGTTGAGGGCGTCCCTGCCTCATGTTTTAATTGAGCTTCATTCGAAGCCCCGGACTTACGATCGAATGTAATCGGGCCTTTACGGTTCACAAGCCGTTTCAAATCCACGGTCATTTCATTCTTCAATTTATCAATGAGCTGGTCTTCTTGGATGCCTTTGCTTTTAGCAACCTCGGCCAATGACTTCCCTTGTCCCAGTTCTTTCTCTAATTGGACAGGAGTGATGCCCAGCAGCTTGGCTACTTTCTCGTTGAGATGGTGATTCAAGCCGCCAGGCCGTTTGCCGTGTCTATGTCTGTGAACATGCCCATGCCCGTGGTCGTCCTGTGGTTCAGCATTCCATTGGCGGGCTGCCCCTTGGATAGAGTCGTTGGGAGTGAGAGTTTGCAACGAATTACTCGGTTCCGTCCCGGAAGCTCCAGCTGCACCCGCAGTGCCATACATCATCACTCCTCCATACAGAATAGCAGCGGTCAATTTCCATTGTTTTTTCATGTTGCAGACCCTTCTTTCATCCTTTTTAAAATAATATTTTCTTTTCCCGCTATTTTTATTCATATTTTCGCCTGTTAAGTAACCATAAGACGGGAAAAAGAAATTATGAACATTGCTATCACAATTACACCCAACCTTCGATCTACACGCGCTCCTTGGGAACCCTATCCTGTAGAGTGAGCAAGAATGAATAACTATACTTTCTACAATATAACTTGAAATTTTTCAAGTTATATATTAAGGAAAATATGATAAAATCAAATTGTAAACGTTTACAATTTGATTTTTGGAAAGACATGTTGCATCAAGCTACTACAGAATGCACTGCATCATAGTGAGGCTCAGGAGGAAAGTCCAATGAAACAAAAAAATAAGGTTATTTTTATGGACATCCAAACGCACGAGCAAAACCATATCGGTCAGCGAGCACTTCAAAAAGTGGGAAGACATGGACAAGATGTATGAATTTTTACTTACTGTAGAGGGATACCAAAGCAGTCGGAGTGCCAATGTAACTAGTAATACAATTACGATTGGCGGCAATAATGGCACCAGAAACCAAGAGATCGAGCTCGTTGTAACAGCCGATGACGGGACATGGGATGATTATATTGACTATTTGGAGATCGACTAAAATTTCAAATCTAGTAAAGAGTTGAATCGGTTCGGAGTATCGGAACATCCATACTATATTAAAATAGCTAGGAGGTAGATCCATGTTTATAGCTAAAGCAGGAAAATGGACGGCGATTATGTCAATCACCTTGTCTTTATTCACAGGCTCCCTGGTGATCTCGAGCAACCAGGCGCTTGCGGCTGATTGCTCGAGCGGTTATGTAGCGTTAACCTTCGACGATGGTCCCAATCCCTCTAACACCAAATCGCTGCTTAGTGCTTTGAAGCAAAACGGTTTACGGGCGACGCTCTTTAATCTTGGACAAAACGTGCAGAATAATCCTTCGCTTGTACGTGACCAGCAAGCAGCAGGCATGTGGATCGGTAACCATTCATGGTCACATCCGCATATGACACAACTGAGCACATCGCAGATGTCATCGGAAATTACACGCACGCAGCAAACGATACAGTCCATTACTGGCACGGTACCAAAGTTATTCCGTCCTCCGTATGGCGAGACCAACGCAACCCTCAAATCCATTGAGACCCAAAACGGTCTTACCGAAGTATTGTGGAACGTTGACTCCCAAGACTGGAACGGCGCCTCCACCGCACAGATCGTAGCTGCTGCGGGCAAACTTAAAAACGGCGATGTGATCCTGATGCATGATCAGTACCAGACTACACTCCAAGCTATTCCACAAATTGCACAGAACCTCAAAAACCGTAACCTTTGCTCTGGTATGATCTCACCAAGCAATGGCCGGGCGGTAGCGCCTGATGGCGGAAACGGCGAAACGCCTCCAAACAAAGGCACAAAAGTGGAAGCAGAGAATATGACCAAAGGCGGTCAGTACACTTCAAATATCAGCTCGCCGTTCAACGGAGTGGCTTTATACTCCAACAATGATTCAGTGAAATTCACACAGAATTTTACCAGTGGCACCCATAGTTTTTCACTCCGTGGTGCTTCAAATAATTCCAACATGGCCAAAGTTGACTTGAAAATTGGTGGACAAACGAAGGGTACCTTCTATTTCGGCGGGAGCAGTCCTGCGGTCTATACTTTAAACAATGTCAGCCATGGAACCGGAAATCAAGAGATTGAGCTTGTTGTAACAGCCGATGATGGGACATGGGATGCTTATATTGACTATTTAGAGATCATCTAATTTTAAAAAAACAAAATCCCGGCGGGATCTTCCCAGCCGGGATTTTTGTCGATATCCTTTTTACAACATTCTCAATGTAAAAATAACAAAATCTTGAAAATTGCAATCTGTTGTATAATGGCGGTTAACAACTAGAAATCGCTATAAAAATATTCATAAGAGATGCAGGTGATAGCGATGGAATGGTATTTTGCATACAAAGACGAATTGGAAAAAGTATTTCGTCAAGCGGAGGAACGGACGTCCACGTTTCCAGCTCCCTTTCAGCAAGAGGGTTTGGACTATCTGGCGCGTTTTAATCCGTTGAGGGAAGACAGCACGCGTAATTACATATGCTATTTGCTTCCATTTTGGCTGCAAGAACTCACCGGACTCCCCCCCGAAACATGCCGCAAGCTGTCACTTGGCAACGTGTTCGTCATGGCTCACTATTTAATTCAAGATGATGTGATGGACACAGCAGCAGACAACCGTAAAACGCAACTCGCGTTAAGCCAGCTATTCTATACCGAGTGTCTAAGCGTATATCGGGACCTTTTTCCGGCAACCTCTCCTTTTTGGTCATATGCCCGAACGTATATTGATGAATGGGCCGTTAGTGTGACATCCGAAGGAACAGAGGACTATTTTCAAGGGGAAAGAAATAAGGTCGCGCTGAAAGCAAGTCCATTAAAAATGGCCGGAACGGGTACTTTACTGCTTGCAGGCCGTGCCGATCTGATCCAGATCATTACAGATATGACGGACTTGGCGCTACTCGTGCTTCAAATGTCGGATGATTGGGCGGATTGGTCAGAAGATTTGGTCGAACATAGCTATAACTGTCTTTTGTCCCATATCAGTGCCGAGCAGAAGACGGCTTACTGTGAAGGATTGGGACCCAAACAGATTCAGGAAGCGATTTATGTACGCGGTGCGCTCGCCAACTATGTGAACATTGCCGATCAAGCAGTCCAACAGTTAGAGACCCTGGAGCCTTCTATCCACGGCCTACGTAGCTTTGCACATTCTATCGCAGCGGAGCTGGGCGAAGTGGCGGCGGAAATTGAAGGCGGACGCTCGCATTTGAGAAGAGGCGGACTTGATTACTGGCTCTCCAAAAATATGAAATAATGCTAGATTTTTCTGAGTCTTTCGTGGTATACTGACTAGGTAAATATAACCAATTGAATGAGAGGGTGATTTTTGATGGCTACTGAAGTTCTTCAAACACAAGTCATTCAAAAAGCTTGGGAGGATGCCAGTTTCAGAGAGAAACTGATGACAGATCCCAAATCTGCAATTCGTGATGTGTTAGGAGTCGTGATCCCCGATCATATCCAAATCAAAACGTTAGAGGAAACGCCTGATCAGTTTTTTCTGGTAATTCCTCCAGACCCCTCCGGTGTACTCGCTGCATCCCAGAAACCTCGCTCGATGTGGTAAATTGGTTGTTAATGCTTATTTAATCTATATTCCTTAATCTCATGTGGGTGGGCTCAGCAAGCTTCCCTCCGTTTTCTCCGAATGCAAAAAAGCCGGATATTATCCGGCTACGGGGAAGCGGATGGTCGCTTCCGTTCCCACCCCTTTTGCACTTGTAAAAGTTATTTTTCCATTCATCGTTTCAATAATCCGAAAAGTCACCATCATCCCCAAACCCGTGCCTTTTGTCTTATTCGAGAAATAAGGCTCACCTAGTCTGGATAAAGTCTGAGCATCCATCCCTTCACCATTATCCCGAATATGAATGACAGCTTCTCCGTTGTCCACATAAGCCCATATATGAATATGACCCTGGTCTCGCAGCGCTTCAATGCTGTTTTTGATAATATTGATGAACGCCTGCTTGAACTTGGAGGAATTCCCGCGTACTTTGATTTCCTGGGGAATATCCAGTGAAATTTTTCCACCTTGCAAATTAGCCATTGGACTGATGATTCCTTCAATATGTTTGAATTCGTCCAATATGGTCAACGTTTTGGTTTGGTCAAACTCTGGCTTGGCAAAAGTCAGAAAATCAGTAATAATCGCGGAAGCTCGATCCAGCTCCTCCAGAGCGATATGTAGATAGTCTTTGTTTTTACCATCCTCCTGCTTGCTCATCAACTGAAGAAATCCACGTGTAACCTGAAGGGGATTACGTACCTCATGAGCTACAGATGCAGCCAGATCGCTAATAATCTCCATTTTCTCCGAACGTTGAAGCTCATTATTGAACATCTCCAGTTCTCTGGAATACCGAACCACCTGCTTGTGCTTTTCTGCCAGTCTTCTGCCCAAAATCGCGATCAACGCCAGTACAAAACCGAACACGCCCCATTTCCACAAAAACATATTGTAGTGTCCGTCCAGAATAAAGAACCAGCTCAGTTCCCCGATAGAGATGACTGCAAAAAATGCAAAGCCTGTGGATAAAATGATCGCTTCGTGATCACCCTTAAGTGCCATGCGAACCGAAGCAAATACCAGCAGTATCATTAAGGCGACGAGTAATATACCCAGGATGACTACACTAAAAAAATAATATATATCGTTCAACCGCTCCTGTGCTCCTAAATTAACAATCATCATGGTAAAGCAGAACAAAGAGTAGGCGGTTAACACCTTTCTGAATTTGCGAATCAGTATAATCGAATTGATATTTTGCTCAAAAAAGTAGGCTAATGAAGGTAGCAGAATAAATAGTGCCACATCAAAAAGTTGTAAGTACAGCTTGCCATAGCCGCGATAGAATGTATACAAGAATGGTGAATACGTTACGATCATCAGACCAATAGACAATACAATCGCACTTAGGGACAGCCACATGGCCATACTCGGACGGAACAGAAAAAACGAGCAGATCAGTAATACCAGGGCGATAAAGATAAACGTACTGCCCAGTACAATATCTAAAACATCCATTCTGACCAAGGTTCCCAATAAATCACGATAATCACCGGTCATCACATTGCCGATAATGCCCAGTCTATTCTTACTGCTTTCCGTCCATATGTATAATGTTTTACCGCTGTCTTCCGGCTTCAGCGGAATCAGAATACGATTATTCTCATAATTGTACCCACGGTAGGATTCGTAAAAATTGGTCCCATCTTTATACAGCGTAATATGCCTGCCATAAATATTTTCAAAAAGTACCGCTGGCGTTTCATCATTTAACGAAGGTAACTTAATACGAATCCAGGCGGAGCCTATATTACCGGGCTGCCTAAGCAGTTGTGTATCATCTTCAATATGCATCCAGACCTTGCTGCGATCCTTTACCTCATCTAAAGAGCCATCCTCGTCTACCGCTCCCCATCTCATATCCCAGGAGGGTATTTTATAATCCCTTTCCGGGGTCATTTTGGCCGCATAGGCGGAGTGGCCCAGCGACAACAGCAACACAATGACCGCTAGCAGGGTGGCGACAGCTTTGGGCACATGCCTCATGTTAAGCACCTCAAAGTTACATAGTAGGATTTACAAGTTTGTATACGTTTTAACATTTTTTACGTCCTGAAATTATATTATTCTATACGATGATGTGCATACCTTCTTCATAAGAAGGGTATCATGTTCTTTTTACTCATTTTTTGTAAAATCTTCATATTGATTAATGATCATTTCCTGTTCGCGCCGCTCTTTCTGCTCTCTAAGCCCCAACCACGGTTCACAATCTTCATCTTCATAGATCGTCCAAATATCGGAAAATAAATAATCGCGTATTTCTACTATTTTTCCCGCTTGTCCGCCATCTGTCCAGTATAAGCCTTCCGGGCGCCGAATGAGGGTGCGGGAAAATCCCGGGGTAGATGCCTTTTGACCTACTCGGATACGACTAATCATCGGACCAAACATGTACCATTCCAATTCATATCCCTCCCTATCTTCTTTATCATATCACAGCAGTTACCAAAAAAACGCTAATTGAGAATGGGCATATCCCTATTCGCATGATTTTAACTTCCTACAGACACACTAACTTAAGGTTTATCCGTTCTTCTGTTTGGGTAAGGTCGGAATAAGCAACAAAAAGTAAAGGAGCTGAGCAACATGGTCAATCGTGATGATCGAACTACTGAGCTACATGACAATGATTTTGAGCCTTCTCTGCAAAATGCAGAAACCAACTGGGAGAATCTGACGGAAGGGCCGGATACTCCTCTGGAGGACGTTCCAGATGCCGATGAACTGACACCGAACAGTCCTGTCGATCCTTCTGCTCCTGCTGAATTCCTGCATGGTACCGATTTGCTGAATGGTACCGATGGGGACGAAGAAGAGCAACTGGACAGCGACGATATGCTGGATTAACCACTTCATTTTATCGGGTGAAAGAAAACGGTTACCCATTCTGCTATGCGGGTAATGAAGTGTATTACAGAAAGGAGTTGACTGATCTCCTATGTATAAAGATCCGATGTCTCAGGCCGATATGGAGTATAAGCGCTACAAAACCTTGAATCCTGTGGAAGCAGACGAACGTAGGACCGCGGACAAGACAACTACAGATGATATTTCGGCCGAAGATAACCCACGAGGAGTCGCATCTGCGAAGCCCGAACCCAGGGATCAAGGAAAATGAAAGGGTCAATTAGAGAATGCAAAAAGGGTGCAACCTAAGCCACGCAGATGATACATGGCTTGAGTGCACCCTTTTTGTACTTCATATGTTTACAATGGCAGCAATGCTACTGTCGATTTAGCTTCCAATCCATCTACCATTTCGTTCCAGAAAGCAGGCTTGTTCGGCAATACTGTATAGTACCGACGTATAAAAGCTGCCACCAATTTGGCGCTCACTTCTTCCACGCTATCATCCTCAGGCATAAAGCCTAAATTCAGCCCTTCTACTGCTACACCATCGTTATTCCAGGACGGATGTACGTAGTCCAGATCCAAACGCTTATAGCCCAGATGAGATAGCACCTCACGTCGCACGTACGGGTCCATTGGCTTGACACCACCAAAGGGATGCTCGTTGCCACGGTAAGGGTCATAGATTTCAGCAAACATCCCCTGTAACTGCTGTCCGCTGGCCTGAGCAAGCGCGTGCAAGTCATTCTGGCGTCGTGTCCAAAGAAAACGTCCAATGCCCAGTCCCGGTTGTCCGATGATCGTAAAATCTGTCATAGCTACATTAAAGTCCTCATAATAACGATACTCTGTTCCACCAACTACCTTATCATCCTGTACCGCAACAAAGACACGAATACCCGGGTCTTCCAGCGGTTCCTTCCACAGACTGTACTCCAGCACTTCCTCTGGTGGAAATACTTCCTGCATTAGCTGATGCATGCTCGCAAACAAGGGGTCTTCAATATGAGTAATGCGATGATATTCCATAGGATAGGACACGCTCCTCTACAATTAGTGATGGGTATGAAACGGATTTCGCCATTCCATGAGGGCAGCATAATTACGCGATTGTTCATCATCCAAATAATTCGGCAGGATACAAACAGGCACCCGTCCGCAACGAAGCAGAAAAGTTAATACCGGGTCCTTCAGCTCACCAGACACTACGGCATCCACATACGCTTCTGCGCTCAATTGGTCGGCATGATGCTGATAACTAGGCATACGCCCCGCGCCCAGCAAACGATCCAGTCTCCGTTCAATCACAAGATGATATAAGGAAAAAATCAGCCATTTGCCCAGACCCAATCTGCGGTAAGCAGGACGTACCGCCAAATCAATCACATACAGCGCCTTGCCGTCCTCACAGTGCGTACGAATATAACCGTCATCTGCTACTTCCTCCCATGTATGCTGGGGATGTTCGGGGTTATAATGCATCAGTAGGCTGGTTACCGAACCCGCCAGTTCCCCCTCAATTTCCACACACAGCGCTCCATCTGCAAAATGCTCTGTCTGGCTGGCAATCTGCTCCCGGCTCCATAACAGCTCCTGCGGATAAGGTGGGGGGAAGCTCTCCTGCTGAATACGCAGCAATCCCTCATAATCGGCTGTAGAATAATTACGAATCACCGCCCGTAGCGGCCGATCGCCGTCAAAGATGAACCATTCTTTGCGATACATGGCTTATTTCCTTTCATTAGCTCCAGTCTGTGTATAAATCTGTTCTACGGTCACGCCAGGTTGTAACCGAGCCCCGCTCGCGCACATCGTACAACAGCTGCAAATCGAGATCTGCTGTCACAATCATATCGTTGTTCAGTTCACCCTCCACCATAATGCCGCGTGGCGGAAAAGGAATGTCATTGGGTGTAATGACTGCGGCTTGTCCATAATTGGCACGCATAAAATCAACCGTAGGCAAAGCGCCGACAGTTCCCGTTAAAACGACATACACCTGATTTTCAACCGCTCTGGCGTGGCTTGTATATCGTACCCGGTAAAATCCGTGACGATCGTCCGTACAGGAAGGACAGAAAATAATATCTGCTCCCTTGGCCTTCGCCATGCGAACGATTTCGGGAAATTCAATATCATAGCAGGTCAGCATCGCTATGGTGCCCTTGGACGTCTCAAACACATTCAGCCCCTCACCGGGAGCCATATTCCATTCATGCACCTCTGTCGGTGTAATGTGAATTTTGTCCTGAGTGGCCACACGCCCGTCCGGGTAAAACAAATGTGCCGTATTATATAAACGTTCGTTTCTCCTAACTACATGAGTGCCACCGATAATATGCATCCCGGTTCGACGTGCGAACGAAGTGAATAATTCAAGGTACAGGTCCGTAAAATCCGGCAGGTAGTTGATCGTCAGAGCTTTGCCTTTACTATCACCAATCGACATAAGCTGGGTCGTAAAAAACTCGGGAAACAGAACAAATTCCGCGCCAAATTCCTCCGCTGTTTTGATATAATGCTCCGATTGCAGGGCAAATTGCTCGAATGAGTCAATCGTATGCAGATGATATTGAACCGCCGATACTCTGATTTTGCTCATAATTCCTCCTCGGACATCACGTCTTTTAGATTGCAAGGGGGTCCCGTTGCTGTTCACATTATAACCGATTCAAAACGGTGCGAAAACTGAACCTGATAATCAGGGCTTGCCTTCTGCACCTACTTTGTTTAAAATAAGGTCAAATCTTTTGAATACCATGAACAAAGACAGTGACGGAGACAAGTAAACGTCTAACGGATTCCCACAGAAAGGTACGAATTGCTGAGAGCGTACCGCAATCCCGCGTTGAAATTCACTCCCGAGTCGAGCCTTGAACCAACAGAAGGATTCATTCCTTTGTCCGCAGTAGAGGTTTCCGGAAGCCCCCGTTACGGGCATCAAGCTCAGAAGTTACTGCCGTCGACTGAACGACGTTGACGATTCGTATGTATACTTCTGTAATTAGGGTGGTACCACGGCATTCGTCCCTTGCGACGAGTGCCTTTTTGTGTTATTTTCTGCAAGAAAAGTCTATGGTCTGACAGAAAAAACAAATTTAAATTCGGGAAGGATGTAGTACTGTATGTCTACAAATGAAAATTCTTTGGAGCTGCTGCGTGAACAGCTCGATGCTACAAATTTGCAATTGCTGGAGTTGCTGTCCCAACGCGCTGAACTGGCGGGACAACTTGGAAAATTGAAGGAAGCTCAAGGGGTACCTGACTTTGATCCGGTACGTGAGCAACAAATGCTGGACAAGCTGATCGCGGCTAACCGTGGGCCTTTTGACGATGCTACGATTCGCCAGCTGTTCAAAAATATTTTCAAGGCTTCTTTGAACTATCAAAAAGAAGAACACAAAAAACATCTGATCGTCAGCCGCAAAAATCAACCGGATAGCACAGTTATCAAGGTTAAAGATACGCTGGTGGGCGGCAAAGCCTCCATCATGGTTGCAGGTCCCTGCTCGGTCGAAAGCTACCAGCAAACTCGCGAAGTAGGTGCGGCTCTCAAGGAAGCCGGTGTGCCGATTCTGCGTGGTGGTGCGTTCAAACCACGTACGTCCCCGTATGATTTCCAAGGACTGGGCGTGGAAGGACTGCAAATTCTCAAACGTGTAGGCGACGAGTTCGGGCTGGCTACAATCAGTGAAATCGTCGATCCAAGACATTTGGAGGAAGCCATCCAATACATCGATATTATCCAAATTGGCGCGCGCAACATGCACAACTTTGAATTGCTCAAAGCTGCGGGTGAAACCAGAACTCCGGTTCTGCTCAAACGCGGACTGGCTGCCACAATGGAAGAGTTCCTTCATGCTGCTGAATACATCGTTTCCCGTGGTAACACGCAAGTCATGCTGATTGAACGCGGTATCCGTACGTACGAAAAATGGACGCGTAACACGCTGGATATTTCCGCTGTTCCGATTTTGAAAAAGGAAAGCCATCTGCCTGTATTGGTGGACGTGACTCACTCCACAGGACGTAAGGACATCCTGGCTCCTTGCGCCAAAGCTGCCTTGGCTGCTGGAGCCGACGGTATCATGGTGGAAGTCCATCCAAACCCAGCAGTCGCTTTGTCCGATGCTCAGCAACAGCTGAACATTCCTGAGTTCCACAACTTCCTGTCTGAAGTTAAAGAATCCGGTTTATTCAAAGCGTAAAACTAATTTTATGCCGGGATTCATAAACCGCTTTCATTTTCTCGGACAATGATGTAAAATTGAATCAGGATTGTGACTGATCATGCAGGCAAAACCTAAATGTATGTATGCTCGACTTTTGTTGAGGCATATATATGTTTAGGTTTTTTTTATGCCTAATTCTTGAATAAAAAGAATACCTACATGGTTATAATCCTAAAAAAACATCATAGGAACGTTCAGAGAGGGGAACAGAAATGAGAGAAAGAAAAGGGTTAAGCATTTTTTTATTAGCCATGATTTGTATTTTGATCATCAGTGGCTGTAGTAGTAAGGCTCCCGCCGTTGTGAAGGATGAAAGCGCTGCTCCAACAGAAAAACAAACGGAAAATAAAGTAGAAAATAAAGCAACCAAGGCCAGAACGGTAATCACTACCGATGGAGAAGTAGATGATATGAACTCTGTCATTCGCTTTCTTCTTTACTCCAATGAAATGGATTTGTCGGGGATTGTACTGACTAGCTCCGTATATCATTATGCAGGTGATGAAAAGGCTGGCATCAAGCCATTTAGATGGACCGGAACGCAATGGGTAACGGACATGATTGATGCCTACGGAGAGATTTACCCCAACTTAATCAAACATGCCGAGGGATATCCAAAGCCTGAATATATCAAGAGCGTTACCAAAATAGGTAACATTTCAAATAAAGGTGAAATGGACAAAGAAACGGAAGGCTCCAATTTCCTTAAAACACTTTTCCTGGACGATGACAAAAGAGATTTGTACGTACAAACTTGGGGTGGAACCAATACCACGGCCAGAGCTTTAAAGTCCATTGAAGACGAATATAAAAATACAGATCAATGGGAAACGATTCGAAAAAAAGTAAGTGATAAACTCGTACTGTACATCATTCTGGACCAGGACGATAGCTACAATAATTACATCGCTAAAAATTGGCCTGACATCAGAATTATTAATGATCAATCTAACTTCTGGCATTTCGCTTATGCTTGGAAAATGCACACAGAAGAAGTAAACAGCAAGTTGCACGGGGAATGGAACTTCAAAAATATTAAAGATGGTCATGGCAAGTTGCTCAATATGTATGCCTTGATGGGCGATGGCAATATCATCAAAGGCGAGTTGGATGAAGAACAAAGAGGCAGTGAAGCCTACTTAAAGAAAAATCCACAATACGACAAGTATGACTTTATTTCTGAAGGTGATTCTCCATCCTTCTTCTATTTAATTGATAACGGATTGCGGAGTATGGAAAACCCAACCTATGGTGGCTGGGGAGGTCGTTTCGGTGTCGTTAACGATAAATTATTTAGAAATACCGTGTTAGATTATGATGTGCATACGAAAAAATTCGAAGCAGAGTATTCTCTGATGCGTTGGTTTGATGATATTCAAAATGACTTTGCTGCTCGTGCAGATTGGGCTATTGCATCCGACTACAAAGATGCCAACCACAATCCAACGTTGACCATTAAAGAAGGATTAGACCTAACCGCTAGTCCAGGGGAGAAAATAACCCTGCATGCAGAAGGTTCAGATCCCGACGGTAATCAATTGACCTATAAATGGTGGAGATATTTTGAAGCAGACACGTATGAGGATTCTAAAGTAAAACCAGCACAAGTTAAACCTGAATTGCTGGGGGAAATGCAGCTTGGGCTTCATCGAGAAGTAGCTAAAGGCGAGAAAGTAAACACGATTGACTTGCAAGGTAGTGATACGAATGCAGTTAGTTTCACAGTTCCTGCAGATGCTAAGTCAGGGAATACGCTTCATATCATTGCAGAAGTACAGGACAATGGAAAACATCCTTTAAAGCATTATCAACGTGTGATTGTAACCGTAAAATAATTGAACACAACACCCAATAAAATTAGGCTCATGGAATAACACTCCATGGGCCTGTTTATTTTTGCACATCGGAACTCAGACAATCTCTATACACGTTTAATGCTTTTTTCAGTCAAAGGAACATAATATCCTTTGCCATTCGGACCCATAGCAAATTTATTGCGAAGATGAATTAGATTAGGGCCGAATTTCGCCTCTAATTGTTCACGGAACTCATATAGGATTTCCATGATATAAATATCATGAATAATCACTTCTGTAATCGGCATCACCAGACCCGGATGCAACGTCCATGCAGCGCGGCTGTCATCTCCAAGTGAAAGTATGCCAGCTACGACCTCCCTGTCGTCTACGCTAAGTACAATCCACCGACCACCAATTTCAGACGTAATCTCCTCACTCATATCATGGCGGTAAACAGTAGCGAAATCAAAATTAAGCTCCCCATACGCTACAATGATCACTTCAATTCCTTGTTGAGCGACTTGCTCTAAGGCATCTCGGAACACCTCGGCATCCTCTTTCCAAATTTCCAATAAAATTCGGTGTTTTGCTCCCTTTACCCCTTCATTTATGCGATTGATAATGGCTTCATACCCCGAAATATTCCAAATATTCTCTCTATTTTGAAATGATGCTGTGTACTGCTCCAAACTCTCTTGCGCCACATTGAAAATCTGCTCTGCTTTGCGTTTTCTCTGGGCAATCAATTCATGTGGCGGGAGCGGCACATACAGAGGCGTATTTTCTTGACTGACCATGATATCCCCACGGCTGACCATTCCAGACAAAACCTCGTAAATTTTGGATCTCGGTACCCCGGAATTCAATGAAACGGCGTATCCCGAAAGTGGAGAGCTTTCCAATAAGGTCACATAAGCCTTGGCTTCATATTCACTAAAATTCAAATCCCGTAGAATTTCTAATATATTTGGTTTTGGTTTCATGACGTCTTCTCCTCAATTCGTGTTCATCCTTACTATATCACTTCCCCTTGACAAAAACTGATATACACACTATCTTTTTAGTAACGTTTTTATAGTAGTCACTTTAGTAGCTACTATTATCATTTCACAGGGAATTACCTCAGGGAGGATTTAACTTGAACAAAGTCATAGCTCATCACAGCGAAAGCAGCCGGATTTACTACGGTTCTACGATTCTGGCCCTATTGATCTGGAGTACATCGTTTATTGCCACCAAAGCAGCCTACACGACGTTCCCCCCTCTTACCTTGGGTCTATCCAGATTTATTATAGCTTCCGTTGTGCTAGGTATCGTTTTGCTGATTAAAAAAGAACATATCAAAGTAAAGCCAAAAGATTTGGCTACGATTTCGTTTAGTGGTGTTTTGGGAATCACTCTCTATTTTTCAATGGAGAATATAGGGGTTAGCTTGACTACCGCTTCCAACGCAGCATTAATTGTTGCATCATATCCCGCAATTACATCGCTGCTTGAACTTATTTTGTATAAAGTGAAAATATCCAAATATAAAATTTGCGGCATAGCACTGGCCATGATCGGGGTATATTTCTTGACTTCAGTTGGCGAAAGTTCGGCTAATAAGAATCAACTAATCGGAAATTTAATATTGATTGGAACGGGTTTTGCGTGGGCGTTTTACACTTTCATGACGCGCAAGGTAGTGGACAAATATCCGCCTGTGACGTTATCTTTTTATCAAACTGTTGCAGGAAGTATCTTTTTTATACCGTTGGCTCTATTAGAAAAGGATAGTTGGCAGGCTCCGACAACAGGATCGTTTATGTTGTTAGTATATCTGGGCGTATTCTGCTCCGTTATCGCATTTTTGCTTTACAATTACGGATTAATCAAGCTGTCACCGAGCAGTTCCGTTTCTCTGATGAATTTGGTTCCGATATTTGGAGTCTTATTTTCTGTGTTGCTTTTGCAAGAAACGATTACATGGCGCCAAATCATTGGTGGTTTGGTCGTCATTATAGGTGTCCTACTGAGTGCTCATCAAACGAACCGTACCTAAAATGATAGATTGCACACTAGTTATAGAAGTTAAGATAAGCATCGTTGTATAGGTATTAGCGCTACAGTACAAGGGCGAGTGACCTCACCAAAAGTTTCTCGCCCAGTCGGTTGCATTTATGCAGTCGGCTTTTTTTCTTTTATATAAAAAAGGTGGTTATATTGATTGATGAGGTTATCCATAATTACAGACTGTCTGAGCACACTGGCATGATTAAAGCCATGTTTTGCTTGCAAAATATACAGCTTTTGACGAGCTTTCTCAAGCTGTTGACGCAAAATGTCGTCTCTTATCATAATATATCCCTCCTTGTCATATTATCAGTGTAGAGGGTTATGAATAAGTATACTAAAAGTAAAGGTTTGGGATAATTATCTAATCGCACAAAAAAAGACCTGCTCTATGAGCTCTAAGGTTGTCCTCTTAGACAATCCTGTGTGATTCGCTTATCCGGCAGAATGAATATCCTGATCCGTCACGTTCTTCCTGGCTGAAACCGGGAACACGTTTTTTCCCTTCGCCCATAGCAACAACGCTGCAAGCAGCAGTATGCCACCGTTTAACACAAAGATCCAGCGGATTGGCATCCAGCTGCCAAGCATACCGCCAATCAACGGCCCCGCCATGGTCGCGAGTTGAGTAGCTGATTGGCTCAAGCTAAAGGCTCGTCCGCGAAACTCCGGCTTGGTGACCTCCACAGTCATTGCGTTGATAGCCGGCATGACGGACGCATAAAACAATCCATATCCAAACCGAAGCGCACCAAAACCAACAAAGTTGGTTACAAAAAATTGTAAGATGTTCCCGATTCCCGAACCGATCAGTCCAATCAGCAGCACGTGTGCAAATCCGGTCCGGCCTCCAATCCGTCCCCATCGGGGAGCCATGAGCACCGCCGCAATACCAACGGCTGAGAATACAATCCCGGAACTTAAAGACGCCCGGCTACGGTCAACTCCCATTTCAAGCACATATACCGTAATTAACGGTTCCAATATCATGACGGAAAAGGTACTTAATCCCGCCAGAATAAGCAAAAAGCACAAAGGCCGATTAGCAATAGCCTCCTTGATATCATCACGAACATGCGAGCGGGTACTGGTTCCCTTGAAGCTGTCCTCTCTAGCGCCAAAAGTCGCGATTAACGCAGATACCAGCACAAGAGCTGCAGAGAAAAAAAAGGCATTTCGATTGCCATAATAATGGCTCACTACACCGCCAATCAGCGGACCTATAATGCTGCCTGTCGCCCCAGCGGTCGCCATAATACCGAGTGCATAGCCGGTTTTCTCCTCAGGCGAGCCCGTTCCGACCAGCGCAATCGCAGCAGGAATAAACCCGGATAGAAGGCCTTGAAACAACCGTACTCCTACGAACACATACGGATCTGTCACAAAAGCACATATCAGGTACAACACCGCCAGGCTAAAGCCTGAACGAATCAACATCGGCTTACGTCCATACTTATCTGCAAGCGAACCCCAAAATGGGGCAATCAGCGCGCTGGCTAAAAAAGTGACTCCAAAGGCAATCCCCGACCACAGTTCCAGATGATCATTTACGCCCATTTCCGTATTCAGAAAAATAGGTAAAAACGGAATAGACACGGAATAGGCCATGCTGCAAAACAATACTCCAATCCACAAAATGACCAGGTTTCGCTTCCAATATAGATGCATGATGCCACACGTCCCTTCTGCTCATTCCATTATTACCCTCTAAATTAGAAAAGTCTACCGCCCAGCTCATCCTTCAATCGTGGAACAACCGTGCAGAAGCTGATATAATCGAATGGAATGGAGATGATGACATGGCTAAGAAGAGAAATTCGTCTTCCCCTGCTCCTGCGGCTCAGGACAAACCTGCTACGTTAAAAGATCTGTTGAGTCAGGATGTGCTGAATAAGCTTAAGGCTCAAGCCAATGAAGCCCAAGCAGAACAGGACAAGCGTAAAGAAGACGAACGGCAGCGTGCCGTCGAAGCAAAAAAAGCTGAACAGAAGAAGCTGGATAACAACTTCGAGCATCTACTGAATAACAGCAATTTGGACTGGCACAAATATAAATAAGCCAAAACCACAACGGTTTTGGCCTATCTTTACGCTTTATGTTATAGCCAGTCACGAATATGTTGTACTGAGTACAGCACCCCTACCCAAACCGGCAGACTGAACGCCATACCCCATATGAGACCTTTCGCCAGCTTTTTGTCTACCTCCATCATGATCCTGCCCCTTTCCTTGGGAATAGCAGCAGTATGGGTCAAGAATACGGCTTTCAAACCCGTATTTCCTTATCCCCAGCAAAAAAGGTATGATAGAAAATGGAAAAGTGTTCTGCGCTGCCCCCAAACTATAATTTAGGATGTTACACCATCCAACCTTTCAGGAGGAATATCAATGAACCGAAAAACGATACGCCCATGGTACACGCTGTGCCTGCTGGCCATCATGCTCGTGCTGGTTGCTGGATGCGGCACAAAAGCGGCCGATGTGGAAGCTGCCAGCCGGACAAGCACTACAACTCCTGCTGCGACTAAAGACAAAAGCAAGGCTGTTTCCCATCCGATTGTCACGATTGTCATGAATGATGGCAAGAAAATTAAGCTTGAGCTGTATCCGGAAGTAGCACCGAACACGGTTAACAACTTCATTTCTTTGGTGCAAAAGGGAGCCTATAACGGTACCATTTTCCACCGTGTCATCCCAGGCTTTATGATTCAGGGTGGTGATCCGCAAGGTAACGGTACAGGTGGCCCCGGCTACAGTATCAAAGGCGAATTCAAGAGCAATGGTGTTAACAATACACTCAAACATACACGTGGCGTATTATCCATGGCCCGCTCAGCGGATCTGGATTCGGCCGGATCGCAATTTTTCATCATGGTTGCCGATGCGGACTACCTCGACGGTCAATATGCCGCTTTCGGTAAAGTAACGTCCGGGTTGGATGTGGTCGATGCTATCGTCAATTCCAAACGAGATAGCAATGACAAACCGATCAAACCGGCTACGATGAAAAAAGTCACTGTGGATACGCTGGGTAAAAAATATCCAGCTCCAGTCAAAGTAAAGTAAGACATCAAATCAGTCTTTCAAAACGGGATAACAGCAACGACCTTGTGCATACGCATGAGGTCGTTTTTGCTTATCCCCTGATGCTTTCTAAGCTGCTGTCTCTGTGATGTAGTAAGAGTATATACACAAAAGGAAGCGTTTTCAATCATTATTTTTAAAGTTTTTTACTGTTAAATGGGTCTGTCAGCGTTCGACAAAAAAGCTACTGTATGAGCAGTAAATTCGTCTAATTGGACTTAGTCTCGACTGAACGAATACCTTCCATCTCTTGCAGCAGTGACAGCAGTTCCTCCACTCCCTCTGACCGGGACAGCTTTACAAGCATATGAATAACCAACTGCTCACCATTATTGATGCGCTCGACGTGAAAGCTGTGAATCGTCAGCTTCTTGTGCTCCAGCAGTTCTTTGATCCGATTCAGCACGCCCGGCTCATTGTCGACCTGAACAACTACTTGTCGCGTGGACGGAGTAGCCATCTGATAAAAACGACTATGGAGCAAGGACTGAGCCGCTAAAATAAACAGCGTTACACCTGCACCAAGCCCATACATCCCTGCACCTACGGCAATACCGATTCCGGCGGTAGTCCAGATGCCTGCGGCAGTGGTCAGCCCTTTGATTCTATTTTTTTGTGTAAAAATCATCCCTGCGCCAATAAAGCCGACTCCACTTATAACCTGTGCTGCTATTCTGGAAGGGTCCAGCGACAGGTTCGACCAGACGGTTTGATCCTGAAAACCATATTTGGATACCACCATCATGAGCGCTGCGCCAATACCGACAATGAAATGGGTGCGAATGCCCGCTTCTTTCATGCGACTTTTGCGCTCATAGCCAATTAAGGCGCCGCATAGTCCGGCAAACATGACCCGAATCAGGTAATCCCAATCCCACATACTTTTTTCACTCCACTATCGTTTATGTTTTGAAAAGATGCTGCTCCTCAAATATATACAATTCGAAAATGCTATGGCAAATGAGCCGTTTATACAGCTGTTATTTTGTTATTACCCAAATTTTAAGGAACCCTCACTTCATTCTCCGGCAGATTGCGATGTGCCTTCCTTCCCTTGAGCAGCCATAGCTCCGGTGTATCCTGCACACCATCAAGGCGCAAGCTGAACGCCTCTGCTGGTAAATTGCGTATACGCAGCAATAGACGGTTTCCGTCTGCTACGGCATCCACAAGCTCCAGCAACGTTAGTGAATCGCTCCTTAGATGGCGGCTCAGGTCGCGTGTTGTACCTGCTCTGTCCTCCCGGCTCCAAATACGCAGCTCATCTACAGACGGTGTGGCAATCCGCTTGCTGAAAGAAATAACTACCTCATCTTCTGCTGAACGTTCCGCCTTAAGCGGTTTGGGCGGCTCATCGTACATGTAACCACCCAAATGGTATTCATAGGCGGTCCAGGCGTCGTAGCCGCCCTCAAGGGCGGTAGCCCCAAACCGCTGCGTCCACTCGCGGTCACGTACCATACGCGCGAGGGAGCCAATATCCGCCTGCACCCCGAGGGGCAGGCCCGGATAAGCGGCCCGTATCGACTGCGCGATGCGAGCATAGCCCCGGGTATACTGTGGCGGTAGACGGCGGCGCATCCAGTCCGGCCAATGGGTCTGGAGTACGTGCATATCCGGGGCGACGCACCCGATCATAGCTACCGCGTCCAGACCCTGCCATTCCCGCAGCTGGCCTGGGACATCGCCGCGTCCGCTCACAGCAAGCGACCATGTCGCCACGCAGATGTCCGGCCGGACATCACGTACACCGCCCGCGCCGTTCACCAGCTCGCTGATCAGGCCGTTCACGGCGTCCACACGCAGATCAACCCACTGCGCGTACAGCTTCGGAACCTTCCGGTAATAATTCCGCGCATGCTTGTCGCGGAAATCCGGAATGTCCTCACCGCTACGCTCGCGAAAGGCACGCTGTGCATGCGGCCCAACATCCCCGTACACTCCACTGCGCAGCCCGTTCCATTCGGGGAAATAAGGCTCCGCCACCTCGAACCCGTCGAACGGAATGTCGGTGACGAGCCGGGCAGCGGCTTTCTTTTTCCATTCCACATACTCCTGAGCAAAATGCGAAAGCCGCTGAAATCCGTCGTTCGGTTCGCGCAGCAGCTCCATGCGCCATTCTCTCCACTCCGGCGGCAGCTGGGACACGCCAAAAGAACCGTTGCCTAGCACCATTGCCCACACCGCTATGCCTCTGCGTTGAAAAGCAGCAACAAGCGCTCCATCCACTTCATTTTCACGCACGACAAAATAATGAACGGTCTGGTAGCCCGCAAGGGCGATCTCATCTGCTATACTGTCCCGCGAACGGTTGGCGTAATAGGGAAACAACGGATCGATTTGAATACTGGGGCCGCTCAGTGCCCACGGTTTCATTTTTCCGGTCAGTGCTATAGCGTCTGTCGATTCGGGTCGGTCATTTGCGTTATAGCTCAATTCGATCCACCTCCGTCACTCGGTCTTCTCCATACTTGTTCCTGCTATATGTTTTTGCTATAAGTTCCTGCTGGTTCGCCTATGTTACCATATTTCGCAAATGGGATGAAATCCAGTGTGACTGTTTCACCATCAACGTACAGAGGTATGGAATAACGAGTCAGGTTTAGTTTATGAACGGAATGGGAGGAATAGTCAATGGCAGAGCAGAGATTGCAAGGGAAGATAGCAGTGGTCAGTGGTGGAGGTTCAGGGATCGGCAAGGCAACCGCGATCCGTTTTGCAGAACAAGGCGCCAAGGTGGTCATGCTGGATCGGACACCCAAGCATGCAGAGGAGACCAAAGCAATCATTGAGCAGGCTGGCGGCGAGGCGCTTGTGCTGGAATGTGATATTTCCAAGCCGGACATGATTCAGCAGGGGTTCGCTAAAGTCGTGGAAACGTACGGAAAGCTGGACATAGTATTCGCCAATGCAGGCATTAACGGCACGATGGCCCCTATCGAGACACTGGAACTGGAGGAATGGGACCGCACGATGAACATTAATCTTCGCGGCACCTTTGCTACCGTTAAATATGCCGTCCCTTACCTGAAAGAACGCGGCGGCAGCATTATCATTACCAGCTCCATCAACGGTAATCGAACCTTTTCAGGTATTGGATTCTCAGCCTACGCCTCCACCAAGGCAGCTCAGGTTGCTTTTATGAAAATGGCAGCACTGGAGCTGGCACGTTACAAAATCCGGGTCAACGCGATATGCCCGGGAGCCATCGACACGGAAATTGACGATAACACGTACCCTTCGGAAGACTTGAAGAAGGTACAAATTCCAGTCGAATTTCCGAAGGGCGGAGAGCATCCGCTAGAGGATGCCCCTGGTGAGCCAGAGCAGGTTGCCAATCTGGTCCTGTTTCTCGCCTCAGACGAGTCATCTCATGTATCGGGTACGGAAATTTATGTAGACGGAGCAGAATCACTACTGCGTTAAGTATTAGAATGGGGAACGTTATACCCATACTACTGTTTTGGCATTCTTAGCAGCCTTATCCCTAGTCATATACTTGTGGAATAGGCTGCTTTTGTATGGCTTTACAACGGCTTTATATCGACCTGTCAGCACCATGCAGAGCTCCTTTGCGAAAGCGGACATACAGCCTGCCTCCTGGAAGCACCTCGAACAACAGCATCAGAAGCGAAAAGAACAGCAGTGCAATGGCTTCTTCTGCCAGAATGTACAGAGGATATGGCCCCAAAACATCCAATATCGACGGTGTCGACGGCTTTCCAGCTAGAAACATGTAGTTAGCACCGAGAGCATCGTCTACGATCCACACCATCAGCGCCAAGCCATTCAGAAAAAGCATAACTCCCCCCACACTCTTCCATGTCGGTTTGAGTCCTTCTATCCAGGTCATATACAAGGCTGCCAAAATAATAGCACTATGAGCTACGAAAAAATGGATAAAACGATAATGCGGAAATGTGTATGCCAAATTAGGCGTCAGTACGGCTTGGAGCGCCCCTCCAATTCCAGCAAAAAGGATGATCGGATATAACCAGCGGCTTCGAAAAATAAGCATCAGGATAGACAGCAGCAGTGTCACACTGCACAGTTCTAATGGCAATGAGGTCTGGACATCCCAAATATGCTGCATCACATACCAAATATTCAGAGTCACCTCTGACAGAATGAGAACTGTAATTAACAACCAGCGAATTCCCTCGCTTACAGGCTTGTTCGATCGAATCCATCCCCGAGTCAGCCACAGCATCAAAGCGCATACAATGAGTCCCAATATAGCCAACCCATGTGACGGAGTAAAAGCCTCGAACCCTTCTGGCGCATTGGCATCAAACCAAGGCCCTGACCACGACCTATCCATAGCTAGCCCCCTTTGATCTCTTTCTCTCTTCGTTGCATTCTATTTTATACCCAATAGCCGATTATGTTCTAGCCGTGTTTCTTGCTTGTTCAATACCTTACCTTTATGATAAAAGATATTATATTTAAAGGAGAACCCTCATGGCCATTAATCGCCGATTAATTACAGATCAGGATTTCAATGAGGCACTGGAACGTCATCTTCGTGTCCGAGTATTTCAGGATGACCAATTGATTGGCTCTGGCGGAATCATAATCCGTTTCGACGATCAAACCATCGTCGTGCAATCCAGCGTCAGTGATCTGGCTTACCACCCCAGAAAACAATGTGAGTTTTTTGAAATTAAAAAATAGCCACTACACACCGGGGAACCATTTTGCTTCGTTTTCCGGTGTGTAGCGGCTATATTTTGTTTGTATATATCATGCCTCACATGACGGCTTCTGTTATAGTTGCATTCCCCGTGTTTTCATCATGAGTTTATTCGTAAGCACTTTCAAATCCTCGGAAGAAGACGAAATTTCCTGCATAATTGCTGTCTCCTCATGAGCAGCTGTATAAATTTTGTGAGCTCCTTCAGAGAAGGCCCCTGACATTTGCTGAATACGATGGATCTGCTCAAAGGTTTGATCTACCCGGTTCGTCTGCTCCGTCACGGCTTCTTCCATTAAACGGATGCTCTCGACAAATTCACGTACAATAGCGTTCAAACGGTTCAGCGTCTGATCCACAGAGCTTGTCCGTTCCGCCTCAGCACTGACCAATGACGTCTGCTGATGCATCAACTGCACTGTCTCTACGATTTGTGACTGGACACGGCTAACGATGGCATTTATTTGCTGCACAGACTCCGTACTTTGGGCAGCAAGTGCGCGAATTTGGTGAGCCACTACAGCAAACCCGTTCCCTTCTTCTCCCGCACGCGCCGCTTCTATGGAAGCATTTAACGCCAGCAAATGGGTCTGTTCCGCAATATCCTTCACGGTGCTTGTAATCGCTTCAATTTGGGAAGCTTCTTTTTCCAGTCGGGCAATTACCTGCTGCGAACGACCATGTGATGCTGTCAGCTCTCCCATTCCATCCATCAGGGATGAAAATACGGTCTGCGTCGAATCTACTGAATGCTCCATATGGCCTGACAGTTCCAGCATATGCCCCGATTTGCTACGCATCATTTTAAAATCGCCCAGCATTCGGTCTGCTGTTTTAATAGATTGGGCAGATGCTTGCTTTTGCTGCTCCACGCCATTCAAAATATCTTCTACCACCGAAGACATGGACTCAATTTGTGTGGTAGCCTGCACAATAGCCAAGCTCAGATTTTCCGCACTTTGCGAAGTTGTTCTGGTGCTGTACGAGATCTCATTGAACATATCTTTAATGTTCAGCATCATATGCCGAAATGCATCATACAGAACTTTAATTTCATCCTCCGAACGACGTTCAGGAATCACAACAGACAGGTTCCCCGCCGAAGCTTCCTCTGCCGCCTTTGCCAACCTAACAATTGGCCGTGTGAGTAATTTTGAGATCAACCAGCCCAAAATGCCACTCCACAGAACACCCAATAACAGAATGATCGAAGTGTACACCCATTCTTGTGTACCTTGAGCAAGCCAGTCCTTGAGTACAAAAATAAAAAAAGCGCTTGTTCCATAGGTTATTGCAGAAATTGAGACAAATGCAGTAACCATTTTCGTACCTAGTGACATCTTCATGTACTGTAGCCCACCCCAAAAAACTCAAATTTGATTCCATTTTACCATAAAATTGCTACATTTCTAGTAGTATTTTTCATAGACAGATATATTCATGAGCATAAAGATACAGAGTCTTAAGTCCCCTACGCTAATTACCAAAAACAATATGTTACCAGGCAGCAGCTTGCATCTTAAAATGGACGAATCGCGCTGCTACAAGCTTTACAGGCCATTCGTCACATTTTAAGCGAGCTGTTACTCGACAAAGTCATTTTCCATTATTAAGAATCATTGTCATTTTTCCGTTCAACGACTGCTTTCTTAATCGCTTCAATTGTGTCTATTTGGTGACTGCTTTTTTCCAGTACGGTAAACTCCCATAAACCGATGGTCAGCTTCTCTCCTTGCTGGATATCAAAACGCTCTGAAAGCATCCATCCCCCAATTGTATATACGTCCCCGGCCTCAATATCCGTCTCCAAGCGTCGATTGACCTCATGAATGAGCGCCTGTGATTTGAGTATGTAACGATGATCATCTGTTTTTGTAATGAGTGGAGTTAACGCTGCGGGGGTTTCGGTGTCGGTATAGGAAGGAATGTCTCCAACAATCTCCTCCATAATGTCCTCCAGTGTGACAAGTCCAGATGTTCCACCATATTCGTCCACCAGCACCGCTACTGGAATGCGTCGTTTTTGCATCTGAATCAGCAGATCCCGAGCCTGAACCGTCTCGATAACCTGAAGCACCGGGTGAATATAAGAAGCCATCGTCGTATTCCCTGTGCTGTGCCCACGTGCCAAATCATGCAGGGCTTCCTTGACGCGAATCATCCCGATAATACGATCCCGGTCGCCATGTTCAGCTACAGGTAGAAAATTATAAACTTTGTCCTCGATCAGCTCCATAAACTCGGCCACTGTTGCCTGGTGGGAGATGGAACGGATGTGGATGCGCGGTACCATAATTTCCTGCGCCGCACGGTCGTCAAAATCAAATACATTGTTCAGATATCGATATTCTGTCGGTGTAATTTCACCACTACGAAAGCCTTCAGATAACGCCAAACGAAGCTCGGCTTCACTGAGTGCCGCATCTTCTTCAGATACCCTTTTGAGCCCGAAGAGACCCGTAATGACACGCGATGAACGACTGAGCACCCAATTCAGGGGATAGGTCATTTTATAGAATATCGTGATCGGACGGGCAAAAAACAATGCCATTGGTTCAGCAATCTGTATGGCGAATGTTTTCGGTACCAACTCCCCAATGACCACCTCGAAATAGGTCAAGATTAGAAAAGCCAGCAAAAAGGAGAGCACTCCCGTCAGGCCTGCTGGAATATGAGCCAACACAAACAGGGGATGTAGCAGATGTTCAACAGTAGATTCCCCTAGCCAGCCTAGCGCCATTGAGGTTAATGTGGTTCCGAGCTGACAAGCAGATAAATACTCGTCCAGCCGAGACAGAATGTTTTTAACGGCTTTCGCATTTTTGTTGCCTTCAGAGGCCAATTGATTGATGCGAGATACTCGCACACGAATAATGGAATACTCCGAGGCCACAAAAAAAGCAGTTAATGCGATAAGCAATATAACCAGAATGATATTTATCGTTTCCATAGCCCTCTCTTGCTCCGTTCATGACGAAGCAAGAAGCCCCCCCTTTGACATTCATTTTTGGATGGAACCATAACATAAGTAATGATGTCCATAATCGTGTATTACCCAAAAATGACAAGGAGTAGACTATGTATGCCCCTGTTAGCGAATCGCCAGCGGACTCTTTTGCACAATATCTATCCATTGATCAGCTATCAATTGATGCCCAACCGCTGTCGGATGAACCCCGTCATGCAGCCAATAGGAGGCGTCCGCCTGGATAGCGGCTTCGTTCAACATGCTCTGGAGCGGCACAAATACGGCCCCAAATTCGTCCGCAAGCTGACGTACAATACGCTGGTATCCCGTTATTTTTTCTTGCCAAATGTCCCATCGCGCCTCGGTAGCTCCCGTTTTCAAAATAAACGGCTCGCACAGCACGAGTCCCAGATCAGGCATCACTTCACGCGTTTCTTCCAGAAGGTGGCGATAGGCTCGTTCAAATCGGTCCGTCACCCCGGACGGCTCCTGCTCCACGATCCGCCAGGCGTCGTTCACTCCGATTAGAATACTGAGCAGGTCCGGCTTCAGGCTAAACGTGTCCTCATTCCAACGTGCATACAAATCCGAAACTCGATCCCCCGAAATTCCCCGGTTCACAAACTCTGGCTGCGTGGTAGTCAAACGGCTCCCCAACGCACCTGCGATCAGATACACATAGCTCTGACCCAGCCAATGGTTCGCGTCCTCATTTCGTCCCCTTCCTCCGTCTGTTATAGAATCTCCCTGAAAAAGAATACGTGCGTGTTCTATACTCGTCATCTTCCTAACTTCCTCCTTCGCATTTTCCAATAATACCCTTATCATACCTCGCAGCTTCTAAATTATAAAGCGGTTTCAAAACATAGAAGAATTATAGATTTGCCATATGGCCGGATTCACTAGCTTTAATTAGGGTAGGAATCCGGTGGCAAAGGCGATCAAGTCATTTCACATCGCTCGGTACTTACACACCTCACGAAAATTACAGCCTCCGCACGCTCTGCGTGAAGGCATCGGAGTGAAGAAAGATTCAGGCTTGGGGCGATTATAGTAATCGTCATCGAGACAGGACTTCATTTCCTCGATGTATCGTCCGACATTACCAACCACTTTGTCGATATCCTCTTGCGCGGGACGATACACCTCATGCTCTCCTGTCATCAGATACTCCACACGTACCTCGATCTTCTCCAATGGAAGCTGATAGTGCTCCTGCACATAGGAAGCATACAAAAAAAGTTGGTCGGAAAAATCGCCTTCCTTGCCTGTTTTCCAATCCACGATGACCAAGTCTCCATTGTCTCTACGGTAGAGCAAATCCATTTTGACATACACTTTCGTCTCGTGAAGGAGCATCGTATCCCACTTCTCCACTTCTACAATTTGGGCCTTTCCCTGTTGCAGTTCATGCCAAACCGCAGTACGGTATAAATTGTGTATCACCGCGTGCTGTCGCTCCTTAATAAGGGCGATCCGTTCCGAAAGCACCTCGTCGTCGTAATAAACCTCCGCCAGCATGACGCGATTTTTCGGATCTTGTAGCCATAGCTCACGGTGTAGCGATTCCTTGTAGCTGTCATTCAACATGTTCTTCATAGCTGTCTCGAGGTATGCTGTACGCGGGATAGCCCCTTTTTCCATCCATCCACGTATGACTGATTCACACATTTGATGCGTGATATTCCCGAATAAAATATATAAGTTGCTCAGTTGCTTGAGCCGATACAACGTAACTTGCTCTTCAGTGCCCTGTGCCGAATTCCAGCCATTATGCGAGCCGTAATAATGATAATAGTATTTGCGTAAGCATTCATCGAACGTTTGAGCCCTCGATTGCGAATAGGACCAGGACGGGTATATAGCCATGACAGGCCCTCCTTCATTAAAACTATCATCTCTTTATTATAACGCAAACCTAAGCTGTATCGGCGATAAAAAGGACAAAGACTTTAACCCATGGGTTAAAGTCTTCTACTGACTGACTAGTTTGTAAACTCTCAATGAGTCCGTTCAACATTTATCAAATCACTAACATTAACGGCACCGTCCTCACGGACGTTGACAACAAGTACCGGAGTTCCCAGCATTCCGCTGATCCACTCCTTATAATTATCCACATGATCATTCGGAAGAATCGTCAAGATGACACCAGCAAAGCCACCCCCATGTACCCTGCATGCGCTGTTATCTATTGATTGTAAATACATTTCGGTTAAAGCCAGTGCAACCGATACGTCTTGTTCCCGCGCAACCCCACTTCTATATACGTTTTGGAGCCATTTCCATGAGGAATTACCAGATTCGGTAATGAGCCTCAGGAAATCAGTAAAGCGCCCCTCCTCCAGTGATTTCACTTGTTCATCCACACGCCTATTTTCTTCAAAAAAATGCAACGCCCGCAGTACTGCACGGTCTCCTGCTTTTTCCCTGACCATTTTAAGGTTGGCATATAGATTCTCTGGCAATAAGTCACGACAAACCGAAGCGTCTAAAGACTGAGCCACTGCAAACATTTCGTTGGGCACCGCCGCGTAATCGTCCGTTAAATCAGCATGATTTCCGCCTGTATTTACAATAACGAGGGAATATCCGTTTTGTTCAAAATTCCAATGAACAGGATTTATGATCGGTTCCTTGGGATTTTCAAAGTCAATGGAAATCAAGCCGCCATACGCGCAAGCCATCTGATCGAGCAGTCCCGACGGCTTATTCCAATAGCTATTTTCCGCATACTGACCAATTTTGGATTTAGCAACTGCATCTAACGCTCCCTCGTTATAAAAATGATTTAATATCGTGCATATCAACATTTCAAAAGAAGCGGAAGAGCTTAAACCTGAGGCAGAGAATACATTACTTGATATATAAGCTTGGAATCCCCCGATACGGTATCCGAATTCAAGTAGACCAGCGGCAATACCACGGACCAGCAGCATCGTACTGTCATCCTCCGGTTTTGGCGACAAGTCTGTTAAATCGATGACGTACTTCGTCTTATAGCCTTCAGAAAAGAATGTAATTACAGACTCCTCCACCTTAGAAGCTGCAGCGATGGTATCGAGTGTTATACTGCCTGCCAGCACCTTCCCGTGATTGTGGTCTGTATGATTTCCACCAATTTCGCAACGTCCCGGAGCACTAAACAATTCAATATCCCCTACACCAAAATGCTCCCGATACGCCTGTATAAGTGATTCATATCGAGTCGTTTGCTCAGAGATTTGCTGTTGACCGTACATTCGGGCAAGCACCATTTGTCCCTCTCTGGAATTCAATAGTTCCATATCTTTCATCGTATATCCCCCTAATTGTATGTGTTTTCCTATGCTGGAATGATACTATAATTATCTCAATTTTCCCTGTATAAAAGTATGGCACTTTTAAAATTTGTAAGCGCTTATTTTAATCGCTTTACTGAGCATTTTACCAATTTAACTAAAAAAGAACCAGCCCTAATTGGGCCGGTTCCTTGAATATCTTTTTTAGTCGCGTTTCAGTACATATTCCCCATCATTGTTACGAGTTACTGTGGCGCCAAGCGCCTCGGCAACTGATTTGAAAGGAACATACAATGTGCCATATTCATCCGTATATGGAGCTTGTGGCAGCGTCAATGTGCTTCCTTCCAATACAGCCTGTTTGGAGCCACTTTTCAGCTTAATCGTCTTACCTGTAATATCATCAATTACAGTAGTTTGTTTAGCAGCTGCATCCCATTTTAACTCGGAGTTCAGTTCGCTCGTCAGTTCACGCAATGGAATAAAGGCAGTGCCACCACGATTCTCCAAGACGTAGTAATCGTCTTTAGGATCGAAAATGGTTTCTACTTTTGTAATTTCCAAATCATTTTTTAAAATGTTGTAGATCGGAGAATTCGCTTCAAAATTGCGCAGCGTCGCTCCCGGAGTTAATTCAGCTTGTTTATTCAAGTCAATAACACCGTTAGAAATATCCACTTTATCAGCCGTCACACTACCATTGACGTTCCAAGATTGAGTTTCGGTCAGAATTGTGAAGGACTTCACCGGAAGACCGTCCACATCTGGCAAAGCAACCGTCAGGTCTGTCGCCGCTTTGCGAACATTTCCTTTTTCATCAAAATACATGTCGCTTTTCAGAACCGTGTTAGCACTCAGAACCGTTTTGATTTCAGGGGACTGTGCATACATGGTGCTAACGCCTACATCATACTGATCAACGGCCAGATCCAAATACTTTTTAACTTCGGTATAAGCCTCATTGACCATTTTTTCTTTGTTAGCACTCAGTTCCGTTGTTACTTTATCACTACCTTCAATATTCATGCCGGAAGCAATCGTTTTAGTCATATCAATGGCTTGCCCGATCAGCTCTTTCAAGCCTGCTTCGTCCTTCGCCAGATTCGCCAGGAACGGTTTTACCAATGTTACCAGCTCATCACCACGAAGTTCAGCATGCAGATGGGTCAGTTTCACTTTGTCTTTTTCACCGTATACTTCCTCGGTTACAGACGTTGCAGAAATGGTAGAAGGGTTAGGCGCATGCTTGAGCATAAGTGCAGCGGCTGTTTTCGTCAGTTCTCTCACGTCTTTGGAATATACATATGGATCAAATCCAGTAGGCAGACCGCTCAAACTCTCTTGCGAGTTCAAAGATATGTAATAAGGTTTTTTGGCACCTTCCAGTTGAATAGCCAAACCTTGGCGGTCTAAAGCAAGTTCAAACGGCAAATTATACTTATCGATGTGCAATGTACCTTTGGCAGAAGCAAGTTCCTCCGATTGTACCTTGGCTTCATCCACAGTGACGGAAATCGAATTAATCAAATCTACGATTTCTTTATCTCCTTGCGTGATTCCTTCTTTTGGAGTCAATTTAAGAGAGATTTTCTCCGTTGTTTGCTGGGATTTCACATCAAGTGTTCCCAATAAATTTTTACTTACATCAAATCCACCTACTGCCTGGCAACCTGTCAAAGCTACCATTAACAGAATAAGAGGGACGGCGATCCATTTTTTTATATTCATATTAATCCCCTTTCAAGATATTTCCGTTATCTCTTCTATTATCTCAGTGTTAACACGCATTGTAAATGAGTAGAATGGAAAATAGAACTAGTCATTTAGGATCAATTTTCAGCCTGAAGCATTCGGTAAGCCAGTAGCGCCATCTCTAGGCAACGACGTTTGTCAGGGTCTGCCAGATTTCCCTCTATGATTTCATTAATTTTATCCAGCCGATTATAAAGGGTCTGTCTGTGAATGTACAAAATTCCGGCGGTATCACGCTTGGAGCCATGGGATTGAAAATAGGCATCCAGTGTATCCAGAAGCTGCATATGGTGCTCACGATCATGCGCAATCAGCCCGCCCAAATGGTCCTCTACGAACTCTTGTAGAAAAGGAATGCGGGGCACCGCCTTCAACAACTGATAGATTCCGATGCTGTCGTAAAACAACCGATCCTTCATGACTGGGACGCTTCGTGCCACTTCAATGACCTCATATGCCTCTTCAAAACTGCGATCCGTCCCCGTCATGCGATGCCTTACTTTACCAAAGCCTGCATGAATGCGCACCTTATCAAGCTGTCCTGCGGCATAGTTCTGAATATATTGAACAGTATGGGCAAGCACTTTTTTCATTTGCGCTGCGGAACGCAGTGTTAATTCCTCCTTGGCACAAAGGATGTAGCATTGACTCCCCTTCATCATCAGCAGATTGTGCAACGCTTCTTTTTTCAACAATGAACGAAGCAGCACTAGCACATCCTGATTGATGGATTCCTTGCGTACCTGACTGGCATCCTTGTCCTGATGTTCCACCTCGATGACCCCTGCCCAAAATAAATACTGTCCCTTCGATAACAATCGCAGGCCCATCCGGGTCTGGGCCTGTTCTTCACTGGGAAGCTGTCCGCTCAATACATCCTGAATCAATTCATTTTGATTACGCAGCAATCGGTCTTCAAGAAACTGTGTTCTCAGCACCAATGTAGCGGCTGCCTTGGCAGTGTAATCGAGTAACAGCGACATTTCTTCCGTTGGCATTTCACTATGCAGCACCAAACCTACTGCGGAAAACACCTGACCGAAGCATACAACGGGCTGGAACAAGACGGCGGTGGATTCATTCAGGTGAAACAGCAGATGCCCCTCCCGATCGGCTGTCATACTAGATTCCACTTCATTGGCATAAAAATCTGCAATACGGTCCGCTAGATCCGGCTGGACGGAAGGTACGAATCGATTGGTTTCAATGGAAGACATGTAGATGACCTGCCGGGCTGCATAGTCATGAAGCACACGCAAGAGGGCGTTCATATCAGTGCTGCGCAGGGTCTCCTGCTGAAGCTGACGTGAAAATCGCTCCAGATCTTTTAGGAGTTCATGATGTCGGTTAATAAGTAGGGAATGAATATCTTGTGTAATTTCAACAAAACGCACTGGCTGCTCAAATACGATGACCGGGAAGTGATGTCGTTCCGCCAACTCCAGAATTTCAGAGGGGATTTCATGAATGCTCGTGCCCAGCTCCACGCACAATCCCGCAGCTTCCGAGCGGATCAGTTGCTCCATATACTCGGCACGCTCTTCCCCCTTCCGTGTGAGCCACAGGCCGGTCGTCAAAATCAAGTCATGACGGCTCACAAACGGAGAAACATTTGTGATTTCTAGTACATGTACCCAACCCACACGGCGATTTACGCCCTGTTCCCCCGCAGCCAGTTTCGCCCGCCGGAAAACGGGACGTTCCAGCACATCCGCAATGGTAAATGTTTTTTTACCGTTCATCGGCATTCTCCTTATGTATATGTCTTTATGTCATTTTATATGACATATATTCATCAAAAAGTCGAGCCTTTAAGTCAGATAATCCGACAAAATGTATGATGTCAAGGAGCTTCCCCCCTTGTAAACTGTACCTAATCTAACATGAATTGCATTTATCGGCTTGAGTCCATGTAACTAATCGGCAAACTGCACAAAAATGATAGTGTAATTTTCTTAACAATTATTTTTAGGAGAGGTGAATGAAATGAAAATTGGGATTCCGAAAGAGATTAAAAACAACGAAAATCGTGTCGCTCTAACGCCTGCAGGTGCAGCTCAAATGATTCAACACGGACATCACGTATTTGTGGAAAGCCATGCAGGTGTTGAAAGCGGCTTTACGGATGGAGATTATGCCACTGCGGGTGCGACTCTTGTGCAACAAGCTGCGGACGTGTGGTCCCAGGCGGATCTGATTATCAAGGTAAAAGAGCCGCTCCCCTCTGAATACGGGTATTTTCGACCAGGATTGATTTTATTCACCTATCTGCATTTGGCTGCCGAGCCAGCACTGGCCCGCGCTTTAACAGACAACGGCGTAGCCGCCATTTCCTATGAGACGCTAGATGTTGAAGGCAGCCTCCCGCTGCTTACCCCGATGAGTGAGGTTGCCGGACGAATGGCTGTACAAATTGGAGCACAACTGCTGGAAAAACCAAAGGGTGGCAAAGGCATCCTGCTGGCAGGTGTGCCGGGGGTCAAACGCGGTAAAGTGACCATTATTGGCGGAGGGGTGGTCGGCACCAATGCTGCCAAGGTCGCCATCGGTCTCGGGGCAGATGTGACACTGATCGACCTGAGCCTGCAAAGACTGCGCCAACTGGACGATATTTTTGGCAATCAGCTCCATACGCTGGTGTCCACCCCGTCCAACATTGCTGAAGCCGTGGCGCAAAGTGATTTGCTGATCGGTGCTGTCCTGATCACTGGTGCCAAAGCCCCGCGGCTCGTAACGGAAGCCATGGTACAGACGATGCAGCCCGGCTCTGTGATTGTGGATGTCGCCATCGACCAAGGCGGCATAGTCGAGACGATTGACCACATCACGACACACGACCAGCCTACCTATGTGAAGCATGGCGTCATTCACTATGCGGTAGCAAACATGCCGGGCGCGGTACCGCAAACCTCGACGCTCGCTCTGACGAACGCGACGCTCCCCTTTGCTCTCCAGCTCGCAGATTTGGGTGTGCAGGAGGCGCTTCGCAGAAGCAAGCCACTGCTTAGCGGCACCAATGTCCTGAACGGACATATTACCTACGAAGCAGTCGCACGTGATCTGGGATATCCTTATGTTCCCGTGGAACAGGCATGGCAGGCGAAAGCCTTACAATAGAAACAGCTCAAAGAACCACACGCTCTTCCCAGCAGGGACTGGAGCGTGTGGTTCTTTTTGTGCTAGCTGTATTCACCATACTTACTGCATTTCAGACGATTTCTGACGAAAGGAACGTTTGAAGATGGCGATAAATATCTGTGATTTCTTCCAGCGACATGCGTACCAGTCCGCTAGACGAAGGTGCCACAAATTCATGCATCTCGGGAATTAGCGGTTCAGGCTGAAATCCCCAATCTACTTTGGATTTTTTACTGTATTCGGTGTACACGCCTTTGCCGACAAAGCAAGCAACCCTCGGGCGGTATTCCTTTAGCTTCTCGTATAGCTTCAGACGTCCTTCGGCGTATTCCTCGCGTGCAATGTCCTCTACTCCCCTCGTAGGACGGGAAACAATGTTCGTAAAGCCGAAGCCCAGCTTCAGCAGCTCCCGATCTTCCGATGGATCGTACAAGCGAGGTGTCAAGCCTGCTCCCTCCAGTATGCGCCAAAAGCGGTTGCGCGGATTCGCATAATGATGTCCTACCTCGCCTGATTTCAAGCTGGGATTAAAGCCGATGAATACAACGGATAATCCATAATCCAGATGATCATCTACCTCATGCAGTTCTGTCTCTCGCTCTGTCATGGGCTCCTTCTTTCTCAAACAATATCCAGCGGCTGCTTCCGCGTTGGCGGAGAAAAAGCTTCGTCTATTTGTTGAAGTTGTTCAGGAGTGAGCCGAATACTTGCTGCCGCTGCATTTTCTCGTACATGCGATTCCTGCACCGCCTTCGGAATTGCCCAGACATCACCGTCCCGTATGACCCACGCGAGCGCAATTTGGGATGGAGTTACCCCGTGGCTGGCAGCAATGTCTACCATAACAGGATGCTCCAGCAGACCCCGTCGCAAGCGGCCACCTTGGGCAATCGGGCAATAGGCCATCACAGGCACTCCATGCGTACGGCTCCAAGGTAGCAGATCATATTCGATGCCCCGCGAAGCCGCGTGATACAGCACTTGATTGACAGTGCAGGCTTCGCCTCCACCCAGGCTCCATAGCTCCTCCATGTCGGATTTGTCCAGATTGGACACTCCCCAGCTACGGATTTTGCCCTGCTCACGCAGTTTTTCCATGCCTTGTACCGTTTCTTCCAGCGGAATATTCCCGCGCCAATGCAACAGATACATGTCCATGTACTCTGTTCCCATTCGTGTTAGGCTCGCTTCGCACGCTTGAGCCAGTCCTTGGCGGTCCGCATGATGAGGATACGCCTTGCTAACAAGATAGACATCGTCCCGGCGACCCCGAATGGCCTCTCCGACGATCTCTTCTGCGCCGCCCTCCGCATACATTTCAGCCGTGTCCACCAGCGTCATACCCAGCTCCAAGCCTAGTTGAAGCGCGCGCACCTCTTCCTGCCGGAGTGACGCTTTTTCCCCCATATGCCACGTGCCCTGCCCGATTAGTGGTACTTCACGACCGTCAGTCCATCTAATCACACTTTTCTTATGTTGGCTCATATTCATCCCTCCTTAGGATCCTGATGCCACAGGCTTGTCAAATACATGGCTCTGCGTCCAATGCTGTCCACCATCCGAGGTGGTATACATAACTGGGGCCTGCTCTGAATCTGAGAAAATAGCCCAGCCTTCCTTGGCATTTGCCATCCCGATTTGCTGACCGCCATAACCGTCAAAGCCTTGCTTGCCATTGTTCCACGTCTTGCCGCCGTCAGTCGTCCAGCCGATGGTATTGGGCTTGTCGCACGGTGCGCAGTAGCCACCCATCCATGCGGTACTGCTATTAACCGGATAGAGCATACCTGGTGCCGTCCCTTCATTTTTGGCAACCTGGTTGTCTTGCTGGCTAATACCTGGTGCCGGACCGCCGCCAGCAGTGGCATTCGCCAGCACAGCACGCCAGCTTTGTCCGCTATCGGCAGTATGCCAAAGCGAATACGACGTCTGATTCATCCCCGTATCTCCAACCAGCTCGATCCATGCGTTGCCACGTTCTACCGAACGAATAATGGCTCCATTTAGAGGCGCCTCCGTTGTCCGTGACATGACAGTAGTCCACTTTTGGCCCCCGTTAACCGTGTGTAAAATCTGAAACGAACGGTCTGTGTCCTGCGTAACTGCCCAGCCGTTTTGCTGATCATGGTAATATGGCTGTCCTACCAAGTGGCCAGGCACGGGGAGCGAGGACCAGCTTTGCCCGCCATCCTTCGTATATTGGTTGCCACTGAACCCTTCCTTGGATGATACAAAGTGTAAAAAGCCCGCTTGCCCTTGCTCAGGTACAGTCCCGACAACCTCCCAGCGTTTGCCGCCATCGCGAGTGGCCAGCAGCGATCCGCTGTCTGCCATAACAGCCCAAGCCTGCTGTCCGTTCAAGGCAAAAATCTGCTGAACCGTACCTTGGCCCTGATATTGCACATTCCACGTCGATCCGACTGAATCGGATGCAATCGCGTCCGTACGGGCAATCCAGCCATTTCCGCCGATCCAGCCGGATTGGCCGTCGATCAAACGCAGCGCGGTAATATTGTCCATGCGGACCTTCGCTATCGTAGTGTCTGTGGTTGCTTGTCCTCCTGTTTTCGGTGTATCTACAGTGGTTCCTGAACCATTCGCTTGTGCCGAGGTGACACCCTTTTGCTCATTTTGAGCTGTTTGTCCTGTTTCCGAACTTGTTTGTGAGCCTGTTTCACACCCCGCTGTCACTATGGCTACGGCGAGTAAAAGCACCCAGACCGATGTTTTTTTCTTCATTTTCGTTCATCCCCTTATGTTGGTGATATACATGCTGTGCGGGTATTGTATTCACAGCAAAGCATATTCTATGTATTACCCTGCTGTCTTCGTTTCACTCTTAAGGTGAATATACGGTGACTGTATGCGAATCATCGTTACAGGATTACGAGTTTACAGGAACAAAGCCACCCTTTTCGATGGCCCGGGCTCCTGCTTCGCTTTGCAGCCATTCGAGTAATCGTTGCATCGAAGGGCTTGGTTTCTCGCCTTCCCGTGTGACCACGAACAGTTGAGCTGTGAATGGATATTGTTTCGAGCGAATGTGCTCTTTGTTCGGCTTCACTCCATCAATAGACAAAAATTTGACCTCTTGACGATTATGCATCACATTTGCAAAATAATAAAATGAATATCCGAGCGCGTTGTAATCCTTGTTAAAATCTGCGACCGCATTAATCATACCACCCATAATGCCAATTTGTAGTTCACGTGGCGGGTCAGCCATTTCATGGCCTCCCATCACTTTCTTTTGCATATATGTCTGACTGCCTGAATTTTCTTCTCGCTGGTAAGCAATAATCGGCTGATCCTTGCCCCCTACTTCATTCCAATTATGGATAGCCCCTTCATATATACGACGAACCTGCTCCGAAGAAAGTCCCTTAACCGGATTGTCTTGATGCACGAGAAAAATAAACGCATCCCACCCAATGGGCGTGAGCCTCATTTGTATTCCCCGACTTTTCGCCAGACGCAGTTCCTCATCGGAAGGACCGGCCACCAGAATCAGATCCGCCTTCTTTTCGATTAAATTGACATATGCCTGATGAGTCGTGTTGAATCTCAGCTCGTGCGCCGCTCGCGCCTTGCTCATTCCAGTCAGTTCATGCAGCATATCCTGCGCAAACGGAATGGCCGCCGTAGCCCCGTCAACTACCGGAAAATCCTTCTCTGCAATGTACGGGCGTTGAGGAAGCATCAGTGTAATCGTCAGCACAATGACGAGCGCAGCAGATATCGCGGCAACAATCCATTGCCATCTATGATCCACCTTACCATTCTTGTCGGTTAGCGCTGGATAACGATTCACCCCAACTCCTACTACCATGCCAGCTATCGGCAGCAGTGCTGCCAGTAGAAACCAGATTTCACCATGCTGTGTATATGGCCCCAGTACCTCCAACACAGGCTCTGCCCAGGCGTGATAGAGTGAAAAAAGTTCCCACGCCCCTCCCCACACTTCAGCAGGTTGACCACCAGACCCTTGTATTCCTATAATCCACAACCACAGCCCACATATTAATGATAATAGCCCGGTCAGCATCAGCGGAAGCTTGCCCATGCTGGACATACGTGCACTCAAGGCACCATAAGCTGCAAAGATGAGACCGATAATCCATGCATATAGAAGCAGTATTACAATCACAGTTGTATCCGTCACACCTTCATGCCTCAGCAAAAGCTGCACTTGGGGTGCCACAACCATACTCCAAACTACATTAAACATGACTGAAAACAATCCAAACATAAACGTACCGCCCAGCCATGGCCAAAACCATGCTATCCGCACAGACTCGTCCTTTTCCGGCTTGGTTATAACTCCCTTTGGATCAGACATGTACATCCCCCTATATCTAATGAATGAAATGAGACTGTAAGCCATTGCTTCTTCATTGTACAATTATGGTAAAGATTAGTATACGAGAGGAGGATAAAAATGTCCTTATCCGATCATCCGAATCATACATCTGATGTAACCTTGCTCCGAAAAGCACATGATGATCTATGGCATTCCTTACAGCACATTCCCAGCGATGAAGCACTCAAGCTACTTCACAGCTTTGCAAGCCAGGTAGCGTTCTATCACGAGAAAAAGGACAAGGAGGCGGACTGTAAAAACTACTTCCGAACTCCCTTGCCCTATATAGCGATAGCCGTTGGTATTTCACTGCCAACCGCCATGTGGCTTCTGATATTGTTCTTACCTTAATGCTTATGGCAAAAAAGGCCTCCCCCACGGGAAAGACCTTTTTGGTATCGAATCTTCTTTATATTGCTCTGGCATGGATCAAAAAACGGTGCTGCTTCACGTCCCAGTACCCATCACGTTGGATATCCAAATACAGACCATACAGCTGTTCTATATATTTCTCTGGCTGAAAGTCTGCAATCTGCCATTCAATGGCTTTTAAATAGTAGACAAATGCTCCAATATCGTAAAACCGCTGTACTGGAAACTGCTCCTGCTGCTCTACAATTTCGAAACCATTGCTTTTCAAACCTGCAAGTGCTTGAGAGAGGGTCCAGTCCGCATACTCGTAATCAGGCGCTCCCAAACGGTCGTTGATGCCCGCACAATCCAGGCCCCCTACCTGTTGAGTCAAAAACGTCCCACCTGGTCGTAAAATACGTCGTACCTCCGTTGGCGAAAATGACTCATGCTTATTCAGCACAAGATCGAACCCGGCATCGCCAAACGGAAGGGAATTGTCATCCTGTATAGCCATAACGCGCACGCCCAGCGGCTCCAACCTTTCCTTGGCGATAGGAACATTCGGTGCATATGCTTCTGTCGCACATACGATCTCTGGAAAAGGGCGTAGCCGAGATAATAGCTCTCCCCCGCCTGTTCCCATATCCAGCATCGCCTTGGATGAATGAATAAACTTCATAGCCTTGCTGACATAAGACCAGTCCAAAGGCTCGCTCGCCACACGTCCCGTAACCGAGATGAATGAAAAATCCCATCCAGAAAATGACTGCTTATGATGCTCCAAGAACTGTAGAAATTCACGATCTTCTGTATATTTCATATTGTATTGCTCCTCCATCATTGAACTGTACGTTATTGATCTCTTCTCTCTGTTTGTTCTATGTTGTATCTCTCTATGCCTCTATTTACGTCAGTTCTAATGTGGAGGGGCTCTTGCCCGTCGATGAGGTTGTTATATGTCGTGTCGGAACCTTCCCATGTTCATCTACCTCCGTCCATATACCATCCAAACCAGACGCTGTCCCACTTAAGGAGCTGTCAGTAATGCCTTCGCAAGCTCTGGTGTGATGTCTTTTGAGGTTAATAAGTAATAAATTGTACGAAAGCCGGAACCGCTGATGGACTTGATTTTAACTTGGAACAGATAAGTGCCTTTCTCCACTTGTGGATCATAGCTGTAGTTATTTCGGTTATCCAGCACAGTATTCCAAAGTTTTGCATCTTTAATTGTGGTGACTTTATACTTCTGCTGCAATATCCTGAATAAATTCGCTGCTTCAATATACTCACCAGGCTGATACGGCTCCTTCTCTTGAGAAACCATTGGAATAGCTCGAACCGATATAATGTCTTTCGACGTGACAATCACCTTGTCGGCGTATCCTTTGCGTTCCAGCCAAGCATTCAGCTTGTGGAAGGATATGCGCCAATTAAAGGAGACGCTGCGAGCCCAATCTGGTTCTTCTACTAAAACAGATGAAGGTTTGTTCACAATATCAATATTCCCCAACGCGTAAGAACCTGCCTGCATTTCACTATAGCTCATGCCCAAAACTTCTTCTTTAAGTATAGCTTCAAATTCACGAATATCTTCCGGATCGGTCAGAACAACTCGCCGTTCATTATCATCTGCCGATTGAATGCTGATCGTCTCCGCTTTACCATTCAGCTTATCAAGTGAGTAGCTTACTGTTTTGTACGGCTCAGACATCATCACTTTTGCCAGCGCTGCCCGGAAAGGTTGCTCAGGAAATGTATAGCTACGAGTCATAATGGTACCATCATCCAAACGATAAGCAATGGATATCATTTGTTGAGGTTCTTTATTGGACCCGGACGTCTTTCCAGCTGAATGTACTCTTACAAGCTCACGCTGTAAATTCAGCACAGCAGCGATAAAAGCTTTATCTTGCGAAAAATAGAGATTTTTCTGTGTCGCTCCCCCGTCCAGATACAAATATTGCCCAGCATAGACTTGCTCGACTGAATGCGCGGTTGGAATCCGTTCCTCGTAGCCTATCCAACTAGACGTGGGGATGTACATTGCCAGACCCAAAACTGCCCCGTATGTAACCAGCTCCAGCAAAGCACGAATACGTACAATTTGCCATGTCTTGCGGATTACCATCTCCACAGCAATATAACCCAAAATAGCTCCAAGCACATACCCGAAGATCGACCAGTCCCTCCCCTGGCCTCCTGTGCTATAAAAATATTCTCCTATCAGCAGCATGGCACATAACATGACTCCTGCCTTAAAAAGGGGTTGGAAGAAAGTAAAAGCCATGGCCTGCGTTGCCTTCTCTACGAGCCGTTTGCGATATAACACATAGCTTAAAATCACAAACAGCAAGGAAACACCCATATAAATAAGCAGTTCCACATATGAAAATGCGCTACTCGACAAATCCATAATGCGGACGAACGGCGATAAACTATACCAAATATTATTGCTGCTGCGCAACTCCACGCCATTACTATTTTGAACAATGGTTCCAATAATCTGAGAGTAACCATATAGATTGTGCCCCAGAAAACGACTAATCATGGAATACAAAAAAAAGGGCAACAACAGCAAAGCATACACTACAACGGATTGTAACAGCGATTGTCCTACACAGATACCTACAAACACGGTAAAAGCAAACAGGAAAATCGTAAGAACCGATACGACCAAAGCCCATGATCCAATATCATTGATATGAAAAATAAAAGGCAGTTCAACCGACGTGTTTAGCAGGGCAGTTACTCCCGCGGTCAGCCATATAGGTACGAGTAAAAGGATAAGACCGCTAATTAAATGTGCCGTTAACAGATGCTCTCTGCGTAAGGGCAGACTGTGATATAAATCCGAGGAGCCCTGACGCTGAATAAAACGAAGCAGCACCACACCCGCCAGCACAGGTACGGCCAATAAAATGATATTTTGCATTCCATCGCCTGAGTTTGTACTATCGAACAGGCTTCTCAAAACCGTGGGCACTCGCTCGTTTCCAGTACTCATAAATAGTGGCAGTGGCACCGTAAACAATAATCCTACCAAGTACAATAGACCGATCCAGCCATGCTGTCTCAGGCTTTGGCGAATTACGCCGCCGCTACAGAAGAATCGGTTGGATGTCATAACCTGCGTCCTCCATTTCATAAATGAAAATTTCTTCAAGCGTCAACGGTAGCAAATCGAACACATGCGGCTCATACGCTTCAATCGTCTCTGCAATCCGCTCTCGCTCACCCCGGATAATAAGCAGTAGAACACTGCCCCTCCGCTCCTTATGTACAACCGAAAGTTGTCCACATACGGCTTCCTCATGCGTGCTGTCACGAAAGGCAACCTGTACCTTATGCGTATCAGACTTGAGGTCGTCGACCTCTTTTTCCAGCAGCATCCGACCCTGGTGCATAATGCCGACGTGATCACACATGTCTTCTATTTCACGCAAGTTATGAGATGAGATCACGACGGTCATCTCGCGTGCAGCGGTTTCCTGGAACAGTAAATTTTTGATCATTCTACGCATCACCGGGTCCAGTCCATCAATCGGCTCATCCAAAATGAGCAGCTCAGGCATACAGCTTAAGGCAAGCAAAAAAGCAGCCTGACGCTTCATCCCCTTGGAAAAACGGTGAAGCTTTCGTTTAGGATCTAGCTTAAAAATCTCCGTAAGCTGTATGTAGCGTTCCTCGCTCCAGCTCGGATAAATGGAGCGGTAAAACCGGGCCATCTGACGAATTGTCGCTTGCGGAAAAAAATAGGGGGTGTCTGGCATAAACAGAATGTGCTGCTTGACTTCAGGCTGCTCATATACGGACTGTCCGCCAATCAGTACCTTTCCTGCATCCGGTCGGTAAATCCCGGCGATGATTTTGAGCAGTGTTGTTTTCCCCGCCCCGTTTGAGCCCAGTAGTCCAAAAATGGAACCTTTTTTCACTCTAAGGGCGAGCTGATCGACAGCCTTTTCTTCTGTAAATGTCTTTGTGACTTCCCTTAATTCAATCAAGGGACACCCCCCTTTCCTTTGTTTGTATAGCTTCCACGTATATGTCGTCCACTTCCTGCTGTGTAAAACCAAAATGGACGGCTTCGATCATCTGTTTTAACAATGCCGCCCGAATCTCATCCCGCTTGATTTGCTGCGGCTGATGCTCGGCAGGTGTGACAAAGCTGCCTTTGCCTTGAACGGAATAAATGTATCCTTCTCGTTCCAACTCTCGATACGCCTTCTGAATCGTATTCGGATTCACCGTAAGCTGAGCGGACAATGTCCGTACGGAAGGCAATTGCTCATCCGGCTGAAGTGATCCGTACACGATCATTTCCTTTACCCTGTCCATAAGCTGTTCGTAGATCGGCTTGCGGCTGCGGATATCCAGCTCGAACATGGACTTCCTCCTTTCAAGACTTATTCTGATTCACTTGTATATACTGAACTGTTCTAACTGTACTATCATTAATAGTACAGTTAGAACAGTTTGTCAATCTTTTCTTTGGTTATTCCTTACAAAAATAGCCGTGATGCATCACGCATCACGGCTATCTCTTTTTAGCCTTCCTTTGACTCATAAGGTTCATCACGGCTTATATTCGCAAGCGTTGAACCTTCCGGCAGCTTAAGATCCAGCTGGAACCGGAACGTCGCTCCTCTGGCCTCATCGCTATCTACACCAATAGCCCCCCCCATCAGCTTGACCAAGTTTTTACAGATGGACAATCCTAGTCCCGTCCCTCCATATTTTCGGTTCAGTGCCGGATGAAGCTGGGAAAAAGGCTGAAACAATAGATGCTGGCGGTCTGCTGGGATACCGATTCCAGTATCCGTTACACTGAACTCAATCAGGCATCTATTTTTACGACGGCTGTAAGCCTTTCTCTCCACAAAGATATTTACACGCCCTCGCTCCGTAAATTTGATCGCATTGCTCACCAAATTCACCAGCACCTGTCGAATACGCACATGATCGCCGACCAGCATCCCCGGCATTTCCTGATCCACATGCCATTCCAGCTCAATGCCTTTTTCCATAGCCTGCGTCATGAATAGGTCAGCCACACTGCCCACCACATCATCTAGCACAAAGGACTCGTGCAGCAAAGACATTTTGCCAGCTTCGATTTTGCTCAAATCCAGTATCTCGTTCAATATCTGCATTAATGCACCGCTGCTACTGGTAATAATGTCTATATAGCTACGCTGCTCCTCATCCAATTCAGTATCTGCCAGTAACCCCGCCATGCCTATAATGCCGTTCATCGGTGTACGGAGCTCATGACTCATCACAGAAAGAAACTCTGACTTGGCCCGATCGGCGCGTTCGGCAGACTCCTTGGCCCGAATGATCTCCTTTTCATTCGTCCTGTCTACAAAAACCATCACAGCCCCTTTTCGCTCGCCATTATCCATCAAAGGGCTGATTCGATAGGAGGCCAGAAAGCTGGACCCGCCTTTTTTCCAAAATACAGCTTCCTCTGCCTGATAAGAGGCTCCGCTTCGAATCGCTTGAAGAATAGAGGACTGTTCGTCCGGAAAATGACTGCCAATTTCGTCAGCATGGAGGATCATGTCTATGCAAGCGCCATTCAGCGGATTGGCCGATCCTACGCCAAACATCTCAACAGCTGCCGGGTTCATAAAGCGGACATGTCCTTCGGTACTTAAACCTACAATTCCTTCGGATACGGCATTCAAAATAAGCGAATGCTCATTACTGAGCTTTTCAATTTGAGCAATGTAGCTTTTAAGAGGGGTAACATTTTCTATAATCCCGTAGCAGCCTACAATTTCCTCTTGCACGAAAATCGGGATATTCGTCATCTTGATGAATAGACGCTCCCCCTCCTTATGTATAAATTCCGATTCATAGGTTTGCGTCTCACCCTGCTTGGCCAGCTCCATGTGACGCTTGATTTTGTCCTGTTCCTCAGAGGAAGCCATGATGAGTATGTCAGCCCCAAGCAGCTTATCCTTCGTATAACCCGTAAGCTCCTCCAAGCTCGGATTCACGCTCAAGATATGACCTTCCATATTCACGGCGCATATCCCGAGTGGATTATGCTGAAACAGTGACCTATAACGGTTTTCACTTTCGCGCAGACGCTGCTCCATTTCCCGGTGCTCTGTAACATCCTGGATCATTCCAACCACTTGAACGGGCTTGCCTGCATGCTCGTCCATTTCAGCTTCCCAGATTGAACGCAGTACCTTTTGTTCCCCATTCGGCAATACAATCCGGTAAAAGGTTTCTTCGTGAACTCCCTTTAATATAACGTTGGTGATAATCTGTTTCATGCGCTCTGTATCTTCTGGATGAACAGCCGCCATGAACGCGTCAATACTTGTTTCAACCGACTTGACACGATAACCAAAAATGCTGCGAAATTCCTTGGAGAAATGCATAACATTGTTGACCAGATCCCAGTCCCATGAGCCGAACATCGCCAACCGTTGAGCTTTTGCCAAATTCTCCTCGCTCTTCTGGCGCTCTGTGATGTTGCGTCCGATGGACAGTACTCGCTTGATTCTGCCCTGTTCATCCCGAATAATGCGGTACGATACTTCCAGCCACAAATAGTGCCCGTCCTTATGACGAACACGCCGCTTCATGATGCCTGTTTCCTTGAAGAGTCCATGTACACGCATATAATCGGCATCTTCAACATGGTAGAATTGGAGCCGCTTTTTGCCGAGCATTTCCTGCTTTGTATAGCCTAGGAGTTTTTCCACCGAAGGAGAAATATATTGGAGTATGCCGTCCGCCGTGCTATATGAGATAACATCCGGCGTATTTTCCGTAATCAGCATGTACAAATCCTCATTATCCGAGAGCACCTGCTCCATATCTTTTTTCTCCGTGATATCCATTGCATATGCAATCAAATAAGATTGTTCGGTAGCCTCATCATCAAATATGGTTAATTCCAGCGATAGCCAGACGGATGTTCCCCTTTTATGTTTCAAACGCAGCTCTGTCTTATAGACTTGATCCGTAGCCTTTAGCCAACCTGCGTAAGCCTCCCTCAACCCTCGCTGATCCTGAGCCTCTTTATACAAGAGATGGTAATATCGGATATCCAGTAATTCCTCCTGCTCATATCCGACCATTTTGCAAAAGGCGGGATTGACGTACAGGCACTTCCCCTCCCTCGACAAAATCACGATTCCTGTCGGGGCATGATTATACATATGTTCCAGCAAAGGCAGTCGTCGAGCAGCAGAAAACACAATGAATCTCCTCCTTTGTGGTCCGGCAGTTTTTCTAACTACACCTATTCTAACATGATATGGGATTTTATAGCAGTGAGTCCACCTTTAGATAAAGGCCCTTAAAACATGTATGCACAAAAGATTGCCGATGCAGGTTCATCGGCAATCTTCGAATTATTTTTTTATACCACCCGGCTAAGAAAATGACGCAAAAATCGCTCCGCATCGACTTTAAGTGCCACATCAACCGTAGTCAGGGCTTGAGCTTCGTTCTCATTTTGCACCTCACGGGTGCGACCAACCTCGGCGGAATCCCCCACCTCAACGGCAATGTGCATTGGACGCGTCTCCACAAAGCTAGAATCTATCGCTAATCCTACAGCCAGTGGATCATGCAAAGCACAGCCTGCAATACCAGGTCTGAAATTGCGATAGGCTTCCATATAAAAGTCTGTCATATCTGCCATAAACGCGCCCAGCTCGGTCCCTTGCTCACGCCATTTGTCCACATCCTGCTGGGGAAGCAGTGTTTGCATCGTGACGTCCAGCCCAACCAGCGTAAGCGGAAAGCCCGCTCCCAGCACATAGGCTGCGGCTTCTGGATCGGCATAAATATTCGCTTCAGCCGTCGGAGTTACATTCCCTTTCACTGTAACCGCGCCGCCCATGATGATCAGGCGGTCAAGCAATTGGGGAAATTCGGGGCAGCGATCCAATGCAATCGCAAGATTGGTTAGCGGTCCCACAGCTACCAGGGTAAGTTTGCCTTCATAGCGACGAGCCTGTCCGATAATAAAGTCAGCGGCATCCCCAGACGCAGCCTGACGGGAGGGAGCTCCTTTCAACTGATTGCCAATACCGTCTTCACCGTGAATATGCCGGGAATATGGTTTGAACAGCTCACGAGCATACGGCTTGTGAGCGCCAGACACGACCGGAGCCTCTACCCCTAGTTTTTCCAGCAGAATCAGTGAGTTACGTGTTGCCTCCTCCACCGAGATATTACCAAAGGTGGTTGTAATACCGAGTAGCTCCAATTCCGGCGAATGGACCGCGTACGCAATAGCAAGCGCGTCGTCAATGCCAGTATCTACATCTAAGATTAACTTTTTGCTCATGATGACCCTCCACAGTAGAACAGCATTCTTTTTTTCATTATACACAATTTCAATGCTTATTCCCTTGGTCATCAAATTCTTTATTCGAAGACGTAAAAAAAGACTACGACAGCTATGCCGTAGCCTTCTTTTAATACTTTTCAATCACTCAAGGGCACTTGTTCTGGCTAAATCCTAAGGCTCGATTCCCCACACCAGCTTATCATTGTGGAACAACGTTACTTTGTTCCATTCTGCATAAGAGGTTTTCGTTGGATCGAAGGAGTAATCATTGGATTCGTTCAGGTTAGACCAGTCACTATTGTTCATGCGGATCTGAATATCACCTGTTTGCGCTCCAGCAGCAAGCGTGCCGGCAGCAGCACTGAAACCAATTTCAATATAGTTGTCTGTAATGGTACGCAGCACGTTATCATTGCCTACTTGCGCATAGTCTACTGCAGATTGCAGCTCTTGGCTGCCATCCTTCGTGAAGTAATAGCGGATTTTCAGCTCACTCAGCTTCACGGGTGTTGTACCTTTATTTTTCAGGTTAAGGAAAGGCTTGACTGCGTTATTAGCTGGGTCGGTGTCACCAGCCCGGTACATTACAACCAGATCACCCGCTGGTTCTGTAGGGTCGGTTGGATCAGTCGGTGTACCTTTAGGTTCAGCGCTTACCGTTGCGGAATCCTTACTTGTTCCTTTCGCATTCGTAGCACTTACAACATAGAAGTAAGTTGTTCCGTTCGTCAGCCCCTTATCCGTGTACTCTCTTTCCGTTACAAGAGGCGCAACGGCTGTAAAAGGACCTGCTTCGCTAGTGGCACGTTTTACCGTGTAGCTATCGGCACCAGTAGACGCATTCCAAGTCAGCGTTACTTGAGCATTGCCCACAACAGCCTTTAAGCCTGACGGTACAGCTGGAGCTGTAGGCGCTGGGTCCACACCACCAGTGGAAGGCACGATTGCAGGGTACGCATTTTGTACCAGCATCACAAACTGATCATGGAACCATGCTCCTGAAATAGGTGCATTCGGTAAAGCATCTGTTAATGTGCCATCCTTGGTTGTATAGGTAGGATCACACATACGGTCAAAGCCTTTACCCTCATCGTTCGGAATGAGTGAGCTGGAACCATCGGAATCACCCGGAGGTTTTGCCCATACATAGGCATCAATATGGCCAGCTGGAGCCGTTTGTGGCGGTGTTCCCATACCTGCTCCGCTGTTATTACACCAGTTACCACGGTGCGAGCGTTTGTCAACACGGCCTGAGTTTACATAGGAGTTAATATCATTGCCGACTGCGGAAGTCGGACGGTTAGGTCCGCCCCATCCGTTACGGCCTGTATCAATTAACATACCGAGTGAGCTCGGCCAGCCTGCGCTGACAAAATCTCTATGCAATGACTCTGCGAAATCCGATTCATCGAAATTAGGATTCCATTCATAGTACTTGGACGATTTGATCGGTTGTCCGCCGACATTCAGATTTGGATCAGGCAAATTAGGTTCTGTCAGCGGTGAAGTATTGGCTGTATTCGTGATAAAGCCATCTACACTGGACAGACCTTTGCTAGTGTCTTTGAAGATAGTTGTAAACAGGGATACCGTTGCTGCACGGTTGTTATCCCAACCTAACCAGCCAGAGTGACCGATATCTACGTATTTGTACACATTCGGAATCTCGTTCAGCTTATTCATTGTGTACTTAACGCCAGCTTCATAAATCCCTGTAGACTTGGCTTGCGCACATTTAGGATCATCCAGATTGGTTACCAGGTTTGGCAAACTATCTGGTTCAATGATCGCTACGATACGAATATCCTTATATTTGGGATTTGCAAAAATAGAAGCAATTTTGTCAACATAATCCTTTTTATATGTTTCCAGCCCTGCCTGAGTCAGCGGTAATTCACCATTGGAAGCCAAGGCATGACAATCCCGTCCGGGCAGATCATACACAATAAATTCCGCCGTAATCGGTGTGCTGCCTTTCTTTTGCGCCAATACTTGGTCCAAATGCGCTTCCAGGCCAAGCTTGCCTCCACCGCCGTTAATAGCAGCGATACGATCAAGCCATACGGCTGTCGGGAATGTTTTGACCGTTTGCATTTTTGCTTTCAGATTGGCATCCGTAATCTTGGCAATCGATGTATCAACACTAGCCGCATAATCAGGACTAACATATTTTGTCGCCCCTTGGTAAGGATTGTCCACATGGGATTCTGCATGTATTTTATCCGTAAATCCTGCACCTGGTAGAAAGCTGCTTGCGACGAGTGATAGCGCAAAAGCATACTTCATGCTTTTACGAAGCACTTGCTTTGTTTTCAATTGCTTCACCTATCTTTCCGTGGATTTTGTTGAATCTTCCTATGTCGGCACCTGATTGTTACATGATTAAATGTGAGTTACGCCTACTCTCTCCAAAAAAAAGCGGCGTTCATAGTTGCGAAAGGTAAGCGCTTTCTATTTGTCCATGCGCTCACATTTTCCCCTTTTTGTCACCTCCTATGTTAGATTATAGTGAGCTGGAAATCTGCTGTAAATTGAATAAATTAAGGACTACATTATTAATTAGGCATATGAATTGCCACTCTAACGGTTCGTTGTGGCACCTCTTTTTCTGAAACCGGTTCCTTCATTTGTTGAACTTCCCTGCTATGACAAGCTCTCAGGAGATTTAGGATCGACAGCAAAAGAGCGAATTCAAAAAAAGCAAGACTGTATTCTTTAATTTCCGTCAGCCTAAATCGACAATGATAAACTCCAGAACGCCAACTATGCCAAATCGTTATATCTATCGACAGCAAAAGGGTGTTTTCAGGCCACATGACCGTGAAAACACCCTTTTATTGTTGTGAAGTCAATCTATGCTCTTGTTGTTCTACACTTTTTCGCGATCCTTGCCCTTGTCAGATTGCCCTGCATTTTTATTGGCGGCATCCCGATCCAGCTGCATTTCTTCAACCGTCTTCACCTTAAGTCGCGCTGCTCCCTCATAAGGTCGGGTTGGAATCAGATCGCCTGCAGCCAGACGTTGACGCGCCTCGACAATTGCTGCTCCGTATTGCGGCAGCCATGCTTCCTGGGCCACCAGCATTTCATCGACCATCTGCCAAATTTCTTTCGGATTACACACCGCGCCCACTAGCGGATCCATCATAAACGCTTGCCGCAGCAGCTTATCATCTCCGTGCACAGCCGCTTCAACAGCCAAACGCTGGACGGAAATACTTACATTGCAGACGGCAGCAAGACCGAGCGGAAGGTCTCCTACATGTGGCATGGAGATACCATTCCGATCCACATATCCAGGCGCTTCAATAATCGCATCGTCCGGCAAATTGGAAATCACACCGTTATTAACGACATTAAAATGCCCCCGGTATACACGTCCGGTTTCCAGACCTTCGATAATGTATGAACCATGCTCTTCACCGCGATTTTCCGCCTTGTAATCCAATGGGTCTTCTTTCATCCAGTTGGGGAAATCTGTTTCAAACCAATTACGTCCTTCTGTACATACACGCAGATAGCCGCCTGTTTCTCCGTTGATCCAGCTGCCTAGATCAATCCAGTCCAGAATTTCATTCGGACGCTTCCGGTACCAAGGTACATATTCACTTAGATGGCCATTCGACTCTGTGCTGTAATAGCCAAAACGACGAAGCATGTCGATGCGTACCTTTTCGGTGCGGCTATATTCGGGATGTTTTTCAAAAGCCTCCAGCAGTCCAGCTGTCAGGTCCTTGCCTTCATGTGACGCCTGAATGTACCACGTCTGGTGATTGATTCCGGCGCATACAATGTCCACATCCTGCTTCTCCAGACCATACACCTCGGCAATTTGGTGATGCCCATGCTGGACGCCGTGACATAGACCGATTGTACGCACACCGCTGTATTTGTTGCAGGCCCACGTAATCATCGCCATCGGGTTCGAGTAGTTCAGCAACAATACATCCGGTGCACTTAGCTCGCGGATATCCTTACAGATGGCCAGCATTTCAGCAATACCACGCTGACCATACATGATCCCTCCTGCACACAATGTATCGCCCACGCATTGATCCACGCCATATTTCAGCGGAATATCCACATCGGTTGCAAAGCCCTCTAGCCCTCCTACCCGGATGGTACAAATGACGTATTTGGCACCCTTTAGAGCTATCTTTCGGTCCGTAGAGGACTGTATCTGTATGGACAAACCATTCTCACGAATATCCCGCTGGCACAGCTCAGTAACCATATCCAGATTGTGCTGACTGATATCCGTAAAAGCCACTTCAATATCGTTAAATTCCGGCACCGATAACAAATCTCGTAAAATTCCACGGGTAAAACCGATGCTTCCTGCTCCAATAAAAGCTACTTTAAATGACACGGCATTCAACCTCCGGTAATTAGAATTGGTATATACCGTCATTGTAGCAATAGCTCTGCGGAAAGCGTTATCAAAATCATGACCAGTTTCGTATTTAGGTGTCAAAAATCCTAACTTTCGCTTTAGCAGAGGGTTGCCAATTTCCATTTCGTTCCATCCGTTTCTCTCTTTCTATCTAGTGTTTTTTCAGTTCAATATGTACTTTAAGTGCGGTAAATGTAGTAACATAAAAGAAAACATTGGAGAGCAAGGAGCAGCCTAAGATGAACAAAAAGATTATCTTTTTAGATATAGATGGAACGCTAGTGGATGATGATGGTATGATTCCCGAATCTGCAAAAACAGCATGTATCGAAGCGAGAAAGAACGGACATCTGATTTATTTATGCACTGGCCGATCCAAAGCGGAGATTTATGATTTTATCATGGAGGTCGGTTTTGACGGGATCATCGGAGCTGGCGGGGGCTTTGTAGAAATCGAAGGCGAGATGTTATATCACCACAAAGTATCGGATGAAGATGTTAAACATATGGTCGATTACTTTGATGAACATGATTTGGACTTTTATTTGGAATCGAACGGGGGACTGTTTGCGAGTAAAAACTTTTTGCCCCATGTGGAACGGCTTATCTATGGTGATGTGGACAATGATCCCGTAGCCAGAGAAAAAAAAGAACAACGCCCGCATCCGTTTATCACTGGCCTAACTATAGGAGAGGACAACCTGTATCGTAGTGACGTGAACAAAGCATGCTTTTTGGAAAACAAAAATGTTCCTTTCGAACAGATCAAAAAGGAATTTGCAGGGAAATTTGAGGTTATTCAATGTACTGTATCTGCTTTCGGGCAAGACAGCGGCGAGCTAATGGTTCCCGGTATTCACAAAGCCGTAGCTATTGAAAAGCTTATTGAGCATTTGGGAAGATCCCAAGAAGACACCATTGCTATCGGAGACGGGATGAACGATGCTGAAATGATTGAATATTGTGCGCTAGGAATTGCTATGGGAAATGCCAAACCGGGCCTCAAAGCCATTGCAGATGACATTACGGATGCTGTCGATGAAGATGGACTGTTTCACAGCTTTAAAAAGCATGGTCTGATTTAGTGAGGTTATTTTTTTATACTTAAGCCCCTGCAGTAGTTTCTGGACTTGAAAATGTCCTAATTCTACTGGTAGGGGCCTATCTCCAATGCTATCTTTCCACGGAATTCACTTAGTACTTGCTCGGCTTCCATCTCCTCACTACTTGTAAGATGGGCAAACCATTCTTCAAATATCTGTTGTTGCTTCCCCTTCAAGATTTCTACTTTGGTCATGTACCTTGATTAAAATATGGAATTCCTCCTCAATAACCGCGCTTATGCTGACGATAGCTGCGTGCGGTTGTTTTGTTGCTGTATAATGAGTGAGTCTGTAAATATTTACAAAGGAGCAAGACATGTCAAACCGTAAATGGACATTTATCCTTATCCCAGTCTTCCTGCTATTTGCCTGGCTGCTCTTCCAGTTCACTCTGTCTTCTTTTCAAATTCACCAATTTGCAGAGTTATTGAAGACGGTTTCTCCAAAAGACGGGGTTTCCGCTACAAAAGTCGTACTGATATCCCAGGAGTTGGATAATTATTACTGGCGGTCAATCGAACAAGGAGCCCGAAAGGAAGCGGAACAGTACGGTATGCGGCTCGATTATATCGGGCCGGACCGCATTAATCCGTCCGAGCAGGTCAAACTGCTGGATAAAGCGATTGCCAGTAAGGCGGATGCAATTCTGGTTCAAGGGATAAATGATCCAGAGTATCGCCGATTAATCGACAAAGCAGCCGGACTTGGCATCCCAGTCATCACGATTGATACGGATGAACCAGATTCCCGTAGACTAGCTTACGTGGGAACGGATAACGAAGGAGCAGGAAAACGGATGGGCGCGCTGTTAGCGAAAGCCTCTGGAGAGCGTGGCGACATTGGAGTTATGATCAGTAGCGAGCGCGTCGAGAATCAGCGACTCAGGCTTGTTGGATTTCGTTCCGTGATCGGTCGCTATCCCAAGCTCCGCATTGTGGAGATTCGCTCCTCAAATATTTCACGGCTTCAGGCAGCACAGCAAGCTCAGAACATGCTCACCCGGTATCCGCAGATCCGCTACATGGTCGGATTCAGTGCGCTGGACGGCCTTGGCATTCTGGAAGCCTCGGAGCGACGCGGAGCGCGGAATTTGCAGATTTTCGCTTTTGACGATATGGCCGAGACGTTGAAAGCCATCAGAGATTGCAAAATCGAACTGACCATTGTTCAACAGCCAGAGGAAATGGGGGCTAAGTCCATAAAATTACTGAATGATTATCTAAAGGGGAATCCCCCCCAGGAATTAACATACACCAGGATATATGAGATGCATGCGGACACTCCCGACAACATGACCGGAGATGACAGACGATGACGATCAGAACGAAGCTGCTTCTGTTCATCCCTCTTCTAGTTGTGTTCGCCAATATCATCGCTTATTTTGTATTCCAAAGCGGAAAGGTCGTACAACAGAGCTACGATGAAATGCTTGGCCGCATTCTTCTCATCGAGCAAACCTCCGAATCGGCGGAGAGCAACTTAAATCTCCTATATGCCTATCTGCTTAATCCAAGAGGCGATAAGGCTGTGCAGGGCCCGACAGAATACCAATTGATGCAGTTGAAAGGCAGAATTCAGGAAGTCTCCTCCTCGACCGACCCTTCTTTCGCCGAGGAGGACTACGTGAATCTGTTGGCTACATTTCTTAAAGAGAAACAAGCCGCAGTTCTGGATGCAAAGGCACAAGATCCTCAATCGGCTTTTGAACATTATATTGAAGCGGAGAAAACCGTCAGCTATATTCATGAGGAGGGTCAGCAACTGATCGATGATGAACTGGCTTATTACCGGCCAATCATTGAGAACATCCGGAACAAGAATGAGCGAATGAACGGATGGGGAGTGGCGTTGTTCGGCATGAACGCGCTGATGGGGGTTTTGCTTGCAATCTGGGTCTCGCGCAGCATTACTGGCCCTGTCGGCAGACTTGTCGGACTGGCGAAGCGAATCGCCACAGGTGATCTGAATATCAAGCCCCAACCGCGACGGGATGACGAGCTAGGCGTACTGTCGGACGCCATTTCGCAAATGTCCGCCGATTTGAGTATCCTCATCGAGAAGGATAAACAGAGTCTGGAAATGCGGCGGCTTGTGAAGGAACTGGAGCTTCTGGCTCTGCAAAATCAAATTAACCCGCACTTTTTATTTAATACCTTAAATGTGCTCTCCAAGCTGGCGATTCTGGAAGGGGCGGAGAAAACCAGCGACCTGATCGTTTCGCTGTCCAATCTGCTACGGTACAGCCTGCAGAAGCTGGACAAACCCGTAACTCTCCAGGAGGAACTGGATCATATCCGCGAATACGTAACCATCCAGCAGGCGCGCTTCAGGGACAGAATTCGCTTTGATCTTCACTTTGACGCTTCCGTACTTCAGCAGCAAATTCCGGCCCTGACGATCCAGCCATTTATTGAAAACGCTTTTCTTCATGGTGTGGCAGATATGGAAGACGGAGCCATTATCATGTTAACGCTATCGAGAGCAAACGAAGATGTACAAATTGAAATTTCGGACAACGGAAAGGGCATGACGGAGGAAACCCGACTGTCCGTACTCCATCTTAAAGGCGAAGTCGAAAGCGGCAGTTCAACAGGACTTGGAATGCAAAATGTGTTTAGGCGGCTGCAGTTGTTCTACGGAAAGGAAGGAATGGTTGAAATCAATAGCAATATCGGACGAGGTACTACCATAACAATACGAATTCCAGTCAAGAAGGAGAGTGAGCAGACTGATGTATCGGTTGTTGATCGCGGATGACGAGGCTTTGGAGAGAGAAGGACTGGAATTGACAGTGGAACGGGCGATGCCGGGGATATTCCGGTTTATTCATGCCGGCAACGGCCGCATGGCGATTGAATGTGCGGAAGAGCACCGTCCCCATATTGCCATTCTGGATATCAATATGCCTGGAATTGACGGGCTTGCGGCGCTTCGTGAATTAAAGGAGCGGCTTCCCGATACCCGATTCGTGCTCGTTACTGCCTATGATTATTTTGCCTATGCCCGGGAGGCGCTCTCTTTGGGTGTGAAAGAATATATTCTGAAGCCAGCGAAGCGAGAACTGATCATCGGTACACTGAAACGACTGATTGAAGAAATTGAGTGCGAGAAGCGGGCACGTACGGAAGAATTGGAGCTTAGGCACAAAATCTCACAGCTGATGCCGCTCGCAGAAAATGAGCTGGCTTTAATGCTTATGGTCGACCAGACCGTGGATTCAAGCGCTTCCCAGCTATCGGAATGGCTGGACTTTCCTCTTGATCAGGGAAGCGCCATCATTGCCGCCTTTGACGGATATACGGACGAGCAGGATAAAAAGAAAATTTACGATCATTTCCGAAGCTATGTAAAAACGCATGGCCCGAATGCCATTGTAAGCTCCTTGATCGACCATCATGTAGCCACTTTTTTACGAAAGCCACCTGTCACCGGCGAAAACGACTGGCGGCAGTTGGTGAATCACCTTGTTCAGCAGCTCTCCGAGCTTGCCCAGCAGCAACTTGGTATAAAGACGGCCATTGGAATCGGATCGCTGCATAGCGGCGAGGAAGGACTTCGCAAGTCCTATTTCGAAGCCGTTTTTGCCTCCACCCTACGCAAGCGGGATGGAGGTTTCTGCCACTTTGACGAACTGAAGTCATCAGAGGCTGGAAACGCTTCTTTGCTTGCCATCAAAGCGGAGAATGGAATGCTTCAGCAGACGTACGTCATGTCAGCACTGCAACGGATACGCGAACAGCGAGAGGTTCAAACACTGACTATGCTGGGTAGGGCGAAAATGTATATCGAGGAACGGTTCAACGATGATCTTTCGCTGGAAGAAGTGGCTGATTTTGTCCATTTGAATCCTCACTACTTCAGCAAAATTTTCAAACAGGAATACGGAGAAACCTTCATCGACTTCTTAACCCGGCTGCGGATTGATAAAGCCATCTCTCTGATTAAGGCCGGCAACCTTACTCTTAAGGAAATCAGCTTTGAAGTGGGTTATAAGGACCCGAACTATTTTAGCCGCGTCTTTAAGAAGATAACGGGCGTTCCTCCCACTGAGTTCAAAGGCCAAAAATAGTAGAGATTCATCCATGCCGACTATCGGCATGGATTTTTTTAAGCTCGAATGACAAGGTAATGCTAGGTTCAGCCCCTCCATCCCCGATTCGGGAATCGAAGCCAAAATCGTGCATGAAAAGGTCCGTTTAATGAAGACGATAACCGGCCTTTCTTTTATAAGCGCATGTTATACTTCTCCTCGAAGAACGGAATGAGGTTCCAGAGATCTGGAGGGGAGATGATCATATGGCAGTAATCATCAATAATGAAAGCGCTCAACAGAAAGCGCTGCAATCAGAAAAACCCAATATGCTTTTTGTGACGTTGGTATCCATCGTAGCTGCGCTCGGAGGTATCCTGTTCGGTTTTGATATCGCGGTTGTTTCGGGAGCCGTTGAATTCCTACAGCAGCGTTTTTCGCTGAGCGAATTTCAGGTTGGTTGGGCCGTGTCAAGTCTGATTGTCGGGAGTGTCACTGGAGCGGCTCTCTCCGGCTACATGAGTGAAAAGATCGGCAGGAAAAAGGTATTGCTGGCCGCCGGATTTTTATTCGTCGTCGGCTCGATCTGCTCTGCGCTTCAAGACACGTTCACCGGGTATGTTATCTTTCGCATGATCGGCGGCATTGGCATAGGAATCACTTCCACCGTTTGTCCGGTGTACAACGCGGAGATCGCTCCCGCCAAATACCGAGGTCGTTTGGTTGCTTTAAATCAGTTGGCGATCGTAACAGGGATTTTCCTGGTTTATTTTCAGAATTCGTGGATCGTCAGCATGGGAGATGAAGCCTGGGGTGTCTCAACAGCCTGGCGCTGGATGTTCGGAGTGGGAGCCGTTCCGGGACTGATCTTTATGCTCTTGATGCTCTTCATACCCGAAAGCCCGAGATGGCTTATTAAACAGAATCGGCCTTATGAAGCGCTGCCGATTTTGCTGAAAATTCACGGTGAAGAAGCCGCTAAGCAGGAAGTGCTTGATATCAAGGAATCATTCAAAAATGAGAACAACTCATTGAAACAATTGTTCGCTCCTGGTATTCGGGTCGCTCTCTTTATCGGTGTTATGCTCGCCATTATGCAGCATATTACCGGCATCAATGCCATTTTGTATTACGCGCCGGTTATCTTTAAAGGAATGGGACTCGGTACGGACGCTTCTTTGACCCAGACCATTTGGATCGGGTTGATCAATGTGTTGTTCACCATCGTATCCGTATGGCTGATCGACAAAGCGGGACGAAAAGTCCTGCTGATAATTGGCACCTCGTTGATGACCCTCTGTTTGGTCATTATTGGAGCCGCATTCAAAATGGGTTTGACCACCGGACCGCTCGTACTCATCATGATATTGATCTACGTGGCCTCCTATGCTATATCGCTTGGGCCGATCGTATGGGTTATGATCTCGGAGATCTTTCCGAACCGCATTCGCGGCAAAGCGGTCGCCATCGCTTCGATGGCATTGTGGGCCGGCGATTATCTGGTATCGCAAGCATTCCCTCCTCTGCTGAGTTCAGCCGGTCCGTCCAACACCTTCTGGTTATTCGGAGCCATCTCGTTGTTCGTCGTGGTCTTTATATGGCGCAAGGTTCCCGAAACCAAGGGGAGATCACTTGAACAGATGGAAAATATGTGGCTTGGGAAATGACCCAACTTTAGCTCTCAAGAAGCCCGGACACATGTTATAATGCTTCAAAACACACGTCCTCTGAGTCATACCGACCTAAATCGGCAATGGTTCAGAGGCTTCTTATTATCAGCTCCCATCCTCCTCCGCATAGTTCCTCACATTGCGCTCTACAGCAGAGCGGTATTCAACAGGCGTCTTGCCTGTGTGCTTTTTGAACAACATATGAAAATACTGCCTGCTGGCCACGCCTACATAATCGGCAATTTCTTGAATGGGAATGTCCGTTTGCTGAAGAAGCATACGGGCCTTGTCCATTCGCAGCATCGTTAAATACGCGGTAAGCGTTTGCCCAGTATGTTTTTTGAAAATACGGTGCAAATAACCTGGGTGCAGATTCACAGCTGCCGCCATGTCCTTAACCACAATATCTCGGTCATAGTTCAGATGGAGAAATTCAATGCATCGTTTGATGTACATATCCGTTTGCTGCGTGTTGCTGCGCTCTGCCTCTTCCCGTAGACGTGCAATTCGTACTAGCAATTGCATAAAAAGCATCTCTGCCATTGCACCCGGCTGTTCCTTTCGTTGGTCCAGCTCCAGCACGAGACTTTTCAGCGCATAATATACCTCTTCTGGGTCCGATAGTACCAGATACGGGAACGGACGTGACATGAGAGTCGTGACCTCCTGCTCCTCTGCTGCCATTTGTCGGATAGACGGCCCTACCCTCACTCCCTCCGTAAAACCAAACTCTACATTTAGCATCCGGCACGGTTGTTCTCCTTCCACCACTAGTCGATGAGGTACACCTGCGTCCAGCATAATAAACTCGCCTTTACGCAGCGTGATGCTTTCTTCCACATTCTCTCCCGTTTGTACATCTACCCTGCAAAAGCCGGAAATCATGTACATAATTTCGGTAGAATGATGATCGTGGTAAGACATGGTGTAGTCATGCCATTGCTTGTAATAGTAAGCAAAAAAACGGGGAATATAATCCCCGTCACGCAGCCGTGGCTCAAACAGACTTCCGTTCATCCCCGCACCTCCACAAAAATAGATAAGGCTAACACGACAACGTATCTGCAACCGCTCTATTTTCACAGTTTAACAGACTGAGTCCTGTACTTCTATTTCACTCCATCGGACGATCTGAAATCCTTTGGAATACGGCAGGCGACTCTTGCCTAAAAGGTTGGGGATTTATCACTTTTTGGACTTAAATACTGAATCAACATTCCCGCAAATCGGTTAGCAATTTCTATATCATCAAGTTCGTTATTCCAATCGTCCTTGGACGTCAGACTCATTTTCTGTAGTATACCCATCATAGACGTGAAGATAAAATGAGCGGTCTTCAAGGGTTCTGTGTCGGACTTTAATGATCCATCTTGGAATCCAACTTCCAGAGCATCCATCAGGAAATGTCGTTCCTTTTCCCGGCTAACAAAATTTTTGTACTGTTCTTTGAGTTCTTGATTTGAATCATAAGCTTCGTAATGCAGATCGAATAGAAGAATAAACTTGATGTATTCTGGATGTTGCCGAGCGTAATCAATCCATGCATCAAGCATCGAAGTAAGCATCTCCTTACCGCTCATTTCGGCTGAAGGTGCCCTTCTAACAAATTCGGTCATGCTCTCAAGGATTTCCATCTGAACCTCAAAGATCAGTTCGTTCATGGACTGAAAGTGCTTATAGAATGTGACCCGACTTACACCAGCCACGTTGCATACATCCTTAATATTAACTTTGAGAAAGCTTTGCTTCATAAAAAGTTCCTTGGCAGCCGCAATGAGTTCTTCCCGATTTTTATTTTTCAAATTCTGGTGCCAGTTCTCAGTCATTAACAACCATCCGTTTCTCATTTTTCGATTTTTGTAAGGTTAAGAAAAGGGCAGATGCAAGGATAAGGGCACCAAAAATATAAGGAATATGAATGTGTTTGTCAAACATCAAACCCGCTAAAATGGGTCCCAATATATTGCCTAGGCTGGTATACGTCGTATTCAATCCGGCGGCATATCCTTGACGATCACCAGCTGAGTTCGCGATCATTGTACTTACGGTTGGCCTTAGGAAGGCATTAAAAGCAAAAAACAGCGCCGATACCGCCAGCAGATAACCTAAATTGATCTTAATTATCATTAACAGTAAAGCGATGGCTGTCATGATCAAAGAAAGACGTATAAGCTTCATCTCACCAAGTCTCTTGATGAGATAATCAAGTAGCCATATCTGTACTACGATGCCTATAATTGCACCAACCGTAATGATCATTGAGATTTTAGTGGCATCAAAACCATATTTTCGTTCCACAAAAAGAGCATACACCGTTTCATAATTCATCAAACCTAATGTCATGATCAGAATGAGGAGAAGATAACGAAAATAGGATGTCCGAAATGAATTTAGGATTTGGTTGCGAATTGGCTCCCGGCGGACCCATTGGCTAGCGGGTTTTCGTTTTTCCTTGGGTAGTGTCTCTGGCATATACAAGCTAAGCAGCGTAGCTACAAGTCCAAGTCCACCAGCAAAAAAATAGGGCACCCTTATGCCAAACTCAGCGATCATACCGCCTAACCCCGGACCAAGCACCATACCCAAATTCATGGAGGCACCCAAGTATCCCATTCCTTTAGCTCGGGTTTCAGAAGTGGTAATATCAGCGACGTAGGCCATATTAGAAGGAACCATTAATCCAATACCTATCCCCCCGATAAATCGGGCTATATATAGAAGAGGCAATGTCGTAGAAACAGCAAACATTAGATCCGAGATGACGGTTAAAAACAGACCGGTGATGATCATGGATTTCCGACCCCATCTATCCGAAAGCTGCCCACCTAGGGGCGAAAAAATAAACTGTGCTGCTCCAAAAGCGGCAATAAGATACCCCGCAGCAGCTCCTGCCGCATTAAATTGTTTCAGATATTCAGGCAGAATGGGAATCACCATACCTTGACCCAATAAAGCAATAAACAAATTCAGCATCAGAATGAAAAGTGGAAATGTAGCAGACTTAGGTAAGCTGCTCATGTTTGTAACCCCCTTCAACCATTTACACTATGTAATCCTTTACTATGTGTAAACTATATTAGTTGAAATAGGGACCCTTGTAAATAAAATTACAAACCTATTATGCCAAGCTAATACCAGAAAGAGATCTTTTTATTCTTGCTTTACACATTAGGTTCCTGTTTTGCAAACTCTTGTAACATACCTCTTATTTGTTCTACCAATATAGCAGGTGCTTTCTTTGGTGAACCCGTGTCAAACGGAGGCTGAGGATCGTATTCCAAAATCAGCTGAACTCCTTTACTCATATCTTCTCCCAATTCCCATGCCAATAGCTGGAGTGCCATATCAATACCAGAGGAGACACCGGCTGCTGTAACGATTTTGCCCTGACGAACCACTCTCTCATCTGTTGGAATGGCTCCAAGAGATTGGAGCAGGTCTAAGGAACCCCAATGACTGGTGGCTACGGTTCCATTTAACAAGCCTGCGGCGCTCAAAATCAAAGAGCCGTTACAAACCGACGTGGTCCATTTCGTAGTTTCATGTATTTGGCGAATCCAATTTAACGTTTCTTCGTCATTCATTGGAGTTTTATAATTTGGCGGACTGCAACCTGGAACAACAAGAATATCAGCTGAACTAACTTCAGAAAAGCTGTAATCGGCATGCAAATAACCCATATTTGAGTCCAGCTTGATTAACCCTTTTTTCTTAGCGACAAACTTCACTTCACATTTCAGTGTAGCAGCAAATACATCGTATGGACCCATTGCATCTAATGCCGTAATTCCATCGAAAAGCATGATTGCGATTTTCATGATGATCTCTCCTTTGAAGTGGGATTTTATTCTTGCACATCCATACTAACATACATATACGGGGTATGGGTATATTTAATGGTGTGAAAGCAGTATCTTCATTTCAAACGCCTCTTTAAGAGTACGTACTTGTAAAAAGGCATACTTAAAAAGGGCCACCCCCGAGGTAGTCCTTTTAAGTATGCCTGTAAATCTGTTAATCGCGAGCCGGCTTAGGAGCTTTGCTTACTCAATTGACCATAATATAAATCACTGTAAAAGCCTTTGTGAGCCAGCAGTTCATCATGAGAACCCTGCTCCTCCAAACGGCCATCCTTTAAGACCAGAATCCGGTCAGCCTGACGAATGGTATTCAGCCGATGCGCGATGACGAAACTTGTTCGCCCCTGCATGAGCCGCTCCAGTCCTTCTTGTATCTTCATCTCGGTAATGGTGTCGATGCTGCTGGTTGCCTCGTCGAGTACAAGGATGGAAGGGTTGGCCAAAATAGCACGGGCAATAGCCAGCAGTTGTTTTTGCCCTTGACTGATGCCACTGCCGTTCGCTTGCAGCACCTTGTCGTATCCGTCCTTCATCCGCATGATAAAGGAATGGGCGTTGGCCAGTTTCGATGCTTGTTCAACCTCCTCATCGGTGGCGTCCAGTCTGCCGAAGCGGATATTTTCACGAATCGTCCCCTGAAACAGGAAGGAGTCCTGTAGCACAAATGCCATGCGGGAGCGCAAGCTTTCACGCTGTATGGTGGTGATTTCGCGCCCGTCCACCGTAATCATTCCCTGGTCGGGGCTATAAAATCTGGAGAGGAGCTGGATCAGTGTCGTTTTTCCTGCCCCGGTCGGGCCGACTAGTGCGATCATTTCACCAGGTTTGGCTTCAAAAGAGATACCTTCCAGCGTAGCGCTTCCCTCATCATAACCGAAGGAAACATCCGTAAACCGCACCGCCCCCTCCACATGCTCTACCTCCACTGCGCCGCGTTCATCCTTGGACTCTTCATCTTCATCCAATATTTCAAATACTCGTTCAGCTCCGGCAATAGCGGACAGAAGGGTGTTCCACTGGTTAGCCAAATCATTCAACGGTCTGGTGAACTGGCGGGCATATTCTACGAATACAATAATTGTACCTATAGTGATGGAGCCGCGAATGGCCAAAATCCCACCGATCCCCGCTACAATAGCAAAGCTGAGATTATTCAGTCCGTTCATCAGCTTCGGTATAAAGCCTGAAATCGTTTGTGCCCAGAAGCCCGATAGCCGAATACGGTCATTACGCTCGCCAAAACCACGGATGACTCTCTTTTCCTGCGAAAATGCTTTAATAATCTGCTGCCCAGACAGTGTTTCTTCGATGTATCCGTTCAGTTCGCCCAAATTCTTCTGGCGTTCCTTATATAAAGGCCCGGTGCGACGTGTAATCCAGCGCATCCCGGCAGCCATTAACGGCACCACGATAAAGGTCAGCAGGGTCATCAGCGGGCTTAACCACAGCATCACCGTGAGTGTACCGATTAGCGTCAATATGCTTGAAAAAATCTGAATGGCGGAGCTGTTAAGCGTAGAACTGACATTTTCGATATCATTGGTCAGACGGCTCATAATCTCTCCCTGCTGACGTTTGCCGTAGAAAGGAATCGGTAGTCGATGCAAATGTGAAAACAGATCGAAACGCATGCGGTACACCGTCTCTTGGGCAATCTCAATCATCCAGATATTTTGCAACCAGGAGGTCAGCGAGTTGAGCAGATATACAGCCCCTAATCCGATGAGAAAATAAATCCACATGCGTCCACCCGGACCTTCGAGAAAATCATCCACCGCTACGCCGACCAGATATGGACCCAGCAAAGCCAGCCCGGAGCTGAGCAGTACCATGAACAGCACCAGCATCAGTTTGGCCTTACGGCGGGCCAAATAAGCCCATATCCGTCCTAACGTGCCAGACCAGTTCTTCGCTTTGGCCTTGCGGCGTCCTTCCGCTCCCACCGGATTTCGCAGCACACCGGACGGCGGTGTAGGCTGACGGAACGGTTCAATGAGTTCCTTGAACATGCGACTCCTCCTTTCCGTATTGTGATTCATAGATACGCCGATACAGATCCGAGCTATCCATGAGATGCTCATGACTTCCACTTGCCATCAGGCGACCCTCATCCAGCAGTAAAATCTGATCTGCTGAGGCAGTCGAGCTGATTTTTTGCGTAATGAGAAATGTCGTGCAGGACAGGCCATCGAGTGCATTCAGTAGTGCTGCTTCTGTCCCTACATCCAATGCACTTGTGCTGTCGTCCAAAATCAGCACTGTCGGCTGGCGCACCAGTGCGCGGGCAATCGAAAGCCGCTGTTTCTGTCCGCCAGACAGATTGACGCCACGCTGCCCGAGCATCGTGTCATAGCCTTGCGGCAAGCGTTCAATCATATTATGGATTTGCGCCATCCGTGCAGCTTCCTTAATTTGCTCCAGGCTGGCATTCTCCAGCCCCCAAGCAATATTATCCCGAATCGAGCCGGTGAATAGCAGTACCTCCTGAGGCACATAGCCAATAGCCTCTCGCAATATGGACGCATCCAGTTCACGAGCGTCCTTTCCGTCAAAGCGCACATAACCTTCATCTTCTTCATACAGACGTGTAATCAACTGCACAAGTGAGGATTTGCCCGAGCCAGTGGCCCCCATAATAGCTATCCGCTCGCCCGATTGCGCCTTAAAAGATATATCCTTTAGGACAGCCAGATCACTGCCCGGATAATGAAAGCTTACCCGGTCCATTTCCACCTGTCCCTCAATCTGTGTATGATGTGTTGAAACAGGCTCCAGCTCTTGCCCATCTTCATTAGATGTTTCCAATATCTCTCGAATCCGCCCCGTAGATGCAGTTGCCCGGGAAAATACAACAACGATACCTGATAAGGCAGACAGGGCTCCAATTGTCCGCAGTGAATAATTGACGACTGCGACCACCTGTCCTACACTGGCATCCCCAGTGGAAATTTGGCCGCGTCCGAACCAAAGTACTGCAATAATCCCTGCATTCATCGTAAACAAAATGAACGGCATCGTCGTTTCTGTCCAGCGTAGAGCGGACACCGTCCCTTTCATCAACTCGCCTCCGTAATGGGCAAAACGTTCGATTTCATGCCGCATCCGCACAAAAACCCGGATGAGACGGATACCTGTCAGATTCTCCTGAATCACTCCGTTAACGTCATCCAAGCGTCGCTGGACACCTTTAAACAAAGTGACCGTCCTCCGCATCATCACCAACACAAACACGAACAGCACTGGGGCCATAACCGCCAATAGCAGCCCAAGCCTGAAATGTACAACCAGTGCCATCACAATACTGCCGATGACTACAAGCGGAACCCGTGTCATAAAACGCAGGCTCATAAACACCGTATCTTGTACTTGCGTGACATCCCCGGTCAGGCGCGTAATCAGCGACGAAGTGGCAAAACGTTTAAACACAGGATACGAAAAAGATTGCACTTTACGGTACAGCTTTTCCCGCAAATCATAGCCGAAGCCCTGACTTGCATGTGAAGCAAAAAAAGAGCTGGATATCCCCGCCATAAAAGCGATAACGGCACTCCCCACCAATACACTGCCCCATAACCAGACGACGGACAAATCCTGCTGTCGGATGCCCTCATCAATGATTTTAGAGATCAAATATGGCTGCGATAGCTCTACCGTCAATTCCAGCAACATCATCACGAGCGCTGCGATGGCTGGAACCCGATATTTTTTTAGAAAAGAAAACATCATTCCCACAAGCATTCCTCCAATTGCCCATAGCCGTCCTTCCAGATCAGCGTGTAATGGTTATAAGATTCGAACCTGTCTGCTGTAAAACCATATATACGCACTTTATACAGCACTATATTTTATTATACCCTTCTGAACGGCTTCGTTTAACCAGCAAATTGGAGACTCCGGTTGTGAAATTAAAAGATATGCAAGAAAGCGTTCCAGTCACGGTCACACTTACCGGACGGGAACGCTTTTTCGATTATTTCGGCAGCTCTGCCGGATAATACTGCAGCCAGCGCCTTAAATCCGCGCTATGAATGACACGCTTGGGATCTTCACCGACTAGGCGAAGTCGCTCCAGCAGGAACTTGATTTCACCGGAGCCCGCCTCGATTCCTTCCTGCTCCAGCATATATTGAACTGCACTTCTGCCCGAATGCTTGCCGAGTACAAACGAATGGTCAGCACCCAGCTCAGTCGGATCAAGGGCCTGATAGGCGGCGCGCTCCTTTAGCAGACCGTTGATATGTATGCCGGATTCATGGGCGAATACCATGTCTCCCACAATTGGCTTACCTTCGGGAATGATTCGGTTGGAGGCTTTGGAGACCAGTGCAGCCAGCGGGTTCAGCAGTTCGGGGCGGACACTGCAGGTTCCTTGATATAGATCCCTCCACGACATCACCACTTCCTCCAACGCCGTATTACCTGCCCTTTCCCCAAGGCCCGACACTGTGGTACTGGCCCAGACAGCTCCCGCCTGCAAAGCTGCCAAAGTATTGGCAAGCGCTAGGCCATAATCATTATGACAGTGAATCTCAAGCTCCACATCCTGCGGCACGCGCGATACAAATCTGTCTATACGGGCAGCTATGGCAGCGGGATGGTGAACGGACAGCGTGTCGGCATATCTGAAGCGCCGGATACCATCCCTATAGAGCTGATTCGCCAACTGCTCAAGGAACAGGTCATCTGCCCTTGAAGCATCCTCAAAGCCTACGGAAACAGTCAATCCTTTACACAGACCGTAATCGACTGACTTGCGGATCAGCTCCGTCACCTGCTCAGGATTCATACCCAGCTTGGCCTTCATCTGCACCGTCGACACGGGAACCGAAATATGGGCCCAGCCGACACCTGTCGATTCAGCTGCATCAATATCCGTGAACACCGCGCGATTCCAGGTCATTAGCTTCATCTGAAGTCCGAGAGCAGCAATCCTGGCAATAGACCTGCACTCCGCCTCTCCCATTGCCGGAATTCCGATCTCAGCCTGCTCCACCCCCGCCGAGTCCAGCATGATGGCAATTTCAGTTTTCTCCTCGGCCGAAAAGGCAACGCCCGGAGCCTGTTCTCCGTCACGAAGTGTCGTATCACAAATATGCAATCGACTCATCTGTATTCCCTCCCGTTCCGCAGCACGGACAACGCGGATTGCGTTTGACCGCTATGGTGCAGCTGCTCATATCCAGCACATTCATACGGTACATGCGGTCAGTGAACAGATTGCCCGCATCTGTAATCCATTTGACCGCTTCCAGTGCAGCCATACAGCCAATCAAGCCAGAGGTGGCTCCCAGGACCGGGAATCCCAGAGGCTCCCAAGGCTGTCCGCCTTCTGGGTAGAGACATTCCAGGCACGCCGTCCTACCGGGATCAATGGTCATCAATGATACTTCATAGGCGTACATGGCCGCCTCTATCATCGGTCTGCCATGTCGAACACATAGTCTGTTCAGCGCATATCTTTCCGGAAAGTCATATCGTGCATCAATCACGATATCTGCCGCTTCTACCCATGGTCGAGAGGATTCTTCCGTGATTCTGTCGGCGTGGCCCTCAAGCTGGGTCTCCGGATTGATACGGTGCAAATGCTGCAATGCCGTTTCCATCCGTTCCTCCCCGATTCGTCCGCTGTCCATCAGCACCTGCCGGTTCATATCGGGCAGATGGATTACACCCTCATGGGCCAATATCAGCTTTCCCACTCCAGCAGCGGCCAGGTACATGGCCGCTGTCCCTCCCAATCCTCCGATGCCTGCAACCATAACAGTAGCCTGCTTTAGCCTGTTCTGACCTTCCACTCCCAGCAGCTTCAACTGGCGTCCGTATCTACTGTCTTCCAGCAGCTGTACCATTCGTCCACCCCTCCATGTGCGGCTCCCGCCTTTAAGATATTCGGTCCGCAGGATCTTGACATCATATACGGTTGCTCTTCCTTACAGAAGGCTCATGATTCGGCTTTGCCGCTGCCCTCCTCAGCGTGCAGGATTTTGGCAAGCCACATGGGCGGATTACGAGCCAGCATATTCTGGAGACGCTGGACCTGCTCCTCAATGGTGCTACCGAAGGCCACCTTCACAGGCATAATGGTCCGTTTGGTAACCTGTGCGGCGGCCGAAGCGCCAATCTGTACCAGGAAGATCAAGGCACAATCCTCGATCAGGCCAATGCGGCTGGCGATCTTGCCCGCCTCGTTCTCATCGCTCCCCAGGGCTATCCGCCGATGCTCCAGGAACTGGACGCCTGAGTGCCGGATTTCGAATACAGTGAACATGGGACTCTGCCCAAAATGAGCATTCACATGCACACCGTCTTCCGTCGCAAATGCAACCTTCATCCTCCCCTCCCCCTCTCGGTAAGCAATACATTACCCACCTTGTTCACCCACTCCATGGTTCCACGGTATCCGACGCTTACCGATGTGTGGGCGCCCAGCTCGTCATACACCGGCAAGCCTGCCGGTACGAATGAGGCCCCGGCCCGTGCCGCTCCCTTTCTTCCATGTGAATTGCTGATCCACAAATCAACGCCCTGCGCGCTCTCCTCTGCATCATCCAGATCACCGATCCAGACTTCCCGTTCTGTCTTTTGCAGTGCGGGCGTGCTGCAGGGTGTAATTAGCCGTTTCAGTTCCACTCCCATCTCCTCCAGCCAGGCTGCGGTCGACAGCATATGATCCGGTTCTAGCGCCACTACAGCGGAAGCGCCGGAATAATAGAAATGGGCATCCAGCATGCTGTCCAACAGATTTTCACGCTGCCAGCGGAAGCGAACAGGGGCTGGCTCGCGGCTGATTTTCTGCAGAAAATGTATGAACGCATCGCTCGCGGCCAAGCCAGACAGACCCGTGAACAAGTGGTAGGGAATGCCTGCGGCATGAGTCAGCCTGCGCGCCGGACGCTCCATGCTCGCGCCAATGGCAATGGTGCAGGAAGACTCCAGCATCTGGCAGGCTGAATCCAGCGGAGTCCCCCCTCTCGTCAAAGGGGAAAAACCTGTCAGCAGGTGACCGGACAAGGAAGTGGAGATATCGGGAAGTGTGATAACCTCCAGGCCGAAGGAAGCGATAATATCCTTGATTTCCATGACATCTCCGGCAGTCAGATAAGAAGCCGGCAGCAGATTGACCTGCGTCCGGCGCTGTTTTTTGGGGGACTTGCCTCCGGCTAACCCGAGTACGGCATCCATTAGCGACTCTACTGTACTGCTGTAGCCCGTCTCCAGAGAGCCGTGAAAATCAGGCAGCGATACAGAAAACAGCAGACTTTCCTTCAAGGCCCGTTCTCGCTTGAACGCTTTTACCCTGGACTGAAAATCAACACCTGCCACCTCAGTGAGGGCCGTGCTGATAACGCCGATGACATCTGGATGATGCTTAGACCAGATATGATCCAGCGCCTCCTCCAGATTCCGGTCTGCATCAAATATAACGTCCATCTCTTGCAGCGCAGAGGTCTGAACGGCAATCGGCTCTCGAAAATGGCGAGTCAGCAGCGCCTTGGAGAAGGCCGAGCAGCCCTGAGCGCCGTGCAGCAAAGGCATTGAGCGATACATCCCTTGCAGAGCCAACACGCCGCCCAGAGGCTGTCCTACCTTGAGCGGGTTGACACTGACAGGCTTCGTGGCGGATTTAATCGGCAAATTCCGTCTCCTCCTCCCATGGAGCCAATTTGGCGGTCAGCTCCCATACCGGATGCTGCAGCGTATGCACAAGCTGTTTCGCTAGAGACAACAGCCCGTCATAGCCCGCATAGGCTTTGTGCCGTTCTTGATTGATGTCCACAAAAGGAATCTGTTCCTTAAGCGCCATATACATGTTCCGGCCCCCGGCAATGACCATGTCTGCCTTGCGGCTCCGTACGGTCTTGAGAATCTGCCGGGCGCCGCCTTCCGGGATGTATTCCGCATCATCTCCGATACGGTCAGCAATCCGGGATACATCCTCGGCAGTACTCTTGTTCGTGCCTACACCAACTACCTTAATGCCCAGCTCTTGCAAAGCCGTAATGACAGACCAGCTCTTTACCCCTCCGGTATAGAGCACTGCCCGCTTTCCTTTCAGTTGCTTGCGGTAGGGTTCCAGCTCCAGCGATAGCCTCATTTCCTCCCGTGCGGCCAGCTTATCCACCCGTCGCTCTACATCACGATCTCCAGTCAGGTAAGCCATCTGCCGCAAGGAATAACTCGTCTCCTTTGCTCCATAAAATGAACCTTCAAAATAAGGAATGCCGTATTTACGCTCCATTTGGACTGCCAGGCCCAGCAAAGCCCGGCTGCATACGACCATATTGGCCTTGGCACGATGCGCCCATCCCACCTCACGGAACCGACCGTCCCCGGTAATTCGGGACAGGATACTCATTCCCGCCTGCTGCATCAGCCGCTCGATATGCCACATCTCGCCCGCAATATTGTATTCCCCAATGAGATTGATATCATGGGAGGTTGTCTGTTCCGGCTCGGTGCTGCCGATAATATGCTGGAACAGCACGTCTCCGGCCAGCCGGGTCCCGAGATTCTTGCTGCCCACAAATCCCGGACTGTTCACCGGAATGATCGGCGTCCCCATCCGCTCCGATTCAGCCTTGCAGACCCCCTCGATATCTTCACCGGTGAGGGCTGTGACACATGTTGTATAGACAAACACAGCGGGAGGAGCAAAGCGGCTGACAATGTAGCGAATCGATTCATGCAGCTTCTGTTCACTACCAAAAATGATGTCCTGTTCTCCAAGATCAGTAGTGAAGCCATACGCCGACAGCTCTGGGCCGCTGGACAGGCTGCCTCTGCTCTCCCAGCTATTGCCGAGACAGGCAATCGGCCCGTGCACCAGATGAGCCGCATCTGCAATGGGGATCAGTGTAATCTGGGCCCCGTCAAAGGAGCAGCCACCCGAAGCCTCCCCCGGCACAGGCCGGGGACAGGGCGTGCTTTTGGGAATTTTGTTGCCGCAGGATACCTCCAGCCTTCCGTTAGACACAGCCGGCTCCATCCGCACACCCCCCTTATTTCAGATAGAATCCATTGAAATAGCTGCCAACTTCCATCTACGCGGTACAGCAATTAGCGCACCAGATCAAAGCTATGATCCGGAGCCTGCTCTTCCATGACATCCAGTACGGTATTCACGAATTGGGTAAGCAGATTCAGCGCACCCTGGTAGCCGATAATCGGATAACGATGCAGATGATGCCTGTCGAAGATCGGAAAGCCCACACGGAGCAAAGGAATTTTCGCCTCTTTGGCCGCGAACTTCAGGTGGGAGCTGCCAATAGCCAGGTCCACCGGGTCCTGGAACAGCAGCGAACGCATATGCCACAAATCCTGACCGGAATGAACTGTGGCTTCTGCACCGTAAGGGCTGGACTTCAGCAGAAGCTCTGCTTCCTTCTCAAATTTCCGGTCCCCATTGGAGCAAACAATATGCACCGGCTCCATGCCCAACTCCAGACAAAAGCCAATCAGGCCGATGAGCATATCCGGGTCTCCCGCCATAGCCACTCGTTTGCCGTGCAGATAAGCATGCGAATCCATCATGGCATCCACAATTCGGGCGCGCTCCTGCTTCAATGCCTCGGGAATTTCCTTTCCGGACAGACGGCTGATCTCTTCAAGCAAGCAATCAGTAGCGCGGATGCCCAGCGGCGTGGAGATGGAAGACACCTGCTGCCCCCAGGTTCGCTTCATATAGCCTAATGTTTTACGAAGAGAGTACTGCTGGATCGCCAACGTGCCGGCAGCATCTGCGGCCTCGGGCACATCCTTAAGCGGCGTTCCCCCGTAATAGTAGCTGTACTCTCCAGTGGCCCCTGAATCAAAATTACTGCTGTGGTCACCCAGAATGGTATACGTAGCGCCGAACATCCCCAGTATGCGCCGCATTTCCGCAAAATTGCCCGTATACCCGTCAAACCCGAGCAGTACATTCAGCTTCAATTCATGACCAGGCTGCGGCGTCCGGCCTGACTTGTTATACAGCGTCTCCAGTACAGAGCGCAGCATGGCGTCATAGCCTGTAATATGTGAACCGGAGAAGCTGGGGGTATTGGCAAAAGGAACCGGCATATCCTCGGGAAGGGCTCCCTCCTGACGGGCATTAGCCAAGAAGGCAGACAGATCATCTCCGATCACCTCTGCCATACAGGTCGTGCATACCGCAATCATCTCCGGCTGATACAAGGCAATACAGTTCTCTATACCGTCAATGAGGTTGCGCATGCCGCCGAATACGGCGGCATCCTCGGTCATCGAGGTGGAGACGGCAGGAACAGGCTCTTTGAAGTGGCGGGCAAGATGGCTACGGAAATAAGCCGTACAGCCCTGTGAGCCATGAATGAACGGGAGCGTTTTTTCAAAGCCCAGCGCAGCCATAACTGCTCCCAGCGGCTGACAAGCCTTGGCCGGGTTCACGACTACAGCTGTACGAGCGAAATTCTTATCCTTGTATTCCTTGGTCTTGGTGTACTCTAGGGTGGCGGTAACCTCCTCTGGCGAGCAAGGGGCCTCGAAGGCCCGTTTCTCCTCACGCTGGCGCACATATTTATCCTGCCGAAACAGCTGATTGTGATCGACAATGTTCAGACGCTCGTTCATACCGGCACCTCCGCAGTCTGCCGGGACGGCAGCAGGCTCCATACTGGACTGTTTATGGTCATATCCATATCACGTGCAAAAATCTTGAAGCCGTCAAAACCATGATAAGGCCCGCTGTAATCCCAGGAGTGCATTTGACGGAAGGGAATGCCCATTTTGTGATACACATATTTCTCCTTGACTCCGGCACCCATTAAGTCAATATTCAGCCGCTGGGCCAATTCCTCCAGCTCATAGGCAGTTGGATCATCGTACAGAATGGTGCCTTCCTTTACATCGGGAAATGTCTTTTCGTAATCATCCTTGTGGGCAAATTCATAGCCTGTAGCCACAATTTCCATCCCCAGGTCCTCATAGGCACCGATGGTATGCCTTGCCCGCAGTCCGCCAATCAGAAGCATCACCTTTTTGCCTTCCAGACGTGGGCGGTATTTACGGATGACCGCCTCCATCTGCGGCATATATTGGGCAATGACCTGCTCACATTTTTCCTGAATCGTCTCGTCAAAGCGGGCAGCAATCGCTCTTAGGCTCTCCATCGTCTTGGTCGGGCCGAAGAAGTTATATTCCATCCAGGGAATTCCGTATTCCTGCTCCATCGTTGTGCACATATAATTCATGGAACGATGACAATGGATTAGATTGAGCTTGGATTTATGCGCAATCCCCAGCTCATTGATCGTACCGTCACCCGACCACTGCGCTATAACCCGCAGTCCCATTTCCTCCAGCAAAATGCGCGAAGCCCAGGCATCACCGCCGATATTGTAGTCCCCGATAATGGAGACATCATAAGGCCCGGACTCCTTTAGCTCGCGGCGCCCCATCAGAAAATCGCGGATAGCATCATTGGCAATGTGATGGCCCAGAGACTGACTCACCCCGCGAAAGCCCTCACAGCGTACAGGAATGACCGGAATGCCCAGCTCCTCTGTCATCTTCTTAGCCACGGCCCCGATATCATCACCAATCAGTCCGACCGGACATTCAGATTGCACGGAGATGCCCTTAGCCAGCGGGAACATCTCCTTAATTTCCCTGCAGATCACCTCCAGCTTCTTATCTCCGCCGAACACGATATCCTTTTCCTGAAAATTGCTTGTAATCTGCATGGCGGTAAAATTATCGATTCCCAATACCCCATTCGCATAATTGCGTCGGGTACCCCAACTGTATTGCCCGCAGCCGATGGGACCATGGCTAATGTGCACCATGTCTTTAATCGGGCCCCATACCACACCCTTGGAGCCTGCATAAGCACAGCCCCTTGCTGTCATGACGCCGGGCCGTGATTTCATGTTGGACTTAATGGAACAGGTTCCGCAGTTCACAAGCTCCTCATCCGCGATCTCAAAATGCTTGGTCCGGTCCTTCTTGGCCTTCTTGGGATATACCTCCAGTATCTCCTCTACGATCTGCTTTCCCTTATCCACAATACTGCTCATTTGGCCTATTCCTCCCTCCTGCGAGCTACGCGTTCAGCTCCCTCCATCATCACACGTTGGTTCCGTCATTAAGCCTTCTAGCTGGAGCCTACTGCCCGGACGCCTCAGCTTTGTTAATTGCGGTTTCTTCATCCTCAATAATGCCGAATTCCATCAACAGATCCTCCAGATCTTCCATGGAAATGGGAGTGGGAACCGTTAGCATATCGTTATTCAAAATCTTACCTGCCAGCTCTTCATACTCCGCAGCCTGCTTATGTTCCGGGTTATATTGGGTAACGGTCATACGGCGCAGCTCAGCGTGCTGTACAACATTGTCACGCGGCAAAAAGTGGATCATCTGCGTGTTCAGTCTTCTCGCAAGCTCTGTAATCAATTCCGCTTCCAGGTCCGTATTCCGGCTGTTGCAGATTAAGCCGCCCAAACGTACCCCGCCGCTGTTGGCATACTTCAATATCCCGCGCGCAATATTGTTGGCAGCGTACATAGCCATCATCTCGCCTGAGCATACGATGTAGATTTCCTGCGCCTTCTTCTCCCGGATCGGCATGGCGAAGCCCCCGCACACAACGTCCCCAAGTACATCGTAGGATACGAAATCCAGCCCTTCGTAGGCGCCCTCTTCCTCCAGAAAATTAATGGCTGTGATGATGCCGCGTCCTGCACAGCCGACACCGGGCTCTGGCCCGCCGCATTCCACGTTCAGAATGTCACCGAAGCCCCTCTGGACAACATCCTCCAGCTCCAAATCCTCTACCGTGCCCCTTTCAGCAGCCAGATGTAGCACTGTCTGTTGGGCCTTCGTATTCAGAATAAGACGGGTGGAGTCTGCCTTGGGATCACAGCCTACGATCATAATTTTTTGTTTGAATTTGGTCGCGAGCTGAGCCAGTGTATTCTGCGAGGTTGTCGATTTGCCGATACCGCCCTTACCGTAAAACGCAATTTGTCTCATATTTTCTCAGCCTCCAAAATGTTTAATGGGTAAATCCGAACGATTGCCCTTAACTCCCTTATTGCGCTTACTTCCTTTATTGCTCTGCACAGGATACATATAACGCAGAAATTTCACATATTCCAGAACCGATTCCTCAATATCCTCGCCGCATACAATAGGCAGCACGCCAGCTTCCTGCAATGCTTCTTTGGGGGCTTCGCCTATGCCGGACGACAGCAGCAATGCACAGTCATGCACCATGGAAAGGATCTCCTTCATCGTCTCGACCTTGTCCCCATTGCAATCGGCTTTCCCGTGGCAGTAGGATTGCACCTTACGAATGCCTATGAAATTTACGATGGTCCCGTCGCTTTCATAGATCATAAATTCCTTGGCACGGCCGAAATGCTGATTCACCTTCCCTCCGCCACGACTGGCCACTGCGATTAGGACTGGCTTTGAGGTGAAGCTCGCTTCAGGCTTATCTCCCGATAACGGGCAGCTACAGCCAGCCCCGGTTGACGGTTGTTTGTGGTGTGATTGTCCCTCCTTGCGTTCCATTCTCACTCTCACCTTCTCATCCAGTTCTTTCTGAAATTGTGCCCTTGCCCCTTCATCCATGGGAGGAGCAGCCGCTATGTTCTCCCATGTAAAATCCTGATTGCGATCCTCGCCCAGCAGTCCAATCGCATCCGCCCTGCATTGACGGCAATGGCGCATAATGACAGCCCCCGCTTCAGCACATTGCTCCTGCAGCTGCCGGACCAGACGGGGACGGGGAGCCCGCATCCCTTCCTGCTCATACCGGCTACCAGGTGCGATGATGAGCGGCATAATGTTGTGCAGCACTGCGCCGTGCTCCTTGACTACCCTGGCTACCTCCGGCAGATGGGCATCATTGACTTCGGGAATCAGCACCGAGTTCACCTTGCACAATACGCCTCTCGAAGCCAGCATCTTCAAGCCTGCCAGCTGGCGGTCAATCAACAGCCGCGCGGCCTCCTCTCCTGCATAGCGTTTTCCTTCATCGTAGACCCATCCATAAATGCGGCTCCCCACCACTGGATCTACAGCATTGATCGTGATCGTGACATGCGAAATACCCAGCTCTACAATCCTGTCAATATGCCTGATCAAGGTAAGGCCATTTGTGCTGAGACAGAATATGACATCCTTAACTGTCTTACGGACCCGGCGGAAGGTATCGAAGGTTGCCTCCGCATTGGCCAGCGGATCTCCAGGTCCCGCAATGCCGACAACGGACAGCTGCATCAGCTGTGCCGCTACGCCATAGGTCTTGCTCGCCGCCTGCTCCGGCGTGAGCAGTTCACTAACAACGCCGGGACGGCTTTCATTGACGCAATCGAATTTGCGGTTGCAATAATGGCATTGAATATTGCATGCCGGGGCTACTGGAAGATGAATGCGCGCAAAATAGCGATGTGCCTCTTCGTTATAACAGGGATGTCGTCTGAGGGTTTCCAATGCTAAGGGGGTTTCCGAGAGATCAGCTAAAGAGTCCATTCATTCCCTCCTCTCCACGTTATATTCCCTTACACAAATCTCTGTTATTGTCTGGAATATAATTACATCTTAGAGACAGGGACAAATCCAGTCAATTCGCTTCTCCATGAAATCTCTGACATTTATCCTCATTTCACATATGTGTCAAATTTTACGTTAGGTAATATGTCATACCATTTACATGTGTGCGGTTACATTATATATTCTCAATAACATCAAGACGTAAAAAAAGAGAGTCCGTTAAGACGGCTCTCCTTTTGAAATAAGAAATTCAAATTGGCTCGATCCTTACATGTTGGTAAAACGCCTGCCCTCCAAATACATTCACACCCACATGCCCCTCGGCGAACGTACTATCTTCCAGGTCGATGACCTGCTCACCGTCTACGTCAATGCGAATGCGCAGGCCCTCTGCCACGATTTTAATATGATGAAACATTTCCGGCAGAACGAATCTTGGAACCTTGGCAAGCACCTGCTGCTCCTCAAATTGACCCTCTTTTTTAAAAAATAGGCGAATCGATTTCAGATTGGGGTCCAAATTCAGATAATAGCCACTCGATCCGTCAGCATTGGCGCGGAAAATCATGGATCCAGCACTTCCATTTCCATGCAGCTTCATATCAGCCTCATACGTAAAATCTTCCGCCTGCTCAGCAGCCATATAATTCGCATCGCTGATATAGCTTCCTCGTATCCCATCCGTTGTCACGATCCACCGCGATGCGGAAACATCCGGCTTCCAACCTGTAAGGTTGGTATGAAACACCCCACCGTGCACCTTAACCAAGGTACTACCGCGGACCTTATCCTCCGAATCGGAAGCCGTAACAACAGCTTCTCCCGGGGCAACTGCCTCCATTAACGCACTCCCGTCCTCGGACGCATTGATCTTTACAATCTCAGGATTGCTAGAAACCCAAATCAGCGAGATTTCTTTTTCTCCAGACTCATCCTCCACACTCGCGTACAGACGCTTCGTCTGCTCCCTCGCAAGCTCCACATAAGTGTGATCCATGATCACACTGGCAGACGAAGCATCTGGTAGCCTCCAGCTGTTCCGCAAGGCATAAACATGGAGGGAAACAACCTTCACCTCACCACCCTGGGTGTAAAAGCCCATCCCTCTTCGCGCCGAATCGGGCAAAATAATCTCCGAAAATACGACCTCTCCATCATTCCCAAACACCTCAACCGAGGATTCGTCCACAAATATACGCATTTGGATTCGATTTCCGATAGGTGCAAGTGATGCTTTATGAAGCGTTGAAAATAGAGTAGAGAAATCTGTAAGCCCTGAATCAGCACGGTTTACAAACATTTGTTGTATGTCTGTTGTATAGCCGACCGCCGTTCTTTGCTCACCGCCATCCCGCACGTAAAACCCGAATGCTGAAGCAGCCCCAACAGAAGGCAGTTCGAACACCGCTTCAATCTCATAGGCACCTGCATCCAAACCTTCCAGTATATTCGGATAAGATTCCGTGACACTTTGATTTTCTATCGCAAATAAACGGGAACGCAGCGAAGTCAGCTCGGATATCGGATGCTGTATCAAACGGATGCCTTCACGAGTTGTTTTTAGCGATAACTCTCTCGGGATGCTAAACTGTCCCTTCCAGGGAGAAGTCGGAAAGCTGAACGGATAGTCCCAATTCGTCATCCATGCCAGCATGATACGCCGCCCGTCGGGTACATCGGAGAAGGACATTGAGGCGTAGAATTCCTTGCCCCAATCGGTTTTCAACACCTTCCCCGGTGAATGATCGTTTTGAAATTTGCCATCAGACGTCAGTTCACCGATAAAATATTCCGTATCCGAGCCTTGAGTGTTTGTGCTGGCTCCAGTGCTAACCATCAGCACCCATTTAGAAGTATTACCATCGTCTACCGGAAGCTGAAATAGATCCGGGCATTCCCATACTCCACCACGTATATAATCACCATAACCAAAGTTATCCGTCCAGTGCCAATCTATTAGGTTGGTGGAGGTAAAAAAACGAATATGATCGCCTCCCGACACTACCATAATCCAGCGCTGATAGGCTTCATCCCACACTACTTTAGGATCACGGAAATCCCAATTGCCAGGATCGTTTTCACTTTGACCCGGGTTCTCTATTACAATTGGACGGTCTTTCGGGTATTGCCATGTACGTCCCCGGTCCGTGCTGTAAGCAAGGCCGATTCTCTGGTTTCCCTTGGGCTGATCGGGATTGAAGGAAGTGTAATAGGCAATCAGCCCTGCTCCTCCGTAGTCACCGAACAAGCTGGAAGTATTGGTTAGATCGGCTACAGCCGAGCCTGACCAGATATGACCAAGATCATTCCACTTCAATGCAAACGGAAGCCTTTTCCAATCCAGCAAATTCTGGCTGACCGCATGCGCCCATTGTCCACCATCCTGATGGAACAGGTGATACTCCCCCTCGAAATAAACCAATCCGTTCGGATCGCTCGCCGAGCCTCTGGCAGGAGAATAATGATACTGCGGGCGATATTTTTCTGTATAGTAATTCGAGACAGAGGTAAGGTAGATATCCTGAAAATAAGCAGTTCCCCCGGTCACTTTCAAGCCTGTAAAGACGTTGGTATTGCTGCTATCCATGATATCAATTGCCGCAGGAGTATATCCATCTATAAATATCTGAATCCGCTCTCCATGAGCGATGATTTCCAAGTGGTGTTTGCTGCTGAACCCACCCTGATATGTCTGCGCCGACTTTGTAATCAACGTTCCGTCCGCCTTCTTCAGTTGTACGCGAACCTGATTGCCTTCGCCTTGCACAGAAGCAACATATCCATTTTCCCCATCCTGACTCCCTCTGAAAAATAGTCCTGCTTCCATTCCCGGTTCAGAAGGATTCAGCGTCACACCGCCTTCCAGCACCAGGTCTGTAGCTGCGGAGCCATATATTTTCAACGCATCTACTGCACTTGTTCCCTCAGCCCTTTGCCCCTTCAGGTCAGGTTGCCATTTTCCACAGATCAGGAGCGGTCCGCTTAGATTCGTATCCATATCACTGACTTGAATGTTCTGAAATAACGCTGATCCATTCCAGACATTCAGCCCCAAATATCCTGATGTATAAGTCGTATCGACCACATCTATAATCGGCTTATATCCCTCATCCCAGAACACTTTAAGATGGGAGCCCTCTACGCTCACCTTAAGATGATAAATAGCTCCTTTTTTTAAATTGACCTGACGTTCCTCTTTCAGTCTTCCAATATCCCCGGCAGCATCCCGCAACCGCAACAATCCGGCAGCCGGCACGATTTGGAGCATATAGGAAGACCACCCGTCCTCACTGGAACGGAATACTAGCGTAGCATCCGCCTGTGTGTCTGTGACCATCACATCCGCCTCAAAAGTAAAATCCTGAGACGTTGTTCCGGACATAGCCATCACATTTTCCTGCGGCTCCGACCTCAGCAAAAGTCCCTGGATGTTATCTTCTTTGTGCCCCTGTCCCTTAATCTGCCAATTGGTCAGGTTCGTTCGCGTGTTAGTAAACTCCACCTTCATCCCCCTACCTTCTAGTACGGATCAACACCGCGCATCCACTACAAAATAATTGGAAAATCCGCTGTTTAGATCTTCATGGAGAACGTCTCATTTCAACGGCGAACGATCCACATAGATATGAATGTCCAATCGGTTTTCTACTGTTTCCAGTGAGGCTGCGTGTCTTCCCGCAAAGTCTTCATGGAAATCCGAACAGCCTGACCGTGTCCGGTCTACATATACTTCCTGCGTATCAGAAGCATAACCGACGAGCATCTCCTGTTTTTCTGATACTCGCAATTCCCCCAATCTGTAATAAATCGCCTGTACAACAAATTTGAAAAGGCTTACATTTTTCATCTTCAATTTACCAAATCGAAATGTCATTCGTCAATGTTTTTTGTAAAAAAATAATTGACATTTGACTAAATATAGCATTAATAAATTATGCTTCTGTAAGAAGAAATGATAACAGTCATAGTATATAATCCAACTTTAAAAGTTAACCATAAACAATGACCGCTTTACTTATACAGCATGGATCTGTCCTCTCTGTTTCCCATGCGCACTTTTTTGTCCAGCTTATATAAGATTGGATTTAAATTTATTTGTCGATCCGATGGAGATAAATATAAGTTATCAAATAAACTTTCCAAATGTAAATATTATTTGTTCATTTGTAACGCAAACATTGCTATTTTATGCGAACTATTATACATTTAAGATACATTTAAGGTCTAAACGGAGAGCTGTAAGAGGCAACTGTACCTCTCAGGCAATCCATTATTAGTGAAGGTGGAACCTGTCTATGAAGAAAGAAAAAGTCACCATTCAAGATATTGCTGACGCTTTGGGAATCTCTCGAAATACCGCGTCCAAAGCGATTAACGGTAATGATAGCATCCCGGTTGATACTCGGAACAAGGTCATTAAAAAAGCGATAGAACTTAAATATAAGCAATTTGCCTATGTGGAAACGGAGAGCATCATCCCGAAAAATCAAGGTAACATTGCCCTGGTCACATGCAATCTGCCGAACAGCTCACATTTTGGCTCCTTACTCATCAGTGGTTTGGAGAAAAGAATAAGCGCAGAAGGGTATAATCTGTCGATTCATATTGTGCGGGAAAATGAAATCCATGCAGGAACGCTTCCTAATAATTTTGAAGCCTCCAAGGTGGATGGAATTATTTGTATTGAAATGTTTGATCCACAATATAGTGAGCTTATTACGGATTTGGGACTGCCCACGATCTTTATTGATTGTTCTGTGGACATTTCTTATCCTGATTTGAAAGCGGATTTATTGCTGATGGAAAATGAACATAGCGTTTATTCTGTCACCAAAAGCCTGATTCATCGTGGATTTACGCGGATCGGGTTTGCTGGGGATTATAAGCATTGCAAAAGCTTCAACGAGCGGTGGTTTGGATATAACAGAGCTTTAATCGAAGCAGGTCTAAATGTGGATTTATCTTGCTGTATTGTCGATCAGGACCGGAATTTTTTCTCCGAGTCGGATTGGATGGATAAACAATTGGAAGGTATGAACGTGCTACCGTCTGCGTTCGTGTGCGCCAATGATTTTATTGCCGTCAGTGTCATGAAAGCGCTCAAAAATAAAAACTTGAAAATTCCTGACGATATTGCCGTGTTTGGGTTTGATAACGCTCCTGAATCCCGGATTGTGGAACCTCATTTATCCACCGTGCATATCTACAACAACGAAATGGGCATTACGGCGGCTGAGATGCTATTGGCGCGGGTCAAAAATCCTTCTAGACCTTATCAGATCACGCATATCAGAACAGAGCCGATATTTAGAGAATCCACTCCGACATTGCAATAGATGGTGAGAGTAAAAGAGATGTTCTGAAGACGCTCCGCGAACGGAACGTTGCTCCAATCGCTGTTGTATCCGGATTTTATTTAATGGCTTAGTGGTAAAAATCCGGATACAAAGGCGACCGCTGACGCTTTTTCTCAATCGTTCCGTCCTCTCCGCTGCTTTCAGCGTTTCCCTCACTATTAAGGCTTTTCTAACCATCAATACAGACCCTGAATAGAGCTACCTCTACTGTGAAAGCTCTAAGAAAGCAAAGAGGCAAACCCCTAAATCATCCAGAGGCTTGCCTTTTTCTAAATCCATTAACTAATTTATACGCCGAAATAGAATCTTAGTCTTCAACTATTGGTTTATAAATCCTTTGCTGGAACTACTGGCTCTCCCTCTATTTCCTTCGCATCTATTTCCGCCCCATCGATTTTCGTTTCATCGACTTCTTTTTCATCTACCTCCGCTGTCTTTGCCTCATCCACCTCATCACTGCTCTCTTCCTCCATCAAGGCTTTTGGCGTGTAGAGCTTGGGAATCGGTACATTCGCCCAATCCATATCGGACGCAAAGTAAAAGCTCGTATAGGAAGGTTGGTTATACCCGGTATTTTGACGCGCCACATCCGTGCGATATTGCGGATCATGCATCAACGTGTACAATTTATGCGTCGTAGGCTCTGTGCTCAGATAGATACGGATTGCTGAACTATCCGCTGTGCGGACCAGCATTTCCTCCCGCCAGTCTCCGAAAATGTCGGCTACCAGCGATGGAGTTCCTTTCGTATAGTTGTTCGTTTTGGTTCCAGTGGCGGTCAACAATGTACCTCGTTTCCAATCCTCAATGGTTGGGATTACATCAATTGCACCGTTTACGATTTGTGTGGTCATATCAGCTGCCCATTTGATACTCATATTGGTACCTGGCATCTTCGTATCCAGCTGTTTACCCGCTGCGGTCCACAGGCCTATGGCCCACGTCTCCAGACCTCGCTGATCCGGATCTATGTCACCGACCATTCCCCGACCTGTATCCTTGCCGGAATATGCGCCGTAAATGATTTCACCCGTTTTGGCATCCCGCAAAGAATAGCCATATGGAGCGTAGGTGCCACCTTCATGTACCATAAAGATTTCTTTGCCGGGGCGATCCGGGTCAATATCGGTCACATGCAGCGCATCGCCATGTCCCAATCTGGCGGTTTGACCTGGAGTTGCGCTTTCAGGAGGCATGACATCAAATGAGCTGTACAACAGGCTGCCATCATGGTCAATCGTGGCGGAACCGTATACGATTTCGTCCTTGCCGTCACCGTCCACATCCACCACGCTCAAAGAATGCGCTCCCTGTGTGGTCAAGGTGCCAAATTTCGGGTCCGTTCCATCACGCCCGTGCGGACTATCGTTAAATGGATTGGTCATCGGTGTCCAGCCACTGTCCACCATCCAATGTTTTTGGAGATGGCGACCATCCCATGTGTAGGTGGCCAAAGTGGAACGCGTATAATAGCCGCGTGCGAATACGGCGTACGGCTTGCGTCCGTCCAAGTAAGCCACACCTGCCAGGAAGCGGTCTACACGATTGGCGGGTTCAATTCGGGCCATGGCGTAGTCTCCCCACATGAGGCCATCGTCATGACGCTCCGGCTCATAGCGGATGGTATCCAGCTCAGCTCCCGTTTTCCCTTTGAAAATCGTCAAATACTCCGGTCCATCGACGATGAAGCCCTCGAACTCTCTAAGCTTGTTTTTGTCGCTCCGTGAAGGTGCGTATACGTCCATAAAGTAGTCTGTCAGGCTTTCCGCATCCTTTCGGGATAACGGATAATTGTACTTCGGAGCGATACCAAAGCATTCCTCCAGCGTAGCAGGCCATTGTCCCTTGACCACTTCTTCATGCTTCGTCCAGTTCATAAACATGTTCACCACATGCTCATAATAATCCGAGCGACTCAAACGGTAATCGTCCTCATGTGTAATCCCTGCTTTGCGATCCTCACGTGGCAGAGTAATATATTTTTCTTTTTTCGGCTTGCCCTTCTTATCAAAAGAAATCGTTTTGGTCCCTGGAGCCGTTTTGAACATCAGCTCGGCTTTACCATCGCCGTCAAAATCGTACACCATCATCTGTGTATAATGCGCACCTGATCGAATATTCACGCCCAGGTCAATCCGATACAACAGCTTGCCTTCGGCCGTATACGCATCGACATACGTATTTCCGGTATACCCCTTCTGAGATACATCTTTGGAGTTCGACGGGTCCCATTTTACAAAAAATTCATATTGCCCATCTCCATCCACATCTCCCACACTCATATCATTGGCCGAATAAGTATAGGATTCACCTGCTGGTGTTACGCCATCGGCAGGCTTTTGGAGAGGAAGTTCATAGTAACCCTGCTGCCATGGCTTCACTTTGGCGCTACGATCCTTTTCCCGCCCATTAACGACTGAAGCTACTCTGTATACCGATTTCCCATTCCCTTCCTTATCCACATAGTTGGTACTGTCGGTCACTGTCGCGATCTTCTTACCGTCACGATATACGTTAAAGTCCGCTCCTGTCAGCCCCGTTGAACCGTAACCGTTCACTTCTTGAGCCAATAACCGCCAGCTTAAAAATACCCCCTCCTGCGTTACCGCAGCTACCAGTCCGCGATCCAGCTTTTCCAGCTGAATGCTGCCGCTACGGTTCTGTACAACTGCGATTGCTGATTCCGCCTGCAGCGTCGGTTCGGACAAGTCTTCCGCAGCCACTCCTCCAGTCGTCCCCGTCATCGCCAGCATCGCTGCCAACGCGGCGGTCAAGCTTCCCTTTCGCCATGCGCCTTTCCCTTGAGCCATCCAGGTCGTCCTCCTCGAATGTATTGTGATGACAAGCAAATACCTGAAATGATTGCGCTTACATAAATTAAATTCCCTATTATTATAGTTTTGCCGTTCCCCCAAACGCGTTTAAATATCCGAGGATTTCTCTACACAAAACCGTGTTGTTTACTCATTCCAAATAAAACAGCCCTCACCAAGCCTGTTAACGGCATACTGAGGACTCAATATATATCTAATTTTCCTTTTATATTTTAGTGATACCCAATAATTTGAGCTACAACCACGAATACTGCACCCAGTACGAACCAGGCGGCCAGTAACGGCCAAAAGAAGCGAACCCATTTCTGATATGGAATACCCGACACCGCCAAACTCCCCATTAAGGCAGAGGAAGTAGGCAAAATCATATTCGAAAATCCATCTCCCAACTGGAATGCAAGGACTGTGGTCTGCCGTGTAATACCCAACAGATCGGACAGCGGCACCATAATGGGCATCGTCGTCGCTGCCATCCCCGAACCGGAGGTAATAAATACATTCATGACATTTTGGAACACATACATACCCAGCACTTGCACGGATTCCGGCAGATGTCCCACCATGATCGCAAGGCTGTTAACGATTGAATCAATCACATTGCCGTGATCCAGCACGACGACGATGGAACGTGCAAAACCAATGATCAGGGCACCATAGGTGATATCTTTGGCCCCTTTGGCAAACTCTGTCGCAATGCGACTTGGCCCGTAGCCTGCACAAAAGCCGGAAATGACTCCCATCGAAAGAAACAGGGCAGCCAGTTCCTCCATCCACCAATCTTTTTTGGACACTCCCCAGATTAACATCGCGAAGCTTACTATAACGGTCAAAATGATCAGGATATGCTTAAGCTGTATGGAAGGCAGATTGGATAGATCCACCGGCTTGTCTTCAGCGCTCTTTTCCAATTCGTAAACGAGGCTGCTTTCCGGGCTTTTCTTCACTTTACTGGCATAACGCATAATATATAAGCTCGTAATAACGATCAGGATGACCAACAGGATGGCACGAAGCCACAGCCCTGAAAAAATAGGAATTTGCGCAATCGCCTGTGCCAATCCGACATTAAACGGGTTCAGCAGCCCGGCGGTAAACCCGCAGGAGGCTCCCAGCGAAATCATGGCTGTACCCGTCAACGCATCAAATTTCAACGCCCGGGCGATGGCAATACCAATCGGCACGAATACCATCACCTCAGTGGACATTCCCATGGTAAAACCACCTACGGAAAACAAGGTGATAAACACGGGAATGACCCATAACCCCTTGTTGGAAAAAGACCTCGCAACTCTTCCGGTCACCGCCTCAATTGTGCCCGAGGAAGTAATAATCTGAAAGACACCGCCAATGATTAGAATGAAAAAGACAACATCAGCCGAATCGACTAGACCGGATACGATGGATTTTGGGATGTCCCACAGCGTAACCGGATTCGGATCGACATGAGCGTACGAACCGGGAACGAGCAGCGTTTTGCCGGTCGTTTCATTTTTAACCCGTTCAAACTCTCCAGCGGGAACGACATAAGTCAATATTCCAGCCACTAAGGTCAGAAAAATAAGAATGACAAAGGTGTGCGGCATTTTCAGCCATTTCTTCGGACCGCTCGGTACGGTCGTGTTGCTGCTCATTCGGATGCTCCCCCGTTTCTCAACGCTTGCCATTGTTCAAATTCAGTCCGTACCTCTCTCAGAGCCACCGGATCGGTTACCAGATCATAAGCGGTCAGCGCCAGCGCTTTGGCGGCATAATTCATTTCAATCATGCCTTCCTCTGCTCCTGCAAGCCGGGCAAATTCCGGCGTGTGCGTGGACGCGTCACCCAATCGGATATAAGGATGAATCGCTGCAGTAATCTGGCTGACATTGCCGATATCCGACGAGCCGATCCCTCCCTGCGCAGGCGGCTCGTGAACCTCCAAACCCAGCTGCTCCAACTTGCTCTGGAACAAAGCCGCCAGCTTCTTGTTGGTATTGCGCTCCGCATAAATAAGCCCCTCGGAAATATCCACCGTCGCACCCATGCCTTCTGCCGCCGCACGAACAGCGCGGTACACCTTGTTCCTCACCTCAGCCAGACCGACGACGGTTTGCGCCCGTAAAATAAACACAGCCTCGCACAGCTCCGGCACGACATTGGGAGCATCCCCGCCTTTGGTAATAATGCCGTGGATACGTACGTCGCTGGTAACGAACTGGCGAACCGAATTAATCGCCACAAAGGCATTGATCATAGCATCCAGCGCGCTAATGCCTTTCTCCGGGGAGGATGCAGCATGAGCCTGCTTGCCATGAAACGTGAAGGTGGCGTCCACGCAGGCCAGTCCCCCGCGTAAAACCATCGTTTTATTCTGTGGATGCACCATCATCACGGCGTCCACGCCGTCGAACACACCATGCTCGCACATCATGATTTTGCCGCCGCCCTCCTCCTCGGCGGGTGTGCCCAATACCACAATACGTCCGGGTAGGTCCGGTATCGCTTCTTTTAGGGCTATGGCTGCTCCGACCGATGCGGTACAGATCAGATTGTGACCGCAGGCATGTCCGATCACCGGAAGTGCGTCATACTCTGCCAGCAAAGCAATTGTCGGTCCGCCGGGCTTCCCTTCCCATTCGGCGCGGAAGGAGGTTTCCAGTCCTGCAATCCCCTTTTCCACAGCAAAACCAGCTTGCTCCAGTGTACTCGTGAGCCATCCCTGAGCCTGATATTCATGAAAGCTCAATTCAGGATGGGTATGTATTGTTCGGGCAAGCCCCCGCAACTCATGATCCTTTGCATCTACAGCCTTCAAAATCTCTTCATGGGATGACGTTCTGCCATTATGTCCGTTCGTTGTTAAATCCATCAATGGAATACCGCCTTTCATTCGCAATAACGAATAATTATACAATCAATATTCAACATTGTATAAGCGAAGACCAGTGAAGTAAATTTAATATTTTTTGGCTTTATCCTTAAAATTATTTTATATATGACATGTTTGTCCTTGATATACGCTATTTTTCACCATTAATTACGTATATTCAATGTATTTACAGCCTCAAGACTGGAGCATCCATTCTACAAATCCTTCCACTGCCATAGGACGGCTGTATTTATTTTTATACAACATCCATGTTCTACGCAGGACAGGATCTCCATTTTTACGAATCAAATTAAATGCATACAGTTCATCCTTGGGAGAGATAAATATTTCGGGTACGATTGAATATCCCAGTCCGTGCCGAACCATTTCCTTGCAGGTTTCGTAGCTATCCACCTCCATAGAAACTCGTGGTGCACGGCCTATTCTCTCACTCCACCATGCCTGTACCGATTCGTTGAACGAGGAATACATATGACCGGAAAGTTGCGGCTTCCCCGGGTCCTTATAACGAATCATTGGAAGCTCCGGCAATTGCTCAAGCTCTACAGCTTCTTTGGAGATCACGCAGATATGCTCCTCATGAAGAAGATGCTTTCCCTCAGACCAAGGGTAATCATTGCGGATAACACCCAGATGAATTTCATCCCCGCGCAGCATCTCATAGATTTCCGCACTGAGTCCGCAGGTGACTGAAAATTGCACGTCAGGATAAATATCTTTAAAGCTTTTAAGAATCGGCGGTAGCCGATAATGTCCGTAATAGCTTGAAATCCCCAAGCGCAGCGTACCTTTTACTTCCCCTCTCAGGTGAATGACAGCTTCTTTTAATTCGGTCAGTTCCCTCAAATTCCGTTTGGCATACTCCACCAGTCGCTCCCCTTCCATGGTCAGCTTCGTTCCTCTGTTCCCGCGTACAATGAGAGGTACAGCGAACTCCTTTTCCAATTGGTTCAGACGGTAGGTCAAGGCAGGCTGTGTAATATATAGACGTTCGGCGGCACGTTTCATGCTCTGTTCTTCTGCAATGTAGCACAACATTAAACAATCCTTTTCATCCACCATGATCACTCCTTTAATTCAATCATTCCTTTGTTTAGCCGTTCCTTTGTTCTCCGTAAAAAAAGCCCAGATATATCGGTCTATTATAACGTATGAAAAACTTAGGCATAAAAAAACGGACAGTGGATTGTTCCATTGTCCGTTTTCGTATTTTTCGCGCTAGTTATGGATTAGGATTCGTCTTGATTACTGCAAGCTAGTGAGGGACAAATGAACTGAAATCGTCCCGACTGGACTGATCCGCATGATAAAATACTACATCCCCGTCCTGTAAATGAAAGATATGCCCGTACGGGTCTTTTATCTCTCGGCGGTAACCCTCCAGTTGCCACTGGTTCAATAGCGGACCATTTATATACTGTAAATGCGGATGCTCGGTGTCCCCCTGACGCAGTGACTCCACATTAAAGCGGACGACGATAAAGCCCGTTTTCTTGAATATATCTGTATGCTCGTTTAGCTCCTGACGGCGACTGACCTCGCGCAAATCCGTGCCTTTGGTGACTGCGTACACATCAGCAGGCAGGCTATATTCACCATACCAGCGCTGAATCGACGCATTAGCGCGATCGACGTTGACCCCATCTGGCAGGTCTGTCTTCGGACCAATCAAGGTACGCACAGCCGCAGGCAGTACCAGCCAGTCGTAACGTCCAATCCAGGTCTTGCTGCGTGCAATACGGTGGGCATACAGGGAAACATAACGTTCCAGTGTCAACTGGCTTTGCTGTGCTTCACTCAGCTCATGCTTGTATTGGTAGGCTGACGTGTCCTGCATTTCCTCCATCGGCACATTGCGTAGCCGTTCATTCAAAATAACATATCGCTTTTCACGGTCCTCCGCCGATCCCAAACGGATAAATTTTCGACTGCCGGAATGTGTATACAGATCCACCTCTTCCCGCTGTCGCCCATCTTTGCTCACCCAATAGAACGATGGCGTGATGCGAATACCGTCCTTGGCGCTAAACATATTGCCTTTGGTTTTGAGGTCAAACTTGAAATGATAGCCTGTCTTGACCGCCACATTTGCATAACCTTCATATGGGTGACTGCCGGGACGAACGGGCAAGGTGAACGGCTCCGGGTTCCCTCTAGGCAACCCGTCAATATTGCCAAGCCCCGTCCAATAGGACAGGCCACTATGCGTCGGGCTTCCTTTTCGCTGTCGAAATACCCGCTCCCAATGGTAATCAGCAATATCCGTGATATGAAAATCGTACATCCGTCCGATGACCTCAATATTCACCACATCATTGGCAACATGATGGGCGATATCCGTGTTGGCATGGCGCTGTTCGGTGAACCCGTCCGGTGCATTTTCGGCAATGGTACGGAACTCAACTGTATAGTTGCCTTCATCCACCCATACGGGCAAATAAAAGTCTGTGTCGAGCTGCTGCACCGGAATGTCGATCCAGGTACCCCGCGGATAAAATTGTGTCTTCCCTTTGTCGTAGACATCGAACGGAAATCGCACCTGCTTGGTTCGTACATATTTGGCATACTCCCGATCACCATAGCCAGGAATATTTAAATGTGGGCCTGCTGTCGAGATCGTTACCCGGAAAGGGCGCTCCAAGATAAGCGCGGATCGTCCTTTCGTAGGTTGGGTTTTCTGGTTATGAGCAGCATCGTCCGACACTTTAGACAGATTCACTACGGGAGTGTGGACAGTCACCGTATTAATTCCCTGTATCGGAAACGTTTTATCCGCACCTCCATTGATATTTCCTTTGAGAATAGCGTAAGTGATGTCACCGCTGCTGGGCGTATTGGACTTATTTATCTTATACTTATCAATCACATGATCCGGACTGTACAGCACATCCGGCCCAATTGCTCCGGAAGAGGGTATAACGCCTGGCCTAGGGCCATTCACCTTAACGCGCTCCGGATTCATAATGATCTTGTTTTCAAAGGTTAGAGTGTCGTTTTCCACTTCGATTTCCTTAACAGCCCCCTCTGCCTTGGATTTCAGTGCACTACGGTCATCAGGTACACTCGGCTTGCTGCTGCCACCGTTTTTGCTACGGCTACCGCCATCCACTGTCCCGGGTGCAGGGGGCGGATAAAAATTGCCCTGAGTCGCTGCAATATAGGAAGGGGGTGTATAGGATTGCGGACGCAAAGTGATTGTTTCATTAGGTAACGCATAATTTCGGAGCGTAGCCTCCTTAATGCCGTACACCTCCAAATTATCTATCGTCCAATATGAGTATGGACGGACGATTTGGTAAGTATAGGTTCGCTTCACGGTCTCACTCCGTCGAGATTTTTTCTTAGGCCGCCAGGTCAATCGATATTCCCGTTTTACGTTCACCGTATATGTACACTGGCCTGTCATGTTCACAAACTTATGTTGAAAAAGGTATCTCTTCGCTTGCACATGACCGTATAGGCTTTCAGATGTAGGAATACCTTTGGATACGTCAAATCGTTCCCGACCACGCTGGTCCGCTTTGATAACGGCAGATACTGTCGGGTCCAGTTCGGCAGTTTCCAAGCGCAGACCTGGAACGGGGCGGGAGCAGACAACACCTTTTGTTGGCTGTTCATTATCTTGGCAATCTGAGGGTGCTCCCTCTTGACTTTCTCCAGGCTTAGGACAGCCCTGAGCTTCTTTGTAATACAAATAAGCGGTAAACTGCTCAAAAGAACCGTCATAGGTAAATCCGGGTACAATTCCCGGCAAAATATCTCCGCTTGGCGGTTTACTGGTCGTGCTTTTCTTATAACCCACATACTCATATTTCGGTTTGGTTGGCGGGGTAAAATCATACAGTTGATCAGCTTTTAATTCATCTTCTATTGGTGTAAATACGTTGTTAAGCGATTTCCCATCAGTGGTAAAATGCTTGACGATTAGACTGCTCTCCAGTTCGATCTTGAACAGGATGGGCTGGTAGATACGCCAGGCTTCAACTTCTTTGGCACAGTTCGGGCAGCTCTCTTCCTTAATATCTTTGGCTATGACTTCCGCATTAAGCATCATGTTTACTGTAATCGGAATAATGGTGGAGTCCGTTCCAACCCCCTGTATTTGGTAGGAACGAATATCGTCCTTCACTGTGCCTTTACTTATGTAACGTACGTATTCTTCATAGCTATCAGAACGAGATTTCTCAAAATATTTGATATAGTCAGGGTTTAGTTTGTTGTTCTCATCATTAGGTTTATAAAGTGATGCTTCAACACTTTTTATTTTTCTACCCGGGAAACTAAATTTGTAAGTAAAAGTAGCCTCACCATGCATCCCTTTTCCAGGCTGTTTACCACCGTTTGTGACCCACGTCCCTGCGATATTCTTCCACATATCGAAATACATCATACCGACAAAGTAACGATTATTCTTGTCTGCATAGTAGGACAGCGGAGTAATTTCTGTATCGGCTGCCGCCTTATCGATAGGGAAAGAAAAAGGCGGGAGCTGCAACAAAAGCAGTACCCCCACCAGCAATACGGCCAGAATGCGTTCAGTTTTCCCCATTTCTTAATTACCTTTCCACGGGTTAACCATTATTGGGATGTAGTCTCTCGATGCAAGATCAAAACCAATGTACTCAATGTCTTGCAGCTTAAAAGTTTTATAATCCTTGTTGCCATAAAGGTTAGCGTCAGCATACGAATATATTTTGTAATAGAGCATCTTTGTACCGTCTCCATTGTCTTGCGTCAATTCATCTAGTGCAGGGCGAAGGCGCACATCCTTGTTTTTAGTCAAGTAAAAAAGGCTGCCTGCCGTAGATTTTGTTTTGGCCCGCACTTTCAGGTATGGAACTCCCTTTGGACTCGTATAAGGCTCGACTGAATAAATATCGCGCAACAACTTAATAGGCAAGTCGGACAGTTTAAAGATCACCACTTTGTCATACGGCTGACCAACAACATTGTTTAGAAGACCAGGCATTGTGCCGAACGCCTTTTTATACGGCTCGATACTTACCGCCTGATGCCCTGTATCCTCCAGCGCAGCAATTTCCTTCTTCCCAATCCAGACCCAGCGGCTAACTTTATCCCACTCCACCGTTTGCCCCAGGCCTTCACTTACCAACCGCAGCGGCACAAAAGTACGGTTTTGCTTCAAAATAATCTTCGTTTCATACGTTTTGGTCTGCCCATCCACGGTAGCGGTGTTTTGACCCACTGTCATGTTAACAGCATGGGCGTCGTTCTTAATCGACACAGCCAATTGACCGCCTGTTTTCTCCCAGCCTACCTTAGCCCCTAGCGCTTCGGATACAAAACGAATCGGAACCATCACATAATCGTTACTATCCTGAAAAGGTTTAGCATCTGGAAACTGTATTTTTTTCGCGTTTAACAAGACTTCAATCGGTTTGGTGCTGCTTGCTGCCTCCGTCGTTGGAATCGTACTTGTCGCCCCCCATAGCAACGTGACTGCGGTCAAACTCAACATCCATTTTTTCATACTCATCTCTCTATCCCCTTTGTCAGCTTAAACTTTAAACTATGTATATCATCTCTAATCTCATAAACTTATCGCATCCCCACTTTCGGAAAATACTGGATACAACTTATATATTATAGGGTTTCCCTATTACAAAATCTATAAGAAAAACTTCTAATACAAAGCATTCCAAACAAATAGACTCTATTGAGCAAGCCCTCCCCCTAAATCATAGAACTGACTCTTTAAAAAAGTTTATATTTCCGCAAAATATCAACAAAAAAGGGCTGCCTCTCTCCTATGAAGGAAGAAACAGCCCGTGTGCTTCACGCGCGACAAAACTATGAATGTATCAGCTCATACCACCATATGGATTATTCCAGCATCATCCAATATTTCTTACATCATAAATCATACCGGACTAAAAATCAAACGTTACTTTTCTCTCACGAAACATTTCAAAGATCATTCATGTATACCTGAACTTCCAGCTTGATAGCGTTGCTCATATACGTCCTTGTTAACCATCCTCAGCCCAAACAATCTGCGGATACGCTGTCCCGGCTTGGCCTTGAAGGTCACTGTCGCTTGATCCTTCCCCTCCAGATATGCAGCCGGAATAGCAGCATTAACGTTGTAAAACTTATCGGCCTCATCAAAGCCTTCACTAAAATGCTCAAGCGGATGACCGTTAATCAAAATATCAAAACCGCAGTTAGGCATTTCCAGCGTAGCTGTGTAGGTAATGACCAACAGCATCGGAGCAGACGGATCTGTATTCAGATCAAAAGAAAACCAGCCGTCAATTCCCGCATTCCGGTAAGGTCGGTTATTCACATATCCGGTGCGAGTCGAAGCATCTCCCTGGAAGTTATGATCTCGCTCCGGCTGCATTTCTCCGGGTTGGGCAAAATCAATCGTGCACTGCTCCAGAATCGCCAGCTTTTCGCGTGCCGCTGTATATTCCTGTTCCGCCTCCTGCCACGCTTCCTTGGTAAAAATGTCCCAGTATACGGAATACGTACGGTCATGCATTTTATACAGAGGAGATAATTCCACATCCCGGGGATGCCCTGCATTCAAGGTACGAAACGTATTGGTCTTGCCCTCCACGGGCTGAATCCAGGCATCCAGCTTTTCCGTTTGGGGGATGAATACTGGTGTGTACAGGAAATTCTTGGCTTTAGGATCTTCTAAGGGTCCAAGGTCGCCTGCCAGCACCAGCGGTCCATACATGACAGCTGCCCGATCCGGGTTATCCGGCATCTGCTCCAGTCTCAGCGACATCGGAATCGTCACCTCTACAACATCACCGTCAATCCACGTTCTGGCGATGGAGACAAAGCTGCCCGGTTCCGATACAACCGATTGCTCCTTGCCATTTACACGAATGGTAATTCCTTTTTCAGCCCAATATGGATAACGGATGAGTAGCATAAATGAGGCAGGTTGATCGCATTGAATCTCCAGCGTCGTATGATCCGTATCTGGATAGGAAGTATTTTGATTTAACGTAACACCTGTGTCCTTCCATTCCAGCGTGGAGGCAATGAACTGATTGACATATAGCTTATCGTGATCGTGAAAATAAATGCCGCTGCCGTAGCTCGCATGGTTTTCCATCCCTGTGCCGACACAGCACGTAAAATCATCAAATTTGCTTTCAAAATGCTTGTGCCCGCCCATGGCCAGCGACAGAAAATACGTTACGCCCCCGTGAACCGGGTCCTGCGAAGCCAAAATATGATTGAATAGACCTCGCTCATAAAAGTCCGCTTCCTTGGCGGAAGCATTCCATTGAAACAGATGATTGGTCAGCTTAAGCATGTTATAGGTATTGCACGTCTCCGTCGTATGAGGCCCGATGCGATCATTCAAGCCATCTGGCGCGCCAAAATATTCTCCAAAGCTATTCCCGCCAATGACATACGAATGATGATCCACCACCCGCTCCCAAAAAAACTCCACCGTTGCCCGGCGTTTCGTATCATTGGTCAGCTCATATTCCTTGGCAAGCCCGATCAGCTTCGGAATCTGTGTATTGGCGTGAATGCCCTGCAAACAGTCTTCCTGCGAGCTAAGCGGGTCCAGCACCAGCTTGTGCCAGAAGCATTCAGCCAGCCACAAGTAGCGCTCTTCCCCGGTATCCGCATACAAATCGGCCAATACCTCATTCATGCCTCCATATTCGCAAAACATCATCTGCTGGAGCTGCTCATCGCTCATCGGCTTCATAATTCCTTCGAGCCAGTCCGCCAGCTTGCGCTCTACAACTAATGCCTTATCACAGCCTGTCAAATGGTGCGCATCCCGCAGGCCAGCGAATAACTTGTGCAGTGTATACAAGGGTGCCCAGGCACCGTTCAGGTCAAAGCCCTTCGAGCGAATATTTCCAGCAGACACCTCTTCAAAAAGTTCCTTCCCCCCTGGAATACCGGATACATATCCGTCACCATGCGCCGCCTGACAAACGGCTAGTTCATCCGTAATGTAATGTGCAATTTCTTTAAAACGCTCATCGCCCGTTGAAGCATACATCATGGAGCAAGCGGACAAGTAATGTCCCAGTGTATGACCGGAAATAGTCATCGCTTCCCAGCCTTCATACTGAGGTGCTTTGGGCGTAAGTCCGGCATATTCCCGAAAACGCGCCAGCAGGCGGTCTGGTTGAAGCTCCAACAGATAAGATCGGTTCAGCTCCATCGCCTGTTTGAAGGGACCTTCAGCCAATACCACCTCATTCAGTGCGAACGGCCTTGCTTTCATATGGGCTTTTGCTTTAAGAGTCACTTTCCGTTCCTCCTTTAAGGCGAATTTGGGATAAAAAAATGCATATCAAACACAATGAGCCGTTACGCGCCGCTGCCAGAGGTTTGCCCCCACTGCTGGTACAGCTGCGTTCTCGCCTCTGTAATGCCGGGATGAAACTGAATCAGCGCATGCTTGCGTGCAAAATGGACCTCACAGATCGCCTCCTGCACCCGCTGTTCCCCGCCTGCTCCGCCGAGTCCAGCGGCATGGAGCATGGAAGCGGCGGCTAATCGACCTTGGGCCATCGCGACCAGCCCGCTTTCGATGCCGGTAATATTGCCGGCAACGTACAGCCCTTTGAGCGAGGTTTCCATTCGCTCACCATGCAGTGGAACATGCCCGCCTAGCTCAGGGCTGTACACGAACTTGCATCCGGCTACCGCCGCCAGCTCGGCGAGCGGGTACAAGCCGCCGCTCAGCGCCACGAAGTCGGCGGGTTCGACGCGCTCGCTGCCGGGAATAGGCGAGCCGTCCGGTTTAACGTGGACCAGGGTCACGGATTCGACCCGGTCCTGCCCGTTGACGGACAGCACTGCTGTCCGCAACCGGATCGGGATATCCCACAGACGGAAGCCTCTGTGGGGATAGCAGCACGCGATGAGTTTCTCCATCCGCATCGCAGCTGCGAGCCTGCCGCCTGCACGCATCCAGGCGGCAGGGGCCAGCCCCGACAGCTGAAGCAGCAGCTTCGCGGAGGCTGTCGGATCTGCCGCCGCACCAGCCAGCGGATTAGCGCACGGCAGTGTAATCGCCGCCACCTTCACTCCGGCGACGGACAACTCGCGGGCAATCGCCATCGACAATACGTTCATGCCCACTATGATGCCTCGCTCTCCTGGCTTAACGTAATGAACGTTGGTCATCACCTGCGCGGCCCCGATGGACATCACGCCCGGCAGCGTCCAGCCATCCAGCGGAACGGGAATTTCAGCAGCTCCAGTCGCCAGCAATACGTAATCCGCAGTGAACAATCCACAGGAAGTGGAAATTTCCCACGTCGTTGTATATTCCATACCATGTACGGAAACGCCGCAGCGAATGTCCACCCCAAGTTCCCTGCAACGGGTAATCAGCTCATCCGAAACGTGTTTTCCAACCCACCAGCCTTGACTGCCTTCCTCATGATATTGCCCGGGCATGCGTCCACCCGGCTCTGTAAACTCATCCAGTACCGTGACTGGCAATCCTTGCTCAGCAGCCGATACCGCTGCGGACAATCCGGCGGGACCCGCCCCAATGACGATGAGATGCGCCATTTTATTCATGTCACAATTCTCCCTGTGATTTCATTCGAAAGCTGCCGTCCGGTTTCCACCACCATACCTTCCTCCAGCTTGGTCAGGCAGGAACGGACGGTACCGAACGGATGAACCGTCAGGCGGCATTCGTTACAATGCCCAATGGCGCAGTATACACCTCTGGCCGTACCGGATTCCTCATGCCTTCTCAGCAAACGGACACCGCTGGCCAGCAGTGCTGCTGCCAATGGCTCTCCAGCCAATCCCTGCATAGGACGACCGTCAAAAATAAAAGATACCTGCCGCCGTTCCGGCTTTGGTCCCAAAATAGGGTGATTTACAATACGCATGCGGCTCATAAGGAACCTCCCTCTGCCAGCTGCCCGAACGTTACGGGACGTACGGGAGGCCTCTGTGACAACAGCTCCGCCTCCCGGCGGGCAGCAGGAACCTGATTGTAAAACCATGACTCCACCAATTGTCGGCATACCCTGCCCTGACATGCCCCCATCGTCACCCGCGTAGCCATTTTAAGCTGGCGCACGGTGTCCACGCCCATGCGGCAGGCCTGCTCCATCTGTGCGATACTCACTTCTTCACAGCGACATACGAGCAAATGACCTGATGCGCTCTCAACCGTCTCACTTCGTCCCGTCGCCCGCTTACTCATAGCTGATCGCGCAGGTTTTAATCGCTGAATAAAAATCCAGCGCCGCCTGGCCCTGTTCCCGGGTATGTGAACTGGATTGCTTCAGACCGCCGAACGGAGCCTGGTATTCGACACCAGCCGTCTCCTGATTAACCCGGACCATACCGGCGTTCGCCTCATCCAGAAACCGGTGAGCCAACCGCAAATCGCGGGTGAATAGAGAGGCACTTAATCCATAAATAGAATCATTGCACAGTCGAATCGCATCCTCGAAGTCGTCCGCCTGCATTACCCCCATCACAGGTCCAAAAATCTCCTCCTGAATCAATGGATGGGACGAATCAAGTCCAGTCGCCACCATCGGACGCACATAATATCCGTTATCCGTCCCGGCGGCGGCTCCACCTTCGACTAAAATATCGGCTTCCCGGCGGGCGAGTGATACATAGGACATGACCTTCTCATACTGACCTGCCGATGCCACAGGTCCAAGATACGCATTGGGGTCAAGCGCCGGAGCGATCTGTATTTTTTCCACCGCTTGGCGTAAGGCTTCCGTGAATGTCTCATAGACAGACTGTTCCACAATCACCCGACTGGTGGCCGTGCATTTTTGCCCGGCTGAACGGAAAGCTCCGCTAACAATCATCGCTACTGCTTGCGCCACATCCGCGTCCTTCAGCACCACAGCGGCATTTTTACCGCCCATCTCGGTCTGGTACTTGATATTACGGCGTGCGCACCGTCCCGCAATGCCCAAACCTGTAGCAGTAGAACCCGTGAAGCTGACCGCATCCAGTACCGGATGCTCCAGTAAGGCATCGCCAATACGGTTACCTTGCCCAATGACTAAGTTCAGCACGCCGGGCGGAAGCTGCACCGCCTCGAATAGCTCGGCGACCCGCACTGCAGTTAATGAAGCATGTTCGGCAGGCTTCCAGATGACCGTGTTTCCGCACAAGAGTGCAGGGGCGATTTTCCATAGCGGAATAGCTACCGGAAAATTCCACGGCGTAATGACTGCCGTTACACCCAGCGGAATGCGCTTCGTGTATTGGAGCACTCCCGGCTCATTCGAAGGAATGACTGTACCGATGGATCGTACGCCCTCTGCCGCGTAGTATCGGAGCAGATGGACACCTCGCATGACCTCTCCGCGCATCTCGGTAATCGGCTTGCCCATCTCACGGCTAGCCAGCTCAGCCAATTCAGGTAATGCTGCCTCTAGTAACCCGGCTGCTTTGAACAGATAAGCTCCCCGTGCTGCGGGACTTAACGCGGCCCAACCCGCCTGAGCCAGCCGTGCCGCATCCCCGGCCTGTGTAATATCGCCCGTTTCTGAAAAATGGACGACTCCGACCTCCTCCTTCAAGGACGAAGGATTGTGAACCACCATTTCCTCGCCTGAAGGGTTCAGCCACTCACCGCCGATCCAATTTCGGCTCTCCATCGTCTTCACCTCCATTCAGGATGAAACTTCGCTTGGACGAACCGCCACCTTAAATGCTTCCCGAATGCGGTCATAATCCGCCTGCGGCAGCGCAAGTCTGGGCGGACGTGTCGGACCGACCGGAAATCCAGCCAGCTCCATCATATATTTGATGGACTGTACCAATTGCGGGCTGGCATCATAATGGAAAAGCGGCAGCAGCCTGCGATACAATGCGGACGCTTCCGCCATGTTTCCCGCCTGCGCAAGACGGAACAACTCTACCCCTTCCTTGGGCAGCGCATTAGGTACCCCCGAAATCCAGCCTGTCGCGCCGAATAATGCCCCCTCCATCGCCAGATTATCTACTCCGACCATGACCTCCAGCTCTGTCTGATCCAAAATAGCGTGAATACGCCGTACATCACCCGAAAATTCCTTGACTGCTACGATATTTTCAATTCGCGACAAGTCCGCAAGAATATCTGGAGTCAAGTCAACCTTGTAATCATGGGGGTTGTTATACGCAATGATCGGCAAGCCCACCTCTGACAATGCTTCATAATGGGCCGTTACTTCGTGAGGCAGTGGATTGTAATTAATGGGCGGCAGTGCCATGACACCCGCTGCCCCGGCATCCTTCGCATGCTGAATCCAATGCACCGCCTGTTTGGTGGACGGAGCCGCCGAGCCGACAACAACCGGGACACGCCCTGCCGCAGCGTCAATTACGGTGTGCACAACCTGCGACCGTTCCTCCGGGGACAAAGCCGCATATTCTCCCAGCGATCCCGTAGGAACCAGTCCGCTAATGCCGCTTGCAATCAGATGCTCGCACAGCTCGGTCAGACGCTTATGGTCTACCTCCAGCTCTGCCGTGAACGGTGTAACCAAGGCCACATATACACCTTCAAAACGTGCCATATGCTTACCAACCCTTTCCCATCTTTATTTTCATACTTCAGCATTCGGGAATGATGCAAAATGCTCACATCAGCAAAAAACCTTCTTTAAGCGGGTCCTCGGGGTCCAACACAAATTGATGATGTCCCGTCACCCAAGCCGAGCCTGTAATTTGTGGAATGACTGCCGGATATGGACCTATCTGCGTCTCGCCCACGATTTCAGCCCGAAACATGGAACCTGTGATGCTTTCATGCACAAACGGCTCATTTAAGCCCAGTTTTCCCTTGGCGTGCAGCACCGCTACCTTGGCCGAGGTTCCTGTGCCACAAGGAGAACGATCGATACCTCCCGGTGGGATGACGACGACATTGCGGCAATCGGCCTGTGGAGCCACAGGCTCCCCGTAAAATTCAATATGCGTCAATCCTTGAATAACCGGATTTTCAGGATGTACTACCTCAACAACAGCATTCACTGCCTCCCGAATCTGCACTGCTGTTCGTACAATTCTTGCCCCATTGCTCTGCTCCAGTGCAAGACCGATGGAAGCCGCCTCTACAATGCCGTAAAAGTTGCCTCCATACGCAATATCCAGCGTGACTTGACCGATATCCTCTACCTGGACCTCAACCTCACGGCGGTACACAAAAGAAGGGATGTTTGTGAACGTTACTTGTCGCACCTTGCCCGCATCCACCTCCAGCCGCACTTGAACCGGGCCTGCCGGAGTGTCCAGTAATATCGATTTTTTATCCGCAGCAATCAGCCCGCCTTCCATCAGCGCCGTACATACTCCAATCGTATCGTGACCGCACATCGGTAAATAGCCGCCAGTCTCTATAAAGACCACACCGATATCTGCATCTGGATGACAAGGTTCTGTTAAAATGCAGCCCGACATCACCTCATGCCCTCGCGGCTCGAACATCAGCAAACGGCGAAAATCATCATGATGTGCTACCATATAAGTCATTTTTTCCAGCATCGTACGACCTACCAGCTTAGGCGCACCGTGAATGACCGTCCGCGTCGGATTGCCTCCCGTATGGGTATCAATGGTAGTAATTCTGCACGGTACACTCATCCGGTTACCTCCCCGTGAACCTCGTGGCTGGTAAAAGCCTCCCCAAATCGGTCATATCGCAGCGGTTCCACCGGAATACAAGTGGATTCACCCCGTACCATTTCAGTCACCAGCTTACCCGTCACCGCCGCAAGACTAATGCCGTCCCCCTCATGACCAGAAGCGATATACAGCCCCGGTACTTCGTCCACTGCCGATACAATTGGCAAATGATCAGGTGTCCATGGACGCAAGCCGGTATACGCCCGCATCAGCGGTATATTGGCTAAAGCAGGGAAAAAGCGAATGGCTCTGCGGGCGATTAAGCGAATCACTTGCTGATCGACACCTGTGTCCATACCGACAAACTGACGGCTGCTGCCGATCAGAATATTTTGGGATGCGGTTGGCTCGAACACCAGCGCTACACCGTATTTTTCATAAAGCTCATCCACACTCCGCTGACCGCCAAACTTGCTCATCAGATAGCCAAACTCCATTACCTTGCGGTTCCCAATGGAAGGCATTCGGGCAGACACCAGTATATGCCCTTTGCGCGGCATGATCGGAAGGTCCAAGCCGAGTGAATGACCGATGCTGCGTGTCCACACACCTGTCGCCAATACCACTGCACCTGCATGGATAACGCCATTGGGCGTCTCTACCCCGCGGACGTTCCCCCTTTCGTCCTGAAGGATGGACTGTATCGGCATGCGCGGTAATAACTTGGCCCCCATCCGACGCGCGGCCTCGGCCAGTGCATACGTCATCAACACCGGATTTACAGTGGAATCTGTCGCACACTCCAGCCCGCCCGGCAAATCTTTCGCTAAATGCGGCCATTCCTCTCGCAAATCCTGCTGATCCAGCATGCGAAATGGAAGTCCTTCCTGCTCTTGACGGGTTACCCATTGCTCAGCCGCTTGCATCTCCTGATCGTTTTCACAGACCAGAATACTGCCAGGCGCACGATACTCGAACTCATCCTCCAGTTCCCTAGCCAGCTCTGCCACCAGCTCCTGCGATACCAACGACATTCGACTGTCAAACCCGGGCTCTTTATCGATTGCCAATATATTTCCATCACAACGGGACGAAGTGCCTCCTGCAATCTCCCCTCGCTCAGCCAGCACGACCTTCATACCGGACTTAGCCGCATAATAAGCGATGGCTGTACCGATGATTCCGCCGCCTACAATGACCAGATCCGCGGCATCATGTTTCATTCGCTTCCCTCCCTTCGACCGTTTTAATCTGTTTGTGAGGTATTATTTACAGCTTGAGCGTAAAGCTTTGTTTCACAGGCTTGCTCAGCTCATCATAATCCCGTAACTGTACGGTGAACGTATACGTCTTGTTGCCTGCTCCGCTGCCTGCTGTTCCGCTAATCGTTCCTGTAAAGCGGTCCAGTGTGAACCCTGCGGGCAGTTGACCGCCTGTCACCGTCCAATCGTAAAACGGAACGCCTCCCTTGGCCTCCAGCTTGGCCGTGTACGTTTTACCTTTGACGGGTGCAGGCAATTCCTTCGTCATGATTTCTGGCGCGAGGAAAGGAGTCAGGTCCTTACGCAGCGGCCAGCCTGCTTTTTCTGCTACCAGCAGCGAAAGCTTCGTGTTCATCCAACGCCGGGTCGGAAACAGATGGCGCCAGCCTCCATTTTGACCGCTCAATCGGTCGACTTCTGCAAGCTCTCCGGAGAGATGATAGCTGTCGTCCAGCGCGGCTGGTCTGTGCTGATAAGCCATAATATCCGGGTCATTGCCCGCCGCTTCCTTCAGCGCTTTGACACCCGGGAATGTGTCGCTGAATACAATCGCATGACCGAATTCATGCATGATCAGCCCATGCACATCCGTCACTTTGGACAGATCGGATTGATACCATTCTTCATCGTCCACGGATGTAAATGGAATCGCATCATCATAGAAATCCAGAATCAAACTATAGGAACGGTTCAGGTTCCCCGGGACGGTCACACCGTTACGTGTATGATAATTGCCGTTCGTGGCTGGAAAGCCCGTAGAATAGGGTCCGTTCAGCCCTCTCATAAACACCCACATGCCTTTGTAGGGCTTATCATTTGTCACCTGTATTTCATTTTGCCAGTCGTCTCCTGGCAGATGGTTTACCTCAGCGTTGGCAGGAACCTCATCGAAAGGAGCCAGATCAAAGAAATAGAACCAGTCCTTTACCGCCAGCTCTGCGGCTTTTTTGGTAGCCGCATCATTGAAATAAGGCTTGATCGTATCGAAGCGGTAATCAAAATGGAGAGGGACTGTGGGCTCTTCATTATCGTCCTGATCCAACACGCGAATCGGAATGGACTGAGTAGTCGTGTGACCATCATTTCCGGCAACGGACATAGACAGCGTATAGTTCTCTATTTCACCGTTTCCTCCAATCCGGTCAGGATGGATGGCTAACCGAAAATCTTTTTCCTCCTGTGCATTGGCAAAAGTCAGCGTTTTGCTTGCACCTTGCGCCGACAAAGTACTTGGCAGATCCATCATCAGCCGGGACGTGCCCTGCGCATTTAACGTAACCGTTAACGGAAAAGCGGCATCCGCTGGCGGCTTCACTTTTAGCTTCACATACGGGTTCGCCAGATATCCTTGCCAATCAACCAGATCTATACCATAATCGTTCACCGTCCGACTAAAGATGTCGATGACTTTTACATCCGACTCTGCCTCGGCATAAGCCTGTTGACCCGGAATAGCTGGTGTCAAAGCCACAATGAGAGAAGCCGCCAGTGCAGTCAGCCATATTTTGGTGTGCCTTTTATGCGTGTTCATTTGATCCCCTCCATCTCATTTTTGAATGACTTGCAAACTATGGACAGTTACCTATAACGCCACTGCGTTTTATAATAAAAGCAGTTCCTTAGGCGAAGAGGTCAGTACCTTGACACCGTCATCTGTGATCAGCACATCGTCCTCAATGCGAACCCCGCCGAAGCCTGGGATATAAATTCCCGGTTCCACGGTAATGACGTGACCCGGTACGAGCACCGACTTGCTTTCGCGGGACAGCCGTACCTGCTCGTGAATTTCCAGACCAAAACCGTGGCCCAGCCCGTGACCGAACTGCTCCCCATAGCCGTAAGAAGCAATCACATCCCGCCCCAGACTGTCTCCCTCCCGACCGCTTAAGCCGGGACGAAGTCCTGCAATCGTCTTCATATTTGCTTCCAGCACAATGGCATACAATTTCTCATGTCGTTCTGAAGGCTGGCCTACGAATACGGTACGCGTGATATCGGATAGATAACCACGCACATTTGCGCCAAAATCCATTGTGACAAACTCGTTCTGACCAATTTCCTTGTCACTGGCCAGTCCGTGCGGCAGCGCCGAACGCTCACCTGAAGCGACAATGAACGCAAAACCGCCTGATTCCGCGCCTCCGAGCCGAAGCTGATATTCCAGTTCCGCCGCAATCCGCCGCTCTGTAACTCCAGGCTGAATATAATTCAGCACCTCCGTGAAGGCGGCATCGGTAATACGAGCAGCTTCGCTAATGGTGTGAATCTCTTCTTCGTCTTTCACATCGCGCAGCCGTTCAATGACATCCTCCGTTTGCACGTACTCCAACGAGCCCAGCACGGCTTGAAGCTGTCCCGACTGTTGAAGTGAAACATGCCTGCTCTCCAAACCCAGTCTGTGGACACCCAATTTACTTGTGAGATCGGCCACGGTTTGGAAGATTTGCGCCTCATGCCGAATCACTGAATATTCCACTGCCTGATCTGTTGCCTGCATCATATAGCGGAAATCCGTCACTAAAAAAGCCTCTTCCTGCGTAACAAGTGCAATTCCAGCCGAGCCTGTAAATCCGGTCATATATCTTCGATTAGGCCCATGTGTAATAAGCAGTGCATCTATCCCTAGAGCCGGGAATTCCGAGCGTAACCGGGCCAGTCTGCCTGGAACACCCTGTAACGGTTTTGTCTTTTGACTCTCTTCCTCTTTCACTCGTACGCCTCCTTATTCCACATCTCTTTTCAGGGCATATGCCTTAGAACATACTCTCCACTTGCTTTTGAACACATGTATGCTCTTCTCGCTGCCGCTTTCCCGTAAGTCCTGCACCCAATTCTCCGTCTCTTTTTCAAGCATACCAGCGCGTCTCAGCTTCCTTTTAGCCTTTTATCCCTGTCAATGTGATGCCTTCGATAAAATAGCGCTGTCCGATAAAAAATATCAGGACGATGGGAGCCAAAATTGTGCTGGAAGCCGCCATCAGGTAAGGCCAGTTGGTATTGTTCAATCCCCGAAAAGTGGCTAGCCCCAGCGCTAGCGTAAAATGCTTTTCGTCACTTAAGTAAATAATCGGGCCCAAAAAATCATTCCACACATCAATAAATGTAAATATTCCGATCACGATCAATGCAGGCGAAGATAAAGGAATAATGACGCGCCATAGTACAGTCAGAGGCGTACCTCCGTCCATATAAGCCGCTTCGTCCAAATCGCGTGGAATCGTCAGCATGAATTGTCGCATCAAAAAGATGTTAAACGCCCCTCCACCGAACCATGCAGGAACAATCAGCGGCAGAAATGTATTCAGACCGCCCAGCTCACGCCACATCACGAAAGTGGGAATTAGCGTCACCGCGTAAGGCAGCATCATCGACCCGATCAGCAGAGAAAAGATCAGATTACGTCCAGGCCAGCGTAGGCGGGCAAAAGTAAACGCCGATACAATCGAGGTCAACATCACTCCTGCCAGCACACATACCTCAATGATGAACGTATTCATAAAATACCTGCCGAACGGTACTGAAGTCAGCGCTTCCGGGTAATTGCTCCATTGAAAAGGAGAGGGTATCCACTCTGGCGGGAACACGAAAATTTGGGATGTCCCCATCAGAGAGCTACGAATGAGCCATACAAATGGCAACAGCATTAAAACACTACCTATCATTAAAACGATATACAGTACAACACGGCTGATTGGGAATGGTTTGGAACGGGTGGCGGTAGCAGGACTTCGGGAGCGTTCAGGCTGTGGAAGCGGATGTTGTGGTGTTTCTGAAGGATTGACAGAAGAAGTGACCTGATTCATGAACGTTCCCCTCCTTCATAGTGGACCCACTTTTTGGATGTGGAGAAAATCAGAACCGTTAGGACCAAGATGACGAAAAATAAGATCCAGGCCAGCGCTGAGGCGTAGCCGATTTTAGTCTCCGTAAAGGCCGTACGCCACAAGTAGAACACATAGAACAGGGTTGAATTGTTAGGTCCCCCGTTGGTCATAACATACGCCTGATTGAATGCCTGAAAGGTGCTGATTAAAGACATGACCAGATTGAAGAAAATAGTTGGTGTCATCGAAGGAATGGTAATGTGAAAAAATTTGTGCCACCTATTGCCGCCGTCTACCTCAGCTGCTTCATACAGATGGGTGGGAACCGACTGAAGTCCCGCCAAAAAGATAATGACCGTGTTCCCGATTCCCCAGGTGCTCATCATGATCAGCGAGGGTATTGCAGTGCTCTCGTCATAAATCCATTTGCTCCCCGGCAGTCCAACGCTCTCCAGCAGCGAATTTAACAGACCAAAATCCGGGTTGAACATCCACAGCCACAGCATCGTGTTGGCAATACTCGGTACAATGGTAGGTAAATAATAAATCGTACGGAACACCGACAAACCCTTCACCTTTTGATTTAATAACAGCGCAATGATAAAAGCTGCCGCCAAGCCTAGAGGTACGCTACCCAGTGCATAATATGTGGTCACGAACATGGATTGGGAAAAGGTAGCATCCTCGGTCAAAATGGTTCGGTAATTGTCCAATCCGATAAAGGTCATCTGTCCGCCAATCGTCCAATCGGTTAAGCTGAATACGAACGAGGCCGCAATCGGTCCAATTGTAAATATCATTAATCCGAGGATGGCAGGAAGCGCGAATAGCAGACCCCAGTTTCGCTCCATGCGCATCATTCCTGATTTTGGTCGCTTCATGGGCTGTTCTCCTTTCGCAGCTGTCCCGCCGCATTATTCATCCGGGTATACTCCTTGAAGCAATGGCTGAATGATAGGTTCCAGTTCATCCAGCGCCTGCTGCGGCGTCTTCTTGTTCGTCCAAATCAGATCCAGCCCTGGGGTCAGCTTGGAACCGATATCAGGCCAGTTGCGAAGGGTCGAAGTTGACGGCTTGATCGCATAATCTCTGGCATACTCAATGCCAGCCTTTTGAAATTCCGGTGGATGTGCGGCATTATTTGTCCATGACTGGATGGCCTGCTCATCGGTATAATATTTTTCCTCGATAGGCATCCAAAGACCAGACTTGAACAGATCCACCTTTTCGGGATTGTTATGGTACAAATAAAATTCGAGCGCTTCCTTCGGGTGCTTGGTGCTCTGGAAAATGACCGTGGCTCCCGCAACAATCATCGTTTTGGGTTCTTTTAGCTTCGGCAGAACGCCGATACTCCATTGCAGCTGCTTGTTGTTCGAAAAATCGAGCAAGGACCATGTCCCGTCTACCACCATTGCGACCTTTCTTGTCTGAAGCCGAATCGTATTGGACGGCATGTCCTGCTGCTGGATCAAATCAGGAGAAACATGCTCCTTGAAAACCAGATCCTGCAACTTCTGAAAAACCTCCACCGACTCAGGACTGTTCAGGGTGTACTTCTTGCCCGTTTTGTCAGTCAAACCTCCACCGTTGCTCGCTAAAAGGGGCCCCCAGGAGCTGCGGTCATTGCCGAAGGCAAAGCCGTATTGCACAATATTTTTCGGATCAAATCCACTGTCTCCCGGATGCTTGCCGTTCTGATCCTTGGTCAGCTTTTTGGCAATTTCCAGAAATTCATCCCATGTCCACGCTTTTTGAGGATCAGCCGGAGGGACGGGTACCCCTGCTTCTGTAAACAACTCCTTGTTGTAAAATAACTGCATCACTTCCAATGCGGTGTAATTTCCGATAGACTTGCCAGGTTCGCTGTAGAGATAGGAGGATTTGAGCTTGTTTTTTAATTCGGGATATTCGTCATAATAAGAGGATAAATCCAGGAGTCTGCCTTCACTTGCCCATTTCATCGTGAGGGAATCGCCCAAGTAGGCGATATCAGGAAGCTGATTGGCAGCCATTAACGTGTTAATTTTCGTCGTGTAGTCACCAGGGACATGCTCGCCCTTCACCCGGATGTTCGGGTGGGATGCATTAAAGCTTTGAATCATTTTTTCCATCGCCTGCTTCTCGTCATTGCTTCCCCAGTACATGAACTTGAGTTCGACCGCATTGGGATTAGCCGGTTCGCCAGCGTTACCACTGCAAGCCGTCAGCCCTGTCAACATCGCCGTCATCACGAGAGCCATCCATGTCCGTAACCTTCGTTTCAGCAAATCAACCGGCCCCTTCCTGAACTGGTTTCTCCTTACAAGCCTATTATGCGCCGAGAGCCCAGAGCCGACCACCCAACGACTCCAGACTCTCTTTGTTTTGGTATGATTTTTTTAACAGCGCGTTTACAAAAATGTTTTACGAAACTCCGTCGGGGTCAGTCCGGTATGCTTTTTAAAGGCAATGCTAAAATAGTTGGTATCTGTGAATCCCACAACCTCCGCTACCTCCGCCACCTTGCGATTCGCGTCCAGTAGCAGTTCTCGGGCTCGCTCAAAGCGAACACGCGTCTGGTAGTCGGCGAAGCTTTCACCTGTAACTTGCTTGAAACGGGCACTCAAATATTTGGGGCTCATATTCATGTACTCTGCAAGACGGTTCAGCCCGCCATCCTCCTGAAGGTGCTCCCGAATCCATTCCTTGGCCCGTTGGAATTTGCGTGGAATCCCCTTCTCACGTGATTCTCGGACATGACGACCCACCCGGACAAAATAACGCGATACATAATCAATCATCTCGGGCCCATGCCGTAATCGGGACAGCTCCAACAACGGGTCCTGCTCCTGTATGGACGTTTGTCCTACAGATGCATCACTCTGAACGATCCGCATGACGAACAGCACGAGCTGAGTGACAATCATTTTCACCTGCTTGACGGGCAACCCTGCCAACTGTCCTGACCATTCCTGTAAAATCGCATGTACGGCAGCATCATTGCCTGCTCGAATTTCCGTAATCATTAGCAGTTCCTTCTCCAGTAATTGACTGCTGTTCGGCTCGGCCGCCTGAATACTCTCATAGGGGATGATCTGGCTATAGCCCACCCACCCCCGATGCTCCGCCGCTTGCACAGCTTCCTCATACGCTTCGGGAAGTTGCTCCATCCGTTGTACGGGACGGCTAATCCCGATGGACACGCCCTGGCTCAATCGTTCCTGCACGGCCTGCCGAATCTGCTGTGCCGTCCGTTCCGCCGCCCTGCAAGATGCCGTCGCCAGCAGCACAACACGCCGATCGCGGGAAACCGCCGCACCATGCGCCTTCGCCCCGGCTGCTGCCGCAGCCTCCCCAGCCAGTCCGGCGAATACATGGCTGCTTTTATGCATGGAACCGTGTGGCTTGCTAGTGGCGGTTGCCTCCTGCTGCGACGCCTCCTCCAGCTCGCAGCACAGTACGGTATAAGGTGGTCCACTCGTCTCGCCGAAAAATCCCAGCCCGTCCATCTCCCGAATGACCTCGGCTGCAGGACGCCGCTGCTGGAGCAAATCCAGCAGTAGATGCTCCCTGTACAATGGCTCCAATGAACGATGGCGGTGAATGGCTTCCTCCTCGCTTCTTCGCCATTGCGTAATGCGATCCTCAGCCCGGCTCAATGCCGCTTCGAAATCCTCGCTGGTCACCGGCTTGAGCAAATAATCGACCGCTTGAAGCGAAACTGCCTGACGAATATATGTCATAGATTCGTACCCTGTCAGGAATAATAACGGGGTCTGCTGATCCTTTTCCCGAATGGTTTTTGCTACGTCCAGTCCACTCATATCCGGTAAATTAATATCCAGTAAAATCATGTCCGGTCGCTGCTCCGTATACAAACGTAATGCCGTCGCGCCGTCCTCCGCCACATCACTGACTTCCACTGACAGGCCACTTTCCGCCACCATCAGCTTCAGTCCTTCCCGAATATGATATTCGTCGTCCACAATCAGCAGCCGGTACATGCCATCCTCCCCTTTCTTATTCGGTTCGAATGGGTGCCAGTAAGGTAACCGAGGTGTACTGACCCGGCTTGCTTGTCGCGGACAGTCCATATTGCGGACCATAATGCCGAAGACGTTCATGCACATTGCGCAGCCCAAAGCCAATAGCACTCCCCCGTTCTGCATCTAGCGACTTCCGGATATCGTTCAGACGCTCGACTCCAATACCGCCCCCATCATCACTGACCGTCAAACGCAACATATCTCCTTCCCTTGTACCAGATAACATGATATAGCCACGGTCGGTGCGCCCTTTTAAGCCGTGATAAATAGCATTTTCGACGAGCGGCTGGAGGATTAGTTTGGGTACATAAAATCCGCAAATATCCTCCTCGACCTCGCAAATCCACTCGAACGAATTCCTAAACCTGAACTGCTGCACCTTCACATAGGCGCTTACATGCTCGACTTCCTGTCCCAAACTGATTTGCTCTCGGCCATAACTTAGCGAAATGCGAAAGCATTTTCCGAAGGCACCGATTACCTCTGCCATATCCCGTTGCCCATTCGCCAAGGCCATTCCCTTCAACGATTCTAGCGTGTTGTACAAAAAATGCGGATTAATCTGCGCCTGAAGCGCGCGGAACTCAGCCTGTTTACGCGACAGCAACGCTTCGTAGACCTGACCGTACAGTTCATGATTTTTTTGCATCATATGAAGAAAACGCTCCCCGATCTGCCCTACCTCGTCCTTAGGATTAAAAACAACGGAAGTAGGAGCTTCGAAAGCTTGGGCTGAGCCTGTAGCGCTCACACTCCCATCGACCGCCATTAATCGGCTCAATTGAAGCAGGGGGCGTCGAATCGTGTCACTCAGCCGATAAGACAGCATCCAGCCCAGCATCAGTGCAATCAAAAAAGTCCAGATGGTCCAGGCACCAATTTTCCGCGCATCCTCGAACAGCACAGACTGATCGACTTTTTGCAGCAGCGTCCATTGTCCTTCATTTAACGGGCCGTAAGAGATCATCGTCTGGCGGCCGTTCCATGTTCTCCAGTCCTTCGTAAGCACAGGCCTATCCACAGCCGATTTGGCAATCTGCCGCAATAGCGCTTGATCCGCAACACCCTGCTCCGGCAATCGGTATACAAGCTCGCCCTCCTGATCCAGCACCCACATCTGGGTATTGCCATCTGTTTCATGAAAAGCAAGCCCCCGAAACAGACTGGCCTTGTCGATTTCCAGCAGCAAAAATCCGAGTGGTGCATAATCTCCAGTCGTTTTTCGGAGCAGTTTCCCCACATAGATGCGATCCTCCGCCATTCCGCGTCCTGATTCAAACGGCGAATGAGCCATCCACATCATGGGCCGCTCGGCGAGTAGGCGGCGATAGTACACACGTGCTTCCTCTAATGTAGGAAGACCGCCAAAACGGACCGAAACATTCCCCTGATAGAGAGAATGCTTGAGCCCGCCATTGGCGGCATATATGAGAGAGGACGTGATATACGGCTTGGTCTGGGTTTGCGTACGGACAACCATACTGAGTGTTTCATCGTTCCGTAAATATTCATAATCATCTTCCGGCTTGGTCTCCAGTGTGGACTGCACATCAGGACTGCTGAGAATGGCATTGGTTAGATCATTCAAATCGGAGAGCGTCGCATTGACGTAATTTTCACTCATTTGCCGGGACTGCATAGCCAGCGCTTCCGATTTCTCACCTAGGGAATGGGCCGCGATCCGGTAAAAGGTAAAGGTCAGTACCACCATCGGAATGACGGTGAGTACCAGCGTCAGTACAATGAATTTCCCACGGATTGTAGGAATCCCGGCGAACTTTTGACGACCACGGCCTCCCATTCATCTGCCTCCCTTACACATAGGCTGGGAGCCATGTCCCGTGGGCTGCAATTAGGTCATCACACAGAGAAACGATATCATCCATGGACAACTCTGCGGACGTGTGCGGGTCCAACATAGCAGCATGATAAATGTGCTCCTTTTTCCCGGTGATTGCAGCTTCAATCGTTAACAGCTGGGTATTAATATTCGTCCGGTTCAGCGCAGCGCATTGGGGTGGCAAATCCCCGACAAAGGTTGGCGTAACCCCGTTACGATTCACCAGACAAGGTACCTCCACACAGGCTTCCTTCGGCAGATTGGTAATTAAGCCTGTGTTCATCACATTGCCGCCAATGGCAAAAGGCTGATTCGTTTCGATCGCCTCAAATATATAAGAGGCATACTCGTTTGACCGTTCATGACGCAGATCCTGATTACCCAAAAGCTCTTCACGCATCGTTTCCCATCGTGCAATCTGGCTCACACAGCGACGCGGGTATTCATCCAAAGGAATATTGAAGCGCTCGATCAGCTCAGGGTATGCCCGTTTGATAAAATACGGATGATACTCCGCATTATGCTCGGACGATTCCGTAATGTAATAGCCGAATTTTAGCATCATTTCAAAGCGCACCATATCATGATGCTTTTCCTGTTGCTTAGCGGCGGCTCGTTTTTTAATCTCAGGATACAAATCCACACCGTCCTTGCTCACTTCGAGCAGCCACGCCATATGATTAATGCCTGCGATTTTTGCCTTTACACCTTCCTGCTCCAGCCCGAGGCTTTTAAACAGTTCCGGTATACACGCCTGCACGCTATGACACAGCCCTACCGTACGGACACCGCCATAAACGTTCATCACATTCGTCAGCACAGCCATCGGATTTGTGTAGTTGAGAAACCATGCATCCGGGCACACCTCGCGCACATCTGCCGCAAAATCGAGCATCACCGGAATCGTACGTAAATTGCGGAAAATACCGCCAATACCAACCGTATCGGCAATCGTTTGGCGCAGGCCGTATTTTTTAGGAATTTCAAAATCCGTAATTGTACACGGATCATAGCCGCCTACCTGGATGGCATTTACCACATAGGTCGCCCCACGTAGTGCTTCCTTGCGATCAGTGTAGGAGCGAATCACACAGGTACTCCCTGTTGTTTTTTTCAAATTGGATAAAATATTTTCTGAATCTTTTAGCCTTACAGGGTCAATATCGAACAACGCCAGTTCAAAGCCCTGCAAAGCAGGCGTCAACATACAATCGCCAAGCACATTTTTAGCAAATACCGTACTGCCTGCACCCAGAAATGTAATCTTGCTCATACTTTTTCCCCCATTCACCTTTTTGTTCGCGGTTTTGCACCTCAAATGCAAGGATACCCACCGCCACTCTCCCCTTTATTAGGAGGAAAGTGACGATGGGAAAGGTTAGTCATGACTATGCGTTGTTGCCTCCCATTCAGGATACCCCCGCTGATTTAGCGGAGCTAATAGGCCGAAGCGGTAAGGCAGATGTTACCGAGGGTGTCGTAGTTGACGAGGTTACTGAATTCTCCGGACTAACCGGTGTTACCGATGAATCCGCAGCCCCAGCCTCAATCACAGTTACCTTCGCAATTGCCTTTAACTCTGTCCCTTCTACTTTACCCTTCAACTCAAACGAACCTGGAGCAGCATATTGTGCAGGGTCTATATCCTCCCATTCCACAGCCACCCATTTGGTGGAGCCTTCTCCATACGTAGCTTCCACGACGCTTGGCAGTTCGGGTTTTTCACCTGCACGAGTCGTCACGTTTACTTCTTTTAAAGCCGTGATTTTCTCGGCTCCCGTTAGGTTTTGTGCTGTACCAGAGGCCAGTCCTGCCACCTCGGTTGCATTCAAAGCACGGCTGTAGATACGGAATTCATCCACCAGACCATTGAAGTACGGATCAGGGTACTGAGATTTGCCGATGAAATTATTTTTGGTCTGACCCAGACTGGTAGGATTCAAGGTCAGATTGGTATTGCGTCCCACTTCTTTTCCATCCACGTATAAAATACCTGTGGAACCCGAAAGCGTGACCGCAACATGCTTCCATACGCCTGTCGGCAGTACAGGGCCTTCAATCGTCTGCTCCTGTCCCTGCCCGTTGCCTTGGTTGGTAATGGCAAACAGCATGGTGTTTCCTGCTTTAGGCGTCAGGAACATATATTCATTCGTCCCGGAGCCGAAATCAAAAATCCGCACATAATCGCTCAGGCTGTTCGCTTTGACCCAGCCGGATACAGTCAATTGCTGTGTCCGACTGACAATACCCGCCGGAAGCTGCACATAGCTGTCCTTGCCGTTCAGGCTGACAGCATTGCCTGTTTTACCCGCAGCCCATGCAGCCGTTCCCTTCACGGCAGCATCATTGCCACTGTCCGATGAATCCGCAACTACAGAACCGCTTGTTTCATCAAACTTGTAAACTGCAAGCTGTTCAAGTAACGGAGCCGCCGCTTCAGCTACCACCGTTACTTTAGCCTCAGCTGACAACTGAGAATCGCTGGCTGTCAGCTTGAACACATACGTTCCTGGCTCGGAAACGTCCACCTTCGTGCGCAGCGATGTTTTGTTACTGAATGTGACCTTCGCGTCCTGTGGTCCTTCGACCAGACTCCACTCGCTCGTCACCTTACCTTGTGGAAGTCCATCATCCGTAGCCGTGCCTTTCAGAATGATCTGATCCGGCAGCTTTACCTTCGAATCTTTGCCAGCATCCACGATAGGTGCTTTGTTCGGATCAGGTGTGGTCGGTGTCAGCTCTATCGTATAGGAGGATGCTGTGCCAATCTCCAATTTAAGTTTGTTGGTGGTCGCATACGCATTAAACTTTCCTTGCGATTGACCGCCCACTTTAACCAGATACGTTCCTTTCTTCAAACCGTCAAATGTAACGTACGTGGAATGGGCTTGGCCCGGCGTTTGATTTTTCAGTTGGAACCATACATAATCCTTGGATGTTGCCAACTTGGCTTCTGTATATTGGTCCTTTTCCAGCTCGATATACAGCTTTTCCGTGATCAGATTGACCCGCTTGAACAGGCCGTCCAGTGGCTTGATCGTATACACGTTGCCGCTTTTGCTCACCTCTGCACCGTAGCCCGTCAATCCAAAAATAGGATCAATCGCGATATCAGCACTTAATGTTTTGAGCGCACCGAACAATCCGAGATCAGCCTCACCGCTCATGCCGCGCCAGCCGTTAAAGAGCGGAACATTTTTACCGCCGCCAGTGCCGTTCGTGCCGTTATTGCCTTTTTCCGCTTGATACGTCCATGCGACCGCCCCGATGTTTTCAGGGTCGGAGCTGATTTGCCCGGAGTTAATCGCTCCAACATTGGCAATTTTAGCTGCATAGGACAACCGCTGTTGTTCCTCACGGTGATTGTCCTCATGATGGCGAATCCAGTCATCCATCGCATATCCGGCAAGCGAAGTCGTGTACTGGAAGTTAAACCAGTTCTCCCCGGTAATCGTCACCGGGTCGGTGTAGTAGTACCATACGGGCATATGACCGCGTGCCGCACGGGTTTTGGCATTAATTTTACTCATCATTTCCAGGGCTTTACTTTGCTCGCCCTCTGTATCTATATTCTGCTTGGCTAACGTATATACAGCCTCTTCCCCTGTATTGTCATAGCTATATTCAGAACCGTAAGGATACTTTGTATTTTTAAAATTGTTATATTTACGATCCATTTTTTCCTTGAGATCATTCGCTTCATCATCATAGCCTTCATCATGAAGTGCCTGAATAATATCCGGTGTGGTCAGTTCGCCCATCAAACCTGTTTCCCAGTTGTACGCGACTGGCCCTTCATACAATGCTTTGAAAATGTTATACGCCCGCAGCAAATAGGTTTCCTTTGGATGCTTGTAAGTGACAAGATCCGGGTATTCCTTGGCAATCTTGTACATGCTGAAATACGTGTTGTATACGTGCGGATACGCATACCCTCGATAGGTCGGTGTATCGTTAGGCTCTGGCATCAAGAAATCATGAATTAAATAATCCTCATGATGTCCGTTCATCAGATTTGTCCAAATCGCCGTCTCCAAATAATCGTCTACTGCCCGCACCTCTTTGGCGACTGGAGACAGTGTGTTTTTCTCAGCCAGGAACTGTCCGTGGGTCAGACCCCAATCGTCTCCCCAACCCCAATAGCCGTTAAAAATGTTGCGTTTGGATTTGGTATGCATCATCCAATCATCAAATACCTTGTCGCGCAGATCACCCGGTACATTCCATTGGGTTTTGTCGACCATAAATGTAGCATGCCGTTGCAACGCCTGATCAATCGGCTCGATGGCATAGAACTGTAACACCGTTTTGTTGCCGTTGCCGTATTCTACCGTTATGAAGTTCGGACCCAGCTTAGTAAATTTCAGTTCATAAATGTAATGTCCTCCGGCCTTGCTATCTGTCTGCGGAATAACGGTTCCGTCTGGATAGGTTACTTTGCTGATCGCCTGCTTGGAGCGCAGGTCCACCTTCGCCTTTTGATTCGTAGGCACGATCATGCCGGGTACGACTGTTGTATCCACCAAGTTTTCTTGGTACAACGTATCTTTTACATCATGCTCGTCCTTCACCGCCAGAAACTTGAAGCCATAGTTTTTGCTTTGACCAGGATTCAGGATCAGGCTTGTATTGGGCAAGTACCCCCGATTCGTGGACTTGATGACATTGGAATGAATATAAAATACATTGAGGCCTTCCAGCCATTTACCTTCGTTGGCTGGATTCCAGGCCCATTTGCTGCCCGGATGCTCCTCATCCCGCCAGTGATCCTGATATTCAAAACCCGCACCTGTTGTGGGATCAGGAATCAGCAGCAGGGAAGAACCAATGCCGCTGGGACGCCCAGCTGTAATATAGGAGCTGTTATTGCCGACAAAGGAATGCGTCACCACTCTAGTTTCGTAGATCGCATCACCGTTGGTCCACTGCTCATTAAAAGGCAGAGGCAAACCGAAATCGCCAATCTCCAATTTTTTTCCACTTGTATTCTGCACCTGTATATTCCACAGCACCGAACCATTCGACTCTGCCGAATACGTTTCAATGACTTTAAAATTGCGTATGCCTTCTGCGTTAGTAGAATTCTCGTACGTGACAGTGACACGGTTACCACTGGTTGTGATCTTACGTGCGTCTGCCGACTTGTTCGTCCATGCCTTCGTCCAGCTGCCTCCATCCAAGCGGTACGTGAACATCAGCTCCCCTAGCCACTGATGATCTGCGGTGTTCTGCTCAGGTGTAACCGTTGCGTTCATCACGTACTCTGTCGGGAAAGCATCTCCCTTGATACGTATTGATGAAATTTCACCGTGCTCACCTGTCTGAATCGTCAGCTTGTCATTGGATAGTTCATGGGCCTCTGCCGTATGCGTCCCAAACAACACAGACGCTGTGGTTAAAAACAAAAATGCCGCCAATATTCCCTTAAATTTCATCAACACGGCCTCCTTTTGGATCTCGGGGTCCTGATTTGCTTGCCAATCACCTGAAGTCTCTTCATTTCGCCGCAACCTCCTTGGAAATGTAAGCGTTACAACTCTATTGTACAAATCCTTGTCTATTGGTAAAATCAACATTTTCAACCGATTTATATAGGATTTCAACCTAATAGAGGGATACTGTTAGATCGGCAATCAACCAAGCTACGACAGATTTATCTAAATTATGATTACAGATGATGGAGAGAAAGAAATTTAGATAGAGAGCAAGGAGGCATTTTTAGATACATCGGGGTGTGATCAGATTATACAAACGGACACTATAAAATCGAGAATTTATTTTGAGCTGCTGTAGTGGGGAATCGATACGTTGGGTTTTCCAGATGCGAGGGTATTTATTAAGATAGATTCGCTCCTAAGGTAGAATTTGGAGTCTGCGTATGTAAAGAATTTTGGGGATAGGGTATGGGGAAAAATCTGCTGAAAGCATCTATCGACTGGGCTGATTCCAATGGTATGCTTTGTATTGGGCAACCCCCATTTTATAGAGCTAACAAATCATATCTATCCCATAGCAAGAGGCATGTAAACCGTACAAATATAAATACTGCCCCAAAATCTATTTTTAGGGCAGTATCAACAAATCACATGATTTTTCTATTTTATAGTTCTTGAATTGTTGGACGAATAATCATCTCATTAATTGCTACATCGGCTGGCTGCTCAATTGCAAATGCTATGGCACGAGCAATGTTAGAAGGCTCGATAGCAATTTTCATATCCTCATTAATTGCTGTTTTTAACTCTGAGTTTGAAATTGCTGCTGTTAATTCTGTATCAATCGATCCTGGCGAGACAATAGTCGTTCGAATATTGTTGATACACTCTTCTCTACGAAGGCCTTCTGTAATGGCACGCACAGCAAACTTTGTACCACTATAAACTGAACTAGCAGGGAATACTAAGTGCCCTGCTATAGAGGAAACGTTAATGATATGCCCTTCTCTTCTTTCTCTCATGGTTGGAAGAACGGCAGCAATACCATAAAGTACACCCTTTATGTTAACATCCACCATCAAATCCCATTCTTTGATTTTCTTTTCATGAACAGGGGATAACGGCATGACTCCTGCATTATTGACCATTACGTCTATTTTTCCAAACTCTTTAAGCGCATAATCCGCTAACTCTTCCATCTGCTCATGTGAGGAAACATCCGTCACTTTATAAACAGCTTGCCCGCCATTATTTTGAATTGCTTCTTGCAGCTTTTGCAAACGAGCTTCACGACGAGCGGCCAGTACCAGCTTCGCACCTTTAGAGGCAAGTTCTTTTGCAGTCGCTTCTCCAATTCCACTTGAGGCACCTGTAATAATGACAACCTTATCTTGAATATTTTACATATAATTCACATCCTTTCTTGATGAAAACGTGATAACAATAAAAATGTTATTCTTCGATATGAAACCATGGACCTGAAGCTTGGATGACACCCCAAAGTTTTTCCGGAAGCTCAAGCTTACCAACTTTTGAAGCCTTTATCGCTGTTTGGATTTCAGACTCTTGTCCACTTTGAACCTTTTCTACCCAGTCTGGATTCATGATTAACGTATGACCAATAGCCGCTAAGGACAGCCCCTTATCTAAAGCCGTTACAACGTCATCCGGAGTGTCCATAGCACCAGCTGCCATTACAGACAATCTGCCATTTACATGTTCTATAATTAATTCAAGATATGTTTTTTCATCCTGACTATCGAACGGCTTTAACGAGAGCGCATTTACGAGTGAAGCATGCACATAATCGACACCTTCTTCAATCAGGTGATCAATTAATGTATAGGTATCTTTCATTCGCAGACCACCTTCAATTGGTTCATCAGGAGAAAGCCTGTAACCCAATATAAACGGTTTTGTTGCAAATTTTCGAATCACATTTTTCATTTCTTGAACAACCGCCAACGGAAAACGCAAGCGATTTTCTAAAGAACCTCCCCATTGATCCTCACGTCTGTTGAAGAATGGAGAAAAGAAGTTTTGCAGCAAAAATCCATGTGCACCATGAATTTCAACACCATCAAATCCTGCTTCAATGGCTCGTCTTGTTGTTTCTCCAAATACACGAATTACTTCCATGATCTCATCATGTGAAAGTGCTCTCGGTAAAACGGAAGGAGCAAATGCCGTAGCTTCAGTCTGTACAGCACTGGAACTTACCACATCTCCATTTGGAGTTAAGGTCGGAAGTGCTTTGTTGCCTGCGTGGAAAACTTGAAGTACCGCAGGAGCTCCTCCACTTTTCGCCGCATCGGCTAATTTTCGTAAACTTGGAATAAAGGTATCGTCATAGCCTGCAAATTCATGCGTAAAACCTATACCGTTTGGTTGGACATGCGTACAGCCTGTTATAACCAAACCTACACCGTTCACTCTTTTTTTATAATAATTTACTTCTTCATCTGAAATCGTGTAATCGTCATTACTGGCCCAAGTTGTCATAGGCGCCATAATGACTCGATTTCTAAGGTCGATTCCATTTTTGAGTGTAAAGGATTCAAATAGTTTGTTATATTTTGCGTTCATTTTCTAACCTCTTTCTAGTTATTCATTTATAAACTGTAGTAATTGTTGTCTTAAGTTAAAGCATTTATTCGCATTCCCAGAGGAGATTACCAGTTGATGAGCGCTCACAACATTGGTAAAATGACATCATAAAGTATTCGAGTAACTCGAAGTCAATAGCAGGGAGGTTCGAAATTTTGAATCAGACATTACATGAACCAAAATATACGGTAAAAGATGTATCTGAAATAACTGGCCTTACAAAACATACGATCCGTTACTATGATGACCAACAATTAATACCTTTCGTTTCGAGAGACGGCAGAAACAATCGCTTATTCTCTGAACATGATCTGGATTGGTTGCGAATGGTGCATTGCTTTCGTATTTCAGGATTGCCGATTTCAGAAGTCAAACATTACATTGCTATGTGTTTGCAAGGTGATGAGACGATTCCTGAAAGGGCTGAGCTTGTTGTAAAACAAGAAAAAGAACTAGAAGCGAAGATCCATGAGTACAACCTTCAATTAATGCACATAAAAGAGAAGAAGGCTTACTACGAAAGTGTTTTGGCTGGTCAATTAGACGATACCTGGAATCCAGTTAACAATAACCCAGAATGTGGAGAAAAGTACGATATACCGGAACATATCAAATCAGCGTCAAAAGTTCATGCTTGATCTTAGAAGATAGTCTACGGCTTCGAGTACACTCGAAGTCAATTTTTTTGTGTATTTAATTTTGACGGATATTGCACCAATCTGCCTGTTACTTCAATGAAAGAGGGAGCATTCGCCGCGGCAGTGTGCTCCCTGTTCTAAATTTAACTATCGTTTTCCGTTAGTTGAACCCCGAATTAAATTAAGTTGTAGGTGGTAGTGAGAGGATTAGGCAAACATTTGGCACGAACGGGATAACGATCGCTTTGTCATCTGGTGCATAATAAGGATGTGAAGTGGGTGTCTGTTATGAATATGGATTGTAGTTGATTTACACATAATAATTAAAAATACTGGAGGATTTTATATGCAAAAAGTAACTTTGAACAATGGTGTTGAGATGCCTATACTCGGTTTTGGTGTTTATCAGATCCAAGATGCAAATGAATGTGAACAAAGTGTTTATGACGCTATTATGGCAGGCTATCGGTTGATAGATACCGCTGCCTCTTATTTAAATGAAGAAGCAGTTGGCAGAGCGATTAATCGAAGTGGCGTGACAAGAGAGGAGTTATTTATCACTACGAAACTTTGGGTTCAGGATACTGGTTATGAGCGTACAAAAAAGGCATTTGAAAAATCACTGGAAAGATTGCAGTTGGATTATTTGGATTTGTATTTAATTCACCAGCCATATGGAGATGTATTTGGTTCTTGGCGCGCTATGGAGGAATTGTATCGTGAAGGAAAGGTCCGTGCAATCGGCGTTAGTAACTTCCATGAGGATCGCCTGATCGATTTGATTATTCATAATGAAGTAGTTCCTGCCGTAAACCAGGTTGAAACGCACCCATTCAATCAGCAAATTGAAAATGCAAAATTCATGAAAGAGAATAACGTTCAGATCGAATCCTGGGCGCCTTTTGCTGAAGGGAAAAATAACTTGTTCCAGCATGAGATATTGGCAGCCATAGCTGAAAAGTATAATAAATCCGTTGCTCAGGTGGTTTTACGCTGGTTGACACAAAGAGAAGTTGTTGTGATTCCAAAGTCTGTTCGTAAAGAAAGAATTATCGAAAACTTCGATATCTTTGACTTTGAGTTAAGCCAAGAGGATATGGAGTCGATTACTACGTTAGATACGAAACAGAGCCTGTTCTTTTCACATCGCGATCCTGACATGGTGAAATGGATCGGTAGCCGTAAACTCGATATCTAACCCTCTTTCAAAAGATCACCCGTAGGTTTTGATTACGCCAAAAGAACCAACAATTTAACAATAACCGTTAGAAGTATGGAGTAGATGCCCTAAGGAAATCTACTCCTCTTTTTTCGTTTACGGTATCAATGTATTTATTGAACTATCGTGTACGCTTAGTTTAATACATTTATCAAAGAAGGGACGTCCCCCATCACAGATGTCTGGAGAAACGCCCCTGTCGGCGGTGATCGCTACAAAGCAATACATTTATGTCGTAGGAGCACAATGTCCCCTTACCAAATTATTGCACCGCAGAAATATTGAGGGCGGCCTCTATTTGATATTGGCATTATTATCGAAAAATACTGCATTTCTTTCCCTCTATGCAACCTGCGTAATAACAAGGTGCGCGGAAACTGGTCTTGTTCCTCCAGCTAATGGAGTGATCGTGAGTGCCGCGGCATTGCCAGCAGGATTTCGCACTGTGAGTACTGAATTAATGACCGTTGTTTGTACAAGAGCCATTCCTACTATTTGAGAAGTACCTGTTGCACGCCCGACCACCGTATAAGCCAGGTCAGCGCCGTTGAGTGTTAAAATGAGTTGACCCGGTTCGTTTACACCTACCTGAAACAAAACCTGATAAGTGCCAATTGTAGCCAAGTTAAAAGAACTCGCATTTATACGGGTAATTGCAGTCCCACTGATTGGACCATCTTGCGGAAAACTCACGTCCGTGTCGGGAGCAACAGTTGCTGCATTATCAGGAGGCATCAAGGCAAAGAAATCTGCAAAGCCTAATACTCCACCTGCTGGTCCTGCTGCTCCTGTTGCTCCTGCTGCTCCTGTTGCTCCTGTTGCTCCTGCTGGACCTGTTAGCCCTGCTGCTCCTGCTGGTCCCGCTGGCCCTGCTGGTCCTGCTGGTCCTGCTGCTCCTGCTGGTCCCGCTGGCCCTGCTGGTCCTGCTGGTCCTGCCAATCCAGCTGCGCCAATTGCTCCTGCAATCCCTGCAAGTCCCTGTGGGCCAAGTGCTCCTGCAAGTCCTTCGGGGCCAAGTGCACCTATCGCTCCTGCAATCCCTGCCAGTCCTTGGGGACCAAGTGCTCCTGCAAGTCCTTGAGGGCCAAGCGCCCCAAGTGCTCCTGCAATCCCTGCAAGTCCTTGAGGACCAAGTGCTCCTGCAAGTCCTTCGGGGCCAAGTGCGCCTATCGCTCCTGCAATCCCTGCCAATCCTTGGGGGCCAAGTGCTCCTGCAAGTCCTTCGGGGCCAAGTGCGCCAATTGCTCCTGCAATCCCTGCAAGTCCTTGGGGGCCAAGTGCTCCTGCAAGTCCTTCGGGACCAAGTGCGCCTATCGCTCCTGCAAGCCCTGCCAATCCTTGGGGGCCAAGTGCTCCTGCAAGTCCTTGAGGTCCAGCTTCTGCAATTGCTCCCGCAAGTCCTTGAAGTAATTGCTGACCTTTAGGTGGGGGACACGGTACCCGCACTATTTTTTTAATAACTAGAAGACGTCGTTTCTTTTTTTTCCCTTTTGGATGGCAAACAATTGCGGTTTTCTTTTTGCACGATTTTTTTTTATCCAGACAACTCAACCGTTTCTTTTTTCTTTTCTTTTGGATGGCAAACAATTGTAGTTTTCTTTTTGCACGTTTTTTTTTATCCAGACAACTCAACAACGACACCTCCCTATAAATATGGTTCAGTGTACGTGAGTTGTTTATTTTAGGCATGGACGAATAGCCGGTTATTCGCTAGACTAAAAACCATTTTTAGAATATTGGGTGTTTAGTAGGGTGATGTTATACCACAAACCACAACACTATTTCAGTATGATTACATAATTTAAATCATCCTTCATTGCGTCAACCAAAGTCACATTTGGGTCTTTTTTTGTACCTCACAGTGGCAGTGTGCTCCCTGTTCTAAATTCAAATATCGTTTCCCGTTAGTTGAATCATTTCTGTGATTGATCCACCTTGTAGATTCTTCTGGTAAGCGCCTGGTCATCATCTGTCCATGATATTTGGAGCTGTTTGCGGGTTTTTGAGTGCAGGCAGTAGAATGCCATCGATTAGCACTGTGAAGAAAGGCTTGTCGAACGGTTTGCGCTGGATGAGTCCGCGAAAGGAAGCCATTGAAGTAATGACCTGACAAGCCATCTCAATGTCCGCGTGAGAGGGAATTTCACCGCGGACGACGGCTCGGTTCATAAGCTCGCGGTTCACAACAACCCATGGCTCGAAAATCCCGGCTGTTCCTGCTTCGGCAAATTCCGGATGCTGCAAAAAGGAGCCTAGGCCCGCTAGGACTCGAAATTTTCGTTCTTCTTCCGCGATCGATTGCGGCTTCAAAAGCACGAGGAGATCTTCGCGCAAGGTTCCTGTATCAGGCAAGCTTTCGAGCTCAAGATGATTTCGATTCATCCAGGCCAAGGCGTCTCGGACTAACTCCGCCTTGGAAGACCAGCGGCGGTAAACCGTCGCCTTCCCAGCCTTTGCTCGAGCCGCGACCATGTCCATTGTCATACCATCGAAACTCGTATCGGCGAGGATGTCGATTGTCGCCTCAAGGATTTTATCATCCCGCGTGTGATCTCGCTTGCGGCCCAATTTTTGTGCAGGCTTTTCTGCCACAACCTCAGATAATTCGGCCCTCTCAGACATTTCCTTTTTTATTTTACTCATAAACTTAGCTCCTTTTAAAATATATATTAAGAAACTGCTTAGTTCCGGAACTTTACAGTTTCGTTTTTGTGTGATTTAATATCATTATCCCACATCCAACCGGAAATATATAGGTGGTATCCCATACCAAAAAGGAGATTACGACCATGCAGGACAAACCCGTAGCCTTGATCACCGGCGCCAATAAAGGAATAGGTTTACAAATTGCCAAGGATCTAGCGGAAAACGGCTTCACCGTGCTCGTCGGATCACGCAGCCTCGAGAAAGGAGAAACTGCCTCCAAAAGCATCGGTTCGGATGCGCACGCTCTACAGCTCGACGTTACCGATCAGGACTCCATTGTTGCTGCAGCAGAGCGTATTCGGAACGAATTTGGTCGTCTCGATGTCCTTGTGAACAATGCGGCCATATCACACGCAGGTAAACTGGGCGATCCGTTTCCGAGCAGTGGCGCGACGAGCGGCCTTTTGACCGCTGCTTCGCTCGAAGACATTCGTTCGGTTTATGAAACTAATGTTTTTGGTGTCATTGCTGTCACCCAGGCCATGTTGTTACTTTTACGTGAGGCTCCGGCAGCACGCATCGTCAACATGGGCAGCACCGGCGGCTCCCTTAGCTGGAACTCCATTCCGGAAAACTCACATCGTGCAATGTTTGGGGCCTATTCGGCGTCAAAATCGGCTGTTCATGCGGTGACACTTGCCTTTGCCTTTGCGCTTGAATCGACAAACATCAAGGTCAATGCGGCATGTCCAGGCTTTACATCGACTGCGCTCAATAATTTTGCTGGCACTCGTAGTATTGAACAAGGGGCGCGTGAAGCGGTCCGGCTTGCGATGATTGGTGCGGACGGTCCAACAGGAACGTTCTCAGATGAGGATGGACCCATCGCGTGGTAATATACCGCCTTGCGTTAGAAAAGGCGCCCGCAGGTTCACGACTAAATGGGGTCGCAGATGAAGGAGTGCCATTTCGCGACATCGCAAGTGTTATCGGTAAACACCTGAACGTGCCTGTAGTCAGCATTTCCCGTGAAGAAGCAGACACCCACTTCGGCTTCCTCAGTACACTTGCAGCGCTCGATATCCCAAGATCAAGCGTTGCAACTCAGGAACTTCTGGGATGGCGGCCTGTGCAGCCTGCACTAATCCACGACCTCGAACAGTCTCACTACTTCAACAACTGATTGGAGGCGAGACCGAGAATCGATCATGGGCCGCTTAATAAAGCACTTGAGAAAAGCGAAGCAAGACATAGACTAGCAACAACATGTATGAAATAGAAGTTTGGATATTAAAACACGAGATCAACACGAATGTATACCACACTGAGTGTTGTTATCTTCATTCGCATCGAACTATTCTGGCTAATCGTATTGTTAGGTCACTTCCCCCAAGAAAATTTTTCGTCTTTACTTATGGTATGGTTCACCACGTTGGCTGAAGGGCAAGTTCTCGAAAAATAGCCTCCTTATCAGAGACTACCCGCGATCTTCCTATATGATAATCATATGATAAGCGGTATCTTTCCCTATTATTTCTAGCATTTTCTCAATCAAAATTGCTTTTCATCATTCCTTCAAAGAAAGGGCCATCCTTTTGCGGGATAGCCCTTTCTTTGATTTCACATTTTTTTGCAAAGAGAATAAGGGGATGGATTCCTCCGTTTGCGCTTTTGCTTACTTTAATATTGTCCTTTAATTACAAAAGAAGCCCCGGATTGTTCCAGCTAGTTTAGACTCCTGCCTAGCAAACTTAAACTTCTCTTCTAACTCTTTTGGTACCTCCATCCCCTCAGAAAGCTTAAAACCAACGGCCCGCTTTTTAGAGTCATCCACCGTATACATGACATTGATTGCAAGACCATCCTCATAAAAAACGTAGGTGAATTGGATATTTTCCACTTGAAAACGCGACGTTTCTAAAGGTTTAGCCGCAAACGCATTATCACGTTCTTCTATCAAAATTCGGTTCACATAATCAAGGCTCTCCTGGCTTTCGCTAGCGGGTACAACCGTAAATTCATACTTGTATTTATTCATAAAATAACGGGCTTCATTAGCACGTAAACCCGCAAGCGCTTCTGCTACAGGTGAAGACTCTAAACCAACCGTAGACACATCTTTAAAATCAACCAGATACGACAATTTCTATTCCTCCTCTTCTCTCTTTACGCCCTAACAGCAGGAGTCCACATTTCACCAAAATCGATTCAAGAGAAGATTTGAATGGCGAATTTGTTAGTTAGTTTGTTAAATAGTGTTCACATAGACTGGTATTCACCAACACCGCTTTAAATATTCGACCAGCGAGACAATACGATGCTGCCTATAGTTCCTTGAGGTCGGGAAATTAAGGACTCAGAGTATGTCCTACCAAAAAAATCTCGGCCTGTGCCCTGTACTTCCATTAAGGAGGTTCAGATTCACAAGCCAAGACATTTTCATTCATGATGGTGGCCATTAGGCCATGTTTGTTTGGGAAAGCCCCTCTGCATGGAAGGGGAATACCCGCATACGTAAACCAAATGAGTACGAAGCCTATGTGCTCGGCACCACCCGAGCGACTTCTTCGTTACCCGGATCGGATATCTTCAACTGTTGAAGTAGTGACCCTGTTCGAGGTCCGGGATCAGAGCGGGGTGTACTGGCTGCTTCTCAGACGAAGATGACTCGGTCAGCGCTTCGCTCAAAGCCCATTGACCGATAGTTAAGCAGATTGAAGGTCTGGATCTGGAGCGGTTGCTTCTCTCGCCGATAACAAAGTTAGGTTGCGGGGTGCAGGAGGTGGGGCAATTTCTGATGAGATTTTCTGTCTGCATGCTGATATTTCCTTCAAGAACTGAACTGCGAACTGAAACTTAAGTATATGGAGGAGATCAGAAAATAAGAATTCTGGAAGTTGCCTATGTATGTTAATAACGCAAAGGAACGGAGGAGATTGCCTTGGAGTTTCTACTGGTTGTCATGTGGATAGGAATAGTTTAAAAGTAAAAAAGAAGAGATGGCATAAAAATAAGCCATCTCTTCTTTTTCATCTATATAAAGCGGGTTATGGGAATCGAACCCACGCTACCAGCTTGGAAGGCTGGAGTTCTACATTGAACTACACCCGCCATTAATTTATCGGGACGACACGATTTGAATACACGACCCCCTGGTCCCAAACCAGGTGCTCTACCAAGCTGAGCTACATCCCGAAATAGATGCCGGTGAGAGGACTCGAACCTCCACGGTTTCCCTCACGATTTTGAGTCGCGCGCGTCTGCCAATTCCGCCACACCGGCTTATGAAGTTAATGGCGTCCCCTGAGAGATTCGAACTCCCGACCTTTTGATTCGTAGTCAAACGCTCTATCCAGCTGAGCTAAGGGGACTAATAAGTGGAGCGGACGACGGGAATCGAACCCGCGACCCTCGCCTTGGCAAGGCGATGCTCTACCGCTGAGCCACGTCCGCAAAAACAAGATGCGCGTGGAGGGACTTGAACCCCCACGTCAATGACGCTAGATCCTAAGTCTAGTGCGTCTGCCAATTCCGCCACACGCGCATGAATACAATGGGAGCCATGAAGGACTCGAACCTTCGACACCCTGATTAAAAGTCAGGTGCTCTACCGACTGAGCTATAGCCCCATCTAAAAATTTAATTTTGTATGTATAATCAATAGCCTGATAGGCGAAAAAAAATCCCCATTATGGGGTTGCTTGGCGGCGTCCTACTCTCCCAGGACCCTGCGGTCCAAGTACCATCGGCGCTGGAGGGCTTAACGGTCGTGTTCGGGATGGGTACGTGTGGAACCCCTCCGCTATCGCCACCAAACATGAATTTACATCGTAAATTCTACTGTACGGTTATTCGGTTCATCACTTATCGTGTGAATGAATAGCCATGCGCTTGTCGTATGTCACTTGTACATACCTTCAAGGTTACACCCTGAAAACTGGATCCGAAACTCATTTGCGTTTTATTCTTAGGATAAGCCCTCGACCGATTAGTATTGGTCAGCTCCATGCATTACTGCACTTCCACCCCCAACCTATCTACCTCGTCGTCTTCAAGGGGTCTTACTAATTGGGAAATCTCATCTTGAGGGGGGCTTCACGCTTAGATGCTTTCAGCGCTTATCCCTTCCGTACATAGCTACCCAGCGGTGCTCCTGGCGGAACAACTGGTACACCAGCGGTACGTCCATCCCGGTCCTCTCGTACTAAGGACAGCTCCTCTCAAATTTCCTACGCCCACGACAGATAGGGACCGAACTGTCTCACGACGTTCTGAACCCAGCTCGCGTACCGCTTTAATGGGCGAACAGCCCAACCCTTGGGACCTACTTCAGCCCCAGGATGCGATGAGCCGACATCGAGGTGCCAAACCTCCCCGTCGATGTGGACTCTTGGGGGAGATAAGCCTGTTATCCCCAGGGTAGCTTTTATCCGTTGAGCGATGGCCCTTCCATGCGGTACCACCGGATCACTAAGCCCGACTTTCGTCCCTGCTCGACTTGTAGGTCTCGCAGTCAAGCTCCCTTCTGCCTTTGCACTCTTCGAATGATTTCCAACCATTCTGAGGGAACCTTGGGGCGCCTCCGTTACTCTTTAGGAGGCGACCGCCCCAGTCAAACTGCCCACCTGACACTGTCCTCGCACCGGATCACGGTACCAAGTTAGAACCTAGATACGATCAGGGTGGTATCCCAAGGATGCCTCCCTTCAAGCTGGCGCTCAAAGTTCTACGGCTCCCACCTATCCTGTACAGATCGTACCCAAATTCAATATCAAGCTGCAGTAAAGCTCCATGGGGTCTTTCCGTCTTGTCGCGGGTAACCTGCATCTTCACAGGTATTAAAATTTCACCGGATCTCTCGTTGAGACAGCGCCCAAGTCGTTACGCCATTCGTGCGGGTCAGAATTTACCTGACAAGGAATTTCGCTACCTTAGGACCGTTATAGTTACGGCCGCCGTTTACTGGGGCTTCGGTTCATAGCTTCGCCCGAAGGCTTACCACTCCCCTTAACCTTCCAGCACCGGGCAGGCGTCAGCCCGTATACTTCGCCTTGCGGCTTCGCACAGACCTGTGTTTTTGCTAAACAGTCGCTTGGGCCTTTTCACTGCGGCCCCCTCGGGCTATTCACCCTACCGAGGCACCCCTTCTCCCGAAGTTACGGGGTCATTTTGCCGAGTTCCTTAACGAGAGTTCTTCCGCGCGCCTTAGAATTCTCTTCTCGCCTACCTGTGTCGGTTTGCGGTACGGGCACCTTCTCCTGGCTAGAGGCTTTTCTTGGCAGTCTGAGATCATGACCTTCGCTACTATAATTTTCGCTCCCCATCACAGCCCAGCCTTAACGATGTGCGGATTTGCCTACACACCAGCCTCACTGCTTAGACGGACATCCATCAGTCCGCGTCACTACCCTACTGCGTCACCCCATTGCTCATAACGGATTACGGTGGTACAGGAATTTCGACCTGTTGTCCTTCGACTACGCCTATCGGCCTCGCCTTAGGTCCCGACTTACCCTGAGCGGACGAACCTTCCTCAGGAACCCTTAGGCTTTCGGCGGATCTGATTCTCACAGATCTTTTCGTTACTCATACCGGCATTCTCACTTGAATGCAGTCCAGCGCTCCTTACGGTACACCTTCAACCCGCATTCAACGCTCCCCTACCCCTGATGCAAGCATCAAGCCATAGCTTCGGTGGTGTGTTTAGCCCCGTTACATTTTCGGCGCAGAGTCACTCGACCAGTGAGCTATTACGCACTCTTTCAATGGTGGCTGCTTCTAAGCCAACATCCTGGTTGTCTGTGCAACTCCACATCCTTTCCCACTTAACACACACTTGGGGACCTTAGCTGATGGTCTGGGCTGTTTCCCTTTCGACAATGGATCTTAGCACTCACTGTCTGACTCCCGGAACTAAATCTATGGCATTCGGAGTTTGACTGAGCTTGGTAACCCTTGCGGGCCCCGCACCCAATCAGTGCTCTACCTCCACGATTCTTTTTTCCGAGGCTAGCCCTAAAGCTATTTCGGGGAGAACCAGCTATCTCCGGGTTCGATTGGAATTTCTCCGCTACCCCCACCTCATCCCCGCATTTTTCAACATGCGTGGGTTCGGGCCTCCAGTGCGTGTTACCGCACCTTCACCCTGGACAGGGGTAGATCACCCGGTTTCGGGTCTACGTCCACGTACTCATTCGCCCTATTCAGACTCGCTTTCGCTGCGGCTTCAGCTCTTCACCTTAACCTTGCACGGGAACGTAACTCGCCGGTTCATTCTACAAAAGGCACGCCATCACCCATAGATCGGGCTCTGACTTCTTGTAAGCACACGGTTTCAGGATCTATTTCACTCCCCTTCCGGGGTGCTTTTCACCTTTCCCTCACGGTACTGCTTCACTATCGGTCGCCAGGGAGTATTTAGCCTTGGCAGATGGTCCTGCCGGATTCATACGGGGTTTCACGTGCCCCGCACTACTCGGGATCCGTCTCGGAGAGAACAAGTTTTGAACTACAGGGCTTTTACCTTCTCTGGCGGGCCTTTCCAGACCTCTTCATCTAACCGGTTCCTTTGTAACTCCATGTGAGACGTCCCACAACCCCAAGGAGCAAGCTCCTTGGTTTGGGCTAATCCGCGTTCGCTCGCCGCTACTGACGGAATCACTATTGTTTTCTCTTCCTCAGGGTACTTAGATGTTTCAGTTCCCCTGGTCTGCCTCTATTCTGCCTATGTATTCAGCAGAAAGTGACTGTCGATGAAGACAGCCGGGTTTCCCCATTCGGACATCCCCGGATCAAAGCTTGCTTACAGCTCCCCGAGGCCTTATCGTTGTTCGCCACGTCCTTCGTCGGCTCCTGGCGCCTAGGCATCCTCCGTGTGCTCTTTGTAGCTTAACCTAGACTTTTCTTTCAAAGAAAGAAAATGTCGATGTTCAATAAAGAATGATTTTTGCCAAAGGCAAAAGATCTTTCCTTACCTGCTACCTTTATTTCACTTGTTTACACAAGATCAGCTTAAAGGAATATTCTAAAACGCAATTTCGTTTCGGTATCCAGTTTTCAAGGTGCAATTCGCTTCATTGAAGCGAAACCCGATGAATATTTCGGTTCCACACGGATGTGTGAATGAAACATTCGTCGAAGCTTGAGAGTTTGAGCTCTCAAAACTGAGCAACGAGTGAGTAAGTTAAGGATATTCATTTCATTCACACGAACGTGATGAACCGAATTGAATATCCGTTCGCAGGTACATGTACCTGCTGATTTGAATGTTTCCGTTGCAGGAAACGATTCTCCATAGAAAGGAGGTGATCCAGCCGCACCTTCCGATACGGCTACCTTGTTACGACTTCACCCCAATCATCTACCCCACCTTCGGCGGCTGGCTCCCTTGCGGGTTACCCCACCGACTTCGGGTGTTGTAAACTCTCGTGGTGTGACGGGCGGTGTGTACAAGACCCGGGAACGTATTCACCGCGGCATGCTGATCCGCGATTACTAGCAATTCCGACTTCATGTAGGCGAGTTGCAGCCTACAATCCGAACTGAGACCGGCTTTTCTAGGATTGGCTCCACCTCGCGATTTCGCTTCCCGTTGTACCGGCCATTGTAGTACGTGTGTAGCCCAGGTCATAAGGGGCATGATGATTTGACGTCATCCCCACCTTCCTCCGGTTTGTCACCGGCAGTCTGCTTAGAGTGCCCAGCTTGACCTGCTGGCAACTAAGCATAAGGGTTGCGCTCGTTGCGGGACTTAACCCAACATCTCACGACACGAGCTGACGACAACCATGCACCACCTGTCTCCTCTGTCCCGAAGGAAAGGTCTATCTCTAGACCGGTCAGAGGGATGTCAAGACCTGGTAAGGTTCTTCGCGTTGCTTCGAATTAAACCACATACTCCACTGCTTGTGCGGGTCCCCGTCAATTCCTTTGAGTTTCAGTCTTGCGACCGTACTCCCCAGGCGGAATGCTTAATGTGTTAACTTCGGCACCAAGGGTATCGAAACCCCTAACACCTAGCATTCATCGTTTACGGCGTGGACTACCAGGGTATCTAATCCTGTTTGCTCCCCACGCTTTCGCGCCTCAGCGTCAGTTACAGCCCAGAGAGTCGCCTTCGCCACTGGTGTTCCTCCACATATCTACGCATTTCACCGCTACACGTGGAATTCCACTCTCCTCTTCTGCACTCAAGCTCCCCAGTTTCCAGTGCGACCCGAAGTTGAGCCTCGGGATTAAACACCAGACTTAAAGAGCCGCCTGCGCGCGCTTTACGCCCAATAATTCCGGACAACGCTTGCCCCCTACGTATTACCGCGGCTGCTGGCACGTAGTTAGCCGGGGCTTTCTTCTCAGGTACCGTCACTCTTGTAGCAGTTACTCTACAAGACGTTCTTCCCTGGCAACAGAGCTTTACGATCCGAAAACCTTCATCACTCACGCGGCGTTGCTCCGTCAGGCTTTCGCCCATTGCGGAAGATTCCCTACTGCTGCCTCCCGTAGGAGTCTGGGCCGTGTCTCAGTCCCAGTGTGGCCGATCACCCTCTCAGGTCGGCTACGCATCGTCGCCTTGGTAGGCCTTTACCCCACCAACTAGCTAATGCGCCGCAGGCCCATCCACAAGTGACAGATTGCTCCGTCTTTCCTCCTTCTCCCATGCAGGAAAAGGATGTATCGGGTATTAGCTACCGTTTCCGGTAGTTATCCCTGTCTTGTGGGCAGGTTGCCTACGTGTTACTCACCCGTCCGCCGCTAGGCTGTTTAGAAGCAAGCTTCTAAACAACCCCGCTCGACTTGCATGTATTAGGCACGCCGCCAGCGTTCGTCCTGAGCCAGGATCAAACTCTCCATTAAAGACCAACCGAAGCCGGTTTATAGAAAGAGCGATAAGCTCATTTTGAAACTGACGAGATAAAAATATCTCTTGTTTGATTTTGCGAACAAAATCGTTTTACTCACTCGTTGTTCAGTTTTCAAAGATCAATCATTTCCGGACATATCAACACCCGGAATATTAATATATCATACTTTGGCGATTCATACTACTGGTAAATAATACCTCACAGGTGATCCTTTGAATTTTTGAAGTCCATCTAAATATTACATCACAGCCTATCTTACGGCCGGATAAATAATATATCATTTAGATTTGCTGATTACTACATGAAAATTACACCAATTAATAACCAAGTTATCAAAATCAGTTCTATTACTTTACTGCTCATACTTTCGAATTTGCTATTCTTCATTTCTACTATATGATGCCTCCCCCTTTCAGTTCCAAAAGGGGGGATTAATATTGAAACGTTCCAATAATAATTTACAAACATTTTGGAACGTGAAATAAACTAATTTAGAACCGTTCCTAAAAGTATACTTTTTAGAACAGGTGAAACTAACAACAGCAGTGCCTGTTTGGCACTGCTGTTCCTTAACTTCTCATTTTTCAATTTCAAAACCGGTTACCCTTCACAAATCACTGCTTGTTTTATTCCTTGCCTCCATAAACTCTTTTTAATTCCTCTTCCTTCATGTTGAACGAATGGATTTCTTCAGGAAATTGTTTGGTTCGCACATCTGCTGCATAGGCCTGAATGGATTCTGATATAGAAGCATCTAGTTTTTGATAAGACTTCACAAACTTGGCCACACGTTCAACACCGTAGCCTAAAATATCATGGTAAACGAGAACTTGAGCATCCACATTCAAGCCAGCTCCGATCCCGATTACAGGTATAGTCAAGGACTTGGCAACCTTTTCAGCCAGCTGCTTCGGCACGCATTCCAACAATAAAGCAAAGGCACCGGCAGCTTCGCACTTTCTCGCATCTTCCAGAAGACGTTGAGCAGATCGGGCATCTTTCCCCTGCACTTTATAGCCACCTAAGACACCGACAGACTGCGGCGTCAGGCCCAAATGGGCACAGACAGGAATTCCGGCTCTCGTCAATGCAGCAATATGTTCGATAACCTCACCGGCTCCTTCAAGTTTTACAGCATGGGCACCGGCTTCTTGGACCAATTGGCCGGCATGGATTAAGGTGTCCTTCACCGTAAGGTGATAACTTAGAAAGGGCATGTCCGCCATAATAAATGTGTTCTTTGCCCCTCGTTTAACTGCTTTAGTATGATGAATCATATCTTCAAGCGTAACCGGGACGGTGGAATCGTAACCCAGTACCACCATCTCGAGAGAATCGCCAACCAAAATGATATCTACGCTACCCTGTTCTGCGTGCTTAGCAGAAGGATAATCATAGGCAGTCAGCACAACGATTTTTTCTTCGCGCTGCTTCATGTTTATAAAATCCACGGTTTGCTTCATGAATATTCTCCTGAAAATGAAGTATTGAAGTTAGGAAGCAAGTTCTTTCTTGGGTAATAGATAAGTCATTATAACGGCCAAAACCAGAAGAAAAATAGCCGCGTAAAATGCGCTGGAATAGCTGTTATGATGAGAATATAGTAACCCTGGAATATACGACCCTAAAGCTGAACCTACCTGATGCCCCAAAAATAACCATCCAATAATAAATCCTACCCGATGTTTGTTGAAATGCTTGGTAACCAGCAGTTGAGTAGGCGCTACTGTTGCAAAATCGACTAATCCAAATACTGCCGCGAATATAAGCAGCAATACCGGTTCGTGACTGACCAGTAAAAGAATTAAAGACAGACTGCGAACACTATAAAAGAAAATCAGCATTCGACGACTGCTCCAGCGATCGGCCAAATATCCTGACAGTATGATGCCGGCAATGTTAAAAGCGGCTAAGATACTGACCGCACTCCCGGTGACTTGAGTTGAGAACCCATGGTCATGTGCGAAAGGAATCAAGTGGGTATCCATTAATCCCGTAGTTGTAAAACCGCAGATGACGAATGGCATAATAATGAACCAAAACTTATAATCGGCAAAAACACTCCATAGGGAAGAATTTTTGTTTTCAGCTACGGTATCGCCTTGTTCATTGACGCCGCCATACGGCGAAAGATTTTTATCAGCAGGTTGATTTCGTAATAAAAAAACAACCACCGGCACGACTAAAAGCAATAAAAACAATCCCAGTACGACAACCGTCCCTCGCCAGCCCATAACTTGAATGAGCAAAAGAGAGCCCGGAACCATGATCATTTGCCCGACTCCGAAACCCGCTTCCACGATCCCCAAAGCAAAACCGCGCTTAGCTGTAAACCATTTCGTCACGATTGCTGCAGCTGCTACATTGGAAGCTCCCCCTACGCCTAAGGAAACAAAGAAACCATACAATAAAAATAACTGCCATGATTGCTGAGTCATAGCAGTCAATATGACGCTTACTCCAACTAAAGCCGTGCTCCCTATCACAATCATTCTCGCGCCGTATCGATCGATTAGTCGTCCCACAACAGGTTGAGAAAGGCCATACACGATAAAACTGACGGTCGAAATCAAAGAAGTCATACTTCGGTCCAGGGAAAATTCGTTCTCCCATGGAATAATAAATGCGCCAAAAGCCAATCGCACGCCTTGGACAGCAAACAGCGCAAAGAACGTGGCAAATAGTACAATCCATCCATAATGCAATTTCATTTCAGGATACTCCTCTACTCAATACATACGAATAAAAAAAGGTCTGAACTGCTATTTTAGTCCGTTCAGGTTTTTTTATAGGTGATCGAGATGCAGTTCAGATGTAGCATAGAGAACTGCTGTACCGCCCATCACGACTCTGTCGCCTTCCAGACGACAATACAAAGTGCCTCCTCTAGGGGACGCCTGCCGAGCCACCAATTCGTTCTTCCCTAATCGTCCTGCCCAGAATGGAATCAAATTACAATGAGCCGAACCGCATACCGGATCTTCGTTGACATTAAGTTTTGGGAAAAAGCTTCGCGAGACAAAGTCGAACTGACTGCCTTGAGATGTCACATTGACCCCTAGCCCATCCGGCAGCTGTTTAAGCTTCGAAAAATCCGGGGTTAACTGACGAACTTGATCCTCGTTTTCTAATAGAAACATCAGATCACGACCTAAATAGGTTTCTATAGGAGTGACTCCGAGCGCATCGACCATATCCTGAGTCAAAGCAAAAGATTCCGGAAGCCGATTCGGGAAATCCAATTCAAACAGATTTTGTTTTTTCAAAACAGTCAGGATCCCGCTTAACGTATGAAAAACAAACCTGTTGCTGTTTGGCTCATAAAACTGGGCGAGAATAAAAGCAGTAGACAAAGTCCCATGTCCACATAGCTCAATCTCTGCTGCCGGTGTGAACCATCTTAACCGATAATCTTCACCTTCTTTAACAGCGAATGCCGTTTCAGAAAGATTATTTTCGGTTGCGATGCTTTGCATCGTTGCTTCCGGAAGCCATTCTTCCAAAATACATACGCCCGCAGGGTTCCCTTCGAATACCTTTTCCGCAAAAGCATCTACTACATAGTATCTCATCCTTCTCCTCCTTTTTTCGCTAATAACACTTAAAGTGTTATGTTATGATGAAACAATGTAGACATTATAAAGGACTTATATGTATAACAATCAACTAGATGATATAACACTTGAGGTGGTTTCGTATGCACATCTATATTCAGCGAAACAATGGGATTTCAATTACTCGGCAAATTGTGCTGGCCGTGATTGATCAAATTTTATCCGGTTTCCTGCAGGAAGGTGAAAAATTGCCTTCTGTTCGAGTACTCTCCAAGCAGCTTAATGTCAGTTTATTAACAGTAGTCAAAGCATATCGCGAATTAGAGCAGCAAAATTTTCTTTATTCCGTACAAGGCAGCGGGACATTTGTCCGTAAAAAAAACAATGATATTGAGACTGCCTGCATCGAAGAACCATTAACTCAGGACTGGCAATTGTCGGTTCCGGATTATTTACCGCGCTCCCAACTCGCTCAATTTCATCATGTGCCGCAAAAAATTCACTTGGCTTCTTCCATGGTCGATCCCGAATTGCTTCCTAACCAACATTTGAAAACGGCGTTTGAACACTTGATTCAAGAAGATGGAACCTTTTTATCGCGATACGGTCATACTCAGGGCGATCAACAACTTAGGCTCGCTATGCAGCAATATTTAAGCGGTCTAGGCGTTTACACGCAAATTGAAAATTTGTTGGTCACGAACGGTTCGCAGCAAGGAATTGACTTAATTGCTCGAACATTCGTAGGTCCTGGGGACGTTGTGATTCTTGAAGCTCCGACATATCCCGGAGCTATCGATATTTTCCGAAATCGAGGCGTTACGATTCTAACCGTTCCTCTCGACCAAGAAGGAATGCGTTTGGATATTTTGCAGCAATTATTTGATAAACATCATCCTAAACTTATTTATACGATTCCGAATTTTCATAATCCGACCGGTGTCTTAATGAGCCATAAGCGAAGAAGGAAACTTCTGGAAATGGCGCAAAATACACAAACACTTATTATCGAAGACGATCCTTGGGGCGAAATCTATTATGATCAGCACCCCCCTGCTCCAATTAAAAGCATGGATGAATATGGACATGTTATTTATTTAAAAGGATTGAGTAAAATATTGGCACCCGGCTGTAGGATCGGCGTTTTATCGGCTTCAGGTTCTATTTTCAAGCGAGTGTTAGCTGCAAAAGCTAACGCGGATTTAGGTACTCCATTGGTGACTCAAAAAATACTGCTTCCTTTTCTCGAGCCTTCGATTGTAGAAAGTCATATGCAAAACTTAAGAACGACACTGAAAATAAGACGCGATTTAGCGCTTGAAATTCTGTCAGAGCGCTGCCCGAAAGAAGTGTCTTGGATGGTGCCACAAGGAGGACTTAATCTGTGGCTTAGCTTTCCGGAATGGGTACAATCGCATCTTGTTCTAGCAGAAGCCAATAAAAAGGGAATTTCCTTTTTGCCGGGATCCTCCTGCTTCTCTGTTGAACATGAGAATCATCATATCCGATTAAGTTTTTCGTTCGTCAGTCAGGAATTGCTTCGTGAAGGCATAACGACGTTATGCGAAATTTTAGCGGGCATCATTTTAAGTAGAAAAAACTCGCATTCCTCTCCTTATTTTTAAATATCCTTGGGCCGCCTCGAAAAGAAAACACAAAGAAGACTGCCTGAAGCTTACTTCAGCAGTCTTCTTTTATGATCCCACCTATCGGTTTTGTCATGCATCCATAAATCCGGTTTTATCGGCTTCGGTAATAGCTCGAATCACTCGGCAGGGATTACCGGCAGCTATAACATTAGCCGGGATGTTTTTAGTTACGACACTCCCGGAACCAATGATCGAATTGCTACCGATTGAGACTCCAGGATTAATATGAACACCGGCGCCGATCCATACATCGTCTCCTATGGTTACTGGTTTCGCATAACAACCACCATTTCTGCGTTCAACGGCATCTGTTGCATGATTCGCGCAATAGATTCCAACTCGAGGCCCGAACAAAACATCATTACCAATCATAACTTCCGCGCAATCCAAAATCACGCAATCATAATTTGCGAAAAAGTGATTGCCAATCGTAATGTTGAACCCAAATTCACAGCGAAAATCATTCGCAAAATGGACGTCTTCTCCGCATTTCTCTAGCAGCTTGTCTAAGATTTCTTTTCTTTCCTGCTTATCATCGCTGTTATTGTACAGCTTGGTTAATTTAGACGCTTTGTGTCTTGCAGCACTACACGCCTCCGAATAATCGTTGTACATTTCTCCGCTTCTCAATTGCTCTTTTAAAGTCACTCAAGCACTCCCTTTCGTCTGACTTTATACCTAACATTCTTTTTATTATCTAATATTATATGACTTATAATAACTTATATAAAAATAAGGATCAAGTTGCCAAATCTACCACACAACTCGATTCGAGTTAACAATTTAATGTATAATTGGTAAAAACAAGTTAAAGTCAATGCAGCATGGAACAACTTCATCGGTCTCTAACATTACCGGTTTAAGCGTGGCGACTTGCGGAAACGTCATCAAATCTCTTGTACAAACCGGAGAAATCATTGAAGTAGAAATGGTTGAATCTCACGGTGGCCGGCCAGACGTTATAAGTACAATGCCAACCATTCGTATGTTATCTGCTTATATGTGAAAACAGAAGGAGGCCTCCATTCTCTTACGTACAGGATCGTCAACCTTCTGGGCGAGAGTAACGCAAAATTATGATGAAGATCAAACATGCGCGATCGTGACCTTTCCTAAAGATAATTTCCCTGGTTCGGGTTTCATTGTCGACGGATATCTTTTAAAAGGAAACACGGAATAATGCAACCCCAGTTGGTACTTTTATATAGCCTAATGGCGGCAGAGAATGTGAATTTTCATAATATATCCGCGTTGACGACCCGATTGTGTTAGTAAGCCAATAAAGCTTCGGCAATTATGTGCCTTCCAGCATGACGGATCGTTATGATGCGTTTGTTCATCTCGACCGGACCATCTCCCTTCAGCCACTGCCTATCCTTCATCCGGTTGCAACGGATGCTTTATTTTCAGAGTAACAGCTCGCAAGAACCGTCTGTGGGATACAAGGTAGCTGGGTATAGTTTACCGTCAGGCTCCGGATTATAATTATATGACTGGCTCCAATATAAAACAGCGGCAGGCTCGGACTTTATTTTTATCAGTCTGAGCCTGCCGCTGTTTTATTGAACTAACGTGTCCCTTTAATTCAATAAACACTTCCTGATTTTTGGTGAAAAGCGTTAATCTTCTTTTGATGGGCGGTACGTCAATTCAACTGCTCCGAATGTAAGGTCTTGGTATAGACATGCTTAAGAGACATCGTGTTGATGTTATCTGTAAACAAACGCTTTTCACTCATCCGCCGCTTCCAAGCACCAAGATGTTTCTTCCGGGTTGCTCTTAAGGTTCAAAACTTCTTATCACCTCATTATAATACTTTGATTCAAGAGATACCCAATCTATTCACGGATGGTTCTCACCTGTGACAAAACTGTCGGATGCTAGTTGCTAGTTCTTCCGCATGAGTAAGGACAAGCATATGATCAGCTCCTTTGATTTCGGCAAACCTACAGGCAGAAGATTATAAATTCACTAACAATTTAGGGTAAACATAACCTAATTGAAACCGCCCATCCAATAACCGGATGGGCGGTTTTTACATACTACTTTCCTGCTCCTTTATCACCTGCTCAATCCCCAACAGAATCAGCTTCAAGCCGAACTCAAACGCCCCGTCGGTTCCCATCAGATTGAACAGCCCGTTCGTGAACATCCTCCGAAACAGTCCCACATCCGTCTCGCTCATGGAGTCCAGAAGGCGAATCATCTCCTCACCCGGATGCGCTTTCTGGTCCTTAAAGATAGCGGAGACATTACGCTCATGCTGATAATCGTCTAGAACGAAATAGAAGACATAGTTCACAAGCGTAGTAACCACTTGCATTTTCTGCTCTTGCTCAAGCGGCGTCGATTCCACGCAGAGCAGCATACGGTTGGTGAACCGGATGATGTCCGGTTCGTGGGGCAGCGTCATCATCATGAGCTGCGTGGAGCAGGGATATCGGCTGAGCACGCTCCGTACCGTTACCGCAAGCCCCGTCAGCTGCTCCTTCCATTCCCCCTCGGAGTGGAACTCTTCCAGAATCATTTTCGATACCTGGTTGGCCAGACGCTGGTAGAGATGCTGTTTGCTCTTGAAGTACCAGTACAGAGAGGGAGCCTGAATCCCTAACCTGTCGGCCAATCGTCTCATGCTTAATTTCTCGATGCCCTCCTCTCCAAGAAGCTCCCACGAGGTTTCCAAAATCTTATCCTCCGAAATCTGAGGTTGCTGCTTTTTCATGTCATCCGCCCTTTTATCTAACAGTGTAAGTTTATGCTTTACAGGTTCATTGGTTCATGATACCATCTAACACTGTAAGGTACAACCTAACAGTGTTAGACTGAAAGGCAAAATAAATAAAGAAAGTAGTGATCCGCATGGATGCAGAAAACCTCCATTACTTTGAAAAAGCACCGATCGCAAAAGCCGTAGCTCATTTCGCTATACCAATGATGCTAGGCACGTCAATGAGCGTCATTTATTCCATCTTGAATGCCTATTTTCTTGGTACACTTCACAATACTGCTATGTTAACCGCACTTGCACTAACCCTGCCGTTATTCGCAATCATTATGGCGCTAGGCAATTTGATTGGCATGGGTAGCGGTACATTCATCTCCCGTTTGCTAGGTGAGAAAAAATATGATGAGGTAAAGCATGTGTCTTCATTCGCCTTTTACAGCAGTTTAGTTCTCGGTCTTATCGTGATGGCCGTAGGTCTCCCGTTGATCAATCCAATCGTTCATGGCCTGGGAGCAACGTCTGGCTCCTTCGGATTCACGAAGGACTATGTCACGATTATGCTTATTGGCTCACCATTCGTCGTATTATTCTTCACACTGGAGAATATCGTGCGTTCGGAGGGTGCAGCAATCACGTCGATGATCGGTATGATTCTCAGTGTTGTTATAAATATTATTCTCGACGCGTTAGTCATCTTCGTGCTCCATTGGGATGTGATCGGCGTTGCGTCTGCTACGGTCATTTCTAACTTGGTTGCGAGTGCATTCTACGCCTTCCATATGGGATATAAGAGCCAATTCTTAACCGTCTCCGTAAAATGGTTCAAGGCTACCAAGGACATTCTGAGCAATGTATTCAAAATCGGAGTTCCCGTCTTTATTATGAGTATCTTTTTGGGTGCAATGTCGCTCATCTTTAACCATTTTCTTGTCGAATACGGGGATCAGGCCGTAGCGGCTTACGGAATTTCATCACGTTTATTGCAATTTCCTGAGTTTATTCTGATGGGCTTATGCGAGGGAGTCGTGCCGTTGATTGCCTTCTCTTTCACAGCGAATAAATTACGCATGAAGAATACCATTGGATTTACGATCAAAGTGATTGTGGCGTTAGCAGTCGTATTCGGCATTATCGTCTATTTGATTTCCGACCACTTAATTGGTTTATTTACAAATGACTCGCAATTAATTGGAATGGGCAGCTACATTCTACATGTGACGTTCCTATCCTTGTTCATTACAGGAATGACCACATTGTTTACCGGGATCTTCCAAGCATCAGCGCAAGGAACTGCCGCGTTTATTATGTCAATTATTCAAGGGATTACTCTGATTCCTGTGTTGTTTATCGCCAATCAAATGAACGGCTTCCACGGGGTGGTCTGGTCGCTTGTCATTGCGGATGCGGTCGCATTCCTTGTTGGTGCCATCATGTTGTATGTTTTGCGGACCAAATTGCAGCCAGAATTGGATAAGTTAGTACAGTAGAAAACATATAACACCCAAGAAGGCAGGATAAGGACACTCCCCGATCCTGCCTTTTTTAGGTACGTGGACGGGGAATAAGGGCAATTGTCATTTAAAAAAGGAAAATGCCCCCTACCTGCACGATCTTGCTTATTCAGCGCCCCCATCGCCACACTCATCGGAAAGTTCTTACCTCTGAAGATCATCGTTCCCAGCGCAAACTTCGAAACGAGCAAACCCGTGCCTCCTAATCCCTTATATTTCACTTTTCAAACCCTGTTCTAAATTCAAATATTGTTTCCCGTTAGTTGAATCATTTCTGTGATTGATCCACCTTGTAGATTCTTCTGGTAAGCGCCTCGTCATCATCTGTCCATGATATTTGGAGCTGTTTGCGGGTTTTTGAGTGCAGGCAGTAGAATGCCATCGATTAGCGCTATGAAGAAAGGCTTGTCGAACGGTTTGCGCTGGATGAGTCCGCGAAAGGAAGCCATTGAAGTAATGACCTGGCAAGCCATCTCAATGTCCGCGTGAGCGGGAATTTCACCGCGGACGACGGCTCGGTTCATAAGCTCGCGGTTCACAACAACCCATGGCTCGAAAATCCCGGCTGTTCCTGCTTCGGCAAATTCCGGATGCTGCAAAAAGGAGCCTAGACCCGCTAAGACTCGAAATTTTCGTTCTTCTTCCGCGATCGATTGCGGCTTCAAAAGCACGAGGAGATCTTCGCGCAAGGTTCCTGTATCAGGCAAGCTTTCGAGCTCAAGATGATTTCGATTCATCCAGGCCAAGGCGTTTCGGACTAACTCCGCCTTGGAAGACCAGCGGCGGTAAACCGTCGCCTTCCCAGCCTTTGCTCGAGCCGCGACCATGTCCATTGTCATACCATCGAAACTCGTATCGGCGAGGATGTCGATTGTCGCCTCAAGGATTTTATCATCCCGCGTGTGATCTCGCTTGCGGCCCAATGTTTGCACAGGCTTTTCAGCCACACGGCGTTCCGCTCGATGCAAGGGATCTGAACAAGTCCGTTAATAGGATCACAGGTCAACCTCAAATGGTGCTCCAACGCAACCTCCGCTGCATACTCAATCTGGTCGATACCCATATCAGACAGATCTGCCAGTGCAGCCGATGCCATAGAGCAAGCAGTGCCAACCTCCCCCTGGCAGCCGCATTTAGCACCGCTGATGGAGGCGTTCTGCTTGACCAGATTGCCAATGAGCCCGCCTACTGCCAGAGCCCGGGGGATCTGTTCGTCCGAGACATGCTTCTTTTGCTGCATATAAAGGAGCGCGGCCGGCATGACACCACTGGCCCCACAGGTCGGGGCCGTTACGATTGCACCGGCGGCGGCATTTTGTTCGCTGACCGCGAAAGCATATGCGCTGACAATCCTGTTTTCCCGCGTCTCCGGGCTCTCATCAATATGCCGCTGATTATAAAGAAATTGCGCCTTGCGTTCTCATGGAGACCGCCTTCCAGAATACCTGTGACTGAAAGCCCCTCGTTGACCGAATGCTTCATCGCTTCCCAAATCCCATAGAAAAAATCCCATATCTGTTTGCCTTCACACTGCTCGACGTAATCGCTTAGGCGGATATTGTTATCTTTACAAATTTTACTAATTTATACAAAACTATTCTCCCTATAGACATCGGGCGCCAGCATCTCCTCCCGTCCCTCAATAACGATGTCCCCGCCGCCGATACTTACAGCACGCATGGATGTTGTTTGCCGCCCGTCTTTGTAAGCAAAAAAATCAATGGTATTGGGATGGGGCAGAATAAAATCTGCGTGTGGAACAAATTCAATCTCCGTTGGAAATGGTGACAGTGCTTTAATAATGGCCTTGTCCGTCATATGGCCTTTGCCTGTTTTTGCAAGGGAACCATAAATCAATGCCTTGAATCGTTCGGCATCCTCATTTTCTGATTTGAAGATTCTGGCGGCTTTCTCCGGCCCCATTGTATGGGGGCTGAATGGTCCACTGCCAACCTTATAGAGTTCTGTCAAAGATTTCATAGCACCCTTACATCCTTTCTCAGTTTTCAGTTTTCTTTGGCATAAGATCTTCCTACTGCTTGACCAATATAAACGTTCGGCATCGTTTAAACTATCGCTCGTTCCTCTGAAAACGTTCCTTGATTTTCATCAGCCTCTCAAGAACACCCTCTTCATCAATGGCCATGTCATACAATTGGTGAGTAAGCTGGAGACCTTGATCGTTGGCAAGGGCTTTTTTCCATGTGTGCGACACAATCGAATGAGTAAGATGTCTTACAAAGCGAGGTGCCTGCATGATCATCTCTGCCAGTTCCCACGCACGTGGAAGAAGCTTTTCACGAGGCAGTACCTCACTAACCAGACCGAGGTCTAATGCCGCTTGTGCATTAATATTCATACCCGTGTATGCGCAAAATGCCGCTTTCTTGATTCCCAGTATATTTTGAAGTGCTAAGACGATTCCATCTCCAGGCGGTACACCGCCTAGGTAATGAGCATCGAAAAACTCTGTGCCTTCAGCACAAATGGTAATATCACAAAGCGTTCCCATTTGCCAGTGTGAGCCTGTACCATTGATCACCCCAATTGTGGGGATGTCGATGCAATAGATCATATTTTCAATCATTCTCAACGATTCATGATATAATTCCAGTTTCCGGTTATTCGGCCAATCCATGAATTTTGTTGTCCAGACTTCAGGATTGCCTATTTGCCACAAATCTCCTGTCCCTGTAAGGATCATCACCTCATTTTCAGGGTCACGGCCAACATCTGACCATACATTGCCATATGCAGTTTGGGTCGCCCAGTCAAATTGAAGAGGTCCCCCGCGAGTGTGCATACGCACTTCGAGTATGCCGTCACGGCGAGTCATGAAGAACAAGTCCTTGTACTTCTCCGAATATTTTTCGAATCTTGTAGGTCCCGCCATATCTCTATTGAACTTCGTTGCCCATTAGACGTCCTTGCATCTTCATCAGTCTCTCAAGAGCACCTTCTTCATCAATAGCCATATCGAACATTTGGTGAGCAAGCTGGAACCCTTGATCACTGACCAAGGCTTGTTTCCATGGACGGGATATAATTGAATGTGAGAGATGTCTCGTTGAACGTGGTGCCTGCATGATCATCTCCGCAAGTTCCCAAGCACGTGGAAGGAGCTTTTCGCGGGGGAGGACTTCACTAACTATGCCTAGGTCCAATGCGGTTTGACCATTGATATTCTTGCCAGTGTAAGCGTAATATGCTGCTTTCTTGAAACCTATCATGTTCTGCAGCGTGAGTAACATTCCATCTCCGGGAGGTGTGCCTCCCAGAAAATGAGGATCAAAAAAGTCCGCGTCTTCTGTACAAATAGTAATATCACAGAGAGTTGCGAGTTCACAATGCGTTCCCGGCCCATTGATCGCCCCTATTGTGGGGATGTCAATGCAGAATATCAAATTTTCAAGCAGTCTCAGCGATTCATGATACTGTTCGAGCTTCTTTTGCTTCGGCCAGTCCATAAATTTTGTATTCCAGACATCAGGGTTCCCTATTACCCATTTATCCCCTGTTCCAGAAATGATCATTACCTCGTTTTCAGGGTCACGGCCAATATCTGACCATGCATGGGACCATGCAGTATGGGCTTCCCAAGAATGTTGATACGGCCCTCCGTCGGTGTGCAACCGCACTTCAATTATTCCGTCACGACGGGTCATTAATAGAAAGTCTTTGTACTTCACCGAGTACTCTTCAAATTTTGTTGGTCCAATCATACGTCGCTCAGTCATTTCAATTCCTCCTAGTTTTGTTTAGATATTATCTATTACTTTCAAGCCAATCTCTGGCGAAAGCAGCGTATGCCGCAGCCCCTTTATAAAGTACCTCATCCGAGAACATCGTCTTTGGATGGTGCATAGGGTAACCATAACCTTCTTCGGTATTGCCTGCGTTAATAAACACTGAGGTACTTGGCACCGCTTGTGATACAAATGCGAAGTCTTCTGATCCCATTAATTTACCACCGGGTATCAATTGTGTTATACCGATAAAGGAACTGGCGCCAAAAGTGTTGGCAATAGTAGTTCTCATTTGATGGTTCAGCCCGCTTTCCGTTTTCACCTCAGGACAGCCCCTGGTATAAATCACATCCACCTTTGCATGAAAAGTTACTCCAATACCTGCAGAAATTTCGTGGATACGGGTTTCCATTTCATCCCGCAATGCGGCGTTAAATGTGCGTACGCTGCCTTTCATTCTGGCAGTATCGGGAATCACGTTGTTTGTACTTCCACCTTCCATCACTCCAATTGTAAGAACTGCACTCTCCATTGGCGAAATTTCACGGCTTACGATCCCCTGCAGCGCCAGATGAAGATGAGCAGCTACATTTAATGGGTCTACTGCGGCACTAGGCATCGCTCCATGTGCGCCCCTTCCGCGGATGATTACTTCGAACCAATCAGAAGAAGCTGAAATCGCTTCTCCGGCCTCAGGCACTACAAATTGCCCGGCAGGAATTGGCATTCCAGTCAACACGTGAAGCATCATGGCTGCATCCACTTTAGGATTTTCGAGAATCCCATTCTCAAGCATCATCTTTGCCCCGTGCAGAGTCTCTTCACCCGGCTGAAACATAAGCTTAACCGTCCCGCGAAGCTGCTCTTCGTTTGCCTTCAGGATCTCCGCAGCTCCCAACAGCATGGAAGTATGCAAGTCATGACCGCATGCATGCATGTTTCCATTCAACGACGCAAAAGAAATATCCGTTTCTTCTTGAATGGGCAGCCCATCCATATCCGCACGAATAAGAATCACCTTCCCGGCATGTTGTCCGCCGATCGTAACCGTTAGACCTGATTCTCCTACGGGAGTGGGCTTAAGACTCATCGACTCCAACACCTCTTTTACGTAGGCAGTTGTCCTGGGCAAACTTAAATCAAGTTCCGGAATCGCATGCAGATGATGCCTGTACATGACCAATTTTTCCTGCAGCTGATGGGCCATACTCAAAAAGTCTCCAGCTTCTTCAATCACAATGAACATCTCCCAAAACACAAATTGAATGAACGTAAGAACAGAGTAAACATCCCCCCCTTCTTATTTTAAGACTTTTTAAGAACAATTTTATCGTACTTTTAAATTTATTAAATGTAAAGAGAAAATAAGACATTTTAAGAACGCTTTTTTTTGGAGGCTACCGGAACATTGAAATATCACATTTATTGTGATATAACTCTTTTGATTGAACTGTTTATGAAAGGAATCTACCATGAAAATCAAGCTGGGTATTATCACGCCTGAGACCCATATGGACTATTTCCGCGCCATTGAAGAAGAAATGCGGTCGGTATGTCAGTTCCGTTTTCTTACGATCAACAACTTCCGGGAAACAAAAGACATATATCTTAAAAACTTAGGTTCGGTAGATGGATTTGTTATCAGTGGCAGGATGCTTTACGAGTCAATTGATAAGGAATGCTTGGATGAAAAAGTACCTATTCACATTTTGCAGGATAATGAAAACCTTCTATATAGGGAACTTTTCCGGCTACTGGTTACATATCCTGAGCTTGATATATCTAGGATCTATGTGGATTATGCGTATATTATCGATTCTTTCAGTGAATTCCAACAATACCTGACTCATGAGGGAAAGCCCATTAACAACGACGATCTGCTCGAACGGGTGGAAACAATGCTCGAAAACCATATCACTCTGTGGGAAGATAAGAAAATAGACCTGTCCATCACGGCGTTCGGCCACTTTGTTCCAGAACTCAAAAAGCACGGAGTCAGATATATCTTAATCCGGCCCACTTTGGAAAACGTTAAAGAGACCATAAGAGAGATCATCAACGAGATTACCATCCTCAAGCTTAAGAGTCAGAGGGCAGTTGTCGCATGCTTATCGACCAAAACGGCGGAACCGCCATCTGAAGAGCAGCTTCATGAGCTAAAGGTCCTTGTCGGCAGATTTCTGCGCAGCGTGAATCTGGCAGACACGGCCCAAATTTCGGAAGGCTTTGTCAGACTATACACCACCTATGGAAATTTCATAAAAATCACCTCTAACGCGCATAACTGCACCCTGCTGGAGTATCTGGAAGAGCGCATAAGCGACAAGGTGAAGATCGGGTGGGGCTCAGGGCATGAATATTTTCAAGCTAACATTAACGCCACCAAAGCTCACAGACAGGCGGAAGCCTTTACGGGCAGCTGCAGCTTTTTTATAAACGAGGATCAGAAGGTTATCGGCCCAATGCGGAGCATGAATGTCATACAGTTCTCTGAACAGGGGGACCCGGAAATCATCGCGTTAGCCAAAACTATCGGAATAAACAACATTAACTTGCAAAAAATCATGTCCTACGCAGAAATCATGAGAACAAATAAATTATCCTCTGAGGATGTTGCTCAATGCCTGTCCATGACCGTCAGAGGTGCAAACCGTATCCTTAACAAAATTGAAGAAAGTAAATACGTACAAACGGTATTTGAAAAACGAGACAACAGTAAAGGGCGACCAAAAAAATACTACGAACTGTTGTTTCTCGACAAAGAAGGGCGCAAATTAAGCAGATGACACGCATTGTTACGTTTGCCATTTCGACTTTAAATTAATGGCAAAAAAGGCACATTTTCAAAACTGAAAACGTGCCTTTTTTGCGCTTAATTTACCAAGTCAAATCACTTATGATCGATTCATTTAAACCCTATCTATCAGACAGCTCTCAAAACCCGCTTATCCCGTGAGACAGTCCCAACCGCGCCTGTTCGTTGAACAGCTTGTGGTTGAGTGATTACCACACCGTTACGTCAGAACTCCCACTACTTTGATACCCCTCTGTTGCTAACACCTGGTAAGACCAGCTATTCCCCAGATTCATTCCTTTGCTCGCCCATGCTTTCACGTGGTTGCTGAAAGTGATCGTGGAGTTACCCCCGGTCGGTCTCTTCGACTGTCGAACACTCCAGTACTGAATAAACGTCGTTTTTTCGCCTTCAATGGAAGGGGCGTCGTATCGCATTGTTGTGTAGATGTCATATGTGCCCCCATCACTGGTCACCGTACCTTTATACGTTCCGGTAGGTCGATAAGTCCCCCAGCTATCAACGACATAATATTCGATGAGTGAGTTTTTCGTCCACCCGTAGAGAGCCAAGTATCCATTACCGGACGGCGCCCAGACACCGGCATTGTAGTTAATCGTTCTGTTTGGTGATCCAGTAGTCCAGCCTTTCCCGACAACAAAATTCCCGGTATCCTTCCATGTTACGCTGTAATTACCGCCTGATCCATTAACAGCATTGACCGTCCCACCGCCATCGGTCCAATTTTGCCAATAGTCTGTCGCTGCACTTGAGGTTGTTGCAAACAACCCAAAACTCATGGAAGCTGCAAGAACTACCGTCATCATTTTCTTACTAAAATTAAACATAATCTACCTCCTAAAATTTTTGTGTTTGTCCCATACACCTGCTTGTTAGTTGATTCTGTTTGTAACACATCTCTTATCTGTGCATATCCCGTTTTTTTACTTTTACCTCCCTTATGTGTAAATTATAGAATGATAGCGTTTGCATATAAACCTAGCAAATTAAAGCTTTAACTCTATTATGTTTAGCTCTCTTTGAATTTTATAGAAGCCGTTGAAGGGTAATCGAGTTTCGTAACGTTGGAAGAAGGTCTTCGCTGCTTTTAATTATTCGAGCAATATGCGAATCTATTTTTATGTCGGATTTTTTAGATATTCATCTAATCGGAAACAATATAAGTTCTTGTCCCAAGCTGAAGACAAGAACTTATATCGTTAAAACCAAAAAGCTGCCAATGGCAACTGGGGTCAGTCCCGTCGGTTTCCCATATGGAGTTTTTCCAATGTCAATTTTAAGGAGTGCAATTCAGTATAAAAAAACTGGGGTTTGAGAGCGAAGGCATATTAAAAAAGGACAAAATTCTGTCCGATGGTAATTACCTCAACACAGTTATGATGGGACGACTTAATGAATAATTCCAGCAAAAAACCTCCTGTGAATCATCACGGGAGCTTTTTTTGCTGTGCATGTTATGCCTTTTTACCTGTAACGTTTAGGATTATCTGTCTGATCAAGAATAAAGTCGATACTCACCTTGTGGAAATCTGCCAATTTGATTAAGACCACACTTGGGACGTCCAGATTCCCATTTTCATATCGGGAATAGGTTGTTTGTGAGATACCTAAAAAGTCGGCCATGCTCTGTTGTGTTAAGTCTTTGTCCTCACGTAAATTGCGAATTCTCTTATACACTGCTCATCACCCAAGCAAAGTTTACTCCATGCGAAAACTGCATATTGATTTTTATGCGTTTTTCGCATAAAATTTATTTATCTTCAACTTTACCTTGAAATCTTGAGTTGTCCCTTCATATGCAAAAGCTCTTAATGGGGACAGACGGATTCTCCTAAATTCGTTTTATTAAAGTGTATATTTCCCAACGAAGCATATAACAGAATATTGAAATATAGCTCCTGCGGTCATCATAGAGCTTTATTTTGCATGCTATTCTTTTTACCGGTACAACGTTCAGGATCATCTGTCTGACCAAGAATAAAGTCGATACTTACCTTGTGGAAATCTGCCAATTTGATTAAGACGACACTGGGAACGTCCAAGGTCCCATTTTCATATCGAGAGTAGGTCGTTTGTGAGATATGTAATAATTCAGCCATGGTCTGTTGTGTTAAGTCTTTGTCCTCACGTAAATCGCGAATTCTCTTATACATTGCTCATCACCCAAGCAAAGTTTACTCCATGCGAAAACTGCATATTGATTTTTATGCGTTTTTCGCATAAATTTATTTAAAGAGTATAACAAGTGGAATAAGAACGGAGTGGGCGGAATGGTGCTGTACAAGCGATAGCGTTCGCCTTTGTGGCCGGATTTCAACCTTCTTAGCTTGATTAAGAAATCCGGGCACAACAGCGATGGGAAGCACCATCCGACCGCGTAGTGGCGCCGTATGTACATCTTTAGCTCAACTTATATAAATAATCAGTATTCATAAGGAGGCATGATGAAAATGATTTTGGAGGATATGTATTATGGGAATTGGCGTCCCAGTGAACAGATAAATTCAACCGACCCTGAATCTCAAAAAGTGAATCAAAAAATTAGTGATCTCATGGAGATGTTGAAAAGCAAATTACCAGCAGTCGAGTTTGAGTCAATTGAAGTCATGTTTGATTTATTAAGCGAGTCAACTTCCCTGCACTCCGCAGCAGCATTCATTCACGGGTACCGGGCGGGGGCATTAACGATGATTGAAGTATTTAGCGAGGACAAAGAAATTGTTGATCGTAATAGATAGATGATGGAGGAGTTATGGTGGTGAACCCGCTACGCATGCAAATTACCCGTTCCGATCGCTGTTATCCCTAGATTTTTCCTCAATAAATATAAATTTAAAGGTAATATCCGGGGATAACAAAACGAATGGAGGGGCTCACTAGCCTCTGCCTGCGCCCCCCAGCGCATTCATCAAGAACTCGTAAATTTCCAGTTCGTTGATTTTATCGCCATCGGTCACTATGTTATGCTGAACTTGCAGTCCGTTCTTGAACACGGTGAACATCCGAGCTGTCCTGTCCGCATCGATTGAAATAGGGATAGCTCCATTCTGCTGTCCGACTTCGATCCACGTTTTGGCAGTGAGGATAGATGCTTCATGATAACGTTTCAGAATTCCTGCCACGGCGGGCTTATCCTGTTGGCTGAGTAGATAGATAAAAATCAGGCTGGTAGCGCTGTCCCCACTGCCGATGTTACGAAGCCGTTCAGTTAAGGTGTTAAGCGGGGACTTGATTCCTTCTGGTCCTGCGGGAGTCCGGGCGACAGATTCAAAAAAACGCTGATTGGTTTTCTCCATTCCCGCCTCCAGAATCATACCGAACAATTCATCTTTGCTTTTGACATAATGGTAAATGGCTCCTTTAGTCAGTCCGCTGCGATCCGCAATATCCTGTAGTGTCGTCGCCCGACAGCCTTTCTCCATAATCATCTCTTCGGCAATCTCAAGCAGCTTTTTTAGACTGTCGTTCATCGCTTTGTCTTGCATAATCTTTTACCTCCCGGTTGTCTGTCTTTTTATTCGTTTAATGAAACCAATATTCCACCAGATCGTCAAACCAATAATCACGTAAGTGAAGAACGAGGATACGGCCAGAAAGGTCGGTATGGACAACGAGTATACCAGCACTACTTTGATGAAGGCTTCCAGCAGCAGGCTGAGTCCCCACACCGCCGTTATCAGGCGGAAATTAAAGCGATAGCGGGGAAGTTTCTCCCATTTATCGTTCATCTGAGGATTATGGCCTGTGAATCTTTCCGCAAAATAATAAATTAATGGTCGACCAAAGAGCAGCGAACCTAGAAACACCACCCCCATAATACCGGTCACATAAGACTCCCGTAGCAAAATAAAGCGTTCATCACCGCCCAAGAGAACGGCCACGACGCCAAGAATCAGACCAAGAAAAATAAAGCCAGAGAACACATCTGCTTTACGGGTCCGTATAAGGCTGTAGATCGAGTCGCATAGTGGTACAAGAGCAGCGATAGACAGAGCCACCACACTGCTCGTATACGGAATTAGCAGGCGATAAGTCAAATAAGGCAATACAAGATTGATGATTAACGTAAAGATGATTTCGTTGCGAGATTTATTCATGATCGACTCATCCTCTCATCATTTAAAACCTACCTTCGGTAGGTATCTTTTATTTTACATACCTTCGGTAGGTATGTAAAGATTAAAAAATAATAATACCTAACGTCATGACTTTTTACATAAGAATCATTAAGGTTTTTTACTCCTTGTTAAACCAGCTTTTTGAGAGCTTACATTCTATATTTCCTCATGTTGCTACACGTTTCGCATACCCTACAACTACAAAAAAAAGGAGATGGCGCTTGCCATCTCCCTTGCTTTTATTCTTCTCCCACACTTCCTGCTTAAAAACTTGTTGCGGCAAAGGTGGTCGGTGAGCGGAGCGGGCAGAATTGTTCTGAAGAAGCATGTGCGTTCGAAAGAACAATCTGCACGCGCAGCGCCTCCCCGACACACACTCTAACAAGCAACTATTTTTTTAAGCCTCCACCCGATTCAAAAATACCTTCGTCCGCTCCAGCTGCGGATTTCCAAAAATCTGCTCTGGTGTACCGGATTCCGCGATTTCTCCATTATCCATAAAAATGACACGATCCGCCACATCTCTCGCAAAATTCATCTCGTGGGTCACGATGACCATCGTCATATGTTCCTCAGCCAGCTTTTTGATAACTCGCAGCACCTCACCCGTCAGCTCGGGATCAAGGGCCGAGGTCGGCTCGTCGAACAGTAAAATATCAGGGTTCATCATCATTGCCCGGGCAATCGCCACACGCTGCTTCTGTCCCCCCGACAGTCGGGATGGATACGCATCTGCTTTATCTGCCAATCCGACTTTAGCCAGCAACTCAGCGCTTTGGCGACGCAGTTCAGCCTTGCTCACCTTTTTCACCAGCTTCGGAGCCAGCTCCAGATTATCCTGCACCGTCAAGTGAGGGAACAAATTAAAATGCTGGAACACCATGCCCATACCGGTGGTAATGCCCTTAATATCACCTGCCGGAGCGTACTGACCGTTTTCCACCAGTGCTTTATCATGAATGCGGATCGTTCCGCCCGTCACATCTTCCAGGTGTACCAAACTACGGAGCATGGTACTTTTTCCTGAACCTGAAGGACCGATGACGGCTACAACCTCGCCCGCTCTAACGTTAAAGCTCACTCTTTTCAGAACGTCGAGCTTGCCGAACGATTTTTTCAAATCGGTAACTTCTATTGCATTAGTATTCATATCCCGACATTCCTTTTACTCGAATTTAAAACGTTTTTCCAGCGCCCTGAAGAATAGCGTCAGCACCAAAGCTAACAACAAATAAATAACCGCCGCTACAACATAAGGTACAATCGAGAAATCACGGTTTACAGCCGTATTGGCAAAATGCAGTAGTTCCGGTACCGCTACTGCATACAGTAGTGCCGTATCTTTTACCAGTGTTGTCGCCTCATTGGTTACCGCAGGCAAAGCAATCCGTACCATTTGCGGCACAATGACTCTAATCAGCGTCTGCGACTTGCTCAAGCCCAGCACTTGCGAAGCCTCGTATTGCCCTTTATCAATCGACAACATCCCACCTCTAAAAATTTCTGCAAAATAAGCCGCATAATTCAGTACAAATGCCAGTACCGCAGCCGTTGTCCGGTCCATTACCAGATACTCCCCAATGACAGGCAGCATCGGCAGACCAAAACAAAAGAACAATAATTGCAGCAATAGCGGCGTGCCGCGTATAACATAAATGTACGTATGCATCAGCCAGGCGATTGGCTTAATCCGGCTTTTGGCCAGTAACGTAACGATAAAACCCAATGGAATAGACAAGATGAGCGTGATGAAAAATAAAATAACCGTCATCTGTGCCCCTTCAAGCATAGGCTTCATAATTCGTAAAATATATTCCATACTCATAACCTTCGACTCCTAAACCCTTAGTTCAATACACTACGTATTAATTTAATACTTTATCTTCACCAAACCACTTTTTCGAAATTTCAGCAGCTTTTCCGTTCTTGTGCAACTCATCCAATGCGGATTGCAGCTGCGTCAACAGCTCTTCATTCCCTTTTTTCACACCGATGCCGTATTCCTCAGGGGCCAATGATTCATCAAGCAGCTTATATGTCCCTTGTTCCTTCGACATATAGTATTTGGCGACGACCTCATCAATGACAACCGCATCCAGACGTCCGGTTTTCAAGTCCGTTAAAGCGAGAACATTATCCGGGTACTCGGACACAGGCTTCAACTTGCTTTTGATCGGATTCGCATCCAATGCATCGGCTGCTGAAGACAGCGTCTGGAGTCCGACCGTTTTGCCCGCCAGATCAGCCAGCTTGGAAAGACTGGAAGTAGCCGGAATGACAATCACCTGACTGTTTTTCAGATATGGCTTCGTAAACAGCACTTTTTCCTTACGCTCATCCGTAATGGTGTATCCATTCCAAATGAGATCAATACGTCCGCTGTTCAGCTCGGATTCTTTGGCAGACCAGTCAATCGGCTGAAATTCCACCTGTTTACCCATTTGTTCCCCGGCCGCTTTCGCATAATCAATATCAAAGCCGGTCAGCTTGTTATTTTCATCTCTAAAGCCCATCGGGGCGAATTTATCATCAATTCCAATAATCAATTTACTGTCATCCTTACCGCCGGAACATCCGGCCAACACGATCATCATCAATCCAATTAACATCGTAAACATGGCTGCTTTTCTCATCTTATTCCCCTCCAACAATGATGACCCCCGTATCCAAGAACAGGCGGCAAACGCTTTAGTTCGTTAACACGTTATCAGAGTATCATCATAACACACCGCAGGATACTCGTCGAGAGGAATAAGCGGAATCTTAGCTTTATATAAATGGAAAACCTGTGACGAAAATTTGACCGATGTTCTATAATGTAAAACCTTACCTTGACATGTCACCTAAACCGTCTTATTATTTCCTAGTATTCTTATATACTTTTATTTATTTTAAAATTCCAGCAGCAATAGTATGTAAATCAGCTTGATAGACAGGAGAAATAAAGCCCCATGTACATTTTAAAGCGTCTTTTTACGATGTTCATAACGTTGTGGATTATCGTCACTTTAACGTTTATCATCATGCACATCATTCCGGGTGATCCATTCTCGAACGATTCCAAAACCATCCCGGAAGCGGTATTGCAAAACATGCGTGCCAGGTACAATCTGGACAAGCCGCTCGCTGTGCAGTATGTGCTGTATCTAAAAAATCTGCTAGTGCTGGATATGGGCCCGTCTATTCAATCGAAAACGACGGACGTCAATATTCTTATCGCCCGAGGTTTTCCACCTTCTGCATTGCTGGGTATTCAATCCATCGTGGTCGCGATTATTGCCGGTATTTCGCTCGGAACGCTGGCTGCTCTACACCATAATCGACCACTGGATTATATCTCGATGTTTATCGCCATTGTTGGTATTTCCGTACCCAGCTTCATATTGGCACCGCTGTTAATCAAGTATGTTGCCGTCCAATGGCACCTGCTTCCGGTCGCCTCATGGGGAACCTGGCAGCATACAGTGCTTCCTTCGCTGGCTCTCGCTGTTTCACCGCTTGCCGTTATCGCCCGCTTTATGCGGACGAGTATGCTGGAAGTTATGCATGAGGAGTACATACGCACTGCCAAAGCAAAAGGGTTGTCCTCTTGGGCAGTAGTCATTCGTCACGGATTACGCAACGCGTTGATTCCGGTGCTGTCCTTTATCGGACCGTTATTCGCTTCCGTTATTACAGGTACCTTTGTCGTTGAAAAAATATTCGCCATTCCCGGCATCGGTAAATACTTCGTAGACAGTATCTTTAACCGGGATTATCCAGTGATTATGGGGACGACCATTTTCTACAGTGCCATTCTGGTCGTTACTTTATTTTTAATTGATATATCCTATCGCCTTGTCGATCCGCGAATCAAATTAGACAGCAAAGGAGATTAACATGAAAGCAGCACCTACTGTCGAAAAGGACAGCCTGTTCAGTCTTGTAGACCGCAGCCAGATCCCCACCCCCACGTTGACCAGACCTAAAGAATCACCCTGGCGGGATCGGCTACGCAGACTTTTTAACAACAAGCTTGCTCTGTTGGGGCTTTCCCTACTTATCATTATTATTGTGCTGGCGATTGTTGGACCCTCCATGGTTCCTTATGCACCCAGTGATCAATCCCTTTTGAAGACGAATCTTTCTCCTTCGGGAGAGCACTGGTTTGGCACGGATGATCTGGGGAGGGACGTATGGGCACGGACATGGGCCGGAGCTAGAATTTCACTCATGATCGGCTTTGCCGCTGCTGCCATTGATTTGGTGCTTGGCATTCTCGTCGGCTGTGTTGCTGGCTATTGTGCTGGGCACGGTAAAACGGGCGACCGGATCGACAGCATTCTCATGCGTATTATTGAAATTTTGTATAGTATTCCTTATCTGCTGGTCATCATTCTGCTGCTCGTCATTATGAAGCCAGGCCTGCTCACGATGATTATTGCATTATCTATTACTGGCTGGGTCGGTATGGCCCGTGTAGTGCGTGGGCAAATCTTACAGCTGAAGCAGCAGGAATATGTGTTAGCAGCCCGTAGCTTGGGGACATCTCATTCGCGTATTATCTTCAGACATTTGCTACCGAACGCAGCGGCAATCATTATTGTAAATTTGACGTTCACTATTCCGTCGGCTATTTTTGCCGAATCGTTCCTGAGCTTTCTCGGTCTGGGGATTCAGTCTCCTTCGGCCAGCTGGGGGACGATGGCTAACGATTCACTTGGCGTTATTTTAAGCGGTCAATGGTGGCGCCTATTTTTCCCCGGACTGATGATATCGCTCACCATGCTGGCGTTCAATACACTTGGAGATGGACTTCAGGATGCACTTGACCCGCGCTCACAACATTAACAACAGAGAGATCCAAATTGGACAAGGAGGGGTGTCACCATGATCCGCAGCTTCTCGCCTAACCGCAGGAAAAACGGCAGTTCCTTTATCGAAGTGCGCACACGCGGCATACCTGCGGGAAAGGAGGATGAATAAATCCCGGTACGGTGTACCTTATTTTTGGCATAACTAATCACAGTAATGGAGGAAAACCACGATGAAAAAAATGCATTGGATGACGATCATCTTACTTTTGGCCGTAACGGCTTTGGCTGGATGCTCTGGTACTACGGACAAAACAGCAAGCAACGCCCCGTCCGCTGCGCCTCAAGCAGATATCCCGCAAGAAATTACTGCCAATCTGGCAGGTGGGGAGCCTTATACGCTAGACCCTGCTTTCGCATCAGATACAACGTCCTACTTTGTGATTGATAACTTGTATGAAGGGCTGTATACATACGATAAGGCCGGTAAAATCGTAGAAGGCGCTGCCAGCAAAGTAGATGTATCTCCTGACGGCAAAACCTACACCTTTACTATCCGTGATGGTGCAAAATGGTCGAATGGTGACCCACTGACAGCTAAGGATTTTGAATACTCTTGGAAACGGGTACTGAATCCGAAAACAGCTGCCTACGATCCTTCTGCCCTCTACTACATCAAAGGTGCCGAAGCGTACAACACAGGCAAAGGTAAAATTGAAGACGTGGGTGTTACAGCCAAAGATGATAAAACTCTTGTAGTTGAGCTGAAATCACCGCTGAGCTTCTTCCCAACGATCGCAGTGGGTCATGCCTATCTGCCAGTAAACCAATCGGTTGTTGAGAAAAATGACAAATGGGCAGCTGAAGCGGGCACAATTGTCGGCAACGGTGCGTATGTAGCCAAGGAATGGAAACATAACGAGCAAATTACGCTGGCTAAAAACGATCAATTCTGGAACAAAGATGCCATTACGATGGCAACGATTAATTTTAAAATGGTTCAAGACTCCACAACTTATTATCAAATGTATAAAACGGGCGATCTGGATCTGATTTTGAGCCTTCCCGTGGATACACTGGATCAGGAAAAGAGCAACAAGGAATTCCTGTCGCATCCATCTTTCAGTGTGTACACCTATTCTTTTAACGTAAAACAAAAGCCGTTTGACAATAAAAAAATCAGACAGGCCATCGCCTACGCGATTGACCGCGAAGCACTGGCTACCAGCGTAACCAAAGGTGGCGAAACTCCGGCTTACGGCTATGTTCCATACGGAACAACAACGCCATCCGGCAAAGACTTCCGTGATGAAGCACCGAAAAAATACTATGAGTTTGACGCTGCAAAAGCGAAACAATCGCTGGCCGAAGGTCTGAAAGAAGAAGGTTTGACCAAGCTGCCACCGATCACCTTCAAATACAACACTTCGGACAAGCATAAAAAAGTAGCTGAAGCGATTCAGGAAATGCTGAAAACAAACCTGGGTGTTGAAGTGACGCTGGAGAATCAGGAATGGAAAACGTACATTGATACCTTTAAACAGAAGAACTTCCAGATCGCCCGTATGGGCTGGGAAGGAAACTTCCTGGATCCACTCGGCGTATTGGGGCATTATACTTCCAAAAATTCGAACAACTTTACCAACTGGAGCAACCCGGAGTATGACAAACTGATCGAATCCTCAACCTTTGAGCTTGATCCGGCAAAACGCTTTGAACAGCTCCATCAGGCAGAAGACGTATTGATGGAAGATCTGCCGATTATTCCGATCCAGTTCTCTGCGGACACGGCATTAATCAGTCCTAAGATTCAAGGTATCGTATTCGATGCTCGTTCGAACCCAGACCTGCGCTTTGCGAAACGGGTCGAAAAATAATGATTTTACGTTTCGGGATCTCTGCCCTGATTGTCGGTACTTTAGGAATTCTGTACGCCACACCCCATCTCTTGTATGGTCGTGAAAACATGGCTACTGCAAATCTGCTATTCCTGTTGGGGTTGCTGGGCTTGGTGATCGGTGCAATCTTCCACGTTCTGCAAAGCGGTTTTCTAACCCTCTTCCTGCGGGGATTTGCCGACATCAGACAGTTGTTCATTCGTCAATCCAAGGCATTACGAGAGGAAAATGAGCGTTTGCGTTCCGATGAATCTCTGTCAGCCTGGAAAACATCCATGTTCCGCCATCTCAAGGTATACACTTCGGGGTGCGGGACAGGGCTTATACTTTGCTCGATGATATTAATGGGGATGAGTTAGGTTAAAACGATTAGAAGCCTTTGGTTGGTTGGTGGGCGCTGCGCGTGCAGATTGTTCTTCCGATCGCTGTTATCCCCGGATTTCTATTGAATAGAACCTGTAAGGGTAAAATCCGGGGATAAAGGCGAACGCTTCGCTTCTTCAGAACAATTCTGCCCGCTCCGCTGGCAAACCGCCGTAGAGCTTCTACACGTTTTAGAGGTGTGTAAAGAAAAAAGAGAGTTTCGCAAAGCTTTTGCTAGCGTAACTCTCTCTTTTTGTATTTTTTATATGAAGCTTTATAGGATCGCATATTACAATACTTAGTAGCCTTAATAAATATGCTTTTCCTTGGCTTCTTGCAGCCATAACGGGAACTCGTTAAGCAATAGTTCGTACAATTCATTGTCTTCCATAGATTCGATATCTTGAATTTGAAAGAAGTTAGCGTTATCTACCACACGGCCTTCTATGTTGTCCAGCTTCTTTAATACGCCAAAATCGGACTCACCCACACCGATAAATTGCCAGAAAATCGGCTCTCCTGACGAATCAATGACTGCGTTATCGATATTATCTCCTTTTCCACGCTTCACACCGCCATCATTAATAAAAATAACAAAGGCCGGATCAGAAGAGGGTTCTTCCTTGGTGTATTTGGCGATGACATCGCGCATCACAGGCGGCTCATCATTGCGACCGAACTTGGGCAAATAATCATTGGACAGAATATGTCTTTCAACATAGTTGTCAACGTCATTTTCGGTAACGGACGGCAAACGTGAAAAACGGTGATCATACACCCATACGTCCAGTACACCATCATCATCCAAAGAACTCGCTACTGCAACAATTCGTTCCAACACCTTTTGAACGGTACCATTTTTGTACAAACTTCTCATAGATCCTGAAATATCGAGCACCAATCCAACTCTCGCAGTCACATTTGTTAGATTCTTTTTAGTCAGTACCAGTTGCGCATTCTTTTTAAGTAAAGAAATACCGCTCATGTTCCCCACGCTCCTCTATGATGTTTGCGTTTGTACGCCTACTCTACCATCTGCGTCGTTCGTCGCCTCTCAGGGGAAAGTCGCTCAATTCTCCGAGTTGGTCATGTGCAGCCTTATAAATGCGAAGAATAGCTTGTACCTTGTTAAAATCATTGTCTTCCGGACCGAATCCTTCCATATACATTTTTTGAATGATGTTTTGGAAGAAATCCATACGCTCGCGGACAGAATCCTGCTCGATTTGCAGTACCTCTTCAAAGCTGTGTGTCTCAGCAAAATCAGACAGCTCATCAAACTCCTGTTCCTGATATCGCTCTCCCCGAGTTTCGGGATTGAGATCAATAGAGGTACGCAGGGTTGACAATAAAATATTTTCGCGCGCCAGCATGACATGAAAATCTTTGTTCTTAAACAGATCCGTAACGATCAGACGGCACATTTCCTTGTTCTGCAGCAGAATCCCGTCAAAAGGATGCAGCGTCCACACACCGTAGTTAAAAAATAAATTAAAATTGAAGTTGCTGCTTCCATACTGATATACAATGTTGATTTTCGATTCGTCGATGATTTCAAATGAAAATTCCAGCATGCATTCTCCTTTGGGATTCCAATATTTAACTCTATCCTATCAGAAAATGCATGATTTTCAATAAAAAATTTTATTTCACAGAATCATTTAACTCCACAATTGAATCTGCTTTTTCGCTGCTGACAGCCACGAGTAAATAGACAATCACACACCCTAAAATAAAGGACATCATACGCTCGCTCTCTCCTTTTGTCATTCGCTTTTTAAGAGTTTATGCACGAGAATGCTATGTATGTTCATCATGTCCTTTATTAGCTACTGCCAAACCAAAAAAGACGCCTTTCGGAGTCATCCGGCGTCTTTTAATAGATTGGGGCTATTATTCTACATTGTCATCAGTTCAAAAACGAGCTTAAACCCTCAGAAGAATTGCTATCCTTCAGTGTTTTGGATGGTTCTTTCCCTTCGATCCCCAAGCGTTGGCTAAGGTTGGCATTGATTGCTGTCATTTTACTTGTGTAATCATGGCAGCTTTCAATAATTTGGCGATTCGATTTTTCAGACAGATCCAAAGCAGATACCAAATCACCAATCGCCTGATTCACAGCCTCCAGTGACATAGAAGGCTTGCTAAGCAGATCTGTCGTTCTCTCGGTCGTCGTTTTGAGAAGCTTTGCATTTTCCTTGAATTGATCTTCAATCGTACGGTTGGTCGCATCGACGGCTGAAATGATTTTATCCTGATCCGCCAGCGCCATCGCGATCATAGCCGATACAGTGATCAGATTCGATGTTTTATCAATCGCATTATTTACAGAATCAATCAGTTTATCATTGTTATCATTAATAATATCTGTTGCTGCAATCGCCTGATTGTATAACAAAATCATTTCTGTCATCGACTGTGTACGAGTAACCACCTTGCGCAATCCCCGCTCCAGATGTGGCTTACGGTTTTCGTTTTCCGGCTTGGCAATCTCGGTCTCAAACAGTTCTTTCAAGCGATTACCAAAGGCAATCTTCGTCTGTAAATTGTAGATTTCTTCAATGGAAGCCTTCTTCAACTGTCTCATGCTGACGATGTTTTCTTCCAGATTATCCTTACCATCTCTCAAGGCAGTAATGATTTTCTCGATGTTCGTCTTCACCGACTGATACTTGTAAATGTAGTTCTTTAACGGGCTTTTACGCAGAAGCTTGCCAAAAAAGCTCACATTTTTGCTCTGCTGGAGCGTTTCGCATTCATCACGCAGCTTTAAGATCATATTGGATACCTCAGCCCGATCACCGGACATGAGGTCGTTTACCGGACGATCCAGCATTTTAAGGGTTTGCCCCGCACGTTCCTGCGTTTTAACCCCCAGCTTACCGATATCATCCATTAAGGTATCCAGGCTCATGACATCGCTTTGTGATACCTTCTGAATCAGCTGTGAAGCCTCCTCAGTCACCTTTTGTTCATCTTCTTTTTTCAATTCAGCCCATGGGGTCGCCATACGCTACCTCCTATTCTGAAAACAACTGTTACCCAAGTCTAATCGTTGTTATTCAGAGCAGCTATACTGCTACTTTTTTTATTTTCCCAAAAAATCGCCTACAATTCGGAACTGCTATATCGCTGGTGAATAAGCTCCGCTTTGCTCTGTAATTCCAACAGATCCTTATGCTCCACCGTAGATACAATTACCGATATTTTGCTGTCCACATCCCGTAATCCGTTTAATAACGTCCTCCGGTTAGTCCGCTTCGCATCGCCGCTGAGCCGAAGAAACGGATTAATCAGTCCGTTCAAATCCTTCAAAATCAATCTCCGAACCGTATGATTCACTTCGCTGTTGTTCAGTTCATGCAAAAGTGGAATGACCCGCTGCAAACGTGCAAATAGAGCCAGCGCCTTCTCGACAATCTCGTTATCAAGCGCATCCTTCTGTCCCTCGGAGATCACCATATCCTCCAGTACCTCCAAATACTCCATCACCTGAGCAAATTCACTGCTCACCTGAACTGATTGACGTACTTGTCCTGTCATAGACTCCGGTCGAACGGCAGCTTCCTTTTCATGCTGATGTGTCTCAGCGACCTGCTCCTGCACCACCGGAATCACGGAACCGGTCAGATTGGGGCGAGGATGGCGAATAGCCATGATGGCGCTGTATCCTCCCAAACCAATGATCGGAATCGCCAAACACACAAACAGTGGCAACCAAAAACTTAGTAAAAGCGCAATCAGGTAGCTAACCACAGCAATCGTGGCACCCCACATTTTTGACGTCATAGCTTGTACCTCCTGACGTAAACCCTTACCATATTGTAGAAAACAATATTTGTGTGTGTCAATGTACGGATTTACGTATGGTGATTGGCTGCTCGATATGACTGGCTAAAATGTCGTATTGCGGATGAAGTGAACCGATCTCATGACCCAAAGCCGATTTCACCGCTAGATAAGGAAAATTGATACCAGACAAACATGATACATGAAGTCCTCCGGACATCCGCGGATTGATCTCTAGCAGCTTGGCATGCTCGCCGTTATATTTTACCTGAATGTTATAATTGTACGGAATGTGATACGCCTCAGCGACCTTCTGTGCCACCTCCAACAGCTGGGGATGCTGCTCCAGCAGCCGTAATCGTCCTCCTGCCTTCCTACGCGGAACTGCCGCTAGCAGCTTTCCGTTCCGGTCAGCCAGGCAGTCAATACTGTATTCGTATCCCTCCAGCAGCTCCATCACCATCAGATTGGGAAATGATTCTGTGGATGACAATACGCGGTGTGCTTCCTCGAACGAAATATGATTCAGCGCATGGCCGAACAGTTCCTCCAGCGGATTACGTTCATTGTCGATGATACGAAAGCCCATTCCGCCTTCTGCATTACATGGCTTGAAGCATACCTTATGCCCACGTGCTATTAACGACTCATATGCCTGTTTAAACTGCTCGGCATTGCTGGCAATGGCATAATCGGGAATCGTGACAATTTCCTTTTGACGAATGGATTCATAAAACAAATCCTTTTCCATCAGTTGCTCCAGCAGTTCGGTATCTTGGCATACCATCACTTTTGTCCCAATATCATCGAACAAATAAAGATGCTTGCTAATATCGAGCATATTCCACCGTGGGATAAAGACATCAATTCCGTGCCGCTTGCAAAAATCAGCGCAAAATTGTGCGTACTCCACACCACTGGTGCGAGGCTCTACTTCAGCCACATCACTGGCCTGTAGCGCCATGTGCTGCGGATCTGAGTGCGTCGCATAGATCTCGAACGGAATACCGTCCTCATTGTTACGAATAGCATTCATATAATGATACGCCACTGAAAACCAGCGGTTAAAATACACCTTAACCTTCTTCACAGAGCCACGTCCCCTATCTATTCTGAAAATGAAGTTTGAGCTGCGAATACACTCCGGTGTATTGCATGAACATACGCCATGATTTCGTCCGCTGCATACACCCCCGACACTTCTGTAAAACGGTAATTGACCTCCAGCTTATCTCGCAGCTGTTCCCGATACAATTCACCATGACGGGGAGCAATCGCATAATCGGCATAGTCCAGCAGACAACGGTCCAGCAAAGAGTCACCGGACGCAACCACAGCCCCTCCATTCGTGAGATTACGGATATGCTCCACGGCTGCCTGTTTATTCACAGCCGCAGGCACCAGATATATCTTACGACCTTGAATGGATACCTCCCAGCCCATTTCACGCATGATTCGTGCCTTCTCCAGCACCTGTTCCAGCGGCATACGATCCCGTTCAATCATGAAAGCATAAAATAACTCGTCGCAAAAGCGTTCGTTTACGACCCAGTCTTCATGCAGCACCTGTCCGAACACCTGACGTGCTTCTTCCGCATGAGCACCATCACGGCGTACTTGTTCATGAATACGCCGATTCCACTCTCGATCCACCTCGCCTCCGACGATGATGTTTCCACCATTACTCGTCACGGCATATGCGGGAACCAACTCCGTCTGAAACACAGTGATTCGTCTATACTGTTCTATCGTCCGAGTCGTCACGGGCATAAACATCACATCTTCAGGCAGTGTCCTTAGCAATTGCAGGGCTTGTTCAGAAATAAAAGCCGACGTTGCCCCGTCTATCTGTTCCGCAGGCAACAGACCAGGGGACTCCAGCGGTACGCCAAGCGAACGTTTGGAGTAAATCAGTGTCTGATCTAAGTCACTTGCGTAGATCATTCTTGTCCCCCCTTGAGCGGCTTGATAATTCCGCAGCAGGAATAAGTCAATCCTTCAAATACCTCTACAGGCACTCCACGATCCTTTGCCAGCAGCATAATATGCTGAAGATTCGGATTATCTTCGCGGTCAATCAGAATTTTCCACGGCACTCTGCGCAGCAGTACACGAGTCGTCTCCCCCACTCCGGGCTTGACCAGATTGATATCCCGAATACCAAATGCCTGCTGAATCGCCTCAATATCCCGTAAGCCCTGCCATGTCACCGCAGGCGGATTCAATGTCATTTGTTCAGCATATGCAACGGCCGTTTCAGCCACGTCTTGAAAGTACCCGGATACCGTATCCACAAACGTATTGGACTGATCCACTGACCGCCAGGATTCATAAAATTTGGCCCCATGGAAATCGTCAGGGCCTATGAGATCGTCGCGTAATACCGTCCGACTCATCAAACCTGATACAGTCGAATTCAGACAAGCACTTGGAATCAAATAATCTTCTCGTGTACCAAAGGTTTCTGAACATCTGCCCGGATCGGCCAGCACCGCCAGATCATCATTTAGACGCAACCCGTAATCCGCGTTCATCTCACGACAGGCCTCAATCAATACCTGGCGAATCGCCCCTTTCCCCGTCCAGCCATCGACAAACTGAAGTTCAATCTCCAGTCCATGCTGTTGTAAAATGTATAAAATCGCATTCCGGTCAATGCCTTTGCCACGAATAATAGAAATGCTGTAATGCGGCAAGGATACGCCATACTTCCAGTCAATATAACGCTTGATCAGGATACCAATGGGCGTCCCTGCTCTGGCAAGAGAAACAATCGCCGTGTTCAGGCCTCTTTTTCTCACAATCATCTCAGCCACAGAAGCTGCCGCTAATGCAACCTTTTTGGCAGATTGGGCAAGCGTTTCGTGAAACAGTGCAATATACTCTGCTGTGGGCTCGTATTCCACTGGCAGCATTTCTGAATAATGGACTCCCGACTGAATCGCCTCTTCACGATCCTCCGTCCCTTTTTCCAACGTAACCCGGCTCAAATCCTTCAATAAAAAAGTGACATCCGAGGCAGGATAACTGCCCAGCGGTTCGGGCGGATGAATGTTCTTCTGCTGTATTTGCTCCATGAGTGCTTGCTTCATATCCGCGCTCCTTTACTCTCCTGACTAGTTAAACCGTTAAAATAAACGACATGCACTTTATCGCAGCCCAGACAGGTCAAAGCCTCCAGCATGGGGTTCATCCGCTCTGGGTCCGACTCCCTTTCCATCAAAATGAATATTTCGTCATACTGACCGGGGTCTACATTATAAATAAAATTGCGTATCGTACTGTCTTCAGGTGATGGATATGTCACACCACAGGCGACTCCATACCCTTCTTCGCGATGGGGATACACCGGGCTGCGTGTCGTCGATTGAAAATACACATTCAGACCTAACTCTGCTGCAATCCGCATTGGAATGTACATGAATTCGCCTGTGCCCATAACCAGCGTGCGTTGCCCAGAACGAAGTTGGTTCAGTCGTTCAGCTGTACGCGTGATTTCTGCATCCAACGCTGAATTGTCAGCGGATTGTAGACCAAAACGGCCTGTATATTTTAGATAAGGAGCTGTATTGGCGTACCCGTCCGTTGACATGGAGCTGTGTACTACCCGCTCAAAACCGGAAGTATCCTTTTCAAAACGGTGGTCAATTATTCCAGAAGCGTCTTTATTAACCTCTGCCATGCTAGTGGCTGCATGTTCTGGGTGCCCAACCTGTGCAGCATATTCTGCGTGATCCAGTATGGGTACTCCCTGTACCTCAATCTTTCCTTTGAGCAAGCTTAAAGGCGTAATCGTAATGCCTAGCTCTGCCTCCAGATCAGTGAAAGCCTGCTCATCGCTGTCTGTCCGCCAATCCAATAATGAAGCAATCACATACTGCTTACGCGGAAAATGCTCCTGAATATCCCGTATGATATTAAGCGTTGTTTTTCCCGTCGTAATTTCATCATCTACCAGCACAATCGGGCCATCTCCCGCAAAAGCATCTTCATCCAGTGCATAGCAACGATGGTCAACAGCGTGCGAATGCTCTTCTTCAAACCGAATAATAGGCCGAAGGCCCGGAATATCCTCGCGCGTCGTATGAATATACGAGGCTCCGTCGTCAAACAACCGATACATGCTGTGTCCCAGTGCTGTAGCCGTCTCGGCAAAACCAACAAACTTGATCGGCTCCGTAAAAGCAAAAGCTAAACGTTCATCCATCAGCTTTCGGTAGGCCTCTTTCGCATAGTCCGGGTCAAGAAGTCCTCTCACGGCCTCTCCAATCAGTTCATCCATTTGTTGTCCTGCCTGTGGGACAAGCTCCTTATATAGTAGAATCGCCAGCGCCGCACCACTGAGCAGAGAAGTGTATGGGTTTACCGGAATATGCTTACCCAGCACCTTGCTGACAAACAAAAACGAACGCTTTTTATTGACCCGTGCCGCCATCGCAAACAGCTTGTCCACAGGAAGGCGGAATGGATTATGCGTCTCCGTAATTTTAACGCTGAACTGCTCCAGGATTGGCAGCAGATGTGTTTTCGTGGTTGGGTAAGAGACTGACAAAATGTTGTTGTTCATGTAACACCCCGTATACTTTTGATCTATTGATAATTCGATGAGCCCAATTCAAATGCGGCTTAATTTCATTCATTTTGTTGGCATAGGTACTTTTGAATACACCCAGACTGCCGTCGTTACGCTCAACAATTTCAAGTGCATCCATATACTCTTCATGTGTCACCGCATACATGGCCTGTACCGGTTTAATATGGGAGGGATGAATAATTGTTTTGCCGATAATCCCATTCTCTTTGTCCATCATGACTTCTCGAATCAGTCCGTCTACGGCATCTGAGATGAAGTCCATCCGCAAGTGTCTTCCCGGCTTTCCAAGTGCATCTTCGAAAGGAGACACTCTTAATTGAGGTTTAAAGACACGTTCTCGGTGAAAGAAATATTCCCATACAGGACCGGAAATGACATAATTTGAGCCCACGCGTCCAAACAAGTTAATAATATCTGCGATGCAATCCCGAATGACGGCAATTTCATAAATCGTAATATCCGGGCTGCGTCTCAAGCCATATAGACTGGAGAAATCGGTTGCCCCAATTCGTACATTCAGCACATATTCCTGGTACTCGTCTAAAATTTCTTTAATCGACAGCAGCTCTTTCCAGCGAGTTTCCCGATATATGATTTTGGAGCTTTCAAGAATCGGTAATCCGTACAGCACAGGCATGTCGCTTGCGTTTCCTGCCCCTGTATGCATATTTCGATTAAATTCAGCAATGAGTGAAAAATACGCCCGTCCATTATCAGAAGAGAACTTAGGTAAGACAAAGCCCGTGAGTAGCGACAAAGATTCACCCAAACCGTTCAGTAGTCGTTCCAACTGCTCTACAGAGCGCACACGCACAAATAACAAAGGTAATTGCTGTTCACTCATCATCCCCGTCCGTACATAGGATAGTAGTTGAAGCAGCTGCTGTGCCAGTGATTGTTCTGCCTGTCCGACCTGGTGATCCCCTATAGCATCCTCCAAATCTAAAATGACCGTAGTTAGTCCTTCATGTTTTCCATTTTTGATCTCTTCCGCTACCTCCGAGCGGGTAGCAGGCATGTACAAAGCAGCTCCTATTGCATAAGCCAATATACTTTTGGGAGAACGGTTATGAAACTCCAACGGTGGAGTATAAAAGATCGCTTCTACTTCCTCAGAGGTTAAATCATTAAAATATTTCAGGGCCCTTCCCCTCCTCTTGCTCTTTCTTGCCTGACTGAAGCCCTGTGCTTCGGGTATAAAAGAAATCCCCCCTTAGTTTCAGGAGGGATTTCGCTATACTTTGTACATTAAGCCTCTTTGTCGGCCTTTTTCTTTCTTTTCGCCGAGCTGATAACCATTGTGCCTACAAAGACAGCAATCAAAATGCCGAAGAATAAAACCTGCGACATATGAAAGCCAAAAGCAGCAGCCAGCATTTTACCCCCGATAATGGCGATCATAATAAAGGCTGTCTGTTCCAGTTCCGGAAATTTATCAATGAGCTTGAGGAACACTTGAGCAACACCACGCATCATCAGAACGCCGAGAATACCACCCAGGAACAGAACCCATACTTTCTCGCTCACACCGAAAGCGGCAATGACGCTGTCAATACTGAAGGCAATATCCATCAGTTCGACCATTAATACGGTTTTCCAAAAAGAAGTAGGTTTGTTTTTCACTTCTCCATCACCTTCGGACTTGAATAAGCCCTTATAAGCGATATAGAGCAGATAAGCCGCACCCAGTACCTTAATCAGTGTGAACTTAATCAGGAATGTACCCAAGCCGATAGCCAGGAACCTGAATATATACGCACCCAAAATCCCGTAAAATAAGGCTCTCTTCTGTTGTTCCTTGGGTAAGTGTTTAACCATAACTGCGAGAACCAAGGCGTTATCCGCCGATAAAAGTCCTTCCAGCAAAATGAGAGTTCCTATAATCCCCCAACTCACTGGATCAGTAAGCGTAGCTACAACATCACTCCATGAAAAGAAATGGCCATAGTTTTCGCTGATATTTTTAAACAAATCATTCAACATGAAAAGAGTGCCTCCGATAATTCAATTTATTTGCTACCCTGCGACCAGCGCATGCCCCAGTTATAGGCCCGATCCAACTCACGATGACCGCCATAGAACTGCACGAGTCTTTCAATGCTGAACGTTTCATCGTTTACATTTTGAATCATGGCAATCGCACACATCCCTTTGCGATTGTCATGTTCATTCATGTGAACGATAATGTCCGGCCCATCCTTCTGGTACAGCGTGACTACCCCGTCCGCTTGTGACCAGTTCGTGACTCCTTCATAGATGAAGGTAAACACCAAAATTCGCTTAATTTCGGAAATTTTAGCACCATTAATGCGAAGATTTTCCCCTGTTTTCACAGAGCCTGTACGGTCGTCGCCATCCAGAGCAATGTACGGGAAGCGATTTAGAGAACCGAAAACTTCCCCGAGCGCCTGCACAACGCCTTTATCTCCGTTCTTCATCTCATACAAGCAGCCCAGATCCAGATCGACACCCTTGGAGCCGCGATTGAAAAAGCCCTTGCTTTGCTGCACCTGATTCCAGTTCAGATTGATCAGGATTTCACCCAATCCGCCTGAGCCTTTTTTCAGGTTGATGGTGTCGCCCTTCTTCTTCAGCTCAATTTTCCGCAGATTCAGATTCACCGGTGTTGCAGATGGCTCTGGCTTCGGAGCAGGTGGTACTGGTGGCGGCGTTGGTGCTGGCCGAGGCGCTGGAGACGGAGGTGTAGGCACTGGCGTGGGAGGAGCCGGACTGTTTTCCACTTCAATCCCAAAATTAACGCACAACGCATCCAATCCACCGGAAAAACCTGCGCCAATCGCGTTGAATTTCCATTCCCCGTTATGACGATACAGTTCCCCAATGACAATCGCCGTTTCCACTGTAAATCCACTGTCCAAATTAAACCGCAAAACCTCTCCGCTAACCGGATGAGCAAAACGAATGAACCCACCTTGAACCTGTCCAAAATTTTGCCGTTTCTGATCCGCATCATAAATCGTCAGCGTAAACGCAATCTTCTCGATGTTTGCAGGAATTCGCGTCAGATCAAGGGCAAATTGCTTTTTGTCACCGGACTGTTGTCCGTCTGAATAGGTGATAAAGGGCGTGGTCGGATTGTTATAAAAAATTAAGTCCTCATCGCCCGATACTTTTCCTCCAGGACCCAGCAAAAATGCCGAAGTATCCAGCTCCAGAGACGCTGGCGACTCCCAGCCAATCCCTACGTTGACATGGGTCAGGCCCGGATTTGCTTTCGTCAAATCCGCCTTCTGTCCCTTTACTACGATAACAGCCATGATTGTGTCACCTTTCTGTCCGTTTGTCATGTGTCAGCGTACGCTAATGTAATAGCTTAAAAAGAAAGGGTAGCGCCCTATGGACACCACCCCAAGTGGATATTATTGAGCGTCCAAGCCATAGTTTTTAGCAAGCGCACCCAATCCACCAGCAAAGCCACTACCGATAGCCTGGAATTTCCAGTCCGCATTCTGACGGTAAAATTCACAGAATACGACGGCCGTTTCGGTGGAGAAATCTTCTCCCAAATCGTAGCGCAGCACTTCACGATCCGTTGCCGCATCTACCACACGTACAAAAGCATTGGACACTTGACCAAAGTTTTGCGCGCGTGCCTCGTAATCATAAATGGTAACCGTAATCCCGATACGGTGGATGTTCGCAGGAATCTTCGAGAAATCAACGATGATTTGCTCGTCATCCCCATCGCCCTCACCTGTGCGGTTATCGCCCGTATGAGTAACCGATCCTGCTCCGCCTGTCGGGTTGTTGTAAAATACAAAATCATCCGCAGCTTTGGCTTTACCGTCTTCATAAAGTAGGAAAGCCGAAGCATCCAGGTCAAAGTCCGCGCCACCACTGTATTTATTCGTATCCCATCCAAGACCTACAACGACACGAGTCAAGCCGGGATTCGTTTTGGTCAGATCAATACGCTGTCCTTTGGAAAGGCTAATGGTCATTCCGCATACCTGCTTTCTTTGTATAGATTTTTTACGCCAAACCGTAATCGCGCGTCAATCCTGCAAGACCATCTTGGTAGCCGCTACCAATGGCATTGAACTTCCACTCACCGCTATGGCGATACAGTTCGCCTACAACAACGCCTGTTTCGATCGAGAAATCTTCTCCCAGATCAAAGCGGACCAATTCTTCATTGTTTGCTTCATTTACGATACGAGCGTAAGCACGGGACACTTGTCCAAAGTTTTGGCTGCGTTCTTGTGCTTCATAGATTGTAATCGTAAAAGCGATCTTTTCAACGTTAGCTGGCACGCTACCCAGATCAATTTTAATTTGCTCGTCATCTCCGTCGCCATCACCTGTGCGGTTATCCCCTGTATGAATGACAGAGCCGTTCTCATTTTGTGGGTTATTAAAAAAGACAAAGTTCTTATCGGATTCTACTTTACCTTCCGCATTAGCCAAAAACACGGATACGTCCAAGTCAAAATCTTTACCGCCATCGTATTTGTTTGTGTCCCAACCGAGACCAACTGTGATTTTAGACAAACCTGGATTTGTTTTCGTCAAATCGATTTTTTGACCTTTGGATAAGTTAATTGCCATGAGTAAGAACCCCTTTTCACATTAAGTTTTGTATGAGCAACCTAAAATTACATATAACGCTGAGCCAGCACATCAATATGTACGGCATGGGTTCCTTCACCGATTGCAGCAAACTTCCATTCGTTGTTATGACGATAGAGTTCTCCACAGACCAGTGCGGTCAGCCCTTCATAATTATCAGATAAATTAAACGTCACCAGTTCCTTGGAATTAGCACCATCCAGAATACGGATATACGCTTTCTCGATCATGCCGAAGTCCTGTTTCCGGTTTACGCAATCATATATATTCACAACAACAAGCACTTTGTCGACATTGGCAGGAATACGTGCCAGGTCAATCGCAATTTGTTCATCATCACCGTCGCCTTGTCCGGTCAAATTATCACCGGAATGCACGACAGAGCCACATGGACTTTTTTTATTGTGGAAACACACTACGTTATCTGACTGAGTCAGTTTTCCGTTGGCGTCCAGCAAAATGGCAGAAGCGTCACAATCAATATTGGGTTGCTTCTTGAAGCCAAAAAATCCTTTGGACTGTACAGGGTCCCATCCCAATCCTGCTATAACCTTGGTTAGTCCTGTGTTTCCCTTGGTCAAATCAATTTTCTGGCCCTTGACCAGATTAATTACAGCCACTGATTAACACACCTCCCTTCCGTAAAATTTACAGACTAAATTCAGACGGATTCAAACCAAGCGCGCCGCAAATCTCAGCCACAATTCGCTGCTCATTTGCATCAAAGTCACCATCAGCTGCGCCAATAGCGCTACATACGCCAACGACAAGTCGGCCTACTTCAGGCTTACCTTTCAATTTACCAATCGCCTTCAGTGCTTCCTGTTTGCCGATTTCAGGTGAAAATTCAAAGTTCGCTACATAGTGATTGAAACGGTTGATGACCTCACCCATATCAAACACTTTCAACTCTTCACTGATATTTATGTATCCGGCCATTTTTGTTTTCTCTTCCGGACTAATCGTACCGTCAGCAAATGCTACTAATGCACAGCCTGCAACAACAGCTTCCATAAAATCTTTATTCTTAAACTTCTTAACTTGGTCTCCAAGTCCTTTTTTAGTTGTATTCAACCAATTTTTAAATGTACTCATGTTTCCCTCCACAATTACGTATTTGGGTAAAGGTATCCTAGTTAATTTCTTCCTTTACTATAACCTGAATTACGATCTTTTTCTACAATAATATACAAAAATACGGTAAATCCGATCTATTTATTATTGGTATCCTCTCTATCTTTAGCCCTATTTTCTACATAAAATCCTCTCTTCCATCATCCATCATTTGGTACCCCAATTGCAAGTCTGTGAAATGGTAGAGTTGATAGAAAGGCACAGCCTTCCAATTTCAACAGAAGCACTGTGCCTTTTACCATAATCCACGGTTTATCCATCTATAAATTTAGTTCTACTAAATTTGCACTTCTCTTTGGATATGTATTCTATCTATTTAATATATCGGTTTTCCGAAAAAATTGGTAAACCAAAAAATCTACAGACTTCTCCAGCTAGCGAGTTTACAGTTTCCACCTGCCGCTCACCTGTTCCAGAAAAAAAGACTGTAGATTTTATAGATACTCCTATTCACGCTATTATCGTTCACAGCTCAAGACCTAGTTATAATCCTCCCAATAGCGATACTCCATTTCATTCTCACCTTTGGTGACGATGATCATATTTTCAATATGTCCGGTTTCTTTATTCGTTCGGTAGATCATGGTACGAGTTTCGCCCTCATCGGGTACAGAGAAGAGTACTTTGTCACTGAGCATGCCGCCACCAATGCCGACGACGTGTTCCCCCCACCCGGAGGCTGCGCCAGAACCGATGCCCGAACCTGCCCCACTAACTCCAGCCCCGCGCGACAAAATAAGACCTATTCCATATCCGGTGACGGTCTGGGCCGTTTTACCTAGAGCGTGCTCTCCGGCTGATTGGGTATGCTTTTGGACCCAGTAATCGTATTTATCCGTATTTTGCTCATAACTCACAACATTCCCTTTTTTATCGATAGATATATCCGTTTTGCTTCCGTCTTTACCTGTCAGTTCGGTGACGGCGACAAGGGAATCGGATGTGATCTTGGAGGTCTCTCCTGTATTGTAATCTGTACGGGGAACTGAGTCCTCATATTGCAGCCGCAGGACATTCATCTGGTCATGAATTTTCTGCATAACCTGCTTGTCGCCGATGGCCTCGGCGTTTTTCAGCAGTTCCTCATATTGATGATATTTATCCGCGTCTGCCTGATCCCATTTGTCTATGTTTTTGGGCTGTTTGGCAATTTCACCATCATGATCTCCAGCCTCTCCACTGCCTGCCAGCGCTGCGCTAGCGTTCATTGCCGCTGCTAGGGCTGTCCAGAAGCCACGTGTGCTTTCACCATCCGCATTTCTAAACTTCGAAGCGATGCTTTTCAGCTCAATTTCAATGGATTGAACCTTATTTAATACAGAAGAAAGTGTATATTTAGCCGTACGATAGTCATTATAAAAACGATTCCTCTCCATACCATCCCACTGGCTGTGAAGGCGGTTCATTGTGCTATCCAGGCCGTTTAACTGGTTATACAGTGTGCCGTGGGCATTGGCAAATTGGGAGGCCACGCTGTCCAGCTGCTCCGGTGTGACTTGGATTTTTGTCATGGTGATCACATCCCATCTATGAAAATAGGAGATAGAAATTATATTTTACAGTAATCCTTATTTCATATTGTAAGCTATAGAGGTCGGACATTCATGAGGATTTATACGTATTTGTGTATTCAGAAGCAGTTCCTTTGATATAATGAATCCATATGAGTTTATTTCGACAATACATTATTGAAAGTCAGGTGTAGGGACATGTCAGACAAAAAAATTATCTTTTTCGATATCGACGGTACATTACTGGACGATGACAAGAAAATGCCGTTAACGGCAGAAAAGGCCGTCTTTGCTTTGAAAGAGCTGGGACATGAGGTGGCCATCGCAACAGGCCGTGCGCCTTTTATGTTCAAAGATATCCGCGAGCAGTTGGAAATTGACTCCTACGTCAGCTTTAATGGGCAATATGTCGTGCTTCGCGGGGAAGTGGTCGCTACCAATCCGTTGAACAGAGAAGCCTTGCAAGCGATGACCGATCTGGCCCTCACACATAATCATGCTCTCGTATATATGGATCATATGGACATGAAGGCCAATATTCCTAACGATGAGCTTGTGGAGAGATCAGTCCAAACGCTTAAGGCCAAGATTTCAGTTGGATACGACCCGCTCTATTTCCAGGGAAGAGATATTTATCAGACGCTGTTGATGTGTACAGCAGAAGAAGAGCCTTTCTATGAAGCGGTATTCAAGGCGTTTGACTTTGTGCGCTGGCATCCGAGTTCTGTGGACGTTGTTCCTCATGCTGGCTCCAAAGCGAAGGGCATTCGCGAAATTACATCCAGACTGGGCATTGCCGATGAAAATCAATACGCCTTTGGCGATGGCTTAAATGATGTCGAGATGCTGACAGCTATACATAACAGCGTCGCGATGGGCAACGGCTGTGATGAAGCCAAAGCCGCAGCTAAAATGGTCACAAAACGCGCAGATGAAGACGGTATTTTGTACGGACTGCAAAAGCTTGGCTTGTTAAGCTAATAGGATTGCTGATAGACTGGGCATGTTTCGGGAAAAATAAAGTCTGTTTAAAGACTTACATATGAGAAAATAGGAGGTTGTCCTTAAATATGGAGACGGAAGGCTTACGCAATGTCGAACAGCTAGCCATGAAGAAGTACAAAATTTATAAGCAGAGCCTACTCCGGTATTTGGCACGTTCCATGCTGGCGAGTATGTTCATCGGGTTCGGCGTTATTGTAGCCTTCAAGACGGGCAACTTTTTTTACATGGAGCATTCTCCATTCACTTATCCCATGGCGGCACTCACGTTCGGAGCGGCCATCATTCTGATCGCTTACGGCGGCGGGGATTTGTTTACAGGTAACACCTTCTATTACACGTATGCTGCGCTCCGTAAAAAGCTGCGCTGGGGGCAGGTGCTTCGATTATGGGCTGCCAGCTATGGTGGTAATTTGCTGGGTGCAGGGGTATTTGCACTCCTTATTTACTTGACCGGGCTGTTTGACTCCTCCAGCGTGAACAGCTTTCTACTGAACGTGGTTGAGCATAAAATGGAAGCGCCTGCAATGCAGCTATTCTTCCGAGCTATTTTGTGTAATTGGCTGGTCTGTCTTGCCTTTTTTGTTCCAATGTTTATGAAGGAAAATGGCGCAAAGATGTTTGCCATGATGCTGTTTGTATTCTGCTTTTTCATTTCGGGATATGAGCATAGCGTGGCTAATATGTGTACTTTCGCCATTGCGCTCGTGCTGGATCATCCGGGTACGGTTTCTGTCGCTGGCGTGATCCATAATCTCGTTCCGGTTACGCTCGGAAATCTGGTTGGTGGCGTGTTGCTTATGGGGGTTATGTACTATTCGGTGAATCTCCCGTTTTTGGACGAGGAAGAACACTAAAAAAAAGAAGCCGTGGGACTTTGGTTCCACGGCTTCTTTGCGTTATTTTAGTAATAGAGCAGGTGCTTTCTTGCCTTTTATCCTTCTTGAGCAGGAAAATGGATAAACTCCTCCAACTCCTTGAACAGCTTCTTGGGATTAACATTGTCAGGTACAACCAGAGTTAGCGGCTCATCCAGCTTCAGCACATACATGCCTAAAATGGATTTGGCATCTGCCATGCCGCTTTTGCCATGAATCCAGATGTCATAGGTATAATTCGAAACGATTTGATTGATTTTTTCAATATCCTTCACGTCTTTTACCTTGATGGGTGTCATCATTGCACAGCACTCCCCTGTATTGAATTGGGGCTTACGAAACAAGCCTTAACATCACTTTACCCCATATGAAGCCTGTTGCAAAATCTTAATTTAGAAAATGACATGCGGCGCGGAGCTGATTTTCCAGTAGCTGCCGACCTTTTCAAAATTCACGGTGATTTTCGCATTCGGCTGCTTGGTTTCTGCCGGATAAGGCACGGTTAGCAGGTAGCTGCGCTTCACCGGAGTCATGGTTACCATTTTCGCCGTAGCCCGGCTGAACTCTAGCAAATTGCCACCATCTGCGTTCAACTGAGCTAATCTGCCGTTAACTTCAACGAAAAATTTACCGACAAATTGCTCACTGGCCTGCTTTGTGTAAGCCTGCGTCAGATAGCTGATCAATTTGGTCTTCGTGCCGATGTCCTCGGACAGATAGCGGTAGCTTTTACCGTTCAACTGGAACGACTCACCTACCGGGCTGCCACCACTAATCGCATACTGATAACGAGACTGCGCCTCCAGCACTAGCGGAACCGCACTCTCGTGGTTCAGCTTGTCCAGCTGCGTCGGTTTCACGCTGGTAGCCGCGGCTGCTGGCGCCGAAGTGGACGGCTGTTGCGGCTTAGACGGCTTCACAGTCGACGGTACGGACGGAGCAGCCGCTGGTGCTACCGATGTAGATGGACGCTGTGCTGGTGCAGACGGAGCTACTGGTGTAGCGGCTTTGGCAGAACCTGCGGCTGCAGCCGGGGTCGAGGCGGCTGGAACCGACGGCGCTTGCGCCGGGGCTGGCATCGTAGCCGACGCAGATGCTGCGGGTGCTGGCACCTGGGCTGGGACGGATGCGGCCGGACTGGCAACGCTCGGTTGCGTCCCTTCCGCTGGAGCGGTCACGGCGGGCGCGGCAGCGGCGGCCTGTGCCACGCTCATAAGTGTGGCCGCAATGCACAGCGCGGATAGCTTCGTATTTATTTTCATACTCATATACACCTCCATAATCATATGTCTGCATAAACTGCACACGTTTCTATTATAAGAATTTCGCTTCTCGATTGGGTTGCTAAATTGTTTCTATTTGCCTTTTTTTGTTCATTCTGCACGAAGTTTGTCCGTATTTGCCGGGGACGGCTGTTCTGATTGTTTCAACTGCTTTGCCTCCATCTCTTCCAAGGATAGTGACAGTTGCTTAACAGATCGGTCCAGCTCCTCCAATCTGCGACTCAAAGTGACGAGGATGTATTTTAACAGAATCAGACTCAATGCAGCAGGGAATCCGACATTAGTTACGAGCTCGATCATGCCTTCTGTCGTTAAAGAACTCACAGATTCCGCCTCCTTTTTCATACATATGTTCCATCAATAAGAACTAATGTTCCCATTTTTATGGAAATCATACGTTATCTTTTGGGCTCTCATGACAAAAAGAGCTCCAATTAGCTAGGAGCCCTCTCTGTTTTTGTTCATTCTACCTGCTTTCAGACCACTTTCGAACGACATATCAAGGAGTATATATATTCGGCTGCTGGGGCTTGGACATCCCTTCTCCGAGATAAAACCCGGTGTGCGGCGGCTGATTATAAGCTACGTTCTGCCAGGCAACACTCAGGCGATACACTGGATCATGCATAAGCGTATAGAATCGATGTTCTGACTCGTATGGTGTTGTGTAGATCCGCAGCGCCGAATTATCACTTTTGCGCCAAATGACTTCCTCACGCCAGTCACCGAAGAGATCGGCCTGCAAGGACGGTGTTCCTTTGGTTCCGTTATTGGAACTCGTTCCTGTTGCCGTAAGCAAGTTGGAAGTAGTCGAGTTCGTATAGTTCCACTTGTCTATCTTTCCAGCGCTTGATGAGGTATGATCCAGCAGTTCACGGAGGAGATCCCCATCCCACCAGATGCCAAAATTAATGGAAGACGGTAGCGTGTTGGTGATGAGCTGCCCCTTGGCTGAACGCAAACCAATACCCGGTGCCCACTGCTCGTTCCCTTTGGTCCGCGGGTCAATGTCTGCCGACATGCCTCTTCCGGTATCCTTGCCTGTATTTACGCCCCATAAAATATTTCCATTACGCGGGTCGTACATGGCAGCTCCGTAGGTGGCATTTTTGTCCTCGTTCACCTTGAACACTTCATAACCTGAACGGTCGGGGTCCAGATCGCCAACATGAAGTGCATCTCCATGTCCCATCCCCGTGTTAGCCAGCTTCGCTCCGTTATCGTCTACAACCAGCGAGCCATACACGATCTCATCCTTATCATCTCCATCCACATCCGCCACGCTCAAACTGTGGTTCCCCTGTCCAGCCGTCCCGGCATTGGTGGAGCTGTTGCTGTCAAAGGTCCAGCGTCGGCTCAGGTTACCGTTCCGCCAATCATATGCGACCAGAACGGTGCGGGTGTAATAACCACGTGCCATCACAATGCTGGGTCTCACACCATCCAGATAAGCAACCCCGGCGAGAAAACGATCCACACGGTTACCATAATTATCTCCCCAGCTCGATACCGTTCCGCGCGGTGGCACGTAGTCAATCGTACTAAGAGCCTTGCCTGTATCACCTGAGAACACAGTTAGAAACTCAGGACCTTTCAAAATATATCCGCTCGTGTTTCGATAATCAGCCGAAGCGTCCCCAATCTTTACACCTGCACCATCCACTGTGCCGTCTGCTGTTTTACATACGATCTCTGCTTTACCATCTCCATCAAAATCGTAGACGAGAAATTGCGTGTAGTGAGCTCCAGCCCGTATGTTCCGTCCCAGGTCGATCCGCCATTTGCGTGTTCCATCCAGCTCGTAGCCATCCAAAAATACATTTCCCGTATAACCGGATTGCGAATTATCCTTGGCATTGGAAGGGTCCCATTTTAACACAATCTCATACTCGCCATCCCCATCCAGATCCCCTACGCTGGCATCATTGGCATGGTATGTGTAGTTCACATTATCCGGAGTTGTGCCTCCCGCGGGCTGCTGGATCGGAACATCCAGGTAGTTGTTGTTCCATACCTTCACCGCAGGAGAAGCGCCCTGCTCTGCTCCATTGACCACGGCACGAACGGTATACGAAGATGAGGTCGTACCTGCCTTGTCCAAAAAGTTGGTTCTCGATGTAATCGGCGCATCGTTCACCTTGCTTGTCCCTCTGTACAAATTAAAGCCGACCGAATCCGCTTCCGTGCCCAGCAAGCGCCAGCTCACCAGTACACCCTCAGGCACCTTAACAGCGACAGCTCCCCGGCTTAGCTTTTCCATTTGCCTCGTAGAAGCAGCAGAGACCTGGCTATCCATCGGGGTGACCACTCCACTCAACATTACACCGAGACAGAGCAACGCAGTATACCGAAACCTTTTGTTCATCTGAATCATTAGCTCCTTTCATGGTTTGTATTTTCAATAGATTTATTTTATGTGACTGATAAGTTATTGTTATTTAAATTTTATGATAGCGCTTACATGAATGTAAAGGGACGAATACGTCCTTTTTGTTCAAAAATCCGGGCTAATGCTTTAAAAATCAGAGGTCCATGAATAATCGTTCTTCATCCGCAATGCTCTGGATATCCTCCGAGCTGATGCTGATATATTGATAGCCCTCTGCCTGTTGTTTTTTCAATGCAAGTTCCTTCATAAAACGTGGGCTGCCCTCTCCCGCATCCTCATCGTAAACAAGCAATAAACCGTCTGTTTTGCGGAAAAGGAGTTCATCCCGTGCCTTAAGTTGCCATATTCCCTGATAAGGCTGGCGGCTGACTACTCCCACATAGTCAACTTCGGCACAAATCTGCTGAAAATATTCCTTTTTATCCTCTTTCCATTTTTCTTCCATATTTTGATAAGCCATCATAATAGAGCATTTGAGGTGGGGATATTGCTGTTTTAGTGCAGTAACGACCTCACAGGCCCACAAGTCCACCCCGTATTGGCCGGGGGTAATCACCCATTCCAACCCTTCTTCGACCAGGGGAATAAGCCTGCCTGCAATCGCCTTTTTAATATATGGAATGCCTTCGTGCTTCTGACTGAAAATATTCAGCTCATGGGCACGATAGCCCGAAACAAGCAAGTTTTTCATCTTCTCAACGTCCTTCTCCGATTATCATAAAGGTTATTGTACCACTTCAGAGCAGACCACTAAACACTTCGTTTTTTGGAGGAACGAATTGAATATAACGCAAAAGACGAACCTCTTCCAATTGGGCTGGATCAGGTTCGTCTTTTGGAGTTTGGTATTCATTCATGCTTTTTGGGTGCCTAATGAATTCTTATTATCTATTCTGAGCATAATCCTCACTTGGTATTTTCATTAAAACGACATACAGGCTAGACGTAGTATCTGCGCCGTTGCGATAAGCAAAATGCTCGTCCCCAGTGATATGAATGATATCCCCTTTGACTACCGCCGCTTCCTTACGAATAATACGTTTGTTGAATTTGTTCTCCTGATATTATTGAAATTGGGTAAGATTATTTTTTTCCATTCCCTATCACTCCTCAGACGATTTTATGCGGACATCTTTAATTCTAATGTTGCTACTAAATAAACCGGCATCACTACTTAGCTTGAATGACGGGTAACTAGGGTCTGCCTCAAGCCGCATTCTGCTATCGAACTGCTGCTCCTGCTGCTGATCTACCCAAAAAGAATAAGGCTCAGACTGAACTACTTTATCAGTTGTATTCGGTGTAGTGACAACCAAGATGACAAGTACGCCATTGCATCCACAATCCTCGGTGTCATAAAACAACTTGAACATTCCCGGTCGTCCTGAAAGAGCCCATTCTAGTCTTTCAACGGACAAGGAATCCAATTCTAAATGTATGCTCATGAGATGAATTCTCTCCTTTGTAAATGAGATGTTTGGAACCGTCAGCTCCATAAAGACTAAATTTTAACTATGTGTTCATTATAGTCATGTTTTCGAATGTGTCTATGTGACTGCACTCACTGCTATCAATGAACTCTTACATAAAAAGGCAACCCGATTACACCGGGTCACCTCCGTCATCTCTCATCTTATCTAAACCAACATTCTAGTCACAACTTCTATCCTTTGTAAAAAGGATTATGACCTGTGCCTTTGCCCGATGGCATCGCCCCAGGCACCCCGTCCGCTTCAAGCAGCGGACGGACAATGAGCTTCACCGGCCATTCCCTGCTCTCGAATACCGTTTGGAACAGCTCGGCCCGGTCAGCTTCAGGAAGCGGCACCACCCGTAGCGCTTCCTTCCACGCCTGCTCGGTGATATCCCATAATTTCGCTTCCGGGATAGGATACACTTCGCTTAGCGCTTCCATAATCGCAGCTAGGTTCACCTGCGTGCCCAGCGACTGCACGTAGAAGATCAGCTTGCGGATCGTCTCATTATACAAGCTGTTCGAGTATCCCGGCCGGATATGATAACCTGGGTCCGCAATGCCGTGTTTGTCCAGATACGGCTGATGCAAACGAACGGAGTCGTGGTCACGGAATAACAGACCGTTCACCTGTCCGTCCTGCAGTACCACGCAGCAGTTCTGACCGTGAATTTCGGGTACAACGCCTATCTTGAACAGCCGCATCACCACATCATAGAATAACGCCGTCAGATCGGTGTAGAATCCCATGACCTCTTCACTGGTTAACTCTCTGCCCAGCAGGTCGGATAACATATGGCGACCTTCCAGCGTCACCCCAAGCGCAGCCATGGGAATGACCTGCATACCTTCTTCCAGCAACTTTGGCGGATAAATGCGAATCTGGGCGGCCAGATGGCGAGGATGATCATCGAACAATCCCATGGATTCCGGCATGTATCCCCACCAGTTCCGTTCCTCGCAGAGCCACACTTTACCTGTAAGCGATTCATCGCAGGCCACCGCCTGTCGTAACATCTTCTCCCCAGCCAGACCATTCAGCAGCTTCACTACCGGGAGATAGCGGGCGGCCCCGAGAGATAACACACTGACCGGAAGCTTGAGCATCTGTGTGGATTCTTCCATCGGGGCCATCGAGCGCAGGGACGATGTCGCCTGAACCTCTCCCAATTCAATATCCAGTACAACGATGGTACCGTCCCCGATCTCTCCGTTGAAACGTGGCAAGATGATATGTTCCATCTGCCATGGATGTACTGGCATGGGCATGTATTCTTGCAGATTCAGGCCCTTCCGGGCCAATTCTGCTTCCAGCCTGCTCCGCTGTTCTTCATCCAGTACATCCAGTGTGGACAATCCTTCCTTACATCCCTGTTGTACGGCATCCCAACGCACCGCCACCCATCGCAGCGGGATCTCCTTCCTGAATTCCGCTGCATACCGGGTCACATCCGCTTCTGTGAACCCCACCTTGGCCTTGGAGGTGGGGTGAAATGGACGATCTCGCAGCGCTGCAACCTGCTCTCCCTTGATAAACCAATCGTAGGCATTGAACGGAACTTGTTCTCTCAGACGTTGTACCTGCTGGAGTCCCAGTGCCAATTGCTCGGTGGCTATTTTCACGCCTGCGAAGAATTCCGCAACCCCGGGATGCGCGTATGCTTCATCCGAAAGCGTCATCCGAAGCACAGCCTGTCCTACGACTGCTGGAGATTCAAGAAGCTTCCAGCCTCCATCCGGTGTCTCTCCATAGACGGGTGAACCTTGTACCCATTGATATCCCTGCCTTTTGCCTGCTTTCACCAGAAACAAAATCCCTTTCTGATGCAGCATAAGCTGTCCACTATGTCTACCTGCCCCATTCTCATCCTGCTTATCCTTACCTGCGACATTGCCGTCGGTTCTGTTCCCCGTTCCCCATCTGCTCTGCGAAGGACCTCCATTACCATCCCCCAGAAACATTCGGCGGAACGGTTCTGGTGAAGTAGAGAGTTCAATGAACGGATGCCCTTCCAGCGGAAGCAATTGCTCGGCCAGAAATGCATTGATCAGATCCTCCATAATCCGGCGCTCAGCGTCTTGCAGACTGGCACGCTTCATCACTGTTGACATGGTTATTGTCCTCCGTCAAATAATGGAATGCCGGGTGCGGATGACCCAGAAAATCATGATGCGAGATGGTCCAGCAATAGGCTCCCGACTTCTCGAATACAACAATATCGCCTACCCGCAGCCGCTCTACTTCCGCATCTGAATGCATACGATCCTTGGGTGTACACAGTTCTCCGACCACGTGAACTTTGTTGTCCCGTACCTCTGGTCTTGCAAACGAATGCCCCCAACGGTCCGTAGACATAATGTGAAACGGATGGTTGTGTCCCCATGATGCGGGCAAACGATTATGATGTGTACCTCCTCTTAACACGGCAAAATGCTGACCATGCGATGTTTTGATATCCGTAACCTCTGCCGCATAATAACCGTGGTCAGCGACAAGCATGCGACCCGGCTCAAAATACAACTGTATGCCGCGTGAAGCAAGGCGCCCTCTGGCCTCACTTCGCTCAATCAGGGATGTGAACAGGGACCAGTCGAACCCGGGGCTACCATCATATGTGACACCAAACCCGCCTCCGGCGTTAATTACTTCAAGATGCAGGTCATATGCCTGCTGCCACATCTCCACCTTTTGCAAATACATCTCGGTCATCTCGGCATGCAGTCTTGCGTCTACATTGTTCGATAACGAGTGAAAATGAAATCCGCATAAACGCACCAAACCCGCGCCTTCCTCACGAATGACCCGGACTGCTTCCTCCACGCTCTCCTCATCCATGCCGAATGGACTCGGACCACCGCCCATTACAATCCGGGTCCGTGGCAATGTGCTGCTTCTCAGATTGATCCGCAGCAGAATGCGGACTTCCTCTCCTCTCCTTGTAGCAATGGCGATGACACGCCGCAGTTCCAGCAGGCTCTCCACATGAATGAAACTCACCTGATGCTCGATAGCCTGCTTCAACTCATTCTCCTTTTTCCCTGGACCGCCAAACAGGATTGGAACCTCGCTACTTACGCTCCTCACCTTGAGCAACTCGCCAATGGAAGCTACCTCGAACCCGTGAACCCAGGGCAGCAAAGCCTCAATAATTCGGGAATCCGGATTGGCCTTTATGGCATAGAACAGCCGTGTGCCTCTGGGCAGCGTGTGCAGCATGTGACGGACCTGCTCCTGAATACCAGCCAGATCGTAGACATAAGCACATACCGGGTCTTCACTATCCCTTTGCAGTTCATGAATCATATTCCATACGCTTGATTTCATGTCAGTCCACCCGCATTTCCATAGTCATTCCGTTTCTGTTCGTACGCCCGAAAAGCCGTATTCCGGTCATCGCCCAACACGTATATGTATACCCCTCGTTCGGCCCACAGCGCCATGCCTTCCTTGCTTCTGGCCACTGTTGCATACGGTACCTGGCACTGCTTCGCGGCTTCGTATAATGCGCCTAGCGCACGCTGCACGTCTGGATGTTCCGTCTGCCACGGTACACCAAGTGATTGCGACAGGTCTGCCGCCCCCTCTAGTACCCAGCTCACCTGGGGATGAGACAGAATGCTCGCACTTTGCCGGACGCCCTCCACACTTTCGATCATCGGTACAACCATCACCTGTTCATTCGCTTCCTGAATATACCCGGTGAGTGGATACTTGCCGAATACCCCCGGTCGCCCACTGTTCAGACTCCGCATGCCAAGCGGATGATAATACGCATGACGAACCGCTTCCTCCACCTGCTCCCGCTGTTCCACATGAGGTATGACGATGCCTTGTGCGCCGCAATCCAATACCTTTAGAATCTCTACTCGCTCTACCTTCGAGATGCGTACCAGCGGGGTCATCCCTGCCAGCTCCGCAGCACGAACCAGCTCTTCCACCGATTCCATATTCGTTGCGGCATGTTCCAGGTCGATAATTACAAAATCATACTCCGCATGTCCAATCATCTCAATGATGACCGGATGTGGGATAGAGACAAAGAGGCCAAACACCGGCTGTTTACGTTCAATTTTCTCCTTCAGCGTGTTGGTTCTCATCCGAGAACGTCCTTCGCCAACTTCAGCGGATTGCTGGCCTTACGGAAATACAGTTCCCCATCCCCATACAGGCGGCGCTTGGTCATCTCTTCAATCAGCGCATCCTCGGCAAAAAGATCAAACCACTCGAACCGTTCCTCGTACTCCGGGTGCTCTCGCTGATAGTCCACAATCGTGGCCGCGCACAGCTGCCAGAACGCTTCTTCCGTCAGACCGAAATTCTCCAGCGTCAGCGCAATATCCGTCATGCAAATAAAAAAGAACGCATCATACGTATAGTCCCGGACTTCCGACACGTCACCCGCGTAGATAAAGGAATACCGATTGAACTTGCGGTGGGTCTCCGGTTCGGGGTGCAGCTTCGGGGCTCGTTCTGGATTCAGCAGCTTCTCGGGTACATAGCGGACACCATCATGAAGGTCCTTGATGATGATCCGTTTCGGCAGATCATTTTCCAGCACCAAAATGATATTCTGGGCATGCGATTCCAGCGCGATGCCGTGTGCATAGAGCAGATGAATAATAGGCAGCGATACCGTTCTAACGAGCGCTTCACTCCACTTCTGAATGCCATGATGCTCAACTGCACCCTGGATAAACGGTACCCCGTTCGACTGTACCAGCATAAGTGCATTTAAGGGCCAGGCAGTCTCGCCTTCTTGCAGATGAACAGATACATTTTCACGCCAGATCGCCCCTATTGTGCCATACGCCCGTCCATACTGGATTGCAGGCAAATTCTCGTACCGGAGCGAGAGTCCCATGATCTCTTTCAGAATGGAAAACTCTTCCCGTTGCAACAACTCATCCTCTCGAATGAGTGCTTCCAGCCAGTCGCTGATTAGCGGTGCATTCTGGGTCGTGTGCTGTGCCAAAATGCGTATGCTCGATGTATTGGTAATACTCAGCGACAGCTTGAGATACGGTGCCTTCGAATTCATCCGGTTCGACAGGGAACGAATGGACTGCTGGGCGCGATAGGTTGAGTCCGAAGGGCCGAGAAAAACGATATCTCTGTCCATTCGTTGCCGGGCAAACACCGATTCCAACTGGTGTTCCCACTGCCACGGATGAACAGGAATGAATATATAGCGTTTCCCCTCCGTGTCTTCCGACTGAAGTATCTGATTAAATCGGCTGATATCCTCCTCTGTGAGATGTTGTCTCACCAACTGTTCTGACGTGTAGCCTGTGGAAAGAGCCGTTTGCACAAGTCCTTCTTTCACGGCAATCCAGTATACGGTCACATCCGAGTTAAACTCTGGACCATAGGCAAGATTGTCTTTTAGGGTGAAGCCAAGCCTCGATTTGTAGCTTGGATGGTAGAGATGACCATCGCTCATATGGCTTTCGAGGGCATCATAGTGCAGGTCTTCATCCGGAATCTTCTCAGGCAGCAAAGCCCGGCACTGACTGTCCTTCGCCATCGTCTCCAGCAATTCCTGAATGAAGGCCGTCACATTCGCACCCTCCAGAAGGTTCAGTACCATTTCCTCCAGAAACAGATCCAGATCGGTGCAGGGCGCACCCTCTCTTCGAATCGAACCCTTCGCCACCTTCACTCGGCCAAATGAAAATTTCTGTTCCGCCTCACAGCTGTATGTCACAGCCTGCCCTGACGTATTCCGCCCCACAGTGCGCCATTCGTTCCCATCCACCTTACAGTCAAGGATACCCTCGAACCACATGGCTTCCAGTGCCTGCCGCATGATCCGTTCCTGTACATCCGTGTATACTGCCGTCTTGTGACCTTTCTCAGCCCTGTACCCTATGAACCCCACGCCACTTCACTCCCTATTCGGTTCATTATATTGCTCACCGGCACATACGCCGGGGTCTGACTGATCCCCCTAAGACAGCTCACCAGATTTTGTTTCGCCAGAAAACTGTCCGCGGTCAGCAAATGCTGCACATACACGTTTCCAGTTCGATCCAGTTCCTTCACAAGCACTTCGCGGACCTTTGCCCAGAAATGCTCCTCCGATACGTTCACATCCCTTGCCATCGCATGAATGAGGGAACCCAGATGATTGATAATAAAGTAATAGGATGTCCTCGCCCAAGCCTTGTCCCGTGGATAAAACAACAATCTAGAGGGAGCGGTATCCACCTCATGGATCAGCTCCTCATCGACACTGACTCCTTCCAAGTCACGCACGATAAATGCCTCAGGCATTCCGTCTCTTAGCGTCACGAGAGTATTTTGCAAATGAGCTTCAAAGTGAATGCCTCGCTCTCCGGCCGCTCGTACAATGGGCAGCAAAGACAAGGTCAGATAACGTGCAAACCAGCGCTCGGCTTCAGCACGTACGCCACCCAGCATCGTCATAAGTCGTGATTGCATTCCCGGCAAGGGGGCTTCTACCAGACTCGACAGGACATATGTACATTCCGGGTCAAACTCAATCGGTCTGTATGCGACGGTAAACAGACTCGTTAATTCTCCCTCCTGAAAGTCACAAGTAGCTACACCTGTCTCATAGGCAATCTGCGTATGCTGATCTGCACCGAAGCAATTCTGCTGCTTGATGTACCTGGAGGCGTCCAGCGTCCTTCGCATCTGCTCCGCACTATTGGTGCGAATCATGTTGGTAATCTGCATGTTCAGCGACAGCTTGATATTGCAATTCAGCTCTGGAATATAAACGGTGCGTACCGAGGAGGTCGGGTAGGCCTTCGGCCCGCCGCTGCCCATCGGAATGAGTTTCTTATCCAGAATATACTGCTGGACCTCGGACAAGCCCAACACGTACGCATACTGCCAGGGATGGATAGGCAGTAGTTCATACTCATCCCCATGCTCACCCCACTCTGCTTCCAAAGCTTGTTCCACATGCCCGTGCAGGCTGGCATGCAGATTGATCCTAGTGTAATCATCCACCCATTCCTGCATGTACACATCCTTCCTCACAGCAACGTAACAGAGTTGGAACGAGGTACGCAGTTCTGGGCTGTACATCCGTACGTCGTATTCGGTGAAGCCTTTGGAGTTTTTCGGAAACGGGTGAAAGGGATGACCATATACCAGAGACTGTTCAGAAGTACAGTAATCATATATGCCAAGTCCAGCAGCCTGCTCGATATACAGCGCAAGATTATTCACGCTGTTATCTACCTTTTCCGCAAAATCACGCACATCAGCCGCATGGGTCAACCTGCCTTGCTCATGCCGGCTGTTTCCATACGCCGTGTCTTCACTCAACTCCCGTGTGATCCAGCGAACCAGGTCCTGATAATGCACCGCTTGCCCGTGCTGTTGTACGCTTCGGTACTCATGCTCTCCCATAGCCGAGTAATACGCTAATTGTCCGGTTATCATCACCCCGCTGGCCTGAAAAGCAACTGCGTACGTCATCGCATTCGGATCAATCCGAATGTCGCCCTCCTTCTCCACCGCAAGCTCCCGGATATAACAATTGAGCAGCAGCTTACAAGAGTGTATATTCGCCTGCTGCTCTGCTTCAGACCTGAGCCTGTTTTCCATCTCGAACAATGTTGCCAACCTTCTTTCGGGTTATAAATAAAACAAGGGACAAGGTCACAGGATGGCACAGCCGAGACCCATACTAATCTCTTTCAGTGCCGCCCATCTGGCCGTATCTGCTGGTGTTCTGACCCGTTGAACCATTAGCAGACTAATCATCCAGAGTACCTACACTGCTGACCAGCAGCGGAATGCTGGATGGATGCCACCGCTTGCGGCGGGCAGGCACGTCCATTCGAATATACCGATCACACCATAGGAGCAAGAACAACGCAAAACGCAAGCGGGCTATTGAGCCAGAACAAGCAATGATTTGCCCTTATTCTGCAATCGACTTTTCGAAATGATGTTCCATCTGAAAAAGATACTCCAGGTACAACCGGACGACATCACGTGTGGTCCCCCCAAAGGGGAAGACATGGTGGGTCAGGTCCGGCAATGCGTTGACTTCCAAAATGCCTCCCTGATCTCCTGTCAGCGGCTGGCGGATATTCTCACAACGGATATCAATGCCAGCCACATCAATCCGGAGGGCTCCTGCGGCCTCAATTGCCATTTGTGCATTGTCAGGAAGAATCGCTTCCGTACAGTCCATATAAAATTCACTGATGTTCCCGGCGGCCGAATTGCGAAGATCATATAGCTCGATCTCCCTTCCTGCCGCAGGTACCTCCTCCAGTGTGATTCCCTGTCCAAGCAGAACCTTTCGCAAAGGCTCTGCGTCTTCATTAATCTTGGGAAAGGCCTCGAACTTCCCTATACTGGTATGCTGGATTCGCTGCTGATTCAACATTCGAATCAACGCCCGGATGGTTGAGGTGCCGTCTCCTTCTACATAGACAGGTCGATACTCATTTACTGCCGCCACTTCCCCGTTAATGACCAGTACCCTGTAATCCACACCCGTTACGAATTGCTGCAGCATGATGCTGTTACTATGGGTACCCGCCCGGGCAATAGCCGCTTCCAGTTCCTCGTTTGTTCGAACGTCCAGTGTCACACCTGCACTGCCGCTTGCGTCCAGCGGCTTCACTACAACGGAACGATGCAGTTTCAGAAACTGCGTTGCCTTGTCACCCATTGCCTCGATAACGATAAACGGCGGCACAGGCATTCCCCGCTCATGCAGTAGCATATTACAAACCTGCTTGTTCTTGGCGAGCAGTCCAGCGATCAAGGGTAGACGATGCGATCTGGTTTTATTAATGACTCTGCGCTTATCCCCATAGGATAATTCCAAAAAATCTTCACATTCTGCGAGAAGTGGCTCGCAGGTCATTCCCATTTCTCTTGCTTTGCTTATGATGAGTCGGTTTTGCAGATTATGAATTCCTTTCGGAAACAATGAAAATCCTCCCCGACCGAATGAAGGCGTTCGCTCCTGGTTGTGCTTTCATCGGATTGATTTGATGGAAATAATATTGATAATGATTATCAGTTTCAAACAAAATCTATTTTATGGCAATTTCAGTCACCTTGTCAATAATAAGCTTTTTAGGAAAAATAAGATGGTTTTTGCAGGGAGAGAATCCCCAAATGAAGGAGTGTTCATGGAACAATGGGCACAACAAATAAGGCAAGCTCTGAATTTCGTTATGTCATAAGCTTGCCTGTGCTATTCGCTGTATTGAGATGCAATGAAGTATAGGCTGGGGATGTGGATGATGATCATCGGCATTAATGCTTTAATTTGGGGCAGGTTGGGCAGTAATCTTCTGGATCATCTGCAGCGAGATAATAGAAACAACAGGTTTTGCGCACACGAATGGGTGTATCTGAGACAGCTGTTGCCCGCTTGGGCGTGTTAAACTGCTTGAGCGGATTACGGGATTCACCAAAGAGATGTGCAGGTGCATCACGAATTAGATAATGGAAGTCCTCTTCGACACGCTGCTTTTCTTCAGGCGTGGCTCCTTCAGCAAACTTGTTCTCATAGAGCCAGTATACGTAAATGGCCGTGTTCTCCCACAGGACTGAACGTGAAACCCGCGTTGCCTTGGACAGCGATTGCCACACCTTGGCCAGATTACCGGCGAACATCTGTTCAATCACCTGATCTCTCCATACGCCACGCTGATCCGCCTCCGGTGAGGTCGTCTGCCAATTAGTCAGACGAGCCTTGGGGAGCCATGCCTCCCCCTGATAACTGGATTCGATCGTGCCGTTGGCAATCTCATAATTTAGGCCTTTGTTGAAGCGTGACATGGCATAGAGACCCGAAGCCAAAATCAAGTAAGCATACCGTTTAGCAAAGAGAGATACAGTAGCCGTTTCAGAATCCGTCTCAAAGATGCTACTCACCCCTTGCAAATAGTTCAGGCTTTTGGACGGGTCCAGCAAGTCCGTAAATGGCATCGAAAATGTACGATCTGTCGAAGGCTCCCAGGTCAAACGGTATTCGGCAGCCAAGGCCTGCATCTCTTGATCATCAAGCCAAGTGGCTGTAGCGTGTGGTTTCATTTAACTTCCTTCCCTTCCCGTGCGGAATGCACATTGGTGTGCCAAACAGCGGATCAACCGCAATGTCGCACTCCATCTGGAAGACCGCGCGGACCATGTCCTGCGTAACAATGTCTTCCGGTTTTCCTTCCGCGTAGATGGACTTGTTGTGGACAGCCACGATATGGTGAGCATAGCGACACGCAAGATTCAGATCATGAAGAACCATCACTATGGTGCGCCCCTCCCGTTCATTCAAATCGAACAGCAGATCCAGAATATCAATCTGATGGGTCATATCCAGATAAGTCGTTGGTTCATCCAGCAGCAGGGTCTCTGTTCCCTGTGCGAGTGTCATCGCAATCCAGGCACGCTGGCGTTGTCCGCCGGATAATGCGTCCATGGGCCGATCAGCCAGAGCAGTCAGATGTGTGGATTCCAGCGCGAGCCTGACCATGCGTTCGTCCTCACCGGACCACTGTTTCAGCCAGGTCTGGTGTGGGTACCGTCCTTGCCGAACTAGTTGGTTCACTGTCAGTCCCTCTGGAGCAGAAGGGCCTTGCGGCAGAATGGACATACGTCTTGAAATTTCCTTGGTAGGCAACTTCGCAATCTCCTCGCCATCCAGCAGCACCGAGCCTGAACTGGACTTCAGCAGCCGCGCCATCGTTCGCAGCAAGGTGGACTTCCCGCAACCGTTGCTGCCAATCAGGACAGTAGTTTTCCCCTTGGGAATAGTCAGGTTCAGATTCTCAATAATAGGCTCTGCGCCATAGGCGATCGTAAGGTCCTTGGCTTCCAGAATACTCACAGCATTCTCCTCCTCAAAACTGATTTCGATTCTTGAACAACAGATACAGGAAAAACGGTGCTCCTACCCCGGCGGTAAATACCCCTGCCGGAACATCGAGCGGCAGAAATACCGTACGGGCAATCAGATCAGCAGCAAATACAAGCAGGGCACCGACCAGTCCCGAAACGATGAGCATGCTGCCAAACATACGCCCTACCAGCTTCCGGGCAATATGCGGCGCAATCAGACCGACAAAACCAATCGTCCCCGCGACAGCTACAGCACCCCCGGCCAGCAGTACACTGCACAGTAGCAGTGCTGAACGATGACGCTGTACAGTGACCCCCAGCCCGGTGGCTAGATCATCCCCGAATTCCTGTGCGTTCAGACTACGGGCAAACCAGATCGCCAACGGAAGCACGATTACAATCACCGGGATGATCGTTCTGACATCGGTCCACGATGCTCCATACACACTCCCCGTCAGCCAGATATACGCCTGACCAGCCGTATAGAATGGACTAAGGATCAGCATGAAGGTCGTCCCGGCCCCCGTAATGGCTGACACTCCGATTCCGATCAACACCAGTCGAATCGGGCTTACTCCTTTTTTCCAGGCAAGAAGATATATGATGATTGTGGTAATCATCGCGCCCATAATGGCAAACAGCGGCAACAGCTTGATACTGATGGTTCCACCCAGCAGGGTGACAAAACCTACAGCGGCAACGGCAGCTCCTCCCGTTATCCCGATCATATCCGGTGAAGCGAGCGGATTACGAATAATCCCCTGCAATAGGGCACCGGACATGCCTAGTGCTGCACCAACAAGCAACGATAACAGCACACGCGGCAGCCTTAGCGTCAACACGACAAAGTCATGATCGCCTGCGCCCAGACCGAAAATCGTCTGCAGCACATTCAGCGGAGATATGAAATCATTACCCACACTGGTTCCTAGAATGGATGCAATCAATACCAAAACCATACAGATTCCGATGATGAACAGCGATTTGCGCTCCATTTGCAAGGATAACGTATCTTTCTTATTGCGAAAAGTAATCATCTTCCTCATATCTTCGTCCCCCCCTTGCGGGCAATATAGACGAAGAAGGGACCACCAATGAGCGCTGTCATAACGCCAAGCGGAACCTCCTGCGGCATGATGATCAGCCGTGCAACAACATCCGCCGCCAATAACAAAATGGCGCCGCCCAGAATGCAGTAGGGAACAAGCCAGCGGTAGTCGTTGCCAACAAACGCCCGCATGATATGCGGTACAACTAATCCTACCAGACCAATCGAACCGGCCACCGCAACAGAACCACCGGCTAGCAATACCGTAACGACTCCCATAAGCAGCTTAACCAGTAGCACGTTCTGTCCCATGCCTTTGGCGATATCATCACCGGTCAGGAGCAGATTGATCGCCCGGCCCATAAACAGGGATACCACAATGGCAACCGTCATATATGGCAGTACAGGATACAGCATGTCGAGTGTCCGACCGCTCACTGAACCTGCAAGCCAGAACAACACGTCCTGTAATCCCGTTCCATCCAGCACCAGGATTGCCTGCGTGAACGAAGCAAAAAGTGCAGAGATGGCGGTACCCGCCAGCACAATCTTGATGGGAGTCAGACCATCACGACCGATGGACCCAAGCGCGTACACAATCACTGTTGCAATGGTTGCCCCGGCAAAACCAAACCACATCATCGTACTGAGCGAGGACACCGACAGCACCACGATGGCAATAACGATAAAAAAGATGGCGCCCGCATTGATCCCAAACACACTTGGTGAAGCGAGCGGATTACGAGTTAGCGCTTGCATGAGTCCTCCCGCCACCGCCAAACTTGCACCAACAACAGCGGCAATAATTGTGCGTGGTAAACGTTCTGTCAGAAGTACGACATGCTCCACTGAGCTTTCGTCATAGTGTTGTAGTGCATCCACTGCTATTTGAAATGTTATGTGTGTGCGTCCCAGTATCATGCTGGCTACACAGGCGAGTAATAGTAAAATGAATAAGCCGGATAGTCCATACATCTTCGTACTTGCCTTCGTAAAAAGGGGAAACATATTCTCACTCTTTCATTCGTGAAATGCAAAAAGACCTGCCTGCCCATACACTTCGTATACGATGTCCTGGTGCATGGCAGGTCTTGCTCCCATTAATTCAGATTGAACTGCTTGTATAGGTCGTCCAGCATCATGTTGGCCGATGTGTATCCGCCTCCCATGTTCCAGGCCACTTCATCAACCTGTACCAGCTGGTTATTCTTTACCGCATCGAGATTTTTCCAGAGCGGACTGCTGGTCCAATCCTTATAATTCTTCTCAATAGCTTCTGTTTCCGTACCTGAATTGAAGTTGAAGATCATATCTGCGTTCATATCCGGGATGTTCTCTTTCGAAGTCAACTCCACACCCCAGGTGTCTTCATCATGTCCAGGCGGTCTGGTAAATCCAAGCTCTTTCAAAATTTTCCCGGCGTATCCCATATAGAAAATGCGAACCTGATCGGCTCTGAAATTCGTAATAGTCGCTTCAATAGGAAGACGGTCACCCATTTTGCCTTTGAAATCCGCTACCCTTGCATCCCAATCGGCAAGCAACTTGTCCGACTGTTCCTTCATATTCATCGCTTCACCAGCCGTCTTTACCGTCTCTTTCCAGTCAAACAACGTCTCGGTAACTACCGTTGGAGCAATCTGGGACAGTTGATCATAGATATCCTCATGTCTTGTTTTGGTGGCAATGATTAGATCCGGCTTCAACTTGTTGATCTCTTCCAGATTCGGCTGTGATTCCTGACCTACCTGCGTCACGCCATCCAGATCCGCTTTCAAATATTTATATACGGGTTGCTGAACCCAGGATTCCACAACACCCGTTGGCTTCACACCAAGTGCAACAACAACATCATTGGCACCCTGAAACAAGGTTACAATCCTCTTTGGAGTTCCCTTAATTGTCGTTTCACCCATGGCATGTTTGATAACTCTGGTCTGCTCGTCCGCACCACTGCCTACTGTATTGCTCTTATTACCACTTGCAGACTTGCTTGAAGGGTCAGTTGTCCCTGTAGTTCCACCCGAGGCACAACCAGCCAGCACCGATATCATCAGAATAAGTGCTATATAAATATGTAGCTTTTTTGTCAATCCAAACATGTAGTTCAACTCCCCCTTCTCATCCTAATTGATATTAAAAATCATTATCAATTGTATTGTAATTCAGTTGAGTACATTGTTCAAGCATATTGATACTGCTGTGGAAGAACTCCCCGTGCCTCTAGTTTCATGTTGAAAATCTCCTTGTACAGTAAAGGCTTGGATGAATACAAAATGCTCAGTATACAAAAAGGTGTAACCCTCCATAGTTGTTGGGTTACACCTTTATAAGAATTTATGACCTGTCTTCAACAGACAGCGATCGCAGACAAACATACCGATTAAGGTGTATGTCTGCCTACATATTGATAAGTACCTTTCGGGTATGCAATCCACTCATCCTGCTGATTAAAAACGGGTGAGCCACATGATATACCTTGTCTACGAACAAATGTCCCACCTTGAGGAAACAATTGATTCTGCGAATGAGGCTCTCCAATCACATCTACCACAGTTTCATGATATTTCAGTACATATGCGACCGTATTAAATTCACTTGGGTTGTAGAAATGACCCTCTTGATTAAAATAGGCAACATTCGTGACATCCATGAAATCGTAAAAGATGCTGTTTATGATCAGATACGGAATTACTGGATTAACCGGATATAGCGCTATGCTGGATACGTTCATACGGTTCTTGTTTTTCATGAATTGGTGAACCTCCAGCTCATATCCTTCGATTTTATGAGAGAAGTCACATTCTCGGTTGTAAAACAATTGCAGCACGATGCGACCGTCTCCACCATCGACATATTGTGAAAAAAACAAAAGAAATGCCTCCTGTGGTTCCTGATGAACCTGAAATATAGTCGCTCTGCCAGCAACTCCTACGACCTACTTAAGCTGGACTCTTAAAAAATTCTCGAGGGGACAGGAGTCTCCTTGGTGCTACAAAGCATACCGTTTATGGTGTATGAGTGCCGACATATTGATAGGTCCCTTTCGGAAACGCATTCCACTCATCTGGCTGATTATAGGCAGACGATCCGTAGGATATTCCTGGCTTGCGGACGAACGTTCCTCCTTGCGGTGCAAACTGCTCATGCGAATTTGGATTTCCTAATACATCTACCACTTGTCCTTGGTATTTTAAAACATATGCAACGGTATTAAATTCGCTCGGGTTGTAGAAATCGCCCTCATCATTGAAATACCAAGCATTCGTAATATCCATGAAATCATAAAAGATACTGTCGATGATTATATATGGCATGGCAGGATAAAGCGGATTAATCGGTAAAGTGGTAACTTTCATTTGGTTTGTTTTCTTCATCCATTGATGAAACTCAAGTGAGTAACCGTCTGCCCGATGGGAAGGGTCTCCATTCCCGTTATAATGCAATTGCAAAACAATTCTTCCATCCCCGCCATCCACATATTGCGAGAAATATACAGCAGGCGCTTGCTGTGGTTCCTGTTGGACCTGAAATACAGCAGCCCTTCCATCTGCTCCTACTACCCATACCAGTAAAGGTTCGGGAGAAAGGGGGATAGAGGTGCCCATGAGTTCTACAGGACCGAGGAATGTCGATGATGGCGTTCCTCTATATACCAGGAATTTAGATTGTCCTGGGAAATAACTGGATAGATCCACGGTTCTGTGCGGCAAGCCATATTTAACCCCAATCGGAGTGATACCGCCGGAAACCAGCTCCGCGTTGCGTGTATTCAACGTGTATTGAACTGAGCCACCCCGATCATCCGCAGCCGTAATAGTAATTTCAGCAAGGCCGCTGCCTGTACCCGAAGCCAGTGTTAAAATACTGCCATTAAGCGATGCACTCACCAACGTCGGATCACTGGAGCTGACTGTAAACCGAAGCTCATCCCCATCCTCGTCGTTGAACAGTTGTTGCAGATCATAATCCCTTTGTTGTGTAACTCCGGGGGTCAATACCTGCTCGTTTATAGCCGAAATGACTTGAGGAGCATGATTGAGCTGAGGCATGCTGACGGTAACCGGGAACGTCGCTCCCTCTGCACGTCCGTACTGATCATACACACTGAGTGTTACACTTGTGGTCCCTACACTCACTGGGTTTAGCTGTAGTTTCTGACCATTCATATGGGCCGTAGCAATTCCTGGATCATACGTGTCTGCTGTCACTGACAGGGATGCTAGATCCCAGTTCAATAGGAACGGTGAGAGATCCAGTTCTGAGGCGGCATCTCCCAATTGAAGCAACTGCTCAGGGATCGCTGTAATAACCGCATTTTCTAATAGATGAACCTGTAGGTCTGTGCTAATCTCTCCGCCTCTATCGTCTTTAGCCGTGATGGTAATCACGGTATTGCCGCTAGTCAGTCCATGAATGACAAGCTGTTCATTTTGAACTGTAGCATCTGCCACGGCTGGATCAGACGAACTGATCTCATAACGAATCGGGTCATGATCCGGGTCAGCAAAGATGGTGGACAGATCCACGGTTCCGTCAGCCTTGCCTAAAATCAGATGTACCGCGTCTGGTGCACGGGTTACTACCGGGCTACTGTTCGGTATAGGCAAAACCGTTACGATCAAGGTAACTGTATCTACTCCACCCTTGCTGTCGTCTGCCGTCAAGGTAATACTCGCACTACCCGCTTGCAGCGACTGCAAAGATAGCTGATCTCTCATTATGGTAGTCTGCACGATAGAAGCTTCCGAACTGGTCGCTGTGAACACCAGCGGGTCACCATCTACATCCGTAAATATCGTTGAAAGATCCAGCGTTGTATTAGGCTGGCCCAAAGTGACGGTTAGCGGTTGAGGGTCTTGTCCATGCGGAGCATGGTTAGGAGTGCCCTGAACCGTTAGCTTGAATTCAATCTGCTTTTGGCCTGTGCTGCCATCTTCTCCTTGCTGTCCGTCATTGGCAGTGACATGAACGATCGTACTGCCCGCGCGAAGCGGACTCAAACGCAATTCATCTCCTGTAAACACCACCGACGCTACAGCAGGATTATCAACAGTAACCTGATACGTTAAGCTAGCATTTTCCGGGTCCTGAACATAGTCGTTCAAATGCAGTACCAAGTCGGACTGTCCCACAGTAAGCGCCTGATCTGGTATATCTGCAGATACAGGATTGCCATTCACGATAATTTTGAAGGTAGACGACACCCTTTTTCCCCGTCCATCATTAGCCGATACACTGATGGATGCTTTTCCGACACTGACCGGCGTAAGCTTTAATGTATTGCCCGATACGGACGCCCGTACGATGCCGGATTGAAGAGAAGCTGCCGAAAAGGTCAAGGTATCCCCATCAGGATCGGTAAAGAATTGGCGCAAATCGTACAATTGTTCACCAGTGCCTTCTGTAATTACACGCTCAACAGAAGCATTTACAACTTCCGGTGAACGGTTAGCACTGCTGGATGAACCAGATGAGCTTCCAGAAGATGAGGACGTGCCTGTTACACTTGCCACAGCTAGGCCCGTAACAGCGTTGGAAGCTACTCCGGTACCCAGTGTGACCGCAGATACCTGTACATTTCCACTCACATTTACTCTAGCTGCCGGGTTGCTGACTTGAATATTTTCAATACTACCTGTAGTTTTCAATTCCAAAGCACCCGTCCCGGTGACGGTCAGCTGCTGGATTGTGCTATTACCTGTCATCTCGACGGATTGGCTGCCAGTTACCTGAACGGTCTGAACCGTTCCCTGAAGATTGACATTTTCCGCCCCTTCATTAACATTCAACTGCGGCAAGGAAGCATCCGCGCTAACCTCAATGCTTGCGCTGGATTGCACGTTCATGACTGTCGCGCTTGCGGTACCACTGAGTACAACGTGAACGTCCGGTTTTGTGACATCCATTTGCGTCAACGTTGAGCTATCAAATACGACTGTATTGTTATCTCCGCCGTTAATATGGGTCTGTCCCTGCACCTGTACATCCTGTGCATAAAAATCCTGCTGTACTCGGGCATCCACCGTTAACTGCTGTTCCACTTTCAAATGCAGTATGGATGTAAAATCCCCGGCGATCACCAAATCTCCGTTCAACGTGGAGCCGTGTCCATCCAGCACAACGTTGCCGCTGAACTCCGCTTCGCCGTCACGAGCCGAACTCCCACTGCTACGAAGCTCCAGCCAAGTAACCTTGTCCACCGTCCGGCCTGTGGCATGGAAACGGATGCCTGCGTTGCGCAGCGCGGCCTGATTATCCGCGTGAAAAATGCCGCGCAGCGGCTCTGCCACGTCATAAGCGATGCCATTGATCCGTATCTGCTTGCCGTCCATTTCCTGGAGCTGCAAAGCACGCTCCTGTGGAAACAAAGCAGATACGAGCAGGCTGGCCGCATCTACGCGGCTTACCGAGTCTTTGGCGTGCAGATTTCCGCCAAATTCACTCATCAGCCCGTCATTCAGCGCCGCCCGAATCATCGGGGTCGCCCACGGGCTGGCGTCCTTCCACGCCGTCGGCAGCGTCTGCGCCGACGGCGAGTCGGTTGTGCTGGCGGGCGTGCCCGCAGACGTACCCGTCCCAGCGGACCTGACCAACAGCGCGACCAGTTCTTGGGCGCTGATCAGGTCATTCGGACGGAAGTGTCCGTTGGCGTCGCCCTGCATCAGCCCGGCCTTACGGGCTGCCTCTATAGCCGGGCGCCCCCAGCTATCGGCGGGCACGTCCGTGAAGGAGGCAGCGCCGTCCAAGTTGCCCGTCGGAAGCTGCAACGCTTTGACTAGCAGCACGGCTAGCTCCTGACGTGTGAGCTTCTGCTCAGGTCTGAGCGTTCCGGCGGGATCGCCTTGGATAATCCCGAGTTCACGGGCTTTTTGTAGTTGTTCCAATTGCTGTGCTGTAAGCTTCTGTACATCCGTCCAGGTGGCAGTATTGTTCCGTGTGGACCCCTTGGATACGGAAGCCGTATCTATCACGGTAGCTTGCTCTGCTCCGGCAGGAAACGAGGGGGTCAGCAGCAGCAAAGCAGCTACCAGCTGAGCGGTTAACTTCTTATTTTTCATGGTGCAATTCTCTCCCCACCGATAAATGTAATCATGTATTCAAAATCTTAGGATACGTATGTTTTACGGCCGAGGACGACCGATAAAGTCTCCTAAATTAACAGGGTAGTTCGTCCCTTCCACATTCCATTCACCAGATTGATAATGGTCTGGATTACCAATGACCGTACCGCTATTCCGTCCCAAAGCCTGCCCTTGACCAATAACTGCGATATCTATAAGCGTGTTGTTGTAATACAGCTTAAGCGTAACAGGTTCCGAATTGTTATTTTGTAACTGCAGGAAGGTAAAATACCAATCCTCCGATACGAACGAACTCAAATCATTCGCAATAACAAATGTTTGCCCAGGCATAATCACATCCCCGTCATTGGCGTTTATGATAATCGGGTCTGGTTGGTCGGATCGCTCAATCCATATTCTATTTTTCTCCAACGGTCTGTTGGTAGGGTTATACAATTCAATCGCCTGGTCCAGATAATCCGGTTCGCCTTGCCACACGACTTCGGAAATGAACAAGTCTCTTTTCTCAACAATCACTGGAATCGTAAAAGATGTCGTTTCACCACGATTATCATTTGCTGTAATCGTAAGGAACGTCATACCATTACGCAAAGGTTGTATGAAAAGTGCATTCCCTTCTACCTGCCCCCCTGCCACCAATGGATCAGAAGACACCACAGTATAGGTCAGCGTGTCTCCGTCCTCATCAGAGAACATATCATTCAGCTGCAATGTTTGCTGACCATCTCCCGGGTCCAAATATTGAGGTTCAGGCACACGGGTCACTACCGGACGATGATTTACTGGTTGAGGAGCTTCAACTTGGAGCATAAATGAAGTGAAAGAAACGCCCCCACGACCATCATTCGCCGTAATTCCAATCATCGTAATACCAGCATTATGCAGTGTTACAAAGGAATCTTCTCCATTCTCTACCACACTGCCTACTAGGGGGTTGGAGGAAGTTATGGTATACGTCAAGGTGTCGCCATCCTGATCCATAAATAACGAGTCCGGATACAGCATCAGCTTGTCCTGCAACACATTAGCAACTACGATAGGTAAATGAGGTAAAGCCACAGGTATGTGATTCTCAGGCTGCGGATCAGGCAAAGGCGCATTCACCATAGCAGCAAACTGAAGTGAGGCTGTACCTCCCTTGCCGTCATGGGCTGTTATCGTCATTAGACTAATGCCGGCTTGAAGCGGCGTAAGCATAAGCTGATCGCCTGTTACTTCTCCTGTGGCCACTTCTCGCGAAGCCGATTCCACCGTGTAGGTCAGTGCATCGCCATCCTCATCGTTAAACAAGTCAGACAGGCTAATCTGCTTGCCACCTTCATTTAAGAGCAAAGGAATGTCATTTAGGCTGTTGCTCGCGACAGGACTGTGATTAATGTCCTCCTCATAAGTAGAACTGGTCACTGTATAGCTGAAAAACACGCTCGCTTTACCGCCTTTTCCATCCTCTGCCGTAACAAATACCTGTGTGCTTCCTACTGATTTAGGTTTTAGTGTAAGCTGTTGATTTGCCACTTCTGCTTCTGCTACGTATACATCCGAAGTGACCGCATGGTACGACAGTTCATCCTGATCGGCATCGTAAAACACATTTTTCAAATCCACTAGCGTATCTCCAGAACCCAAAATGGCATATTGATCGGCAGGAACGATAGCTGAGACAGGTACATGATTAGATGTTGGCGTTGGATTCGTTGTAGAACTGCCACCGCCACCACCAGATGAACTTTTTTTAGTGCTTGTTGAGGATGTATCCGAAGATGCACCCAACGTGGTATCACGTATAATTTGAGTCTCTGTTCCCCGCTCCGCAAGACGGGTCTGTACAGTCTGTATCCCATTGGCGAGACGTACCTGTGTATCGGCAAAATTCAGTTTAAGCTGCTGCCATATACCACTTCCCTGAATCTGAATAGGCTCATGCGTATCCACGATCATTTCGTTTACGTCTGCATGAATCTCTACATTTTTGGCACCCCGCATCAGGGTTACCTGAGGTAACGTATCACCTTGAATACGCACATAATCTGCTGCAATAGCTAACTTGCCTTTAAATTCTGTCCCTTTGCTATACAAAGTCACCGGTTGTTGGGCTGTACCACTTTGCACAATTTGAAGTGCTGACAGATCAGCTACGTTTCGGTTCGATGCCTGATAGGTCAGGGTAGCCCCTTGAAGCGCCGGCACATTGTCTGCTCCAAACAGTTGCTTCAATTGCTGGCCGATCAAATAGGGCTTTCCATCCATATAGGCGATATCCCCGTCGATACGAGATAGGATTCCCGTCCGTTCACCCGATTGGAATACATTCACCAAAAAGGCTGCGATATCCTGACGTTTTACCTGTACTTTAGAGTCAAACCGATTATCCGGCGTATCCATTAATCCCAGTTTGAGAGCTGCCTCTACGTTGCTTTTGGCCCATGCGCTCACCTGATCCCCATCAGAAATGTCCTGAACATCTCCGCCTTGAACATGGGTTCCTCCAATCGCTCTCACCAGAATGGCTGCCAATTCCTCACGACTCACTGCAGCATCCGGGCGGAAAGCACCTGATTCATCTCCGGTCATTAGACCTGCCGCACGTACAGCTTCTATATAAGAAGCTGCCCAGCTCCCCTGCGTATCCTTAAAAGTTACTGCTTTCTCCGTTGCGTCAAGCTTAAGTGCATTAGCCAGCAAAGCTGCCATTTCCTTGCGCGTTAACGGTTGATCTGGACGGAAAGAACCATCTGGATAACCCGTGATCAGTCCTTGCTTCACAGCCTCCTGTACCGCCTGTAATGCCTGGGATGACATAGTGGACTGATCTGTAAAAGATACTGTACTGGCTTTAGTCACAATCGCTGACGTCTCCCCTTTCGTTTCCGCATGAACAAGCTGGGGCCCCCATGCCATACCTGCCAGCAACGTCACCATCAGCACTTTTTGCCATTCTTTATTCGTTTCTTGATTCATCAGACTCTCCCCCGTGAACGGTTCATTCTTGTTATTAGTGAAAAGATCTTATCATCCGCCTCTGAACCAATTCTGAACAATATTAAAATTTTATCTTTTTCACAGTCTGGACTTTGTAGCAAATGAAAAAAGAGCGCTCAGCCAGATGGGCTAAGCGCTCTAAAACTTCTATAAAACGTTGATGTACATGCCTTGTCAGGAAACCGTAGGATTCCATTGAAAGGTAGCTGCGGACTTGGAGGGAAGGGTAGATTTGAAAACCTTATTTCCCTGCCGAACCTTAAATGTCTTTGTGTTCTCTCCCGTATTGGCGGCAATCAGGACAAGCGTACCGTCGGGGTTGCGATAAGCGACCGTTTCGATACTTCCACTATAATGTGTAGAATCAATACGTACCGCACCTGGACGGACAAATTTGCTGGCGTGCCCAATCGCATAGTACTCCACATTTTTCGTAACTGCACCGCTTAACGGGTCGATGGTCACTACACCTCTACAGTTGGCGCAACCCCCATTGGTCGGACCCCCGGACGGGTCAAGTGCGATATTCCAAAAGAGGACATTTTGCGACCAGTTTCGGGGTGCACCAATGATCAGCTTGGACATATCCCAGCTCAAATCATCTCCAAAGCCCGGACTCCACGCCCCCCCACTACATTCTGTCATATATACAGGCTTATCAGGAAAAGCATTATGCACATCTGTCATCGCCGTGGGCTCTCCTTTGTAGCAATGAAAGGCCGTTCCGTGCGTATAGCTTCGAGCCTGTTCATCTCCTAACACGGTCTTGGCATAATCGCTTCCTGTATCCCAGTTATGGTCAAAGGCAATAATGTGAGTAGATAAATGGTTTCGATTTAGGGTCGGGCCCAGATATTGTTTAATAAAATTCGCCTGTTCTGCTGCTCCCATACTCATGCTGGGATACTTGGGCGTAGTGAATTCTGGCTCATTTTGAATGGAAATCGCCTGAATCGGAATTCCCTCGTTCGCATACGCCTGTAGATAACGAACAAAATAGTCAGCATACGCCTGGTAGACGCGCGAATCGGTATAGTCCAAATACCAGCCGTTATAAATCTGCTCCCCATATTTCATCCAGGGCGGAGCTGTCCATGGGGTTCCCATAATCTTTAAATCCTGGTTTCTTCTCAGGATTTGCTTCAACACATCGATCACATCCCGATCCTTGGCGATGGAGAAATGATTCAGCTCATAGTCCTTGCCTGTTGCCACATCGTCATAGGTATAGCTGCCAGGCTGTCCCTGCTCATCTACGGAATAATCTGAGGCTCCAATGGTATGGCGAATATAACTCAGTTGAATGCCACTGGCTGTAAACAAATCATTTAGCAGCTGATCACGCTGATTGGCAGACATGCCATAATTCATCAGGTATGCGGACGAACCGGACACCGCTGCTCCAAACCCTTCCATCGTCTGGTAACGAATATCTGGCTTAATCTCAATCGTCAGTGTATCCGCATTCGCTGCATTTTCTTTACTGTTATCCTTATCCCAACGGATCGGGGTTTGTTGGGTTAGGCGATTCGCCGGATCGGGTGTTGTTAGCCACATGTTGACGTTATTTTCTGCTTTCGGCCCCGGAACATTCCGTATAGCCATACTGGCCAGGACCGCACAGATCAAAATGGCTACTGCAGCTATAAGCAGCCAGATGTCAGTACGTCGTTGCTTTTGGAGTTTTTTCATCTATATCCTCCTCTCCCCATCATTATCCTGTCCCCATCCTCCCTACTATTTCAGCTTTCACTTGGGTTTCCCTTTGCATACCTGTTGGACGTTTACATACCGATAGTAAAAAGAGAGCCGGTGCTTGTGCCCGCGCTCTCTTGAATATAACCATTTTAAAACAAATGTAACGGGATTACTTTTTTGCCTTTTCTGTAGAGGTTGCCGGAATCGTAACACTTCCTGTCAGTCGTAAATCCTGAGAGGAACTGCCCACATAAATGGGCACTTCACCCGCTGGCATAACCCATGCTTTGGACTTTTCATCCCAATATGAGAAAGCTTTCGGGTCGAGCTCAATGCGAACCTTCTTCTCTTGACCCGGCTTTAATTCTACCTTGGACCAGCCTGCCAGTTGACGGGATGGAGTCTCTACGTTTGTCGGAAGCTTACCGCTGTACACCTGTACAACCTCAGCTCCGGCTGTTTTGCCCGTGTTCTTCAATTTTAGCGAAACTTCGACGGAACTCGTACGATCGGATTTTTTTCCACTCGTATGCTGTTTTGTTTTCAGATCGCTATATCCGAATGTCGTATAGGATAAACCGTGTCCAAAGGAGAACGCCGGTTGAATACCCGATTTCTCATACCCACGATAGCCTACAAAAATACCATCTGAATAGTCACCTATACCGTTCACACCCGGAAACTTCTCTGGTGAGGACACGGGTGTAGACTGCTCGTTAACCGGGAAGGTTACCGGCAACTTACCCGAAGGATTCACATCCCCGAATAAGACGCGTGCTATAGCATTCCCTTGCTCTTGTCCAGCAAACCATGCTTGTACGATGGAAGGGACTTTGTCCTGCCAGGTATCCATTTGCACGGCTCTGCCGCTCATTTGTACGACAATAGTTTTCGGATTTGCAGCCGCAACCGCACGGATTAGCCGATCCTGATTGTTTGGCAGCTCCATATCGGAACGCTCAACATATCCTTCGCTCTCATACGTACGCGTAACAACAATCGCAACATCCGATTTTTTCGCCAATTTCACAGCGTTGTCAATCAACTTATCTGACGTATCTGCCGGAGGTTCCCAGCCCAGACGAACCATACCCCCGGAATCACGACCATTGGTCGGATAATCAGCGCGGTATTCAATACGTATCTTGTGCTTTTCACCCGCTTTAAGGGAGATGTTCTTCTTCGTAGTGCCCAGCTTTTCACCTTGATTGTCCACGAAAAGCTTATCGTCGAGATACAGCTTGCTTGATCCCAAACTGGTTAATGACAATGCATAGTCACCATCCTTGGGAGCTGCAATTGCCCCTGTCCAGCGTGCAGATATCAAGCCGTTCAGTGTCGTTGGTGTATTTGGAACTTTAGGGGACTTCGCATTGAAGCCCTGATAATTATAAAATCCAAGGTTCATATTGACTTGGTCATCATTGCGTACAAGAATCGGATTGCCTTCCATCTTGTTATTCTTCCAGTATTCGCCTCGAAGCCCCTGTTCGCCATCTCCATAAGTCGCATACCCAACACTGATATCCTCCTTCTGATCAGATGTAGTCAACAGTGAAGACGGAACAGCCGATGGGCCAGGCATAATGTCTCCTGCAGAGATCGGGTCTGTACCCGGTGCATATTGAACGGTAACACCTTTGCCGACACGATTGCGGATGCCCTCTAACGGACTCACGGTATACGTCGGGTTCACCAACGAACTACCTCCGCCTGCCACAGTGCCGTTATCTGCATCGGGGCCTATCACAGCAATGGACTTGAGTTTATCTTTAGATAACGGTAATGCATTATTTTTATTTTGAAGCAGTACCATACTTTCCTCAGCCAATTGACGGGCTGTCTTGCCATGGTCACGGGCATCAATTTGATTATTTTGAGCCGGGTGATCGAATAAACCTTTGCTGAACATTTGCACCAAAATGCGCCCAGCCTTATCATCAATCGTTTTTTCACTTACCTTACCATTCTTAATAGCCGCCAGCAGCTGATCTCCCCATTTACCATAAGGGGTCCCCGGTGTTTCCAGGTCCAATCCGCTATTTGCCGATTCGACTGTACTCAGGTTCGCACCGTAATCACTCATCACGAAGCCCTTGAATTGCAGTTCCTTCTTCAAGAGGTCCGTCAAAAGAGTTTTGTTCTCACAAGCAGACTCGCCGTTGACCTTGTTAAAGGAGCACATTGCCCCTCCCAAATCTGCCTTGGCGATGACTTCTTGGAACGGGCGTATGTAAATCTCATGCAACGCACGGTCACTGACTTTGACATTCGTCGTGAAGCGCTCTGTTTCCTGATTATTCATAAGATAATGTTTCGCAGTCGCCAAAACAGGGTGGCTTTGTATACCTTTGACATAAGCGGTCGCCATTTGCGATTGCAGTAGCGGGTCCTCACCCATAGATTCAAAGTTTCGCGATCCCCATGGAATACGGGCAATATCCATCCCCGGTCCAAGCGCAACATTATGAGTTGTATTAAAAGCCTCGTCTCCAATCAAATCACCATACTGTTTGGCAGCTTGGGTATCCCACGTTGCAGCCAACGCAATTGGAGCAGGCAACGCAGTAGATTGCTTGTCCTGCACATCTGGATTAGCGATACGCACACCCGCTGGTCCATCTGCCATCGTCAGCGCCGGAATGCCCAACCGCTCCATCGAATTATTATAGAATCCATAGTAATTGTTGACCTTGCCAGTCACCAAATCTATTTTTTCTTCCAGCGTCATTTCCTGCAGCAGCAACGCTGTCCGTTTCTCAGCCGACAGGGCCGTGTTCATCCAAGGCCGATCTGTCTGGCTTCCTGCCGCTCCTGCAATATTCATAGGTCCGATCACAACAGCCGCGATAACTGTCATCATCACCATACGGAACAACCATGTTGATTTCACTTTCACGTTTGTAATTCCTCCTTGATGTTAGGTCATGAGGTGAATGCCTATTCAACTCTCACAGGCTTGCAAAGGCTCTCGATCCTGCGAGCTCCGACAAGAATCCAGAGCCACGGGATAAGCAAGCAAGTCAGCAAAAGCCGCAATGGCTCAAGTGACACGTTTACCACCCTACCGTACATTTTCGAAAATTTCATTGAAAGTTTTTGGAAGTACAACACTAGGACCTTCATTCTTTTTCATGAAAAGAGAGCGTTAACAATTCAGTTAACCGATAATAAAATTACACTTTTGTAACTATTTAATGACGGTTTTTTAACTAATTTTAATCCATAAAAATGATTCATATGTCCCACTCTTGACTTACTCATATGGCGTTACCTAGCGTGCGACCAAAGTCGCTATTTGAGAATTGGAAATACTTATGTATAAGGATTTTGCAAAATCCTGGTATAAAAAACAACGCTCATAAACAAAAAAATTCCAGAGAACCTGAAAGGTCCCTGGAATTAATGTGATTATTCAAACGGATACCGAAGCCCCCATTGTGAACGAATCTGATCCATCAGTTTCATAATTCCTAACGATTCATCTAAAGAAATAGTAGAACTTTCGAGCAAACCTTCGTTCAAGCAACGCCCGACTTCTTCTGCTTCAAAGGCATAGCCTGTAGAGGATCGGTCATCCTGAAAGTTTTGTGCCTCTTTACCGTCCACAACTAAAGTAGCCGATGTGCTGTTCAGGAATGACGGAATGTGGATATAGCCCTTTGTTCCATGGATGTATGCCTCATTCGTCAATCCGAGGCGGACTGCCCCGTTAAGCATAGCCGTGCGTCCTTTTCCATAATCCAGCAAGATCGAAAATGTCTCGTCAACGCCTGTCTCCCCGATATGAGCTGTGCTCCATACATGCTCAGGTTCAGGACCGAAGACCATTGAAGCAAAAGAAACCGGATAAATTCCTGCATCTAATAGAGCACCTCCGCCCAGCTCAGGGTTCAAAAGCCGCCCCTCCGGGTTCCAATCTATTCGAAAACCAAATTCCGCCTTAACCAGCTTTACCTCGCCAATGTGTCCCGCATGTATCCACTCCCGCACTTGGCGAATCGGAGGCAAAAAACGTGTCCACATTGCTTCCATCAGGAATAGCTTACGCTCACGTGCAAAGCCGATCATTTCCTCCAATTCTTTGCTGTTGACGGTGAAGGGTTTCTCACACAAGACTGCTTTGCCCGCCCGAAGAGCCGTCAGAACATTTTCTTTATGAAAAGGATGAGGAGTCCCTACGTAAATAGCATCTACCTCGGGATCTTGTGCTAATTCCTCATAGCTCCCGTAAGCCCTTGATATTTGATGCTTAGCTGCAAATTCGGTAGCGCTTTCAATAGTGCGTGATCCAACAGCATACCCTTCTCCATTCGAAACATGCGCCAAATCCGCCACAAATTGATCTGAGATCCAGCCTGTGCCGACAATTCCCCATTTGATCTTTTTGCTCATACTTGTGTCCCTCCCAGCAATTTGGTTAACGTTACTTGCAACATACCCTTTTATTCTAGCAAACGCCTGTCCTAAACAAAAGAAATTCCTGCTCGGCGACAGTTTGTATTACAGCTCGGCAGGAAGGCAGCGAGGCAAACAATAAGTCAATTTTGAGCAGGAATTTCCTTCAGGATCGTCTTGATTCAGGCCATTTATCGAATGGTATATTTATAAAACTTTTTATCCACTTTCATAACTGGAAAGCCAATCGGCAATTCTCCAGGAGCTATACTAACAAAGCCGTTCTTCTCATAAAAACGATGAGCTGCTACGAATTGTGGTGTTGTTCCAAGATAGATTTCTTCAATAGACCTTTCCCTAGCCCATCCTATGGCATGATGCAATAATTGATTCGAAACATTGAATGTTTTACCTCTATAGTTTTGTTTTACAAACATCTTTCTGAGTGCTGTCTTACGGTTCCCAATATCTAACAAAGCTATAGTCCCTACTACGTTTCCTTCACTAAGAGCCACCCAGAAGTTGCCGTTACCACGCTGATAAAAGTTTTCAATATCCAGCAAATCTGGCTGATCTTCTTTGGTTATGGCGATATTATATTCATCTTTTTGAATATGTAAAATTAAATCAACAACTTGTGATTGATACTCAGTTGTGTACTCTGTTAGAAAGATACTATTTACCATCGCTGTATTCTCCTATAATCGTTAATTGATATACTGTTAGATTCCCATCAAATCATAGAACAAAAAATATTACCCATGACTCTTTATTCGCGCTCGATACACGCTTAGTATTAAATAACTCAATCTCCGCAACTAAACCGAGTTCTACCTGCACAGTCGAAGATTTGAACCCATTATCTAGATGCGGAACGTTGAGTTAATTATGAATCTATATATATCAGAATTCTATTCTACGCTTGAAGCTGTGTAAGAATTTGCGGGTCCTTGATCTTCTGATCCTCGGCCAACAACACAACTTTGGATAGAATCTCAGCTGTTCTTGGGTCCTCGTCCAGAAACGGCAGGAAGATGCGTCCACGATGCTGCGAATGCACCGGGATAATATGCAGTGCTCCCTTCGCTTGCTTGTAGATACCCCCGCTTCCCAGATGCACAGCATATTCGCCAAGAGTCCCATCTACACGTGCATAATTCCCATCCAAGCGTACATTGCTAATTTTCAGCAAGCGAAGTGATTCCTGCACAATCACCCTACGCATTTCAATGGTCGTCAGACTGGCCTCTGGATCAACGCCGCCTACATGGGCAACACTGACGACCAGATCCACGTCCCGCATAACTTCGGAGAACAGAACAGGAGGAACTTCGTCCAACGGTACGCTCTTATACGTTGTCCGATCAAAGAACTGCACTGTCTCCAGTGTAGGAGCCTCGGTATCCGCTGGTGAGAACCAGTCCGCCATAGCATACAGGTTAGCAATCAGATTCTCGGCATAGTACACCTTCTGAAGTCCGTCCTCATAGCTAACTGTCCATTGGCGACCTTTCAATAGGGATACCGTTTTATTCGGCTGTACCTGGTGTCCCGCATATCGACGGGAAACGGTCGCATTTGCACGTTCATCAGCATTCAGCAAGTACAGCTCACGGAACACTTGCTTAAATGGCTGGCGTATCTGGCGGTCGAATAAGTCCTTCTGGAAGTCGCTCCAACGACCACTTTCGAACAAATGAAGGGGGTGAGCGATAATCAGCTTGTCCTCTTCTCCTATAGTATGCTGTTCAGCAAAAGGAGCCGTCAATACCAACGTTTCCTCATTAAAATATCCGAGGTGATCATCAGCCTTGAACACAAGTGTCCGCACCAACGGAGCAAGCACAGGATTACCCAGCAATCCTCTCAATTCCTTCACCATAAAGGTCGTACCAGACTCCATAGAGCGTTCCAATTCTTTGCGAGCTCTGCGGTACTGATCCACTAGATCACCTTTAAGCTCCTTCAGCGACGTAACATACTCATCCTTCTTGAAACGAGCCGGAATGGATTTCAGCGTCTTGCCTTTGCTGACAATTTCAATATCTGCCGCTCCTTCAGTATCAATGACGAGCTGCACCGTTGTAGCCTCGTCCAAAGCATGTGGCTCAAAATAAGACCGAAGATCATCCAGCTTACGAGCTTCCATGTCCCATACGAGACGGGTTACGTCATCGTAGCCTGCGTTACGTGCCAAATTCCCGAGCGCAATCCGTGAAACGAGTGCCTCACTGGCCTTACGCTGTGCCCCGAATTTTTTGCTTTGTTCCAGAAACCTCTGGATAAAATCATAACGTTCGCGTATATCTGGTTCAGGCGGCTGAGCAAGTGGAATCAGACTGTAGGTCAGCAAATGGTCTTTGTTTCGCTTGTCCTCCACTGATTTTTCCATTTCACTCCGTTTCAGCTTACCCAGCGTCGCATCTGCAAACAACTGGGATCGACGATGATTGGCTCCAGCCGAAATATACTTGGCACAATCGTACAGCAGGTCAAAACGTTCCTCGCCCAACGTCTCATAGGCCTCATGAAACCAGTGAATATCGAAGGCACCATCATTAAAATCTTGTGGAGCAATCGGCGAGTAATGAGCTACAATCGTTTCCTTCTCGGCCGAAAAACCTTCATTGATATGCGCATGGAAATACCATGCCGCACTGCGAAGCCCTTCCCAACCGAGATAGTCTGCTACAATCTCAATCCACTGCGGTGCATACATAGCCGCCTCCAGCAGACGTTTATCTGTAATTTTAGTGTTCTTCAGCTTTTCCTTGAGCAACGTGGCATCCTCGCCATCACTCGGATAACATGCCTTGAGCAAGTGGCTGAACGATTCCTTTTTGGTAATACGATCACCGTAGCCGTACACATAACCACGCACAAACGTTTCCTTGTCGAGACCTTCCAGAATACGGATGAAATAATTCATACCTTCAAATTGGCTCAAGCCCATAACCTTTGGCGTAGCCTCGGTAGGCAAATCGCCTCGAACCAATTCAACCTCCAGCAGTCGATCAATAACCGTACGACGTATCTCCAAAAATTCTGGTTTGCTAGAAATCCATGTATTGCGGGCATTGGTTAAGGAACTCATATGTCTTCTGCTTTCACTACCAGCCAGCAGCTCCCGATACACTTCACCTACACCAATCAACCCTTTTTCATATGCTTTGAAGTAATCCTCCAGATCCAGCGGAGAATAAAAACGATTTTCCGCTCCTGGCAGTTCTGCGTAGTTCACAAAGGTATGGAAAAAGCGCTTAAAGGACTCACCATCATAAACCTGCCCCTTCTCCAGTGCCACCCACGGGCCGGACAATAGATGGAGCATTCCCATATCCTCAGCAGGTCTGTCCTTAGGCACGCCCTGCATTAGTGAATTTAAAGCAAGGTCAATTACGTCAAATGTTTGGTCACCGGATGTGTCCATAAAATAAGCATTAACTAATGTACTTACCTGATCGGAATAGGTCAGCTCTGCCATCCACTTCTGAACCTCGTTAATCCGATCCAAAGGATACATTTGCTCAGCGAAGTCTTTACGCCATCCTTCCAGCAGCTTGTGCTTGCTTTGTTCTGAATAGTTCATGTTAAAAGAAAAGTATCGATAGTAGCGATCCAGCGTTCGGTCCATAGGCTCCAATCGGTCATAAAAAACAAGCTCCAGCAGTTCACGCGCTTTCATGCCACTTTCCTGCAAATAACGGTCCCACTCCTCATAGAGAGGATATAAAGACAGTCTAGAATCTACTTCTTCATCGACCTGAACCAGCCGTAGAGGACGAAGGTTCGTCCCAATAAGCAATGTATCTTTGTAGCCCGAATAATACTCCGCAGTATATTCCACATCACGATGATGATGAACAAGCTCATCCAGTCCACTCAAGAACTGCTTGAGCTTCTCCAATGGACTAACAAAAACATCGGACAATCGAAAATCACCCAGATCAACTTTCTCTTCCAACCAAGCTTCCTTGACATTCGGATCGTACAGGCCAAAACCGTTAGCCCCTGTATAAGCATCCTCCTGTCCCAGCTTGGACAGCAGTTGCTCCTCTTTGGCTGTAGGTTGCTGAATGATATCCGCCAAAGGCCGCAGGCTTTCATACTGTTCGGCACGATCCGGGTCTGCATATATCTTCGTCAATACTTCCAGTCCACCCAATCGTTGCAGCTCCGCCTTAGCACGAAGCAAGCGTTCCAATGAGCCAGCCAGCGGCCCTTCCGATTGTGAGAGCAACACACCAATGACACTTTGTCGCAACGATCCCGTCTTGAGCTTTAATAAGGCTTCCATCTGTTGCATTTCTGGTTCCGACAGCGTCAGCTTACGCGCCTTGGCCACAGCGAACTCACGGATACTCATACTTTTGTCAGACAAACTGGAAAAAATAAAATCACGCTGTACCGTATCCTCAGGGTTTTGCACAAAATGGTTCAACAGTTCGCCACGCAGATTAGGGCTAATCTGTTCCTTTAAGGCTATGATTTCCCCAATCCAGGAAGCGTCCATATCATAACCAGCGAGATACAGCATTTTTTGAATAGGTGCATCTGAGCGGTGATACAGATTTACAAAATCCAGCACCTTGGAGGGCTCGGTGGACTCACCCTTTTTCATATGTACAAACAGGTTATGAAGTCGTTCAAAATCTTTACGCCGCTCCTCTTTGCTCTCCAGCAAAGGAGTGCGCACCACTTTAACAATCCGATCCGCGACCGTCCCGCCTTCTATCCATTCATAAAAATAATTGCTTGTATAGTTCGTCAATATCCAATATTGAAGCTCCGGGTCCGTTTCATCCAGATATTCTCTCGCGATTCCGAGGCGCACATCCTTGTTTTCACTGTTAGACAGTACATAAAGCGCTACGATCTTCTGGTAAGGTGCTCCCTGCTCCATGAGTTTCTGAACCTGTCCATACAAATCACGTTCCTCATGTACTGCGGTAGCCCACAAACTCATATATACTTCATTAGCATTTGAGCTGGTCAGCCATTCTTGGCGCAGTTCACTACGAGTCAATGCTTCATATGCCTGCTCTATCAGTTGGCGAACGACCCGCTGATTAGCGGATTCCAAACCCATTCCCGTCCAAACTGCAAGCGCCCGCACTACCGAGCTGTAACGAATGAAGCCTTGGTCGATGATCACCTTTAACAGATATATTAGAGCCTCCGGGGTTCCTTCATCCATTTGTTCCACGATACTTTGGCGCAATCCCTCCTGGAGCTTGGCGGCTGCCAAGAGCTCTCCAATCATGCGATAATTCTCCTCCTGATGACTCAGGAGCATGCCTTTAATCATATTGCGCGTAAGTAACGCAGCCTGATTATCCCCATAAATAATAGCTTTTAACGCCTCAAGCACCTGCGAATTACCGTTATCCAGCTCATAAGCAATCCAGTCACCAATCGTTTCCTGAATCCGGTAATCCCTGCCTTGTTCATAATCCTTTTTTGTTAAATAATCCATTACAGAGAACCCGATACAGTCCATTCGGATCAACTGCACCATTCTTTTATAAATCCGGGAAGTATGGGCCGTAATATCCGAAGTGCGAAACGGTTTTCGCGCATACCCTGTGCTGTATGGATATTCAGTCACATGCTCTGTTAGATGGGCGAATACATCGCCCGCTGTTTGTCCAATTAGAGCACGTAATACCTCTGTCAGTGGCTTAAACAGCGGTTCTCCGCTTTCTGTCGCCCGTTCTTTTAATATTCGCTGACATTCGTTAAATGGCTCCTCGTTCTCCTGTATGTAATGAAGCTTCCCCAGTTCCACAACATACTGGGCTAACTCCTGTTGTTGTCCATCCAGTTGCGCCGCGCGCTCCTTCAGTGTGGTGAAATATTCTTGCTCATTGTTCTCTTGATGCATATTTCGTTTCCCCCTCTACCATAGGCCTCCAGCCAGCATTGTGAAGCGTATAAATACAATCTCATTCCCATCCTTCAGTGACAAAGGAGCATCCAGTTCAATAATTTCCTCGTCACATACAAAAACTCTGTATAAACCATCTTCAAAAGCCTGCATCGCCGTGTTCACAGCATCCTTAATATCCGGGACACCCTCATTATATATGGAACCGAATCCTACTTTGCCTATCTCGCCTTGTGCCTGAACTTCCTCTCCCGTGAGGAACGGAATCAGCGCGACACTCTCCTGCTTTTCCCGTAGCTTTTGAACATTCAGAGCAACGGTTGCAGTAATCAAATCTCGCAATGTTTCTGGAGCAGGACTCAGTTCTAATTCCTGTCGTGCGAGTGCGGGCTTGCGCTTTCCCAAACTTTTTACAGTTACAAACAGCTTCATGTCGTTCCCCTTCCTTTTTATTCACGCTTTTGGCCCGTTGTCAGCTGAATTTTTTGACCCGTTTAAAAACACCGTTAACGAAATCGAAAACGAATGTTTGTTCGTATATTTATTTTAATATGTTCCTTATCATTACTCCATCGCCCTTTATGACCAAAATTTGCAGCGGTGTAACACCCTAAAATCTTAAAAAATAAGACTTTATACCCTGTTTTCGATCATTCCTTTCCATATTAAGGATGAAAAAAAGACCTGCACAAGGGAGACCATCTGTTCTTCACAGACTTCCTTCCATTATACAGGTCGTATTTCATCATAAAACGATGTTTCAACATACTTATTTCAGGATTTTGCAAAATTCGATTCCAGTCGCTCCAACGTGCAAGATATAAACGAACTAAACCATTTCGATCTATATCCTATTCATTGGAAGTCGCTTATTGGATTTTTGCAAAATCCTCATTTATTTAAAATGCTGGAACAACGCTGTCCTTGTAATTATCCTCAAAAAATTTACGTACTTCCGGTCCAGTCATTCGCTTTGCCAGCTTTTGAATAGCATCGGAATCTGCATTATCCTTACGCGCTACCAGATTAATGGCAAAGTGCGTATCGTCTTTTTCGGTAATCAGCGCGTCCTTCTTCGGTGTCAGACCGAGCGGCTTGGCATATGCGGGATACATGGCAGCCATGTCCACATCATCCAGTGACCGCGCCAGCATCAACAAATCCACTTCTTTAAACACGAATTTTTTCTTATTCTCAATAATATCAGCCTGTGTAGCATTATAGCCTACGCCTTCTTTAAGCTTGATCAAACCGTTTTGCTCCATCATTACTAAAGAGCGTCCGGTATTGGCCGGGTCATTGGCAATAGCAATGGTCGCACCTTCGGGCAGGTCTTTAATGTTCTTGTATTTTTTGGAGTACGCGCCATAAATGGCATTGTAAATTGGTTTTACCGCTACCAAATCGGACTTGTTGCTTTCATTATATTGTTGCATAAAAGGAGCATGCTGAAAGAAGTTAGCATCCACTTCATGGCTTGCCAATGCGTTATTCGGTTGGATATTGTCTGAAAGCACGACGATTTCCAGATTGACTCCGTCCTGTTTAAGCAGCGGCTTCACGATATCCAGCACATCTGTCATCGGTGGGATTAGCGTTGCTACTTTCAAGGTCACTTCTTTTTGGGAAGTTGCTTCTTTAGACTGTGTTTCTGGAGCAGCCTGCTTTTGACCACCGCATCCGGCAACCAGTAGCATAACGACAGCAAATATTGTAAGTAGTTTCAAGTTCGTTTTCATGTTGTTTTTCCGACTCATTTGATGAGGAACCTCCAAGTAAATTGTGATTGGGAAGATAAAAATGAGTTACAGTACAGCCGCAGCCGCTTCGCGTGCAGATTGTTCTTCCGATCGCTGTTGAAATGGGATTCTCTCTGATTTATAACACAATTTATAGGTTAGAATCCCATTTCAAAGGCGAACGCTGACGCTTCTCCAGAACAATTCTGTCCGCTCCGCTTTTGAGGTACTGTAAAGTCATTTTTATTTCCCATAGTGGGTGGTGCAAGTGTAGCGAAAAGTTACATTTTTGCCCTATCGCTTGTCGATCCGGCGGGATATGGTGCTTCCGGTGAACTGGATCGTTTGTACAAAAATAATCATGATGACGATGGTGAACGCCATCAAGCCTGTTTCAAAACGCTGGTAACCGTAGCGGATGGCAAAATCGCCTACCCCGCCGCCGCCCACAATGCCCATCACCGTGGAGTAGGAGATGAAGCTAATGGTTGACGTGGTCAAACCCAGTACAAGCCCGGAACGAGCTTCCACGTACAGAAATTTAAAAATAAGCTGGAGGGTGGATGCCCCCATAGAAGTAGCGGCTTCAATTACACCCTTGGGCACCTCAAGCAATGATTGCTCCACCAGCCTCGAATAATAGGCGATGGCCACCACTGACAAGGGAACCGTTGCAGCCATCGTGCCCAGCGCCGTCCCTACGACCAGACGTGTAAATGGAATCATAAACACGACGAGCAACAAAAACGGGAACGAGCGGATGACATTGACCACACTGTTCAATAAGGTGAACAGCAGTCGATTTTCATATTTTTGCCCTTTGCCGCACAAATACAAAATCGTTCCTGCCGGAAGCCCTAACAGTACAGCTGCTGCGATAGAAATCCCCACCATGATAAACGTCTCCCCGATGGCTTTCCATATCTCAGACTGGTATTGCGCAATGATGCTCAGCATTTCATTCATCAGCTTCACCTGCTTCCGCTGTTGAACCTACCGCAGCGTCAACTACACGTTGCGTTGAAAGCAGCTGCCCATCCCGCATTTCTGATACACGGGTACAAATATTGCGTACCACGTCCATATCGTGCGTTACGATTACAATGGTAACTCCCAGTTCCCGGTTGATCTCCCGTAACACGCCCAGAATATCCGCGGTCGTCTGCGGATCAAGCGCCGAGGTCGGCTCATCACACAGCAGCACCGCAGGTCGATTCGCCAGCGCTCTGGCTATCGCCACACGTTGCTTTTGGCCTCCGCTCAGTTGTGCCGGATACTGTTCTGCTTTATCAGCTAAACCGACGAATTGCAGGCATTCGCGCACACGTTCCGCTCTCTCTTTTTTCGCGACACCTGCCAGCTCCAACGACATTGCCACATTTCCACTGACCGTCCGATTGTGAACAAGATGATAATGCTGAAAAATCATCCCTATCGATCGCCGCGCTTCACGGAGACGTTTTTCCGGCATGCGAGTCAAATCTTCCCCGTTCACAACCACGTTTCCCTCATCCGGCCTTTCCAATACATTCATCAACCGGAGCAACGTAGACTTACCGGCACCGCTGGCACCTATGATACCGTGAATTTCCCCCTCCTCCACTTGAAGGGACACGGATTGAACCGCATGAAATTGGCCGCTTGAGGTGGTATAATGCTTGCTTACCTGATGCAGCGTAATCATGAAACCTGGCCTCCTGATGATCCATTTCTCAGGGAAAATGTAATAAGCCCGCCAGCCCAGGCGGGTCTGTACGAGCCGTCAATTCCCATTGCATTAATATACCACAGAGCAGAAAACGGGCAAAGCCTTTTGACAACAATTAACGTACATCCCACACCCCCACGTAAGGAAAGCAGATACCGAGTCCCCAAGCCACCGTAAGCATGATGACAAAATAGAATATGAACACAATATCTACAGCCGAATAGCCAATCGCATAATAATACGTGCGTTTGGTTTCATTAGTAAAACCCTTGGCTTCCATAGCAATAGCAATTCGCTGTGCACGCCGGATACTTTGAGCGAGCAGCGGAATTGCATACCTGCGAAGCGTGGCATACATATTCCATTTGGACACATGCTGATGTAAACCTCGAATACGATGGGCTTGTCTCAATGCCTGGAATTCCTCCACCATCATGGGCATCAACCGCATGGCTGCCAAAAAGCTATACGCATACTTCGGAGAGAGCCTCCATTGCTGCATCAGTGAATAAAAAAGGTTCACTGGACGAGTCGTTAAACCAAACAGCAACCCTACCGCCGCCATACTCAGCGCACGAAAGCCCAGATGTATACCCCGATAAAAGCTTTCCTGCGTAATATGGATCAGGCCCCATGTCCACCAGGTCGTCACCCCTTTGCCGAACATCATCATGCCCGTTGAGGTTGAAATAAACACCAATATAAAGGGAGATCCATACAGCAGCAGCCGCTTCCATGGATGGCCTGACCAGACAAGCAGCAGCAGCATAGCACACGCAACATTAAACATGACATTCGGATCATGGATGACTATAACGACCACAAACAGTATGGAAAACATAACAAGCTTTAGGCCCGGATTCACGCGATGCAGCCATGTTTTATGATGGGGAAAGGATAGGTTCATACTGGAGTTCCCCTTTCTGAATCCGCCATATATTGGTACAATATCGACGGACAATTTCCGGGTCATGCGTGACCATCACAATGGCCGTGCCTGCCGCTCTCAGCTGCTCCAACATATCCAGCATGACAAAGGTATTACGCGCATCCTGCCCAAAAGTCGGTTCATCCAGCAGCAGCACTTCCGGCTCACGGATCATAGCCGTAGCAATACTCAACCGCCTTTTTTGGCCCAATGAAAGCTGATACGGATGACGCTCGTCCAGCCGCTCCAGTCCGAACTGTACGAGCATCCGATCGACCCGTTCCCGGCACTGTTCAACGGTGAACAAGCTCTTGGGTAACGAATACTCTAGTTCCTTTCGTACGGTGTGTGCTACGAATTGCAGCTCGGGATTTTGAAACGCGAACCCGATACGCTCTGCCAGTTGTTCCGTACTGCCTGCCTCAATTCCGCGCACGCTATAACGTCCCTGTGTGCGAAGTAAGCGCATCATGGAGAGCAGCAGTGAGCTTTTGCCAGCCCCGTTTTCACCGACCACGCCAATCCAGTCGCCAGGCTTCACCTGCGCATGCTCCACATAAATCACTGAACTTAAACCGCGGAGGCCACTAAAATGTTCCAGCTCCAGCAAATCAATCCCTGTACCATTCCCCGTACCATTCTGCTGTGTCACTGATTCACTCCAACGCGGCGAAGACGATTCACTCCATACTCCCGGGTACCACACGCCATACTCGGACAATGCCTGCCGCTGCCCATGAAATACTTCTTCCGCCCTTCCATCCGCAATGATCTCCCCTTGAGCAGAAAGCACCACAATCCGGTCCACATCATGGACAATTTCATTAATTTTATGCTCCACGATCACCAGTGTCTGGTCTACCGAAATGTTTCGAATGGTATCCCACACCTGTGTAGTGCCTTCCTCGTCCAACAAAGCCGTGGGCTCATCCAGAAAAAGCACTTCTGGCTCCATAGCCAGCACAGACGCAATCGCCAGCCGCTGTTTCATTCCCTGTGACATGCTGCCAATGGGCATGTGTATATCATCCGTTGATAGACCAACCTGTATCAGCAGCTCGCGAATACGGGATCGCATCTGCTCACGAGGAACCTGATTATTTTCCAACACAAAAGCCAGTTCCTCGTCTGCATATGACATACAAAACTGCGTATCAGGATCTTGAAATACAATACCTGAGACACTTGGGATTACAGCAGCATCGCATTTCATAGGCACTTCTATCGTGCGTGGAATCAGACCGCTTAACACTTGGAGCAGCGTTGATTTACCGCATCCACTCGGTCCCAGCAACAGCAGCTTTTCCCCCTTGCGGACAGACAAAGACATATTGTGAAAAAGCAGCTCCTGCTCACCGGGGAATTTCAACCGAAGACGGGTGATCGAAGCCACCACATCTTCGGTTGCCTGGCTCATCAATCCAGCCCCTTATAATCTTGTTCCGTTGCGGGTCTCAAACTTCGCGTGACTCCGGTTACCTCCAATGCCCTAGCCAGATAGAACGCGAATACCCCGGCAATCACAATGCTGCCAATCATGCGAAAACCAATAAACAAAACATAGTTCCAGGTCGAAAGCTGATCAATATACCCGTAGCTGAAGTCTAAAATCAGAGAAGCGACAGCCGCCCCGGCCGCAGCTAGCGAAGCAACCCACAGGTTTGCGTTCCGATACAGAAAAGCCGCAAAAAATAGCTCCGCTCCCAAGCCTTGCAGCAGGCCATAGTACAAAGTGGACATCCCCCATTCGCTTCCCAAAAAAGCACTGACCGTTGCCGCTGCCACCTCTGCCAAAATTGCAACACCCGGCTTGCGAATGATGAGATAAGCAAACGTGCCTGCCATAAACCACATGCCATACATCAGTTGCTCGGCGTGTAGACCGAATGGTTTCATCAAATCATAGGCAGGTCCCCATATTTTGTAGACTAACCCGAACACAACAGCGATCACAATCGTGACCAAAATATCAGTCAGCTTCAACCCTTTGGACGCTCTTACAGCAGTATTCATTATTGCGTGCTCCCCTTTTTCCTTATAATTGGCCTCTTGGCCATAAAAAAAAGCTTGTCTGGAGCTGAATCTCCAGGCAAGCTTTATGCGCAGTAAAAGGTGAAGCACCATACAAAACATCATTCGTCGATATGCCTTATATAACCAGTAGTCTAAGCTACTACACTGATACCAAGCCAAAGTCAGGGTCAAGGTAAAATGCTAGGACATACATTGTATCTATCGACAACCGCGAAACAAGCGGCATTCCTGTATAGTGTTCTTGGTTTCTCTACGCTGGCATTACCCAGATCAGATTTCACGGTCAGTGGCAAGGGCCACCCTCTCAGCCTGACTTTCTCAAGCTCCCGACAATGCTTTTTTAATTCACTATAATATATACCACATCTATGGCTTTGACAATCCTATAATCCGAAGAAACGTTTGGCTGTCTCCGTCGTGGCGATTTCGATCTCCATCATGCTTCGGCCTGTACATTCGGCAACCGTAGCAGCAATGTGAGCGAGATACATGGGCTCATTACGCCCTTCTTTAGGCTTCACGGGCAAATTACGCGGGGTCAAAAATGGTGCATCCGTTTCAATCATCAGACGGTCCAAGGGAATATCTCTGACCAGTTCACGCAGATGTTTGCCACGCCGTTCGTCGCAAATCCAGCCGGTGATCCCGATATACAGTCCCATCTCTACATACGTATGCAATTCTTGTTCCGTGCCTGTAAAACAATGCACCACTGCTTTATCGACAAGCCCTTGATACTCCCGCAGCATAGCAACAAAATCCTCATGTGCATCTCGTTCATGAAGAAATAACGGCATATTAAGCTCACCCGCCAGTTGGATTTGCTCCTCAAACCATCGGCGCTGCACATCACGCGGCGAAAAATCACGGTTATAGTCCAATCCGCATTCCCCTATGGATATGACCTGCGGCTGACTCGCCAGCTGGCGGAGCTGCTGAATCGTATCTGCGCTGCAGTCTTTGGCATCATGGGGATGCACGCCAGCTGTCGCATACAGCTTGCCCGGATAACGTGCTGCATACTGAGAAGCCTCCCGACTGCTGCGGACACTGGTCCCGGTAATAATCAGGGGTGAAATCCCTACAGCTGCGGCTCTCTCTACCACCTGTTCCCGATCCGCATGAAACGAACGGTGCATCAAGTTCACGCCAATATCAATTAACGGTGTACCCCTTTCCATCTCAATCCCTCCTTCGCAAACTACAATCTCGGATCAATCGGCTCCGATTCCAGAGATAGCGCGGCAAGGACGCATTCATGAATACGATCTACCGTATCCTTGCGGACAAAACGTTCCACGCCTTCCATACCAAGCGCTCCTTCCATCAGGGCATGACGCTCCTTTTTGTTCGTTCGACGCTGCTTCAGACGCTTTAAATTCTCAGAGGCAAGATAATCCATACCGTAAATGATGTGCAAATACTTCCGGCCTCTCACCTTGATTGCAGGCTGAATCATCTTGTCCCGATTTTTCATCAAAAAGCGTTCCGGCTTGATCACAATCCCTTCATGACCATCCTCTGCCATCTCGTTCCACCAGCGAATGACCTCTTCCTCGCTTGCTTCGTCCGTGATCACGCGGTACTCTGTCTCCATAAACAGGGAAGACAGCCCAGCCAGCTCCCGGTTTTGCTCCATATGCCAAATATGAGAATGGTCGAAAAAAGTCTTTCCGCTGTGTGCCAGTGTATGGAACGGTGCAATACGAATTTCATCCAGACCGTCCACATCCCAGCAATATTTTTGAAAAGCATCTTGAAACGTTACGGCATTCGCGTACTTCTGTTCCATTTCCTCCAACCAGTCTCCAACCTCTCGACCTGCAACCTTCGCCTGCTTCAGCTTGTCTACCAGCTTACTGCGATCCAACAGAGCTGCCTCCCCCACATGCGCATACTGTGCAGCAATCAGTTCCCGAGCCTTGAGATTCCACGGTACAATTTCCGCATCCAGCAATACAAAATCCGTCTGGTTCCGTTCAAAATATCCAGCAGTCCGTAAATCCACATTAAGCTTCTCCATCACTTGCTTCCCAAGGCTTTGTTCAAAGAAAGCTCTCCCACTCCGACTATAGATCGTGCCCAATGTCGGGTAGCCTACATATTGAACAGCGGCCTGTTCGTTTTTGAATAATAGCAAAATAGCCCGGCTACCCATATGTTTTTTCTCGGCCACCATCGTTTGTACTCCTTGCCCGCGATAATAAGCCAGCGCCTCACGTGGATGCTCCAGATATCCTTCCTCTGCAGACACCGCTGGAGCAGGGCTCATCGTCGGTGGAATATACACCAGCTCCTCCATGGGTACCGTCACATGTGACACGGTATCTATAGCGGATTTGATCCATTCTCCTTGTACGCGCACTTCGCCATACGATTCCGTCAGCACACTGTAACCAGCGATTAGCTTGCGTAAATTCGGCGGGGAAAACCGTTTTCTCTGCCACCGGACAAGTGGGCTATCGGGATCATTCGCATAATTCTCATGTGCCGGAACGCTGACAAATTCCTTTTCCGGATAACGATAAGCGGTCAGCATACCGCCAAATACCACACCCTGATCAATATTCACCGTCTGGTTCACAAGGGTAGGCTGCGGTCTCGGATCATGTCCCCATACTACTATTTCTCCCGATTCATGGTCTACGAACCAATCCTTGCGGATCGGTTTTCCGTTCGCATCCTGTCCTTCCGTATCTCCATAGCGGCAATAATCAGAAATACGTGCCGACTGTTTGCCAATAAAATGATCCTTAATCCCGGCATGAGCCACAACCACATGTCGCAATCCATTTCTGCCAAAAATAAGATGAGAGGGTGCATGTAGCAGAAAATCCCTCAACTCGCTTCTAAGCTGTTCTGCCGCTGCCTTGCCCGCTTTTTGTTCATATTGGACCAGTTCCTCTGCAAATCGTTCATCGCCATGACTGAGAGTCACCTTTCTTCCATCGAGATAACGGCCGATTTTCCAGCCATGATTACTGTCAATCATATACGCTAGTCCGGCATCCACGTGCTTTTTCCAGAACTGCACCGCTTGTAACGATTCTGGGCCACGGCTCATCACATCCCCGACAGATACTAGTCTTCTGCCATCTGGATGATGGTATAGTCCTTCCGTATCTTCCGTATATCCTAGCTGCTCTATCACTTCCAGCATCTCACGGTAGCACCCATGGATATCACCAATGATGTCAATACCTGAGCCAATCTCATGAAACAGTGGCTGCACACGGCGAACAAAGTTCATTTCTTCTACATCCTTAATAACATAGCAAGCGTTAAAGCCTTCCTCACGGATACCACGCAGATTCCGCTTTAACAGCTGTGCCTGCTGCTTGACCCGTTGGCGGCCACGCGGATGCTCCCTGCCTAAATCACGTTCCAGCAGCACAGATTCGGGTACATCCAGTACCCAGGCCATAACAGGAACGTGCGCCTTGGCTGCCAGCTGTACATATTTCTGGCGATCCTCAGCGTACAAATGGGTGGCATCCACAACCGTTAGCTTATTCAAGCGACAACGCATAGCCAGAATCGTATCCATCGCCTCAAACGCCTTGGCTGACATTTGCTGATACTCATAGAACAGTACGTCCGATTCCAGCCTTGGAAGTCCACTCCAGTCTATAAATTCCGTATCTCCGACCAGCTTGCGAAAATGATCCGAGGATACCACTTCTGTCTCCAGTAGAATCCCTTCGCTCACCAGCCTGTCCAATAATGTGGTTTTGCCACTGTTGGAGGCCCCCACCAACACAACCAGTCCAGCATGCGGTAAATGAATCGTACGTTTGGATGAATTGCTCATGCTTCCTTCTGCTCCTTTCTGCGCGTAAATATAGCCATTTGGGTCGGTTGTCCAAAGCCTTCGACCTCTTCTCCGATCCCCTTCAGCGCTATCAAATAAGGAGCTTCCTCAATCCACTGCTCACATCGTTCCTGAAACTCGCGTCTATTCCATTCAAAACGGTGATCGCCATGCCGCAGCTCTTGCTGGTTCATGCGATATACTTCATTATATTCACGATTGGGAGTCGTCACGATCAGCACACCCGGCTGATACTCCGTCACAATCGTCTTCATCACCCGGTTCAGACGATGCTCGTCCACATGCTCAATGACCTCACATAGGATCATCACATCTTTGCCCCGCAATTGTTCATCATAATAAAAGAGAGAGCCCATCATGGGTGTAGGAATGATCGCGTCGGTATGCCTCTCCAGCTTGGCAAAACGCTCCATGGCTCTCACCTGTGCATACGCAGACGGCTCCACCGCCCAAATTTCTTCAATGCCCGTCATTCGGGCCATCCGAGCCGAAAGCTTCCCTTCTCCTGAACCAAAATCTACGATTTTCTGTCTTCGAGGCAGCTTGCGAATCACGTCCATAATAGCTTGATACCGCAGCTCATTCAGCCGTACAGTAGGCTGTTGCTTCCCTTCCTCCTGTGGCTGTTCTTGCTGTTGAACCTGTTCGTGCTTATCCTTTTGAGCTTGGACAGTATGTTTTTGAGTATGTTTTTCAATATGTTTTTGAGTACCTATTTCAGCAGAATCTGATTGCTCAAATTGCTCAATCAGATTGGTAAAACGAAGCGTGCGTCGAATGATGAGCTCGCGTAGCGGATGCTCTGGCAGCCAGCCTTCACCGTAACGTCTCAGCTTGTCAAACTCTTCTTCACTAATATAGTAATGCTTATAATTATCCAGCACCGGAATCAACAGCAATAACTGACGCAGCGCATACTGCACCGTCTGGTGGCCACTTAACGTGACATATCTGACGGTGCTTCGATTTTTCAGCTGAAAAGAATAATCTGCTTCCCCTCGTTCTATGGCCACTTGATAGCCCAGCGGAGCAAATAGTCCCTCCACCACAGAATCCGGCAAATCCGAAGCAACAGGCCCAAACGATAACTCCAGCGCAAAAGGGTGCGTCACCCATCCTGCATAATCTTCTTTGGGTTTACCGTTCAGGGCTGTGCCAAGCGAGCCACGAATATAGGTGCAAAATAAGCTGCTGGTTACAAACTCCCGGTCATTAATATATTGTGTAATATCATAGCTGTCTGGACTGTTTTTGATCAAATCAATCGAATCTGGCGAAGCCTGAATGACGATCTCAGCCTCTTCCTCGGTAAAAACAGTGTACACCATGCGTACACGTGCGCCTTTTTCTGTGCGATCATACGTATTGTAAGGATTCTTAGCAAGCAAATGCGAAATCATCCCTGCATGGGTTCCGGTTGCTTTTAGCGTGATGTGCATACTCCACTTCTCCTTCCCAGCTTATGCTTTCCATACTTCATTCACCGCAGTGCGGAACAAATCATCCAACTGCTGATCCCGTCCACTCTCCACATGCTGAAGCAAGGGCGCCTTTTGTTCAAAATAAGCAATTTGCTGCTGGATAAAATCATTCACCACCGAAAGCCGTGGCTCCATATCCAGTTCCTCGCCCGCTTTTTTACGTTGCAGCAAATGCCCGATCACCTGATAAAGTTCTGTATCTGACGGAATTAATTCCTCTAGCAAGTCTACGAATTTCATCGGAGGCATGCTGTTGTAACGTTCAATCCAGCCACAGGCCAGCAGTGGGCGCAGTACATAAAAATACTTTTTAATCTTCACCTGTTCTCCTTGCAAATAATCCCGATAGTTCCCCCGCGCCATATTCAGGTAATGGTACACACAGGACTTCGGAGAGAAAGTTAACGGCGATATTGCACGAATCTGGTCAGCCACTGAATACTGCTCCAGATAGGGAATCGGAGATTGCAGCCATTCCAGCAAAGGCGGATTGGACTTGCGAAACAAATGGAGTGCCTTTTTCAAATCCCAGCCGTTCATATCCAGCAAATTGCTGATGGGTCGCTCAATCACATCCCGCTTATCAAAGATAGATAAATACCATTCTACGGGTCTTACATAGATAAATCGTACATCATAGTCACTGTCCTGTGAAGGAAACCCCCATGCCCGACTGCCTGATTCACAGGCGTACACAATGCGCACCTGCTCCGCCTGCTCCAATGCGCGCAGCTCACGCAAAATCGTCTCGCACATTTCCGGTTGAATGAAACCCTGCCCATGCTTCACATCTGTCATGTTGTTCCCTCCCTTATCATTAAAGTATTTCCCGAATCTGTTCTCTAATCGACTCCTCCGTTTCAGCTACCGATAAGTGGCGAAGGCGCTCTGTCGTTTTCTCTCCCCACATCTCAGAAGACCATACCTTGAGTACATGAAGCGCTGCACGGCGATTGGAGGTCACCGGACTCCAAAGCCCGGCAGCAACTAGCTCTTGTCCCATTCCTTCGTGAGAAGACAATAGTTGCAACAGCATACCCAGACATTGATGCGCTTCATACTCTAGTCCATACCCAGGTAGATTAGCAGGGCCGGAAGCAATCTCTCCCAAGGGCAAGTGCTGTTCTGCAAAAGCCACCAACTTGCGCACCCGCTGTTCATCCTCTGTCTTGATGAGTTCAAAGTACAAAATAGGCTTGACTGGGTATCTGCTTAATTGATCAAATAGCACGGGCCATACATCTAGTGTCAGCATTCGAGCTACACGAATGGCATAGTGGAGATGAGATGAATCTGCATGCTGCAATTCCTGCTCCACCAATTGCACCCACTGCGGATCGTCCATCATCTGCTGGCACAGCGACGCGTAACGTCTACGCAATTCCGGTGTCCATTCATGCTCATAACGAGTCTCCCATGTATCGTCCTCTTCATCCAGAAAGTCTGCAATATCCATGATGATCGTAAAATGCTGCACCGTCGTGCACATGGCCTTGGCATGACGAAGGTAGTTACCTATAACCATAGCGGCATGCTCATAATCGTCTATACTTTCCGCAGGTCCGCCTGCTGCCAGCAAAGCCGACAGAATCTCGCCTGCTCCGTCAAACAACTCCTGATCAATCTGCGGAACGGCGATGGCTGTATGCAGCTCGCCTTTATGAGCGCACTCATAAGCAAGATATTCATACATGACATTATTGCGGAATCCTTCCCGCAGTAGCCAATCACGTATTTCCTGACGCGTAGGTTCCAGCCGTTCCACTACGTGAATACGTCCCCAGCCATGTACCTGGCGGGCTAACGTATACAACTGTTCGTTGGCTTGCTCCGAAATATTACAGATAGCTACAGCCGCATATAGCGTGAATTCATCATGCTTTGCCAGCGTTAAAATAAGCTCGTGATGCTGCTCTGTCTCCAGCAATCCAAGCAACGCAATACCAATCTTCACCACATTGCGGTGTGCTCCGTGTTCAGCCAGCCAACGCGCTTCCTCATACAAACGATCCGGCTGAATTGCTGGATGCTGGCGCACCGCATCCAGCAACGGATCAATCAGACTGAGCGCATTTTCCTCCATCAAGCGTACATACGTCTCACGTCTCGTCTTCATTCCTGGCTTACGACATTGTCTGGACAACAGCTGCACCAGATCCTTGATTTTATCGGCTACATGCTCGCCAGCACCATGATGCCCAAATGCTCCATCTAATCCTCCTGCCACCCAACGCATCGTGTGACCTGCCCAATATTCTTCATCGTCCGGTAATTGATCATCAGTAAGCCTGCCCTGAGCGTCTAATCCCTGCATAATCGTTTCATAAATCGAAAGCTTGCCTACCCATGGATATAACACTTCATTTTTGCGTCGTCCAAACATGTTGCATCACCCTTCTGTTATGTATTGCTTCTTATTTCATCGTGCTATCTTATATCCCTATGATGCTTTATTTTGGAAGTCGTGAACATGGTGGAAGTATTACAAAGATGAATAAATTCCCTTTTTCCTGCATCCCTTCCCTGTTAGAATAAAGGGATACTTGCTTTCGGAGAACGGCAACAGAAACGGGGAATGCATCATGGCGAGAGAGAGTTTTGATAAAGAAATTCAATTCCTGCGCATGCTCACACTGACCAACGGCGCTTATAATCGGCAGCAATTTGCAGACAGACTGGGCATTTCAGTGCATACCTTTGATAAAACAATCCGGCGTCTCAAGGAAATCGTCCAATCCGTACAACAACAGTTGCCTGAGGACCAAGGACATGATTTTAATGAGATGCTGCGCTTTAATTATTACGAATCCGCTGATCCATTACTTTTATTCTTGTTTCGGGCTAAATCGCTCAAGGAATCAGAAAGCGTCCGCTTATCTCTTCTGCTGACAGCGCTACAGTCACAGCCTCTGACCACTATGGAATTGCTGGATGCTTGCTGCAACGGGCTGCCTTCCGACAGTTCGCTGCCAGATGAAAAAACGATTCGTTCCGATCTGAAATATCTGGTCGAAGTCGGTGTGGTTCGCAAGGAGCACGGCGGCAGACCTTACCGCTATGCTGTCCGCAACGATCTGGTGACAGGACTGACGGACGAGGAATTACTGGACTTATATGATTTTGTAGACATTATGGCCAACACCCAGCTTCCCTCTGTTCAGGGATATCTGTTGCGAGATCATCTAAAAAAAGCTATGCGCCGTCAAGCCGGAGATCGGGATATGATTGAACCTTTTTTATATAAATACCACTATTATTCACGCATTCTGGACGAAGCCCATATTCATCCGCTTCTGCATGCCATTCGGCAACGTCGCTGTGTAACTTTTTTATATTTTTCGACATCCAAACGAAGCATGTACGGGTCACAGAACACAAACCCGCTGTTTGAAAAAGAGACGGAGGGCCGTGAACATACCATTCTGCCCCTGCAAGTCATCTATGATCATCAATATGGACGTTGGTATGTTCTTGGTCATGTAGGCGGTAAAGGAATCATGAAGTTTCGTATGGAGGGCATGACTCAATTGGTGGAGGGCAAGCCTGTACCAGAGCAGTTTCATGCCGATCTGCTAGCGGTGTTGGAAGAAAAAATGCGGTACAGCTGGCTTGTTGATACCGGTCGTCCTGTGAAGGTACGGGTACGTTTTTTTAATCCTGAGGGCGCGAAGCGCAACTTTATTCGGGAACGTGTGCTGTCACAGGGACAGTGGGGTATGATTGCGGAGGAAGAAAGTGAATCCTTTATCTATGAAATCACAGTGAATGGAATCACCGAGATTAAACCGTGGATTCGCAGCTTTGGATCAAGCTGTGAGGTATTGGAACCTCAGCGGCTGCGTAAGGAATTCAGACAGGAATGGAAGGAGCTGCAAGCCTATTATGAGCCTGTTCGAGAAAATATTTAACTATCAGATCGTCTCTCGGCTGGATGAATCGGGCGCTTTTGCTACCACATCGCAGGAAAGAGTCTGGCTCCAATCTATGCTGACAGATTCGGCAGCAATAGAGGCTTTCACCCCGTCTACGCTTGACAAGCTTCGGCAGATGCTCGCAGACGACGAGCCGCTGGAGGCCGATAGGAGTTTGCGGGAAAAAGCAGGTATCCCTGCTGTCTCGGTATATCATCCACTCCTGCGTGAATTGCGTCCCATTCTGCGGTCCCGTTCAGGTATCTGTATGACCTACAAACTGCGCAACGGACGCATGCATGAGCGAATGTCCGGTTTTCCATATAAGCTGGAGTTCTCCATGGTCAAAAAAGAATGGAGCCTGCTGTGGTATAACCGCAGACACCGCGCGCTCATGTCTACCAAGCTGTCTAATATCGTGAACATCACGGAAGATGAGCTTCTACCCGAAGAGGCCGAAAAATTCACCCAACGTATACTCGATATACTGGAGTCGCGCAAAGAGCAAGGCATCATCAAAATTATTCCCATATACAACGGTGAAATGTCCCGTATTTTATATGCTTTTTCCTGCTTTGAAAAAGAGGTCGAATATGTTCAGGAAGCAGATACCTATCGTATTACGCTCACCTTCCAGGCAGACGAATGTGAATATGTGCTATCCAAAATCCGTTTCCTTGGCAAACGTGTCAAGGTCGTCCAAGGCTCCCGGCTGATCTCACGAATGAAGGAAACAACGTCCAAGGCCCTTGCACGCTACGAAGAGGAATAGCTACTGAGGCAATATGAGATGCATCCATGTAAATAGGCCCTTCCTCCGTCTGTTAATGAGACGAAGGGAGGGCCTATTAAACTACAGTTCGTATAAACGAGGTCATACACGTACACCCACATACGCCTGCTGTAACAAACGGGTCCGCAGTACCAGTTACGGCAAGGCTTGTCCGCGCGCACTGACATACAATTCATACCATTCCTCACGGGTCATCAGCTCGCTCTGGCGTTCCGCATCCTGACATGCCTTGATTCGTTCAGGATTGGCGCTGCCAAGGACGGGCTGAATCCGTGCCGGATGTTTCATAAGCCAGCCAAGGACGATCGCTTCACGTGTCGTTTCCTTTTCAGAAGCCAGCTTCTGCACCAGCTCTGCCGTCTTAACGACACGCTCAGGCTCCCCTTTCAAAGAACCTCCGCTAAAACGTCCCTGCGCCAGCGGTCCCCAGGCTTGGAGCTGAATATCCTCGGTTTGGCAATATTCCAGCAAACCTTCGCCAAAATGTACATTCGTCCCCGCCTGCTGGTTCACATGTACTGTCTGATCTACAAAATGTAGATGCGCCAGGCTCATTTCCAGCTGATTAGCGATCAGCGGCTCCGTTAGGCTCCGCTCCAGAAACCGAATTTGGCTTACATTCATATTGGAGACGCCAAAATGCCGTACTTTGCCAGATGTCTTAAGCTCGCTGAACGCCTTCGCTACTTCTTCCGGCTCTACCAGTGGATCGGGGCGATGCAGCAGCAGGATGTCCAAATATTCCGTACCCAGACGCTTCAGAATGCCATCCACGGACTCCATAATATGTGCATATGAGAAATCAAAACGGCCCGGGAGCGTACCATCCGGCAGAAAAATGCCGCATTTGGACTGAATTACGATTTGTTCACGCAAGCCCGGCTGTCCCTTTAAAACCCGACCGAAAATTTCTTCCGCTTTCCCCATACGATAGATATCCGCATGATCGAACATCGTAATCCCAATGGATTGTGCAGCTTCTACAGCTCTTTCCGCTTCAACGACATGCGCCTGCGTAAACGGTGCATGGCTCCATTCTCCACCAAAAGGCATACAACCGAGCGCCAGCCGACTATCGGAGATTCCACGTTTCTGTAAAGGCATAATCTTCATGTTTCTCCTCCTTCAACCCTCAAAATATTCCCTGCTTCATCCACATATGAATAGTTCGTGGAACCGCTATCACACACCTATTTTACCACTTACTTACGGTCGTGTATTACTTTGGCCCCAATCCACATCTTTTTATCCGAATATCCCCATGCTCAGATAACGCTCTCCGGTATCCGGGGCAATGCAAAGTACCCGTTTGCCTGCTCCCAAACGCCGAGCTTCCTGAATCGCCGTCCATATCGTAGCTCCGCTAGAGGGGCCAACCAGAATCCCTTCCTGGGCAGCAATCGCCCGTGTCATTGCAATCGCATCCTCATCGGAAACCTGCACGATTTCGTCATACACTTCCGTATTCAGCACGGTGGGAACAAAGCCTGGACTGGTGCCAACCAGCTTATGTGGACCGGGTTTTCCTCCAGATAGCACTGGCGAGCCCTTAGGCTCAACTACAACAATCCGCAGATCCGGCAAATGCTGACGCAGCACTTCACCTGTTCCCGTAATGGTACCGCCCGTTCCCGAAGAAGCGACGAACACATCCAGCTTCCCTTCTGTCTGTTCCAAAATCTCAAGTGCCGTCGTCGTACGGTGGATATCCGGATTTGCCTCATTTTCAAATTGATGCGGGATAAAACTCCCTTCAATTTCAGCCCCCAGTTCGAGTGCCTTGCGAATCGCTCCTGGCATCCGTTCTTCCGCTGGTGTCAGTACGACCTCAGCCCCGTAGGCTTTCAAAATATTGATCCGTTCCTTCGTCATATTCGAAGGCATCACCAAAATTGCACGGTAACCTCGGGCTGCCGCATTCATCGCAAGACCAATTCCCGTGTTGCCACTCGTCGGCTCAATAATGGTGCCTCCCGGCTTTAGATGTCCTGCCTTTTCCGCCTCGGCAATCAGATTGCCCGCCGCCCGATCTTTAACACTGCCGCTTGGATTAAAATACTCCAGCTTCACATACACTTCCGCATCCTGCGGCCGTGTGAGCCGTTGGAGTCTTACACAAGGTGTATCTCCTATTAAATCTGTAATACTATGTACCACTTTAGGTGCCATCGTTATATCCTCCTTGGATCGTTCCTTACAGCGTCATTTTACGATCTTAATATCATACTACCAAAATAACATACTTGCCTCCTTCCTACCTGTCGCTTTTGTAAATTACATAAAACTTATCAACTTAGTATGTAAAATTCTTGCAAAATGGGTCGCCAGATATCGCCTGTAATGATATACTCGCATTACTATTTTTTCAGGAGGATACAAGACACTTATGAGTAATCAAGAAAATATGACAGCAAATCGCTTCCCCCCCTCCTTGCTATGGTTAACCCTTGGTGCCTTCGCCATCGGCATGACCGAATTCGTCATTATGGGACTTCTGCCCAATGTAGCCCATGATCTTCATGTTACGATTCCGCAAGCCGGGCAGTTAATCACCAGTTACGCGCTTGGTGTGGCCATTGGCGCACCTGTACTTACTGTATTAACCCATAAGGTTCCGCAGAAAAAGCTGCTATGCCTACTAATGACTATATTCATTTTAGGCAATCTTTTTTACGTCATTGCTCCCAATTACGAACTTCTGATTGCCGCTCGTATGGCTACTGCATTATCGCACGGAACCTTTTTGGGAGCCGGTTCCCTGATCGCTGCCAGACTGGTTCGTCCTGACAAGCGCGCGGGTGCCATTTCTATGGTGCTGACCGGTTTGACCGTGGCGAACATTATTGGCGTGCCCTTCGGTACCTTTATCGGACAACAGCTCGGCTGGCGTGCTTCCTTTGGAGCCATTGTGGTCATCGGCTTGATTTCTCTCTTTGGTATCATTCGCTACATTCCGGTGATTCATCAGGACAAGCCTTCCAGTCTCAAACAAGAAGTCAAAAGCCTGTTTAATCCAAAAGTGCTACTGATGCTGCTCACAGGTGCAGTCGGTTGTGGTAGCCTGTTCACTGTCTTTACGTACATTACGCCTTTGCTTACGGATATTAGTGGCTTTGCCGAGCATAGCATTACCTGGATTCTCGTCCTGTTTGGCCTAGGGGTAACGATCGGCAACATCGTTGGCGGCAAGCTCGCAGATTGGAAACTACTTCCATCCCTGATCGCAAACTATGCTGTGCTGGCTATTATTTTGGCCATTCTGACATTTACGCTTCAAAGCAAGGTATTGGCCGTCATCACGGTCTTTATCTGGGGCATTGCTGCGTTCGGCATCATGCCGGGTATTCAGGTTCGCATCATGAATCTGGCCTATGAGGCTCCTTTACTTGCCTCTACCTCCAGCCATTCCGCATTAAATCTGGGCAACGCAGGCGGTGCTTTTATCGGGGGAGTTGTTATTAATCAAATGGGGCTAGCCGCTATTCCATGGGTTGCATCGCTAATCACTGTCGGCGGTCTGCTACTCATGATAGTTAGCTACATTGAGGATCGCAAGACGGCTCATACTGAAGCGATAGCTGAGATACAGTCATAGAATCATTTAGCAAGTTGGACGTAAACGATTGGTTCATTTTTCATAGATTGAGAGATATTGTCCACTCTCTTCTTCTAAATTCCTCATAGTATGACATTGTAATACAAATTTATGAGGAAAGAAGTGTGTATGATGAGCCTTTTTTTTACAAACAACACGAGTAATACCATCTATGCCGCCTATGCTTATCCTAGTTCCGACTGTCATCCCACCAATTATTCTAAAATGGGCTGGTATCGGATAGAACCTGGTGATACGAGAGAAGTATGGAACGGTTCTGTCGGGGGAACCACATTCTATTATTATGCTGAAGATCACTCCAATTCGTGGCGTGGTACGTACCGCACACGGCTTCCGAGAAGCACTAGCAGTGATTTTCATTGGTGTTGGAACTATAGTAGCGGATCATCCAGACGAGTGGGGATGCGTAGACTTTCCATTGACTCATCTGTAGACAGTTACACTGTCGAGTTCGGCAGAACCAGCCAACTGTCAACAAAGACAACTCATAAAGCATTACCTTCTAAATCGGAGGACTCCGGCATTCGCAGAATTCCGAGAAGACCGGCTCGCTTTAAAAAAGGAACCCCGGTTCCAGTAAAGTCCAAACGATAAGTCAAAGAACCGTAACCCGCATGATGGATATTTGAAAAAAAGTGACCACCTTGCGGGTTATTTTTATTTCACTCTGGACATTCAGACGCTTGTTGCAACCACAGTGTTTTGCCTCGCCGTTCAGCTTAACCAATGATCAAAAAAGTCCCGATAGCCCTGCTTCATCACCTGACTTGAAAACTTTTCCATAGCGTATGCCTGATTTTCTGTAGAAACCCGGCGCGGTGAGGCGGCAGCCATATTGACCAGCTCGAACCAGTTTTTCTCATTCCCTGAAAAAGAATGAGTAGAGCTGATATGTCCATAGCAAGGATGCTCTGGCTTCACGACGATTTTACCCATAGCCAGCGCTTCGGTCAGTGGCATCGCGAACGTATCAAATTTGGAGCAGCTCCAATACACCTTTGCCGTGTTCATCAGTGCAAACACCTCATCTTGCGTCAACGCAAATTGAAGTTTAACATTGTCCGGGATATCGTACTTCTTCATACTTTCCTTGTAGCGTTCACCGCCAAATACCATATAGACATCCTTGTCAGGATTATGCCTCGCATACTCCAGCACCAAATCCGGACGTCGGTTCTCCTCATCTCTACCAATCCACATCACCCGGTTCTCTACCACTTGCGAGGGATCAAAATGCTTTTCAACCAGCCGCTCATTAAATCCGATCGGGATGACTGTCACATCGGTTACGCCAAACTTCGAAGCCATCTCCTGCTTGAGAAAGGCAGTCTGTACGATAGCCTTGTCCACGATCTGATAAAAAGGCTTCATCATCTCGTAGCCTGTAAGTGCCGGATCAGGAAAACTATGCGGAAAAAGCACGCTGTTTTTAAAAAACATGTTCAAATAGGTAAAGCCAGATACCGTATAAATAACGTGCTCAATCTGCTGCTCATGGAGTTGGTCCAGTACGACGTCATAGTTGACCAGGTCGCCCTTTTCGTGCTCATAGCCAGGAAGCCAGTCATGGCTGCTCACATGGCGCTCTGGTGATACAAATACGATGTCCACCCCCAATTCCAACCCGATCTGCTTCAGACGTTCTGCAAAAATACGAGGACCCTGTGCTTCAGCAAATTGTATTTTTCTCATGACCAAACCGACTTTTTTCATGGATTTATTCCCCACCTTCTTTTACTAACTAAATACAGTCTATGTCTTAAGCTACTATCTACATTGTTGGGCTTGTCCCCAATCCATCATCGCTGCACATTGGTTCAAACAGGCTAACGTTTCATCCAACTGGGACTCTAATTGCTCTTTTGACCATTTATCGCCGTTTCTATGCAGGTTCGTTCCAATCCTTTGCAAATCACTTGTGATTAACAACAGCATCCAGAGCGAAAATACCACCGCAAACATGCCATATTCCAGCATAAATGCCGTTCGATCCACTCTTATCCCCAACAGCTCCAGCTGCTCCACGTATGTGTCCAGTATACGAATACGCAATTCGGACGTCATCCGTCGGGGAAACAACGGATGGGACATGTCGATCAGGTGATATACATCCCACAGCGGTGTGTTCAGATGAGCATGCTCCCAATCCAGTAACATAAGCCGTTCCCCGCTCAGCGCATAGTTCCCCGGATGAAGATCACCATGAGACAGTACTAGCTGCTGTGAAAAAGATAAATGCTCCAGCTGTACATACATACGCTGCATCTGTTGCTTAGATAATCCCAGTGAGCTGCAAAGCTTTAACACATCCGGCTTGCGCGTGTATAGCTCGGAAACCATCTCCTGAATGAGTGGCTTCGGTCCCCGCAGCGGCATTCCAGCAAAACGATCCGTCGGCAAAGCATGCCACCATGCAACAAGTCCAATAGCCCGTAACAGGGTTTCGTCTGCGTGTAGATGATGTAACGGACCAAGGTCCTCAAAAACCATCCATTCTCCTCCGCCATCCGCGTCTGCGTCAGACCAGGCTAGCAATCGGGGATAGATTGGTGATAACGCAGGAAGCACATGCTCGTACACCCATCTCTCCCGCCCCTCCTGATCATCGTTGGTTAGAGGTTTGAATATATAACTTTCAGAGGAAGACACGTAAAAACGTTCCACATGCCGACCATTCGTACCTGTATATAAAATTTCACGATTCTGCACCAGCATATCATTCAAAGTGCCGTCAACATTCACATATTGATGAAAAGGATTCATAGCTACCCAACTTTTTTTGTATAAAATGTAATAGCACGATCATATCACAGTCCTCGTTCCGAACGAAGTCCAGATCATCTTGGGGTAACTCGCCGTACCAAAAAAGGGGCTTGTCCAATCAGATCCACACGACCTGTTGGACAGCCCCTTATCATATCTCTACTCCTATCTTACTCCGATTAATATTGAGTATTGCCGGACTCGCTCGTATTACTGGATTTAAAGCCTTTGAACAATTGTTTCACATTGTGATAACGAGTGTTCGTAATTTTAGCTTTGCTGTTAGGACCGTCCGATCTCAGAATTGAATCCTTAACGTTGGAAATATCCGAGTTATCCAAAGTCATATTCACTCTGAATGTAGAGCCCCCAAGTTGGCGAACCAGCTTTCCGATATCATCGGCTCTAAAGTTTTTTATGTTAATCGTGCCTTCGGCATTAATTTGGAATACTTTATCGTACGCATGGAACGCTCCACCGCCCGTAATGTTTACCGTGCCTGGCTCTTTAAGCGTCAAGGCATCTTCACCTACATCCTCCCACGTTACGTTGGAAATAGTTCCGTTGCCATACACATGTACACCATCCGCAGCAGGGGCAGCGATGATCACATTTTTCAAAGTTGCATTATTTTCAAGCTTGAAAATAGGCTTTTGAGCCTCTTTCTGGCTTCCGTCTCCCAAGGTATCGGGATCAGCCACTACAGTCTTGCCTTTACCATCGTATACTTCTCCAGCTTTAACAAGTATGGTCTTATGAACGACTTCTGGAGCTGCATGTGCAGAATAATTGCCGACAAATAAAGCGACCAACATTCCTGATAAAGCGATACTGATTCCCTTTTTCAATACTTTAGCTGTGTTTGTTTTCATTTCAATTCATCCCTCTCGTAGATATTTTTTTTATTCTTGTCAATTCTTCGTTGACTAGAGCGCGTAGACCGTATCACCACCTTCGTACAATGAACCCATTGACCGATACACGTCTAAAAGGCGTTATTTAACTATTTGCATATGTATACTTGGTTTTTGGTTCAAAGCAATTTTGTCTCCCAATTAATATAAAGCACAAATTGTAAATAGAGCGATTACATTTACAATTTGCATAACTCTATTATAATCATACTTCCAGTAATTTCAATATATTTTCCGCCAAAATATGTCCTTTTTTTCAATTAAGTACACAATATTGCCTCTTTTATACTTGTACAAGTTTATTTTTTGACAATTTACGCATCAAATTACTGAGTATCTAGTCTCTAATGCGTGCTCTATGTCACTACAATGGTAATCAGAACCTTATTTCGTTCTATACCTCATTTTTGATGTAGTCTATACTATTGAATGACACGTTTGATGAACGTATAATGTATTTAGTGCTTTGAAGCGTCACATCTCAACATTACTGGTGAGAAAAGAGTGGTTATCGTGCAAAACAATAGTGAGATTCCATTAAAAGAACAAAATATTGTGCTCATCGGCTTTATGGGTGTAGGCAAAACAACGATCGGTTCCCATCTAGCGCGCAAGCTGTATCGCGATTTCGTGGATATTGACCAGGAGATTGAACGAGAATACAACATGCCAACAACAGAGATTTTCAAAACTTATGGAGAGAAGCGTTTCCGTGAGATTGAAAAAGAGCATATTTTGAAGCTATGCAGCAACACACGCCTCAAAATCATTTCCGTTGGCGGTGGTGCATTTTTACAGGAAGAGGTGAAGCAAGCTTGTTTGGCTTCATCGATTGTTTTCTTCTTGGATTTAAATTGGGATTCCTGGAAAGATCGGCTCAAGATGCTGATTGACACCCGTCCCAATCTACAAAACAAGACTTTAGGGGAAATTGAGGATCTCTTCCGTTCCAGACAGGACATTTACGCGGTGAATCACTCCAAGATCGATACGGATCAGTTGGATGCGGAAGAAGTCGCAGACTATATTATTCAAACGCTGAATCTAGGTTGGGAGTTGTATGAACCTACTCGGGGATTGAATTAAGAGTTACACAAAAAGGAGGGCTCGCATGCTTACCGCATGGGGGCCTTCCTTTTTGGTTCACTGCGGATATATTACTGACTAGCGAGTAATGCCTATCCATCTTTTAAGAATGGTTATGCAGCACCGTCAATATCTCTCTCAGTTCAGTGACAGGAATCTGCCCCGGTGCGGAAGCTTTCTTAGCAGCACCAAAGGTCAGAGCCGAACCAAACAGTTCTCCGGTCAGGCGGCTCACGACACCTTTCCCCGCCATCGACATCGTAATAATCGGCCGATCTGCATGCTCTTCTGCCATGGTACGCGTGGCATCCAGCAAAGTGAGCACATCGGCTGTATTGGTTGGCATCACTGCTATCTTAGGCAGATCGCCTCCCAATTCCTGCGCCTTACGTAACCGGGACACAATCTCCTCCTTCGACGGCGTCTTATGAAAATCATGATTAGATATAATCACATATACGTTATGCTTATGTGCTGCTTCTACCAGCGTCTTCACATCAGCTTCCTCATTAAAAAGCTCTACATCAATAAGTTCGACTTGCCCCGTTTCGGCTACTGTACGGTTCAATTCCACATAACTCGCTGCACTGATTTCCTTTTCTCCGCCTTCCCGAGCGCTACGGAACGTAAATACGAGCGGAACATTTGCTAAAATAGACCGAATTTCATGTAAGGCAGCTTTAACCTTTTCCAGATCCTCCACATGCTCGAAAAAATCGACTCTCCACTCCACGATATCCAGGTCGAGCGTACGTAAATAAGTGGCCTCTTCCTTCAACTGCTCCAACGTTTCTCCCACCATGGGCACACAAATTTTTGGCGCTCCTTCACCGATCAGAACATCTTTCACCTTTACGATTTTAGCCATCTCTATCTCACTCCCAAATTACAGTTTCAAGTCGAACATGTACAATAATTCATAGTATAACGCATTCTGAATAAGCATGCAGATGATTAGGTCCAGTCGTCATTTATTTGGTATCAAGTACGATTTTAGGGGACAATTTGCGACTTGCTGGAAAAACTAAACTGTACCGAAAATTAACAAACACCGCCAGTACGATCCCTAGCACATTCACAATAATAGCTAGCATAAAAACACTCGATATCTGAGAATGTTTCAAAAGAAAGCCTGTAAACACGGGAATGACCGTGTATGACAGCGAGGTTGCTGTATACACAAACCCGGTAATCTGTCCTTTTCGTTGACTAAAAAATTCACTCATTACGGTTAATGTCAGCTGAAGTACACCTGATATTGAAAACCCAATGACGCTCGCACAAATAATGGCCGCAGCCCCTGACTTGAATAAGAGAAGCGCTCCAAAAGCCAAGAGAGAAATACATGGATAAATAAGAATAATGTGAACAGGTTTAACCCATTTTCTTAACACAATTACTAATACAAACACGGAAATCAGTGAACCGACATTGTAATAAACTAATAATCTGAGAGACTCTGATTGGGTCATACCGATAAACTGTTGTCCAAAAGTAGGCAGCCATAACTGCACAATATAAAGCAAAGTCGGTCCGGTAAATCCGAGCAAGATAAGGCATACCCCTTCCTGCCAAAACCGCGGCTTACTCCGATCATTTGCCTCCAATTTTCCCGCTTGCTCAACGCTCGATACAGAAGTATCACCAACTGGCTCCTTGGGTGACTGAACCCGCATGTCTGGGAACTTCATCTTGAACAGGTAAATTGCATTCAAAGCAAATATGAAGGCTGGTAAAAAGAAAGAGAATCCGTAGAAAATGTCGTGATTCATAAAAAAGATAATCATTAACGGTAAAAATGCCGCCCCGATGGATATAAAGCCTCTCACCAACACTGTAGCCGAACCAGAGGATTGGGGGAAAGCTTCGATCAGCGCTGGATAAGTACCTGAATCAAGAAAAGAATTCGCTACGCCTGCCAGCACTGCCAGTACGATCGCCATCTCAAAGCTGGGACTCAGCGGTATACCGACCAAGAATACAGCCATTAGTAGCCCTGCTACCACAATAAACGGCTTACGACCATAACGGTCGGAGAGCACCCCGGATATGTACAGGGTAAACAACCTGCCAAATCCCATCGCAGAAACCAAGAGACTGATGCCCGCCTGATCTGTATGCAAATGCTCTGTTAAAAAGGACATGTGGGACGCCAGCATAATATTAAACATGCCGAACAAAAGATAGTTTACATAAAGGCCTGTCGCCACTGGAAAAGAAGAACGTTTCATCATGAATTCACCTGCTTTTGTAAGTAAGTCTTGTAGTATTAAAAATGTGAATCATTTCACATTACCTGTGTCGATGATGAAGTATAGAACACATTTTAAGATTTATCAAGTTTAAATATTGCGGGACCCCAACCTAGACGCGCTGATGCGTTTTCAGATAAAACTCCTTGCCGTAGCTTAGTGCAAAGTTCCGAAAGTCCACTACTGCCGGGGATAAATATCTATTTTTGATGCTGGCCAGGTAGATAAAACGCTCGTATTCTGGATTTACAATAGGCAATGTTTTGACGTTAAAATAATCTAACGATGAAATTCGAGGCATAACCCCAATTCCGTAATTGACAGACACCAGCCCTGCCATTGCTGTATCCTCTTCAATCTCGCAAATAATCTGTGGCGTGACGCCCGCTTTGACAAACAAATTCTCAATAATGGGCCGAACCCCACTCTTTTTGTTGAAGAAGATCACCGGATAATCCGCTGTATCCTTGAGATCAATTTGGTCTAGAGTCGCCAGTGGATGATCAGGCGAAACAATGACAACCAGTTCCTGCTGAGCCAACGGAATAAACTCCACATCCGGTTCATTTTCCATGTGAGAGCAGAACGCCACATCATAATGTTCCTGCTTCAGCCCCTTGATAATATCGTTCGTATTCCCTTGGTGAAACGAAAAGGAGATATCTTTACGGGCATCTAGAGCTGAAAAGGCCTGAATGATCGCTGGAATGAAGTGTGAGCCTAACGTGTAAATGAACGCCAAATCTATATTTCCATGGCTTGGACTCACTAGCTCCCGTAAATTGTGTTCTCCCTTTTCTAATTCATCCATCGCGTGCTCCACATACTTCAGGAAAAATCGTCCGTATTTGTTTAACCGAATATTTCTCCCCTGCTTCTCGAACAGATGAACTCCCAAATCTTTTTCTAATTCTGAAATCGCATGACTTAAACTGGGCTGAGTAATACATAGTCGCATAGCTGCCTGGGTAAAATGCTCCATCTCAGCAAGTACACGAAAATATTGTAAGTGCTTCAGGTTCATAATTATGTAATCTCCTTCTTTAATTCATATTTTAAATTATAGACCCAAACTATGAAAAACGATAGAAATATGCATTGGATTTATAATAACACTCCTTATATAATAATGACATAGAAAGAATGTGAATAATTTCACTTATCTGTAGGCGTAATGCAATACCGCTGGACGATGCCTACCTAGGCCATTGATCTAAAATTTAAGTTGGGAGTTACACTTATGAAAAATCCTTATATCAGAATGGCAGCAGGGCTTTACATCAACTATTTTCTTCTGGGTATGATCAATGTTATTCTCTCGTCGAATATGAGCTTCCTGACCGTCCAATTGAACACGGATAAAGCAGCCATCGGCTATCTGGTGTCCGCGATTGGGATCGGTAAGCTGCTCGCTCTCGGGGTAGCCGGAAAAATGTCAGACAAATACGGAAGAAAACCACTCATTGTTATTGCATCATTTGCTTATTTAATCTTTCTGATTGGCATTCCGCTTGCACCTAACTATTCGCTGGCATTCGTGTTTGCCATTATCGCAGGGCTTTGCAACTCTATGATGGATTCAGGAACGTATCCTGCATTAATTGAAGGCTTTGGAAAAAAAGCTGGATCTGCAACTGTACTGGTCAAAGCATCCATCTCTATCGGTGCTATTGTGATTCCGTTCATGATTGCATTCTTTATTAATCACGATATGTTCTATGGATATTCCTTCTTTATTCCAGCAGGGATTTATCTGCTGAACGGTATCTTCTTATCGATGACAGCTTTCCCCAACCACAAAGCTGAGGAACAAAAGGCTCCAACCGAGGCTGCTCAATCCACAGATACTTTCCGCAGCGAGCCTAAGTTTTGGCAAGAAGGTTTATCTCTGATTATTATCGGTTTTACTTCTACTGTATTGTTCATGATCGTGCAGCTATGGCTTCCTACCTTTGGACAAGAGGCCCTGGGCATGGACAAAGCCAGTGCCATTAAACTGCTGAGCTACTATAGTATAGGTTCATTGGTTTCCGTTATTTTGTTAGCAGTGGTACTTGGTAAATTCATTAAACCGATTACTGTCATGATTGTATATCCGCTTATTGCCCTACTTTCTTTGTTGGCTTTAATTACATGGCACAATCCTGTCGCTACTTTGATCAGTTCATTCTTGATCGGCTTGTCTACCGCAGGCATATTCCAAATTGCCCTCACGGTTATGACGGAATTTTTCCGCAAGAACAAAGGCACTACGACTTCTCTCGTGAACATAGCAGCCAGTCTTTCGTTCATCCTGATGCCTTTGGCTACCGGGGGCATGTCCAAAAGTTTGGGAATTACCTCGGTATTCATTCTGGATATTGCGATTGCTGTAGTCAGTATTTTGCTGGCCGTGTTTGTTGCTTATCGATATAAAAAAGTATTTCATTAAACTACACAGATTACTTGGAGGCTTATATCATGAAAAATGCTGGACGTATTGACGGAAGAACACAACTAATCGGACTGCTTGCTACACCAATCGGACACTCTTTGTCCCCGGCTATGCATAATCTTGCGTTTGAAAAGCTGGGCCTGAATAATGCGTATATGGCCTTTGAAGTAGGAAATGAACAACTTGAAGAAGTGGTACGGGGGATGCGCGCTCTGAACATACGCGGTTATAACGTGTCTATGCCTAATAAAACAGCTATTCTACAGTATCTTGACGAGCTGGACGACAGCGCTAAATTTACAGGTGCCGTCAACACCGTCGTGAACACAGATGGTAAACTGAAAGGCTACAGTACAGATGGATCTGGTTATGTTCGTAACTTGCGTGAACACGGCATTGACCTGAAAGGCAAGAAAATGACACTTGTGGGCTCTGGCGGCGCAGCTACACCGATTGCTATTGAAGCGGCTCAAGCAGGTCTGGCTGAAATTTCAATCTTTGCCCGTAACGATCAGTTCTTTGCTCGTGCAGAAGAGAATGTCCGTATTATTAATGAAGATATGAAACACACCCAAGTTAAGGCGAATATCTATCCATTGGAAAATCAAGAACAGCTACGTGAAGAGATCCGCACAAGTCACATTCTCGCTAACGGTACAGGTGTTGGTATGAAACCACTGGAAGGCAAAAGTGTGATTGAAGATGTGTCCATGCTTCGTTCCGACCTGATCGTAACCGATGTAGTGTACAGCCCAGCTAAATCCAAGTTGATGGAACAAGCCGAATCCGTAGGTGCAACTGCCATTAACGGTCTGGGCATGATGCTGTGGCAGGGCGCACTTGCCTTCGAACTGTGGACAGGCCAAGAAATGCCAGTCGCTTATATTAAAGAACAGCTTTTTGCTGACAAGCTGTAAACATAAAGCTACTAACAAACGCATCAAGCAATGAATTCCTTCTATTATATACTCATTTATGTACTCAAAAGACTATGCTCGGCGAATGAACACTTCTGCCTGGCATAGTCTTTTTATTAATCCTTATAAGGGTCAAATTCATTAGCCCCAGCCATGCATACCCCAATGGGCTTCAGTTCATGCATAACTTCCACGGTCTCGGAATGAGCGTCCAGTACCTCGCGCAGTTTACGGTAGACGAACGGGCTTTCATCTGTACCGGCTCCGCGCAGCTCGACACTATAGTTCAGAACGGCCTCCTTCATCTGTACGTCCGTGATTTGTCCACCACTCCGTGTGCGGGTTTTCCAATTCATTTTACCAGCTGCCTGGGTACGACTCATAATACGACCTGCCCCATGAACTGTACTATAGTAGGAATCCCGATTTTCTACCGAATCTTTTCCGCGTACAATCACCGAAATATCGCCCATGCTTCCTCCAATAAAGCCCATCTGGCCAGGTGCCGAGGGAGTAGCGCCTTTACGGACCACAATGGTGTCACGCCCATCATGCTGTTCTTTCCATGCGTAATTATGGTGGTTATGCACAGTAAAGTCCGCTTCGGTCCCCATAATACCAAGCACTTGTTCTATCACATAGTCACGTCCCGCATACGCATAGCGTCCGGCAAGGCGCATCGCACGGTAGTACATATCCCCCAACTCACTGTTCATATCCAGCAGCACAGGCGGCTGATCCATATGCTCTCCCGGCGCCTTTCCGAGAAACTCTCGTCCAGCGGCCAAATTTAGAAACCCACTTGCTGTTTTGTGTCCAAAGCCCCGGCTGCCGAAATGATTGGCAATCCAGACCTGTCCTGTCGCTTCCTCGACGAATACATCAACAAAATGATTACCACTCCCTACTGTACCCAGCTGTTCTCTCGCCAAGGACTTCAGTTTGTCATGTTCTTGTTTCCCAATCGCCGCATATACTGCCCAATCCGGGTCATCGAACAGCTCATGGTCTATCTGAATTGCATTCACACGACCTACGCCAAACGAAATATGACATGCAACCTCATCCATCACGGCTGAAATACGCGGCATAATATCTGCTGCAAACAGCTTGGTTCTTACCGCCTTATTTCCGCAACCGATATCATACCCGACACCTGAAGGCGAAATTTGTCCGTCATACACCATCACACCGCCAATCGGCTGACTGTAGCCTTTATGATGATCTGCCATCAGCAGCGCTTGAATTACATTACCGTTTTCGGCACATGTACGAGCTTGAGATAATGCCCCTGGATCAGGTGATCCCCATACTCGTACTCCATTGATTTCTTGATAAGCCATCGTCGTTTCATCCTCCTGTAAGTCACTCCATGTTTAAACTTGTAAAGTCGTTAATTGCATTATGTACGTTTTACCAGCTTCCGAACAGGGCGTAAGTATTACAAGTACAATAGTAGATATCCCCTAAGAAAATGAAAAAGGATACCCATGCAGCCAACCAGACTGTAGGATATCCTTTTATGATCATTTAGAAACTATTAAATCAATTATACTAATCTTTTTTGATGATTCCGAATTGATCCACAATAAAAGGTTTGGCATCATTTTTGTTTTGATCAATTTCATACGTTACGGCTGTAAGTTTATTTCCGTCTACAGTAATGCCAACAAAATTCTGTACCTGTCCACGTGTTGGTCTACGATTGTCACTCGGATCTGGGCCATATACTGCCGCATGATTCTCTTCAGCTAATTCAAAGAGATTATAGTACTTATCTCCAAGTTTTTCACTTGGGTTTTTGTAGTAGACTTTGGGGCCAGCGGTTGCTGGGATGACATAGATACTTCCATCTGGATTCACACTATATTCAATCGTCTTATCATTTAATGTATCTTTTAATTTTGTTGGCGTTGTTGCTTTACCCTCTTGGTTGATTGGTTTCGTACGAGCGTAAATATGATCGTGCCCTTGCACAACAAAGTCGATATCAAGTTCGGCCATTAGTGGAGCGATTTGGTTACGAACTCCATTCTTATCCATGATGTCAGAATCTGTTGCATGATTAGAGGTAGTGTAAGGACCTTTATGAATGTTAACAATGATCCACTTTGCACCTGCCCTTTTGGCTGCCGCCGCATCTTTCTTTAACCATTCGACTTGAGCTTCAGAAAAATTGGCATATTTCTCTGAGTCCTCATTGGAGTTCAGTACGATAAAGTGAGCATTGCTGTAATCATAAGAGTAGTACGCTCCTGTTTTAGTAGCGGAACCAGAAGGTTCGTTAATATTAAAGTGATCATAAAAAGCGTAGTTCTCATCCTCGTGATTACCTGCTGAAGGAACAATGGTTGTATTCAAAAGGCTTTTTTGTGAATGCCCCAGCAGCCAGTTCCACTGCTCTTCTTTGGTACCCGTATCTACGATATCTCCGTTGTGGACTACAAACTGAGCATTACCTACAGTTTGAAGTGCTTTTTCGAGCGTCTGTGAAGACAATATGGCTTCATCTTCGCTTTTTGCTTGTGTATCAGCTAGATCAATGAAGGTAAATTCACCGCTCTTAGGAGCCGTTTGAAACGTACCTGTTTCGCTCCATATCCCGCGCGCTGCATCACCCACACGATAATAATAAGCTGTGTCCGCTTGAAGACCTGTAGCTACAGCTTTATGGACAAGCTCTTCTGCAGAATTGGTCGATGGAGAGGAAGTGCCTTCAAATGTAAGAGCACTCGTATAATCAGCTTCAGAAGCCGTTTTCTTGATTACTTGAACAGTGCTGTTCGTGAAAAGTTTTGAAGTATACCAAGTAAATCCTTTGGAGACTTTTGTGTCTCCATAAAATGTAGCTGTAACTTTACTAATCCCTTGATCTGTGTTCCCTGGTGACTCAGCATGGACAGGTAAGGCTGACATGCCAGTAATCAAACCTAGTGCAAGAGCAACAGACATAGATGTTGCTGACCACTTTTGAAACTTCTTAAACATGTGTACACTCCTCTTTGCAGTTAATATGTAAAAGTTATAACTATAATCATAACAATCAAATGTTAATACGTTGTTTTTGGAAATATAGTACTTTGTAAAAATGAGGTTATGAGTAACCTAGCGATTGAGGAGCAATGATAGCAGCTTATAAGAAAATGAAAAAGGATATCCATGCAGCCAAACAGACTGTAGGATATCCTCTTCAACTATAACACTCATATTAGACGGCTCTGCTATGCCATGTGTGGACTTGGCTTACTGTGCCGCTGAATGCGTACGCTTAAAATCTTCCTTCACCGCAACCAGTAGTGTTTCATTCACCAGTAGCTCCAAGCCTGACAAGGCTAACGCCTTGGCTCCAATCACTAAGGCTTCCTCACCCTTCTCAGAGCCAGCCGCTTCCCTGAATTCCACCGTATGAGCGATGAGATCATCCGGACCGATCTTAATGTAAGCATGTGCAGTCGGGATAACATGGCTTACATTTCCCGCATCCGTCGAACCCAGTCCGGCACGAGGGCCACGATCCAACTGTTCTCCCAGCGCTTCCAGTTCACGACCTACTACCTCATCCAGGGTATCGTTCAGAATGAAATCACGCACTTCATTTTGAAAACGTTCGATTTTCACAGTGGCTCCTGTTGCCAAAGCAGCAGCATCTGCGATATGGCGAACTTTCGTGGAAACCTCCTCTGTGCGCTGCCAAGTACTTGCCCGAATGAAAAAGCGTGCCGACGCATAGTCCGGAATGATATTGGGCGCGTCTCCTCCATGCGTAATGATGCCATGAATACGCACATCGGTCGGCAGTTGCTGACGCAAAGCATTGATACCGCTGAACAACTGCAGCACCGCATCGAGCGCATTGATTCCCTGCTCTGGTGATCCTGCGGCGTGAGCCGCTTTGCCGTAAAAATGAAAATCTAGCGGATCAACTGCCAGACTTGGTGAGGTCAGCCGGGTCACACCGGATGGATGAACCATCAGTGCAGCATCAATCCCTTCGAACAGCCCGTGCTTCACGAAGCTGCCTTTTGCACTGCCATTAGGACCGCCTTCTTCCGCTGGTGTACCGAACACATACACCTCACCTCCCGTTTCGTCGATCACCTGCGCCAAGGCGATGGCTGCTGCCGTGCTTGCGGTTCCGATAATATTGTGGCCACAAGCATGGCCCAGACCGGGCAATGCATCATATTCAGCCAAGTATCCGATTTTCGGACCTGGTCTAGCAGAAGCCTTACGCGCAACAAATCCGGTTTCGTGTCCCGCTACATTACGAGTTACCTCAAACCCCGCTTGCTCCAAAATGCCCGTCAGTGCCTGGGAAGCCTGAAATTCTTGATTGCCGATTTCGGGATTAGCATGAATAAACCGGCTCGTTTCCGTGTAAAGCTGACGAGACTCCTCAATTTCCTTAATAATCCGCTGTCTATGTGTATCGACCGTATTCGTTGTACTCATCGCAATCTCTCCTCGTTTCGAAAATAGATTAGTATGCTTCCAACCCTACTTCTGTTCAACATTCTTATTTCTTTTGCGCTTTAACATCTGCTACCAGCTTATCCAATGTGGCCTGTAGCTCTTCGGCAGACTGGTCTACCACGACGTTAGCTCCTTTAGAATCCTGTTTTACCGCCTCGGCTACATCAGCATCATGGTACAAATCCACGATCGTTTTGTAAGTCGCATTATCCTTATCCTCCGCCCGGGCAGCAAACACGTTCACATATGGCTTCGCTTCTTCGCTGCTTGCATCATCCTTGTAGATGGCTCCATCCAGCTTGAGCCCGGCATCTGTAGCAACACCGCTGTTCACAGCTGAGGCGGCTACATCAGACAAGACGCGCGGCGTCTGCTGGGCGACAACTGGGACAATCTCCAGCTTTTTAGGATTCCCTTCGATTTCATCCGTGGTCGGATACAGGCCCGCATCCTGCTTCAATTTAATCAGCCCTGCAGACTGGAGAAGTTTTAAAGCCCGTCCCTGATTGGACGGATCATCCGGTATAGCAATTTTGGAGCCGTCAGGAATATCCGATACGTTTTTGAATTTTTCAGAGTACAGTGCCATTGGAGCGATAATCGTTGCACCAATAGGGACGATATTCACATCATTTTCTACATTAAACTGACTGAGAAAGGCCAAATGTTGAAAGGAATTCAAATCTACCTCTTTATTGGCGAGCGCCTTATTGGGTAATGTATAATCCGAGAAACTGATCAGCTCAATTTCAATATTTTTGGCCTCTGCTTTCTTCTTGAGCACATCCCAATACGTGTCCTCAGATCCTGAAACCCCGATTTTAACATGTACTTTTTCATTTGCATTTGAGCCCGAACCGTTAGCTGAGCAAGCAGATAGAACCGCTACACTAAGAATAGCCAATAAACCCAAGCGAAATATTTTTTTCATTTTCATTTCCCCTTTAATCGTTATGTATAATACTCTGTTCCCATTAGCGCCGTAGAAATTTACGAGACAAGTAATTCCCCGCATATTGGGCGACCTGTACAAAAAGGATCAGCAAAACAATCGTGACAATCATGACCGAAGTATCGAATCGTTGATAACCATAGGTCATTGCCAGGTTCCCAAGGCCTCCTCCGCCCACCGTACCAGCCATGGCAGAGAAATCAATCAAGGCCACGGTAATAAACGTCAACCCTAGAATCAAAGGTCCCAGCGCTTCCCGAATCAACACACCCGTGATGATCTGAAATGGAGTCGCTCCCAGTGCCTTGGCAGCTTCTATCATGCCCGGATCTATGGAGACCAGATTATTTTCCACAATTCTCGCTACAGCAAAGGCCGCTACAATAGTCATTGGGAAAATAGCCGCCGAGGTTCCAATCGTGGTTCCCATGATTAAACGCGTAAACGGGCTAATCGCCACTAAAAAAATGATAAACGGAATCGGGCGAATGATATTAATCAGCAAATTCAGAAACATAAACACAAATTTGTTTTCAAACAAGCTCCCTTTACGTGTCACATACAGTACTAAACCAATCATAAGCCCCAGAATACTGGCAAAAATCAGCGTAACAACAACCATCAAAAGCGTTTCCCCTGTAGCCTCCACTACCTTGAGCCAAAATGTATCCCAATTAACTCTCATGATCGACGACCTCCCTGACTTCCACCGTCGTTCGTAGTTCCTCCACGACCTTGTTAACTTCATCGTCTGCACCGATTAACTCGACAATTAAGCTTCCGAACAGCGCTCCCTGTAGCTCATTAATACTTCCATATACAATGTTGTAATCCAGATTATGCTTCCGTGTCGCTCTAGAAAGCACCGGTTCACTGGTCGCCCCACCCCGAAAAACAAGTCTGTACAATCGGCCAGCGTGATGCTCCCGAATCTTGCTCAGCAGTTTGGGTGAAAGCTGATCATTCAGTACAGAGCGAATAAAATTTTTCGTCGTCTTCGTCTGTGGATTGGCAAATACATCGAACACACTGCCCTGCTCAATCACCCTACCATTCTCCATCACCGCCACACGATCACAAATACTGCGAATCACATTCATTTCATGGGTAATGAGCAAGATCGTAATCTGGTACTCTTCATTTACTTTTTTCAGCAGCCTCAATATATCTTCTGTCGTTTCCGGGTCGAGGGCCGAGGTCGCTTCATCACAGATGAGAATATCGGGCGAATTCGCCAGTGCTCTGGCAATGCCGACCCGTTGCTTTTGACCGCCAGATAACTGCTCCGGATAGGAATCCGCTTTATCCTCCAATCCAACAAATTGCAGCAGTTCCTTAACACGAGCATCTATCTGTGCCTTGGGCAGTTTAGCCAGTTTTAGAGGATAAGCCAGATTCCCATATACAGTACGAGAGTTAAACAAATTAAAGGTTTGGAATACCATCCCGATCCGTCTTCTTAAATTTCTTAGTTCCTTAGGACGTATCTGAGTAACATCCTGATCATTAACGACAATTCGTCCCTCTGAGGGGCGTTCCAGTAGATTGACAAGCCGCAGCAGCGTACTTTTACCTGCACCGCTAAAGCCAATCACGCCGAAAATTTCTCCTTTTTTAACCGATAACGAAACCTTTTCGAGTGCATTTACCTTACGATTGGGTAAGGTAAATATTTTGCTAACTTGTTCAAACTTTATCAAACTGCTTCCTCCTTACGTCTACAATGTATGTATTCCTCCATCCTATTTTAGTAATCCGGTGGATTTAATCGGATTTATACCCTAAAAAAATTCCCTAATCTTCGTTTGAACGAAGGTGGGATTATTTAACTGTATATTGCATTGTTAACACCTTAAGACAAGAAGGAGAATCTGTCAATAAAAAATGAATATAGCCTTCTGACTCCTGTCATTACAATTGCTTACACTTTTAGGGCTACAAAGCCAAATAAGGCTAACCGTATATTTGCAAAGTTTGCAAAATCGGCAGCCCTTTGTGCATTTTAATCTTGATCATTCCACTGACTAATGTGTAGAAGTATTTTTCAAATCTGCTTCATAACGAAGGCCGAATTGTTGTCTTGCCTCCTCCATCACTTCAGCGACTGTAAGTGAACACTCCAAGGAGTTAATGGAACTGTTGCGTTCACCACTCTTGATCAAATCAATAAATTCCTGAATTTCATAATACATGGGCTCACGCGTCTGAGCTTTGGTCAGATCTTCAATCGTGCCGTCCCGATAATGAATTTTCACCTCATAGGGCTGACTGATTTTGTCGATCACCATCGTTCCATTCTCACCCTGAATTTCAGCAGGCAGATAGGAATCTGTAATTTTGGAATACATGACCGTAGCATCCATATCAGGATACTTCATCACGATACTGCCCTCGCCATCGACACCAGAGGATAAAAGTACACCAACCGCCCGAACCTCCTCAGGTTTGCCGAACAAAGTCACCATAGGATACAAACAATACACTCCAAGGTCCATCAAGGAACCATTGGAAAAGGCCGGATTAAACGCATTCAATACCTTACCTTGCTTAAAAGCATCAAAGCGTGAGGAGTATTGACAGTAGCTTGCAAAATAACGCCGAACCCGGCCTATTTTATACATATGATCCTTTATTATTTTAAAGTTAGGCATAAGTGTGGATTTAACGGCCTCCATCAGCAGAACATCGTTGTTGCGCGCGGCTTCGATCATGCTCTTCACCTCTGCTGTATTAGACGCAAAAGGTTTCTCACACAACACGTGCTTTCCGTGATTCATACATAAGATCGCCTGCTCCGCATGTAAGGAATTGGGGCTGGCAATATATACGGCATCGACCTGATCACTTGCGGTCATTTGCGCCAGGTCTGTAAAAACCTCCGGCTGGCTGTTATATTTGTCAGCAAAAGCTTTGCCCTTATCCTCTGTGCGTGAGTACACCGCCGTCAGGGAAAATTCGTCCGTCTCCATCGCAGCTTGAATAAACCTCTCTGTTATCCAGTTGGTTCCAACAATACCAAAACGCATCACAGTATCCCATCCTTCCCGTGAGTCATTACAATTCATATGTACCTATTCTCGCATTCCAGCCTAAACTTGTCCACTATACCGTTAGTCATATCTCATGCTTTAACATGTTCATTCGACAAAAAAAGACTGTAGTCTATCAGCATAATTTATACTGATTGTACCACAGTCCCTGTTATTTATTTGGGGTTATATCTCTATTTTTTTGATATTACTTTTCCTACTTCTTCCAAAATGGCATCCATGGAAGCTGGGTCGTGTACATCATATTCATCAATGTTCAGACGCAGTACAGGACAGGCATCAAATTCGTTGATCCAATTGGAATATCTGCGATGCATTTGCTCCCAATAAGAACGCTCGGTCTGGATCTCCATCTCGCGACCGCGCTCCTCAATCCGACTCAGTATGGAGGGCAAGCTGCCTTCCAAATAGATCAACACATCAGGGTGCGGGAAAAACGGTGTCATCACCATCGCCTCAAACAGGCTAGTATACGTTTCATAATCGGTAGGGTTCATCGTTCCCTGATCGGCATGCATTTTCGCAAAAATGCCTGTGTCCTCATAAATAGAACGATCCTGCACAAAACCTCCACCAGACAAGAAAATATTCTTTTGTTCCTTGAAGCGTTCCGCGAGAAAATAAATTTGCAAATGAAAGCTCCATCTTTCGAAATCGTGATAAAATTTCTCCAGATAGGGATTATGATCGACCTGCTCCAAAGAGGTTTTAAAACCAAGGCGTCCGGCCAAAGCACCAGTCAGCGTGGATTTACCTACACCCACTGTACCCGCTACCGTAATCAGGGCATTCGCAGGAATGTTGTAATTATTCACTATATAAGCTCCTTTACATCGGAAACAATTTGTTTAAATTGTGCCTGGTTTTCTACAAAATCAATTTCATTCCCGTTCACGGTCAATATACGAGGGGAAGGGGACTGTTCAGCGAGAAACTGAATGCCTTTATCATAATCTATTATTAATTGCTCCAGATAGGCGGGGTCCATCTCCTGTTCAAAAGAGCGTGCACGCTTGCGAATTCTCCCCAGCAAGGTATCCAAATCTGCTTTAATATAAATGATAATGTCTGGCTTAGGCATATCATCCGTGAGCAGATGATAGATTTGACGATATTTTTCGAGCTTCACACCCTTAAGCGTACGTTCAGCAAAAATCAAATTCTTGTAGATATGATAATCAGAAATAACGGGCTGAGCTTTCTCGATATATTGCAGACCAGTATCCTCCAGCTGCTTATACCGATTGCAGAGAAAGAACATTTCCAGCTGAAAACTCCACTCATCTATATTTTGATAAAATTTATCGAGAAATGGGTTCTCCTCGACAATCTCTTTGATTATCGGCAAATGTAGCTCGGTTGAAAGCATCGAAGCCAACGTCGTTTTACCTGCTCCGATTGGCCCTTCAACGGCTATAAATGGGGCTTGTTTCATGCAGTTCTGCTCCTCCTTGTACTCCAGTCCATCCTGTGGACAACTATCCTATTGTATCACAAGGTAGTACGCTAAAGGCATACCAAATCTATGGATAAAACAAAAAAAACAGAGCGCTACATTTTGCTTCATAGCGTCCCTGTTTCTCACTTAAACCAACCTTTTTCATTAAAACGTGTAATCGCCTCGATCCGGTTACTGACACCCAGCTTATCGAGAATGACTGAAATATAATTGCGCACCGTCCCTGTCGTTAAATACAGTTCACCAGCAATCTCTTTTGTATTCTTTCCGTCAGCAATAAGCGCCAAAACGGTCTTTTCACGCTCTGTTAGCGGGTTGACTTCGGCATAAGCATCATCGACCAGTTCTGGAGCGTAAATACGTCGACCTGCCATAATACTTCGAATGGAGGAAGCCAGCTCTTCACTGGGACTGTCCTTGAGCAGATAACCGTGTGTCCCCGCCTTGATCGCTCGTTCAAAATACCCGGGGCGAGCAAACGTAGTTAAAATCAGTACCTTGCAGTTCAAGGCTTTGAGTTCCTCAGCCGCATCCAATCCGCTCTTAATCGGCATTTCGATGTCCATAATGCATATATCCGGCTGGTGCAGCTTCACCAGTTCTATAGCTTCTTCCCCGTTGCTTGCTTTTCCGACTACTTTCATGTCCTCTTCCAAGTCTAGCAGGGAGGCTAGAGCACCCAGCAGCATACGCTGGTCTTCTGCAATAACAATTCGAATCATGGCCCCACCTCCTCATTCGGCTTTTCAGGGATATTGGGCACTTTAATGACCAAGGTCGTTCCCTGATCTGAGCGCAGCTCCATACATCCGTTCACGAATTCGAGCCTTTCCTTCATACCTTGCAGGCCATTTCCACGAAGGGTTCCATTTTCTCTCGTAGCACCGACTCCATTATCCTGAATCCGAAGAGTTAGTTCCTTACGAGACGGCTCAATAGTGATGGAGCAAGCGGTGGCTCCACTGTGCTTAACCACATTTGTCACTGCTTCCTTCATACACATACTAAGTACATTTTCATTCATTAATGATGTATGCTCCAGCTTCGGGTCGCCCTCCAAGGTCAATTCAATGTGAGCAGCCTTTAAGATCTGCCGAATACGTAACAGCTCATCCTCTAGTCGCATACCTCGCATTTGAGTAACCATTTCCCGCACCTCTTTTAACGCGCTTCTCGCCGTGAGACGAACATCGTTAATTTCAGCATGAGCACGCTCCGGGTACTGATCCATCAGTTTGCCCGCCAAATCGCTCTTCAGCCCGATGAGTGACAGCTTCTGACCTAAGGTATCGTGCAGGTCACGCGCAATTCTTTGCCGTTCCTCCAGCTTAATCAATTCCGATATTTTCTTATTGGCATCCTCTAATTGGACTTGGAGCCGATCGCTTTTGTTGCGATTAAAATTCGTAATCGGAAGGAGAATCACACCGATCAGATTGAGCAGGATAAAAGGAATCTGTTTAATAAAAACGGGATTCTGAGATACAAAACCGTAATTGATCAATCCAATCGTAATAACCATTAAAATGATATACAGCGTCGTAAATGCAGCCTTACTTTTAATATTACCGATCAGATAGGCGATAAATATGGAAAAATACATATAGCTAAACAGCAGTGTCATGGTAATCGATATGGCAATCTGTACACTGGTCCAAAAGTATATGAGCCAGCCTTTTGAGACAAAAGCCAGTACATAACATGCAAAGAATACCAAAATAATAGCAGTACCCAGAATAATATGACTTGTAGATGAAGAGCTAAAGTAGTAAAAGGGCAGGATATAAAAGACGACCCACACATAAGGACTAAGCCCTGTATTTCTTTGGAAAATCTGATACCACTTTTGCATTCTGCCACCCTCTTCTACTTCACATGACTTATATCCCTTATCTTATCATACCACTGTTTCGTCTGCTCGAAAGCACCAAAGGTAAAGCCTTTCCTGTGAAACGCAAATGAACACTTTGATTAGAAGCCGTCCATTTTGCGGGAACTGATCTCAAACTTAAGCCATTCGCTGTACACTCCACCCACTGCACCAGATCGTGCTTTGAAATGGGACTGGTCTATATTTCTGATCAGCTCGTTCATGAATTATACATACCTAACGTTATTAAATTTCTTTTCTATATCTTTAGCAAATTTTCCGCCCTCATCGGCTAAATGTTTTCTCATAAAGAATCCACCAAAACCATTTATCCATGCTGCAAAAGCCAGTAGCCGAGATGGAAAGTCCGCTCCAATCGTACAACTAAATTCGCAAGAGTTGTTATCAACAGGCGTGATCTTCATTTCCCATGGAACTCCAACGATGGCGGGTATCCATCGCCATATATATGCTTCTGTCTTGTCAGAGTAGAAACGCAAATGATCCTTTGTGTGCTCTTTTAATTGATAGTGCTGAACAATCATCTCATTCCCCATATTTTCCACATTAACCATATAGAATTCACCATCTTCAAAATAACTGCCCATTGCCTTGTGAGCTTTTGAAAATGATTCATATTCAGCTGGAGTCATCTCAGTTACCCATTTGTATAAATCCACATTTTTAGCTGCAATCTGCAATTTAAATTTCTTTGTCATTCTCATCTTCATTATCCTTCTTTCCTGTAATTTTTCTTGTGAGTTCATCGTGCCAATTCATAATCATTTGAAAATATTCTTTGCCAAACATCAACGTCGCGTGCTCATATACACCCATCTCATGAACGTGCTTCTCTTCTATCAAGGCAAGCTTGTTATATTCACAGGCGACAGTAGTTTGAAAGCTGGCAATCAAACGAACAACCTCAATGTCGTCAAGATATTTATAGAAGAAAAGCTTACTCAAATACTCATAATTAAAAGGGGAAAAAGTACATGGTGTTTTTAACCATTCTATAAATTCACTCTTCCCTTTTTCCGTAATACCATATGATTTTTTGAATCTGCCTTCCTCTACCACTTCTTCATACTTGATAAGCTCCCCCTTTTCCATTTTTTTCAGCATAGGATATATGCTTCCGAAGCTGGCATCAATAAAGTTGGAAGTGCTTATCGTCATCTTCTGCTTGATTTCATATCCTGTCATATCCTTTTCGCAGAGGAACCCAAGTATTACATAAATCAACATAAAATCTATTCCTTCTTTCCTGGCATAGTGAATTATCCTTCTGAAATCAAAGGGAACTTATCTCTGTTTACATGTAGCTAATTTATATATAATCGATATATATCGTTTCGATATATAGAATGTAAAGGTTGACAATCGATTTGTCAATAGCGCTTGCTAAAACAAAGAATGAAAGTACTGCATTTTCAATATAAACAAAAAAATCTAAAAGGATGTTATCCCTTTAGATTTCTCAAAGTAAACTGCAATTTTTCAACATCTCTTCAGAAAAGTTTTGTACAAAGTTATTTTCTTTCTGTGCTTACAACAGGTGTAGGGATGGGTTTCGTAACTGCAACACGTTTGCTGAGGAGCGGCCTCACTTGTTTAAAGGTCAAAAAGGTTTTCGTATTTTCATCCCAAAGTCGGAACTTCAAAGATTGCAGACTGCTACTTACTGTGATCGTGGTCGCCTTTTGAAGTAACGGTGTCGCTTCATGTGCTTTTTCCAAATTATAATTTGGCACTTTTGGGCTCAAGTGATGAACGTGATGAAATCCGATATTGCCCGTAATCCATTGCAATACTTTAGGAAGCTTGTAGTAAGAACTGCCTTCTACGGCCGCATTAATATAGCTCCACTCTTCATCGTGCTCAAAATACGAATCCTCAAATTGGTGTTGTACATAGAACAGCCAGATTCCCAACATACCAGATACAAAAAAGATAGGTGCCTGTACGAGAAGGAAGGCCTGCCATCCAATAGCCCATGACAACAGTGCATACAAGGCAACGATGGATATATTCGTCACATAGGTGTTCATTTTTTCCTTGCGTTTGGCTGTCTTGATATTAAACCGATAGGAAATCAAAAAAGTATAGATCGGACCTAGTCCAAACATAACCCAAGGATTTCGATATATGCGATAGGCCAGCCGTGTCCATGTGGAAGCCTCTGTGTACTCTTCTACCGTAAGCACCCACATGTCACCTGTGCCTCTTTTATCCAGATTACTGCTGGTTGCATGGTGGATTGCGTGACTATTTTTCCATTGGTGATAAGGGCAGAGCGTAATAATACCTGTAATCGTTCCCACAATGTCGTTCAGCTTGCGGCTTTTGAAGAAGGATTGATGACCACAATCATGAAAAATAATAAATGTCCGTACCACAAACCCCGATGCAACAATGGCAATTGGAAGTGTCAGCCAGTACGAAACCGACAGACTAAGATAAGCAGCATACCACAATAGGATCAGTGGACCCAAGGTATTGATGAGTTGCAGAACGCTGGATTTTGTGTTTATTTTCTCGTAGGGAGCCATATTTTTTTTCAATTGGGCTAATGGGAGTTGTGTCATACTCATTATGATCCTCCTTTAAAATGACGCCTATACCTTGATCCTGTTAGGCGTACATGTTGATCTAATCTCAGTATAAGGTAAAGCCTCTAGGCGCTGTAGTCATAAACGTCAGCTCGGGTATATGACATTTGTCATATAGACAAGTAACACAACCCGTTTTCCAAATGTTCGCGGGTTTCTTTTCTGATGATTATTTGTTAAAATATAAGACATAATAACGCTGTATGTGACTGGCGAAGTCAGTGGAATGAACCACGAGGGAGCATACAAAAAAAGCGTACCGTTCGCCTGGGAGAAGTATTTGCAGAGGATTCGTCTGTCTTGACGACCTTGTGCAAATACTTTTTTTCGTTTTAAGACCATGACACCCTGTTGATAAATCATGCGATAAATTCAGAGGAGGCACGGACTATGGCTATAATCATGAAATCCAAAGAAGCAGCTGAGCAAGTATATGCAACGATCCGTTCACAGGTAGAAAAAATGAAGCAGCAAGGACACCGTCCCCATCTGGCGACCCTATTGGTAGAAGGCGATCCGGCATCTGCATACTATGCACGGACCAAGCAAAAAATAGCGGAGAAGCTGGGAATCTCATTTCATCTCCATACTTTTGACCGTCATGTTAGCGAAGCCGAGCTACTGCACCTGATCGGCAGTCTGAACGATGCATCCCATGTACATGGCATTATGCTGGAACTGCCGCTTCCCCAACATCTTTCTGCCTCCGTTATTAAACAATCCATCGCCCCCTACAAGGATATTGATGGAATAACACCTGATAACAAGCTGGCTACCGTAACAGGTGACGCCGGACTATATCCCGCAACACCTCAAGCCTGTATCGAGCTGCTCAAGCATTACGGTCACACCTTGGCAGGCAAAAATGTCACGCTCGTGGGCATCGGGCAGACAGTGGGACTTCCCCTTTTCCACATGTTGCAAAGAGAAAATGCCACCGTTACCGCCTGTCATGCAGGTACGCGTGATATTGCAGAGCATCTGAGCCATGCAGACATTGCCTTCGTCGCAGTCGGATGCCCTGATGTGATTACGCAGGATATGGTCCATCCCGGTCTGATTCTCGTGGATGCAGGAATTAACGAGACACTGGAAGGAAAAATCGTGGGTGACGCTGCTTCAAACGTGGGTGAAAAGGTACATGCCATTTCTCCGGTTCCCGGCGGTGTTGGCACCTTAACGACTGCGATTTTGTACAAAAATCTGCTCAAAGCGATACATCTGCAACACTACTCCAGAGAGGTGGTCTATTCATGAGTGAACTGTCTTGGAACAATTCCATCGGACATTTTCTGAAAGAGGCTGCAAGTGCAGCGCCTACCCCCGGCGGAGGAAGTGTATCCGCACTAGCTGCGGCACTAGGCGCGGCTATGACCTCCATGACCGCCAACCTTTCACAAGGAGAAAAATATGCGCACATCCATGAAAAAATCACGGACGTCATTAGCAGCATGGGAAGATTGTCTACACATTGTGAGGAACTAATGGTCGCAGACATCCAATCCTTTGAACAGTACATGACCGCGCTGCGCTTGCCCAAGGAAACAGACGAAGAAAAGCGCTATCGTACCCATTCCCTACAGACAGCGGTGATCGCTGCCATTGAGGTACCCATGCGCCTGCTGGAAGTATGCCGGGACGGATTGTCGCAAGCCTACAACATTGTGGAAATGTCCAATAAAAATGTGATTTCAGATCTTGGCATCGGCGCGATCCTGTTCGAAGCAGCAGCTCAATCTGCCCTGCTTACCGTCGACATTAACCTTGCTTCGCTGAAAGACTTGGATGTCAAATACTCCTATGAAACCAAGACAGCCGCACTCATCCGTGAAATCGGACAAATCAAAGAACAAACCTTGTTGATGGTACGCAGTCGAATAGCGAATTAGTCTGCTCATAACCGTGTTTAACCTGTTCTAAAACATTTCTTCAAAAAAATAACTGATTGGATACAAAAAGAAGATACTATTGAAATTACAACGAAATAGTAAATAAAAACCAGTCCAAACATGATTCATGTTGGACTGGTTTTTTATGCTATATACTGCGTGTATTATGCGACTTCCCATCTGTTTTGGACAATTCGTCACAACGCAGAATCTCACACCTATTGTTTAACTTTATTCTCTTTTTCTCTTTCGACCAGCATATCTACGATCATATCAATTTGTCCAGTAATAGCGATTGGATCATAGCGATAATACGTATCAAAATCGTTAAAGAACACTCTATTGTTCTTCACCGCAGGAAGATTCCCCCACACAGCGGACGATTTCAGTTGCTTGAGCGCGTCACCCTTTTTCTCCGGGTCATACGTAGTCAGGAACATATAATCTGCGTCATACTGTGGCAATACCTCCATCGAAAGCTGCACCGTTTGTTCCTTGGAGTTAGCTGTTTTCTTTGGCATATTCAGTTTGAGCGCATTGTACACAGCTTGTCCGCCGCGCCCCGCATTGTCGCCAAAGATCCAAAGTGCGTGCTTGTCCGTCAGCTCATACAGACCGAAAGTTGCCTTTTCGTCAATCACACCTTTAAGACGTGCACGACCTTCAGCGGCCTTTTTATCAAATGCAGCAATAAATTGCTCAGCCTTCTCCTTTTCCCCGGTGATATCGCCGAACAGCTTGACCGTATCATAGATATTAGTCGTCGTACCGTACGGAATATACAGGGTAGGTGCGATTTTAGACAAAGCCTCATAATTCGTATCCTTCATAACCACGATCAGATCGGGTTTGAGTTCCAGCGTCTTTTCCAAATTGGTCGGATCACCCACCTCTTTGGTTCCTTTTTCCTTCAGCAAATCGGTCAGAAAAGGATTTTGAAACGCAGTTGGCTCCACACCCACCACGTTAGCACCCACGGACAGCAATTCTCCACCGTAAAAATCCGTTACAATGCGCTGTGGCTTCGCAGGAATTTGAATATCCCCTTTAACCGTTTTAAAGCTTCTAGTCTCTCCAGTAGTAGCCGACTCTTGCTTATCTCCTGAAGATGAAGCCGGATTACTTCCATTATTATTTCCGCCGCAAGCGCTGATGAATACAGACAATACAAGTAACATAGCTGTCATCATAAAACACGATTTTCTTTTCAACTGATTAGCCCCCTATATATTGTGAAGATGATCTTCCCGATACACATGATAATGATTATCAATATCGTAAGAAATATATCAAGCGTCGTCCTTACTGTCAACTGAAAAACGAACTTTGCATCATTTCACTTTAAAAATGAAAAGACCTGCCAAAATGATGGCCAGGTCTTCTTTGTGGAGCCGTCTCAAAACCTACACATTGGGGCTAGGTTGCTGAAGGCTGCTTTCTGGTGATCGCTGTTTTGTTTTATATTCTTCTCCCCAATCCTTCATCAGGTTAATAATCGGGATCAGCGTTTTTCCAAATTCAGTTAGAGAGTATTCGACCTTGGGAGGAACCTGTTGGTAGACTTCACGGTGAACGACTCCGTCCTCTTCCAGCTCGCGCAATTGGAGTGTCAGCATACGCTGGGTAATTCCCGGACAGATCCGCCGAAAATCACTAAATCGCTTAGTCCCATACATGAGATGATATAAAATAATCCCTTTCCATTTGCCCCCAATCACGTCCAGCGTGTACTCAACAGGACACGCCTGATCATTTCCAGCGGTACATTCCCCAAAGCCGCCTTTCCGATTGCGCATAGGCTTTTCTCCTCCTTGGTATCATTTTATATACTACAGCACATTAATGTGCGTACTTCAAAAACGATCATGTATATTCTAATATTAAGCATGTTACTTGGTAAGCGTCAATTTTAATCACATCCATAAGGAGTGGAATAACGATGGAAACCTTAACTACTACTAAAGATCAAATCTTATCTGCATACGAGTTCAGACATGCAACGAAGGAATTTGATAGCCATAAGAAAATTAGCGATTCTGACTTCGACTTTATTCTTGAAACAGGCCGTTTATCCCCGAGTTCGTTTGGCTTTGAACCCTGGAAATTTGTTGTCGTTCAGAGTAACGCTATGCGTGAGAAGCTGCTGCCTTACTCTTGGGGGGCCCAAAAACAACTGCCAACAGCCAGCCATTTTGTACTCATCCTCTCTAGACTTCCTGAAGATATGGTAGCCTCATCCGATTATATCAAGAGTATGATGGAGAACGTGCAGCAATTACCAGCTGAAGTGATTCAAGGCAGAGAGAAAGTGTATGATGCCTTTCTAAAGTCAGATTTTGGGCTGGAGGAAAATAAAAGAGCCTTGTTCGAGTGGGGCTGCCGACAAACCTACATCGCACTGGGCAACATGATGACTGCCGCAGCTCAAATCGGCATTGATTCCTGCCCTATCGAAGGTTTTAATAAACAGGAAATCGAACGCATCCTCTCCGAGGAAGGCATTATGGATGCCGAGCATTTCGGTATTTCTTGTATGGTGGCATTTGGATACCGTCTCAACGAACCGCGTGGCAAAACTCGGCGATCTGTAGATCAGGTTATTGAATGGGTGTAAAACCTTTTTTCTAAAACAAAGGGGCGTCCCATAACCATCTCCATGGCTGTTGGGACACCCCCTTTTCATAAAACCTCAAGTCTTAAAAATTCTGTCATTCCAAACCCTTACTTATAAGTTACTTCTTCCGCGAAATAGATTTCCTTTAAACGATCCTTTACGCGCTGAATTTCATCTGCTGTTAACGGAGCTGTAGGATGCAGCTTAAAGTTCCTTCCAGTGACATAGCTTACATCTGTGTTCTTACCCAGATTGTAGGCCATCTTCGGAATCGGATTTCGGGTATAGTCAGTAAAGTCAATAATGGACCATGCCGCATCTCCATCCTCCTTGGATAAAATAATCCGCTGTGAGGCGTTTTCAGTCCACAAGTAACGCAGATTGGCTGGTGAATTATTGGAGTCCATAACTGCCTTAAAACCTGAGCCTCTAAACATGAGTGAAAACTCCGTATGATCATTACTCAATCCAGCTATCGATTCATAAATCTGTTTCAGCCCGTCCACGCCCACAATCTCAACCTCACGGTCAACAGGGAAGTGCTTCACAAAGTTTTCCCATATTTGAGACATGTTATGGTTTTTGGCAAGCCAGTTGACATCCAAAATAATGGACATGTAGTTTACTGTATTCAAACGTTGATACGGGTTATCTAAATATTGCTGTGCTATATACAGTTGTGGTGCCGCATCCGTTTCCGTCACATATGGATCACCTGGATGGAGAGTCCAGCGTGAAGAATCTTTGGTATAGCGCGACCCGATGGGATCAATCGTAATCGAGTTCATAAATACGATACCGCTATTATTTGTAAGCCCCTGTGCCGGAACAATCGGATTATCCTTATGGGACCAGTAAGGCATCAAAGGTGAACCCTCACCATACATGTTGTTCACATTATACTGTGTAGCCGACCATCCCATCGCTGAGGTAATCTTAAAATGATCCTTAAGCCATTGGGCCTGCTCAGGATTCACCGTAAAGCCGGTCAATGATTTAGGCAGATACTTCCGATATTGGTCTGTATCCATACTTTCAAACACCGAAGGTGATCCCAACGAACCAGATTGGTGCAGCTCATTGAGGGCATTATAACGATACATATACAACCACTCGTTCATCTGTGCTTCCCATTCAGGAAGATCAAACAGATTATTCGGATACCCATCCAAAATCCCGACTTCATCGCCATACTGATCCACGTATTCCAAAACCTTTTTAAGCTGCGGACGATTTGATTCCACAAAAATAAATCTATTTTCCATGGCCCACGTCACTTTTAAGTTGGTACCAAAGTGATCCATCAGCAATTGACGCGACTGCTCAATTTGCTCTACCGTGGTCGTACTGCCCGCATCTTTTCCCTGTAGCATCATGGAGATAGCAAAATATTGCTTTTTGCGTGCTCCTGGTACTACAGTTAACTCGGCATCGGATATGAAGTGAATTCCCTGAGAGGGTGATTCAACCTCAATCTTGAATGGAATGACAGAGTTCAATGCAGGAATCAGATGCAGGTTGGCAATATGTCCATCCTCGTCAAATATCCCTCTGGAATCCTCTATACGAAGCTTCAAGTCTGACGGCAATAGACCGGACGGTATGACCTCTCCCTTTGCATTTTGAAATACATAGGGCATGCTCCAGGCTGTAGGGTCTAGAGTAGTGGCCTGTGAAATGGTGTACGTCGCCAAGTATACGGACCTGATTACACTCGGGTCCTCTACCGGAGGAGTCTTCCCTTTCACGATCAGCTTGGTCTGTGCTTTAAGTACCCGATAAGGTTTAGCAATGGTGACTTCCATCTCTACAGGAATATAACCATCAGCAGCAGGTATATTTTCGGAATGCGCAATTTTCCCATGTTCATCAAATACACCTAATGTATCACTAAATGTGTAGGTGACACTTGTGACGCTAACAGCGGGAATGCTTACCAAGTGCCCTTTATTGTAGAGATCAAAGGACAGCTGATACGAAGGATACGTTTCCGGTTGATTGACCAACTCGGGCGCCTTGATTACTACCTCATCCACCACGAAATCCGACGAATGATCCGGTGGTTCTGACGGAGTCACTGGCGGTATGATTGGTGGTATCACTGGCGGTGTCAGTGGTGGTATCACCGGTGGTTTGGGACTAGGTTCTGGTCGTATAATTGGCGGTTCCGGCTTCGGCTCTGTTGGTGTTACCGGAGATACCGGTGGATCGGGTCTTGGACTATGGCTTTTAGGCTCTTCGATCTCCGGATTCGCACGCTGGTGACTGATTTCCGGCGCCAGGTCGACCACGATCTTCCTCGATTCCGTTGGACTGGCTGGCTGATTCGTCATTGCAGTTCCATTTCCTAATGACTCCTGCAAACGCTTAGCACGTTCTCTCAGACCGTCACCGCCTAGCCATATCCGATATGCTACCAGTGTAGCATCCTGCCGTCTCACAGACTCTTTGGGATGAAAATAATGATTCGTATCCCCCTCGATCAGCTCCAACCGTTCCATCAGCCATACGCTCGTTTGTGCATAGTCTGATATATCAGCCTGATCCACAAAACTGGATCTATCGGAAGCGCGGGTATCTTCAGAAACGCCGAAATACCTGGCATACCACACCGCCATATCCTGACGGGTCATATTATGCTTTGCACCGAATAACTGATCACTAACTCCTTTGGTAATGTTCTCTGCTTGCAAGGTCTGTACATAGGGTAGAGCCCACGGTGACACATCACTAAAAGAAGCAACGCTTTTGTTAACCGAAGTTCGTTTTAAGGTTTTAACGAAAATGCTCGCCCATTCCTGCCTCGAAATAAAATGCACAGGTCGAAAACTACCATCCTGATAACCCGTAACATACCCTTGAGCAGCCATGGCTTCAATTGCATCAGCTGCGTAGGAATGTTCGATATCGTTAAAGACCCTGTCTGCAAAAACAGGCACAGTATGTATACAGAACAACCAAACAGCCAGTAAAGCAGCGATGTACTGCCTAATTTGTTTTAACTTTTTTTCAGATTTCATATTATTTGGATCCTTGCACCTCCTTTACGATATAGCATCAGGTTACTTCCACCTGCACTTCTGTTTCAACTCTGAAAATTATCTCTTTTGTTTTCAAACGGATTTCATTTCAATTAACACCAAACTGTATATACTTGAATTATCGGAATAATATCCCTAGGATTGAATAAAGACAGCAAAAAAAGTAGTTATAGATTACGGTTCCATCCGTAAAATTGTCATTATTTTAAAGGCATATATCCCGATCTTTTAAAATGGTTTTCATTGGGAATTAAATTTCCAGCATTTTTTCATTACTAAATTTTCTAATGCGAGCATCACAATAAAAAAGATAACATCATGTATAAAGCACCATACACAATGTTATCTCTTCTTTTGTTTTTATTGGCTATCTCCATCAGCTGTTGATTCTTTGTTGCCAGCACTCTTAAAAACATAATAATAACCTTCTGAAATCCCATCTTGCGGATAAGCTGCAGGATCTTCGCTGGTTACTTGACCTACAAGCTCCTGATTCTTAAACGTGTGAGGACCTTCCTCTATTAGCGCCTCAGCAGACATCCCACTGATAAGTCTTACGGTACTGGACCAGAATGTAACTAAATATATATCGTTAGCATTAAATTGAAAGCGTCCTTCACTGGGTGTCCCCTCATAAAACAGCTCAGACAAAGAAGCCGCTTCTGACCCTCTCATAAAAATTTGAATATCACTAGTTCCATTCCATCTATGAGGAATTCCACCTCTGGGATTGATATACTCTACAACCTCAGGCTCTTGATCGCGAAGAAAATCAGTAACTGTAAATTTGTACACATCATCCGTTATACTCTCGGTTACAACTCCAGTTGTTTTCCCTGTTTTATAGCCACTGAAATCTCCATACACATTTGGGGTTTGACTTAAAGCTGCAAAAAACCTTTCCTGATCCATATATTCGACTCTTCCAGGTACCGCAGTCAATCTATATGTCTTGACCTCAGTGCCCTTGTACTTATCCCAAGTATATTCTGTAGCTGCATAAGATACTCCACTGTTCCAGCTCACAGATGCCACCATGAGAATACCTATCATCAATAATAATGGCCATTTTTTCAACACCATACCCTCAACCTCTTTCTCAAAGTACACTCAAATCATTATTAGCATTATAGCTTTTCAACAGTTCTATTAACAGTTAAATATTAGAAAAAAGTGTGGATGATTTTTGTCACCTATGAGCTACAAAATTTCCTTGAACAACTGGCAGCCCCTGTCCACTTTACTTTATGATGGATGGGTAGCAGAACATAATAAAGGCATTATGGAGAGAGAATACTGGGGTCTATAACGGCTTTATTCCAAGCTAGGATTTTCGGAAATTTATACGTATTGGTATCAAGTTAAAACATGCATTGAATAAGCTATTTCCCTGTATTCTGCTGATCGGTTGCTGCTTTGAGACGTTTTTCCATTTCTGTAGACACCATAATGTTTAATAGCCCCATAAGATTATTGGTCTCATCCCTTGCTTTTTGATAGGCCGCAGCGAAGGCTTTTTCATTCGCGGCAGGGTTTTTAATGTCACTTAGTTTCTTCCACTCGGGCTTAACGCGTTGATCGTACATATCGTACAAGCTGATGTCTGTAGGTGTCTGGGCAACAGGCATCATAGACTCAAATTTCGAGGCAACCTTAAAAAATCCCAGCGTATTTTGGACCGATGGACTAGAATAATCATGCGTCCTCATCGCTTCTTCTAAAATATGAAGTCCCTCGCGTGACAAATAAAGCATTTTGACGAGTCCTCTTTCTGTATTAGAGGTTTCCTCCCACTTCTTGTAGGACTCACCTGGAGCAACTCCCTCTGTAAAAAAATTATAAGCTTCATGAATAAATTCATCTGTATTCAGGTGGATGGGTTCTTCTGTATATAAATTCACGACAGAATCACTGTAATTTGCAATGTTTACATGTTTCCCGGTTGGATCGGAAACCCGCCGAATCGGATGATCCGGTACTCGTACCAGTCCATAACGATCCGCAAAGGTAAGAAGCTGCTCCTGCGTCGTATTTAACCCTATTTGTCCTGCTGGCTGCTCGGGTTTCGTTGCTTCTTTAGCCACATCTGAGTACGTCTTCCCATTACTTTTTGCAGCTTGGTCTGTAGTATTGCTCACAATACCATCCACACCAGCCTGTTCCGCATTGTCCGCCTTGGTATTCTGTGTAGTCGTAGTCGTTGCTGCTCCAGTCGTAGATTCACCTTCAATTTGCTTTTTGGAGTCACCGCATGCGGTCAGCATAGCAGTTAAACTTATTACAGCAGTCAACAAAATAATATACGCTTTTGCCTTCATTCAGTATCTTCCTCATTTCCTTATGTATCATTCTTTATACCTTCGCGGTCTGATTGTAGCCTTCAATAATATGGAATTAATCTTATCAAAAATAAAAATGAGGGAATACTGGACCATACTCCTGATTATCTTCGATGATTCTATAGTAATTCGTTGTTTTCTGAACTAAAGTCGTGGCTCTCAACCTATATAATGGGCAAATTGCCCGTTGACTTTCGGAATACTTGATCCTCGGTACTACTCCTGCCTGTTCAAGTTACATTATAGTTGGTTCCTAGTTTTCTAAAGCAGATCGTGCTGTTTTAAATCAGTAGGTTGTGTAAATCGAATATTACAAACGAAAGCACCTGTAATTCATATAGAAATGGATGAATTACAGGTGCTTTTCTATTAGTTAGTAATGAGACTCCCTATTTTATTGTTTTTATGAATATTTTCCGTTCCGGCTTCCAATGCAGTTTTGTAATATGAGCATTTATGTTCAATAACTTCCATTGTTTTTTTAAGTTCTTCCATTTGTGCTTCTACAGTAGCTTTTCGTTCCATAAACATGTCATATCTTTGTTGTAGTGTGGAATCCCCACCAGAACACCAATCAATGAAATTTTTAATTTCTTTGATCGGCATCCCGGTGGATTTTAGACATTCAATTATTTTTAAAGCGTCGATATCGGATTCTTTAAATAATCTTGTTCCGCTAGATGTCCGTTCTACAAAAGGCATAAGTCCCTCCTTGTCGTAGTAACGCAAAGCGTATGCTGTAAGATTCAATTCTTTTGCGACTTCGCTGATAGAATATGTCTTCATCATGTATCTCCTATTCTTAATGACGTAGACTTCGAGTTAACTCTATGATATAAGGGGGATTCTATCAAGTTATTTGTAGAATGTCAAAGTCCCCTTATAGGAAAAGTAGAATCAGATGCTATCTAACGAAATATAATTAGCAAGAAAACAACATTACTGGATAGAGGCTTTATTAATAGATGTAATGAACCTGAACCTGTACGAGCAGAAATTCCCAAAAGGAATATAAACTTGCGCTTGACTTAGAGTTAACTATAAGGATTAACATTGATTTGCAAGAGAAAAAGTATAAATGGAAATGAATGAAGGGCAACTTCAACCGACTTCAGCTAGTTTTCAATTTATACCGATATAACTGCATTCTCTAGAAAAATACAAATAATAGGAGGCTATTTATGATAACTGCTAAAGCACGAGCTGTCGATGGCCCAGACAAACCGTTTCGATCGGCTGAAATTAAACGACGGGATCTTGATTCATACGATGTTCTGATTGAAATTAAATATGCCGGAATATGCCATTCTGACATCCACACTGCTCACGGTGAATGGGGACCAGTGAACTACCCTCTCGTACCTGGACATGAAATTGCAGGGATTGTCACGGAGGTAGGATCTAAGGTTACAAAGTACAGAGTTGGTGACCGGGTAGGGGTTGGCTGTATGGTCGATTCCTGTGGAGAATGTGAGAACTGTCGTAAAGGAGAGGAACAATACTGCCTTAAAGGAAATGTCCCTACCTATGCTGGTGTTGACAAATACGGCGAGCCTACACAAGGCGGATATTCTACCCACATTGTCGTAACTGAGGATTTTGTAGTGAAAATTCCAGATAACATTGAGCTAGACGTGGCTGCTCCATTACTTTGTGCAGGTATTACGACTTATTCACCGTTGAACCGCTGGGGTGCTGGTCCAGATAAGAAAGTGGCCGTTGTGGGAATGGGAGGCCTTGGCCATATGGCTATCAAGATTGCACATGCTATGGGTGCTGAGGTAACCGTTCTATCACAAACATTAAAGAAAAAGGATGATGGCTTGCAATTTGGTGCGGATCACTATTATGCTACAAGCGAACCAGAAACATTTGAAAAGCTTGCTGGGCACTTTGATTTGATTATTAACACGGTAAGTGCTGCCATCGATATGGATGCTTATTTTGCACTACTCAATCTAGATGGAACTTTGGTGAATGTCGGTGCCCCTGGGGAGCCGTTGTCACTAAATGTGATGTCCCTTATCGGACATCGCCGTTCATTTGCTGGTTCAATGATAGGAGGCATCCGTGAGACACAGGAAATGTTGGATTTTTGTGCAAAACACAATATTGTTCCTAAAATTGAAGTGATATCGGCCGACCAGATTGACGAAGCCTACAAACGAGTGTTGGCTTCTGATGTGAAGTATAGATTCGTGATTGACATTAGCACAATGTAAGCTATGTAAATCATAAGTTGTACAAGTGATTTTAATTTTGAAGGTGTCCCCAAAGTATTACTTGGGACACCTTCACTTTATTCTGTGTACCATCCTATTGTCCATTTCCTCTTTTTTGTATTTATTTGTAATTCAAAGATTCTACCCTTAGAATATAATACATTAGGAATAAATAGGAAGGGGGAACTTATCTATGTTTAAGAAAATGGATATTTACCGAATCCTCACTTTAATATTTGCTGTAGTTGTTATGATCTCGTCCTTACTATCCCTCGTATATCCAGATACCTACAAGGACTTATACAAAGTCTCGCAATTTTTTCTAGGGTTTATATTTTTATTTTCTGGAATTACAGAGTTTAAGGCTAACCGTAAGAGTATTGCAATTATCAACTTCTCAGTTTCCCTTCTCACTTTTTTTGTCTCTATATTTACACTTGTAGTGCGAACAGGATAACCACACGGTTCTATACCTCAGTAACAACCCTTCCATAGCTCCTCCCTCGTCATGTAAAAGAAAAGCCGAGCGAACTCAGGATCATCTGAATTGCGCTCGGCAAATGTTACGTATTTAGCAATCTTTTAGTTTTCCTCTAATTCTTCAATTCTCTGCCGCTTTCCTATGCCAAAGACAAAATATCCAACAATGACGATCGCCATGAATGATGCCCCGACAATCAACGACAAGCGTGTGTCTGGATTAAACCACATTCCAACGATCACAAGCAACAAAAAGATAATGGTAATGTAATTACTGATCGGAAAAAAACGAGATTTAAAGGTGTGATCCTTCATTTCGTCTTTCCACTTTTTCCTGAATTTAAATTGACTGATGGCTAATGCAAACCACGGTACCATGCCTGGAAGAACACTGGCGCTGTAAATATACAGAAACAGTTTGGAATCAGGCATTAAATAGTTAAATAACACCCCTACCAGCAGCAAGGAAATGGTCGTTATTATACTATTTCTAGGGACGCCGCTTGGAGAAACTTTCCCGAAAAACTTGGGAGCTTGTCCGTTCTTAGCCAACGTGTATAACATTCTTCCCGCACTGTAAATACCACTGTTACAACCAGACATCGCAGCTGTAAGTACAACAAAGTTAATGATACCCGCAGCAGCCACAATTCCTACCTTGGCAAAAGTCAGAACAAATGGACTACCGATCTCGCCTATTTGGTTCCAAGGATAAATCGTAACAATGACAAAGATTGCACCCACGTAGAAAATCAGAATACGCCAGATGATGTTTTTAATGGCTTTTCGCAGTGTCGTTTTTGGATTTTCAGCTTCACCTGCCGTAATACCCACCATTTCTATCCCTTGGTAAGCCGCTGTTACAATACAGAGTGCAAACAGAAACCCTTTCAAACCACCTGCAAAGAAGCCGCCATGGCTGTACAGATTGGATAGACCTATCGGTTGTCCACCGTTACCGAGTCCAAAGAAGATCATCCCCGTACCAACTACTAACATGAAGATAATGGCGACAATTTTAATCATCGCAAACCAAAACTCAAATTCCCCATAAAATTTCACAGCCGCCAAATTGGCCAATGCAATAATAATTACACCTGCCAAAGCCGGCAACCATTGCGGGATATCTGGAAACCAGTAGCCCACATATACCCCAATCGCAGTAACTTCCGCCATCCCTACGGTAACCCATAAAAACCAATAGCTCCAGGCGGTCAAGAAACCGGCTAAAGGGCTGATATATTTATGAGCAAATGTAGCGAATGAGCCTGTCACCGGTTCAAGAATCAGCATTTCCCCCATGATCCGCATGACAAAAAACATAATAATCCCAGCTAAGAGATAAGCCAGCAGCACTGAGGGACCTGCCCATTTTATCGTACTTGCCGATCCCATAAACAAACCGACGCCAATCGTGCCTCCAAGCGCAATCAACTCAACATGCCGTGGCTTTAGCCCTCTCGTTAATTGTTTCGATTCCAAAAGAACGCTCCCCTTCGTATATGTTCATCATCAAACGCTAATGATCCGGAAAACTGTCCCCAAACATTATTAACTTTTCAGACTGACGTGGTCGTGAGTGAACGACAACAAAGTAGTTCCACGATTCGTAAATACACCAGAAAACCACGTCCTATTTACCGTCCAAACCTTACTGTTTCTAAGACCGAGTCCGTAGCATTAGATGCATTGTATGACAAAAAACGCCTAAATACAACTGCTAATTAGCAGACATTTTTATGCATGAAATGGAAAGGAAGGCTATTCATATTTTCTGAACAATGGTCAATTTAATGTAATGCATTAGAGTGCTAAACAAACATATTTCTTCAATGATAAATATCACGATATTAAGTCTATTTGAAATCTGAGATGAAGATATAACTGGTCAATGGATTGATGCAAGTGGCGGATCTCATCTATAAAATTGAAGGGTTCAAAGCCTAGCTAAAGATCAGGCTTTTGAACCCACTTATTCAATGATGAATGAATATGTATTTATTTGAGATTTTTTATAAAATTTTTCTGATCCTTGGTAAACATATAGCCACGTCGTTCATAGAATCTGTGAGCCTGTATCCGACTTGGGTGAGATAATAGTTTGATCCCAGAAAATCCATGGGACTTTCCCCACTGTTCAAGACGCTCAATCAACATGCTACCTACACCTTGATTTCTATACTTTTCTTTAACAACAAATCCTAGTACATTTACCAAAGATTCAGAAAAAAGTAATTCATATGGGCTTCCATGAATATATCCTAAGACCTCGTTATTTTCTTCATAAACAAAGATCATATCTTTTGATTCCTTTGTAATCAATTCAATCTTCTCTTTTACTTTTTCTTCAGGAAATAGATATAGATTGGGGTTAAAATCTTGGTTCAACAAATAAATGTCATGATAATCAGATACCCTAATTTCCCTAACATTTTTTTCTTTCACTTTTGAAATACCCCCTATTTTCATCATACGATGCTTTATGTCTAAACTCATTAATCCTCACAATCTTGACCGTTAAAACAATTCAGCATCCCAATAAATGCTTCAAGTTTGGAATCCTCCCATGTTGAAATACGTTGATAAAACTCATTTTCTTTTTCTTTTAAAGCTTCCAAGGCTTTTCCACGACCATTAGCTGTCAGGGATATCAACACCCCCCGGCGATCCTCAGGGTGAGTTTCACTTTTTACATATTCCAATTGCTTAAGCTGAGTAACAAGACGGCTGACAGAGCTTCGATCCATAGCGGTGGATTCTGCCAAAAATGTAGCGCTTGCCGGACCGTACGAAAGGAGACAGCGTACGATCAGAAAAGCCGCAGGTTGTAATGATGGATCGAAAAGTGCCGCAGTTTTTACATTGAGTGCATGTGACGCGCTTATAAGTGCATTAAGTTGTTCACCAAGATTCAGTTCTAATTGCTCTCTTGTAGAATTTGGATGTTGAGTTTTATTATCCATATGTCTCCACCTTATTTAAATTAGTATGAATATATTTGACATATATCAATCAAAATACATATACTTGATATATGTCAATCATATTTTCAACTTTGGTAAGTGTCAAGCAGAAGATCTACAGTATAAAGCATCCACAACCGTAAAGCGTGGACATGAATAAGAATGTAATTAGATCGAGAATTTGGAGGATGATTTATATGTCGACATACCCGATTATTGTAATCACTGGTGCTACTAACGGTCTTGGACAATGGGTAGCAATTGAATTAGCCCAACGCGGAGCACATCTAGTCTTAACAGCCAGAAATGAAAAGCGTGCTGAAACGACTAGAAATATTCTGAGAGACTTGGCGCCAAGTACAAAGGTAGACTTTTTTTTCGGGGACCTGTCTCTTATGAAAGATGTCAAACGTATTGGGGATGAAATTAAAGCTAATTATCCAAAGATTGATGTATTAGTGAACAATGCTGGATTACATGGATTTGAACAGCGAATAACCTCAGAGGGTTTGGCAGAAATGATAGCCGTAAACTATCTTGCCCCGTGGCTGTTAACGCATACACTACTCAATTCACTAATGGAATCCACAAATGCTAGGATCGTCAATGTAGCTTCTGAAGCGTCACGCAACCATGGTGAATTAAAATTACCGGAGGATTTAATAGATACATCTGCATTTACCGCAAGAGGTTCATCTAAGATATACGGAAAGACTAAACTTCTTAATATCATGTTTACAGAAGAACTTGGACGTCAGTTGGATGGAACTGGGATCACAGTTAACGCACTTAATCCAGGATTTAACGTTACTGGCCTTGGCCGTGAGTTAGGATTTTCTTCGGTACTTGCAAAAATATTGAACGCTTTGCATATCGGAGACCCACGGAGAGGAGCAGAAATTATTATTCGTTTAGCAACAGAATCCCAATATCAAGAAGTGACAGGCGGGTATTTTAATGTTGGTACTGGTAAGCTGATTGTGCCGGCATATCCTGGTGGGGATATCAAGATGCAATGCCTACTTTGGAGTACTACAACCGAATTATTACGGCAAAAAGGCGTTATGGAATGAAATAGAATCTAAAATCGAACAATGTCCCCCCAACGAATGGTTCATTTTGTAAACTAAATCTCTCTTTTAACCGATAAATACATATGTTGGTTCTGTACTTAAATATCTCCTCCCATCTTTACATATTCAAGTACAAACGTGTATTTTTCTAAAAGGGGGCTTTCTATGAACTATCTAGACGAGCATATACTTAGCCTCAAAGCTAAAATGGTGGATCAGAAGACAGCTAATAACGATAATGTGAAATCCATCCCAGCTCAAACCCAGAAATCGGAACTGGACGGTTCCATGTTTGAAGAAACAAAGCTACTTCATGTTGAAATTGATTATCTCACGTTGGAGCCCATTACAATACTACACGGAGAGATTGGTTTCTACATCCCCAAGTCCTTCACTCCTATGCCAATGGAGCAAGCTATAATCAAATATCCTTCAGAGCATCGACCAAAGGTCATTTATACCTCATCTGAGGAGACCATCAATATCACTTTTAATCCTACAGATACCGCTCTGGAAGCGGAAGAACTGCCTGATTTTGTAGAGCAAATGGCGGATATTTTACGGTCTGTACAACCGATTCGCAACTGGTTAGGTACCGAAATGGTCACCAACTGTTCTGGACTTTCAGTTGGGCAGATTCGTTTTGTGGCGGCGGGGATCGACGGTAATCTATACAACGAAATGCTGCTCTTCATCCACAATGGACGAGTTGTCATAGGTTCCTTTAGCTGTCTGGAGATAGATCTCGAAGTATGGTTACCTGTAGCAGAATACTGGGTTCAATCCCTTTCTGTCCTTCCACCCTCCATCTATTCTACAAATGAGAAAGGAATGACTACACCATGAGTCTGGGATACGATCAAATTCAAATTCACCCTTATGAACAAATTGATCTGGAGGAGCTTACCTTAACGAAAAAAATTAACGAGCATACTCGGCTTTATTTTACAGGTATTATCCCCGATGACTTGCAAGACAGTTACGTAGAAACGACGGAAAAAAATACCATCATTGAAGTCAGTCAACAAGATGAATCTGGAGCAAGCAAGCCGCTATTTAGTGGGATTGCCCTCTCGGTCGAGGTAAAAGTCGTGCGAGGTGTGTACTATCTGGAGGTGGAAGCCATTTCCCATACGTACCGGATGGACATGAAGCAGCGTACTCGTTCTTTTCAGTATACGAAAATGACGATTCCTCAAATGCTGGAGCACATAGGTAAGGACTATGAAGGACTGGATGTGATCGACGGGGCTACTGGAGGAGAAGCCATCGGACGGCTTGCCATTCAGTATCAGGAGACAGACTGGGCGTTTTTAAGACGCATAGCCTCACGTTATCATACAAGTCTGATGCCTGTAGCCCGTTTTGACAGTCCCAAATTTTATTTTGGTATTGAGGACAGCCCTGCACAGGCGATACTGGATCATACCCGTTATACCGTACGTAAGCAATTGCTTCCTTTTCGTTATTTTCAGGAGAATGAGCAAACCAAGCTGAGTGAACACGATTTTATTTTTTATGAGGTAGAAACGGATGAGGTACTCGACTTGGGCGCTCAGTTGAATTTTCAGGGGCATAACCTATATGTGATGGAAGCCTACACCGCCATGAGTCAGGGACTGCTGCGGCATCAGTATGTGTTGGGTTCTTACCAAGGATTTCGGCAAAAAAGCTACTACCAGGATAAGCTGGCAGGAGCCTCATTAAGCGGTATTGTGCTGGACGTACGTCAGGATCAGGTGCGCATTCATCTGGATTGTGATGAACAACAGGACACAAACCAAGCACACTGGTTCAACTATTCTACTGTGTACAGTGGCGGTGGCCATACCGGCTGGTATGTCATGCCAGAAAAAGGCGATTCAGTTTCCCTCTATTTCCCCGGTAGTCGGGAAGAAGACGGCGTTGCAGGTAGTGCCGTGAGAAGGGCAGATCGCAAGAGTACGCATAACCATTTTTCCAATCCGCAAATGAAAATATGGCGTACCCCGCATGGCAAGGAAATTCGACTGGGACCGGATGAACTGGTCGTTACAGGTAAGGACGGCGCTATTTATATCAAACTGGACGATAAAGAAGGCATTCATATTGCGAGCAGCAAACAGGTGAATATTACGGCGGGAGGCAATCTCAGCCTGTCTGCGGGGAAGACGATGAGTCTATCCGCAGGTAGTCAGCTCCGTATGGATTGTAATGGCAGTCATATTGAATTAAGCGGATCGGCGGATATGAAAGGCAGCGAAGTGAAGTCGAATTAAGGATGATTAGAAATGGAAAAGCAAACAGATGTGTTAGATCAACAACAAACGGCTCTTCATCAGGCTTGGTCTTTCATTCGCAAAGAATGGGCGTTGACATGTAAATCAACACAAACACAAAGATTACAGCATATAGTAGAACATTTTCGCGCCTTTTGTGAGCTGGTTCGGCAAAAACAATTTACAGGCCGTAAAGGTCATATCGGTTACATCACCTACTCTATGCTGCGCACCACATGGCTTGAACAGAAGCCCGTTTATCTTGTTGAAGCTACGGATGCCTTATGGATGCTTGATGCTGAGCCCGTTCAGTTGGAGTACGATGCAAGTTGGATTTTTCTCTATTGGACTCAATTACGTGAACAACTTGGGGCTGAAACTTTGAAGCAACAAGTCTCCCTTTCCGAACTTGAATTGGAACAGATCATGTTGGAAGCAGCGGGATATCTTCATACGATGATCGTTAGTCTAGTTCGTCAGGCTATGAAGCAAGCAGTCCACCTACCAGAGTTTGAGGCGTTGGATCGTGAAGAAGCTTTTGAGATTCGCGTCGGAGAGTATATGGATCATAGTGTCTCCGTGTATCGGGAAGATCGAAGACCCGTGGATGCAAACATAATAAAGTCTTGGCTGGAGGAAAAAGAAGAATCGGCCTACAGCTACCAAGCACTGTCTCAAGTTCAACTGTCGGATGGAAATTACAGTTCCTTGGATTTTCGCTATACAGTCTTTCGCCAGATCGGGATGCAACAAAGTCAATTGCATCACTGTATCCTCGTAGGCACGGTATGGCAAGAAGCTCAGCTAGATGGAACCGACCTTTCGCACAGCCTGCTTCATGGAGCCGATTTCAGTGGCTGTTCCCTGCAAGAGGCTGTACTGGACGAAGTGATAAGCAATAGCGAATATGGATCGGATGCTTGGCTGGATTGGGAACCGTTAGGATTGGATGGAGTGAATTTTACAAGAGCTAATTTACAGGGAGCTAGTTTTCAACATGCACAGCTTCAAGGAGCTACTTTCCAAGATGCCGCGCTGCAAAGAGCTTTATTTAACAGCGCGGATCTAACAGGTGCCTGCTTTGTAGGAGCCGATGTTACTGACGCTTCGTTTATAGGTGCATGTTTAGTAAACGCTAATTTTACAGGAGCAAAACTACACCGGGTAAGCTTTACAGATGACCAACTAAGTGAAGCCATTGGCCTTGCTGCTATAGAAGCGCCCCTGGCTACACAGATAACAGATGCAGTGAGTAAAGGGGAGTGGATGTCATGAGGTATTACCGACTCATGGTGGACGAGCGCGTAAAGCATCGGGTGGAGACTGCGCCCCTGTCTCCCTTGCAGGTGGAAGATATCCTTTCGGGTCATACCCTTCAGGCGGATGATACTCCCCTGTTTTTAGCTGTACATACAGATTCACGAACCGTATATCCGGATTTTCTGGAGTTCCCTTTGCCGCTGGTTTCAGACTCTATGAAAGCCCTGTTGGAAAAATATATGCCTGAGCTGGAATGGAAGGCCGCTATACTTACCGATTTTCAGAAAGCCAGGCAGGATGTGTACTGGGTACTGCGTCCACCTGTGGTGGATTGTCTTTCCTCACAAACCGAGTGGTATCCCGACCACACCTTGAAGCAATTGGTACTTAAACACGGGAAAATCGAATCCTCTATATTTCGGATTGCCGGCTTGTTGGAAGCACATATCTATATCAATCTCGCGGTAGCGGAAAGTCTGCTGCGTCGTCCATTTACAGGTGTTCGTGTGCAAAAAGTAGAGATGGCCACAAAGGAGGAATAATCCGTATGGAAGAAGCAAGTGTGCAGCCTGGAACAGGTGCGAAAAAAAGCTATGTCGTGGCAGGTGCGATTTTAAGCTGTAGTTACGGTACACAGCCCACGCGTTTGAAGCGCCCTTTTAGCCATGGGGTGTATGTCAAAAATAAAGCTCAGATGAATATTGGAGATTATGTGCCCGGAGTGAACATAAAATCTTTTGGGAATTGCTCCAGTCCGCTGAATCCGGCTGTGCAAGCCAGTGAGATGGTCGATATTTATGGGGTGAAAAAGGCACCGTGTATTCCTGTCCTTACGATGCCTTGGCTGAACGGAAAAAGCGACATGCGCATCGAAGGCCAGCCTGCTCTTACGCAGAACTGTACGCATCAATGTCTTTATTGCGGACACATACAGATCGAAAATGACGGTCAGGAACTGGATTAATCAGTCGCAACCTACCACTATAAAAACAAAATGCGTTGGTGAGAGATTGGCTATCTTCTCCACCAACGCATAATATAGGTTATCTTCAAATAGTTCGCTCCACATCAGGTACCGCAAAAGGTTCGGTAAGGACAGGTGGATTCCTCAGGCAATGTAGAGTAAATTTCCTGTTCGGTAGAGTAGGCATAAGGGTTCGAAAGAACTTCAAGAAGCCGCTCCATCACACGGTAGTCTTCTCGTTCCACCGCAGCTTCCAGTGCTTCTTCTACCCGGTGGTTGCGTGGAATGATTGCAGGATTGCTGCTGCGCATCAGCTGATACGAGGAGGCTTGTGATTCCTGCTGTCTGCCCAGCCTCGCCTGCCACTGCTCGTGCCACTGGGTGAATTCCGCAGTGCTGAACAGAACCGTATCCTCCAGCTTGTTCAAAGTTAGGGCACGGAAGGTATTGGTGTAGTCGGCACGATGCTTCTGCATGATACTCAGAAGCTCCTCAATAAGAGATTCATCCTCCTGCTCTTCGTTAAAGATCCCTAGCTTCGCCCGCATTCCTGCAAGCCAATGATGGTGAAACATTTTTACAAAATCTGAAATTGCATCCTCAGCCAGTGTGACAGCCTGCTCCCTGTTGTCATGCAGCAGTGGCAAGAGCGTCTCAGCAAATCTCGCGAGATTCCACGCAGCAATATGCGGCTGATTGGCATAAGCATAGCGTCCCTGCCTGTCGATGGAACTGAACACCGTCTCAGGATCATAGGTATCCATGAAGGCGCAAGGTCCATAATCAATGGTTTCTCCGCTAAGGGTCATATTGTCGGTGTTCATCACCCCATGAATAAAACCAACTAGCTGCCATTTGGCAATCAGCTCGGCCTGACGCTTAATCACTTCCTGAAGAAGTGAAAGGTAACGGTTTTCGTCATTGGCAACTTCCGGGTAGTGTCTTTCCAATGTATAATCAGCCAGAGCACGGAGATCTTGGGACGTGCCCCATGCTGAGACGTATTGAAAGGTGCCGACGCGAAGATGACTGCCAGCCACACGGGTCAGAATGGCTCCGGGCTGCTCGGTTTCCCGGATGATCGACTCACCCGTGGATACCACCGCCAAGCTGCGGGTGGTAGCAATACCTAGCGCATGCATCGCCTCACTGATGATGTATTCGCGAAGCATCGGCCCAAGTGCCGCACGACCGTCACCACCACGGGAGTATGGCGTTCTGCCTGAGCCCTTGAGCTGAATATCAACCCGTTCACCCAAGGGATTGATCTGTTCGCCAAGCAGCAGAGCACGTCCGTCTCCTAACATGTTAAAATGCCCGAATTGATGCCCTGCGTAAGCTTGAGCAAGAGGCATAGCCCCTTCAGGAACCTGGTTACCGGCCAGCTCCGCTACGCCATCATTCCCTTGCAGCGCCGTGCCGTTCAACCCCAGTGATGCTGCCAACGGATGATTAAGAATGATCAGCTTTGGTGAGCGGACAGGAGTTAGGTTGAGCTTTGTAAACAATGATTCCGGCAAACGAGAGTAACTGTTGTCGAAGTTCCACCCTATTTTATCTGCTATTTCTTTTTTCTCCGTCATAGTGTCTCCTTTTCTGCTGCGGTATCTTAGGTTTTCCCATTTTAGTTTTTACTTCTGCCCATTTATTATCCAATTATGAAACATGGAACATACAATATGCTTTTTTATTATAATCGATTATCAAACATTAATTGTATTTGAATACCGAATGGGTCTTCAATAATACCGTAGGCTTGGCTAAACACATTATTAGATAAAGGCACAATAATTTTCACTCGATCATCTGTAATTAAGCTATCATAAAAACGTTTAATTTCTTCTAGGTCAGCACTTTGAATACATAATGAAGTATTATTCCCTACTGTATATTCTTCACTGGGATTCATTGTATCTTCTGCTATCATTACTTTTGTTTTTCCGATGGATAAGACTGAATGAGAAATATAATTTTTATTTTCATCCGTAAGCTGTATGGAGCTGTCACGTTGGGCCATGTCTTGATAGGTAACCAGAAACAATTCCTCTGCGCTGAAGTGTTTTTTGTAAAAATGTATAGCTTCTTTTGCCTTTCCGTTCATGGATAAGAAAATAGCTACTTCTAATGTTGTACTCATGGTATCAATCTCCTTTTATATGTGCTTTTAGTCAGATATCTTATGAATTTGATATATTCCCTTGAACTTATTATCATATAAAAAGGTATCAAAACATGACACCTTTATAAGGAGATTTAGATGAAGAAATCGGAAAGATTAAATGACATGATCAGATACTTAAACAGTCGAGAGTTTTTTAATTTAAATGACCTAATGGATAAATACCATATCTCAAAAAGTACAGCTCTACGTGATATTAGTTCATTGGAACAATTAGGTATGCCTATTTTTTCGGAACATGGCAGACATGGACGATATGGTATCCTAAAAAATAGATTGTTATCCCCCATTATTTTTACGATGGATGAAGTGTATGCTCTGTACTTTGCAATGTTGACGTTAGAAGCTTATCAATCCACCCCCTTTCATTTAAGTGTTAATCAACTGAATGAAAAGTTTGAACACTGTCTTTCTAAAATACAAATAAACCAGATTCATAAAATGAAAAAGGTTTTACAATTTGAAACATATCAGCATAATCATGTTAGTCGTTATTTAGATAAAATTCTAACAAGCATTCTTAATGAGAGTACCTGTAAAGTTAAATATGTAAAAAATAATCAGAAAAAAAGTTACTATATTCAATTTTTCAAAATTTCCGCTAAGTTTGGTCAATGGTATGCTACTGGAATAGAGTTACATACGAATAAATATAGAGTTTTCAGATGTGATCGAATAACCCTTATAGAAGAGGAGAACAATTCTCGCTTTTCTATAGATGAACTTCTTAGTCGTTCATTAGAAATGTATCAAACTGAGAAGAGCATTGACTTTGAAGTAGAGATTGTAGAACAAGCCAAGGATATTTTTTATAAAGAACATTATCCTTCTATGAAAATAGAAAATGGTGATAAGACAGTCATTAAGGGATTCTATAATCCAGGAGAAGAAGAATTTATCGCTCATTATTTTATGAGATATGGTCATTATGTACGATCAGTGAAGCCTGAATCTTTAAAACAGATTATTAAAGATAGAGTTGAGCACCTCTTAAACCACTATCAAAAATTATAAGGTAAAAAGGCTTTTAAGGCAGAATCCAGAAAACTTCACACCCTTTAGGAGATCTTTGGTCTATTCATTTACATTTTAGTAAAGAAAAGGAACCTGCAAGCTCCTTTTCTTTACTAGCTATGACATTTGAATCATGGCTTCCGTTTGGCGATAACAGCATAGGATACCGTTCTTGTGAATCCAGTTGGATTCCATGCAGTAAATACCCATCTGTCTTCGGCCGCGGAATAATTATTGAGAAGAAACCCTTGTTCATTTCCAGAGAAAGTCCATGCACCGCTAATCAGATTGTAGGCGTTACCGTTAATCGTAGTGCTTCTAAAGCTATTAGGAGAAATAGTGATCGGTGCGAAAGTGAATCGTGCGAACCCATCTCCAAGTTGAGTTACACGAATGGCTTTTTTAAGATTCATAATCACGTGACTATTTTTTTTCAGTTTTTTTCCCAACTTTGCTTCTGTTTTTTTAATTTTCATTAAGGTTGCCTTTCTCAAAGAAATCATCTCCTTAATTGTTTTACTTATAGTTAATGATGGAGTAGATACTTTTGAATGGACAAAATCCCCGGTAAATTGGCTTGATTTTCTGGAGGTGCTGAAACAAAAAGCCCTTCCTTAAATAAAGGAGGGCTTGATACCGCTACTTCTCATTATTTTCCGTTCCTATACCGATTTTGTTAAGCCGATATGGGTGATCATGGTGTCATACGGTTCTAATTCCATGGTTTGTTTGCCATATTCCGTTTCAATCGTCGTTCTTTGAACTTGATCGCTATTGTTAATAACAACCAACATTTTACTTTCTGGATAATAAGCACACTCTGTATATAGGTTATCCGTAATGTACTTCGTTTCATGTAACTCATTGCCTGCAAAGCGAATCAAATTCAGCAGCAACCTTGTGTTTTCCCAGCTGAATTCGAAAGAAGGAAGGTATATCCCCTTTCCTTTACCAAAGGCATGAGTAGACAGTGTTATCATACCACTCGTTTCTTCCACTACCGCAGCTGACCCATCAGTAAGATAAATGCTATTCTTTGGCGTTATACTGGCTCCTTCAGGCACCAATCCATGCTCATCCCTAACCTCATAAGTCCATCTTCCATGACCTACTCTGGAGCCTGTATCCTCATCCAGTCCAAGAACATGTGCCATTCTGAAAAAGCTGTCGTGACCTTCAACCGCAGAAGGCTGGTTGATGCCAATAAAGGTACCACCCTCATAAACCCATTTCGTCAGTAAGTCCACACACTTGTTGTCATTCCAGTACTCCCCACCACTCCATGCTGAACCAGCAGAGCCGGCATTGATCACTACATCACAATCCTGTAGAATTCCCTGACGGATATCTTCAAAATCAATGAATTGCACTTCAATCGGCAATCCGGATAAAGCCTCATTGACATGAATCAAATCATGCATATACGTTTCATGGAAATGTCCGGACAATGTCCACGATCTCAATTTTCCCCAACTATGCAGAATAGCTACCTTCGTCTTCATGTGATAGGGCTTGCCTTCATGGTGCAGTTCCTTAATTTCTCTGAACTCATTGGCAATCTTTTCGATGTAATCGCAAAAATCCGGGTAAGGCTCTACAAGATGCAAATATCCGCCCAGTCCAATCCGGTCAATAGGCTCCCGCAGCAAGGCGCGCCGAATATTAATCCAATACTTTTTGGCATCCAGCGTGGGGTTCCCCCCTTCCATAAAGGTAGGAAGTCCGCCTAAACCAACCGGAAATAAGTATGGATGCAGCCGAATCTCATGCGTATTCACTTTTACACCTGAGCAAAGTCTCGCCTCGTAACCTGAGAACACACATTTAATCAACCCGTCAAATCCAAACTCTTGAAAACGGTCATTGTAAGGCTCCATACCAACCCAACTGTCATCATAGAAAACATAGGCCAGCTTGTCGTGCCTATGCACAATGTCAATTAATTTCTTGCCAAATTCGATTACAAAATCATTGATAAATGCCATCCAATCCAGCTTGCGCTGCTCAGCCGGGATATGACTGACGCGGTATTTCCCACCATTCACAAAATCCTCGGCAGTCATCGAATACCCGTATTTCTTGGCAAACAGATCAAGCGCTCTTGAACTTACCGTAAAATCGTATGAACCCCAGTCAGAGAACAGATGGCGATTGCGCTCATTACTGCCCCAGATCCAGGCGAAATTATAAAATAAGGAGGTAAACCGAACAACCGTGGTTTCCTTATGATGGAGACACCAATCTTCCATCCAATCCAGCAGATACTTTTGCGTTTCTGCATAGACGGGATCAATCTGCATCAAATGCTCTTTGTCCCAATGATTCGTTGTGTGATTGTACATGGAAATCTCTTCCCAGATCCGGTAGGCCATGAAGCTTACGGTGTATTTATGCCAAGGAACAATTCCGGTAATGACTACATTTCCGGATTCCCTTTCATAATTCCACTGTTCTCTTGGAACTTCCTCCCCGGTCGTTCTGTCAAAAACCTGCCAATAGTTAAACGCCTCTTTGGAATCATTAACTTTGAATTGTTCAGCAAAAAAATCCTCCATCAGATAGATGGATACATAATCTTGTACAGCTACCTTCGGATTTGTAATTAAAAAACACTGCTGCAGCTTGTCAAGATTGTGGGACGCCCACTCGTTATGATCTCTGATGATACAGATTGTCGAATATATGCCGTACCCAGCGTTAATAATCTCGTCGGACAATTGCGTGCCGTCACTATCACGAATGACATCGGCACCCCACCGTTCAGCTAATTTTAGGGTCAGCGCCTCATAACCAGATTCTCCCGGTAGTGTAAAGGCCCCCGTTGTTTGTTTAGACAACTTCGATCCCTCCTAATTCAACATATCGGATAGAAAAGCCAACGCCAAGCCTTGTCCCCAGCCCTGAATCCAGTCTTTTGGAATATTGCGATACCCATCCCGATCTTTCATAACCGCTGTGCCGCCCGACACACCTAGTACCCGTCCGTCCTCGCTAATATGGTTCAAGATGCCGTCCAATGCCTTTTGCACGTATTTGGTATGCAGCGGATTGCCGTTATTGATCATGGCTGCCGCGATTCCGCAAGATGCAGACACCTCCTCGTAGGACTCCTCGTCATCCAGTACCGTCCGCCATAGGCCGTTCTCCGTTTGAACACCCTTTAGTGCCGCCAGTTGATCCCGAAGCGAACACTCCACGTCCATGCACTGCGGATATAAATACCAGTCCTTCAAATGAATTTTAACTTGCGACATGGTATAGGCTCCCCAAGCATTCGCTCTCCCCCAGAAAAATCCGGACATGTGATCCTGCTTGACATTATTGTAGCCATGGTACCAGAAACCGCTACTAGGGTCTTGCAGGTATTTGATATGCCAGTAATATTGGTTTAAGGCGTCCTGGATCATTTCCTCATCCTTTAATTTGGTTCCTACACGGAGCAGAAAAAATGCCGCCATAAACAATGTGTCCGCCCATGCCTGTTCTGGAAAATCATTAGCAACGGATACCGTATGCTGCAGAACATTGTCTCCGAACCTGAGAGCATGGTTCCGAATATAATCCACCTTGCTCATCACAATATCCCAATATTTCTGGTCCCCTGTTTCTTCATACAATGTGATCAGCATATGACCCATAGCACATGTGTTTACCGTCCAATGCGGCAGCCCCAGCTCGATATATTCATCTGCCCATTGCACAAGCATATTCAAATACTCTTTATTTCCAGTTTTTGTATAGGCTCTGGATACCCCATAATAAGCCACACCGCAAGGCCAGTCCCACGTCAAATCCATCGCCATTGTTTTTCTGACGACTTTGTCGATAACTATTAACATCTCTTCCTTGTCATAAGTTAATTGAAGCATCTATGTTCTCCTCTCTTTCGCACACGCCCCCAAAGGCGCTTGAGAGCTGTTCGTCACCGTTTTGAAAACGCTTTACTTATTCCATTGTACGCAGTAAAATAGTCTCTATCTAAGCATATTCGCAACAAAACTGTGCAATTCCAATCATTTATGTGATGATTTTGCAAAAATCCAATAAGCGACTTCCAATAAACAGTATATAGATCGAAATGGTCTAGTTCGTCTATATATTGCACCTTGGAGCGATTGGAATCGAATTTTGCAAAATCCTGATGTATATCTGCTGGTTAAAATCAAAGTCATGGGGGTATTGAATATGCCCAGAAAAAAGAAGCCCGTTATAGAATATCGGCACTACAGCTTGCCTATAAATTTCCCTGTCTTGCTATTAAGCGGTGAGCGTTGGAAGATTTCAGATATTAAAAGTGAGCATCTCCATTTCCATAACCATTTAGAGATTGGTATATGCTATTCAGATAGCGGCATCATGGAGATCAAAGGAGATTCTGTACCCTTCAAAGCGGGCGATGTGACCTTCATCCCCAGGTATCTTCCTCATACCACGTATAGTTCGCCAAATACAGCCAGTCTTTGGTCTTATATCTTTTTTTCGCCAGAGGATCTCTTTCAACATTCATTTAAAAGTGCTTACAGCAACTTCGAGCCGAATTTGTGGGTGGTTAAGGGTATGAACTGTATATTGGATAAGGAGCAACATCCCAAGGTTTATACACTTGCGACTTCAATCGTAGAGGAATTAAAACAGCAGAATCCTTACTATCAGGAAAGTGCCTACGGCTTATTGCTATCCCTTTACATAGAACTCCTTAGAATTCATTCCAGGAATGAACTGTTGGCAGATCAAGAAACAGAGCATAGTCTGAAAAGCGATTTTGTCATTTCTCCGGTTCTGGAGTACATCACGAAAAACTATATGAACCCCATTACCATGGATTTTTTGGCCGACCTGTGCCATTTAAGTACAACTCATTTTCGAAGAAAATTCCATGAAATTATGGGGACGTCGCCTCTCGATTTCCTAAACAGCACCCGAATCGAAGAGGCTTGCAAGCAGTTAAAAAGCACGGAAGATTCTATTCTTTCGATCTCCGAACAAGTCGGTTTTCACTCCATTTCCAGCTTCAACCGTTGCTTCTCCAGGCTTATGGGAAAGCCGCCAAAAGAATGGCGTAAAGGGGCGCAATCCGAAGCCCAATCCGCGAAAGCGTCTATACTGGAGTTTACGGGGTGGGTTTGATTTTACCAAACGGAATCAAGCAGCTCGTCCACTTCCCGCCAAATATCATAGTGGGTGACGTAAGACATTGCGGCATCCGTTCCAACCCCAATTTTGATATGATGTTCCACAGCCTGTCGCAGTCCCTTCAACATCGAGTCGTACACAAGCCGGGAATTTTCCTTAACAGTCTCATTCACCTTCGTTAGGCCCGTGTCCAATTTTGCTGTGGGATACGCAGCCTGCATCGTAGGAATCAAGGCGGTATAGCCCTTTAATGCCCTAGGATTGTTTTTGTACAGACTTATGATCTCCTCATCCATCTCCGCACCGTGTTCAATGGTATCCACCCCGCCCTTTAGCGCAATTCTTACGCCTTCGGTACTTTCCACATGGGCCGCTACACGCATACCGATTTTATGGGCTTCCTCGCAGATGGCGGCAACCTCTTCCTCCGTCATTTGCAAGCGGCCTGCTTCACCGACCATGTTGGCATCGGTAACCCCGCCGGTCACGCATATTTTGATTAGATCTACTCCGTTTTTCACATTGATTCTTACATTTTTTCTCGCTTCCCATGGCGAATCGCCGATCAAAGCCAAGTAGGGTGCCCCATGACCGCCCGTTACGCTCAGGAAATACCCGGACACCAAAAGATTGGGGCCAACAAACCGGTTTGCATTAATTTCATCTCGGAGCTGTACATCAGTATAAAAAAATTCACCGACGCTGCGCATCGTGGTTACACCGGAATGCAGTGCCGTCAGAGCATTTTTCTTGACCCGTTTTTTTAACACACTTCGGCCCAGCTTCGTATCCAAAATATGATGGAATGCAAAATTCAGCAGCCCTTCGCTTGCAGACAGCGTAAATGGCTTTCCATCTGCAAAAAGATGGACGTGCGCATTAATGAGGCCAGGCATCACATATTTCCCCGCTACATCAATCGTTTGATAATGACTAGGGATAGCCAAATCGCTTGCCTTTCCAATCTCCTGAATCAGCCCGTCTTCGTGAATTAAAATCGTCATCATTTTTTCAACGTCTTTTTTCGCGTCTCCATAAATCACATTACAGTTCTTAAGTGCATAACCTGTTCCCATCGTTTCTCCCTCCTGCTGCGCTCATGCTGTTTAATAATGAATTATAAATTCATTTTTGGAATAAAAAAATATAGGGACAGCCTTAATGCCAGAAAAATGATGGACCGTCCCGAAAATATCCTCCTACTTGTCGACATTATTCATTCAAGCCTTTTAGTCCATGCAGCCTGTATAGGCTAAGTGCCTCAAAAATCCGTTTCCGGCTATCGGCGCTCATATCCCTCTTCAATAAATCCAAAGTCATATGGATGACATTATTGGCGATGATGTTCAGCAAAATCATATTCTCATCAGTTCCGATTTCATATCTTTTATAATTTTTTTTCAAATAAGGCTTCTTGGTTTCGATCATCAGATCGATCAGTTCTTTTTTTGCATCGCTGTAAATCGTCCCTTTATTTTTTTCGAAAATAATGACGATCTGCATGCTATATTGAGTTAATAGGTTGATTTGTTCCTGAACAATGGCAGATTTTTTTTCGTTATTGGTTTCTTCAAAAAAAGTTTGGTTATCGATATGAATGCTTTCCACTAACACATTCTTCAAATAATCCACTAAAGACGGCGGAACAACCGAATAAAATAACTCCTTTTTATTTTTAAAATAAGTATAAATATTTCCGACAGAAATTTGGATTTCATCCGCAATATCGCTCATTTTGGCATCTACAAACCCTTTTCGAAAAAATACCTTTAAAGCGGCTGATTCAATTTCTTTTTTCACTTCATCTTTTTTCGCCTGTATAATAAACACCCTCAATTAATAATGAATAAACCATTCATTTTTAGTGTAGTTCGGTGGTTTTAGTTTGTCAAACCCGAGCAAAACAACGACATTATTATTTTCAAAATATAGACGATATAAAAACAGGGAAAAGACATGATGAAAGCGGGCTTGTCCCGTTTTCCATTCAACCTATTCCCCGGTTTCTTTCAAATCTTCATTCATGTTTTCAGCACAAGTTTGTCACAAACCCTGACACGATGTGCCCCCATCAATGAAAGTTATTTATTTTCATAACGTACTACGCCGTAGTTCATAAAAATACTGCACAATGGGGTGCTTTAACTTCATCTTCTCGGTCATGTTTAAAATTCGCTTTTTTCCTACTCGTCTGTCCACTAAAGCTAGAATATTCAATAAGATATCATTACTCTCTAAGCTTTCCTCTATAGAAGTAGTTAAAAATTTATTAGCTACAACATTAAAATTAGACTTGCTTAATGAGGCCTGTGCTGACAAAAGATCCTTTGCATGTTCTGATATTTTTCTACCTCTTGCAATTACTTGTAGACGATCCTCCGGAACGTTCCCATTAGTATCTTTTCTGACCATTTCAATTTCTTCATTGCTGATAGGAACTTGGATATCTGGATCATTCTTGATTTCCAACTCCGTCTGATACCATTTGATTGGACTAGTGATATCATTCATATTGAGTATGTTCTTCTTATCTACGGCAATATAACAAATTCCAGGTTTATCAATTAAATAACGGTAACTGGTTGCCCGGTATTCGACCCTTCCATATAACGCAGGACAGAGGAAACTCTCCAGTTGTTGCTTCAATTTACTCCAGGACATATACCCTCCTATGTTTTCAATGCCTACTAGCAGCCCGTGAAAACTCCTTTTCTTCCTTCTAACTCAATTGCAAAACTCATAATCTACCTCATCATGATCCTTGCTTCCAAACTCATCAAGCAATGTACGCACTTCACTTGTTGATTTGGCGTTCATTAAGCTGTTTCTGAGTTCACTTGCCCCTCGGAATCCACGGACATATATTTTGAAGAAGCGAGCGAGAGGGCTGAACGAACGTGGCTCCTGCGCTGAATAATGATCATGGAGATCTAGATGAAGCCGCAGCAGTTCAAGCAATTCCTCACTGCTGTGTTCCTTCGGCTCCTTCTCAAACGCAAATGGATTCTGGAAAATACCACGCCCAATCATAATGCCATCCACTCCATATTGCTCAGCGAGCTTCAAGCCGGTCTGACGGTCCGGAATATCTCCGTTAATGGTCAGCAGTGTGTCTGGTGCCACCTCATCACGAAGTTTCTTAATCTCCGGAATCAGTTCCCAGTGAGCGTCTACTTTGCTCATTTCCTCTCTGGTCCGCAGATGAATAGAGAGATTAACGATGTCTTGTTTCAAAATATGGGTCAACCAGTCGCGCCATTCGTCTACGGTAGTGAAACCGAGCCTTGTTTTCACACTGACGGGCAGTCCCCCGGCTTTCGCGGCTTGGATAATATCCGCTGCGATTTCGGGACGGCAGATCAGGCCGCTTCCCTTCCCATTCTCGGCTACATTCGCTACAGGACAACCCATATTAATATCGATGCCTTTGAAGCCTTCTTTCGCCATACCGATGCTCATTTCACGAAAGTATTCTGGCTTATCTCCCCAGATATGGGCCACCATGGGCTGTTCATCCTCTGTAAAAGTCAAACGCCCGCGTACACTTTTGTTCCCCTCCGGGTGACAATAACTCTCTGTATTCGCAAACTCCGTAAAAAACACATCCGGTCTGGCTGCTTCACTTACGACATGGCGAAACACAACATCCGTCACATCTTCCATCGGTGCCAGTATAAAAAAAGGTCGTGGCAAATCACACCAAAAATTATTCGTCATATCAAAAACTCCTCTATAAATACCAGGACAAATCTTTGGTCCCAAAATGGTAAAGCTAACCTGTTCATGTCCTTGCTTCTTCTTCACATAAAACATGTTTAAGCAACGTAGTTCAAACGGCAGTATATGTTAAGCATAGACATCTAAATGAGTATATCATACCCAATAGAGGAGCAGACTCCCCAAAAGACTCGCAAAAAAAGGAAGAGCGCCGCCCCTCCTTGCCATCTTCTATAACGTACTGCGCCGCAGTTCATAGAAATACTGCACGGCATAACTTCCCCCAGCCTACGCCGTTCCCAAGCGAATGGCTTAAAAAAAGAGCCGAGGAATAATATCCTTGACCCTTTTCGTCAATTTCTACACATGAATACCCAAAATTTTCAGCTGTTCATTGATTTTGGCTTCAAGTTCAGCGATTTCTTGTTTATCTTGCTCTAAAAGCTTACTCACTTCGGCAAGGTCAATGACTTGCTCTTCTTCAAACGTATCCACGTAGCGAGGAATATTTAAGTTAAACTCGTTTTCTTTGATTTCTTCAAGTGGTGCCACGTGAGCATATTTATCAACATCTACACGATTTCGGTACGTTTCGATAATCTTATTGATGTTTTTATCAGTAAATTTGTTTTGATTTTTACCTTTTTCAAACGCCAATACACCTCAACTATTAGTCTTTCCTGACCAATAGTGAACAGCACTCCACGTGCACCGTATGCGGAAACATATCTACGGGCTGCACTTCCACAGTACTATACCCGCCATCCTCCAATATCCTTAAATCCCGTGCCAATGTGCTTGGATTACACGATACATACACCACGCGCTCTGGCTTCATCTCCAGAATGGTGTCGAGCAGGCGTGGATCGCAGCCCTTGCGGGGCGGATCAACGACGATAACGTCGGCGGTGATGCCTTGCTCTTTCCATGCAGGAATGACGTCTTCGGACGCGCCTACCTCAAATTTCACATTACGCATTTCGTTCAACAGCGCATTACTCCGTGCATCGTCGATGGCTTCTTTGACGATCTCGACCCCATACACCTGGTCCGCATGCTGAGCGAGGAACAAAGAAATCGTGCCGATGCCGCAATACGCATCAATTACCGTTTCTTTGCCCGTGAGCCCGGCATATTCGACGGTTTTGCTATACAGCACTTCTGTTTGTACGGGATTCACCTGATAAAAGGATCGCGCGGAAATCGCAAACTGTACGTTTCCAATGTAGTCGTAGATCACGTCACGACCCCACAGTACACGAGTCTCGTCGCCAAAAATAACGTTCGTTCGCTTCGTATTCACGTTCTGGCATATGCTTGCCACGTGTGGGATATGCTCACGGATACTGCCGATCCACGCATCTGCATGCGGAATATCTCGCCCATTCGTCACGAGCACCAGCATCATTTCACCCGTGCGAAAAGCAGTCTTTACAACGACATGGCGCAGCAGCCCGCGTCCGGTTTCTTCATTATATGCACTGATGCCCAGCATTCGGCCAATCTCTTTCACACGTGCGACAACTTCGTCATTACGCTCGTCCTGAATGAGACAGGTGTTCATATCCACAATTCGATGGCTGCCGCGTGCGTAGAAACCGCCGACAAGCCCGCCCTCGGTGACACCAATCGGCACCTGGGCTTTGTTGCGATACCGCCACGGCTCACTCATACCAAGCGTAGGATGTACCACTACACCTTGTACGTGCGGCAAATCAACGGACGTGCCGTCGTCACCAGCCACACTCAGCTTCCCGATACGCTCCAGCACGTCCACGACATGCTGGCGTTTCCAGCTGAGCTGCGCTTCGTAGCTCATATGCTGGATCTGGCAGCCACCGCATTGATCGTAGATGGCGCACGGAGCTGCAATCCGGTCAGGGCTAGCCTGCGCAATATCCAGCAGCTTGGCATACCCATACTGCTTTTTCGTTTTTAACACCTTTACTCGAACCTTTTCACCCGGTAACGCACCTGGAACGAACAGCGTAAAACCCTCGACACGTCCTACGCCCTCGCCATCGTGGTTCATGCCGATGATGTCTATCACGGCCTCATCGTTCTTTTGCACAGGCAGATCGCTACGCTCTACACTAGACCGGTTACGATTGGAAGCTTCCTGACTTCGTCCACCGTTGGAAGAACGACGAATATTTCGTCCATTTTCCCTTTTCTTCTGAGCCACTTCATTCATATTTCCATTTTTATGTTTGATTTCGGCTTGAAGCAGCCCATTTCCAGCTCTAACTCGAGACTGTTCCGGTTCTCTCTCTCTTGTCGCCTTCATAGTCTTTTTGTGCTGATTTCCTTGAACAGGAGTTGCTGTCGCTGCATTCCGGCGGCTTTTTCCACGTCCGCTACGGTTATTCGTCATGATTGTCACTTCTTTCTGATCTTCTTTTTATGCGATATTTTTTTATGCGGTATTTTCCTTCGGACGTCTAATTAGAATGGTCATCTAAACATACAAACATCAACTCGAAAATGCCGTTACTCCCTACGGAGAACGGCAAGAACCAATATGTTCACAAAAACAACTACCTACTCTTCATTCCATATACTATATTGCGTTGCCGCCCGGAAGCAGAAGTATTTCCTCATCATTCCTCACCGGAAAACATTCAAATGATGAGGTAAATTCCGGAAAGTCGCTGGCAAGGTACCGCCCAGTTCGCCATCCAGATTAAGCTGGACGTAGCCGGGTGAGGTCACTTCCATGTAATCTGTTTTAAAATAAACAATCTTCTTATCCTGCAAATGCTCACCACGCAGCGCAAGTGTTACCAACCGGATCATTTCCGCCAGATTGCATTTCCGCACAGCGATGACATCGAGGAGCCCATCATCTATTGTCGCCCCGGGAGCAAGCTTTTCAAACCCGCCCACCGAATTCGTATTCGCAATCAGGAAGAGCATAAACTCGTCGTGAATCACTTCCTGACCCGATGCCTTGATGATCAGCTCCTGTGGAGCAAGGCTTACCATCTTCTCCATACCTTTAAAATAGTACGCCAACTGGCCAATCATCGTTTTTAGCTTGCTCGGAACTTCATACGTAAGCTCGGTTAAAGTTCCCCCGCCTGCAATGTTGATAAAGTAGCGGTCGTTCGCTTTTCCGATATCCAGTGGCTTCGGATTTTGACGAATAACTAGGTCGCAATAATCCTCCCAGTGCTTGGGGATGCCTAGTGCCCTGGCGAAATCATTCGTCGTCCCCAAAGGAAACACACCCAGGGGCGGGCGGTTTTCTCTTTCAGCCATCCCGTTAATGACCTCATACAATGTACCGTCGCCACCAGCGGCGATAATCATGTCATACCCACGCTCAATGGCCTCTATTGCGGCACGCGTTGCGTCCCCTTCACCCGTAGTTGCATGGCAAGAGGCTTCAATACCACCTTCATCCAGGCGCTGCAAAACATCCGCAAGACGACGCTTCATTTCCTCACGCCCAGAGGTCGGATTATAGATTAATCTAGCTCTTTTCATTCCGTTACGCCACCCGTATATTTAATGATATTTATATTCACATAGCAGTTCATCACATTCAGTCTGTACAAAATATCATCATACTGGAAAAAGACCTCTTTTACAATAAAAGAAGCCAGACTTTGCCCAAATAAGGAAATTTAAGGCTAAGATGACGCTATAGCCGAACTAGACTACCTATGACTTGACCTTGCTTGCTTCTGCACACTTTGCAATAATTCACGAACTTGTCTATCCATCCAGCTTGTGAGCAAAGGATGCGGCAATAAAGGATCTCCTGAATAACGGTATTCGAGCCCCTGCAAGCGTTTAGGAATTATGTGGCTTGTAAAATATCCAGAACTCAAAAATAGCGGTGCCACAATAACATCATGACCCCGCTCCTGATTCCAATACGCTGCCTTGTCGTACACACTCTCGGGATTTAGCAAAGCGTGGTCCGTGATGATACCGCTCACGCTTTGCACCGTACGGGCCAAGGAAGAAATCCCCTGCTCCCAGCGCTGAAAAAAGCCGTTGTGCACACTGCCGTGACCTACGAGTAAAATAACCTCTCTCGCAGGGTCGGCCGATAGCGGGCGAACCTTGTCCCACACCATACGGGCAACATCTTCTCCGTCATCCAGCGGGCTGCCAAAATGTACTCGCGCCTTCATTCGAAACGGCTTCAAATCTGTTTCTTTGTCCGGCGCATCTTTGACACCCAGCGCATAGCTAATCTCATCTACATGCGTACTGCCTGATGACACAAACAAAGGTATAACCAATATATCTGTTACACCCAAGGCTTCCAGATGGTCAATACCATTTTGAATCAATCTTTCTTTAACCGTTTCCAAAAATGAAACCTCCACCGGTATTTCTTCCGGCAAATAGAGCTTTGCAACTGCCTGATCCACCTGTTCCACCCAATAAGGCTCCCTAGAGCCGTGGCTGATTACCAGTATCCCAGGGCTCCGCATTAGCGTCCCAGACGTTCCAAAGTCATTTTATACCCATCATTACCATAGTTCAGGCAACGTTTAACACGTGAAATGGTGGCTGTACTGGCCCCTGTCTCTGCTTCAATCTGATTATATGTGCTGCCTTTGCCTAGCATGCGGGCAACCTCCAGACGTTGGGAGAGGGATTGAATTTCATTAATCGTGCACAGATCATCAAAAAATACATAGCACTCTTCCAAATTTTTAAGAGTTAAAATAGCTTCGAACAATTGATCAATACTTTTATCATTAAGCTTCTTAAGCTGCATGGATTATCATCTCCCAAGGTTACGATCTCTCCTCATTGTACCCGAGGAATAGTCGCTTTTTCAAGCATTAACGGTTTCACGCATTACAGAACAACATTATGACCATAGAAACGTACCGTACGAATGCCCAAATCCGCTTTTATACCTGATTTCGGGACACGCGCCTAAACCCACTGTGCGTTTGTAACATACAGTAGAGTATCAACCTGCAAAGGAATGTGATCTCATGCCTGGACACTACTATCATCGGAGGCCGCTACAGCGCTCCCTTTCCGATCCGTATAGTTCATCTCCTTATCCCGGACTCGATCCATACAACGAGGTTCCGCAAGCCGGTTCTTCCGGGCTGGTTCCTTACGAGGCGCCAGCGAGTATTACGGATTCTGCCGTGGTCACACCAGACCCGGTTCCAGCCAAAGGAGGACTGCTTGGAGGTCTTGGCAACCTCAGTAATCTCAACGAAATCAAAGGCTTCATTGACCGTATGGGTGGTATTGATGGAATTGTTGCTACGGTCGGCAAGGTGCAAAAGGTCATGTCCAGTGTGCAGCAATTTGCTCCAATGGCGAAGCTGATTATGGGCTCTCTCCCAGCATTCGGCAAATCCGCGAGCAAAAATTCTGCAACAGATATCGCCGAGGAATTGGATGAATACACACCACCACGCCCACGTCGGAAAAAGACACAGCGCAAAAGCACCACCACCACGCGCAGACGTCCGCGCAAACGCAAAAGAAAGTAGACTATACTATTTGAACCAGCCTCGGCGCATAAACCAGATCACCATTGCAACACTCAACAAAAACATGAAGAACAGTACACCAAAATATCCATATTTCCAGCCCAACTCGGGCATATTCGAAAAATTCATACCATAGATTCCTGCAATCAGCGTCAAGGGCATAAAAACGGTCGTAATTACGGTCAGCGTCTTCATAATTGAATTCATGCGATTGGAATTGAGCGATATATAACTGTCCCTCAGGTCGGCTGTCATCTCGCGGTCGGCCTCCAGCATGTCTGTCAGCTTCAATAAATGATCATATATATCGGTAAAATAAGCCATATGATCTCCTTGGCCCTGCACATGCTGCGAATTCAAAACTCGGTACATTAGATCACGCATGGGTACGATGGTACGGCGCAGCTTGAGCAGCCTGCCACGCAGGTCAAATACCTGCTTCATTAATTCCTCTACGGATTCGCGACCGCCCAAGCCCTCCAGCTCGGCCAATTCATCCTCAATCATAAAAAGGCTCGGAAAATAGTTATCTACCAACTTGTCCATCACCGTGTAGGCTGCAGCCAGCGGTCCTCGCGACCATATTTTGCGTTCATTCGCATGCTGGACAATCCGCTCCCAGGCTTGATCCAGCTCCTCTAACTCATGATGGTGATATGTAACCAAAAAACGACTGCTAATAAACATATCCACTTCTTCCGCAGCTAACGTATCTACATCAAGCGCATGCACGACCAGAAACTGCACATCCTCGTAATAATCCAATTTGGGACGTTGCAGAACATGCATACAATCCTCCACAGCCAATGGGTGAAAATGAAAATAACTCGTCAGCAGCTCCGTCTCGCGATCTGTAGGCTCGCTAAAATCTACCCACATCCATATATAATCCTCCATGACGATCTGATCCAATGGTTTTCCCACTGTTACCTGATGATCATGACCTATAGCCAATGTACGTATCACCGTACGTCCCCCTCGCTTACACTTCCGTCTGATATGTTATTTATATTTTATATAAGCCAATTAACATTATACAAATCTCAAGTTCTAAATTCCTTTTAATAAAGAAAAGGATATCTCCGGGCCAACATGCCTCCCAAGATATCCTTATAAAATAATCAATTCATTATAATTAAATCTTTTTCACAAACCCCGTGCTTGTCGCTTCATATCCAAACCGTTCCTTTAGCCCAAGCTTCCGCTTCCTGATTTAACGCCTTGCCGATGCCTTTATTACGATGTTTTGAATCCATCACAAAAACGACGATACGCGCGTAATCTTCATCTCGCTCTCTTCCCCTATACCCACTCATTCAAGAGTGAGGCAGGCTCTTTGCACGAAAAGGAGCAATCAGCGAGTCGTAGCGTAGCGGTCCATTTGAATCTGTAGAAGCGACAGCGCTCGCCTTTGCCCCTGAATTTTCACCTTATAAGATCTTATATAATCCAAAAAAATCCAGGGGCAACAGCGATCGAAAGATCAAATGGAACGCGGAGCGGCACTCTCAGCTCTATCTACGCTCAACGTAAACCCTGTCCCACTTACAATACCTTCTCCAAGAAACTAATGGTCCGCTCATTTTTCGGATTACCAAATACCTCTTGTGGCGTTCCTTCTTCTACGATGTAACCACCGTCCATAAACACGACACGGTCGCTTACTTCGCGTGCAAAACCCATCTCATGCGTTACGATCATCATCGTCATGCCTTCACGCGCCAGATCTTTCATTACGCCGAGCACTTCGCCCACCATTTCAGGATCGAGCGCCGAGGTAGGCTCGTCAAACAGCATAATGTCTGGGTTCATTGCCAGCGCACGTGCAATCGCCACACGCTGCTTCTGACCGCCGGAAAGCTGTCCTGGCAATGCATCTGCCTTATCGACCAAACCTACACGATCCAGCAGCTTCATAGCAATTTCCCGGGCCTCTGTCTTGGACTGTTTGCCCAGTTCAGTCGGCGCGAACATAATGTTCTTGAGCACAGTCATATGCGGAAACAGATTGAAATGTTGAAATACCATACCTATATTTTCACGGACTTTGTTAATGTCCACGTTTTTGTCACTCAAGTTGTAGTCATCGACAATGACCTCACCTGCGGTAATTTCTTCAAGCATGTTCATACAACGCAAAAACGTACTTTTCCCCGAACCAGACGGGCCAATGACACACACAACTTCGCCTTCACGTACTTGCATGTCGATGCCCTTTAGCACTTGATTACTACCATAGCTTTTTTTCAGGTTTTTAACGATTATTTTACCCACGGCGAACTCTCCCTTCAAGACGGTTGGAAATTTTGGTCAGGACTGTAATGACGATAAGATACATCACCGCTACTACCAGCCAAATATCAAAGGATTGGAATGTCCGCGCAATAATGATCTTACCCGATTGGGTCAATTCGACCAAACCGATAACAGACAAAATGGACGTATCCTTCAACGTAATAACCAACTGATTGATAAACGACGGGATCATGATTTTCACAGCTTGTGGCAAAATGATTTTAAGCATAGCCGTCCGATAGGGTAGACCAAGCGAACGAGCTGCTTCCATTTGTCCCGGATCAATGGACTGAATACCACCACGGATAATCTCAGTTACATACGCACCCGCATTCAGGGATAACGTCAATACAGCCGCAACAAAAAGCGGCATTTTGAAATCCAGTGCCTGTGGAATACCAAAGTAAATAAAGAAAGCAAGCACGATCAGCGGAATACCGCGGAATATATCGACGAATACAGTTGCAATACCACGGAACACCTTGTTATGGCTTACTTTCATAAAGCCAAACACCAACCCTAGGATAAAGGCTACGAGTAAAGATACAAGTGTGTACAGCAACGTATTTCCCATGCCCTTAATCAGCGAAGGCAGCGAAGCGGAAATCAGGCCCCAGCGGCTGGTTTCTACAGGCGCCACACCTTTGCCCGATTCGCCAAGGTATTTAGCCAAAATTTTATCGTATTCCCCGCTATTGCGCAGATTAACAAGCCCTGCATTAAATTTCTCCAGCAACTCTTGGTTCTTGCCTTGGTTAACAGCAAACCCGTAAGAAGCACCTTTTTCCTTATCTGTTACCAGCTTAAGGCCGTTATTCTGGTTTACACCGTATGCCAGTACCGGATAGTCATCAAAGCAGGCAACCGAATTACCTGTTTTAACTTCATCATACATTTGAGAAGAATCGTCGAACGGTACTGTAGTAAAGCCGTATTTGGCCTTAATGGATTCTGCGAATGTGTAACCTTCCGTTCCTGTTTTGACAGCGACACGCTGTCCTTTCAAGTCCTCATAGCGTTTAACCGTATCATTATCCTTGCGGACCGCCATGACGACGCCTGAATCAAAATAAGGCTCGGAAAAATCAAATTTCCGCTTACGTTCATCGGTAATACTCATCCCGGCAATGACACCATCCACTTGATTCGTTTCAAGAGCCTGCACTGCCGCGTTAAAGCCAAGGGGCTTAATGGTATATTCAAAATTCTGATCCTTGGCAATAGCTGCCAGCAAATCCATGTCGATACCGACAAATTTACCATCTACATCTTCAAACTCAAAAGGCGCGAACGTTGTATCCGTGCCGATATCATACTTTGTTTTATTTTCTGCATGTGCCACTACACCGAAATTACCGGCCAGGGCAACCACAAAAAACAAACAAATCATGAGTGCTATTAGTTTTCTAGATTTTTGCATAATTTCCTCCAGTCAGTTGAACGGTTCAAAGTTTTCTGTTTATTCTACAGGAGTTATTAAAAATTGACTACTTTGATGTCAGGTATTTTTTGAAAAACGTTTCATGGAACTATCTGGATGTGTGAACTTTGAAGAAGCAGTTTTATCCCAGAATGCCAATAAGCCCCTGCCGCAAAAAGCGGACGGAAGCTTATTGTGTATTCTATAGTGTGTACCTTTTTTTCAAGAAATAATAATGAACTAAAAAAGAATTTTGAAAATCAATCCAGATAACAGTGCAGCAATCGGTATGGTTATCACCCAAGTAATAATAATTCGACCGGCCAGCGACCAGCGCACAGCGGAAAAGCGCTTCGCAGAACCCACACCCAAAATAGCCGAAGTAATGGCATGAGTAGTACTTACGGGCAAATGAAGCAATGTAGCTGTGAAAATAACAGAGGCTCCCGAAATGTCAGCTGCGAATCCGTTAATTGGCTCGATTTTAAAAATCTTGGTTCCCATCGTCTTGATGATTTTCCAGCCCCCGATAGACGTACCCAGCGCCATCGCTGTTGCGGCTGAAATTTTTACCCACATGGGTACTTCCAAATGGTCCTGATACCCCGCCGAAACGAGTGCGAATGTAATAATCCCCATCGCCTTTTGAGCATCATTCGTACCATGCGTGAACGACTGAAGCGCTGCTGTAATGACCTGCATTGTACGAAACCCTTTGTTCACCGTATGCGGACTACGATGAGCGAAGATATATTTTAAAATCATCATCACGATGTAACCGACAACAAAAGCAATCAACGGGGAGAAAATAAGTCCTTCGACAATCCCGATGAAGCCGCTCCAGTTTAATTTATCCGATCCTGCACCTACATACACCGCTCCAGCCAATGCACCAATCAATGCATGAGAAGAGGATGAAGGAATACCGAACCACCAGGTTAAGAGGTTCCAGATAATCGCAGCGATCAGCGTCGCAATGACGATATCAATTCCATTCGTAAGCTTGGTTGGATCAGCGACACTTCCACCAATGGTCTTCGCAACCCCTGTAAACAATATTGCCCCGAGAAAGTTCATGACCGCAGCCATAATAATCGCACGTCGCGGGGTCAATGCACGGGTCGATACCGAAGTTGCAATCGCGTTCGCCGTATCATGAAAACCATTAATAAAATCAAATGCCAGAGCAAGAAAAATAACAATACCTAATACCAATAAACTTGTATCCATGTAAAAGGACTCCCTTACGAGTTACGCATAATGATGGATTCCAGCATATTTGCAACATCCTCGCATGAATCCGTTGTCGTTTCAAGGCGTTCGTACAATTCTTTGCGTTTAATCAGTTCAATAGGGTCAGTTACAGTTGCAAACAGGTTTTTAATGCAAATACGCAACAATTCATCCCCCTGATTTTCCAAATCATTCAGGCGAATAGTGTATTCACGAATGGCCAGCAATTTTTTCTGTGAAAGCAAATGCACAGCTTTCTGAATTTCGTAAGCTGATTGACGCAAAATATCAGCGAACTGCACAATATACTCGTCCGGCTCCGTAATATTGTACATATAAAAACGAGAAGCCGTCGCTTCAAGACCGTCCAACACATCATCCATGGTTGTTGTCAGTTCCATGATGTCGTCGCGTTCCAACGGCGTAATGAAGGTCTTGTTCAGCTCAGTAATAATCGTGTGTGTGTAATCATCACACTTATTTTCATACTTCTTCATTTCATTTGTAAACAAAGTTACATCCTGAAGATTTGAAGTATGTTGGGCAAAATAATCAGCTGCTTGCACGATCGTATCTGCCATATTTTCCAACGTCTCGAAGAATATATCCTTTTTCTTCAATCTCATAACGATTACCCCTTTACGAAAATATCCGCAACCTGTTTCGACTGCAATAGACAACCTTTGCTATCTTATCACACTCATCAATGTTTTTGTAATGTTTGTAAAAGCAAATTTCATGATATACGTATACATTGCCCGACATGGAAGGTCATTATCCGACATTTTTTCCCTAAAAAGGTGTATTTCGTTTTCTAATTTGCTTCTATGGTTACATGTTCCTTTAGTGAAGTATCTGCAGGTACCACATGTATATAGGATGTACCTGGTGTTAACGGGATTTCAACCCCATTTTTCATAAAACGAATCGCATCGCCTGGTGTATGTTGCCACTCAGCCTGTATTAACCGTCCTTGTTGAAACACCATGGCCTCTCCGCTACCGTCCAACTCAACACTTAATCTGCCTACATCATCCAACGTTCGATGTCTAGCGCTCATCACAATGACATTGGCTGCTGAGAGCTGTTGGTTATTATTTTGATCCACATGTGACTTTTCGTTCACAAAACGCTTATATTGTTGATCCGCTGGATCATAGGTATAAGATACCCGATAGCTTTTAAGCAAAAACCGGATTTGTAAAGATGCTGCAGTCTCGTCCACCATAACTGGGGTTTCACCGGATTTGAGGTAAGAATATACTGGAACGTCCGTCTGCTTGGCATACCCTTTACTATCGCTTCCTTTGCGCAGTCTGTTCACGTCTGTGTATAAATTATGTGGAGGACGACGATCTTTGCTTCGCCAGAAGTAAGCCCCTCCATTTGAAATCTCATCCAGATGTTCCTTCCGCTGCTGCTGTAAAATTGCATAGGCATCTGTGCTTCCCCCTGCGTGTATCGGCAACGCACCATAGGTTTCGCCCAGCTCAATCAAATACGGCCGAATGCTACGGACCGGTCCGATCTTTACATCTCCGCCATGACTTTGGAAAAAAGCGACCAGACGGGTAATCCCACCTTCTGCAAGAACTTCATATACCATGTCTGCCTGGCTAAGTCCTGCCTGTGGACGTGCAGCCGGAGCATTGTTGATCATGACAGCGAGCGGTCGCTCCAAAACTGGCTGCTCCACCGGAAGACCGGTGAGCGGAGCTGTAAATGCCGGAATAGACTGCTCCTTCGGCGGTTCAAGTGCCTCCTTCTCTGTTTCTTGCTTGGTCAGTTGGGGAACGGATTCAGATTCACCCGTATTGGACATAGCAGAACAAGACATCAGCGTCATGCATAACAGAGCTGAGGCCATCACACGCAACCAATGATTTCGTTGGGAAATGGGCCCGGACAAGTTCATCCCTCCACTTAGTTATTTTTCTCATTATAAGCTTTATTTCCTGTTTTTGTCTTGATTGAAGCATGACCAATCTATAGAATACTTATCTGAAGACATTAAAATTTAAAAAATATTTAGACTTTGTGATTTTTATCACAAATAACTGTAACTGAACCTACTACAATAAAGGTGTAGCAAAGATGATCATCCCAACAAAATGAAATACAACCAACATTATAGATTAAGAAAGAGGAGTGGTTTGAATGTTTAACAGCTGGTTACGTGAGAACAAAGTCGCAATGTGGTTGCTGACTGTAGTACGGGTTTATCTAGGGTATGAATGGATGACCCACGGACTTGAAAAGCTGACAGGTGGATTTGATGCAGGCGGGTTTATCTCGGGGGCCATTGCTAAAACAGGTGGAGACCATCCCGCTGTACAAGGCTGGTGGGGATCGTTCCTGGAAGCCTTTGCCCTGCCGAATGTAGGTTTGTTCAACGTCCTGATCCCATTGGGTGAGTTCTTGGTAGGAGTTGGCCTGCTTCTCGGTACATTGACTACACTGGCTGCTTTGATGGCTATGGTTATGAACTTCTCGTTCCTGTTCTCGGGTACAGTAAGCACCAATGCAATCTACCTGCTGTTTGAAATCTTCCTTGTAGTTGCTGGTGCAAATGCCGGAAGAATTGGCTTTGACCATTGGGTACTGCCCTTCCTGCGTGGACTGTTTCGTAAAAATAAAGATACCTTTCCAGCGGACCCTAGTCGAAAAATAGCTTAAACATCCCAAAATAACCGTTATCCTCCGGGGTAATGGTTATTTTTTTTGTGCTGTTATGCTCACAAGAGGTCTTTCAGCTCCTTCTAACTCGGACTCTTTTATCGGATTCATCATCCCCTCCAAACGTTTACAAGTTGGATACAACATGGAATGCTCACGATACATTTACCCTATACACTACAGTTACATCAAAGAACGTAATGGAGGGTTATATCATGAAAAAAATTACCAAAGCCTATCTCATGCTCGCAGCCGTAACTTTCACAGTGCAAACTATGGGATTGGGATATACGACATCAGCCAAAGCAGCGACGTCTACTATGACATCTCAGGCAGAAAGTGTACAACATATCTCCAAGACCTTCGAGCAGCTACTACGCCAACCCGGCAAGCTACCTCAGGCATTCACTTATTTGCAAAAGCATATTCAAACCATTCCAGCCTCTCAAGCTACCATCATGGTGCTTCATCTGGAAAATGCACAGAACCAGCAATTGGATTCCTATGCAAAGACCTTATACCCGGCCTCTGTTCAAACCAAAATAAATCAAATCTATAAACCCGGTGATTCGTTCACAAATGTAATCAGCCGTTCAAGCGATGTGAACCTGAAAAAGTTGCTAACTCAAACAAGAGATGCCGGCTACAAACTTGAAACTGCAGAAGGCATGTACTACCCAGTCATCAACTATGAAAAATATAAAGTCTTCGGGAAGCACACCACGACAGATATCCGCAGCTATATTGACATCATGGCGATGGAATCCGGACAGGCGGCTACCAAGGATGCCGCGCTCCGTATCGGCTATCAACAGTTAGCCGGACGAGTGCTGGCACAGGAGGCATTTTTAAACCAATATCCTCATTCCAACCGTACACAAGCTATAAAAAAATTGCACGATCTGTACTTCTTCTATACTTTCTATGGCACGAACAATACGCCATTATTCGATTATGATACCGGAAAGATTCATCCGAATGCCAAAAAAGGGTATCAATTCGTCGTTCAACGTAATATGGATTCGAAGAGTACCTACATTCAAAAGCTGAAAGCATTTATGACACTATTGGATCAAAATGGAGATCAGCGTACTACGCAGGTATCCACTTGGCTAAAAAAGAACGTGCCTTCTAATTAATCAAAGACGCAAAATACACAAAAGAACTTCCATTCCCACACACCATGTGGATTCGGAAGTTCTTTTTTTACATTTACGTATCACTTTCTTGACCAAAAGCCCAACAATTGAGACTCAACGAGCCAAGGACATACGACTGAAAAAGCTTATGCGCAGAGCGCTCATGATCCGCAGCCCCCATCGCATAAAACAAAGGTGAAAAATGCTCTATTCCATAAGAAGGTACCGCCTGTTTGGCATATGGAGCCTTCTTGTCATATTGGAATAGGTGACGCAAATTCCAGTCTTGGAGCTGCTGTGCAATCCAGTCATCATATTGAACGGCCCAATCGGCTGGCTCACTCGTCTGCTTGAGTGTCCGCAAGTTGTGGACCAATCCGCCGCTACCGATAATCAAAATCCCTTGTTCTCGCAAAGGCGCCAGCATCCGTCCAATCTCGTATTGCTCCTGGGGAGCGCGCCGAGAATCAATGGACAAGGGTACGACCGGTATGTCCGCATCAGGATATATATGCCGCAAAACCACCCATGCTCCATGATCCAGTCCTCGGTTCCGAACCGGCTGGTGGAACAGGTTATGCTGACTGAACAGATGCTCTATCTCCTCATACAGCTTCGGATCGCCTGGTGCAGGGTAATCGATTGAGTACATTTCTTCGGGAAAGCCATAGAAATCGTGCAACGCTGCATGCTGATCATCCGCGCCAATACATTGATCGGGGCTATCCCAATGCGCGGAAAAAATGACAATTCCTTTGGGTCGGGGCAGGCTCGCGCCCAGCTTTGCAAGAAAGCTGGTATATGCGTTATTTTCTACAGCCAGTGTCGGTGAACCATGCGCAACAAAAATTGAGGGTAATGTCATCGCTGCCAACCTCCACACGCCAGTATAGTGTTACTCTTCCATTTTACTCCGGCGGAGGCGCAATTTCCAATACAATCCGTTACACACTGAAATCAGATCATCCAGTGCTGCCAATCCCGTTGAATATTTTCCTGTTCATCCAGCCATTCAAGTGTCCGATCAATGAGCCGTTGCCGCTCTTTACCTGACGAGAAAGTGTGATCCCCCTGGAAAATAATCTCTTTATCACAGCGTCCCTCTGGACGCATCCAGAATATCTTTTGAAACAGAAATGCATAATCCACAGGAATAATATCATCCGAGGTGCCATGAACAACGAGCACATCTCCGTTAAATTTAACGGCCTCCTGGAACGGCTGAAATTGAGCTAACGACTCAAAATAAGCAGGCGTAAATTTATAGCCCAAATAGTCGGCATGACCGGTTTTAACAGACTCATCGTACACGCTTCGCTCCGTAATTTTGACGATGTCGTTGAATGGATAGCCCACTGCTGACCAAAGAACCAGATTTTGTACTCTCTTATCCCGTACGGCTGTGAGAAGGGCAACCGCGCCCCCCAGACTGTGACCGATCAGCGTCACCTTGGTCGGGTCAATGTCCGCGCAATTGACGGCGTAATCCAACACGGTACGTGTCTGATTAATCATGGATTCGAGCCCCTGCTTGCCGTATTCACCTGTGCTTTCCCCACAACCGGCAAAATCAAAGCGCAGGACAAAGTATCCCCCTTCGGCCAGTTCACGCGCAGTCTTGACGAATAATCGATCTACTCCGATACGATTGCCCACAAAACCGTGACATATAACAACGAGGGGAACTCGTCTCTGACGCTCTCCCTCATTTGTACGGTTTGGATAATGAATTGTTGCGGCCAGCTCTTCATGTTCAAAGCGAATTCCAATTTGCCGTTCCATCCTGATTCCCCCTGTTTCAAGCTTCACTACACATTTATGAATTCAAGCTCATATAGTAACGTGGAATATCCATCCAGGATATTCATTCACTTTAATTCCGATAAGTTTAATAAGTTTTATAGTAAAATCAGTCTATCATCGCCCTGCTTCCTTGTCAACCTGTCAGTTCACATCGTTAAAAAAGTAAACAAATAGCGCTCCCCGATGCGATTCCGGAGAACGCTATACTACACTTATTAGAGTGCATCCACTACATTAAAGTAGACATTCGTTATTCGTAGCTGTTCCTAAACATTTGGTGGGTCTCCGTTCGTCCCTCCCACTCCAGCTTACAAGAGGCGCCGTTATGTTCATCCTCATGCCACAGGCTGCGGTAGTTCTGTGCACCTAGTTCACCCGCAAATTCTGTATCCTCAGCCACTTCAATATCGTCCAGTATACGGTAGGTTGGAGAAGTTCCTTGAACACTCCGGTGACTCACATTTGTAGACGAGGCCACCCCGCTATTCCCGTTCGAAGCGTTTGCCAATCGTTTTTGGACTGAATAATCTGCCTGGTTCTCCAGTTTCATGATGCCACACCCTCTTAACGTTTATATTCAGGTTGCTCTATGTGCTCACCCTGTATCCAGTTTGAGGAGAATGCAGCGGTAATATACATTTTATAGATAAAGTCTTTTGCCATCCGACGCTTCCTCACGTATACTGTCTTTGTTACGAAATGGCGGTTCCATCAGCTCGGGATACGCTCATAAAGCAGGAGGAAGAAATGAATAAAGCAAAAAATTATACGCTTATTGCATGGATTGCCTTGTCTATGTTTTTTTTGACACAGGCAATTATCGGATGGTTTGTCACCTTTACAGGTGGGGATATCAAACCCTTTGAAAAAATCAGCCTATCCACCCTTATCATCATCGCCGCAGGAGCCATTCTACTCGTTGAAGCCCTGATGAATTTTATGGACCGTCCCGAAGAAGGCGAGGAGACACAACAGCCAGACCATGCCCCTGTAAAGCCCCAGATGAATCTCAAATCCATCTTGATGTATGTTGTGTTAGTTGTCGTGATTCTTGTCGCCGGACTGGCGCTGCGCAGTGTACTGCCGGTATTCAGGATCTCACCTTGGGTAAATTTAATTCTCGCCGCCATCGGCTTTATTGGACTCAAACCGATTTTTCTGCGTAAAAAGCGTTCATAGCCCGCAATTCTCATTATATGGAGCTGCCTCATTTTGGATCATAGCAGCTCCTTTTCATTTCGATCAGGCAACCGACTTACAGCTTGAGCGTGCGCCAAAAAGCCGTATTCCTGGCCTGCAAGAAGCTGCATGGGGGAATACGGCTTGATATACTTTAAAACTTATTTGGAAAATAGTTGTTCTGCATTATCCAGAGCAATTTTATGTCCCATCGCGGAATAGTCCAGCCAAGGCTGTCCGTCCAACATGTAGACATGCCCTTGCTTCACCGCTTTGAGACCTTGCCATACTGTATTTCCTTCCAGCTGTTTGTATACCTTTTGGGCATCAACGCCTTTACTGATGATAACAAGGATCGCATCGGCATCATAATCCGGTAAAACCTCTTGGGAAACAACTTGATAAGCCTTGTTGATCTTTTCTACACCCTTGGCTGGCTTCAAGCCCAAGTCCTGATACAACAGCGGTCCTACGGGACGCTTCATCCCCATAACACGAACCTCTTTCGCAGTCACACGTACAGCCATAACCGTTCCGTCCCCAATTTTTGAATGAATCAGCTTTTTGACTCGTTCCTTCTGTGTATCATAATCTTTTAGAAATGCGTCTGCCTGTGCTTCATGTTTGACCATAGCAGCTATTTTTTTCAATTGATCCTTCCATGTGCCTTCATCCAGATCAAAAACTTCGGTCGGCGCAATTTTTTCAAACTTGGCCACATCGGTTCCCGAATATTTTTTGTCCAAAAAAATATGATCAGGTTGAAGTTCCAATACCGCTTCCATATCCGGGTCTGTGACAACACCTAGCTTACGGGTACTTTGAAGACGATCTTTTACATGGGGCAGAAAATCCTTCACATCTCCACCAATGACCGAACCAGCCGGAGTAATGCCCAATGCCAGCAGGTTGTTCGTCAAATGAATAGACATCGAAGCAATACGTGAATCCGCACTAATGGTTGTCTGCGCACTGCCAGCCGCTTTCGTATCTGTAGCCTGTTTGTCGGCTGCTTGTCCGCAAGCGGACAGCATGATCATGCATACAACAAGAGTTGTGACTACCCATGAACGTTTAAAATCTGAACCCTCAAATTTGTGCTTTCTCATGATTACTCTCTCCTATACTACAGAAACTCTACATTATAATGATCAATATAGAAGGCTTCTGCTTAGTTATTAATTTCAGCGGGTTGCATCATTTGCATCATATGATTTCATATGTACCTATTCCTTCTGTCATTTTGTTCGGGACAACAGGAATAAAAAGTACGGAGCTCCTACCACAGCAACCACCACACCTGCGGGAATCGCATTCGGCTGAAACACCGAACGCCCAATCGTGTCTGCGGTGACCAGAATAACGACCCCGACCAAACAGGCTACTGGCAGCAAATGCTGGTACATCGGCCCAACCAGACGGCGAGCCAGATGAGGCGCAATCAGCCCAATAAAACCGATGCCTCCGGCCATGGATACGCTGGCACTGGATAGAGCCACGGCTGCGCCCAGCAGTATCAGGCGCTGACGCTTCACACTTGTACCGATTCCAGCTGCAGTCTCGTCACCCAGCGACAGATTGTTCAGACTGCGCGTCTGCGACAGAACGTAGGGTAATACAATGACTATCCAAGGCAGCAAAGCCGCTGCGTGTATCCAGTCCCGGCCCCAAACGCTGCCAGCCAACCAACGTGCAGTAAATGCGTATGTATCCTCATCCAGCCGCAACGACCAATACAGCGTTATGGCGCTAAGGCCCGAGGCTACACCGATGCCGGACAAAATCAGACGCACGGGCACGATTCCTCTGTTGCGGTTATAGGACAACAAAACAATCAGCACCGCCGCAATGACACCTCCTGCAAAGGTAAACAAGGGGATCAGAACGGCGGCCGATCCGTCCAGGTCGCGAAAAAAGCTAACGAACATCACCAGTCCCAACGCAGCCCCCGCATGAAGACCGAGCACTCCCGGATCAGCAAGTGCGTTCCGTGACAAGCCTTGCATGACCGCCCCGGCTGCGCCTAGTCCCGCTCCAGCTAGCACCGTTACAGCAATACGTGGCAGACGATATTCGAACAGAACGATATGATCACGTCCGTTGCCACCGCCAAACAACGTATCCAGCACACGTAGCGGTGGAATACGAATCGTTCCGGTATTCAAACCCAAAACAAGGACAGCAAAGCTGATCCCCGCCAATACCAAACAAACGAGCCAAGCCTTTTTCGTTCTTGTGTCCCCAATCCCTAAAGAGCGACTCACTATAAATCCCTCCTTTCCTTACGGGCGAGAAAGAGGAAAAAGGGTACTCCGATAAAAGACACCATAATCCCAATAGCTAGCTCCTCTGGCGGATTTGCCATTCTCGCTCCCAAATCTGCCAGCACCAGTAATACGGCTCCCAATAACGCAGACAGCGGCACGATCTGGCGATAATCCACACCGATTAGCTTGCGAGCGATATGTGGGATAACCAAACCTACAAAGCCGATGGCTCCGGCAGCCGATACAGATAGGCCGGCCAGTACCACTACAGTCAGCAGACCCAAAAGCCGGATACGCCTGAGATTCAACCCAAGGTTTAACGCCACCTCATCGCCCATCGAAATCAGCGAAATGGAACGTGCCAGCCCCATAGACCAGACGATCACAATAAGCAAAATTGGTGCAAGAATCTCAAGCTGCGACCATTTAATCCCGGCTACACCACCCGCATACCAGAAGGCTAAATCCTGACTTAGATCAAAATAAATCGCAATCCCCGAAGTCATGGAACCTAACAAGGCAGCCGTCACAGCTCCAGACACCGTCAATCTCATAGGTGTCAATCCTCCCGGTGCAGATGCTCCCAGACCAAATACTAGTAAGGTACTCATCAGCGCACCAAGGAACGACAATACAATTAACGTCCCATAAGGTAGATTGGGGAAAAAGGCAAAACTCACTGCAACTACAAACATCGCTCCTGCGTTAATGCCCAGCACACCTGTATCTCCCAGCGGGTTGCGTGTAATACCCTGAATCAGAGAGCCTGCCACCGCCAGCGCAGCTCCAATAACTGCTGCACCAAGTACACGCGGTAATCTCAGCTCGTGAATGATCTGATGGGTCATTAGCGAACGATCATAGTGGAATACTGCCGACCACACGGTGCTTACGGTCAAGTCCTTGGCTCCTAGAGAAATGGCGGCGAATATGGTCAAAGCCAACAATACAGCCGAAGCTGTGAACAACAACGCCTGCCGAACCCTACCCGCTCGAAGCACTGGACGTGCTGTTATGTCTACTTCAGGAACTGCCCTCTCTGTCAGAGCTGTATGTTTGTCCATGCTGTCTTTGGACTGCATTTGGTGAGGTCACTCCCTCCATACCTGAAAATCATCACGTCTCTTATAACGATAATGATAATTATTATCAACTTGATACATAATAGCATGTTTCTATGACATTGCAAGCCAAAAACTGTTCCCCCTTAGGAGGAACAGTTTTTGAATATATCTATATGATTTTACTGCACAAATGACTCCAAACGGTCCTCTCTTTAGTACGTAGGCCAGCCTGCCGAATCCCATTTCAAATCACTAATCAGAAGCTTTGGATTTCCACCATCAGTGGCATCATAGGCATGACGTGCAATCACACTGTTGTTATAGACAGATTGTCCACCCGGTCCCTTCCAACGGTCATTCCCTGCATCCAGTATCGTTCCACCGCCATCCATCAGGCTTTTGCCGCTCTTGTCCACATACGGTCCGGTAATACTAGTAGAGCGACCGTAAATAATCTTATAATTACTGTCTACGCCTTTGCAGCAGTTATCAATGGAAGCAAACAGATAATAATAGCCGTCGCGGTATGTAACATGTGGCGCTTCCAAACCACCAGCCGTACGCTTGGCGATAGAATAGATCTGGCCCGTAGGCTTCATCGTATTTTTATCCAGTCGAGTCACTTTCAAGCCTGAATTCCATGAACCAAAGGAAAGCCACGGGTTACCGGAAGCGTCAATGACGAGATTCGGGTCAATAGCATTATAATCGTTAGCATCCGTCGTACGCAGCACTAGTCCATCATCTCTCCAGCTCCCCGCGCCAATGCTCGTTGCGGAAGCTAGTCCGATAGCCGAGGTCCGGGCACCAAAAGTAGAAATGGAATAGTACAGCCATACCCGTCCATTGTACTTTTGAGCATCCGGTGCCCATACATCGTTAGTCTTTTGCTTAGGTACATACGTTTTCCACCATGATGGCGGCGACAGAAATATTTGCGGCAATCTGTAAAAATTGCGTCCGTCGTCCGATCTTTGAACCTGTATCCCCTGCCCTGTAGAGAAAATATACCATGCGTTGCCTTCCTTCGTAATGGACGGATCATGCACTGCCACATCGCCAGTTAACGCCCAATGCTCTGCGGATGCAGATGGCATCACTGACAGCATTAAAGCAGCCGAGGTTACGGCAGCAAACGCCGTTCGGGTCAATTTACTCTGTACTGATTTTTTCCATGCTTTCAACATTCTTTCGCACCTCCGAATGAGTATCTTATAATGAAATTCAGGTGACACACCTATTACATTAGTGTTTATACTTATGAAGTTACCCATATATTAACCTATCAACTTCAGTTTTGTAAACGCTTTATTTCAAATAAAAAGAAATTCATAAACTACGCATAACACTATACATACGAGGATTTTGCAAAATCCTGATACAAAAAAGGAGCCCGTAGGCTCCTTTTCAAATTAACATATTAAATAGATTTTCGTTTTTGTTCAGTTCCGTATATTTAAGCCCCTTGCGGTTCATTCGTTCAATTAAAGGAAGATAGTCATCCTTGTGGAACAGCTCAATGCCGACCAGAGCTGGTCCATTTTCCTTATCATTCTTTTTCGTATATTCAAACCTAGTAATATCGTCGTCTGGTCCAAGCACATCCTGTAGAAACTCACGCAGTGCCCCAGCTCTTTGCGGGAAATTCACCATAAAATAATGCTTCAGTCCTTCGTAAATGAGGGACCGTTCCTTAATCTCCTGCATACGATCTATATCGTTGTTACCACCGCTGACGATACAGACAACCGTTTTGCCTTGAATCTGCTCGCGATACAGATCAAGTGCTGCAACAGGCAGTGAACCCGCAGGCTCCACAACAATCGCATTTTCATTATACAGCTCCAGAATCGCGGTACATGCTTTACCTTCCGGTACCTTCACAATATCGTCCAAGGTATGCTTACAAATATCGTATGTCAGCTGACCCACACGCTTCACTGCAGCTCCGTCAACAAACTTGTCTATTTGATCCAGTGTAACCACCTTGTGCACACGCATCGCTTCCGTCATCGACGCCGCGCCGAGGGGTTCCACGCCAATTACCTTGGTGGACGGACTCACGGTTTTAACATACGTACCTACGCCTGCCGCCAAACCGCCGCCGCCAATCGTTACGAACACATAGTCCATAGGTGTATCTAGGCTCTCCATCACTTCCATCGCAATCGTACCATTACCCGCAATAATTTTCGGCTGATCGAACGGATGGATGAAGGTCATTGCCTGCTCGCTGCACACCTTCATGGCCTCGTCATAGGCATCATCAAACGTGTCTCCGGTCAGAATGACCTCTACACTGTTACCGCCAAAGCGACGAACCTGCTTCACCTTCTGATTGGGCGTTGTACTCGGCATAAATATTTTACCGTGGATACCAAGAGCATTACATGAAAAAGCCACACCTTGCGCATGATTCCCTGCACTCGCACACACGATTCCTTTTTCCATTTGCTCAGGGGTCAAGCTACGGATCATGTTGTAAGCTCCACGGATTTTAAAGGACCGCACGACTTGGAGATCCTCTCTTTTCAGATACACATTACAGTTATATTTGGCCGATAGGACGGCATCCCTCTGTAAAGGTGTACGTACAATCACCTCACGCAGCATATGATGCGCTCGTACAATATCCTCCATGCCAACGGTTGACGCCATGGTCGGGTCAGTTTTCTGGGTTTCTGTTGGTTCCATAGGTTCTCCACGCTCCGCCTGAATATTTCTGTATTTGAGCATTTTGCATAAATCCCAAGAGCGATTTCAAATCAGCAATATACAGATCGAAACGGTTTAGTTCGTCTATATATTGTACTTTTGAGCGTTAGGAATCGAATTATGCAAAGTACTGTATTTGAAATCTTTCAAATATCATACCACGTTTACCCATAGCTTGTGCAGATGATAGTCATGAAAATGAGAATGAAAATCAATCGAATCTAAAAAAAGGCAGACCGGGACAATGCCCGATCAGCCTTTTCTGACGTTGCACATTTCTTGTATTCCATTGCTCTATTTAATACCTTTCCGATTATCCTTTTACTCCGCCTGCCGTCATCCCTTCAATAAAGTAACGCTGGAAGAACAGGAACACGACGAGAATCGGTAAAATAGCCAAAACGGATCCCGCGATCAGCACATCATAATTGTTGCCATACGGCGTCAGCAGACTGGACAGTCCAATTGGCAGTGTCAGCATGTCGTTGGTACGTAATACAATCATCGGCCACAGGAAGTTATTCCAACTGTTCATCGCCTGCAAAATAGCCATTGCCGCAAATGCAGGCGCCATCAGAGGCATCATAATCCGCACGAAAATGCCATATTCTGAACAGCCGTCAACCCGCGCAGCATCCATGAAGTCCTTGGGAACACCACTCAAATATTGACGGAAGAAAAAGATCGGGATCGGCGCGACGACGAAGGGTAGAATTACGCCCCATACTGTATTAATCAGCTTCATGCCAATCATTAGCTTGTAGAGCGGCAGCATGATAATTTCTACCGGGATCATCATCACGACCAGCACCAGTGTGAAAATCACATTTTTCAATCTAAAACGGTACATCTCCAGACCGTAGCCTACCATCGCGGACAATATCAGACATAACACCGTAAACAAGACGGTAATAACAATACTGTTCCAGTACCATTGAAAATAATCCGTCGTCCCCTGAAAGATGAACGCATAGTTTTTCAGGGACATGATGTCCCACTCCAGCTTAAGATTCAATCCGTAGCGCAACAGCTCCGTCGATGGCTTGAACGAGGCAAGCGTCACGGCAAATAGCGGAAACAGGGCAAACCCGGCAAACAGAATGAACAGGACAACGAGCAATGCGGATAACGAGCCTTTTTGTTTCTGGGCCATCGCTTAATCCTCCTTCCGGAACATGCCGAAAAATTTGAGCTGGATCAGGTTCAGCACGAGTGTAAATACAAGCAATACAATGCCTACCGCAGCTCCAAAGCCCATACTGTTCTGCTCCAGACCTTGGCGATAGAGATAGCCAACAATCGTTAAACCAATATCGTTCGGGGAGTTATTTCCGTTCCACAGCATGTAGCTCTCCGTGAACATGGATAACCCCGCATAAATGCTAATCGTAAATACGTAGATCGTCACTGGTTTCAGCATAGGAATCGTAATCCGCCAAAATGAATCGAAACGACTGGCTCCATCAATCTGCGCAGCTTCATACAACTCGGGAGGAATGTTCTGGAGTCCCGACATGTAATACAGCATGTTCACGCCTAACCATCTCCACAAGGCCAGCACGATCAACGCTAAAAAGCCGGTGTTCGCGTTCATTAGCCATTTGTAAGGCTCCAGACCGAATACCCCCAACAGGGAGTTCATCAGCGAACCATCCAATTCCCCGAACATGAGGCGGAAGATCGTTCCTGCTACCACCACTGAGGTTAGTGCAGGGATAAACATCACGGAGCGAAACAACCCTCTGCCCGGCATTTTAGGCGAATTCAGCAATACCGCCAATACCAGCGGCAGAGGAATCAGCACGACCAGGGTAAGCAACGTATACAGGACGCTATTCAATATCGCCTTTCCAAACGTAGGATTGATTAAGTCCTTATAATTCTCCAGTCCAACATAAGTTGTTATCCCTGGCAGAACTTCCTGAAAGCTCATAATGACTGTCGAGATGACCGGATAGGCAAAAAATAGCGCAAAGGACAGTAAAAATGGAAGGACAAACACATACGGTGCCGTACGGCTGGAATGAATAAAGCGACTCCATCGGCTTCTGGTCGGACGCTGAGGCTGTGGCGGCTGACCTGTCGGTACATTAGCGTTCGTATGAACGGGCGTTGCCATGAATCTCACTCCCTTTCCTGTTGGGGTCTATCTCAGTTCATCTGCCAGCTCATGTAGCACCGTGGCTGGATCTTCGCCATTCTGTAGTGTCCGATAAAGTATTTTATTGCGCACAGCACTGGCGATATCAGGCGTTTTCGGTCCAATATGCACCGCATTGATTTCATCTTTGACTTCGATGAGCGTGTCAAAAATATTCGTTCCGAAATAATCCGTAAATTTATTCTTGGCTTTGGCTTCCGGCAACGTCCACACTTCACTACGGATGGGATCAAAACCTAGCTGCTTCCAGATCTCCACATTCCCTTGCTTGGATAGCTTGGCAAAGGCCAGAAAGCGCATCGCCAGATCCTGGTGCTGCGATTGGTTCGTGACTACCGTTCCGGTTCCACCCATACCCGCTGAGCGATAACCGCCTTTTTCCCACGCCGGCATAGGTCTGATGATGATTTTACCTTTCAGGTCAGGCATGTAATCCGTAAAACGCCCCATGTACCACATCGGCATCCATACCGAAGCGGCCCCACCTTTGTTCATAAATCCGTAGTATTCCTCCATGTGATGCCCGCCGCCCGGTGCGGGAATAGCGATTTTGTCTTTTATCATCTGTTGAAGAAACTCGAGTGTTTTAATATTGGTTTCGTTATCCAACGTCAACTCGCCCTTGTCATCCAGAAAATCTGAATTTTGCTGGGAGATCATCGGCCAATAGCTCCACAGGTCATTCGTTTCTAAGGTCGCCATCGGCTTGCCTGTTTTCGCCAGTACTTGCTTGCCTGCAGCAGCATAGTCTGCCCAGGTGACGATGGAATCCGGGTTTACCCCCGCCTGATCCATAATCTCTTTATTGTAGTACATCACTTCGGCCCCAACGTGGAAGTCAATGCCGTAATATTTACCGTCTTTGCCGTAAATCTGTACTCTGGAAGGCACAATGTTATTGATCTCGGGGTCAATCACCGGATTGAGCGGGACCAGCTGCGGTATGCCTTTGAGGAAATTACCGATCTTGTTCACCTCGATATCCGCGATATCCGGCGCTCCCACCCCCGATTGCAGTGCAATCGACAGCTTACTGTGATGGTTATCATAAGGAAATGTATTCGCTTTCAAATTAATCAATTCATCAGGGTGCTGTTGGTTCCATTGGTCAGCCATTTGCAGAAAAAACTTCTCATGCAGTTCATTGAACGTCCATAATACAAGTTCTGTTCCCGGCCCATCCTTTTCATCGGTCTTGAAAGAACAGCCTTGCAGCAGTCCAGCCATCAAAACCACCGCCATAAGCATCAAAGCCATGCGTTTTCTTCGCAGCAGCATATCCTTCCCCCTTCGCATGATGAAATCCTAATTCGTAAATGATTGCGCTTTCTTTTATTATTTAACATCAACACAAATTAGTTTACAACAACATTATTTATAAAATATTTATTTTCAACGCAGATTAGCGTCTCCTTTGCATTATAGGGGGAAAATGAATTGAATGAGGCTATGATGATTTTTGCATAAAAAAGAGGCCCCACTCGAATTGAAACTCGAAGTTGGGCCTCGCTTTTTTAACTACTCTTGGGAATGGGCTGCTTCGTCCTTTACTTCTTCCCGAAATGATCTAATACTTTCTTTACGACGATTATTTTTTTCTTCGATCTGCTTACGCTCCTCGTTGCTGATTTCAGAGGAAAATTCGTTTAGATATCCTTCAGCTTCATGCAGGTTCTGCTGTGTGTTCTGAATACTTTGTTGCAAATGTTCAACATTATCGGCTCGATTATCTGGTTTTGCCATTCGTTTGTCGCCTCCTAATTATGGGGTCGCTCAGTAGAGCGCTAATCCGTAGCTTGATCGCTATCGGAGCATTTTATGCATTAAAATGCTCCCCAAACCACTTTCCTGCGGCTACGGCTTCAGTCCGAGTCAATTGATGACCATTTCGTTCCCAATATGCTTCCACCTGCGCTCCGGCCCCTTCCAATAATGCTTGCAGCTCCTGAGATTCCGAAATTGGAACAATGGGGTCATTCTCACCGGAAGACAAAAATACAGGGATACCATTCAAAGCGGGCAAATCCAGCCCACGCAACGGCACCATTGCATGGTGTAAAATAGCTCCACGTAACGCTTTTGCATCGTGAAAGAGCATGCTGGCGGCTATGTTTGCACCATTGGAGTAGCCAAGAGCCACCACGTTATTACGATCAAAATCGTATTGCTCTGCAGCTGTGTCCACAAATTCGCTCAGTTCTTTGGTGCGAAATACGAGATCCTCAATGTCGAACACTCCTTCTGCCAAACGGCGAAAGAAACGCGACATCCCATTTTCCAGCACATTTCCTCTCACGCCTAATACAGAAGCTCCCGGTGCTACCATCTCAGCCAAAGGTATCAGGTCTTGTTCGTTCCCGCCTGTACCATGCAACAGCAAAATAACCGGGGCTTGCGGATGATTTCCTTTACGAAATACGTGTTTCATTTATATTTCCTCCTCATTTTTTCTTTAAATTAAGATTCTTATTTTTAGTATAAATTAATTATAGCCAACTTCGCTGCCTTTTACAAACCTAATTAGTCTGATCTACATCTTTTTTCTAAAATGATGCCTTGTTCCATTGACATGTAGTATAGCTCTATTTTACTATGGTGTTAGATATTTAGAATATTATCTAAATATCTAAAGGAGGAAATGTATTTTGAACGATGCCTTCAAAGCTTTGGCTGATCCGACCCGGCGTACAATCTTACAGCTTTTAAAGGAGAAAAGTATGAGCGCAGGTGAAGTGGCTGAACATTTTCAAATTAGTAAGCCCAGCATCTCCCACCATCTCAATATCCTGAAGCAGGCTGGGCTGGTGCTGGATGAACGACAGGGGCAAAACATTATCTACACCCTGCATACAACGGTTGTGGCGGATGTCATCGGTTGGATGTTCAGCATCGCCCACTCCGATACCCCTGCCCAGAAAAATGTGAATCATATCAAGGATACGGAGGGATCTGAATGAAATTGCGAACACCTTGGGGCTTTACGGATGTTTTGACGACTTTGATTGCCTTATCACCTGCGATAGGAGCTATATTGCTGTACGACCGACTTCCCAATGTTCTAGCCTCGCATTTTGGCTTTGACAATACAGCAGACGGGTATATGAGCAAAAGTGGTTCTATTATCATGCTCGTGCTGTTGGGTCTAGTACCGCTGGTCATTCGATTGGCACGCTACATGGACCCCAACAGAGCTAATTATGAGAAATTTTCAAAAGCCTATGAAGTTACGCGTGCAGGTATTTCTTTGGTTCTGGCTGTAGCTGGATGGGGGATGCTGCTGTATAACCTGAACATACGACTGCAAATGAATACTATAATTTTGGGGTAATAGGCCTGCTGCTGCTGGTGATGGGTAATTATATGACTCAGGTGCAGCCGAACTATACCTTCGGTATCCGCACTCCGTGGACTCTGTCTAACCCCGAGGTATGGCGTAAAACGCACCGTTTCGGTGGACCTATGATGATGCTCGGTGGTGCTTCGGGTTTGGTGGCGGCATGGGTCGATGGAGTGGCGGGAACGGTCATTTTTCTATCCATGCTGATCATATCCGTCATCTCTCCCATACTCTATTCTCTCTTGTTGTATCGTAAGCTAAACCAGTAAGCAGACAAAGCCAAACCTGAACCTAAAAAAGGAACCTCCCAATCCACGTAAACGTAGAATTAGGAGGTTCTTTGTACATTTAATCTTAATATTAGAACAGCAGCTTATCGGGATGCGTGCCTACACGCTCATCAAGATGAAGACCATTGATTCGTTCAATATCCTCAGCCGTCAATTCAAAGTCGAATAAATCAGCATTTTCGCGAATACGATGCGCGGTTACAGATTTGGGAATCGTCACAATCCCCCGATCCAGATGCCAACGCAAAATAACCTGCGAAGAGGTTTTACCGTATTTGGCAGCAATCTCAACGATGTCCGCTTGCTCGGTTAATTTCCCCTTCATCAGCGGACTCCACGATTCAAGCTGAATCTGGTGCTCCCGGCAGTATTGATGCAGCTCTTGTTGAGTCAGACGAGGGTGAAGCTCCACTTGGTTGATGACAGGAACCATGTTGCTGTCTTTGAGGAGGTCTTCGAGATGGTGAACTTGGAAGTTACTAACTCCGATAGCGCGTACGCTTCCTTCTTCATACAGTCGTTCGAATGCCTTCCAGGTTTCCTTGTACTTATCCTTGCCAGGCCAATGAATGAGATACAGATCAATGATATCCAGACCCAGCCGCTTACGGCTTTCCTCAAAGGCACGCAGTGTTGAATCGTAGCCTTGATCCTGATTCCATAGCTTGGTAGTTACAAACAGGTTTTCTCTAGCCGCTCCACTATCACGAATGGCTTGTCCAACCAGTTCCTCGTTGCCGTAGATCGCCGCTGTATCAATGTGACGGTAACCGACCTCAATAGCTGTTTTGACCGCTTCGTAGACCTCATTGCCTTCCGCCTTGTAAGTACCGAAACCGAGCCAAGGCATCTGAACTCCGTTATTCAGTACAGTTGTATCCGCAATGTTCCCCATGTCTATTCCTCCTGTTCCTGATTATGAATTATTCAACGGGATGATTACAGTTTAGTTGCATCCTGAAAAGCATTCACTTGAAGTGGAGCAGCCAACAATTCTTTAGCCGCGGCAACAAATGCCTGGAAATGGGCAGAATTATTATGGAAATCTACAGCAGCAGCATCTTTCCACTCTTCAACCATCGTAAATGCGTTGGGATCATTCAGATCCTGCATTAACGTGTAACGTACATTGCCTTCTTCAGCTTGGGATGCGCTGATCAGCCCTTGGGTTTGTTGCAGAAAAGTCTCTCTTTTTTCAGGTAAAACTTTCATATCGGCATGAATAATAATCATATTATGTTCCTCCTCGTATTATGTAACTATTTCTATTATAGACCATTCTTTCGACAGAATAAAAGTGCGGGCGTTTCTGTAATACAGTAAAATAGATCGTATGGGGGAGAAGATCAGCTGATCCGTTCCTCCTATATTTTGTTTAACGGCGGTGAAGGCATGTGCGTTTTCAGACAAAACTAATGGTATTTATATCTCTTTTAGTATTGGTAGTTACCGGGCTGTTGGGATTATCCTTTCGATATATGATCACCTCCGCTCTATATGATGAAATCGGAGAAAGGGCGCTCACCGTCGCCAATACCCTCGCCGTAGATGCGCAGGTCAGAGACGCTCTGGAGCAGACTGAGACGACGCAATTGCGTTCGCGTATCAACGAGGTCATAAAGCCTGTCCAAGCCAGCAGCGGCGCTGATTTTATTACTATTGCTGATCGTCATCTCATTCGACAGTGGCATGTAAACCCGGAGCGCATCGGCACGCCTATGATAGACCCCATGAATGATAAGGTACTGCAAGGGCAGTCCTTTATCACTGAATCGACGGGTTCTCTCGGACCGTCAATACGCGCCAAAACAGCCGTTTATGATACGCAAGGTAAGGCCATCGGGCTCGTCTCTGTAGGTTTTTTAATGACAGATGTGCAGCAAAATATTCGTACATACACATATGCATGGCTCTGGTTTATGGTGGGCGCGCTGATGATCGGCATATTGGGAAGCCTGGTTATAGCGCAACGGGTTCGACGCGCACTGCATGGACTGGAGCCAGTGGAGATCGGACGGTTGTACCAGGAAAAGCAAGCCATTATTGAGTCCATCGGCGAAGGAATTATCGCGGTTAATAGTAACGGACAAATCACACTTGCCAATCCACAGGCAGCTCGCTTGATCGGACTCCCCGCGGAAACCTCTATCTACGGATGCGACCTTCGTCACTTGACAGGTGTTCCAGATGTACTGGTTGATATGCTTGTTGCCGATTACACAGTAGAGCATTCAACGATGGGGCCAGATCAGGGACAGGACATATGGAATAAGGAAATTGAGGTCCAGCAGCGAATTGTAGTCGTCAGCCGTGTGCCGATCCAGGATCGTTCCGGTCGCATCATGGGCACAGTTGCCAGTCTGCGTGACAAGACCGAACTGCTCCACATGACACAACAGTTGACAGAGGTCAAAGATTACGCGGAAGTACTTCGATCACAAACACACGAATACGCCAATCGGCTGTATCTCATATCCGGCCTGATTCAGTTGGAGTGTTATGACGAAGCGGTGGACTTTATCACCCAGGAATCAGAGGAATATCGTGTACACAGGCCGATTGGCACAGCTCTCCTAACCGATTCAATCATCGCCAGCCTACTGATCGGTAAGAAGAAACAGGCGCTGGAAAAAGGGGTTTTACTCCATTTTGATATTAAAGGAGCATTCTCAACCCAGTCTCCTACGTTGGAGTGGTCCTTTCTCGCTTCCATAGCCGGAAACCTGCTGGACAATGCCATGGAAGCTGTTGCGATGTCCTCCATCTCTGACGGACAGGTCTGGTTCCGGCTTGAAGAAACGACTGAAGCCATCATCGTCGAAGTTGCGGATAACGGATCGGGAATTTCGGACGATATCCAAGAAAAGCTGTTTGTCAGGGGAGCTTCGACCAAAGCAGATGCAGGACATGGATATGGCCTTGCTCTCGTGCTGGAGTACACTGAACGAATGGGCGGCTCTATTGAAGTGCATGAACGGCCTGGTGGTGGAAGTATTTTTGAGGTATACATTCCTTTACATAGGACAGATATGAGTAATGATGCAAAAGGAGGTTATGCCCATGAATGAGCGGGTTTTATCGGACATTGAGGTTCTTATTATTGAAGACGATCCGCGAATTGCGGAGATTAACCGCCGATTTATTGAAAAGGTAGACGGGTTCACCGTATGTGCAATCGCCACGAACGAATTTGAGGCAAAACTTCAACTGGACGTGCTCCGTCCTCCTCTAGTCGTGCTGGATGTTTATTTTCCCGACACAGATGGTCTAACCCTGCTATCGTTCATCAAGCAACACTATCCGGGTACAGATGTTATTATGCTGACTGCCGCCAAAGAAGCTGAAACAGTGGTACAAGCCGTTCGAGCAGGCGTGTTTGATTTTATCGTAAAGCCGCTTATATTCGAGAGATTGCGTGCGACCTTGGAGGAATATGCCCGGTTTCGGCGACAAATCACAACATGGCAAGAGGAACAATCCACAGTCGAACAATCTGAAATTGACAGTTTGCTTCAAAGCGCGGGCACCGGTCGGATGGCGGGGAACGGAGTCGGAGAATTATGGGCCAAAGGCATCGATAAAGTAACTTGCGACAAAGTGCTAGATCTCCTGAATCGACGGGGTGAGGTGACTACAGGTACAGTGGGAATTGAGCTGGGTATGAGCCGTTCTACAGCCAGAAGGTATCTGGAGTATTTAGTGGAAAGTGGCGACGCGCACCACGATCAGGTGTACGGAACCGTCGGCAGACCGGAGCGTATCTATCGGCGACAGCGGAGGGATGCATAAACCGCCCAACTCTGATGTCCTGTTACTTCCCCCTCTTCCTATTCATAATTTTATTGAATTTAATTCACTTAATCGATCAAAACGGTTTAAATGACCACATTATTTACGTCCTCCTTCCCGATTGCTAGAATGATCAACAGTTAGTTGATTGATAATGATTATCAGTTTCTCTGATAATCATACTGGAACGGGGGATAACGTATGGCAACACCGAAACAACCATTGCGCACAGGCATGCTGCTTGCAGCGATCCTGGCACTACTGACGGTCATTATGGCGGGATGTGGACGCCAGTCACAAGATAACAGCGCAGTAGCACCTCAAGCAACAGGCGACACTCGAATGATTAAACATGAGATGGGAGAAACCAAGGTTACAGGTACACCCAAAAGAATCGTAACCCTGGAATTCTCTTTTGTCGATGCCACAACCCAACTGGGCGTTACTCCTGTCGGCATAGCTCAGGAAAATGACGATGATATTGATGGGCTGCTCGGTAAGAAAATCAACTTCACACCAGTAGGCACGCGCAAACAGCCAAACCTGGAAACGATCAGCTCCCTGAAGCCGGATTTGATTATTGCCGATCTGAATCGTCATAAAAGCATATACAAAGAACTAAGCGAGATTGCTCCGACCATTGTTCTAAAGAGCCGCAATTCCTCCTATGAACAAAACCTGGCATCCTTCGGTGTCATCGCCGATGCGTTGGGCGAGAAGGAAAAAGGCGAGCAAATTCTCACTGCGCATAAAGCTACCATGGAAAAGTTAAAAGAAGGCATCAAAGCTGGCGAGTCACGTAGCGTATTGCTAGGGGTATTCCGCTCTGATTCACTATCGGCTCACGGTGCTTCATCCTTTGATGGACAACTGCTGGAGCAAGCGGGTATTCACAATGCCCTTCAAAATACAAGCGAGCCTACCGTCAAGCTGACGCTGGAACAGATTGCACAAGCGGATCCTGATGTGATCTTTTTGGTGGAAGCCGATGAGAAGCTGATTGCGGAATGGAAGCAAAACCCGCTTTGGCAAAACATTACGGCCGTCAAAAAAGGGGAAGTTTACGAAGTGAACCGGGCACTATGGACCCGGTACCGTGGACTCGGCTCAGCCGAGAAAATACTGGAGCAAGCCATTTCGCTTCTGTATCCCGCGCAAAGTAAAGGAGACGGCTCCCGTTGATCGGACAAGTCTCACGCGACCGGCTGAATAAGCCGGTCTTCTTTGCACTTATCGCTGCGTTGCTGGCTGGATTGCTGCTCAGCGTGGCGATTGGCCCAGTCAGGATGGACATCCCCACCATGCTGACTGCGCTGTTCACCGAGCATCCGTCCAAGGATCAGCTCATTGTCTTGACGGTACGCCTACCGCGTGCCGTTATTGGCCTAATCGTCGGGGCGGGGCTCGCCGTGGCTGGAGCCCTGATGCAGGCCATCACACGCAACCCGCTGGCCTCGCCGCAGGTATTCGGGGTCAGCTCAGGCGCTTCGCTGGCTGTCGTGCTGTCCGTCGTGCTGCTGCCGAATATCGGATCGTCCGGCAGCATTTATTTTGCTTTTGCCGGGGCCATCGCAGGCGGCTCCTTCGTATATGCGCTGGCCGGAACGGCGGGCATGACGCCGGTTAAGCTGGCCCTTGCCGGGATGGCCGTGCATCTGTTGCTGGCCTCCATCACCCAGGGACTGCTCGTGTTCAACGAGCAAATATCCGATGTGCTGTATTGGCTCGCCGGAGCCATCGATGGTTCCACTTGGGCCGACACGCGTCTGGTGCTGCCATGGTTCGCCGTGGGTATGATCCTTGCGCTGGCGCTGGCCCCCGCGCTATCTGTGCTGAGCCTCGGGACGGAAGTCGCACAAGGATTGGGACAAAACGTACGTCTTGTCCGTCTACTGGCCTCGGCCTCAGTGATTATGCTGGCAGGCTCTGCCATAGCGGTAGCCGGGTCCATCGGCTTTGTGGGCCTGATGGTGCCGAATATCATCAAGATGTTTACAGGTGACAATTACAAGCGGGTCATTCCCCTGTCTGCAATCTGCGGAGCTCTGCTGCTGACATATGCAGACGTGCTTGGACGATTCATTGCATTTCCTTATGAGTCGCCCGTTGGTATTGTAACGGCGCTGGTGGGTGCGCCCTTCTTTTTATATCTGGCGCATAAGAACGGGAGGACTTCACGATGAAAAAACTGTGGATTTTACTCGCACTAATGCTGGGTGTTGCTTTTATAGCTATAGGCGTGGGCAGCACCTACATTACGCCCTCTGAGCTGATCACAGCTCTGACTGACCAGAATGCCTCTTCCTGGTTCATCGTTCACCACTATCGGCTGCCACGTGGTCTGCTGGCCATCATGGCCGGAGCTGGGCTGGCAGTAGCCGGTGTTCTGCTACAAGGCATGATCCGCAACCCGCTAGCCTCGCCAGATGTGGTAGGTGTATCCAAGGGGGCCGGCTTTGCGGCGGTTCTCGTCATCGTACTGCTACCCTCATCCCCAGTGGCGCTGTTGCCTGTAGCGGCCTTTGTCGGTGCCGGACTAGCTGCACTGTTGCTCGTACAGCTTTCGATGAAGGGAGGCATGCGTCCCAATATGCTAGCCTTGACCGGACTGGCGGTGGGCGCTATTTTTCAGGCTGCGACCGATTATATACTGGTCAAGTATCCACTCGAAGCCAGCGACACGCTCACTTGGCTAGCTGGAAGTCTGTGGGGAAAAGGCTGGGACGAAGTGTATGGGCTAATGCCGTGGTTAATCGTGTTGCTGCCTCTCGCCTATACCCTACAGCGTAAGCTCGACATTATGAGCCTAGATGAAGAAAGCTCTGCTGGGCTGGGACTTAGCGTGAAACGCGTGCGTACAGGACTGCTAGCCGTGTCAGTCGCCTTGGCTGCCTCCTGTGTTGCTGCCATCGGCTCCATCGGCTTTATCGGACTGCTGGCACCGCATCTGGCACGGCGGTTATTTGGGAATCGCCACCGCTATCTATTGCCCGGCTCGGCGATGATCGGCGCCCTGATTCTCGTCCTCGCCGATGCGTTGGGACGGGGGCTGAGGCCGCCGCTAGAAATTCCCGCTGGCATCGTGACAGCCGTCATTGGCGCGCCATATTTTCTGTATCTATTGCTGCGGGAACGCAAACAAAAAGGCAGCGGATAGGATTAGGATAAGAAGTTGCGCAGCGCTGCTAAACGCAGTACTATACTCTAGCGTTTAGCAGCGCTACCTGTACACCGATACGCCGATTAACTTCTTCTCTAAACGATTCATCATGCAGTAACCTCTTTTTAAAAACATTTATCATTTCAGGAAAGCTGGCATTTGTGCTAGGGTCCAAATCGTTAAAAAAGACAGCTAGCTCTGTCGAATGCCCTTCCTTATCTGTCGCATACATTGCCAGTGTCAAAACGTAAGCCGTGGAGCCTCCTTTTTGCCCAGTATGTTTCAGGAATTGCTGGTTTTCAGGAAGAACCATAAATGGTTCCTCCATGACCTCGGACAATAACTTTTGCTCAGCTTTTGTGAACCCTTGACGGCGGTTCAGCTTACTCATTAAAGAGGCATAATCGGCTGTCGTTGAAGCTATAAAACGATCCGTATTAATACGGTCATAATCCTGATCATACCAGGTCTCAATATCTGCGTTTTTCTTGTAAGAACCACTCACATCACGGCGCAGCTTGTTATGAATCACTCGGGCATATCGGCGAAACTCCGTGTCCGACATCGCCTGAATGGCTTCTTTGGCAGAAATTTTATTCTTTGTATTATTCCAATTCTCACCTTGTCTCTCCTTCATCCATTCGTAGGGAATCAAAATGGAGGATACAAACGGATAAATGGGATCATGATTTTGCAGCCCCATTTTGGCTCTCGTCCGATTGATCGCATCCACCCCCAGTTTGTCCATTAAATACTCCGCATTGGCGTTGGAACTAAATTGAATCATCCCCTTGGCGACGTCTCGTACAGATACAGTTTCATTCTGTATCCGCCCTTTAGCCTCCATATTCTGTAGCCACGCCGTATGAGCACCACCATCCAAACCCGGCAAATAAAACCTTTCCAGCGAAATCAGCTTCACTCTGTCATCCGGGTTGATCTGATCCACCGCCGCTTGCTTGGCATATTCGATCGCAATGATTGTTTTGACGGTGCTCGCCAAAGGCATCATCCGGTTTTCCTCTTGGCCTGCCAGCTTTTTTCCATCTCTCAGAATCGTAATCGAAACTTTTTCTGCATTCTCCTCCACAAAATGAAGTAAACGCGTGGCAGCATCCTGTTCCTTTGTTTCACCCTCAACCTCGGCTGCAATCGCAGTTGTGGGCCGGACGGTATTCGGGGGATTAGCCACTTGATTCTGCATGAAAGTTAGTAATCCTGTTGCCACTCCCATAACGATGAGCACTGTAGCCAAAATAGTTGCTACTATGATAAGGCGCTTTCGTTTCACTATAACCTCCCACTGTATACACTTCATACACAGGTTTATTTTCCCATTTTTATATTTCAATTTCTATTTTAAACGAAAACACAGTACAAAAAGTTTCATTACGTGTCATATTTTCAAATAACATAAAAAAGAGAGCCTCCTGTACATAACACAGGCTGACTCTCTTTCATTACCCTTCGACACTTATGCTGGATAGGGTACTTCGGTTCCATTCAATATGAGGTGCATCCGAATTTCCGCTTTTAAGGAGTCGGATACTGCACAATATTTTTCCTTACCCATCTGAATCGCTTTCCATACGCGGTAATCTGGAATATCTCCATCTACATGGAATGTCAGATCAATCGCTGTAAAGCCTGTCGGCATTTCTTCCTTGCGCGTACCTTCTGCGTCAATATCAATACGAGTAATGTCCGACAAGAAACGATCCAAAATCATTGTGATATCGATCCCCATACATCCTGCCAGACCTGCCAACAGCAGTTCCATGGGAGTCATCCCTTTACCATCACCGCCATAAGCCGCCGTAGCATCCATCCCTACAGAATAACCGGATGGTCCCTCCGAAGTAAACGCGCGTTTGCCGTGCCAAGTTGTAGATACTTTCATGTTCAAAGGCCTTCTTTCCATCTTAATAATCTATGATTTATCCTCGATCTTACTTTAAAATTCGCTGATTTGTCGTAAAAATTTCTGTGTTCTCTCATGCTGGGGAGTGTCAAAAAACACCTGTGGCGCTGCCTCCTCCAAAATGATACCATCTGCCATAAATATAACCTTGTCTGCCACCTCGCGAGCAAATTTCATCTCATGAGTAACGACGACCATCGTCATTCCGTCTTGAGCCAACTCTCGCATAACACCCAGCACCTCCCCTACCAGCTCGGGATCAAGCGCCGATGTCGGCTCGTCGAACAGCATAATCGCCGGGTCCATCGCCAGCGCACGTGCAATGGCTACCCGCTGCTGCTGTCCACCGGACAGACGTGAAGGATGTACATCCTGCTTATCCGATAACCCCACCCGCTCCAACAACCGTTGTCCGATGGACATAGCCTTGTCGCGCGGCATTTTTTTTACTGTCAGCAGTCCTTCAATGACATTGCCGATTGCGGTTTTGTGCGGATACAGATTGAATTGCTGAAACACCATCCCCGTCTGTTTGCGAATATCACGAATGGCTGCTTGGCGGACACGAACGGGAGCCGTAGCATCTACCTCAATCCCATTCACCTCAAACTTGCCGGAAGACAGCTCTTCCAGACCGTTCAGGCAGCGCAGCAAGGTACTTTTACCTGAGCCGCTCGGGCCGAGTAATACGACGATTTCACGAGCGGCAACCTGAAAATCAATGCTTTTCAGAACCTCTACCTGTCCGAATCGTTTACCTAATCCGTTTGTTGTTATCATCATCTATCATCTCCACCTTAATAAGCTCGAGCCAGACGCTTTTCCACCCGCTCCAGTATAGCGGAGAATCCAATGCTCATAATCCAGTACATCAGGCCAATTTCGAGCAGAAACGGCATGTAGAGCAAATACTGTGCCTGTAAAAGCTGTGCCTGTCGCATCAATTCACTGACCCCGATAACCGACACCAGCGACGTTTCTTTAAGCATACCTACAAATGTATTCCCCATCGGTGCAATTGCAATGCGTACCGCCTGAGGAAGAATAATGCGCCACATCGTTTGACCGGGCGACATTCCCGTCGCATAAGCTGCCTCGGTCTGTCCCTGGGGTACGGCTAAAATAGCTCCACGGAACGTCTCCGATAAGTACGCTCCTGTGTTAATACTGAGTGCCAGACAAGCAGCCGTCAGCGATCCGAATGATATGCCATAATCATCCAGTCCATAATAAATGACCGCAATCTGCACCAAAACCGGCGTCCCCCGAATGATCGATACATACATGCGCGCCAGCCATCGAACGGGTCGATTCCCCTTCAACCGGGCCACAGCAACAACCAAACCAATGATTAGGCCAAAAAACATAGAGACAATCGTAATATAAAGCGTATAATAAGCACCCTTTAATAAAAAAGGGACGTTCTCCCACATTAATTCAAGCATCGGTTATATTCCCTTCTTTCAGACGAGTGGCCCCATGTCAGCATAAAAGCCAAGACTGGAGCCAGACGCCTCTAACAGGCTTACGTTATTCTTTTGGCTCCTCGCCAAACCATTTTTTGAAAATTGTTTTGTAAGTGCCGTCTTCCTTCATTTCCTTCAAAGCCTTGTTCAAGGCTTCTTTGAGCTCAGGAGTTTTCTGGTTAATGGCTACACCCGCTTGGTCCGATTTAATCGGCTCGCCTACGGCTTTAATTTGGAACCCGTTTTTATCGATAATCGGCTTGAGAGCATACAGATTGTTGATTGTTGCGTCAATACGACCAGAGTTTAGATCCTTTAAGGAAGTAATGACATCATCATACGTTTTAATCTCAAAATCGCCTACCTTCGGTAGTACTTCATTCCGCAGATAAGATTCATCATTCGTTCCCAAGCCGACACCAATGGTTTTGCCTTTAAAGTCCTCCAGCTTGGTAATAACATTTGTTTTGCTGTTTACGATAATGTTTACATTGTTTGTGATATAAGGCTCTGTGAAGTCAATGGCCTTCTTACGATCCTCTGTGATCGTAACCTGGCTAATCACTGCATCGAATTTTTTCTTTTGCAAACTTGGAACCAGTCCCGAGAATTCTTGTGCCGTAAACTCCGGTTTCACTCCAATCCGCTTCGCCAATTCTTTGGCGATATCCACATCAAATCCGTCCAATTCCTTGTTGTCGTTCAAAAAATTGTACGGCGGATAGGTGCCCATCATGCCTACCTTAATTACACCAGCCTTCTTGATTGCTTCGAGCTGGTTACTCGCTGCCACATTACTGCTACCCGCTCCATTGCTAGTATTAGAAGCTTCTGGCTTAGTACCGCAAGCGCTCAGCACAAGGCTGAACAATGCCAGAGCCATGAGTGTAGTTACCAAGAACCCTTTTTTACGTGTTTTCATGTATCGTTCTCTCCTGTCTGGATGTAAATGATTGAGTTCTTCTATGTGATTTGGCTATATTATTTGTTGCCAACGCCCCATTCATGCGATGTTGCACATCTAGCTTTGACCTAATAGTCCATAAAACTCAAAATTAGCCGCCTCTGCTGCCAATCTTTTAGCAGTTATCTGCGTGATGTGGTCATGTGTTCCCTCTGAACCGAATAGCCAGCGTGTAATGACACCTTCGATCATACTCATGAGTAGTGCCGCCCTTAATTCCACATCCAATTCAGCAGGCAACATGTTCAGCTCGATCGCTCTTTCCATATTGCGCCGGAATGCCTGCTCCATCGCGGCCCTTGTCTCTCGGATACTCTGGCGCACCGGTTCATCGACACCGCTGCCGATCAGCAGCAAACCCATCAGATAGCGGTTCTCCAATGCAAAATCAAATAACCGAACAAACAGCGCCTCTGATGCCTTAACCATATCAGCCAGCGTTCCCGCGTCACGGCGATATCCCTGTCCGATCGCTGACAGTAGTTGTTCACGACCAGTAGCGATAATCTCCAGCGCCAGTGCCTCTTTACTTTTAAAATGCCAATAAAACGTGCCTTGGGCTACTCCCGCCTCTACCACGATATCTGAAATCTTCGTTTGATGGTAACCCTGCTCGGCGAACCGCTTCAATGCAATGTGAAGAAGCTGTGTTCTGCGGTCTGTTTCTTCTCCCGCGTGCTCAGCAGGTTGGTCATTTGAGACGGTCTTGGACTGCTTCGCCTTCCGTGGCTGCATGGGTTTCCTCCTCCCGATTGATCAGTCAGTCAGTTTTGTATTTTTAATCCTATAGGATAAGTATACTTTTGTCAAACGAAAAAAGAGAACCTCCACAGAGGTCCTCTTTATCCTATATATTACTGCTACAGCAATGCTTTTGCCGCAATATCCGTACGGTTTTGTTTACCTTCAAAGGTAATACGATCCGCCTGTTCGTAAGCTTTGTTCCGTGCCCCGGCAATATCACGTCCCAAGCCGACCACACCTAATACACGTCCGCCGTTCGTTACCCACTCGCCCTGTTCGTTGATGCCCGTTCCAGCATGGAACACGATAGCTTCGTCTACCTGTTCCAATCCGTGGATAGGTACGCCTTTGGCGTAAGCTGCAGGATAACCTCCGGATGCCAGCACCACGCACACCGCCGCTTCATCCTTCCACTCAATCTCCACCTGATCCAGCGTGCCATTTACAGCAGCAAGAAATATATCGAGCAGATCGGATTTTAAACGAGGCAGAACCACTTGAGTTTCCGGATCACCGAAACGTGCATTAAACTCAATGGTCTTTGGCTTGCCGTCCGGCGAAATCATCAATCCGGCAAATAATACACCTCGGAACGGACGCCCTTCAGCAACCATGGCCTTGGCCGTCGGCTTAATAATCGTCTCAATAGCTTCCTCAATAATGGAATTGGCTATGTGAGGCAACGGAGAATACGTACCCATGCCACCTGTATTCGGCCCTTTGTCACCATCAAAAATTGGCTTGTGGTCTTGCGCCGCAGCCATCGGACGAACCGTTTCACCGTCGACAAAGGAGAGAATCGACATTTCCTGACCAGCCAGAAACTCCTCGATCACGACTTGTGCCCCGGCTTCACCAAACACCTTGGCCACCATAATGTCAGAGAGAGCCTTTTCCGCTTCCTCCATCGAGTACGCGACCGTTACCCCTTTGCCTGCCGCCAGTCCGTCTGCCTTGATGACGACTGGGATCGGTTGCTCCTTCAAGTATGCATGTGCTTCCTCGTAAGTATAAAACTTGCGATAGGTTGCTGTCGGAATATGATATTTATGGAGCAAATCCTTCATGAAGATTTTGCTGCCTTCAATTTCCGCTGCATTTTTACGCGGTCCGAAGACTGGAATGCCTTTCGCTTCAAATGCATCCACAATGCCATCTGCCAGCGGATCATCGGGGCCAACCACGACAAGTCCTACCTTTTTGGATTCCGCCAGCTCTGTCAGCGCGTCAAAGTCACTCACCGGAATCGGCACACACTCCGCTAACTGTCCGATACCAGCATTGCCTGGTGCACAATAGATTTGTCCGGCCTTGGGGCTTTTCTTCAGCGCCCACACAATTGCATGTTCGCGGCCGCCCCCTCCGATAACCAAAATATCCATTCAGGTGTTTCCTCCCGCTCCCATTAGATTGTTCAGGTGAAAATGCTGCTGCATCCTCAACTCATACAAGTTAGTGCTTGAAATGACGTACGCCTGTAAAGACCATGGCAATGCCGTATTCGTTAGCAACCTTGATGGACTCTTCGTCTTTGATGGAGCCGCCCGGCTGAATAACTGCTGTAATGCCTGCTTTAGCTGCCAACTCCAACGTATCGCCCATCGGGAAAAATGCATCGGATGCCAGTACGGCACCTTTTGCTTTGTCACCGGCCTGCTCGATAGCAATCTTGGCCGCACCGACACGGTTCATTTGTCCTGCGCCTACGCCAATGGTCATATTATCTGCCGCCAGTACGATGGCGTTGGATTTCACATGCTTAACAACTTTCCAGCTAAACAAAAGCTGTTTCAGTTCTTCCTCGGATGGTGCCCGCTCCGTTACAACTGTAAGTGCATCCGAGTCTACAGCGTGAATGTCATTTTGCTGAACTACCATGCCGCCTTCAATGGAAGTCACGACGAAACGGCTCTCTGCTTGTTCAGACCGGGAAAGCTCACCCAGATCAAGCAAACGAATATTTTTCTTTTTCGTTAAAATCTCCAATGCTTCTTTCGTAAATCCCGGTGCCAGTACAATTTCCAAAAAGATCTCACTCAGCTTATTCGCTGTATCACCATCAATAATCCGGTTAGCCGCTACGATGCCACCAAAAATCGAGGTTGGATCAGCTGCATACGCCTTGCTGTACGCTTCATAAATACTGCTGCCGATTCCCACACCGCAAGGATTCATATGCTTAACTGCTACTACTGTAGGTTCGCTGAATTCTTTAACGATTTGCAAAGCAGCATTAGCATCATTGATGTTATTGTAAGACAGCTCTTTGCCGTGAAGTTGTTTCGCTGTTGTCAGTGTACCCTTTGCCGCCAATGGCTCACGGTAAAATGCCGCCTGCTGATGCGGATTTTCGCCATAACGCAAATCCTGAATTTTTTCATAGGTTACGGTGTATCGCTCAGGCAACGGCTCGCCTGTCACATTCGACAAATAATCGGATATCAAAGCGTCGTATGACGCCGTATGACGGAAAACTTTTGCGGCCAAACGCTTACGGGTATTCAGTTCCGTATCGCCATCCTTACGGATTTCCTCCAACACTGTGCTATAGTCATCAGCATCGACTACCACACTGACAAAAGCATGATTTTTTGCCGCAGAACGCAGCATCGTTGGACCGCCGATGTCGATATTTTCAATCGCGTCCTCATAAGTTACACCGGGTTTGGCAATCGTTTCCGCAAAAGGATACAGATTCACAACGACCAGATCTATATAACCCAATCCAAGTTCTTTCATCTGACGCTGATGCTCTTCATTATCCCGAACAGCCAGCAAGCCGCTGTGTACCGCAGGGTGGAGTGTTTTAACACGTCCATCCATAATTTCAGGAAAACCCGTTACCTCTGAAATGCCGATGACGGGAATGCCCTCCTTCGACAACAAGCTGCTCGTTCCCCCTGTCGAAACGATCTCCACACCCAATTTGGACAACTCGCGGCAAAATTCCACGATCCCCCGCTTATCCGATACGCTGACGAGCGCTCTTTTAATACTCACCCTGTCTCCTCCTTTAGCTCTTTCAGAAATTTTGCAAAATTCTCTTTTATCATTTTATTTCCCGAGAAATATCGGAAAATGCCTGTACAGCATCCTTGATATGACAATGATATGACAAATTACAATCATTCTTAGAGAAGTGAAATCACTTTGCGACCATTTAATTGGATTTTACCTTGGGCCAATTTGCCAACTACCTCTGGATATAGCTGACGTTCCACGGATTGAATGGCTGCGGATAAGGATTCCGCTGTATCATGGTCGTCAACTTCCACGACACGCTGGGCAATAATGGCCCCCGTATCCATGCCCCCGTCCACAAAATGAACGGTGACGCCACTTACCTTGACCCCATAGGTCAATGCCTGTCCAACAGCATCTTTCCCTGGAAATGCCGGAAGTAGTGACGGATGAATATTAATGATTTTTCCTGCGTAGGCATCAACCATGACGCTGGATAGCAAACGCATATAGCCAGCTAACACGATGAGATCAATTGATTTCTGATCCAGTAAAGTCACCAGTTCACGCTCATAGTCTTCTCGAGAAGGATATTCCTTGGGTCGAAAAGTATGGCACGCAATTCCAGCTTTCTGTGCTCTAGCTACGGCAGGAGCCGCAGGCTTGTCACAGATGAGCAATTCTACCGAGGCGCCGCCCAGTTCTTCTCGTGCAGCCGCATCCACCAATGACTGAAAATTCGTCCCCTCGCCTGATGCAAAAACAGCAATCCGGTACTCGTTCATTACACCTCGGCTCCCGTAAAGGTCACGATAGAACTGCCTTCCGTTACTTTTCCGATTACATATGCAGCTTCGCCCTGTTCCTTCAGAACTTCCAGTGCAGTCTGTGCATGCTCTTCGCCTACAACGATTACCATTCCAATTCCCATATTAAAGGTTGTGAACATGTCTTTGTTGGAGATTGCGCCTTTTTCCTGCATGAGCTGGAAGATTGGCAAAATCGGCCAAGTGCCGTATTCTATATCCACATTGACGTGATCCGGTAACACTCTAGGGATATTTTCAATAAAACCGCCACCTGTGATATGCGCCATGCCTTTTACTTTTACCTTGTCCAGCAATGCCAAAACGGATTTCACGTAAATTTTCGTCGGCTCCAGCAGTACATCGCCCAGTTTGCCGTTCAAGCCTTCGATTTCATCATGCAAATCATAGCCCTGCTGTTCCAATAACAGCTTGCGAACCAGTGAGAAGCCATTACTGTGTACTCCGCTGGAGGCCAGTCCGATCACTGTATCTCCGGAAGCAATGGAGCTACCGTTGATGATTTTGCTTTTATCTACAATCCCTACCGTGAATCCGGCAATATCATATTCACCCTCGCTGTACATCCCTGGCATTTCTGCGGTTTCACCGCCGACCAGCGCACAGCCCGATTGATGGCAACCCTCTGCGATTCCAGCGACTATAGCTTCAATTTTCTCGGGTACAACCTTGTCACAAGCGAGGTAATCCAGAAAAAAGAGTGGCTCCGCGCCCCCGACGATAATGTCGTTTACACACATCGCAACCGCGTCAATACCAATGGTGTCATGACGATCCATTGCGAAAGCAAGCTTCAGCTTCGTGCCGACACCATCGGTACCGGAAACGAGTACAGGCTCATCGTACTTATCCTTATTCAGGCCGAACAACGCACCGAATCCGCCCAAGTCCGTCAGCACTTCGGGACGGAAGGTACGTTTAACGTGCTTTTTCATCCGTTCTACTGCTTCATTACCGGCAGCGATATCTACCCCTGCGTTTTTGTATGCTTCGGACATTCATGAACACTCCTTCAAATGATTGACCCTCCTAAGTCCTCCCTAGCAGGGAGGATTCCATGGGGCTGCTCCCCCTGGACCCCTCAAGAGTCGGTCAGATGTGTAAGGTTGGGTGCTGCTTGGTGGTTGGTTCGTGCTGTGAGTCGCGTGTTGTCCTTTGTATTCGTGGGCTATACCCGCGAATACAAAGGACACGCTTTAGTGCAAGGCCGCCTATGCAGTGGCGGCGGGGCACGTCCCGGCCTGTTTGCTTCGCAAAGGCGGGGACGTGCCGGTCAAATAAGTGAGCAGCGCCAACGGGCGGCTTACTTATTTGACCATTGAGGCAGGCAGCTTCGCCTTGCCTGCTGTTGAGCTTCGCTTCGCTGGCTCAACCTTATAAGAGCAGGGTGACTTTTTGTGAGTCACCGCTCCGTTAAAAACTCATGGCATGAAATAGTTATGCCATGAGTTTTTAACTGCCTTACCTATCCTCTTCCCCGTGGGAACATAAGAGGTACAGTCACTGCTGCAAAATGCTGCACACCTGAGGAACGGAGCGGGTGGAAGGATTCTGGAGAAGCGAAGCGTTCGCCTTTGCCGCTGGATTCTAACCCTCTAAGGGTTATTCCAATCCAGGTCCAGCGGCAACAGCGATTGGAAGAACCTTCCACACGCGGAGTGGCCCCCTCAAAACCGACATCCCCATTCCTGCCATGCACCACTGTGCCTCTTTTGTTCCCTTTTCTCAACAACTACATCCGAACTTTTCTTCACCTTTGAAATCTACCTGAGTCGGGTAATCATTATCGAAACAGGCTAGGCACAAGCCGCCTTTGTAATCCTGTTCGTTATATCCACCTACAGCGGCAATCAAACCCTCAGCGCTCATAAAGTAGAGCGAATCGGCGTTAATTTCCTCACGAATTTCCTCGACGGTTTTAGACGAAGCGATCAGTTCCCGGCGATCCGGCGTGTCGATGCCATAGAAGCACGGGTTTTTGAAAGGCGGTGAGGTAATACGTACATGTACCTCCAGTGCCCCTGCATCCCGCAGCATATTCACGATTCGACGGGATGTAGTGCCCCGGACGATAGAATCGTCGATCATAATGACTCGTTTACCTTCAACAACACGGCGTACAGCGCTCAGCTTCATTTTCACACCCTGCTCGCGTAGCTCCTGACTCGGCTGAATGAAGGTACGTCCAGTGTATTTATTTTTAATCATACCCAGCTCATAAGGAATACCTGTCTGCTCTGCATAACCAATCGCAGCCGAAATACTGGAATCCGGCACTCCTGTCACCAGATCCGCATCGACAAAAGCTTCCAGCGCCATCTGGCTTCCCATTCTTTTGCGTGCAGCATGAAGATTAGAACCATTCAAATCACTGTCAGGACGGGCAAAATAAATATATTCCATCGCGCACAGTGCTTTACGATGCTTGCCTTCACTGTAACGGTCTTCGTGCAGACCATTTTTGTCCAACACCAACAGTTCACCCGGCTCGATATCGCGCAACAGCTCTGCTCCAATCGTTTCCAAAGCACAGGTTTCGGAGGCAAACAAATATGCATCACCTAATCTGCCCATCGTCAACGGACGCAAGCCATTGGGATCAGAAGCGACCAGCAGTTTATCGTTGGTCATAATAAGAAAAGCAAATCCGCCGACAATACGCTTCAATGCATCTTTGGCAGCCTCCACCAAATCCTTGGACGATCGTGCGATCAAATGCGCCACTACTTCTGTATCGCTGGTCGTTTGAAAAATAGACCCGCCCTGCTCCAGCTCATGCCGGATTTGCAAAGCATTCACGATATTCCCGTTCGTAGCTACCGCTAGATCGCCGTCACGATACTTAAACACCAAAGGCTGTGCATTCGTTAGCTTACTGTCTCCACTTGTCGAGTAGCGCACATGTCCTATGGCAATATCGCCTGTCAGCGAAGCCATCAAATCTTTATTGAATACTTCTTTTACAAGCCCCATTCCACGATGATAATGGAACTCGTCGCCACTGCTCACACAGATACCCGCACTTTCCTCCCCGCGATGCTGGAGTGCATGCAATCCGTAATATGCTAGGGAAGCGGCATCGGAGTGTCTATATACTCCAAACACGCCGCATTCCTCTTTTAATTTATCAAACAGCCCCTCTTTACCAGAGCCTTCATTATAATAATCTCCAGTCCACAACGTCCGTGCTGTTATTTCATCAGACATGGAATGACATCCTCCCAGATTTGCTTCAAACTGGCGACTGCCTCGTTCAAAGCGGGTTGTCCGTTCACCTCAACTGTCAATTGTGATCCTTCAACTTTTCCTAATACGGTAACTGGCACTTCCAAACCACGCAGATGTGCTTCCAGAGCAGACGCTTTATCCGGCGATGCAGATAACAAAATACGGGATTGAGTTTCGCTAAACAACGCATGGTCAGGACGCAAGCTCGTTTCTACGTTGACCTGTGCTCCCAATCCGCCACTAATCCCGGATTCTGCAAGCGCTACAGCCAATCCGCCCTCTGCCAAATCATGCGCAGATTGTACCAATCCGGTCTGAATCGCTCCCAGTACCGCAGTCAGCAGTTTTTTCTCTACGTTCAAATCCAGCTCAGGTGGGCGTCCCTCGGATACACCGTGTACGACAGCTTGGAACTCACTGCCTCCCAGCTCGGCCTTCGTTTCCCCCACTAGGAAAATTACATCACCTTCGGCTTTGAAGCCTTGTGTCGTAATATGATCTGTATCATGAACCAGTCCTACCATACCGACAACAGGCGTCGGATAGATGGAGCCTTTGGCATTTTCATTGTACAAGCTGACATTGCCCCCGATAACAGGTGTATCCAGTACACGGCAAGCCTCTGCCATACCGTCCACGGCTTTTTCCATTTGCCAGAAAATATCCGGCTTTTCAGGGTTACCGAAGTTCAGGTTATCCGTAATCGCCAACGGCTCGCCGCCGGAGCATACAATGTTACGCGCTGCTTCGCTAACTGCAATCCGTCCGCCCACCTCTGGATCAAGGTATACATAACGTCCGTTACAATCTGTCGTCATGGCGAGCCCCTTACGAGTTCCGCGCACAGTCACAACAGCTGCATCCGATCCCGGACGAACGGCTGTACTCGTGCGAACCATGTAGTCATACTGCTCGTATACCCATTTCTTACTGGCTACACTTGGTGAAGACAGCACCTTTTTCAACGCACCGTTCAAATCCGTCACTTCAGCGTAACGCAGTGTGTCAATAGCAGCATTTTGCTCATAATAAGCAGGGACTTCGGAAGGCTTGTCATAAATCGGACACTCGTCAACCAGCGCCGTCACTGGCATATCTCCGACCACTTCATTGTGATGGAACAAACGCAAACGACCGTCATCCGTCACTTTACCGACCTTGGCACAAATAACACCCCAACGCTCGAAAATTTCCAGTGCCTGTGCTTCATCCTTAGGCTCTACTACGAACAGCATCCGTTCCTGTGATTCGGACAGCATCATTTCATAAGGTGTCATGCCCTCTTCACGCTGCGGCACCTGATCCAGATACAGCTCCAGGCCGTTGCCAGCCTTACTCGCCATCTCCGCGCTGGAGCAGGTAAGTCCTGCGGCACCCATATCCTGAATACCCAGCACAATACCGCTGTCGATCAGTTCCAGACATGATTCCATAACCAGCTTCTCCATAAAAGGATCGCCTACTTGAACCGCAGTCCGGTTCGCTTCAGATTCCTCTGTCAGCTCAACCGATGCGAATGTCGCTCCATGAATCCCATCACGACCTGTCGGCGGGCCCACATAGAACACCGGGTTACCGACCCCTTTAGCAACACCACGCTGGATTTTATCATGGTCAATCAGTCCGACACACATTGCATTAACGAGCGGATTGCCTTCGTAGCTTTCATCAAATACAACCTCGCCACCTACAGTCGGAATACCGATACAGTTCCCATATCCCGCAATACCAGATACCACATGCTCGAACAAATATTTCACACGGTCGCTCTCCAGCTTCCCAAAACGCAGAGAGTTCAACACCGCGACAGGTCTTGCACCCATGGAGAAAATATCACGGATGATACCGCCTACCCCAGTCGCCGCCCCTTGAAAAGGCTCCACAGCCGACGGATGGTTATGACTTTCGATTTTAAATACAACCGCTTGGTTGTCACCGATATCTACAATGCCTGCGCCCTCGCCGGGTCCCATCAGAACTCGCGGACCGCTTGTTGGAAAACGACGCAGCAACGGCTTAGAGTTTTTGTAAGCACAATGCTCTGACCACATGACACTGAATACGCCAATCTCCGTATAATTCGGCTGACGTCCCATGAATTCACAGATCAACGCATATTCACTGTCCGATACACCCATCTGCTGATACAGTTTATGTTCGGCAACCTGCTCTGCCGTCGGTTCCTTAGCGGACACTTGCTGCGCCATGTCGATCCCTCCAAGCATTCAAAATAGATGTAAACATACGTTTGCCGTCATCCGTTCCGAGCAATGCGTCCACCGCGCGTTCCGGATGAGGCATCATGCCCAGCACGTTTCCTTGTTCATTACAAATCCCTGCGATATCCGTCACGGAACCGTTTGGATTATCTTTATACGTAAATACGATCTGGTTATTCGCCTGCAAGCGAGCCAGCGTCTCATCATCACAGTAATAGTTGCCTTCGCCGTGGGCGATCGGAATGACGATCTCTTCACCAGCAGCGTAATCTTTTGTAAAAGGTGTTTGGTTATTCGCAACCTTCAACACCGTATCATGGCAACGGAACTTCATCGACAGATTACGGCGCAAAGCGCCTGGCAGCAGCCCAGCTTCAGTCAGAATTTGAAAACCGTTACAAATCCCCAATATATATTTGCCCTCGGCAGCCGCTTTGGCTACTTCCTTCATCACCGGAGCAAACCGGGAAATCGCGCCGCAACGCAGGTAATCCCCGTAGGAGAAGCCTCCTGGAACAAGAATACAATCATAAGGCGACAGATCCGTCGCAGTATGCCAAACATAATCGACAGGTTCACCGACCGTGTCCTCTACCGCCTTATAGCAGTCAATATCACAGTTGGAGCCCGGAAAAACCAGAACTGCAAATTTCATGGAATCAGCCCTCCAGTTCGTAGCGGTAGTCTTCAATGACCGTGTTGGCCAACAGCTTTTCGCACATCTCAATGATGCGCTTTTCAGCACTCTCGCGGTCTGTTGTATCCAGATTCAATTCCATATACTTACCAATTCTGACGCTGTCCACTTCTCCGAAACCCATAGAATGCAGTGCGCCTTGCACCGCAACCCCCTGCGGGTCCAAAACGCTTTGCTTAATCGTGACATAGACTGTTGCTTTCATCATGTTCCTTCAGTTCCTCCTCCGAATGAGTGAATCCTTTTGGTTGAATTATGATTACTATTTACTGTGCCGTCAGACGCCGCCAAATATCCGTATATCTTGCAGTTGTTTCTTCTACGACCTCAGCAGGCAACGGATCGGGCTTGCTATTCTTGTCCCAACCGGATGATGCCAAATAGCTTCGTACCGGCTCCTTGTCCATGCTGTCAATCTCAACATCCAGCTCATACTTTTCCTGCGCCCAAAAACGGGATGAATCTGGAGTGAAAATTTCGTCAATCAAAATCACCTTACCGTTAACAAGACCAAACTCAAACTTGCAATCGGCTAAAATAATCCCCCGCTTCTCACAGAAAGCACGTGCAAATTCGTACAACGCCAGGCTTTTTTCTTCAAGCTCGCCTGTCAATTCAACCCCGACCAGCTCTTTCATCTGATGGAGAGAAATGTCCTCGTCGTGTCCAACATCATTTTTTGCAGCCGGTGTAAATAAAGGCTTGGGAAAGCGCTCATTTTTACGCAGTCCCTCTGGCAATGGAATGCCGTTCACCTCACCGTTCTGCTCATACTGACGCCAGCCGCCTCCGGTAATATATCCGCGCACCACACACTCAATGTCGATGCGTTCAGCCTTCAGCGTGACCATGATACGGTCCTTCAGCAACTCTTTATTCTGTTCGTCGATCACATGCCCGAGCTTGTTCACATCGGTGTGCACGACATGGTTTTCCAACAAGTCTTTCGTCTGCTCAAACCAGAAAGCGCTGAGCTTATTCAGCACGTTCCCCTTTTCGGGCACGGGCGGCTCTAACACATAATCAAAAGCCGAAATTCGGTCCGTCACGACAATCAGAAAATGCTCTCCGAGATCATACAGTTCACGCACCTTGCCTTTGTACAAGAGCGGCGCATGGATCAGACCTTCGGCAGTAGACAATGACATTTCATTACACCTCTTTCAAAAGAGTATTACCCCTCCTAAATCAACCTTGCCCCTCCTAAATCCTCCCCTCAGGGAGGACCCCCAGGGCTGCTGCCCTCGGGACTCCCGCAAGGGTTGGCTAGTGAGCAGGGGATGACGGGTTACTGGAGCTACGGTGGAGTGAGCGCGTTCCGCTGGATGAAGGCTTGTTGGCACAAGCCCTCATCCAGCAACGCTTTTACGTTAGTACAGATCGACGTTTTTACGTATTAACAATGTATTAACGCTTCCGACTCTAAGCGACAAGTTTTATGCCGCTTACAGCTCGATCGTGGTTCAGCGTCTACATACCGCCAAACCATTCTGCCCGTGGCCGTAGCTCGGCATGCCGTGCAGCGAGCATTGGGCTTCGCCTGTTGTGCGCATATGCTACGCATGCGCACGGATACGGTGGCTCAAGGCTTCGCTTCTTGAGCCTGCGCGTGCTCGTGAGGACCGCGGGCTGTTTGCTACGCAAATTCGGCAGCCCTCACGAGAACGTTGCCTGCGATAGAAAAGCAGTGGAACACGCTTTTCTATCGTTCTTCGGGGTGGTGCGGCATCTTATGTGCCGCACCACCCCTAGTTCTGCTCCCTCATGAAGGTTGGTGCTGGAAGCAGCGGAGCGGACGGAATCGTTCTGGAGAAGCGTAGCGCTTGCCTTTGCCTCTGGATTCCAACCAATATCTGGTCTTATACAATCACAGGAATCCAGGGGCAACAGCAATCGGAAGAATGATCCGTTCGCGCAGCGGCCTCACCACGCACCAACATTCCCTCCTATTCCCCTAATCCCAGCTTTTTGAAGATCGTATCCACGTTCTTCAGATGCCAGGCTGGGTTGAACGCGTCCTCGATTTCGTCTGCGCTGAGCACGGCAGTAATTTCCGGGGTCGCCTCGACGATTTCGCGGAATTGGCGTTGCTCTTCCCACGCCTGCATAGCACGCGGCTGCACAGTATCGTAAGCTTTTTCACGACTAAAGCCTTTGTCGATCAGCTTGGTCATAATACGACCGGAGAACGGTACGCCGTACGTACGGGCCATATTGCGCTTCATATTTTCAGGGAAGACCGTCAGATTTTTTACGATATTACCAAAACGGTTCAGCATGTAGTTCAACAGCATCGTTGCATCCGGCAGAATGATGCGTTCTACGGAAGAATGCGAAATGTCGCGTTCATGCCACAGGGTTACGTTCTCATACGCCGATACCATATGCCCACGAATCACGCGTGCCAGACCGGAGATGTTTTCACTTCCGATCGGATTGCGTTTATGCGGCATCGCGGAAGATCCTTTTTGACCCTTGGCAAAGGCTTCTTCCACCTCACGGAACTCACTCTTTTGCAGAGCACGGACTTCTGTAGCAAATTTGTCCAACGATGTGGCGATCAACGCCAATGTTGCCATGTATTCGGCATGACGGTCGCGCTGTAGCGTCTGTGTAGAAATCGGTGCAGGCTTGGTACCCAGCTTGCGGCATACAAATTCTTCTACAGCCGGGTCAATGTTGGCATATGTTCCCACTGCACCGGACATTTTACCGTATTGTACTTGGTCAGCCGCAAAACGAAAGCGTTCCAGATTGCGCTTCATTTCCTCGTACCACAATCCCATCTTCAGTCCAAACGTTGTTGGCTCAGCATGTACTCCGTGTGTACGTCCCATCATCGGTGTATGCTTGTAAGCCAATGCCTTTTCCTTCAAAATTTCAATAAAATTCAAGATATCACGTTCCAGGATTTCATTCGCCTGCTTTAACAGGTAGCCCAGTGCCGTATCAACTACGTCTGTGGAAGTCAAACCATAATGTACCCATTTGCGCTCGTCTCCAAGACTTTCGGACACCGTGCGGGTAAAAGCAATGACATCATGTCTTGTCTCCTGCTCAATTTCATAGATCCGTTCAATATCAAAACTTGCATTCTTACGCAGAGCCACAGTATCCTCTTTGGGAATAACTCCTAATTCCGCCCAAGCTTCACAGGCACACAACTCTACTTCCAGCCACGCTTTAAATTTATTTTCTTCCGTCCAAATCGCTCTCATTTCCGGTCTGCTATAGCGTTCGATCATGACTATTTATTCCCCCAAATATTGGTTTGTTCAATCCATTCCAGCGCTTGTTCCGCATCCTGGCACAATAGATTAATATGTCCCATCTTTCGGCCTGGCTTGGCTTCACTTTTTCCATACAAATGCAGCTTGGGTACAACATCCAATTTTTCAGCTTCAACATCCGATTGCGCAAACCGCCGAACCACGTCCTCCAAATGCTCACCTAACACATTGACCATCACGACGGAAGTCAGCAGCTTCGTGCTGCCCAAGGGTAAACCGCAAATCGCACGTATGTGCTGCTCGAATTGCGACGTCGCGCATCCCTCCATCGTGTAATGGCCGGAGTTATGCGGTCGTGGTGCCAACTCATTAACGTACAATTGTCCATCTTCGGTGACAAACATCTCCACAGCGAGCAGTCCCACCGCACCCAGCGAATCTGCCACAGCCAGCGCTAACTTTCGCGCTTCCTCCTGGACAGGTTCTGGCACACGCGCAGGCACAATTGACGTGTGCAAAATATTGTTCACGTGAATGTTTTCGGCAGGTGGAAAGGCTTTGGCTTCACCGTTCGTGCTGCGAGCTACAATCACCGAGATTTCGCAGCGAAAACGGATGAACTGTTCCAATACCAGTTCCGCACCGCCTCCTGCCAGTTGTTCGTAGGCAGCCGTGGCTTCCTCCGGTTGGCGAATGACCACTTGTCCCTTGCCATCATAACCACCGACTGCTGTCTTGAGCACACACGGTACACCCAGTTCAGCTACCGCTTGAACCATATCCGCAGGACTGCTGATTTCACGATACGGAGCGACAGGGACACCAGCAGCTTCAATAGAACGCTTTTCTCTCAGACGATGCTGGGTTGTGTACAAAAGACTGCTGCCTTGCGGAACGCTGGATTCCTGTTCCAAAAGTGCAGCCACACCCGCGTCCACATTTTCAAACTCATACGTGATCACATCGCACCGCTCAGCCAGCTCTCTGGCTGCATGCTCATCATCATAGGCAGCGCGGATTTGTTCTGACACCTGTCCACATGGGCTATCCGGTGTAGGGTCCAGTGTCACAAAGCGATATCCTAGATTGGTTCCCGCCAGTACAAGCATCCTTCCTAATTGCCCGCCTCCCAAAAGTCCAATCGTTGTACCAGGAGGTCGGATACGGCCTGTGGGTTCACATGCCCCATTCATAGCGAGTCACTGCCTTCCAGCACCTCATCACGGATACGGTCGCGTCTCGCCAAAACCCGCTGGCTTATCTTTTCGTCAAAAGCGCCTAATATTTGTGCTGCCAGCAGCCCTGCATTCGTAGCACCTGCCTTACCGATTGCCACAGTGGCAACCGGAATACCACCCGGCATCTGCACAATGGAGAGCAGGGAGTCCAGACCGTTCAGAGCCTTCGACTGAACAGGCACACCAATGACCGGCAAGGATGTCTTCGCAGCCACCATCCCTGGCAGATGCGCAGCCCCACCCGCTCCAGCAATAATGACCTTTAGTCCACGCCCGGCGGCCTCTTCTGCAAAACGAAACATTAAATCCGGTGTACGATGGGCTGAAACTACTTTTTTCTCATATCCGATTTCAAGCTCGTCCAGCACAGCACATGCATGCTGCATGGTGTCCCAGTCTGATGTGCTGCCCATAATGACAGCGACCTGCACTGACATGTCCTTCACTCCCTGTTTATCAATAAGCGCCAAAAATCCGGCACTCGAAAATAACGTTATTTTCAAGACACCGGACTACGAAAAAACAAACGACAGAGCCTCTTAAAGGCATGCCAAAAGCAAGCCTCTTCCACCGCATCCAATGCGGCTTCAGCCGTATGTCTCCCGTAGTCCGGAAATTTAAGGTTTCCAGGTAGAAACTTCCGGGCCATATCCCCGGCATTATACGAGTTAGCATTGTGCCTATTCCATACCCAACGATATTCTTTACAAGTATGATCGTGGTCAGTTTCGGCTCAAACATGTGTACCTTATTAAATTGTACCTAAAGTTCATTTTTTATCGACAATACACTTCCTAGTTTAACAATTCCCTACACCTTATGTCAACTTGAAAACGAACATTATAATAACCATACAATAGAATGTTCGTGTTTAACAAAATCAACACCCTTATATACCCATAGGTCAGGACTATTGTATTACATTTAGCTATCTCTCACCTATCCTGATAACAGCGAGTGCACCGCATTTCACTGACAAAAATAAAAGTCGGCACTCCCTATACAGGCAGTAAACCGACTTTTACTTTTTTATTCAGTTATTTTACGACCAGCACAGGAATACGCGCATGCTGTACCACATTGTGGCTTACGCTACCCAATACGAATTCACGGATACCACCCAAACCGCGGCTACCGATCACAATCACATCGAAGTCATTCTCATTGGCATAATCCAAAATGACTTCGGCTGGCGAACCTTGAATGAGCTCCACCTTGGCATCTACGCCTTGCTCAGCAAGCCGCTTTTTAACTTCATCCGTAGTTTGTTCGGCCAAATCGTAATATTCTTTATTCACCGAAGCTGGAATTGGAGCCAAACCTTCGCCCATAAAAATCCGTGGAAAATCAAATGCTGTTACCACCTCAAGCTGCGAGGACGGTGATGCCTTGACCAATTCAGTCGCCTTCAACAAAGCCTTGTTGGATGCATCCGAACCGTCATAAGCAAGCAATATTTTTGAAAATAGCATAATACGCACCTCTTCCTCATTCAGTTTGTTGATTCAAAGCATAAATATGTATTCCTGTTGTTGTTCATGCCATGTCATCACTGGATGGCTGGAGTAGTCTTCTCACTCATCATTAAACTTCCCTATGAGAACCTAAACTCCTCCCCTTTACCGCAAAAAATACCCATACAGCAATGCGTTTATGAATAGCAACGCAGGAATACCTAATCTGAAGCTCATATGCCGTGTTTTATGGCGTTTACGGTACATGGCAATTAGAACGCCTAATGCTCCCCCGATCAGGGCCAGGAAAAACAACGTCCGTTCAGGTACACGATCGCGATGTTTACGTGCTCTCTTTTTATCTTCCGACATTACCAGATAGCCTACTGCATTGATAAACAGCAGCCATACCAACAAGCCTGTCTGCAATGTCTCTCCTCCTTTTGCACACCTACCAAGTTCAGGATTAGGCCTTATATAGCGCTCCCCCCTCATTATAACCCCACCCCTTTTACAGAAACAACGCCTCCCCTGACTTGGATAGTGCTTTTGCGGAAATAGTAAGGTGGCATAAGGGCGATCCCCGAGTGCATCTATTTCGTCTTAAAGGAGGGACTACGATGGAAAGCACCCATGAATACGTTGAAAAGCTGCGAGAAAATGCAAAAAAGGCAGAACGCAACCGCAAACGAGGAAAAGGAACTCCCAGCGCCAGCTTGCCGACAAAACAGCATACCAACAATCCTTGATCAAGGAATCTGTATTAAGCTGTATAGCCACGTTATTAACGTATAGTATCAACTTAACCTTGCAGCTTTTCCTGAGAATTGAGTACAAGGTAAACTCCGTTGTTTAGCTTCCACAATAACAGCAAGCAGACTCCTTATGAGATATCTGCTTGTTGTTTTTGCAAATATTTTTTTTGAAATCGATTACATTTATAATAAACAAGTTCTAAAGTCATATTTCCTAACATAAGTGTTGACTAAAAACAATTTTACACCCTATAATTCGTGATATTAACGTAATTCGACAAAATTTTTGTCAGTTAATCTATCATTAATATTTGAGGTTTAAGATTGGAGAGGAGCTTTATATGACTAACATGAAAAAAATGACGATGATTCCCCTGTTGGCTAGCTTTATTCTCGGTAGTACCTTGTGGAGTAGTGGATTTACCGCCAACGCTGCGGCAGCAGCTACAACCAGCACAACTGCACCTACTTCTGCCACTACAACGTCGGACAAATCCGAAAATCCTCAAACCAATCATTTACCCAATATTAAAATACTTGCCACGGGAGGAACCATTGCAGGATCATCTTCCGTCAATACTGATACGACCGGCTACAAAGCAGGAGCGTTAGGTGTGGAAACTCTGATCAATGCCGTTCCTGAGATGAAAAGTATTGCAAATGTCAGTGGTGAGCAAGTTGTTAATGTAGGTAGCCCCGACGTTAATAATGAAATCCTCTTAAAACTTGCCAAACGTACCAATGAACTGCTTGCCAGAGACGATGTAGACGGCATTGTCATTACACATGGCACAGATACATTAGAAGAAACCGCTTATTTCCTCAATCTTGTTATCAAAAGCGATAAGCCAGTAGTTGTCGTTGGCTCTATGCGTCCAGCTACTGCCATCAGTGCCGATGGTCCCTTCAACCTGTATAATGCAGTGAAAGTCGCCGGGGCTTCGGCCTCTAAAGGTCAGGGTGTACTCGTCCTGCTGAACGACCGTATCGGCGCAGCAAGATATATTACTAAAACAAATACAACAGCAGTCGATACGTTCAAGTCTGTAGAGCAGGGATACCTTGGAGCTGTTGTGGGTGATCAAGTGTACTACTACAACAAATCCACGCACAAGCATACGACTTCTTCTGTATTCGACATCTCTAACCTGACTCAACTACCGCAAGTAGATATTTTATACGAGTATCAAAACAATGGTCGTTATCTGTATGATGCAGCCGTAGCAGCTGGTGCCAAGGGTATTGTCGTAGCTGGTTCCGGTAATGGTTCCTTGTCCAAGACCTCCTCAGAGGGCGCAGAGGCCGCAGGTAAAAAAGGAGTGATCATTGCCCGCTCCAGCCGCGTGGGAAGTGGAGTTGTGTCCCCGTCAACAAAAGACGCGGCATCGAACTTTGTGTCAACCGATTCGCTTAATCCGCAAAAAGCACGGATTTTGCTCATGCTTGCTTTGACCCAAACTCACGATGTTAACCAAATTCAATCCTTTTTTAATGAATACTAAAAGCAGTCATCCCAAATCAAATAAATAGATCATCTTTATTATGAAAAAGAAGCAGCGATTACGGTTGACCACCGTAACTGCTGCTTCTTTTTTTTGCGAGACAATTCTAGCATTAGTAACTATTTCATCTGATATCCAATCGTCTTGGTCTTAAACAGTAATTCGTTGTTCCTCCCATGTAGCATCAAGACTGCTGTTTGGGAATCCCATTCAAGCTTGGAGGATATTTCGCTTGCTTCTCTGGATGAGGAGCGATTTCTTCCTCCAGAATACTTGATTTATTTTGCTGATTATTGATTTTAAGCGACTTATGCTTGGGCATAAATACTCACCTCCTCGGATTACCATGCCAAGGAGTGATCGTTTTTATACCGACGTATACCTGCTGATTATGTTGACTACAGCACTTTTGGTCATCCGTTATTTGCCCTGCTTTTGTTCCATCGCTGCTTTTAGCAAATCACCCAAACTGGAGCCAAAAGATTCCTGCTTTTCAAATTGTCTTACTAGCTTTTGCTGTTCCCGTTTGTTTACCCGCTGCTTGTCATTATCCAACGTCTCAGTAATGCCGCAGGGCAGGCATCTTACATATAGCCCTGCCTTGCCCTCTTTCATTTCCATTTTCTTATGACACTGCGGACAACGTCGATTGGACAAACGTTTTTCCCCTGAACGACGGTAACCGCAATCCGCACTTGGACATACAAGGAACTTTCCTTTCTTCCCCTTCTTCTCCAACAGCTTTGTACCACAATCAGGACAATGACTATTCGTCACGTTGTGGGGCTTGTACTCCGCACTGCTATTTTTTACAGTGGAAACCAACTCTTTCGCCATAGCACGAATAGAATTCAAAAACGGTTCCGGTTGTCCTTGACCACGAGCAATCCGTTCCAGCTCCGCTTCCCAACGTGCCGTCAGTTCGGGCGTTCTAAGCTGTGGAGCCGCCAGTTCAATCAGTTGCTTACCTTTCCCTGTGGGATGCATCACGTTCCCCTGACGCTCAATCGTATCCGAGCTGACAAGCTTCTCAATCAGATCGGCACGGGTAGCAGGAGTACCCAGTCCATGCTTTTCCATCTGAGCGAGCAGGGCTGCTTCTGTATACCGCTTCGGCGGCATCGTTCGCCCAGCTCGTACAAGACAACGTTGTAACCGGACTGAATCTCCTTTTTGCAGCTCAGGTAAAATAACGCCTTGTCCATTGTTTTCCCGATCCTCTGCTTCTTCATCATCCATATCATAATGGTTCGCGTCATATACAGCACGCCATCCGCTATCTTTTACCGTTGTGCCTTTTACCTGAAACGTCTCCTGCTCCACCGTTACTGATACGGCTACAGCATCATAACGTGCAGGTGGATAGAATAGACTGATAAAACGTCGTGCAATCAGATCATACAGTTTACGTTCCTCTGGGCTCAACTGATTAAGCAATAATGTCTGCTCAGTAGGAATAATCGCATGATGATCCGTGACTTTACTGTCATCCACAATTCGCTTTGTGATTGGTAGGTTGTTACGCAATAGCGGACGTGCCAAGGAAGCATATGGACCTACTGCTACACTACTGAGCCTTTCCTTAAGTGTGTCCACCATATCGGATGTCAGATAACGGCTGTCCGTACGTGGATAGGTCACCAGCTTATGCTGTTCATACAGACGCTGAAGCAGATTAGACGTTTGTTTAGCCGAAAAGCCATAGCGCTGATTAGCATCTCTTTGCAGCTCCGTTAAATCATACGCTAGCGGGTGAGGCTCGTTCTTTTCGCTCTTTTTAACACTCGCAACTGTGCCTTTGGCCCCCTCAAGCCTGCGGCGCAAAGCCTCTGCTTGAGTGCGGTCAAACATGCGTGAATCCCCGCTCTCTGCCCGCCAAGTTGCCTGAAAATCGCCGAAATCCGCCGTCAAAGTATCATATTCCTGAGAACGGAATTCGGTAATTTCTTTCTCACGCTCCATAATCATCCCCAGCGTTGGCGTCTGCACTCTTCCAGCCGAAAGTTGGGCGTTATAACGACAAGTCAACGCGCGAGTTACATTGAGACCAATCATCCAGTCTGCTTCAGCTCTACAGCGAGCCGATTCATATAAACGATCAAACTGCTGACCAGGCAATAGCTTTGCAAAACCTGCCTTAATCGCCTTGTCCGTCTGCGAGGAGATCCATAAGCGCCGGAAGGGCTTTTTCCAGTTTGCCATTTGGATGATCCAGCGTGCCAACAATTCTCCTTCACGAGCAGCATCTGTTGCCACGATAAGCTCTCCAATGTCCTGCCGCTTCATGAGCTGCTGCACAGCTTTGAACTGATGGTTACTTTCGCGCAGCACCTTTAACTTTGAACTCTTCGGAAGAATAGGCAGGTCCTCCAAATTCCAGGTCGCATACTTAGAATCGTAATCCTCCGGCTCTGCTAAGCCGACCAAATGTCCCAGTGCCCACGTCACCACGTACTGGGGTCCTTCTATATAGCTTTTATGCTTCTCGCGGCTACCCATCACACGTGCAATCTCTCTGGCCACGGACGGTTTTTCTGCCAATACCAATACCTTCATGTTACGCTCCTTTCTCTCATAGTGTTAATTATACCATCCTGCCATCTTACGATAAATTCTAATGCCAACGGCTCTTATTAACATGATCGTACATACTATTGCTATTGCTTCTACATCGGTTAGGATAACTTACAAATCAGGCACACTCCATTTTAATAGCAGACCCGCATAGGTGAGGCCTCCCCCAAATCCATATAACAACACATGTTGTCCATACCGTAAACGTCCATCATCCAAACCACACTGCAAAGCCAACGGGATGGATGCCGCCGATGTATTACCATACAACTCTACGCTGGTCAGCGTTTTTTCCAAAGGTACTGTACTTCTTTCACATATGGACTCGATCATTCTCAAATTAGCGCTATGAGGGACAAACCAGTCAAGATCCTCCCTCTTCATATTTGCCTTATCCAATAATCGTTCGATTCCCGTTGGAACAAAGCGAACAGCCCATTTATAAACCTCGCGTCCATTTTGAGCAATAAATCCATGGTCTTGCAGCTTCTCTCCATCCAAATGATCAGATAATCCCACACGGTAAAGATGTGCTCCCCCATGCCCATAAGTACCTATATCAGAAGTTAAAAATGATCCTTCATCCTCGTCATATTCAACAAGTGCAACTCCTGCACCGTCTCCAAAAAGTATACACGTCGTCCGATCCGTATAATCTGTAATTTTGGACAACGTTTCGGCTCCCACTACTAGCACCTTACGATGCAGACCACTCGTAATAAGGCCATTTGCCAAATGAAGTCCATAGGAAAAACCTGCACATGCTGCACTAATATCCATTGACCCCGTGTTCGGAATATCAAAATGAGCCTGAATACGTGAAGCCGTGCTTGGAAAGTAGTAATCAGGTGTACTAGTCGCTACAATGATCATCTCAACATCGTTTATATTTACGTCATACAGGTTAATCATACGTGTAATAGCTTGTATACATAAATCAGATACATATTGATCTTCAGCCGCAATTCGTCTTTCACGCATACCCGTTCTTTGTACAATCCACTCGTCACTAGTGTCCACAAGCTTCTCCAAATCGGCGTTTGTCAAAATGCGTTCAGGCACATAAGTGCCAAAGGCCGTAAGCTTAGCTTTTGAATTCAACAATCTGATCACTCTCCTTTGTAATCCTTATTCACATTATAACACCAGATACTAATACCTGGTACTAAATTATTTTAAAAACGTCTTCTTATTTACTAGTTAATATCCACTTATCCAGTTGAACTTATAACAAACTCACTTTAAATAAAATCCCTCTGCCTTTTAACGCAAAAAAGAGACCATGATCTTCTGAAGATCATGGTCTCTTTTGTTTGTTGCTTGGCGACGTCCTACTCTCCCAGGACCCTGCGGTCCAAGTACCATCGGCGCTGGAGGGCTTAACGGTCGTGTTCGGGATGGGTACGTGTGGAACCCCTCCGCTATCGCCACCAAACATGAATTTACATCGTAAATTCTTTTTCAGGAATCAGCATCGCCAAATGCTGTGTGTTCGCTTGTTTCATATAAGCCACTTGAGCTTATACAATACAAAACTTACACCCTGAAAACTGGATCCGAAACTCATTGCGTTTTATTTTTAGGATAAGCCCTCGACCGATTAGTATTGGTCAGCTCCATGCATTACTGCACTTCCACCCCCAACCTATCTACCTCGTCGTCTTCAAGGGGTCTTACATACTGGGAAATCTCATCTTGAGGGGGGCTTCACGCTTAGATGCTTTCAGCGCTTATCCCTTCCGTACATAGCTACCCAGCGGTGCTCCTGGCGGAACAACTGGTACACCAGCGGTACGTCCATCCCGGTCCTCTCGTACTAAGGACAGCTCCTCTCAAATTTCCTACGCCCACGACAGATAGGGACCGAACTGTCTCACGACGTTCTGAACCCAGCTCGCGTACCGCTTTAATGGGCGAACAGCCCAACCCTTGGGACCTACTTCAGCCCCAGGATGCGATGAGCCGACATCGAGGTGCCAAACCTCCCCGTCGATGTGGACTCTTGGGGGAGATAAGCCTGTTATCCCCAGGGTAGCTTTTATCCGTTGAGCGATGGCCCTTCCATGCGGTACCACCGGATCACTAAGCCCGACTTTCGTCCCTGCTCGACTTGTAGGTCTCGCAGTCAAGCTCCCTTCTGCCTTTGCACTCTTCGAATGATTTCCAACCATTCTGAGGGAACCTTGGGGCGCCTCCGTTACTCTTTAGGAGGCGACCGCCCCAGTCAAACTGCCCACCTGACACTGTCCTCGCACCGGATCACGGTACCAAGTTAGAACCTAGATACGATCAGGGTGGTATCCCAAGGATGCCTCCTCTCAAGCTGGCGCTCAAGGTTCAACGGCTCCCACCTATCCTGTACAGATCGTACCCAAATTCAATATCAAGCTGCAGTAAAGCTCCATGGGGTCTTTCCGTCTTGTCGCGGGTAACCTGCATCTTCACAGGTATTAAAATTTCACCGGATCTCTCGTTGAGACAGCGCCCAAGTCGTTACGCCATTCGTGCGGGTCAGAATTTACCTGACAAGGAATTTCGCTACCTTAGGACCGTTATAGTTACGGCCGCCGTTTACTGGGGCTTCGGTTCATAGCTTCGCCCGAAGGCTTACCACTCCCCTTAACCTTCCAGCACCGGGCAGGCGTCAGCCCGTATACTTCGCCTTGCGGCTTCGCACAGACCTGTGTTTTTGCTAAACAGTCGCTTGGGCCTTTTCACTGCGGCCCCCTCGGGCTATTCACCCTACCGAGGCACCCCTTCTCCCGAAGTTACGGGGTCATTTTGCCGAGTTCCTTAACGAGAGTTCTTCCGCGCGCCTTAGAATTCTCTTCTCGCCTACCTGTGTCGGTTTGCGGTACGGGCACCTTCTCCTGGCTAGAGGCTTTTCTTGGCAGTCTGAGATCATGACCTTCGCTACTATAATTTTCGCTCCCCATCACAGCCCAGCCTTAACGATGTGCGGATTTGCCTACACACCAGCCTCACTGCTTAGACGGACATCCATCAGTCCGCGTCACTACCCTACTGCGTCACCCCATTGCTCATAACGGATTACGGTGGTACAGGAATTTCGACCTGTTGTCCTTCGACTACGCCTATCGGCCTCGCCTTAGGTCCCGACTTACCCTGAGCGGACGAACCTTCCTCAGGAACCCTTAGGCTTTCGGCGGATCTGATTCTCACAGATCTTTTCGTTACTCATACCGGCATTCTCACTTGAATGCAGTCCAGCGCTCCTTACGGTACACCTTCAACCCGCATTCAACGCTCCCCTACCCCTGATGCAAGCATCAAGCCATAGCTTCGGTGGTGTGTTTAGCCCCGTTACATTTTCGGCGCAGAGTCACTCGACCAGTGAGCTATTACGCACTCTTTCAATGGTGGCTGCTTCTAAGCCAACATCCTGGTTGTCTGTGCAACTCCACATCCTTTCCCACTTAACACACACTTGGGGACCTTAGCTGATGGTCTGGGCTGTTTCCCTTTCGACAATGGATCTTAGCACTCACTGTCTGACTCCCGGAACTAAATCTATGGCATTCGGAGTTTGACTGAGCTTGGTAACCCTTGCGGGCCCCGCACCCAATCAGTGCTCTACCTCCACGATTCTTTTTTCCGAGGCTAGCCCTAAAGCTATTTCGGGGAGAACCAGCTATCTCCGGGTTCGATTGGAATTTCTCCGCTACCCCCACCTCATCCCCGCATTTTTCAACATGCGTGGGTTCGGGCCTCCAGTGCGTGTTACCGCACCTTCACCCTGGACAGGGGTAGATCACCCGGTTTCGGGTCTACGTCCACGTACTCATTCGCCCTATTCAGACTCGCTTTCGCTGCGGCTTCAGCTCTTCACCTTAACCTTGCACGGGAACGTAACTCGCCGGTTCATTCTACAAAAGGCACGCCATCACCCATAGATCGGGCTCTGACTTCTTGTAAGCACACGGTTTCAGGATCTATTTCACTCCCCTTCCGGGGTGCTTTTCACCTTTCCCTCACGGTACTGCTTCACTATCGGTCGCCAGGGAGTATTTAGCCTTGGCAGATGGTCCTGCCGGATTCATACGGGGTTTCACGTGCCCCGCACTACTCGGGATCCGTCTCGGAGAGAACAAGTTTTGAACTACAGGGCTTTTACCTTCTCTGGCGGGCCTTTCCAGACCTCTTCATCTAACCGGTTCCTTTGTAACTCCATGTGAGACGTCCCACAACCCCAAGGAGCAAGCTCCTTGGTTTGGGCTAATCCGCGTTCGCTCGCCGCTACTGACGGAATCACTATTGTTTTCTCTTCCTCAGGGTACTTAGATGTTTCAGTTCCCCTGGTCTGCCTCTATTCTGCCTATGTATTCAGCAGAAAGTGACTGTCGATGAAGACAGCCGGGTTTCCCCATTCGGACATCCCCGGATCAAAGCTTGCTTACAGCTCCCCGAGGCTTTATCGTTGTTCGCCACGTCCTTCGTCGGCTCCTGGCGCCTAGGCATCCTCCGTGTGCTCTTTGTAGCTTAACCTAGTATTTACATGGTAAATACGATTTGCTTTGAATTTCGGTTCAACACAAATGTGTGAATAAAATTCAAGGCTGCTACCTTTATTTCACTTGTTTACACAAGATCAGCTTAAAGGAATATTCTAAAACGCAATTTCGTTTCGGTATCCAGTTTTCAAGGTGCAATTCGCTTCATCGAAGCGAAAACCGATGAATATCTCGCTTCCACACGAATGTGTGAATGAAACATTCGTCGAAGTTTGAGAGTTTGAGCTCTCAAAACTGAGCAACGAGTGAGTAACAGGCCTAAACCTGAGTTTTGAAGCTTACGCTTCATATTTGAATGTTTCCATTGCAGGAAACGATTCTCCATAGAAAGGAGGTGATCCAGCCGCACCTTCCGATACGGCTACCTTGTTACGACTTCACCCCAATCATCTACCCCACCTTCGGCGGCTGGCTCCCTTGCGGGTTACCCCACCGACTTCGGGTGTTGTAAACTCTCGTGGTGTGACGGGCGGTGTGTACAAGACCCGGGAACGTATTCACCGCGGCATGCTGATCCGCGATTACTAGCAATTCCGACTTCATGTAGGCGAGTTGCAGCCTACAATCCGAACTGAGACCGGCTTTTCTAGGATTGGCTCCACCTCGCGATTTCGCTTCCCGTTGTACCGGCCATTGTAGTACGTGTGTAGCCCAGGTCATAAGGGGCATGATGATTTGACGTCATCCCCACCTTCCTCCGGTTTGTCACCGGCAGTCTGCTTAGAGTGCCCAGCTTGACCTGCTGGCAACTAAGCATAAGGGTTGCGCTCGTTGCGGGACTTAACCCAACATCTCACGACACGAGCTGACGACAACCATGCACCACCTGTCTCCTCTGTCCCGAAGGAAAGGCCTATCTCTAGACCGGTCAGAGGGATGTCAAGACCTGGTAAGGTTCTTCGCGTTGCTTCGAATTAAACCACATACTCCACTGCTTGTGCGGGTCCCCGTCAATTCCTTTGAGTTTCAGTCTTGCGACCGTACTCCCCAGGCGGAATGCTTAATGTGTTAACTTCGGCACCAAGGGTATCGAAACCCCTAACACCTAGCATTCATCGTTTACGGCGTGGACTACCAGGGTATCTAATCCTGTTTGCTCCCCACGCTTTCGCGCCTCAGCGTCAGTTACAGCCCAGAGAGTCGCCTTCGCCACTGGTGTTCCTCCACATATCTACGCATTTCACCGCTACACGTGGAATTCCACTCTCCTCTTCTGCACTCAAGCTCCCCAGTTTCCAGTGCGACCCGAAGTTGAGCCTCGGGATTAAACACCAGACTTAAAGAGCCGCCTGCGCGCGCTTTACGCCCAATAATTCCGGACAACGCTTGCCCCCTACGTATTACCGCGGCTGCTGGCACGTAGTTAGCCGGGGCTTTCTTCTCAGGTACCGTCACTCTTGTAGCAGTTACTCTACAAGACGTTCTTCCCTGGCAACAGAGCTTTACGATCCGAAAACCTTCATCACTCACGCGGCGTTGCTCCGTCAGGCTTTCGCCCATTGCGGAAGATTCCCTACTGCTGCCTCCCGTAGGAGTCTGGGCCGTGTCTCAGTCCCAGTGTGGCCGATCACCCTCTCAGGTCGGCTACGCATCGTCGCCTTGGTAGGCCTTTACCCCACCAACTAGCTAATGCGCCGCAGGCCCATCCACAAGTGACAGATTGCTCCGTCTTTCCTCCTTCTCCCATGCAGGAAAAGGATGTATCGGGTATTAGCTACCGTTTCCGGTAGTTATCCCTGTCTTGTGGGCAGGTTGCCTACGTGTTACTCACCCGTCCGCCGCTAGGTTGTTTAGAAGCAAGCTTCTAAACAACCCCGCTCGACTTGCATGTATTAGGCACGCCGCCAGCGTTCGTCCTGAGCCAGGATCAAACTCTCCATTAAAGACCAACCGAAGTTGGTTTATAGAAAGAGCGATAAGCTCATTTTGAAACTGACGAGATAAAATATCTCTAGTTTGATTTTGCGAACAAAATCGTTTTACTCACTCGTTGTTCAGTTTTCAAAGATCAAACATTCTTTTTCGTTGATTTAACTTGTCGCTTCATCAACTCTTATATCATATCATGTCCAAACCAACTTTGCAAGCATTTTTTTGAAATCTTTTTTTGTAACACTCGCTCGCAACATTGTATTTCTTGGCCGGAATTAGAATATACCATATGCATATCCCTATAGCAAGCATTTATTAGATAAGATTTCACAATGCTTTATTTATTATTCGTTTTCCTTCTATATAATAGCTTCTTTGTATCTATCTGCGTCTAACTACAAAAAAAGAACCTCTTCCCTTAAGCAACAGGAAAGAGATTCTGTGTTCTATATCTACTGATTATTCGGAGCCCATAAAGGCAAAGCGGATCACTACAATAATAGCAAGCACCCACATGAGCCAGTGAATTTTAACTTTATTGCTGGTAAACAGATTACTGAACACAGCCAGCACAACGTAAGACAGAATACCAGCAGAAATACCATTCGCGATTCCACCTGTGAAAGGCATTAGCACGATGGTCAAAAATGCTGGAAACGCCAACAGGAAGTTATCCCAGTCGATGTTGCGAACCTGACTCATCATTAGGACCCCAACGATAATCAGAGCTGGAGCAGTAGCGGCAGAAGGCACAACCAGAGCCAATGGTGCAATAAACAGGGCCAACAAGAACAGAACACCTGTCGTTACAGCAGTCAGTCCGGTTCGTCCGCCTTCTTCTACCCCTGCGGAGCTTTCTACGAATGCTGTAATCGTACTTGTACCCAATACTGCACCGGTACTTACGCCAACAGCATCCACCAGCATCGCTTTACCGATAATTTTCTCGCCTTTTTTCTTATCTTTCATTATACCCGCGCGTGTAGCTGTACCTACCAAGGTACCAAATGTATCAAACAACTCTACAAATGTGAAAATGAAAATGATATCAAACAGACCAATATGCAAAGCTGCTTTCAAGTCTAACTGACCTACAGCCAAATTACTGAAATCAGGAATCCAGTTGCCTGTTGTCAAGCTACTCAGATTTGTTACTCCCATCGGAATACCGATTAATGTAGTAGCTACGATTCCAATCAGCAATGCACCTTTGACCCGAACGACCATCAGTGCTGCGATAATAAGCAATCCGATTAGCGCCAGCAGTGCATCCTTTTGATGTACCAGACTTCCCAGAATCAAATTAAAAGCATGACCCGGAACCGGCTGACCAACATCTGTCCCTGGAACGATACTCACCATAACCAGATTACAAAGCTTGAAGCCGACAATCGTAATAAACAAGCCGATACCCACTGTGATGGCTGTCTTTAAATTTTCCGGAACTGCAACAAGCAGCATCTGTCTTACTCGTGTCACGGTTAAAATCAGAAAGACGATACCGGATATAAATACAGCGCCAAGTGCCGCTTGCCAAGTAATCATGCCATTGGAACTCAGGACTACAGTCATAAAATAAGCATTCAAGCCCATACCCGGCGCCATGCCGATCGGCACATTAACGAATAAACCCATCAGTATGGTAACCAAACCTGCACCTACCGCCGTCGCAAAAAAGACAGCTTCACTGGGCATACCTGCTCCAGTCGGACCTAAAAAAGTATTGTTGACCACCAGAATATAAGCCATGGTCATAAAAGTAGTAATCCCCGCAATAATCTCTGTGCGGACGTTCGTGCCATGTTCCTTTAATTTAAAGAAACGCTCCATGAGTCGTAATTCCTCCTACGCAAAGCATACTCGTATTGTTATCGTTCGTTTGAAGTAATATTCGCATTCATATGCGCTATATTATTACATTCGTTATTTTAGGCTCTCACCTACTGCTTGTCAACAGAAAAAGCGAATGTTACAAATTGAACACATATGTATTGTTCGGAAAAAAGAAAACCCGCAAGCTATTATGCAGCTGACGGGTTATGATTTAGAGGAATCAGAGATTTTTGTACTTATCAAAGGCATTCGCTGTGTCTGGTATATTTTCCAGATAAACGATCTTACCTTCCGCATCCAGCCGGGCCTTGTCCACTCCAGTAAGTGTATAAACTTCGCCTGTTGCTTTTTTACCACACACTGCCCATTTGGTTTGATAGGTATCAGGTTCTCTGGGTACAGGTTTCCAACCTTCATACATATGCTTGATTTCGAGCGATCCCTCAAAGAACATATTCAAGAAGCTTTTCCAACTGTCCATACCTTGTTTTCGATCACCATTCAATACAAACTCAATCTTCTCAGAAAAAAGGCTAATTAATCGTTCTCTACTCTTCTCGTCATCTTTTGCTAAATCATAGTAGTGAAAATATTCTTCTAAAATCTTCATCGTGTGCAATTCCTTTCGTGCTGTATATGTGTATGCGTCCTTATGAGAAGGTTATTGCAATTTTACCGACAGCGTGGTGAGTTTCGCTTAAAGCGTGTGCGTCATACAAACCTTTTTGTGAAAAAGGAAACGTAGCTCCTACTACCGATCTTACTTTCTTTTGCTCCAACAGATCGGCAATTTCCTGTAGTTGCTGTCCGTTGGGCTCCAGCCATATATTTTTGGCCGTTACGTTGTACTCCTTCACCAGCTCTTCGTCAAAATTGCTGACAATGGATATGATCCGTCCGGTATCCCTTTTCATTACCTTAAAGCTATTCTTCTGAACATCCCCACCCATCGTATCGAACACCACGTCCACATCAGATAAAACTTCCTCAAAACGAGTTGTACGATAGTCAATGATTTGGTCGGCTCCCAATGAAGCAAGCAATTCATGATTACGCTCACTGGCTGTAGTAATGACATAGGCTCCGGCCTGTTTGGCAAACTGGATAGCAAACATGCCTACGCCACCTGCACCTGCGTGGATTAATACTTTCTCCCCTTTGGTCAGTTGACCATGTGTAAAGAGCGCCTGCCAAGCAGTCAACCCCGCCAAAGGTACAGAAGCGGCTTCCTCCCAAGAAATTGTGGCAGGTTTACGTGCCAGCAGGTGATCATCCACCAAGGTATACTCGGCATAGGTACCGAACCGTGTGGTGTCCGGGCGTGCAAACACTTCATCTCCCACTTTCCAATCGGTGACCTCGCTGCCTACTTCCGAAATAGTGCCGGCTACATCCCAGCCTAAAATAATCGGGAACTCCCAATCCATCATTTGTTTTAAGTAACCTTCACGCAGCTTCCAGTCAATTGGATTGATGGAGGTAGCCGCCACTTTGACTACAACCTGATGAGCCTGTGGTGTAGGAGTAGCCACTTCTCTTTCTTTCAATTCATCCTTGCTTCCATACTGATCTATAACGATGGCTTTCATATTCATTTCCTCCTCGCACATTTACATATTCTTTACATTGCTAGACATACGCTGTAGCACATCTGTCAAAGCCACAATTTCCTCATCTGTAAACTTACATAGCAGCTTTTCCTGAAAGGCTTGTCTTTGCTCTGACAAAACTTGCAGCTCTTGAACCCCTAATTCGGTCAAACATATATAGGTCACACGCTTATCCTGCTCTTTTTTACTACGTAAAATCAGACCTTCCTCTTCCAGCCTTCTCAGATGTCGGGTTACTGCTGCACCATCCAGAACGAGCAGGTGTTGGAGTTCCAGCTGACTTAGTTCCTGACGATGATCAATATGATACAAAATTTCAACCTTGGTAAAGCTGGTTTTTAACTGTGCTTCAAAGGCGTTATTCATTTCTTTACACAAAAGATGCATGCGATAAAACAACTGGCTTTTTTCAGAGCAATGTTCGATGACAAACCCTCCTCCTAATACTTGACCTATCAATTGATATATCAAGTATTATACACCCCCTCTAAAAATAAACAAGCCCTGAGACAAGTCTATATATACAAATCCTACAATCACAAAAAAATGCTCAAGCTAAACGAATAAGCCTGAGCAATCTAGAATTTGTAGTTAGTAGGGTCATTCGATAAAACGATGAAATGGTCCAAATTACAGTGTATTCATAAATCCGATAATACGGGCCGCCATCCGCTCGTGGCCTGCCTGATTCGGGTGCAGGCCGTCAGGAACACCATTTTCCCCTGTAAAGTACATCTGTTTATGTACAGGCAATAGTGGTTGAATTCCGGCGATATTCCACAGATCGCAGCACGGGAAAGAATAAAGTGAGGCCACTTCTCTCACGGCCTGTGCATACGCGCTATAGACTTGACCAGTAATGGCATTAGGCAGATGCTCAGGAACCGTATCACTTGATCCGTGAGGCGGAGTCAAAAAGACGATCAGCTTGTCCGGGTAACGGTTAATTAGTCCTTCGGCAATATGCTTGAGCGCACCATAAAACGTACGCGTTTCTGTCGATGGCGTATCCAAGCTACCGAACGGTATTTCTCCCATCGAAAAATCGTTTCTTCCCCCCATAAAAAAGATCACGTCTGCATGAGGGTTCATTTTCTCATAACGCTCACACATCGGTTCAAAGCCGCCGCTGGCTACACTGCTGCCGGATATGCCGTGATTCTCAAAGGTTAGGAATCCCAGTGCGTCGCTCACAAGGTGGGGGTAAGGCTTTTCTCCATCACGCAATTCATATCCAAACGTAATGCTATCGCCCAGAAATACAGCATGGCTGCCTTGGTATTTGCCTTGATTGATTGTCATTCGATGTCTCTCCTATCTATTAGATCGTATTGTTGATTTCGATAAATTTATGTTCAATCGCTGTCATTTCGTGATTTGGCCGGGTTATTAAATATGTATCCATGTAGCCGAAGGTTGGGGGAGCGGGCAAATAGGATGTTACTTTAAATTGCCGCGCCAGCTTTTTGGACATGAGGGTGATTCCCATTCCCATCAAGGAAAATTGCACCATCGTATCAAACACACCGACCTCTACCACCTCGCCATGGGTCAATTGCATGTCCTGATACATCTTCCTTAAATACGTGAGGTACAGGCAACCATCCGACAATATGATAATAGACGCTCCTTGGAGTACCTGTTTGAGATCCGAGCCTTCATGTATGCCTTTCCCCACCAGCACCAGTTCTTCACGGCATAATTTTTGATAATGAATATACGGGTTGGCGGGATACCCTGTAACAAAAGCAATATCGAGTTCGCCGTCAAGGATCAATCGCTCCATTTCCGTCGTGGTTCCGGTTTTTAATGTAACCGAAGCCTGCGGATACAGCTCATATACCTTCGTGAGCGCCCTCGTTGTTTCGCCCGCCACGATGGACTGCATGGTACCGATGCGCAGCTTTTCCTCCTGCGGTCTCATTTTCATCTCCGTGTCTTGCCATAGCAACAACATTTGCTTGAACTGAGCATACAAGGTTTCTCCTGCGGGTGTCAGCTCCATACCACGGGGCTTTCGGTAAAATAACGCTGTGCCGTAATGGGCCTCCAGCTTCTTTATTTTGGCCGTCATATTCGATTGCAGGTGATTCAACTTTTGTGCTGCTTCTGTCAGGCTTCTCAGCTCTGCCACCGAAACAAATGCCTGCATATTTTCAATATCCATCCCTTCACCTCCCATCAAATAAAATGATACCTGTATCATAAACAAGCATTATTATTTATGAGTTAAGTGTATTATATTGGCCTTGGATGCTATTTTCCACCCTCATTTTAAAAATCAGGAGGTATGGCAACATGATCAAAAAGAAGATTCGTGTAGGTATCGTAGGAGGTTCGATGAATAATAAATGGGCCAGTCAAACGCATATTCCGGCTTTGCTCAAGCACTCGAACCTGGATATCACTGCCGTCGGTACCTCTCGTATGGAGAGTGCGCGACAAAGCGCAGAAGAAGTAGGTGCGGCACTAGCTTTTGATGATTCCAAAAAGCTCGCAGCTTCCGAGGATGTGGACATGGTCGTGGTGAGCGTAAAAGTTCCCCATCATTACGAGGCGGTGATGGCGGCAATTCAAGAGAGAAAGCATATTTTTTGTGAATGGCCCTTGGGGGCAAACACTGCGGAAGCTGCTGAAATGGCCAAAGCGGCGGAACTGGCAGGCATTCATCATACCGTCGGCTTGCAGGCACGGCAGGATCTTGAAGTGCAAACGATGAAAAAGCTCGTGGAGGGCGGAGAGATTGGTGAAATTATATCCTGTCATATGCAAGTAGCTACTCCCGGCAAAGGAGGACAAGTAAATCAGGACACTGCTTATCTGCTGAATAGAGCCAATGGGGCTAATCTGCTCACGATTAATGGCGGGCATTCCCTGGATGCGCTGCAATACATCGTTGGCGAACTCCGCGAGCTATCGGCCATCACATCATCCCGTTATCACGAAGCCACTATTCAGGAAACGGGTGAAGTCATTTCCAAGGATACAGCCGATCAGATTCTGATTCACGGAATATTGGAAAAAGGAGCACCGGTATCCGTTCACATTCAAGGTGGAGTGAATTCTAAGTTTGAGATAGAGATTCAAGGGAAAAAGGGTATTTTGCGTTTGTCACAGAATCCTTCGCTTGGGCATGTTCAATTCGGGAATCTAACGCTCGAAAAACTTGTGTACGATCCAAGCAGTACGCAGAGTCATGGTCCTAATGGCGCTTTTGAACAAATACGTATAACTAGAGAGCCTAATATAAGCCTAGATTTCCCAAAAGAAGGGGTAACCCTGAATGTAGCCAAGGCTCATTATGTTTTTGCCGAGGATATTTTGACACACACCCGTCTAGCTCCCGAGTTCAACCATGCCTTAAAGCTGCATCAGCTACTGGACCGCATTGAGGAATCAGCTGCAACTGGGAAAAGGATCGTATGGTAAGGTAGAATTATAAAAAAGAACCTTTAACACCACGATAGATGTGGAGTTAAAGGTTCTTGATCTTTTAAAATCATGCATTCTCGACCTTTATACTGTCATTTTCAACCAAAATAACTTCCGCGTTGCTGATTGGATATAAATTTAATTGGCTGCCAAATTCCTCAATGATGCTCTCCACCGCTTTTTTAAACGGGATGTTCGTATGGTGGGGGACTGGATAGAATTCAATTATCCCGAGCGCAATAAAGGAATCCAAAGCAGGCGCCTCCTCCACATTGTCCATAAGTCGGGCATATTCGATATTCGGTGATAAAATCATCGAACCTGCCGATTCGCCTATATATAACTTCCCTGCATTAACTTCATCAGCAATGATTTTGTCAGCCCCGGTTCTTCTCAACTCTTGAAGTAAATAAAATGTGTTGCCTCCGGTAATATAAATATAGTCATTTTCTCTAATTTTACTCTCTATTTCGTTCAATGTTGCTGTGCCGATTTCGATTTCATCCACGACTAATCCTAAATTCTCTAATGCTTTTTTCCCTGAATCCACATAAAACTTAACTTTCTCTGGAATACTTGCGGTTGGGATGAAGGTGACTTTTTTTCCTTCTAAGTTTTCACCAGCGAAATGGACTAAGCATGGTGCAACATCCTTAAATGAGGACGACAGAAATAATTTTTTCATTTCTTTATTCTCCTTAGAACAGCGTTTAATAAAACGAGATATGCAACACTTTAATCTAGGTACATTATAAAATATATTAGTAGCAAAACATGACACCATTAGAGCATGACATGAAAAAGAAGTGAACGTTTAATTTCATACTTGATTTAAGCTATTTATAGCTTGAATCTAATAAAACCATATAAAAAAGGAGACATTACCATTGAATAATATCTCCTTTTTTCAGCTTCATATTCCGTTTTGCAACAATAAATGACTTCATATCTCCGCCGCATGAGGCAATGCTGTTCGCCTTTAGCTAACCCCCGTCGATTGAGGTTGCCGTACAGTAAACTTTCCCGAGCAAAGGTTCGACCTGGCACCCGTAAAAAAGACTCCAACCGCATAGCGATATTTCGCCGATACGGAGGAGTCCTGATGTTGTATAGGTAAATCTTAAAGGATTGATGGTTACGGCGCGGGAGTCTCCGCGTTTATTCCCACTCAATCGTTGCTGGTGGTTTGGAGGTGATATCATACACGATGCGATTCACGTTATCCACTTCGTTTACGATACGTACCGAAATTTTCTCCAGCACATCCCAAGGGATACGTGCCCAGTCGGCAGTCATACCGTCGATAGAGGTTACTGCACGAATACCTACAGTGTAAGAATACGTACGAGCATCGCCCATAACGCCAACACTCTTCATATTCGGCAAAGCGGTGAAGTATTGCCAGATTTCCCGGTCCAGACCGGCTTTAGCAATCTCCTCGCGCAAAATGTAATCCGACTCACGAACAATGGTTAGCTTGTCCTCTGTCACTTCACCCAGCACGCGAATGGCAAGACCCGGACCTGGGAACGGCTGACGCCATACAATCTCAGGTGGCAGTCCGCATTCTTCGCCGACTTTACGCACTTCGTCCTTGAACAGGGCATTCAACGGCTCGATCAGCTTGAACTTCATGTTCTCCGGCAAACCACCCACATTATGATGGGATTTAATGGTCTGTGCCGTTGCTGTTCCGCTCTCTACAATATCCGTATACAGTGTACCTTGTGCCAGGAAAGTAAAATCGTCGAATTGAGAAGATTCTTCCTCGAACACATAGATAAACTCGTTACCGATGATTTTACGTTTTTGTTCCGGATCATCAACTCCTGCCAGCTTGGACAAGAAGCGCTCACGTGCGTCAATTTTGACAACTTTCATATCAAATTTACCAACGAACGTCTCCATTACACTTTCGGCTTCACCTTTGCGCAGCAATCCATGGTCAATGAACATACACGTCAGTTGGTCACCGATCGCTTTGTGAATGAGCATCGCTACAACAGAAGAATCCACGCCACCGCTTAAGGCACACAATACTTTCTTGTCGCCAACCTGTTGACGAATCTCACGAATTTGATCTTCAATGAACGATTCCATGGTCCAGTTGCCTTCACAACCACACACTTCATAAAGGAAGTTGCTGATCATCTCGTTACCTTGAACGGAATGACGTACCTCTGGATGGAATTGCACCGCATACAGATTCCGCTCCAGGTTACTCATCGCGGCAATCGGCGCACTCTCTGTTCCTGCATCTAGTGTAAATCCGGTTGGCAGATCTGTAACGTGATCCCCATGGCTCATCCATACGGTTTGACGAGAATCCAGTCCTTTAGCCAAGCGAGCATCCTGATTGAATTGCACGTCTGCTTTGCCATACTCACGCTTGCCCGCACGTTCTACCTTACCATCCAGTTGGTGAGCCATCAGTTGCATGCCATAACAAATACCAAAGATAGGAATGCCAAGATCATAAATTGCCCGATCCACCTGAGGAGCATTGTCTGTATATACGCTGGAAGGTCCGCCTGAGAAAACAATCCCTTTTGGCGCCAGCTCTCTCAGCTTCTCCGCAGGCGTATTGTATGGAAGGAGCTCGCTATATACACCGAGATCCCGAATTCTTCTTGCGATTAACTGGTTGTATTGTCCTCCAAAATCGAGAACTACAACGATTTCATTAGGCTTATTCATTACCGTGCCTCCCTCAATTGTTCGTTTCATTATACGCAACGATAAAACAAGACGTCAAGAAATCAACCGGAGTTGAGTGGGCATGAAAAGATTGTTAAAATGAATTGATTCTAAAATACTCAATCTGTTCGTAGGAGTGTAAACGATGGATGTGCTGAAGTGGATCGCGCAATTGTTCGAAGAATACGGCTACGGCGTCCTTTTTTTCGGCTTGCTGCTTGAGTTTATTGCTTTACCTTTTCCCGGGGAAACCACAATGGCTTATGCGGGATATCTCTCCTATGCCGGCACCCTGGATTTCAGTAAACTGGTGCTGCTAGCTTTCTTGGGCACAACCATCGGTATGACTATTACCTACTTTATCGGAAAGTGGGCTGGGCTCCCCTTTATTCAGAAATATGGTAAATGGGTTTTGTTATCGCCGGACAAGCTTCAGAAAACACAAAAATGGTTTCAACGATATGGATACTGGCTTATTTTCCTTGGATATTTCATTCCCGGTGTCAGGCATTTTACCGGTTATTTTGCCGGAATTATTGCTCTTTCTTTCCGTAAGTTTGTCTTGTATGCTTACAGCGGCGCTTTATTCTGGGTCATCCTCTTTCTAAGCATCGGCAAGCTGTTTGGTCCCCAATGGGATGTCATTTTCCATTTGGTAGAGCTGTATGCACTGCGAATTGCGGGAGTCGTTGGGTTCATGATCCTGCTGTATATTATTTACCGGTGGAGAAACTTCCTGTTTAGCTCGCTACGCAAATCCGAAAAATCAGTGAAAACCAGCAACAAGGATGACACGGAGTAGTCAAACTCCTGCTGCCTTACGACTACGGGTCCTTGCATAATACATCGAAATCACGATAGATATCACAACAAACCCTGCGCCTCAAGCCAAACCCAACGTACACGGCTCCATCATTTCAATCGCCACCCCTGCTCCAAACATAGACAGTCCGATGATACCTTGACTCCACGCCGTCAGCATGCCCAGCATGACCACAATGGACCCTGTAAATACAATGGGTTCTCCCGCATTAATAATGTATCCAGACAAATGCCCCCCTACCCCGCTAGCAACCAGACCCGCGCCCAAAGCGGCTTAAAACACTCCAATTCCGGCATCGTCCAGCCTGAAATCCTGCACTGCATATAATTAGTTGTTTATCTAATTTATAAAAATCACTCTATAAACCGTCAAGGCATAAATTCATATATTCAGAGCGTACTAAGCCAAGAAACTCCAATATCGGAGGATTTTACGTATGCCAAATCAGAATAAAAGTTGTCCAGTTACTCATGTGTCCTCTAACTTGAGGGATAATGTAAACCATATTGAAAGCTCCTTTGGAAACAGCGGAGATTTAATCATTAAAGAGCTTTTATGGATGCAAAAATGGCCAGCGGCTTTGTTTTATATCAATGGTCTGATTAACACTCAATTACTCCATGATTCCGTTCTGCGTTCATTAATGCGGGAAAACGAACATCATGTACCAGAGGGCGCGGAACCATTCGACTATTTAAAGGATCAAGCATTGATTGCTGGTAACTCAGGTAGTTTGGAGGAAATGGATATTACTGGTGTTTACTGTAGGCTTTTAGTCGCGTTAGTGAGATGCTGTTATCTGTATATGTATTCATTTTCTGTGGTAACGGCTTGTTCATTCCGCTTATATTATGGGGTATTTACCTTTGCCAGCAAAAGTGGAAGCATCGGCAAAACACATCTGGAAATTAACAAAAACCTTTTGAAACCCATGCGCCTGAAAGCACGATCCGGTTTCAAAAGGTTTTCTTTGGTTCTTCACTTACGCCATATCCTGAATGTATGCCAGCGCAGCATCAATATGTCCTTTTACTCTTAAACCACGCCATTCATGAACTAAAATTCCATTTTCATCAATAAGGAACGTAGACCGAACAATACCCATGTACTGCTTGCCGTACATCTGTTTTTGCTGCCATACACCATACGTCTCAGCCACGTGATGCTCTTCATCAGATAACAACTGAAAAGGGAGTCCGTACTTTGCAATAAACTTGTCATGCTGTTTGAGTGGATCAGGGCTTATCCCCAGAATCACCGTGTTCAAGTCTTCAAACTCCGCATGTTTATCCCGAAAATCACAAGCCTGGGTCGAGCAACTAGAGGTCAAATCCTTGGGATAGAAATACAACAATACCCTACTGCCTCGATAATCAGACAGCTTGACACGCTTTCCCTCACTCCCAGGCAATTCAAAATCCGGTGCCTCTTGCCCAATAACGGTAAATGTCGTGGACATCTCATCATCTCCTATCTTGTGGGGGTTCTTATGTGATCCGCCCTATGAGCCTGCGCCCCTGTAACGGCGAATCCCCCAGTTCCATGCCAGTAAGCCCAAGGTCAGAAAGACAATCCCCATCACAGGAGTTAAGAGCGCCATATGGCGCATGTCCTCTCGGTGAAGGAACAGGGAGGCTGGATATACGCCAACAAAAGCAAAAGGCAGTATCCAAGTCAGCACAACCTGAATGGCACGGTTATAGATCGTTACTGGATAACGTCCGTAGCCCTGAATATTGTACATGAGCGGGATAATTCCTGTAGGCGCATCCGAAAAGAATGAAAGAGAAGTCAATATGGTGTATATGCCCGTATAGATCGCCACGGCACTTAGGCTCAAAACGATCAGCGCTGGTACGAACCACCACTCCATAGCCAAATCCATCTGAGCCCCGCTAATCCCCATAATAATCAGGCCGATCACTGAGCCCACCAGCGCAGGCGGATCCACATTTTCAAGGAAAATCTGGAACAGATTATACGCGGGACGGGTCATTACCCGGTCGAGTTCACCTTTCACAATGTAACGCTCGCTAAAGTTCCAAAGGTTGACAAAACAACTGAATAGTCCGTATGGAACCATGAAAAATCCATAAACGAACACGACTTCATTTTCACTCCAGCCGCCCAAACTGTCTGTATGCATAAAAATAACCAGGATAAAAATAAGATTCGTGGCCTGAAACAGCAGGTCTGAAATCACTTCTACCCAAAAGTCGGCCCGATAGGTGAGCCGTGACTTCATGTAATTTTTTAAATATTCGCTAATGAGACCCAAATAGTACATCATCGGCTTACCCTCCCTGCACGAACAGACGTCTGCGCGCCAGTCGCCAAATGATGATCATCGGCACGAGCAGAACGACCAGCCAAATGATTTGGATACCCAGTACATTCCAGATGCCAACGCCTTTTACACGTCCCGTAAATACAGAGCCCGGCAAATAGGTAATCGCCTGAAACGGCATCCATTGGGCGATCGTCCCCAGCCAGCCTGGAAACAAACTGATTGGCAAAATCAACCCAGAAAACAGATCTACAACTACGCGCTTCATACGCATCATGCCCTCATTATTTTCGATAAAAAAGGCCGTTAACCCCGTAATAATATTGATCTGAGTGTTGATCATAAAGCTAAAAAACAGCATGACCAGAAAACCAACCCAGGCTACCGGATCCGTGGGAAGCTTTACCGGAAATAGCAGCATCGCAATCGCCATGCCTGGAATCATAAACAGCAGAAAACGGAACATTCCCTCGCCGAGTCCTTGCATAAATTTAACAAGTACATAGTTATAAGGTCGGATCATCTGAATTGCAATGCTTCCATCACGTATATCCGTCGAGATTTCACGATCCAGATTGTTAAAATAAAAGGCTCTCGCCATCCACGATACTGCTACATACGTCGTCATCTGAGCAGCGGTAAAACCTCCAATGCTACCCGCATCGCCATATATCGCTTTGTATGTGAAATAATATACGCCAATATTCATGCAATAAATAAGGATTCCTGAATAATAGTTCACACGATACGCAAGCATCGTGAGAAATCGGATACGAATAAAATCGGTGTATACGCTAAGCATGAACTTTGGCCTCCACTATCGGATTGCCCTGGCGTTCAGCCGAACCAGACTGATAGATACTGCGGACGATATCATCCGTGTTGGTTTCAATGATTTTGATATCCGTAATATCCGTGCGACCGACTACGCAAGCGAGAACATCCGATACATTAATATGAAGAGGAATCCATACCTTGGCAGCCAAATCGTTATCCGCCGTCCAAGCCAGTGGCATATCAGCAGTCCATGCCTGTAATTGCTCCAGTTGGGTCGGTGTGCCGAACTGAAACCGTACTTCTCGACCTGTACCCCAACGTGCCTTCAGATCCTCCAGACCACCATCATAGATGATATTCCCATCATCCAGCATAATGACGCGCGAGCACAGCGCTTCAATATCCTGCAAATCATGGGTTGTCAGCAAAATAGTCGTACCATAATCCCGGTTCATGTCCTTTAGAAACTCGCGGATTTCGGACTTTACCATAATATCGAGGCCAATGGTCGGCTCGTCCAGAAAAACAATGGACGGATTGTGCAGCAAGGCTGCTACTAACTCACAGCGCATCCGTTGCCCGAGACTAAGCTTGCGTACCGGGCGGCTTAGCAGATCCTGCAATTGCAGTCTCTCTACCAGCTCATCCAGCCTACGTTTGAAGTCCGTGGCCGGAACCTGATATACTTTCCGCAGTAGTTGAAAAGACTCGATCACACCGATGTCCCACCAAAGCTGGCTGCGCTGACCGAAAACAACACCAATGTTGCCTACAAATTTCTCGCGTTCCTCATAGGGGACATAACCGCCCACCTTGAGATGTCCCGATGTCGGCACGAGAATGCCTGTCAGCATCTTAATCGTGGTGGACTTTCCGGCGCCGTTCTCACCGATATAACCGCATATTTCTCCTTGCGGAATACGGAAGGATATATCTTTGACCGCGGCTACCTCGTTGTATTCGCGGGCGAATAAATCAAGGAAGGCACCTTTTAAGCCCTCGCGATTTTTTTGAACCTTAAATGTTTTGCGCAGATCCTGCACATCAATTGCCAGCATGTTATACCTCTCAATCAGGATTTGTAAAATCCATAGTTAAATTGATTGTGCTCCAAAAAGAAATTATAATGTAATGAACTGAAAAGCGAAAGGGAGAGCATCCATGACAAGCAGAACCAAAAGGACGATATGGTCGGTTCTAGCCGTGGTAATCGTCGCGATTGTCGGCTTTGCCGTGTACTATTTTACATCCATTTATAATCAGCTGGATAATCTGCATAAAGAGGGCGCTAACTCCCCCTTCAAAAATGTAAAGCAGGTCGATCAGGTTCGTACGCCAGAACCGCCCAAGTGGGAAGGTACCGATATGGTTAACATTTTGCTGATGGGTGTCGATGGGCGCGGTATCCAGAAAGGGGAAGTTCCCCGATCAGACAGTATGATGGTCGTATCGCTGGACCCCGTTAAGAAAAAAATCCACCTGTTCTCTATTTTGCGTGATACGTACGTGGATATTCCCGGCTATGGAAAAAATCGAATTAACACCGCCATTACTCACGGACCCAACACAGCCATGAAGACGGCTGGCGATCTGTTAGGCATCCCGGTGCAATATTATGTGTACACGGATTTCCAGGGCTTTATCAAACTGGTGGATGCCGTAGGCGGGATTGATTTTGAAGTGGAAAAGGATATGCATTATACAAGTAATGCGGATAAACATCAGTACGATATTGATTTGAAAAAGGGCATGCAGCATCTAGATGGCAACACGGCACTTCAATATGTGCGGTTCCGCCACGATGCAATGTCCGACTTCTCCCGATCAGGACGGCAACGCGCATTTTTGGAGGCAATAGCCCAGAAAATGCAGACCACGACTTCCATCGCTAACTTGCCAAATATTTTAGAGCAGGTTAACCCGTTCATTGACACGAATCTCAGTGTTAACGATATGTGGAAGCTGGCAAATGTGGGGTACCAAAGCAACTTTGCAGGCAGCGAACAGGTTCCACCGATGAAGATGCTCGGAGAAGAGAATGTGGGCGGCGCGGCAGTTCTTACTGTCCGCGATCCGGAAGAACTGAAAACGTATGTGCAGGATATATTTAATAATCCACCCGCACAAACACAGGAACAAAATAAGGATCAGAATGAAACGAAACAGCCAGACAGTGCATCGTCTACCAAGAAGGATAAAGCTTCTTTTACAGGGGGCAGTAAAACCAGTAATGAGGATGCTTCCACACAATCAACAACAAAGACAGGACAAAAAGAGCTATAATGATGTATGCAGGGGCAGCCGTGAACGCTGCCCTTTGGCGTGTGTATACCCTATTTTAATGAACGGAAAGGAAGTTTTTGATGATGAAACGGGAAAACTCCGAAGCACTATATAAAGAAGCCCTGGAGCATATTGTCGGGGGCGTTAACAGCCCTTCACGCTCCTTTAAAGCTGTGGGCGGCGGCGCTCCAGTATTCATGAAACGCGCTAAAGGTGCTCATTTCTGGGATGAGGATGATAATCGGTATATCGACTATTTGGCGGCTTATGGCCCTATTATTACTGGACATGCCCATCCCCATATTACTAAGGCTATCAGCGAAGCGGCCGCGAACGGCGTATTATACGGAACCTCAACGGTATTGGAAATCAAACTGGCCAAGATGCTGAAGGAAGCAATTCCTTCTATGGACAAGGTCCGGTTTGTGAATTCTGGCACAGAAGCGGTTATGACAACGATTCGTGTTGCACGGGCCTATACTGGGCGGAACAAGATCATCAAATTTGCCGGCTGCTACCACGGTCACTCGGATCTGGTACTTGTTGCCGCAGGCTCCGGCCCTTCCACGCTAGGCATACCTGACAGTGCAGGCATTACGACCAACATTGCGAGCGAGGTTATTACCGTACCATTCAATGATCTCGACGCGTTACGCCAAGCCTTGGAGCGTTGGAGCGACGATGTGGCGGCAGTCATGGTCGAGCCCATTGTCGGTAATTTCGGCATGGTCATGCCGCAACCCGGTTATTTGGAAGGGTTGTGCTCCATGGCGCGTGCGAACGGCTCACTCGTCATTTATGACGAGGTCATTACCGCATTCCGATTCCACTTCGGTTCCACCCAAACGTATGCAGGTTTGGACAACCATGATGCGATTCAGCCAGATTTGACCGCGCTGGGCAAAATCATGGGCGGTGGTCTGCCGATTGGTGCCTACGGCGGCAGCAAGCACATCATGGAGCAGGTTGCCCCACTCGGCCCAGCTTATCAGGCGGGTACGATGGCGGGCAACCCAGCGTCCATCTCGTCAGGCATCGCCTGCCTTGAAGTCCTTCAAGGGGAAGGCGTGTATGAAGAGATGGAACGTCTGGCTGTGAGGCTGACGGACGGTATCCAGTCCTCTGCCGAACGCTACGGCGTGCCATTGACGATCAACCGAATTCGTGGAGCGTTCTCGACGCATTTCTGTGATCATCCGATCACGAATTACGCGCAGGCGCAGGATACGGATAGCGAAGCGTTTGCATCCTTCTTCCGTCATATGCTGGATCGCGGTATTCATCTGGCACCATCCAAGTACGAAGCCTGGTTTCTCACAACAGCGCATACGGACGAAGATGTAGATGCTACGCTGGAAGCGGCGGACGATTCGTTCCGGGCGATGTCACAAGGTAAGTAAAACAAGCAGTAAGTGATAGAATATGAATAGGATAAGAGCTGGAAGTAGTCTTAGGGATGGGAATCCGACCTCTGGGACTTCGTTCCGGCTTTTTTTCATTTCACAACTGTACCCGTACAGTTGCAGATTTTATGGATTGTATCAGGTTATGCCATCCGGGTATATTGAGAGAACCACAGGTTAAGGTCATTATTACGGAGGTTTATTATGAACAGTCGTTCTAGAAATGGAGCCGCCTATCTGGCAGCTCTCAGCTATGCAGCTATACTTGGATTTTCATTTTTATTTGTAAAATTGACAGTCACAGAGGCGAGCCCGCTGGATGTGATCGCCCACCGCTTTGCGCTGTCTTTTATCGCTTTGACCATTCCCGTGTTGCTCGGTTGGATCAAGATCAACATCAAGATGCGTGACATTCTGCGCATTTTACCACTGGCGCTGCTCTCGCCATTAGTGTATTTTCCACTGCAAGCCTTCGGGCTGATGAGCACTTCTTCATCGGAAGGTGGAATTATCCAAGCAACCGTTCCCATCTTTACGCTGCTGTTAGCTTCCTATTTTATTAAAGAGCGTACAACGGTAGTCCAGAAGATTTCCTTACTGCTCTCTGTCTTTGGCGTGGTTTTTATATTTGTGATGAAAAGCGGAGCACCGCTAGCATCCAATAGCTATGGGGGTATTCTTCTGCTCGTGCTCTCTGCGATATGCCTATCCGGCTATAACGTACTGGCACGACCATTAACACAAAAGTACAACCCAATGGAATTGACCTACGTTACCTCTATTTTGGGATGTATCGTTTTTAACGTGGTGGCACTGGGATATCATGCCATAGACGGCTCCATGAGCGCCTATACCGCTCCACTGGTGAAGCCTGGTTATTGGATGGCACTGATTTATCTAGGCATTCTGTCTACCCTCGTCACCTCGCTGTTATCGAGCTTTGCCTTGAAGTGGATCGAAGCCTCCAAAATGAGTGTGATCGGCAATTTATCCACCCTCATTTCCATGATTGCCGGTGCTTACATTTTGAAGGAGCAGCTCGCCTACTATCACATTATTGGGGCTGTGATGATCATTATCGGCGTGTTGGGTACCAATTTCGGAGGACGAAAAAACTTCACGCCAATCAAAACAACTTCGGCAAAATCACAAAAAACGGGCTAAAAATAGACACTCATTTGCCTGCAAAAAAAGAAATCTCCAGGCTGCGCAATTCCAGCGGAGAGATTTCTTTTTTCATTTCTTAGTCTTCGTCGCATTAGATAGGGTACGCCATGACACTCATTAACGCCAATTCCGGCTGTGTCGTGTCCAATCTGCTATATTGTACGATTATGGGCACATCGCTAGTGACCGTAATTGCGTAAGGAATACCTACCGGAATCTGCTCGCCGGATTTCTCCAACGAGGCTGTTCGGATATGACGGGTTCGTCTTCCTTCCACCACCTCGATCAATCCCTCCAATGGCTCGCGGTCTTCAAAATAGATGTCTATACTCAGATTTGCCACACGGCTCCCACAATTCAGCACGCATATGCTCTCATGACTGAGCAGCTCTCCCCGGCTTTCCGGTGGAATATACCCATCGGGGATGACCCAGAATAGGCTGCCTCGCGGCTGATTAGCCACCTTTTTATGAGAAAGTTCAGCATTTCCCATACTATTGGCCTCCTTTATCCATAATACTTTTTGGCGCTTATGCCCCTTCTTCTAGCCATACGGATTCTCCTTGGTACGCAACAGTTGAGCCAGAAAAGCAAGCGCCAATCCCTGACCCCATCCCTGAATGCGTTTGTATGGAACGTTTCGATAGCCGTCAATATCGTTCATCACAGCAGTTCCCGCGGATACACCCGTTACTGTGCCGTCGTCCTTAATGCGGGAAAGAATACCTTCGATCGCCTTTTGGGTGTATTTGTTAAACAATCTTCCTTGCATAAGCAAGGCGGTCGCAATTCCTGCCGAGCCCGAGGTTTCCAGATAAGAGGTATCATCGTTCAGCACCGTATGCCACAGCCCTTCTGGGGATTGCAGCCGCACCAGTGCATTGAGCTGGTCACGCAGCGAGCCGTCGATGATCATATAAGATGGATGCTGCACCTCCACAAGTTTCAGCGCTTTTGCCATCGTGAGGGCTGCCCATGAATTGCCGCGCGCCCAATATATTCCTGACATCCGGCTTTGATTCGCATGATCCCATCCGTGATAATACAGATTCGTATCCGGGTCCTGCAAAAATTCTTCATGCCCGTGATATTGACGAATTCCATCCTCCCAATACTCCTTGTTGCCTAACAGATGACCGATGCGCAGCAAATAATAACCGGCCATAAACATCGTATCCACCCATGCTTGCTGCGGAAATACATCATGAAGTGAATTCACCGTATGCTGGAAAATGCCGTCGGCAAACCGCTCCGCTTTTTTGGCCAAAAATTCTGCCATCTCGATGGAAATATCAAGATATCTTTGCTCACCTGTGGCCTGATAAAGCGTCAACAAACAGTGCCCGACAGAAACGCCGTTCACCGAGAGAGACGGAAGCCCATCCTCGATATTTTCGTCAACCCATTCTTTCAGCTTGGTCAGATACTTTTCGTTCCCTGTCGCTTCATACGCTTCGCATACTCCGTAAAAGGCTACTCCGCCCGGCCAATCCCAGCTGTAGTGCATTTGAAAGGTGCGTTCTACTACCCGGTCGATCACCTGCTTAACTTGTTCTTCATCAAAAATCAATGCAGGCATTTCCACGTCTCCCCCTTTGGTATGTTTCACGTGAGTTACCTCCTTGACGCCCGTACATGAAAAGGTCGTCCTTCAACGTAAATACATGCGCAGCGGTTGCAAATCCAGTTCCTTCACAGCATCCACCACCATGTCTGCAATACGAACCGCGCCATTCTCATGAAAATGCGTGTTATCCTCTAAGCCGCCGGAAAAGTTCATGTATTCACCAGGCAGCAACCACATAAAAAGCTCTTTACTCTCTTCGGGACCCAGCTGCTCATATAACTCCTGCGTACGGGCAGACAAATCAATCAGCGGTACATTCGCTTCTTCCGCCAGCTCACGAACCGCTGTTACATAGTCACCATGTGTGTCAGATAGCGTACCATCCTCGCTAAAATAGCGACGATGTACGGGCGTGACCAGTACCGGGGTTGCCCCATGGCTTCTTGCGCCGTCGATATAGAGGCGAAGATGCTCCTTGTAGGTTGTAAAAGGCTCTGTAGCCCGCTCCGGATCAGGCTTCTGATCATTATGACCGAACTGGATGAACAGGAAATCTCCTGCCTTTATTTCGCCCAAAATGACACCCAGCCGTCCTTCGTCCACGAAGCTTTTGGAGCTTCGTCCCGATACGGCATGATTATCCACGCAGACATCATGCTTGAACAGGGCGGGCAAAGCCTGACCCCAGCCTGTATACGGATAGCCGGATGCGTCCTGATCCGTAACCGTGGAATCTCCGGCTAGGAATAGCCGGAGATTCTGTGGAGCTGGCGCAATCTCCAGCGCATTGAGCCGTGGCGCGGTGCCTGACACGGTGAGGCGTAGTTTGCCACCCCGTACAGGCACCGCAAACAGCGCTTCGGTGAACTGGCCCGGCAGCGTGTGTACTGGGGGAAGCATGTGCTTGCCTTCACCAGCCTTGAGTCGCGTGAGCGTTTCCGCCTGCGAATCGCCGACCAGTATAGTGACGAGATACAGCCCGTCTGGCACATCTGCAACAAATGCAGCGTTCAGTGGAATACAAAAGCTGCTTCGCAGCCGCGTACGTGCATCCTTGGCTGCACTCTGCCTTTTTCGACCGTACACATGCTCCGTAGTCTCAAAGCCATAGCCCTGTTCAGTTGTATATAAGCAATCCGGAGACACTCCCTTGTAGCCATCCGCAGGCTCCCCCGGACCAAAATCAAACTTCCACAATTTACTCACCTCTCAGCCATCGCCCTCAAATCCCGTCCATTCAATCGCACAAACCCGGATGCCTTCCATTTCCACTCGTAAGCTTCATAACTCACGCTATGGATTTTGGATCTTACCCCTTCAAACCACTCGTACTCATTCCTTCTACAATTTGCTTCTGGAATGCGAAGAATACAGCGATAACTGGAAGCAGGCTTAGGATAGACATCGCGAACATTCCTCCCCAGTTGGAAGCCGACTCGCTGTCGAGGAACATCTTGAGTGCAATAGATACGGTATATTTCTCTGGCGAATTCAGATACAGTACCGGACCAAGCAAATCCTCCCACTTCCAGTAGAAAGAGAAGATTGCCGCTGTAGCCAACGACGATTTAAGTAAGGGTAAAATAATTCTGAAATACAGCCGGAACTTGCCGCATCCGTCAATCGTCGCCGCCTCATCCAACTCTGCTGGAATCGTCCGTATAAACTGCACCATTAGAAAGATGAAGAACGGCATCCCGAAGAAGGAGGGTACCACTAACGGTAAGATCGTATTGATCCAACCGAGCTTGGTGAAAATAATATATTGCGGTACCAGTACCACATCCCCTGGTAGCATAAGCGTCACCATCATCAAAGCAAACCACAAGTTACGCCCTTTGAATTTCAAGCGTGCGAAGCCAAATGCGATCAATGAGGAGGAAAGCACAGCTCCAATCGTTGAAATCACCACGATCGTGAGCGAGTTCAGAATGTACGTGCCAAAGTTGTAGCCAGTCGTCCCTTTCCAACCTGTTACATAGTTTTGCCAGATCCATTCTGTAGGGAAAAGCGAGGATGCCGTGACGAATATCGTCCGACTTTCTTTAAACGAGCTGAACAGCATCCAAAAAACGGGATACAGCATCAGGAGCGCCAGTGCAGCAACCAGTATGTGATAAATTGGCCATTTGACCGTTTTCCATGCCATCAGTATCAGCGCCCCTTTTCCGTTTCATAAAATACCCAGTATCTGGAGGTTATAAATAAAATCGCTGTCAGTATCCCAATCATAATGAGCATGACCCAAGCCATGGCTGCCGCATATCCCATGTTGCTGAACATAAACGCCTGCCGGAACAGATACAGTGAATGCAGCATCGTTCCATCCATCGGGCCTCCTTCGCCCTTAGAAATAACATAAGCCGGGACGAAGGTCATAAAGGCGCTGATCGTCTGCATAATCAGATTAAATAGAATAATGGGGCTAAGCAACGGCAGCGTAATACTGAAAAATTTTCGTACTGGCTTAGCGCCATCTACACTGGACGCCTCGTACAATTCAACAGGAATGTTCTTCAAACCTGCCAGAAAAATTAGCATGGAGGAGCCAAATTGCCATACGGACAGGGTGATCAGCATCGTAAGCGAAGCATCCGGATCACCAAACCATTTCACCGGGGTCGCCCCTAGAGTCGAAAGCAGGCTGTTCACTATGCCGTTATTACTGAAAATGTTCCGCCACATAATCGATACCGCAACGCTACCTCCGATAATGGATGGCAGATAGTACATCGTCCGATAGGTGCCGACCATGCGCGATTTGGTATTCAAAATCATAGCCACAAACAGCGCGAAAATCAGTCGCAACGGTACACCGACCAATACATACGTAAACGTGACCCTGATCGAATTCCAGTATTTCGGGTCGCCTGTGAACATCTTTTCGAAGTTACCCAGACCAATCCATTTGGGCGGGGTGAACAGGTTGTAGGTGGTAAAGGACAGATACAGCGAAATAAACATTGGAATTAACGTAAACGCCAGAAAGCCCACAATAAAAGGGCTGATAAACGCATATCCGGTCATATTGGCTTTCAAGCTCTGATGATTTCGCAAGCTCATCAAGCCTCCCTTCTGTTGCATTTAAAGAATTAGTAAAACTTTATGATGTCAATAATTCGTTGTTATGAGAATAATATCGTGATGTCTGCAAAGGGTGCTTATGCAGTTGCTTCGTCGAATCAACCGTGCGCAATCATGTTTTGGACTACGCACGGTTAACTTAACGAAATGTTCCTTCGATCCTATCGATTCTTATGCTAAAACGTTGTCAGATATCCTAAAGGTCTCATTACGCTTATTATTGCTTGTTATTCGCAAGGATGGTATTCGCATCAGCCCGGAATTTGGTCGCTGCGTCTTCAGCCGTCATCTGTCCGAAATTGACCTGCTCAATATAATCGGTCAGAGTCGCAATCACTTCCGGCGATCCGACTGGTGGCGGCGGGCTCATTGGAGAAGCCTTCGGCTCCATGGAAGCTACAAATTCAAACACCTGCTTCGTAGGCTCGCTCAACTCTGGTGCAACAGCTTCCTTGATTTTGGCGGAAATCGGCACGCCCCGTTCGCCTTTAATCAATTTATTCGCTTCTACATCGTTCATCCAGAAATCAATAAACTTAGCGGCTTCATCCTTCACCTGTGAACGGGAAGCAACCGTCCAGTACATCGTAGGCTGCATATATACGCCTTTTTCCATATTCGGCCCAAACATCGGAGCCAGTGCCATTGGGCGGTTAACGACCTGCTGTAAGCCCACATACTGATTGGACCACTGCCAAATACCGATGCCTGTTCCTTTTACGATATCGGATTCCTCAAGAATCCCCTTGGTCTGGTTCATGATTTCAGGAGGCGGGGTCGCTCCCTTCTTAATCAGATCAGCCAATCCGCTGAAGAAGTCAACAAACAGCTTATCGTCGTCATACCCCAATCCTGTTCCTTCCGCATTGTAGAGAGTCTTTCCTTGAGTACGCAAATAGTAGTGGAAGAAAATATCGGCAGCCATCGAGCTGTCAAAGTATACTTTATTGGAACCAGCCTTTAAAGCCATCTCTTTGTATTGATCCCATGTCCAGTTGTCAGGAATTTTGTCTATACCCGCTTTTTTGAGCAACGCCGGATCATACTGGAAACCCAGAACATTAACACCGGTTGGGATACCATATTGCTTTCCAGCAATTACGCCGGTTTTGAGTACATTTTCTGTCACATCAGCAACCTGAATTTTTTGATTCAAGTAGGGCGCGAGATCCTCCAGTTGACCATTTTTTGCATATTGGCTAATGTACGAAATGTCCATTTGCACGATATCCGGCAACTGATTAGCCGCAGCCTGCGGAGCGAGTTTTTTCCAATAGTCATCGAAAGAGGCATATTCCACATCAATCGTTACATTTGGATTTTTCTGCTTATACAAATCAACGACCTTTTGCGTGTATTCATGACGCGTATCCGATCCCCACCAAGCGATACGTAACTTTACTTTCCCGTCTGCACTTGTGCCCGAATTGCCGCCGCCCGCTCCGCTACATGCCGTCGTCAAAACGAGCAGCATAGCTATGATCAGAAACCATCCCTTTTTGCCCACCTATCTCTCCCCTTTTCGCTGTTCTAGAAAGGAGCCAAATTACGAGTGACAACGCACTTTCGCAATTTTGATAGCGTTTACATTAGCTCCTGTTGTTATTTTCCCAAAAGCCGAGAAACATTGGAATACACAAATCAGGTTTCCTGGGTTTAAAAAACAGTGGGACTCCATACGCTCATCCCCGTTCATGTGATTTAATGTACTCGGAAGGCGTCATACCCGCCCACTTTTTGAACACCTGGCTAAAATATTGTGCGTTCCCACCGAAGCCGAACCATTCCGCCAGCTCAAACACCTTCACGTCTCCCGTCTCCCGAATATGCTCAGCTGCACGTTCGATCCGATAACGATTGACGTAGTGTGAGAAGTTTTCGCCCGTCACCTTTTTGAATATCTTCCCTAAGTAGTCGGAATTCATATACAGCATTTGACCTGCCACTCCGTTCAGCGACAGATCCGATTTTCTGTAGTTTTGCTCAATAATAGTGATCATTTTATCAACGGTGGAAGATTGGCGATACACATTACTTTTATAATAGATTGCGGTCATTCGTTCGGCAGCTTCTTGTACAAAAGATTTGAGACATGCCAGCGTTTTTTGCTCTGCCAGCACCACCATTCGGCTCGTAAACGCCGCACGCTCTTCTTCGGGGCATATACGGATCATAGCGGCATAGAGCTGAAGCACATAGGAGCGGGTCACGGAAATTTCCAGCTTCATACGGGACAGAATACCGAACAACCGATCCACTTCCTGTGCAACCTCCACCGTATTTCCAGCCTTGATCAGCAGACCGAACTTCTCCTCGTCCAGCTCCAAATCTGCCATCTCCCGGGTATCCTCAGCCGCTAAATCCTCCTTCGTAATCAGACTGCCTTCCCCGGTGTAAAACCGGTGATTCATACAATGCAGTGTCTCCCGATACATCCCCCGTGAATGCTGCATACTATCCGACTCACTAACTGCGACCGTTACCTCCAGCTTGTAAAAGCGATGAAATGTCGCACGTACCGCTTCAATCTGTTTCATAAACCGTGACGTGTCATCCTCACTTTCCAGCACGATGAGCAATTGCCCCTGCATGGTCGTACTGAGCAAGACATCATCCATCAAATCTGCCGCTATATTTTGCAATGCAAACAAATGCTCCGGCTCATGTGATTCCTCCACCCGCAGCAGCAGCATTCGAACCTGCTTATCTTGCAATTCAAGTCCGAATAACCGCTCATAAAATGCGATATCGCGGCTACCGTAAGTTTTATAGGAAATAAACTCCTTCAAAAAGTGTTCCTTCACATGAGGCAGCATACGCTGAAAATCTAGCTTCATCCGGTTTACAAACTGCTTGCGTTCTTCCTGCTCCTCCCGCTCCTGCCCCAACTCGGTCAGAGCCTCATGAATTTGCCGCTCATTGCATGGCTTCAACAAGTAGTGCTTCACCCCGTATTGCATGGCCCGACAGGCATAGTCGAAATCTTTGTAACCAGACAACAGAATGAAACGAACGTCTGGAAAGTGCTCCGTCGTTTTGGCAACCAGTCCGATGCCGTCTAGTCCAGGCATAGAGATGTCGCTAATCACAAAGTCAGGCGGGCTGGCCTGAATCTGATCATAAGCCTCAATCCCGTTACGTGCCGTACCCACCAATCTCGTTCCCGCTTTACCCCAATCAACCACCTGCGATATGCCTTCCAAAATCATACGCTCATCATCAACCAGTAGCACCTTGTACACGACCCTGATCCCCTTTCACATATGGAATACAGACATGAATCGACGTTCCTGTTCCTGACTCGCTATGCAGCTCTATCCCCCAAGGTGTACCAAATGTCAGGTTAATCCGTTCTTGAATATTCGTAAGTCCAATGCCCTGCCCACGAGTCGTGACCTGCCCGCTCCGCAGTTTTTCCAAGAAATCCGGCGTCATTCCTGGTCCGTCATCTTCAACTCGCAGAAATAGAGCCCCCTCGCTTTCTCTCGCAATAATAGCAATCCGACAGGGTTCAATTCGCGGCTCCAACGCATAATGGATGGCATTCTCCACCAAAGGCTGAAGCGTTAGCTTCGGAATTTGCGCATCCATCAGTTCTTCCGGGACATCCAGATGGAAAACGAGACGTTCATCAAAACGTGTTGTTTGGATCGTTACATAGCTCCTTACAATATCCAGTTCTTTTCGAAGCGGAATCAGCTGCTCTTCAAAACTGACCGCACTACGCAATAGAAAAGCAAGTGCTTCCACCATCTCTGAAATCCGATCCTGCTTATTGGCCTTGGCGAGCCAGTTCACGGATTCCAGCGTGTTGTATAAAAAATGTGGATTAATCTGTGCTTGTAGTGCCTTTAGCTCTGTTTCCCTCAGTAATAGCTGCTTGGCAACATTTTCATTAATGAGCTCACGAATGCGGCGAATCATTTTCTTATATGTCCGATGTAGCAAGCCTACCTCGTCCTGTGTGGAAAGGGGGACCGCGCCAAGTGCTTCTTCCTCCAAACGGTCGAGATCGCCTTTTTCTATTTTACGCATGTTCTGGATTAATTGAACGATCGGTTTGGTAATGCTGCCTGACAACCTAGCTCCCAGTGCCAATGCAATAAGAAGCATAATGACAAAAATAGCGCTTACAACTTCTTTAATGATCGTAATGCTGCGAAACATATCATCGAAGGGGGTCATATGCAAATACGTCCAACCCGTATAAGAGGATTTGATTTGAGCAGCGAAAAAGGTTCCTCCTGAGTAGGTCGCAATCCCATAAGGCTGCTTTCGGCCAAGCTCGGCCTGAATATCACTCTCACTCAATAGTGGTGTTTCGGGATAAATCATCCGCCTTCCATCTGTAATCATCAGTTGTCCGTCACGGCCGGAGGTCTGCACACGATCCGCTACAATCCGGTCAATTCGCACACGAATCGCAAGCGTTCCGAGCCCATTCAGCGTAAAATTGGAATCGGTAAAGGATTTGAACTGCCGAGCTGCCAGCAAGGAGGAATGGCCTGCCGCATACCATGCATTGGAACCGTCATGTTCGTCTGCCAGCTCCGACAGGGTGGATCGAAGTTCTTGGGGAATACCTTCGCGGTTGCCCGCACTCATGACCTGTCCCTCTTTATCGATCACTATCATAGAATAGACATAGGTCTCAGAGCCGGCAAAGGCGACGAGCCTATTCGTTATTTTTTTACGCAGCACCATTTTGGCATAAGGTGACGTTTCCTTTTCCAATTGCAGCAAATAACGTTGAAGCTGCTCGTCCGTTGTTACCTTGAAAGTAACTTTTTCCACATCCTTCAACTCATTTTCTATACCGATTGAAGAAATATTGAGTACTTCGGATGTTTTTTTGTACATTTGATTATCATAAATATGAAATACGTACTTAAGTATGACTGCAACTACTGCAAAATTAACCAGCATAAGCACCGTAATCAGTAGTACCATTTTATGATGAATTCCAGCATTTTTGTAAGCGCTTTTAAAGTAGGTAATCAGTGAATGTCGCCTCCTTTATAACATACAAAATACCCCATGCCTTGGTCATTCGGCAAGAGGTATTTGTATTTGCTTAGCGTTGATCGGTTGGTTTCGATTTGTCCGCCTTGCTCATATATTCGTCGTATCGGTCATCAAGTTCACGTGCCATACTCCGGTATTTACGCGTCTCCTCAACAATGGGATCGATATGAGTCTGAACCCGCACCTCATATTTAGGGCTGAGCCGTTCCCGCTTTTTGGCCTCATTCTCACGAATTTCGCCTTCCGTCAGCAGTTCACTGAGCTGGCGTTCCAATTCTTCGGATTGGCTCATCGCGATTTCCTCCTTCAGGATGATGGTCTACGTAGAATTATAACCCGGTTGCGTCTGCTTCTTTCAGCACTTGAATAAGTTGAGAATGAATAGCTGTATTCGTAGCTGCAATATGCCGTACACTCAGGTCATAAGGTCTGCCCAATGTATCGGTGATGGTACCGCCTGATTCCTGTACCAGCAAAGCGCCCGCTGCTACATCCCACGCATTCAAACCAATTTCGCAATAAGCCGACAGCCGTCCTGACGCTACATAAGCCAGATGCAATGCTGCCGATCCCAGCGCCCGAATGCCACGTACTTGAGGTGTAAGAACCTGCGTAATTTTCATATTTAGCGGTTGTGCATACGTACGGTCCGGTGGGAAGCCGATGCAGACCAGACTATCTCCCAGTGTTTCTTCTCTCGAGGCTTGCATGCGATTGCCATGTACATACGCGCCTTTTCCTTTTTCCGCTACAAACATTTCATCACGGGACGGATCATAAATGACCCCGACAATCACCTCTCCACGATGGGCCAAGGCAATAGACACACTGTAATACGGCAGACTGTGTACAAAATTGGTAGTGCCATCTACCGGATCAATAATCCATAAATATTCCTCTTCACGGGCAGCCTCTAATGCGCGGGCCGAAGCTTCGGCTCCCGGCTCTACACTCTCTTCACCCAAAATAACATGATCGGGAAAATGGGTCAGAATCAGTCTGCGAATCATCTGCTCTGCACCTTTATCTACCTCGGTCACTAGATCCGTAGGAGACTGTTTAGTATTCAAATGTTCAACAGTTCCCAGTCTGCTCTTAATCCATTCCCCGGCTTTGGATGCCGCGTTAATAGCCACGGCAGTATAGCTTTTTCCTGATACGATATAGGGAACCTTTTCGTTTTCATGTTCGTTCAACGTGTTCACTCTACTTTCTATATCATTGTTACGTGGTTTATGAAGCTGCCCTACAGCACAGTCTCTTAACCATCTCTGTTTCATTACAAGTTTGCTAGTTTACACATTCTAGTATACACAATAAACTGCATAAAGTTTCTCTAAATGGGAGCTTTATCCGCGAAATGCTACTTTCTAAGGCATAATTTCTACGGAAGCCCCATCCAGCACTTTTACCCCATTGTCTTCCTGAAGGCGCAGTTCATTCATCAATCCGAATAACGCTTCATCCTTAAGCTTGGCTTCAAGCATGACATCAATTCGATCCGTATATCCGGCAATATTGCGCAAAAAGGTAAGCAACGGCTCCACTAGAACACCCTCCGCATGGCCCCGGGGATCTTTTTCACTTTTGGGACTGGACGCATGAATTTTGGGCGGCAATGGATAATCAGCAGAAGATCCGGCTTGGGCCAATTCCCCTTTCCAAGTATCCAAAATATCCGGCCATAGCTCCCACGGCTTTTCCCCCTCATTATTCACCCATTGATGATGAATATCGAGAACCATCGGCAACCCCGTCAATTTGCAAGCCTCCAGCGTTTCCACCGCATTGAACGTTTTATCATCATTTTCCAGCGTTAACCGTTCTCTTAACGAAAGATCCAGCGCACTAACCTGCTCTACAAAACGCTGGCCTGAGGTCACCTTATCTCCGTATGCACCACCAATATGAATGTTGTTCTTGGCTTCGGCACCGAGCCCCATGGCCTCCAGCATCGCTTTGTGGTACTTCAGATCATTAATGGAGCTCTGCAACACCTCAGGACGGGGAGTGCTTAACACTGTAAAATGATCGGGGTGAAACGATACCCTCATCCTATTCGCCTTGACATAGTTCCCTACCTCTGCAAAATCAGCAGCAAGCGCCTGAAACGGGTCCCAATCCCGCAGATCCTGATGGGTCGCGAGCGGAATCAGCTTAGATGAGAAACGATAGACCTGGATATCACTCGCGCGATTATGGCGCAGCAGCCTCAAAGTATTATGGAGATTTTCGGCTGCTATCCGTTCTAGCTTGCGGATCGCAGCTTCTCGGTCTCCAATCTTGGTAAAGCTGCTCATTGTCATGGTTTTAGAGGGGGATGCATTTTGCACGGTAACCGACATGGCTACATAACCGAACCTTACGATCATAGGGTGTCTTCCTTTCAGCAGTCGCAGTAGATGGTAAGGTCGCTTTCGTTCTGTGACCTAAAACCCTTTTCTACTGATCATACCCGGAAAAGCACCTGCTGATTCGGTGTTATCGCACAAATTGCAAGAAGGAAACAGCTAGGATTGCTGCTGTGCTCCAAAAAACATTTCATCCGCCAATGCGGTCTGAATTCTTGCTTCCTCTTCATTCAGCTTACGAATGAGAATCATTTCAACTTCGGTCACTTCATCGCCCTGGAAATTAATTTCGGCGATACAGCCCACAATCTGCACGATGGCTACTGCCACGTTATCCACGCTGTAAGCGATGACCTTCTGGCCTGTCGGAAACACGCGCAGCCCGGATTTAACCATTTTGCCACGTCCGTATTCCAGGAGTTCGTAAAGTTCTTGTTCGCTCTTGAATTTGCACACTGAGTTAAATTCAGTTTGAAAGCCCATGTGTAGCCGCCACCTTTCATGATTAAGGGTTTAGTGTTGTGCTCAAAGATATGCCATTTATATGAACAAAAAGGAGAGTGATCAGCTCCCCTTTGTTTCGTTTATGAGTTCTCGTAGTGCAGTGCCGACCTGCGCTCATAACGCTCCAGTGCAAGGGCAATCATGCGGTCCAGCAGACTTGCATAGGATACGCCTGTTTCTCTCCACAGTAATGGATACATACTGAACGGTGTAAAACCAGGCATTGTATTCACTTCATTAATAAGGATATGTCCGTCCGAGCGTCTGACGAAGAAATCGGCACGGGAAATCCCGCAGCCTTCTAGAGCGCGAAATGCTTGCAATGCGGCTTCACGAATACGATCTGCCACTTCCTCATCCAACGGTGCCGGAATAAGCATTTCCGATTGGCCATCCGTATATTTGGCAGCGTAATCGTAATAATCACTCGCCGATACAATTTCACCCGGTACTGAGGCAATCGGCTCATCATTGCCAAGTACGCTGACCTCAATCTCACGGGCATCGACATACTCCTCAACAATCACCTTCAGGTCAAATTGCAAAGCCAGATCTACAGCCTTTTCCAGTTCTTCTCGGTTGCTGGCTTTGGAAATACCGACACTTGATCCCAGATTGGCTGGTTTGACAAAGCAAGGATAACCTAGCTCGGTTTCCATGTTACGTACCAGATCATGACTGGTTTGGGCCCACTGTGTACTATTAAAATAACAGTATTTCACTTGCGGCAATCCTGCATGCTCAAACAGCTTCTTCATGACGCCTTTATCCATACCTGCTGCCGAAGCCAGCACTCCCGCACCGACATAAGGCATATCCGCCATTTCGAACAGACCCTGAATCGTTCCGTCCTCGCCAAAGGTACCGTGCAGCAACGGAAACAGCACATCCAGCGTCTGCTCTCCGTACAGCTTGCCGAACAATGTATCTAATGCCGCCTTGGTGCCACCCTCTGCGCGTTCCAGCTTCAATTGCTCTACAGAAGCCAGAGGAGCGCTTAATAGCGCCCCTCTACGCCAATCGCCAGCCTTCGTAATATAAAAAGGAATAATCTCGTATTTCTCATAGTTAAAAGCGTTCATTACCGCATACGCCGTTTGCAGCGAAACCTCATGTTCACCCGATTTGCCACCGTACACCAGCCCTACGGTCAATTTTTGATTTGCCATGCCTATCCTCCGCTTTCCTGCTTTCGTCATTGTGACTGATTTGCATCACTGTACCTGTTATCCATCATCTCATTTAAAAATAGTCGGCGATGTGATAAAAGCGATATACCGTGTTGTCGGTCCACGCATACGAATTTTTATAGTCCCAATAACGATGTCTGGAGCTTACCGTATGTGCATTGACTAGCGGCATGCCGCCCGCATCAAAGGCCGTGACCACCGTGCTGTGCTGGAAGGTTCCGTCACCATCCCAATCGTAAAAAATGACGTCCCCCAGCATGAGCTGCTCTGGGCGACTCACTTGCTCAGCAGTCAACCCCCATGAACTGGAGCCCAAATACCGCTCCAGACTGTTGGAAACTGCCCAACTGTAGCTCCACAGCTCACGTCCGGCAACCCGTCCTTTATACCACCAGCCCGATTCTCTTTTACCAGTATAGTGGATCGGTGCTCCCCCTGCAAAGAGGCATTGCGAGATATAATTGGTGCAATCCACATCAAAACCTTCAAACTCCGGATTGAAGCTATCCCACCACTGATCTGCATAGGCCGCTGCTTCTTCGCGGCGATATCGGCTGGGACGTGCTGATGAACCGAAGCCCAGCACACCGCGATTCAGCAGCGGCAGATTTCCTCCTTGATTAAACGAAGCCTGTTCAAAAGGAACCTCTCCCCCCGCTGGCTTCCTTTCTGCCGGATCGCGCTCAATTCTCGCTACCTGCCAGGCTTCACCCTCGCGTGTGAACGTCAGACGCTCCCGTTCAATCCGATCCTCCCGGTGAGTCATCCCGCCCTTCTCATAAAAGAGTCGGACATGCAGTTGTACATCTACCACAGCCTCATCCGGGGTATCCTGCACCATTCGTAGCGGCTTGGCGCGTGTCTCGCTGCGTAGGGGAACAGCATCCCGTTCGTTGTACCACTGCTCCAATCTGGCAGCACGTGCTGCTCGTTCCATCCGCTGACCCACCTCCAGATACTCATCCGGCTGCGGTACACCATTCACTTCACTGCGATTGTATTGATTCACGTAAGCAAAAAGGGCCTGTTTCCATTCCCGCTCCCCCATCCCAATCCCTCCATATTCGTCCCGCTATCCTTTTCCGGGGATAACCGGAATGATGTATAACTTCCTTTCTTCCCTCTCTGGTCTGATATGCTCTCTATACTATAAGTATGAATCTCTAAAGCTTGGTATGAACATCGAAACGCGAGGGAGCGGAACGTTTTATTTTCCAATCTGCAACGCATCTTTTAGGCCAAAAAAACTTTACGGAACTGCCTGAAAACGGTATACTTAATCCAAAAGCAATCATTTTGAAATCATGTTTCATCTAATGAAACAAATTACATTGATCGCAACCTCTAACACGTAATGAACCACTGAAGATGTAATTGAGAACGCAACCAATTTAAACCAACTGTGCAAGACGTCGAAAAAACGACATCCCTATTTTCCCCCAAGCATCCACTTCAAGGAGGTAATACTTATGTCAGGAAAAGATCAATTCTCCATTGCCCGTAGTCTCGAAGTTAACGGTAAGCCTTATCGCTACTATAGTCTTAAGGCACTGGAGGAACAAGGAAAGAGCGGTATTGCCAAGCTGCCTTTCTCCATTAAAGTGTTGCTGGAAGCTGCGGTTCGCCAATTTGACGGACGCGCCATTACAGAAGAACATGTGCAACAGCTGACAGGATGGGCTGAGGATCGTGACACCAACAAGGAGATTCCGTTCATTCCTGCACGCATCGTGCTACAGGATTTTACCGGCGTCCCGGTGGTTGTCGATTTGGCAGCTATGCGTGATACGGTGAAAAAAGCGGGCGGTGATCCGAAACAAATCAATCCGCTCGTTCCTGTCGATCTCGTTATCGACCACTCGGTCATGGTCGATGCTTTCGGTACCAGTGACGCGCTGGATTACAATATTAATGTAGAGTTTGAACGCAACGAGGAGCGGTACCGTTTTCTGCGTTGGGCGCAAACGGCGTTCAACAACTTCCGCGCCGTTCCGCCATCCACCGGTATCGTCCATCAGGTCAATCTGGAGTATCTCGCCTCCGTGGCCGCCACCAAAACCATTGACGGCGAAACGGTCGTCTTCCCGGATTCCCTCGTGGGAACAGACTCCCATACCACAATGATTAACGGCCTTGGTGTTGTTGGCTGGGGTGTCGGCGGGATTGAGGCAGAGGCGGGTATGCTGGGGCAACCGCTGTATTTTGTCACTCCCGATGTGATTGGCTTCAAGCTGACAGGCAGTCTGACGGAAGGCTCTACCGCCACCGATCTCGCGCTCACTGTAACGCAAATGCTGCGTAAAAAAGGCGTAGTCGGCAAATTCGTAGAATTTTACGGGCCTGGTCTGGCTAACATCAGCTTGGCTGACCGTGCGACCGTTGCCAACATGGCACCGGAATACGGCGCAACGATTGGCTTCTTCCCGGTCGATGCAGAAACGCTGGCCTACCTGCGCAGCACCGGACGTTCCGATGAGCAAGTAAGCCTCGTAGAGGAATATTACAAAGCCCAAGGCATGTTCCGCACATCCGATACACCGGACCCTGTGTTCAGCGATACGATTGAGCTGGATCTGGCTTCGGTTGTACCGAGTCTCGCCGGACCCAAACGTCCGCAGGACCGTGTTGAGCTTAGCCGCATGAAAGAAACCTTTGAAGGCATTATCCGTACCCCGGTGGACAAAGGCGGCTATGGACTGAGCGATGAAAAAATCGCACAGAAGATTCCGCTGACCCATCCGGACGGCTCCACCAGCGAGTTGGGTACAGGAGCAGTCGTTATTGCAGCTATCACAAGCTGCACGAATACCTCCAATCCAAGCGTTATGCTCGGTGCGGGCTTGCTGGCCAAAAAAGCAGTGCAGCGCGGGCTCAAAACTCCAGGCTATGTTAAAACAAGCTTGACACCAGGCTCCCTCGTCGTGACGGAATACCTGCAAAAAGCCGGATTAATCGGACCGCTCGAAGCCCTCGGCTTCCATGTAGCAGGCTACGGCTGCGCAACCTGTATCGGTAACTCCGGCCCACTTCCTGACGAAGTGAGTCAAGCCATCACTGACAATGATTTGACGGTTGGCGCAGTTATTTCCGGCAACCGGAACTTTGAAGGTCGTGTGCATGCGCAAGTAAAAGCCAACTATCTCGGCTCACCGCCACTGGTTGTCGCTTATGCGCTGGCAGGCACAGTGAACATTGATTTGGTGAATGATCCGCTCGGTTACGATCAGGACAATCAGCCTGTCTACCTGAAAGATATCTGGCCAACCTCCGAGGAGATCAAGGAAGCCATCAGCCTGTCTCTCAGCCCGGATATGTTCCGTCGTAAATATGAGAATGTATTTACTGCTAACGAAAAATGGAACTCCATTCCGGTTCCTGAAGGCGAACTATATGAATGGGATGAAAAATCAACTTATATTCAAAATCCACCATTCTTTGAAAAACTTCAGGATGGCGTGCAGGATATCAAGGAAATCCGTAATGCCCGTGTGCTTGCCCTGTTGAATGATTCGGTCACAACGGACCATATCTCACCAGCAGGCAACATTGCCCCTTCCAGCCCGGCAGGACTGTACTTGAAGGAGCATGGCGTGGAACGCAAGGACTTTAACTCCTACGGCTCCCGTCGCGGTAACCACGAGGTCATGATGCGCGGTACATTCGCCAACATCCGTATCCGCAACAATGTGGCTCCAGGTACTGAAGGCGGCGTGACCAAATACTTGCCAACGGATGAGGAAATGTCCATCTATGATGCATCCATGAAATATCAGGCAGCCGATCAGAACCTGATCGTCATTGCTGGTAAGGAATACGGCACAGGCAGCTCCCGTGACTGGGCGGCCAAAGGTACGCTTTTGCTGGGCGTTAAGGCTGTCATTGCCGAAAGCTTCGAGCGGATTCACCGCAGTAACCTGGTCGGCATGGGTGTGCTGCCTCTGCAATTCCAGGAAGGCTATGGCTGGTCCAGCCTGGGTCTGAACGGTCGTGAAACGTTTGACATTCTTGGCATCGACAATGACGTGAAGCCTGGTCAAGAGCTTACGGTTGTGGCTAAACGCGAGGATGGCACGAAGTTCGAATTCCCAGTAATTGCCCGTTTGGACAGCACTGTCGATATCGACTACTACCACAACGGTGGTATTCTGCAAACCGTATTGCGTCAAATGATCGAAAGCTAAGTTTATGAACTTCATATGTGAAGAACCCCCGTTTTGCAGATAAAGCTGCAATCGGGGGTATTTTTTTATTTATATAAACCGAACTTAAGAGTTACCTATAGCGCCACTGCGCAGACGGATGGTGCTTCGCTTGTACAGCACCATTCCGCCTACTCCGTTTTGATGTTCATTTTTCAAGTTCATCTTATTTATATAAAACAAAAAAAGTCGATCCCTCAGGACCGACTTCTAGCCACGTTCTCTTATAACCTTACCTTCGCACGCGAGTTACTTCGAAATATCCAAAAAGCCCTCTCCGAACACATCCCGCACGTCATGAATGGTGATAAATGCTGCTGTGTCGATGGCTTTCACTATCTTTTTAAGCGCTGATACCTCTTGTTTACTAATGACGATATACAGCACTTCTTTGGGATTTTTAGTGTAATATCCGTGGCCTGACAGGACGGTAACTCCACGATCCATTTTCGTAATAACCATCTCGGCAATTTTATCTTGGTGCTCCGAAATGATCATGACTGCTTTTTTCGGGTTCAGTCCTTCGATCATGAAGTCCATCACCTTCGTACCAACGTACAAAATAACTATAGTTAGCATCAATTTTTCTGGACCAATAATAAAATAGGAAGAGAACGCGACAATCAAATCAAAAAACAGCAGGCCATAGCTGATATTCCAATCCAGATACTTGTTGGCAATTCGGGCTAAAATGACCGTTCCCGCCGTAGTGCCACCTACCCGTACAATTAAGCCAATGCCGACCCCCACCAAAACTCCGGCAAATACAGCATTAATCGTCGGCTCATGCGAATCAATCCGCCAGTTAACCGTTAAATGTAGAAACAGCGAGTTAAAAGCGACCGCAATTATAGTGTACAGGGTCGTTCTCTTGTCCAAAAATTTATATCCGACAATCAACAGCAAGCCATTGATCACCAGATTGACGATCGAGGGAGACCACTGAAACAGGTAGTACAAAATGATCGTAACCCCTGTAACGCCCCCCTCACCAAACTCATTCGGGATCACAAACAGATTAACAGCTAGCGCGAAAAAAAACGCACCCAGAATAATAAATGCGATATCTGCAATACTTTTTTTCATATATGCTCTAATCCTTTCTCTAACATTTCAAAGGATGAATCGCCAGATGGATTGGCTGACTCTTGTTGCCAAAATACGCTGACAACCAGTTCATGGTATCTACTACCAAACATAAAGTCAATACAACTTTGACACTTTAATTCGCCACCAGACTGCCTCAATCCTGACTTGGATTCCGCAAAATTCTCCTTTTACAAGGTTATTCGACAAAATAACACAATCCCGACTACTAAACTAAGAAAACGGGCCTCTAGCCCTTGTTTTAGACCTAGGCACATTTTCCTCTAAAACGACCATCCTCCTAATCGACATTTTGGACACATATGACCATCTTCCTGTTTTATGTCAAAAGCGTTTTACTTTGAAAAAATGTGGGTATAATGATTGAAACATTACCAAGCAACCTACATAGCATCACGACATCAAGTACATACAAATAGTCCTATACAGACGTCCTAAGCAACTCAATCTGAATTTGACAATATGGAATTGGAGGAATGACCTACATGAATACAATGAACTTAACCGTCCACACCCTGATGCCCTTTCACCACCAATACCAACGTGCCAACGCGGTGAGTATGCAGAAGAAAGAAGATAGCTCGGAGAAGAAGCTCAGCTTTCAGGACATTTTGAATGAAAAAATGGGTAAAAAATAAGGCGCCGTTTATCCGGTTGCAAGATCCCGCTTTACATAAGCTAAAAAGCCGTAGTTCCCTACATCGACTGTAGAGAACCACGGCTTTTTTAATTCATTTTTCCTAAACTCACACGTTCGTTTTACTGACCTCCATCCCGATACTGCTCTGCCTTCTCACGCATCCCGGCAGCTACTGCTTCTTGAGTGTTCAGCCCCTTATCCGCTGCATAAGCGCGAATGTCCTGCGTAATGCGCATACTACAAAATTTGGGACCACACATCGAGCAGAAATGTGCTTCCTTGGCGCCCTCTGCCGGTAGCGTTTCATCATGGTAGGACAAGGCCCGCTCGGGATCAAGCGACAGATTGAACTGGTCCCGCCACCGGAACTCAAAGCGTGCCTTGGACAAAGCATCATCCCGCTGCTGTGCCCGTGGATGACCCTTCGCCAGATCGGCAGCATGTGCCGCAATTTTGTAGGTAATGACACCCTCGCGGACATCATCCTTATTCGGCAGACCCAAATGCTCCTTAGGCGTAACATAACACAGCATGGACGTCCCAAACCAACCGATCATCGCCGCCCCGATGGCTGAGGTAATATGATCATATCCGGGGGCAATATCCGTCGTGAGCGGCCCCAAGGTATAGAAAGGAGCTTCCTTACAAATCTCCATTTGTAAATCCACATTCTCTTTGATTTTATGCATAGGGACATGTCCTGGCCCTTCAATCATGACCTGAACATCATGCTTCCAGGCGATCTGCGTTAGCTCGCCCAACGTTTCCAGCTCTGCAAACTGTGCTTCATCATTCGCATCATAGATGCTACCCGGACGTAGACCATCCCCGAGAGAAAAGGCCACATCATAGGCTTTCATAATTTCGCAGATTTCTTCAAAATGCGTATACAAAAAATTCTCCTGATGGTGCGCAAGGCACCAGGCTGCCATGATCGACCCACCACGGGATACGATTCCCGTCATTCTATTCGCCGTCATCGGTATATACCGCAGCAATACACCCGCATGAATTGTAAAATAGTCCACTCCCTGCTCCGCCTGCTCAATCAGCGTATCGCGATACAGCTCCCACGTCAGCGCTTCTGCTTCGCCGTTCACCTTTTCAAGTGCCTGATACAGCGGTACAGTCCCAATCGGTACAGGAGAATTCCGAATGATCCATTCACGTGTTGTATGGATATTACGGCCTGTGGACAGGTCCATAACTGTATCCGAGCCCCAACGCACAGCCCAGGTCATTTTTTCCACTTCCTCCTCGATGGAGGAGGTAACCGCAGAATTACCAATGTTCGCATTGATCTTCACGTGAAAATGACGCCCAATGACCATTGGCTCACTTTCCGGGTGATTGATATTCGAAGGCAAAATGGCTCGTCCAGCAGCCAACTCCTGCCGTACAAACTCAGGCTCCACCCCTTCGCGGATCGCCGCAAATTCCATTTCAGGCGTAATGATCCCTTGCCGCGCATAATGCATTTGCGTCACTGTACGACCTTGCGAAGCACGAAGCAGACGGTTGGTCACGCCGGGGAATTCAACTGTCTCCCGTTTGGAGCCAGGTTTCAGTCCATTATCCTCCGGTTTGACGGCGCGTCCCTCGTAAGCCTCCACATCGCCCCGTTCCAGGGCCCAAGCTCGCCGTAATGGAGGCAGGCCCTGACGGATATCGACCTGATAGGCTTCGTCGGTCATGGGACCGCTCGTATCGTACACACGCAATGGCTCATGATGCTCCGTGCCCTGCGGCGTATGTGTAGGATGAAGAGCAATTTCCCGCTCTGGCACGGCAATGTCCGGCCGTGAGCCTTGAATATATACCTTACGGCTCCCTGGAAAGGGCGTTACCCCTCTGGCTTGCTCCCCGTTTGTCTTCTCTACCTCAACTTCTTTTGTTCCTACCAATCTTACTTCTGTTGATTTCAATTCTGTTCCTTTTGTTCCTTCTACTTCTGTCGGCTTCATTGTCCATTCCTCCCGTTTCGATGAAATGACACACCGATCCGGAACCATTCCCAGGGTGGCGCTGATCTATGCAAAAAAGCCGGTTCCCTAGGGAACCGGCTAATCTAACGAGGCAGCTATCCAGACAGTACGCATGTGGAATAATCCTATTCCAATGCGCCACTGTAGACAGCAGCCGCGTATACATTTCAATGGCCGATTACTTCCCTACGCTGGTATGATCCAGATCAGGTGCAAAGGGTCCGGAATCTTGCACGATTCCATCTCAGCCCGGCATTACAGGCTCCCCCAGTAACTGTGATACTTCTATTCATATGAGGCGGCTATAACAGATATCCCGCCATCCTTACCAGACTACTTTAAATTTATGGCTTTGGCAACCCTTCTAGGTTCCCTTTACCAAGGAGACGCTCCCCATCAAATCACTTTGCTTGCTTTAACTGTGTTCATTCTTGTTACGGAAGCATAAATCCCATTTCCTTCGCCGCTTCAATCAAAATCGGAGCAAAGTCATGCAGCGTCTCGGGTGCAAGCCGACTGACCGGACCGGATACAGATAAAGCCGCAGTGACCTGTCCCTTCCGGTTTACAATTGGGGCAGCCACAGCAGCAGCCCCTGGCTCCCGTTCTTCATAGCTGGTCGCATAGCCCTTCTCGCGAATGTCCTGCAGCTGGGCTTTATAGACCTCCGGGTCTACTGAGGACGGCCATTCATCCCCGCTTAGCAGGGCTTCCAGCTCCTGCGGCGGCATAAAGGCTGCCAGGACTTTGCTGGAGGCCCCTACAGCCAGCGGCATACGCGCACCTACAGGCGCAACCCTGCGGATCGCCTGATTGCTCTGCACGGCTTGTATGCGAATACGCATGCTGCCGTCCCGTAAGTACAAGCTGACCGTCTCGCCCAGACGATCACGTAGTCCTTCCATTGCAGGCTGTAACAACACCGCCGGCTCGTCGCTTTGGGACAAGTGCGTGGATAGCTCCCAAATGCGGAAGCCAAGTCGATATTTTTCCGTTTCGGCATTCCGAACGACAAAGCCCCGATCCTCCAACGTAGTCAGCAGCCGATGAACCGTGCTTTTATGTAGACCAATTTTGGAGGCAATCTCCGTCAGGCCAAGATCCGAATCTGCGGTAAAACACAGCAGTATATCAAGTGCACGCTCTACAGCGCGAACGGTTAATTTACGGTCTTCCATCGTGAACCGCTCCTCTTGTATCCATATTCGTTTCACACTATGAAACATGGTTACATAAATTATATAGAATAGTCGCGGCTACTGTAAACCGATGTTTTTGTGACAACCATATTACAGAACGAGAACAAACATCGACAATTCTTTGCATCATTTTTACTTTTCCGGTTCAGGCGTTGACTTTGGATAATCCCCATCATACGATAATAGGTATCTATACGGATCTACACTACTATTTTCAAGTGGAATTATACCTAAATTCTATGAAACGAAGATTAATTTTATATAAGGAGGCTCTTACATGATTTCGACATCCCAGCGCAACGCTCAGCTACAGACCGCTGTTCAGGAGCCGTCCACCCCACTCTTTAATCCCCGTCTGCTGCGGTTCAAGCACGTTGTGATTGCTCTGCTGCTGTCGGTCGTCTTTTTTCTGTTGTTTTGTTTTATTGCCTTGCATGCTTACATCGCATGGGTACTTACGAATCCCACCGTTGCACCACTGTACTCTAATCCGATGCAGGCCAAAAGCATGCCTTATGAGGAAGTCAGCTTCCCTGCCAAGGATGGTAGCCGCATGGTACAAGGCTGGTATATCCCGGCGGATCAATCGCGGAAAACGATTATTTTCAGTCATGGCTATGGGGCTAACCGCGAAGAAAGCTGGATTCCCATGTATGATCTGGCGCATTATGCCCACAGTTTGAACTTTAATGTGGTCATGTTCGATTATGGATTCGCGTCACAAAACAGCAAAGCAGTCGCAACCGGAGGCAAAGCAGAATCCCAACAGCTCCTCGGAGCAATTCAGCTTGCGAAGCAACGCGGCTCGTCGGAGATTATCGTATGGGGCTTCTCCATGGGGGCAGGAACCGCTCTTCAGGCGGGCTTGCAAACCAAGGATGTGGACGCAATGATTTTGGACAGCACCTTCCTGCTGGAGCCAGATACGCTGTACCATAACATTCACAATCAAATTAATCTGCCAAGACATCCGTCTTTGGAAATTCTGGAGTTGCTGTTTCCAGTCTTGAACGGAACCAGCTTGCATCAAATTCCATATCAGGAAGTTAAAAAGGAAAACTATCCGTTCCCGATCATGTTTGTGCATGGTACACAGGATGAAAAAGCTCCTTATCCTATTGCGGAAAAGCTCGCTGCCAATCAAACCAACCCGCTTTCCAGTGTATGGATTGTTAAAAACGGGATACATGAGCTTATTTTCAGAGAGCACCCTCGTGAATATTTGCGACGGGTATCGACGTTTCTAAGCAGTGTACAGGAGCTGGAGGACAAGAAAACCATCGCTGATGCCCACAAACAAACGACTACGAAGTAAATTTTTCGAAGAACTGTATTCTATTCTTCGCCTGGAAGAAGCCTGCCTATGGACACTTAACCCGTGCCGTAGCTGGGCTTCTTTTTCGTTTTCCATGGGTATTCATTGTTTTACGTAACAGATGTGACCGGATTAAGGGAGTTCATAGACATATTCCTGATGAGACAGCGAATATACTGGGTACGTATGCATCCAGGGCAGATCTGCCAGATCCGCCGGATAGCCATAGTAGGATACGGGAGGTAAAAAAACGATGCTGAGTACTTATGGGTCTTTCCTGCCCTTACGTGTGCTGGAGGAAATTCGGCATTGGAAGCAGCAGGAAAGTTGGCATGTGGAAGTGATTAAATCCGCTACCGAGGGATTGGAGCCAACTTATGTACGGTTGCTGGATGATTGGCGGACTGTATTCGAACAGACGGAACGCACCGCCATAGAGTTGCTGGAAGAGCAACGGAGCGCACTCGATCCGGCAGATCAGGCGTGGCATCAGGAATGGAAACAGATGTCGGCTGCTCCACAAGCACATACACACGAATTCACTGAACATTCAAAACAGTCAAGGGGATTAGACGCATCATCATCTGTAAAGATGCCATTGTCAGAGTCAGCCTTAAACTCTCAGCCTGACTCACAAGAATTAAATCGTCGACTGGACGATTTGCTGCAAACCGCAAACCGTCAGTCACAGGAGTATGTACGACAGCTCGGTCTGCTGAGCGAGCACAGTCATGCATTGCGTCAGCAGCCAAAATCTGCCGGAGTTGTATTACACGCGGCACATGAAAGCCAATATTTCCTAATCTCGACAACCCCCTTTCAAGAACCTGGCTCCATCGCAAGGGCTGCTAGGTTGTATCATGTAGCGGCAGAGGGTGAGATTTACCCAGAGGAAGCGTTTCGAGAACGGCAGGCAGGCATAAGGGGAGAAGGCGCATGGACGACTAAAAGCGCCAAGTCCAGCCAGGCACAACCTTCGGCAACGGAAAAAACCTCAATCGGCCGCTCGGTTCCTATTGGGGGACATCGGCTACCGCCGCTCCCTTACCCCTATAATGCGCTTGAACCGTATATTGATGAGAAAACGATGCGTATTCACCATGATAAGCATCATTTGAGCTATGTGAATGACCTGAATAAAGCGGAAAAGAAGCTGGAAGAAGCCCGAAAAACAGGTGATTTTGACCTCGTAAAACATTGGGAACGAGAACTGGCATTCAACGGCGCAGGCCATTATCTGCATACTCTTTTTTGGACGATCATGAGTCCTAAAGGTGGCGGAAACCCAAGCGGACCGCTGGCTGAACAGATTAAAAAGGATTTTGGCAGCTACGATGCATTCAAAAAGCAATTCAGTTCGGCAGCCGAAAAGGTCGAGGGTGGCGGCTGGGCTATCCTGGTATGGAGTCCACGCGCGGGACGGCTTGAAATTTTGCAGGCCGAAAAGCACCAGAATCTGACTCAATGGGAGTCCATTCCGCTGCTGGCGATAGATGTATGGGAACATGCATATTACTTAAAGCATCAAAATGAGCGTAACAAATACATTGAGGATTGGTGGCATGTCGTTAACTGGCCTGAAGTGGAAGCGCGCTACGATCAAGCCTCCAAACTGAGATGGCAACCCTTCTAAGCTTCTAAGCTAAAGAAAAACTACACCTGCAAATCGTATCGCTCTCTGAGCGCTGCCATTTGTTCGGTCAATCCTTCCGGTTGTACCACCCAGCCATCGGCAGGTAAAATGGCTGTCCGGCTCTCAACGACACGGCGCAGAGATGCCGTGTACGCCTCAACAGATGGCACTCCAGCCAGCTCTGCCAGGCTACCCATCGTTGCTGGATTCACCCGGGGGTAATCCTGCTGCTGCACGCCTGCCGATGTGTCCCCGGCTGCCTCTGTATAGAAATGCTGCACCGCCTGTGCACGCTCTGCACCGCTGCCCTCAATCATCACGAAGGCTGTGATGATATACGCCTTGGCTTGGCGCCGCTGTGCAATGCCGCAAAACTTGCGGCCCCGGACGCTGACATCGTAATCCCCGGGACAGAAGGACCCGAGGATTTCTCCGGTCTGCGCCTCGCCAGACCACGGAACCAGCGCATCGGCAATTAGCGCTGCCATGAGCCGAAAATCCTCATGCAGGCTGATGGCCCGCTGTGGATTCGGCAGGATCAAGGACAGGTTCAGTACCCCTCTGTCCAGCATGACGGCTGCTCCACCCGAGGGGCGTACGCATACCGAGGTTCCCGCGTTGCGCACTCGTTCCATCGCCTGTGGGGCGTAGGGAAGCCTGCGGTCCCGGTGACCGATCACAAGCGCTGACGGATGCCGCCATAGATGCAAAATGGGTGTAGCTCCTTTCCCTACTTGCCGACAAGCCAGCTCCTCCCAAGCCAGCGGAGACAAAACATTCTCCTGAGTGGCCGCGAGTGGCGTTTCAAACCACTGTAACTCAGGCAAAGCTGTTGTTTTTTCCGTTGATCTATGTACATTCTCCATACGTTATCCCCTATCTATAAAAATAACTGTTATCCATAGCAAATCGTAATTTTAAGGCAGCTATCCCGTCGTCTCTATTTCTGATGTTAACAAAAAAAGGTGGCTACGCCTATGCGTAAACCACCCTTTTTTTGTTCATCACATAAACGTCTTGCGATGTTCGATCAATCCTTGAGCAGCGACAAAAACTCTGCGCGCTGCGCTGCATCATCACGAAACGTACCGCGTACCGCAGACGTTACCGTTTTGCTACCAGGCTTTTTGACACCTCTTGCACACATGCACAAGTGCTCACCTTCCACGACCACCATAACCCCGTGAGCGGAGACCGCTTCATTTAAAATATCAGCGATCTGTGATGTAATACGCTCCTGTACCTGCAATCGGCGGGTCACTGCCTCTACCAGACGTGCAAGCTTGCTCAGTCCTACAATTTTGCCGCTGGGTACATAGCCGATATGCACTTTTCCGAAGAAAGGAGCCATATGGTGTTCACACTGGCTGTAATAGACGATGTCCTTTACGATCACAAGCTCCTCGTGATTCTCGTCAAATGTCACACCCAACGCATCCCGGGGATCAACCTCATAACCCGCAAATATTTCCTCATACATGCGCGCAACGCGTGCCGGTGTTTCCAACAACCCTTCACGCTTGGGGTCCTCACCGATCAGTTGTAAAATCTGCTCCACATGGTACTCGATTTTATCCCGGTTATCCGCAGCTTTGCGGTTAATATAATCTTTTACGCCAGCCACAGTAATCCTCCTCTATGCAGCAACCTCATGCGGCATCCGTGCTCACGTTGCTCATTATTTCCGACGGCCCTGATTTTTACGCGGACCAGGCTGATTTTTGGAGAACTGTTGGTTCTTCATCATCTGCTGGGCTTTTTGCATTTGTTTCCCATTCAGGTTGTAACCCATCTGTTTGGCCATTTTTTGCAGCGTTTCGGGGTCGTTTTGCATCTTTTCAAGCTGTTTACGAAGATAATAAGCACCGATGAAAAATCCCCCAACCAAACCAGCAATCAGGGTAATAATCGGAATGACAATATTCCACACCACGAAGTCGTCACCTCTGTATATTTATATGAAACATCTTGAATTGCACGAACCTATCATAGCAAAACATGGGACAGCTAGCAAATCACTTTTTGCAAACATATGTCCTTATTGTTTCTCCAAATCCAGCAGCTTCGTCTTGACTGGTAAGCCTCCAGCATAACCGACCAAACTTCCGTTTGCACCCGATACCCGGTGACATGGAAACAGAATGGGTAACGGATTTTTGTTATTGGCTCCACCCACAGCACGTACCGCCTTGGCTCGTCCGATCGATTCTGCAATATCTTTGTAGGACACACTTTGTCCGTACGGAATATTTTGTAATGCACGCCATACCTGCTCTTGAAAAGGAGTGCCCCTCAAATCATAGGCTATACTGAATTCCCGTCGTTCTCCCGCAAAATATTCACGCAGTTGGTCCGCGGCTTCGCGCAGTTTTTCCGGCTCCTGCACATAGACATATTCCCCAATCCATGTTCGGGCCCATTGCTGAAGCAGTGCTTCCTTTGCATGAAAAACGCCATAGTCTATTCGGCACAGCCCCCGATCCGTAGCGCACAGCGTCAACGTGCCCACAGGTGTCTCCATCTCATCATAATAAATGGTGGTTGAACCCTGTGAATCTCCGGCCGTTACTTCTGATTTTGGTAATTCAGACGCCTTTTGCTGTTCTGCCTGCTCTTGTTCCTCTAGTTTGGAATGCGCTTGCGCGATCATTTCGCGTACTTGCTCATGTTGTTCCTTCTCTGATGCTTGCTTGATCGCTGTCATAGCGTTCTCCCCTCCTATTCGACTCAAAGCCCACGCCGCCGTGCCTCGTAGCTCGGGACGCGGATCATCCAATAAAACCTCCGTTAACTTGGGCACCGCGCTGATATCCTTGAAATTGCCCAGTCCAATGACCGCATTGCGTTGAATGGGCTTCTTCCCCCGCCAAGCCGCCGCACTTTGACCGAATCGGTCTTTAAATTCACGGTTGCTCAAATCCAATAACGGCAGCAGCAACGGCTTCACAATTTCAGGATCGGGTGTAAGCTCGGGATGGTGATCCCAGTTGAGACCCCGATTTTTGGGGCATACCATTTGGCAGGTATCACATCCGTACAGCCGATTCCCTATCTTCCGCATAAACTCCTCATCCAGAAAGCCCTTCGTTTGCGTCAAAAAGGACACACACCGCTGGGCATTCAGCTGTCCAGGACCCACAAGCGCGCCCGTAGGACAGGCATCCAAACATTTGGTACACTCGCCGCAACCATCCGTTACCGGTTCATCTGGCTGGAAAGGAATGTTCGTCAACAGCTCACCTAGATAAATCCATGATCCCAGCGTCGGTGAAATCATCATCGTATTTTTGCCGCTAAAGCCAATCCCTGCGCGTTCCGCAACGGCTCGATCCGACAATTCTCCGGTATCCACCATGTTTTTCAATATGGCATCAGGTACCCGCTCACTTATAAAAGCCTCAAGCTTTTCCATTGCTTCGCGTAGTACCAGATGATAATCTTTCCCCCAGGCTGAACGTGCCAAAATACCACGGTACTTCCCCTTGTCCGACTTCGGCGGGTCCTTCATTTTAGAAGGGTACGCCACCGCAATAGCAATCAGAGATGCAGGCTGTGAGCCATACAGCTCCGGGTAGATCCGCTTATCAATATCTGGCTCCTCAAAGCCGGATTCATAGCCTTTCGCACGATGCTCTTCCAATATAGCTTTCAGAGACAGAAAGGGGTCGGCGGATGCGAACCCGATGGAGTCGATACCCAGCCCTGGAGCTGCCTCAATAATTTCCTGCTTGAGCGAAGCCCAAGTCGAAGCGGTTCCGGCAGCCGCCTGAGTCAATCCGCGTTGCATCCGATACTCACCTCTCTTCCACTTTTCATCATTACAGATATGAGGATTTGCAAAATTCTCATATCTCAAATTTCAACAGAAAACAGCAGCAGATGCTACCGTAAATTTTTAACAGCACTGGTCGCCAGAAAATCACAGCGATTATTCAGTTCATTGTCACTGTGCCCTTTAACCTTCACATATTCAACCTCATGCTTACCCATCAGTTCCCACAGTTCTTCCCATAGTTCCTTGTTCTCCACTGGCTGATTTTTACTGTTGCGCCAGCCATTACGAAGCCAATTCTTAATCCAGCCCTGTTTAAAGCAATTGACGACATAGGCAGAGTCACTGTGTACTTTCACATGGCAAGGCTCCTTGAGCAGCTTCAGTGCTTCAATCACGGACTTGATCTCCATACGGTTGTTTGTCGTCATTTTCTCGGCACCCGACAGCTCCTTACGATGTTCCCCATACAGCAAAACAATCCCCCAGCCCCCAGGACCGGGATTTCCCGAACAAGCACCGTCGGTATATACCATCACTTCTTTCATCATCCTCTTCCTTTCCTAATCGGTAACCGCCTGCTCCGTCATGGTCCTGATCGGTTCGGACGTGTTCCGCATTAATTTCAGACTTTAGTTGCTCTATAGCCATTTCCACTCAGATATCGGCCAAAATATAAATTCTGCACGTCCCAGTAAATCTTCAGATTTAATGCTTCCAAAATAGCGGCTATCCTTGCTCGCTGCAATATGGCGATTATCTCCCATGACAAAAAAGTGCTCCGGCTCCACCGTAAAAGGACCATAATCACCATCCTCCACGTCAGAGTTGGTGTAAGGTTCATTTAGCAGTTCACCGTTCACATACAAATGATTATGTTCAACTCGGATTACATCTCCGGGAATACCTATGACTCTTTTCACTAAAAATCTTGGACTCGACAGCTTGGAATCGGGATCTTTTAAAATCACAATGTCCCCCCTGCCCGGATCATGAAAATTATAAACCAGCTTGTTGACGAACAAATGCTGGCTTTCCATTAGCGTCGGCTGCATCGAATGTCCTCTGACCGTGGACAAGTTAAATACAAACAGGTTCAGAAGCAGCAAGACGACCATGGCAATCAGAAGGGTGACTAACCAATCGCGTATGTAACCAGAGTGACCTGCTGGTTTGGACGTTTCCGGCGAGGGAAGCGGGCCTGGCGAAGGAGCCAAAGCGTCCATGATTAAACCTCCTTAACCCTGTTATAAATAGAAAAGCATATCCCGTACCCGATTGCAACGGTTACTCAGATATGCTCTAAATGTAAATATTATACTTAATGTTATTCAATTCTCTTTATTTCGATTCCCGATTAATGAGGCGCCAAAATACTCAGCTTCTGAAAAGCCTGTAAAATCTGGCTTGCTCCATAGCCCATCGCTTCGTACAAAGGCATGGCCGCACTGTTATGCTTGTCCCCTGCTACCCAAATACGGCTAACCTTACGTTGCTGAAAACGCTGCTCCATGGATTCCACAAGCGATTTGCCGATTCCCATCCGACGACGATCCGGGTGAATAGCGATACGATAGTAACAACCATCATTCTGATCGATCGTGCCGATCAAAGCACCAACGATCTCACCCTCTTCTTCTGCAACGATGATCAAACCGGAATCCCACGAAAGCTGACGGGCAAACGCACTCACCGTCTCTTTGTAGCACTCCTCTGACAAGGCAATTTGCATGAGTTCCGTTACTGAGTTCACATCACTTAATTGAAAGGAACGAACGTGCATAAGTAATATCTCCCTTTTCGTAAGCATAATAAAAAAATTGAGACAGCACCGTCATTTTTACATAAATCCTTAAATTTCTTATCATGGTGTTAATCACAAGGCATTATGATAAAAATGCATACGATCTGCTATATATGAAATGAAGAACAGGAAAAGGGTGTATGCCCTCAAGTTCGTCATGTCATAGACATGACAGATTATAGCAGACGACAAAAAAGCCGAAATTTCTGCTTCCTTGACCATTAAACCATACTTTTTGATGGAATACATCCCTTTTTCTCATGTAAGCGCTGTATATAAAGCGTTTACATTTCAATGTTCACAATTTACCTCTTATTACCTAGGTATTATGTATTCCAATCGGGTTTTTGGACATGCTAGCTACCAGGCCGTATTGCCCAGTTTGCTATTTTACAAACAAAAATGTTGATTAAATAGGCTGAATGCGGTTTAATATAACTGTCGAGGGTATTATTACATAGGAACACTTACCCAACCATATAACCAGGAGGGATTTTACTATGGCATTTCAATTACCAGAACTTCCTTACGCAAAAGACGCACTGGAACCGCACATTGATGCACTGACAGTAGAAATTCACCATGATCGTCACCATAACACATATGTAACGAACTTAAACGCAGCTCTGGAGAGCGCTCCTGAACTGCAAAGCAAAAGCCTGGAGGATCTGATCTCCAATCTGGACAGCGTTCCTGAAAGCATCCGCACTGCGGTTCGCAACAACGGTGGTGGACACCACAACCACAGCCTGTTCTGGGAAGTTATCGGTCCTAACGGCGGTGGACAACCGACAGGTGCTATTGCTGAAGCAATCAGCAACGAGCTGGGCGGCTACGACAAATTTAAAGAAGACTTCACTAAAGCAGCTACAACACGTTTTGGTAGCGGCTGGGCTTGGTTGGTTGTCGGCAAAGACGGCAAACTGGCGATCACTAGCACTCCAAACCAGGATAGCCCGCTGTCCGAAGGTCTGACTCCGGTACTTGGACTGGACGTTTGGGAGCATGCTTACTACCTGAAATATCAAAACAAACGCCCAGACTACATTGCAGCATTCTACAATGTAATCAACTGGGATGAAGTAAACAAACGTTACGCGGCTGCAAAGAAATAAGCCAGTAACAACATCTCTATCCTATAATAAAGGGCTGTCTCAAAAGTAGATTTTCTACGAATGAGACAGCCCTTTTGGCATTCCATGGTAAACTGGTGGAGATGATTCTCAAATACAGCTCTGGAGGTTGATGGATGCAGACTTTTTTTCGTTACAACTGGATGATTCGGGAACAATGGTACCGCTGGTGTGAAGAGGTGTCGCAGGAGGAATTACTGAAACAACGCGTCGGCGGAGTCGGCGGCATTCTAAAGACACTCTTTCATATCGTTGATGTGGAGTGGAGCTGGATTCAAACGATTCAGGGCAAACCCGACTTTCAGGAGGACTTCTCTCTGTATGATACGCTCGACAAAGTCCGTGAGCTGGATGCAAAGTTTCGACTCGATGTCGAGCCGTTCGTGCTCGCCTGGCATGATGGTCTGGAACGGAAAAGGTTTGAAGATCACCTCCCGGACGGCAGGATTGTAATTGATGCCTGGGGCGAGGTGATGCGTCATGTCATCGCCCACCAAATCCACCATATTGGGCAGTTGTCCATATGGTCTCGGGAGCTAGGCAAGCCTCCGGTTTCGGCCAATGTAATCGGCAAAGGGCTGATTGAAAGCGATGGTGGCATCGATTAGCTTTAACGAACATACAAGTATATTCATGTGACTCAGAGCCGTCCTCGGTCATTTTAACGACTGAGGACGGCTCTTTTACTTTTTCATCTATACTCTCTTGTCCATTCCACGCATATTCTCTTCTTTTAACCGTTTTCATAAAGCCTGATTGTAACTGATTAAGTTATTCAACTTATCAATACTCTCTTGGTTCAGAGTGTTGACCTCTTGCTCTTGATAGCACCGTAAGCCAATGTAAATAATGCTCCACATAACAGGGCAATAAGATGAGCGATGAGATAATTCATATGACCATGGTTCTCTGACGCTGCAATTGCAAAGCCAGGAAGAGCCGTGGTTCCGAATCCTATGGCTGTCAGCTTGCTTAAATATACATATGCTCCCGCAATCATTCCTCCAAGGCATCCAGCAATCAGGGGGAACTTATACTTTAAAGTGACCCCGAAGATCGCTGGTTCGGAGATTCCAAAAAGTACAGACCCGAATGCAGAGTAACCCATTTCTTTAACCTTGGTGTCTTTGCGATTCAAAAGAATATACCCCAAAACGGCGCCCCCTTGAGCCATCAAAGCTACTGATGCCAATGGGTTGATAAAATTTCTGCCTGTATCGGTTAACAGCTGCGCTTCTACCGCACCCATAACATGATGTAAGCCTGTAATAACAATGATCTGCTGAATGCCTGCAAAAAACATAAAACCGAATATCCCAAGGTTTTGCGTCATCCAAAGCAGCGAAACGGTGACCAGACTGGCTAGCTCTCGCCCAAGAGGGCCGATAATCGTAAACAATAGCAGGGAAGAAATAAAGACCGTCAGCAACGGAGCCAAAAATAGTTTAATCATGTCTGGAACCTTTTTGTTAAAAAACTGATCCAACTTGGCTACCACATATCCCATCATTAGAGCAATAATAATACCGCCCTGAAATCCAACCAACTGTACGGGAAGGCCGAAAAGACTGATCGATTCCGGATTTTGACTCCCTTTAGCTACCTCAAAAGCATCTGCCAGTGCCGGATGAAGCATAATCGCACCCAGCACAAGCCCCAGAATAGGACGACCGCCGTATCTCTTGGTTGCGGAATAAACAACAAGCAGCGGCAGGATTGTAAAAATACCCGTGGAAACGATTTGAACGAAGCGATTGATCCCTTGAAAAATTGGATACATCTCCACAATTGACTTAGGACCGAATAACCCCTTCTGACCTAACAGCCCGGTTATCCCCATTAACAATGCGGCAGCAAGAATTCCCGGCATGATCTCAATGAAGACATCTGACAGCGATTTAATGGCCTTTTGAAAAGGATTTTGCTTTTGTGCGGACTTCGATTTGACATCACTTAATGACATATCTTCTGTTCCGGTCAGTTTGGAGAACACGGCATAGATGTTATTGACCAACCCTGCTCCAAAAATGATCTGCAGTTGGTCCCCCGCTATGAAAACGCCTTTAACCAGATCAATATCTTCAATCTTTTTTAATTCCGCTTTTTCATTGTCCTCAAGTACAATTCTTAATCTTGTGGCACAATGGGCCACACCGATAATGTTCTCTTCACCACCGATATATTTTAAAATTTCTTGAGAAATTTGCTTATACTGCTTTTCTTTTGCTTCCATCTAGTAAAACCTCCTCTAGCTGAGTCAGATGTCTTCTTTAACAAATCTCCAGAACATGCCTAAAAAGTCCTGCTTTACCCTGGCAAGCGTTATGCCGACATGCATTAATTCATCACCGCCGAACAGCTCACCGGTTTCTACATTTCTATAAACGTAGTCTGGATTCAGACCTTTGAATTTTAATGTTTTAATCGCGGCAGCAGGTTGGGATAAAATCTTGAAATAGCTGGCCGCCATTTCCGTTTGATCCTCTGATACAAAGCTCCATGCGGCTTCATTTTCATCAAACGGATTAATTATTCTGTAAAACTTCCCAAATTGAATGAGCGATCTCATTTCTTTATATAGAGCTATCTGTTTTTTTACTATTTCTTTTTCCTCAACGGTTAATGTCGTCAAATCTAGCTCATATCCAAAATTCCCGGCCATGGCGACATAACCTCTTGTCTCCAAGGGAGTTATTCTGCCCACTTGATGGTTGGGTACTGTGGAGACGTGTGCCCCCATGGTAATTGGAGGGTAGACAAGACTTGTTCCCCATTGAATTTTCAGTCGGCAAATGGCATCCGTATTGTCACTCGTCCAGGTCTGAGGCATGTAATAGAGCATACCGGCATCAAAACGACCTCCTCCACTAGAACAGCTCTCGAATAAAACATGGGGAAACTTTGATGTAAGCTCTTCCATAATATTATAGAGTCCCAGGATATAACGATGCGCAGTCTCCCTTTGTCTCTCAGGCGGCAAGGCTGCCGAACCCACATCCGTCATGTGACGATTCATGTCCCATTTTACATAAGTAATTGGAACGTCCGATAAAATATCGGAAACCGACTTAATAATGTACTCACACACTTCCTTCCTCGATAAATCCAACATCAGTTGATTTCTTCCCAACGTATACGGACGATTAGGGACATGGATACACCAATCTGGATGCTTTCTGTATAAATCGCTGTCTATGGATACCATTTCAGGTTCAAACCACAAACCAAACTCCATACCCAGATTTCGTATGCGGTTTGCAAGATCCGGCAATCCATCTGGAAGTTTGCGACGATCCACCACCCAATCGCCTAATGAAGTATTGTCATCATCCCGTTTTCCAAACCACCCATCATCCAGTACAAACAGCTCCACTCCTACACTTTGAGCCTCCTTCGCCAACTGCTCAATCTTGTCGGCATCAAAGTTAAAGTAGGTGGCTTCCCAGTTATTAATCAGGATCGGCCGCTCCTTGTCACGAAAAGGCCCACGACATAATCTGCTCCTGTATAATTCATGATAAATTCTCGACATGCCGCCCAATCCATTTTCGGTGTATACCATGACCACTTCTGGCGTTTGGAAGGATTCCTCCGGTTCAAGCAGCCATGTAAAATCAAAAGGATTAATCCCCATCGCGACTCTTGTGTTCCGATAGGAATCTACCTGAGCCTGTGCCGTAAAGTTCCCGCTGTACACCAGATTAAAGGCGTACACTTCACCCTGTTCTTCATCTGTTCCTTCTCTTACAAGTGCCATAAAGGGTGCCTGTTGAGGGCTGCTGGCTCCACGGCAGCTGTCTACCATTTGAATTCCGGGTAAAATTTTTCGCCTTGCTATATTTTTTTCATTATTATGCGCACCGTACAAGGTAATTAGTTCGTATTCATCATCACGAAAATCCACACTAGCACTTAACGCTCTAAGCAGTTTTAGCTGCTGTCGACCTTCATTATCGAAACGGACTGAACGGGTAATGACATCCCACTTTTGATAAAGGCTATAGGATAGTACAATCTTTACATCAATTAATGGGTCTTCAAGGACGATTTCCAGAGTTTCTACTTCGCCATCATCCTCTGCATAAGTAGAAGGAAGCCCTTTCAATTTGGGCTTGCCTTGGTAAACCTGATGTTCTTTATACCGAAAGTCTGTCACGGTAGAACCATTCTCCAATTGAAGCTGATACGCAGGAATTCTGAAATCACTATTTCCAAATGATGGATACTCTTGTGGGATGGTGTCCAGTGAAAAGGCTCGATCCTCACCATCCGGATTGGGTGAAAATCCTCTATCCATAAAGATGATCTTATTGCTTCCCCGATAGTTCTGAATTTTCTTTCCCCAATACAGATGGGCTAAATAACCATCTCGTATAACCTGCATGACATAACTCGTATTGCTGCCTTGTAAATGGAATAAAAGATTCTCTTTATCGATGTGTATAGTCATAGCAACCCCCTTATAGCGCCAATAGTACGTTTTTTCAAAATTATAAATTATGTTGTTTTCTTATTGTTTACATCCTAATAATAATTGAATAGTTTTAATAATTATATGGAATAATGTAGACTCTATATGAAACGGTGTGATAATATACAGAGATGAATTAAGGGGTGAAAACAAATGAGTTCGCACTTTTCCAATCATTCCTATAACAACCTGGATCTCAATTTATACACATGTGGCAAAGAAAGCTGTACCAGCAAGCACTCTTATGGTCCAGCCATTCGAAGCGGGTATATGGTGCATTATATTTTAAAAGGAAAAGGGATCTTTAAAGTCAACGATAAAATCTATCATTTGGAGAAAAACGATGCTTTCTTCATTGAGCCGAAGGTTTTAATTTATTATGAAGCAGATGAAATGGACCCATGGGAATATGCCTGGATTGGTTTTAATGGGGTGCAAGCAAAAGAATATCTAAGCCGAACCTGTATCAATAGGGACAATCCCATTTTCCGGTTTGAAGCGGAGGGTAGCCTTGCCCGCTGTATGGAGAGCATCGTCGTTTCTTCTACACTGAAATCCAACAAAGACCTGCTGCTTGCATCCAAGCTATATGAATTTCTGTATTTGATGTTTGAACATTACCCTAATCAGGAAGTCAACCATGAAGTAAGACAGCAGCGGTATATTAAAGAAGCGCTTCTCTTCATTCAGCAAAACTATTCACACTTCATTACCGTAAGTGACATTGCCAAGTACATTTCAATTGACCGTTCGTATTTGCATCGTTTATTTAAACAGCAACTAAATAAGTCACCGCAGGAATTTTTATTACATTTGAGGATTGAAAAATCGTGCTCCCTATTAAGAAATACTTCCCTTAAAATCGGAGATATTGCGCGGTCTGTAGGGTATAAAGATGTACTCCTATTCTCCAAAATGTTCAAAACGGTCAACAAGGTGACTCCATCCGAATACCGAAAAAATCCCCCAAAATAACACGCTTCGTTCGCAATTAAATTAGGCATATTCATTCCAAAAACAGAAAAATAGCGGCAGTATGGATCAACCTCATGTCCATACTGCCGCTATTTTTTTAACTACCATCTTTTATGGGCAAAACCTTTAGTTTGATAATTAGTTCTCTTTTTGCTTCGCATAATACTCGGTGATCAGATCAAGGAACACCTTGGGAAATGCCAAGGTGGCCATATCCGCCTCGCTGATCCAGCGGTACCCCGCTGGCAGCACATTGCGCGTGTACTCCGCCTGCTCTGCCAGCGTAATCAACGCCCCCGGCTTCGCTCCGGTACTGTAGCTGGCCCGCTGCTCGGCAGCCAGCGGTTGTCCTCCCGCCTCCCCGGCAGGGGCGGCGACCTCTTCACACTGGAACACACGTAGGTTCCAGTGAATGTGGCTGAACGTGTGCTCCGCCTCACGTACAAACCGCACCGGGCGCGCAAGCACGCCCTCTGCCAGCAAATGAGCCGCCAAATGGTCCATGGCGGGCTCATCCGGCACCGGGCCGTTGTAGCCCTCCGGCCCGGCAAGCTCATGCGGCAGCTCCCACATGCGGGCCAACAGGCCCTTGGCCGGGCGCTGCCGTACGAGCAAGCGGCCGGCGTTCGCTCCGCTGCCCTCGATGAGAGCGACGGAGCGCGGCTCCAGCCGAGGCGGCTTCGCCTTGGTCTTGACCGGCAGTGTCTCCTCGCGACCTGCCAATCTGCCCGAGCAATGCTCCATGACCGGGCAGGTCAGACAATGAGGCGACTTCGGCGTGCAGACCAGCGCCCCCAGCTCCATCAGAGCCTGATTAAAATCAGAGGCTCTTCCTTCGGGAATCAGCTCCCGTACCAGACTTTCCATATGCGCCCGCGTGCTACCCTTCATAATATCCTCTTCAATGAGAAAATAACGCGACAGCACACGCATCACATTCCCGTCCACAGCAGGCTCTGGTCGGTTAAAGGCGATACTCATAATCGCCCCCGTCGTATATGGGCCTACTCCTTTCAGTGCAGCGACAGCTTGTGTATCATCCGGTACCTGCCCGCCGTGAAGCTCAACTACTTGTTTTGCCGCAGTTTGCAAATTCCGGGCCCGCGAATAATAACCCAGCCCTTCCCACAGCTTAAGCACATCCTCTTCGGGTGCTTCCGCCAGCGCTTCAATTGTAGGAAAACGTGCAATAAAGCGGTTAAAATACGGAATGACCGTATCCACACGCGTCTGCTGAAGCATAATTTCCGAGATCCAGATATAAAAAGGATTCCGATGGCGGCGCCACGGCAAATCGCGTTTGTTACGTGTATACCAATTCAACAGTTCAAAGCTGAAATAACGCTTTTGTTCCAATGTATTTGTAGTCATCACATCACATCTCCTTATATTCGACAATCACAAAAGCAGAGGCAATGTTAGGCTGATGTGTAATACTCAAGTGAATGCTGTAATTCGAGTCACCTGTAGACGGCAACCTCAGTCTATCCCACGCGGATGAAGACAAATAAACTACTGGCTTCCCCCCAGGTTCCGGTAAAATATCCATATCGCCGAACCCGATGATTTGCCCAATTCCACAACCGAAGGCTTTCGTTATCGCTTCCTTGGCGGCAAAGCGCCCTGCTACGAACTCCGTTAGTCTACCCTTGCGTTCCACAGCAAGCTCACGTTCTGCCGGGGTCAGCACCCGATTCAAAAACGAATCTGCATATTTACCTGCCAAAATATTAGCCATACGGTTTATTTCCAGCACATCATGTCCAATTCCGTAGATCATTTGGGTATTCCCCGTCCTTTTTACTTTACTGGATCTATTGTAACAGTGCGTCCACACCCTGGCGAGTCACAAAGGCGTAAAACCGGCACCAAAATATGTTAAAATAAGAAAGGCTATAGGTGAATGTTTTGAAATTCAGCTGATATGCCCATTAAAAAAAATTCCCGTAGAAAGGAAGGATAGGATGTCAGAAACCATTATTGTTGAAGCAGGTACCGAAGCAGGAACAGATGCGGTGATCCGCGCTTCCTGGTTTCCCGCTAAAAATACAGCCAAAAGCCTGCTCATCATCGCTCACGGCTACAAAGGATTTAAGGATTGGGGCATGTTCCCCTATATAGCAGAAGCATTGAGTATGGATAACCATGTTGTGACCTTCAACTTTTCACATAATGGCATAGGTGAGGATCTAGAGAATTTTACCGAGCTGGAAAAGTTCGCACGCAACACCTATAGCCGCGAACAAGAGGATTTGGAACTATTGCTATCCAATCTGAGAGCACGTCATGAGTTCAGAGAATTGCCGTTGTTTCTGTTAGGACATAGCCGAGGCGCGGGGAGCTGCTTTGTATATGCTCTAGATCATCCCGGTGAGATTGCTGGCGTCATTTCATGGAATGGCGTGACAGATCTTGATCTGTTTACTTTACCGCAAAAAGAAGAAATGCGCGCCAAGGGGCGCAGCTATGTGGAAAACGCCAGAACCGGACAACAGCTTCCGCTGGATGCTGTCATTCTGGAAGACCTGGAACAAAATCGCCAGCGTTTTGCCATTGTAGACAGACTTGCCAACAGCCAGCTCCCAGCTGTACTGATCCAGGGAACCGAAGATTCCAAACGTCTACGGGAAGGCTCTGCCCTGCTCACTTCCGTTCGTCCCGACATCGAATGGGTACAAATTCAAGGCGGCACTCATACCTTTAATACCGTTCATCCATTCCAGGGAGGCAGTCTTCCACTCGATCAGGCGATTACCGAAACCCGCCGCTTCATTGAGTGGATCGCCAATTAATTATTGCCCCTTCAATACAAACGGCGATCCGCCAGGCGGATCGCCGCATTTATTTACTTCAGGATTTTGCAAAATTCGATTCCAGTCGCTCCAAGTGCAATATATAGACGAACTAGACCATTTCGATCTATATATTGTTTATTGAAAATCGCTTATTGGATTTTTGCAAAATCCTCACTTGAGCATTTTTACAATTCCATAATGATTAATGCTTACACTCCTGGGATGCTTGTCCGCTTATGCGCTGTACGTGTAAAGAAGCTTTCCAGCTTTTCGCGTGCCGCCGGGTCAATTTCCTTGCCTTCTAGGTAGTCGCTGTTTGCTTCGTAGGAGATCCCCAGTTCTTTTTCATCCGTCTGGCCTTCCCACAATCCTGCTGTAGGCGCTTTGTCCAAAATGGCCTGCGGAACTCCGAGATAGCTGGCCAGCAAGCGCACCTGACGTTTGTTAAGCGTGCTAAGTGGCGTAATATCGACCGCTCCATCGCCCCATTTGGTATAAAAGCCTGTGATGGCTTCTGAAGCGTGATCTGTGCCAACGACGAGCAGATTCAGCTCATTCGCGAGTGCGTACTGAACCACCATACGTGTTCTTGCCTTTACATTCCCTCTCACTTGCGGAGTAATGGAACGCTCCAGACCGATATCCTTTAACGTATGCTCCACTTCCACGGCAACCTTGTCCACGGCTTCCTTAATGTTCGTTTCCCCAGCATATTTCAGGTCGAACGCTTTGGCTACCGCGTAGCTATGCTCGATATCTTCCTGTTGGCCATATGGCTGGAATACACCCAGCGTTTTGTATTCGTCCCCTTGCTCCTGCGTCAATTCATCTGTAGCCCGCTTGCACAAAGCGGCTGCTACGGCACTGTCAATCCCACCACTGATGGCGATCAACAGCCCTTTGCTTCCCGTTTTCGTTACATACGACTTGAGGAAATCCACACGCTTGCGGACCTCCGCTTCTACGTTAATCGTAGGCTGTACTCCCAATTCAGCAATAATCTGTTCCTGCAAACTCATCAGATAAGCACCTCTTTTTTAGGAATTTCCTTCACAAGCCAACATGCAAAAGCCCCGGCAAGTTTCGCAGGCGAAAAATGCGGGGCATAGCTTGAGCAGTCTTACCGGCAAAAACGATCAAATGCACTGGTCAAATCAGCAGCGATCTGATCTGCCGAACGATCCTCCACCTGATGACGCTCGATGAAGTGAACCAGCTCGCCGTCTTTCAACAACGCGATAGAAGGGGAAGACGGTGGGTAAGGTGCGAAAAATTCGCGAGCCTTTGCTGTTGCTTCCTTGTCCTGTCCGGCAAAAACCGAATACAGATGATCTGGCGTAAGATCATGCTTCAGTGCTTCAGCCACACCTGGGCGGCATTGGCCTGCGGCACAACCACATACCGAGTTCACAACAACCAGCACTGTACCTTTAGCATTAGGCAGCTTGGCCTCCACATCTTCAGAAGTACGCAGTTCCTGAATCCCAAGATTCGTCAGTTCATCACGCATTGGCTGAACTGAATCTCTCATATATTGATCGAAAGACATAGACATATTCTTTCACTCCTTTTCCAAAAATCATGTATACTACGTTTCTAATTTCATCCTTTGCCGTAGTAAAGGCATGGACATCTAAACTTCATTATACAATCTTTTTCACGTAATTTGCAAAAATCCGGCTATATATTTGCACGATTATTTCTGTATCGAATTCATGACAGGAAACTCAGAATGATCCCGGTAAGTCGGAACGGTTCTACGCAATCGAACTTTAAACTGCGTGCCCATTCCCTCCACCGAATCTACGGCAATTGTACCGTGATGACGCTCCACTATACTTTGACATAAGGCCAGACCTAGACCTGTACCTTTCGTTTTCGTAGTGTAAAAAGGTTGGAACAGCTTTTCAAGCTGCTTTTGCGGAATTCCCGGACCTGTATCCTTTACTTCCATTTCCACGAAATCCCCTTCCTCATGAGTCGAAATGGTCAGCACTCCCTTTTCCCCCATAGCTTCCATCGCATTACGCGATAAATTAAGCAGCAATTGCTTCATTTCCTTAGGGTTCAAATGCAGCATCGTCACATGATCCTCTAACTTTAGCTCAATCGTCTGTCCCCTCAGATTCGCATCTGCCCACAATAAAGGCGTCAGTTCGCGAATAATATCATGCAGATGACATTGCTCCTTCTCGACAATTCGATTCTGGGCCAGTGAAAGAAAATCGTTAATAATCCCGTTCGCCCGGTCAAGTTCCTCCATCACAATGCGGTAATAATGGTTGAGGGATTCTGGGCTTTTCTCACGCATAAGCTGTAAAAAACCACGCACAACCGCCATCGGATTACGTATTTCATGAGTAATGCCTGCTGCCATCTGTCCAACCAGACTGAGCCTTTCAAAATTACCCAGCTCACTGCGCAGCGTCTCCAGCTCTGTAATATCTTGCAAGGCGATAATGACACCTGTCGTTTGGTTTGCATGTTTATCCCGAATAGGAAGGAAACTTGAGAAGAATACTTTGGGGGTAACATTTATAAAATCAGCCCCCGCCTCTCCTTCCAACGCTTTCGCAACTCGTTCGTTAACCGCAGGCAAAGCGCTAAAACCATATAACGAGGTGAATGGACGACCTACTACCTCAGGCAGCGTAATGTAGGGATCGTAGTCCCGATAGAGTTCCAGCATCGTTTTGTTCATATGTATAACTCGTTCTTCGCTGTCCAAAGTAACAAGAGATAACGGCATCAAATCCATAACTTGACGCAGCTTATCCACTTCAATTAAATATTTGCTCGTAAACTCAGTCACATCACGCCGTAACGCCAGCTTCTCAAAGGCATTATGCATCAGGCTCACGACCGTAAAACTTGCCAGTACCCCTGCACCAATATTCCAAAACGTTGTAAGTAAGTCAGGAATGTATACCGCAATATCCTGTTTGCCCCACAGTAGCGGAAATATCGCCTTAAACAGCATATCAGCCACAACATATGCGGAGATCAGGAGCTTTTTGTCCAACATTGTTCCTCTTTGAAAAAACTTGACATGCAGGAGCATAAAAGGAAAAAGGATAAAACCCGTGCCCACATACATCGGGGACATTTCTGTCGACTGGGCTATAATTAGGACTCCCATCAGTGCGGAAGCGGCGAGCACGAAGGCAGTGCGACGTCTACCGTACATGATGCCAACTGCAAGGGGAATAATACCGAGATTGGAAGGTAGACCATATGGAGACTGATATTGAAAGAGTGTACATAGCAATATGGCTGGCAAGCAACACAAATACAGTATTCCTTGATTGGGTCCAGGAAGCAGATTGCCACCCCAAACCTTTTTCTTATCCCCATAATCCGTTAATATAGAGAAAAAACCCGCCGATATAACGGCAAGGAGAACTTGGAGCACACTTTCCTTCAACGCAATTAACAAGGACTTCTCCCCCTCATCATCTTTCCTTGACGCCGTTAGTTGAATTAAAGCACAGGCTACAATATATTACAATATATGTGTTAAAATCCCGGTGTAGAACGACAAAATTTGCTAAATACTAGATGTTTATAAGAGGAGCGTTTTTACGCAATCCATATCCCTACAATTGAAAGATATACGCGTTTACTGTACTCGAAATCTATCTAAAGTGACGGTATTACGTTATGATGAAAAATCGGTTACGCCGTTCTGAATGATTTTGAAAATTTGTCGACGAAAAGGAAGAGGTTAATGACTTACGACGTTATTGTGATCGGAGGCGGCTCAGCCGGATTAATGGCTGCTGCTGCTGCCAGCGGTGAAGGTGCCAAGGTGCTTTTGCTGGAAAAGGGAAATAAACTCGGGCGTAAGCTGGGGATCTCTGGTGGAGGCCGTTGCAATGTCACGAATGCCAAAGAGCTGGACGAACTCATACGGCACATTCCCGGCAATGGCCGATTTCTGCACAGTGCACTGGCGGCTTTCGGCAATCGGGATATCATCGCCTTTTTTGAACAGTTGGGTATAGCCTTAAAGGAAGAAGACAACGGGCGTATGTTTCCAGTGACGGACAAAGCCAAAACAGTTGTCGATGCTTTGATCAACAAGGTACGCTCTCAAGGAGTCGAGATTCGGACAAGCTGTCCTGTTCAAGAGGTTATTTACAATGAAGGTCATACAGCTGGGGTGCGACTGCGTTCCGGTGAAATCCTACATAGCCGTAATGTCATTGTAGCCGTTGGTGGCAAATCCGTCCCGCATACAGGCTCGGAAGGTGACGGCTATGCATGGGCAGAACAAGCAGGGCATACCATTACGGAGCTGTATCCAACAGAGGTGCCGTTGACCTCAGGCGAGACGTTTATCCAGACGAAAGAGCTTCAGGGACTATCCTTACGCGACATCAGTCTGACCGTATGGAATGCGAAGCAAAAGAAAGTTGTCGTCCATGAAGGAGATATGATTTTTACACATTTTGGTCTATCTGGCCCGACTGCTTTGCGGTGCAGTCAGTTTGTCGTCAAGGGAATGAAAAAGGATAAGGTGAACACGGTGTTGTTGACTCTCGATTTGCAGCCTCACAAACATGCCGATGAAGTCTACCGTGAGACGCTGGAATTGGCATCGGTCGATGCTAAAAAAGCGATCAAAAACGTGCTTAAGCCTTATTTACCGGAACGCTTAATTCCATTGTTGCTCCAGCAAGCCGAACTGCGTGAGGACTTGACCTATGATCATATTCCCAAGCAGCAGTGGCAAGAACTTGCTCATCGCATTAAGGCGTTTCCAATCCGTGTGAACGGTACGCTCTCTCTGAAGGAAGCATTTGTTACCGGGGGCGGTGTGAATTTGAAGGAAATTAATCCGAAAACAATGGAGTCCAAGCTGATGCCTGGATTGTTCTTCTGCGGTGAGATTCTCGATATTCATGGTTACACTGGAGGTTATAATATTACAGCAGCGTTTACGACAGGGCATACAGCAGGAACCCAAGCGGCCGTAAGCGATTAAGACGCTGCGCGTAGGATTTGATCTTACGATCGCTGTTGCCACGGGATTCTCTTGATTATATAAAACATTTAAGGGTAAGAATTCCGTGGCAAAGGCGAACGCTGTCGCTTCTCCAGATTCAAATCCTCCGCTTCGCTAGAAACCGCCATTACATCCGCATTCTTATAGGAAAAGTAGGAAGGAAATCAAAAAGGCTTAAATCAGTCATGTTACTGATTTAAGCCTTTTTTTAAAAATGGCGTAAAGAACAAGCTCCATCTTGTTTTGACGTTTGCCGCTATTCTATACCTCAATAATGATAGGTAAAATCATGGGTCTTCTCTTCGTCTGACTGTAAATAAACCGGCCAACATCATCTTTTAACATCTGCTTAATCAGTCCCCACTGACTCATTTCGATTTCTGTTAACTCGTTCACTGTGGACATAATCGTGTCGTGGATCTGGCTCATGAGCTCTTCGGAATCCTTAACATATACAAACCCTCTTGATATGACCTCTGGCGTTGCGAGCATTTGCTTCTCGTTTTTGCTCAACGTCATCACAATAATCAGCATTCCGTCTGATGAAAGCTTTTTACGGTCTCGCAGTACAATATTACCTACGTCCCCTGTGACCAATCCGTCTACCAAGCTATTGCCTGCTGCTACTTTGGGGCCTAGGGATGCCCTTCCCTCTTCGATTTGAACAGTGTCACCGTTATGGACGATAAATACATTCTCCATCGGAATCCCCACAGACTCCGCTAGCTGACGATGCTGATACAACATCCTGAATTCGCCGTGTATGGGAATTAAAAACTCGGGTTTCATCAGGGTCATCATTAATTTTAATTCTTCCTGGCTGCCATGACCGGACACGTGCATCCCTGTGGTGCTGCCTGATCCATAAATAACGTTGGCGCCCAGTACGTACAGGTTATCAATGACCTGGGAAAGATTCCGTTCATTCCCGGGTATGGCTCCTGCAGCAATGATTACAGTATCACCAGGCAAAATTTCGATTCTGGGATGAAGGGAATTGGCTAGACGGGACAGTGCAGCCATTGGCTCGCCCTGACTTCCTGTACATAAAATAGCAATTTCTTCTGCAGGAAACCGTTCTGTTTCTCCCGCCTCAATCAACAAGTCCTCAGGCATGTGCAAGAAACCCAGCTCCTTAGCCACTGACACCACATTTATCATGCTGCGACCCAGTAGAACGAGTTTTCTGCCTGTTTCTACAGCCGCGTCAATGACTTGTTGGACACGGTTCACATTGGATGCAAACGTAGAAATAAATACTTGCTGTTTGGCTCTGGCAAAAGCATCCAAAATATGTCCGCCAACCAAACGTTCTGAAGGAGTAAATCCTGGCCTTTCGGCATTTGTACTTTCGGAGAGCAGCACTTTTACCCCCTTCTTTCCTATTTCAGCCATGCGATGAAGATCGGGGAAAGGTCCACTGACGGGAGACATATCGAATTTGAAATCCCCGGTATGGACCACATTTCCTTCCGGTGTCTGAAAAAAGACACCCAGGCAATCCGGGATACTGTGGACGGTAGTGAAAAAGGATGCCTGAATCGTTCCCGCTTGAACGGTTGAATCCGCATCTATAAGATGAAGCTCAGCATCACGTAAAAGGTTGTGCTCCCTTAACTTAATCTTAATTAATTCGATGGTGAGCTTTGTGCCATAAACGGGCATATTAATCTGCTTCAGCAGATAGGGAATACCTCCGATGTGATCCTCATGCCCATGAGTCACAATGAGCGCTCTGACTTTATCCTGATTTTCCAGCAGATAGGTGACATCCGGCACAATGAGGTCAATACCAGGCAAGTTCTCATCAGGAAACTTGGAACCACAATCGATAACGACAATATCCCGATCGTATTGGATAAAATACATGTTTTTCCCGATTTCATTAACACCGCCTAGAGCAGCAATGAGTAATCTATTATCAGCATGCATCAATTTTATTTCCTCCTTAGGAAAATGCTATCCATATTATTCATTTTCCACGTAAACTTATGCACAAAAAGAAACCCTTGTCTCTAAAAGACAGGGGCTCTCACTTGATTTATTAGATACCCACCGCAGCCGAAATAGCAGCAAAAATAGCAGCAACTAACCACAGGATCGGGAATAGCTTGAAGATTACCTTCAGCCACTGTCCAAAGCTGATCCGGGCAATGGCCAATCCCGCCAGCAGTACTCCGCCTGTCGGTGAAATTAGATTGGTTAACCCGTTACCGAATTGGTACGCTGTGACTACTGCTTCACGATTGATACCTACAAGATCGCCAAGCGGTGCAAGTACAGGCATGGTTAGTGCTGCTTCCCCCGAAGAAGATGGGACTAGGAAAGTAATAATATTATGTGCAACCAACATAATGGTAGTGAACAAGTAACTTGGCAATCCTTCCAGAATGCTTGCGAGTGCATTCAATACGGTATCGATGATCATACCCTGCTCGGCGATGATCAGAATTCCGCGGGCGAGACCTATGATCACTGCAGCGTAGATGAATTCTCCACACCCTTTTACAAAATTCTCAGCTATTTCCTTCTGGCTCATTTTAGTAACTACCCCGACAAAAAGACCGAGTGCGAAGAAAAGGGCACCAATTTCAGTCATATACCAGCCTTTGGACAAAATTCCCCAGACAATTGCTCCAAGCGTTACAATAAATCCACCTATTATTAATTTGTCCCGAAACGTGAAGACGACGTCCTCACCTGTATTTTCTTTTATAAATTGCTCACGATTTATAATATCACTCTGAAAAACAATGGATTTCTCCGGATTTCTCTTAACCCGATGCGCATACCACATCGTAAAGACAATAGAAATCATAGTAAATACAAGCCATTCAATAAATCTCAGCCAGAGCTGAGGATTCCCCTCCACTCCTGCGATCCCCTGGGCAATCAATACTGAAAATGGATTAACAGTCGAACCAACATAGCCAATTTGCGTTCCCAGAAATAGAATGAGAATAGCAGTCATAGAATCGAAGCCTAGGGCAAACATTAACGGAATAAAAATCGCATAAAGCGGAATAATTTCTTCGCTCATCCCAAAGGTAGAGCCTCCGAGACTGAATATAACCATGGCAATTGGAATAAGCAGAATCCCCTTATTCTTCAGCCGTCTGGCAAGAGCTGTCAGGGCACGATCGATGGCTCCCGTCTGCAGTATAATCCCGAAGGAGCCGCCCACAATAAGGACAAAAGAGACCACATCCGCGGCATTGATAATCCCCTCAATAGGAGCGCTTAGGATTTGAGGGAGTCCTTGTCTTAAATCACCGTTCTCACCAGTTTTGGGTACAGTGTGATAGGTTCCCGAAACGATCGCCGTTTTGGTCACACCGTTCACTGTCACTTCATGACGCTCAAATTGTCCGCTGGGCACAATCCATGTCAATGCGGCGACTGTAATAATAATCAAAAATATTAAAGTATAGCTATGGGGCAAGGATAATTTCCATTTCATATTCTTGATGTTCATGTTTATCCCTCATTCCAAGAATGGTTATACGTAACCTTCCCTCCCATAATGGTCAATATCACTTGGGCGTCCCTGATGTCACCAGCGGATGCGTTAAGGAGGTCGCGATCAAAAACGGCGATGTCAGCATATTTTCCAGCCTCTAGCGTGCCTGTAACCTCTTCCATATAACAATGTTTGGCTCCATTAATGGTCCATGCCTTTAAAACTTCGGATGGCGGCATCCCCCGATCGGGATACCAGCCTCCAGCAGGTGATCCGTCCGGAAATAACCGATGAGAAGCTGAGTACAGTGAATCGGGAACACTCGTGATAAATAAGGGCAGATCAGTCCCAATGGTTATTGGCACGTTAGCCTCCAGCATAGATTTATAATTATAAAACCGATTTTCATTACCTTTGCCTACCACAACAGGCATATAGGCCTCTTCATAGGTTGGATTCAGTAGCAGGATTTGAGCGTAGACTTCGGCAAAAATTTCGTTTTCACCCATTCTGATCAGATCATCTGGATGAGGATACTCTAGATCACTGATCGAATGTCTGATAAGGTGATTACCTTGTTGTTCGCGGCATTTTTCAATCATGGATACCGCTTGGCGAATCGCAGCATCACCTTCTGCAGTTAGGCAGCATTTGATACCTTGGCTGTCTGCTTCCAGCACAGAGGCTTCAATCTTTTTGTAGTCAACCGTCCTCAAAGTCGTTACTCCGGGCATATCTGCGTAAGGTTCCAGCATGTCCCCCGTATGATCTGCTACGACACCGTCAAGCATCAGCTTGTATCCTTGGAAACGAATAAGGTCTCCATTATAAAGTGCTTTATACTTCATACCGGTGGCAATATCAAGCGATTCAACAACGGGTTCAAGCGAGAAATGAAATCGGAGTGGCAGTTCCCCTGTTTCTTTCAATTCTTCTAGAATCGGCAGCAGCTCGCTATGCCGGTCAAAGCCAATATCTTTTATGGAAGTAACTCCTCGTGCAGCTAGTATGCGGCAAAACTCCAAAAACTCTTGTTTGACAAGGCTGTGGTCCTGCATCATAGCTTGGAGTAGCAAAGCTCGTGCCTCAGCACTGCATTGATCCGGCAAAAATTGATATTTCTCCTGAGCCAGTCGGTTCATCCAGCAGTAGCTTTTATTTAGGTTAATGGCAATTACCGCCCGATCAGGGAACAGCTCGTCCAACAAGCTTTGCTCAGGCAGCTTGCCCCATCCTTCCTCGCTCCAACCGTAAGCGGTTACATCTTTCCCTGGCGGAAGATTGTTTGCCGCTTGTAGCATGGATTCCACTGCTTCTTCAATCGAGGCTGCATGAGTCAAATCCACGCCCCGATGCATCGACATATATCCGGTAAAAAATACATGGTTGTCATGAACTCCTGGCATGATAAAAGCATCACCCAAATCACAGACAACCGTTCCCGCTCCTATCCAAGCTTGTGCTTCCTCGGGACGCCCCACTGCTGCAATACATTCTCCTCGCAGTGCAATAAACCCAGGTGAGGCTTCATTTTCCAAGCCATTAAAAATAGCATTTGACAGTAAAACTTTGTCCGATAATGTGTCATTCTTCCCTTGCACAATTTCACCCCCTCATTATTTATCCGCCCTATAACATAACGTAATATAACGTTATAATATTGCTTCTGCTTCTCTTATGAAGTGGAAGCAGAAGCTGCGCCGTACCTGAATAACATTACCTAACAGGCAACGGATTTATATTGAGAATTGATAACGGTCTCCAATGATGTACTGCTTACCTACATGAACGGGGCTTCCATGCTGATCATAAATAATCGTGTGCATGTAGAACAACGCCTGTCCGATGGCCGTCTCCAGCAGCTTTGCTTGGTATTCATCCGCCAAAGCGATTTGTAATATCGTCTCTCCCGGTTGGTTAGGATCGATGCTGTATTTATGACGCAGCAGTTCGTATACAGAGCCCTCCAACTGTTCTTCCATTAGAAAAGAAAATCGGTCATAAGGATAAAAGTTATTCTCCAGCATTAGCGGTCGATCACCGGCGTATCTCTTGCGCTGAATAAATAACACTTTTTCTCCTTGTGGCAGCTGCAACTGATGTGCAATTTCCTCATCTGCTTCTATGATTTCACGTTCTGTGACCACACTGTGTGAAGAGAGGCCGTTGGATTTGCAGGCAGCTGTAAAGCTGATGATATGTTCAATCTTCCGCCCAATTTTGGGTACATTGACAAAGGTACCTTTTCCTTGACGTTTGGTCAGATAACCTTCATGAACCAATTCGGCAATTGCTTTTCTTACGGTAATTCGACTTACATTGTAGGTCTCGCTTAGCTCAGTTTCGGTAGGTATACGACTTCCCTGCGTAAATGTTCCATTATGAATAGCGGTTTTGACTGCTTTTTGTAATTGAATATATAATGGCTCTGCTTGGTCTGAATTCAACATAATGTGCCCTCACTTGTCATATAACGTTATATTACTCCCACTTAGAGTATCAAATGTTACATATTCTTACAAGTGAAGATATTTGAAAATATTTTATTAGTAGCGGACGCCGTATCCGAAAGAACCTTCTACCAGACAGCTCTGGGCGGCAACCCTCGAGCCTTCTGCCATAGCGTCCTGAATGTTGCTATTTTTTAAAAAACTCAGTAAAAAGGCGGTTATATAAGAGTCTCCTGCCCCCATCGTATCCACAGCGTCAACGGAATCAGGCATTTGAAAATAGAACTTAGTACCATCATAGGCAATAGACCTATCTCCACCGCGTGTGGCTACCAGGATTTGCCCCTCTTTTTTTCGATTGGAGCGGATATAGTTCTGTGTCTCTTCATCCGTCATATGGCTGCAAGAGAAGAAAGCGAAATCGGCATACGCAATATATTTCTCCACTTGTGCATCTACGAAATCATCCGAAAAGTCAAAAGAAAGAGGGATTCCCAGCGTCTCCAATTCAGGCAGCAAGTGCCCTGTATGACTGTACAAGCCCGTGTGTATAAGGTCGAATCCGCCAACATAGGCCTTGTCTTCTTCACTCAGCTCCAGCGGATGGAGACGTGTAACTCCTCCCTCATTGCTGCCCAGAAATACTCTGTCTCCGTCTTCCAGGGTTACACGTGCGCAGCCGTTCTCACCGCTGTGATATCTGCACCGTGAAATGTCAATTTCCAGCTCACGGAGAATGTGTTCTACATGCTGCGCTTCGTTATCATCTCCGAATACTCCTATAAAGGCTGCATCTACTCCCGCTTTTTTGGCAAATACACTGAAATTAAGCGCATTGCCGCCAGGATACATCATGCGCAGATGAACATATTTATCTACCACATTATCGCCAATGCCTAGAACTTTCATGATGGTTTCCTCCTGTTGGTAAGAGCGCTTAGTAAGCTACTTTGCCCATATAACGGCGAGTTTCCAGTGGGTGATTGCGTACATTTGCGAGTGCTTCACGATAAACACATACAATGCTGTAAAATAAAACCGGGTTAAAAAACTCGACGACCTCGTCGGCAATGGTTCCGATTCCAAGCTCCTTCGCATCGATCACTTCCACTTTCTCGGCATATTGACTCAGGAAAGTCCGTGCCCGCTCATCCAGTGCCCGTGTGCGTCCTTCGTTGATCATCAGAATAAATGGAGTTTCTTTATCCGTTACTTCAAACGGACCGTGGAAAAATTCACCGGAATGGATTGAAGCCGCATGGAGCCATTGCATTTCCATCAGAGAACAGATAGCAAATCCGTAGGCATGTCCATAAGAAGCTCCGCTAGTCAGAATATAGAAGAGATCTTCATTGCGATATTTGTCAGCGAATACACTGGCACGCGGTTCAACTTGTATTTTTGCCCGGTTAATAATTCCATTGATTGCTCCCAAGCCGTTCTGGAAAGCTTGATAATGCACATAGCCTTCAGCGATTTGAAGCAGCTCAACAGTAAGCTCTAAAATAATAGCCATAGGGTTATTTTTGACATCGCTCTCATCTCCCCATTCGTAGAGGAATGAATAATCGGAATAATTGAGCAGTGTCGCTTCACTATTGTGGGTTAAGCCGATGGTGTAAGCGCCTTTCTCTTTGGCTGATTTAGCAGCCGCAACCGATTCCGGCGTGTTTCCACCATGGGAGCAAACGATGACTACTGCGTTTTTACCTAAACGTTTTGGCAGCGCGTGCACAAACTCATTCGCCGTATACATGCCTGCTACCAGCTTCTTTGCTTCACTATCCAGAAAATATTTTGAGGGATACATATCGACTAATGAGCCCCCGCAGGCTACTAAATAAACCTCTGAAATCTTCCCACTCGCTTGTTCATAAATCGTTTGAACCGTCTGATGTACATTCATTGTTATCTCTCCCTTTTATATAACGTTATATAACGTATTGTTTACGAGATAAATATAAGCGCTTTCAATAAAAGTGTCAAGCCCAATTATTCGATCAAATAGACTTTTTTTATAACCTGTCATTAAAAAAGCTCTAATCCTTTTATGTAAGGGATTAGAGGCTACTCCTGCAATATACGTACAAAAAAATGGTCTTACAGATGGGTTTGTCCGAATAAACTAATATAGACAAATACATAACATCAAATAATACTCAAGGAGGAAAAAGGACATTAATACGTTTATCAGTTATATTTTTCTCGGTTTGTCACTTTCCGCTCCCATTGGACCGATTAATGCCGCACAGTTGGATCGAGGTATTAAGAATGGGTTTTGGCACGCCTGGTTTATTGGGCTTGGTGCAATAACCGCAGATATAATCTATATGTTGCTTGTTTATTTGGGAATGATCCACCTTCTTAATGCCCCGTTTGTCAAAGCTTTTTTATGGATGTTTGGTTTTTTCGTACTTGTGTATACAGGTGTTGAAAGCATCAAAAATGCAGGTGTGATTTCAGAGTCTGAATTAAGGGGAAACGGTAATACCCTAACCAACTCATTTCTAGCGGGCTTCCTGATGTCATTATTCAATCCCCTCTCCATCCTGTTCTGGCTTGGGATTTACGGGTCCATACTCGCAAACGTCGCTAATACATATCCAGTACAACAGCTAATGATCTTTAGCGGAGCGATTGTATTAGGTGTGCTACTCTGGGATGTGACTATGGCAGCCGCTTCAAGTATTTTCCGTAGGTTTCTAAAAACCGGATTGCTTAAAACCATCTCTTGGATGTCTGGATTATCTCTTATCGGTTTTGGCTTTTATTTTGGTGTACAAGCATTTCAATTACTTTTTTTACACTAACTCTTTGGCTTCTTGGCAAAATTACCGAGATACCTTCGTATGTTTTCGGCGAATCCATTGTACGATAAGGTCACATATTGCAATTAACAAGACAAGCAATAAGCTGATGTACACTCCCGGACGGCTAAGCTTATGAAAAAATGATCCGACCACAGCCATAGCTATCAACAATAATCCAATCCAACGTTTAATATGGTTTGATCTACTCGATTCCAGTAGCTTACCTGAAGACAGCAAAATAAAGCACCAATTATACAACAGCATTAAACCCGCTGCAGTAGTGATATATTCATATACTTTTCCCGGTAGTAGCAACGACATTACGATGGCTGAGATTAATCCAACGGAGATCAAACTAAGTGCATATAGAGGATATTTACCCTTCCACTTCCGTGAAAATAATGTGGGTGCATCTCCTTCCTGTGCGAGTGTAATCATCATAGATGTCTCTGCATATAGGGATGCTGTCATTGTTGAGAACCCTGCAATAATAAGCACTCCATTAAATAAATGGGGCATAAAAACCAGATGATCGCTGCTGAGCGCAAGCACAAAAGGACTTTCTTTCGGGTTAAAGGCACTTAATGGCACCATAGACACAGCCAGACCAATCGAAAGCACATACACTGCAACCAGTGTAACCAGCATTACTTTTCCTGCTTTAGGTGCATCCTCCGGTTTTTGAAGCCGATTTGACATAATTCCGAGCACTTCAATACCTCCGTATGCATAAAAGGCAAAAATAAAAGATGACCACAATCCTATACCGCCGGTAGGGAAAAACTCTTTGTAACTGTTGGGGAGCTTTGGATTATATTTTCCTCCTCCGATCCAGCCTGCCAAAAGAGCAACGGCCAAGACCAGAAACATAACAATAGCTGCCATCTTAATGATGGCCAATACATTTTCAACTCGATCAAAACCCTTATTGCCAAAAAAAACAATCACAAGCCCTAAAATCCCGAAGCCTGCTGCAAAGATCCACATCGGTACCTGAGGAAACCAAAAACGTGAGAATATAGACAACGCAGTTAACTGGCTCCCATTAATAAGGAGTTCCGAAAACCAATATACCCAGCCACTGCCGAATCCTGCCCAACTTCCAAATGCTTTTTGGGCATAGGAACGGAAAGAACCCTGTTCAGGCTGATCTGCCGTCATTCGTGAAAGAGCATCAAACACTACATATGTTCCAACCGCTGCCAAAAAGTACGCAATCAGTACGGCTGGACCGCCAATAGAAATCGCTAAGCCGGACCCCAGAAAATATCCTGTACCGATAGTACCTGCAACTCCTAACAAGCTAAGTTGCCACCATTTTAGTTTTTGTTCTTTTTGCATATCAGACGGTTTGTCCATTTAAAAAATCACCCTACTCCTGAATTTTGAGACAGATCTCTCCATTCTTTAGATTGCCCTCTCCAATATATTTCATGTGAATGAATGACTCTTCTTTATCAATAAAAAAGCACCAGCTAACCCGCTCAAGGTTTACTGGTGCTTTTTACTTCACAAAACATTTGGAACATAAACAACCGCCTAATCGACATAGCGTCATCATTTGGGTCAAATATGGATGCTTCCAGAAAATCCATCCACTTCGTCTTCCGGTTGTTGATCAGAGCTGACGTTGTGCTCCCCAGTTGTGTTGCTGTACGTTCGAGAGGAACCGTTTTTATACGCTTCACTCCAATCCTCATTGATCGTGTGCGCTGGGATAATCCAGTCCTCCGGGCTATAACCTGGATTTTGTACACCGACATTTCCTTGCAGATCGGGAATTGCATCCGGTCTAGAGAAAAGAGTCCCTGCCTCAATCATACTTCCTTCGTAGGCTTGGCAAATCTCCAATGCAGACAGCACATCCTGGTTCTCAATATGAACGCTGAGTCCTGTGTCACCATTTGTGCTGGCAGAGTATCCAATTTCCTTTAATGTTTCACAGGCTTGGGCAGCTTGCTGCGGATCACGAAATTGAAAACGGAAAGAACCCGTATCCATGTGTTTCATCTCCTCTGAAGTAGCTTATTTTGTTAATTGGGGTTCATTAGGTTAGGTATGTTATTTTTAATATAACCAACCGGAACAGTATTTTTACATTCAAAACCTTTATTTTTCAAAAATTTACTTTAAAGCTTTGAAATTAAATAGTTAAAAAAGCAGCTACTGTGACAAATCGCATGTTTTCGCTACGTAAATCCCTTTATGCTAGTAACAAGGGTATGGTTGCCCGGTCATCCGAGCCGAGCGGTCAAAGGATGCCCAAATCCATACATAAAGGCGGAATGAAGATGATAGATTACCGAACATTGGTGACACAGCAATCCATGCATTTGTATAGCGTGTTTGCCAAGTCATTCAAAAGTGTAAACGAACATGCGGTTGCTGGCATCAAAACGGTGGGCTTCAACCCAACGGCCTTCGCCGTGATGGAAGTTTTATATCACAAGGGCGCGCAGCCAATCCAACAAATTGGAGCAAAGCTGCTTCTGCAAAGCGGAAATGTCACTTATGTTATTGACAAGCTGGAAAGCCGCGGTTATTTGCACCGTCACCCGTGCGACCAAGATCGTCGGATTATATATGCAGAATTGACGGACGAAGGACAACGTGTCATGGACGAAATTTATCCTGATTATACACGTCAGATTGAACGTGCCTTTAGCGGAATCAGTGAAACCGAAAGAGATCAACTCATCGGCTTGCTCAAAAAATTGGGCCGTAGCGCTGATAACCTGTCACCTTATCACAAATAGAACGAATAGTAATTTTAGCAACTGATCGTTTGTGAATAAACGAACAATCTTATAGCTGTGCTAAACAAAAATTTAGATTTACACAGAAAAGTCCACCCTTATATTCATGGGTGGACTTTTCATATACCTGAATAGAGCGAAATATGCCCAAGCTTACGAGCAGCATAAGTACCTGCTATCGACTAAAATGTTTGACCACTACATTATTAAAAATTGCTGGACCGCCATCGGAAAACAGAGTGATTTTCTGATCCTCTAACCGTGGAAATATTAAAGAGGAATAAGCTACTTCTCCACCATCGACAAACACTTCAATACTGGTTTTATCGACGAGAATGTTCAGGTGGACCTTTTTCTTATCGGGATCAAAAGGCGCCTTGCTCTCTACATATTTTCCACTCTGATCCGGCTGCCCCGTGTTCGCTCTGTTTACGTAAGAGTATTGACCGTCCACTGAGACACCCACATCGACATGACGCTTGCCATCCGTCGACTCTCGAAGCCTCAATCCTACATTTTTTAACGTGGACCAAGAGACATCCGCCTCTAGCTGATAGGCATCGCCTGCTACCGGAAGCCGGTGAGTACCCTCTACTTTAATCGTTCCTAATGATTTTTTGGATGTTTGGAATCGCTCCAAATTGGGTACCGGCTGTGAAACCAATCGATATCCAGCATCTGCCGTATGTTTCAGTCGAATTTGGCGAACAATCGAATCCATTCCATTAAAGCCTTCCTTTAGGGTAGGCGTGTTATTGGCATAATCCCAATTGTTCATCCAGGCCAGAGCATAACGGTGACTATATTTATCTTTGTCTTTTCCTTCCTCGAACGTAACTGCACCATACCAGTCAAACCCATAATCCAGCCACTCAGGTTCACTGTGATCAGGGAGAAATGCTTCTCCATTAAAATCTCCCGTCCAATAGGCATACGTGTTGGGCCCGCCTGTTGATTTGCTATTGGCGCTCACGCCTAGAATCCATTGATAGGTTCCATCATCCGCACGCATCCGGTAAAGGTCAGGACACTCCACAAGCCCGATATTTTCCGTTTGAAAGCCACTCGTATACCGCCAATTCTTTAAATTATCAGACTCATAAAAGCCAATCTTTGTTCCCTCTGCCATGACCATCACCCATTGATTACGTTGAGTATCTCGGATGATTTTGGGATCTCTGAAGTCCTTTGTACCTGGGTTGGACATCACAGGCTTGTTGCGGTAAGAAGTAAACGTCTTGCCTTTGTCCTTACTGTACCACAAAAATTGTTCCTGCTTTCCGCCATCTGCGGAGGGCTGTGTCACAATGGCTACCAGCGTGCCTTTTCCAAAACCTGCGGTATTATTATCATCGATCACGACCGAACCGGACCAAGGATCTCCATTTGGGTTCGTATATTTTGGAATCGCCACCCCTTCATCTTTCCAATGTACCAGGTCGGTTGATGTGGCATGTCGCCATTCTGTACCGTTCTTTTTGGGATAGTCACGATTATACAAATAGTAATAATGATATTTTCCATCAAAATAAATGGGCCGTTGAGGATCATTCTTCCACTTATCCGGAACAGTAAAATGATAGGATGCCCGATAGGTCGGTGTTTTATGCTTACTTTGATTAGCTTGATTTTTGGGAATTGCAGCAGGTTTTTGGGGTTTGGCTGCATCCTTTTGGTACATACTCCATCCCATAGCTATAAATATAGTTAAGCCTGTGATGATTACAACGGATCGTATCCAAATGCTCTTGGGAGCTTTTTTTCTCATTATGACGATCCTCCTTACCTCTCATTGCATTGTTATGTATCGTCCGACGGACGGCAGATCGGTAAACTACCAAACCGCCGCCTTCGGACATACTGCATATACCTACTTATTTCTTCCCATACTCATTTGGAGATTCTTTTTTGTCATTCGTTGGATCAACCGTGATTTGCCCTTGCTCCAAAATACCGTTTTTCACAACAGACGTTTTCGAGCCTTTAATATTCAGCAGGAAGCTTGGCGCGAAAGTAGATTTGTGATCTGGGAAAAGCCCTCGATTAGTCATATAACTCGAAACGACTACGTTATTGCCTTTGCCTTGCGGGATAGCAAAATGGGCATACGTCCAGGTAATATCATCACGATCCAGATCCTGATGAAGAACGAGACCGGTTCCATTCAACGGTTTATAAGGCCCTGTCAAGGAAGTAGAAACATAACCCAGCATGTAAATATCATCGTCTCCGATCGCATCTACAGTCACCTTGGAACCTCTTGTACTCGTAAATAAATACCACAAACCGTTCATTTTGAACACATTCGCCCGTTCAATTTCATCTGTTACCAGATTGGAAGCAATCAAAGGAGGCATTACATTTTTCAACGTATAATCATCATTCAATTCAACGATGCCCAGTGCGCCGTTCGCCAGCTCAGCTCCTTTTTTCTTAGGACTTTGCTGCAGATTAGAAAGCTCTTCCCTGAAGAATTTCTTATTGCCGCCATAATAAGCTGAGTTTTGAAGCGAATCTTCGCCTTGGTAGCCTGTCTCTGTCCCTGTATTGGCTTCAAATATAATATATTTGTGGCCTTGATCCTCGACATAGTGAGGGTCTCTAAACGTATGGTTATCCATATCCACTCCGACGCTTTGCTGCACATTTTGATAGGTTTTCCCATCTCCACCGTCATAGATCGATTTCAAATCCTCGACTCCATCTACTTTCAGTGTCTTATCATCAGGCTGAGAGACATTAATTTGAGCCGTGCTCAAGGTTTGCTTGCCGTATAATGTGTTATTCGGATCATAGGGCTGTCTGCTGGTATAAAATAAACGTACTTGTCCATCAGAGGTTAAGGTAGCTGAACCTGACCATTCTTCTGACTGATTTTTTAGAATCGGATCGTTGGCAAGCAATTTATCATTGTCTTTAAATACTCTGCCGGCATTTTTCCAGCCGCTCAGTGAAGTATTGCCCGCTTTTTGATAGAACAGGTATATGAATGTATCCTCGCCTCTTTTAGGATCGCCTGCCAATCCAAAAACGATATTATACCCTTTGTAATTGGCTACTGTGCCATCGGCATTTTGTAACGGCCAAGAGTCCCAGACATCGAAATCAATTAGCTTGCCTGAGCTGTCGCGACCAATAGCAGAAGGAATATTCTTAATTGTAGACGCATCGAAGGACGGAACCTCATATTTTTCTTTGCCTTGCTGTTTGAAAATATTCAGCATGTCATTACGCGTAATTTGGGTAAATGCATTGTCTGTTTTGAGATCAGATGCATCATTTTCCTCGGCAAAAGCCTGAACGCCGCCTCCTAACAGCAAGGTAGTTGCTACTGTTGCAGTGGCTGCTTTACTGAACCATTTGTTAAACTTCAAGTACTCCATCTCCCTTAATCTAATTATGCTTCTAGATTTGAAACCCAACTTTTTGGTTGGTAGGGCCATTTTATATGGTATGTCAAACGATTGATATAGACTGAAAAGCCCTATTATGTGAGGTAAGCAAACAGGTGCCTCTTGAATTTCATCCTCATATTTTCCTAGTAATTTTCTGAAAATTCCTATATTTTTCATTTTTATTACATTCAGAAAAATTTGCTACTTGATTTTTTTCCGTGTCCCATTTTGCTAGGTTGGTTGCTTCATTCACATGCAAAATCGTTCTAAAATAAATCATACAAAGCCCGATTTGTAAGCGGGTTCAAAAAAATGGTTCCTTAGTACCCTACAGCTCAATTCAGAAACATATTTTTTGTTACAATTTCTTAAGACTTTTTTACCATTTTGTTACCTATACCCTATGGATATATAGCAACTCTAGGGGATTTTTATCTCCTTTTTGTATACTGGGGAATTTATCGGTCCTATACGAGGTGGCTATTTTGCTGAATCAGTAGGAGGAGAGACCATTGCATAAAGAGACAGCCCGGACCCTTATTTGGTGTACCGGACTGTCTCTTTATCATGAAAGATTTATATTATTTTTTATGCATGTTCTCTTTGTGGTGTCTTTACGCGCTGATCTGCCTCTTCTTCAGTGCCCGGCGGACGGTTCCGCAGTCCGAGGACGACAAACCAGCTAATAACCGCAATAACGACCATGATAACGAACAGGGAATGCAGACTGTTTTCCAATACAGAACGAAGTAATCCGGCAACCTTGTCACTTAGACTCTGTGAAGCATGAGGTGCAAGCAGACCGTTAATATCCTCCTGCGTTACCCCTTGCTGTGTAAGCTGTCCGTCTGCTGTCTGGGCAGCAATGCGATAATTCAGCCATGAACCGAAGGCTGCAACCCCGATCGTTTGCCCCAACGTGCGCAGGAATGTATTCAAAGCTGTAGACGCGCCACGCAACTGGAACCCGACCGAGGACTGGGCAATAATCGTAAACACAGTCATCGAGAAGCCAAACCCCAGTCCATACAACAATGTAGACAGGAACAGCAGCCAGATCGGAGCCGTTTGGCCCATCAAGGTCATGACGAAAGCCCCCAAAACAATCAGGGTCAGCCCAATCAAAGAGGTTCGACGTGAGCCCAGGGTCAGCAAAATGCGTCCTCCGATCATGGAGCCAAATAGCCAGCCTACGGACATTGGAGCCAGCGCGAGACCAGATGAAGCGGCATCTCCACCGTGTACACCTTGAATCCATAGTGGAAGATAGCTAGTCAGTCCGATCAGCAGGGTGCTGACTAACAGTGCTGCGGCACAGGAAAAAGCGATATCCCGTATCCGAAATAGCTTTAGTGGCACCATCGGTTCCTGAGCGCGTTTTTCGATAACCAAAAACAGAATCAGGAACAAAATGGCTACGGCAGCCAAGGCCAACAATTCAGGAGAAGCCCAGCCGATATACTGCCCGCCCAGTGCCAATACGAGCAAGAGGGCTGTCATCCCGATGGTAAAGGTAACCGCTCCCGGCACGTCGATACGCGCAGTACGCTTGCTTACCTGTTCCCGCAAGTAACGGGCGATGAAGAACATAGCCAGCAATCCAAAGGGAACGTTAAAACCGAAAATCCACTCCCAGCCAAAATAGGTAACCACATAACCACCCAAGAGAGGCCCGATCAGGGAAGAAATCCCCCATACGGAGCTAATCATGCCTTGGACTTTGCCGCGTTCCTCCATTTTGTAGATATCACCGATGATGGTAAAAGTAACAGGAATGACACCACCCGCACCAATACCCTGAATGGCCCGGTAGATAATAAGTTGCTCCATACTACCAGCCAGCATACAAAGCAAAGAGCCAAGTACAAACAACGAACAGCCGATTAAAAATATGGGTTTTCGGCCAAACAAATCGCTAAGCTTGCCGAAAATGGGTGTGGTCACAGCCATAGTCAGCAAATATGCCGTAAAAATCCAACTGAGCAAATTCACGCTGCCCAGCTCGCTAACAATCGTCGGTCCCGCCGGACCGATAACCGTTCCTTCAATTGCGGCCAGAAAAGTGGCCAATAGAACACCTGTCAGCACGAGTCCGCGCTTCATGGGTTTATCGTTTGCCAAGCAAATCACAAATCCTTCCCTTATAAAAACTGTGTTGTATCTGTGCGCGGTTTGCCTTTCCAGATTGGATTATTACCCGCACTGCATAATCGTAAACAGGCGGCCTATATAGGCCGCCTGTTTTGTACGATGTATATATATTATTGTCTACATGTCGTTAATTTTTGTCAACTGTAATCGTATGATAAATCTCACTATTTTCCACTTTATAGAGATGACCCTCTTCCATGCACAGAACATCGCTGGCAAAGCTTTCAGCCACCTGCATATCGTGGGTGATGACCAGAAAAGCCGCACCTTCGGCAGACTGCTCTGTGCACATACGGAGCAGAATTCTCGCCCCTTCGTAATCCGTTCCTGCGGTAGGCTCATCCAGAATGTATAGCTTTTTGGGCAAGATGAACTGTGCCGCAACGCTCAAGAGTCTTTTTTCGCCTCCACTTAGTAGGTACGGGGAGGCATCCAGTCTGTGCTCCAGCCTGGCGGCGGCCAGTAAGCGCTGCGCCCGTTCCACATATGCGGCGGGAACCGGCTCACCGGTCCGTAAACCAAGCTTGGCGCGCACGCTGTATAAGCACTCCTCCCACACCGTTGCAGCTGCAAACTGATGCTCTGGCTGCTGGAACACATAGCCGATTCCGGCAGCCAGCTGGTGAATTGGCAGCTTCGCCATATCCTGCCCCTCCCACCGCATGCACCCCTTCGGTGCTGGGAGCAGGCCCATGAGCAACTTGCCGAGCGTGGTTTTACCCGAGCCGTTCTCACCCAGCAACACGGCTCGTTCACCGGGCGCAAGAGCTAGGCTCACGCCCTTTAGCGCTGCCCGCTGGCTACCGGGATAGGTGAAGGTCAATCCCTTCACCTCCAACAATGGCTGCCCAGCGCGGTCTGCCGCTGAGCCGGGATTCACCTCCGGCTCACCCGTCATGTCTCCCCTCCCTGCGGAAGAGGGGAGCAGCCCCAAAGCGGCCAGCTGCGCACCATGTTCGCGCAGCAGCGTTTCGGGCGGACCCTGCAGCTGCACGGTCCCGCCCTTCAAGACGATGACGCGCTGCGCTGCCCGCACGCCATCGTCTATGCGGCCGGACGCGGTAACCACCGTCCGACCCGCCGCGTGGAGCCGCCGACATAACTCTACGAAGTCGCGTACAGCCGGCGGGTCCAACTGCGCAGCTGCGTCGTCGAACACGACCAGCGGCGCTTCCAACGCCAGTACCGCAGCAATCGCGGTGCGTTGGCGCTGGCCTCCCGAGAGGCGCCGCACGAAGGAGTCGCGCTCGGGAGCTAGGCCGACGGCTTCCAGCGCAGCAGCAATGCGCTGCGCTATTTCTGCCGGAGGCACGCGCAGGTTCTCCGGCCCAAAAGCAATCTCATCTTCGACGATTCCCTGCACCAGCTGGGCATCCGGGTCCTGAAGCACGACGCCAACAGTGGTGGCGACAGTAGCCAGATCAGCGATATCGGGGTCCATCCCGTACACGGTCAGCTCCCCTGTCCGTTCGCCCTCACCGGAACGGGACAATCCACCATGAAGCAGCTGACATAGCGTAGACTTTCCACTTCCACTAGCTCCGACAATGGCTACATGCTCACCCACCGCAATGTCCAGTGTCAGACCATGTAACGCTGGCTCTACCTGATCATCATACCGATAGCCAAAATTCTTCAAGGATACGGCTATTTTACGGCTAGAATTATAATCGCTATGTTCAATCATAACTGAAATATCCTCGATCCCCATTGTTGAAGATATAACCACATGCATAGCCACGGCTATGCACGTGAAGCGCGTCCCAGTTCAAACCGTTTTAACAGTCCCGTACGATTTAAGGCATCGCCCAGCACTTTCGTCAGCAGACCGCACAGGACAATGCCGCTCAGGATACGAACGACCAGTGCAATCGTCAGCACCTTCCACCCCCAATGCATATAGCCAAACATATTGGCTGCGACAATAAACCACAGCGGAACCATAGCCCCACCCACTAGCATCAGCGAAACTGCGTTCCAGCGCCGATACCGCAACAAGGCAAATACCAACTCAGCCGCAATCATATAGCAGACAGCCGCCGCGATAATAGAAGCAATTCCATAGGCAGAGCCCATAAAAGACTGCACTACCGCGCCAAATGCATAAGCAATAACCGCCGTACCTGGCTTACGAATAATATAATAGGCCAACAAGCCGTATATCATGTACAGCCCGACAATAGCGGAAGTTGCGATAGGCCCTCCCAGACTGTTTAATGTTTTGTTAATGAGCGACAAATACACGGTCATGACGCCGTTCAACGTGGCCAGCATCGCCATGAGTACGATATCCAGCGTTGTAAACTTTGCAAACATACGAGATTCCTTCATATGTATTTCTTGACTCCTCTCCCTATCTAATCTATAAGATTACAGCTCTGATCCTTGTACAAGCTGCTACTGTATAAATGTATTCATTTGCAGCCTTATTGTCAACCTAATTATATTTTACAGGTTGACAATAAGAACAAAAATAAGAGGCTTCACTTTATAAGCTCCACCATAAAACAGCCGTAGTTAATACAGCAGTCACAGCACATAAGTTGCCTACACGCCCATTGTTCAGTGTACGAAGATATGTCCGTTCTGCATAAGCGCCGAAACCTTTGCCCTCCATAGCCAGCGCCGTCTGCTGAACCCGTCTTACAGCATTCACCAACACGGCAGCCGCATACCCGCTCCACCATGATAACCGATTGCCCCACCCTCGTGGTGGTTCCTGTCCACGAACACGCCGTGCTGCCATAATTGTTCGCCCTTCTTCTTCCAATAAGGGGAGAAACGTCAGTGCCACTGAAATACCGAACGCAAACCGATAAGGAACACGCAAGCGCAGATTCAATGCCTGCACAAAATCTCGGGGATCGGTCGTCGAGAGATAGATATAAGATGCCAAAAACAACACAAAAATCCGCAACGTTAACGCCCCTGCGATATCCAGTCCCTCTGCTGTAATGACAATGGGTCCCCATGAAGCCACGGTATGTCCTTCTCGAATCGCTAGGATAGACAGTATAAAATACGGGATACCTAAACCAATCAGGAACGACATAGCCCGAAGTTGGCGTGCTAAGGTCAAACGTGCGCCCAAGCCAGCCACAGCAATCAGTACAGCCAAGAGTGCTGCTTCCCGCAACGTCGAATCCCATGCCATCGACAGGAGGCTAAAGCACCCCACCCATATTAGCTTACTTAACGGCCCTAGCCTGTGCAGCGGCGACGAACCGCCGTTATACTGAAACAGCATTTCGTTGTGCCTCCAGTCTGAGCCATTCTTCATGCAGTAAAGAATACATCAGCATATCCTTAAAGCCTGTAGATGTATGCTGTACCTGCCGCAACAGTCCTTCCTGTGTCCAGCCCATCGAGGACAGCAGGGCTTGCGAGCCTGTATTACGCGGGTCCACCAGCGCTTCGATCCGATTCAACCGAATCGTGTTATACCCGAATGACAGCACCAAGCGTAGCGCCTCGGTCATGTAACCCTGTCGCCAATAAGGCTTGGCTATCTCATAACCAATCTCGGCTTTATAAGCTCCCTCCGTCTGCCAATAATTAAACCCACAGCTTCCAATCAACTTCCCATTCTCCTTCAGTTCTATTCCCCAGCGCAGCGCATCCTCCGTCTTCGCCAGCTCATTCAACAACTCAATCATATCCTCTGCATCCTCACGTCCTGACATACCAGAAAGGTTCATATAACGGTGAACCTCCGGGTCAGACCAGCAAGCGAACATCGTAGCCGCATCCCCGCTTTCCATCCTTCGCAGCCGAAGACGCGGACTTTCCAGCGGTGGTATATGCCCCTTACATGCATATGCACACATGTTCAATCATCCTTCCAACATTAAAATGACAATAAATATACGCTACATTTAAGCATACACCTTTAACAAACACAACCTTATTTAAAACTGAGAAGCTTAAATATATAAATAGCCCTCCTGTTCCTAGGATTAGGAATTAGAAGGGCATCTTCTATATTATAAGAGATTAAACCGTGCGAGCTTGTCTTCCGAATCAAAATTATCGAGCCTCTAAGCCTTTAAGAAGAGACTCGGGTATTGGTGCGAGTCGGTTTCTTCACAACATCCTTGTACAGTACGCCCAGCATCGACTGAATTTCCTGTAATTCATCGATCCCTGCACCGGTAATGCTAAACATATCATCATGCGGTGTCAGAAAGTTTTCCTGCGTCAAGTTTTCAAGCTCCTGCTTGACCTCACGTTCTCCTACACGGTAACCGCGTTCTTCCAACACAGGTTGAATATCTCTTACCGTGAGATCGTTCTGATGTGCATAAGAAAGCATCTGTATACGGATAAACAAGTTCTGAACATCTGCATGCATAATTGCAACTCCTCCCTGGCCTAGGCCAACCATGTTACACTGTTTTTACCCATAGAGGATAAGCTGGAAACAGATGAGGGCAACCCTTGCTGGATTACTTTATATACTGTTTGCCCCGCTAAAACGTATAGCTTATCCCCTTCCCAAAATGATTCTGTACAGAGGTTAGAGTACGGAGATACCCAAAGGTTACAGAGTGATTTTTCACTTGACTGAATATATACAATCGTTATATCTTAAATTAATTAACCAATGGTAAAAGCGAATTGCATAATTACCTATTTTTGACGATATATACAACAGTTAATGTAAAAATTTAATGTTAGGAGCGTGAACTCTACATGTTTCAAACCATACCTTACGAGGGCACACGTCATGAACAATTCGAATCGGTTCTCGGACAACTCCGGGCACTTATTCATGATGAATCCAATACCATTGCCAATCTGGCGAATGCTTCAGCACTACTTGGTCATTTCCTTCCAGATATTAACTGGAGCGGCTTCTATCTTTATGATGGTACTGAGCTTGTACTTGGTCCTTTCCAGGGCTTACCTGCATGTATACGGATTCCATTGGGACGTGGCGTATGCGGTACCGCAGCAGCTGAGCAACGAACACTTGTTGTAGATGATGTGCATGCGTTTCCAGGACATATCGCCTGTGACGCTGCTTCCAATAGTGAAATCGTTATTCCCCTTGTCAAGAATGGGGAACTGATTGGAGTGCTGGACATTGACAGCCCGCTAAAAGGCCGCTTTGATCACGAAGATCGTGTATTCCTAGAGGAATTTACGGCTATTCTGGTGTCTAGCTTGTAACCAAAATTGTGCATATATATGGTCTCCCTTCGCCACAATAAATGAGGGTCTGAAACCCAAAATTATGCGGCGAAGGAGATTGATGATTCATGTACAACAACATGGCTCCACAACAACAACTTCATCAATGTGAACAAATCATGCAGCAATTGGTACAACAAACACAGCAAGGAACTGCCATGTATCAGCAGTTGCTGCAACAGGAACAACAAAATGCATCCAGTCTTGAAAGCCTGGTGCAACGTGAACGAAGTGCAGCTCAAATGATCCAAACTGCAATTCAGCATCACCAGCAGGCTATGCAGCAGTACCAGCAAGTTATTCAACTGTGTAGTCAGTTGGAAAACTCCATCCGTTCCAGCAGTCAAATGACTCAGCCCGGATTTGGCGATAGCTACGCCTCACGCAGTATGCAACCATCCTCCTATAATGCAGGAAGCCACATGAATCACAGCTTCCCGCAACACATGGGGACGACTGGACAGCATTATGTAAGCGGTAGTGGCATGCAGCAGTACGGAAACAACAGCCAGCAAGGCATGAGAGCGACACAAAGCAGCATGTAAACTGCTCTACACACAAAAAGGGTGAACAGCAGGCCATCGGAATTGGCTTGTTGTTCACCTCTTTTTCAGACCTTTTACAGCCCTTCTTCCCCGCTTTGTTAATTTAATTCCCGTTCGGCTAGAACTTTCATCCCGTCTCGCAAATACTCAGCTAGTCCGGGGCGATAGCCTTCATACATTTTACTGAAATCCTCATGCTCCACATACAAGTCTCCCAGCCCGCTATAAATTTCTGCTGTAGGAGTATAGAATCGGCTTACCCATTGAAGATGACGGCGGATCAGCGCCTGTACTTCTTCACTATTATGCTTCAATCCTTTATTCATGGCTTCAGCCAGCTGCCGATGAATCTGATCAGCCTCTGCCTGTGAATCCAAATAATCCTCTTTGCTCCAGTTCTTTGTCGCCGTCTTGCTTTCCTGAATTGTTTCCTGAGCCTCTTGACCATAACGGTCTGTCAAATCACGTTCGTACATTTCCTGCTTTTCCGGGTTAAACCCTTGGTACATGTGCTCTGGTTTCATTGCTTGTTCCCCTTTCAAATGAGCCACCGTTTCGTCGATGGTCTGTAGGAGAGTATGCAAGCGGAAGACTTTGGCCTCGACCTTGGCTCGATGCTCCTGTAAAACCTCGGCTTTTTGTTCCTTGGTTTGCTCCAGCACCTTTCCAATTTTAGATAAAGACAAATCCAGTTCCCTGTACACCATGATTTGCTGAAGCCTCAAAAGTTGTTCCTGTTCGTAATAGCGATATCCATTATTTCCAATATGATGCGGTTTCAGCAATCCGATTTCATCATAATAATGCAAAGTTCGTACGCTGATTCCCGACAGATTAGATACTTCCTTTACCGTATAGGCCATTCCGCTTCACCTCCCTTGCTTGACAGTCTAGTGTCTCACGTGGCGTGAGAGTCAACACCCCCACTTGCCCACCTTGGTACTACACTTTTACCCGTTAAGCGTGTGATGAACCGTCCCTGTGACAAGGATACAATCAATTCTTTTGTTTAAAGATCGTGATCAGACGACTCATATATTCACGCATATTTACAATTAAATTCGAGTCGCCATCATGAAGACACCAGTTGTACATGACCCCACGAGCTGCAGCGGATTCATGCATACGGCACAAAAATATTTCTACAATTATCCGCAGGCTTTGGACGGGTAAGCATCCCTTCAATTGTAGGTAAAACGGCTGTCGCTCCCTCTCCTATCCCTCATCGCTGGCTTCCCGATGTAATCTGTCGTGAGCTAACTATCGATGAAATTCACACCTACGTCAGAAAATTTGCGGAATCTGCGGCTATTGCCAAAAAGGCAGGCTTTGACGGTATTGAAATCCATGCGGTTCATGAAGGCTATTTACTGGATCAATTTGCGATTTCTTTCTTTAACCATCGGAAAGACCAATACGGCGGAAATCTGAGAAACCGCTTAAGATTTGCCATAGAGATCGTCCAAGCCATCAAAGCCGAATGTGGACAGGATTTCCCGGTATCTCTTCGATACAGCATCAAAAGCTTTATTAAAGATTGGCGTCAGGGCGGATTGCCAGGCGAAGAGTTTCAAGAACAGGGACGGGATATTGAAGAAGGAATTGAAGCGGCCAAAATATTAGAGGAAGCTGGATATGATGCTTTTAATGGTGATGTTGGTTCGTACGATTCATGGTATTGGGCACATCCACCAATGTATCAGGAAAAAGGACTCTATCTTCCTTATAACAAAATTTTAAAAAACATTCTAAAGGTACCTGTCATTACTGCTGGCAGATTGGATAATCCAGACTTGGCCAGCAAGGCAATACGTGAAGGAAAAACCGATATGATTGCACTGGGTCGGCCATTGTTGGCTGATGCTGACATCCCCAACAAAATCAAGGCCGGGAAAATAGAAAAGATTCGTCCTTGCCTCTCCTGCCAAGAGGGCTGCATGGGTCGATTGGCATCTTTTGCAACGATTTCATGTGCCGTTAATCCGGCTTGCGGCAGAGAAAAAGACTATGCACTCGGAAAAGCAGATCAGTCCAAAAAAGTCTTGGTGATCGGTGGAGGACCCGCAGGATGTGAAGCTGCCCGTGTAGCTGCTATTCGCGGACACCACGTTACCTTATTCGATAAAAATAACCGATTGGGAGGTAATCTGATCCCGGGTGGAATTCCAGACTTCAAAGAAGACGATCATTTACTTGCGACCTGGTATGAAGGGGAGCTAAAGGATTTAAAAGTTGACGTTCAATTGAATACCGAGGTTAACCGGACTACCGTAAATGAATATGCAGCAGATGTTGTTATTTTTGCTACCGGCTCCTCTCCCAAAACCTTCTCCATTGGTACATCTACTAAGGTGTATTCCGCAGAAGAAGTTTTGCTTGGGAAAAAAGATCCCGGTGCTTCCACCGTAATTGTCGGAGGTGGGCTTGTGGGATGCGAAACTGCACTTTGGCTTGCTGATCAAGGTAAAAAAGTAACGCTGGTGGAAATGCAAGAAGATATTTTAACCGTCGGCGGCCCGCTGTGCCATGCAAATGAAGATATGCTGCGTGACCTTGTTGCATACAAGGATATCCATCTCCTGACCAACGCCAAAATTGTCGATGCCAACGATCAAGAATTCGTTCTTCAAAATAAAGATGGTGAAGAAACGATTCTAAACGCAGATTCAGCGATTCTGGCTGTAGGATATACTCCTCAGCAATCGCTTTATGAAGACATCCAAAATGAGGTTTCCGAGTCCTACTTAATCGGCGATGCCAAGCAAGTACAAAATATTATGTATGCTGTCTGGGACGCCTATGAGGTTACTAGAAATATATAGTACCCCGCTACCTCCAAAGCCGTTTACTATGTAAGCAGGCGGCTTTGGCTTTTTTACCTTTGCAGCAATTGCTTAGTTAAGAGAGGCTTTTCCCCATAACCACATGATCATAAAAAGCTATCTTTTGAATAATTTTCTCCAAATTGTGCTGCGTTTGTGCCACATGTGCTTCCACTTTCTTTTTGTGGGCTACAAGAAAATCTCTTCTCTCTTGGATTGTAGCTTCTCCTTTTACATTTAGCTCAAGGTATGCCTTAATTTCTTCAATAGTCATCCCTGTATCTTTCATAGCCATAAGGAACCTAATCCAATCGATTTGTTTTTCGGTATATACCCTTCTTCCACCTTCATCCCGACCGACATCAGGTAATATGCCTTCTTTTTCATAATAACGAAGGGTGGATGCGGGCAATCCGCTCTTGATTTGAACTTCTTTAATGGAGTACATGGTTATTCCCCTCCTCGTTCTTTTAATTTCTCTTCAAGTCAGCTTTAACGATAAGTATAAGTTTTCATAGTAAAGAGTGCAAAATTAAGATTCCGATATTCGTCTAGCAGAAAAGCTAGCCCTCTCCCTGTCCTTCTTCTCTCAATTTCCCAATACAACTCCTAACATTCTCCTCCGGATGGTTCACTTCCCAATGATCCAACAGCCGATTAACCTCCTCATCCAGAGGGTGCAGCCGATAATAAAATATGGCAGCTCGTAATTGGTGATGCTCCTCGACAGGTTCATCGTCGGGCCAGTGGTACTCTTGCTTGCCATTCCCATCGGTAGTCCCTATAGCTCCATCCAGCAAGGGAGAACGGCCTTCTAACCCTTCACCACGGGCAATTGCTTTGAGAAAATCGGCATGCCTCATGGCAACATCCGGCGAACAACGGTACAAATTCTCGAAAATATCAAAGGCATCAATCGGATCGTATTCCAGATTCTCAAGGAAATGCCTTTGCAGCAGCGAAGCAACCTTCTTATTGCCCGTCAGTCCGGACAGAAAATAGAACGTGGGCATTTGTGCTTCATAACGAAAATCGTCGACATGGCTGATAATATCGTCCACAATCTGGTCGGTCTGAAGACCTTCACGTGCTAATCGAGTTAGTACCCGTACCGCCTTATATTGGGTCCAATCGTACACACCAAACGCCACCTCATACAACATGGGAATCGATTGTTCCTTGTAATAGTAGATGATCTCAAAAATCGCATCCTGTTGAATATGAAGCCAGTCGCCCAAACCTTCGTACTTTCCCGCCAAGCTCTCTGGTTTCTGCAACTCCGTCCCAAAAAAATAACGTGGAAATAGAGCCAGTGCCTCTTCCCCCAGCATAGCAGCAGACTTCTTCGCCTCGGCGGTAAATTCCTCTGGTTGATCTATTAATCCGCCAACCTTTATAATCGCTGCTGGAATAGCAGTATCCAAATCGATTGCCACTACAGCTTTCTTATTCTTCTTCCAAAACTGAAATATTCTCATATGTAATTCACAGCTCCTTATCCCGTGTTACTAACAATTTCATTGCCAACTAGAATATTCTTTATGAATATATATCGGAAATTCTTTATAATCTCCTCAACACGTTTCCCCCAATAACAAAACATATTTTGGAAATTACTTGTATACTTTTCAACAGTTTACTAAATATATGCGATTGCTTCTCTAAGCCTATTCTTTTTTATCATAACTATTTAGTATTATAAGGATATAAAAAAGGAGGTTATCATTTGAAAAGTACAGGTATGACACGTCCCCTAGATGCGTTAGGCCGTATCGTTATCCCCAAAGAAATGCGAATTTCCATGGATTATAATGTGGGTGATCCTGTTGAGATTTTTGCAGATGAGGAAACTGGTATTCTCGCCTTTCGAAAATATACTGGGGTGACGTGTAAAATGTGTGGTTCAACAGAACAATTAACTTATTTTAGAGACAGCTTTATTTGCGGGGAATGTATTGAAAGTTTAAAAAAGGGAATACATTTTAGCCCTATCCTAAGACCAGCCAAGTCAGCTTTATCCAACTCACAACGATCTAATAAAGAGTCCAAACGTCTGCGGCGATCGACACAACAGATGATCGAAAGTCTAAAAGAATTAATGCAAAAACACCCCAATGCAGCACAGCACGAATATGCCAAAATACTTGAGGTTTCCCAAGCCCGTATATCCCAGCTCAAAAAAATGCTCTAACTACAGCTTGATACCCTACATAGATATACACCAGAGATTTCATCATGTGCAGCTACTTTTGAACCGTGATACGCAGCATCATAGCTAACCGACAAAACGCATGAACGTCCATACGAAAATTCCACACTAGGTATAAAGAACTAGTGAATGACTTGCAAGCGAGAACGCCTATAAGCAGAAGGCTGTGCTACATTTAATAATGGTTCCTGAATTAAAAAATGACCTTCTTTAATTAGAGAAGGTCATTTCATTTATTTATTCATTTTTCTATAGTAAACCACCACACACTTCTAATGTTATTTTTCAATTAATCCACTTTAACCCCAATAATGCAAAAAAAATTTTACAACTATGATTTATCACAAAAAAAGTAAAACTGTTTTTACATATGGTTGTAAATAAGGATGGGTGAATCTAATATGAACAGACCTGCTCAAATTATTTCTATTCTTATATTTTCCGTAAGTGTAAGTGTGTTTGCTGGTTGTGGAAAGCAGGAAACAACGGATACATCTACCAATGGAACAATACCAACAACCTCAGAAACGGTAGTAAAAGAAGAAACAGATCAACCAGCCGCCCTGCAAAACTTGGACGAGATCAAATGGAATGATGTTAAAGACCCTCTAATTGAGGATGCCATGATAGCAAAACTCAAAGCAGCAATAGCTGCCTTCGTGTCAAAAGATTTGGATCAATTCCATGCTGCGCTCGGTCCAGACGTTGGAACAGGTCACGATTACCTCTTCGATCATCCGGTGAAGTTTACTGGTATTGCTGAAGCTATGAAAGAAAATAATCGGATATTGATACCCATTGTAGGGGAACGGCTGAAAAATGAAGAAGGATATTCACCCGATATACGATATACCTTCTATTTAGAAAAAGATAAAGATGGTGCATGGCAAATTGTTTCAATTGATTAACTAAATTCTCTAAGATGCATTTATCTCGATTTCATCCATGATGCTATAAACCAAATGCTTTTCATTCGTAAAGGTATGTTTTTAGTAGTCGCTAAAAGCACACTTTTTTGGGACAATGAATTTTTCCAAAAAAATATCTTGTAGCAACATTGCCCATTCCAACAAGTACGTTTGCACATATGATGTCACAAAATTCAATCTAAAGGAGAGATACACACCTTGTCTAAACATTCTTCTCATCGTTCGATGGGGCCGTTACAACCACATTTCGCGACCACTACTGAAGTGAGCAATTTTGTTAATTTATGGGGAATATTTACTGTGAATGGTCAACAGATCGTTGCTTTTGTAAAAAGCGTAGATCCCGCTAACAAATCAATGTTAGTGCTATATCCTAATGGTACACAATCATATATTGATGTAACTCAAATCAGTCAGGCACAAGGCCCTTATCCAAGTATGCCTTCTATTCCAGGACAAAGCAGTGGTCAGGGCGGTCATCAAGGCGGTGGATCGCCTTGGCCTCCTCACGGTCAAGGCGGTGGTCAGGGCGGTGGGTCGCAGTGGTGGCCTCAACATGGTCAAGGCGGCGGTCAGGGCGGTGGGTCGCAGTGGTGGCCTCAACATGGTCAAGGTGGCGGTCAGGGTGGTGGATCACAGTGGTGGCCTCAACATGGTCAAGGTGGTGGATCACAGTGGCCTTCCGGTGGATCTCGTAGCGCCAATCGGAAAAACTAATACCCAACCCTTATTGTAGCAATTGCCGTTTGCCATGAGCGAGTGTCGATTGGAACACATTCAATATTGGACCAAACAAAAAGGCGTCGCCTGCAAATGCACGCGATGCCTTTTGGATTAGCCACTGGCTACTTCGATTCCCCTAATTCTTAATCCTCTGCTCCTAAACATATTTCCATTAGGCTTTGCTGGCCATGTCTGCAATCTGGCGAAGCCACACTTTACGTGTATCCTCATCGGATTGGGGTACCGACTCGAAGAACAGATGATACATGACGTCAAGCCCACAGTATTCAAATATACCTTTGTCGGACGTCAAGCGAAGTGCTTGATCCATGCCATTGCTAGCATATTCCGCATGTGATTTTCCTTGCGTATTGAGGATAATAGCTTTCTTTCCCTTGAGCATTCCCATCTGCACTCCATTTACATATTTATAAGCAAATCCATAAGAGAATACACGGTCAATATACCCCTTCATAATAGCTGGCATCCCCGTCCACCAAATAGGATAAATAAAGGTGATTACCTCTGCCCATTGCAAAAATTCCTGTTCCCGTACAACATCTTCTCCGATTCCTTCAATGACCTCGCTGCTGCTAATCACAGGTTGAAAGTTGATTGCATATAGATCACGAACAACCACATCATGTCCTTTTTGCTTTAGCCCCTCGACTGCTGTGGTCAAAATTGCATGATTAAAGCTTCCCTCGGATGGATGTGCGTAAATAATAAGATGCTTCATGTTCTCTCCTCCATTTACTTTAAAATAAGTGATTGATCAATTACTTAACTACGTACTCCTTCAATCAACTGAATATGCTCAATCCATAGTTCGGATAAAGATACGTTTGAGTAAACTTTAGCGGTATCCTGCTCATGAATATCACCTCCGTTGCTTAGTTAGTGATTGATCAATTACTAATGATTGGCCTCAGTATAGTATATTCCTTTTTACTTTACAAGTGCTTTTTGTTCAACTTTATATAAAAGATTGTAAAAAGGTCTGATCCCAAAACAGTGTTATTATCGCTGTTCAAAGTAAATTAAGTCCCCCAGTTGGTTTTAAACAGATTGATGTCCATCATGGTGTGATGTCAAGCAATCACTTAATATGACTTTATAATGTCATATTATAAGTTGTATGCTACTGAGAGAGGTGAAGCGTATGCCGTTAAGCAGACATTTTGAAATCGTTTATATGTTACTCCATAAGAAAAAAGTGACTGCTGATGAATTGGCAGAGCATTTTGAGGTTTCCACACGAACGATTTATCGGGACATAGATGCCTTAAGCGCAGCTGGGATTCCCATCTACAGCAGTAGAGGCAAGGGTGGCGGAATATCATTGATGGAGGGTTATGTCTTTAACACCTCTTTACTGTCCGAGCAGGAACAAGATGATATCTTAATGGCCCTTCAGAGTGTAGCTACAGCTACCATCCCACAGGTAGAAGAAGTGCTAAACAAGTTGAGTAGGCTTTTTAAAAAAGACATGGGAAACTGGATCGAAGTAAATTTTTCGCCATGGGGAAGCCAAAACAGCCAGAGACAGCTATTCACTCTTATACGCAACGCAATAATCACAAGCCGTGTTATAAAGTTCCGCTATTATAACGTCGCCGGGGAACAGAGTTATCGTAGCGTCGAACCTGCCAAGCTCTTGTTTAAAGATAAATCCTGGTATGTGGAAGGTTACTGTTTAAATACCGAAAGTCATCGTGTATTTAAGATTAGCCGAATGAAAGAGATTACAGTTACCGAAATTAGTTATGAGCCAAGAACGGTCGTAGCATCTACAGATACAAAGATGAACGACTTGCTTCATACCATTGAAGTAACTCTTCACATTTCTGCTCAAGGAGCTTACCGCGTATACGATGAATTTGCCGAGAAAACAATTACTCAGAAGGAAGACGGCTCTTATACCGTCACGGCACAATTTCCTGTAGGCAATTGGCTGGACAGTTATCTGCTGTCCTTTGGTCCCCTCCTTATAGAGGTTAGCCCCGAACAAGTACGTACAAGAATATTGTCTCTTTTAGAAACGATGAAAAGAAATTTAAATGATCCTCTATAATATGACACCATGTAGTCATATTATTACTGCTATGATGAGTTTGAAGTTATCGCTCACAACATACTCACCATAGGAGGTTGAAGGATTAATGAATCCACATAAAACCATGCCACCGGCAGTAGAAACTTACTTTACATCAGCGAACAAATCCCAGCTTGAAGTATTTACTTCCGCTTTCGATAAAGATGCGTTGATCTTGGATAATCATCGCGAAATCAAAGGTATGGAAGCCATAAAATCATGGTGTGAAGCAGAAATATTGGAGCCGAATGTCACCTTCGAGATCGTGGATATGGATGACAGTAATAATACCATCGTCGTAATTGCGAAAGTAGACGGAGACTTTGATAAATCGAATCTTCCCGACCCACTCCTCCTTAAACATCAATTTCTAGTAAACAACAATAAAATTAAAGAACTGATTATTACACTTCCATAAAGGAATTTAAAAAATAAGAAAGGGAAAACGAATATGCCTGCTTATGTTGTTTTTATACGTGAACAGAGTACCGATCAAACTGAACTCCAACTCTATTCTCGGAGTGGAGATACCTAGAGGTATTCCTCAACCACATTGTAAAATTTAGGAGGAATTATTCGCATGAGTTTTCAATTAGAAAGCATATTAAGTGAGTTTAAAGGCAAAAGAGCCTTGGTCACAGGCGGTACCAAAGGAATGGGAGAGGCTATTGCTAAGAGACTTACGGCTGCAGGTGCTACCGTAATAACTACGGCTCGAACGACTCCAGTTAATTTAGAAAATCCAGACCTGTTTATTCCAGCCGATATTAGTACGCCTGAAGGTGTAGATAAAGTAGTAAACAGTGTTCTTGAGCGCCTAGGCGGTGTAGATATTCTTGTCAACAATGTTGGAGGCTCGTCAGCCCCATCCGGGGGAGCTCTTATCTTGACAGACGAGCATTGGCAGCAAACTTTTAACGCCAATCTGTTTGCTGCCGTCCGTTTAGACCGTGGACTGCTGCCGGCTATGGTGGAAAAGGGTTCCGGTGTTATTATTCATATTTCATCCATTCAACGTCGCTTGCCGCTATATGATGCAACATTGGCTTATGCTGCGGCCAAAGCAGCTTTAACTACTTACAGCAAAGGGTTATCCAAGCAGTTTTCACCTCAAGGCATTCGTATTAATACAGTTGCGCCAGGCTTTATCGAAACGAAGGCAGCACAAAGTTTGATTGATCGGATTGCTGAGACGACAGGTGACCGAGAAAGTGCATTAAAGCAACTGATGGACTCGTTGGGCGGAATTCCAATTGGTCGTCCAGGACTACCAGAAGAAGTCGCTGAGCTTGTTGCTTTTCTGGTATCCGACCGGGCCGCTTCAATTACAGGAAGTGAATATAATATTGACGGTGGAACAGTTCCAACGGTCTAAAACTTTATTTTCATCTGACAATCATGCAGAAGGTGCCAAAAAAGCCTATCTAATGAGCAGACATACGCAAAACGTATTATCTATGTTCATCAGATAGGCTTTTAAATAACCACTACCGTTTAAAAACGATCAGCTTTGTTTCCAGCATTTCTTCCATGGCATACTTTATGCCTTCGCGTCCGGTACCACTTTGCTTCACACCACCATACGGCATATGATCAACACGGAAGCTTGGAATGTCATTGATCATCACGCCGCCAACCTCAAGCTTGTCCGCTGCATCCAACGCGGTCGTGATATTACGAGTGTAAATTCCCGCCTGCAGGCCATAGATCGAATCATTTACATGGTTTACGGCTTCATCTATAGAGCTAACAGAATGAATCAGCACAAGCGGGGCAAACACTTCACGACAGGACACCTTGGAAGTCGGGTCCACATTAAGCAAAACCGTCGGCTCCAGAATACCTCCCTTGGCTTGGCCCCCCAGAGCGATCCTTGCGCCTGCTTGAACCGCTTCTTCCAGCCATTCACGGACACGTTCGACATCCTTGGCTGAAATAAGCGCGGATACATCCGTGTCCGGCTCTAGCGGATCTCCAATTTTTAAACGTTGAGTTGCTTCTATAAATCGGGATACAAAGGTATCATACAGTTCATCGACAACGTAAATACGTTGAACTGAGATACATACCTGCCCCTGATTGGCAAAGGCTCCACTCACACAACGGTCGATGACCGCGTCTACATCCGTATCACGGTCGATAATAACGGCCGCGTTGGAACCCAGCTCCAGCGTGACCCGCTTCAAGCCAGCCTTGGAGCGAATTTCTGTACCGACCGCCGGGCTACCGGTAAAAGTGATATAGCTGACGCGCGGATCAGTGACAAGTATGTCGCCAATGGTTTTACCATCGCCGCTGATCACGTTAAGAGCGCCCGCAGGCAATCCAGCCTGCTCCAGCAGCTCCGCAATCAAGTAAGCCGACAGCGGCGTCTGCTCCGCAGGCTTCAATACGACCGTATTGCCTGCTGCCAGCGCGGGACCCACTTTATGAGCGACCAGGTTCAACGGGAAGTTAAATGGTGTGATAGCTCCTACTACCCCTACAGGTTCTTTGAGCGTGTAGGCCATACGACCCTCGCCGCCCGGTGCGGCATCCAGCGGAATGATTTCCCCGTGAATCCGTTTGGCTTCTTCAGCTGCGAACTTGTAGGTTTGCACCGTCCGGTCAACCTCCGCCAGCGCAGCCTTCCATGGTTTGGACGCTTCACGTGCAATGATGCGCGCTGCATCCTCACGCCGCTCTTCCAGCAGGTCGGCCAGCTTCTCCAAAATGGCTGACCGCTGGTGCGCTGGCATGGCCCGCATCTCCGAGCGTGCATCAGAGGCCGCCTGAATAGCAGCCTTGGCATCCTCTGCTGTGGCCTCTGCCACCTCAGCAATGATTTTTCCGGAATAGGGTGATTTCAACGTCGTGTACGATGAAGCTGCTTTCCATTCTCCACCAATAAATAAATGCTGCTGCATGCTTTTTCCTCCTTCTCTTGATATCAACGTTCCTTTTAACATCTATTTTACCGTCAACACCGGACAAGGTGCATGCTGAATCACCTGATGGCTCACGCTACCCAGTATCATTTCGGAAACAAGTCCTTTGCCTCGCGTTCCCATAATGATCAAATCCGTCTTTTCCTGCTTTGCACTTTCGCAAATGACACTCGCCGGATCACCGTGACCCGCCAGCATACGGTAAGAAATACCCTCGTCCTTCAAATAGTCGGATGCTGGTTCCAAGATATGACGACCTTCCTCTTCGATTCGCTCATCCACATCAACCCCAACCGGGGGCTCATTCATGGATAAAGCCGGGTTTACATGCAATACAGTCAGATGTGGATTCCCCTGAAGCTGCTTAGACAACGTTTTGGCTGTCTGCAACGCATTCATAGCATGTTCCGAACCATCAATCGCGACCAGAATATGTTTGTATTCGCTCATACTCTTTTCCTCCTCAGAAGTTCGATCTTAGTGTGCATCCACCTGAATATCCTGCATATGTCGACGACGTACGATCAGCACAGCTACGCCAATCAGTACCATCAATGCTCCAAAATAAAATGGGGTTTCTGCTGAGTACCACTCTGACAGCTTCCCTGCAAGCCACGGCGAAATTGCCCCGCCCAAAAACCGCATGAAGCTGTAGGCCGCAGATGCTGTCGAGCGCTCCACTGGAGCAGCCTGCATAACAGCAGTTGTAATCAATGTATTGTTAATCCCCAGAAAAATACCAGCCACAATGACGGCGACAATGACAGTCGTTGGTGAACCAGCTACCGTCCCGATCGCCATAACACCTAAATCAATGGCAAACAGCGTCAGCATGATACTAATGGAAGATACCACGCTCAAGCGTGCTTGAATCTTCGGTGCTACAAACACCGAGGTAAAGGCCAGCATAATTCCCCAGCCAAAAAACACATAACCCAAACCATGCTCGTCCAGATTCATTACATATGGAGAATACGCCATCAACGTAAAAAATCCAAAGTTATATAACAACGCTACAATACCGAGCGTGAGCAAAGCCGGATAACTGAGCGCTTTGAACGGATCGGCAATGGAACCGCGTTTTTTGGGCTTTGGAATGGAAGGCAGCATAAACGTAATGAACAAAAATCCCACTACCATCAGTCCGGCTACACCGAAAAACGGACCGCGCCAGGAAATGGAACCTAACTCACCGCCCAGCAACGGACCCACTGAAATCCCGAGGCCCAATGCCGCTTCATACAAAATAATTGCTTTAGCTGTTCCAGAAGTGGACAGACCTACAATCGCAGACAACGCTGTTGCGATAAACAAAGCGTTCCCCAAACCCCAGCCTGCCCGGTAGCCCACAATTCCGCTAACTGTACTGGCTGTGCCGCCCAGTCCAGCAAACACAATAATAAATAAAATCCCGGTTAGTAGTGTCCATTTGACACCCAATCGACTAGATACAACGCCTGTAATCAGCATCGCAACGCCTGTTACCAGATTATAGCTGGTGAACAGCAATGACACTTGGCTTTTCGTAGCATGAAGCTGATCAGCAATGGCCGGAAGAATCGGATCGACCAATCCCAGACCCATAAATGAAATAACACAAGCAAAGGCGACTGCCCAGACCGCTTTAGGTTGAGACAGCAAGCCTGAGCGTTCTTTTAACTCTTCAGGTAATGCATGTTGTGAACTCATATTATGATGTTACCTCCACATCTGAATGTAAATGTTCTTGTTATGACGGGTCGTGATCAAGTTCATCATCCAGAAGAACCTTGCGTTCACGCACCCTAACCCGTAACTCCTCCAACTCAGTCTGGAGCATACGGATGCTGTTGATTTTTCCCTCCATTAATTCCAACTGCTCGTTCAATGTACTTTCCATATCCTCCAACATGGCCCGTCGCTCGTTCGGTTGCAAATGCTCCGTTCGCTCGCGATATTCCTCCCGCTGACCCTTAAGCATTTCCGCTGCGGACATGTAACGCTGAAGCTCTTGCAAGGAGAATCCAAGTACTTCCTTGGCACTCACTATTTTTTTTAGTAAGTCCACATCCTCCTGCGTATACAGGCGCATATTTCCTTCACTGCGCTGCGGAGAGGGCAATAAGCCGATTTCCTCATAATAACGAATGGTTCGCTTGGTTAATCCGCTTTGTTTGGCGACCTCATCAATTTTATACGTAACCATGACACCCACCTTATGAAAAAGATTATATATAAATACTACGCCTCTATAACGTTAACGTCAACGTAAACTTCAATATAAAAAAAACCGCCTCTAATTGGAGACGGTTCCTATTTTGACTAGTACGGTCATAGACCCGAGCATCGGTGCTCAAGCCCATGAATATAGCTTTAGATGAAACAAGTACGAGTGATGATAACCAGTAAAATGAAGAGAACCAGAATAACACCAGTGGAGGTGAACATGTTACAACCGCCACAACCTCTATCTACTTCACCCATTTCGTATTCCTCCTCCCTACTGATTCCAGCAAATCTTCCGAATTTTAAATCCTTGAGCTACGAATTAGATGATAAATGCTTTGGAAATAATAACGAGCAGAATGAAAAGTACCAGAATCGCTCCTGTAGATGTAAAAGCTCCATAACCAGCGCCTACTCCAGACATGGTGATTCCTCCCTTCATGGTTTACAAGAGCATCTTATGCTTATGCCATCATCCATGATAGGGACAAATGCCGCGCCTGCCGCCCAAATCTAGGTTGGGGTTGTACTGTCCTGTTATTCTTCGGACCCGAGCATGCCGTGATACAGGAGGTTTCGTGCCTGCTTGGCAAGCACAGACGGACTTTCACGTCCAGGCAGCAATTTAGTTAACGTCAGCCGTTCAATCAAGCCGATCACGCATTCTGCTGTCAGTTCAGGGTCCAGTTCCTCACGGCAGGAGCCCCATCGTTGCGCCGCCAGCAGATGCTTTTTGATATGCTCAGCCATTTCCGCCTTAATACGCACCGAATCTGTCGCCTGGTAAAATCCGACACGAGTGATCGCCGGATTATTAGACAACACGCGAAAAATAGCTTCCAGAAACACCTGTCCCCGTCTCAAAATTTCAGCCTCGCTTAGGTCTGGGCCTATCTTCATGCTTTGTACCGTATCATTCACCAAAGTACCGAAGCTCTCCACAAGCTCCTCGTACAACTGTTCCTTGCTTTCAAAATGAATATAAAAATCCGGCTGCGTCAATCCTGCACGTGCCGCGATCGAACTTACCTTTGTCTGATAAAACCCCGTCTGAGCAAACTCTTCAGCCCCCGCTTCCAGTAACAACCGTCGACTCTCCCGACTTCTGACTCCTGCTCTCATCACGGTCTTGCCCCCTTACGCCACAAATCTATCGTATTATAAAGTTCCTTTGCAGTAAGAACAACGGGCTTGAGGATGATATATACCTGTCCTTCAAAAGTCCTAATACAGAAGGACTGAACGTTTTGGAAAATCAAGGGCATCTCCCTACAAGGTATAATTAACCAATCTGACGGTGAGCGAGCAGGAATTATTACGTGGAATTCAAATATTTATACTTGAGGATTTTGCAAAATCCTGACTTTCGATATATATCAGTGATGAGGACAATATTTGCGCATCATCTCAATCGTTGTCAGATCATCATCCAACCCCCGTTGTTGCAAGCCGTCGATAATTTGCTGACGTTCCTGATCTTTAACATTTTGACCGAATTTAAACTTGGCAGTCCATTCCTCCGGTACAATTTTGATCAGAGCGACCCCTTTTAAACGTGAAGCATACCGAGAATCGCTGGCATCAATCGTGTCATACCCGCCTTCCGGTTGCAGCTTGCTCATAAAAATGGAAAAGGCCGATGCTTTTTCTTCCAGATCCACTACATGCTCCGCATGACCACGCACGGTAATACTTTTAAAAAATGAAGTCGCCGGACATGCCATATGTTCATCCGTAAAATAAGACGGAATGAGCGCATATTCTTTGGCGGCTGAAAAAGTAACTCGATTATCTTCTTTCATCCGTTCCATCTTTTCTCCAGCACGGCTGCCATGAATATAAAAAACGCCATTTCCATAAGCGAAATTCAAGGGAACCACACGCGGAAAACCATCCTCGCTGTTCATGCCTAAAAATCCGAAACTGACCTCGCTTAGAAACTGCTCTATTTCCTCTAGTTCTGCTACCGTAAATTCTTTTCTTCTCATAGGGAACTCTCCTTCCATCTATTGACCAATGATACATTTCAGATTATGTTGAAAATGGATTCATAAAAAGATCCAATATGAACGAAAATGAGTGGCCCAATCGAAGGAGAAGAGTATGGATATTACGATTGCTTATCAGCGTGCGCTTCAAAAGTATCATTTAAAATATTTGGCATTGTATCATGCTCTTCGTGAGGGAATCCTCAATGGCTCCCTTGCCAGTGGTACGCGTCTGCCTTCCACTCGTGATCTGGCTGTGATGTATGGAATTTCGCGAGGGAGCGTTAAAGAGGCATATGATATGTTGTTGGCAGAAGGATATATAGATTCGGCAGTAGGCAGAGGAACCTTTGTTATGGAACAGACAGCGGTGCTGCCCGACAAATCTTTAATCAACCAGCAGAACCAGAATTCACCTGTTGTAAAACAAAAAGCCCCTGCTCTATCAGCTTGGGGACAACGAATCATGCAGATCGAAAGGGAACGAAACTTACAGCGGTCTCCTGCTTCTGCTACAAATAGAGACAGTGCGCAACAGCCTTTGATTTCTTTTCAGGCAGGAGAAGTTGTATTGGAGGGCAACTCACAGATCGCATGGAAAAGCGCAATGACTGCCGCTGGAAAGGATCTGCAAAAGCCCTCGGCTGACGCGACGACTGCACCAGTGAGCGGTGATGAATGGCTGCGTGAAGCGATTTGCCATCATGTTGGCAGAACACGCGGAATTACAGCCACGCCGGATCAAGTCGTATTATGCAGTGGTTCCATGGAAGTGATCACGTTATTAAGTCAGTTGCTTATTCATGAACAAGATCGAATTGTATTAGAAAACCCCTGTTATTCCGGCATCTACCGTGCAGTTACTGCCTCAGGCGGACAGATACATGCTGCTGAGATGGATCAACATGGAATTGTCCCACAGGATTGGGATTCCAAACTCCTATTTGTTACACCTGGACGACAGTTTCCAACCGGTGCAGTGTTGCCATTAACACGCCGTCAACATATTTTGCAATGGGCAGCATCCAAGGGAGCGTGGATCATTGAGGACGATTATGACAGTGAATTCCGTTGGGCAGGACGACCCATTGAACCATTAAAAGCACTGGATCGTACAGAATGTGTCATCTATGTCGGCTCCTTTTCCAAAAGCATGTTCAGCAGCCTTCGACTCGGGTTTGCAATCTTGCCCGTTGAATTAGCCCAAGCGCTGACAGCTGCCAAACGACTATACGATCCCCTGCCGCCTGCCCGCTTGGAACAGCGCGCACTGGCACGTTTTATGATGCGCGGCGACTACGTTCGCCATGTGCGACGGATGACTCGAATATACAGATCACGCTACGACGTGTTCCAACGTGAAATACAGCAGTTAAGTGAACTGTTTCACTGGCATCAGAACGATTGTGGACTACATGCCTATGCCATCTGGAAGCAGGAGTCTGCCCAGTACCATCATTTGATGCAGACAGCACAATTTTACGGAGTCACATGGCGTGATGCCGCCGATTACCAACTGACACCGGGACCTCCATCAGCCTGCTTTATCTTTGCCCATTTAACGGAGCAACAAATTGTTGAAGGGTTTAACCGTCTGCGCCAGGCTTGGGACCATATTAAAAATCAATGAGGAGTTCCCTTATTTAATCACTAGCCCCAACAGCCCTACAAATGATGAAGCTTGATGCGGTGAGATGATGCAGCCATTCAAATCTTCTATATCCACCTGTAACCCATCAAATTCACAATCGCTCAGATCAATCCCGTTGAGCTTGGACCCCGATAGCATCGCTTGATCCAGATTGCAACGGTTAAAAAAGGTTTTTTGTAGTGTTAAATGATACAGATCGGCACTTATTAAAGAACAATCCTCAAAACCAACTTGCTTAAAATTAGCAAAACGGAACATCGAATAATCCGCTAAGCAATCCGAAAAACGAACGTTTTGGAGCCTGCTTCTGGAAAAGTCTGTTCCAAGCAATTTGCAGTTTTTGAACTCTACCCGATGGATAAAGGAACCGGAAAAATGAACATTAGACAGATCGCATTTATCAAAAATGACGTCTGTCCATTCACTTTCCGGTAATGACGATTCCATGATCGTTACATTTTTAAAAGTCATCTTCTCTAATGAAACCTTAACCGCTTCCACATTATCCAAAATCATATCTTCTACAGACCCCATACTATATTCGCCTTTGGACCGTAAGGAATACATTTCTTCGTTTAGTACGGGCAAGTCCACAGGAATTTTCGGCAACTCCATTTTAATTTTCATAATAACTCTACCTCCACGATTGAGAGCCCTCTAGGACATCTATATGAATCTATTTTCTATCAATTCTCATACATAGGGTAGCAAAAGTATTTCTCACACATATATTAACGTAGTGAGCACGCTCACGAACCTTTGTTAGGAGGTTGATAGCATGGCAGTACAACTATCTAATCAAGTGTTCTCCATCTCTGTCGGAGATTACGGCGATCTCTCTTCCTTACGGCTGGTAGGGGACACTTTTAATACCAACTATGTCATGAACAGCTCCAACGCACCTAAACAGAATACGTCGGATCATCAGTGGCTGGGTGAACTGATGTTCACCTATCGTCTCGGCAACGGAGCGTGGACTCGGGCATGGACAAGTAATTCTGCTGATGCGCGCCAGATCACCTCTTCTGGAAACAGTGTCCAGGTAGCCTATCAGAATTCATCAAACAATCAGGGAATACGTAATTTCATTTTACATGAAACTTATTCGTTGGTTAACGATTATTTGCATTGGCAAATGAAAGTAACGAACACCTCTAATCAAACACTGGAGATCGGAGATTGGGGACTGCCGCTTCCGTTTAACGAGTACTGGTCCGGCGGCAATAATGAACAAATTTATGAAACCAGAGTACTCTCACACTCCTTTGTAGGCCATAACAGCTCCTTTATTACCGCTGGACGACCTAGCGGCATCGGACCGTATGTACTGCTGATCCCTGATGCCTCAACGGGTGCTGGTCTCGAATATCAGGACCATTGGAGAACTGAGGAGCATCCAGGCAGCACATGGGCTATGGAGCAAGGTGGCTGGTCCGAAGGACTGAATGTGTTCTATATCCATTCCAATGTCATCAAGAGCACCAACCGTGGCTATCTTGGAAGCACCAGTCTGTCGCTGGCTCCTGGTGAAAGCAAAACGTATGCCTTTAAATTTTACAAGGTAGCGGACGAGCAGGCCGTAAAGGACAGGCTGTACAGTGAGGGACATGTGGATGTGACCGTGGTTCCGGGCATGATTTTCCCGACGAATCTCAAGGCCAAATTCGATCTGCATACCAGCAAATCCATTACCTCTGTCACAGCGCAATATCCGTCTGAAACGACCATCAGCTATCTGGAAACAGCCCCTACAAACCATAAAATATATGAACTTACACTGGGACGACTGGGACATAACAATATTACTGTAAACTATGGTAACGGCGAAAAACCGTTCTCCAGTTCTATGCCATCGAGCCAGTCGAAGCTGCACTTCAGCGTCACTCTACCTTCATGGTCAACAGCACCCAATGGAACGTGCCGGGCGACCTGAGGGACAAGGTCTTTGATGACTGGATGATGCAGTACAAGGCTAGACGCAACAGCTTTGCTGGTTACTGGGGCTGGGGTGATGATTGGGGACTAACTCACGGCCAGTTTCTGGCGGAGAAAAACGTTCAGAAGCCCGTGGCATCTGAGATCAAGGCAGTCGATGATTATTTGGAAGTAGCCATCTGGACGAATTTGATGGAAGGCCATCATACCGATTATCTGGTCCCTGATTTCCTCATGCCGCAGCCTAACACGACACCAACGTACCGTGGCTATGCCTATCCGCACATTTATAATACGTTTTTTAGCATGTATAAAATTGCCAAGCTGTATCCCAACCTGATCAGCTATCGCAATAGCAAAAACACATATTTGCTACGTGCTTATCGTATTTTTAAAGCGTTGTATGAAGGCCCTGTTGCTTATAACTGGAACACGGGACTCATGGGTGAGCTAACTACACCTGATATGATTAAAGCGCTTCAGGAAGAAGGCTTGACCACCGAGGCTAACGACCTGATTGGCAAAATGGCTACCAAGTACAACAATTTCAAAAACACCACCTATCCTTATGGCTCTGAGTATAACTATGACAATACAGGCGAAGAAGCCGTATATACACTCGCCAAAATGAACAACAACACGACGATGATGAGCAAAATCAACGCCAAAACGCGTGCTGCACGCGGTCATATGCCTGTCTGGTACTATTACACCGATCCGGTCACCATCACCGGAGAGAATTGGTGGAACTTCCAGTACACCACCTCACTGGCCGGCTATGTGATGGATGACTGGACACGTCGGCATTCGTCCAAGCCCGAAGTGGATCAGCGTCTATCCTATGCCGCCAAGCTGGCGAACATCGGAGCGATTAACTCGGGACAGATCAGCTCTGATCCTGCCAACATCGGGGCGGTATCGTGGACATATCAGGCGGGCAAGGGCAATTACGGCGCACTCGGTCTGGACGGTGGCCCTCTCTTTAACGGATGGCGCGGCATGTCCGGGGAAGCCGATCTGGGACTGTTTGGAGCCATCAAAATCCTAAGCTCGGATGTTGCTGTAGATCCAATATTCGGCTTGTTCGGCTATGGCTGTGACGTTACAGAAAGCAGTAACAGCTACGCGATTACTCCAAAGGACGGTGTATTCCAACGTCTGCATCTGATCACCCAAAAGCTGAGTTTGGAGCTGAATCGGGATCAATATAGCTTGGCCATCGTGTCCAAGTCCAAGAACAACATCCGTCTGACACTGAAAAATATGACCCCAGGCACGACTCATACCACCGTTATGAGCTTGACCGGACTCGCGGCAGGTACGTATGACGTGCTCGTAGACGGCACAAAAACCGGGTCAGTCACGGCTACTAACAGCTCTGCGACCACGGTCAGACTGAATATTGGTACGGCAGCCAACTATGATATCCGTATCCAGTCGAGTACAGACAACCCGTCTCCCGCCGGAGACATTGTAGCCCGTTATGAATTTGATGAAACGGCCGGATCTACCGCAGCCGATTCGTCAGGTTATGGACAGCAGGCCAGTGTAAGTGGAGGCGCGTGGGGCGCCGGACGAAAAGGTAATGCCCTGTACTTTAACGGTACAGACGCCTATGCTAGCCTGCCCGGTGGTATCGTTAGCAGCATAAATGACTTTACGATTGCCGCGTGGGTACGGGTGAACACGCATAACGGCTGGGCACGCCTGTTTGATTTTGGAGCAGGCACGGATCGGTATATGTTTTTGACACCCAAGGCCGAGGGAACTGGCATGCGCTTTGCTATCACCGTCTCGGGGAACGGAGAGGAACAACAGTTGAATGCGCCAGAGCTGGCAACTGGGGTTTGGAAGCATGTCGCCGTGACTTTGTCAGGCAATACTGGAATGATGTATGTGGACGGTGTAGAGGCGACGCGTAACACCAACATGACGCTGAAGCCTTCTAGCCTTGGACTGACAGACCGGAACTATATTGGGAAATCCCAGTTTGATGATCCCTATCTGAACGGTGCAGTGGATGAACTGATCATTTACAACAGAGCCCTGACCGCTCAGGAAATCCGGGGCTTGGCCTCGGCAAGCAGCACCATTACAGCCCATGATGAGGGAGCCCGTTCATATGCCGAAGGAGCAGATTAGAATACATTTACGCATTCATTCATGCCGTTAACGTTTTAGATTGTGAATGATTTGTACTGTGAATCATTTGTGTCGTGAATCATTTGCGTCGTAAATGATTGGTATCGTGAATGATTCTTGCTTATATTAGCTCTACCCCCGGATTTCTTAAGTTAAGTCTGTAATCAGGGGAGAAATCCGGGGAGATGATGCTTCCGAGCAAGCCACCCTATGGAAAGCATTTAAAGCGACCGCCTTACCGGGACGATCAGCGGCAACTTTTCCATCTGGAGGGCGTTTAGCTCCGTCTAATGCGTGTCGTTCTTGGTCTTAAGCGAACCAGTTCCTCACTAGTGAGTTGCCTAGTATAGGAGCGAGGGGAAGATCCTGTATCTATCCTCAGTACTCTGCCTGCCCCGTTGGGGCGGGCTACCCGTGTGTTGAATACCTGCATGGCCCACTGCACCGGAAAGGCTATGGATAAGCGACCATCTGCCGTACCTGCATAGTTGACCGCAGCTGCATAATTATCTGACTGTCTGAGCCATACAGAGCCGGAATCCCCAGGTAGTGATACGGGAGTCGTACCTCTAATAACCGTCTGATCTTCGAAGGTCAGTAAGCCCAACTCTCCACCATAATTGATTTGCAGGTCCGTATAGACGGACTCTACCGTGCCATTGACCCGCCCGGTCGTACGCCCTACCTTCTTCAATCTTTCCCCTATGCGATATGCGGTCACATGACCCGGAATCGCTCCTACTGTAGCATAACGCGGATTGAGCAAGTTGTTACGGGTCGGAAGCGAAAGCGCCGCATCAATCAGGTTCGTTCCGGTGGGATTCAAGCGTACGTAACGATAAAGCCGTCCTATACGATCCTGGGCAACCGTCCCCCCATCGGCTCCGCCTGGCTGAATTGTAGCCTCTCGATTGTCTGTATTGGAGGGATTGAGGACATGGTTATTGCTAAAAAGATAACGTGTCGCCGGCGCTCCAGTTGGGGCAACGATGAGTCCGGTTGAACCGGAGCCTTCAATCGTCCCGACACTGTAGCCGGCGATGACCGGGCGTATGCGCACTTTGTAGTCCGTGGCATTGGCTCTGATCTTTCCAGTCTTTACAATTCGGACTGGAACGTTCGTTTTCTTTCCTAATGCGGTGGCCGACAGGAGTCCAGTAGAGGCCGACGCTAAACGGTCCGTGTACACAATGACAGCGGCTCCTCTTTTGGGATGAGCAGGGTCCCTGTACCCTACGCCAATGCCGTGGACACCGGACATTTTTAAAACTCGCTTGGCCATCCGCTTTTTCACTTGAAGCGCGGCCGAGAAGGTAGCCAACATAATCATCTCCTTTTACATTCAGATGAAATATTGTATGGCTAAGGCCGCTTCGCGTTCCATTTGATCATACGATCGCTGTATTGAAAGGCATATGAAAACATTCCAAAAAATGGTATACTCATTTCCGAAATTGACATCTTATCATTTGATTCTGGTGTTCAAGGAGGTACTTTATGTTTTCAATCATGTTGACATATAGCATACAAGCAATTGTAATTTTACTGATTATCTTTGAATTGTTGAGAAAAAACAGAAAAAAAATAGGCTGGGGATCACTTTCACTGCTGTTATCTCTTCTTGGCATGGCTGTTTCTTTCGAATTTGGCAATTACGTATTGGGAGACCAGTTGCTTTCCTTTTTAGGATTGCCCGCCTGGTCTAACAGTGTTGATAATACTAGGTTTCACTACACCATTTTTCTATCCAGTATTTTTTTTATTCCCAGTTTAATCATTGGATATAAAAATCCTAAAGAGTTTGGAGCTACAATCGGAAAACGGATTTCTAGTATATATCTATTTTTGATCATCATTTCGCTTTTATTTTTTATTATCAGTATTTTCTCGAAGTGAAAGTTGTCTTAGCGGAGGTTGTTGTTTTATACATTAAATCCGAACAATCCGGGGTGAGTAATTAGATCAAGGAGTTGGTATTATCTATAATTCATTTACCTCCATATTCTTTCCGGCACTGACTGCAATCATCCTTATAAAGATGCCAATATTGGAAACAAGAGTGGACAAAGGTACGATGTTGAAAGTGAGAATTACAATAATAACAGTCCTGCTTATCGGAGTCGTGTTGTATATAATTGATACTCAGTGGTGGATTGTGATTGCTTTTGCAGTATTTTTCTGCATACTACTTGTTATAAAACTTTTGAAAAGGCGTAATAAGCCACATTGATTTATGATTCTCATACTCAGCGTCTAACAAAAGCCCTCCATTAATGGAAGGCTTTTTATATTACGTAGCATATTTAAATTCCCAACTTATTAAAACACCCCACCAGCGTATGCCAGCAGGGTGCTACCGATGCTTTCGGATTTATATGGGAAGTATATAACGTTTGGGTGATTATGTAAATAAATATATAGATTAAGCTGATCCCCTCATATTATGACACGTTCTACCCAGTTCCAAGTACCTTGGCTTGTTACTTTGATTTTATCCCCTACGACAAAAAGGCCATATTTATCGTTACTAACTGAAATTTCTTTGCGCTCATTGCTTTCGAACTCGCAAGTTATATAAAATGTTTTTGAAGACGATCCTTCAGTCCAATCTACCCGCTTATCAACCACCTCACCTATACGTTCTATTCTCGGTTGTTTACGATTATTGCTCGCAATCCGAGAACCGCCTATAAACGCTGAAAGAATAAGTCCCACGACTATAAGTAAAAGAATCCAAAAGACCATCTATAATCCTCCTAAGTATTCATTAGTTGGTAATTATGATATCGGCTTTTCAACTGTTTATTTTGATATCGATTGAAAAATGAATATAAAAACACCCCACCAGCTTAGCCAGTAGGGTGTCACCGATGCTTTCGGATTGCACAACAGTACTTCCGTATTCGTTTTATCAATACGATTGGTTTGGATGAATTTGTAAATACAATATGTATGGTTCATGCTGATCACCTCAAGATAGGTATTCGGTGATTGATGTGTTAATTCCTCCAAAATAACAAATCACCGCCAACCACTGGATGGCGGTGATTTGTTTGCTTACGCTTAAGCACCTCCATGCTGTACATGAGGCTGTATATCATGCGTCTGGGCAGGTACAGTAACAATAAACAAAAAACTAGCTGCAATCATTAGCAGTACCATTTTTTTAACATTGTCTAACCATTCATTCTAAAATAGAGGGCATAAATATTAATAGTAAAATAATCTTTCTCTTTGCCCTACACTAACTAAACTTTCATACTTTATAAAAGTTCTAACGTCAGCAAATTGTTTAAACTGCTCAAATAATCTTATGCATCTAATGAAGAAGGATTCTTTGTTATTGGCTAATGATTTAGATAAAACGTCTAGCAGGTATCTGAAGCCATAAGAGTAATTGCCTCTGTTCAAGTAGTATTTAGCAAGTTCATATTTAAAACGTGTTGTTTGCTCTGGTACTACCTGATAGGTATACATATCCGATGATGGCTGTTGTACAAAAGAATCAATAATCATTTCAAACCGTTTAAGTATATCATTCACGTCTAACTGAAATCGGTTAGCTGCAAACATTACGTTCAAAAGCTTTACGATCATTTCCTTATCGACTTTATCACTTGATGCAATAATATATTGAACATAATCGTTTAGCACGCTTACATCTCCAGATAAAAGCTTATATACGTACGTGTTACCTTCTGCCCAGTTTTGGAACAAGCCCATCCAGTATTGGGTGTCCTCGTCCTTCTCCAAAACCCAATCTAAATTAGTGTAGGCGTATGTATACTGTAGGGCTTGGTGGTAATCGCCTTTAGCTTCGCAAGAACCTGAACACAACAAATCAGCATAAGCGATGTACACAAACAGTGGACGACTTAGTTTCTTGGAAGACTCATCACGCATTCGACTCTGCTGTCGATGTTCCAAAGTATATTGGATTTCAGCTTTAGCTCTCATTGTTCTAGCTACTTCCTCAACCTTGTCCCATTTACGCAAAGACCTGTACACGTTTGCTAAATCCTTCAGCGCGTCAAGCTGTTCTATTTCATCCAGACGTTCCACGAAGGATTCAAATAGCGTTGCTGCCTTGAGATTCCGGCTTTGATCGTTTCCAACTTGAATCGTGAATATACGATATTGGCAGACTGCCAATCGTTCAGAATGTTGATACTTCTCCGCTTCAGCCACACCCTCATAGAGCAGTAGTGCAGCCGCATGTCTTCCCTGCTTCAACAATTCTTCTGCAATTTCAAATAGCTTGGGCGAATACAGTAGATTGTCCATGATGGCTCCCACCACTCGACTAATCGCATCCAACTTGTCCAACTCCGCACAACGAAATAGAAATGGCTCGATTCGCCTCATATTCGGGGGGGTGTCGATGATGTAGTTTTCTATAAACAGATCGTAAAAATACCCTTCTGGTAAATCCATAGCCTCAGTGATTAGGTCAAGCTGGTTAACAGACATTGACTTATTCCCTGTCACAATAGCACTTACTATTCCCCTATTCATGCCTGCAAGTTGTCCGAATTGCGCTAAGCTCAAACCCTTTTGTTGTAGGTAACTATCTAATTCTGCTCTAATCGTAGGTGTATGCTTCATGTCATATCCACCTCCCACACAGAAATTCCAAAAATTTTTATTATTGCATTCTATTGTTGTCCATAATTTAACAGTTGTCAATAAGTTTTGAAATATATGTCATGCAATATTCGAATAAAATATATATTTTCGAATATTAATGCTTTTTACCATTTTGTTAACAAAAATATACACTATATTCCTTTTTTAATGATATACTTGGTCAGTAGTACAAATTATACCAATCGAGAGGGCGATTTTTGATGAAGTTTAAAAACACAGTAATCATTCTTACAGGTGTATTGGCTCTTACGGCAGTGGCTCCGCTGGCTGCTACTGCCGCACCAGTTACGGGGATTAAAGTATCGAAGGATCATGGAGGTATAGTTATCCAACAAACTGGTCAAGAGGTACATGAGGTTCTTGGTGGGACAAGTCCGACGATGGACTTAACTGTTGATAAAGGTTATGGACATGTAAAGATTAAAGTTCGGAATCAAGGAACATCAACTATCTCTTGGAGCTTGCAGGGTAACGGGAAAGAATATGTCTATAAAACTGTTGGCAAAGGAGGCTCATTAACGTGGAATAGTCTTAATTCATTCCCTAATGGGATGCCTTCAGGGAAATACGTAATTCAATTCAGAGCCGACGGAAACAAAGTTGATGGCGAGGCTTGGGCTACTACTGGTCAGTACCCATCAGACATTAACTAACCGTTATTACAAGCAGGGGAGCGTCTTGGAGTTAAATCCAAGGCGCTTTATTTAATTTTTCCAAAAAAATAAAGGTGAAGGTAGCAAAACACCTGATGTAGTGATAATTGTTGGTTTAGTGATCGGAGTTCTCATAGGTATCGCTCCTGTCTTTCTTAGTGGAATACAAGAGTGGACTTGGCACACTACAGTCCTTGTACTTGGTTCTGCGCTTGTTATTGGTCACATCCTTTATAGTTGGATAAAGGAAAAGATAGTATATGAGACAAACTATGTCACGGTATTCGTAAATTAAAGCCCTTGTTGCAAATGGAAGACCTATTCATTGTAATGAAGAGGAGAGAGTGATGAAAAAGAAATTTTTTATCGTAATTGGAGTTATAATAGGCATCCTGTTCTTCTTTTACTTGTTAACTTTATGGGCGGCAAACAATCTCCATGTGCCCTCTCAATAGATTAAACAAGTTATATCGATTTTGTTTGATGTTCATTTACAATTCACATAAACGTTCCTTTCCATAAAGAGTTGCGTTTGCAATATACTCAAAAGTAAAGGAATTGTGGCTAACTTCAAATGAGAAGCATATCTTATTACAAGTAAACTCTCAACATTTTAAGCCCAGTGGAATATGAGGTATGCATAATAATCAAGGGAGCTGATATTATCTATAATTCATTTACCTCCATATTTTTTGCTGCGTTAACTGCAATCACCCTCATAACGCTGCCAAAATTAGAAGCTAGGGTGAGTAAGAGAATAATGTTGAAAGTGAGAATTTCCATAATAACAACAGTTCTGCTGATCGGAGTCGTGTTGTATATCATTGACCCTCAGTGGTGGATCATTGTAGCCTTTGCAATTTTGTTTGTAACCCTTCCTATCTTTTTATTGAAACGTTGGCGCGAAAAAAGCTGAATCAGAGAAAAAGCCTTCCTTGTTGATAGGAAGGCTTTCCACCTTATCCCTTAACCGCTCCCTCCGCAATGCCCTCCATGATGAATTTCTGAAAGAAGGCGTAGATCAGGATAACCGGGATGGAGGTCAGCACAAGTGCGGCCAGAATAAGCGACCAATCCTTGTTGTACTCTCCAAACAGCATATTGGTCGAGAGAATCAGGGTGTAATGGTTCACATCCGTCAGCATTAACAATGGAAGCAAAAAGTCATTCCAAATCCACAGAAAATCCAAAATCGCAATGGTAACTGTGATTGGTAGCAGCAATGGAAATATAATGCGAAAGAATGTTTGAAACTCATTACAGCCGTCCATTTGTGCGGATTCTTCCAGCTCACGCGGAATGGATTTGACGAATCCATGATACAAAAAGATCGCCATATTCACACCCAAGCCGATATAGATCAGGGCCAAGCCGTACGTACTGCCCTGAACGGACAAATCTTTTGCCATTCGCGTAAGCGGTATCATAATAGAGTGAAACGGTACCAGCATCGATGCGACAAACAGGAAGAAAATCGCACTGCTCAATTTCCCCTGTGTACGAGACAGCTTGTAGCCTGCCAGTGCCGAACAGATCACAATGCCACCAATGCCGATAAAAGAAATAATCGTGGAATTAAGGGCGCTGTTCAGCAAATGAGTCTGATGAAAAGCCTGACTGTAATTTTCAAAGTGAAGCTTTGTCGGCAGCGCCGTAAAGGATGCAAACATCTCACCCTGTGTTTTAAACGAGTTAATTACCGCCATGTAGATTGGGAAGAAGGACACGACAGCGCCCACGCACAGAATCAGCGTAATCAGCAAGGAATTAGCTTTCTTCAGCCTCATGCCTCCACCTCCCTCTTCTTCATGACACGCAGCTGAATCAGGGTGAAAATGAGAACGATTGCGAACAAAATAACGGATTTGGCGCTCGCATAACCATAACGGAAGTTGTTGGAGAACGCCTCCTCATAAATGTTCATCGTAATCACCTGTGTACTGCGCCCCGGCCCCCCGCCAGTCAGTCCGTATACGACCTCATACACCTTGAAGGCACCATTCAGCGTCAGGAAGAAACAGATCGTAATCGCATGAGTAATCATTGGCATCGTTACGCTTCGCAATGTCTGAAATGCGTTCGCCCCGTCAATAATAGCAGCCTCCTTCAAGCTTTGTGGTACACCTTGAAGCGCAGCCAGATAGATGATCATCATATAACCTACACCATTCCAGAGCGACACGATAATAATTGAGAAGAAAGATACTTTCGGATCGCCCAGCCACGATTGGCCCAAAAAGGCGATAGCCGTCTTTTCGGCGATCTGTGGCAGCACGGAAGAAAAAACGAAGGTCCACATAAATGCGCTAATAATGGTACTGATCATATTGGGCATAAAAAATATCGTCCGGAAAAATCCTTTGGTACGTGTACGCGACTCAATCAACACTGCCAGTGCCAGTGCCAGTACATTTTGCAGCACAATCATGACCAATACGTATTTAAGGGTAAACCAAAGGGAATTGAGAAAATCGGGGTCTTCCTTCAACGATTCCACAAAGTTCCCCAAGCCGATAAAGCTGTAATTAGGATTCAATCCGTTCCAGTCTGTAAAGCTGTAGTACATGCCGCTGATCGTTGGAATGAGCAGGAAGATAGCATAAAAGATCAGCGCCGGGGCTGTAAACGCCAGTAACATGACGTATTTTTTATAGATTTTAAAAGGCATGGAGTCTCTCCCTCCCGGTGTAATTCTGTAGGTTACCGTTACTTGTTCACTTTGTTATACGATTTCCATGCCTTATCCAGCGCCTTAATTACGTCATCCTGCGAGAGCTGACCAGCATAATAGGATTGTAGCGATTTGCCTGCCTCGTCCTTGACCGCTTGCGGGATAGATGGATCTTGGTACGACTTGCCTGCTTTCACGTATTCGGTAGCGTCATTAACCCAAGGATAGCTTTTAAACGTATGCACTTTGGAGATCGGGTTAAATTTCAATGCTTCATAGAACGCGCTAGAATCCTTGTCATCCAGCACATAGTTAACAAAATCGAGCGCAACCTCCTTATTCTTGCTTGTAGAGGATACAGCCAGCGAAGTCGAAGTGGACAAATTAATCAATGTCGCATTGGAATCGTCATTGATCGGCAGCGGTGCTACCCCAAAATCCATCTTCGGATCCGATTTTAAAATCGTTTCCGCAAACCACGGCCCTTGAATCCACATCGCCGCTTTACCCGAGGCAAACGCAGCCGATCCATCATCCCCGCCGATTTCCAGAGCCTTGTCAGTACCGTTGCTATTCACCAGATCAATAATATCGAACATGCTCTTCATTTCGGAAAAAGAGCCTTTATCCTGATTCATCCGGTCGATAAAATCCTTATTCTGTGTGTTCATCATTGCACCTGCCGTAAGTGGCACAAACAGCTGTGGAATCCAGGATTCCTTGTAGGACAACAGGAACGGTTTCACATTATTCGCTTTCAGCTTCTCGACCACAGCCTTCATTTCGGTCAACGTTCCCGGCGGCTGCAAATCCAAATCCTTAAATATCTTTTTATTGTACAAGTAGCCCCATGAGATCGTCTCCAAAGGAACCGCTACGACCTTTCCGTCTTTGGTTGTCACCGAAGGCTTCACACTATCCATCAATTTGTTAACAAAAGGCTGACCGGACAAATCCTCCAAATAGCCCGCTTTATAAAACGGAGGAATTTCATTCACCGCGTGCAATGCAAATACGTCCGGCGCATCGTTGGATGCGAGTCTTGTCTTCAAAATTTGTGCGGCGTTGTCAGCAGGCGGCATCTCCAGTTGGACCGTAACGTCGATATTTTTATCTTTCTTCTCTTTCGCTACGAACGCATTAATGTATTTATCGTAGTGCTCCTTCAAACGGGGCTGAGCAATAAACATTTTGAGATTCACCGTTTTGCCGTCTCCACCGGAACCGCTGCTGTCACTGCCTGAAGAATTCGCTCCACACCCGGCCAATAACGTGCCAACCAGCATCGTGCTCAATACACCTTTCCACACTTTCATGAAAAATGACCTCCCCTATTTTGAAAATAACTGTTACCCATCGGCAAATCAGCTGTTATTCAAAGCAGCTATGCCGCCGGTCTTCAACCTCTATTCAGCTCTGTGCGAACTTCGTAAGGCCAAATTCCTTTGTACCGCTTGTTTTGTATACGCTTTCATTATAGGGTGGGAGGTCACTTCTGCCATTGGACACCCTTAGCTTATTGAATTGGACTTTTTTAAACTTCCTTCCTCATTTCACCGGGTGCCATGCCAAAATGCTTTTTAAATACCCGATAGAAATAAGACACATCCTCATATCCTGCCATCTCCGCAACTGCTTTAATTGAAATCTGTTTATTGGCCAGCCATTCCCGCGCCTTTTCCATTCTTCGCTCTACGATGTAGTCCGTTACATTTTGACCATACTCCTGCTTAAATACCTTGCTCATATACTCTTTGCTCACAAAAAAGTTTTTCGCCAACTGCTCCAGTGTAATCGGCCCAGCAAAGTGACTGTCGATATATCGCCGTACCTCTTCTAAATTCAGTTTGTTTTTGTATTTCCGCTGCCGAATGAGCTGATCCAGTTCCTGAACATAGCACGACGATACGAATTCCAGCGCATGTTCTACAGAGGATACGGCATCCTGCGGCAGTGGAAATCCTGCCTTTGTCGTAGAATTATCCAGCCCGTTATCCGCTGCGAGCTCTTTCAGCAGGGAAAGAAGCTCCTGCACCAGCCTGCCTAGCATATGTGGACTTGGTGCTCCATAACTCTCCAACTCCTGCATAACCTGCCTGCAGGTTAAGTTCACCCCGTCACAGTTCAGCTCATTAAAATAAAGACGCAGCAGTTGCTTATACCGGGTCAACCTGTGAAAAAACTCATAATCCAGCTCTGTCGCTTCTTGCTGCTGTTCAGCCACCTTGACCTCCAGATCGTTTTTGCATTTGAGTAGCACTGCATTCAGCTCTGCAGGATTGACTGGCTTTAACAAATAATCGACGGCCTTATAACGGATGGCATGTTTGGCATACGCAAAGTCATCATATCCACTCACGACAATGATTTTCACATCAGGACAATGGTTATTTAGTGCTTGCAGCAACTCCACTCCGTCCGCACCCGGCATGCGCATATCAGTAATCACAATATGGGGAGCTAACTCCCCGACCAGCCTGAACGCCTCGTCCCCGTCTTCAGCCTCACCCACTACCAACATTCCAAGTTTTTCCCATGTGCCAAATGTCTTCAGAATATCACGGTTCCACGGCTCATCGTCCACAATTAATACTCTGATCATACTTTTCCCTCCTCTGCTGAGGTGAATGGAATGCGGATGGTGACACGTGTACCGACTCCCTGCTCACTATCTATCGTCACTCCGTAGTGCACTCCAAAATTCATCCGTATGCGTGAAGACACATTGCTCAATCCGATATGACTACCCTGCGCCCAGATCGGTTCCTCCGACGCGTTTTCCAGCTTTGCCCGTAGTTTTTCCAGCTTGTCCGGGGCCATGCCGTTTCCATTATCGCAAACCGTAATACACACATCTTGTTTCATAATCTCCACTCGAATCCCCATTTGCCATGCTCCCGCCTTTCGATCAAGACCGTGCTGAAACGCGTTTTCCAACAATGGCTGAAGCGATAGCTTAGGCAGTCGAATATCCATCGCCTGTTCTTCCGACTCCACCTGAAATACCAATCTTTGTGGAAATCTCCGTTGCTGGATGCGCATATAGTGTCCCACATGGTCAAGCTCTGCGCGTAAAGAGGCCAAATCCTGAGGTTCCCGTACCACGTAACGGAACATCTCACTCAGCGACCGAATGACTTCATAGGTGTCCTCCGGCTTTTGAGAAAATACCATACTTCCGATCATTTGCAGCGTATTTTGCAGAAAATGTGGATGAATCTGCGCTTGGAGCGCTTTCAATTCAGCCGTCTTTTTTTGCAAATTTATACTGTATTCCGCCTGAATATGCTCGCGAATTCGGCCTGCCATCCCATGCAGACTTCTTTCCAGCAGCCCAATCTCATCCGGGCGTGTACTTGGCTGTCCAATCGGTCCTTTGATCATATCCAGCTCCTGTACGGAACGCGCCAAATGAACAATCGGACGTGCAGTCCGCCATGCGATGAAAATGGCAATGCAGATGGAAACCAGAATTGAAATCACGCCTACGATAATACCATACAGCATGGTTGAAAAGGCACTGTGGTTAATGGAGGAAGTGGGTACGATTTTGACCAGCTTTAGCCCAACTACATCCAGATCATTATAGAACACATAATGTTCAGCAGTTTGAATCACTCCAGGGCCCGGCTTAACGTCACGAAGAGCTGTCAGCACACCTGCAGGTGGAGGCGACTGCCGAGCCTGTGCTGGATACATGACCCTGCCATCCGCATCTGTAATAAGCACCTGATGCTGATCCCCTCGTCCCAGCAGGCCCAGCGTCTGATCGAATTGCGACCACAATACATCCAATGAAATAGCTCCCGTCTGCTTCTGATCTTCAAAACGCCGAATACTGCGCGTCAAAGTAAAGCGTTCCGGGTCAGCAGAGCTTGGACGAATCGAATAATCCTTATTCGCTTGCCACATCTCGGCATACTGTGGGGGAATACCGCTCACTGTCGTAATTTCATTTTGCATGCTATTAAAGGTAAACAGGGTTTGCGATTGCTTCAAATAAAGCTGGATGCCGATCACATGACTTCCGGCCGAATAATACACATTCGCCATCGTATTCAGCATTTTTCGCTGGGCATTAAATTGGCTCGAAAGATTGTCAGGCTCGCGCTCATTCAAATAATCGCTCAGATCAGGGCTGATCTGAATGCTGTAAATCAGATGATTCAGACGATCTAGCTGGTCGCTGATATAGATCCCCGTCCATTTCATATTGGACATGTTCGTCTCTACCACTTCAGTTTCCATGGAAGCTCTACTTTTTTCCGCAGCCAGCACCGTGACAGCAATGACCGGCAGCACAGATAGAACAATCATCGTCAAGATCAGCTTAAGCTGAATGCTGCGTCGATACGGGGCCGTCAGCGCCCGGAACCAGCGGACTGCTCGGGTTGGCATAGCGATGCACTCCTCTACTCAGCCATATGCGAAAACGCCCCGCAATTCGCAGGGGCGCTTCATTTACCGGATACTCCCGGAGAATACCTATATGATATTATTCGTAAGTTGGTTTCAGCTCATTATTCATCATTTACGCTTCTTCGATAATTATAACACCCCAAGGCTCTAATGGAAGCGTTTGTCCTTGGATAACTGTACGCCCCCCGATTAACTCCTTGCCGTCTCCATGTGGATATACCACTGAGCCTGCTTGTTCGGAATAGTTAAAATAGTACCGGATTGTCCGTCCCAGCTCATTCGTGCCGGATTTAACAATGATCGGATAAGACGTTTCCTGATCTACTCCCCATACTCCCGCCTTTTTGGCTACAGAGCTGAATAGTTCGCGGATGACCGCCGGGCTGACGATACAGCCGATGTAGGTCGCTGTTCCCTGACCATAGCGGTTTTGCGTAATCGCGGCATAGTTTCCCCAATGCGGGTGATCGTAATAGGCCAACACTTCGGCGGTCGTCGGGGTAATCAGCTCCATCCACGTATCTACCTGATTGTCCTCTGGTGCCACCTCAAAAGGATTATTTTTGAGCGTCACCTTCTTCGGCTCCACGAACAAGCTGTAATGAATGCCGCAGGCTTCGCTAATCACGCCCGGCTGCCGGGACGTTCTCACCTGCACATGCTCGTCGGTAAATCCGCTTCGGAATGTGTATACTATATGACCACCTTTCTCCACATATCGGTTCAGCTTCTCCAGTAGTGCGTCTGGGGCAGAATAGAGGACCGGGACGATCAAGAGATCATAGTCGTCAAACGATTCTGTACCTGGATGAACAATATTCGTCCCGATATTCAGTTTATACAACTCGTCATACAAACGGCGTACGATGTCATTGTAATTCAACGGGCTGCTCATATTAAATTTAAACCAGTCAATCGACGTCAATGCTTCGTTGCTGACCAGAATCGCCGTTTTATTTTTCTTTTTCAGGTTGACCAAATGCGGAGACAATCTTGCAAAATCCTTCCCTATGGTCTGTGCTTCCTCATACACAGGATTCGGTTCAAAATCATGGCTGAGCAGACCCTTCCAGTAGGTTTCGAAGGAATTATGGATGGAATGCCAGTGCCAGTATGCCACCATATTGGCTCCAGAAGCCAGATGGCTGAACGCTTGCAGACGCAATTGCCCCGGATAGGGAACCCAGTGGGTAAAAGCCTGCGCTTCCGTTTCCAGCACTAGATAGTTGTTATTTTTCGTCGAACGCGCTACATCGCCACCGAAGGAAATTTCAATTCCGGTCAGATCATCCTGTGATGGATGGTAAATATCCACCCCAGTCACATCAAAGGCTTGCGATGCCGCAAAGTGATCCACGTCTGGCTGAACACCAAAGGAATGACCTCTCCATTCAAAATCAAAGTTTTGCGTAACAAATTGGTCTTCCCGCTTATATTCATTCACCAGCGCGACCTGCCATGCCAGGAAATCCGTCACCAGCTTGCGCTGGAATTGGGAAAAGGCTGCGCCCAAACTTCCATTAATCGTTCCGACCACCGAAGGAAAGTCCTCCCAGCTATTGATGCGATTACTCCAGTAGTCCAGACCAAATTTGCGGTTTAGCTCCTCCAGCGATTCGAACCGCTCCCGCAAATACTTTACAAATTGCAATTGCACATTGGGCCCACTCGTGTGGTAATGCTTGGTCTCATTATCCGTCTGAAAGCCAATGACCGCCGGATGCTGACTCACCCGTCCGATCAGCCTGCGTATGATTCGCTCGGCATGGAACAGGTACACCGGGTTCGTTATGTCCATAATCTGGCGAGCTCCATATTTGCCCGGACCTTGAGGCGTTGTTGCCAATACATCAGGATGCTCCTTCACCAGCCATGTGGGTACGGCATAGGTGGGCGTCCCCACAATGACTTCGATGCCCGCCTTATGCATGGCGTCCAGCACCCGATCCACAGAGGTAAAATCAAACACGCCGTTTTGCGGTTCATGCGTACTCCAAGTGGATTCGGCAATCCGCACCACGTTGATGCCCGCATCCTTCATCATTTGGATATCCTGGCCCAAACGGTCATATGGCATATACTCATCATAATAGGCAACACCGTACAGTAGCTTTTTCATCAAGTCGTCCTCCAATTAGGTTCGTTAGGGTATGTGGAGCTATATAAGGTTATTTTCAAACACCGTGGCTGTTATGCGGTTTTTTCAGGGATGGAACGGATATCGTCTTGTCGGCTACACCCTGCTTCGCAGAATCTGCCTGTTGTAGATTTTTTTTCGCACTTGCCAGCCAGCCTTCTACGTCTTTTTCTTTAATCTTGTACAGCCATGCAAACAGACCTGCCGTAATTAAGGCCCCCACTCCAGGTACTACTGCATAGAGCGCGAATATCCATGTGAGAACCTGTCCGGTCTGCGATACATTCGGGACATAGCCTGCAAAGGCAAGCGCATAAGCGACGATTCCACTGGCTGCCGCTCCCCCCAGTTTTCCTGCAAACGTTTGGGTAGCAAAAGCGGTACCACTGGCACGTACGCCTTTTTTGAATGCGCCATATTCCACACAATCGGCCGTAAACATCGGTACCATGAGCTGTGGTGCAGAGCTGAACAAACCGAAAAGAACCGCGAATACACATACGACAACGGGGTTACTGTAACCGATTACAAATAAAGATAAGCCCGTAGTAAACAATCCAATCAAGCTGACGACATTCACTTTCCACTTGCCGAATCTTTTAATAATTGGGGGTAAAATCAACGCGGTGAGCAGCTGCACACCCAAGGAAATGAACATGAGAATGGAAATATAAATAGGATTTTTCAAGTTGTATAAGGCAAAGTAACTGACGACAATCCCTTGCAGATTGGTCATAGACAGCATCATAAACGACATCAGGTAAAATAAAAGCTGCTTGTTTTGCAATGGATACGTCATAATTTGCTTGAGCGTAACCTTCTCCGCCTTGTTGGAATACCGTTCTTTGACATTAAAGCGAGTAAAGTTCATGAGTATCAAACCCGCTATGGCAACAATCAGTGCCAAAATTGGCCATGATATCTGATTGGCCACAGCTACCGAAGATGAGGAGATGACCATAAAACCCAAGAAGACCATCGTCCGGCCTCTGGACATTAACAGATCACGTTCATGCGTATTTTTCGTCATCAGTGTAGCCAACCCAAAGCCAGGCGCATCACTGATCGTATAACACATTTCCCATGCCAGATACGTGACGGCGATATAAATCACCTTGGCGGTAAGCGACGCATCATTAGGAACGAGAAAAATAAGTACAGTAAGTATCGGCAAAATGATGGAAGCCAGATTCGTCCACGGTTTGAACAAGCCGCCCTTCAGATTGGCCCGGTCAATGATCACGCCGAAGATCGGAGCACTAAGTGCATCCCATATACGGGCTAGTACGAATAAAGTACCGATAATAGAAACAGATATGCCAACATAATCCGTATAAAATAGCATCGCAAAAGAGGCGACCAGACAGAGAATTGCGTTGCTCCCCAAAAAGTAAACGTAATACGATACACGTTCTTTCGATGTTGTTTCCATAGCTCCTCCTGATTACAATATGGCATCGCTTTCAAAAAATCTACATATAAGCGCTTTCTTTTATGTAAAAGCTTATACTATAGCATTTGTAAACGCTCTTTTATTATAGTTAAATGTTAGATACAATGAGATTGTCTAAGCGGTGTAAAATTTGCCCTAATCGAAGGTGATCTGATGATATTAAATCCTGATGTTGATCCAGCTCTATTCCACGATTGCCAATGGCTACCCATTATTGACTGGAATGTGAAATTTTTCGGCGCCCATATTCACCGGGTCAAAGCGGATTGGTGCATGCCTGAGGAATCTCATATCGGTTTTGAAATTGCACTCGTTTTAGAAGGTCGTCAGGAAACGATTATGGAAAATAACGTATATTCGGTTGGGGAAGGTGATATTTTAATTATTCCGCCGGGTTTCAAGCATGTGAGTCAGTGTGTTTCCCCAAACGGCATGTACTATTTTAGCTCTCATTTTAATGTCGATGATCCATTGTTCCGTCAGGAAATGATTAAGAGCAATCAGCTCTTTTTCCCAGCGGGTACTGAAACGAATACCAAGCTGCAAAAGGTCGTCCATAGCTGGATTGGCATGGTACAGGAAAGCGGAGAATATACGACAGCAGACCGTTTTCGTATGCAAATTGCCTTATTTGAGCTATTCGGGATATTCTCGCAAATGATATCTACCGGTTTGGAGCCCAGAATTGCGCCTTCATCCGTTCAATATGCCAAGGCCATCATGGAAGCCATTCAATCAAGGTTTAAGCCTTATCGGGAAGATGAATCTGGCGAGCAAGCGTTCCGCCTTGAAGATGTGGCGGCTTCCCTCGGGATCAGTCCTGGCTATGCCCAGGAAGTGTTCCGCAAGGTATACGGCTATTCTCCACGTCACTATCTATCGGAGACCAAGCTGCATGAGGCTAAGGTGCTGATCCAGCAGCCCAATCTGCCACTCAACAAGGTAGCTTCCCTGCTCGGATACTCCAGTCTGGCTCATTTTAGCAGACAGTTCAAGCGCTGGACAGGCACCAGCCCACTTAAATATCGTCAGACGTTAAAGCCGATTACTGATGCACAAAGGATTTAAGATATAAGGACGGATAGCAAGGGCTCCACCGTGTTATTCATACAAAAAAAGAGCGTGACACCGAATATTGCGGTTGTCGCGCTCTTTTCACTCTATTTTCTATAAGCTCTACCGTTGCCTTAATGATCTAAAATCTTGACTAAGCTCTCATTACTCGAATCACAGCCTAATATCCCCTATATGCTGGTGCACCACATACATCATCCCCATCAGGAATACGGCCAAAGCCAAGTAACCGATGCCGAATTTCCAGCGCGATGATGCGGGTACTTCGTAATATTTATCATTTTCAAACGGAATGTAATCAATCCCACACAGCAATCTGAGCTGGTACGCATCCGGCGTCGGTATATGTTCCACACCGTTCAGCCATACATGCTGGACAAGACACTGCTGTGGCAGCAGAAGCGTCTGTTCCACATCCAGACTTTCCATATACACCGTCACATATTGCTGCCCCTCCAAATCCGAGTAGGTATTAAAAGATAATCTGCGCGTGTGCTCCGGTCCGGGCAGCGGATATCCTTGCTCATACAGATGCTGTACGTTCACCAGCGGCTTTTGCAAAAAGGATTGGACCTTAACCTCCTCTTTATTGCGTTTAACATATTTTTTGTACAAATCGTAGGCAAAGAACGCCCATATCAAGAAAAATAAAAAGGATTTTAAATATACTACGACTACAATTCCACCCAATAGGCCCACCAGCCACAGCCAACGCGTCACTGCCGTGGAAATCCGTCCTCCGTCGAGCGGATGAATCGGCAGCAGGTTGATCAGGTTCAGGAAAAATCCGACATACGAGAGCGCATACAACAGGGGACTGTCTGTTGCATAGGCTCCTGCGTATACCGCCATAGCCCCAACCGTCCCCAGTAACGGGCCGCCCATGGCTACATAAGCCTCTGTCTGCGCATCCAAAGGTTGCCGTTTCATTGTGATCAGCGCGCCGAGAAAAGGAATAAATAACGGTGCTGATACGGGAAGCCCCTTGCGCTTGGCGGCCAATACATGTCCCAGCTCATGCACAAACAACAGCAACACGAATCCGACCGCAAATCCCCACGGGTAAATGATCGCATATGTGCCAATCGTTATCGCCATAGATATCAGCGCACCGCCAAATTTACTGAATTTTAAAAGGGCAAGTAACGACTTACCTTTCAGAAGAAGCAATGCTGCTGCACTACCAAGGTACCATTTGGATGAGCCGGATTTGGAATCGGTCTTTTTCTCTTCATTTTGCAAAAGTATCCGCCTCCTTTCTTTAACACTTCCATTGTATCCTGCTATGTGCAGCTTGTAAAAACTTCTCTAACTCACAGATAAGCGAACTGGGGTAGCCATTTATATTATTCCTCGTATTGTAGACATCCTCCAATGTAGGATGTTATATTGGTGCTGGGTTAGATGCCCTATTTTGTAAAGGAGGTTTGCTCTTTCATGTGTACTCACTACATGCGTCTCAGATAAAAGGATAGGCTTTTCAATGAAGCTCAACCCGTTTTTTTATATGGAAGGTTGAAGCTTGTTTAAGTTACCTTTTTTTAAACTAAATCTGAACAATGAGGTGTGTTTCATATGACTGAAAAGCGTTCCTTGACTAACTCAAAAGACGTTAGTGATATATTGGCCCTTGCCAAAAGCAACGGGCTTCACATACTACATGAAGGATTAGAGCTCAACGAGTCCGGGCTAGATTTTCGGGCACTATTCGCCAAAGACATTCAGGGTACCCCTTGGGTTCTACGTACACCGCGACGAACAGATGTGGTCCAATCAGCCGCTTACGAGCACAAAGTGCTTCAGTTGATTCGGGATACTCTTCCTGTAGCGGTACCGGATTGGCAAGTGTATCGTCCAGAGTTCATCGCCTACCCTCAACTGGAGGGCACTCCTGCCGCTACCATTGATATGGAAACCAAAAGCTACGTATGGTTCATCAATCCTGAGGCTCTGACGGAAAGATTCGTTGCTTCGCTCGCTAAAGCCCTAGCCGCGTTGCACCGGACGGATCACCAACAGGCAGCAAATTTCGGTGTCCGCGTAAAGCAGCACGACGAAGTTCGGCAATTGATGGACCAGCGGATGAAGGAAATAAGGAGCGTCTTTGGTGTATCTGGCGAGCTATGGCAACGATGGCAAACCTGGCTGGCAGACGATAGCTACTGGCCGGAATATTCCGTACTTGTACACGGTGATTTGCACCCAGGCCATATTTTAGTCTCTTCGAATACAGAGGTTACTGGAATGCTGGACTGGACCGAGGCCGAAGTAGCTGATCCGGCGATTGATTTTACGAGTTACTATACTTTGTTCGGAGAAGTAGAGCTTACTCGTTTATTGAAGCTTTACGAGGCAGCAGGCGGACGTGTATGGCCGCGTATGATCGAACATATCGTTGAACTGACCGCGGCTTACCCTGTGCTTATCGCCGAATTCGCCCTCAAATCCGGGCTAGATGAATATATGGAGATGGCACGTAACGCGCTGGGTGTCCATGAGCAAGAAGAAGGACTGCCCGACATATAATATAGCTGTAGCCACCTGGCAGGCTTTGGTTCAATGACGGACCAAGGCCTGTTTTTTTCTGCTCTCCTTTTTTTGTAAAGTTACGTTTCGCGCCCAAGTGTCCATCCTCCTGTCTGTTCTGTTATCATGTAAGAAAACGGAATAACTCAGGAAAGGATTACGAATCATGAGTTTTGAACTTACCCGGCGAGCCATCAGACAACTATGCAGTCAAGCTGCTTATGACGACGGGGATGCCTATTACCGGGCCAAAAGAGTGGCCTTTACACAAATAGATCATGATGAAGGGGTATACGAAGCTACGGTCAAAGGAAGCAGCTTTTATGCTGTTGCGGCGATGATCCGATCCAATGGAAGTATCCGAGCAGAGTGCACCTGTAGCACATTTCAGAACACCGGACGATATTGCAAACATATCGCTGCTGTTCTCCTTAACGCCCATGATATACGCCGTGGAAAAAGTCTGTCTGTACGCTCCTACGCCTCCAGACTTCATCCCGGTACTACCCCAGATACAGCAGGAAGCATGGATTCAGACGGGATGTACACATCTACAGATGCTCCGTATGATTACACTGCTAAAACGGCACGATCCTCTGACATCACACAAGGGGATCTCCAGCTGACCGACAGTATGTTAAAACTATTTGACCGCAAGCGACCGCTTCGCAGCACGCCTACCCTGCTGGATACTCGTGCGGTCTTGGATTTTCAATTCGTCATCCGGCCTTTTGCCTACGGTTACCAAAAATATATGTTTGGTGTAGAAATGAAGGCTGGCCCCAAACGATTATATATCGTCCAGAAAATTCGTCCGTTTCTGGATAGTATTGACCGTGGGGGTAGCTACATGTTCACGAAAAGCTTCTCGTACGAGCCTGAGTTGTACCGCTTCCGACCTGAACATGACGCTATTCTCCAGCAATTATCCCAGGTGTGCCACCATGAGCGTATGATTCGGGAAACCTCAGGCACGTATTCATCTTCCAGTAGCCATATGAGCGGCGAGCGAATGCTCCTCATTCCGCCTGCGGCTTGGGAAAAGCTGCTCCCCTTGCTGACAACAGCACAGGGCGTCTACTTTGAAATTCACGGAAACATGAGCGAGGGTATTCCCCAGTCCGACCTGATGCTTCCACTGCAATTTGAATTTGATGAGGCCGGGGCCATAACCGAAGGCTACCAGCTAAGCATACAAGGATTGGATGACTTGACCATCATGGAGGACTATGGTGTCGTCATTGCCGATGGCAAGCTTGTCAAACAGAAGGCCGATCCCTTACGGCGTTTGTCCGAGCTAAAACGGATGGTAGAGGTACACCACAGGCGAAAAGTTCTGATTGCGCCAGAGCAGATGGAATCTTTTATGGACAAGGTTGTACCCGGGTTAATGAAGCTCGGACGTGTTCATATGACTCGGTCCGTCTCAGATCGGGTCACACAGCAGCCATTGAAGGCAAAGCTATATCTGGACCGGGTAAGAGACAAGCTACTGGCAGGGCTGGAGTTCCAATATGGGGATATCATCATCAACCCGCTGGAAACAGATGCACGAACGCCTGGTAACGACCGAATTCTGATACGTGATGGGGAACAGGAGCAGCGTATTTTGGAACTGATGGAGCATAGCTCCTTTGCCAGAACAGACAGCGGATATTTTATGGAAGATGAAGATGCAGAGTATGATTTTTTGTACCATACTGTTCCTCAACTGGAAAAGCTGCTCGACGTCTATGCTACAGGTGCAGTCAAAGCGAAAATAAACAATACTCTGCCTACCCCAAGGATACGGGCGGAATGGGATGAACGTACGGATTGGCTTGAATTTAAATTTGATATGGAGGGCATTCCGGAACCGGAAATTCGCAAACTGCTCAAATCGTTAGAGGAAAAACAGAGATATCACCGTCTGCCGAATGGTGCCTTGCTGCCGCTGGAAACAGAGGAGTACAAGGAATTGATTCGGTTCATGAATGAAACAGGTATCCGTAAAAGTGATCTGGATGCAGCGCAAATTCGTGTTCCCGTCACACAAGGACTGTATTTAATTGATCCTCACGATCATGGGAAAAACCTGACTTTGGGTAAAACCTTTCGCCAGCTGCTGGAAAATATACGTAACCCAGACCATCTCGACTTTCCAGTTCCAGACATGCTTGCTCCAATCTTGAGAGATTATCAGGTTTACGGCTTTCAATGGCTTAAGACATTGGCGCATTACCGTTTTGGGGGCATTTTGGCAGATGATATGGGGCTGGGTAAAACGCTGCAAAGTATCGCCTTTCTCGTCTCAGTATTGCCGGAGATTCGCAGCCAGCAGCTTCCAGCCATGATCGTGTCCCCTGCATCACTGGTGTACAACTGGCGGAATGAGCTGGAGAAATTTGCTCCACACGTCCGCGTCACTATCGCAGATGGCAGCCCAGAAGAACGCGGCCGGATCATACGGGATGCCGCCAGTTATGACGTCGTCATTACGTCCTACCCGTTGCTACGGCGCGATGCAGATGTGTACAGCAAGCCATCGTTTCATACGCTCATACTGGACGAGGCGCAGGCTTTCAAGAACCATGCCACCCAGACGGCACAAGCTGTTAAGGATGTAAAAGCCCGTTACCGTTTTGCCCTGACAGGAACGCCTATAGAAAATACATTGGAAGAGTTATGGTCCATATTCGACGTTGTATTTCCTGCGCTATTTCCCGGTGGGAAAAGAGTGTTTCACAACCTGCCTCGAAATGTGATTGCCAAGCGGGTTCGTCCGTTTCTGCTGCGCCGTCTTAAGAGCGATGTCCTCAAGGAGCTGCCGGAGAAAATCGAATCCGTGCAGGTATCCCGGCTTCTGCCAGATCAAAAAAAGTTGTATACAGCCTATCTGGCCAAGCTCCAGCATGAAACGTTGAAGCATCTCAACGAGGAAGGATTTCAGAAAAATCGAATCAAAATTCTCGCAGGTCTGACCCGACTTCGTCAGCTCTGCTGTCATCCGGGCTTGTTCATCGAAGGGTATACGGGAAGTTCCGCCAAATTTGAACAGCTGTTGGAGATCATTACGGAATGTCTCAGCTCCGGGAAACGGATGCTCATTTTTTCACAGTTCACTACGATGCTTCAAATGATCGGACGTGAGCTTGCTCGAGAAGGGGTGTCCTACTTTTACCTGGATGGGCAGACTCCCGCTCCGGAACGAGTCGAGCTGTGCAGTCGCTTCAACGAAGGAGAACGCGAGCTGTTCCTGATTTCCCTAAAGGCAGGAGGCACTGGCCTGAACCTCACCGGAGCAGATACAGTCATTCTGTATGACCTGTGGTGGAATCCCGCTGTAGAGGAGCAGGCTACCAACCGCGCACACCGAATGGGTCAGAAAAAAGTCGTGCAGGTTATTCGTCTCGTCGCCCAAGGCACGGTAGAGGATAAAATGTATGAGCTGCAACAAAAAAAGAAAAACATGATCGACCAGGTCATTCAACCGGGGCAAGAAACCCTTTCGGCACTGACCGAGCTGGAGATTCGTGAACTGCTCATGATCTAGCCAACTCTTCCACGCTTATTTATACGTTAGTATGACAATTCCACATGCAAAAAAAGGTCCAATCACGGTAGAAATCTTCCCGCATTGGACCTTTTTTCTTCTAAATATGATTGTTTGGATCGAGCAGATTAATCCTGTTTTAATACTCTAGGTTCAATGGGAACCAAGTTAGACTCAATCTGGGTGCGATGAGGCTCATACCATTCAGGCAGCATCAGCTTGTGCCCCAATTCATTCAATTCCTCATCCACGGTAAATCCGGGTGGATCGGTTGCGATCTCGAATAAAATACCGCCCCGCTCGCGGAAGTATACGGCATTAAAGTATTGGCGATCTACAATACCACTGGTCCCAAAACCATGCTGATGAACCCATTCGTTCCACGCCTGATGCTCCGTATCGTCCTGCGCGCGCCAGGCAATATGGTGAACCGTACCGGCGCCGCCATTCCCCCACGGGACATCTTTGACCGGAATGTCGATCAGGTTGCCCAAATCACCTGTCGCCTGATAGCGGATGTAGCCTGCATTTGCGTCTTCTCCGATGGGAGTCATCCCCAGGACGTTCTCCAACACCTCTTGCGTATGCTTGGAATCCGCACTGTACAGTACCGCCCCGCCAAAGCCCTTGATAGCTTTATCCGTAGGCACGCCGCCAGCTGTCCACGTGTTCACCGGGCCATCTTCCCGCTCCACCAGCTCCAGATGCAAGCCCTCGTTGTCTCGGAACTGGATGAATGACTCGCCAAAACGAGAGGCCTTCGTGAAAGACACCTTCAAGCTGTGCAGACGGTTTTCCCAGTATTCCAAAGCACCGGACGGCACGACATACGTCGTAATCCCGACCTGTCCACCTCCAATCTTACCCTTGCGTGTACCCGGAGCTGGAAAAAAGGTAATGATCGTTCCCGGGCTGCCCTCTTCATTACCAAAGTACAAATGGTATACTTCTGGAGCATCAAAGTTGATCGTCTTTTTAATCAATCGCAAACCAAGTACGCCTGCGTAAAAATCAACGTTGCCCTGCGGGTCTCCTGCAAAGGACGTGATATGGTGAATTCCAGCGGTTTTCAATGACATCTTTATCACTCCTTCATTAACATGATGATTTATTTACACAAATGATTTACAAATTTCAAAATCCATTGTAGCTGACAAATTGTCCAACCGGCTTGCGGTATCCCCGTGCCCGCTGACCCGATTCGTCCTCTTTACCCAAGGTAATCATCATCACGGGTACAAATTGCTCTGGAATATTCAGTACTTCCTGCACCTTCGCCGGATCAAAACCGATCATCGGGCAAGTATCCCAGCCTTTGTCCTTGGCAATCAACATCAATTGCATAGCCGACAGACTGGCATTACGGATCGCTTCTTCTCTCTGGAAGACAGGTCCCCGCTCGCGATAAAACTGAGTTACCGATTCCACCGTACTATCATATTCCTGCTTGCTTAGGACACCTAAATTCAGGAATCCTTCGTTGAGGTCAGCTACCTTGGTATAAGCTTCTGTATCCCCCAGCACTACAATGGTCGCCGAAGCCGTTAATATTTTATACTGCTTACTTGCCTCATCATGCAGTCTTTGTTTGGTATCAGCATCCTGCACTACGATATAGCGCGTATGCTGTAAATTAAAAGCCGATGGAGCAAACTTCACCAACTGAAATATTTCTTCTAGTTCTTTTGCATCTATAGTAACATCAGGAATAAATTTAGAAGCTGATCTTCTCTCTTGAATAATATTCACCAGTTCGCTCATGTTAAGTTCCACTCCTTGATATTATTTTCAAATGAATTATCTTTAAATTAAGAATATATCTATTCGTGTTTTCTGTCAAGTAAAACTATAATAATGTTAGTAAGTATTTTTGGATACAACCTAAGGGCTTCACCAGCCCTTTACAAATCCGTTGCCCGTATTCTCATCGTAATCGCTTCGCGTTGCGCTTTGGTTAAGCTCTTGAAGACTAGCTCATACGAATGGTCGATCATGCTGTACAAATCCTCCAGTGGGAAGGTAGCATCAACCTCAATCGTATTCCAATGCTTTTTATTTAAATGATAGCCTGGCTTAATTGCCTTGTTTTGTTCACGCAGATTTACCGCAATGATCGGATCACATTTCAAGGATAGATGGCTAATGCCGTCCTTTTCAGATAATAGAGCAAACATCTTGCCTCCAACTTTCAGTACTAGCGTTTCAGCACCGAATGGATAATCCTTAACAGCCTCTTTTTGGCTCAGACCATACGCTACAATTTGTTCATACACCAGCCTTCACTCCTCTGCTTGATTCATCATCTATGAAACGATTTGTGCCCTATTATATCACGCTCTCCACATACAATAGTCCCATGCTACAATTAGAATTCTATCGGGAGGGTCAATCCTTTCTATATGAATTTATTGACCGTCCGTGACCTCATACACGTCCTGATGATTTAGCAATATTTCACATACTGTATCTGCAAGCTGACAGCCCTTCACTTCCGAATAGGAAGTTGGAGGGGCTTGTTTTGTTCATATAGTAGAGAATGTTATGCAACAGCCCTATATTTTGGTATACTTCCGTGAGAGGCTGTATCGATACATTCGAACGGTACTCTAGTTAGTGTAATTCAATATGTAGATGTGTGAGCCTATGGAGGTGAACTCGTTGGATTTTGCTCTGATCCGCAAGGACCGAGACAAAAGAACGGTCGCAAATTGACTCTTTTTTTGCCTTTCGGACCTTTTCAGCCATGTGCTGAAAGGTTTTTTTTGTGATCTAAAATAAAGGTAGGAAAGGATTTGAATGCAACCATGGCAACCTCGAAAGCACTTAATATTTTGCAATTGAAGAAAATGAAACGAGAAGGTTCACCTATAAGTATGATTACGGCGTATGACTATCCATCTGCTCGTTTGGCTGAGGAAGCCGGGATCGATATCATCCTTGTCGGTGATTCCGTAGGTAATGTGTTATCTAATTATAACTCCACACTGCCCGTCACTATGGATGATATGGTCTATCATACACGGTCTGTCGTGCGCGGTGCGGAACATACTTTTATTGTTGCTGATATGCCATTTATGACGTACCACGGGAGTAGTGAAGAAGCCCTTACTAATGTGCGCAGGCTCATGCAAGAGGGACATGCCCATGCCGTGAAATTAGAAGGGGGCATGGAAATTTGCGACACCGTGAAGCGAATTGTTCAATCCGGCGTCCCACTACTGGGGCATATCGGACTTACACCACAGTCTGTGCATCAAATCGGCGGATACTTCATTCAAGGTAAAAACTCACAGGCCGCTGAGCGCCTTCTAAATGATGCCCGGGCCCTGGAGCAAGCGGGAGCTTTTGCCATCGTGTTAGAGCTGGTGACAGAGGAAGTAGCGAAGAGCATCACCCGAGAGATATCTATTCCGGTCATAGGCATCGGTGCGGGGAGATACTGTGATGGCCAGGTTTTGGTGTATCATGACATGTTACAATACTCAGCTCCTTACCGGGAGAAGAAGTTCGTAAAAACCTATTCGGATATAGGTGCTTTGATTCGTAACAGCATCGGGCAATATGTCGAAGACGTGAAGAATCGTTCTTTTCCAGGCGAGGAGCATGTTTTTAAGGCAGATGAGAACGTAGTAGAAGGATTATACGGGAATGCAAAAGTAAAGGCAGGGACCCTATAATGCGATTTCTGATTGTAGGTGCAGGGGCGATTGGAGGCTATTTCGGGGGACTTCTTGTTCAAAAAGGAGAAGACGTGACCTTCTTCGTACGCCCTTCAAAAAAATCTCAGTTGGCAGAAGTCGGTCTGATTGTTAGAAGTGTTCATGGAGATTTCCAGACGCCAATCCGTGCTATTACAAATGGTGAAGCCGCCGATCCGTTCGACTGTATTATCATTTCGGTCAAAGCGTATCATCTTCCCCAATTGCAGTTCGATCTTGAGCCTTATATCGGTGATCATACCATGATTCTTCCGTTACTTAATGGTTACGAACATTTTGACTTTTTGCGCAAGCAATTCGGTTCTGAAAAAGTGCTGGGCGGACTTTGTTATATTGAAACTACGCTGGATCATGATGGTTCTGTTGTTCAGACAAGTCCGTTCCACCGTATCGTCTTCGGTGAATGGAACGGAGTGCACTCAGAGCGTACACAATTGCTGCTGAATCATCTTGATCATGCAGGCTTCACAGTGGCACGAAGCCACGATATCCAGCGTGAAGTTTGGCAGAAATATATATTCGTTGCCAGCTTGAGTGCAATTACAACACTGATGGATGCCTCGGTTGGAACTATACTTGCCACGGCAGAGTCACGTGCTATTTACGAAAAGCTGCTGCATGAGATTGTCACACTTGCTCACAACGCGGGGATGCCGATTGATTCAGAGATGGAAGCTCATACACTGAAAACGATGGAATCCTTACGACCAGAGATGATGTCATCCATGCAACGCGATATGCTTAAAAAGCTTCCGATTGAAGCCAGCCATCTACATGGTTCACTGCTTGCATTGGCTGCAACCAGTAATACTGTTTACCCCATACTCGAAACGGTATATGCCCGATTAAAGGTATACGAGAGCTTATTGGACACTGTCTAAAATTCAAACTTTAAAATCAATTAAAAGAGGAAGCGGCAGCTTCGAAGGTGAAAATGAAATCTTAGACTGCCGCTGCTTTTCCTTTATTAAACTTCAAAAATCTAAAGAGTTCCTGTGCTTGAGCATGCTTGCTCAAGCCCTTGAAGTAATGCTTCTAGCTCCTGCCTAGTTTCAGCGTTTGTAATTTCACCTTCCTGATTTAGCTTCAAGGTGATATGCGGAATAATGACCTTTCCATTCTCCACAATCTGTGCATTGATCATTTGCAATGTGAGCAGCAGCGAGGCATGCGCAAGATGGCCGCCCATAGGAGACGGTGACGCGCTAATGACCGCTGTAGGTTTATTTACAAATTCACCTGAAGATACGAGCCAATCCAAGGCATTTTTCAAAGCACCCGGCACACCATTCCCATATTCCGGTGTACAGATCAGCACTCCATCCACTTGTTTCAATTGCTCCCGTAGCTCTTTTACGGAAGCTGACCCCTCATCTACATCCAAGTCAGGGTTAAAATGCGGGAGATCCCCCAATCCATCATAGACTGTGAATATCATATTTTCAGAAGCCAGCCCAATAGTAGCCTTCATAAGCGCTGTATTGGAGGACTTTTGACGAAGGCTACCCGATATAGCCAATACCTTAATTTTCTGTTCCATCCGATCATCTCATTTCTTTTAACTTGATCTAATCTTGCATATTCAGTGTACTATAGCTAACAAGAGAATTAAAAAATAAGTGAGAATGCATTGATAATGCCGTTGGACACACCCTGCATGATGATGAGCGTCAGCGATTTTTTCCTATGAACAAAAGGGCAATAAAAAAATGCCTGCGGCTTCGCAGGCATTCGTGATGAATCAATAGTCACTATACAAGGGTGGAATCTGTAGTGCTGAATCAAGTATCCTTCTCTTGCTTGCGTTTTATCCCAATCAGATCAAGGAAGAAAACAAACAACGGAATACCTACAATCAAGCCCCAAATTCCAATCAGATGCTCAGAGAAAATAAGTACGACAAAGGTAAAGAAGATCGGTAAATTCGTTTTGGATGACATCAGCTTCGGATTTAAGAAATAGGCCTCAATCGCATGAATCACCACGATCAGAATAACTAGATAAATCACATATTGAATGCCGCCGACACTGAAAGCGATCAGGCCGAGCGGTGCCAGTGAGATAAACACACCTGCCACTGGAACCAATCCAAGTACGAAAATGATGAGCGCAAGACCAAGCAGATTAGGGAAACCCATAATCCAGAGTGCAATCGTGGTCAATATACAGTTAATAAGTGAAATCAGTAGTTGAGCCTCCAATACCTTCCCGAACGTATCCAGAAACATACGGCCAAAATGACCCACTTCCTTGAAAAACCAACCCAGTTTGCTATCTACAAACGTAGCTGTAAAACGTGTAATATATGATTTTTCCATCAGGAAGAACAAGCTCAAAATAATCGACACCAGAAGCTGTGTTCCCAATTGACTGACCTTCATCACTGCACTCAGGCCAGGCTCAAATAGCCGCTGAACATTCAGCGTGTCCATAAATTCGATAATCGTTTCGTTCCATTGATTACGATCAGGATACATATACGCTTGCTGAATCATGAGATACACCTGCTTGACCTGTACAACGATTAGCGGCACCATTCTGTAAACGCCCCACACCATAATCAGAATTAGCAACCCATACACCAGTAGCAGCACGATCATCGACGGCACATTGACGAACCGCTTGACCAGCTTATTCACTCCGTTATATATACTACCAATCAAGATCGTAAGCAGCAGTGTTAACAACATAATATTCATCATGCTTCTTAACATAAACAACAGCAAAACGATTATCGCAAGGACGGCTACCCGCCTGACGCCCGCATGATTCATCCAGTTTCTTACCATTCGTCTTTATTCCCTCTTTCCCACTTGACTGTCAACTTTGCAATCTTCCTGAGCATCAATTTTCTCTTTTTATCAATTTACTGTTAGCGATCAATAGAGAACCTACCATGACTAGGATAGCAATAGACCACCAGAATGTATTTTTAGCATCATCATGATCTACAATAATGAGCCTGATGACAGCCGTGATCCCAATATAGATAAAATAACGTAATGGAAAATGAAAATTGGTTTTAAAGTACTTAACTATTAATGCTATGAATTCAAAATACAAGAAAAACACAAGCAACTCTTCCGTGAATTCATAGTAATTTTTGTCGGCCTCTGTGTACAAAAAAACATAAGAAAAAATGGACCATGTTTCTTTTAGAAGTAAGAAGCTTAAAATCAGCCCGACCAGAAACAGCGAGATATTCAAGATCATTTGCAGAAAACTAGGTAACTTCTCAATATACTTCATTAATGCATTCAATACAGATCCCCTCACTGGTTGTACAGTATCTTTATTTATATTATCGGTGGTATACGTGAAAAATGCTACATTACTTTTGAGGTCACCTTAATGAAAGTTTATATTCGCCCCTGCAATATAACCAATGGAGATAAAGATAAGCGTCCATATCAGAGAACCTGCGCTTGCCACCAGCATATATTTTCGGACAGGCATCGCACTAATGCCCGACAAATAGCTTGTCGCATGTCTGACTCCTGGGATAAAATAACCAAACAAAATGGTCCATAACCCAAAACGCGCAAACCACCCCTTAACTCTTGCAAATCGCTTCGGTGTCAATCCAACCCACTTGCCGTGCTTATCCACCAAGGGCTGACCCAGCTTTTTGCCTAGCGTGTAGCTGATCATCATCCCTGTCATTGCACCGATGAAGCTGACTAATATAGACACCGAATAATTCAGTACCATGATAGAGGATAAATAGCCGACAAACACCATAATAATTTCATCCGGAACCGGTAGACCGATAATCCCAAGAGCAAGAAGAGCAAAAATAGCGATATATCCGTATTGTGTAATCATGCTGATGACCCATTCCATAGGAGAGCCACCTCCTGACCGATTATTTTTTGAAGGACGGAAAGGGAATACGGCTAACCATCAGGAACGACAGCACTACCATTAATGCAAGCAACAACCCCGGCTTCAAATGCTCACTCCATAAAAACATAAAGGACAAAATCACACCCGCCGCCGTAATCGGCATACCTACAAAGCCTTTGCTAAAAGCCATTAGGTTGAATCTTGCCAATCTTACCGCACCGCATATGACAAACAAAACAGCCACAAGCGGTCCTATCCAATGGGTATCTCCCAGTTTGTATAACAAGATCAAGAAAGCAGGGGCAACCCCAAATGAGACAACATCCGCCAGCGAGTCGAGCTGTTTGCCAAAATCACTGGAGCAATGCAACAGCCTTGCCAGCAAACCGTCTAATACATCCCATAAAGCAGCCACCACCACGAGAATAAAAGCGGTCATGTATTGCTCATGAATCGTAAAATACAGGGATAAGACCCCTGCCCCCAGGTTTGCAATCGTGAATAGTGAGGGCAACCAATTCCATTTCATACTCCTTAACTCCTTTGCCGTAGCTTAGCCTCCGAATATAACAACAAAACGGACGCCGTCCTTGGTATTCTCCACCTTATAGCGGAATTCGTGCAAATCTAAAATTCGTTTGACGATCGACAGCCCCAGTCCTGTCCCACCCGTCTGGCGGCTACGTGACAGCTCGGCCCGGTAAAAACGGTCCCATATCTGCTCCAGTTGATCGTCAGGAATGGTCTCACCTTTATTTTCAATGGAAAAAAAACGGATTTTCTCAGCGCCTTCGATACGAATCGTGATTGAGCTTCCTTCCTCAGCATGCCGTATGGCGTTGACAACAAAGTTGATAATCACCTGTTCCATCCATCCTACATCGGCATGAATCGGCATCTCATTGGCGGGGATAATGACCACTTCCAGCTTTTTCTCCTTCAACAGATGGAATAGCTTGTCCACGACTTCCTCCACCAGCTCACTCAAGATAAAGGTCGTCTTGCGGAGCTTGAGGGTTCCAGATTCCAATTTAGCGAGGTCCAGCATATCTTTGACCAATCGCTCCATTTTGTCCGCTTCCTCTACAATGACTTTCATATAATGATCCTGCTTCCCGGCGCTAACTCCATCTTGTAGTCCTTCTGCGAAGCCTTTAATGATACTCAGCGGGGTTTTTAGCTCATGAGAAGCGTTGGCAAAAAAGTCTTGTTGCACAGCCTCCATCCTCTGTTTCTGTTCCATGTCCTCGACCAATTGTTGATTGACCTCCTGAAGCTCGCGCAAAGCCGTGTCCAGGTTCTGGGACAGGGTATACATGCTGTAGGACAGGCTGCCCAGCTCATCATTCTGCCGGATTGGTGTATGGGCTGTAAAATCGAGCTTAGCCATTCGCTTGGCGGTATTATTCAAAGCAATGAGCGGACGGGTCACCATCCGGGAATAGAACAGGGACAAAATCAGAATGAGTGCAAATCCCCCGATCCCTAGGTACAGATAAAACCAGCGCAGAGCTTCATTCGTCTCACTAATTTCCTGCAACGATGTCACTGTGAACAGGAGGTCGATCTCGCCTGTGTCCTGACGAACAGGATGGACTATGACTGCATTACGTACCCCTGTCCAAGGTTCCGTCCAATCTTCCTCCAACACTTCGAAATTCTTAAGTTTCTCCAGATGCGCCTGTGATAAAGGGAACCATTCCTCCAGCGCACCAAACAGTAATCCTTGTCGCTGACTCCATGTTTTCAGATCTGGCAGTGCAATCTCTGTCACCGTACCGGATAACCTTACACTGTCATCTGTGCCAGCCGCTTGCGATGTCGTTCCTATATTTTTGAAACCAGGCTTCTGAATGCCTAATGGATAAATTAAGTTGGGGGAAGTGATGCCGTCAGTCCCCAATACCTCACCTTCAACCGTTACCGTATCACCGGGCTGAATCCGGGCAGCTCTCAACTCATCTCCGTACTCGCTCATAAACAGAGACAGCGATATCTTAACAACTTTACCATCTGCTGTTCTGAGACTGATATGAAACGCATCATCCAGCTTTACTTTGCCGTCTAGGGTAACAATCGCCAACTGGTTCTTATTCTGAAGCATAAAGCGAGCTGCCTCTCGCGAAACCCTGCCCGATCCCCAAGCCTCCTGGACATAACTTTGACCGAAGCTTTTCAAACGGCTTTCCACACGACCAATCTTCTGTTGCTGATAAAAATTTTCAAAAAACAGAAATTGACTTAAAATCACCATACCGTAAAAACACAGGAAAAACACAACCGTCATAATGAACAACTTAAAGGTAACTCCCCGTTTGTTCATTCTTCCTCCTCAAACCTGTAGCCTGTACCAAAAACCGTGCGGATATGGCGTGATTCACGGCCTAGCTTACTTCTCAGCTTTTTGATATGAGTATCGACAACCCGTGTGTCTCCTTCAAAGTCGATGCCCCACACCCGGTTCAGTATCACATCCCGTGAAATGACTATGCCTTTATTATGTATAAGCAGCCGCAGCAACTCATACTCCTTGGGCGTCAGCTCGACTTCCGCCTGATCCACCTCAAGTCGATGAGCCATCGTATTGAGAATGGCAGTGCCGAATCGCAAAATATGCAACTCCGGCTGCACATGTCCTTCCACTCGCTTCATCAGCGCGTTTGCGCGGGCGATCAACACCTTGGGGCTAAAAGGTTTGGTAACATAATCATCGGCTCCCAGTTCAAAGCCTAATATTTTATCATCATCACCGGATTTGGCTGTCAACAAAATGATCGGCACACCTGAACGGCTGCGTACCTGGCGGCACACCTCCCAACCATCCAGCTCCGGCATCATAATATCGAGTATAATCAGGTCCGGCTGCACCGAATCAAACCATATTAGTGCATCTTTTCCATTACCTGCTTCATAGACTTCCCAATTATTTTGTTTAAAATAATCAGCAATAACTTCACGAATACGTATTTCATCCTCCACGAGAAGAACCCTTTTCTTCAATCGACTTCCCTCTTTCGTCATTCTAGGACACCAGCATATCAAAGACATGTGTACTTTATGTGTTCTTGATACCTCTTATCAGCAGAACTTCTCATCAGCAAATTCGACCTTGGATTAGGGCAAATTTGTCTTGGCTCAGACCATCTCATCTCCTGTGATCCTACCCTATAATAAGAAGAGATACAAAAAGCCTGAACAGGAGGGTAATACATGAGTAATCAAACCATTCAGTGGTTTTCCACTTCTAAAGCTAAAGCTTGGCAATCCCAAGCTCATCATCTTACCGATACCCAAGATAGTGCCAACCTAACCCTTACGGGAGAAACACATCAGCTTGTCGAAGGTTTTGGTGGCTGTTTTAATGAATTGGGTTATGTAGCCCTGAATCATTTGGAAAAGGACGAACGAGATCGGGTGCTTCATTCTCTCTTTCATCCAGAGGGCGAGCACAAATTTGCAATATGCCGACTTCCTATTGGAGCGAGTGACTACGCGCTGGAGTGGTACAGCCACAATGAAACAGACGGCGACGTGGAGATGAAGCACTTTTCCATTGAGCGTGATCACCAATATCTCATTCCTTTTATTCGGGAAGCGTTACAACTCAATCCTAACCTGAAGTTGTTCGCTTCACCCTGGAGCCCGCCGACATGGATGAAATCACCGAAAGCCTACAATTACGGCACTCTGCGCTGGGAAAAGGATATTTTGAAAGCGTATGCATTGTACTTTGTCAAATTTGTTCAGGCTTACCGCGAGGCAGGTATTACGATCCATCAGATTCATGTTCAAAATGAAGTCATTGCCGATCAGAAGTTCCCTTCCTGTGTATGGACCGGGGAGCAGCTGCGTGAATTTATTCGGGACTATTTGGGCCCTGCTTTTGAGGAACACGGACTAGATACGGAAATTTGGCTGGGGACCATTAACGCTCCCGATCCGTGGGAGGAATTAATGAAGAAGACTTCTACCGGATTCGATGAGTATGCCCATACCGTATTGAGTGACCCCGAGGCCTACAAATATATTAAAGGCGTAGGCTACCAGTGGGCAGGCAAAAATGCCATTCAGCGCACCGTTGCCAGTTATCCTGAGCTTCGTTACATGCAAACAGAAAATGAATGCGGCAACGGAGAAAACTCATGGGACTACGCCAAATATGTATATAATCTGTACCAGCACTACTTCAGCAATGGTGTGAATGCTTATATTTACTGGAATATGGTTTTGGAACCGAAAGGCAAGAGCACATGGGGCTGGGAGCAAAATTCGATGATTACCGTTGATCCCGCGGATCGAAAACCTGTCCTGAATCCAGAGTATTATGTCATGAAGCATTTTTCTCATTTTGTATTACCAGGTGCCCGACGCATCGGACTTCGTGGCTCATGGACTGGAAATGCAGTTGCTTTTCAAAATACAGACGGGCAAAGGGTGGTGGTCATCGCCAATCCGTTCAAGGAATCGCGTGTGCTGAATCTGTCTCTCGGTGAAACAACACACCGCTTGGAGCTGGAGCCGGAGTCCTTTAATACTATCGTGATTCCTTCTTAACGCCACAGATTTCTGGACTCTTCCAGCTTGCACACATCATTAGGTACCCCTGTCCGGTCTATAAGTGTCCAAGCATATGTATAGTTTCCAAAATGGATGTATATCCTTTTGCGTATAGTAGCTATAAATAGTATACTTGGAATAACTACGGACAGGAGGTCGATGAATATCACTACTGTAAAAGACCGGATTGATTTGAAGCTGATTAATTGTGATAAGGAATTGACTCTCGCGGTCATCGGTGGAAAATGGAAGCTGATTATTTTGTGGCATCTCGGTATGGAAGGCACCAAGCGGTTTGGTGAATTGAAGAAGCTGATCCCCCATATTACGCAAAAAATGCTGACCAACCAATTGCGCGAGCTGGAGGAAGATAAACTCATTCTTCGTAAAGTCTATCCCGTCGTCCCTCCACATGTGGAATATTCACTGACGGAGCATGGCGAAAGCCTGATTCCGGTACTGAGAGCAATGTACGATTGGGGATCAAACTATCGCGAGAACGTGATTTGGAAAGAAGAAGAAGCGATTCAGGACGTCACACCCGTGTGACCAGCAAAACAAGCATTTTGTAAAATGCTGAACTATATTTTTGTAGAGACGACCCTGGGGAGATCTGGGGTTGTTTTTTTTGTGATATAAAGACGTTCCCCAAGATAATAAAAGAAATGGATGCAAGTATCCGTTTCCATTGGCATTAAAGCTCGTTTTCCGCTACATATCCTCATTTTACGCTTGTATTCGTGATTTACATTACATCCGCTGTGACGTATGATTCTTCCATCCCTATTTACAGTGAATCCGAGAAGGAGGCCGTTCTAGCATGAGCATGACGCTTGCCCAGCCCACAACATCCCAAGCGACCCAATTAAGTATTGGTTCCATGGAAATGATTCAATACGACTATCGTCAATTTTCTGACTCAAAACCTTATCAACACCATTGCTGTGGCTTGCTTACTATGTCGTGTAACGGCGCTCAAGGTTTGGCGGAATATGAGCTGCCTGAAATTAAAGGCGCCTTTGACCTCGTCCGCTGGGCTTCCGTGTTTACCTCGCTCAAGGGTCTGTCCTTAACCGAGGCTGAGCAATATATTCAGCACCACGCTGATCACTGGGGGCCTGATAAAACAGAGCTAGCTCTATCTGCCTTATCCGATCTGACTACCCATGCGAACCTGCACATTCTCTCCCCATCAGCGACCATACTCCCCCCTCGGATTAGTCGTTCATATCTTATCGAGCATGGTCTGGTCTACTATTCATTCTAAATATCGTCCACAACTCCATTAGCAATCCACTTTCCAGTTCACGTAAAAAAGCCTGAGACTGTTTATCACAGGCCAGGCTTTTACACTTTCAGCACAGAGTTGATTACACTTGCAGTTTACCTGCACGAATATCGTCTGTCATTCCTGCATAAGGTGCTTGGGAAATTAATTGTTCGTTGTTCACACCCGCATTTTCGATGAATGTAATATCTGCAAATTCAGGAACCACATACTTCGGATATGTTTCATACTTTTCACGCGATTCCTCCATCAGCGGAATAAAATCGTTTTGATAGCGCACAGTGATTTCCGGATGCTCATGAACCCATTTAGGAAAGAAAATAATGCCGTGCATACGTTTTTCCTCAGGCATAAAGTTCAGAGACACGTCAGTGCCTGTCGGTTCGGTCCACGATACTTTATACACATTTTCCACCAGCTTCACCAGATTGACCTTCTGATCACGTACCCAGCGGCCGCCTACCATACCACTATGAATGCGATAATCGATCGTATCTTCATTTTTAATATATATTTCGTACTCCCAACCATTCTCATAAGTGTAGATCATGTGGCTGCCGATAAACTTGTCCATCTTGCATCCTTCTTTCCTAAATTATAAGTTTTCATGAATTGAATAGGAGACCAAAAATAAAAATATTCAATTCAAAACATGTAATGTTAAACATGTTGTTAAGTACATATAAATTGTAGCACTATGGTATACTAGTGTCAAATAATGTTTGACAAGGAGAACTACGTTGAAGCGCACATTAAAATACGCCATTTTGGGCCTGGTTCATAAAGAGGAAATGAGCGGCTACGATATTACGAGTCAATTCAAGAAGGAAATCGGACAATTTTGGAGCGCCAAACACAGTCAGATTTATCCTGAGTTAAAAAGGCTGACCGAAGAGGAGCTTATTGAATATCGCACCTCCATTACAGGAGCCAAGCTGGAAAAGAAGCTGTACTGCATCACCCCCAAAGGAACCCAAGAGCTGACCGAATGGCTGTTGAGCGCCAAAGAGTTACCGGAAACGGAAAAGGATGAGTTTATGCTCATGCTGTATTTCTCAGCAGCCATCCCCAAGGAAGAGAACAAGCGATTGTTCGAGGACCAGATAATCAAACGTAAAGAGAAGCTGGAGTATCTGTACGAAAGTAAAAAATCCCTCCAACAGCTGGACGAGAACCTTCAAGCCCCCGGTTCTAATCAATTTGGGCATTATCTGGTGCTGAGCCGTGCCATTAATCGGGAAGAAAGCTATATTACGTGGCTGGAAGAAACACTGTCCCTGTTTGAATAGCCTAAAAAACCTTCAACGCCACGTAGATTCGTGGTATTGAAGGTTTTTCTAAATAGGTGCAAACTAGTCTGCCGTCGTAATCGAAGAGCCGTAATCTTCAATATGGATATCTGTGCTAAAACGTACAGGAATGGTACTAAAAATGTTATCCCAATCCTCTTTAACCTTACGCCAAACTTTAGGATGCTGAATCCTCAACGCTTCTCCGAAACCTCCAACATCAACCTGCAGCTTTTGCATTTTGGCTACAGTTTGTTCAGCTAATGAATTAACTCTCTCTTGAAAGATACTCTCTTCTTGTCCGAGCACATCATTGCTACGCAAATTTTCTTTCTTGTTAAAAACCTCGGAAACGCGTCCCTCTGAGGTCATTTTTACTTGGAAGGAAATGTCGCCCCCCTGAACGATGGCCTTGATCCTGCTTTTCACCGCTTTGATCTCATAGGCTATATTTTTACCGGTTTGGGGATCACTACTTTTCAGCACGCCTCCAACCAATTGACCTTTGATCCACATGAGGCCCTCGACCTCTGACTCATTCAGAAAACCACCGTAGGTTTGTGTCTTTCCCTTGATGATTCCCGCACCTGCGAGCTTGATTTCATTCTCCGCCGTAATGACATTGGGCAATATAAAGCTTCTTTTACCCTTCATGGGCCCGACCACTTTAACCAAAGCCACGGGTTTTATCAACCGGGCATTCCGTTTACGATTTTCGAAAATATCCTTTAAGATATAGGCAGGAATTTGACCAGGAATTTTCTCCTGAAGCGCATTGCCCGCCTTGTCTGTACTAATCAGCAGCTGGACGCTGGGCCGAATGTCATTATCCCCCAAGAAAAAGTCCAGCAGCTCATACAATGGAATTTTGCGAAGCAGACTGGAGCTGATAATAATCGTTTTCAAATGTTGTCCGATGGGCGGTCGGTTGGTTCGCAATGAAATTTCTCTTAACATTTCAAAAACGGAATCCCCCGTTTCCGTAATATTAAAAAACTTTTTAGCTTGTGGGGAGGAGCTGTTGGAGCCGCCGCTTTCCTCTGGGATGATAAATTGAAAGGTTCCGGTGATTAACTCTTTTTTCGGATAGTCTCCTCCTTTCCGTTTAATTTGTTCTTCTTGTGAAGATTGTGACACTACATCCATAGCAATGCCCGTCTCCAGATTTAGATCCTCCACCGGAGAGCTGCTCCAGCAGCCTGAAAGTGTACAGCATGTCAGGAGAGCCACCATTCCGAGTAATCCTGACTGGACTCTCTTCATGACCGCACCCCTCTCCAATGAGAAATAAGCAGCAGAGGGAGTGGAAGCAGAGCGAATAGAACGAAAGCTGCATTCCCGATCATCGTTCCAAAAGAAAATAACTCATTCAGATTTTTGGGAATTTGGGACAGGACGTAGATGAACGGGAGCAAAATAAACAGCGCCTTGGAATAAGAGCTATTCAAAATTTGAGAAACTCCGAGCGAAGCGCAATAAAAAGCAATACTGAATGTAGCAAAAATTTGCATGATCCAAATGGACAACAATAGGGATTCGAACCGTTCCAATAACAGATACTCCACTTCAAAGGAGCGGGCCAAGTCTAAAAAAGGCCAGGTTCTGGTCATAACTCCTTCCACCGAAAAGGCGCCAATGCATAAGATCAGCGTAGCTGTATAAAAAATGGTCGAGATCCCGATTGCCAGTCCGACCGCCTTAGTTGCTTTCTCCGGTTTTTCCATCCGACAAAGAATAAACAGTAGGCACTCTGTCCCCGTTAGGGTCAGGGTTGTAGTCTTGAGCGCTTTAATCACTGGCATCACACCCTCGGACAAAACAGGACGCAAATTATTCAATTCGAAAATATTCAAACTCAGCAAACATATCAATAAAAAGATAGCTGCCGTAATCGGGAATATAACTTGACATATTTTACCCAATGTACCTATCCCCCCCAAGCAGAGATACAGAGAGATCCACATAAAGGGGGCTGAAATAGCCCACACTGGAGTTCCTTCAAGCAAAAAGAACGACGTTACTTCCTCCACAGCTCGGATTTCGTATGCAGCTATACAAATAAAATAGATGACGAACAAGATGCCCAACACTTTGCCGATGGCTTTGCCAGTTATCCGCTGAACATACTGGTAAAAGGTGCTTTCTGGAAACCGTGAACTTAGTTTGACTATAATCCATCCGAACAGGAAAGTGGCAGCCCCTGCTAAAATGACGGACATCCACACATCCGGTGTTTTTGCAGTTTCAACGGCTACTCTGGGAAGAGTAAGCAACCCGGCAGCCAGCATAAAGCAAAGCACGATTTCCGTCGTCTGTAACGTTGTAATTTTATCCGTTTTTTTCCCACGGGCCATCTTGCTCCCTCCTGTGTTGTTGAACTCATCCTTGTCGCTTAGGGTCTTTATGCTTCAATAGAATGGGTCTATTTTTCATAAATTGTAACGGTGCTCGCAAAAAGTAATCTTTCCAGTCCTTCAATGAACGGGGGGCCGTTAAGCTAAGATATGGCACGCCGAAGCTGTGTAATTTAGCCATATGAATGCTCAGCATCAGGAAAAACATGATCACTCCATACAAACCGAAGATAGCAGCCGTGAACATGGCCCCAAAACGAAGAACACGCATAGAGATCCCGGCGCTGTATACAGGTGAGGCAAAGGAAGAAATCGCCGTGACCGCTACCACAATAACGAGAATCGGACTCACAATCCCGGCGTCAACAGCGGCCTGTCCAATAATCAAACCGCCGACGATGCCCATCGCTGGACCGATGGGTTTGGGGAGCCGAAGTCCTGCCTCGCGTAAAATTTCGATGGAAATTTCCATAATCAGGGCCTCAATCAGCGTCGAAAACGGAACTCCCTGTCTCGCACTGATAATGGAAATGACCAACTTGGTTGGAATCAGTCCGGGATGAAACGAGATAAAGGAAATATAGAGCGCCGGGGCGAACAGAGATATCGTAGTTGCCATAAAACGAAGAAATCGAATAAGCGACCCCGGTATCCATCGTTCATAGTAATCTTCGGGAGACTGGAGCATCATCCCGTACGTCACAGGCATAAGGAGCGCAAAAGGTGTACCGTCCAGCAGAATCGCCACACGTCCCTCCAGCAATGCAGCCATGACCCGATCCGGTCTCTCCGTATTTTGAATTTGCAGAAAGGGGCTAAGAAAATTATCCTCAATAAGTTGCTCCACATAGCCCGACTCCAGCACCTCATCCATATCAATGGTTTTGACCCGCCGCTTCACCTCATCCACAAGCTCCGCGTCGGCAATGTCTCTGAAATACACCACCATCAGCTGCTTTTCCACTCTTTTGCCGACTTTAAAGGACGACATGGCTAGTTCCGTACTTTCTCCATGCCTGCGCAGCATCGCTGTATTATCGCTGAGTATCTCTGTAAAACCGACTCGCGGTCCCCGCAGCACCGATTCCGATATGGGGTCTTCCACCCCTCGTGTATTCCCTTTGGGTGTACCCAGCACGAAAGCACCCGGTATGCCCTGAATCAAGAGTATGACTGAACCGAACAGCACCTTTTGCAAGGAGAACTGCACCTCTAACGTATGCTCTGTCTCCGATACCAGCATAACCTGACGAATAAACATATCCCGAAGCTCTTCTCCTCTCGGGAGATCTTCCCCCTCTTGCCCGGAGCTGCCCCAATCCATCAGCGGCTTTAAAATATTCTGATCCATGCCAACCTTGTCCGTTAATCCATCCACAAAAAAAAGTGTGCCTACAGCGTTCAATTTTTCCAGAAAAATAGATCGTTCGTTCACGTCTGACATATCCGTAACTGCTTGTCTGATTTTTGCTACATTGGCTTCATAATCTTCGGTAAAGGTCCCTTTTACCTTCTCAGCCTCACTTACAGACGGATTACGATCTGCATGCTGCGAACGGTCTTCTTCTTCTAAAAGCTTTAATCGTTCCATACGTCTGCTCTCTCGACCATCCATCGCTCTAATTTGTCGTACCGTCAGAAAAATAATCAAAGGGATGAGGAACAAAAAGAAAGCTTCCATCCATACGTTCCATTTAGGCATATGAGTTCCGATGACCTGCCACACACTCTTTCCTCCTTCACTTCCATAGGATTTGTATATAGATTTACCTGGATTAGAAAAAAGATGCATGGGCAATGGAATAAATTTCTTTACTCACAAAAGGAATAAAAAGGTGAATTTGATAGATGAACTGTAGTGCCAAAAGTGGAATTACATGATAATATCTATTCATTCTATGACTAATGTCACAAATTTGTTGAATTCGTGGGCCATTATTCGAAACTAAAAAGGAGTTGTAGGTATGAAGAATCATTTTTGGAAGAAAGCCGCTGTGTTGAGTTTGTTAGCGGTCATTTTGTTAGGGGGAACGGCGATCAGTCCCAAACAGGCACATGCAGGTTATGAGCCTTATATTGGGGAAATTACGGTGTACCCGTACATGTTCGCTCCTAAAGGTTGGCTAAAATGCGAGGGTCAGCTCTTATCTATTTCGCAAAATACAGCACTGTTCAGTCTGCTGGGCACTAATTTTGGCGGCGATGGAATGAGCACATTTGCATTACCCGACTTGCGCGGGGCTTCCCCGTTGCCGAATGTAAACTACTATATCGCAACCGAAGGGGTTTACCCATCCCGCCCTTAATGAATGTGTTCATCGGTGGGCTAATTAATGAAGAAGAGGTGATGGCGTGCTCGAAGGCAATAACTTCACACGCAACAATTCAAAACCGTATCGCTTGCTGGTTCCATTGCTGCCATTCATCGGCGGTGCATTCCTGCTCATAGGGACGAATGAGGTTCACGCTGCCGGTTGGGAAAATGTGGTGCTTAACAAGCCAGCCACATCCAGTGGCTACAGCCAGCCCTATGATCCTTCCAGAGCTGTGGATGGGTCAATCGAACCAACAAGCCGCTGGTATCAAGCCAGCAACGGTGAAAAATGGATTCAGGTAGATCTGAGAGACTGGTATATCGTAGATCGATACGTTGTTACAGGTATGGGAGTCCATAACGGATGGCAGGATCAACGTGATCCATACAGTTTCCGATTGCAAACAAGCAGCAACGGAAGTAATTGGGTGACTGTTGATACCGTCCAGAATAATGAGAGCTCTAATGTTGAAAAGAACATTGCCCCTGTAACTACACGATACTTGCGATTATATATTGATCAAGGAAATACAAGAAACAATCAGTGGGCTTCCATCATGGAATTCGCAGCTTATGGGGAGCGATTGCCCGTTCCACAGGCTCCGGGGCATTTTACAGGAACCAAAAATGGAAATACAGTGGAGTTAAGCTGGGATGCCGTTCCTTATGCAACTTCATACAAAGTCATACGAGATAGTGTAACCCTCTATACAGGTAACTTAACCCAATTCATAGACACCTCAGCATTGCCGCCAGGTGAAGCCCTTTACACGGTTCAGGCCGTGAATGCTAAGGGGGAGAGCACTCCCTCAGAGGTTAAAGTGAACATACTTACCGATGCCGAGAGAGTTGCACAGGCAAAGGCTGCTCTTGCATTAGGCTTCGCATCTGGAGATACAGTTGATTCCGTATCCCAAAAGCTGACACTGCCACTCGCTGGATTGAATGATACGACGGTGAGCTGGAGTTCGGATACTCCTGACGTCATTACGAACGAGGGGGCTGTCACACGCCCGCGGTACGATCTGGGTGACCGAAAAGTAAAACTGACAGCTACGATTGCGAAGGGAAGCGCCTCGGATACTCAAACTTTCGAAGTTACCGTACCGAAGATAACTGCACAAGATACATTGGATCAAGCAGCAGACACCCTCTCGCTTGGCAATTTGTCTGCGGTAACAGAAAATATTTCTCTCCCTTTATCCGGTTATGGTGGAGCGCAGATCGAATGGTCCTCAGCCAAACCACTAATTATTGCAGCAGATGGAACACTCACCAGACCCTCTTATAATAGTGGAGATACGGATGTTACCCTAACGGCTACCCTGCAACTTGCAGGCTTAACGAAAACAAAGAACTTTACTGCGCATGTACTCAGTCTGCCCATGAGCGATACAGAAGCCGTTGACGCAGCATACAGGGCGCTTGAGCTGCCAATGACTACAGTAACCGGAGACGTATATTTGCCAAAAGACGCTCTGCATGGTGTTCAGGTGTCATGGTCATCGAATCAGCCCCAGTTCCTGGATCATACTGGGCATGTAACATTCCCAAGCTATGTGCAGGGCGATCAGACCATCACGCTGGAAGCAGTTGTGTCACGAGGCAGGGTTGAGCTACGAAAAACATTCAGCCTGCTCGTGCCTGCACTGCCCGTAAGCGCTGATGAAGCCGTAAATTTGGCAGCTAATACACTGAATTTAGATTATCCGCAAGGGATTAAGGATTCCATCGCTCTGCCTCATACAGGAGCATTTGACACCCAGATCGACTGGTCTTCAGATCAACCAGATATTCTCAGCAACAGCGGTCAGGTGAATCGGCCTAAATATACAGACGGTGATGTGAATGTACAATTAATTGCCATTATTTCTAAAGGTGCAGCTTCTGTACAAAGAACATTCACGATCACAGTGCTGAAGGCATTACCGAATACACCTTACGTACGATTAAACGGTAGTAATCCAATTGTTCTGGAAGCCGGTGACAGCTTCACTGATCCGGGAGCCAGTGTACTGGACAGCGTATACGGCAATATCCTGATCCCTGAGCTTTCAGGTAACGGGAATGTCGATATAAATGTACCCGGTGTATATGTATTGAACTATGCTTATAGCGACAATGGAGGTTGGACAGCGGAGCCAGCAGAGCGCCATATAAACGTGCTGCCCCGTGCTGTTGGGGCCGCAGCAGGCAATGGGGATATAGCCTCTGTGGTCGTTACAGGTGCCTTACCAGGCGCACGGCTTGAACTGTACAATGCCCAGCAGGAGCTTATAGCGGAAGGAATCGCTTCGGGAGAGGGAAAATATACATTTACACCTGTGCCTGAAGGAGCCAGCTACTATGTGCTACAGAACGTAAATGGTATGAAGAGTGCCCCGTCAGGGCTAGTATATCCGCAAGGGTTAACCGCGCAGCGCGTTGCGGATTCCATCACAAGCATAACAACTCCTACAACAAGTGACACACTGCTCAGGTTGCCTGTTGTACCTGATGGTTTCCGTGTGACCATCAGCAGCAGTAGCCAGCCAGACATCGTGCGTACAGACGGAACTATTGTTCAAGCAGATACTCCTTCCGTTGTAACTATCATGCTGGATGTTATGAGGGTAAGCGATGGTTCTCGTGCGTTGACGCAAGCCATAGAAGTCACCGTCCCTGCCAAGGTAATTGCAAACACAGGCAAATCTAACAAAGATAAGAATGAGGATCTATCTGCTTTCGTACCACAGATCGGAATTTCCGAACAAGGGAAAGAGTTCTCCCTCTTTGTTCCTTCGCCGGCATTCCTGGATGAGCAGATACAGCAAGCACTTCGCGAAGGCAAAGCATACGCAGACATTCGTTTGGAGCAGGAGAAGCAACTGAGTCGTGTTATCCTTTCTCATTCTTTACTGAATAAATGGGATAAGATTGGTGCATCGGTAATATCCCGATATGGAACACTGATGATATCCAGTGACACCTTAACCCGCATGGCCTCAGGCCAGCAGGACGTTACATTGTCATTCCAGCAGGTAGATGTACAACGTGCACAGCAGATCCGTGATTGGGCTGAGCAACAATCCAGCCTGACGCTGATGGGTCCGGTTACAGACATCAAAGCCAATGTGACAGGAACCTCGTCGATCATTCTACCGCTGGATAACGAATCCTTAGGTGAGTTACACAATGCAGAGCCCCAGTTCTCCATTCTTGTTATTCATGAGAATGGCGAGCGTGAGATTCTAAAAGGGACTGCTGTAATGGATTCAAAAGGGATTTTGTCGGGTGTGAGTGTCAATACGACCGGGTTAGGTACCTTTGTCGTCGCCACAGACGCAAAGTCTCAAACCAATAATGCCAGTGTGCAAAATGACCAAATCAATTCGTCAGATTCGCAAGAGCTAGCTCAGGTATGGCCGGATGTACAAGGCCATTGGGCAGCGAAGTCCCTGCAATCTCTTGCAGACAAAGGCTGGATACAAGGCTATAAAGACGGCAACATACGCCCTGAGCGCGCTGTAAGCCGTGCAGAATTTGTAGCCATACTGACCAGAGCATTGGGAACTGCTGGAGATGAGAGCCCTTCTACCTCATTTACAGATATGCAGGGACACTGGGCTGGATCAGCCGTGGATTCTGCTCATCGTCAGGGATGGATTCAAGGGCTAACCGCTCAAACTTTCGGACCTGATGAGAGTCTTACCCGTGAGCAGGCGATGGTGATCCTGTCACACGCGATGCAGAATCAGATATCCATTTCCAGCACTACTGCACTGCAATCCTACAAGGATGAGCAGCAGATTTCAGCATGGGCCTCCGCAGCATTTCAAAATGCAGTATCCTCCGGTTGGATCAGCGGTTATCCAGATGGAACACTCAAGCCAAAAGCAGCCATCAGCAGAGGTGAGATGGCTGAACTGCTGGTACGTATTCTTAAATAAGACTTTTCAAGCTTCATACATCAGATGAGTATAAGCAAATACAACGCGGCCTCCAAGCTTTTCGGGGGCCGTATTTTTTTATGTATATTTTATGTACAAGCCTCCAACAATCATTTTTGCTTGTTTATTCACCCTTTTCGCTTCAGTAAATATATTATGAATATCTGCGAAGCGGGGCGATGAACCACCTATCACCTCTACAGTAGGAAGAATGATAAGGAGGAGATATTTGAGCATGAAACATAAAAAACCGTTCAGGTTCAGTGGTGCTTCAAAAAAAGACGAAGACTGTAAACCAACAAGAGTAAATAAAAGTATCGAGGCTCTTCTCAGACTGATTAATGAATTGACCGCGATCATCCCCGTCGTATTCGCAAACCCCTCTGCGGCTAATGTATCTTCCTTGCAACTGGTTTTAAGACGTTTGTTGTCTCTGGCGAAAAGCTTAAGACTTAGAGGCGGGGTTAAGGCAGACTTGCTGGCAGCGCTGGAGCTTGCTATTGTTGCGTTAGAAGCTACACCTTTCTCTCCGATCGGCGTAGGTACTGCACTGCAACAATTGCTGGATGCCCTATTGTCCATCGTTTTACAAGAATCCCTTGATCCTGCTCTTAAAGACAGCTTAATCAGCGCGATCAGAATCGCTGGAACGACGGTTAGCAACGTATTAGGTGAAACATACTTGTCAGGGGAGTCCGGTGCACAAGGACCTCCTGGACCTGTGGGACCCGGCGGTGCGCCTGGACCCGCAGGTGGACCAGGGCCACAAGGGCCTCCCGGACCTATCGGCGCCGCTGGACCTATCGGAGCACCCGGACCTGTTGGCCCTGCCGGGCCCGTGGGGCCTGCGGGGCCCATTGGAGCGGCTGGACCTGTTGGCGCCGCCGGGCCTATCGGGGCCGCTGGACCGGAAGGCCCGGCCGGACCTGTCGGCGCTACAGGTGCTGCGGGCCCTGCCGGGGGTGTGACAGGCGCCACGGGCGCTACGGGCGCGGATGGATTGGTCGGGCCAGCCGGGGCCATAGGGCCTGCTGGAGCCACGGGTGTTACGGGCGTTACAGGGATTACCGGAGCCACCGGCTCGGGAGCCATCATCCCGTTTGCTTCAGGAGGACCTGCTATACTGACAACTGTTCTTGGCGGAGTGGTAGGAACCACAAGTTTGATCGGCTTTGGGAGCTCAGCAACAGGTATTAGCCTCGTAGGCGGGGTCATAGACCTGACAGGTACACTTGTAGGACCTCTGATTAACTTTGCTTTTTCCGTACCACGGGATGGCGTAATTACATCTATTGCTGGTTACTTCAGTACAACAGCTGCATTAACTCTCGTGGGTTCAACTGCGACAATTACTGCCCAGCTGTTTAGTTCCCCAACACCTAATAACACTTTCACAGCAGTTCCGGGAGCTATCGTTATATTGGCCCCTCCACTGAATGGCATTGTTGCTTTGGGAACGACCTCTAGCGGCATTACTACTGGTTTGGCTATCCCCGTAACCGCACAGACTCGTCTGCTCCTTGTCTTCTCTGCCACAGCTACAGGTATTTCCCTCGTAAACACTATCGTAGGTTATGCAAGTGCAGGCGTCACCATTACCTGATCCAAAAAGAAAAAAGGGCCCAGCAGGATTGTTCCTGTCGAGCCCTTTTTATTTGTATTCCAACAGACGAACTAAACCGTTTCGAACGATATTTTTACTTCTTCTCCCTCTTCACAAACGGCGAACGTTTTAATTTGTCCGTGATCAGGCTCTTGAACGATGCCCGTCTGCAGATCAATTTTCCAGTCATATAAAGGATCATAGATATAATGACCAGATACTATAGCCTCTGTAAGAGGACCTCCTTTGGGATGAGGACTGCTATTTTCAACGGCATAAAGCTCATTCTCCGAAGTGCGGAAAACAGCAATTTCAGTACCTTTGATATGGATGGTACGCCCTATTCTGATCGGAAAATCCTTACTATGACCGACGACAAGCCATTCGGCATTTTTGATCATTTGCTTGATCGCTCCCTTCCTCAGGCATTTTAGATACAATTACACAATAGACGGGGTGACAACCTCGAATAAATTTTTGCGTGAATCCTCATCATTGATGATCTTTTTCCAAGGGTCTTCGACCTGTTGTAATGCAAATTCGATGCGTTCTACTAAAGCTTGTCGATGATCTGTATCATGAACGACAGCCTTCTGAATCTCCTCCAGACCGATCCGTTCCACCCACTCCGAAGTACGTTCCAGGTATTGTCCTGTTTCCCGGTAGAGTTGCATTACGCTTCCTACAATATCAATCAACTCGGCGTCGGTTTTTACTTTACAGAGTGAATCAGCCAACCGCGCTTTAATACCGCCATTACCACCGATAAAGATCTCCCAGCCCCCATCATTACCTACGATTCCGATATCTTTGGTACATGATTCCGCACAGTTGCGTGGACATCCATTAACCGCTAATTTGAATTTTGCCGGGAAATCCAGTCGTTCGAATTTCCGTTCCAACACTTCTCCCATTCCCATCGAGTCCTGTGTGCCAAACCGGCAAAATTGTGATCCAACACAGGTTTTAACTGTACGAAGTGACTTCGCGTAGGCATATCCCGACGGCATATCGAGTTCTTCCCATACTTTAGGCAGATCCTCTTTACGGACACCGATCAAATCCAGCCGCTGTCCTCCTGTTACTTTAACGACCTTAACGTTGTATTTAAGAGAAACATCTGCTATCTTCTTCAAATCTTCTGGGGTCGTTACACCACCGTACATTCTAGGAACAACTGTAAACGTTCCATCCTTTTGAATGTTCGCGTGCAATCGCTCATTTACAAAACGGGAATCTCCCTCATTTTCATAGGTATCCGGGTTAATCATTCCCAGATAGTAATTCAGCGCTGGCCGACATTTGGAGCATCCTTCATCATTATGCCAACCCAGTACATTCATAACTTCACGCGTTGTTGTCAGCCCTTTGGTTTTGATCGCTTCCACAATCTCGTCCCGACTCAAAGTTGTGCAGCCACATATTCCTTGCTTGGCTGACGTCTTGAAGCTGTCTCCAAGAACGTACTGCAGAATTTGCTCTACAACCGGCTTACACCCTCCACAGGAACGCGTTGCTCCGGTACATGCCTTAATTTCATCGACTGTGGTCAGTCCATTATCATTAATCGCATCCACAATCGTCTTTTTGGTTACACCGTTACAGCCACAGACAATTTCATCATCAGCCATCGTTTCAGCGGATAATGATTTCGCCCCGTCCTTGCTGCATCCAGTACCCATGATCTGTCCATATATCTCATCTGTCATCAACGTTTGCTGACGCACATATTTTTGAAGGCTAGCAGATTCGCTCACATCGCCAAACAGTACAGTTCCAACAATCTTATTTTCACGAAGCAGCACTTTTTTGTATGTGCGCTTCCACTCATCCTTTGCCACAATCACCGTATGTTCAGGCTGGGTTATGAATTCGCCAGCTGAGAAAACATCCACTCCTGAAATTTTGAGCTTGGTGGAAACCACCGATCCCATATAACCTTCAGTATCCGCACCTGCCAAATGTTTGGCAATTACACTCCCCTGTTCAAACAGCGGAGCTACCAAGCCGTAACAGGTTCCGCGGTGTTCAACACATTCCCCTACAGCATATACATCCGGCACGGAGGTTCTCATCAAATCATCGACTACAATACCACGGTTCGTTTCCATACCACTTTGCACAGCCACCTGAATATTAGGTTTGATCCCGACGGCCATAACGACCAAATCCGCTTCCAGCTCGCTTCCGTCTGAAAACCGCAGTCCTTGTACCCGATCTTGACCGTACACCTCCGCAGTTTGCATTTGCATAGCAAACTTGATTCCCTGGCGTTCTAGTTCTGTTTTCAGCATCGCAGAGGCTTCCCGGTCCAGCTGGCGTTCCATCAAATCCTCCATTAAATGAACGACCGTAACATCCATACCCAGGTTGACCAAGCCTTTAGCTGCTTCCAGCCCCAATAGGCCTCCACCAATGACAGCTGCCTTTTTAAAGGTCTTTGCTGCCTCAAGCATTGCCGAGCAATCGGCGATATCTCGGAAACCGATGACACCCGGTAATTCTTTACCCGGAATAGGCAGAATAAATGATTGTGAACCAGTAGCTACCAAAGCTACATCGTAATCAATTTCCAGTCCGTCTTCGGTGCGAATCTTCTTGTTCTCACCGTCAATGCTTTTCACCATTTTTCCTGTATATAAAGTAATCCCTTGATCCGCGTACCATTGCAAATCGTTCAGTATGATATCATCAATCGTTTTACTACCTTCCAACACATAAGAGAGCATGATCCTGTTATAGTTCGGATGCGGCTCATTTCCCAGGACCGTAATTTCATACTTATCCGTTAATTTCAAAATTTGTTCGACCGTATTGATACCAGCCATCCCGTTCCCTATAACCACAAGTTTTTGTTTACTGTTTATCATATACCGGTTCCTCCATTCATTCGACGATGCTTCCTATCCGACGACATCTCCTACGTTCCTATGAATATTGCTTATGCTTCTATTTTAATGCAGCAGATAGAGCTATATGTGATTAGAATCACAATGTAGTTCAAATTAAAAATATTTAGGGATTTCCCTATTCTGCTTCAAGGGATAAAGGTAAGCAGCTGAAATTGAGTTAAAAAAAAGGACCAGCTAGCTGGTCCCTTAGTTTAATTTATGAATGATGGACTTTTACTCAAATGGGAGAAATATTCAGCAACTTCCCGTGCAGCCCGGGATGGACGCCAGCCGCGATTTTTTCCATCTGTGTACTATGAACCATAAGAAATTTATTTTTCTTAGTCAGCAGTAGGTTCCCCCGGCTACCTTCTCCCGCTTCAAGTGGCATATTCGTTCCTGCCGGAAGGATCACAATCGTCAAATATCCTTCACTGTCAACTTTACAGGGAGCATAATGAAGTGTCGTTGAATATATCTCGACAACCGTGTTTTTAGGCTGAAAAAACACCTGAACATTTGCACTGTCATAGGAATTGTCCTCAATGTCCTGTACTCTGCCGACAAGATGAATACAGTCTGTAGCGGCAATCACCACCTCGCTGCCCTGATGATATTCCAGCCCGGTCAGACCCGTATTCTGACCTGCGCAAAAACCAGCCTGAATTGGAAGTTGGCCGTACACCTCATCTTGAATCCGGTGAATTACACCGAAGTCTTCGAGTTCTGCGACCGAAGGTACATAATGGTTTCCCTGATCGGGTACGCTGGTCGTTTCTTTTGCATACTTGATAAGCTCTGTGGTATTAAAATGAGGCAGCAGCCTTCCATACGGGCGGAATGCTTCGCTCATTACCTCATAAATAACCAAAGGTGCATTGATTTGATTTAGTCTTTCCGTAGTCTTCATAGCTTGACCTCCAGCAATGAATCTCCTGTGTACACTCGGTTATTTCCCAGCACCTTAACGTCAGAGTATTCGGCTGTATTCGTCACAATAATCGGTGTAGTCATGTCATAGCCCAGAGCTTTAATTGCTCCAATATCAAACTCGACCAGCAGTTGACCTTTGGTAACCCGATCCCCTTCTGAGATATGCGTTTTAAAATGCTGTCCTTTCAACTTGACGGTGTCCATACCGATGTGAACCAAGATCTCCGTTCCTCCATCCGATACAATACCAATCGCATGGCCTGTACGGAAGGCATTAGCTATAGTTCCGTTGAATGGAGAGAGCAGTTTGCCATCCTCAGGCACAATAGCAACGCCTTTACCCATGGCTCCAGTAGAGAACACTTCATCAGATATCTCGGATAACGGTTTGACAGTACCCGTCAGCGGGCTGGAAATATTCTCGTTCGTTAGCGCAGGAGCTGGGGTTGCAGCTTCTTTCTTCTCTTCATGGACTGCAATCATTTCTGTTTCCATGGAATCATTAAATCCAAAGAAATACGTGGTAATGGCTGTGAATATATAAGCTACGATAATGGCAATTACGAATCCGGCAAATCCTGTGCCGAAGAATATCGGCAGGGATGCCAAGCCCGGTATACCTGGAGCAATTGCCACGGAACCCGCCGCACCTGTGATTGCCCCGGCGATAGCGCCCCCGATAATAGCCCATACGAACGGTTTTCTGTAGCGGATACTAATCCCGTAGATGATCGGTTCCGTGATGCCAAACAAACCTGTTATCGCTGCAGGCCCGGCAATCGCTCTCACTTTTGGATTTCTGGTTTTAAGGAATACACCCAGTGCCGCACCTGCTTGTGCAAAGTTAGAAGGCGCAAATAATGGTTTCAAAGTATCATGACCGTATACCGCAATGTTATTGTACATGATAGGAATAAACGCCCAGTGGAGCCCCATAACAACTAACATCTGCCACCCGGCACCTACAATGACTCCCGCTACAATCGGACTCAAATTGTATAAGAAAGTGTAACCCTTAGCCAGCCCCAAGCTCGCATATATTCCAATTGGTCCAACCGCAATCAGAGTCAAGGGAACAATGACCATCAGACAGATAAGTGGCGTTATAAAATTTTTCACGCTATCATGAATTACTCTATTCAGGAATTTCTCCAGAATGGATAGCAACCAAACCGCGATAATCACTGGAATAACCGAAGAAGTATAACTCATAAGAACAACAGGAATATTGAAGAACGAAATATCCGTTTTATCGTTATACAAAGTAATAATATTCGGATACACCAGAGCCCCTGCTACCGCAAGCGCAACAAAGGTATTGGCTCCAAATTTCTTCGAAGAGGTCACAGCAATCGCGATCGGCAGGAAATAAAAGATACTGTCTGCGGCAGCGAACCAGATCGAATAGACACCACCTGTTTTGGTGAGCCATCCTAACGAGACGAGCATTAATAAAAGCCCTTTCAAAATCCCCGAAGCTGCCAGTGCCCCCAAAAATGGTGTAAAAATACCGGAAATAATGTCCACCGTTTTGTTGAACCAGTTGCCTTCAGGAGCAGCGGATGCATTCGATTTGTCGTCATCTCCAAGGCTACTGATCTTTAAAATGTCTTTATATACGTCCCCTACCGTATTTCCAATGACCACTTGATATTGTCCACCGTTTTCAACAACTGTAATAACCCCGGGAATATTTTGTGTTTGGTTCTTGTCGGCCTGATCCCTGCTATTTAATTTAAATCTTAACCGAGTGGCACAATGCACCAAGCTAGAGACATTTCCTTCTCCGCCAACGGACGCTAAAATGTCTTTTGCCAGTTTTTCATTGGACATACTGCTCGCTCCTTTAATCCTCATTTGGCATTTTTCTATAAAAGTAAACGTTTACATGGATGGTGGTAATTCAAAGACTCTACGCGCACTCCAAGGAGTACGAAAAGAATATAGAGTCTCTGAATTACACGGGGTCAATCGTTACCGGCTTCTTCCTACCATTCTCTTGATTGTATGTCTGCGTCCTTTAATGGACAGCGCAAGCTGGTATACGTTCTCAGGAAGAGGTGTTCCTGCATAACCACCATCTCCAATGGCATGAATATCCGCGCCCGTCTGTTTCATCATGAGTGCGATCCAGGCAATCGTTTGAACATCTGCCCCTTCAACTGAGCTGTTCAGGAAAGAAAGAGCAAGCGTTCCGGGTTTATATGAATGGACAAATTCTACACATTGTCTGACGTGCTCCACTGTAATACCATGTCTGGAGCCAGGTGCAGGCAACGTAATAACGTCAGCACCAGAATCGATCAAGTCCTTAATAATTTCATTGGAAGGTCTCTCGCTCAGTGGATCACCCAATACTTTCTCAATGGTTCCGTCTTCCCATTTTCCGGCGCAGATCAGGATTTTGTCTCCCAGTGTTTCTTTTGCCAGCTTGGTAGCCTCAATGATCCGTTCAAAGGTTGTACCTGCGGAAGGATTTCCTCCCAATACGATAAAGTCAGCTCCAATCTCTAAGGCACGCAGGAAGTTCTCTCTGGAAGCGATTCTTCCTTCTTTGGCCTCCACATATTGTTCTCCCGCAACCTGAGCATCCGGGCTTGGACACTCAAAATAAATACCGAGCGGAACACCGGCCCATTCCTTGATTTGCTTCAGGCTATACGGCTTATCAGCCAGCTTGCCATGCTTCATTTCACGCAATCCGATATTGGATTCTTCCTTGATCATATCAAAGCCATTCAGCATAACCATATCTGCGCCGTAAGCTGCTTGGATCTCCGCATTGGTAACGCCATCGACCAGGCCGGAATTCAGCATCACATGATGCTGTCCCATAATGACGCGCCCTTCAGAAGCCAGAATGGATTCTTTTAGATCTGCTGCGCTAAATTTCAAAATATCCGTTTTCGTGCTTGCGATTAATCTTTTTGCCAATGTAATCTCCTCCAAGTCATTTATGTTTTAAGTGGTCGTTCGTCAGCACAAATGCTGTTCCTCGATGTCGGATATCATCTTGATGCGGTCGCCATGGCGTCCTCCTTCAAACTCAGCCTCCAGCCATGATTTCACTATCATTTTCGCCAATTCGCTTCCGACGACACGTGCACCGAATGCAAGAACATTTGTATTGTTGTGCTGCTTGGACAGCTGTGCAGAGTAAGGCTCGCTGCATACTACAGCCCGAATTCCCTTGACTTTGTTGGCCGAGATGGATATTCCCACGCCTGTGCCGCAAATCAGAATGCCTGCGTCAGCCTGCTTTCCGACCACAGCCTCTGCAACGAGCTTTCCATACTTCGGATAGTCGGTTCTTTCTGAAGTTTGCGGTCCATAGTCCATGACCTCATGACCCAGTTCATTAAGATAAGTTGAAATCGTCGTTTTAAGCTCTACAGCCACATGGTCGCTACCGATGGCAATTTTCATGGCTTTATTCCTCCCCGAATTAGATATTTTTTAATCTGTTAATGATGGTTTTGTAAGATTCTTCTTTACCAAACAAAGTGGATGTCCCCAGTACGAATCCTTCAACCCCGTAGTGTGCCAATTCGTTGATCTTCTCTTCGGAGATAGCCCCATCAACCACGATTGTATAATTCAATCCCTTTTCGTGTTTAAAAGCTTGCAGCGCTTTAATCTTGTCGTTCACGAAGGGTAAATATTTTTGCCCTGCAAAACCCGGATTTACGGTCATGACCAACACATAGTCAACCATGCCAAGTAAAGGTTCTACTGCAGCAATGGCTGTCCCCGGATTAAGAGCGATTCCCGCTTTTACCCCTCTTCCAACAATTCGGTCAATGGTGCGCGTCGGGTGCATATCGGCCTCCGGGTGAAAATAAATGATGTCTGCACCCTTATCGGCAAATAAATCAATATAGGCGGAAGGGTTGTCTATCATCAGATGTACATCCATTGTTTTTTGGGTTTGTTTACGGATAAACTCCAAATCCTGAAGCCCCATTCCGAAATTAGGGACAAATCTACCATCCATAATATCAATATGATAAATATCCACATTGGCTTCTTCCAGCGCGTTTACTTCATGTTCCAAGGAGCTGAAATTAGCGCACATCATGGAAGGACATAATAACATACTCATTCATAATCACCCTTCTTTTAAAATAGAGTAAACGATTACTCAAACGACATAATCTGTTTAACATTTTCCAAAAAGCAGCAGTTGATCTTTATGCCCTTTGGTATTGAATAAATCAGTAGAGAAAACGTTTACCCATTGAAAAAAATAACAACAGTTCATGGCTCGAACTCCATCACTTGTTGGTTTCTCACACATCATATGGATTCTGAACTCTCTTGGGTAAACGATTACATTTAACATAATTAAAGTTATCATTTTCTGATATTGTTGTCAAACCATTTTTTTGTTGGATATTAAACGGGAAAGTTTACAGCATAATAGAGCACAGCTCAACCATCTTACTCTGGAGAGGTAAAACAGTACCTATGCTCACCTCTCCCTTGGCTAATGCAAGATGATATCTGACCACGAAACTAGGTGGTACTGCGTTGTATCAATCGTACTGGGATGGAATAATGCTGCTCTTGTTCCATCTTGTCTCCACTCAGCATACGAAGCAGCATACTGGAAGCTTTATCTGCAAGTGTTTCTTTATCCTGTTCAATTGTAGTCAATGGCGGATTACAGTATTGGGAAATTGTGTCATTATCAAAACCCACTATCTTGACTTCACCGGGGACCTGTACTCCGAATTTCTGTAACGCCAGTAATCCGCCCAAAGCCAACCAGTCATTAGTTGCAAAAATACCGTCAAACCGCAGTCCTTTTTCCAAGACATGTTTAATAGCAGCCTGTGCGGTCTCCAGAGTAGGCCCATCATTGCGAACTGCAACCAAGTGGTCCTCGGATGGATGCAGTCCATGCTTTTGCAAAGCATCTTTATACCCGTACAGACGCTCATTAACAGAGGATAGATTGTTTTGCTTGGTCAACAGCAAAATTTCCTTGCAGCCTTTGTTAATCAGCTCCTCTGTCGCCAAAAATCCACCCTCATAATGATTGGACTCAATAAAAGCTACGTTCGTATTAATCTTTGGTCGTCGGTCAATACATACAATCGGAATGGGACGTTTAAGCAATTCCGCAGAAAGCTCCTCCTGACCCGAAATGCAGATCAGACCATCTACCATTTTTCCATCCAAAGTTTTCAAATATTCTCGTTCCTTCTCCGCATCTTTAGCAGTATTACATATAATGGTAGAATATCCTTGTTTAAAAAAGAAGCTTTCCACTTTTTGTACAATGACTGAAAAAAATTCATTATTAATATCCGGCACCAAAACGCCAATCGTCTGTGATTTACTCATCCGCAGGCTTTTGGCGATGCTGTTAGTCTCATATTGGTACTTTTGGATTACTTCAACAACCTTCTGCCGTGTTTCCTCAGAGAAGCGACCATTCTCGTTAATCACACGGGAAACCGTAGCTACAGAAACTCCACTTAACCTGGCAATATCCTTTATGGACACTTGATTTTTTTTCATATTATTTCCCTCAAATAATTATATTGAGTAAACGTTTTCCTGATTGGAGATTAACATAATCCTAATATGGGTGTCAACTGACACACTAGCATAGAAAGAGTTTTCCGCCAAAATACGAAGAGACCACAAGTCAACATACCATTTAATGAGTAAATACAACCTTTATAAGGAATACTTTAGGAACAACTTGTATCTTAAGGAAAAATGAATTAATCGTATGGAGGTGATCATCATGTGGTCTAAAATAATTTCTTATATTCCAAGCTGGAGTACACTCTTTCAAGCAGGCCTCGCGTTGATTATTCCTTTAGGGATTTATTATATAAACACCTCGATTTATTCGTTTGTTGGCAGTAAGGGAGCGAAATCCAAGCATTCTTCTGGTCGTTCTCTCTCCGATGAAAATAACGAAGGGCACATTGATCAACAGCATGAACCAAGCTCCAAAATTACAGGGAATTACGATTCCGATTTAAATTCGATCCGAGAGGCTATAGGCGAAAATAGTGATGTGCATTTTCGTGAGTTTGTAGTAAAGAAATATCATGCACGGTCCGTGTTAGTCTTCATAGAAGGTATGCAGGATGAAAAGCTTATGAGCAAGCAGGTATTGGAGGTCTTGATGTTTGACGGCCAGCAGGACCCACAGGAACAGCAAGAAAGTATAAATAGCTCTTTTATAAAAGAAAGCTTGATGCCGCTTACGCAAATTAGTGAAGTTGCTGATATGGAGGACCTGCAGGAGTCTATACTTTTAGGGCATACTGCCTTATTAATTGAAGGAATGAAGGGAGCACTGCTGGTAGGCTCGCCTAATGGCGCCATTCGCTCCGTCAATGAACCAACCTCTGAAGCATTACTTCGGGGTCCCAGGATCGGTTTTACGGAGGTATTAAGTGAAAATACTTCGATGCTTCGACGCCAAGGCATAAACAAAAGTCTGGAAATGAAGAAATTCCAAGTGGGAAGCCGAATCAAAAAAGATCTGGTTGTCGCGTACATCAAGGATATTGTGAATCCGGATCTCCTCGAAGAAGTAAACAGCAGAATTTCAAAAATAGACATGGACTTTTTAGCTGAATCCGGTTATGTGGAGCAACTTATTGAAGACAATTATTTAAGTCCGTTCCAGCAGGCCCACAACACTGAGCGCCCCGACCGTGTCATGAGTGCCTTGTTGGAAGGAAGAGTAGCGATTCTGCTGGATGGTACTCCCTTTGCACTTATTGTTCCGGTGACCTTCAGTATGCTACTCCAATCTCCCGAGGACTATTATGAGCGCTGGATTCCAGGGACACTTTTACGCGTGTTACGATTTTGCGGAGCTTTTATAGCGCTTATGGGTCCTGCTTTATATATCTCTTTCATATCGTTTCATCCCGGTTTGATTCCAACCAAGCTGATTATTAGCATCATCGAGACCCGTCAAGGCGTTCCTTTTCCATCTGTCATAGAAGTTATGATTCTGGAAATCTCTATCGAAATCCTGCGGGAAGCCGGCATACGATTGCCCAAACCTATCGGTCCTGCCATGGGCATTGTGGGAGGCTTAGTCATCGGCGATGCTGCTGTCAATGCGGGCATTGTTAGCCCGTTCCTGGTGATTGTGGTTTCGGTTACTGCCATCTCTTCGTTTTCGATACCGACATATAGTGCGGGCATTACCTTGCGTCTTTTGCGTTTCGTTGGCATGCTATTTGCAGCAATCCTGGGCATGTTTGGAACCGTATTGTTCTTTCTGTTAATTTGTATCCATCTGACGAAATTAAAAAGCTTTGGCGTACCGTATGTGACTCCCTTCTCCCCTATGCGTCCAAGCGACTGGAAGGATGTGTACATTCGAGCCCCTATATCTCTGATGAAACGAAGACCCGTTATGATGAAAACTCAGCAAAGCAAGCGCAAATCATAGCACCCGGAGGAAGGAGGAAGGATTGTGTTTAGACGTTCTGATGATAAGATTACATCCAAACAGGCGGCAGTATTCCTGACCAATACGGTATTGGGCGCAGGGATTTTGACACTGCCAAGAGGTGTAACTGAAACGGTAAAGACTCCGGATGCATGGCTCTCTGTCCTGCTTGGCGGATGTATTGTCATATTAGTGGTGTTGCTCATGGTAAAATTAAGCCAACAATTTCCCGGAAACACTGTGTATCAATACTCCAGGAGAATCGTCGGTATCATTCCAGGAGGATTTTTAAGTCTATTATTAATCATATACTTTATCATCATCGCTGGCTTTGAGATTCGTGTTTTAGCTGAAGTGACGATTTATTTTTTGCTTGAAGGGACACCCATATGGGCGATTGTGATTCCATTCATCTGGGTGGGAAGTTATCTGGTTTTTGGAGGTATTAATCCCATTGCGCGGTTATACCAGATTGTACTCCCGATCAGTCTCTTCTTTTTACTCATCTGTTTTGTCCTTAGCCTAAGGATCTTTGAAATTGACCATCTTCGTCCTGTATTGAGTAGCGGTATTCTTCCAGTAGTTAAGGGGCTAAAGTCGACTGTCCTTGTTTTCACTGGATGTGAAGTCATCATGACACTGGTCGCTTTCTTACAGTACCCTGAAAAAGCCATAAAGGCCATGGTAGTGGGAATCAGCATCCCTTGGGTATTATACTTTTTGACAGTAGTTATGGTAGTCGGCGGGTTATCGGTGGACTCTACTATGACAAGTACCTGGCCCACCATTAATTTAATGCGCAGCTTTGAAATCTCCGGATTTCTTTTTGAACGTCTTGAGTTTCCGTTGCTGGTAATCTGGATGATGCAAATGTTTTGTAATTTCTGCAGTTTTTTCTTCAATGCATCCTTAGGTGTCTCACAGGTATTTGGCCTTAAATATCGTTATGCGATTTTTGGCTTAATCCCAATTATCTTTATCTCCACAATGACTCCTGTTCGTATGATGGAAGTGTTTAGCCTAGGCGATGCGATCGGATACATGGGAATCATTTTATTTTTTCTGGTTCCGGTACTTCTCTCCATCGTTTTCATGATCAGGAAGAAGGGAATGAAGCAAAATGTATAGGCAACAAATCCTATCTTTGCTGCTTGCCTTCATTCTCCTGGTAACTCAAGCCGGTTGCTGGAGCAGCAGAGAAATAGAAGAACTAAGCATGTATACAGGACTGGCTCTGGATAAGGGTGAGCCCAGCACAGTGGAAAAGGACCTGGAAAAGGAAGGCAGCCGTTACTTCAAGAAAAATAAAATTACTGCCACTGTGCAAATCGTCCCCAAAAAGACTTTTGGAAACACGGCAAAACAAGGTGGTGGACAAGGGCCAAACTATATTAATATAGCTGCCACCGGGGATTCTTTACTTGAAATCTTCCGGCAATTATCCCTTCGTCTGGATCGCCCGATTATTGGTCACCATCTAAAGGTCATGGTGGTTTCCACCAAATTGGCAGAACAACAGACGATGCAGCAATTGATGGATTTTGTGCTTCGTGATAATGATATTCGTCCGAGTTGTTTTGTTTTCTTAAGTAAGGAACGTGCAGCTGATACCTTAGTTACCAAATATAAGGACGAGGTCCCATCCATTCATATTCTATATATGCTTCGTAATCATTTCAGAACCAGCAAGGTGATGAGGGGAGTCAATTTGTCTGAATTGGATGGGTTGATGCACTCCAAAAAAAGCTATATATTGCAAAACATTTCTGAATCCGATGGGGAATTAGAATTTTCGGGTGCTGGTGTTATTAAAGGAGACACCGGTCACTGGATCGGTAGTTTGGGACAACAAGACGTAGAGAGCATTGCATGGATTAAAGGTGATGTTGAGGGCGGAGCTGTCAAAACGTATGACAAGCGGAATGAAGCTATAACTTATGAGATCAAATCGGTAAAAAGCAAAATAACAGCGAAGGTGACCGAGGGTAACGATATCTCGTTTCACGTAAAAATTGAATCCAAAGGACGTTTAATCGAAAACTGGGATGAGAAAGTGAACCCGACAGAGACACGAAACATGAAAGAGGCTGAGAAAGAATTTGAAAAAGAAGTGACTAGAAGGATTAAGTCTCTTATGCACAAATTACAATCAGAATATAAAGTCGATGTCGCCAGTTTTGGCGAACGTTTAAATATTGAGCAGCCTCAAGTGTGGAAAAAAGTAAAGGATGATTGGGATTACAAATTCAGCAAAATACCCGTAACCTTCGATATAAAATTATCTATTACGGATTTAGGCTCATCTGCCGAATGAAAGAGTCGAATTGGCCTTATATAAAAGCCAATTCGACTTAAGATTCGCGGTTGTCTTCATAACCATCCAACACTGCAACGGTCGCTCCTGAATTTCCAGAAGCGGCTACACGCTTAATTCAAATTGATTTTAAATACATCCCCTGCATGGCCACCTAAAACGATCAAGCCACCTTTGGGCAGTACAACCGAGTTATTGCTAGCAGTTGAAAATTGTACAACCGCACCGTTTTCATCATAGACAGCGAAGCCTCCGCTTTTTGGAAAATCAACGGTCATCGTTTTATTGGCTGAGTTTTTATCTATTTTATACCATGTGGCTTGGCCATTAGATGGTATGGTGTACACTGATTTTCCTCCCAAGATAGGTTTAACAGCATCTTCACTGATATAGGATTGTCCATCTATGGTTAAATACTCCGAACCATCCTTGGTATAAAAATTCAGATCAAATGCATCTCTTCCACTCATAACAGGAATCTCAACGGCATTTACTGCTTTATTCTCATCCACAATTTTAGTACCACTTGCGTATCCATCATGATCAACGGATATTTTTTTTGTTATAAATGAGGGGGCCAGATAAAATATGGAAGATATCTTTTCATCCAAAGCATAATAATTTTTCCCGTTTCTATTTTCCCATGCCTTTTTAACTGTAGTATTTAGAGGATTGGCATCAAGCTTTTGATATTCATAAATCACCATAACCATTTGGCCTAATCCCGGAAAGTTTAAATAAATGTTAGCCTTAATATACGTTTTCCCGTTTTTTTGTTTGTCAAAGCTTACGGCTACACTGCCATCACTGCTTTTGAATTGTCCATCACCTGTATACACATATTTTTGCGCCGGGACGAATCCATCCAAAAAAGCAGGTAAATCAAACTCACCGTTTTTAATCTCTACATTGATGGTTGTACCCACAGAACCGTATAATCCCGAATAAGAAAGTAAATCAGATGGCATTTCCACTTTTACAGGAGCCTCAAATGTTTTATCTGGTATGATGTCTTTAATGATGCCCTTATCTTTTAAAACTTCCAATAAAACGTTAGAAGCAAAAATACTATCTAAGATGGAAGACCCTCCAGATGAAAGCACAGCCATAGAAATTTGATGCTCTGGTATGGTGATCAAAGTAGAGTGATACAAAACAGTATCCCCACCCTTGGATAGCGCAGTTATTCCGTAATCACTAAACGGTGCCAACTGAACCGCATCCCAGCCAAGCCCATAATTAAAGCTGTTTGTCTCTTCAGGTACCCATATTCCTTTTCGATATTCATGACTTTGCATGGACTTCGCCGATTGTGCAGATAAAATATCGGGTCTGTTCCCCATTAATACTTCTGAAAACATAGCCACCTCTTCTGCGGTAGAGTATAAGCCCCCTGTCCCGATGACATTGGCATTTTCAACGGGTAAGGCCCCCTCAATCGCAGGAAAATAAGTTTTGGACAGCTTTTGTCTGTCAAACTGATCGAGTGGTGTTTTCGTAGAGTTCAAACCCAAAGGGGCACTAATATGCTTTGCCAGAAATTCGGTATAACTTAGACCACTCACCCGTTCAACCAATATTTCAAGCAATTGAAAACTATCATTACTATATACAGAATATTCGCCGGGGTTGGATTTTAAAGTTTCTGATCGTAATCTCAGCAATAGCTCATCATGATTTTCTGTATCATTGTCATTAAATAACATACTATTTTTATAGTGGGCACCGTAAAGACCCGACGAATGATTTAACAGCATACGCGGTGTAATTTGTTTGTATCTTTCATCAGCCATTGTAAAGTCCTTAATGTATGTTGTTAGCGGCTGATCAATATCTACCTTATGGGCATCCACCAGCATCATCGTTGCAGCAGATACATACATTTTGCTTGTAGAGCCTATACCGAACATCGTATCCTTGGTGATTGGCTCGTTGGTTGCTTTATTCTTTACACCCACGCTATCCGATAATACGATGTTTCCATGGTCCCTAATGGCATACTGCACACCGCTAGCACCGTATTTGGATACCAGCTCCGAGGCCAGATTGCGAGCCTTTTCCTTAATGGGTTCAGGATTGTCTTGAGCAAAAGCATTCGTCATCGGCAGTACAAAAAGCATAGCCGAAATGAACACAGCTATTATTTTCTTCATTCCATATTTCCTCCTCTTATGGGTTCCCAGATTATTACTGGACTGATCATACTATGAACGAGGATTCTATATAAAAAAGTCACCCTGAAACGAAAAAAACAATCCCTAAACAGCAAGATGTCTAAGAATTGTCCTTATAAAATGGCAATAAAGCCATATTATCGAATACTTTATTTTTTGTTTCAATGGTCATATTCCCACCGTATTTGTCACATATTCTGGATATATTGGTCAAGCCAATGCCATGTACATCCGGGTTTGATTTTTGACTATGCAAATGAGCCACTTCATTCTCCACATGATTCAGGATGTGAATGAAAAGCGCGGACTCATTGGAATGTATTTTAATAAGAATGTACCTATCATCCGCAATCTTGACCTTTTTAGATGCTTCTATGGCATTATCCAGCATATTGCCCAGAGCGACACACAAGTCATAACGTTCAATATTTACTTTTTGTGAATACAAGTTAAGCTGAGTATCTACCTTGATGCCATTGGCCTGAGCAATATTAAGACTATTTGTGACAAGAGCATCTATAACCAGATTACCGGTATTAACCCTTTGATAGGCTCCTTCGATTTTATTTAATGTAACCTTAATATGTTCACTCGCCTCAGCCAATTCATTTCTCTTGATACATTCTTCAATATACAAAAACTGTTGGTGTGTATCATGAATGATTCTTTTCATATTTTTGAAGCTGTAAACCGTTTTTTCGTAGTTAGCATCTTGGTAGTCCATCTGATGTTGTAATTGAGCATTTTCATGCATTAATTGAAATTTTTCAATGATATTATCGAAAATATATATGATAAAAACATTTAAAAAAATAAAGCTAATAATAGAACCAAAATAATACATATTCTTTTCACTATAAACAGATAAAACATTGACCTGGTATAAACTTATGATGGGAACGATTAAAAATAAAATATAGTAACGATGCTGCAAAGGGAAGGTTCTGCGTTTGGCAAATAGCCGTATAATCTGAATGACAGCAAACATGATAATGCAGCTGAGTAACATAACCTTAGAGGATATCAAGTGATCTTGCCCACCCAAATGGCTAAAGTTGCTAATTTTAACGGAGCCTACAGCATATAAAATATAAAGAGATATAAAATTAACGATGGTTATCAATACAGCATAAAGGATAGAAAAAATGATCTTTGTCTTTATTTCCACTGTATAAGATTGCGCTAAACTAAATATGACAAGTAATGCCAAAATCGAGGATAGCGTAGGAGACAGATAAACACTTAAATATAAGATGTTCAGCAACCCGAAAATAATGAAATATATGAATCTATTTGGCTTTCGATTGGACTTATCAAAAACCGAGTTAAAGTAAAAATTCACTTGAAAGCACATCACCAGTACAACACATAGGTTAAGAAGCAGGTAGCTATATTCCATCATATTAATGCATCTTCATGATCATAAATTTGGTATATAGATCTTTAACTTCTTTTATTTTAGAACGCCCAATAGGTAACTTCACATCATTTGACATCAAAACATCACCGCCAGCAAATTTTTTCACATGAATTAAGTTTATAATAATCGAACGATGAATTTGTAGAAAATTATGTTCTTTTAATGCTGAAGCATAGTCCGAAAGAATCCCTTTGCTATCATAGGTTTGAGTAGAGGTTACAAAATGCAGTTTGTTTTTTATGGTTAAGCTTTTGGCCACTTCAATACTAATGATATCATCATATTTTAAAAGCACTTCCTCATAAGCTGACTTGATGATAACGAATTTTTTATCGAGAGATTGAAAATATTGACACAGCTTTATCATTTTTTCCTCAAAGATATGGGGAGCAATCGGTTTTATTAAATACTGAAATGTGACTACGTCAAAACTTTCCACCATATATTCAGGGTAGCTCGTTAAAAAAACAATCTGTTCATCCAGGTGATTTAAATTCCTTATTTTTTGGGCGGTTTGAATTCCGTTTATGCCATTCATTTCAACATCCAATATTAAGATATGGAATGGAGATTCATGGTTTTGATAATGAGATACCAGCTGTTCTCCTGAGTCGAATAATTCAACTTTAAATTCTATATTGGTCTTTATCGACAAAGTGATCAGCATATTTTTAACAAGTTCTCTGTGCTTGTGCTCATCATCGCAGATAGCCACTCTATACATAAATAACATACACCTCATTCCCATTGCATTGATCATGGAATTGTATTCTAAACAGTATATAACCTTTTAATATTCTATAAACAGCTTTTGGATAAAACGCAAATTCAAATCCCTCAAATGCCAGTATACAAGCTGCTCAGCAGTTGCATCCAAGGCAAAAAAGAAACCCTCGTCTTCAAAAGACGGGGTTTCTTAACTGTTTTATTGATCGTTATTAAAAAAATCAGTTCTTTTCTCTTCACCGTGGGAACGTCTGGCAAAGTCGACAAATTGGAATTTGTCCAGCCGATGCCTTGACTCGGTATACTGGAACAAGGTGGTGTCCTCCAGATAAACATAGTTACGTACTACGACCACATGAGTGTAGTTCTGAAGGTCCATCAGCTTATGATCTTCTTCGTCTGCATTTTCTACGGAAACCACTTTTTTGGCATAACTGATTTGAAGATGGAGTTCTCCCTCCAAATATTCGTAGATGGACCCACGACTAATTTCCTCGGTAAGCACAGGTACAATGTCTGATCGAAAGTAATCTTTATCCAGTATGACGCATTCACCCTCAATCTCACGCGCACGAATAACTTTCCAGACCAAATACTTGTCTTTGTTAATCTCAAGATGATTGGCTATGTCATCTGGAACTGGAATTAAATGATTTTCATGTACAATTGTTCGTGATGTACGCCCAATCCGTTCAGACATTTCCTTGAAACTGACCAAGCCTCCTATAGGGAAATCCATCCGTCCAATATCCAGAACAAAAGATCCTTTAGCTTTTATTTTATGGATATACCCATTTTGTGCAAGCAAGTGAAGTGCCTTACGTACGGTTTCGCGAGAAGTGTTATACTCTCGGGCCAGTTCATTTTCAGATGGCATTTTCGTGCCTGGAGCCAATTCGCCTGTCTGGATTCGTCCCGAGTACTCCTGATAAATTTGCAAAAATATATTCTTTGTCAATTTTCATCACCACGTTCATTGTAGCATCCTTTCACTTCCTGTTCACTAAAATAGGCTGTACGATGAATCTGACTTAATTCGTATTGTCTGATGAAGAATTCAAATGAATTCTCATTAAGGTATACTGCAAATCTTCTGCCTCACCTGGCAGTTCCTCAACCGATTCAATCATGCTCTGACCATCCGGGACAATGACTGGTGTAATAATGGGGTATCCCGATTTCTGAATCAGCTCACGGTCAAATTCCATCAATAGTTGTCCTTGCTTTACGGTTTGACCTGTCTCCACATGCATGGTGAATCCTTCCCCCTTCAGGGACACCGTGTTAATTCCCACATGTACCAGAATCTGTACACCTGTCGGATGCTCTAAGATCAAGGCATGCTTGCTTTTCACCATGATGTGAATGACTTGCCCACTGAAAGGGGCAAGAATTTTGCCATCCTTCGGTTCCACTGCTATACCTTGACCCATCTGCCGTTCGGCAAAAGCCGGGTCAGGAACTTGTTCTAACGGTACAACACGTCCTCGTACGGGAGTCCTCACTTCAAGCACATCTAGTGCGGTATTTTGCGGAAGCGAGTCTTTCCTTACGGAATCATTGGCTGGTGCAGCCTGACGGCGCTTAGTTAACAACTTGCCATACATTAAAGTTAAAGCAAACGGCACAATTAACACGATCGCCATCCCGATGAAGAATACACCCCAGTTGTTTGGGAAAATAGACAAGAAGCCTGGAATCCCGCCCACACCAATGGAAGAAGCCATCACATGATTTACGGTGAGCAATATACCTGCAATACCGGAACCGATCATTGCGAATACAAACGGATATTTATATCGGATATTCACTCCGAATATGGCAGGCTCGGTTACACCCAGAAATGCAGACACTGAAGAGGTAAGAGCCAATCCTTTTCCCTTTTGCTCCTTCAATACCAGCATCATTGCCAGTGCTCCGGCACCCTGAGCGATATTGGACAGCGCCAGCATCGGCCAAAGGAATGTCCCACCTTGCGTACCAATTAATTGCACGTCCACCGCCAGGAAAGTATGGTGCATTCCCGTAATCACGAGCAAGGAGTACAAGCCTCCATAAATCAGGCCTCCCAGCGCAGGAGCCAAATCGAAAACGTATACAAGACCAGACGTAATGGCATTACCAATCATAAAAGTAACCGGACCGATCACTGTAAAAGCCAGAAATCCCGTTATTAATAATGTAATCGGTGCTACGAGTAACAGCTTAAATGAATCCGCTATCTTCTTATTTAGGAATTTCTCAATGTGGGCGAGCACGTAAGCGGATACTAAAACGGGTAAAACCTGTCCTTGATAACCAATCTTGTTCACTTCCCACCCAAACAAATTCCAAACCGGAACGGTGCCCTTTGTAACCGCATCCGCATAACCGTATGCACTTAGCAGATCCGGATGAACCAGAATCAGACCCAGTACGATCCCGAGTAAAGGACTGCCGCCAAACCTGACAACGGCCGACCATCCAATTAAGGCAGGTAGAAATGTAAATGCGGTGCTGGCAATGGTGTTAATGATAGCAGCAAAGTCGGTCCATTGAGGATAGACCTGAACCAAAGCCATTCCTTCGAAGAAGATTCCCTTACCAGTCAAAATATTATTTATTCCAAGCAATAAGCCTGCAGTCACGATTGCGGGCAAGATGGGGATAAAAATATCTGCCAGCGTCTTGATGGCACGCTGAATTGGATTTTGTTTTTTGCTTGCCGCATTTTTGACATCGTCTTTAGAAGCCCGACTACCTCCTGTAATGGAGATCATTTCGTCATATACCTTATCCACCAGACCTGGGCCAATCACGACCTGATACTGTCCTTGTGAAGAGAATTGGCCTTTGACCAGATCATTTTGTTCGAGTGCATCTTTGTCTACCAGCTTATCATCATAAAGGGCAAATCGCAGACGAGTTACGCAATGCGTAGAGGCCTCTATGTTGTCTTTGCCACCAACGGCTTTTATAATGTCTTCTACCTGTGATCTTTCAATCGCCATTTAGCCCACTCCCTTAACGTTCGCTCATTTTAAAGCAGCAACCCCGGTTATCAAAGATAACGTGCCCGTGCCCGGGGTGCTACTAGATGTCTCCATACTATTCACTAAGTCTACAAACAATCCACATATATGAAGCATATGGGGTCAAAGAGATCACTTGTTTTAGCTCCGGGGCGTGCTGAGTATTACCAATTAAGAACTCAGCCGCATCCAACGCTTGATTTTCTAAACATGAATAAAATGAATCCGGTATACGGAATTGCGTATCCTGTCCGCTAAAATTGGAGATGACGATCAAAGTCTCCTCTTCATTGCTGCGTTGATAGGCATAGACCTGAGGATGAGCTTCGTCCAGGCGTAGATAATTCCCATCGGTAATGACTTGCACCGTCTTACGCAGATGAATTAGCTTACGGTAATGGTGATAGATAGAGTTCGGGTCCTCTAACTGAGCCTGAACATTAATCTGTGGATATCGTTCATCTACCTTAATCCAGGGAGTACCTGAAGTGAAGCCCGCATTGCGAGTGCCATCCCACTGCATCGGTGTTCTCGAATTATCACGAGACCGCTCTCGAATGATATTCAATGCTTCTTCTGCACTTTTGCCTTGCTCCTGTAAGATACGATACATATTCAGAGATTCAACATCCCGAAACTCTTCAATGTCTGCCCACTGCGGGTTGGCCATCCCAATCTCTTCACCCTGAAATATATAAGGCGTTCCTTGAAGACCATGTAGCGTGGTTGCCAGCAGCTTAGCGCTTTCCGCTTGGTATTCGCCATCATCCAAAAAGCGAGAGATTGCCCTTGGCTGATCATGATTATTAAAAAACAATGCACTCCAGCCGCCACCCTGTTGCATGCCCGTTTGCCAATCCGAAAATAGCTTTTTCAGCATTTCAAAATCATATGGCATCAATTCCCACTTTTGTCCATTTGGGTAATCCACCTTCAAATGATGAAAATTAAAGGTCATGGACAATTCTTTTCTCTCTGGATTGGAATAACGGATGCAGTGATCCAGTGAGGTGGAGGACATCTCACCCACAGTGACGCTATTCTGTTTGGCAAATACTTTCTCATGTAACTCATGGATGTATTCATGCACATGTGGACCGTCCGTATAATACTTACGTCCGTCGCCAGGAGCCGTGCTTCTATCATCGTCCGAGAATTGCTGATCCTTGGAAATCAAATTAATGACATCCAGTCGGAAACCACTAACTCCCTTCTCAGCCCAAAATTCCAGCAGATTGACAACTTCTTGACGGACTTTGGGATTTTCCCAGTTTAGATCCGCCTGAGTCTTATCAAACAGTGTCAGGAAATATTGGCCTGTTGCCTCGTCATATTGCCAAGCTGGTCCACCAAATTTGGAAACCCAATTGTTTGGAGGTCCACCATCGGGTGCTGGATCACGCCAGATATAGTAGTCCCTATACTCACTATCCTTAGAAAGCCGTGCCTCCTGGAACCAGGCATGTTCTGTGGAAGAATGGTTAACCACGATGTCGATCATTAGGTACATCCCACGCGCCCGGATTCCCTCGCTCAATTCTTCAAAATCCTGCATTGTTCCATAATCGGGATTAATCTGGCAATAATCGGCTACATCATACCCGTTATCACGTTGTGGTGAGACATATACAGGCTGCAACCAGACAATATCCACACCCAGTTTTTTTAAATAATCCAGCTTTTGCGTCAGTCCTCTTATATCACCGGTTCCTTTGCCCGTTGTATCGTTAAAACTTTTGGGATAAACCTGATAGACCACTGATTTGCGCCACCAGTCCTTATCTTGAGGAATTAAAGTCTTGTTCATTGCTTCCATTCATGCTCATTCCTTTCTTGCGAAATGAAGTAGCGTAAAAAATAATATAACGCTTTCAACATCTTGTATATACAAGATTAAGTCATGTATATACAAGTTGTCAACAGCTTTATCTATTAAGGTAATACCCGTTTTGCAGCTAAATGATCAGGAGACTCATCCATTCTGTCCGATTGTATGTTATGACTCGTAGAATAAGCTCAATTCACACGAAAAAAGGCTCCTGCCTATAGTCAGGAACCTTTCTTTTCTATGATGAATAAGGTACTCATTTACATCCATATCGATAGTGCACTATAAAGGAGCAATAAGGACATTATGATATTGAAGGAACGCTCATGCTTATTCAAGAAACGTTGAAACACTGCGCCAAAAATCGCCCAGCTCACTACAGCTACAAAACCAATACAAGTCAGGAGTAATGAAATCGTAATAAGCTCTATATACGATACATCATAAGGCATTACAAACGTTGAAATGACCGTAATACCATACAAAATGATTTTTAAATTGATAAATTGTAGCAACAGTCCTGATTTGAAGGAATATCCCTCATTGTGATCATTATCCTCCGTAGAGGATTTGCTCTTTGCAATTTTCACCGCCAGATAAAGCATATACAGACTGCCGAGAACATTCATCCAGATCTTAACCCGTGGCAAAAAATGATACAAAGCAAGATTAAAATAGCAGGCTAACAGCATAATGGCGAAACAACCTGCTGTTACTCCCAGCAAGAATGGGAATGCTTTTTTCAAACCCAACCGCCTGGCACTGTCTAAAGACATAATATTGTTGGGACCTGGCGTAAAGCTGCTAACAAGTGCATAAGAAAGGAACGGAATAAACGGCATGCAACAATCAACTCCCGTATGTTATAATTGAATGAAATGTACGTTGAGACGTACATTTGTACTTTATGATTGTACAATATGTTCTTTATAAAGCACAATAGGAGCGAAGAATTATGGAGAATATTAATCTGATTTTAAGTAAAAATTTGAAACATCTAAGAAATGAAAGAAAATTAAGTTTAGATAAATTAGCTGATCTGACGGGGATCAGTAAAACGATGCTCGGTCAGATTGAGCGCGGAGAATCTAATCCCTCGATTACAACCGTATGGAAAATTGCGAACGGCTTGAAAATCTCTTTCACTGCTCTGATTAATGAACCACCTTCAGATGCAGTAGTCGTTCCTAAAAGCAAAGTACAAGTGCTTGAAGAAAATAATCAATATCGGTTGTATCCATTTTTCCCCTATGAAGGAAGTAGAAATTTTGAGGTTTACACCGTAGAGATTGAAGCAGGAGGAGAACTGAGTTCAGCGCCGCACCGTGAAGGTACAGAAGAATTTATTACGGTATTTGAGGGTGAGATGGTGGTAAAAGTCAGTGAGGAAATATACACGGTTAAAGCTGGAGATTCGATCCGCTTTAAAGCAGACCGCCCACACATTTACTATAATCTAGGAGAAACCCTGGTTCGGGTGAATATGATTATTTATTACTCTGTATAGTTCAATCTTGAAGACCATAAGTATACAAGTCTTTAAATTAAATGATTTGCCTGTATGCTGTTTAGGAGATTTTAATTTGCTTTATCACTCGTGCTGGATTTCCAGCTACAACCACATGATCTGGAACATCCTTGGTTACTACTGCTCCTGATGCCACTACGACATTATTACCTATCGTAACACCGGGATTAATAACTGCTCTACCGCCAATCCATACATTGTTGCCAATCGTTACAGGTTTCCCATACTCTGGGCCAGCGATTCGTTCAAACGGATCTATGGAATGAGTTGCTGTGTAAATATGGACTCCTGGAGCCATGAAACAATTATCTCCAATGCGCACTTCGCAAACATCCAAAATGGTACAGTCAAAGTTGGCGTAGAAATTTTCCCCAACATGGATATTGTATCCGTAGTCACAGCGTATGTTGGGTTCCATACCTATATTTTCACCAGTTGACCCGAAAAGCTCCTTAAGTAACTTTTCACGGTACTCACGATCCGTCTCTGCCGTCTGATTAAAGAGACGTACACATCTTCTCGCATACTCTCTTTCATTTGTTAATTGAGGATCAGCAGCTACATAAAGTTCTCCATTCATCATCTTTTGTTTTTCCGTTTTCATAGTCATGGGACAATCCCCTTTATATTTTAATCTGATTTTTTTCTTTCATCCCAATAGGTTGGGCTGCGCCCGATATCAAGCCAGCAACAATAACGCCAGCAAGCACTACAATCAAGGCATGCAGAAGTCCAACATGTTCACCTAAAAACCCTAATCCTGGGGGGCCTACTAAAAAGGCAATGTAACCGATCGTGGCTACGGCTCCAACCCGGATAGCTGCACCACGAGGATCGTCTCCGGCAGCAGATAAGCCCACAGGAAAACCAAGTGAGGCTCCAAACCCCATAATACGACGCCCAGTCCGGCCATGAGGTAATGCTGTCCCCAGATCACTAGAATGATACCGATAGCAGCCAGGACAGCACTCCCTTTCAACACAGGGACACGGCCGTATTTATCCAGTATGAATCCGCCAGTAAAACGTCCAATGGTCATCGCTGCCACAAATAGTCCATACATATAGGAACCTGTTAAAGAATCCACGCCATAACCATCTACCATCGTTAGCGGCAGCCAGTCATTCGCAGACCCTTCTGCAAACGCCATACCTAACACGATGATACCGATCAATAAAATCCGTCTTTCTTTCCATACAGCAAGCTGCGCCTTGAGATTAGATCCGACCTTTTGAGTAGGAACTTCTTTCTCTATACCTGTATTGCGGGGCAGAAAACGATAAAAATAGAAAGTTACCGCTGCAATCATGACAGCCATTGCTCCAAAATGGACCACAACAGGTATGTGTAGTGCCGCTGCTCCAGAGCCAATAACCGCACCTACAAGTGTCCCCATACTAAATGAACCGTGAAAAGCAGGCAAAAGCGTTTTTTGCAATTGATTTTCTACCGCAGAACCTTCGACATTAAGAGCTACTTCCGCTGTCCCATAGCCACCTCCAAAGATGACCAAACCAGCAAATACGATGCTCGTGAGCGAAAATGCAGTTCCCAACCCTACAATGACAAAACCGATCACAATCAATATCGCACTTACCAAAATGACCGCCCGTCCACCTATACGAGAAATCATATTGCCTGCACTAAGTAGTCCCACTAAAGAACCTGCGGCTAATCCAAAAATAATGATTCCCATTTCGGCAGTCGAGACATGTAAAATATCCCGGATAATAGGCGTTCGAGACACCCAGGAAGCAAAAGCTACACCCGGTAAAGCGAATAACAAAAATAAAATGTTACGAATTACCCTGGGATTCATGGAGGGTTCTACTGGCATTTACTTATCTCCTTATCACCACTTTTTATTAATCTTTTAATAAGTTATATTATAATTAGTCATTCTATTCGTATCCAAACTATTTGTCAAAAAGAGAATTATAGTCATAGATGGCTATTGACTGTCAGTTGTAAACATATTAAAAAGGGCCTGAGCAGGTAGAGCATGAGCACTCGTCACCTATTCAGACCTTTTAATTAAACTATACAAGCTCTATACTGAATCAGCCTTGAATTGTCTTTTGGATTCTTCTTCTATTTTCAGTCTGGTTTCTCCCAGCAACCCTCCATCTGCTGACGCCTGAAGCAACAACTCACCAGCCACATAACCGGATTGTATAACAACGAGACACCTTCCCCTGTGTGTTCGTCTCTCATTCCCCTTGAAGGATTCATCGCTGGTGAGATTACCATTGTCTATTCCAAGGATACGACCATCTCCCTGCAGTTTAAAGATTACATCAAAATCCTGGTTAGGTACGATGATCCCGTTTGGGTCTATGACCGTTACTTCCACATGAGATATCTCATGCCCATCAGCAGGTAGAACCGTCCGATCGGCCTCCAACTTTAGAGCATAAGGAGCCCCGGCAGTGGTCAGTTCATGCTCACAAACCTTCTCGTTTCCATTGCGACCCACAGCCCGGATTTTGCCCGGTGTATAGGGAAGCTCCCATAGGATTAAATGATTAGGGTAATCCACTAGCTTCCTCTTACCATATGATTCATCATTCACGATCAATTCCACGCTCTCACAATTGGTGAAGGTAACCAACCGTATCAATTTTCCACCGTATTCAGGAAATGTCCAGTGATCTTCCATGGTCGGAGATTTCCAGTGCATCGTCCATGTCGGATTAAATTCCGATTTCATGTGTTCGTTAAATGCGGCTATGTGCACAATAGGCTGATCAGACCATAAACTTTGTTGGAGATAAGATACTGGTTTGCGGAATCCGCAAGTATCAATCAGGCCCGAGGACCACCCTTTGGAGGGATAACTCGTTTCTCCCAAATAGTCAATTCCACTCCAAACAAATTGACCGATCACATAATCATGATTAGCGACATCAAACCAGGGATTCATAGGCAAATAACCTTTAACCCGGTTATCCTTACCCCGATAGTATGGGAATGTTTCTGTTCCAAGGATAAGCGTATCCGGCATGGCCGCTCTATAGTGCTCATACCACTGCTCCTGATAGTTTACCCCCAGAACATCCACTCGTTGTGCCAGCTGTTTGGTATGCTCCACTTTGGCCTCAATCGAACCCTCACGCAAGCTGATTGGTGTATTATGCGGCTCAAGTGCACATGTAACTGGTCGAGTCGGGTCTTTTTCATGGCAGAAACCCACAAGTTGCTCCAACATTTTGAGCATGGATGGCTGACCTTGGTTTTCCACTTCATTCCCAACGCTCCACATGAAAACACTGGGATGGTTCCTGTCCCTGAGCAACATTGCTTCCAGATCTTTTTCCCACCACTCATCATACAAATGCTCATAGAAAAGAGACTTCCATTTGTCAAAAGCTTCATCAACCACCAAGAACCCCATCTGATCACATAAATCTAATAATTCGGGCGCCATCGGGTTATGAGCAAAACGAATCGAGTTACAGCCCATTTCTTTCAGCCTCTGCAGCCTTCTCTTCATGGCTGTATCATGGTAAGCAGCCCCCAGACAGCCTAAATCATGGTGAATGCACACTCCCTTTAGCTTTAAGCTGTCCCCATTCAGCAATAAACCTTTTTGTGTATCCAGCTTCACTTCTCTTATGCCAAAAGGAGTACAATAACGATCCACCTCTGTATTGTCGCAATAGATCGTCGTCTGGGCTTCGTAGAGCACTGGGTTGTCTGGTGACCATAGTTCTGGCTCTATAACTCGCGTTTTTTGCTCTATTTCCCCCGTTTCACAGCCCGAAAGGGTTACTCGGTTTTCCACTTTTCCTTTGGTCTGTCCCTGTGGGTTCAGCATTTCAGTCATAATCGTACACTCTACGGCATGAGCGTGATGATTAGTGACCTGGATTCTGGCAGTCACCTTGGCTTCATCTGGCGAAATTTCAGGTGTGGTAATGTAAGTCCCCCATTCGGTTATATGAATATAATCTGTACAAATCAGCCAGACATTACGATAAATACCGGCCCCCGAATACCATCTATCAGGTGAAAGAATCGTATTGTCCACTTTGACGGCAAGCACATTCTCCTCATCCCACCGAATATATGGAGTCAAATCATATTGAAAGCTAACATATCCATAGGGTCGCTCGCCCACAAAATGCCCATTGATCCAAACCTCACTGTTACTGTGAATGCCATCAAATTGTATGTATACGCGCTGTTTTGGAGAGGAGGGCTTCACATTAAAATGCTTTCTGTACCATCCCACAGACCATCTCGGCAAATAAGCTTGATTGCCACCATACAGCATATGTGGATCAAAGGACTTTTCAATGCTCCAATCATGAGGGACTTGAAGGAGCCGCCAATGCTCATCGTTATAGTCCATTTTCTCAGCACCTGCATAATTACCTTCTATAAATTTCCAATTTATTTTGAATGGCATAATCACTCTGCTTCCCATCATCTTGCCTCCATTTCATAAAGTGGATGAACGGATATAACAACAGTGCGGGATGACCATCACAAAAGACGTGTTCTCATTACAATATTTGATACACCGGGCGATCTTCTATAAAGTGTACGGGGAGCATTGGAAATTGGGCGGAAAGTACATCTGCGAGATACTTCATCCCAGGTGCTTCACTTTCAGCATGTCCCAGCATGATAAGTGCTTTACTTTGCCCTTGATAGACAGCATCTTTAACATATTCTGGTGTTTCCCATTCTGGGCCCTCACCGGCAATGACTAAATCCACATTTTCATTTAGAAATAATGGAATGGCTAGTTCACCACCTCCCCTGTATCCTACTGAGATTCCCACTCGTTCACATGGCATGGAAACCTCGCCAGCCACCCGTACATAACGAATATGTAGTTTGGCTTTGATATATTCAGCGATCTCCTTAACTTCCATAGCCGGAATAGTCAAAATGGCGGCCGTCGGCTGCTGTTTCACAATGTAGTTGTGCCAGCTAAGCGCCTGAAGAAGCCCAACTATCACTCCATCCGGTTGATAACGATGTATGGCGTCATGAAACCGATAAATGCCTATACCTGCATCGGCAATGAGGCGAGATTTTTGCAAGAAAACAGGATCATGTAGTAAACATTCATGCATTCTCTGATGACTATAAAAGATGCCTTCATGCGTAATGATAAAATTTGCACCTAGAGAAATAGCTTGTTCTATCACATACTGCGAAGCGGAGAAAGCGGTTACAATTCCTTGCACCTCAGTATCTATATATCCTGGGTCCAGTAGATCTACGGTGGTGTTGGGTATGCTTATTCCCTTGGTCAGATGATTCACAATCTGACCCATAGTCATGGTCATACACGTTCCCTCCTCATGGATAATGCATATCAATTGTACCATTTTATTTCAATCATAAGTGCTATTCTTTCTAGCAAAATAGCCAGTTCCAAAGGAGCCAGCTGTTTTACGAATGGTTCTATTATTTATACAGAACTCCTAAAATGGAGTCGATTCGTTCTTTTGCTCCTTGCCAGGATGTCATGACGGGGAACTCATATTGCTCTCTTACTCTCAGATTCCATGGATGAGGAATGCAAAGCACCTTTTTCCCCTCCTCTAGCGCAGGCACTAAATTATGAGGACCATCATCAATCAGGAGATCATAGTTAATCAGGTTCTTTCGTTTACATGGGAAAAAGTTCTCAATCGGAATGAATGGCATATGTCTTTGAAGCCAGTTCCATTTCTCTACGACGGTCTTGGGTTCTGCCGCTGTCACAATAATGACATCAAAAGCATTGCAAAGCTTCTCCATCTCTTCTACAACATACTCGTCATACAGTTCAAGTTCCTCAAACAAACCCGGTCGCCCATAAAATACATCATGCGTGCTCTTGGGATGACGTAGATGATCAGTGTTCCAATCTAACATTTCTTCATACCGAAGCGTATGAGTGGGAAATTCACTATTGTTATGGTATATGGCTCGTTTGACGAGATGACAGATGGTATCGTCCATATCAACTGCAATGATTGGTTTTCTCATCAGCTTGCCCCTATTCACTCTGGTAAAATTTTTCACAAGAATATCATACTATAATTTAATATCGCGGTGAAGCTTAGGTATTGCTGTCCGATTAGATCTCGCCTTTGTTCAAGATAATTAGCCAAGTACAACGTTAGGTTTATCTACATAAATCAGATATATTAAAGCAAAAAAGTTAGGTTAGTTTTATTTAAATAAACTAAATTTCAAACAAATATAAGCAATAAATACAATGATACCATAGAAAATCTCACTTAAATAATAAATCTATGTGTTTATGATTAGAAAACACAAAAAATAACTAAAAAAAATTAATTGAATAACAAAAATTCAAATGATAGAATAACAAAAATAACTTTTCTCCAAATTGAAAACGATTAATTTGTGTTTAGCTTACTGCTATTTACACACTTACATACCTACCTCATCTCTGTATAGCAGGAAGTTGAATAATATATTTAGGGAGGAATAAAAATGAAGGTATTGTTAAGAAAAGCATTATTGTCTGGACTGGTCGGCTTGCTCATCATGATTGGTTTAGGAGGAGTTTTCTCAAAGGTAGAAGCTGCTTCAGGATTTTATGTAAGCGGTGCCAAATTGTATGATTCTACAGGCAAGCCATTTGTTATGAGAGGCGTCAATCATGCTCACACATGGTACAAAAATGATCTTTATACAGCTATCCCGGCAATTGCCCAGACAGGTGCTAATACCGTCCGAATTGTCCTTTCTAACGGAAACCAGTACACCAAGGATGACATTAATTCCGTGAAAAATATTATCTCTCTAGTCACGAGTTACAAAATGATTGCTGTGCTTGAAGTTCATGACGCTACAGGCAAAGACGACTATGCGTCTTTGGATGCAGCTGTGAACTACTGGATTAGCATAAAGGATGCTCTGATCGGCAAGGAAGACCGGGTTATCGTAAACATTGCGAACGAATGGTATGGTTCTTGGAATGGAAGTGGTTGGGCTGATGGATACAAGCAAGCGATTCCCAAGTTGAGAAACGCAGGTATCAAAAATACGCTCATCGTCGATTGTGCCGGATGGGGACAATATCCTCAGTCTATCAATGACTTTGGTAAATCTGTATTTGCAGCTGACTCTTTGAAGAATACGGTATTCTCCATCCATATGTATGAGTTCGCGGGTAAAGATGTTCAAACTGTTCGAACCAATATTGATAACGTTCTGAATCAAGGACTTCCTCTGATTATTGGTGAATTTGGCGGTTACCACCAGGGAGCAGACGTCGACGAGACAGAAATCATGAGATATGGCCAATCCAAAGGAGTAGGCTGGTTAGCCTGGTCCTGGTATGGTAATAGTTCCAACCTTTCCTACCTTGATCTTGTAACAGGACCTAATGGCAATCTGACGGATTGGGGAAAAACTGTAGTTAACGGAAGCAACGGGATCAAACAAACATCGAAAAAAGCCGGTATCTACTAAAAACACATTAAGAAAATAAAAAATACTCATGTATTCACTGGCCCCTTACTTTATGTGAAATTAGTCTGGAAAGGAATCACCATGTAACCTTCTGGGTTATATGGTGATTTTGATTTCATATACAGGCACAAGGCTAACCGAACCGATATCTACAATACTTTCCTTTGTCGTCTCTTTCCAGCCAGCCATGGTCGTATTGCTATTGAGAACCTTACCTTTTCGAATGGAAGAAACATATACGTACAACCCTTGCTCGATGAGCCGATGCTCAAATGCTTTCAAACCTATTTCCCAGGTCGTATGGTTGCAGAAATTATCGTTGATCAGTTCGCCATCAATAAAAGCATAACCGATATCTCCAGTATAATGGATACGCAGCAGAGCTTCCTTGATTCCGTGAAAGGCATCTAATTCGAAATCAAGGGTAAATTTATCGTTATTTATCCTTTTCAAATTGAAATGAATTTCTTTCTTAGGAGCCTTTAAACGATATGTTTTGAATACATTGTTTTCTGTTATTTCAAGCAGTTCTCCACCGGAAATCGATGTGAATGAGGCGTCAAAATCCGGGAATACACTCAGGGTTACCATTTCTTGGTCCGTTGATTCCAGCCTTAGATTGCCCTCAGATACAAGTAGATTGGCATTTGTCAAAATGACTCTGTCCCGGCCTTGCATGTTTACCTTCCAAAATGTAAGACTTTGCTCATCAGTCATCGTGTAGATGGCAACTTTTTGACCACTTTCAGATACCAGATGGATGAGACTATCCTCCTCTTCAGCAACCTTAATGTTCGTGTTCCCATCTAATTGCTCTATCGAACCTTTGTCGATTGTGGCACTGATTATATCTTTTGACTCCATTACATACGTTCCTTTCATACCCTCTGGTACAAAGAAAAAATAATATGCTTCTCCATCCTCTTCTATCCTTGTTATCAGCTGTGCCGTAGCATATTTGAGCTTCATTCCATCTAAATTGAAGTTAAATGGCAATATGGCAAAACTATCACGTGCTAACGTCAGTTCACCTTGACTAGGGATTACAATCGTTTCCTCGGGTAGCTCAATACTCACATTAAAATCGCACAGGTCGTAATTTTCGGCATGGTCTTGGAAATTATTTAGAAACAGGTAACCCGATCCGGCACTGGATCGCACTGCATATCGCAACGTATCCACATCATAAGGGTCCATCTGGGACGTATCCCCTGGCAGAATAGTCTTTGTTAGTGAGAATTGCTTTTGGAACGTTGAAAAAAAGTAATGCTGCAGCTTTGTTCTTTGGTATGATTCCCTTACTTGACCGAATTCGCCGATCATGGCGTTGAAATCATAGGTTATTTTAGGGGTAGCTAGATCATTTGTGAACGGGTTAACCTTACCTCGAGGATTGGAACCCCCATGATACATGTAGTATCCGATCAGGTTACAGCCTTCTGCAACCTTCATGACAGTCATCGCTGGAACACTGCGGTAGGGAAATGCGAATCGATATTTATAAAACTGAACCATGCCGCCACCCATTTCACAGCAAGCGTACGGATAGTCTTCAGGCGCGTATTGAGGCTCAAAATTGTAGCTCTTTGGAATCTTGTTATTATGCTTGTCTCGGAAAATGTATTCCGGTGTCGCAGGATGCTCGTTCATCCCCTCCAACCGTCCCTCTTCGTAGTATATCCATGGCCAATAGGCATACCCGCCCCATAATGGCAGCATATCAGGTACAGGAGTTGTCGCTCCTCCCCATCCTGTGCACGTATAGATCGGAGTATCAATCCCTGCTTCCAGAGCTATTTCTTTAAGTTTTAACATATGCGAGTTACCGTCACTTCCACTGTTTAACCACATATCATTAATTCCTACAGTCAAGGCCCACTGGGCAGATGAATGATTATGCTCGTTTTCGATTTGGGTGCCGATAATTGGCCCCCCCTCCTTATATAACAACCCTTTAACCTGGGTACCGATTTCGTTATACATTCTTCTTGTATAGAACAGATACCCCTCATCATTAGAACGAACCTCAAATGGTCGACCAAATAACCAATCTGGCATACCGCCGTTTCGAATTTCCCCATGATCAAAGGGGCCGATCCGAATCATGGAGTATACCTGATGCTTGCCGCACAACTCGATGAAACGACGAAGATTTTTGTTCCCACTCCAATCAAAAATACCTTCAACTTCTTCATGTAGGTTCCAAAAAATATAAGTGGCAATGATGTTTACGCCGCCCATTTTTATTTTAATAATTTCGTCTTCCCAATAGCGTTCATCATAACGGGCATAATGGAATTCACCACAAATACCGAAAAAGGGCTCTCCGTCCTTCTCCATAAAATAGTTGGTGAATCCGATTTCCTCTCCTTTGGGATTGGTGCCGCCAAGTTTGATATGTCCTTTAACAATATGCTTTTGATCGTCTTTGACTGTAACCCGATAGTTTCTCATGGAGTTCACTCCCCTCACTCGTTAATCTGAATTCAAGATAAATTGATTCCATTTGCGCTGCCAAGCGATATCATTCCAGAATGGATGATGGGGAGCACAGTTAGAGCAGAGGGTCATTCCCCAGAACCCAAGTGCCATTCCTTTTCGCAACACATATTCAGCGATAAATTTGCCGACTGGGCCTTCTTCAAATTGGGCATACAGCGGCGTGTAGCCTACATAACCTTCTCCTATGACAATTGGAATACCGGAATGACGAGTCCATTCATGAATTTCTTCTAAACGGGTGTCGGCCTTCTGCAACATGGCAATTTTATGGTCTCCATACCGATCGTACAAAAATAAATCCCATTGGTCGGGATCTACCCAGTCGTGTAAATAAATAAGCCTCATGCCGACTGGATTGCCTTCCATCCGCCAATTCTGCTCCGGAGGCAGGGTCCACTTTGCAAATGGAGGAGCATCTTCTCTTAATAGGGATTGTACGAATGGATTGGGGAACGGCGCCAACTCATCATAAAGACCTGCCGCTTCCATAAGCTCATTGAGCACTCCTTTAATATAAAGATGAAAATGGGCAACCTGCATATTGCGCGCGACGTAAGCTTTAGGGTAGGCTTCATTTAACGTATAGCTTGCCGTCATCATAATATCGGGATGACATTGGCGAAGATATTCAATCGCTTCTTCTACGTAGGGCTGCATGGCTTCAATAAGCGCTGGTACATTCGTTTCGGCTATGCCTTCAGACGTCCCAACAGCGTTTAACTGCCCAAATTCCACTTCGTTATGCAACTCTGTATAGATGATCTGGTTCCTATAGCCTTCTGCTGTGACGAAACGGATCAACTGATCCATTGATTTTGCAATGGCCATGAATCTCTCCTTAGGAGGTATTGCATCTAATTCATCTCTAAGCTCAGCATGAGCCAGAAAGCTGGGACTCTGCTGATATTCCCAAGAGGATAACATAATGTAACAGTTATGAGCCTTTGCTTGTCTAAACAGTTCAAGTAAATGAGCATGCCCGTCCAGCACTGCGCCGCCACGACAGTTATACCAACGCGTACGCTGGCCTACTTCCCCAAGGTTAGCAAACTCCAAGGGTCCAGGACGTTTGCCATCCGCTGTAAACAACATGAATGGCATAGCACATATTCGGATCGTATTGTAGCCTCTTTCGACCGCTTCTTTAAAACGGGCTTCAAGATCGCTGTAGGGCTCACCTTCCTGCGTCATTGTATACCAAGAAAAGTCCCACATGGTGATCGTCAATTTGCGCGGTACATTTCTCATGAGATTACTCATTTGATTTCCCCTCCCAGCTCCAGTCCATATGGTTCAATGCTCCTTGATGATTAGCTTCCAGCTTAAGCACCGATTCAAAATGCAAGATAGCTTCGTCCTGTCGACCTAATCCAAGCAAACCAAGTGCTTTCATATAAGTACAATGAACCTGATTACGATTATTCAGGTCATCTTCAAAGATGAGAAAGTCGGGTAACGAAACCGCAAAATAATCCATTTTCACGGGTTCGAACAAGTGCCTTTCGGCGTAATCAATGAGCTTGTTGAATCGACGATTGCCTTCCTTCGCATAACCAAGTTTCTGCCAGGCCAATCCTTGGTAAAATATCATATCCGGCTGTTGATCGTTATAATACATGGCGTTAATGGGTTCTCCCAGTCCTTGAGAGGCCGTGGAAAAAGCCTGCCTTGCCTCATCTGTTAATTTCAATAGCTCATACGCGCAGCCCAAATAATAGTAGATATCGTTATCTCGGGAACCCTCTAGCTTACCTTCGCCAAGATTCTCTGGATACACTAAAGCCTCCTGCAGCCCTTTTACAGCCTGTTCAATCTGCCCAGACCTCAGGTCGGACTTCGCGAGCTCTACCTTGGCAAGCCTATACTGTCCAGTTACCTTCCCCTCTCCGCCTTCCCATGGATGAAATATTCTCCCTGTCAGCAAGGACAACGCTATTTTATGCTGCTTCATCGTATTGTGAACGGTTATATATTCCAAAAACAGATCATCGCGAAGCTTTATGATTCCCAGATAACTCTCCATTAGGTTCAATCTGTCGTTGGGCTTGATGTTCAGCTTCTTATACAACTGGTCAAGCTCATAAAGAACACGTGCGTCTGAAGTATTGCACGCAAAGGCCTGCTCTAACGAATGGCGAGCCTTCTTTACTTGGCCTTGTTTGTTAAAATATCCAAGAGCAAGATTACGGTGAACAACGGGGTAAGTATCGTCAATGGAACGAGACGTTTCCCAGCTGGAAATGGCATCCCAATGCCGTTTCTTGTCATAGAGTAAATTACCTAAGTAATAATGCGCCTTTCCATCCCCCGGTCTCGTTCGAATTGCAAATTGTAACACATCCAACTCCAACAGACTGTTAGGAAAGCAGTAGTCGGGAACTGCAACTGCGGCCTGCGCGAGAGCATTATTCGCCTGCTCATACTTGCCGATTTTAGCATAGCAGAAGGCCTGAACGTAATACAGCATAGGGTATGTTTTCGCCTGCTCTGGAGCTTCTTCCAACACACATACTGCATCCTCATAGAGTCCCGCCGCTGCATAGTCCGATGCTACTGCTATATAATTATGCACATCTCCACGCATCCATTTTTCCAGCTCTTCGAAGACCGTTTTAGCATCATCTCGTAACCCGAGAGCCTCTAATGATAATGCTTGCTCACGGTAAGCTCCAAAATCGGCGATATCGAGCTTAATTGTTTCCTTGGAATAGGCTATTGCCGCTTCGTAGCTGCCAAGCTTACGAAGAATAGCCGACTTCAGGTTGCGTGCTTTGTAGTTGCGAGCATTTCGGATTATCGAACGCTCCACCAGCTCCAACGCTTCTTCATAGTTCCCTTTTTCTGTCGCAATCTGTGCCAGTGAGAAATACCCGCTGTCTTGCCATGCTGCACTCCATACTGATTTATAAAATGCAGCGAACGCCTCATCCATCCGCTCTTGGTATTTTAGCGACAAGCCAAGCTGGTAGTAGGCCTCACCGTCATAGGGATTAGAGTTACGCCAGGTTACCCGCGAGATAGCTTTACGAAAGCACTCTTCACTTTCTGAATACAACCCTCTACGAAGAAGCAACGTACCATATGCCACATTTATGCGGCTGTCATTTTTATCTCTTTTCAGGCCCTCAAGATAATACGCCTCGGGTTCAAAGGTAGCATGACGGTATTGCTCCAAGTGTTGTCCTGCTAAATATAATTCTTCGTTCGTTCTTAATTCCTCCGGTTCTGGCAGGGGGGCGGCAGCAGCCGGCATCTGTTCAACTTCCTTTTTCTTCGGCTGATAGCTAATCAACTCCCTTCCGGTCGCGTCTTTGACGGTTAAGCATAGTTCATAATCCTCATCCTCAGCCAAAATAACTGTCTTCTGCATAAAGGCCTTATTAGGTGTCAGATCTAAGGTTTCTTGGATATAAACTTTCCGCTGACTACTTAATTCCACAACAGCGTCACGAAATGACGAAGTTACATAGACTCCAATCTGTGCTGTCCCTTCGCTGCGATTTAATTCCAAATTAACGGCTGCGTCAATTGAAGCGTTTTTGACAATACCAATATGTTTGTAAGGCATAAAATACTGCGAGAACGATTTTTCTTCATACGGCTGAAGCCAAGTGAAATCTGGTTGGTTATCGGTATATACCCCCGTCATCAACTCGATGTAGGGGCCGTCTTCGTCTGTTAGATTCCGGTCCCATGCTTGGCCGAATTCGCCATTTCCCCATGTCCATTGCTTTTTTCCGGGAGAGATGTGATGGTTAGCCACATGCAAAAGCCCGGCTTGTTTCATATGGTCGTAACCACCTATGAAATTGTAATCCGATTTATAGGCCATATATGAAGTGGGGATAGGAATATTTTTGTATCGGGAGATATCTACGCCTTCAGAATAATCCATTTTATAATAAGTGCCTGTAGCGATCGGGAAACGGGATACATCTCGCTTTCCATGGTCGAACACGGCTGATACGTCTGGAGGAAAAACAGATTGTGTGTGCTCATGTACCGCTACGGCTGGATTGGCCCACCATAGAAACGTTTGAGGCTCGGCAGTCCGGTTGTATAGCTGGGCCCCAACTTTAAGGTATGCTTTATCCGGTTGGAGTGTAAATCCAGCTGTTACTTTCGTGCCGAACATACGATCAATTTCGCTCACCCATACCGTTGCGCTTCCGTCCTCATGTTCTTCCAACTTGTATTCAACGGGTCCGTAAGTGTTGGGACGGTGATGCTGAGGCCAGTTGAACTCAATGCCTCCAGATATCCACGGCCCCAATAAGCCCACAAGCGCTGGTTTGATGACCCTGTTATAATAAACAAAATCGTAACCGTTGGTCTTGTCGACCGCACGATAAATGCGGCCTCCCAGCTCTGGCATGATCTCAATGCGCAAGTATTTATTTTCCAGAAAAACAATTTGGTAATTTTCAAGTTTCTTCTCATCCTCAATTTTATCAATTACCGGATGCGGGTACACTCGACCGGAACTTCCCTGGTAGACACGTTTCTCCAGAAACATTGGATTTTTGTCGGGTTTGCCAATTCCATACGTGGGGATCTGCACGGTTTCCTCCCACACGCGTGCCTTAGCGTCGAAGATGCTCAATTCCATCACTCCCTCATAGTCGCTCTTATATTCAGAGCTTACAAGTAAGTGACAGTACAGACAATTGACAATCCACTGTTTATGATGGACTATATACGTGTTTCATCATTAGAGCCGCCTAAGGCTAGGAGATGGATAGATTATGAATAAGAAAGCTGATGGATTTGAGGGTGAAAAGTTATATGTCCTTCCACCCTATATGCTGGATAAATTAAATATGAATCCGCTTACAAAAAATCTATATATTACGGACATAGGCTGCTTCAGCCATGCCCGCCATCATTTTCGTGAAAGAATGCACGGATGTGACTCTCATATATTCATCTACTGTGCCAGCGGAAAAGGTTGGATACGAACAAAGGATGGCCTAACGATTGACATGACGGAGCGAAGCTTTGCGTACATTCCCAGGGACATGCCACATGCTTATGGGGCTGACGATGGAGATCCTTGGACGATTTACTGGTTTCATCTTAAAGGGGACCAAGCTGATGATTTTATGGCATTATTTGAGCCTTTTAAAACGTATATTTCAATGGCCGCCAGTGATGAAGTCAAACTACTGGAGCTATTTCATCAGTGTTACGACCTTTTACTGAACAAATCATACTCCATCATACATTTAGTTCAAGTATCGCAAACGGTCCGTTATCTGCTGAGTTTTGTTGTATCGGTTGCATTTCGCAAGGAAGACAGTACGTACCAGAGTCATGTGGATAAGGCAACACGCTATATGAGTGAACAATTGGAATCCACCCTTTCGCTTGAGGAGCTTAGTCGGCATGTTCAGGTATCCAAGCAGCATCTGAACTTGATATTCAAACAATCCACCGGCTACTCTCCTGTCGATTACTATTTAAGAATGAAGATACAGAGGGCCAGTCAGCTTTTGGATTTGACGAATGCTTCTATTAAAGAAATTAGCATACAACTCGGTTTTAGGGACCCTTACTACTTCTCCAGGCTATTCAAAAAAATAATGGGTTGCTCTCCTTTGGAGTATCGAAATAATTTGAAGGGTTGATCTATGTTCATCAGGAGCGTTCAAATTTGCTTCTATCGGGCTACCGCAAGGTCACAGATCATTTACGAATCAGGGGTGCAAGGTCTATACTTAAGGTTAAAAAAGGAAGTTTTGTATGCTCCTCACGTTGAATCGAAGACTAAATGCAGCTATGCCGCTAATTACACCAATCAGCATTCTAATTGGCGTCCTGATCGGTACGCCGTTGTCACAATATACCGAACTCTCTCCCTGGCTGTTTGCATTCATGACCTTCGCGGGCAGCATCAGTATGGGGTTTAAGGATTTTGTCCATGTGATAAAGCATCCTGGTCCGCTCATCGCCTGTCTGTTTATTCTTCACCTGGCCATGCCGCTTCTCGCCATGATGCTGGGGCATCTGGCCTTCAGTAATGATCCTTATACGATCACTGGACTTATTCTTGGTGCAGCTATCCCTACAGGTATTTCCAGCTTCGTGTGGGTCAACATCTATAAAGGCAACACGGCGCTGACATTGGCGATCATTCTAATTGATACGATTTTGGCCCCATTCGCCGTGCCGGGCATCATGTCCCTGCTGATCGGAGCGGATGTGCATCTCGATACCTGGGCGATGATGCAGAGTCTGTTCTGGATGATTGTCGTTCCTTCGCTAATCGGCATGGTATTGAACGAATGGACTAAAGGGAAGATCAAGCAGGTATGGGGACCTCGGCTAGGCCCGTTCTCCAAGCTGGCTATGGCTCTTGTCGTCATGATTAACGGATCTGTCATCGCGCCTTATCTGGTCGATTTTAATCTCAAGCTTGTTGGAGTATGCCTATCCATAGTCGTCCTTGCTTCCACTGGATATGCGATCGGTTATCTGATATCAGGGCTGATGCGGTGGAATAATGCAGACCGTACGGCGCTTGTCTTTAACGGCGGCATGCGTAATATTAGCGCGGGAGCTGTGCTGGCCATCACCTATTTCCCGGCCCCGGTAGCACTGCCTGTTGTACTCGGGATGATTTTCCAGCAATCCACGGCATCTCTGGTCGGATTTCTGCTAAGTCGTCGCGACCGCGGAAACGCCAAGGAAAAGCGCAATACGGCCTCAGTTTCTTAAGCAAAGGGGGCTGGCGGCGGTTCCAGACGATAAAACTCCTCCTTATGAGGAGGAGTTTCGGAAGGGCGTTTCTATGCGCACATGGTTGGGAGCTTAATTAAAACATGCATGCACAATCATGTAAATGTTCACTTTCCAATCATAACATTTCTATTGAATCGTCTAGGGTAATAAACTAAGCCCCTGTAAAGAGCCTTTCGTGGCACAACGTTCAAGCCACATATTACCCTAAGGAAACTAAGAACGATATACACAGGTTGCAAAGTCTAAAATAGCTTTTGCGTAAGATTTTGAAATTGTGACTTCACTCCATCTTTCTGAAGTTCTGATTGTAACACCTGATTAAAGGTTTGAAGTGCACGCTGGAATTTATTTTCACCTAATTCCGTAATCCGAGTATACACACCTCGTCGATCATCCTCGCATGTATATCTTTGTAAAGCCCCGCAGTTTTTGGCTTCCATTCTCACTACGAGTCTCGATGTCGCACTTTGACTTAATCCCACCAATTCTTGAAGTTGCTGCAGTCGTAATTTTTTTTCCTCGGAATTGGATATAAAACCCAAAACATAAAACTCCTTCAAGGATAAATCATAATTTTGTAGTAGAGCTTGTTCTAACTTATCATTTAAAGTGGAATGGATGTGAGACAAAGACAACCATACATCCAAGAGTTCGTTTTCATGTTGCAAGTTTAGACCACACCATTCTATGTTAAAGTATCTCCACTAAGTTTATCCTATTGTATCAAGCTTAAATGGAATGGTCAAAACTCCTACAATATTTTAAATATTACAACCCGTCATCACCGAACCAGTATGCAAATGCAGCATAATGATTCTCGTTTCAGAGTGTCCATTCTATTGACAGTAGCCCATCCTAACTATCGTCCACGGATATTACATAAGTGTTATTGGTCGTATGGTTGGGTTCATTCGAAATTAGTATTTACCACAAAACCAGCATCTTCTAAATAAGGTGGGCTAAATCCGCTTAACCACAGGAACATATCATCAAGTGGTTAGGTGAAATCATTTTACCTAATTTTCTACATCGGCAAAGTAAAGATTACTTCAAGTGGATCTTTACCTTCGAAAGAATCTTCATATAATTTTCTGACTTCCATCGAATCTAATTCTTCTTGCATGTTGATTAACCTATCCAACTGTTCTAAAATACTTACTTCCTTTGATGACAACACCTTTGACTTAATAAGCGTGTCTTTCATATTAGGAAGTAACCCTCTTGGCCAGCAATCCTCATACACACCTCTGTATGAATCATACAAGAAAGTGATCTGACTTATTCCCGCATATTTCCGAACATATGGATGCACTAATAATAAAAATTGAGCGACGATTCCAGAACGCTGGCTTATATAATAGGCTTCTTGTACTTCCTTCATTAAGTAAGATTTGTCTTCTACAGAATCAGCAAGATAATTGATGTACATTCTTGAAAGAACACTTATTAAGTGTTCTTTCTCTAAATTCTCCTCCAACTTCTTAATTATTTCTTTTTCACTAATTCCCGCTTGTATAAACCCTATTAAACAAGCTGACATCCCTTTCACATTAACAGCTTTTTCAGCTATACATAACATATATTTATCAAAAGTTTCCTTGAGGTAGTTTTCACCAAATGTGTAAATATCCAAACATTCAATGATCGTTTCTATTAGTGAAGCTTGATCATACTTATCTTCTATATGCGGGAGAAGGTCTATCATATGTTCAACAAATTCTTTTCCATAATACTCTAGCAAGCTAGGATTATATTTTATATTTTTTAATAGAGCAAAAAACGTTTGATATTCTTTTGTATCATTATTTTGTGTTAGATATTTGAACAGCTCATTAATATATTTAACTTTCTCGTCCACCAGACTTTCTCCCCTTTTATTGTTACTTAATTCAACTTTTTACACGACTTTAGATTACTGGCAATAAAAAAGCAATTCTACAATAGAAAAGCTAGTGCCATTGTACTACATGCCACTCAATTCCTTTGGGAGTTTGCTTATAAATAATTCGCATTAAACCATTGTTTCCATATTCATCTCGTATATATACAGAATTCCATCCTGCGTAATTCTGCCCATTGCGCCTATTATCAAGAACATGATCGTTTTAATGTCTCTAAACGCGCTCTAGCACTTCCGTCACCCCGAGCTTGCGCTGAAATATCATTTGCCAACTCGCATCGATTGAAATAAGCCTCTTAAGAATGCACGCATAGTACATCAAGCAGCATGCATAACTTCACCAAAAAATCAGGATGGGTTTCGATTTAAAATGTGTACCTTCTTGATTTTTTTTGCCGCCACGGTTGATAACACAAGTACAGGTGAGCCTCGTCATCCCTAATTCCAGTGGTAAACATACTCTTAATGGCGAATAACGACCTTAATATCAAACCAATCCCGAAAGGACAGGGCTAGTTGATTGTAGAAGTTCACTGCCACTCCACGATATTCAATAGCAAATTTGTCTAATGAAATTTGTACGTCATTCATGCGTTCCCCCACAGGCAAAACTTTTGATGGATTTTCCGCTCGTTTATAGAAAGGTGGGAGTTAGCGGCTAGCCTTACCACATGACCTACTCTTTATGTAAACTGGTCGTCACCATATTTCCTTCTTCGGAGTAACAATTGCAATAATTGTACCGTTCTGTTGCTGACAAAATCAAAAATATATTCGTTTTAGCCGCCCCCACTATTCATTGTCGGTCGATTTATCCTAGATGATACCTTCTCATCTGCCATATCGGGGGAACGTATTGTACGGTTGCGATGGATTTTGGTAAAACCGCAAGAAAACGAAGATAACAAAAAACAGGTCAATAATGGTGGTATCTGACCATAATCAACCTGTTTAATGTGACGGAATAGCGTTATTTAGGTTATAAAATTAAAGCATTAATATACGTACAATGAAATGACGAAATCTTTATATAGGTATTACAGGGGGTATATGTGTTATCGGTTGAATAATGGGTTTATTCGACACTGAGTAGGGTCTTTTAGAGCAACCGCCCTGTAAAATTCTAATCAACCAATAAAAACCACAGAATCTTCTCGTTGAAATGCAGTAGGAAGCTTAGTTTCAAGAAGGTCAATTCTTAATAATATTTGTTCTTGAACATTATCCTGTAAGTTTCTTTGTGCCCAATCTTTAAGAAAGCCTAGTTCACGTATCAAGTGAATAGAATCTTCTTTTGTGACATCAATCCCGTATCTAATACCCACAAGCCACTCTGTATTAATTGATTCTATTGCGGGTATCCAATATTTTTCAAAAAAATTATGTGTAGCTACTGGAATACTAAAATGTTGTTCAAACTCGTTCTGTGGTTCGAGAATTATTGCTGAAACAGCCACAATCAACTTCCTCCTTTACCAAATTCAGCAGTAAAATTATAATCTGGGAATTCTTCTTTGAGTTTTTCAATAGTTTTCTGAACAGCGGCTCTTAATTCTGGTGTATCTGCATTCATTCTAAAGTTAAAGCTTCTGACATCTTTAATCTCATCCAGTGTAGGTATCTCACTGCTTCCATTCTTTGTCGGTCTAGTATGATCTACCTTTTGAAGATTTAGTATTCTTTCCTTTGTTTTTGCATAAAGTTGTTTGTTTGCCCATTTCTCTGCAGTTTGGAACGGTTTACCTGTTTTAGGGTTTATAACAGATAACCCCTCAGCACTTTTATCTTCATGAAATACTTTATTCACTAAATCTATTTCATCAAACTCTCCTAAAGGGTTTCCCGCTTTATCAGCAATTTCAACTTCTTTAGAATGTGGAATTCTTGGATTATCTTTACCCGTCCCCTCAGAAGAATGATCATCCTTCTTATGCGATCCTCCTGGTGAAGCACCGTCATCTTTAGAATGCTTCTTTCCTTTCATTCCAACAATAAAAGCAAATGCTGTATCTACTAACAAATGGGCATTTTCTTGTTTGGATCTGTTTATCGTTTTTTCATAAGCAGCATCTGGATCCGTTATGACATTAACGATGTTATCTGCTACGTCTTGCTTTGCTTGGAAGTTATCGGCCACCATTTGACGGATATCTAGATTAGGAAAATTACGTATTCGTTCCCATGTCGCTTCTACACTCTCATAAGCAGAGTTTTTGATTTCATTGAGCACAATCCGCTCAGTCTCATCCAGGTCTTTCATAAAAGGACTTTCCCTATACGGCCCATACTCTTTTCTATAATCGTCAATTGAATTCAGAAAATCAATTAGATATTTCTTCTGTTCCGTCGTATATCCTTTCATATCATCCCGATACTTGGAGCTCATCAAAGCTCTGTCACTATATCGAAAATGGTTGTCCGTCTGCCGCTGATGTTCCATTAATGCGACTATATCTGTGGAGAGATCTTGATTATTATAATAAGCATCCAGCGCATTTTCAAACTGTTGATCCATATTTCTTTGATACCATCGTTCCCGTATATCAGAAGGAATATCGCTATAGGCTTGTACTGAAGCTTGATTGACTCCCTTTACATAGTTGATGAAGTCATGTATGGATTGTACTTCTCCATACCCTCTGGCACTCGTCCATACCTTGCCGAGAAAATCCATCGTCGCATGCCGTTCACGGGCCCTCTGTTCCTCCGCGTGTGCATGTAAGGTTTGAGCAGCAACCTTGGCCGTCTTCCCCAACACCACTCCCCAAACATGGGAAGGGACGCTGGCAATCATGGACAATCCTGCTGCCGCATATTTAACTATGGATGACGGTCCAGAGGAAGCCACTTCGGAACGAATCGAAGCTATTTTTTGACTTGCTGCTTTCGGTATGGCACCCAATACAGGAATAGACGCAGCCACATCACATACTTTCTGGGCTAATCCCAATACGCCATCGAGTAGACTAGCCTTCGGTGAATTTGGAGTGTTTACGGCTGACTTAACGGCTCCCCCATCTTTCGATGTAACGCTTGAATTGGAGCTTCCCCCTGTACTGCTGTTTGCTGCACTTTTTGCCGCCTGCGCCTCCGCATAAGCTTTCATAGACATTAGTGGTGGTTCCCAAATCGGTGCTAAATCAGCAACAAAAACCGATCTTTTAACCGTGCCTTCAAGCTGTACTTTAGCGGACCGTATATCCGTTTCCCCATCCAACACCAAGCTACTGCTACCCGCTTTGAAATAAATAGCCTCGGCAGCTTGAATATTCAACTCCCCGTCCGCATGCAAGGAGAGCGTCTTGCCTGCCGACAATGACAATTCATGTTCACTGACGACCTGGATTCCTGAACCATTCATTGAAATGTGAACCTGTTCCGATTTAGCCGTCACCTTCAATTCACTGGTACTCAGCTTGATGTCCTTGCCATGAGGAGTCCCCCAATACTTGGTGGCTGGATCAGTGAGCTTGGAGGACGAGCTTCGCCCTTGTCGTATGGAACTTGCCGCATATCCATCCGCCTCCTGCTCTGTAGGGAAGCGGACAGATACTGTATCTCCTCGTTCCGGCATGACGTACCAACCGCTATGTCCTTCGGCGGTATAACTACTGGCATACGGAAACCACCACGCCTTATCCCGATCTTGTTTTTCATCCACTGTAAGATGAACACGGATTCGGCCTGATTTGGCTTCTATTACACGTCCTTCGAATGAAGCTCCTGTGAGGTGAGGGCACAAAATCTCTGTTTGCTGAATTCCCTGTTCGTGAACCAGTTCATATTCGTGTAATAGCAACCCTTTCCGCAATTCAGAAGTGACTTCTGCCACCATCCATTGCTCACCATTCCAATTCGTGAGGTCTCCGGGCCTGGCAAACGTTTCACTCTCCATCATGTAGCTGAATTCCGCTGTCCTTTTCGGATCAAAACTATGTCGAGTACGGTAAACCGGATGCCTCATCTCAACGTACTGCCCCTCAGGCATACCAAACCAGAATTTAGGTCCATTCAATGAGATCTCTGGGATCAACACCGTTCCAAACCGGGAAGCCATCCGTTTGAGAAAGGCCCAATCCGTCTCTCGATATTGTAAAGTAAATTCATGTAAGATAGTACTATCTGTTATGTTATCAATAACATCGGCCTGATTGTGCTTCTGAATGATTTGCTTGATCAAATTTCCGTAGGGCATTAAGGTATCCTGATAAGACCGCGTTACAGGTGTGATATCCAACTGAATCGTATGAGAAACGGCTTCAAGCTCCACATAATAGATGCCACGCACCATCCGTGTTTCTGCATGGACCAGTAAACCATGGAACAAAATGCGTTCAGGCTGACCATTCTCTGTTTTGGTACGGATAATGACCGGTTCGTTATCCTGATCCTGTTCTATGTAATGATCTCTCTGCTCTTCATCTAACCATCCACTGATCTTTAACCGGGCATGGTCATTTAATTTTCGTTCAATACGCAGTTCGCTTATTGTTTGAAGAGGATATGGACCTGTACATTCCAACTCCGTATACGTTAACATCGTTTGTGTGTGATTCAACTTGTACCTCCTTACTCCAGCGTCTGGCCATCGTCTGTAATCCGAATCATTCCCCCGTATAGGCACGCATTCGAGCATTGATCCAGCAAGGCTGGTTCTCCCTCCACAAGCACATCACTTTTGCCGCCGATCCAGGGTCCGGTGATGACCGGAACACAGTTCGCTTTTTTCACCCCGTAGATATCCACCATGTCACTGCTTTTGACCGCTGGATTAGCTGGACAGGAGCAACGACCGAAATTGCTGATATTGGTTCCTGGCAAGTAATCTGTAACGTTCATTTGCGCTTTATCTTTTACATATACTCCGTGACTGAACGGACGTTTGAGACGTGTCGGTTGCGTACCAAAGCTGCAGCTTAAGATCGCCCCAGCAACAACATATCCTTGTTTACTTCCCCGTCCAGCTTGAATAGGTTCCTTATCGGAATGAGACTTATTTGCCATTCTTCTATTCCCCCTTTCATTCCTTTCCTAGTTCGTCTTCACTTCACTGCCAAGAACATTTGTCATTCCGCCCAGCGATACGGTGCTGCCTTTGCTAGTCATTTGAATTTCATTCCCTGCCGTGATTTTCACTTTACTGCCGGAATGAATGGAGATATTTCCTCCTGCGGAGAAATGAATCTGTTTGTCGCTTACAATATGAATACCATCTTTCTCATTTAACTGAATATACACAGCCCCCTCCTTACTGGTGATTACAATTTCATCGGGAGTTAATTTGATTTCCTTGCCGTGGGCGGTCCGAAACAATTTGATGTCGGGATTAGCAAGAGCATGCTGCTCTACACTCTGATTCTTTTGGCGCAAAGATGTACTTGCCATGCCTTCTTCTTCCCGATGGGCGGGGAAATAGAGTAGCACGGTATCTCCCAACTCAGGCATCACGTACCATCCGCTATGTCCTTCCGCAGTATAAGGAGAAACATACGTGAACCAGTGGGCTTTCGTAGGATCTTGAACGGCATCTATATTCAAATGTAATTTGATACGATCTCGCTCTACCTGGATGACTTTACCTGGTAAAGACAGACCAATAAGCTGTTCGTTAAAAACTTCCTTATGCCTCAATCCCTTGTGAGAAGTTAAGGTATATACGTGCTGCATCACACCCTTTTGCATGTGAGTATCTACCTTGTACACGTACAAGCTTTTACCTTTAAAAGTAACGGTGCTGCCTAACTCCAAAACTTGCTCCGCCTCAACCAGATAATCAATAAAATCATGCTCGTTTACATGTGCTGTATCATTGCCGTTAAAATAACGATAATCAGCGACTCGTTTACTGATGGTGTAATGATAATTCGTTAAATCAAGTCCTGACTGGGTCTCCTCAACACCAAAATAACACTTCGGCACATCAAACACCGAGGCAGGCGTGAGTGAAGTATGATAACGCGAAGCGATCCGCTTGAGGAACTCCCAATCTGTTTCACGATATTGGACCGCTATGCGACCTAAAGCTGCTCCCCCTGTAGCCGAATCAATAATGTCAAAACCGGGATAATCCCTACCTACAGCCCGCAGCAATTCCTCTACCTTCATATTTTTATCCTGAAAGGACCTGTCTTTTTTGCGAATATCCAGTTTATACGTGTGTGATATAGCCTCGACCTCCAAGTAATACACATCTCGGACAGCTTTGACTTCCATATGAAGTATCGTTCCGTTAAATAGCGGTGTTGGTGTTCCTGCCTCATCCAATTGTGATACACAAACCGGGGAATCGGCTTCGATCAATTGAACATAACTGTCCTGTAATTCTTCAGGTAAAATAGCTGTAAAAGAGAGCCGGGTATGCTCATTCAACCGCTTGGTCATACGCAATTCCTGAATACTCACCAATTCAAATGGTGTAATTTGCAGCCGATCATATGTAATGTTAGTTAATGTCATAAGGGTTTATTTTCCTTTCGAACAGACTCGATTTTCAACGTTAGCAGCATACTGCGGGCAACGGGCTTCCAGGTCACCATTTCTTCTTCCGTACAGTTAAACGCGCACATTAGCGCCCGTCCTTCCAATACTATGAAAAAGGATAAATTATACATACGTGCATTCCAGACAGGCGTCATGAATTCGCAGTATCCTATTCGAGTCTCTCCTATCTCCAACACTTCATGGCCAAACCATTCGGTCAACTTCTGGGTTTGTTTTACCACCAGAGCCATCTCATCCGTAAAGTCCTCCAACTCTTCTGTTTGCAACGGGCTTTCGGTATGCTTGAAGGTTAAGTTAATCGTGCCTGCCTCATTAGTGAAAATAAAATCTGGGCGATGATGAGAAGGATATTTTAATAGTTGCTCATCAATTGGCATATCCCGAAAGCTCTTTGGCATTGTTATACTGATACGTTCATCCACTAAATACCGCTGAGCAAAAACCAAACCTTCCCCTGCAAGCTGCATGAATGTTTGTAATGTTTGCCCAAACGGCTCCTTCTCGTGTGCGTGACTTAAAGCTTCATCCTCAGTTAAGGATGGATTATTTTCGGCATTTTCTGATCTTACCGTATGTAGCAAAGAAACAATTTTCTTATCCACATGTTCCACAAATATCTCCTCCCATTTCGTTACTGCATATCGACTTCCTGAAAGGAGATACCACTCGTTCCCCTCCGCAACAGACTTTCTGCTAATGCCAAATTTACTAATGTACAGGTTTCACGCAAACCTTGAACTTGCAATAAGGGCCTTCCCTCGGTGCGCTCTCGATCTACTACCAACTTCATCAATGTTCCTCCGGGATGAAATGTACTTAGCTCACCTACACAGTTCACTAAAGGGGGCTGAATCATCCAGTACAACTTTTGCTGAGAACGTTCCATATCCCGAAACAAAGCCATACGACTGAAGAGGCTCGGCGTATAGACCTGTAACAACTCATGTACAGAATCAAATACCATCATCCTCGAACCCATCAGAATATCAGGATAAACCGTATAATCGTGACCCTTGACCTTAAACTGTGCGGCATAAGAAGGGGGCCATTCCGTCCAATCATTTATACTTACCATCTCTGCATTGGCTTCTTCGTCCCATACGGGAACAGCAGAATACAACATCCGATCATCATGTTGACAAAGAAAATACTCCACTATGCCACGTCCCTTCCATTGCGTCTGTCCCACATGGTTTCATCCAAATGAAGTTAGATCCCGGGCAACTGGATGCATCCCTAAACTAAATCGGGTTCCATCCAGCACCGCCCCTTTGAAACAGGCCCCCTCTATAGCTGCACCAATGAAGTCGGCCCCCTGCAATATAGCCCCGGTGAAATCAGCATTCTGTAAGTAAGCGCCCTGAAATTTGGCTCCTGTAAGATCTGCTCCTGCAAAACTTACGGGTTGAAAACCAGGTCTTTCCCATCGTTCAGACTGGTATATTCCAGGTACAGCTACTGCATCTCGAAAAGACGTTCCTCTTAAGTTGGCTTTTTCAAAACGAGCTTCTTGAATCAAACAACCGCTAAAATCCGCTTCTTGTAAACAGGCTTTATTCCAACAGGAGCCGATCAAATTTCCTCCTGTAAAAATACTATTGTTAAAGGAACTTTCACTCAAATCGGCATATTGCAGACGTATTCCCTCATAATCTCCTTGAGACCCGTCAATCCCCCGAAAAACTTCATGTATGTAGTCATATGGTTTCTTTTCCTCAAGCCAATCTTTCATCACACTAGAATCTTTGATACGCACATCTCGTTTATAGACGACTTCACTTTGGTCTAAATACTCTCCGATTCTCAGTTCAAACACATCTTCCAACTGAATTTCATGGGCAAATTGAATTTCATCCAGCCATTCTTCCGTTATACTAAAACGTGCCAAGGCAATGATATATTGATGAATATATACTGCCCCTTGTAATTTCATCCTCTGAATATCATCTGGTCCGATTCTTCCACCATATTTCTTAGCGTGCTTACTTAATTCCATCTCCCACTCGTTCAAATAGCGAAATGCCCAATCTGCATTATAGGTATCTCGACAAGTATGGAGATCCATAAACCATCTTTTATCCATCGCCTCCACCAAATAGGTCGCCCTTCCGTTTGCTAATTCGGTACGAAGCATGGAATAAGATATATATCCCAAGGCGTGTTTATCACCTTCTTGCTGCATCAACTTGACTTTCTCAAATATCTGCTCCAGTGAATTGCAAAATGTCTTGGCTAAAGCATGCTTACGATTTTGAAAAGAGGCTTCCAACGCGAATAACATTCGATGTTTTAGGGGTTCATAGATCTCATTTTTAAAATGTCGAAAAACCTCTTCACGATTCACGCTCAATCTCCTTTCTAGTCGTCACATTTACATAGGCTGCACGCCTCAAGTAGTTGGTTATCTTAAACCGAAGTCTAATTTTAATGATATGTGAAATCATAATTTTCAAGGGTATATTTAACAGTAAATCATCCTTATGTATGTATCGGACAAATTAGTGATTTTGTTTACAGAAAGAACCATAACTGTACTCAATGAAAAAGGGGTGGGTTCACAATTGAACCCACCCCTTCCGAGAAATTAAATATTAATATTTTCTATTATTTTCATGATTAGTTTCTCTTTTTCAATTCTGTTCATTGATCATCTTATAGCTCAGTTTATTTAGGCACCATGATCAGAGCCGATGAATACCGAAAATCGGACTGTATTCTCTTTATCTGGTATCCTGTTTGATCAGTCCGTTTTAATTATAACCCGGCACTTTCTATGACTATAAATATAGAGTATCAAGAAGGCTATCTACTTTACTGTTTGTGAGACTGGTTGGGTAGGACTGAATACTCGGTCAAAACGGCGCATCAGTCCTTCAAGCGGGCCGACAGGAAGCCGCGCAATCAGCCAGCCCAGCAGTAGTGCCGCCACTGCGATAATCAGGTCGCCGAACGGAACGCCTTCGAGACTATGCCCGATTCCTATCAGATCAAGAATCCAGACCACCACAAACTGAATGGCATACATGGTCAGCGCCACGCGCCCGACTGCCGCAAAAGGCATTAATACAGCGGAAAATTTCTTCGCCACGAAGCATGCTAGTCCCAATACCAGAAACGAGATTCCCAGGCCTATAATCGTCTGGAATGACGAAGCGGTGTGCGGAGCCGACTGCAAAAGCATATGCCACATCGGTGGTTCCGTGTTAAGCGGCCAAATTGCGTATTCATCCGGCTGCATAGGAGCAATTCCCTGTGCGCTGATCAGCCATTGTTCAAAACGAAGGCTCCAACCTGGAAGCACAAAAGTGGCCAGCGTTTTGCCTATCACAAGCATAACAATACCGCTGCCTGCGAGTATGAGAGCTGTGCGTATCCTGGTGAGGTCAAAGCGGCCAATGGCCATGCCGGCAACAAATGCAGGAGTCAAGGCGAGAGCTGACATCGGACCTCCCGCGATATCACTAAGAAGATAAGCTTTCGAGAAAATGCTTGATCCAAGAATCATTAGTGGCGGGGCCGTCACGAGCAAAACTGCTGCTGTTGTAACAATTGTGCGGGTCGAACGGCGAAATAACATTAGTGCCAACACAAACATAGCTGCATAGGCAGGCAAAATGACACCATATGGAGTGTTCAGCATAATAAGCAAATACCCGATAATATCAACAAATACGGCGCGTGCCAGCATTCGCGCACGGAAAGCGGCCGTATCCGCTCCCCGATCCATCATGCGCTGTGCCATAATGGAATAAGATATACCCCCGCACAATACGAATAATAGTGTCGTGTTTCCGGAAACAATTGCAGAAACGTTTGGGTTCGATCCGAAGTGCTGCAAGTACATTCCCAGCACCGCCAGTCCTCGTACTGCATCAAGTGCTACAAGACGCCCGGTGCCCCGCCTTCTCCTCGACTCTTCTACAGAGCTTCGAGAAGGAATATCGCTTTGTGTACCGTCGTAGGATGTATTGGATATACCTGCTGTATCTACTGCTTTTTCATCCAATTTATTAGCAACCGTCTTTTCATCTACTTGATTTTCATTCAACTGGCTGTTTACGGAAGAAGCTCGTTTTTTAATATTTTCCTCTCCCTCATACTCTCTAACGAATCTGCTCATCAGCTTTATACTGCTTAGCAACTTGCATTCCTCCCTGAAAATACTGAATTCACATTTTTATCAACCTGGTTATGCAGAGGATTGATGTCACGCTATAGTCCAATATATCCTGCAGATGTCGCTAAAGTTTGATCAAGTTGTAAACAAAATGTCACAGTAGGCGAAACCGTTTTATCGCAAAAAACAACCTTATTCGCAGTTGATCACTGGAATAAGGTTGTTTGCAATATTATTAAAAGTCACTCAGTATTTTTCGGCGACGGCATTAAAAATTGAATTGGCCAGTAGTCGGAATTGCTGCTGTGAATGAGCGCCATTGGTTAGATCATTGGAGAAAACAGTAAGATTCTTTTTGTTTTCCTTATAGGTGAAGGCCATGATCTTTCCTCTTGCAGCATCGTGACCTGGCCACCAGCCCGCTTTGAAGAAGTTTTCTTTATTACTTATGGTCGCAAGAACTTTTGCTGCTTTAGGTAGTTTTGTAATGTAAGAACCTGTAACGGTATAGAAGTATTCTTCGTTAGCGTAAGGGGCTGTAATCACATGATCCTGTTTGACATTCGCTAGGAACACCCCTTCGTATCTTTCCCATGTCGGTCCAGCAAATGCAAATTGAGGAATTGAGTTTTTCACGTTATCCATTCCCATATTTCCATAAGCAATGTAAGGCTTTCCTTTCTCGACAAGTTTATCGGAATCGAATGTATTCACCAGCACATCGGCATGTTGCTGATCATCGGTCACTTTAAAACCGAGATTTTTGAGCACATAAGCTGGTTCACCGAGAGCGGCTACCGTAGAAGGTTTAAGAACTTTGCCAACAGGTCTATTATTGCCGAATGCCGTTACATCAAGATAATACTTCGAGGCCAGCGGGTGCAGATCATCATAAGCCACTGCAAAGTCGCCCGCTTCATATCCTGTTCCGCTTTTGGATAGCATTGTAACCACTTTGCCGGATTTAAGCAATTCATTAACCGTTTTGATGACATCGTTATTGGTGTTTCGGATTAAAACATAGGCAGAATGATTCGGCATTTGTGTTGCCGGAATCGATACGGAAGTCACCGGAGAAGTTTTGCCCGCAAACACTCCGGCTTCTCTAATCGCATCACATTCAAATCCTCGTAGGACTGGAAAGTCCTGTACAATCTCGCCAGCTACGGAAGCATAATCTGAGACATCAATACCATCATATAAAACCATGTTTGCAATGCCGTGTGTGGCCTGATGCATATTTATGATAAATGAACCTGCAGGGTAGGTCTTGCCAGCAGCACTTACAGCTTTTGTCGAGCGTTCAACCTTTACTCCATTGCGGATAAAATATTCAATCATCCGGTAGGCTTCCAGCGGATTTTTTTGAAGACTTTTATCAGTCGGCAAAACGTAATATTCAGGGAAAAAATTCTTATTACCGTGACGCGGGCGGCCAATGACTTGATTTTTTGCATTGACTAGATACCGATCTACGGCATGATCATCCATATTATTAATTCCACGTTCATATATTTTCAGCTGGTTCAAAAATAACTTTTCTTTCTTTTCCATAACATAATCGGTTGCTGCAGCGACACTATAGTACAATGCTTTGGTCGACTCCTCATTCGATTCAGGTGTTTCCAGCGTATGTCCCATTGCACCATGGTGCATGGCGAAGACAGCTGTATAGGCTGGAGATGCATCGTCCCATCCCGAAGCAGTTCCTTTGGAAACATATTTAGGATTTTCGGCCGTTTTACGATGTTCTTCATAAGGAATATGGTAGTAATCATACTTCGTGTTTGCAATACCTGCTTCACCCATCACTTTTGCCTGTTCTACCATGTTATCCATAAGCAAATCGTATTCAATATTCGGATTGTGAGGCGGTGTGGTAGGCTCAATCAGAAAATTCTTATCAAACCCATGCAGATCTAGGAAAGAAATCGGCGACCATCTGGCGATTTGCTCTGTTATACTGCGTGTTTCAGGCTGAGTTTGATATGAATTATCCCGGTTCAAGTCAAAATATTCAGCATTAGAACGTTCGGTATGAACCCTTCCATCCGGATTCTCCGTATACAGGAACAGGAAAAATACATGATCAAGCGCATCATCCAAATTCAGAGTTACCGTACTCGATTTTCCATTGGACGGGGTGGTCTTGTACGTAACATTTTTATCGAGGGCCATTGTCTTAAAATAATTGATAATCGCATCAAAGCCCGGCGCTTCATTTGGATGAATATTGTTGATCCAGATGGGCACTTGATAATCTCCGAATGCACCGGATTTAATATCGTTCTCCAGCTTTGCAGGATGATTCAGCATGTCAGGATGAGTTACATTCTGATATTTGTCAATCGTTGCTTTATCTTTGGCAAGCACAGTCATATAAATATCGCGGCCTTCCACGGATTTGCCGATCGACATCGTTTTAATGTATCTGTTGTTTTTTTGAGCTGCCTGTGCCGTAATCGCATCAATCTCCGGCTTCAGTTCGTCATACGTACGGAAGCTGTCGTACGGGACCAGTTTCATGGGAGCACGGGCAACAGTTTTTCCGTTGACTACTGCAGCCAGTTCATAGGTCCCCATCAGGGAAGCGTATAGCGGACGCTGCAGACTCGGTTCGGCAAGATTCTCCGTACCGTAAGCAAGACCGAAATTGATATTTGCAGTGACTTCTCCGTTTTCTGCTTTTATCTGAGTAACTGTGATAAAGGGGGCGCCATTATAATCGCCATTCTTGTACGATTTCCATTCCGATAATGGCTTTCCACCATATGTCCAGCGTATTTTCTTTATATTGGTCCCCTTCGGAAGTTTAAATCTAGCTTTAATTGTTCTTTTCTTCGTCATGGATGCTACATTGTTATCCAATTTCAGTGTCCGGGTATTTTCACCTTGCGTTGAAATTGTTTTTGTTGGTTGACTCTGTTTATCGTTCAATAACGTGCTTTTTGCACGCTGTGCAGCATCAGCCATAGCCATGTGCGGAGCAGTGATCTCCAGAAGCATGGCGGCGGATATGGTTAACGCCAAGCAGAACCTTACTATCGGTTTTGTACCCATTCTTTTTCCCCCTATTTATAACCGAAAGACCATGTTGTACTCTTCTTTATTCACAAAGAGCATTTAACAGACTATTGTCCGGCAAATGATGATTTTATATATTGTCCAATCCTATTCAAAATCTGTTTTCTACTTTTGTTCGGAAGGATTGTCTGTAATCGAGTTAGAAGCGTCGGAGTTTATGATACTTTGCACAAATTGCTTCAAATCCGTTCGACTTTTTACGTCCAGAACAGCCGCTCTGCCAACATAGGTTTCTTTTAACAGCTTCATTGGCGGTATTTGTTCATTTCCCTGTAATGTACTTTGATACCCTACCGAAGCCAAATTCCACATATCAGAGACTGACAAATTGGTATCGATATACGGACTGATTTCCTCTAGAATGGAAGGAAACTTCATAATGGAAGTCGTTGTTTTTACCTTCTCGGCTAATGCCGTAATCAATTGCCGCTGTCTTTTTGTTCTGGAATAATCGGACATGGCATCATGACGAAAACGGACATATTGAAGCGCCGTTTTGCCGTCGAAATGCTGCTGTCCCTGCTTTAAATTAATATCATACTCATGCTGATCGGCTTTGCTCTCATAGTACATATCCTTTTCGACATAAAAATCGAGTCCGCCTACAGCATCCACGAGTTTAATAAACCCCTGGAAATCCGTATATACATAAAAATGAACAGGCACCCCCAGCAATTCGCTGACTGCTTTCATCGCCGTATCTGGCCCATGCGTAACAGCGGTATTAATTCGATTTTTGCCGTACCCGGGAATATCCGTATAAGTGTCTCGAAGAATCGAAAATACATGAATATGCTTATTGGCAGGATTCAATGAAACGACCAACATGCTGTCGGATCTGGGTACCTCGCCCTTGTCACTTCCACGGGCATCCACACCCATCAGCAGAATGTTGACAGGCTCGGTTCCCTCCCACTCCGGAGCTTCCAGAGCTTCGGCATTATCGGTGCTTACTTTAATGAACGAGGAGTTTGCCGGTGTTTTGTTAAGTCCTTCTAATCCTTTGTAAATGGACAAGAAATAGTAAAAGACAAAGATTACAGCAGCGACCACAAGTAACAATGTTACAGTCAATATCCTCTTTTTCCTCTGTGTCATGTCATTCTTCCTTTCTGGATGATGAACGCCCCTGCCCCTTTCTGTATTTAAGATTTTTGCAAGGCTGCTACGAGAAGTGAAGTGTAGTATCGGCTACCATCTGGTTTTAAATGGACGCCATCTCTATAAAAATATTCATCTTTGCCTACACTAGCCGAATACCAGTCCACCACGCTGACGTTACTGTATTCACCAGCGACCTGTGCAATCGTGTCATTCGCCGTGTCTTGCCAGCCTTTCGGCACCCGGGTGGTAACCAAGATTACCTGTCTGGCTCCAGAAAGGGATTGCAGTACGTCGCGCAGTTGGTCTTTGCTAAACGGACCGTTGGTGCCGAGTTCGATAATGACCTGGTCTCCCAGTTTGCCTTGGGCGGACAATTCATTAATGACTTTTATAGCTTGAGACATCTGCCGGCCAACCTTGCCGTCAACCGTCATATTCGGAAGCTGCTCTTTTAAATAAGGCTCAATTCCGACCGTAACCGAATCTCCAATCATCGTGACGCCCTCGCCGTTTAAGGAAGCGGATGGTTGAGCTTGTTCTCCGCTGGTGCTGGAAGCCGCACGCTTTTGTGCAGCGGGCTGCATCGCATCAAGATTGTATAGAGAAGAATCCTTGCTGCGTGATTCGTTATCATCCGAATTTTGCTTTGCGTGCATATGGAGGCCGATGGCTCCTAAAGCGATAAGGATAACCATAAAACCCCCTAATGTTTTTACCATCCATCCATTTTTTTTGTTCATACCTAGTTCATCCTTCCCTTTAACATGCTAGTAGGTTTTATCTTGTTTGATAGCATCAATCAAAAACGAGGCATAATACTGAGCGCCTTCTGGTTTCAGATGAACACCATCGTCATAAAACAGATCGTTGCGGTTTTCGCTGGCCGAATACCAGTCGATAAGCCGGACATTTTGAAATTCACCAGCAATTTCACGTAGATTGTCATTTACGGTATTCTGCCACCCTCTCGGTACTCTGGTCGTTATCAGATAAATGTGCCGGGAATCCTGCAGTGAAGCCAGCAAGGACTTCAGTTGACTCTGGTTAAAAACGCCGTTGGTGCCGAGTTCAATAATAATTTTATGGCCAAGTTTGCCCTGTGCCCGCAGGCCATCAAGCACATCCTCGGCCTGTGACATTTGCCGTCCCACCTTGCCATCTATGATGATACCGGGAAGCTGTTTTTCCAGAAACGGGGCGGCATCCAGAATGACAGAATCTCCAATCGCCGTGACCCCCTCTCCTTCTGCGGAATGGCCTGTATTTTCAGCGGAATGATTTTCAGCGGAACAGCCGGATTGCAGCGTTTCTGTCTGGACGGATTCCCGGCTTACAGTTGCTGGCGCATCGGGTACAGGATCTGGTGAATCCGTCTTCCATGATGTCAGGACCAGAATGATGGCGATAACAATTACGACAAGACCTAGTTGGCTGCCAGCGCCTGATCTGCGGAGTGATTTTAGGCTGGTCCCAAAGGTCCCGCGGCGGATGGGCTCTTCGATGTATCTGTAGGAAAGACCCGCCATTATGAAACTGACCATTACCTGCAGAGCAATGCGCATATAGCTGGCATCTTCGGTACTTACCGCGGGACTTGATAAAATAATGACCGGATAATGCCATATATACAGACTGTAAGATCGCTTACCGATCCAGCTTAGAGGCCGGCAGCCGAGCAATCGTTCCAGTCGATTGGCCGGATGAACAAGTACAGCAATAACAACTGCAGTAATGAGTGATAAATAAAGAAAACCGCCGCGATACAGCGAATCATCAAACTGGTTGGTCTGACCGATCAGGATAAACAGCATTACAATGCCCAGCACGCCAGTCATATCCAGCATGGTCCGGGACGAAGAAGATACATTGTCGCTCAGTCTCCAGCTGGGCCAAATTACCGCCAGAGCCGCTCCGATTAAAATGGCAAACGCCCGCGTGTCCGTCCCGTAATACACCCTGCTTGGATCGGTTCCGGGTTCGTATATAACGGCCATTGCTATGGCGGATACGGCGGCGCAACCCAGAATGTATAACATCAGTCTGCCTCGTCGCGGTGCAAGGCACAGACCGATCAGTAGAACAAGCGGCCAGATTACGTAAAACTGTTCCTCAATGGAAAGCGACCAGAGGTGCCCGATTGGAGAAGGCGGGCCAAAGCTCTCAAAATAGGAAACATGATGAAAAATGAGATACCAGTTGTTTACGTAAAAAAGCGAGGATACAAAATTCCCTCTTAATTCCTGCAGTCTGGAGAAATCGGTAATTAAAAACCACAATGCCACTGCAGTCATCATAAAGATCATTGCTGGCAGTAGTCTGCGCATTCGTCTTATCCAGAATTGCACAATAGAAAAACCGCTGCGCGTCCTCCATTCAAAAAGGATCTGATCCGTAATTAGATATCCTGACAGGACGAAGAAAATCTCCACTCCCAGCAGCCCACCCTCTGCCCATCTGAAATGAAGATGATAAGCAATAACAGCAAGCACGGAGATGGCCCTTAGCCCATCCAGACCGGTCATATAACGTTTTATGGGTTGATTCAGGTGCAAATTCCGGTTTCCATTCACTATGGTCCATTCCTTGTCCTTATAGGCTAATGATCTTGCTTCATTTACTATAGAAAAAAGATGTCGCTAAAGTTTGATCAACATGTAAACAAATTGTCACAACGGTTGCAAAAAGAAAAACCTTATTCCGGCTGAACAACCGAAATAAGGTTTTTGACATATACAAATATGGCGATCCTAATCACTATTTCAATTCAATGATCAATGACTCCTTGCTAGGAGAATCTGTTGGCGCAGTCTGCGAGGAATCCAATTGCTTTTGTCCTTGAAGCAGTACACTTTTATTGTTCGGATTCCAGTACATATGCGTCGGCAAAATTCCGCGATACACCGGTTCGTTGTACATTATATTTCTTCCTTGCACCTTGCCTACGTAAGTGACATTTTGATCATACACGGTGTATGCGATATTTTTCCTGTCAGGCGAGAATTCAAAATCAAGCACTTTTTCCAGAATGACGGAGAGCTCTCCGTTTCGCTGATCATATTCGTACAATGAACTATCCGTTCCGAGAAACACAAACTGGTCGTTATTCATCCAGGCTACTGAATCTCCACCAAACTGACGCTCGTATTGAAACTCAATATTATTCCCGGAAACCTTCCCCATGGTTAACACCTTTTTCTGACCTTGTTTTGCACGAAATAACTGCAGCAGTACGCTGCGACCATCATTTGCAAGGTTAACACTCAAAAGCGTGTCTCCCTTTAGGATACCTTTTAACTGATATTTGCTGGAAGTTTGAGCCCCCATATCGTAGATGTACAGGCTATCAGCTCCATTATCAACCGGGTTTTCTACCAGGTAGCCGATATACGAACTGTTGGCAGACCAGGAAACATATTGTACATAAGAATCGTTTCTGGTACTGATCCTGTCTATTTCCTTTTCTTTGCCATCCTGCAAGGAAATAAGCTTTAAGGTTGTCTCCGAGGAAGAACGAGAAAATTCGCAAATATATTTACCATCGGGAGAAAGTATAGTATTGGAAGTTACATTGCCGATTCCGGGTATGGCCTTGCTCTGCTCATACGGATAAGTTAAACGTTCCAGCGTGCCTCGCTTCAGTATGGTCATGGCTCCGAACGAAGCGATGACAGCATCTGCAGACGACCAGCCCAGCAGCTGACCCGTATTCACAAAACGATCCGGAAGCCGATATATTCTTTGGACCTGAAACGGCCGAGAGCTTTGATCGGCACTGGAAACTTCATTGCTGTCGGCGATGACGACGGTCTCTGTTTTTGGTTCTGAACCGCATCCTGACAGCAGTAATACCACGACAGATACGACCAGCAGCATTACAAAATATTTATATTTATTGCCCATTATTCATTCTCCGTTCCCCGCGGTTTCCAGAGCTTTAAATTCCACCGTTACGATTGTTTCATTATGCTCGTTTGTAATCATGATGGAACCTGCCAATTCTTCAACGATGGATTTCACAATACTGAGCCCCAAGCCTACACTGCCTTCTTCCGCACTGTCGGAATAAGCCGGATAAAATGGTTGTAACAAGCGTGACAGATGTTCTGCCTCAATCGGATCGCTTGGATTGCTGAAGATCAAGCGGATCTTTTCTTCTGACCGCACCGCTTTTACCGATACTGCCGAAAACGGCAAACTGTATTTTATCGCATTATCTATCAAATTAATGAACAGCTGTCTAATTCTGTCCCCATCGGCCAACGTGATCAATTCCTCACTAATCTCATATTCAATGGTCTTTTTATAGCGCTGTGCCCGGATCGTCATTGATTCACACACATCCCGCAGGATCAGCCCGATATCCACCCGCTCAAGCTCATTGATCATGATATTTTTGCGTGAAACTTCCAGCAGTTTTAGCACCATCGCATGCAGGCGCCTGCTCTCCTCGATAATATGATTCATTCCTTTATCAAAAAAAGCACGATCTTTCTCACCGTTCAGCCTGATCAGCTCTGCATATCCCAGAATGGAGGTTAACGGCGTTTTCAGTTCGTGAGTGATATTGTCAAAAAAGCGCTTTTCCTGCTGGTGAAGTTGCTTTAAATGGTCCCGGTCCTTCTCAATAATATGAATCTGTCTACTAATTTGATCAATCATATCGTTAAAATTTTCAGCCAGTCGGCCAATTTCATCTCTGCGTTTAAAATGAAGGCGGATATCCAGATTCCCGTTTTTCACCTCGGTGGATGCTTGCGTCAGTCTGGTCAGCGGGATGGTAATATGCCTGGAAAGAATATAGGAAAACAGAAAGGCTGCCGCAAAAATCGCCAAGGCAATATAGAGAGTAATCTGCCGAATCTGTCCGGTTTGTTCGTAGAGTGAGCTGAAATCTTTGTAAAAACGCAGTATGCCCACCTTTGAACCGTCTATAACAACCGGATAGGAGAAAAGGACAGTCGTCTTATTACGATCATAAGTAATGCTGTACGCTGTATTGCCATCAATCGCCTGCTGTAGATCGCTTTGCATTTGCTGCTGAAATAAGGAGCTGTCCGGGGCATAAAGCAATTTGCCTTTCACCGTATATACGCCAACACTGCTGTCCGTGGTATGGTTCAGATCAGTTGCTATCTCCCTGGCAATCTCTCCAAAATACAGCTCATTGCTGCTGAAATGGTTAATCAGGAAAGCCTGGCGCACATACACATTGCTATTGTTTTTCAGTCCGACCAATTCGGAGGTAACCAAATTCTGATTGCTTGTCCGGATAAATTCCTTGACTGTCTGATTAAGCACGACAAAAGAAAACGAAAAAATCAGAAAAAAACCGATCAGAAATTTGATGCTGATTTTACGTATCATGCTTATCCACCCATTTTTTTAAATTTGTACCCGATTCCGAAGACGGTAGTAATGCATCCAGTGGCATCCAGCTTTTTGCGGAGTCTTTGGATATGCGTATCAACCGTACGGGTATCTCCGGCAAAATGATAACCCCATACCAGATCAAGCAGTTCGGAACGTGTAAAGTTTCTGCCCGGATGTTTAACCAGCATCATAAGCAGGTCAAATTCCTTGGGGGTCAATTCAACGGGACGGCCCTCTTTTTGGACAAGCCGTTCTTCTTCGATCACTTCAATATTTTCAAACCTAATGACGGCTTTCGCGGCTTCTTCCCTGTCCGGGCTGCTCGCCTGCTCCACTCTGCGCAAAATGGTTCGAATGCGTGCAACAACTTCGCGCAGATCAAAAGGCTTGGTAATATAATCATCGGCACCGAATTCAAGGCCGAGAATCTTATCGGTAATATCCGATTTGGCCGTAATCATGCAAATCGGTATGTTATAGTCCATAGTCACCTTTTTGCAAATATCTAGACCGCTCTGGTCAGGCAGCATCCAATCCAGCAGCAGCAAATCGGGCTGAAACGACTGCAACTCATGCATTCCCGCTGCTCCGCTGGCCGCTGTGCGTGTCTGGAACCCCTCCATAGAAAGCCCGTACGAAAGCAAGTCGGCAATCGGGGCATCATCTTCAATAATAAGAATCTTTGCTTTATTCATAGCAATCCTCATCTCTATTTTTAATACGGCAGGTTTATGACATTGTCCATTATATTAATCATTCAGGGGAAAACAATCAAATGTATATTGTAAATGTTTTTACGTAAAAAACCACGCGCAAATGACTGCGCATGGTTTTGATTACAGCATAGAGAGCTATGAAATATTCGGAAACAAAAGGAGGCTGCTTTAGCGATCCAATAAATTCAAGGAAATATAATCACATGTTTCCAACAAGTATGACATCTTACAAACTAGTAATTATTAAACAAACTATTTCTCCCGTTTAGACTCGGTGCATACTACAATTAATCTTAATTATAATTGCAGATAATTTTTATTCAGTAATTCCTCTTCTAATAATTACTCACATGTGTGGTGTCATAATTAATGAGAAAACAACAGCAGAATACATGCATTATTTGAGGATCATTTTCATAATTAATGAGAACTCATTGACTCGAAGTTATTAGATCTGCCCTAATTTTCATATTTCATGAGAATATCCACAACTCTAAAAATGAGTATTTATACAATCAATAATTTGTATAACTTCTTCTTTGTCAATTATGATGATTTTTCTCGTATAATCTGAAAATTTTTTCATTAAATATGACACCTCTCTTCGGACGATAAAGTTGTGTACCAGTACCCCTTGGCGTATCAACGTTTTTAGCTTATTATGTGGTTCTATATATACGATAAAGTTGTGTACTAGCGAGTCAACTAAAATTTGTGCGATAAACAATAAAATTGAGTACCAAAATCCAATATCTTTGATAAGGAATTCTCTATCTTTTTTATATATTTTTATTAATTGGTTCAGAACAAAGGACCTTTGGACCATATTTTCACAAAAAAAACCAAGCTAACGATTATAAGATGGACTTTTTCTTGTACAAAAAAAGAGTCTGCCCTTGGGCAGACCCGATACAAATGAACAGTCTCGTGCAAGTTGTGCTCAGATAGATTGAACCTGCTGGATGGAGGCTGTTTCAATTCGGATTAATGAAAGCGCATGCTCTACCGATGCCGCTGCTTCTTCGGGGGGACTCCCCCCTCCCAAAAAATATCCTATATAGTTTTTGTTGCTAGTCGCCGGGACGAGCTCCGAGTGTTCTCCTACATCTAAACTGATTCGATGGATTCCATCCATATGCTCCGCCTCGTTTACTCCATTGACGCTCATAATGACGACCTTTCCTTCCACTTGTGGCAGCAACAATTTTATGCAGCAGAACGGATATTTCACCTTCTCTTTCACATAAGGAATGTCGAGCAAATGACACACGGTAGCACGCTGCATGTTGACGCCTGTGGTTAGCCGAACCATATCCCAAATTTGATTGCCACCGTATCGTGTGTGAGACTCGATAATGTACGGTATGCCTCGCCGTAGCTTGATTTCTGTATGTGAGGGGCCTTCAAGATGTCCAATGGAAGTGAGTAAACTGCATACCGTTTCTTGAATAGCCTCTCGATCTTCCATTTTCAAAGGTGCGGGTAACAGGTGACCAGCCTCTATGAAATAAGGCATTACCACCTCTTTGGTTGTGATTGCAAGCACTTCGTGCCTTCCATTAGTCGTCAGCACCTCAACGCTGTATTCTTCCCCGTCGTCTATATACTCCTCAATCACCAGCGTACCATCCAATATATATTCATCCTGCTGTGTGCTATGACGCAACGCGTCTTCAATCTGTTCGAAAGAGCGGATAATTGAAATCCCCCCCTACCTTACTGGGCTATTCAAAAATATCTCTTGATAATCGTATAAGATGGACTTCTTTGTTTTCTTGTTTTCGGCCGATTATTTCGTGATAAAGTCAAAATGATCAGCGTTAAAGTTCAATTCCCTCACCAGCTTCAAGAACTACCCCTACCCCGGTCGGCAGTAACGAAACAAAGAAATGGGGGTCTTGCTTAATGAACGGAAACGTGTTGAAATGGATCGGTACAACCTGTTTGGCCTGAAGCCATTCTGTAGCCACTGCGGCGTCTTCTGGACCCATAGTGTGATTGTCCCCGATGGGTAGAAAAGCCAGGTCAATTGCATTGCGTTCTCCAATCACCTTCATATCGTAAAACAGGCCTGTGTCCCCGGCATGAAACAGCGTTTTACCTTCGGCGGAAAACAGTATTCCCGTGGGCATCCCCGTATAGATAATTGTTTTTGTTTCTTTGTATACATGACTTGAACTATGAAAAGCTTGTGTCAATTTTACTTTCCCAAAGTCAAATGTATACGCTCCGCCGATGCTCATTGCATGTGTACGTACGCCTTCCCATCCGAGAAGGTCCGCCAGTTCTGCCGAAGCAATAACCAGCGCGTTGTTACGTTTGGCAATCTCTACGGTATCTCCCACATGATCGCCGTGCCCATGGGTTAACAGAATCACATCCGTCTTTACCGTGGATGCATCCAGGTCCGTATTGGCGTTCCCTGTAATAAACGGATCGATCAGAATGATTTTCCCGAGGGTCTCAATTTTTACAACAGAATGTCCATGATAGGTCACCTTCATTATGCTTCCTCCTTGAATTCATTGATTGTTGCCGGGTTTTCTGCGGGTGAAGATCATATAACACGCAACTGCAACCATGTTAGATAACACAATAATTAGGCCCATGGGTATGGCCAATTTACCCCCACCGAGGCCGGTCAAAGGTGCCGCCAGTCCGCCCAGTACGAATGAGATCAGACCAGCAGTGCTGATGCGCTGCCGGCCGCTTGTCCATAGTTTTGCATCGCAAGGGAGGAACCGGTTGTGGTTACGATACCGACGCTGGAAACGGTGAAAAATAGAGGGGTGCAAACGGCATACAGTCTCCCACCACTGATCAGCACAATGAATAAGATTAAACCACTCACAGTTGCCAGCGTAATTTCGCTTATAAACAGAGTTTGCCCGCTAATGCTCACTGACAGTCGCCCTGTAATCTGACCTGGAATGATTAGTCCCAGTCCGTTCAGGGCAAACAGTATGCTGAATAGCTGCGGAGACGTACCGAACAGATTTTGAATGACAAACGTGGAGCCGGAGATGTATGCAAACATGTTTTACGATACATGCTTCATCATTGCTTAGAAGTTTTGCGCTGCTGTACGTGCTTGTCCAATGGCTTCGGCTTTGATCTGAGGCGCACGCTCTCCTGCTGAAGATATACCCTCGATGTATAGATGATCCACGTCAGTAATTCCCACAAAATTCAGTACGGTTTTCAGGTGACGGCTGCCGTTCTCCCGATCAGCGACAGGACCTGCGGAGTACACGCCGCCACTAGCTTGGATGTGGAACGCTTTTTTGTTTTTGAGCAGGCCGACCGGGCCGTTTTCGGTGTATTTGAATGTTTTAGCTCTGACACAGAAGGAATCAATGTATGCTTTCATCACCGGAGGATATGAGAAATTCCACATCGGTGTCACGAACACATATTTGTCTGCGGTCACGAACTCCTCCAGAAGTTCATTTAACTGAGTTACTTTTTGCTGCTGTTCCACTGTCAGTTGATTGAACGTACCGCCCGTTTGCAGCTTGCCCCACGCTTCCAATACGTCAGCATCAATGTACGGAATGTTGCGTCGATACAGATCCACATGAATAACCTCATCCTGTGGGTGGCTTTCGCGATAAGCTTGTACAAATTGTTCGCCGGCAGCAAGGCTGTAGGATGCTTCCGGGTTACCAGGGTGAGCAGTAATATATAATAATGTTGACATGGTTATGACTTCCTTTCTTATATAAACGAAATTTATGATGGGTAATGAGTTAGGCGAGGAATGGACCAAGACCATTGCCATACGACCAGTTTTCTTTCGTAACCTCAATAAGATTGATGAATACATCCTCTTTACGAATACCAATCTTCTGATGCAACTGCTCGGCAAGTGCCGCGTAAAAATCTTTTTTCACTTCATCAGAACGACCGATGTTCAAAGTAATTTGAATGATAAGAAATCCATCACTTCTTTCAATGTCGAGACACGTTGGATCAAAACTCAAATTTTCGCGATCCAGTTCTTCAATAATCAAAAACCGATCGTTTGCAGGTACATGCAGTTTATCCACGACAGTTTGCAAGACAACTTCCCCGATCTGCGTTTTCTCTTTACTCGGACGACCCTTCAGTGTAACAATGCGAGTTAAAGGCATCAGTGTTACCTCCTTGTTTTGTTTATGTTGATATGGATTATTTTATCTGCTACAATCCAGAGCACGAATGTACATAAGTTCGTGTTTGTTCGTGTGTTCAAGTTGCTCAAACTATGAAATTCAGGTGATTGAATGGATGACAGTAAATACGCAAAAGATTGGCCCCATGAATGGATCAAAAAAATTCGTACGAGACCTTCCAGACAAGAGACGTCAAAAAAGATGCGGCAAGTGGATCTGGCGAAGCGGGTTGGTGTTGATCCAAGGACGGTACAGCAATGGGAAAGTGGAGATCGTCTACCCAGCATCGGAAACCTCAAGCAGATTATTCAGGTTTTTTGGGAAGAAGGGTTGTTTCTGAAGGGAGATCCTCGCCAGGAAGCTGAACAGCTTTGGATGGCTGTAAAGCGTTTATCGGAAGCGCGTTCAGCCACGAGACGCGAGTTTGAGGATTTTGATAAAGCCTGGTTTGATACGCTGATGACAACCAAAGCTATACAGCCGGAGACAGGCAAAGAAAAGCGAGGTACCGCGGTCACGGCACCAGCCCGATTACGGAAGATGCCATCCACCTTTGTTGGACGACATCAATCCAGAGATGCCTTGGCGGAGCAGTTAACTCACCACGCGCTAGTTTCCATCATTGGATCTGGTGGAATCGGCAAAACGTCCCTTGCTGTCGAACTGGCTTCGACGCTTACGGAACGTTTTCCGCAAGGCATCTGGATGTTTGAATTTGGTGCAATCAGTGAAGCGCATGACGTGGGTCCGTTTCTTTTATCCACGCTGGGGCTGTCAAACCAAGGGAGCCAGCCCGATGTACAAGTTGTACTGGAAACGGCAATCAACCGTAATATGCTATTTATTTTCGATAATTGTGAGCATCTCATTGATGTCATCGCCACGGTGGCCGAGTCTCTTCTGGCAGAGGCACCAGAGTTATCCATTTTGGCGACCAGTCGAGAGCCACTTAACATTGCAGAAGAGTATGTTTACCGAATCCCTCCGCTTTCTTTTCCCGTGGATGAAGTCACACTGGATGAACTTTCCGAAACGGAATTGATAAACTATGAATCCGTACAACTGTTCCTGGAACGAGCCAGCATTCAGGCTCCCCATTTTGCGGTCTCCCTTCCCCATCTGAAACGGATTGCTTCGATATGCAAGAAAATTGGGGGCATCCCGTTAGCGATTGAGCTTGCTGTGGCACGAATGAATATGCTGACCCTGGAACAGATTGAAGAACGTCTGACGAATCAGCTGACCCTGCTGACCGTAGGCAAACGAACAGCCACGCCCCGGCACCAAACGTTACGTTCAACAATTGACTGGAGCTATAATCTACTTACGGGCAGGGAACGTCTTTTATTAAGACGGCTTAGTGTATTCGAAGGAGGTTTCACACTGGAGGCGGTGGAAGGAATCTGCATCTGTGAACCAGACATACCCGATCGGAAAGACCGCATAACTGTGGTAGACGTGGTTGATCTCTTGTCGAGCCTAGTTAACAAGTCTCTAGTCTCCACACAAATCAGCTCGCACTATGGCTCCATTCGCTATTTTCTGCTGGAGGCCATCAAGGAATATGCGAGTGACAAGTTCCGTGAAGAATCCGATGATCGCAAGCGAGATGCTCTCTATGAGCGTCATGTGAGGTATTACATGAAGTACCTTCTACAGGCTGAATCCCAATTTCGGAGCATTGAACGTGAGTCCTGCATCGAGGCGGTAAGACGGGAATATGCCAATCTGCGTTCTGCACTTCAATGGTCTTATTCAAGTGTTCAGGTCCGTCCTAGTGGTCTTCATATGGCGGCGCATCTGTATTGGTTCTGGCTTCACGAAGGCAGGTTGAAAGATGGGTTGTTTTGGTTGGAGAGATTTCTGTACACGGAAGAAGAAAACCATGCCTTTCGTACGGATTCAGCCAAAGCGTGGCATGGATTGAGTATTATTCAATTTATACAGGGCCATACAAAAACAGCTATGGAAGCAGCGACACGAAGTGTGGAAATTGCCCGTGAACAACAAGAGATTTCCCTGTTAGCCTCATCCCTGCGTTTGCTCGCTTTTCTCCACATTAAGCAGAATTGTATCGAGGAAGCGGAAACGGTTGTACAGCAGAGTGCAGACTTGGCGAGAAGCGCTCATGACTCATGGAATCTTGCCTCTTCTCTGCATGCATACGGCAAAATACGGCTGGAACAGCACCGATACAATGATGCTTCCGTATTGCTGAGAGAAAGTGTACATCTCTTTGAAACGGTACAGGATCAGTGGGAAGTGTCCGGTCCCTATGAATGTCTTGGGTATACCGCTTTGAAACTCGGGAAGCTGGATCAATCAATCGAATATTTCAAGAAATGCATTGCCGCAAGCCAAATATATCGAGGGTCCTGGGTTCTCTCCCGAGGAATTGAGGGGTTAGGGATTACCTTATGCGCTCAGGGAGCGCTGACCGATGCAGCGATCCTTCTTGGAGCAGCCGAGAAAGGTCGTCAAGCCTATGATGAGGGTAGCATACCCAATTTTCCTGACGAACATCGTAAGAGTGTAAGCGCCATTCAGCAGGGTTTGCAGGAACAGGAATGGTATAGATGGTGGAACAAAGGGAAAGAGATGACCCAAGCTCAAGCGCTTGCCTACGCTTTGGAGATATAGAGGGTTGCCAATCGAATGAATAGATAAACTAGACGAACCATACGCTGTCCCCCTTGAACTACAAAGTGATGAAATTCATTTGCTTGTGGCCAAAGGGATTTTTTGATAACAACAAAAGTCGCCATAACACAACATTAAGCAAAACGAGCATACCTATGTTGTGTTGAAAAAGATTCTGTTTCCGCAAGTCAGGTAACCAGAACTGATCCAGGTCGGAATCACTGAAGGTGCACCCTCGCTAACAGTTTTTTCAGAAGTACAGACGGGTCATTACCTCGCACTAAAATTGTTAATAATCCTGATTCACTGGAAAATAAAGCATTAAAGATATAAACTTCGAATAATCTTTTTTCTTGAGCCCTCTCATATGATGAAAGTAATTCAATTTGCGCCTTGGAAACCACGTTGAACCAGAATAACGAGTGCACAGCAGAACTATGGTTACGATACCAACAAAAACCGGACTTTTCACTGGTTTACTTTACGGGCTGTGACAGCTTCGCTGGTACTACCCCGACCTACAATATACGCCTCCTCAGCCAGAGAGCAAGAAGCAGCTTGTCGCCAAGCTGGAGGAAGCAAGGCGCCACATGCATGAGATTGGGGCGTCGCTGCAGAACATAGACCCAGGGCGGCTGGACGCTCTCTTACAAACTGCAGTGTTATTTGGCTAACGGGACACGATGTTGAATGTTGACCACAACAGCGGCCAGTCTAGGATTTTATTTTCGCTTCCTTATCTGCCGCTGTTGCATTTGTCGGATCAGTCGAAAAACATATTTCTCAAAAGCTGACGACCTTTGAAATGGACAATCGCGTAAAATCAGCAACTCCAGTCTACAACTTTATTTTCTTCGAACATCAATTATGATAATTTTCTCGTTTAATCTAAAAATTTTCTTATTTAATATGACACCACTTTCTTCGAACAATAAAGTTGTGTACTAGCGAGTCAACTACAATTATTTCCCCCTGTGCGGTATACAATAAAGTTGTGTGCCCGTCTTTACCTTTTCTAATATTTCTTTACGGGGTAACGTCAGGAAAATGCGGAATTACAACGTTAAGGAAATCCTCATATTAAAAGCCTGATTTTTCAATAAATGCTGGGAAATAAGACTTTTTTCGTTACTCCATTACAGCGCCCGTTTCAAGAAAAACCGTTTATGGTTTAGCTATAGGTATTAAGATTTCAAAATGAGGGTCGCTTGAGTCTGAATCATTTGCCTATTTTTCATGCTTTAAGCTGCTATTATGGAGGAGAAAATGTAACTAAGGCCTCCGGTTGCCTTAACAAATAATTTCCTCTCGTGACCAGTCTCTTGTGTGTTTCAATGTAATATCGATAAACTTTGATAGAGCGGGGGAAATCCACTTGTTTTTATGATAAACAACTTGGGCTGAGATCTGTTTAAGATCACCTTTGCAAGGAATAACCTTTAACCTTCCATCCTTGATTTCATTATTTACAGTTATTAATGGTAAACAAGCAATACCCAGCCCACTCATTACGCAACGTTTTATCGCCTCAATACTCCAAAGTTCCATCGTGTTGGAAAGTAAGATTCCTCTTTCTCGAAGATATTCTTCAAACATGGTTCGATAACTGCATTCTTTCTCATTCGTGATCAAACACTCGTTTAACTTTTGGTTTTCATAGCTTTGATCTAAAACATTCAGCGGGTTGTCATGACTTCCAACAAGGACAATAGGCTCGTCCAATAAAGAATGTACGATTAAATCTGAATCCTGAAACGTTGGCATCATAAGAAATGCAATATCTGCACTACCATTAAGTATTGCTCTCTTGTTATCTCCGCAAGTAGCGTTACTTAGAATGATGCTTACATGGGGAAACTTATTTCTATATTCTCTTAATATAGGTTCAAGTCGATAAACCGTTAAAGATTCAGGAGCAGCAATCCTTAACTCGCCTCTTATTTCATCACCATCATTTACAATGCTTTCGATTTTCCCGTAAGTATCCAAAATTTCTTGAGTATAGTGCAATAATTTCTTGCCTATATCAGTCAATCTTACCTTTCGACCCATCCGATCAAATAGAGGTGCACCCAAATGTTCTTCAAGTGCTTGAATATGAGAAGTGACCGTGGATTGAGTGTAACCTAAATGTTCTGCTGCTTGTGTAAAGCTACCAAATTGAATAACTTTTTTAAATGTAATAAAATGACGTATTTCCATCAGTTCACCAACTTTCAATTTAATCTCACTTCTATAGTATCAAAAAAATCAATGGATAACTTCTCGAATTTCAATTTTACTAACAATTAGTTCCGGGTTAATCTTAAGGAAATTTGAAAACAGAAGGATATTATGTGAAAACCATTCTGGACGTACCTTTTAATTAAGGTATTTACAACGCTAAATAGTCAGGGAGGAGAAATGACATGACGGAAGTTAAAATCAAAAAAAATCCCCTAAACTGGGATGTGTTAGTGTCAAAGCGTCAAGGTCTCAGTAGAGATTTACCAGAAGGACAAGAATTGCTGAAGTGGGTGGCAAATACGGTCACGCTTATCTATGGTGAACAAGACGCAGTCCTCATTGATACATTTCTTACTATTAAAGAAAATCAAGCATTGGTAGATTGGGTTGTCAAAAGTGGTAAAAACTTAACCACAATCTATATCACTCATGGTCATGGTGATCATTTCTTTGGTATAAAGATGCTTTTAGATCGTTTCCCTGATGCAAGAGCGATAGCAACTCCAGGTGCTGTCAAAGCCATGCAAGAACAAATATCTCTTGAATCTTTCTGGCATAAACTCTTTCCTGGTGAGATACCTGAGGATCTAGTCGTCGCTCAGGAACTTGAAGGAAGTGAGTTCGAGCTAGAAGGACAAAAACTTATCGTGGTGAATACTGGGTTTACTGATACTGGAGATACAACGTCTCTACACGTCCCATCAATTGATTTAATCGTTTCAGGGGATGCAACTTATAACGACATTCATCTTTACTTGGCTGAAACCACTAACGAAACTCGAATTGAGTGGATAGCTGTGCTCGACAAACTTGAGGTACTAAAACCACGTGCAGTGGTTGCTGGACATAAGAAACCCGAAAATGAAGATAATCCCAAAATTATCGCCGAGACACAAAATTACATCCGAGATTTTAACCGATTGAATGAAATAACGGAAACAGCACAGGAGCTCTACCATAAGATGTTAGAACTCTATCCAAATAGAGCTAATCCAGGTGCACTTTGGGGAGCAGCAAAAGCAGCGAAATCTTAATAAAAGGTATATATAATAGCATTCTTTTAATAAACACGGTTGGAGGAGTTAATAAATGATTACGGTTTACGATGATAGTTATAAAGAAGAAGTCATTAAATTAATATTGCATGTACAGAATGTCGAATATGAAGTGGGTATTAGTCTTAAAGAACAACCGGACATTCTGGACATTCATTCAAATTATATAAATGATGGCGGTAATTTTTGGATAGCGTTAAATGATAACGGAGAGGTCGTAGGTTCAATTGGTTTGCAAAAGAAAAATAAGGAGGTTGCTGTATTAAAGAAATTTTTTGTTTATAAAGACTACCGTGGTAAAGAATTTGGGACAGGAAAAAAGCTTTATGAAGCACTGCTTGATTTTGCTAAGAAACAAGGTTTTTCTAAGATAATTTTAGATACCCCATCTAAAGCCACTAGGTCACACGGTTTCTATAAAAAGGCTGGATTTAAAGAGATTGATAAAGAAGATTTGCCAATTAAATATGATTATCCTGACCGCAATTCAATTATATTTCTATTAGAACTATAACAAAAGGAAAGAAGGTCTTATTTTTATGGAATAGTTAAACGGAGGGTTTGTCTTTGAAGAATAAGATTATATTGTTTTGTTTACTAAGTACTGTATTACTCGGAGTAATGAATAGTTTCTTTTTTAATTTAGCTCTCGTACCAATTGCTAAAGACTTAAATATTTCTATATCTTTTAGCAGTTGGTTTATCTTAGGGTATTCAATTATGGTTACAGTAGGTTCAATAATATACAGTAAGCTTGCTGAAAGCATTCAATTAAAAAAACTATATCTATTTGCTTTAGTTATCTTTGTTCTTTTCTCTATCTTGGGCTTTTTTATGGATCATTTTTATTTACTTGTATTATCTAGAATGGCACAAGGAGTCGGAGGGGCAGCCTTTATTTCACTGACAATGGTTGCAATTATAGATGTACTTGATCGAGCATTATTACCGATAGGTCTTGCTTTTATAAGCTTTGCTATGGCTTTAGGATCAGGTTTAGGACCTTTACTGAGTGGTATTATTCTATCCATAACGGATTGGCACATGTTATTTTTATTTATGAGTTGTGCAATAATTTTTATACCAATTTTATATTTTACTTTTCCAGAAAATAAGGTAGAAAATAAGACTCCATTTGATTGGTTAGGGACGTTTTATTTATTATTATGTATTCTCTTTTTATTATGTGCCTTGAACATTAATTTTCTTTTTATTGTTTTTTGTAGTTTATTTTCCCTAGTATTCATTCGCCATATCAATACCGTTTCTTACCCAATTATTGATAAAAAAATATTTAATAATACAATTTTTGTTAGAATAACTAGTCTTAGTTTTTTGTTATTTTTTTTGCTAGGAGCAAATGTTTTTCTTCTCTCTTATATTTTTTCTTATACTTTTAATCCCATACAGTCTGGAATCCTATTTTTTATAAGTGCTTTAATAGGAGGGTTTGCAAGTATAGGGATTGGGAAGAATATGACTAATAAAAATGTGAAAAAATTCTATAGAATAGGATTATATATTTTTTTCATAGGTTATTTAATTAGTATTTTTAACTCAAAAATAGGCATAGTATACATTTTAACAAGTGTTTGTTGCTTCATTGCCTTTTCTGTTGTACAAGTTGCTTTAAATAATTTATTAGATTTGGAACTGAAAGAATCCAAGAAAATAAGTATTGGTGTTTATAATTTATGCAATTTTATCGGTATGAGTATTGGTGTAGCATTATTTAGTAAATTAGTTATTATATTTAATATAAATATTTGTTTTATTTTTTTATTAGCGACTGTGATTACAAAAGGATTCATGTCAAACAATATTAATACAGCAAAAGGAAACTAGTACTGAGTGAAACTGAAGGGATTTTTCAGAAAGATCGGTCATTGGCTGGTTAGTTAATCAGCTTTCCAACATACCCATTTATATTATTCCTTTGGATAGTAAAATAATATTTAACAATGGTAAGGAGATAACTGGATATGAAATATATTCGTTCAATACCTGTAGTTAGTTCCTAAGAGGGGTACGGAAACGATTCGGGGATTGAGAGGCCACATATAAAATAATCCCCAGTTATTATACCCCTTTTTCCTCTATTTCCTTTAAAACGCTGCCTGACTAACCCCTGTAATAGTACAAATTTCCTTTACAGTTTTATCTGTTGTTTTTCGTAATTCAATTGCATGGTTCATTCCTGGGTGTTTATCTGTATTTTTTTTACCCTTCCTCGATATTTTCCCTTTTGCTTAGCCAATTTTATCCCCGAACGTTGCTTTTCTTTAATCATTTCTCGATCTAGCTCACTGAATACTGCCATAACAGTTAAAAAGAATTTACCAGTAGGTGTTCTTGTATCAATTCCTAAGTTTTAGATAATAAAATGTATGTTTCTTTCACGAAGTTGTTCAACCAGCTGCAACAACTGTCAGTATTTCGATCAAGACCTTCCATTCTAGTCACAACTAAGGTATCATCGGCAGCTATCTTGGAAAGAAGTTCACCCAATTGATGCTTCTGTTTAGAAACACCACTAATTTTCTCCTTTTACAATTTCGTTCACTCCAAATTATTAATCATCACCATTTAAAGTAGAAATGCCTTGATCCATCGGTACTTCTGATGAGTCAAGGCCCCCACTCTGTCCAAAACATATATTAAATAAAATTTCATTTATTAATTACATTTCTCACTAATTATGAAAAAAATTCTCATTAATTATGACACCACACATCACACATCGACAACAGCTTCTTAAATCTTGTAAGCCTTCATAGCTTTTCTTAACTCTTTGAATGAAGGACGTTTACCATACATTAAGACACCCGTACGGTAGATCTTGGCAGCCAGCCAACCGAACAACAAAATGGAGGCGACCAGAATACCAAGGGACAGCCAGATTTCCAGCAGGCTCGCCCGCTCCAGACCAATCCGCAGCAGCATGACAGTCGGCGAGAAAAATGGGATGTACCCGGCCACCTTAACGAAAATCGTATCAGGTGCGGCGATATTGAAGATACCGATATAAAAGGCTGCTAGTGACAGCACGGTAATCGGCATGATCGCCTGTCCCAACTCCTCGGTACGGCTAACGATGGAGCCCACCGCAGCGAACAATACTGCGTACAGAAAGTAGCCGAGGATGTAGAATACCAGACCATAACCCAACACCGCGATATTCAGTTGCGACAGATCCAGCCCGGCTGAGCTAAGAATGACATTATTATGCGGCAGCATAAGGTTGGCACATACAACGGCTGCAAAAACAGCAATTTGCAGTAGACCGACCAGGAAGATGCCGATAATTTTTCCGAACATCTGGGTCAACGGCGATACGCTTGTGATGAGAATCTCCATGATACGTGAGCTTTTTTCCGATGTCACCTCTGCAGCAATCATATTCCCCGTCATCATGGAGGAGGTGAAGAATAAAATCATCAGTACATAGACCAAACCATAGTTAATCATAGAGGTCTCTTTTTCCTCTGTCCCCACAGCTCCTCCTGCCTCAGATGGACCGTCTACTTCCCTGCTATCCACCATTACAGGTGTGCTAATTTCACGAATTTGATCGCTGGTCAATGCATTGCCGCCCATAATGGCTTTGACCTTAGCTTCCTGAAGTCCCGTCTGCAACAATGTAATTACAGCAGGAGATGGCTCTTTTTCTACAGAGACGTACTCCACTTTAGGAAACGTGTCCCCCTTAGTGGCAGGCTCCGTGAACTGCACGTAACCTTGCAGCTCCCCGTTTTTCAAGGCTTGCTGCATGGCCAGCGTTTGTACGTTGTCATAACGCACCCAGATGGCTGCCGGGTTGGATTGCTTCTTTGTAAATTGCTCCAGCTGATTCGCCACTTCTATCCGGCTCCCAGCAATCAGTCCCAAGCGATGATGCTCGGCTGCCGTTGTGCCCGAACCTCCTGCCCCATCTCCTTTAAACAAAGAAATCATATACGGCAGATTCATACCAATTGTAATGAGCAAGGCCAGTACCAGCGTTGTAATGATAAAAGATTTGGTTCTCGCCTTCTGACGAAACGTAAAACCGATCACCGTACCCAGTCTATTCATGGGAATCACCCACCTCTCTTATGAAAATCTCGTTCAGCGTAGGTTCCTTGATCTCAAAATGCTCCACATCCGTTTGCTCCAACGCCGTTTGTAAAATCAACTTCGCCGCATCCGGCTGCTCAATATGCAGCATCCAGCCGCGATCCATAGGCTCTGCACGGCGCACGCCGGGCAGCTGCTCCAGTCCGTTCACTTCACCTGTAGTAATGAGACGAACTTTTTCACGTGGGTAACGGCCCTTAATCTCCTGCACACTTCCCTGCACAACTGTATTTGAGCGATGCAAAATCGTAATATGGCGGCATAGTTCCTCCACATGCTCCATGCGGTGGGTCGAGAATAAAATCGCAGCCCCATCATCCCGCAGCTCTTTCACCGTATCCTTAAGCAATTCAACGTTCACCGGATCAAGCCCACTGAAGGCCTCATCCAAAATAAGCAGCGTCGGGCGATGCACTACAGCAGCAATAAAACCCATTTTCTGCTGATTCCCCTTGGATAGCTCCTCAATCCGCTTGTCGTAATATTCCGGCACCCCAAAGCGCTCCAGCCAGTAGCGTAGACTTTTGTCCGCCTCCTTGGCCGACATGCCGCGCAGCCTGCCCAAATAGTTAATTTGCTCGCTCACCTTCACCTTGGGGTACAACCCTCGCTCCTCAGGCAAATAACCCATCGTCCGTTGGAGCTCCTTGCTGTAGGGCTTGCCCTCATATTGAATGTTTCCTCCATCAGGGTAAATCAGGCCGAGCACCATGCGCATCGTTGTCGTTTTGCCTGCTCCATTGCCTCCCAGTAGTCCGTAAATCTCCCCGCCGTTCACATTCAGCGAAATTCCGTTCACCGCCGTGTGGTTCCCATATTGCTTCACGACCTCTTTCAATTGCAGCATGCTCATGATTACTCCGCTCCTTTTTTCTGCGTATATATCTCCACATCTTCTGATAGTTGTCCCGCAGACCAATGTACTAAAATATCATCCAGTTCCAAACGCCGCACACGGATGGGGCGAATGCCCGCTTGTTCCAATATGGCGCTGGTCTCTTCGGCTGCCAACGTTACAATTCGTTGCAATCCGCCTTCGCTCTCCGTCTCTACCACTCCCGGAAGCTCCGATGCCTCCTCTGGCGTGCCTTCAAACCACATTTCCTTGCTATTTTCGAGCAAATGGTCTTTTTCCAGCTTGCCGAGCAGCCTGCCATCATGCATCAGAACAATATAATCCGCCAAACGCTTAATCTCGTCTATAATATGAGTAGCAATAATGACCGTCGTTTTGCCGTTCTCCATACAATCCCGCAGTTCTTCCAGCATGATTTTCCAGGCAAAAGGGTCTAAACCCGACGAAGGCTCATCCAGCAGCAACAAACGGGGGTGAGGCGCCAAGGCTGCAGCCAGCTCAAACTTACGGCGCTCTCCCTTGGACATACGCGATAATTTCGTATGCTGAGGAACCTGAAATCGTTCCATCAGACGCTGAAAACGTGTTTCATCCCAGCCGGGATACCACAAGGCTCGAAAAGCCGCTGCTGCTTCTGCTGTGAGTCGATCTTCCTCACGGGTTGGCTGCTCTGACACATACCCAACCCATTGTCGTGTATCTGCCGGCATGCCGTCTGGATACGCTTGACCGAACCAACGGATTTCACCGGAATCCGGGTGGATAAGCTGAGTCAGCAGGTGAATCAATGTACTTTTGCCCGATCCGTTATGTCCAGCCAAAGCGACTACATATCCCGGTTCAATGGTTAGATTAATCGGTCCAATTTCCCGGTTACCCCGGGTTTTATAGACCTCGCTCATCTCAATAATGGGTGTTTTTATCTGTATCCCCATAGGAACTTCCACATGATGATTTACATCGTTCTTCACGGGCCTCACTCCTTCACTTGGACTTCATACCTTCTCTTCACCATTTCTGCGAAAAGCTCCCACAATTCCTGTTCTGTCATCTGCACAGCGATGCCTGTGTCAATCGCCGTTTCCAACGCCTCAGTCACTGCTTTAAGGCGGTAACCTGAGCGCTTATCGTCCTCGACCATAGCTACGAAGGTGCCCGTCCCCTGCCGGGTACGAAGCAAGCCCTCGTTCTCCAAATCCTGATAGACCCGCCGGACGGTGATGACGCTGCAGCGGAGCGTCCCTGCAAACTCCCGAATGGAGGGAAGCAGCGTTCCCGCTGCAATCTGTCCGGTTACGATGAGTGAACGAAGTTGCTTTTCAATCTGCGCATACAGCGGTTCCGCGCTATTCTCATCAATTTGCACTGGTATATTCACCTGCTTCTCCCCCCTTTTTATCTATCTTTGTACACATACCGCTAAGTTAAGTCCCGTTTCATAAGCCTACGCTGTGTCACCCTATAGGACACGCACATACCCAGAACTCCTGCCAGCAGCGCTCCCCACATTACCGGAGACAACAGCTGCCATTCCTTGCTATAAAATGCCGTTATCGATACCAGATTGGCCCCACATACTCGAACTATAATCGTAACTATCCCACAAATAAGCATGATGACAATGGATATCCAAAAGTAGGATTTTCCTTTTTTAAGAAATTCTAAATGAATATAAATGGCTTGAATCAGCATTCCGTAGCCTATCCAGGTAAGTGCAAACGATACAAAGAAACCTGTACTGGCATATACCCGAAACGTAGCTGACAACGTAAAAAAGAGAGTGAAAAATATTACACTATTCATAACAAACGCCAAAAGCGCCTGTTGAATTCGACTCATAATCACCGCATTCATCGGTATAGGCAAGGTGCGGAAAAAGGCTAGCATATGCGTATAGGAATCTTCCTGAAGATATTTAAATGCACGACGGTTATAAATGAATCCGAGAAACGGAATCAGCACCAGCATGATAAAATCGGCTACTGGACTCAAGTTTCCACGCTCATCCCAATGCACACTTACAGCAAAACTCATGGTAAATCCCAAATACGCAATAAACAGCAATGTCCACAGCATGACATATGGATTGTTGCGAAAATCGTGCCGGGTAATCTTCCATGCCTGCTTGATGATTGTCATTTTCTTATCCTGATCCCTTCTGCACTGCCTGTAATGACGACCTCATTCTCTCTTCATACGAAGTTGTTATTACAGTAATCAGTGTTATTACTGTATATATCCTTATACACAGTATATAAACCATGAATTACAACTGTCAACACCTGAATGCAAATTGTGCGTACAATCACAAAAGCTCGTCATGACCTATGCTACTCTGTAAATGATAAACGTTCTCAATCAAGGGGATGAATAAATGGATAAGATACTGCACTGGGATGAGCCGATATTTAACCTTGTTAACCGTCACCCCGAAGTGAAGGACATTATGGTAGAGCTGGGTTTTCACGATATCGCCAAGCCTGGCATGTTACAAACCGCAGGTCGTTTTATGACACTGTCCAAAGGTATTGCATTAAAAAAAGTAGCTATGGAAACCGTGGAACGCACGTTTTTGCAACATGGTTTTACCATTCAAAAATAAAGGAGCTAACGATCATGAGCGAGCTAATTAACAACCGTGAACATACAGCACAGGAATTAACGGAACGCCAACAAACGCTAAAGGAAATTATAAAAGAATTACATGCCGGGAAAAGCGTGGAGGAAGTCAAAGCGCGTTTCGCAGAGGCTGTTGGCGGAGTAAGCGTAGCCGAAATTTCGGCTATGGAGCATGCATTGATGACTGAGGAAGGAATTCCCGTATCGGAAGTGCAGCGTCTTTGTTCCGTGCATACATCGATATTCAAGGGTTCCATTGAGGATATCCACCGTCCTTCAGGACCAGAAGAACAACCGGGACATCCCGTTCATACCTTCAAGCTGGAAAATCGGGAGATCGAACAATTGGTCAACTTCAAGTTGTCATTGCACGCAGACCAATTTCAAAAGGACGACAGCCCCAAAATCATCTACAAGCTACTGGAAGATTTAAGTCTGCTGCTCGATCTCGACAAGCACTATAGCCGCAAAGAAAATCTGGTCTTTCCTTATCTAGAACGCTATGGGATTTTTGGTCCAACTAAAGTTATGTGGGGTGTGGACGACAGCATTCGTGCTGCGATTAAGGAGGCAAAGAGTCTGCTCACCGAATATAACGGAGATCGTGAACAGATTGGGAAGGCACTTGCCCATATCATGAGCGAAGTGAATGAAATGATATTCAAGGAAGAGAATATTTTGCTGCCGATGGCACTCAGTAAGCTGACAGAGGATGAGTGGCTGAAAATAGCCCGGGAAAGCGAGGAAATCGGGTTCTGCCTGACCGCTCCCGAACGTGAATGGATACCCGAACGGGCAGAGGAACCTGCAGAAGCCCTTGAGCAAACGGAAGGCACATCCGGAACACCGCAAGGCTTCGTGAGATTCGAGACGGGGATTATATCCGTACAACAATTGGAATTGCTGTTGAATCATCTACCCGTTGACCTGACTTTTATCGATGAAAATGATGTTGTTCGCTATTTTTCCCATGGTAAGGAACGAATCTTCGCGCGCACGAAAGCCGTCATTGGTCGTACCGTACAGAATTGCCATCCGCCCCAAAGCGTGCATGTCGTTGAGAAGCTACTGGAAGATTTTAAAGCAGGCCGCAAGGATGTTGAAGATTTTTGGATTCCAATCAAGGACAAATTTGTCTACATCCGTTATTTTGCCATCCGTGATGCTGAGGGCCACTATCTGGGAACGTTGGAATTTACGCAAAATATTGCACCAATTCGTGCCTTGGAAGGACAAAAGCGTATTCTATCCGAATAGTATCCAACCGTAAGCCACCATGTTCAGGTTTTTGCCACCCAAACTTATAATATGTTGTTCTACTATAAGTTTGGCCCCCAGCTTTTCATAAAAAGTACATGCTGGATTATCTGCTAGCACCCATACGATTACAGAGTGAATATCCATACTATTAAAATGTTGAAGCAGACGTAAAAATAGTCTCTTTCCCAAGCCTAAACTATGGTATTCACTCAAAACGTAAATAGCCGTTATTTCTCCCCCATACGGGGGATATTCACCTGACTTTTCCGGACCCCCACTCACAAATCCGATGATTTCCCCCTTCTCATTTTCAGCAACGTATACCCGATGGCCGTCTTCACTGGATAGATTCGCATTCCACAGTTCTGTTCTTTGCTCATAGGAAAGCTGTTCCAGAACCTGGGCAGGCATTATATCTTTGTACGTCGTCCTCCAGCAATCTACGTGCACCTTGGCGATGCCCTCGGCATCTGATATCGTTGCTTCCCTGATGTTCATGTGAGTTCCACTCCTAGTTTCCAATATTATGCACTCTATTATATCGACGATCCAAATCTTGATCTATAATAGGAATATTCATTGTTTAGTGAAGTTGGATAGGATAACCGTTCACTACACTACTCGTTTACTGGGGGATTCGACTTGAATAAAATTGTTTCATTTTATGTGCCGCTTGGCATTTCGTCATTAATTGCTGCACTAACGCATGTCATCGTCAATGCCGTGCTTGCTCGTTCGGAACATCCTTCGTTTACATTAAGCAGCTATGCGGTCGCCGTCAGCCTGTGCCTACTGTTGGAAACTCCGTTAACCGCTGTACGGCAAATGACCACGAAATTCGGTTATGATCGCAAGTCCGTTCATTCTATCGGTATTTTATGTACGTTCGTCGCTGTGGCTGTATTGATCATAGGCTGGAGCATCGGGTTGACGCCCGTAGGCAATCTGGTCTTTCAATATGTATTTGGTGTGTCCCCAGTATTGATCGAACCCACCAAGAACGTATTTCAGGTTCTTACTTTACTATACATATTGGTAGCTGTCCGTAACATATATCAGGGACTTATTATTAACAAGCACCGAACGGCATGGATGACATTCAGCTCGTCCATACGTATTATCGTGATGCTAATTGCTTCCTGGTTTTTGATCCGTGCTGGCTGGACGAATGACGGACGAGTCGGTGCCGCCATTTTTATTGCAGGTATTCTCATAGAGCTGGTCGTTACTTTTTTAGAAGGCCGGGTTCTCAAAAGAAAGCTGCCTCCTGACAACGCGGAGCAAACCATCCATCATGCGAAGCATCTCCTACCTTTTTATCTTCCTTTGCTATATTCGGCGCTGGTGCTGGTTATCCTGAATCCTTCCATCCAAGCTGCGCTGAACAATACAACTGATCCACTTTTGGCCGTGGCATCCTTTTCTGTAGCACTGCAAATCCTAAATCTATTGGTCTGGTTTTGCAGCTCTTTGCATCAAATTGTGATTCAATTTTATACGTCCAAGCGCAGGGAAGTGCTGATATTTTTGAGCTTTTTGTCTATCCTGTCGCCGCTGCTACTACTGTTACTTTCCTTCGGATTTGCTGGCGATCCTGTGTTACGGAATGTATTGGGATTGGAAGGAAAATTGTTGCTAGAAACCAGAGGATTGCTTCGCATACTGGCTGTCTATGTCGCATTTTATCCTTGGGTGGAATATTTTATTGGGCGTTCGATATTGATCGGCAATACCAAACCTATCTTTATCGGCAGGCTGTTTTCTGTAAGCTTTGCGATTCTCGCGCTTATTCTGTGTATCTGCTTTTTTTCAGGACTGGACGGCAAAGTGGCGGGAATTGTGATGGCTGTTTCCTCCCCTGTCGAGCTGGGTATTTATCTGTTGCTTTACCGAAAAATCTCTACAACCACGATGAATGTGTCATCCTGAAAAAACTTACCTAGAGAGCCTTATGCAAACGCCCCGCACATTGACTCCCTATGGCACAACTCTCTTTTATGAGGTCAAAATATAAGGGCCGTTCTTTGTAATCGCAATCGTGTGCTCGTATTGAGCCCCCCAACTGCCATCTGCTGTGCTGATGGTCCAGCCATCGTCCCCCCAGAGCACGGCCCCCTCGGTTCCGAGGGTAAATACCGGCTCAATGGTAATCACCATCCCTTCGCGCAGTGGTAATCCCGTTTTGGGACGACCGTAGTGCAGAACCTCTGGCGGCTCATGCATTTGGCGGCCAATGCCATGCCCGATCAGAGGCTTGACGTTGCCGAACCGCCGCCAGCCTGCTGTTTTTTCCACAGCATGCCCGATATCCCCCAACGTCCTCCCCGGGCGGGCAACCTCGATACCCCGTACCAATGCCTTATGGGTCTGCCGCAACAGTCGTGCTACCGGGCGGCTAATGTTACCTACCGCATAAGTCCATCCTCGGTCAGCCAGCCAACCATCTTTGTTAACCACAATGTCGATGGTCACAATATCCCCATCATGAAGCACCCGCTCCGAGGGAAAACCGTGACATACCACCTCGTTGACCGAAGCACAGGTGGCATAAGGGAAACCTTTATAGCCCTTTTGTTCAGGCGTGGCTCCACGCTTGCTTAAAAACTGCTCCACCCAAGCATCGATTTCAAGCGTTGTAATTCCCGGAAGAATACGACTTTCCAGCGCACGATGGCAATCTGCCAAAATACGTCCGGCCTCCCTCATGTAGCCGATTTCCTCCGGTGTTCGTATCGCTATCTCTATTGGAATCCGCCTCCTTTGAGCATACAAATTCACTAAACCTATCCCATTGTATGCACGGCGGACACAAAAAAACCGTCTCCTCTGTGGATAGACGGTTTATAAAAGTCGTATTTCTAGTTTTTCGGGTAATCGAACCCTTTAAGATACTGAAGAATTTATGCGACCGAGTTCGTTTTCCACCACCATGGTCAACTCTTCCTCATACCCTCCTGTAATCCGGTATTTTCGCACATATTCCTTTACAAATTTTTTGGGATCCTTAGGCCGGAAAATTCGAGTCATTTCCCGCAGACTTTCCTTAACTTCATTGTGACCTTTCGTTGCCATGTAACTCCCTCCCAAAACGTTGAAAATAAGTGCTCCGTTGAAGAGAATGCCGAAAAGTATTGATGTCCTTATGCAGTGAAGTAGTATGTCTAATTGCAGCTTAGGTCGGGAACACCTTATACAAGGCATGTACCTGACACTATTATTAACCGATTTTCTTTTGGCTGAATCACTACCCCATTATAACATATTCAGATACAGCTTTCAGCTTTCCAGTAAATTTACATTGATTTTACCTATCTTTTACGCATCATGTCATTTGGGGTACTCAATCAGCTGTTGCACAGGAGGGTATACCTTATTTATCGGTTTTTGGAGTGTATGTGTTTGGGGTAAAATAAATAAACATAACAAGGAGGGAAAAGGATGAGCCGCTATGCTCCGCTGTTCACTGCACCTGTTGCCCGTATGTCTGCCCTGAACATAGGAACTTGTGAAGAGGAGGGCATCAGCGTCTCCCTTCTTGATCAGGCAGACCGTGAAATCCAAGCCAAGTTTCCTAAAATGCACAGTTTCCTGCTGCTGCGCCACGGCAAACTGATCTGGGAACGCTATTATAACGGGCATGAAGTAAGCTCTCTGAACGATTTGCGATCCGCGACCAAAAGCTTCACTTCCACGCTCATCGGCATAGCTATGGCTCGCGGTGATATGCCCGGGCCAGAGACGGCTGTGCATAAGCTGTTGTCTGAGTATTTACCTAGGCGGAAGGAAACACTGCTAGAGCAGATTACGATTCGCCATCTGTTGACCATGACATCCGGCTTGTATTGGCAGACGGGCAAAAAGCTCGGAGAAGCTTTTATCCACCGTTTTCATCGCAGCAAAAGCTGGCCGTCCTTTGCCCTACGTTTACCTGTGCAGGAGGATCAACTCGGTGTATTCCAATATCGTAGTGTTGATTCGCACCTGTTGTCCGTGCTGCTGACCCAATGCTGTGGGATTGACGCCTATACGTACGCTCTCCAGCATCTGTTCGAACCCTTAGGTTTTGGAAGAAGTGGTTGGGCACAAGATCCAGAGGGCTACACCATGGGACACATCGGGCTATATCTGACATCGCGTGACATGGCTAAATTCGGCGATTGCTGCCTTCATCAAGGCAGCTGGAACGGAAAAGAATTGATTCCGGCCGATTGGCTGCATCAGGCGACACAGCGACAGGTTGAAGGCTATCCAGAATTCGGAGATTACGGATTCCAATGGTGGACAGGACGACTCCACGGCATCAACTACGCGTGTGCGCACGGACATGGAGGACAGCAAATTTATCTTGTGCCAGAAGCGAACGCAGTCGTGGTATTTACAGCAGACAGCAAGGTGAGCCGTTGGAAAAATCCGCGAACACTGCTGGAGCGCTACGTTTTGCCAGCCGTATCCTCGCGCAACTTAGAACGTTCCTGATATGAGCTTCATGTGCTTATTGAATATAGGGGGCTAAACAATCATGGAAGTCTCAGCACCAAAAATTCTAATATTATACGCCAGTTACGGGGAAGGCCATGTGCAGGCCGCTCGGGCAATTATGGACAGTTTGCGAAGACTCGGACGCTGCGAGGTACAACTTCTCGACCTGATGGCTGAATCTCATCCCTGGTTGAACGGTCTGACCAAATTTGTATATATGCAAAGCTTCAAAACCATTCCTCAGCTTTACGGCTGGGTCTATAACATCACGCGCGGTATGCAGGCTAAATCGGCCTTCGGCCATGTGTTGCATTCATTCGGAATGCGTCAACTTACGCTCACTCTGAAAAAGGAGTTGCCGGATCTCGTGATACATACGTTCCCGCAGCTCGCGCTCCCGGCGTTACGCCGCAAAATGGGAATGAGTCTGCCTATTGTCAACGTGGTTACAGATTTCGATCTGCATGGGCGCTGGCTGCATCCCGATATTGACCGCTACTATGTAGCCACTGAGGATATCCAGCAGGAAGCCGCCCAGCGGGGAATACCTATTGAACGCATTATCGCTACGGGTATTCCGATTCACGCTTCTTTTTATAACATGTCTGCCGACGAAATTCCTGTTCAGGAACAGGTAATTCCATCACTACAGTCTGAGACTACTACGCTACTCATTATGGCTGGCGCCTATGGTGTGCTATCCGGCATACTGGATATCTGTCGGCAATTAAGCCAGCTTCCTCAGTTGCGGCTACTGATCGTCTGCGGACGTAACCAGCAACTGAAAGCAGAAGTGGATGCGCTGTATGCAGACCACCCAAACATTTACACCTATGGATTCGTGGACTTTGTCCCAGCACTTATGCGTGCGAGCAATCTGGTGATTACGAAGCCCGGCGGCATCACACTCTCGGAAAGCATTGCATCCGGTTTACCTATTCTTGTGTTCAAGCCCGTACCCGGTCAGGAGCTAAATAATGCTCTGTATTTGCAGCAAAAAGGAGCTGCCCGTATTGCTCGCACTACGGAGGAGCTGATTCAGCATTGTCTCGACCTGATTTCCACCCCCTCTCTTGCCGAAGAGATGATGCAGGCGATTGAGCTGCTTCGTAAACCTCATCCCGCAGACCAGATTGCCGAGGATATTTTGCATCAGCTTGTGGATAAAAGACCTTCCGTCCGGACAAATTAACGAAGAATAAAGTCAGACGGAGGGGATACCTATGGAACACAAAGGGAAGGATTTGCTCCCACTAACAGGAGAAAAGGTAGAAGTGGATGGTGTTTATATTGATGAGGATGGACATGAGCAGCATTTGCACAGAGGTCAGCATTTTCCCGCTGATGTTGTTCTGGGTACTTCCGAGTGGAAAATGACCGAATACGCCTTTGATAATCATCATGAAGGACGTACTGATGAACGACTTATCCCCAAAGAGGACGATGAGGATAAAAAGGGTAAAATCACACATCCACGCCGTCGTTTACAACGCGGAGATCGCTAAATAAGACAACTTATCCACGGTTAATACCAATCTGTTGATATTTTGTGGACAATCTGTGTGCAAAATGAGCTTAATCGCTATATTGTCTACAGTTTGTGCACAATTTGTGCATAACCAATGCTTATTTTGTGGACAAGTAGTGGCGTATAGTGGATAAAATGCGTACAACATGTGCAAAACCTGTGTATAACCCTGTGAATGACTGAGCGAATCCTTTTCGTTCAGTCTTTTTCGTGTTTTTATACACATTCCCTGATTGAACTTTTTCTGGCGTTTCGGGCATATCTTTAATTCCTGTCCTCATAGCTTGTATAGTACGGATAACTTATAAAGGGGGATTTGCCTGACATGTCAGTCTATAAGTCTTCCACGGGATTGGATGAAAATATAGCAGCTGTCCTGTGCTATCTGTTCGCATTTATTGGCGCACTGGCCTTTGTCATGCTGGAAAAGAAAAGTCGATTTGTATTATTTCACGCGCTGCAATCCATATTTCTGTTTGTCACCCTCATGATCGGGCATGTGCTTGTTGGATTCATTCCGCTGCTCGGTCCTCTGCTCGCTTCCCTGCTAACGCTGGCAGGCCTTGTATTGTGGGTCATCCTGTTAATTCGCGCGGGACAAGGCAAGTGGCTCAAGCTTCCCTGGGTAGGTGATCTGGCTCTTCATCAAGCCCGGCAGTTGTGAAGACAACAAAAAACCTTGATCCTTAGCAGGATTCAAGGTTTTTGCTGTTTCGATGATTACTTTTTATCGCATGTTCGCTTCTTCTGTCCTATATGAATGTATCCCAACTTATCTGGGTTAACCATTAAATAAAAACTCTGAATATGCTCCCCGTCCGGTGTCAGTCTGAGACATAAGGTTTCTCTCACTTTTCCATCTTCCAGAAATGCCAGCTGGACCTCGCCATTGATGACGGTGTGGAACACATCTCTTTCTCGTAAAACGGTTAATACCCGACGAGAAGTCAACAGGGCAAGAACGCCTTTGCGCACAACCATCGGTCTCATCACCGTATGCACATTACCTCCGCCATCTGACACGAATACAGGTTGTTCAGCCAGTAGTTCCAGCATAGCAGTCACATCGTAGGCAAGAAAGGCGGTTGTAAAACGTTCTAGTAGTTTTATTCGGGATGAGTTATTCATATTACGACTGGACTGAGCCTCAAGAGCAGATTCTCCTGAAGATAGAATACGACGGGAGCGACTGAACAACTGACGACAGTTGCTCTCAGTCTTCCCCAGCAATTCCGCAATATCTTTGTAATCATATTGAAAAGCTTCCCTCAGCACAAAAACAGCCCGCTCTATCGGCTTTAGCTGCTCCAGCAAAACCAGAAAAGCGTAAGATATCATGTCTTTACGCTCTAACCAATCCGCAGGGAGATCTGCGCTTTCACCCAACGGCTCCGGCAGCCACTGTCCTACATATGTCTCTCTTTGCTTGCGCGCAGAGTTCAACAGATTCAGACACCGATTCATCGTCATTTTGGCTACATAGGCTTTGGGATTGTGTATATCATCCAGGGGCTTATTCTTCAGCTCGACAAAGCAGTCTTGAACTACATCCTCGGCATCCGTAACCGTTCCAAGCATGCGATAAGCAATGGCAAAAGAATATTTGCGATATCTCTGATACAGCTCCTCCAGATTTAAATCCACCGATTCTTGTTCAATTCTGTGTTCTTTGCCAGACAAAGCATAGCCCCCTGTTCATTTAAAGAATGCCCGGATACATTCCCGTTGCAATCGCAATCCGGTTCCAACTGTTAATCACGTTAACCGCGGTAATCAAATCTACGTATTCTTCCTCTGTAAAATGTTCTCTGACCCTATTGTACAAATCCGTAGGTACCCCTTGTTCAGAGATACGGGTGACCGCTTCAGCTAATTCAAGCATAACACGTTCTTTTTCCGTGAACAAAGGAACCTCCCGCCATAAGGCTAGCTGCAAAATGTGGTCAGCATAATCCCCCAGCTTGAGCAAATCCTTCGCATGCATATCCAGACAATAGGAACATCCATTGATTTGGGATACTCTAATTTTCAGTAGTTCGTACAATACTTTGTCTGTAAAACGACCGGAAATGTATTTTTCCATCTCCATCATTACCTTGAATGTGCTAGGACTCACTGCTCTGTGATTGAATCTCAAACTCACGATACATCGCCTCCATTATTGGTTTACATATAGAAGACAAATGAACATGTGATTTTGTGACAAAGTGCAATACATCAATTGGGAATTGCCCTCCATTGACATAGCATGTATTATAGATAAATGATTTTATGTAAAGAAGGTGAGCACTCATATGAGCGGAAAAGGTATTATAAAAGAGTTTAAAGAATTCGCTGTACGAGGTAACGTGATTGACCTCGCGGTCGGTGTTATCATCGGTGGAGCGTTTGGCAAGATTGTCACTTCTGTGGTAAACGATATTATCATGCCTCCGATTGGTAAACTTCTGGGCGGCATGAATTTTCCAGACTTGTATGTAGCTTTACGAGCTGCCGATCCTTTAAATGCTGACGGTACACGCATGACTTTGGCACAGGCCAAGGAAGCAGGGATTGCAGTCCTCGCCTATGGTCAGTTCATTAACGTCCTGCTGGACTTCCTGATCGTAGCCTTCTGTGTGTTCATGCTGGTCAAAGGGATTAACATGCTGAAACGCAAAGAGGAAGAAAAACCTCCTCAGGAAAAAACGATCAAGGAATGTCCACATTGCCTATCCGAAATTCCTGTAGCCGCTACCCGTTGCGCACATTGCACTTCCAAGCTGGAGGGGTACGTCGAAGCACGCTGACTCAACCCACACCTATATGACTACAACAAACGGCTTAAGACGATGTACCGTCTTAAGCCGTTTTGGTATGGTGTGAGAGATCTGATTAGTTGAAATTGGTGATAATGCCACGGGGTCTGACGGGCAAGCCCTCAGCGTACAGATGGGAAACATCACCGAAGCCGATGCAACGGGGAACTGCCCATTCCTGAGAGCGCTCATCAAACAAGATCGTGGTTACGGAGCTAGGCGGCATCCAAAAGCCGGACCAGACCAAGGCCAATGGCAGCTCCAACAGATGAGCAAGCCAGGTCAGCCCGAAGCCGCCATGACAAAATACGGCCACCTGATCTTCGGTATGCTTCAGAATCCGGTACCTGCCCTCCACCCGCTCAAAGCCTTGCCGTTTCAGGAATTCATCGGAATGAAGCTTCAGCCGCTCGAAGGTTTCGGGACTCTGCGTTCCCTGATAATAGGAAATCTCCTGCCAAGAGTCATGAGTCGGCAGGGGCATTTCGGAACGGATCACTTCACCTGGCAAATCCCAATGGGAAAGACGGCCGTATGGAGTTTCCTCCAGCTTTAGAGCCAGCTCCTGTGTCCAGTGTTCCACTTCATGAGTCATACCCAGAGAGTCGGCGGTGTAGCGCATTGTATCCAAAGCCCGCCCCAAAGGAGAGGCATAAATTCGATCCAGTCCGTGACTGGAAAGCCGTTTGGCCAGTGCCTGGGCTTCCAAATGCCCCTCCGGCGTGATGGTGTTATTGGGGTAATCGGGGTCTGCGTGTCGGATAATATACAATCTCATTATTGGTTCTCCGTTCCTATGAATGGCGACAGGATCACTTTATCTCATTCCATCGATTAGTTCTCCTGATCTTTAACGTTTATTCAGCAAATTTTCCAAAATCGCGCGCAAATCCCTGTCTTCCTGGTAGACTTCCTCACCTGTATCCAGTTCAATAACCCGGATATATGTATAATTAGCTCTGACATCGACTGGTTTAAAAATCAATTCCTCCGGATTGTCTGGGCGGACATCATAGCCCATATTTTTGAACATATCCGTGATTTGATCAATCCCCGGCTTGCCTCCGCTTTCCAGCATAATCAACCCGCGCAGTTCCTTGGGTTCCTCCGGATGCATGACTCGAAAATGTACTATACATTCCATGTAAAATCGCTCCTTTCAATCGTAAATCTGTGTGATGTTGCAAATCCTCATGTTCCCAGCATACCCCAAATGCCACTCCACATTCCACACTCGCCTTCATATCGTCAGGACAGAAAACACGTTATACTGTAAAGTAGACCTTTGATTTCTGCTTACTATAGGAGGAACCACGATGACTAGCGAGCTTCTGGATATCTACGATGATGAAGACAACCCTCTTGGCACAGCCTCGCGACAAGACGCACATGCCAAGGGATACTGGCACCATACCTTTCACTGCTGGCTAGCACGAGACACTTCGACAGGCCGTCGCTTGCTGTTCCAACAGCGTCAGGATACGAAGGACACCTTCCCCGGATGCTACGATATTACAGCAGCCGGTCACTTGACGGCAGGCGAAGATATGTCTCAGGCGGCTCGTGAGCTGGAGGAAGAACTGGGCATTCATGTTCCCTTTACCTCATTAACACCGCTGATGACCGTTCGGTATGAAAGCAAAGGTACCGCACAGGGCACCTCTTTTTGGGATCGGGAGGTTAGCTCGGTGTTTGGACTGCTATCGAACCAGCCATTGGAAGCTTATCACCTCCAGCAAGAAGAAGTAGCCGGACTGTACGAAGCAGATCTTGACCAAGCACTGGCCCTTTTTGAAGGCCATATTCCCTTTATCGAAGCCCATGGCATTACGTCGGGGCCAAATCCAGAAAAAAACCGCCGCCTGATTACATCGGATCAATTCGTGCCTCATAAGGCGGGCTATATTACATCTATATGCCGGGCACTGATGGAACTTCCTACCCGGTAATCTTTAGCTATTCTCCAGCTGACATATATTTGCCGATAATGCCTTCATACCGCCAGCCATACCGGGTCGACAGTTCTCTGCCCATATCATGCTCCAGCTCATACAGAATAAGATCCTGAGCAAAATGATTAAGCAGCAGGCCTGTCATTACCGGATGCTCGGTAATAAGCGCCTGTGTCGGGCAATTCTCTCCCCGCATACCCAGCATGCACCAACGCCGATCAATAACAAAAGAAAACTTCCGCCCTGCTGGTTCCTGTCCGTCTGTACCAGACCCAGACGGTAACCACGGTCCCATCATGCTTTCTCCGTTATCGCAGGACCAGAGCAGACGCACACCTCGACTCTCAGCTTTCTCCAACTCTGTCCGCAGCAGCTCAGCTTCCTCGCGCCACAAATCCAACACAATCTCATGCTCTGCCCGTTCCAATTCACGTGTCAGACTTTCCAGCACCTTCCGATCGCCTTCCGCATTATAAAAGGTCGGCTTGGTTGGTTCTGTTCGTGGCATTTCTTTCTCCACTGCGCGTAGGGACTCCTGCATTTGTCCTTCGATCATCCGGGTCAGTTCACCCGGTGGCAGCATGCTGTAACGTACAGGCTCTCCAGCACTGGTTCTGAGGTATCCCTGCCCGGCCAAACGCTGTAAAGCCGCGTACACGTTGGAGCGCGATGCACCCAGACGCTTAGCCACTTCATAGCCGGAAGCCGCATTTTGCCTCGAAAGCTCGACCATAACCTTGGCTTCCATTTCCGTAAAACCCAGATTCCGCAGATGATGCAGCAAACGCTCCATATATTCTGTTCCCCCTATGCTGCCCGGCGTTATGTCTGTGTCCTGCAGCAGCCTGTTCGGCTGCGTCAAATCTGTTCAGCTCCGCAACGCGGGCACCATTTGGACCCTTTAGGTAGTTCTGCAGTACAGATTTGGCATTTTACATTTTCACGTACTTGTGCAGACGGCGTTGCCGGCTTCTCGGCCCCGGAGTTGTTGGCCTTCCAATATCGGATTCGCTCGTCCAGCTCCTCCTGGCGCTCACGCTCGCGTTCCAGTTCTTCAAGACGACGGTGTTCTTTTTCCAGTTCTTCCTGACGACGGCGCTCCCACTCAGCGTCGAATGCCGCTTTTTCTTCCGGTGTAAAATCAGATACTGTGTAATCGCGGTCTAGTCCCGCTGGTTCGTGTGTTTCATACCGCTCATCCTGTTCCTGTTCATGCCGATCGACTACTTCCTGTTCTGCATACTCCGTGTAAGCAGGCGCAGCATCCTTCACTACCTCTGGCTTGCGCAGATCAAAAGAATAGACGTCCGTTGGCACCTCTTCACGCACAGCAGCTACTTGTTTGGAAGCAGCCTGTCCTTCATTGAGCTTGCGTCCGCATTTGGGGCAAAAGTTCGCATCCAGAGGCACAACCGCTCCACAGGTGCATAAATGAGCGTTTTTCAATTCTGCAATTCTACTGCGCAGCTCGTCAATTTCATCCTGAAGCTCATCACATGCAGTGGATAGCTGTGTCATCTCGGTTTCTGCCACCGACATGTCGGATGCACGGTAACCTTCGTAAAAGATCTGACCCATTCGTAAGAAATGAACATCCATTTCCTGCTGAATCGTTGTAATTTGTGAATTGATCTTACTAATCTCGACAGCATGCTGCGCCTTTTCTGTTGCGCGATTAGCGCCTTCCTTTATACGTTGAATCAGCTTCATCGTTATTTCCTCCCCATTATCCAGCCGGATTTCACTATACCGTCCGTATATCCCAAAGTTTTTTTCTGTTGGCAAACCTCGAACTCCTGTATAATGGAATGCGGTCATATTGCCTGTTTGAAGGCTATTGGCATTAGCGTCAACGTATTGACGTTCTGTCGCTCCGGCAAGATCCGCATGAATTTCAGCATTATTTTAGTCCATCGCCTTGTTCTTATCGTCAGCTAAAGCTGACTAGAACTCTATCATACCAAAAACTACCCCCATTTGTGAAAATGGAAGATTTTAAGAACGAAAGGGGTTTCAGGATTATGGACCCAAATCCTTCTTTTTACCCCCGACCCATCGGGGTTCCTTATTCAACGTCGAGCCCTCAGGCACGTCGTGCTTCCATGGATACCAGTATGACGCTGGTGCCCGACACCGACCAAGACTCGGCCTATTTTCGTGCTTTAGAGAACGCCGGCATTCACCTGAACCGCCCGCAGATCCAGGCCGTCCGCCACGGCAAAGGCCCCCTTCTGACCCTTGCAGGGGCTGGCTGCGGCAAAACCACAGTGCTGGCTGCCCGCGCAGGCTACCTGATGGCGATGCGGGATGTCCCTGCATCGTCCATTCTGCTGGTGACCTTCACCAGCAAGGCAGCTGCCGAAATGAAACTGCGCATCGCGGGATTACCCGGTGTGCGCCCTGCCGCTGCACGTGCAGTTCAGGCTCGCACGTTTCACTCATTCGCTTTGGCGATGCTGCGTCATCGCGGCGTGCAAGATGAAGTGTTCGGTGAAACGCAGGCCCAGCATACCGTCATGAAAATGATGCTGCGGCAGCTTGGACTCAGCGAGGCTTTCCAGCCGGAAAGCCTGCTGTCTGCTCTCTCCGCTTGGAAAGCGGAAGGCCGCAGCGCGGACCAGCTACCGGAAACCGTGCGCGAGGAATCGGATGCCAAGCGTGCCATGCTCGCCTATGAAGCGTGGAAACAGGAGCGCAATAAAATGGATTTTGACGATATTCTGTTGCGTGCCTCCGCACTGCTGCGTGACCCGGATGTGCTTAAGCCGCTTCAGCAGCGTTTTTCACATATCATGGTCGATGAATTTCAGGATACGAATGCCCTGCAATATGAGATGGTGCAGCGATTGGCTGCCCGACATCGCAATCTGATGGTCGTGGGGGATGATGACCAGACGATCTATACCTTTAATGGGGCACGCCAGGAATCCATTCTAGAGTTTGACAAAGTCTATAAGGATGCAAAGGTCATTACCCTGGATATTAATTATCGCAGCGATGCGCGGATTTTGGGGCTGGGCTCTAACATTGTCGCCAAAAATGTTCATCGACGCTCCAAACGTCTTTCAGCTGCCGGGCGTGAAGGCTTGCCGCCGCAGTTTGCCACCCCATCCGGACCCGAGGAGGAAGCGGGGCATATTGTTACCCATCTACTCGGACAGGTAGAGGAAGGTCGGCTGCGCTACCGGGATATCGCTATTTTGCACCGGACAGCCAGCGGAAGCCGATCTATTTTTGAGCAATTAATTATGCGAGATGTCCCATTTATTCAGTACGGAGCAGGAGCTGTATTTTATGATCAGTCCCTGATTCGTCCCTTAATGGATCACCTGCGCTTGTCGCTGAATCCCCGGCGTATGGAATCCATTCCGAGCACTCTTGGGCCGCTGTACGTCTCCCGTGAGGCGGGTATGGAATGGATTATGCGCGAGGAGAAACAGCAGGCTAAAAAATACCCGTTGATTCATCTCAGCCGCTGGGATCGACTACGTGATTTTCAGCGTGAGCAGGTGAAAGAGCGTATTCGTCTGATTCGCAGTCTCACTACAATGAAACCCGCCTATGCCATTCAAGAAATGCGGCGCATCTTTTATGACAAATATTTGGAAAGCGGAGATACGGGCGCGTGGACTCATTATAAGGAAACGATGCAAGAAAGTCTGGAGGAGCTCGAAACGGCAGCCAAGCGGTTTGACACCGTGGAGGCGTTCGTCAGCTTTGCAGACGAGCTTTCCGAGCGTCACCGCCAAATGGAATCGCTGCGCAGAGAAGAAGACAGCGATGCTGTTCGGCTCATGACGATCCACCGCGCCAAGGGGCTGGAATTCCCTTGCGTATATTGGATCGGAGCCAGCGAAGGCATTCTGCCGCACAGCTCGGCGCTGCACAGCGAGCTGCCGGAGGATCGGCGGGCAGGCGCCGCCCCAACTACCGCTGTGGATAACGATGCAGCGCTTGAAGAAGAGCGCCGCCTCGCTTACGTGGCCGTCACCCGGGCGAAGGAGTTGCTGTACATCACCTCTCCCGCCTCTAATCATGGCAAGCCTGCCGCCGTGTCACGCTTCCTGCTGGAAGCTTATGGGGTCATCCCTGAGGCTTCCAAGCCAGAAGCACGCCGCAGCAGCTTCGGCCAACCGAAGGGTGCTTCCGGGTATAGCAGCCGTGCTGGCGCTGGATCGCCAGCGTCTGGCACAGCGACCCGCGTGAGCAGCAGGCCGGGACCAAGCAGCGCTACGGCACGGACGACCTCGTCGGTGGCAGGGTCTTCGGCAGAGCCACGTATCAACGTGCCCGTGTGGAAATGCACCGACGGCGCCTGCAAGGCGTGGATGCGGCGCGACACAACAAGCGGACGCCGTACAAGCGCGGCTAGCACAGGCACGCCGCCGGTATGCCCGCTCTGCGCCTCCCCGATGACAGAGGGGACACGCAGCATCCCAGCCAGATAGGTATAAGGCGTATAGCTGGTATTGGAGAACTGTGCTTTTACTGGACTGGTGACACTCGTGATTTCCAGCCTAAACTGTTGCAGATTTTAATGAATCAAATAAGCTTTAGACAGACCAATAAAAGAAAAAGCGGCAGACTAGGACGTGAAAATAAAGTCCTAGTCTGCCGCTATCTGTTTCAATTTGCTATTGAACGTTCGTATCCCGTTAGGTTCAATGTCCTGCCTGTTGTGAAGTTATATATTTTACGGATTAAACAGCCGATCAATCATCCAATAGGTGTTCCATCAGGTAGTTTGATATCTGGTTTCAATAGAACCACATCCCCCTTTTCGGGAATTCCTCCAAGGACTAATACCTCTGAATTAAAGCCTGCTATCCGTCGAGGTGGAAAGTTGACTACACCTATGATTTGTTCCCCTATAATATCTTCAGCCACATATCTTTTTGTGATTTGTGCACTCGAAGCTTTTATACCGATATCTTGTCCAAAATCAATTTCAAGTTTAATAGCAGGTACTTTTGCTTCTGCAAAAAACTCAGCTTTAATTATGGTTCCAACTCGAATATCTAGTTTCAAAAAATCATCAATCGTTGCCATCTAAACATTCTCCTCATCGATTGTTTTCTTCAATTTCGTGATAATCAGTTTCAAATTTAATATTTTGCAACTGTAGTATACTTTAAAGATTTTGCCCAAAAATACATCCCCATACCGAATAAAGTCATGATTCCACCTATGAATTGAAATGCAGAGATTATTTCTCCCAAGAATAAGTAGGCGAGAATTATGGCAAGAACAGGCTCTCCAATAATACCAACTGAGACCGTAGTTGCACCCATTGATTTCAACAACAAATTAAATATATATTGTCCGAAAATAGTTGGGATTACTGCAAGTAACAAGAAATACATCCAATCCGACGAGTCATATTCGATCAAGGAATAATGATTCAACAAATTGTAGACCAGCATGACGCTGCCACCAATAAAAAAAACAATAACACTATATAAATTTGCATTTATTTTGTGGCTTACTTTCTGTCCTGCCAACATATATGCTGAAACCAAGATTGTTCCTACTAAAGATAATCCATCTCCGATTAATGCCTCTCTCGAAATCCCTATGTCTCCCCAAGCTATAACGATTGAACCGACAAGAGCGGCGATCAAACAAAGAATGGTCAATATATTTGCTCGTTCTCTGAACATAAAGTATGAACCCATCATTACAAATAAAGGCTGTAAGGATAAGATGACCATGGAACTCGCAACTGAGGTATATACTAAAGATTCCATCCAGAATAAGAAATATAACCCGAGAAAAAGACCAGCTATGAAAACAGTACTCCAATCTTTTTTGTTCATTTCTAAGGAACGAAACATTTTCCAAGGTACAAAGGGAAGCATTATGAGTACTGACATATACAATCTGTACATCCCAGCCACAGAGGTTGGAGTATCTGAGGATTTTATCATGATAGATGAGATAGAAACAGACAGTATGCTGATTAAAAGCAAAATATACGGATGAAATGGTAACGACGATTGATTTATTTTCACATATACGCCTCCAAGATGTCTTATCCAATCGCCTGTGCACAGGATTGTAATGATAAGCCGAAGATCTGGTATAATAATATCACCACTTTTATTTTATTTGTGTAACTATATCTTTAATTTATATAGAAATATCGTCATCAGAAAGGACCTCGCTAAAATGGAAAAACAATTGCATGAGACCATTCTATATCCCGATGTTTCATTTCCATACATCATGTACACCCATACTATTCATGCAAGTAGTCCTGAGGGTAGAGGATTCAACGATTTACATTGGCATGAGGAACTACAAATCACTTTGGTTACCAAAGGAAAGCTAGTGATACAAGTTAACGGCATTGATCATGAATTAGAAACAGGTCAGGCCATTTTAATTAATAAAGGTGTTCTTCACGTTACTACACACCTTACACATAACGGTCAATATGTCAGTTTTAATTTCCCTGAAAAGCTGCTGGCCTTTTATGCAGATAGTGCGATGGAAAAAAACTATGTACTGCCTTATACAAACTCTCTCTTATTGTCATTAGTAATCAAAGGAGATGCTGAATGGCAAATTCAAATACTGCAAATGCTTTGGGATATGAAACAGAAATTTGATATGAAAAAAAAATGGGGCTGGGAATACGAGGTTTCCATCAAAACGGCACAATTATGGTTAGTCTTAATATCTAATATTTCGCTGTCTTCTGAGGAAGCACCTAAATACATGAAATTGCAACAGGAGCGACTTCAATTGATGCTCAGTTTTATCCATCAAAACTACTCAGACAATATAACATTGCAAGAAATTGCTGCTATAGCACATTTAAGTATTTCGGAATGCACTCGTAGTTTTAAGAGAACCATTCATATGACACCTTACGACTACTTAATTAAGTACCGTATCAAGAAAAGCAGCGAGTTATTAATTTCAACAGATTCTACAATAACTGAAATAGCTCACAGAGTGGGGTTCAATCATGTAAATCACTTCATTCAGTCTTTTAAGAAACATCATAAAAAAACACCTAAAGAATTCCGTAAATTTAGAAATGAATTCATTAATTAAAGAATGAAGCAGCCGTCAGCGTAACGACTTACTCTGTTGATGATCCTGTTTTCAATCAACATTCAAATGTAACTCCTACATCTTCCTCAGTTTCATGTCATTCATCATTCGTATAAAAAAATGGCTTCCCCCTCCTCGATCAGTACAGCTGCTGTACGCAAAATGCCCCTTTTCATATAAAAAGGGGCATAACTCTATTCTCTTTCGGCAATTATACTGTTGTACTGATCCTTAAGCCTTACCAGGCTTTATTGCCCGAAGCCTGAACCATCCACTTTCATAGTCTTTCTGTCTGTAGAGAAGAGGGAGGCCCAACTTCATAAGCCGATCCCCCCCATGGATAGACTTTTGCCCGCTATTTCCTGACTTAACTTCATATTCGAGCTCTGGATTTAGTCCGTCAAGGCGCAGGGCTCGCCAAGGCGCGTTCGGGACAGCCATCACTTGGAAATAGTAGACGATGGCATCCTCTTGGTCTTCAGAAACAAACATCCAAGCCGATTCGTTATCTTCAAACGGGTTCTTTAAGCGATACAAGTCACCTTTCTGTACTAAGCCACGTATCTGCTTGTATACTGCGATTTGGCGTTTGACCGTCTCTTTTTCCTCATCGGTGAATTTCGTGAGATCAAGCTCATATCCAAAATTTCCGGACATGGCGACATCACCTCGAAAATCAAGGGGCGTTATGCGTCCAACTTGATGGTTCGGAACTGCCGAGACATGCGCCCCGGTTGCGCTTACAGGATAGACAAGGCTAGTTCCATATTGGATTTTCAGGCGTTCCACCGCATCGGTATTATCACTAGTCCAGACTTGGGGCATGTAGTAAAGCATTCCTGGATCAAAGCGCCCTCCGCCACTTGAACAGCTCTCGAAAAGAATATGCGGAAATTCGGTGGTGATGCGCTCCAACAGCTCATACAATCCAAGAACATAGCGATGGGCAGTCTCGGATTGGCGTTCCGGCGGCAGAGCAGCGGAACCGATTTCCGTCAGGCAGCGGTTCATATCCCATTTCACATAAGAGACTGGCACGCTGGAGAAAATGGCAACAAGCGAATCGTAGATGAAATCGCGCACTTCCTTGCGAGTATAGTCCAGCACTAGCTGCCATCTGGCTTCGCTGCGCCTGCGTCCCGGAACGTGGAGGCACCAGTCCGGATGCTCCCGGTACAACTCACTGTCCGGAGAGATCATCTCTGGCTCGAACCAGAGCCCGAATTTAAGACCCAGCCGATTGATACGGTTCGCGACATCCGCGAGTCCGTCTGGCAGCTTCCGACGATCCTCGTACCAATCGCCGAGAGACGAATTGTCGGAATCCCGTTTTCCGAACCAACCGTCATCTAAGACAAATAGTTCGATGCCTAGCTCAGCCCCCTCTTTCGCTATCGATACCAACTTATCTGCATTGAAGTCAAAATAGGTAGCTTCCCAGTTATTGACCAGAATAGGGCGTTCTTCGTCCCGATATTTCCCTCGGCAAAGTCGAGTCCGATACAAGCGATGATACGTCCGCGACATATCTCCCAGTCCTTGACCGGAGTAAACCATAACGGCTTCTGGCGTTTGGAAACTCTCCCTTGGGCTCAGTAACCACGAAAAGTCAAAGGAGTTCACGCCGATGTTAAACCGTGTAGAGCCAAATGAATCTATTTCCGCTCCCGCCTCAAAGCCCCCGCTGTACACGAGGCTAAAGCCGAATACCTCACCATAGCTTTCCGTTGTTCCCCGAGTGACCAATGCAGCAAAAGGGTTGAGTTGATGGCTGCTCATGCCCCTTTTACTATCAATTCGGGTTTCACCTTGAAGAATCGGTTTGCGGGTAATATTCCCCTCCCGAGCCCATGCTCCCGAAAGATACATGAACTCTAAATCGCTTTTACCTGAAAAATCGACACTGGCACTTAGAGCACGGAGAAGTCGAAGATTCTTGGCTCCCGTATTACTCAAACGAGCCGAACGAGCGATTACGTTTCGATCCGCGAAGACGGTGTAAAGAAGAACAACTTTAAGACCTGAAAAGTCATCTTTTAACTCCAGTTCCAACGTATCCGCTTCGTCTTCATTCTCGGTATATACGGCCGGAAGCCCGGTTAATGATGGCTTTCCCTTGATGATCCGGTAACCGTCGTACTTTAACTCCGTGATACGAGTTCCATCTTCAAGTTCTACTTGATACGCAGGGTTACGGAAGTCCCCACTCCCATACTGCGGGTACTCTTGCGGTAGCCGATCCAATCCAGCCGTCGCAGAAGTGTGAAGCAATAGATCGGTCATTGATTCGCGGTGCTTCAGCCTATCTCCCCAATATACATGCACAGGAAATCCATCCACAATCTGAATAATATAACTCATGCCCGACGACTGTAGATGAAACAGCCCCGTTTGCTCTTGAACAATGATACCCATTGGAAAAACAACCCCTCCCTCTAGATCATACCCCTCGGAAATCCGCACCTAAAAAAGGACATAGAAGAACCTTTTTGTAACACCACCAACTAAGTTCACATGGTGTAAAGCTTGATAAGCTCCTCGTTAGTCGCAATAGGTTCTACAGAAATGATATATTAATTTTAGATATGAAGTACATGGCATGGTGCTCACTATTTATGTTATAATGCTTGATAATTTACATAAGGAGATTTAGCGTGATAGAATATTTGCCGCGTAGTAAGCAGCATTCTGAATTGTATCTAACTCAGTTTGGCATAGAGGAATGCATACCGAGTCACTTTTTTGGACCTGCGATAAGAGATCACTATCTGCTTCATTATATTTTGGACGGAGAAGGTACCTTCGAGGTCGGTGGGTTCAGTTATCGCTTACGGAAAGGACAGTGGTTTCTAATCTGCCCCCAGGTCATTACTTATTATCAAGCCGATGTAGTGAATCCTTGGTCTTATTGCTGGTTTGGATTTGACGGGGCACTGGCAGAAACACTCCTCAAGCAAGCAGGTCTAACGATGACGCGTCCAATCCTCAACTTTGAAGGAGACCATTTGATTTATCAATATTTGCAGCTCATGAATGAATCAAGTGGATGCCATAAAGCTCGGGAAACCAGACTAACCGGTCTGCTATGCTTAATGTTATCGGAGCTTATAGAGTTCGGCCCGGTAACGCCCCCCGAACAAAAGGAAAGCCGGGCGGAAATTTACGTGGAAAAAGTGAAGGATTTTATTGAAATGAATTATGCTCAGAAAATTACCATTGAGCACATTGCAAATTTTATCGGACTCAATCGAAGCTATTTATGTTCGTTATTCAAACAACAAGTAAACACAAGCATTCAGGATTATTTGGTTCGCTATAGGATCAACAAAGCATGTGAAATGATGGGAAACGCTGAACTTTCGATAGGTGATATTTCCCGTTCAGTCGGCTATAACGACTCTTTACTCTTCTCGAAAATTTTTAAAAAGGTAAAGGGATTCTCCCCCAAACATTATCGAACTGAAACCCATGCTCAAAGTCAAGCCGACTACTGGTAAGAGGCCTCTTACGAACAAAAAAGATCAGCCAGAAAAACTGGCTGATCTCATAAGTTTATTTTGTTGTAGTTTGTCCTTCCAAATAAGAAACCGGCTCTTTAACCTCTACTTTGGTACCGCCAAATTCATCTTTAATGTATTTTTGAGTATCCTCGTTATGATAGAGATCCGCTAACTTTTGCAGCCCTTTGTCATTCGCCTTATCAGATGAAGTCACCAGGACGTTAATATTATTTTTGGTTGCCTGACTGATCTCCTCATGGAACAAGGAATCTTTCAGTACATTCAGACCCCCTTCTAAAGCAATTGTATTCCCAATCAGCACCAAGCCTACATCTTGAATCACTCGTGGTCCTGTTTTGTCATCAATTAGTTCAAATTTCAGGTTTTTAGGATTGCTAGTAATATCATTGACAGTACCCAAGGCATCATTAAAGTCAGCCTTAAGCTTAATCAAACCGGAGGCTTCCAATAACTTTAAACCTCTTGCTGTATTGGCCGGGTTATCTGCCAAAGCTACCAGAGCCCCGTCGGTCACTTCATCGATGCTTTTGAATTTTTGCGAATAAATCCCCATAGGCTCCAGGTAGGTTGTGGCTATAGCCTTCAAATCGGCTTTGCTCTCTTTGTTATAGCTAACCAGGTACGCCCACGATTGGAATGCATTCACATCTACTTCGCCTTCTTTGGTCGCATTGTTCGTTTCGATTCCGCCGTTAATTTCTTTCACTTCAATGTCCAGCTTGGCATCCTTGGCGGCCTGGGACTGGGCAATATGCTTCCATATCTGGGCGTCAGAGCCCATGGAGCCGATGACTACTTTTTGCGTTTCCGAACCGGAAGCGGCGCTGGAGCCATTGCTGTCTGAACTTTTATTACCGCATCCTGCGGCAACCAATAATAAACTAATCCCTAATAGTAAAACGAACGATTTCTTCATGTTGTTTTCCCCCAGATCATGTATGCTAGTGCATCGTCATTCCACCTGTAACATTAATCGCTTGTCCTGTCATATATGCAGAGAGTGGACTTGCCAGAAATAGCACCACATTGGCGACATCCTCCACCTCGGCCGTTCTCCCCAAAGGTACCTGTGAACAATCTTCTTCGTATATTTCTTGAGCGGTCATTCCGCGAATGACGCCCCCTTCAATCCGTTCACGATGCTTCATCGGCGTTTCTACAATGCCGGGGCAGACCGCATTTACCAAAATATTTTGCCGGGCAAGCTCAATGGCCATTACCTTGGTCAAGCCGAGAACCGCATGTTTGGAAGCACAATATCCGCCCATGGCCCGATATCCATTTTTTCCAGCCTGCGAAGCAATTTGAATAATTCGTCCTGATTTACGAGCGGCCACCATTTCTTTGGCAAAACGTTTGGACGTTACATATAATCCAGTTGAATTGATCGAAAATACTTTCTCCCAATCAGCCAACTCACTATCAATGACATAATCCATCGTAGAAGTACCAGCGCAGTTCACCAATATATCAGGAACTCCCGCTTCGCTGATTAGTAGATCGCACCATCTTTCGATATCATCCGGTTTGGATATGTCCAATTGCGTTTCAACCAACTGTGGATTAACCACTCTATACGGCTCTTCATAAGAAATATCAGCAGAAATCACTTTAGCTCCGCTTTTAATGAAAAGCTCTACAATTCCCTTGCCTATGCCTGACTTGCCGCCTGTCACTACCGCTGTCTGATGAGATAGGTCAATCGAAATCATAGATTTTAAAATACTCTTTCGAAAGGATCGCGGCTAATACCCGCCTCTAATACAATCTTCACATATTCCTGCGCTGAAAAAAGAGAGTGGTCCTTGTAGTTCCCGCATTCCAAAGCAGTAACAGCCGGAACCTCTGTCGTTTCCAGAATTCTTTTCAAGGTTTTTTCCAAAGCGAGTGCAATTTCCTCTGGCTCATGTTCATTCCACAAAATCAAGTAGAACCCCGTTCTGCATCCCATAGGAGAGATATCAATAATTCCTTTGATTTCATCTCTCAGGTACGTCGCTAATAAGTGCTCCAGCGTATGTACAGCTGCTGTCGGAAGTGCGTCTTCATTAGGTTGTAAAAATCTCAAGTCATACTTTTGTACTGTGCTTCCTTTTTCGTCATGCTCTACTCCCGCTGCTCTTACATAAGGAGCCTTTACAATCGTGTGATCTAATTGAAAACTTTCTACTTTTGCCATTTTTCTTTTCCTCTTTTCTGTAATTTATATTTTTAATCTAATGATGGATACTCTACATTTGTGATTTTTTTAATAAAGAATTAAATGCTCCAATTCAGCATTTTTGTAATTATACATCGGATTACTCGGTTTTACCACCATAATTCTTGTCGCATTTCTTTTTTCTTTGACCGTCTCTCCTTTGCCTGTAGGTTTTGACATAGTGTACAATGTATACGATAATGCATTTTTACGAAAAAGATCGAGGACATCATAAGCCTCATTTAGGAGAATGCTCTGTGAATGAACCGGATTGGAAGCACCTGAATGCTGTCCCATTACCCTTGCAGGAATTTCAGCTACAGCTGGATCAAAACAGTGTTAACGCCAAGCAACTAGAGGAGTGGAGAAAGATTCCCGTCCTTTATCAGCTGGCTCTGGAGGAATTAAAGAATAAAATTAAGCTGATTCAGACGGAATGGAAGCTGTTAGACGGTTTTAGCCCGATTGAGCATATTAAAACCCGGATCAAAGAGCCCCACAGCATCGTGGAAAAGGTTCGGCGCAAAGGGCATGAAGTCACCTTGGACAATATATTGCGTGAAATTCATGATATCGCGGGAATGCGCGTGGTATGCGCTTTTGTGAAAGATATTTATCGTCTGATGGATCATCTTCACACACGGGAAGACATTCGTATTCTGGAGGTCAAGGACTATATAGCCCATCCTAAGCCCAACGGCTATCAGAGCCTGCATGTCATTGTGGAAATTCCGCTGATCCTGTTTGAGGGCACACGCTGGATCAAGGTTGAAATTCAATTGCGCACATTGGCTATGGATTTCTGGGCCAGTATGGAGCATATTTTGTACTATAAGTTCGATAAGAAAGTGCCTGAACATGTCGTTAATGGATTGACCGAAGCCGCACGTGCAACCTACGAGCTGGATCAGAAAATGCTGAAGTTGCGCGGCGAAATTTTATCGCTTAGCGAGGAACAGGATGCGGAAGAATCCCCGGCGAAACAATCCGAAGAGTCGTCCTTGAAGACACTCTCCCTCCCTGCAGATCACGCCACTTCACGGCCACAAACCTGCTAAGTTTTTGTGCACAAGATAACTTAAGAATTCAGTCGAGGCTGCAACAACTATGGTTCATTCTTACGCTGGATTCTTATGTATTAGGTATAAATAAAGAGCCATCAAAACCACGTTCATCATGGTTTTGATGGCTCTTTTACACATTTTTTCGATCAAATATTACTGCTTCTCGCGAATCTCTGTGCTGATTTTCTCTACGATGTCCGCAATGCTGAGTGATCCCAGATCGCCTTCGCCGCGTTTACGAACCGCTACAGTACCGGTTGTTTTTTCATTTTCCCCGATAACGAACATATATGGAACCTTCTCCAATTGCGCCTCGCGGATTTTATAACCAAGCTTCTCATTGCGAGTATCCACTTCGACGCGCAGACCTGCTTTCAGCAACGCATCCTGTATCTCATTAGCAGTCTCGATATAGTTCTCGGATACTGGCAGCAGCTTCGCATGAACAGGAGCCAACCACAATGGGAATGCACCTGTAAAATGCTCAGTCAGGATGCCCATGAAGCGGTCAATCGAACCGTAGATGGCACGGTGAATAACGACTGGACGGTGCTTCTGGTTGTCCTCGCCCACATAAGTGAGGTCGAATTTTTCAGGCATTTGGAAGTCCAATTGGATCGTTCCGCACTGCCAGCTGCGTCTGAGCGCATCGAGAATGTGGAAGTCAATTTTTGGACCGTAAAATGCTCCATCTCCCGCATTAATACGGTAGTTGATGCCCAGGTGATCCAGCACGTTTTGCAAAGCTTGTTCCGCTTGATCCCACAGCACTGGCTCGCCCATAAAGTCATCTGGACGTGTGGACAATTCCACTGTGAAGTCAAAGCCAAACACACTATACATTTCGTTAATCAGCTTAATTACGTCTGTAATTTCTTGTTCAATCTGACCTGGTGTGACGAAAATATGCGCATCATCCTGACAGAATGTACGAACACGCATCATACCGTTCAACGCGCCGGACAGCTCATGGCGATGCACTTGTCCAAATTCGGCTATACGAATTGGCAGATCGCGGTAGGAGTGAAGCTCATTTTTAAACACAAGCATATGCCCTGGACAGTTCATCGGTTTCAGAGCAAATGTAGTTTCATCCACTTCGGAGAAGTACATGTTTTCCTTGTAATGCTCATAGTGTCCCGATTGTTCCCACAGACGATTGTTCATCATCAGCGGTGTACGTACTTCCTCATAGCCATGCAGACGTTGAATGTCACGGGAGTAATCTTCCAATGCAGTGCGGACAACCATACCTTTAGGCAGGTAGAACGGCATGCCCGGTGCTTCTTCGGAGAACATGAACAGTTCCAGCTCTTTACCCAGCTTGCGATGGTCGCGTTTTTTCGCTTCTTCCAGCAAATGCAGGTGCTCATCCAGTTGTGCTTTTTTCGGGAATGCTGTTCCGTAGATACGTTGCAGCATCTTGTTGTTGGAATCACCTCTCCAGTATGCGCCCGCTACACTCAACAGTTTAAAAGCTTTGATGCGGCCAGTAGATGGCAAATGCGGGCCACGACACAGGTCAAAAAATTCGCCTTGATCATAGATTGTAATTTCCGCTTCTTCCGGCAAATCACGAATCAGTTCCAGCTTCAGTGGATCTTCCAACTCTCCAAAAATGCGAGTGGCTTCCTCACGGCTGACCACACGACGTGTAATCGGCAGATTTTCCTGTGCGATCTTCGTCATTTCCTTCTCGATCTTGGCCAAGTCGTCAACGGACAATGGGTTTTCGATATCAATGTCATAGTAGAAGCCGCTGTCGATGACCGGGCCGATACCCAGCTTCACGTTTTTCTCACCGTAAATGCGTTTGAGCGCCTGAGCGAGCAAATGCGCTGTACTGTGGCGATAAATTTCCAGACCGTCTGCACCGTCCAGCGTAATAATTTCAAGGTCAACGTTCTGATCCAAAACGGTGTTCAGATCTACAGCCTTCCCGTTCACTTTACCTGCTACTGCGTTCTTTTTCAGCCCGGAGCTGATCGAACCCGCCACGTCGGCGATCGTTACGCCCTGCTCGTACTCGCGTACGGCTCCATCCGGCAATTTCACTTGAATACTCACGATTAAAGCCTCCATTTCAAATTGTGTGCTATATCAAAATTGAACGCAAAAAAACGCCTCTCTCCCTCAAGGGACGAGTGCGTTCAGCTCGTGGTTCCACCCTAGTTCGGCCCGCTCCTGTGCGTACATTTATGTTCATCAGAACATGCTTCATGCACGACATGCGTGACCCTCCATTGGTATCCGTTAACGGGGATAAAGCGGTAGGCGCTTACTAATGTTACTGCCAGATTGCACAGCTACATGTTCAACGTCACGGCTACAAAGGGGTAACTTCACATGCGGTTGCCGGAAAAGCTCTCAGCCTCGTCTTTTCTCTCTGAACGGCCCTTCAAGGAAATCATGTCTTTGGTCAATGCCTTGAATATCACTATATGCTACAGCATTATAGATCAAATTCGCAGGTATTTCAAGTGGGCGATTATGTAATTTCATGCCTCCTATGCATCAGCTAGCTAAGGGAGCTCATGTGCCCATATTTACACAGCTCTAAAAACACTATAATATATACTTATCTAGACGATACCGTACAGAAAGGGAGAGGGAGAGATGCCTAAAATTATTGTCACAGAAGAACAATGGATTCAGAAAGGAATCGAACGTTTTGAACAGGGTGGGATTGATCAACTCGTAGTTGAGAAAATGGCCGTTGCTTTAGGGTGCAGTAAGAGTAGTTTTTATTGGTATTTTAACAATCGCAGCAGCTACATTAGACAGATTGTGGAGACATGGAAGGAACAGACGACACAACAGATTATTGCAGCGTCCATCATCCATGCTGCCGCAGATGAGCGGATCAGAGAGTTGTTAACCCAGATGTTCGGGAAGACGAAACGAGGAGATTTTCTGTTTTATCTGCGAAAACTGTCATTGAAGGATGATAGTTACCATTCCCTGCTCAATGAAGTCGAACAGATGAGAATGGAGTTTATGAAGCAGCTTTTAATACAGAAGGGAATGCAACCAGAGAAAGCCTTTCAGAGATCATGGATGTTGTACCATTACTACTTAGGCTGGTATGAGCGTCACAAGCAAGAGACATTAAGTGACGAAGCCATTCAACGGCATATTCACATGATTTGGACAGAGTGGATTTCGAATTAATTCAATTAAGGAGGGTGCCACATGTTGGAGTTACTTACATGGGCAGTTGGCGGAATTCTATGAGTACTGAGCGGCATGCATCTATATTGGGTATTCGGCGGACAAAAAGGTGCAAAGGCAGCGATCCCAAGCACAGGAACAGCTTTGCTCTTTGAGCCCTCCAAGATAGGGACATCAATTGTAGCTATTCTACTAGCTTTAGCCGCTTGGTTCGTACTAGAACTAGGTGGAGTTACACAATTCCTGTTTTTCAGTTCCTTTCATTCCTACGGTGCAGGCTTGTTATCGTGCATATTTATTTTACGTTCTATAGGAGATTTCAAATGGGTAGGGCTTTTCAAGAGAAAAAAAGGAACTGTTTTTGCAAAGTGGGACACTGTGCTCTACTCGCCCCTTTGTTTTCTCTTGGGAACAGCCATTTTAATCATTATGTTTTTGCGTACGGCATAGCTTAAAGCTGACCTCTATCAGGTGGTTTGTTTCTTTCGCACGTCTCCACTCGTTTCTTTCTCAGTGAAAAAGTACAGCAAAGCCAGCACAGGCAGGACGACTCCAATCAGAGAACTGAAATTCCAACCTCCTAACGCATACGACCAACCCCCTAATGATGATCCAATCGCTCCGCCTATGAAAAAAATAGACATGAATAATCCGTTCAAACGCCCTCTCGCTTCACTTCCCAAGGAGTAAATCACACGTTGTCCAAGTACAAGGTTTCCCGATACAGCCATATCCAGTGTAATCGCTGAAATAAAGAGAAGTACGAGCGCAACGGTCGAATGACTTTGAAAAAGATAGATGAGCAAAAAAGACAAGGCTGCAATGATCATAGCTAACCCGGTTAAACCTTTGCTCCAGCCTTTATCAGCCAATCTCCCGGCAATCGGAGCAGCTACTGCACCGCCTACGCCTACCAAAGCAAACAATGCAATCCCTTGTTGAGACATTCCGAAATCATCCGCCAATCGTAAAGGAACAACAGTCCAAAATAGGCTGAAGGCCCCAAATAGGCAGGCTTGATAGAGGGCACGGCGACGCAATGCAGGCGTTTGTTTTAAAAGAGTGCCTAACGAGAAAATCAATTTACTGTAAGATACCGTAGGCACAGGCTTGCGCTCTGGAAGAGCTCGCGAGAGCAGAATCGTCAACAGCGTCAAGACAATGGCTGACAAAATAAATACGGCTTGCCATCCCCAGATGCTGGTGATAAAGCTTGCTACTGGCCGTGCGAACATAATGCCTAGCAAGAGTCCGCTCATGACATTCCCAACAACGCGGCCGCGCTGCTCTTCGGATGCTAAATAGGTGGCGTACGGCACCAGTATTTGGGCTACCACAGATCCAATTCCAATGAATAAGGATGCGGTCAGGAACAACGGGGCATTGGTGGCAAAAGCGGCAACAACCAATGCACAGACTGTGATGATTAGCGATATGACCATGAGCCGTCGATTTTCAATAATGTCGCTGAGCGGTACGATAAATAGCAATCCCACCACATAACCGATTTGAGTCAAGGTGACAATGAAGCCCGCTGCTGTAGAAGAAAGACCCATAGCAATGTGAATAGGTCCTACAAGGGTTTGAGCATAGTACAGGTTGGCAACAATAAGGCCGCATGCGGCTGCCAACAAAAACATCATCCAATTTGAGATACGGTTACTTTCTAAGGCTTGTTGTTCTCTTTGCATGATAATCCTCCTCATTAATTTAAATACTAAACGTATAGTTCATTAATTCGATAATCAAATAATATACTGAACGTTTCGTTTTGTAAATAGGCGAAATCAACTTTTTTATTTCACATAATATTTGATATACTGAACGTATAGTTTATTTTTCGCGTTTACTTATATCCGTTAAGAAGGTGAGCATTCCAGTGCAGAGCAAAAGAGGACGTCCACGTAATGTCGAGACGCAAAAATCTATCCTTAACGCTTCCTATGATCTACTGTTGGAGCAAGGCTTTGGGGCGGTTACGGTAGAAAAAATTGCTGAGCGAGCGAAAGTTAGCAAAGCCACCATTTATAAATGGTGGCCTAACAAAGCTGCAGTAGTGATGGATGGCTTCCTGTCAGCCACCATAGCAAGATTGCCCGTGCCCGACACGGGTTGTGTATTAGATGACATTCTCATTCATGCCACGAATTTAGTGCGGTTCTTAATAAGCCGAGAGGGTAAAATCATTACAGAGTTAATAGGCGAAGGGCAACTTGATTCAGGATTGTCAGAGGCATACCGGACCCGATATTTCCACCCTCGGCGACTTGAGGCTAGGCTTCTTATTGAGCGCGGAATAGAGCGCGGAGAATTGAAGGAAAATCTCGATATTGAATTATGTATCGATCTCATTTATGGGCCGGTTTTTTATCGATTGTTGGTAACCGGTTATCCATTAGACGATTCCTATGTGCGACAATTAGTCATACATGCGTTCAAAGGAATTGGCTTGGACTGAATGACGTGGCATTAAGCAGTTCTCACAGAGTATCCTCTGTGAGGGCTGCTTTTTCTTTTACCTGCCACGATCCTCTGGCTAACTCCTGATTTGTTTATTCGTCAGGGTCTATACTAATTTTTTGCAGTAAATCGATAAGAAGCTCCTCTTCCTCTTCGGATAGATTGTAGACAAGGCTGACATTGGACTCGTCCAATATTCCTTGTAGGACAGGGGAAAATTCTAGCGCCTTGGCCGTAGGAGACAAAAGATGGGAACGGCGGTCATTTGGGTCTGTTTTCCGTTCAATGTAGCCTGATTCCTCCAATTGTTTCACAGAGCGTGCCGTGGTTGCCTTGTCAAATTTAAGTTCATTCGTCAACTGCTCTTGTGTAATGCCCGGCCGCTGCAAAATGAGCTTTAAAAAGCTGTGTTGTCCTCCACTGCCGATTCCGTAAGGAGTCAGTTTTTTGGACAATATTTTTTGATTACGACGGTACAGGTGGGAAATTAGCTTTCCAATCGGTTGTTTTTTTCTCATCAAATACACCTCATTGGCTTAAAAATGACACATCCCCCGTTGGGACCAAAGCAAAGTTTACAATAATATTGTTGCACACGCAACTAATTTGCTGTACACTAGAACCGTTCATTTAGTTGCGCGTGCAACTAAATAGAAATTGTTAACGATAACGAGGTGTAATGATGAGTTCAACTGCTATAACGGCTACAACCTATCAAGAGAATATCGACGTCCAGAAGAAACGTTGGCTGATTTTAATTGTTTTGAATCTGTTTACATTTATGTCCACATTGGATGGAAGCATCGTCAATATCGCTCTTCCTGTGTTGTCTCGCACGTTACATTTACCCGTGGCACAGATTGAATGGGTGACAACCGCCTATTTAATGGCGATATGTACCGCTATCTTATTTTTTGGCAAGCTTGGAGATATCGTTGGTAAAATCAAAATATTCAAAATCGGCACAATCGTATTCATTCTTGGCTCCCTATTGTGCGGTCTTAGCTCTTCGCTCTCTATGCTGCTGATTTCCCGTATTATTCAGGCGTTTGGAGCGTCCATGACCATGGCGAACAGCCAGGGGATCGTGACAGATATCTTCCCGTCCAATGAACGGGGCAAAGCACTTGGCCTCATTGGAACCTTCGTTTCTCTGGGCAGTATCGCCGGGCCAAGCTTGGGCGGTATTATTGTCTCGTCGCTGGGCTGGCAGTATATTTTCTGGGTCAATGTACCGGTAGGGCTGGTAGCTGTCTTTCTTGGCTGGAAGCTTTTGCCGAAGGATTTGATCAAGGTGAAAGATAAAATTGACGTTCCCGGTAGCTTGGTGTTTGCTATTTTTATTCTCACTTTGTTCGTCGGATTGTTGCTGGGACAGCAGGTCGGGTATGGAGACAAACGTATCGTTGCTTCGCTGGTGGTGGCTGTAATTGCTTTTGCCATGTTCATTAGGTTGGAACTTCGTCGTTCTGGGCCGCTGTTACAGCTCGCGCTATTCAAAAATCCGTTATTTTCGCTCAGTATTTTGTGTGCTTTTCTGGTGTTCGTCGCTAACTTTTGCTTTAACATCATTTCGCCTTTCTATGCGCAGAATATGCTGAACTTGTCGCCTTTTCATGCCGGCTTCCTGCTGATGCTGCTCCCCATCTCGATGGTTATTGTGGCCCCTCTCAGCGGTGCGCTTTCCGATAAAATCGGATCTGAACTGCTTACATTCGCCGGGCTGGTCGTTATGGTCATTGCCCAGATTGGATTGGCCCAACTGCATGCAGGCAGCTCCATCCCGCTCGTGGGTCTGTGGATTGCCATGCTGGGCATTGGCAGTGGTTTATTCCAATCGCCGAACAACTCGCTGATTATGTCCACGGTACCCCGCACACAGCTCGGCTCAGCCGGGAGTGTCAATTCGCTGGTTCGCAACGTCGGTATGGTTGTGGGGATCACTTTGGCTACTTCCATCCTCTTTTATATTATGAGTAAAGAGGCTGGTTATCGGGTCACCGGCTTGGTCCCGGGTCATCCAGAAATTTTTCTGGCAGGCATGCATGTAGTCTTTATGACGTCCGCGTCCATCTGTCTTGTGGCGGCATTGTTAACAGGCTGGCGGCTGATTGGGGCTAGACGGGCAAAAACGCAGCAAGAAAAGGGATAAAGACCAAGAGAAGAAATAAAGCGTCCGTAGACAGAACAATAATCGTAGGATTAAGATGATGAGTATTGCAGTACAAACACGGCATTAAAAACAACATTTACAATTTTAAAAATGTGATACAAGGGTGGCGCTTACATGAAATATTGCTATGAATGCGGAACAAAATTGATGGTGAAGGAGTGTGAAGGTGAGGGCCCTATCCCCTTTTGTCATACATGCCAGGTCTTTCGTTTCCCGATATTCAGCACTGCGATCAGTACCGCTGTATTGAATAGTCAGAGAGATAAGGTGCTGCTCATACAGCAGTACAATATTCAGGGCTTCATTTTATTGGCAGGTTATGTGAGCAAGGGTGAATCCGCCGAGCAGACATTGGTGCGTGAAGTTAAGGAAGAAGTAGGATTACAAGTCGATGAGTATCAATATATGCGCAGTGAGTATTTTGAACGAAGCAATACACTGATGCTGAATTTTGTATCCATTGTGAATGACGATCAGTTGGATGTTCTTAGTACGGAGGTAGATCAAGCACGTTGGTTTACACTGGAGGAAGCCAAGCAAGCTATTTTGAAAAACAGCTTAGCGGAATCCTTCTTGCTGACCATTATTGAAAAGATTGAGGCAGGATTCATTTGAAGTGATATAAGCGTGGCGATGCCAAAATGATGAATTTACAGAATATATTGAATTGCTAAACCGCAAGATGGCTGCTCTTCAAAGGAACCCTCTTGCGGGTCACAGCATGTTTATACTCTTTGTCATTGCTGGAATTTCAGCTATTCCCCTCACATCCCCTACATTTCTACTAAACGTCCATTCTCTTTCCAGGATTGCAGTATTTTTTCAAGTACCCACTGATTTTTGTAGCCGTCCTCGAATATGGGAGCACGATCCACAGATTTTCCCCTTGCCAGCTCAACAAAATCTTCATAAGCCGTATGATTATAGATTACAGGGACAGCCCAAGTCTCGTATTCGGTACCTGGGTGTTCCAAGTCACGCAGCACAATGCGGATACTTTCCGGGTTATTGAGGCTGGCGTGCAGCGTACCAAGTTCTCCATAGATATCGACTTCGATATCGTGCCGTATGCCGATGGCATTTTTATGAGTGATAAAGGTTCCCACGGTATTGTCGCCTACGATGCCATGAAAGGCAGCAAGATCTTCCACATCCACTTTTACAGGCAGACCCGTGATCGGATCGAACCGCTCGGGTGTAATGGTATGTAACAGCGCTGCGACACTTTTAAATTCACCCACCAAAAAACGGGCCAGATCAATGATATGTGAGGCTGTATCCCCCACTACTCCAGAACCAGCCTTGGCTAAATTGTGACGCCATGTATACGGATGCTGACGATATGGCGCAAATGCATCCATTAGATAACGAAATTGAATGTTATAGATTTTACCCAGCTTTTGCTCATCCAGCAGTTGCTTGGTATATTGGAAGGCCGCCCCGTAGCGATGCTTATAGTGAACCAGCAAAGGCACCGGATTCGCTGTATATAGCTTTTTCAACTGATCCGCTTCTTCCCATGTGAGAGTCAATGGTTTTTCTGCCAGTACAGCTTTGTGTTCTTCCAGCGCAATACGAATAATGTCAAAATGCACATCATTGGGTGTCAGCGACAGAATCGCATCTACCTCTGGGTCACGGATTAATGCTTCATAATGGGCGTACCGCTTGGAAGCAGGTAGTTGCAATTGTTCTCCGATGGCTTGAAGGCGATTGGGATTCACATCACTAACGGCCACAATAGATACCCCCGAGATGGTGTGCAGTGATCTCATGTGATATTCAGCGATCAGACCCAGGCCAATGATACCCATCCGAACTTGTTTGGTTGGGGAGGTGGAGGTACTCATATGTTCAGAATTCCCTTCTCTTCAATTTGGTTTGAACTCTGTAGCAAATTCCTTTTTGCTATGCAGTATCACCCGTTGCTTTATAGAATAGTCCCCACAGGAAGTGATCGTCACAACCTTCAATTCAACAGTCTGATGCCGGGCTGTGAATACACTGTCCATAAAAAAAGGATCTGCAGCTCCGTTGTCCGGTGTTGCAGATCCTTGGTATTCCTTCTCTATATCGACTACATCAAAAATGTACCTACCACAAAAGACACCCCGACGATGACCGAGCGCAGCAGCTGTGCCAGAGCCACATTGCCGTTGGCAATTTCCTCACACACTTTGGTACGCGGCGTCACCAGATCAAAAATCACATAGACCAGACACAGCACTACAATGCCCACAGCCGACCAGGTCAGCATATCTAGCCATGAATGACTGCTGTACGACACCATTCCCACGATGATACACAGACCTAGCAGCTTTGCACCCATATAGATGCCTGCCGCCTCATTGCCACGTGCGATTTCTTGATTATCGTTATAACGTGTCAGCAAGCTGAACACAAAATAACCTACGATTAAGATGGCAAACAGGATAAGCAGGCCGATACCTACATTGCCCAATGCGTTGCCCAAACTGATATGAGAGTCCAATTTTCTTCCTCCTTATGATACTTCAGGATTTTGCAAAATCCTCACTTGTGAAAATAACAGATATGTTCGAATATTGTACATTGTTTAATTCAGCTTATATAATGGGCGGATTAGGAGGTACGGTGGCAACGGCGGCGGCGCAATAGTAGGCCATATCACCTGTTACCTTTTCACCGATTCGCGGCAGGACACCCGCAAAACGCCCCCCGATCACAAATATACCTGTCAGCACATAGCCGTGGAATAGCCCTTCCTCGGTCTGTACCTCTGCACTCTGCATCGGCCACAGCCGCTGATAAATCTTAGGCTGTCCCTCGTAATAAGCGGCAATATGTGCGGCTTCCTCCTGCTCAGGCGTTCGTGGACCATCAGCTTGGTGAAGCAGATCAGGGTTGTCAGTCTGCGCAGGTTCAACCTCTCCCAAGGCGCCTTTCAGCATCTCCTCGGATTGAGGATGTTCAATCAAGTGCGTCCCTTTACCCTCCCGCCCCCATATACCTTTGGCCACATAAGGCTCTTTATTTTGCATAAACACCGAGGGTTCAAAATACGTAGGTAGCAGGTAGGTTCGTATCACCTCCAGCTCGCGATCGTCAAACAAACGAAAACCACAGAACTCTGGTGTCTGCTCATTGCGCTCATATAGCGACCACACGGTTGCGGTGAACCCTTTGCTCTGGGTAATGATATGCTGCGGCGGGTTGATTAATCCTATTTTCCCGTCTGCCACCATATCCATTAGCGCCTGCCCCACCTCAAGCCCCGTATCCTCCTCCCGGTCATCAATTAGATATTCCAGCGGATACAGGCGATAGAGAATGTGGATCTGCTCTCCCCGGTGATACAATCCTTCATTCGGGATAATCTCCAGTTCTTCCAAAGGCGCATAAACCACTTCAAACCCGGCTTGTTCACATAAATGCATAATATACTTGGTGTTCGTCTGATCCTCGATGTGCCAGTCATAGCAAGTGAAATACACCTTTGTTCCTAATCCCTTATTGCTATAAAAATGAATGAACTCCGTCAAGGCAGACTGAATCGCCTCGTCCATTCCAGATGAGGGTCCATGTAGTGCATTGTCATCTTCCGACATTACTCCCTTACTCAGCACCTCCAGCAGCTTTCCTTCGAGATAAGCCACCTCGGGAATCCCGGTTGGGGTATCGGTGTTATTCTCTATGCACTTGATACCCGCTTCCCCCACAATCCAGTCCTGGCGGGTTATCCCATCCGGCTCGGCCTCCATTCGTGCAGCACGCAACAAGCCCGGATGAATCCCCAACTGTTCCACCAGGTATTCATCCGGCATATAGCGCTGGACGAATTGCTGAACCTTGCGATAAATACGATGTACCGCCTCAGAAGCAGTCTGAAGCTCTACCAGCTCGCTTTCCCGATATACCGTTAAGGCCGGCACGCAATAGGATTTACCATACATGCGATGATACGGAATTCTACGGCTGATTTCACCCTTAAAAAGCTCATTATGTTCATAAGGCAATTGCCGAATCGTGCGCATGCTCATCTTAACCCCCAGAGAAAAAGCCGCTGCGTGAGCCGCTGCTGCCAAAACCGCTGTGTGAGCTGGAGGATGAGGATGGACTTTTTCGGTAAGAACTGGAAGATGAACGACTACTATGGTATGAGGAGCCTCCACTATAATATGTCGATCCACCATAGTAATACCCGCTGCTGCCTGAATCCCGACACGCCGTTTGTTCCGATACAGGAAGCTCATCGCAGTCATAATACTCGTCGTCACCGCAACCCGTCAGAGCGGCCGGGACAGCCAACATCAGGGCAAAGGCCGCCATCCGTGTACGAGAGCCGGGCTTGGATTTCATTTTTTCCCAAGAATGCTCCATCACAGATCGACCTCCTTCACAAACATATGTACCTTTTTCAGCTGAGGGTCCAGTACCGAATATATAAATTCATATGTTTTGCCACCCAGTACTGTATAGTGATCTAATAGTCGTTGGGCCAACTCCAAAGTAAATACTGAACCTTCCCGCTGATCCATACTACGGAATGCAGGTTCATGCCATATCCAGTACATTGCACTGAATGTGGAAGTGTAACCTCCCTCACTGGCAAGCACGAGGTCTGTGATGGAGGCACCGTAAGGCTTTGCACGTTCCCCTGTAAATTCAGTCACATAGACGGAATGATCCGTATGTTCCTCACTTTCATTCGATATATGCGACCATAGTTTGTCATGGAGACGCGTAGCGTCTACAAGCTTGCGTAGAAACAGCTCATCTCCCGATACGGATTCCCGTGTCAGGCTGCGCAGTTCCTTTTGAGTGTCTTCCGACCATTCGCGATACGTTAATGAATAATAAATGATGATTCCCTTCCCTTCCTGTACGCTTCTGTCATGAGGTTTGCAACAAATCAAAGCGCTTCTGTCGTCGTTCACTATACGAGATTCTACCTTGAAAAGGTTCAATTTGGAAGAAAAACACGACAAAAAGCCGCAATCCCTAGGATTACGGCTTGATTTTCACTGCTACAGCTTGATATTGTTCTCGTCGAAATATTCCTCCAGCGTCATCCCCTGCTTGGCTACATCCTCCGCAATGTCTATTCCCACATAACGGATATGCCAAGGCTCGTACACATAGCCGGTTACATCTTCCTTCCCCTTCATATAACGAATAATAAATCCGTATTCCGGTGCATGTTTTTCCAGCCATTCGCCTTCCTTGGAAGCTCCGAAGGATTGCTCCAGCACATTACCTACGCTTGGGCTGGATACATCAATGGACAAACCTGTCTGATGCTCACTCGTACCCGGTACAGCGCTAACTTTAGAGGCATATTCCTGCCCCTTTGTCTTTACATTGTTGTTGAAAATAGATACCTGACGCTTATAGGAACGGTATCCCGATACCGCACGCAGCTCAATGCCGTCTTTTTCCGCCCCGTCGAACAGCTTCTCCAGTGCCTCTGCCGCTTCCTTACGCAAATGCCGCTTTTCATGCGGTCCCTCGAAGGAAAATGGTACCTGCGGCTCCACCAGATCATCGGGGACATAGCCTACAGGCAAGCTGCGCTTTTTGTTCACAACGACTGTATCAGAAGTCGCATTGGTGACGATCGCGGTTCCATCCTCTTCCTTAACCGTGGCTTGCAGCGCACTCTGGCTCCGCAACGCCATCACAGGGTCGGCTTGTCCGCCTTCTGTACCCGCAGAGGCTTGTCCAGCGCTAGTGCTGCCATTGTCCGCATCCGGCTGGGTGGAAGGCTGCACATTCTCCTGTACCGCTGTAGATGACTTCAACGGCTCGCTTTCCTGTCCACCTGATCCTCCCTGCTGGCAGGCTGCCAGTAATAGCCCTGGCAGGATCAGCCCTGGAATGAGTGCTTTGGTCCAGCGCTTAGATGCTCGCGTCTGTTGTATATGTCGTTTCATGCTGGTATCTCCTCCAATATTGCAATTGATGCATGACTTGCCGTCACTTTTCCGTTTCCCCATTGTAACTGAACTTTTGGCACTCTTCGAAGCCGTTATCCTGTTCGATGAAGGCGAATAGACTCGAAAAAGGAAGTATATACCCGAATTGTTACGGAGTATGACGTTTTTGCGGGATTGCAGCTCGGGCCCGCTCAGCTACCCGTTCACGTATGAGTTTCAATGCCTCTTCCGCACGGGGTAAACCCGGCAGCAAAGCCGTAATATCCGCTTCCTTCTTAGGAGCAAGCTTCTGCGGCAGACGAATCTCAATCGCGTGAAAGCTCGCACCGGGACGATGCAATGCTCCTTCTGCCGCAGACTCTGCAATCCATTCGCTAATCGCTGCCGATCCGCTACGTCCGCCCTCTGGCCGTGAGGTAGACTCAAGCGCGGGGGATGTCCCCTGCACATGGGATAACTCTCCGGCCCAAGCACTAAATACGTACTCCAGCAGCTCTTCCCGCGACATTCCGATCAGTTCCAGACAGGTCTGCGGCTCGCTTTCCAGACCGGCTTGAAGAGCTTTCTTCACATCGTCGACTACACCCACGCCATCCTCCATGCTAGAAGTGGCTGTCTCAGCTGCTAGCTGAACGATCTCATCCAGCGATAGACAGGTTTCCCCTTGCAAAAAATGGTAGATATCCAAAGGATCTGCTTTTAGCTGCTCCAGCCATGCCTTCCGCTGTTCGGGGTTTAGTACAGGCGCTGGGCCAGTCCATTGGACAGCATGTGTGGAAGGTACACCCGTTGATTCGCCTTCCAACCCCAATCCGTCTAATTCCGCTATCCATTGACCGTCAGTTACTTTTAGCTTCACTCGCGGCCTCGTCATCGCCTTCATCCTTTCTCTGCTCACTCAATCCATACATCATTTTGCAGCGCAATCAGACCGCGCAATTCATCATCAGACATTTCGGTGAGCCAATGTTCACCGGAGCCGACAACCTGCTCGGAAAGTGCCTTTTTGCTCTCGATCAGCTCGTCGATCCGCTCCTCCAGTGTACCTTGGCAAATCAGCTTGTGCACTTGTACATTGCGGCTTTGACCAATACGGAATACGCGGTCCGTCGCCTGGTTTTCCACTGCAGGATTCCACCAGCGGTCATAGTGAATGACATGGCTGGCGCGTGTCAGGTTCAGGCCCACGCCACCTGCACGCAGGGAAAGTACGAATATATTCGGTCCTTCTCCCTGCTGGAAGTTGTGAACAATTTCATCACGTCTGGTTTTCGCCAGTCCTCCATGCAGAAAATACGGCTCTTCCCCGAAGATTTTGGCCAAACGAGAGACCAGCAATTCTCCCATCGACACATATTGGGTGAATATCAGCGCCGATTCGCCGTTCTCGCGAATCGTCTCTACCAATTCCAGCAGTCGCTCCATTTTGCCCGAGTTTTCAGTTTTACCACTATCAGCGCGACCCGGAATGATCAAACCCGGATGATCACAAATCTGCTTCAACTTGGTCAGCGAAGACAGAACAAGCCCTTTGCGAGCCATACCGATCTGCCCATCCAGTGTTCCCAATAATTGATCCACCACGCCCCGATACAATCCGGCCTGCTCTGGTGTCAGTACACAGTAGGATTTCAACTCCAGCTTCTCTGGCAAATCCTTGCGTATATCTGGGTCGCTTTTGAGACGACGCAGCATGAACGGGGAGACGAGCCGATGAAGCTCACGCAACGCGGACCCCCGCTCCTCTCCCGCCAGACTGTACCGTTGGCGAAATGAAGAAGCCGTACCAAGGTAACCTGGATTCAGGAATTGAAAAATAGACCACAGCTCGCTCAGCCGATTTTCTACCGGAGTACCTGTCATGGCAATCCGGTGTGGTGCAGACAGCTTCATGACGCTTTGTGCTTGCTTTGTTCGTGCATTTTTTATATATTGCGCCTCATCCAACACGATGGACGACCAGTATACCGCAGATAAATCGCTGCCGTCCCGGCCCGCCAAATGATAGGTAGTGAGGACGATATCATACTCACGTACACTTTCCTGAAACAGCTCGCCGTGGAGTCGCTGGTTGCCATGGTGAATATACAGTGACAAATCCGGTGAAAAGCGCTTCAACTCGCGCTGCCAGTTGCCAAGCAAGGACGTCGGACAGATGATCAACGCCGGACGTTGATCATCTGCGCCTATGCCACCGTCGAGCAGGCAGGTGATGACCTGAATCGTTTTACCAAGTCCCATGTCGTCCGCAAGGCAGACGCCAAAGCCCAATCCACGCATCGCAGCCAGCCATTGAAAGCCGCGCTCTTGATAGGGCCGTAATGCGCCATGCAGCGTCTCCGGCACAGGCCGTGGCTCTACCGAACGGAGTACGCCGCCCTCAGCCAAGGACGCAAGCAATCCGGCGGATTCCGCGCCAAAGATGGACAAGCCCTTCCATGAGGCCTCGCCTGCACTTTCATTTTCTGCAGCTAGATGCATCCATTCGGACAAGCTCATCTCACCGTTTTCCCCGCGCTTGATAAAGCGCAGCACCTGACGGATTTCCTTGGGATCGACCTCGATCCATTCCCCTCCGAGACGTACATACGGCAAATTGGCCGCGACGATGCTTTCCAGTTCCTCCATCGTCAAAGTCGTATCACCCAGCACAGCCTCGGCATCAAACGAAATCATGCGGTTAATGCCGACAGACGATGTATCGGCAATCACACCATCTGGCTTGGCACCCTGTTCTGTCGAACGCATTTTGAGCCGCAAGCCTGCACGTCTTCGGCCCTCCCGGCTCCAGCGTGAAGGCATTTGCACGGTGATACCGTTCCTTTGTAATGCGGGAACGGCTTCCGTCAGGAAGCGGAAGAACAACTCTGGCTCCAGTGTCAGCCCCTCGGGGTAAGGACGATTCAATGCTTCTTGCAATATAGGTGCCGCTTCAGCCGCCTGTCCGAGCCTCATTAACAGTTGCGCCTGCACTTGACGATATACAATTCCGCCTCGAACCAGATCACGTTCAGGATGCGCCCACAGTGCCAGAGCAGGCAGTCGCAACCCCGGCTCAGCATCGCTTTCTGCCCAAAAGGTAATGCGCCATTCCTTCACACTCTCTTCCAGCGAAGGCTCCAAACGAAGGCACAACCGCAGTTGCCCTTCTATAGGCTCTTTGTCTTCCCGTTCCGTGACAGGCATTGCGCTTCCCTCAAGAGAGGACGCTTGAAGCACCAGCTCCTCCATCTCCGCGGGCGTTCCCTGAATCGCCACCGGGCGGGAACCTGTCAGCAGACTGTTCCACCACAGCTCTGCCAGCGGCGATCCTCCGCGCCGATACTCTGCGCGATATCGGCCCAGCTCACGGTCTGATGCTGCCAGCACCGCGGTCGTTTCCGCATGGATGACCGCACACAAGAAGGAGTACAGCACGATTCCGGCTGCATCCTCACGTGTTTCAGGCTCCTTGCCCGCAAAAACAGCCGGAGCCGCCATACAAACAGCCGGCATTGCAGCAGCCAGCTCATAAAAGCGGCGTATGTCCTCCTCTTGACACAGTCGAGGAATCCACACCCCGACAGCCGCTTCCGGACCACGACGGCGCGGTCCCGATGGACGCGCCTCTGTAAGCGATGGCGCAATTTCGCCCCGCTGCATCAGCTCTAGCGCGAAATAAGCAGCTTTTTGCCAATATTGCATTTCCTCGCCCAGCGTAATGCCCGATGCCGCACAGCCCTTCTCGTCCATGCGGGTCAACAGTGCCATCGTCTCGCGCGGTTCCAGCGCCAAACCCTCCAATGTACGCCCCAGCATGGAACGTCTTTTGCCACCTCTGCCCGCGGTTTCCACACGAGCAGTGTTCGGTATCCGTACCTCAGCAAGACGCAACGCAGCCTGCCGAAACGGCCGAAGGTCTCCCTTTAGCGTCAGCCTGCGGATTACACTGCTCCACGCATCGATACGTGGTTCCGACGTCTCACCAGAAAAGCAAAAAAACACATCTCCGAGCCATATTCCATAAAGCGGTTGATTCATATCTGTCTCCCGTCCAGCCTTTTGAATTATTACTCTTCATCATATACGAAAACGGGCTCTTTTCAAAACTTTATCACAAAAATAAATGGAAAGTCATAAGTTAATAACCTTAAATATTCATGTGGTTAACTATAAATAAGAGAATCAATTTACAGGATTAATTGTCTTTTTCTTCATCATCTGCTTTTGCATCCTTCAGATAAGGGTTCAGGCTGTCTTGCAGCAATTCCTTCACCCTCATCCGCAGTTCTTTCGGATATATGACCTCGGCCTCTGGCCCGTATTTTAGCAAAAGTCGGGACACATATCTAAACTCTTCGACCGGAATATATCCCTGCCATTCCTGACCCTGCCCTTCTTGATGGGAGACACTTTGGAAGAGAGCATCTGATCCGGCCAGCCTGGCACCCAATGCGGTAAAATTTATTTTGGTTGGAATTCCTATACGGGAATCCTCCGAAGCCAACCATTCCTGAAGTGTGGGAAGGCTGTCCAAGGTTTCCTCCAGCATCGTTATTGTGATCACCCGATCTGAACGGTACAGAATGATGCGATCTCTGCTATGCGCTGGCATATACCAATATCCGTGATCAAAATACAGTCCAATCGGATATACTTCGGTCCACTTTTCACCGGAAACCGAGCGGTAATGCATGTTCACCCGGCGCTTATTCAGCGCAGCCTCCAAAATGATTGAGGTGTAGGGTGACTCTGCGTGAGTGGGTAGCATACGAAAAGAAATGTACTCCTTTAATTGATCAATACTGTCCTGCACATCCTGTGGAAGCTCGGCATAATAGTGCTCGGATAAATGTCCACGAACCGAGCCAAAAGGGATATCTGGAATGTTCTCCAACAGTTGCAGCATGAGGAAAAGACCCAAGGCCTCGTCACGAGCAAGATGAAGGGGAGGAAGAAGCCGATTGGGAAGTGCCCGATACCCACCATGAGGACCCATTTCGGTATAAAGGGGTAACCCGGTCTGCTGCAAATAGTCGAGATCTCTTTGTATCGTTCTGACGGAGACACCAAAACGTTCAGCCAACTCACGCGCCGTATATTTTTTTCGGGAATCCAGTATCCTCATAAGAGCAATCCTGCGTTCGTTCATAAGGTACCCCTCGATTCAAAAATTAATTTAAAATGAACGTTTAACTACGACATACTATGTCATAAATACATTGTAACATTAGGATATAGAAAGGAGTGAATGAACTATGAAGGATTTGAAATCAAACGCAGTTGTGCTGTATATTGCCATGAGTCTCGATGGGTATATCGCTTTGCCGGACGGTTCGGTGGACTGGCTGTATGATGTTAAAGGGGATGGCGGGGACAATGGATATGCCGACTTTTACGACACCGTTGGTACAGTGCTGATGGGCAGGCTGACGTATGAGGAAGTATTGAAGCTCTCAGATGATTTCCCTTATGCTGGAAAGCCATGCTATGTGTTCACACGAGCATTAACGGAGCAACAGCAGGCGCCACATGTTACATTTACGGACGAAGCTCTGACTGAACTGGTTCCACGTCTACAAGGACAATCGGAAGGTGCGGTATGGCTAGTCGGTGGGGGCCAGTTAGTTCAGGCCTTCTTACAAGCTGGACTGCTGGAGAAAGCTATCATTGCGATCATTCCCAAAGTGCTTGGACAAGGAATACCGTTATTTCCAGAGGGAACGCTACCAAGTACGTTTGAACTCCAAGAAATAGAACGCCGCGGGGATATTGTTCTTCTCCATTACCATATATAATTAATTTTGCAAAAAAGCCTTCATATTTCAGGACCATACAATCTCCCTGAAATAAGAAGGCTTTATCGCGTGCTTTTGTTCTTATTTGGTCTTCAAATTATCCCATGTTTTCTGGAAATCCTCGAATAGCTTCCCGGCATCCGATTTACCTGCCACATAAGCTTGCATCTGACTTCCGAATTCTTGCTGTGCTCCTTCAGGATAGCGGCTAAAGAACCAGCCCAACAGTTTGTTTTCCTTACTGTATTTCACCACTTCCGCACCCAGTTGGCCCATATCAGCCTCTGCCCCTTCGATGCTCTTGAATGCTGGAATAAACTTGAATTCCTTGGTGATATACTTTTTACCCTGCTCGGATGTCACCATCCAGTTTAAGAACTCCTTCGCCTCGGGTTTGACAGTCGAATTTTTATTAACCACCCAGTTGTTGGCGACACCTACAAACAGCTTATCTCCGGCTGTTGCGTCTTCACCAATCGGCATAGGTAAAATACCCAGATTCAGCTTCGGATTAATACCGTCAATTTGGACCTGAGTCCAGTTCCCTTGCTGCATCATGGCAGCCTTTCCAGTGGCAAAGTTCGTTACCTGCGTGTTGTAATCGGTCGTGAGCGGCTTCGAATTGCCATACTTCATTGTCAGATCAAACAGCTTAACCCACTCGGCGAATACAGCGTTGCCCGGCATCTTTGCAGTTCCATCATTCAGTCCCTTAACGAAGGCCGAAGGGTCTGGCTGATTGGCAAATGCCACGTTCAGCAAATGATTGCCTAACACCCAAAACTCCTGATATCCATTAGAAAATGGAGTAATCCCTGCAGCTTGGAGCTTTTGCGCAGCTCCCTCCAGTTCGGACAATGTTTTAGGGGTCTCCGTAATCCCCGCCTTCTTGAACAAATCCTTGTTATAAATAAAGCCGTACCCCTCCAGATTCATCGGCTGGCCATACAGCTTGCCGTCTTTGGTCATCGGCTCTTTGGCGACATCCACCACATCGCCAACCCAAGGCTGGTCAGACAGGTCCTCCAAATATTCCAGCCACGTATCCAGCTCGCGGTAACCTCCTACGTTAAAAATATCCGGCTGCTCCCCGGAGGCGAACTTCGCCTTTAACGCCGCACCATAGTCACTGCCCCCGCCCACGGTCTGAATATCGAGCTTGATGCCTGGATGAGACGCTTCATATTCTGCCTTCATGCGATTCAGCGCTTCTGCAATCTCTACCTTAAACTGAAAAATGTGAATTGTTTTTTCCTTCACTTCCTCTTTGCCTGCGTTTTGTCCGCCACTGCTGTTACAACCTGCCAAAACCAGGGCAAAGGCCGCGAGGAGCAAGATTAGTGCTTGAGCTTTCTTTTTAAAAGTATGCGTTTTCATTTTCATGTTCCTTTCTATTCTAAATTCATATCAGATGAACTCGAAAAATTCATGTAGAAACGGAGCAAACGGAAAACGGAATGGTGCTGAACAAGCGATAGCGCTCGCCTTTGTCTCTAGATTCCCACCTTTATTCGTTTATTCAGGGGAATCTGGAGGCAACAGCGATGGTAAGCACCATCCGTTTGCGGAGTGGCCACCGTGTACATTTTCAGCTCATCCCACACTCAACCTTTGACCGAACCAGCCATAATACCTTGTATAATATATTTTTGCATGGCCAGAAAGAATACGATGACAGGCAAGATGCCCAGCACCAGAGCAGGCAAAGCCAAATCCCACTGCTTCGTGTATTGTCCAAAAAAGGCATAGGTAGCAATCGGAATCGTGCGCAGTTCAGCCTTTTGCAGTACCAGAGAAGGCAGGAGATAATCATTCCAAATCCAGAGCGTATTTAAAATAATAACAGTTACCATCATCGGTAGCATCAACGGATACACAATTCGGAAAAACACTCCGTAAGGCGTACAGCCGTCCACCGTAGCTGCTTCTTCCACCTCGACTGGCACACCTTTGACGAATCCATGAAAGAGAAAGATCGACATTGGAGCTCCGAATCCCAGATAACAGATTACCAGACCACTTATACTGTTCATTAAATCCAGTGTACTTACAACCTTGACCAAAGGAATCATCACCGATTGAAAAGGAATGACCATGGCAGCTACGAACAGGCTGAACAACACCCGATTATAACGCGTCGGACGCCGGACCATTCGGTAAGCAGCCATTGAGCTGATCAGTACGAGCAGTAGATTACTAATTACCGTAACCACGAGTGAATTCCATAAAGCTTCGGGAAAACGCGTGATGCTCCACGCTCTAGCGTAGTTGCTCCATACAAAGGTTTGTGGCCAGGCCGCAGAATCGGTGAGCAGGTCACCAAAGCTTTTGACCGAATTCACGAATAAAAAGTAAAACGGGACGAGGAATAACAATGCGACGAGGATCATCACCATCTCGGTCGCCCATGTTCCAAAGCGGTAGCGCTTGCTTGTTTCCATTTACGCTTCCACCTCCCGACTTTTCGTCAGTCGTACCTGAAGGCTCGTAACCAGAGCAACAATGATAAAGAAAATGAGTGCTTTAGCTGTTCCCAGCCCATAACGATTATTCACAAACGCTTCATTGTAAATATTGAGTGCAACCGACTCTGTGGACCCGAAGGGACCGCCTTTGGTCAGTGACAAATTGAGATCGAACATTTTGAATGACCATGATATCGCCAGGAAAAGACAAACCGTAACGGCAGGCATGATCAAAGGAAGTATAATCGACCGCAAAATTTGCATCCGGCTTGCTCCGTCAATTTCGGCTGCTTCCAGCATATCGCGGGGCACATTGGTCAGGGAAGAGATATAAATAACCATCAAATACCCGGCAGTTTGCCAGATAAACACGATGACAATGCCCCAGAAGGCCGTGATCTCATCTCCCAACCAGGACAGGTTGAAGAAGGACCAGTTCGTGCTCTCTCCGATTGCTGCAAATCCCTTGACGAAAATAAACTGCCAGATAAAGCCCAGCAACAGACCTCCGATCACATTAGGCATAAAAAAGATGGTCCTCAATACATTTTTTGTTTTCAGCGGTTTGGTTAGAAAGTACGCCAGCAGAAAGCCAAAAATATTCGCAGCCACCACTCCTACCACCGTAAAACGGACCGTAAACCAGAACGCTGTCCCAAATTTGTCATCATTCCATAAAATGTGACTGAAATTATCCAGCCCGACCCACTTTGCCTCATTGGCTACCCCATTCCACTCTGTAAAAGAATAGTACATTCCGAGCATAAAAGGGATTACAATAATGATAACGAAAAATAACGTCGACGGCCCTACAAAAATCCATTGCTGGAGCCATTGCGACGACTTGGCGCGATTCAATCCGATCCCCCCCTTTTGTTGTCTGTTGGTGTCTGGAACGCTCCCTTACGGCTTTCTTTCAGCAGCATAATGCTTGGTCCGTACGGATATGCGATTCACATGTTCATTATGTCGAATAAGCGCTCTGGAGAACACGTAGGATCGTGAACCATTAGGGGGGAAAATATTGACCTCTGGCTCGCCTTGAATTGTGAAAGGAGCTCACTGCATGAAATTTCACAGTATTCGTTCCCGCCTGATCTGGTTTTTGCTCATTGCGGTCACTCTGCCGCTGCTGCTGTCGATGACTATGACCTTTGTTCTCACCAAGCAATCCTTGCGGGAGCAGGCCACACAAGAAAATGAACGGCTTATTTTTCAGGGAATTACGAATCTGGATAACTATTTACAGGGACTGAATCGCGCGTCCATCGGAGTCTATAATGACCCTCATTTTCTGCGTAATCTGGCCAAAATCCCGGATGATTACCGGGCCGTCGCTGAAATTTACACCACGCTGCAAACGATGATGAATGCTTCGTCAGGCATTGACCAAGTGTATTTGCATTCTTTTGACGCGGGGCAATCCACGTTGATTACCAGTACAGTCCCGCTACGGGAATTCCGACTGGAGCCCTTTACCGGTTCTATTCATTACGGCCCTTCTGGACTATTCATACAGCCTTCGCACATGAAGCATTTGTACGGCTTTTCGGCGGTCTCCTATGCGGAGCACAGCACAGAGCGGCAGGTATTTACACTTCATCGGGCGATTCGGAACATTCCTGCCTCAGAGACGCTTGGGGTACTCGCTATAGATGTTGATCTGGAGCCGCTGCGCAGTATTTGCCGTCAATTGTATGATGCGGATACAGAGGAGCTGTTTTTGATCGATCGGAACGGAACGATCGTATATAGCGGAAAAGAAGCATCGATTGGAACACACTGGAAGGAATCTGGCCTGCTCAATCGAATTTCTAAAGAAGGCGAGCACGGAGTGATTGAGGATGATACAGCACTGCACGTGTACGGCAAGCTGGATGCCAATCTGTCAGGCTGGACGCTCGTCAAGAAAATTCCACATCGTACGCTGTATTTACGGGCTACCCGCCTGACTCAGATTAATGCGGTCATTACAGGCGCAGCGTTGCTACTTGTCATTGTTGCCACGTTATGGATTTCGATAAAAATCACGGAACCTATTAAGCGACTGACTCGCTACATAAACCAGATTCAGTCCGGTCAACTGGATGTAGACATTCGGGCCATGAGTAACGATGAGATCGGAGTACTGTCGCGCCGTTTCAGACAGATGATGGATACCATCAATAACCTCATTTTGCGGGAATACAAGCTGGAGCTGGCTAACAAGACACATCAATTGAAAGCGCTTCAAGCACAGATTAATCCTCACTTTTTATATAATACGCTACAGTCTATTGGAACCCTGGCCCTACAGCATGAGGTGCCGCGAATTTATTCTCTGCTCTCTTCCCTTGCCAAAATGCTGCGTTATAACATGCGGGACCATACGGTCGTTACACTCAAGGAAGAAGCCGAACATGTAAAACAATATCTTGATTTACAAAAGGAACGCTTCGGTGAGCAATTAGAGGTCACTTACCAGTGGGAAGATGAGGTGCTAAATGATCGGGTGCCAAAAATGATTCTCCAACCGTTGGTGGAAAACTACTTTAAACACGGTGCCGATCCCCGGCTGGGGCCCGGTGAAATTCGCATTACAGGCAGCCGAATCCAGGAAGGCATTGTGAAAATAACAGTGGAAAATAACGGAATTTCCATTCCACAGGCCGATTTGGAGCAGCTCCAGCATATGTTAAAACGTCCGCTGAAAGCCTACGAGGAGCCGGACACTAGCGAGCAGGACTCCATTGGCCTTCGTAATGTTCTATTGCGTATTCAGCTTCACTCGGAGGATGGTTCTAACACCCTGTGTGTAGACAACATTCTGCCTCATGGCGTCCGTTATACACTCGAAATTCGTACTGAAGTCCCTATGGAAATTCATATTAAGGGAGAGTGATCTGTCAATGAAAGTCCTGATTGTAGATGATGAGAAGCATGTACGCCATGCCATACGGATGCTCGTACATTGGGAAGCTTGCGGTGTGAGCGAGGTGATTGAGGCTGAGTCGGGCGATCAGGCGATTGAGGTCATTACCGCCCTTTCCCCACCTGTTGTACTCACGGATATGCGGATGCCCGGCAAGGATGGAGTAGCACTGATGGAGTGGATTCAAGTCAATTCCCCAGCAACCCGAGTCGTGGTGGTCAGTGGCTATGATGATTTTGACTTGGTTCGACAGGTCATCCGCCGGGGAGGCATGGACTATATTCTTAAGCCCGTGGATCCAGTGGAGATTAACGAGGCTCTAAATAAAGCCACTCAAGCCTGGCGGACGGCGGAGCAAGACCGGAACAGGCAAACGATGCAGGCCATGGAGGTCAATCGGATGAGGCCGCACTATGCTGATAAGCTCCTGACTGAAATCGTTTCCGGTATAGCGAATACCCCTCTATCCATTACGCCCTTACGTGAGGAGCTACGTCTTCCTGCAGCTATTCAGATATGTAATGCAGCTGTGATGAGTACCACTCAGCTGGATGCCGATATACTGGACAAATATAAAACGCGCCGTGCGCTTTTGAGCTTTTCCCTCATTAACATCTGTAACGAATTTCTCGGAACTTCTCAAACCGGAGTTGCATTCCGTCATCTGGAGCGTATGGACGAAATTATTCTGCTGTATTGGGGCGAGCCATCTCGTTGGCCGCTGCTCTTGCAGGATATTCACACAGGGATCAAAACGGCTTTGCGGTGTTACATGCACATCGGGGTTGGCTCTTTTGGCTCTTTTGGCGCTTTTCCCATAGCGGCAGCCACTGCCTACCAAGAGGCACGGCAAGCGTTGTGGAAACGGGATGTGTTGCAAACCGCCGACTGGATGCACCAGAGTTCCCAGACACGGCAGAGCATTCGTCTTCCCCAGTTGCCTGAGATGGAAGAGGAACTGCGGCTTAGTGCGCTCAGCTGTAATGCCAATCGTGTGTCGATAGCGGTAGGCCATTGGATAGCAGCCGTAGCCGAGCTGCCTTCGGTGACAGCAGAGCAGCTAGCCAGTTGGAATCAGGAGTTGGACTGGATGCTGGCCCGCTGGCTGAATGACAGACCTGGAGATATCGATGGCGAGGAACTGGCAGATGAGTCCGGCTCCATTCATGCATTGCCGGTCGACAACCGTGGCACGCTTTCCCTGCCCTTATGGCAAAGACAGGTTGAAAACCGACTGCTGGCAGCCGGTCAGGCGCTTACACCAAGCCATAGCCCAAACAACCCGACCATCCGTGATATTGCCCGCTATCTGGATGCACACTATAACGAGGACATTTCTCTACAGGATATGGCGAGCCGCTTTTATCTCAGTCGGGAATATATTTCTCGTAAATTCAAGCAGGAGTACGGGGTTAATCTGTCAGACTATTTGTGTCAGATCAGGATGAGCAAGGCAAAGCTATTGCTGCTAAATGACAAGCTGCGCCTTCATCATATTGCCGGTATGGTCGGGTATCAGGATGAAAAATATTTTGGCAAGGTGTTCAAAAAACTGGAGGGGGTCACGCCTGGCGAATTCAGAAGACGCCATTCTGCAAATCCTCAGCCGTTACCGCATACAGCACGTGATCTTCCCACACACCATTAATCTTCAAATAGTTGAGAGCCAGCCCTTCGCGGCGAAATCCTGCCTTTTCCATCACTCGATTGGAAGGCGTATTTCTTGGCATCACTCCAGCTTGAATACGGTGTAATTCCAACTCGTTCAAGGCGTAGCGTACAATATCCTTCACTGCGGAAGTCGCATAGCCTTGTCCGTGGTATGCAGGATCTACAAAGTAGCCCAGATTGGCATTTTGAAAGGGGCCTCTAGCGACACCCGACAGCTCCATTCTGCCAATCAGCTTATTATTTTCCAGCAAAAAAAGTCCAAACGTATATCCCTGTCCGGCTTGTGCCGCTTCCAAACCGTTGGAAATCAGACGCGCCTGTTCTTCCAGCGTAAAGTAAATTTCAGGTCGTTCTGGTTCGAACGGTTTGAAGAAATCAAAATTTTCACGTCTGATCTCTAATAAACGTTCTGCATCATTTACTTGTAACAGTCGAATCTGTAGCCCCGGATGGGTAGACTTAATCAAAATTACGCCATTAGCTTCATGCAACATTGTCAGTTTCCTTCTTTCTCAGTTATTCCTATATTATTGTGTTCATGGTCATGAGACAGGAAAATACCCCAGGTGCATGAGAGCAGCCTAGGGTATCTCCATCATTCAAAATTTAGTCCGTAACAGGCATCCAGCCTGGAAGGGTCGTCAATACATTCCACAAATAGTCAGGAATGACTAGCTCCTGCTGAGCTTGTTTGGATAATGTCGTGCGAATGGTATCTTCTGTGCCGTTTTGCACCTTCTGAACCCATTGCGGCTCCATCAAAAGCGGACGTCCCAGCGATACAAGCGGTACACCTGTCTCCAGTGCTGCAAGCGCCTCGTCCGGTGTATTCAGCGACCCGACTCCCATAATCGGCACACGGTTACCTACCTTCTCATGGATGAGAACGGTACGTGACCGTTCGTCACTACGGTCACGGAACGAACCACCAAAGAAATGATTTACGGAAATGTGCAGGTAATCCAACCCTTGATCCGCCAGACGGTCTACAAGCACCATCGTATCATCCAGCGTAATGCCTGGCGTGTGTCCTTCCTCAGGAGACAAGCGGTAGCCGAATATGAATGGACGCTTCGCATGCTCTGCGATCACTTTCTTCACTTCGTGAACAATCGCCAGCGGAAAGGCCAAGCGTTTCTCAAGGCTTCCTCCCCATTCATCAGTACGAATGTTGGAATGCGGGGAGAAGAACTGCTGCACCAGGTAACCGTTCGCTCCGTGAAGCTCCACACCATCATAGCCTGCTTCAATCGCGCGGCGAGTCGCTTCGCCATAGGCACGAATGGCGCGGTGGATATCGTCGGATGTCATTTCACGCGGCACAGGCGCGCCTTCTTTTTCCTCGGCTACTGCGCTTGCACTGATCGGCTGTCCATCTGGAATTTGATCCGGTGGACACAGGCGGCCACCATGATAAATTTGCAGGATCGCTTTCGCGCCCTCCTGATGAATCGTATCTGCCAGACGGCGCAGGCTAGGAATCATTTCATCCTTGTCCGCACCAAACTCATTAACAAATCCTTTACCATCTGGAGTTACATACACACAAGCGGTAATAACCGCGCCCACACCACCGGAGCGTTCACGGTAGTATGCCAGTTCCTCGTCACTGACTTCACCATTTTCGTGGGAAGCAAAGTTAGTCATAGGGGCCATGGTAATACGGTTCTTCAACGTAACACCGGATGGCAGGGTAAAAGCTTCAAATAGAGAATTATATTTTGGGTTCATTCGTTCTCTCTCCTTCAGTTTAAATCAGATCAGATAATATAAGGCTGTTAAGCATGAAGCCGAATATGAATTGGATGCAGTTTTCCTTCCATAACGAACTCAAACTACTGTTGCTTACTTAAATACAGTGGTTGTAACAACCACAGTATAATGATCCGCAACTATAAAGTCAAATCTATCCTTTCTGACCTTCCCCAAACTGTTTGAAAAAGCTGAACCGCAGCCACTTGTCACAAGCCACTGACAAAGCTTAATGGTTCCCGGATGTGCTGTTCTTCTCCTCCCGGCGGGAAAACCAGGTCGCGAGCAACGAGCCGGAAATATTATGCCACACGCTAAAAATCGCACTCGGTACAGCAGCAATCGGATTAAAATGAGCTGCTGCCAGCGCAGCGCCCAGTCCGGAATTCTGCATTCCCGTTTCCAGAGTAACAGCTTTACGCTTGGAAAGATTCATACCGAATAGCTTGGCAAACCAATATCCGAGCAGGAACCCGATACCGTTATGCAAAATAACCACACCAAAAATAATCGGACCTGTCTCCAAAATCTTGCCTTTGCTGCCTGCAATCACAATAGCCACGATGAGCATAATCACCAGTGTTGATATGAGCGGCAGCGCCTGGACACTGGCTTCTGCCTGTTTGCGAAATAGCGATTTGACGATAACACCCAACACAATGGGGACAATAACCACGATGAGAATATCCATGATCAGCGACTTCGCATCAATATTCATCCAACGTCCAGCAAGCAGGTTAATCATGGCCGGGGTAGCTAGTGGAGCAATCAGCGTCGATACTGAAGCAATCGACACGCCCAACGCCACATCGCCTTTGGATAAGAGCGTCATTACGTTGGACGCGGTTCCACTCGGGCAACAGCCTACCAAAATGACACCTACCGCAATATCCGGTGGCAGCTGCAATACTAATGCCAATCCAAAGGCCAGAAACGGCATAATCAGATAATGTCCGACCACACCAATAGCCACATCCACTGGACGCCGGAATACTTCACGAAAGTCAGCCGCAGATAAAGTCAGCCCCATCCCGAACATGACAATGCCCAAAAATAACTGTATGTATCCTTTCAACCCTGTAAACGCCGCAGGAAAGAAAAATCCCAAGCATGCAAATAAAAGTACCCAGATGGAAAAGGTTCCTCCTACAAATTTCCCTACTTTCTCCAAGCCATTCATTCTACTTATCTCCTTACTTCTATATAATTTGAATTTGAGGAAATTCAGCTTATATAGTGCTTAAAATTTTCACCATTGTACTACATATGACTGCATATACATACAACTTTTTATGATTTTACCGGGATCAAGAAACTTTTTCCGGTTAGGACATATTCGAAAGCAAAGTGGGTATATTCATAATAGAAGCTTGTGACCAGTCGGTCATTTTTGGATCATCATTCGTTGAGGAGGAGATATCCCTATGTCACGAAGCCATCCGTATAAATGGTGGAATATTATTGCATTTATCGCTGTCGTTCTCGTTAACGTTCTGGCTTCTACACTTCCTATCGGTGGCAGAAGCACTGCTGCTGTATCCAACATGTACCCAACCTTGATCACCCCAGCGGGTTACGCTTTTTCCATCTGGTCGGTCATCTACGTACTGCTCGCCTGCTTTGTCGTGTACCAAGCTACACCTACAGGGCAAGCCAAGACAAGCGTTCAGTCCATCGGTATTTTTTTTATTCTAAGCTGTCTCTTCAATATCATCTGGATTTTCCTCTGGCAGTATGTATACGTAGAGCTGTGCGTCATCGTCATTATTCTATACTTGCTTTCCTTGAGCGTCGTGTATGTACGTACCCGCACGCCGCAGCCAACCCGCGGAGAAATGTGGTTCGTCAAGCTACCGTTCAGCCTGAACCTCGGTTGGGTATCTATTGCTACTATTATCAATATTGCAGTGGCACTGGAAAAGAATGAATGGAGTGGCTGGGGACTCAGCGATACGACATGGGCGATCATTATCCTGCTCATCGGCACCGTATTGGCCATCATGGTCAGCTTCCCTTATCGCGACAGCATTTATCCTCTCGTATTTGTATGGGCCTATGTCGCCATCGCCGTCGAGCATCCGAACAATGAAAATGTACGGCTGGCTGCATTGATCTTGGCGGCAATCATTCTGGTGTACGCGCTATGGCTATTCTTTGCCCGTAATCGAGAACGGGATTAAAGAAAACGAATATGATCTCCTAGCCAGAACAAGCGAGCTTGGGTCTGAATCATCTAGCCCAAGCTCGCTTGCTTTGTTTATTCATTTTAACCATGTGATTAGGTATAGACTTTAATCAAATCTATAAGCTTGCTTGTCGAGTGATCTGCATTCATTTTCTTCATATTGATAATATAATCCGACCTTTTTTCATACAAACCAAGAATCATGTCAACAAATCGTTCAGATTCCAACTCTTCTTCTTCTAAAAACTCACAAAAGCCTTGCGCTTTAAATGATTTGGCATTTAGAATTTGATCTCCCCGGCTGACTGCCTTTGAAAGAGGGATCAATAGCATAGGCTTCCGCAGCGTTAAGAATTCAAAAATGGAATTTGAACCCGCCCTAGAAACAACCATATCTGCCATCGCCATAACATCCGCCAGTTCATCGTTTATGTATTCAAACTGCTTGTAGCCATGCATATGAATGGAATGATTCACTTGGTCTTTACCACAAATATGGACGATTTGAAAATGAACGAGCAAAGCCTCTAAATTCATCCAGACCATCTCATTGATCTTCTTGGAACCTAAACTCCCACCCATGATCAGAATGATCGGCTTATTTCGAGTAAATCCGCAATAGGTCAAACCTTTGGCTGCCTCCCCATCTTTTAGTTCATCTCTCACAATAGCACCTACATACCGGGTATGCTTAGAGCGAAAGTACTGAGTGGCTTCAGGAAAGGTAGTACAAATTTCTGTAGCAAATATGCTGGAAATCTTATTAGCTAATCCAGGGGTAATATCTGATTCATGAATGATTACAGGGACTTTATTCAACCACCCAGCCAATACCACAGGAACCGAAACAAACCCGCCTTTTGAAAAAATAATATCCGGTTTTTCTTTTCTTATAATCCGGTACGCTTGAGAAATCCCCTTCAGCACTTTAAAAGGGTCCTTAAAATTATTCCAATCAAAATATCTGCGCAATTTCCCAGTTGAGATACTGAAATAACACACATCTTCTAGTCCAGAAATCAATTTTCTTTCAATCCCTTGTTCAGAGCCTATGTATTGGACACTCCAATGTTGTTCCAGTAAGTGAGGAATCAAAGCTAGGTTTACTGCTACATGTCCTGAAGAGCCTCCACCAGTGAAAATTATTTTTTTAATCATCTCCACCTCCACTCTATATTCAAAAAAACAAAACACATTAAATTTGAGCAACCGGGTGCCTCTATTTAATAGGGACACCCGGTTGCCATACAAACTTTTTATTTTATGAACGGACCTTTCAGACTATTCGCCCTTCAATGCAATGACTTCAATCTCCACCAGTGCATCCTTAGGCAGACGAGCTACCTCCACCGCACTGCGTGCTGGATAGGGTTGCTCAAAGAAAGAACTGTACACCTCATTGACGCTGACAAAATCGTTCATATCCTTCAGGAATACAGTCGCTTTCACAACCTGGTTCATGTTGCTGCCTGCCGCTTCCAGAATGGCTTGGACGTTGCTCAAGGACAGGCGTGCCTGCTCCTGTACATCCTTACCAAACTCACCTGTTGCCGGATTTAGTCCAAGCTGTCCCGAGGTGTAAATAAACCCGCCTGCCTCTACCGCTTGGCTATAAGGGCCGATAGCACCGGGTGCTTTTTCAGTAGCAATTGTTTTTTTCATATGGGTTGGATTCTCCTTCCTGATACTGGTTCACCGTATTATAGCATGTGAAGTCCAAAGCCACTATTCCGTGCTACGGATTAACGCACTGGGCTTCTTTTAAGCCATCCCTTGCGACGGTGCTATATTTTTTATATCCGCTGTAACCTTTAGCGCCTATGTATCATCTAACTCCTATAACCTGCTACAAAATAAATTCCACAAATCCAGATACAGGTACAATGATCATAGCCAGTATAGACGGGAAAGGAGCACCATCCTTTGAATCTCGAAACAAACTTACACCAAGCAAGGCAGGGGGACCGCAAGGCATTCGTCGCCTTGATGAAACATATGGAATCCGATATGTATGGCATGGCGCGTTCCATTCTTCGCAGCAATGAAGATTGCGCGGACGCGATGCAAGAGGCGATGCTCAAGGCATACCAGTCTCTGGGTGAGCTGCGTGAACCTCGCTATTTTAAAACATGGCTGCTTCGCATCCTCATTAATGAGTGCCATCTCATTATCCGCAAGCAAAAACGGATCGTACCCGTGGCGGAATTTATAAAGGAACCCTCCATTTCGGGCGGATATGAAAAAATCGAACTGCGCGAGGCCATCGACCACTTGGAGGAGTCCATGCGAACTGTGATTTCCCTGCACTATTTGCGGGATATGCCGATCAGAGAAATATCAGAGGTACTGGATGTATCAGAGGGGGCCGTCAAAACACGATTACACCGTGCTCGCAGAACATTAATGGACCTGCTACAAAATCGCGGAGAAAGGAAGGTGACCTTTCAATGAGCCCTTCAGAGTTTGAGAAACAGAATAAAGAGCTGGACCAGAAATTACAATCAGAAAAAGAAAACTTGGAAGCAGACACGGTAATGATTCCCGATTTGGTAAGAGAACGCTTAGATGCATTTTACACACAAATGGAATCGGATGTGGAGCCGTTATCCAAGTCTCCTTCCTCTTCCTTACATGGACCAGTCAAAAGATTTCTTCGGGGAACCGCAATTGTCGCTGCTTCTGCGGCTGCCATTGGCATTATGATCATTGGTAGCGCCTTTGTTTCGCCTACAATGGCAGAATCACTGAAACAGGTTCCCCTTGTAGACAGCGTGTTCAAGCTTGCTGGGGATCTCGGGCTGCAAACCGCTGATCAGAAAGGGTTCGCAACTTCCTCGAATCTCAGTGTTACCCATAGCGGTATTACATTAAAGGTACCACAAATCATATTTGACGGGACACGCTTGGTCGTGGCGTTGGAAAAGAGCGGCGGAGATTCACAACATCAAACCCTATATCCGGCCATCCAAACGCAAGGACAGCCCGAGGAGGACATTCTGGAGAAAGTGGACCTGTTCATCAATGGGACATCGGTCAATAGCAATAATGGTGCCTTTAATTTCATGTATGGCCGCCCAGGCAAAGACAGTAATTCTATGCTGATTGCGTATATGCGTGACCCTGCCAGTGGTAAACCCGCCTTATCGGATCAGTTTGAGCTAGAGGTATATGCAAAGTTAAAAGGTATAGCCGAGCCGTTTCGCATACAAACCACGGTTCACAAAACTAAAATAAATAACAAGATACTTCAGCTGCAAATGAGCAAGTCTAATCCGTATCTTACATTTACGGCAGAAAAGGTAGAAATTACACCCATCACGACCAAGATCACAACGTCGTTCAAAATGCTGACCGATATTGCACATATGCCGGATGATTATACCGTGGAGCGAGAATACAAGTACATCAAAAACGGCCACACGATCCAGTACACCAAAAAGGAATTGGATATGCTTGAGTATGCTATATTCGACGAGCAGGGAAGAGAACTCCAGCTCCTGAGCGGCTCTGGAGTTCCCCTTACCAAAGAACGTGACAGCAAAATGATCACCCTGTTTACTCCTTTTGTAGATACTCCCCAGAAGATCAATTTCAAGCCTTATATATTGCCAACACAACCAGGAGGTAGTGCCCTGCTCGATGCTAATGGCAACTGGACACGCCATTACATTGATGAATTAGAGATTACGATAGATGTGCCGCAACATACAAACCACCAATAAAACACAAATAACGCCGCTGTTGTCCGAATCATTGGGCAACAGCGGCGTTATTGTCATTTTAATCCTGTCGTGGTTTTACACGTTCTCATCAGGAGCTGTTCCTGTAACAGGTTCCTCATCATCGGATGTTAGCTCTGCACCAATGACCCGAATGATGTCGTTCGGATAAATATGTACGCCGCTCGCCTGCGCAAGAGCGATTCGTACCATGGCTCGTGCGATGACCGAAGCCGGGATAGCGCGGTAGGAAGCGAGCTTGCCCGTCATCAGACCGTCCAGCGCTTTCATGACAACAGCGGCAGCGGCTTCGCCCATACGTCGTTCAGGTCTCGCGCCCAAAATCAGCGACGGACGGAACAAATGCAGCGCAGGCAGCCCGATAGCGGCAACCGCCTCTTCAGCCTCACCCTTGGTGCGGTTATAAAACACACGTGAATCTGGATCGGCCCCCATCGCTGAGATAGCTAGCATCTGTACAGCACCAGCCTCTTTGCCCAACTGGGCAGCCAGCACCGGATAGTCCAGATCCACCTGACGAAACTGCTCCTTGGTGCCAGCTTTTTTCATCGTTGTCCCAAGGCAGCAAAAAACATCATCCACCCCTTCGAAGGCGAACGCCGCTTTCTGTGGCTGTTCCCAATCGATGAGCGCCTGTTCCAGCTTGGGATGCTTGATGTCCAACGGACGTCTGCCCATAACCATGACGCGGTTGTATTCCTTTTGCACCAGCAGCTCTCGTACAACATAACCCCCGACAAGCCCTGTTGCACCCACAACGACCGCTTTACGTTCCATGATAGACCTCCTTTGTGCCATAGCGCTCCTGCTCCTACAATAGCGATTAGGTTAATTTAAAGGGTTGTTCGTCCGCCTCCTTGCTTACGGACGGACACATGGGTAGGTACAAGGAAAACGTACTTCCCTTACCCTCCTCACTTTCTAAACGGATAAACCCGCCCAACAAGCGGGAAAAATCACGGCTGATGGACAATCCCAACCCGGTTCCTCCATATTTACGATTAATGGAACCGTTCGCCTGCTGGAATGCCTCAAAAATAACGTGTTGCTGAAGCTTGGAAATACCGATGCCCGTATCTTTTACAGCAAATACAACCCAATCTCCCTCCTGTCCCTTTCGATCCAGATGCTGTGTACTCATTTCTAGCAATACACGTCCTTCATGAGTGAACTTAAAGGCGTTGGATAACAGATTACGCAAAATTTGCTGTACACGTTTAGAATCGGACCGAATTTCATTCGGTATAGGCTCATGCTCCTTTAAGCTGAATTCCAGGTTTTTATCCTTCGCAGTGACTTCAAAATGCATCATCATCACCTGCGCAATCTCACGCACATTGACTGGTTCACTTACGATTTCCATGTGCCCAGCCTCGACCTTGGACAAGTCCAAAATGTCGTTAATCATTTGGAGCAAATCATGCCCCGAGGCATAGATGAGATCGCTGTATTGGTATAACTCGTCCTCATCCAATTCTTTTCCCTGCTCGTTGATAATCTGCGCCAGGTTAATGATGCTGTTAAGAGGTGTACGTAACTCATGCGACATCGTTGCCATAAAATCCGATTTATATTGGGAAGCCATCATCAGTTGCTTGGCACGTTCCTCTAGAATGACCTTTGCCTTCTGCAACTCATCTCGCTGCTCTGATAACAACTCATTCGCCTGCTTAATCTGATGATTCCGCTGTTGTTCCATCTGAAAGTCCCTTAAAATCAGAGCAAATAAAAAACTGAGGACGATGCCGATTGGCAGTGTAAGAGGAACAACCTCCGCTACATAATAGCGCCAGGGAATGACGCCCAGACAGGCAATATTTAACGTATTTACGATATTAACCGCTAAAATGGTCACCGATGCCTTAATAATCAAACGCCAGGTGGAACGGCGCATCCAGTAGTTCAATCCGGCGCACAGGACGCCCAGAATGCTCATATTCAAAAAGCCGACCCACGCCGCCATATGCAGACCGAAGGTAAATCTCGTTAGTCCGATTGCGACCCCAATAATAATAAGCGTATAGGAGCGGGGATACACCAATGCCGCGATAATCAGCGGTACAAAACGCAGATCAAAAATAACCGTTTCACTAAAGTTAAAACCAAAACAAGAGCTGACCCATCCGCCAAATATCACTAGCAGCACCGAGCTGACATATTTGAACCGCGAAGAGGTACGACTCAAACCATATTTATAAATCACGTTCGCCACATAGGCAACGGCAATCAGCATCCCTAAATTCATTAAAAACATCATTGAAAATTGCATGGACTCACACTCCCATAGCGCAAAAAATTGGATGCCAGGCCTATGTTAACCGCGTTTGCCTTTCTTGTACATCATAACATGAAGCCCCATCTTTCGACATAAAAGATGCTTACATTCCTATATAAAAAAGCGAACCTCAATGGCTCGCCCTGTTGTGCTGATATATACAGAGTCAGCTTGTGATGCCTTTGTTCCGGCGCCACTCCTTGACAAATAATTCGGCAAAATAAGGGTCCCATTGGGTTCCCTTTCCCTCTTCCAATATCATAACCGCCTTCTCTTCCTTCATACCTTGCCGATAGGGACGATCAGACGTCATCGCATCATAAGCATCCGCTACAGCAATGATTCGCCCAAATAAGGGGATATCTTCCCCAGCGAGCTGGTCAGGGTATCCCTTGCCATCATAACGTTCATGGTGCGATCGCACACCGGGCAAATAAGGGGCCATAGCATAAGCTGGTTCAACTTGCCGGAGAATACTCTCTCCCATAACCGGGTGCATTTTAATCTGATCAAACTCCTCGTCCGTCAGCTTGCCGTCCTTGAGCAGAACAGCGTCAGCCACGCCGATTTTACCGATATCATGCAGCAAAGCTGTTTTGCGCAGCAAGTCGAGGTCTGTCTCATTCAAACCTCCCTTGCGCCCAATGAGTACGGAGTATTCAGCCACACGCAAAGAATGTCCTGCGGTATAGGCATCTCGCGCATCCAGCGCTGCCGCCAAGGTGGCGAAGTAACTGTCCAATAGCTGACCATTCTTTTCTTCCCGTTCCTTCAGGCCCTCGATCATCATGTTAAAGCCTTCAACCAACTCGGCAAATTCGTCGGAGTACAAGTCGCTGGCATTACTGTTCAGGCGGCCTTCCCTCACTGCATTCATTTTTTCCAGCAGGTGGTGGATCGGCTGTTCGATCTCACGGGTCAACAACCTTCCTCCCAGATAAGCAAAGGCTACACCAAAAATTAAAATCGTACCCGCCCATGCCCAATAGGAACTCGAATCCGTCGCCTCCAAACGTTCCAGGCGAATCTGTGTAGCTAGACAAAATAAAAACAGAGGAAAAGCACCAATGAGCGTCGCGCTTAACTGAAATTTATGCCGAAGCGATAGTAGGACTCGTCCTCGCAGGGACAGGTTTAATCCATATTGCTGATAGGTTCGATCACGGATTTCCTCCAGCAGCGGCTTGATTGCTCTCATTGTCAGGAAAAATTCAACCAGTGCGTGCATCGAAGCAACCAGACAAGCTCCTATACAGGCGATTCCTACATAATACAAGGGAAAGGTAAGTTGTCCAGTATGTATCATCCATAAGGCAATGACGGCTGCCGGGATAGAGAAACCCAACAAATGCGGTCCAACAATACGTAAAACTGACAAATTAGGCAGATGATGAACCCGGATATACACCGCTTCTACATCCTTGAGTGTTTCCTGATTGCCGTAAAAAAAACGATGAACCGGTCTCAAATGCATTCGAAACACTATGGTTTCACAAGCAATCATAATGACGCTGGAAAATGCAATAATTTTAACAAGACCCAGAATTTCATAGTGGGCTACATTTAACGTGGAAAATACAAAAATCATACCTACCAACAATACAGCGATAAACGAACCTATAATATAGTTCAGGATAACATGCTGAATAAAGCGCTTATAGGTCGGCAAATTGCTACCCCTCTTTTCATCCGTACACTCTAAAATATCTTGTGTATTCAATATCGGAGTCCAACCATCAAAAGTTTACCTTCTTGCTCGAGCATTTTACATAAATACGAGGACGGCTTTTAATCTGCAATCTATAGATGGGAAATCATCTTATTCTTAATTAAGAAACTCTCGAGGGAAGAGCATTTTAGCCAACATTTTTTCCAGTCTATAATCAAAAAGCCAAAAATGACTTGTGTTTTATAATCATTCTTGCTATACTATTGGAGTATGTATTAACCCCATAAGATTCCACGCAACAAGCTATTACTCCTAATCACCGTATGGAGCTTCTCCTAATTTTATGTATAACCCTAATGTAGAATTTTGAGCTTTTGCCGAAGATTTTCACATTCACACTGGCGCGGTCATCGGAGCCGCAAGGACGAAAGAGAGGTAGGGCTTTTGTCGTTTGGAAAATGAACAGTGGAATCACACTGCCCCTTATGAACATGCTGACCATATAATGCAAGGTAGCAGGGGTTGAATATATATTTTGCCATCAAACGATGAAGTTTGAGCAGGCCGTGCAGTATATGCAAACTGCACCATCCTCCGGATGATCCCCGGGGGATTTTTCATATACGGAAACCGTATCTATGAACAAAAAAGTGGCCCTGCCGATACATCGGCAGGGCCTATAGCTTGATCAAAAAGGGGTTAATAGGGTCATTATAGTCTCGCTTTCTTAAAACTAAATGATATGCACCTTAAAAACTCATTAATTTTCCAGTTTTATATACCTTCTAATAATTCGTCCAGTATTCTGTACCATCGGGCGGCATCGTTTGCGTAGTGGAACGTCTTGTTTCCGCTTGGGTGCGCCTTTGGGTCGAGGGACGCTCCCACCCTTCCAGTAAAACAACATGCTGGGTACCCGAATTGTTTTCCCAAGTGATGTAGCGCTCCTGTTCCATATGTCGCAAGGCGACTGTAATTTCAGCATCTCGCTTGCCCGTTTTTACGGTCAATTCCGCCATTGTGGGCATGTGGCGATGCTGGGCGAAATAATTATACAAAATACGTAGCAGCTTTCGTTCCAAATCTGGCAACATCGTCTTCCCCCCTACAAAGAACATATGTTCCCATTATAACATATAAAAATGCACCCTCCTACTGGAAGATGCATTCGGGCTTGTATGCCCATGTTGAATTTAGTTTTTTTCCTTCTCCTGACGACCGACAGAGCGCAGCCACCAAGCGATTCCACCCACACTTCCAAGTGCCAGAACCGTTAAGAAAATAATATAGAACAAATGAAATGCACGATCACTCATGGCAATCGCCTCCTTACTTTATGTATACACTTTCCAGCTAAGCCTGTAAACCTCTTTTTAGTCCCACATTCTAAATTTCCCCAAAAACTCGACAATAGATACTTGCTTGAGATCCATCGGTGCATACTAACTAAAAGTGGTTAATACCAAATATGAGACAGACCAAGGAGGTTATCGAATATGAAATTCCTATTGATCGTGATCATCGTCGTGCTGATCGTTGTGTTGCTTATGAGAAGACGCAGATAAGCGGAGACATCCTGCATGGTTAAAAAGGAATACAAAAAGGGCTTTCGGTACATCACCGAAAGCCTTTATCCATCTGAGGTTAAGGCTAAATTACGCCTTGTTCTTCTTGTTATATTTAATAAAAGCAATTACAAGCGCTACAGCAAACAATATTCCGCTGACCACCCATGTTGTCAGAAATGCCATACCCAAACCGACATTAGACCCCATCGTCGGGTGATTCATGGCAGTAAACACTGATCCCTGCATCATAAATATGGTACAGAACAAAACAACGGGCGCTAAAATAATCGTGCTTGCTGTCTTCCGAGTACCAGATACTGCGATCACGCACAGAGCGGAAATCACCAAGATCACCCAATATATAACTGCTTCCCAAATCACTGAAGTGCCCACCTGTTCAACCTCTTTTCTATCCATTCGTATATACCTCTTCTATTGTAACAGACGTCACACAGTGAACCAAGCCATAATTTGATCAGAAAAGGGGTAAACCCTGCGGATAACGTAAATAATGTACAGTAGCGATTCTACATCAAAGACATGAAAGGAAATGTTCACTCACGTTCAGCCATAACCGAATACGTCTTATAGCCACCATCAACGTTCCTCACCCGATAACCGTATTGAGTCAAAATTCGGGCCGCAATATAGCCTCGCAGGCCGACTTGGCAGGATACCGCGATCTCTAGATCACTGGGGATTTCTGCCATTCGCTCTCTAATCTCGGCCAGAGGAATATGAATCGAACCTGGAATGGCCCCTGCCTGTAGCTCCACCGCATCCCTAACATCAATAATAAGACCACCATTGCGGTGAAAATCATCAACTTCATGCCACTGTATCGTTTGGACCAGCCCATCCATGATATTCGAAGCCACGTAACCCGCCATATTCACAGGGTCTTTTGCTGAAGAATAAGGAGGTGCATAAGCAAGTTCAATATCAGCCAGTTCACGGACGTTCAAATGGCCACGAATAGCCGTCGCAATGACATCAATCCTTTTGTCTGCTCCATCAGCTCCAACAGCCTGCGCCCCATAGATCATCCCGTTTTCGGGATTAAAGAGCAGCTTCATAGCAATGGGTGATGCGCCAGGGTAATAGCCGGCATGTGAACCAGGATGAATATGAACAGCCTGATAAGGAACGCCCAGCCGCTGTAATGTTTTTTCATTATTACCTGTAGAAGCTGAAGTCAATGCAAAGGTCTTAATTACGGATGTTCCAAGCGCCCCATCATAAGAAATTGCTTGACCGTTAATATGATCCGCTACCAAACGCCCCTGACGATTGGCTCCCCAGGCTAGCGATACCATCGTTGCAAACCCATGATTGCGGTCTTTGACCTGAATGGCATCCCCCACCGCATAAATGGCCAGATCGCTGGTTTGCAGTTGGGCGTTCACCTGAATAGCGCCGCGAAAACCAAGTTCCAATCCGCTTTGCTTGGCCAACTCATTTTCAGGAACAACACCGATCGCCAGAATAACCATGTCCGTCTGAAGCACACCCCCGGAAGTCAAACGAAGTTGTGTACCCTGCCCTTCAAAAGCCGTGACTCCTTCCTCTAAACGCACCTCCACCCCGTTCAGCCTCATATGCTGTTCTACCCATTTGGCCATTTCAGGGTCCAGCGGATTCAATAATTGTTGCCCCATATCAATAATGGTTACTGCAAGTCCACGCTCCCGCAAATTCTCGGCCATCTCCAGCCCAATAAATCCGGCCCCGATCACCGTGACATGCTTTGGATGCCTTTCATCTACATATGCCTTAATAACGTCCGTGTCATGAATATTTCTTAATGTAAATAAATTCATAGCTTCATGTAATCCAGGAATGTCCGGTATCATCGGTTTGGCTCCCGGCGACAATACCACAATATCGTACGGCTGCTCATCTGTTTCCCCTGTAATCATATCGCGGAAATGGACGAGCTTCTGCTCTCGGTCTATTTGTATCACTTCTTTCAGTACCCGCACATCTATATTAAAACGGTCTCTTATCCCTTGAGGTGTCTGGAGAAACAGCTTCTCCCGCGCATGGATTGCCCCGCCAATATAGTAGGGAAGGCCACAGTTTGCAAAAGAAACATGCTCTCCGCGTTCAAACAGAATAATCTCGTCTTCCTCATTCCATCTACGTAATCTCGCAGCAGCAGAGGCTCCACCTGCTACCCCGCCAATAATAACTATTTTCCTACCCATTTCTTCCCCTCCTCATATACCCTACGGGGTATAATATATACCTATGGGGGTATGTTGTCAATACGAAAAAAAGACGGAGGTTGCCCCCCGCCTGATAAACATTGAACGAATACTGATCTGGGTCGAAAAATCACTTGCGAATGCCACACGAATGCTCTGTCACACTTGGTCTAAGAAGTGTTCGACTACTACTACTGCTGGCTGGCCGCGATCGCCTGCTCCAGATCGTACAATATATCGTCTATCGCTTCTGTCCCGACAGATAGGCGTAACAGCTCTGGTTTGACTCCGGCAGCAACCTGTTCTTCCACATTCAACTGCTGGTGTGTTGTGCTTGCCGGGTGAATAATCAAAGACTTGGAATCACCTACATTCGCCAAATGAGAAAATAGCTTTACATTCGCAATTAGCTTGCTTCCCGCCTGGCTTCCACCTTTAATACCAAAGGTCAGGATTGCTCCTTGTCCTTTCGGCAAATACTTTTGAGCTAATTCATAGGACGGATGGCTCGGCAACCCGGTGTAGCTGACCCACTCCACATCCTTGTGGCCTTCGAGATATTGCGCTACCTTCAAGGCATTTTGACTATGTCTTTCCAACCGCAGATGAAGTGTCTCCAAGCCCTGAAGCAGCAGCCATGAATTAAACGGAGAAATGGCCGCTCCCAAGTCCCGCAGCAATTGGACCCGTGCCTTGATAATATATGCGATAGGTCCCACCGCCTCGGTGTAAACAACTCCGTGGTAGCTCGGGTCCGGCTCAGTCAGTCCTGGGAAACGACCACTCGCTTTCCAGTCAAACTTGCCGCTGTCCACGATCACCCCACCAATAGACGTACCGTGTCCGCCAATAAACTTCGTTGCAGAATGCACGACAATGTCCGCTCCGTATTCAATAGGACGCAACAAGTAAGGACTTGGGAACGTGTTATCCACAATCAGCGGAATACCATATTCGTGCGCAATCGCCGCTACAGCTTCCACATCCAGCACATTGCCCTGTGGGTTGCCAATCGTTTCGGCAAATAATGCCTTCGTCTTATCCGTAATGGCATTACGGAAGTTCTCTGGATCATCCGAATCGACAAAATGTACTTTAATGCCCAATTTCGGCAGTGTTGTAGAAAATAGATTATATGTACCGCCATACAGACTGGAGGCCGACACAATTTCATCCCCAGCTCCCGCAATGTTCAGGATGGAGAAGGAAATCGCCGCCGCTCCCGAAGCCGTTGCCAACGCGCCAGCCCCGCCTTCCAACGCGGCGATCCGTTGCTCGAACACATCCGTGGTCGGATTCATCAGACGCGTATAAATGTTGCCGAATTCTTTCAGCGAGAACAAATCAGCCGCATGCTCCGCATCCCGAAATCCGTATGAAGTGGTCTGATACAACGGAACGGCGCGGGCAAAGGTAGTAGGATCAATTTGTTGTCCGGCATGGACAGCGAGAGTTTCGAATGACAGCTTGCGTTCTTCTGACATGGTTATTTCCTCCCTTGTTATACGTGCTGTATGAATCGTCTCTTCCTGTATGCGTACTCATGGATGATTTTTCAATCATTCTCGCACAAAAAGAACGATTTGGGAAGATAATTCTCATTATTCAGGTAGGATATTATAATTTTATTGAAATATCAGTTTTCTACCAACATACAGCAATTACAGGCAATAAGCTACATATTGATGAATTTGTTTCTGGAATAGATAAAGGATTTTCATATACATGGGGCACCGATCTTCATTTGGTACATGCCAAAGACCGATTTATAAATACAATTGGGTTTGAAGATCATTACAAACGACAAGAATTCAAACTCCTTACCGATTTTGCTCTGGCTGAACTAGCACGTGACTATGAAGAAGCGAAAACTTCTATACTCGAAGTAATTGTTTCCACAAAGGAAAGATACTTCTTACAACCTAATAAAAAATAAATCTTTCCCTATTACCATTTTTGTGGTAAAAGCTGTTATAAAGTATACAAGAGAAATCCTGAATACGATTAGTACAACATTAAAGGCAACATTAAGAAATGATACCGTGAATACCGTGCTATTTACTGGTGGCCGGTCCAATCTAATCGGTCAGAAGGAAGTTAAAGCACATTACAAATTTGCCCGGTTTGTAGAGGATTCGGAAATCGCTAATGTGCTCGGTTTTTACAAATAAGCAAAAGCTATGGTAGCCGCTAGATCAGAGTGAAACAAATGGGCGATAAAGTAAGAATAGAAGTCACTTTCAACACAGACAAACATGCAGACATTTTAGCTGCTATGAAGAAATTTGGAAGCCAGGCTGGTTTCCTTAAATCGCAGCAGTCCACTATTTGAATACAACAGGGGGCAATAATCCCAATGCTATTCTGCCCCCTAACCCAGAGATAAGCAAGACTCCAGCGGAACAATCAGCCAACCGTCTCAAGAAACACGTAGGACTTCCCCCCAGGGATTGGCGGTCAAGCCATTTCCTCAGGACTCGAATAAACAAGGAAAGCCCCTGCAGCTGGCAGGGGCTTTCCTTGTTTGTAAGTTTGGATTTTAGACCAATTGGGCGGTGCCTTTCGGGCTATATTAACACCCATTCCAGCGTCCCCATTAGGCCACAAAAGCTCTGATGGCCTTTTAAGCATCCTTTGAAGCCTTTTCTTTGAAACGATCCCTAGAAGGCCATTCTGTACGTATACATCAAGAAACTTACTACTCTCTGGATGTCCACCCGGCCCAAAATAGAAACCTCCAAATAAAAAGTATTAATGTGTTGTAAAAATGGCTCCTTTTTTTCCCTATATAACGAGAAGCAAATAAAGCGCGCAGCTCTCTAGTCTGATTAGACAAAAAAACTTTAAGTAAAAGGAGCTAATTAATTATGGCATTTACAAAAGAATACACTGCTAATGTTGTTTTGAATTTGGACCAGGTTAGACAACTGCAAAGAGCACAACGAACTGTTTATGATAAGGGCCTTGTAGAGCAGAATACTAATGCTTTGGCCGCTGGGTTGAGTTCTTCGCTTTCTATACTAGGGGCTATATTTTTTAAGTATACTGCACCTAGTTTGGCAGCAGGCATTGCCTCTCTCCTGTTAGGTATGGTCCCTAATGAAAAAGATGCTCTCAAAAGTATGGTTATTAATGGTTACTGGGAGATGGGATATCTTCAAGACTTTTTGGAGGACAATCAAGGGAAATATGATTTGATTGATGTCAAATTTCCATTTATTGAATATGAAACACAGGGGATCAGATTCATTACTGGTAAAGGTGTAGTAACACGAGTGCATTCCACCAGCGGTGGATGGATGCTTATGTAATAGTCAGTTATAGAACAAACGACCGCTTGCCTAGCTAAGACAAGCGGTCGTTTGTTTCTTCAAAATTTATTCGAACAAGTTTTCTATTAGCTTCCCATTATATCCACTGATGATTTCATATGAAACAACATTACTTTTAGGAACGGGCGTGTTGTATTTATAAACCACTAAACTTTTTTCTCCAAAAATGGTTAATCCAACGCTTCTTTCTTGTTTTGATCGTATAGTAATCCAATACAAGCCGGACGAAGGAGCGCTTGAATCAGATTTTTTTAGCTGTACTTTCGAAAGTTCTTCTATGATTTGATGAATTTCTTTAGCATTTGACACAGTTATCTTTTTTTCATTGGCAGAATTGTCCTCTGATTTAATGATTTCAATGGTATCAATTTCTTTCAGATTCACTTGCTCTAAAGCTGCTTCTTTAAAAGAAATAGTCGATTTAGATACAAAAATGCCTCCCACGACGACGATTACTACGAAAAGTATTATGATACTTAGAGCATACTTTTTTTGTATTTTCATAAAGCCCTCCTTATAAATCGAAGTATACATAATGTACCATTAATATAAAAATATTTCCATGGTATTATTGTTGCTGTTTGTAAAAAAGAGAACTGATGATTGTCGAACATCTTTGTATGCAATTTGTCTTCATATATGTCCTATCGACGGTAAAGCCGCCAGACTGTTTTTTAAAAAAATAACAAAAAAACGCTGTGAGCAGGATACTTGGAATAAAATCACTTAGTATAAGCATCGGAACTTCATTAGATTTATGGCCTGCTCACGGAACAGGTTTAAATAATTCGGTGTAATTTGGACCGGATAAAATCCGGCACACTCCCTCAGAATCTTTTCTATTGTCCACGCCTTTCTCGCCCAGTATTAATAATTCTGGCCGCCCTGCTCTTGGGCTTGCCCAAAGCCAGGTATATTGTCTTTTCGCTCCACCGCCGAACCAATAAATGTGTTTACGTATAAAGGCTCGGATCAGGCGCATTTCCTTACGGGCTATTTCCTTCTGTTCCTCTGCTTCTTGTGGGTTGCCTGCACCTTCACCGTTCTTTAAATCATAATTCGCATGACCGACTTCATCAAATGTAGTCAGAGCACATATGGCTTCTTCAATCACAATGGTGAGCGTGAGCACCTACTTTGCTTCCTTTTCCCAGTCGTAAGCAAAAATAGATTCCTTCAGCTCCCCATACGAATTAACAACTCTATACTAGCAGTTGGCTTCGCTATATCGTCTTCTTAAAGGAAATTTCAAATAGTTCCAAAATAATTCAAAATTTTATTATATTCGCTAAAAAAGAAAATTCATTCTATAAATTGGTTGTTATATTAATTTTGAGAACTCCTACCTTATATGTACGTATATGAACATAAGGGAGGAAATTTTTCTATGGATGCTATTGAAGATTACCGACGCGAGTTATATAGAATTGCTTGGAGAATTCAATATCATACAAAACGCAATCGTAAACGTGAAATTTCTTTAGAATTCAAGCCTAATCTCTTTCAATCCTCTTTTTCGGAAGAGTCTGATAACAAAATAATGATACAATCGTATATTAATAGATTAAGGTCTGAGATAGGTAAAAAAGTCATCTATGAAATTTACATAAACGATAAAACAGAAGCCCAAGTTGCCAAGGAACTCCATATTACACAACAGGCGGTGAACAAATGGAAAAAGAAGGCGCTACACGATTTATGTCAGATGATGAGTTTATGAAACTAGTAGAACTTGCCCAAACCAAATCCGATGTAGAGGCAATGAATGCAATTTTTCAATACTTCGATCCAGATATTAAACGATTAAGTGAATTTATCCGTATGCCAAAAGAGGATGCGATCCAGAGTATGAAAACCGAACTTCTTGAGTTTATCATGAAAAAATAAAGAGCCCTTGGCAATAAGCTGCTTCCGGTGCCCTACCGTGAGCAGCTTATTTAGTCTTCTTGATCCAGAAAAAATTTCATATTCAGGTTGTGTAGTTTCAGTCCCTAACTCCTACATAAGTGTAGGGATAATCGAGTAAAGAACATGAATTACAAAAATTCATGACTTCGCAATTTTCACGATTTGGTTGTAATTCACAGCCTTAAATCACCTACATAAGTGAGAGGGAATTGAAGACTGACGTCAAAAAATGTGGAGCCATTTAGATGTCAGCGACTCCATCAATTCTCTCATAAAAATTCGGGAGGTAATAAATTATGGCACAAATTCATTCTCAACACGCAACCTATCTTTCAAAAGATCAATTAAAGGAAATGATCGAACAATATACTGGAAAATCCGCTTCGACATTAGGATATGCAATTGGTGCATTCGGTTATAAACTTTGTTCTAACGCCCTTAAAGCAAAAATCCCACCTGTGATTGTAGCATGGCTGGGGGCAATTACTACTGTTGTAGCTGGTGCAGCCCTTCTTAAGGATATTAGCACCTATACTGAAAGACAGAATTTTGTAGGTTTGTTGCAAAATCTAGTCGATAATCCTAGACAGTACACCCGATTCAAAGTAGTATCGACCATTTGGATGGAATGGCATGAAGGTCCGACAATGGGTTATTACACCTATTATACGACAGTCTCCTATGAAGCAGTCTAAGCAGTAAACATAAAAAAGGGGCGGATCAATTCCGCCCTTTTTTTATAATCTCAGTAAAAGTTACACTACTGTAAATGAGGAAATATAATTCTGCGATTAGAAAAAGCAGCTTATGCATCCATGTTTCTTGTGACAGAAATAAAAACATGATAACTCCGAATGAAATTATAATCATAATCACTTCTACAATTGTATCACTTTTAATCCTGCTTCTCTGATTAGCCTGGTATTTTTCGTACAAAGCTCGACCAATCAAACGAATAGCGTAAGTAGCCATCAACCAATCATAAATAAAATGAGATGGATGATAAACAATACGCAATGTTAAGGTGGCCAAGAAAGCAATCAAAATAAGGACAATTGAATAATAGGGTTTCTTTAGCATAGTTTCAGTTTCTCCCCTTACTTCTTTTACAATTATTATACAGTATGTGTATGAAGATTCCATAAAATAAACATACTTGTAACCACAAGATCGGTTTTATCCGTTTTAATAATTGTATTTCATACTCGGCTACGTATCGGTAGAAGATTCTCTTCGACACGCCCAATTCATTCATGGCCGCGACTCTAGTAAAATCATTGGCTTTCCATTTTTCGTACACCTGAGTAAATATCGAACCCATCTGTTTCTTGGGCCGTACCAAACTCCCCACCTTCCTTTTTAGCAACAGCAATCCCTTCTGCTTGCCTGACACGATTCTTTTTCCGGTCCTCTGTTCGGCTCCCCATGCCAGCATACTAAGAAACTGGTCTTCCAGTAGCTTGCCTATATCACCCAGGGCCTTGAAACGGTGACTATCAAATAAGCTCTCATTCTTATGCATAAAATGTCGGCCTTCAGCTCAGGGGTAATATATTTCCACTCGCACAAAATGCCATTATATCTTGGCCAAGTCGATCAAGTGCATACAGGTATAACAGATCCCCTTCCCGAAGCATCAGCCGCATGGCGTTATATCGTATCCGGTTAAAGTATTTTCCACTTTGCTTGTCTATAAAAGTAAACCGTTCCTCAATGCCCAACTCCCGGAATTTTAGGAGCTGCCGTTCTGGATTTTGGCCTTTGGCCGACACCCGGGCATAAGCCATTTTTACCATGTGATGCATCGTCCTTTCAGTTCCAAAAAAGTGCACCATTAATATAGGAACGTTCCAATAGTGATTTATACACATTTCGGAACATGATGTAGACTGATTTAGAACCGTTCCTAAAAGCATGCTTTTAGGAATCCATTCACAAAGTTTCCGGAAGATATACACGGTTCAAACAAAGTTAATGTAGAAGTATGGGGCGTAGCCGGTTCGTTGCATTCGGACGCGAAATAATGGCTGAACAAATCAAAGAAGCTCCATACCGATGGCGAAGGCTGGAGCTTCTTTAGTTGTTTCTTAGGCTTTTTTATATACAGGCCATGACTATAATATTTTTTTATCTGAGATATTCGGGCTTATACATGCCAAGCCACTCCCCATATTCGCCTTGCTTGGCTCCTTAAAAACGCTTGATAAAGTAGTTGAAGCAGCAGCCGAAGATTGACCGCGCCAATATGCTCCATACCTATTCCCGGTGGTTTTCTCCTGTCTCACGCTCGCTTATAGACGTTTACTATCATACTTATGCCAATAATAATACCAACCAGCTTCCGCACAACGTCCAAAAGCTTCAGATACAAATCAAGAGACACGGCAGCCCCCCCTTTCGGGTAGCTTCGCCGTGTCATTCCCCACCAGTTACCTTGTCCCACTCATTATCGGAAGGTTTTGCCCAAATGCTCACCCAGGCCAAAATAATGACGGAAATTATAGATGAGTGGGCTCCACTTTGTCGGATCAATATGGTTCTCACCGAGGATGATATCCTGATGAACATGCACCTGTATGGCTTGAGTTTCGACGATCGCAAAATAAGAAGAATGGTTAGGGATTCTCACATCCTTCACCTTAGCTTCAATTTGAATAGGGCACTCCCTGATTCGGGCGGGCTCGACCCTATTCGACTCAATCGAAGTTAGTCCGCTGATCTCATACTTATCTTTATGGTACATAAATCCATGTTCCTTCTTTTCCGCTGGAACAGGATTCTTGCCTGTATAAGGGGCTAAACGTTCTACATTTCCCCACATTGAAGGCCCCGGGACGTTGATTACACATTCGGAATGCCGCTCCATATTTTCTAATGCTTTGCCACCTGTTCCAATGCCTAGTACCACACAATCTCCTAATGCCCACGAGGAGGAAATGGGGCTAATATTGGTTGTTCCATCCTCATTCAGCGTATTGAGTAAAATCACAGGGGTTCCGTAATATAAAATGCTAGGATTAATCGTTTTAACGTCTGGGCTATGATTCATCTCATCCATGTGATTTATGTGATTCATTATCTTTTCTCCTTCTATTCAGATCCGCCTCTCTATTGTAAAATATAAATATTTCAACCTTCATCGAAGTATGGATTACAAAGGGGGATAACCGTGCCATGAGCACCAAGTCAAATGTAGCCATGATTGCTTCTCTTGTTAGCGAGCCTTCCCGTGCAGCTATACTCACCGCTTTATTAGACGGCAGGTTCCACACGGCAAGTGAATTGGCCCATATGGCAGGCATCAAACCGCAAACGGCCAGCTTCCATCTGGCTAAAATGACCGAGGCACAAGTCGTTACTGTGGAAAAACAGGGGCGGCACCGTTACTTTGGCATTCAAGACCCCGAAGTTGCCCAGGTGATGGAGTCACTTTTATCCATAGCTCCACCTGTTCCCATTCATTCATTCAAACATGCCTCCGAAAACGAGGCCCTACGGTTGGCAAGAACTTGCTACGATCATGTTGCGGGTCAATTAGGCGTGCAGCTCATGAGTTTTTTCATTCAAAAGGGGATTCTTTCCGAAGATCAGGACGGGCTTCATATCACGGAACAAGGAGAGACTTTCTTCACTGACTTTCAGATTGACCTTACACAAACAAGACACAAGCGCCGCTCCTTCTCACATAAATGCCTGGATTGGAGTGAACGACGCCATCACCTTGCAGGTGCTTTAGGAAATGCTGTTCTGGACAGATTATTCGAATTAAATTGGATCGAGCGTCTGCCTACAACCCGAGCGATACGTGTTACAGCCGATGGTAAAAGAGGTTTTAAAGAGATATTTTCGATAGAGGTCGACTAGATCATCATAGTTCTAATCTTTTCTTAATCCGCGTCGGATTTTATGATTGGAGACAAGGCCAGTTGTTTTCTCGTCATCGGACGGACATAGGCATAATTGTTTTTTGGAGCCTTTCCTTTTGTCACACCTGCTTTATATCTTCCAGCTCCAGCCGGGATGGCGACCAAGGTTCCGTACGTTCTCATCGCACGTTCAATCGGGAAAGATACGGAACGCGTTCCGTCGGTAGATCCGGCAAAATGGACCGCGGCCGCATAATTGTTCAACCGATCATTACTGTCATTCAGCCATACGGAACCTGAATCTCCAGGCCCAGTTCGTCCCTGGGTAAAACGAATGACGGTTTGATCACGGAAAATCTTGATTCCCGAATCGCCTCTCACCCTTTGTTCCACGCCGATAGCCTCCACGACCCCTCTGGCGAAGCCGTTGGTTTTAGCCATTCTTTTAAACGTCATTCCCAGACGGTAGCTCAATAAGTGTCCAGGTACGGTAATGAGGCCACCACTTTGGTTAATCAGATACCTTGGGTTAAGCAGACTGTTTGAATTGGCAATAGCAATGGCGGAGTCCTGAAAGTTAACACCTGTCGTAGTAAGCGGGACAAATTGAAAAGCTCTCCCGATCTGATCCGCCGTTCTGCCCCCATCTGCCGGAGAAGGCTGAATGGTATTGTGAAATTGGTTTGTATTCGTCGGGACTAGAACATGGGCATTACTCAAAATAAACAGTGTATTATTCTTAATGACAATGAGCCCACCGGTCCCTCCCGCAGTGGTGGGAACCGTCGTTCCTACACTGACCGCACCGGGCACAGGGCGCCATCTTTGGCGAGGGTTCGTTTGGGTAGGAGCCGCCGCTTCCCTTTTGAAGGAACCCACACCTAAAATTCGGATAGGTACCGCAGAAGCTCGACTTATATCTTTTGTTACTGCTTGCAATTTGGTTTGCGTCACAGCCGAAAGATTTCTCAAGGTATATAACACAATCGCCGCGCCCTTTGCCGGTCTATTGGGATCAGCATAACCTACGCCAATCCCTGTTACTCCGTTCCGCTTTAGCATCGTTCGCCAAATCCGACTTTTCAATTTGAAGGCTTGATAAAAGGTAGCCAAAGCCACATACATCCCCTTTTCATAGTCAATGATGTATATACATATGACTAATCCGCACATCCTGACTGTGCGTTTCCCCAGAACAATGAAAAAGGTGTGGGCTAGATGAACTGTTCATTGATCAACCTTCCTTGAAGAACTCTACCATTTCTTTAAATGATTGCTGAGCTGAGTGTACGTTATATCGGGGAGAGTACGGGTCACTGAATCCGTGCTGTCCACTGAATTTATGTACCTGGATATTACGGTTGTCTAAAATTGAAATGAGCTCATCCACATTAAATGATGATTCTTCCTGTGGGAAAAAAAGCAATGTTGGACAATGTGGAGCTATTTCTAAATAATTTCGAATACGAGAGCCATAGTATCCTACGATTCCATCAACGTACCTTTCTTTACTACACAGCCAGGCAATCGTTGCCCCTATGCTAAATCCGACGATAAATACCTTTTTATAGCGAGCTCGAATACTTAATAATAAACTTTCGATATGATAGAAAGCGCGGTCAAATCCTATATTATCCATAAAATTGGTGTAGGCAGTTTCCTCTTGCGAATAGTCATAAGGTGTTTCCTTGCCTAGTAAATTTGGACATATGACATCATAACCCTGATCCGATAATAAGCTACAAAAATTTTGTATATGCTGGTTAATCCCATAAATCTCATGCAGCACGACGATTAGGATGTCCGACTTCTTATCTATGCTTATCATATTGCCCCCCTAACCAGGTTTGAATATGGGAAAACAATTCATCCGGATACACATAATTATACTTAGCCGCCACTTCCGAGGATAAACGGTTGAACAACTCCAAGGATACGATCAGTGCTTCCCAACTATGATTGGGTTCGTATTCCCCAAAAGATTTTTTCAAATCAGCAACGACATCTTGATCAGCCCATTCATTTATGAATTTCCCTGCATGCCAAGTATCATATTCCGATCCATGTACAGCTTTTGCATGCCACTCTATCATTTGCAGCAATAATTGTTTACAGTCCGTATCTCTTTGCTTAGCTACCCACAGATCATTGCGCAAAATTTGTTTAGCCACATATAGAGAGGCGAAGCAATACATATTAACAACCTGTAGATAAGCACCTTCAGATATCGGAGGAGTACCCGGGATCGTAGTGGTTTGAGGGATGATTTGGTTTCCATTTCCCGTCTTATCGAGCAGCATCCTAACCCCACGCTGAAATCCTTCAGGAATATGCCCATTTTTGATTATATGATCCAGATCAGAAGTATGACGGAATAGAAAATCAACCTCAGCCCCTTGGTCAAAGAGAACTAGTTTTTCTGGATCTCCTTTTGCCGTTCGAAACATAAAGCTGGTCCAAACCTTGCCAATGTTTAGTAACCATTGATCATTTTGAAGATAGTAATCTGGATTCGTTGAAAAGACGACTACATCCAAGTCAGAAAACTCATCAAAAGGTTTGTCCTCTCTTGCCCGGGACCCAACGATATAAACCGCAATAATTTCCTCATTAGAGATTCCCCATTCGGATATACGCTCCTCAAGCACTTCGTAAGCATTATTCATACGATATATCCTCCTTTTTTAGAAAACATTATATCTAATCCAATAATTACGGTATATATTTTTTAGTTAACATTGATATACACCATTCATCAAATCAATTTCCCAATCTTCAGCCTGTGATATAATTCTTTCAATATTACAGTTTGGAAGGATGGTGCAGATGTCGGAGCAGCGAGTATACATCCGGTTCTCTGAGGAGACGGACGCCGCAGAATTGACAGCAATGTACAAGCGCAATCGGGAATTCTTTGAGGAGTTTTCGCCAAACACCCAAGAGAAGTACTATACGGAGGAGCACCAGCTCCAGACGATTATTAAGAGCAAGGCCGACATGATGGAGGACCGGAAATATTCCTTTGTGGTATGTCACAAGGAGGACGACCAGATTATAGGCAGCATAGACCTATCTTTTGTGGTGAGGGGACCGCTTCAGAGCTGTATGATCGGATACAGCCTAGACCAAGCATATAACGGCAAGGGTTATACGACGGAGGCGGTGAAGCAGGTGGTTCGCTATGCTTTCGATGAGCTAAAGTTTCACCGGATCTTCGGGGAAGCCTCTCCTCGGAATCCAGGATCCATCCGTGTGCTTGAGAAGGCTGGCTTTCACAAAGAAGGCATCTCTCGAAGCAACGTAAAGATCAACGGAAAGTGGGAGGATCACCAGGTTCTGGCGATTATCAATCCATCTGAGGATATCTAGTTTAAAAGGAGGGTATTATGAAGTATCAATCAATCAAACTGAATGAAAAGTTATCTAAGTTTAGTGATCATTGGTCTCCGAAAGTTATTGGTGAAATGAATGACTATCAATTTAAATTGGTGAAAATAGTTGGGGATTTTGTATGGCACGATCATCAAGATACCGACGAGGTCTTTATTGTACTTGAAGGCGAGATGTTCATTGATTTTAGAGATGGACGGGTACAGGTTTCTCAGGGAGAGATGTTTATTGTACCTAAGGGGGTCGAACACAAGCCATTCGCACATCAGGAGTGCCATATCATGCTAGTAGAGCCGAGAGGTGTAGTAAATACTGGAGGAGCAGAGTCAGAATTAACGGCAGTCAATGATATTTGGATTTAAAATGCAATAATGACAAGCATTAATACAGAATAAACATACGTATTTTGTGCTAATTCGAGAAAGGAAAGGTATGGTGGATGATAAGAAACGCAGAATTTAAGAATAGTTATGCAGGATGGCGAGAAGTAGAAATAAAGGATTCCTCCCTAGGCATTACATTTCCCATGATGGTAATGTATCCAGCGGACGAACCCGAACAAATAGAGCGATTGGGTCCATACCAGTTAGAGTTGGCGAGAGAGGCAGATCTATCAGAAGGAAGATTCCCTTTGGTTATCATCTCTCACGGTACTGGCAGTACGCCGCTTGTGTATCGGATTTTGGCGCAGCATTTAGCACGCAATGGTTTTATTGTCGGCATTCCAGAGCATCCATTTAACAATCGAAATGACAATAGTTTGGAAGGAACAGCACAGAATCTTACCTATAGACCTAGACACCTTAATATGGTCACCGACTGGTTTTTCGATAGTATGCTGTTCAAGGACAAATTAATACAGAATGCTGTGTCTCTCATCGGACATTCCATGGGCGGTTACACGGCATTAGCGGCGGCGGGTGGCGTGCCGACTTCTTTGCCTCACGAGACCTCGGACGGAAAGCCCCAGCTTATAGAGGTTACACCAAATTACCGAGTAAAATGTCTCGTTTTACTAGCGCCAGCGTCGGTCTGGTTTCGAGCTGAAGGTAGCTTGCGTGCAGTTAATCTACCTATCTTAATGGTGGATGCAGAGAAGGATCAGTACACTCCTTCTTTACACGCTCGTTTAATATTGGATGGCGTGCCAGATCCTAAGAAGGTACAATACAAAACAGTAAAAAACGCCGGGCATTTCTCCTTTCTGAGTCCTTTCCCGGAATCGATGAGGACTCCGGCCTTTCTCCCATCGCAAGACCCTCCCGGCTTTGATCGCGAACATTTCCATAGGATGCTTAATGCTGACATATTGGATTTTCTATGTACTCATACACGTTAGTTGGATGACAACAGCGGCTGTCTAAGAACTTTATTTTTCAGGTCTTGGTCTGCCGCTGTTTGATTTTTGTTCAGTCTAAAGCTTTATTTCCACTGGATATTTTACAGAAACTGTATTCTTTTTACAGGGCTCTCTCAGTGCATAATTTCTTTCTTATTTACCTTAACACCTGATAAGGATTGATCAAACATATCGAGAATAAAAAGGAACCTCTCCGCTTCACGAAATACATGATCGGCCAATAAAGGATGGATAATGCTTTTTATTCGGCACTCGTCGATTAAATCACGCGCTGTTTTCTTAAAATCACGCAAAGACTTCACAGAGATACGGTTCTCATCAACAAATTGACTCAGGAGTGGAACGGTTTGTGACTGTGGCCGCATATGACTTAGGTCAATCGCTTGAAACATCAGCATATCAAAATCATTACTAAACTCCCTAGCTTGTTCAACCAGTTTACGTTCGGATGGATCAAGTAAATGGCCTATAAATTTTGCATGATCGGCCATAATTTTTAAGAAAAATACATTTTCATCAATAATTGCATCGGGTAATGGTTCGAGCTTTCCTGAATTGAGTTCTCCTAAACGGTTTCTGAAATAATTGGCTTCCCGGCTTATGTGATCTACCAGTAAAGGAAAATTGGTTTGTCCAGGAAGCTTGCATTGTAATATAAGGCCCAATACCATTCTCTTAAATGCCCAAATATTCGTCGCCGCATTCTGAACCTCTGTATTAAACTCTTTGATTGTATAAGGATCTGTCTCGATATTAAATTCATGCGACCTTTTCTCGATATCCTCAAAAATAGTGTAAAACTGATTGGCTTCTGTTTTAAGTTGAGTATCTTCCGCTCTAAAACCTAACCCCAGAAAAAAGGAATGCTCCTTCATGATCCTGGACCAAAATCGTATTTCATCTAATGAGCGTGAAACGAATGCATCCAATCATATCCCTCCTCTATGTGAGCAAAAAAGCACTTACTTAGTCATATGGAATATGCCTTGTCATTATGAATATCGAATCCTACGCCTCATACTAATCTAATTCCGAAGTTGAGCTATTGAGACTCGTAACTCTGTTACCTTATTTATGTACGTGAAATATTTCTCTGTACTAGCTATTGACCGTCGGAGTTATTAATCATTCCGGGCGCTCTCCTGATACTAGGTGTATTCGAAATTCAAGCTGGTCTCGCATAAAAATTTTATCCGCTATCTTAACTGATTCTGGCTTAACCTCCTCTACTACTCCCCCATAATCCTCAAATGCCACACGCAATTCCTCATCAACGGATACAACGTATACATGTGCCTGGACCAAAGCAGCTCCAAACAACTCCATGTCTGTCCTCAATACTTTATATGTGCGTTTCACGATGATCACCTCAAATATTCCATTCGGTGAACCATAATGGATTCCTTCTGCTTTAAACATTTCTGTGTATGTATCCATTGTTTGTTACGAAGCTTAACCGGATGTTTCTTCGAAACCTCCAATCTAATGACTAGTGCCTTTATACTTTCGACGACCTACGTTACCCTAAAAAATTAAATTCCATAATAATACTCATATTTGAATTTATATCATTTAATGTTTGGAAAATTATTCCAATCTAATTCTATAATTCACTTGTTATTACATATATTTAGGAGGAAGTCATGAACAATATTATATTCAAAAAACTAGGAACAATAGTGTTAGCTCTTCTCATTGGAGCTTCGATGTTCTCATTGTTCCCTACCGTTACAAAAGCTGAGACTACAAATGTGACTTGGAAAAACGGGTCTATAGTAACTACTCTTGACGGGGGAGGAACAAGCGATAGAGCGACAGTGGGGAAAACAAATGGGAAATGGTATTGGGAAGTAAAGGTAAACCATGTTGCCTCATTCGTAGGGATAACAGGTGAATCAGACCGACAATATCAAGCTATTTATGGAAATAGTGGTGAAATCATCAATAACATTACCTCACCAGTAAAGATAGGTTACAGTTCTGGTTTTGGAGTTAATACCACTATCGGTATTGCATTGGACTTAGATAACGATAAAATTGTTTGGTACAAGAATGGGGTTTCCCTCGGAGCTAATTCCATTAAACCATCTGAACTTGAGGGGTCCCAGATTTTCCCTGTGATTTTAAGTGGAACTTCTCAGAAAATAGGTTTTGAAGCTAATTTTGGAGCAAGTGATTTTAAATATCCTATTCCTGAAGGATTTTTGCCTTATCAAGAATCGGGTACATCTACAACACCAGACCCGTCTACTACACCAGACCCATCTACAAAGCCTGATCCTTCTACAACACCGGATCCTTCTACAAAGCCTGATCCATCTACTACACCGGATCCGTCGGATACAGATGGGGCCTCCCAACCAACTGGTGACCGCGCTATTCTGACTGTAACCATGGACAATGGATTTGATAAAGAGTTCGATCTGAGTAAAAAAGAACTGAATGCCTTCATCGCGTGGTATGACGCTAAAGATGCTGGTAGAGGTGCTTCTTTCTTTGCCATTGACAAGCACAATAACAACAAAGGTCCATTCAGCAATCGCAAAGACTACGTAATCTTCAACAAAATTCTCACATTTGAAGTAAGCGAATATTCAACTAAATAAACATGACGAAGGACTTCATATCGGCTAATATGCCAATGAAGTCCTTTTTTACCGTTACCCTAATCTCGAAATCACGCCTACATTGCTATACTGGATGATACATTTTTCCTAGACTAAAGCTTTGCAACCCTACACTTGGTCCCCGACCTTGTTTGTACTTAGATCAATATTTTTAGTGTACACTTTGTTATTAATAAGACTAATGATGCTGTTAACTACAATTGAAGTAAGTACCGTTAACAACGTTAGCCACAACAAGATCAAGATAGATACCTTGGGAAAGAAAACAATACTCTGAAAATAATAATAACAAAAAAAGGTGTGAGTTAACCAAATATTCATTGAATTTTTACCTAAGTAAGCGAAAGGTCTGGCTAGTTTTAATTTATTCATTAAATGAATACTAACGAGGATAAGTACAGGAGCTATTATCATATCAATCGTTGTCTTCTCAAATAATTGACTCGTGGTACGAAAGTGAAATAGCACTACAATTATTATAATATCAAAAAGTATGTTATTAAATATGATGGAATTATAAATCTTACTCATCCATGAATACAAATTATATTTAGCAAAGAACAACCCTATCATAAACGGCAACTGCCAATACATAATACTGTAATAATTTCCTTGTGAATATGAATTATAAAAAACAAGACCGGAAATGAGTAGAGTTACCCATGCGTTACGTTGAAAGGCTTGAAAGGTGACCGGAAAAATTAATAGCAGCAGAATATAATCATATAAAAACCACCACTCACCATTATATGAACTGGATAGGGCTATAAAATTCCGCAGAAAATCCATTATTGAATTATTTTGAAATCTATCAGAATTTCCAAAAAAGTATAGACCAGCTGGAATAAAAAGCAAAAAAACAACCCAGTAATTTATCATTATTTTGCTTAATCTTGTAAAGCTCTTCTGCATTAAATGATGTGGATTTTGAACATTGCTCTTATATAAACCATAACCACTTAAAAACAGAAAAATGGATATTGCTATTTGCCCAAAATGTCCTACATAAAATTCCCCTCTTTCATGAAATAAACTAAATAATGAAACATAGTCGTACTTTAATCTGTCAGGAAAAGCAAAAAGATGATGAATCAAAAGGAGTATTACAGCAATACCTTTTGCAATATTTGTTTCTTCAAGTTTTAATTCCTTATCATTGTGCACACAATATCCTCATTTCTAGTTGTACTTGAATAGAGATATATTAGCACAAACAAAAAATATAGAATATTTATTTTTTTTAATACCCTTACACCCTCCATTTTTATACAAAAAAAAGCGGTCTCCAAAAGCCTAGGAACCACGCTGTGCCTGAGTTTGTAAGTTATTGGTGAAGGGATAACCCCCCGCCTTTGCGACATTGCCTAATTTGATAGAATGAGTAATTTATACAATTTTTATCAATTCAGTGCGTCCGATATCACATATTAATGAAAAGCCTCTAGAATAGAAAAAGCCACTGTTTATTATCCTTGTTGTTAAAACTTAAAAGTATTATGTATTCAACATTAATATTCGATAATAAAGGTAACAAGATAAAATGAGCAACTACCTCAACCGATGAGGACACTCACAGGAGAATTCATCATGTTAAAAAAAATTCTATCCATTGCTCTACTTTCTGTAGCTCTAACAGCTTGTGGAAGCAATTTTAAAGAAACAACGACAAGGTCTGGGGCTTCAAGCACGTCCTTTGCTACTGAACAAACAGTAAGCAATGAAAATACTGCTCAGCAAGCTTCTACAAATGAGGTCACAGATAAACAATATTTATTTGCTGAATTCTTGAAAGATGGAACACCCGTGTTAACAGAAGATCAAGCTTCTATGGAACAAACCTCTTATGACTTCATTGCTAAAAACAGTGACTTATTTCCTTCCACAGATAAAAGCAAAGTCATTAATCTAGTAGACAAATCCGTAACAACAAAACACTTAAATAAAAATTTGAACTTATACTTAAACAAATTTGTAAAAATAAGCGGGGATGTAATAGATATAGAAGAAGATAACATTCCTATAGGGACAACGGCTATCGTTTATATTAGTGATGAAAATGATAATACAGTAATGGCAGTTTATCCGGGAGCAAGTGGAGAAATTTTTGAAGGAGACGTTGCTACAGTTATTGGAGTTCCTATCGCTAATTTTTCATATGAAAATGTTTCAGGTGGCTATACGAATACTACACTGTTAGCAGCTTCCTTTCTCGCGAAAGAAAATCAATAAATGTTAATCATGTAAGCCCTTCGGGGCTTTTTCTTTTAAGCAAAAACAGAATTAAACTGTTACGTTTCATTGTTAAAAAGTTATTATTTTACTTATTATTTAATATATGCATTAAAATGTTTAGACGATACATATTGAAACTGCTAAACTCGCATAAATAATACATAAATAAGGAGAGATTATTTTGAAACGAGTTATTTCGTCATTATTGCTACTGGGATTTATTACTCTAATATGTTTTAGTTCCTCGACATACGCTGCTACAAAAAACGTAGTGTGGGAAAAGAGCCAGTCTGTTTCGGCCACCGTAGATTCAAGTGGAACTAAAGCAAGTGTGGGAAAAACCAAAGGAAAATGGTATTGGGAAGTCACAGTAACAGCTCAAGCAAGTACCACAACTGGCATTGGTATCGTCGGTGAAGGTAAGCAATACAATGGACCAGGTGCAGGAGCTCTTCAGAACTGGATGTATTATGCTGCAAACGGAAACACTTTTCCGGGGATCGTTTCTTCTGGAAAGACCTACACATTAAAGGACGTTATTGGTGTGGCTTTGAACATGGATGATGACAAGATAAGCTGGTATAAGAACGGTGTATTCGTTTATACAAGTACCTTTAAACCAAGCGATCTTCCAGGAGAGATTGTGACTCCTTCGATCACAGGTGGTTCAGCTGGCAGCTTTTCGTTTGACACAAATTTTGGTGCGACTCCATTCACGCACAGTATTCCCGAAGGGTTCCTCCCCTACCAACAACCTGAAAATTCATTAACTCTTAATGCAACAGGGAATGAAGAAAATATTCAATTGCAGTGGAATGAAATAACAGGAGTCACTACTTATAAAATTGAAAGAGCACTAGCCCCTGGGGGTCCGTATGAAGAAATTGCCTCAGATATTTCTGGTACTTCTTATACTGATAATAAAGTTGAAGAAAACACTACCTATTATTACGTAGTTTCTGCGAATATCTCCATGGATCAAGTTGTATCCAATGAAGCAAATGCTATTGTAAAGAAATCCACGCCCGATCCGTCTGATCCAACCGAACCAGAACAACCTAGTGGTGACCGTGCCATCTTGATTGTAACGATGGACAATGGATTGGATAAGGAATTCGATCTGAGTAAAAAAGAACTGAATGCCTTTGTCGCTTGGTATGATGCTAAAGATGCCGGTAGAGGTGCTTCTTTCTTTGCCATTGATAAGCATAATAATAACAAAGGTCCATTCAGTATCCGTAAGGACTACGTAATATTCAATAAAATCCTTACATTTGAAGTAAGCGAGTATTCAACGAAATAAACAACAAGAGAGGTAGACTGTCCACTGTGCAGGACTCAAGATGCCTCGCGGCTTAAGTGGATCAGAAACCCACGCAAGGTTGCTTACAATAAGGTGTACAATCGCAGCATGTTTGATATATTTAAAGTGATTAGTGGAATTGTTCAAAAGAAAAAAGCTCTGCCGACCCATAAGGGGACTGACCCCATAACGTGAGACAAATCAAAACACCTTCAAGAGAATCGAACCATGTCGTAAGATATGGAGATAACCTTGGAGGTGTTTTTACGTTGGCAACGAGAGTGAGTTACCCCTTAGAAATAAAGATGAAAGCTATTGAAATGAGATTAGCAAGAGTTCCGGTAAGAGAGGTTATGGAGCAGTTGGGAATACGGAATAAAACACAGCTAAAAACATGGATGAGGTGGTATCGAAAAGGTGAAGTGCATCGTCTGGAGCAGCCTGTGGGTAAACAATACAGCTACGGAAAAGGTCCGGAACACTCTTCGGAGCTCGAAAAAGTAAAAGCGGAGAACCGGTTCCTGAAGCAGCAACTGGACCTGCTAAAAAAGTACAAGGAACTGGAAAGGAGGTGGAACCAGAGGTCGCCGTTGCCTGGATCGAATCCGTTCGAGACGAAGTGACGGTGTCTGAGGCTTGTACATGGCTCGGAATCGCAAGAGCGACCTACTACCGCTGGAAAGCAGCCGTGGAGACAGAGCGTACAGATGCTACGGTGGAGAGAATCCGGCAGCTTTGCATCCGTCATAAATTTCGGTATGGTTACCGAAAAATCACCGCACTCCTTCGGGCAGAGCAAAGAATAAATCACAAACGAGTTCAGCGGATTATGCAGCGTGAGGGGCTACAGTGCCGCGTGAGGATGAAGAAACGAAAGGCCACTGGGCAGCCCGCTCATCCAGCAGAAAATCTGCTGAAGCGGCAATTCCATGCAGAGGCGCCCCTGCAAAAGCTCGTCACGGACATCACCTATTTACCGTTTGGCGGAAAGATGTTGTACTTCTCCAGCATTCTAGACCTGTACAACGGGGAGATTGTGGCTTACAGTATAGCGGACAAGCAAGATACGTCCTTGGTTTTGGATACGCTGAATCAACTTCCAAAACGGACAAGCATGCTGCTCCATAGCGACCAGGGAAGCGTATATACGTCACAAGCTTATCAAGCTGCAGTAAAGGGAAAAGGCATTACCATGAGCATGTCCCGTAAAGGAACGCCCGCTGATAATGCCCCCATCGAATCGTTTCATTCCACACTAAAGTCTGAAACGTTCTACCTTGAAGATCTCATCTGTACAACGACTACAATCGTTGTACAGACCGTTCGAGATTACATCACCTACTATAACTCAATTCGGATTCAAACGAAACTAAATAACCAGTCGCCGGTAGATTTCCGACGACTGGCTGCTTAAACTTGAATGGTGTTTTGATCCCTGTCTCACAAACGGGGGGCAGTCCCTAAGGTTAGCAGAGCTTTTTATCTAATCTAATTTCGGGCAGATTATGAAAGAAAGTCGTTGAACTTGATGGATGGGTCATAATCATATAATTCTATTCACAAAATTAAACCCAACATGATTTAAGGATGATAACCAAGAGGATATAGAGCACCAAAATGGCCGCTGTAGAAGTCCACACACCGCAAACAGCTGCACCTGCACATCCGCTCATAGCTTTAGCCCTCCTTTATTTTGTCGTCATTTTAATATATGTGTAAATATGTTTTATGACCGGGCATTCAGGTAAACATAAAACACCCCATTTACGTATGCCCGCGGAATATTAGGATACTTTCCAATCGCTTGCTGATATCTTTGTTAATATGGGAGATGGGATATACACCGTGAAAAAGCCATGCTTAATAGTTCCTGATTGTAAATCTGATACTTACAGTTTTGATCCAACACCCAATTCGCAAATCCTACAGCTTTAGTGTAGCAATTATAATCATAGGGATTAATTTTAAACTCAAGAATATCCAGCATAATCTGATTCTCTTCATCTGATAATTCCAAACCCAACTGGCTAAACTGTCTTTGTCGAATTCTCCGAGCAGTGGCGTCTTGTATTGCTTTGTGTTGATTGGACACTTGTCCTTTGTGTTGACGATAATACAATAAGTTTATGGGGAGGTTCGCTATTTGTACCTGTGAAGCTAATCGGTTCCACATTTCGTAGTCTTCGGCATGAGGATAATTACTATCATATTGAATGTTTAGCCGATGTATCATGCTATTGCGTATTATTGTGACAGGATGGCAGATACAGCAATGAAATAACAACCATGTTTTAATTTCTTCATGACTGGCCGGATTCACCTTAAGTACTCCTCCACTAGAAGTAGTAAAAGCAGCACCGCATACATCAATTAAAGGATTTTGATCCATAAATGATATTTGCACATCCAATCGATCTGGCGTAGAAATATCATCGCTATCCATACGAACGATATATTCACCAGTTGCCCTATTGAATCCCTCGTTTAAAGTAGCGACCAAACCTTGATTGGTACTATGAAAGATTTTAACCACTCTAGGATCTGTTATCTGTGAAATAAGAAAAGCAGATCCATCTGTTGAGCCATCATCAATAATAATTAATTCAAAATCGGAATAGGTTTGAACTAAAATACTGTGGACTGCTTCCCAAACATAAGCCACAGTATTATAAACTGGCAGTATAACTGAAGCTCGTGGCACAAGAAGTTCCCTCCATTCTACATTTTAAAATAAGAAAATATTATTTTACATAAAAGCGAACTTCCCTATTTTTCTCGAAAACTAGTTCTTCATATATTCATGTTCTAAGTATATGTATTGGAATACGTTTCGAGGCGGCTTCTTGGTAAAAAAGGTCCTAACTAAAAAGAACTTGTAGAACTGACAATATAATTTCCCCTTTTAAAAAGATTATTGAAATAAAATAGGATTATTGTAAATTTTTCATTCATTAACCACCTTACCTCCGGCCTACGCATTACGAGTGCTTCGTAATAGAATCAATAGAACTGGGCTTGTGGGAGAACGTATTTCGGTTCGACATACCGACTGCATTCATAGTTGTATTAACGATTCATTAAACCGATAAAAAAGCTTTTTATACCACCCTTTGGGGTGATTATAGAAAGCTAATCTGCTTTGCAGCTATAGCGCTTAAAATTTTCCAGGGAACTGTTTGACAATGCCTTCTGTCAGGATGTCCGCTAAATGAATCATATGGATCTCGTTTTTGTCGGTTGATGCAATACCCGCTTTCCAATCTCCTTTGATATAGTCAAGAACTAATTCCGTAATCAACTGAAGGTGCGTATACAGCATATCTTGTAGTGTTTTAAACTGCCAGTTCGGATTCGCTGCACTTAAAAATTTGGCGATATCATCGGCGTTTGTACGCCAATCCGCCTCTAGCTTTTTCACATCCGCCTGATTACCCGCTTTAGCAGCCGCTACAATTTTCCCTGCGATTAGAATATGCTCCCTCAGAAGATCAGCCAGCTTATTACCAGCGGCTTCCCCATAATAAGGCTTGATCACATTGCCTATATCTTGCTGGTTCCGTAAAAGCCGGTCCAATACGTCCTTCTGATCTTGAAGATTAGATATGGCGCTGACAATATAGTTCCTCGTCCATATCGTATGGTCGATCCATACCTTCTGCATATCGCCTTTCAGTTGCACCATTTTGGAACTTAGGCAAGTAGAATCCTTCTCCTCCCCTACCTTCGCTTGCGCGACTACTAACGGAGTCATGCTAAAAACGAGCGCCAAGGTTAACGGCAATGCCAACAGCCATTTGTTTTTCAATTCATCTGCTCCTCTGTACTTTTGGAATAAAACAGGCTGTCTTATTATGGTTGAAATATCCGTTTTTAATTCAAAACACAAAAAAAGCCTGCCGGTGATTAGCCAGCAGAGCGACTTTATATACGCTTCAAAACATGAAATCATTAATGCAACAACAACCATTATCTTCATTTTTTCAACATACGTATTTAGCATGCCCAATAGAACTTATTTCATATACACACATTAATTCTTTACTACTGGGAATCATAAATTTGTACATCATTAAAATAAACAAGGAGTGGTTTTATAATGGGTATCCTAAGCGGGAATCCAAAAGACGAGCCCATGCATTACGGAGAAATTTATAGTGTGTGGCAGTTGTCAGCGTTAGCGAAAGGCAGCGTTTCATTTTACCAAGCATGTTTAAACCACGCAGGAGACAAGGAACTCAAAAAAATACTGGATGATCTTATTGATCAAGCTAAACTGGAAATCCAAGAATGCGACGCAATGCTTACTGATAATGGGATTGCCCCAGCTCCTATTTTGCCTGAAAGACCCCCTGTGAAACTTGAGGATATCCCGGTTGGTGCAAGGTTTACTGATCCCGAAATTGCAGCTAAAATCGCATTAGATACCTCTGTGGGATTGACATCTTGCAGCCAAGCTATGGGTCAATCCATTAGAGAAGACATCGGGGCTTTGTTTGCAAAATATCATCTAACTAAGACTGCTTTGGGAGTCCGTATTCTAAAAATGAACAAAGAAAAGGGTTGGCTAATACCTCCTCCTCTTCAATTAAAAAGACCTGAACCAGTTAAAGCCTAAATTTCCTGTACGATTCTTCAACACACCGTTCCTTAGATTGTTTAACAAAAATCCCCGCCGACCAGTTAAGGTTTGCGGGGATTTAATCTTATTTAGAGTATTTACTTAACTTCACCGTTTGATATTTTGAGTAGATGTCTCCTTTGTAAGATATAAGGAGATAACAATCCTAAAGTTAAGGGCGCATGCAATTGTAGTTATAATATGAATTGATTGGGAGAAGAATGCTCCCTCCAACAAAAAAGCACGTCCTCCAAAAAGCTTGGAAGCCATGCTGTGCTTGAGTTTCATTGAATGCTGGTGAAGGGAATTGAACCCCCGGCCTACGCATTACGAGTGCGTTCCGGTACAGTTCAGGATAGATTAATGAATATCTAGAGGATGCCGTGATAAGTGGCATCCTTTTGTTCGCTAAAGGACAGTTAGGCCATAGCTAGTGCTACAATCGGCATGAGAGAAATTTCTCGAATAAATAAAAGCATCTTTTGGAAGTATTTTTCAATAGATAGATTAACTCAATTACTAAGGCTTGAACCAACAAAATCCATAGAGTGGTGACAAGGATGGCAGTCGGTCTTAGCTATAAAAAGGAAAAGCATTCACATCCTTGACTTTCCCCTGCACGGGAAACTGTATACTCACATTATGTTATAGATTGGAGATGATATTTTGTTCAAAATCAGTGCATTTTCCAGGCTAAGCAAGGTCTCCTTAAAAACACTGCGTTATTACGACCAGATTGGCATACTTAAGCCGAGAAAAGTGGATTACGATACGGGCTACCGTTACTATTCCGCAGATCAGCTTCTTGAGCTCAACCGAATCTTAATCTATAAGGAATTGGGTTTTACATTGCCCCAAATTAAACAGCTGCTTCAGGAAGATATTTCATTGGAGAATATTCAAGGCATGTTTAAGCTGAAAAGAAGTGAAATCCAGCATATCATCGATACGGAACAAGCCAAACTCGTCAGGATTGAGGAGCGTATGCAGCTTATAGAAAAAGAGGGGCAATTCGAAACGGGTCAAGAAATCAGAGTCAAGGCAGATGGTGCTCAATCGTTTTTTTATCAGAAAACATGCGGGAAAGAAGAAGACATTCCGGATTTGTTACGTCAATTTGATCAGTTATTAATACCGGAAATTCGTCAATTGATTCAAGGTCCTCAGGTTGTTTTGTGGAAAGAAATCGACGGAAAAGAGGATGAGTTTGAGTTTGAAGTCGGTTATTTTTTAACCTGTGAACTGCGATCATTTCCAGAACCGTTTCGGCTACGGACTCTCCCTCCTGAACCGATGATGGCCACAATGGCTTTTCATTCAAATTCTAATTTTGATTGTGCGGCCTGTGTTCATTTAGCTAAATGGATTGAGAAAAATAACTATAAGATCAAGGAAAACGAATTAGGTAGGGAACTATATTTACCGTTAACTCCAGAACGAGATGCACAATTCATAGAAATACAAATTCCCATTATAAATAGATAACTGAAGAAGGTGGAGTGGGGTAAATTGAAAAATAAACGGATCATCTATGTCCTGGCACTGGCTGTTTTTCTGATTGGAACCATTGAATATATTATTACGGGAGTCATTAAGATGATCGCTGTGGACTTGGGAGTATCTACTTCAGAAGCTGGGTTATTGGTGACTGTGTTTGCTCTCGCCGCGGCCATTGTCGCTCCGATTTTGATTGCATTAACGATCAATGCAGATCGCAAGAAACTACTAATGACCACCCTTGGTGTGTTTATTGCCAGCAACGGACTTATGTTTGTAGATCTTGCTTATGAAACAGTACTATGGATACGAATTATCCAAGGGGCTAGCGGAGGAATCGCTACCGTTGTAGCCATGGCAGTAGCGACACGACTCGTTGAAAAAGAAAAAAGGGGCAATGCCATCGGTATCATTTTGATGGGGCTTAGCAGTTCGCTCGTACTCGGTGTTCCCATGGGCACATTTTTTAGTGAGATGTTTGGATGGAGAGTGCTATTTGTTTTAATCGGATTATTAAGTGTTCTTCCATTACTTATCATCTATAAAAAGGTTCCGGCAATCAAAGAAGAAGAAAAGGTTACCCTCAGAATGCAGCTCTCTATTTTAAGAAATCCAACCATTCTGATGGCCTTGGTTATTACGTTATTTTATGTCGGCGGCTATTCTACACTGTTTACTTATATTACGCCTTTCTTGCAAGCCACGTCCTCTCTTTCCATGACAGAAATTAGCGGTGTTCTGTTCCTGGCGGGCATTTGCAGCTTTGTCGGATCAAGAGTGGGCGGACAATTGGCAGATGCAAAGGGATCGAAATTTACCATTTGTCTCGGGCTCATCTTACAAGGGGCGACTCTTCTTTTATTCGCTCTAGCCGGAGTCAATCTCTTGGTATTAATCTTGGTTTTAATGATTTTTATGTTAGCAACTTGGAGTATTTCCCCGGCCCAGCAACTTTATCTGGTTACTCTGGCGCCTCGAAATCCGGACATTGCTCTTAGCGTAAATACTTCGTTCATCCAATTTGGTTTTGCACTGGGATCTGGATTAGGTGGGCTAGTCATCAGTCGTACATCTGTCCTATATTTGAATTGGCTGGGTTTTGCCGCTGTAAGCATAGCTTTACTTCTTGCCATCTTACTATTTAAAAAAATGAGCAGTAGGACTGGAACCCCTATTGTTACTAAATAAGAAATGGACTGGACACCCACATCCAGTGCAATTTCAAAGATGGTATATATCGTCTTAAAATACAGATCCTAGCTTAATGTAGCTGCAAACAGTTCTATATCCGATTTTGACACTTTATATGTATGATTCATGCTGATCACCTTGATAATTCATTCGGTGAACGATGTAGTAATTCCTTCAACAAAAATCCCCGCCGACCAGTTAAGGTTAGCGGGGATTTGCTTTGCTTACGTTTAAGCACCTCCAATGGTAACGTAAGGCTGAATACTATTGTGGTGGTTAAGGGCTTGATCCGGCACAGTAACAATAAACAAAAAGCTAGCCGCGATGATCAGCAGTACCATTTTTTTTAACATTGGTCATCCACACCTTTTCAATGAAATTTAAAAATGCTGCTTTAGTTTCTGAAACTGCATAATCCCGAAAATGTAAAAACAAACCCATACAGTTTATAAAATTAGTCTCATTATTTAATGTATGATAACTTACCATTGCATACATCAAATGTTTAAAACCATCAATGTAAGAGCCTCGATGTAAATAATAATAAGCTAACTCGTAACCAAACCACGCGATATAATCCGGTATCACCTGTTGGGTATACATATCATCTGATGATGGTTGCTGTTGTGCAAAAGCGTTTATTTCGGCTTCAAATTGTTGAAGTATACCTTCCACATCTATGTTATATTGGTTTGCTGAAATTATAACATTCAACAGTTTTGAGATTTTCTCATTCTCGTTAGTGGCTGATGTCACTGCAATATATTCAACATAATCTTGAAGCACACTTATATCTCCTGACAACAGTTTATATACGTAAGTATTACCTTCTGCCCAACTTTTAAACAAGCTAACCCAGTGTTGAGTGTCGTCGTCAGTCTCTTTGACCCAATCTAGATTAGCGTAGGTGTATGTATAATCTAGAGCTTGTTGATAGTCGCCTTGGGCTTCACAGACACTTGCACACAATAAATCGGCATATGAAATATATACAAACAACGGGCGACTTAGCTTCTTGGCAGACTCATCACGCTCTCGACTCTCTTGTTGATGTTTTAACGAATATTGAGCTTTCGCTTTCTGCTTCATTTTTTTCGCCGCTTCATCTACCTTGTTCCATTTACGCAAAGACCTGTACACATTAGCCAAGTCCTTCAATGCATCAAGCTGGTCTATTTCATCTAGGCGTTCAATAAAAGCTTCAAATATCGTAGCTGCACTGAGATTGCGACTTTGATCGTCTCCAACTTGAATCGTGAATATACGATATTGACAGATGGCTAAACGTTCAGAATGTTGGTACTTCTCCGCTTCAGCTACGCCCTCATAGAGCAGCAATGCAGCCTCATGTCGTCCCTGTGCTAATAGTACTTCTGCTATATCAAATAGTTTAGGCGAATAGAGTACGTTGTCCATAATGCTTCCCACCACTCGACGGATCGCATCCAGCTTGTCCAACTCCGCACAGCGAAACAAAAACGGCTCGATTCGTCTCATATTCGGGGGAGTGTCGATGATGTAGTTTTCTATAAATAAGTCGTAAAAGTAGCCCTCCGGTAAATCCATAGCTTCAGTAATTAGGTCAAGCTGGTTAACAGACATAGACTTATTCCCCGTCACAATAGCACTTACTATTCCCCTATTCATGCCTGCTATATGCCCGAATTGCGTTAGACTCATGCTCTCTTGTTTTAAGTATCTGTCTAATTCTGCTCGTATCGTAGGTGTATGCTTCATGCCATAGCCACCCTTCGCATAAACTTTCCATAATTTTTAAAAACATACTTCATTTTTCACCAAAATTAACCACCTGTCAATATACTATGCAACTAATGTAAGAATTCGATTTTTAGCATGAAACGAAACAAAGAACTAATTATATATAGCATAATAATCCTACTAAAAAGACCTCAGCGTAGAAGATTGTCCAAAATCACAAAAAAGCGCGCCCTCCAAAAGCTTGGAAGCCGCGCTGTGCTTGAGTTTATAGCTATGCTGGTGAAGGGAATTGAACCCCCGGCCTACGCATTACGAGTGCGTTCCGGTACAGTTCCTATAAGTATCAACATACCCCCAAAGTATGTAGTTATCTAATTATGTTCTTCCTAAGGTTCCTCAAATATTTATAAATAATCCGAAGCCGTTAGAAGTTTTGTTAGAAGAAAATAATTGAGGCAACAAGACGGGATAGATGCCTTGCACAGAAAAAATAGCCGCCGGTAAAAATACAACTAATCCTCTCACAAATCCTTTTATCATATGACACCTCCATAGTAAATAAATCTTCTCTATTCTATATGGTGAGGTGTGTCGAAGTATCGCATAGCTTGTCACAAAACAAAAAAAGACCTTTCAGTTCATGGTGTACTTGAGAGAGTAAATTTAAATCTTCTATTAAACTTTATTTTGAATATATAGACATTAATGTTTAGACATCCCTTTTCCTTTTTTGTATGCTTACTAAGCAAATAAAACAAAAAGGGGAATATTCGTGAAAAAACTATTGTCGACCTTGTTTTCTTTATTTTTGCTTCTGAGTTTTGCACAAGTAACACATGCAGCTACTCCAGAATCCATCAGTTTAATACCTGTTATGAAAACTGATACTACCCCTTCAGGTAAAATCAGTTATAGTGCCGCACGCAGTGGTCTGGAAGGATATAGAGCATTTGATGGAAAACCGAACTATAGTACAAATGGAACCTATAGTGCTTGGGGTACAGCGCCTCAAAATGGGTGGCTTGCTTATGAGTTTCCATCTCCGAAAATTGTTACTAAATATGTTCTTTATTACGGAGGCTACACTACTAATAGTCCACCAGATGCTGGCAAGGATATGCCTAATACTTGGACTTTCGAGGGGTCGAATGACGGAAAAAATTGGACCGTTCTTGATAATAAAGCCGAATATATTTTCACCGAAGGAGCTAATGAATTTTCACTTAAAAACAAAGATCAATTTAAAACCTACAGAATAAATATTACTAAAAATAATGGAGCTACTGGCAAGGATGTCAATCTGGCCATTCATGAAATGGAAATGTGGGGTTACGACCCTGCCACTCAAACTCCCGATCCTGTAGATCCAACACCAAACCCAGATCCCACACCAAGTCCTAATCCTGATCCGTCTGAACCTACAGATCCAACTGAACCAACCGAACCATCACAACCAACTGGTGACCGCGCTATTCTGACTGTAACAATGGATAATGGGTTTGACAAAGAATTCGATCTGAGTAAAAAAGAATTGAACGCCTTTATCGCTTGGTACGATGCTAAAGATGCTGGTAGAGGCCCTTCATTCTTTTCCATTGATAAGCACAATAACAACAAAGGACCATTTAGCAGCCGTAAAGACTATGTAATTTTCAATAAAATACTCACATTTGAAGTAAGTGAGTATTCAACTAAATAAACAACAAAGGACTCCATACTGGTTACATACCAGCGGAGTCCTTTTTCACATCTACTCTAAATTCAAACTGATTACGGAAGAAATAAGATCCGTTAATCTTAATCGACTCCGGTGTAATCTTCTCAACCATTCCACCATAGTCCACAATATCTATCAAATCCTCGCCCAACGGCTGTATCACATATACTCTTGCCTGGCTTAATGCAGCAGCAAATAGTTCTAAATCCGATTTTAACACTTTATATGTATGGTTCATGCTGATCACCTCATTTAGCTATTCGGTGGATTGTGTAGAAATCCCTTCAATGTAATAAATCCCCGCCGACCAATTAAGGTTAGCGGGGATTTGTTTTGCATACGTTTAAGCCCCTCCATGCTGTACTTGAGGCTCTATACCATGCGAGTGAATAGGTACAGTAACAATTAACAAAAAACTAGCCGCAACGATCAACAGTGCCATTTTTTTTAACATTGTTCATCCACACCTTTTCAATAAAATTTAAAAAATTTGCTTTGGTTTCAGGAGTCGCATGTTCCCGAAAATGTAAAAACAGCCCCATACAATTTATGAAATAAGTCTCATTATTTAGTGTATGATAACTTACCATTGAATACATCAAATGTTTAAAACCATCATCGTAGAAACTTCGATGTAAATAATAATGAGCCAACTCGTAACCACACCACGCAAAATACTCTGGTACCACTTGTTGAGTATACATATCACTTGATGAGTGTTGCGATAATGATACAATGTCTGTTTCAAATCGTTTAATTATATCACTAACATCGATATCATATCGGTTAGCCGCTATCATAATATTCAGCAGTTGGATGACCCTGTCTTCTTGAGTTGTATCTTCCGCCGTATCAATATATTCAACATAATCTTGTAGCACCTTTGTATCTCCAGATAAAAGCTTATTCACAATAACATTAGCTTTTGCCCAGTGCTTAAACAAGCCAATCCAGTGTTGGGTATCCTCATCGGTCTCCTTAACCCAATCTAAATTAGCGTAGGCATATGTATATTGAAGAGCTTTGTCGTAATCGCCTTGGGCTTCATAGACACTTGCACACAACAGGTCAGCATAGGAAATGTATACAAACAAAGGGCGAGTCAACTTCTTATGCTCGTCACACTCTCGATTTTTCTGTTGATGCTTCAAAGTGTATTGGATTTCCGCTTTAGCTCTCATTTTCCTTGCCATTTCGTCAACCTTGTCCCATTTACGCAAAGACCTGTATACATTCGCCAAATCCTTCAATGCGTCAAGCTGGTCTATTTCATCCAGACGCTCGACAAAAGCTTCAAATACCGCTGCTGCCCTGATGTTACGGCTTTGATCGTCTCCAGTTTTGATCGTGAATATACGATATTGACAGATCGCCAAACGTTCGGAGTGCTGGTATTTCTCCACTTCTGCCACGTTCTCGTAGAGAACTAATGCCGCAGCATGTTGCCCCTGTGTGAATAGGTTTTCCGCAATTTCAAATAGTTTGGGCGAATACAGTAGATTATCCATGATGGCTCCCACCACTCTACGGATCGTATCCAACTTCTCCAATTCCGCACAGCGAAACAAAAATGGCTCGATTCGTCTCATATTCGGGGCAGTGTCGATGATATAGTTTTCTATAAATAAGTCGTAAAAGTGGCCTTCCGGTAACCCCATAGCCTTAGTGATTAGGTCAAGCTGGTTAACAGACATAGGCTTATTTCCTGAAACTATGCTACTTACAATTCCCCGGTTCATGTCTGCCATATGTCCGAATTGCGTTAGACTCAAACCTTCTTGTTGTAGGTATCTGTCTAATTCTGCTCGAATCGTAGGTGTATGCTTCATGCCATAGCCACCCTTCGCATAAATATTCCATAATTTTTAAAAACATACTTCATTTTTCACCAAAATTAACCATCTGTCAATATAATATGCAACTAATGTTTGATATAAACTTTCCGCATAGCTTACACGAATAGAACGATATAAACTAAAAAAGACCCTACCAGCTAAATGCCAGTAGGGTCTTTTTGAAATCTTAAACGTTTAGGATTATTCCTGACTATCAGATCCCGTAGACTTACCGTCCACATAAGCCTCAGCCAGAATGTAAGCAATCACTGCACCGAATGCACCAATAACGCCAGTCACTTGAATAACCGTGTCGTTACTTGTTTCAAATGCAGTAAGCAAACTCATGAGCAGTGCGGCCAGCAAGCCCAAAACTTATGACTGATGTCAAAAGGAAATAAAGTCCTAGACATAAAGTATTAGACTGACGTTGCTTCATTATGCTAACGGGCAGGATGTTTAATGAATAATTAAGTTATATCTTTGGGTTTAATTTATTTTAACATTTACAAAATTCAACCATATGACATTAGTAAGTTATTGATTTTTATGATTTTCTGGCCCAGAGTAAAATTGTTGATATCGCTCCAGAGACATCTTACCATTTTTTTTGATATAGTTTAGTTGCTTCTCAACATTATATCCCACATAATCTCCATAGGTTTTGCCAGAAGGTAAGTGTAGACTTGTAGCATTGTAAGGCATACGGCTTTCAGCTTCTGTAATAATTTCTACACAATCATAAACGCGACTTCTTTTTGCATCTCTAACAGTTGCCTTCCAACCCTGATTGGTTTTAATATCCGCAATTCGCATCCTAGCAACTATTGCTACAATCACTTCTTGGTCATCATTCTCATCTGTTACAAATGCGTCGATAATATGTTTGTTATGAGCAAGATCAAGGACTTGTGTAACGTCTAATTTTTTTGTTTCATTCGATTCGTTCATCATATAATACAACCTTTCATATTCAGATATGAATTGTATCGGAATATTATGGATGTAATGTTAGGATTCCTTAATTATCTCTTCAATGACCTCAATTTTAACTTCATCCAAGGTGTTCGTTTTTTATTCTCACCTATATTCTAATCTAACGCGGGGACATTAGGTGACAAACCAGCGGCAGTCTAGAGATTTATTTTCCTGGCTTAGCCTATGCTTCGTGTTGAAATAAGAGGAAGATTATAACAGAGCTTCATACCTAGGCTACATCCCAGCGGGCCCTTTCTTTATATCTACTCTAAATCCAAACTGCTTACGGAAGAAATAAGATCCGTGGATCCTGATTGAATCCGGTGTGTATTTTTCTATCAATCCACCATAGTCTGCAATCTCGATCATTCCGTCGTTCAGTGGTCTAACAACGCGTACTCGGGACTGTGAAAGAGCTGCTATCAGAAAGTCAGTGTCGGTGGTTAGAACTTTGTATGTATGCTGCATACTTTCGCCTCGAGAAGAATTACTTTTTCTCAGTCTCATCTTCTCCTTCCTTTCCCTTGACTTTTTTATTTCTTGCTTCAGAGTATTCTTCATATATTTGATCGTATGTGTCTTTGAAAGTTTTATAATCACTTAATTGGCAATCACAATTTTCTACCAGATAAAGAGTCATGTCGTTCTCAAGCTTCAAAAGCTTGTTGACATGTACCCTTTCTTGGATACTTCGCTGAAGGTAATCGCTAAACGCATCCCAAGTATTTAAAGCAGTTAACAATGCACTAAGAGCAATTGCTGCATTTTTCCCCCATTCCCCTAAAAAGCTCCAACCCAAAATCACCGTTATCAATGCGGAAACAGTAATTGATATTTTTTTGAATCGCTTAGCATTTTCTTTATGCTTTATTCCTGCATTGGTGCTAGCATCAGTATTCTCTTTTATTAATTCAATTAACTTATCAATTTTGGCCTTTGCTCTCTCGTGTTCTCTCTCTTCCATAATTAATCCACCTAACTATACAAAAACTCTAAGACTGTACTACTTCGTTTATTGACTCTTTCAGAAAAAGGAATATTTCTACTGTTATTTACTCGCACAACATCACTAAGATTGGCAGGAAGCCCCTCCCCCTCACTGTTATCTGAGCGCGAGGGGGATTCTGACTTTAAACTTTTAGAAATTCCTCTCAATGCTTGTAAAGTAGAATTTTTGTCTCGTTTGGGATTAACACTATCACAAGAAGTATCAGAACAGATTGTTAAGGAATCAGGTCTGACCTTGAAATAGACCTTTACAAATTCTGATATATCATCGATTAGATATTCCCTCCCACAGTCATCACATAAAATAGGATCGTCTAATTCATCAGTTGAGTCAAGAACATCATTATCTAGGTAAATTCTATTGCTTATACAGCTTGGATTAAGGCACTCAAAAAAATAAGTTTCTTCTAAAATCCCCTCATCTATAAAACACATAAATACCATAAGAGAATCATCGAGTGAGATATCATTGTCAGAAGAAAATTCGTAAGGACTTAATAAAGATGCTCTTCTCGAATTTTTTTGAAAAGGAATTTATCGAAATTCACCAACAATTCTAGACCTAATTCACGACAATATTCGTTATTTTGGTAGATGCTTGTTAAGTTTTTGTAATACAAATTCTTCCTTCCCCTTTCTGTTATACCTCATCCTGTGATAATAATTTATAATAATGCAATCACTGCGACTCTCAAGCCGCACCAAAACATAGTTGCTACCATCGGGTGGATTAGGCAAAGTATAATGAAGCCCTGCTTCTTGCATTTCCTCCTCCTTAAAAATTAGTTCCTTAAGATGCCAATAAATTTTCGAATTATAAATAGGACTATAATCATCGGTTCTTGATGAAGCTTTTGTCGTAAGTCCTTCTCTAAATGTAAACCTATAAACCCAACCATTTTTAAAATCAGAAATAGTCAAAGCGCTGCTAATCTCTTGATAAATTACAGCCTTGATCTGTTGTATGTAGTCAGATTTGATTTCTGAAAGGCCCATTTGATCCAAAAATTTTGAAATCTTTACGTCTGCTTCAGACGGAGCGTGAGCATTTATTATATCCTCAGCATCTAAACTAAGTTCTTCAAACAACTTAAAAATAGTCTTCTTAGCATCTTTTTCATTAAGAGACGAAAGATTTATATTCAAGGGCTCAAATTTATGCCCAGCCTGAGTTTGTCCATTCAAAATGCGTTTCAGTTCAATTAGAATTTTAGTCGCATTTGAATTTAACAATTCTAACTGTGTAAGATTAAATTTTAATAAAATCATACTGTTAACCAGATCAACTTTAATAGCTACATAAACGTCAACTTCTGGAAAGCGCATTGTACGAATGTCGGCAATTTTCATTAAAAAATTTAAACTTATTAGCTTTCCAGCCTTTTCTTCAATTCTAGTTGTATGTAGGGTGAAATTATCGGTATTAGCTTGTTCAGTAAGTAAGCGGTTGTAACAAAGTTCTGTTCGCTCACTTAAATAGTCCCGTACAGAATCAATAGAAGACTCAGCTGTGAACTTAAAATCATCAAATCTATATACATATTGGTAATTCTTATATGTATAAAAAAGATGTTCAAACAAGAAAGCATCTATTGTTTCATTAGACACACTCCTCTTTTCTGCGTTTATTTCATCTGTAAATAATTTATGTATTGCTATGTATCTTGCATTAATAGTATCGGCTTTTATTTTTTCCTTCCATTCTGGAATAGGATTAGCCTCCAAAAATTTGTTGAAATCCTGTAATTGAATATTTTTAAAAGTAGATACAGTTATCATTATTAAGCCTCCACATTACAACAAATATTACCATAATAATCTACTATTATTGGTTCTTTGGCAACAGGAATATATGTTCCACTGAATCATTAGACCTAAATTACTATAAAATCCACACTTTCTATTAGTATCATCTTGTAATCAGTTCATCATAATCGATTTTGCGTAATCCCTTTAAATGTTGATTTTAGCGATTTGAGAATACAAATACACTAGACCGATATACAGAGTATTTGTATTCTCGAGCACTTAAAACTATACCAACTTAACCTTACCCTGTGTTAAATTCTTTCCAGTCTTTTTGTACTGCGACCTCTACTTCCTCCGATTTAGTGGAGTTCCAACTTAATCAAGCTTGACGGTCAGGTACTTCACGGCCTCGTGAAACTCCTCTGATCCTGCCCCATCGTAATTGCGCTCCACCCATGCGTAAGCATCCCCAGCCAACTGCCTGATTCGGTTGCGCTGTTCCACTGAGAAAGGGGCCTCTTATACTGACTTGAGCTTGCGGTATACTGCTGTGCAAAGAGTCAGCGCCCCGATTGTAACCAAGCCGATAGCGAACAGTATAATGGTTGTAAGATACTGTTCATTGTTCAATCACGCTTTTTATCCCCTTTTCTTTTAAAAATACTGGTTCGATCAAGCAGAGTGACCATTCGGTAAAAGTCATAGCTGCCGTCATTCGCCGTGTCCAGCACTCCTGCAGCCTTGGCATTAATGCAAGCTTGCTCGGCCCACGCTGGAACTTTTGTAAGTTTATTTGCAGATTCCAGTGCAATCACACGTTTCTGTAGCGCATTAAACGCTGCTTTTTCTTCTGCTGTCATCGGTTCATCATCCTCCGCTTTATTAATTTTTGCTATAGCTGCATTAAGTTGCGCCTGACTTGGTCGTCTGCCTGCCCGGAATTGAGCAGTCGTAATTCCAAAGACCATCTGCAGGTGAGGCATATCTTTAAAGCTGCGCCAATCGCCGCCCCATTCAAGGCCAAGCTTTTTAGCTTCTTCAACGACTTCGCTCCAGTCAGGAAGCGAATCCTTATCATCGTCCTTTAAGGTGTCCCAGGACACCGTACGACCGTCACGCAACAGCAGCGCGAAATCAGCCGCAAAACCAAAATTATGATTGCTATATCCGCCCCTTGCTTTGGTGACCACCTGCCCTGGCTTCGTACGCCCTTGAGCATATAAAGCATCCTGCTCCGCATACGTTCGTAATCCTTGCGTAATTAACACCCAGACTCCACGGGCGTAACAGCGGTCTATCAGTTTTTCAAGAGTCATCTTAAAAACCGGATGAAGCCCGCTCAAGCGCTTATCAGATTTTTTCTTTATCTGCTCCAGTGTCATCATTCTTACTATCTCCTCCCTGGTTACCGCCTTTGCTCTTTAGCACCTCAACAGCCTGCCGAATGATCGACGGGACCGGCGCGCCAAGCCTGCCACCATTCTCAACTATCGACAGCAGTTCATTAGCCATATAAAAATAGGCGACTGCATCCCGGAATAGGTGCGAATCGCCTAAGACACCATCAATGAGATGGGATACAGCAACCATTGCAAAGATAAACACTTTTCGTGCGATACCAATAAGACCAATCTTACTTTTTAAACCAGGTCCGGTACCCTTCTTGCCTTCTGCGCCAGCCGCAAATAATCCGGTCACATAATCAATAATGACCAGTGCAAGTAACACCCCCAATACTCCCGACCACCCACCATAAAGATACGTCACCGCACTACTTCCTAAAGCAGTGCTAAACTTAAAAACCTCCCACTTGTCCACTTGCTTCCCCCGTCTCCGTGGTCAGGGCTCCCTGCCTAACCTGTAAAAGTAAAGCCCCCGACCACTCACCGGGGGCAAAGAAATAGCGCATCCGATTGGATACGCCCTTACGCTTCTTGTTCTGTTGTTTGTTCAACTGCTGGAGCCACTTGCGTAGACTCATTAACGCCTAAGTCAGCTTTAACCAAGTCTCGCAATGCTACTGGTACGTCTTCAATTGTACGACGGCCAGCAAGGATAAGATGTACAAGTGTAGTTGCAAAAGCTTTTTTAATCTGTTCATTCATGCTATCACCTCCCCTCATGAGCTCCCATAATACAAAAAAAAGAATCCATTCACGGATTCTACTTAACATCGCCTTGTGACATGACGATCTGGATAAGGCCAGCTATGGCTTCTTTGTTGTCCAAATCAGCCAGTTTAAGCTCTGCTACCTGATCCGTAAGAGGCTTTTCATGTTTTGATCCGCTATTCGATGGATAGGTAAACTCCATTGTCTTAGTATCAGGATTGACTCTATAGCTGGTCGCCTTTTGAAAATCCTCTGTGTACTTATCAAAATCTAGCTTGAGCACATCCACTTGTCCAGGGTCGTAACCTTTCAATTGCGGATAAAACCCCATATCATCTTCTTTGGTCGTTTCGCGTGCTGATTCTGATTCTATCTGTGAGGTCATAAAGATAACTTCGCCGCTTGTTTTTCTCCAGTAAACCTTTGGCCCAATTTTCATACAAACCATCCTCCCTTTATTCAAATGCATACCACTCATAAGCCCAAATCTTAGATGTCGGAGAGCCACCAGCGTAAGCGTCTATTTTGCTACCCTCGACGGTCGCGTTAAACCCTCCGGCTTGTTGACGCAAAGGAGGAACCCATACACTGTTGCCTCTCCAGCCGTAAATGGTGTCTCCGGTCGCGGTGCTGAGATGGGCGAAAGAATCTATGTGCCGGAAGCCGTCCGATTCAGTTAACCTAACTCTTATAAAAACCATAGAAGGCGTGAAAGAAAGACCTCCAACAGAAACCACCATTGATATGGATTGTCCCCAACTACTAGCCTGAGCACTTTGACCGTTGAACGTACCAGACGCAAAGCGTTTTATAGGTGCATTTGTGATTACTGCTGCTATCTGATCGCTACTCATATCAGAACTGGCGCCTCCAAATTTGCCGTTGATCGCGCCTACGATTTTATTTTTAAGATCAACGGCTTGCGTAAAAGCCTGGTCAGCCCGGTTGTATGCTTCATTGGCTCGGTCATTAGCCGTCTTTACCGCAATCGGCGCGGCTGCCTGATCTGTAGCTGTGCTGCTTACCGATGTATTAATCTGCACAATTCCGCGCGCCTGTGTTGATGCGGAAGGCAGATCCGATGCAAGGTGTGTATGTGCCTTGGGAGCCGCGTACTGTTCTGTATACTTCTTGGCATTGCCCTCTGCTGCATTCCATGTCGCTTGCTTGGCGGCTGTAACGTGCAAGTTGGTATCGGCAGCATGTTTGTCCAGTGCTGCCTTGGATGCAATGTCGTTCCCGGCTGGATCGGTTTTGATGCTCTCCAACTGCGCAGCCAAGGCCTGGTCATTTTCATAAAGCGTAGTTATCGGGATGTTGAGTACATCTGCATGACCCTGATCCGTAGTGACAAATCTACGTGGCTGTTTTATGGCCATCTGTCTCACCTCTCTCAGTAGATGTCGTCGATCTCAAAAATAAACTCCATATCCGCATCCTTAATTTTATTGGTCATGGTGCGTATGGCTGTCAATTTGCCCGCTGAATCTACCAGGGCCAACTCATTGATTGTTTTCCCGGCCAATTCAGTTTCAGCCAGTGAACAGATATAGCGGATCGTTGCTGGGGCTATAAATTCGTAACTGGTGATATCTTTTTGGAGCAGCTCCACTTTTAAAGCTTGCTCAGTACCATCCAACGGCAGCGGTTTTCCCTCTGCATCCACGCCACCGCTGCCAAATGCCATCTTAACCACCTTCGTCAGTGTACCACCTTCGGCCCGCGCTCGGGCCATCTGCTCTCTGGTGTAGGCAGTTGTTACCGTTAATACTTGTTCAGCCATTGTTACCTCCTATACAGTTTCTATTTTTTCGGTAGAGCTGAGTAATCGGCTTCCATCGAGTATAACTTTACCATTCAGCAGCCAATAATTTTGCCGGACCTTTACAGTGCCTTCCTGTCGATTCTCTATTGGATGCCGGGTCTTCAGTTCCAACCTATTCTGATATCGTTGGCGCTCACCAGTCCATCCAGACAAGGACGCAGCACCGTTTAATAGCTCCACTCCGTCCAGATACCAAGGACGACCACCAAAGAAACGAACACGAGAACGGAAACGAACGCGGAAATGGATCTGATGCGCATGATGAAAGTCGATATGAATTGAAGGCAAAGCTTTGTTTATGTGGACAGGCCGAATGTATTCGAAGTCTTCCATCAGGCTTTTTACATCAAGTGGGGTATCAATAGCATAGACAAACAGAATAGTCTTTTTTAGAAAGTCCTCTTGTACGTCCAACAGATTACCGTACTTCCTGCCGATTAGCCGCAGCGTGGACAGCGTAAATGGCCGTTTGGCCCAACGTTTACGACGTATAGCTTCACGCCGCTGCTCCAGTGTCCCAATCTGCTCCTGTCGGAAATATATCCACTCCCATATCGGTAGCGCCCAGGTAGCCCGTCGTAAGATAAACTGATTGCCCAGATCGTCAATTGACTTTTCACGCTCATCCACCACCAGCTCCATAACACCAAAATGCCGCTCGGCCATGTCGATCTCATACATGTGCGGCGGCAACATCTGCCTATAACGAAGAGGGATCATGTCAGGGTCACCTCAATTTTCAAAACAGACGTGGTCGGAACCTCAATGTCTTCGGTGGCTCCATTAAGCGTAAGGCTTTCGTAATCCTCCACGCCCTTGATCAGCAAAGCAGCACCAACGTAATTAAATACCAGCTTTGTTCTACCAATGGCGTAGTCGGCTATTCGTTTCCTAATGGGCTCTATCAGTTCCGAAAGCGGAAGAACCGTATTTAGTTTCGCAGCTACTTGCAACGTGAATACTGGAGCAGGATGTACAGCCAGATCATGCCCGGCAATCCGCTTATTTTCCCACATATCCGCCTTAACTTTAGCGGCAAACTCTTCCGTGATCGGCTGTCCTTGAAGGTCAGTGAGATACAGATCGATGCTGTTATCGTGCCGCTCCTTTTCAATGGCAACAGCACCGCCAACGCCCTCCAGCTCCTTTGCCCATGTCTCATAGTCCTTTCGACGCCCGCTGCCTTCCTCAGTAAACGCACGCTCAAGCATTCTCAATCGGTACGTGTCGTCGTCCTCCCCCACCTTCCGAGGCATACCATCCGACCATCCGTGACCATCCAGAAACTCACTATCCGCCCAGACCGGAAATGCCTGAAGGAAGGCGTACGTTAGCAGCTCCTGTTGTTCGGACACTTCCATAGCAATTGGATACCACAGATCATAAAAATACTCTCCCGGATCCGTCGGAGGTGGAGGTAGACCGCGTTCCTGTGCCAGTGTAATTGCCCGGTTAACCCAGCGACGGTAAATATCCTCTGGGGTTTCCTCCAAAATTGCCATCGGTGGCAGTGCCGGCAAATCCGTTAATTTAACATTCACAGTTCAATCGCCTCCTCCAGCTCCGTTTCGCCTGCCAGACCAGTTAATTTAATCCGTAAATGCATGCTCTGGCCGTCTCGCTCCATAGATAGAACCTCTGCTTGAGAGATTTCAGCATGCGCGGTGAGTGCTTCCTCAATATCCCGTTTGATCTCGACATCCTCCCAGTTGGCCCATTCAGACCGTTCCACACCTATTTCCTCATCGTATACAACATACTGAAATCGCTCGGTGTTCAGGACTTTCAGCGCCGTCTGCACCAAGTATTCAGCATACGTGGATGTCTTTTTTGGACGGCCATCATCGGTAGTCGCCATCTGACGTGTGCGATAGTCGATCACATAGGTCCACTTGGTTTCAGATGCTACGGTCTCGGTCAGCTCTACTTCATCCAGCTCGGAAAGGTCCAAATCAGGAAATAGGCTTTCCTCGTCAGCCATTGCCGCCCACATCCTTCCCGTGGACGTAGTACCGCTGTCCGCTCAGCCTGGAGACAATCAGCCGATCTCCGACCTGCAAAGGGCTGGGAATAACCAACTTGCCACGTAATGAGCTGCGTGGGGCCTGTTTGTAAGGCTCCCCTGTCTCGTATACCACCCCGTTAGCCAATACGCCTGTGACACTGCCTTTGACTTCATCGCCCTCCAGATATTCATTAGCTATGAAATCGGCTTTGACTTCCCGGTCTAACAGATAGTCAGCAAAGACTAGCTTGTCCGCTGGATAGGGAGCCGGGTCACCATCCACCTCTATTGACGGGCTTCCGGGCCAACTCAGCAGAGTGGCTCTCTCTGTGTCTCGCGCGTCGATGTGGTCTTTGGTCATTTCCCGCAGCTTCCTGACTGCATCTTGAAGCATACTATTCCCTCCTTTCCAGCTCCAACGTAACTGTGTACGTTCCGTTTTTATAACTACTATCCGCAGTAACGACAATCCATTTAGAGGTATGATCCGTCTTGGTGAGTACGAGCCAGCCAGAGCGCAAGCCGGATAACGTATGGTCCGTGTGCCGAACTGTAATCTTCTTGATCTGTTTGGCAGCAGACAAAACTTTCAGCCGCTGCGTGGCGATGGTCTCCGGCTTTTCGTCCTCACCGACTTCAATGATTTCTTCCATTCGGCCCATCGCCTTCACCGCACCTGCTGCCGTTTTGGTAACAGCGGAAGCGATCTTATCATCCTTCCATTTCTGCGCGGTTACGACTGTATAGGTTTCCTCGATGCTGTATCCTGCTGTGCTGGAGGTCATTTGCTCGGGAACAAAAATAGGGACCTTGGTATTGGTCCCTTCGCGCATCACCTGCAGATAAAAGCTCTTTTCCGTCCTTACAAGGTCTACATAATAACGGTAGCCGCTACGCTCATATGCCTTTTGCAATACGTCGAGGATAATTTCCGAATGGGCCATCGTTCCATAACGCTCGTCCAAATTAAAGCCGAGAGCAGGACAACGGAAGTCAATGCCTGTGCTCTTGATGTATCTTTGCAGCTCCGTTCCAGCTTCACCCTTTAAGTATGGTCGGGTCCCCTTGTTTTTGGACAAGTACCAGCCGATCTCCCGCGCTTCAATTTCCCAGGCGTTTGTGAATTCGTCTTGTTCATATTTGATGATCGGGCCGTGAAAAAATTGGTTCTTGTGATGATATAATGCACCACCAACCTTTTGCGAAAAGCACATCAGCATACCAGCTACCTTAATATTGCTTGCATTGCGAAGCCGCACCGTAGCGCTGCGGGCAATCTCATCGCGGCCAGAGGACCAGGACACTTCCTCTATGCCATCCGTTAGCATCTGCCGGGCGTTCTCCTTGCCATATACAACAGCAAAGCCGTCCATAATGCATCACTTCCCTTTCGCCTTGGAAACCTTGTCTGATATTCGCTTTTTGGAACCGGTATAGTCAAAAGCGCCCCTAGCGTTCGGGTCCTCCTTGGCCTTTTTGCTTTTATCCTTTGCCTTCTTTTTTTTATCATCTTTTTTCTTATCATTTTTTTTGTCCTTTTTGCCCGTAGTATTAGGGCGGCTTTTGGACGATTTGGTAATAACCGTACCTGGCTTGAGAACTTGCTTGGAGTTGGAGTAAGAGACGATTTTAACAGGCTTGTACTCCACAAATGAATAGTTACCGTGAAGATTTCCCTGTCCGTCCTTGTACGTCTGATCCATCCCCTCCAGGAGCATCGTTTGGCTAAACAAATTCTCAAAGTTAAGTACAACTGGTTTACCTTTCCATTGCTCCAGCAGCTTCCACGTTACTTCTGGTGTCTTATACGTGACCGTCTGCTTGCTATCCGTTTCCCAAATTTCTTCCCAATAGCGTGGAAGGATAGCAGAAAAAGAAACCCGTTTCACCTTCGAGATGGGTTTCCCTGTGCGTTCCTGACCAGTTATGACAGTGAAGGTTTCAACTTCATTGCCTCCGGTTATTTGAATCTCTGCCGGTGTGATGGGAAAAGTAAGGCGGATTTTGCCTTGCGATAGTGCCAACATGGCTTACCCTCCAGTCTCCAATACTTTCATCATTTCTTCACCAAACACTTTACGGATCAACGCACGACCTTGAGGGCTGGTGAGCATCTGTGCGAACTCGGCAAAATTACTAATGCCCTTTGCCATCTCTCCGAAATCAATATTGATATTACCTATTGACACAGACTTCGGCGCGGCAGGAGCAGGCTGGGCAAGCGTCTGAGCCATTGGCATCATGCTGGCCGTACCGATCAAACTTGGCCGGCCGACTTGTCCACCGTTAGCATAAGGACGTACACCCATGATTATTCCAGCACGTTCCCAAAGCTCGCGGCCCCGACTGCGGCGGCTGGCTGACAGCGGAATGATCATTTCCGGACCAGCTTCGCCGACCAAGCCGACGTGTGGACGGTTGATATATCCACCTTGAGCATATGGTTTTGGCTTAGGTTTCGGTGTAATTCCACCGCCGCCAGAATTAGCATCTTTTGCTTCCTTCATCTTTTTAAGGACTACTGCAACGGAACTGACGACGGAAGACAACGTGGGGAACTGGCCGCGCATACCAGCAATAAAATGGGACATAAGATCACTTCCCCAGCTATTGCCCTGGCTCGATACGTTTTTAAGTGACAACAGATATTGTGTGGTCTTATCCACGGCCGTTTTTGCAGCAGCGCTGACACTATTAAAACTCTGTTTATTTTTTGTTGCCCCTTTGGCCACCTCATCAGCACTGCTCTTTGTAGCGGTTCCTACAGCCTTGACATCTTTCTGAGCCTTACTACTATCGCCCATCTTCCACACAACGCCCCATGCATTTTTAAGTGCATTAAGGCGTTGCTTGACTTCTGGCTGTTCAGCAACAGTTTTCAGTCCCTCTTTAAGACCCTTATCGACTATACTTTTGCGCACCTCGTCTCCAATTTGCTTGAGATGCTGCTGCTTTTGCGCAGTGAGTCCGTTAATTGTAATCTTGGCTTCCGGCGGTGGACCAGGCTTCTCTTCCTTCTTGTCCCCCGTGAACCAGTTTTTCACGCCAGTCCAGGTATCCTTAGCAGAATTAAAGATTCCAACCGCACCATCCACGACTTTCCGTGTCAATCCACTTTCATCGGCAAATTTCCCGATCTTTTCACCGACGATGTTTCCGATGTATGCACCGGCCATTGTACCGAGTGGTCCAAGGGCAGACCCTAGAGCCCCGCCAATAGCACCACCAGCTACACCACCTACCATAGCACCGCCCTGAGTAGATACGGCCTCGCGCAATCCCTTATCCTTTGATGCTTGGTAGAGGTCATATGCACCGGCTGCTACGCTTGCAACCGTACCAACAATACCACCAACTTTAGCCGCTTTGCCTGCTCCTTTCAGGAAACCTCGCAGACGGCCACCGCCAGATGGCGGACTCGGTGGTGGCGGTGGATTTGGTGGAGCTGGACGACGAATACGATAAGGATTGTCACGCGATCCCCTTGTGCTTGGGTTCGGGTTAGGTGGATTTGGCGGAGTGGGACGGGGGCCATTAATACGTATACGTCGTCTACCGCCACCGCCTCCCGCTCCCCTACGCCCTCCACGACGGTTTCGTCTACGGCGGCGATCTCTGTCTCGGTCGCCACCATCGCCACCACCATCACCTGCCCCGCCGTCTCCGCCATCGGACACAGAACCATTTATATAGACTTTCGTGGCGTTAACAGTCATGGAAGCGACAGAGCGTAAACCGCCAATACGATCATCGACAGGGTTACGGTTTCCACTCAATTGGCGTCTAATACTGCGTCCACCCATCCGCTCCCGTATTCGTGCAGCTCGTTGGGCTGGAGTTTCCTCAGGGGGTGGAGCTGGAGGTTCGGGAGGTTTGCGACGAATCCAATTCCAACCGGCTTTGACTCCTCTGCCTGTGGCATTTGCCCCCGCTTTGCCCTTCTCTCCTACCCATTTTGCTGCGGTGGTTAAGTCATCATTGAATTTCTTAACACCCTGAGCGAAAGACCATAATTTCTTAGCCACCAGTACAGCAGCCAATCCCATCAGAGCAGTGTTTATGGCTCTAAAATGATCTTTATAGAAGCTGGTCGCTCCGGTTATCGCATTGGTTATCCCTGTACCAAGTGCCTGAATATTGTTCTTATTCTGTACCAGCAAGGCGTTAAATTCCTTCATAGCTGGAAGGGCTGCTTGAGCAATATTGGTTCCAATCTCTTGCATCTGCAAGCTCATTTCAGCACGAGTTTGCTTCATTTCCGTCATTGGGTCAGCAGTTTGCTGCTTACGAAGCAAATTATCAGTCGTTCCTCTCATATCTGGAGCCTTTTCAAAAGGCGTTCCATATGTTTTGAGGATCGAATCAGCATTATCTTCTGCTGCGCCAGAACCCAAAGTGACAAGAGACTGCTTTAACTGGTCGCGTGTTTGACTCCTTAAATCTGCTACTAGAGCCATAATGGCTCCCTGTGCTTGCTGCTTGTTCCCTGAACTAATATCGGTAGTAAATGATTGGGCTTGACGTTGTGCCTCATCCTTGCCTGCTCCGCGACTGATAAAGTAATTCGCCATGTCGCCAGTATTCAACGCCTTTACCCCAAACGTCTCTTTGAAAAAGTCCGCAGGCTTATCAAAGTTAAATGCGCCTTCTTTAACTGTCTTAGTAAAGTAGTTTGACATTTGCGCTGAATCGGTGCCGGAACTTGCAAAGTAAGGGCTGTATTCCCAAAACGTATCAAACAGATCCTGCTGCTTGTCACCTACTTCCTTGTAGGCATACATCATGCTATCAGCGACTTGACTATAGGATTCTTTAAAACTGTTCGACGCTTGAGACAACGCCCGCTGTACTTCCTCAGCTCCGGCATCCGGGCGAATGTATTGGATTTTAGCAGACGCACTTACGAAGTCACTCATCTTGGACTTATCCTGAACTAAAGGAGCTGCATCGGCAAGTTGTCGGGTTCCTTCTATACGATCTGGGATAATGGCCTTTCTAACCAAGTCATCTACCGTACTAAGGCTCTGCTGACGAAAGTTTTCTGGCATGTAAGCCGCACTTCGCGCCGCCTCACGGCTGTAGTCGGACACGCCCCCAAACATAGAGTCACTTACACCACTACCGAGCATAATCCCACCTGCCAACGCTGCCAAGGCTGAAATCTTGTCAGATACCTGGTCAACGACTGGACTTATGGAATCCTCAGCACGTAATTTCACATTAGCATCACGAATACTGCGGATATCTGCATCCGCACGATCAGCGGAACGCCGAAGATCATCGGCTCCAGCACGTGCACGACGAAAGATATCGTCCAGGTGGATCTGATTCATACGCCGTACTTCGTCGGACGCACCATTAATCCGTCTGCCTAGATCGTCCGCAGACTCCCTCGCTCGGCGGCTACCGGATACAAAATCATCGAACATACTGCCCGATGCCCGACGAAAATCCATTAAGTCGTCATGCGCTCCTTGAAGCATACGGCGCATATTCCGGACAGCACCGGTTATCATATCTCGTGCCTCAAATGGTACCGTAACTGACGTAGTTGCTATTGTTCCCACCCCCTTCCTGTTTCGACATGGTTATTTCCGATTCAAACGCGCCAGTTCTTCCTCTGCAATCATCGACGCAGCCAGGCAAAAATAATACTGTCGTTCTTGACTTACTTCATAGGGCAAGACGTCAGCAGGTAGCTTCTTTTGGTTAACCCAAAAGTGGGCTACCCAGCTTGCTTCTCCGTCTCGCTTAATGAGTTTTTTGCTTCTTTTAGCAATTCTTCCTTAGTTTCTTGGAAGCTACGTACCGCCTTGCTGAGGATCGCATAATGGTCTGGATTGCTGAACATTCGTGGCGGTAACTCATTCTTGTTTATGCAACTATAAACTTTCAGAAGCTCTATGTTGTTCCAGTCGAAGTCATGCTCCGTCGCCCGCACAATCATAGCGTCGATCTCGTTAAATGTCTCCTTGGGGGAACCATCGTCATTAAATGCCACATCATAACAACGGCGAATATCCATTGTTGTTAGACGACGAACAGACCATTCATCTCCTGCCACTTCCACTTCGATTTGCTCTGGCTTTGCGGTAGCTGTACCAGCAGCCAGGTATTTTTGTAATTTGTCACTCATGTTTAATGCCTCCAGTCATTTGTCTTGTTTAAACAGAAAAATCATGGTTTTCTTTATCAATCAATTCATTTAAAAAGCCTGCAGACCTACTCCTATCGGAGCTTGTCTACAGGCTTAGCAGTAATCTCTTCAATTATTAATCTCTTAGATATTTTTTACATGAATATAGTATTCAATCAGCTCTCCATTTTCAAGTTCAGCTACTACCAAAGCGTCTCCTTTTTTCAATCCAACTACTATACCTCCCGAGCTTAAATAAATTGGATTATTATCCCCCTGATCCCCACTAATCCAAAAATGTTTACCAGATAGAGTTATTTGTTGACCAACTCTAATATCAATATCACTTCTATAAGCACTTGGAGTAATCACATGAGATGCTGTAGATGGGGTAGTTTTGGGACTCGTTGTTACAGCACTATCAGCGAAAGAAGTTGCTCCCAAAGAGAAGCATGCAGCAACAGTTAAGAGTCCAACAAATAGTTTCTTTTTCATCTAACATCATCCTTTCATATTTGGAATACAAACCCATTATATAGAATATATAACCAAATATAAATATCTTTTGAAAAAAATCGTTGGACTTTTGAATATTTTATGAACTACTTCTTGGGTGAAATCAAAAATTGTAAAACTAATATGAGTATTCAAAAATTTTCAAGACTATCTTTTAGAGCTTATTAACCATCTAAAAAAGGAGTTCTAGGCTCCACTTAAGCCATGTAATCCGGAAACTTGTCCACGAAATCAAAATCCGTAGCTGTACCAGACAAGGTAATATCAATACCATTGTTGTCGTCAATTTTCGCGACGAGAATATCTATTTCCTCATGAATATGAATGCCCGTGATTAGGACACGTTCCGTGTTGCCCGTGATACGGTCTTCCAAGGAGCCTGTAATACGAGGAAGGAACATTGTACGACCTGCTTTAAAGTCGTCCAGCAGTCGGTACCGCAATCGCGACTCCAGTTTTGACATGACAATTTTAACTGAAATTTCGTACCCTGTGAGTTGCTTCGTTTTAGCCATGCGCCTTGCTCGAACAATGTCCAAGTTTTCTGGTTTCAGCAGCACTTCCACTTCCTTGACTGTCTGAACATCCTCACCATTATCGTCTTGTAAGGACAAATTACGTCCAATAAGTTCGCGTTCCATCTATTTTTCCACCTCCCAGTCAGTATAGAAAATTTCGATAGCATCAAGCGGTTTGGCGCCGAGCTTGAAATAGGCATAATCGTTCTCGCTTGTCTTATCTGGATTTTCTGAGAAACTGAATTTGTCTGCAATGGCCTTCTGCTGAGCACGAATTTTGAGATATTCCAACACAGCAGCAATAAACATGCTCCGGCCTTCCTTGTCATTATCCAGCTTGGCTTTCCACTTCTTGCCCGCATCATAGATATCATTCATCACCTGGTCAATCGTAGCGGAAACGCGAATTTTCCCGAAATCCTCACGCTCATTTGGCCCGAGCGTGGTCAGTGTGTTGATGGCCTGCTCGATAACGTAGTCGTACCCATCTCGCGTGGCCATAAGCGTACCTTCTGCAAGTCCTTTCAACACTTCGCTATGACTCCAGTCCACTTTTGCCTGCGTCATCGGAACTTTGACCCCTGTAAATGACTTATTGGCAGGCGTACCCGCAACCAATCCAGCCACCCATGCCGCCCATTCGACGGATGTGTAGGTCTTACCGTTGGTGTGTTCACCAGCCAACGAGCAGTTAATGATATAACGGGCATTCATTGCACGGCTACGTGCGTTGTGTGCCTCAATGTCGCCGTCCGTAGCTGCCGGGCCAGCAACAACCAACGTCGCCAGCTTATGACCCTTATCGCGACGATCTAGCAGCCATTGTTTGGCGGCAGCTTGTACAGCCGGATCAGTAGTGGAAAGGTAAATAGTATCAAACGTCAGGCCGTATACCCGGTTAAAGATACGATTCCAGTCGGTAGCTGCCAATGTAGCCGTGCCAGTTGTACCACCATCCAGTTTGGTGTAAGCCACGTCTGCAAGAACAGTTACGCCAGTATCCTTAAAACGGACCATAGCGGACTTTTTAAGAGCTTCCACAGCAGCCGCCTTGTCAGCCACTAGATACGTTTCAGTGTCATACACGCCCTTGGTGTCGCGGATGACGATCTCCTTTTTGGTTTCGTCGATAAGAGCCGGACGCACCATGTATTCGAAATCATTGCCTCGCGTCCCTGGATAACGTGCCTCAATGGTATAGCTGTCAGCAACGGTCACTGATGCAGCCTTCTCTTCCCCGTTGCTAACCCGATAGCCGATAACAGTCGCGCCGCTTTCGGCAGCAAGCTCCAGTACATCAACAAGCTTGCCGGACTCCTTCAAGCGCTCAGAATCATCGGCCATATCTATGGCTTGGTTAGGTGCGCCCCATTCTGCTTGATAAGGAATCAACACACGGCCTGTAGTGGACACGATGCGAGAACGTGCCTTTACTAGCAGTTCTATATAAGCGCTCGCTCTAACCCTCTGAATTGTCATTTAGCGTTTCCTCCTTTGCTTTTTTCACTTGTGGTACTTCTGGTTTAACAGGCGCAGAAGCAGGGGCTTCCTTGACCGGATGCAAATACGCAACCAGTCTTTGCTCCACTTCTGCCCGCGAAAGTAAGACGTCAGCAGCGCAATCAAAAAGAGCGCCCGCAATCTCGTAAGGCTCTGCCTTCAAGACCGCTGCGCTCTCAATCCATTCCTGCTTATTCCGTTTGTTTAAATCCTCAGTCATGCGTCAAATTCCTCCCCGTTGTGACTGATATAAAAATTGTTAATCTTCTGAATTGGGCTGCCATCGTCATTGACCAGTGACTTCGGTACACTGAGCAAATACGAGTACCTAAAGGTAACCTCTACTTGATCGGCCTTTTTCCTAGTTCGTGGCGGTTCGATGACCAGCACAACCCCAAAACGCTTGGATGCTACGTTAAACCGTTGCTGCCGCAAGTAGAGGAACAACGGGTCAAGATCAAGCGGTATAGGCTCCCCCTCGTCCTCTTCAGTAACTCGTTCCTTGTCATAGTGGAATACCAGCCCCACATCCTCAATTATCCTGTCAGCCCCCGGCGTGTGAACCTTGTCCGAAACAATGTCCGTCTCGATGAACACGGCTGGCAATTTAAAGTCACCAGCCAGCCATTTAGACCGATCTCGCAGGATAGACAGATCAGGATACACCCGCCGTACGATCTCAGCCCAGGCTTTTACTCCCACATCTATCATCAGCGCAACATCCTTTCGAGTTCGACTTCCAGGCGGCGCATAATGAGTTGGTTCATCCCGCCTTCCAAATGCTCGACAGCAATATCAAAGTAGTGGCGACCGATGAAACTGCGGGGCTTTGCCATAAACCCGGTTTTGGCAGATGGATCATACACGAAAGAGCCTCCGCCGTTCCAATAGCCTGGAACAAAGTGAGTCTTTTCAATCGTGTAACCATCATTCACAAGTTGGGCATAGGGAAGATTGGAGCCAAGCTCCAACGTGATCGCGTTGCGGTCTACATCCCACTCCCACACGTTGTTATCGTCGCCACGGGAAAAGGACTGCCACATGGCCCCGGTGTCGATCAGATCCTGTCGGTCGATTTCATCGATAATCAGATTGAGCAGCGTTTCCCCGGCTGCCTCTGCGATGTTACGTAAAATGCGTTCCATCCCCTCATCTGCAATGCGCCTAAAACGTCGGGCCAGTCCATCAAAATCATGCACGGTTATTTCCCTTCACCTCACATGTTACAAGCAGTTCACGCCAATAACGGCGCGGAATGGAGTCAATGACCAGGTATCGGCGGCCCAACAGCACCACTTCGTCGCTTAACCGGATGTCGGCTTTCTTCGGCACTCCTATCGTCTTCTTGACGATGTACATAACCGGTTTAGCGTCTGCCTTAGCTTCCGTCTGTGTATTGACGACGAAACATTTCAGATCAGCAACTTTACCGGATTTCCGATCATCGAACAGGTCGTCATCATCCCTTTTGCTCTCTGTCCGATACACAGACAGTGGCGTGTGAAAACGATGGTTCATAACAAATAAGCCGTGATGTTTCCATCATCCGGTCCCGCCTGTTGCTTTTTCACCCACAGAAACAGGATAGCGTCCACATCGGGATTACCCGTTGTCTTGCCTTCTACAGCCTGCCGGGTGTACGTCCAAGCTCCATCACTCTCGGACGCGTAATTACGCGCCACAGATGCAAGATATTCCTCACTGTCTTGTAGGGCTAGTCCCTCAGCCAACTTGACCCAGGCAAGCATAATCTGCTTGTCTACCGGATCGGGGAAGGGAATGGGCAGATAAAGTTCAATACGCACTTGCGCGTCGTCAATGTATTGTTGTAGTAGCTCTGCCGGTGCCTCTTGGATAGGGGTTACTCGACTACGCTGTTGGAGTATTGTTGGCGTCAGCATTTTTACCGTCAGCCCCTTCAGGTTTCGCCGGATCACCTGCAGGTGGCGTATTGTCGGTAGGTTTACCTCCACCGCGTAGCGCAGTGATCAGATCCTGTGTATTCATGTTGCTAAATCCCTTAATCCCAGCAGCCTTAGCCTTATCTTTAAGCTGGATCAACGTAAGGTCTTCCAGCGGAATAACCTTTTCTTCCTTGATATCAAAATCCGAGCGTTCACGAAAATTTTTAATGACAGATTCATTATCAACCAGTACCGGCACCTTTGGTACAAAGCGGATACCATAAAGCATCAAAGAGGTGTTTTCTCCTCGATATGTGATATAGGCCATTAAAATTCCACCCCTTCGACGTATGCAACTGCCCCCGGTTCCTCAAAGATAGAGTCATAATCCGAATGGATAGCGTAGAAACGCTTGTCTGCATAGATGGCCTCTCTGCCCTCGGTAGTTTTACGAATCTGCATGTCATAGGTGTTAACCAACGCAAAGTTATCGTGATAAGTGAACAACACGGCACCCTCTGGCATATGTGCGACTTCGACCACATCGTAAGCATTAATCTTCTTCACACCGCCAGTAATTTGCAACTGAATAGATGCGCTGGTGTCTTTCTCAGCCAGTGCCTGAATACGCTCACTAAATGTGTTTGGGTGCATGAAATATTTGAACACGCCACCTGTACGCAAGCGAGTAGGGATTGCACGCTCGATCTCGAAGAAGACGCCTTTTTTCTTCACATCAGGAAGCGTAGTCCAGTCAATGAAGTTGCCCTTGGTTTTCGCCAACTTGAGCCATCCGTCATTGATGCTGAGGAAAGCATAATCAGGGTCCGTATTCGGCGTAGCAGTATCCCCGTTGAACCCGATATCCTGCATGTTTTCACCGTAATTTCTGGTCATGGCAGCCATGATGATTTCCTCGGCATTCTGACCACGTACACGTTCAGTCTGACGGATAAATTCCTCCGTGATTTCAAACGGCAAGACCACAGGAGCTACAGCGTATGGCACTTGAGGAAAAGTAGGTGCAGCCGTATTGGTAGCCTCCTTATTTTCCACTTTACTGCGCAGGTTACGGCCAGTCACACCGATTTTGTCAAGTGTACCTTTAGAACTGATCTTGTTAACCGTTCGAATCCCCTTTAGAAACTCCGTAGATTCATAAGCCATTTCGGTAAACTTGTCCACCTGCTCATAGTTCAGGGCTGTTTGGTCCAGCGTAGTCGTGATGGTAGACTTAATAATTTGTCCGTTTGTTCTCATATTTGCTTTTCTCCCTTCGATTACAGCAGGCCGCCGAAGCTTACGCCCGCTGACTTCTGAATATCATCTTCTCTAGTACCACCTTGGGCGGAACCACCACGGCTGTTCTTTACGATCTGTACGTCATTCGCCAGCGCCTGCACTTGCTCCGTGATAGGTGCCAGCGCTTTGGTAATAGCGTCAGTCAATGCGTCAGGCTTCGAATCAGCAGGTGGTTCAGTACCAGCAGGCGTATCACTGCCATCCCCTTCTTGTTTCTTCAACTCGGCAATATCTGCGTTCAGTGCTTCCACCTGCTTGGCGATTGGAGCCATGGCAGCTTGCACAGCTTTTGCAATATCTTCTGCGTTCAAATCGTCGTCCTCCTTGGGCTCCGCTTCTTCAGCAGGAGCCGTATTATTTTTAAGTTCAGTAAGTGCAGCAATAGCACTGTCTAAATGCTTCAGGTTGCCGCTTGAAATCTTTTTGCCAGCCTTGGCGATCTGCTCCGGCGGGTTGCCGATGGCTTTAACGATATCCTCCTGAATCAACACGTCTTGGGCAATCTCAACAAAATCTTGTAAAGCCTCTCGGATGATATCCGGGTCCGTTTCCATTCCATCGCCCCAGTGATCCCAACGAAAAAGAACTGAGTTCAAGGCATCCTGCGCTGCCCAAAATTGTCGATCCTTCTTCCGTCGATTAAATGAGTCTGCTACAGCCCCCTTTGCAATCTTCTCACCTGTGAAAAAAGACTTCATGGCATTAAAAAAGCCCGTTGCCTCGTCGTTCGGCTTGGTCGCAGGCTCCTGATGCTTTTTGATTGTTTCAGCGGTACCGGCCATAGAGTAACCAGTCACCTCCCCGTCCTGAATCTTATTCCAAATGTCATCATTGGCCTTGGTCACCAACACCCATGAGCCCTTCTTGATCGTTTCCTCTCCCATTTCAAAATCTACGGGGGCCACATAGCACTCCACAACATCGCCAACGCCTGGATCAAAGTCATGTTGGGTGTCCATGACAGCGCCTTTCGCAATTGCCAGATTGGACATAAAGCCATGAACAGCCTTTTCGATTTCCTCAGCCGTCATAATATCGCCGTGTGTGTCCTCCACATCAGGTTCATACACAACGCCATAAACCAGTTTCTTGGGATCATCGGCCTTGGTGATCAATCGAACTTGCTTCTCGAAATCCGGCTTTTTCGCACTCTTGGTGAAAAAGAACCGCTTTTGATTGGCCCCCTTGTCTACATAGCTAATGTGGGTAATGTTTGCATTTTTTAGTTCTCTCGCCATTTTATTTGTTCACCCCCTCTCAAAAAATTTATTTTGAACAAACAAAAGACCGTTCCAAAATGGAACGATCTCTTTTTTGTTCAAGTAAAAGAAGTGATCAAGTTTGCACTCCCCAAATATGCTCAATTTGAATACTTCCATCCGGCATTATTTTAATGTAGTATACATCTGGGTTTGTCATTGTTAGGAATGTTTCGTAAGCAGATTTATGACCAAATTCTTGTAGCAGTAAAGAAAGTGTCAATCTGTGCGAAACAATGATTTTTACAGACCCATTATTTAAATATGGTTGATCGAGGAATTTTTTGACCCGCAAAGTTACATCAAGATTTGACTCTCCCCCAGGGAATGACATTTCCGGATGCTCAAACTGCTCCTTGATTTTTCTCAAACGTTCCTCATCTGATAAATCACTAGTATCACCGAGATTTCGCTCAACTAATAGTACTTCTTTTTTTATATCTAAATTCAATGTTCTACCTATTTCCTCTGCAGTTTGAAACGCCCTGCAAAAAGGACTAGTTATTAGCTGAATTTCTTGATCAACAATTTTTGTGTTTAAAAAGGAGGCAAGTTGTTTGGCTTGTTGAATACCTTCTTCTGTTAAAGGATCTTTAGCTTCATTCCCCTTTGCTTTACCGTGCCGTACAAAATAAAAAATCATTTTCTTATACCGGTACGAGCGTAGAAACACCAACTTCTTCGAAAGCATTTTTTACAAAAGATACCGTTTCTCGAGGCAATTCACCACGATTTACTAATGTCTCAGCAGATTCTAAAATAGCTTTTAATGCCTCTTTAAAAGTTGCATGTCGATGAATGATTCTTCGGTTATGCCACGCTGTATACCATAAGAAGGCCGCCTTGTCAGTCCCAATCTTCATTGCTGTGAGGTAAAAAGCCTTATTAGGGATACCACTATAATAGTGTACTCCTCCGTCATCATCAGCTAAAGGCAGATTGGGATCAAAATCATTGAAGTGTGCTACTTGTTTATCTCCATTATAAGCTGTTCCTGGTGCCTTCATAGATCGTAGGGCCTTCCCAGGGAAGTTTGGACCAACAATTTCATCGCCAATAAGCCAATCTGCTGTATCTGCGGTCTGGCCCTTTACAAACTGCTGAACAGCAGTACCAATTACATCAGAGAAATGCTCGTTTAATGCTCCTGACTGTCTCTCGTATTTAAGTTGATTAACATGATGTGTTACGGCATGTCCCAATTCATGAGCAACAACATCAATACTTCTGGCAAAATTCTTGAATAAAACACCATCACCATCGCCGAATGCCAATTGCCTAAGTTCGGGAAAGTAAAAAGCGTTATTTAACTCTCCGTCAAAATAATGAACATTAGCTATAACATCCATACCAAGATTATCTATTGAATTCCTTTTTAGCTTACTTTTAAAATATTCAAGAGTCTTACCACAAAAATCATAGGTTATATTTACTACCTCATCATGAACTGGAGGATCTCCTTCTTTACGAATGAGTTTTCGTTTGAATTCATCAGTATTTTCACTATCATATATCAGTCGTTCAGCCACATTTCCGGAGTGTAGCAAATTAGTCACTTGTGTTTTTTTTTTTTCTTTTTCAACCTTTTCCTCAATTTTGATCATCTGAATCAGAGTTTTTTCTGCTTCTTCATTACCTCTTTCTGCCATTTGCTTTAGTACATACCTTGGAATAAAACCTTCTTTATGCTCGCTATGTTCACTCATTCTTTTTCCTCCTTTAGTGAAAATCTGCTTTACAAATTTATATTGTGAGAAAAAAGCCGATTAAAATCAGGTAATTACCTCCAGTTCTATTTATATATCCTTTTATCTATATCTTGGATTCTTCCTTTTTTCTTGAAATAAGAAATTCTTGGTCTATAACAGCCTTCATTGTACAACGACAGTTGACGATCTCCTTCGCTTCACCGTTCGGATCGCCGGGATACATCAGCTTGCTATCACCGACTTTAAAAGGCTCATCCAGCGGTACCACCTGACCATTGGCCTTGCGATGGCTTTTGCGGGTACGTGTGCCGGCAGCAGACCGCCATTTTTTTCCCTTGGCGATCTCTGACTGTTTCCAGCCCTCCAGCTTGCCACCGTTGGCGGCTGCTGTGCTCATGGTTCTGGACACACGTTGCGCCCGTTGCATGCTGAATGGGCCATCTTCCCCGCTGGCCGCTTGAGCACTAACCTCCTGCACAAGCAAAGCCCGCTCCGAAGGTGTAGCTCCTTCCTCAATGGCTTTCCCGAAGCTACGCAGCAACACATCCGTAGAAGCTTTGTTCATGTCTGGTACCAGCTTCTTGAGCTTTTTGGAAAAACGGCCAGCAGCCTTGTTCCCTGTGCTCCATACCTTTTCCTTGTCCAGTGCCATCAGTTCCGTTTCACCGGCCAAATGAAACAGTGGTTCAAAAGCCTCCTGTATGGCTTGCTCGAATAGCTCCGCAAACACATCCGTAGTGTGCAAGGCAATAAGCACCTTACTCAGCTCCCCGATATCGCCAAGGGCATCTTCGCTCAATTCTGATATGGCATCATTAAGCGCCTGTCCCTGTAGCTCAAGGATCTCGGTTATACGATCCTCACCTTGCTTGTACAATTCCTCAAGTACCTTGCGCTCAACGTAGCTCAGCTCAAGACTGTCTAAAAATTCATCGTCGTCAGCTTTGGCAATCAGCGTCCAACAGGACTCACACATGCAAAGCGGCCTCCTTGTCAGCCTGTTTTAACAAGCGTTTGGCAATTGTAGCGATACGATTTTGCATGTCGTCTGTGTCCGTGTCAGGCTCCGACTCAAGCAATGCGGGCTGACTGGATGCAAGTTGTGCAATCGGTGTATCCAGATATTCCTCGCTGTACTTCGTTTCATCGATGGTAGTTCCAAGCACATCTTCAGCGATCGGAATCAGATCCCGCACCAGCATAATGCCCCGGTCAGCGATAAAGTCCAGCATAGCTTTGCGATCAGCCGGGTCTATAATCTTCGGCCCTCTCAACACGGCACGCACTCGGAAAATGTCCATAGCCGGGAACAGGCGCTTATTAAATATCTCTGCCATGATCCACTTACGGTATGGCTCAAAAACTTGTTCTTCTGCAAAGCGTAGAGCTGCATCGGCGGTCGCCCGGTTATAATCTGAACTCTGACCGACCAAGATCGGCGGTAATCGGAAGGCAGACAAGATATCAGTCTTCTTTTCCTTGCCATATTCGAGAAAGAGCGCGTCTTGTTGCAACAGGTCATTGAGCTTGTCCAACTTGATCTGCACCTTTTCAACCTTTTCGTCCATCGGGCCGCCTGTCTCTTCCCCTTTTGCCTCCAAATAGAGAATACCCCCCTGTGAGTCGGAACCTTTCACATTTTTAAGCAACTCCATTGACTGCTTTGTCAGCTTACCGTTGGTAACGGTTAGGAGCATGGAAAGCATACGACCATTGGAGAAGTAGGAAACGTTCAGTTCCTCAGCTTCACGGCTGCCGACCACGCCAGGCGCATTACCAAACCAGCGCGGCTCTCCATAGGGGCCGTCATGACCGATACGAAGCGGGATAATCTGATTTTCCTCCCTACCCTCCTCTGCCTCCGTACCAAATAAGCGAAACCATACGACGGAAGTATTACGTTTCATCGCATATCGCCGGGTGTAAAGCTCCTGTGAAAACTCTTCTACTTGCTTTGTGGAGCTGATACGCCGCTTGCGCTTGATAGTCGCCTTCGTACTTTCCTTCGTACAACGGACATATTTCGGGTTCATCCGGAAAATTGTCGGGAACTCCGAACCTACAGGCCAAGCCACTTCAACATTAGCCATCCCTGTACTTTCCAAGTCTTCGATCAATTGGCTTATGATTTCGTCCGGGGTATCCTCCAGATTGCAAGTTTCGAGAAACTTCTCCGCCTTGTTCCAATCATCCAGAGCGGTTTTATCGTTTTCCCCCGGCAAATACTCCAGGGCAATACCATAACCAGCGATATTGCGTTTGTATGCCTCTATGCATTGCGGTATGATGTTGGAGTTTTTGACCAGCAGCTTGCAGGAAGCAGGGTCATTGCCGAGTGCGAAGGGTAACAGACCGTGAAGATCGTACAGATCGTCAAATAAATCCGGCAATTGAGCGCTGGACGGAATATGACGGTCGTCTGCTTTACTGATCTGAAACCACTGTGCATTTCCCTCACTCATCTATATCCACCCCACTTCCTCGTTGTAATCATCACGGGATTCAGCCCGTTTTTGTTGTTTCTTTGCGTACCAGTCGAACCATCTACCAGCTACCTGCCGTAGTTGCAATGCGATGGCATAGGCCATTATACAGTCATCGTTACAGCCGCTATCGGCTTCGGCTTTGCCGTTGTTATCGATAAAAGTAAGACACTCCTTGTACAACTCCCGACAGTAGATCGGGTAAAGTTGATCCCGTATAGCTTCCTTGAAGTCGCTGACCATCACAGGCCGGGTTACCTTGTTCGTGTTCCACCCCATATCGCCCTTTTTGGCAAAGTAAAGAAGCGGATAATGACACGTATTAAACAACGTATTTAACACTGATTCACCTGTGTTATTGTTCTCCACGCCGAGCAAGGCCATGTTGTAATAACGGCCCAACGTGTCCAGCTTCTTACCGTAAAGGTCGGTATCCCACTTGCCGCGTAGCATGGCGCACATTTCCCCTGTACGTTCTTCCAGAATATACGCAGCGTCATAGTCACCGCCCGTCTTGCCCTTAGCTGTATCAGCACCAATGATGTACCGCTTGCCTTCTTCGGGCGCGACAAAAACGCGCAGCTCGCCTGAGTCTGCACGGATCACTTTCCCTTTTACTTGGTCAACCTCGTATCGCGCTCCCGGTTTGCCCAAAACTTCAAGCAAACTCTGAATGTACTCATTGTCGAATATGCCTTCGCCAGACAAAAGGAAAGCTTCTAACGGCTCGCCTGGGTATTCCTGCCGGAACACGCGCGGATCTCCGTTACAATCGTTTCGGATCGTAAACCGCCGCCATTGGAGCTGTTCGTCGTCCAAATTGTACTTAGCTTTTAGCTCCAATTCTTCGGGAGTAGGCTCAAAGTCCGGCGGTACCGGCTTACGATAGTCTGGCATTTGGAACCAAGCGAAGAACATGGGTGTAAAGTCGTTTTCACCTTCACATGCTGCATCCCACATCTGCTTAAAATCGTCCATGCCGTTGGCGGTAGATTCCACGACGCCCAATGTCCCCGGCTCTTTGGATAAAGCCGCGAATACGGATAACATATGCTTCTTCTTTTTACTCGCTGGCCAGAAAGCCAGCTCCGAAGCATGCAGATAATGAATCGTCTCCGAACGAGCAAGAACCCGGCTCTCTGCTGACTGCACGGTTATCTTGGATTTAAGGCCCGGATTCAGGCGGTGTTCATAGGGTTTCACCGATGGATTTTCAAACGTGAACCTTTTGGTATTGTTCCGTTTACTCATGGGCTTGATAATTTCCGGCACTTTTTCATAGTACAAACGGAACATATCATACAAGTTACCGGATGCGTGCGAGTCCTGAGCGACGATAAAAGCATTCTTAGCCTCTTGCAAAGACGTGAGGTAATAAATAACGGCTTCTGTGACAGTGGAGAATCCCATCTGCCGCGCCTTGAGGATGATGATCCGAACCGCTTTGCCCGCCCTAATCTGCTCGAAAACTTCACGGACAAATTCCCGTTGGGCATCATTGAGCGTGAGCGGCATAATGCGGCCGTCCTTGGTTTTAATTTTGAGCATGCGCCAGCAGAATTGCTCGAAGTCAGCCAGAACTTCTTTCAGTTCAGCCAGCTTTTCAGGGCGCTGCTTTAACCGCCGCTTGGCTCGTTTTCGATGCTCCTTAGCAAGAGTAATTACCATTCGTCGTCATCCCCATCGTCATCATCATCGTTTTCGCCGCCTTCATCGCCTCCTGAACCACCATATCCACGCGTCTTGAATTTCTCCAGTTCCAGCCGTTCACGAGCAATCTCCAGCTTTTCTTCCTCTTGCTGCAAGCTGGCAATAAGGTTAATAACCCGAAGCTTCTTGTCACGGGTTTTAACCAGCGCTTCTTCCTGTTTCAAAATCTTATCCAGCTTGGAAGTAGTGACGGTCGTAATTTCCGTGACCTTCATCCCTTCGGTTACAACGGGAAGATCAATCTGCTTCCCTGTCTTTGGACTAGTGTACGGAACCTTGTCCTTGCGCTGGTGTAACTCCTGTTTGATCTTCTTTTCCTCGTCGGTCAAGCCAGCTTCAAGCTGCTTGACCCGGCGCATGTGTCGCCGTTCTTGGATGGACAGCATAATAAGTTGCTCATTAAGCTGGGCCAAAGGGGAAGTATCAATCTGATCAAACAGTTCCTGTTCGTCTTCCTCCAAGGCATCGAGAAAAATAGTTTCATACATCCCTGTCTTGAGGGCCTTCTTGTTGCGATAGGGACCGCCCGGACCACCACTATTTCCCTTAGCGTTCTGATTTCCAGGGGGAGCACCACCACGATTGCCGACAGCATTTTTGTTCCCTTTAGGCGCTCCTCGTTTGGTAACGTTACTTTTGGATTCATTGGTAACGTTACTATTCAGATCGTCTGCCCATTTGTCCTGTGACTTCCATTTTCGGACCTGAGTCTCGCCAACAGAAAGAGCGACGGCGATGTCTTTTAGCTTCATCGTTCCGTCGCTCTCCAGCCACATCTGTTTTGCCTTGTCCCGCTCGGGACTTCGCTCTCTGGCCATGTTACACAATCACCACCCCCAAGAAAAAAGGATGCCACAATCAAGCAAATTTTTGCTTTCAGGGACATCCTCTTTGTTTAATTTTTATAGTAACTAATTTCCAAGAGCCAAGGCATTAAAGCTCTCCGGGCCAATACGAACTACATCTGTTGGATCGCCTCCTACAGTAATGTTCCTTGCAAAGACTGTATATACTACAAAGCCTGTACCTATTGGAACGTTATAATCCGAAGCAGCAAATGAGTATTCTTGAGGGGTTCCCTCCGTTCCATTAGGAAAAAGAGTTTTAGTACCACTAAAAACCACTGGATCTGTAGGATTAGTTCCTCTAACAATTTTAATTTCTACAAGATTAAAAAGAGCGGTGGGGACTAAATCTAGCCTGAAAGTAATAATCCCATCAAATTGGACACGAATTGGGAAGCTTGCGCTCGCTTGGCTAATATCTAAGCCCACCTGTCCGAATAATTGATAAGCAGCAGATGTAGGAACATTTATGCTGTTAGTAGTACTTGCATTTTGAGATGTCCTTCCATCTAATGTTCGACTGTATAGAGTCATTTAGCTGCCCTCTCCCTTCTAATAAACTAGCAGTAGCTAATTCATTTTATGAGAGGCTTCGCTTAAAAGAAGCGGCTAAAGCAGAAAGATGCTAGAGCTCGTCTCTTTGCAACTTAATATCCAATTCAATCAGACGATCCAAGTCCTGGACCGTCTGCATTTTTATATTTCCAGCCTGTAGGTCTTTGACCCACTGAGCAATGCCAGCCTTAACAATCTTCCGGTATTGCGCCTTGCTTTCAAGGATACCTTCTATGATTTCAATCTCGCGTTGTAATGATGCGTTGTATTGTTCGTCTGCTGTTCCCATTGTCGTATCCCTCGGCTTTCCTATATACTGGAATGCGAGATAGCGGATGATCCGAAAAGCCACGCGTGGCGGGCCGCTATCTCAGCCGGGGGATACCCTGGATGATGAGGGAGACGTTCGAGCGTCTCCCTTTTTAATATTGCCGGTTATAATACGTGTATGGTGTTAGTTGTTCACTGAATGTCACTAGGCCTAACCTCGCTATAGCCTCTTTTACAGTTATATTTTTAAGATCAATCGTAACTTTCTCTTGAGCTAAGGCAACAGGCAACAATATTTGCCTTGGAAATAATCTTTCGAAATAGAATGCTAAATAGTACAAATATTCATCATGTGCTTTAAGACAAATTAGGCTATCTTGATACAAAGGCCTCTTTAACGCACTAAATGAACCCGGACATTCACATTCACAATCAGCAGAACCAGTGGGACCACAAATACAACTATTCCCCTGACAACATGCAGCCCCAGTAGATGCCGAACCACAATCACAACAAGTTAGTTGTCTTGAATACGAAAGCATGAGTTTAAAACCTCCACTTATGATTTTTTATAAACTCATGATATTCACCCAAAAAATTAATGTTACTCAAACCATTGGGAATTGATCTGCTCAGCAATCCGCTGCATCATCAGCGGTGGGACACTCATACCGCAAACGTACTGCGGATCAGCATCCAGAAAATCGTAATCGCTTGGGAAAGTCTGTATACGGATAATGTCAGAAACGGATATCTGCTGTGGCACATCACCCCGAAGGAACACGGACGAACTTGCAATCGTGTTGGCCACTTTCTGATCCTTGAGCAGAATAGTATTAAAGTTGCTCACTTTGCCTTCTTCACGCTCCGTCACATCCCCCATATTAAGATCAGAAGGGCGCTTCTTGTGCCAGCGCTGAAATGTTAGACTGTCCTGGTTGATCAGTCTGCCCTCCCCGCTACGAATATCCTTATACAGCACAGGTGGCTCATTAAACTCCAATCGTAGCGGCGGAAACGGCAGATCCTCCCGGGCCGCGATGAAAAAAACACGCTCCCGCTTTTGAGGGACGCCCATCGTGGCAGAATTGAGAAGGAATAACTGCGGCCTGTAGCCGATCTCACGCAAGCGGGACAGTACCAAGCTGACGAAACCACGCGCTTTGCCGATCAGCATACCCTTTACGTTCTCGGCTACGATAGCCCGTGGCTGAAGCTTGTGCGCTACCTCCAGAAACTCAAAAAACAGGTCGTCAAGTTGCTGTACGGCCTGTCCCTCACGGAAAGCATATTCTCCACCCCATTTATCTTCACGGTCACCTGCAGTTGAAAACACACTGCATGGCGGCGACCCGTCCAACACATCCAGATTAAACAATTCTGCCGACAGCTTACTATCAGGAATAGACTTGAAGTCCTGAATAGGCATTAAGAACGGATACGGTGGGTTATGGTTCTTCCTGTAGATACGCATCATCTGCGGATCGATCTCAACATTGCCCAGCACCTTATAGCCAGCTCGCTTGTATCCCATTGTGGAGCCACCGCCACAGGAGAAGCAAGAAAACACCGTCCGTCCATGCTGCGGCACAGTAGCCAGATCAGACAGCTTCCAATCCCATGCAGGACGGATCATGACTCACTGGCTCCTTTCTCTGTGCGATCAAACACAAAGCCACATCGTGGACACTTGCACTCGAAATTCTCTTCGTCGAACTCGCTCACGTCCAGTTCCTTATTGGTGAAGTCCCCAAGCTGATCTGCTGCAGGTTCAGCAAAGTCTTTCATTAACTGTTCGACCTCATCCTTATCGAAGCCAGAAAGGACCAGATCAGCTCCACTCTGCTCCAGATCGTCAAGCAATCGATAAAGGGCTTCATCATCCCAGTTCCCACTGACCTTGTTAAGCGCCAGATTGAGAAGCTTTTCCTGCTGTTCGTCCAGGTCAACAACACTTACAGTCAACTCCGTATGACCCAGCTCGTTCACCATGATCTTATAGCGTTGATGGCCGCCCACCATGTTCCCGGTGCGTTCGTTCCAGACGATTAGCTCCACATAACCAAATGATTCGATGCTGGCTTTTAGCTTCTCGTATTCTGGATCACCTGGCTGAAGATCAACCCGTGGGTTGTATGCTGCTGCGTTGATTTGTTCGATTGGTAGGACTCTGATTTCCACGATTTGAATCTCCTTTCATTTATCTCCGCACCTTTCTGTTAGTTCATCACGACCAATATAGTGAGAACAAGAGAAGGGAGGAAGCTACATGCTTACGATTCTGTTGAGTGTAACAATACCAGATATCTGTAAGGTCCTAATTGCTTACTACATCTATAAAGCAACTGTAGTAAAAGCCAACAACTCAAGGTAAAACAAAGAGGGCAGACCATGACGGTTTGCCCTGTATTTGTGTTGAGTTGGTTTCTACTATTCCGGTGGGTGGCTAATAGGCTGTCAGAGCGTGTGTATACCCTCTCTCTGCTCTCTGCTGCACTCCTTTCGGCAATCGTCCGTGTGATAGAAAGGAAGCTCAAAACAGCTCACATATTGTCGTATGAGTGCAAAAGAAAAAGCACCGCAATGGGTGCTTTATACTTTATTGTTGGAAAAACACATAATACGGTCTGACCACAAGATTAACTGGCCCGCCACTGTAATTATAAAAGTAGACGTCCCAGCTATTAGAACCATGCACTTCCACCCTTGAGACATGAATCTTGAAAGTTTCCGGGCTATCTGTTTGAAATACATAATTCATTATAACCTGTTCTTCCTTTACTCTAAGTTCCACGATCATCTCATCAATAATTACCCTAGTAACCGGGTCACCTAATTCTGCACCTATTGGTGTTCCAGGAAATCCAAAAATAGCATCATTTTCTGTTTCTGTTTTGTTGGACACAATAACCTTCCTTTCTAGAATCTAACTCACCCATATCTTCTGCTGAATACAATTAATTTATTCAGAAAATCACTGATAATATCACAAAATTCGCTTTACGCACTGTAACTTTGGGCAGTATTGCTTAACTCCATCCCAATTTCCCCAAACACAACCTTTGCATTTCTTCGGCTGTTTTGGTGGTCCTTTCAACGGGAGCAAAATTCCTTTCTTCTGCTTCTTCTTCAAACCAAAAATCCTTTCAAGGCAATAAAAAAAGCCACCCAAATGAGTGACTTGTATCTGCCTATGTATTTAGAGCACCAAATGAACTGATGCGCTTATTTAAAACCCGAAAAAAGAAACAGCGATAGGTTTTATTCCCGCAAGCGGGATGCAAAACGCTGCGCTGTTGCATAAAAGCATTTGTACTTAGTAACTAGAGAGGAGTGATAAGACCATTTTACAAATTGCTAAAAATGGCCGTCAAAGAACAAAAACCGGACAATACTGGAAATTGGGCAATTAAACCATAATAAGCTGGCTATTGCTCACTTTCTCAATACTACTCGTCCCAAACGATTCTTTCACCCAGTTGATCATCATCACCAGACTTCATGATTTCCCAACACACACCACAAAATGAAGCGCCAAGCGTAGTGTGAACTTCTGGATTTGGATTATTGCATATTAAACACTGTCCTTTTACAGGACGCTTTACTTTTCCTGTCTCCACATCATGAAACAAGGACGATCCCTCCTTAACTGATAATGATAGTCTGCGAGGATGAATTGTAAGATGTAACAAAAAAACACAAGCAAATATGCCTGTGCTTTTTTTGTAGCTTATCTTGTTACTCTTGAATTTTTTTTGCAATTTCCATCAATTCGTCAAGGTTTCCGTTAGAAGAAGAAACGGTATAGAAGTGATCTTTCGTAATCAAATGAACAACTTTTCTAGCTTGTCCGTCAACATAAATAGCAGTATGGTCGTTGATTTTAGTCGACTCGACCTTTTCTTCTTTATACGATTCTTTCAAACTATCAATAGTAGCCTGTTCGCCCATTTGGGATTCGGTTTGAATGACCATAATTTCAGTACCATCAGTTCCACGATATGACTGTCTAATGACCAGTCCATTCTCGCCTTTTAAAGCTGTTGTGTTTAATGGTTGCAAACTGTGTTTTTCAGCCGCTGTCGCTTTAAGCGAGGCTTCCTGCGCTAGATTGGGAATATGGATATCTTCTACTGGTACGTCAGATATGTTTATGAGTCCTTCGATATCACCAGAGCTTTCAACTACTGTCTCTGCTGGTGTTTCAGTCGGCGTTTGAACTGTTGAAGTATCAATCGCTTCTGCTTTCGTTTCATCCGGAACCTGTGATGGAACTTCCGCTTCGGCAGCATATGAATTATATACAAATGCACCACTACCTATTACGAGTGCGCCACCTAAAGCCACAGCAACTAATTGTTTTTTCAATTTAAATCCCTCCTAAATTAATATACTCTACCTGAAGTAACGGTGTAAGACTGCTATGTATGTATTTATTGACTAATAAAGCATGTTCAAAAAACAGCTATTATAAATTAGTTAGCTATTTTTTTACATTTGTTTGTCTCCTCTTACATTATAAGTTTTTTATTGTAATATTTCAACAAAACCATGGACAATCCTACCAATATATTAGTGGCACGCTACGGAATTGAACCGCGCAAGGGGTCTGACCAGACTGTTAATGTTTCCGCTGGTTAACTGGTGCCTTGCTGCCTGTACGTGCCGTAAAGCCCCGGAATGATCCGGGGAATGATGCTGAGTGATGCTTAATTACTTGAGCGCCAGAGCTGCTGCCTTAACGTGAGCTGGGATGGTGTATCCGTCCTTTTCCGTCAGGCTGCCATCAGCATGCACGGTTACAGCGAGTTGCTCGTACTCATCGCCACTTGCTGGGATAACCGGATGGCCGTATGCATGTTGGCCTTCAAATTTAATGGCGGTGCCGTACTCGCTCTTGGTCTCTGCTGCTTCCTGCGTGCTTTCGATGTGCAAGATTCTAAACCGATCCAAATATGCGTACCCACCGTTTCTTACTGCGCTTGCTTCTGCAGACATATTCATTTCCTCCTAATATGGTTTTATAGAGAAATCAAAAAAGGCCGGCACATTGGCCGACCTGATCACCGAGGCTCAAAAGCTAAGGTGTGTTCCTTATTTGATTTTCCATGCTATAAATTTACCACATTAAAAGTCCAGTGGCGGGCCACTTCAAGGCCATATTTAGGACAATTATAGGCCACAGAAAACTTTCCCGCGAAAATAGGTTATATTTGTCATTCATGTATGATAGTATTGTATTCAGCTAGCCGGCTACCAATTTTATGTAATCTGGAGGATGAATGAATGAAAAAGCTGTCTGCAACCTTGCTGACACTCATTTTTTTATTGGTATTTTCCATCCCTGTATCCGCAAATCCAGCAGAGTCAGACTCACACGGCTTAGAACCCTTTAAAGATGCTAGTACAAAAAGCGAATCGGAAATTGACAGTTATTTAAAACAAATGGGCTTTACTGACGAAGAATTAGGTTTCACTCCATTGGAATTAAAAAAGGACATTGCGAGTAACGGTGGCACTAAGATAAAAATTGAAGAGTTAGACCCTGAAGTCGTTATTAAAGATGAAAATGGAAAAACAGTTGCACCATCTGATAAAATTTCTACTCAAGATGTCAAAGACGGAATTTTCAAAATGTATGGCTATGCATTTAAACTCGAATCTCCGAACAGTAGAGAAAATGCCTATCATGTTTATGCTTCTTATAACTGGGAAAGAGGTCCTTTGGCTTATTACACTGATACATTGGCAATGGCTTGGCAAAGTAAAGTTACTCCTTATCGTTCTCCATATAGTGTCCATAACTGGAGAAGCGGATCGCACCTTTATCAGTACGAAAACCAACTACAGAAACAACAAATTGAGGGTGACGCCTTCGAGGTAGATGTTTTAGGGTATCCAGATCCGCAAGATGGATTTGCCAGACAAGAAGTAAGAGCTCCTAAATCACTAACTGGCCAAACAGGCGCAGTGGAGATTGCTTATGCTCACAAGACTATTCCTGGTGTGGCATTGGCGATACTTAACTATTTCAGCATAGACTTCTCTGGAGCAGGACAACAAGAGTATCAAGACAGATTCAATTTTACTTACTAAAATAATTCACAAAAAAATAAAGGTACCGGGATAATCTTTGCCCGGTACCTTTAAATAAGTTGGAGGTAATAAAAATGGTCTATCTATATATGCTTGTCAGTCTCATAGTGTTTTATGTCGTGGTTTTCATTCTATCTCTGTTCAATATTCATATAATTAAAGGTGATGAGACTACCTATATTTTACTGGTCCTCATAATCGGAATCCTGCTTCACAACTCTGAAAACAAAAAAAATAGGTAGACGTGCACCAATAATCAGCTATATAACCTCTCTACATATCCCACCTCATATACTTCAACTCTCAAGGCAGCGGCAAGAATATTAAGGGCTTCCGACTTTATACGGCGGAAAGTCCTGTCGCTCAAGCCCAGCTCTCCACAAGCTATAAAATCAAACTCCCCTTCATCATCCAGATAGCTGCGCTGAATAACCTCCCGTTGCATACTGGAAAGCTTACTCATTGCCAGTTCCAGCAGCTTATCCTTTGCATGAAGCTCTGCTTCTTTGTCCACGTTGTAAACAGCGATGTTCTCTGTTTGCTTGCTGATCGCGTTTGTAGATTGATGTTCTCTATATGAATACGCCTGTGTGGTTGCTGCTTCGCGTCGTACAAAACCTATCTGCCGATACTGCCGAACTGTCTCCAGATATTCCTCCACCGCAAGGCGGGTGGCTTTTTCATCGACCGGCAATATGTTAAAAGTCAGTTGTAAGTTATTTTTTCTTCTCTTCCCCATTATCGCATTCCCCTCACCGTGTTATAATTTGGTGAAGGTTTGAAACCACTGACCCCCGCGAGCCCGGCCAAGGTATGCGGGGGTTGTTTGTATTACTCCGGGATGCATGTCCCACAAAACTCCTGCCATTCAGCTTGGCAGTCTTCCAGACTCCATCCGTCTACTAAATCCTCAGGGTAACCATATTCCAACAATAATTGACGATAATCCTTACTCATAGGGTGCTGCTCCTTTCGTAGCTCTTTGGTGCATACTTGCTTGTTGTCGTGTCCTTCAAATCCAATTTCATGAGTTCGTGAATCACACGAGTTTTCGGAATGCCGAGTTGTCTTGCAATACTGGACCGGGTAACCCCTTTGCTGTCCAATTCAAATATCTGTTGGCTTATCTCGTCTGGAAGCAACTTGGATAGTCTCTCGATCAACGCATCTGGCCTTTTTTTTACTTGTGTCATACCTATCATCACTCCCCTAATGCTGATACTTCACCTTTTGCCCACTTTGCAAAGCCTAACAGTGTCATGAGATACCAACCAGAATCGTGTTCTTTCTTGTAGTACAGCTCACCATCTTTACCAACACGATTGCCAATCAAGATTACCGTTCGTTTTTCACCTTTACCGTTGTGGTATGTCTGACCTTCCTTGACTCCGCTTGGACTCATACCATTCACTCTCCTTGGGTAGTAGAATCGATCTGATAGGAATCAGGAAGCTCAACCCTTACAGGCGGTCGATCATATACAGCCAGGGTCAATCCTTTGCGGAAATATTCCAGATAAAAATGAGTTCGTATTATTTGACCTTCGCGTATAAACTCGAACTCTAAATAATCTCCTTTAATGTCAGTTATAGTCCCGTTTACATCTATTTCATCGCCGCCCTCGTCGTTCCCGGAAATACGCGCCCGCATCCAACGTAAATTGGGGTTAAACGCCCACGACTGTACTGCTAATTCCATTTATAATCGTCTCCTTTAGGGCTATGCCCGAATGTTTTAGCATGTCTTACAGAATTTTATAGCCTCCGATACTAACCGCTGTGCATAGTCCACATTCGGCGGCTCTTGATAGAGAACTGCTTGAATGTCTTGTAAATGAAGAAACATGCGCTGCGCCGTCCCAGCCTGCTGGCGCTCCGCTGCTTCAGGATCATGCCCAAGCAACCGAAGGGATTCGTCCAGCTCCACACGTATATCCTTCAACCGTTCTATCGCTGCGTTAACATTTGCCAAGGTTCACACCTCCTTAGTAGCAAAGTCCTCTTAATTTCAAACTTTAGTCATCACTCTTCCAAGATGTTTACCGTAGTCTTAGAGCTTCTTAGTGGTTGTTCCATGTCACTCATCCTTTCAAAATTCTTCTTGAAAAATATGAATCTTTCTATCAAGTCTGCCGTTATTACAAATGAGGTGATATTATGGCGTACAAAAAAATAAAACGCTGGACGAAGATCGTTTTAAAATTACTTTTTATCGTGAATGTAACGGGACTTGTTGTTTTTTTAGGCTATCTAATATTTGATGTGCTTACTGACAAAAAAGCGCTTGTTAGTACTCCCGCTGTTAACTCAATTGCATTAATATTAGGAATGCTTTCACTGCCAGGAATAGTTGTTCAACTAGTATCCCTGCTTAACATCAATGAGAAGAAAACTTTTTCATTGACTACCCAGTGCCCTCATTGCAGACATTTAGTTGAAATGAAAATGAAAGAGGATTAAGATCATACGTTCTGTTTATAGAATGCAGGTGGCCGCCGTAGCCCGTGAGGGTAGGGGCCACCTTGTTTTAATAAAGGAACGGCTTACGCCGCTCCCCCGTTTTTCATTTGCTTGGCAACCATCTTCTTGTAAGCCGTCCATTTGGTAGTGATCTGGCCGCTGGTCAAGCCGATGCTTTTGGCAATCTGCATCCATGTCTTGCCTTCTTTACGACGCTGATGAAGCAATGTAGGGAAATCAAGAGGGATGTCGTCGAAGTTAGGACGGACTTTCAGAATATATTCCTCCAGCTCCTCATTATTGATTACCGGCTCGGAATCTGTGTCAGTATCAGGGTTTGAGTCATCCTCTGGCTTATTGTCGTCCTTAGATTCATCTTCTCCAGCCTGCTCGGACGAATCAGTATTAGCACCTTCTTGCTCTTCCGGCTGATCGTCATTTTGTTGTTCTTCTTGCTGACCGTTTACTGGCTCTTCATCTTCCGGGGGTACCGTATTGACTTGGCCTTTGCGCCATTCATCCCACTTGGCAGCCATTGGCGCGACCCGCTTCCGGTACTCATCCACCATAACCACAAACACGCCCACACCCATACCAATATCAGCAGCTATTTTCAGATAGGTGTCCCCACCGGCCAAGCGCTCTGTAATTTCCAAAAAGTCATACTGCATGTCGTCAAAGCGCGGCGCCAGGCCGCTAAGTATAAAGTCCTGAATAACTTCAAGATCAATTTGCTCTGGATCAGCTTTAACCTCCACTTTCTCAGGAGTAAGCCCAAGATCCATGGAGAGTTGCTCTCCTTCCGGCTTTGCTACGGATACCACACCACCATCATCCACGGTGTATTTCGTGATTGGCTTGCCCGTTCTGGCATTCTTCAAAACTTTGTACGTGACAATCTGTGAATCCAAACCTCCGATAACTTTAAGCTCCAACATGCTTTGAAGCGTATTATATTGGCCGTCCAGCTCAGAAGCTGGGATACTGATTGTAATTTCCGTTTCTTCCGATGATTTGAGATTGATCTTTTTAACCGTACCTTTGAAATTTATATAGCTCATTTTTTAAGCCACTCCCTTAATAAAATTTTGATGATAGGCCCAGCAAAGTGCGATAGCGTCTGACGGATCAAAAAGACGTTCCCTCACGTCCCCGATTTTGTACTTGCCCCGTGGATCATTCTTCTTGTACAGAACAGGAACCGCAATTTCGTCATAGTCGAGGTCGAACAACATCTGCATTTCCATGGCTACTGTTTCTTTATCCGCATTACCTTTGCCAGTTTGCATTTTCAACTCTGAAGGGCGGATGCCCACAATCGGCTTGTCCAAATGCAGGGCAGCCAAGGAAACGGAAGTATACGCCCCGACAAGAGCTAATACACTGTTAGCATTTTTAAAGTGAACTGGACGCTCCAATACAATCAATTCCGGATCTTCCTGCTCGATCAGTCGGAATGTGTCCTGATAGATGGCGTCTAAAACCCCAGGCATTGTAATTGATGAATAGTCCCTTAATCCAAAGTCTATCGGTTCACCATTTCGCATTGTGGCCCAACCAGCAAAATTTGTGCCGTGGTCAATCCCCATAATCTTCAAATTTCTTCCCCCTCATTTCAAGCATCATAGCTGCAAGACGACATACTTCCAGCAATCGGCCAGTTACCAAGAATCAGGCGAAATTCAGCCATTCCTTCGTCCAGCTCGACCTGGTCAATATCAGGCAGTTCCTCGAGTAATTCCGACTCGTCGGGAACTTGTCCAGTGCAAACAAAACGGCGCTTCATGTACTCGTAGACGCTCCACCGCGTCCAGCAAGACGACTGCATCAGGCTCCCCGCCGAATGACACGTTTTTTGATCCCAGACTTGCTGATAAGAACCATTTCCAAATCCGTATCTAGCACCACCAACCAAGTGCTAGGCTTGAGCTTCCAAGCCTTCATTTCTTCTTTCTGGCGGCGGGTCGGCCGCGATGGCCGTGTCTGTTTCCCCATGTCCGTTCCTCCCTTTATGCGATTTGCTGTGTTTCTTTCTCAAATTTGAGTTTCACCACACCAGTAGGACCATTACGTTGTTTTGCGAGGTTGATTTCCAAAATACCTGGGTCCGGTGTGTCAGGATTGTAGTATTCGTCTCTGTACAGCAGCATGATATCGTCAGCAACCGCGCTGATTGCCGCGCTGCCTGATAAGTCCGAAACGAACGGCCTTTTATTCTGTCGGCTCTCCACATCCTGCTTGACCTGTGATAAACCGATCATTGCACAATCGCAATCCTTTGCAGCTTTCCGAAGCTTCTGACATACACGATGCAATCCAGAACCGCTGTTGTCGTTGCGTTCAGCAGGCTCAACCACTTCTTGCAAGTAATCTACGATGACCAAATCAAGTCCTTCTTGCCGCTTCAATCGACGCATTTCGGAACAAATGTACTCCGCAGTCACCCCGCGACTATCGTCGATATGAATTTTTCGTAAAAATTCCATCTGCGTAGAAATGCGCTCAATCTGTTCTAGCTTCAGGTGGCCTGAACGTATCGCCTGCAAGGGAATGCTGCATAGGTTAGCGATCATCCGGTTGTAGATTTGTGCTTTGGACATTTCTAAGCTAAAGTCCGCAACCTTATGTCCCCGCTGGGTAGCCCGCATCTTGATTTCATTTGCCACGGCAGATTTACCCATACTGGTTCGAGCTCCAATGACGATTAGGTTCGTCCGTTGAAATCCCAGCGTCAGCCTATCCAGTGCTGACCAGCCAGTCATAATGCCAAGAGCTCGGGCAGGGTCCTGTGTTTTAAGCACTAAGTCCTCATACCACTGGATGATGTCGTCCACCGTGGTATCTTCCCGCAAAGCTTTCGGCCGGATATCCAGTGAGCGCTGTTCAAATTCATCCAGTAATTCCTCAAAGCCACCTGAAGACAAATCCAAAAATTTATTGCGGTATTCACCAACCAAATCGAGTGCTTTACGACGAGCATCGGTTTCAATGAGCTTCCTGATATTCTGCTCAAGCATCGAAACTGTGACGGCTGAGCTGGCTAATTTAGACAGGTAGGAAACTCCACCTACCTTTTCAAGATGCTTTTCAAACACCGTCACCAATATAGTCATTGATAGTTCCTGTTCAGTCCGGTGTAGTTCTTGTATCATTTTCAGCAGATTGCGATGCCAAGGTTGTGTAAATAAGCTTGGTTCTAGTGTTACGGCGACTTCGTCTACAAGGGAAGGGTCTCGAAAAAAGGAACCTAATATTTCAGCTTCAAGTAACTCCGTATTCAGCAAGTCGTTGCTCATCTGCCTTTCGCATCAAAATCGTAATCGGGTCGTTTTCTTGAATTTCTGCTTCCGCCGGTGAAGCCCGATCCATTCGGCGTTCTACTTCAGGTCCCCCGCGTTTACGGTATCCTTCCAGCGTACCCCGTACATAAGCTAAGCTCTTTTTATTCTGCCGGACTGCTTCGCGCATAGCTTTTAGTAGCCACTCTCCACCGTAATCGTCAAACAAGGCACCAAGGTCCTCGGTTTCAAATTGGGTAACCTTCCCTGCATCCGTAAAGTTGTTTTCGTAAGCACGGTAGATATATCCAAAGGAATAGTCTGAAGGAAGACGACCACCGCCTCCGTTCTCTGAATCTAATTCATGTACAGTATCTAAAGATGTAGTAGTGTTTTTTTTAATAATTGCTTTAAAGATTGTTTTAGAGAGCCGAAATCCCTTGGTATGACAGGAAAAATCACGATTCACAGTTACCTTTTTAGTAACTGGCGAGTTACCTTTTTGGTAACTGAACAGTTGCCTTTTGTGTAACTGAGTTACCTTTTTAGTAACTCGAATCGGTTGCCTTTTAGGTAACTCAGTTACTTTTTTAGTAACTGGTTTGCCGAGATTTGGGGTATGCGTTTCAATGTTAATTTTGATTAAATCGTTCATCGTTTTAGGGTCAAATCGCTCCACCACATCTATAGCCCACATATCATAATGCTTGTTGATCTGGAACACATTCATATGCTCGTCCCAAAACAGCACATGATTTTCAACCAGCTTTTTTAGTTCCTTTTTGATATGTTCCTTACGGACACCACATAGCTCAAAATGTTTAAGCATAGGAATTTTGGCCGATGGCTTCCCGCATCCCCAGCTCAGCGTGAGGACAAAATCAATAATATCCCGCTGCCGCTGAGTAAACTTCCGCCGGATCAGCTCTCGATGTATTTCATGTGATATGCGTATATGTGCGTCCGTAGGCTGAGGATTTACATTGGAATCCACCGGCTTCACCACCTAATCTCTTGCGATTTTTATATAAATACCGTTCGCTTCTTCACACTGCCCAGAATCATTTACACACTCTGCCCCCTGTCATCACGTAAGAATATATAGGGATACTTCGCACGAACCACTGTCCAGCTTGGATAGCCCCGCGCGAAGTATTCTCGCACCTCGCGCTTAAAGGCTACAGGATCGGACTCTTTAATCCGCCAAATGTGTTCACCGATCATGCTGCGTAACAGCGGCTTGCCAGTAATCTCATCTATAGAACTCATTCAAATTCCAGCTCGTCTTGACCCGATCCATCGGCAGGCTGCTTTGGATCAGCGTTATTCGGCTGAGTTGCATCACCCGTCTGAGGTGTTTCATCGTCTTTAGGTTCAGTTGGCATATCAAAAACAAAAGGTTCATCGTTTGGAGTGATATCTTTACGCACCGTTTCATCCTGAGTAACCGCAGAAGCAATCTCCACGCTGATGGGTAGCCACTTCCACCCGGAACGTACAACTGTCTTCTTGCACATTTCGGTATAGTCAGTCACCCAAGGCCCTTTACTGGATGCCTTGGAACGCTTCTTATGTTCCTCAATCTCGCTGATCGGCATGTAATGGATAAAATGACCGCCGTCATTAAACTTGGCAACCATATAAGCGCCAATGATCTTCCCTGACTCGGCAGGTTGAGCGTCCTTACGCAAAAACCAAGGAACGTGCTGCAATTTTTCCTCCAGCCCATATGTCAGCTCAATGAAATCATTTTCATAGACTTCGTGGGCGGCAATAGACTTGATGTTTCCAGACCGTCGTGCTAGATCAATCATGCCCTTGTAGCCAATGATGAATGTGGCTTCTGTACCGTATGGGATGATGTAGCAATGACCGATCAGACCTGGTTCCAGACCAAGCTGCGCGGCTTGCATGACCGCCCCCATGAGTGACGGTATAGAGCATTCCAGTAGCTTCGGATTCGTACGAATCGTCGTCAGGGCAATACGGCTGAGCCGATCAATGCTCATATGCTTCGGCATAGCCTCCGCAATCTGATACTTCATTTTGTCCATATAAGCGGCGATGGTCCGAGAAGGTGTAGGCGCATCGTTTTTTGCCCCAGCCGCCTTGTTTTGAAGCTTTTTCTCAAGTTGTGTTCCGCTAGCTCGTTGTCCTGCCATATTGGCCTCCTTACTTCACCAAGAACCGTCGAGAAGACGTGGTGTTCGCGTATTTTTCAAAGATATGCGGCTGCTCCTGCTTCAAGCGCTTAGTGTCCAGGCGCGTTGTTTGACTGGATTTCCAAGTTACCAAAGGTTCCCCGTTATACGTTGCAACCTCATTTTCACCGATAGCTGCCTTCAGCTCATTTTCCAATCGTTTGACCTGTTCTTCAGCCACTTTCGCGTCTTCTTTGGCAGCAATGAGCTTGTCCACCAGCAATGCCTGATCTTTCCCCAGCGTAATTTCTGTTGCTGGCCGAGAAGCAGGATACAAGCGATTCAGTAGCTCAGTCGAAGCAGCGCTACCGTCTACCATTGGTGGGACCCGCGGAATTACATGCTTGTTCCAAAACTCGTCCTCAATTTGAATAAGGGATTCAATGATACCTTCGTTTCGCTCAACCAGCTTGTATTGAAATTTTTGACCTCCGATCAGAACGGCAAAATACCCGTAATCCACACCAAGTACGGCCATGTAATGTTGGAGCTGAATGGCGTATTCATCAGGAACCTGATCGTCGGCCCATTCGCTCAGCTTATAGGCGCTGGCTGTCTTGCACTCCAGGGTTCCGATACCACGGCCACCCTTATCCATAATGAGCCTATCCACGTTACCAAGCATGAATGGATGATCTGGATGCTGATACATCTTATTGCTGCGTTGCACTCGCAATCCGGTTTGGTTCATAAACTCACGGGCGACTAAATCTTCTAACTGGTTACCCCAGTAAGCTGCTTCGCCTGGTTCGTCTGGTACAATCTGATCGGTTTTCTCCAGAAATACACCAACGGGTGATTTATACCGATTCAACCCGGCCACCGCAGATGCATCAGAACCACCGATACCACGCTTACGCAGTCTCAACCATTCGTCACGTTCAATACCTTTTGTAATAGCAGCTACATTCATAGCCATATACATATCGCTCCCTCTTGTTAGGAACGGTCACCCATGATAAGATGACCGTATTCACATATTTAGTTTTCAAAAGATCAGTGATAGCCCGTTGCCGCGGGCTATTTTTTTATAATGAAAAAGCTAACTCGTTTCGGTACAACTTCGCTATTCGCTATCTTGAGGCCAGTATCAATGATGCTTTTGAACTGCTCTGTGACTTCTCGCTGTCCCACTGTCTTGATTTTCAGCGCAGTATAAAGCCCCACATTTAACGCGATAGCTTCTAAAAACTCATTAACATCCACAGATTCGTCGGTGCTAATTTTTGCAAAAAACTCCACCACTTTTTTATGAGTTGCGTTCATGCCGATTCTCCTTCCATGATTTCATCATGTTCTACGATCTGCCGATACTCGACGATCACTGGTGCATTCTCGATACTGACAATGAGCTCATCATTTTCATCTAAAACATGGAATTCAGAATGGACATTATTTTCATATTCCGTACCGACTTGCTTAATCTCAATGATTTCGCTGCCGCTTAGCTCCGTTCCAATTTCAAAAATCCTTGTTGGATTAGAGACAACGGTCAAACGTTGAATAACTTGCACAAAGTTTCCTCCTTCCGTATGTAATTTCAAGCAGACTGGATTCGAACCAGCAGTCAGGCGCGCTCCGTCGTTTTCCGCCTGATATTCTCACCATCGCGTGTACACGTACCATCGTGTCGCTACTTTGTGATGCGTCAGCCGCATCTTCGGCCCTCGAACGGGAGTAAGGTTATGTTACCGTCCGGTGGCCGAAGACAAGGCCGACATGGCCTGCCCGTTGCCAGCTAGTCCTAAATTGCTGGCAACTGCTCAATCTCACATAGCAATCGTGCAGAATATTCCGAAGGTAGCTCCCTAAGGCTTGCCGCTGCATTGGACCATTGCATATAAACCGCATCGCGTTCGGCCCATATCCGGTTCAGTTGCTCCGGTTCGGGCAATCCCGAAGAAAGAGAAGCAGTTAGCGCGGCTGTATTTTCGCGCAGCGCTCGGGCGGATGTAGCGTAATTCCGAATGATTTTTTCTGCCATTTGCTGCGTCATACGCGCTCACCCTTGCTTTCTGCTTCCATCCGCGCTAAAATAAGCAGCACAAGAGACTTTACACGAGATCTCTTACCGAGTGTCCGCCCTGCCAGGCGGGCATTTTTCTTTTCTGCCTCCGCGAACCGAATCATGCGATTTAAATATTCCACTGCGTTACCCAGCTTTCCAGGAATCATTACATCCGGATTACTTTGAATTAGGCGCAAGTTATGTTTCGAGTTCTTGCCAGCCTGAACAGCTTCAGCAACCAACAAACTTCTGTTCATATACAAACCTCATTTCATATATTTTTTAGCCTTCAAGTCAGCGCGATGTTCTTTCCATGTCGTAAGCCAACTAAAGGAATATTCCTTACATAGCACCGCCGCAAAGTGGGTAAGGGCCGTAATAGCTTCAACCGTCTCCATTAGCAGACGCTTCATATTTTGGCGTTCGGATTCTGTGAGCTGGTCAGCAGTTTTACTAATTGGAACCTCAGCAGATAAAACGAGAACCTCCCGCATTTCCTCTACCGTCTTGAACAGTACACTTGCCCTATGTAGGTCTACATTGTCTAACCAGGGAGCAAAGGCACCGCCTGTAACTTCCCCGGCTGCTGCAATGAAGAGTTGACCGTCGTCGTAATGTTCGGTAGTGCTACGCATCAATTCTTTAGAGGGTTTACGGGAACCATTCGCAATCTTCCCGATCAACGAAGCATCAACGTGAGCCACACGCCCAGCAGCGTTACGCGTCTCACCTTTCTTTTTTAAAAGGTCTTGTAACGCTGGTCCGAATTGTCCGATTGACACGTTCAAATTCTCTCCTTTGTCCGATTTTGATATTTAATGCGGACAGAGGGCTGATGTAGTATTAAGTTGTAAGTTCTTCCCCCATATCCCCTCAACCCGCTGGTGCCGGTACAGCCTGGCGGGTTTCTTCTATTCATATGGATCCTGATTTGTTCTCTCTTAGCCATTCCAAAGGTTCCGGCCAGAGAACTCGTTTGCCGCGAGCACCGCCGATGTTATATACAGGAAAGCCTGGTTCCTCCACCATGTCATAAGCGGCCTGCTTTCGAATTTTCATCCGTCTTGCCATTTCAGGAACCGTGATGATCTCACCAGTGGCTCGGTTCAATTAACCCACCTCTTTCGTTCTATTCAGATGCTCCAAAACTTCTGGAGGAATTTTTTCACTATAAGCCGCTACTTTTAATTCGACAGGTTCAATCCCCAAGACAACTGCAAGAGCATCATTCACTTTATCGCTGGCAGGTGGCTTATCTCCTGAACGAAGTTTTGACAAATAAGAAGCGTCTATCTGTAGGTTAAATGTTTTTTCTATTAAATCCGTAGTTTGACGTAAGCTGAGCCCTTTTTCTTGCATTCCTCTTTTCAAAAGATCTTTGTAAAACACTAAAATCACCTCCATTTACCAAAAAGTGATCCGATCACTTTTTGGTCAACTCTTAACATTGACTATATAGTAAACTAACAGTCACTAAAAAGTCAACGGTATTTTGAATATAGTTCTCATGCTCGTTGAATTTTTAGTCAACGATAAACTATGATTGAATTCAGATAGGAGTTGAATAAATGAGGTATCACGAGTTGCTTTCTAAATATATTGAAGATAGCGGCCTTAGCCTTGGGGAAATTGTATTACGAGCCAAACACTTAGGAGTCAATATAACAAAGTCATATATCAGCAAGTTGAAAAACGGAAATAAGCCACCTGCTTCTGAAGAGGTGACAAGAGTATTGGCTAAAGTAACCAAGGGAAACGAAGAGACATTAATACAAGCTGCATACTATGAAAAGGCTCCTGAAGAACTGAAAAAGGAACTGAAAAAACTTTTCTATTTGGATGCCCTAGCATTTGAAGTATTAAAGACAAAGAAACAGTACGGCGACTTTATTTCAATTGAAGGTGACAAAGAATTCACTAAATTGAAAGAGTATTCTGATCTTTCCTTGCTAATTACAATGATTGCTAATTTATTGCTCGATTTCCGAAAAACAACCCAGTTTAACCTGCAGTGTTATGAAAACGTAAAAGCTTTTATATCTAAAATTGAGCCTAAATATGATCTGGATCTGGATTTGGATATCACGATGTTGCCCAATCATCCCGAAAAAGCCACTTCGATTATTAGTCGTTTGATGTTTGAATATTTCCCCAATATTAAATCATTCGAATCTAACAATGCTGTTTTTGAAATCAATGATAATGGGACCATTGAAATTAATTATGAACCAATTTCATCACCTGATAATGAGCAAGCCGATCTACAGAAAAAGATGAATTTTTTCTATGAACTAGAGAATGATTTAGGACTTGACCTTACTGACCCTGAAGTCCAGAAAAAGCTCAAGCGAGCGGCTAAAATCATCTTCTCCGATGAAGATTGATTCTATTTTTGGCAACAGAACAGCCAAATCTTCTTCTTTAAAATTTAGTTTTTCCTTCAATTTCATTAGTTTGATTTCGTTCATAGATGCCACTTCCGTATCTAATTTTTTTGTCCTTTTTTTAACTAACTAATCGATTAGATAATGACAACCATCTAACCAAAAATAACTCTGCGAGGCAAGATCATGACCATAAAACCTGGTCGTTGCCTGCTGAAGCAAAGATTGCGTGAAATACGAAAAGATCAACAGTGGTTGAGCGAAGTGACTGGGATTACCAAGTCTCAAATCTCCGAGTATGCCAATAATAGGCGGCTGATGTCCCTGACAACCGCTATGACCATTGCAGCGGCAATTGGCTGCCACATTGACGATCTTTATGAGCGTGTCGAATTCAGCAGCACCGAGTGACACTACGTCACTCCGACCAGGTAATAGTTCGCGATATAGCGAACTATTCACATTGATCTTCCCCTACAGGTTCATATAAAGCCACTAATTGTCGAATTATAGGATATTATGTCATACAGCTATTTACAGAATTAACTTTAACATGGTTGGATGTTCGAAGTCTGTCGAAATGTAGAACCAATTGGGCTAAATTAAGGGGAGTTAAACCATGTTTAAGGGGGATTGACAAGCCTATAGTTTTGTTCTTATTCGTACAAAACTACCATCATCGAAGAATACTTTACTGCCATGATTGTCCGTTTCAGTTCGTTTAATTAGATTCTCGTTTACGACGGTTGAGCGATCATATGATTTAAAGCCGTACTTAGCATATGCCTTCGAAATGTCCTTCAGTGTCCTCAAACCTATGTAAGAGCCCGTTGAGGTATGATAGGCAGGACAGTACTCCTTACTCCTAGTTGGCTGCCACAGATCAATATAATTCACATCGTATAGCGAAATTTCGACAAAATCCGAGTCACTCCCGTCACGATCATGAATTTTTACGCACGTTACTATCATGCTGGCTACTCCTGTTGTTTTTAATTTCATGATAGAACAGCATGTAAAAACCTACAAAGTATTGCATGATTAAACCTAAAATTCGATAATAAGTTTTGACAAGATAAAATGAGCAAGTTTCCCAACCGATGGGTCGATAAAAGGAAGATTAAAGTGAAAAGAATTCTATTAACAATTATTATGGCAACAGTAGTTCTCGCAGGGTGTGGCACAGAGGGGGACACGCAAAGTCAAAATAATACAGATGTTAGAGCTGCTTCTGAAGCTGGTTCAAACACATATGTATTCGATATGACAGTAGGAGATTTTACAGAAGCATTCAATGCCGTTGCTAAAAAATATAAATTAGATTACTTACACATATCCGAACTAAAAGAAGATTCTAATATGTTCCAATATAAATTCAATGATAATTTAAGTATGACAGGTACAATTGATTCAACACATAAAATACATGAAGTTATGTTAATAGGTTCTGGAGGTTTCCAAGAGAAAACTGGTGGAAATTTAATGATTGCTATTGTTGCTTTAGTAATGACAACAAACAGTGATTACAGTTATGATGATGCAGAAGATGTCATCAGAGATACAGGCCTTTTAGACAATAATGCAGACCTTCAAGATTTTGAAGGGGCCACTGTTAGAAACAGAGTGAAGTATAGAATTAAGATTAAGAATAATGATATGACTACGTTCGGTATAATAGGAGCGAAGTGAAAATTTCCATACGTATGGAATTTCGGTACAATATAACCTAAAGCCCTTTTCGGGCTTTTCTTTTGGAACAAAAATAGAACATACATTCCCTATTTCAGTTAGGAGGTTCATCATGAGAGGACATATAGCTAAAAAAGGCAAGAAGTATTATATAGTGATCGACTTGGATAAAGACGAAGTGACCAACAAGAGGAAACAGAAGTGGTTATCAGGGTATGATCGAAAAAAAGATGCTGAGAAGGCACTGCCTGGGATTCTAACCGATTTTCAAAAGGGAACCTTTGTAGAGCCCACAAAGAAAACATTCGGCGAGATTATGGAGACTTGGTTGCGCGATAAGAAGACATCAGTAAAGCATGGTACATGGAAATCATATGAATGGCTCGTTAACACTCATATTGTCCCTAATCTAGGAAAAATACAAATGACAAAATTAAAACCACAACATTTTCATGATCTATACCATAGAACTCTGTTACCCAAATTGTCTGTTGGGTCAATAAAGAAAGCCCATGTTTTAATTTTAGATGCATTGAATCGAGCAGTGACTTGGGGGATTATAACTCAAAATGTGGCTTCTTCTGTTGCCCTGCCTCAGGGAAAAAAGAAAAAATTCGAGGTCTGGAATGAACATCAATTAAAAATCTTCCTAGATGCTGCATCTGAAGATCAATACTTTATGGCCTTCGAGCTCGCTGCCTCTACTGGCATGCGTCAAAGTGAGATACTTGCACTACCCCGATCAGAGGTAGATTTACAGAGGAAAACAGCTTCGGTTCGACAAGCATATACCATTTCTGAAATAGGACATGATCTTGATGATACTAAAAATGATAGCAGCGTTCGCTCCATCGCATTGTTTGCTAATACCGCTAAATTTTTGGAAAGTCACTTTAGAAAGCAAGAGCATGAGCAATCCAGAAATAAGCTATATAATGATTCAGGTTTAGTAATTCAAACGAGTGTGGGAACGCCTCTTGGACCCCGCAATCTAATGAGACATTACTATCGTATTTTGGACAGAATTGTAAAGGAACATCCCGATTTCCCTCGGATTCGTTTCCACGATTTGCGACACACTCATGCAACACTACTTCTCAAAGCTGGTATCCATCCAAAGATTGTTCAAGAACGACTTGGACATTCGTCTATCAATGTAACTCTGGATACCTATTCACATGTCCTTCCGAATCTCCAAGAAGCGGTGTTAAAAAACATTGGCGATTCAATAACAGGAGAGAGCATTAGCACTGAAGAACCTACTTTACTAGACTAAAGGTTAGAAGAATGTTAGAAGAATGCTCGCTCCAACAAAAAAGCGCGACCTCCAAAAAGCTTGGAAGCCGCGCTGTGCTTGAGTTTCATAGAATGCTGGTGAAGGGAATTGAACCCCCGGCCTACGCATTACGAGTGCGTTGCTCTACCCCTGAGCTACACCAGCAGGTCAGTGTAACTGACAACAAAAACTATTATACTCTTAGTTACATAAAAATCAATCACTTACATCAACTTTTTCAACTAGGATTTGGATTTAGTTCGGTAACATTTCCTGTCGCGGTGCCCGATAGTTTCTCTGCGACGGAACGGAGCTTTTGGTGGCTGGAGGAAGGCTTGTCACGGCGATCATCAATTTTGACCGAGGTGGAAACACGCTTAGCTCCAGACAGGAATGGCGCTTCGTGCAGCGCAGCAATAGCGGTGAACACATCGTCCAACGAACCTTCAATAATCGTACTCATGGAGGTAAGCTCATAGGTAATTCCTTTTTGCGTCTTCAACACTTTTTGCATCTGGGCAACGTAGTCGCTCAGGCTTGTACTCCCCGTTCCAATCGGGATCACTGTCACTTCTGCAATAGCCATCGCCAAGTTCCTCCTTTTAATTTAAAATCGTCACTTCTTTAAAAATCTAAAACCTCAGTCCGATAGAACGAGCAACCTTATTTCACAAAAAAAGTTCATATGTATGCTGCTTGTTTCTGTAGGAAACATCTTTATCATTCATTGTACCGTTCAAACTGCCTCAATTCAAATACAGCCCGCGACTTCTCTGCATATTTTGATTTTCCATTCCTTTTCCTTTACGTATGGCTTCGAATGTTGCTATAATACTCCTTGCACTTATTTGAAATTTTAAGTTTATACACACAATATGTTGGGTTAAATATTCATAACACGTCTAAATATAGTGATGTAGCCGATAAATCGTACGGGAACCATCTTTTCCCCCTTCATTGGCAGGTGCATCGCTATTTCTATGTTATTGGATTACATACAGCCCCCAAATGCTGTCTGACCATCGCTTTTTTCGCCATTATCTTCTCATCATGATCATTTTCATGCTATTCCCAAGTATGATTCCAAATCAGGAAAGCGAGGAATTAATCCTATGCCACAACTCGTAACCAAACCAAACAATCGCCAGTTGGCTTTTGATGAAATACGCATTTCCGTATATGCCGACCGTGTACTCAGCGGGCTGGACAAGCTGGATAAAGATCGTCTCATTCGCGGTGTAACTAGCAAGCTGCGCCGGGACGAAGTCACGGGGGATGACATCAGCAACGCGTTTGCGATGGCTGCCCTTGAATTGGTTAGTAAGGAAGAACCGGACTGGAAATTTGCCGCTGCACGTGCTTTGCTCACTTCCTTGTATAAAAAAGCTGCTACTCACCGACGTTACAAATCCTATGCGGACGAGCCTTACGGCGCTTTTTATCCGCTGATTACCGATTTGGTCCAAAAAGGAATTTACCGTCAAGAACTGCTCGACTACTATACCAAGGAGCAGATTGATGAGCTGGGCGATTCCATATTGCCGAAAAATGACCTGCTGTTCGATTATATCGGGCTATTAACGCTGTCTGAGCGCTATTTGGCCAATGATTTTGATGGACGCGTAATGGAACTGCCGCAAGAACGCTACATGATCATTGCGATGTACCTGATGCACCAAGAGCCTGCCGACAAGCGTATGGAGCTGGTCAAGGAAGCATACTGGGCGATGAGCAACATGTACATGACGGCAGCTACACCAACCATGTCCAATGCCGGAAAAAAGGTGGCCGGACAGCTCTCCAGCTGCTTTATCGACACCGTAGACGACTCCCTGGAAGGTATTTTCGACTCCAATACGGATGTAGCCCGTCTTAGCAAAATGGGCGGCGGCATCGGCGTGTACCTCGGTAAAGTACGGGCGCGCGGGTCCGATATCCGTGGACATAAAAATACAAGTTCCGGCGTTATTCCGTGGATTCGCCAGTTGAACAATACAGCTGTTAGCGTAGACCAATTGGGTACTCGCAAAGGTGCAATTGCCGTATATCTGGACGTATTCCATAAGGATATCCTCGCGTTCCTTGACCTGAAGCTGAACAACGGTGACGAGCGGATGCGTGCACATGACGTGTTCCACGGCGTATGTCTACCCGATCTGTTCATGGAGCGGGTCGAAGCACGGGGCGAATGGAATCTGTTCTGTCCGCATGAAGTGAAGAAGGTGATGGGCTGGAAAGATGACAAGGGTCGTCCACTGGGCCTGGAAGATTTTTATGATGAAACCTTCGGTTCAGGTACCTTCCGCGAAAAGTATGAGGAGGCGTCACAGCATCCCATTCTCTCTCGTATTACAGTGCCTGCCATCGACATCATGAAGCGCCTGATGAAATCACAACTGGAAACAGGTACACCGTACATGTTCTATCGTGATACGGTAAACCGGGCCAACCCGAACCGCGCCCATGGTATGGTATATTCCTCCAACCTGTGTACGGAAATTATGCAAAACCAATCTGCAACTGTAGTGGAAAAAGAAGAACTGGTCACCAAGGACGGACAAACACGCATTGTTATTTCCAAAATTCCTGGCGACTTTGTTGTTTGCAACCTGAACTCCATCCATCTGGCTCGTGCGGTTCCGGCAGGTGTGCTGGATCGCCTCGTACCGATTCAGGTACGTATGCTGGATAATGTTATTGATATCAACAACATTGAAGTGCTGCAAGCACAATATACGAACAGCCAATATCGCGCTGTCGGTCTGGGTACATTTGGACTGCATCATCTACTCGCACTGGAAGGTATCCGTTGGGAATCCGATGAAGCGGTAACCTATAACGATCATTTGTATGAAAAGATTAACTACCTGGCAGTCAAATCCAGCATGGAGCTAGCGAAAGAAAAAGGCCGTTATGCGAAATTCGAGGGTTCTGACTGGTCTAGCGGGCACTATTTCACTTCCCGTGGCTATACGGACGGTACACGTGAAGGCAAATTTGTCACTACGTCCGAGTGGAGCGGGCTTGCAGAAGAAGTCAAACAAAATGGTGTCCGCAACGCATGGCTGTTCGCCATCGCGCCTAACGGTTCCACGTCTATCATCGCAGGCTCTACCGCCAGCATTGATCCATTGTATGAGTTGCTTTCCTATGAAGAGAAAACAACTTACAAGATCGCTAACCCAGCACCGGACTTGAACGAGAAAACCATCTGGTACTACAAGACAGCTTTCTTGCTGGATCAACACGCTTCGATCAACATGGCTTCTGCACGTCAGCGTCATATTGACCAAGGCCAAAGCTTTAACCTGTATGTACGGCCTGATATTAAAGCAACTGAATTTTTAGAGCTGCACATCCATGCCTGGAAATCAGGTATGAAATCGACCTATTATGTACGCAGCCGCGCACTGACGATTGAAGAATGTGATAGCTGCGCATCCTAAACTAAAGGAGAGAAGCTCTCATGCAGTTACAGAAGATTTTTAACACGGAAGCGCCAAATCGCTCTACCCGTATTATTGAAGGCGAAAGCTCCGGTATTTTGAATTGGAACGATATTCGGATGCCGCATATGTACAAACTGTATAAAGTACTGCTGCTGAACCACTGGATTCCAGATGAAATTCCGATGTCCAAGGACGCGTCCCAGTTCCCTGTGCTGGATGCCGAAGAACAGCGCACCTTCAAAATTAACATCGGCCTGCTGGCTGTGCTGGATTCCATGCAAACGATGTTTGTCGGGGATGTAAAACGCTATTTTACCGATTCCTCGCTGGAAGCTATTTCGGCGATTATCGGGCAGCAGGAAGTGGTGCATAACCAGTCCTACTCCTACGTTCTGTCTTCTTTGGTGTCAGATCAGGAACAGAAGGAAATTTTTGAATACTGGAAAAACGATCCTGTCCTGCTGGAGCGTAACACATTCATCTCGGATATTTACCAGGAGTTCCGCGATGAGCAGAACCCGCAAACCTTTTTCCAAGCGATGGTAGCCGATTTGATTTTGGAGGGCATTTTCTTTTACAGCACATTTGCTTTCTTCTACAATTTGGCCCGTGATCAGAAAATGATGGCAACCAGCCAAATGATCTCGTATATTCAGCGTGATGAAAATCAGCATTGCTACTTCTTTGCCGAAGTGTTCAAGCAGCTATTGTCCGATTTCCCTGAGCTGAACACCAAGGAAAATACGGACTATGTCTATCGTATGATTAACCGCGCTGTGGAGCTGGAAACGAATTGGGCGCATTATACGCTCAAAGAGGTTCGCGGCATCGACTTGAACGAGCTGAGCGATTATATCAAATACATGGCAAATATGCGCCTGAGATTGCTTGGTATGGACAAAGCATACGAAGGCGTAGATGTAAACTGTATGCCTTGGATTAAACCATTCTCAGACGAAGCGCTGAATGCGACAAAAACGGACTTTTTTGAAGCAAAATCACGCAATTATGGCAAGGTCGGAGATGACAACGGATTTGACGATTTGTAAGTCATAAGATACAGCCTTAACTCGGTACTTACCGGGCTAAGGCTTTTTTCATGAGAATTTACGCAAATACGCAAAAAAAATCATGAAACATCTGAATTACTATTCATATTTTCCTATTTGTACACGATATATATGAAGGTGAAAAAAATATAGTAAGGAGCATATTATGAAAAGCAGTGTTAAAAAAAGAATGGGATTACAATCCAAACTCTACTTCATCTTGCTCATTCCTTTAATAGTGATTGGCGTCATTGTTCTGTGGACGACCAATCAATCTATCCAAAATGCTTCTCTATCAACCATGCAGCTAAACAATGAAACGCTGGCAAAGAACACGGCCCAGTTACTGGACAAGTCCGCAGTCAAGAGCTTAAACACTAATTCATCTGAGCAAAGCAGCGAGTATAAGCAGCTTCGGAACGAGTTAAATACGCTCAGGTTGCAAACTGGAATCCTGTACATCTATATGTACAACCGGGTTGGAAATGAGTGGAAAATTACAGTGGATGGAGCCGCATGGGACGACAAAGACTACAGTCCATTCGGAACTCCTGTAAGTTTTACCCTTAAAGAAACGGAAGAGAAATTAAAACAAGGGGAAACGGTAACTACAGATATTACAACGGACCCTGAGTGGGGGACGATGTTTTCCTCCTTTACTCCCATTAAGGATACCGATGGAACCATCATTGGATATTTGGGAATCGACAGATCCCTGTCCTCTGTGACTGAAGTATACGAACATACCTTGCCCGAGGCCTACCGATTAGTTATCCCTGTTATCTCCATCATTCTGATCATCTCAATTGCGGCTATGATGCTGGTAACCCGACGGATACTGCGTCAGGTGAGATTTATTAAAAATACACTGGAGCAAGTAGCCGACGGCAACCTTACGGTTACATCGTCGCAAGTAACATATGATCAGTTAGGCGAAATCAGCAAATTGACGAACAAAATGGTGGAAGCCATGTCGAATATGATTGTGGATATTCAAAGCAGTTCAAGCACACTCCAGCACGCATCGGAGAATATCGTCGTGACAACGGAAGGAACACTCCACCAGACTGAGGAACTGTCCCGTACACTCCAGCAAATTGCCGATGTCTCTATTAACCAAGCGGATCAAGCGGTGGAATCGGTTCAACAATCTGATCGATTAGGACAAACGCTGGATGAAGTCGGAAGCCATGTGCAACAATTTACGGATACGGCCCATCATCTCAATGAGGTTCGTAATCAGGTAGCTAGTGAGCATGAACTGTTATTAGAGAAAGGACGAGAAAGCGCCTTGCGTATCAAGCAGATGCAGCGCATGTCACACGCGTTAACCGAAAAATCCCGCGAGGCGGCTAACATCGGTCAGCAGATACAGGGCATCGTAAAGCAGACGCAGATTTTGTCCTTTAATGCATCTATTGAAGCCTCACGTGCAGGCGAAGCTGGCAAGGGTTTTTCTGTGGTCGCTCATGAAATGGGACAACTTGCCCAGCAATCCGCCATATCGATTCGTGAAATCGATGAAATCTTAAGAAGCTTTGTTGAGCAAATTGAGCAAATGGGTGATCAATTTGATGAAAACATAAAGACCGTCAATGAACAAGAAGTACAAATTTCGGTATGTCTACAGTCTGTTGACAAAGTCACCCAGGTTTCACAGGAAGTTCAGGAGTTAGCTGCACATCTGGCTCAATTGACGGCAGAGATGCAAGAGGTACGTCACAGCGTAGATCAACATTTAAATCACACAGCCAGCGCGGCACAGCAGACTGCCGGAATGACAGAAGATGTATCAGCAAGCGCTCAGAAGCAGGCCCTAACGGTAAAAGAACTATCCGAAGTAGCCCGCAATCTGACCACACTATCAAACAATCTGCAGCGACATGCTGACCAGTTCCGGGTGAAAAACGCTGAATAGTAAAAAAGGGATTACCCATGCATGATGAATTGTGACTCGTAAGATGAACCTTTGAAAAAGCGTTTCTTTTACGGGTCATTTGCGTTTTCAACAGATGAATACAAGATGTGTCTGGAGCGGATCAGTGGCAGATGATCTATGCATGCGTGTCGACTAAGAGGCACTTCTTTTCTTTACATACTAAACATGCATCTGTGCTGATTGCCCATGATTGGCTATTTGCGGCTTCAGTTCATCCATGATGCATTCAGCCGCTTCCTCGCCAGCCTCGACGCATTCAGGCCATTTTGTAAAATCAAACGCCGCAATATGTCCGACTTCAGGGCGAATAACAACGTCTGCTAGCCGGAGACTATTATGCTTTCGTTCGGCGGTCATCAAGCTGTAAGAGCGGTATACAACTTCCACCATATTTCGCGGCGGCTTCTTTTCATGTCCCCGTGCCACATCAACAGCAATTACTAAACAATCTGCTTCCCGACTCATCTCTTCTACAGGCAAATTGTTTAATACCCCTCCGTCGACCAGCATCTTGCCTTCATGCATCACAGGAGCGAATAAGCCAGGAAACGCCATCGTAGCCCGCAGTGCTGTCACCAAATCACCTTGTTCAAAAATGAATTGCTTGCCTTCCAGTAAATCGACAGAAACAGCTTCAAAACGGATAAGAAGATCCTCAATCTTCTGCGTATGCTGTCCATACTGCTGCAGTAGCTCATTCACCACCGTATTCATGCTGTTACCGCCAATTAAACCACGATGGCGTATGCTGATATCCAACAGGCGGTATTTAGGTGTCTTTTTAATACAATCCAATAGAGCATCCGTAGGAACACCCGCCGCATAAAGTCCGCCAACAATGCCGCCCATACTCGTACCGATGATACAATCGACCTGAATCCCGTGTCTTTCGAACGCTCTCAGTACCCCCAAATGAGCAAGTCCTCTGACTGCTCCCCCACCCAAAACCAATCCTACCTTCGGCATATACGCAACCCCTTTACATGTATTTACTGCATGCGTCCAAACACACAAAAGACCCAAAAACTAAACGTAAGGAGGCCAGCTTCCTCTCCTCACAAATGACTCATTCCTGTTATATTCAAAAATGAAAAGCCTCGCTTAGAAAATCGGAAAGCAACCCTTTTTCCTCGTCAGAAAGATCCGAAATGGATTGCAGAAAACGGGAAACCAGCTCCGTAATTTCAAGGCCTAGTTCATCGTTCATCGTTTGTAAGGCCATACCCAACACAGTGCCAACAAACATGGTCATGCCCATTTCCTTGCTTGGCGCTGTAAGGACAATCCGCTGAATCCAGGGACCTCTTTTACCTCCCAGCTTCTTCAAGTACATCAAAAGCAGCCCTATAATATAGGCGCAAAAATTGATTCTGACACTGGCTTCAGGAATTTCAGCCCAAATTTTTCGGACCGCCTCATTGGGACCTGTATTGTTCAAATCCTTGAGCAGTCCCGAGATATTCTCGACGGTTTTTTTCCAATCCACCAGATCCACTAATTCATTCCGGGACTGGTTGAACAAATCCGAAGCTTTATCTGTAGGTACAAATACAACCTGTGAACGTCCGGTTACCTTGGTATTCACCTCATAGCTGCGCGTAATAAACCCGAGCTTTTCAATTTCTTTCAGCATGTCATAGGCCGTCCACTTACTAACCCCTAATGATTTAGCCAAGGCCTCATAATGAATAGGTAGTTTTGTTTTTTGGTACAGTTCCACTAATGTATGCAAAAATTGCAGTCGGCGTTTAGTAAGTGACACGATAGCGTTGTAACCTCCCTGTGTAATTCTCTATGAATTCGTTTTTGGGTTTTTTGTGTCTAAATATTAGCACTGAATACCCATATAAGCAAGCCTCATAATGATTATTGATTCTCACACAGCGGGCTGCTCTTTTACATATTTCCTTTTTAATTGGCTTGTGTTATATTTTTATCCATATCGTTTTTTGGTTTTTTTGGTCTTTACGGTCTTTTGTGTGATTATTTTATTGGAGGGAAACGTTCATGCAATCAGCTCTCAAGCCCAACGGCATTACTATTACGGGTGCAGGATTCTATGTACCGGCATCACTATTCACCAATTTGGAATTAGCCGCATCTCTGGATACATCCGATGAATGGATCACTCAGCGAACAGGTATCCGTCAGCGCTATATCGCAGAAGCATCCGCAGAAACCTCTGATCTTGCCGTCCTGGCTGCAACTCATGCTTTACACCGTGCTCAATTATCATCGGAAGATGTGGATCTTATTGTAGTGGCAACGTCCACCCCTGACTATGCTTTCCCTTCCACGGCCATGTTGGTCAAGCAAAAGCTAGGAAGCCGCGCACCTGCATTCGACTTATCGGCAGCCTGCTCCGGTTTTGTATATGCCCTCTCGATCAGCAGTGACATGATGAAGGCGGGTGCATACCACAACGTCCTGGTGATTGGAGCAGACAAGTTCTCCAAAATCGTAGATTGGCAGGACCGTAATACCGCCGTTTTATTTGGAGATGGAGCAGGTGCTGTTGTCCTTCAATCTCATCCCGGTGCTTTCTCGTCTTTTTCCTTGCTTGGCTCGGAAGAACGTGGAGCAGACATGCTGATCTCCCCCGTCACAGGGCCTATTACAATGCATGGACGAGAGGTTTTCAAGTTTGGGGTGCGCATTCTGGAATCTATGCTGACTAAAGTTATGGAGGAATTAAGATTAAGCATAGATGATATTGCTTTGATCATTCCGCATCAGGCCAATATCCGAATCATTGAACATGCGGCAGTTAAGTTGAAAATTCCACTGGATAAGTTCTTTATAAATATCGAAAAATACGGAAATACGTCAGCTGCTTCTATTCCCATTGCGCTCGCGGAAGCTATGGAACAGCAGCGAATTCAAGCTGGTGATATTGTCGTCCTGGCTGGCTTCGGCGCAGGATTAGCCTGGGGTGTTCAAGTTATTCAGATCGCATAAATTCTTCAGTTCAACAGACAAAAAGGAGTAAACTAAAATGGAGCATTCGCAAACGTAGCGAGTGCTCCATTTTTATGTTTTGAAAGCCAAGCAGAGTTCACCTTTATCCGAGTAGGTGCATACATATAACCTAGAAGTGTGTATTCAAGCACTCCAGACTCATACCTGTTCTTATGATGGAGGTAGCGCGGCTGTTTTCACCTGTTTCGTATAAGAAGGATAGCCTCCCGTATGCTGGAGCATTTCGATTTCACGCAAAATACGCGGCAAGTCAGCGACCGAGTTCATCACGATGTGGGCTCCTGCCCTTTTCAAGCCATATACACTCTGTCTGCGCCGTTCCTCAGCCACTCTGTCGTCCGCTTCATGGCTGGTCGTTTGAGCTGCGGTCGTCACGCTTTCGTTATGGTTCAATACACCAATCGTCCATACACCGGCGTTCCGTCCCTCTTGCATATCGGCTGCTGTATCTCCTACTTTCACAATATCGCTAAGCGGGAATACCTGCAAGCGATGTGCAATTTCATAGATCATCCACGGATAAGGCCTCCCCTGCGAAACTTCACAAGGGGCTACCATACAATCCAACGTATAGGGTGACTGTGCAGGCGTAAACTTGTGACTGAGCATTTCCATCGGACAGGATGCAGTGGCGCCTGACTGAATGCGACGATCCTGCAACTCCTGCAGCGCCCTGTCTATACCGATAGCAGGCTCAGCCCCTTGGATCAAGGAGCGGAGAACAGGGACAAGCTCAAGATAAATATGCTCAATATCCGCTCTGCCAGGATGCGCACCAAAGCACTCCAGCCATTTTTTCCGAACCTCTGAAAGTCCCAGCACATTCGCAATATGATCCCGGATCGGCATTCCTCGCCCATGAGATACCTGTTCTTCAGTTACCTGTATACCTTTCCATCTGAAAATGTCACGCATTCCCTGGGTTAAGCCTCGTCCTCCGGGGTCTAACAATGTACTTTCGAGATTAAAAATAACCGCCTGTATCATGCAATCCCCGCCTTTCCGTACCGCGGCTATCCGCAATCTTTATTTTGCTTAGGAACATGATACACAGTTAACGTAAACTGAAGTGTCGTAAACGGTAAGCGGATTGTAATTGAAAATAAATTCCTTGATTGGTTATGAATACCGAGTGTGATAAGAGGAGGAGTCGCAACATGAGACAGCCTTGGAATGAATTTAATTCCAAAATGCCTTGGCGGATGGAGCTTGGTTGTTATGCGCTGAATAAACTGGCCTGTGGAGGATTGGTTTTTGGTCTCTTATGGGTCTACTGCTATCTGACAGAGGAAATAACAGGAATTCCTCTGACTATAGCAGGCAATAGTGGTGAACTGACCGCGCAGCTGTGGGCCTATGGTTTTGCCCTTCCTGCCGCTCTTGCCGCTGATGCGCTACGCGATCTTTTACCCTGGCTTCGTAAGCCCGAGCAACTCACCCTATACCTCGCTGCAGGATTCAGCGTCTTTCTCCTGCTAGGTTCTTTGATGTCGCCTGCCGGAACGGGCATTTCATGGAGCAACGGCATAGCAGGTGCAGGGATTACACTGCTGTATTATGGAGGAAGGTACTGGCTGAACCGTGAATATGGATTACAGATCATGCTGGCCTTCCTCCTGCCACTGCTGCTATGGCCTATAGGGCTTCAATAATGTCGCCAGCTATCACAGAGGCAGGATGCTGGCGATGACGTGCGGCTGTTTCTCCAGCCGCACCATGCAGATACACGCCAAAGGCTGCTGCCTGCGCAGCATTCAGACCCTGGGCCAGCAAACCTGCGATGATGCCTGTCAGCACATCGCCCGCACCGCCTGTCGCCATCCCAGCATGGCCTGTGGTATTGACGTAGGCTGTTCCGTCAGGACAAGCGATGACGGTACGCGCTCCTTTGAGCACCAGCGTGACCCCACGTGTTCGGGCGTACTCCCGGGCATGGGTGATGCGGTCACGCTGCACCTCTGCTGTCGGTATGCCCAGCAGACGAGCCATTTCACCGGGGTGCGGCGTTAGTACGACCGCCGCACTTCTCGGCTTCCAAGCCTCCAGCTCAGGCCCCGCCGAGGCGAGGATGTTCAAGGCGTCCGCATCAAGCACGAGCGGACCGCCGTATTCTTCCCACAGGCGGCGCAGCCAGCCGGTGTCCCCTGCAAAGCGGCCGAGACCGGGGCCGACGGCCAGCACATCACGTGCCTGCGCGAGCTGTAGCAGCTCGTCTGCGGAGTCGGCATTCCATTCGCCGTCTCCGCCTGCTGCTGCGGCAGCGAGCATCAGTTCCGGCGCGGCGCCAATGACGCGCGGCAACAACGCCTCGGGCACCGCCCACGTGACAAGGCCGCTGCCGATGCGCAGGGCTGCACGTGCGGCCAGCAAGCCCGCGCCGCTCATGCGCAGGCTTCCGGCCGCGACGAGAACATGGCCGTAGGTGCCCTTGTGCCCGTCCGGCACGCGGCTGCGGCTTACATCCACATCCAGTGCAGCGCGCAGCGTGTCACGGGTCAAGAGCCGCAGCTGCACGCCACACTCACGGGCAAGGCCGGGTGGAATACCGATGTAGCGTACCACCACATCGCCTGCAGTCCCGGCGCCCGGATATTGGACGAGCCCACGCTTCAAGTAGGCGAGGCATACGGTGACGCGCGCACGAATGCACGGCTCGTGCAGCGCACCTGTGTCGGCGTCGAGGCCGCTAGGCACGTCTACCGACACGAGCGGCACGCCGCTGGCATTGGCCTCGCGGATCAGCGAGGCGTAGGGTTCGCGCGGCGGGCCTTGCGTGCCCGTGCCCAGCAGGGCATCGACGATGCCGGAGGCGCCGCGCAGATCGAGGGTATCCCGGCCATAGAGGATCACCGGGATACCCAGAGCCGCGATGATGTCGCGCTGCGCAGCCGCTTCACCACGTAGCGTTTCTGGCGGCTCGACGTACACAACGGTGACGCGCAGCCCTGCATCCGTTAGATGGCGGGCTACTACCAGTCCGTCACCACCGTTGTTGCCTTTACCTACGAGGATATACCAGTGTTCTCGTTCCCGTAAGTCATGTCGTCCTTGACTCCACGACTCTGTCCGTATAACACCGCCATGTCCCGGTATATCCCCCGGCCCTGTGTGTGTAACCTCTTCTGCCCACTGCGGCCCTAACACTTCAGCACGCTCAATCCCACGTGTTAAATCAGAAGTGCCTACTGAGAAGCCGCCATTGCTCTTCCCACTTCTCTCGGCACGTAGCTTCAATACCTCGTCAGCTACCGCGCACCCGGCATTTTCCATCAACGTAAGGGCCGGGATACCCAGCCTGTCAATTGTGTACCGATCCAATTGCCGCATTTCTTCGGCGGTCACCATATACATGCTTTTCGCCTCCCATATGGCTATCCCTGCTTATTAATACCCGACTGTAAAACGGGAATTGACAAATTCCCCTTCTACTAACTCATCAATCAGGGCTACCGCATAATCTTCGACCGAGATACGGCTATGGCCTAATTCGTCAACCACCAAATGATCCAAGCCAATACGGAACTGTCCTGTACGTTTTCCCGATTCAATCATTCCGGCAGGACTACAATAGGTCCAGTCTACATCCGCAGCGCGGTACAGCTCCAGTGCATCTGCATGGGCAGCCGCCAGCGGCTTCACTTCCTCCGGAAACTCGGCGGTATCCATGAGGCGTTCACCGTTTTCTGTTTTCAGACTTCCCGCTCCGCCAACGACAAGTATGCGCTCCGCGCCGGAACGCCGGGTTCCTTCCAGCAAAGAACGAGTCGCTTCGAGCAGTTCTTCCTCTTCTCCAAACTTGGGACCGTACGCGCTAATGATAGCATCGTGCCCTTTGGCCACTTCCGTAACGGAATTCGGATTTAGAATATCTGCTTGAACCACCGTCAAGTATTCACTTCGCTCCGTCACACGTTGGGGGTCGCGGACCGCTGCTGTCACTTCATACTTGCGCTTGATTGCTTCCTTTACTAACGCTTGACCAATGGTTCCAGTTGCTCCAAAAATAATAACTTTCATATAAATGTGCCTTCTTCCTGTCTATAATTTACTTACTGTTATTTATCCGTTTTATCTCCAGCTTAAACCCGTGCAAGATATCGATTCGATGTCTCATGATCTTCTGTTGCAATTTTTATATTTTTATCCATACCGAATCTACCCTCCTGCTTGTATCTTGTCTATTTTACCAAAAAATACTTCATATATCCTGGTCAAAGGTATACAAGCCCTTGAAATGCCTGTGTAGTCTGTGCAATAGTGTAGAAAGAACAATGGAAGGAGGGATTGCGGGTGTCCCCGACGGACTTCGCGGCGTTAGCCGCATATATCTCACCCGGTCTGATTGCCTTCCTGCTGGCGTTATCTTTGCTGGTATGGCTGTATATTCACAGTGCAGCCCAGCTTCGAAATTCGCGTCAGCAGCGGCTGGAAGAATTACAGGAATCGCTGCGTATCTATGGACGATTAGCTGGTTGTCTCCAAACCGCTACCCAGAATGGGTTCAATAACAGCGAAAAGCAGTACCAGAACGGACTCATCCACGCTCTTCAGGAAGCCAAAGCTGCTCCCTATTTGACCCCTCACCTTCAAGAGCAGGTTCAAGCATCCCTTCGGGAATGTGATACGTTCCGCAGAGAATTGCTTCTCAAATCACTGGAGCGTGAAATGAACAAACTCATCGAGGAACGGCGTCTGGTTCTGCTGGAATCTCATGCTCCGGGCTGGGGAACAGCATTGTGGAAGCTATTACGTCCAGCAGCTGGTCCGTTGGCGCTGGCAGGAATCGTCTGGTTGGTCTCAAGGCTGGTTGTGGAACTGATAGCCTCCAGCCATGTCGATGTTAGTCTGCCCGACACTGTACAATCTGCCTCATGGCTCATAGGGTGTGCATGGATGAGATTCGTTTCCGGCTTGATCGCCCTACTGTATGTATACCGGCTGATGACCCTGCGCAGGCAAAATGATCTGGACGTGACGGCATCCCATTTTCCAACAAGCCTGTTGTGCATGGTGATCGCCGCTGTCGCTCTGTTTCAATGGATCGGACCGGAAGCGTCTCCCTACATACTGGCTGTGCAGCTTGTGCTGTTCTTGATTGGCTTCCGACTTACCCGAGGCCGCTCGCGCAGTGATCGTCCTTATGTTGGTCACCCCGGCTTGATCAAGGCAGATGCTTCTCAACATCAGGATGTACACGCAGCAGATAAAGATAAAACAGCTGACTCTTCTTTGGCAGAAGAACATATCCGGTCCTAACACCAATGGCACATGACTCTATCCCGTATCCACCCTGCAAATCACATACCATCACAGGACATCCCAACAACAAAGAAAGAGTTCATGGGGTGTCCTGTTTTTTGAACAATTTCCGGCTTTTTGAGGGGTTAGGCTTGTGCCAGTGATCAAGGAAAGGGTATATTGTTTATATAAATGTAAATCATATCGTTTTTTATGTATGATTATTGAAAAAAATCCATATATGTTAAACTACCATCAATTTATGATGTGCGTTAGAATTGGAGGAACTATGCAACTGGACATTTCTGAAAAATCACTTCCCGTATATGAAGCGCTGGCCAGTGAGGTTCGGCTAAACATGATTGTTCTGCTTGCGGAGAAGCCTATGAATATACGTGAGCTGGCGGAAGCGTTGGGGCTCAGCAGTGCGATTATGACGATGCATGTCAAGAAACTGGAGAGAGCGTCCATTATTTCGACCAAAATGCTGCCTGGACGAGGCGGGGTACAGAAAGTGTGCTCACTGGCTACAGACAAAATTGAAATCGCCATGCCACGCTATCAGCAGGATGTACGACAATTCCATCAGACGGAGATTTCTGTCGGACACTTTACAGATTTTGAAATACAGGCGACCTGCGGACTGGCTACCGTCGAAAAGATCATTGGTGAATTCGATGAGCCTCGTTCATTCTTGGACCCTGAGCGCTTCAATTCCAAAATTCTGTGGTTTAGCCAGGGATATATGGATTATAAGGTGCCAAATTTCCTACTGTCCAGCCAAAAAGCTGAGGAACTGGAAATTTCGATGGAACTATCATCCGAGGCCCCTTTTACCAATGATAATTGGCCTTCAGATATCACTTTTTTCCTAAATGATGTGAATTTGGGTACATGGACCAGCCCAGGGGATTTCGGGGATAACCGTGGTAAATACACACCTGCATGGTGGCCTGATTTTATCAATCAATATGGTCTCCTTAAAAGACTTCGCGTTACCTCCGAAGGTACCTTTATGGATGGCAAGCAAATATCCGACGTGACTTTAAGCCAAGTGCTGATTGATCAGAAGCAATGGAAATTCCGCATTGCCATATTGGATGATGCCCAGCATGTTGGAGGGGTTACCCTGTTCGGTACCGGATTCGGTAACTACAATCAGGATATCCTGTTCCGTTTGTACTACAAACATACAGAAAATCATGCCAAAACAGTAGCGGTAGAAGCTGGCGATAGCAGCAAATAGCTTTTAGACCACTTCAAGACCTGAACACGGCGTTTGGCCCATGCCTTTCATGGGAAACAAAGCGCCGTGTTTTATTTTTCATCCACTTATATCGTACTCTTTTGCCACATGCTATCCGATTAGCGAACAGGTTCAATACATACAGGTGAAGGAACCTCCAGCACATATCCCGTTCGGGTCAGCCGTCCATCCTCACTATGGATGGCAAAGGATACGATGTTGTTTCCATCCTGATTCGCTACTACCAGATAACCGGACAAGATGTTGAAGTTACGCGGTGTGCTGCCGAAGGTTTCCACCCATTCAACCACCTTCAGCTTGCCGCTGTCCAGATCGACATGGTATAGCACGATGCTATCATGGCCGCGGTTTGACACATACAAAAAGCGTCCACAGGGCGTAATCCGAATATCGGCTGCTGTATTTTCTACATCTATAATGCCTTCTGGCAGTGTGGACAGGCTTTGCAGCAATGTAAGCTCACCATTACGTTCGTTATAACTAAACACAGCGACTGTATTGTTCAACTCATTGGCGACAAAAGCATATGGACGCGAAGGATGAAAAACCAGATGACGCGGTCCAGAACCGGGTGGCAAATCTGTCTCACGATGGGTCACCAGTTTTCCATCCTCTGTCAAACGGTATACCACAATCTGGTCCAGTCCCAGATCACATACCATGGCATACTGTCCTGAAGGATCTGGAATAATCGAATGCGGATGTGCCGCATCCTGGCGGTCCTGGCGAATACCTGAGCCGGTATGCTGAACTTGCCCCGACATGTCTCCTAATCCTCCTGCTTCCGTCGCAGGGAACACAACGGCATTGCCGCCTGAATAGTTAGAAGCCAGCACATATCGTCCATCGGTTGTTACGGAAACATAGCAAGTATGCGCTCCCTCCGTCCCTTTTCGATCCAAAGGATGTAATTCCCCCGTCTGGGTATTCACCTGATACGCATACAGCTCGCCTCCTTCTGTTTCACTGGCAGCATACAGCTTCGTCCCATCCGGGTGTAGAGCGAGAAAAGAAGGCCTCTCCATTCCTTCCACACCTCCAACAATGCGCAGATCACCATTGGTCACACGCAAAGCACATACATATATTCCTCTTTCCTGACGAGACGCATAAGTTCCTGTATAAAATAACTGCTCATTCCGCTCTTCCATCGGCTCTCATCTCCTTCTAGCTGTTTTTTTACATATTATCTGGCTTTTAGCTCTACTATTTGTCTTGTTGTAAACTCATCATGCATTATTACCCAAGTTTCTGTCGTTTCATTAACGTTTCGCGATGTATGCAAAAAAAATAGCCTCCTTCGGCGCCATCTGCGGTTCACAAGAACGTCACAGTTCACACCAAAAGAGACTAATTTCACGAAAAGAACAACATTAAACCGCTGTGGTTTGCGTATCTCTGCTTTTCCATTTTACAGCCAGACCCAAACTAAGAATGAGAATGGCTGCCCCAAAAATGTATGGCAAATTGATATGCACCTCGAACAATGTACCCGCAAGCGCAGGTCCTAGAATATTACCAATACTCATATAAGCATTGTTCATGCCAGCTGCAACTCCCTGCTCATCCCCCGCCATTTTGGATAAAGCAGTATTAATGGCTGGCCGAAGCAACGACGTAGCGGTAAAGAAGATGAGCGATACCCCGAGTACATAATAAAAGTTGCCAGAGAGCAGCATAAGCACAAGGGAAATCGCCGAAAACAGAAAGGAACCGATGATGACACCTTTTTCGCCAAAACGGTTTAACATCGGACTGATTACCACAGCTTGAATCACGGTTCCGACCAGTGCACCTACGGTAATAATGATAGCAATATCACGCTCATTATAATGAAACTTCCCCGTCACAAAGAAAGGAAACATCGTTTCAAAATGTGTCAGTCCAAAGGTTAACGTGAATATCATAATCAGTAGCATAAAGTAAGGCTTGCGGAAAGAAAGGGCAAACTGTTTAATCACATTGTCCCGTTTGGCCTTGACATTCCGAAACTTCAACTGTTTTTCCAGCGATAAGGTTTCGGGTAGCATAATCAAGGAAATCAGTGCAGCTACGCCCGATACGGCCGCCGAAACATACAAGGGCGTACGAATCGAGATATCTGCCAGCAAACCGCCCACACCAGGACCGATCACAAAGCCAAGAGACATGGCGGCACCCAACAGCCCCATTCCTCTACCGCGATTGTGGACCGTTGTAATGTCAGCAATATAGGCCATCATCGGAGGAATCATAAAGGCTGCCCCTGCACCACCCAGTAAACGGGAGATATACAATGTGGTCAACGATTCCCCAATAGCAAACAATACAGAAGAAGCCGTCATGATTACCAAACCGATAATAATCATTTTTTTACGTCCGTATTTATCGGACCATTCTCCCGCTAGCGGCGAAAACAGGAATTGGGTTAAGCCAAACACAGCAACCAAATAACCACCCGTTTCACCACTGCCTCCCAAGGAGCTCATAAACTTAGGGAGGATCGGAATAATGAGGCCAATTCCCAGCATGGCAATAAACATATTAATCATCAAAATGACCAGCGGTCCCATTTTCAACTGTTGTGAATCTGACATGTTGCGTTTTGTCCTCCTCAGGTTCTTTATTTCGTATACGAAAATCTTATTTTGCAACCATTTCAGCAAAACTCTTCATTATATTAATAGAGCGAGAGACAAATAACAATCATAAAATACTTCCGATAACCCTGAATCTTTCCTTTGACAGGACAGCAAAAAGGAACAACCTGAAATGGCGATGTTGTCCCTCTCATACGAACGACCAGGGTGAATTTCTCGAACGGTCTGGCGGTCCCTACGATCCCTATTGTGGATCTTCGAATAGCTCCTGTATCATCTTTTCCTTGTTATTCAGAAATTGCTTGGTGATGATAAAATGATCGGTTTCCTCCAGTGTCCGGATGTCGATCCCTTCATGTGTCAGATGATACAAGATGGAATCTGGATACGCCATCAAAATGGGGGAATGAGTAGAAATGATAAACTGTGAGCCCTGCTGCACCAGCTCGTGAATCCGTGCAAGCATGGCCATCTGGCGCAAAGGCGATAACGCAGCCTCCGGTTCATCCAAAATATACAATCCTTGTCCTCCAAACCGATGCACAAAGGCAGCAAAAAAAGACTCGCCATGCGACTGCTCATGCAGCGATTTGCCTCCGTAGGAGTTTCGAATAGGTGGGCCTCCACCTTCGCGATCCAGCTCGTCGATATGAGTCGCCACATTATAGTAGCTTTCCGCCCGGAAAAAGAAGCCATCCCTCGGCTTTTCTATCCCTCTCACCAGCCGGATATGCTCATGCAGTGAGGAATGCGTGGCTTGTGTAGAAAAATTAAAATTTTTAGTACCGCCCTCTGGATTAAATCCCCACGCGACCGCGATTGCCTCCATAAGCGTCGATTTACCTACACCGTTTTCTCCAATAATATAGGTAACGGAAGGATGGAATTTAAGTTCATTCCACTGGTGTAAGGCTTTTAAGTTAAACGGATATTGGCTCTTGTCAGCATCTGGAGGCCATATCAGCTCCAGGCGACGTATAAAAAGATTACGATCCCATATACTCATGTCCAGTTCAGCTCCATTGCCAAGCAATTCACTAGGTTTTCCATTATTATATTGGAATTATTTACAGCAATCAAACTGAAACCCCATTTCGTAACCCTTCTGTTGTTATTCAAACGATTATTACAGGTATAATATATAGTAATGTTCATCGGGCATGAAATCTAAGCACTTCATTCCGTGTACATCTCATTCTTTTCCAAGCAGGTGAATCTATGAAATCTAATCACAAACCGATTCAATCCTTTAAAATCGTACAGTTCGTGATGACCGTCTACAGGCAACGATTGACACGTATTCTGCTACCACTGGCTGTACTGGCTTTTATTATATGGGAGGCCGGACGAGAACTAAAAGACTTTAATCTGGCGCGTATGCTTCATGAGCTGCGGCGAATGGATGCCACCTTTCTGATCGAGATTGGCTTGTTCTCACTAGCTGCCGTGGCGGCTATGAGCGCATACGATTACGTAATCAGGCATCATTTCAAGCTTCAGGTCAAGCCTGGAACGACATTTCGCTATGCCTGGATCTCCAATACCTTCAATAATGTCTTTGGTTTTGCAGGCTTTACAGGAGCGGGACTTCGCACAGTGCTGTATAAAAAAAGCGGGGTGCCGTTGGGTGTCATCACCTCTGCGGTCGTATTTCTTTCGCCAGTCGTCATTACCGGACTATCTTTGCTGGCTTGGGGAGCCATTGTCCATCTGTATCCGGTACAGCCTGTACTGGATGCTCATCCGTGGCTTCATTGGGCGCTGTGGGGAATGGCATTGTACCTGCCGCTATTTCTGATCATGCAGCGCTCCAAACGGTACTCCACATGGTTCAACAAGGGAGAAGGACAGCTTTCCTGGTCCACCATCTCCGCTTCCATCAGTGCTTCCCTGCTGGAGTGGCTGTTAGCTGGCCTTACCTTTGCATGGATCGGCTCGCACTTGCTCCATGAACTGCCGATGCATGCTGTGTTCGGCATTTATGTGATAGCCGCGATTGCTGGGTTGATCAGTCTTGCACCCGGAGGGGTCGGGGCATTCGACATCATTGCCCTGCTCGGGCTGCAAATGGCGGGAGCCAACTCAGATCGGGCACTGGCTGTGCTGCTGGTCTTTCGTGTCTTTTATTACATCATCCCGTGGCTCATCGGCTTGGTATTAGCCGCGCTGGAAATGATTCCGCGTAACGAGCGCCTGAATCAGCTAGCTGAGACCGGCTGGGACTACTCCCTTAATGCGTGGCAGAAGGTATGGGGCTGGCCTGGTCAATTCCGGTTTTTGGCAGATCTAGGAGTATGGGCGCTTGGTAAGCTGGTACTCATCTCCGGCGTGGTGCTTCTTTTGTCGGCAGCTACGCCAGGTCTGTTATATCGGCTCCGTTTTGCTGAGCATTTGCTCAGCCTGCCCGTCATGCGCTTGTCGCATGAAATCTCAGTCATCATCGGGATTATGCTTGTCGTCCTGTCCCACGGAATCTCTCTGCGTATTCGCAGAGCATTACGACTGACATTGATACTGCTGCTGGCCGGCGCCATTTTCACCTTCATTAAAGGTCTGGATTTTGAAGAAGCCTTATTCCTACTATTCGTGGCGTTAATGCTATGGATCTCGCGCTCGCGGTTTTATCGGGTCAGTGCACCACTGAATCGGCACAATATTTTAATATGGGGCGGATTATCTCTACTCGTAACTGGGGCTTATTTTATCATTGGGGCAGGCTCCAATACTCCGTTTATGCGCCATTTGCACGCCAAGGTCCATCTGGACTTTTTTATGAACCGCAGCGATTACGGAGTTACTGCCGTGTTTAGTCTGATTTTGGCATGGGTATTCCTGACGGTGTACTTCTTTCTTCGGCCTCAGCGTGGTATCAGCAATCTACCCGACGCGCAGGAGCTGGATAAGCTAAAAGAATTTTTGGAACGACAGGGTGGTAATCTCGTTTCCCACATGCTTTTTCTGGGCGATAAATATCTGTATTGGACCAAAAATGAACAGGTCGTCATTCCCTATGCTCGCAGTCGGGACAAACTGATTGTATTAGGTGACCCACTCGGTCCAAAAGAACGCGTGAGTGAAGCGATTCAGGAATTTCAGCGGTTCGCAGATCGGTATGCGTTAACGGCTGTATTTTATCAGGCATCACCGGAGTATTTGTCCATCTATCACGAGAACGGCTATCGCTTTTTCAAACTGGGCGAGGAAGCACTGGTGCCGCTGGAATCCTTTACACTGACGGGCAAAAGCAATCAAGCGCTACGCAGCGCCAAAAACCGCTTTGACCGCGATGGCTACTCGTTCGAAATCATCCAACCTCCTCTAGAGGCGTCACTGATTGAGGAGATGCGACATGTTTCGAATATTTGGCTGGACGGGCGCAAGGAGAAGGGATATTCACTCGGCTGGTTCAAAGAGCCCTATCTTCAGTTGGCTCCGATTGCATTGCTAAAGGACTCTGAAGGGAAGGTCATCGCTTTCGCTACGATGGCCCCTGCCTATGATCATGGACGGACGGTCTCCATTGACCTGATGCGCCACTTGCCTGACACGCCAAATGGCACGATGGATTATTTATTCACACGGGTCATTGAGTGGGCCAAGGAGAGTGGATATACGACATTTAATCTGGGAATGGCACCGCTGTCCCAGGTAGGGCAAAGTGAAAAGGCATTGCGCGAGGAAAAGCTGGCTCGACTTGTTTTTCAATACGGGGGACATTTTTACGGCTTTCAGGGGCTTCGGCGCTTTAAGGATAAGTTCAAGCCGCAATGGGAGCCGCGTTATCTGGCCTATCCGGCTTCTGTCTTTCTACCGATCCTGACGCTGGAGCTGGTATATCTCGTGTCCAAACGCTCGGACTAAACAAAGGGCTAACCAAAAGGCTTTTGACAGCCTAACACGACGTAAAAAAGGGTGTTCCCCAACCACGAACGGTTGCAGGAACACCCTTTTACATTCACAAATCTTCTTAGAAGCTACCTTTTACAACAACTTCAGACAGTGGAAAACGTCCTGATGGACGTGCTGGTACTTGTGCCTTACCTACGCTAATAAGCAGGGTTGGCAGGTAACGTGCCGGAATATTGAATTGCTCGATCAATTGTGCTGGAATGAAACCGCCCATTGCGCAAGTGTCGTAGCCCAGAGATTTAGCAGCCAGCATAATGTTTTGTGCTGCAAAAGCAGAGTTCAGGATGGCGGCATCGCGAGCTACTTGCGGGTTTTGGTACGCGCCGTTGATTTGACCTACCAATGCGTCACGGATTTCCGCTGGCAGTGCGCCTGCTTCTACCGCTTGATCATAAATGACGGTGTTACGGTTTGCTTCCAAATCACCCAATACAGCAATCGTAACGGAACTTTCCACTACTTGACCCTGATTGTAGGCGATAGGTAGCAATTTTTGCTTGTCCGCTTCGCTTTCGATGACAAGGAATTTCCAATGTTGAAGGTTCCAAGCGGAAGGAGCTTCTATCGCGGCAGTCAAAATAGCCTCCAAATCTTCCTCTGGCAATTTAAAATCCTTAACATAGCTCTTTACCGCGTGTCTTTCACTAATAGTAGATAGAGTTTCATTTTTTGGACTGCTCGACATTCTAGGCACTCTCCTAATTTCTTAATATATATCTAACTTGAATCCTCATTAACTTCCCAAACTACTGCAATTATAAAAATGATAGTGAATGATGTCAATATGTTTAAGTATGACCCTGCACTCAAAATACAGTACAATACGGATAAAGACATGCATATCGGCATATGCCTGCCGATGGGACAAGACACGGGTGAGTTCATTTTGTTCTCATTTGAATTAAAAAAGGAGCGTTACTATGATTGGATCGTTTAAAAAAACGGATATTGCTTTGTTTGCCGCCTGGGTTGTAGCTTGTGTGGCAACTTTGGGCAGTCTGTATCTCAGCGAGATTTTGGGGTATGAGCCTTGTAAGCTGTGCTGGTTTCAGCGCATTCTGATGTATCCCCTGACCCTTCTGCTCGGAATTGCATATTTTCGAGGAGATTCGGGGATACGTCGTTACGTCATGCCGTTGGCTATCATTGGAGGCGCGATTTCGGCCTATCATTTTATCATTCAGCGCATCCATGCAGCCGCCAAAGCAGCTGCGCAAACTTCAACTTCCTGCGGCAGAGTATCCTGTGAACAGGATTACCTGAACTGGTTCGATTTTATCACCATTCCTTTTCTCGCACTGATCGCCTTTATCCTTATTATTGCAGCCATGGGTTATATCATGCGTCAGGAGAAAAAATCAGCTCAAGGAGAGGTACAAGCAAAGGAACTCGCATAAGTATGAAAGAGACCTAATTATAGGACCCGTTACCACCAAGAGGCGTATAATCCGCTTGCCCAAGGAAAGACTGTAACTAAATATATCCATTGCATGTGTGCTATAATGTAAAAGGTTTGCAGTCTGTCCAATAACGCTTATATTCCTTATAGAGGGGGCCAGTCCATGTTTCATATTAGCACCCCATTGCTGCAATATGGCGCAACCTTCGGTATGATCTTAATCGCTATATCGGCTATTTTCATCCGTATGAAGACAGGTCATCGCCCGATTAATGCCAAAAAAATCATCATCCCACCGCTCGGCATGAGCACCGGTTTTATGATGTTTGTGGTGCCGGAAGTACGGGTTCCCTGGCTTTGGGCGCTAGGCGCTTTTCTGGTCGGCTGGTTTATTTTTTCTTACCCGTTGATCCGCAGCACCAAATTTGAATTGCAAGAAGGGCTGGTTTTCGTGCAACGCTCACGTACCTTCTTTTTTATCCTGATCAGCCTGCTGATCATCCGATTGCTGTTGCATGAATTTATTCAGCATTACATTACCATTCCGCAGACAGCAGGGCTATTTTTCATCCTAGCCTTCGGGACCTTGTTACACTGGCGGCTTCGTATGTATTTCCAATATCGTCAGTTCGTTCCGAACGAGGCGGAAGTTCGCATCTGACAAACAGGTTTTTAACATGCATGCTCGCATGTTGCTGTATAGACCAAAAAGACACGTTCTCCTAAAAGGAGCCGTGTCTTTTTGGTCTTTTTGGTCTTTTAGTCTATCAGGTCTACATTATGCATTCCGGGAAAAAGGAGCTACTCGATTGCGTCCCTCTGTCTTCGCAGTGTACAGCATCCGATCTGCCTGAACATGCCTGGGACTGGAACGGACATGCAGCGGATGCTTATAGAAAAAGAGACCGTCCTCTGGACAGCCCCTTTTTCTGTAACATGTCTAGCTCATTCAACCCGTTAGTCTGTATGCTACCGATGGATGCCTGCTTTATTGCTGGGTCAAAATAATCGGACCATCTGCTGTAATGGCCAGCGTATGCTCGTATTGCGCAGACAAGCCGCCGTCCAACGTGCGTGCGGTCCAGCCGTCGGCATCAATTTTACTGCGGTATGTGCCTGTGTTGAGCATCGGCTCAATTGTAATGACCATGCCCTCTTTTAAGCGTGGTCCACGGTGCGGCGGTCCGTAATGTGGAACCTGCGGTTGCTCATGCATCTCTTCCCCGATGCCGTGCCCAATAAATTCGCGTACGACCGAGAAGCCTTCCGCTTCCGCGTAGGTTTGTATCGCATGGGAAATATCTCCGATCCGGTTACCGATAACAGCTTGCTCAATCCCTTTATACAGTGATTCCTTGGTAACATCCAGCAGCTTTTGCGCCTGCTCAGACACATTACCTACCGCATACGACCAAGCGGAATCTGCCAGCCAGCCATTCAGATTCACAACCATGTCGATCGTCACGATGTCCCCGTCCTTCAACGGTGTCTTATTCGGAAAGCCGTGGCAAATCACATCGTTAGGTGAGCCACATGTTGCAAACTGGTAGCCGTTATAGCCCTTTTGCTCCGGTGTTGCGCCATGTTTCTTCATAAAGGATTCTGCGAAAGCGTCGATTTCCAGTGTCGTAATGCCTGGCTTGATCATTTTGGCAATTTCCCGGTGGCAAGCAGCCAAAATGTCTCCAGCTTTTTTCATATTTTCAATTTGTTCTTTGGTTTTAATGATAATCATTAAACGGTCTCCTTCTTTTCCGTGTTCGTTCCACTTTTCACTGCTTCTTTTTTCTGCTTCTATTGTAACGCTAAAAGCAGCGAAATGGAACCGATGTCAACTGACACCGTTTACAAGGATCTTAAACGGGGTATATAATACTCCATAACTTGTATACCAGTATGCAAAATTATTTCCAAGATAGGAGTATCCTATGAAATATCCAACAACCTGGTTACAGGGCGCATCGCTTGGGGAAAGGATTGCTTGTGAACTCCGGCTTCAGATTATACGGGGCATTCAGACGCCAGGTACTGTGCTATCTGAGAATCAGATTGCTGCCGATTTTGGTACCAGTCGTTCTCCGGTGCGTGAAGCCTTGAAGGCACTCTCGGGCGAAGGACTGATCCGTTTGGAGCGCATGGGGGCGGTTGTCGTCGGCATGACACCCGGTGATATGGAGGAGCTATTCGATGTGCGAATGCTGATTGAGCATTTTGTTGTACAAAGGTATGTACATAGTGATAATGCCACATTGGTGACTGTTCTGAATCAGATGATTGACAAAATGGAAGTCGCTCTCAAGTACAGAGATGTTGTTGAATTTTCTCTTCAGGATTTTAATTTTCATGAGGCTCTGGTTCTGGAAGCAGGCCATACCCGTATTCTTCATACCTGGAACGGTATGAGACAGTTAATCCTGACGGTCATGTTAGCTGCGACAGAACAACGATTTGCGTCCAACATCGAAGAATCACAAGTCACGATTCACAAACATCGAACCTTTGCAAACGCTTTAAATCAAGGGAATGCTCAGGAGTTGTCGGGATTTATTGAGGATCATTACCGTGATACCCGCAACGCGGTTAACGACAGCGTCCTGTCTCCCTACAGAAAGACATCGTCCTAGCCGCAACATGCGTGACAAAGAGCCGATGTACCGCGCTTCATGCGTTTCTTGCTGGCGCGGTTCTCTTTTACATTAAAGTTGTCGACAAGTATACATTTAACTACACATATAAGAATAAGGAGGCATACCTTCATGAACACATTATTCGGCTTAAGCCATAACGCGTCCCTGCTCATATGGGCGCTAGTTACCGTCATTCTTTTGATTTTGCTGATTGCCAAATTCAAATGGAATCCCTTCGTTTCACTGCTGCTTTCGTCGGTATTTCTCGGACTGGTTAACGGGATGCCGGGACATGAAGTTACTGCCTCCATTACCAAGGGGCTCGGCAGTACGCTAGGCTCCATCGCCATCGTGATCGGTTTAGGCACCATGCTCGGTAAAATGATGGCAGAATCCGGGGGTGCCGAACGCATCGCGACCACACTGATGGATCGTTTTGGTGAAAAACGCGTTCATTGGGCGATGATGATCGTAGGCTTTATCGTGGGTATTCCAGTATTTTTTGAGGTTGGTATTATTTTATTAATTCCCATCCTGTTCACGGTTGCCCGTAAAATGAATATGTCTCTGCTGAAAATCGGTATTCCAATGCTGGCAGGACTATCGACGGTACACGGCCTTTTACCGCCCCACCCGGCTCCGATGATCGCGATTGAAGCCTTTAACGCCAATATTGGACGCACGATAGGATATGCACTCATCGTGGGCATTCCATCCGCCATTATTGCAGGCCCGGTCTTCGGCGCTTGGATTGGCAAAAGAATCATGGTCAGACCTTCCGAGAGGCTGGACGAGCAGTTCAGAAATACGACGGGACGGTCGTTGCCTCCTTTTTGGATTACTTTGTTCACCATTTTGTTGCCTGTTATTCTAATGCTTAGCGGATCAGTCGCTGAAATCGTAGACCCGGCCAATACACATCCACTCACTATATTTTTTAAATTCATTGGTGATGAGGTTATGGCATTGCTGATTGCGGCTGTGTTCTCTTTTTTCTCGCTAGGCTATGCACGTGGTCTAAAGAAAGAGGACTTGTCCCGTTTTACCAGTGAATGTCTGGCGCCAACAGCATCTATCATCTTAATTATCGGGAGCGGCGGTGCATTTAAAACGGTATTGATCGACAGCGGTGTAGGTCAGGCCATTGCAGCGGTCGCTACAGGAGCCCATATGAATGTGATTGTATTTGCTTTTCTGGTCGCTGCGCTCATTCGTGTAGCCACTGGATCAGCGACAGTCGCGATGACGACAGGCTCCGGTATTGTCGCACCTGTGCTGGCACTTACTCCCGGCGCGAATGTCGAACTGGTCGTCCTTGCTACAGGAGCCGGGTCGCTGATCTTGTCTCATGTGAATGACGCCGGTTTTTGGATGATTAAAGAGTTTTTCAATATGACGGTTCCGCAGACTCTAAAATCATGGACCGTTATGGAAACCATCCTCTCCCTGGTCGCTTTCGGTTTGATTATGCTGCTGAGTGTGTTAATTTAACGATAATGAGCTAATAACGGTAAGTGAAGGGGAGATTGAATATGACAGACACCCGATATATGATCGGCGTCGATATCGGCACAACCAGTACCAAAGCGGTGCTTTTCGAAGAAAACGGCAATATTGCCGCCCAGCACCATGTGGGCTATCCGCTCCATACACCTGAGCCGGATGCGGCAGAACAGGACCCGGAAGATATTTTCAAAGCTGTCGTAACGACGGTGCAAGAGATCATGAAACAAAGCGGAGTGTCAGCCGAGCATGTGCTGTTCGTCTCCTTTAGTTCGGCCATGCACAGTGTACTGGCGGTGGATAAGAACGGCAAACCGCTGACCGCCTCCATCACTTGGGCAGATAACCGTAGCGCCAAATGGGCCGAAGCGCTCAAACATGAATACAACGGACACGACATTTACTTACGTACCGGAACGCCCATTCATCCCATGTCACCGCTAACGAAACTGATGTGGATTACACGGGATTTACCGGATATTGCGGCCCAGACGTATAAATTCATTTCCATTAAGGAGTACGTTTTTGCCCGGTTATTCCACCAATATGTCGTGGACCACTCGATTGCCTCTGCAACCGGACTTATGAATTTGCAGCAGCTGGACTGGGATGAGGAAGCACTGCACCTTGCAGGTGTGACGAAGGAGCAACTATCCGAGCTGGTGCCGACAACTCATGTGCTCAAAGGGCTGGATGAGACCTATGCGCATGACATGGGTCTACTGAAGACGACTCCTTTTGTAATCGGGGCCAGCGACGGTGTCTTGTCCAACCTCGGTGTGAATGCGATCAAACCTGGAGTTGTCGCGGTTACCATCGGCACCAGCGGAGCCATCCGTACCGTAGTTGATAAGCCGCTCACGGATGCCAAAGGGCGCTTTTTCTGTTACGCCTTAACCGAAAAGCTGTGGGTCATCGGAGGCCCGGTGAACAATGGAGGTATAGTCTTCCGCTGGATCCGGGATGAATTTGCAGCCTCCGAGGTGGAAACGGCCAAACGACTGGGACTTGATCCATATCATGTGCTGACCCAAATTGCGGAACAGGTACGTCCTGGCTCCGACGGTCTGCTCTTTCTTCCGTACTTATCCGGTGAACGTGCGCCCCTGTGGGACCCAAATGCTCGCGGCTCCTTCTTCGGTCTGTCCCTGCGTCACAAAAAAGAGCATATGATTCGCGCCGCTCTGGAGGGTGTGCTGTTCAATTTGTATACCGTCATGCTCGCCATGGAAGAAGTCATCGACAGACCGTCAGTCATTCACGCCACTGGTGGATTTGCACGCTCGGAGCTATGGAGACAGCTCATGGCGGATATTTTCGATCAGGAAGTCATTATCCCCGAAAGTCTGGAAAGCTCATGTCTGGGCGCAGCTATTCTGGGCTTGTACGCGCTGGGACGGATTGATTCGCTGGATGCTGTGTCCGGTATGATCGGTACCACTCACCAGCACAAACCTGTAGCAGAACACGTGGATATTTATCGTGATTTACTACCGATTTATATCCGCATTTCACGTAAATTCGAAGAAGAGTTCAAGGATATTGCAGAATTTCAGGCCGAGTCCCTACAATCTTAAATTAGTGGAACCTGTTCTAACGCTGCTGCGTATTACCTTTTTATAAAAACCTGTCTATGTCAGTTGGGCAGGGTAAGAAGGAGGATTAGACGATGCTTAAACAATTACTGCACCGCCTGCTACATTCCACCTCTCATTCTCATAAGCGGCGATACAGCAGCTCAGACCATTATTACGAACGTGAACGTAAACACCATTCTTCTTCAGACGGTTACAAGAATAGCCACAATGGGCACCGATATTACAAAGATAAACGCCGTCATTACTCCAGTTCTTAGCCAATCAACAAGAAGTAGCGACGGAATAGAGCGTACCACAAGAAGCATGCCACAGGCTCCTTCAAACCCTATAAAGCGAAGACCCTTCTCATCTCAAGGGCCTTCGCTTTATTGTTGTGCGCCCTTCGTTATGCAGGGCAACATCTGTGCATTTTACAGGAAATCGGTTATGACCGAAATTACAGAAACAGGGTTTTAGAGATGATCACCAGCAAAATAAACAGAACAAGAATCGCTCCTACAGAGGTCCATGCTCCTACGCCGCAACCCATACCGCCTACTCCACACATATGACTCATTTACAACACTCCCTTCGCTCATTTACAGAATCATTGTATGTAGACCTGGTCAAATGCGTAAGGGGGGCATTCCCCCATTTTTGCGGCGAATGCCTGTTTATTTTTAGGGACTATCTATGGGTTAATCTCAAGCAGCAACAATGCTTCCTCCAGCTCTTGCATAAACTGTCGGCTATTCTCATAACGTGGCCGAATCTGAAAAAGACGCTCCAGCATTTGACGCACAGGTGAACTCAGTTTCAATTCTTCCTGCCAGCTTGCTGGCGGTTGATCCGGCTGAGGCTCGTAACTGCTATACAGCATAAAAAGCATTAAATGTCCGACATCGTACAAATCGCTGTAGACGGCGACATCTTGTCGCTCAGGTGCGCGCTTTTCCAGCGTGGATTCGGTAAATACATCCTCCTGTCGCTCTCCCACCGCCAGAGCAAGACCAAAGTCGATCAGGTAAGGCTTCCCCTCGCGGTGAATCACATTGGGAATGCGGATATCCCGATGGATATAGCCCCGTTCATGCACATGCAGAACTCGCTCCATTAACTCCAAAATGTAGACAACGCATTCCTGTTCTGTAAAGGAACGCTCCTGTTCAAATATAAGCTCCTCCAGCGTCATGCCAGAGATGTATTCCATGACCACAACTATTCCGTTCGAATGCTCGACACTTTCGAGTAGCTTCGGAATATAAGGGTGTTCCATCTGCCGCATAATATGAGCCTCTCGCTGCAATAGCTGAACTGCCTTCGCCCGTTTGCTCGGTCTGGGCAATTTCACCGCCACCTCTTGTCCGCTGTTCCGATCCAAACAGAGATAGGTCAGACCATAGCTCCCCATGCCTAAAAGCGAACAAACATCATAACGTCCGCTCAGCAAGTCACCAGGCTGTTTCGGATAATCCATCCATGATTCATATGCGTTCCGCAACCAAGCAAACATACTTATATCCTTTCCTCTACATGCCGCAGCAACGTTTCTTATGCGGCTTGTTCGTATTCTTGTATTCCGTTATTATACCATCCACGATAAAAGACCATCAGAACCGGGAAGGTCTGATGGTCTTTATCAGAAAAGATGCTGGTTATGCCTCTCTGCGTCTGCGCGGTGTCAGACCAAGCCAGGACAACAACGAACTGCGCGATTTTCGTTGCCTGCCCTGGTAGGTACGCAAATTCGTAATTAACTGCCGGTCCCGTTCCTCATCGATCCTTTCTTTCATCCAGCGTTTTTGGTCCTCCAGTTGGTTAGACAGATTGATATTCTTTTCCACCAAACGGCTGTGCTCTGCTTCCAGCTCCTCCAAACGGCTCCGCATTTCCAACAAAGCGTTTTGCACCATATCCTGCATCTGTGCCAGTTCTTGCGGCTCTACGGACTCCTGCGTTTGTACGGATACAGGTGCTTGTTCCAATCTATACTCAATGGTAGATGCCAAAGTCTGGAACTCCCCCTGCGACTGTAGCTGCATGGGTTCCTCTGACAGTTCCTGAGCATTCATTTCGTCCTGTAACTCTGTCAGTTCAACCGTAGCAGCAGCTTGCGCCTGCATGACCGTCTCTTCCCTGCCCTCAGCCGCCGCCATTATTTCTTCCCAAGTTGCGGTCAGTGACTCAGCATCCGAGATGGGTGGCAAGCGGAATTCTTCATCCTCCATTTGAAAGGGAGCGGTCACTCTCTCAAGCACCACCTGAACCGCCTGCTCCATCGTCATATGCTGTTCACGCAATGCCCTTCGCATCACCTTCAAGCACTCAACATCCTCAGCACTGAACATTCTCGATTGATTCGCGGAACGCTGAAACACATACCCTTGCTCCTCCAGCGCCGCTGCATATTTACGAAGGGTACTCGCCCCGATTCCCAACTGCTTTGCTGCTTCCGTCGTCGATTTGCTTTCTTCCATTTAATCATTACCTCCCCGGATGGTATGGAAAGAAATTAGCTTGTATATGTAGAATTCGCGAAATTCATTGGAAACCCTTTGGCAAAAATGTTCTAATATTGCAGACTGCTAAGAACCTTTGTCATAACGGAATATTTGTAGAAATACAAGAACCGACATTGCAAGAGAATACTTTCGTTTTATGTACCCTTCAGACTCTTTAAAGAGCGTCACATAAATGTCACACTTTCATGATTTCTATGGCACCATTCCTTCCATCAACATGGTCCATGTTATAATTTATACAGCGGTCACCTTAAATATAAATTGAAACGTCCTCTCCTACCTTCCAGTAAAAGTATTGATAATTTACGTTCATTCTACAATTAATCCTAGAAAGACACCTCTATTTACAGTTCATTTTTAATTTTCCAGAATGGAGACAAAAAAATGGATATTTTCAAAAGATCAGCAATATGTTATGTTATGTAACGTAAAATGGATTTCAGGCATAATTTGTAGCATATTAACGTTCGCTGGAACGAGGAGGCAACATAGATGAAGGGGAAGGCAAGGAAAGTAGCTATTGTCGGCGCGGGAATGGTCGGTTCGAGCTGTGCCTACTCAATGGTTAATCAGTCCATTTGTGATGAGATCATGATGATTGACCGCACGTATGATCGGGCTTTGGCCCATGCACTGGATCTGTCCCATTGTATGGATTTTACGTCCACACGTACCAAGGTACGTGCAGGCACGTATGCAGACTGCACGGATATGGACGTTGTGATTATAACGGCTGGAGCCAACCCTAAACCGGGTCAAGACCGCCTATCTGTGCTGGATGACGCAGTGCTTATTACCAGAGAGATTGTAACAGCGATTATGGAGGGTGGTTTCGACGGTATATTCGTCATTGCCGCTAATCCTGTCGACATTGTAACGTATATGGTACAAAGTATATCCGGTCTGCCGCGCAACAAGGTGATCGGCACGGGCACCTCCATTGACTCATCCCGACTCAAGACGTTGCTTTCTGAGGTGTTTTCCATAGATCCGCGCAGCGTACAAGGATATGCGCTTGGCGAGCATGGCGAATCCCAATTCGTTGCCTGGTCACACGTCACGATTGGTGGTAAGCCACTCTTGCACATTTTGCGTCAGCATAAGGAACGATTCAGCCACGTCGATCTGGACGACATTGCCCGTAAAACTCGGGATGCAGGCTGGGAGATCTTCACCCGCAAAGGGGCCACTTATTTTGGTATTGCCAATGCGCTGGCGTACATTACTCGTTCCATTTTAAATGATGATGGTAAAATTATAGCGGTCTCTGCTGTATTGGACGGCGAGTACGGACACACCGATGTCTGCACGGGCGTTCCGGCGATTATCGGCAGCAGAGGAATTCAAGAGGTCATCGAGCTGGAGCTAAGTCCGGAGGAACAAGCGAAGTTCGACGCCTCTTGCCACCTTATCAGCAATAATATTCGTGCCATTTCAGGCCTAGTGTAAACCAATAGAGTAAGCATCTTATTCAGAACACGAACCTGTAGCACAGCAAAAAAAGCTCCTTACCCTAATTTAGGATAAGGAGCTTTTTGCAGTCCTCGTATTCCGCACTATATCTCTTTATAACGAAATACTGTCAGTCCCGCCAACGTAAATACGACAAAGCTACCCATTATAACCATCAACAGTGTGTCAGTTGGCACCATGAACGCCCCAAAGTTGTCTCTTCCACTCGGCATCATCGCCAATAAAGGCTGTGTCCATGGATAGTACGGACCGTAGGTTTGAGAATTGGCGACCAGAATATTTGGCACGGTGAAGACGAAATTCAACGCAAGCGGTGCAGCAAAGCTGGACCACAGGAAGGACACCATCAACTGCAACGCAGCCAGCGGCAGGCAGGCTACCCAGCCGGCGAGCAAACTTTGAGCGATCACGGCCCATGGAATCGGTCCGTTCATACCCTGCACAGCTCCAACACCCAGCAACGCTCCTCCGAACAGTAGCTGGGTCAATCCGACCATAGCCATAATGATGGTCAGCTTGGCCGCATACAGACTCGTGCGGGACAATGGCAATGACATCAGCTGCTTCCAACCGCCGCCCCCATGCTCGAATCGGCAGACCAGAGATGCAAATACGGCGGTCAGCATCGGCATGAACAGCAGCGCATGAACTGTAAGCATGGCAGACAACAACACCTGCCAATTCCCTCCCGGGTTTGCCAGCAAACCAATCAGGACGGCAATCGCCGGGCTGACGAGCGCAAGGAGCCAGACGGGCGATTTCGCCATTTTCATACGTTCAACAGAAAGCAGCCGTACATATCCTCCGAACATTACGCCACATCCTTTCGGCTAAAATGGGCCGCTGTCAGCAGGCTCAGAAGCACACCCGTTCCGCACCCGACGGACGCAAACATCCACGCTTGAGGTGCAACCCATGCGAATTGAGGCCAGGCCAACGGAAACCATTCGGACAGCTGTGAAGCAAACAAGCTGCCGATGCCTAACGTAATGCCCAGTGTTACAGGCAGAGCCTGATTATGGAACGTGACCGTTAACCACAACAATAATACGAGCATAGGCAGCGTGCCGCCTAAAGGCCAAAATCCAAGCCGCAGTAATTCTCCAATCGGCGCCGGCTCTCCTCCGAAGCCGAGTAGCATGCCCAACACCCACGTCCCTACCGTCAGGAGTACACAGGACACACACAGCATCCCGATCGCCAGCGTCAGCTTGGCCATATAGACGCTGAATTTGGAAATCGGCAAGGCCAGTAGCTGCTTCCAGGAATTAGACATATGCTCCACATTCGCCAACATGGAAGCGACCATAGTGGCTCCTAACACCAGCGCAAGGGGGACAAACATAGCGATGTTATCCATCAAGGATTCCCACAAATGGCCCTTGTATCGCGGAATCAGATAGTCATAGCGGAGTCCAAAGTTCAGCGCCTGCATCGCCACCAGCCCAAGGGGACCGAGAAACACCAGGAACCAGATTCCCTTTCTGCGTGCTTTGAGCAGATCCGCCGTGAGCGCCCGCAGCATCATAAGGAAGTTCCTCCTTTGCCCACCACTTGCATGAACATATCCTCCAGCGATTTGCGGCGTTCCTCCACACGGTATACGGCATGCGTATTTTCGACCAATCTTCTGACCAGCAGCGCAACAGCCGCATCATTCATGTTCTCGAAATCCAGCGCCGATCCGTCCTTCACTGAATGGTAGCCCTGCTCACGCGCAATCAACTGGGCTGCTTCCGGTTCCGACACTACGATCCGAATTCCTCCCGCAGATTCCTGACGGAGATTATGAATCGTATTTTGAAAGACCAGCTCTCCTTCACGGATAATACCCACAGTATTCGCCATATGCTCTACCTCGCTCAACAGATGGCTGGATACCAGCACGGTGATCCCCCGTTGCTTGGGCATCGCCTGAATCAATGTGCGCATTTCCTGAATACCCTCCGGGTCCAAACCATTCGTAGGCTCATCCAAAATGAGCACTTCGGGATTCCCAAGCAGGGCTGCTGCAATACCCAGTCTCTGCTTCATGCCCAGGGAGTAGCCTTTGACTGGACGTTTGGCATGCTTGGTCAGTCGGACGACCTCCAACACTTCCGCAATGTTTTGCTTGGGTACATTCAAAATACGGCGAATGGCCTCCAGATTTTCAATTGCGTTCAAATGACCATAATACGAAGGATACTCCACCAACGAGCCGACTTTACGCAAGATATCAAGCTTATGTCTGCGAATATCTTTGCCGAATATACGGATCGTTCCTCGAGTTGGGCGAATAAGTCCAAGCAGCATGCGGATCGTTGTCGTTTTCCCCGCTCCATTGGGACCCAGAAATCCGTAAATATCTCCTCGAGCTATTTTCAGGTCCAGCTGATTAACCGCCGCGCGGCCTTTGTATATTTTGCTGAGACTGTTCGTTTCAATAATGTATTCGTTCAAGTTCCTCACCTCGACACCTATCGTAACGTGCCAAGTTTAAAGCCAAGGGAACTCTGAGTTTAAGTTTTGTTTAAAAAACGAATTCTTGTCCCGGCTGATGAACTGAAAATCTCCCTCTCCAAATTCATTTCGCGAGCCAGCAGTTCTGTAATCGCCAAACCAATCCCTGCCCCTTTTTCACTGGACTGTTGCTCCATACCGGGCCCTTTATCTGTGATAACCAATGCCTCTGTCCCATTATCTTTCTGTACTTGAACACCGATATATCGGCCTGAGGCAGCATGGCGAACTACATTTTGAAAGAGATTGTCCAGCAGACGACGGAAGCCTTGCTCATCGACATTCCACACCATGCTATGTTCGGGCAGGTCGATATCCACTTCAAAGCCCTCCTTTTCCCACACCGGATACCAGCTGGCTACACACTCCCGCACTAGCCGCAGGATATCACGTGGTGTGTTATTCATAGTGTATTTTCCACTAGCTAGCAGATTATAGGTGAGCAGATTGTCGATCAGACTCCCAAGGTCTTTTAGCTTGTTTTCCATCAGTGTAATCGACTGTTTCCCTCTGCTGCTCAGATTTTCACCATCTAGTGTATACAGATGGCTACGCACGACCGTAAGCGGCGTTCGAATATCGTGTGACAGATCCGCGACCAGTCTCTTCCGCAGCTCTTCCTCCTGACGCTCACGTCCCCGACTCTCGGCCAACTGCTCGACCATCTGATTAAATGCTTCCTCCAGCTTGCCGATTTCATCCGGGCGTCCAGTGGTAACAAGAATAGGCAAGCCATCCTCTCCTCGCTGCGACATGGCGGCCTGAAGCTGCAACAGTCTTCGCCGAATGCCTCCAAAAAACAGAAGAGATACGAATATAAAAGTGCCCAGAATCAATACGATAAAAAAGAGATAGTACATCAACATGCTACTATCTGTAGGTGGCTGTTCAAAGAACGAACGAGGCACTTTTAACACCATATAGCCCTGATTCACATCATTCTTGCCCCCGCCAATAAAGGCTACTACCGTAAACGGCCCCTCATAGCTTGCTTGCTTCATAAATTCTATAGCCTGCGCAGCGTTCCATTGTTTTGGCATGTTAGGTTGTGTCGGTAACTCCAACCTTGTTTTACCTGCGGGATCCACCCAAAATATTTGTGAGTTAGGGAACATATCTTGTTGTATTTTGCGCAGATGGGCTGAAATTTTCTCTGGTGTGGCTCCCTTCAAGGCTACAGCTTCGCGATGCCAGCTATTTTCGGTATGGGTAGCAGAGGGATAGTAAGCATTTTTAGGCTTGATATCCGCCCCCCAATTCAAAAACACGCTATATATCAAGGCTGTAGCAGGCAACACAATGGGCAACAGCATCATAGCAACCACAATAATGACCAGATAACGGAACAACAGTGAACTGCGAAACCGACCTCCCTGACCCGGCCTAGAGCTGGGGTGTAGCCTCCTCCAATCCTTGCGCGTCCTGCTCATTATGCTTTCACCCGATATCCTACACCACGGATCGTCTCAATGATGCGGGGTGTCGCAGGATCAATCTCCAGCTTTTCGCGAAGGTGTCGGATGTGGACCATTAAAGTTTTGTCTCCGTCAATATATGGGTCCCCCCACACTGCTTCATACATTTGCTCTTTCGTCATAATCTGGCCCAAATGCCGCAGCAAATAAGCAAAAATGTGATATTGCTTACCTGTCAGAGTAATTTCCTCCCCGGTATCACGGTTCACAATACGGTTATCAGGAGAGAAGACAGAGAGATGCCCCAGTTGTAAGGATTCTTCCGGCACGGTTCCCGATCGGCGCAGCAAAATCTCCATACGTGCTATGAGCTCGTCCGGGTGAAAGGGCTTGGTTACATAATCGTCGGCGAAATCCAGTCCTTGCAGCTTATCGTCAATGGATGTACGGGCAGACAACATGAGAATGGGAAGCTCCGGGTACTCTTTCTTGAGCCGCTTCCCCATGGTGAATCCATCCAGACCGGGTAACATCACATCCAAAATCACGAGTTGGCACGTACGGGCTGCTTCCACAGCCCCCTCCCCGCTGCGAAGCCATACTACAGCGTAATTCCGCTCTTCCAAATACTGATGCGTCCAAGCACCAATATCCTGGTCATCTTCGATGTATAACACATTTGTTTTCATCATGGGCACCTACTTATCGTTTTTCTTTTATGTAATGGGCATTATAGCATTTATGGTACATGACCCACTTAAAAAGGTTAATAACTACCTTATACGACATACGCTTCACATTTTCAAATTTGAATGCTCGTGAAAAAAGGAGGCCTACCCGATGCTGCTGGAAGCGATATACCATCACCCGAAACGCAATTGGGCTTTTGGTTATAATGATGAAACGATATTTCTACGGCTACGTGCGAAGAAAAATGACCTGAATACCGTTCATGCTCTCACCGGAGATAAATACGATTGGGACCGCACCCGACAGCTTGTTCCGATGTCCAAATTCGCTACCGATGGCAGATTTGATTACTATGAATGCAGCGTAAAACCTACTCACCGTCGGCTGAAATATGGATTTTTGCTAGAAGACGGTGAGGAACGTATTTGGATGAACGAGGACGACTTCACCACCCAGGAACCTCAAAACGCAGACAGTCTGTTCCAATATCCGTTTTTGAACCCGATTGATATTCTGAAGCCACCTGCATGGGTGAAGGATGCTGTATTTTATCAGATTTTCCCGGAACGTTTTGCGAACGGTGACCCCTCCATCAGCCCAGAAGGTGCAGAGACATGGGGCGGAACGCCACAAAGAGACAATTTTTTCGGTGGCGATCTACAGGGGATTCTGGATCACCTGGATCACTTGAACGAGCTAGGGATTAACGCCATATATATGACCCCTGTCTTCAAGGCAACGACCAATCATAAATATGATACAGAGAATTATATGGAGGTGGACCCGCATTTCGGGGACAAAAAGACATTAAAAAAACTGGTCGATGCCTGCCACGAACGAGGAATTCGTGTGCTGCTTGATGCGGTATTCAACCATTCAGGGCGTACGTTTAAACCGTTCGTTGACGTGCAGGAAAAAGGCGAAGCCTCGCCTTACAAGGACTGGTTCCATGTACATAGCTTTCCCTTGGAAGTGGTGGATGGCACACCGACGTACGATACATTCGGGCTGGAACCAATGATGCCCAAGCTGAACACCGAACATCCTGAGGTGAAAAAGTACCTGCTGGATGTAGCAAAACATTGGATCGAAGAAATCGGCATCGATGGTTGGCGGTTGGATGTGGCAGACGAGGTGGATCACGCCTTTTGGCGGGAATTCCGTACTACGGTCAAGCAGGCCAATCCGGATGCGTACATTTTGGGTGAAATGTGGAATGAATCATCTGAATGGCTTCAGGGGGACCAATTCGATGCAACGATGAATTATCCGTTCACCTACGCGGTGAATGATTTTTTCGTCAAAAAAGTGACCGATGCCCAAAACTTTGCCTTCGCCATCGGACGACAGCTGGCCCGCTATCCGCAGCAAGCATCCGAGGTTGCCTTCAATCTGCTGGATAGCCACGACACACCACGCCTGCTGACACTGTGCGGGGATGACAAGCGGCTGATGCGACTGGCCGCCCTGTTCCAGTTCACGTACATGGGCGCACCCTGCATCTATTACGGCGATGAGATCGGTCTGGATGGAGATGCCGATCCAGGCTGCCGCAAGTGCATGGAGTGGGACACCGACAAGCAGGACCGCGAGCTGTTCGACTTTTACCGCGAACTGATTGCGCTTCGTAAGGGGCACCCGGTCCTCCGTGATCAGGGAAGCATCACCTTTCTGGAGGCACAGCCAGAGGGCACCTCACTTGCCTACGAGCGCCGCAGCGAGGAAGAGGTGCTGCTCGTGCTGCTCAACCGTTCCGATGAGGAGCACGTTTTTGAACTGGACATTCCTGAGCAGGAATGGCAATTAGCCTTTGGCGAAAGCCAGTGGTCCATAGGAGCGAAGGGGTTGCACGCCAAGCTTCCACCCTACGGATACGCTGTACTGAAGGCAGCACCTGCTCGGTCAGTAAAACCTGCTTAAGAGGACGATGTCAAGACGGGAAGCAAGGCATCCGCCTATATAGGCGGATGCTGATGAAGGTACCTGCCGAATACGGCAAAAAAAGCGAAACCACCGGGAACAAGATGTTTACTTGTTCCTGATGGTCTCTTTACGTCGAATAAGAACTTTTATCCAAGCCGTTTATTTATTTTTAACATCTGTTCTTACTACCCCAACATCCGAAGCATTGATCGAAATGGGGTTACCGCCTTGTCCTGTCTGAGCTGAAGAAGATTGTCTGACGACCACCGAAACTCTTTTATTCTTAAATCCAGTTCGTCTTGTTCTCCCCAATGCAATACCTCCTTAAATATATACGTGAGTTCCTTAAACCTCTCAATTACGACTCAACCGTGAAGAGATATGCTATATGAATATGCCACTGTAGAAAACAGGTAGCGGCGAATATCGGATCATAGAGAAAAGAGGCTCGGTGATTCACACAAAAAAACGAAATTTCCATCCATGCAAAAAACCGCTCCAAGGAGATACCTTGAAGCGGTTTTTTAGCGCTACCTGAGCCAGTACAGCAGTTTACGCAGGTAGCGTCTGTGTTTTCAATTGCACGTACAACTGGTGCGTCACCTGCTGCGGCTCAATACCCAACTCATCTTCCAGTATTCTGACGAAGCTTTCATAATGCTTTTGCGCAGCGATATAATCGCCCAGTTGGGCATAGGCGGTCAGCAGCAGACCGCAGATATCGTCTGAGTACGGCTCCCGTTGCTGGAGGCTGAGTAAGCGCTGAACAGACTGCCGGGTACGACCTGAGCGAAGCTCGTCTCTCGCCAGCTCCGAAGCACATGCCAGATACATACTGCGCAGCTTCTCCCTTTTTGCATACGCCCACGGGTAATCGTACTCCTCCAGATAGTTGCCACGGTATAGAGCCAACAGGCTCTCAATACGCGGCGTACCGCCGCTACCGGATGCAGCCCATTCGGATATTCCCCGCTCGAATAGCTCCACATCTGTAATCCAGCCATTGCGGTTCAAGCGGTAGCGATCCAGATTGTATTCCAGCTTCGTATCTTGCATCCGTTCTTTCAATGCCTTGCGGATTTGGTAAATGGACGTGTGCAGGTGAACAACAGCCTTGTCCAAATGATATTCAGGCCATAGCGCATCCAGCAATTGTTCTTTGCTCACCCATTCCCCTTCATGGTGTAGTAAAAAGGAAAATAGCTCCTGTGACTTTAATGTGCGCCATTTGAAGGGTTTCGCTCCTACGGCTTCCTGTCCATCCTCCAAAATTTCAAGCTTTTGAAAACAACGTACCTTGGGGGATTGCTCTGCTGCAACTCCCAAGCTGGAAGAACGGGGATCAGCCAGCGTGGCTGCAATCCGATCTAACGTTTTGGATAGCCGCCGGGCATGAACGGGCTTTAGCAAATAATCCAGTGCTTGCAGCTCGAACGCTTCAATAGCATATTCCGAGTACGCGGTCACAAAGACGATATGAATATGGGAATCCAGCTGTTGAATCCACTCGGCGGCCTCCAGACCGTTCATCTCTGGCATTCCGATATCTATAAAAACAATATCCGCACGTTCTGCCGCCAGATGATCCAGCCCCGCTTGTGCAGACGTATATTTGCCCATTACCGTTAACCGTCCGTCCGCCTCCAGCAACCGTTCCAAGTAGGTTAATGCCGACCGCTCATCATCAATCAAAATCGCCTTCATTTGTGTCTGTACTCCCTTCCTGCTGCAACCATCCATCATGATGCTCTATTTACATGCTATCTGCTTTATCCTTACAATTTTTAATCCCTTATATTTTATATATCGTATCATCGCGGACGCGACATTAGCTTTTCCGACAAATGTACTGTACTTTTTTATTCATCGGTATTCCGGGGCGAGATCGTTTCCGGCACACGGAAGCTTACCGTCGTCCCTTGCATTGAATTACTTTCAATCCGCAATCCTTCTCCATACATATGGATAAGACGGCGATGGATATTCCGCAGTCCCACGCTGGAAGATACATGATCCTCCGACAACAGCTGTTCCAGTCGCTCGGACGGAATCCCTACGCCGTCATCGGTCACGCTGACTACAAAATCGGTTCCATCCTCCTGCACAACCACTCGCACGGTTCCACCTGTTGCCCGTTGCATCACACCATGTCGTATCGCATTTTCCACGATGGGCTGAATGCTTAATGGCGGGATAAGCGACCGGATGTTCCTTCCTACCTCTACGGTCACCTGCAAACGTTCTTCAAATCGTGCTTTTTCCAGTGCCACATACGATTCTACCAATTCCAGCTCCTTGGATAACGGTACCGTATTCTCCCTGTTCTGAAAATCAAAACTGCCCCGCAAATACTGACTCAGCTCCATGAGCAGCTCCGCTGCTTTATCCGGGTCTACGGCTACGGTCGATACAATAACATTCAATGCATTGTACAGAAAATGCGGCTTGATTTGTGCCTGTAAAAAGGCCATTTCCGAACGCACCGCTTCCTCCGCCGAATGACGCATGTTCAACAGCGTGCGCACACGCGCCTTTAATTCCTCAGCATCAACAGGCTTACGTAGAAAATCATTAGCTCCCGCCATAAAACCCGCGCGGATATCGCCGGGCAGGTCGCGTGCCGTCAGCAGCAACACTGGTAGCTCGGACAGGGAATACCGTTCCCGTATCCGTCGGCACAGCTCAATACCGGACATTTCCGGCATCATCCAATCCGTAATGACTAGGTCAAATCGGGTACGGCCATTCAGCATGTGAAGTGCCTCCTCGGCATGATCCACTGCCACCACGCTACAACCTGTGGTATATAATAGCTCCTCCAGCACCCGAAGATTAACCTCATCATCATCCACAGCCAGCACTTTGTAGGGAACAGTCTGAACTTGCTCTTGGGCATCCTCTTCATGCGGAATCACATTCTGACCCGACGTCACGCCAGGCTGCAATATAACCGCAGACGAAACATCTTTTTGAGCTTCATGTGCCAACGTTCCGGTCTGCGCCAAGGGTAGTGTAAAATAAAAGGTCGAACCCTTGCCCAATCTAGATTCTACCCGGATATGACCACCATGCAACTCCACCAGGCGACGGACTATTCCTAATCCAAGCCCTGTCCCACTGTATCCTTCATCCTCAGCATTCGCCCCTCGGTTAAAAGGTTCAAATATATGCGAAAGATGCTCCTGGGCAATACCGGACCCGGTATCCTTCACACTGATTTCCATTTCGCGGTTCCCCGCTTTGGCAGAGATTACGATTTCGCCTTCCTCCGTAAATTTCACCGCATTACCCAACAAATTGTACAAAATCTGAATCAGCCGATCCTCATCCGCATCCACCTTGGGTAACGAATTGGGCCATTCTTTGACGAATTGCAGCTTTTTCTTACCCACCGTATGACCCAATACCTCCAGCACGGAATTTACAGCTGCCTGTACATTAACAGGCCGGCGATTTAAGGCTAATCTTCCATTTTTCAAATTAGAAAAATCCAGAATATCGTTAATTAAATAAGAAAGTCTGCGTCCTACATTCGCAATCAAGGACAAGTTGTGCTTTTGCGGCTCATTGAATTGTGCCCCGTAACGGTCTAGCATGGATTGAGCGATATTAATAATTCCATGTAGAGGAGTGCGCAACTCATGTGACGTGTTCGCCAGGAATTCGTCCTTTAACCCATCCAGTGTTAGCAACCGTCGTGACAGGTTCTCAACCTCCATAAACGAATGTACAAAACGTTTGGCCAGCAGAAGCGTTTGAGCCAATACGAATATGAGCATTTCATAGGCTGTCACCCCGCGCACATCTCCCCAGCCCAAAATATACACAAAACTAGTCACTACAATCATAAGTATGCTCATAATACTAATGACTAGCAGTGCAGCGTCATCCGTCCGTTGAAGAAGTCCACGAATCAAGATCAGTAATACATATCCCACACTGACTACGCCAAAAAGAAGAATAAACGCTTCAAAGGATGAGAGTATCAGTGTAGGCAACATTAGCCCCATACCTAGCATCAGTGCGGTTGTAATATTATAGAGGCGCAGCACGATCCGATTCATAACAATCTGCGTCGAAAGATGAACATACCGGATCAAAAAATAGTAGAACAGCGTTGAAGAGAACGACTGTATTTTCAGTATCCATTCATAAGGTAAGTCCGGTATTCCCCAGACCAGCAGCTTTTCTCCATGTGTCAGAATGTAAAATAAAGCCGCGATGCAAAAGCATCCTAAGTAAAGCAATGCCTTCTCCTTTTTACGTAAAAGATACAGCATGATAAAAAATACGGTAGGCATAAAAAAACCCGCTATCAGTACGGTGTCCTCTGCCATTGCAACTTCCCGGCTATGCGTAATACTCTCGTAATCCCCAAATAACAATGGGTAAATGATCCCACCGGAGGAATAACTATAATTAGCCACATGCACGGTAATATCTACCGATTGTCCATCTACCGCTGCAAATCCAACATAAGGAGCATTGCCCTGCTTGCCTTTGTCGGCAGAAACAGAGGGAATACCACTAGCTCCTACCTCTGCTCCGTCAATCCATACTCGGCTGGAACTCCGAATGTTTTGCATATAGATGCCGTACAGATTTTCCGCTTTTTCAGGCAACAGGATACGAATATGATAGGTTCCATATCCGGTCGCCTGTCCCTCAGGCATCCACTGATTCCATCTACCAGGCACATCCACAATCTTGGTAGAATATCCCGTTTCCATCCCCAACTCTGAAGAACTCTGATGATTTACCCAATCCTTATCTTGCAATTCATGAAAGGCTGAAGGTTGCACAAGCTGATTGGGGTAAAATTCCCACTCCCCTCCCAGCTGTACAGGGCCTTCCTTTTCGGGGTGCCAATTACGCAAATCAATAACACCGTTGTGAGCTTTCCAATGACTGTTCCCGGATAAAACACCCGACATTAACGGATACACCGGCAACGCAACCGCAAGCAGAAGTATAATAAAAAATAAAACACCCTGTTTTTTCATAAATCCCCCGCTCTTTTCAATATCGTCTATCTTTTAGTATCGGTTATTCTAACCAGCTGTATTAGAAGCCCTGCCCATGCAAAAAGGGACGCCCGCCGCAGACAAAAATCTGTGCGGAATCGTCCCCTTCTATACATCCTTGTACTTCCTGTATTTCCCTTATTAAGGAATCATGCCTTCATCATTACCACCGCCAGGAATCGAGCCTGAATCGTCTCCGTTGCTATCGCTTGGTGGTGTTTCTCGACCGTTGCTGTCACTGCTTCCAGTTCCGCCGCTATCGCTTGGCGGCGTTTCTCCACCACTACTGTCGCCGCTTCCTGTTCCGCTGCTATCGCTTGGCGGCGTTTCTCCACCACTACTGTCGCCGCTTCCTGTTCCGCTGCTATCGCTTGGCGGTGTTGCTCCACCACTACTGTCACTGCTTCCTGTTCCGCTGCTTTGTTGCTGGCTGGCTACAAAATCTTTATACTCCTGAATCGCATCTTCCAGATTCATATAATTTTTCTTAATTTCCGGCATAGGATAATACTGGTCCAGACGATTGAATGCATCCACTACTCTGTGAAAGTAGACCGTCGTAGGATCTGTACCATTTGCTGTGAGCAGATTGTTCGCAATGGTCTTGAGCTCATTGATATCATAATCAGTTACTATCCATTTGGATTGGTAGTTCGCAAACGCTGTAATCAAATCCGTGTTAGCCTGGTCTACCTGCAGCTGTGTGCTATCCGGAGTATTAAGCACAAGGCTTGCCTGATTAATTTGCCCTTGAAGTTCCTCGTTATCTTGTTCGGTATAATGACGGCCGAACGTCTGAACTTCATTATTAGCTAAATTTATGTTGAAACTTAACAACGTAGTATCCACTGCTATTGGTACAGCATACTGGCTCTGTACCTGTTGCAACTCCTCGTATACAGGAACCACGTCTTGCAATTCAAATCTAGGCAGACCTAAGAAAATGGAGGCATGCTCTGATGCAGAAGACAAGGCTTGCTGGGCTTCAGCGCTTAATGCGCCTGAATTTTGCACCAAAATTCCATTGATCGATGCCTGCATTTCAATGATTTCGGCTCTCAATTGTAGTCTTTTCTCGTTATATTTTTCAATATAGGTCCCTTTAGCCTGACTTAATTGATTATAAGAGATCACCAATTGCTCCTCAGGAGTAAACGGCATAATGAGTGCAAAGTTGGCTTGTGCTGTTTGTTGCTCTAAAGACAGCATTTCCGTATTCAAGTAATTACGAGCTACAGGGTTAGACAGCAGTTTTAGATGAATGTCTTGAACCAGCTGCTGCAGTTTTTCCCGAATTGTAGCAGGCACTGGAGCAGTGAATTCCGCAAGTCTTTGACTCAGCTCCATGTTCAAGGTCAATACGTCCTGCTGCGTCATAGCGGTGTGCATCTTCTCTGTATATTCCTGAATGAGGTTGCCCAGTTCAACATTTTGAGAGCCACTCTGATCGTAGATAACCTGCGCTTCTTGTAAAGTATTTTTAAGCACTGAAAAGTCTGCTGCTTGCAATGCCAGAAATGCTTCTGTCGTATCTTTTATTTTTCGTGTCCATTCGTCCAACTGCTCAGTTGTAGCTAATGGGTTCACATATACACTTAATCCTTCCCTCACTAAGGACTTGTAACGCGCTTTGTCAGTTTTCATATTCTCCACACGATCCGTTACATCGAGAAAATGCAGATAGGTATCTCTGAGTTTTACTGATGCATTGTAGACTTCAATTACTCGACGCAAGCTTACTACTTCCCGATCCACAATATTTTGAGGAGCATTCCCTTCCAGCACATTGTTGCCAAATTGAATAGCTTGACTTAGTGATTCATCCCAAAGAGGCGGGAATTCGTCGCCAACCATTCGGTTTTGTTCAAGGGTAGTCGAAGCTACCTGAATCAGTCTAGTTAATTCCTGTGTCCCAATCACTGGTTCTGTGGCTGAGGCTGTGTACACAGAAACATCCTGCTTCAATGTGCTGAGCGCTTGATCTACCTCTGCCTGTGTAGCTGCTGTATTGTTCAGTACCAGCATAGCTTGATTGATTGCTATGGACAGGCTTTCCTTCGCTGCGGCCGTGTAAAGCGCCTGATCTGTTCCACTCTCACCTGCACGCTCCAGTAGTTCTTTGGCTGCATGGACTTCTGTCTCCAGCTGACTGCGGTCTACGCTGATAATGTCACTATCGTGTTTTTTCTTATCTTTGCTATCTGTGTCCGTGACAACCGATCCAGCAGAGGATGAGTTCTTCGTACCATTTACGAGACTAACAGCTTCTTTCATCGCATCATAGTTAATGATAACATCCTGCGGCTGTTTTTGTTCCGGCAGGTTAAGCTGGTTGATTGCAGCTCCCTTAGCCAGCGTAATAAAAGGAACGCCCACATATTGTGATGCATCCAGCAAACCAATACTACCGCTAACCAACAGCTTGCCCAGTCCCTGTTGCAAAGAAACGCGGCTAATCGCGGCATTTCCTTCGGTCACGATCGATGCATCATCTTTCAGCGTCAGGTTGTCAATCTTCGTTGTCCCGGTTGCTGTCAGCTTGGCATCCTTAGAGCCCAGCTCCACACCGGACCATGCCGTATTTTCTAAAATGGCCGATACAGGCTGATTCCCTGTACCTTTGATTTCCAATACCCCTGTGGAGGACATGTTCTTCAAGGTTACCGAGCCATTAACGATCAGGCGCCCCTCAAAAGACACACCCTTGCCGTCAAAAACGCCACCGTCTGCGTTAATTTCCAGCTTATTCACACCTGTCAGTGTACGCAAGTTACGGTTAAGGTTGAATTTCGCCCCTTTTAATACAGCTTTGTTATTTTCACCGAACAAACCTTGCAAAGACCCTTCCAACTGGTAAGGGATATTTCCGATGCGAACGGTATTGCCCTCTGATTTCACTTCTCCTACCGGATGATCCAGCAGGCTGACGAATACTTCTGCACCACTCTCCCGGTTCAATGGATTTTTCAAATCCGTTGCAGAAGCATCCTCTGATAAAAGACCGTAAGAGCGGGCAACCTGAACTGCATTTTGCTGTGCATTCGCTGTGCTGGCATCCTGTAAGTCCATTGCACGTACTAGCGATACGATCAGTTCTTCCTTGGTAATGGCATCCCCCGGACGGAACAGTTCCCCGTTACCTGTCATATACCCGGCTGCACGTACAGCCTCAATATAGGGAGCACCCCATGCATCGGACGATACATCCATAAAAGAAGTTTGCGGCTGATTGTTAACTTCCAACTGGAACAGACTGCACAAAATTTTAGCCGCCTCTGCGCGGGTCAAATTCTTTTGCGCCATAAAATCGCCCTGCTTACCGCCTGTCATCAAACCCAAGGTGCGAGCTTGTGCTACAAATCCAGTTTCGCTTTGCGAATCTGCTGTCGCTGCATAAGCAGTCTGGACGCCGCCCACCCAAGGCAGAGATACGATTGAACCTGAAGCAATACCCAATACCATCGCAGATGCAATCCATTTATTTCGATTTACAAGTTTCAACATTTCCACTCCTAGACGCTATTTATTGGCATATATCCTGTTTTTCCAAAGGCTTTAGTCATGTTTAGTTCTACGATTTATGCAACCAAGGAACTATGCTAAGAAAATTATACGAAACCCCACTGAACCGATTCTGAACAATAAGACCTATATGATGGCATCACGCTACAAAATCGCTTGACTTGGAGTGAACTCCAAATGTAATAATATCCGGTGTAAGTAGCTGGAGTAGACTACATTTGAAGAAAACAATATCTAGGAAAGCGAGGTATAATTAAATGGACTATGTGAAACTTGGAAATACCGGTTTGGATGTATCCCGGCTTTGTCTTGGGTGTATGGGCTTTGGGGTTGCAGAACGGTGGATTCACCCATGGATACTAGATGAAGAGCGCAGTCGTCCAATTATAAAAAATGCCCTGGAGCTAGGTATTAATTTTTTTGATACCGCGAATGTATATTCAGATGGAACTAGCGAAGAAATTGTTGGACGGGCTTTAAAGGATTATGCGAATCGAGATGAAATTGTCCTCGCGACAAAGGTTCATTTCCGTATGCATCAAGGCCCGAATGGTGCGGGACTTTCCCGAAAGGCTATCATGAGTGAAATAGATAAGAGCCTTAAGCGACTGGGGACAGATTATGTGGATCTGTACCAAATCCATCGCTGGGATTACAATACCCCTATTGAAGAGACGATGGAAGCATTACATGATGTTGTGAAGGCCGGGAAGGCAAGATATATTGGTGCTTCTGCCATGTACGCATGGCAGTTTCTGAAGGCGTTACATGTTGCTGAAAAGAATGGATGGACCCGATTTGTATCAATGCAGAATCATTTAAATCTCTTATATCGTGAAGAGGAAAGAGAGATGCTGCCGCTTTGTAAAGAAGAAAAAATCGGTGTGATTCCATACAGCCCGCTTGCAGGTGGAAGATTGACGCGTGATGTGCAGGAAACAACACATCGTTCCGAAACCGATCAGGTTGCGAAATCTAAATACGATGCGACTGCCGATACCGATCGATTGATCGTGGAGCAGGTTGCGGCCATCGCAGAAAAACGTGGAGTTCCTCGCGTTCAAATCGCACTTGCCTGGTTGCTACAGAAAGAACCGGTAACAGCTCCCATTATCGGTGCTACGAAAACGTCTCATCTCGAAGATGCAGTAGCTGCTCTTTCGATTACGTTAACATCTGAAGAAATTGCATTGCTGGAAGAGCCATATGTTCCTCATCCGGTAGTTGGCGCTCAGTAAATATGGATGAAATGAAAGTTTCGAAATAAGAAACAACAAGAACGCCCTATCCATTTACATAGGGCGTTTCTTGATCAGAAATCAGGAGGTGAAGTCTGCATGTTGATCGCAGAAGTAAGCAAAAAATTCGAACTATCTCAGGATACACTCCGCTATTATGAACGCATCGGACTTATTCCGCGTGTGAACCGTAATAAAAGTGGAATCAGGGATTACACGGAAGAAGACTGCAGATGGGTTGAATATATCAAATGCATGCGAGGCGTAGGGCTTCCCATTGAAATTTTGATTGAGTACGTTAGGTTGTTCCAGCAGGGTGATGAAACGATAAATGCTAGAAAAGAACTCCTAATGGAGCAACGTAAGCAGCTCATTGCAAAAATGGCAGATATGAACAACGTATTGGAACGCATGGATTATAAAATTACAAGCTATGAACAGACAATAGGTAAAAAAGAAAAACATCTAATTTAACCCCTACGTGCTTTGCGGGAGAGCAGGTTCCCCAAGGACTGAACACCTTGAACAAACAAGACTAGAATGATGACGGTAATCAGCATAACCAGCGTATCAAAACGTTGATAGCCATACGCGATCGCCAGATCGCCAATTCCGCCTCCACCGACCGCACCAGCCATAGCAGTAGCACCAATCAGACCAATAGATGCTGTCGTTAACGACAAAATCAGAGAACTGAATGCCTCAGGAAGCAAAAAGTATCGAATGACCTGGAATGGAGTCGCCCCCATCGCATCTGCTGCCTCCAGTATCCCCGGATTCACCTCCAACAGCGAGTTTTCGACCAGCCTGCCGATATATGGCGCAATATATACAATCAAGGGGACAATTGCCGCACTGGTCCCAATGGATGTATTCACAATCAGACGGGTTAACGGAATGATCGCAATCAGCAAGATAATAAACGGTAAGGAACGAACAATATTAATGATCGGATTCAAAATATTATGCAGCCATTTGTTCTCCAGAATTCCACCCGGACGAGTGATGACGAGTAAAATACCGATAGGGATACCGATCAGGGCACCAATGAATAATGATATGCTGACCATGAGCACGGATTCATACAAAGCTTCCCACAGTTGATCCCAGGTGATCGTAGTTCCTGTAATCATCATAGACTCTCTACCTCCTGAATATGGACTCCTTTGCTCTTGAGAAAATCAACAGCCTGCTGAACGGCATGCTGTCCGCCGCGCAGTTGGATCGTCATATAGCCAATTGTCGTTTCTTGAATCTCCGTCATGTTGGCAAACAAAATGTTCACGTGGATATCATGCTGCCGAATCAATTCATGAACCACCGGATCAGAAGCAACCTGCCCTATAAATTCCAGCTTGTATATTCGCTGCGATTCTTGCTGTTCGAACGTTTGCAGCACACTCTCGGGTACCGTATCGTGAATGACCGTGCGTACAAAGCTCTGTGTCGTTGGGTGCTGCGGCTGCCCGAATACCTCCAGGACATTGCCCTGCTCGATGATTTCCCCCTTTTCCATTACGGCTACCTTATTGCAAATTCGCTGAATCACCGACATCTCATGGGTGATGATCAAAATGGTGATCTTGTATTCCTTATTGATTTTGCGAAGCAAGTCGAGAATTGACTGTGTGGTCTGCGGATCAAGTGCCGAGGTTGCCTCATCACAGAGCAAAATGGACGGGTTGCTCGCAAGCGCCCGTGCAATCCCTACACGCTGCTTTTGTCCGCCGGAAAGCTCGTTGGGATAGCTATTCGCCTTGTCGGACAATCCTATGAACGCCAAGAGCTCTTTTACACGCCCCTCTATTTCCCGTTTGTTGCGCTTAAGCAGCACCAACGGAATTGCAATGTTGTCGAACACTGTTTTCGATTCCAGCAGATTAAAATGCTGAAAAATCATTCCGATCTTCTTCCTTACCTTCCGAAGCCCAGAGGTCGAGTAGGTATTTAACTGCTCCCCCTCAACAAGAACCTCTCCGCTGGTTACCTTCTCCAGACGATTGACCAAACGGATCAGCGTACTTTTCCCTGCACCACTGAATCCGATAAATCCGAAAATATCTCCTTTATCCACTTTGATATTTATATTTTTTAACGCTTCAATACTTAGACCTTTTCTCACATAGGTTTTGGATACATTCCTAAGTTCAATCATGAGTCCTAACTCCTTCCGTTCTCACAAGTATGTAAGATGTCTCTGAGCTGATTGCTTTTCTTTGGCATGAACGATCGAATTAAATCCGAGTATTCTAGTAAGTTTTATAAAGTATACTACTTCGATTTAATATTCATGTCAATATGTGTTTTGAGTCTGGTTAGTCCATGTCCTTGCATAAATCAGCATGGTATTGCAGATGGTATGAAATATGCCGAAGCATACACACCTTACCCGAACGGGACGGAAGCGGAGGAACATAGATGAAGCGAATATTTACCTTGTGGCTATGCGTTGCAGTTATGGGGATGTTGGCAGTTACGGCGGAACCCGCATGGGCCACTCAGACTGTTGACGGACAGCCTTATCATTTTGGATTTAAAAAAAGTAAGGGAGGGGAGCTGCCTTCTATCGCACAAGAAGGCTTTATGCACCTGATCGAAAGACAAGGTGGCATCTTTCTGGGGGATACGACTAAAAAAGAATTATTTCTCACTTTCGACAACGGCTATGAGAATGGGTATACTCCGAAAGTGCTGGATGTATTGAAGGCCAAAAAGGTCCCAGCCGCCTTCTTTGTGACAGGGCATTTTGTAAAAGACCAGCCTGCTTTGATGCGACGCATGGCAAGTGAGGGTCATATTATCGGAAACCATTCATGGAGCCATCCTGATATGAGCACCATTTCTTCGGCAGAGATCCGGTCTGAGCTGGATCGGGTACGAAATGCATCGGCAGAGCTAACCGGGCAAAAAGAAATGAAATATGTCCGGCCGCCTCGCGGCATTTTTAGTGAAAAAGCATTGGCTTCCTGTCGAGAAGCCGGATATACGAGCGTATTCTGGTCTGTAGCTTACAAGGACTGGGACACAAATATACAGCAAGGAACGGACTATGCCTATCGTCAAGTCATGCGTCAGCTCCATCCTGGTGCGGTTATTCTGCTCCATTCCGTATCCAAGGACAATGCCGAGGCGCTTGCTTCTATCATCGACGAGGCTCGCAAGCAAGGGTATGAGTTTAAAAGTCTAGACGACCTTAAGGTGAAACATTATCACTAAATAGTAATTGAATTTAATGAGTCGATATCATAATGAGCCCGATCCACACCTGCCCATGGTAGCCAGTGTGAATCGGGCTTTTTAGTTTACGACCAAGGAAGGTAATGGATATAATGACTGTAAGAAATGAATTGGAAAGCACTATTTTTTGGAGGTATATCATGCATTTTGTATTTGATCTGGATGGAACGATTTGCTTTAAGGGTCAGTGTGTGTCGGATAAGATCGCAAGCTGTCTGGAACAATTGTCCCGATCGGGACATGAAGTCATTTTTGCCTCGGCACGGCCGATTCGCGACATGTTACCCGTACTTCCTAAACGCTTTCACACCTATGCTCTGATTGGTGGCAACGGCTCTATGATCTCCCAACAAGGCAGTATAACTCACGTGGAATCCTTTTTACCAGATGTGAAGAATGCCTTGCTCGCACTACTGGAGGAACACCAAACCACCTACCTGATTGACAGCGAGTGGGATTATGCATATACGGGTGCAGCTGATCATCCTATACTCAACAATGTGGATATCAGCAAGTTGGCGCAAAAGCTGCCTTTGGCTTCCCTGAAATCCATCGTAAAAATGCTCATTTTAACTGCTGACGATATGGATGAGCTGGCCGCCAAGCTTTCGCCGCTCGGCGTGGTCATCCATCAACACCGTAATGAACAAGTGCTGGACATCAGCCCACAGAATATCCACAAATGGAACGCACTTCAGAAGCTTGGTGTGCAGCCCCGTCAATTTATCGCCTTCGGCAATGATGCGAATGATATACCGATGTTCAGGGAGGCACACCATGCTGTCATGATTCATCACCATGCTGAACTGGCTGCCTTCGCGACTGAATCGATCCCTAATGAGGGGGAAAATCAAGAAGACCTGATTATCGCCAAAATACGTGAGTTGGCTGAAACAGTTACCATTTAGCCAAACGCCAAGAAAGGGAAGGTCTCTCTATGAACCTTCCCTTCCTTTTACCATTCTACAGATAGCAACGCCTATTGCACGCTTAGCTTATACACTCGGGCTTCATAGGGGCGCAGCTTCAAGGCGTGCAGTTGTTCCCCTTGTACCGGCTCGTAGTTGGACAACAGCAACTCCGCCTTAGCGACAGGAAAGTCCTCCTCGGGCCAGTGGTACACCGGATCACGATCAAAGAAATTCAAAATGACCAGCAAACGCTCTTCTCCCAGCAAACGAGTGAATACATACAGCTCCGTATCTAGCGGCAACAGCAGCTTGTATTGGCCATAGACTATGACCTCATGTTGTTTGCGCAGAGCAATCAACTTGCGATAATAGTGGAAAATCGAGTCCGGATTATTTCTTTCTGCCTCTGCATTAATGTGTGTGTAGTTATCATTAATCTTCATCCACGGCTCTCCATCGGTAAATCCGGCTGAAGGTCCAGCATTCCATTGCATGGGAGTACGCGCATTATCCCGACTTTTCCGCCAGATCTCTGCCATAATCTGTTCCTCAGACTCACCGATCTTCCGTTGCTGCTCATAATAATTCAACGTTTCCACATCCCGATAATCATCAATTGACGGGAATGCGATATTCGTCATGCCAATTTCCTCACCTTGATAAATATAAGGCGTACCCTCTAACATATGTGTGAAGGTTGCCAGCATTTTGGCTGACTCTACGCGATATTGTCCATCATTAGCAAATCGCGAGAGGGCCCGCGGCTGATCATGATTGTTCAGATAATTGGCATTCCATCCTTCCTCATGGAGCACTGTCTGCCAGCTGCTCATTATTTTTTTCAGCTCCACCAGTGTCCACGGCTTGGGTTTCCATTTTTCCGTCCCTAGCCCTTGTGCATCAATAAACATGTGTTCAAACTGGAAAACCATATTCAGCTCATGCCGCTGGTCCCCCACATAATCAAGCGCCTGTTCCGGTCCTAAACCAGACGTTTCGCCAACTGTCATTAAGGGATAACGCTCCAGTAATTTTTCATTCAGCATCCGTAGAAGTACATGTACCTGTTCTAGATTGGAAAAGAGCTGATAGGCACGTACCAAGGTTCGTTTGTCAGGATTATCGGCATCCGGTAGCCCTTCGGCTTTGACAATATGGGCAATGGCGTCAAAACGGAAGCCATCCACTCCCTTTTTCAGCCACCATTCCACCATGCGGTAGAGCTCGCCCACCATCTCTTTATTTTCCCAGTTCAGATCTGGCTGATGCTCGGAATATAGATGCATGTAATATTCGTCTGTAAGCTTGTCATATTTCCACACTGAACCGGAAAAATACGATTCCCAGTTGTTTGGATATCCGCCATTTTTGCCTGTTCGCCATATGTAGTAGTCCCGCTTCGGATTATCCTTGGACGAGCGTGACTCCGTAAACCACGGATGCTCATCCGATGTATGGTTTAATACCAAATCCATCATGATTTTGATGCCTCGTTCATGCGCCCGGTGAAGCAGTTCGTCAAAATCCTCCATTGTTCCAAACTCATCCATAATGGCATAATAATCGCTAATATCATATCCGTTATCGTGATTAGGCGATTTATATACCGGACAAATCCAGATTACATCAATACCCAGCTCACACAAATAATCCAGCCTGGACAAAATGCCTCGCAAGTCTCCTTTACCGTCTCCGTCAGAATCCTGAAAACTGATCGGGTAAATCTGATATACAACGGCTTCCTTCCACCATATTTTTCTAGGCATGTTTCCCTCCTGTAGCTTCTCTGTACATCCAATAGCTTATGCTCTTAACATACACGCAATACCTGTCTGCGAATCGTTGGTGTAGGGGAACAAGAGTCTTGTAAGCTTGCTTCGACGCATTAGCAGAGCCTCTATAACCTACGGAGATTTATTTTAAAAAAATATTTTGCAAAACAGGTTGTAAAAGTGGATCTGGCGTTACCTATATTTATGAGCTGCCCATATACATGTACTCAAAGCGGTGCCACTTTTGAATAAAAGGAGGAACTTACATGAACCATCGACCCAAGGAGCCAAAGGATCTGATTGTGGAAACTACTGTGATCCCGCCCAACATCCATGTGGATGTGGAGTCAGCCACTGAGGGGGGAACACGCCGCCTGATGCTTAGCGATAACCCGGAGACGCTTACCCACGTGACGGTACCTACCGAGCAAGCCACCCTGTGGCATGATGTGGTTCGCACGACAACCCGAACAGTCAAACATCGCATTTTCGGCTGGCATTATAACAAACTCGGCAGCGCTGTTAAACTGGGCATCACCGTAGAGAACAGAAGCGCCGCTAAACTAGAAGTACGACATATTGAACGTGCCCTTAAGATTGTGCCTGAGGACGGCAACTGGATTATAGATGTCGGGCAGTCTATTGCCAAAAGCTGTTTGGCGGGTACGATGGAACGTCTGAAGCCAGCAGACCGTCATAAATTCGGCAAAAGCACCGCCCTGCTGGAGGAATTTGAGCTGCCCGAAGGATCGCTGGCCGGATTCATCTATGACCTCACAGTAGAATTTGCTGAAGGCCACGGTACCTTGGATTATGTGATTCGCACCGTGATCAGCAAGGATACGCAGACCGATCTGCGCCAGATTCATACGGATGCGCTTCCTCCCGTACCTCCACCACAGGCGCATCCACGAGGGGTGTGGTCTTTTTCCGAAACGAATGCGCGGATGCCAGAGTACGTGGTCGGGCAAAGCGCCAACTACCGGGCGTGTGCCACCAAAAAGCTGAACGGCGAGACTCCTGCCGATCTGCTGTTTACCGGGGCACGCAGCGAGCTGGGGCCTGCGCTAGATAATCGCGGACAATTCGGAACCATATACAACGCGACGATTCCCATCGTTAATGACAGTGACGAGGTACGTATCGTACGAATCTATGCCAATCCACGTGGGGGCGCGTTCGCCGGGTCTGTGCGTGTGGATGATCGTGTATATGGTATCCCTCTGCTACGAGATAATACCAAGGTATGCCGATTGGCTGATATCAGCGTCCCTCCCGGCAGATCTAGCTATGATCTCAGCTTCATGGTTGCAGGGAGCGCAACCACACCCTTGGGGCTATACGTCATTACACTATAGCTGTGCTCACGATGACTGAATGAGCGAACGTGGAGCCAAAATTTTCACAGAATATGGTCTGCTCTATAGTAAATGGAGCTGTCCCAAAGCTGGTTTTAAACTTTATTGGACAGTCACGCTTCGTCATTAGTATAAAAAAGCGCGAGTGCAAGGGTTATTCCCCCCTGTAGCTCGCGCTTTTTGGTTCATGCTCACCCATTTGAGCAGGTTATGGTCAAGCGAAGGCCTGTAGTCCTCTTCGCCGCCATACCCGGCATCGGCGATGACCATCCCCGGTTACCCGGTTTGTGTCAGAATAAATATCGCTCTATTTGAACCGCTGGACCTGCCTCGAAGGCATAATGGTCAACTCTGGAATATTGACATGCTCCGGTTGCTCTAGTGCATAAAGGGCAGCTTCTGCAACATCATCGGGATGCAGCGGCAAAACGCTCGAAGCAAACGCCCGAATTTCCTGCTCGGGATATCCGGCCACCTGCGAAAATTCCGTCGCCACCGCCCCGGGGTGAATCGCAGTTACACGAATTCCTTGCGTACTGGTCTCCAAACGCAATGCGGAGGCTATGGCACTAACGCCGTACTTGGTAGCGCTGTATAGTCCTCCTCCGGCAACCACTTCCTTCGCTGCAATAGAGGAGACAATGACAACATCCCCCTTGGCCTGTTCCCTCATTGGCTGAAGTCCGTACTTCAGTGTCAGAACAAGACCGTGCACATTCGTCTTGTAAAGCTCCTCCCACCTTTCCAGTTCCACTTCTGCCAGTGGGCTTCGATACCCGAAGCCGGCATTGGCAACGATAATGTCAAGCCGCCCCCAGCGTTCAAGAATGGCGTGGACCGCCTGCTGTACGTCTTCAGCTTTTTGGATATCGGCAGGTATTGCCATGACCTCGTACAACTCCTCTTGGTTCAAGTCGCGAACCAATTCATCCAATCGCTCCTGACGGCGTGCCAATACAGCTACATACGCGCCTCGCTTTGCCAGTTTTTTTGCAATTGATGCCCCAATGCCGCTGCTTGCGCCTGTTACCAAAGCTACTTTCCCGGCCAGGCTTTCCTTCGCTTTCCAGGATAATCTCAATTCATCCAATATCATATTATACCCTCCCCAAGCTTATTTGGTTAAAAGCACACGATGAACACCCTGGCTGCCTCCAGGAGCTGTACCTATATATAAATATCCGTCATGGTTTACAGCCGTGGTTACCCCATAAAGCGAGCCTTCAGGATCATGCCAGCTTCCGATAAGTTTACCCTGCGGATTAAGCTCTATAGCAAGCCCATGCTTCACAGGTGCGCTTGCACCGCTGAGCAGCGATTGAGGCAATTTGGCCATCATTCCAGCCAGCCATGGGCTTCCATGCATCTGATCTACAAAGGGAATACGTGTCGTGAAGAGACCGACCCAGAAATGGCCTTGATCATCACGCGTAATGTTATCCGGAAAACCGGCGAGATTATCCGCAAAAATATCCGAAGTTCCCTTCTTCGGCCCTTTGAGCCAGTATCGGGTCAATTGGTAGTGATACGACTCTGCCACAAGCACAAAATCTTCGTCCGCAGACAAGGCAACCCCGTTCGCAAAATAAAGGCCTTCCAACAGAACTGTCGTCTGCTTGGTCGCCGGATCATATTTCAGCAAACGTCCATGTGGCTTGTTCTCGGCGATTTCTTTGAAGACTACACTGCCATAATTGGAGGTGTCAGAAAAATAAATGGTACCATCTTTGGCAATATCCAGCTCGTTGGCCAAATAGATCGGTGTGCCGTCGACTTGATTGGCCAACACCGTCACGTTTCCGGAAGGATCTACCGACAGCAGCCCCTTCTTAACATCCGTAACGATCAGATTTCCACTTGCGTCAAACATAAGTCCATTGGGCGTTCCTTTGGTATCTGCATATAGCTGGGCCTTTTGCGGATTGCCCTTTGTATCAAAGGCAACCTTATAAATTTTCCCGTCGGAGTCTCCCGTATATAAATTTCCTTCCTTGTCAAAGGTGATAAATTCCGGAAACTTAGGGGCAATTGTAACAAGCTCTGCGGAGCTGAGTTTGTTGTTTTGTTGCCATGGACCCGCTTGTTCAAAAGAGGGGGCCGAAGGTGCAAGCCATTTTGCAGGCTGGACAGGGGAAGGGATGAGCATAAGAATAACCATTCCCAGAAGGATTACCGCCAACAGCGATAATCCGGTTCTGCGTACCCATTTACGCGGTTTCTTAGTCTTTCTTCCTTGAGAATCTTTGACAGATAAATCGGGTTTACTGGGCATTAGAGTGCCTCCTATGTGATGTGAATAATATTTATAATTGAACGACGATTTTACCGAAATACTGTTTTCCTTCAGCCAAAAGTGCGAAGGCTTCGCCGATTCGGCTGAGCGGGAATACCCGGTCAATGACAGGATGTAAACGATGGCGGGAAATGGCACGATTCATGTTTTCGAAATGTTCCCGGTTACCGACTTGGCTGCCGCGAATCGTCGCAGCCTTCTGCAAAATGCTGGTGACATCAAACTCAGGAATAGTCAAGCCCGATAAGAAGCCGACCATGTTCACAGTCCCTCCGGTACGAAGTGCATTGATGGATTGCGCCATTGTTGCCGCTCCCCCTACATCCAGGACATGGTCGACTCCGCCGTCTGTCAGCTCCAGAACCACCTTATCCCACTCGGGAACTTCCGAATAGTTGATTGTCTGCCATGCGCCGAGATCCTTTGCCCGTTCCAGCTTGTCATTGCTGCTCGATGTGATAATTACCCTTGCTCCCGCCATCAGAGAGAATTGAAGCCCAAAGATGGAAACACCGCCTGTTCCTTGCAAGAGCACCGTATCCCCCGCTCGCAGCCCACCGGATTCCATCAGCATGCTCCATGCGGTTAATGCTGCAATCGGCAAGGTGGAAGCCTCCTCCCAAGAAAGGTGATCCGGAATGGCGACGACCCCTTCTTCATGCAGAACGATATATTCAGACGCCACTCCACTGAGCGGGCCTCCCAGACTGTCCTTTAAGACCTCCGCTCTCGTGCTCCCGCCAATGAATTTCTGTTGTAAATTTGCCGCTACCCTTTGTCCAATCTGAAATTTTGTCACCCCTTCGCCCACAGCTACAATTTCACCCGCTCCATCAGATAACGGAATAAAGGGAAATTGAATGCCGATCGGCATTAGCCCGTTGATAATCACCAAATCACGGTAATTCAGGGACGCTGCCCTTATGCGGATCAGAACTTCCAGCCGTCCCGGCACCGGTATGTCAAGTTCCGTCAAGGTTAACTCTTCAAAGCCAAAACCGTCTTTCAGTTGCACTGCTTTCATTTTGGTTGTCCTCCCTGTAATGTTAAACTTTTTACCTAGTATGGATACAGTGTATTGCGAAAGAAACACCGTTTCTTATACAATACACTGTATCCAATTGTCTTCAAGACGTCAATCTTTACTTTAAAAATAAAAACGGTCGTAAACTGCCTCCGGGCTTTTAACGTTCCTTACCAAGTAAAATTGGAGACTAAGTGGCTTCGCTTGTCCAGAACTTACTCAGGTGGGCAAGCAGACCAAAAAACGCGAGTTGCAGGGGTGAAATAACCTCTGCAACTCGCGTTTTTTACATTAATGGTGATAAAGCGCTGTCCAATAGAATTGGAATTTGCTTATGCCACAGCCTTATTTAAGCTCCAATTTTTATAAACTACGTCTACTTAAATTTGTTCCTGACTATATTACGCTACTAAGCATAAAATTGGAGGGCGGACCAGGCTCCGGCTTGCCAAACAAATAACCCTGAGCCAGTGACACACCTGCTTCACGACAAAATTCAAAATCCTCCATCTGCTCTACGCCTTCAGCCAACACTTGGCCTCCAAAACGAAAAGCCGATTCTACAATCCCTGTAATTTGCCGCTTCTGATCACTGTTACTATGACAGCCGTCAATTATACTGCGGTCAATTTTAACATAATCCGGCTGAAGGCAATTCATAAGCTCTGTCGTAGAATAACCTGCCCCCACATCGTCCAGGGCAACCGAAACTCCTCGATTGCGATATTGATCAAAGATATGATGCAAAAAATTAAGGTCGTCTATCTCTTCCGTTTCTACGACCTCAAATACAAAATCCTTCGTACTCATGGATAACCGATCAATCGTCTCAAAGGTGTGATTCAAGCAATAAGCCGGATTATAAATGGTGGAAGGGAGAAAGTTAATAAAACGTTTAATTCCCGCCGGAAGGCATGTTGCACTTTTTTCAATAGCGGAAATACGAGCCGAGCGATCCAGATGAGCATGCAAGCCAGCTTCACGGGCGATTTCAAACAGCCGGAAAGGCTGAAAAGGTCTCTCTGCATGTGACGGACGCAGCAAAAACTCAAACCCGATAATATCCAGCTTGTGATCAACAATAGGCTGCATATGGCTGGAAAAACTTTGATCCTTAATAATACTCACGATATCTGGATGTTGCAGTCTGGCTTGCAATTGACTAAATAAAAGCCAGTCCTCATATCCTTCGATATAATGCAAGCCCGTTACCACAACTTGCATATGGTTCAGGTATTCCTGCGGCAGATGAGCCAGTCCGTTAACCAACTGTTCCAGCTCTGAACGGCTGTCAAAGCGAAACTCTATGCTGCCCTCACGTCCATGTTCCTGCTTCAGTTGTTCCGATAGCATACCCAAACCATCTAATGCTGGAGTAAGCGACACCCTGGAATGCCTAATTCTGAGCAATCCTTGATCCTTAATAGGTAATATGATGCTGCAATTGCTGCATGTCATAATGGTCCTCCTCGGAACAATTTTCCGGTTTTTTCACCATTATATCACAAATAACTAGAACAAAAGCACTATATAATTACGTGTTTTTACAAAAAAGTAGCTTATTCTTAACGACAACTTAGGACTTAAGTACATATTCGACAAAAATCAGAAAACTTTTTGGAATCATGATAAATTCGGGGCTGTTGTTTTTGGCATCAAAAAAAGCAGCAAATCTCTTGGTTAAAGAGACTTGCTGCTTCATTCTGATATTGAGTGGAAACTAAAATCCGAAGTTATTTGGACGCCTTCGGCTTCGTTGTTTTAGCTGGTTTAACAGCTGCAGGTTTGGTCGTTTTAACAGCTGGTTTTGCTGTTGCTTTCGCGGGAGCCACAGCTTCCTTTACAGGAGTGGTTGCTGCACTAGGCTTAGCGCCAGCTTTTAAGCTGTATTTGGCAAAGCCGTCTGCCGCGCTGCTCAAGTATGAAATTTGTTGATTTCCTGCCAGCACGTCTTTGGCATCAGGAGAGGACTCGAAAGTAACCTTTGCCTGACCAAAAGGAGCAATAGACCAATTGCCATCCGCCGATGGATTAATCGTTCCGTTCGTACGGATATAGTCAATAATGACCTGGCGACTTTCATCCGGTGCTGCCATCACAATTCGTTTGCCATCTGGGTTAGCCAGTTTGGATGAGGAAGCACGATAGTTATTGGTGGCTACGATAAATTTCTGCGCAGGATCAATAGCCTTCCCATTGTATTGCAGATCCTTGATACGATGAGCTGAAGAATCAATAATCGTTCCCTTGGCATCATATCGTGCAGGCTGAGTTACATCAATCTGGTAATTCACACCGTCAATGACATCAAAATTGTAGGTTGGGAAATCTTTGTTGATCAGCGATTGCTCCTCAGTTTGCTTTGGATCAATGCGGTTGAACTGACCTGCAGACCACTCCAGCCATTCCTGAATTTCAGCACCGGTCACTTCTACAGCATGAACCGTGTTCGGATACACATACAGGTCGGACACGTTTTTAATCGCTACCGTACCTTCAGGAATGTTTGTGTAATACTCGGCTCCGTTTCGACCACCGGCCTTGAATGGAGCGCCTGCCGACAATACGGGAAGATTTTCGTATTCGGTCCCTTTAAGATGGTTTTGAACATACCATTTCTGTGCATTCGTCACAATTTGAATGGAAGGGTCATCCTGCACTAATGCAAAATAACTGTTAATCGGTGCAGTCGTTGTTCCAACAGGTTGGCGAACATAATCCAGCGTTCCTTGATGCTCTTCCTTGATCGAATCTGTCAGTTTGTAGTCAGGAGTAAACTGCACAGCCTGGTTAGTGGTACTCACAACCGGACGTACTTCAGACTGAGAGTTAGTTACGTTCCACTCGTGGTTTCTCTTTTCCAGACTCAGGTCAATAATACCCAGCTCCTTGCCCCATGAGGAAGCCTCCACAGCCGGTACGCCGTTAATGGTTCCTTTATCTAGATCTACACCCTTCATTTCTTTAAAATCAGGGCCGGGGAAAGATTTATGAGCATGCCCAAACAGAATAGCGTTAATTCCGTCCACCTGGCTTAAATATTTAACGGCATTCTCCATCATTGGCGTTTGCGGCACATCCTCATAACCTGTGTGCGCAAGCACGACAATAATGTCAGCACCTTCCGTCTTCATTTGAGGAATAAACTTTTTCGCCGTTTCCACAATATCCTTCGTAACGACTTTATCCTTCAAATTGGCTTCATCCCACTGCATAATTTGTGGTGTGACCAAACCGATGACGCCCACTCTAAGGATGTGCTCTTGGCCCTTCTCGTCCGTTACCGTTTTATCAAGAATTCGATAAGGGGTAAAATAATTTTTAGTAGCTTGCCCCCCCTTGTCAACATAAACATTCGCATTTACGTAAGGAAAATCGGCTCCCTTGAGCGATTTCTCCAGAAAATCGAGACCGTAGTTGAATTCGTGGTTACCCACTGTCGCCGCATCATAGCCCATCAAGTTCATCATCTTGTAGACTGGATGGACACCGCCTTCTTTTTCATAGGTTTTGTTTCTGGCCATATAATCGCCTAATGGATTGCCCTGTAACAAATCACCGTTATCGAACAGCATGCTGTTTCTTGTTTCACTACGCGCCTGTTGGATCAAACCAGCTGTGCTAATCAAGCCATATTCGTTGGTTTCTTTGTCTGAATAGTAATCATAGTTCATCAGCGACGCATGAATATCCGTTGTTTCCATGATCCGCAAATTCACCGTAGCGCTATCGCGAGAATCGCTAGCTGCCCAGGATGGAGCGGCCGAAAACACCAGCATGCTACAAGCCACAACTGCTGCTGTAAACCCTTTAAACCAATTTTTACGAAATAACAAAATATACCCCTCCTCATTAAGGTGTATGCCTCATATACATACTTTTGCACATATATGTAAGCCTTGAACCCACCATTTCTATTTTAATCCAACGCCAGATAAAAGAGTAGTCATTTACTTAAATTATTTATGAAAAAATAATTAATTTTCTCAAAAATAAAAACCAGCAAACCTCCTAAAAAACTCGGAGATTCACCGGCTTATCCATTTATATTCGTATTACTTCTTCCAAACCTGGCGCTCAGATTGCTGACCCACATACTCAATGCGTGTCGGATTCACGTCCAGAATGACATAATCGGGATCATCCGGTCCGGAAAACCATTCCTTCAAGGAATCGTTCCACACTTGTTTGCGCAGCCCCTCATCAGTTGTGATCTGGACGGTAGCCTCCACTTCTACGACTTCCTTCGTACCGCCAACTTCATAACCCAGCAGCAGATAAGCATTCGGATTGTCCTTTAGCTCCTCTACTTTATGCGTTTTGCGATCTGTCGCCAGATGAATGTTCATTCCATCGTTAAAAAGGGCCATATAGCGTACTTTCGGTTTGCCACCCTCTACCGTACCTAACGAGCAAAATTTGTTGTTATCCAAAGCCTTCACAATGGCTTGTTCCAGTTGGTTGCGATCCAATGTTTCCGTTTTACCCACAGTACAACAACTCCTTTTCACGAATTAGAATTCTCTACGGCCACGCCATTGGGCACCAGCCCATCTGAACCTACTTGCGTAGCTGTTCTGAAAATAACATGACCGGATCGAATCGAATTGATTCATGCTCATTTTCAGATCAAAGCTCACAGTAAAAGTGTACCCTGTGGTTCGGCAAATGAACCGTCACCTCTCCCTTCATGCTGGACAGACCCGCATTCAAGGCATATAATCGTCGTAGTAAACCCGAATAAATGAACCCATTAAACCATACAATGCCAGGGGTGCTGGAATCGGCCGGCTGAGAGTGTGTCCCAAGACACTGACCCTTACAACCTGATCTGGGTAATGCCAGCGTAGGAATGCTTAAGCAAGATGTGCCTTTTTTACATAGGACCATCCCTTACTTTGGTATATACAAGCGCAAGCGTCCCGGAAACTCGGGGCGCTTTTTTTGTTGAAGATTAAGTTGTTGGAAAGATCGCATCCGGCAGATGTTATTTTTAGAAAATGGGGAACTTAAGCTGTCTGATTGGACGGATAACGGGTAATTAAAGGAGAGAACACAACGATGAAGCGCATGAAAATATTAAGCCTGGGACTGATCAGTCTGTGGCTCATGGCCCTGACCCTGACCGCTTGCGGTGGAAGTCCCCCCACATCCCAAGAAGCGGCTCCCGCTACCGACACTCAAACGTCTACTCCGGCAAAGGGGCTCAAAGATGTTAAAGTCGTGCTCGACTGGACACCCAATACGAATCATACGGGACTCTATGTCGCTAAGGACAAAGGATTTTACGAAAAAGCGGGTTTGAATGTCCAAATTGTTCAACCTGGTTCAGGCGGAGCTGATCAAATGGTTGCTTCTAATGCTGCACCTTTTGGTATCAGCTACCAAGAAGGCGTCACACAGGCTCGTACGCAAGGCGTGCCGCTTGTATCCATCGCTGCGGTGATTCAGCATAATACCTCAGGCTTCGCAGCCCCGGTAGATCGTGGAATTAAGAGCCCGAAAGATTTTGAAGGTAAAAAATACGGCGGTTGGGGCTCTCCCGTAGAAGAAGCGGTCATGAAATCCATCATGGATTCAGACAAAGGCGATGTGAGCAAAGTGAAGATCATCAACATGGGCAATGCAGACTATTTTACAGCCGTGAAGCGGGATATCGACTTTGCCTGGATTTTCTACGCATGGACCGGAATCGAGGCCCAGCTTCGAGGTGAGCCATTGGATATGCTGTATGTAAAAGATTATTCCAAAAGCCTCGATTACTATACACCTGTAATTGTGAGCAACGAACAGACAATAAAAAATGATCCCGAGCTGGTCAAAGCGTTCATGGACGCTACCGCACAAGGCTATGAATACACTATCGCTCATCCGGAAGAAGCCGCAGACATCTTAAGCAAAGCTGTACCGGAGCTGGATAAAAAACTGGTACTTGCCAGCCAAAAATGGCTAAGCCCGCGTTATCAGGACGATGCCGCGCAATGGGGTGTGCAAAAACCGGAGGTATGGCAAAACTATTCGGACTGGATGTACGAACGCAAGCTGCTCAGCAAGCCTTTGGAAGTCGATAAAGCCTTCACAAACGGTTTCCTGCCCAAGCGTTGATCATTTGTTAAAACGCTAAATAAGACTGAACTAGAGAAGTGAACGAAGCGCCACTACGCAGTCGGATGGTGCTTCCCATCGCTGCTGTACCCAGATTTCTTTTATAAATATCCAGAGGTTGAAATCTGGGTACAAAGGCGAATGTTAACGCTTGTACAGCACCATTCCGCCCACTTCGTTCTCGTTCCACTTGGTTTATTCTTTAGTTTCTCATATTATCTAAGCGCTAAGTAGGTGCGCTTGTGTGTTAAAAATGCCACACAAACCAGCTTTAAAAATAGGGTGTTTTTAAGGCGGTTGGCAGCGTAGTGGTTCATTTGAATCTGGAGAAGCGCAGCGATCGTAAGATCAAATGAAACGCGAAGCGGTCTCCCCGCCTTAAACCACCATATTTTTTTAATAACACTCCAAATAAAGGACAGGTGAATTTGCATGGCTAACACACTGCTCAGTATTCAAGTAATCCCTAAAACTCCTAATAACGAGGACTCTTACCCGTATGTAGATAAGGCGATCGAGGTCATTCAGCGCTCCGGTGTCAAACATCAGGTGAATCCATTGGATACGACCATGGAGGGCGAGCTCGACGAGTTGCTGAAAGTGGTTAAAGAAATGCACGAGGCTTTGACGGAAGCGGGCAGTCCCAGCGTCATTTCACAGATCAAAATCGCACATAACCCACAAGGCATCAGCATGAACAAGCTGACCGAGAAATATCGCCCATGAATCCGAAAGGCAAGAACGCATCCTGGTGGAAAAGCGTATGGCCGCCCTTTGTGGCGGTCCTCTTCTTTTTAGCGGCCTGGCAGGGGGCGGTTTCCTATTTGCATGTTGAATCCTGGCTGCTGCCTGCTCCATCCCTCATCGTACAAGAGGGCATAGCCCAGACGGCGCTGCTTGGTGCCCATACATGGGCTACGATTCGTCTGACACTTGCCGGATTCGCGATAGGGACAGCAACGGGACTGTTGATCGCCATCGTTCTTCATACGATTCCTTTTCTCAAATCCGCCCTGTATCCGCTGCTTATCCTGAGCCAAAACATTCCAATCATCGCCCTGGGACCGCTGCTCATGGTGTGGTTTGGTTTTGGGGTGCTGCCCAAGCTGATGGTCATTACCCTAGTATGCTTTTTTCCTGTGGCTGTAGCGGCCATGGACGGGCTGACTCGAACAGACCGTACGATGATGAACTATATGCGGATGTCGGGTGCAAGCCGCATGGCTATTTTTATGAAGCTGGAGCTGCCACATTCCCTGCCGCAAGTCTTTTCTGGCGTTAAAATTGCTGCTACCTATAGTGTGATGGGTGCGATCATTGCGGAATGGATCGGAGCTAGTGAAGGAATTGGATATTATATGCTGCTGCAAAAATCGGCCTATCGCACGGACCTCATTTTTGCCGCCATCGGCATTATTGTTGCACTCAGCTTACTCATGTTTGTGGTTATTTTACTACTGGAGAAATGGCTGGTTCGCTGGAAACCCGATCGAGAGTAGCTTCCTCCTTGAATTACATACAGCAAAGAAAGGACGTGGCGCGTATGAGTCTGCATCCGACTGACTTATCATCATACAACGTGGCTAATGAACAACGAACCGGGGAACAGCAGAGTCCTTCAACCGCTCCTCCTGCTTTGGAATTGGACGGGATCAGCCTCGCCTTCCGCGAAAAGCGAAGCCTACTGCCCGTACTGCAGGATGTATCCCTCACAGTCAAGCCAGGAGAATTCGTTTCCCTCATTGGTCCGTCAGGCAGCGGCAAAAGCACGCTGTTTCACATCATCGGCGGGCTACTCAAACCACAGCAGGGACGTATCCGTATGCACGGACGGGACATGACTGGTGAACGTGGGCATATCAGCTATATGCCGCAGCAGCCCGCCCTTTTCCCGTGGCGTACCACGCTGGACAACGTACTGCTTGGGCAGGAAAATGCTCCACGTAAAAATACAGCAGTACCCCCTCAGTACGCCAGTGAACGCGAGCGTCGCAAAGAAGCCTTGCAATGGCTCGAACAGGTTGGACTTGGTAAATTCGCCAAGGCGTATCCACATACGCTGTCTGGTGGAATGCAACAGCGCGCAGCCTTTCTTCGCGCACTGCTCAGCCCACAGGAATTAATGCTGCTGGATGAGCCGTTCAGCGCACTCGATGCGCTGACACGTGCAGACATGCAGCAATGGTTATTACGGATGTGGGAAAAGAACCGCCGTTCTGTGCTGTTTATTACCCACAGCATTGAAGAAGCGTTGCTGCTCTCCGACCGCATCTATGTGCTGTCGGCGCGACCTGCTTCAGTGGTGCATGTCGTAGATGTCTCTTTTCCCCGCCCGCGTAGGGAAGAAATCACCCTCGATCCGCTCTTTATTGAATGGAAGCGGACCATGACCAGCTGGATGCGCGAGGAAAAACATAAACTGGACGGCGACATGGACAATGCTCAGAGCGTCCACAAGAATATCCCAGAAGATGGATTGAATCGACATGAGTGACGTAAAAGTTCGATGTGCATTGAAATGGAACAGCCAAACAAAGCCAGTCTTGGATTTGACCGCAATTGGACCCGCTCCATTGATCGACGCGCATATTCATGTAGACAGCTACCCGCCCGAACAACAGGAATTATTGCTCGCTTCACTTGCCAATAGCAGCGTCCAAGCCGTGATAGCCGTGTCGATGCATCTGGGCTCCAGCCGAGCCAATCTGCAGTTAGCCAAGCGTTACCCCGGGCTGGTACGACCAGCCTTTGGCTTTCATCCCGAACAGGCTCTTCCACCGCAAGCTGAGCTTGAACTCTTGTTCAACTGGATGGACGAACATGTACAGCAGATGGTCGCCGTGGGTGAAGTCGGCTTGCCCTATTACAATCGGCTGGAAGCCTCACAGAGCGGTTCACCTTTTGACCTCGCTCCCTACATAGTGCTACTAGAGCGCTTTATCCAGTTTGCAAGCAAGCATAACAAGCCCATTGTCCTGCACGCCGTTTATGAGGACGCAGACATCGCCTGTGACCTTTTGGAACGTCATGGCATCACACAGGCGCATTTTCACTGGTTCAAGGGCTCTACCGCCACGATCGAACGTATGGCCCGGAACGGCTATTATGTCTCCTTCACACCGGATCTCTTGTACGAAGAAGAGATCCGCAGTTTGGCAAGACAGTATCCGTCTGATCAGATCATGGCAGAGACAGATGGTCCTTGGCCGTTCGAGGGACCTTTTACTGGACAAGAGACACATCCCCGGATGACTGCCGACGTCATTCGTGCGTACAGCAAACTGACCCATCAAGATGAATCTGCCGTCCGTCAATTATTTTATGAAAATACGAGACGCTTTTACTCACTATCTGATTGATAAAGGCATACCAGCTATTTACTGACTGGAAGGTTTACAACCACAACATGCAACCAAAGCAAAGAACCTCCTTATTTACGCGGGACTTCATCATACGTAAATAAGGAGGTTCTTGTATTTTCAAACGTATATAGCTCAAATACTACTTGTATTTTGCAGAGTTTTTTGTCGCCACTCAGCTTTTATTGCTTCAAGAAACCCTTCTGTTCCAAAAATGGCTTCAACTGCAAGCGCGCTGGCTCGGTCAGTCTCGCAGCCATTTGCTCAGACCATGGCGTAGAGCGTTGACCGCCTGTACGTTCCTTCAAATATTCCGCTGATGTGTGATCGTATACCTCTACAGCTTTCATCGTCTGATTTTTGTCGTAACCGTTCATATGCAAAACACCGGACAGTGGAAGACGTGGACGCAAGCCCGTTTCCTGATCCGGTACACCAATACACATACCGAACACTGGATACACCAGCTCTGGCAACCCTAACAACTCAGATACCTCTGCTATTTTAGTACGAATGCCGCCGATGTAGACGATGCCCAGGCCCAGTGATTCAGCGGCTACCGCTGCATTTTGTGCGGCTAACGCGGCATCAATGGTCGCAACCGTATAATTTTCAACGGAACCTTCATAGGAAGGCTGACCTGGCTGATGGTGTAGTGTGACCTGCTTCAGACGGTACAGATCTGCGCACCATACCAGAAACGCGGGGCATTGCTCAACGTAAGCCTGTCCTCCTGCCAACTCGGCCAGTTTTGTTTTTAAAGAAGGCTCGGTAACGGCAATAACGGTATATGCCTGCACATTACTGGACGAGGAAGCCATTTGGCCAGCTGCCACAATAGCTGCGAGCTGCTCGTCGGTAATGGGGTCTGACTTGAATTTTCGCACAGACCGGTGGTTCATCAACAAGGAAATCGTATCATTCATGACTGCTTCACTCCTAATCCATAATATAAGCTCTTTATCTACTTCAAGCTGTGAGTATACGAAGAAGTTCTTGCATGCTTGCTTGGCACTCCTACAAATATTATGGAACTTTCGCGAATGATAAGCAACCTGACGTGATGAAAGTTGAATGGTTTAAAAAAACAAACGCAACAAAAAGCAAGCACGCAGAAAACCAATTGTGCGTACTTGCTCTATACTCTGATAATAACTTTATCTCGCAACAGATGTCCGACAGTACGCTATCCTGCTAATACATCCATACATTTACAGCTTCACCCGTTGGAGACGCAGTGCATTCAGCACGACCGAAACAGAGCTAAATGCCATGGCTGCTCCCGCCAACCATGGGGCAAGGAAGCCCAAAGCGGCAATCGGAATACCGATCACGTTATAACCGAGCGCCCAAAACAGATTTTGCCGTATGTTTGTCATGGTCCGGCGGCTCATTTCGATCGCATCAGGAATGCTGTTCAGGTTGCCGCGCATGAGGGTAATATCCGCCGCCTCCATTGCCACATCCGTTCCCGTGCCCATCGCCATCCCAATATTAGCAGTAGCCAGCGCAGGCGCATCGTTAATACCATCCCCAACCATAGCTACGATCATGCCCTGCTCCTGAAGCCGTTTCACTTCTTCAGCCTTTCCTTCAGGCAGCACCTCCGCCAGCACTCGTTCAATTCCAGCCTCGGCGGCAACAGCCCGCGCAGTCCGTTCATTGTCACCCGTAATCATGATCACTTCAATGTTCATCGCGCGCAGACGGGTAACTGCCTCCCGTGACGTTTCTTTAATCGTATCCGCCACGGCCACCAATCCAGCATAGGCACCATCCACAGCAACAAGCATCGCGGTTTTCCCTGCGCTTTCCAGCTCATTCATATGCTGCTCAGCTGAGTCATCTATCGCGATGCCTTCCCTGCTCATCAATCGGCGTGTACCCGCCAATACCTGCTTACCTTCCACATGCGCTTTCACACCATAACCCGGAATATTTTCAAAATCTGTCGGTCCTACCAGCTCAATGCCTCGATCTGCAATCCCCTTTACAATGGCTTCCGCCAGCGGATGCTCCGAGCTTTTTTCTGCCGCACCGAGCAAACGCAGCAAATCCTTTTCAGCCAAGCCGCTTGCTCCAAGCATAACATCCGTCAGCTCTGGCTTGCCATTCGTAACTGTACCTGTCTTATCCAATACCACTGCGTTGACTGAACGGGTCATCTCCAAATGCTCGCCGCCCTTGAACAGAATACCGTATTCAGCGGCACGTCCCGATCCTGCCATAATAGACGTTGGGGTTGCCAATCCGAGCGCACAAGGGCAAGCAATGACGAGAACTGCAATCATTTTCTCCAGTGAGCCTGCAAAATCAGTCGGCGTCACAAGGAAAAACCAGACGATAAAGGCCAACACAGCGATAGCAACAACAATGGGGACAAAAATACCGGAAATCTGATCCGCAATCCGCTGAATCGGGGCCTTGGAGTTTTGCGCATCTTCCACGACCTTAATAATACGGGCCAACGCCGTATCACCACCCACACGCTCAGCCTGGATACGTAGTACCCCGTTTTTATTGAGCGTCGCCCCTGTAACTGCGGAACCTGCTTCTTTTTCAACCGGAAGACTCTCACCACTTAACATGGATTCGTCCACTGCCGAACGTCCGTCCACGACCACACCATCGACAGGAATTTTCTCGCCAGGTCGTACAATAAAGATATCCTTCACACGTACCTGTTCGATCGGTATATCAAGCTCCTGTTCATCACGTACTACACGTGCCGTCGTCGCCTGTAGACTCATCAGGCTCTTGATCGCCTCGGACGAACGCCCTTTGGCTACCGCTTCAAACCATTTACCAACCAAAATAAGCGTAATTAGCACCGCGCTTGTCTCGTAATACAGCTCTGGCATGGTCATGACAGGCATTCCCGACATTCCCTCCATGACATCAGACGGACGCAGAGTAAGGTACAAGCTGTAAAAATAAGCCGCAGATGTACCCAGTGCAACTAACACATCCATATTCGAACTGCCGTTACGAAGCGCTTTGTACGCGCCCACATAAAACTGCCAACCAATGACGAACTGAATCGGCGTTGTCAGCACTAGTTGGAACCATGGATTCAAGAACAGTTCTGGCACATAAATCCATGATGTAAAGGAAAAATGAGCCACCATTGCCCACAACAACGGAAATGACAGCACTGCGGACACAATCCACTTCCATTTTTTACGATGGATATCCTTACTGCGCACATCCGCAATATTGTCCTCAGCGCTCTGCGGAATCGCTCCGTAGCCTAGCTGTTCAATCTTGCTCACCAGATCACCAACCGCAATACTTCCCGCTGCATATTCCACATGAGCTGTTTCCATCGCCAAATTTACCGTGGCACCTGTTACACCAGGCATCCGATTCAATCCCTTTTCAATCCGGGTTGCACAGGCCGCGCAAGTCATACCCGTCACATTCAGATTGGCTTCTTCACTTACAGTTCCAAACCCAAGAGAAGCAATTTTATCGCGAAACTCAGGGATCTCCACCTGCTTGGGATCATAGGATATCGACGCCTGCTCCAAAGCCAAATTCACATTAGCCTGTGCCACACCGTCTATTCGATTTAAACCTTTCTCAATACGGCTTGCGCAAGCGGCACAAGACATCCCCGTAATATGAAGCGTTGTCTGCTTGTCACCGTCGGTCGCACGGTTTTCCATGGTAATCCTCCTCCTATACCCCAGTGGGGTATATCATATCCAAAAAGAAAAAGCTTCTAATATGGAAGCTTCTCCTTCGAAACAAGTCTGTTCACACATAAAGCATCTTCAGCTTAAACAACATCATAGCCCTGGTCTTCAATGGCTGTTTTCAGAGCCTCAACGTTCAGCTTGGACTCGTCATATTCTACATTCACTTGCTTCGTTTCGAGGCTGACCTTGCCGGTAGCGCCAACTTTCTCCAAAGCCCCTTCTACTGCCTTCACGCAATGATTGCAGCTCATGCCTTCTACGTTCAATGTAACTTGTGCCATTTTCTTTTCCTCCTCAGGGGTACTTCCGTACCCATAATGTGTATGAATACTACTCTTAACGGATTAGCTTCTTGACCGTAACCAGCAGCTCGTCAATCACTTCCTGCTCTCCTGCCTGCATGCGCTCAATGACACAGCTTTTCATATGCCCTTCCAGCAGCAGCTTACCAACACCATTCAGCGCGGACTGGACAGCCGCAATCTGGTTCAGTACATCGTCACAGTAGGTATCCTTCTCAATCAAGCCCTTAATTCCGCGAACCTGACCTTCAATACGGTTCAACCGGGATACGAGGCTGTTCTTGAACTCTGCCGAATGATGACTTTTTCTAACTGTCTTTTCCCCGTCTGTTCCACAGTGATTCTCATGGACTTCAGTGTGGGAAACAGGTTGCTCCTCAGCCATACATCAGCCTCCTGTGTGGTGTATATATGCATTTATGCATTTATGCATTTATGCATTTGTTATATCCCTATCATAATATACCCCCGTGGGGTATGTCAACATTCCAGAAAAATGTCACTTTTTCGCCCTATTTTAAGCCTTCGCGCGTGCTTCCTTAGCAAGTACAACAAAGCTTAATAGCGCTCCAACCTCGGCTATAGCTATAACGACCGCCATCGGTACGGGGGTTGTTCCACTCCCCAAGCCTACTAGCGGTGAAGCGATGGAGCCAAGTAATAGAGGCAACAAACCAAGCATGGCGGACGCACTGCCTGCGGAGCGCTGCTGACTCTGCATTGCCAATGAAGTCGTCGTTGTACTCACAATCCCTACGCAGGAAACGACAAAAAACAGAGGAACTAAAACAGCAAACAATTGGCCTCCGGTAAAGGCTACAGTAAGCAAGCTAATTCCGGCTACAGCCGCAATTACCAGACCCGACAAGAGTAACTGTCGTTCGCTGAAGCGACCCACGAGTCTACCCGTCAACTGCGAAAACAGTACAATCCCCAAACCATTCACTGCAAAAATGATGCTATACGTCTGAGGAGAAACCCCGAAAATATCCTGAAGCACGAATGGTGAGCCAGCGATATACGCGAACATCGCTCCTGTAATCAGCGCCTGTGAGAAGGCATAGCCCATAAAGCGTCGATCGGCAAACAAGTGACCGAGTGTTCCTAGCGTCTGCTTCAAGCCACCGGATGAGCGGCGGTTAGTTGGCAACGTTTCTGGCAAACCCAATACGACGGCAATCAGCATAGCCACGCCGACTACACAAAGCACCATGAATACACCACGCCAGGAAACAAAGTTCAAAATGACACCGCCCAGTACTGGTGCAGCGATAGGGGCCACGCCGTTCACCAGCATAAGTAGTGAGAAAAAACGTGTCAACTCTTTGCCCGAGTATAGATCACGGGCTACAGCTCTGGAAATCACGATCCCCGCCGACCCCGTAAGCCCTTGAATAAAGCGAAGCACAATGAGCATACCGATATTCGGCGCAAACACACATAACAGCGAAGCAGCAGCGTACAGAATGAGCGAGATCACCAGCGGTCCTCTGCGACCCCTTACGTCGCTAAGCGGACCAGCAACGATCTGGCCAACGGCCAGTCCCAACAGACAGGCGGTTAAACTAAGCTGCGCCAGCGAAGTGGTCGTATGCAAATTGTTCGCTAATGTAGGCAGCGACGGCAAATACATATCTATGGACAACGGCCCGAAAGCACTCAATGCACCCAGGACAAAGGCGATCCATAATATTCGCGATTTGGTCATATCTGCGGCAACCATAACAGTATTGGATAACCGGTTCATAATAATAATCATCCTTTTCAAAAAAATATAAATAATTACTTCAATGTATCATGATATCACTCATTTCGTCTGGCTTCGAATAATTACACGCTAATCCGCAATTTTTTTTCAAAACTGCTATATATCAGGCAGGAATTTACCAATTTCAGGTCGAATTATACGGTAACCAAAACAAAAAATTTGTGGAATCTGGAGAATGATAATGGTCTATGATGGAGTGCTACTAGGTCTCATTGTAGGTCTGTTCAGAGGAGGCTGGCGGCAAGGTCTGATCCGTTTCAGTCAAATTCGCCTTATAGCCGGCTGGATGTTCCCCGTGCTGCTGCTGGTACAATTCATTATTTTTTATTTCCAGGAAAAGTGGGCTTGGCTGGCAGCCATTAACGGGTATCTATTTATGGGAGTCTACGTGGTTGGATTGATATTTCTCTGGTTGAACAGACATCATAAGGGATTCAAGCTTATTATAATCGGCGTATTGATGAATTTTATCGTTATGGCGGTGAATGGCGGCAGGATGCCGGTCTCGTTGAGCGCTTCGGAGGTGCTGGGTCCCTATTATACAGATATGCTTAAATCCGGAAGTGTCATCTCGAAACATTACATGATGGATGCGAGCACGCGTCTATCATTGCTTGGTGACATTATTCCTCTCTCCAAGCCCTATCCCCGCACGCAGGTAATTAGTATTGGAGATGTTGTCATGAATTTCGGGATGTTCCTGTTTATCCAAAGCATTATGGTCGTGAAGAGAACTAAGGATAAGCAGCAAGAAAACAATCCCCGCCACGCCTAGTGCACACCTTATTCCAAGGAAGGGAGGGAACCCTATGAAAAACTTGAAATACTCCCGTGTGATTATCAATGCTATTATCGTAGCTTCTGTCATAATTGCTTTGACTTCCGGTTACAAAATCGGGGGCTAGTCACCGATAAGAAAAAAAGGAAGCACAGGCTCAACAAAACAGGCTGGATTCCGGCCTGTTTTTTCATGTGAAATTTCCGATTACAAAATTGTAAATTATCCCATTCACCCCTGGTAGCTTTGACATCAAGATACGACAAGGCAGGAGAAGAAATGATGAGTATAATAAAAAAGCTGCAAGAACGGGTTACCGCGACGGGAATATATGTGTTTTTCATATGTTTGGCAGGCGTGATCGTCCTCCTGTATACGAACCAATGGTCCTTTTTGCACTATACGACAACAGAGTGGGTCACGATCTATTCCCTATTGGGAGCAGTTCTGATTCTGGAGCATTTTACATTCCAGCTACCACCGGCCAGTAACAAGCAGTCCATGGATTCCTCCGTGTATCTGGCTTGTATTTTTGTGCATGGCACCGAAATTGCTATTCTGATTTTGTTGTTAAATGTAATCATTGCCATGTTCCGGCACACAGAGCTGTCCTGGTGGAAGCATACCGTCAATTTTTCCATTTACGCCCTTTCCATTTTCCTGTCTTCAACAGTATTTGAACTAAGCGGCGGAACGCAGGGAGCTTTTAACCAAGATCATTTCGCTTCCTACCTGCTGGCGTTGATTTGCTACTTTGCGGTGAACACCATCACACTGGGCATCTACTTTTATATCGCATACAAAGGGTCCTTCAATGAGCTTAAACAGGCTTTTTTGGCTGAATCCCTGCTCGTATACTTATGTACACTCATTCTGTCTTTGGTATTGACTACACTGATTTATAACAACGGCATTTTAGGACTTTTGCTGTTCCTTGGGCTAAGCATGCTCCTGTCTCACGCATTCAAGCAAATGTTCACGCTGTATCGGGAAATCGAAGAAAAAGCGAACATGGATCGCAGAACAGGGCTATACAATCACAGCTACTTTGAAAATACACTTGAAGCTGAATTGAATATATCCCGATCCGAGAATACTCCTCTCAGTCTGGCGCTGATTGATATTGATGATTTCAAAAAATACAATGATCATTTCGGTCATCTTAAAGGCGATCAGCTACTGGGATTTCTCGGTGAGTTTCTTAAGAAGGAAACCTCCGGCACCCACATCACCGTATCCCGCTACGGTGGAGAAGAATTTACTCTGCTTATGCCCGAGCATACCGCTGAACAAGCATATGAAACAGTCAATGCTATTCGAAAAAGATTAAATGATTCTCGTTATGAGGGTGTTGAAATTTTTCCGCATGGCTGTCTGTCCTTCTCCGCAGGTATTGCACAAAGTCGCATTGACATCTACGACAAGTCACAGCTGGTCGATCTGGCGGATAAAGCCCTGTACTACGCCAAGAAACAGGGCAAAAACATCGTTCATACGCACGGAAGTTTAAATGAAGTGGAGCGCGAGGTCGATCTGGGGCAGGATATTCGCGATCTTGAGCAGCAGCTTAATTTGTTCTTGTACAAGGATATTAACACTTTCAAGCATTCCAAGCGGGTTTTCAGATATGCAGCAGACATGAGCGATGTACTTCAGCTCGGACCGGAGGATAAGCGGCGTTTCATACTAGGTGCCCTCATTCATGACATTGGTAAACTGGAGATTCCCTGGAATATCCTCAATAAAAAAGAGAAACTGTCCGGTGAGGAATGGCAGATGGTGCAAGCGCATGTCATGTGGGGCAAACGTATTGTCGAAGCCAACGAACGATTCATAGATTTGGTTCCTTTTGTGGAGCTGCATCATGAACGTTATGACGGAGGAGGCTATCCGTTTGGCTTTAAGGGCGAGCAAATTCCACGTTTATGTCGGATGCTGACGATCATCGACTCTTTTGACGCGATGACAACCGAGCGCCCCTATCAACCCACCAAAACGTTCGAGGAGGCCATTGAAGAACTACGTGCCTGCTCGGGTAGCCAATTCGATCCCAAACTAACGGCTATTTTTATCCATTATATTCAACATAAGCAATCTGCTTTCACGGATCTCATGGAAACAGGGCTCTAGTTCCTTCATAGGCTCTTCCTCTTTGCCCCTAGCGTGGTTGAAATCGTCCTGAATTCAACCACGCTAGGGGTTTTCATATGATTGGCATTTTGTATAATGCTTATTATTTCAAATTTCATATAAATGTCATAATTCGCTCCATCTATTCATGCTATATGCACTATGATTAAGATAGGAAGGGGTTTGTCCGTATAAAATGTTACAAATGGGGATATCCTCGCTTCAAGTAATCGAGAGAAGGTGACTTCACAGGCATGTTGTACCTGTCCAGACCAGCCCGTGTGGCTTGTCTTTTATTGCTGTGTCTCCCCCTTCTGATCCTGTTTCCTCACTCTTCGTGGGCTCATGCATTTGTCATTGAATCCAGTCCGACCGAAAATCAGGTTTTGGACAAGTCGCCTTCTCAGGTGACCATCACCTTCAATGAAGATTTGCAATCTGCCTTCATGTCGATCAAAGTGACCGACGAAACAGGCAAGCGGGTCGACACAGGAAAAGCACAGCTTGACCCGAATCACAAAGCCACCATGGAAATTCAATTGATTCCAGGGATGAAAAATGGAATTTACTCCGTCAATTGGAGAGCTTTATCCGCAGACGGACATCCGGTTAATGGAGTTATTCCATTCCAAGTGGGCAGTGGTTCCAATGCGCCTACCCATCAAGCTACCGCACCTGAAGGCTCAGGGACATCACGAATCGACTTAATCGCTGTCCGTTGGTTTCTTTACATAGGACTATCGCTGCTTTTTGGAGCGATTTGTTTCCGGCTGTTCATCTTACCGAGCATAAGCCAAGACAAGAATCGAAGTGAACAGCATAAGCAAAATCAGCGGCCCTTTGAAACATTGCCCCGCTGGACTAAGCTGCTATGGAGCGGCTACGGCATAACGTCTGCCGCCATTCTGATCAGCCTGCCACTTCAGGCTTCATGGGATGCCGGGGTTTCCATCAGGGAGGGCTTCTCATTCCCGATTCTGGGAGAAGCTCTCCAGTTTACTGGAGCCGGACAAATTTGGTTTATCCAGATGATTCTCGTGCTACTCCTAAGCGTAACGCTGATTTACGCGCTGGATCACAGCATTTCGAATCGCCAGCGCCGTCTTTGGGGATACAGCTCGGCTCTCCTAACGCTATGCCTCATGCTGTCCAAGGCCTTTGTCGGCCATCCGGCAGCGGCTACGCATCCAGCTCCAGCCATTGCGGCGGACTTCGTCCATCTCGCGGCAGCAGCCTTTTGGATCGGCTCACTTGCCGTCATGGTCGTGTGCCTGCCGGTTGCCGGAGCAGAGTTGCCCGTATCCGAACGGGCAACTCTGCGACAAGCCGCCTTGCGCCGCTTCGCCGGCTGGGGCATTGCGATGGTGGCAGCGTTACTCGCCACCGGTATATATGGAGCCGTGCTGTACATTCCGGCTCCCTCCATGCTGCTGAACACGTCCTATGGACTCGTTCTGCTCGGCAAAGCAGCGCTGCTGCTAGTCATGCTGGTCTTCGCGGCCAGCCAGTTCCGCAGCGCACGGCAAGCGGCGGCGAGTAAGCGAGCCGCTGGGGGATTGCGTGCCGAGTTGTCCGTCGGCCTGCTCGTGATGCTGTTGACCGCGGTGCTCACTCACCTGTCACCCGGCCAGGCACCTGCTGTACCGTTTGAGGAGACTCGCACTACGGGCGAATATAACGTTACACTGGCAGTCAGCCCCAATGCTGTGGGCAGCAATGAATTTAAGGTATCCGTTCAGGATAGCAAGGGTGCTGCCGTTTCGGGAATCCAGCAGGTCACGTTAACGCTCACTCCAGCAGACCCTGACCAAGATCAACAGGAATTTGTTCTGCCCGTAAAGCAACAACAACCATTCCGCAGTCAGGAATTGATGACCTCCGAAGGAACATGGGCGGTAAAAGTACATGCTCTGACGGCATCACTCGATGCGGTTGATGCTGAATTTACCCTGCATGTAGGCGGTAAAAAATAATTATTTTATACTTAAAAGGAGCGAAATGAATATGAATACAACGATTCAAACAGCAAAATCCAGATTTTCCAGGTTTGCAACCTCTGTGGGTCTAATTGCGGCGGGTGCCTTACTTTTTGCAGGCATGGCCAGTGCACATGTGACAGTTAAGCCTTCTATTTCACAACCTAATGCATGGGAAACGTACACATTGAAAGTACCCGTGGAAAAAAACATTCCAACCACCAAAGTCGCCTTGAAAATTCCGAAAGAGGTCGTTTTCAAACAATACGAGCCTGTACCGGACTGGAAGGTAGCCACCGAAAAAGACAGCTCTGGCAAAGTAACCACTGTGACCTGGACGACTGAAAAAGACGGCATTCAAGCGGGTCAGTATCAACGTTTCAGCTTTGTAGCGCAAAATGCAGACCAGAATACCGCAGCAGCCTGGGACGCCTTCCAATATTATAGTGACGGAAGTATTGTGGAATGGACAGGCGACGAAGGAAGTAACAACCCTCATTCCATTACCGAAATCACGGCGGAAGCCACGTCCGCAACCCCTGCCGCAGACAGCGGACACGATTCAGCGGGTACGGCAGCAGGCCACGCGAGCACAGATACGACTAAAGATAGCAGCAGTCCCGCACCTGCTTCGAACAATGCTGTAGAAGCTGCCCCTGCTGCTTCTGCTCCTGCCAGCTCTACTGCACAAACGACAGCACTCGTCCTCTCGATCATTGCAGTCGTTCTTGGTGCCGCAGCTGTCGGCATTACACTCAAGCGCCGCAAGTAATCTGGGTTACGAATGAAGTTAAGATCGTTTTAAAAAGAAAAAGCTGACACCTAGTTAAAGGGGTCAGCTTTTTTTGTATGAAAGAAAACGATTAATATTCAGCTTTAATACATACTCAGATTCATCTCATCCTATTATTTCACATTCACCTTTCTATCATTTTTTTGGTAAAATGGTAGATACCTCACGATTCTAACATGATAGCATTGCAATCTATTGAGCATAGGAGATCATAGGATGAAAATCGTAAATAAGGCTCTGTTATCTAGCGCTATTTTCCTGAGTACCGCAGCGGGCATCTATAGCCCCTTGGCACAAGCCGAGACCGGCAAGATCAGCATTATGCTGGACGGATATCCATTACCGTTCCCCGTACAACCTGCCATGATGAACGGCACGACCATGGTTCCCTTTCGCGCTATTTCTGAGGCTCTCGGCATTACAGTGAAATGGGATCAAGCCAGCCAAAGCATCACTGCTACCAAAGCGCAAGGCTCTGCTACCAAACAGGTGGTTCTAAAGATGGGTAGCCGCAATGCCACAGTGGACGGACAAACGGTTCAACTAACAGCCGCTCCGCAAACCGTGCACGGCAGCACCATGATTCCGCTGGGCTTTTTCGGGCAGCAGTTTGGAGCCACGGTGAACTGGAACCAGGGAACACGGACGGTCTCCATTACATCGCCACGTGAAGCTATGTATACAGTAGGCTTCTATGCGCTGTCTTCCTTTGACCAAAAATCCAAAATACCGGATTTTAACGCAGTTGCCTTCGGCTGGAGTCGAATTGATACGAACGGACAATTTACGACAAACGGCAAAGAATACAAATGGCCTCAAGCCGCTGGAACCGTAACGCCGGAGTCCATTGTGCAGGAGGCAGACAGCCAGGGGACTTCCCCTTACCTGATGGTCTATTCCGGAGATGGCAATCACGAACTGACCAAGGTTTTGGAAAATGCGCAGCTTCAAGAACAAACCATTTCCCAAATCGTCAGTACCGCCACCGACAAACAATTTAAAGGCATTACGCTAGATCTGGAAGGATTGGGCTGGAGCGGCGATAAAGCCAAAGCGCGTTCAGACTACAACGCCTTTATTCAAAAGTTATCGGCCAAAGCGCATCAGGCTGGACTCAAGCTCACCGTCGTTCTACATCCGCTGAACAGCTCTTACTCTGGCTATGACTACAAAACGCTGGGCAATCTGGCGGACGATCTGATCATCATGGCCTATGATTACGGACAAAAGGCTACGCCTGAGCCTTTGGATAAAGTGGACGAAGCCATACAACTGGCCTTGAAGGAAACCTCGCGGGACAAGCTCATTTTGGGGATTTCGATGGGTAGTGAAAAAGATAGCACCGTTAACGCCAAGATCGGTTTAGCCAAACGTTATGACCTCAAAGGAATCGCTATCTGGCGCTTGGGCATCATTGGAGAAACGGCCTGGGCGCAGATGAACGAAGCCATCGAGTTTAAATAAGTGTACATTTTATCTAAATAACCCAGACCTTATTCCGCCCGCTAATGATTTCTTATGCGTCTTCTATGAAATCATTTGGCGGGCTTTCTTTATGCCCTTTAACAAAAGTGCTTGCCTGATTTGGAAGTTGTCGTCACAGGCTCGCAACCCTGTTCTCCATAGAAGATCCCCCAGTCTCTCATAAAATCCAGCAACGGCCTTAACGTATCTCCCAACGGGGTAAGCGAGTATTCGACACGCGGTGGGTTCTCATTATAAATTTCACGGTGCACAATGCCATCTCTCTCCAGTTCACGCAACTGCAAGGTTAGCATCCGCTGTGTAATATTAGGCAAGGTCCGTCGAATTTCGTTATAGCGCCGCGGTCCTGTCGTCAAATGATACAAGATGACTCCCTTCCACTTGCCGCCTATAACCCCGACGGTTTTCGCTACCGGACATCCAAAATTAACGCTAACTGCATGTTCCATCTCCTGTGCCATGTATACCCCTTCTTTCTGTAGAATGTGTAAACCAATAGCCCCAGACGCATGACAAGGAACAAATATGTGCGTACTTGTTCCCTGCAAAAACTTTCTATATGATAACTATATATTCGATATCAGCTCTCATTATAGTAGCAGAAAACCCATAGAGTACCAACTAAACCCATATCAAAAGGAGTACATTTTATGTCTAATACATCAGCTAAAAAACAGGAAATTCTGGACGCCTTTCTGTTCAGGCACGCCACGAAAGAATTCGATCCCAATCGCATCATACCAGAAGAGGATTTTCAGTTCATTCTCGAAACCGGGCGACTTTCTCCAAGCTCCGTTGGTTTTGAACCATGGCAGTTTGTAGTTGTACAAAATCAGGCATTGAGAGAAAAGCTGGCTGCAGTTTCCAGCGGCGGTCAAAAGCAGATTCCTGCGGCTAGCCACGTCGTCCTGATTTTGGCGCGCAAGGATGTTCGTTATGATTCTCCTTACGTAGAGTATATGTATAAAGAGGTTAAAGGTATGTCTGAGGAGGACTTTGCCTCACTGCCAGGCCGCTATAAGATTTTCCAGGGTGAAAATCAACGCTTACTGGAAAACGAACGTACGTTATTTGACTGGGCTTCCAAGCAAACCTACATTGCCTTAGGCAATATGATGACAGCGGCGGCTCAGATCGGTATTGATTCCTGTCCAATTGAGGGCTTTAACTACGATCAGGTGCATGCCATTTTGGAGGAAGAAGGACTGCTAGAAAACGGGCTGCTCGATATTTCAGTCATTGCTGCCTTCGGTTATCGCGCTCATGAACCCAAGCGGGAAAAATCCAGACAACCGCTGGAAAAGGTCACCCGCTGGATTCTGTAATCTAATATCCCGAGTCTCTCCCCCAAGCACTGAACACTGAAGCATCAAAAAAGCGGGCTTGCGGCACTTCATCTGAATGATGAACATACCGCAGCCCGTCTTTTTTAGGTCACTTCAATCTCTATTAAAATACCCTTGGAAGCCAGGTTATCCAGGCACTCCTTCATATACTCATCGTCATGCTCCACATATGCACCCGCGCCTGCCAGTTCCTCACCCAGCTCCGCCTCCCAAGGCTCACACTGCTTACCGCGATACAACGGCTGTTCCCATAGTGGATCAACATTGTACCCTCTGCTTTTCATTTCGTCCATAATGAGCCTATGATAGCGCACCAGCAGCATTGGGTGATAATCGAACACATAATTCACGGTGGCGTGTGGCTTGCCCCACCCATTCCCGCGCAGGGCACAGCACTCACGATGTTGCCCCAGCAGTTGCGGACGGGGTAACCTGTCGATTAAATGTTCATGCCAAAGCCTCATGCTTCCACAACCCTATCTGTAGCTTTTTCTGGTCTATTGGATTAGCATACGGATACCTGTCAGCACAATGCCGATCAGGAAGCCTGTAACTGCGCCGTTAATACGTATCCACTGCAAATCCTGTCCCAGTTTGTCCTCCATCAGTGCAATCAGGGATTTGTTATCCATTTTGTCTACATTTTCGCGTACCAAGTTACCAATTCGACTATGGTTGGCTTCCACCAGTCCAGTAATACCTTCCACAATTCGCACATTGATCTTGTCCAGCAGCTCGGTATTCCCTCTTAAATCAGTCAGCATCCGATCCAATAGCGGTAAAATATAGGTCTGCACATAGCTTCCGTCTTCCATGTAGTCCAATAAGCGTATACGCAGTTCTTCCATTTTGCCCAGCACTGACGCATCGCCTTCCCAGGCTTCAACAAGGCTATCCTTCCAGCCGTTCAACCCTTCCTGAACCGTATCTTTCGTCGCCAATCGGGTCACCTGTGTTCTCAGACCATCCAGCACGGCCTGGCGGCGCGGGTGCTCTTCCCTTTGCAGTTCTGCTACCTGATCCAGCAGGAAATGACGAATCATTTCACCCATACGCTCTTCGTTCAGATAGCCGAGGAATGCGTTCAAGGCAAACTGCATCAGCCCGCTCACCTGCAAACCACTAACAGCCTGCATCCCTAAGGTGCCCAGCGTATAACCCGTTTCGGGTCGCAAAAGCCAGGACTCGGCTTGCTCCAGCGTGTAATCCAGTGCGCGGCGATCATAGCCCTTCTCGCTGGTTTGACGAGCAAGCGCCTCCAGCAGCGGTCCGGTGTCAAAGTCAGTCACCTGCCGCTTGAGCTCTGCCACGATGACCGGAGCCAATTCCGCGAGCGGGAGCGACTGGACGAGACGCTTGGCAAGAACATCTATGGATGCCGCCGCCTCCGGCGTGCGCATTCCTTTTTCCACACCGCCCAGTACCAAATCGGCCAAACGAATATCTGCAATTTTAGACGCAATGCTGTCTTTGTTTAGCAGGTTATTTTCCACGGTACTCACCAATGCATTCGTGAGCTTGTCCCTATTTTTAGGAAGCAGCGCCGTATGTGGTATCGGAATGCCTAGCGGATGACGGAACAAAGCAGTGACAGCGAACCAGTCTGCCAGTCCCCCTACAAGTCCTGCCTCAAAAGCTCCGGCTAATAAACGAGCCCAGCCATATTGCTGGAAGGGCAATGTGGCTGCAAAGCCTGCCCCTAGAATAACGAGCGACCAAGCCGCTGCGGTTTTCGTACTTTTTGGTTTTCCCATCCTGTAATCCTCCAAACTGACTGTCGAGTAAGTAAAGCACTATACCTGTATTACCCATCATATCATTGCCCGTGTCATTTCCAAAGTTGAAAGCACTTTTGATGAAACGCGCAAGGGCACTTTTTGCGTAATTTTTTATGCATATATCTCTCTTTTTTACATTCATGTTTGTGAACAAAATCACAGTACTGGGCCCAAACTCTTATTTTCAATAATAAGCCTTACGAACCATTTTAACAAAACCAAGTCCCAATTTTTTTAAACCGAAAGGAGAAGTGAACAAGAAAGTTGAATGGGCATAAGATACCTTTTTTCAGTACCATTTTGGTATTTGACCTCAGAAAGGATTTGAATCCATGATAACCCCAGATTCTTTCAACAGCATTCGACTTTTTCATATGGATTATCAGATTAAATATCCATAAAAAGCGAGACTCCCATAAAGCTCACACACATAATTTGATATATAGACATATTTGTTGTGATAAAATAAACTTTTATAAATAGGAAATCATGTTTAATCAGCCATTATATATTGGTAAATCAAACCAAGATATGCTAGATAAAATTGCTTTTTTGTAAAGGAATTGAATATGACAACAGACCAAAAAAACAACGTGGGCCTCTGGAATGGCGATCCGGTCGTAATTGTACGCACTCCCTCCGCTTTTGCCAAGCAATCCCTTTTATATATCCAGGAATTAGGCTACTTCCAAAAAACTTCTGCTTTTACGATGGAAAGGAAAGAACTTGCCTCTTTTTTGCTTGTCTTTACGTTGTCTGGTAAGGGAGAATTACTGTACCGGGGCAAGAAATATATCATAAAACCTCAAGATTTGTTCTTTATTAATTGCGAGGAATATGTTCAATACAGCACCTCCGGTCATGAATCCTGGGAGTATATCAGCCTGTACCTGTATGGCAACCTGATCGAAAATTTTTACGAACAATTTGCCAAGCATAATAAACCGGTCATTTCCATGCATAATCCGCATATTATATTGGATAAGCTCCATGCTCTGATTTGCGGGCAGTCTGACAGAAGTCTTTCCGCTGAGCTGCTAACGTCCAGGCTCATTGGTGAAATACTAATGTGCATTTTGCAACATCCCTATGATCATCCGCATGTGAATGCTGAAACCCTCAGCGAAGTACGCCGGGTACAGCAATATTTGGATCAGTCCTACTGTGAGCGAATAACACTGGACTCGCTGGCAGACATGTTTGAATTAAACAAGTTTAATCTGGCTAAAAATTTCAAAAAGCAGATCGGTTTCTCTCCGATTGATTATCTCATTAATGTCCGTATCACAGCCGCTCAAAGCTGGCTTAAAACCAGTGACATGTCCATTGTGGATATCGCAAGGTACGTAGGGATTCCCAATACGAGCCATTTTATTAACCTATTCAAGGAGCATGTAGGAGAAACACCTCATTCCTTCCGCAAAAAATGGGGGAACCGTTCCAAGTTGTAAATGAGAGGTTACATGAAATCAGTTTGATAGATGATAGACGCACAAGCTATTCAAGTTAATGGCAAAACTGTCGAAAGGCAGTGACGCAAAACTATAGGGCCTTCCTATCCGGATGGCAGCCAGCTACCAGATGAACGAGCTTTTTATTATGTCTTTTTTACATAGATCCATCACAAATTGCTATGCCTCTCTCGAAGAAAGCCCTGATCGCTATGATCAGGGCTTTTTTTCTATTGGGATAGTCATGTCTGCCTAACATGCTGAATATACTAATTTCGAACGAAGCATTGCCATATTACGATGAATAGGAGAATCACTTGGAGCATGAGAACAAAAATAAATGTAATGATCATTGCCTTATTGCTCATTGTCCAAAGCTTTTTCAGCGCAACGCTGGCTTACGCAGATGCTCCAGCCCCAGAACTGCCGCAGAGTGCTGTATCTGATCCTACACCTACCGTTACAGATGCTGTATACGTTGTCCCAAACCTTGAACCTCCTGGGGAGATTCCTTCAAACACGGTCCCCTTCGTTCAAGGAGCAGTCAGTTCAAAGTCTCAACATGATGCAGCTCCGCAGAGCATACTAACGAAGTTGAACCTGACCGACGAAACAGGGCGTGTCATTGATGCGGTATATAGTCCCGGCAGCCAATTCGACATCGGATCAGCCATCCAACTAGGATATGAATGGGAGCTTCCTGACAATACCTATAAGTCAGGGGACACCTTCACCTTTCATTTACCAGAACAGTTTGTCATCTACACTGATATCTCATCTCCGTTAGTCACTACCGATGGAACCGTGGGATACTTCACAGTAGATCGTCAGGGCAAGGTTATCATGACCTTTAACCAATATGTAGAGAATCACTCCAATGTCAGCGGCAAACTACAAGTTAAAACCGAGTTTACGAAAGAAACGGTGAAAGGCAGTACAGAGATCATCATTGCGATTCCGATCAAAGGCGGGGTACAAACGGTCATCGTGAATGTAAAACCCCAGTCAGGGCCAACCCTAAGCAAACAAGGGAAAATAGAGGGCACCAATCAGATCGACTGGACCATTGATGTGAACAAACAACTAAACACCGTAAAGCATGCCCTCATCACCGATCCCATTCCTTCAGGGCTGGAACTCAGAAGAGACTCTATCCGGCTCTATCATCTACAAGTCAATATCGACGGCTCGACCGTTGTTCGAGACCTAGTGAATGCAAGTGAATATGCCATTGAAGCAGATCAAGCCGGGACAGGGTTTGTGATTCGTTTTCAAGACGATAGCATTAACACGGCCTATCAGATTCAATATTCCACGCGTATTATTGGCGATAAAACTCGTTTCTCCAACACAGCAACGCTTTCAGGAGATGCGATAGAGAACGTTGTTGCTACCGCTACTGTTCAGGTGGAACGTGGTGAATTTTTGTCCAAAAAGGTTGAAAAATATGATCATGCCACACAAACACTCTCGTGGGCCATAAGATATAACTTCAGCGAGACAAAAATCCCCGAAGCCAAAGCTCTTTTAATTGATCATTTCAATAAAACTCAAGAATTGCTGCCCGGTTCTTTGAAAGTATTTAAGGGAAACACACTGGAGGAGCTCCCATCGTGGGCGTATACTGTCATCCCAGTTGATTATCCGGACCGCAACGGCTTCAAACTTCAATTCAACTTCGACGTAGATTCAGCCTATACCATCCGATACCAGACTCAAGCCAGAGGCCGTGTCTATGATAATGGAAAAGTTATAAACATCATAACCTCGGATGGAACGCAGAAGATTGTATCGACGGAAATCATAAGCGGAGTTATGACTAAAATGTATGACACACCCAATTACAACACCAAAATCATACCTTGGGTGATTACCATCAATACAGACTTGTACATCATGAAAAATATTGTCATTCAGGATGTGTTTCCAAACGGGGGCTTGGCTTTGTTACCGGACACCCTGAAAATTCAAAGTGTTGACGGAACAACGGAGCTACGTGCGCCCACGGATTATGAGCTGGTTCCGCTATCACAGGACTATAAACAAGGATTTACGCTCATTTTTCATAAAGCCATTCAGAAGGCTTATACAATCAAGTATTCAACCACCTATAATAATGACTGGAAAACGGATACGACGAAGCCCGAGTTTCGTAATAAATCCCATATAGAATACCAGTTTGAAGACGGAGAAAGATCATCGCAAGGAGTGGAGTGCCCGATCTGGCCGGACTTTATGACACAACGAAACGGTGCCAAGCAAGGAAGCTATAATGCAACCTCCAAGCTCATTACCTGGGACATTAAAGCTAACTACAATCGCAAGATTCTGAATCACGCGGAAGTGAGAGACCCCTTGTTGCAAGGTCAGAAGTTACTGCCCGCCTCCGTAAAAGTATACGATATGACCTTGCTGGGATGGTGGGATGGCGTACAAAAAGGGGCTGAAATCCCAGCAGATCAATACACCATTATTCCTCCCTCCGAGCAAAATGGTAATGAATTGCGTATCCAGTTCAAGGAGCAGATACAGACTCCCTACTGGATTACCTTTCAAACTTCATTGGAAGGAGAACTGATTGAAAAAGAAATCCACAATCAAGCCCTTCTACTGGATGGACAAAAAACAGTCTCTGAATGGGCAGCGCAAGTCGCGGTACCTCATGGCGGAGAATATGTATCTAAAGTCGGTACACAAAATGGAAATAAGATCGATTGGAGCATCCGCATCAATGAAGGACAGTCCCATGTATCTAACGCTAAAATTATAGATCAGCCTAGCAACAATCAAATCCTAATTGAGGATTCCTTTCATTTGTACTCTACAATCATCGCTGCCAACGGAAATACCACCAAAAGCACCGAGTTGATTAGAAACCAAGATTACAAGCTGTATATCAAGACAGACGCTCAAGGCCAGCAAACTTTTGAAGTTACTTTTGCCAAGGATATTTCCACTGCTTTTATACTTGAATACCAATCGTTCATTCATGCTGAAGACAAAGCCAAGGTGAGTAATAAGGTTGCCTTTGAGGGGGATCGCTTGACGACAGAGATGCGGGAAACCAGCCAGGAAATCATCGTACGAACGTCTTCCGGCTCCGGTTCTGGCGGGGGTGTGACCGAAAGTCTTGAGCTGACCAAGGTAGATCAGGATATGCCTGACAAGGTACTGCCTGGCGCACAGTTTGCGCTCTATGATAAAGGTCAAAAAAGAGCCCCGCTCATTCAGACCACCAATGCGGAAGGCAAAATCATCTTTTCCTCCTTGCTTCATGACGATTATATCTTGGAAGAATTGGCAGCACCGGAGGGCTATAAAGTCACCGAGGGCAAGCTCGAGATCAAAATAGACGCAACACTGCGACAAAGCTCTGGTGTAAAGAGGGTTGTGATCACCAATCGTAAAGAAAAGAAAAACGAACCAGGAACGCCTACTCATCCAGACCCTTCACCCCCGTCCGGAGGCTCAGGTAAAAAACATGACAAAGATCCGGAAATACCCGATACTCCGTCTATAACCGTTCCTCCGTCATTGCCAAAGTCTCCGGAGGACATAGTCCCTCCACAGGAGGAACCTGCGCCTATACCGCCGGAGCCGGAGCCGCCAGCCGTCATGCCTCATCAAGATCCTCCTCCTCCGGTGGATTCGAAAGACGATCCCGAACCTAAGATCCGTCTCAAGGTTCCGGGAAAAGAACCTGAAGATCCGGAGGATACACCTGCGGTACACCAATTGCCCCAAACAGGTGAAGGCAGCCCCGTTCCGTTCTATTTGACAGGCATAGCGATGGTTATATGGGGCGTATTTTTGAAATTCACACGAACAAACAAAAAATAAAACCGATCACCTGCCCTGATCTCCCGACTCATTCCCGATTGGAATGAGTCGGGAATGGGGCATTTTTCAAAAAAATATGTATAATCCGTACTTTGCTTAGGGGAGGCGAGATTGCTGAGTCTGCGTAAACTTTCCTACGTATTTATTGTGTTAGGCTTACTTTTTATTTTGTTTCCTAAAGCGACAGAATGGAATGAGGATCAGGAACAAAGCAAGCTATTAAAAGCAGCAGAGCTACCATCTGGAAAAAGCGACGCGCTATGGCCCCCCAGTCTTACGGACAGCTATGCTCGCTTGTCCACTCGTCTTACAGAAGTTCCGGTTAGTGAAGCACGACAAAATACTTCCCCATCCCCTGCTCCCATGGTAAGCGCTAATGAACAAACTCCCATAGCCACTATTAGTATAAGTCGTATTGCTTTAAAGCTCCCTGTATTGGAAGGCGCAACGAGGATAAATATGAGACACGCGGCTGTACATATGCCGGAAACGGGGACGCTGGGACAAGCAGGGAATGCCGCCATTGCTGCTCATCGAGCCCGTACCTCTGGACGTTTATTTAATCGTCTAAATGAATTGAAGATCGGGGATAAGATTGTTGTTAACGCTCGGGGTAACCAATATGTATATAGCGTTTATAGCCTGAAGGTGGTCGATCCTACGGACGTGTCTGTTCTGAAAAGCTTCAAAAAACAAAAGCTGCTTACACTGATTACATGTGACCCTCTCGTAAACCCCACCCATCGTCTCATTGTTCAGGCGAAACTAAGCACCTAAAGCTATTTTAAAGCCCTATTTCTATGAGTAAACATAAATCAGGCGGGCCATTCCTGTTCATTACAGAAATACACCCGCCAATGCTCACATCATGATTCAGTTGGATTCTTGGCAATCAGCTTGAAATCATCAAAGTGGAATCCTGGTGCAACCACACAGGTTACCAGCACGGGCTCATCCCCAAGCGGACGTGCCGTTTGCCATACTGCTCCTGGAACGAGTGCTTGTGGATGCTGTCCTGCCTCCACATCCGCACCGACGATAATCACAGTTTCTTCACCAGGCTCTTCCCCGCTTCCACCCAATTTCAACTCTACAGGGCTTCCGCTATGATATAACCACAGCTCATCAGAATGGACCACATGCCACTCGGAGAACTCGCCCGGATGCAGCAAGAAATACGTAGACGAAGCTGCAAAGCGCGGACCGGAATACACATCCGGCAGTACAGGCTTCGGAATTTGGAAATGGGCCTTCCACATCTCTTTGTACCAGCCGCCTTCTGGATGGGGCTCCATGCCCAATGCCGTTACTAGCGGTGAAATAGCTTTCGTCATTGTCTAACCTTCCTTTACCCTAAATTCCTTCTTCCCTACTGTAAAACATAGCGTTGCATTTGTCACGTTTCTCCCTTGGCATGTCGAGGATCAATAGTTTATGTCAAATTTAATAACATAAAATTACGGATATTCATTCATTCCCAACATATAAATAACAGTTCACTAGCAAAAAACACACCAAAATACATTAAACGTAAAGTTTAGTGACATAAAATCTTGTTTTTTATTGTAAGCTTATAGTATCATGAGAGAAATTTTTAAATTCTAATAGAGCTTGATCATGTCAATCCGTCTACTAAGCTATGTATCCAAGCCTAAAAAGGGGTGAGCTCTGTGATCCAGTTTCGCAATGTCAACAAGCATTACGGTCACTTCCATGTACTCAAAGACATTAATCTTCAGATTAAGGAGGGCGAGGTCGTCGTAATCATCGGTCCCTCCGGCTCGGGTAAAAGCACCCTGCTTCGCTGCATCAATCGTCTGGAAACGATATCGGATGGGGAGCTGATCGTTAACGAGATCCCTGTACATGACAAAAAGATTGATATCAATGCCTTCCGCCGCAATATCGGGATGGTGTTCCAACATTTCAATCTGTATCCCCACAAAAAGGTGATTGAAAACATTGTACTGGCACCTATGAAGGTACTGGGCATCTCGAAAGAAGAAGCTACTCAAACAGCCATCACCTATCTAAAGCGCGTCGGAATCGAAGAAAAGGCACAGAGCTACCCCGCTCAATTGTCCGGTGGACAGCAGCAGCGGGTCGCGATCGCCCGCGGGCTCGCGATGAATCCAAAAATTATGTTGTTTGACGAGCCTACTTCAGCACTTGATCCCGAAACGATCGGAGAGGTACTGGATGTTATGCGCTCGCTCGCCCATCAGGGCATCACAATGGTCATTGTCACTCATGAAATGGGCTTTGCACGTGAAGTGGCGGACCGCGTGATTTTTATGGACAAAGGACAAATTTTGGAAGACAGCCAACCTGTCGAATTTTTTCAGAATCCGGGTGAAGAACGGGCTCGCCTGTTCCTGAGCCGTCTGATTCATCATTAATAGACTACCAATGTAGCGTAAATCGAAAGGGGAATGTTCTGATGAGAAAAAGATTTCAATGGAGTACTTTGGTGCTGGTAGCTTTATCTTGTCTGCTCGTCTTGGCAGGCTGTGGAGGCAAAGAAGGAGCGGCAACGTCGGGGAATGAGCCGGCAGCAGCCAACGGGCTGGAAGCGATCAAACAGCGTGGCAAACTGGTCGTTGGTGTGAAATACGACACCAAGCTGTTCGGACTGAAAGACCCGGCTAGCGGAAAAGTAGAGGGCTTTGATATCGACATCGCTAAGGCTGTAGCCAAACATATTTTTGGCGATGAAACCAAACTTGAACTAAAAGAAGTCACGTCCAAAACACGAATTACCTTATTGCAAAATGGGGACATCGACGCCATTATCGCGACGATGACCATTTCGGACGAACGTAAAAAGCAGGTTGATTTCAGCGACGTCTATTTTAACGCCGGGCAATCTCTGCTTGTGAAAAAAGGGAGCCCCATCACCGGGCTGGAGTCTCTGACCTCGAATACCAAGGTGCTCGCCGTGAAAGGCTCTACCTCCGCCAAAAATATCCGTGAAAAAGCACCTGAAGCAACGATATTGGAATTCGAAAACTATCAGGATGCTTTCAACGCCCTCAAAGCAGGTAAAGGAGAAGCCTTGACTACGGATAACTCTATTCTGCTCGGCATGCAGCAGCAAGACCCGAATTATACTCTTGTAGGCGGGAACTTCACAGAGGAACCTTACGGCATCGCAGTGAAGAAGGGGCAAACCGAACTGCTACAAGCTATTAATGATACGCTCAAGGAACTGAAAAGCAACGGTGAATACGATAAGCTCCACGAGCAATGGCTTGGGGTTAAACCCGAATAGTATTCTTGTGAAGGAGCCGCGATTGCGAGCTCCTTCCTTTCTTAAGTCTGGATAAGGAGGTAAATTGGCAGATGCTTACTTTTGATATCAACGTACTTTTCGATCATAACGACCGTTTCAGAGAAGGCTTGCTTCATACCGTTCAAGCTAGTGTCATTGCCTTGATCGGAAGCTTTATTCTGGGGGCTATTATTGCCATCCTCCGAATTGCGCCTTTTAAATGGCTGAACTGGATCGGTACCGTCTATGTAGAGGTCATCCGCAATATCCCATTGCTGATCGTCGTACTGTTTTTTTATCTCGGACTTCCTACTTTGGGCATCCCTTTGGACGGATTCGTATCTGGAACGCTCGGATTGACTGTATACACAGCCTCCTTTATTGCTGAAGCCATACGTGCCGGCATTCAATCTGTGCCCAAGGGGCAATTCGAAGCGGCAAGGTCCTCCGGGTTGAGTTACAACCAGACGATGATCAGCATTATTTTACCGCAAGCCATCAAAATTGTACTGCCTGCGATCGGCAACCAATTCATTAATCTGGTCAAAAACTCTTCCGTGCTGGCTATTGTGGCCGGACTGGACCTAATGTATTACTCGGACCTCATTAACTCGGATACCTTCCTGCCCATCACAGTCTACGCCATCACGGCGCTGTTGTATCTTATCTTGACGGTTCCGCTTAGCTTTCTTGTACTATACATGGAACGGCGTCTGTCCAAAACATCCTAAGGAGGGAAGCCCGTATGGATTTCGGTGGATTGTTTGTGTGGCCTAATGTGCGTTTTATACTGGAGGGCTTCCTGCTCACGCTAGAGGTTGCTATTTACTCTATCGTGTTCAGCTTCGCTCTCGGTATCTTATTCGGCATCCTGCGCTATACCCGCTTACCTGTCATTTCACAGGTTGCAGCCTTTATCATTGATCTCATTCGCAATCTTCCATTATTGCTCATTATTTTCTTCATCGGTATGGTTTTACCATCCATCGGAATTTCGATTTCCCTCAAGTGGGCAGCCATTACAGGCCTGTCGATCTTCGAGGGAGCCATGATCGCCGAGATTGTGCGCAGCGGCCTGAATTCGGTCCATAAAGGACAGGTGGAAGCCGCACGTTCCTCCGGTCTAAGCTACTCTCAAACCTTGTGGCATATCATTCTGCCCCAAGCGCTTCGTCGCATGGTGCCTCCGATGGTCAGCCAGTTCATTTCCCTATTCAAGGATACCTCACTGGCTGTCATTATCAGTTTGCCGGAGCTGACGCATAACATTCAGATTGTCGGTGGGCAAAATCAATCCTTTGTCATTCCAGCCCTGCTGTTCGCAGCTTTCCTGTACTTTGCTGTCAATTACAGTATGTCACTGATTGCACGCAGGCTGGAAGTTCGTACACATTAAAGCTCCTGATACTCATTAGGGTTGCCACTAGTTGGAACGCACTGTTAGTACAGCTTGTATCTTTTCAATCAATCGCTTCAACGCTTCTCCCTGATAACGGCCAGACTGATAAATCAACTCTAGTTGACCCTGCAGCACGCCGCACAAAATAGGTACAGTGCAAAATTGTGAGCGATCCAATTCTGCCGCAAGGGACTCCGTCTGTAGGGTTACGGCAAGTCCCTCCTGCACCCAGCGCAGGATTGAAGGTATGGAATTTGTCTCCAAGACGGTTGCAAAGGGATACCCGCGATCACGGAAGCACTTCTCAATCAGCTTCCTGCCGGAATGACACTCTGGCTGCATCGCCCAGGGTACATGCCTCAATTCGTCCAGTGTAATGGAAGAACGGTTGGAAAACACATGCTCTACCGGAACAACAAGACAATAGTTCTCCGTACGAAGAGGAAGCTGGACAAGCCTTTCATCCGTACCCGAATGCAGCGTAATGCCAACATCCACTCGGTTATCCAGCAGCTGTCCTGTTACATCAAATGATGGATGGATGTGCAGGCTGACTTTAGGAAATGACTGATGAAAATGGATAAGCATTTCTTGCAATGGTTCCTCCAGCTCCGGTAATGCAATGCCAATCCGCAAATTCCCGCGCTGCTCGGTGCGTAACTCCTCAATGGAAGCCTTTGCTTGCTGTAAATCCTTGAGCGCATGTGCACTGTGTTGCAGCAACAATTTTCCGGCATCTGTCATTTTAATTTTCTTGCCTGCACGGTCAAAAAGCGTCATGCCCAATTCCTCTTCCAACGCCTTAATTTGCAAGCTAAGCGTGGGTTGGGAGATTCCGATCTTTTCCGAAGCTTTCGTAAAATGCAGTTCCTCGCATACGGCAATGAAGTATTGAAGCTGACGTATTTCCGTCTTCCTTCTCTCCCTTCGAGAATCCCCAGAATGATCGCACTAAAAGGTCAAAAGAAGCGCAAAATCGGATCAATCCGGTTCGCGCTTCTTCTTCAGGTTATTGCGCTTTTTTAGATTATTGGGCTACTTCGGCTTTTTCCGCAGTCAACGTAATATTCGCAAACGTGTCTGCATCATACTCCTTGCCACGGGTAATATCGTAATTGGCTACCCGATTATTCACTGCCTCCAACGAGTAACGGAATAACGTCGGTACAATGGGCGCCTCCTCGCTCATATACGCCTGCCACTGATTGTATATATCTTTACGATAATTGTCGTCAAAGGCTTTCACAGACACCCCTTCCTGCAACAGCTTATCATTCTCTTCACTGGTAAAGCGCGAGTAGTTAAAGCTGGCTCCGCGTCCATACAGCCCACTAGGGTTTACATCTGTACCTGTACTCCATGCGCCGCCAAAAATATCAATGCCGGGGTCATCCTTCTGCACACGATCATAGAAAGAATTGAACTCAAGCAGACGACCGTCCACCAGCTCGACATGAAGTCCGACATCCTTCCAGTTTTGCAAATAAAACTTTGCCAGCGATTCAGCTGTCGCATCTCCGCTCATTGCCGCATAATGGAGAACCAGTTCCTTGCCCTTAGGGTCCTCACGGTATCCATCTCCATTGGTGTCCACATAGCCTGCCTCGTCCAGCAGCTTTTTCGCCTTGTCCGGGTCATACGCGATGCCCTTTGCATTTATATCATGATATCCCTTAAAGGCAGGCGGAATCAGGGATGTTGCTGGAATCCGAAGTCCATGATAGAGCTGCTTGCCGACCTGCTCATTATTCAGCGCATAGCCGAGGGCCTGACGCAATGACTTGTTCGCCAGCTTGGCGTTCGGGTCCATGATATTTAGATTCTTGGCCTGATCGAATTTGCCCATCTTAAAGCCCACATAGCTATAAGATAATTCCTCCTGACCGAGAAACTGTACATTTTTCGGATTGCTGGCCTCATTGTAACGGGTGGTTGGATAGCTGGCCCAATCGACTTCTCCACTTTTCAGCGCCTCGGTAATGACATTCGGGTTCACCACCTTCAGATGAAGACCATCCAACTTGGGCTCACCGTGGAAATAATCTTCATTTTTGACGAATTCCACAGATTCACCTGTGACCATTGATTTAATTTTGAACGGTCCATAGCCAATCGGATTTTTACGGACAGGATCAGATCCGGCCATATCTTTCACGGGGATATTCTGAAATACCTTTTTCTCCAGTGGTGTAGACCAAAGTCCCGATTTCACCGAAGGATTAGGTTCCTTGAAGTGAATGGTAACCTCTTTCTCATTCAGCACCTTGATGCCAGAAATGGTTTTGGCCTTACCCGCGTGATAATCCTCCATGCCCACAATGTTGGTCATAAAGCTATCATAACGCGGACCTTCGTAGTCTTTATGACCGATCACTTCATAGGAAAAAGCATAATCCTCTGCCGTTACGGGATTACCATCCGTCCAGTTCAGTTTGGGATCAATTTTTACAGTCACCGCCTTATTGTCTGGGGAAAAGGAAATCGTCGCCGCTCCTTTATTGTCAATATTTAGATTGGAGTCAATCGAAAACATAGAAGGGTAGAAAAACTGGAAGACTTCAAAATCAGGATTGCCTTCATAAAATACAGGATTCAGAATACCTTCAAAAGGGGTATCAGACACGAGTGCATAATTGATGATGCCACCCTTAATCGGGGCCTTATCGTTCTTGATCGCCTTCTCCAGCGCTGTGGCATTCACCTGCTTGCTGTCGGACCCTGTGCCGCCTGTACCGTCAGACGATTTCCCTCCATTCGAAGCGGAAGGCGAACCGCTGCACGCGGCCAGAGAAAGCACCAAAATTGCAGATAGAACAGGCAGAATTCCTTTTTTCCAGTGTTTAACCATTGTAAATCCCTCCTTGTCATTGTCCTTATCCTTGAACTTCAGTTAACCCAATCGTTGTCTGGCATCCGTGGCGCGTTTGAGCGCCTGGCCAATAAAGTTAATCGCCAGCATTAGCACCAAAATAAGCAGTGAGGCAGGCAACCACATCCACCAGCTATTCTGCAAAACATCCGGGTCATTCGCATAACTCACCAGTGTACCCAAGCTTGGAGTAGATTCCGGTAAGCCAAAGCCGAGATAAGAAAGCCCCGTCTCAATCCCGATATTTCCCGCGAGGCTGAGGGTCAGATTGACGATCACGACTGAGCTAAGATTAGGCAGCACGCCAAACCAGATGATTTTCCAATTGGGTGTGCCAAGGGTTTTGGAAGCCTGCACATAATCCAGTTCGCGCTCCGACAACACCTTGGCCCGGATCAGACGTGCTTTTCCAATCCATAAAAAGGCAGTCATAATGAAAATAAAGGACCCTATGCCGCTTTTGGGTACAATGCTGACAAATACGATGACCAACATCAAAAACGGAAGCACCAGAATAAAATCAATGATCCGCATGATGATGTTATCGACCAGTCCCCCATAAAAACCAGCCAGCAAACCTAACGTTAAGCCAATAGCGGCGGATAACAATGTAATCGTAAAGCCGATGGTGAAGGAATTGCGGGCTCCAATGACCAGCTGGCCAAAAATATCCCTGCCCGCTCGATCTGTGCCCAGCCAATGCACTGAGCCGGGAGCTTCACGGATTGCGCCCAAATCCACCGTCGTGACTACATCCTGATTTACAAACAGGACAGAGGCATATATAAAGATCAAGAACAGAATTACAAAGCCAATGGAAACCAAGGCCATTTTGTCACGCACCAGCTCACGACGCAGTACAGACCAACTGGATGGTGATTTACGAATGATTTCCGGCGTGAAGACCTCCTCCACCTGAATAGACACCATAATCCCTCCCTTTCTCTAGACTTGTTCGCTATTCGATTCGAATGCGGGGATCAACTTTACTTAGGATGACATCAGATAAAAGGGTCCCTAATAGCGCCAAGAAGCCGGAGACCATGACCAGTGCGTTCACGACTGAAAAATCCCGTTGAGTGATGGACTGGAGAAATAATTGGCCTAACCCCGGATAACCGAAAATAGATTCAAGAAAAATATTGCCTGCAATTACTCCCGTTAGGTCATAGCCCAAAAAGGCAGCAATCGGCAATAGAGAGTTTTTGAAAATATGGCGGGAATAAATTTTACCTTCGGGCACCCCTTTGGAACGCGCTGTTTTCACAAAATCCTTCAGTCGTGTGTCAATGACCTCATTGCGCAAATACTGAATCGTAGCCGTTGTACTGAGCAATGCGCCTGTAACCGCCGGTAAAATGAGATGATACGACTTGTTCACGTAATATGACCATGTCCCCGGCTCCACGCCTACATCCACACTGCCGCTGGTTGGAAACCAGCCGAGCCTGAATCCGAATACGTACAGCAGCAACAACGCGAGTATAAATAGAGGTGTCGCAAAGCTGAGATAGGTATAGCCCACTACGGTTTTGTCCAGCAGACTATGCTGATAACGACCGCTGAGTACGCCGAGCGGAATGGCGATCAGATACGTCAGAACCAGAATTACTACGCCCAGAAAGAACGTGTTTCCCAGACGGCTGCCAATCAGATCGGTAACGCTAATTTTATGTACATAAGATTTGCCCAGATCCCCGTGAGCAAGCTGGACGAGCCAGTTCCCATACTGCACCCACACCGGGTCATTCAGTCCCAGTCTTTGTCGCTGTTCTTCCAGTACGGCCGGATTCAGATTGGGTGTCGAAGTAATAAGTCCTGTCAGTGCATCCCCCGGCATAGCCTTAGCCAGGAAAAATATAAGCACGCTCAGTGCAAAAAGTTGAGGGATCATAACCAGCAGCCGACGCAGTGTAAATTTCCACATTTCTGTACCCCCCTTATGGTAGCGCGACTTGATGGGATGGACTTACTGATTTTAGTGCAAACGGCTTTCCACTCACGTCTAGATGTTTGGGCAGCTCTGTTTTGTAGGAGGATAAGAGCATTCGCCTTTTTTGGGCATTTTCCAGCCGTTTTGTAGGATCAATATTGGGAATGGTTGCAATGAGGCGCTGGGTATACAGATGCTGTGGACGCTCATAAATGTCTTGCTCGCTCCCCTGCTCCACTAGACGGCCTCGATACATAATACCGATTTGGTCGCACATATGACGGATAATACCCAAGTCATGACTGATGAACAAATACGTCAAATTAAATTCCCGTTGCACATCCTTCATAAAATTCAGCACCTGTGCCTGCACGGAAACGTCCAGTGCCGACACCGGCTCATCAGCAATGATCAGCTTGGGGTTTAATGTCAGCGCACGCGCGATCCCGATCCGTTGCCGTTGCCCCCCGGAAAATTCATGCGGATATTTGTAGGCTGCATCGGCGTTCAAGCCGACCTTTTCCAGCAACGTCTGTACTTTCCTCCGTTCCTCCTCACTGCTCAGCCTTTCAAAATTTCGCAGCGGTTCAGCAATGACATCCAATACGCGCTTGCGCGGGTTGAGCGAAGAGTAGGGGTCCTGAAAAATCATCTGAATGTCTCTACGCAGCGGATGACGGTTGTTACGGCTCAGAGCCGCAAGGTCCTTTCCCTTAAAAAGAATCCGTCCGCTCGTCAGCTTATTTAGACCGATGATCGTCCTGCCTGTCGTCGTTTTTCCACAGCCGGATTCTCCCACCAGCCCGTATGTCTGGCCTGCCTCAATGCTGATCGACACGCCATCCACTGCTTTCACCTGATCGATAACACGCTGGAAGAAACCACCGCGCACCGGATAGTGGACCCTCAAATCATTTAACTCCAGTAGTGCCATGAGCAGCTTCCCCCTTTGCCTCGTCTTCAAAATGAAAATGCTGGTAACATGTACAACGGACCCAATGTCCAGGGGAAATTTCATTTAGTTGGGGATGGTCTTCATGCACTCCCTGCTGAATCCAGGGAATACGCGGGGCAAAGCGACAGCTATTGCGGGGGATATCTTGTAATGAGGGAACAATGCCGCCGATGACATGCAGTGATTCCCCCTTGGTATGCGATCCCGGCATGGAAGCAAGCAAAGAACGCGTGTACGGATGCTGTGGATGCCTGAATAATTCAAAAACATCAGCGCTCTCCACGATTTCTCCGGCATACATGACCACCACACGGTCGGCTACTTCTGCCACAACACCAAGATCATGCGTAATCAAGATAATTCCGCTCCCACTCTCCTGTTGAAGCTGTTTGAGCAAGTCGAGAATTTGCGATTGGATCGTTACATCGAGCGCAGTAGTTGGTTCATCTGCGATAATAAGAGAAGGTCGGCAAGCTATGGCAATCGCGATCATCACACGCTGACGCATCCCTCCTGACAGTTCATGCGGATACTGCTCATACACACGCACAGGATTCGGTATATCTACGCTTTCCAGCAGCTCCAGCACACGTTCCCTTTTTTGCTTCGTAGATAGTGACGTATGATAATCAAGATTTTCCTCAATCTGCTTACCAATGCTCATTAACGGGTTGAGTGCTGTCAGCGGGTCCTGAAAGATCATGCCAATGCCCGCTCCGCGGATTTTATTCATTTGCCCTGAAGAAAGACGGTTCAGGTCCGTGCCTTTAAAAAGGACCTCTCCCTCTACACGCGTGCGTTCCATGTCATGCAGTTGTGCGATCGAAAGCGCCAGCGCGCTTTTGCCACAGCCGGATTCTCCGACTACAGCCAGCACTTCATTGGGGTTGACCGTCAGATCCAGATGGTCGACTGCGGGGTGATATTGATCATTGATGCGAAAAGATACGGATAATCCTTTAATTTCCAACACAGGTCCGGTATTCAATGCGCGCTTCCTCCATTCTCCATGGTCTTGTCCCGCTTATTCTCACCATGTTTGATGTTTAAAACCTCTCATGAACATTACATACCGTTTTTGTCGGAATAATTTGAATACATCCTATCACCAGTATATGGATATATCAATTAAGATTATGCTATCAACATCATTTAAAAAATCAATGATCCAGCAGTAGCGCGGTCTTTCTGGCACAAAATGTAATGAAATAACCAACCACAGGTTAATTTTCATCACAAAAAAAGTCGCCTGATCCCTCTGCAGGGATCAAACGACTAACTAATACCAGCTCACATTGAGCTTCTGGCGATAATTACGAAGCCGCTCCATAGGAGCCAGACTTGAACGTTCTAGGATCGTACCATTTGTAGCCTGCTGCTGGAGCAGACCAAGGCTCAGGCTGCGGTTCTGTGGAAGCCGCAGGCTCCTCAAATGGCAGAAGCTTCGTTGGCTGATCCAGAGTCAAACCTGCCACATCAGACAATTTCGTGTAGTCCTGCTTCCATGCAAGCCATTGAACCGTCTGCACCAGGAAGGTGGAATCATCCACTTCTTTAAAACCATCATATGTCTTCTTCGACTGTCCGTTTTCCTCACGCACATATTTCGGTGTAGCATCTTCTACAGGGGAAGAATCACCGATGAACGCTGCCTTGCCTTGACCTACCTTGGAGATAGCGGCATAAGGTCCTTCCGCACGGCCCCCGCCGTTATAAACTCCCTGGTCTACCGCATTACCCCATTTTTTCGTGCCTGAAGGGATATAAGCAATGCCTTTAGCCTTGGTAGGATCAATAATAGCCAGCGTAGATCCTGCATGCATTGCAATCGAGCGCACACCCTTGGTAATGCCGAAAGATTGATCTGCGGCTACAATTTCGGTAGCATTCACATCACCCAGCGCATTGTAACGGAAACGAACGCCAAAGTTGGCCGCCAGCCAATCGGAGCTTGTTAATCCTTGCATCGCCGGTGATGCAGCTTCTTCTGCAGTCATGCCCTTGGCCGGATTAGTATAGGCTCCACGACGGTAACCATTCATAACCTCGGAGGAATCCCAACGGTTTTTGTTACGGTCCGCATTATAATGATCGGAGATGAAGAAGACGCTCCCCCCGCTATTCACGTATTGCAGCAGGGCAGCCTGCTCGGATGCCTTAAAGGCAACATTCGCTTCACCAATAATGAACACATCATATTGGCGCAGCTTGTCATATGTTATGGCCTGCTCTCCATAAGTAAAAGGAATGGGACGATTCAATTGGTCTACCGTAAAGCCTACATTACGCAGTCCATTGGCAAAGTCGGAGAAGGCGCCTTCAATGACCCAATCTGCTGCACCAGCGGTCTGTGCGTGCGTATTATCGAACAGCACCTTTTTGCCTTTTCCATCCGGCAGTGTAGTACCGGGTTGACCCGGGTTGCCAGGTTCGCCTGGTTCCCCCGGCTCGCTTCCGCTCACCAGTTCAACAGCACTTGGACTTTTCACTCCACCAAAATTATTGTAGGCGCCGAGTGTACCCGTCACACGAATTTTGCTGCCGATCAGCTCAGGATGGCCTGATAGCCCATATTGCCCTCTGTACGCTGAAGTCAGCTGTACATCCAACAGATTAGACGTATTACGTTCATTTGCCTGATCGGCAATCAGTACGTTAAAATCATTCGCGAACGGGGAAGAAAAGTTAGCCGTTTTCGATCCGGTAGCATGTCCGACGATGTAACCTTCCACCGTCACCGTACCTCCACTGCTTTGGCGCTGAAGTGCTTCGGCTACTGTCAATGCTCCCTCCGCCTTGACCTGACCGAATGGAACGAAGATCCCAATCAGCAGTGATACGATCGCTGCTAGATGCAACATCCCTTTTAAGCGTGAACCTGTGAATCGCAAGCCTTTTACCATACGTCAATATCCCTCCTATGATTTCCATAAATATACTTGTCCTTTATCAGATTAGCCGCCAATCTTCTAATTCCTTCCTGGTTTCATCCATAATTATGTAAATTTTAATCTTTTTTATTGGAAACGCACCTGTTTATGTAAAAATTAAACCTGTGATTGACACCGAGCACGGCATACATTACGCTAAGGAAGACATGTAGAACGGTATACGCGAATGAAGATGACGGGAGAGTCTGTCCAGGGAGCCTACACTCTGGCGGCACCGAAGGAGCAAGACGTCAGCACCCGGCTGACGGATAATCTCTCAGGTCCATGTATCGTCATCTGACGCAACTCTGGAGAGAGCGCAAGCCACCCAAGGGGTAAGGCGGTAAGAACACCGCACGAAACTCTCAGGTAACGAGGACAGAGATAAGGGAAACTTCCTTATCCTGTCCTTTTTTGTGCTCACATTGTGCGTCAGCATTAGGAACCGTCATAACCGCGCAAAGACGCGGAAATACCATATAGTATGGTATTAGAACATACAGGGGGCCACACCATGCGTTTCAAAGATGTATTTTCTATTATCGGTCCGGCCATGACCGGACCTTCCAGTTCACACACCGCAGGCGCGGTGCGGCTCGCACGCGTTGCCCGGCACTGGCTCGGGACGCAGCCTGACCGTGCCCGCATGACGCTGTACGGCTCCTTTGCCGACACGTATAAAGGACACGGTACAGACCTGGCGCTCATCGCAGGGCTGCTTAATTACGATACGGACGATCACCGGATTCCGGATGCCGAGCAATGGGCAGAGCAAGCCGGGATGGCCGTGGAATTCGCCGTCAGCGGACTCCCCGCGCCACATCCGAACACTGTCCGTTTCGAGCTGTGGAAGGGCGAGGATCAGCGCACACTGTTGGGCTCCTCCATCGGCGGCGGCAGCATCCATGTCCAGCAGCTCAACGAATTCCGGGTCAATCTGACCGGGGAGCTGCCTACGCTGGTGCTTCTCCACTCGGATAAGCCCGGTACATTGGGCGCGATAACTTCAGCGCTGGGCGCGGCCCACATTAACATTGCCTATATGCACGTAGATCGCAAAGGCCGGGATGGTGAAGCACTCACCGCCATTGAAACGGACAGTTCTGCTCCAGCTGAACTGATTGCGGAACTGCGTTCTTTACCTCATATGTATGAAATTAAGATGATTAATTTGAAAAAAGGAGCTGAATCCGATGCGGTTTAGCCATCTGCATGAAATCAGCGCTTTATGCGCTGAAGAATCCACCACAATTGGCCGTTTGATGATTCAAGAGCAGGTACAAGAGACGAATACAACGGAGGAAGAAATCTTTCGCCAAATGTCTGATTATTATGAAGTCATGAAGGAAGCCGTTCATCGCGGTCAGACACAAGACACCGTATCCCGCAGTGGATTGACGGGCGGTGACGGCAAGCGCCTAGCCGAGTATCTGCGGTCAGGGGAAACCTGCTCCGGCGATGCCTCCGCGCTGGCCATGGCTTATGCCCTCTCTGTGTCGGAGGTAAATGCATCCATGGGTCGTATTGTCGCCACGCCTACCGCAGGCTCATGTGGGGTTATCCCTGGTGTGTTCATCAGTGCGCAGGAGCGGTTCGGCTGGGATGATGAGCATATGGTGAACGGCCTGTTCGCCGCTGGAGCCATTGGCTACGTGATCGCCAACAACTCCTTCATTTCTGGCGCGGAGGGAGGCTGTCAGGCTGAGATTGGTTCAGCTATCGGGATGGCTGCTGGCGCTATGGTCGAGCTGCGTGGTGGTACGCCTGAACAGGCTGTTCACGCCGTGGGCCTCGCTCTTAAGAACACGCTCGGCCTGATTTGCGATCCCGTCGCCGGACTCGTGGAGATTCCGTGCATCGTGCGCAACGGGCTGGGAGCCGTGACTGCGCTTGCCGCAGCGGATATGGCTTTGGCGGGTGTGCGCAGCGCTATTCCGTCTGACGAAGTCATTGACGTGATGCTTGAAGTCGGCAGTGCGATGCCGTCGAAGCACCGCGAGACCGCCAAAGGCGGCTTGGCCCAGACGCCGACTGGCAAGCGTTTGACTGAATCACTTACACGCAACACACCGACCAAGAAGGATAAGTCATAATTTATAAGCGGTAGCCTCCTTAAAAAAAAGAGCAAGCATGTCGTCCTTGGACGTATGCTTGCTCTCTTTTTTACTGAACGGTTACCTGTATCTTCGTCATTTTACCTGCATATTTCACAGTAATTACTGCTTTGCCCTTGCCCTGTGCCTTAATGTTACCGTCTTTGACGGTCGCAACAACAATTCTGGACGAGGACCAGACAGCCGGTTTGGAAACATCCTTCTCCGACTCATCCTTATACGTGGCTGTAGCCGTAACCTTAGCCAGCTGTCCTGCCTTCAAATTCAAAGCAACTTCGTCTGTTTGCAGATATTTAAGCGTATCAACATCCACGGGTACACTGATTATCTTCCCGCCAAACTTCGCCTGAATGTTAGCTTTACCGTAGCTGACCGCGGTAACCTGACCCTTTTTAACAGTGGCTACCTTATAATTAGACGTTTTCCATTCAGCTTGGGTCGTAACGTCCTTTTCTTTACCATCACTCGATTTAACCACAATCGCGATGGTTTTTTGATCTCCGGATTTAAGTGACAACGCGATTGCATCCGCTTCAATCTTTTGCGCTACGTCCACTTCTACCGTAAACGTAATGTTTTGCTTGCCATATGAAGCAGTCACCGTTGCCTTACCGCTACCATTCGCTTTGATCAAACCTTCGCTAACTTCAACCACTTTTACATTGCTCGTTGTCCAGGTGGCGTCCTTGGTTACATCTGTTTTTGTACCGCCACTCTTAACTCCTGTTACTTTCAGCTGCTTCGTTTCCTGAGCACCAAGCGCAATTACACGCGAGTCTGTTTCCAGACGGTCTACAAGGCCTACTTGTACGTTAATCGTCAGTTTTTTGCCATTATAGGTCGCTGTAATAACCGCTTTACCAGCGGATTTACCCGTAATCGTTCCTTTGGACACAGAAGCAATATCTTCCGCGCTTGAAGCCCATTCTGCATCCTGTGTTACATCTTCCTTACGCCCATCCGCATAAGTAGCCGTCAAAGTTGCAGTATAGTCCTCATCAATATCAATCGTTGCCGTTTTGGAGGACAGAGACAGATCACCGGGTACATTTACGGATACCGTAGCTGTAACTGTTTTGCCACCATAAGAAGCGGTGATCGTAGCCTCACCTGTTTTATAACCCGTGACTTCTCCCGCACTGACAAAAGCGATATCTTCATTGCTGGACTTCCACTCTGCCTTACTTGTGATATCTTCTTCCGTACCTGTTACATACGTTGCGGTCAGCTTGAGCTTTTTGGATTCCTTGGCATTCAGGCTCAGCTTGTCCTCACTCAAATCCAAATATCTGGAGGTTTCGACATCTGTCTTGATCGAAACAGTCTTATCTCCATACTTAGCGGTCACCGTAGCCGAACCCGCTCCAATGGCCATAATCGTTCCCTTATTCACAGTCGCAATTTTTTCATCGCTTGATGTCCAAGTAGCTTTATCTGTGATATCCGTTACCGTCCCATCCGGATAAACGGCAGAAACTTGTATTTTTTTAGATTCATCCAGACGGAGAAAAATATTGGATTCGCTGGCTTTCAGCTTATTCGTTTGATCGACATCTACCGAAATCGTAGCGGACATCGTGCCATATTTACCTGTAATTGTCGCCTTTCCCGCGCTGTAGCCGGTAATGGTGCCTTTCAGTACATCCGCCACAGCTGCATTGCTGGAGCTCCATTCAGCGGACTCTGTTACGTCCTGTACCGATCCATCCGGGAACGTCGCCGTAAGTTTAACCTTCTCAGTATCCTTCAGCAAAAGAGAAACCTCTGATGAACTGACATCGAGACGTTTAACCTGCTCCACCTGCACAGCAATGGTTACGGTCTGTTGACCATATACGGCCTTAATATTGGCTGTACCTGCTCCCTGAGCGGTAACCAATCCGTTAACTACTGTGGCTACCTTTTGATTATCGGAGGTCCAAGTAGCATCACCCGAAACCTGAGCTGTTGTATTATCACTGTATGTCGCTGTCAAATCAACCTGTCCTGTACCGCTTGAACGCAAGTTCAGGCTTTGTACACTGGATGTCAGCGCCTTAACCTTTTTCGTTACATGTACCTGAACCGATTGCACCTTCTCTTTATAGGTCGCAACCACGGTGGCTTCCCCTTCAGCCTTGGCCGAAACTGTACCGTTATACACAGTAGCAATAGCTGTATTATCACTTTTCCAATCCGTGCTTACGGTTACATTCGAGGTTGTCCCATCGCTAAAAACAGCAGTAGCTGTCAACGCAGCCGTATCTCCCTGCTGCAAAGTTACCTCGTTAGAGGAAAGGACAATCTTGGAAAGCACCGCATCCGCAGCAGATGCAAACCCTGCATATGATGTAAAACTTGAAATCAGGATGACCAACGCCAGAAAACCGGACCATCTATTCTTCAAAATCTAATTCCCTCCCATTCCAAAACTTAAATTAAGGATTTCGCAAAATCCTTACACCTACGTTTTATGTCGTCATATGGAAAAGAATAGTTTAGGCTTCGAAGGAAATTTGGTCCTTATTAACTAGATCATTTCTGATAAAGATTAGACATTACAATTTGTGTAGCTTCAGAGCCATAGTGAAGAGTTTACCCAACAGACCCACAACCTCGCATTTACAAACAGCTATAAGCTGCTGCGCGAACTCTCAAATGATGGTATTCTTCCATATTAGGAGCCAGTTGGTGCATATAAACGACGGAGAATTGTTCGCTTGGATCTATAGAAACCCAAGTGCCTGCTACTCCCGTCCAGCCAAATTCTCCAATAGAACTATTTGCATGCCCAGCCGCTTTATCAATTAACGTGCGCACGCCCAGTCCGTAACCATAACCTGTATGATAAGAATTAGTAAAATCCAATAATTGATCTGTATTCAGATGATTGGTGCGCATTAAATCAATAGTTTTTCTCCCTAATAGCCTCACACCATCTACCATACCTCCATTCGACAGCATTTGTGAAAATGTAAGGTACTCCTTAACTGTCGAATACAGACCTGCGCCCCCACTTTCATATATAGCATCGGGCTGATGATATTCATCCAAGAAACCCTCTATTTTTTCTAGCTCTCCGGCGTCTGTTCGTTGGTAAAAGGAGGCCATTCGCGATTCAATATCTCCACGATATCGGTAACCTGTATTGTTCATTCCAAGCGGATCAAATATTTCATCCTTTAGGAATTGCCCTAATGATTTACCTGAAATCACTTCAATAAGACCTGCAACCAGGTCATGTCCATATCCATATAACCAGCGTGTTCCCGGCTCAAATGAAAGTGGAATCTCAGAAAGCGCTTTAATTTCTGTGCGCAGATCATATTTCCCCTGCTTTTCCTTTAACGTTCTAAGGACCTTTTGCATGGCCCGTCCTGTCTCTGAAGACTCGGAAGCATAGGGAAGACCCACACTCATATTGAATATATGCTTAATTAAAATGGGTTTCTCCGCCTTATCCACATAGGTGTATCCGTTAGGAGCGGTTTTGAATACATGCGCATTACGATATTCGGGAAAATATTCATACAAAGGCTCATTCAACAAAAATTGCCCGCGTTCGTACAGCATAAGTGCAGCCGCACAGACAACAACCTTTGTCATGGAAAACAAGCGATACACTGTATCCTCAGTGATTGGTTTTCGGGCTTCCAGATCAGCATATCCATGATACCCTTCATACAACACTTTACCATTCTGGGCAATGGCACAACCGCAACCTGCTGGCCCATTTGCTACGAAATGTTTCAATAGCTGATCTACTTTGTCAAAACGAGACATATTCATCCCTCCTATTTTTCCTTCAAAAGAAACAGGCTTCCCCTCGCGCTCTAATTTCCTGTTCCAACAAGCTCAGCGCGATCCCTTGTAAGCGCTTATTCCCCGCATTTATTTTAACGGTAAACTTGGTAAATACATAGATTATTTGTCATAATCAGATGGCTTTACATTAACAGCTCGGCCACCGTTTCCTTCCAACGATGGATCACCGATTCCGGTTCCTTGAGACGGACCGTGACACCCGTCAAGATATCCGCATATTGGGCCGAATCTTCTCTGGATGCAACAACATGAGCCGCAAATCGCTCACGTACATGCTTGGCTTCGGGCAAAGCAGGCAGATGTTCCAGCGACAACCGCACATAATGCGCCTTCCCCCCGGTAAACACCGCAAGCGTCGCCTTCCCGGTACGAATCATGTTGCCCGTCGTGGTCGTGCCTGGCCATAGTGCCAGACGCAAATTCCCCTCGTCCAGCGCTACAACTTCGCCCACACTAATCATCGCTATGTGCGGCCACTGATCTTCCGTGACCGTCAGCAGCATCATTGCTTCATGCTGCTTGTCCTCCAATACCTTACCGTCCAGTAGCGTGAACAGTTCCTTACCGATCCTTGGTGTCTGCATGAAGTATAATCCCCTTTACATTTGGCCTATAACTTCAAAGTACCATAATTTACGGCTACTTACGAACGACCCTATATCCGCTCTGGAATAGGAGGAACATGAGCAGCATTCGGAATATCTTTGGGGTTTACCTTGAACGCCGATTTATACTTTGCTGGATCAGTAATGCTATCCGGTTCTGAGGTCCGCCATGTGAACAGGCATACAGGGCACAACAAAACCTCCCAGGCGCCTTTAACTGGCGAGCGGGTAACAACCTCCGAACGATTAGATTCACAACGGGGACAAATATGCATCTGTCAGCACTCCTTTAATCTTTTTTTGTTTTTAAAAATATTCAACGAAGCATTTGGCTCAACTTTTTCTCCCATTCTGCTACACCCAACGGGGAATCGAGCGACTGCGAGTAATGTCCTCTAATATCCGGTGCTACAGGTGTCGTCGCATCCAATATCATTTTGTGCGTCATACCTGCCGGATCAGAGCCGGGGTCAAGCGGTAAAATAGACAAGCCAGGAACAATGACAGCATCATGCTTTGGATGAAGCTTGGTGGATAAAGCCCACATGACCTGCGGCAGATTGAACGGATCGACATCCTCATCCACCACAATGACCAGCTTGCAATACCCTAATCCATGCGGAGTCGTTAACGCACGCATTCCCACAGCCTTTGCAAAGCCGCCATACCGGGTTTTCGTGGAAATAATAGCGACCAGCCCATGCGTATACATGGCATTAACGGCTACGATTTCATTAGGAAAAGCATCCTTAAGCTGCTGAAACAACGGTACACTTGTATTCACACCGATCATATAATCCGTTTCCGTCCAAGGCATCCCGATGTACAGATGCTCAAAGATAGGCTGTTTGCGGTGATATACACGATTAATCTGAATGACTGGCATCGCGCGACCGCCGGAATAGTGACCTGTGAATTCACCGAATGGACCTTCATACTCACGTTCACCTGCTAACATTTCGCCTTCCAAAATGACCTCAGCTCCCCAAGGCAGATCCAAATCTGCATCCTTCGCTTTGACCACACGGTAAGGCTCACCCTGAATGGCGCCCGCCATCTCATATTCGGATTGATCGTACAGCAGCGGCGTAGAAGCAGCCGTTGTAATCACAGGCTCACATCCGAGGGCAATAGCGACCTTCAGATTTTCGCCGCGCTCCTCAGCCTGACGGATATGGATCGCAATATCATGCTGTGGTACAGGCTGGATGCCCAAACGGTTCTTGCCTTTTACCTGCATCCGGTACAAACCGACATTTTGCTTACCGTAGGTGTCAGGGTCATCCAGATCGCGTGAAACTAGAATTGCTTTATCCAGATAAAACCCTCCGTCCCCCTGATTCAAACGAAACAACGGCAAAATATCAAACAAATTAATATCCTCTGTAATCTCGACTTCATGAAAAGGAGCGGTTTCTTCCCGCTTCACGAGCACCGGAAATTGTTCATAGCGTCTGGCAAATTCAAAAAACTGCTCCTTGAGCGGCGTGTTTTTGGGCATTCCCATCATGAGGGCATGATTGGGCCAGGAGCCCATCACATTCATTGCAATACGAGCATCCGTATATCCATAGATGTTGTTGAAAAAGAGAGCAGGCGTCTTATCTCCAAGATTGTTTAATGCTCTGTTAGCTGCTGCGAGGTCCGGCTCCGGCTTTACCTTATCGCTGATCGTGAGTAATTGTCCCTCCTTTTCCAAGGTGTGTAGAAAATCGCGAAAGTCTTTATAAGCCATTGTTCATTCTCCTTCGTCTTTCGATTTCTCAATTCTGGTGCAGCCTGGAGTCATTCTGCTTCATTCCATCCCAGCGTTTGGCTGCGGTTGTGACAATACCGAACTGATCCAATGCACGAAAAACAATATGATCCACTAATTCCTCGATACTTGCAGGATGATTATAAAAGGCAGGCATCGGCGGCAGGATCATCACGCCCATACGTGACAGCTCCAGCATATTTTCCAGATGGATACTGCTTAATGGTGTTTCCCTGGTCATGAGCAGCAGCTTCTTTCGCTCCTTCAGCATCACATCCGCTGATCGGGTAAGCAGGTTGTCCGCCATACCTATACGAATAGAGGCAAGGGTCTTCATGCTGCAAGGAGCGACGACCATGCCGTCTACTCGAAAGGAGCCGCTGGAAATACGCGCAGCCTGATCCTTATACGAGTAGACTGCATCCGCCATTGCCTCCACTTCCTTCACCGTGTAGCCTGTCTCATAGGGAATGTTCGCAATAGCCCACGGGGATAGCACCAGATGGCTTTGGACTCCAGCCTCTCGTAATTGTTGTAATATACGGATACCAAAGATCGACCCTGTCGCTCCCGATATTCCTACAATGATTTTCTTCATATGTCCCCTCCTTCCATCCCATCGTTTTATGTTCACCCATGCATTACTGTCAAAAATTATACGCTTGTTCCTTGCACACGAAAAATATATATAATATATGGAATACATACTTTAAAAGTATTCAAGTTGAAGCATTGTTTAGAAATGAGGAGGAATCCCAATGGACATGAAGCATCTGCATTACTTTTGCGTCATCGTGGAGGAAGGGCAAATCACCAAGGCCGCCAGAACGCTCAACATGGCCCAGCCTCCGCTGAGTCAACAACTCAAAAATATGGAGGACGAGCTTGGCGTAAAGCTGATTTACCGTGAAGGAAAGAAGTGGGAGGTAACCGAGGCCGGATATACACTGTATACACGCGCCAAGCGATTATTGGCTGAAATGGAGGACACCTGTAGAGAAATTGGGGAGTTTGAAAACAAAGTAACTGGTACACTTTCCATAGGCACGTCATCCGCCTGTATGTCTCTGATTACTGAACAACTCAGCCGCTTTCATCAGGATTTTCCAGAGGTATACGTTAAAATAGGACACGGAGACACACATCATCTGGAAGAACTGCTGCACCAAAATAAAGTGGATCTGGCCCTGCTGCTGCTTCCGGTAGATGACAAATCGTACCATACGATTGAACTGGAGGGAGTTTCTTTTGTTGCGGTTCTTCCGTGTGAATGGGCAGATCGCCATCCCAGTGGGGAAATTACCTTACAGGAAGCTGCCAGCTATGACCTCTTGTTGGGACGTCGAACAGAAGGACACGGACTATACGAAACCGTCATCCGCAAATTTCAGGAACACCATCTTATTCCGCACGTCGTACTGGACTGTCCAGAAATATCGACCATTCTCTCGCTCGTTTCCACAGGCATGGGAATTACCATTATTCCAGACGCTGGCTTGGGACAAGAATACGGGGACAGATTTCGCACACTCTCCATTAAGGAGCCATTCCCCTTCACACAGCCTGCCGTCGTATGGCGCAAGGATCGTTATTTATCCAATGCAGCTCGCAAATTTGTTGAACTGCTACAAGCTGGAGACACGAAAAAGACTGTTCCCGAGTAGATGCTCCACCGCTCTACTCCTGAAACAGTCTGATGCTTGAAAAACTTCCTTCATTCGGTCGTTGATACCGCCTTATTTGACTCCCTGATGTCGATACTCGGTTGGAGTCATTCCACATTTGCGCCGGAATACCTGTGTAAAATGCCTCATATCCTGATAACCGATCCGCTCTGAAATATCAGCCAGCCGCAGATGAGGATCACTGAGCAGCCGCTTCGCCTCCTCCATACGCAAGCAAATGACGTAATCCTTGTAGCCTTGTCCCGTCTTTTGCTTGAATAACTGGCTGAAATACACCGGATTCAAAAATACGATTGAAGCCACCTTCTCCAGCGACAGCTCCTCTGTAAAGTGAGCCCGAATGTATTGCAATGCCACATCTACCGTATGCATGCCTTTGCGGAGACATTCTCCTGTATCCGCTGCTGCGGCTGCAATCTCCTCTGGCGTACGTCTTAGTCGCGCCACCTCTTCAGGTATGGAGGCAAAATTGTGATGAACACCCGAACGTGTAATTTGTAGGGGCACCTTCACATAACGCTTCAAATGGGATTCGAGCAACGTCTCTAGCCGTGCGGCCTCTGCCTCATCTCTTACCCTTGCAATGCCCAGCAGACTATGGCGGTCTAGACTGACGACAAAGCCGCTGCCTCCTGCCTCAATGAGCTCGGACAGTACATTTTCAATCATAAAATGCTCCAGATGTGTCTGCTTGTGATCAGGTTCCATGCGAACCATGAAGAGATGGAATTCCGGATAATTTTCGACAAAAGGCTGTATATCCAGCTTGCCCGTATCCAGTCCAAGGGCATAGCGTTGGAAAACGGCTTCACGCAAATAAACCATATTGGATTTGAGAAGCCTACCCTCGTTCGCCTGCTGCGAGGCCACAAGCGCTTCGGCTGCCAGTATTTCAATGCATTCCAGCAGCTTTCTTTTACCAATCGGCTTTAACAGGTAGTCTTTGGCACCCAGCTTTACTGCTCTTTGTGCATAATGGAAGTCGGAATGGGCCGAAATGACAACCCACTGCAGATGAGGATGCTTTCGCTTAGAAATACGCATGAATTCCAGACCATCCATACCGGGCATCAGGATATCAGTTAATACAATATCTACAGGATGCTCCGCCAGAATGCCTGCTGCCTCCTCGGTGGAAGCAGCGAGATGAATGCCGCAGGTTGGTAGAGCTTGGCCAATGGTACGCCGAATCCCCTGCCGAATCATATTTTCATCGTCAGCTATCAGAATATTCATGTTTCTCCTCCTTCTGTGGCAGAGGCACACTTACAGTGGCTGTTGTTCCGGCCCCAGGTGCGCTAGAGATCCGTAGGCCGTACTCTTCTCCGAACATGTGCCGTAGCCGTAAATTTAGGTTTTGCAGGCCGATGCCTCCCGCCTGCCCGCTGCCCGCCTGTTTGCCGGGTTCTGCCAAAGCGACCTGGACCACCTCCCATCGTTCGTACTCCATCCCTGCACCGTTGTCGATGATGTGCAGGCTCAATACACCGCCATATTCCTCCGCTCTGACGAGCAGCTTGCCACCTGTATCCGCATGAAGAGGCTCCAGTCCGTGCTTCACTGCATTTTCAATCAATGGCTGTAAGGTCATTTTCGGCAGGCGGATATCCATCCATCGTTCATCAATGCTAATGTCTACAGATACCCTACCCTCCAGCCGAGTTTGAATAATGGTGAGATAGTGCCCAACCTGCTCCACTTCTTCACGAAGGCTTACATCGGCCCCCTCTTCCCAATGGCTGCTGTAACGGAACATATGGGATAAGGAGAGAACCACCTCTCCGAGCTGATCTTGTCCCTTTTCATCCAGCATCCAATAGATCATATCCAGCGTATTATACAGAAAATGTGGATTGACCTGCGTCTGTAGCGCGTGCAGCTCCGCATTTTTTTCACTGACCGATGATATACGCACCAGCTCGATTAGCTCTGCAATCCGTCTTACCATATGGTTAAAAGAGGTAGCTAGTTGATTGATTTCTTCATAGGATTTGGTGTTTACCGTATGACGGAAATTTCCTGTCTCTACCCGCTTCATTTCCCGAATGACTCGCTTGAGTGGAAGGGAAATGCCTCTGGAGACGATAGATGCAATTAACGCCGACACAATAATAAGTATAGGTGCCACGATAAATAAGTACCTTTGATTTTGCACCAACTCCACGTTCAGATCCTCACTAGGTGTCACACTAATCACAGACCAGTCGGCAAACGGCAACTTGGAAGCGATTACAACTTTTTCATTACTTCGATTTACAATAACATCCTCCTCCGGTACCTGCTGCTCTAGATTTTGCAAATCCGGTGGCGGATCAGAGGAAGTGGCCGACACAATTCGATTTTCATGACCTAACAAATATACCTGACTATTGGTGCCCAGCCGCAAATTGTGGAGAGCGGACAAAACAGAACGCGGCTCAGCCTCAAACAGGACAATACCAATCGGCTTGTGCTCATCCAGATCATAGAGCTGCCGTCCAAACGCAAACACGGGTCTGGTTTCCACCTGATCAATGACAGAATGAGGATACACGCCCAGCCATGCAATTTTGCCCGCCGACTTTCGAATTTCCTTATACCATTCCGTATGTTCGTAATGAGTATCAATGACATTCATATAATTGCCATAGTTATATACCTTGCCTGTGTCTGTGATGACATGGATGCCAATCAGATCCTCACGCGAATAATAGATAGCGCCCAGAATATTCGTAATCGTACGTTCGTTGATGTAATTGACAGCAGGTAAATCACTACTATCCGTCGTCAACAGACGAACCAAATCCATATTGTTGCTGATCGATTTGGAGAGACTGTTATAGCTGCCGAGTAGCAATTCGAACAGGCCTGCCGTCTGGGATACATTTTTACGCGCCAGCTCGCTGACCTTATCATGGAACTGCACCGTAGTACGGTTGTAAAATAATAGACTGACCGCCAGCACAATGCCGGACATGCTCAACAGGAACAGAACAAACAAGCGGTATTGAATGGATTGAAAACGGCGCAGCATACCCCCGTGCGCTCCTTTCGCATCGGCCGCCTATCCTTTAACCGCTCCCGCAACCATGCCCTTGGTGATATTTTCGGACAGAACAAAATAAATAATAATGACCGGTAAGGCACCCATGACTAGAAAAGCACCAATATTACCGTAGTTCACAGAATACTGGCTGACGAACGTATATACGCCGAAAGGGAGAGTTTTGAGCTTCTCGGACGAGATAAAGGTGGCAGCCATAATGTATTCATTCCAGATGTTAATGAAAGTTAAAATACATACCGTCATGATAGGCGGAATCGAGATGGGTAAGATTACACTGCGGAAAATACGATAAATGCTTGCTCCGTCAATGTAAGCGGATTCTTCAATTTCGTGGGGAATGGACCGCATAAAGCCGGATAGGATGAAGACCGCAATCGGTGTCTGAAAAGCAATGTAGGGTAAAATCAGTGAGAAATACGTATTCAGAATATGGACGTTTTTAAACATCACCATCAGCGGCAGCAGCGTAGCTTGCATCGGGATCATCATCCCGATCAGAAACAAAGTCAGCACAACAGCCCCGAAGCGCCAACGAAAACGTGTAATCGCATAAGCAGTCATTGAGCTTAACAAAATGACGAAAATCATCGTAACCCCAGTCACCAGTACACTGTTTCCTAAATAACGCAAGTAGCTCCCTGATTCATAGGCTTCCTGATAGTTGTGCCACTGGGGCACTTGAGGGAGTGCAAAGAAGCTTGAGCTCAATATCTCTTCATTCGTCTTCAACGAATAGGTCAGCAGCCAAAAGAGTGGATACAGCTGCGTGACAATTAAGATTGCCAATAAGGAAAAGACTCCCGTTTTTTTTAAGGCATTCAACAGTTCCATCTCCTTTAGCTTACCTTATTTTCGATTCGTTTGAAAACAAAATTTATCACAATTGTAAATGACAAGCAAATCACTACGAGAATTGAAGCTAATGCGCTGCCATATCCGTATTTCATCGATAAAAAGGACATATTGTACATATACGTAGATACTGTATCCGTTGCATGAGCTGGTCCTCCACCCGTCATCACCCAGATCAAATCAAACGATTGCAGGGAGCCGATAAATGCTAATACAATTGATATCTTGAAAATAGGTACAATGAGCGGCAGCGTAATATAGCGGTCTGCTTTGAATCCTTCAGCTCCATCAATTTTGGCTGCTTCGTACAGCTCATTCGGTATATTTTGTACACCGGTAAACTGGATAAGTAAATGATAGCCAAAATACTGCCACAACGATACAAAATAGAGGGCGTACATCGCTATCTGCGGTTCCGTCAGCCATGAGCGCGTCCAGCTTTCCAACCCAATCGCCAGCAAAATACCGTTCAGCATTCCACCCATCGAAGCTGGATTATAGATCGTCTTCCACAGCTGCCCGATAATGACCACCGATAGAATAACCGGCAGAAAATACATCGTAACCAGCGTATTGGCCTTACGCACATAACGATTAAGCAAGATCGCCAGCAACAGACAAAACGGAATTTCCAGCATGGAAAACACAGCGAACATCATAGTCCGTTTCACGGACGGCCAGAACACTGAATCTGCTGTAAAAATCCGTTCAAAATTAGCCAGCCCCACGAACTTTGCCTCGGCGATTCCGTTCCAATCCAGCAATCCGCAATACACCGACACCAGAATCGGAACAAATACCATACTGGTATACAACAACAGGCAGGGTAGCACGAAAACGGCAATGGTACGTGCTGGCACCTTCAGTACATTCATGCTCTAATCTCCTTTGTGTTGATTCTGAACATCTTCTGAGGATGCACAACCTACATGATTTCCAATCAGGGAAGGAGCACTCTGCCCCCTCCCTAGTGTCAGCTACTTCAGGATTTTGCAAAATTCGATTCCAGTCGCTCCAAAGTGCAATATCTAGACGAACTAGGCCATTTCGATCTATATATTGTTCATTGGGAGTCGCTTATTGGATTTTTGCAAAATCCTCACTTATTTATTCGCTTCAAAAGTGTTCTGATGTTCCTTGGCAACTTGTGCAGAGTCTTCCTTTTGCACGAACAGGTTTTGAATGCTACTCAGATGTGCCTGCGCAATAGCCGGATTCATCGTATTATCAAAAGCGAGATCGCCCCCTTTTACATTCTTGAACAGCTCATTAAGACTAATCGCTAACTCGGAGTAGCCCGCTTCCTTCAGATCACCTTTCATTTTCTGACCACTGCCAATCGCATTTTTCAGATCAAACTGAATTTTGGGCATCTCCTTAATAAAATAGTGCAGAAAATCCTTCGTCTCCTGTAAATGTTCACTGTTCGCAGATACCGCAAATGCGCTGCCCGGCGCAATTACATACTCATTCACATCACCCTTGCCATTCACCGTAGGGAATTGAAACGCTCCTACCTTACCTGCTACCGAAGAAGCATCAATTGACCCCGTTTCCCATGTACCCATGATATACATCGCGGCTTTTCCTGTTTTAAAAATATTACCACCTGCATTGTAGTCAATAGATGTAGCTCCATCCGGGAAAGCTCCTGCCTGCACCAATTCCTGAAATGCATCCACCGCTTCCACAAAAGCTGGGTCGTTAAACGTCTTTCTACCGTCCAGTACATCATTGAGAAAATTCGGCCCTTCATTTGTACGCAACAAAATATTCATAAAAAGGAGGGAACCCGTCCATGAATCCTTTTCCCCAATGGCAATCGGAGTAATTCCCTTCGCCTTCAACGTCTTGACCGTCGTAATCAGCTCGTCAAAGGTGGTTGGCAACTTCTGAATTCCCGCCTGCTTGAACAGTTCTTTATTGTAAAACACCACTTCTATATTGTTACCGTCCGGAAAAGCATAGAGCTTATCGTCGAAGCTATAGTAATTAAGAAGTCCATTCTGAAACGTATCTTTTAACCCCTCTTTATCAGCCACATCGTTTAATGGAGCCAGCAGCCCAGCATCTACGAATGGCTTCATCTGTGCAGCCGGGTTTACAATCGTGATATCAGGTACTTCCTTCGCCGCTGCCTGTGTTTTCAGCTTAAGCTTTTGTTGATCTGTATTTAGCGAATCCAATTCAATTTTGACATGAGGATGATCCTGCTCGTATTGACCTACAATTTGCTTAATCATTTTGTACGAAGGGGTGCTCGGATCAGGATTAATGTTCTGAAAGGTAATCGTAACATCTTTCGTTGCGGTGCCTCTGCTCGGTTCTCCTGAATTTCCCGGACTTGCGCTTTGTCCGTTATTACAAGCTGCCAGCGTCAATGCCAAGGCGCTCGCCATCACAATGGCAAACGCTTTCATTTTTGTTCTGCTCATGGTCTTTTTCCTCCTCTTGTTGAAGCATTGCGCAATTTGCCCTCCTTATTGGTGGACACTCAATGCCCGCTTGTTCTTTTCATTATGTTCCATAGAAAAGACGTGAACAATGCGTGAACTTAAGGAGAAGGGTTTGTTTTTTCAAGCCCTCATTTGCGTGCTTCAAAATTCATTCATATCATAACTTGCAATTTATCTAGAACACAGGCATAATATGAATAAGATCATAGTTTGATAATGATTATCATTATTAAATGATAAATACACATAGACTTTAAAGGAGGCAGGACCGCAGTGAAAGAAACTTTTAATAAAACCTCCCTGCATATTGATGATTATTTGGATCTTCTCAATCTTGCCGTACAAGTCGGAGATACAAAGTGGCAAAAAGAAATTACCCGTAAACTTCAAGCCTTGAGTGTCCTTCAGACAGAACAGGTTGAAATAGATTAACTTCCCCAGTTAATACTGTCCTCAGTTAAAAATGCTGACTAGGCACCACTATACAAAGGACAACCAGAATACCATAAAACTTTTGACCGAATCCACGATAATGGTCTTTCATGTGAATGATAAATGAATCGGTTATAGGAAAAAGAGCACAGCCCGTTAAGGCTGTGCTCTTTTATCTTGCTTGGCGACGTCCTACTCTCCCAGGACCCTGCGGTCCAAGTACCATCGGCGCTGGAGGGCTTAACGGTCGTGTTCGGGATGGGTACGTGTGGAACCCCTCCGCTATCGCCACCAAACATGAATTTACATCGTAAATTCTTCCGTATGGTTATTCGGTTCATCACTTATCGTGTGAATGAATAGCCATGCGCTTATCATATGTCACTTGTACATACTTTCAAGGTTACACCCTGAAAACTGGATCCGAAACTTATTTGCGTTTTATTTTAGGATAAGCCCTCGACCGATTAGTATTGGTCAGCTCCATGCATTACTGCACTTCCACCCCCAACCTATCTACCTCGTCGTCTTCAAGGGGTCTTACATACTGGGAAATCTCATCTTGAGGGGGGCTTCACGCTTAGATGCTTTCAGCGCTTATCCCTTCCGTACATAGCTACCCAGCGGTGCTCCTGGCGGAACAACTGGTACACCAGCGGTACGTCCATCCCGGTCCTCTCGTACTAAGGACAGCTCCTCTCAAATTTCCTACGCCCACGACAGATAGGGACCGAACTGTCTCACGACGTTCTGAACCCAGCTCGCGTACCGCTTTAATGGGCGAACAGCCCAACCCTTGGGACCTACTTCAGCCCCAGGATGCGATGAGCCGACATCGAGGTGCCAAACCTCCCCGTCGATGTGGACTCTTGGGGGAGATAAGCCTGTTATCCCCAGGGTAGCTTTTATCCGTTGAGCGATGGCCCTTCCATGCGGTACCACCGGATCACTAAGCCCGACTTTCGTCCCTGCTCGACTTGTAGGTCTCGCAGTCAAGCTCCCTTCTGCCTTTGCACTCTTCGAATGATTTCCAACCATTCTGAGGGAACCTTGGGGCGCCTCCGTTACTCTTTAGGAGGCGACCGCCCCAGTCAAACTGCCCACCTGACACTGTCCTCGCACCGGATCACGGTACCAAGTTAGAACCTAGATACGATCAGGGTGGTATCCCAAGGATGCCTCCCTTCAAGCTGGCGCTCAAAGTTCTACGGCTCCCACCTATCCTGTACAGATCGTACCCAAATTCAATATCAAGCTGCAGTAAAGCTCCATGGGGTCTTTCCGTCTTGTCGCGGGTAACCTGCATCTTCACAGGTATTAAAATTTCACCGGATCTCTCGTTGAGACAGCGCCCAAGTCGTTACGCCATTCGTGCGGGTCAGAATTTACCTGACAAGGAATTTCGCTACCTTAGGACCGTTATAGTTACGGCCGCCGTTTACTGGGGCTTCGGTTCATAGCTTCGCCCGAAGGCTTACCACTCCCCTTAACCTTCCAGCACCGGGCAGGCGTCAGCCCGTATACTTCG
>NZ_CP182500.1:127500-392500 GCF_048282685.1 Paenibacillus sp. JJ1722 | reverse complement strand
GATCCAAATGTTCTTCTGTCAAATAAATCTGAATTCCCGTGCGTTCCGCTTCGTCCCCAAACCGTTCCATACAAGTGGCTTGCATGTTAGCGTCCTCCTCGTGTTTACCTGATATCTATATCATAATGTTTTAATGCCTGGGTTGTTATCGGGAGAACACCTGATTTTATACCTTCCTACTCCCTGATTTGCTGTGATAAATATCACTTCCAAAGTAAGCTAACGCCCCATTTATCGGCCTTTTCCCTACTCCTTACCCGACCAGATGAAAAGTCAGTGTTTCCTGCGCCTATAGATCAGGGGGTTCCCTGATCTACTTTTGTAACTGTCGGAACTACAATGAATTAGAGATATAGTTTGGTTATGAAAAAGGATGTGTCTTCTATGCTACAAATAACGGATGAAATGCGAAAAGAACTGAATCAGTTGAGAGATACTATTTATGGTGATCTCACTGCCCTTGCATTTATGTCCAAGTCGGGTGGTAAGTTGCATTGGTATTACGCCTCCGGTAGCCGAAGCAATCGCTATCGTCTTATTTCTTTTAAGATTGGCCATGGTATTGCCGGGATGGCTGTTCGCTTGGGACGTACCGTGACTGTAAGTGCTTTGCTATCAGGTAGTATACGTTTGCGTCAGGAATGTGCACTAATGCTGGCCGAGCAGCTTCACTCTGCTGTTGCTATTCCCTTTTCCAGCACAGGGGATCTGCCCAACGGTGTGCTGCTTCTTGGTAATCGTGATGTGAGGATGTTCACAGAGTCTGATGTAGCCGAGGCCACTCAAGTCGCTCAACGCCTTAGCCAACTATGTGCTTACCCTCTTACTCCATAGATCAACAATGTTTCTGTAGATAATGAAACTCATAAAATACTTGATATCACTGTCCCTAACTATCTTTGTTGATTGAAATCCCTAAAATTTGCTATGATTATGACAAAACGCACGGTTTTTTTACCGTTCGAGGGGATGACAAATTGATTCGTATACTAGTAGTGGATGATCACGTTGTCGTACGTTCTGGCCTCATGGCCCTATTGGACGGCAAAAACGGTATCAAGGTAGTAGGAGATGCAGCAGACGGGGATGAGGCAATCCACAAGGCAGTGGAGCTACAACCTAATGTCGTGCTCATGGATTTTAGCATGCCACCTGGCAAAGATGGTCTCACGGCAACCACTGAATTAAAAAAAAAGTTGCCCGACACAGAAGTCCTTATTTTAACAATGCATGATGATGAAGAATATCTGTTCCGGGCCATTCAGGCTGGAGCATCCGGATATATTTTAAAAAGCGCACCTCACGAGGAGTTGCTCGCTGCCATCCAGTCTGTAGCCGAGGGTAGTGCCTACTTGTACCCGAATGCAACCAAACGACTGATGAGTGAATATCTGGACAAAATCAAACAGGAAGGCATAGCCGGACCCTATGAATCCCTATCTGAGCGGGAAAAGGAGATTCTATCGTGGGTAGCCAAAGGATATGCCAACAAGGAAATTGCCGAGCACCTAGTGATTAGCGTCAAAACCGTAGAGTCCCATAAAAGTAACCTTATGGAGAAGCTTAACTTGAAAACACGACCTGAGCTAGTCAAATTCGCACTAAAAAAGGGGCTACTCCATTATGAATGAACCTTCTAATCCTTTACTGCAGCATGCCTTTGGTGAATCAACCGATACATTGCTGAATGATCTAGAAATTTATATACCAGAGTCCCCTTTTCTCCATGCACTACGTAACTCACTCCACCAACTATCCAATCTAAAATTTGCTCTAGATACGTCTTCCATTGTTGCTTTGACCGATCATCGAGGTATTATTCAGTACGTGAACGACAAGTTTTGTGAGATTTCGCAATACAGTCGTGAAGAGCTGATCGGTCAGGATCATCGTCTCATTAATTCAGGCTATCATACCCCTGCCTTCATGAAAAACCTGTGGACTACAATCCGTTCAGGTGAGGTATGGCAAGGAGAAATACGTAATCGTGCTAAAGATAACAGCTACTACTGGGTGAATACTACGATCGTTCCGTTTATGGACGAGGAAGGTAAACCCTATCAGTACTTAGCGATCCGCAATGAGGTCACTAAACTGAAGAAAGTAGAAGCGGAACTCCAGTCTATGATGACGCAAGTCATGCAAATACAGGAAGAAGAACGTAAACGCTTTTCAAGAGAGCTACATGATGGGATAGGACAAAGCTTGTTTTCACTTATTATTCAGTTAGATAGCCAACTTGCCGAACAACCTAGTGCTGCTCTGGAGAGTCTTCGTTCGCAGGTGACCGACATCATCAAAGATGTTCGTGGTCTAGCGTGGGAACTTCGTCCCTCAGTTCTGGATGATTTGGGTGTCGTCCCAGCTATAAGAACCTATATTGAAAACTTCTGTTCTCATTACGGGATTGAGGTGCATTTTCAATGCACTCTACGTAAACGCCTTGATATTCGCAAGGAAATAGCAATTTATCGGATTGTACAGGAGGCATTAACGAATGTAGCCAAATATGCAGATGTAGCGGAGGCATATGTCGACGTTGAGGATCAAGATGAAATGATACAAGTGACCATTCGGGATGAGGGCATTGGATTCTCTGGAAAGTCCCAAGGAGAGGGAGTTGGATTGTTCAGTATGGAAGAACGAGCTAGAGGGGTAGGGGGATTTATGAGCATGACCTCTGCTCCAGATGAGGGAACCTCCATCCAGCTGACCATTCCCGTGTAAAAACTGTCCACTAGATCGGTTATCGGTGTATACCAGTTGTATGATCAGAACGATATACACCGATACCGAGATTATGAATAATCAATACATTGTGGGTACATGAAGATAAATACAAAAAAAGAGAGAGCTCTGTCCCCAGACAGGCTCTCTTTATTTATAAGGTGTCACCACTGAGGCAACAAGAATCCGCTATAGCAAAAAGCGGGTGATGGGAATCGAACCCACGCTACCAGCTTGGAAGGCTGGAGTTCTACCATTGAACTACACCCGCAAATCAGTATCGGGATGACACGATTTGAACATGCGACCCCCTGGTCCCAAACCAGGTGCTCTACCAAGCTGAGCTACATCCCGACATTATACTTTTTTTAAGAAATGGCGCGCCCTGAGAGATTCGAACTCCCGGCCTTTTGATTCGTAGTCAAACGCTCTATCCAGCTGAGCTAAGGGCGCATATTTAAATCCATAATGAGCAGTCAAGGCGCCACCCAGATTTGAACTGGGGATGAAGCTTTTGCAGAGCTTTGCCTTACCACTTGGCTATGGCGCCGTATGGATAATGGAGCGGACGACGGGAATCGAACCCGCGACCCTCGCCTTGGCAAGGCGATGCTCTACCGCTGAGCCACGTCCGCAAAATATGGTGCGGTCGAGAGGACTCGAACCTCCACGGGGGTTAGCCCACACGGACCTGAACCGTGCGCGTCTGCCAATTCCGCCACGACCGCAAAATAATTATAAATGGTGAGCCATGAAGGACTCGAACCTTCGACACCCTGATTAAAAGTCAGGTGCTCTACCAACTGAGCTAATGGCTCTTAATGGCTGGGGATATAGGATTTGAACCTATGCATGACGGAGTCAAAGTCCGTTGCCTTACCGCTTGGCTAATCCCCAATAAATTAAGAATAAAGGGCGGCCGATGGGGCTTGAACCCACGAATGCCGGAGTCACAGTCCGGTGCGTTAACCACTTCGCCACGACCGCCATATGATTATGAAAAGACTGGTGGAGGATGATGGATTCGAACCACCGAACCCGTAAGGGAGCAGATTTACAGTCTGATGCGTTTGGCCACTTCGCTAATCCTCCAAAATGGTGCCGGCGAGAGGACTTGAACCCCCAACCTACTGATTACAAGTCAGTTGCTCTACCAGTTGAGCTACACCGGCACATTACTCATTTCCCACTTGAAAGGTGGCTCGGGACGGAATCGAACCGCCGACACGAGGATTTTCAGTCCTCTGCTCTACCGACTGAGCTACCGAGCCATATTTTGTTTTATTACTACACCATATAATCCACACTATATATGTCAACTATATATGAGATTAAAATGGCGGAACTGACGGGATTCGAACCCGCGATCTCCTGCGTGACAGGCAGGCATGTTAGGCCTCTACACCACAGTTCCAGAGGCATTTCCAATAGGAAATTAATTGCGGGGGCAGGATTTGAACCTACGACCTTCGGGTTATGAGCCCGACGAGCTACCGAACTGCTCCACCCCGCGACATTAAAAGGGATTTATCAAATTTTCTTATGGTGGAGGCTGAGGGGATCGAACCCCCGACCCTCTGCTTGTAAGGCAGATGCTCTCCCAGCTGAGCTAAGCCTCCATATTATGACCCGTAGGGGATTCGAACCCCTGTTACCTCCGTGAAAGGGAGGTGTCTTAACCCCTTGACCAACGGGCCTTACAAAATAAGTTCTGATTCCAATAAATTTATGGCGGAGAGAGAGGGATTCGAACCCTCGCACCACTTTCGCAGTCTAACCCCTTAGCAGAGGGTCCCCTTATAGCCACTTGGGTATCTCTCCGAGTAGCGGCAGAGGGGATCGAACCCCCGACCTCACGGGTATGAACCGTACGCTCTAGCCAGCTGAGCTACGCCGCCACCTTATATATAAAAGTCAGAAATATTCAAAACATGGCTCCCCGAACAGGACTCGAACCTGTGACAACTCGATTAACAGTCGAGTGCTCTACCAACTGAGCTATCAGGGAATATTGGTGGAGCCAAGCGGGATCGAACCGCTGACCTCCTGCGTGCAAGGCAGGCGCTCTCCCAGCTGAGCTATGGCCCCAATCTTTTTGTTATTCTAGAAGTGGTGGGCCTTAGTGGACTCGAACCACCGACCTCACCCTTATCAGGGGTGCGCTCTAACCAGCTGAGCTAAAGGCCCTAACATGTAAAACTTCATCATCCTTTAAAGGATATAGCTTGGCGACGTCCTACTCTCCCAGGACCCTGCGGTCCAAGTACCATCGGCGCTGGAGGGCTTAACGGTCGTGTTCGGGATGGGTACGTGTGGAACCCCTCCGCTATCGCCACCAAACATGAATTTACACTGTAAATTCTTCCGTACGGTTATTCGGTTCATCACTTATCGTGTGAATGAATAGCCATGCGCTTATTGTATGTCACTTGTACATACTTTCAAGGTTACACCCTGAAAACTGGATCCGAAACTTATTTGCGTTTTATTTAGGATAAGCCCTCGACCGATTAGTATTGGTCAGCTCCATGCATTACTGCACTTCCACCCCCAACCTATCTACCTCGTCGTCTTCAAGGGGTCTTACATACTGGGAAATCTCATCTTGAGGGGGGCTTCACGCTTAGATGCTTTCAGCGCTTATCCCTTCCGTACATAGCTACCCAGCGGTGCTCCTGGCGGAACAACTGGTACACCAGCGGTACGTCCATCCCGGTCCTCTCGTACTAAGGACAGCTCCTCTCAAATTTCCTACGCCCACGACAGATAGGGACCGAACTGTCTCACGACGTTCTGAACCCAGCTCGCGTACCGCTTTAATGGGCGAACAGCCCAACCCTTGGGACCTACTTCAGCCCCAGGATGCGATGAGCCGACATCGAGGTGCCAAACCTCCCCGTCGATGTGGACTCTTGGGGGAGATAAGCCTGTTATCCCCAGGGTAGCTTTTATCCGTTGAGCGATGGCCCTTCCATGCGGTACCACCGGATCACTAAGCCCGACTTTCGTCCCTGCTCGACTTGTAGGTCTCGCAGTCAAGCTCCCTTCTGCCTTTGCACTCTTCGAATGATTTCCAACCATTCTGAGGGAACCTTGGGGCGCCTCCGTTACTCTTTAGGAGGCGACCGCCCCAGTCAAACTGCCCACCTGACACTGTCCTCGCACCGGATCACGGTACCAAGTTAGAACCTAGATACGATCAGGGTGGTATCCCAAGGATGCCTCCCTTCAAGCTGGCGCTCAAAGTTCTACGGCTCCCACCTATCCTGTACAGATCGTACCCAAATTCAATATCAAGCTGCAGTAAAGCTCCATGGGGTCTTTCCGTCTTGTCGCGGGTAACCTGCATCTTCACAGGTATTAAAATTTCACCGGATCTCTCGTTGAGACAGCGCCCAAGTCGTTACGCCATTCGTGCGGGTCAGAATTTACCTGACAAGGAATTTCGCTACCTTAGGACCGTTATAGTTACGGCCGCCGTTTACTGGGGCTTCGGTTCATAGCTTCGCCCGAAGGCTTACCACTCCCCTTAACCTTCCAGCACCGGGCAGGCGTCAGCCCGTATACTTCGCCTTGCGGCTTCGCACAGACCTGTGTTTTTGCTAAACAGTCGCTTGGGCCTTTTCACTGCGGCCCCCTCGGGCTATTCACCCTACCGAGGCACCCCTTCTCCCGAAGTTACGGGGTCATTTTGCCGAGTTCCTTAACGAGAGTTCTTCCGCGCGCCTTAGAATTCTCTTCTCGCCTACCTGTGTCGGTTTGCGGTACGGGCACCTTCTCCTGGCTAGAGGCTTTTCTTGGCAGTCTGAGATCATGACCTTCGCTACTACAATTTTCGCTCCCCATCACAGCCCAGCCTTACGATGTGCGGATTTGCCTACACACCAGCCTCACTGCTTAGACGGACATCCATCAGTCCGCGTCACTACCCTACTGCGTCACCCCATCGCTCATAACGGATTACGGTGGTACAGGAATTTCGACCTGTTGTCCTTCGACTACGCCTATCGGCCTCGCCTTAGGTCCCGACTTACCCTGAGCGGACGAACCTTCCTCAGGAACCCTTAGGCTTTCGGCGGATCTGATTCTCACAGATCTTTTCGTTACTCATACCGGCATTCTCACTTGAATGCAGTCCAGCGCTCCTTACGGTACACCTTCAACCCGCATTCAACGCTCCCCTACCCCTGATGCAAGCATCAAGCCATAGCTTCGGTGGTGTGTTTAGCCCCGTTACATTTTCGGCGCAGAGTCACTCGACCAGTGAGCTATTACGCACTCTTTCAATGGTGGCTGCTTCTAAGCCAACATCCTGGTTGTCTGTGCAACTCCACATCCTTTCCCACTTAACACACACTTGGGGACCTTAGCTGATGGTCTGGGCTGTTTCCCTTTCGACAATGGATCTTAGCACTCACTGTCTGACTCCCGGAACTAAATCTATGGCATTCGGAGTTTGACTGAGCTTGGTAACCCTTGCGGGCCCCGCACCCAATCAGTGCTCTACCTCCACGATTCTTTTTTCCGAGGCTAGCCCTAAAGCTATTTCGGGGAGAACCAGCTATCTCCGGGTTCGATTGGAATTTCTCCGCTACCCCCACCTCATCCCCGCATTTTTCAACATGCGTGGGTTCGGGCCTCCAGTGCGTGTTACCGCACCTTCACCCTGGACAGGGGTAGATCACCCGGTTTCGGGTCTACGTCCACGTACTCATTCGCCCTATTCAGACTCGCTTTCGCTGCGGCTTCAGCTCTTCACCTTAACCTTGCACGGGAACGTAACTCGCCGGTTCATTCTACAAAAGGCACGCCATCACCCATAGATCGGGCTCTGACTTCTTGTAAGCACACGGTTTCAGGATCTATTTCACTCCCCTTCCGGGGTGCTTTTCACCTTTCCCTCACGGTACTGCTTCACTATCGGTCGCCAGGGAGTATTTAGCCTTGGCAGATGGTCCTGCCGGATTCATACGGGGTTTCACGTGCCCCGCACTACTCGGGATCCGTCTCGGAGAGAACAAGTTTTGAACTACAGGGCTTTTACCTTCTCTGGCGGGCCTTTCCAGACCTCTTCATCTAACCGGTTCCTTTGTAACTCCATGTGAGACGTCCCACAACCCCAAGGAGCAAGCTCCTTGGTTTGGGCTAATCCGCGTTCGCTCGCCGCTACTGACGGAATCACTATTGTTTTCTCTTCCTCAGGGTACTTAGATGTTTCAGTTCCCCTGGTCTGCCTCTATTCTGCCTATGTATTCAGCAGAAAGTGACTGTCGATGAAGACAGCCGGGTTTCCCCATTCGGACATCCCCGGATCAAAGCTTGCTTACAGCTCCCCGAGGCTTTATCGTTGTTCGCCACGTCCTTCGTCGGCTCCTGGCGCCTAGGCATCCTCCGTGTGCTCTTTGTAGCTTAACCTAGACTTTTCTTTCAAAGAAAGAAAATGTCGATGTTCGATAAAGAATAATTTTTGCCAAAGGCAAAAGATCTTTCCTTACCTGCTACCTTTATTTCACTTGTTTACACAAGATCAGCTTAAAGGAATATTCTAAAACGCAATTTCGTTTCGGTATCCAGTTTTCAAGGTGCAATTCGCTTCTTCGAAGCGAAACCCGATGAATATTTCGCTTCCACACGGATGTGTGAATGAAACATTCGTCGAAGCTTGAGAGTTTGAGCTCTCAAAACTGAGCAACGAGTGAGTAAGTTAAGGATATTCATTTCATTCACACGAACGTGATGAACCGAATTGAATATCCGGTCGCAGGTACATTGTACTTGCTTATTTGAATGTTTCCGTTGCAGGAAACGATTCTCCATAGAAAGGAGGTGATCCAGCCGCACCTTCCGATACGGCTACCTTGTTACGACTTCACCCCAATCATCTACCCCACCTTCGGCGGCTGGCTCCCTTGCGGGTTACCCCACCGACTTCGGGTGTTGTAAACTCTCGTGGTGTGACGGGCGGTGTGTACAAGACCCGGGAACGTATTCACCGCGGCATGCTGATCCGCGATTACTAGCAATTCCGACTTCATGTAGGCGAGTTGCAGCCTACAATCCGAACTGAGACCGGCTTTTCTAGGATTGGCTCCACCTCGCGATTTCGCTTCCCGTTGTACCGGCCATTGTAGTACGTGTGTAGCCCAGGTCATAAGGGGCATGATGATTTGACGTCATCCCCACCTTCCTCCGGTTTGTCACCGGCAGTCTGCTTAGAGTGCCCAGCTTGACCTGCTGGCAACTAAGCATAAGGGTTGCGCTCGTTGCGGGACTTAACCCAACATCTCACGACACGAGCTGACGACAACCATGCACCACCTGTCTCCTCTGTCCCGAAGGAAAGGCCTATCTCTAGACCGGTCAGAGGGATGTCAAGACCTGGTAAGGTTCTTCGCGTTGCTTCGAATTAAACCACATACTCCACTGCTTGTGCGGGTCCCCGTCAATTCCTTTGAGTTTCAGTCTTGCGACCGTACTCCCCAGGCGGAATGCTTAATGTGTTAACTTCGGCACCAAGGGTATCGAAACCCCTAACACCTAGCATTCATCGTTTACGGCGTGGACTACCAGGGTATCTAATCCTGTTTGCTCCCCACGCTTTCGCGCCTCAGCGTCAGTTACAGCCCAGAGAGTCGCCTTCGCCACTGGTGTTCCTCCACATATCTACGCATTTCACCGCTACACGTGGAATTCCACTCTCCTCTTCTGCACTCAAGCTCCCCAGTTTCCAGTGCGACCCGAAGTTGAGCCTCGGGATTAAACACCAGACTTAAAGAGCCGCCTGCGCGCGCTTTACGCCCAATAATTCCGGACAACGCTTGCCCCCTACGTATTACCGCGGCTGCTGGCACGTAGTTAGCCGGGGCTTTCTTCTCAGGTACCGTCACTCTTGTAGCAGTTACTCTACAAGACGTTCTTCCCTGGCAACAGAGCTTTACGATCCGAAAACCTTCATCACTCACGCGGCGTTGCTCCGTCAGGCTTTCGCCCATTGCGGAAGATTCCCTACTGCTGCCTCCCGTAGGAGTCTGGGCCGTGTCTCAGTCCCAGTGTGGCCGATCACCCTCTCAGGTCGGCTACGCATCGTCGCCTTGGTAGGCCTTTACCCCACCAACTAGCTAATGCGCCGCAGGCCCATCCACAAGTGACAGATTGCTCCGTCTTTCCTCCTTCTCCCATGCAGGAAAAGGATGTATCGGGTATTAGCTACCGTTTCCGGTAGTTATCCCTGTCTTGTGGGCAGGTTGCCTACGTGTTACTCACCCGTCCGCCGCTAGGTTGTTTAGAAGCAAGCTTCTAAACAACCCCGCTCGACTTGCATGTATTAGGCACGCCGCCAGCGTTCGTCCTGAGCCAGGATCAAACTCTCCATTAAAGACCAACCGAAGTTGGTTTATAGAAAGAGCGATAAGCTCATTTTGAAACTGACGAGATAAAAATATCTCTTGTTTGATTTTGCGAACAAAATCGTTTTACTCACTCGTTGTTCAGTTTTCAAAGATCAAACATTTCTCTTTCGCCGCGTTTTTCAGCAGCTATAAGATCATATCATGTTCGTTTCAAAAATGCAAGGGTTATTTTTTTCTTTTTTTCGAAGATCGTTTCACCCAAGCTTTTCGCTTTTGAAACTGCTGTTTTGTTGTCAGCTCAAATAATATATCATAAAGCCAAGCAACTTAGCAAGCACTTTTTTTGTTTTTTTATTTTAGAATAAATCCGTTCATCTTTCAGCTCATTTAAATCAGTCGAGGGGCTAGTTGCCCCTTCATTAGCTGATGACTCCCTCTGGCTCGAATACCTCTGCAGGCCAGTGTAGTTCCACACCTTGGCGAAGAAGAACATTTTGAAAACATCCAAGATGCTCTGCTGATCGGCTCACTTCAATGGGATATACTTCGTTGGAGACACAGTAAGCCGCTAGGCTTCCCGCTGATTCTCCTATATTCCATTCTGTAGGATGCAATCGATAGCAGCCATTGGCTACTTGGGTCATCCCTATATTTTTGCAGGCAGGAAGTAAATTGCGCATTCTCACCGGAATAAGTGATCTCAATGGAATTTCATAAGGATAGTTAGGGATGTAGAACGTTCGCTGAGATACCGTAGTTGGATGAAGATCCAAATGATAGCTACCTACACCTACACTGTCTATATATCGCTTGGGTCCCTCTTCTCCCCGAAGCTCACGACTTACATCAAACTCAGATATCATATACTTGGCCTGAATTCGGCGTGACTCGCGAATATAAGCCGTTTTAGCCAGACCGTCAGATGTGCCGAGAATATCACCCCGTGGTCGAATGCCCGGATAGCCGAACCCTCCATCTAATCGGGGCGCTTCGGTTTGAAGCCAATATATTAATGAACGAGTCAACTCACGCGCTCCTTCTCGATGTTTTGCCTGCTCCTGAGCGGTGACACCGATCAATGGCCCTAGGTAATAATCATTTTGCGCCCAGTTTAAAAGAGTTACCTCACCATCATTTAGCGGTTCGCTCCATATCGAGGAATCTACAATACGACGATAATCCCATAAGGATACAATGCCCTGATCGTTAGGAAACAATGTGAACTGTTTTAGTTTACTGGTATCATCCGCGTCAGTAGCAAACCAGCTCAAAATCGGAAAACGGGAAAAGGAAGGAATATAATTTCTCCAGAAATCATATTGTTGCGGGCGCTCTATAATGAAGCTTTCCTGGGGAATATAGTCTACGGCAGCCACATGTGTGATAGATTGCATATCAAAAGGGTTAGCACACTCCAGTGCATGAGGTTCACCCGTAGCAGCCCGCGACTCCGCTCCACTCGTATGCTCCACGCCCGCCATTGGAAGGAGATCACCACACTCTGTCGCATCCAGATAAAACGTTCCGTGCAGCACTCTAAATCCACACTTATGATCAGAGCTATTCGAGGTACGGACAGTTACAGAAGTAATACAGTCCCCATCCGTCTGAACCGCAATAGGCACGGTGTGATAGTATACATGAACGCGCCCCGTATTCAAATAGGGAGCGAGCATATCTTCAAGCACCCGCAGAGCTACCCGTGGTTCATGGGCCAGACGGCTTACCCAACCATTCCCAGGGTTGAGAATGGGATTATTCCGTGCTTCTTCGGTTAACGGATAGTTCTGACGGTAGTAGTCACGCACACGATTACGGAACTCACGGTATGTTGCTGTGCAGCCAAATTGTTCGATCCATCGATGCTCATCTGGGGGAACCGCCTGTGAAGTTAACTGCCCCCCTAACCAATCCGTCTCCTCCGTCACGATGACTCTCATGCCAGCCTTCGCCGCCGCAAGAGCTGCCGATGTCCCCCCCAGACCTCCGCCAATCACAACAATGTCGGTATCAAGCCGTTTTTGCGTCATGGTTCGTTCCCCTTTCATTCTTGTACTAGGACTCGGTCATTTCAAAAGCAAGCCGTGCAGCGCCGATGATTCCAGCGCGGTTGCCCAACAATGCCCGACTTACTTCCGTTTGAACTCCAAGTTGGTGCAGATGCTTTTCCAGCATGGGCCACCAGACCTCTCCCGCGTCCGCTACTCCTCCGCCTACAATGATTGCCTCAGGATCAAGAGGCACCGAGATATTAGATAGAAGCACAGCTAAATCTGCGGTGTAATCATCCAGCACCTGGATTGCTTCCTGGTTACCGTGAGCGGCCTCTTTCACAATCTCGTTCCCTGAGCGGTACAATTTACCGACGTGTTCCCTACCTCGACGTAACAAGGCGCTCCCCGATACATATTGCTCGGCGCACCCTTTTTTTCCACAATTGCAGGGATGTCCCCCCGGGAATAGAATACTGTGCCCCCAATCACCGCCGCTCCAATGAGCCCCTCTGCACAAGAGGTCATTTTCCATATATGCACCTCCGACACCTGTTCCCAACGTGAGCATCACCAAGCGTCGCTTGCCCTTCCCCGCTCCCTGCCACGCTTCTCCAAGTAAAGCGGCGTTCGCATCATTATCAGCAACCGCTCGTAAAGCCAGTTTTTCTCTAGCCCACGTTACCAAGGATGTACCTTGCCAGCCAGGTAGGTTATCTGTGGCATACACAACTTCGCCGCTCTCCACATTTACTCGGCCAGCAGTAGCAATGCCTAGAGCGCCTACATCTATATGGGCACCGATGCTGGTATCTCCAAAAGAACGCAACAATCCGAGCACAGATTCTGACACCCGCGACAACACCCATTCACGTCCACGGGAAGCGTCCGTATCCAGCCGGATTTCATCAAGCACCGATCCGTCCCGTGCCACTATGGCGGCCTTCACCGATGTGCCCCCAATGTCGATTCCAATGACTCTGTTCACAGCAGCTGCCACCACACCAACCTCCTTGTTGCCCCACATAAAAGCTTACTAGCTCTTTTTACAAACCTTCTATTTAGTAGCAATACATGAAATAGCCATTCATATGCACCACAAACACAAGTCATTGAACTGTCAGAGCGCACAGTTTTCAATTCACAACTGAAAAATCTCAATAGCTTCGTTCAATAACGGCCCTCGCTGTTTTTTCCTTCATCTGTTTGGTGTGACTCGTGTGCTTGCGAGCAAGCCCTTCGCAGATGAGGTCAATCACGAATAGCTGTGAAATTTTAGCACCGATTGAACCACCTTCTATCGGGGCTTCTTTGCCTGCGGTCAGTAACACGATATCTGCAATGGAGGTGATGGGTGATTTCGCATAATTCGTAATTGCGATAACAGTTGCACCGTTTTGCTTGGCTTTGTGCAGCATATCGTTCGTATCCAGCGTACTTCCTGATACACTGATGCCGATAGCGACATCACCCGGGTTCATGGACACCGCCATCATCGACTGAATATGACCGTCTGCCACGGCCTCGGCGCGCCGCCCGATCCGTAAGAAACGATTTTTAGCATCCTGCGCGGAAATTCCCGAAGCGCCTACGCCGAAAAATTGAACATAGCCCGCTTGATCGAGACACGCAATCGCACGACCAAGCTCTGAATGGTCCAGCAGTCCCATACTGGAGTGCAAAATATCGAGCATGTTGTGATACACCGTACGCGTAATATCTTGTTCGTTATCTGGGTCGATGTTCTCCTCGCCCATATCGGTTTTACGATAAGTCTGGTTTTGTGCCAGGGACAGTCGGAAATCCTGATAACCTTTGAAACCAATTTTCCGACAAAAGCGCATCACCGTCGTTTCGCCTGTACCTGCAAAATCCGCCAGCTCCGTCACGGAGAAATATATGATATCTGCGGGATGCTCCAGTACGCATAAGGCGACTTTCTGCTCCGATTTCGTTAATGAAGGATAGTACGTGTTAATTCGGTCGTTCATCTCCATAGGTGCATTTCACTGCCTTCCTTGCGGCATCGGCAAACCGCTGCGTAATCAATTGGGGTCTGGTAATCGCCGAGCCTACAACCACTGCATGTGCTCCCATTCGGAATGCTTCCTCAACCTGCGCTGGATCATAGATTTTGCCCTCTGCAATTAAAGGAACAGGAACCAGTTCCGACGCTCTCCGAACCAGCTCCAGATCAGGACCCTCAATCTGAGTAGAGTACGGCGTATACCCGGATAACGTGGTGGATACGCAGTCTGCGCCAAGGGAGGCCGCATGAAGCGCCTCCTCCAGTGTCGATATGTCTGCCATGGAAGTGACTCCCTGCTCATGGGCATAATCTAGGAGCCTCTTCAGCTTACATCCCGCTGGGCGCGGTCGTAATGTGGCATCCAGCGCAATGATATCCGCGCCTGCCTCCACCAGTTCCTCCATTTCACGAAGGGTGGGCGTAATGTAAATATCAGAATCATCATAATCCCGCTTAATCAAGCCAATCACTGGTAGCGAAATCGCCTGTTTAATCGCACGTACATCCGATGCGCCATTGGCACGAATCGCTACAGCTCCACCCTGCTGTGCGGCACGCGCCATTTTGACCATAGAATCTGCTCCATGTAACGGTTCGCCTGGGAGCGCCTGACAGGATACGATCAGTCCGTGCTGAACTTTGGATAATACACCTTCCATTCCCATAGGAATCACCCTCTCTTCTCGGCATGATGCCGTACGGTTAATCCGACTTCAAAGGTGCGGTTCCACGGCATGTAGCAATCTATAATTTCCACGCAACCTTCCGGCCCGTTCACATATTCATTGAGTGCCTGCTCCAGCCGTCCACGAATAACCGCAGCTACCGAGCCTCTCGGTCCATCGAGCATAAACTTGGTAAAACCCATCTGCTCCACAATCCCGTTATTCATAGCCGTACGTACCACAGCGCAATAACAGGCATCCTCGGCGTAGCGCAGCGACAGAAAATCCAAATGTTCCTCCGTAGAGCCATAGTGGGTATACAGCATGGACTGAGCAATGACGGTGCCCAGCGTGTTAGAACTGGTATTCCAGCCTGCATAACCTGCCAGCTTAAAAAGCAGTCCTTTTTGCTTTAATAGTCTAAGTAGCTTGAGATCTGCGCCGTTGGCGTAGCCCACATCAGCAACTGCAACATTTTGACCTGCATATTGCAGCATATAAGAACCGTACTCAACCAGCTCTACTACATTCCGATGTACATCATATCCGGTCATTGCACGCTGCTGGGATGAAGCCTCTGCCATCGTGTCACCGGGTGTGTTAGCCAACAAAATCAAATTAGCCTCCGTTGCCGAGGAAGCTATCAGCCCACCTGCCGCCATAATCTGATATTTTAAGGTTTCGTAAAAATAGCGATCTTCAAAAAGCGGAACTACGAATGCCCCCTGCAAAGCAGACAATCGGGGATACACCAGTGGGACTACATTATTCATCTTGTTAACCCAACGAGCCAGCAACGTACAACCCACTTCATCTGCCCCCGGGTACATGTATACATTCAAATCCAGCCCAAGCTCAGAAATACGACTTCTTAGCCGCTGCTGATCCTTGGCGGTATAGCCGTAGGGAGCCGAATCATCCTGTGGGATGATCATAAAATCAATGATACCTTCTGCTACGAGATCCAGTGCAACTTCATTAGCCTCCAAATTCACATGGCGACGCCCCAAGTAATCATCCAGTATTTCCATTGGCAAACGCTCGTTTATATCAGCTAATTCGAGCAACTCTTCAGCGGTAGCGATCCCCAGCTCCTGACGATGCTCAATGAAGCCCTTTCGGAATATCTCACGCCCCCAATCGGCATAGTAATCCGGTTCTTCATCAGCCAAAGAGTATTGCGGACAACGCATAATTAGTTGAAATGCATACAGAGTCAGTTGCGGATATAGTTGCTTTAGCCTGCGAAGCCGATTCACTCTATCTCTGACCTGCTCGCTCGACATACCGTGTAGTCGAGAAGGTACGATTCCTCCGTACAGCAACGTATCCATCGCAACAATGGCTCCATCAGCAGTAGCCGCGCGTTCTTCGAGCCATGCCCATAGTCTGGTCGTATCGCCAGGGGTTTTCTTTTGTCCCATCCATTCTAATGGGGGTCGCTCCATTTCCAAGTCTGTACCCTGTGCCAGTAAATAAGGAAATTGATAATTACAGGGCCGCTCATCTAGCGGTATAAAAAGTAATCGGGTGTTTGACTTCACCGTACGTTCCACCTCTCCTGAAAATTACCGTTATCCTAACGGCAAATGATTATTTTCAGGGCAGCTATGCTGCCTTGGTTTCATAATCCATCGCAAACACTCACAAGATCAGTCGATATTTGCCTTGTTCGTCCTGATCGACATAACCCCACTGCGCGGCAGCACGGATCGCCGGATTGCTACCCAGCCGAGCCTCCGCTTCTAAGCAAGCAGTGATACCGCGTCGCAGTTCTCCTGCAATTTCGTCCGTCAGAGGCGACGGCTCTTGCCCGCCAACTGCTTTGCTCGGCGTGCTGCTTCCCCTTGAATGTGCATCGTCCTGTCGCTCGCCACTGAGCGCAGCTTGGCGCAGCACATGCCACAGGCCTGCGTCCAGCTCGGCACGTTCCAGCCACGGCGCGGCCTGGGACACGAAACCTGCCGCCGGATCATCAGCAGGCACGTTCCGTAGGACGCTCACGGTCTGAAGCAGCCGCTCAAAGTACATATCCAGCGCAGGGATATCGCGCATTTGCAAAGCAAGATCCACGTCCTCATACGCGCTGCCGCCCAGTCGGCTGTTCCTGTTTTGACGACAGAAAAACATCAGTTCATCCGCACGCTCTCCCGCTAACTCCCGCGCAGCCCATTGCCAAGATAGCTCAGGCATATACCGTGCACTGTTCCACATATAGTGGGACATCGTAATGAGCGTCACTTTGGAGCATTCCCACTGATTCATCGGGTTGGCCACCATACCGGTATGTCCACAGTCTGGTAGCCCGGAATACCGTCCGCGCAGCGGATCAAGGAATAACCGATCATGGTCACAATCATTCACCGGGATGTTATCCCACAGCCACAGCTCATGTCCGAAGAACGCATGATTATCGGCGGCGTGCTCGCGACTAATCTGTGGGGCAAAAACAAAGTACCCCGTCCAGAACACCTTAATCTCCGGATGCAGCCGCTCGCGGAAGTCCTTTTTGTATTCGGTATCCCAATACGACCAATATTCCGAAGGACAGACTGTCAGTGTAAACTCAGGCAGCCGTTCAGCCAGCCATGTGTGAACCTTGTTCGTCAAAAAGACATGAGCGTGACCCGAGCGGCCCAGCAAATGTCGATTTTCCCCTTTGAGTACATAATCAATATCATCCATTAATACAGAAAAATGACGTACGCCAATCGCAATCACGTCCGCTAGCTTTTCCGTCAATTTAAGGAAATCTTCATCGCTGCCAAAGCTTAGGTCGTTCCCTGGACTGATACAGTAATGAAAATCAATCTCATGCCGTTCGCAGGCTTCCTTTAATTCGCGGATCTGGTCAAACGTATCCTCAGGGTACGACTCTCTCCATAGCTCACGATGATATGGATCATCCTTGGGGGCATACATGAACGTGTTCATCCGATGCGCAGCCATAAAACGGACAGCATCCATCCGATCCGCGAAACTCCACGGTTTCCCATAGAAGCCCTCAATAATTCCTCTGACCGGGAATGAAGGCTCATCCCGAATAGACATCACCGGCAGAGTACATCGCTCCTGTTCCACTTGAAGCAGGAGATGCAGGGCATCCATGCCGTATTTGAGCCCTCTTTTATTGGAAGCATGGATTTCAATCCGCCCGTCCTTCTGAATGTCCAACCGATATCCGTCTGCAGCAAGCGTTCCGTCATATTCGAGCACCAACTGCACGCTTCCCCGTGTTTCAGTCGGTACACCCGGTCCTGGAGGCACAATAAGCTTGATCGGTCCCTCGGGGTCCAGCACACCTTCATACTCCTGATTCATTGCAAAGCGAGAGGACAGTTCACAGATCAGACGCGGTTCGGAGATAACCAGCCTTTCCCCGCTGTCATACACATCACGAAAATAATATTGTATCTCCTGCGGTGATAACCCTACACCCGAATGAGGCCCCATTCCTTTGGACAATTTCATCGCAATCATCTCCTTCCATTCACAGGCTCTTCGTAGCCACGACTACTGGCTTATCCTTTTACCGCTCCCGCCAAACCTTCCATATAGTAGCGCTGTGTAAACAGGAACAATATAATGATCGGCAGTACCGAAATCATTGTGCCTGCAGCAATCCAACCGAAGTTATAGGCAAATTGACCGTTGAGATACGTGAGCGCAGCTGCCAGCGGATATAGCTCCGTATCGTTTAAAATAACGATAGGCCACAGAAAGCTGTTCCAGAACGACATCGCCTCCAACAGAGAAATTACAGCGAGCGCCGGCTTGACCAGCGGAAGCACCAGCTGCCACCAAATTCGAAACTCCGAAGCGCCGTCCATTTTACCGGAATCACGCACATCGGTGGGAATATGAATAAACGTCTGTCGCATTAGAAAAATGTTGAACACGGAGACTGCCCCGGGCAACACCACACCCAAATATGTATTGCCCAGATGGAGCCCTTGAATGGTCAGATAATGCACAATAAATGCGGTGTAGGAAGGAATAATCATCGTGGCAATCAGCAGCGTAAACACCAGATTTTTACCCTTAAAACGAAATACAGCCAAGGGATATCCCGTCAGACTGGCGAGTACCACATTGAGCACAACGCCCAACACCGTAATGATGACCGTATTCAGCATATACTTTGGAAAATTCATGAACTGCCACACCTGAACATAGTTGTCGAAATCGATAAAGGTCGGAAAAATAGCGGGCGGCGTTGAAAAAATGTTACGACCTGGCATGAGGGATACGCTGAGCAGCCATAGGAACGGTCCCATTAAAAAGAGGGCGAGTAGCACTAGAAGCACGTAGATGACCGTCATTCTCAGCATTCGAGCAAGACTGCGCATGATGCGGCTGCTTTCCTTTTTAGGAAGAGATGAGCGTAGCATTTTGTCATCCTTTAGATTCATCAATAGGGATTGACACCGCCTTTCCTATTGAATCGGAATACGATAATACTAAGTACGGCAATCATTGCACCGACAATTAAGCCAAGCGCAGAAGCATATCCAAAATTGAACTGCTCCATGCCCTTTTGAAAAATATACAAGCTGGATGTCAACGTGGCCGTTCCCGGTCCACCCTTGGTTAGTACATATACTTCATCAAATACACGAATAGCTGACATGAGTGATATAAGGGTACAGAACAAAACGTAAGGTCTTAACAGTGGAAGAGTAATATGAACAATCAGACGCCATCGGCTTGCTCCGTCGACTCTAGCGGCTTCGTACAGATCTTGAGGAATATTTTGTAATCCAGCCAGATAGAGCATCATATAATACCCGAGTCCCTTCCACATTGTGATGAACATCAGTACATACAAGGCCAAGTTGCTGTCCGATAACCAGTGTATGTCTTTGCTAATCAAGCCGACCTGCATGAGCAAGTAGTTCACTACGCTGTTATTGCCCAATAGCCAGCTCCAAATTAAGGCTACAGCTACCATCGAAGTCACAACAGGGATGTAGTAGGACGTACGAAATATTTTAATTCCCGGGATACGGCTGTTCACAAGCACAGCCATCAGGATAGAGAAAATTTGGAGAAAGGGGACAATGAGCACGTACAACAATGAGTTCCAAATTGAAATAAGAAAGTTACGGTCCTTAAACGCCGCTTCAAAATTATCCAAGCCGACAAAATGGGTATCTGATATGACAGAGTAGTCTGTCAATGCCAGCGGGATGCTGTAAATAATAGGCCAAAATACAAAGACGGCAAGCAATAACAGTCCTGGCGTCATAAAGGCCCAGGCCGTAAAGGACTCCGACCTTAACCATTTGATCATGCTGCATCACCACCTGATTTTGATAAATGAACAGGGGAGTATTCATTTACTCCCCTGTCAAACCTATTGCTTTAAAATATCGTTCACTTCCTGCTCCAGGGCAGTAAGCGTCTGCTTCGTATCCGTACCGTTCAATACAATATTTTGCAAAGCTCGCGCGATGGCACTGTTCACATCTTTGGCATTAGGCACACCGACCATATAATCTGTCGCCTTATCCAAGCTTTGCGCGGATACTACCTTGGCTTGTGCTTCTAATGATTTGTCAGACTGAGTAAAATATGGATCTTTAATGGAGTCTTTCGTGGAAGGTAGTGTATTCGCCGCTTTAGAAAAAGCTGTTTGACTCTCTGCGTTTGTCAAGAAAACAGCAAATTTCACTGCTTCGTCCACATGTGCAGACTTAGCAGGTACGACCAGGTCCATGGAGTTGGAGAGCCGCACATCAGCTTTACCGGTTGGGACAGGAACAGCAATTGTGTTCTTATAAACATCCGGCGCTGCCGTTTTGATAAAATTGATGAACGTTGGGCCTGCCAGCTCGAAAGCAACCTGCTCGCCGGCATAATATTTCACTTGTTGTGAGAAGTCAGCGTCTTCCTTGAGTACAACGCCATCTTCCATCTGTTTTTTTAGATTATCAATCATAGTGACTGCTTCTGGTGTATTGAACGCCGCTGCTGTCTTTTCTTTATTTAGAATAGGAATGCCGTCCACAGCGAAAAGCTTGGATACAAGTTGCTGAGCATAGCCTGCTTTGCCAATTTTTCTATTGATTTGACGGCCCCAATCAGACAATTCTTCCCGGGTTTTGGGCGGATGAGCAGGGTCCAATCCGGCGGCTTTGACCAGCTTTGTATTCATGTAAAGCACTTCTGTACCGGTATACCAGGGTAGCGCATAAGCTTTACCGTTAATGACTGTGGAATTATAAATACCCTCGAAATAAGCAGCCTTTTCCTCGGGCGACAAATGCTCATTCATATCAACAACAGCACCCTTGGAGCCCATTTGGCTAGCAAATTCTGTATTGAGATTGACTACATCCGGACTGCTGTTGCTAGCGATACTTGTCAACAGCTTGTTGGTCACTGCATCATAAGGGTAATCCTTCCAGTCAATTTTGACATTGGGGTTCTTCTGCTCATAATCGGCAATCACCCGATTGAAATACGGGGTAAATGTAGGTTGTAGTGCAATGGTCCAAAATTGCAGTGTTACTTTCCCTCCGTCAACCTTTTCCGACTTTGATCCTCCACCACCGCAGCTGCTCAGCAGTACAACCAGCGCCAGCATAGATACAAGCAACCGTAACCTGCCTTTCGCTTTCTTTGTCACATGGTGACCCCCTTGTTCTTAGTTGATTAAGGCAAATTATAGCAGAAATACCGCTAAAGAAGGAACGTTTTTTCAATAAAATAAATTTAGAAGGAATAATTTTTCTTTTATTGGATACAAAAAAGACGCCTCTTCAGCAGAGACGCCATTTTCCTAAATCAACCCGCAAAGGGTTCACATCTATTAATAGTATGGGGCCATGAAAACGTACACCAGTACCCCAGTCAAGCTCACATATAGCCAAATTGGCATCGTCCAGCGCGCAATCTTACGATGTTTTGCTACCTGCATCGTCCATCCCCATACAACTGTGAACAGTGCTAGCGGTACAATAATCGCAGCCAGTATGCTATGCGAAATCAACAGCGTAAAGTAGATCGGCCGAAGGATACCCACCCCACCATATTTTGCAGTTTCCGGCGAAATGTAGTGAAAGGTCAGGTAGGAAAATAAAAATAAAACGGTACTGGCGAAGGCCAGCAAAACAAAGGTTTTATGAAGCTTAATGTTCTTTTTGAAAATAGCAACCAGTGCAGCCACCAGAAAAATAAACGTGAAGCTGTTAAAAATCGCATTCAGCCTTGGGAAAATAGTGAGATCAAAACTCACACTACCCTGGTATCCGATCGGCGAAAAGAACAGCAGCAAAATAATCACGTTGGCTATAATGGAAACGGTGATAATCAAGGCTGTAAAATTACGATTGCTCGTTGGAACGTACTGCTTGTCCTCACTCGCTTTATTCATCATGAGCGTCTCCTTCGTTAAATTCAGGTTTTCGTTACTGTTGTAGTCATAACCATAATATATTATATAGAACTCATGGACAGCCTGTGAAGTGACAACAGTATGAACAATTTCACAGCCATCTGTCAGAAAATATGCTTCAACATTTGAAATAGCCCTTTACTTCCCTATATCAACGGTAGAATGCATTGATTTTACAAGCTTTATGCACACATAAAAAACACCGGGAAGGTCTGATTACCCGCTCCGGTGTTGTGTCGGTTATGCAATTAAGCAGCCTTGATGATCCATATTCATTGCTGCCATACGTCACTGTATTCCTGATGGCGCTTGAACAGAGCAAGCGCGTACGAGCAAGCAGGGATAACCTTTTTATGCTGATTCCTTGCCATATCAACCACTCTGTCGATGAGCTCCTTGCCGATTTTTTGACCCCGTAACTGCTCGGATACAAATGTATGGTCAATGACCAATGAGTGGTCATCTATGGATTTATAGCCTACTTCTGCAACTACCTGTCCATCATCCACCATGACTACTGCATGGTCCTCCTCGCGAATTTGTCTCATGAAACCAATCTCCTTTCTGACTGAAGAAAATCCCGTTACAACTCCATGCTAACGTATTACTGCAATCACTTCATGCCGACGCTAGATATCCTTATCATTCCCCTATTTAGGAATCAGCGAAACATCACATACGAGGATTTTGCAAAAATCCCATAAGCGACTTCCAATGAACAAGATATAGATCGAAATGGTTTAGTTCGTCTATATCTTGCACTTCGAAGCGACTGGAATCGAATTTTTCAAAATCCTGACACATAAAATAGGATCTATCGTCGACACTATATTTATTCCAATGAAGGCAAGGGAGGTGCTGCGTTGCGTACAGAAATAAAACCTGTCATCCCGTTTGAGCCGGAACTGAGCGAAAAAGTACCTGTAGATCCGGGCCTTTGGCGTTACGAAATAAAATGGGACGGTACGAGAATTTTGACGTATCACGACCAGGGCGGTACGCGTCTGTTTAACCGCAAGCAGCATGAACGAACGCTTTTATACCCGGAGCTTGCTCTCTTCCCCTCCTACTGTAAGGCTGATTCGGTCATATTGGACGGGGAAATGATCGCACTCGGTGCCGACGGTAAGCCATCGTTCCATGAAATTATGCGACGGGATCTGATTCGTCGGACGGATCGAGTTCAGTCAGCCTATGAAGCTGTACCCGCTACTTACATGTTGTTTGATATTGTTTATCTGAACGGGGAGTGGGTTCATCTTAAACCGTTACAGGAAAGGCTTGAACTGCTGCATCAGATCATCATACCGAATGAACGGATTCAACTGGCTCCCGCTCATCCTGATGGACAAGCTCTATTTCAGGTCATGTGCAGCCAAGGAATGGAAGGCATTGTGTGTAAAAAGCTGGATAGTCCGTACACATTGGGCGGAAAGGACGGACGATGGCTCAAGGTCAAAAATTATGGCGATATCATTGCCGTTATCGGTGGCTATACCCTAAACGGAGGCATTATCAATGCTGTGTTACTGGGCCAATATGATAAACAAGGAATGCTGCGCTATATCGGGCATGTGGGGACGGGTAAGCTGACTCGGGAAGATTGGCGTCAGCTTACCGAGCGCCTGCTGCCACATACCATATCGGAGCGACCTTTTAGCAATAAACCGGATCGGCATCAAGACGCATTTTGGGTGAAACCCATGTATACCGCCAAGGTTCAATATAGTGAATGGCGGTGGCAAGAAGGACGTACCCTGCGTCAGCCCTCCATACAAGCCTTTGTGAATCAGGGCCTCGATCAGTGTATCGGCCCCTGGATGTGACGTTTTACAGATATATTTTCAAAAAAATGCGGAACAAAGTTTGTATAAATCATTGCAACCAGTGGTTAATTAAATTACAGTTAACTAATTAACTACATCGAGGTGGATCGCATGTTCTTTTTTTTGGACTCCGAAATTCGTCAACTGGCCTATAATCTCTTTCCAGGTGGCAATAAACCGATTGGTGTTTTGGTAGATTTATTTTCCATAACGTATGAAATACGTAAAAACATGGAAAAACGTTCGCGTGAATTTGGTCTGTCCTACGGGCAATATATCGCGCTTTGTGTACTTTCAGCGCAAAGAGATGAAATGTCATCTCCTTCTGCTTTGGCTGAAAAGATGGGGGTAAGCCGAGCAGCAATCAGTTCTATGGTTATTTCTCTCGAACAAGAGGGATTCATTAATAAATATGACGATCCCAATGACAAGCGGGGAGTGTTCGTGTCCCTGAACGATAAAGGAAGAAGTAAAATTCAACAGATGGACCCCTTTTTCGTAGGGCTGGCTTCACGTCTGATGTCAGACTTTAGTGAGTCGGAAATCTGTCAGTTCCAAACCTATTTGTCACGCGTACGTTCTGCGTTTGAAGATGTCAAAGGTTCGCGTCTAACCGACTCCAGAGAGGAGAGAGAAAAATGGTGCGAAGACTGAGACAAAAACTGTTCGTCAAACTTGCCCGCATATCGGCTGGCAGAATGGTAGCTGCGTCCGATTTCAAACCTTCGCATTCTCCCAAAGTACATCGGAAAGAAAGGATCATTCCCACCTCTGTTGGTGACTCCAGGGTGATTGTATATGAACCTTCTCACCGGTCTGCTGATCCACTCCCTGTATTTGTAAATTTCCATGGCAGCGGCTTTGTAATGGGCAGCGCCGAAATGGATGATCCCTGGTGTCCGGTCATTACTGAACGTGCGAATTGCGTTGTCGTTAATGTCGATTATCGCTTGGCCCCGGAGTATAAATTCCCTATCCCGCTACAGGAAAGCTATGATGTAACCCAATGGTTGTACGAGCATCCTGATGTGCTCAACGTAGATCCTCAACGCATTGCGGTCGGGGGACACAGTGCAGGTGGTAATCTAGCGGCAGCGCTGTATCTTATGGCCCGGGATCGCAAGGAATTTCCGATTATATATCAGGTACTGGATTACCCACCATTAGATATTGCTACAGATCCCAAATTGAAGCCCCAATTCGAGAAAGCCATTCCGCCACGAGTAGCAAAGATCTTTAATGAAAGCTACCTGCACTCACCAGAGGAGGCGCGGAATCCGTTAGTTTCCCCCATTTTTGCAGAATCACTACATAATCTCCCTCCTGCTCTGATCATAACCGCGGAGTTGGACTCCTTGGCTGACGAAGCCGAGTTGTACGCCAAACGGCTGATTGAAGCAGATGTGTCCGTGACGTATAAAAAATACATGGGTGCCGCACATGCATTTACCCATAGCGGCGATCTCGCTGTAGCTGAAAACGCCTGGCACCTGATGAGCGATCAGTTGAAATTGGCATTTGAATTCCGCATCGGAGACGTCCTGGCAGAACTGAAGAAATAAAAATAAGCCTCCTGCTTCCACTGCCATTATGCAGGGGTTCAGGAGGCTTATTATTTATCCTTACAAACTGTTAAAAGCGTCAGTCAATACAGGCACAATTTGCGATTTTCGCGATACAACGCCTTTTAGAACAGCCTTGTTGTCATCCAACTGTACATTATAGGCTTTCTCAACCGCTTGTGCTTGGCTTCCCAGGGCAATACCAATGGAATCACTGTTCACAATGTCTGTTACAACGAACAGGAACAGATCGAGATTTTTGGCCTCAATGGTTTGGGATAATGCAACTTCTAGGTCAGCTTGACGCGATAGCACATCGTTGACGTCTACCGCGTTCACTTGAGCAATTTCCACTTTGCGACCATTCATCTGAAATTCTTTGGCATCCAGACTCACTAACTGTTCAATGGTGTGACCACTCAAATCAGCCCCCGCTTTAAGCAAGTCAAATCCGTAACGATCTGCATCCACACCAGCAATTTCAGCCAGTTCACGAGCAGCAGCTACGTCTTGATCCGTGCAGGTTGGGGATTTGAACAACAGGGAATCGGAAATAATCGCGGACAACATTAGACCTGCGATTTCTTTCGGAATCGCTACACCATTTTCCTTGTAGAGCTTGTTCAAAATGGTGGCTGTGCAACCCACTGGCTCAGCGCGGAAGTATAACGGCTGGCTTGTTTCAAAGTTAGCGATCCGGTGATGGTCGATGACTTCAGTTACACGTACTTTGTCAATATCAGCGGCGCTTTGCTGGCGCTCATTATGATCGACCAAAATGACGTTGTCCGTTTCAGCAGCAACCTGCTCAACTAGACGTGGCGCGCTCACTTTGAAATAATCCAGTGCATACTGCGTTTCCCCGTTCACCTCGCCCAGACGAACCGGCTCTACGTCCGCGCCCAGTTTGGTTTTTAAGTCTGCATAAGCAATAGCTGAGCAAATGGTATCCGTATCCGGATTTTTATGCCCGAAAATCAATGTTTTTGCCAACATAATCGACTCCTTTGCCTTAGGCATTTTACATGATTGTGAAACCTCAACAATTCCAATGCAGATTATATCATTAAATCTCGCATTCTCCCATTCCCCTTCGATTGTTTTCAAAAATAATCTAGTAAATTCATAACATTTCCATGGAATCTATATGTGATGTTACCCTTATTTTTTCTAAAAATATAAAAAACATATAGTAATATATCCCACCAATATGGTAAGATATGCCTCAAAACTGGCAAGTTAGTCACCAGTGGTCAATTCTATTATTTTAGATATTAAGGGAGGCGTGAGAACAACGGCAGTGGCTTCAAATCCTAGTATGTAGACATATCATATTTTGATTGAAAAGAGGGAAATCTTTGAAAAAGCCGATCATTTTGCAAAAAATACCTGTCGTATCACTCGCTCTTGCCTTGACGGTAAGCTTGTCTCTGCCGTCTGTCAGTTCTGCTGCTACCGCAGATCTGCAAATCAACTCATTTTTGGAAGCTCAGCAAGCATTGACTATTGAGGCGGCTCCGGCCTTCATTTCGCCAGAGCTAAGCACAGATTCTTCCCGCCAAGTCAGAGTTATCGTACAGCTTGATGGTGAGCCCCTAGCCGTGGACAAATATGCGGCACGTTCAGGCGTCCAAGCTTTCACAGCTCAATCTGAGCAAAAAGCGGAATCCGCGATTGCCACCGAGCAAACTACGTTCGTAGACCAAGCCGCTGAGCATGGTATTTCTCTTCAGGTGAATTACCAGTACAACACAGTGCTTAACGGCTTGGAGATCACACTACCAGCCAATAAGATTCCAGAACTGGCTAAACTACCAGGTGTAAAATCCATTCATGAAAACAAAACGTATTATTCCATCCCCGTACAGGACCCGCCAACACTTACAGCCAGTGAAGCCACTTATGATAACGCACCGCTGGACCAGATTGGTGTTCCTGAAGCCTGGGCCAAAGGACTGAATGGCGAGGGAATCAAGGTCGGGGTTATTGATACCGGTATCGATTATGAGCATCCGGATTTGAAAGAAGCCTATAAAGGCGGATATGACTCTTTTGAACAAGACAACGACCCTTACGAGGAACCGTTCCTTGAAAAAGAAAATGACCCATACGGCACAGGTTTTAGCGGAACGACACATGGTACTCACGTCTCCGGCACAATTGCCGGTAAAGCCGCAAATAAATCCTCGGATATTGTGCAAAAGGGTATTGCCTATAAATCGGACTTATACGTGTATAAAGTGCTTGGACGCAATACCAAGACGGGACGCTCCTCCGGTTCCTCCGCACAGGTCATTGATGGCATTGAACGCGCTGTCAAAGATGGTATGAACGTCATTAACCTGTCGCTGGGCTCGGATTCCGAAAAGGATCCGAACTCCCCCGACTCCATTGCTATTAATAATGCTGTACTTTCCGGCGTAGTCGCGGTCATAGCGAATGGTAATGCGGCACAGGAAGGCCCCTATTTTTATTCCATGGGTTCTCCCGCAACATCACAGTTGGCGATTTCCGTCGGTGCAGCCACTTCGCCGAGCAAAAGCTTCTCGGGTACAGCTTCGGTCACCCGTGACTCCTATTGGGAGGCTAACGGTGAATTGAAAAAGACCGTAACTGATGATGCTTATGTACATTATGATTTTAATTTGATGGGCTGGGAGACAGGCAGAGAAGACTTTGCCTCCATTTTGGGAACTGCCCCTTATGAGCTCGTATATGCGAATCTGGGACAACCTGATGATTTTGAAGGGAAAGACGTAGCAGGAAAAATAGTCCTCGTTTCACGCGGCAACTTGGCATTCGTGGATAAAATCGCAAATGCGAAAGAAAACGGTGCGAAGGCTGTAATCGTTTTTAATGGGAATACGAAAGCGGGCGACATCACCAAAGCTGATTTAGGGGAAAGTATTTCAGGTCGCGATGACTACGTAAATTCCAATTTGGGTGACAGCTTTGACTTTATTCCGACCTTTGACATGAAAGGTAAGGAAGGGCGCGCGCTGGCTAAACAACTTGTGGACAATGCTGGAGAGAAGTTCTCCGTCTCCTTTGGGGCAGATTATATTCGTACAGATAATGCAGGCGATACGATGGCCGGTTTCAGCTCCCGTGGACCGAACGGAGATGAACTACTCAGCATCAAGCCGGATGTGAGCGCACCGGGTGTGGGCATTTTATCAACCTACCCTGCCTTCGCCAAGTTCTATCCGGATGCATCTTATGAGCAAGCCTACAAACGCAGCAACGGTACAAGTATGGCGTCTCCGCATGTGGCTGGACTTGCTGTGCTGCTGAAGCAACAGCATCCAAACTGGACACCGTTTGATATCCGCGCTGCTCTGGCAAACACTTCGGTTACACTCTTTGATGAGGATAAAATCCAATATGATGTGTATTCCCAAGGTGCAGGCCTTGTAAACATCGCTAATGCAATTCAGACGCCAGCCCTGCTGGAAACCGTCGAAAAGATTACGATTCTCGACAAAAACTTTAATCGGCAGGAGGTTGTGAATTACAATCCTTCCGCCAGCTTCGGGGTGTTACGACCTGGTAGTGATGCGAAGCAGATTCAGCTTCAACTCAAAAACTTGTCGGCTAACACTGTGCAATATGAAGCCAGCACCGTTTTACATGATAATGTAACCTCTGATCCAACTAAGCCGATTGCTACACCTGACGTGAGCAACATTGCCGTTCAGTTGCAAGGTGTGGGCGCGAATGGAGCAATCTCGGCAGAACCGGGTAAATCGCAACCGTTCTTCCTGTCTGTACAACCAAATTCAGGTGCAGCCACAGGTGTATATGAAGGGGAAGTTATTCTGAAAAGCGCCGGACTGCCAACACTTCATCTGCCGTTCGTCGTTCATGTAGGCAAAGAAAATCCAACAACTGGCTTCGGCTTGCAGGACTTGAGTGTCACCAACCCGATTATTTATCCGAGTCGTACAGGTGCTCAACGCTCAACAGATTTGGCATTCCGCCTGACCACAGATAAAACCAACCAGATCGCGCTTTATGTATACGGCGTTGATGATAAATTAATTGGTCTTATTGACGGCATTACGACTTCAAAAGAACAAGGAGCCAACGCTCGCCTCAAACAAGGCGCATATTCCTTCAAGGATATTGACGGAAGTTACGTCGAATTAGATGACAATGGAAAACCTGTTCTGGATGCTAATGGTCAGCCCGTGATTCAGCATTTGAAGGATGGCGTATACAAGCTGGAAGTCAGTTCTCCAGAACTGAATAAAGACGGCGAAGTCGTACGCAATACCGACGGTCCTAAACTCTTCACCGCCACTAAAGCTATCCGTGTGGATAATAGCGCCGCATCCAGCGGTAGTGTTGGAGGCGGCGGTGGTGGAGGTGGCAGAAGTAATACTACACCTTCTGCTGCAACGAACACATCCACTCCTGTCTCTACATCTGCACCTTCACTTCAAAGCGTTGTGAAACAAGGGCAGGCTGTTAAAACTGTCACTACAGCCGTTGCATTGAACAATAATGTACAGTCGCTGACAGTAACCGATGCAGATTTACAGGGTGCCGTGATAGCAGCAGGTTCCAGCCCGACAGCTATTGTACTGTCGGCTACTAGCCAAGCAGGCCAAACGACAAAAGCATCGCTCACTTCCACACAACTGGTAACGTTAGGCAAGGCTGCAGCAGGAAGCAGCTTGATTGTAAGCAATACAGGTTCTTCTTTGGCTTTGCCAGTATCCGCTCTGAAAAATGTTCCTGCTGGTGCAGGCATTGAAGTGATAATCAGCAGCCAGACAGAGGCGAGTGGCACTTTTACAAGTAAGCTGAAAGGCTCCAATGTGATCGGCATCCCGGTAGGGTTTGAAGCTAACGTTGTTACTGGTGGCAAGAGTCAATCGCTCAAAGTTGCTCCAGGACAGTTCATTAGCAGATCCTTTACCGTACCTGGTCAAATTGATTCCAATACAGCCGGTGTACTCTATACGGCAAATGGAAATGTCTATCCCGTTCCATCCGTCTTCACTAAGCAGGCTGATGGATCTACCGTCGTCAAGGTAAGCCGACCGGGCTTCTCGACGTATGCAGCGGCGACACGTCCCGTTAGCTTTGAAGATATTTCATCGTCGTATGCCCAATCCGAAATTCAATCGCTGGCGAACAAGTTGCTGATCAATGGCACGACCGACACGACTTTCTCACCGAAGAAGAAAGTGACACGTGCAGAATTTGCAGCCCTGGTAACTCGGGCACTCGGCCTGACACCGGGTACTGCTGCACCATTCAGTGATATCCCGGCAGGTAGTTGGTACTCCGGCGATGTAGCAGCCGCTTATGAAGCTGGTTTGATTACGGGTCGCAGCAGCGACAAGTTTGATCCGAACGCTAATATCAGTCGTCAAGAAATTGCTGTCGTGCTGGGTAAAGCTGTAGATCTGCTTCAAATCAAAGCAGCAGTCGATGGCCCTGCACGTACACCGTACCATGATGCTTCATCCTTTGCAGGCTATGCCAAGGACAGTATTGAAAAAGTAAGTGCAGCAGGTATCATCAACGGAGAAGCGATTAAAGGCTCCTCCTACTTCCAGCCGAATGCACCTACAACCCGTGAGGCATCTGCCAAGGTGCTGCATGTGCTTTTACAGAAAGCTTCGCTGATTAACTAACAATAGAAAAGCCTCCCGAGCCGTGTTATAACCAAAGCTGCGGTTCGGGGGGCTATTTTTATGTTACGCCATAATCTTAAATACTATACTGTTCCCGCTAAAGGTAACGTTACTTTGAATACACTTCCCGTTCCCGGTGTGCTTTCGGCCGTAATGTTCCCGCCGTGTGCTTCTACGATAGACTGTGTAATGGCCAGACCAAGACCCGCCCCGCCTGAGCTACGTGTACGCGATTCATCTCCACGATAAAAACGCTCAAATATCCGCTCCAGCTGTTCTTTACTCATGCCTGGTCCGTTATCACGAATTTGGATATCCACCAACTTCTTCCCTGCAGACAGGTTTACCTGGATCACACCTCTTTCCATATCGGTATGCTGAACAGCATTGTGAAACAGGTTGAGCACTACCTGCTTGATTTTATCCCCCTCTGCCAATACCCGTATACCTGCCGTCATATCAAAAACCACTTTACGTGTACCTGCCAGCATAAGGAGCTGCGGTTTCATTTCCAGCAGCAACGCATCTAGTGATATGTCTTCCAGCTTCAACTCCGGTGTTCGATCCAGCTTAGCCAACAATAGTAAATCAGAGACAAGTTTATTCATCCGCTTGGATTCACCATACATACTTTCTAGTGCCGACTGAAGCTGCTTCGGATTAGATGCTGCCCCACGAAGCAGCACTTCCAAGAAGCCGTGAATAGACGTGAGCGGGGTGCGCAGTTCATGGGAAGCATCCGCAATAAATCGTCTCATCTGCATCTGCAATTCCCGTTCGGCAGCAAAAGAATGCTCCAGCCGTTCCAGCATCCCGTTAAATGAAACCGCCAAACGATCCACCTCATACTGCCCCTGCTCTGCGTCAAAGCGCTCGGCCAGATTGCCCGCATCAATACGTTTGACTGCCTCGACCATCCTGGAAAGAGGCACCAACGTGCGGCGCAGCACAGGAAGCATAAGCGCCAACCCAATCGCAAGCGCAATCAGAGACAATAAAATAAAGGTGCGGAGCTGGTTAATCAATTGCTCTTGCATAGAAGTCGTGGATACACCCATTTGAAGTAAACCGGACGAACGGTCAGGTGGACCGAGCGGACGGAATACAACCAGTTGCTCTTTCCCCTGAGCATCCGTGATTAATTGATAGCCGTGACGCATGCGTTTGCTCTGCTGCATTGCATGATATTGCTCAGTGGTGAGACGTGGCGGCTTAAGTCCGTTTTCGTTGGACAAGCTCTGGAAAGTGCCGTCTGTATCTATAGAAGCGAGCGACATATCCGGCCAAAACAAAAACGGCCCCGGTCGATTATTCCTCCGATTGGTTTGTTCTTGGGGAGCGGTTACCCCACTCTGCTCCTGCGAATCCTTAATCAATAAATCGGCAGGAATTGAATTCAACTGCGTATCCATAGCTTCTGCCCGACTGCGATACAGAAAATCTTTCATCAGAAAATATTGTAGAAAACCAATCAATACGAGCAGCAAAGCCAAAATGAGTAACGTTCTGGCCAAAAGCTGGGACCGGAGAGAACGAAGCGCATATTTTCTCCGACTTTTCCCGCCCGCCTTCATAGCAGATCCACCCGGTATCCCACACCGCGTAGCGTACGAATGACCCGGTGCTCCTTGTCTTTGAGTTTTTCACGTAAGGAGCGAATGTACACCTCAACAATATTATCCTCGCCTCCAAAATCGTACCCCCATACCCGGTCCAGAATACGACTTTTACTCAGCACAATCCCGTGATTAAGCACCAGAAACTTCAATAGTTCATATTCGGTAGGCGACAGCTCCAGCACCTGACTCTGATAACGAATTTCCTTGCGTCGATCATCCACTTGAAAGGGGCCGTGAACCACTTCCCCCAGCAGATCGGGGAACTGATTGCGCAAGCGCGCTTCAATGCGAGCCAGCAGCTCATTAAAACTGAAGGGCTTTACGACATAATCATCCGCGCCGAGTTTTAATCCCTTTACCCGATCGTCTACATCATCCTTGGCGGTCAGCATAATGACCGCGATGTTATCCTCCGTCTCCTTGAGACTTTGGCACACCTCAAAACCGTTCATTTCCGGCATCATCACATCCAGCACCGCTACATGCGGACGAAACTCTCTTGCCAAATCGAGCGCTTTACTCCCGTTCTCGGCGGTTCTGACTTCATATCCTTCATTAATCAGTCCAAGCTCTAAAAATTGCAAAATATGAGGCTCATCATCTGCCAGCATAATTTTAACTCCGTGTATTGGATTCATTATTAATCTTCCCTTTCATGTTGCCGCATTTTTCTCATAAAAAAGTCAGTTCATTTTTACCTGTATCTAATATACCTGAATCCTGTCGCAAAAAAAGTACCTCTGCTCAGCTTTCAGCTAACGTTCAGGGAGCGCTCAGAACCCATTAAGGTACGTATGGCATGATAATAGCAAGCCGGTAGTTCACCGGGCCAAGATCAGAAGCGACTGGTCATTCCGCAGTCCTGAAGATAGCGGCTAGAACAACGGAATAAATACAAAGAATTTTCACAGGGAGTGGAATGAACATGATTAAGAAATGGTTTAAGACCAGGGCGGACATCCCCCTGATCATCATTATGCTGATATCCGCATTTTTGAACGGATACAACATCTGGCAAGACAAATATGTAAACACCTACTATACGACAGCCGTAGCAAGCATGCTACAGAGCTTCCACAACTTCTTTTTCGCCTCACTTGATTCTGCCGGATCGGTAACGGTAGACAAACCGCCTGTGGTTTTCTGGATTCAGACACTGAGCGCCTATATATTCGGGCTTCACGGATGGAGCGTTATCTTGCCACAGGCACTGGCTCAGGTCGGATCAGTCTTGCTCGTTTACTTACTCGTCAAACCGAGCTTTGGTACGATGGCCGCACGATTGGCCGCCTTCGCTATGGCAACGACACCGATAGCCGTAGCGGTTAGCCGCACGAATAACATCGACGCTATGTTGGTTTTCACACTGTTGCTCGCAACATGGCTATTGTTCAGAGGCATTAGAAATAGCAAAACCGGGCTGATCCTTGCTGCTTTCGCAGTCGTAGGCATCGCCTTTAACGAAAAAATGTTGCAAGCCTATATGATCGTTCCGGCATTGGGTCTGTTCTATCTGCTGGCCTCCAAGTTTAACTGGAAGCGAAAAGCAGTAACACTGGTAGGATCAGCAGTTGTCCTCCTGATCGTATCGCTCTCCTGGGCAGTCGTAGTGGACTCCACTCCGGCAGATGAACGCCCTTATATGGGGAGTAGCGGTACGAACTCTGTGCTGAATTTGGCCTTTGGTTATAACGGCCTGTCCCGTCTGACAGGAGATCAGGGTACAGGTGGCAATCGTGGCGGTGAACGCACGGATCGGAACAATAACGCTACAACGAATAGCAGCGATACGAACACAGATCAAGCTCAGACGACTACAACATCGGACAGCACTACCACTACGGATGACTCTGGTGCCAACAACATGGCAGCAGGCGGATTCGGTGCAGGTGGTCAAATGCCGCCGGGTGGATTTGGCGGCAACGGACAAGGTGGTCCTGGAGACGGGCAAGGTGGCCAGGGTGGTCCAGGCGGTGGACCGGGAGGAAATTCCGGTGGCGGCATGTTCGGCACTGGCGAAAAAGGACCTTTGCGGTTGTTCCAATCTTCCCTGTCAGGTCAAGCCAGCTGGCTGCTTCCATTCGCATTGATTGCTTCCATCGGTCTGCTTGCAAGCATTCGACGTCGTAATATCACACAAAAACACAAAGAGGTCATCTTCTGGCTGGCCTGGTTGATTCCCGTAGCTGCGTTTTTCAGCGTAGCAGGATTCTTTCATCATTATTACCTGATTATGCTCGCGCCACCAATTGCAGCGCTCTTTGGAGCAGGATTCGTAGAATTGTGGAAGCAGTATCGTGAGCGTTCCAACTGGCTCTCCTGGCTGTTACCCGCAGCAGTATTGGCAACCTCGGTATTTAGCTGGTTTGTTTTGCAAAATTACAACGATACCATTGGCAGCGGCTGGTCCATCGCGGTATTGATCCTAGGGATCATCGGCACGGTGCTGCTGATAGTAGCACGAATGAAATCTGAGAAGTTCACAAGATTCGCCATCATTGCAAGTGTACTCGCTATGTTTATCGGTCCTGCATACTGGGCATTGACACCGATCATCTACGGGGGGAACAGCATGATTCCACAAGCCGGACCCACTCAATTTGGCGGTGGTGGTGGCGGAATGCCGGGCGGCAATGATCGCAATAGAGGTCAGAGCGCCAATGGACAACAAGCCGAAGGAACTCAAACGAATAACCAGACCAATAATGCAGAGAATTCCAGTCCTGATGGAAATACTTCAAGCACACAAACAAGTACAGACACGGAACAAAAATCTTCTACCCGTTCCAGAGGAATGGGGGGACCCAACGGTAGCCAAAGTTTAGATCAAAAAACGTTGAGCTACTTGCAAAAAAATAACACAGGTGAAACCTACCTTTTCGCAGCAAGTAATTATTCAACGGCTGCTCCTTACCTGGTCGAGGCCGGACAAAAAGTAATTATTATGAACGGTTTTGTATCTTCCGATCCAGTCTATACCGTCGATAAAATCAAGGCGCTGGTCGAAAGCGGCCAAGTGAAGTACTTCATGATTTCTGGTGGAGGTGGCGGACCAGACGGCGGTAACTCTGAAGTCACTGCATGGATCAAAGAACACGGCAAAGTGATTCCTACAGATGAATGGAAAACAACAACAGGCGAAACAAGTACAGACGTTAAAGCAACCGAGAGCGGAAGCGACACCACGAACAGCAATGCGAACGCCCAGGATGGTCAAGGTGGCCCTGGCGGAGACGAACGTGGCGGAAGCGGTACTTTATACGAAATCACATTATAAATGAGGAGGAACTACGAATGAGTGAACCCATCCGTTATTCCATAGTTATTCCGATGTACAACGAGGAAGCCGTTATTACGGAAACCTACCGGAGGCTGAAACAAGTTATGGGCTCGATGGGTGAGCCCTACGAGCTGATCTTCGTAAATGATGGAAGTTCGGACCGCAGCGTCCAATTGATCAAGGAATTCAGTCTCAGAGATGACACCATTGTATTGATTGATTTCTCTCGCAATTTTGGTCATCAGCTAGCGATTACTGCCGGGATGGATTATGCGGTGGGGGAGGCGGTCGTCGTCATTGACGCCGACCTCCAGGACCCGCCGGAACTGATTGTTGAGATGGCTAACAAGTGGAAGGAAGGCTATGAAGTGGTCTACGCCAAACGACTCAAACGCAATGGCGAGACTCGCTTCAAGAAATGGTCTGCCAGCCTCTTCTACCGTGTACTTAAAGCATCAACGGATATTAATATCCCGGTCGACACCGGGGACTTCCGCCTAATGGATCGCAAGGTCATAGAAGAATTGAAACGGCTACCGGAAAATAACCGATTCGTTCGTGGACTGGTCAGCTGGATCGGTTTCAAACAAACTGCTGTAGAATATGAGCGCGACGAGCGGCTCGCAGGCGAAACCAAATATCCGTTGAAACGAATGATCAAGCTCAGTCTGGACGGGATCACATCCTTTTCGATTAAACCGCTCAAGCTGGCAGGGTATATCGGTGCACTTCTATCCATGTCCGGCTTCCTGTATCTGATGTACGTACTGTTTCTCAACTTTTTCACCGACTCCTATGTGATGAAGGGCTGGTCGTCTATGATTAGCATCAGCCTGATCTTCGACGGGGTGATCCTGATCATTCTCGGTATTATGGGTGAATATGTTGGACGCATTTATGACGAAACCAAAGCACGTCCGCTTTACATTGTCCGTGAGCATCTGGGTGGACAATACGAAAACGGTCCGACGCATGCTATGAAAGTCCCTGAACCCCGTGACTCCCTGTACATGAAAGGAGCCCGTGAGAGCCTGATTTCGACAGGACGCACAGTGCGCGGCAACAGTGCGGTATATACCGGACCCAAATCCGGTCATGGAGCCTAACCCATGAAAAGTCGCATGGCCCAGCTGCTTCCTATGATCCGATTTGGCATCGTAGGTCTGGTGAATACGGGTGTAGATTATATCATTTTTATGCTGCTGGCTTGGGGCGGAGTGCCGGTCATTGTAGCGCAGGTCATTTCGTACAGCTGCGGCACAGCCAACAGTTATATTTTGAACAGCAAATGGACATTCAACAAACAACTATCAAACAACACTAATAAGGGTCAATTACCTAAATTCATCATCATTAACCTCATCGTATTGGGGATAACCTCCTTATTACTGCAAGTGCTTCACACTGGAACCGAGTTGCCACTTGCTTTAAGCAAGCTGATCGCGACTGCAGCCGGAATGATCATCAATTATATCGGGAGCCGATACTGGGTATTCGGTTCCCCATCCCGAAAGGAAAGTGAGTTTCTATGAGAAAAATTACAAAAGCTGTTATTCCAGCCGCCGGATTAGGAACCCGTTTTCTACCAGCTACGAAAGCTTTACCGAAAGAGATGCTTCCCATCGTAGACAAGCCGGCTATTCAATATATCGTAGAAGAAGCCATCAAGTCCGGAATTGAGAGCATCATTATCGTAACGGGGCGTAATAAAAAAGCCATCGAGGATCATTTTGACAAGTCTGTGGAGTTGGAGCAGGTACTGGAGAGCAAGGGTAAATATGATCTCCTACGTGAAGTTCAAAGCATCGGGGGTAAAGCAGTCATTCACTATATCCGTCAAAAAGAACCCCTCGGCTTGGGACACGCGGTAAGCTGCGCTCGTCAGTTCATTGGCGATGAGCCCTTTGCCGTGTTGCTGGGCGATGATATTATGAATTCCTCCATCCCGGCGATTCGTCAAATGATGGATGTTTACGAAGCGACTGGCAAGCAAGTGGTCGGCGTGCGCACAGTGGAAGAACAAGATGTGAGTAAATACGGCATTATTGACTCCACTCACCAGAACGGTCTCATTCACGAAGTCGGCGGACTTGTTGAAAAACCATCTCCGGCAGATGCCCCTTCGCGGCAGGCAGTCATTGGTCGGTATGTATTGGAGCCTTCCATTTTCTCCATATTGGAAAACCTGTCCACTGGAGCGGGCGGTGAATACCAATTGACGGATGCTCTTCATCAAGTAGCGTTGCAGAACCAACTGCTCGCATTAGAACTGGAAGGCACACGTTATGATATTGGAGATAAAGCTGGATATCTGGAAGCCGTGCTCCACATGGGTATGCAACGCGAAGATTTGCGTCCAATGCTTGACTCCATGATGCGCGAGTGGGCGCTTGCTTCAATGATAAAATAGGGGGATTTCCTCCCTCCGAAATCCGACGGGTGCTGTGAAATCACGAGAGTAGATGGATGAACATGTAAAATTGTACACTATAGGAGTACAGCAGCATTTGAGTCTACACGGCCGCCCGGTCGATACTAAGGAGGAAAAGAACCTATGATCCCTGAAGGAAATCTGCAAAGTAATGTGGATCGTTTCAACGGTTTTGCCGACAACTACGATCAGCACCGCCCGGAAGCACCGTCACTCGTCGTGGAAATCATCAGCCGCTATCTGGAGCGAAACGTAGAGCTAGTTGCCGATATTGGCTGCGGTACAGGACTTTCAACTTTCATATGGGAAAACGCCGCTCGGCAAATCGTCGGTATCGAGCCTAACCCGGACATGAGAGGAAAAGCGCAGCACAAGCTGGAGACGGCAGGAACGACAAGGGCAGGAACCATTTCCTTCAAAAGCGGGTTCTCCAACAACCTGCCCTTTGAGGACGGAACTGTAGACGTCATCACCTGCTCTCAATCCTTTCACTGGATGGACCCCGAGAGCACGCTTCAGGAAGCGGGCAGGGTCTTGGCTCAGGGCGGCGTGTTCGCGGCCTTTGACTGTGACTGGCCTCCGGTGCTGCAATGGCAGATAGAGCAAGCTTATACAGAGCTTATCACCAAAGCGGATACCCTTTTAGAGCAGGAAGCCCCAGTAGAGCAACAAGCTCATAAATGGAGCAAGAATCAGCATTTGGCTAATCTGCACCGCAGCGGACAATTCCGATATACCCGGGAGATTGTCTTCCATAACCGTGAGCAGTGTGACGCAGCTCGTTATACAGGGCTCGCTCTAAGCCAAGGGGGTATTCAAAGTCTCTTCAAACTTGGCAATCGAGCGCTTGACGTCGATATAGCCCGCTTCGTGAAGCTGGTAGAGAATCATTTTCAGAGCAGAACACTAGACATCCTGTTCAGCTATCGTATGCGGCTCGGCATCAAGTAGAAAGGAATCAAGGTCATCGTGGATGATACGCTCTTCGGCTTAGGGCAAAAAAGACTCTCCCTCGCCTCGTAAAAACGAGTGCGTACAGGAGAGTCTCTTTTGTTCAATAAATAGCCACAGTCATATCCTTGCAAACCCTTAGTCACAGTTCCAATGTGTCTTCGACTTAGGAAGAGCGAACAGCCAATAAGTGCGCCAACCGGTCAGGATAGTCCGTGATGATGCCGTTCACCCCGGCCTCCAGCAGACGCTTCATTTCTTCTGGCTCATTCACCGTCCATGGGTGGTAGACGACGCCTAATGCCAAAGCCTCTGATACAGCTTCTGGCGTAACAACTTGTTTGTAGGCATGGAGTGCTGTTACCCCGAATTGGGTTGCATACTCGGATGGACGAACCATAATTTCGATATACAGCGCCCCCGTCTTGATTTCAGGAGCAAGCTGCGCACAGAGCGCCAGCGATTCGTGATTGAAGCTGGATATGATTACCCGCTGTTCCAATCCAAAACGCTTCACGGCAGCAATGACCTCTTCCTCCATACCCGGATAGAGATAAATGCTGTTTTTCAACTCCAAATTAATAATTGTATTCGAGGACTGGGCTAGTTCCAGTAGCTCATCCAACATCGGGACCCGCTCACCTCGGAATTTCTCATCAAACCAACCGCCCGCATCCAGTTTATTTAATTCTTCCAGCGTAATATCCCTTACATCCAGTGAGCAACCTGTCGTACGCTCCAGCGACTCATCGTGAATCAGCACCAGATGCCCATCTTGGGTACGCTGCACATCCGTTTCTATACCTGTTGCTCCCAGTTCCAAGGCGTGGCGGAATGCCGCCATCGTATTCTCAGGACATACACCTGAAGCTCCGCGGTGTGCGAAATTAATCACCTTTTCGGTTACAGTCACAACATAACCCCTCCTGTCATTTCACAGGAACATTATACCTGCTCATTGTTTGGGCTGTATAAAATATTCGTCACAGCTACCACTTCTTCTATGCCGTTTGAACAATTTTCCCGATCCAATCGGAATAAAACGTATTCCCGTTCCGTCGATCAAAATCAGCCGCCGCTGACTCTGCCAGTGGCCTAAAATACGCAATGATTTCTGTCAATGTGCGATCCTCTTTACCCCATTCCAAGGAAGCCGGCAACCGGATCAATCGTTTTTCTCCCGAAGTATCCAACTTTTGTAGCAGACTCACCATCGTCGCGTAAAAATACATCTGCTCCAGCCCGCTCTCATAGTCTAGCGCCATATGTAGATGACGCTCTACCACTTCGATTCCTTGAATCGGATCAGCAACCGCCAGATATTCGATATGCTCCGCTATCGTTTTCAGGAAGTCGCGGTCATCCCGAATTAGGCGATAGCCTTTGCGATGATTGTCCTTTGCCTGATCAACCTCGCCTTGACGATAAAGCGGCAACAGCACCTGCGAGAGCGTCACATGTGGTACTTCTGCACATTTCATCCGTCCCGACAAAATCGGTTTTGCCACGGCAAGCGCCTGCTCGTTTTCTCCAGTCAAGTAATAGAACCGTACCATCTGGCTCTGCTCACAGGCCTCACAATCACTCATACTGTCCGACTCAATCAAGCGGAAGGTATCCAGATACCGCCGTGCTTCATCCAGTTCACCCATGTCCATCGCGATGCGGAACTTATAATAGTAATATGGACGCTCATTATACCCGTATTCGGCATAACGTCTGCGCATATCCTCCGCCAGATCTTCTATTTGAGTCTTCGATATATTGGAAAAGCTGCACACCTTCCCGAGTATCCATTTGTAATTCCACAACAGCTCATCTGCGTCGTATTCCTCTGGATTTTGATCAAATTGGCCCAACTGCCACGAAAAAGCAATCAGCGACTTCAATGGATATCCGTTAAAAATAGCGCAGTCTACAATCTCTCCCCGGATTTCATAAGCGAGTTCCTTCAATCCGGAAGTATCTGCCAAGCGAACTGCTTCTTCCAGAATCGCCAGCTTTGCCGCCCCTCCGGGCAGATCCTGCGCCTGCTCCATCAAATCATATATCGTATCTTCCATTTGGCTCCCCCTATAATTACGCAATTACGAATTTTGTCCGTTCCCTAATCCCCAATTGATAAAATGTAGTACACTCCGATTCATCAGTCCCAACTCACTGCGGTTCATCGGGTAGTGCCCCATCATAAGCGCATTCACATACATCATTTCTGTAGCAGCCGTGACCATCTGCGTATCGGTAGCTTCAAGAATCCGCGCCACCACTGGGTTGTTCAGATTAAAGTATAAGGTGGAATAACCCGAATTCTGCTGGACTCCTGCTTTCAGACTATCAAGCACATTGGAAAAAAGTGAGGTTGTCTCCTCAACCGTGTTTTCCATGGAGCGCAAGGTCAGTGCATCCTGAGAAATGGTATACAACACTGGCAAACTCGCAGGCTCAAAACGCTTCAACTCAGCGCGGCAACGCATCGGCTGCAAAGCAGCATCCATGACACGTAGCACACCGTAATAATTCTCGCGTTCTTCCTGTGTTAGCCCGGTAAATGAAAGAGATACTTCCTCAGGGCTAAGACGCTCTGTTTGTAGGTTAGAGTCAATCCAATGCAGCTTTTCCAAAATGTCTGAATCATAAATATAGCCGCCATTGATCACCAACATGGATTGCGCCGCCGCCACATGCGTAATCTGACGATACTCATCTACTGTCGATGTGTAATGCAGTGGACGTCCGTCCGCCTCTTGGATCAGTTCTTTCAGCTCACGCCGCCCAAATGTACTTTCGAAGGAAAACCAACGGTACATTATCCGCAAAAATTCATCATCCTCCACGGCGAGCGCCTTCATGGACAGCTCATGCAAACGAATCCAGTGCTGCAAGCGGTCTGGCTCATACTGCGCCATGCGTAGCAGTTCTTCCCGAATACAGGTACCCAGTTCAGAACGAACATCGTCAAGCTGCTCATTTTCATAAAAATACTCACGTGATGCCGTTGGTTGCAATTCATCTGTCCAAATTAGGCTTTTAATGAAGAATGCCCATTCCGGCAAAACATTTTCCGCCTTGTCCGACACCAGCATATGCTTCAGATACACCCGATGCAGCCGCTTGCTGTTCAGATTAACACTGCGAGGCAAAATGAATGCAATCCCGCCTGTTCTGCCTGATGCCGTCCGCAACGGTATAAAATCACTGAAGCGCTCGCCCATCAGGCGATAGCCTAAATCCAGCACCTCACTACGGCGACTCCGCAATTGTTCGGGATCCTGCATCCAGCTCGTCGATGGAAGATTGACGCGCTTGGTCTCCCCGTCTACAGACAGCATGACCGGATACGGCAGCAACGCACCATAATAGATTAAAGACTCCTCTACATGCGCTGGCTCATAATAAAACTCACTTCCCGGCTTGCAGCGCAAATAAATTTGCGTCCCTACAGGCAGCTCGGTTTCCAATCGACGAATCGTATACGTCCCATCCGGCTTCCCTCTCCATTCCATGGAGATGCCTTCCTTCACCGAGCGGGTCAACACTACAATTTCATCGCTCACCATAAAGCAGGATAGTAACCCAATCCCAAAGCGTCCGATAAACGAAGTCTCAGAAGCCAGCAAATCGGCTCCCTTCTTGGAAGACTGACCAATAATCGACAAAAAACGGTGAATGTCTTCTTCTGACAATCCAATGCCGTTATCCTGAATCATCAATACCTGATGCTCCCCAGAACCAGATAACTCCACGATGACTTTACCTTCATAGTCGTTACTCTCAGAAGCTGTATCTCCAAGAGCCTTGTCTTCTTTCAATACTTTACTTTCAGCAGCAACCTTCCGCAGCTCCTTGCGAGCCGTGATCGCATCTGTTGCATTTTGCAAAACCTCACGTATAAACACTCGTGGACTGCTATATAAATGATTGGCCAAAATATCAATCATACCGCCCAAGTTCACTTGAAAACGATATTGGTCTGTCTGACTCATACAGATCATTCCTTTCTCGAAATGCTACAATCATCATCTGGTTTTAAATAGACTGTCTTTTAAAGTATAACGTGGATTTAAGTCGGATTACACACCCTGCATTTCAGATATCAATACGTTGACAACGATATAACAGGGTCTTTTTTCACCTAGGAAGTCTGGAACTGGGTCTAATTAACTTCATAAAAATGTACGGAGTACGAGCACTTAGTGAATAAAGGTCATCTTTGTCTAGTTAAATTTAGTAATAAACATAATATTTATTTAAAATCCACCCTTCTCTTAGAAACCTATATCTATGGAGGGACAAATGGCTCATTTTACGCAAAAAGCTCGCATTGCCGCTCTTGTAATACTCTTACAAGAGAGAATGCGAGCTTATTTAGATACAGTCGAAGCTGTACCTTTTACAGAAAGGAATTAATGAGACTTAGCGAGACGGATAACGTTCCACGATGCTTTGCCCAAATGAGCTTTTACAATTCCGTCTTCAAGCTTGGCGTTGCCGCCGTTGTGAGGCGTAACTTTTTCACCGGCTGGACTGTTGGTCGCTTTAAGATCATCATGCTCCAATACAGTATGCTCGACAATGCGGTAGCCTTCAAAACTGCGTACATCTACTGTCAACTCCAGCGATTCAGACAAATGACGGTTCACTGCAAAGACAGTCAGTGCGTCTCCCTCTTCATCATAAACTACAGCGCTGTCCAGATAAGGAATGTCTGTGAAGTCCTTGGAATCGTATTTTTCCGAATCTACGACAGGCATCAGCGATACCCCACGACCATAACGGGAGGCATGCAGATACGGATAGAAAATCGTTTGTTTCCACGCCTTTCCGTTATTCTCGGTCATGATTGGCGCAATAACATTGACCAGTTGGGCGAGGCAAGCCATTTTCACACGATCCGCGTGGCGCAGGAACGTAATCAACATGCTGCCTACCAACAATGCATCCTCAAAGTTATAGATATCCTCAAGCTGCGGTGGTGCCACAGACCACGGATCAATTTTTTTGTCCGCATCATTGGAGTGATACCATACGTTCCATTCGTCAAAGCTGAGCATCATTTTTTTCTTGCTGCGTTTTTTTGCTTTGATATAGTCACAAGTCGAAATGACCGTATGAATAAAATGATCCATATCCATAGAGCGTGCCAGATAATTAGCCGTATCATTGTCATGATTGCCGTAGTATTGGTGCAAGGAAATATAGTCCGCTACCTCATAGGTATGATCCAGCGTGGTTGCTTCCCATTCTGGGAACGTCGGCATCGTAGAACTGGAGCTGCCACAGGATACAAGCTCAATGTCAGGATCGATCAGCTTCATGGCTTTTGCAGATTCTACAGCCAGACGACCATATTCTTCTGCTGTCTTGTGACCAATTTGCCATGGGCCATCCATCTCGTTACCAAGACACCAGGTTTTAATCTTATGTGGTTGCTCTACACCGTGACTACGACGTAGATCACTCCAATAGGAGCCACCTGTGTGGTTGCAATATTCCACCAGATTACGCGCAGCATCAATTCCGCGCGTACCCAGATTAACCGCCATCATGACTTCGGAACCTACATCCTTGGCCCACTTGAAAAATTCATTCGTACCCACTTCATTCGGCTCGACCGTTCTCCACGCCAGCTCCAACTGTCTAGGTCTGGACGCGACAGGGCCGACACCGTCCTCCCAATTGTAACCGGATACAAAGTTGCCTCCCGGATAGCGTATAATAGGAACATCAAGCTGTTTTACCAACTCTTTAACATCATTTCGGAAACCGCTTTCATCACTAGTTGAATGAGTAGGCTCGTAAATGCCGCCATATACGGCACGCCCGAGATGCTCTACAAAAGAGCCATAAATGCGTTTATCGACTTCAGCAATACGAAAAGATTTGTCTACAATCATCTTTGCTTTTACAGCTGCTGCCACCTAAACCATCCTCTCTGAATGCGAAAATAAAATCCGTTGTACCACCAAAACTAAGAAGCCGTTTTATTTACGGTTTTAATATAACACACCATATTTATCATAGTCAACATTATTATTAAATACTTAATATATTTATTAACGTTAATGATAAACGATAAGCAATTGGTTACGTACTTCAAAATATTTCGTTTTATAAACAAACTTATTGAGTGAATAACCACTTTGCTAAATAGTAATAGTTGTTCTGCTGTTCATATTTCCATTAGAGTAAACGGAGGTGCTTTTTTGAACGATAGCGTTTGTCTGAAAGCACCCTCCTAATTTTCGTACTATACACATAATAGCCCGATCATACTGCAATATTCACCTTCGCACCTGCAGTCTTAGCTTCGTCTTTAGCTGAGTCCATATAGGCATGGAGCTCTTGTTCAGTCCACCTCCTACCAACCTCTATACTTGCTTCCTTCTCATCCTTTGGTTCATCTCGATCTGTTATCGTAGGTTCCTTATTCACTGCTTCACTAATGCGCTCGTTAATGTTCAAGGAAATCCCCATAATTTTCCCATTAATACCTTCTGCCTTCTCACGCAAAGTAGCTGACCTTGCAGGGTTAGTATTTTCCCAACCCTTAGCTTCGCTTTTTAACGTAATTTGTGCCATTTTATTGATTCCTGAATTCTTTAACTCGTTGTTTGCTGACACAATACTATGCATCGTATAAGTGATTAGACTTTGCTTTTGCTCCTCTGCAGTCTTGTGCGTATATTGTTCCTTTTTACCTTCTTGAGCTTCTCTTTTACTTTCCTCATCCATGCTAAAAAGTTTTTTTTGTTCTTCCATTAATTGTTTCTGAATGTTCTCGTCAATTTGTTGAATCTGCATATCTATCTTTTCCATTTCAGCTTTTACAGCCTCCGGACCGAGGCCACGTTTTAGAGCATTACTTATATAGTCCGAACGCCTCTCCATCAAATTTTGCTTTTGCTCTGTTAATTTTTGAATAACCTTGTTTTGCGGCTTACCTATACTCTTCCTTTCAGTCTGACTGGAAATGGGATGCCGTAGTTCAAGTCGATTGTTATCTGTGGTGCGGAACGGCGATTGGTGAGATGATGTAAACGATACATTCATCCTAAAACCTCCAATTCTCTTCTGATAAGTGATTCTAGAAATATATCGGTTTATTTAGTATTATTTTGTATGTTTTTTCATCATTTTCACAAATACTTTATTCTTGTTCCACTGCTAAGCAGTCCTTTATCGTCTAACAAACTGTTATATGTAAGCAACCCCTCCCAATATACGCTTCCTGTGTCTTCCTTGCTATCAAATATAATATCTCCGTTAGAGCTACAACGACTCACATCTACAGACTGAAAAGAAAAATTCTTACATTGTCCCATCAATATTATCTAACTATTAAATAAATATATACAAATAAGCGGAGCCCCTCTTCCAAAGAGAAGCTCCGCTGTTCGTTCTTGGGACTATAACTTGTGTATTCTACATAGTCTACTTCTCTAGGTAAAAAACAATACTGTTCGCAGTCCAAATATATGCCGGAATCCCTTTACACAGTTAGCGTGCATCATTAGTAATTAGCGCTTCCTGGAATGTATTAATTTCATCAGAGAATAAATCATAGTAAAGCCCTTGACTTTCAATTAGTTCTTGGTGAGTTCCTTCTTCTATAATCTGCCCCTTATCCAGAACTAAAATTTTACCTGCATATAAAACAGAGGTATAACGATGAGAAATGTAGAGGCAAAGCCTATCAATAACAAAATTTTGAAATTGGCGAAATACTTGTTTTTCTGATTCTGGATCAAGAAATGAACTTGGCTCATCTAATACGTAAACGTCAGCATCTTTGAAGAGCGCTCTGGATATAGCTATCTTTTGCCATTGCCCTCCTGAAAGCTGTATACCCCCTTCAAAGTTTCTTCCTAGCTGTTGTTCTAATTGATTAGGCAAATCTCGTATTACCTTATCTACTCCTGTTTGTTGTGCCGATTTCCATATCCTAGTATCAAAATCAAGATGTTCTATACTGCCAAAACCTATATTTTCTCTTACTGAAAAATCGAATTGAACAAAATCCTGAAAAATAACACCTATTTTTTTATAAAGTACTTCTTTATGATAATTTCGAATCGAGATAGAATTAATTAAAATATCCCCTTTAAAATCTTCATATAATCCCATTAAAAGTTTTATCACCGTTGTTTTCCCTGATCCATTCCTACCCACTAGAGCAAGAGGTTCACCACACTTCATTTTAAAACTTATATCTTTTAGGGCCAATTCTTTTTGATCTGGGTAGGCAAATGAAACATTTTTAAATTCTATGCATTCTATCGTAGAATCAGCTTGTATATCTGATTCTCTTAGCAACATACTAGAACTGTCTTGTTTATGTTTTATGTTAAAAAAAGCGAATAATTCATCTAGATACAGATTATGATCACACAATGAAATCAATCCTTGAGATACTGTGTTAATATTTTGATTAGCTAATAATACTGCTTGAACTAATGCATAAATACTGCCAACGAGAAAATCTTCTTTCCACGCTATTTGTATAATCGAAATCAAAGCAATGGCTATAAATAATGTACTTATTACTTGAAAAGACAAATATAACGCAATACGTTTTTTGGCTAAATACTTATCCTCTTTGTAGAAAACATCAAAAATCCCCTTATATTTTGCTGTAAAGTAGTCACTAAGTTGATACAATACGATTTCTTTAAAAGACTTCTCATTAGTCAATAAGTAATTAATATACCTGGATTTACGTTGTAAAGGAGCCCGTTTTTTCTTGGCTACATATTGAATTTGCGTGAACCTCAATAAAGAATAAAAAGATGCTAGGGGGGAAACAACAAGAATGAGTAAGATCCACCATCTGAATGCTATTAAAATGGCGATACTAGAGCATAACGTAACCATGGAACTTAACAAATTAATGAGTTCTTTATAAATCTGAATAGGTCTATCTATTGAGTCGTTTTGTACTCTTTTGAGTTGATTATGTACTTGCGGACTTTCAAAATCCGCAAGACTAAATGTTGATGTTTGTGATACTATTAATGTTTGTAATTTATTTATCAGTGAAATTTGGAACAATTTATCCGAATATTCAATTATACTTGAAATGAGCAAACCAGAAAACATCACAAGAATTACAGGGAACACTGCGCTTATTTGAAGAGTATGCGATAATGTTCTAGTCTCTATTTCAGAAACCAAATACTGTATGGAAAGAAGGTTGGCAATCGGGAGTATTCCTTTTAGAAAATAACCAAAAATGATGATAATAAAATAGATAGGTTCTGTACTCCATAATAACTTAGTTAACTTCGGCCAATATTGGAATGAATGAAATATAGCTCTTATATTCAAATGGTCTGCCTCAGGTTCCATGCATTCCATCCCTTTCTTTTATATCTATTATTATCGGTTCTTCACGAAATCCCGCTATTTTAGCTCTCAGTCTCCCTGAAGTGTATAGACATTTCCGGGATTTTTTCTGCGAACTTCCACAACAATATCACTTTTGACGCGCCTAAATACGTCCACTTGCTCATTGGACAAGTGAGTTGATTGCGGCAAAATGTAATCAATCCACTTACTAGCCCAATCCATCCCACGATTGAATTCTAAGAGCTTATTTGAATAAATATTAATTTGAAGTTCATTATGATGGTGTACTATTATTTCCGGTTCGAGTGATGACATGGAGTGCATTCGGGTGATTTGCAAGGTATAGCGAACCGGGTGTGTCTCCTTTTTCTTAGCCACTTGATACAGCGTTTCAAAGAGGGTGGCAAATTGCTTTGCTTGATACGAACTAATCCCCTTATACTCTACTTGTGTTTGTCCCACTGTTATTTTTTGAAACGATGATGTCTGTACATTCTCATTAAATAGCCTCTCATATCCCCACACGCCAATCAGTAGGCTACAGGCAAGGACAGTACTAATCCAAGGGATTATAGACTTTTTGCCGCCTCCGCGCCGACTGGATAACAATGTGCCTAATCCGTAAAATAATAAACTACATCCTAAGAGTCCAAAGAGATTTCGCCAGTTGATCATATAGGGGTTGAATATATTCACTACAGGAGATATGTAACGAAATTTTTCATTAAAAGACCAGGAAACTAAACCTATAGGAAGGTAAAAAGCAATGAGAAAAGTGAAGGCCAACCCATAATGCTTTACTACCTGCCCCAACAAGAGACCCAACATCGACGAAAAAACGCTAGAAAAAAATACAATGATAACCAAATTCCATAATGACACATGAGCGAATGATTTCCATAAAAGTCCTACCATCATGAGCAAGAGAGGAAACGAAAGAATTAAAGAAACATAAAGCTGGTAAATGATTAGACGGTAATTAGGTAAAACAGAAATATATATATACGGTTCTGTACGATGACGATTATGTATACTCGCAATCTGCAAAGAAAAGAAAGCTACAAACAACAAGTTAACACTATAAGTTACTGAAATACCTTCATTCATAAATAAATTAAATAAAATAACCACACTTAAGGAAATGAGCAAGATTACTGCTTGTTCTCTTCGGAGCAAAAGCTGCAGCCAGAAACGAACTATAATTCCATTCATTCTTGTACCCTCGCCATCCATAGATGATTACTGACTTTCATCAATACCCACATAAGCAAAAATAGGAATATTCGCCCGAAAGCAAACGACCGTGTAAAGAAATTGGAAATAATCCAATCTGGATTAAACCAGATTGAAATGTAGGGCAAGTTGATAGTAATACTGGTTAAAAGGTAGACGAGCATTACAATGTTCACATACAGTTGTTTACGTAAGAGCAAGTTCAATATGACGGTAACTTGAACAGAATATCCCATAGTTGCTACACCCGCTACTGTTAGATGAAGCAGCGTCAAGAATGGAGCCTTACCATGAGTCGTCCATTGAACTACACAAATCATAGCTAAAGCGACAAACTGAAATAAGCAAACCACTCCCCATAATACACAACTCTTACAATAAAAATATTGGGCTCCTTTATGCAATTTAGGCATAATAACAGAAGAGATCATTTTTTGCTTCTCGCCATCATAAAGAACAGAATACATTAGCGGCATTAGTAATATGGTAAAGAACATTTGTCCATGATGCAAAAATATCCATAACTCGTTATTCTTATTCCCTGCTCCTAGATATAAAAATAAAGGAATTAAAAAACAAGAGAACGTTAGTGCTATAAAAAACACTACACTTTTCTTCATTAGCAAAACTTCAAATTGAACTAGGGCTCTGGTTACTTGTCCCATTCTGTTAACTCTCCTCCAGATCGGAAATGTACAGATACGCATCCTCAAGATTAGCCGTTTCAGGTGTGACTTCTGTACAACAATCTGGAGGGTGGTTACACAATAATCGAGCCTGAATTCTTCCTTCCTTCCGCACAATGGAGGTGATTCGAGCTTGTTGGCTTAATTGTTCCAATTGACGCTTTCCAACATCAACCAACCATACTTTACCCTCGACAGTTCGAATCATATCGTCTATAGCCCCTTGATACAGACAACGGCCTTCTTTTAAAACGAGTAGTTTGTCACATGTGCTTGAAACGTCAGGAACAATATGAGTAGATAACAATATAATCCGGTCTTCTCCATAATTCTGAAGCAAGTTCCGAAAAGCAATTCGTTCTTTGGGGTCCAGTCCAACCGTAGGCTCATCAACAATTAACAACTTAGGCTGTCCTAACATAGCTTGGGCAATTCCTAAGCGCTGCTTCATTCCCCCAGACAGCTGTTTTATTTTTTTATGAACTTGATCGATAAGTCCCACCTCAATTAATCGCTGTGATGTCTCCTCTTGAATATGACGCTTACCTTGAATACCTTTTAAAGCCGCAAAATAGTTCATAGATTCCATAATCGTTACATTTGGAAAAAAATCAAAATGCTGCGGCAAGTAACCCAGTAAAGAACGAATAGCATCCGGTTCTTTTTTCAAAGAATGTCCGAATACTTCAACTTCCCCTCGGTCGAATCTAAGTAAAGTGGCAAGAATTTTCATTAAAGTGGTCTTACCCGCCCCATTGTCTCCTAGCAGTCCGAATATACCATTATCAATGTGGAAATGGAGCTCGTTAAGTACTTGGTGAGAACCATATGACTTACTTAAAGCTTGAATATCAATTGTCAAATGAGACATCCTCCAATAGTTGCTCTCGCTGCCGCTTAGCAGAGAACAGGTTTTTCTTGTCTTCTTTAGTTAATCGTAAATACAATTTCATACAATCCATTATTGTACTACGAGTAAAGTTACAGTATCTATTCACCGGCTCATTAATCGAACCACTAAGCACCATATTTTCTTGAGGACAACCTCCACCACATAGATTCTTAGCCCAACATTCTCCGCATACAGTTCTCTTCTCTAAACGCATCTCACTAAGCATGCCACTCTTCTTTCTTACATCCACCCCTTCTCTTACATTCCCTAAAGAATAATCCTTTTCATTAACAAATCGTTGACAAGGATAAAGATTACCGTGCACATCAACGGCAAGCATATGCGAGACCGCCCCACAAAAATAATCTCGCTTAGAAGAAGAATGAATCATCTTCAAGTATTTTAGAATGTTCGATATTTGACGTGCTTCCCCATATTTTTTAGCCTGAAGTAAAGATTCAAAATGAACAACCAATTTGGTGAATTCCTGTGCATACTTCTCAAAGTCTTCCTCACTAAGCATCTCGACTGCAGGATACATCGCAACTTGGCGAATACCAATCCCCATTAAATGTGTAAGTGTATGTGTTATATCCAATTGTACTGGTGAAATCGTAGCTCTTGCTGTTATGACACCTTTTTTCCTTAAACTTTCTGTTCTATTTAAAATGATTTCATAGGTACCTTTTCTGTTCTGATAATATCGATTGAAATCGTGCGTCATTTGATCACCATCTAGACTTATCTGAATAGAAACATGATGATCTAATAAGAAGTTTTCAATTTCTTTGGAAATCAAGGTGCCGTTCGTTGTCATACTATATGTAACACGTTTATTTGATTTTTCTTGTTTTAGCTTAGTGTAGGCTACAACTTCTTTAATAACTTCAATGTTCAGAAGTGGCTCCCCTCCAAAAAAGCAAATATTCAGCTCTTCTTCTTCGCCAGCATGATCAAACAGATAATCAACTGCTTTTAATGCTGTCTCTGTGTCCATTCGTCCTCGATCATTATACTCTCCGTCTCCTCCATAACAGTAAGAGCATCTTAGATTACACTCTTGAACCAGCATAAGAATTATAGATGATAGACTTACTTGCTCATCATTGCAACTTTTACATTCCTTTTGAATAGACGAATCTTTATTATGATATATAACCGATGCTTCTTCCAGACTGGCTAATAACCTATCTACCTCTGCTCTACCGGAACGATGCTTAAGTAATTCATATATTTCTTCAATTTCCTTACCTTCGCTATTACATATATCTACTACGACATCATCAATCTGAAAAAGCCCATTTGTTTTTATATTATATAAGTATAAATTTTCGTTTTCTTCTATGATTTTGATGGGATTTATTTTAAATGGAACACTAAACACCATTAATCACCCTTTCAAAGTTAGAAAATAGGAGGAAGCCCAAGAAAATCAGTTCCCAGACCTCCTAATTGAATGCCTTGTGTTTGAAAGACCTATTGTTGTGAGTGTTACTTCAATCAATCACTATCATTATTAGTACACCAATGGCCACTTTCTTTGCTACAAAACCAATCCCTAGCATCACAATTTACACAACGATCATGTGTATCACAAAGAACGCAAGTCATAGGAGAAACACTGCCTTCAGCTGCTTGGTTAATAGGATCGAACAATTTGATTCACCTCATTTTTTATATTTTTTTCATTTATTTTCCAATATAATCATTTTTTTCGTTACACTCTATACTTTTTTTGAAGTAATTATGTAAAATTTGTTAACATATTATTTTTGAAATATTTTCAATTAAATATAATAAAAGTATAGTTTGCTTTGCCGAAAAATACCGGGTCGTTGTTAATGTAATGCATACCCTAATGATTCTGGAGGCCGCAACTTTTATTCACCTTCGTAACACGCAATCTGAATTCTAAATCTTTCGTTCTCCCGTTCTCCATATATAAACAAAACCTAATGCAGCTTTTAAGAATGAATGTGAGCTGGTCAGGATTTTCTAATTTTTCTATAAAACAAAAACACAAAAAAAACGGAGGGCTTCTTTGGATTAAACTTTGAAGTCTCCGCTTTTTTTGTGTTTATCAATCATACTACACTATTACTTAATCCCCGAAATCGTATAGTTCTCAATAATATACTTTTGGAAAACAATGAAGATAATCATGATCGGAACGACCATGAAGGTCGAGCCTGCCATTTGAAGAGCAAATTGACTTTCGTTCTGCCCCTTGAGCAGTGACAGCCCGACGGACAAGGTGTACAGCTTCTCATCGTTCGCAATAATGAGCGGCCACAGGAAGCTATTCCATCCACCAATAAAGGTTAAAATGGCCTGTACTGCCAGAATTGGTGTCGAGATAGGCAATACGATTTGCAGAAAAGTACGGAACTCCCCTGCTCCATCAAGACGTGTCGCCTCCAGCAGTTCTTCCGGGATATCGGACATGAACTGCCGGAACAGGAAGATCGCGAACGCACCTACCAATCCAGGAAGGACAATCCCTAGCATGGAATTGGTCAATCCCATCTGGTTCAGGATCAAATAGACGGGAATCATCGTCACTTGACCTGGAATCATCATCGTTGCCAGTACCAGGTAGAACAGAAACCCTTTGCCTTTAAATTGGAATTTGGCAAAGCCATAACCCGCCATGGCATTCAGGAATAATCCGAAGAAGGAAGCTAAAACAATGATCAGCGTATTCGTCAGATAGGTTCCAAAAGCCATGCTATCGAATAGTAATTTAAAATTATCCAGTGTAAAATGCTGCGGCCAGATGGTCGGAGGAATTTTGGTTACCTCACCCTCTGTCTTAAAGGAGGATAGAATCATCCACGCAAAAGGCAGCACCATCAACAGACCTCCCACGGTCAGGAGAATCGCCACGAACCATTGAAATGTTTTTTCACCACTGCGCGTATTGGCGCGGGCTTGCTGAACAGCTGTTTTCACGCTCATCACCTCTCTCTATCAGGACTCCGCTTTATTCTGCAAACGGAACTGAATCAGCGTCACCGCGATGATCGCGAAGAACAGAATGAACGATCCCGCCGCGGCATACCCGAATTTACTAAATTGGAAGCCGTTATTGTAAATGAACAGGGATGCTGTCAGCGTGCCATCGAGCGGCTTCCCTTTAGTCATGACAAACGGTTCCTCGAAAAATTGCAGCCAGCCAATCATCGTCGTGATGGACACGAAGAAAATAGCGTAACGAAGCTGCGGAAGCGTAATATAACGAATTTGCTGCCATGTATTGGCACCGTCAAGCTGAGCCGCTTCATAATAAGAACCCGGAATCCCTTTAATAGCCGCAATAAAAATAATCATGTTTAAGCCTATGCCCCGCCAAACTGCCAACACAATCAACGAAACCTTCGCTACTGTTGGATCGGTCAGCCATGGGACGGGACCTAAATTCATTAAACCAAGTACATAGTTGAATAATCCAAGCGTCGGATTATATAGATAGCTCCAAACGACTGCGACCGCAACCACATTCGTTACGGACGGTAGATAGAACACGACGCGGAATACTTTAAAAGCACGTGATTTACCCATGTTAATCAGAATCGCGATGCTAAGTGAAAATATCAGCACCAACGGAACACCGATGATGACGAAGAACAGCGTATTACCAAGGGACTTTATAAAGGAAGGGTCCAAAAGCACGTTCGTGTAATTTTCCAATCCTATAAAGCGAATACTTTCATAATTAACGAGTCCGGACAGATCCATATCCGTGAAGCTGATCACGAGCGCCAGTAGTATCGGCAACAACGAAAACAGCGTTAACAGGATGATGGAGGGACCGATAAACAAGTATGGCGCAAGCTTCTGCGAGCTTCCTTTCATGCCTTCACTCCCTTTGACAATGGCGGATATGGATCATTATTTTTTCATAATACTTGCAGCCTGCTGATTAAAGTCATCCATTTCCTTCTGTACGTCCGCTTGACCACGGTAAACACGCTCAAAGCTCTTGATGAATTGTTGAGAAACCTCTTCCCATGCTGCCAGTTGCGGCAATGCTGCGGAATGGTCCAGCTGTTTACGAATAGTTTGAAGCATCGGATCACTCTTAAGCTTGGCGTCTTCCCACGATTTAGTAGCCGCAGGCAAGTTACTGGACAGTTCCATCCATTTTAGCTGCGTTTCTGGTTTGCTCATGTAAGCCATGAATTTGGCCGACTCCTCTGGGTGCTTGCTGAATTGCATAATTGAAAGGTTCGCTCCACCCAAAACGGACAGGTTGTTTACTTTGCCAGGAAGCTCCGCTATATTCCACTTACCTTCCAGTTCTGGTGCCTTGCTCTTGATTTCTTTAATCATAAAAGGACCACTGATAAACATTGGAACGATACCATCACCTTGCAAACCTTGAACAGAATCAATTCCAATATCCACTGCGTTAGAGCCATTTTGGAAAAAGGTATTCAAATACTTCACAGCATCTACAAACGGTGGTTGGTTGAACAGCGGATTGCCCTGCTCGTCAACCAGTTTGGAACCGTTCTGGAGAGCAAACATAAAGCCCATAGACTGCTCCTTTGCACTAAAGGAGATACCATATTTGCCTTTGCCCCGAGCCGCCAGCTTTTGGGCAGCATCGGAAAGCTCTTCCCACGTTTTAGGTGCTTCATTATATCCGACTTGTTTCAGTAGGTCGGAACGATAGAACAAAACTCTCGTTTCAGTGTACCAAGGCACACCGACCGGTTTCCCTTCAAATTTTGTCGTACCTACAGCACCCTCGAAGAAATTCTTCGATTCCAGTTCAGGATACTTGCTGATATAAGGGGTAATATCCGTCAATGCACCCGCAGACGCAAGCTCCGGTACCCATGACGTGCCCAATTGGACCACATCCGGACCAGACTTCGAGGCAACAGCCGTTAGCAATTTATCGTGAGCGTTATCCCAAGGTAACGCCTGTACATCGACGTGAATATCTGGATTTTCTTTCTCAAAATCTTTTACAATTTCAGGCAGCAGCTTTCCTTCCGCTCCCATGCCCCACATGGTGATGGTCGTCTTGCCGTTCGCATCTTTACCGGACGAATCATCCTTGGACGAACAACCTACCAGCGCGCCCCCCAGTAATAAGGTGCTTGCCAAAATGATCCCCAACGTTCTTTTCATCATACGAATTCCTCCCGAGATGATCGGTTTACCGATCATGCAATATGATAACGGATTCAAATACGAGGATTTTGCGAAAATACAATTAGCGACTTCCAATGAACAATATATAGAACGAAATGGTCTCGTTCATCTATATATTGCATTTTGGAGCGACTGGAATCGAATCTTGCAAAATCCTGATGCATGTAAATACATAGCGATTAAAGCATACCGCTATAACACTTATGTTCAAAGCACAAGGACCATACCCGTCAATAGAAACGTTTCGATAGTCATTATAGAACAAATTGAAACCGTATTCAATAGGAATATTATATTTTATTCGCTCAGAATCCCGACTTTTTTTCGTTTATATCATCTTTATTACGTTATTTAGCCTATGAAAACCCCCTGAATTGGATTTGACTCTCCATTTGAAAGCGTATATAATCCAACTGAGTTCAACAATAGAAACGTTTCGATTAATAATACGACAGAATATTATGCTTCTATACTAGCTATTAGCCTGTTCAGCACTTTTTTGAATCAATTTTATCCAAAAAATCTCATGAATCTGAAAAAAAGAGCTGTCCACCAACAATACAGCTTATGGAGGATTATGATGGAACAACACCTGAATTCCTATTTAGAAAACATGACGCTTGAAGAAAAAGTCGATCAACTGCTACAGCTTGTGGGTGCCTTCTTTGAAGAAGCGGGAACGGATAGTCAAATTACTGGCCCCATGGCTTCTCTCGGCATCACAGAGGAAAATGTCCATAACGTCGGTTCCGTGCTTGGTATCGCAGGGGCCAAGGAAGCGATTCGTGTTCAGCAGGCTCATTTGAGTAAAAATCGTCTGGGTATTCCGCTTTTAATTATGGCAGATATTGTACACGGCTTCAAAACGATTTTCCCTATCCCGCTGGCCATTGGTTGCTCATGGGATATGCAACTTGCAGAAGAGAGCGCTACCATTGCAGCCCGCGAGGCGGCTGTATCCGGTGTTCACGTCACATTCGCTCCTATGGTCGATCTGGTGCGTGACCCGCGCTGGGGCCGTGTGATGGAATCTACAGGGGAAGACCCTTACCTCAACAGCGAATTTGCTCGTGCGTTTGTGCGCGGGTTTCAGGGTAAAGATCTGACGAACGATACCGACCGGGTGGCCGCATGCGTGAAGCATTTTGCCGCATATGGAGCTGGCGAAGGCGGACGGGATTACAACACTGTAGATGTATCCGCCTGGCAGCTGCGAGAGTATTATCTCCCCTCCTACAAAGCTGCTTTAGATGAAGGCTGCGAAATGGTGATGACGTCCTTCAATACCGTAGAAGGCGTAGCCGCAACGGGCAATAAGCGCCTGATGCGTGATTTGCTTCGTGATGAATGGGGCTTTGATGGTGTACTCATCTCGGATTGGGCCGCCATCAAGGAGCTTATCCCTCACGGCATCGCCGAGGATGAGCGCGAGGCAGCGATGAAAGCACTGCTGGCTGGCGTAGATATTGAAATGATGACCTCCTGCTATAACGGGCATCTGCCTGAGCTGGTTCGCAGCGGACAACTGGATGAAGCGCTCATTGATGAAGCCGTGATGCGTATATTGAAGCTCAAGCAAAAGCTGGGCTTGTTCGAAAATCCGCTACGCGGCGCAGACCCTGAGCGTGAACGTGAAGTTGTGTTCTGCGAAGCTCACCGTACGGTTGCCAAAGAATTAGCTATTAAATCTTGCGTGTTGCTCAAAAATGATTCCGTTCTTCCATTGAATCGCAATCAACATATTGCGTTGATCGGACCTTTTGCAGAGAGCGGTGATATCCTGGGCTCTTGGTCGTGGAGTGGTTCACAGGAGGAAGCTATTCGCGTTGTTGACGGATTCCAATCGAAAATATCCTCCTCGCTGCTCACGGTTGCGGCAGGTTGCTCTATCGACGATATAACTGAGGAGCAATATGCGGAAGCTCTGCAAGCAGCCAGCCAAGCAGAGGTTATCGTGTTGGCGCTTGGTGAGCGCTCCGATATGAGTGGTGAAGCAGGCAGCCGTTCCAATATTCGCCTGCCACAAGCCCAGTTGGAACTAGTGAAGCGCCTGAAGACGCTGAACAAGCCTATGGTAGCCGTATTATTTAATGGTCGTCCGTTGGATCTGCACGGTGTCATTGAAGAAGCAGACGCCGTATTGGAAGCCTGGTTCCCTGGTGGTGAAGGCGGCGCGGCGATTGCCGAATTGTTGTACGGTGATGCCGAACCTACGGGTCGCCTGACCATGTCATTCCCGCAATCGGTCGGACAGGTGCCCGTGTACTACAATCATTTTAATACGGGACGCCCGCAGTTAGATCCGAATACAAAAGAACGCTACGTGTCCCAATATCTAGACGTACCAAACGAACCTTTATTCCCGTTCGGCTATGGACTGAGTTACACCGATGTAGCCTATGACAGCGTACAGCTTTCCGGCGATACCCTTATACCTGGTCAGGAACTGACCATTAAAGTGCAGGTAACGAACACAGGAACACGTCCGGTCGAGGAAACCGTCCAGTTCTATGTTCGTGATATCAGCGGTGATACGGTTCGTCCAATGAAAGAACTGAAAGATTTCTGCAAAGTCCTTCTTGCCCCAGGCGAAAGCCGGGAAGTTGAATTTGCATTGACCGAGCCTCAGCTGCGCTATCATCATGCAGATTTGAGCTTCAGTAGTGACAGCGGTGAATTTGCCGTCTTTACAGGACCTAACAGCCGAGATACTAGTGAAAGCCGTTTTCGGTTAATGAAATAAACAGGAAAGTGAGGCGTTCCCTTTGATGAATACAAGTCTGGATCAAAATATTTTGCTGCGAGCTGGCGACCTGTCTTTTACCTTCTTGAGCAGCGGTGATGTGTATAAGATCGCCCACGGCTCAACGATGATCAACCAACTGTTGACCAATTCAGTCGACGGTTCCTTGAACAATCTGTACTTGAGATTGTACCGTCCGTCCGGTGTAAGTATCACTCCCCTGCTTGGAATTCGCTCACCGGGAGTCATCCGACAAACGGATCAGCAGATTATTTGGGAGGGTTTCACCGCTGGTGTAGGCTATCAGGTGACCTTCACGCTAAGCCGCCTGGGAGTATGGTTCTGGGATGTAACCCTACAGGGCGATGACGTGGAAGCAGATGTCGTGTACGGTCAGGATATTGGCATTGCCGATACCGCCGCTGTGCGCAGTAATGAAGCTTATTTGTCTCAATATATTGACCACACCGTCTACCATGATGAACAAAGAGGCTACACCGTTTGCTCACGTCAAAACCAGCCTCAAAGTCAGGCGTTCCCATACATTCAACAAGGCTCGTTAACCCGCACTGTTGGTTACTCGACTGACGGATTTCAGTTCTTTGGACTTTCGTACAAAGAAACGAATGAGCCGGAAGCACTCCATCGTGACTCGCTCGCCAATGAAGTGTACCAATACGAATTCGCCTATACCGCGTTGCAATCTGAGCGGGTGAAACTTGCAGGGGAAGCTCGCTTTACTTTTTACGGTCTGTTCCAGCCCAATCATCCAGCCGCAGTGACAAAGCTGGAGTATCAGGAGCTGGTGACAAAGGCACGTGACGAAGTAGCTACCGTTCTAGCGGACGCTTCCGAGACCAGTATACCGGCACACGCGGCAAGTGATCTTCAGGCAGGGCGTGTGGCTCCAGCTCAAACCATCGGTGAGCCGCTGCGCACGCTGGACTTAACCGCTGCCGAAGTGAATCAACTTTTCCCGAAACGGCAGGAAGAAGAACGGGATGGCGATGAACTACTTTCCTTTTTCACGGACAGCTATGAGCATGTCGTACTCAAATCCAAAGAGCTTCGTGTAGAGCGTCCCCATGGGCACATTTTAATGGGCGGGCATTACTCAGGAGGCAAGGAAGAAACCATTACAACCACCTCCTATATGTACGGGGTGTTCAATTCCCAGCTCGTGATCGGCAATACAAACTTCAACAAAATGATCACCAACGCGCGTAATGCGCTCAATATTCCCAAGACATCCGGTCAGCGTATCTATGTCGGAATCCAAGGGAAATACCGCCTGCTCACGATGCCTTCCCTGTTCGAGATTGGCTTTAATTATGTGCGCTGGTACTACAAAACGGCTGACGATACATTCATTATTACAAACCATACGAATGCTGATAGCCCAGAAGTACGGCTTCATATGCGTGCGGCAAGCGGCAAAACCTATCCGTTCCTCATCACTCAGCAAATGTCTATGCATGTGAACGAATATGAGCTTCCGTTTCATATGGAACATGAAGGTGACGCCCTGCTCTTCCGGGCAGACTCTGCTTCCCTGAGTGCCGAAGCCTATCCAGACCTGCTGTACCGAATGCACGTCGAGGGCGCTCCATTACAGCAGGTGAGCGACGCTCACGTACTGCTACAGGGTACAGCTTCCGCTGATGCGTCCCTAGTCGTGCTGGAGCTGGGTGACAGCAGCGAATGGACCTGCACCGTGCAGGGTTGGCTGAATGGGCTTTCAGCCGGGCAAGAATCAGCGCACAAAGAGCGTCACGCTTCCTTTGAAGATGAGCGCGAGCGCTATCGGGAATATTTTGCCGAGCTTATGAACGGTTTCCATCTGTCGCTGGGTCAACATGAAACGAGTGAGCTATTCCGTGTGAACGCAGTGGCTTGGTGGTACACCCACAATATGCTCGTTCACTACTCTGTGCCTCACGGTCTGGAGCAATACGGCGGTGCAGCCTGGGGAACACGTGATGTGTGTCAGGGGCCTGTGGAATATTTCTCAGCTACGCAAAAGTTCGACGAGGTTCGTTCCATTCTGCTGACTGTTTTCAGCCATCAGTACGAGGACAGCGGAAACTGGCCGCAATGGTTTATGTTTGACAACTATACTCACGTGCAGCAAGAAGAAAGCCATGGGGATATTATCGTCTGGCCGCTCAAGGTACTGGGCGACTATTTGACCGCTACCCGTGATTACAGTATTCTGGGAGAAAATGTACCTTACACCCATCGGCATACTTTCGATTATACCAAGCAGACCGCGACTCTCATGGAACATGCCCTGAAGGAAATCGAATATATTCGGGAGAATTTCCTTCATGATACGTATTTGTCGGCCTATGGCGACGGCGATTGGGATGATACCCTCCAGCCAGCCAATGCTCAGCTGAAGCAATACATGGCGAGCAGCTGGACGGTTGCACTCACCTACCAAGTTATTAGTAACTTTGCTGCTGCTTTGGAGCAGGCCCCCGCGGGTGTAGTAAGCGAAGCCGACAAGATTGCACAAGATCTACATCAAATGGCTAATGGCATCCGTAAAGACTTTAACCGCTACATGCTGGAGAGCGGAATTATTCCGGGCTTCGTGTATATGGAAGAGCCCGGCCAACCTAAGCTGATGCTCCATCCGTCTGACACCGAGACAGGAATCCATTATCGGTTGCTGCCAATGACACGCAGCATGATCAGCCAGCTGCTCACGCCTGAACAAGCATTGGCTCATGAGCAGCTCATCCGTGAGCAGTTCCTCTGCCCGGATGGTGTGCGTCTGATGAACCGCCCTGCACAGTATGATGGCGGTGTGAGCTCGCACTTCAAGCGTGCAGAGCAAGCGGCCAACTTTGGACGTGAGGTCGGGCTGCAATATGTGCATGCCCATATCCGCTTTGCGGAAGCGATGGCCAAGTTGGGACGCAAGGATGACGCTTGGCACAGCTTGAAGCTCATCAATCCGGTCGGCATCCGTGCGTCCGTACCGAATGCTGAATGGCGCCAAAGCAACGCCTATTTCAGTAGCTCGGACGGTAAATTTAACACCCGCTATGAAGCACAGGAGCGGTTTGGTGAACTGCGTGAAGGAGCCATCCCCGTCAAAGGCGGCTGGAGAATCTATTCCAGCGGTCCGGGAATCTACATGAATCAGCTCATATCGAATGTCCTTGGTATTCGTCAATCGGGCGAAGACCTGATCCTGGACCCTGTACTGCCGGATCATCTCGACGGATTGGAATTTGAATTTTCCTTTGCAGGAAAACCAATTACCTTCGTCTACCGCATGCTGCAAGAGCGTACTGGTAGTGAGCAAGGCCGTGCAGTATTGAACGGGACACCACTGGAAAGCGTGCCAGCCGATGATAATCGCTACCGCTCTGGTGCCTTGCGCATCAAACGTGAGATTTTCGAGCAGGCCTTAGCAGAACATGACGGTGTACACCGTCTGGAGATTATTTTATAAAGAGTTTTTGATGCTAAATCTGGTATAGGCAACAAAGGGATGGCGATCTTGCGGGATCGCCCTTTGCTGCTTATGTGTAGAACTACGACATTTGGAATAGATATGTGGTTAATAATGAATATACAATAGCAATTATAAGACGGACGACAAGGAGGTGACGATGTGGTCAGCATTAAAGATATCGCCAAACAGGCGGGCGTTTCCATATCTACCGTTTCATATGCCTTGAATGGTAGCGATAAGGTAACAGAAGAAACTTGCGCACGTATTTTAGCGATTGCCAAAGAGCTTAACTATGTGCCCAATGCCGCCGCACGTAATCTCAAGAAAAGGCAGACCAAAATTATTGGCGTTTTCCTGACTGATTTTCGTGGAGACGTTTATGGAGATTTACTGTACGGCATCAAGGAAATTTTGAACCGCAAGGGTTATGATCTCATCGTATGCAGCGGTAAGCAATCTCACCGAATGCTGCCGGAACGCATGATCGACGGCGCCATTGTGCTGGATCAGACGTTTGAAAGTCAGGAGCTACTGAACTATGCCGAGCGAGGACATAAAATTGTCGTATTGGACCGTGAACTGAATCATCCTAACATTAACCAGGTGCTGCTGGATAACAAAGCGGGCGCCGCTCTCGCAATCGAACATTTATTGGAATTGGGACACCGTAAGCTATATGTGGTTACCGGACCAGAAGGTTCTTACGATTCATGGCAACGGATGCAGGCGGTCAAGCAGACCATTGAGCGTAGCGGCGTCGCTGAAATGATCGAAATTGACGGCGATTTTGAGAAATCGGGTGGCGAACAGGCGGCTGAAATCATTTTGCGGCAACAAGATGGCCCGGGTTCGGAACCTGTAGCCGTATTTTGTCTCAATGATGAAATGGCAGTGGGCTTTTACAATCGAATGGCTCAATCAGAACTGACAATTGGCAAGGATATTCATATCGTCGGCTTTGATAATATCGAGCTGGCGCAATATATTCAGCCCCGTCTGACAACGATTGACTATTCCAAACGTAAATGGGGCGCTGTAGCTGCCGAACAAGTTCTCAAAATCATTGCGGGGGAAGACGTGGAGCATGAACGTTTATACGTTACGCTTGTCCAAAGAGAATCGGCAGGCGCAGCATTCATCACCCCAGATCAACATAATCTGTGATGAACAACGCAGAAGTAACCTGCTCGCCAGCCTCAAAAAAAGAACTTCCATAGTCCCAGAACACGGGTTGGAAGTTCTTTTAGTTATACTTTTTTAACCTAACAAATCCTCAATTAAATTCGTCAACGACCGTAAGGGATTGCCAATCATTTCCTCCGTCTCCAGCTCCACCTGTAACGCAGCATCAACCATAGACAACTGTGCTACAGCCAGACCTCTGCTTGGATCAGCCTTCCTCAGCTCATACAGCGAACGGACCAGCAATTCCTTATACTCGTCTTCACGTCCCTGCATAATCAGTTGAAAAGCGTCCTCCACCACCTTAACCTCTATCCAAGAAGAGATATCTGGTTTGCCTAACAGAGCAGCCGTATGATAAAGACGCTTCATCGTTCCCTCTACAGTAGCCGGATTCGTGAATACCAAGGTCCGTGGCAGCAAATCATCGCATATCTCATGAAAAAAGGGCTCATCCAGCGCAATTACTGGTGTAGACATGGTCAATTGAGCCTTTTCTGCCAAAACGATATAATTCGTGCACGTTATCAAAATAACGTCTATGTCGCTTTGGGCAATCCAGCTTAGTTGCTCTTCTACCTTGCGACTGGCATCGTCCGCAGAAAAATGCGGGTCTGACGAGATCCGGCGCATAAGCCCAGGGTCCACAAAATGTATCAGCTCCACCTCATAAGAAGCAAAAGCTCGTTCCACATAGGCTATGTTCGAGTGATGTGCATGCAGGCAGCCCACACGCTGCTTCAAGCCTTCCATCGTTCAACCCCCTGTTATATGTTTGCATCATTTTAACAGGAACAGGACGGTTGGGAAAGCGTGCAATCAGGCCATACCCCAAACGCACTTTTTCTTAAAACTTGCCGTTTGTATTTTTCCACTCTGTTTTAGCTGGAACCTCCTGAACTACGTCCCAATGTTCTGCTACCTTACCGTTCTCTACCCGGAACAGATCATAGACAGCGGCTGAAGTTCCCTTAGATGATGTCAATTCACTCACAACCAGCACGAAGTTGCCTTCTCCAATAACCATGTGAACCTGACCATATCCAAAAGAAGCTCCTTGGCTTCCCGCTGCGGAAAATGCTTGCTTCAAATTGGATACACCGTCACCAAAAAGAGGATTATGCTGGATGTAATGATCACCGTTATAGTAGCTTTCCAGTGCGGCGCGGTTCTTGCCAACCAGGATATCATCCACAAACTTGCGGATTAACGTTTTGTTCGTCTCGGTTTGGTTGAGATCCGTGATCTGTGTTGTTCCGTCAATCATTGTACGTCCGCTTGGATTAGCTGGAGCCGAGTCCTGAATATTGTCCCAATGCTCAACAATTTTACCATTGCTATCGAAGCGGAAAATATCAAAAACAATGCTCGTTTTTCCTGCAATGGACTCTTTATAATGAACCGCTACATAATTGCCATCCTGAATTACACGTTGGATTTCAACCTGTACATCGGCTCCCTTCGACTGGCTAATCCCTTGCAGCAAGGCATCTCTTCCGCTGGCAAAGCTCAGATTGTGCTGAATGTACTGATCTTTGCTGATCCAGGTCTCGGCCGCTTTCGTATCTCCGGTTTCAAAGCTTTTCACGATTTCAACGACCTTATCCTTATTACTCACCCCGATTTGCACCGTTTGGCTGGCCGGGTCCCAAATCACTTGCTTGCCCCATGCTTCTTTGACGACATCAACCGGTACATAAGTTACCCCTTGTTTGGTCAATAGGGTCGAGGTGGATAGCGGTACCTTAATCCCGTTGATTTGCGCTTCCGGACTGCCTGACACCAGTACAACCGTCGCCTGATCATATCGGATAGTCGTGCTTTGTCGCGCCGTATTGAACGTAATATGCTTGGCATCCATTGGAATTCCCAAACTGGAGGCCAATTGTCTCAAGGGAATTAAGACCTGCTTATTTCTCACGATAGGAGCAATTTTGTAAGCCTCCTTCTTGCCATCTACCCAAACCTGAATACCCGTAGTAGGTTTTACCTCGGCTGCTAAAGCCGGTACAGCAGAAGACAGAACAAGCAAACCAGCGAGTGCAGCAGTAACCGTATGTTTTTTCATGAATGTGAACCCCTCTCAACCTATAAAATAGAATATGGAAGACAATTTCCTTTTATGTAACTTATATAGTTACACCTAATCGCAAAAAGCAACTTTTCCCCGCCTATCTAACTTTAAACCCCATTTAAATCTTTTGAAACCTCAATAACCCTCCTTTCAAAAATTTATAATTGTACTGCTACAATGCAAGCCACAAGCCTTAGAATAAAGGATATGGGGAGCAATAACAATGTGTGATAAATTGCTAATGCCGAAACTCAAAAAAAGCGGCTCCTATCGCCAAGCGAATGAACGCTTTTTGAATAGTAAGCCGCTGTTAATCCCATTGCTATTGTTATACGGATAACGTTCTCCGAAACTTGATAAAGCTCCCGATTCGCCAGATTGAGATATACACCAGCGCCATCGTAATCGCCAGCATACTAACTTCAGACGTACCCAGACTACTGAGGTACTGGGTCAAAACAACGCGAATCAAGATAATAGCGATAATAATATATTTAAAATATTGGTTTGGCTTCGGATAAATACGACCGTCATCCCGTCTTTCATACGCCGTATGCAGCAAAATAACATAGCCAAACAGAGCCCCTAATAGCCCGGCAACCAGCAGTTCCCAAAAGGCAGGGGGCGCATACGTTTGACCAGGAATATGCATTAATTGGTACACAGACATCATCATAAGCGGGAATGCGATAAACAAGGGGAGCAGAATCCGGATTCCGTTTCCTTTTACCGGCCCCCCTCGTCTTTTGGTTCTCAACCAGATCACCAGCCCCACCAAAACAGCCAACAATGCATATATAAATATCGTCGTCATGGTGAAACTCCTTCCTCATAGATCCTATAGATACGCTAGCCTAAATCGACAGTTTTTTCTCCAGTAGATAAGCGCTCAAGCGGATTAATACATATGCAGCAACCCAACTGATCAACACCGCAATCGGGAAATGCCAGGTAAAAGAAAACCATTGTCCTGTTTGAACATGGTCAAACTGCTCATAAAGCCCCTGATCGCCTGACCAATAAAAGACACTCCCGCCACCCATCAAAAGAATCCAGAGTATCGGGCTAATCGGCCGCAAGGTGCTGTATTTGGTACTGGCCGTCAGCAGACCCAGCGCAATAACCAACGGTGTGAAGGCGATAATCATCACAAACCAGTTCAATCCAGCTATAATAAAGGACGCTGCATCCGCAAACGTATAAGGCTGGATGGTGGATGAGATGAACAGCGCGTACAGAGAACCTACCACAAACAGGGACAAGGTCACGACCACGGCTTGTAAAATAGCAGCAATCCATTTGGCGCTAATCAGCCGCATGCGCGGATAGGGCAGAGTCAGCCACCATCCGTAGGTGTCATTCTCCCATTCTCTTCTCAGACTTCCCACACCCATGAAAATGATCATGTAGGGCAAGCCCAAGGTGACATACCACAGCCTTGTCAATTCGAGTTGGTTGTGAAGCGCGAAATACAAGGAAATAACGAACGCCACAATTAGAAATAGTGAGAAATATACAAGTCTCCACGATCTGGGCAGTCGATTGCGGCTCTGCTTTCTCCAGCTTCCTTTATTTCGAAATTCATGGCGTATCAAATCTTTGAACAGCCCTGATGAATTCACGCCTTCCACTCCTTTTTGTACAAATTGCGGAACACCTGATTCAGCGAGCCATGCTCTGCACGCAGATCATCCGAATCACCAGACCATATGACCCGTCCGCGGTCCATCATGACCGTGTAGTCAAACAAGCCTTCCACTTCCTGAATATCATGCGTGCTAATGAGTATAGACTGCTGGCGGCCCTCCAAATAATCAATAATCCCGGCCACGATCGCTTCTCTGGAGAGGACATCAATGCCCGCAAACGGTTCATCCAGGATCATGAGCGGAACCTCACGCGCCAGACATAAAATCAGTAGCACACGTGCCTCCTGTCCGCGACTCAACCCGGCCATTTTCAACTCCAACTCTACGTCCATATGATCAGCAAGTTTATAGGCATCTTTTATATTGAAGCCAGGCAAAAAGGATTCCCCCCACTCCAGTGTCTGCTGCACCGTATGATTAGGGTACCAGCGAGCCCGGTCAGGCAGATAGGATATGCCACGATTGGTTTCCCAACCTGGCTTTTGCCCCAATACCTGAAGCTCGCCCCCATCCGGCCGAATTAATCCGGTGATTGCTCGAAAGAAGCTGGACTTCCCACAGCCATTGGGTCCAAGCACCCCTACAATGCGTCCCGCCGGAATGACGACATCCAAGTGGTCCAGCGCTTTTTTACTTTCATATTGCTTCGTCAGATGACTCGCAACCACAATAGATTCCGTCATGCCCCTTCGCCTCCTCCCTCGTCATTTCCGTCCTGTTTGCTTCGTATATACTGCTGTACATCTTCCCACGATAACCCCAGGCTGCTCATCTGTCCGAGAAACTGATCTATATACGTTATAGCCAATTGTTCCCTAAAGCTGGCAATCCGTTCACTGGACGAAGTAACATAAGTGCCTAACCCGCGCCGCTTCTCAGTCAATCCGTCCCGCTCCAGCTCCTGATACGCCCGCATCACAGTATTCGGATTCATGCGTAGTTCCTGCGCCAGATCACGAACAGATGGCATTTTGCTTCCCATTTCGATCTCCCCTTTAGCAATGGAGCTTCGTACTTGATTTAATATTTGCTCATATAATGGCTGACTGAAGTCAATTAAAAACCGGAACGAGCCAACCCGTTGTTCTTCCATGGGTGTTTCCCCCTAATCGGCTGCATCTATCGTGCCTGTAGTGTATTATATCACTTAATACACGTAATACAAGTACCATCTTACTAAAATGTTAGTCATGCTTCCAAATTTCATTCAGTAAATGCTCAGCTTGCACTCAGATAGCATTCAAGTTGATCCCTTATGATGTATCACGTACCAAACAAACCATAACCGAAAGGTGGAAAATGAAGATGAAGAGCACCAAGAAAGCAATTTTGGCTGGAACGATGGCCTTGGCATTTTTAGGAGGCGGTGCACTATACTCCACAAGCGCAGCCCATGCTGCTTCAACTACACCTGAGAAGGCTCCCATTGCAGACAAAGCACAAGCACCTAAGGGTAACCCCGGAGATGCTAACGGCCCTAAAATGGCAGGAGGAAACTATGCTGAGAACAAAGCTCTCCTGAAATTATTGAAATTGTCCTCCAGTCAGTTGGATACACAATTGAAAGCAGGTAAATCCCTTGCTACAATCGCCAAAGCACAAGGTGTGAGCGTAAATTCCGTTATTGATGTGATGGTTTCAGATATGAAAGCGAAACTGGCTACGGAAAAACAAAACGGCAAGATTACGGCAACTGAATATAACCAACGTGTCTCTAATCTAAAAAAAATGATGACAGATATGGTGAATGGCGTAAAACCCTCCAAGCCACCAGTAGATGGCGGTAAAGCGGATGCAGGTAAAGCTCCTGCTCAAGGTGATGCAGCCAAGGCTACTGCTAAAACCAATGCAGCTAAAGCCTCTGCTAAGCAGAAATAGCTACATCCACCCATGTATAATAAATCTCCATCCGGCTTCCCTGTACGGATAGAGAAATCAATAAGCCTGTCCCCTGCTGCGATACAACATAAGGAGACAGGCTTATTTGTCATGTAAACAAGATAATATGTGGTAGACTAACATGATCCAGAGGTCATTTTTCACTAAAATTCATAATAAGGAGAATGTAATGAAAATAAATAAACAGGAATTTGATATACGAGGAATGAGCTATACGATCAGATCTGCCATGATTCAAGATGCGAAGAATTTGTCTGAAATCCGTTTGCTGATTGATGGAGAGACTGAAAATTTAGACAGAGAGAAGGGAGAAGCGTTTATAAGTACATCCGGTTTTGAACAGCTCATTGAATCAGATACAGAGAATAACAGAAACCTATTTTTAGTTGCGGTAGTTCATGATAAAATCGTCGGCTTTTCAAGATGTGAGGGCCATGTTCTGAGCAGATTCTCTCATAAAGTTGAATTTGGCGTATGCGTACTAAAGGATTTTTGGGGTTATGGGATCGGGACGAATCTTTTAAAAAAATCTATTTCTTGGGCTGACTCCAATGACATCAAGAAAATAACTCTACAAGTTTTGGAAACGAATGATAAAGCCATTGAGCTCTATAAAAAACATGGATTTGAGATCGAAGGGTTATTAAAAAACGATAAGGTTCTTTCAGATGGAAAATACTACAACACCATAATCATGGGGAGATTTCATAAATAAAAAAAGACCCTGTTCAACAGGATCTTTCATCTTTGTATCGCCACACATCCCCTAGTAGCGATAATCATCATAAGGATTGCGATTACGATACTGATCACGCGGCTGCTGGGCTGCGGTAATCATCAAAAATATGCCTGAGATCAAATGCATCAACCAGCCCACAATCGGAATCCATCCAATAACCGAGGTCACGATCCCTAAAATAGATCCATAATAAGACTCTCTATTCGTCACCGATAGCACCAACGTAACAATGTGGAAAATCAGCATAAAGAACAATATAGTATACGCGGAATTTACGACGAGCAGCCCGCCCAAAACGGGAATAGCTAAAAACAGCTCCAATCCGCCTGTAATCCATTTTAATGTTTTTGATGGTGTCATTGTTCCACTCTCCCGATGCTGTTTCATTCCATAATTATATCCCATCCCTATCTAGGATGACATACATTTTTTAACATAATATATGCTTATATCGTGACAGTCTCATCCCTTTTTCGAATGAGCTAAGCCCTGGCTACATATATGTGAGAGAGAATGAAATTTCGTGATTTCTAAAGGGGTGAACACGATGGGATATTATATTGAGGTGGAACGCGGCGTGAAGCTGTATGTCGAGGATATTGGAGAAGGCATCCCTGTTCTGATGGTTCACGGCTGGCCGCTGGATCACCGAATGTACGAATATCAGGCCGCCTTGTTGCCTGCTTACGGGTATCGCTGTATTCAGGTTGATCTTAGGGGGTTCGGCAAGTCTGATCGACCATGGCATGGATACAATTATGATCGATTGGCGGACGATCTGCTGGCTGTTATGCAGGCGCTTCAGTTAAACCAGGTACGGCTGATCGGTTTTTCGATGGGGGGAGCTGTGGTCACACGCTACATGAGCAGGCACCGAGGATTTGGCGTCAATCAGTTGATCTTGATCGGAGCAGCTACGCCCCGATTCACCCCAACCAGCGACTTCCCTTACGGTACTCCTGTCACAGAGGTAGATAAACTCATCAAACAAGCCTATACAGATCGTCCACAACTGGTAACTTCTTTTGGCGAGATGTTGTTTGCTAATCCCGTTAGCCAGAGCTTACGCGATTGGTTACGTGATCAGGGTTTCGCGGCTACAGTTCATAGCATGGCTTGTACTTTGTATTCACTGCGTGACTCTGATTTGCGCGCTGACCTACCATGTATACACGTGCCTACTTGGATTCTACACGGCAAGCTGGATCGGGTCTGTCCTTTCCCCCTGGCTGTCCAAACTCAAAAAGGAATTGCCGGATCAAAGCTTATTCCTTTCGAACGAAGCGGGCACGGTGTATTTTACGAAGCGCTACCCGAATTTAATTCTATCTTACTGAGCATACTAGCCCCATCCTCCACACCATAATTGAAAACCTGTTCATTCTTATGTATAATTCATATTTATAAAAAACAAAAAAGACGCCTCAGCGCCGTTAATGGCTATGGGGCATCTTTCACTACAAACATTTATCCGTTTAGGATTGTTTGGTATGATTAAAGCTCGTATTATTTAAAACAGCCAGCTTTTTCTCGCCCTTCACCATGGCAGAACCGCAAATGGGGCATGTCGGCTCGACAGAAAAAGCGAAGTTATCCCGCATCCAGCCGTTACATGTATCGCTGGCGCAATTCCAGACAGTTGTAATTTCCTCAGGAATCTCATCCATTGGCTTTTTCCGTGAATTGTACATAAACATCCCTCTTTCTTCATGATTTATAAAGCGATAAGATGTAATCAGTTCAAAAACGGTCTTGTGAACAGATAAAAACAAATGCCCCAAACGCTATGTTCGGGGCATCTGAAGTAGGCTGTAATTTTAAATTACAGTTTTACAACGTTCTCAGCTTGTGGTCCACGGTTTCCTTCAACTACGTTGAATTCTACGCGTTGGCCTTCGTCCAAAGATTTGAAACCTTCGCCTTGGATTGCGGAGAAATGTACGAATACGTCGCTTCCACCTTCAACCTCGATGAAACCGAAACCTTTTTCTGCGTTAAACCATTTAACTGTACCTGTTTGCATGGAATTACCTCCAAAATGTATTTATATGACCTTTATTTTTGACAAATAAAAATTCACATATTGCACAAGGTTATTTCAACCTAAAACAATAACCCTCTACAATATGTGAATCTCAGGTCACAATTTCAATATACTCATATTACCATAAGTGTATTGAAAACGCAAGCACTGGAGAATTTAATTTATGCAGAGTGCTTATGTCTTCTATTGCTGCTTCAAAGCTGTGTTCATTCGGCGGGAGTGAGTCATTAACGCCTACTTAAAACATTATATCCGCAGTTGCTTCCTATTATACCAGCAATCAAGAAATAAATATACAAAACATTGTGCAGGAGACGAACTTCTTACTAAAAGCTCATCTCCTGCGTTTATTTGCTCATTTTGAATTACAATTCTGCCAGTGCTTTAATTTCCTCTGCTGTCAGCGCTTTGTTATACAATTGAACTTCATCCAGGCTGCCATTGAAGTAAGCATCGGCGGCAAAACGGCTTTTGCCAAGATAAGCTTCGCTCGTCAGCAACTCATTGGGATTAAAGGTAATGCTGTCATTAACGGCTACTTCCTCACCATTTACATACAGCTTTCCTGTATTCCCTTCCAGTGTAACCGCTACATGCGTCCACTGGTTTAGAGGTAATGATGATTTGGAAAGCAAGCTTTGATCCGTACCCTCATGGATTGTAAACTGGAGCACACCGTTTCCTTGGGAAGGGGTAAGAAACATATGCCGGGCTTGGCCGTTGCCGAAGTCAAAAATCCGTTGCCAAGCTGCACCGCCCTTCCAGTTCACCCAAGCGGAAAAGGTAAAATCCTTCGCATCTGTTACTGTATTTGGTAGTTGCACGTAACCATCCTTACCGTTTAGGACAAGCGCACCGCCAAGCTTCCCGTCTTTATCCCATGCAGCACCACCATAGGTCTTACCATTGAATTGATTGTATGTGCTGTCGACAACCGAAGTTCCTTGATCTTCACTCCACGAATAGCGTGCGAGCTGAGGACCTTGGGCCTGCCCGGGAACAATGGCTGTAAAGTTTTTCTTAGCTGTGGCTTTGTCCTTTTTGATGGTCGCTGTCAATGTAACTGTTACAGGCTGAGAGCTGGCTTCTGGACGGTATACTTCACCTGTCACAGAAATATTCTCCGGGTGGGTGGATTCCCATGAAATAGTGGTATCTTGTGCTGCTTGAGTAGGTAGCGTCAGATTATAAAGAACATTGCTCGTATCGCCCAGGCTCAGATCCTTCTGCACAGCAGCTACAATCTTGCTGGCCTTCAGGTCAGGCTTTAGCGAACCCCATACCGCAACACCCTTGGAGGACAACGCGGTAAAAGCAAGCGTCTTGGCACCTGTGTCTGGATCACGGTGCCGCAGGAATACACCTTTGTACTTCGTGCCCTCTGCTGTAATTTCCAGCTGATTGCCTGCCCCCAACTTCCATGTACCGTTCACTCCACCAGACAGCTTGCCGCCACTATCCAGACTGACGTTAACGGCTTGCTTAATATTTGCCGAAATTTCCTTCCCGTGATTTACATACGAATATTGACCGAGGACATCCTTTTCTGACAGCTTTTTCAGTGAATCTTCATCTCCCGAATAACGATAAGGAGCAACCACAGGCCAACCGTCAGCGTTCATGAACATTTCATGTACCCGCACTTCAAACTGTTCGCCTCTCCCCGGGAAACGGGAATGGAAAATGACAAAATGCTTTTTCGTCTTGGGATCATAATAAGCCGAGTTGTGTCCGGGTGACACATAACCTGCACCCAGTCCAGTACCCGGATCACCAATTTCTCTTGGAATCAGGTAATTACCTATCAGTTTGACACCGTATGGTTCAATGGAAGCGTCATCAAAAAGTGGTTTGTCAGGATTCGCCTTGACCTTGATCATATCATTGCCTTCAGCATCGTAGAAAGGACCATCCGGTGTTTTGGACCGAGCCACCCGCAGGTTGTATCCGCCATCCGCTGACAATCCACCATAGGACAGGAACAAGTAATAGTAGTCCGTTTGCGGACTGTATTGTATGTACGGCCCTTCCATACGAGCATGATTACCGCCTGTCAGCTTTTTACCGTAGCCTTGACCAGGGAGCGGCTTCCCTGTTTTTTCATCCATCTGCATAATGAAGATGCCTCCTGAGTAGGAGCCATATACCATCCACAGTTTGCCGTTCTTATCATAAAAGGTGTCCGGGTCTACGGCATTTGGATGCTTGGTTGCGTCATAGATCGTCCCATCCTCACTCGGTTGGTCCCACATGCCGGATTTTAGAAAAATGCCTTTATTCTTATAAGGCCCTTCAATTTTATCAGCAACTGCTAGGCCCATTGCTGAACGAGGTGAGTCACCCTTGCAAGCGTTATAATACATATAGAACTTGCCATCTGCCAGTTGAATGACATCAGCTGCCCACAGGGTGTCTGTCTGTGCCCAATCCAGTGCTTCCTTTAATTCTTCTTTGACGTTGGGAATCAATGTATTACCATTCGCCACTCCTGTAGCAATCGTATCCCAATTCATGAGGTCTTTGGACTTGGCAGCCGCCAGATGTGAGCCGAAAATGTAAAATGTGTCTTTCACTTTCAGGATGGATGGATCATGTACGGAAGTCTCCTTGAAAGAGACAGCCTTTTTACTTTGAATTGAAAAGTTTTCTAGGTCTTGAGCTTGAAGGGAAGTTTGCCCCACATTTTGAATTCCATCTGTATCTGAATTGAGTGTTTGCTCGGCGCCTACCAAAGAAGCAGGCAACAACAGCGCACCTGCCAGTGAAGCTGCCGTTACTTTACGAACAAATGATTGCTTCATAAATCAATCTCCTCTCGTTTTGAACATCCCTGATAACATAAAAAAATATTGAGAAAGCGGTCAGGATTATGTTTGTATTAACTTCTTCAGCCTCGAATTTAATGTTGCTCATCCCTCCTTTTCATCATTAAAGCGCTTTCACTTGATTTGAAAATAAAAGCACCTTCTGTTAAGAAGGACGTTTCAAACCTGGCGGTTAACCGTACCTCTATATTATTCAATGGATATGGAAAATTCAATATGTAATTTTATATTTTTATAAATTATTCATCGAATTATTAACATTAATAAATGTATTGCGTAAATTTCTAGTTTAAAGTTATAATTTTACAAGTAAAATTTTATATGTTTCCTGCCGATATACCTAAAAGGACAATTTTACGGATACTGTAAAGAACCGTTTAGATTTTATAAGGAGGTGAAAAATATATGCAATGGTATTTAAATGCATTAAAAAACTATGTAGGATTCCAAGGTAGAGCAAGACGTACAGAGTATTGGATGTTTATCCTATTTAGTGTAATCGTTAGCTTTGTAATCAGTCTGATCGATAGTCTTGTTGGCTTATCACCGATATTGACTTACATTTATTCTTTGGCTGTCCTGCTGCCATCCTTGGCCGTCCTGGCCCGTAGACTGCATGATACAGGCAGAAGCGGATGGTGGATTCTAATCGCTCTGATTCCTCTGGTAGGGTCAATTATTTTGATTGTATTCACATGCCAAGACAGTCAGCCTGGCGACAATAAGTATGGGAAAAACCCTAAATTGTAATGGTTGTAGATGTCTAAAACCTCTTTCACTTTTGTGAAGGAGGTTTTTTTCATATCTGTATCTCCCCCATCGAAATTTCAGCAGTAAGTTTATCTGGAGACCCCTGCGTCCATACTGGATTAAAAAGTATCCTCAAAGAGAGGGAGAACGTTCATGCGTTTTCGGAAAAGAACCCCCCCTAACAAAGTTAAAAAGCCGCCAGTCCAGCACAGCGAAAGTAAGTCTGAGCATTCAGGAGAGCAGCTCAGTGCGAATATCGGAAGCAATCTTCAGCAAATCAGACAAGCACTCGGTAACAGCACTGACATCATCATAAGAGAAATTCGTATCGGCAAAGATGGTGACCAGCTCATTGCAATTCTCTATACGGACGGTTTGGCGGACAAAAATATAGTCTCCGACTTCATTATGGAATCGATGATGCTGGATAGTAGCTTGTCCAGAGACGTAGAGTGCAGGCTCCAGAACTCCTCTAGTGTCATGCAAGTATTGAAAGATTATGCCCTAACCATTGGAAGCATCCGGGAGATTATCGACTTTGAAACCTTATATAACGCGCTGTTGTCCGGGGATGCTGTCATTTTGATTGACGGTGAGACACAGGGAATAGTAGCCAGCGCACGTGGATGGAAGGATCGCGGTGTCACCGAGCCTGCCTCGGAAAATGTCGTCCGTGGGCCGCGGGAAGGATTTTCTGAGACACTGCGCACGAATACGGCATTGATTCGGCGTAAGATTAAAGATCCGAATTTGTGGCTGGAAACCAAACAAATCGGTCGTGTAACCCAGACCGAAGTCGCTGTCATGTATATCAAAGGGATCGTGAACCCTAAATTGGTCGAGGAAGTGCATGAGCGATTGAATCGCATTGATGTAGACGGCATTCTCGAAAGCGGTTATATCGAGGAGTTAATCCAGGACGAAACTTTCACCCCTTTTCCAACAGTATATAACTCCGAACGTCCAGACGTCATCGCCGCCGAGCTGTTGGAAGGAAAAATCGCGATCCTGGTGGATGGGACCCCGTTTGTGCTTGTCGTACCTGCGCTGTTTGTTTCCTTCCTGCATGCGGCGGAGGATTATTATCAGCGTGCGGACATCAGCAGCTTCATCCGGGTTCTTCGTTACACCGGAGTTTTTATCTCCCTGTTAGGTCCGTCCCTATATATTGCCATCACTACGTTTCATCAGGAAATGCTGCCGACCTCACTGCTGATCGGTCTGGCAGCACAGCGGGAGGCCGTTCCCTTCCCCGCCTTTATCGAAGCACTCATGATGGAATTAACTTTTGAAATATTGCGGGAAGCTGGAGTTCGTATGCCGAAGTACATCGGGGCAGCCGTCTCTATCGTAGGCACACTCGTCATCGGGCAAGCTGCCGTCGAGGCGGGCATCATATCTGCAGCAATGGTTATTGTCGTATCGATTACGGCGATTTCAAGCTTTGTTCTCCCTGCCTATAATATGTCCATCGCTTTTCGTATGCTGCGGTTCCCCTTGATGGGACTTGCCGCTTCCTTTGGGCTGTTCGGGATTATCGTTGGAGGCATTGCCCTGGTCCTGCATATGTGCAGCCTTCGTTCGTTCGGTGTTCCCTATATGACTCCTTTTGCACCTCTAATACCGACGGACACCAAAGACACCATATTTCGGTTTCCTCACTGGATGATGACTTCACGTCCACGGTTAGTCGATCAGAAGAATGTCAAACGTCGAAACAGCGCTCCACCTCGCAAATCAAGGGAATAAAAGAAAAGAGAAACAGTCGGAAAGGAGTGGATAATCATGAAGCGGAAGATAGCGATTCTGTGCCTGATTCTTGCACTCGTTTTACTTCTGACGGGCTGTTGGAATCGCAGGGAGTTGAATGAACTTGCCATCGCCGTTGGTATGGGGATTGATAAACAAGGAGATCAATTCCGGGTCTCTCTCCAAGTGGTGGACCCTGGAAAAGCATCGGCCAAAAAAGGAGCAGGCGGTGGTGCTCCAGCCACCTTGTATACAGAAGAAGCGGATACCATATTTGAAGCGATCCGAAAAATAACAACGATTAGCCCCCGGAGAATGTATTTTTCTCATCTGCGTATATGTGTAATCGGTGAATCGATGGCCACCGAAGGAATGGCGAAATCTTTAGATTTACTCTCCAGATATCATCAGTTCCGAACCGATTTTTATATTGTAGTGTCCAAGGGCACTAGTGCGGAGGATACGTTAAAAATTATGACACCTTTAGATCCGATTCCCGCAAACGACCTTTTCTCCTCTCTGGAAACATCACAAAAAAACTGGTCACCCAGTACGACAGTAACTTTGGATGAATTGGTATCAGCACTCACCAGTGAAGGAATGCAGCCTGTCTTGACAGGACTCCGAATCGTTGGCAATAAAGAAACGGGAGAAACAAGCGGCAATGTGCAAGAGATCGCCCCATCCGCCCGATTACAGTATTCCGGACTTGCTGTATTTAGAAAAGATCGATTAATCGGGTGGTTAAATGAAACTGAAAGTAGAGGCTACAATTTCATCCGCGGCAAAGTGCAGAGCTCTGTCGGCTTTGTAGCTTGCCCCAGAGGCGGCAAAGTCGTTTCGGAAATCATTCGTACCCAAACAACTATAAAAGGGAACGTTTATAGGGGGGAGCCCCAGGTCAATATAAAAATGCAGGTTGAGGCCAACGTGGGAGAAGTCGAGTGTAATGACCTGGATCTGACCCAGGTGGGGACGATTTATGACATTGAGAAGAAAGAGGAAGAAAAGATAGAAGAGATTATGAAAATGGCTGTCAGAAAAGCTCAAAAATCATACAAAGCTGACATTTTCGGATTCGGTGAAGCCATTCACCGCGCTGACCCGAGAACCTGGAAATCCATTAAAAAAAATTGGGATTATGAGCACTTTGCAGAATTACCCGTAAATATCAAGGTCAATTTCAAGATTCGGCGCTTGGGCACGATTGGCAGCTCATTTTTGAATGATATTAAGGAGTAAATCCCTTGTCAGATACGGCGGGGGATCTGGCTCCTGTATAGAACCTTACCCTACAAAAGAAGGTGTTTCCCAAGATGCTATCTCATATGGTGAAAGTTCTGGGCATATTACTAACCGCTGCTGCAATCAGCTTGATCGAGGTCCCCTACATGTGGAAAAAGGGGTTAAAAAAAGAGCTTTGGTTATTCTCCATCCTTCTCCTTTTTGCCGTCGGAATTTGCTGCGCCAAGGCATTAAACTGGCTTATTCCAACTCCTCTGGATTGGATAACAGCGGTATATAGACCTTTCAGTGATTTCCTGACCCATATCGGTCTAATAAAATAAGACGAGGTGAAATAGGTGCCCGGACAGATCAAAATCTCAGCACGCCAAATTATGATATTAACGGCTCTATTTACGATCGGGAGTGCAATCCTCATCATTCCTTCAGGCATGGCGTTGGTAGCCAAACAAGATGCGTGGATTGCCGCGCTCGTCGGGGTCGGGGCCGGGCTCCTTGTCTTGTATTTGTACAGCAAGATTGCAGCTCTGTATCCAGAGATGACTCTGATTGGGATTATGGAAACCCTGCTCGGAAAATGGTTAGGCAAAGCCGTCGGTCTTCTGTTTTTCACCACACTTTTCATCAATGCTCCCGCTCCCGTTTTATTTTATTTAGGGAATTTTATGACTACTCAAATGATACCAGAAACACCAATTCTAGCGGTAAATATCCTTTTTGCGCTTATTATATTGTTGGCTGTTCGGCTGGGGCTGGAAGTGCTGGTCCGTTCTGCCGAACTGATGTTTCCGTTATTTACTCTTCTTTATATTTCTTTTACAGGTTTAGTGGTGTCCAATATTAAATTAGAAAACATTCAACCTGTATTAGAGGCGGGATTGGGACCTATTTGGCCTGCTGCCCTGTCCTTTGTTAGCACTGTGTTTATACCTCATATTATTCTGCTCATGATCTTCCCGGCTTCTGTAAATCGTTCCGATCAAACCCGTAAAGCTTTTTTCATAGGCAGCCTGATTGGCGGATTAATGTTGGTCGTGGTGGTTGCACTGGCAGTTTTTGTATTAGGTCCTGATTTAACGGCAAGAAATATTTATCCTAGCTATGCGTTAGCCAAAAAAATTAGCATCGGCAATTTTTTACAGCGTATCGAAGCAATTATGGCTACCATGTGGTTTATTTCACTCTTTTTCAGAATCACGCTGTACATGCACACTACTGTGACAGCAATAGCCCAAATCTTTCGTTTGAAAAACGACCGGCAACTGGTGCTTCCTCTCGGGATGATTTTAGTCATCATGTCCGTCATCGTGTATCCCAATGTCCCATATCAACAAATCTATGATACAAAGACGTGGGTTCCTTATTCACTATCAATCGGGTTGTTTCTTCCCTTACTGCTGCTCAGTATACATGCCCTGAAAAGGTTGGGGACAAAGAAGAATAACAAGCCGGATGATAAACGTGAAGATAGAGGTGAAGATAGAGGTGAAGATGGTGCCTAAGCAAGTTAAAATCTCCACACGGCAATTGTTGATCTTAACGATATTATTTACAATCGGCACTGCAATCCTCGTCATCCCTTCCGTTATGGCCGCCACTGCTAAACAGGATGCATGGATCGCAGCACTCGTCGGAGTGGGCTCCGGGCTGCTGTTGATATGGCTGTACAACACGATAACCATCCTGTATCCACAGATGACCCTGATTGAAATCATGGAGACCCTTTTGGGCAAGTGGTTGGGGAAGTCTGTTGCTCTGCTGTTTATGGTTATGTTTTTTCTGGGGGGTCCTGCTGCGGTGTTGTATGATTCGGGGAATTTTTTGACTACTCAAATGATGCCGGAAACGCCGATGCAAGCGGTCAACATCCTCTTTGCGCTCATTGTATTGATGGGCGTGCGCCTGGGACTGGAAACGGTAGCCCGTTCTGCTGAACTATTGTTTCCCTTGTTCATTTTGCTGTATACAGCTTTTGTCATTTTAGTCGTATCCAATATCAAACTGGAGAACGCCCAACCGATGCTGGAGAAGGGAGGCGGACCTGTTTGGTCTGCCGCCTTGTCCTTTATTAGTATTGCGTTTCTGACCCATATTGTTTTTCTCATGATTTTTCCGTTTGTCGATCAGCCCGATCAAGCGCGCAGGGCTTTTTTAACAGGGGGACTGATTGGCGGGTTGATTTTGGTTGTGGTCATTGTATTGGCCGTTTTGGTTTTCGGCCATGAATTAACAGCAAGAAGTATGTATCCGAGCTATTCATTAGCCCAAAAAATAAACATTGGAAATTTTCTTCAGCGTATTGAAGCGATCATGGCCGCTATGTGGTTTATTTCGCTCTTTTTCAGGCTGGCTCTGTATATGCAATCGATTATGATAGCCATTAGCCAAATCTTTAATCTAAAAGATGATCGTCCGCTGATCTTCCCTATCGGAATGATCCTGATCGTCATGTCGGTGATCATATACCCAAATGTCCCATACCAGCAATCCTGGGATGCAAAAATATGGACACCTTTTTCCTTATCTATGGGCCTTTTTCTGCCTCTCCTGCTGCTCTGTATGCATGGGATACGAAAAATCTGGTCAAAGAAAAAAATAGGGACCGAAGGATAGATCACATCCATCGTACGAGCCCTCCTACGAGCATCGGTGAAATTTTTTTGCTGTTACCTGTTTACATCCTCCTCTTTTAGTTTATTTTAAACGAGTATTAAGCTGGCGCTAAGATTGGGTGTGTATGATGTATATTAGAATCTGGTAACTACATAAGCCGGATCGGCTAAAGGCATAAACATTACTCCCGTTGGATATCCATATAAGACTCCACCCTGGCAGAAATTGAATGAAACACAAAGGAGATTTACACTTATGAATCGAAAACGAATTATGGTCATCTGTACACTGTTGCTGGCGTTATCTATTGGGCAGTCTTCTACTTGGGGAAGTCGGGCTAATGCTGCTACACTGGCTCCAGAGAGAGCCCCTCAGGTACAGGATAATGAAGCTTCCAAGGATGATGAACTTTTGAAAACACTGGGCGCATCCTCGGATGAGCAATTGTATGATGCGTTATATAACGGTCAAACCTTGGCAGATATTGCACAATCCAATAAACAGGACGCACAGGCTGTTGTTGATTTACAGGTAGCTCAGTTAACGGAGCAGTTGGATCAACGACTGGCCAATAAGAGCATTACGCCTGAGCAATACGAAGCCCATAAGGCAGAATTGACACAGGTCGTTGCTAAAAGTGTGTTCGGGCTGTAAGCAGTGACACACTTGGCCCGCTTTACGCCGTAGTCCATGCCCCCTCAGAGATGCTTCCGAATTCATGTCAAAAAGGCGCTGAACCCATGGAGGGCCAGCGCCTTTTGGCTTGTCTATATTTTGTTTTAACTTACACTTGATATACTCGGATCAAGTTCGTAGTACCTGCCTCAGCGACAGGAACACCTGCCGACAGAACTACAGTATCCCCTTTATGGATATATCCTGCATTCAGGGCGTTACGGATGGAGGATTCGAACATTTCATCCGTTGTAGCTACTTTATCCCCTTTGATCGGGAACACACCGGATAACAGGCAAATTTTAGCGAATACCGTATTATTCGGAGTAACCGCAATAATAGGTGCCTTCGGACGATATTTGGATACCATACGTGCCGTAAATCCGCTGGCAGTCGACGTAATAATCGCTTTCGCATCCAGCTCCAGGGACGAACTCACCGCTCCCTGACTAATCACTTCGGTAATGTTGGTGCTTTGACGCGCTCTGCGCTTATCGAACTGCTCCTGATAATCGAATTGTGATTCTGCTCTGGCAGCTACAGCGGCCATGGTCCGTACAGACTCGACAGGATATTTACCTGCAGCAGATTCGCCCGACAGCATAACAACATCGGCTCCTTGCATAACAGCATTAAACACGTCACTAACTTCGGCTCTCGTCGGACGTGGGTTCACCTGCATGGATTCCAGCATGTGGGTAGCTACGATAACGGGCTTGCCGACCAGATTACACTTGTCGATCATTTCTTTTTGCATCACAGGCACATCTTGAATCGGCACTTCGACGCCCAGATCGCCACGGGCTACCATAATACCATCGGAAGCTTCGATAATATCATCCAGGTTTTCCATGCCTTCAGCATTTTCAATTTTGGAATAAATTTGTACATGCTCAGCATGATGTCCCTTCAAAATTTCACGGATTTCACGGATATCGTCGCCTTTACGCACAAAAGAAGCCGCAATAAGCTCAACACGCTGCTCCACCCCAAATTGGATGTGCCTCACATCTCGCTCCGTCACGCCTGGAAGGGTCGTATGAATCCCTGGCAGGTTTACACCTTTTCTTGGCTTCAAAATACCGCCACTTACAATATTACAAATCATTTCCGTACCCTCGATGGAGGTTACAGTCAGATCAACCAAACCGTCGTCAATGAGAATGCGGTCGCCTGGTTTGATGTCCTTCGGCATATCCGGGTAATTCACTGAAATACGATGCTCGTCCCCTAGAATCTCTTCTGTGGTCAGAATGAGCTGGCTACCTGGTTTCAACAGACAAGATGCCTCTCTCAGCTTGCCAATCCGTATTTCTGGTCCTTTAATATCCATCATGACAGGTATAAAGGTATTCATTTCCTTCGCAGCCTGCCGCACATTTTCGATACGTTTAACGTGATCTTCCAGTTCACCGTGAGCCATATTCAAGCGGGCTACAGTCATACCAGCCTGAATCATTTCTTTTAACAAATGAATGGAGTCACAGGCAGGTCCCATAGTACAAATAATTTTCGTTTTAAGCATAGTAATGTCATCCTCCTGAATGTCTTTACTGTATGGTTTTCTATTCCACTTTGCTTCTCTATCTACATTAAACTTATATGGCTCTATTCTACCTGTACCCGTGCACCAAGACTATGAACTATAGTATGATGAATGTACTACAGTATAATGAATGTTGAAGACATCGGGGAGTGAGTTTCGTGATTACATTGGTGGATATACGGCAGGACAACGGTGTGGACTGGTATGAAAAGGCTAGTGCAAATAGCGACAACGATGACTTACTGTTCATTTTAGTCACCTTTGGCAAATGTGTATATTGGGTGAACGATTGCAAATTCATTCTCGGTAAGGGTGAAACACTGCTTTTACCCGGTCATCTGGATTACTATGGCAAGAGCATTCCTACGCTTTTTCATACCAAGTATGTGATACATTGCCGCAAAACATGTACGAACAGCACACTTCCCATACTGAATACTGACAAGCCGTTGTTGATCAAACCTGGATGCTACGATATGCTGCATGAACGGATCAAATCGATGTACTTTCAATGGACTGAACACCCAAGCTACTACACCATGATGGCTGACTGTCTGCTGACCGAGGCCATGATATATATGAATCAGGAATGGGACAAAGGCGCCATTTCTTGCGATCGAGAGCGACATGTAGAACATATGAAACAGTATATCCAGAACCATTACCGGGAAAAGGTAACCAAGGAGGAGCTTGGCGACGCCATCCGTAAAACCCCCAATTATGCCGCGACGCTGCTGCGTGAGGTAACACGCCAAACGATCAGTGAGCATGTACATACACAACGTATTAAAACCGCCATCTACATGCTGACCGAGTCCCGGCTAACGATTCGTGAAATTTCGGAGTATGTGGGATATAGTGATGTTTCCTATTTTCATCGAATCTTCAAACGGTTGACAGGCTGCTCGCCGTCCGAATTTCTGGATGAACGTTCCTCAATCGTTTAGAACTACAGAAATAGGATTATGGGAAGATGATACGAAGCAATTTTAAATTTGAAGCTAGAAAAAAGAACGCTCATTTTTTCGAGCGTTCTCTGGGAAAATTAGTTTTCTTCCTCTTTTTTTTCGTAGGTGAAATTTCTTAAAATGACCTGCTTTGTTTTAGTAGTTATTTCTTCCCCCTTATTATCCAAATTTGCAACCTGATCGCTTTGAAACTTGTTTGGGACCTTAACGGGATAAAAATCTCCGTGCTCAGTTAACAGGACATGGGGTTGTTTAGATTGAGCTAGATGAGTTAGTTCTTTCTTTCTCTCTGGTGAGAGCCAGTTAGAATCATCGGTTGCCTTAGTCTCAGTTTTGGTTACACTGGTTTTAGAATCGCCGGTTACTTTAACCTCAGTTTTAATTTCATTAGCAAAAGTTTGGCTTTGAATGACGGTTATAACCCCTCCGATAAGAACAGTTAGACCTAAGACAACAACACTTGTTCTTAGTCGCTTGTTCACACGCACACACCTCCCTTCCCAAAAGATGTATTACGTATTTTAAAAAATATTAGTATTACAACGAGTTCATAAAAAAACATAATAATCGTTAAATAAAATAGTATTAAAACGTAACGTATCCATTTCCTGAAATCGTATAATCATTGAGGTTAAGTACCATTACCTGATATTGTCCAAAACCTGGAGCTTTAATTTGAAAATCCCTATTTTCATCTGTATATCTTCCATAAACGGCAAAAACCTCTCCCAGATAATTTTTGTTCACGAGCAGGTAACCTACTTCAGGGCTAGACCAAGAACTACCATCTGCCCATTGTACTACATGGAAATTCAGGATAGCTGCGTTATTAACCGAAAACTTATTAGAGTAAATAGCCCCATCGTCTCGAGAATGGTGACTAAATGACCATGCTCCCAATGACATAGGAGAAATCTTTTGATCGAGTTGAGTCTTTTCTTTTTCAACAGCAATTGATTCTATGGGTTTCGCATTTTTGATAACTTCATTATATTCTTCAAGCGTCAAACCGCTCAATAGTGAATCCGAATTAGCAATTGAAGAATATGCTGGAAAAAAAGACTGTGGGGAAGATTCTTTAGCCGATGAAGAGGAATCTGCATAGGAGCTTGCTGGGGTCAATCCGATGGCTACCAGCATGACAACTAATCATAGTTACAAGAAATTTTTTTCACGAATAATTGAATCCCAAATACTAAATTTTAACAACATTTATATAATAACACGCAAAATACTCATAGTGTGCATACTATTTGTAATTTTTACCTCATTGACACAATATTTTGTCTCCTTCCAGAAGTCTGACAGATAAAAATGGACAACCATTCAGCATAAGGGAACATTTTCAGTCTATTGAGCGTTTGAAAACGGACTAACGTCCAAAGTCCATTTCATTGAGATGCTCTGAAACTCATTGCGTTATGAGCCGACTGTTGGCCAAAGTCAAATTACGTAACCGGATACGTAATGATAAAGTCTATAAAAAAAGGTCTCCCCACCTGGAAGCTTCTCTAGCATCCCTTTTCAACAAGGGCCAAGAGCGCTCCAAAGTAGGGCGACCGTTATAGTTCATTCATATGCGTATCCGTGCTTATTTTGAAATGATATTAAGTTGAAGAACCCGCTGTTTTGACCTCTTCCAACATTTTATCGTTATAGCCAAACATCCAGGTCAGGACAAACGCTACAACCATAGCAGCCAAGTTCGCCAAAATGTAAAGCGGAAGCTGATGATTCATGTAGAGCAACGTGCCCGGAATGACCGTAACTGCCATACCTGTAGCCGCCAAATGGAAGACTGAAGCGATAAAACCGCCAACCGCACCACCGATGAGGCCCATGACAAAAGGCTTCATGTATCTCAGGTTGACCCCGAAAATAGCCGGCTCCGTAATCCCTAGAAAAGCAGACAACGAGGAAGGAAGTGCTAACGCTTTCAGCTTGCTATTCTTCGTTTTCAGTCCAACCGCCAGACAGGCAGCACCTTGAGCAGCCATAGCGCAGGTAATGATGGCGTTAAAGGCGTTTGCGCCGTTCTTTTCAAGCAATTGAATCTCCAAGAAATTAAATATATGATGCACACCTGTAACGACGATAATCTGATGCAAGAAACCGATGACAATCCCTGCAATACCGAAAGGTAAATCCAGCACAAACGTTGTTCCGTGCAGCACCCATTCTTCGAGTGAATGGAAAATCGGACCGATGGCAAACAATCCCAAAGTGATCATGATTAACAGTGTTAAAAACGGTGTAAGAATCAGATCTAGCGCTTCAGGCACCCGTTTGCGCAGCGCCCGCTCCAGCTTGGCTCCGATCAAGCCCACGAAGAAAGCTGGCAATACTGAGCCTTGATAGCCCACCACAGGAATGAATCCGAACATCGTCAACGGGTGAGCTGAGCCGTCCGCAACACTATAAGCGTTGGGCAAGGCCGGGTTTACCAGCATCAGACCAAGAACGATACCCAGTACTGGACTGCCACCAAATACTCTAAAGGCTGACCATGCGACTAACGCTGGCAGAAAAGCAAAGGCCGTATCCGTTAATACTTGTGTGTATAATAGAAAATTGGGTGAAATGTCCTGTGGCGTCATGCCGAGTAGAGCGAGAATTTGCGGCTGAGTGAGCAAGCCACGTAGCCCCATGAACAGCCCCGTAGCAACCAGTACAGGAATAATCGGTACAAACACATCGCCAAAGGTACGGATGGAGCGTTGGAAGACGTTTCCTTCTTTTTTCGCCTGACTCTTCACCTCTTCTTTAGATGAACCGGTTACGCCAAGCTTTTCGACCTCTTCAAAAATTCGATTTACCGTACCCGTACCAAAAATAATCTGATATTGCCCGGAATTGAAAAAAGCACCCTTGACCTTGTCGATCTCCTCAACTTTTTTCTGATCAATCTTCTCCTTGTCATGCACCATAATTCGCAAGCGCGTCGCACAATGAGCAAAAGATGCAATATTTTCTTGCCCCCCGATTGCCTGGATCACTTCTTTAGCTATTTCTCTGTTTTCCGCCATGATGTTCATCCTCTCGTTCATTCCGTTATGTTTGATGATTAACGAACCACTTGATGTTTTAGCCTACTCATGTAAAATCCCATTTTACCGCCTGGAAGAGAGCCTCTCCCTTGTCGGCAAAAAAGCGTATTTCGTCACTCTCTGGATGCGGAAAAATACGACTGGTGAACACCTCTTCCCCATCATTGACGAAAATCTCAACTGAAGACGTATCTACAAACAAATGTAGTTTGATATGATCTTTATCCCATGAACACTGCCGTACCTCACCATACGAAGTGGCTACAGGCTCACCTGATTGCGAACGGTCCAATATTAGTTTGCGGCTGACGGCATTATATTTAATCACCGTTTTCTCAGTCTCACTCGCACGGAATTCAATACCAAACACCTTAGCGCTCAAAAGATCTACCTCACAGATCAGCTCATAGGCCGTACCTGTAAATCCTTCATAGGTTTTGCTCTCTGAGAATAACGTGTCAGCTACCCGATCCTCACGATTTCTACGTAGCGTAGTTAGCTCAGGGATCGGCCGCTGCAAGAGTTTGCCCTCATGAAGCGTAAGCTCCCTTGGTAATGTCAGACAATGAGCCCATCCGTTCGGATCTGTGGGATATTCGATATCCGGCAGGCCCATCCATGCCACCATAATACGCCGCCCCTGTGGGTCAATCATCGTCTGTGGCGCATAGAAGTCAAAGCCTCTATCGAGCTCGTGGAATGCACCGTGCTCCAGTCTTCTTGTCCCGGTATCCAACGGCTTGCCGATTACATAGCCCGATTGATAAATATTGTGATTTTCATCCCCAGAAGGCTCCAAGCCCTGAGGAGAAAAGATCAAGACCCCCGCTTCGTTCAGTTCAAAATAATCTGGACATTCCCACATGTAGCCAAACGATTCCAGGCCTGTGCACAATTCTCCCTCAAACTGCCACGTACGAAGGTCGGTTGATCGGTAGAGGACGGCGCAGCCTGTTAAATTCGTTCTCTGGGCACCAATCACACAGTAAAAGCTATCGCCGTCTTTCCATAGCTTGGGATCACGAAAATGGTCTGTATACCCTTCTGGCACATTGGAAATAACGGGGTGCTCCCATTTAGTAATGTGACCTTTATAGTCCATAACAGCCATGCATTGATAAGGATGTCTGATCCAATCTTCATCTCGTGCATTTCCCGTATACAGCATATATAACTTGCCCTCATGCTCCAGTGCGCTGCCCGAATAAGCCCCATGCGAATCAAAATAATCCCCAGGTGCAATACCAATGCCCGCACTATTCCATGTGACCAAATCTTTGGATTTCAGATGATACCAGTATTTCATCCCATGATCCGTTCCGAGCGGAAACCACTGATAAAATAAGTGGTATTCACCTTGGTAATATGAAAAGCCATTGGGGTCATTGAGCAAACCTGTCGGTGGCTGGATATGAAACACCTGCCGCCAGTGACATTGCTCCACTTTCTCCTCCAAGCTGGCTATTTCACCGGGCTCTGCCTGCTCGATCATTCGATACTTTTGTTCTCTTGTCATTTTCATAGGTGTACCTCATTTTTATTAAAACTTTCGCTTCAGGAACCGGTTCCAAATCAATGAAAAAAACATTCTATCGGAACCGGTTCCCATGCGATTAAAAAAATATACTCATCCATGGATTTGCAACCGATTCCATTTGTGCCCGAATGCTATGGAACCGGTTTCGAAGAAATTATAATCCACTTGTTCAGCGTTTGTCAACGCTTTCTCTTTCGATAAGGGAATAATTCATGACCGTCACTTTTTCTACCGATTTATGTTCTACCAGCCGCATAATATTTTGCGCTGCTACACGTCCAGCCTCCATATACGGATATTGAACGGTTGTCAGGGCAGGGTGAATGACCTCCGTAATATCGTATCCCCCAAAGCCAGTTACCGACAAATCCGACGGAATGCCAATCCCTCTGGAATAAGCCGCATTGATTACGCCCAGCGCGATATTATCCGTAGCACACACCATTAACGATGGCTTGAAATGGTCCAAAATGGCGGATGCAGCAATCCGTGCATCGGACATTTTAAATCCGGTCTCATAGTATCTGATATCATACCCTGCTGCTCGCATCGCATCGTCCGTATGAGACTCAGCAGGCAATGCATCGCGAACAGCCTGCCTAAAGCCCTCCTTGCGCTGCACACCGACGGCAACATCCTTTTCAGTAACACCAACGTAGGCAATTTCGCGGTGTCCCTGTGACAAAACATACGTGCCGATATCATATCCTGCACGATAGTCATCATGGATAAGGCTATGAAGCTGCTCGTGCTGCTGGCCCACCAGCAACACCGGAATACCGATGTCACGAATCGCGGTCAGATGGTCGTCTGTAATTTGAGCAGCCAGCAAAATGATACCCGAAATCTTTTGTCGGCCCAGCTCATAAATAGCTTCAATTTCACGCTGTACATCCTGGCTCGTATTAGAGATCAGCATCTGATAATGCTGAGAACGCAGCTCCTCATCAATCCCCATCAGCGTATGGGATGTCGCAAAAGAATCCAGACGCGGCACAACGGTGCCGATAATGTTGGTCCGCTTCGCCTTAAGACTCTGGGCAAAGGCATTGGGCACATAGCCCGTAGCTTTAACCACTTTTTCAATTTTACGTTTCGTATCCACGCTGACAGACCCGCCGTTCAAAAAACGAGATACCGTGCTCTTGGATACACCAGCCATTTGGGCTATATCTGCAATCGTCTTATTCATGAAGTCCCCCGGAGATTTTTCATATTCATATGCTTCCAAAACGTCTCTTTTCACATAACCCTATAATACCATATGGCGGGATTGGATTGCTGTGGCTCCAGACCCATCATGCACAAAACGCCGTCCCTTCTGAAGAAGGAAACGGCGTATCATAATGAACGTAATTTTAAAAATCAAAGTTATCTGGATCTGGACCTACTCGAAGATCGGCATTTAACGCCTGAATTCGATCCATATCCTCGCGCGTCAGTTCGAAGTCAAAAATGTCGGCATTTTCGACGATCCGATGCGCCTTGGTAGACTTGGGAATGGTGACAACTCCCTGCTGCACATCCCAGCGTAAAATCACTTGCGCCACCGATTTGCCATACTTGGTCGCTATGTCTTGCAGTACCGGATGATCGAGCAATTGGCCTTGCATTAACGGAGACCAGGCTTCCATTTGAATGTCGTTCTTTTGACAGAATTGCAACAGCTCGGCTTGGGTTAATTGTGGATGGAACTCCACCTGATTGATCATTGGCTTAATTTCAGCATCCTTCATGAGATCTTCCAAATGACGAATCTGGAAGTTGCTGACTCCAATCGCCTTAATCCGTCCTTCTTTATACAAGGATTCCAAAGCTCTCCAAGCTTCTTTATACTTTCCTTGAACTGGCCAATGAATCAGATATAGATCCAGATATTCCAGACCCAGCTTGTCCAGACTGGCTTCATAAGCTGCTCGTGTCTCTTCATAGCCTAAATCTGCATTCCACACTTTGGACGTGACGAACAGTTCTTCTCTGGACAGATTATTTTCCTGAAGGGCTTCCTGAATAGCCTGCCCTACACTGCTTTCATTCGCATAGATTGCAGCTGTATCTATACTGCGGTAGCCATGCTTTACAGCAGCCTTTATAGCATCGACCAGTTCCGAACCTTCTTCCACTTTAAATACCCCAATGCCAAACCAAGGCATGTGAACTCCGTTGTTTAACAATGTTGTGCTTTGTAAGTTTTGTGTCATTTTGTATCTTCCTCTCTATTTTTTAAAAGCTTTAACCTGTAATGGTGGTTGTATCCCTTTTTTCGAGCATACGACTCCAGCCTGTGAGCAAAACCGCAACGAAAACCATAATGCTCCCGATCCAGGCCGTATGAATGAGACCGAGTGAATCCGTTACAATCCCGCCTACATAAGCTCCGATGGCTATCCCTGCGTTGAAAGCTGCAATATTAACAGCAGAGGCAACATCGACAGCTTTGGGTGCAAACCTTTCGGCCAACATGACTACATATACCTGTAGCCCGGGCACGTTCATAAACGCAAGCAATCCCATAAAGAAGATCGTAATCAGTCCTGCCGTTTTAAAAGGTGCCGTGAACAACAGGAGAAAAAGGATCACTGCTTGAATCAGAAACATGTAAAACAAAGCTGAAAGCGGCTTGCGGTTGGCTGCTTTTCCGCCAATAACATTCCCGATGGCAATCGCAATTCCATACAGCAAAAGTATAAACGTTACCGTACTTTGTTGAAATCCGGTTATGTCGTGAAGTAATGGAGATAAATAAGTAAACACCACAAATGTGCCTCCATACCCCAAAGCTGTAATGATAAATGCGAGTAGCAAGCGACCATTGGTAACCAGTTTGACCTGCTCGCGGAAAGGAGTCTTGTTCCCTTTGCGCAGCGTAGATGGCAGCAGAATCAGATTGGCGATGAGTGCCACTACACCGACGACCACAATCGCCATAAATGCAGCCCGCCAACCCCATTGCTGCCCAATGTAGGTACCCAAAGGTACACCTGTGACTGTGGCTACGGTCAACCCGGAGAACATAATGGAAATAGCACTCGCTCGCCGATCATCCGGCACAAGATCGGCCGCGATGGTGGAACCGATAGACATGAACACCCCATGGGCGAACGCTGAGATCACACGCGCAATCAGCAGCAAGGCTATTCCGCTAGAGACCGCAGCGAGGCTATTACCTGCAATAAATATAATCATGATCCACAGCAGCAACGTTTTACGGGGAACACTTGATGTTAATGAGGTCAAGACAGGTGCCCCGATGGTAACTCCTAGTGCATATAGCGTTACAGTTAGTGCAGACATCGTTACAGATATGTGCAAGTCTTCAGCAATCAGGGGAAGCAGTCCCACGCTGATGAACTCGGTTGTTCCAATCGCAAAGGCGCTTACGGCTAAAGCCAGTAATGGCCAGATACTTCGTTTTGATTCTGACGACATGTTTTTCACTCCTATCTATAGAAATCTTCGACCAGCAGATGTTATTATGAGTTATTCAAGCAAATATGAACAGTACGTACTTTTTAGTGATATAGGTACTAAAAAGTACCCTAAATAAAGTTCTTTTTGATTAAAACAGGCTGTTAAGGTATGTATAACAGAAAGCGATACACATGGGGGGATCTGCATTGGGGAAGAAAAAATACAACATCTCTGTTGAGGCGACGTTAGAGGTGATCGGCGGGAAATGGAAATGCGTGATTCTGTGTCATTTGACACATGGAAAGATGCGGACAAGCGAATTAAAACGGATGATGCCTTCCATAACACAAAAAATGCTGACTCAGCAGCTTCGTGAATTAGAGGAAGACGGCATTGTCAATCGGATTAGCTATAATCAGGTTCCACCCAAAGTGGAGTACGAGCTTAGTGAATATGGATGTAGTCTGAAAGGCATTTTAGATTCTCTTTGTGCTTGGGGAGAAAGACATATTATTAAAGAATACGGGGATAAGTCTGCGGTTTTGGAAGATAACATTCTGAATAAGCTGTAAAGCCAAAAAGAGCGCCTGCAATACATCAGCAGGCGCTTCTCTCTCCGAATTCCAAGGGTTACGAATTGGACATCATTTTAATTTGTGAAATCGATGACCATGCGTCCTTGGATTTTGCCCTGCTCCATCTCCTCGAAGATCTCATTAATGTCTTCGATCGGACGTTTTTGTACAAGAGGGACGACTTTACCTTCTGCAGCGAACTGGAACGCTTCTTTAAGGTCTTCACGAGTGCCGACCAAGGAGCCAATAACTTGAATGCCGTCCAGAACCAGACGTGGAATGTCCAGATCCATCTTATCAGTTGGAAGACCTACAGCTACAACACGCGCGCCAGCCTTTACAACGTCGATGGCCTGGTTGAAAGGTGTTTTGGCAACAGCAGTAACCACGGTTGCATCCAGACCAGCACCGTTTGTTAGCTCCTTAGCTCGGGCGACCGGATCTTCTTTCATGCTGTTAACGATATAGTCAGCACCAATTTGTTTAGCCAGTTCTAGTTTTTCATCACTGATGTCAAAGGCTACAACTTTAGCATTGAATACATTTTTGGCGTATTGCACAGCCAGGTTACCCAAGCCGCCAATGCCGAAGATACCGATCCATTGTCCTGGTTTGATTTCACTTACTTTAACTGCTTTATATGTTGTAACCCCTGCGCAAGTTACACTACTTGCAGCAGCAGGGTCAAGACTATCTGGTACTTTGACCGCGTAGTCAGCTGTGACAATACATTGCTCTGCCATTGCACCGTCTACCGTATATCCGGCATTTTTAACTTCACGACACAGCGTTTCCCGCCCGGTTAGGCAATATTCGCAGTGACCGCAGCTTTCGAACATCCAGGCAATACTTACGCGATCACCAATCTTAAGACTGGTTACTCCTTCGCCTAATTCAATGACTTTTCCAATACCTTCATGCCCCAGAACTCTGCCTGTGACATCACCGAAATCTGCATTTTTCACATGTAAATCTGTGTGGCAAACTCCACAGTATTCGACTTGGACTAACGCTTCCCCATGCTTCAGGGAGCGTAAAGGTTTCTCTTCTACACTGACTTTCTTGTCTTTTGTAACAATTGCTGCTTTCATGTAGATCTCTCCTTTAATTAGATATGGAATTATTTTGTAATGCACACTTCATTATTATAGTAATTTTTGCCCAAAAAGGACAAATATAAATCTAACTTAAAACTATTTAATCGAAAAACGCTTCTTTCTAAGTCCTTGGACCCTTGTAGGAACTTTGTACAATAATTTACAATGTAAAAAGTTTCACATACTCTATTTGGAAGAAGGATAAAGAAACATGAAAAAAAACTGGAAAGGTTGCCTGTTCAGCATATTTGCCATTATCTTGGTCGCGTCGGTAACAGGATGCAATTCACAGCCCGCCATTTCTAGTACCACCAGCACTTCATCCTCATCGGCTAACAACGCTCATGCAGTTGTTCAGAAAGGCCCACACTGGTCCTATGCAGGAGAAGAGGGACCCGAGCATTGGGGAGAGCTGGAAAAAGATTTTGTTGCTTGTGGTAACGGCCACGAACAATCTCCTGTCAATATAGAGCATACCCATCTTGAAGCATCGCAAACGCAGCAACCTCTGCAAGTTCATTACACCAATACGAAAGCATCCATTTTAAATAATGGGCACACTGTGCAAATCAGTGTTGCCGATGCCAACAATAACATCGTGCTGGACGGTACTAAATTCACTTTAAAGCAGTTTCATTTTCATCACCCGAGCGAACACCAAATAGATGGTAAAAATGCTGAAATGGAGCTTCATTTTGTCCATCAAAGCGACAACGGAAGCACAGCAGTCTTAGGGGTCCTTATCCAAAGTGGCAAAGAAAACAAGGCTTTCAACCGCATCTGGTCCAAACTGCCGAAAGATATTTCCCAAGAAGCAGCTCTGGATGAAGAAATAAATCTCGCTACGCTGCTGCCAAAAGACCTGCACTCCGTTCGTTACAACGGATCGCTGACTACCCCGCCATGCACAGAACATGTCAATTGGACAGTGCTGGAGCAGCCTATTGAAATGTCCGCAGACCAAATCAACCAGTTTGCTGCCATTTTCCCCGATAACCATCGTCCTGTACAACAGCTGGGAACCCGGGAACTGACTGCCGATAAATAATAAAATAAAGTGCCGTAAGATGTAAGGTGCATTCTATATATAAATACAACCCAAAAGCCCCCTCTATTCATCTAGTTAGAGAGGGCTTTTCGGTATTAAATTTACTGCTTATTACAAGCGCACCAGTTCCTCCACCTTCACCGGCTGACCTGTACGCATAGAACGGTTGGCGGCGATGCCTGTTAAAATGGACCATGCACCGTCGATATGTGAGGCCGCACGATGAAACCGATCCTCTGCTGGCTTATCAAAAATATCACGCAGCATAACTGGATCTCCTCCGCCATGCCCACCCTGGCCTTCCTCCACTTCGACCTCATAAGGTGCTGCAAAGTGGGGATAGATGGTGATGGTCTTCTCTTTTAGCGCACCCTCATCTGCCTTGCTGCCGCCGGAATTAACATAAGATTGCTCGGATACCCGAACCTCCATCCGTCCCTTCGTGCCGTTAAATACGATGATAAAGCCCTCCCAAGGCATGTAAGCATTCAGTGAATAGTTCATCACCGTCTTGTTCTGATACTTCACCATGACACTCAGCGTATCTTCAATGCTGATATTGTCGCCAAATACGCTTTGATCCCGCACATAGCCATCCTCATGCTCAGCATCCAGATACATGCTTTTTAGATGTTCGTTACGGTCCAGATGTAGCGCAAAGGGGTCATTTTCCGCTGCCTTGCTGCCGTAAGCTCGTTGATAAAAATCCGTCACGCCACGCTGCTCCGCATTTTCCCGTCCGTAAAATTTCAGATCCCCCATCGCATACACCGTCTCCGGTTTTGAGCCAAGCCAGAAGTTCATCAGATCAAAATGATGCGTCGACTTGTGCACCAGCAAACCGCCGCTATTGCGCTTGTCTCGGTGCCACCGACGGAAATAATCCGCGCCATGCTGTGTATTCAGCAGCCATTCGAAATTGACCGACAGCACCTCTCCGAGCGTTCCGTCCATGATGACCTCACGGATTTTCGTATTGTGTGGTGCATAGCGGTAGTTAAAGGTGACGCGCAGTTTCCGTCCCGTGCGGTCTATGGCATCCAAAATGTCTTGGCATTTATCTTCATCCACCGTCATCGGCTTCTCGGAAATGACATCACAGCCCAGTTCCATCGCCCGGATAATATACCGATGATGCACCCGGTCAATGGTCGTGACAATGACGATATCTGGCTTCGTCTCCGCGATCATCCGATCAAACTCGTGAGCTTTATAGGTCGGAATCGGCTCATGCTCGTATTTCTCCTGCAACAGCCGATTGGCATAATCCATTCTCGTCTGATTGACGTCACAGAACGCGATCAGCTCCGAGGTATCTTTGAAAACGGTAACAACTTCACCGTAAAAAAATTCGGCTCTTCCTCCGGTACCCACAAGTGCATATTTGATTTTAGGCAATTGGTTCACACCCTTTACATGAATTGCTTTTATTTTATAGTATAAGAAAGAGCGAAATCTTCGCTTTTATTATGATTTTTCCCATAAAGTGTACATATATTATCCTTATGCATTTTTTATTAAAGGAGACTATCGATATGATCGCTACACCCCGTTTTGCCATCGAGCAAGCGCTACGGACGGTGCCGTTCAGCATGTCCACTGACCATGTCCACCAAGCGCACGAAATCTATTATTTGCTGGCAGGAGAGCGCTACTACTACATTAATCAGCGGGTTTACGCACTCCAGAAGGGCGATCTGATTTGGATCAGCAAACATGATTTTCACCGTACGAGTAACAAGGGTAGTGGTAGCCATGAACGGATTTTGATTAACTTTGATGAAGAATTTGCAGCCTCGTCAATGAATGTCTCTCCCTCCAGCGATCAGAACCAGCTTCTTCTGCCAGAAAAAAGCTTTCTGCTTCGCCCCTCCGCGGAAGAACAATGCGAGCTGGAGCATCTATTCCGGCAAATGCTAGATGAATACCACCAAGAACATGCCTACCGCCAACTATATCTCCAAAGCTTGCTACTCCAGCTCCTTATCCGCATCCGGCGCATACAATCGGCCACTGCCGATACCATTGCACCGGAACGTAGCGAAAAGCAGCAGCGCGTGTACTCGGTCATTGCATACCTGCATGCTCATTATGACGAGAGCCTGTCGCTAGATCAGCTGGCTGAGCATTTTTATATTAGCAGCACGTATTTGTGCCGTATTTTCAAGCAGACAACAGGTTTTACTTTAGTAGAATATCTTCAGGATGTGCGGGTGCAGCAGGCTCGTGCGTATTTGAGAGAAACGAGCTGGAAAGTAACCTCCATTGCTGAAAAAACGGGCTTTGACAGCATTGCTCACTTTGGTCGTGTATTCAAGCATCTTACCGGGCACACCCCGCTACAGTACCGAAAAAAATACAAAAAGGAGTAGAGGAATGCCCCTACTCCTTAACTCCCATCAAGGTGATGCCTTCAATAATTTGCTTTTGGACAATGATGAAGATTTCGATTTAAGATATTTTTTGTAGCTTGGTAAGCGAATAGGTGCGGCCACCATCTGAAGTATAAAAATAATTGAATGGACTTAAGAACTCGCAAACCTGGAATGTGTCCAAATTAATAACGATGTAATTAGGACCATACGAAAAATCGGCTTCCCCTGTTCCAAAGGTTCTCGGAGTTTGAAGACCCGAAGGATCGGTGTAATCCATAATATGGGTTACATCTCCTTTTACATTACGATAATAGCTGTTACTATACAGCCATGACCCCTTATTGATTTCAATCAGTAATGCATTTGGAGCAGAATAGGGTGCACTACTGGAGAACGACCCCAAATATACGCCCTTTACTTCAGCTACTGAAATGCTCATATCTCTAGCGGAATACCCATTTGGGGTATACCAGGTTTCGTGGTTTTCCCAATTGAGTCCCGTTAAGATATTATCTCCGTTGCTGCGGATCGTTGAAAGATCATAATACAATACGACTCTGGAAAGGTCAGCTGTACAATTGATAATGGCAGAGGCACCCGATGGATTGGAAGCATTCCACATCAATTTATAGCTGCCTTTTTCTTCACCTGTCGCAGAACCAATTACAATCGCATATTTACCTGCCGGGATATTAATGTATGCTTGACCTCCGTTTGCTTTAACACCCCATCCAGTAGAACTGCCTAACGAGCCGTTGGCATTGACATTGTACAGAATAGCCAACAGATTTGGATTGCTGGAATCCAGCTTTAGGAATGATAGCTGCTTTGCAGTGAGAGAAACCGCGTAGCTATCAAATGAATCACTGAGAGTGCCATCTCCTACAAATACAGGTTCAGAGATACCCCATGCGCTTTGCGGTTTAACGGTTCTGCTCTGGGTTGAATCTGTGGAAATCTTTTTCGCTTCGTCCGGAGATATTTCATCTAGATTTTCAAATTTTTGAGTATCCATTGCAGAATACGGTATCGAGGACATGGATTGAATTTCTGCCTTCTTCGTCTCTTCCTTAGCCGCTTGCGACGTTGTTTCACTTGCCGCGAAAGAGGGAACTACTGAAACACTGTACATGAGCAGTATTGCCAAAATAAAACTAACACTTTTTCTGACAAATTTCATAATGTACTCCTTTCACGATTGAGATACTTATTTTCAAAAAATTAGTAAGCTTCGTTCTAGGAAGTCATCTACATGATCATCTCTAAGATGCATAACGTAAAAGTCTATATCACTCGCATTCTCCTTTCGTAGTTTTGAATATGAGTCAATCGTTTCTTCTGTTGTGTCTAGATTATTAAATAGTACAGAAGAAATTTCAATGGACTGGCGTAGATAGTATGTTGATGTCGTAAACAGCATGAAATACGAGTAAATTTCCGTCCGGACAACTAAAAGAGGGTGTCGCAAACCAGCTGTAAATTAGCTGTTTCGCGGCACCCTTCATTAATTTGGGCATGCCTTTCTGATGATAGGACTGATTACGCCAAGGGTATCAGTACGACGCTACATTTCGTTCAAAAGACTTCAAGGAAGCATACTGTATTTATAATATTCACTGCAATACATCATCTGAATATACCTCAAGCAGGTTAGTAATATAATTCCTGCTCACAGGGAGATTGGTAATCTCATGACCATTAAAAATATCGACGGAATATGGATAAGTTATTTTTACTCTGTAGATTTTAGATTTTGCAATTACATACGACCTATGTATCTGGATAAAATTTTCACAGCCTAATAACTGCATCACTTTGTTTAAGGTTCCTCTAAGATAGATTTCCTCTTTTGTTGTATGATAGATTATCGTATGATTATTCACTTCCACAAAAACTATATCACTTTGACGAACACTATTTATGGTGGACTCTGCTATGATAGTGAACACTCGCTCCGGTTTTTTTTGCTTCACTACTCTATCCAAAAATAGCGAAAGTCGCTTCTCGTCAATAGGTTTTTTCAAGAAGCCCATTGCTTCCACTAAATATCCGTCAATAGCACGAGCAGAATCAACAGTAACAAAAATGATAGGTACCCGATTGCCCATTTTTCGGATATGCTTTGCTGTAGTCATCCCATCAATATCTTCTTCACTACTTAGCGAAATATCGAGCAAAACTACGTCTATATCTATGTGAGCATTAAGATATTGAATTAATTTCTGGGACGAATAAAAATCAGCACATTGCAGCTCTATATTTTTATTTAAAGCCCACCGAGATATAGACGCTTTTAACGCATCGCGCCAATAACATTCGTCTTCACAAATTACGACCTTCACGGCATACCACTTCCTTCATTTGTACAGTTAAGATACAAGTGTTGAAAATTTATGGTCGGTGGCTACAGCCTGCGGCGCTTTACCGAATTGCTTGATATGTGATTCTATGACGGGGACGGGCAATTCATCTTCAGACGGGTTTCCTTCATAATACGGCGTAGCACGAGACGACTTATTTGGAATCTTTTTTCCCTCGACAACAACAACTTCTACATGGGCGACTCAAATTCCTTGCTTGTTTTTAAGGCGAAACTCTGACTTTTTAAGGGGTAACTAATCAGAACCTGGAAAACAATTTTTAACAAAAGCTTAACAGACCCAGAAGCTGGGGGCCAATGAAAAGGCAGCCCCACAGCGCTTGATGCTTTTTCTGCATCTTGTCACCTTCCTCCCCGGTCACAGCCCATCCCGTGCCTACTTGACCGCCTTGGATATGATCTGATTCAACTTTTCAATGGTTGCCGCAGCATCCTGCTTGCCCAGGAACATCAGGTCGATGGTTTCCGTGATATCCGAGTTCAACCCCGGCACCTGAGCATCATAGGCCAGTGCAGATCCATGAGCATGCCCTATTTTACATCCCTCAGTCAAATAGCTTGAATGCTCAATTGTCGCCTTTTTCTTAATGCTCTCATCGGCCGCAGCAAGTGTACCCATGGCATTTCCGCCTTCAACCAGCCGCGCCTCCTGCCCCTTCACAGAGACGTAGAATGCTGCCAGCTTCATGGCCTCTTGCACATGCGGACTATTTTTGTTTACAGCTACATAGGCAACCGGAATGGCGACTGGCTCATTCTTACCGGTATTGGATGGCCAGTAGATATAATCGAAGTCGAGGCTTTTATTTTGACTAAACAAGGGCTCCAGCCATCTTCCCGCCGCCAGCATGCCGACTTGATTGGACATGAACATCGCGTCAGCCCCTTGCCCTTTGGGAAGCGAGCCGAGATATACCGCATTTCCCTTTTTCACCATATCGTACATAAAACTGAAGGCTTCCTTGCCCTTTTCATTGTGGTCCAGCACATATTTGCCTTGTTCATCAAAGATCTGACCGCCATTCGACCACACCCATGAATACCAGTGAGCCCACCAGTTTTCCGCAATATAACCCTGCTTTCCAGCTGCCTTCAGCTTGGATGTAACCTCCTCAAAAGCATCCCAGTTCCACTTGCCTTCGTCATAGTATTCTTGCGGCGTCTTCACGCCTGCTTCCTTAAATACCTTTTTGTTGTAATACATGACCATCGGGTTGGAGTCGGGAGTGACCCCATAGATTTCCCCGTCACGCTTTGCCGGTCCCCACAATCCTTCCGGAAAATCCTCAGCCTTCACATCACTCGCATCACTATTTAAAAACTCACCCAAAGGCTGCACCTGCTTCGCCCCGATCAAACGCGCAATCGTCGGTTCATACGCATAAAACACATCCGGTCCGCGACTTTCCTGAAGCTGTGTCAGCAGCTTTTGCTCATATTGGTCTCCCGGCACAGGCACCAGCTTAACCTCGATATATGGGTTTTCCTTTTCAAATGCATCCAGCGCCCGCTGATACACCTTCACCTCCGCAGGATTACCCCAAGCCAGCATCGTAAGCCGCACTTTTTGCCCGTCTGTGTTCTTTATTTTGGGAGAGGTACTGCATGCCGCTGCAAGCAAAAACAGAACGCTGAGGAAAAATCCAATCTTTATCCAGCTCATGTAATTGTCCACCTTAACCGCCTCCTGTAGCTTCACTTGGTTGTATGTCTTCTTTTTTTGAAACGCTTACAAAACTTTCCCTATCATCATATGTAGGAGGGCGAGACACGATATCCCCATTTTCATTTCTATATAAAATTTATTGTTCTCGACGAGATCTGCATATCAATGTTGCTGTAAAACGAACAAGGCAGCCTTTGAAGCAAGGCTGCCTTGAATATGCTAATAAGCTACAAAGCGGACAACGTTCCCTCAGGTTGCTCCGCTCTGACAAGCAAAGCTGCTTGGGCAGCGGCAATGCGGGCAAATGGCACCCGGTACGGTGAGCAACTGACATAGTCCAGTCCGCTGCGGTGACAAAAGAGAATAGACTCACTATCCCCGCCATGCTCGCCGCAGATACCTGTCTCCAGAAAAGGCTTTTTTGCCCTGCCTTTGACAACAGCCCATTCGATCAGCTTGCCTACGCCATCCTGATCCAACACCTGAAAAGGGTTCGTTTCCAGTATGTTTTTTTCCATATAGGAGCCGAGGAATTTACCTTCAGCATCATCTCGACTGTAACCAAAGGTCATTTGCGTCAGATCATTGGTTCCAAAGGAGAAAAAGTCCGCGTACTGGGCCACGCTATCTGCCAGCAGGGCTGCTCTTGGAACCTCAATCATGGTGCCCACCCGATACTTGAACCACTTAAATTCCTCGCTAAGCACCTGAACGGCTACCTTATCAACCAGTTCCCTCATTTGCTTGAGTTCATTGGAGTGACCGACCAGCGGAATCATAATCCCCGGTCTCACATCCACGCCCCTGCGTAGTGCCGCTTCCGCGGCCTTAAAGATCGCTTCAATCTGCATGTCGTATATCTCTGGAAACAGAATGCCCAGCCGAACACCGCGCAGACCCAGCATAGGGTTAATTTCCCGTAGTTCATGAACCTTGGAGATAGTGCTTTTAAGACGTTGGAGCTCCTCCGCATGGCCGCCGGAAAGCACAAGCTCCCGATGTCGCTCCTGAAGCTGTTCCAGATTCGGCAGGAACTCATGTAACGGCGGGTCCAGCAGGCGAATCGTCATCGGTAAACCGTCCATCGCACTGAACATAGCCTCAAAGTCAAATTGTTGCATTTGGAGCAGACGATTCAAATGAAGAATCCGCTCCTCCTGATCATCGGCCAAAATCATCGCCTGAACGATAGGTAGACGATTGCCAGAGAAAAACATATGCTCCGTCCGACATAGCCCGATGCCTTCGGCTCCAAATTCACGGGCTTTGACTGCGTCGAGTGGCGTATCCGCATTAGTGTAGACCTTCAACGTCCGAATGCCGTCCGCAATCTCCAGCAGCTTCAGTAACTCCGGTGTAATAATCGGCTCATTGAGCGACAGACTGCCTTGGTACACCTGTCCGGTGGTCGAATCGAGTGAAATATCCTCCCCTTCCTGAAAGGTCAGGGTACCGATACTGACGCTCCGACTGCTCAGATCAATGCTCAGCGCGTCACAGCCGCAAATGCAGGGTTTACCCATGCCCCTTGCAACCACAGCAGCATGGCTGGTCATCCCACCTCGACTCGTCAGCACCCCTTCGGCGGCAATGATTCCGTGAACATCATCGGGTGAGGTCTCCACACTGACCAGGATGACTTTTTGCCCATCCTTCGTCCAGTTCACTGCCGTATCCGCGTCGAATACAATACGCCCACTCGCTGCGCCAGGCGAGGCTGGCAAACCTTGGGTAATTGCCTCCAGCGGTGTGGAAGTATCAATGGAGCGATGCAGCAGCTGGTCCATGTGGGACGGTTCGATCCGCTGGATAGCCTCCTCTTTGCTGATAATCCCTTCCTCCACCAGATCCACAGCTATTTTTACAGCCGCCTGCCCCGTTCTTTTGCCGCTGCGCGTCTGTAGCAGATACAAATTGCCTTTTTCAATCGTAAATTCGATATCCTGCATATCCCGGTAATGACACTCCAGCAATGAGGCCAGCTCTTCCAGATGATCATAGACTAGCGGCAGCTCTTCCAAAAGTTGTGGAATAGGGTTAGGCGTTCTTATTCCTGCCACGACGTCCTCTCCCTGAGCATTTACCATATACTCACCGTACAGTTCCTTCACACCTGTGGAGGGATTGCGGGTGAAGAGCACTCCGGTTCCGCTATCGTTGCCGAGATTGCCAAACACCATGGCCTGAATGCTCACTGCTGTTCCTTGTTCATCTGGAATGCCGAAAGCCTTCCGGTAAACCTTGGCACGCATATTGTTCCAACTGCGGAATACAGCCTCCACCGCCAGTTGCAGTTGCTGATACACATCCTGTGGAAACGGCTGTCCACTCCGCTCTGCGACAAGATCTTTATAATTTGCGATCAGTTCCTTCCATTCTCCTGCGCTAACCTCTTGGTCACTGACACGCCCGTTGGTTTGCTTGCTCTGCTCCTGAAGCTGATTAAAATGGATGGAGTCTATCCCTAGCACGACCTCGCCGAACATTTGAATAAATCTGCGGTAACAGTCATAGGCGAAGGTTTCATTTCTCGACTGTTCTGCCAATCCACGCACGGTTTCATCATTCAGACCCAGATTCAGAATCGTATCCATCATACCGGGCATTGAGGTTACCGAGCCTGAACGGACAGATACCAGCAAAGGCCGCTCCGTATCTCCGAATATAGCCGACTGCGCTTCCTCAATGTCGTGCAGGGCGATTACGATCTCCCCCAATAAGCCCTCCGGAAGCTTGCCGCCTGAAGCAAAGTAGGCTCGGCACGCCTCGGTGGTCACCGTGAAGCCGGGAGGGATCGGGAGACCCAGTGTCGTCATTTCCGCGAGATTAGCGCCTTTTCCTCCTAGTAGCGCTTTCATCCCCAACTTACCTTCGTTAAATGAGTACACTCTTTTCAGCATTAAATTCATTCCCTCCACTTATCGAGATACATGCCTGAATTAATCTATATGTCTATTTAAAGTTGTAACACAAATCAGGAGGAAATTTCAATATATATGACGTAATATATACCTATAACATTCATTTATGATGTTTTAATTAATGAATAAACTTATTTATAAAACACTTTAATTCGGAATTAGACGTATATCGGGATAGAATGACACGACTTAAAAAAACAAAAAGGACATCTGTTTAGACGTCCCTTTGCTCAGCTCAGATTTTATTTTTCTACATCTCTGTTAGCATCTTTTCAAAAATATTATAGCCGTTCGTTTCGCCTATATACGTATAACCGCATTGTGTGTAAAACTCGCTAAGCTTGTCATTTCCCGCAATACAGTCTAAACGGATTCGATCCTTGCCTGTGAAGTGGATGCCTTGTTCAATCCATTGCATCAGCTCACGGCCTAGCCCCTTCCCGGTGCTATCGCGATCCACAACCAAACGATGCAGATATACTGAGGTTCCTCCTTCAGAATCCGTTTCGTCTAGTCCCCACAACTTACGGTCCCATGCACTGGGCTGCTGCTGCAAGATCACTGCGCCTGCCAGGCTATGGTCCTCCGATGCTCGGAAAATAACCACTTCTCCGCGTGCAATAGCGCCGCCCAAGTTGTGATCATCTTTTCCTTTTAGTAAGCGTCCCCATTGTGTGGAGCCTTTGCTGTGCAGCCATCTGGCCGTCTTTAAAATTAACTCCTGAACCTCAGCCTGATCTTCAGTGCTTGCCTGAAAAGCCATTAATTCTGGTGTGACGGATGATTTGACAATAGTCATTGATGTCATGCTGCACCTCAACTCTCAAATTTTCCTTATGTATAAAATATAGCATAAAAAATGAGCGTCTAAATCTACAAAATCATCCTCTTCATTACCTCTATAATATAAATACGGCTATACTCTTATCGATCATTTATGGTGAAAAATGTAACCTTTCTAATCATTTCAACCGATGATATCCGTATGAGAAAAGATGGAAAGGTTGTGAATGAGGTGCCAAGCCGTAATCCATATCTCCTCAAAAAGATATTTGGCATAAACAAAGAACGTATACTCATCTTCGCGCTGCTGCTGATCCCGGCTATCGCTGCCTTTATTGGAACACGGCCTATGCCTGCACAGTATATTTTGCAAGGAGAAATGCATCCGGTCAAAGATCTTGGCGTTCAGGGAAGCGTGTTTTTTGCATCTGTTCAAACGGGTATTGCTAACAATCTCCTGGAGCGTTGGAATGTATATTCCAGTGAAAATGTATCCGGGGGAGCGATTACATTTGAACCCCTTGCCCCTGATGAAGTGGACTCTTATTTGAAGGACCTCACAGAGACGGACACGCTAAAATATTCTGCCATGCAAGCCGTACATGCAGCGACGGAATTAAGCGTAGAGAGCGACACAGCTGGGGCTACGGCGACGTTCTCGAATCTTAGCAAATTGGAGGATGCTCGCTATGCGGAGCTATTGACTCATTTGCAGGATCTTTCGGGAAATTCTTTGGGTCTGATGACAGGCATCGGACTGTATGAGGAAGCCAATAACATCGACTTTTCAGATGGAGGACGTCACAAAATCGCAGGCTCTGGCACGATGGAAGAATACGGAGAGGTCGGATCGGTCGGTGGGCTGGAGCAAAAGCTGCTGGGAGCCGAGGCCGCAAAGGTTGATCTATTTTTCGTACCGGCAGATTATGAATGGTACGGTGAGGAAGGCAACGAAGCAGAAGCTGCCCGAGTCCAAAAGGAGCATGGACTCAAGCTACGCATTATCCCCGTAGAAACACTGGAGGATGCTATCGTGTATTTGAAGCAACTAGACTAGGAGGAAGTACATCTTGAATGATTCAGATTCCAAAGCATTCCCGTCCAAGACGGCTGGCAGTGTGCATCAAGCCTTACTAGCAGTGGGCACTATGGGTGAATTTCTCATCCTTATTTTTACGTTAGTGTATATTTACGCAAATGATTTTTATTACGATCATCTATACGAGCTGGAGCAAAAATTTACAGTTTTTAGCTTTGTTTTATACTACATGTGTTTTGTAACCTATCTGATCTGGCTAGTTCAAGTACATAAAGCCATCCGGCAAAAGCATTCCGATTATCCGATTCGTACCGTGGGAGCCATTGCTCGCATGATTCCTTTTATTAACTTGTGGGGATTCTCCAATACATTCACCCATATTTATAGCTACTTTGCGCTCCACCCCGGATTGGAGCGCAAAGCGCGTTATATTCAAAAGATGATTGTTCCGCTATATTTTGTCTGGTTTGGTGAAGGGATTATTAACCGGATTCTTATCTTACATTTTTCCCATATGGAGTCGATGTCCATGTTGCTGGGAGCTATCATGCAAACCACCAGAATGGCCTTCTTTTACTGCATGACACGGGTCATTCACAATAGTCTGATCATGCTGAATAAAAAAGATGAAGAAGGATTGCATTAAAAAAACGAGCTGGCCTTTACGGTCAGCTCGTTTCAATCTCCGGTGAAGTGTTTTACTCCATAAACAATATTTAATTCGTCTGTGCAGCAGGTACAATTCGGTATAATCCTGAAGTCTCGCCAGCCGCGGGACGTACTTCCTGGATGAACCAGCCTAACGACAGCACTCCCTCCAGCCGATCATACTCAGCCTTCGTCAGTTCGGATGTAACAGCTTCGCTTCCTTCCTCCAGTGACAGCTCAGGCTCCCGCCCGAACGCAACGGCAATCCACGAACGGATGCCCCGGATCGTATTGTACTTGATCTGATATCCGTCCGTTACCGCGCTGACAAACACCTCCGGCTCTTTGGACGCCAGTCCGGTGACAAGCTCTGTATAATCAAAATCGGATGGTCCGTCCGTTGGCAGCTCATTTTGCTGCACCCGACGGATTAATTCGTCTTGGGACCAGCCTAAAGAGCGTAATGATTCCAGCAAGAGTGCGTCCCATTGGGAAATACGTACTCTTTTCGTCAATTCAGTCATCGTTTTTTACCTCCTTTGGGTCATGCACATCGTACAACCGCTCTTAACCCTAACGGTTAACCGGGTATGCTACATAATGGCCGGGACTGATTTCTCTCAGCTCGGTTGCATTGTTGTTATCCTTGTCCCATACTAATGAGCCGTCTGGTTGGGCCAAGCCCCCCTCCAGTCCCTCCCGCTCTCCGACTGCTCTCGGATCAGGCACAGGGATGGAGGACAGCAGCGCCTGCGTATAAGGGTGAGCGGGCTGCTCATACAACTCATCTGCATCAGCTACTTCTACCAGTCGCCCATGGTACATCACACCGATTCGGTCTGAAATATGCCGCACCATCGACAAGTCATGGGCGATGAACAGGTACGTCAGCCCGAACTCCTGCTGGAGATCCTCCAGCGTGTTAATGACCTGCGCCTGGATGGACACATCCAGTGCCGAAATCGGCTCGTCACAGACGATGAACTCGGGGTTCACGGAGAGAGCACGAGCGATGGAAATCCGCTGGCGCTGCCCGCCGCTGAACTCGTGCGAGTAGCGATACAGATGCTCCCGCTTCAGCCCTACCTTTTCAAGCAAAGCCACTACAGCATCCTTACGCTCACTCCCCTGATGCAATCTGTGAATATCCATCGGCTCACCGATCAGGTCAAGCACGTTCATACCCGGATTAAGAGAGGAATATGGGTCCTGAAAAATGCTCTGAATGCGCCGACGCAGCGGCTTGAGCTGTTTGTCGTTCAGCTTGGAAATATCCTGACCGTCAAAGCGTACCGTACCTTCTGTATAATCGTATAACCGTGTCAGACAGCGTCCAACCGTTGATTTCCCACTACCTGACTCACCGACCAGTCCGAACGTCTCACCACGATTGATTTGAAAGCTCACGCCATCCACCGCCTTGAGCACCTCAGAGCTACGCCCTAACAAATCCTTTGCGGTCACAAAATGCTTCTTAAGCTGGTGTACCTCTACCAAGGGCTGATGCTCACCCAATACATCGTTTGCTTCACTCACCGTTATTCCCCCCTTCCGCTTGCCCCGCTTCGGGCATCTCGTAGACTCCAGCAGGCACTGCGTCCGGCTCGTTCAACCAGCAGGCTGCTCGCTGATCCGGGCGCAGCTCCACCATCGGCGGCCGCTCCACACAGCGGGCAAACGCATGCGGGCACCGTTCCATGAACGGACAGCCCGATGGCGGGTTCAGCAGGTCTGGCGGCGTGCCCTCAATCGGCACCAGCCGCTCGCGGAAGCCGTTCGTGCGCTGGGGCACAGAACGCAGCAGGCCCTGCGTATACGGGTGGCCCGGACGATAAAAGATATCGTCCACGCGCCCCTCCTCCATCACCATACCGCCGTACATGACGATGACACGGCTACACACCTGGGCGACGACGCCCAGGTCATGGGTGATCAGAGCAATCGACATGTCGGATTGCTGCTTCAGCGTCTTGAGCAGCTCCAAGATTTGCGCCTGAATCGTCACGTCCAGCGCTGTAGTCGGCTCATCTGCAATCAGCAGCTCCGGGCTGCACGAGAGCGCCATGGCAATCATCACCCGCTGGCGCATCCCGCCACTGAATTGATGCGGGTATTGGTTCATTCGGCGCTCCGGCTCGGTAATGCCTACTTGTCGCAGCAGTTCTACAGCTGCTTGCGTAGCCGCTTCCTTGCTCAGTCCTCGATGTCTGCGGATCACCTCAACCAGGTGATAGCCAACCTTTTTGACCGGATTCAGTGAGGTCATCGGGTCCTGAAAGACCATCGCAATCTGGTTTCCGCGTATTTTGCGCCATTGCTTTTCCGTCAGAGCGGTCAGACTTTGTCCCCGATAACGGATATCGCCGCTCAGCCGCTTGCCCGGCGGGGCGATCATCGACATGATCGCTTTCGCTGTAACACTTTTGCCGCTGCCGGATTCTCCTACGATTCCTACCGTTTCTCCAGCATCAATATGAAAACTAACCCCTCGAACTGCCTGATTTTCCCCTTCACGAGTGAAAAAGGAGACTTCCAGCTGTTCGACGGACAGTAGATGTTCTGTCATTGTGTTTTCGCTCCTTCCTGTCGCTCCTGGAGCCATTTGTAATGGATCTGTGCTATGAATCATCGTTTTACTAATTTGGGTTCAAAGCCTACACGAAGCACATCCCCCAAAACATTAAAGCTCAACACAGTCAGTAAAATAAGTAGACCCGGGAATAATGCCATATATGGGGCCTGTGCAATATATCCTTGGGCATTATTCAGCATACTGCCCCACGTAGCATTCGGCAGCTGAACACCAAAGCCGAGGAAGCTCAGTGACGATTCCATCATAATCGCTGAAGCGATATTGTTCGTCGCCCCTACGATAATTACCGGAATCAGATTCGGTACGATGTGCTTCATAATAATACCAAACGTACTTTGTCCCGAAGCTTTGGCGTATAGTACATACTCCCGTTCGCGCAACGTCATTGTCTCTGCACGAACCACCCGGGCAATGTTCATCCACATGAGCAGGGCGATAATGACAATGATATTGCCGACGCCCGGCTTCAAAAACACACTCAGCAGCAAAATAACCAAGAAAGACGGAATCGACATGATCAGCTCCAAAACCCGCATAAGCAGATTGTCGATCCATCCTCCAAAATATCCGCTCACAATACCTACCACTGCACCGATACTGGTCGCAATAATCATGGACGCAAAGCCTACCAGCAATGATACACGTCCACCGTACAGTGCTCTTGTAAAATAGTCCCGCCCATAATCATCCGTCCCAAACCAGTGTGCCGCTCCCGGCGGTTGGAGACGCTCTAGCACGTTCAACTTATTTGGGTCCTGCGGCGATAAAAATGCGAAAATCGCCCCCAGCGAGAATACGATCAATAGTATGAGGGCGACGGCGCCCATTTTGCTCGTCATCAGCTCGATCCCGATGTTGCGCCATTTGCTCCGATTCATGAATTCACCTCGTTGATTTAATTCTCGGGTCCGCAATGCTGTATAAGATATCTGCAAGCAGATTACCCAGGATCAGCAGCAGAGCGGAAAATAAAGTAATCCCCATGATGACGGGATAATCCATCCCTTTCACCGCCGTCATACCCAGCGAGCCAATGCCCGGCCAGGAAAATACTGTCTCCGTCACAATGGCTCCAGCCACCAGGTCCGCAACCGACATTCCGAGCAGCGTAATGATGGGCAATAGCACATGCTTGAGCACATGTCGAAACAAAACCAGTCTTTTTCCAGACCCGAACGCGTATTGAATCTGCACATACTCTTCCTTGAGCTGCGTAATCGTGCTGGAACGGATGTACCTCACATACACAGACAGAAAGCCGAAAGCCAGTACAAAACACGGTAAAATTCCATGCTTAATCACATCCAGCACCGAGTCCGTACCGATGGTACGCATCCCTGTACTCGGAAGCCAGTGCAGATAAATCGCAAACAAATAAATAAGTAAAATACCGAGCCAAAACAGCGGAACAGAAATCCCGATGTACGACATCAGATTAATGAGCTTGTCGATCCAGCGATTCCGATTAGCCGCAGCCGTCAAACCGAGTGGAATTGCAATCAGCACAGCCAGTATGATAGATGCGCCCATTAACCCGGCTGTAGCCGGTAGACGATCGAGAATCTGATCCAGCACAGGCTGGTGATTAATTAGCGAGTAGCCGAGATCACCCGTTAGGCTCTTTTTAAGCCATAATATGTACTGCACATAAGCGGGCTGGTCCAGCCCCAAGCTATGCCTCATTCGTTCAATGTCTTCCAGATGCATATTCGGTGTAACAAAAGAGAGAACCGGATCACCTGGAGCCAGCTTGATCAAGCCGAAGCAGACGATGGACACAAAAAATAGCATCGGTATAACTTGCAGCAACCTTCTGGCGATGAGTTGTCTCATACGTTTCCCTTCCCCTTGCTGTTTTCGAAAAAAATAAGCTGGTTAGCCCAGCTTATTTTTGAAAACCCTGTCTTATTTGTGATAAATTTTGGACAAATCCTCGAAAATCACGACCGGCTTCAACACAGCCTGATCAATACCGCCATACTGCTTGTCGAAGGCTACAATAGTCTTGGTGTAAGCAATCGGGTAGATGACAGCATCCTCAGCCAGCAGCTCTTGTACCTTTTTATAAATTTCTCCACGTTTAGTCGTATCCGACTCACCCGCGCCCTCTTCCAGCAGCTTATCCACTTCTTTATTTGAATAATGCGAATAATTGGAGGACGATCCGGTGCTATACAAAATACGATACGCGTCAGGGTCATACCCCATGATATAGCCGCTGATCGCCAGATCGAAGTCCTTGGCATTCGTATCGACGAACTTTTGCGACCATGCCGAGGAATCCATGCTGTTCACGTCCAGCTGAACGCCTATGTCCTTTAACTTCTGCTGGATATAGAGCGCTTGTGCTTCCTGTACCTTGTTGCCGCCCGGAATGATAATGCGCAGCTTCAGTCCTTCAGCTCCAGCCGATTTCAGCAGCTCCTTCGCCTTGTTCACATCATTATTGAAAAATGCAACGTCGTTCGTGTGATACAGTACATCCTGTGTCAGAGCAGATTTCGCAGTATCTGCATAATCCTTGGAGCCATAGGATACCTGAATCAATTCATCCTGATTCAATGCATAAGAAAGCGCCTGACGCACTTCTTTTTTGTTCAACTGCTTCGTATCACTGTTTTCATTAAACATCAGATAAGCCAAGCGACCTTCGCTGTAAGGGAAAATGTCAAACTTATCTGTTGCCTTAATGGTCTCTACATTTTGTGGATCGAGATAGTTTACATTGATCTCACCATTTTGAAGGGCCAAATTCGCAGCATTCGAATCTTTAACAATCCGGTATGTTACTGAATCCAGATGCGGCTTGCCGCCAACATAGTTATCGAACCGTTCGAGTGTAACGTACTCACCAGTTTTGTACTCTTTAAATTTGAAAGGACCTGATCCAATCGGAGAGTTGTTTTTCGTGCTTTTCTCAATATCCGCTTCATTCTCGAAAATGTGCTTCGGAATCGGGGATACCTGTACCAGTGCTGCCTCAAAAGCAGGAGCTGGCTGAGGAAGCTTAAAATCGACCGTTGTATCATCAACCTTGCTCGCCTGTACCGGTTTGCCATTAACCATAAAATTACTTCTCAAAAAGCTGTGCTGCTTCTCGTCCAAAATTTTGTTAATGGTGAAAACGACATCGTCAGCTGTCAGCTTCTCGCCATCATGCCAAGTCAGATCTTTTTTCAGTTTTAGTGTATAAGTCAGCTTGTCTGCTGAAGGAGTCAGACTGTCTGCCAAATAAAATGTCTTTTTGCCATTGTTCACTTGAAACAATGGTGCGAATATCGCCTGGTCTATCGTCAGACTTACCCGGTCACCCGCATAGTTCGGATTCAGCACCACCGGATCAGCTTGTACGCCAATGATCAGGCTGCCGCCATCTTTAGGCTGTCCGTTATCAGCTGTTGTGGTAGCTGTATCGGGCGTATTCCCATTCGTCTCAGACGTAGATCCAGAATTCCCGCCGGAGCATGCACTTACAACCAACATTAATACAATTAATACCAATACACCAGTCAAATTACGACGCATCGCTCTAGCCCCCGTGTCCTCTTAGTATGTAATAAATTTATTATAAATCGGAATAGTGGGATTTACAATCGATCAAAAACTGTTTATTCCCCTTGTCATTAGCATTCCAGACATTATGTGATCGAATCTAGAAAAAAGACACCCGGTATGGGTGTCTTCAGAGTATCCACAAACTGATCAGTGCCAGGATGGCAGGCAGGCCTTGCTTTAATAAAATAGACTTATTAGCAGTTAATGCACCATACAACGCAGCTACTACCACACAAATGACAAAGAATAATTGGATTTGCCGCCCGATCACAGTATCCGGATAGAACAAGCCCCACACCAATCCGGCTGCCAAAAAGCCGTTGTACAGCCCCTGATTTGCAGCCAAGGATTTGCTTGCTTCCGCCAGCTCCTTCGAGGTGCCGAACGTACGCATCGCCCGCGGAGTCGTCCACAGAAACATTTCCAATATTAGAATGTACACATGCTCCAGAGCTACAATTCCGACCAATATTGAACTAAGTAAGCTCAAGTATATTCCTCTTTTCCACATAAAGTTACTATGAGGTGATTTTTAGATCTATTCTCGAAAAGTATAGTTCATCTTCCAAAAACAGTAAAGAGACCGAGCCTAAGGCCCGGCCTCATTTCTACATGAAGCCTTACATCGTTCTTGCAAAATCCAACAAAGATTTGGACATGCTGTTGATCTCGTCCGTAGACGCATTCACTTGCTGCGTTAGCGCGGCTTGTGTCTGTGTCAGCGTAGACATGTTACCGATATTGTGCAAAATCCGCTCGATGAGTGTCTTCATTTCGTCCAGACTGGTCTCGATATTTCCGGTTGCATCAGCACTGTGAATGGCGAGTTTTCTCACTTCATCTGCGACTACCGCAAAACCCCGCCCCTGCTCGCCCGCACGCGATGCTTCAATGGCAGCATTCAGACCCAGCAGATTTGTTTGATTCGCAATCTCTTTAATGAAGTTGGAAATATTTTGGGTTTCTTCTGCACTGACTTTGGCTTGATTCGCTGCCTCTGTCGATTGCTCCTGAGCTGTTGCCAGCTCCTGCGCCTGGTTACTAACCGAGTTAACGCCGTTCACCATTTCCGTAATGGAATCGGAGAGATGCTGGATTTTGAGCGTAAGCTCATCCGCGACAGCCTGCTTTTCCTTTTCCACTGTGATATCACGAATGGTCCCGGCAATACGAATAGGCACTCCCTTGCTATTGCGTATGCTTCTTCCACTGTTTTGATACCAGCGATATTCGCCATTTTTACTTTGCAAGCGACACACCATGTCATATGGCGTACGATCTGAATAGTCATTTAAATGATCAACTACAGCCTTAAACGCATGCTCGGCATCGTCAGGATGTATACGCGAACTCCAACTGCTTAGTACACTCGGGAAGTCCTGCTCATCCTTAAAGCCCAAGGTGTGGCGGAATTGCTGGGACCACCAAAATATATTATCCGGGTTCTCAATGTCTCCATCAGCCAGAATGACATCATATGGAGCCTCCACCAAAACACGATTGATGAGATCATATCTTGTAACTAGAGCCTGCAACTCCTCGGACTTAATCTTCTGGTCGTGCACATCCAATAGAGCACCCGCAATTCGAAGCGGCACTCCCTGCTGATCGCGGATCGTCGTTCCGGTAGCCCGGAACCAGCGGTATTCTCCATGCTTCAGCTTCAAACGATACTGTACGTCATAAGGAGTCTTTCCCGTAAAATCCAGCAAATGATCTGACAAAGCCGCCAATGACCTGTCATGATCTTCGGGGTGCAGCCGGGATGCCCAGCTGTTTAATACATTGGGGAAGTCCTTTTCGCTCTGATACCCCAGCATAGCACGAAATTCTTCTGACCATGTGAACGTATTACTTGGATTGACGGGATCACCCGCAACCACCTCCATGTCCCATAAGCCAATCTCTATAGCCTTGGTAACAAGCTTCAGACGGATGTCAACATGTTGAGCATCCTTTTTCATGGACTCAAGCGCTTGGTTGACATTGTTTGCGATTTCTTGAACCTCGGAAGATTTGGTTGAAACTTGTATTGCGGCGGAATAATCCTTCTGCTGTATTCTTTGTGAAAGTTTGCGGCTTTCTTCTACTAAAGGAGCAAGTGAGTCGGTCTCATTTTTTTTAAAAAACATATATGCTCTTCCCTTCTAAGCCAATATATAAAACGATATAGTTTAATATCGGAATTTTATTAAGAATCATTATAAATAAATCTAAAATTGCATAGGTAATAAGAATCATTTTTATGTCCATATACCTATATATTCATACAAAAAACATCGAAAAATGTCGAAAAAGGAAAGGTCTTAATAAGTCTGGAAACGAAAAGAGCACCTTCGCAATACTTCACAAAGGTGCTCTTTCTGTCAACTATTCAGTTCGTCGCATCTTATTTAATTGAAGCAACGTATTCTTCGCCCTTTTCTTTATCATATTGGCCTTCCCATTTGGACATGACCACAGCGGCAAGCGAGTTGCCTAATACATTGACTACCGTACGCGCCATATCCAGAATGCGATCAATACCAGCGATAAAAGCCAAACCTTCCAGCGGGAGATTCACTGCTCCAAGTGTAGCAAGCAAAACGACAAAGGAAGCACCCGGCACCCCTGCAATACCTTTGGATGAAATAATCAAAACTAGCACCAGCGTGATTTGTGTCGTGATTGGCAGGTCAATGCCGTACATTTGGGCAATGAAAATCGCAGCCAGTGCCTGATACAGGGTGGAACCGTCCAGATTAAAAGAATACCCAATCGGAATGACAAAGGAAGTAATTCCTTTAGGACATCCGAACTTCTCCATCTTCTCCATGATCTTAGGCAGAACACTTTCCGAACTGGCCGTCGAATATGCAAGCAACAGCTCACTTTTCAAAATTTTAATCATGGTCCAGAGACGGGTACCGCAAAGCTTGGCGATAATTCCGAAAACAATCACAATGAACAGCGCCATGGAGCCGTACACCGACAAAACAAGCTTCAATAATGGCCATAACGACGCCAATCCAAACTTGGCCACTGTCGTTCCAATCAGTGCGAATACTCCGAACGGAGCCAGGCGCATGACCTGATTGGTTACCCAGAACATGGCGTCGGCTACGCCTTCAAAGAAATTCAGCACGGGCTTGCCCTTGTCACCAATCGCCGCTACCCCTAGTCCAAACAGTACGGAGAAGAATATAATAGCCAGCATATCTCCCTCACCCAGAGCTTGAATAATATTGGTAGGAACAATATGCACAATCGTATCTATAAAGCTATGGCCTGACTTCTCTGCAGTCTCCACATAGGAATGAATATCACTCTTGGCCAGGTGGGACATATCCACGCCGTCACCCGGTCGAACCAAGTTGGCAACAAGCAGTCCGAAAAGGATGGCGATTGTCGTTACAATCTCAAAGTACAGAATAGACTTGCCGCCAAGTTTACCTAGTTTTTTCATGTCTCCCACGCCGGCAACGCCGATAATGAGCGTCGAGATCACAATAGGCACGACAATCATCTTGATCAAGCGGATGAAAATATCGCCGATTGGCTTTAAGTAGACTTCCACCCCTGAATTGCCGTAAAATAAGGCACCAATAATAATACCTAAAGCCAGACCGATAAAGATTTGCATCGTCAAATTAATCTTTTTCACTTCGTGTCCCCCCTGGCTGATTTGTATATTTTTGCAGTATGCTGTTCTTAATATTCAAATGATGTTATTTATACTACAATCTGATCTATAAAAAACGACAATTATCTACAGCCACATTTATTTTTTTCTATAAATTCACAAACTTTAACGGCGAGCCTGTGAATTTAGCTCACATTGCCTTTCTGACTGAATACCCAGGAGGTGAATATGGATGAAGTTAAATACACTCCTTTTCCTACTCATGCTTGTATTTGTACCGCTCGCAGGTGAGCTGAATATTCACCCGTTCGCTAATACATTCCGTCTTAGCTTTGGTACGCCTGTATTTTTTTTCTTTCTGTTATCTATTCGTCATATTCCGCCTGCATTATCGGGAGTGCTTGCAGGGATAGCTGTAGTGGCCTTTCGCATCTTACTCAATCATTACACTCAGCCCGGTCTTCCCTTCGAAGAGTTGTTGACACTACATGGCCCTACCTTTTTTTATTACATGGTCTACGGTCTGCTCTTCCAGGTCCTTAACATTAATGCTGAGCCTTACCGCGCACTCCGCGTGGGCATCCTCTCTGTAGGGATTGAGGTTGCCGCAAGTGTGTCGGAACTTAGCGTCCGGTGGAGCATGGACGGCGATTTCTGGGACATCATTAAGATCAGCAAAGTAGCTTTCATGGCTATGATCCGCAGCTTCTTCGTGCTTGGGTTTTATAATATGATTCGGTTAAATCAATCGGTTCAGCATGAAGAGGCACAAAGGCAGCAGACAGAGCGAATTTTACTCCTTGTATCGGACTTGTATGAGGAGTCGGTCCAGTTAGGCAAAACACTATCACATGCAGAACAAATCACTCGTGAAAGCTACGAGCTGTACCGTGAGCTACAGCAGGATGAATCTCTGAAGGATAGAGAACATTACGCCAGACAGGCACTTCGTATTTCCGGACAGGTTCACGAGATCAAAAAAGATAGCCAGCGGATTTTTGCTGGTTTGTCCAAGCTGATTGATGCCGAAAGCGGAGTCCATTACATGGCTTCTCAAGAGCTTGGGGAGCTAATCATCCGAACGAACAGCAAATATGCGCAATCGCTGGACAAGTCTATTCGTTTTACCCTAGATGTCGATCCTTTGTTACCCAAGCTGCATGTTTATACCGTTTTGACACTTATTAATAACCTGACAGCCAATGCGGTTGAAGCAATGAAGGACAACGGAAGGATCGACGTTTCCATTCGTTGTCTCCCGGGAAAAGAGGATATAGCTTCCTTTAGTGTTACCGACAACGGTCCGGGTATTCCTCAGCGGAAACGGGAAACGGTCTTCACACCGGGGTATACGACCAAGTATGATGAGGAAGGACAGCCGTCGACCGGTATGGGATTGTTTTATGTGCGTGAGGTCGCGGAGAGCCTTGAAGGAACGATTGAACTGCAACAGGATGAAGAAGAGAATACAGATAGATTACAGACCACTTTTAGAATTACATTGCCTTTACGGAAACTGACGGAGAAAGGAAGATAGCCCGGATGCGTTTTTATATTGTGGATGACGATCAGGGAATTCGTTCTATGCTGGCAGATATTATTGAAGACGAAGGTCTAGGGGAAGTCATCGGGGAAGCAGAGGATGGTACCTACGTGAATAGCGGCCTCCTGGAGTTGAACCGGATTGATGTATTGCTGATTGACCTGCTGATGCCGCTTCGTGACGGCATTCAGACCGTGCGTGCACTCGGCGATCAATTCAGCGGCAAAATCATTATGATTTCTCGCATCGAATCCAAAAACATGATCGGCGAGGCGTACTCGCTCGGTATTGAATATTATGTGGCCAAGCCTTTGAATCGACTGGAGATTATTGCAGTTATTCATAAGGTGGCTGAGCGTCTGCGCATGCAGCAATCGATTACGGATATCCAGCGCACGCTTCAAGGGTTGTCGATGTTCACATCGAATAACCCAACGGCAACAATTGAACCGACCCGAAACATCGTAACTTCCGGGCAGTTTCTGCTCTCTGAAATGGGGATGATCGGGGAAGCCGGGAGTATGGATCTACTGGACATGCTGGAATTTCTGGACCAGTATGAGGAGGAAACAGGCAATCTATCTCCCTATCTGTTCCCGCCGTTGAAGGATATATTTGCCAATGTGGCGTCCAAACGGTTGGGGGCTTCAGCCTCAGCAGTAGAGCTGAGTAAGGAAATCAAAGCATCGGAGCAACGTGTCCGCCGCGCTATTTTCCAGACGCTAAGCCATATAGTATCGCTCGGATTGACCGACTATACGCATCCTAAATTTGAAAATTATGCATCCAAATTTTTTGATTTTACAGAAATCCGCAAAAAAATGCTGGAGCTGCAAAACAATGTGGAGCCTTCACTGTCCCAAGCCCGCATTAATACGAAAAAGTTCGTACAGGTGCTCTATATGGAAGCAAAACGGCTATTACACTAAGCATTTTGCATAAATCCCAAGAGTATTCACAAATCAGCAATATATAGATCGGAACGGGTTAGTCCGTCTAAATATTGTACCTTCGAGCGTTGGGAATCGAATTATGCAAACTGCTGACATTAAAAGAAAAGCACCTGCATCTCCCCATGTATCTATTACTTGGAGATTAACAGGTGCCCATCGTTGATGATTCGATATCCCTTTAGTCCAGACTCTTGTCCTGCCACTCCATAGCTTCCAAGAGATCTACACCATCGGACAGCAGACGTTTCAAGACATTCAGTTCTTCCGAGCTATAACGATTTAAAAATTGAAATAACTGCTGCTGTACCTTAACATGCAGTCGTTCATGCACAAGAAAGAGTCTTTTCCCCAACGGGGTTAACCGAAAATAAATTTCTTTCTTGTTGTCGTTAAGCTGGGTTCTGCGAATCCAGCCTTCCTTGAGCAGCTTGGTGCTGACTTTCGAAACTGTACCCTTGCTCAGCTCAATTCGATCCGCTAATGTCGTAACATTAATCGGCTCATGCCTCCCGATACAGTCAATGACGTGCACATCCGTCAGATTGAGCGAAGCAATTCCATCAAAATGCTCGTGGATTTCTTCGAGAATAGTCATGCTCTCTCTCTGCTGATGCTGCTCCAGCTGGTGATTCATCTTAATGAGCAAATCATAAACATGCTGAACTGATGTCGCTTTCTCCATACGAACAAATGGTCACTCCTTTGGCATACTCCTCCTTTCATTATAGCCCATTTTTGTTTCATAGAAAACAATATATGTATACGGAAAGCTCCCCTTTAACATTTCCGTATATATACAAAATATATCTAGTGTAGATACTTTGTTTCCCTTGAAACAATTTTATTTTAGTGAAATTGAGAATGATTATCAACCCTTTTTTAAAAGTTATTTCTGTTTCACTCCAAACTAAGTAGGTATTTTCATTTTGAAAAATATAATTGTATAATCGTAAAATGAGAATAAGCTAGAAACAAGTTCTCCATAGAAGGGATGATGATACATGTCGGATGCAAACCAATTATTCGGTCAAGCACTGGTTAAATCACTGGTCGGGGAACGTGGACATATTCGAGTAGCTCGGGCTTTACCAGACATCGACGTCGAGCTGGCAGGGAAGAAAAATGCAGAAATGCCTTACAGCATTTACCAACTGCTGAAGCATATGATTTACTGGCAGCAATTTATGTTGGAGCATTTGGAAGGACGGAAGCCCCAGCTTCCGGGGAATGTCATGGAAAGCTGGCCCGAAGAGACTGGACCGCAAAGCGAAGAGGCATGGCAGGCTGTTATTAATGAATTTTTACAGGGCGTGGATCAGGCTGTGCAGATTGCCGAAACCGCGCAACTGGATGATTCACTAGCTCATTTCCCAGGTGAAACGAAAGCAGGACTTCTGCGGAATATCGCTTCCCACAATTCATATCATTTGGGTGAAATCGTACTGCTACGCCGGATTTATGGAGCTTGGCCACCACCAGGAGGCGGCTTTCCCGCTTAAGGCAACACCACGCTCTAATCAAGATTTCCCCCATCCGCTGCTTCATACCTCCATCATTGCATTGGGATTTAGGCACCACGAGGAACTCGCTTGCGTACCCTATATGGGAACCCGCTAACTCGACCTGAAGCCGTTTATCCGTAATCAGGTGCAATCCGAATAACGGTTCCCATGATGCAAGATCAAAGAGAGGTTTCGAGGTTATGGTGAGACACTTATATTTAAATCGTAATATCGCCTGTATGATCGTGATCAGCCTTATTGCTAACATGAGTGGGAGTATGATCCTTCCACTCTTTGCTATTTATGTAGAGCAATTCGGGATATCTACACTCGGCATGAGTATTTTATTTTCTCTGTTTTATGTGGGAAGATTTCTTGGTGGAGGCATGGCAGGACGAATTTATGAAAAGATTGGCGCAAAACGCTTGGGGTTGAGCCTACTCATTGCCGAAATCGCTTGTATGCTCCTGTTTCCGATTGCAACAAGCTTCATCATTCTATCCATACTGAGACTCCTCCAAGGCTTGGTAGCTATAGGGCTAACCGTCTTTGTAAGAGTCACGATCAACCATATGAGCACCGCAGAGAATCGAGGCACGCTCAATGGATATATCAGCAGCAGTGAAGGTGCCGGTATGATTTTAGGGCCTCTTATGAGTGGAGCTATTGTTTCTTATTTTTCTTTATCCATTCCGTTTTATTTCGTTGCTATTTTCTCATGTATATCCTTCGTTGCCGTTTCAAGAATGACTTTCCTCAGTTCTCCCTTAAAGCCACAAGAACAGCATTCGCCCCCTCTGAAACCCAAAGGAAAAACCATGTTAACGAAACCGTTACTTGTCTATTCTACCGTTCATTTTCTTGAAATGAGTGCATTCGCTATATTTTTAACGTACTTCTCTGTATATGCAACCTACAAGCTCCATTGGAGTCCCGCAGAAATTAGCTTAGCTTTTACAATTATCGGCATATCAACCTTCATATCAGCACCCTTTATTGGCAAAATATCTGATCTACTTAAGGATCGCTTGATGCTTTGTATCATCGGTCTATTGTTGATCATGGTGGAAATCATCTTATTTCTTTGGTTCACAGAACCATGGATCGTATACTTAGCGATGTTCATCGGAGGTATAGGAGGAGCCAGCTATCTGGATTCCTTTTACTCGCAACTAGGGGATGTTATTCCTGAGGAAAATAGAAGCTCATTTATCGGCAACGTCGTATCTTTGTCCGAATTGGGGGCCATTGTGTCTCCGATCATCGCAGGTGCACTCATGGAACGGTTTAGCATCAACACTCCCTTTTACTACAATTTGATTTTGGTGTTGATCGCTATAGTTATCCAATATGTCATTCGATTTAAGTCGAAATCTATAAGAAAAAGGCCAATTGCATAAGCAACTGGCCTCCTTTCTTCTCATCACAGCTCCAACTCAACTGCAACCCCAAAATGATCCGATACAACTGGTCCTGTTTTTCCGTTCAGTACAACGGTTGAGGATTGTACCTGTGCAGCCTTATTGGAGAAGATAAAGTCAATGCGGAGCGGCTCCGCATTACTTTCCCAGCCAGCAATAGCTTTAATCACCGTGTGGCCTTCATCACGTACTGCTGCATTCGGATAGGTGTCCGACCAGCCGGATTGCAGTACATAGTCATATCCTTCTCCGCGTACTTCAGCCGCGTTGTTGAAATCACCCATCATGAACACAGGAGTCGGAGCAAAAGAATTTAGCACTTTTGTTGTACGATCCCATAGTCCACGGAAGGATTCTTCATCATTCCACCAGTTATAATGTCCACTTACAAACCAGGTCTGCACTCCGCCCACCACAGTTTGAATGCCGACAATTTTACGCGAGCGGTAGTTGTCATAATCCTGTAGCGAGGAAACATATTCGTTCACCGTAGCTGTAATTGGTGTTTTGGACAGAATCGCCAAACCCTCGTCGTATTTGGCAAAACCAACATGCGCGGGAGCCCACGTCCAATGATAGCTATCAGACAATAGCCCGTTCAGCACATAAGCATAGTTATCACGCTTAATGACAACTTCAGGATCTGCGCTATAGTAAGCGCCCAAATCGTCCGGCGACAAAGGAGTCTCTTCCATGGACTGGTTCACTTCCTGCAAAGCAATGACATCAAACTGCTGTTCATCAATAAAAGCAGCCAGTTGCTTTAGCTTATCGTGCTGGTTTTCTTCCATCCAAGCATGTGCATTTAAGGTTAACAACTTCAAAGTAATCACCTGTTGAGTATGTCTTGTATATCTGATTTAAGCACATCGGCCTTCGGTCCGTAAACCGCCTGCACCCCATTATCTACTTTTATCAAGCCCAAGGCACCCAGCGCTTTCCACGTCTTTTCGTCCCCAACGGCATCTGTATCCTTCACCGTCACACGCAGACGGGTCATGCAAGCGTCCACCTCGACAATGTTCTGCTCACCCCCAAGCGTCTTGATGATATCCGTAGCCAGTTGATTTTGAGTGGAAACAGCTGCCACACCTTCTGTCTTCGTATTCCCCACCTCGGAAGTGCCCTGAGGCTCCTCATCCGTATAGTTCCCCAGTCTTCCCGGCGTAGCCATTTTGAATTTACCGATCATAAAATAAGCGATAAAGTAGGTTGCTACCGCAAACACCACACAAGTCAGCACGAAGTTAATAATATCCTGCACCAAACCCGCATTTATAGACAACGGCAATCGGGTCAGCAGTTCAATCATACCAAACGAATGTAAACGCAAATGTATGATGTCGGCCATTCCGAACGCAATACCGGTAAGAACAGCATAAACCACATACAGCACAGGTGCTACGAACATAAACATGAATTCCAGTGGCTCCGTTACCCCTGTTAAAAAGACAGCTGCGGCTGCCGAAAAGATCATCGACTTGTACTTGCTGCGTTTATCTTTGTCTACACGGCGATACATAGCCACCGCTAGTCCCATAAGGATTCCTGCTCCACCGATCATTTGTCCTACCTTGAAGCGGGCAGGCGTCACGCCTTCCAACAAGCTATTGTAGGCTGTCGGATCGGTACCACGAAGCGCACTCAGGTCACTTGCCCAAGCCAGCCACAGCGGGTCTTGCCCGGCAACGACGCTTCCTGCCCCGGAACCCGTAAGTGTCGTGTAAACGCCACCAAGTTGAGTATAGTTAATAGGAACAGTCAGCATATGGTGAAGTCCAAAAGGAATCAGTAGTCTTTCCAGTGTACCATAGACAAATGGCGCTACAAAAGGAGCCGACTCTCCCGAAGTCGCCAACCAAATACCGAACTGATTAATCCCCCCCTGAACAAATGGCCAGATGGCAGACATGATCAAACTTACGATGACAGACCATAAAATCACGACAAAAGGAACAAAACGTTTACCGTTAAAAAAGGCTAAAGCGTCTGGCAGCTTACGGTAATTGTAGTACTTGTTAAATACCACGGCCCCGACAAATCCGGAGATGATACCGACAAACACACCCATATTAAGTGCAGGCGCCCCTAAGACAGAGGTAAAATAGCCACTAACCGGAATGGATGCACCAAAAAGAGTGTGGGTGGTGGCACCTTCCTGGGTTAGCATTTTCGAGGACACACCCAAAATCGTTCCTGTTGAAATATTAATGAGAATAAAGGCAATTAAGGCAGCAAAAGCCCCGCCCGCTCGTTCCTTAGCCCAGGAACCACCAATCGCCACTGCAAATAGAATGTGTAAATTATTGATAATACCCCAACCCAAATTCTCCATGACCCCGCCGACAGTCAACCAGAAATGGATATCGCCAGCCAACATCGCCACTACTTTACCGAGCGAAATCATAATCCCTGCTGCCGGCATGACAGCAACAACCACTAGCAGTGCTTTCCCGAGCTTTTGCCAAAAATCAAATGATAGAAGTTTTTTCATGCTCCTTCAATCTCCATCCCTTATAGTATGTACAGCGTTGTTCGTACCCTATAAACATTATGCAATCGGTTGCACAATTATTATAATGATATCGCTTTCTATTGGCAATACCCTAATTGTAAATATCTTGGTTAATGATGATGTAAAAACTCGAAAAAGCCGCGAATTTGTTGATTTTCGAGCAATATCGTATGATAGAACATAATATTTCCTGCTTGAGATAGCAAAAGGAGACGAAGACGATGGCAGTAACCATCAAAGATGTCGCAAAACGTGCTAATGTTGCTACTTCCACCGTATCCCGTGTCATTCAAGACAGCCCCAAAATCAGCGAAGCCACCAAGGCACGTGTCCGTAAAGAAATGAAGGCGCTTGGCTATGAACCCAACTATTCAGCTCAGAGTCTAGCTAACCGTGTCACACAGTCGATTGGCATTATTATGCCTGAATCGGATGTGGCAATCTTTCAAAATCCCTTCTTTCCGGAAAGCCTTCGCGGGATCAGCGAATGGGTGAATGAGCACAACTATACACTGTCCATTGTCACAGGAAAAACGAGTGATGAATTGCTATCCCGCGTGAGGCTGATGAGCCGGACCGGACGTGTTGACGGCTATATTGTTCTGTACTCCAAGCAAAAAGATAGCATCGTGGAGTATCTTCATCAAGAAAAAATACCTTACACCGTAATCGGTAAGCCTCAGCAATTTGTCAGTGAAACTACCCATGTAGACAACGATAACTACCAGGCTGCTAAGGATGTGGTCACTTATTTGACTGGGCTGAATCATCAGCGCATTGCTTATGTTGGCGGTGATCATGAACAGATCGTGAATATTGAAAGACTCCGAGGCTACCAGGATGCGCTGCGAGAGGCGGGCTTGCCTCTACCCAAGGAATACGTGGTCAGGGAGCCATTTAATCTAGAGGACATGCGCACATTATTGCAGGCTACCCCGCCGCCTACCGCGATGATCGTTAGCGACGACCTTGTAGCCATGGCAGTACAGAAAATGCTCTCTCAGCTCGGCGTGTCCATGCCAGAGCAGTTATCCATGGTGAGCTTCAATAATCTAATGCTGGCTGAGCTGATGAATCCCCCTCTCACTTCCGTGGATATTGATATCTTCACTCTAGGTTATCAGGCAGCCAAAAGCCTGATTGAAAAAATCGAAGACCCCAAAGAGTTGACCAAACACATCATTGTTCCCCACCGAATTGTGGAACGCGAGTCCAGCCAGGTACTATGATTCTCTGAGGAATGAACAAGAACTGATTTTGTGGAAACCCATAAAATCAGTTTTTTTGCGTTGACAGGGCAAACGGTTGCACTATATACTGAACTCGCTCATATACTGGTTTCGTTAAAACAACGATCTCATTTTCCGAGAGGGGTACACAATCATGGTTTACAACCGATTATTTGACGTAGATAGCTGGAAGCTGACAACACACACTCTACATAGCACACACATGCGATTACAGGAAAGCATAACGTCCATAGGCAACGGTTATATGGGCATGCGCGGCAATTTTGAAGAAGCTTATTCAGGTGATCATCATCAGGGAACGTATATCTCCGGTGTATGGTTCCCCGACAAAACAAAGGTCGGCTGGTGGAAAAACGGCTATCCTGAATATTTTGGCAAGGTCATCAATGCCATGAACTTCATCGGCATCCGTCTGATCGTAAACCAAGAGGAAGTAGACTTATTTACGGCATACGTCAGCGATTTTGTGCAGGAGTTGGACATGAAACAGGGCATCCTGCGACGCACCTGCACCGTGAACGATCAGGTCCGTATCACTACGGAGCGTTTTCTGAGCCTCACCACTCGTGAGCTATGCCTGATTGATTACCAAGCTACGAATATAAGCGAGCAGCCTCTAACCATAGAGCTTGTCCCCTATCTGGACGGCAATACGAAGAATGAAGACACGAACTATGATGAGGTTTTTTGGTTGGAGGAGGCCCGAGAGGTTCAAGAACAATTCATCAGCCTGTCCACAACAACTATAGATAATCCCTTCGGTATTCCGCGCTTTACCGTAAACGCTACCATGGGTATTGTGACCGAGGGGCAGGATCAGCAGACGACGGAAGAGAGCTTTTTGTATGCTGCACGCCACTATCAATACAGCGTCGCTCCGGGCGACAGTATCCAGCTGCAAAAAATTGTGGCGGTTACCACCTCACGGGATATGGAAAAGGATGCACTGATTCCACAAGCTGAACGCATCGCCGTGGAGGCTGTGAACAAAGGCTACACTTCGCTCAAGCAGGAGCATGTCGCAGCTTGGGCCAGACGTTGGGACAAAGCCGATGTAGAAATCGAGGGCGATACAGAGGCCCAGCAGGGAATACGCTTTAACATTTTTCAGCTGTTCTCTACGTACTACGGCGAAGATGCCCGTCTGAACATTGGTCCCAAAGGCTTTACAGGTGAAAAATATGGCGGTGCCACCTATTGGGATACAGAAGCATATGCCGTACCTATGTACCTGGCGCTTGCTGACCCGGACGTAACGCGAAATCTGCTGCTGTACCGTCACCAACAACTAGAGGGTGCCAAGCATAACGCAGCCCAGCAAGGGCTACGGGGTGCACTATACCCTATGGTCACTTTTACAGGTGTGGAGTGCCATAACGAATGGGAGATTACCTTTGAGGAAATTCACCGTAACGGGGCCATTGCGTATGCCATCTACAATTACACCAACTATACGGGGGACCTGAGCTATTTACGGGAATATGGAATAGATGTACTGGTCGAAATTAGCCGCTTCTGGGCCGACCGGGTTCATTTTTCCAAAAGCCAGCAGCAGTATATGATCCACGGGGTTACCGGGCCGAACGAATACGAAAATAACGTCAATAACAACTGGTATACCAACACGCTGGCTGCATGGGTTTTGAAATATACATTATCGGTCTTACCTCAAATTTCAGCAGAAAAATCGGAGCATCTAGCGGTTACGGCTGATGAGCTTGCACATTGGCAGGATATCATCACTCACATGTATTATCCCTATGATGAGGAGCGGGAAGTCTTCGTACAGCACGATACCTTTATGGATAAGGATTTGCAGCCTGTATCCTCCCTTGATCCCAGCAACCTTCCACTAAATCAGAAATGGTCATGGGATAAAATCCTTCGTTCCTGCTTCATTAAGCAGGCAGATGTGCTACAAGGGCTGTATTTCTTTGGAGACCAGTTCACGCTGGAAGAAAAAGCGCGCAATTTTGCATTTTACGAGCCAATGACTGTTCATGAATCCAGTCTGTCCCCGTCCATTCACGCCGTGCTGGCTGCCGAACTCAAAATGGAGGAAAAGGCAGTCGAGATGTATAAGCGGACGGCCCGTCTGGATCTGGATAACTACAATAACGATACCGAAGACGGACTTCATATCACTTCCATGACGGGAAGCTGGCTGGCGATTGTACAGGGATTTGCCGGGATGAGAACGTATCGTGAAACATTAAGCTTCTCCCCCTTCCTGCCACAGGGCTGGAACAAATATACGTTTAAAATCAACTATCGCGGTCGCTTGTTAAGTATTCTCGTACAGGAAAATGAAGTGATCATTACCCTGTTGGACGGAGAACCGCTGACGCTGGAGCTGTATGGAGAGCCAACGCACATTACCAGTGGGCAGTCGTTAATGACGAACAGCGTTTCATAAATCGGGCAGACAGGGGGAAACCAAATGAAAGCAGTCATTTTTGATCTGGACGGAGTCATTACAGATACAGCTGAATATCATTTTCAGGCATGGGGCAGCTTGGCGGCAGCGCTGAGCATCCCTTTTGATCGGGAATTTAATGAACAGTTAAAAGGAATCAGCCGTACGGAATCGCTCGACAAAATACTGGCGCGCGGTAACCTGTCCGATAAGTTTTCAGAAGAAGGCAAGCAAGAACTGGCCACACGGAAAAATACGGAGTATCAGCGGCTCATTTCAGCTGTAACGCCCTCGGACATTCTTCCAGGCATTAAAGCGCTACTGACAGAACTTCGTGAAGCCCGAATCGGCATCGCGCTGGCCTCTGCAAGCAAAAATGCAACGTTTATCCTGGAGCGACTGGAGCTAGCCTACTATTTTGACAGTGTGGTGGATGTTACCGCCATTCGACATGGCAAGCCTGACCCGGAAATTTTCCTCACCGGAGCCGCAAATCTGGGCGTTCAGCCTGCCGACTGTATCGGTATAGAGGACGCACAGGCTGGCATACAGGCGATCAAGGGTGCCGGGATGTTTGCGGTCGGTGTAGGAACACCTTCGCAAATGCAAGGTGCGGATATCGTGGTAGCCACTACTGCCGAGCTTTCTCTGAGCATGTTGGAGTCACATTTTATCAGAGGATGAAAAAGCAAAAAAAGATTATAAGGATCATAAAGACCGACTCTTAATGAATCGGTCTTTTTTGTCTGCTCCAAAAACCAGATGAGATCCGCCGCTAGGTCACCGTCTATTTTCTGTCTGTAAAGGTATACTTCTTTTTAACAAACAATTAATGGTTGCTTGGTGAAGATGAATAGCAAATATCATTTTTCTTCAGTAGCATCACTATATTGGAGTTTAATTGACAAAAGTGTGTCAGTAGCTATTTGTATATTTCTTCAGAAATAATATCGCCTGTTAAAAATTGATTGGTAATGTTGTAATAGCCCGTCAGGCTAACTGCATCGGGATTAATTTGTAAATCAACTTGCCAGATTTCAACTCCATTTTTGATGGAATTTTGAACGGTTTGCATAACATAACCGCTGTGTTTCCCAGAATTCCCAACTTTGAATCCATTGTTTTCATAAACTAAACAAACAATCAAAATCGCACGTTCATTTATAGATAAACTTCCACTGAGTTCACCCATGTGCTTGATAAAACGTTCAAAAGAATTAAATTCAGCGTTTTTTTTGATTACAATATGATCGCCCATCTCGACATGTAAAGTGGTTAATGGCGTTTTGACCTCTACATAAGTTTGATCCACCAGAAAATCCAGTTTTGAATTACCAAGCTTCGTTTCCCGGATGACTGTCTGGAAATCGCCAATCATATCTTTAAATTGACCACTTGTGATGAAATGTTCGATATACCGATTGGCCGCATTTTGGTTAATCCCAATCCATGACTTCGATTCAACGGATGGTAGATCCAGTGAAATGGCTTCAATGGTGAACTGTGTTTTTCTTTTAGGGTCATTACTACGCGAAACAAGACATGGGATATCATGAAAGACAATGTTTCCTATACTGCCTGTAGCAGGACAATGGCAATCGTGTAGCTCCCCATCCAGTTCAACCATCATAACAAATCGATTTTTCTTTTTTCGAATTACACCCTCAAGAAGAGGAGAAGCAAAATGAAAATGACTGCTTATATTCTCCATTACAGTTAAGCTCCTTCATTTCAGCGATTTTGGATCGTCTACAGAAACCACATGGAACTGTGTACCCCTCATAAAACTATACTGCTCGTCTCCTGACAACAGTGTGTCAGGAGGGTGATGGTAGGACGTATTTTCCGGCGGTGAGGACTGCACTATTGTTACCTTTGATGTTCAATACCGTTTTAATTATCTTTCCGTTTAAAAAGCGCGGGGCAATAATAATCTAGGATGACAACCGGGAATCATTACTTTCTATAGACCAAATTCTGATGGAGAGAACACTACTGACATACAAGTGTCAGTAGTGTTTTTTTATAGTGATTAAAAACAATTAGGTTTATAAATACAACTGAAACACAGGAGGGATGGAAATTGAATAAAACCGAACGGCAATTAGCGATTTTATTGGAGCTACAGCGTAGGAAGGTTCTAAAGGGAGAAGAACTAGCGGAGAAGTTAGAAACCAGTGTACGTACGATTTATCGAGACATTCAGGCTCTTAGTGAATCTGGCGTTCCGATTATCGGTGCACCTGGACACGGCTACTCTTTAATTGAAGGGTATTTCCTACCCCCGATTAGCTTTACGGTGGAGGAAGCGGTCTCCCTTTTACTTGGAGCCGAATTCATTGAACAGCGATTTGATAATCAATATAGTCAAAGTGCTCAGTCCTCTCGGGGAAAAATTGAAGTGATCTTACCTGACCCCATTCGTCATGAAACTGATCGAATCCGCAGTGGTATTCGTTTTCGACTTCAATCTGAAGACCCTGAATTAGGTGAAAGGGAAAAATCCAATATAAAAACGATTCGTATTGCCATGATGGAGGGAAAGAAAATACATTTCAAATATACGAAGCGAATATCGGAATCGGAGAATAGTCGTGAAACGATACGAACAGCCGCACCTTTAGGATTAGTTCTTGTGCAAGGAGGGTGGCTGCTTGTGGCTCAGTGTGATCTCAGAGGAGAGCATCGACATTTTAAAATATCTCGCATGAGTGATGTGAGTACAATGATCGAAAGTTTCGAATTACCTCGGGACTTCAATTTGCATACGTATCGTCCGGCAGATGATCGACATGTAACCATTCGAACCGTATTTAAGCCCGAGGTTGCAGATAAAGTCGATGAATCAAAAATATATTTTATGGAACATGCTGAGCTTCTTCCGAGTGGCTATTATGTAGACTTCCGTGTTCGATATGCTGAGGAATTATTGCATTGGATTTTGAGCTGGGGATCTAATGTTAAAGTATTGAAACCTGAATCCTTTCGAAGTCGTGTCAAAAAAGAAGTGGAAAGTATGTTGAAGAACTACTGACAAACTGTTGTCAGTAGAAGGCTTGTATATTGTAATTATTCCAACTGAAAGCGAGGTATTCAACATGAATACAAATGAAAACAACAATGCACTGGTGATCGCAAAAGCTTATTTTGAAGCGATGGCAAATAAAGATATCGAAAAGCTGATGACGCTGGTTTCGGACAAAGTCACTACGACCTCTCCCTTAGGTAACCTTGAAGGTAGAGAATCATTCCAAAATTTTGCAGAAGGATTTGCCCGGATGATTAACAAGCTAACACTCATTACAGCATTTGGAGATAATAAGGAGGCTGTGATCGTATATCATTCCAACACTATTCCAGTTCCGGATGCAACGGTTGCCGAATACATCGTCGTAGAGGATAACAAGATTTCCTCCGTTCAAGTGATCTACGATGGAACACCTTTTGCTGCTTACGCTGCAACTCAATCCAAACACTAAACCATTGGATCTATATAAATAATAAGCTTTGATACTTGAAAGGAAGAACCTACTGTGAACCAAAATAATACATCTAATTTTGAGAACGCGGAAGAAGTTATTGAGAAAATATTGCGTGAACGACATGCTACCAAAGAGTATAAAACAAACGTATTCATCCCAGAAGAAACGTTGAATGAAATTTTTGAACTTGCCGCGACAGCTCCTTCAGCCTGGAATCTTCAACACTGGCGCTTTCTGGTTATCCAGAATCAAGAACAAAAAGATCGAATCAAACCGATCGCCTATGGACAGCAACAGATTTCAGATGCTTCTGCTGTTGTTGTCATTCTCGGTGATCTTGAGGCAAACCGAACTGGCAGAGAAATGTATAACCGTCTTTATGAGTCAGAATTCATCTCGAAAGCAGTGCGAGACATCTTGTTCTCCCAAATCGAAGGAGGCTATCAAAGCCCTCAATTCGCTAGGGATGAAGCAAACAAAAATGCAGCTCTCGCAGCTATGCAACTCATGTTAGCTGCCAAGTCGAAAGGCTACGATAGTGGTCCAATAGGTGGATTTAATCCTGCAGGACTGCTTGAAGCTCTGAATATTCCTGGGCGGTTTATCCCTGTCATGATTGTCACCCTTGGTGTAGCCGCAACCCCTGCACGTCCAACAACACGTTTCTCCCTTAATGAATTAGTTATTCATGAATCCTTTTAAGTATTCGCGACAAAGAACCATCTGTCTCAAGATGGTTCTTTTTAGTTCATTCTGCAAGAAGGTTGGAGAAAAAGTGATCTAGTGGCGCGAAGACAATGAAGGCAACCAGCCTAATATCCTATTACAACAAAAAAACGAATACCAAGGCTGGTTACATCTTCGAGCTTATCCCCGCATCCTCACGCAGCCACTGAAGCACATCTCGCTGGTTATCTGGTGAGACACCGTGATCCGTCGGGTATGTTTTGAATGTGGAGTGAGAAGTCCTGGTCTGGAAATATGCCGCCGTCTCATGGCCGATGCTCACTGGAAATACAGAATCGTATTCGCCGTGGGAAATAAATACGGACACGTCCTCTGTGCTTTGCAGCGCGTATTCCGTTTTCACAAAGTCAGGCACATAGCCGTTCAACGCTACAATCCCCTTCAACTGATTGCCAAGGGTAAGCGCAAGTGACATCGACAAAATCGCTCCCTGACTGAAGCCGAGGAAATACCGTTTCTCAGGATCAACCGGATATTTATCTGTGGCATACTGTACGAACGCCTGAAGCTGTTTAATAGACCGATCAAACTGCTCACGCAGCGGATTACCCAGACTTTTCAGCTCATAATATTGGAATCCTCCACTCATGGGAAGGTCTCCACGAATGCCGATGATAATAAATTCCTCTGACAACGGCCCTACAACTCCGAACATATCCTGCTCATTGGACCCTTTCCCATGCAGTGTAAAAATGGTTGGATACTTACGGTTGGGATCAAGCTGGCTGGGCAGGTGAATATCATAGCTATATAAAGACGACATATTATTTCCCCCTCTTAACAATAAGTTTATTGCATACCTCCACGGATACAGTTCACTACATACCATTCCTAAACAGGATCATCAAACCTAAAATATTAGTAATATTTATTTTATATTTATAATAGAAATGTACTCTTCAAAAGGAAACATGTCAACCCGTATGAAAACTTTCCAACTGCTCCCTCCACTCAATTTATATTCGTGAACTGATATAATGGAAGAGTTAAGCTACTACCCGATCAACTATTCTCTCTTAGGAGACTAATGCATATGAAACCAACTTATCTTATGGATGATATACAGTGGCAACAGCTTATTGAAAACGTGGCTGACCATTTTAATGACGTGACGATCAAACGAGGTTTCCAGTATTTTAAGCAAGGAAAGGTAAAAGAATTTGCAATGCCTGATGCCGACCATATCGCAGCTGTCGTGGATGGAAGCGAGCTATACGAGGTGGATCTTCACTTGAGTGCTTTTGCTGCCAGCAGATGCACATGCCCTGTCCACACCAACTGCAAGCATATGATCGCCGTACTACTGAATTACGCGAATGAACAGGAACGTTCTGTACATGCTTTAGTGAACGCTCATTCGGCGGGATTCACCCGATTGGCGGCAAAAGCTGACACGCGTACCACACCTCCTTCCCGGTCGAATCTTTCACCGGATCACAGGGAAGCAACAAGAAACGCTCTCAGTAAAACAGCAAGCAAGATACCAGACATGCCCATTTCAGAGTGGCATGATCTGTTCGATCAGTGTATCGCACTTAACCATGTGAACACACAAAATTCCCAATATGTCCAAAGCGCTCTAGCCTCGATCTATGCTGTGAAGCCGCCACTTTCACCCGGCATGCAACAGCTATACGGACTGCATGCTCATCTGCGTGTGCTGGAAAAGCTGGTACCTCAGTCTCCCATGCCGGGCTATCCCTCTCATACCTATATGGGGTATTACACGCAAATCGCTGCCGATGAGCTTAAAGAAGCTATCGAGCGTGATTTTGAGAGTCCACTGGAGCTGACCGATGAACCGATGCAAGAAGCCCGTATGGCAGAAACCTTAGCCTATTTACGCCGAAAAATGCTGACAGAATCGCGTAACGGTACTTATTTTTCAGACGCGTATTATCAGTTATGGCTGCACTGGGTGCACAGGGGGCATCACGAAAGGCAGGACTCCAGCATATATACGGAGGAATTACAGCATTTACAGGCGGCTGAGGAGGAGCTCGGCACAACTTTAGCACGGCTTCCGTGGATGTTAGCTCGCAGCTGGATGCATATTTTCCAATCGCACGATAACGAAGCCTGGGTACTGCTTCAGGAGGCGGAACGGGCTTTTCCACTAAAAGTCTCTTCCAGTCAGTTGCTTTTGTTCTTACAGGCGCTGCGTAAAGCCGAGGATTGGGCACGTCTCAAGGACGGACTGCGACATATCGGCCCCCTGCTTCACAGTCATCGGGATGACCATTTACAAGATTATATACATGATTGGGATCTGGTTTTGCGGCACCTCCCAGAAGCGGAGCAGGACATGTGGGACACGCTGGTGGGTATGCTTCCATTTGCCGGAGGAATGTATGAAGAGGCGCTGCTTGCTCACGAAAAATGGCGGTCATGGATCGACTATCAGCTAAGCATACGCAGTGAGCCTTTGAGTTTTCGAGTGAGCGTGTTACAGCCCATTGAAAAGAACGCGCCTGAGTTACTACTCCCCTTTTACCATCAAGCGGTAGAACGTTATGTGCTAGAAAAAAACAGAGCCAGCTATAAAGCAGCAGTCAAGCTGTTAAAGCGGCTGTTCAAGCTGTACAAGAAAATGAAGCAAGAATCACGCTGGGAGCTGTTCTTCACGACCTTCACCAGCCGTCATAGCCGCTTGCGGGCGCTACAGGAGGAATTGCGGAAAGGGAAATTGTTATCATGAGTCAATATACCGAAACGATTACCGTCCATATCCAATTAACTACCTATGGAGACGCGCTGATCTATGGCGATTCCTCCATGAACTATAGCATTTCCGGCCAAATTCTGAAGCAGCGTTTGTTTGCTTGGCATGAGGATTCGTTTTATGGCACCGAGCTGGAGATTCAACATGTTCAAGACACGGATATTATCCTGCTGCCCTCGGAGCAGGTGATTCCTTTTCTGGCAGAGCGCGAGCTTCTGAAGCATATTGAATGGATCTGGGACGAGGCCAATGCCCCGTGGCTCCGGCTGATCCCTTTACTTGCTCACTGTATTGAGGCGAAAGCATATGTGCCCAGCTTCACGGCGTTCCAGACGGGGAAGCTGCAATGGAAGTGGGATGCGGAAGCATTGGAAAACATCCAACCAGCAGAGCTTGCTTTGCTCGACCACTTGGAGAAGGACGAGCAGGAAGGGCTGATAGCGGCGTTCTCGGCTGCCGTATTTCAGCGCTGGTACGGCACCGAAGCGGAAGCCGCCGATTTGCGAAGAGAATATCCGATTCTCTTCGCCCCCAATCGCCCGGCGGCGGGTCTGGACGCGCGGGCCTGGCTCATCGCCATCGGCTGGAAAGCCGATACCGCGCCATTTCGGCCACTTCTGCAACTGCTAGAGCCAGAGCTGGAGGACGACGAGCCGTCCTGGCAGCTCAAGCTTGTGTTGCAGGACAAGCAAGACCCGGCGTTGCTGGTGTCTGTACAGCTCGCCGATGATGGGTACGCATCCGGCTCATGGCCCGATGCCTGGACAGCACATGTCCGTGAGCGCTCTGCCGGGTGGCTAGAACGCTTGACCTCGATTTTGCCCGCCGGGCAGCGTGCCGGAAGCCGCGATGACGTGCTGAATCGCCCGCTCTCCGACGAAGCGGCGTGGCAATTCCTGACGACCGACAGCCAGCGTCTGCTGGAAAGCGGTTGGCAGGTGCTGCTCCCGGCTTGGTGGGAGGCAGCTACCCGCAAGAAGCCAAAACTGCGGGCCAAGGTACGCCCGGGCGAAGGGGCGGGAGAGCGCACGAAGGGTAGCTCGCTGTTCGGACTGGACTCGATTGTCCAGTTCGATTGGCGTGTTGCCATCGGTGATGCCGATCTCAGCGAGTCGGAATTCGCCGAGCTGGTCGCTCGCAACGAGCGCTTGGTGCGCTTCCGCGGGCAATGGATCGCGCTCGACCCCGCGTTGCTGGCGCAGATCCGCCGGGCCATGGCCGGGATCGACAGTGCTCAGGGATTGTCCTTTCAGGACATCCTGCAGCTACACCTGCTCGGCAACGCCGACGAGCCTGAAGGCGACGCCTCGGGCGAGCAGCCGGAGGATGCGGCACGCTTCCGACTGGAAGTCGAGCTGAATGCCCATCTGCTGAAGCTGATCAGCCAGCTCGGACGGCAGTCGGAATGGCCTGCATTGGACGTGCCGGACGGGCTGCAAGCCGAGCTGCGGACGTATCAGCGGGACGGGTATGCATGGCTTGCTTTTTTACGTCGCTTTGGACTGGGTGCCTGTCTGGCCGATGATATGGGACTCGGTAAAACAGTGCAGTTTATTACTTATTTACTGCACCTACAGGATATTGCCGCCGAGACGGGCGTCCGCTCCAGTTCGCTGCTGATTTGCCCGACTTCGGTGCTGGGCAACTGGCAGAAGGAACTCAGCCGCTTCGCCCCTTCATTGAAGGTGATGCTGCACTATGGAAGCAAGCGGGAGCAGGGAGACCTGTTCCGCGAAGAAGTGGAGCAGGCCGATGTCATCCTGACCTCCTTCGCTACGGCAACCCTGGATCAAGAGCTGCTACAAAGCATGACCTGGGATTCAGTCTGCCTGGATGAAGCGCAGAACATTAAAAATGCGCAAACCAAGCAATCCACAGCCGTGCGCAGCTTTCCTGCACGTCATCGGATTGCGTTGACTGGGACACCTATTGAAAATCGCTTGTCCGAGCTATGGTCCATTTATGATTTTATCAATCCAGGTTATCTGGGCAGCTCACGCGCCTTTAGCAATCGCTTCATTAATGCTATTGAGAAGGAACATAACGAGCAGCGCACGTTAGATTTGCAAAAGCTGGTTCAGCCCTTCATGCTGCGGCGCAAGAAGAAGGACCCTGCTATACAGCTTGATTTGCCTGACAAGAATGAGATGAAAACCTACATTCATCTGACCTCTGAGCAGGGCGCGCTCTATGACCAGATTGTCAAAGAGTTGATGGAACGGATGCAGAAGCTGGAAGGGATTGAGCGGAAAGGAGCCATTTTATCCGCCCTTACCCAGTTGAAGCAGCTTTGTGACCATCCTGCCCTCTTAACCAAGGAGGCGCTCCCAGATACCGTGGCTTCCGGTTATAGTCAGGCCGATCTTGAAGCGGTCATTAGCCGTTCATCCAAGCTGGAGCGCATTCTGGCTATGGTCAAGGAACTGCGGGAGGAGGGCGAGCGCTGCCTTATTTTTACACAGTATATTGGTATGGGGCAAATGCTCCAACGGGTACTCGCTCAGGAGCTGCAAGAGCCCGTGCTCTATCTGAACGGCAGCACATCCAAAACGGCCCGTGACCGAATGATTGATCAATTCCAATCTCACACACTCCCCCCTGCCGAGCAGCCATCCGTGTTTATTTTGTCGCTCAAAGCCGGAGGGGTAGGTCTGAATCTGACGGCCGCCAACCACGTCTTTCACTTTGATCGCTGGTGGAATCCGGCTGTTGAAAATCAGGCCACAGACCGAGCCTATCGGATGGGACAAACGAAGGATGTACAGGTGCACAAATTTATCTCGCTGGGCACGCTTGAGGAACGCATTGATGAAATGCTGGAGAGCAAGCAGCAGCTTAGCGACCAAATCATAACCAGTACCGAGGGCTGGATTACTGAGCTGTCTACAGACGCGTTAAAAGACCTCTTTACGCTACGACGCGATTGGGCATAAGGAGGTCCCAAATCGAACTATAATGTACATGAGTGCCATTTCGAGTTCGATATATACCTATTTATAAGAAGTCGTAGTTTATAGCACAGTCCAAAACTCCTTTGTGTGCATTTACTATCTCATCACAACAAAGGAGTTGATTTGAAGTGGCCATTCGTCCTCCACAAACATTGAAATCTACGGGCAGGAAGGTTCCTGTTACGAGATATCGCAATGTGAGTCCAACACAAACCCTGCGCCGATTTACGGTCATCTGGGCTAACACAAACGGTGTTCCTTTTAACACAACTGGATTTTTTGCTATACTCCGGCGTCTAGATGGAAGCTTTGTGCAAGCTGCAGGCTTCGATGGTTTTGGTACTGCCCGATTCAGCAGAGTCCGTACACCTACGAACCAGGCTTTTATTCTGCGTACCTTTAGAGACGATGGAACGCTATTCCGGGTTAGAACCGTACCTGCTGGCGTGTCCTCGTTTGTCGTTATTGGTTAAGTTCGTACCGAACGCAGCCTTAACGTAGGTAACCAAAAAAGCAGCCAGAAACAGAGCATATCTGTCCTGGCTGCTTTTTTATATGGCCTACCTATTCGGAATCTTCTTCCACTATTGCATTTTTCGTAACGGACGTATTGTACACCGTTTTGAGCCAGCTTTCACTCGACCAGTTCAGCTTGCCTGCACCCGCTCCATCCTTGGCCTGCAATTGAGCAACCAGGTTAGCAGGGTCTTCGGCAGTATAGCTGTATGGCAACGTTGTGAATCCATTCCACGAGAAGCTCTTGGCCTTCGCAGGATAAGGGGCTAATGGGCTATTCGCTTCTTCGCTGCCTCCTCTGAATACGGTACCGTTGTCGGAGAAGATGACGTCTTCAGCCTTGATTTTTCCTGTGTAGTCATCTTTTTTAGGATCTTTTTGATTATTACGCACTGGAGAAAACACATCAATTAAATAAGACTTTTCTAGCAACACCGCACCGTTTTCTGTTGAAATCGCACCGTTACCCACGACGTCAAAATGGTATCCTTTTGCGGCAATTGCTTTAGCCATGTCAGAAGTGATTCTTTTTTTGGCTCTGGCCAATCCAGCATCGTCCATAACGATGTTATATGCATGAGCATTACCAGCACGCAGACGAGGCATACGATCCTGAATATCCAGGTAGTAATTATGATGCAGCGTTACCTCTAGGTCTGCATTGTCGGAAGCCATTTCCGTAGCACCAATCAGATGAGCCTTCTTTTGTCCTGCTGCAATATCAATGATATCTTCTTTACTCATGCCTACTGCACTGCTTCTCAGATAAGCGTACATAGGATAGGAAGACTTGTCTGCTTCCATCGCGTTGACTTGTTGGGTTACCCAGCTGTTGGAGCTGCGGTCATCTCCTTTGAACAAAGACCAAGAAATCGTAACTCCGTTACTACCTTTTTTCACATCTACCAGACCATCATAGGCTTTGTTAAATGTGCAATGGTCAATCCATACCTTGGAACTTGTACCTTCGATGGTAACATAATCCCAGTCATTCTTATCATAGTTCCCTTTGGTTGCTTCATCCCACTCCCAAAGTTCATCAAATTCGAGGTTACGGAAAATCAAATTGGAGCTTCTTTTGATAACAAAGCCGGCATGTTTGATTTTCGCACCATTGGCAGAGAAAATCGTAACCCCATTCATATTTTCGATATAGACTTTGCTCACACCTGTCTTTTTCAGAACAGGATGCGTCTGTACAGGGTTGTTGGCACTAAAAGGCATTACTTTGGCAGCACTAGGAATTTCATTCCAACCGAGATCAAGATCGTTCATAATCTCAATCACTTTGACTTTGCTGCCTTTCTTCAGTGCTTCGTTGAGATCTACAGCGTTATAAACTTTTTTGTAGTTGGCATCTGTATCCGCAATATTGCCACCACCTGTATTACCATACGAAAAGCCAGTCAAATTATAGTTATTTTTAGAGGTTACATCAGGGTCCACTCCAGGAGTCGGTTGTTCTGTACCTGGTGTTGGGTTCACAGGCGGTGTTCCTGGATCTACCTCAGAAGAAGCACCGGATACAATCACATTATCGAATTGGGCAGCTGTTTTAGAAGTTACCAAACCAATGGCTCCAGCAGTGAGGCTGGTGTCTGTTGCGGACAGCTCCAGTTGATCATTGACATACATTTTGATTTCCGAACCGGATAGTTCCAGCTTGACTCTGTACCATGTATTCGTGTCCAGTTTGTATTTTTTATTGGTAGCCAGTGTCTTCATAGAGCCTTTGACTTTTTTTCGAATCTCAAGAGCTCCGTCTTTCTTGTTGTACAACGATGCTGCATAGAAGTTGTTGGAATCTGTGTATCTACCTGCAACGTAGACTCGATTAGAGCCATTAAAATCATTTACATATACATCTGCTTGCACGCTATAGTTCGTCCATGAGGCATTACCTTTGACGGAATGGCTTTCGCTTCGACTAGATTGTTGGTATGTAGAACCATTCCCATCCTTGACCACAGACCAGTTCCCCGAACCTGCGGTCCAGCCTTGAGCTTCTCCTTGCTCAAAATCGTCACTTATCTGTAAATTTCCATCTGCATGTGCATGACCTAGCAACGGTAATGATAAAGACAGTACCAACGTACTGCTTAACATTACACTTGCACATTTTTTTAACAAACTCGACTTCATATAACAATCCCCTTCTTGATTAGATTCATGAATACTAAAGCAAAGGTTGCACCGTTCATCAGACATGACATGTCCAAACGGTATATAACGTACTGATGAAGGGAATAATATCCCAACACCAATGAGGGGCCCCAAGCGCTATACTCCAATAATTATAGGCTTTTAAATAAATATTAAAATATGTCTAATTACTTATCTTTTGTCTTAATTTTTCTATTAATTTTGCATCCTGTTTCGTGAACACGTCAAATGATGTTTCATAAAATCACAAAAAACGATATTTTTTTATTTTTGAATAAGACATACAGTTGTCATGTTGAGAATGGTACATATAAAGGAGTGAGTATCATCCATATCATTTAAAGGAGCGATTAGATGTCCAGCTACGACTACGCTTCCAAATTGGAGTTAAAAGAAGCCATTCATGCCTCCTACTTACGATTTGACAGTGAATTCCAGGAGATCGACGAGAGCCAAAAGGATATTCGTATCCCCGAAGTAGATAAAACACCCGCAGAAATGATCGCCTACCAGCTCGGATGGCTTCATCTTGTCATGACATGGGACAGGGACGAACGGGAAGGAAAAACTGTCATCATGCCCGCTCCCAATTATAAATGGAATAGACTAGGCGAACTATATCAATCATTTTACAAGACCTATTCCCACCAATCTTTACGTGAATTACGTGATATGTTCAAGTTGACTGAGCAAAAGTGGCTGGATTGGATCGACACACTTAGCCATGAAGAGCTCTTCACTCAAGGCGTTCACAACTGGACGGGTACTAACCCGAACTGGCCCATGGCAAGATGGATTCACATCAACTCGGTGGCACCGTTTAAAACATTCAGAGCCAGGATACGGAAATGGAAGAAATACAAAGTTCAACAGTGATGAAAAAAAGTGTGCATTGTGCTACAATACTTGAGTTGTATCGGGATACATTTAGGGAAGGGTAAGTGAAACGCCATGCTTATTATTGGTATTGCCGGCGGTACAGGTTCCGGTAAATCGACGGTAGCACGCGCCGTCGTTGAGCGTCTGGGATCTAATAAAGTGACTTTCATATCTCAGGATAACTATTATAAAGACCATTCACATCTGAGTTATGATGAACGTGCTTTGGTCAATTATGATCATCCGTTTGCCTTTGACAACGAATTGCTTATTGAGCATCTCCAATGTCTGAAAAAAGGACAAGCGACACAAGCGCCAGTGTATGACTTTACGGTTCATGCACGCTCCACGGACGAGACGGTAGAGCTTCTGCCAAATCACATCGTTATGTTGGAGGGTCTGCATGTGCTGTCAGACGAAAAGCTCCGCAGCCTGCTTGACATCAAAGTATTTGTGGATACTGACCCTGATGTGCGCATTCTCCGTCGGGTTCTTCGCGATATTGAGGAACGCGGCCGCACCATCCATTCGATTCACGATCACTATTTGACTACGGTTAAGCCGATGCATGAGGCATTTATTGAGCCTTCCAAGAAATACGCTGACCTGATCCTTCCTGAGGGAGGACACAATGAGGTTGGTATTCAACTGCTGTCTATTTTGACTGAAAAATATTTGGCAGGAGATCGGACATGGGGTACTGTATAAGGTAATCCTGGTCGTTTAGGCTGTCGAGATTTTCTCGGCTGCCTTTTTTGTTGTTTTATATGCCATTTGGACTAAATTATTTTGGAATCCCCGTGTGGTTTATGTTAGCATGTAAAGATTAAATGCTTTAGATTTAAGCCAAGTTGGAAGCGTTGTCAAATATGTGCCTCAGATGATATGACGTCCACGTGATGGGGGTCTTTTTTGAATCAGGATTTTTGCAAAATCCTCGAATAGGTATAATTACGGAGAGTGCTGCCATGAATGAGCTATGCAACATTTTGATTGTCGATGATGAGATATTGGTACGGCAAGGGATTAAACACCATTTATCGTGGGAACAGTATGGATTTCGAATTGTAGGTGAGGCTTCTAACGGGAAAGAAGCATTGGAGCTGATTGAAACCTTGCGCCCTCATATTGTCATTACAGATATCGTAATGCCGATCATGGATGGCGAGGAGCTGACGCGCATAGTCAGACAGAACTATCCAGATATCGAAGTCATCGTGCTTAGCAGTTACGGTGAATTTAATTACGTGCGATCCACCTTTCAGCAAGGGGTTGCTGACTATATTTTAAAGCCCAAGCTGGACACGGATGAGTTGCTCCAAGTACTCCAGAGAACCGCTCGCAAAATTCCATCCATTCAATATCAGGCAGATGCTAATAATAGTCAAATTACAATAGATCATGTGATCGAAAAGCTGATCTCCGGGTATAGCATGGACTATGACGCTGAGTTGCTGAAGCAAGCATTTCCTTATAGCCGTTTTGCGCTCATAGGCGTGGAACAGTCAGCACCGCAGAATAAAGGACGCTCTATCTCTGCCTCGGACCTATTTTCCAAGCTATCAGATCAAGTGTCCTCTGCCTGTGAGCACATCGTACTGCGACAACTGCCGTCCGATGTCTATGCGGCTGTGTTTTTAGCCAATCTTGATCCTCGTGAAGTAGACGCCTGGATGGCTGCGATTAGGGAAGTTGCTCAGGAGACAAAGCGGGTCGATCCACAGACAGGCTGGGCAGTTAGCCATTTATTTGATGACTTCAATCAGATTAGTGACGTCTATCAGGATGAACTGCCAAAACTGCTGAGTTACCGCTTTTATTTCCCAGGAACAGCGCTGCTAATAGAAGACGAACTCCCTCCGCCTGTACAGGTGAACAGCTCGTTCAACTTAAAACAGTTTACAGAAGAGATGAAGCGTGAGCATTTTGATACAGCTTTTCAGGATTTGAGATCCTATGTAGCCGCCATGTCCGGCAACTATACCTCTACCGCTTTTGAATTCAAATCGCTTCTCGGAAATATCGTGTTCAACATTACGATTTTGCTTGGGAATCAGGGGTATGATATGAAGGAGCTGGATGCGGCGAAATATTCCTATTTCAAAACAATTAATGATGCCCCTCATGTACATGAAGCCGTGCGCCTTCTGGAGACTTTTTTGGAGGAAGCGAACAGACAGATCATGGCTAAAACGCAGCAAGGAAGTAGCGCAAGCATGAAAAAACTGCTGGAGTATATTGAGGAGCATCATGCTGAAACACTCAATTTGACGACACTTGGGCAATATTTTCATTTTAACCCTTCCTACTTGTCCAGTTATTTTACAGCACACCATACAGAGGGTTTTAGCGAGTATCTAAACAAAATTCGGGTCGAAAAAGCCGCGGAGTTACTACGGTCGGGGACGATGTCCATTTCGGATATTAGCAGCACGGTAGGCTATTCGGACCCCAGCTATTTTACCAAAGTGTTCAAAAAAGTGAAGGGCTACTCGCCCAGTCAGTACCGCCGGGAGCATCTCTATTAGGGAGTAAGCCACATCTGCCAGCAGAAAAGAGATTGATTATGAAAAGGTATATCCATAAGATCAAATATCAAGGTCTGTTCTTCAAAATCTTTATTGTTATGGTGGTCAGCATCACTGCGGTGTCCTTGCTGACCTCTTTGGTGACGATTCGGATGTCTGAACGACTTTTTGCTGAGACATTCAGTATTACAAATGCCAAGGTACTCAGCCAGATTCAATCCAGCTTTGAATCCTTCAATGATTCTATCGTGAATGCCGTAACCCATGCTTCGGAAAATGGAACGGTCAAAAACTATCTGACTGGCGGTCAATCTGACTCGATTAACTCGGCAAGAATTTACTTCGGAATGGCACAGCAAATGAAGCAAATTAAATCGAACGTCGATGCCTATGATGTCGGTGTCGCTGTAACAGGTCTGAACGGCCGGAGCTTTTACTCCGACTCGTCCTATTGGCCTGTAACTGCGGAAGAACTTAAAAGCAATGCTATTACAGCCCGAAGTGTAGCACGACCGGCACAGCTTATGTATCAATTGGATACTGAATTATTTCAGCAACAAATGAATAATACCGCGCAAAAGCCAACACCCTATATTATCGCCTCCAAACCATTTATGGAGCGGACCAGCGGCACCCTGTACGGCATGATCTACATCGCTATCCGGGAACCTGAATTTCGCCGTTTCTACAACAATTTCACAAGCAACGGTAATGATGTGCTTATTTTGGACAAGTCGGGACTGATTGTATCGAGCAACCGCCAGGACCTGATCGGACAACGCTCCAGTGAGCTGCTAGGCTATGCCACAAAAATCAATGAACAGGGGCTTAACTACATTAATGCGGATGTGATGAATAAGGAAAGTATCCTCCTTTCCAACTACATCCCTTCATTTGATTTTTATCTGGTGAACATGATCGACAGACAAGCGGCGATTGGGCAAATTATTGACGTTAAATCCGTTGTATGGATCTGCATTGCCATCGTACTGATTGCTTTGGTGATCGTTTTTCTGATATCCCGTCGACTGATTCGTTCCTTGACTCGACTGGTGAAGCAAATGTCGACCATACGCGAGAAAAATTTTGATAATTATATCCCGGTAACGGGCAGCTATGAGGTTAGACAATTAAGTCATGCTTACAACTACATGCTGGATGAACTAAATGACTATATCCGTAAGCTTTTAGAGACGCAAAAGGGTCAACGGAACGCAGAGCTTGCTGCACTACAACGGCAGATCAATCCGCATTTTCTGTACAATACACTGGCTTCGATCAAAATGCTGGTGCTCAAAGGAAATAAGGAAACAGCCGCCGAGACGATCAATGCACTCATTTCCTTACTGCAAAATACAATCAGCAATGTGAGTGAAACGATCACCATTGAGCAGGAAATGGCCAACATGCAAAATTATGTGTTCATTAACCATGTGCGCTACGGGCAGCGGGTACAAGTGAATTATTTTGTATCACCCGATTGTCTGGAGTACCATGTGCCCAAGCTCATCATTCAGCCTTTTATCGAAAACTCTTTTTTCCATGCGTTTAATGAAAAAAACGTAGGGCACATCTATATATTGGTGTCCAAAACGGAGGATACATTGATCTGTGAGGTGGTCGATGATGGAGACGGTATGGATTTGGACGGGCATACGGCGCAAGACGGACTTCCGAATCCCAAGAGCAAGCGCCAACTGTTCACAGGCATCGGCATCCAGAATGTGCACAACCGCATTACCCTTTTATATGGAGAAGAATACGGCGTGACCATCTCCAGTAAAAAGGGCGAGGGCACCAAAGTCAGAATGACCCTGCCATTGATTTTGAAATCAAACGAGAACGACTCCACTAAATAAATCTATACACTGAGCTTCAACCTAAAAAAAGTACCTAAACCAAAACAAAATACAAATGTAAGCGGTACCTTTTTTGATAAATCATAATAATAAGACCAATCCGTATAAAGATATTCCTAACACCGACAAAGTATGGATGGTACACTAGATTTATAAATGAGGTAACCGCTTTCATTCAAGAGGTTTAGAACTAGCAAGCAACATATAAAAAAAGAGTAGGGGTTGAACAAAATGAAAAAAATGACTTTCCTTCTGCTGATTGCAAGCTTGATCTTGCTATCCGCATGCTCCAGCAATTCCGAGAAAGCAGCTACTACCACAGATTCAGGCAAAAAAGAAATCACCGTCTGGGCTTGGGACCCGAACTTTAATATCGCAGCCCTGAAGCTGGCAAAAGATCGCTACGTTGCCAAACATCCAGATGTAACCGTAAACATTGTTGAATATGCTCAAAACGATATCGTACAAAAAATGAATGCCGGTCTTAACTCCGGTTCTACCAAAGGACTACCGAACGTGGTTCTGATCGAGGATTATCGGGCACAGAACTTCTTGCAAGCCTATCCCGATTCTTTCCATGATATGAGCAGCACGATCAAAGCAACCGATTTCGCTGATTATAAAATCGGACCGACTAGCTACAACGGCAAACAGTATGGTGTTCCATTCGACTCCGGTGTTATGGGACTGTATGTAAGAACGGACTATCTGGAACAAGCCGGCTACAAAGTAGCGGACCTGACTAATATTGATTGGGACAAATTTATTGAAATTGGTAAAGCCGTAAAACAAAAAACAGGCAAAGAAATGCTGACTCAAGATCCAAATGACCTCGGTCTGATCCGTGGTATGATCCAAACTGCAGGTTCATGGTACCTGAAAGAAGACGGTAAAACACCAAACCTGGCTGGTAATCCAGCTCTGAAAGAAGCGCTCTTGACGTACAAATCCTTGTTCGACGCTAACATTGTTAAAATGAATGCCGACTGGAGTCAGTTCCTGGCCGCATTCAACAGCGGTGCAGTTGCTTCCGTACCTACAGGTAACTGGATTACACCTTCGATTAAAGCAGAAGCTTCGCAATCGGGTAAATGGGCCGTTGTTCCTTTCCCTAAGCTGAAAAATATACCTGAATCCGTGAATGCTTCCAGCCTCGGCGGCAGCTCCTGGTATGTCCTTAACTCGGACGGTCAAGATACCGCTGCTGATTTCCTGAAAGAGACATTCGGAACAGATCAAGAGCTGTATCAAGATATGCTGAGCAAAATTGGAATTGTCGGTTCATTGAACGCAGCTTCCAGCGGTAAAGCTTATGACGTGGAAGATCCGTACTTCGGAGGCGACAAAGTATATAAGAAATTTGCAGAATGGACTAAGCAAGTTCCAAAAGTCAATTATGGCCTGCACACGTATGCCATTGAGGATATCATGACCGTTGAAATTCAAAACTATCTGAACGGAAAAGATGTAGACGCAGTTCTGAAAGATGCTCAAGGACAGGCGGAAGCACAGCTTAAATAAGACAGTCCATCTAGCCAAGGCTAAACAATAAAACGATAAGCACTTAAAACCTTGGGCTTGCGAGTTCAAGGTTTTATTGCTGCACAGGGAGTTGACATGGTATGAAGACAGCCGCGCCCAAAATAACTACAACACGTCTCAAAGCAGGTATGACAGGATGGTTGTTCATATCCATCGCAGTGATCATGATCGCCGCTTTTTATTTCTATCCGATGATTCAGGCGCTTATCTTGTCCTTTAAGACAGGTACAGGGTCTAATCTGAGCTTTAACGGCATTGATAACTACAAGCGACTCTTCACCGATAAAATGTTTATAACCGCCGTGAAGAATACGTTTATCTATTTAATTTTCCAGGTACCTTTGATGGTCATTCTGGCTCTGTTCATTTCGGTATTGTTGAATGATAAAAACCTGAAATTCAAGGGCTTTTTCCGCACAGCTATCTTCTTGCCGTGTATCACATCCCTTGTAGCATATTCGGTTGTCTTCAAGTACTTGTTCTCGTCCGACGGTCTGGTAAACTCCTTATTGCTGAATCTGCACGTGATTGGCACGCCCATCCAATGGATTACAGATCCTTTCTGGGCCAAGGTTACGATTATTATCGCGATCACATGGCGCTGGACTGGTTATAATATGATCTTTTACCTATCCGGTCTTCAGAACATTGACAGTTCCATCTACGAAGCGGCCCGTATTGACGGAGCTTCCCCTATCCGACAGTTTTTCAGCATTACAGTTCCACTGCTTAAGCCGATTATCCTGTTCACTTCGATTACATCAACGATTGGTACACTCCAACTCTTCGATGAAATTATGAATATTACCAAGGGTGGGCCAGGGAACGCGACATCTTCAATTTCGCAATATATTTACAATCTGTCCTTCAAATATTCATCCGACTTTGGTTATGCGGCGACCGTATCTTATTCCATCGTCATTATGATCATTATCTTGTCGATTATCCAGTTCAAAGTGGCAGGTGAGAAAAAATGATGAAAACAAAAAGAGCATTTACGTACGCCTTTCTGATCCTTGTGTCGTTCGTTTCGATTTTCCCGTTCCTCTGGATGCTATCCAGCTCCACGAACCTGTCGGTCGATGTGACCAAAGGCAAGCTTCTGCCTGGCTCCCATTTGATGGATAACATGCACAATTTGCTTGAAAAAGTAGACATCGTTACCGCACTAAGTAACTCTGCAAAAGTCTCCATCTCAACTACGCTGCTGGCTATGCTAATCGCATCACTGGCCGGTTATGGCTTTGAAATTTACAGAAGTAAAGCGAAAGACGTTGTCTTCAATATCCTGCTGATGTCTATGATGATTCCGTTTGCGGCGATCATGATCCCGCTCTACCGGATGTTCGGCGGTATTTCTAATGTCATACCGTGGATCGGTATTGATACACTCTCTTCTGTCGTCATTCCGACCGTAACTACGGCGTTCCTGATCTTCTTTTTCCGTCAAAGCACCAAGATGTTTCCAAAGGATCTACTGGAAGCAGGTCGTATGGATGGATTATCCGAGCTGGGTCTGTTCTTCCGGGTGTATATGCCTACGATGAAAACAACCTATGCCGCTGCCGCAATCATCACATTCATGTCCAGCTGGAACAACTACCTCTGGCCTCTGATTGTGTTGCAAACGCCGGAGAATCAAACGATTCCGCTGTTGATCTCGAACCTTGGCTCCAGCTATGCACCGGATTACGGTGTCATCATGATCGCCATTGTCCTGTCCACACTGCCGACTGCACTGGTATTCTTCCTGATGCAGAAACACTTTGTAGCGGGCATGGTTGGTTCGGTAAAATAACAAATTACTGTGTAATATCTTCATTTCATTTTAAAAATAAGGAGTGTTCGCCTTGACCATCCATACCCCTAGTCTGGACTGGCTGACCGACGTAACCAAATTTGCTGTACATCGGCTGCCCGCCTATTCCGATCACAAATATTACGCTACGCTTCAAGAAGCGGAGCAGCAAGCTGATATGGCTTGGCGTCATAGCCTGAATGGGAGCTGGAAGTTTAACTATGCAACGAATCCAGCCAGCCGTCCGGTAGAGTTCTATACTCCTGGCTTTGAGTATGGCGGCTGGAGCGATATTCAGTTGCCGGGTCACATTCAGACGCAAGGCTTTGGCCAAATGCAGTACGTGAATACGATGTATCCATGGGACGGACATTCGGACGTTCGTCCACCCCATATTCCGGAGGACCACAACCCGGTCGGGAGCTATATCAAAAGCTTTGTTTTGCCGGAAAATATGGCTTCGGGCGCGCAGCCTGTGTTCATTTCTTTCCAAGGCGTCGAGTCGGCTTTCTATGTATGGCTGAACGGACAATTTGTCGGTTACAGCGAGGACAGCTTTACACCATCTGATTTTGAACTGACACCGTTCCTGCAAGCAGGCGAAAACAAGCTGGCAGTAGAGGTATATCAAAGAAGTACGGGAGCGTGGCTGGAGGATCAGGACTTTTGGCGTTTTTCCGGTATTTTCAGAGACGTATATCTCTATACCATCCCTACTCTTCACGTACGTGACCTACATGCCAAAGCGGATCTGGATGCTTCCTACACGCAGGGCCTTCTGGAGCTGAAATTGACCTTGGAAAAGCCGGCAACGGCCTATGCAACTGTCGATGTGAAAGATGCTGCCGGCCATGTTGTAGCTTCTTTGAAAGCTAACTTTACTGATGGCACAGCTTCGCTGTCAGCAGCCTTGGAGCAAGTGCAGCGCTGGAGCGCGGAGAAACCTTATTTGTACACGTTGTTCATTCAAATTTATGATGCCAGTGGATCGCTCGTGGAAGTCATTCCACAAAAAATCGGCTTCCGTAAATTTGAGCTGATCAACAAGGTCATGCATTTGAACGGCAAACGCATCGTCTTTAAAGGTGTGAACCGCCATGAATTTAACGCTCGCACCGGACGTGCGATTTCCCGTGAAGATATGCTGTGGGATATCCGGACGCTCAAGCAGAACAATATGAACGCTGTTCGCACCTCTCATTATCCAAATCAGACTCTGTGGTATGAGCTATGCGATGAGTACGGGGTCTATGTAATTGATGAAATGAACTTGGAAACACACGGTTCCTGGCAAAAACTCGGCGCCGTCGAGCCATCGTGGAATATTCCCGCCAATCTGCCTGAGTGGCAGGATATCGTCATGGATCGCGCCATTTCCATGCTGGAACGGGACAAAAACCATGCGTCCATTCTGATTTGGTCCTGCGGCAATGAGTCATATGCAGGTGAAGTGCTGCGCAATGTAGCCAACTATTTCCGAGCCACCGACCCGAGCCGTTTGGTACACTACGAAGGCGTGTTTCACAACCGTACGTACGATGATACCAGCGATATGGAGAGCCGGATGTACGCCAAACCCGCAGATATCGAGCAATATCTAAACGACAATCCGCAAAAGCCGTATATCAGTTGCGAATACATGCATGCGATGGGCAATTCCGTAGGCGGCATGCACAAGTATACAGAGCTGGAGAACAAATACGAGCTGTATCAGGGCGGTTTTATATGGGATTATATTGATCAGGCTGTTATGAAAAAAGATCGCTACGGACGCGAGTACCTCGCGATCGGCGGCGACTTTGACGACCGTGCCACAGACTATGGCTTCTGTACGGACGGAATTGTCTATGCGGACCGGAAGGTTTCGCCGAAGATGCAGGAGGTCAAATTCCTGTATCAAAATCTGAAGCTCACCCCGAATCGCAGCGGTGTAACCCTGCGCAATGAAAACCTGTTCGAGGGAACGGGCGACTATGAGCTAGTATACAGTCTACTGCATGAAGGCCAAGAAATCGTACGTAATGCCATTCATGTAGATGTGGCGGCTCAGACCGAAGCGTATATTCCATTGACGTTCCCAAGCACAGACAAGAAGCCTGGGGAATATGTCATTCACACGGCGCTCGTATTGAAGGAAGCGACGCTCTGGGCTGAGGCTGGGCATGAAGTAGCCTTCGGACAACATATTTTCATTGTGGAAGATCCAAATCCGCTGAAGATCCCTACGGGCGGTGCCTTACGAGTGGTGCATGGTGATGTTAACATTGGCGTTCACGGTGCAGATTTCAGTATGATGTTCTCCAAAGGAGCAGGCAGCCTGACTTCACTTCGCTACGCCGGACGTGAGATGATTGCCATGCCTCCTGCCCCATTGTTCTGGCGGGCGACCACAGACAATGATCGGGGAACTGCTCTGGGCTTCGAAGCCGGTGGCTGGTTCGCTGCAAGTCTGACACGTAAATGCGTGGACATTCAGGTCACGGAAGAGCAGACAGACCGTGTAACCGTTACATTCCGCTACACGCTTAGCATCCATGCAGACGTACAGGTAACGGTAGCCTACACCGTCTTAGCGGATGGCAGTCTGAACGTAAAATCGACTTATGAAGGCGTCTCAGGACTGCCTAATCTGCCGATCTTTGCCCTTTCGTTCAAGGTTCCGGCAGACTACCGCCATCTGGACTGGTACGCGATGGGACCGGAAGAGAATTACATCGACCGTGCCTTTGGCGCGAGACTAGGCGTATTCCGTAACGAAGCTGCGGATAACGTATCCGGGTATGTCGTACCGCAGGAATCCGGCAACCGTACAGGCGTGCGCCGTGTCGATATTACCGACGATTCTCAGCGTGGTATTCGCATTACTGCTCCTGCCACCGCACCTGTGGAATGCAATATTTCACCGTACACAGCGTTCGAGCTGGAAAGCGCCTACCATCAGTATGAGCTGCCAAACGTCTACTACACCGTTGTTACCGTAGCCGGCAAGCAAATGGGCGTAGGCGGCGACGATAGCTGGGGAGCTCCGGTACATGAAGAATACCAAATTACAGCCGATCAAAAGCTGGAATTCGAATTTACCGTGCAACGAGTATAAATAAGCACGCTCACTGTATAGACAAGTAGATATAACAAAAGCCCTTCCGCTGCTTCCCTCATGAGAAGCTAAAGCTGGAAGGGCTTTTGTATTTACGTATCTGCAGAATAGGCAGCGATGGCCATATCTATTTCAAAAAAACTTCAATATCACGTCCAGGATCGCTGTACTTGTAGATGCCAGGATTTAGTTCCAATTTTCCGTCTAATTCAATGTTTTTGTAACGGTCAACATTAACTCCTGTGGATACCATGCCCTTCGCAATGATCTCAGGCACTACTTCTTTGCCGTTAATTCGCATCGTTGTTTGGTTGACGCCTTTGAAGCCAGGGGAACCGGATTTCGATTCGACAATCAAGTCTTTTCCCTCTGTATAGTATGTGAAATCAATTTGATAACCGTCCGCATTAAGCTCAGCGAACTGTTTTTCTTCCTTAGGTTTATGAAGAGTGATCCAATTCTTAGACGTATCACGTTTCTCGATGACAGCATCTTTCAATATAAGTTTCATTGGAACATCAGACCAGTCCTTATACCACTCTGGAGATTCAAATTGATATAAGTGTTGATAATTTTCAGGACCAGCTCCTTTAATATTCCACCCTCCGTTAATTTTTTTATCACCTATAACCAGCTGAGCTGTTTTATAATGAACAATTCCCTTTTTAAGTAAATCACGCTCTGTTACTAGAATTTCAATATCCAAGGGGGTAATAACCAGTTGGTCTAAGGTAGTGCCTGTATTTTCTTGGAATTCAGCGCTGCTATGCAGTTTCTTGGAATAAATCGCTTCACTTGCTTTTTTTCCATCCGCTTCAAATTCGAACTTCCAAGTACCCTCAATTCTTTTTGCTTCCTCAATATAACAAAAATGAAGGTTTGCCTTTTTCCAATCTTGTGCAGTCATGTTGAATACCTGCTCAATATGCAAGTCTGGGCTGTCGCTAGGTAGAATGGTTGGGATTGCGTCTATCTCTTTGTCGCCCACTTTCATTACCAAATGCGGGTTCCCACGTCCTAAATCGGATGGAGCTGCAGCAACTCTAAAGCGGACAACAGTCTTGTTGTTGATTTGTCGAACGGATTCTATATAAATGTTAGGATACTGCTTGGTCCCGGTAACGAGGGTATCCCCGGGTTGATGATCCGTCTTTAAAGGAATATCCTGATTACGATAAAAAATTAGATTCTGAGCCTCAAGTGTGTAACCTTTTTTACGCTCCTTTAAAGTATCAATAGTTTCATAAATGCCAAGGAGTTTCTGGCTTTTAGGATCGTAATTTAAATATCCGTGTGCTTGTTCCTTGGTATCAGAATTGCTAGTTACCGTAGTTTTCTCTATAGCAAACCCAATATAACTGGTTGGATCGGTTCCTGGATCCAGAGAAATAAGCATTTTCATTTTTTCGCCATCCGTTACAACACCATTCAAATTCATCGTAATGCCTGCATTGGATGCTTTTAGATCATACCGTTGTCCAATACCGTTATTTAGCGCATTGGTTACACTACGTCCGCCTATTCTATCCCAATTGATAGTCACACTAGCGAATACAGGGATGGCGACGAGCAGAAAACATGAGAATACGATACTCGCTGGAACAATTTTTGCTCTATGCATAGGTGCTTCCTGTGACTGTTGCAGAGTTGCTTTTCGTTTGGTTGCTTCCTGTTCTATATTTACCCACATTGCATCATATTCAGGTTGAGGAATGTTCTGTTCTTTTTCAAAATACCGACTCACTGCTACTCATCTCCTTTACTTGGGATATCACCATTTTTTTTAGCAGTTTAAGCCCCCGATTTAATCTAGACTTAGCTGTTCCTTCGGGTATATTTATAACTCTAGATATCTCCGGCACAGTCAATTCGTTTACATAACGAAGGACCACGACCATTCGAATTTTATCTGGAAGCTTGTTATATAGCTTGTGTAGCTCTGTCTTAGTTTCTTGATGATATAAGCTCTCTTCCACCGGATTAAATGAATGAGGGCGTGACAATAAAAAAGTTCGTATTTCCTTCATCAGTCCAGTTTTCCGCCTTCTAAGCACATTGCTGCACTCATTAGAAGCAATTCGCAAAATCCATGATTTGAGATCTTGTACTCTGGACCTGTCGGCCAAAAGTGCTTTGACAAACACTTCCTGGCAAACATCTTCTGCATCTGCTTGATTTTGCATCAAATAATAACAAAAATAATATATCTGCTCCTTATATAGTTCAAACAGCTCTCGATCAGTCATATACGTGCACCTCCCTTGTTGTGGTCTCATCTATTAAGACTAATAACGGAGTACAATCGTTCATTTACATCGAAAAAAGGCGGCCCTGTATAGGACCACCTACAAACCTACTGTGCCATATGCTCAATTCACTGCTTTTATCAATCAAAAAACCACCCTGCTCTAACCGCCATCATTTGCCCTAAATCAGCATGAGTCTGCCGCACCGGGCTAGCTCGTAGCAAGATTGACATATGTCTTCGAGAAATCAAGGTTCTTCAAGTCTCTTTGATCGATCAAAAATTCCAAATACCCTGCGTCCCACCAGCACATACCAACCTCGTCCAAAGAAGAGACCGAGAGCAGAACATGCCAATTTTCCGAAGCTCGATCGTGCTTCTCTCGATTCGTCTGATATTCTTGCAGCTGAGGCAACACCTCGGATCGTAAATGCTCCGCATAATCCGTACTTCCCCTATGCAGAGCTTGCTCGATTTCCTTATGAATCTGACTCTCACTCTTATGCCAGTTAAACAGAAGACCCTCTAGCCCGTTTCGGCGTAGGTAAGCATCCCGCAGGGTGTTCCCGGCAAAAGATTGATGCTGACCCCACACCGTGTCACTTTGTTCACAAACAAGCTCATACAGCTCTTCATACTGATCTACAAGAACATCTCCTAGTTCACCCTCCGACCGCAGGGTAACAATCGGCTGAAAAGAAATTGCATAAGATGTGAAACCCCTGTTCTCAGCACATACTTCAACCTTCCCGGTCGGTGGCAAGGTTTTCTTCAAAGCGCTGCTGTCACCGTTATAGTAAAAGATTTTATGGTCAATATCATAGGCGGGCTCATCCAGCCCAAGAAAAAAGTAAAGTATGCCCTGATGAGGCAATCCCTCAAATGGTGAAAAAGGTAGCTCGCCCAAATTGATTTGAGCAATAAACGTATAATATTCTCCGTCTGAATCACACGGCCACTCGATCGAGGGCGGCAAATCCGGGTAGCCGGCGATCCGACTATTTCCAATGTGTTCGTAATTTTCCTCATGCTCCACATGGAATTGTATAGCAGCTTGAGCTTCCTGATGAATCTCTTCTTTTAATTCTTCATCCAGTGAATGCCCTTCCAGTATTCGAGTCAGTTCATCCTTTAATGGTGGTTGTAGCATCTCGCTCGCCCCTTTTTCATGAAGTAATAAAATAGCCTGCAACCATTTAAACCCTTACCTCAGATTACCAAATAAAAGCCTGACTATCTATTTTTCTAGCAGATATAAGTTGAATTAAAAAGTATATGTTTATATACCCTGAAACCATGTATAATTGTTATAACAGTTGAATAGTATAATAAGGAGGATAAAGAGATGGGTAAGGTGATTGGAATGGAACGTAAAATTACTAAATTCGGAAATAGCTTAGGGATTACTATGACAGAAGCCATTAAGCAGCTCGGACTGGGCCAAGGAGATACAGTTCAGGTTGAAGTAGATCACAAGAGCGGACAAATCATTATACAAAAATCGAACAAAATAACTCTGCCCTCAGGGTTAAGTGATGATTTTCTTGAAAATCTTTCTCAAGTAATGGATTCATATGACGAAACCCTTAAAGGACTTAAGGATAGATGAGCAGCATTCGTTTCTTAACCATTCAAGAAGTTATAGCTATTAATGTCGCTATGATTGAAAGATACAGCAAAGGCGAACAAATCGGCGTCAAAGATACCAGTCTACTTGAGTCTGCTGTTCTACGTCCTCAATTATCAGCTTTTAGTGAAGATGCGTACCCCACAATATTCAGCAAAGCCGCTGCATTATTCGAATCCCTAGGGCAAAACCATCCTTTTCACAATGCAAACAAGCGAACAGCTTTTACTGCATTACTCATTTTTTTGCGCTACAATGGCTTTCAATTTAAAATGGATCAGAAAGCAGCCGAAGACCTTACTGTAGATATGGTTAATCATAAATTTTCGTTGAATCAGCTGGCTTTATTAATCGAGCTCCACTCTTCCAAACTACATGTGTGAACCTAAAAAAGAGATCACGAATGATCTCTTTTTTAGGTTCAATGGTAATCATTGCTCTTGACTGCAAGCACCTGACGGGCGATTAGCATAAAGGCATCAAAGGAGTGGCAATGCTTTAATCGTTCCAGCGTCTCTTCCTGGCGGATCAGTTCTACAAACAAATCATAAATCCCCATGGCCTGTTCGTAGTCCTCTTTGCAGATTGAAAGCAGGAATACCACATGAACCTCATGGTTGGCATCCCAAGGAATCGGATTTTCCAGCAAGCACACGCTTACGACCGTTCGGTTAGAGCTTAGCTCCAGGGGATGGGGAATGGCCATCCCTCGATCTAGGGCAGTAGAGCCCAACTTCTCTCTTTCTTTGACTGCTGGCAAAAACTTGTCGGTCACCACTCCTTTTTGCTTTAAAATACCACTCATTTCTTCAATTAGTGTATCTTTGCTCGGCTGATCGGATCGGGTCATAAACCATTGCTTGTCAAAATACCGTAGCAGTGAAGTTTCCTGTTCCTCATCGCTGGCCCGTACCATCCGCGTCATTGTCTCCATATCCCGTTCCGAAGGAATCGGGCTAATCACCGCGGACGGTTTATCCTTACGCTGCTGTAAGTGAATGGTCGAAACGACGAGGTCCTCCTCGACGGTGGACATCTCCTCGTATTCCCGAAGTGAAACCACTCGGGATACATCCAGCTCAGCGAACAGCGAACGCAGCCTGGATTCTAGAATCCGGGCGGTTCCGTAGCCGGAGCCGCACACCAGCAACACGGTTTTGCGACGCCGATGAGGGATATTGTATTTGCGTTCCAATGCAGCCCCGATATGAAGTGCCAAATAACCGATTTCGTTATCGTTGATGTCGTACGGAAACGATTTTTGTAGTTCTTTTACCGCACCAACTGTGATTTCATAGGCAAGCGGATAATACTTGCGAATATGTCCAAGCAGTGGATTACGCATGTTCATACCATGCTCCAGCCGGGTCAGCATTGGCTTCAAATGTACAAATAAATCCTTGGACAGCCGTTCATCGTCACGCAAGTCATAGGTAAAGCGTTCGTAGACGAATGCCAACATCCCGCGCACTGCCAAAAAGAGACGGTCAGATTGGAGGCGCTCCCACTCGGTTTCGGCCATCTTTTTGCTGACGACATGCAGCAGAACATAATCGAACTCTCCTTCTGGACAGGTGATGCCAAAGGCCTCTTCCATCTCCCTCAGCATGGCGCTAGCCAATTCAATATCCCGCGGACTGCCCACCACCGCCTCAAAGCGTTCTAAACCATGTCCTTCCTTCACTCGCAGCACCATGACCGCCAAATGAGTGATGAGATCTTTCAGCGCCAAATCAGCCATTTTGGTCCCAACGCTCCGCAAATGCTTTAGAATAATTGTCCGGATCTGCGGTAGATCCAATCCTTGAAACAGCTGTTGTTGTTCCAAGGGCATGTCGCTGCGTTGTCCCTCTTCATCGCGGACGTCAGCATATTCAGCCAGGCAGTAACGAATACTCTTTTCTTCCCCAATCACCTTTACACCATGTCCCGGCTTGGTGCGCAGAGTAAGGCTATAATCCTCCAGAATCCGACGGATGATTTTAGAATCATTATTCATCGTGGCCCGGCTAATATATAGCTCATCGGCGAGATCTTCCATCTTCACGTATTCCCTCGCATTCAGCAGCTTGAACAGCTCATACCGTATGCGCTCTTCTGGAGCCCCCGGTAGCTGCTGACTTACTTCTGTTTCTTCCTGACTTTCATCCGCAAAAAAATGGTATTTCTCACGGTCATCAACCCTAATCGTATAGCCGCTACCCCTCTTGGATTCCAGATATGCTCCATATTCATTCAGCATACTGTCCAGCTTCTTAAGATCATCGCGGATGGTCCGCTCTGTTACCTCCAGCCGCTCAGCGAGCGCTTTGGTGGTCCAAGACCAGCCTTGATCATTTCCACTGACGAGCTGGTACAGCTTTTTCAAGCGTTTGTAGGGAAAAATCATGTAGATATAAGACCTCCTTTCCGATAAACCGTATTTTACTTCCACGTTAGTTCAATTCCGGGGTTACCAGTACCGTTAACAGCTTGCAATGCTGCAATTCCGGCAATTGTGCACCTTTCGTATCGGACGAAACCAATGTTTCTCCCTTCGAACGCTCATCCAGCGAAACCAACTCGTAATGGGCCGATTCGCTGTATGTGATATGTGCAGTCGCATTTTTCTCTAAATAAGGATTAAATACACGGACGATATAACCATCACTATGCTCTGCTTTCTTGAATGCACTCAAGATTACATTGGAATCCTTGCTAAAAGATAACAGGCTATAGTTTTGCTCAAATATTCTTTCTTCGTCTCGGAAGGCAAAAATTAAACGGCCGTTCAGAAAATCAGACAGCTGGTAGCTGGACAATGGTGTTAAATATTCCTTGGCCGCTTGAGCAATGCCCGCCTCATCAAACCCGGACTCGTGGACATGTAGAGCAAACGTAAATGTAAGCTCACCGAGCAGCTGTGCATCTGGCGTTTCTACGATCTTTTCTCCTGAGGCACGACCCGGGCGGTATAGCAGATTCTCCTTGCCCATATAACCAAAAGTGCGGAATAACGTCAGCGCTATTGTATCATGTTCATGCCCAATGACTTCATATTCCCTTACTCCTTCAGTCATCACGGCTACTCCACGGGAGCCATCATTTAACGCAACATAGCTTTGCATAGCTTCAATGGTGATTGGCTTTTCCGTCCACTGCTCCCGTTCCCATACCTTTACTTCCTCCAGCGTAGTTGGACGGGCAATGACTCCGAACGGCTGATCTGCAATAGATAGCTTAGAGGCAATCCCAGTATCAAATAGCACCCGCAGACGGTGACTCAGCACTCGGTTGTCCACATCCACCGAGAAGCGTATCAGCCGTTCACCTTTCCGCAAGGACACCGATGCCTGGAGTGGCAACTCAGCTGAAGTCCCAGCAGCGGAACGCTCATTTAAATCATACGGAACCTTCAGTTTCATCCGAAGGGACAATTCTTCGGATACCGTACTTTTGGATGTTATTGTCTCCACATCAGCACCCAGCGAAGAAACTGTAAGATCACGTTCCGGTGGAGAATAGTTGTAGGAATCTCCGTCATCTCCGTTTTCCTCGAACACCATCTGATCTGAGTACACACGTCCCGAAATTTTATCCGTGATGCTTAATGCCCCGTTCTCCTGTACGGCTATGCTATAGAATTCATTTTCAATATGTTTTCCGTTGCTACGTTCTACTGTTGTATCCCCTGTTGCACTAAAATCAAATATAATTTGTGTGTACCCCATAGCAGGTACTTCCTGAAGCTCCACCAACAGCTTGGCACGGAATACACGCTCAGGCAGGTACACCTTTTTGCTCGGATTCAGATCAATATGCTGACCGAGCACGTAGTCTGTTTGTTCCACTTTCTCGGTAATCGTATACAAAAGCTGCTGACCGTTCGTATCCCGAATGACAAAGCTTCCTTCCGGCAAGTAAGCATCAATTTCTGTCACTCCCTTGCGCGGGTAAGGCAACGTATTAAAGATGGTGAAGGCAAAAGTCTCCTCCTGCTTAATCTTCGACGCGATCAGTCGCTTGTGCAGCTCCAATACATTCTCCGCGATATCCCGCGCCTGTTTATAACGAAAAGCCACATCCCGATTCGTCGTATCACTATTGCATCCACCAATGCTGTCGTGGGCTGCATTTTCAAACAAGAGCTTCCATATATCCTTCACGATATAATGTGGATATTCATGCCCAAGTGCATGGCTGATCGACAGTACAGGCTCCAGCGTGTTCACGATTAAATGTTCAATCTCGTTATTTTGCTGCTTAAGGTCAGCTCGTGTGGAAAAAATCGACTTATGAATACGCATATGCTTGGCTTCCATAAGCTCTCCTTCCAGTACAGGAAGGTCGTTGCTGTCCTTTTCAATCTCTTCAAGGAAACGTTCCGGCTCATTCATCACATATTCCCGTTCCGGGTCCAGCTCGTTGAATGTGCGAATCAATTCTGGCAAGTTCAGGCGGATAGGTGCTTGGTCGAAGCCGTTGGGAAAATAAACATGGCGGGTAGACGCTTTTTCTTCCAGCGCACCGATCTGGCTGTCGAGATACGCCTCAAGTTCTCCCGCTTCCTCTGGAATATTCCCACCATAGTAGTAGCCAAACGGCATCTGTACCGCAAACACCTGACTGCCATCCGACCCCTTCCACAAAAACTCGGTTTTAGGATTCGTATTATCGGCTACCCCGCGCCAGAATAGAAAATGCCGAATACCGAACTCCTGATAAATCTGCGGCATCTGCGCCGACTGGCCGAAGGCATCCGGCACATAACCGACCTTCATGGCATGACCATATTTCTGCGCCGTTTCCATACCGTAATACAGATTACGGACCATCGATTCACCGGAAATCACCAATTGATCCGTCTGCGTATACCACGGCCCGGTCATCAGGCGTTTATCGCTTACCAGACGGCGAATGCGCTCTTCATCCTCCGGGCACCAGCGGGTATAATCGTCAAGCAAGGACCCTTGGGCATCCAAAAGATAGTATTTAAAACCGTCCCCATTCTCCAACGCATCCAATACTTCTTTCACATGCTTCACCAAGTAGACTTTGGATCTGGAAGTGGTAAAATACCATTCTCGATCCCAGTGAGTATGTGGTATGACATGCACTTTCGTACGGCTCATATCTCGTTCTCCCTCCATGCTGTCTATTCTTTATCTAGTGATATTTAGTCAAATACAAGCTCAATGTCTTCTCCATTTTTCTTAACAGAGGCCTCTTTCGTTTCAGCCTGCTGCTGTTCTTCCTCACGGAAATTGACGAGCAAGGTTCCTGCCACAATGATTAATGCGCCTGTAACCCCTCCAGCCAGATATGCAAACGGAGTACCTACGGAGATGGCGCCATACAAACCGCCAATTGGAGGCATGATGACATGTGCGCCCAGCAAAGCCGTCAATGCTGCACCTGCTGCGCAGGCAATCATATTCAATGGAATCAGCTTGGCAGGGTTACGCAGTGTAAACGGGATAGCCCCTTCCGTAATTCCGATAATGCCCATGATCACGGAGCCTTTTCCAGCTTCCCGATATGTTTTGGAAAAGCGATGTTTCAGAATTAGGGTTGCAATTCCATAGCCTAGCGGTGGAATACAGATGGCAATGTTTACGAAAATATTGGGTAAATACACACCCGACAGGAATAACGCATTTCCCGCCATCCAGGCAGCTTTATTGACGGGACCCCCAAGATCGAACCCAATCATGGCTCCCAAAATTAAGGCTAGCGCCAAGGTGCTGGTTCCGCTCTCACTCATATGCTTAATCCAGTTGACCAGTCCTTCATTAATCGCGCTCAACGGCCCACCCAGGATGACGGACATGAGAATCCCGGTTAAGCCTACCGTAATGAGCGGCAAAATAATTAGCGGAACAGAACCTGCGGCCGGACCTGTGATTTTCACTTTGTTTTTCACCCAGAGGGTGACATACCCCGCGAAAAAACCTGCAACAAGAGCGCCCAAGAATCCCGCATTCGTCTCCTGTGCCAGCACGCCGCCAATCAGCCCTGCAGCAAGTGCAGGCTTGTCGGCAATTGAATAGGCGATATACCCAGCCAGAACCATGTTTAGCAGTCCAATTCCGCGCCAGCCTACATTTTCGACTAAGTATAAAATATGAAGAAATCCACTTTTGTCAGCATATGGACCAAAGTCAGTGACACCCATTGTCAGACCGATAATTTTACACACGGCAACAATCAAGGAGCCTGCAATAATAACCGGAAGCAGGTAAGAAATACCTGTCATCAGATGCTTTTTAGCTTCACTCAGCCATTTTTTCATCATGTTCTCCCCCATCATGAATACTACTGTTATTCAAAGGCTCATCGGATATCATTCAGATCATCTACGCTGCTGATTGTCCGTGTTGCCTCCCTAATCTTATTTTTGAGCAGAGATGGCCTCCACCGCTTTGGTAAGAACCGCTTCCGCATTGTTGACCGCATGACCGATTTTAACGCGAACGATTCTTTTATCTTCAAAACGCTCTGCATCCTTCACTGTCTGATCCGAGGCAATCAGTACAAAATCCGCCGCTGCAATGTCTTCCTCCGTAAGTTTGTTCACTTGGCCTAGTGCGCCTTGCTGCTCCACTTTAATATGGTGACCGAGCTGTGCCGCTGCTTTTTCCAGTGCTTTTGCCGCCATTGGAGTATGAGCCAACCCTGCGATACAGGATGTAACGCTTACAATTTTCATTATGACACCAACCCTTCTGTATACTGTTCCAGCAAATGATACACGTCGCCGCTGCTATTGGCACCCGCTACCGCCTCTTTAAAGGAATCCTCTAAGAGCAGGGTTGCGAGCGAGGAAATAATTTGTAAATGGGATACATCCACGGACCCTTTAGGCACCAAAATACTAAAAATATACTGGACAGGCTTGCCATCATGAGAGGCCCAGTCAATGCTATGTTCCAATCGGATCACGAGGACTGCTGGTCTGGTGACCACTTCGCTCTGCGTATGAGGTATGGCAAACTGATCCTGAAGCCCTGTCGAATATACTTTTTCCCTCTCCCACAAATCCTGCACCAGTTGCTCCCTATGGACGGTGACACCCAGCTTTTCAGCCTCTTGGGCAATAAACTCAAACACAGCCGATTTGGTCTCCAGCTTCTCATCCAAATAAATCTGTTCTCTAGTAATCATGGTGGATGTCTCTCCTCCCTTCTATCTATAGGTGAAACGCTTACAAGTTTATTTTAGCCGACTCTTCCTCCATGTTTTATCTATAAAATTTCCCTATCCAAGCGGAAATGCACTAGACATTGTTCATAAATGTTTTGTGATAGGCATTCCGGTATTGGGAAGGAGTCATATGGACTCTCTTTTTGAACAAACGCATAAAATATTTCTCATCGGTATATCCTGCCTCTTCGGCAACCTGCTTAATGCTCATATCTGTACGGGAAATCAACTCTTTGGCTTTGTTGATACGAATACTATGAATGAACTCCAGGGGACGCATGCCTGTATTTTGCTTAAACAAACGAGAGATATAATCCTTGTTGTAATTGAATTTTCGAGCTAAATCCGTCACGGTCAGCGGCTCTTCAGCATGAATTCGGGTCCACTCGATAATTTTGTTAAAACTCACATTCCCCTGTGAACTGACAGGATTGGAAAGCAAGCGGCTAAGTGCCAGTTCCGATATTTCGATCAGCAGCGAGGTGAACAAATAATTTGCACTGTGATACGTAAGGTAATGTGAGTTGGCTACATGCAAAATCTGATTGACGATAATATGAATCCGATCTCCGTTGTCTGCCTGTACACATTGCGGTAAATAGATATCACGCATCACACCGTGACGCTGCAAAAGCCCATCCATAGCACTTGTTTCCTGCTTCATTTCTTCATTAGATAATACATTCGGGGTCGTGGGAACATCGAAATGAAACCAATAAAATTTCACGCCTGGCAATGACTCCCGATATCCTTTATGCGTACGACCGGGGTAAAGCAATAGAATATCTCCCTCGCCTACTTCAAAATCTTCCCGTTCCTCCCGTATATATACCGTCTCTTGGACACCCAGGATCAGTTCAAAATTCTCAATGGAACGACTCATATGCTTCCAAGGTACCTCGTTAACAAACTCGCCTGCCGAGATCAGTTGAATCGGAGCATCTACATTTACTTTTAGATAGGTCATGTTATCGCCTCTTTAGGTTCATGTTCGGATTTGTCCACCCATTGTATGGTTAAGCTACTGACATACCGCGATTCCAATGCTAATGTAGTGGAGAAATATACACTTTCATCTTAGCTAAGGAGCGATGATTTTGAAAGCTAAAGCTTTTGACTTGCATAAAGTAAGAATTGATTCCGGCCCACTTTTACATGCGATGGAACTGAATACGGCCTATCTGCTGAGTTTGGAACCCGACCGTTTATTATCACGCTTTCGTGAATATGCGGGACTGGAGCCCAAAGCGGCTCACTATGAAGGCTGGGAAGCGCGTGGCATCAGCGGACATACACTCGGTCACTACCTGTCCGGCTGTGCACTGATGTTTGCCTCCACAGGCGACGAAAGACTGTTGGAACGCGTGAACTATGTAGTCGACGAACTGGAAATATGCCAAAACAGTCATGGAAACGGATACATTTCCGGCATTCCACGTGGGAAAGAGATTTTTGAGGAAGTAAAAGCCGGAGATATCCGCTCCCAGGGCTTCGATCTAAACGGCGGCTGGGTGCCGCTATATACCATGCACAAACTTTTTGCTGGCTTGCGTGATGCACATCTGCTGGCGCATCATCCCAAGGCCCTGTCTATAGAAATCAAACTCGGCAACTGGCTGGAGGATGTACTTCAAGGGCTGGACGATGATCAGGTGCAGCAGGTGCTGCATTGCGAGTTTGGCGGTATGAACGAGGTGCTGACCGATCTGGCGGAACATTCGGGAGAAGAACGCTTTTTGAGCCTTGCGGAACGCTTTTATCACGGAGAGGTGCTCAATGATCTCGCAGATAGCCAAGATACGCTGGCAGGGCGACATGCCAATACGCAAATTCCCAAAATCATTGGCGCTGCACGGCAATTTGAAATGACGGGCAAACCGCAATATGCGGACCTGTCTCGCTTTTTCTGGGATCGGGTTGTTCACAAGCATTCCTACGTGATCGGCGGCAATAGCTATAATGAACATTTTGGTGAACCCGGGAAGCTGAATGACCGCTTGGGCGAAGGTACCTGTGAAACTTGTAACACCTACAATATGCTGAAATTAACAAGACATATGTTCGAGTGGGACGCCTATGCAGCCTATGCCGACTACTATGAACGAGCGATGTTCAATCATATCCTGGCTTCACAGCAGCCTGTAGATGGACGTGTGTGCTATTTTGTATCGCTGGAAATGGGAGGACACAAGTCCTTTAATTCTCAATATGAGGATTTTACATGCTGTGTCGGTTCCGGTATGGAAAGCCACTCCATGTACGGCACTGCGATTTATTTTCACACGCCAGAAACGATCTATGTCAATCAATATGTCCCTTCTACCGTGATATGGAACGAGATGGGCGTACAGCTCAAACAAGATACTCTCTTTCCGCAAAATGGACGGGGAACGCTGCGCGTCATCAGCAAGGAGCCCAAATCCTTCGCGATCAAGCTAAGATGCCCGCATTGGGCGGAGCAAGGGATGATGATTAAAATCAACGGGGAAGAGTACGTCACAGAGGCTTGTCCTACCAGCTACGTTGTAATTGAACGGGAATGGAACAATGGGGATACGATCGAGTACGACATTCCAATGACCGTGAGAGTCGAGGAAATGCCGGATAATCCACGCCGAATTGCTTTTATGTATGGGCCGCTAGTGCTGGCTGGGGACCTTGGTCCTGTTGAGCAGGAATCCAACGAAGAACGTCTGCTTGCGTCTGTTCTGATCGGATCGGCCGACTCATTAACAACGAAGCTGATTGCTGACCGGAACGAGCCCAATACATTCCATACGACCGACTTAGGCTATATCGGAGACTTGAAGCTTCGTCCGTTTTATCAGATGTATGATCGTTCATATACCGTCTATTGGGATCTCTTTTCCCAGGAGGAATGGGCAGCAACAGAAGCAGAATATCGTACCGCGTTAGCGTATCAGCTAGAGCTGGAACGACTTACAGTGGACGTTGTGCAGCCTGCCGAAATGCAGCCTGAACGGGATCATGCCTTTACTGGAGAGCATGTAGGTCTGGGGTCCATCTATAACCGCAAATATCGCGACACCTGGCCTGGGGGCTGGTTCTCTTTTGTCATGAAGGTGCTTTCGGATGAGCCTGTCCAATTGGCCGTCACTTATTTGAAGGACTTGAGCCGTCCTCATAGTGACTTTGACATCACTGCGGATGGTCAGATTTTAGGAGAAGGCAAGCTGGAGTCTGAGGAAATGAATAAATTCGAAACGTTCGCCTATGAGCTTCCTCTATCTGTGACGAACCACAAGAATGAAGTGACGATTCAATTCAAAGCCCACCCACAAGGTAAAGTGGCGAAAGTCGCCGGATTACGAGTGATCAGACATTCTATTGTATGATCAAATTATCTATATAAATCTACTATTCCGCCTACTCCGTTTTAATTGTTGATTTTTTAAAATAAGCCTATAAAACAACAAGCAGACGCTTCTATAAGCTGTCTGCTTGTTCTGCTTACTGCCTTATAACTTCGATTCATCGTTATTGCTCCATGTTCACTTCACAGCATGTTCATTTCACGGAAGCTGTCTCTAATCTTGCGTAGCTCTTGCTGTGCCCTGCTGTATCGGGAAGCGTAGGTCCAGGCAAGCACCTGATGATAATGTGAAGGCGTTTCAATCGTAGTCACGTTATACATGATCGGAGTCCCGTCTATTTCTCCTTTTAGGGTAAACTCAATGGCTGGGTATCCATTCACCACCAAGTCGGAGGCAATCCCCAATTCAGGGTCCGTAATTCCTGACACCAAATGTTCCTCAATGATTCCTTTATATTCTTGAAGAGTCATACTGCTGTCAAAATCGCTTTTCGGTTCAGATAATACAATCAAATATCTTTCGGTCAATTCATTTTTAATGGAAATATCCGCTTCCTCATTAATCATATTATCTCGTGACCAATTCCACGGAGCCGTAACCGCAAACTGGCTATCCTTACTGGTAAATACCTCAGGCTTCACGATTTGAGTAATGAGCGTAGTAATTAAAGATACAGCAAAGACAATCGAAATGATCGTCATCAGGATGATTGCTCCTACAAAAATCCCGGTTTTCTTTCTGCCGGCCTTTCCCAAATCCCTTACCTTAACCACATATGTACTCGCAGCCATATCGCCAATCCGTTGTTTCCGAGGTGTCACCAGCACACATAACCCCGCGGGCAGTCCCAGAAAAAACAGCGGATTCGTATCTACCAGCTGTATGAGGGTGCGGATCAAGGATTTAACCATGCCTGGCGGCCTTCCTTCTCCATTCACGACCTGAATACGAAGTACAAACTTGCCCAGCGTATAGCCCGTAAGTCCTTCCAGTAACAGATAATAGCAGAAGGAGCCAATCAGGAAAAGCATCACTACCAGGCCCATATTTGGGGTTTCCGCTTCAGATACTTTTTTCGCTGTAAAATAAACCAGCCCTCCATACCCGAAGACGATAAGAATGAAGTCGATCATCCAAGCCGCCCATCTTCTGAAAAAAATAGAGGCTCCGTATGTTTCTGATAATACTGCCATCCTATCCGGTTCTCGTCGATGATAGCCGCCATTCGTCGCATATGGTCCCGGAGCGACTGTAGATGGATTGTTCGTTACACCATGTTCCTCCAAATGATACACCTCTGCTGTCAATTTAATCCCGGTTAAGTATAGCATCCTTTTTCATCCAGTGAAGCAAGCCTGACAGTGCACTGGAGTAAACCGAATCCCGCCGATGAACAAACCACACCTCTAATTTGCGATATTTTTTGGGCAAACGATGAGAAACAATACTTCCTGCCTCCTCTGCCTTTGCAATCGACGATTGTGTCAACATGGACACCCCCAGACCAGAGGCTACACCACCCAAAATGACTTCCAATGTTCCGAACTCCATAACCTGATAAGCATCCACACCTTCTTCGCTCAGAAAGCTTTCTGCTCTTGTACGATGCGTGCAGCCTACGTCGAAGAACAGCATAGGCTTGGCAAGCAACTCACCCATGTCCCTTTTCCCTGGTTCCGAGATGAGCACCAACTCCTCCTCAAAAGCTGCAACATACTCTATATGCGGATCATCGACGGGGCCATAGACGAACGCTCCATCTAATTCGTAATTTAATACCTTTTGTACGAGATCATGGGTGCTGCCTGTCATAAGCGATAGATGGACATCAGGATATTGAGCGTGATATTCCGTCAATAAAGAAGTCAGATGCGTAACCGCCGCCGTCTCAATCGACCCCAGTCGCAAAGGTCCCGCAGGCTGGTCTGAATATTGAGTGGACTTTTCAGCCTCGTCCAGCAAGGTCAGTATGGTATCCGCATATTCCAGCAGATTCTCTCCTGCTGGCGTTAGCGCCATTCCCCGGTTAGATCGGCGAAATAGCGGTACGTTCAATTGTGCCTCAAGCTGCTGAATCCGCGAGGTCACATTGGACTGTACATAGTTCAAGGCTTGCGCAGCCTTCGTGATACTGCCCTCGCGAGCGACGGCCCGAAAAATTTTCAAATCACTGCTTTCCATGTATACGTCACCTGCTTGGTATGATCATTTGTGATACTCACGTTCGATTTTGTTCATTTTACCGGATGCTTGCCGCTCTGTACAATTCAATATACATGCAATTGCATCTAAATTCGCACCACGGGAGGTTTTAAAATGAAAGCCATAATACATGCCAGCAAAAATGGCCCTGAGGGTCTGATGTATACAGACGTTACGGACAGACAGCCAGGGCACGATGAGGTGAGAGTAAAACTCAAAGCCGCAGGCTTGAACCATCGGGACCTATTCCTCATGGCAGATCGAGCTGCCAACGATGCTCCACTCATTCTCGGATCGGATGGAGCAGGTGTGATTGAGGCTGTGGGTGCTAGTGTCCCAACCTCGCTGGTAGGCACTGATGTAATTATCAATCCCTGTATCGGATGGGAGAATACGCATCATGTTCCCTTGGTTCCAGCCATTCTGGGCGGACCTTCGGACGGGACATTCGCTGAATCGGTTATCATCCCCGTCCAAAATGCCGTCAGCAAGCCAGCATACCTTTCATGGGAAGAAGCAGGGGTACTGCCTTTGTCTGCTTTGACCGCTTATCGCGCGCTCTTCACAAGAGGCCAGTTACAGCAGGGTGAGCACGTCCTCATTCCCGGTATTGGCGGTGGTGTAGCCACGTATGCCATGCTTATGGCTTTAGCGGCAGGTGCACGGGTCACCGTCACATCACGCAGCGAAGCCAAGAGTCAGGCTGCCCTCGCCCATGGCGCTAATCATGCATTCGACAGCCATAGTGAATGGAAAGAAAGTATGAACGGAGACACTGTGGATCTGGTTCTTGACAGTATCGGTCCTGCTACATTCGATAAATATTTTGATATCCTCAAGCCGAACGGTCGGATCGTTACATTTGGCGCAAGCTCAGGAGATCGAGTAGAGATTCCGCTGCGGTCTATATTTTTCCCTCAAATCAGCATCATCGGCACCTCTATGGGCAGTGGCGAAGAATTCGCAGCTATGCTTCAGTTTATGGAGCGCCATGCACTCCATCCGATTATAGATAGCGTATTTCCTCTACAAGACACACCGCAAGCCTTCCACCGTATGCAGCAGGGAGCGCAGTTAGGCAATATAGGAATCAGGATAGGGTAAGGGGTCTGAACGAAGTATAGGAATAGAAAAAAATCCACTACCGTAAAATGCCTTCATCCAGAAGTCAATTTTATGGTAGTGGACCTATTCAGTCGATCAAACGATGCTGGACCCATTTGTTGCCGCGGAAGCGCCAAAGGAAAACGATCCCTCGCACGCCCCATTCAATATCCATAGCCAACCAGACACCAACAATCCCCAGATTGAACACTATGCCCAAAATATATCCAAGCACCACCCGACATAACCACATGGACAGCATCGAGGTGAGGGACGTAAATTTTGAATCACCTGCTGCCCTTAGTGCAGAGGGTGTAATAAAGGCAATGGACCAGAGCGGAATCTGGGCCAACGTATTAATCAGAATGACAACAAAAATGTCATCTACGATTTCGGCAGGCGGATGAAATAGCCCCACCATCGGCTCAAACAAAGGCATCAGGATTAATCCCATTACAATAAATGAACAAGACGACAGCCAAATAAACGATTTGGTAAACTTCCGGGCATCCGCGACATTTCGACGCCCCATGCATTGACCGACCACAGTTACAATCGTAAGAGCCAAAGCATTTGCAGGGATTTGGAACACATTAGCTAGGGATGAGCAAATGGCATTCGTCGCCAACGCATTTGTCCCCAGGCTCACAATGAAAATTTGGGTTAAAATTTTGCCCCCATTAAAAAACATCTGTTCCGCTGCAAAGGGAAGCCCGATAAACAGAATCTTTTTAAGCATAGCCAGATTAAAATAAAGCATATCTCTAAGCTGAACACGCAAGTCATCATCTACCCTGACCAAATAGATCAGCGCGCATACTGCTCCTGCATATCTGGACACATTGACGGCAATCGTCATGCCCAGCACACCCATATCCAATACATTAATGAATACCACATTAAGAAGCACATACGAGAGGTTCATGATGAGCGAAAGAGCCAGCGATGCCCTCGTCTTCCCAATGCCCCTCAGCGCCCCACACACTGCCTCAACGATTGCAATCCCCACAAAAGACATACAGCTTCCCAGCAGATATACCTTACCGTTAGCTAATACATCAGGCGAGGCCGAACCAAACAGAACACTTAAAATCGGATTGTACAAAACCATCATAAACAAACTGATACATAAGGCCAGCAAGGAAACGGAGGAAATGGTGCCGGAAGCAGCTTTAGAGACCATGAGGTCGTTACCGCTCCCCTTATACTGTGCCACGACAACCGTTCCCCCGGTAGACACTGCAACAAACACATTAATCAGAAAAATATTCAAAGAATCGATCATATTTACAGCACTGACTGCCGCCATCCCCGACGAGCTAATCATTGCCGTGTTTACCAAATTAAGACCCACAATAAAAGCCTGATCAATCAGAAGCGGGATAAACAGCGCAATAATCTGTCGATAATCGATAGACTCTCCTGAAAAATGCTTATTCAGAAAGCCATGTGTTCTCATCCTTACACTCAGTTGACTCATATCATCACATTCTTTTTCTCAAATTGAAAAAAACCCTTCAACAGAAGAGCCTTCATGGCGAAAAAATGTATAAAGTTGCAAGGCTAGATGTGTCTAGTTCTTGATTCTGTACACTTTTCTCTACATAGAAGTATTGCTCCAAAAGAAAATCCTGTCAATGGCTTTACTCACATTTGAATAGAAAAAAACAAAAAAACCTGCTCAGCTCAGCGAACAGGTTTTGGAGCAGCATTATAATGTTTTAATATATCATTAAACCCTTGTTAAAAGAATGTCTATGATCTTCTCGCAATTAAATCTTGTTGAATAGAAGCTTCATTCTTTTCGAATTTTTTATAAAAAAACATAGGAATGATTCCGATCAAGAAGACGATAAATGGCAGCCAGATAAAGCTAAACTGAATGCCGGACAACGCCGTAGGGGTTTGAACTTTCCCAGCGATGTAACCAGTGCTGCCCATGATCCATGCTGGCAATAATCCGCCGATTCCGCTACCTGCTTTAATACAGAATGCGCTTCCAATCGAGGTCAGGAAACCACTTGCCCGAATACCATTTTTCCATTCCCCATAATCGACTGTATCTGACAACATCGCAAACGGCATAGAACATGCAAAGCCTGATCCTAACGCACCAATAATCCAGCCGATAATAATGAGGGTTAAGTCTGTACTGCCCATTAAAATCACGACTTGACCCAGCGCAGCTAATATCAATCCGATAATCATAATCGCATTTTTACTTAATTTTCTGGCGAAAAACGGAATCAGAACCATCGAGATCAACTGCAGGGAGGTCAGTCCATTGATTAAAGGTACTAAGTCCTTACTGTCCAGATTGTACTGCAGATAAAAGATTAGCGTTGCTGAACGAATATTCAAACCAATCCAGTAACACAAGTTGGCAGCTACAACGAGCATCCAGGGCCAGTTTCGTTTGATGGCTGTAAAGCTTTTAGCAATGGGAACGGATTTCGTTTTCACTGCTGCATTTTCTCGCAAATCGGCAAACGCTATGAAAAACATAATAATCGCCATGATTCCAAATAAAACGAGCGTTAAGGAAAATCCTTTTTGATCATTCCCCTGTCCAAAGAAAGCGACCAAAGGTAACGTAAACGTCGTGGCGATGAAGAAACCCACATTCCCCCCGACCATGCGGAAGGAGTTCAAGACTACGCGTTCATTAGAATTGGTGCTCAGATTAGGCAGAATAGACGTAATCGGCGTACTGATTCCGGTATAAAGGATACCTGCTATGATATACGTAATGGCGGCATATGCAATTTTGCCCGACTCACTCCAATTGGGTGTCGTAAACGTAAGGACCATGAACACAGCGAACGGAATAGCTAACCATAGAAAATAGGGTCTGCTCTGGCCGTATTTCGACTTGGTTCGGTCAATCAGGATGCCCCAAATCGGGGCATCAATGGCATCGATAAAACGGGTGATAAATAGTAATGTCCCGGCAATCCCGATAGAAAGTCCGAATACATCTGTATAAAAATACAATAGATAACTGGAAATAACACAGTATAGTAAATTGCCTGCCGTATCCGTTAATGAATAGCTGATTTTACGATGAAAAGGAACGGTACTTGCTGCCTTTTCCGGTGGTTCCGTACTCACAATTCTCGTACTCATGATCTTTCCTCTCCCCATGCGAATGAATTATGATTCATAAACCCATACACGCATTTCCCCTTTTGCCCGATTGCACCAGGCATAGTAAGGAATGGCGGTAATTTGTTGAGGAACAAATTCAGGAGGCTCCGAGCTATATAATGCGTTCGAATTTTTTACCCGGTATCCCTCTATAGTCAACTTTACAATGCCACCCAGCAGGTTTTCGCTAAACTCTTCCGTAATGAGGCTATCCTTCGTCAATCTTAATCCTGCCAAATTCGCTCCATTATCCACTTCTTCCAGACAGAACACGACTGGGCCGCGTTGGAGAGCAATTTGCTGCTGGTTCATGGAGACAAGTGGATTGCTCCGAATGCGCTCAACTGGCATAGCCAAATGCAGAGTTACCACATCTCCGTCCTTCCAAGTACGCTGAATCTCGATATAGCCATTTTCCAGATGGTCTAATGATATAGCTTCTCCATTCACCTTCACCTCTGCCTGCTTGCACCAACCCGGAATCCGTAGTGCCCATTTGAAGGAAGTCGGCTCTGTTACGTGGATCGAAAAGGTTAGATCCGCATCCCATGGATAATGATGAGTTTGTGTAATTTCAACCTCATGACCAGATAAAGTCATGTTCACCTTGCTGGCAATATACAGATGCGTATACAACGTATCATCCGTTTGGGTGTACATATTGTCCTCAACCGATGCAATCATTCGTGCCAAATTGGGCGGACAGCAGGCGCAGAAGAACCATTTTTGCCGTTCTGTTTTTACATGCTCCTGATCTTTTCTGGATTTTTGAAAAGGATTAACCTCCAGCGGATTCACGTAGAAAAACCGTTTTCCGTCCAGGTCCATCCCACTAATCGTTCCGTTGTATAGCGCACGCTCCAAAACATCGGCATATTTCCGGTCTGGCGCTAAGCGCAGCATACGATTGGCCCAAAAGGCCAGCCCTACAGAGGCGCAGGTCTCACAGTACATGCTGTCATTGGGAAGATCGTGATGGCAAGTGAACGCTTCCGCGTTTACAGTAGAACCGATCCCTGCGGTGATGTACATTTTATGATTCGTTACATCATCCCACAGCGTTTCACAGGCTTGTAACAGGGAAGCATCCCCTGTTTTCGCGGCCAAGTCCGCCATCGCAATATACAGATACACCGCTCTCACCGCATGGCCGACTGCCTCTTTTTGTTCCCGCACAGGTTGGTGTGCTTGCTGGTATTCGAAGCCTAAGCCAAAATTAATGTTGTTATCATCATTCCAGGTGGGCTCTGTTTGAATATGTTTTCTCTTTTCTTGTTCCTCTGCAAAGTAAATAGGATGCTGTCCCCGCTGTTCAATAAAATATTGCGCTAATTTGAGATATTGATCCTTTGCAGTTACGTCGTATAATTTGATCAAGGCTAACTCAATTTCTTCATGTCCCGGGTAGCCTTTCCGTTTCCCTTCTTCCGTACCAAAAACCTGCTGAATCAGGTCTACGTATTTCTCCATAATGTGAAGAAACTTCGTTTTGCCCGTCGTTTCATAATAAGCAACAGCCGCTTCTATAAAATGCCCTGCACAATACAGCTCATGATTATCTCTTAAGTTGGTCCAGCGATTATTGGGTTCCTTCAGCAGATAGTACGTATTCAGATACCCATCCTCAGCTTGAGCTCTTCCCAACAATTCAATTACTTCATCAGCCCGCTCTTCAAGCGCAGGATTCGGATGATCCCTTAAGCTAAAGGCAACTGTCTCCAGCCATTTGGCAATGTCACTGTCCTGGAAAACGGTTCCATAATACTCCCCACTGGATTCCCCGGCTGCAATCCTAAAGTTCTCAATCGCATGACTGGGTTCTGTATCTGGTAATTCATCATTTAATGCTTTCCACTGATAAGGAATAACCTCTTCCGCCACAACCTGCTTATACTTTTTCCAAAATAAATCATCAACGATGACATGCTTAACTGGCTTTGCCGTTTTCATTGGATAAACATCCCTTCCTGGAAATAGAACGCTTTCATTTTTGAAAAAATAAGGATAAAGTAATGATAATATCGTACAAGCTAACCTGAGTTCCCCTTGCTACGTCCTTATTTTATCAACCTGAATTTATAAAAAAAATCGCGATCTTTAACTAAAACTTATACGATTTCACACACAAAGGAGCTGGCTTCCATGAGCAAAACAGACTTTCTATCATTCCTTGTCCCTCCGCTGCCTTATTTCATTGAGGGGAATTTTACTACATATCAAAAAGGGGATTGGCACCCGAATAGGTATAATCTGGGTTATTTTGACGTAATAATCATTAAAGAAGGATTGCTGCACATTGGCGAAGAGGACGAAGTGTGGAAGGTAACTGAAAATTACGCTCTCATTCTTGAACCGGATAAACATCATTTTCCCATTGAGGCATGTACAGAACAAACCTCCTTTTACTGGTTCCATTTTCAAACCAATAGCATGTGGTGCGCACAATCCTCGCCCAATCCTATTATACCCAGCACCCCCATTCCCGAGCTGCATTTTCATTCAGAACATACGACCATTCATTTGCCCAAAATTCAAAAAGTGGTGAATCCGCATGAGCTATTTTCGAAATTAGACTATTTACTAGCCTCTACTTTAAAACCTAGAAAGCTGGCACTATGGGAGGCCCAACAGACGTTTGTGAATGTTTTTCAGAGTTTGGAGTATGATCAGAATAATAAAGACAGCTCCTCTAAGTTGGCGGAACAGATCGAAATATACCTAAAACAGAATTACAAAAATACAATCACCAATAAGGATTTGGAGACCCATTTTCACGTACATCAGAACTATCTCGCCAGATGCATGAAGGTCGCCTTCCAGTGCACACCACTTGAGTATTTAATGGATTATCGACTGGATCAAGGGCGTAGTCTTTTGCTGCAAACCGACTGGTCCGTCCAACAAATTACCGAGGAAACAGGATTCTCCCAAGCAAGCTATTTCTCCAAATGCTTTAAAGAAAAGTTCGGAATGTCTCCAAAGAATTACAGACAACAATACTGGAAGCCAGTCCATTGAATGCTTACACCGCCTTTACATTCCTTTTACATTTTCATTGTATCCTTTTGATATTCTCGCTTTATACTGAGTCGGTTATATCATTTTCACTTCAGAAAAGGGGCATACATATGAAGTCAACTAAACTAGCATTATTAGCCATTTTAACGGGGGTTCTGGTATCACCAGAACTGACCCATGCGGCAGACATTCAGCCATCCGGGTATGCATCACTACGAACACAGGCAGATAAAATGGGGGCCACAATTACATGGGACAGTGATGACCACTCTGTTTTGGTCAAACTGAAAAATGGCATTGTCGGGACCTTTACAGTGGGTGAGAAGCAATATCGTCTAGCTGGACTAAGCGGAAAAGCGGACCGGGAAATTAAGATGATGAATGGAAATGTATATCTTCCTACAAAACTTCTTACAGCGCTTGAAGCAGAGAACAGCAAATATGCAGATCCAAAGGATGCAGTCCCCACCTATAAAGTGATCCCTTCTGCTGAAACAGAAGCTGTGGAGGATGGAGAAGACGCAGCCGACGACCCTGCAATCTGGCTCAACCCGGTCGAGCCAGAGAAAAGTAGAATTTTAGCAACCAATAAAGGCGGCGGGATTTTAGTCTATGATCTGGAAGGCAAGCAACTGCAAAACATGAAGGTCGGAAAAATGAATAACGTGGACCTTCGTTACGGTTTCACATTGGGCGGCAAAAAAATTGATATCGCAGGGGCAACCAATCGAACCAACAACACGATTGATATCTTTGCCATTGACGGTGCATCAGGAAAGCTGACCAACGTGGTTGGCAAACCCATTAAAGCATCTATGAAAGAAGTGTACGGATTCAGCTTATACCATAGCCTCAAGACAGATAAATTTTACGCGCTCGTGTTGGGCAAAGAGGGTGAATTTGAGCAATATGAGCTGACTGACGACGGAAGCGGCAAAATTGCAGGTAAGCTTGTCCGCCAGTTCAAGCTGAATACGCAATCCGAAGGCATGGTTGCTGATGATGAATATGGTACGATCTACATCGCTGAAGAGGATTACGCCATTTGGAAGTATAGTGCCGAGCCAGACGGTTCATCCGAGCCGCTGCGACGTGTTGATATTGCAGATGGGCGCAGACTTCACGATGACATAGAAGGACTTACATTGTATTACGGTAAAGATGGCAAGGGGTATCTCATGGCCTCCAGTCAAGGAAACAGTAGCTATGCGATCTATGAACGACAAGGCGACAATGCATATATAAGCAACTTTACGATCAGCGCGAGCCCTACCGTTGACGGTACGTCTGTCACAGACGGTATTGATGTTCTTGGCTACGGATTAGGCAAGAATTTCCCTCATGGTATCTTCGTTGCACAAGATGACGAAAATCTTCAAAACGGCAAAAAGTTAAATCAGAACTTTAAAATGGTGCCTTGGGAGCGAATCGCTACGGGAGCCCCTACTCCGCTAACGATAGACGATGGCATCAACCCGCGTGAATTGGTAAACAGAAGCACGCAGTAATGCCCTTCGGGGAAATCAACTCAACATTCCGACTCTATTCATAGAAAAAAGGGGTGTCCCAAAAGCCATAAAACAGCTGCTTGGGACACCCCTTGTTGCTTTTAAGCAGGATCGACTTGGGTACTCCGTATGGACGCTCCGTCCTCTCCGCTAATTTTAGTGTGAGTTATAACATCAAATGAGACTAAAACGTGCTTAGAAATGGTTGTTTTTATATCAATAATCGAAGATATTTATAACATCCAGTAAGATAAAAGTATTTTTTCTATAAGATACAGTGAGATAATATTATTAGCTGGTAGTTTCGTCGGAATTCCTTGCTTCACTCCTTAAGAGACAGAAAGATCCCAACACACCTATATGAGCAACACCGGAAAGCAATAAAGCTAAGGAACTTAACGACAGAACATGAACGTTTTATAAAGCTGTCCAAAGAATTCATCCAATGTAAAAGAAGAATATACCCGTTCTCAGTTTGATAGGAAACAATCGTCCGGGCACATCTCATGGCCTGTTCCCCAGCTTCCTTCGCCAATTCTGTAAGGCCGCTTGACTTAAAAAGTTTTTCAAGGGCAACGTATGCCGCCCAACATTTGCTTGCCAAGTACAGATTGGGACGGGTCTGGCACAGACACGACAGGCGAGTAGATGGAAACCATAAGGTCGCCCTCTTTACAAGTATCCGTAGACAACTTAAATTTACGCTGGATGCGATCTTTGGAAATTCGGCCAATTAAATTCATCATGTCTTGAATCATTTGGGCGTGTTCAATATCATAACGCTTAGCTTCATCTTCGCTATGTCCGAAAACGGGAGCGCTTCATACTTTCCTGGTACTTCCGTCTCCATAACAATAAAAATGTTCTTTGCCGGCGATTGACCAAGCTCCAAATCCAAACCGCCATTTGCACCTGGAAAGCCCAACGTGAAACTCGCGAATGCTCCGATCGGAGAGTGATGTGCGTTAAAAAACGCGTTATGGTTCATTTAGATTTCCCAAAAAATTTATTTCATGTTCAATTGCCACCCTAGCCTTCAAAATAACATTGCAGACTGCATGCTCCTTTTGGGGAGACGACTTTAGAAGAAATCCCGCTCTTTTCCCAACTACGATGATGGTGTGTCATCCCATCATACTCGCGAAACAATTGATAAAAATAGTTCATATCATGGCATTTATCCCCGATCACCAAATCAAACTTGTCCTTAAAATAGCGTTTGAACTAGTCACTTGCGAAACTCAAAGGAAACAGAGCTGTTGGATCTTAGGGACTCACCAGAATAGCTGTTTTTGTCCTTTTTTTAGCCCGTCACAGCGGGGCAGCACATATACCCGGTTTCATCTTTGTCCAGACTAGCCACCCCTTATATTGTCCCCCGAACAACACGATTTTCGTTCTGCATTTCCTCCAGAAAATTTGGTTGACCCAATCCGTGCTTTGAAAAATCGGGCGTTCAGGGAAATACTAGTTCTATTTTGACACAACGATTATTCAGGAACTTCTTCCCGTCTTTTCTTTAAGTCATCCAGAATGCCAACGTACTGCTTCTCTAGTGAGTAGAAAAACAACAAAATAGCCATGCAAATATAAGTGAATAATGGCAAATAAATATTCATAACGATGATCATCGATTTTGCAGTATCTGTCTGTATTAATGCGCCCTCCTGATAATGCCCGAAAGCAAGCAACCAGCCAATGAGTGCCGTTCCAAGCGCCGTACCGATTTTACCACCGAAGGAGTTCACACTATTCGTCAACCCAATAATCCGTTGCCCATGCTTCCATTCGCCGTATTCAATCGTACTCGTCATAAGCGGTCCCAGCACAATCATCAGAGGAATCACACCAAACCCTTGCAGTACGGAGCCAGCCAGGCCAATCGGGATGCTGTTAAGATCAATGAATCGAATGAGAGAGCCCAGGATCCCAACTGCCAATCCAAAGATGGCAGTATTTCGCTGGCCCCATCGCTTGATGACAGGCCCGGAGACAGCAAAAACGAGTACCATCGGGATAAAAGAGAGCGCTCCCATGATCCCTACCAAATTAAGATTGCCCCAGATATACTTGGCGTAATACATCCCGGCTGAAGCGGATACAGCAAAATTAATATTCGAGATTAGTGCGATAAAAAAAATAATAAGCCAATATTTGTTCGTAAAAAGCAATTTAAGACCTTTTCTCATCGTATAGTTTTTCTTTATCTCACCAACATCTTTCAATTGTTGGGTATTATATCTTTCTTTAGAATAACGGAAGGTCAAAAAGATTCCAAGAGAAGCGATTAACCCCAGGATTGCTGTTAAAAGCGTCCATTCTTTCTTGCCTCCTCCAAGAGCATTGACAGCCGGAATGAAAGCCATGACGATGATGGCTCCTGTGAAATAATTAGAAGAGGCTCGTAATATCCCCATTAAGGTTCGATCCTGCTGGCTTCTTGTCGTTAAAGCCATTAGGCTCTGATAAGGAATCGATGTAGGAGTAAACACAAAAATATAAAATATGATGTTAGTTATAACAGCGTAAGTTATTTTTGCCCCTGGGCTTAGATCGGGAACGCTGAACAGCAGCAAAATGGATACAAATATCGGGATGATCATTCTTAGCAGCCAAGGGCGGGCTTGACCGTGCTTAGAACGAGTTCGGTCTAGAAGTACCCCCATTCCGATATCTGCGCCAGCGTCTAGAAGCTTGGTAAATAACAAGGCTGTACCTACAACACCAGCCGAAACTCCAACAATGTCGGTGTAGTAGAATGTCATCAGACCTAATAGGGCTGTCATGATACTTAAAGCAATTGAACCTGCCGAATCACCGATTAATTCTTTAGTCGTAAGTTCCCGTTCCATCCAAAATTCAACTCCTTCGGTTAACATCCAAATATACGACAAAAGATTCAGAGAAGAAACTCTTCTCACGCACCACAGTCGCCTTGTCTCATGCTGTCATATTGAATTTGGAGCTCGCGCGGATACCGAGGAGGAATCGATGAATCACTTACCTCACCGAGTTATTTTCTTCGACATCTCACAGTATCCAAGCGGAACGGGATATTTATCCGCAACATTCTAATTGAAAGTCATCCAGTATAGATTCAACACCCTGGTTCTGGTGGTATCCACCGGGCCATTCACAAGACGGGCACAGTTAAGCTACCTTCTCTTTCAATGTCATGCTTGCCAATAAATCTTCCATTCTTTAATCCACGTTCAATTCGGCGTTCTTACATGCAATCAACATATTTCATCCCTGAACCTACTCATGCAACTTGTAAACATCATTCGGTATCCGCATACAACTAGCTATCGAACGGGTTCCAGAAGTCAGCTTGGCCCATTCTGAGTGATATGGATTAACTGCGATTACAACGTCAGCCCACCGTCAACCACGACGACCGAGCCGGTCATATAGCTGGATTTGCCTGAGGCTAGAAACACGACCATCTCGGCAACTTCAGCCGGATCGGAGAATCGTCCCATCCTCATGGAAGGGAATTCCTCCGGCATATAGCCACTCTCTTGCATCATGGCTGGGACTGTCTGTGTCAGCGCCGTATCGACGCCGCCAGGGCAAATAGCGTTGACCCGAACGCCTTTTCTTACGTATTCTATCGCTGCAGATTTCGTCAAGCCAATCACAGCATGCTTGCTTGCGGAATAGACGGCCATACTGTGTTCGGAGCGAATACCCGCGGTCGAAGCAGTATTGATGATCGAGCCATAACCCTGCTTGCCCATAACCTTCAGCACATGCTTCAAGCCAAGGAAGACGCCACGGACGTTGACGTTGATGACTCGCTCGAACTCGGACAGTTCGATGTTCTCCAGCAAATTGAATTGTTGCAGAACTCCTGCGTTATTAAAGAAAGCGTCGATTCGTCCGTATTCGTCGATGGTTGCCTTCACGTACCGTTCGACATCTTCGTTTTTTGAGACGTCGGCTTGCACAAAAAGACCCTCACCGCCTTGTTCACGAACAAGGCGTAACGTTTCTCCACCCGTCTCCGCATTGAAGTCGACGACAACAACGTTGAATCCAGCCTTGGAAAGCTGAAGCGAGGCGGCACGACCAATGCCACTGCCTCCCCCAGTGATGATGGCGACGGAACCAATCAGTACGGTTCTATCAAGAAGTTCATCAGTTTTAGTCTCGTTTGCCGGGCTTCTCTCATGAGGCTTCGTTTGAACGCCTTCTTCTCCGATGCCAGTCAGATCGGAAACGATAGCCGTGATCAACTCTTGGGGCATATTGGCTTGCGGGATGGCGGCCAGTTGCTTAAGCGACATGCCCTTCCCCATGCTCGCCATCGGATTGGTCGAGATTCCGGGCAAATGCTTCTCCAGCACCGTGGTCGCAGCTTTGTTCGCCAGCAATTCGCTTAATTTCGAGTTTTCGTTAAAGGCCATTTGTGATTCCTCCACTCTTTGTTTTTTTCAGCGTCTGCGTCTGTCATCGAACGCAGCCCAACCTTGCATTGATTCGTAAACGGCATGGAACGAAGCGATGAGCTACGGTTCATTACAATAAATGAAATTAAAGCAGATCATTTTTCCAGTTTAGCGGTATTAATACTGATTTGGCAGCCACCCCTGCTCAATGCTTTTTCCCATATCCTGTTCCAATTTGGTAACATACCACCCTTTATAATTCTGTCTGGAAACCCAAACCACTGCATGAAAAATGCTCCATACAGAATCCGGTGTATAAATGCATACGTCCGTCATCATCCACTAATACGCTTGGATCAAATTGAAAGGTATCTCCCTCTTTATCGCCCAGCAATGTGCCATCGACATAATGGACATGTCCGTAAAATTCATACTTGCCAGCAGGAGTATCACTTACAGCAACGGCAATTACTCCTAGTAAATCAAAAGCATAATAAAAATAATATCTTCCATCCGGTCCCACTTGAACGTCTGCTGCATATAACATCCGCTTCTCGGGATCATTGCACATCGGATCTTGCGTTTTCTCGTAAATGACTCCTTCGTACTTCCAGTTCCCCAAGTCATTACATCCGCAGACCAACATATATAATTGTTCTCAAAAAACGCTATACCATTAAACTTATCATGACTGCCATATATAAACTCTGTCACCAAAGACATATGGCTCACCATCCGGTACATATTCATATCTGGGCAAAAATGGATTTATTGCTTGTTTCGTCATTCTGCTGTCTCCCTGATAGCTTCCCTTTGAGTAGAGTCATATATTACATTGAAAAATCTCGTACCCAAAGAGTTAACTCACATCCTGATGGAAAGTCCGAATTCCACTATAGTGCGTTAATTGTAACGGATTGCGGAGTACAGCCTTCAGCAGTGACTGTCAAGGTGATGACGCCTGCGCCGGTTGGACGCACAACCGCCAATGCTTTGCCGTCGAAGGTGGTATTCTCCTTCTCGAAGTAATTCTCTTCGGTTGCGGGGTTGGCACTGCCAAAGCCCTGAATCAAGCCAGGCCCATCAATCATCACAGAAACCTTCCGGTCCATGGTGTTAAACAGATTACCTTGCTCGTCTTCCAGGCTAATCATTACGAAAGCCAGGTCACTGTCGGATGCGGCAATCTCTGTTCGGTCCGCTTCTACTGTGAGCATGACGGCACCGCTTGCCGAATGGAGTGCCATCCTGCCGGTTTCTTGTCCGCTAACGTAAGCCACCGCCGTAATTTCGCCCGCTTCATAGATGGTGTCGAATTCCGCTATAAAGCGTTGTCCTTCGCCCGCTTCAGCTCTTCCGACCGAACGCCCGTTTACCAGCAACTCGACTTCTTCTGCATCGGCATAAACTTCTACTTTAATTGGCTTACTCTCATATCCGCACCATGACCAGCTAGAGACAGAATCGCTCCAGCTCCATTTCGACAGAGAGGCTTTTTTAGAATAATGTTCAGGCCGCTGTACAGCGATATACGGAGCCGTGCGAAGACTGAATACGATCTCACGGTAATAGGATACGGGTCTCCGGTTGCCAAGAATATCAATGTCGCCGCACCAGCCTGTAATCCACGGGTACATGCCTTGATTTGAGGGGGATGAGCTATCCACATCATATTGGACTCTTCCTATCCCCGCTTCCCCCAGGTAATCCCATCCCGTCCAGGTAAAATCTCCAATGATCTGGCTAAGCTCTTTCACGAATTTCCAGTTAACATCGATTTTTTTCGGAAAAGTCTCGCTCCCGACGATAATCCGGTTAGGAAACTGTTCTATATCCTTAAGGTATCGTGATTCTGCATAATTGTAGCCCGCAATATCCACACATGCGAACGATTCTGCCGTTTGCGTCGTGCATAATTCGCTATTAACAATCGCCGAGAGGATGTCACCTAAATTGTTCATCGTTGTATTGATGCCGGAGTCTTCACTGATGTTAAAGTGTCCAGCAGTAGCCATTTTAGGCAATTCCTTCATTACGGCCAGCAAGAAATTAACCGAGTTCGTGGTAAAGCGGGTAGGATCAAGGGAGTGAATCTTCTCCGCGATCTTGCGTCCCCACATTGAACCGATGGAGCTGCCCGTTTCCGGAATTTCGTTACCGATGGAATACATAATTACGCTTGGGTGGTTAAAATCTTTATCCACCATCGCTTGTACATCCTTTTCCCACCAAACGGGGAAGCTCAGCGCATAATCATATTCGGTTTTGGTAGAACTCCACATATCAAAGCTCTCGTCCATAACCAGCATGCCAAGACGGTCGCATGCATCGAGCAGCGCTTTGCTCATCGGATGATGCGCGCTACGCAGCGCATTGAATCCTGCCTGTTTCAGAATCTCGACTCGCCGCTCCTCGGCTCGATCAATGGTAGCAGCACCAATCACGCCATTATCGTGATGAATACACGCACCGCGCAGCTTGACGACCTTCCCGTTTATGCATAACCCTTGATCCGCATCCAATGTTAGCGAACGAATGCCGAAGGTCGTTGACTCCTGGTCCACTTCTTCCTCGTCGGCCTTAACCGTCGTTCTGCACGTATATAGATTTGGCTCGTCTACATTCCAAAGTTTGGGGGCCTTTACCAGAATGGACTGACGAAGCGTTGCCGGCTCGCCCGCAAAGGTCGTGACCGGAGCAAGATCAGAGGCAACAACCGTTCCATCCGCATCGATAATCTCAGTCAACACCTGCACCGTCAAAGTGCTTAAGCCTTCATTTTCAATCACTGTCGCTACTTTTACGACTGCTCGGCCGTCAGATATCTCAGGCGTGGTAATCTTCACACCATCCAAGGCAATATGCGTGAGATTCCCTACGATCAGCTTGGTATTCCGGTAGATGCCAGCCCCTGTATACCAACGGGAGTCTTTGTAATTATTAGTGATAACACGGATCTCATTTTCTTGGCCATATTTGAGGAAGCGGTCAGTCTTTACATAGAAATTGCTGTATCCAAAGGGATGCTGACACGCAAAATCTCCGTTAATGTATACCATCGCTTGATTGTATACGCCTTCAAACTCGATGGTGACCCGCTTGTTCCGGTACTCCTCGGGTACAAAAAATGACTTTTTGTACTCATATTCTCCTTCCGGATAACAAGCGATACTCGGGCTGCCGTCTTTCAGTCTCTCCTTCTCCCACATCGCATCATGCGGCAAAGTAACAAGCTTATGCGGCTTTTTATCCGTATCGATCTCACCAAAGTAGCTAGGTTTTGGGCCAACCAGCCAATCAGCATTAAAAGATGTTTTAATCATTTCTAAGTCATCCCCTTCTTTTATATCAGAGCTTGAAGTTTTCTTTATTGTTCGTTCTTGGATTTACAGGGCCACACTAGTCTGTATCTCAAGTTTATATTGGTTACGTGAAGACATCTTCGACGTTGTAGGACCCTGGAAATAATTTAGTACATCCATTTCTCCTTCACCTTCCATAAAGGAAACCTCTTCCTGAAGAAGTCTTGTTCGTGGATATGCATTTTCCTTCTTAAGATTCAGATCGTGCCAAGCTTCAGTGAAATGGGCAAAGTAAGAACCAAACAGGACAATTTTCTTGACTCCCGCCTGCTTAGCCAAGCGCGCCAGCCGCTGAGTCGGGAGCACATCCGATGCCTCCTAAAATAAATATTTTTTTCATACTCGTACACTCTCCCTAGCTGTCGATTTCAGTTTTAAATCAGAAAAAATATGCTTTCTGCTGAACACTGAAAAAGATATTTTAAAATCTTGGATTGTGCATTTATTGGCGAACTGCCACGTTCAAATGCTCCAGAAGCATGGAGAGCGTCTCCTCCGTAAGTGCTCCACCTGTAAACGGAATTAAAGCCCGCAGCGACATATAGCGCATGGATGCCTGAATCATCTCCGCAGATACAGCATCTGAATGTGCATTTTCGGCTCCCTGGGGAGCCAGCCCCTGCATTTGGGCCAACACCGCCGTCGTTTTCGGATTCGAAAGCAATTCGCCTAGAGCTGTATTTCGATCGTATACCGGCACGATTTCTCTCGTAGTAGATTCCACCATAACTTTCGTTTGCAAAGCGATATGCCGTGAAGAGGACCCTAGTAAGATATCAAATTCCCCACTCTCCACGTGCCAGTCCTTGTGCTCGACACTGTAGTGTGCAAAGCTTCGTTTATCCAACGTGAAAGAGATGGTTTTCTCTTCTCCGGGTTTGAGCGCAACTTTGGCAAAGCCTTTCAGCTCTTTCTCAGGACGGCTTACCGTGGATTCACAATCATGGACATACAGCTGGACCACTTCCTTGCCAAATACGGGACCTGTGTTTTTTACATTCACGGTTACAGAGAACGTTTCGTTATCCTTCATTTCGGTCTGACTCACGGTTAAGTGGGAGTATTCAAACAGGGTGTAGCTGAGACCATAACCGAAAGGAAACAAAGGCTCGATATCTTTCATGTCATAATAACGGTAACCTACGTAAATCCCTTCCCGGTATTCGACGCGGTCGCCATCGCCAGGGAAGAACAAATAGGATGGATTGTGCTTCAAGGATTGAGGGAAGGTTTCCGCCAATTTACCGCTAGGGTTGGCATCGCCGAACAACAAGTCAGCGATAGCTCCACCCGCAGCCTGACCACCCAGATATCCCTCCAGAACAGCCTTAACATCTTGGAGCCACGGCATGAGAATCGGTGATCCATTGCACAGCACCACAACTACATTGGGCTGAACGGCTGCAACGGCAGAGATGAGCTGTTGTTGATTGAGCGGCATATCCAGATGAGAACGGTCATACCCTTCTGATTCATAGCGGTCGGGCAGACCCACTACGAGTACAGCTATATCTGAGGCAGCTGCAGCCTTTATCGCTTCATCAAGCATAGACTGATCGGATTCGTCCGAGTCCTGACCGTAGCCCTGCTTGTAAGTAATGGACGCGGTTTCCCCTGCGGATATCTTCATTTGTTCATAAATGCTGTCCAGCCGTGTAGGCTTGATATGGGAGCTTCCTCCACCTTGATATCTAACCTTTTCAGCCATTTGCCCGATAATTGCGATTTTTCCTTCTTTCTTCAAAGGAAGGATTTGATTCTCATTTTTCAGCAGAACCATCGTTTCTCTCGCAACTTCTCTGGCCAATTGATGATGGGCTGTCTGATCATAGCTGGCATTTTCACGCTTGGAATCGGCTGCTTTAAAAATGACATGCAGCAGCCTTTCTACCGCTTGGTCCAGCTTTTCTTCGGATAATTCACCGTGGTTCACGGCTTCAACAATTTGCTTGGGCCCTTCTCCGTTCGAAGAAGGCATTTCCAGCTCCATACCGCCGGCAATGCTGGCCACAATTTCACTTACCGCAGCCCAGTCGGAGACCACGAATCCTTCATGGCCCCATTCTTCTTTCAGAATGGTTGTCAGCAAGTATTCATTCTCAGAGACATAAGACCCATTGACCTTATTATAGGCTGACATGACGGTCCATGGCTGAGATTGCTTTACAGCCTTCTCAAAACCGGTCAAATAAATTTCTCTTAATGTACGCTCATCTACTATGGCATCTGTTGTCATCCGCCGATGCTCCTGGTTATTAACGGCAAAATGCTTCAAAGAAGTCCCGACACCTTGACTTTGCACACCTGCGATATGCGCTGCAGCTAATTCCCCGGTCAAATAAGGGTCTTCCGAGAAATATTCGAAGTTGCGTCCGCACAGCGGCGAACGCTTGATATTGGCGGCAGGTCCAAGGACGATAGCTACATCTTCTGCCTGTGCTTCCTTGCCAATGGTTTCACCCACAAGCTGTACCAGCTCGCGATTCCAGGAGCTCGCCAAACCAACAGCTGAAGGGAAACAGGTGGATGTTACACTCTCATTGAGACCTAGATGATCCGATTCCCCGTCCTGCTTTCGAAGACCATGCGGGCCGTCAGTCAATATAATGGACGGAATACCCAATCTGTCTACGGCTTGGGTTGACCAGAAGCTGGCTCCAGAACAAAGTTCTGCTTTTTCGTTCAACGTCATCTGTCTTACCATATTTTTAATATCACGATTCATTCTTCTCAACACTCCTCGGTTATGAAGCTCTGCAAGCAGGCAGGCTTTAACTATTGTTCCAGAACGATCGCCTAGAGCTGAAGGTCCAGTTCATTCAACAGCTCTTCCGGTGCCTCAAAGGAAGGATAACTGGCAAGGTCACGGATTGAGGCTTCTCCCCCAGCCAACCATGTTTTGTCCCATATCAATTACTGTTTCACCCGCTGGTGTAGTCATAATCTCCAACTTCAGTGATGCTGACTTTTACTTCCTTGCTTTCTCCCGGTTGCAAGCTCACATTTTCGAATGCTAGTGGAACAATGCTGTTACCAGCCTCATGTGTAGTAAATTGAAAACTATTCCGATGAATTGTTATTTAATGTTTATTTATCTTTTTTTAGTTTAATTTAAATAATATGACATACAATCTTTTCTAATCTGCTACGGTCAATTTTCCCTTCACTTACCCCAATGATGGGCTTCTTGTTTAGCTAAATTCATGTGATCACTGAAATAGTATTTAAATTCGTAAGCGCTTACCACAATGTATTAAAATTTTCTACTCTGTCCTATTATTCAGTGAGTCTTAACCCCTTTCGTTTTCTTAAAAGTAAGATAAGTCTTATTATAAGGAATAAGCGTTTTGATTGTGGTATGATTATTATATAAATCATACAAATCATCACTGAAAATGAGGTGAAAATGATGAATGTGGCTTTTCATCAACTTGCATTTTTAAGCAGGTTGATTTATGAATCCATACAACTTCCGGTTTTTTATCCAGTTTCAAATACTGATAATAGCATTAATGTAGAATCCAGTGATGATGCTAAAAACAGCATGTACTTTAGTCATCAGATCGAAATTGCTCGTTTACTTATGGAGCAGTCGATTCACACCAGGATTCCAAGTATTCATAAAACCATCTTTGATGAGTCTTACATCACGATTCCATTCTCAGCAGAAGAACAAACAGTTTCTGCAATCATTATTGGCCCTGTTTATTCATATCCCAGATCTGCGGAAGAAAACAAAAATTCATACCATGAGCCTGACTTAGAAGACAAATTACAGCAGTACGTACAACAATTATCTCATGTAAATAACAAGCGTCTTTATCATATTTGTATCCTTGCTTTCTATCTTTTGAATGGTGTATGGTTAGACATTTCCGATGTAATAAGTAGTGATTTCCTTATTGTGGATGAAAATAATTCGATCAGAAATAAAGTGGATTTAATTATATCCAAACAACGTGAGCTATCTGAGTATAAGGATGGGCGTGACCTGGAGGAACGTGTTCTTCAAATTATCAGAGATGGAGATAAAACTAAATTGCTTAGTATGTCTTTTTTTTCAGCTGCATCTCATTTTGAAGAAGGAGGGCTGTTAGCCAAGTACAGCCAACTCCGAAACAGGAAAAATTTGAGTATTTGTACGATTACATTAGCTTGCCGTGCTGCAGTAGAGGGAGGACTATATGCGGAGATTGCATACATGATAAGCGATCATCATATTCAACACATTGAGCAATTGTCTGATATAAAAGCGGTAGAATATGCAACTTTTAATGCATTGGTCGATTTTGTAGAACGAGTGTCTAAAGCAAAACGGAAGCACCTCTCCAAAGCTATATCCTTATGCCAGGAATATATTAACAAACATATTTATCAAAATGTGAATCTTACTATTTTGGCGGATTTAACCCACCTAAAGCCAAACTACTTAAGTCAAAAATTCAAAAAAGAGACAGGCATCACGATAAGTAATTTCATTCAGATGGAAAAGGTCGAAGAGTCAAAAAAATTACTGCTATTAACAACTGATTCTATTCACAGCATTGCTTTGCGACTGAGTTTCTATGATCAGACCCATTTCATTAAAATATTCCAAAAACATACCGGGGCAACGCCTGGTCGATATCGCAGAGAGAATAAGCTAAGATAGAGCACACTGCTTGAGCACTGAAAAGCTGCTTGATTTCCTGTCCATTAGTTAAAAAGCAGCCGAACGTACTGCTGTAGTGCTCCGTTTTCCTGTTGGCATAATTTATCTTACCTTGAAATCATCCCTCTTGGCGAAGTCTGAGCAGGCGGTCAATTTGTTCTATGACCTTCTGAAACGAGCCTTTGCCCCGGATTAAATCATGCTCCTGTTCAAAGCCTTCAATGGCGATCAGAAGTCAATATTTGCAACGCCTAATGGGATTGGCAGATTCACCAAAGTAAAACTGATTAATTTCATCGGTGTAAGTTCCCCCAGATTCCCCATACAAGCAGTATCTCATACTCACAGAACACAAATTAAAAGCATCCTGATATCTTTCGCAAAATAGTACATTTATGCTCTATTTCTGTACCGCTTTAACTTCAAATTCAAAATCCCCTCAATTTCCCGTTTATCATCTAGATTTAGCTTTCGAAAGCCTGAGATTAAATTTGATTCAAGATCATCTATCTGTACACGAAATATCCCGCTATTAGAAACTACCGCCTCTTCAATTAGCAGCCAATCTAAATCAACACCGAAATTTAGTTTAAGAGCAATTACGGTTTCTAATGATGGTTTGTATTTATCTTTTTCCAATTCACTCAATGTTCCTTGTGATACACCAATAATCTGTGAGAATTCAATTTGATTAAGCTTGTTCAATTTTCGGATGTTTTTTATCCCCAGCGGGAAAAGGTTCCACCATCATTACCCTAACCATCTCGTACCCTATGCTTTAAGATCCAGCACCAGCACATTCACCGAGTTAGCTGGTAAGTACAAAAGGACAGAATTCGTATCAAGCGTGATCTGCTGTTCGGTAGGCACTACCTTCTCGTCATTCTTCTTGTTCACGTTAGGTACATGAACAAGCGAGGAATCGCCGGTTAGTGTAACCAGCTTAGCGATGGACTCAACATTCAAATCTTGTAGATTCAGCTGTATTACCTTATCTACGTTGTCAGCATTCACCAGCTTCACGTATACATGCTCAGCATCTTGGGTTACCGAGTTGAACACGTCTCTGTTGTAAGCCTCCAGCTTGTAGTCCAGCACTTTGCTGGTTGTCTCGCCGTCGGTGTATGAGCAAATCAGATTGCTGCCCGTTTCACCGCCGTAGTTCACTGTTATGGTGTAGTCCGTGTTGTCAGCCAACTCTTCATAGCTAGCTGCTCTCAAGTTACCTGCCGCTGTACTGGAAGAGTAGTCACCCAATGTGTAGCCTTCTATGCCTTGCTTGTAAACCTTCACGCCGGTAGCCTTGCCGCCATAACCGATCGCGTATTCGACAACGTCCTTTTTCTCCGCAGAAATATCCGTGAGACCCGCACCCACATAAAAACCGTCCGTGCCGGAAATACGGGAAGCGACCACCTCTACCTTGTAATTGCTCCAGCTGTCGTTCAAGATGTACAGACCATTCAAACCGCTATCCTGAGCTTTGAGGACAAGCCCCTTGCCTTCCTCCACTGTAGAGCCCCCGGAACCGGGAATGACCTGCCAGGCCGAATTCAATTCCTGGGTAAAGTCTTGATCCAGCAAAACACTGCCGTCCTGGTTGGAAGTAACAGTCACACGCTTAATCATAACTTCGGCGTTGCCTGTCGCGATTTCAATTCCACCCTGAGGAATGAGATCCGTTGGCTTGCCGTTTTTGTAAGTAGAGAAAGAAGTGCTCAATACTTTATTCCCCAAATATTTAGCATACATTTGCTGTACATAGTAGTTCGGCGTAAACCACACCGTTTCGTCATCGAACCAGATGCAGTCTGGTGTCCATCTGTAGGTTCCATCTGTCAGCACCTTGTTAAACAGCGGTGCATAGGCAGCCAACCGAACGACATCGGCATTATTTTCGAAGCCCGTCATCACCGCTGCCTCTGCTACAGCGCCTGCTAATGTATTTTTATCCGTTGAGGCGTACTCTCCGACAAAAACCTTTGATGTTGCTTTCCAATTTATTCTGCCGTCCACGTTATAAGCTCTGTAGTAGTAGTTATAGCGGTCCACGTTATTCAGCAGGTACTCGTTAGAACGATAATAATGCTCGTCTGCAATAGTGTCCATATAGTCTTTTTGCTTCTCATACCAGGTTACAGTTTCTTCCGTCACCTGGTTACCATCTGCAAAAGCAACCTTAGCCGAACCGGTCATATTACCGCTTAAGAACTTCCAGCCCTGTTGATATGCATCGTCGTCTGCTTGAGCGCCAACCGTGGAGATGATATGCAGTTCATAACCCGGATAGTTTTTCTCCATGTACTCATCAATCGACGTCTTGAACACTTCAAAGTTGGCAAAGAACTCTGTGCCCCAGTTCTCGTTACCCACACCCAAATAACGCAGATCGAACGGAGCTTCATGGCCCATTTTTTTACGCATAGCAGCCCATTCATTATGTTCAAAATCCACACTGATCGCAAAGTCGATCAGATCTGTAAAGTTCTTAATATAGTATTCTCTTAATGCGCCTCCAGCCGGATGAGCGTAATCGGAACGGGCTTGGCAGAGAACGCCACAGGCCATAACCGGAAGCGGTGCTGCATTCAGGTCTTCTGCCAACTGGAAATACTCCATATAACCAAGGCCCATGGTCATCATATAGCCCCATACATTAAAGTTTTCCTTGCGCAGCTCGATATCCCCAATCGATTCCTTCCAATCGTATACGTTTTCCCATATAAACGAACCCTCGGAAATACAACCACCTGGAAACCGCAAAAACTTCGGATGCATGCCAACCAGTGCGTTCACCAAATCTTTTCTCAGTCGGTAGTTAGGATTTCCCTGGAAGTTAGCATGTGCCGATGGGGATTGCGCTTCCTCTCCTGCGCCCCATACATCTTGTGGGAATAAAGAAACCATATCAACCGAAATGTCCCCTTCAAATGTAAGCGCCAGCTGCCCGAGAACCGTAGCTGAGCCTGTCAGCACAAGTTTGGAATCGATGCCGTACTTCTTCCACCTGTTGCCACCTTCCACCTGTATCGTAACCGAATCACTAATAGCCTTTTCATTCGAGCCTTGCAGTTGCAGTGTGATTGCGCCAGCTGAATCGGCCTTCGCCCAGATGGTAAACTCATACTTGGCACCCTCTTGGATGGACATGGCACAATTCTGGTTAGAATCGGAAAAGCCCTTGTTCCGAATCGTTGCACCATCCGCTACCGTCACATAATAAGAGTTCACTTCTTTGTCTTTTGCGCCTAAAAACTCATTTAATCCACCGCTATGTTGTGGAGTCATCTTGTCCGTATCACCAGACCAGGCAAACAACGGGTTGCGGTTCCGTCCTGTAGAGCAGCCGCATTCACCGGAAGCATGGGAATACGTATCAAACTCGAAAGATTCAAAGGAGCGATTCTGAACGAGTTCTGCATAAATCCCGCCATCTGCCGCGTTATTGATATCTTCATAGAACAAGCCGTACATCACTTCGCTGACATCCAGTACTTCCTTATTTCCATGAATGGTCAGCGTGTACGGAGGCAGCTGTTCAGGAAGAACGGATACTTCAAAGCTTTCTTCAATCTGGCTTAAGCCCTTCGTTAATAAAGCTGTGACGGTAACCCCTTGTGCGGAGGTAATCGCCTGCACCTGCCCATTGTCAGAGAGTATACTAGGTTGGCTGGATTTCCAGGTCACTTCTACTCTACCGCCCATCAGAACGGTTGGCAGAGATAAGTCCTTGGTCACAATCGTCGTTGGAAAGGACAAATATTTATCTCTAGCAAGCTTCACGATCTCTTCATCTGTCAACGAATCGCACATGACCTCAATGACTTCATCTGCCGACAAGCCTGCTTTATAAATTCTAAAGTCTGAAACGGAGCCGGCAAAGTCTACATCCGCCGCATGCTGGGAGCGACCGATAAAATTGTTGCTGTAGTTGGACGAGTCTGTAAACGTTTCGAACCATTTACGCAGCTTGGCATAGTTACCGCTGGAAGTTTGGCTGATGGAACCATCCGCTACCACTTCACCATTGACATATATCACCGGACCGGCACTGCTTAATGTGCCGCCTTCCGTGCCGATCACAGACAGGGCTATGTGCATCCACTCATCCCTGACAAAGCCTCTTCCCGGGTCTACGGACAAATCCGCCTCAGTGAAAAGGGTTCCGCGCAGATTCCGTGTCATGAACATATAGGGTCCTGTATGGGCTTTACCAAAGTCAAAGACACGTTCCCACATATCTGTGAATCTGCCGAAGTTGACCCACGCAGTAACCGTCACACCGGTGTTATCGCTTACATCTTTGAATAGATCGGAAGGAAGCTGGATATACGATGTACCGTTGGGGCCACCCTCAAGCGTCAAAGCTGCTCTACCGGTAGCATGGGAAATCGTAGGTGTTACTGTGCCTGAAGCAACCCCATCGTTACCTTGCCCTGAGCTATCTTTGCCGACGTTCTCTGCATCATCAAACTTGTAACGCGCAATGATTTGATCTTGGAATTTGGTCATCTTCGTTGCTCCTATACCCATAGTTTATTAATGTAATAACTAATTAGTTAATATAAATACATACTATATAGCTATAGTACCTTATCCTGAGTACCTTTTTCAATCCAATAAATCGGATTTATGAAGAAAATACTTGAACGAACTACATAAAAAAGCAGCCATCACAGAAGATACTCTGCGATAACTGCCTTTTGGCTTACAGGATTACTTGACCCAGTCGGAGCTTTTCTGAAATAAAGAAGTTTGACCGTAGCTATGTTATCCGTTCAATTTTTGTCCACAATTCGGACAGAAGTTAGCTCCTTCGTTTTTTGTACCGCAATTCGGACAAAAATTGGGCTTATTACCGTCTCCAGATGGAGCGGGGGCAGCAGGTGCAGGCTGAGTCTCAGCCGAAGGCTTTGGGTTCGGGTTCAAATTTTTCATCATTTCATTTGCTATATTCATCCCCATCATCATACTCGCCATATCCGAAGCAGCACCGCCGCCTTTTACATTACCCGATGCAATCCCGTCCGTCATCGTCACTTGTTGGTACTTTTGCAGATTACCGATCATTTCATGAGAGGCTGTCTTCGTGATCATATCTTGGATTTCTTGAGGATAATTGAAGCTCATCACATGAAAGCCAGTAATCGTCATACCGTTGTCCATCACTTGCATATCCAGATCTTCTTGAATACCTTTTGAAATGTCAGAGGCATTCGCCTGCAGATTGAACATGTCCTTTCCTTCTCTGCTAATCCACTTCATCAATAACTGATCCAACACCGAAGTAATCCGTATTTTCACATCCTCAACTAGATAACTGTCCTTCACTCCGGCAATCTTATCGATGAGCGTAACATAATCGTTCACTTTAAAATTAAATGTGCCATTGGCACGAATCGGCATACCGCCTGGCAGCTGAGGGGTCGGGATCAGCACTGGATTCTGCGTACCCCATTTGACCGTAAACTCCTTCGTATTAACGAATAAGACTTCTACCCTCATACCACTGTTAAAACCAAATTTAAACCCTTTTAATGTGGATAGAAATGGAATAATGTCAGAGTCCATGTTATACGACCCTTCATTCTCGAAAATACCCTCTATTTTGCCGTTATTTACAAAAATCGCATCTTGACCGGAGCGGATGATTAATTTACTGCCTTTTTTAATTTCACGGTTGCTCCACTTCCAGAAAATCATATCATCTCTAAATTCTTCCCATTCTACAACATTTGCAAATTGATTTCTGAAGAACCCCATACTGTATCCATCCTTTCAGTTTAGGATTTTGCAAAATTCGATTCCAGTCGCTCCAAAGTGCAATATATAGACGAACTAGACCATTTCGATCTATATATTGTTCATTGAAAGTCGCTTATTGGATTTTTACAAAATCCTCAGTTAAAATGATCCTCTGCTGCCGCTATGCGAATGACCGCCGCTGGTAGTTCCGCCACTACCGCCTGAGCTGCTGCTACTGCTGCTCTTTTCAATCTTCCGTTTCGTTGTCGTTGTGTGAAGATACTGATCTCGATGCTCCAGAACTCCTGAAGCGTTCGCATCCTCGTAGGTCTGCCGATTTACCGTAACCCGACCGCCAGAATTGGAAACCATCTTGCCCACGATCATCGCCGCCAATCCCAGGGCAACCGCCAAATGAAGCCAGCCTTTAAAAAATATACTGTCTGGATTCACCCCTGGACGGATGGCCAAATATTTGTGCGCACTCAGAATATACTTTTGAAATGCAAGCCCATAGTTGCCGTTCGTCAGGTCCGGGCTAATCTCATGGCGTATTTTAGTAAGCCTGTCATCATCCAGATACCGTTCTGCCTTATAAAATCCGGCCAAGTACACCTCTCTATTTCTCATATCCATCGTTAAAATGACCGCGTTCCCATGAGATCTGTCATACCCAGGGCCATGGTCATCATAAAAGTCCTGCGTTATTTTCATAACATCCATATTGTCGGGATTGAGAGTAGTATAAATAATAATGTCCGTTTCTCTTTCCGCTCCGTATTGATTAGCCATAGCGTTCAACACATCATACTCTTCCTGATTGAGCAGACCCGCTTCATCATAAATCAATGGCTTCATTTCTGTCGTTGCTGGTTCGCCCTTCATTTCCATAGGAACTGCCAGAAAAGCAGCAAAGAACAACAAGACGGCTATAATCGCTCTATGCTTTTTCAATAAAATCCCCCTCCCATCATCAACCAAGTGATTAACCTCAATGAAAAGAGAGTAATGCCGAAAATGCCTGCAAACCAAGCCGTCACTTTGAACTTGCTAATCGGAGGCTTACCGACTACCTTGCCCGTCTGTCCGTTCATAGCAAACGTATGCTCCAATTGATTATAGTCATAGTGTATGACCCACACCGGGAGCAGGACATAATCCGCTTGTTTTAATGTAGTATCAATTTGCTTTTCCGTATAACTCACGGCCGTATACTCTGACACCGTAGAATGAATATAAGCATCAATATATTCCTTCACTTTTTCTTTAACTCGCGGGAAAAGCTCTTCTTCGTTATAACTGTACTTCTCCGCAATATAACCTGCTAGATATGGCGTTTTAAAGGGTTTTAGCTGATCGTATGGAAAAGGCTCCAATTTATCCATCAGCTCATCGTTCATTTTCTCCGCAGCATCAATTGGAACCTTTACATAATTCAAACGAATTTTCCGATATACATCGAAATGCTTCGTTTCCGTATATTCGTAGTCTCCGCTCGTATAGGTTCTCACTTGGGTACCTTCACCTTGAACCTCAATTTTATTATGTAATTCATATAACCAGAAGGGCACATACATCCCGGTTATTCCCTTGATTCGGTCTGCTATCATGAACCGATTCGGCGTAAGACGGCCATTCTTGCACCATTTTTTGAAAGCAGCTATGGCTTCTTCCTTACTGATTGAAAAAGGAATAACCTGCGCTGGAGCCAGCTTGCCAGTCAGTCGATCCCCGAGAACCACGGCAGAACCACAAAAGCTGCACACCGTTGCACTCGTCTCCACTTCGGTCATAATCACTGCTCCGCAGTTATTACAATGATACTCATGGGCCTCATCTTCTGAAAAAATACGATTTATCAGAGGATCAGGAATAGATTCGATATTGTCCTCTCTTCCGCAACTATGACAGGATAACATCCCTGTCTCACCGTCAAAGACCATGCCGCTGCCGCAGTTTGGGCATTTGTATTCGATAACCGGCATCTGCTCACCTCTTCATGTAGATACTGTTATGATTCCTTATGGTTGATTTTTTCTTTGATCGCAGCCAGTTCATCCTCTGCATTCGTACTCTTCTCGTATTGTGCAAATAAAGCATCCAGGTCGTCCTTCGTTCCTGCCCGAAGCTCGGCTATAGCCATCGCTTCATCATACGCTCTGTTCACCTGTTCTTCCATAACTTCGAAAGCAGAATTCTTGCTGCCCATAGAGTTCAAGGTTTGCTGTGCTTTGGCAACCGCCATCTTCCCTTTAAGTTCAGCGCGCCGCGCTTCTAGTTGTCCCATATCGGACACCAACTTCTCCTGCATTTGTTTCATATTTACGGCGTTTGTCGAAGCTAAATCATAGGACGTTTGTAATTGTTCCAATTTCTCCGCCTGCAAACCTTTTCTCTCCAGAAACTTTCGAGCTTCCTCTTCATTACCAGCTTCCACAGACTTACTGGCATAATGCTGGAGCTTTTTGATTTCGGCTTTGCATTCATCCAGTGCTCTTTTTGCCCTTCTCTCATCAGCCAACACTGAGGCCGTCTCCGCTTTCACCTTGCCTAGATCACTGTTTAAATTCCGCATATAATCGTCAATGGTTCTCTCCGGGTCTCCCACCTTATCCACTAAGGCGTTAACATTCATTTTCATAATATCCCTAAACCTCGACAAAATTCCCATGATGACCTCCTTCGAAAGGACTACATTCCACCATATCATACATCAAATCCGGTAAAAAATGTTCATCATAGCTCTATATACTGGCCCACTGATCACTTTCGGATGTGTGTTCGTTTTATTATAAAAGCAAAGGGTCCAAAAACCCGCGACAGATTTTTGAACCCTTCTATTTATTGTTCCTGATTATAGTTCTTCATAGGACTTGGGGTCCTGACCCCATATCCGCCCATCCTCACTGCTAAATGCCGAAATCACGTTCATTTCCTCTGGAGACAACTCAAAATCAAAAATATCCAAATTCTCCGTTTGGTGTTTTAAAGAAGAGGCCTTAGGGATCGGGATCGCTCCAAGTTGGATATGCCAACGTAAAATCGCTTGTGTAGTCGTTTTACCATGAGCAGCAGCAATTTCCCCAATCTTTTCATTCTCCAGTATGCTGTGACCACGCCCCAAGGGGCTCCACGATTCGGTCACGATGCCCTGTTCAGCATCTTTTGCACGCTGGTGCTCCTGATTAAACAATGGATGCAATTCAACTTGATTGATGCTCGGGGCGACACCTGTTTCCCGAATTAAACGTTCATTATGCTCGGGCAGAAAATTGCAGACCCCGATGGAACGAATATAGCCCCTTTTCTTCGCCTCAATCAACGCCTGCCAGGCTTCAACATATCGATCAATTTGGGGATTCGGCCAATGGATCAGATAAAGATCATAATAGTCCAGACCTCCTCTATATAATGACTCTTCGATCGTTACAATGGCTTCTTGGTAAGCATGTCGGCGACCCGGTAGTTTGGAGCAAATCAACAATTCTTCTCTGGGCACAGAGCTCTGCCGGACCGCTTTCCCGACAGCCCCCTCATTTTCATAGTTGAACGCTGTGTCGATCAGACGGTAACCTGCATCAACTGCGCCGGTAATCGCCTGTACTCCATCTGCACCCTTAAATCCAACAGTCCCAAATCCAATGACGGGCACTTTAGTGCCATCATTCAATACCTTCTCCGGAATTTGATGGTTCATATTAACAGCCTCCTTTACTATTCTCATATACCATAACACCTCTTTAATCGTCAGGCAAAATATAGAAATTCATTTCGTTCCCTATATATGTATATACCCACTAGCTTGTAACTTCTCTACCAAGTTCTCTGTGTGCTAAATCAAAAAGCGCCTGATCCCCATTGAAATCATACTTGAAGTCAAAGGGGTCAGGCACTTGTATACCACTACCAGATCATATATTCCACTTCATGCTTGATGGCTTGGTTGTCCAACATAAAGTTGAAGTGTCTGTGTTTTTATTTCAAGCCTTTCCATACCCAGTTCTCTACCTCTGGTAAATCAATACCCTCTTCGCGAATGAATTGATGATGTTTCTTAACCGTAGCATCCATTTCATCCACAATGTTGGTATACTTCTCAGCGTCAGGTAAGCTTAGAACAGCTTCCTTCACTAGATCGAAGCGATCCATCTGATTCAATACGCGCATATCAAATGGTGTCGTAATATCGCCATTCTCACGGTAACCATGTACATGCAAGTTATGGTTGTGACGATCAAAGAACAGATCTTTGATCAGACCTTCGTAACCATGGAAAGCGAAAACAACTGGCTTGTCTTTTGTGAAAAAATGATCAAACTCGGCGTCGGATAATCCACGCGGGTCTAGTTTTTGACTTCTCAGTTTCAGCAAATCTACCACGTTGATGTACCGAATCTTCAAGTCAGGCAGTTTTTCATGCAAAATGGAAATCGCAGCTAAACTTTCAATCGTTGGCTCTGTACCAGCAGAAGCAATGACAAGGTCAGGTTCTCCACCTTGATCTGTACTTGCCCAATCAATAATCTTCAACCCTTTGTCCACCAATTCTTTCGCTTCATCAGCACTAAACCATTGTGGACGTGGGTGTTTAGACGAAACAATCAAATTGATCTTTTGACGGTCATTTAAAATGGTGTCGAAAACAGCCAACAATGAATTGGCATCAGCTGGCAGATACTCCCGAATAAATTCTGGTTTTTTATCAGCCAAATGACCTAACAAGCCTGGATCTTGGTGTGTATACCCATTATGATCCTGTTGGAACACCGTTGAGGTTGCTACGACATTCAATGATGGGATATCTGCACGCCATCCTTGATCCGTTGCTTTACGCAGCCACTTAAAGTGTTGGGTGATCATCGAGTCAACCACACGCAGGAAGGCTTCGTAACTTGCAAAGAAACCATGACGACCTGTTAATACATAACCTTCCAGCAATCCTTCAGCTTGGTGTTCGGATAATTGAGAATCAATTACGCGGCCATAGGATGATAAGAATTCATCATTAGGTTCAATAATTTGGTCCATCCATTGGCGTTTGGTTACTTCAAAAACAGGAGCCAAGCGGTTAGACATCGTTTCATCCGGTCCGAAGATTCTGAAATTACGATTTTCTTCATTTAAAAGAACCACATCTTTAACGTATTTCCCTAAAACCGACATATCTTGCGCAATCACTTTACCAGGTACGGAATTATCCAGCGCATAGTTACGGAAATCCGGTAATTTCAAGTCTTTAATGAGGTTACCCGCATTCGCAACAGGGTTCATTCCCATACGTTTATCGCCTGTAGGCAGAATTTCAGCAAGCTCAGAGTTTAAACGACCGTTTTCGTCGAACAATTCCTCTGGTCTATAGCTATTCAGCCATTCTAACAAAGCAGGTGCGTGTTGCATATTCTTTTGATCAACCGGAATTGGAACCTGATGGGCACGGAATGAATTTTCATTCGGCACGTTGTCCCATTCCTTCGGACCTGTCCAGCCTTTAGGTGAACGGAATACAATCATCGGCCACGCCGGACGAGTAAGGTCATTATTTTCACGTGCATTCTTTTGAATAGCTTCAATCTTCTCGATGGCCGTATCCAATACTTTCGCCATTTCTGGATGCATGTGATCCGGATTTTCACCTTCAACAAAGAACGGCTCCCAACCCAAACCTTTAAAGTAGGAGGTCAATTCTTCTTTCGATTGACGAGACATAATCGTTGGGTTACTAATCTTAAAGCCATTCAAGTGCAAGATTGGCAGCACTGCACCATCCGTGATGGGGTTGATAAATCGGTTAGAGAACCACGAAGCGGCTAATGGGCCCGTTTCAGCTTCGCCATCACCAATAACAACAGCCGAAATCAGATCAGGATTATCCAGAATGGCACCTACACCATGAGAAAGGGAGTAACCTAATTCTCCACCTTCATGGATAGATCCAGGTGTTTCAGGAGCAGCATGTGAAGCAATACCGCCAGGGAAAGAGAATTGTTTGAACAATTTCTTCATACCTGGGATATCTTGCGTAATTTGTGGATAGATTTCAGTGTAACTACCATCCAGATAAGAATTTGAAACCATAACCTGGCCGCCGTGACCAGGACCTTCAATGTAAAGCATGCTCAAATCATATTTATTAATAACACGATTTAGATGTGCATAAATAAAGTTTTGACCCGGAATTGTGCCCCAGTGTCCAATTGGCTTAACCTTCACATCTGAATCTTTTAAAGGCTCTCTCAACAAAGGATTATCTTTTAAATACAGCTGACCTACCGAAATGTAGTTCGTTGCACGCCAATATGCATCAAGTTTTTCCAAATATGTTTTAGATGAATAATCTGCTAACACGGGTGATAATGACATTGTGTCCACTCCCTAAGTAGTTTTGTTTGTAATTTATTTCCGGAAATTTCATCTACATGTCCATCATAACGCTACGCCAATTTAATTCAACCTTTTTCACAAGTGATACGGTCCAATTTTGTGAAATTTTGAACATACTATGAAATATAAATTAAAAAGACAGTAAAAAAGCTCTTACATTAAAATATATAGAAGTATAAACCAATAAAATTTGTAATAAACGAGGTAATTGCAGGCTTCAATCCTTTTTTCAAAACCATAAAAAAAAGACCGGAGAATTCTCCAGTCTTATCATTAGTGAACCGATACAAAGGTATTAAATTTCAAATATTTGTAATGAAATCGCATATGAGAAAACTCAAATGGCGTACCGTTATCTAAAAAGAACACACCTTCCATAATACCTACAGGCTCATTTTCATTTAAATGTAGCAGCTTTTGATCATTCTCTTGAGACGGTTCTGCAAAAATGGATAAAAAAGATTTGGTGACGGCCAAGTTCCGCGAGTCTTCCAAATAATTAAAAATGGACCCCTCGATAATTGTCTGATTTAAATTCTGGACAATTTTAATGGGGATATAGCCCGTTTCAATCATAAAAGGATCATCATCAAACAGACGTAAGCGAACAATTTTGTAAACAAAATCATGAGTCTCCAAGAACAAATCGCGCTGTAATTCTTCCGTTGGCGGAATGACCTCAAAACTCAATACTTTGATCTTAGGCTTTTTACCATGCATTTGAAAATTATCAGTGACCCCTAGATTAGAGCCTTCGTAGTTAAAGATAGATTCATTTCTTATGTATAATGGATTAATAAATGTCCCGGAACCTTGTTTTTTGAAAATAATTCCGACATTCTCCATTTTAGTCAGAGCACGTTTAATTGAACTACGACTAACCTGGTACGTCTCACTAAGACTACGTTCATCTGGCAATCTCATATCCGCAAACTTTCCCGCAAAAATTTTCATCTTGAGATCGTCAATAATTTGCTTATAGACAAATTGTGTCATAAAGTACTCCTCTTTCAGGTCTTCTATAACTCTATATAGTTTACCATAACTTGCCCATTTCATCTCATGTTTGTTTCTGTTTGCTGAGCGGGCTTTCAGCGGATAGGAAGCGCCGTCGCTTTTACTTTACATCTCTATGCATAATACCATGATTACACATATATAACACCACTGAACGTACCTGCAAAACAGCAGAAAATACAGAACCCCCACCTTAGCATCAGTAATAAGACCAAGCCTGTTTCGAACCTTGAGGGATGTTTGACTAGACCAGGCTAAAATCCTTGAATACATTGTTATTATTCATCTTGTTCAAACGTTTTCTAATAAGAATGGTGGGGGGGAGATCATATTGGCTATCCGCTACAGCGTCATCATTCCAACCTATAATCGAGCCCAGCAATTGTTGCTCACACTCGCTTCATTTGAGACACAAACCTATCCAAAGCAACTATTCGAAGTCATTGTAGCTGATGACGGTTCTACAGACGGAACGAAAGAAATGGTCGAAGGCTTCAAAGCATCCTATCCTCTTATCTATGTGTCACATCAGGAACAACGCGGTCGATCTGCCGTTCGAAATTTGGGACTGCGCCGTGCAAAAGGGCTATACATCATCTTCTGCGACGCTGACTTTGTAGTATTACCGGAATTCATTAGGATCGTGAGCCGTTATCACCGTAAATATCCCAAGTCTGTGCTCTCAGGCATTCCTCACTCATGGGACGATGCTTTTACCCATTATTACCCTGACTTTTCTCCTGAAGAAAAAGAACAATGTCGCAACATACTTACGCAGTCCAACTTATGGAATGCTGACTATGAAGCAGCGAACGAAATTACTCCAATCATAACCCCTGAAGATATCCTTCACCAAACGGGTGCACTGTCTAAAGTAGTTAGTCCCACAAGAGTCCCCCCCAATACGCAGAAACAATTTGCCACAACGGATGTCGCCCCCTGGATGCTGCTGGTTACTCGTTGTGTAGCCATCAGACGCAGCCACTTGATTCGTATTGGAGGTTTTAATGAACGGTTTGTGCTGTATGGACTCGAAGACTGGGACCTTGGCTATAGACTGCATCGCTTGAAGATCCCTTTTTATTGCATCAAAGAGGTGGTCGGATATCATCAGGAACATCCAACCTATCTCAGAGGTAACGTTTTAAATACAGAAAATCTGAGAATCATGTATGAAACTTACGGATTCAATGACTCCTCGTTAAATTTATTTGCCCTTATCCCTCCATCCGAGGATTTTGAGACCTACAAAAATACGTTGCGGGTATTGCGCAGGGGATTCCGCTCTAGGTTAACACGCTCATCAGCACTGTTATTAAGAAGAACATTACGCATTGCAGCCAAACAGTTCTACGATCAAAGCCATACTCATGCATACAAAAAATCATTACACTTGATAAAAAAGAAAGCAGAGAACCGGAAAAGTCGAGTCGCTCACGTGTTACGAGAAATGCTGGTGAAGTCTGAAAAGCTGGTGGAATAATAGTTACTCATTTACAGCGTACAAAATCGTGTGTATTGCATCCTCCTTACGGGATAAAAAAACTCCTCCATAAAGGTGCGAGCCCAACTTGGCAAGCAGCTTTATGGAGGAGGAGTCGCCATGTCCGGAGATAACGACAAGAATTGTCGTTACTAGTTTACTATTCCTCTGATAGTCCAGCATGCTTTCTGATTATTCATTACATATGAGTTTTACCAACTGCTAAGAACTCAATATTTTAATGCTATCATCGCACCAGCTAATTAAACTGCTAAACTGACTTTTACCATAGCTCATTGTGATCATCCAATATTTGTGATTATGGTCTTTATGCTCTACGTTGATAAGCCAACGTTCAAGTTCTTCAAAAATATGCAAGCTTTCCACTAGCTTTTCTTTATACTCCTGTATGTGCTTTATAATCGTTTCAGGCGAAGAATTCCCGCCAAAAAACACCCTCAACAGCAGCTCATTTTTTTTAAGCATCACCACATGCTCCATGGGCTGAGAAAGCCAGTCTGACAACGTCTGCCTTCCCTGATCGGTAATGCTGTAGAGTTTCTTGTCAGGCTTTCCTTTCTGTCGAATAACCTCGACTGCAATATCTTTTCGATCCAGTAGCTCTGCCAGGCTGGGATAGATCTGACCATAGTTCTCATTCCAAAAGTAACTAGTGCTTTGCTCCATATGTTGCTTTATATCATAACCGGTATGAGGACCCAGACTCAGAATGCCTAATACCGCAAACATTGTATTGGTTTTTCCCGACTGTCTCGCCATTATATATTGTGCCTCCTGTTACCTCTAGCAAATCTCCGTAGTATGTCATGCTTTCATTAGACTAGACATAATTATAGCCCATTTAAACTAGCTTCACATCTCTCTATATATTATTTAAATATATATTATTATAATAATTAGTGTTGACAGGGGTTTATCATCGTTTTATATTAACGATATCAACAAAATACCAATGAGCTTGCCAAGCTGAAGCCTTGGATACAGATATCATAAAGAATTCCAAGACATCGCTTGGTTAAATCTTAATAAGGAGATATCAGACCATGACCATGATCAGTGTAAATTATCCCGCAGGCCGCATAACGCTTGAACAGCGCCGTCTTTTGGCAGAAGGTTTGACGGATGCAGTTCTCGTTCCAGAGGTAGGTCAATATTGTCCGCCAGCAAGAGAAGGGTTTCAGGTCCATTTCACCGAACGTCCAATAGATTACATGGCAATTGGCGGGCAATTGCTGTCGGATCAGCCAGAACGTGATGTAATTACTGTCAATGTTCTGGTGATGGATGGTGACTGGCCTAACGACGTTCGCAAAAAAGTGCTTGAGAATATTCTTGGCAGTTTGACTAAAGTACTTGGTGTACCGGAACCATCCCCAACTTGGTGGGTATCCTTCCAGGTCATTGAAGAAGGCAGCTGGGGTTCTCGCGGCAGCGTGCTCTCCATTCTAGACCTGCTGGATTCAGGAGTCTTTACTGAGGAGAAAATTAAGGCTATCAAGCAAAATATTACACGGTAATGCGTGGAATTTGGCATTTCTAAAGATTGGAGGAGCATTCATATCTTGTCGGCTAGAGGATACGGGAAACACCGGGAAATCTCCTGACGTGGTGGCTAAGGCAAGTTACAAACCGGCAACTGACGTCTTAAACCTTCTGCGGTATCCAGTAGGAGAACCATCCAAAAGGTTATATCTTTAGCAGTAACAAGCTTATAACTTAGCACAGTGTAATATGTCCATATGTCCAAACGAAAGAACACCCATAAGGGTGTTCTTCATTTTTCCAAAGAAACATCCTGCAGTTTACGTAATCTTAATGGCTAGCCAAATCATGCTCCAAAGCTTGAAGAGAAAGGCTATCCCTCGTACTGCCTCCCTCTCCCGGTCTCATATCAAAAATACGATCGACAAATCGATTGACATCCAGCAGCATTGCTTTTCGTTCCTCCAAGGTTACACGCGGCACCGAGTAAAGAAGCTTAATCTCGGCATCCGAAAACTTGGCGAACCCAAACAAATTATCGTTAGCCGCGTAGAGCATATCTTTCTGACGTGATATGCGAATATAATCTTCTGAAGATCCTGTTGTAAAAATCGAGTAGGCTCTCTTGCCCTCAAGCCCATATACACCATCAGAAGAGCGTATGAGTCCTGTTGTGAACACTCTATCTATATATCCTTTAATAACAGCGGGAAATCCGCCCCACCATACCGGTGAAATAATAATCAAGGCATCTGCCCACAATAAATCCTCCTGTTCTTTTACTATCTCCTCTGGCAATACGTTAGTGACCTTAGCCTCTAAATCCTTTAAGCCTGCCGTCGGATTAAATGACATTTGAATTAAATCTTTTACCTTAACATTCGCCCCTCGTACGTTTAAATGAGCGATCACCTGCTCCAAAATCGCTTTGTTAAAGCTCTTAGCATAAGGGTGACCGTATAAAATATTAATATTCATCTTCTTCGCCCCCAGAATATTTTCAGATGGCTTGTCAAAGCTTTAATGCTAATGTAATGTTAAGCCAATGGTATCGAAACAACAAGTAGGCATATTTATAGTATATACTATCAAAAATCATACTAATTGATTTCATAGGACTTTCTGGAATACAAACGATAAGGAGATGGCACAAATGAGTGAAAATCTGAATTATTTTACAGATTGCCCCTTAACAAAGGTTCAGAAAATCATTGGCGGCAAATGGAAAATAGTGATTTTATGGTTTCTGTCCCGTGGTACCCGAAGATTCGGTGAAATTAAACGCGCCTTTCCTGATATCACACAAGCGATGTTAACCAAGCAACTAAGAGAATTAGAAGAAGACGGATTTGTGCATCGTGAAATATTCAGAGAGATTCCTCCCCGGGTAGAATACTCGCTAACAGCTCACGGAGCAAATTTCGTCCCCATATTGCGCAGTATGTATGATTGGGGGGAGGTTCATCTGGAGCACTCGAAAATTAGATGCGTTGAAAAATAGCGATTAAATATACATCCCTTCTTGCCTAGCGTGATCAGACTTTCATCCCTATGTTATAAGTCCATACCAAGTGCATAATGAAAACCCACTATGACCAATTTTGTCAAAGTGGGTTTAATCCTGTTGATATTCATCTTGTCATGTTTATATTCAGTCATGTACCGTTTTTCTAAACCTGGCAGTTCCCATCAACGTGGCTTCACCTTTTCCACTGGGGCAAAACAGCTACCGTTTCGCTTACTGTTGTTTTCCAGTTAATGTTCTCACTTCAATAGGATGCAGATTCGCCTCAATTTGAGCCCGCTGCGGTTCATACCACTCTGGCAGCATTAATTTCTGCCCCAAAGATTCAACAGGTTCATTATTAGCAAATCCCGGTGGATCTGTAGCAATTTCAAATAGGATGCCGCCCGCTTCTCTGAAATATATCGCATTAAAATATTGGCGGTCTATGATTGGAGTCGGCTGATAGCCATAATGCTGGACTGCGCTTCTCCATTCTTCATGTTGTTCGAAATCTTTTGCACGCCACGCAATGTGATGTACCGTGCCTGCTCCACCAAATCCTAAACCCATTTTGGCGAGCGGAACATCTACGATGTTGCCGATTTCTCCTACAGCCTGGTAACGGGCATATTCGGCGTCTTCATCGGTTTTTGTAAATCCGAGTATGGTCTCCAATGCATCCATCGTTTTCTGTGGGTTAACGCTAAATAGCACAGCACCTCCAAACCCCTTAATTGCTTGATCAGCCGAAATGCCACCGTAAGACCAAGTACTATTCGCTCCCGCTTCACGTTCAACAAGCTCAAGTCGTAAGCCCTCATTATCCTCGAATTGAAGATATTGTTCAGAAAAACGGCTCGTTTTCGTAACTTGAATATCAAAGCTTTCTAAACGATGCCGCCAAAAATCAAGTGAACCTGGTGGGACCACATACGAGGTTATACCCACCTGGCCACCTCCGATTCGCCCTTTGGGAGTTCCTGGTGCAGGAAAAAAAGTAATAATCGTTCCAGGACTTCCTGCCTCGTTACCAAAGTACAAGTGGTAAACCTCAGGAGCATCGAAGTTGATTGTTTTCTTCACTAACCGAAGCCCCAGGACGCCGGCATAGAAGTCGACATTTTCCTGCGGGTTACCGGCAAAAGCTGTAATATGATGGATACCTGTAGTTTGCAGTGACATATGAAACCCTCCTTTAATCGTAGGAACCTTTATTTTTTGTTGTTAATGGCTTTTAATGACCTAAACATCATGTTTTATCTAAGTAATGCATCGATAGAATATGAACCTGCTCCTGTCAACGCAATACCAATTGCGACTGCAATAAGAACTAGCGGATATTCATAGCCATTAGCTGTTGCCCAGATCCCGTTTGGGCCATGTACTTTGAAAATTGCTCCGAGCATAGTCACCGTAATCAACAATGCAGCCAGTGGAGTGAATAGTCCTAAAGCAAATAGAGCTCCTCCCAACAATTCCATCAACCCAGCAGACACTGCCATGAATACTCCGGGCTTAATGCCAATCGATTCCATCCAACCGCCCGTACCCTTTGGACCATAGCCGCCAAACCAACCAAAAAGCTTCTGTGCTCCGTGCCCCACCAATAACAATCCAACCACCAAACGTATCATTAACAATCCACTTGCCAACATAAAAATCACCCTCCATATTATATTTACTTAAAGATTATTAAATTAGAGATATTAGATAAAATTAAATTCATCGTTTAGCGATTTGAGCCTGTTCTTTTTTTAGTTTCTCAGGCGTAACATCGTCTCCATTCGGATCATAAATCGTAGCATTCAAGAGAAGGCTTTGTACAGAACCCCGAAAGATTTGAAGGTATTCTTTGCGAAGATCCGTTTGTTCCGTTTTTTCAATTTCAGTCAACCCAACTTCTTTTGCTTTTTTTGCGAGCTGATTAATTCTTTCTAAAATGGTGATCATGTGTATACCTCCCTATTCAAAATTTTCCGGTTGTTTATCTTTAATTTATTTATCTTGATATAAAGATATAATACTTTTTTATCCGTGTCAATACTTTTTCGAAAAGAAAATCAATGCTTGGGTTGCTTACGGAGAAAAAGCAGCAGGAACACTTAGAGATACCTTTAAGCTACAAGTTGTGTAAAACCTCTTCAAGTCAATTACTAGAGCCATAATAAAAAGCCACCAACCAGAATCACTGGCTGATGGCTTTCTTGTCTTACTTAAATGGAGGCGAACCGTGGCACGGCAAATCCACAATTCGGCGGGTGGTGATGTTGAGGATGTTTGGGTAGGTGGCATAAAACCAAGCCAAATTACCCTGTGAATTCTTTCATCTGTTACAAACGAAAGACTTTCATCACCTCGTCGCCAAGATGGTTGATTACCTTAACAGCGATGCGCCCACTCTTGGGTTTGTTGAATGGTCTTGAAGTATCACTATTCAGCGTTGCCCAAGCCTCAGCGTTAATTTCCGCCTTAAGCGTAGTTCTTAAGGACTTATACGGATCATCTGCGCCCAGAAAATATGCATGACGTACGAAAAAACTCTCTTCATTGTAATCAGTATCAATGAACCAACAAGCTATTCCTTCCGCACCGTCGCTACGTACTTCGCCTGTACTTGGGTGAAAGACATCAACTCCGTTGATCTTTAACTGAATTTTCCCAGTCTCATTATTTATGAGATCTATATCAGGCTCTCCAAAGATTACGAACAAGTTACCCGCTCCATTGTTCTTCAGTTCATCAGCCATATGCAAGTCAGCATTCATACGCGCTTTGAGCACCGGTAAGCGTCCAATCTTGTCAAACTCCGAAGAATGAGCATCATAATTAAAAGCACAAGCAATAAGTACATCGAAACCTGCATCAACTGCCTCACGAGCAGCAGCAACAAGATCAGGCCTTGAAACAGTCCCAAACTCTGGACCAATAAAGATTGCAGAGCGTTTCTCTATAGCCACTTCCTCATATTCCTCAGTATAACGCCCTTCGGCACAAATCAGTTTCCCAGGCCAAGGCATAACGGAGGAGAAATTTATCTTATCTTCTTTGTTCGACTGTTGCACACCCGCAGTACGTAGGTTTTCAAGAATCATCATGATGAAGTCCTGTTCCTCAGCATAACCTTCCTTTGATTCCGTAATGCCTTCAATCAACTCGTCATTTTCATCCACTGCCAAGACACGGTGCGGTAGGAGGCTCTCAACAGTAAAAGGCCCAGCTACACGAACCTTCTTATTGTCTTCAAACGGTTTATTATAAAGATACTCAAAGTCTGCTTTCGCTGCGATAGAAGCATCAATTTCTTTTTGTCGGTCAATACGATGTTTCCACCACTGAGCATGTAGTTCCTTTATATAATCGGACCATTTCTCGTCAGGATCTCGCGGAATCTCCCATTCTTCAAATTCACATCCAATTTCTTGGTTTAAGCTTATCCGCAATGGTTCTAGAATCACTTTAAATTTTCCCCAAATAATGTCTATTTCTGAGTTGTTAGCAATAGATTTTAGTGTTATATGTGGTACTCTATCATAGACAAAACCATAACGAATATCATTACGAGTTGGTTCCTCAGATGGAGTGGTGCGAGTTAACTCTGCCTCCTTAATTTGTCCTTCTTTACTATCAGCCAGTAAATAGTAGGGATATGTAGCCCCCATTATCCTAGCACGTGCTAAAGCAAGGGCCACCCGTGAAGTGTCAATCGTAATCCAACGACGTCCCCACTGTTCCGCAACATAAGCAGTTGTACCCGAGCCACATGTTGGATCAAGGACGAGATCACCAGGATCACTAAACGTCAAGAGCACTTGTTCAACAATTCTTACATTAGTTTGAACAACATAGACCTTATGCTGTGCACCTGCAAGATTCTTAGTCCAGATATTATTGTTCGGCGCAGCAGGTTTATCGTTCCATGGTTCAATATAGAAAGGTCTTGTCGTACCTCTGGAAACCCGGCCAGCGTAGGATAGACGTCGCCGACCCTCCTCATGGGTTCTCCAGTGACGCCCCTTACCTGGGTAATACTCATTAGAGAATATACTCCAAGGTACCTGAGAATTTTGAGAATCACCATCCTGTGTCAAAGTAATATCTGTTCGAATTGGTATACGATCTATCGGGATCAACCCTGGGTCTAACTTCCACTCCTTTGGTATCGGGTGCACACGGAGCTCAGAGTCGAGAGTCTTATTAAACTTTGAAAAGTCAATCCCATCGAGAGACTTTGTAGGACGAATAGGGCGATATTTAAGTTGCGATTTAGACTTAGCATATACAATTAAGTAGTCGGATACTGAGGGAACGTAGTTTGATTCTTGATGATGGGTCTTCTTGACAGTAATGAGACAAACAAAATTACTATCCCCAAAAACCTCATCAAGTAGCACCCGTGCCCTATGAACGTTCTCATCACCAATTTGAAGAACAACACAACCAGTATCACTCAATAAATCTCGTGCTGCTGTTAATCTATCTCTTAAATACGTTAAATAAGAATGAATCCCATCTCGCCAAGTATCACGAAAGGCCTTAACTTGTTCTGGCTCACGAGTAATGTGATTAACATTCCCGTCTTTTACATCCCGACTAGTAGTAGACCACTGAAAGTTTGAATTGAACTTAATACCGTATGGTGGATCAATGTATACACATTGAACTTTACCACGCAAGCCTTCACGTTCTGTAAGTGAAGCCATAACTTGGAGACTATCACCAAGTATCAACCGATTAGTCCAACTAGCATCATGCTGGTAGAACTCAGTCTTGGCATTATCATTTAGTAAACCATTAAAATCTTCAAATAGATCGAGCTGCAAATTATCGACTGTTTCACCATCATCGATACGTCGTTGCAGGTCATCGATCAGAACCTTGGGATGTACTTTCTCTTGAATATAGAGAGGCGGCGCTTGAACCACTAGATCCGACCAATCTTGGCTATCTTTTCCACGCCACACTAATTGTGGGTCGAGGTCATGATTTCGACGATTGTAGGAAACACGTATAGGGTCTTGCTCTTCCTTAGCCATCACTGATTGGTACTCTACTGTGGGAATATTTTTGCGGGTCGCATCATCGTGTTTAAGAATTCCAACTGTCTTCTTTATTGTATATTTGTCCAATTAACGCTTCTCCTTTACAACATCTGACCAGTGGCTGAGATAATCAATTTATTAAATTCAGCTTGTAATTTTGCATGGAAGTCAGACTCAATCTCATAAACCTGAGTAAACTCAGCAAAGGACCAACGCCCATACCTGCCAAGGTTATTAACTCCAGGAATCCAATAAGTGTCCATTGCAATTTTCTTTTCCTTAGCATCTTCACGTCGGTAGCCTTTAATCTCAATCACCAAATGTAGCAGGTCACCCTCCCCACGTCCATCATCAACGAGAACTACAAAGTCAGGAATATACTTCCTTTGTTCCGAACCATAGCGGTATGGAACTTCTAACCCTAAATTATGATTTTTAACATACGACTTAACCCTAGGGTGTGACTCGACAACGCGACAAAACTCAGCCTCCCAGTCACTGTCCAAAACAATCCAATTTATATGACTTTTTCTTGCATCAGCCTCCCAACGATTTGTTTTGGAGGTATTAAAATTTACATGTATCGTAGATCCGCTAGGATTGTAGGCGTCTAGCACAACCTTTATAGGCCTCTCTCCAACCAATGATTTGGTAATACCAGCAGTAATACGATTACAAGCCATATCCGCTAACTCTTGGTACATTAACAAGGCTGGATAAGTACCACCTTTACAAACTAGGCAAGTATCAAGCCATTGTTTAGTAATCTGCTTGAGTTGCCCAAACAAATGAAGTTTCGGTGCCTCCCCATGATCACGCCATTTCGTGTAGAGTAAGCGTTTTGTAATATGAAAAAGAAGTGTAGAGCGACGAACCTCTTCCAAATGTCCTAAACTAAGATCGACGTCTTCACCAATGATACCAGCATTTTTAGTAATTGAAGGACCAACGATGTCAGGGGTCAGTTCAAGTATGGATTCAGCATCAAACATTGCTGTAAGTTTTTCTTCTGGAAGCTCCACTCGATATCCTTCGACCCGGGGGAACCTTATTTCGAGGTAATCCCGTTCCGGGCGAACCGCTTTAACAAAGATCGTTTCGCGGGGGGGCTGTGGAGGTGCTATAACTGGCTTAGCAGTAAAATCAAACGGGATACCTAGTACATCAGCATACTCTACATTAAAGAGGCCCTCTTCATTTAAATCATAGGATTGTCGCCGCAAAGCACGTCCAATGACCTGCTCACATAAAAGCTGAGTACCAAAAGCACGCACACCCAAAACATGTGTAACGGTATTTGCATCCCAGCCTTCAGTGAGCATGGAAACCGATACTACACAGCGAATCGATTCACCTAGACGCCCTTTTCTACCAACAGTATTCATTACTTCACGTAGTAATTCCTGATCTGAAAGGATCTCAGCTCCTCGACGATCTCCTGTTCGCTCAATAATTTCCCTGCGAAAACGTTGGATCTCATCTTCAGCCATATTACGAAAGTCTTTATCTAAAGCATTGCCAGACTCAAGTTGTTCACTATCTATTAAAAGAGTACGTGGACGGCCAAGTGGATTACCCAGTTCATCGAAGTTGCGAAATAGCTTCAAGCGTCCATTTTCAATTATCGTAGAGCCATTATCATTCTGTCTGTGGAATCCAGAAATATAATCATAAACTAACTTAGAAGTTGAAGTATTATTGCAAACTACAATAAAGCAAGGTGGCACATTAATGCCACTAGACCTCCAAAGTTCAAAAGTCTTCTCATAGTGACCATACAAAGCTTCTAACGCAGTAAGTAATTCAATAGGCAGGCTAAGCGGGTCGAGTGAATTTGTCTTACCACGTCCTCTTTTTGGCATTCGAGTACGAATGTGCTCCCATAGATTACGGAATTTAGGCATTTCACCGCCAGGTACGTTATCAGCTACGGGAACGCGCGGTAATTTGACAATGCCACATTCGATGGCATCCATAAGCGAAAAGTCGCTTACAGTCCAGGGAAACAAGGAACCCTCAACATATCCAGACCCATTGAGAAAAAAGGGCGTTGCTGATAAGTCAATAACTCGATTTATACCAATCTTTCGATTGACCGTTTCGAGACCAGAAATCCATAACCGAGCAGCCTCGTTATTTTTCTCAGCTTCTTGTCTCTCTTCTGCAGACAAGCTATCTTGGGTATCTGAATTCCTTTTTTCTCGATAACAGTGATGCGCTTCGTCGTTGAGGATCATAATATTCTTCATGCCCATAAGTTCCGGCATTACACGCTGAAGCATCTGTCCCTCAGTTTCTAAGGTATCCAAATCACACCCCCGTCCTTTAAGGAGTGCGCGACCACCTTTCGATAGCTCAACTCGTTCGCGGAGCTTGAAAACATGGTAATTGGTTATGACAATCTTGGCACGTTCGAGAACTGCGAGCATGTCATTAGGTACAAGTTCGCGGCTTTTATAATAGCTATCGGGATCGTTTGGTTGAAGTACTCTGAGCCGATCCCGGATGGTCAACCCTGGCGCTACAATCAAAAATCCACGTGTAAAGTTTTTACTTGTAGGCCGACGAGCGGCATTAATTGTTTGCCAAGCAATTAGCATTGCCATAACAGTAGTCTTACCTGCCCCTGTTGCGAGTTTAAGAGCAAGTCTTATTAAATCCGGGTTCGCTTCATTACTAGCATTAACCAAATGATCGAGAAATTCCTTTCCCATTTTCCCCAGCTTTGGGGCAACTTCTATTAACCAAATGGCTGTTTCAACCGCTTCCACCTGACAAAAAAACGGCCTTTTATTACTGAATTTATGATTTCGCCAGTGCTGAAGTAGCCGAGCAGTCTCAGGTGTGACTTGCCAATCGTTAGGATTGGGCCTATTTCGCCACTGATCCACATGGCGCCTTATTGAATTGATAATTGAAGTAGGGTCGTATTGTTGCTCTTCATTTGATAGACCTTTACCTTCATCAAAAATTAATTGTGTTTGTTCAACCGACCCCTTAAGTTTTCTAGGTTTAGGAATTGGTGTAATGAACTTAGCAGGACGTCTCCTCTCAATGATTTGATGAGTCGGTTGACCCTGTTCATCTAGCTCCCAATACCGTAGGGGATATTCATATGGTGAATTAAGTATGGGCTTCTGAAAAAATTGATTAACCATTTTATACTTCTCTCCTGATAATTACATGAAAGTTTTAGTTTTTAACAAGATCCTGTGGCTTTGATAATCTAATGCGCTCTCTAAAATTAAAATAAACTATCTAAAAATATTATAACTCCGAAGAGCCACTTTGGATACAAAGTTGGAGGTTATTATCAGAAAGCTCAAACGAAGAATCGTATAATTAGTATGACAGTAACATAAATCTCACTTTATGGATGCTATTCAAGAACAAAAACTGGATTTGCCCACATCTTCTTGAACTTCTGCGTAAATGAATACTTTACTCCACTCTTCTGGGATTATTTCAATAACTGTTATTGCAATGTCCTGATACAACTCCGCAATTTTCAATATTCCAATTTAATAAATATATGGGTTCATTTTAAATCAACATTTTTTTTGCACAACACTATCTATTGAGTATTTTATTTCAAAACCTACAAGTCTTTGCAAATCGCCATTGTATATAGGTTTTATCTTTACCTGTACTTCTTCCACTCGCCCTTATTTAGACCCATTCATAGGGACAAGATCGTCAAGGCTACCGGATTCCTTGAATAGTGCCCGTCCTATCCACAGAATCTACTTTTCTTATAACGTCTTCCTAACCAAATATTCCCTCATGCTTATTCATATAAAGTTCCGTCCTTGTTTGCTTCACCCTTATATTTAAACATGCAAAAAAGGTCCATTCCTCTTAATCGTTCAAGTTGGAATGAACCTTTTAAAGCTTATCAAGTGTGTTTACCAAGATTCTTAGTGTTTAGTTTGTTGGTCATACTGTCTGTAACATCTTGTTATTGTGATTGTAAACTGATTTACACAAAATTTCTAGCACACCCAGGTGAAATATATACATTAAGAGTTTATTTATTGTTAAAATCCGCTTCGATCTGTTCAAACCACTCCATAGCAATGTCATCAGCAGTTTTAACTGGATCATTGGAATATACTAAATCATATTTATACTCTGCTTTCAGACTATTTACCCTTACATCATAAACTAATTTAATCTCTGTAGGCATTTCTCTTTTGTATTCATTACATAACTTGTATATTTTTTCGATATCATCATTAATAATATTCATAACACCCTTTTGACGCTCTACAGAAGTATTATATTCCATATTTTCTGTAATAGCATCTATTGCATCATTAAGCTTATGCTTCTTAACAACTTTCCCGTTGATACAATAAAAAAAATCGTTTGAAATAACTCTTTCTTCAAATGAACAATATATAAAGATTTTTTCAGCTTTATCTCTAACATATTCCATACAAATTGAAACCATGTCTGCTTGTAATTCACTAAAACTATCTTCAAAAACTTTAGTCATAATAATCTCCTTTTCAATTCAATAAATTCTTGACGAAAACTTCACCATCTATTTCATACTGTACATTAAATTTGGAGGGTCGCAAACTATCCCCCTCATATTTAACTTCTGCGTCGACTTTCACCTGTTTTCCATTTTTCAAGGCTTTAGCCCACTGGTTCTCTATTTTTTTGTATTGGCTTAAATTTATATTACTAGACTGTGAAACCAAATTGTCCAGATCTGGTGAACCACCAAATCTATCTCCTGCTAAATGACCCGCATGGTCGCCTGGCTCTTTGCCTGGCGTTTTCGGATTATGTGGTAAACGTTCTTCTCTTGTAGTTAATTTTAAATCATCTGTACTAAACTTATCAATTCTCCCCAGATGATCTGTTTCATAATCATATTGGTGCTCACCAGCTTTATACTTCACATTCGGTTTAAGTTTCCCTGCATCATCAAATGGATTATCGGAAGAAGTCTTATTAGGAGCTTTATCCATCCCCTTAGTTCCGAACGGATTCTCGTTTGGTTTCCTCGGTTTCTGTGAGCCAGGTGTTCCTTCGCTCTTACCTGACTTTGCACTTGAAGGTTTAGACGGCGTTGAGCTATTAGGACTTGGCCCCTCGCTTTCAAACATTCGATAAAGATCCTTAGTACTTTTCACACTATTGGATGCTCCGGTATACGTTACCGCCGTCCCATGTGCTCCCAAAACGACAGATTGTGCCATAGCAAGGACGCCTACAGGTGCCCCTACTCCTGAAGCTGTTACCAAACCACCTAAGAATCCTTCTGTCACAGCACCAACCGTTTCTACGGCTCCGGCTACAGTTGTCAAGGAATGTCCGATCACTTCACCTGTTTTACGCGCCATCGGATGATCTGAGGCGTATTCCTTATTCATTAGTCCAAACGAATAATCTTCTACAACTGCTGCTGCTGCTCCTAATACAACTTCTCCACTCACATCTGCGGCATACTCCAACTCGTTCGCCATCTGCTTCGCCATAATGGCTTCATTTTCCGCATTCTGGAGCTGGACTGCCGCCATAAGATCCCACCACGACTGGGGTTCTTCTTCTTGCTTCGGCTTCGGCTGTTGAGCCATGTAACTGTCGTAGTTCGCCCTCCAGCGTTGTCTCAACTCGGCGGGAATTTGCTGATAGGCATGAGCCATAGCATTCGATTCTTTCAGCAAGTTTTGAACGAGCTCTAGAGGACCACCGGAATGGGCCACATGACGTGCACTCGTATATACTTTGCCTAAAATCCACTTGCTATAATAGGCTTGTTTCGCTTGCTCATGCTCGTACTGACTAATCAATCCTTGAAGCGCCAAACCTGCCAAATGTTTTAACGGATGGACACCTGCTTCTTTAGACGCTCCCAAGGTAGGCGTTCCTTTGCTCCGGACAGGGATTGCTGCGGATACTTGTAAAACCGTTGCCGCCACTTTACCTGCTATTCCACCCGATGTATTCAACATCACGTTGGCTACTTTCCCGACTGCTGGAATGGAGCCTAATAGCTTGGATACTGTACCCAGCAATGCGTTAGCCTGTTGAAGCGCCGCTGGACTTGTAACCTTTGCCGTAGGAGTAGAAGTTGTACTTCTGGAAGAAGCGTTAGCTGCTGCCGATTGCGCTGCCTCATACGCCTTAATATTCATCAACGGCGGCTCGGGTACAGGAGGGAGGTCAGCTACGAAAACAGGAGCTTTCACCGTACCTTCCTGATAAATCACTGGGGCTTTCGTGTCCGTCTCACCATCTAGCACCATACTGCTGGCTCCGCCTTTTAAGTATAGTGCGTTTCCAGCCTCCAGTGATAGCTCCTGGCCTGCATCCAGCTTCACTTGATTGCCCTGAATCTGTACATTCCCCGGACTGTTGACGGTGATACCCGTATCCTCATGTAGTGTAATCGAAAACCCATCGGAAGTGGACAGGATCAGCTCTTGCTCAGACATTTCTATGCCGCTACCTTGTACGTGTTTCCATGCCTTCATATCTGGCTGTCCATTGGCGTGGCGATGCTGTCGCAAGGAATCGGTCACATAGGCTTCCTGTTCACAGTGTGTAGGTAAATACAGCTCCACTTGTTCCCCAACTTCAGGCATGTCGTACCAGCCGCTATGTTCTTCCGCAACATAACGGGTAGCTACGGGAAACCAACAGGCTTTAGCTGGGTCTTGCTTCGGATCAATTTCCAGTTGAAGTTGTACGAAATCCTGTTGTACCTTCAACACCGTTCCCGTGAGTGAAATCCCGATAGCTTGATCATTTTCATACCGAGCATAGTGAATATCCTGTTCGGTTTGGAGATCATAACGAGTTTGGAGTAAACCGTCCTTTAACTCTGTAACTGCCCTCACAACGACCAGCTCTTTGCCTTGTCCGATGGGTAACGTAATCAAATCACCCAGCGCATAGTATTGCAGATTTTCAATCGTGTAGGTGACATAAGCGCCATCACGTTCCCCTGGTTTTCCTGTATCTAACTCATGAAACGTTTTTCGTACCCTATAAAATACATCTCGTTCCACCTTATACTGTTTGCCTTCTGGCATTCCAAAGAAAACCTTAGGTGATGCAGCCGTAATCTCCGGCACAAGTACCGAACCAAAGCGAGAGACAAGGCGCTTTAAAAAGGCCCAGTCGGTTTCTTCATATTGTAAAACAAAAGTACCTAATTTAGCATAATTGGTCACCGTATCAATCGCATCTCCATACATGTACTTCCGAATCATTGTAGTGACCAGATCATCATAGGTACGGTGAATATCCTGATAGGAGCGCCTTTTCGTCTTGATATCCATTTGATAGGAATGCGAGGCCGCCTCCAGTTCAAAAGTGTATACCCCCCTTATGCATTGCACAGACATGCATGTAACCAACCCATGAAATAAACGTCTAAGCGACTGTCCTTGCTCATCTAGCTGACGTATGACAATCGGTTCCTGCTCCATGTCCTGTCCAATACACGCCGCTCCCTGTTCTTCCGACAGCATGCCGCTCACATACAGGTATGCATGATCGTTAACGGCCCTGGTAATTCGCAATTGTTCCATATGCTGAGGTTGAAAAGGACCGTATAAGCGTAGACTTTCATACCCTATTCCGTTTTGCAGTACGTCCAAATACTTCATATCTCCTTTCCAGCGGCACAAGGCACGTTCGCCCTCTACCTTGTGTATAGCTACCACACCATTCAGATCCTGAGTTTAAGAGGTTATTTTTAACAGCAAAACATTCTTATGTATGTATCGGATAGATTAGTGATTTTGTTTACAGAAAGCCCCATCCGATCTGTTATTTTGAATTAATATGCTAACGAATGAATATATGAAACCCCAAAACCATCTTCCACCTAAAAGAAAATAGATATTATTACTTTGAAAGGCTCCTGTTATCGGTGAAGCCTTATTTTCCTTAACATGAGCTATATCCACACGCAAAAGAGAGGATGTCTGTATTTCCTGACCATTCACCCAAAATACTACCGAAGGACAAAATATCGTACGCAGTAATAACTGTAGATTCTGATTTTGATAACACATACGATTTACAGGAGTACATCATCACGGAAGGGTTATATGCAGTGACAGTTCATTTTGGGTCTTCTGAAGAAATCGGTCCAACGTGAAATCGCTGGATTAATAACTGGTTTCCAGACAGTGGATGGAAGGCAAACCATCAAGACCTAACTATAAGTGGTACCAAAATCAATGTGTTCCTCCTGAATTGGCATTGATATTTCTATGTACGCCTGTAGTAAAAAACCAATTGTAAAATCTCTTCATCTCAATTATTAAAGCCATATAAAAAGCCACCAACCAGACACTGGTTGGTGGCTTTAAGTACCTTGATGTAAAGCGAGAGAACGAAACCTTGTGTAAAAACAGCACCTCACTTGAAACTCTCCAATCACCAAACTAAACTAAATTCCTGTAAAAAACTACTACTTCTTTCGCCAACTCCAAACTAATTTAATCACCCTTTGAAACTTCATCCAGTGTGTAGATCTTTGCATTCTCAATTTGAATACACGCTGATTGTAGTTCCTCATCCTTTTTCCATTGTTTTATTAACCCTTTTGAGTAGTCCCAGTAACTCTTCACTTCTTCCGCTTCAAAGATTTGGTAGCCATTAATCCATAATTCAGGACGTATCTCTTTATTATCGTATATATAAAGAAGTGCCTTCTTAGGTGAATAACTAAGTCGATAACTTATCGTGAATCCTCTAGACCTTTTCCTTAAATTGTCTACTTCTCTCCAAGCTTCGAAATTAAAATATGTTACATGACTTCTCCTCTCCGAATGAGTAAAACAATCACCACACCCATTACAAGTTAGCTCAATTGCATTATCTTTTTCATAACTTAGCCCAGTGCAGATCCTAAAATTATATGGTTGATGGCATTTTGTGCATGTTAAGCAATCATCAGTTACCTCCTTTAATATTATTAGAAAATCAACAATTCTATTTTGTGTGAAGTCTGGATCATCAGCAGTTAACTCTCGTATCATTTCAGTTTGAAATTTGAATAAAGTAAACAAAGATCCCCTCTTGATTAGTTTTTCAATTAAATTCTTGTAATCCGCAATCTGAAATTGTTTTTCCTTTTCAGTAGTCATTAAGGTCATTATCCTCACTCCAAATCTAATATTATAGTAATTAGTTTCACCAGAATAATAGATTTGCATACAAAAAAAGACACCTTAATGGTGTCTTTTTTAAAGATAGCAATGGAGGCGAGGGGAGTCGAACCCCTGTCCGAAGATAACGACACATAAGCTTCTACGGGTGTAGTGACAGTTTTGATGTCACCCTAGAAACTCCCTGTCACCGGATTCCCTTCGGGTCAGCCTGATTATCTTCTTCAGCTCACCGCAGGCGGAGATGAGACAGCGTATTCCACTATTTGTTAGCCCCTATCCCAGTCACATGGACGATGCTGGGTAGAAGCACGCACACAGTTTCTTAGGCTGCGAAAGCGTAGTTGTTTTGTTGTTTGCCGTTTAATAGGCTTTAGCGTTGATGAAGCGGACGCGTCCCCACTACCCGCTACCCATGCTCGAACTATCCCCGTCGAATCCATAAACGCCCCCTTATTATAAAAGGGCTCCACGGATAAATCCGGAAATACCGGAGCATAAGCATGCATAATATCAAAAGCTGAATTCTAAGATTCAACACTCGAACAAAGTTAAAAGCTTTAAAACTGACTACTTCGTTAGTATACCATATTACAGCTCATTACGGAACGAAATGAAGCCATTTAAGCCTTATAAAATAGCACCATTACAGGAACAAGTAACTTCTCCACGTAATTTGTACCATAACCAATAATACAACAACTTATCTCGCAATTTTCTGCTTCTCACGCAAAGCGCGTTGGATATCACGCTGTGCATCGCGTTTAGCGGCAGCATCACGTTTATCATACTGCTTCTTACCTCTGCCCAGTCCGAGCAAAAGCTTGGCATAACCATTGCGAACATATATCTTTAACGGAACAATCGTGTAGCCTTCCTGTTTGGACAGACCGATAAGCTTGCGAATCTGCTCTTTATGCAACAGCAGCTTACGTGTACGCGTCGGATCGGTAGGATTATTACGATTGCCTTGCTCAAAGGGACTGATATGCATATTGTGAATATGAATTTCGCCATTACGGATCGTAGCAAATGCATCACTTATATTAGAGCGACCATTCCGTAGAGACTTAATTTCTGTTCCCGTTAGCACCATGCCCGCCTCGTAAGTGTCCTCAATAAAATAGTCATGGGAAGCTTTTTTGTTCTGGGCGAGCACTTTCCCGTCTGCCTTCTTACCCATGAATACCACTCCTTATGAATAACGTAATTCACTCTTGAAATCCAGGTATCAAAATCCGGCTACAAAGGAGCCACCTAGAAATATATTGTAACAAATTTCAGATGGTAAAAGCAAGAAAGGTCAAGCCTTCTACATTTCTAATTGCAGTTATATCACACTTAAAGCAAGCGGCTTCCATCCATTACAGCAGACAGAAACCGCTCGTATACCTATCTTCAAATCAGCTTCATTCACTGCAATGAAAGCTCCAACCTTCAAAGCAAGTAAGCTCTAGCTACCTACTTCTTCTTTTTCCGCACAAAGCCCGCGGTGCTATTGCCGCCACTTCCGCCCTTATTCTTCCGCTTGCGACGTGCTGCGCCTTCACCGTTTGGTCTGGCATCACTACCTGGTGTAGCTGCCCCACCGATGAAAATACCGCTGGCAGACGTCTTCTTCCGTCGCTTGCTTGCCCCGGATGCTGGCGAGTTATACCCGCCCTTGCCACTGCCAAAGCCGAAGCTGCTAGCTGAGCCGGCTCCAGCTCCGTTTCCACCGCCGCGCCCTGAACGACCTGCGGTGCTAATACCTCCGCCACCTACGCCTGAACCGGCTTCTTTAGGCTTCCCGGCAGCATCACGACCGCCTTTACGCTCCCTGCCAGCCTTGTCTTTACCACCCTTACGTTCGCGCCCTTCATGGGGTTTGCCTTTACCTCGGCCCTCACCGCCACGCGCAAAACCTCCGCCCTGTCCTGAACCGCCCGTCCGTTCACGGCGTTGCCGTTGCTTCATATCGACAAGTTCAAAGTCAATTGTGTAATCTTCCATGTTCACACGCGCGACGCGAACCTTAACCTCATCCCCAATGCGGAACACCTTGGAGGTGCGTTCGCCAATCAAAGCCATATGCTGCTCGTCAAAGTGGTAATAGTCGTCCGTAAGCGCACTCAGACGCGTCAGACCCTCCACTGTATTGTCCAGCTCAATGAACATCCCAAAGCTGGTTACACTGCTGATGATGCCTTCGAACTCCTCGCCGACCTTGTCCAGCATGTATTCAGCCTTTTTCATCTGCTCTGTATCACGTTCTGCATCCACAGCCACACGTTCACGCTCGGAAGATTGCTGCGCAATATCAGGCATACGTGCAGTCAAATATTCCTGACGCTCGGCTGTTAAAGCCCCGCCGTTCTCCAATACCTCACGAATGACACGGTGAATCACCAAGTCAGGGTAACGACGAATCGGCGATGTAAAATGAGAGTAATACTCCGCTGCTAGCCCAAAATGTCCTGTCGTTTCCGCATCATACTTTGCCTGCTTCATCGAACGCAGCATCATCGTGCTAAGCACGGTTTGCTCCTTCGTACCCTGAATATCTTCCAGCAACGTTTGCAGTGCACGCGGATGAATGGAATTTCCTCTACCTTTGATCTGATGCCCAAAATTAGCCGCGAAAGCCATAAAGTTTTGCAGCTTCTCCGGATCTGGGTCCTCATGAATCCGGTACAAGAAAGGTACTTTGAGCCAATGGAAATGTTCGGCTACCGTTTCATTGGCCGCCAACATAAACTCTTCAATAATTTGTTCAGCTATCGTACGTTCTCTCTTCACAATATCTACAGCTTTTCCTTCATTATCCACAATCACTTTAGCTTCATCAAAGTCAAAATCAACCGCACCTCGGCGCATTCGATTAGCACGCAGCTTCAATGCCAATTCCTTCATCGTGCCGAATACATCAACGAGATCCTTGTACCGTTCCATCAGTTCAGCATCTTCCTCTTCGAGGATTTTGCGAACGTTAGTGTACGTCATCCGTTCCTTCGTTTTAATCACACTGGTGAAAATATCATGCTTTACAACCTTCATATGCTCATTGAATTCCATCTCACAGGATAAAGTCAGTCGATCCACCTGTGGATTCAAAGAACATATTCCGTTCGAAAGTCGATGTGGAAGCATAGGAATGACACGGTCAACCAAATACACGCTACAACCGCGGTTATATGCCTCCTGATCCAGCTTAGAGTTCTCACGCACATAATACCCTACGTCGGCAATATGAACGCCCAGACGGTAGTTCCCGTTCGGCAAGCGCTCTACATTTACAGCATCATCCAGGTCTTTAGCATCCTCACCATCAATGGTAACAATGATCTTATCACGCAAATCGCGCCGTCCCTGACGTACAATCTCTTCTTCCGTAATCGCGTCGGGAGCATTCTCCGCTTCCTCTGTAACTTCATCTGGAAAAGCTTCCGGAAGCTGATGCTTGCGAATAACTGACAAAATGTCGACGCCCGGATCATCCTTATGACCCAAAACTTCCAACACTTCGCCTTCCGCCGCTGCTCGTCCTTCTGGATAGCTCACAATACGCACAACGACCTTTTGACCGTTTACGGCTCCATTGAAGCTTGTTTTTGGAATGAAAATATCCCGGTTAATACGCTTATCATCCGGCAGAACGAAACCATATGCTTCGTGGCTCTGAAACACGCCTACTACTTGAAGCACTGCACGCTTCACGATCCGTACAACTTCACCTTCTAATCGACCGCCCGCAGGTCCCTTCGAGGACACTCTTACCAGTACCGTATCTCCATTCATCGCACTTTTTAAGTCGTTCGCATGAATATATACATCCGGGTGCTCCCGGTCCTCTGGAATCAGAAAGGCAAATCCCTTGGCATGAGCCTGCAAACGCCCACGCTGCAAATCCATCCGTTCCGGCACGCCATAACGGTTTGTGCTGGTCAGCAGGATTTTCCCCTCTTCCTCCAAGGAATTCAAGAGCTTAAGAAATTCACGGAAATCCTCCGCATCCTTAATATCAAAGTGCTGCTCCAGCTCCTGGTAAGTCATGGGTTTGTATGCAGTCTCGCGCATAAAATCGAGTAGTTGTTGCTCTGTTATCATAATATTGTCCACCTCGGGTGACCTTTAATTTTCAGTAATAAATCCGCATGTCCTTGTTCCTGATACAAGGCTCTTAATATACTCATACCCTAGTATACACGAATTTAATCGACGGCATCCCTGCCTGTCCAAAATCTAAAAAAAGCCCCCGTTTCCCGCGAAACGAAGGCTTAAGGTACATATTTATCTTATTTTGCAAAAAATGCAACTAAAACAGAAACGATCATAAAACCCGCACCCAAAACAGCAGTTGCACGTTGTAAAATCAAATCCATACCGCGAGCTTTTGTTTTGCCGAACAGATGCTCAGCACCGCCAGAGATGGCACCGGACAAACCTGCGCTTTTCCCCTTTTGCAGTAAAACAACCGCAATAACAGCAATCGAGAACACAACGAGCAGCACTTTCAAAAAGATTTCCATGAAAAATCCCACCTCCTGAGCTTATACATCTGTTTTGCAAAACAACACAGCCTCTTTTATGAAAACATGTACATATCATGTTATAAATAGCCGGAAATTAACGCAAAACACTATTTTTATTCTACCACAGCTTCCAGTAGATAACAACAGTTATACAAGTCACTCAGCCATTAAGCCTTTGCAAAGTTATGTATTCTCATACACATCCATAATAACAAAAAAACAGACCTGCCCGCGGTGGCGAGTAGGTCTGTTTTTTAATGCGTAAAAGCTTTGAGCGTTCAGACTTCGTGATCATGAACCATGAGTCAGAGGCGCCATCAGCATTTTTGCGCAATATTATTTTTTCAGGTTGTAGAAAGATTTCAGGCCGTGGTATTGAGCCAGTTCACCCAGTTGATCCTCAATGCGGAGCAATTGGTTGTACTTCGCAATACGGTCAGTACGGGAAGGAGCACCTGTTTTAATTTGGCCTGCATTTGTTGCAACAGCGATATCAGCGATTGTGCTGTCTTCGGATTCACCGGAACGGTGAGAGATAACAGCTGTGTATCCTGCGCGTTTAGCCAATTCGATAGCATCGAAAGTTTCAGTCAGCGTACCGATTTGGTTTACTTTGATCAGGATGGAGTTACCGATGTTTTCATCGATACCTTTAGCCAGACGCTCTGTGTTTGTTACGAACAGGTCGTCACCAACCAATTGGATTTTGTTGCCCAATTTTTCAGTGAGCAATTTCCAACCTTCCCAGTCATCTTCGGAGCAACCATCTTCAATAGTGATGATTGGGTATTTATCAACCCAAGAAGCAAGCAGGTCAACGAACTCAGCAGAAGTGAAGGATTTGCCTTCGCCTTCCAAAGTGTATTTTCCATCTTTGAAGAACTCAGTGGAGGCAACGTCCATACCGAGGAATACGTCAACGCCTGGTTTGTAACCAGCTTTTTCGATCGCTTCGATAATAGTGGACAGAGCTTCTTCGTTAGATTTGAAGTTAGGAGCAAAACCACCTTCATCACCAACAGCTGTGTTCAAACCTTTGGAGTTCAGTACGGATTTCAGGTTGTGGAAGATTTCTGCGCCTACACGCAGAGCTTCTTTGAATGTAGGAGCGCCTACAGGCAGAACCATGAACTCTTGTACGTCAACGTTATTGTCGGCATGAGCGCCACCGTTAACGATGTTCATCATTGGCACTGGCAATTGTTTAGCATTGAATCCGCCCAGGTAAGTGTACAGTGGCAAGCCCAGAGCTTCAGCAGCAGCGCGAGCTACAGCCATGGATACAGCCAGAATTGCGTTTGCACCCAATTTACCTTTGTTATGTGTACCATCCAATTTGATCATCAGCGTGTCGATTTCTACTTGGTTCACAGCATCCAAGCCGATTACTTCAGGAGCAATAATTTCGTTCACGTTTTTAACAGCTTGCAGAACGCCTTTACCCAGGTAACGGGATTTATCGTTATCACGAAGCTCTACAGCTTCGTGAGCGCCTGTGGAGGCACCGGAAGGAACGATAGCACTACCGATAGCACCGGATTCCAGATATACTTCAACTTCAACCGTTGGGTTACCACGGGAGTCGAGGACTTCGCGAGCGTACACGTCAGAAATAATAGTCATTTGTACTTAATCTCCTTTGTGAATCATGATTTATTGGTCAAGCCTATACTTATTAAATCAAGCTTACTTGCGGGATGCAATCATAGATTTTCCTGTCATTTCCGCAGGTTGCGGAAGTTGCATCAAATCCAGAAGCGTTGGAGCTACGTCAGCCAGTATTCCATGCTCACGCAAAACGATATTTTCGTCAGTCAAAATGAACGGAACCGGATTAGTTGTGTGAGCTGTGAACGGACGTCCCTGCTCATCAATTTCCATATCCGCGTTACCATGGTCAGCAATGATAATAACCACGCCGCCTTTGGCTTTAACCGCATCTACAACACGTCCAACACATTCATCCGTCGTCTCTACCGCCTTAATCGTTGGCTCCAGCATACCGGAGTGTCCAACCATATCCGGATTGGCAAAGTTCAGGATAATCGCATCATGCTTGTCGGCTTCGATTTCCTTAACAGCAGCATCCGCTACTTCATACGCACTCATTTCCGGCTGCAAGTCATATGTAGCCACTTTAGGCGAGTTGATCAAAATACGAGTTTCGCCAGGAAGCTCCACATCACGTCCGCCACTGAAAAAGAAAGTAACGTGCGGATATTTTTCAGTCTCAGCAATACGCAATTGCTTTTTGTTGTTTTGAACCAACACTTCACCAAACGTGTTATCCAGGTTTTTCGGTTCGTAAGCTACAAAGCCTTCAACCGTTTCGCTGAACAACGTCAGGCAAACAAAGTGCAAATCTTTAGGCAATTTCGGGCCACGGTCAAAACCACGGAAGTCCGCGTTTGTAAATACCTGAGACAGTTGAATCGCACGGTCAGGACGGAAATTGAGGAAGATAACAGAGTCATTGCTTTCGACCAGCCCTACAGGACTTCCGTCAGCCTTCACAATAACCGTTGGCTCCACAAATTCGTCGAACACTGATTTTTCATACGATTCTTTCAATGCTTCCATTGGATCTGTGTATTGAGGGCCTTCTCCGTATACGATTGCACGGTAAGATTTCTCCACACGTTCCCAACGTTTGTCGCGGTCCATAGCATAATAGCGTCCTTGTACAGTCGCAATTTTGCCTACGCCCACTTCTTGAATTTTGGCGATCAGTTGCTGCATGAAGCCTACGCCGCTGTCAGGCATAACGTCGCGTCCATCCATGAAAGCATGAATGTACACTTCAGTTAAGCCTTCTTTTTTCGCCAAGTCCAGCATAGCGAACAGATGGCTGATATGGCTATGCACGCCACCGTCAGACAACAGTCCGTACAGGTGAAGTTTCGTGTTGTTCTTCTTAGCATGTTGCACTGCTTTAACCAGTGTTTCATTGTCGTAGAACTCACCGTCACGAATGGACTTCGAAATACGAGTCAAGTCTTGATATACAATTCGGCCTGCGCCGATGTTCAAGTGACCTACTTCGGAGTTACCCATTTGTCCTTCAGGCAGACCCACTGCTTCGCCAGAAGCCGTCAGCGTTGTATGAGGATACTGTTGTAAATACCGGTCGTAATTCGGTTTGTTGGCCTGCGCAACCGCATTACCTTCTACGGTGTCACGCAATCCGAACCCGTCCATAATAATTAAAGCTACCGGTTTTGGTGCTGTCATCTTACTTCGCCCCCTCAACAAGCGCGATGTACGACGCCGGTTGAAGACTGGCACCGCCCACAAGCGCGCCGTCGATATCGCTTTGACCCAGGTACTCAGTAACATTTTCAGGTTTTACACTGCCACCATACTGAATACGTACAGCATTTGCTGTATTTTCATCATACAGCTCTTTAATCAGACTACGGATATAGGAAATCACTTCATTCGCATCCTGCGAAGTGGAGGATTTGCCTGTTCCAATGGCCCAGATTGGCTCATAAGCAACAACTACTTGTGCAGCCTGATCCTTAGCCAAACCAGCAAAAGCTGCTACAGTTTGCACTTTTACAACCTCTTTGGTTTGTCCAGCTTCACGATCTTCCAGCTTTTCGCCTACACATACGATTGGAGTCAGGTCATGACGGAATGCTGCATGAACCTTTTTGTTCACCGTTTCGTCTGTTTCATTAAAATATTCACGACGCTCGGAGTGTCCGATTACAACGTAGTCTACGCCCAGATCTTTTAGCATTCCACCGCTAATTTCACCTGTAAATGCGCCATCTTCTGCAAAGTGCAGGTTTTGTGCGCCAATTTTAATAGACGTGCCTTTTACTGCTTCAACCAGAGCAGGAAGATTCGTAAATGGTGCGCAAATCACGCTTTCCACTCCTGCAACCTCTGCTTTGCCTTTGATCTCCTCGATGAAAGTTTTAGCTTCTGGTACGGTTTTAAACATCTTCCAGTTACCCGCGATAATCGGTGTTCTCAATGGTTTCAACTCCTAACTATTAGGTGCCCTAAAGCTTTATTCACGCATAGTGCGTTTGATTATTTATCGTTAAGTGCAACAACACCCGGAAGTGCTTTGCCTTCCATAAATTCCAGAGATGCGCCGCCGCCAGTGGAGATATGATCCATTTTGTCAGCCAAGTGGAATTTTTCAGCCGCAGCCGCTGAATCACCGCCACCAATGATGGTGTATGCTTCAGTTGTTGCGCAAGCTTCCGCTACTTCACGAGTACCACCAGCGAAAGGTTCGATTTCAAATACGCCCATTGGTCCATTCCAAACAACCAATTTGGAGTTTTTGATCACATCTGCATAGATTTTACGTGTTTTCGGTCCGATGTCCACGCCTTCCCAATCTGCAGGAATGCCGTCGATATCCACAATGTTTGTGTTCGCCGTAGCGCTGAAATCGTCAGATACAACAATATCAACCGGAAGGTAGAAGTTTTTGCCGAGCTTCTTCGCTTTTTCGATAAATCCAAGAGCTACGTCCAGTTTGGATTCATCCAGTAGAGATTGACCCACTTCATGACCTTGAGCTTTGAAGAATGTATAAGCCAAACCACCGCCAATGATTACGTTATCTGCAATGTTCAGCAGGTTGTCAATCACGTCGATTTTGTCTTTTACCTTGGAACCGCCGATAATGGCTGTAAAAGGACGATCTGGGTTTGAAAGAGCTTTACCGATTACAGACAATTCTTTCTCCATCAGCAGGCCGGAAACAGCCGGAAGAAGATGCGCGATACCTTCTGTGGAAGCATGAGCACGGTGTGCTGCACCAAATGCGTCATTCACGAAAACGTCTGCCAATTCAGCAAATTGCTTCGCCAATTCAGGATCATTCTTTTCTTCTCCTGCATAGAAACGTACATTTTCAAGCAACAGCACGTCGCCGTTTTGCAGTTCAGCCACTTTCGCTTTAACAGCTTCGCCTACCGATTCGTCCACTTTAACTACTGGTTTTTTCAGCAGCTCAGACAAACGTACGCCAACAGGAGTCAGACGCATGGATTCAACAACCTGACCTTTTGGACGTCCAAAGTGACTCGCCAAAATAACTTTTGCACCTTTTTCAATCAGGTAGTTAATGGTTGGCAAGGTTTCACGAATACGCTTGTCATCCGTAATTTTACCGTCCTCAACCGGAACGTTAAAATCTACACGAACAAACACCCGTTTTCCATTCAGTTCTATATCACGTACGCTCTTTTTGTTCATCTCCATATTCCTCCGCACCCTTATAATTTTACGAATCAGGAATTCAAGGCACATTTGATATATAAAGAGCGGAAACAATAACCTGTTTCCGCTCTATGATGTTGCTCAATAAGACTGTTCTTATTTAGCCAGTTTTGCGAAGTATTCCAACGTGCGGATCAATTGTGCAGTGTAAGACATTTCATTGTCATACCAAGCTACAGTTTTCACCAGTTGTTTGTCGCCAACAGTCAGAACTTTAGTTTGAGTTGCATCAAACAAAGAACCGAAAGTAAGACCTTTGATGTCGGAAGAAACGATTTGATCTTCAGTGTATCCATAAGTTTCAGGATCGGAAGCTTCTTTCATCGCAGCGTTGATTTCTTCAGCAGTTACGTTTTTCTCCAGAACTGTTACCAGCTCAGTCAGGGAACCTGTAGGTACTGGAACACGTTGAGCCGCGCCATCCAATTTACCTTTCAACTCAGGGATAACCAAACCGATTGCTTTAGCAGCACCAGTTGTGTTAGGAATGATGTTTTCAGCTGCTGCACGAGCACGACGGAAGTCTCCTTTAGCATGTGGAGCATCCAAAGTGTTTTGGTCGCCAGTGTAAGCATGAATTGTAGTCATCAAGCCTTCAACGATACCAAATTTATCTTGCAGTGTTTTAGCCATAGGAGCCAGGCAGTTTGTTGTGCAAGAAGCACCGGAGATTACAGTTTCAGTTCCGTCCAGAATTTCATGGTTTACGTTGTAAACGACAGTTTTCATGTCGCCAGTAGCTGGAGCGGAGATAACAACTTTTTTAGCGCCGCCTTTCAAATGTTTCTCAGCAGCTTCTTTAGTTGTGAAGAAACCTGTACATTCCAGAACGATGTCTACACCCAGGTCTCCCCAAGGCAGTTCTTCAGGGTTGCGGTTAGCCAAAACTTTAACTTCTTTACCGTTTACTTTGAAGAAGCCGTCATGTACTTCTACTTGTCCTTGGAAATTACCTTGTGTTGTATCATATTTCAACAAATGTGCCAACATTTTGGAATCTGTCAAGTCATTGATTGCTACTACTTCAATACCTTCCACATTTTGAATCCGGCGGAAAGCAAGGCGTCCAATACGTCCGAAACCGTTAATACCAACTTTAACTGTCATGAGTGAGTTCCTCCCAAAGTTCGTTTAGTTTAGTTTTATATATTCAAGACAGACCCGAAAGCCCGTCAAGACAACAATATTCATAAATCCTATATTAATCATTTAAATAACGACTTACAATCTCAACAGCAGCGCCTTCGTCGGTGACTAGAATGTCCTCTTGCCCGAAACGCAGTACCGCATGAATAGCGGCCGCCTTGTTTTTGCCTCCAGCTACACCTAGAACCGTATCGGTACGCCTAATGTCCTCCAATCGGAGTCCAAGCGTCAGCATTCTGTGAACAACGACGCCATCTTCGTTAAAGTAATAACCAAACGATTCAGCTACCGCTCCTTCACTGCTGATCTGGGCAAAGGTTTCGGGATCAAGTTTACGTCTATGTGCCATCGCTATGGCGTTGCCTATCCCGTGAATGATGATACGACTCTCGCGAATCAGGTTCAATATATCCTGAATGTTCGTATCTTCAAGCAAGGAGTTGTAAGCATGATTGCTGAGCAAATCCGGTACATGGAGCAGACGGTATTGAGCGCCTACCTTGCGAGCCATTGTGGAAGCAATTGTGTTGGCCTGCATTTCCATGCTTTCTCCCAAACCCCCGCGTGCCGGTACAAACCACCCACCCTTAAGTGGGCCATTAGAAGGTAGTGCCAGTTGTTCCGCCACGTCGGCAATTGTCGTGCCACCTGTTACAGCGACCACATCCTCGTCGTCCATAACACTCAGCAACGCTTTTGCTCCAGCGCGCCCCAGCTCCTGCTTTGTTAACGGAGAAGCATCCGAATCCCCTGGAACGACAACCACCTTCCTCAAACCATAGGCTTGACGAATCTGGTCCTCCAATTGGGACAGGCCGAACAAGTTGTTCGCAATCGGCTCCAGCTGTTCCAGCAGATCCAGTCCTGCTTTGCTCACCTTCATGCCTACACTCTCAATCTCAATTAGCCCCTGAGCTTTAAGAAGATCGGTTTCGGCGCGCAACACGCGCTCAGTCATGTTCAGTGAAGCTGCCAGTGTTCTGCGTCCAACAACATCGGACAGCATAATCTGATGCAGGATCGTGTACCTTTTTTTCAAAACATCCATGAGGTCGGGCAGAAGCTGCTTCTGTATTTCTAATATCTTTCGCATGCTTTCCACTCCCGCACACTTCTAAGTTCTGTCTCTAATGCTCTATCTCTAACTGGTCTCAAAACGTCCCGGGATAACTTTTTAAGTCCCACGTATATCTTAACCAATATTTGCTCCATATGCAAGTCTATCTGAACCTATATTTCTCAACCATTTATCTGAATATGCGCATTTAATAAAAGCTTGCAATTCACTGCTGTATATCATATAATCATCTTTGTTTCCAATTAACTGTTTAATTAGTTAGTTGTTTGCATTGAATCAACTATGCGCCCGTGGTCCAACGGATATGACGTAGGCCTCCGGAGCCTGAGATCGAGGTTCGATTCCTCGCGGGCGCGCCATTTTAAATGAACGCTTAGATGCTTCTATATAATGTTTTAACCAATAAGAGCGCTGAGGGCTCTTTTTTTTAATCATTAGTTTGACTTTCTTTGACTTTTTGTTTGAAATTGTTTATCATGTGGTTATTACGGTAACAGTTTATAAATAAGGGACGTGTAATCGGCATGTCCACCAAATCCACTAACGATATTTAAGGGAGGTTTTTTGACGTGAGCTATGTTCCTATGGTAGTAGAACAAAGTAACCGCGGCGAACGCGCCTATGACATTTATTCCAGACTGTTAAAGGATCGCATTATTTTGTTAGGCTCGGACGTCAATGACGTTGTAGCCAACTCTATAATTGCGCAAATGCTGTTTTTGGCTGCCGAAGATCCTGAAAAAGATATTCACTTGTATATTAACAGCCCTGGCGGTTCCATTACAGCTGGTATGGCCATTTTCGATACGATGCAATACATTAAACCTGACGTATCTACGATTTGCGTAGGTATGGCGGCTTCCATGGGCGCGTTTTTGCTGAATGCAGGCGCCAAAGGTAAACGTTTCGCTTTGCCAAACAGTGAAATTATGATTCACCAACCCCTGGGTGGTGCACAAGGTCAGGCAACGGATATCGAAATCCGCGCACGCCGCATTCTGAAAATGCGTGATAAACTGAACCGCATTCTCGCAGATCGCACAGGCCAACCACTGGAGCGCATTGAAAAAGATACAGACCGTGACTACTTCATGTCTGCTGATGATGCCAAGGAATACGGTATTATTGATAAAGTGCTAACTAGCTCCTCTCCAGAAGGTGTATAAGAGAAGAAATTTACCTCTTTCGATAACTGGTAAATGAAAAAGCTGCTCCGGATGTCCTTATCCGGTAGGCAGCTTTTTTGCTTTATTGTTTTTTAGGTTATAGACAATTGGACTTATTTATTTCTACTATTCATTCTGTCCCGCAAAAGGCTTTCCACCTTGAGGCAGCAGTTGACCGAACGAGTAGGTGAACTCAGGAATTCCATACGCGTATGGCGCATAATCATACAAATCAAACACGATTGTTACTCCACTGTTAGTCACATAAAAATTCTGATCTGCCGCCAGCTCTTTAAATTTGCCGAATCCTTCGCCAGCCTGAAGTGCATCGATTTTTTTCTTCAAATCAGCATTGAGAAACTTTTTGTAGTTCGGATTTGCCTTCAATACGTCAGACAATTGCAGCAGTTTACCATCAGCGAGCGAGAACGTATATCCTTTACGTGCCGTCATGCCATGCGCGCCACCCGTATACGAGTAGTCCTGCATAATCACACTCAGAATACCATCTTTGTTATAGGCAATCACAAAATCATTTCCGAACTCATACGGTCTTTCTGTTGTAGCCTCTCCCTCAGCCATCATCTTTTTGCCTGCTGCCAATATACCTTCTGCATGCTTTTTAAGCACATTGTTAATGGCCTGTTGAGCCTCAGAATTCAGCTGGCTACCGCTGATTTGCGGGTACTTAATTTTGTAGGACACCTTCGCACTACTCGAAGCTGGAAGTGTTTGAGACGCAATTGTAATCGGATTTAGCTGGCTTTTACTCAGCGTTACTGTTTTCTGAGCTGCATTCCATTGAGCATCTATGCCCAGATAGTCTTTCAGCAAACTCATAGGAATATATAGCTTCCCAGCGATCTGTTTGGCATCCATACTACGTGTATTGATTCCATTGACGTTGACGTAGGCATCCGAGGAAGAAGCCATAATGTAAAGTTTATTGTACCCGCTACCTACGGTATATGTCGCTGTTTTCGCATCATAGCTTACTGGAATCCCCAAGCTGTCGCGCAGTGCGGCCACCGGAATCATTGTACTCCCGTTCACTTGGACACCTTTAGCGGGCAACGTTTTACCATTCCATTGGATGGTGATTCCTGGTTGCTGTGTTGTCGCTTGCTGCTGTTTCGTCGATGCTGCCTGGATATAGGAAACGGGAACAGCTGTGACTCCTGCGAAAATCCCTGCCGCCAGCAGTGCTGAACCCCATTTTTTTGCATGCTTACTCATATTAAATATTCCTCCTGTTAATGATCTGTATTGTCTATGTGTGATAACTACTTTTATTATTATATCTATACCCTATTGTATGTAGTTTACAATCTGTACACTCTCCGATTTCAATATGTACACCTAATAACTCTTAGCTATGACAGACTCATTACAAAAAGGTTTCGGTATACAAAAAAAGCCAGCAAGCCAGCCTGCACATGATGCTGGCCGCTTGTGGCTTCGTTTGATGATCTATATTAGTTCATTTCGTATTGAGCCGACACCTGAACTTTCACTGTTACTTGCCCCGATTGTATCTCTGTCCCGCCACCTGCTACGTCCAAGAGCGATTTTGACATGGCATTTTCACGTTGTGTAAAGATTTGTGCTTCTCCGCCATCTACCGTCACACTCACAAGAGCACCTAACCCGCGTTTGGCTGCCTTAGCTACAGCACTGGCTTTAGATTGTGCGCTTCCCAATGCCTTAGTAATGGCTTCTTCTTCATAAGTCGAAGGATTTTCCACGGAAAAACGTACATTATCTACGTTATTGGCTCCGGACTTGGTCGCCTCATCCAACAACTGACCGATTTTATCCAAATCGCGGTATTTGACGGAAAGTGTATGGTTGGCAGTGTAGCCTTTGAGCTTCTGCCCTTCTTTTTCGTTATAGGTGTAGTTAGGCTGTACATAAAACTGGCTGGTCTGAATGTCATCTGCACTAATGCTCCACTTTTCTTTCAGCAGTTGTGTAACCTTGTTCAATTTTGTAGCATTGGCTTTTTGAGCAGCGGCTGCCGTATTCCCTTCCGATTGTACACCGATAGAGAGATAAGCAATATCGGGCTTCGCCAATACTTCCCCGCTTCCAGTCACATTAATTACACCGTTTACCGTCGAAGCTGTTGACGCAGCATAAGCACGATCTGCCCCCGTCCATAATCCGCCTGCTACTCCCCCTGCCATTAATGCTCCTGCGAGAACTGCCGTGGCTACTGTTTTTGTCCAAAGTCTCATTGAATTCAACCTCTTTCTTGAAAATGTTTGTACCTTCCAGACGGAAAAGACGGAAAAAGGTTGCAGCCAAGCGTACAAATTTCCGAAACAGAGCATGACCACGGGGATTTTAATTATTTATAGTTTGAACTTAATACGGTGTCTATATTCAACAAATCCATCCATAAAACAGTTAACGGAGGAGTTTTCGAAGACTTTTTTCTGGATACAAAAAAAGCCCCAAAGGGGCTTTTCACTAAGAGCATACACCATATCACAAAGCAAATCTTTGTTTATTGATTTTCCAGCTCTACCTTACTAACCAGACTTACTAAAGCGTTTACAGCCTGTTCGGCGTCCGCACCTTCAGCACTAATATTGATTTCAGTACCTGTACTGATGGCAAGACTCATAATACCCATGATGCTCTTGGCATTAACCTTTTTGTCTTCTTTTTCCACAAAAATCTCAGATGAATATTTATTCGCTTCCTGTACGAACAACGCAGCAGGTCTGGCGTGCAGTCCTGTTTTCAAGCGTACGACTACCGGATGTTTTGACATGTCAGCTTACCCCCTCATCAAATAAATCTGGACACTACTTACTCCATTTTATTTATCACATTATAACATTAACCCGGGACAGACACTAGAAAAAAAACTAAAAAAACCGGGGCTGAAAGCCCCACGGACATTCTTTTTACGGAATCAGGCCATTTTCGCCCCTGATTTTGTCAGCCATCTCATCAATTTTGCGAAGCCGATGATTTACACCCGATTTACTCACGACCCCTTTGAGCATTTCCCCGACTTCTTTTAAATTCAAATCGGGATGAGCGAGTCGAATTTCTGCCACTTCACGCAGTTTATCCGGCAAGGTCTCCAAACCAACTTCCCGCTCCAGCAACTTAATATTCTCAATTTGCCGGACAGCAGCTCCGATCGTCTTGTTCAAATTAGCCGTTTCACAATTGACAATGCGATTTACGGAATTGCGCATATCGCGCATAATGCGTACATCTTCAAATTTGAACAAGGCTTGATGCGCCCCAATGATGCTAAGCAGCTCAATGATCTTCTCGCCTTCCTTGATGTAGAGAATAAAACCTTTTTTTCGCTCAATACAGCGAGCATTTAGATGAAATTCATTCGCAAGATCAACGAGTGCCTGACAATGCTCCTCATACATCGAAGAAATTTCAAGGTGGTAAGACGATCCTTCAGGATTGTTGACAGAGCCACCTGCCATAAAGGCGCCCCGCAAATAAGCCCTCTTACAACAGTTTTTCCGAACGATATCCCGATTAATCCCGTCAGTGAACAAGAAACCTTCTGAGACGATATAAAGATCCTTTAACAGCTGTTGCACACCATTGGGAATACGGACAATGTACACATTATTTTTTTTCAAGCGCATTTTTTTCCGTACAAGCAGTTCGATATGAAGTTGAAAATGCTTCTTGATCAAGGAGTAAATCCGCCTTGCAATCGCGGCATTTTCTGTGGACACGTCCAATATCACCCTTTTATTCGACAGTTGTACGGATCCGAGCATACGTATGAGCGCAGATAGTTCCGCTTTCTCACAGCAGGACTGGCTTTCAATCATCGTAAGCTCTTTTTTCGTTTGTGCCGCAAAGGACAAGGGACTCACCTCCTTCTTAATATCCAGTTTTGTACCAATTGGTAAATATGCTGGCTCAATTTGTCGGCATCATGCCGTAGATACGTACGGAACAGAACTAATGTATCTGCCACCACTTTATATCCCCGATCGGTCAGCTCGCCCATGTCTACTTGAACTGGCTTAGCGCCCTGCTCGGCATACATTTCCTGTACTTGGGGTGGAATTTCTCCGTTATTTACAATGACATAGTCGAAGAGATGATGCCCTACATGCTCAAAAATAGCTTGCAGGTGATCTCCTACCGTATAGCCATCGGTTTCTCCAGGCTGGGTCATAACGTTACAGACAAATATTTTGATAGCGTCTGATTTTACTACAGCTTCAGCGAGTTTAGGTACAAGCAGATTCGGTAATATGCTGGTATATAGACTGCCGGGGCCAATCAAAATCGCATCAGCCTCATTAATGGCCTCTACAGCCTCAGGCAACGGCTCCACGTGAGTCGGTTCAAGAAAGACGCGTTTGATTCGTCCGCCCGCTTCCGGGATCTTGGACTCTCCGGTAATCACCGTGCCATCCTCCATTTCGGCACTTAGCACAACGCCTTCCTCTGCTGCCGGCAGCACGCGTCCCCGGACAGCAAATACACGGCTAAGCTCACGCACCGCCGTTACAAAATCTCCCGATATATCGGTCATCGCTGCTAAAATCAGATTACCCAGGCTGTGGCCTGACAATCCTGATCCCGCACCGAAACGGTATTTCAGCATATCTGACATCACTGGTTCCACGTCAGCCAAGGCAGTCAGCACATTGCGAATATCCCCTGGAGGGGGCATCTGCAGCTCACTGCGCAAAATCCCGGAGCTTCCGCCATCGTCAGCGACTGTAACAATAGCCGTAATATCTAGCGGCTTTTGCTTTAAGCCCCGCAGCATGACGGACAAGCCGGTTCCGCCGCCCATAACAACAATACGTGGGCGCTCCCGTTGTGATCCGGTCTCTTTCATGATTTCACCTCATTAATGCCGGTCCCGATCAGCATCCCGATGCGAAACAGAAACAGATTCTGTCTCGCTGGCACCCAGCATTTTTCCTAAATACTCCGATATTGCAACAGAACGATGCTTACCGCCAGTACAGCCAATGCCGATAATGACCTGGCTTTTGCCTTCTTTGCGATATTGCGGAATCAAAAAGTGTAACATATCCAGCAACTTGGTCAAGAATGCCTGAGTCTCGGGCCATTTCATGACATAATCATATACATCGCTATCCTGTCCCGTGTGGGGACGTAGTTGGTCCACATAGTGGGGATTAGGCAGGAAGCGCACATCGAATATAAGATCGGCATCAATGGGAATACCATACTTGAAGCCAAAAGAAGTAATGTTCACGGAAAGCATACTGCTCTCCAGATGAGAAAATCGTGAAATAATCCTCGCCTTTAAGGTTGCAGGCTTCATCACACTTGTATCAATAACCTGTGTAGCCGAGCTTTTTAATTCTTCCAACATCTTGCGCTCCAACCGAATCCCATCCAAAGGCATGCCGTCTGGAGCCAGCGGATGACGTCTACGGCTTTCCTTATACCGCTGTACGAGAACGCCATCATTCGCATTTAAGAATAAAATTTCACAATGAATCGTAAAATGATCTTTAATATAATTCAACGATTCAGACAAGGCGGTGAAAAATTCTCGTCCGCGTAAATCAATTACGAGTGCCACCTTGCCTATTTTACCGTTAGACTGCTCAATCAACTCGGCAAATTTGGGAATCAGTACAGGAGGCAAATTATCAACGCAGAAGAAGCCCAAGTCTTCCAGGCTCTGAACCGCAATGGTCTTCCCTGCGCCTGACATCCCCGTAATAATAATGAGCGTTGCCCACGGCGCAGCATTTTTTAGGTTATCTGTCATATGGACTTCCCTCTCCTTTTGCTTCTTCGCTCTATGCCAGTACCCGTATTATCAGTAACCTGTGGATCAGGAACGTAGCAACAAACCAGCTGCCCCTACGATACCTGCGTCATTGCCCAGCACAGCTGGAACAATCGATACCCCTTTTTGAAGGGGCTCAGGTGCCAGTTTGGTGTACACGCGACGCATCTCTTCAAACAAAAAGTCGCCTGCTTTGGAAACACCGCCACCTATGATAAACAACTCTGGATTAAGCACAGCGGCAACTGCTGCCATAGATTTCCCCAAATAGAAAGCAGCACGGTTCACGATACGCAGAGCGACTTCATCCCCGGCTTTAGCAGCATCAAATACTTCCTTGGCAGCAATTTGATCTTCCAGCGCCAGAGAGGTCCGGTCGCCACGTTCCACAGCGTCCTTGGCCATACGAATGATGCCTGTTGCGGAAGATACAGTTTCCAAGCAACCCATTTTGCCGCATCCACACTGAATAGCCTCCAGATCAGGTACGACACTGATATGGCCAATTTCTCCGGCCATGCCCGAAGAACCTTGGTATATTTTACCGTTTATAATAATGCCGCCACCTACTCCTGTTCCCAGGGTATAGCATACGCAGTTTTCTATGCCTTTGCCTGCACCAGCCCAAGCCTCACCCAGCGCAGCAACATTCGCATCGTTGTCTATTTTCACAGGCTTGCCAATCCGGTTCTCTAGGAGCGCACGGATCGGTACGTCACGAAAGCCAATATTAGGAGCGAGGACAATAATACCATCACGAACATTCGTAAAACCTGCAACGCCTGCACCGACACCCTTTAGTTGATCCCACTCATAAGGAGATTGCTCAACAATATGCCGCACATATTTTTCGATATTACCGATGACAACGTCTACACCTTTATCGGTTTCGGTTGGTCCCTCATATGTGTGCAAAAGCTGTCCGTTTTCATTACAAATGCCGACTTTAATCGCGGTACCGCCCAAATCGACACCTACATAGATACTTTCAGACATGTTCCAAGCCACCTTTATGTTTACTTAAAAACCTGGTATGAAATATACGCTTACAATTCCTACTTCATAATAGTAATCCTACGTTCCAACTATAATTGAAGCCCCCGTTACGGTCAAGGACACTTCCTTGTTGAAAAGTGTACGATTAGCGGAATTTTTAACCTCATGCACCCATAAGAAAAACGTCTATTGACGTACTTTCAAGGAAGCCAGACCACGCTTAACGGAAATTTTTCTTGCGATTATAGATTGTTCAGCTCCGCTGAAAACTTATAAATTCTATAATCATAAAAAGGAGAAAGCCTGTGCAAACGCAGCAGGCTTTCTCTTCCTGAACAAAAGATGCGGCATAACAGAGGTTTCCTTCGCTCTCCCGTTAGCCTTTTTGTATACCATAGACACGCTTTTATTGATCCAGTGTTTCGCTCCAGTCGTGAACAGCACTGCCTTCGAGATACTTCTCGCAGTCCATAGCCGCCATACAGCCCGTTCCCGCAGCCGTAATAGCTTGACGGTAACGGTTATCCTGTACGTCCCCACAGGCAAAAACTCCGGGGATGTTCGTTTCCGTTGTGCCTGGCTTTACTACAATATAGCCGTGTTCATCGGTATGAATTTGTCCGTTCAGGAAACCTGTGTTCGGTGTATGCCCGATGGCTACGAACACGCCATCTACCTCAATCAGCTCATCCTGATTGGTCTCATTATTGTGTACCTTCAAACCTTTTAAGCCAGCTTCTCCCGTCACAACTTCCAGAGGAGTCCGGTTTAATGCCCAATGTACTTTTTCGTTCTCACGCGCACGATCTTGCATAATTTTGGATGCCCGCAACTCATCGCGACGATGGACCAAGGTTACACTGGAAGCAAAACGGGTCAAGAAGCTCGCTTCCTCCATGGCTGAATCGCCACCGCCAACCACGACAATCTTTTTCCCGCGGAAAAAGAATCCATCGCAAGTTGCGCACGTGCTGACTCCGCGACCTACATTGTCCTGCTCACCCGGAATGCCTAGATATTTGGCGGACGCACCTGTAGCAATAATGACCGACTCCGCCTCAATGATACCTTTACCCTCTACCTTCACTTTAAAAGGGCGTTTGCTGAAATCTACTTCCTCTACCCATCCGGAAGTAAATTCAGCGCCAAAACGTTCAGCCTGCTTGCGCATATTATCCATCAGTTCAGGCCCGAGGATACCTTGCTCAAAACCCGGGAAATTTTCAATTTCGGTCGTTGTAGTAAGCTGCCCACCGGGCTGCATCCCTTCAATGATCAGCGGATTCATGTTAGCGCGTGCCAAATAAATAGCCGCTGTGTAGCCTGCAGGACCTGTACCAATAATTATGGATTTATACATACGTTTGTTGCCTCCTTTAAGTGATGTTTGGAGCAGGTCTCAGACCTGCTTTTTAAACGTGGAGAGCGGCTGCTTCAGCTTCTGTTTGATACCACACACGCTGTCAATCTGGCGTGCATAGCGGCTTACGGTCGATACGGAAATACCATAACGATCGGCTACTTCCTGATAGGTGACTGAATGATGATGCATTTTGGCTGTCAAATATTCCAGCGCCGCTGCCCATCCCTCAGTATGCTGAACCATCGGAACTTCCGGGGCGAGCCGATCCAAATACTCCAGCCAAAGCGATTTCAAATCGTGCTGCATGGCCGGATCTGATGGCTTGCTCATGACGGTCAGTACCTTATCCAGCACTGCCTGCCATTGTGGATCGACTGGGGAAGCAGATACATCACCTTCAATTGTATGCGGATCGTTCTCAACCTCCGACTGATCAGAATGTTCCGTTTCCGGGTACATTTTCTGCTCACCCTGCTCCGCCAGCTCTTGCAATACTTGCAAGGCACGACGTTTCAGCTCATCCTCCTGGTCCGGGTCTTCTACGAAGGACTCCAGTGCCTGACGCACCTCATCATCACCGATCAGGCTTAACGCCTGAATGACCTGAAGCTGAGTCGCCCGGTCCCCGTGGCGCAAGGCCCAGAAGAAGGATGATCGGATTAGCGGGTCCTTCTTCATGCTGTCAGGCACCTGGTCAGCACCAAACTTCTCCCACATGCGGAATTGCTCCTCAAACGGGAGATGATAATGATAGCTGAGCACTTGCAGCGGTGTACCCTCCTGCTGGAGTTCCTCCAGTCGGGACAGGAAAAACCGCGGAACTTCCGAGGAAGCATCCTGCTTTTGCAAATGACTCCACAACCGCCGAGCTTCCGCATATCTTCCCGTATTGCTGGCAGCTACCGCCGTGTAATGGTACAAAGAAGCGTCCGCATTGTTCTCTCCATCGCCATGAAGCAACCTGCGGAAATGTCTGTAGGCCTCCTCGTGGCGTCCGAGAATCCCCATAGTGGTCGCCAGCTTGAATACCTGCTCCTCCTGAAACGGTATAGTAACCGCCAAAGTCTGCACCAGACGATCCAATTCCGGGCCGCCGCCCTCGTGCTGATAAAAGATCGCCAAGTTGCACAATGCGTGTAAATTACCCGGCTCATCTTCCAGCACTTGAATAATGGTAGCCTTAGCATTTTGGAACAATCCCATGTAGTAATACGCCAGCGCCAGATTATTCCGCGCAGCGAACATATCCGGTTGTTCCTCTGAAATTTGCTTGAGCAACTGGGCTGCCTGAGCAAATTTCCCCTCCTCCAGCAGGACACGAGCCTGATCATGCTCTACTACTCCCTGCCGGGCCTTAATGCGGTTCAGCTTCGTTGGACGGTCCAGCTCATAATAGAGCAGCTCCATCATTTCCTCCGCTTCATCAAGAAACTGGCCTTCTTCGTCCTCCTCCAGGTACGTGACCAATGCTTTCTCCGCTTCTTCAAACTGCTCCATATTAGCGTAATTATTCGCCATATAGAAATAACACTCTGTCATCGACGAGTCTACGTCACTTAGAACAGAGGACAGGATCTCATTCGAACCTGCATAATCCCCCATCTCTGATAATATACCCGCCATATTGCAATGATTCACCGGATTATCCGGTTCATATTCAACGGCTTTGCGAAAATATTTCAATGCCTTGTCATAATGATTGCGATCAAGCGAGCGCACAGCTTTCTCAAAAAAGAAAGATGCGTCGAAACGCAAAGCAATAATTTTAGGGCTAGGTTCCGATACTCGCAGATGTTTCCCTTTCATAAATAACCAAGGCACCTCCTTTAAAAGTAACTGGCATGTTCATACCCTTCAGTATACCACAACTTCAAAACGACTTGACAGTCGATCCTACCTCATTCCAAAAAACGGATATATGCTCGTATACCGATAGATATAGATACAAGAATACGCTAAATAGCCGAGCGCTTTTTCCCTGTATAAATAGGGAGCGTTCGGCTAGCCACTGGATATGATACTTAGACCCAATAAACGTAATAATTAAAGCGTCAGCGGCACCAGCGAGCGCTCGCGATGCTGAAATACGGCAAGCTCGCGATAGCCGACTTCATATAGAAGCGCGCGTGCCTTCTCCAAGTGCTCGGACAGCTTCGCCGGATCATGAGCATCCGATCCTACGGTCAGCGGGATGCCTAGCGTAAAAGCTTCTTCCAGCATGCGGCGGCTCGGGAACATCTCGGCACAGGGCTTCGAAAGCCCTGATGCATTCAGTTCCATCGCCCGACCGCTACGGGCAACGGCTGAGAGTGCGGAGCGCTCCAGTTCACGCAGCTCCTCCATTTCCTCCGGCTTCGGATGATAGCCGAAGCGCTTAATGACATCCAGATGACCCATGATGTCATACAAACCGGTAGCTGCCGCCTTGGAAACCGCATCATAATACGTGCGGTACACCTCAAGCACATTTTTGCCTTCCCAATGGTGTACCTGACGGAAGTCCGTGACATCCCATTCACCGAGAAAGTGGACGGAACCAATCACATAATCCCAGGGATACGCGGTGATGATGTCCTCGATTTCTCGTTCCCAGCCCTCGATGTAGTCGCCTTCCAAGCCAACACGAATATCAATTTGCCCTTTAAAACGCTCCTTCAGTTCCAAACATTCTTCCACGTATCGGGGAAGCTCCTCCATAGGCATCGCCATTTCCGGATAATAGTCAGCCGGTTTTACATGCAGTAGTGGCATGTGATCGGACAAGCCGAGCTGATCTAGCCCCAGCCGAATTCCCTGCTGCACATACTCTTCCAGACTCCCTATGGCATGCCCGCAGCGGGCGTGATGCGTATGATAGTCGATTTTCATGCGACCCTCCCCCTTTCAACACTACAACAAACCGTACTAATCACGACGAGGACGTTCATGACGGCGATTCAGCTCAGCCAGCACGTCATCGAGCGGTAGCTTGCGCTCCTGCAACAGCACCAGCAGGTGATAAATCAAATCGCTGACCTCCAGGCGCAGTTCGTCATTATCTTTATTTTTGGCGGCAATGATTGTCTCGGATGCTTCCTCGCCAACCTTTTTCAAGATTTTGTCTACACCTTTATCAAAAAGATAAGTCGTATAGGCCCCTTCAGGACGTGTCTCTTCGCGCTCCTTAATAATCGCCTCCAGCTGGGCAAGCACCTCAAAGCGGTCTGCTGAAGCATTGGAAACATCATTTACCAGCGTGTGGTCTCCTGCATTTCCTGCAACAGGTGCTACAGCCGTTCCTGGCGCGGAAATATCACGAAAAAAGCAGCTCGTTGCTCCTGTATGACAGGCAGGACCACTCGGAATGACACGTACCAACAGGGCATCACCGTCACAATCCAGCTGGATGGAGGTGATTTTTTGCGTATTCCCCGAAGTAGCCCCCTTATGCCACAGCTCCTGTCTGGAACGAGACCAGAACCAGGTCTCTCCCGACTCCAAAGATAGTTTCAGCGACTCGCGGTTCATATAGGCCAGCGTCAGCACCTGAAGCGTAGCATCATCCTGCACAATCGTCGAGACAAGACCTGCCTCATTCCAGCGGACATTATCCAGTATCTGCTCCAGAGATAGCTGTTGGTTCAATTCGTTGCTCATCGTATCTCCACTCCTCTGCGCTTCAAATCCCGTTTTAGCTCAGGGATTCCTATTTCTTTATAGTGAAAAATCGTTGCTGCTAATCCAGCATCCGCTTTGCCCGCCGTAAACACGTCATAGAAATGCTCCTGTTTGCCTGCTCCGCCAGAAGCGATAACTGGAATCCCAACGGTATCCGATACCGCGGAAGTCAGTGGCAGGTCAAAGCCGTCCTTGGTTCCGTCCGCATTCATGCTGGTCAGCAGAATCTCACCGGCTCCCAACTGCTCAGCTTCCTTGGCCCAGGCCAAGGCGCGGATACCAGATGGCGTGCGGCCTCCGTGCGTATACACTTCCCACTCGCCCCACGCCTTGTTGTACTTGGCATCAATGGCAACAACGATACATTGTGAGCCAAAGCTGCGCGCACCCTCCGCAATCAGCTGAGGGTTACGGACAGCTGCCGTATTTACGCCGATTTTATCAGCTCCGGCACGCAAAATGCGTTTCATATCATCGACATGAGATATCCCGCCACCTACGGTGAAAGGAATGGCAATTTCCCCGGCTGTCTGACGAACTACTTCTTCCATGGTGGCACGCCCTTCAACTGAAGCAGAAATATCCAGAAATACGATTTCGTCTGCCCCTTCCCGGTCATAAAGCGCCGCCAATTCCACCGGATCGCCTGCATCGCGTAAGTTCACAAAATTAACGCCCTTAACCACCCTGCCATCCTTTACATCCAAGCAGGGAATAATACGTTTAGCCAGCATGCCTACTCCCCCTATGCCTTTGCTACAGCTTGTACGGCGACCTGTAAATCAATGCTGCCTGTATACAATGCCTTACCCACAATAGCACCGCCCACACCCTCTTTCGCATAGGTGCTCAGCGTGATTAGATCGTCCATCTTGCTGACACCGCCGGAAGCGATCACGGTTCGTCCACTGCTTTTCGCAAGGGCTACGATAGCCTCAACATTCGGGCCTTGCATCATTCCGTCGCGGGAAATGTCTGTGAAAATGAACGTTTCAGCTCCCTTGGAGGCCAACTCAGCAGCCAATTCGTCCGCTCGAACCTCCGAGGTTTCAAGCCATCCGCGCGTGGCCACATAGCCATTCCGTGCATCCAGACCAATGGCGATCCGATCACCGTAGGTACCCAATACCGCTTCCGTAAAAGCACGATCCTCAATCGCTGCCGTCCCCAAGATCACACGGCTCACGCCCAGCGACAACAGCCGCTCGACATGTTCACGTGTACGCAGGCCGCCACCCACTTGTACAGGCACTTGCACCGCAGAAGCGATGCGCCCAATGAGCTCATCGTTCACCGGTTGACCTGCTTTAGCACCATCCAAATCAACCAAGTGAATGTAGGAGCCGCCCAAACGCTCCCATTCTTGGGCAACCTCCACCGGGTTTTCGTTGTATATCGTCTCCTGGTTATAATCTCCTTGTACCAGTCGTACACATTTGCCATCGCGAATATCAATCGCCGGGTATATCGTGAACAAAGTATGACCCCCCTGTGAGCTATTCAACATCTATATGCCTTTACATCAATCAACGACCAAAGTTCGCGTACCTCCAACTGCAGACTCACGAATCGTTACGCTCGCTTTTCCGCTTCCGCTAGTTCCAAAAACTGACGAAGCAGTTGCATCCCCATTTCCCCGCTTTTCTCTGGGTGGAACTGCATGCCATATACATGGCCTCTGCCCACGATAGCCGTTACGGGCCCACCGTAGTCGGTCACCGCCAGCAGGTCACTTTCGACCTCCGGCTTCGCATGATAGGAATGCACAAAATACACATGTCCTTCCTCCAAGCCCTGTAGCAACGGGTGATCCGGCTGAGTCATACGCAGACGATTCCAGCCCATATGCGGCACTTTAACCCCCAGATCAGGAGCAAACCGAATAACCTCGCCTGGTAAAATATTAAGCCCTTCGTGACTGCCGTATTCTTCACCACGAGTGAATAACAGTTGCATTCCTAGACAAACACCGAGCAGCGGTTGTCCAGCGCTTGCAACCTCCTGAATCACCCGATCCAATCCGCTGGAACGCAAATGCTCCATAGCGTCCCCGAATGCCCCTACACCCGGCAAAATCACACCGCTGGAGGAACGAATCACTTGGGCATCTCCCGTTACTACAGCCTCATAGCCAAGACGCTCAACCGCCTTGCTCACACTATGCAGATTGCCTCTGCCGTAATCCACAATAGCAATGGACATGGACTACAGCACTCCCTTCGTTGAAGGCACTCCCGTCACTCGCGGATCAATGGAGGTCGCTTCATCCAGTGCACGTCCCAGTGCTTTGAACACCGCCTCAATCATATGGTGGGTATTTTGCCCGTAGTGAACGATGACGTGTAGCGTCATGCGAGCCTCCAACGCAAATTTCCACAGAAATTCATGCACCAGCTCTGTCGAAAAGCTCCCTACCTGCTGTGATGGATACTCCGCACGATACTCAAAATGGGGTCGGTTACTCAGATCAATGACAACTTGCGCGAGCGCCTCATCCATCGGTACAAAGACGCTGGCATAGCGCTTAATTCCTTTTTTATCACCCAACGCTTCCAGTAAGGTTTGCCCCAAACAAATACCAATGTCCTCCACGGTATGATGATCGTCGATATCAACATCCCCTCTGGCCTGTACATTAAGATCAAATTGTCCGTGCTTGGTGAACAAATCCAGCATGTGATTCAGAAAAGGAACATCCGTTTCAATCTCAGCTTGCCCTGTGCCGTCTACTGCAAAAGATAGCTGAATATCCGTTTCGTTCGTCTTCCGGCTGACGCTGCCTGTACGTCCTGTTACGTTATTTTCGTTCCCCATCGCCATCCACCGCCTTCTTTTCATTGTCCAATCGAACTTGTATCGCCCGTGCGTGACCTTCCAGTCCTTCATGGCGGGCAAGCTGCATAATCGTCTCTCCATTGCGCAGCAGTGCTTCCTTGCTGTAATAGATCATACTCGACTTCTTGATAAAATCATCAATATCCACTGGCGAAGAAAACCGCGCCGTTCCATTCGTCGGGATAATGTGGTTAGGTCCAGCAAAATAATCGCCTACCGGCTCCGAGCTGTACGCTCCCAGGAAAATAGCTCCCGCGTTTTCGATCAGACCCACATGCTCCATCGGCTGCTCTGTCATAATTTCCAAATGTTCTGGTGCCAGTTGGTTTACAATATGGATACCCTCTTCCAAAGTGTCGACGACAATGATAGCCCCGTATGCCTCCACAGATGCAGCAGCAATATCTCTACGCGGCAGCTCTGCCAATTGGCGCTGTACTTCAGCTGATACTTCTTTGGCCAAGCGTTGCGAGGGCGTAACCAGTATGGCTGAGGCCATTTCATCATGTTCCGCCTGTGAAAGCAGGTCGGCCGCTACATAAGAGGCATTCGCCGTGTCGTCAGCCAACACGACAATTTCACTTGGTCCCGCTATACTGTCGATATCCACCGCGCCGTACACCTCTCGCTTCGCTAGCGCTACATAAATGTTGCCGGGACCGCAAATTTTATCGACTGGTTCAATGCTATGTGTTCCGTAAGCGAGAGAGGCAATCGCCTGCGCTCCGCCAACCCTATATATTTCCGTTACACCAGCCTCTGCCGCAGCTACCAGTGTATATGGATCTATCCCTGCCTTGCCGCCTGTAGCCGGGGGTGTCACCATGACAATCTCCGGTACACCAGCTACCTGAGCGGGAATGACATTCATCAGCACCGAGGATGGATAGGCTGCTTTACCGCCCGGAACATACACGCCTACACGTTTCAACGGTCGGATAATTTGGCCGAGCAAGCTACCATCCGGCTGTAAATCCATCCACGAATTACGTTTTTGCTTCATGTGAAAAGCACGGATATTATCCGCCGCCTCTCGAATCGCCTGTAAAAAAGAAGGCTCTACCTTGTCATATGCCGCCTTCAATTCTTCCTCCGTCACACGAAGTTGCTCTGCTACCAGCGATACACCATCAAACGATTGCGTATACCGCAGGACAGCCTCATCCCCCTCTTGGCGTACCGAATGAATAATGGTACGCACAGCCTCATTTTGCTCAGGTGTGCCGTAATCCACCTCCCGTTGGAGGCTGAAATCACGGGCTGATACGATCTTCATTTGTCCATTCCCCCTTACTTGCAGCTTGCAGAATGCCCTGTAACCATTGGCTTATTCCTTTAGTTCATTTATTCACGGGGTGCCACCGCATTTGGAATCACCTGATGCAATCGGTCACACAACGCCTGAATCGGGCCGTTTTTCATCCGGTAGCTGACCCGATTGGCAATCAGACGACTGGTAATATCCAGTATGCTGATCTGCTCGACTAATCCGTTCTCCCGCAAGGTTTGCCCCGTTTCCACCATATCAACAATACGGTCTGCCAGACCAATTAACGGCGCCAGTTCAATGGAGCCATTCAGCTTAATAACCTCCACCTGTTGACCTTGCTCCCGAAAATACTGGGAAGCCACGTTCGGATATTTTGTAGCGACCCGCTGACGAATACCTGGCTGCCAATCTGGTAAAGCAATCACCGACATCCGGCAACGAGCAATCCCGAGATCCAGCAGTTCATACACATCCTTGTTTTCTTCCAGCAAAACATCCTTGCCCACGATGCCGATGTCCGCCGCCCCATACTCTACGTACGTAGGAACATCGACGGGCTTCGCCATAATAAATTCCATGCCTAGCTCAGGCAGTGGAATGACCAGTTTACGCGTTTCGTCCACATCCAGTGGAATCGGAACCCCCGCTTGGCGAAACAGCTCGGAAGCCTGCTTATAAATCCGTCCCTTTGGCATGGCTACCTTCAACGTTTCCGTCATGGCAATTCTCTCCTTTGTACTGGCTGTCTTCCTTCGGCTGTATAGCTGTATACCTCTGCGTACAGGCCATGCTGTTCACGACGTCGATCTTCCGTTCCGCCCGTGAGCCCTGTCACTACCGTAAGGCCTATTGCGCGTAGCTGTGCCGCTGCGGATAACGCCTCTTGGCGTCCCTGTGCGTCATAACGGATAAGTACAGGAAGCTTCGTCTCCATTTGGATACCATCCACACCATCGACGATCCGGTTCGTCTTCAATGCAAATCCCGTTGCAGGTACGGATCGACCAAACTGCTGAAGCAGATTGTCATAGCGACCTCCGTTGCATACCGGGAACCCAATCTCCGCCGCATAGCCCTCAAAAGTCATTCCTGTATAATATGAAAAATCTCCGATCATGGTAAGGTCGATTAACACATGCTCAGATACGCCGTAAGCCTCCAGTACTTCCCACACCTCGCACAAATGTGCAATGGATCGAATCGTCTGCTGCTCCACACTAAGACGGGTAGCCTGGTCACAAATTTCTTTTCCACCGCGCAACCGAAGAATAGCTTCCAGCTTATCCCGATGTTCGGGAGCCAAGCCCAAAGCTTCAATCGCTGTTCGGTAGCCCACTACATCACGACTGAGCAACAGTTCCTTTAGCGCTTGTTGTTCAGCCTGACGGCCGGGAATGATTTCCTCAAATAAGCCGTTCAGGAATCCCACATGCCCCATGGCAATTTTAAAAGAGGTCACCCCTGCTGCCTGTAATGATGCAATTGCCAATGCTACAACTTCTGCATCAGCCTCAGGCGAATCATCACCCACCAGCTCCACACCCGTCTGAAAAAACTCCGCTTCTCTTCCTGCTTCTTCCTCAATCGCCCGAAATACATTTGCGTGATAGGAAAGTCGGAGTGGTACTTCCTCTTCCTTTAGCAACGAAGATACCACCCGTGCAATCGGAGCGGTCATATCCGATCGCAGCACCAACGTGGTTCCCCGGTTATTGAGCAATTTAAACAGCTTGCGATCGGAAGTAGAACTAGCCACTCCCACCGTATCGTAGTATTCCATCGTAGGCGTCATAATCTGGCGGTAACCCCAACGCTCCATGCATTCGAGTACATTCAGTTCAATGGTTCGCAGCTTCGACACTGCACGCGGAAGATAATCTCGAACCCCTACAGGGATCTCGAACCCTTTTGGCTTAGACATCTCTATCACCTCATGATTTCACAATATCTTTATCATGGTAAAGTGCTAACAAACTAAAGTATATTCGATATATTATCATGCCCTACTTGTGAACGTCAACCGAACAGCGCAGCCCTTTTTTTTACGGATTCGCCAAGTGGCTGCCCCTCTCTATATTTTATCCAATGCAAAATACATGAATCCTATATGAATAACATCTATCAACGTATTCTCCGGAGCAAGACCGCGCTTACGGTAATTTTTGTGCATATAGAGTTGTTCAGCTCCACTGAAAACTTATAAATTCTATACTCTAAAAAAAGACTGCCAGCTTTAAGCTAACAGTCCAAATCAAAATATTTAGCTATTTATCTGTTCATCTTTACTCCGGGAAGGAAACTTTGGAACCGTGCCCAAACCGATCCATGCAAATGGTACATATCGAAAACACAACGTCACAATCAGCCATGAGCCAAACAGCGCCAACAACCATCCACCCGCAACAGAGAAGATATATTCTACCGGCGTTCCTTGGAAATCCAACTTGCGATACACCCGCAATAACGCTGGGTGAAGTAAATAAATGCCGAATGAGCATGCCCCCAGCCAACTGATTAACATTCGCAGCCTATCGTTAGTATGACGATATAATAAGACCGAGAACTGAAACAGCACCAGCGCAGAGACGAGGGCATATGCATTATGGAGCAGTTCATAGATCAGCGAGTCTGCATAGATGGCTTTGCGGTATGCTACAAACCATATTTGCACATAAGCTATACCCAGGAGTAGCCAAGCCACCCACAAGCCCCACCAACTGATCAACTGACTGCGACTAATTGCCGTACCTGACACCGGTAAAAGCCACTTTTTAAACCCTTCATATCCAATTGCTACAGCTGCACCCAAGGCAAAATAACTGATATACGTAATCGCAAGACTTCCTCTTTCCTCTTGCCAAACGTATTTGTTCAGCAATACAAACCCCCATTGAATGACTAACCCTACTATCAAAATGACAAAGGCTGCTCTCCGTGGACTCGATATCGAATGGCATAAACGCTGCACTCCCCACAGCAACAGCGGAAAGACCAAATAAAATTGGATGATGATGATGACATAATACAAATGCGTGTATGCCTTTCCCGTTAACAGCACGAGCGGAAGATCACTGAGCGGCATCAACCCACGTGTTACCAAGGTCAAATAATACACAAGAGAAAACAAAACGTACGGTAACACAATAAACATCAGTCTTTTTCGGAAAAATATAAGCATATTCTTACCACGAAGCGGCCTATCAACATAATTGTAAAATAAAACAAACCCGCTCACAAAAATAAATACGGGCACTGCAAAGCTACTAAACACATTTAAAAATAAAAAAGGATAAAACAATAGAGAATGACGCGCATCAATTAAAGCCATTGAAGTCGCATGAATGGTAACAACGGCTGCAATTAATATTCCCCGGTAAATATCAAGCTCTGGTATACGTTCTTTTTTGACCAAATCAACACGCTCCTATATCGCCTTGCAAATATGTCTGTTATCAATCTTTAAACATAATTAACATGCATTACCCCACTTATTATACAGAAAAACAATGCAAGAAAGACCCCTTAATACATAAGGGGCCTTTCTATTGTGCTATTTACTGCTCATTCACACCAGAGCGTCTTAAATCACGTAACGGATTGCCACCCACAAATGCACCTGCGGGCACGTCTTTATGCACGACGGCTCCGGCCGCTACGATAGCTCCGTCACCGATGGTCACACCCGGCAAAATGGTTGTGTTGGCGCCGATCAACACATGATCACCAATCACCACTTTACCGATACGATACTCCTCTATGAGGTATTCGTGAGCCAGTATCGTCGTGTTATATCCAATGACCGAATTGTTCCCTATCGTAATATGCTCCGGAAAAAAAACATCTACCATCACCATCAGGCCGAAGGCCGCATGTTGCCCCACCTTCATCCCCAGCATTCTGCGGTAAATGACGTTTTTCAGAGAAAGCACAGGACAATACCGGGCAATCTGTATAAAAATAAAGTTCTTAATGCCTTTCCAGCGGCTCACCGTCCGATAAATCTGCCACAACGCATTGGGACCTTCTACAGGATAGCGGTTCACCTTTCTCACGATACATTGACACCTTGAAGCTCCAGCTTCAGCAAATCCCGCATATCATGCAACATGTAGTCTGGCCCATATCCGCGCAGAGTTTCCTCACCCTTGAGCGACCAAGCTACACCAGCCGATTTCACACCTGCTGCCTGAGCTGACAAAATATCAAAAGAACTGTCTCCGACCATCAATGTATGCTCTGCTTCAGCATTCAAACCTGCCAATGCCTTGAGCACTGGCTCAGCGTGTGGCTTTGGATGCTCCACATCGTCTACCGTCACAATATAGTCCATAGAGGAGGTCAGATTGAACAGGTTAAGTACACGTAACGTGGATGGTCGTATTTTGGTTGTCACAACCCCCAGCTTAATTCCTCGCGCACGCAACTCCTGAATAACCTCAATGACATATGGAAATGGCTTCACCATTTGATCATGATGAATCTGATTATAAGCACGATAGTCCTTAACTAACCCAGATACATCCGTTAATCCCGAAAAAGTACGGAGTTGATCGTCCAGCGTTCCACCCATATGAGGAATAATATGCTCCCGCGTCAGCGGATCAGCATCCGGATGATTCAAAATGTGTAGAAATGTGCTGATAATCAACTCATTCGTATCCATGATGGTGCCGTCTAAATCAAACAAAATCGTATTTATCATAGATGCTCCTTCTTGTCCTCGTCCGTGTCTTCCTTAGGTAGCTTATCCGTCGTAGCTGTTGGAGGAACCGCGCCCTGTCCTGGACGGGATACCTGTTCTGGCGTCACGTCAGGTACCTGATCAATCCCCGCTTTGCTGGAGATAATCGGATCGCTATACCGAGCAACAGATGTGCCCTTCCGGCGACGAACCAAAATGAAAATCACGGCGGCTACCACAATGAAAATAGGCAGCAATTGCGAGATCCGTACATTACCGTAACTCGGGTCCAGATGCCCTGGTTCAAACCCTAACCACACCATAGGAGACCACAAAGCATTCACAAAGGAAGCCAGCCAATCTGGTCCCTGAAAAGCCAAACTATCCGTCCGTACACGCTCGATGAAAAAGCGGCCAATCGAGTACCAAATGAAGTAAAACGCAAACATTTCGCCTGCACGTACAAATTTCATACGACGAATGACGAGCAGCAAAATCACACCGACAATACTCCACAGTGATTCATATAAAAATGTAGGGTGATGGAAAACCCCGTTAACGTTCATCTGATTCACAATGAAATCCGGCAGATGGAGCTGATTTCGCAAAAATGTTTCTTCCGTCGGTCCACCGTAGGCTTCCTGATTGACAAAATTACCCCAGCGTCCAATCGCTTGACCGATCAGTAGGCCTGGTGCACAAATATCAGCGATACGCCAGAAGTTATACCCTTTATACCGGAAATAAATGACCGCACATATAATGGCTCCGATCAAGGCACCGTATATCGCAATACCGCCGTTCCAAATTTTGAAAACATCCCATAGATTATCTCGGTAGTCTTCCCATTTGAAGGCTACATAATAAATACGCGCTCCAATAATAGCTGATGGAACACCTAGAAGCAGCATATCCATAAAAAAGTCCTGCGGAATACCGAATCTTTTTCCTTCACGGATGGCGAGATATAAACCCACAAGCGCCGCCAGCCCCAAAATAAGCCCATACCAGTGGACCTTGATTGCCCCGATTGAAAAAGCGATCGGATTCAGCAGTAATGTTGCCGTTGACATATGTTTCTCTCACTCCTCGTTCTTCCTTGCAAACGAACAAACCTTAATCCATCTCTTCCATATCTTCAGAAATCGTAGCAGTCAGCTTGTTTGTAAATTGCAGGGCTGCATTAACACCCATTTGTTTCAAACGATAGTTCATTGCCGCCACCTCGATAATAACAGCCAAGTTTCGGCCCGGACGAACTGGGATCGTAACCAGTGGAACATCTGTATCAATAATACGTGTCGTTTCTTCATCTAGACCAAGACGGTCATACTGCTTGTCCTGCTGCCATGCCTCTAGACGGACAACCAATGTAATCCGCTTGTTATTACGAACTGCGCCAGCACCAAACAGCGTCATCACATTAATAATGCCCACGCCACGAATTTCCAAGAGGTGACGGATCAGCTCAGGTGCCGTACCATGCAGCTGAAAATCGGACGTTTGCCGAATTTCTACCGCATCATCTGCTACCAAGCGATGTCCACGTTTAACCAGTTCCAGTGCCGTTTCACTTTTACCAATTCCGCTACTTCCTGTGATAAGCATTCCCACGCCATACACGTCACACAGTACACCATGAATAGTCGCCGTAGGAGCCAGCTTTCTTTCGAGAAAGCCTGTGATGCGGCTTGATAAAATCGTCGTCGCCATATTAGTGCGCAGTACAGGAATATCTCGCTCTGCGCTCGCCTCCACTAGCTCAGCCGGTACCTCCAGACCACGTGTGATAATAATGCATGGAGTCAGCTCTGTACACAGACGCTCCATCCGATCCCGTCGCTCCTCAGGAGGCAGCATCCCCAGAAAAGCCAACTCAGACCTTCCCAGAAGCTGTACCCGCTCCTGTGTATGATATTCAAAATACCCGGCCATCTCCAGACCTGGGCGATTCAAATCATCCACTGTGATCAGTCTTCGCAGACCTTTTTCACCAGAAATAACTTCCATTTGAAACTGCTGTACAAGCTCGGATACCTTTACCTGTTTAGCCATTGTATTCTCCCCTTCATCTGCAAAACCGGATTCTATACGTCATTTGATTTATGTAGCTTTACCCTATTAACCATACAGCCCAACGCCAGTCTATGCTGCACTGCACCAATCCACACTCCATTTGATTTAACGCTATGGTTCCAGGCTAACTCTATTCCGACAGCTGGATTGATCCCATCTAGGAACCTTGCCTGCATCTAGACCTGTACCATTGTACCCATCGTATCGGAATTTTCCAATGAATGCAATGCCGAAGCTAGTAGCCGTATGCGATATACAAAAAGAGTCGCAGTTATCCGCTTGGGGAAAACTGCGACTCTCTTCCAGAGGCAAATTTTATTCGCCAACCAGAATACTCAATTCCGATTCCTTATCAAAAATATGAACCTTGTTCATATCAACAGCCAACTTCGCTTTGACACCATCACGAGTATTGGAACGTCCGTCTACACGGGCAATAATCGTATCATTTCCGGCACCGCTCAGGTACAACAGCATTTCATGACCGAGATTTTCTGTTACATCCACAGTGGATGTAAAGATTGTATTCGGAGAAGCCTCCAAGAATACAGGCTCTTCATGAATATCCTCAGGACGGATACCCAAGATCACTTCTTTGCCGATATAGCCCTTCGCTTTTAAAATCTGTCCCTTACCTTCTGGTACGAACAGATCCAGACCTGGCGCATTAAAGTGCAATGCACCTTCTTTTTCAACCAGCTTACCTGTGATAAAGTTCATCGTAGGAGAGCCGATAAAACCAGCTACGAACAGATTCACTGGACGGTTATACAGTTCATCTGGGGATGCAGCTTGTTGGATAATACCATCCTTCATAACGACAATCCGGTCACCCATCGTCATGGCTTCGACCTGGTCATGGGTTACGTAGATAACAGTCGTCTCCAGACGCTTAGCCAGCTTCGTGATTTCCGCACGCATCTGACCACGCAGCTTGGCATCCAAGTTGGACAGTGGCTCATCCATCAAGAACACTTGCGGGTCACGCACAATCGCACGTCCCAAGGCAACACGCTGACGCTGACCACCTGATAACGCTTTCGGCTTGCGATCCAGCAGATGCTCAATATCAAGGATTTTAGCCGCTTCACGTACACGTTTGTCAATTTCTTCTTTCTTCACCTTACGGAGCTTCAGACCAAAAGCCATGTTTTGGTATACATTCATATGCGGATACAAGGCATAGGATTGGAATACCATCGCGATATCGCGGTCCTTTGGAGCCACGTCGTTCACAACACGATCTCCAATGTACAATTTACCGTCTGAAATTTCCTCCAGACCAGCGATCATACGGAGCGTAGTAGATTTACCACAACCGGAAGGACCAACCAATACGAGAAACTCTTTATCTTGAATGTCCAAATTGACATCAACAACCGTAGCTTTATCTGCACCCGGATATTTTTTGAAAATATGCTCTAAACGTACACCAGCCATAGCTTTTGCCTCCCTAAGATCAAGTTATGAAATCGAATACATTTCTTACTTGTATCTTACCCTAGTACACGTAGCGTGGCTATTCGCAAACTGCACAAAAATGCTATTTTCTTTTTGTCACTTTGTACAATAGGAGATAGAGCTTGACCAAAACTGCATCATTAAACGTCCGCACGTCCAATCCGGTCTCCTGTTTGATCTTGTCCAAACGGTAAATCAACGTATTTCGATGCACATACAGACGCTTAGCTGTCTCACTCACATTACAATCCAATTGAAAAAAGATATCTAATGTAGCCATCGTTTCTGAGTCTTCCAGTATGACAGATGATTTCATTACCTGCTCTAAAAATAGTACGCGTTGTTCCTTGGGAATGCGGTTTAACAGCCTTTCTAAATGAAGCTCCCATGAAAAGTGGATGTGCTCTGTTACATGAAAAATCTTGCCCAGATGTATCGTCTCCCATAACAAATTCAGCTCTTGGGGAAGACTTTGCAAAGGGATCGAAGGCTTAGAAACCGCCAAATGGAATACACCCACCCACTCATTCGCAATAAGCTCATATAGGCCCAAGCTAAAAGCCGTAAGAACCTCCTCCAGCGATTCCGTAAAATCTGCATCCCTGGACTCAGTGTCTTTATCCCGTTCATCGTCAGCTCCTAATAAAAGCTCCTTTTTAGCCATAATCAGCCAAGACTGTTCGTCCAATGGAGTAAGTAACACATCCCCTCCAAAATAGCTCGCGAACAATCGATGAAGCTGCGTATAAGTAATAGCCCCCTCCTGTGTTCCCTCGCCATTCAGTAAAATCGGAACCATACACGCTGATAGCGAATCACGAAGCTGCAATTCATCAGGAACCTCTTCTTCCCTGTTTAAATTGGCAGCCTGCTGTATGAGCCATTGTCCAAAACGATTCATCCGCTCTTCCTCGCTATAAATCGGGTTGTCCGACAATTGTGGACCGTTCTGCCAGACCTGCTCCATGTTCCCCAATAGCGCTTCTACCAGTTTCCGTTCTCGATCCGTCAAATATCTGGCCTCTACCACAAAGGCAGCCAGTTCACCTGCCGACGCACGAAACGGAAAATATAACTTGTTGTCACGGACAAACGATCTATCCGGAATAACTGAATCGGCTGTCTCTCCCTCTGCCATCACTTCCGGGCACCAAGGCACTATGGTAAAAGGCGCTTGAATAATATTCTGAAGCTGTTGCTGAATCCATTCTGTATCCAGAGTCACGCGATCACCACTTCACTTTTTTTAGAATATAGAATAAGCACTGAGCGAACATAATGAACTCATTATAACCTGTCGATACCGTAAAATAAAAAAGCTATATAAAAACATAACTTAAAACAATACAAAAAAAGCCATCAACCTATAGTTGATGACTTCTGATGAGCCATGAAGGACTCGAACCTTCGACACCCTGATTAAAAGTCAGGTGCTCTACCAACTGAGCTAATGGCTCGTAAAACTGGTGGAGGATGATGGATTCGAACCACCGAACCCGTAAGGGAGCAGATTTACAGTCTGATGCGTTTGGCCACTTCGCTAATCCTCCATATAAAGGTGGCTCGGGACGGAATCGAACCGCCGACACGAGGATTTTCAGTCCTCTGCTCTACCGACTGAGCTACCGAGCCATACCCATTAACAAAAAAATAAAGTGCGGAGGGATACCCCTTCCCACTTTAGTACGGAAAAACTATTGAATTGAAAAATGGCGGAACTGACGGGATTCGAACCCGCGATCTCCTGCGTGACAGGCAGGCATGTTAGGCCTCTACACCACAGTTCCCTAGATTTTTCAAAATTCAAAAAATGGTGCCGGCGAGAGGACTTGAACCCCCAACCTACTGATTACAAGTCAGTTGCTCTACCAGTTGAGCTACACCGGCACAATGGTGGAGGCTGAGGGGATCGAACCCCCGACCCTCTGCTTGTAAGGCAGATGCTCTCCCAGCTGAGCTAAGCCTCCTGGGTATGTATGGTAGCGGCGGAGGGGATCGAACCCCCGACCTCACGGGTATGAACCGTACGCTCTAGCCAGCTGAGCTACACCGCCATAACATAATATTTCGCTAGCTTGTCCTAAATGGCGGAGAGAGAGGGATTCGAACCCTCGCACCACTTTCGCAGTCTAACCCCTTAGCAGAGGGTCCCCTTATAGCCACTTGGGTATCTCTCCATATAAATGGACTCGCTTAGCAAAATTCCGCAAGTTATTCTTTAAATCAACAAAGTGATTTGGAATATCAAGCGCAATTTCAAGGTTACACCCTGAAAACTGGATCCGAAACTCATTTGCGTTTTATTCTTAGGATAAGCCCTCGACCGATTAGTATTGGTCAGCTCCATGCATTACTGCACTTCCACCCCCAACCTATCTACCTCGTCGTCTTCAAGGGGTCTTACGAATTGGGAAATCTCATCTTGAGGGGGGCTTCACGCTTAGATGCTTTCAGCGCTTATCCCTTCCGTACATAGCTACCCAGCGGTGCTCCTGGCGGAACAACTGGTACACCAGCGGTACGTCCATCCCGGTCCTCTCGTACTAAGGACAGCTCCTCTCAAATTTCCTACGCCCACGACAGATAGGGACCGAACTGTCTCACGACGTTCTGAACCCAGCTCGCGTACCGCTTTAATGGGCGAACAGCCCAACCCTTGGGACCTACTTCAGCCCCAGGATGCGATGAGCCGACATCGAGGTGCCAAACCTCCCCGTCGATGTGGACTCTTGGGGGAGATAAGCCTGTTATCCCCAGGGTAGCTTTTATCCGTTGAGCGATGGCCCTTCCATGCGGTACCACCGGATCACTAAGCCCGACTTTCGTCCCTGCTCGACTTGTAGGTCTCGCAGTCAAGCTCCCTTCTGCCTTTGCACTCTTCGAATGATTTCCAACCATTCTGAGGGAACCTTGGGGCGCCTCCGTTACTCTTTAGGAGGCGACCGCCCCAGTCAAACTGCCCACCTGACACTGTCCTCGCACCGGATTACGGTACCAAGTTAGAACCTAGATACGATCAGGGTGGTATCCCAAGGATGCCTCCTCTCAAGCTGGCGCTCAAGATTCAACGGCTCCCACCTATCCTGTACAGATCGTACCCAAATTCAATATCAAGCTGCAGTAAAGCTCCATGGGGTCTTTCCGTCTTGTCGCGGGTAACCTGCATCTTCACAGGTATTAAAATTTCACCGGATCTCTCGTTGAGACAGCGCCCAAGTCGTTACGCCATTCGTGCGGGTCAGAATTTACCTGACAAGGAATTTCGCTACCTTAGGACCGTTATAGTTACGGCCGCCGTTTACTGGGGCTTCGGTTCATAGCTTCGCCCGAAGGCTTACCACTCCCCTTAACCTTCCAGCACCGGGCAGGCGTCAGCCCGTATACTTCGCCTTGCGGCTTCGCACAGACCTGTGTTTTTGCTAAACAGTCGCTTGGGCCTTTTCACTGCGGCCCCCTCGGGCTATTCACCCTACCGAGGCACCCCTTCTCCCGAAGTTACGGGGTCATTTTGCCGAGTTCCTTAACGAGAGTTCTTCCGCGCGCCTTAGAATTCTCTTCTCGCCTACCTGTGTCGGTTTGCGGTACGGGCACCTTCTCCTGGCTAGAGGCTTTTCTTGGCAGTCTGAGATCATGACCTTCGCTACTATAATTTTCGCTCCCCATCACAGCCCAGCCTTACGATGTGCGGATTTGCCTACACACCAGCCTCACTGCTTAGACGGACATCCATCAGTCCGCGTCACTACCCTACTGCGTCACCCCATTGCTCATAACGGATTACGGTGGTACAGGAATTTCGACCTGTTGTCCTTCGACTACGCCTATCGGCCTCGCCTTAGGTCCCGACTTACCCTGAGCGGACGAACCTTCCTCAGGAACCCTTAGGCTTTCGGCGGATCTGATTCTCACAGATCTTTTCGTTACTCATACCGGCATTCTCACTTGAATGCAGTCCAGCGCTCCTTACGGTACACCTTCAACCCGCATTCAACGCTCCCCTACCCCTGATGCAAGCATCAAGCCATAGCTTCGGTGGTGTGTTTAGCCCCGTTACATTTTCGGCGCAGAGTCACTCGACCAGTGAGCTATTACGCACTCTTTCAATGGTGGCTGCTTCTAAGCCAACATCCTGGTTGTCTGTGCAACTCCACATCCTTTCCCACTTAACACACACTTGGGGACCTTAGCTGATGGTCTGGGCTGTTTCCCTTTCGACAATGGATCTTAGCACTCACTGTCTGACTCCCGGAACTAAATCTATGGCATTCGGAGTTTGACTGAGCTTGGTAACCCTTGCGGGCCCCGCACCCAATCAGTGCTCTACCTCCACGATTCTTTTTTCCGAGGCTAGCCCTAAAGCTATTTCGGGGAGAACCAGCTATCTCCGGGTTCGATTGGAATTTCTCCGCTACCCCCACCTCATCCCCGCATTTTTCAACATGCGTGGGTTCGGGCCTCCAGTGCGTGTTACCGCACCTTCACCCTGGACAGGGGTAGATCACCCGGTTTCGGGTCTACGTCCACGTACTCATTCGCCCTATTCAGACTCGCTTTCGCTGCGGCTTCAGCTCTTCACCTTAACCTTGCACGGGAACGTAACTCGCCGGTTCATTCTACAAAAGGCACGCCATCACCCATAGATCGGGCTCTGACTTCTTGTAAGCACACGGTTTCAGGATCTATTTCACTCCCCTTCCGGGGTGCTTTTCACCTTTCCCTCACGGTACTGCTTCACTATCGGTCGCCAGGGAGTATTTAGCCTTGGCAGATGGTCCTGCCGGATTCATACGGGGTTTCACGTGCCCCGCACTACTCGGGATCCGTCTCGGAGAGAACAAGTTTTGAACTACAGGGCTTTTACCTTCTCTGGCGGGCCTTTCCAGACCTCTTCATCTAACCGGTTCCTTTGTAACTCCATGTGAGACGTCCCACAACCCCAAGAAGCAAGCTCCTTGGTTTGGGCTAATCCGCGTTCGCTCGCCGCT
>NZ_CP182500.1:0-125000 GCF_048282685.1 Paenibacillus sp. JJ1722 | reverse complement strand
TTGTTTGATTTTGCGAACAAAATCGTTTTACTCACTCGTTGTTCAGTTTTCAAAGATCAAACCTGCATTATGTCTTACTTTGTTTCACCACCGCATCTCAGCGGCGACTTGATTAATATAACACACATTCGGGATTTAAGTCAACACTTTTTTTAAAATTATTTTTTAATTTCATTCAAATGTTGTTCTCACAAAAAATTCCCGGGCTTTAAGGGCCGAGAATTAATGTATCACATTTTTGAATTCGCCGTCAACTATATTTTAAAAATAGAAACAATAACATTTAAGTTTTCATATGGCCTGTCCGAATAATACTATTTTCAATCCCAGTAAAAGGACAATCCCAGGCAAACCTAATATCGTTACCGCCCCCATTGTCACTGGATTGATCGGGATGTACACCTGCGTAATCCACCCTGAATAATTGATAACATACAATGCGATGGCTGCCAGGCCCATATGCGCCCCGAATACTACAAGCCAGCCGATACCCAAACGTTTTTTTAAGATTAGAAATAGTAGCATCCCGACACAGGCAATCAGAACAAGCCAGACCGCCCCTTTCATTCAGCTCTCCGCTTGTGAACACGATCCGTATCATTGGCATACCCAGGTTCATCTGCAGGCAGATGGAAACGATGCAGGCCTTGCTGTTTCGCGCTTTTTAAATGTATCTGATATTTACGTTCTGCAGCTTCTAGAACAAATATAGCGTAGTCGATCTCATCTTTACCCGTAGCTTCATGAAATAAACGATGCGCTCTTAGCCATTCCGCATGCGAAGCCCGAATCTGGGCAAACAACTCCTGCCGATACTCCGCTTCTGATTTGCCATTCTCCTGACGACGGAAATTTTGTTTCATCCGTTCCCACATCCGTTCATCCTCCTCACAAGCTGAATTATGTGCACAGTCTGCAAGACTACCTTATTCATACTTATTGAACTAAGGACAAACTTAGAACCAGGAACGATCTATACTGCCATCTATCACGGCAAATAAAAAAGGAGCCGTAGCGGCTCCCCCAAGTAAGTCGAGAATGCCCAAAGGACATTTCAGACTCCCTATTTATAACGTATAAATACACCTATTAATTGAGCTCTCTACGGCCTTCCAACGCTTTGGACAGGGTAACCTCGTCGGCATACTCCAAATCTCCACCCACTGGCAATCCATGAGCAATACGAGTAACCTTGATTTCAAAAGGACGCACTAGCCGAGAAATGTACATGGCCGTGGCCTCTCCTTCAATGTTCGGGTTCGTAGCTAAAATCAGCTCCTTGACGCGTTCATCACTGAGTCTGTTCAGCAATTCCTTGAGTTTGATATCCTCAGGACCAATTCCCTCCATAGGAGATATCGACCCATGAAGCACATGGTAAAAACCATTAAACTCTTTGGTACGCTCCATAGCCACCAAATCCTTGGAATCCTGAACAACACAAATGACGGAGGTATCCCTCGTCTTATCCTGACAGATCCGACAAGGATCTGTGTCCGTAATGTTGCCGCAGACTGAACAGAAGTGAAGATTGCGTTTTACATTGACCAGCGCTTTGGCAAAGTCAATCACATCATCTTCCTTCATTTTCAGTACGTGAAAAGCCAACCGGGCAGCCGTCTTCGGCCCTACTCCCGGCAGGCGCGTAAAAGCATCAATTAGCTTTGCAATCGGCTCCGGATAATACAATAGCGTGTTTCTCCTTTATGCAGCAGACTAGAACAAGCCCGGAATTTTCATGCCGCCTGTAAATTTACCCATATCATCATTAGCCAGTTCATCTGCTTTGGACAAAGCATCATTGACAGCAGTCAGCACAAGATCTTGCAGCATTTCTACATCATCAGGATCTACAGCTTCCGGTTTGATCGTGATGGACAACACTTTTTTATGTCCATTTACCTCCACCGTCACAACACCGCCGCCAGAAGTTCCTTCGATTACTTTTCCGCCAAGCTCCTCTTGGGCTTTCAGCATTTGTTCCTGCATTTTTTTCACTTGCTTCATCATTTGGTTCATATTGTTCATTTCAATCATCTCCTTTAATGAAGTATACATCTAGAAACTTGATTCAATCTTTAATGACTACTAGGTCTTCCCCGAAAAGTTGAATAGCTTCATCAATCCAGGGCTCCTTGGACTTTCCCGGCGCATCATGCTCCGGCTCCAGTTGCAATTCTTCGGCAGGCTGGTCGGAAACTCCTTCAATCGCAGCATTCCAATCCTTTTGCATCATCGTTACTAAACGATAAGGATGACCCAACTGCTCATGCAATACCTTCTCGATGACCTGCTTATTGGCAGGCTTTTCGGTAGTTTCACGATGAATATTGTTCTTAAATGCAACCAGCACACTGTCCTCTAACACAGAAACTGGCTCACCATCCATAAACCAAGCATGAACCGTAACTTTCGCCTCTTTTACCCCTTGCAAAATCTGGCTCCACTTACGTCCTGCTGCTGCGAATGCTTCGCTCGACTTCTCAGCGATATAGCGATCCAACTGAGAAGGAAGCTTGGCTGGCGCTGAAATCCGCGGAGCAGGGGCACGCCCCCCGGAAGCCTGACGACCACCCGACGATGCTTCCTGTCCCGCTCCAGCGCCCAATCCACCTTGCAGCGCGCGCTCCAGTTTCTTTTCCAGCTCAGCAAGCTGACGCTTCAACATTACCACATCTTCCTGATCAGCTGCAGCGCCAGAGCGTTGTGCGGTCGGCTGAGCAACAGTTCCTGCTTCCCCCGGAATACTGCACAGCTTCAATAGAGCTACCTCAAACAAGGTTTGTGGCTGTACGGCATATTTCATCTCGCTCTGATAACGATTAAGGGTGTCAATCATCGCAAAGAGTTGCTCCTTGGTAAAAGCATCTGCCACTTCCTTAAATCGCTCTGGATCCAGCACTCGCTCCGTCATTTTGGTCGCCTGAGGCACCATCTTGATCATTAGCAGATCTCGGAAATAGTACAGAAGATTCTCCATGCACTTATCCGCACTTTTACCTTCCTGCATAAAGTTCTCGATCATTTGGAGCACCGTGCCCACATCTTCTTTCAGCAATGCCAAGGCAAGCTTACCGAATTGCTCGGACGCAATACCTCCCGTCATATCCAGCACCTGCTGATAAGTAACCCGACCATCTGTAAACGAGGATATCTGATCTAAAACGCTAACCGCATCTCGCATCCCACCATCTGAAAGACGCGCAATGTACTGCAGTGCATCCGAATCAGCCTGTATGTTCTCCTGTTGACATATCAGGTCAAGCCGCTCTGTCTGTTCTTCCAGCGATACCCGCCGGAAGTCAAACCGCTGGCAACGTGAAATAATTGTTGCCGGAATCCGATGTGGTTCAGTCGTAGCCAATATGAACATCACGTGTGGCGGCGGCTCTTCCAGCGTCTTGAGCAGCGCATTGAACGCTTCCGTCGTCAGCATGTGCACTTCATCAATGATATAAACCTTGTGCCGCACTTCTGTGGGCGCATATTTGACTTTATCGCGCAAATCACGAATCTCTTCAACGCCCCGGTTGGAGGCTGCATCAATCTCCTGTACATCCATGACCGCTCCGGCCGTGATCCGTTTACAGGCTTCGCATTCGTTGCAAGGTTCCGGCGCAGGTCCATGCTCACAGTTGATTGCCTTGGCCAAAATTTTGGCCGCACTCGTCTTACCTGTTCCTCGTGGACCGCTGAACAGGTAGGCATGGGACGTGCGATTTTCGCGGATGGCATTCTGCAATGTCTGGATAATATGCTGTTGTCCTACCATGTCCTTGAAAGCCTGCGGCCGCCAAGCACGGTACAACGCTATATGTTCCAATGCGCGTTACCCTCTTTCCCATTCACTTTCATGACCATTCATGGTCACTTCATTATACTATACTCCCGTCCGAATCTAAACCAGACACCTTCCAATTTATAAAACACAAAAAAACATCTTCGCAATGATTGCCAAGATGTTCTAATTACCAATATATACCGTGCACCTGTTATTGATCGTTGTGATCCGAGCGGCAATCCTGAACAACAACTCGGGCTAGGCAACCCTCCGGCACAAGAGTGGACCTGCTTATGGCTGCTTCCTTCCGGACCTGACCAGGTTCACAAGTACTCATTGCGGAGGACCCAGCCGTCAACATTGTGCGCAGGGACCAGCCTCACATCAACAACACCTCTAACAGGAATTCAACCTCGCTATAGCGGATTGCGAGTTACAGGGCACCGCTACCTCCCCATCTAGCACGGTGAAAATAAGTATATCTTAAGGCCGCATAAAAAGCAAATACACATTATTACAAAAAGAGCCCTCTGCAGTTGCAGAAGGCTCTAATAACTTTATAACCTGCGGTAATCCATTAGATACCGTATTTCTTTTTGAAACGATCCACGCGTCCACCAGCATCAATAAATTTCTGCTTGCCTGTGAAGAATGGGTGGCAGGCGGAGCAAATCTCCACACGCAGAGATCCTTTCACAGAACCAGTTTCAAACGAATTTCCGCAAGCACAAGTGACATTAGTTACGTTAAAATTTGGTTGAATAGCTTGTTGCATTGAACTTTCACCTCTTTCCGCCCTGAACGTCCTATCAGTCCAGAGTTGTATGAACACATGTTCACATTATAGCACTTGAATATGAGCGTTTCAACAACTCTTTTCTGCATTCAAAGATGGCATAAAATAGGTGTGTTTCAAGTTACATCGACCATTTTAGGCCTTGGCAAATTTGGGACGTGCCAGCCCTTGTGGCGGTACATGAGTGTAAGAACCGATGACTACATCAGGCAGCTCCTCACGATAAATCTCAAGCATTTGCTTCATACCAAGAATCTCACCTTGAGCAGGTGGAATCAACTCCAGATAGCTTTCAGGATCGATATTCAAGTTACGCATTTGAATCAGCTTGAGCTTAGTACGTTTGGCAAATTCAATCATTGCCTCAATTTCTTCCTCTCGGTCAGTTACACCCGGAAAAATTAAATAGTTAATCGACGTATATACTCCCTGTTCGGAAGCATAACGAAGTGATTTTTCCACATTAGCCAACGTGTAACCGCGCGGCTTGTAATACGCATTGTAGTGATCGTCCAGTGCACTAATGGTACTAACGCGCATCAGATCAAGACCCGCATCCACGATTCCCCGGATATGATCGCTCAATCCCGCATTCGTATTGATATTGATGTATCCCATATCGGTAATGGAACGCACCTCTTTGATCGAATCAATAATCAGTTTGGCTTGTGTGGAAGGCTCACCTTCGCACCCTTGGCCAAAACTGATGATGGACTCCGGTGTCTTCAAATGTTCCAGCATAACTTCTACAATTTCTTCGACGCGAGGACGGAAGTTCATTCTTGTCTGCGGAGATACGAAACCACTGTCATCCGGCTGTTCAGATATACACCCAAAGCAACCCGCATTACAAGAATAAGATACCGGAACTCCTCCTTCCCAGCGATTCAGGAATGTGTTCGAGGAAGTAAGACATTCGTAGCCCAGCGCACAGTTAGACAAATGTTGGTACAGCCGATTTTCGGGATATTGCTCCGTCATCCGCTGCACACCCAATTTAACTTGATGACGGTCACAGTTTTCCGGATTCCACTTGGATGGACTGTCACTCTGCTCTGCCGTTACATAAAATGCCCCGTCTTTCCAGACTACGGCCGAATAACCGAACAAGGGAAGTTTGTACTCCTTATCGGTCTTCACATATCCCGGCAGGCACAAGCGTGTAAAACCTTGCGGCAATAAAGCCCCTACTGCTTGCATATCTCCGGGAAGAGAAACCATTTCCCCTGTTTCAGGGTTCATACCGACCGGGCGAGTGCTGGGTAGGCTTACCAATGTAGCTCCTTCCGGTAACGGAATAAGCTCATCCTCCATGATTTCAACAATCATGTCTGCACTACGGGCAAGCCCATACAAAGAAGCATGATCATATACATTGCCTTTTTCGTCGGCATACACCAAATACATTATGGAGCTCCTTTCGCTCCGTTAAGCCTACGCCATTAACAAAATGAATGGTAACGACTGTGTGCTTACGGAACAGATAAAATACATGAAGGGTTTTAGTTGGTTGTGGCCGGGACTGACGCTGTGGTAGAACGCGCAGTTCTCCGTTGTTGCCCACCAGAACTGCTTTGCGAGCCACTGGAAGAAGGTGCCGTCAAATCAAACGAAGCCAAAAACTCAGCATTAGTTTTGCTATTACGCAGCTTTTTGAGGAAGCCTTCCACAAATTCATGGCTTTCCGTCATATTTTTACGAATGGCCCAGATGGTATCCAATTCTTCCTTATTCAACAACACTTCCTCACGGCGTGTGCCGGAACGACGAATATCAATCGCAGGAAAGATACGACGTTCTGCCAGCTTGCGGTCCAAATGCAGCTCCATGTTGCCTGTACCTTTAAACTCCTCATAGATGATATCGTCCATGCGTGATCCTGTATCAATCAGCGCTGTAGCAAGAATCGTCAAGCTACCGCCTTCCTCCACATTCCGAGCCGCACCAAAAAAGCGCTTTGGACGGTGAAATGCCGCCGGATCAATACCCCCGCTCAAAGTACGACCAGAAGGAGGGATAACGAGATTGTACGCACGAGCCAAACGTGTGATGCTATCCAACAGGATGACAACATCCTTTTTATGTTCTACGAGACGCAGCGCACGCTCCAACACGAGTTCTGCCACTTTGATGTGATTTTCAGGAAGTTCGTCAAATGTAGAGGCCACAACTTCACCTTTAACAGAACGCTGCATATCGGTCACTTCTTCGGGGCGTTCATCAATCAACAAGACAAAAAGCTCGATCTCGGGATTGTTGGTAGAAATGCTATTGGCAATTTCTTTGAGGAGAAGCGTCTTCCCAGCTTTGGGAGGTGCTACAATGAGTCCGCGCTGTCCAAGTCCGACAGGGGCCAGTACATCCATAATTCTCGTAGACAAATGGTTGGGGGAAGTTTCAAGGACTAATTTGGTCTGCGGATACAGTGGAGTCAGTGCAGGAAAATGTAGCCGCTCAGCAGCTTGCTCAGGACTTCTTCCATTGACGGCGTTAACTTGAAGCAATCCAAAATATCGTTCATTCTCTTTTGGCGTTCGGCATTTACCGGAAACAAGATCGCCTGTCCTCAAGTCAAACTTGCGGATTTGTGAAGCAGAGATGTAAATATCTTCGGTACTCGGGAGATAATTGATCGGCCTCAGAAAGCCGTAACCTTCGGGGAGGATTTCCAGAACCCCCTGCATAAACATCAATCCGCTCTTCTCAGCTTGTGCGCGCAGGATAGCGAAAATTAATTCTTTCTTTTTGAGCGTTCCGTAGTACGGGATCTGGTATTGCTTGGCCAGCTTGTACAGGTCGGTCAGCTTCATTTCTTCCAGATCGGAAATTTGCAGATCCATATAATAACCACCTATTCAATTATTAAGTCCATTCATACATCTAAATGATAGACAATGATATCATAAACACCATTAACATAATTTTAACCAAAACAAATAAAGTTATGCAGCCACCTGCCTGGATTATACCGAATTATTCCGGTTTTCCGATAAAAGATTGTTAGGTATGAACCACAATCTTTTATCAAGCAGCGGCTGCATAGATGTTGCCCGTTCTATTGCTTTCGTCCGGGAGTTCGAAAAAACTGCATGGTTTAATTATTCAGTTTGCCGCCATACATCCGCGCCCAAAAGACGCAGGTTGGAGACAAGGTGATCATAACCACGGTCAATGTACTCGACACCCGTCACCTCGGTTACGCCTTCGCTTACTGTAAGTCCAGCAATGACAAGGGCCGCTCCGGCGCGCAGATCTGCTGCTTTTACTTTAGCTGCATTCAGTTGACCACCCTCTATAATGGCGGACCGACCCTCTACGCGAATTTTAGCCCCCATTCGCACCAGCTCAGGGACGTGCTTAAAACGATTGCTGTACACAAAATCGCTCAATACACTGACACCCTGTGCTTGGGTAAGCAAGCTGGTCATGGGAGATTGTAAATCTGTGGCGAATCCGGGGTATATCAAGGCTTTAACGTCGACATGTTCATAGGAAGGTGCACCCAGTACGCGAATACTTTCATCATATTCCTCGATGCCGATGCCCATTTCCTGCATTTTTGCAGTGAGAGCCTCCATATGTTTGGGGATTACGTTGTCAATCAATACATTTCCACGGGTTGCCGCAGCGGCAATCATATATGTGCCCGCTTGTATACGGTCAGGTATGATCGAATGACGGCAGCCATGCAGCTCCGACACACCTTCAATTCGAATCGTTTCCGTACCGGCGCCTTTAATAATGGCCCCCATGGAGTTTAAAAGGGTTGCTACATCTATAATCTCAGGCTCTTTAGCCGCATTTTCGATAATTGTGGCGCCTTTGGCACGTGCTGCCGCCAGCATAATATTAATGGTAGCGCCTACGCTGCTAACATCCAAATAAATTTTGGTTCCGCGCAGTTCTTTGGCGTGCAAATGAATAGCACCGTGCTCGTTCGTAACCGTGGCACCCAGCGCTTCAAAACCTTTAATATGCTGATCAATGGGCCGGGGTTCGAAATTGCACCCTCCTGGCAAACCGATGATCGCTTCCTTGAATCTGCCCAGCATGGCTCCCATCATATAATAAGAGGCTCGTAATTTCTTAACAGGCCCATTCGGCATAGGAATGGATTTAATAGAGGAAGGATCTATTTTCATCTGGCTACCTTCCCAGGTAACCGTTGCACCAAGTTCCTCCAGTATTTCGGAATACACCGCCACATCACTCAACAGTGGCAAATTGTCCAAAATGACTTCCGACTCTGCCAGAATGGCTGCGGGAATCAAGGCGATGGCACTGTTTTTGGCACCGCTGATGGAAACTGTACCTTGAAGCGGCCGTCCACCGGTGATCATCAATTTTTCCATAAGCTTGAGGGTCCCCCTACGTGTTTTGCAGTCGGTCAAACAATAATCTCAAACAATAATCTCAAATCATAAACTTTTAACTTTTTTAGTGGTGAAAATGGAAAGACACCGGCTAAGCGGTGTGCTTTCCATACCAAACTATTCAACTGTACAGATTTAAATATTTTGTGCAGTAGAACTACAGTTACAACTAAAAAATTCATCTAGCCTGTGCAGACGCACGACCAGTTGATTCATTATTACGCTTTGTTGTTGGAACCGAACTCACGAATTTTACCGATAACGGTTTGTTTAATCGCTTCACGACCTGGAGCGATGAATGTACGTGGGTCATAAGCATCCGGTTTCTCAGCAAGCACTTCACGAACCACTTTCGCAAATACGATTTGGTTCTCAGTGTTTACATTGATTTTGGAAGTTCCCAGGGAGATTGCTTTTTTAATGTCATGTGTTGGGATACCAGTACCACCGTGCAGAACGAGTGGAAGTTTGATTGCATTGCAGATCTCTTCCATTTCTTTGAATCCGAGGTTTGGCTCGCCTTTGTAAGGTCCGTGTACGGAACCCAGTGCAGGTGCCAGTGTATCGATACCTGTTTCGTTAACGATACGCAGACAGTCGTCCAACTTAGCGTACATTACGTCGCCGACAACATCATCCTCTTGACCGCCAACCATTCCAACTTCAGCTTCAACAGAAACGCCTTTGGAATGAGCATATTCTACCACTTTTTTCGTTGTAGCAATGTTTGTGTCGATCGGGCTGTGGGAATCGTCAATCATAACGGACTTTTCTTTCAAAGAAAGAAAATGTCGATGTTCGATAAAGAATGATTTTTGCCAAAGGCAAAAGATCTTTCCTTACCTGCTACCTTTATTTCACTTGTTTACACAAGATCAGCTTAAAGGAATATTCTAAAACGCAATTTCGTTTCGGTATCCAGTTTTCAAGGTGCAATTCGCTTCATCGAAGCGAAACCCGATGAATATTTCGGTTCCACACGGATGTGTGAATGAAACATTCGTCGAAGCTTGAGAGTTTGAACTCTCAAAACTGAGCAACGAGTGAGTAACAGGCCTAAACCTGAGTTTTGAAGCTTACGCTTCATATTTGAATGTTTCCGTTGCAGGAAACGATTCTCCATAGAAAGGAGGTGATCCAGCCGCACCTTCCGATACGGCTACCTTGTTACGACTTCACCCCAATCATCTACCCCACCTTCGGCGGCTGGCTCCCTTGCGGGTTACCCCACCGACTTCGGGTGTTGTAAACTCTCGTGGTGTGACGGGCGGTGTGTACAAGACCCGGGAACGTATTCACCGCGGCATGCTGATCCGCGATTACTAGCAATTCCGACTTCATGTAGGCGAGTTGCAGCCTACAATCCGAACTGAGACCGGCTTTTCTAGGATTGGCTCCACCTCGCGATTTCGCTTCCCGTTGTACCGGCCATTGTAGTACGTGTGTAGCCCAGGTCATAAGGGGCATGATGATTTGACGTCATCCCCACCTTCCTCCGGTTTGTCACCGGCAGTCTGCTTAGAGTGCCCAGCTTGACCTGCTGGCAACTAAGCATAAGGGTTGCGCTCGTTGCGGGACTTAACCCAACATCTCACGACACGAGCTGACGACAACCATGCACCACCTGTCTCCTCTGTCCCGAAGGAAAGGTCTATCTCTAGACCGGTCAGAGGGATGTCAAGACCTGGTAAGGTTCTTCGCGTTGCTTCGAATTAAACCACATACTCCACTGCTTGTGCGGGTCCCCGTCAATTCCTTTGAGTTTCAGTCTTGCGACCGTACTCCCCAGGCGGAATGCTTAATGTGTTAACTTCGGCACCAAGGGTATCGAAACCCCTAACACCTAGCATTCATCGTTTACGGCGTGGACTACCAGGGTATCTAATCCTGTTTGCTCCCCACGCTTTCGCGCCTCAGCGTCAGTTACAGCCCAGAGAGTCGCCTTCGCCACTGGTGTTCCTCCACATATCTACGCATTTCACCGCTACACGTGGAATTCCACTCTCCTCTTCTGCACTCAAGCTCCCCAGTTTCCAGTGCGACCCGAAGTTGAGCCTCGGGATTAAACACCAGACTTAAAGAGCCGCCTGCGCGCGCTTTACGCCCAATAATTCCGGACAACGCTTGCCCCCTACGTATTACCGCGGCTGCTGGCACGTAGTTAGCCGGGGCTTTCTTCTCAGGTACCGTCACTCTTGTAGCAGTTACTCTACAAGACGTTCTTCCCTGGCAACAGAGCTTTACGATCCGAAAACCTTCATCACTCACGCGGCGTTGCTCCGTCAGGCTTTCGCCCATTGCGGAAGATTCCCTACTGCTGCCTCCCGTAGGAGTCTGGGCCGTGTCTCAGTCCCAGTGTGGCCGATCACCCTCTCAGGTCGGCTACGCATCGTCGCCTTGGTAGGCCTTTACCCCACCAACTAGCTAATGCGCCGCAGGCCCATCCACAAGTGACAGATTGCTCCGTCTTTCCTCCTTCTCCCATGCAGGAAAAGGATGTATCGGGTATTAGCTACCGTTTCCGGTAGTTATCCCTGTCTTGTGGGCAGGTCGCCTACGTGTTACTCACCCGTCCGCCGCTAGGTTATGTAGAAGCAAGCTTCTACATAACCCCGCTCGACTTGCATGTATTAGGCACGCCGCCAGCGTTCGTCCTGAGCCAGGATCAAACTCTCCATTAAAGACCAAACGAAGTTGGTTTATAGAAAGAGCGATAAGCTCATTTTGAAACTGACGAGATAAAAATATCTCTTGTTTGATTTTGCGAACAAAATCGTTAACTCACTCGTTGTTCAGTTTTCAAAGATCAAACATTCTTTTTCGGTCGATTCAGTTTATCACTTCATCAACTCTTATATCATATCATATCATCTCCGAACCAACTTTGCAAGCACTTTTTTAAATCTTTTTTTGTAACACTCGCTCGCAATATTGTATTTCTTGGCCGGAATTAGAGTATACCACTCCGCATATTTAAATGCAACCGTTTTTTAATAAATTGTTTTTACTATCTTTATTGTTGTAATGACATCCTGTGTACTCTGTACTTTTGCTAAATGGACTTAGTTATCTGCATCCAAGAACGACGTGAGATCCATTCAATGATCTCGAATACGCGTGTTGCTCATTACAACTCAAGTGCATATTCTGCTTTTTCTTTAATATTGATGATTTGACAAAGAAAGGATGGGTAAAAAAGATAAGGAGCTAGCAACAAACCATGCGATAGCAGCTTTGTTTCACGCAACTTTAGGTAATGATTAATTATAACTGTATAGAGGAGTAGATTTACTAATGAAGCAACGAAGGCGAACATGGACGAGAATTGTGTTTCTTATCATCTCTTGCTTACTGCTTTTCGTGATCTCAGGATTTGTGTATGAGTGGATTGCATCCAAAAAGGATAAATCACAATACCCACCTCCGGGGGAATTGGTCGATGCCGGGGGTTATCGACTCCATATTCGTAAACTCGGTAACGGCTCTCCAACAATATTGCTTGAATCAGGGAGCGGGGAAAGTAGCCTGTCATGGAGAGATATTCCCGAAAAACTGTCATCATTCACCACTGTTGTATCCTATGACCGGGCAGGCTATGCCTGGAGCGAGGAGGCTGCTACTCCACGAACCGGGGAAAACATCGTTCGAGAGCTTCATGTCGCCTTAAAAAACGCAGACATCCAAGCTCCTTATATTCTGGTAGGCCATTCCCTTGGAGGGATGTACTCAAGACTGTACGCGCAGACATACAAAGACGAAGTGGCAGGATTGGTTCTGGTGGATGCCAGGCCTGAAAATGACGCTCGCCGGACAAATGAGATCTATGCCAAGGAACGGCCTAAGGTCAATCCCTCCCCGTTAATATCCATTCTCCTAGAAAAGTCAGGGGCTTTTCGCCTGTTCCCCAATTTAATGCTAACGGGTCGGGTCGAATATCAAGATAGAAAATCTTTTGTGAATATTGTCGCTTCCTCTAAATACTTTCGATCTGTTGCGGAGGAGGGTGATCTAGCAAGCACTACCGAAGATGCCATACGGGGACAGCATCTGGGTAACCTCCCTGTACGTGTAATTGCCCGGGGCATTCAACAAGATTTGACTCAGTTCGGTATTAGTAAACACGGAAATGATCAGATTGAACAAAGCTGGCAAATGGGACAGCGCGAGATGCTTAACATCTCTACAAACAGCAAATTTATTGTTGCCAAGAAGAGCGAGCATATGATCATCCATGATCAACCGGAGCTTGTCATCCAAGTCATCCGTGAACTCATCACCGACACAAGACACTTTCAGTCAACCATGTCTAAAGCATACACAGATGATTAGGGACTTTATATGTTAAACAGCATAAAAAAATAAAAGACGCCCGAGTTCCTTCTATATAAAGGAATCCGGGCGTCTTTGCTGCCTAACACTTATTATGCTTGATTGAGCTTAGGACAAAATGGGCTTGTTTTTAGATGGGGCCTCTGCGACCTTGCCAAGTATCTGTCTCAGTACTTTAGCATTTTCCCCAATAAAACCGGAATCAAGCAGCACATCATGCGTTCCGATGACTTCGTATTCTTTGTATTGACCAAGTGTCGCCTGTTGCCATAACAATTTATCTAATGATGTATCCGGACCAATACTATCATCCTCTGCAATTAGAGCATGGATATTCGCATGAACTTCACCTGAGTTAATAAGCTCATCGCGGTAGACGGAGTAAACCAACATTTTGTCCATGACTCGCTCCCTGTCCACTGGATCGGCGAGGAATGCTTTGTACTGGTCCCTAATGCTGTCCAGTACCATCTCGACAATCTCTTCAAGCTCCTCCGGTGTCGATTCATCCTTGGACATCTTTCTCATAGCATCTACCATAATAAGGTCGCTAACATGGTGACCTCGGCTTTCCATGGCTTTAGCTACCTCGAAGGCGAGATTTCCTCCAAGTGAGTATCCCAGGAATATATACGGACCCTCTGCTTGAATATCCACGATGGCATCGATGTATCGATCCAGCATATCTTGACCCTGGAAACGATCGCCGATAAATTCCATCCCGTACACCTCGCAAAGCCCTTCCAGCTCCTTGGCCATCTCATAGTACCCCAGAGAGTGGCCTACCCGTGGAGGGAAGCAAAACACTTTGAGCGTTCCTTTCCCTGGGAAGCGGATAATTTCCATTTCCTCTTCATTAGCAGCAGTTGTTGCCTGCAGCTTGGAAATTTCATGCGCCATTTCTTCCACAGTCGGCAGATTAAACACGACTTGGAGTGGGAGCTGGACGCCCATACCGGACGAGATCCTTTGGATCAAGCCTAATACTTTCAGGGAATGGCCCCCAAGTTCGAAGAAATGATCCCTGATCCCGATTTCCTGTACGCCGAGCACCTCGGACCAAATTTGAGCGAGCTCTACTTCTGTCTGCGTACGCGGCGCGATATACTCCGCTGTGCTCCGCAGAAGTGTTTCCGGTGCCGGTAGCGCTTTGCGATCCAATTTGCCATTCGGATTCAGCGGCATTTGTGCCAACTGTACGAAAGCAGTCGGAATCATGTAGCTTGGCAGCTCGCTGGCCAGTGCCTCGCGTAGTACGCCGGCTGCAAGCCCCTCTTCGGCCACAAAGTATGCACAAAGCTGAGTACTTCCAGTAGAATCAGCCAGTGCTAGAACAACCGCTTCCTGCACCGATGGCACCTTCAGAATTTGTGCCTCCACTTCTCCCAGCTCAATGCGGTAACCCCGGATTTTTACCTGGTGATCGATCCGTCCCAAATACTCAATATTCCCGTCCGGCAGCCATCGGGCTAAATCGCCCGTTCGGTAAATCCGTGCTCCCGGTTTGTACGGGTGAGGAATGAACTTCTCTGCCGTCAGGTCCGGCTGGTTGAAATACCCCCGCGCTACCCCTTCGCCCGCAATGCAGAGTTCTCCCGGTACCCCCACAGGTGATACCTGAGAAGCGCTGTCCATCATCCATACTTGGACGTTAGCGTACGGTTTGCCGATTGGCACATGCGTTAGAGCCGCAGTCTCAAGGCTCGTTGTATACCGAGTCGCATATACGGCTGCTTCCGTAGGACCGTAGATGTTTTCCAGTACTGCGTAAGGAGATACTTTATAATACTCTTCCACAAGTTTGGCAGGCAGCGTCTCGCCGCAGGCAAACAGATATTTCAGAGTAAGGAATCCTTGGGCGCCGCTTTCTTTCAAGTATTGAACGAGCACACTGAGCATCGACGGCACCAAATTGAGATGCGTGATACGGTTCGTATCCACGGCCCCTAGCAGTGCCATCGGGTCTTTGTCCACGCCTTGTGGCAGGATCACGAGAGTCCCCTCTCCAAAGAACCAGCAGAACAGCTCCGGCACGGAGAAGTCAAAGGTAAATGTCGTTTTGAGCAGGAAACGGTCGCCTGCCAACATCGGATATTCAGCTTCCAACTGACTCAGCGTATGGACGGCAGCGCGATGTTCAATCATTACCCCTTTCGGCTTGCCGGTTGAACCTGACGTGTAAATGATATACGCCAGATGCTCCGGCCCCGCAATTGGCTCCAGATTCGAGCTATCCGCATGATACGCCTGCGGATCATCAAGTGCCAGGATCGTGCCAGTGAACGGAAAACGATCTTTGAGATGGTTCTTCGTCAGCAAAAGCTTCGCTCCCGAATCCTCCAGCATGTGGCGAATACGATCTTCTGGGAACTCCGGATCAATCGGTACATAGGCCCCGCCAGCTTTTAGAATGGCATGAATGCCAATGATCATCTCAAGCGAACGCTCGACCATGATGCCGACTGGTTGGTCCGGTCTGACCCCTTGGGCACGCAGCGTACGTGCAAGGCGGTTCGCCTGCTGATGAAGTTCTCCATAGGTAAGCTCCGTTTCACCGTAAATAAGTGCTGTACAATCCGGTGTGAGTGCTGCTTTTTCCTCAAATATACCGTGAAGGGTCTGCTCACGCGGATAAGGAGCTGCTGTATCGCCCCACACCTCTATAATCTGCGATTTCTCTTCTGGCCTGATCAGCTCCAGCTCATCAATACGGATAGCAGGTTGAACAGCAACGCTTGTCAGAATTCTCGTCAAGTGTCCTTGAATTCGTTCCACGCTCTCCCGATCATAGACGCGGGCATTGTAACGGTACAAGAACTCCAGATTACGACCCGGCAGCACAATGAGGTTAAAATCATAATTCGTCTGTTCAAACATCTGAACATCCGTAATTTTGTATTCAGCCTCTTCACTGGCAATTTTCTCTTCCAAATGCTCTTCTACTGGGTAATTTTCGAACACCATAATATGAGAAATCAAATCTTGCTTTTGTTCGCTCTGTGCTTGAATCTCATAGAGCGGATAGGAATCATAAGCATGTCCTGCCAAATATAATTCCTGCTGTCTTTTCATCACATGGGAGAACGAATCGCTTCCCTCGGCCTGTACCCGAACCGGAACTGTATTAATGAAGAGACCGATCATGCTTTCGATACCCGGAATCTCGGCAGGTCTTCCCGATACCACACTTCCGAAGACGATATCCTGGCTTCTATTGTAACGCTGCAACACGATTCCCCAGGCTGCTTGCATCAGCGTATTCATCGTCACCTGATGCTGTTTGGCCACCTGTTCCAGGCGATCGGTCAGTTCCGCATCCAACGTGAATACCAGCTTCTCCGACACGTAGGCTTCTGCTTTTGCCGATGGCTGTGTGATGGCTTGTGGCAGCTTCGTCTGCTGCTCGTAGCCTTCCAGGTACCCTCTCCAGTAAGAGGATGCCTCTTCCTCGCCTTGCTTCTCCAACCATTGAATATACTGGCTGTACGATACAGCTGCAGGAAGCTCAGGTTCCCTTTGCTCACGCAGAACCCCATACGTCTCAAACACTTCCTGGAGCACAAGCGGCATACACCAGCCATCCAAAATGATGTGATGAGAGCTCCACAGCAAATGGTAAGCCTCTTCTGCTGTACGTAGAATAGCAACACGCAGCAATGCTTCTTCAGCAAGATTAAAGCCTCTTGCTTTGTCCTGAGCAGTATAAGCTGCAAGACGCGCTTGAATTTCATCGGCTTCCAGCTCGTGCAGATCCTCGTATACGAAGTCACATGCTCTTTCTTTGAACACAATCTGAATAGGGAAATCGCCCCACCCGGCATGGAAATTGGTTCTCAATATGGCATGCCGTTTCATCAGATATTTTAAGCTGCGTTTGAAATCCTCAGGATAGAATGCTCCCTGAATTTCAAACTTGGCCTGCTCAAAGTAGACTTCCGAATGAGGCTCCAGCAAGCTGTGGAACAACATTCCTTTTTGCATCGGCGTCAGTTTATACATATTTTCAATACTGCCGATATGCCGTGTCTGCTCTTCTAACTCCTCGATTTTTTCCAAGCTGATATCTTTGAGGAGTACATCGCTTGGTGTAAGTTCTGTTCTTTTCTTACTTACGCAATGTCCAATGACTTCGCTGAGACGGTTCTTCAGAATGTCAACAAACTTAGCCACAGACTCCCCGTGGAACTGATGACGGTTATAGCTGACCGAAAGTTGAAGCTGTCCTTCGGCAATCAGTCCATTAATGTTCAATGTCTGATGCTGCACCATCTGCTCACTGACCTCAGGTCCTACTGAGTAAGGCGATACTTCCATCGTCCCTCCTGCAAGATCCTGGTCGAACTGTCCCAAGTAGTTGAAGGTAATCTCAGGTTCAGCCGAGAAGGAGGAGACACCAGAACCGCCGCTTAAATATTTCAAAATACCATATCCGACACCTTTGTTCGGGATACGACGCAAGCCTTCCTTAATGTGCTTGATTCTGGCGCCGATCTCCAATTCCCCTCCCATCTCAAGGGCGACAGGGTATTGACTTGTAAACCAGCCTATTGTGCGAGTAATATCCAGTTCCGGCACAATAGGCTCCCGCCCATGTCCCTCCAGAAGGATGCCTACACGTTCGATTCCCGTCCACTCGTGAACAGCCATACCCAGAGCCGTCAGGAGCAGATCGTTAACCTCCGTATTGTAAGTGCGGTTCGCTTCTTTCAGGAACTGCTCTGTCTCTTCTGGTGACCATCTCACCGTGACAGCCTCACTGTCTTTGATGAGAAGAGCGCCGTCTACCTTGTCTTTTGGAAGAGGGGCAAAGCCATCTCCCTCTACCTCTGCCCAATAGCTGAGTTCTTGTTCAGCCGCCGGGCTGTTTGCAAATTGTGTGATTCCCTCAACCCATGCACGGTACGAATCCGTCTTCTGTGGAAGCTTGACCGCTTCTCCACGTACTGCCTGCTCGTAGCCTTCCTGCAGGTCCTCAAAGAGAATACGCCAGGATACGCCATCCACAGCCAGATGATGAATAACGATCAACAGATGTTCGCCTTCCACACAGCGGAACAGACCCAGTCTAAAGAGAGGTCCATCCTCCAGAGAGATGCTACGCTGAATGGCTTCCGCACCTGCTTCTATCGCTGAAGCGGGGTCTGTTTCATCCCGCAGGTCATGGATTTGGAGACTATAGAGTTCTCCCTCACCCACGCTCCGGTTCCAGGCCTCCAACCCCTGCTCTCCTTGGCGGAGCACCAGTCGTAAAGCATCATGATGCTCTGCAATTTTCCGAACAACCTCGGCGAGCGCATCGGTATTGAAGCCATCCCGTCGGTACAACATGACCGACTGATTAAAGTGATGCAGATCCATAGACTGTTCATGGAAGAATCTGTGCTGGGCAGGCCCCAGTCTTACCGCTCCGTGTACCTCGCTTTGATCCGCAATTCGGCTGACCACACTAACGCGCTGCGCCAACTCTGCAATTGTCGGATAACCGAACAAATCCTTCATTTCAAGCTTATAGCCTGCTTGGAGAAGCCTTGAGGATACTTGAATGGATTTGATCGAGTCACCTCCAAGCTCAAAGAAATTATCATGTATGCCGACAAGCGGCACGCCGAGTACACCTTGCCAGATTGAAGCCAAAATGTTCTCCACATCCGTCCGCGGAGCGGTAAAGTCTGCTCCCGCCTTTATACCCGAGTTCGGTTCAGGCAGTGCCTTGCGATCCAGCTTGCCATTCGGTGTCAGAGGCATCACGTCCAGTTGGACGAAGTAAGACGGAATCATATATGCAGGCAGTCCGGCAGACAGTTCGTCTCTCAGCTCGCTGACAGACATTTCGCGATCAGCTACGAAGTAAGCACACAGCGATTTCTGCCCATGAGCATCTGCCCACGCAACAACGAGAGCTTCCTCGACAAGTGGAATGTCCAGCAGCTTGGCCTCAATCTCACCAAGCTCAATACGATAGCCCCGTATTTTAACTTGATGGTCAATGCGTCCAATGTACTCAATGTCTCCATTAGGAAGGCGACGAGCCAAATCCCCAGTGCGATACATATTTCCTTCCGAAGCGAACGGATTTCTAATGAATTTATCTGCGGTAAGCTCAGGACGGTTCAGATATCCACGGGCTACCCCGTCCCCGGCGATGTACATTTCGCCCTCCACGCCTAACGGTACGAGACGAAGCTGATCATCCAGAATATGGATGAATATGTTGTCGGACGGCAACCCAATCGGTACGGATTCCCGTGTATCCTTCGCAGGATCGTACAGGTGAATCATGCAGCCGACGACGGTTTCGGTCGGACCGTATTCATTGTAGATTTTGATGTTGCCACCAAAGAGGTCGGTAATCGTTTTGGACAAATGTGTGGTCAGATTTTCTCCGCCCACAATGAGTTGCTGAATACGACTTTCCGCTGGAATGGTCATGTCTTTTATCAGACTGAGATGCGTTGGCGTCAGCTTGAGAATATCGACCGCATTTTCGCGCAAAATATGCTGAACAACCTCCGCTTTATCTATACCATCATAAATCCGCACTATTCCTCCGTTTATTAACGGAGTAAACATTGATGTCATCGTCAAGTCAAACGAAATGGATGAATACAACGGGAAATCCGTTGGTTTCCCAGCACAATAGACCTTATTGGCCCACCAGATGTAGTTCACGATCCCTTTGTGGTTAATCATGGTTCCCTTCGGATTTCCGGTTGTACCCGAGGTATAGATTAAGTACACCAGATCGTTTCCTCCAACAGGAATATTGGGATTATCCACCTCGGTTCCGTAGATGTGCGGGGAATCCAATTCCATAACCGTTCCCTCAAAAGAGGCCAACTTAGTCAGGTGGCTCTGTGTGAGCAGAACTTCAGCGCCAGAATCCTTCAGAATATACTGAATCCGCTCCTGCGGATATTCAGGATCAATAGGTACATAGGCTCCACCCGCTTTGAGTACACCCATGATGGCGACAAGCAGCTCTACAGACCGATCTGCCAACAGACCTACCACTTGTTCACTCCGTAGTCCTTGGTCTATCAAGGTGGAAGCTAGTCTGTTCGCCTGCTCGTTCAGCTCCCGATACGTGATCTGGATGTCGCCGTTTACTGCCGCAATCTTATCCGGCGTACGGACAACCTGTTCTTCAAACAAGGTATGCAGACCCTGATCACTTGGATAGGTATGGGCCTTGCCGCCCCAGTCAAGCAGGTTCATCCGTTCCTCAGATGTTACAATCTCCAGTTCCTGTATCGTCGCCTGCGGACGAGCAGCCACCTGATCGAGCATCTGCAACAAGTGTCCTCCGATTCGTGCAATGCTTTCTTGCTCGTAAACCGAAGCATTATAGCGAATGCAGACCTTGATGTCTTCGCCTGGGATTACAACCAGGTTAAAGTCATAGTTGGTTTGTTCAAACATGGTGAAGTTGGCGACTTCGAGATTGTCCTCCGTTTGATTCCCCGATTGCTCCACCTGCTCGTCGAGCGGGTAATTTTCAAAGATCATAATATGAGAAATCAGGTCCTGCTTTTGGGTTGTTTTCCCCTGAATCTCATACAGTGGATAGGTGTCGTAGGCACGACCAGCCAATGACTGTGCCTGTGTACGTTTCATCACTTCGACAAAGGCTTCGTCTTTGGATGACTGTACACGGATAGGTACTGTATTAATGAACAGACCCACCATATTTTCGATCCCTGCAATCTCAGCGGGTCTACCCGACACAACGCCGCCGAAAACGACATCCGAGCTGGCATTATAACGTTGAAGAATCAGTCCCCAAGCTGTCTGCATGAGTGTGTTGACTGTCACGTGATTGCGCTTCGCGACAACATCCATTTTACCTGTCAAAGATACACCCAGATGGAGAACATGCTCTTTTAGAACATAGCCCGCCTCTTTGGCTTGAGATTTCGTTTTACCTTCCGGCAATACAGTATTCCCGTCATAATCTTCGAGATATTGGCTCCAATACGTTGAAGCTTCTTGATCATCCTGTGCATCAAGCCACTCGATATAACGACTATAGGGCTGAGCTGGCGGTAGGACAGGCTGTATTTGCTGTTTCTTGGCAGAATAATAATCGAACAGCTCCTGTGTAATGATCGGGATACACCAGCCATCCATGACAATATGGTGGAAGCTCCACAATACAAGACAGCTTTGATCCTTCTGCAAGACGGTCACTCGCATCAGCGGATCTTCTGACAAGCTGAACCCCTTAACCATATCTTCAGCAATATAAGCCTTGATTCGGGCTTCTTGTTCCTGCATAGATGCGTCGCGCAAATCTACGTAGTGCAGAGGGATTAACCGTTGCTTAAAGACAACTTGCAGCGGTACATCAGCAATGTTGTTGTAAAAGCCGGTACGTAGTATGGCATGTCGTTGCACCAAAGCCTGGAAGCTCTCGAAGAAGATATCTACATCGAAGCTACCACGCAGCTCAAACGTTGCCTGTTCAAAGTATGAAGAGGAGTCCGGCTCCAGCAGGCTGTGAAACAGCATTCCCTTCTGCATTGGCGTCAGCTTGTACACATCCTCAATCTCTCCGATATGAGCCGTCTGCGCCGTGAGTCGATCAAGCTGCTCCAATGTTAATCCTTGGAACAGAACATCACTTGGTGTAAGCTGTGTACGCTCCTGAGCTACACAATGACGGATGACCTCACTAAGGCTTGACTGTAATAATTCAGCAAAATGACTCACCGTCTCCTTACGATACTGCCTGCTGCTGTACGTAATCGTCAGTGATAGCTGGCCTTCAGCAATCATGCCATTCACATCCAGAGCATATTGCTGTGGTGTGAGATCGCTGAGCGCTTTACCAATTGAATGTGTGGATAGGCTAAGGGCATTACCCTCCAAATCCTGATCAAACTGCCCAAGATAATTGAAGGAAATTTCCGGCTCCACGCCGAATCCGACACTTTTCTCCGGTGCCATATACTTCAGAAGACCGTAGCCGATTCCTTTATGCGGAACCTCTCGCAAATTCTCCTTGATGCGCTTGATTCGCGCAGATACTTCCTGTCTGCCTTGCAGGTTCAGCAGAACTGGATACTGGGTTGTGAACCAACCCACGGTACGGGTAATATCCAGGTCTGGTACGATTATTTCCCGTCCATGTCCTTCAAGATTGACCAAAATCTGCTCCATGCCTGTCCAGCGCTGAATGGCTGCCCCCAGAGCAGTCAAGAGCAAGTCATTCGTCTCCGTATGATACGCCCGGTTCGCTTGTCGCAACAGCAGGTCAGTTTCCTGCGCAGACCACGTTACCGTAACCGATTCAGTATCCCGAATGGTGCCCGGCTTCTGATCCTCATCCTTCGGCAGTGGAGCCAAAATCGCCTCCTCGATCAGCTGCCAGTATGCACGCTCCTTGTCCAGAGCAGGCCCTGCTGCATACTTCGTCGCTTGCTCAGACCATACAAGATACGAATCGGTCTTTTGTGGAAGGACGATTGCTTGTCCATTCCATGCCTGCTCGTACCCCGCTGCAATGTCCTCAAACAGGATGCGCCAGGATATGCCGTCAACCAAGAGGTGATGAATGACAATCAACAAATGATCGCCATCGTCACAATGGAACAGGCCTAGCTTGAACAGTGGGCCACCTTCCAAGTCAAAGCTTGCCTGAATGGCATCGGCTTGGGCCTGAACCGCAGCTGTCTGGTCTTCCGCCTGCCGCATATCGGCAATGTCCAATGTGTAGAGCTCGCCTTCGTCCGTTCCCCGATTCCAAGCTGCGTATCCAGCTTCTGTAGGCCGGAAAACCATGCGCAGCGCGTCATGATGGATCGCAATTTGGTCCATTGTCAACCGGAGTGCAGCCTCATCAAAGCCGTCTTTCCGATAGAGCATGACGGCATGATTATAATGGTGCGGCTCCGCTGTATGGCGTTCAAAGAACCAACGCTGAATTGGCATTAACTCTGCTGCACCTTTAATTTCGCCCTGTTCCGCTATACGTCCAGCTGCCTGAAGATACGGGCTTAGCTCGGCAATTGTCGGATATTTAAAGAGATCCTTCATCTCTAATTTATATCCAGCTTGGAACAATCTCGAGGACACTTGAATCGCCTTGATGGAGTCACCACCCAGATCGAAGAAATGATCATGGATGCCGACCTGCTGCGCTCCCAGCACACCTTGCCATACGGAAGCCAAAGCTTCCTCAGCTGCGTTTCTCGGCGCTTCATAAACCGCCCCAGTCTGCACATTGGCCTCTGGAGCCGGAAGCGCCTTGCGATCCAGCTTGCCATTGGGTGTCAAAGGCATCTGTTCCAATTGCATAAAGTAAGATGGAATCATATAAGTCGGCAGTTCGGCAGCCAAGGCTTTTCTCAACTCGCCTACCGTCAGCATCTGATCGGCAGTGAAATAGCCGACAAGCACTTTTTGTCCACTTCCATCCTCCCGGGCGAGCACAACGGCCTCCCTTACAGACGGAGCATGGAGCAGCTTCGCTTCCACTTCGCCCAGCTCAATACGGTAACCACGGATTTTTACCTGATGGTCAATCCGTCCCAAATACTCCATGCTTCCATCCGGCAACCAGCGTGCCAAGTCACCCGAGCGGTACATGCGCTCGCCCGCTTCAAACGGATGAGCGACAAACTTCTCTTCCGTCAATTCCGGTCGGTTCAGATAGCCTCGCGCCAGACCTACGCCCGCCACATAAAGTTCACCTGGAATGCCAATCGGCTGTGGACGGCGTTGTTCATCCAAAATGTACGCCTGCAGTGTCGGAATCGTGGTGCCGATATTGCTGCGACCCTGTTCAATTTCCAACTCTGTAATTTCCTTGTAGGTTACATGCACGGTCGTTTCGGTAATGCCGTACATGTTAATGAGTTGTACTTGCGGATACTTCGTTCTCCATTCCTTGAGCAGGGCCGGGGCTAATGCCTCCCCACCGAAGATAATCATACGGAGGCTCAGTTCTGCCGCCTGATGACCAAGCTCTTCCTGTAGCAACTGATAGAAGTACGTCGGTGTCTGGTTCAAAACGGTGACCTTCTGATCCTTAAGCAATTGCAAGAAACGATCTGGACTCTTCGCGGTAAGCGATGGAACGATGACCAACCGTCCTCCGTTCAGCAATGCTCCGTACATTTCCCATACAGAGAAGTCAAAACAGAATGAATGGAACAGTGTCCACGTATCCTGAGGACCAAAATCAAACATATTTTTATCATTAAAGAGCAAGCGAACTACATTTTTATGCTCGATCAGCGTTCCCTTTGGCTTGCCTGTCGTGCCCGATGTGTAGATGACGTAGGCAAGATGCTCCGGTCCGGCTGCAGGCTGCAGGTTTGAGACATCTTCCTTATAGGAAGCCGTTTTATCCAGACTTACGATGTCCCCAGCGAAGGAGACACGTTGCTCCAGATGCGCTTGTGTCAGCAGTAGCTTGGCTCCCGAATCCTCAAGCATAAAGCGAATGCGGTCCTCTGGATATTCAGGGTCTACAGGGACATAGGCTCCGCCTGCCTTCAAGATGGCTAAAATCCCGACCACCATTTCAAGGGAACGATCCGCCATAATTCCAGCCAAACCGTCTGGTTGCAAACCACGTTCCCTTAGCATTCTGGCAAGTCCATTGGCCCGCTCGTTCAGCTCGCTGTAGGACAGGGCTGCATTTTCACATACGACTGCCACCGCATTCGGAGTACGTGCAGCCTGTTCCTCGAACAGCGCATGGATCGTCTTGTCACGAGGATAATCTGCCTTGGCTTCGTCCGGCGCTTTCATCAGCCTTGATTTTTCCTGAGGTGTCACGATATCAAGGGATGACAACGGCATTCCCGGATTGGAGACGGCTTCCCGAATAAGCTGTACAAAGTGGCCTGCCATCCGCTGGGCAGTCTCTTGTTTGTAGATCGCAGTCGCGTACTCAAGCGTGCAGTTCAATACCCCGTCTGCTTCACTCACGGTCAGCGTGAGATCGAACTTGGCAGCCGGATGTACATTATCGTAAGGAGTGAAGCGCAATCCTTCTATTTCTTGTTCTCCCTGCTCAATATTTTGCAGGACAAACATGGTATCAAATAGCGGGTTACGGCTCAAATCACGCTGAAGCTCCAGCTTTTCTACCAGCTCCTCGAACGGGTAATCCTGGTTTTCATAGGCCCGCAGCGCTGTTTCCTTCACTTCCTGCAGATAAGCCTCGAAAGGCTTTTCTCCTTCTGGATAAGTACGAAGTGCCACTGTGCCGACGAACATACCGATGAGGCCTTCGAGTGTCGCATGGGATCTTCCTGCCACAGGTGAACCGACAATGACATCTTCCTGACCTGTGTACTTGTGCAAGAGCGCTGTATAGGCTGCCAACAGTACCATGAACAGAGTGGAACCCGTTCGGGTAGCCAGCTCCTGAAGTGAAGCACTCAGAGAAGAATCAATTTGGAAGTCGATTCGATCGCCCGCAAAGCTTCGCACCGCAGGACGAACTTCATCCCCTGGCAAATCCAGCACTGGCAAGCTTCCGCGGAAAGCATCCAGCCAGTAAGCTTCCTGGGCCTTAAGACGCTCGCTTCCGAGCTGCTCTTGCTGCCATACAGCATAGTCTGTGTACTGGATCTGTAGTTCAGGGAATACGTCCTCCTCTTGGTAGAAGCGGAGAAACTCTTCTATGAGAATATTCATAGAAACCCCATCTGAGACAATATGATGCATGTCAAACAATAGTAAATGGCGCTCATGTGCAATTCGAATAAGGCCGACCCGCAGCAATGGAGCTACACCTAAATCAAAAGGACGGACAAACTGCTGAAGGGTAGCTCCTGCCTCTTCCTCGCTCAACTCCGCATATTCCACAGTAAACGGAACATCCGTCAGGAGCTGCTGTACAGGTTCACCGTTCACGGTCACAAAACGAGTACGCAGCGAACCATGACGATGAATTAGACGACAGAATGCCTGCTCTAGCCGTTCCCGATCCAAAGCTCCCTCAACGGTAAGGATACCCGGCATATTGTAGCTCAGCTCTCCACCTTCCAGCTGACTTAGAATAAACAGTCGTTTTTGGGCCGAGGACAATGGATAATGCTCTCTCGCTCCCGCTGTAGGAATTTCTTCGAAATTCAGCGGTGTATAGCCCTCAATGGCACGAGCCAATCCTTCAATAGTAGGAGACTCGAACACTGCTCTCAGACTAATCTCGCGATTCATTTCCTTGCGAATTCGTGAGACTAGCAGGGCTGCACGCAGTGAATGACCTCCAAAATGGAAGAAATTATCCTTCACTCCCGCGCTCTCTACACCCAGCACCTCTTGCCAGATTTCGGCTAATTGAATTTCCACAGGTGTCCTTGGAGCCTCAGATGAAGCCGCTGCCCATCCACGCTCGCCCTGCAGCGCTTTTCGATCGATTTTTCCGTTCGACGTCAGAGGCATATCCTCCAGTTGTATGAAGCGGGAAGGGATCATATATCCAGGTAATATCTCCGACAGGACGGCCCGAAGCTCGGATACCTCAAGTTTCTGAGCAGCTACGAAATAAGCGACTAGATCTTTGTAGCCGTCATCGCCCTCTACAGCCATGGCTACGACTTCCTGAACGGACGGCACTCTGAGCATTTGTGCTTCTACCTCGCCTAGCTCGATACGGTAGCCGCGGATTTTGACTTGATGATCTATTCGGCCTAAGTACTCGATGGTTCCATTCGGTAACCAGCGAACCAGGTCACCCGTCCGATACATACGCTCTCCTGGAGCAAACGGATTGTCCACGAACTTCTCATCCATTAACTCAGGCCGGTTATGATACCCCCGTGCTAATCCGATACTCGAAATGCATAGCTCTCCAGCTACACCGACAGGTTGCAATCTAAAATGGTCATCCAAGATGTACACACTATGGTTAGCAATAGGTCGTCCAATAGATACAATATCCGTTGCTTCCTCACTGTCCGGGACAGACCAGATTGTGGTGCATACGGAGTCCTCCGTTGGGCCATAGCCATTAGAGTAACGTACATGCTTCCTCCACTCTTCGATCAACTCGACCGATGCGGCCGATCCAGCGGTTAGCAGGCACCGCAGTGTTGGCAAACGCTCTGGATCAAGGTGGATAGCGTAAGCGGGTGGCAAAGTCGCTACCGTAATCCCCTTATCGTTCATGAACTGCTCGAACAGGGCATGATCTAAAATATCTTCTGTAGAAGGGATGCACAGAACACCCCCATGGCTCAGCGCCGTTAAAATTTCCGAAACCGATGCATCAAACGACAGGCTTGCAAACTGAACGATCCGATCCTGCGGTGTAACTTCAAAGTGTGCCCCATATACGTCCGAAAGATTTGGTAGTCCCCGATGCTCGACTAATACGCCCTTAGGCTGACCCGTCGTACCTGAAGTATAGATCACGTAAGCCAGATCATCCGGGCCAGCAGTATCCTCCAAATTCGAGGTGTCGGCATCATAGGTCGATGATTCATCCAGCAGCAAAACATTTTCCGTCCATCCGAGATGTTCCAAGAGATGGGCCTGTGTAAGGATCAGCTTCGCTCCGGAATCTTCAAGCATGTAACTGATTCGTTCTTTCGGATACTCTGGGTCGATTGGAACATAGGCACCCCCGGCTTTCATAATGCCGTAGATCCCAACGATCATTTCGAGCGACCGTTCAGCAATCAGTCCCACCAGATCTCCCGTCTTGATTCCCTGAGTACGGAGCCTTCTGGCCAGTCCATTGGCTTTTGCATTAAGCTCGGCATAGGTCAGACTCTCGTCCTCGAACCAAATGGCAGTCGCATCCGGCGTTCGTCCCGCCTGTTCCTCCAATAGCCCGTGGAACGTGTTACAGTGCTCGTAAATGCCTTTTGTATTTCCCCATACGTTCAGAATCTGTTCTCTCTCCTGCGGCGTGACTAATTCTAGTGCATCCACGGAAATAGCAGGGTTCTCTACAATTTGTTCCATAAGGTGAACCAGATGGCCCTTGATTTGCCCAATTGTCACTTGGTCATAAACAAGTGCATTGTACTGGAACAGCAATCTCATCTCTTCGCCAGGGAGGACAATTAAATTAAAATCATAATTCGTTTGCTCAAGAAGCTCCGCTTCCTCAATCTCAAAGGCAGCCTCGCCACCACCCAGACGCTCTACCTCCTCCTCCACAGGATAGTTCTCAAACACCATAATATGGGAGATTAGATCCTGCTTCTGATCCGTCTGAGCCTGAATCTCAAACAACGGGTAGGTGTCATACATATGAGAAGCCATATATTGTTCCTGCTGCTGCTTCATCAGAACGGTGAAGGGGAGATTCTCCTCTGTCTTCACACGAACGGGAATCGTATTGATGAACAAACCGATCATCCGGTCAATGCCCGGAATTTCTGCTGGTCGGCCTGATACTACACTTCCGTACACGACATCCCGGCTACCGTTGTAGCGTTGAAGCGCAATGCCCCAGAGGGACTGCAGCAATATATTCATCGTGACATGAGCATCCCTGGCCACCTTTTCAAGGCGCTCAGTCAATTCCCTGCTGAGAGGATAATTCAGCTTTTCTGCTACATAGCCTTCTCCCTTACTTGCTCCACCGACTTGAGGTAAAAGCGTCTGCTGCTCGTAACCGGCCAGATATCGGCTCCAATAGTTGGACGCAACTGCTTCATCCTGCTGTTCCAGCCATTCGATATATCGACTGTACGGATGGACCTCTGCCAGCTGCGGCTCTCTTCCTTCCAGGAGGGCAAAATAGTGTTCAAATACCTCCTGCGTAATTAACGGAACACACCACCCATCCATGACGATGTGGTGAAAGCTCCATAAGAGGCGGAAGCTCTCTTCATCTGTTTGTAAAATTGATACACGGAGAAGCTCGTCTTCAGCTAGGTTGAAGCCCTGTGCTTTGTCCTTAGCACCAAATGTCTTCAGGTAAGCTTCGCGCTGCGATGCATTCATCTCACGCAGGTCTTCGTACACCAATTTAGCGCCTCTGTGTCGAAATACAACCTGCAAAGGCTCGCTGCCCCATCCGCTGTAAAAGTTCGTGCGCAGGATGGCATGACGCTCCACCACGGCATCCAGACTGTGTCCGAATGCAGTCGGATCAAAGCTACCCTTAAAGTCAAAGGCAGCCTGCTCAAAATAAGCACCTGTATGCGGCTCAAACATATCATGGAACAGCATGCCCTTCTGCATCGGCGTCAGACTATATACATTCTCAATATCGCCTATGTGGCTGGTCTGCTTAGAAAGCTCCTCCAGATCGGCAATGCTTAGACCCTTCGCAAGCACGTCGCTTGGTGTCAATACGGTTTTTTCTTGGGTTACGCAATGCTTGAGAAGCTCTCGCAGGCTTTCTTCAATATATCCAGCGAGCTGTTCCATCGTAGATAACTTATACTGTTTTCCGTTATAAGTAATCGTCAGAGTCAGGGCTCCGTCCGTCACCATGCCATTGATATCTAGCGTATAGGCTGGTTCCTCCAACAAGCTTTGGGCGCTTCCGGTCGGATAAGGAGAAATCTGCAACGAGCTGCCTTGCAAATCCTGATCAAATTGCCCCAAATAGTTAAAAGAAATCTCAGGCTGCAAGCTGAAGCTGTCTTCATCCAACTGACTTGCCATCGTTTTAAGCAACCCGTAGCCAATACCTTTGTTCGGAATTCGGCGCAGCCCTTCTTTCACAGACTTGATCAAGGAGGCCACTTCTGGGTCATCCCCCAAGTCTAAAATCACCGGGTATTGACTTGTAAACCAGCCGACGGTACGGGTGATGTCGATATTCGGTATAATCGGCTCACGACCGTGTCCTTCCAGATTCACAGCAACCTTTCCGATGCCAGACCATTTGGATACCGCCATGCCCAGAGCAGTCAATAGCAGATCATTCGTCTCTGTTTGATAAGCACGATGGGCTTTTCTCAACAATTGGTCGGTTTCTTCTATAGTCCATTGTGCTGTTATTACTTTGCTATCCTGTAAAAGAAGGCTTTCCACAGCCTCATCCTTCGGCAACTGTTCGAGTGGCTGATTCTCCAGCTCCCTCCAATACGCCCGATGAGTCTCCATTTCAGGACCTTCCGAATAACGAGCAAGGGCGTCTCCCCAGTCACGGAAGGAATCCGTCTTCTGCGGGAATGTCAGCGCTTGTCCTTGAATCACCTGCTCATAGCCTGCTGCAATATCCTCGAACAAAATCCGCCAGGATACTCCGTCCACCACCAAATGGTGGATCACGATCAGAAGATGGTCTCCATCCTGACAATGGAAAAGTCCTAACTTCAGCAGCGGACCTTCTGCCAGATTGATACTGCGCTGAATGTTATCCGACAGCGATGTAATGGCTGCAGCCGGATCGGATTCATTCCGTAAATCAGCGGTGAACAGGCTATAAAGCTCTCCTTCTTCAAGATCACGATTCCAAGCTTCGTAGCCATGCTCTGTCTGACGGAAAACCATGCGAAGGGCGTCATGATGCTCAGCGAGTTTTCTTAGCACCTGATGCAAGGCCTTTTCCTCAAATCCCTGTTCACGATACAGCATAACCGCTTGATTGAAGTGATGAGGCTCTGCCTGCTTCCGTCCAAAGAACCACTGTTGGACTGGAGTCAAGCGAGTCGTTCCACGCACAACTCCCTGTTCAGCCATATGCACAGCCGTTTGTATTTCAGCGCCTAGCTCGGCAATGGTTGGCGATTTGAACAGCTGCTTCATCTCTAACCGATAGCCGGCCTGTAGTAACCGTGACGACACCTGAATAGCTTTTATGGAGTCTCCGCCCAATTCAAAGAAATTATCATGGATACCCACCTGTTCGGCACCCAGTACCCCTTGCCAGACAGATGCCAAAGCTTCTTCAGCCGGTGTACGAGGAGCTGTATACTTCCGTCCTGTATGCGCGCCTACTTGAGGAGCCGGCAGAGACCTGCGGTCCACTTTTCCGTTTGACGTTAATGGCATACGGTCCATCTGGATAAAGTAGGATGGAATCATATAGCCCGGAAGTACCTGCGATAGGGAAAGACGTACTTCGCCCGCCGTGAGCGTACGATCCGCCACATAATAAGCGCAAAGCTGCTTCTCTCCAAGCTCATCCGCGCGAACGACCACTACGGCGTCGATTACCGACTCCACCTTGGCCAGTTGGGCCTCGATTTCAGGGAGTTCGATGCGGTAACCACGTATTTTGACCTGCTCATCAATTCTTCCTTTAAACTCCAAATTACCATCTGGAAGCCAGCGTACTAAATCCCCAGTTCGGTAGCAGGGTTCTCCGTCCTTCACAGGACTAGGAACAAATTTCTCTGCTGTGAGATCAGGACGATTGAGATATCCGCGTGCTACACCTTCACCGCCGACAATGAGTTCACCCCAAGCACCAATAGGCTGTAATTGCAGCGATCCATTGACCACATAAGCGGTCGAATTACTAATTGGGCGACCAATCGGCACACCCCCTTCGGCACGATCTGGAATCTTGTAGGTGGTGGAGAAGGTCGTATTCTCTGTCGGACCATAGCAATTGATAGGGACAAGATCAGGATTAGCCTCGATTACACGATTCATATGAGATAGAGACAGTACGTCACCGCCGACTAACAATGCTTTTAGCCCTCTGAACAGGTACTCATCCTGCAGAGAAAGCTGATTGAAAAGGGGTGAAGTAAGCCACAATGTTGTAATCCCGTACTTGGCAATAGCCGCTTTGAGCCTATCAGCAATCAGAATGTCGTCATTCTCTACGAAATAGAGCTGCCCACCGTTAAGCAACGCTCCCCATATCTCAAATGTAGAAGCATCAAAGGCCACGGCTCCTGTTTGCAAAATTCGTGTGGATTCATTCAGCTCCACATAGTTGGTCTCTTTGACCAGACGGACCACGTTCCGGTGTTCAACCATAACGCCCTTCGGTCTACCCGTCGTACCCGATGTATAGATGACATAAGCAAGCCCCTGCGATCCCTGAGCCGTCTCCGGCTGGGCAGGCTCAGCAGCATAAGCCTCTTCACTGCTAAGATCGACAATTGGTATACCGTAGTCTACACTTATAAGCTCGCCCTTTTGCACCAATAATAGCTTGGCGTCGGAATCATCAAGCATATAACGTACCCGATCTTCCGGGTAATCAGGATCAATCGGCACATAGGCTCCACCTGCCTGAAGCACCGCGAGCATACCAATGACCATCTCAATGCTTCGTCCGCCCATCACGGCCACAGGCTGCTCCCTCAACGTTCCCAAACGACGCAGTGTTTGGGCCAGTCGGCTCGCCTTGTCTTCCAATTCAAGGTACGTTAGCTGGACATCGCCGAATACAAGCGCCGTCTGCTCCGGTGTACGCTTGACTTGTTCCGCGAACAGCTCATGAATGGTCTTGTCCCTTGGATAAGGGGCCGATGTCGCGTTAAATACTTCAACGATTTGTACTTTCTCCTCCGGTGTGATCATTTCAATCTCGGCCAGTTGCAACTGAGGATTGGCCGAGACTGCATGCAGAACCCGGAGCAAGTGCGTTGCAAGTCGCTCTACACTTTCACGCCGATATAAAGCCGTACTATACTCGAGGCCAAAGGCTAATTTTGATCCCTTCTCCTCTACATTGAGGGACAGGTCAAACTTGGCTGTGACGGTGTCCATCAAGTAAGGAGTAAAGTGCACTCCGTCCATATCCTGCTCTTCCTGCTCGGTATTTTGTAATACCAATAAGGTGTCAAAGAGCGGATTGCGGCTGACATCACGTCCTACGCCCAGCTTTTCGACCAATTTTTCAAAAGGGTAATCCTGATGCTCAAACGCCTTGAGCGCCGTTTCCTTGATTTCCAGAAGATAATCCTGAAAGGTTTTATCTCCTGCCGGGTAGCTGCGCAAGGCCAGTGTGTTGACAAACATTCCGATGATGCCCTCAAGCTCAGCCTGCGGTCTTCCGGCTACTGGAGAACCTACGACGATGTCCTCTTGTCCTGTATATTTGTGCAGTAGTACCGAATAAGCGGCCAGCAATACCATATACAGTGTAGTACCTGTACGGGATGCAAGCTCTTGTATTGCCTTATTTCCAAACTCATCCAATGTAAAATCAATTCGGCTACCCTCGAAGCTCCGAACCGAAGGTCGTTGGAAGTCTGTAGGCAAATCCAATACCGGCAACTCTCCTTCAAAGGATTGCAGCCAATATTTCTCAAGATCTTGCCATTGGTTCTCTGACTGTTCCCGTTGCCATACGGCATAATCCTTGTACTGGATGTGCAGCTCTGGTAGCTGTTCTCCTTGATACAAATGAGTAAGTTCCTCTATCAATATTTGAATAGAAACCCCATCTGAAATGATGTGATGCATATCAAACAGCAACAGATGACGCTCCTCCTGGAGCTTCACCAAGCTAACACGCAGTAATGGAGCCTGGCTCAGATCAAAGGCACGAATAAAGTTGTGAATGAGCGTATCCGTCTCCTCCACCGAAGCCTCTGTATAGTTCAACGCGAACGGCACATTCCTATGCACACGCTGAACAAGCTCTCCATCCTGCATATAAAAGCCAGTTCTCAGGGATTCATGACGCTGGATCAGTGCCTGGAACGCGGACTCCAGCCGCGTGCGATCCAATGGTCCATCCACTGTGAAGACCCCTGGCATATTGTAGCTAAGCTCTCCCCCGTCCATCTGTCTCAGCACGTATAACCGCTTTTGCGCTGAGGACACTGGGTAAGCTTCGCTTTCCGCTGCCCGCGGGATGGATTCGTACAGGGTCGGAATGTGTTTTTTCACAAGTTGCGCCAAGGATTCGACCGTAGGTGACTGAAACACCTCACGCAGCGAAATGCTACATCCCAATTCTTTGTGAATCCGTGAAACGAGCACTGTTGCCCGCAAAGAGTGACCACCAATTTCAAAGAAATTATCTCTGACACCGACGCGGGCAACTCCCAAGATATCTTGCCAGATGAGTACCATCTGAGCTTCCACAGCAGTTCTCGGAGCCAAATAAGCCTCGCCGGATTGTACGCTGCTTTCAGGAGCCGGCAACGCACGGCGATCCAGTTTGCCATTTGGCGTAAGCGGCATTTGCTCCAGCCGGACAAAATAAGAAGGAATCATGTAAGCGGGGAGTTCCGCTGCCAGCTGAGACCGCAATTCCCCCGGCGAAAGATCACTGGAGGCTACATAGTAGGCGCACAGCAATTTTTGGCCCTGTTCGTCATCCCGTGCGAGGACAATCGTTTCTCGTACGTTCGGAGCCTTGAGAATTTGGGCTTCTACCTCGCCAAGCTCAATTCGGTAGCCGCGAATTTTGACCTGATGGTCGATCCGTCCCAAATATTCAATATTGCCATCAGGCAACCAACGAGCAAGATCCCCAGTTCGGTACAGCCGCTCTCCCGCCCGATACGGATGCTCAACGAATTTCTCAGACGTCAAATCCGGCCGATTCAAATACCCACGGGCAAGACCGTCCCCTGCAATGTATAGCTCTCCCGGAACCCCAACAGGCTGCAGCCGTCTTTGCTCATCGAGAATATAAGCGCTAAGTGTGGGGATCGTTCTGCCAATATTGCTTTTCCCCGCTTCAATCTCATGTTCCGTGATTTCCTTGTAGGTGACATGGACTGTTGTTTCCGTAATTCCGTACATATTAATCAGCTGCACATCAGGATACTTGACCCGCCAGTTTCTCAGAAGAGATGGACTTAAGGCCTCTCCACCAAAAATGATTTTTCTAAGGCCAAGCTCTGTCGAAGAGTGCGTTAACTCTTCCTGTAGCACCTGATAAAAATACGTTGGCGTCTGATTTAAAATGGTGACTTGGTTGTCTTTCAACAACTCCAGGAAAGCTGCTGGGCTCTTGGCTGTGAGAGATGGAACAATCACCAATTTCCCTCCGTAAAGAAGCGCTCCGTACATCTCCCAAACGGAGAAATCGAAGCAGAACGAATGGAATAGCGTCCACGTATCCTGAGAGCTGAAATCAAATAGATTTTTATCGTTAAAGAGCAGTCGAACCACATTTTTGTGTTCAATCAGCGTGCCCTTCGGCTTGCCGGTCGTACCCGACGTGTAGATAACATAGGCTAGATGGCTTGGTCCCGAAATACTCTCCAGATTGGAAGCATCTCCTGTATACGTTGTAGCTTCGTCCAAACTCACAAGCTTTCCGTCAAAAGTGGTGCTCTCCCATAGATGACTTTGGGTGAGCAACAGACGGACCCCTGAATCCTCCAGCATATAATGGATACGTTCCTCGGGATAATCGGGGTCAATCGGTACATAGGCACCACCTGCTTTCAAAATGGCCAACATCCCAATGACCATCTCCAAGGAACGGTCAGCCATAATCCCTACGAGCGTATCTGCAACTACTCCCTCGGAGCGCAAATATCTCGCAAGCTGGTTAGCCTGCTCGTTTAGAGCTAGGTATGTAATGCTCTGCTCGTCCATCTGAACGGCTACGTGATCTGGCGTGCGCTCGGCTTGTTCCTCGAATAAGCCATGGATGGTCTTCTCACGTGGATAATCGACTGCAGCGCCTTCCGAAAGAGCCAAAATGGATTGCTCTTCTGGTTCACCCAATAAGTTTACCTCTGCGATAGAAAGCTGAGGTGAATGAATGATCTGCTCGGCGATCGTAAGCAACTGGGAAACCATGTCCTTAACTTCACTGCGTTCAAACAGCTCCGTCCGATAATCGACATCCAGTACCAGTTCGCCTTCATCCAGGATTTCCACGATATGAAGCACGAAATCGTTCACTTCGTCCCCGCAGAAATCATAATCCGTCAAAATGCGCACATCATCCAAATCAACCCAATTGATAAGACGATATTCCATTGAAACGCCAAAAAGCCGCTGAATATCCTTGTTACCATGCATTTCTCTAAGATCCTGAATTAACTGATTGTACGGATACTTCTGATGCCGCAGGACTGACATCTGATCTCTGGCTACATCCTGCAGGAAGCTCAACACATCCATATCCTTTTTGACGTATGTTCTGGCAGCAGCGGTGCTGACAAACATACCTATCTTTTGCTTCTCTTTTTTGTTCCCCCGGTTAGCGAACGAAGTGCCAATCACCACATCCGGCTGATTCGTCATTTTGTGTATGTAGATATACATCGCACCCATGAAGAACTGGAACAAAGAAATCCTGTTCTGTTGGCAAAATGCTTGCAGCTCGTGATATAGCACTTCTGGTACGGTAAAATGCTCCCGAACGGCGTGGGTGCTTAAAGATAACGGATTATATGACTTCCAACCCGTAAGCTCAGGCAAATCAGAAAATTTATCCAGCCAGTAAGCCTTATCCTTTTGGTATCTGTCAGAAAGTTCGTATGCATTCTCATCTGCAATATATTGAATATACGAGCAATCGTCGCCCAGCTTCGGTTCATTTCCTTGAATTAACTCCATGTAAAATGTTGTCAGCTGATTGCCATAGACCACCATTGATATTCCGTCAGAAATAATATGGTGCATCTTGATATTAATCCAATACTCTTCCTCGCTAATCTTCACAATTAAAAACTGGAAGAGCTCAGAATCCAGCAGGGGCAAAGGTTTGCTTTTGTGTTGCTCAAGTAAGGCTTCCACCTCAGATACACTTTCATAGTGGCTAAGATCCAGGCACTCCAGCTGTCTCTCTTCATAAGGAACGACGTACTGCTGAGGCACTCCATCCACCGAAGTAATACGGATGCGGAACGCATCATACTGTTTGATAATCAAATTAATGGACTGCATAAAGGCAGCAATATTGATGTGCCCCTTCATCTTAGCTGTACCGGAAAGCTGTGACACTGACGTATCTGGGTAGAGTAATTCGGTATACCATATACGCTTCTGCGCATTTGTTAAATCATATAACTGCATGTCATTCATCTCATTCACTCCTATTCCATGATGTGAATATCCTCCCGCTGCACCTGGCAGTCAGGAGGACAAAAGGACAGTTTAACGTGCGCTTCCACCCTGTCATTGATCCAGTGAAACAATTTCTTCCGCCTCAACCACCAATCGATCCCCTACGGAAGCCCGACCGCTTCCAAGAATATAGCCCCGCCGACGCTTGATCACTTCAAAATAGAGATCAATTCGGTCCCCAGGCTTGGCCAAGCTGTGGAATCGAATTCCATTGAGGTTAGTCAGGTATGAAATTCCTTTTTTATCAATCGCAGCGAATGCCGCTAATTGTGCAAGCGACTCCACAATCAACATAGGAGGCATGTATGGGTTAGTGTCAGTAATGAACCACTCACTCCAGGTGACAAGCTTGTATCCCTTCGCCCATTGCGACGTTTCGTACCCGGTCACGCCATCCAACAGAAGAAATGGGTACCGGTGCGGAAGCACATCCGGGATATGGATCAGCTCTTCGCTCACAGGCTTATTCCCCTTCCCACTTGCGAACAGCAAGGCAGACGTTGTGCCCTCCGAAACCAAATGAATTGCTAATCGCCGCGCGGACCTCGCGTTCCTGATATACATGCGGCACAAAATTCAATTCAGGAGCTTCAGGATTGTCGCAATTGAGTGTCGGTGGTACTTTGCTGTGAATCATACTCTGCACAGTCGCAATTAATTCGACTGCCCCTGCACCGCCCATTAAATGGCCAGTCATGGATTTAATAGACGATATCGCCAATTGGGGGGCATGCTCCCCGAATACTTTTTGAATAGCGTTAATCTCCATACGATCATTAAATGGCGTACTCGTACCGTGGGCATTGACATAGTCGATTTCCTGCGGTGTTAAGCCGCCATCCTGCAGTGCGATGTTGATTGCTTCTGCCGGGCCGGAGCCAGAGGGATCTGGAGCCGTGATATGATACGCATCAGTTGTGCATCCGTAACCCACAACTTCGGCCAGAATGGTGGCTCCGCGGTTCAAAGCATACTCCAACTCCTCCAGCACCAAAACTCCTGCTCCTCCACCTATGACGAATCCATCACGATCCACATCAAACGGACGACTAGCCTTCTGTGGCTCTTCATTACGTCTGGAGAGAGCATGGATATTCGCAAAAGATGCCAGATCAAGCTGACTAAAATTGGCTTCTGCTCCACCAGCAACCACGACATCAGCCGTGCCGTACTGGATCGTACGTAATGCCTCACCAATGGCATTACTTCCTGTGGCACAAGCCGTAACCACAGCAAAAGAAGGCCCCTTGGCTCCAATAGCAATGGAGATTTCACCAGGTGCTGAATTAATCATCATCGAGGAAACAAAATAAGGAGAAACTCTTTTGGGACCAAGCTTTGTTAATTTCCCATAGTTCTCCTCTATAACGTCGAGGCCGCCTGCTCCAGAGCCGACAATAACCCCCACGCGACTTGCATTCCGCTCATCAATCACTAATTTTGATTGCTCCACTGCCTGCCGGGCAGCCGCCAAAGCAAACTGAGTGAACTGTGCGACTTTATTAGCTTCCTTCTTGCTCATATATTGCAATGGGTCAAAGCCCGTAACCTGTGCACCGATCTTTGTCGGAATGTCCGCTGTATCGAAAGCAGTGACAGGTCCGATTCCGCTTTTTCCTTCCAACAGTGAATTCCAGAAATCCGTAAGATTAAGCCCGACCGGCGTTACGACTCCCTGTCCAGTCACTACAACACGTCTTCTCACTGTATCCACGTCCTTCGTTGAAATTAATTCTTGGAAGCCTGTTGCTCGTAGAGAGGAAAGTCGCCATACACATGACTGATTTTTTCATGCACATCCGCAAGATCAGCATATACCTCGACGACCACAAGCTTGTTCTCCTGATACTTTTGCCAAGCAAGCTGAAGCTGTTCCCGCGCCTCTCCCTTACTCCGAATGGCAAGGCTTTCCACAAACTCATACTGAGGAATTTGAATTCCTGTCTTGGCCGCCTCAGAAACAAACGGGAGGGACTGCCCTGTGAGATGTTTATAATTCATCTGATTCTGCAACCAACCATAGCCACCATTATTGAGTACGATATAGATTAACGGTATTTGATACTCCACCGCCGTCATAAAATCCGAACAAAAGAGATTGAACGCACCGTCACCTACAAGTGCCACTACTGGACGTTGTGTTGCCACGCTTGCTCCCAGAGCAGCCGCCGCACCGAATCCAAGACTCGTTTGATCACTAGGAACAATCGAAAGAGAACCGTGGGCAAAGCGAAAATATGGATAAAAATAGGACCACATATCCTGCAATCCATTCTCTTGAAGAAGCACCAGATTTTCAGGGAACTCCGTCTGAATCATGTCCAACAGCTCAGGAACGTGGATTCCAGGTGTCTTTTTCAGCTCTTCCAGATAAATAGCCCTGTGAGAAAAAGCCTCCTGTTTACAACTCCCAATCGTTTCAAGCCACACTCCATCAGGCTCCTGCCCACGCCGTTCAAGCCACTGCTCCACCGCTGCATATCCATCACCGAGCACCTTGATACCCTTGTATTCGTGTGCAAAATCCTCCAGATTTACATTGACCTGAATCAAAGGTGTATCCTGTAGCAAAATATCCCACTCGAAGGTAGCCGTTTCTTCCAATCGACTGCCCAGTGTGATCACCACATCAGATTCCTTCCAGATTTGTCTTAGACTGAGATCTGTATAGAGTCCCGCAACACCACAGAAGAGTTCGTGGTCTTCATCAACTACACCCCGTCCCGAGGCGGTTGCGAACAAGGCCGCTCCATGTTGGTTAGCGAACCGCTCAATCACATCACCTGTACCTGACTTCATGCCGCCTCCGACTAGAATGAGTGGTCTGCGGGCGTTCTCAATAATTTCCCACGATGCATCCAACTCCCGACGAGACGGAGAGCACGACAGCTTTTCTGGTGGGGTAAACTGAAGCCCTGTTGGCACAGGCTGGTCCATCAGGTTTTCAGGGAGTTCGATATAGACGGGACCCGGTGCTCCATTGATAGCCAAAAAGGCAGCCCGCTCCATCGCCCATACAAGCCGATCCACATGCTCGACACGATAAGCCCATTTTACGAGCGGCTTCACGAGTGAGATTTGATCGGCTTCCTGAAAGGATCGGGTACCCAGCTTGTCTCCGCCAGTGCCAAGCGCCAAAAGCAGGAGCGGAGCGCCCAGGTTCTTGGCCTCCAGTAGCCCTGTAAGTGTATTACTGAGCGCAGGGCCTTTCCCCACAACGCATACGGACATCTGGTTGGTGGTGAGCGCATAACCTGCTGCCATGAACACAGCATTACGTTGATCTTTGCACAGAATAAAATCCATACCGGATGAGGGGAGTGACGATACGATTTTGAGATCATCACTTGGTAATCCAAAGAGATGCTGAACCCCAGCCGATTTTAAGTAGCCAATGATGGCATCCCAAGGGAATAAACTCGCAGTCATACCAAACTCCTCTTTTCCGACAAATATTCTGCGACAATTTCTGAAATCAAGATCGGCTTCGAAATGAGCTTGAAATCGTAAAAAATATAGTTCGACATCGTGCCATAGCCACCAAAAGGCTTATTGCCTTGATCCACATCCTCAAGCGTCTGATTAATGGTCAGCGTGTGCTTCTTTCGCAGAACGTCCGCCAGGTGACTAGACCCGTATAAGCTGCAACCCATTGCTCGTTCACTGAAATAACTGGAGGAAATACGCTTGATCAGCTGCTCGTCGTCTCGGTAGCTAACCACGTTGAAGACCGGTGAAAAATACTCAATAATCTCCAAATCCTGATCTAGCTCGCTATATACAATCGTTGGCTCCATCTTTTTCGTACGGAAATCAATGCCACCGCCGTAAATAATAAACTTATCGTTCGTATTAAAATATTCAGAAACCGAGTTCAGCGCATCTTTATAGAAAATAGGGGAATAGTTTGCGTTCGGATCATCGTTGGCTCCAAACACAAGTTGGTCAAGCCGCATAATCAGCAGGTTTTTGAAGCTCTCTGTCACATCTTGATGTACCAGAATGATGTCGGGTCCCAGGCAGTCCTGTCCTGAGTTGAACAGTCTCATTCGGATTACATCGGTAACCGCCAGTTCCAGATCAGCATCGGGTCCGATGACGAAAGGATTGATCCCTTGTCCATAGAAGATGTAGAGTTGGTCTTTTCGGATTTGTTTTTTGATCTTCTCCGCATTGACATAGCTCCCGGTGAACACCACAATATCAGCTGGCATAACCGAATTTTCCATAAAAACCCTTTGACTGACCTTACGAATATAGATGGGTAATCCGTGTACAGCCTGAAGCTTTTCATGCAGCATGTTGACGTACTCGTTTACGTGAGAAGAAGGGCGAAAGTCTATATTTTCAACGTACAGGGACGGAATCAAGAGGTATAATGCATAGGAGTACAAAATGACGTTGGAAGGCATGAATACAGCCATAGATCGTTGCCAGCTTGGCTGATAGGTCTGCACTTCTTGCAGAGCACCTTGAAGTGTGAGGATCGTGGAGTCAATTTCTGCATTGGCGGCCCGATAGGATGAAAATTGCGTGAGAATATCCATCACTTCCTGCCGATTTTCAATCAAATAATTGAGGCACTTCAGAATAGATTCATGCCTTTCCAAAAACAGTGTGTTTTCTGCCAATTCTGGATTTATACTCATGGCACATTCTCCCTTTCCTATATGCGGTTTTGGTAAATATTTTGCTATACTTTGCGAGAAGCAACTTTCTCCAGGGCAATACGCTCCATCTCCAGACGATCCACTTTTCCATTGCGATTTAAAGGAAAGTGGTCGAGCGGAAGCAAAAGATCGGGAAACATGTATGAAGGAAGTACACGATTTATTTCTTTACGGAGTACAGACAAGGCTTGCGAGGATTCGCCTTCGATGAATGCAACAAGCAATGTCCCTTTAGCCTCATCCTCCAAGGTGATCACGCAGGATCGGTAACCTAGCGAACCAATCCGATCCTCAATATAGACAGGAGATACCATATAGCCCATCCGGTTGACCGTCTTACCGCTGCGACCAATGACATACAGCATTCCGTCATCCAGATAGCCCAGATCCCCCGTCTTGAACCAGCCGTCCTGTAGAACCGATTGCGTCAAGTCTGGACGATTCAAGTAACCTTCCATGCGTCCAGCACTATGTATCCACACTTCGCCTACGATACCGTCCGCCTGCTGGTTGCCTGTAGAATCTAGTATTTTCAGCTCCACACCAGGTAATGGTAGACCACAACCCTTCGGACATTCTAGCGTCCCCAGTGTAACGTTGCCCAGTTCAGAAAGGCCGTAACCATTCAGGAGGGGCTGTCCAAATATGTTGTTAAATTTCTCTTCAAGGTCTTGGGTAAGTGGGGAACCGCCTACGCACCACATGCGCACCGGAGCTTCCTTGACCATTTCCAGTTGTTCGGGTTTTCGGTTTAGCATACGCAACAAGGTGTAAAAAGCAGAGGGGTTAGCGTCTACGACCGTCGCCCGGTCTTTCGTAATACTTGCAATGACGCTCCAGAGGTTTTTTGGATTGCAGATGATGAGAGAACATGAGGTTAACCACCAGGAGAAGATAAGTGAGATTCCATAAAAATGAGAGAACGGCACAACGGGGAGCATATGGTCAGACGGTAGGTAGTTCATGGCGTGTATGGAATGCCTGATATTCTCCATAAAAGCTGAACCAGCTTTCACGATTCCCTTGGGTTTTCCCGTCGTACCTGAAGAATACAGAATGAGCGCATCTGGCCTCTCGCACCACTTGTTAAAGTCGAGGGCTTCAAGCTTTGGCTCTCCCACCCAATCCGGGTGTACTGCTTCTTCTTGAATCAGATCTTGAATCAGAATAACGAGAGCATGAGGAAGTTCTAAATCGGAATCCGTAAGGATGCAACAGGCACCCGCTTCATCATAGATTTGAGCCACCTCATCGAGCACAGTCTGCTCGTCCACCACAGTCACCGAAACAGCGATATTGCACAGGGAAAACAGAGACACAACAAACCAATAGGAATTGGCCGCCTTCAGAATCACTCTACCGTCTTCGGGAATTCCTCTGAGCGTCAACATCCGGGAGAAGATCGTAACGTCTCGCTCCAGACGTTCCCTAGTCATAATTCCTTCAGGTGAGATAATACGGCAATCCGTATGCGTAATAAGCACAACGTTCCCTCCTTACATCCCCGTAATATGGTATCCAGCATCTACATGGATAACTTCACCCGTAATGCCTCTCGATAAATGGGAAAATAGGAATAACGCCGTATCTCCGACTTCCGACGTATCAACCGTCTTGCGTAGGGGCGTAGTTTCTTCAATATGTTTGAGCATTGTGTTAAAATCTTTAATGCCATAGGCAGCCAAGGTCCGTATCGGACCAGCGGAAATCGCATTTACGCGAATGCCATATGTGCCCAGATCATTCGACAGATAGCGCATGCTGGCTTCCAGTGAAGCCTTCGCCACACCCATAACGTTGTAATTTTTGATCGCTCGTTCTGCGCCAATATACGTCATGGTGACGATACTTCCACCCTCTGTCATCAGTGGGTATACTCGACGGGAGACAGCAGCCAGAGAATAGGCACTGATTTCTTGTGCAACGGCGAATCCCTCACGAGAAGTGTCAACGAACAAGCCATCCAAATCCTCAGCCTTAGCATAGGCGACACTGTGAAAATAACCATGTAATACGCCTACTTTTTCTTTTAGAAAATCCGCCAATGCATCAAGCTCTTCATTGCTTTGAACATTACAAGGACAGACCAGTGCTCCTGGAATGGTTTCAACGAGCTTTAGTACCCGCTCTGCAACCCTCTCATTTTCGTAAGTAAAAATGAGCTGTGCTCCTTCAGCAGCTAAAGATTGAGCTGTCCCCCAGGCAATACTCCTGTTATTAGCCACGCCCATAATCAAAATGTTCTTACCGCTCAGTAGTACTGCCACAGAAACCACCTTTCTTTTTTACATTTTTAAACAAAATAACAACTTAACTGCGTATGTCTACATTTATAGACATATGTAATCTTTCCTGGAATATTATCGCGTTAATTGCCAAACTTGGATAGGCGACGTTTTAGGCAAATCACAAAATTTATTTTAAAATTTGTGTAACACATCTTGCATGCTGTCTGTCATCTCACAAAAAATAGTTGTGTTGCTTCTGTTGGTCTGTGTTCAAATCGAAAGGGATACATGTGTGTGAAAAAAGATAGCGAGGCAAAAATAAGGTGACTGTCAAAGTGAGTTAAACATAAAATCCTCATATTTTTGTAAATATTTACATTCCGACGACGGACTCACCCCACTACCGGAAGTAACCACTTCATTTTCACCAACAATGAGTCTTCCGATTTGAACATCCTGAGTGACCAGCCAGATTTTATCTAATCTAAGTGTAAAGCCTTAACCTCTATAGACTACGCTTTTGTTTTTTGGGAGCTAAAGTATAGCTAAAGGAGACAACAAAGTCGATTGCCAGAACGATCGCCCATGTTTGCATAATGCCCTCCAAAGACACCGTACGCTGCGGATCATCAACATACACAATGATGGCGAGCAACAAAGCATTACCTATAGCCCAGCCCAAAAGGTGAAGCAACCAACCTATCCGTTCCTCTTTTGCATGAGCAGCACCATACTTGCGTTCAGGCTTGGGTCCCTTACCAAACCAATGGGAGAACCGTACATCCGCCCACTTAATTAACCTATGACCAAATGCTACTGTAATACCAAAATAACAGGCCGCCAAGCCAGTAGCAGTCGTAATCTCCATGCCACTTTTCACCGTGATGAACACCGCAATCAGTAGCAGGATATCAATAATGGGGGTAAATAGTAAAAGAAGACCGCCTAATTTCTTCAAGCCAAACATATACCTTGCGATCAAGCCTGCAACAACAAAAACCCAAAATAAAACTTCAGCACTAATAATAAATAAATACATAATAGATGATTCCTTTCAAATTAGAAATTGGTATTCACCTCAACTATCCCCCTTTCATGCCCACTATCATACAATATTATACATAATATTCCTAGTATTTTGTCTATAATTACATAAAAGGAAACAAATAGCCGTTTTTTCTGCGAAAATCAGTATCTGTTCAGCCCATTTCGTCTTGTTCTCAAAATGGGCATTTTACATGATATGCTACCCATAAAGAATTATGATGATCTGAAATGAAAAAAGATGTACCTATGCTAATCAGCACGGGTACATCTTTTTTTACAGATACACTATCCAATTACAATATGACCTTCGGGACGACGGTACAATGTCTTGGTCGAGCGTGGACGAATGGCATAGGCAATCGTAAGAGGACCAATCCGACCAATAAACATAGTCACACAAATAATCAGCTTGCCTGCGTCAGACAATCCTGGCGTCACTCCTACAGACAACCCTACCGTTCCAATTGCGGAAGCAGCCTCAAATGCAAGGGAGAGAAATGGCGCATCCTCTGTCATTAAGAGCAGTATAACCACAATCGAGAATATAAATAGGGCCAGTACAATAATGGTCAGCGCCCGCATCATGATATCTTTGGGGACCCTATGACGGAAAAACACAATTTCCTTCTGTCCTCGCATGACGGCGATTAGCGCACCTACCATAAGCAGAAACGTAGTCGTTTTAATTCCTCCTCCCGTGGAGCCCGGAGAAGCACCGATAATCATCAGCAACATAATAAAAAACTGACTTGCCTGCCTTAACCCGCTGATATCGACTGTGCTCGTACCTGATGATCTCGTGGAGACCGATTGAAAGACAGCTCCATATACTTTGCCTTCCCAGTTCAGCGCACCCAAGGTTCGTGCATTGGTAAACTCAAAAACAAATAAAACCAGCGCACCAACCACAATGAGCACTCCCGACACGCTAAGCACCATTTTGGAGTGTAGAGACAGTCTCCGGGTACGGCGAAAATCGAACAGATCGCTAAGTACAAGGAAACCCAAGCCTCCTGATATAACGAGCACAGATGCAATCATATTGAAAACAAAATCTCCAGCGTACTGTTGGAAGCTAGTCCCGAACAGATCGAATCCCCCGTTATTAAAGAGGGATACGGAATGGAATATTCCATAATATATCGCTTGTCCGACAGGCATCTCTCGCATCCACCGCAAAGCTAAGACGACGGCAGCTATCGCCTCAATGGTAAAAGAAAAGATCAGCACCTTGCGAATAATACGCACGATCCCTTCCATGCTATCGGCATTAATAGCCTCCTTAAGCAGCAACCGATCCTTTAACGATAATCGCCGCCCCAACAACAGCGCAAACAAGGTCGCTAAGGTCATAAACCCCAGCCCGCCTAGCTGCATCAGCACCAAAATGACGGTTTCGCCAAACATCGTATACGTTGAATCGACGTCAACAACGACCAGTCCTGTGACGCAAGCGGCTGAGACAGACGTAAAAAGCGAATCAATCCAATGCGGAGCATGACCACTATGATTGGCAACAGGAAGCATCAGTAGCAAAGTACCCAATGCAATAATCAATAAATATCCGATGACCAATATAAAAGGAGGCGATGCGAACCGACTAAGCTTGACGCTGCGTTTCATTAGAGTATTCTCTCCATCCGTTCTTATGAAAAAGAGGAACAAGACACGGGAAGCCCGGCTGATCCTCTATATTCATAATGTTATGTTATTCTACTGTTGGTTACGCATATGCGGGAAAAGCAGCACATCACGAATGGAAGGCGCATCTGTCAGCAACATAACCAAACGATCGATGCCGATGCCCAGTCCACCTGTTGGTGGCATCCCGTATTCCAAGGCGCGGATAAAGTCATCATCCATTTCATGCGCCTCGTCGTTACCGTGCTCACGTTCCAGCAATTGTGCTTCAAAACGTTGGCGCTGGTCGATTGGATCATTCAGCTCAGTGAACGCATTCGCATGCTCACGAGCAACCACGAACAGCTCGAAGCGATCCGTAAACCGCGGATCTTGTTCGTTTTTCTTGGCCAACGGCGAAATTTCAACCGGATGTCCAGTAATAAAGGTAGGTTGAATAAGCGTTTCCTCTACGAACTGCTCAAAGAATGCATTCAGGATATGGCCAAATGTCATATGCGGTTCAACCGAAACTTTATGCTCTTTCGCAAGGCGATGAGCTTCTTCATTACTCATCTGCACGCTAAAGTCTACACCTGTTACTTCTTTAACAGCATCAACCATGGAGACTCTGCGCCATTGCGGCGTCAGATCCACTTCCTGGCCTTGATATTGAATGTGTTGTGTGCCCAGTACTTCCTGCGCAATATGTGCAACCATGTTTTCCGTCAATTGCATGATATCTTTATAATCAGCATACGCTTCATACAGCTCAATCATCGTAAACTCAGGGTTATGGCGGGTCGAAATACCTTCATTACGGTAAACACGACCGATCTCATATACTTTCTCCATTCCGCCGACAATTAGTCGTTTCAAATGGAGTTCAATAGCAATACGCATATAAAGCTGCATGTCCAATGCATTATGGTGCGTAACAAATGGCTTCGCCGCCGCCCCGCCAGCAATGGAATGTAATGTTGGGGTTTCAACTTCCAAATAGCCGAGCGAATCGAGATAACGACGCATGGATTGAATAATACGGGACCGTGTAATGAACGTTTTTTGTACTTCAGGGTTCATAACCAAATCGACATACCGCTGACGGTAACGCAATTCAACATCCTTCAGGCCATGATATTTCTCTGGTAATGGATACAAGGATTTGGACAAGACCTCAATATCCAGCACTTTGATTGTCGTTTCGCCCGTTTTGGTCTTGAAGAGCACACCCTTAACACCAACAATATCACCCAGATCCAAAATACCAAATGCTTTATATTTGGATTCAGGTACCGTGTCTTGACGAACATAAATTTGAATACGTCCGCTAAGATCCTGTATATGAGCAAAGCTGGCTTTTCCCATAACACGTTTAGCCATAATACGGCCTGCTATGCTAACTTCAATATTCTTTTCTTCCAGTTCTTCCTTAGTCAAACTGTCATACTTGCTCAGTAGTACGCCCGCTTCAGCCGTGCGTATGTATTTGCGTCCAAAAGGATCAATGCCCAATGCGCGAAGCTCGTCCAATTTGGCACGACGAATTTGTAATAGTTCACTTAATTCCTCGCGATTTTCTTGTGTTTCCTGGTTAGTAGTTTCATCCGACATGGTGCTAAATCAGCTCCTTCAATATGAATAGACGGGCCGGGGTCCGTCCGGGTGTAGAGAAAAAAAGCTTCCACAAGGAAGCTTTTACATTAAATTCCAAAGTCCGTGTCTTATTTCTTGATATCCACGATTTTATATTGAATAACGCCTGCTGGAACGGTGACATCCACAACAGTTCCCTTTTTCTTACCGAGAATTGCCTTGCCAACCGGACTTTCATTCGAAATCTTATTCTGTAGCGGGTCGGATTCGGCGGAACCTACGATAGCATACTCTGTAATATCTCCGAATTCCAAATCTTCAACGGTCACAGTTGCACCTACTCCCACAACATCGGTGTCAATTTCATCACTATTGATAATGCGGGCATTGCGTAGCATCTTTTCCAACGTAATTACACGGCCTTCAATAAAGGCCTGCTCATTCTTCGCATCCTCATATTCGGAGTTTTCACTAATATCTCCGTATCCGATGGCTACCTTAATCCGTTCAGCCACTTCGCGGCGTTTGACAGACTTTAAGTTCTCAAGCTCATCTTCGAGCTTTCTAAGACCTTCCTGTGTCAGAATGACTTCTTTATCGCTCATCTTAACCGATTCTCCTGTCATGGGAAAAGTTTAAAAGTGCATCGGAATGCACGCTTTCAAAACATAATATGCCACTCTGAGGGAATGAGAACATTTCCTGCTGTTGTCTTGAGAGCTGCACACAATTTGTAGCATACATCAAGATTTTATACTGAACGATTATAGGGCAAGCAATTGGAAAAGTCAATCGCGTGCGCAGGCCGGAACAGCTTCCTTATTGCGCAACAGCAGCAGGAGAAGCAGCACTTGTAGAAGGCTCATCGTTTTCTACCATGTGCAATTGAGATACAAATTGATCCAAAATACGTACCATATCGTCGCGCTTTGTTTCTTCCATAATGACATCCTTAATACGTGCAGAACCTTTAAACCCCTTGAGGTACCAAGCCAGATGCTTGCGCATTTCACGGACAGCTACCGCTTCACCCTTCAATGCAACCAGACGATCCATATGCAGAATGGCAATGCGGATTTTTTCTTCCGGTGAAGGATCGGGCAACAGCTCACCTGATTGCAAGTACTCAATCGTACGGTAGAGCATCCACGGATTCCCCAGAGCACCGCGTCCGATCATAACGCCATCACAATTGGTCAGATCCAGCATGCGGCGGGCATCTTCCGGTGATGCCACATCACCGTTTCCAATTACAGGAATGGAAACTGCTTCTTTAACTTCTTTTATAATATCCCAATTCGCATGTCCCGTATACAGTTGCTCCCGTGTACGGCCATGTACGCTAACGGCCTGACCTCCGGCACGTTCAACAGCGCGAGCGTTCTCTACGGCATAAATATGCTCGCTATCCCAACCAATACGCATTTTCACGGTAACCGGCTTGCTTACCGATTCCACTACCGCCGATACCATTTCATAAATCTTGTTTGGATCGAGCAGCCAACGAGCACCTGCATCACATTTGGTCACTTTGGGAACCGGGCAGCCCATATTGATATCAATAATATCTGCATTCGTTTCCTGATCTACCACCTTCGCTGCTTCCACCAAAGATTCGCGGTCGCCTCCAAAAATTTGCAAGCTAAGCGGCTTCTCGCGCTCATCTACAAACAGCATCTCACGTGTACGCTTGTTGCCGTGAATGATGGCCTTATCACTAACCATCTCTGCACATACCAAGCCTGTACCGAACTCCTTGGCGATCAAGCGAAAAGCAGGATTGCACACGCCTGCCATGGGTGCCAAGACGACTTGGTTTTTCATTTCAATATCGCCGATTTTCAACATATCTGTTCACCCCTTTATTCCTTCTTTTATATCGTATACTTATCGTCATTCCGTCAGTTCCCGGACTTCAATTTCTAGCGTTTGGGCGATGATGTTCAGCATGTCTGGGTCTACTCTACGATTGCCTCGCTCCACAGCACCTAATACAGTCAAAGATATACCAGTACGTTCTGCCAACTCCTGCTGTGTGAACCCTTTTAGCTTCCGAAAGGCGCGGAGTCGTTGCGCCAGCTGCATGTTTTCCAAAGCTGTATGCCGTCCTTTCCATCCACAGAATTCAATGCAGTATGCACGATACTGTACAGACCGGACGGATCTTGGTTCGGAACGATATCAGCCAAAGGAACCAGCACAAAAGCACGCTCCAACATACGAGGGTGAGGAAGCTCCAAATCCGGTGTAGCCAGTTGCGCCGCTTCCATCCATAACAAATCCAGATCAATGGTTCGTGGCCCATTAGGAATATGTCTTACTCTCCCCAGACGACTCTCCACCTCCAGCATATATACCAGAAGCTCCTCTGGAGCAAGTGTTGTAGATACGGCTACCGTCATGTTCAAAAAAGAAGGTTGATCCAGATACCCAACAGGCTCTGTTTCGTACAGGCTGGAGCACCGAAGCACCCGTATACCCGGATGTTCGTCCAGCGCCGTAATGGCTTCATACAAGGTATGCTCGCGCTCCCCCAAATTAGCCCCTAAAGCAATATAAGCCTCTGATGCCTCAGAGGTCGAATGTGCATTCATGTATCGTTCCTACTTTCTTGCGCGATAAAGCTCAACCGTCACGCCTTGAAAATGAATATCAAACGGCGGATGCGGCTTTGTGACTTTGACAGTCAGTGCATTGACACTAGTATAAGTGTCCAGTAGGGAAGATGCAATACGTTCGCCCAAAGCTTCAATCAATTGGTAAGATTCCTTTTCTACAATATCTTTAACGGTGTAATGAACCTCGGCGTAATTAACCGTTTTGTCCAAAGCATCCTGCTCACCCGCTTCACGCAGATCAAGCTCCAGTTCCAAATCAATATAGAAACGTTGTCCCAGCTTGCGCTCCTCTGGAAAAACGCCATGATATCCGTAATACTCCATACGATGCAAAACCATTTTATCCATCGTGGGTAGCCCCCCTGTTTTTTATTAGATTTTCTCAATAAGCTCAACTTAAAAGTTTCGTATCGTGCCATTGCGCAGTCGGATGGTGCTCCCCATCGCCACCCGCCCCCAGATTTCTTGAATAAAACCTATAACCAAGGTAGAAATCCTGGGAAGTGATGCTTCCGAAGCGAGCTTTCCTACGGAAAGCTTTTAAAGCGACCGCTTTGCTTGTACAGCACCATTCCGCCTACTCCGTTCTCGTTCTACTTGATCTATTCTTCTGTTCACCTTACACAATAAATAACTCCCTAAAAATACAGTGACTTTATGGCGCGTTGTAGCGGAACGAAGGATTTGAATCCGGAGAAGCGAAGCGCTCGCCTTTGCAACGGGATTCTAACAGTCATATGTTTACCAATTCAAAAGAATCCCGTTGCAACAGCGATCGCAGGATCAAATCATTCATGAAGCGTCTTCTAACCACCATAACTCAGTGCATTTTTAGACCCGTACACCATCGCATCACACATACGTACGGTGCGCTTGATTTGCGCCACATCGTGTACACGCACAATCTGGCACCCTTGAGCAATGCCAAAGGCAACGGTAGCCGCCGTGCCCTCCACCACATCATTCACAGGCAAATCCAGTGCTGTACGAATAAACCTTTTGCGCGACGTAGCCAATAACAGCGGAAAGCCCAGCTGACTCAATGTATCGAGAGAAGTCATGGCATGAATATTTTCATCGTAATCCTTGGCAAAACCGATACCTGGGTCTAAAATGATCTGTTCCTCACGTACCCCCGCATCCAGCGCTAATCGGATACTTTCTTTTAAATCGGACAGCATATCAGAAACCAAATCACTATAGTTACGGTCATGACGATTATGCATCAAAATGACCGGGCAATCGAATTCCGAAGCTACACGTGCCATATCGGGGTCTGCCTTAAACCCCCACACATCATTAATGATATGTGCGCCAGCCTCAAGCGCCTGCCTGGCTACCTCGGCTTTGTAAGTATCTACAGATAACGGAATGTGCGGTGCGATACGATGGATGGCCTGAACGACCGGAATGACCCGAGCCAGCTCCTCTTCCACACCTACTGGATCATGACCCGGGCGAGTAGACTCCCCACCAATGTCAATGATATCCGCTCCATCTTCCACCAGCTTCAATGCATGTAAAACAGCAATCTCGGGACTATAATGTAATCCTCCATCGGAAAATGAATCCGGGGTCACATTCAGTATACCCATGATCTGTGTGGAATGTCCGAGCGTAAGCTCGGCATCCCCCATTCGGTAACTACGTTGATAAAGGGTCGGTATGTTCACTTGATCCCTGCTTTCTGTCTATAATCGTGCAACAGCAAAGCTGTTATGGACCTGGGCTGTGTCAAGGGAACCGATAAATGGTTCGTTGCTCCTCCCGGCTCCAACAACAAATCCACGGGCCGTATTTCTTGTATAGAGTTGGTCATAAAAATTTCATCAGCCTGTTTCAGCTCGTCCCAGCGGTACAGGCCTTGCTCACAAGGAATGTCTCGCAGATGCGCCAGCTCCAAAATGAACTCACGCGTAATGCCTGGCAGAATCCCTGTAGACAAGTCAGGGGTATACAACGTATTGTTCCGCACAAAGAACAGATTGCTGACCATTCCTTCTGCCAGAAAACCATCCGCCGTAAGCATCATTCCTTCAGCCTTATAACGGACAGCCTCGGCATACTGCTGAAGTTCCCGCTTTGCAAGAATATTATTCATATAATGGAGCGACTTTAAGCGAACCTCACCCTCTGGAGTATTTCTGGGAGTTCGCAACAACTGAAGCGCCGATGGGGAAGTGGATTGCCCGGTTTGTGTATTGGTAGAGGGCAACGGTTTAGCGAACAGAATATGATTAGGACGCGTATAGTCCCCTGTCGGCAATCCTAGCACCTCTTCGCCCGCTGATACGGTGTAACGGATATAGGCTTCATCCAGTCCATTCGCCACCATCAGATGTTGGATGTGTCTCGTAAGTTGCTCCTCATCCGGTTGAAAAGGAATGCCGAGCATTCGGCAACCTTCCTGCAGTCGATGTAGATGCCGATCCAGCAAGAATGGGACACCCTTGTAGGTGCGGAATGTTTCAAACAAGCCCATTCCGTATAAAAAGCCGTGATCACTTACGTGAATCACGGCTTTTGCGGCTTCCGTGAGGACGCCGTTGACTCCGATATATTTCATGAATCAGACGCCTACCTTGCGTTTTAGGAAATTGCGTAACAGTTGATGCCCATAATCCGTAATAATGGATTCTGGATGGAACTGAACTCCTTCTACGGCAAATTCTTTATGCCGCAAACCCATAATTTCACCTTCTGCGGTTTCCGCGGTAATCTCTAGACACTCAGGCAGACTCTCGCGCTCCACCAGCAATGAGTGATACCGGGTTGCTGTGAACGGAGAAGGCAAGCCTTCAAATACTGACGTATTGTGATGAAGAATCGGTGATGTTTTACCGTGCATGAGTCGTTCAGCCCGGATAACCTTACCGCCAAAAGCCTGTCCGATGGCCTGGTGGCCGAGGCAAACGCCAAAAATCGGAATGCGACCTTTAAAATGGCTGATCACATCCAGTGATATCCCTGCCTCATTCGGCGTGCATGGACCCGGCGAGATCAAAATATGCTCTGGTGCCAGCTCTTCTATGCCTTTCACATCAATCTCATCGTTCCGTTTTACGGTTACTTCTTCGCCAAGTTCACCTAAATATTGAACAAGATTGTACGTAAACGAATCATAATTATCAATCACCAAAATCATACGACTCACCCTCCTGTGATACCGCTTCTGCTCAAAGCGGCTTCTTCTTCACCACATTGTACCGCCTTCATGACAGCTCTAGCCTTGTTCCGACATTCCCGATATTCCCTGTACGGGTCTGAATCAATGACGATCCCCGCACCTGTCTGTAAATAGGCAGTGCTGCCTTTAACAGCTAGTGTTCTTATTATAATATTTAATTCCATATTGCCGTTATAGTCAATCCATCCAAGGGACCCTGTATAAGGCCCCCGACGAACGGGCTCTAATTCTTCAATAATTTCCATGGTGCGCACCTTGGGTGCCCCGGTAATGGTTCCGCCTGGAAAGGTAGCAGCAATTACATCTATAGCTGTACGACCCGAGGCTAATTTTCCTTCAACCTGAGAAACCAGGTGCATAACGTGCGAATAGTATTCGACCGTCAGCAGTTCAGGCACATGCACCGATCCGTATTCGGCAATCCGTCCGATATCGTTACGCTCCAGATCGACGAGCATAATATGCTCGGCGCGTTCTTTTTCGCTTGATAGAAGCTCTGCTGCCATAGCGGCATCTTCATCCGGTGTTAGCCCTCTTCTTCTCGTACCTGCAATTGGTCTGGCGCTCACACGTCCATCCTCCAGCTTCACCAACAATTCCGGCGAGCCACTAACGATCCGTAAATCTGGCATACGCAGCATACCCATATAAGGGGAAGGATTCAGCAGACGAAGCCATTCATATATATTTTCAGGGAGGGCTGTAAGCGCACGTTGCTGACGAATCGATAAGTTGACCTGGAATACATCCCCTTGGGCAATGTATTCCTGCACACGTTTCACGGCTTGTTCAAAATCTTGTTGGTTGAATGCCGCTGTCCAGCCTTCAGATTCAAGATGAGCAGCCACTAACCCTTCTTCGGCGAGCCTAGCACAACGACGAGGGTACGCAGAATCAATCTCTCCTGCATTTATGATGTTATTCCACTGAGTCAGCATACGTTCTGCACGTTGGGCAGCTTCCGCGTAACGCTCGCAAAGTATAGGATTCGGCCCATCCTGCATAACGCGATTGGTCAAATCGGTATCACTACTGACTTTATCGGAATGCGCAGGAGCGGGCATATGAACAGCACAATATATGGAGGATTTTTCGTGATCATAAATCCATAGCTCATCCACCCTCATCCATACATAATCAGGTATGTCTGTATCGTCTGCAGCTTGAGATGGCAAACGCTCCAACGAGCGAGCTACATCGTAGCCAAGATAACCCGCAAATCCTCCAGAGAAAAAAGGCATGCCAGGTACACGCGGCGCACGGTAAGGAGCGATCCAGTTGCTCATGACTTTCAAAGGTTGACCATGCATTTCTCCATGTTTCCCGCTTTGCAAATCAGTCCAAACTGCATGTTCTCCCTTGCCCTCCAATATAGCAACCGGATTTAAGGCCAGATAGGTGTACCTCCCACCTTTAGCGCTCTCCAGCAAAAAGGCATATGGAGACGAATCCTCCCAAGCCTTCCGCCACGATGACGGTAGCCCCCCCACGGGTAATGGGTACTCAGCAATATAGGGAAGTATGCTCCAGCCTTCCTCCTGCCAAACCTGCCACTGCGTCTCCGTCACTCTAGCTGTCGATTTCATCCGTGTGTGCTTCCCCTTCCCTACTTTTCAATAAGTCTATATTCTCTCCTTAAAAAGAAACCCCCACCCCCCTGCAACAGGGAAATGAGGGAATCCTTACGTATAGTATACACAATTACGACATAATTACAGCTCGAAATTGTATAGTGGTGTGCTCAGGTAACGTTCTCCATTACTTGGAACAATGACAACGATCCGTTTACCCTTGCCCAATTGCTTAGCAAGTTTCAAAGCCGCATGAACAGCCGCGCCAGATGAAATACCGGACAAAATGCCCTCTTCCTTGGCCACTCTACGTGCTACCTCGAAAGCTTCATCGTTTTCTACATGAATAATTTCATCATAGATATCGCGGTTTAAAATTTCAGGAATAAAGTTGGCACCAAGTCCTTGAATTTTGTGGGGTCCTGGCTTACCGCCTGCTAACAGTGGGGAAGAGGCAGGCTCTACAGCCACAACTTTAATATCAGGGAATTCTTTCTTAAGCACTTCTCCGGCACCAGAAATGGTTCCGCCAGTACCTATTCCAGCTATAAAAGCGTCCAGAGTTCCGCCAATGGAACGAATGGCTTCCACAATCTCAGGACCGGTCGTTTCACGGTGAATTTTGATATTAGCTTTGTTCTTGAACTGCTCAGCAGCAAAATATTCCGGATTTTCACTCAGCAATTCTTCCATTTTCTTAACGGACCCGTTCATGCCTTCTGATCCTGGTGTTAGCACAAGTTCGGCTCCATAAGCACGCAACAAATTACGACGCTCTATGCTCATCGTTTCTGGCATAACGATTACTGCCTTGTAGCCCTTCGCAGCAGCAACCATAGCCAAGCCGATTCCTGTGTTACCGCTAGTTGCTTCAATAATCGTACCGCCTGGCTTAAGCAGACCTTCACGTTCAGCTTCTTCTACCATGCTAATCGCAATACGATCTTTTACACTGGAGCCTGGGTTCTGATATTCCAGTTTCAAATAAATTTCGGCGCTATCTTCCGGTACGATCCGGTTGAGCCGAACGAGGGGAGTTTCCCCGATAAGTTCGGTGATGTTATTAACAACTTTAGCCATGATAATTCCTCCCTGACTGTAGATGATGTATTAAAAATTGCGAAATCATTTTGTAGATCATTCTTAGTCAATCACTTTAATTTTGTACCGTTCATTTAATTTCCGATAAAAATAGTGGGTTTTATACGATAATCATAACAATCTTCAATTCCAATGTCAATACGAGTGAGTAAGCCGCGATGCTGTCAACCCGCGTTATCAGCATCGTGCTTCCTTCAAACCAATATTCTTTCACTACGTTACAGAGCAGCGGAGGATGCATCTTTTCCAGATAAAATACGCGCTCCATATTTATCACGTAGACTCTTCTCGACCTCTTCCAAAGGAGCGGCCTGTGCAAGCGCAAGAGATCGGCGAATTTGCTGCCGGATCTGCTGCTTATCCGGAGAATTCTTCAACCGGACATCCTGTACATAAATGACAGCATAGCCATCGTTAACAGAGATCGGACCTGCAACATCCCCGGAGCTTAGCTCTCTCGCCGCCTTCATGATCGCCTCCGGTTGCAATGGATCATATTCATCCACCCATCCCAACTGCCCGCTGCTATCCTTGCCAAAAGGCTTACCTGAGTACTCTTGAATCAGCACATCGAAGCTCTCCCCCTGCTTGACCCGATCTAGCAACGCTTCTGCTTCCTCCGCATTATCCACATAAAGAGCTGCCAATTGGATCTGCTTACCGACGGCAAATTCCTCAGGGTGCTGTTCCCAATACTCGTCAATCTCAGCTTCCTGAACTTGAATACCCTGCGTGGCTATTTTCTCCAAACCAATCCGGTATTCCGCTTCATTCCGCAAGTCAACCGGATCTAAGCCAAACTGTCGCTGCATTTCATCAAAGTAGGCATGATCTGAGTCATACCCTTTACTATCCTGCTCCAGCACCTGCTGTAAATCCTCTTGGGTGATCTTGATACCGAGACGCTTGGTTTCAGCCTGCACGGCTTTACGATTCAACATTTGCAACAGCGTATTGGTTCCATATCGCTTTTTCAGTTCCGCTACCCACTGTTCCTCCGATATGCCTTCCTGACCCATCTCCGCCACAGTATGATCGCCGTCATCCTTGCTTACATCACCCGGCTTTGACAGCCCCCGAAGCATGATAAGACCACCCAAGGCGGCGACGCTAACGGTCAGAATAATGACAGCTGTCCATAATCCTTTTTCCCGTGTAGTCATCGCTTGCACCGCCCATCCGGTTAGGATTTGGCTTGATCTAACAGATTTTGCAATTCATCCTTATTAAACTGATAAGCCTCATTACAAAAGTGACATACGACCTCAGCCTGTCCTTCTTCCTCAATTAACTGCTCTAATTCGCTTTCTCCCAAACTGATCAATGTTTTTTCCACGCGCTCACGTGAACACTCACATTGAAAATGGATATCCAATTCATCGAGAATCCGAACGTCCGGCAGCATCCAGCGCAGCATTTCATCAAGTTCCAACCCTTGATCCAGCAAAGCAGTAACGGGTGGAATGGAGCTGACTGCATTTTCGATCGCAGTAATCTCATCATCATTCAAGCCTGGAAGCAACTGAATAATAAATCCACCGGCCACAATAACCGTGTTATCCGTATCTACCAGCACACCCAAGCCCACCGCTGACGGGGTCTGTTCCGATTTGGCAAAATAATAGGTAAAATCCTCACCCAGTTCACCGGAAATAATCGGAGTACTGCCGCGATACGGTTCTTTTAACCCCAAATCCTTGATGATATGAATGAACCCCTCTGTACCTACGGCACCCGCTACATCCAGTTTGCCCATACTATTGCTTGGCAAATGCACATGCGGTTCAGTAACATAACCTCGCACTTCCCCTACAGCATTGGCATCAACGACGATTTGCCCAATCGGTCCATCACCTTTAACTTGAATGGTCAATCGCTCTTTTCCTTTTAGCATAGAACCCATAATAGCACCTGCTGTGAGGGTTCGCCCCAAAGCAGCGGTAGCCGTTGGATACGTATCGTGTCTTCTCCGCAATTCCTCTACCAATTGAGTTGTCCGAACAGCAAAAGCTCTAACCCTCCCATCCATGGCTGTGCCACGAATAAGTCGATCCTGCTTATTTTCCATATTGATATCCTCCCTATTCACCAGGACAGCTATGCTGCTTATTTTCGTTAGTATTGCTCATCATTGAAGCATAATTTCCTATTATATAAACAACCTGCATCGACAGATCACGCGAATTGTTCAAAAACGTAACATATTTCAGTATAGACGAAAAACGCCGCTAATCCAAACCGATAAAATCATTCGGTTGGACTCAGCGGCAGCTTATACCCACTTTTTTATTCGGCGTTACGTTGGTAAATGATGCGCAATCCTTCGAGCGTCAACATCGGCAACACTTTCTGAATGCTCTCCGCCTCTGATGCGATTAGCTCTGCAAGACCTCCGGTAGCAATAACTGTAGGCTCCGCCTGCATTTCTTCCTTAATGCGCCGCACAATGCCATCCACTTGCCCAGCATAACCGAAGATAATCCCAGCTTGCATGGCATGAACCGTATTACGACCAATAACCTTTTTGGGTTTCTCCAACTCGATGCGGGGTAGCTTGGAAGCCCGTTGATACAGTGCCTCCGTCGAAATCCCGATACCCGGCACAATGACACCGCCCAAGTAGTTTCCCTTATCGTCAATACAATCAAACGTCGTCGCTGTCCCAAAATCCACCACAACCAGCGGCCCGCCGAACCGTTCGACAGCCGCAACAGCGTTCACGATCCGATCCGCACCTACTTCACGCGGATTCTCATAACGCAGGTTAAGACCGGTCTTGATTCCCGGTCCGACGATTAAAGGCGTTTTGCCTATGTATTTATCGCACATTTCTTCTAATACACGGACCAACGGCGGAACGACAGAGGAAATAATAACTCCCTGGATGTCATCCTTTAATACGCCACCCATACTAAAAAGATTATGTATGAGTACGCCGTATTCATCTGCGGTTGCCTGTCTGGAGGTACTGATCCGGTAATGGTGCAACAGCTCCCGCCCTTCGTATATCCCCAGAACAATATTGGTATTACCTACATCCACTACAAGAATCAATGGGTGTCACCTATCTTTCTTTGCGTTAAGGTCAAGGCTGATATCCAGGTTATGAAAAGAGTATGTCAGCCTGCCTACAGAGATCACATCTACGCCACTCTCAGCCATCTCACGCACTGTATCCAGCGATACATTGCCCGAGGCTTCTGTTTTGACATGTGGTGCCCGTTCCCGAATGAACCGAACGGCTTCCTTCATATCTGGGGCAGACATGTTATCCAGCATAATGATATCCGCCCCAGCTTCCAGGGCTTCCTGAACTTGTTTCATGTTTTCCGTCTCTACTTCAATCGTCATCGTATGCGGTATATTAGCGCGCGCTCGACTTACAGCCTGTTCAATCCCACCTGCACCCTTAATATGATTATCCTTAATCATAACAGCATCGTACAGGCCAAAGCGATGATTCGAGCCACCGCCTACACGCACAGCATACTTCTCCAGCAGCCGATGTCCCGGTGTTGTTTTACGTGTATCCACCAAGCGAGTGGACAAACCATGCAATTGATCTATAAAAGCCCGAGTCCGCGTGGCAATGCCAGACATCCGTTGGAGCAAATTTAACGCCAGTCGTTCTCCAGTCAAAATCGCATGGGTACTACCCGTCACTTCCGCCAAAACGCTTCCCTTTTCAATCCACTGTCCATCCGTCACCAGCGGAGTGAACGACAAGGAAGGGTCCACTACCTGAAATACAAGGGCAGCCACGGGTAAACCGGCAACCACGCCGCTCTCCTTGGCATGAATGACAGCCTTGGATTGGTGGCCCTGCTCAATCGTCCAGCGCGTGGTCACATCGCCAGAGCCCGTATCTTCTCGCAGCCAGCTGCGAATTTGTGCTGTCAGTTCTTCCTGATATCCACTAAACTCTCCATAAAGCTCGCTGTTAGATGTCATGAACGTACTCCTCCGTTATCCCTTGCTCACGTCTCTGCTGAACATGCTTTCGCCAGACGCTATCATCTGTCTCAGGAAAATCCTCGCGATAATGCGCTCCCCGGCTCTCCTCACGCAGCAGCGCACCATCTGTTACTAATAAAGCACAGGTGAGCAAATTGGCAAATTCGATCTCTTCCCGGCTAGCGATCACAGCCTCAAAAATAGGCATTTGCCCTTGCAGCTCGTCTAATGCTGCTTGCAGCCCCTCGCCGTGCCGACGAACTCCAGCATAACGAACCATTGCTTCTTGCAGCTTATGCCGCTGCTCCGTGACGGATGAAGCCGGGAACTCTGTACGGTTATCGCTATAAGATATCAATGTATGGCCGACCAGCGGTGGCAATGAATGCAGTCGCTCAATAATCCTGCTGGCAAATACAATAGCTTCAGATAACGAATTGCTCGCCAGACGATTAGCTCCGTGAACTCCTGTAGAAGAGGTCTCCCCGCAGGCGAACAAACGCGCAATGGAGCTTTCCCCGTGTAAATTGGTCTGGACACCACCCATCATATAATGGGCAGCAGGCGCAATGGGGATCCAGTCTGTCGTCATATCCAAACCAAATGAGAGACATGTCCGATAAATTGTTGGAAAACGTTGCATCACCCGCTCTGGCGGCTCGTGTGTAATATCCAGGTATACAAACGCAACTTGGGTGCGCTCCATCTCATGAATGATAGCACGAGCTACGATGTCTCTGGGTGCAAGCTCCTGCCGGGAATCATACTTGTCCATGAAGCGTTCTCCGTGAATATTGCGTAACACGGCTCCTTCTCCCCGTACGGCTTCGGAAATTAGAAACCTTGGAGCGCCCGGATGGCACAACGCCGTAGGATGAAACTGTATGAATTCCATATCCCGTACAATCGCCCCAGCACGATATGCCATAGCGATACCATCCCCGGTTGCAATATCCGGATTGGTCGTATAACGGTATAATTGCCCGCTACCTCCTGAGCACAAAATCGTTGCATTAGCGGTTATATACGACCTTTCCCCACCTGGCTTTTGGACGAGGGCCCCAATACACTCACCATGCTCCGTCAGCAGATCAATTACCATGCACTCTTCCCATACTTCGATACCGGGATGGGCAGCAACCTGCTTTGACAACGCACGAACAATTTCATAACCCGTAGCATCTCCATTTGCATGCAAAATACGCCGATGACTATGCGCTCCTTCCCGTGTCAACGCTAGTTCACCATCCACACGATCAAAAGCCGTTCCCAAACGTATTAACTCCTGAATGCCAACTGGACCTTCATGGACAAGCGTACTGACCGCCTCAGATTCACACAGACCTGCACCAGCAATCAGGGTATCTTCCATATGATAAGCTGGTGTATCCTCGTCCGATGTGACAGCAGCGATGCCGCCTTGAGCATAACGCGTGTTGCTTTCCATCAAAGTCTTCTTGGTAATCAGCAACACTTTCCGATTCTCCGCAGCCTTAATCGCCGTATATAAGCCCGCAATGCCCGAGCCGATTATTAACACGTCGGCCTCCAATCGGGTCAATTCCGCTACATCAAAATCAACTAGATACCTTGGAATCATGCCTTCACCTGATTTCACAGAAGAATAGCGCACACCATAGGTTCTACAGTATGCGCTCACGTATATGTTCAAAATGATAGAAAGTCGATTGCAGCGGCTGTTGGCTTTTATAAGCTAAGAAGACGACAGCCGTTTATTTAACAATAAATGTACACAACGTTCCGGTGTCTGTCAAATCACGTTAGCAATAATCTTCCATTTAAAAAGCTCCGGAAAACCCATAATACCTGGTTCCCCGGAGCTTACATATACGCTTATTCAACTATCCATCGGATGATTAGGTTGTTGTCGGTGGAGTACCACCGGAGTTGCCCGAATTGTTATCATCCTCTGGCTTTTGCAGATTAGGGATATCATTCGGTTGATCCGTTGTATTCTTAGGCTCGTCATCCTTACCTTGAATACGTACACGGACGTCTCCAATGTTGTCGATCACAGGCTCACCATTTTCCGGTGTTCCTTCTCCCTCAGTCGTGCCACCATCCAAAGAACCTGTCTCGATCAAACGTTTGATTTGTTCAAGTTCCAAGGTTTCTTCTACCAGCAAGGTTTGAGCAATCAAATGAACCTCTTTGGAATACTTGGTCAGGAGTTCTCTAGCACGCTCATAAGATTCAGTGATGAAGCGATTCATCTCCTGGTCAATCTGATAAGCGATCTGATCACTGTAGTTCTGCTCATGACCGATATCGCGTCCAAGGAATACTTGGCCTTGTGAAGTACCGAACTGCATTGGACCAAGCTTCTCACTCATACCATATTCTACGATCATGCTGCGTGCAATGCTTGTCGCTTGCTGGAAGTCGCTATAAGCTCCCGTTCCGATCTCACCAATGAACAGTTCCTCGGATACGCGTCCACCCAACAATCCAGTGATTTTGTCCAGCAATTCCTGCTTGGTAGTCAGCATACGGTCTTCCTTCGGAAGCATGATGACATATCCGCCTGCACGTCCACGTGGAATAATCGTTACCTTGTGAACCATGTCGGCATTTTCCAAGAAGAAACCAATAATCGTATGGCCTGCTTCATGATAAGCAACAATTCGTTTCTCGCGGTCACTGATTACGCGGCTGCGTTTTTCTGTACCTACGATAACACGGTCGATGGCTTCATCTACTTCTCGCATCGAAATATCTCTGCGGTTACGACGAGCCGCCAACAAGGCAGCTTCGTTCAACAGATTTTCCAGATCAGCGCCTGTAAAGCCTGTTGTACGTTTCGCAATTACGTCCAATTTAACATCCTTCGTTAATGGCTTGTTGCGAGCATGTACATACAATACTGCTTCACGGCCTTTAACATCTGGACGGTCAACCGTAATTTGACGGTCAAAACGTCCTGGACGAAGCAACGCCGGGTCTAAAATATCAGGACGGTTTGTAGCCGCTACGATGATGATACCTTCGTTTGCGCCAAATCCATCCATCTCTACGAGCAATTGGTTGAGCGTCTGCTCACGTTCATCATGTCCGCCACCCAATCCGGCGCCACGTTGACGTCCAACGGCATCAATCTCATCAATGAAAATGATACAAGGTGCGTTCTTCTTCGCGTTCTCGAACAAATCACGAACACGAGAAGCACCGACCCCGACAAACATTTCTACAAAATCAGAACCCGAGATGCTGAAAAACGGCACTCCGGCCTCGCCTGCAACAGCTCTCGCCAAGAGTGTTTTACCCGTACCTGGAGGGCCCACTAACAGAACACCTTTTGGAATACGAGCGCCCACAGCTGCAAACTTGCGTGGGTCCTTCAAGAATTCTACGACTTCGACAAGCTCCTGCTTCTCTTCGTCAGCCCCTGCCACGTCCTCGAACGTAACCTTCTTCTTCTCTTCGTTATACAGACGGGCTTTGCTCTTGCCGAAGTTCATAACTTTGCCGCCACCGCCCTGTGCCTGATTAAACAGGAAGAAAAACAACAGGAACATGATCACCAAAGGAATGATAGAAGTCAAAAACGTCAGCCAAATGCTTTCGCCTTCCATTTTCTTCTGCACGTATTCAAACCCGTTCGTTTCGCTGGCATTAACCAGTTCACTTAGTGCTTGATCCGTTGGTGGAACATATACGGAAAAATTGGTCGATTTAGCATTAGCCGGCTGCTTCTTATATGCACCGGTTACAAGATAGGCGTAACCGTCAAATTGGACCGTTACTTTAGAGATGTTATTAGCTTTAACCTCTTGCCGTAATTGGTCATATCTAGGGAGATCGGAGGCTTCGTTACTGTTGCTAACAAACTGAACGATACCCACCACAACTAAAAAAAGAATCAAATAAAAACCAGAATTCCGGATGAACCGATTCATCCCCTACCTCCTCTCGAGACACTTAAGTTATTTTACCATAGCCTGTAAGTCCTTCTCAACAAAGGGCCTTATTTAGTCCTAGGACTGGAGGCTGAGATTAGCTGGTGTAGATTTCCGGCTTTAAAATCCCTATGTATGGGAGGTTCCGGTAGTGCTCGGCATAGTCCAGACCGTAGCCGACAACAAACGCATCTGGAAGCGTAAATCCAGTATAATCTGCTTCAAGATTAACTGTCCGGCGTGCAGGCTTGTCGAACAAGGTTACGACACATACCGAATTGGCATTACGGTTTTTAAGCAATTCAATCAAATGCGTCAGCGTCAGGCCGCTGTCGATAATATCTTCGACAATCAGAACGTCGCGTCCTTCCACAGATGCGTCCAAATCTTTAATGATTTTGATGATACCTGAGGATTTTGTGGATGCTCCATAACTTGATACAGCCATGAAATCAAGCTCCAACGGCACTGTAATGGATTTAACCAAATCAGCCATAAAGATAAACGCACCTTTCAGCACGCAAATCACCAATGGATTTTTCCCTTCATATTTTACGCTGAGCTGTGCACCCAATTCCTTAATTTTACTCTGAATTTCTTCTTCGCTGATCAATATTTCCTGAATATCATTCTGCAACGGTGTAAACCTCCTAAGTTTATACTATGAAAGCCGTTCCTGCGCAATTACCGGTGCCCCGGACTCTCTCGTCTTTGCCATGACATATATATAACCGAAGACGTGTGCTTTTGCACCGCGGCATGTACAGAACGTCGTACGCCCGGAATCCAGAGAATAGCCCCAGAGTGGTCGCAGACGATGGGAATAACGGAACGCATTGAAGGAGGTATTTTTTCATCAATAAAAATATCTTTAACCTTTTTTCTTCCGTTTAATCCCATTACATACATGGTATCTCCAGGTAATCGCGAGCGTACAGTCAAAGGCAGACTCAATTGATCTGCGTCGAACCACGCTTCCTCCTTATTCACCGGATGGTCCGCATCCGAATAGGAAGCCCTTCGCCACCGAAGTATACCACCTGCCTCAGGCAACTCTAGCTCACCGGAAATAGGCAATACACTTAGTCCATAGCACCATTCGCCCATAACGACTTGCGTACGGTCAAACAAAACCGCCTGGTCATATTCGCGGACTCCAACCGCACCGCCTCCCAAATCCAAACTCCATGTAGACGATGCCTCTTGGAGAAGTCTTAGTCGAACGGTCTCAATTTTACGAAAATCAAAATTTTCACTGTCCGAAGGCAGATAATTTAATATTAGTTTAATCAACCTCCGTTGTAAAGCAACGGATAGCTTACGGTATGAAGCGATGGGAAACATGTACCTGCCATTATCCAAGCGCACCATTTTCTCGTATGCCGACAGTGTGGATGCCTCCATAAAGTCATTTTCGTCAGCCATCGTTTCGGCCAGCCGGTTTAGGGACGGTGTCAGTCGCTCATTATATTGCCCCAAAAAAGGAAGCACATCCATGCGAATGGCGTTACGACGGTATTTGGAAGATAAATTAGTGCTGTCTATCACATAGGAAAGACCATAAAAGTTACAAAACTCAATCAGGTCAGCCTTGTACATACGTAGTAGCGGGCGAATGAGTTGCACATTTTTTTCCCTGCGCGCCAAACGCATACCCGCCAAACCTGCTGGGCCGCTACCACGCAGCAAGTGCAAGAGAACCGTTTCGGCTTGATCGTCGCCGTGGTGGGCCATTGCAATATGCTGCGCTTCCCACTTTGTAGCCATATCATGTAAAAAGCTGTAGCGCAGCTCGCGGGCTGCTTCCTGTGGCCCCTTCCCGCTCTCCTTCATATAAGCGGGTACATCCACCCGAGCCATTTCAAATGGAAGTTCAAGCTTTCGGGCAATATTGCGTACCTCTTCAGCCTCCGCATCCGATTCCTCTGGTCTGAAGCCATGATGAACGTGAGCGCAGACGAGTTGTAAAGGCATATGTATAACGGATATTTCATGTAAAATGTGCAAAAGGGCCACCGAATCCGGCCCACCGGATACAGCAACCACAATGCGGTCTCCGGGGCTCCACAGTGAATGATCTCGCGCCAAGGCGAGCACTTCCTGTACAACACCGGTCGGTTTTGTTGTTCCCATTCACGACCCTCTTTTCTCCCGACCGTAAAAATGATGATCATCTGTTATCTTATGTAAGTCATGCTGCTACCTTAACGCAATCCAGAGCGCTCCGGCAAGCAGCAAAAGCGATACCGTAAAAGCATATCCCAGCCAGCGTGGGTTCCCTCTTTTGACCGACGATTGCCTGACATGTGCGGAGGCCAAACGTGACCAAGATCGGGCCGCTGCACGAGTATCGGAATATTCTCCACGCACTGCACCCAGTAGCCATTCGGCATAGGGGCGTAATACACGGCTGCGGCGAATGATGACCGTCAATTCTGCCGTATTACGCAACTGTGGCAGCCTGCTCGCAGCCGCCCTTAACGATTCACTCTCCAATATATGAATCGTTAGAAGAGCGAAGGCAAACAGGTCATACTGGGAATCGGCATTTCGGCTGCCAGCATTCCAGAATCCCCTGTCATACCATTCTGTAAATTGTTTAACACTCCGACCAGCAAGAGACACCCCACCGTAGTCAATTAATTCAGCCTCTCCATAGGCATTGACCAAAATATTCTGCGGCTTCAGGTCGCCAAACACCCATCCTGCCTGATGGAGATCCGCCAGACGATTCAGTATACCGGTTCCAGCCACACCATACCATTCCGGCCCTTTGGCTGCCACAAAACGATGAAGCGGATCACCCTTAACATATCGCATAACATAAAAGGGGATTTCTCCGCTGCGTAACACTACATCATCCACCTCAAACAAAAAGGAAGGATTTCCATTTCGCTGAAGGGCGGCCTGAGTCCCCTGAGACTGCAATGTGGTTAGCACATTAATCTCTGATTGCAGATCAAGCGTGTTCTTCCCCATTTTCAGAGCAAATTGCCGATCGGCCTGTGCTTCTTTTACCAAATATACAGTTCCGTTCGCTCCCCGGCCCAGCAAGCGCTGGATGACATAGCTGCTCCGCTTCCACTTGCCCTTGATGACCGTTCCGGGTGCAAGAACGGGATCAGACGACGTAGTCACCGAGCATCCCTTCTCCTTTGCCATAGGATTCTTCCAGATCTTTCTGTTCTCCTAGTGTAACATATCGGTAATAATCAATCACTTGTAAAATGGCAGGACCTGTCGGTGTTGCCCCTTTCATCCGCAAGCGTCCAAATATCGATTTGATCTGGTTAAGCTCAGAGGTCCAACCGATATCCATGACTGCGTCTTCTCCCATTTTTCCGCCCGGAAAATGAAATACAGATATACGGCTGTGTCCGCTTCTGGACTGTAAACTGAGCAGCAAATCACGAATGCTGTCCTCTACAGCAGGCAGCTTGGGCTTCATGCTCGCACTTGCATCAATGAGCAAAGCAATCTCCAGGGTGCTTGTTTCTGTCAGCTCATCCATTACCTCAACCACTTGGGCTCGTTTTGCCGGAGGAAGTTCACCGATATGTTTGGCGCCACCCTCACCCAGAATGTGCGTTAACTCTCTATTAACCGCCTGCTGAATGGTTTGAACCACCGTTTTGCGCGTCATCATCTGCATGGTCTGAGCCAACTGCTTCGTCCCAACGATTTGGCTAAACCCTCCCCCTGCTTTAGCAATTTCTTGAATCTCCGCGCTGCCAAGCTCGCCAATAGTTCCATAATCTATGACTCCGGCGACGTTCACTGTAATACCTTCTCGTAAAGCTTGGGCAGCCGCCATGACTGGACTAACACCTACATTAGAGCATCCGTCTGTAATGATCAAAATTTGCTTCATCGTTTTTTGACCTCCGCTTCCTCTTAATCTATCCCGATAGATTCTATCTTTGCCTAATCCGGAACGATTCAAACGAAGGATGCGGATTTTTAAAAACGAATAAGGAATTTCCCGGGCAATGTCGGATTAGCTCACCGTCCGTGGACGTTCCAACCACCTCATGCCAGGTACATGGAGAGTTGCCCATTCTGGGCGGAAGTGATCTATTTTACTAACGACTACTGTCATATCATCATAGATTTGATTTTGTTGGTATCGAATAACCCTTTCTAGTAAGCAGTCGGCCAACTGCTGTGGATCTTCGCTTTCAATTTCCTGAATCATGCGTTTCATCCATATTTCCTTATTAACCGCATAACCCGGTGAGTCGTATATACCGTCTGTAATCATAATGAGAATATCACCCGGCTGGAGCTGCAGTGATACCAAATCAACTTCAATATCCTGTATAATGCCAATCGGCAAGTTGCTGGCAGATACGGGAATGACCTCCTCCCCTCTTTTAATAAAACTCGGCGTAGACCCAATCTTCATAAAGGTTGTCTGGGCCGTGTACTGATCAATCAGCGCCATATCGACCGTAGCATACATTTCCTCAGGTGATCGCAGCATCAGGACAGAGTTGACCGACTTGATCGCCAACTTTTCGTCCATACCCGATTGGAGTAATTCCTCCAAAATGTTAAGTGCTGCACTGCTCTCTTGCTGCGCGCGCTCTCCGTTCCCCATACCATCACTTAAAGAGACTGCAAAAGTCCCGTTCCCTAGCTCCATCATGCTGTAGCTGTCACCTGAGAAAAAATCGCCTCCTTTGGCGGCACTAGCTACTCCTGTAGCAATCTCATACGTTTTAGCAGAGCCAAACATGACTGTAGCCAAGCCTTGGCGGCGATCTGCCTCCGTTTCGCGCATCACAGCTATATGCTCGTCCAGTATGTCCGACAAAAGTGGAGCAATGATTTTCCGACATTCATCAAATCCCCTTGTATAGGCATGGACAATCTCAATTTCTACCTGACCTGCATCCAAGTTTATGATCTCAATGGATTGAATGGACAAGCCCAGTCTATCAAGAGCCTCTCGTATTTGCTCTTCCTGCCGATGCATGGTTTGCCCTTCCCGCTGAATTTCTCGCGCTAAATCCTCCATGATTTGTGATACACCCGATAGTTGGTCAGCAACAAGCTGACGACTATCGTATACTTGGCGCTTCCACTGCATATTATGTTGGTAGAGGCTATACTGCTGCTTCATCACTTGCAGGACAGCGCCCGTTTTAGCACATGCCTTGCTCCATTGCGGCGGGATCTGCTCCGGTTCCAAATCCGGGTTATCCTCAATGGCGCTCATCATTTCCGTCATATACTGATGAGTTTGCATAAACTTTCCATCCCAGCACTGCTCACACTTGAAACAGGAGGCACATGTCCCTTCCGCCACCGCATTCATAAAGTGTTCGATTTCACCATCCGACTTCGTGCTCTCACTCGCAGATATCTGATGAAAGCTGCGGGATAGCTGACTGAATACACGGGAAAACTTCGTTACCCGCTCTGCGGTGAGATCGCGGACCCTTTTGGCATACTCATGCTGAGATTTGGCGTGGTCCTGCGTACCGGGAACATAGGTAGAAACCGCTTTAAAGAAACTTTTTGGGGTCATTAAGAATAATAGAATTGCCGCACAGCTCTCCCAGGTTGACGTCAGCACATCTCCGGTCCCGTCCAAATAGATTGTCAGAATTGAGGAGCCTAGCAGCATCCCAAGCGCAACAGCGCCTTTTTTCCCTTCACGCAGCATCCCTGCCAGCAAACCTGCAAAAGCGAGTAAACTCATCTGCACAATTGCAGACATATTGGCCAAGCTTAAAATTAAACCGGTAATTACACCGACCGATGCCCCCAGCGAAGCACCTCCCACCAAAGCAAACACCAAGACCAAATATCGCGACAGTACATGATCGACAGACAATGAATGAACAGTCCAGCCTACTGCTCCCGTCATCACAGAGGCTAATAAAATAATAAGACATAAAATTTCCTCATTTTTGAGCTGGCTTGTCTTCTTGCGGTACGTAAACAACGGGATGGCCTGCGTGAACACCAGCGTAAGCATAAAGCTGAGAACCGCATCCGTCCCCACAATGATAAGTTCATACCATGTAAAAGTCGGAGCCATCACGGCGTTAAATAAATTGACCATAAACACAGACAAGAAAACCATAAGCGGGGCATAGGATAATTCCAGACGGTCGAAGGTTCGTAGTCCGCGATACAGGAGATAAAATACCAGTAGCTCGCCACCAATCATAAATAACGATGGGTAAGGAGCTAACAGGCTGCCTAACACAACTGATACAGCTACAGGCAGCATCAGATCACGCCGAAGAAACGTTATGACCGCAAAATAAGCGAGGGCAAACGGAGAAAGCTCGTCCAAAATAGTGGCGCGTCCCAGTAGAACTCCCATAGCTGACAATAGCAGCATCCATCTTTGCGCCGTTACCCATTGCACCACTTTATGTGAATCCAGCCGTTTCTTGAGTCTGGAAGACCACCCTTCCGTACGCTCTTTGGATTTGGACTTTCTAGATTTTAACCCCGGAAAATGTACCACGTTCCATTTCTCCATCATGCGTCAGGCACCCCATTCATCAATTTGATGTTCCCATCTTAAACCGGAACGACTGAGAAAGTTTGTCAGAACCTCACGTCTTATTCCAAGAAATTTCCGACAAAAAAACGTTCTGCGCGAAAGGACAGAGCATCACTCTGAACATCAAGCTACGCCCGTATGGAAGCCGATGGAAGAAGCGTCCCGCTACTCTTTACATGACCTCTCGATGTCGTTCGTCCTGATGCCCAGACTAGCGATTTGCACAGAAGATAGACGGAAAACCGTTGGAGTTTGTCGGACGATTATGTCCTCACGACAAAAAAAACATCTACTTTCCAGCATCGTAGCGCTTATCTTCTTCGCCAAAATTGCGAATCTCATAAATGCCGTACGACTAACCACTGGATTCAGCGCCGACAGCCGCTGCTTATCGCATCTGTTGTCGGTAGAACGCAAAAAAACCGTAGCAGTCTCTCGACTGTACGGTTTTCCGTGTATGATTGATACGGTTGTCAAAGTGAATTAAACACGCTTCGCGCCGCGTCCTCCGCGTTTACCTTCGGTGTTCTTTTTCAGCGACGAAATGCGTTCCTCACTATCTTTCAGGAAGCGTGACATTTTATCCTCAAATGAAGGTTTACCCGGTGCAGGCTTGAAAGAACGGCCTCCACGATCGCGGTTGAAACCACCGCCACCACCACCGCGTCCTTGACTTGGACCTGAACCTCCACCGCCGAAACGGTCGCCTCCGCCTGGTCCTCCTGTACGCTCCGGTCTTGGAGCTCTTGGGGGACGGGCTTCACTTGCCGGCTTGTCAATCGTTTGCTTAATGGAAAGTCCGATTTTGCCATCTTTGTCAACATTAATGACTTTCACCGTCACAACATCATTAATCTTCAGGTGGTCGTTAACATCCTTAACATAGTTATCGGCGATTTCCGAGATGTGAACGAGACCCGTGACACCTCCAGACAAATCCACAAATGCTCCAAAATGCGTGATGCCTGTCACTTTGCCCTCTAACTTGGTGCCCACTTCAATTGCCATAGAATAAAATGATCCTCCCTTAAAATATACAACCGATTTTTTTGCAAAAAAATCCCGCTGTGGTGATTTGATTATACAAAATGGCGGAACCAAGGTCAACTAAGCATTGGCCCGATAATGTTCCTATTTCTGATCTCCGATGATTGGCGTCTCTTCCGGTTTGTAAAGACCGTACTTGCTTCTGGCAATCTCGCCAATGTACTCAGGGTCCTTGAGACGATTCACTTCGGTTTGAAGCTGTTGTTCCGTTTGTGTAGCAGCTTGCTTCTGCTTTTCCTTCTGGGTGAGCTGTTCACTTCGATCGGCCATAATCATGCCTTGAGAAAAAAAGGTAAAAATTGCCCAACTACCAAAGGCGGCAAGCGATAGCAACCAAATCATGATTCGCCTGCGCCCGCCCGCGTTGGACTTGGACGTAGAAGATGAATGGCGATCTACAGACGAATTACGCATGATACTACCTCCTTCCAAACCATCTTTTCGCTGTGTTTTTCAGTCTGATACCCAGCTTTACGAGCAACTCTGGAGTCTTCCAGCGCGCTTTAAGCGGACCGATCAGCCATAGGATCGGCTTCCAAACCGGCATCAGGATGTATATCAGCATCCTTCCCAGGAACACAATAAGTGTCCATGTCCATCCGACCAGCTTGCGTAACAGCCGATACAGCGCTAACACCGGAAGAACAATCAGGATGCGCAGTATGCTGTTCACGATCAACGTCAGTCTGCGAACTATCTCTAATAACATTACCACAAAACGTTGGGTTGTAACACTAAAGGCCCAAAAATAGAGCCAAACCCCCAAAAGTAGTCCTAAAAAGACATAAAACCGCAGCTCACCGCGATTACTCGCGTATAGCACACGGAAAATAAACAAAGCCGAGGCCACCCAGTACAGCACGTCCAACATATGAACGCTCCAGCGGGCAAAATGAAAGCGGATGGACAGCACCCGGTAGCTGTCAAACACCACTCCCATGGCTATGCCCGACAACAGCATCCATGTCAATGTCAGCCATTGTGTGTAAGGGTTCATTTGAAGAGCTTGCCGAATAGGCTTTTTCCGTTTTTGGCCGGGGCCCCGGGCTCCAGGTAGACGAGGGAAGTAATCAAACCTTCAATGGACAACAGCCCCTCTTCTAGACTGAGGTTTTTGATATGTAAATGTTGTCCGCGAATGGTGAGATGGCCCAGCTCGGTCTGAAGCAAAAATTCTTCACTGTCAAAGCTCTCCACATTGCTGACGCCTGAAATATCGAGTTGCTTGCGGCTTTGCATGCGCAGATCATGGTGCTTGGACTTCCCTTGTTCAATCATGGCATGTACCCCTCCTTCTGTTCTTAGCTTATGAAGGGGGCCGTATGATTTAGAACCGCTTTTGCTGTTAATCAGCATATGATGGACGAAACCTCGTCATCTAAAGAAAAAAAAGCACTCCTTCATAAAATAATGAAGGAATGCTTTCATGTACAGTTGTGAGAAAATCAGATGTCTGCTTACCAGTTCAAACCATTGTCCCTGGCAATAGGCTCTTCCTTTACCAAAGTGTACATACTTGCAGCCTCGTCCTTGCGTGTAGTGTCGGCGAGCCGTTCCACTCGCACGGTCACCAGCTTCTGGCCAAACTGGACGGTAATTTCATCGCCTACTTTGACCGCACTGCTCGGCTTGGCTTCGCGTCCGTTCACCAGCACTCTCCCTTGTTCGGAGACGTCCTTGGCTACCGTACGCCGCTTAATCAGCCGCGAGACTTTCAAGAATTTATCAAGACGCATTAGTTAACGGCTTCTTTAAGCTTATTACCGGCTTTAAAAGCAGGAACGGTCGATTCTGGAATTTCAATCGTGTTACCGGTTTGTGGATTGCGGCCTGTACGGCTGGAACGCTTGCGTGTTTCGAAAGTACCAAAGCCGATCAGTTGCACTTTGTCACCGCTAGCAAGTGCATCTGTAATTTCACCAAGAACGCCATTCAATACAGCTTCAACGTCACGTTTGCTCAAACCGCTTTTGCTGGAAATATTGTTGATCAGATCTGTCTTGTTCATAAGATAAAAGCCTCCCAAATGTCAAAAAATAATCATCACGCTGCATGTCCATTTATGGAGCAGACGCGAGGTCCAACTGTGGCCGAAGCCCTCCTGAATGTCACTGTAACACGCTTAACTATAAGCTACAGTTATTTTCAGAATTACTACAAGTTATTCTGGCTTGTCCGTAAAAATCCTGCAATGACAGGCGTTTTTTTATTCGACCCCAGTTAAGCCAACATCCTACTACAAAACTCTGCCCATTGGCAAGTCTTCACAAACTGGGCCTTCTTTCAACCCTGCATATGTCTCATTTTACTGTTCTGTGCAGCCAAAAGCGAATATGTGGAATCACGCTTTGCCAAGGAGCTTTTTCGCTTCCTGCCAGTAAGTCTCCATTTCATCTACGCTGCTGTCTTCGGGACGGCGTCCCTGCTCGCGTAATTTCTGCTCAATATACTGGAAACGGTCGACAAATTTGCGATTGGTGGCGGACAATGCCTCTTCCGGATCTACTCCCATGAACCGGGCTGCATTCACTGCAACAAATAATACATCGCCTAACTCCAGCAACTGGGCTTCCACGGCATGCCCTTCACGAACCGCTTCCTTCAGCTCAGCCACTTCTTCGTCCAATTTATCGAATACGCCCTCAATGCTATCCCAGTTAAAGCCTACTTTAGCTGCTTTCTTCTGGAGCTTGTACGATTTCATAAGAGCAGGCAGATCACGTGGAACCCCATCCAGTACGGAAGGGTCTGCTGCCGTCGTGCCTTTAAGCCGTTTTTCCTCAGCCTTCATCTGCTCCCAGTTTTGCAGCGCTTCTTCCGCATCATTCGCTTGATTGTCACCAAATACATGTGGATGACGGAAAATAAGCTTATCATTCAGCCCCTGGATAACATCATACACATCGAAGGTTCCAACTTCCTCTTCCATTTGGGCATGCAGCAAAATTTGCAACAACAGATCGCCCAGCTCTTCCTTCATATGCTCAGGGTCGTCCTCATCTATCGTTTCAATGACTTCATACGTTTCTTCGATCAGATTTTTGCGGATCGACTGATGTGTCTGTTCACGATCCCATGGACAGCCTTCCGGACTGCGTAAAATATCGACAATCTCGTGTAAACGGTCAAAAGAACGCCGTTTCAGCGCCTCATCTTCACTGCGAGGTATGTATACCAAGGATAGGTTCCCGTAGCCCTCTACTCGATCTAGCTCGTACAGCGGCACCTTGTGCACCGCTTCCTCGCCTTCCACCCCAAGAGCGTGACCGACGTACACCTCATAATCGTCAGGATACCGCTCCATCAGGCACAGCTTCACATCAGAAGCCGTGAAGGTGTCATACACCTGTCCGATCAGCGTATGCAACTGAGGCTGGAGCCAGCTGGCATCCAGTGTACCTGCGTCCAACAGTTGGAAACCCTCGATCGGATCAAAACCAAGACGCACAAAAGCTTCATCCAGGAAACTTTCGCCACCCAGAATGTTCAGTTCAATCCCTTGCGCAGGACAACGCTCCTTAAGCAACTGCACCGCTGCTTCTGCCACCATCGGATGACCGGGAACCGCATATACGATTTCGCTTCCGTCTACCGCCTTAGCAGCCATCGTAATCAATTGGCTGGTAATTTCCTCGTATACCTCTGGAAAAGACTCCTTTGTCTCATATACCTCGTCAAACGACTCAAAAGCCACTTCAAACTCATTCAGCACTTGAACCGCAGGATGCTCCTTGGTCCGCAGATACAGCGCTGAAGCGCCCCGCATTTTGTTCAATATCCCTATCGTAAGCTGATCCGGATCTCCCGAGCCCAAACCTACGACCGTTAATGTTACGCTCATATCCAATCCTCCGTTTCGCAGAAACAAGGTTCATGCTCGAAAAAATATACGGCCTACCCCCGCTTCCGCTTCCTTTGCTTTGGGACTTACTATACCACAAAGTTGTATAGGCTCATAAAATGGCTGTGCCGCTTTCACGCCCTAAGCCCTATGCCTGGGCTAAGCCAGTACACGCAGCCTGCGCAGCACGGCTGCCAGCGGGCGTCCGAGCTTGGGCACCGCCACAAGCTCGGCTTCCGTGATCAGCCTCAAGCGTGCGAGGCCGATCACGAACACAACGGCGCCTGCTGCTACGCCCAGCAGGCTCTCCGCGGCTGCCGTGGCGCGACCTCCGGCAGCCCATCCCAAGGCACCCAGCACAGCGCTGGTGCCCCACATCGCCGCCCCGGCCGCACCAGCCAGGGCGATAAGCAGTGCCGCCGGCTTGAGCACGCTGGCGGACCAGCTCCCACGCAGGCCTACCAAGCGAGCCAGCAGCACGATGTTGATCACCGCCGCCAGCAGATAGGCGACAGCCCCCGCAATGGCGGCTCCAGCCGTGCCTAGCTGCGGCACGAGCAGCCAGTTTAGCAGCGCCTTGGCTACTGCGGCCGCGAGCATCGCCAGAGCCGGCGCGCGAACCGCGCCAAGCCCTTGCAGCAGCGCAGCCGAGATGATGCTGAGCGTACCGCCTACGGCGGTTAGCGCCATCCAGCGCATGACCTCGCTGCCGGTGTCGTCCGCATACAGCATCACATTGACGGGCACAGCCAGCACGATCAGGCCTGTCGCAGCGGCTAGTCCCAGCAACCAAAACCAGCGCAGCGATTGCTCGCACTGGCGACGTGCCAGCTCCGTACCGCCGGTCACCCGCGCCTCAGCCAGCGATGGAATGAATAATGCCGACAGTGTGGTAGCAAACATCATGACTAGCTGTACCAGCGGCAGACCTCGGTTATACACGCCAAAGGCCACCATAACCGCAGTATCGTCCAAACCCTCCTGCTTTAACAAGCGAGGTACGGTAAAAGTGTCTACCAGGCTAATTAACGGAACGGCTAGCGCTCCAAGGCAAACAGGCAAGGCATAACGCAGCAGCGCCTTTAGCAATGCACCGTTGCTTTCCGCCGGGTGTAGCTCTCCAGTTTGTGCTTGCACTGTCGCCATGACCGTCCCTTGCCTTCTAAGCCTCTTCCTGTGATTTCGCCAATATAGCAACATGACGACCAATCCCGCTGCTCCACCTGCTGCTGAACCAAACACTGCTCCGGCGGCAATCATATCCGCCCCCGCTCCTTGCGACAGCATGAGCAGCAACAGCATAATCATCACGCTTACCCGTATCGCCTGCTCCGTCACTTGGGAGATAGCAGTCGGAAGCATATTTTGCAAACCTTGAAAATATCCTCTCAATCCCGCCATAACCGGTACGAACAAAAAGGCAAACGCCGCCGCCCTCACCGACGGAATAACGTGAGCATTGTCGATCCATTGACCAATGAGCGGCGCGCACGTATACATCAGCACGCCCAAGATCAATCCAAAGACACCCAAGACAAGCGAAGATAGCCGAGCAACACGTTGCCCCGCTGCCCGGTTTCCCACTGCCTCAAACTCAGCTACAAATTTGGATATTGCAGCCGGAAATCCAGCAGCTGCAATGGTAATGAACAGCGTATAAAAAGGATAAACCGTATTATAAATGCCAAACACGCCGTCGCCGCCGATATTCTGCAGCGGGATTTTTTGCATTGTGCCGATCAGCTTGCTCGCTACTGCTGCCAGTGTCAAAATGACAGCACCCCGTAGCAGCCGCGAAGCGGCGCGATTTTCCTGCATTCTCCGTCTTCACTCCCACCTGAAATATGCATCTTTCACGAGTCCTATTATACCGCCTCTTCTCCCGGAAAGAAAAAAAACCCTGTACAACGCAGGACGGCTTTCGCCATTCTGTACGTCATACAGGGGTGAAACGGGATGTTACTGTTCCATTTGTTTGCCCAGGAAGCCAGCGGCTGTTTCAGCCATTTTGATCTCCATTTCGGACATTTTTACATTTTCGTCCTTGTTCAACAATACAACGGAACCAATGGGATCACCACCGGAAACAATGGGAGCCGCCACAAAGGACGAGAGTGTTTCTTCGTGGTCTCGCGTTAGCTCATAGGAGCCGCTGGCTGTCTCCAGCACAGTTTTGCGATTATCCATACTACCTTCGATAATGCTACCGATTGGCTTGTCCAGAAACTCTTTTTTAGAGCCTCCAGCCACCGTAATAATGGTGTCCCGATCGGTAATCATTGTAATATGGCCCGTGCTTTCAAACAGGGACTCAGCATATTCTTTGGCGAAATCACCAAGTTCACCAATAGGTGAATACTTTTTCAAAATGACTTCTCCGTCACGATCCACAAAAATCTCAAGCGGATCTCCTTCACGAATTCTCAAGGTGCGGCGAATTTCCTTTGGAATAACTACCCGCCCAAGGTCATCAATACGGCGAACTATACCAGTAGCTTTCATTTCACATGTTGCCCCACTTTCTCAAGAAGAATTTAGTAAACTACTGACGGTATCGAAAGACGCTTCCACTCCCCCAGAAGCGGTCACGAAGAACGTCACGGTCATGGTGTTTATGGTGATATCTGACCATAGTATTCATCTGTTCCCAATTCCTTATGCATGTTCAGTTATTTACCTTCGTTTGTAGCTCCATCTTTGGCTGTTCCTGCATTGGTATCGCCCGTACCGTTTGTTGCTGCGCCCGGTGTAGTTGTGCTACCAGCACCGGAAGTTGCACCGCTTTTCTCTTGCGTAGCTGGTACCTTCGGCAGATTGATTTTCAAATCAAGCTTCGTCAAATCATTTTCGGTAAAGTTTTGGATACTTTCCCCGGCCAATTTATTTTTCAGGGCAGCCTTTTCGTTGTCTTTCAATTTATCAAACGTTGGCTCATTGCGGGACTCCACTTTGATCACGTGATATCCGTATTCCGTTTCCACTGGCTCACCGATTTTGTTAATCGGCTGAGTCTCAGCGGCCTCTTTAAATGCAGGTACCCATTGCGCTACGGATGCATTCTCATACAGACCTCCGTTAGACGCAGAACCTGGGTCTTCTGAATACTTCTTGGCAATCGTCGCAAAATCCGCTCCTCCGTCCAGCTTCGCCTTCACTTCTTTAGCCAGCTTGAGGGTATCCTCTTTTTTGCGCTGTTTCTTCGTTTTAGGATCTTCGAAGTTAATCAATACATGACGCACGGTTGCTGTTGTGAATTGATCTTTATTTTTCTCAAATTCCTGTTTTAGCTGATCATCTGTTACTTTGTTAGTTTCGCTGTTGATTACCGTCATTACACGCGTGAAGTAATCTTTCACACCTTGTTCGGTCAGTTTTTTATCACTCAGAAATGTCTTGAACTTATCTTCTCCGACTGACTTTTTATACTGCTCCAGCTGTTCGTTCCCTTCTTTGGCACCCTGCTCCTTGGCTTTGTCGTCCGCTTTGGCCGCCAGAAGCTTGTACACCACTTCCTGCTTTACAATTTGCTCCCGTACCTGATCCGAAGCTAACGCAGCCTCATATTCCGGGTAAAGGAATTTCATCATGCTGATTTCTTGGTTGAACTCATTTTCGGTAATGGTTCCACCCTTATAGGTCACGACAACCTTGCTGTTGTCCTTCGGTTCATCCTTGACCTTGTTCTCATCCGCTTGCTTCGTACATGCTGCCAGCACGGATATAGCTAGCAGCGCTGCCATTCCCAAGGAGAGCATTCTCCAAGGTTTTCTTTTATTTAGTTGTGGCATTTTGCAGTTCCTCCTTCAATGTGAATGCTTCTTTCAATGCACTCAAAAATTGTTCCAGCAGTTCTAGCAACTGTGGATCATTTAGACCTTTGCCCTTTATGCGTGCGCTCATAGAAGTGCCCTGTTCAAATTGTACACGTCTTTCAAAGCGATTGCCAATCTCGGCAAGTTTGGCGGTCTGTACCGCCTGCTGGCGCCCTTCATGGAATTTCAGCACTATATTGTCATCCCGTTGCACCATGGACTCGATGCCATACATGCGTCCATATACCTTGAGGCGAGCCACGGCTAGCAAATGACGCACAGCCTCTGGCAGATCGCCAAATCGGTCGACCAGTTCATCCTCCAGTTCGGAAGCCTCGTCAAAGGTGCTGACCGCTGCAACCTTTTTATAAATCTCAATCTTCTGGATGCTGTCATAAATATAGTCTCCCGGCAAGTAAGCATCGACGCCTAAATCAATCGACGTACTCCAATTCCGATTGGACTGATCCTCTTCTCCAAGTACGCTGACTTTACGTTTATTAATTTCCTCAGCTAGCATCTGCGAGTAAAGATCAAAACCGACGGATGCGATGAATCCATGTTGTTCAGCGCCAAGCAAGTTACCCGCTCCGCGGATGGACAAATCGCGCATTGCAATCTTGAACCCGGAGCCCAGCTCCGTAAATTCTTTAATCGACTGAAGGCGCTTCTCCGCCACTTCCGTGAGCACCTTATCCCGCTGGTACGTGAAATAAGCATAGGCAATCCGATTCGAACGACCTACACGCCCACGCAGCTGATAAAGCTGGGATAGCCCCATTTTATCGGCATCATGCACAATGAGTGTATTCACATTTGGAATATCCACGCCGGTTTCGATAATGCTGGTGCTGACCAGCACATCATATTCGCCATCCAGGAAATCCAAAATAGTTTTCTCCAGTTCGGTTTCGGACATCTGTCCGTGACCCACGCCCACCTTGGCCTCCGGTACGAGCGCATTGATCTCTGCAGCCATCTCCTGAATTCCCTGCACGCGATTATACAGATAGTACACCTGCCCTCCGCGTGCCATCTCGCGTTCAATGGCCTCACGAACTAGAGTCTGGCTGTGCTCAACCACATAGGTTTGCACTGGAAAACGGTTTTCCGGTGGCGTCTCAATGACTGACAAGTCACGTACACCCAGCATGGACATATGCAACGTACGCGGAATAGGTGTTGCCGTTAACGTCAGCACATCTACGTTCGTTTTCAGCTTCTTCAGCTTTTCCTTGTGGGTTACGCCAAATCGCTGTTCTTCATCGACAATCAGCATTCCGAGGTCCTTAAACACCAGATCCTGCGACAACAGACGATGGGTACCAATGACAATATCGACCGTGCCTTGCCGGACCCCTTTAATCGTCTCATTCTGCTCTTTGCGCGAGCGGAAACGGCTCAATACCTGAATATTGAACGGATACCCTGAAAAACGTTCACGGAACGTCTCATAGTGTTGTTGTGCCAAAATTGTCGTCGGTACCAGCACCGCTACTTGTTTACCTTCAATAGCAGACTTAAAAGCAGCACGAATAGCAACTTCAGTTTTGCCGTAACCTACATCACCGCATAGCAAACGATCCATCGGGCGACTCTGCTCCATGTCCTTCTTAATCTCTTCAATGGCCCGAATCTGGTCACGTGTCTCATCATACGGGAACATATCTTCAAACTCTTGTTGCTCAGGTGAATCCTTTTCAAAAGCAAACCCTGGTGCCGACTGTCGTTCTGCATATAGCTTGATTAAGTCATCCGCAATATCTTGAACCGAGCTGCGCACCTTACTTTTAACCCGTGTCCACTCATTGCCACCCAGTTTATAAATCTTGGGTTCCTTGTCCTCTGAGCCGACATATTTCTGAATCAGATCAATTTGTTCAATCGGCACAGACAGCTTATCTCCACCCGCATAGAGAACATGCATGTAATCCTTATGGATACCGCCAACCTCCAGCGTGCCGATCCCCATGTACTTCCCGATCCCGTGATTTTGGTGTACGACGTAGTCGCCCACCTTCAGCTCGCTATAGCTCTTAATCCGTTCTGCATTGTCCACATGCCGACCCTGCTTACGAGCTTTCCGCTGCTTCTGGGAAAACATTTCACCCTCGGTAATGACTGCCAGATGAATAGACGGCATTTCAAAACCGCTTTGCAGATTGCCTATAGCCATCGTCGGCTCATCAATACCGTAATCTTCAAGCACTCTGCGCATCCGGTCCAGACGTTCATCTCCACTCGCCAGCATCATAACCTGTGTGCCTGCTTTGCGCCAACGATCCATCTCCGCCTTGAGCACATTCATTTGGCCATGGAAATCCTGCATGCCTCGGCAGATGAAGTTCAAAATATTTTGTGGCTGGGTATGAGGAACCTGACGGAGGAAAATCGACAGAAACAACGTCTGAAATCTCCGGTTGTACAGCAGATTGTCCGCGTCATCTGACAGTTCTAGCTGCGGTAACGTTTTACCGTTTTGAAGCAAATGCAGATTCCATTCCGACTCATCCCGTTCCAGTTGCTTGGCTGTTTCCAGCATACGTGCCGGTTCATCAATAATCAGAATCGTATCTTCCGGCATATAGTCTGCTAGGGTTTTACGTTCAGGATACAGCAGGGAGATATATTTATAGATTTCGTCAAAATACACATGCTCTCGCAGCAACTCAATTTCACGATGGATCTCTTCTTTCAGATGCTGCTTAGCTTGACGATCCGTCATTTTGCCCAGCTGCTCCTCCAACAAAATAGCAGCGGCATCCGCCGCCTGGTCCATACGCTGGTTATTCGCAATAACTTCCTTACACGGTGTTACGGTAACGTCCTGAACCTTTTCCACCGAACGCTGATCTTGCGGATCAAACTTACGGATCGAATCAATTTCATCGTCAAACAGCTCCACACGATAGCCCCAACGGGTTGTCATGGGATAAAAATCAATAATTCCTCCGCGTACGCTCATCTCTCCACGTGATTCCACACGCTCTACACGCTGGTATCCCATCTCGATCATATGTAGCAAAAACGCTTCCAGCTGAATCGTTTCGCCTTCTTTCAGCTCAATACGAGCCTCACGCCATGTTTCCGGAATTGGCAGTAAACGTCGGACACCAGAAAACGGCACGACAACAATCCCACGAAAACCCTGGGCGCAGCGTATCAATACATCAATTCGTTGGGACAATGTCTCTGGACTGGATATTGCTGCTTCAGCAGCTACCAGCTCATTAGCAGGATACAATAAAACCTGATCAGGAGAAAGCGCTTCCTGTAAGTCATCTGCTATTTTTTGAGCGGCAAACATATTGTGCGTCATGACCATTAACGGTCGTCCGGTATCTTCGGCAAGCGCGGCCATCAGTACCTGTCGGGAAGAGCCTGATAAACCTGATATCAGTTGTTCCTTCATCCCTGATGATATGCCTGCTGCAATGGATGCATAATCAGCATCCTTCGTAAAAGCCTGAATAAGTGCTTGTAACAAAAAAGGCACCCCTTTATGCTTATAAATAGTTACATGTAAACCGAAAAAGAAGCCTCAGCAATGCTGCCAAGGCTCCATAAGCGGAATTGCCGCTTCACCTCTCAAGCTGGTACATCCTACCAGTTGAATACCTGTTATTGGAGCGGATTAACGAGCAGACTCAGCTCAGGATTATTCTCCAATGCCTGACTGCAATGCTCGCAAATGACTTTGACGGTCACTTCACCACCCGAATTATACGCTATTATATCTCTACGTTCGGCAGGGGTCAAGGAATGGAAGCCCAACCTTTCTTCGGTTATTGCCGCGGAATCAATTCGTCCCAAGAAAGTTCGACAATGTCTGCATACATAATTAACAATCATGTAATGTATATGCCTCCTGAAAGTTTTCTATACCTTTCAGTATGTCCAACAATCTTCCATTTAAGCCCGTCTGCCTGCGTCTGAACTTACTTGTTGAATTCAGCCATCGTCCGTTCAAACGGATGACTCAAGCTATGCTCTAAGGCGTTGCACGTGTCCTCGATCATTCCGGCCAGTAATTCTTTTTCCTTCTTGGGAAAGGTACCCAGAACATAATCGACAATAGCATGTCCAGGTTCCGGGCGGGAAATGCCCATACGTATCCGATTGAAGGACTGCGTGCCGGTATGCTGAATGATCGATTTAATGCCGTTATGACCGCCTGCGCTACCTTGATAACGCAATCTTATTTTACCGACTTCAGTATCCAGATCATCGTACACGACAACCAGATCTTCCATATCGGCCTTATAGTAGTCCATATAAGCACGTAGAGACTCGCCTGATAGATTCATATAGGTCATTGGCTTAATCAGTACGGTTTTTACGCCACCAATGTGGCCTTCTCCAATCAACGCCTTGCATTTGCTTTGGTTAATCTGGATGTTATGACGCGAGGCAAGAGCATCCAATGCCATAAATCCGACATTATGTCTCGTTTTCTCGTATTGGGGACCGGGGTTGCCCAATCCTACAATCCACTTCATAACCTTGACACCCTCTTTCGCAGTCTGTATTTTTTGGTAAAATAGTTGTATTGAATAGGAAGGTGCGTGCCGGTATGCTCAATCAAGGTGATATCCTCTTATATGACAGCCATTTTCTATATCATTTAAAACATTCCGTTCCTGTCCAGATATATGACGGGAATGTACATATTCAGATTGGCATCGTTGCGCGTTTTAATGAGCATTTCGTCGAAATAGAGGACACACTATACAATCGTCAACGCTTCACATTCATATCTCGCCCAGGCTTTTAGCCTGACATGCTGATAGGGGTTACCTTTTCCATATGGAAAAGGCAACCCCTTTTTTAATGAGCCAGCGCTTATTCGATTTCAAACAGTTTGCTGATCGACAATTCTTCATGCACACGGATGATAGCTTCTCCCATTAATGGAGCCACAGACAATACCTTCAGCTTGCTTGTCGGATTCGGGTGAACGATCGGGATCGTATCCGTCACAACCACCTCTTTTAATGGCGAATTCTCCAGTCTTTCCATAGCAGGACCAGAAAGCACAGCATGTGTACAACATGCATACACATCTTTTACGCCGCCTTCTTTAAGCGCATTTGCACCTAATACAATCGTTCCGGCTGTATCAATGATATCATCAATTAAAATAGCCGTTTTACCCTCAATGTTCCCGATGATATTCATCACTTCACTGACATTTGGCTCTGGACGACGCTTATCAATAATAGCGAGCGGCGCACTCAGGAAGTCCGCCAGCTTACGCGCACGAACAACCCCGCCATGATCGGGTGAGACGACAATCGGGTTCTCAATTTGCTTGGAACGGAAATATTGGGCCAGAATTGGCGCTCCCAGCATATGATCCACTGGAATATCAAAGAATCCCTGAATCTGCATCGCATGCAAATCCATACTGATTACGCGGTGAGCCCCCGCCTTTTCAATCAAGTTAGCGACAAGTTTCGCTGTAATCGGATCGCGTGAACGAGCTTTACGATCCTGACGAGCGTAACCGTAATATGGCATAACGACATTGATACTTTTGGCAGAAGCGCGTTTAAGTGCATCAATCATAACCAATAACTCCATCAAGTTGTCGTTAACCGGCAGACAAGTTGACTGCACAATATACACATGGCAGCCGCGTACGCTTTCCGACAGCTTAACCTGGATTTCACCGTCACTAAACGATGTGGTATGGGATTCCCCCATTGGGATGCCGATGTAGTCCGCAATCTGGTGGGCTAACTTCGGATTGGAGTTACAAGTAAATATTTTGAGTTTGGAATCGCAATAAGTCATTAATAGAAACCCTCCGTGCTGGTTCATTCATTACAGATTCAACAGCTTGCTGATTAAGATCATTCCGATCTTTTCTTCTTCGCTTTGGCACGTGCGCGGATTTTGTCCGCATATCCGGCTTTGTTCTCTTGACGTGGTCTGGCAATGGCCAGATCGTTATCAGGGACAGCATGTGTTACAGTGGAGCCTGCTACAACATAAGCACCTTTTCCAATCTTAATCGGGGCGATCAGATTCACGTTGCTGCCAATAAAGGCATCGTCTTCAATTTCTGTAATAGATTTATTATATCCATCATAATTGACCGTTATTGCCCCGCAGCCAATATTTACGTTTGTACCCACCTTGGCATCACCGACATAGCTCAAATGAGACACCTTGGAATGATCTCCAATGGTCGCATTTTTCACCTCAACAAAATCACCAATTTTCACATGTTCGCCAAGCTTCGCGCCTGGACGCAGATAAGCAAACGGCCCCACAGAGGTACTGCTTCCCACTTCCGCTTCGTTCAACACCGAATGTTTTACCGTTGCGCCTGAATGGATAATCGTATTCTGAATCTCAGCCTGCGGACCAATCACACAATCTTCTCCGATTTGTGTTTGACCATGCAGCCATGTGTTCGGGTACAGTACCGTATCGGAACCAATAACAACCTCGCTCCCGATATAGGTAGAAGACGGATCAATGACAGTGACACCATTCAGCATATGCTTGCGGACGATGCGCTCACGCATATAGCCCTCAGCTACCGACAAAGCGACTCTGTCGTTAACACCGATGGATTCAGACACATCATCTGTCAAATACGCCTCAACCTGCTCACCTTCACCATGCAAAATACCAATGACATCTGTCAGATAATATTCCTGCTGTGCATTGGTGTTCGTTACCTTGTCCAGCGCTGCAAACAGCTTGGCATTGTCAAAGCAGTACGTTCCCGTATTGATCTCCCGGACAGCATCTTCCTCAGGTGAACAATCTTTCTGTTCCACGATCTTGAGCACGGCCCCGGAAGCATCACGGATAACTCGTCCATATCCTTTCGGGTCGTCCAACTCAGCGGTCAGAATCGTCGCAGCCGCCCCACGGCTCTCGTGCAGTTGCACCAAGCCCTCTAGCGTTTCCGCTGTGATCAAAGGAGTATCCCCACAAATGACAATGGTTGTACCTTTTTCCTGACCGAGCAAGTCCTTGGCTTGCTTGACAGCATGGCCCGTTCCCAACTGCTCTGCCTGAAGCGCATATTCTGCTGACGGTCCCAAATAAGACTGTACCGCCTCTGCTCCATGACCCACGACGACTACACTTCGGGACACACCGATTTCACGAACCGTGTCGAGCACATGCCCGACCATCGGTTTTCCGCACACCGGATGCAGAACTTTATATAATTTGGATTTCATACGTTTTCCCTGCCCTGCGGCAAGAATGACTGCCAACCTTTCCAACAAGTCCAACCTCCTATCCTGAAAATAACAGTTACCCCTTGGCTAAAACGTTAATTCCCAGATCAGATTTTGCTTAACTTTTCACAATCCTCCTGAAAAATAACGGCGAACCTTTGGTTAATGGCTATTTTTTCAGGCCAGCTTGTGCTGGACATTCATCCCCGGGACGCATCGCTGCCTAGTCCCTGTCTTATGAAAAAGCCGCTTCGGCAGCCCGGATGGCTCCAAGTTGCCTTAAAACTGACTGTTAACTCACTAAAGAATATATCTCATTCCAGACAAAAAGAAAAGAGAGCCACAGTTAGTGGCTCTCTTTTTCTTTTGTACCCCAATCCTGCTTTAGGCGAATTAAGCGCCTTCTTCAATAGCAACTTCTTCATCCACAGCTGCACGTTCGTACTCAGTCAATACAGCAGCTTGGATCTTCTCACGGGTTCCTGAAGATATCGGGTGAGCGATATCGCGAAACTCTCCGTCTGGAGTTCGTTTGCTTGGCATAGCTACGAACATCCCGTTATTACCGTCGATAACTCGGATGTCATGAACAACAAACTCATTATCAATCGTAATGGATGCAATCGCCTTCATTCTTCCTTCTGAGTTCACTCGGCGGAGTCTAACATCCGTAATCTGCATGTGTGTTTCACCACCTTTTTCCAAATAGGACTTGGTGTATACATTCCACACAGCAGTTCGAAATCCTTCTTTTTTTCGGCAATTCGTATCCTAAATTCAGGTAATTTTTTTGAAAAGATTTCTTTTCGACATATTTAGGTATTTTATGATGGATTGTGACAATTTACTGCCCTGTTCACTCATCAAAATAATTGCCCAGCTTGACTGTAATTTGCTTGCTTCGAGAATCGACTGCGGTCAGATTCGCCAGTGAAATATAATCGTGCAGCAGGCGCTCTTCGTTCTCCACCTCGCCTGATTCTACCAGCACACCTACACCGGCCACCTCAGCATCAAACTCAGCCAACAAATCGACCATCCCCTGAATGGTGCCACCGGCCTTCATAAAATCATCTACGATGAGCACACGCGATTTCTCACGCATCGCACGTCTGGATAAAGACATCGTATGCAGGCTCTTTTGTGATCCTGAAACATAATTAATACTTACAGCCGAACCTTCTGTCACCTGATGATCACGCCGTACGAGAACGACTGGCAAATTCAGCTGTGCTCCGGTTGCATAGGCAAGTGGAATACCCTTGGTCTCCACCGTCATAACCACATCAATCTGACGATTGGCAAAAGCGGTCGCAAATATTTTACCAGCTTCGTTCATCATCGCAGGTTGGCCCAGCAAATCGGACAAATACAGGTATCCTCCCGGTAATATGCGGTCAGGCTGCTCCAGTTGCGCACACAGGTCGTTCGCAAACGCAAGCGCATGCTGCTTGGAAAGCCTCGGGATCAGTTTGACGCCCCCTGCCGCTCCCGCCAGCGTCAGAAGCTCGCCAGTGCCCTCATCCTCAAATACTTCCTTGATGATGGCCAGATCCTCGCTTATGGACGACTTAGCTGCCCCGTAGCGATCCGCAAAATGAGTAAGAGGCACCAGCGTATGCGGCCGTGACAACAAAAATTGCGTCATTTCCACCAATCGTGAGCTTCTTTTAAGTTTTTTCACAACAATTCCTCGCGATCTATTCTCCTGCCGCCCGCTTTGTACAGTAAAGCACCGGCGGACTGGCCGGTTGCTGGCGGAATGTAAGTGATATAGTAAAATCCGAATATTTAATAGTAAATATATCATCTTCGTACGTATTTGTACAACAATTACCACTATAATAAGAAAAAAATATCTAAAATCAGGTCAAAAGTCGTACTGCATACACATCTTTACAAAACCCTCTTAGTCCGTTGTAAATCCGTGGCACTTTGGCTTCCTTCGATACCAGTCCGAACACTGTAGGTCCACTACCTGACATCAGCACACCATCTGCTCCTAAGCGGATCATGGAGCTTTTAAGATGCTCTACCTCTGGATACAGCTTTAGTGTTACATCCTCCAGTACATTCCCCAGCGCGTTGCATACATCGGTAAAAGAGGCGTTACGGATCGCATGCTCCATCTGGCGGGCAGACGGGTGGTGCGTAATCTGGTCTGCTTTGACACGACCATACACTTCAGCCGTCGACACATTAATCGGCGGCTTCGCAAGGATCACCCAGCATTGTGGCGGATTCGGAAGTGGCTTGAGCAGTTCTCCGCGTCCGCTCGCTAAAGCTGTACCCCCTGTAATACAGAAAGGTACATCTGAGCCCAGCTCAGCACCCAGCACCCTTAATTCTGCATCCGAGATGCCAAGCTTCCATAGCTTGTTCAGTCCACGCAGCGCTGCGGCAGCATCACTACTTCCACCCGCCAACCCTGCCGCCACCGGGATATGCTTATCCAGATGGATGTGGACGCCCGTAGACACGTTATAACGTTCTTTGATCAGACGCGCAGCCTGAAAAGCCAAGTTCTTTTCATCCAATGGTATGTACCCGGCTTGACTTGAAATAATAATGGTATCACGCGGTAACTCAGACATCGTCAATCGGTCAGACAGATCGACCATGGTCATAATCATTTCGACCTCGTGATAACCATCGTCCCGCTTATGTAGAACATCAAGCATTAAATTGATTTTCGCCGGTGCTTTTTCATATATTTTCAAGGCGTTCACCCACCTTCAACTTTTCCCTCAAGACAGCTTAACATATTATATCAGACTCAGCGTGTCAAGTCATGAGGTTCAAAAAAGCGGAGATGACCCGGTCTAATCCCGGATATCCCCGCTTTTCATCAGCACCACCGATGGCTACGATTTGCGGGAAGCTGCCTGCTCGGCAAGTTGGATAGCCCGCTTGACCATATTGCCCGCATCCTTGGCTTTAATGCCTCCCCAACCTTCTTCCTTGACCGTGTCGTAAAACCCAAGATCTTTGGCCAGCTCGTACTTTAGCTCCTCCGACATGACACTCCGTCTTCTTCGGCTCATACATACGCCTCCTTCGGCAATGGAATAAGGAAGATCATTCCCGGCTTAGTATGTGCAGAGATGTCATGCTTCATCCTGCTCTGTATATACAAAACGGCCCCGTCATTTGAAATGACGAAGCCGTCGTTAAACCTGCAAAGCTGGTATAAATCACGAAATCAATTAAGGTGTTTCAAAATATTCGACTACACTTGTATGGGAGTCGGGATCATATACGCTGACTTCCACCGACTCGGTAAGGATGTCAGCATAGCTGTAGGAGACACGTTTAAACGTCTGTTGCTCCTGATCCAGCTTGACGATAAAAACAGAAGGGTACGTTTCTTCCAAGACACCAGTTCGTTCGACGGTCTTACGGCGTCCGCCGTTAGCCCGCAGCAAAATTTTTTGCCCTACATGTGCGTCGAGACTGCGTTTGATTTCCAACAGCGTATTTTTAGCCATTGCCTAACGACCACCTCTTTCCTTGTCCATTATAACGAATTTTAGAGGGATTGTCAAATCAAGCTAAATATTATAACAACACGAAAAATAAGTTGTCAATTTAATTTTTTGCGAACAGGAATAATTTATATAAAAAATGACAAAAAGCCTCTGAAAGCAGAGGCTTTTTGTTCAGATTAATCCTATTGGCACATTTGAATCCTAGATTGCGGAAGGCGTTACTTTAAGCGTAGACAAATTTTCAAGCTTCGGCAGGCCGATGCGATAGCTTCCCCTAGTTTCAATTCCACCCACTCCGCGGCTGCCACTGATTGTCTGGTGAAACAGGTCCCCCATGTTGACCGTATCACGGATCGAAGTAAAGGCCGCCTTGGCAGCCACGTAAACGGGGTCCAGCGCGTGAATCAGGATACGCCCTGGTGAGCTGGCAAAGTTCGCTCCCGCACGTAGCAACGCTTCAAAATGGGACTGGCACGCCCCCGCTACAATCGTCAGCGAATCCAGATGACGTTCATATTGTCTTGCTACCTGAATCGCCGCCACAAAATTTTGCGAATTTTTATAACTTTTCAAGCTGTACAAATCATAAGGCTGTGGCTGCTTCAGCACACCGTCATGTCCGGTAATGACCACGATATCCGGACGGATACGGGGAAGCAGTCGGTACAACGTGTCCGCCATTGCCGATTCGTGAACGTGATGTCCCTCTGCAGGAACACGGAGCTGTTCATATAAACTGAGACATTTTTTCAAATAGCCGGGATCTCCATCCAGATGAAGAACCTTTCCCGGCATTTCAAAATACGTTGACTCGACCGGATCACTCCAGTCCCCAACCAGAGCTGCCTGACTACGAGCAGCTTGCTGCTGGCGTGCCCGTTGCAACAGATTAAGAGACTCACCAGCCTTAATATGGGCCTGCTGAGTCTTACCGCTAATCTGGTCTGCAGGCACTCTGACCAGATCGTTCACTGGGGAATCGGCCAGCAGCCGAAATTCTATTCCCTTAATGATCGCTTTATCCCGCTGGATGTCCTCAACACGAAACGTGACATCTCCGCCGTACGATTTCCGAACGACCAAGTCTCCTAAACTCATCACACTGTATCACCCCTCCTATATCGTATGGGTGAATGCACAGTTTGGTTCCAGCTTAGGATATACCTGCCTCCAACAGCACAGCGCTGAGACGCGCAAATTCCTCAATACTTAGCGTTTCTCCTCGACGGGAGGGTTCAATACCAGCTTGTTGCAACAACGGCTCCAGCGTGTCCCTGTTCTCTTTGGTGAAGAAACGGCTTTTTAAGTTATTGGAAATGGTTTTACGACGCTGGGCAAAAGCAGCATGAACCACTTCAAAGAAATGCTTCTCATCCACCACTTCCACTGGAGGGGCTTCCCGTACACGCAACCGGATGACTGCAGACTCCACATTCGGCTGGGGAATAAATACTGTATTCGGCACAATACAGACTAATTCAGGTTCGCTGTAATATTGCACCGCAATGCTCAGGCTGCCGTAATCCTTCGTTCCAGGAGACGCAGCCATACGCTCAGCCACTTCTTTTTGGATCATAACGACGATATTCTCCAAAGGGAGCTTGTCCTCCAGCAGCCTCATCAGAATCGGTGTAGTAACGTAGTACGGCAGATTAGCCACGACACTTACCTTGCTCACGTCTGCAAAATCGGCTGCGAACACCTCGCGCAAATCCAGCTTCAACACGTCTCCATGACGTACCTTCACATGCTCATAAGGGGCCAACACTTCTTCGAGAATTGGCAGCAGCCGCTGGTCAATCTCGACAGCGGTAACTGCCTTGGCCGATTGGGCCAGCTTCTCGGTCAAAGCACCAATCCCAGGACCGATCTCAAGTGCGCCCTTCGTCTCATCCAATCCGGCAGCATTTACAATCTTATTGAGAATATTCTGATCAATCAAGAAATTTTGTCCCAAACTCTTTTTGAACGAAAAACCGTGCCGTTGAATAATGTCCTTCGTACGCCGCGGTGTTGCTATATCTTGAATCCCTGTCATACGGATATCACAATCCTTCACTTTCAATTTGTGCCAGCGCCCCGGCAAATTCCTCGCGGCTGATCTGAAATACAGAGAGCCGTTTATGTAGCTGCTTTCCGTTACAATAACCAATACCCAGCACATTCCCTAAGGCCATACGGCGTGCAGCAGCATTGGGGTGGGTGATGAGTCCAGCATCAATCAGGTCCGCCCACTCAATCAGCGGGTCGGCGCCTTCCACTGTCGTATGGACCCGTGCAAGAGCGTGTCTGATCGCTTCCGGTGAGGCATTCTCCACGCCAATATCTCCTTTGCGCGTCGCTTCTGCCTCGGGTATAAAGGCCTGCTTGCAGCCGGGTACCTTGGAAGCGATAATCTTACGGATGCGCTCCCCTGCATGATCGGGATCGGTTAAAATGATGACCCCCCGCCGCTCCTGCGCCAATGCAATTTTACGCAGCGTCATTTTATTAATGGCGGAGCCGCCAGTTTCTATCGTATCCGCTTCAACAGCGCGGCGAATGGCCACCGTATCATCCCGGCCCTCTACCACGATCACTTCCTTGATCATTTGCGTTTCCCTCCACTGCTACACAGCAAGCTATATTTATCTTTCCCTGCTTTTGAAAACAAAATAAGAAGAGGATATCCTCTTCTTAGCATGGCATAACTATGTTGTTAATACTATCGCATTGCCCTCAACATACACAACCTGTTTTAGTTGATTTCAGGCTTTACCGGTCCGATAACATAAACGGTTTTACCGTGCTTACGACCAAATTGGTTGGCTCGGCTCAAACTCTCATAATACACATCGATTTTGTGGCCTTTAATCGCGCCACCGGTATCCTCCGCACGGCGGAAGCCCACCCCTTCGATATACACCCACCAGCCGATTGGAATTACACTCGGATCGACCGCGATGGTGCGTCCTTCCGTGACACGTGCGCCGGATGCAGTACGTGTACCGATACCTGGCTCCTGTGAGGAATACGCCGTCATGGAGACATTTTGTAAAACTTTGCTATATTTAAAATTGACGCCTGCTTTACGGACAGCACTGCCCGAACTAACCGTTGTTGCCTTAACCGCATCATTGGGACCGACGGAAGCAGCCAGAACGACCGGTTTTTTCTTCGTTCCTACTGCAATGACTTTATCCACACGGTTCTGTGCAACTTCCTTGTTAACCAGCTGTTTGGATACCAACTTTCCATCATGATATACCTTTTGAACGTGCTGGACGACCACACCCGATTTGCCGCTTTGAATGACCCGATTATCGCCTTTATAAAGACTCGGATCGGCCGTTTTGATGACCTGATAAGGCACCTGTTTTTTCTGTTCGACCTGCTGTTTCTTCACACGGACGATTTTTATGTCCATGTTAGACGAAACAGAGGCATCCAACGCAGGATAAACTTTATCCGTTGATGATAATTTATAGCCCGAGGTACGAATGGCACCTTCTACTGTATTTTCTGTTGTGTACAGCTTTTTCGTCTCATTGCCTGAAGATACTTTGACTTGATTGGCACGTTTAATGACTACGCGATCGCCATCCTGTATTGCTCCATTTAGCGGCATGGAAACTGTATCATGCGGCTGAAGTGAAATGGAATGCTCGCTCAGCAAATCTTGAAGCTTGGATTCCCGGGTTTCTACCGCAGACGCCTTGCCATCGATGACAAAAAAGACTTGTTTTTTAGATTGCGTGTACATCAGAATTGAAATCATAATCGTTAGCGCGATTAGAAAAATAGCAACCAAAGCAGCCTGGCGCACATTCTCTTGCTTCCAACGCAATACGTAAGACATGCTGGATGAGCGTGACTCATGGGTATCCTTTTTTTGGAAAATGCCCATTTCCTCCGTCCTCCTTACATAGCCCGCCGTCTGGAGTAAGACATAGTTGAGATTTGACGTGACTATAACAGATTTTCTACAAGACAAGCCCAAACTGCGACTGTCCTGCACCATGTACCCGTCTTCGCGGCATGCTGTCCTCCCCTGTTTAACCACAGTATGATGACAGATTTTCTTTTATTCACAACAAAAAAAGCCAGAGAAAGAGACTAGAGAGCTCTTTCGTGGCTTCCGGCATGTGTGAATATGCGGGAAAACTCATGCACGAGATGGCTTCTCTCTTGTTACGCTTACGGGGTTAGCTGTCGGGTTCGGACGTAGAGAGTCGCCCTAGCTTGGGTCAACCGCTCATGGCGGTCGCCTTCACATTCACCCCGAAGACCCAGAAAGAAATCGAAATACGGCTCCTCCACCTATTCAATCCCATCCGGGGAAAGAATTTCGGTCGAGCCGGCTGGCGGAAGAGACGTTCCCTTCTTGCACATATGCCGGACGTACTGTAAGCCATATCGGTTCCCCCGTTCCCTGTAAAAGGGACTCAGCGAGACTGGTTCATGAAATGACTTGTTGATGTTTACATTCAAACAACAATTCACTGAAAAGATGATATCCTGTTTCTATGCATGTTGTAAAGCAGGTTTCAAGTACATTTTTTAAAATATTCGGTTAAAATATTGTAATATTCTCGAGTTTCCTGCAACAAATTCATGATTAGCTTCGTCTATCTCTTTATTTTGATCGATTTCTTCACTTTTTCATTGAATGTCAAATCGTTCCAGGGCATTTTGGGTCGTTATTGACACTAATTCCTCCACTGTAATCCCTTTGATTTGGGCTGCAGCCTCTGCTACCAGTCTCACATGTGCAGACTCATTTCGCTTCCCACGAAACGGATGAGGCGTCAGATAGGGAGCATCAGTTTCAATGAGCAGACGGTCCAGCGGCACCTGTGCGAGCACCTCTTTTGGCTGCTTGGCATTTTTGAACGTTATTGGACCACCGAAGGAAAGGTGAAATCCCATATCCAGCACCATTTTGGCTGTCTCCCAGCTACCCGAAAAGGAGTGCATGACTCCTCCAATCTCACTCGCTTTTTCCTCGCGCAATATCCTAACAATATCTTCATGTGCATCCCGGTTATGAATAACAATGGGCATTTTGAGCTCACGAGCCAGACCAATTTGATTTCGAAACACCCGATGCTGCACATCCTTCGGTGATGTATCCCAATAATAATCCAGACCGATCTCTCCGATGGCTACAACCTTTTTATGACTGCATAACGATGCAATCCATTCTAGATCGCCCTCCTGCATTGTAATAGCATCCTGCGGATGCCATCCAACTGCCGCATAAATAAAATCATACGTCTCGGCCAATTTCATAGTGGATGGAATGGTCTCACGATTAAATCCGATATTGATCATCCGTGTTACTCCTGATTCGACAGCACGTGATATAACTTCTTCACGATCTTCGTCAAATTGTGGCGCATCCAAGTGAGTATGAGTGTCGAATAAATCCAAGGTTTACATCTCCTTTTTTTACTTACATTTCTATATAGTTGTCTATTCTTTGACAAAATAATTCCTTATTTCGGCAGGAAGCCTGTCTTTTACCGCGTTCAATTTATTCTGGGGAAAATACATATGATATTTTCCTCGGTGAATACCACTTATTGAGCGCACAATTTCCGAAACTTCGGATATTTCACTCACCTCGCCCTGACGTCCAAGCAGTAAAATCTGGTTGTCCGTCGAGCCACCCTGCCGAAACACATCATAAGGAAGATCTGTCGGAAAATCAATTTCAAAATCATATTCAGGGTGCAAACCAGCCTCTTTCAAAGTTTCTCTAATACTGTCAATGGTATCTGTATCCATATTTTCAATCTCTACATATTTATACAATCTACGGTCCATAAAACGGCTGCTCAAATCACTTAAAATCTCGTCCTTTTCTCGTTTCCACTGGCTAAATACGGTCTGGATTAATGACTCGTCGAGCATCAGATATTGCTCTACTGTAAGCTCTCCTTTCAACAGATCCGGCAGCGGGTCCAGCAGAAAACCAAACTCATATCCGTTTTTAAACAATTCCTTTGCTCGCTTGAAAATTTTACGTAAAAGGATTTCCGAGCTGCGTGTTACAGGATGAAAATAAATTTGCCAATACATCTGGTAGCGTGACATTAAATAATCTTCTACTGCATGCATGCCTGATTCCTTCACAACAATTCTCCCATTATGAGGACGTAGCAGTCGTAAAATACGATCCAAATCAATTGTGCCGTAGTTGACACCTGTCGAATGAGCATCCCGCAACAAATAATCCATACGGTCAGCATCTAGCGGACTGGTTACCAAGTTGACAACGATTGGCTTATCATACGTTTTGGCTATAACCGCAGCCACCTTTTGTGGAAGCTTGTCGTCGACTTGCCGTAGCACAGCGTTGATCTTCGTGTCTCCCAGTACAATGCGGCATGTCCAATCCTCATGGTTCATATGAAAGGCTTCCTCAATTGAATGAGAAAATGGGCCATGCCCCACATCATGCAATAGGGCTGCACACAGAGCAACCAGCCTTTCCTCCTTCGGCCAATCTGGGAAATCTCCACGTTCAAATTGAGAAATAATACGTCTCGTAATCTCATATACGCCCAATGAATGTGAAAAACGGCTATGCTCCGCTCCATGAAACGTAAGATACGATGTGCCTAACTGCCGTATGCGCCGTAAACGTTGGAACTCTGGCGTGTTGATCAACCGCCATATCACAGTATCCTGAACATGGATGTAATTATGTACCGGGTCTTTAAAAACTTTTTCTTCACTGAGTGGCTGGTGCAAGATATCAGCTCCTTTAATATTCGGAATAATGGATTAAAATACAATAAAATCCTAAATGATTTCCCTCATTCGACATTCTTTGTCGTAATATGTCGAATTATAGTTTTTCGACATTTCCAAATCGACAAACTGAATAAATCATCAATAAGATAAGGCAATACACATGAGTAAAGGTCTTTAATCTAAATACTTTTGCATAATCAGACTGTTACTACATTTTTAAGGTTGACTGTTTTGGGAATCGTTGGTATAGTAAATATCAGAAAAGAGAAAATTTTGTCGAATCATGACACTTATATTATTTTAAACGGCGAGAGGAGCCTGATTTATTATGATGAAATCCACTGGTATTGTAAGAAAAGTTGACGAGCTCGGACGTGTTGTTATTCCAATCGAATTGCGTCGTACCCTGGGAATCGGAGAGAAAGACGCTTTGGAAATTTATGTTGATGGCGAACGCATCATGCTTAAAAAATACGAGCCTGCTTGTATCTTCTGCGGCAATGCTGAGAACGTAATTTACTTCAAAGGGAAAATTGTTTGCCAAGATTGCATTTCTGAAATCCCAACACCTGTGACAAACTGAGAATTTTAGTATATAATAGACTTATCAGATATTGTTAATTCTAACCTTTTTCATATATACTCCTTGTTGCCTTCCACGGTTTGAACCCAACCGTTGGAAGGCCCTTTTTTGTTTAGACAGATATTCATAAGAGTGCGTTGTAAACATCTCTCTTGGAGATTGAACGATCTGTGGCTGTACGCTTCATTGCATCCTTGCGTGTAAGTCCCTCTGCCTCGTAATGTGCGACGTGGGACTCCAAAGATAAGGACTGCCACCACGCCTGACGTTCCTGTTCCTCTTCCTCTTCGTCTTTTCCTTCAACCACCAGGCAATATTCACCAATCGGTGGATTCTCCTCTAGTTTAGCAAGGCATTGCTCCACGGTTCCTCGCACCCATTCCTCATGCAGCTTGGTTAGCTCACGCGCAAGCACCACTTTGCGTGAACCTAATGTTTCCTTCAACACCATCAATGTCTTCACAATGCGATGAGGCGATTCATAAAAAATAATTGTGCCGTGAGATACCTGAAACGATAGCAACAGCTTCTCTAGGTCCTTTTTCTCCCGTGGTGGAAAGCCAGCGAAGGTGAACCTTTCTGTATCCAGTCCTGAAGCAATTAAAGCCGATAGTGCTGCATTTGCTCCTGGGATAGGAATGACGCTAATTTCCGCTTCCAGTGCCAGCTTGACCAGATCCGAACCAGGGTCAGAAATGGCCGGTAGACCTGCATCACTAACCAGTGCCAAATTTTTTCCTTCTATTATATAACGTATCAGTTCAGGCCCACTTGCAGCCTTATTATGCTCATGATAACTGAAGAGCATATCCGGTGTAATTTCGAAATGGGTGAGCAGTTTGCGTGTCTGCCGCGTATCTTCGGCAGCGATAATACTACATGATTTTAAGGTGTTAATCGCCCTAAAGGTCATATCGTCCAGATTCCCAATGGGTGTTGCAACAAGATACAACTTTCCCCGTTCTTCTTCGCTGGTACTAAAGCTTTTTTGTACAGCTGCTTTCACACAGAATCCCCCTTGCTTACTTCTCCATAGATATCTCTTATTTCCTGAGTATAATTCCCATTTTCCTGATATACAATGAGCGGAGGCAACAGACGAACCTCCGGTTTGCCGTCACGTAATGCTTCAACCAGTACCATATTGGCTTCCATATGAACTCGTGGGTGTACAAAACGTATTCGTTTGGGTTCCAGACTATGATTACGCATTAAGGTTATAATCTCACCCAATCGCTGCGGGCGATGAACCATGGATACTTTTCCCCCATTACGGACAAGCCGGGTGGATGCCTGAATGACTTCTTCCAGTGTACAGTTCACTTCATGACGGGCAATTGCCTGGTGAGGATTCAGCTTGATATCGCTACCATTTAGCGGCATATAGGGGGGATTCACGGTAATCGCATCATAAACACCATGTCCCGTGATGTGAACCAGCTCACGTAGGTCCCCTTCCCGAATCTGAATTGCTGCTTCTAATCCATTCAAGCTGACACTGCGTCTAGCCATATCTGCCAAGCGTGGTTGAATCTCAATTCCTTCAATAGACGCTTTTGTTCGTGTCGTTAGCAACAGCGGGACAACCCCATTGCCAGTACACAGATCCAGGATCTTTCCACGCTGTGGAATACCAGCAAAACGTGCCAGCAAGACCGCGTCCATCGAGAAGCTGAATACTTCATCACTTTGGATAATGCGCAAATTATGTGAAAGTAAATCATCAATTCGTTCAGACTTCTTTTCATTTTCGTCCATAATGCTCTCCCATCTTTTATAACCAAAATCGCTTTTCACTCATACTTCCTTACAAAAAAGCCGTAGGCATCTTGCTCCTACGGCTTGTTTTTATTTATTCAAAAATGACAGACAGAAGAGGCAATCGCCTTCCGTTCGCAAATGTCCGTAATACACGTTGCATATATGAAATCCTTCATGATACAGCCTTGCTAGATTGTCGTAGCCTTCGCCCACGACCTCACCCGTTTGCCCTTCATCCTTAATGACGATCGGAGGAGGAAGCTTCGGCTTGTTTGCCGTCTTTTCTTCTCCAGAGGTTTCACGTTTGAGCATCTTGCGCACCTGTTCGTTTTCAATCGTTAGTCGTTGATTTTCCTCCAGCAGCTCTTTTACTGCCAGTTTCAATTCACCCAGATCGCTATGCAACTGTCCCATTTGGGTTTCCATTTCGTGAATACGCGCAAAAACATTTAATTTATCCAAGTTTCCACCCCGAAGCAACCTAATGGTTTACTTGACGACTACATCGTCCATTGGAAGTTCCTTGACCTTACTGATCTCAAACAGTTGAACATGCACCGTGCGATGACCTGCATTCACACCTACGACTTTACCTTCTCCCAAAGAGGTGATAACCATCTTACCCACCTGAGGTAGCTCTTCTCGCATGCTTTCGTAGTTATCATGTTCAAACTTGAGGCAGCACATCAATCTCCCGCACAACCCGGAAATCTTCGTCGGATTCAGCGACAAACTCTGATCCTTCGCCATCTTAATAGATACCGGCTCAAAATCCCCCAGCCATGAGGAGCAACACAGAATACGTCCACAAGGTCCGATTCCGCCAAGCATTTTAGCCTCATCCCGTACGCCGATCTGCCGCAGCTCGATCCGTGTACGAAAAATACTGGCCAAGTCCTTTACAAGCTCTCGAAAATCCACCCGACCCTCTGCCGTAAAATAAAAAATGATCTTATTGCGGTCAAATGTAAATTCTACATCTACCAGCTTCATTTTAAGGCCATGGTCTTTAATTTTATTTAAACACGTGCCGAATGCATCCTTGGCCGCCAATTTGTTCTCTTCTACAACAAGAGCGTCATCATCCCCAGCAATACGAATGACTTTTTTTAAGGGCAGGACAACATCCGAATCATTTACCTCTTTTTTGCCCACTACAACCTTGCCATATTCAATACCGCGCGCGGTCTCTACAATGACACAGTTTTCTTTCTCCACTGGAAGGTCCAGCGGATCAAAATAATAAGTCTTGCCCGCCTTCTTGAAGCGGACACCCACTACACTATACAAAAATTAACCCCCTTGTATGCCACTAAACCTCATTTGAAGCCGACATTGTACGAATGGCCGCAATTGAAGTCTCACTGTCGCACAAACCGGGAACCTGGCGTCGCGGATTGTGCAGAGTGGAACAAGCGCGCCTTCCTGTTAGCCGGTGATAGAACCGCTTGTATCGGACAACCCAATCAGAAGCTGCTCCACGCATAATTGCCCGTTGACGTGAAAACGGAGCTTCTTCCTGCAATTCGCGGCCAAATCCATATAAGAGACCCATTGTTCCGTGCTGCGGGTGATTGCCAATTTGGAGACGGACTCCAAATGATCTATGAAAACAATGCTTTCGTGCCTTCCGTAACGGAAATGAAGCATATCCTTAAACCACAAATGAAACAGATGAAACAGAATATCCAGGTGTTCAGAAAGTCCAGTTTTAAAAATCTTCTGTTGAGCCAGAATAATAGACGAGCTCCCCCGACTCATGGACTCCTTCACTAATTGTAACACTACGTTTCTAATTTCTGCAAACCAATTCTGCTGGAGAATTTCTCTACATGATTCCAGTCCTGAAGCAATATGAACGACCGACCGGACAAGCCCTGCCGTATAGCCTTCCCCAATTAACGCCTGCATCATCACTTCCGGCTGTAAAGCGTGGAAAGGAACCTGCTGCGTCCGTGATTGAATCGTAGGTAGCAACGCCTGTCCATTTTCAGAAATGAGTATACCGACCACTGGAATCTGGGGTTCCTCCAAAAATTTAAGTAGGCTATTAGCAGCTTGCACTGTCATGGTATCCGCCTGTCGAATAATATATACCTTCGGATTGGAGCTTTCAGATTTGTAAGAAAATATACGTTGAAGCCCGCGAATCTGATCAATTTTAATCGTAGCTCCATCCGGCTCTACAATGTGCAAATCTGGATGATTCCCGTGCTCTACCTTACGGCACGACAAGCACTCCCCACATGCATCATCCGTCTGTCGCTCACAAAATAAAGCCTTAGCAAAGATCTGCGCCATGTTCATCTGCCCGCTTCCCGGCGGCCCGCTAAAAACATAGGCATGGTTGACCGTATGATTCCGTAGTGCACTTTGCAGCATTTTTTTGGCTACATCCTGGCCCATTATATGTTGAAAAGACATATTTCCTCACTTTCTCCACTGAAAACAACTGTGATCCCTCAGCAAACCGTTGTTCTTCCGGGCAAACTTTGTTGCTATTTTCATGATTCCAACTTCAAATCCTCGTTTTTCGGGGCAACTGCTGCTATTTCCGTATCACGTCTGCCCACATATACATAGTCAAAAATAATCTGCCAGCATGATCAGCAAGCAGATTATTTCTTCGTGGCAACAGCCCGTCTGTATTCATTTATAACATAAGTCTGCATTAAAATGAGAGATTAATCAGCAATCCTCTGATCTCACCGACCCCTTGCAAAAGCTCAATCTTGCCTTGTTCGGTTTCAAGCAGCTCATCCGCCATTTTGAGCAACAGCTCATCCACTTCATCAATCAGCTTATAACGTTTGCTGCGTCCCCGGCGATCCCAACCCTTTGTGTCCTTCATGGACACGCCTCGCCGAACTGTATCTTCCAAAAACCGTTTAACCAGCATCTTATAAGCCTTCAACTCACGAATCGTCATTGAACGTGCAAGACGATCTCCCTGCATTTGTATTTCCTTAAAGCGCCGATTCAATTCCTCCTGCGAAGCCTGCTCCCCATTTTGCTGCATAACGTCGGAGAAGCTCTTGGGCTGAATTGGCTTTGCACTCATTTCATTTGTAGACAATGTACTTTGTAAAGGGCGATAGCCCGGATTTATTTTCATATAAACCTGCTTTCTCCCCGGATACTTCCACTTTCCCCCTTCATGAACAGTTCAAACTAGAACTCGGGGTTTCTTCGGCTTTCCGGGGACTACGCTGTAGCGCTGCCGTTTTAGTGGATCTGCCCTCACTCCCATCATGTGAGAAGATACAGGCGATTCCCCTATCATATCGGCAGAATAGGCCCTATTGTGTAGATTCAGAAATGCTCGAAACGGTCTACAGGCATCACGAATACCGTCGCTCCACCCACCTGCACTTCAACAGGTAACGGTAAATAGGAATCCGTCGTCCCGCTCATAGGGGTAACGGGTGTGACCAGCTGTTCACGAACCTTGCAACTGCTGCGAATGACGTTCATTAATGAGTCCACCTGATTGTCATCAACACCGATCATAAATGTCGTATTACCTGCACGCAGAAATCCTCCTGTGCTCGCCAATTTGGTAGCACGGAAATTAGCTTTCACCAGTCCGCTGGATAATCTATTACTGTCCTTATCCTGTACAATCGCAATAATCAGCTTCATCCTGTATTCCTCCTTCAAGTCATATTAGAGACAACCTTGTCCCTAGCTCAATTTTACCGTATATCCTTCGACAATTATATGCTAAAATTCTGAACAAACCGCTTTTTCAGCAAATCCCTCATTACTTGCTCCACCTGCTCTGGCGCCGGAGATGCATCAACAATTGTAATTCGCTCCGGAAATTTGCGAGCCAACTCCAAATATGCCTCTCGCACCTTATGGTGAAACGATATACTCTCCATGTCGAGACGGTCCATTTCTGCTCCTCGTGACGCATTAATTCTTGCCAATCCCAATTCGGGCTCAATATCCAGATAAAATGTGGCATCCGGCTCCCAATCATCCACCGCGAAGCGATTAATTGAAGCTACCTCTTCAATTCCGATCCCTCTTGCAAATCCTTGATAGACCAAGCTACTATCCACAAAACGATCACATAATACGATAGCTCCCTGTTCAATAGCCGGCTTTACCTTCTCCACCAAATGCTGACGCCGCGCCGCTGCGTATAAAAGTGCCTCTGTTCGAGCATCCATACTGGTATGAGCAGGGTCCAAAATGATAGAGCGAATCTTTTCGGAAATTTCGATGCCACCCGGCTCCCTCGTCGTGATGACTGGATAGCCTTCTTCCTCCATAAACTTCGCCAGCCGTTGAATCATAGTTGTTTTACCGGAGCCGTCTCCCCCCTCCAGTGTGATAAAAATGCCTTTGCGATTCATGTTATTCCCTGCTTTCCTGCCTGAAAAATAAAAGTCACCCACAGGCTACGTATGCTTCTTTTATTCAGTCTTCTGTATTTGTTAAGTCTCTAGTATCTAATCTTTATTGTAAACGGAATACCCGAATTGTAAGCATACTTTCATCTGCTATCCCATGCCACTTGGCTCCCAGCTCACGTAGACGACTCATCCGCAGTGCAATCGCTTCTGTGATCGTTTCTCCTGTATATAACAGCGGAATACCTGGAGGATACGGGATAATCATTTCAGCCACTACCCTGCCAGCGGAATCGTCTACAGACACGTTCTCTATCTGATCCGGGCTAATCGGTCGAAGCCCAAAAAGCACCGGACTAGAGTATCCCTTCATTCTATCATTGTTCCACGTGGAAAAATCTAATTCGAGTCTTTGCAGCTCTTTTTCCGTTGCCCTCGGCTCACCAGCCGTCTCCTTAAATCTTATATCATTATCTATATGCACAAGAGCCTGCAACAGGTGACTCGCATCCTTAGGCGTAGAGCCTAACGTAAACAATAAAACAACATGTTTTTCGTCGCTCATCTCTGGAGTACATCCATAAGTCTCCAACTCATGCTTGAGTCCAAACCCATCCAGTATCCCCCATGTATCATACAGCACCAATTTAAAAGGATCCTGGGTTGAATATCCGCTTATTCCCTCCTCAGCCCTTTCTAGGACCTCAGAGATTCCCCTGTGAGCGCCTTTCCCCTCTAGTACCTGCTGTGTAGGTTCTAGCAAGCGAAAGCGTGGGAGCTGCTCCAGGCCCTTTCTAAAAGCATCTGCTGCCGCTAAGCCCACTGTAAAAGCATCCGCTCCATACGCCTCTATATACCATCTTGCCAAATCCAGTGAAGCCATTAACGGATAAGAAGGGCTAGAGCTCTGCACCATCGCCAACCGCTGACGAAGCAGTTCCCGATGGATTCTCTCTCCCTGCACATGTAACATGGCACCCATGGTCATGGCTGGAAGCATTTTATGTGTCGACTGGACGACTACATCAGCCCCGCAGGACAGCGCAGAGGCTGGCAAACGAGGATGCAACCCAAAATGGGCACCGTGTGCCTCATCTACCAATAGCGGCACATGGGCTGCATGACAAGCCTTAGCCGTTGCCGTCAGGTCATGCCCCATCCCATAGTAATTAGGTAGTGTAAGTAACACCCCTTTAGCCGAAGGATAGGCCTTCAGTGCAGCCTTTATTGTATCCGTCGTTGGGGCAACCGCCAGTCCGCTTAGTGTATCTATTTCCGGATCCAGGAATACCGCGTTAGCCCCTGACAGCATGAGACCGTTCAGGACAGATTTGTGCACATTCCTCTGTACCAGCAGTAGATCTCCCGGCTCCGTACATACAGTTAAAATCATAGCCAAATTACCGACCGTGCTTCCTCCAATTAGCCAAAAGCTCTCTTCAGCACCAAAGCACTTTGCAGCCAGTCCCTGCCCTTCACGAATCACATCTTCTGGGTGATGCAAATCATCCAGTCCAGAAATTTCTGTCGCATCAATAGACATCACTTCTTGCAACAGAGACGCAATATTTTCATGCTCATATACTTGTCCATTTTTATGACCGGGTACATGGAAAGAAGCATTGCCCTGAGTCCGGTAACGTATTAGAGCTTCCATTAATGGTGCATGTACCGCCTTTTTCCCCATCATTCTGCAATCCTTCCAAACAAAGCTTTATATCTACCTTATTTTATCGTAAAATCAAGCGGAATCCTACTTTTACTCACAGAAAAAAAGGCCCGTATCGACAGACCTTGGAATGCCAATCCTTCAAAGACTAATTAGCAAAGGATATTATGCATTTTTCTGTACCCAGATTTGCTTTAATTGATCAATAAAAAAATGATATTTGGCATCAGTTGCATCCGTGTGCACCATTTCAGCTTCACACGTATCACAGATAAACTCGGAAACGATAAAAATGCCTTCATGCTTGTGCTGCCCGCATATAATGCAGCGGTGGCCGCCTTGATCATGCATATCCATCCCACCTTGTTTCTTTTACTATTAGTATGGGGCACTTTCTACTATTTTAAACCTTTTCATAGCCCAGTTCGACGATATACTCTATATATATTCCTTCTGGGCCATTATGGTGTTTGTACCCCGTATGTTTAAAAAACAGCCGTCTATGCCGATATAATAAGAAAAGCTCTTATGTATGGATACCCTTTCATCGGAGCTCTTGAACACTTCATCAGTGATAGCTTTTCCAGTAATTATAGAGTAGGCTAGCTAACACTGGATGTTGATCATTCTGTATTTCTACAAAAACGATTAAATGCTTATTTAAAGCGGCATGAGCGAAGTACCGTCCCTTTTTCCGGCTGTGGACGGGAAGCCACTTGTGATGCAGTAGATTAATGAAAGGACTGTTCGCATGACAGAGGAAACCGGAACCAAAGCTACCTACTATCACTACAAGCTCATTAAAAAAATCAGTATACCGCGTCAACTAATATGGAGTCACATCACATTACCTATTATTATGCTTCTCTTTCTGCTTCTTGCCTTTTCCTGGACTAGCGTGTTTTTGTTTGCTCTTGCCTTTTTCCTAACCTTATGGGTACACTTCGTAATCTCACGATCTGTCCTATACATCGGTGGCGGAACATCCTTCCGCAAACGCTGGGCATTCCATCGTAAATTACCTTGGCTAGGCTATATGACAGACCAGTATATAGGCTATAGCATCTTTCGTCGTGTGCACATACATACCCTCTGGATCGGTATCTGCTTATCAGCCGTATTCATTCTCTGGTCTCCACCAGCCTTTACTGTATCCTTACTCTTCTGGCATCTATGGCTTATTGCACCGCGTCTATACATCCTCAGTCGGCTTACAGGCGAGAGAAAAGACGGCATGTTGAAGTTTACCGATGAAGATGCCTCATATTATCAACAGTAAATCTAACCACTCATTATCCGTACAGATAGAAAATTCAGGTCTGAACTAACCTACACCCATATAGACCGAAGCAATAAAAAAGGAGCAACCTCAACCGGTTACTCCTTTTTTTGTGACTTAACAACTGTAATCGTTATATTCGCTTATCAAGTAAACTTTTCCTCATCATTATCCTCGTTATTCATGTAGAGCATTTGATCAACATGCAAATATATAAAAGGAAGCCACCCCCTACTCAACTGCAGTTCTGAGTGCTTCCCCATATCCGATCTCTTCATTCATCATTATACACAGCATACAATACGCTATGAGTTTACTAAAAATATGATCTACAATAAATCCTATGCTGCTTACTCGGTTGAAAACCGTGTCCCTAATTAAGATCCACGCTTTTGCTCTTCACAACAGCCTTTCTGTCTTTTGGAACCAATACAGTAAAAGAACCATCATGCACAGATAAATGCACCATGTGTTTATTTTTCTGAAACACCTTCTGATTCGAGGTGGATAAATTCGGTTCCTCAGTCCAGCCCCAAGCTGCAATCTCCTCTAGATAAGGAGCAGGTAGACTATCACTTTCCTTCAATGCTGGCAGTGCATAGCGAACATAGTCCATGTCCGAATTACTGCTGGCCCGATCGGTTTTACTAGCTTCTTTGGGAACCGGAAACGTCTTCTCATTGGCAGCACCCTCAAACGATGTCCAAGAAGGCTCCTCCTCCACGCACCCGGTAAGAATCGCGACAGCGACACTGAATAGCACCAATAGAGCAAGCCATTTATTTCGCCGCATGATCTTCCCTCCTTACCAGCCTGATTGACTATACAAAATCCTATGATGGAGTTTGCATAATTCTGCAATAATGCAGCGTGTGTGTATGGGATTCAATACCTATATTATACAGGGTTTACTCTTACATTCCGTAACAAAAATGTTACCTTCCTTTTGTAAGGATATTTCTAAAGTATACGTATATGCAAAAAAGAGGACCATAATCTCAATGAGATCATGGTCCTCTTTACTTGTTGCTTGGCGACGTCCTACTCTCCCAGGACCCTGCGGTCCAAGTACCATCGGCGCTGGAGGGCTTAACGGTCGTGTTCGGGATGGGTACGTGTGGAACCCCTCCGCTATCGCCACCAAACATGAATTTACATTGTAAATTCTTTAACAGGAATCAGCATCGCCAAATGCTGTGTGTTCGCTTGTTTCATATAAGCTACTTGAGCTTATACAATACAAACTTACACCCTGAAAACTGGATCCGAAACTTATTTGCGTTTTATTTAGGATAAGCCCTCGACCGATTAGTATTGGTCAGCTCCATGCATTACTGCACTTCCACCCCCAACCTATCTACCTCGTCGTCTTCAAGGGGTCTTACTAATTGGGAAATCTCATCTTGAGGGGGGCTTCACGCTTAGATGCTTTCAGCGCTTATCCCTTCCGTACATAGCTACCCAGCGGTGCTCCTGGCGGAACAACTGGTACACCAGCGGTACGTCCATCCCGGTCCTCTCGTACTAAGGACAGCTCCTCTCAAATTTCCTACGCCCACGACAGATAGGGACCGAACTGTCTCACGACGTTCTGAACCCAGCTCGCGTACCGCTTTAATGGGCGAACAGCCCAACCCTTGGGACCTACTTCAGCCCCAGGATGCGATGAGCCGACATCGAGGTGCCAAACCTCCCCGTCGATGTGGACTCTTGGGGGAGATAAGCCTGTTATCCCCAGGGTAGCTTTTATCCGTTGAGCGATGGCCCTTCCATGCGGTACCACCGGATCACTAAGCCCGACTTTCGTCCCTGCTCGACTTGTAGGTCTCGCAGTCAAGCTCCCTTCTGCCTTTGCACTCTTCGAATGATTTCCAACCATTCTGAGGGAACCTTGGGGCGCCTCCGTTACTCTTTAGGAGGCGACCGCCCCAGTCAAACTGCCCACCTGACACTGTCCTCGCACCGGATCACGGTACCAAGTTAGAACCTAGATACGATCAGGGTGGTATCCCAAGGATGCCTCCTCTCAAGCTGGCGCTCAAGATTCAACGGCTCCCACCTATCCTGTACAGATCGTACCCAAATTCAATATCAAGCTGCAGTAAAGCTCCATGGGGTCTTTCCGTCTTGTCGCGGGTAACCTGCATCTTCACAGGTATTAAAATTTCACCGGATCTCTCGTTGAGACAGCGCCCAAGTCGTTACGCCATTCGTGCGGGTCAGAATTTACCTGACAAGGAATTTCGCTACCTTAGGACCGTTATAGTTACGGCCGCCGTTTACTGGGGCTTCGGTTCATAGCTTCGCCCAAAGGCTTACCACTCCCCTTAACCTTCCAGCACCGGGCAGGCGTCAGCCCGTATACTTCGCCTTGCGGCTTCGCACAGACCTGTGTTTTTGCTAAACAGTCGCTTGGGCCTTTTCACTGCGGCCCCCTCGGGCTATTCACCCTACCGAGGCACCCCTTCTCCCGAAGTTACGGGGTCATTTTGCCGAGTTCCTTAACGAGAGTTCTTCCGCGCGCCTTAGAATTCTCTTCTCGCCTACCTGTGTCGGTTTGCGGTACGGGCACCTTCTCCTGGCTAGAGGCTTTTCTTGGCAGTCTGAGATCATGACCTTCGCTACTACAATTTTCGCTCCCCATCACAGCCCAGCCTTACGATGTGCGGATTTGCCTACACACCAGCCTCACTGCTTAGACGGACATCCATCAGTCCGCGTCACTACCCTACTGCGTCACCCCATCGCTCATAACGGATTACGGTGGTACAGGAATTTCGACCTGTTGTCCTTCGACTACGCCTATCGGCCTCGCCTTAGGTCCCGACTTACCCTGAGCGGACGAACCTTCCTCAGGAACCCTTAGGCTTTCGGCGGATCTGATTCTCACAGATCTTTTCGTTACTCATACCGGCATTCTCACTTGAATGCAGTCCAGCGCTCCTTACGGTACACCTTCAACCCGCATTCAACGCTCCCCTACCCCTGATGCAAGCATCAAGCCATAGCTTCGGTGGTGTGTTTAGCCCCGTTACATTTTCGGCGCAGAGTCACTCGACCAGTGAGCTATTACGCACTCTTTCAATGGTGGCTGCTTCTAAGCCAACATCCTGGTTGTCTGTGCAACTCCACATCCTTTCCCACTTAACACACACTTGGGGACCTTAGCTGATGGTCTGGGCTGTTTCCCTTTCGACAATGGATCTTAGCACTCACTGTCTGACTCCCGGAACTAAATCTATGGCATTCGGAGTTTGACTGAGCTTGGTAACCCTTGCGGGCCCCGCACCCAATCAGTGCTCTACCTCCACGATTCTATTTCCGAGGCTAGCCCTAAAGCTATTTCGGGGAGAACCAGCTATCTCCGGGTTCGATTGGAATTTCTCCGCTACCCCCACCTCATCCCCGCATTTTTCAACATGCGTGGGTTCGGGCCTCCAGTGCGTGTTACCGCACCTTCACCCTGGACAGGGGTAGATCACCCGGTTTCGGGTCTACGTCCACGTACTCAAGATCGCCCTATTCAGACTCGCTTTCGCTGCGGCTTCAGCTCTTCACCTTAACCTTGCACGGGAACGTAACTCGCCGGTTCATTCTACAAAAGGCACGCCATCACCCATAGATCGGGCTCTGACTTCTTGTAAGCACACGGTTTCAGGATCTATTTCACTCCCCTTCCGGGGTGCTTTTCACCTTTCCCTCACGGTACTGCTTCACTATCGGTCGCCAGGGAGTATTTAGCCTTGGCAGATGGTCCTGCCGGATTCATACGGGGTTTCACGTGCCCCGCACTACTCGGGATCCGTCTCGGAGAGAACAAGTTTTGAACTACAGGGCTTTTACCTTCTCTGGCGGGCCTTTCCAGACCTCTTCATCTAACCGGTTCCTTTGTAACTCCATGTGAGACGTCCCACAACCCCAAGGAGCAAGCTCCTTGGTTTGGGCTAATCCGCGTTCGCTCGCCGCTACTGACGGAATCACTATTGTTTTCTCTTCCTCAGGGTACTTAGATGTTTCAGTTCCCCTGGTCTGCCTCTATTCTGCCTATGTATTCAGCAGAAAGTGACTGTCGATGAAGACAGCCGGGTTTCCCCATTCGGACATCCCCGGATCAAAGCTTGCTTACAGCTCCCCGAGGCCTTATCGTTGTTCGCCACGTCCTTCGTCGGCTCCTGGCGCCTAGGCATCCTCCGTGTGCTCTTTGTAGCTTAACCTAGACTTTTCTTTCAAAGAAAGAAAATGTCGATGTTCGATAAAGAATGATTTTTGCCAAAGGCAAAAGATCTTTCCTTACCTGCTACCTTTATTTCACTTGTTTACACAAGATCAGCTTAAAGGAATATTCTAAAACGCAATTTCGTTTCGGTATCCAGTTTTCAAGGTGCAAAGCTGTAAATAACCAGCTTTTTTGAGAGTTTGAGCTCTCAAAACTGAGCAACGAGTGAGTAACAGGCCTAAACCTGAGTTTTGAAGCTTACGCTTCATATTTGAATGTTTCCGTTGCAGGAAACGATTCTCCATAGAAAGGAGGTGATCCAGCCGCACCTTCCGATACGGCTACCTTGTTACGACTTCACCCCAATCATCTACCCCACCTTCGGCGGCTGGCTCCCTTGCGGGTTACCCCACCGACTTCGGGTGTTGTAAACTCTCGTGGTGTGACGGGCGGTGTGTACAAGACCCGGGAACGTATTCACCGCGGCATGCTGATCCGCGATTACTAGCAATTCCGACTTCATGTAGGCGAGTTGCAGCCTACAATCCGAACTGAGACCGGCTTTTCTAGGATTGGCTCCACCTCGCGATTTCGCTTCCCGTTGTACCGGCCATTGTAGTACGTGTGTAGCCCAGGTCATAAGGGGCATGATGATTTGACGTCATCCCCACCTTCCTCCGGTTTGTCACCGGCAGTCTGCTTAGAGTGCCCAGCTTGACCTGCTGGCAACTAAGCATAAGGGTTGCGCTCGTTGCGGGACTTAACCCAACATCTCACGACACGAGCTGACGACAACCATGCACCACCTGTCTCCTCTGTCCCGAAGGAAAGGCCTATCTCTAGACCGGTCAGAGGGATGTCAAGACCTGGTAAGGTTCTTCGCGTTGCTTCGAATTAAACCACATACTCCACTGCTTGTGCGGGTCCCCGTCAATTCCTTTGAGTTTCAGTCTTGCGACCGTACTCCCCAGGCGGAATGCTTAATGTGTTAACTTCGGCACCAAGGGTATCGAAACCCCTAACACCTAGCATTCATCGTTTACGGCGTGGACTACCAGGGTATCTAATCCTGTTTGCTCCCCACGCTTTCGCGCCTCAGCGTCAGTTACAGCCCAGAGAGTCGCCTTCGCCACTGGTGTTCCTCCACATATCTACGCATTTCACCGCTACACGTGGAATTCCACTCTCCTCTTCTGCACTCAAGCTCCCCAGTTTCCAGTGCGACCCGAAGTTGAGCCTCGGGATTAAACACCAGACTTAAAGAGCCGCCTGCGCGCGCTTTACGCCCAATAATTCCGGACAACGCTTGCCCCCTACGTATTACCGCGGCTGCTGGCACGTAGTTAGCCGGGGCTTTCTTCTCAGGTACCGTCACTCTTGTAGCAGTTACTCTACAAGACGTTCTTCCCTGGCAACAGAGCTTTACGATCCGAAAACCTTCATCACTCACGCGGCGTTGCTCCGTCAGGCTTTCGCCCATTGCGGAAGATTCCCTACTGCTGCCTCCCGTAGGAGTCTGGGCCGTGTCTCAGTCCCAGTGTGGCCGATCACCCTCTCAGGTCGGCTACGCATCGTCGCCTTGGTAGGCCTTTACCCCACCAACTAGCTAATGCGCCGCAGGCCCATCCACAAGTGACAGATTGCTCCGTCTTTCCTCCTTCTCCCATGCAGGAAAAGGATGTATCGGGTATTAGCTACCGTTTCCGGTAGTTATCCCTGTCTTGTGGGCAGGTTGCCTACGTGTTACTCACCCGTCCGCCGCTAGGTTGTTTAGAAGCAAGCTTCTAAACAACCCCGCTCGACTTGCATGTATTAGGCACGCCGCCAGCGTTCGTCCTGAGCCAGGATCAAACTCTCCATTAAAGACCAACTGAAGTTGGTTTATAGAAAGAGCGATAAGCTCATTTTGAAACTGACGAGATAAAATATCTCTTGTTTGATTTTGCAAGCAAAATCGTTTTACTCACTCGTTGTTCAGTTTTCAAAGATCAAACATTCAATGTCCGCATCGGCGTTTCTTTCAACCCCTCAGCAACTTTTATAGTGTATCATATTTTCTAGAGTTATGTCAACACTTTTTTCAAAAGTGTTTTTCGCTCTTCTTGATAACACTTGAAGCGACAAGAAATAATATATCATACTTTCTTTATATTGTGCAACTGTTATTTTAAAAATACTTAGTTAAGTAACAATACACTCGATATAAAGCTCTCTTTGCAGCATTAAGTTAATGATTTCCCCATCTACTTGAATCAACGGCCGAGTCGGATGATCTCGATCAGCGAAAATAATTTCCCCTGTACGGTTATCATTGAGGCGCACCTTGGTTCCATTATTGAATTGGGTTAACTTATGAATAAAAACTTGTACGACACTTGGGTCCAGCTTTCCAAATGATTCTGACTTGATTTGCTCTAGAACCAGATACGGTGATTGGGCAGGTCGGTATGTTTTCTCTAGAGTCATAGCATGGAATACATCAGCCACTCCAACGATTTTAGCGTAGATGTGGATTTGTTCCCCTTTAAGACGCAGTGGATATCCAGTACCGTCCACTTTCTCATGATGCTGAAGAGCTGCCAAACGCACACCTTCGTTAATAGCTTTCACATTTTTAAGCAACTGGTATCCTAGTGATGTATGGCGACGTATTTCTTCTTGCTCTTCCCACGTTAGTTTGGAGGGCTTATACAGAATGACCGGGTCCATTTTAGCGTTCCCTATGTCATGAAGCAATCCAGCAAAAGCCACTTGCATCCAATCCTTTTGAGGTAATCCGATCCATTGTGCAATGGAATAGGAAGTAAGGGAGGTTAGCACGGCGTTGTGAAAAATATAGTCCACTTCGATCATGGCGGGCGGAGTATAGGTCATTACATTATAGCGCTGAATGTGCACCAGTAAGGACTCCAATTGTCCTCGCAGTTCATATATAGATAAATTAGAGACGAGCACCGATTGAAATGCATTCTTAACGAGCATCACCATTTTGTCATACTCATCCTGAAATTGTTCAGATTCATCTCGTCCATCTAACGAAGGTCCTTGCGATTCAGATGTTCCAGATCGAACAGTCGTAGACTCGCTACTGGATTTTGTAAGATCATCCGTCCCTACCTCAACTTGCTGGATCAGGAACGCCTGTAAAATCTCCAAGTCACGCGGTAGCAGAATGCGCCCTTTCGGTAGCAGCAAACTGCCCATTTCTGTAAATACATCGCTTTGCAATCTAAGTCCTGCTTTTAATTCGGATACGGGTACAGTTGTCATGGTCAACCTCTCTGTTCTCACAACAGCTGCTCCAGCTGCCAGTTATGATGTCATTATATTACTTGGGAATGATCCTGTACATTCATTTTATGCCATTTAAAGCATACTTGTCTGAATTCGTTAGCCAGAAAAAGAAAAAGACTCCCCGACCAAATAGTCAGAGAGTCTGTTCCATCTGAAATTTAATAACTACTGTTGTTTCCATATTCAGGCTCTTATTCGCCCTCAGAAGATTCTGGGTCGTTACCTTCCGCACCTTCTGTATTCGTTTCGAGAGTTGGTTCAACAGATGATAGAGATGAGCCCTCTCCAGCTTCCCCACCCTCTAATAATTCTTCAAGCAGTTCATCCTGCTCCTCATTCTTGTTCGCTCGACAAACAGTTGCAACCGAATCATCATCGCGAATATTAATCAGCCTTACCCCTTGTGTATTCCGACCCATCGTGGAGATTTCCCCCATGCTAGTCCGAATCAAGGTGCCACTAGCTGTAATGATCATCAGATCCTCTTCGGTTTTTACAACCTTGAGACCGACAACCGGACCATTTTTATCCGTAACATTAATCGTCTTGATCCCCTTACCTCCACGGCTTTGGATACGATAATCCACAACAGGGGTACGCTTGCCATAACCTTTGGCCGTTACAATCAGGATATCCAGGCTGGTATCTACGATGTCCATACCAATTACAGCATCACTCTCATCAAGGTTGATCCCTTTAACCCCTGTAGCGCTACGGCCCATAGACCGTACATCACTTTCAGGGAAACGGATAGACATGCCTTGTGCTGTACCAATAATCATTTCCTGCTGTCCGTCCGTCAGCTTCACTTCGATCAGGGCGTCATCTTCACGCAAGTTAATGGCAATCAAGCCACCTTTGCGGATATTTGCATAGTCATCAAGTGGTGTCTTCTTTATGATTCCATGCTGGGTCGCAAAGAATAGATAGCTATCCTCCACAAATTCCTCGATTGGAATTACCGCATTGATCGACTCACCCTGTTCAATCTGAATCAGGTTAATAATCGGTGTCCCCCGGGCTGTCCGGCTAAGGTCAGGAATCTCATAGGCCTTAATCCGATATACCTTGCCCTTGTCGGTAAAGAATAACAAATGATGATGTGAATTCGTAATGAACAGATGCTCTACGAAATCCTCATCTTTGGTATCCATACCCACTACACCACGACCACCGCGTTTTTGACTGCGATAGGTAGTAACAGGAAGGCGTTTGATATATCCCGTATGGGTTACAGTAATAATAACATCTTCACGCGGAATGAGATCCTCATCCAGAATACTCTCTTCACCCACTGTAATTTCAGTGCGACGGTCATCAGCGAAACGTTCCTTAAGTTCATTCAGCTCTTCGCTAATGATGTTGAGTACCAGATGCTCGTTCGCCAAAATCTCACGGTATTCCGCAATCTTTTGTATTAGCTCGTTATATTCGTTCTCGATCTTCTCACGTTCCAAACCGGTTAAGCGTTGCAGACGCATATCAAGAATAGCCTGAGACTGCTCAAGAGTGAGCGAGAAACGCTCAATCAGTCCTTCACGAGCTGCTTCTGCAGTTTGGGAAGAACGAATCAAGGCAATAACTTCGTCCAGATGGTCAAGGGCAATGCGCAAGCCTTCCAGAATGTGTGCTCTGGCTTCGGCTTTTTTCAGATCAAATTCTGTCCGGCGACGAATAACCTCGACCTGATGTTTGAGATAATGATACAAGACATCCTTCAGGTTCAAAATCTTCGGTTCGTTGTTTACAATGGCAAGCATATTAATACCGAAATTCGACTGCATAGCCGTATGTTTAAACAAATTATTCAGAACGACGTTCGGGTTCACGTCCCTACGCAACTCGATAACGACACGCATACCCGTACGGTCCGATTCATCCCGAAGATCCGTAATGCCTTCAATACGTTTGTCACGTACTAATTCGGCAATTTTCTCAACCAGACGAGCCTTATTCACTTGGTAAGGCAGCTCATGCACGATAATCCGTGCTTTATTGCCAATCTCTTCTATGGTGGTCTTCGCACGCATGGTCACAGATCCGCGGCCAGTCTGGTACGCCTGACGAATACCAGAGCGTCCTAAAATATAACCTGCTGTCGGGAAATCGGGCCCTTGAATATAATCCATAAGTTCCATCGGCGTAATGTCGGGGTTTTCGATCAATGCTTGTACACCATCGATAACCTCTCCCAAGTTATGCGGAGGAATATTGGTAGCCATCCCGACTGCAATTCCGCCGACGCCATTCACCAGCAAGTTAGGATAACGTGCAGGTAATACGACGGGCTCGCTCTCTTCACCATCGTAGTTCGGCATAAAATCAACGGTCTCTTTGTTCAAATCACGTAGCATTTCCATGGCAATCTTGGACAACCGTGCTTCGGTGTAACGCATCGCAGCCGCCATATCTCCATCCACGGAGCCAAAGTTACCGTGTCCATCCACCAACATATAACGCAAAGAAAAATCCTGCGCCATCCGCACCATCGTATCATATACAGCCGTATCACCATGAGGGTGATACTTACCGATAACTTCGCCGACGATTCTTGCCGATTTTTTGTAAGGCTTATCTGGCGACATGCCTAGCTCGGACATCGCGTACAAAATACGACGGTGTACCGGCTTCAGTCCGTCCCGCACATCAGGCAAGGCACGGCTAACAATAATACTCATGGCATAATCCATAAAGGATTCGCGCATTTCCACTCCGATATCCCTATTGATGATTTGCGAGTTATTTTGATCCGCCATGCTGGTCCTCCTTCTTATCCTTCAATACAATGCTCTCTATGTGAAAAGCCTAACAAGATACTGCCTATACACTCCGCTCTCTGCGCAGGATTTTGGCTGAAATCCTCATCTGTATAATTATATTACTTTCACAAAAAGAGCACAATTAAACACATCTGTCCTCTTTACAGCGTAAATCCCTCGTCATTCTCTCTCTGCCTGTAGCAGATCGCTATTCTCTTGTACAACTCACAAGCCCTGATTATAACAAATTCCCCAGAGCTGGGGATTAGCCCCCACCCTAAGGGCCTTTTCCACATACAATACGTATACGGTCAGGGTTCACTTAGCAAAATTCCGAAAAACGCCGTATTTCTCTATTATATCATTGTTTTACGCACTTGTCCTTTAGTTTCCCTTGTTTTGTCAAAGTGTTGCGGATTCCAAGTACATGACTCATATTTCGAAAAGAAAGGGATGAGATTACTTGTCTATTCAGCGAGTATCCAGTAAGTGGACCAAAACAAATGCCATTCTCCCCAATCCGACATTGGCCGCTTATGTACCGGAAACACGGTTGTACACGTTTGATCACTTGAACGAAATGTTGGCCGTGTATGGTACTGTCTATATTAAGCCTGATAACGGTACTTATGGAAAAGGGGTTATGCGGGCAGAGAGGCTGACAGAACCGCTTCCGCCGACAGAAGAAGGAATCATCGAAGAGAGAACTTGGTATGTGCTTCGCTATGAAGTAGATACCTTCACCTTCGAAAGTCTAGAAGATCTGCATAGAGTGGTTTCTTCCCGCATACGAAAACGTCCATATCTGATCCAGCGTGGAATTCCACTTCTTCAGCATGAAGCACGCCCTTTCGATCTGAGGGTATTAACCCAGATGAACTTAAGACACCAATGGGAAACAACGCTTATTGTAGGACGCGTAGCTGCTCCTGACAAAGTCGTCACCAATCATCACAGCGGTGGGACAACGCGCTTTTTCAATGAGCTGGTCGCTCCATACATGGATGTAAAGGAATCTGTACGACTGGAGCAAAAATTATCAAAAATGGGCGAACGGGTAGCCTGGCAGTTGCAAAAAAGATACCCACGTTTAAGGGAAATAGGATTAGATGTGGGACTGGATCAGCAAAATTATCCGTGGATTCTGGAGGTTAACACGAGACCAGCAATCAAGGTGTTCTCTTCCCTTCCAAACAAAAGCCTCTATCATAAAATATTCAGATATGCAGTAGGCTACGGACGGTACTCTCCATCCACGGGTAAAGCCGTACGCTCTAAGAAAAAAGCCTAAAACAATGAGATTAAATATTCAAATACACCCGGGCTGGTTAATGACAAGAAAAGGGACGCCCCTTTGGGCGCCCCTTGTGAACTCCTACAAAATACTACCTAATGAGCACGTAATACAGCCACTAGGAAAGAACATCACACATTAAAAATCGAGATTTTTCACGTACTTCGCATGTTCTTGGATAAAGTCACGACGAGGTTCTACATTATCACCCATCAAGGTATTGAACAGTGTATCAGCCAGCATCGCGTCACTGACAGTTACCTGAAGCATGGTACGACTCTCAGGGTCCATCGTAGTTTCCCAAAGTTGGGTCGCATTCATCTCACCCAAACCTTTATAGCGCTGTACATTGTACTTCGCGTTTTCTCCAAATTCCCTGATGATCTCATCACGTTCCGCCTCGGAGTTCGCATAACGTACAACTTTGTTACGCTCTACTTTGAATAGTGGTGGCTGAGCAATATAAATATAGCCTGCATCAATGATTTTACGCATGTACCGATAGAAGAACGTCAGCAACAACGTACGAATATGGGCACCATCGACATCCGCATCTGTCATGATAATGACCTTGTGATAACGGGCTTTGGCGATGTCAAAGTCGTCTCCGATCCCTGTGCCCATTGCTGTTACCATCGACCGGATTTCATCACTGGACAAAATACGGTCCAAGCGTGCCTTTTCGACATTCAGGATTTTACCGCGAATCGGCAAAATAGCTTGAAAGTGACGATCACGACCCTGCTTGGCCGAACCCCCCGCTGAGTCACCTTCGACGATGTACAGTTCACTAATCGAAGCATCCTTAGAGGAGCAATCTGCCAGCTTGCCTGGGAGCGAACTGATTTCCAGCGCGCTTTTACGACGTGTAAGCTCACGCGCTTTACGCGCTGCTTCCCGGGCACGTGCTGCTTGTAATGATTTATCAACCACACGGCGGGAAACAGACGGATTTTCCTCTAGGAATTCCTGGAGTTTCTCTGCGAATAGGGATTCGACAATCCCTCGCACCTCACTGTTCCCCAGCTTTGTCTTGGTCTGACCCTCAAACTGTGGTTCTGGAATTTTGACGGAGATAATCGCCGTCAATCCTTCACGCACATCATCACCAGTCAAGTTGGCATTGTTGTCCTTAATCAAGCCATTTTTACGTGCATAATCGTTAATAATCCGGGTTAATGCACTCTTGAAGCCTGATTCGTGAGTTCCGCCCTCATGGGTATTGATGTTGTTAGCAAAAGAATAAATATTCTCGGTATAGCTGTCGTTATATTGCAAAGCAACCTCGACTTGAATCATATCACGCGAGCCTTCGACATAAATCGGCTGTTCATGTAACGCTTCTCTTTTTTGATTCAAGAATTGTACATATTCACTGATTCCGCCCTCGTAATGGAATGTATCGCTGGCGCCCGTCCGTTCATCAGTCAAGCTGATTGCAATGCCTTTGTTCAGGAAAGCCAACTCACGAATCCGCGTTTGGAGCGTATCATAATCGTATACAGTCGTTTCTGTAAAGATTTGATCGTCCGGATAGAAGGTCGTTTGGGTACCCGTCTCGTCTGTATCACCGATGACTCTGACATCATACTGCGGAGCACCACGGTGATATTCCTGCTCATACAGATGTCCGTCCCGTTTAACATGAACGATCATTTTGCTGGAGAGAGCGTTCACTACCGATACACCAACCCCGTGCAGACCACCAGATACCTTGTACCCTCCGCCTCCGAATTTACCGCCGGCGTGAAGTACAGTCATAACGACTTCCAGCGCAGATTTTTTCATTTTGGCGTGTTCGCTTACCGGAATACCGCGTCCGTTATCTGTAACGGTAACGCTGTTATCTTCGTGAACCACAACTTGAATGCTGTCACAATAACCCGCCAGCGCTTCGTCAATGCTGTTGTCCACAACTTCCCAGACCAGATGATGGAGACCTTTGGCGCTCGTGGAGCCAATATACATCCCGGGACGTTTCCGAACCGCTTCCAGGCCCTCGAGGACCTGAATCTCGCCCGCATCATAAGACGGTTGATTCATAGACATGCCTTTCACCTACTTCTATAGATTCTATGGTTAAGCATTGGCAACAAACTGGTTTGCCCGCTTTTTGAGTGTTGTTGAGGAGATGGGGGAATAATACACCGTATTCTGAGTCACTACGATGGACTTGGCTTCCTCTTCGCCAATCATCTCGACATGCTTTTGCTGTTGGGCGTGGTTCACGTATTGCTTGGAGATTTTAGAGGATTTTTCAATCGAGATATCGAAAATAGCCACAAGCTCTGACGAGCGGATGATTTTTTCTCCACCCAGATGAATATACATAGCGGTCACTCACTCCTTAGTGTTCCACATGCCCGTCGTGGACGTGATAAATATTGGCATCCTTGAGTCGTTCTGCGTTCAAAGTCTCAACCCCGGTTGCCGTGATAAAGGTCTGTACCTTGCTTTGGAAAGTCTCGATCAGCTGGGTCTGACGATAGGGGTCCAGCTCGGACAAAACATCATCCAGCAGCAAGACAGGATATTCACCAATTTCCTCATGGATTAACTCTATTTCGGCCAACTTCAAGGACAGGGCCGTCGTCCGCTGCTGCCCCTGAGAGCCATACGTATGCACTTCTCTGCCGTTAATGGCAAAGGCCAAATCGTCACGATGGGGTCCCGCCAAAGTCATGCCACGGCGGATTTCCTGTTCCCTCATTTGGGATAACTTTATCATAAATCGCTCCAATAAGACAGCTTCATCTTCTTCCTCTGGCTCACTGAAGGAGGGAACATAGGTTAATTTTAACTCTTCTGTCCCACCTGCTATCCCTTCATGAATGGCCTGAGCCCACTTTTGTAGCTTTGTTATAAATTGTTTCCGCTTTTTAACAATTTTAACACCATGCTCAACAAGTTGCTCATTCCATACCTCCAGCATCAGCTGCACTGACGCCATATCCTTACCCCAAGCTTGCTTGAGCAGGTTGTTTCGCTGAACCAATACTTTCTGATATTGCTGCAAATGATACAGATATCCTGGCGCAACCTGTCCGATTTCCATGTCAAGAAACCGGCGGCGAACCCCCGGTGTTCCTTTCACAATTTCCAGATCCTCAGGTGCAAACATGACCACATTTAACGAACCGATAAAATCGCTCAGTTTGCGCTGCTCCAGTCCGTTGATCTTTGCTTTTTTACCTTGTGTGGATAACGCGAGATCCAGTCTGATTTTCCCGTATTTTTTATCCACATCCGCAGCTAGGTGAGTGGAAGTAGCCCCGAAAGAGATTAACTCCTTGTCGCGGGACGTTCGATGACTTTTGGTTAAAGCCAGTACAAAAATCGCCTCTACCAGATTCGTTTTGCCCTGCGCATTTTGTCCGATCAGCAAATTAACGGGCCCAAATTCATTCAGCTCCAGCCGTTCATAGTTCCGGTACTGCTGCAAAACAATGTTGTTCACAAACACATAGGGTCCCCCTTGTTACTCCGTACCTAAAAGGAGTCCTTGCCACCCAGGCGATCATGCTCCTGCTGTAACTTCGAAACTTCCGTTGTCCTCTACTTCTACGGTATCACCCGGGTACAGTTTTCTTCCACGACGTTCTTCCGGTTCACCATTCACACGGACTTGTCCCTCTTGCAGCAGGGCTTTAGCCATGCCTCCTGTGGATACACAATCGGCTAATTTTAAAAATTGATCGAGCTTAATGTATTCGGTTTGTATAGATATCTGTTTCAAGGCTTGTTCATCCTTTCGCTTGTCCTCGGGTGGGTTAACGCTAAACGTCAGTTGGTTGTGCGATATGGCAGGATGATATACAGCGCATTGCTGGAATCAGCCGGTTTTAAAATAATGGGGCTCATAATGCCGGTAAAAGCAATCGTCAGCTGCTCGCTGTCAATCACCTTCAGCACGTCGAGCATGTATTTAGAGTTGAACGAAATTTTGAGCGGCTCTCCCTCAAATTTGGACACAGTTACTTCCTCACGCACTTTGCCAAGCTCAGAGGAACTAGAGGAAATCTCCAAACCGCCATTTTCCAGCGACTGCATTTTTACAATATTCGTTTTTTCCTCACGGGACAGCAAATAAGCACGGTCAATTGACTCACTTAAACTTTTTGTATCCACAATCAGTTCTGTTTTGTAGGAGGTCGGAATAATTCTAGAAGTATCAGGATAGGTGCCGTCCAAGATGCGGGAATAAAATAGCACCCGATCTACTTTGAATAATACCTGATTGTCCGCTACTACGATATCCACAAGCATATTTTGATCTGGAATAATTCTGCTCAGCTCATTCAGCGTTTTGCCCGCAATGACAACATTGCTAAAACGCAAGCCTTCAGACGTCTCCAAATGAGCGCTACGGGTGGCAAGGCGGTGGCGGTCCGTTGCCACAAACTTCAATTCACCCTCAGCCAGATTCCACAACACGCCAGTTAAAATCGGTGTCGTTTCGTGGGTGGAGATGGAGAATACCGTCTGTTTAATCATATTTTTAAGTAAATCTCCTGGTACAGAGATGACTTGATTTTCTTCAATGTTGGGAAGCACCGGGAATTCTTCAGGGTCCAAGCCAACAATCTGAATTTCAGTTGCGCCGGACGAGATAAAGGTTTGGAATTGGTCTTTTACCTCCATATGGATCTCCTGCGACGGCAACTTTTTGATAATTTCGACAAAGAATTTGGCAGGCAGCACAACACTGCCGGGTTGTTCGACCTGAACAACAGTTTGGTCACCATCCTCCATCGGAATAAAGGATTGAATGGAGATGTCTGTATCGCTGGCGGTCAGCGTTACTCCCTGGTGATTCACATCCAGCTTAATACCACTCAGAATTGGAATCGTAGTCCGACTTGATATCGCTTTGGATACATGTTGTATAGCCTCGTTCAAAACGTTTTTCAGAATGCTGATCTTCATAAGTTCCTCCTACGGGTTTTAATCCTTCAAGCACGCGTTGACGCGGGCCTTATTTAGGTGATGTATATCTTTAAAATATATTAGTAATAGTAATAGGCGCACTGAATATGTGGATAAGTCACTGTAACCCTAATAAAATCAAGCCTATCCACATGTGTATAAATTGTGTATAGGCTCTGAACTTATTCAGGTTGGATTTTTGATTTTTTCTATTAGGCTGTTGATAACTTTAAACAGATCCTGATCCACTTGAATGGATTTGGAGATTTTTTCGTGCGCATGAATGACAGTCGTATGATCACGCCCACCGAAGGCTTCGCCGATTTTTGGCAAAGAATAGTCGGTTAGCTCACGAGACAGGTACATGGCAATCTGTCGTGGAAAAGCTACAGCCTTCGTCCGCTTACGCGCTTTAAAATCCTCCAGCCGTAGATTGTAAAATTCCCCGACTTGATGCTGTATATCCTGAATCGTGATCATTTTTGGACGACTGGACGGGATAATATCTTTCAACGCCTCAGCCGCGAGATGACTTGTGACATCCTGATTGGTTAAGGAGGAATAAGCGACAACGCGAATAAGCGCCCCTTCCAGCTCACGGATGTTTGTATCAATTTGATTAGCGATATACATCATGGCCTCATTAGGAATATCCAGGTTTTCCGCCCGCGCCTTTTTCCGAAGAATAGCAATTCTCGTCTCCAGATCCGGCGGTTGAATATCCGTAATAAGTCCCCACTCGAAGCGAGAGCGCAGCCGTTCCTCCAGCGTTGGAATTTCTTTAGGCGGCCGATCGCTTGAGATTATAATCTGCTTGCGTTCCTCATGAAGGGCGTTGAACGTGTGGAAAAATTCCTCCTGCGTCGATTCCTTGCCCGCAATGAATTGAATATCATCAATGAGCAAAATATCAATGTTGCGATATTTATTCCGGAAACTTTCCCCGCGGTTGTCCCGGATGGCATTAATGAATTCATTCGTAAACTTCTCCGACGATAAATAAACGACCTTGCTGGTCGGATTGTGCTCCAAAATATAGTGTCCGATAGCGTGCATCAGATGCGTTTTCCCCAGCCCCACACCACCGTATAAAAACAGCGGATTGTAAGCTTTTGCCGGCGCCTCGGCGACGGCCAGCGATGCCGCATGGGCAAAACGGTTCCCCGATCCGATGACGAATGTATCGAATGTATATTTGGGATTCAGCATATGGGACACAGCTTCTTCATGAACGACCGGCTGCTGCTGAGGTTGTTGCTGAAGGTCGACCTCGGCGGGCTTGTTCTCTTCAATAACGAACTTGACCTCTAGTTGTTTGCCCAAAATTTCATAAACCGTTGCTCCGACTAGCTTGGTATAGCGGCTTTCAAGCCATTCCACGGCAAAAGTTGTCGGTGCAGAAATCACAATGGAGTGGTCATTTAGTTTCGCTGCCTTGGTAGCCTTAAACCAAGTGTCGTAACTCGGCTTACTCAGCTTGGTTTGTATGATGGATAGAATTTGCTGCCATAGTTCAGAGGTATGGCTGTCCAC